>CAVYTQ010000034.1:0-13927 GCA_963771445.1 uncultured Planctomycetota bacterium | reverse complement strand
TGGTCGACGGCCGGTACAAGGACGCCGAGCGGGTAGTGCTGGTGATGGATCAGCTCAACACGCACTCGGTGGCGAGCCTGTACGAGGCGTTCCCGCCCGAGGAGGCCCGGCGGATCGCCGACCGGCTCGAGGTGCGCCACACGCCCAAGCACGGGAGTTGGCTGAACATGGCGGAGATCGAGCTGAGTGCGCTGTCGCGAGATCTGCCCGATCGGGTGGGGGACAGGCCCGCGATGGTGAGCCATGTCGGGGCCTGGAAGGCGGGAGGAACGGAGCGGGCGTGAAGGCCGACTGGCAGTTCACGACCGCCGATGCGCGGGTGAAGCTTCGCAAGCTTTACCGGCTTTGCACTTAAATTCCAATTAGGCATTAATCGGAGATCGTTGATGCGTCTGATCTGGCGAAGTCCGTATTCTTTCGTCGACGCAAGTCCCAAATCATCGTCCGTGCGGGACGGACGTCCGGCTTTATTCCTCGACGCACCGAAAATTCCCGCTTAATCTCTCGAATAAAAGTGCAAAGCCAGCTTTACCCGACAATCAACGATTGACAAACTACTAGGTGGATCATGTACCTGAAGAAGCCCTGCCCCGCATGCGCCGGTACCGGTCGCGTCCTGAACCTGTGGGACTGGTCCAACTGGATTCCCTTTACGCTGCCCAAGCGGCCATTCCGCCGCTGCCCACGCTGCAATGGATCGGGAAGCGCACTGAGCGTCTGGCACGACCGACGGAGGCGGTAACGCTTGCGCCGCAGCGCGATCCGTGCTAGCCAGAATGAATGGAACGGGGTTCGGCAGGAGGCAGCTGCAGGACTACGGGCGGCGGTCGGAGGGGAAGCATCGCCGGGTCGGCCCCGACGGGCCACGGCTCCTGACGGATGCCGATCGGGACGCCACCGAGAGGCCGCGGGTCGTGATGAACGACGCCGCACTCCGGATCACGACGCCGCTGGGGATCGAGCCGCTCTGCGACGAGGCCCGATCGGGCCGCAGTCCAGGAGGTCGATGTGAACGGCGGCGGGATTGGGCGACGCGCGGCGGTGGCCGACGGGCGGCGGAAATGGGCGACACCCTTGGTCTGACTCACTGCTCCCTGTCCACGATGGAGGCCGACAGGCCGACCATCGAGGGCCCCGGCAGTGAGGCAACAGGGTGCACACGAACATGGAGAGCTGGGCCGAGATCCGCCGTCGCGTCCTCGCCGACGGCCTCAGCGGGCGCGCCGCCTGCCGCGCGTACAAGATCCACTGGGAGACGCTCAGGAAGATCCTCGAGCACACCGAGCCGCCCGGCTACCGGCGCACCAAGCCGAGGCGGCCCTCGATCCTTGACCCGCTCCTGCCGGTCGTCCACCAGATCCTCGAGGACGACAGGAAGGCCCCTCCGAAGCAGCGGCACACCGCCGTGCGGATCTATCGCCGGCTCCGCGACGAGCACGGCTATGGGGGCGGGCTGACCGTCGTCAAGGACGCCGTCCGCGCCTGGCGGCGCGGCCATGCCGAGGTGTTCGTCCCGCTGGCCCACCCGCCGGGCGAGGCCCAGGTCGACTTCGGCGAGGCCGAGGTCACCCTCGACGGCCGGGCCACCAAGGTCGCGGTCTTCGTCATGACCCTGCCGTACTCCGACGCGATCTTCTGCTGCACCTTCCCCCGCGAGTGCACCGAGGCCTTCCTCGAGGGCCACGTCCGCGCCTTCCGCTTCTTCGGCGGCGTGCCCCGCCGGATCAGCTACGACAACGCGAAGGTGGCCGTGGCCAAGATCACCGGGCCCCGCGACCGCAAGCTCACCGACGCGTTCCTCCGGCTCAAGAGCCACCACCTCTTCGAGGAGCACTTCTGCCTGGTGCGGCGGCCCAACGAGAAGGGGCACGTCGAGACGCTCGTCGGCTACGCCCGCCGCAGCTTCCTCGTGCCGGTCCCCGTCGCCGTCGGCGGCCTGGAGGGCCTCAACGCCCGGCTCGAGGCCGACTGCCGCGCCGACCTGGCGCGGCGGCTGCGGGGCAAGCCGGCGACCAAGGCCGAGCTGCTCGCCGAGGAGCGCGACGCGATGCTGCCCGTGCCGGCCGAGGCCTTCACGGCGGCGCGGGTCGAGCAGCCGCACGCCGACTCGCTGTCGCTGGTCCGCTTCGACGCCAACGACTACTCGGTCCCGACCGAGTTCGCGCATCACAAGGTCACCGTCGTCGGGACGGTCGACGCCGTCCGCGTCGTCGTCGGCGACCGCGTCGCGGCGACCCATCGCCGGTCGTGGGGGCGAGAGGGGGTCACCTACGACCCGGTGCATTACCTGGCGCTGCTCGAGCGCAAGCCCAGGGCGCTGGACTTCGCGGCGCCGCTGGAGGGCTGGGAGCTGCCGGTCTGCTTCGGCGTGCTCGGCGCCGGCTCGAGGCCGAGTTCGGCGGGCCGGGGACGCGGCGGTTCATCAAGGTCCTGCGGCTCCTGGAGCGGGCGAGCCTGCCCGACCTGACCCGTGCGGTGGAGCGGGCGCTGGAACTGGGGATGGCCGACGCCGACGCGGTGCGGCTGATCCTCGAGCACGGCCGGGAGGAGCCCGTCGGGCTGTTCTGCCTCGACGGCCGGCCCCACCTGCGGCTCGCGGGCGTGCCGACCCCCGACCTCTCGGCCTACGCGAGCCTGGCGGCGGGGGTGGCGCCATGAGGAAGGTCGAGACGAAGAGCACGGTGCTCCTGAAGCATCACCTCAAGGCCCTGCGGCTGCCGACGATGACGGCCGAGTGCGAGAAGGTGGCGGCGCGATGCGCCGCCGAGGACGTGGACCACCTCGGCTTCCTGCTCCAGCTCGCAGAGCTGGAGCTGATCGAGCGCGAGCGGCGGGCGGCGCGGCGGCGGCTCAAGGCGGCGCGGTTCCCGACGGCCAAGACGCTCGACGCGTTCGACTTCGCCGCCGCCCCGAAGCTCAACAAGCCGCTGGTGCTGGAGCTGGCCCGGTGCGAGTACGTCGAGCGGCGAGAGAACCTCCTGCTGGTCGGCGGCCCGGGGACGGGCAAGACCCACCTGGCGACGGCCCTGGGGGCCGAGGCGTGCGGCCGGGGCAAGCGGGTCCGCTTCTATCGGGTCACCGAACTGGTGACCCAGCTGATGGAGGCGAGGGAGGAACGCCAGCTCGGCCAGCTCCGGTCCCGGCTGGCGAAGCTGGACCTCTTGATCCTCGACGATCTGGGATACGTGCCGGCGAGCAAGGTCGGGGCGGAGCTGCTCTTCGACGTCATCGGCACGGCCTACGAGAGGACGAGCGTGATCGTGACGACGAACCTGCCGTTCGAGCAGTGGCCGGAGGTCCTGGGCAGCGAGCGGCTGACCGGCGCGGCGCTGGACCGGCTGACGCATCGCTGCCAGATCCTCGAGACGGGCGCCGAGAGCTACCGGCTCCGCGACGCCAGGCGGCGTCGCCAGGCCGGCGGGCCGATCCCGCTCGAAGCGATCCCGCAGCCCATCGACGACAAGCCATCCGGCAAGTAACCTGGGAATCGGGTGTCGCCCACTTCACCCGCCGCGCGTCGCCCAATCCCGCCGCCGTTCACAGTCGCCGGGCGTCGGGGTACGACCCAGCGGGGCGTGCCGCGCGCCAAGGACCCGGCGCGCTATCCGCTGGCGACCCGGCTGGTCGACTTGAGTGACGGCTGCGGGTCGATCCTCTATGGCCTAACCAACGGCGGCCGGCGGCTCTACAAATGCGGTCGGTACATCCGGACCGAGGGCGCCGAGTGCCGGTGTAATGCCGTCGACGGCGAGGCCATGCTCCGCTTCACGCTCAGGACGCTGGCCCATTACGTGGACCGCCACGGCAATCGGGACCGCCTGCGCCCCTGATCGAGGAGCGCGCCCGCCGCGACCGCGTCGAGCCCGCGGTCGGGCCGGTCGCCCGCGAGGCGTCTCTGGTCGCCCAGCTCTCGCGCTCAACGGCGAGCTCAAGGTCGTCGGGCGGCGGATGGCGATGGAGGGGGATGACGCGCGCTACGAGGCCATCGCTGGCGAGTACGACCGGCTCCGCCTCGAGGCCGGCGAGGCGGAACGGGCGTTGGCCGCGGCCCGCTCGTCACTGGCCGCGGCCCGGACGACGACGGTGGAGGAGGAGGTCGAGTCGGCGATGGCGGTGCTGGATGACGTCGTGCGGATCACTGGCGACGACGGTGCCCGCGCCGACGTCAACCGTCTGCTCGGGGACCTCGGGCTGAGGATCGGGCTGACCTTCGGCGACGCCGTGAAGGGGAAGAAGCGGATCGTGAGGCGCCTGTTGAGCGGCGTCATGGTGTTCGGTGATGCGCCGCTGTCGGTTCCCATGCACGGGGCCGACAACATCGCACTCTCAGGAAGCAGCGCCGGCCTGGCTCCCGTCGAGGAGGCCGGAGGGCTGGAGGAGGATCAGAAGCCACGCCGCGACGTGTCCGCCGGCCCCGGCGGCCGGCGGACACGTCGCGATTTGCGCGGGCCGGGGGCCCTCGGAATCGAGCCCGGAAGGGGATCGTGTCCCCATCGGGACGGCCACCCCGGCGGTCGATCGGCGGCCAGAGAGGATTTCGTTCACAAAGGAGAGTCGGGGCGAGAGGATTTGAACCTCCGACCTCACGGACCCGAAGCGAAGGGGCACTCCCGCCGATGAGCACCAGAAACTGCTGTGGCTCAGGCATTTTAGGTTTTCGGACACCGATTGCAATCCCTCTCATCGCCTCTCAAGAAATCGCGGGGAATCGCGGTATTCGGCCCCCTAGTCCGGTACAAACCGGTAGGGAATCCGCGTCGTATCTGTCCTCGAAGAGGGGACCGGAGATGGAACTCCAGGCCCATCGGATCGAGGTCTCAATCCTTGTTGTCAGGGATCAGCCTGAACGACCTAACGGGCACGGGTGCGACTAACGCATCCAGGAAAAGTTTCAATCCTTGTTGTCATGGATCAGCCTGAACGACCGCGAGCCTCGCGGCGGCTCCGACCCGAGGTTCGGTTTCAATCCCCGGACGTCTCGACCTGTGGCCGGCGACCGGGATGAGGTTCTTCTCCGGTTGGTTGTCGCTGGGCGTGCCGGGGTGCCTGCTGGCGTCGGCGATCCACCGACCCGCGACCGTCGGATGACGGATACACCTCGGTCCGGGTCGGGCCGTCCGAAGGCTTGCAAAATTAATCCCGGGTCCACTTGCGTCTCGATCGAACTGACGTACTTGGCGTTCTTCACGGCAGGTAAGCGCGCCAACTCGGCCGTTCGCAATCGATCGACCGGACTGGCCCCTCCAAGGTCCGGCCGCCCGGGCGGATCGGGCGCCAGGGCGGACTGAACCCATTCACTTCTCGATCAACACCAGGACCGAGCGGCGGTCCATCTTGTACGACCGGTCTGCAAGCCGGTCTTCCCGCCCCGCCTCGCGGAAGTTGCCCTCGCCCTCCATCCACGCGGCCGTGTCACCGGCCCGGAACCAGGCGTGGCCGGCCGAGGCCGCGGGGAGCGTGATGGCGACCGGGTCCTGCCAGCCGTTATAGCCGACGAAGATCGACCGGGCAGGGTCGCCGAACTCCGTCCCGTCGATCCTGTAGCCGAGGTAGTGGCGGTCCCTGGCGTCGAGGTAGCCGGCGTCGGCCTCGTTGCCGTCGTCGCGGAACCACGTGATGTCCTTGACGCCGTCCCCGTTGTGGTCCGTCCCATCGAAGTAATCGGCGGGCCGCAGCGCCGGGTGGGCCCGGCGGAAGCTGATGGCCCGCCGGGCGAAGGCGAAGTGATTCTTGTTGGCGGCGATCAGCCCCCAGTCGAGGTAGTTCCGCCGGTTGTCGACGTTGTAGGGATTATCGTCACCCCCGGTCGAGCGGAGGAACTCGTCGCCCCCGCAGAACATCGGAGTCCCGAGAGAGAGCAGGGGGAAGGCGAACCCGCAGCGCGCCGCCTGGCGCTGGAGCGGGGCGACGCCCCCCTGGTCCCAGGCCCTTCGGCCCCCGTTCTGGGGGAGGCTGAAGGCGTAGAGGTCGTGCAGGGTCGGGCCGTCGTGCTCGACGATGGAGTTGACCGAGTGCCAGGACCTGCGGCCGTCGTCCTGGAACAGGTCGCTCGACCCGGCGAATCCGTTGGCGAGGATCCCGGGGGTGACGCTCGTGAATCCCAGCCGGTTCTGCGCCTCGCGGAGGTTGTCGCGGTATCTCGGGTTCCACTCGGCCCAGCCCGCCGGGAAGTTGCCCTCCTGCTGGCCGTCCTGTCGGCCGTCGCCCGTGTACGGCTCGGCGATCAGGTCGACCCCCGCCCCGCCGGCGGGCGGCCGCGCGGGCAACTCGCGGGCGGCGCGGTTCAGCGGGTTGTCGCCCAGCATCTTGTCATAGACGAACCCCTGGCCGTCCGACGGCCGCTGATGCGCCAGCGTGTTGCCGAGGATGGCGGCCAGGTCGAACCGGAAGCCGTCGATGCCCATCACCTTCGACCAGTACCCCAGCGAGTCGAGGATCAGGTCGCGGGCGACCCTGTTGGCGCAGTTGAAATTGCCGTTGACCCCGGCATTGTCATAGTAGAAGACGTTGCCGTTGGTCAGCTCGTTGTACGCCGGGTTGTCGAGGCCGTGCCAGGAGAGCAGATTGATCGCCGACCCGTCCCGGTTCTGGACGTCGCCCTCGCCCGTGTGGTTGTAGACGACGTCGAGGTAGACCTTGATGTCGCGGTCGTGGAACGCCTTGACCATCGCCTTGAACTCGCGCGTCGGCCCGCCCGGCGACTTGTCGGCGGAGTAGCGGCGATCCGGCGCGAAGAAGCCGAGGGTGTCATACCCCCAATAATCGTTCCCCGGCGACTCCGGATCGATGTCGTTGGCGTCGTTGTCGAACTCATGCACGGGCAGGAATTCGACGGCCGTGACCCCGAGGCCTTTCAGGTAGTCGGCCTTCCTCGCCGCCCCGGCGTACGTGCCCCGCTCCCCCTCCGGGACGGTCTGGTCGAGCATGGTCAGGCCACGGACGTGGACCTCGTAGATGATCTCCTCGCGGAATGCCCGCGTCGGTCGCACCCCCACGTCGGCCGAGTCGGGCGGGAGCACGATGCCCTTCGGCGCGAAGCGCCCGCTGTCCCTCAGCCTGTTGGCGAGTCCGGTGACGTACACCGACCCGTCGGGATGCGTCACGTTCCTGGGGTCGTGGCTGACCTCCGCGGCATACGGGTCGATGAGGAGCTTGTTGGGGTTGAACCGGTCCCCCCGGTCGTTGACGTCGGCCACGAAGCCGGCCCGCGTCCCCTTCGTCCAGGCCGGGTCAAGCGACCAGTTCGGACCCCAGGCGCGGTAGCCGTAGAAGACGGTCGCGATCCCGTTCGCCCGCATGTCGGCGATGGGCACGGTGACGGACCAGACGTCCGGGTCTGCACCCTTCGACAGCGGCACCGCCAGCTTCTCGTCGGCGTCGATCGCGGCGGCGTAGAGGTACAGGTGGATGGCGGTCGCCCGCGACGAGTAGACCCGGAAGGTCACCGAGCCTCCCGCCTTGTCGAAATGGGCGCCGAGCGGCGGGGTGCCGGCGGGGTAATTCACGTCGGCGCGGGCCGCCCGCTGCAGCCCGCACACGGCCACGACCGCCAGGACGGACGCGAGCCAGGTCCGACGGTGGGGGCTTCGCCGCGCGCCCGGGTCGTCGTGAATGGGGGTGAGTTGCATCATGCAGGTGCCGATGTGAGGTTTATCGAGGGAGGCTCACGACGGACGTAACGTCGGAAGTGTATTCTCCCCGTCCCTCCGATGCGACGAAAAACGCGGCGGAGTCGATCGGTTGTCGTCCCGCCCCGGCCGTCGACCACGGACGGCGCGGGGTTTCTTCCCCTCGACGACGACCGGATGGCAAGATGCCATCGTTCGGCGGCCCTCGCTTTGCGATTTGTGCCGCTTGCTGGTATACATCGTAACTGCACAATCTAGAATCAATATAGGAGATTAATTGCCATTGCCCGCGACCCGTCCTCTTCGCCCCGACCCGCCGAGCCGCACGATGGACACCGACCGCCCGACCAACCCGAATCCAGCCACGGTCCCGGCCGCGGGAGACTCGCGCGACGGCGCCACCCGGACGGCGACGACGCCCGTCAGGTCCTCCCGGGCGTGGAAGCGGGCCGTCCGCCGACTCGCCGAGTGCGACCGCGCCCCCGGGCGCGTCGGGCCTCATCGCCCGTGCCGTCGCGTCGTACGCCCGCTCCGTGAAGTATCCCGAGCCGATCCCCGGCGGTGACGCCGAATCCCGAGGAGGCAGGGCGATGGCCGACGGACCAGACCCCGCGCTGACCGAGGCGATCGATTCCCTCCGGGACACCCTGTCGAGGCTGCCCGACGCCGTCGCCGGCGCCCTCGGCAATCAGGCGGCCCGGATGATTCCGGCGGTCCCGGGCGGGCCGGCGGCCGGATCGTCATCAGCGGCCCTCAAGGCACGTCGACCGTCCCGGCCGCACCCACGGCCGCCAACTCGTCGTCAGCGGCCTTCGCCAGCACGCCGGTCGCATCCGGCGTCTTCTGTAACATCGGATCGTCCACGGCGGCCTTCGGGGCGAACCGAAGCCGCCGACATTCTCGGCGTTCGGCACGTCCGCCGCGAGCTTTACCGGCGCGTCGACCGCCGCGGGCACGCTGACCGCCCTGGCCGACTCATCGGCGACGTTCGTCGGCACGACGCCGCCCGTCCCGCCTGCTGGCAAGCCGATGGCGCGTCCACCGCCGCGTTCGTCGGCAATCGCCCCGCCGGGTCGTCGTTCGACATGGCCGGCGGCTCGTCGATTGAGGCGACACCCCTCGACGAGGGCCTCGAAGGTGGCCTCATCCCCCCGCGCGGCGAACCGATGCATGAGCTTGCCGTCGTCGAGGCCGGCGGCCGGACACCTCGATCCGACCACACTCAGCGAGGCGCTGGCCGGGGGATGCGCCGCCCAGCCACCGATAGGCGGGCAGCTCGGCGCCCTCGATGTACTTCAGGTTGTGCCGGGCCCCGGGGACGCGGACCAGGTCGACCGCCACGCCCCGGCGGGCGGCGAGCCAGGCGAAGGACTCGGCCTGGGCGTCGAAGTTGAAGTGATCGAGGGCCGGGATAATTGACGTAGATCGCCAGCTCGCCGGGGCGGAGGTCGGTCGACGCGAGCAGGTCGGCCGGGTTGTCCCGCATGACCCGGGCGATCAAGCCGGGGTCGTCGCCATACACCGGCCGCAGGTACGTCCTGACGCGCCGGACGAGCAGCCCGAGGTAATAGCGGGCGATGACCATGTCGGGGTCGTATTCGGTCCGCATGCGGAAGCTGGCCGGGTCGAAGTCGTCGCCATAGCGGCCCCGGCAGTTGTCGTAGCGCATGTTGAGCGGCCCGGCCAGGGTCGCGACCGACGCCGAAGAGGTCGCGGTGCTTCAGGGCGATCGACATCGCGCCGTAGCCGCCGGCCGAGACGCCGAGCAGGGCGTGGGCCTGGCGCTCGGGGCGGATCGAGTAGTTCCGCATCAGGTACGGGACGACCTCGGCGACGACGTGGTCCTCGAACCGCCCGCCCAGGCCGTTGACCCAGAGGGAGTGGGTGGAGATCACCCGGTTCAGGCCGCCGTAGGTCCCGTCGGGCGCGGCGACGACGGCCGGCGGGATCTCGCCGCAGGCCATGGCGCGGTCGAGCGCCTCCAGGTCGCCGGGGTCGAGGAAGTCGTGCTCGTCGACGTCGGCGCCGTGGAGGAAGACGATCAGCGGGTAGGCGAGCGAGGGGTCGTATCCGGGCGGCAGGTAGACGTAGAGGTCGCGCGGCCTGCCCAGGATGGGCGAGAAGATCCGCCGGTCGGCGCCGTGGTTCTGGGTGTGGTCGACGACGTGGCCGCGGAGCTTGCCGTTGAGCCGGTCGAGGCTGATGAGGTCGAAGACCTGGGCCTCGGAGGTCGCCGCGCCCGTGGCGATGAGCACGAGGCCGGCGAGCAGGCGTCTCATGATCGATCCTTCGATCGGGTCGTTCGCCGGCGTCCATGGACTCTGGATTGATCGGTCGGATCGGGGACCCGACTCGCGAGAATCCAGGAGCGATACCCTCGTGGGGCCGGCTCGGGACACAGCGAACGCCCGAGCCCGCGAGGCGCTCTCGTTCGCCGCCCTCCCGCGATGGCTTGATGGGCTTTCGTGCATCGGGGCGGTCCGCCCCCCGCCCGGGGTGTCAGCCGCTCAAATGATCGCTTGAAACGCGGTCTTGTCCCGTTTCGCGCGGACTCGCTATGATCGAAACTGCATCGGCGACGTTGCCGGCCGGATTTGTGAACGGCGGCGGGATTGGGCGACGCGCGGCGGGTGAAGTGGGCGACACCCGATTCCCAGGTTACTTGCCGGATGGCTTGTCGTCGATGGGCTGCGGGATCGCTTCGAGCGGGATCGGCCCGCCGGCCTGGCGACGCCGCCTGGCGTCGCGGAGCCGGTAGCTCTCGGCGCCCGTCTCGAGGATCTGGCAGCGATGCGTCAGCCGGTCCAGCGCCGCGCCGGTCAGCCGCTCGCTGCCCAGGACCTCCGGCCACTGCTCGAACGGCAGGTTCGTCGTCACGATCACGCTCGTCCTCTCGTAGGCCGTGCCGATGACGTCGAAGAGCAGCTCCGCCCCGACCTTGCTCGCCGGCACGTATCCCAGATCGTCGAGGATCAAGAGGTCCAGCTTCGCCAGCCGGGACCGGAGCTGGCCGAGCTGGCGCTCCTCCCTCGCCTCCATCAGCTGGGTCACCAGTTCGGTGACCCGATAGAAGCGGACCCGCTTGCCCCGGCCGCACGCCTCGGCCCCCAGGGCCGTCGCCAGGTGGGTCTTGCCCGTCCCCGGGCCGCCGACCAGCAGGAGGTTCTCTCGCCGCTCGACGTACTCGCACCGGGCCAGCTCCAGCACCAGCGGCTTGTTCAGCTTCGGGGCGGCGGCGAAGTCGAACGCCTCGAGCGTCTTGGCCGTCGGGAACCGCGCCGCCTTGAGCCGCCGCCGCGCCGCCCGCCGCTCGCGCTCGATCAGCTCCAGCTCTGCGAGCTGGAGCAGGAAGCCGAGGTGGTCCACGTCCTCGGCGGCGCATCGCGCCGCCACCTTCTCGCACTCGGCCGTCATCGTCGGCAGCCGCAGGGCCTTGAGGTGATGCTTCAGGAGCACCGTGCTCTTCGTCTCGACCTTCCTCATGGCGCCACCCCCGCCGCCAGGCTCGCGTAGGCCGAGAGGTCGGGGGTCGGCACGCCCGCGAGCCGCAGGTGGGGCCGGCCGTCGAGGCAGAACAGCCCGACGGGCTCCTCCCGGCCGTGCTCGAGGATCAGCCGCACCGCGTCGGCGTCGGCCATCCCCAGTTCCAGCGCCCGCTCCACCGCACGGGTCAGGTCGGGCAGGCTCGCCCCCTCCAGGAGCCGCAGGACCTTGATGAACCGCCGCGTCCCCGGCCCGCCGAACTCGGCCTCGAGCCGGCGCTGAGCACGCCGAAGCAGACCGGCAGCTCCCAGCCCTCCAGCGGCGCCGCGAAGTCCAGCGCCCGGGCTTGCGCTCCAGCAGCGCCAGGTAATGCACCGGGTCGTAGGTGACCCCCTCTCGCCCCCACGACCGGCGATGGGTCGCCGCGACGCGGTCGCCGACGACGATGCGGACGGCGTCGACCGTCCCGACGACGGTGACCCTGTGATGCGCGAACTCGGTCGGGACCGAGTAGTCGTTGGCGTCGAACCGGACCAGCGACAGCGAGTCGGCGTGCGGCTGCTCGACCCGCGCCGCCGTGAAGGCCTCGGCCGGCACGGGCAGCATCGCGGCCCGCTCCTCGGCGAGCAGCTCGGCCTTGGTCGCCGGCTTGCCCCGCAGCCGCCGCGCCAGGTCGGCGCGGCAGTCGGCCTCGAGCCGGGCGTTGAGGCCCTCCAGGCCGCCGGAGACGTCCGGGACCGGCACGAGGAAGCTGCGGCGGGCGTAGCCGACGAGCGTCTCGACGTGCCCCTTCTCGTTGGGCCGCCGCACCAGGCAGAAGTGCTCCTCGAAGAGGTGGTGGCTCTTGAGCCGGAGGAACGCGTCGGTGAGCTTGCGGTCGCGGGGCCCGGTGATCTTGGCCACGGCCACCTTCGCGTTGTCGTAGCTGATCCGGCGGGGCACGCCGCCGAAGAAGCGGAAGGCGCGGACGTGGCCCTCGAGGAAGGCCTCGGTGCACTCGCGGGGGAAGGTGCAGCAGAAGATCGCGTCGGAGTACGGCAGGGTCATGACGAAGACCGCGACCTTGGTGGCCCGGCCGTCGAGGGTGACCTCGGCCTCGCCGAAGTCGACCTGGGCCTCGCCCGGCGGGTGGGCCAGCGGGACGAACACCTCGGCATGGCCGCGCCGCCAGGCGCGGACGGCGTCCTTGACGACGGTCAGCCCGCCCCCATAGCCGTGCTCGTCGCGGAGCCGGCGATAGATCCGCACGGCGGTGTGCCGCTGCTTCGGAGGGGCCTTCCTGTCGTCCTCGAGGATCTGGTGGACGACCGGCAGGAGCGGGTCAAGGATCGAGGGCCGCCTCGGCTTGGTGCGCCGGTAGCCGGGCGGCTCGGTGTGCTCGAGGATCTTCCTGAGCGTCTCCCAGTGGATCTTGTACGCGCGGCAGGCGGCGCGCCCGCTGAGGCCGTCGGCGAGGACGCGACGGCGGATCTCGGCCCAGCTCTCCATGTTCGTGAACACCCTGTTGCCTCACTGCCGGGGCCCTCGATGGTCGGCCTGTCGGCCCCATCGTGGACAGGGAGCAGTGAGTCAGACCAAGGGTGTCGCCCATTTCCGCCGCCCGTCGGCCACCGCCGCGCGTCGCCCAATCCCGCCGCCGTTCACACTGTCCCCGGCCGCCTTGATCGCGTCTTCGGGCGTGAGGACTTTTTGTATGAAATCCCTCACGTCTATCCGGGCACCGTGCCCCTTCGCGTGGACGATGATCGCAGTCGGTGAATTCGCGACTCCGGCCGTGCCGATCACCTCGATGTGCAGGAGACGACCATCCTTGGTAAGGACGAGCAGTTCCGCCAACCGCCCTTCGTTGCCACCGAGCGACCAGTCGCGTGCGACTACCTGCGATTCGAGCAGATGCGTCAGGAACGCATCATACGCGGCTTGCTCACCCGAGGCATCGGTACCGCGTGCGAAGCCATACTCGGCCAGGCGGCCGATCTGCCTGATCTGATCGGCGGGGACGATCTCGTTGAACCGCTTCAGTGTCCGGGCATGAGCGATGAGACGGCCTGCTCCAACTCGGCCTACCCGTGAGGACGGTCTCGCCAGATCCGCTACTCGACCGTCGGCGTCGTTTCATCGGCCAGGTCGGCCGCGCCATCATCGGGCAAGCTCTTGAGGTACGTCCCGACCAGGGCCTCGTCAGAAGGCGGGAGGGTGCCTCGCTCACGGCGATAGAGCTCCGTGGCCAGCATGATGACGGGCGCGAGGTGGGCCCTGCGGTACATTAGATTCGGTGGCCAGGGGTCGCCCGAGCTGTTAAACAGGAGGACGAGCAGTTTGGCGTCGCGGGCGGTGACCAGCCAGCTCGCGAGCTCCTGCGGGGCGACGGCGGGCCCCGGCGGGCGCATCGGGACCGACGGGGTAGAGCGCCACGCTCGCGGGCGTGGACGCGGTGAGTCGGGCCCGAACGGCCGGTCTCCCTGGCCGCAGCTCGCGGGCCTCCACGTGCGCGGGCCATGGGCATAGAGCAGCCGCACGACACGCCGGCTGCGCTCGGGCTCGCGCAAGAGGGCGGACGGCGCACCGCCTCGCCGGATTCGATCACGCCGACCGGCGCCTGCAAATCGCCCAGTCGATAGGTCCGTTCCCCCTCGACCTTCTCCCGAACGTTCGGGCACATCGGCCCATCCAACATGCTCAGCATGTGGATATAACGAATTTTAAGTGCATAAGAATCCCAATCTGACCTCGGCTCGGCCTTGATCGCCTCGCCCAGGGCGGCCTGGAGCTGGGGGGATCGTGGTCCTTGGATCGGCCGCCCAGGCTGCCAGCCG
>CAVYTQ010000033.1:0-8636 GCA_963771445.1 uncultured Planctomycetota bacterium | reverse complement strand
ACCAGGGCTCGCGCCCCCTAGGAGATCCCGAGTTCCGGTCAGATAGCACGTGATAGCCCCCGGTAGGTCCCCTGTTCATCCCCTCACCGCTCATTGCGGCCACCAGACCCCGTGACTTCACCCCCGACCCAAAGCACATCGGGGGTGCGGCGTCTGCTCCTGGTATCAGTTGCATTTCCAGGCGCCAGTTCTCAGACGTGGGGATTAGGGCGTGTTGACGAATTAGGAAGCCATCACGAATGCTGCCGTCAGATGGATGAGCGCCAGGAACGTGCAGGCCAGCTTGTCGTACCGCGTGGCCACGGCGCGGAACTGCTTCAGCCGGTTGAACAGCCACTCCACCCGGTTCCGCTCCCTGTACTTGGCCGCGTCGTGCTCGATCGGCTCCTTGCGGCAGGCCAGCGACGGGATCACCGCCTCCGCACCCCGGGCGGCCAGCAGGGCGCGGATCGCGTCGCTGTCGTACGCCTTGTCGGCGGCCACCGAGCCCACCGGGCAGGCCCCGGGCACGGCGCCCAGCAGCCCGGCGAACCGGGGCGCGTCTCCCGCCTGACCGGGCGTGAGCACGACGGCCAGGGCCGTCCGCTCGTCGGACGCGGCGACGTGCAGCTTGGTCGTCAGGCCCCCCCGGCTCCGCCCGATCGCCTGCGCAGGATTGGCCCCCTTTTTTTCGGCGCCCCGGCGGCGTGCTGGTCGGCACGGACCACCGTGCTATCGACGAACAGGGCCGCGACGGCCTGCAGGTCGCCCGGCAGGGCCGCGAACAGCGCCGACCAGGTGCCGTTCACCCCCAGCGGCGGAACCGCTGGTACACGGCGTCCCAGGCGCCGAAGCGGGCGGGCAGGTCGCGCAGGGGCAGCCGGCGCAGGCGCGGTACAGGACGGCCTCGACGAAGTCGCGGTCGCTAGGGCCGGCGGGGCGCCGGCGGCGGACTTGGCGTCGGCGATGGCGGCGGCGAAGCGGTCCCAGGTGGCGTCGTCGAGCATCAGGCGGGCATCGTCCATGACGGGGGGCTCGCTGCGGGGTAAGATCCAAGGTCATCGGCGAAGGCCCTCCAGCAAACCAAGGCCCCCACAATTCGTCAACACGCCCTAGGGTTCAAGCAATCCAGCCTTGACCATGGGGGGCGGGTCTCGCGGCGCGGCGTCCCCTCGCAACTGGGTCCGGCCGCCGCTTTAATGCCATGCTGTTTTAGCTTCCCCCTTTCGGGGTAGGCTGACGGGCCGCCGTTGGACTCGGCGGTGCACCTTGAAGGCATTGACCCCAGGACGTCAGTCAAGTCCTGATCTCCTGTGGAGATGATGCTATCAGCCGTTAAACGGCGCAGCCCCTGGCGAATTGCGACTTGCCCGAGCCGGGCGGCCCGAGCAGCAGCACGCCCGCGGGCCCGGACCCCGGCCGGCCGGCCGGGCCGCAGGGCGCGCGAGCAGAACGCCTTGAGCGCGTCGAGCCCGCCCAGCCCGGCGAACGACGCGCCGCCGCGGTGCAGGGCCAGCAGGCCCGACTTCCGGAGCATGCCGGCCTTGATCTCCCAGAGCGGCGCCGGCAGGAGCCGGCCGTGGCGGACCAGCGACAGCGCGAAGGCCCCCTCGGCCTCGGCGCGGGCCAGCCCCGCCGCCGCGTCGAGCACGGCCCCCAGCCCGTCGCCCTCGGGAAGCTCGCCCGGCTCGGTGGCGACGCCGCGGGCGATCGCCTCGAGCTGGCCGCGGCCGGGGGGCTCGTGCTCGACGACGACGAACTGCGCCTCGAGCTCCGGCGGGAGCTGCACCGAGCGGCGCCAGGACCACGACGAAGGTGCGCTCGCGCCGGCCGGCGGAGAGCCGGGTGTCGAGCGCCTGGGCCACCTCGGGCGAGCCGAGGTAGCGGTGGAAGTTGCGCAGGACCAGGATCGCCGTCCCGTCGGGCGTGGCGAGCGCCGCCAGGGCGCGGACGGCGGCGATCGGGTCGGCGCCGCCGGGCTCGGCGGGTCGTCCGGGCAGGTCGAGGCCGCGGTCGGCGTCCCAGCAGGCCAGCGACCAGCCCTGGGCGCGGCAGAGGGCGGCGATCTCCTCGGCCGCGTCGTCGTGCTCGCGGCTGACGACGTAGAGGCCGCTGAAGGCGGCGCGCACGAGCTCGCTGAGGCGCTCGGAGAGCGTCATCGGGTGGCTCCTCGGGTGTCGGCGATGGGGACGGCGGGAGGGGGTAGGCGGGCGGGCTCAGCTCGACTGGCGGAGGTCCGGTCGGGCCTCCTGGCCCTGGTAGAACTCGGCGGTGAGCCGCTCGGAGGTCCGGGCGCCGAGGGCCTCCTCGACGAACCGGCTCGCCTCGCGGCACGATGCCCGCCGGCGAAGCCCCTCGTCTCGACCGTCACGCGGCCGTCCCGGTCGACGGTGATCTCGATGGTCTTCACGCGCCACCCCCGACCGTGACGGTCAACTTGATCGACCCGTCGGCCAGGGCACGCTCGGTGACGGTATGGCCTTTCTTCCGCGCCTCGGCCGTGGCCCTCTCCAGGGCGTAGGCCTGGAGGAACAATCCGAGCTGCGCCGGGTCGCCCCACGAGCCGCCGTAGTTGTCGTAGCGGACCTTGCCGGTGGCCGGCTCGACGACGGCCGGGTAGAGCCAGCCGGGCAGGCGGACGAGCAGCCCGGTGGCCTCGCCCTCGAAGAGCTTCGCCGTGCCCGTGACGGGCGCGGGCAGGCCGAGGCGGCGGCAGGCGGCGGCGACGGCCGCCGGGTCGCGGGCCTCGGCCTCGATCGTCACGACGTGCGACACGCGGTTGTCCTCCTCAGGGGCGTCGGGGCCGCCGGCGATAGACGGCCCATCACGATATCGTGGCGCAATTTCTCCAACATTTTAGGCCTCGATCCCGCTCCCTCGCGGGCAGCCGGCCCCTCCGGTCGGCGAAGTCGGGCCGGGAGCATGCCTCGTCGGCCGGCGTGCAGAGGCTGCCACCCGAGGTCCAGTCGGGCCGTGGCCGGATCGGGCCGCCGGCACACAGGGGCGGACCGGGAGTCGACGCCGAGGAACCTGCTGCCGTCGGCGTCCCGGTCATGGGCGGTGTAGACGTCGGCGGCGACGGGACCGCCCCGGCCTGCGCCGAGCCGCCGGCCGGCCGCGCCTCACGTCGCGGGCGGCCTCGGCGGCGATCCCCGCCGGGCCGACCTCCAGCGGGTTGCAGCCGCGGCGCAGTCGGCCCGACCAGGCGTGCCAGGCGGCGCGACCGTCGGCGACCGCCTCGGCCCGGTTATCCGCGGGCCAGGTCCGGAACTTGCCGCGGAGGATTCGATCGATCAGCGGCAGCTGATCGAGGAAGGCATTGTGGACGGGCGTCGACGATGGGCGGGGCGGGAAGGCGAGCCCCATGGCGGCGGCCTCGGGGAGGAGCGGGCCGACCGCCCCGGGTCGGGACGGTCGTCGTGACCGTCCCCGAGGGGACAAGGTGGATGTGTCCAGGCCGCCGCAGACGGGCGGCGGGCCGGGCGGGGCGTGAGGGATGGGGTTTTGCCCGCGACCGCCGGGCTCCAACGCGGCGGAGACCCTTCGTCGGATGGCTGCCTCGCCGACGGGCGGCCGATCGAACTCGCTCGGGCTGCGACATACCGCGAGCGAAGGCCCATCAAAGGATCGTGGCGCGATTCCGCCAACGATTTAGGGGTGAGGGGGGATGCCGGGCGTGACGACCGACTTGACCGGTCGGGCTCGTCGGCTGAGGCGTGGGCGGGTGAACCTCGGTCTATCCGAGATTCACCTCGCTCAAGTGCCTACGGGAAGAGGTCTTGCGACGGCCGGTGGACCTGGTGAACCTCGGGGGAACCGGCGAGAGATCTTGCGGGATCGGGTCGCCTTCCGGCCGGTTCCTCCGAGAATTGCCTCGGGCCCGCCCGAGGTTCACCAGATCCGCTGCGCGACGCAATCCTATTGTTCATAGAGGGTTGTTCTGGTGAACCTGGGTTCCCCAGAGGTTCACCGGGATCGCCGTCGAGGGCGTTCGGAAGGTCCGGCAGATCCTGAAGCGGCTGGCCCAGGGGCCGTGGCGGCCCCGCGACGGCAAGCGGCTGTGGTCCGGCTGCGTGGTCCACCGCATCCTGTCGGACCCGGCCTACACCGGCACGGCGTACGCCAACCGGTACACGTACGTCGTCCCGAGGAAGCCCCCGATGCGCGGGCCCCGGGCCGGCGAGGCGACCTGCCGGCGGCCGCGGCCGCGGGAGGAGTGGATCCCGATCCCCGTCCCGGCGATCGTCGCCCATAGCGCAGGATGAGCCGGCTCACGACCTGCTCGGCGAGGTCAGGCGTGTAACAGCGTCGGTCGCCGCTCAGGATGATCCGCATACCGGGATTCTAGCCGGTCTGTGGACGGATGATCAGATTAGCGGTCGCTCCATCCTCGGGCGTCCCTAGCCGCCCCCTCTTTCGAAACAAAAAAGCCGCCCCCGCAGCGTCGCGAGAGCGGTCGGCGGTCGGGGCAGCCGTGGCCGAACCTGACCTGCCGCAGAGTCTATCCCGCCGAGGGCCGGATAACAACCATGAGGAAAATATTCGACATGTGCTATCTATGTCGAATTAATCCGCATCTTTGGCATGACCCCCCTGTGGGTCGCGCGGGATAACCTCGACGCGCTCCGGGTCATCGGGGCGGGGCCTGACGGTGACCTCGCCCAGCCGGATGAGCCTGCCGATCTCCTCCCGCACCTCGTCCCGGTCGGAATTCGCGGACATCTCCACCCACCATGCCGACGGGTTCGCCGCACCCCGACGCGGGGTTGGACTTCGTGCGTCATCTGCATCATCGCCCCTGGGATGAGGTCGGCGTCATCGCCGGTCCACGTACGACGTTAGCAAAAGCGCACGGAAAGGGGCAATACGCAATCTAGGCGAAGAATTGCGACAACGTCGAGTTGGATGACTTCATAGGTTCGCCTTGTCGCAGTAGCCGGAGAGCAACCCGAGGGTCCGACTCTCGCACCATTCTTCGCCGAAGCATTGGCTTGTGACCGTACGCACGATTGCCAGGCGATGACGCGCAACGACCGCATGCCGGTCTTGATCCGGGAACGGATTCGAGCCGGCACACTATACTCTTGCGGAGGATGGGGACGGGCCGGCCTGCAGAGTCGGAACGAGGGCGGCCCCCGGATGAGGGCGAGAGCTTGTGGCGGAGGGATCGACACCTTAGGCTGGCTGCCCGATCCCCACGATCACCCCGAAGGCGGGAAGACGATGAGCGAGGCGATGGAGGCGGATGTCGCGCCGCGGGCGACGTCCGGGATGCGCACCGTCGCCGCAGGCGTTATCGGCAATGTCCTGGAATGGTGCGACTTCGCCCTGTATGGCTTCTTCGCGCCGACGATCGGGCGGCTGTTCTTCCCGTCCGAGAGCCGGGTCGCGTCGCTGCTGGCGACCTACGGCGTCTTCGCCCTCGCGTTCGCCCTGAGGCCGGTGGGCGGCCTGATCTTCGGGCAGATCGGGGACAGGATCGTGCGCAAGAAGGCCCGGGAGCTCTCCGTGCTCCTCATGGCCGCGCCGACGACTCTGATGGGCCTCCTGCCCACCTATCACGACATCGGCCTGGCCGCGCCGATCGCGCTCACGCTCATCCGTGCGCTGCAGGGGATCAGCGTCGGCGGCGAGTTCATCGGCTCGATCTCCTTCCTCGGCGAGCACGTGCCGGCGTCACGCCGCGGTCTGCTGGGGAGCTGGACGTCCTGCAGCGCGAACCTGGGCACACTCCTCGGCTCCGGCGTGGCCGCGCTGGTGGCGGCGTTGCTGCCGCACGGGTGGGGCTGGCGAGTGCCGTTCGTCTGCGGCATCCTCGTCGGCGTGGCGGGGATCTGGCTCCGCCGGGACATCGGCGAGAGCCCCGACTTCGAGCGGGAGGCGAGCCAGGGCACGCTCGCCCGCTCGCCGGTGCGCGACGCGCTGCGGCACGACCGCGGGGCCATCCTGCGCCACGTTCGGCCTGGGCATCCTGATGTCGGTCGGCTTCTACATGCCGTTCGTCTGGCTCCCGACCTGGCTGGCCCGACCTGCGCCGGCCGCCCCTGGAGGGTGCCCTGTCGTCCAACGCGATCGCCCTCGCGGCCCTGACCGCGCTGCTGCCGGCCGGGGGCCGGCTCTCGGATCGGATCGGTCGGCGCCGGGCTCTCTGCCTCGGCGCGATCTCGTACCTCGTCATCGCCATGCCGCTCTTCGCCGTCCTGGAGCGCCGGGGCTTATGCGTCGGCCCTCGCGGCGCCGCTCGGCATGGCCGTGGCCGCCGGCCTCTACTTCGGGCCGTGCCCCGCGGCGTTCGTCGAGCTGTTCCCGACGCGGACCCGCTACAGCGGCATGGCGATGGGGTACAACGCCGCCCAGGCGCTCTGCGGCGGCACCGCCCCGCTGGTCGCGACCTGGCTGGTCCATGCGACCGGCACGGTGCAGTCCGCGGCGATCTACCTGATGGCGGCGGCGGCCGCCTCGCTGGCGGCGGCGCTGGGGATGATCGACCGCGCGGTGCGGGCGGCTTGAGGAGCGAGGATGGGCCGTCATCCGGGATGACTGATAGCATGGGGATCCCCGCTCATCCAGGATTCGGGCCATCCCGCGGCGGCTTTTGATGCTAAACCTCGGCCTGGTGCTAAACCTGTGATGCTAAACCGATCCTGATGCTAAACCCCCATTCCGGGGTGGGTCGGCTATGATCGGGCGATCCTCGGTTGGTGGTAACTTCGGAACGATCGTCGTGGGATCGCACCATGGCCGATGAGAAACCTGCACCAAGTCCCGCCTGCGGGCGAATCTTGCTCGTCCAGATCGCTATCTGGACGCCAGCCTTAATCCTCGGCCGTTGCCTTGGCACGACGTTCGGCGATCAGGGTTCCTTAGGCCGTACTGACAATCAGGCCAGGAGGATCATGATCGAGGCCAACTGCCAGAACGCCAGGTAGTTGCGGGCGGTCTTCTCGTAGCGTGTCGCGATCCGCCGGCACTGCTTGGCCCGGTTGATGAACCGCTCGATCAGGTTCCTGTCCTTGTATAAATGCTTGCCATATTCACGCTCCTCCTTCCGGTCCGACCGCGGAGGGATCGCCGCCTCGGCCCCGCCGGCCTCGATCGCCGCGACCAGCTCGTTGCTGTCGTAGCCCTTGTCCGCGATCACGTGCTCGGCCCCGATGCCCGCGATCAACGTACCGCCTTGGGTCACGTCGGCGGCCTGCCCTCCGGTGAGGATCAGCCGCACCGGGTTGCCCAGCGCATCGACGGCGATGTGGACCTTGGCCCCGAAGCCGCCGCGCGACCGGCCCGGCGCCTGATCGCCGCTCACCCCTTTTTTTCGGCCCCGGCGGTAGTGCATCCTGGTTTCTGTAAATTCCCCGCCCCCCTGGGCGGGGATCGGGCTTGAAGCGGCGGGCCACCGCCGGTCCCTTGGAAGGTGCCAACCAACACCAAGGGAGACGACCGACGATGACCCACCAGATGCAGACTACCGCCCTCGACGAGATCGGGGAACTCCTGGCCGAGCAGGGATTCGATGGGCTGGCCGACGCCCTCCGGGTCCTGCTCAACGAGGTCATGAAGCTGGAGCGGGCCGCCGTGCTCGGGGCCGGCCCCTACGAGCGGGCCGAGGGCCGCACCGGCTACGCCAACGGCTACAAGCCCAAGACCGTCCAGACCCGGGTCGGCGCCCTCACCCTGGCCGTGCCCCAGGCCCGGGGGGTGGAGTTCTACCCCTCGGCCCTGGAGAAGGGACTGCGGAGCGAGCGGGCGCTGAAGCTGGCCGTCGCCGAGATGTACGTCCAGGGCGTCTCGACGAGGAAGGTCGCCGCCATCACCGAGCAGCTCTGCGGGCTGGAGGTCACCACCGCCCAGGTCAGCCGGGCCGCCCAGGCGTTGGACGCCGAGTTGGAGAAGTGGCGGTCCCGGCCCCTCGGCGAGGTGCCGTACCTGATCCTCGACGCCCGCTACGAGAAGGTCCGCCACGGCGGCCAGGTCCGCTCGTGTGCGGTCCCGGTGGCCATCGGGATCGACACCGAGGGCAGGCGGTCGGTCCTGGGCGTCAGCGTCTCGCTGTCCGAGGCCGGGGTCCACTGGCGTGACTTCCTCGCCTCGCTGTCGGCCCGGGGCCTGCACGGGGTCAAGCTGGTCGTCAGCGACGCCCACGGCGGGCTCAAGCCCGCCCTAGAGGCCCGGCTCACGGGCGTGCCGTGGCAGCGATGCCAGCTCCACCTGATGAAGAACGCCCTGGCCTACGTCCCGAGGGCCGAGATGCAGGCCGAGGTCGTGGCCGATTTGCGGGCGGTCTTCGACGCCCCCGACCGGCCCGAGGCCGAGCGCCGGCTGGGATCGGCGGCGACGAAGTACCGCACGAGCGCCCCCAAGCTGGCCGAGTGGCTGGAGGCGAACTTCGCCGAGGGGCTGGCCGTCTTCGCCCTGCCCCGGGCGCACCGGCGGAGGCTGCGGACGAGCAATATGCTGGAGCGGCTGAACGAGGAGTTGAAGCGACGGACGAGGGTGGCGGGGCTGTTCCCCAACGACGCCTCGCTGCTCCGGCTGGTCAGTGCGGTGCTGATGGAAGTGAGCGACGAGTGGGAGACGAACCGGAAGTACCTGACGATGGGGCCGGCCTGACCCGCCCGACTTCAGCCCGGGAATTTACAGAAACGGTGTTGCACGAT
>CAVYTQ010000032.1:0-154113 GCA_963771445.1 uncultured Planctomycetota bacterium | reverse complement strand
GAGTGGAAACGGAGCATCAGCCACCGCGTCACTCCTCGACTCTACTGCTTAAAATGATTCATGTGCCGGCCGAAGCTCCAGGGCGGTCCGTAAGCCCACCAGGTTCATCGTCCGCCTGCTCCAGTCATCCGGCACCTAGGCGAACTTGTCTATCGGGACAGGACTTGAATCCGCCGAATCGAAGCCCCATTCTAGGGGGCGAGAACATTTATTCCCCGCCGGCGACAGCATTGTCGACCCATTCATAGACAATTTTTTCTGCTCCCGGATTGGCGATGTGCGCACGGTCACCTCGTGCGATGAGGTCTTTCTTGACGCCCTGAGTCGCCGCGATGAAGCTGTCTTCGATGGGAAAAATCGAGTCCTCCATGCCGTTGATGACGAGGAGTTTGCATGTCGGCGTCCCGATGATACCCGAATCCACCAGGCTGAATTTGCGACCCTCGGCCGTGTACCGGGCGACGGCGGCCGCATGGTCGGGCTCGCGGTAGCCGAATTTGTACGCGAGCGCTCGGCCAGGGCGAACGGGTACTCCATCTGGTCTTGTGCACGGATCCAGGCCGGGTCGAACATGTGATGGCACCCGCCGCCCTGCGCGACGACGGCGAAGAGCCGATCTGCGTGCGTGTGCGCGACGCGAAAGGCATCGTAGCCGCCCGTGCTGAGTCCTCGCGCGATCACCTTCTTCGGATCAAGTTCGTGATGGGATGCGGTTGCGGCCACCCAATCGAGCACGCTGCTCATGACCCGATCCGACGAGGTCGGATCGTTCGGCGCGGCCGGACAATCGCCCGTGCCCGGGATTTCGAAACTCAGCGTCGCATAGCCGCGATCGACGTGTTGCTGGGTGCGCGGCGTATGGTCCGTCTTGTAGGCATCCAGCCCGCAGATGAGGAGCATGACCGGCCAGCCGCTCGCCGGCTTGCTGCCCCTGGGCAGGCGAAGATAGGCCTGGATGGCGGTGTCGCGATCGCCGGCCGACGGGGCGGCATGGGTGAACGGGACGGCCAACGGGACGCTCGGCGGATCGAGCAGTCGACCGCCCATCTCGTAGGCGGCCTTGCCCCTCTCCCAGGCCTCCTGGCTGAGCGGCGATCGGTTGATCGGGAAGCGGGCGATGCGATAAACCGCCGCCCCGCGGAGGAAGAAGTCTCTCGCCATGTCGCGGTTCCCCTTCGCCGAGGCGTCTTCCGCCTCGGCGACGAGTCGCTGCCCGGCGGGCAAGAAGGGCTTCGCGTAATCGTCAGGTCGATGCAGGATGGCCGGGTCGTCGTTCGAAACCGCGATCAGCTCGGCGAAGATCGGCTCGAAATCCGTGACATTCGCGTCGGTGAATGGGTAGATGCCGGCGGCGCACAACGGGCGCCACTTCCGCGACCACAACGCCGATACCGACTCGTGATAAGCGAAGTACGGGAAGCCGTCGCGCAAGTCTTTCGCGGTGGACTGGACGTGGTAGTGAGGAGCGATCATTTTCGGTGAGTTTGTCATGTTTTTCCTACCTCGCGAAGTCTCGTTGTCCAGGCCCCAAGCGCGGTGAGCAGGTCGCCGACGCGGCGACGGGTCTCCTCGTCGGTCAGCCGGCCGGAGGCGTCGAACTTGTCGCGGGCGCGGCCCACGTAGACCTCGGGCTTGTTGAGGACGTGCATGTTCAGATAGGCGCAGACCACCCGGAGGTGGACCTGCGCCCGAACCTTACCCAGCGTCCCGATCGCCGCCCCGAGGACCGCGACGGGCTTGTCGTTCAAAGGCGACTCCTTCGGCGGCAGCGAGGCCCAGTCGATGGCGTTCTTCAGCACGCCAGGGATCGAGTGGTTGTATTCCGGGGTCGCGATCAGCAGGGCGTCGGCCGCCGCGATCCGCTCATGGAAGCGGCCGACCGGGTCGGGGAAACCTCCGGCCGCCAGGTCTTCGTTGAAGATCGGCAGCGGGGCCAGGTCGAAGCGCTCCAGGGTCATGCCGTCGGGGAGCAGCTCCCCGGCCGCCGCCAGGAGGGCGGCGTTGTACGACCCCTTGCGGAGGCTGCCGGCGAAGCCAAGGACGTGAATCGGTCGCGTCATCACAGATTCTCCTCTCCCGGCCCCGATCATGCGGGATTGCCGCCCATCGCCATGGCCGCCCCGCCGACGCCGGCCGTGAACTCCTTCGGCGGCGGGAACCCCCACAGGTTGGAGGCGGCCTCGACGTCGGTCCACTCCTTGGGCCGCTGCGGGATGTCCTCGTGCCAGGGCCGGGGGTCGAAGTAGCCCAGGCCCTCGTTGGACATCGCGTCGAGCTCGGCGAAGACCTCGACGATCTGCCCGTCGACGTTCTTGTGATACACGGCGATGTTATGGCCGATCCCGTGCCGCAACGGGCCCCAGAGCACCGGGATCTTGTGCCGGCGGAGGACGTCGCAGGCCGCCCGCACGTGCGTGAAGTCGTTGAGCTCGAAGGCGATGT
Organism: uncultured Planctomycetota bacterium; assembly: GCA_963771445.1. Classification (GTDB taxonomy): domain Bacteria; phylum Planctomycetota; class Planctomycetia; order Isosphaerales; family Isosphaeraceae; genus JAKAUH01. The sequence continues at coordinate 151,671 of CAVYTQ010000032.1, read as the reverse complement.
GCTGCATCGCCGAGTGCTCGCCGGCGAATATGTTCATCGTGTGGTGGTCGGCCCCGCAGCGGAGGAAGTAGAAGACCTTCTTCAGCGAATCGGAGAAGCGGAAGCCCAGGACGTCGCGGTAGAAGGCGACGCTCTTCTCCACGTCGGTCGAAAGCAGCGCGACGTGGCCGAGCTTGAAGGGCATGATCCCGATGTGGCCGTACGGCCGGGAATTGACCTCCGGCTCCGCGTACAGCTCGATCGCGAACCCGTCGGGGTCGGCGGTACGGACCGCCCGCCCGATGCCCGGCTCGGGGTCGCTGAGGCGCTCCGCCTTCAGCCCGTGCCCCGCCAGGTCATTCACCGCGTCGCCCTCGTCGCCGGGTGCGATCTGGAAGGCGATCTTGGCAAGCCTGTTCTCGCCCCCAGCCCGCAGGATGATCGAGTGATGATCGATCGTGCTGGCCAGGTAGGCGGCCTTGGGATCGCTCTCGGTGACCGTCAGGCCCAGGACCTCCGAGTAGTAGGCGGTCGAGGCGGAGAGGTCCTTGACGATGAACTCGGCATGGCCGATCTTCAGGACGTTGACCATGGTTGCAGTCTCCTCTCGGGTCTCTTCTGAGAATGACTCATCGGCGCGGTCTTGCATCCCCGGCCGCCCGACGGGGTCACCCCTGGGCGAGAGCTTTGGCTTGCGCGGCCGTGAACGGCCCGACGCCCAGGACCTGATCGATGTGCCATTCGATGAGGTCGAAGGTGCAAAATCCCGCCGCCGTGAATGGGTCGGTCGAGGCGATCCCCTCGGCCTCGGGGCGCGAGCCGGCCCGGACGACGTAGATCCCGAGCGAGCTCTCCGTGAACGGCCCGGCGCTCGGCCCCGAGAACAGGATGGACCCGGCCTCGTGCTGCCGCCGCATCCAGGCGAGGTGCTCGTCGAGGCTCACGGTCCATTCCTTCGGCGGCTTGACATTCCGTCGCAAGATCAGGTACCAGGTCATCGTCGGTCCTCACTTTCTGGTGTCATGGTCAGGGTCCGCTCAGTTGCCACATCGCGCCCGACGATCGGGCCGCGTTCTGCGGCACTCGGAATAGCCGCTCCGCATTGCGGTGGCTGACGAGTGCTCGCTGTTCGTCGCCCAGGGCCGCTTGCGCCAGGAACGTTGTCGCGGTTAAACTGTCTTCATAAGGGTAGTCGATGGCGAACAGGACGTTCTCCGCGCCGAGCTTGCCGATGCAGTACGCGAGGACGTCGAAGTCGTCCATCCCGCTCGTGGTGACCGCGAAATTGCGGAGGAGGTACTCGCTCGGCTTCAGCTCGAGCTTGACCATGCCGAGCTTGTCACCCGCCCAGCGGTAGGTTCGCTCGTGGATGTTATCGAGCCGCCACATCCAGAACGGCAGCGCCTCGCCGCAATGGCCGAGCACGATTTTCAGCTTTGGGTGCCGATCGAACACCCCACTCATGATCAGCCGGACGGCGTGGGTGCCCGCTTCGGCCTGAAAGCCCCAGACGGCGGCGAACATGCCGTAACCCCTGTAGGGTTCGAGCATCTTCGGGCTCGGGACCCGAGGGTGGAGGTAGATCGTCGCATCCTCCTCCTCGGCGGCGCGGAGGATCGGCTCGAACCGCGGCTCGTCGAGATAGTGCCCGAGCGTGTGCGAATGGATCATGACGCCGCCGAGCCCGAGTGGCCCCATAATCCTCTTCAATTCCCGCGCGGCGCGTTCCGGATCCTGCGGCGCGAGGCTGCCGAGGCCGGCGAACCGCGTCGGATGCGCCCTGATGATCTCGGCCGTGCGATCGTTCATCTCGCTCGCGAGCGAGGTCGCGCGATCCGCATCGCGATAGAATTGCACGCCCGGCGTGTTGAGGCTGAGGACCGCGACATCGGTACCCGAGGCGTCCATCTCCTCCAGCCGCACGTCGAGGTCCACGAGGCGCCGGCGCATCACCGGGTCCTTATAGACGCCGTCCATGTAAGCCCTCTCGGCGTCCTCGCCGGGACCCTCCTCGAGGTTCGTTATCTCGTCCGGGAACTCCGGCGTGCAAAAATGCTCTTCGACGGCGATCACGCGTGTCGTCTTGACGGGCGATGTGGGCATCGGTCAGTCTCCCGAGGTTGTGAGGGTCCAGTCGTGCCCGATGACAGCCACGGGCCCGGGCGTCGAGCTTGAAGAGGTCCCTGGTGTTGTCTCGGCCGATCTCGCGCGGGACAACTCAGACGAAGCGGTTCTCGAGGGTGCCCAGGCCGGAGATGGTCGCGCGGGCGACGTCCCCCGGCTTGAGGAAGACCTGCGGCTTGCGGCCGTAGCCGGTGCCCGAGGGCGTGCCGGTGGCGATCACGTCGCCCGGCTCCAGCGTCAGGAACCTCGAGAGGTGGGCGATGATCTGCCTGACAGTGAAGACCATCCTCGACGTGTTCGACTTCTGCATGACCTGGCCGTTGACGGTCAGCTCCAGGTCGAGCACCTGCGGGTCGGGCACGAACGCGGCGGGCGTGATCATCGGGCCCATCGGGGCGTAGCCGTCGGGCGCCTTCTGCATGACCCAGTCGATGCCCACCTCGGGCTTGTCGGCGATCCAGTCGCGTGCCGAGACATCGTTGATCACCGCGTACCCGGCGACGTAATCCAGGGCGTCGCCCTCGGTCACGTCCTTGGCCCTCCGGCCCATGACGACGGCCAGCTCGACCTCCCAGTCGTTCATCCGGGCTTGCCTGAGCAGCGTCACGTCGGAGCCGGAGCCGGTCAGGGTCGTGGTGGGCGGCTTGAGGAAGGCGTAGGGGACCTTGAGCGGGGCGGCCTTCATCTCGTCGACGTGGTCGGTGTAGTTCGCGCCGAGGCAGACCAGCTTGCGGGGATAGAGGATCGGCGGAAGCCAGCGCACGTCGGGCGCGCAACGACGGAGGACGGCTCGCGGACGTCCAGAGCCGCTCGACGGCCTCGTCCAGCCGGGGCCCCCAGTGGGGCCAGTCCTCGAAGATCCGGGCGATCGAGGCGGGCGGCTCCCGATCCAGCGCGAGCACGGACAGGGGAAAGAGCTCGCCGCCGATGCCGAACACGGCCGTCTCGACCCCCGCGACCAGGACGGTCCCGAGCTGGTACTTCTCCGCCATCGTCCCGCCCTCCTCTCAATCCCCTCGCCCCGCCACCTGGCTGCGGGATCGGGCAAATTGATTTACTTTACGTTAAGTAATATAGGGCGGGCGGCAGGACTTGTCAATTGTATTTCCGGCCCGTTTCGTTATTGTATCGGTATGGCTGAGCCACCCCCCCGCAAGAACAGACCGGGCCGGCCCCGCAGCGAGGCGGCGGAGTCGCACGCCGCGATCATGGACGCGGTCTATGAGCTGCTGAAGGAGCGGCCCGCCCGCGACCTGACGATGGAGGCGGTTGCCAGGCGGGCCGGGGTGGGAAAGCCGACGCTCTACAAGTGGTGGCCGTCCAAGGCCGCGCTCATCTTCGCCATGTTCGACGAGCGGATCGCCGCCGGCATCGAAGAGCCGGAGGTCGGAACGGCGGAGGAGGTCATCCGGGCCAAGGTCCGCGGGCTGATCCGGGAGTTCAACGGATTATCCGGCAAGGTGATGGCCGACCTGATCGCCGAAGGCCAGGGCGAGCCGGCCGTCCTGAAGGAATTATACGAACGGCTCATTGCCCCGCGGCGGGCCTCCACCGTCGCCGACGTCGAGAGGGGCAAGTCGGCAGGCGAGTTCGCGATCGGCATCGACCCCGAACTGTTGCTCGACGCGATCTTCGGCCCAATCTACTTTCGGCTCCTCGTGCGGCACGCCCCGTTGACCGAGAGATACGGCGACGAGCTGGTGGCACAGGTCCTGCGCGGGGCGCGGCCAGGGGAAGTTTGAAGGCCGAAAAAAGCGGGCACACGAATCGAGAATGACACGCGTGCTAGCCCGGATATTTCACACGGCCGCCAAGCGTCCCGGTCGGGCATCCCATAAACGGAACCCGCTGTGTTGCCCGCGAGCAGCCGCCCTGATCGGTCGCGGGCGCGCAGTTCCCCCTTTCCCCCGCTCAGCGAGGGCCGGGCGCACTCCGGCTTTCACCGCGCTCAGCCGACTCCCGCCCTCTCGTGGATGGATGCGCTCGTGACGCGATCAACGACCGCTCGGAAAAGATCTCGGAACGGGTAGCTGGTCGCCAGGTGCAACACCACGCGCCGAGCGGTCACCACGACCCTCGCTGCCACCTTGAACAGCTTGAGCCGAATCGTCCCCACCTGCGCGTGCTCCAGGTCCGTCCCCGGCAACGCCGTTCGTCGCAGCGTCTGGATCAGGATGTAAGCCACCGAGCTCAAGAGGAGGCGGAACTGATTGGCCAGGAACCGGTGGCAACTGGTCCGGTCGGCGAACAGGTCCAATTGCTGCTCCTTGATCCGGTTCTCCATGTCGCCCCGCTGGCAGTAGACGTCCTCGTAGAGTTCCTGGGGATCACCCGGCACGTTGACTGTGATGAACCTCGGGTTGGGTCCCTGGGCCGTGCATCGGCCTTGACAATCACTCGTCGCGGTCGGTCCCAGCTCCCGGCCTGGTAAGCGAACGAGCCGAAGATCCGCTGTGGCTGGCCCGTCTTCCGGAATTGGCGTTCGGCCCGCGCGACCCAGTCGGCGGCCAGGCGCTCCAAGGCGGGGTTGCGAGCCAGGCCCAGCACGTAGCCGACCCCGTTGGAATCGCACCACCGCATCAGTCTCCAACGGCAAAAGCCGCTGTCGGCCCGGAAGGTGATCTTCACATCGGGCCAGGCATGACGGAGCCGCCGTACCAGTAACTTCAAGAGCGCGCGGCTGTGCTTGCTGGCGTCGATCTTGCTCGGCCGCAGGTAGGCCGTCAGCAGTTCGTCGCCGCAGAAGACATAGAGAGGCAAGTAGCAATAATTGTCATAATAGCCGTGGAAGAAACGTCCCTCCTGGTGGCCGTGCACGGGATCGTCCGTGGCGTCGAAATCGAGGATCAGGTGCTCCGGCGGCCGGGCATGAGACGCGATGAACTGGTCGACCAGGACCCCGGCGATTTGGACCAGGGTCTTACGCTCGATACGGTTCTCCAGGCGGCAGAGGGTCGGAGGGGAGGCGAGTTTCCGCTCCTCGTCGGGGACGACCCCCGCGGCCAGTTGGAGGGCGGGGTCGGCTCGCAGGGTCTGGTGGTCGTTGAGGTCCTCGTAGCCGAGGGCGATGGCCACGACCCGTTGGGCGATCATGGTCCGCTGGTCATGGACGATGAAGATGGGATCTCTAGGGTCCGGGATCGCCGCGTTGACGGCGTCGAACAGGCCGGTGCTCTCGCCGACCTCGCGAAGGAGGATGGCCCCGGCATCGGACGTCAGCCGACCCCCGAGGAAATCGGCGACGACGGACTTGGAGCCGATGCTGGAAAAGTTGAGGGGGTCGCGATTACACTCTGTCATAGCGGCGGCCTTTCTTCCGAAGGATGGTGATCGTCGTAACCACATATCCTAACAGAAGTAAGGCCGCCGCACAACTATATTATTAAAAGATCGTGTGAAATTTCCGGGCTAGCTCGCGCCGATTCCGGCGTCGTTCATCCTGCCGACGACGCCTACGCCTGGATCGAGCAGGACTCGTCGATCCATCCCAAGGCGGCCACACGATTCGGCGATCCCGTCGAATTGAGCGCCGATGAAGCGAGGGAGATTGCCGATGCATTGTCGAAGCTTGGAGGCCCGGCTTGAGTCGTCGGGCGGATGACTCCACGACTCGACCGACCAGGTTGAGACGCAGGGACTGCCCAAGCGTTGCGGACGACATGGCCGCAATCGCCGAGTTCTGTCCTGCATGGTTTGAATGCAAGAAATCGCGGAAAGTACAGACAGAAGGCAAGGCGCCGAAAACGCGCACAAGCCTCGCGTGGTCGAGATCAGCCGACCGAAACGCGAAAATCCCTGGCCTCGAGCATCCCTCTCAATCCCGGCCAGCGATGAAAGCGTGCATGCATCCTGGAATGCTCGGCCCCCAAAACCCCCTCATACCCCCTGCCTCTTTTGTTATCCCCCTACTAACAGGATGTATCAGCTTTGCAAAAACATAAATGCACCTACTGCAAAATGGGCGAGATTTTTCGCTATAAGCGATTTGTTGACTACGACTTAAAAATATTTTGGCTTTTCTAAAGATTTTCCGGCGCACGGGCCGTTTTGGGCCTAATGGGACCGGCTTAGCGGAAGATCTGGCCGCGGCCGACGGCTTCGAAGGCGTTGACGAAATGGTCGATCTTGGGCTCGCCGCGCTGGTCGGGCCAGATGATGGCGATGACGTCGAAGCGGCTGCGGACGTCGAGGAGTCCGTGCTTGCGGAGGAAGTGCAGGGCGGTCAGGGTGATCCGCCGCTGCTTCTCGGGCGTGACGGCCTCGGCGGGCACACCCTGGCGGCGGGCCTTGACCTCGACGAAGACCAGCGTCTCGCCGTCGCGCGCGATCAGGTCGATCTCGCCCAGCTCGCGTGCGATAGCCGCGCGCGAGCACCCGCAGGCCCCGGCGGCGGAGGAACTGCGCGGCGGCGCGCTCGCCGCGGTCCCCCAGCAACCGGTTCCAGAAGGTCTGCACCGATCGATCGCATGGGTGTCGGGACCTCGGTGTTGACCCGATCGGCGCAGGCGCTCAATTCGCCCCATGTGGCTCTCGATCTCGCGGGCCTCCGAGCTCCAGCCGCCGGAGCTCCGGTTGTTCTTGAAGAACGTGGCCGCGTTGACGTCGTCCGCGTTGCCGCCGATGATCTTCGACGAGCTGGAATCGTCCTTGTCCGCGTATCGGCGACATCATGTCGTCGTCCTTCCGGCTCCACGAGTGCCGCGGTTCGCAACCCGCCGCCAGCACGAGGCAATGTCGCGCCAGCATCAGCGTCCGCGAGGCGAATCGAACGGATCATCATCCACCACCTTGCCAGATGAGACAAGTCCTGTCCATGGCCGCCCGGGCGAGAAGGGGAACCGACCGGTTCCCGGGCGGGCTACGTCGTCCATGACGTTTGGCAACGAGACCTGAAGTCGGGGTCGTACCACAAAACCCCAGGCTCGTACAGATCGTTCGCTCCGGCGCAGAGCGGGATCGCGGCAGCCGCCGGGCTCGCAAAGGGCGGTCAGCCCGGACCGGAGGGCGGGACCTCGACCTCTTCCGCCCGATCGCGCCAGCCCAGCGACAGGCCGCCAGGCCGACCAGCGGCGCCAGCCCGATGATCGCGAAGACCAGCGCATAGCTGCCGGTCAGGTCGCGTCATCCGGCCGGCGAACGGCTGGAAGCCCGCGACGACCAGGTTCCCCATGCGCCCAGATAGCCCGCCACCAGCCCGGTATGCCGCGGCGAGACCTCCTGGGTAAACGCGAAGTAATTGACCATGAAGGCGGCGGTCCCCGCCGCGATGATCGAGAGCAGCACCACCGCCGAGCGGGCCTCCGTGACCTGGCCGATCCCCAGGCCGACCAGGATCAGCGGCACGGCCCCGGCCATCACCAGCAGCCGCGCCCGGACGGCCGGCCGCCCGGCCGCCGCAAGTCGTCCGCGAGAGCCAGCCTCCCGAGGGTTGCCAGCGTCGGCGGCCAGGAACGGGATCGTGCTCAGGTAATTGCCCGCCGAGAACGACGAGCCCGCGCTCCTGCTTGAGGTAGGACTGGGGATCCAGTTCACCAGGAAGTGCCAGCAGATATTGATCGGATCGAGACCACCACCAGGACCCAGAACCGTCGGTCTGCGGACGATCTCGCCCAGGCTGGCCGACCAGGCGGCACCCTCGAGCCGATCGATCGGGATGACCGACCGCGACCAGCAGCGGCCCCACGATCGCCACGGCGACGCCCAGCCAGGACGGCCGTCGAGTCCGTACGGACCGATAGCCCGCGGTGCCCGCCACCACCGCGAGGATCGGCACCCCGGCGAAGGCCAGGATCGACCGCGGCGGGCAGGCCCCGACGGCCCGGGCCGGCTTCGAGCGGATCGGGCGGCGACACCGGCCGCTTCGGCGCGGCCATCAGCCCGCGCACCTTGCCGCGCACCAGGATCAGCCAGGCGGCGACCCAGACGAAGCCCGCCAGGCCGATCACCGCGAACGACGATCGCCAGCCGAATCGCTAGCGGTCAGGTACGTGACGACGGCCGGCGTGACCACCGCGCCGATGGCGGCCCCCGAGTTGAAGATCCCGTTGCCCAGGCTCCGGTCGGCGGGCGGCAGGATCCGCGCCGTGACCCGCAGCGCCACCGGCCAGTTGAACGACTCGCCCACGCCCAGCATCGCCCGGCAGGCGATCAGGAGACCCGAGGCTCGGCACGATCGCCGTCGCCGCCGCCGCCATCGACCACCAGGCCACCGCCGCCGCATACGTCCGGCGGAGGTCCCAGCGATCGACCAGGTAGCCGGCGGGCACCTGCAACAGCGGCGTAGGTCAGGTAGAATGCCGAGAGGACCCAGCCGAAGTCGGCGTCCGAGCTTGATCCCGAACTCGGCCTTGATCGGCTCGCGCAGCAGCGAGACCGTCTGGCGGTCCATGTAGGTCAGGACCGTCGCGGCGAACATCAGCCAGCAGACGCCCCAGGCCCGGCCGTCGGCCGCCGGGACGGGTGCGTCGACGTCGGTCCTGGTCCCGGCCGCGTCGATCGCTCGATTCCGCGGCAACGGAAACCCCTCCTCGATTTCCGACCGGACGCCGGGCATCGCGCCTCGCGCCGCGGGAGGGCCTACAATGCCAGAAGCGGCAAGCCGTTGCAACGCGTCACCGCGGGCCTACGGCCGGCTCGATGCGCCCGGCCGCCGGCGGACGGGATTCGGGCCAACGCCCGGCGCCGGGATTGCTAGAATGGTGCGGAGACAGTCCGTGTCGGCGACGAAGTACCCTGGAATGGAGCGGCTCGACGGTCGAGCCGGCCCGGGCCGCCGTGGCGAAAGGATGGTTGCTCCCGATGACATCGACGGATCGCACCAGGCCGCGTCGTCGCTGGCGATCGGCCGCGCTTGCTGATCGTCCTGATCGCGGCGGCCGGCGCTGTTCGCTGGCACTCCCCCAACTGCTCAGCCGGACGCTGTCGCTCGACGCATCCTCACCGCCCGGGCCGGGCAGCTCCTGGCGCCCGGCTCGCTGGACGGCGGCGGCCGTCCGCGTCTCGTGGTTCGGACCGACCGAGATCGACGGCGCGGTCCTCCGCGACGATCGCGGGGACCGGCTGATCGCCGCGGATCGGGCCGTCGTCGACTGGAACCTCTGGCAGATCCTGTTCGCCCGGCCGGAGACCGCGACCCTCGAGCTGCCCGGCGCCGAGGTCGACGATCGAGCGGCGCGACGACGGCCGGATCGACCTGTACGAGACGCTCAAGCCGATCATCCGCGAGCAGCCCGACATCGGCTCGTCGTCGCGATCGACGGGCGGCCGGCTGCGGTTCCAGCGACCCGGCGCTGGCCGAGCCCATCCTGGCCGACCGCGCCGATATCCGGCTCGACGTCCCCCGCGATCCCCAGCCCGTCGAGTGGGACGTCGTGCTCGGGCACGACGCCGGGGCCGGCAAGGAGCCGGCGCCGGCCGGATCGGGTTCAAGGGCAGCGTCCACCGGCCGGGTGACTGGGCGGTGCGTCGGTCTCGCTGGACGGTCTCGGGTGGCCCTGGGCCCTCGAGCATCGCGGGTTCGGTGACGCGCGGCGAGCTGGACGCGACCCTCACCGCCGGACCGGCACGACGCCCGCTGGACGATCTGCCGGCGACGCGACCGCCCGCGAACTGGCGGCCGTCGGCGCCGGGCGCGACGGACGGGAACCGCCCGGCACGGCTCGGCCCGTCCAGGCCGCCTGGGACGTCGAGGGGCAGGCACGGAAGCTGGACGGCCCGCCGGCTCGAGCTGGCGGTCCCCTATGCCCGGCTCGACGGCTCGGGGACGCTCAATCGGCCGACGGAGATCTCGGGTCCACGGCTCGATTTGAAGGGATCGCTCTCGCCCGACTGGGAGGCGATCCAGGCCGACCTCCGCCGGGACGTCGAGCCGAACGCCCGCATCGCCGGCCGGCCCCGCGAATGGCGAGTGGCCGGCTCGCTGGGCGGGCACGGACGCCGAGGATCGCCTGTCGGGGCTCGTCGCCGAGCTGGGCGTGCAGCTCGATGCCCTGGACATCTTCGGCATGCGGCTGGGCCAGACCGCGGTCGTCCTCCGGACCGACGGCGGCCGGCTCCGGATCGACCCGATCGACGCCCGGCTCAACGAGGGCACCCTCCACCTCGAGCCCGAGCTCGTCCGCGCCGAGGTGGGCCCGGTCCGGCTGAAGCTCGGCGCGGCCTCGACGCTCAAGGACGCGGTCGTCAACGACGAGGTCTCGCATCGCGTCCTGTCGTACGCCGCGCCCGTGCTCGACGGGGCGACCCGCGTCCAGGGGCCGCGTCTCGGTCGGGGGCTCGACGCCGAATCTCCCGCTGGCCGCCGGCGACCGCGGCCGGCCGCCGCCGCGCGGTCGAGGGCAACGTCCTGTTCGACGACGTCCGGTTCCTGCCGGGTCCGCTCGCCGAGGCGATCATCGACCTGCTGCCCGATCCGAGGGAGGCAGGCCGACGCGGGCGGGCCGATGCTGGTGCTCCGCGACCCGATCTCGTTCCGGATCGCCGATCGGAAGGTCTACCGGCGCGGGCTGCTCGTCCCGCTGGGCCGGATCGGCACGGTCGGCGCTGGAGGGCTCGGTCGATTTCGAGAAACGCCTTGACCTCGTGGCCCGATTCCGCGTCAATCCTCCCCGGCAGGACCGGCCGGTGCTGGCGGCGCTGCTGAACAACGCCCGGTTCGAGCTGCCGATCAAGGGGACGCTGAACGATCCGCGGATCGACCAGGAGGCCATGAAGGAGCGGCTCAAGTCGCTGGGCTCGGACATGCTGGACGGACTCGATCGAGGCCGGCGCCGTCGGGCTCTATGCGGCTGCTGGACGGGCTTCCCCGCCGCCGCGAGGCGCGGAAGCCGCCGCCGCGGACGCGCCCGGCGTCGGCGTGCCCGCCGCCGGAGGCCGCCCCCCGCCCGACGGCCGACGGCCGAGGAGCGACAAGGAGATCCGCGAGGAGCGCCGGCTCGAGCGGCAGGAGAAGAAGGCCCAGCGACGGATGCGGCGGGGCGGCCGCCCGAGTGAGATTCGCGGGCGAATCAAAGGGGGAGAGCGGCGAGGCGCAGCCGGCAAGCGGATCGTCGGGACCCATCGATGCGGGCGAGGCTGATCGGGACGATTTCGTGGAACCGAAGGACCCCAGGGACGGGGTCCTCACGGGCGAGGGACGCATGAACGCGGCGTGAGACGACACGATGGCGGTTGTCGGCCATGATGGCCCTGATCTATGCGGTGCAGGGGTCGTTCTGGCCCTTGCTGGCGATCCACCTGGCCGACCTGGGGATCGGCGGCCGGGACCGCGGCTGGATCTTCGCGACGCTGGCGATCGCGTCGATGGCCGTGCCGCTGGGCGCCGGCCGGCTCGTCGATCGGGTCATGGCCACCCAGCACGTACTGGCCCTGATCTACGCGATGGGGACCGGGCTTCTGGTCGTGATGGCCGCGGGTTGGGTGGGCACGGCGGGCGGACTGTTCGCCATCTTCCTGGCGTACTGGGGCATCACGGCGCCGGCGTATGGGCTGGCCAACTCGCTGGCGATGCGCAACCTCGACGACCCGGGCCGCGAGTTCGGCGGGGTGCGGTCGTGGGGGACGATCGGCTGGATGGCCCCGGCTGGGTCGTCTCGCTGGTGATGGCGGTCTCGGGCTCGACCCGGCTCGGGCCAGGGGGCCTTCGAGGCGCTCTGGGTCGCGGCGGCGTTCTCGGCGGCGGCGGCGATCTATGCCCTGACCCTGCCGCATACGCCGCCGCTGGACGTCGGGCCGCGAACGAGCGGCGCCCCGGCGCCTGCCGCGAGACTCATCACGCGTCCCGGCGTCGCGGTCGTGCTGTTCGTCTCGTTCGGCGTCTACCTGACCATGCCCGTGGTCTACCAGGTCATCCCCGGTTACTTCGAGCGCCTCCGGCCTGCCCCGCGCCTGGGTCACCGCGGCCATGACGCTGGGCCAGACGACCGAGGTCGCGCTCCTGTTCGCGTTGCCCGGGGTGATCCGCCGCCTGGGGATGAAGGCCACAATGGCCCTGGGAATTGCCGCGTGGTTCGTCCGGTTCCTCAGCCTGGCGATGGGGCCGCCGCTCTGGGTCGCGGTGGCCGGCATGCTGCTGCACGGCGTGGGGATCGCCTGCCTGACCGTCGGCGCCCAGGTCTTCCTCGACGCCGAGGTCACCGAGCCATCGACGCGCCGGCGCCCAGGCACTGTTCCTGGTGGCCACTTCCGGTGTCGGCTCGTTCCTTGGTAATCTCCTTGCGGGTGAAGCCGCCACGCGCTCGGATACGAGTGATGTTCTGGTGTTCCTGTTCCCTTGCATCATCCTGGGGGCGTTGCTACTCTATTTCTTGCGAGGCTTTCGGGATTCGGCCTCAGGCGTGCCGTGGGCCGGCGCACCCAGCGACGAGTATCGCCCTCGGTCCCCGTGCGGACGTGCGGCGGCCGCTCGCGTTGGTCATCTGGTGACGGAGTCGGCCGATGGGTGACTACCTCCGCCTGTTGACGGTCAATGACCGGGATATTCCCCTGGCCACCCTTCAGCGCGCGGTCCCCAATGTGGCGATCTGGTCGGTCGACCACCCGGGTACGCTCGGCAACTACCTGGCGATCGGCCCGGAGCTCAACGTGCTGGGCTCGGTCTGGGCGACGATCGAGCGCAATCCCGTCGGCCCGAATACCCTGGGCGCCGAGGAAGTCGCCGAGTTCATCGACAGCCTCGACTCGGGCGGGCCGCCATCGGCCGTCCGCTGGCTGAGCGACTACCTCGAGACGATCCGCGCCATCTACGCGATCCGGATCTATCCCGAGGGGATCGTCGACCATCCCGAGGCCGAAGATGTCGTGTATGCCGTGCGCTCGGCCCTCCGCGACGCGGTCGGCGGGATCGGCCAGTGGGATGGCCAGGGCTTCACCAACGAGGACGACCGCCTGATCTGGTGCGACCCGCGGATGAACCTCCACGGCAAGAAAGAGGCGGCGATCCTCAACGAGTCGACGGGCGATTGGATTCCCGTCGACCTGAACCTCGAGGACCCCGACGAGCTGGCGCAGTTCCTTCGGGGCGAGCATCCCAAGCGGTATCGCGCCCGCTGAACATCTCGGCACAGGACCAATCCGGGGTTCCGGACAGAGCCGGCCTCGACGGCTGGCCGGGGCAAGATCGTCGCGCAGCCCGACCGCCGCCCGGTCGGATGGCTCACGATGCGGCGATCCCCCTCGATACGAGCCCGATGCGCCATCGTGTGGATGCCCTGGTCGGCCCGGGGATCCGCTCGCTGGCGCGTCGGGCTCGTATGAGTATGGGATCGGATTCCTCGCATGCGCGAGGTCGCCGATTGTCTCCCGTCCGATCCCGGGAGGGCGAGACTCCGGCCAAGGGTTCCTCGAGCCGGCGCGCCCTCGCGGATCGGACATCATCACCGACGGGGTTCGCGGATCAATACTGGTCGGAGCCGACGGTCTCGCCGCCGTTGCGGGTGCCGATGGCCCACCAGGTGTTCATGCTCACCGAGTCCTTGATGAAGTGCACCGAGCCGTCGGCAAAGCAACTGTTGACGCCGCCCGGGTGGTTGCTGCTGACCGTCACCGCTCCGGCCGTCCCGCCCCACAGCCCGCCGGGGTCCGACGAGTTGAGGCACGTCAGCTTGTTCGGCGTGTTGTAGTGCGTGTACGCGTTGACCACCGTGTGCCACGGGTAACCCATCGTCCACGAGAAGCCGTTGAGCCAGCCGGTGTTGGACTGATTGGTGCTGGAGACGCCCTGGCAGGCGGCCACCCCCTGCTGCGCCGAGGCATAGCTCAACGAGTTGTAGTTGGTGGGCAGGTTGGAGATGATGTAGATGCCGCGGCGCGAGTCGGGTCCGCTGCCGGCATAGGGCGAGGGGCTGGCGGCGGCGGCGCCCAGCAGCTTCTCGCTGAACAGGGCCGTGTTCGAGGAGCCGTCGACGACGCTCTCCAGGCCGAAGAACCCGAGGTTGCTGTCCGAACCCCACCAGCACGTCCCGACCGGATTCTGGGTGCCGTTGACGGCCGTGGAGCAGTTGAAGAACTCGACGATCGTGCCGGACCAGTTGCGGACGACGCCGGGCCCGCCATGGTTGCTGCAGTAGTTCGTCGGCGCCCACGGGTTGTTCGGCCGCGCCTTCTGGTTGTCCGACGGGCAGAGCAGCCCGCCGATCGCCGAGTTGGCGATCGAGGAATTCGCGACGTTGTCGGTGTTGAGCATGAAGTTGTAGGCATTATACATGGGCCCCTGCTCGATGTTGGGCAGGAGGAAGACGGCCCAGCTCGCGTTCCAGCCCCAGCCGTTGGGGCCCGCGCCCATGAACATGGTCTCGGCGGGCAGGGCGTTGGTCTGCTGGTGGTAGTTGTGCACGGCCAACCCGAGCTGCTTGAGGTTGTTGGTGCACTGGGCGCGGCGGGCGGCCTCGCGGGCGGCCTGCACGGCCGGAAGCAAGAGCGCGATCAACACGGCGATGATGGCGATGACCACCAGCAGCTCGATCAGCGTGAAGCCACGCCGACGAGGGCTTGTCGCGTGATACATGAGTCGAGATCCTTTGAGAATGAAGATGAGTTCGACCGAACGCTGAATACCGGACTCTTCTCGACCGAAATGCCCGGGGACCGGCACGCTCCCCGGTGGAACAAGCCGTGATCGGGGCGGGACCGCCCGGCGGCCTCGATACGCAGCACGACCGGCGGCCGCCCGGTTTGCCCAGGCGGCCGGTTACTGGAAGGCGATCCCGGCTCGGCGACGATCCCTGGAAATCGAGCGAACGGAGTCTCTTCAAGCCCAAACCAGGGTGGATTCAGAAGCTTCACCGCGTTCCCTCCAGGAATCTTCGTGAAGACTCCGGCGGCCCGCCGACCCAACCTCGAAGAATTCTCACCGATGGTCGTCTGCCGCGTGCGTTCGAGCTTCTGAGTCTTATAGGCGTTTTTCGACAGCCATCCAGCCCGCCCTCTCCTAAAATATTCGTAGAAGCCTCGTCTCGCAATCCCGGAGAGGCGATACCGCAACTTATTTGGATACGCCCGAAGTTCTTTTCGTGGGTGTCCGTCGATGCGAACTGCCGGCTCGGAACCCCTCAGCCGCACGGTCGAAGTCGCGCAGGATGTCCGAAAGTCGGTGTCGGTCCCGGGTCGATCGGTCGTTCGAAACGAAAAAGCCCCGGGGCGGCTCGCTGAGACGCGCGGCCACCCCCGGGGTCTCTCTCTGCCTTGGACCATGGACTGGGATTGAGAGTCTGATTCCCCAGGGAGCTTTTCGGGAGGGCAAGCCTCCCGGCGAGCGGGCCTCTGGGACGGGCTCGGCTCGGCAGGAGCCTCGCCCTCCCACTACAGGATCAGACTCTGGGCGTCGTCAGGCCCGACGGCTCACTTCTTGGCCGGCTCGCCGGTCTCGGTGCCCTTGGGCAGGGCATTGGGGTTGACCTTGGTCTCGCCCATGTTCGCCTTGACCGTGTCGAGCGGGACGTCGGCCTTGGTGGAGGGCGGTGTCCCCTCGTCCAGGCCGCCGCCGCCGCAGCCAACCACGCCGAGCAAGAGGGCCGCACCGAGACTGTTCACGAGCATTCGTCGCATCATTCGGATCTCCGGATGGATTCGCTGGTCCTGTTGGTAAGTCAATGTCGCGCGCCGCGGCGGAGTGGAGGCGACCGGATCAGGTGCCGCGCCATCGGTTGTGAGGAATCAGCGTCGTCTGCGATCCGACCGGCCGTCCCCAGAGCCGAGTACATGCGCGGTACGTCCCGCACGTCCTCCGTCGGGCCTCGTGCCTCCGAACCTGGCGATCGCGTAGACCGTCCCCAGCACGGGAAGGCCCCCCGAACAAGAATCTCGTGGGCTCTCCCGCCGTGGGAGGGTCGTGTGCGATTCGAGCTTCCACAAGCCTATAGCAGGGAACCGGCAGTGGGAAGCGGGGTCCGGCAAAACTTCGAAAGCGCAGACGGCCCGGCCACGCGTGCGGGGAAACCCACACCCGGGGCCGGGCCGGTCTTCGGATGATCAATACTGGTCGGAGCCGATGGTCTCGCCGCCGTTGCGGGTGCCGATGGCCCACCAGGAGGTCATGCTCACCGAGTCCTTGATGAAGTGCACCGAGCCGTCGGTGAAGCAGACGTTGACGCCGCCGGGGTGGTTACTGCTAACCGTGGCCGCGCCGGCCGTCCCGCCCCACAGCCCGCCGGGGTCCGACGAGTTGAGGCACGTCAGCTTGTTCGGCGTGTTGTAGTGCGTGTACGAGTTGACCACCGTGTGCCACTGGTAGCCCAGCGTCCACGAGAAGCCGTTGAGCCAGCCGGTGTTGGACTGATTGGTGCTGGAGACGCCCTGGCAGGCGGCGACGCCCTGCTGCGCCGAGGCGGAGCTCAGCGAGTTGTAGTTGGTGGGCAGGTTGGAGATGACGTAGATGCCGCGGCGCGAATCGGGTCCGCTGCCGGCATAGGGCGAGGGGCTGGCGGCGGCGGCGCCCAGCAGCTTCTCGCTGAACATCGCCGTGTTCGAGGAGCCGTCGGTGACGCTCTCCAGGCCGAAGAACCCGAGGTTGCTATCCGATCCCCACCAGCACGTGCCCGGCGTCCAGCCGTTGACCATGATGTTGTTGGCCGTGGCGCAAGTGAAGAACTCGACGATCGGGCCGGACCAGTCGCGGATGACGCCGGGCCCGCCATGGTTGCTGCAATAGTTCGTCGGCGCCCACGGGTTGTTGGGACGCGCCTTCTGGTTGTCCGACGGGCAGAGCAGCACGCTGATCGCCGAGTACGAGATCGACGAGTTCTGCGGCTGGTCGGGGGCGATGGCGAAGTTGTACGCGTTGTACATGGGCCCCTGCTCGATGTTGGGCAGGAGGAAGACGGCCCAGCTCGCGTTCCAGCCCCAGCCGTTGGTGGCGCCGAGGAACATGTTCTCGGCGGGCAGGGCGTTGGTCTGCTGGTGGTAGTTGTGCACGGCCAACCCGAGCTGCTTGAGGTTGTTGGTGCACTGGGCGCGACGGGCGGCCTCGCGGGCGGCCTGCACGGCCGGCAGCAAGAGCGCGATCAACACGGCGATGATGGCGATGACCACCAGCAGCTCGATCAGGGTGAAACCCCGACGGTACGAATTCTGCGAACGACGCATGGGACGAGACCCTCACGGAGAAGAGATGAGTTCGGTCGCCAGGACCTAGAAACCAGTTTCTACCATCTTCACAGACATTCGCAAGAGCCTGGTCGCATCACATCGGTGGTTTCGTTCACGGTTCCGCGACATCGCTGTACCAGGATGGCTCGGGGTCGCCTGATTCGTCCGAAATCGGCGCGACAGGAAGCTACCGACGGCCCTCGGATATGCACCTACGAGTCGCTTCGGATCGATGCCCATTTCCTCGACGAATCGGATCGGCGGCGGTGGCGGCCCGATCGGGCTTCGATGGAGAGCGCGTATATAAGATCGGACGATTCGCCGAGTTCCTTCAGCGCGTCGGGGCGAATGCAACGCAAGCAGGGTCAGCGAGCTCTGCGAACTCCGGCTCCACCTAAAACTTTCGGTGTAGTATCCCCTTCGCGCAAAAGGCACATCCGGTCGGAAGTGAATCGGAGTATTCCGGCAAAGAAGGTCGAGCGCATCGCCCGACTCCTTCTCGCGCTGGGGAGAGGTCGGCGGGTTCAGCGATCTCTGCGAGCTCCGGTGGCGCCTAAATTTTTCGGTGTAGTATCCCCTTCGCGCAAAAGGTACATCCGGCCGGAAATGATGTCGCGAAATTGATCCACCTGCCCCGAGGGCCAGCGCACCTCGACCCGGTCGATGCGATCGAGGGTGCCCAGGCCGAAATGGAGCCGCGGGTCACCGGCCGACTGGAAGCTGCCTCCGCCTGTCCGGACGGCCAGGCGGGCGCGACCGCCCGCATCGACCGTCACGCGGGTGCCCACCCCGTCGCGGTTGGAGCGCGTGCCCTCGAGCTGGAAATCGACGAAATGGCCGGCGGCGCGCGCGTCCGGTTGCGGAAATCGACCATCGGCTCGTTCTGGGCGACCATCAGGGCGTCGGTGCGACCGTCGTTGTCGAGGTCGCCGACGGCCAGGCCGCGGCCGACGGACAGGTGCCCGAAGGGCGGGCCGGCCTCGGCCGTGACGTCCTCGAGCCGGCCTTCGGGACCGCCCAGGAAAAGCTGCGGGGACATCGCATAGGGGAAGAGCGGGCGCTGGTCGCTGATGTGCCCGTTGGCCGTGATCAGGTCGAGCCAGCCGTCTGAGTTGGCGTCGAGGAAGGCGATCCCGAAGCCCAGCCGGTGGCGGCTCGGCGCCGCCAGGCCGGCGGCCGCGGTGTAGTCGGCGAACAGGCCGCCGCCCAGGTTGCGGAACAGCGTGGTCGACTCTCCGTAAAAGTTCGTCACGGCCAGGTCGAGCCGGCCGTCGCCGTCGAGGTCGCCGCACGCCACGCCCATGCCGGCCTGGTAGCCGCCGCCCGCATTGGCCGCCACGCCCGCCTCGTGCCCCACCTCCTCGAACCGGAAGCCCCCCTTGTTGCGGTACAGGGCATTCGCCGTGCTGTCGTTGGCGACGAACAGGTCGACCCGGCCGTCGTCGTCGAGGTCCGCGGCCACCACCCCGAAGCCCCGGCCATCGTGGTCGACGATCCCCGCCTCGGCCGTGACGTAGACGAACCGACCCGCATCGTTGCGGAACACGTGGTCGGGCAGCGCCCGGATGCTGCGCGGGTCGCAGGTCACGACGTTCGCCCCGGAGGGATCCTTGCAGATCAACGGGTTCGACGGGTCCCACTCGCCGTAGTGGCAGACATAGAGGTCCAGATCGCCGTCGTTGTCGAGGTCGGCGAAGGCCGCCGAGGTGGGCCAGTCGCGGTCGCCGTCCAGTCTGGCAGTTCGCGTGACGTCGGCGAAGGTGCCGTCGCCCCGGTTGCGATAAAGAGCATAAGAACGCCATCGAGTGACGAAGAGGTCGGGCCGGCCGTCGTTGTCGTAATCGCCCACCGCGACGCCGTGGCCGTAGCCTCTGGGCATCGCGGCGATGCCCGATCGCGACGTGACATCCTCGAACGTGCCGTCGCCGCGATTGCGAAACAATCGGTCGCCGGCCGAGGTGCTGGCCGGGCGGGTCTGCGGTCCGGCCGCGGCAGCGGGCGGGAAATGGCCGCCCTGGACGCAGTAGACGTCGAGGAAGCCGTCGCCGTCATAGTCGAGCAGGCCGACGCCGCCGCTGGCCATCTCGGGCAGTTGGTGGAGCGGCGATGAGCCGTTGTCCTGGATGAACCCGCCGAGGCCGGCGGCCGCGGCCTCGTCCTCGAACCAGGGGATCCGACCCGGTCGCGAACCCGAGCCGCTCGGTCGGGATGGCCCCGTCGCCGCAGCGACCTCCTTGCGGCCCGGCTCGACCAGGTCGGCCAGGCTGGCGGAGGGCGAGGCCGCCCGCCGCGGATCGGTGGTCGTCTCGGGGACGTCGTCAAGCGGATCGGGTCGCGTGCTCGCCGCGAGGCTCTCCGGCGCTTCAGCCGGGCCAGCTCGCGGAATCCCCGCGCCTCGAAGCGCCGGCCCAGCCGCGCGGCCAGGTCGGCCAGCTCGGCGAGGTGCTCGGGGTAGTGGTTATCGCGGTAGAGTCGCATGTAGCGGTCGATGGCGGCGTCGAGCGTCGGCCTTGCGCCGCCTGAGCTCGGCGGCGGCCGCGGGCTGGCCCGCCCGCTGCGCAGCTCGGCGAGCCGGGCCAGGGCGTCGGTCCGGCCGGGCTGCACGGACGACCAGCGATTCGAGCGCGAGGCGCTCGGCGGCGGGGTCGCCGGCCTGGCGGGCCAGCCAGGCGCGAAGCTCGAGGATCCGCGCGGCATCGGCCTGGCGAGCCGGCAGGTGCGTCATGGCCTCTCGGGCCGATTTCGTCCGGCCGGCGGCGATGGCCCAGTCCAGCCGGGCCTCCCAGAGGACCGGGTCATCGGATCGGGTGCCGATCCACTCGCCGAGCAGGCCATCGGCACGGTCGAAGTCGCCGGCGCGGGTCGCCAGGTAGGCGCGAGCGACCGCCAGCGCCTCGCGGTCGTCGGCACCGGGCGGGCCCGCGGACTCCTGGAGGACCGAGAGGTTGAACTCCAGCGGGAACGGCTCGAATTCCAGCCCGACGTGCTCGCGGAGTAGGCCGAGCCGGGCGTCGAAGTCGCCGGCCGGGTCGAGGCTCGGGTCGTCCCAGAGCGACTCGATCAGCCGGCGGGCCTCGGCGGTGCGGCCCTGCTGGCCAAGCAGGGTGAGTCGCAGGTGTCGGGCGGCCGCGGCGATCGGGCCGGGCCCGTGCGGTACCGATCGCAGGGCGCGCTCGGCCGTGGCGAGCCGGCCGAGCTCGATGGCCGCGTGCGCCGATTCGACGGCCGCCTCGGCGGCCTGCGGGCGCCCGGCGAGACGCGGGCCCAGGCCTCGAGAGCGGCCTCGAACCTGCCGCGTGCGGCCTCGCAGCGGCCGAGCTGCTAGGCGACCTCGGGGTCGGCCGGACGCTCCGACTCCAGCCGGGCCAGCCGCCTCTGCGCCGTGGCGAGGAGTCCCGAATCCATCTCCTTCCGGGCCGCGGCCAGCTCGGACCGGAACCGGCGATCGGCGGCCCGCCGCATCGCCCAGACGCCGAGCCCCGCCAGCACCGATGCCAGCACCAGGAGGCCGATCAACACGGACCTTCGTCGCATTGAGGATCCCGACGCGAGCCGGGCCCCGGATAAGATCGGCCGATCCCCGGCGGCGCGGCCGCGCCGCGCGTCGGCCGCCGGATGGCCTCTCACCGATTATAGGGCATCCTCGCCCCGGCCGATCAGCCCCGATCGGACCGCGGTCTCACGGCCGCTTGGTAAGTGGAAGGGCGAGGTTCTCACCGAGCCGCATGGGTCCGCATGCCTGGCTCGCCGCCAGGCTGGCCCTGGACTCGTTCCCACGCTCCGCGTGGGAATGCCGTCTTCGACGCTCCGCGTCGTCTTCGCCATCGTCTTTGACCCTGGATTACCAGTCGGTTGTCACGGAAACCAATGACTCCAGCTTCGCATAGTTCCGGGCACTCGAGTATCTCCAATGTGTCGGATCGCAGACGTAGCCCCGCCTCACCGGATTGTCGTGGATGTAGCTCAACTTCTGATTCATCATCGCCTCGGTCTCGATGATTTTCGGATGGCTTCCCTCCTGCCAGAGTTGGAGCTCCCGGTCCCGTTTGTGCCGGCCTTGTGATACGCCAGACCATCGAGCAGAGTCCGGACGCGTCGCTCATCGAGGTAGTCGATGATCTGTCGCGCCGTATAGGACTTGAAAGTCGCCAAACTCCTCTGGAAAGGTCCTCGGCCGAGGCGATGAAGTGAATATGGTTCTCGAGGACCACATAGCCGAGGAGCACCATGCGATTCTGATCCTGGAGGAATTGCCAGGAATCGAGCAGGACTTGAACGGTCTCGCGTCGCGTGAACACCGGGAGCCAGCCCACGACCGTGCAGGTGAGGAAGTGCGGAAACCCCGCTTCGCCGAACTTGTAGCGAGTGCGTCCCATTCCTGGCGCCTCGGCTTGAGGGGATGGAAGTCATCGAAAGTAGCAGACGACGCGGAGCGTCGCGGACGGCATTCCCACGCGGAGCGTGGGAACGAGCTTCGGTAAATCACGGCCCCGGAGCTTGGGAACGAGCTTCATCGATAGAAGCAGACGACGCGGAGCGTCGAGGACGGCATTCCCACGCGGAGCGTGGGAACGAGCTTCGGCCGATAGGACCCCGAATGTAAACACGTCTTCTCCGACTCGGGGGTTTCGAGGGAAGTGTCCGCGCGAGAAATCCCATCTTCCTCGCCCCTAACCCCTCCTTCCGACTCGCCGATTATAGGGCATTCTGCCCCTGTCGATCAGCCCCGGGCCCCGCGAGATGACGGTCTCACCGCCGGTTGGGCTCGGCGGCGGGGAAGTCGTCGCGGCCTTCCCCGTGCGGCGGAGGCCCCCCCTTGGGGGCGATGAAGACGCGGTCGCGGGGGAAACGGTCGGCGTCGGACGCCTTGATGCCGAAGTTGTTCTCGAGCAGCGACCGGGGGTTGCCGGCGATCCAGCTCGACAGGTCGATCGCCTCGTAATGGCCCGTGTTGAAGCCGATCAGGACGCGCGTCGGCTCGGTCTCGCTGGCGTTCTCGATCGAGTGGCCGTAGCCCTGGGGGATGTAGCCGACGTCCCCCTTGTCGAGCGTCTCGATGCGGTAGCGCCCGTGCGATCCGAACATCGTCACATGGACCTTGCCCGAGAGGACGTATTGCCACTCGTCGGACGTCGGGTGCCAGTGCAGCTCGCGCAGCCCGCCGGGCTCGAGCTCGAGGATCACGCCGGTGATCGTCTGCGAGATCGGGAAGCGGTCCGATCCGACGCGCCACTCGCGTCCGCCGGCGTGGACCGAGTGCGGTTCCTGCCGGAGCATCTCGTACTTGTGCGTCAGCCGGGGCGACCTGAGCGGGCCGTGCAGGGTCGGACCGGGCGGATCGGTCGGGGCGGGCCCTCGGCCGAAATAGACCTCCTCGCGGGGCAGCCTGTCGATCAGCTCGGGCGGAAGGCCGAGGTTCTTGGCGACCAGCCCCTTCGGCGAATGGCCGATCCAGTCGCTGATGCTGAAGGTGCCGAACTCCGAGAAGTATCCGTTGTCGAAGATCAGGATGAAGTGGGCGGTGCCCGGCCCCAGGCCCTGGAGCGCGTGGCCGTGGCCGCGCGGGAAGTACCAGATGTCGCCCGGTCCGAAGTCGTTCGTCTCGGCGTTGCCCTCGGGATCGATGACGGTGGTGCGGACGCGTCCCTCCTGGACGTAGGCCCACTCGGCGGCGGTGGCGTGCCAGTGCAGCTCGCGAAGCCCGCCCGGCTCGAGCCGCATCGAGACGCCCGCGATCCCCTTGGAGATCGGGAGCTGCTTGACGGTGGCCTCACGCGCCGTCGTTGCCGCCGATGACCTTGCCGGGCTCCGGATTTCTCCAGCTCGAACTTGAACGTCGGCAACTCGTGACCCGCCAGCAGCGGGTCGGGGACGTTGTTCTTGAAGACAAAGTCGGTAGGGTCGCCCTCGAGCTCCGCGCCGGCGAGTCCCAGCGCCGCGGAGCCGATGAACCCTCGCCTGGAAACGCCGGACATGATGGTGTGCCCTCGCGGTTACGGAACGACCGTTGGCGGGCTGACCCCTGTCTTATCGCAAAGCCGGAGGTACAGGTCGAGCCCCGCGCGAAATCGCCCCGGCTCGCGGTCGGGGCGATCGCGCGATTCAAGCAAGCCGGTCGAGGCGCCGCGGCTCGAGTCAGGCGTGGCCTGTCTTCCAGCCGTTGCGCCGGCGCCGACCTTGCCGTGGGCGTTGCCCTTCGACGGCGGCCCCATCTTCGTCTGGACGTTCGAGGGGATGGGCTGAGGCTTGACGTCCGCGGGCATACCTTCATCGATCCCGCCGCCACCGCAGCCGGACATGAAGAGGCTCGCGGCGAACAGGCCGGCGGTCAGGACACTCATGACGGATCGACGCATCGACGGTCCTCCAGCACAGGATGGGTTCCGGGTCAGTCGCTCACGATCGCACGTCCGATCAGTATGCGTCGGCGCTGATGGTCTCGCCGCCGTTGCGGGTGCCGAGGGCCCAGAAGGTCTGGGGCGAGGTCGAGTCCTTGACGAAGTGGACCGAGCCGTCGGCGAAGGCGACGTTCACGCCGCCGGGGTGGTTGCTCGTGGGCGGCGACATGCCCGCATACCCGCCCCAGCCCTGCGTCGTCTGGTCGGTCGGGTTGAGGCACGTCAACTGGTTCGGGGTGTTGTAGTGGTTGTACGCGTTGGCCATCCAGTGCCACTGGTAGCCGACAGTCCAGGTGAAGCCGAGCATCCAGCTATTGGCGCTCGCCTGCTGCGTGCCGGGGACGGACTTGCAGCCCTGGACGCCCGAGAGGGCCATGGCCTGGTTGAGGCTGTTGTAGGTGTACGGGATGTTGCTCGTCAGGAAGATCCCGCGCTTGGCGTCGGTCGAGCTGCCGGAATAAGGCATCGGGCTGGCGTTGGAGCGCACCAGGAGCTTCTCGCTGACGACGGCGGTATTCGAGGTGCCGTCGGTAAAGCTCTCCAGGCCGAAGAACCCGAGGTTGCTGTCGGCGCCCCACCAGCCCTGTCCGACCGTGAAGCCGCCGCCGGAATTGGCCGGGGTGCACGCGGTGTAGAAGGGAACGATCGCGCCGGACCAGATGCGGATCACATTGGGGCCGCCGTAGTTGGCGACGTAGTTGGTGGGGGCATACGGCTGGAACGGCCGGGCCTTCTGGTTCTCGGACGGGCAGATCAGGCTGGCGATCGCGCTATAGGTGATCGTCGTGTTGACGGGCTGACCCTGGCCGGTGAGATTGCTGTCGCCGGTCACCTGGAAGTTCCAGGCGTTGTACATGGCCGACTGCTCGAGCTGCGGCAGCAGGAAGACTTCCCAGCTCGCGTCCCAGCCCCATCCCTGGCCGGCGCCGGCCCGATGAACATGTTGATGGCCGGTAGTGCATTGACCTGCTGATGATAGTTCTGGATCGCCAGGCCGAGCTGCTTGAGGTTATTCGTACACTGGGCGCGGCGGGCGGCCTCGCGGGCGGCCTGCACGGCCGGCAGCAAGAGCGCGATCAGGACGGCGATGATGGCGATGACGACCAGCAGCTCGATCAGCGTGAAGCCGCGCGAGCCGGAACGGCGCGAAGACATGGAGTGGTCTCCCTCTGGTTGACTCGATCATGTCCCGCCGGCCGAAAAACGGCACGGCGCCATCAGATTCCGATCAATCCACCCGGTGCCGGGCGGATGCCTGGGACAGGCGGCCAATCCTGAATCGCGAGTCGCGATTGCAGGCCGGCGACCTCAACCTGATCCGACGAAGCCGATGCGCACGAGGATCGACCCGAGCCCCTCGCAAGGACCGGAATCCATCGTCGCGTCGAATCTTCGCGTCATCGGGCAATCCACGGGGCGGATACGCATGGGAATCCGACTCCGGCGGCAACCCCTGGGGGAATCCATCCGGACCTGTCCAAAATCCCGAACACATCCCGCCGCCCACCAGCGATCTCGGCTCGAGGCGAGCCGGCGCCGAAGACCCTCACTTTCCTCGCAACGACCGCTCGACCAGGCGGTCGGTTTCGGGGTGGGAAAAGGACCAGACCGCGGGCCGGCGGGCCGCATCTCGCATTTGTCCCGTCTCGACCCTCCTCGGCAGGTTCTTCCACTAATATCTTAGGAGACAGGTCAAGGGATGGCAAGAACTGCGGGGGTGAGCTTGCCGGCCCGAGGCGCCGTCCGCGAAGATGGCGCTGGGGTGGCGATGGGTCGTCGCCGAGGCGCGGGCGAGAGGGGCATCGGGGCATGGTCGATCGACGGGGCCGGACGATCGGCCGGCGGGTCGCGGCCGGGGTGGCCGTGGCGGCGATGGCGGCGGCCGTCGCGGCGGGTGTGGCCGGATATTCGTGGTACGGCTCGCGCGCACGGCGGGCGGAGCTGGATGTGTCGCGTCGGTTGATCGACGAGGGCCGATGGGCCAAGGCGCGTGAGCACCTCCGTCGGCTGGCGGACCGGTGGCAAGGCGACGGCGAGGTGCTGCTGTTGCTGGGCGAATGCGAGCTCGGCGCGCGCGTCGCGAAGATGGGCTCGACGCGACGACGCGCGACGCCGCCCTGGCGGCCTGGGCGCGGGTGCCGGCGTCGAGTCGCGAGTATCCCCGCGCCGCACAGCTCAGGGCGACGCATTCGATCGGGGCGGGCCGGTACGCCGACGCCGAGAAGGTCCTCGACGAGGCCCTGGCCTCGTCTCGCCTCGACGACGCGCAGCGGTACGAGCTGGAGCGCACCCGCAGCCTGCTTTACCGCCGCGAAGGGCGGATGGACGACGTCCGTCGCGTGCTGCGACGATCGTGGTGCCGCTCGCCCGGCCGGACGCCGGGGCCGGCCGACGTGCTCCGCGAGCTCTGGCTGCTCGATCATGCGCCGATGCCGGTGGAAGCCTGGGAGCGGCAGGCGCTCGAACGCGCCGACCCGCGCGACGATCGCGTCTGGCTGGGCCGCGCCGACCACGCGATCCTCGTCGGACGGTTCGGCGAGGCCGCCGGCTGGCTCGATCGCGCGGCGGCCCGGCGCCCCGATGACCCGGCCGTGTGGAAAGCAAGGCTGGCGCTGGCGAGAGCGACCGGCGAGCTCACGGGCATCCGAGAGGCGGCGTCGCACCTCTCGGGCGATGCCCTCACCGCGAGCGAGCTGCGGTCGCTGCGGGCGGCGATCGCTGGCCGGCTCGACCGCCCCGCCGACGAGCGTCGCGAGCTCGCCGCGCTCGTGGCCGACGAGCCGGGCGACGCGGCGGCGATCGAGCGGCTGGCGGTCCTGGAATTCCAGGCGGGCGACGTGCGACGGTCCGAGGAGCTCCGCCGCCGCAAGGCCCAGGTCGACCGCGCCCAGGATCGCGTCCGCAAGCTGCTGCTCGATCCCGACCTGAAGGCCCACGCCGGCGAGCTGGCCGGGCTCGCCCGCGACCTGGGCCGCACCTTCGACGCGAGGGCCTGGTCACTGGTCGCCGAGGCCGGCGGGTCGTCGCCCGGCGCGGGCCGCGCCTCAGCCTGCGTCGACCGCCTTCCCCACGCCGATCCAGCAACAGGCGTCGGCCCTCTCGGCTCCTTACGAATCGACGATCGCCGCAGCCGTCACGGCGGAAGCCGGCCCGAGGCTCGCGGATCGGCTGGTCCACCTGCTAGGTCCGGCCGATCCGGGGACGGGGACGCCGCCGCTCGTCGCTTCGCACGGCGACCCGCCATCGGTCGCGCCGACGGTCCGGTTCGACGACGAGGCATCGTCGGCCGGCCTGCGCTTCGTGTTCGACAATGGCCAGACAGTCAGGCACCTCTTGCCCGAGACGATGTCGGGGGGCGTCGGCCTGCTCGACTATGACGGCGACGGCTTCATGGACGTGTACTGCGTCCAGGGCGGTCCGCTCTTCGCCGATGCGGCGAGCCCGCAGGTCGGCGGGGCCAGGGATCGCGGCGACCGGCTGTTCCGCAACCGGGGCGACGGGTCGTTCGAAGACGTCACCGGGCGATCCCATCTCGACGCGATCACCGGCGGCCGCGGTTACGGGATGGGGGTCGCGGTGGGCGATTACGACAACGACGGCGATCCCGACCTCTTCGTCACCCGGGTCGATTCCTATGCCCTGTACCGCAACCGGGGCGACGGGACGTTCGAGGACGCGACCGGGCCGGCCGGGCTGGCCGGGCGCCGGGACTATCCCAGCTCGGCCGCGTTCGCCGATCTCGACGGCGACGGCGACCTCGACCTGTACGTCTGCCATTACATGAAATGGGACCCATCGAACCCGCCGACGTGTCGCAACGATCGCGGCGATTACTTCTATTGCGACCCGAGCAAGGTCGAGCCGGCGCCCGATCACGCGTTCCGCAACAACGGGGGCCGGTTCGTGGACGTGACGGCCGAATCGGGGCTCGCCGAGGCGGGCGGGCGGGGCCTCGGGGTCGTCGCCTGCCGACCTCGACGACGACGGCCGGGTCGACCTGTACGTCGCCAACGACGGCACGGCCAATTACCTGTATCGCAACAAGGGAGGCTTCCGGTTCGAGGAGATCGCGCTCGAGGCCGGGGTGGCCGGCAGCGCCTCGGGAGGTTACCAGGCCGGGATGGGCGTGGCGTGCGGCGACCTCGACGGCGACGGCCGGCCCGACCTCCTGGTCACCAACTTCTACGGCGAGGGGACGACGTACTACCACAACCTGGGGCAGGGTCTGTTCGACGACCGCAGCGCAGCGACGGGCCTGGGGCTGGCGACCCGTTACCTGCTGGGGTTCGGCATTGCGCTGGCGGACGTGGACGAACGTCGGCCGTCGCGATGTCCTGATCACGAACGGGCACGTCAACGACAGCCGGCCCAGCTTCCCCTACGCGATGCCCTGCCGGCTCTACGCCAACCGCCCGGATGGCCGGCTGGTGGATATCTCGAAGACCGCCGGGGCCTGCTGGGAAGTCCCGCGAGTCGGCCGGGGCCTGGCGGTCGGCGACCTCGACAACGACGGCCGGCCGGATGCCGTGGTCCTCGCCCAGAACGACGCCCTGGCGTACTTCCACAACCGGGGCGAGCACGTGGGGCGGTTCATCACCATCGGGCTGGAAGGTACGACGTCGAACCGCGACGGCGTCGGGCGCGGGTGACAGTGACGGCGGCGGGCGGTCGCCGGCAGGTCGCCTGGCGGATCGGCGGCGGCAGCTACCAGTCGTCGGGGGACCCTCGGCTCCATTTCGGCCTGGGCGAGGCCGACCGGGTCGAGCGGGTCGAGGTCCGCTGGCCGTCGGGCGGGGTCGACCGCCACGAGGGCCTGCCCGCGGGCACGGGCTATCGGCTTCGCGAGGGCGACGCCAAACCGCAACCCCTGGCCGGGTGGTCAGCACGTGCCCGTCCGGCATCGGCCGAGCGGGATTAGAACCTCACGGTTGCGTTGCCCATACGAGCCCGACGCGCCAGCGAGTGGGTGGCCCGGTCGGCCCGGGGATCCGCTCGCTGGCGCGTCGGGCTCATATTGAGTGGATCGTCCCATCGTGAGCAATCCCACCGTTCGGCGCTCGAATTCTCCGGAGGCAAGCGTCATTCGTCCTTGCCGAGCGTGCGCTTCTTGCGGAGCATGTGGTGATAGTGCTGGGCGAAGCGGTGGGCCTCGTCGCGGACGTATTGCAGCAGCCGCAGCGAGAACGACCGGCGGGAGAGGACGATCGGGTCGGACCGGCCGGGGAGGTAGATCTCCTCCTGCTGCTTGGCCAGCGCGATGACCGTCGGCGGCACGACGCGCAGCTCGTGGAAGGCGGCCATCGCCGAGGAGAGCTGCCCCTTGCCGCCGTCGATCAGCCAGATGTCCGGGAACGGCTCGTCGCGCTCCTGCAGGCCCTTGATCCGCCGGGTGACCACCTCGCGGATCGAGGCGAAGTCGTCGATGCCTTTCACGCCGTTGATCTGGTAGCGGCGATAGCCGGGCTTGAACGGCAGGCCGTCGATGAACGTGACCAGCGAGCCGACCATCGCCGTGCCGCCGAGGTGCGCGATGTCCACGCCGTCGATCGTGCGGGGGATCGAGTCGAGCTTCAGCACCTTCTTGAGCCCCTTGAGCCCGCGGCGGGGGTCGACGTAGAAGACCTCGGGCTGGGCGTGGCTGGCCAGGTTGCCCCGGAGGTTCAGGGTCTTGAGCAGGCGGATCTCGTCGCGAAGCCGGGCCGCCTTCTCGAACTTCAGCTCCTTGCTGGCGGCGCGCATCTCTTCCTCCATCTCCTTGAGCAAGACCTCCTTCTTGCCGTCGAGGAAGAGCTGCAAGCGGCGGATGTCGGCGCGGTAGCTCTCGCGGTCGATCCGCAGGTTGCAGGGCGCTGTGCACTGGTTGATCGAGTGGAGCAGACAGGGCCGGAACCACCGCCAGCGGGCGTCGTCCTCCTGGATGTCCAGCGAGCAGGTGCGGAACTTGAAGATCTTCTCGAGGACGTTGAGCGCCCCGCGAAGGCTCTTGGCCCTGGGGAATGGGCCATACAGCTTGACGCCGCGATCGAGCGGCTCGCGGGTGAAATTGACCCGGGGGAAGTCCTCGCCCGTGGTGATCTGGAGGTAGGGGAACGACTTGTCGTCCTTGAGGTCCCGGTTGTACTTGGGCTGGATGTCCTTGATCAGTCGGGCTTCCATGAGCAGGGCGTCGACCTCGCTATCGGCCGGCAGGAACTCGACGTCGGCGACCTCGTCGATCCAGGCGCAGATGCGGCGGTCCTCGGCCGGCGCCCTTGTGGAAGTACGAGCCGGCGCGGGCGCGAGGTTCTTGGCCTTGCCGATGTAGATAACCCGGCCCTGGGCGTCCTTCATGAGGTACAGGCCCGGGCTTGTCGGGAACTGCTTGACCTTCTCGCTCGGAGAGACGGTTGAGGAAGATGGCTTCGGCCATGCTGCTCTCATCCCTGTCCTGGGCCGTGGCGGCTACGATCGCTCACCGTCCTTCATACGTATTGTTCGACATCGCCAGAGCGGGTCAAGTGGCCCGGGACCGGACGATCGGGGCCGGCGACGTGGGCGAGCCGGTCGCAAGCCGCGCCGGGTCGGTTAGAATGGGATGCGCCGTCGTCGGCAAGCGAGGATACCAACCCCGGGGTGACATGACCGTGAAGATCGTCGTGCTGGACGGGCGTCCGCTGGCCTGCGGAGCGCGGGGCGTGGGCCGGGCTGGACCGGCTGGGCGAGGTCGAGGTCTACGACTACACGCACGCCCGAAGAGGTGCCCGCCCGGGCGGCCGGCGCCGCGGTGCTGGTCACGAACAAGGCCCCGATCCGGGCCGACGTGATCGAACGGCTCGCCGAGCCTTGCGGTTCATCACCCTCATGGCGACCGGATACGACTGCGTCGACGTGGCGGCCGCCCGCCGGCACGCGGGATCGCCGTCTCGAACGTCCCCGAGTACAGCACCGACTCGGTCGCGCAGTTCGTCTTCGCGCTGCTGCTGGAGCTCTGCCATCACGTCGGCCGTGCACGACGCGGCCGTGCGGGCCGGCGACTGGACGCGACAGCCCGATTTCTCGCTCCGCAAGACGCCCCTGATCGAGCTGGCCGGCAAGACGATGGGCGATCGTCGGCTACGGACGGATCGGCCGGCGCGTGGGCGAGCTGGCGCAGGCGTTCGGCATGGATGTGATCGCCTGCAGCTCGTCGCGACGTCAGCCGCCCGACAGCCGGCCGGTGGAGTGGGTCGAGGTCGACGAGCTCTTCACGCGGTCGGACGTGATCAGCCTGCACTGCCCGATGACGCCGCAGACCGCCGGGCTGGTCAATCGCGACCGGCTGGACCGGATGAAGCCGACGGCCTTGCTGATCAACACGGCGCGCGGGCCGCTGATCGTCGAGGCCGACCTGGCCGAGGCGCTGGCCGCCGGCCGACTGGCCGGCGCGGCCGTCGACGTGGTCTCCATCGAGCCGATCCGCCCGGAGAACCCGCTGCTGACGGCGCCGAACTGCGCTGATCACGCCGCACATCGCCTGGGCGACCGGCTACGGCCCGGCGGCGGCTGATGGACGCAACGGTCGCCAACGTCGCCGCGTTCCTCGAGGGACGGCCGGTGAACGTGGTGAATTGAGCGTCGATCGCGGAATGAGATCAGGCGGGGAGCAACGATTTCATCGGCGGCCCAGAACCACCATCCGATCGATCAGGAATTCGGACGTCGGAATTCCTGGTCCCAGAGCGTCGGTCACACCCGGCGGACGGAGGGCACGCTGGGGACCGGGCAGCTCCCGCGCTCAGGGCCTTCGTTGGACGGCCGAGAGCACCTGGATCTGGTTGTCGAACCAGGCGGATTCCCTCGACATCGGCGGTGATTGCCTGCGCCATCTGCTTGAGATAGTACGACGGGACGCTGCCGCGCAGCGACAGGACGTCGCCGACGCACTCGCATTGGATTCGACGCAGGGCCAGGTATCCGCTCGAGCCGAGCCGTTGCTCGGCCGAAGATCCCGGGCCGACGCGAACCGGGCAGCCATCGATCGTCATCGAGCCGTAGCCATTGGGCTTGCTCATGGAAGCAGTCTCGGATTAGAGCGTTGAATCGCGAATGCAGCCGTGCAGCGATCGTGAATCCGGGAAGGGGTGGCCGGAGGGGATGTGTCCTGGATGACACAGGGCGCGGACAAAAAGCCCCGGACGCGCGAATCCCAGCGTGTCGGGGCTACCATAGCCTCGAAAAATCGCCCCTCGCGGGCAACTATCAAGTCAGGAGGATAATGTGCTGTCCTGAACCATGTCAAGGCTTCAGCGACGTCATTCCGGAGAATGATGTCAAGTTTGTCGGGATCAGGCTCGAGACGGCCGCGGCTGGGCACTGCGTCGTGCGGGCCGATTCAGCGCTCTCGGCCGGCGAGAGGCCGGGATTTGGCGGCCGAGGTCGCGGATTCGGGGGGCAGGGATTTCCCGGCCGGATCGATCGAAACCTGCATTTCCTGGCCGGCATAGAGGACGACCGGCGACTGGCGCGGAAACGCGTAGAGCACCTGGAGGACACGACGCGAGGGCATGCTGGTGCCGGAGACCGCCGCGTCGGGGGCTGGCTGCGAGATGATCGCCGGCTCGGTGTCGAAATAGGTCAAGGGCAGGACAATGCCGGGGTGACCCTTCAAGGTGGCGAAGGCCCGCGACTGCGTGGCGAAGCTGCGGGAGCGCGGACTCGTCCACGTCGGCCCGGACGATCAGGTCGCTGGAGTCCCCCAGGACAACGAGAGGCTCGTTCCAGGCGGTTCCGGCGAACTGGCCGGGCCGGACGCCCACGCGAAGCACCCTGCCGTCGATGGCGGAGCGGACCACCAGACGCGCCAGGTTCACCTGCACATTCTCGACGTGGGCCTTCGCCTGCGTCACGGCCGCCCGCGCGGTCAGCCTGTCCTTCTCCCAGGTGGTTTTGATCTGCCGCAGCTCGGCCTCGACCCGTGCCAGCGTGGCCTTGCTGGCGATATAGGTATAACGATCGCGGTCGAGGTCCTGGGCCGACACGACCTTGCGTTCGTAGAGGGTCTGCGACCGGCGATGGGTCCGCTCGGCGTCGCTCATGTGGCGCGGGCCTCCTCGATGGCCGCCTCGGCCGATGCGACGTCGCCCTGTCGCGGTGCCGCGGTCAGCCGGCCGAGCTGGGCCTCGGCTGCCTCGAGGTTCGCCGTCGCAATGCCGAGCTGGGTCCGGAAGTCCTGGGCGTCGAGCCGGAAGAGCGCGTCACCCTTCTTCACCACGTCGCCCCGCTCGACGTAGACCTCGGAGACGACCCCGGCCACCAGGGTCCCGACCGGCACGTTCTCCCGCCGGGTCTCGATCATGCCCCGGCAGCGGATGGTGCCGTCCGACGACGTCGCCGGGGCCGGGCACCCGGCATCCGGCCGTGGTGTCGGATCGTCGGCCGCCGCCGGACGGGCCGTGGTTGCGCGAAGCGTGGAGGTCGGCAGGGGCACAGCCTCGAGGGCCTTTCCCCGCGGAGCTTTGGTTCCGGACTGGTCGCGCATATTCGCGGGATTCGCCCGCGGGCCTCGGCGCGGGAACGCACCCGCCCCAGCTCGAACAGAGTGATGGTCTCGACCAGGCAGACCACCATGATGACCGTCATTGCGATCGAACGGCCGGATGGCGTGAATGTGAGACGCTCCATCAGTGCGAGTCTCCAGCCCATGTTCGGCCGCGGGGTGCGGGATCCGCCTGAGGGCCCGAAGCGCTTTGTGTCTCGATTGCAGCGGCCGTGCCGATCGGGGCGTCGCCCGACTGGCGACCGGCCGCCCAACTGACGGAGCAACCCCTACTCAATTTGTAGTATGTCGCGGGATGCGTTGCAACGCTTGCGAGGATCGTGCTTCGTGCCGATGGCGAGGAAACCGGCCTCAATTCATGTCGGGTTCGAGCGGGCCGGCGAGTTCGACGTGGTAGAAGAGCCGGCCGGCGAGAGTGGGCATGAACGAGCTGGGCACCCAGGGGTCGGGCCCGTAACGCAGGGTCATCCAGAGGCTGGCGCCCTGCCATTGCATGCCGCGGTCGAAGACGCCCTCGGCACCGCCGATGATCCGGTCGGCCCCGAGGAACAGCGCCGGGCCGATCGTATTGGCAAAGGCCGGGACGAGGGTGGTGCGACTCCGGAAGCTGGTCAGCGCGTTCTGCTCGATCGTCAGCGGATGTAGCCGGGCGCCGATCCGGTGGGTCTGGGCCTTCCAGTCGTCCAGGCTGGGATACTCGCCGGCGAAATGCGGCTCCCAGAATGCGATATGGCAGACGCGGCCGATCCCGAAGATGACGATCAGCTCGGCGTCCTGGGCCTTCAGCTCGGCGATCCGCGCCGCGTAATGCGGTAACCGGTCGGCGGTGGCGAACCACCGTTGCGAGGCGGGAACCGTCCGCTCGCCCAGAGGGCCGTAGAACGCCGATTGCATCGCGTTCTGGAAGCGCCGGGATGCTCGGGGGGCAGCGTGTTGCCCTCGCGATCGCTCCACTCGTCCATGTTGAAGCCGTGGACGTGGTCGCAGGGGACGTCCCACTCGCGGAGGAAGTAGACGGCCCAGCGATACATCCCCATCGGGCCGACGGGCAAGATCAACGCCGACGGCCGGCCCTGGTCGCGGCAGCGGCGGATGGCCATGGCGATCTCATGGCCCATCATCACGTCGAAATCCGCCACGCTCGCGCAGGGCACCGGCTCGAAGCGCGGATGCCACCACGGCTGGCGCTGGCCGATCGAGCCGGGCGGCTGGCGCAGCAGGCGTCGATCCGCGCGAGGTCCCAGCCCGCGGGCAGGAAGCCCTCCATCATCGAGCCGGAGTAGGTCGTGAGCAGGTTCATCGATTGTGTCACTCACGATCAAGCGAGGGTTAGGACGACCTTGCCGGTGAGCGTCCCGGCGGCCTTGAGGGTGTTCTCCTCGAGGAAGCGGTGCGCCTCGGCGGCGTCGGAGAGCGGGAACGCGCGGCCGACGATCGGCCTGAGCTTGCCCTCGTCGATCCATCGGTTCATCTCGACGGCGCACCGGCTCTTGCTGCTCGGGCGTGGCATTGAACATCGCGAAGCCGAACAGGGTGCAGTTCCGCGGGTAGAACGCACCCAGCGGCAGTTGCGGGCGGGCCGTGCGGCCGGCCATGAGGATCATCCGGCCGTTCTTGCGAAGCAAGGGGACCGAGACCTCGAGATTGGGCTCGCGCTGGGTCTCGAACCAGACGTCCACGCCCTCGGGCGAGAAGTCGCGGAGGCTGCCCGCGACGTCGTCGGTCCTGTAGTTGAGTGCGAGGTCGGCGCCGAGCGCCTGCACAGCTCGACCTTCTCGGCGCTGCCGGCCGACGTGGCGACGCGCGCCCCGGCGGCCCTGGCCATCTGGATGACCATCGAGCCGACGCCGCCCGAGCCGCCGGGGACGTACACCAGCTCTCCGGGCTTGAGCTGGGCGAACTGGAAGAGCCCCAGGTGCGCGGTGATCCCCACCAGCGCCATGCCGGCAGCCTCGGCGTCGGGCAGGGCGGCCGGGGTGGGATAGAGCCACACCTCGTCGATGCAGGCGTACTCCGACGCGACTCCCTGGCGGCCCAGCAGGCCCTGGTTCGAGCCCCAGACCCTGTCCCCTACGCTGGCCCGCGTGCAGTCCGGCCCGACCTTCTCGACCGTGCCCGCGAAGTCGCAGCCGATGATGTACGGGAACGACATCGGCATCGCCACCAGGCCCGAGCGGATATACAGGTCGATCGGGTTGAGGCCGACCGCCTGCACCCGGACCAAAACCTGCCCGGGTCCCGGCTCGGGCGGCGGCAGGTCGCCGATCTTGATCGCCTCGGGAGGTCCGGTCTGCTCGATGTAGGCAGCTTGCATCGGTTATCCTCGGTGGTGTTGCGGACGTCGTGCGCCGGTGAACGCCGGCAGGTAGCGACCGGCCGCGGAGGGCGCGAGGCAGGCCCTCTGGATGATCTTTCGACTCGATCTTGGAATACTGACGTTATCACCGGCCAAGGGGCACTTGCAACGGGCGGCTCATGAAGAACATCTGCGTCTATTGCGGCTCGGCATCGGGGACGGATCCGGAGTACGCCCGGCAGGCCGGGCGCGTGGGGACCTCGCTGGCGAGCCGAGGTCTGGGGCTGGTCTACGGCGGTGGACGGGTCGGCCTAATGGGCGTCGTCGCGGACGCGGCGCTCGCGGCTGGCGGGCGGGTCATCGGCGTGATCCCCGAGTCCCTGGCCAGCCGCGAGGTCGCGCACGACGGCCTGACCGAGCTGCACGTCGTCGCCGACATCCACCAGCGCAAGGCGATGATGGCCCGGCGGAGCGACGCCTTCCTGACCCTGCCGGGCGGGATCGGCACCTTCGAGGAGTTCTTCGAGACCCTGAGCTGGGCCGCGCTCAAGCTCCATGACAAGCCGATGGGCCTGCTCAACGTCGCCGGGTACTTCGACCCTCTCCTTGCCCTGCTCGACCATTCCCGGGGCGAACGATTCGTGCGGCCCGAGATCCTCGAGCTCATGGTCGTCTCGACCGATCCCGAGGCGATCGTTGCCGAGCTCGCTAGCCGCGCCCCGATCGATCGACCTGGGCAGGGGGTCGATCTCGCATAGGCGAGCTCGCGGGGCGAGCGATCGTCATTCGCCGCGGTTCGACCCAGTGCGCGATGGCGTCCGGATCGGGATCGGGCTGGCGAGCGCCGAGGCGGAGCATCGCGGAGGCGCCGGCCAGGTCATAGGCCGTCCGGGCCCAGTTGGTGTCGAGGCCCGGCGAGTTACGGAAGAGCCAGAGCGGAGCCGGTGCCGACAGGGCCGCGGCGGCCCGGAGCCCGCCGAACTGCTCGAGGCCCGGCAGGTCGATTGGCGACGGCAGGCCGTCTGCGCCAGGCGGTCGACCTGCGGGCAGCCCGATGGCCGTGCGTGCCAGGCCCTCGAGCACGGGGCGGGCGAGCAAGGCCCGATAGCCGGCCTCGTCGAGAGCGACGAGGTTGACCTCGCGGATGTCCGGCTGCGTCCGGCACCAGGCCAGCACGGTGGCCAGGTCCTGCATCTGGTCGGCGGGCAGGGACGGGTTGTAAGTCTCGAAGTGGACTACCTCGGGCCGATGCGCGACGGGATCGCGCGGGTCGATCGACTCGCCGACAAGGAGCGGGTCGAAGCCGACGACCTCGTGGCCGTGCGCCAGCAGCGCCTGCACCAGCATCGAGGCCTCGCCCGATCCGTCGGCCAGGGCCGCCTTGCCGCGCGGGTGGGCGATCATCGTGAGCCGACCCGAGGGATGCGCGGGGACGAGTCGCACGACCGGTATCGCCTCGCCATTCCCCGCACGGCCGAGCTGGGTGTGCAGGACCGTGTATTCCTCGCGCGGCAGGTGGCGGACCTCGCGCGAATCGAGCGAATCGGGGGGCGGGTTGACAACTCCCGTTCGGACCTTCAAGGCTGTCAACAGCAGCCGTCGGCCGGCCTCCCATCGCGCGGCGCCGCCCCAGGGCCCGAGGTCATCGAGCTGCCGGCGACGGGTCGTCGATCAGGAACTCCTCGAGCTGCTCGGGCGTCTTGCGGCTCAGGGGTGCCGGGTAGGCGGGGCTGAAGGTCAGCAGGTCCTTGCCGGCTCTCGGGGTGCTGGCCGGCCGGCTCGCGGGTCCGCTCGGGGTCGTCGACGCCGAGCAGCCAGTGCCCCATCGCCTCGTAGACGGCATTCCGGCTGGTCTGGTTGTAGTTGTGCGGGAAGTCGAAGACCCGGGCGCCGACGCGGTCGGTCGAGCCGACGAGCGTGTAGACGCCCCGGATCGCGGGGTAGGCACGCTCCATCGTCAGCTTGGTCCAGTCGCCCGTGGCCCCGACCAGGAACATCGGCCGCGGGGCGCATAGCGCGGCGATCTCGACGTTGTCGGTGCCGAGCCGCAACCCGGCGGCGTTCTCGCAGACGCAGCCGCCCTGGAACGTGTCCGAGACCATCACGACGGGCGCGGCGACCTTGATCCGGTCGTCGAGCGCCGTGAGCAGGAATGTCTGGGTGCCGCCGCCGGACTCTCCGGTGCAGCCGATCCGCGCGACGTCGACGTCCGGCAGCGAGGTCAACCAGTCGAGCGCCCGGATGCTGTTCCAGGTCTGGAGGGTGGGCAGGCTGAGGCCCCAGTGCCGCAGCCGATCGTTGAGGAACGCGTGCGTGAAGGGCTTGCTATCGTTGTAGCCGACCATGTCATACAGGAAGACCACACAGCCGAGCTTTGCCCAGCGGATGCAGCGCTGCTGGACCTCGGGGTTGAGCCGGCCGTCGTCCCAGTGGCCGTGCGGGCAGAGGATGGCCGGGACCTTGCCGTCGGCCCGCTCGGGCCGGTAGAGATTGCCGCTGAGCGTGAAGCCCGGCAGCGTCTCGAGCACGACCTTCTCGATGGTGTAGCCGTCGCGCTTCTGCTTGCCGTAGACCTGGGGGTTCAGCGGGGTCCGCGGCAACATCGGCCAGAGCCCGAGCGTGACGAGCAACTGCTCGCGGAGATGTGCCGCGCGATCGCGCCACGCCTCGGCCGTCGCGGGCGATTGGAACTCCGCGCCCTGATAGTTCGTCCGGACCTCGGTCCGTCGGCGATCGGGCGAGGCTTCGGCCGCATCGACCCGGCCGCGGACGATGTCGAGCGAGACATTTCGTGGCTGGCCGGGTCCCGCCGGCGCAGCGATCGACAGGAGCGCGGGGACGGGCCGCGCCATCCGTTTCTTGTTCGCCGGCCCGCCCGCCGGCTTCGTGAGGGACGAGTCCTTCGGATCCTCCGGCCCGGCCACGAGGACCTTGAGCGGCCGGCCCGGGATGAGCTTGACGGCCCCCAGCTCCTCCCATTGCGGCGCCGAGGAGCCCGGCCGGTCTCGCCGCGTGAGGGTGATCGTGGCGTCACCGCCGGCCGTCATCGACCAGGTCTCGCTCGACGGGGCCCAGACCGCGGCAACCGCCTCGCCCGAGAAGCCGAGATCGACCCCGCGAGCCAGCGCGGGGAAATCGCTCGCCGTGTAGAGGGCGGCCGGCCGGCGAGCCGGTTCCTGGGCGCTCGCCACGGCCATGCCGATGGCCAGGATCAGGGATGCGGCGAGGCCGGGGCGTAAATGCAGCGGACGGTGGCGGGACTTCACGGGGTCGGCACTCCTCACCGAGGACATCTTCGAGGGCGAGGGAACCTGTCGATCCCCGCCCTTCACCTCGACCCATCGTAGCGGGCCCCGGCGCGAACACAAGCGGCCAGGGCCCTCGATCGGGACGGTCGTCTCGCCATGTTTCGGACGTTTGTCAGAGAATCCCTTTGCATTCGCCCGGAAAACCCGTAACTTGGGAACGGGCCTGGACGGCGGGAGAGGGCATCTCCGGCCGCCCGCAACGGGCGGCGTCCGGCCGAGGGATGAGAACTCGCAGAGGGCAGGGCATGGCGGAAGTCACGGCGGTCAGCAAGCGGATCATCGGGAACATCGAGAAAGTCGTCATCGGCAAGCGGCAGGAGCTGATCCTGGCGCTGGTGGCCTATCTCTCGGAGGGGCACATCCTGCTCGAGGACGTGCCCGGCGTGGCCAAGACGATGCTGGCGAGGGCGCTCGCGGGGAGCGTCGGGGCGACGTTCAAGCGGGTGCAGTGCACTCCCGACCTGCTGCCGACGGACGTCACCGGCGCGTCGATCTTCAATCCGAAGACGACGGAGTTCGTCTTCCGCCCCGGGCCGATCTTCTCGCAGATCTTCCTGGCCGATGAGATCAACCGGGCCACGCCGCGGACCCAGGCGGCGCTCCTGGAGGCCATGGCCGAGCGGCGGGTCTCGGTGGACGGCACGACCTACAGCCTCACGCCGCCGTTCCTTGTCATCGCCACCCAGAACCCGATCGATCACGAGGGGACCTTCCCGCTGCCCGAGGCGCAGCTCGACCGGTTCCTCGTGCGGCTGTCGCTCGGCTATCCGTCGGCCGACGAGGAGGCCGCCATGCTGACGAGGCTTCAGCACAAGCACCCGATCGACGACCTGCAGGCCGTCGTCACGGCCGAAGAGATCATCCAGTGCCAGGAGGCCATCCGTTCGGTCCGCGTCGACGACAAGCTGAATCGTTACATCGTCGACCTGATCCGCCGGAGCCGCGAGCACCCCGACGTGATGCTCGGAGGCAGCCCGCGGGCGTCGCTGGCTCTCTATCGATCGTCGCAGGCGCTGGCGGCGATCCGAGGGCAGTCGTACATCACGCCCGACGACGTCAAGCGGCTGGCACCCGCCGTGCTGGGGCACCGGATCATCCTCAGGCCCGAGAGCCGGCTTCGCAAGGTCACAGCCGCTGTCGGTCGTCGAGGAGCTGCTCGACTCGGCCCACGTGCCGACCGGCGCGGCGAGGATGATGGCCTGATGCGCTGGATCATCGCGATCGTCGGCATCCTCGCCATCGCGGTCATGCTCGACCTGGGCCTGCTCGCCTGCGCGATGCTCGCGCTGCTGGGCCTGATGCTCATTAGCCGGTTCCTCGCCCGGGCGTGGATCACCAACCTCGAGGCGACCCGCGAGTGCAACCGGGTCGAGGCCAACATCGGCGAGAGCATCGCCGTCGTGATCAGCGTGCGCAACCGCGGTGGCCTGCCGGTCGCCTGGGCGCTCATCGAGGATATGCTGCCGCGAAGCGCGATCGTGTCGCGGCCGCCGCGGATCGAGGTCAAGGGACACCGGCTGGCCGTCCTGATGCTCAAGCCGCTCGGGCGCAAGACGCTCAACTATCAGCTCCACTTCGCCATGCGTGGGTACTACCAGATCGGGCCGATGGTGCTCGAGACCGGCGACCTGTTCGGCCTACACCGGCGGTTCCGGATCGTGACCGAGCCGGTGTACGTTCTCGTCTATCCCAAGGTGATCCCGCTGCCGGGTTACGACATCGCCTCGCGGCGGCCGATCGGCGAGATCCGGCTGACCCACCGCCTGTTCGAGGACCCCACGCGGATCTCCGGGGTCCGAATGTATCAGCCGGGCGACTCGCTCAACCGGATCCACTGGACGGCGACGGCGCGAACTGGCGTCCTGCAGAGCAAGGTCTACGAGGCCTCGACGATCGCAGGGGCGTCGATCGTGCTCGACTTCCACCGCGACAGTTACCCCGCGCGGAACGAGCCGGGCCGATCCGAGCTGGCCGTGACGGCCGCCGTCGCGCTGGCCAACGCCGTGGCCCTGATGGGCCAGCCCGTCGGCCTGATCACCAACGGCCGCGACGCCGCTGACCGGATTCGCCGCCGCGACGAGCGGGCGGGCCGCTCGACCGGCCCGCGTGCGAACCGCTCCGCCGTCCGCCAGATCGCCACGATGCGCGAGGACGACGATCGGCTGCGCCCGCTGATCGTCCCCCACGGCCGGGGCCCTGAGGTCTTCACGCGAATCCGAGAGACGCTCGCCCGGGTCGAGCTGAGCGACGGCCTCACGTTCGACCGTCTACTCATCGAGGCCGAGCACCGACTTCCTCGCGATGCGACGGTTGTCGCGGTGCTCTCCCAGGTGACTCCCGAGATGGCCGCGACCCTGGGCCGGCTCCGTCGCCAGGGGTTCGCGGTGAGCGCCGTGCTGCTGGCGTTCAACGACGTCGAGCGGATCGATTCTGCCGGTCCGCTCATCGCCGAGAACATCCCGGTGCGCGCCCTCTCGGATGAGGCGGAGCTGTACCGCTTCTGCGAGCTTCAGATCGTGACCCCGTTGTGAGCTGCGGGCGGACGAATCTCGGGTCGGGGCAGCTCGATCCGCCAGTGCCGCCGCAGCCATTCGGCCAGACGCGCATCGAGCCAGCGGCGATCCCCCTGACAGGGCCGGCGGCTCAGATAGCCCAGGTGTCCGCCATGCCGCACCAGCTCGAGGTCCAGGCCGCTCGGCCGCTCGGCTTGAAGGAAGGGCTCGTGCGGGATGAACGGATCGTCGATCGCGTGGACGATCAGGCCGGGGACCTCGATCCGACGCAGGGCCGTCATGAGGCTGCATCGCCCGTAGTAATCGTCGGCCGAGGCGAATCCGTTGCGCCGCGACGTGTATCGATCGTCGAAGTCATAGAGGCTCTTCACTCCCTCGATTCCGGGTGGGCCCAGGTCGGGGAAGTGCCCATGCAGCCGCACGACCATCATGCGGAGCCACCGGACGAAGTTCCAGTCGTACAGCCGGTTCTGCGGCTCGCGCATCCGTCGGGCGCAGGCGCCCAGGTCGAGCGGCGGATTGCCGGCGAGGACACAATTGATCCGGTCGGATTCGGCCGCCCCGTCGGACGGCCCGCCGTACTCAGCGGCGAGCTTCAGGACCAGGTTCGCGCCGAGGGAGAACCCGACGGCGCCGATCGGAGAGTCGTTCTCGCGCCGTTTCAGCCAGGCGACGACCTCGCGTAGGT
Organism: uncultured Planctomycetota bacterium; assembly: GCA_963771445.1. Taxonomy (GTDB): domain Bacteria; phylum Planctomycetota; class Planctomycetia; order Isosphaerales; family Isosphaeraceae; genus JAKAUH01. The sequence goes on along the minus strand of CAVYTQ010000032.1, from coordinate 109,770 downwards.
CGTCGCTGCGGCCGGCGTGGTAGATGCCCCGGGCCAACCCGAATCCCCGGCCGGCGCCCGCAAGTTGACGCGGACGACGCGGATGCCCAGGTCGAGCAGGCGGGCTGTCAGGCGGACCACATACGGAGCGTCGGCACAGCCCGCCAGGCCGTGGACCAGCATGGCGGTCGGCTGCGTGCCCTTCCAGCCGGTTGGGGTGGATTCCAGCACCAGCAACCTGTCGCCGTCGGGCAGCTCGATCTCGTGCGGGACGCAATCCAGGCTTCGACGCGGCAGGGGCCAGTACCGCGCCGCGATCGTCTGCGCGTGACCGCCCCGAAGCCAGGCGGGCGGTTCGAATGGTGGAAAGGCCGCGGCGAAGCCCGCGTCCTGGTGCTCCGCGCCTTCCTTCGTCGTGATCAGCATGGCTGAGCTTCACCGCATGCCGAGGGATCGAGGGCCGGCCCTCTTCTCTGTTTCCGCCGGGGAGCCGAGCTCGGCGCTCAGGTGACAGACCCCACCTGATATTCTACGGCCGGTCCGCGGCCGGCGGGACTTTCGCGACCAGTTGGACCGAGGACGTTCCCGCCCGTCGCTTCCGCGAACTCGGCGGCTTCCGGCTCGCGATGATCGCGGCTGGTCGCGGACTATCGGTACCGGCAATGTTCCCGATGTTGGATGCATCCTCGCGGTCAAAGCGAAGATAGGGGCGGATGCGGGCCAGGGTGACCGGACCGATCCCACGAACCCTCGCTCGCAAGTCATCCTCCGATCGGAACGGCCCGTCGGCACGGGCATCCGCGATACGGCGAGCCAGCGTGGGCCCGACGTGCGGAAGAGTCTCCAGCGCCTCGGGAGGCGCGGTGTTCGCGTCGAGCACCAGGTCGAGGGACGCCGGAAGGGCGCTCCCGGCGTTCCAGGCGCCCGCCCTCGCCCCCGAACTCGGCTCGACATGGCCAGTGCGAGCGCCGCCGTGATCGCGATCACGGCGAGCAGCCTTCGAGCGCCCTCCGGCCACGACCAGGGGAGAGCCGGTCCGCGGATTGCTCCGCGCCGCTCGACCGAAATCGACGGCTCGCTGGCGACTCCGCCGCTGGACATCCGTTGCGTAACCTCGGTGTTACCATTCTCTTCGGAATAATCCTCTTCCACAGACGATGGTAGCCTTCATTCGGACCGGTCTGCAAGACGTCACTGGACAGGCGACGGATGCCGAGGTCAGGATTCGGGCCGCGATCGCACGAAGAATGGAATCCATGCGACCATTCACAACAACCAGATTGGAGCCTGGTCGAGTGAGTCGCCGAATCCTGGCACTATACCATCATCCAACCCTACATCCGATCGGCCTCGAATCCTGGTTGCACCCGTGCTCTCAATATGGCAGCCCCACCAGAAATTGGGTTCGTTCGCGTGATTTCACAACCTCAAACCCTCCGCTGCCCGGTCAATGTCATGAAAATTGGGTTCGTTCGCGCATTTTTCGGGCAACGAGATTCAATTTCACGATCGTGATTGGCTGAATGGCGCCATGCGTTGGTGTGACAAGGATCGAGCTCACTGATTCGTGCTTCTGGCCGACATCTAGTGCCTTTGACGCCTCGCCGAGGCCGGACGGGTGCGTCATCACGACGGACCCCGTCCGGCGCACCCTCGGACGAGGGACGGCTTCTGTTATCAACGACCGAATTGCCAAATACCTTCGACCCGGTATATAGACGCTTAACCGCCGGATTTATTCGGAGGATTCCTGGCCTTTTTTTGATTTCCCATGGTGGCTAGAACTCAAAATCAGCACAACCGGAACGGCCCCTTGCCCGATCGAGCATCCAGGTCGTCAGATCTTCTCGGGCCGGAGGCGATGGCGGCGTGACGGCGGGGAACATTTCTCGGTCCCATAGGGTCGACGAACGCGGACTGTTCGCGGGCCAGTGACCTACAGTCTTTTCAGGAGGACCCGCGTCGGGGGTTGCGGAGCCAGACCGTGGGGCTTGGGGTCGAAGTAGGGAATCCCACGCGGTCCGGTGGCTGTTCCACGCGGCGTTGCGTCTCTGGTGTGCGTCGTCATCGCGAACTTGCCACTGGCCATCCGGTCAGGCCGCAATGATAACCGGTCCATTGGGCGCGACCGTGAGCCGGTACGCTTCGACATTCGAGAGAATCGGGTATCGGATTTATGATGCGAACGAACATCGTGGAGTTGCCGAGCCAGTCGGCATCCCGTCTCGAGCACCCCCCGACTACGGACGCCGGGGACAGCTTCCGCCACGTCCTGCTCGGGGCGCTCGAGGACCCGCGTCGCGGTGTCGTGCTGGTGGACGTCGGCGGGCGCGTTGCCCATGCCACCGCCGGCGCGCGAACGGCTCGGGCTGGCGCCGGGCCACGATGTCCGAGGCGCGGCGTTGCCGGAACTGCTGGCCGGCTTCTCGTTCGACCCTGGCTCGCTTACGCAGGCGCTCGCCGCGGTCGGACAGGGGGACGGCCCACCCGCCGTCCCCCTACGGGGGGCGGGGCCGGAGGTCGGCCTGCTGCTCCGGGTGCGCGACCTGGGCCACGGATACCGGGCCGCAGTCCTGGAGTCGCTGCCCGCCCACGACGCCGGCCCCGCCGTCGGCGGCCGGACCGATCCCGTCACCGGCCTGGCCAATCGGATTCGCTTCGAGGAGGAGATCGCGGCCGCCCTTGCCCGGTCGGACGGAGGGTCGGTCGGAGTCCTGATGCTCGACCTGGACCGATTCAAGGCCGTCAATGACATCCTGGGCCATGCCGCCGGCGATGAGCTGCTGCGCCTGGTGGCGGAGCGGATCCAGGTCGCCGTGCGCCAGACCGACGTCGTCTCTCGCTTCGGCGGCGACGAATTCGCCGTGCTGCTCGGATCGGCCCAGACGGCGGACCAGGCCGCCGATATCGCTGCCCGCATCGTCGACCTCGTCCAGCGCTCGTACCTGGTCGAGGGGCAACTGGCCAACGTCGGCGTCAGCATCGGCATCGCGATCGCCCCCAGGGATGGCGCCGACAGCCGGAGCCTCCTCGTCGCCGCAGACCTCGCCCTCTACGAGGCCAAGGGGGCCGGCCGTGCGACCTTCCGGTTCTTCGACCAGAGCATGAGGCGGCGCGCCCTCGACCGACGCGTTTATGAGATGGACCTGCGGCGCGCCCTGGCACTGCGGCAGCTCGAGCTCTTCTACCAGCCCCAGGTCAGCGTCCGGGGCCGCCTCGTCGGGTTCGAGGCCCTCCTGCGGTGGCGACACCCCGCCCGCGGGCTGCTGCCGCCATCGGAATTCATCCCGATCGCCGAGGCGCATCGGGGCGATCGTGCCCATCGGCGATTGGGTCCTGCGCGCCGCGGTCAAGGAAGCCCTGAAGTGGCCCGACGACGTCGTCGTCGCCGTCAACGTCTCGCCGCTTCAGCTCGAGGCCACCGACTTCGCCGAGCGCGTCCGGCGCACCCTGGTCCAGTCGGGCCTGCCGGGCCACCGCCTCGAGATCGAGATCACCGAGAGCATGCTGATCAACCGCGGCGAGGAGGCCGTCCGCATCCTCAACGAGATCCGCAGTCACGGCGTCCGCATCGTCATGGACGACTTCGGCACCGGCTATGCCTCGCTCAGCCAGCTCGCGATGTTCCCGTTCGACAAGATCAAGGTGGACAAGTCGTTGACCGGAGCCGAGGGCTCGGACATCAAGAAGCGCGCCATCGTCCGGGCCATTACCTCCCTCGGCCACAGCCTTGGCGTCTGTACGCTCGCCGAAGGCGTCGAGGTCGAGCAACAGCTCGCGACCCTGGAGAGCGACGGCTGCACGTCGGTCCAGGGCTACCTCTTCGGCAAGCCTGTACCCGCTTCGGAGGTGGACGGCCTGATCGCCCGGCTCCATTCACCCTCCACCCCGACCGACGCATAACCGGCGCGGGGCATTGACATCGCTCGACCCGCGGCACGCCGCCCCACCGGGTCGGATTCACGTCCTTTCCATGGAGCCTAATCCCATGATCGAGCCCGGCGACCGCATCTTTACGCTGGCCTATTGCAGCCGCAATCGGGTCCAGGGCAGCCCGGCTGAGGTCCGCAGGGAGCTTCAGGACATCCTGACCACCGCCCGTCGGAACAACGCCCGGTTGAGAATCACCGGGGCGCTGCTCTACAACGCCGGCAGCTTCGCGCAGATCCTCGAAGGCCCACTGAACAACGTCCAGCGGATTTTCGAGACGATCCAGCGCGACTCTCGCCACGGACAGGTGACCGTCATCCAATCCGAGTTCACCGCCAGGCGTCAGTTCCCCGACTGGGCCATGGCCTTCGCCGGCGGCAGCTCCTACGAGGGGACGCCGATTGCCACCGAGGCCTTCCAGGCCGTGTTCTCCGGGGCTGATAGCGCCGGCGAGCAGATGCTCTCGCTGCTGCAAACGCTCATCGTCAACGATTCCGAGTGGCTGCTACTCGACACCGCCGTCCCCGCTTGAACGGCATCCTCGACGCCATTATACCCGGACCGATTCCTCCAGCAGTTCCAGGCTCGGGATCTCCGGGTAGTCCACCGTATCTTCCTCGCCCCGCCTCCAGTCCCGCAGGGCGGACCGGATCGCCTGTGCACGGCTCGGGGAGAACTCGACCTGATCATCGAGGCCGATCAGGGACGCCCCGAGACGGAGCATGTGGTCGAGGTTGCAGAACCTCACCCGTCCCGCCCGTCGAACGAACTGGGCAATCTCGGCGAAGGCGGTGCTGCCAAGCGACCGGGCATGGGTGAAGTCGAGGACGAAGTTGCGGGGGAATCCGGGCCGGATCAACGAATCGAGCTGTTCGCCGAGTTCCCGGGCCTGGAGGGGTCCGGCGATCTCGGGGCTCAGGAATTCGACGACCAGCACTTCCGGCTGGTCCTCCTCGATGGCCTGATAAGCGATGTGGGCGTGAGTGATCGGTGCCGTTGGCATAACCTCACTCCTCTTGAATCGACAGTGTGCGGACCACAGAGAGGTGCAAGCAATAAGTATGCAAAGGGGATGCCAAGTCGACCGTACCCCTCTCAGCCCCGGAAATCCCCACGGAGGAACATTTCGCGAACCCCTGGAAACTCGGGGATTCCCGCGACCAGAATCGGAAGTGCGTGCGAAATCGCCTTGAAGATCGAAGGGATTAGGATCGAGGCGCCCCTGGGCACCACCGACAGCCTGAGTCCCGAGGCCCCCGGCTTCCTCTTGCCGCCCAGCAGGCCCCACCGGCCCGTTGCAAGTTACCGCATGGACTTCAATCAAGAAAAATCTCCATCTCCTGAAACCGATTCCCAATCCGGCGAGTGCCTTAACGTCGCACCGGGAAGACTTTCGTGAGGTGATGTGCGAAGGAGGCGCGTCGTGAACACCGTCCGGTTCGGAAAGGGGCTCGGCCGCCATTCCGTCGGGCTGGCGACGGGTCGCGCTGCTGGCCATCGTCCTCGCGGCCGGCGGTTGCCAGGGCCGCACGGGGACGGGCCGCATGACCCGGGATCAGGCAATTGAACATCTCGTCCGGCTCGGTGCGAAGATCACCGAGGAGGGCGACGGCGCGGCGCGGGCCGTGCGTGGCCGTCGACTTTGGCGGCGTGCCGGTCGGCCGGGTCGACGACGGCACCTTCGCCGATCTGGCGGCCTTCCCGGCATTGCGGCGGGTCGACGCCGGGCTCCACCACGTCGGCGCCGCCGGGCTGGCGCACCTCCGCGACCTTCGGCAGCTCGAGTCGCTGACCCTCAACAACACCCGAGTGGACGACGCGGCGCTGGCGCACCTCGCCGGTCTGGGCCGGCTCGCCCGACTGCACCTGGCGGCCACCGCGGTCACCGACGCGGGCCTGGCGCACCTCCGGCACCTCACGACGCTCGAGGACCTGGACCTCGGCTTTACGGCCGTGACCGACCGGGGCCTGGCGCACCTGGGCGAGAACCGCGGCCTTCGCCAGCTCTCGCTCTTCAGCACGGCCGTCAGCGGCGCGGGGCTGGCCCCGCTCGCCGCGCCGGGGGAGCTGCGGGACCTTCACCTCGCGTCCTGCGAGCGGATCGACGACGGAGCGCTCAAGGCGCTGGCCGGGTCGCGTCACCTGCGGACCCTCACGGCTCGGCGGCACCCGGGTCACCGACGAGGGGCTGCGATCGCTGGCGGGGCTGGTCGACCTCGAACTGCTGGACCTCGCCGGGACTGCGCGTCTCCGATGCCGGCCTCGGGCCCCTTGCCGGCCTCCCGAGGCTCCGGGAGCTGGACCTCGGCGATACTCGGGTCGCCGACGACAGCCTGGCGGCCGTCGGCTCGCTCGGCTCGCTCCGATCCCTCCGCCTCGGCGGGACGGGGGTCACCGACGCCGGGGTCGCCCGCCTGGCCCCCCTGGCCGAGCTCCGCGAGCTGGACCTCCACTCGACCCGGATCACCGACGCGGGCCTCGGCCCCCTGAAGCGTCTCTCGCACCTCGAGACTCTCAGGACGACATCGACCGGCGTCACGGCCGCCGGGCTCAGCGACCTGCGGAAGGCCCTGCCGGGGGCCGACATCGAGTAGGGATCGCCCGACCTCGGCGAGGTGCTGGGCAGCGTCCCGGCGATACGGGCGATCGAATCCGCACCGAGCCATCGCCATTCCCCCGGCTCATCGCCGATGGCCCCAGGAGGATCGGCCACCCGCGGCGGAATGGGTGCCGGATTTCGATGACCGTCCAGTGAAGGCCGGCCCGATACAACGGCGGTCGATCCCACTGAGGCTCGCACCGTCCAACTTGCCGGCAAACGCTTCGTTCGGCGCGTTAGATGTACCGCTCGATGAAACTCGCCGGATGGAGCGGGCGGACCGTCAGCCGCGTGTCCAGGAAGAGGACGTTGTAATGGGAGTCCTCGGTCACGATCCAATCGGCGCCCCCGGCCACGGCCGCATCGACGTATTTGTCGTCGTCGGGGTCATGCACGATCGCCTTCCAGAAGTACGTCGGTTCGACTCGCCTAACGAAGGCGGCGCGGGCGATGAGCAGGGACTCGAAGGCTGACCAGGCCGTCGGGCCGCCGATCCCTTGAGAATCTCCTCGTATTCGAGCAGGATCTCGTTGGACACGACGAGCAGGAAGCGGCCGGCGTCGAACCCCTCGATCATCGGCCGGGAGCGGCCCCGCGTCGGGATCGATTGGACGAGCGCGTTGGTATCTAAGGCGATGATCGGCTGCGTGGTCGGACTATCGACCATAAGGCCGCCCGGCGGAAATCACGGATCGCCGCGTCGATCGCCTCAATCCGTCACCCGCCCCTCATCCCAGGCGGCATCCATCGCCGTCGTGAGCCGATCCAGAGGACTCCGGGTGTCGCCTTCGAGCCGACCCTCGGCCGCGCCGTTCCGCCTCCCGGCGACCCGGATCACACGGGCCTGGCCGACCGGAGGTAGGAGACCCTCCTCGAAGCCGAGGTCCGAGGCCGACCTCGGCTCCTCGTAGAGCCGAAGGCGCTCGAGCCTCCGCCACCAATGACGATCGTCGATCGCGCCATAGAGCGGGACCATCGAGGGAGGGGTCGCACCCCGGATCGGCCGGCCGCTCACTTCCGCCTCGCCGCGGATCGCCCATTGGCCATGCTCACAGGTGCAGATATAGAGACGTTCGCCTACGGCCGCGTCCTTCAGGGGAGCATCATCGCCCGCCGAGAGCTTGAGGAAGACCTCCTCTCCCCTCTGGTCCAGTTCCGCCAGCAGATGGATCTCGCCGGTCGGGTCGGGGTATCGGTTGTTCCGCCCGAATAAGTAGAACCACATGCGAGCCACCTCCATCCCGGCGGATCGCGGAACATCCCGCGCAGGACCGCCGAGGATTCGATCCCCGGTCCCCCAGGGCGATTATAGGGGTGCTCGATCGAGTGAGCAACCGGGGTCGTCGGTCCGGTTGACGCCCCAACGCCCGGCCGGCGAGGGCGGTCCGAGGGCCGCGAGGCTGGTCGAGCTCGAACTCCTGGACCTCGCCGGGACGCGCATCGCCAAGGCCGGCCTGCAGCCGCTCGACCGACATTCTCGGCGTGCGACGGATGCCTCCAACGTCTACGCCCCGGCGATCGGCATCGGCGCGACGGCCGCGCTGATCGGTTCGATGATGGCCAACGCGGAGAATAGCGCGGTGGCGAGGGTGAGATCCAGGATTTCGGCGTCCCGGAGACCCAGGGCCGAGATTTGCGGATCTGGTCATCGGTGATCGTGTAGGCCGCGTTGGCCACCTGCCACGAATATCGACGACACGCCGACACGAGACACGTATCGGGGGCAATACTCGCAGGAGCCGCCCACGAGCGGAGTGTATTCAAATCGGACAACGATGTTTGGGGCAGCCACTGATCGACCGCCCGTACTCAGGCCGGAACCCGGCATCGCCCGAGATGCCACGGCGATCCCCGCCGCTTCTTTCAACAGGTCGAAACGGACCCCGGCAATCATGACGTTGGCCTCGATCATCTCAAGCACCCCCTCGAGCACCGCCGGCGACCGGCTCAACCAGTTGAAGACCTCGGGCACCGCCGGTGCACCCAGGCGCTCGAACAGGACACCGAGCCGATCCATCAGTTCCGCCGGGGAGTGCCGGGGATGATACTTGTAAGATAAGTCATACATCAGGCCGATCAGCGATGCGAAGCGACGCTCGACCCAGCCCCGGATCGGCCTCAACTCGCGGAGGAAGCGGTATTCCAGCCGCACCCGGCGCGCGTCGGCGATGCGATTGATGAAGTTGAACGCGAACACGACCCCGGCCGTCTCGAGCAGGAGATCCTCGTCCCCGATGCGGGCCGCTGCCGACGCGATCCAGTCGACGTCCAGGTCTCGCAAGGGCGAGGCGATCGTCGCGTGCGCCGCGAGCGCCACGAGCAGGCTCTCGGGACCATTGCAGCCGGCAAGCTCGACGCGCTCGGCGATCCGCCCCGGATGCAGCCCCGGCCGCCGGGGGCGAACCCGTTATTTATATTTGGGTTGTAATCTCTAAATACCGAAACATCACTGGTCGCGCTGCTCGCCGTGCGGGCCCCGGATTGCCCCCACGATGGCATCGACCAGGTCGTGCGCTCTTCGAAGTCGGATCCTGCAGCCTGCAGGAAGAGCAGATGCTCTGACGTTCAGTAGAAGCACTGATTCGCCGCCGAGATCGCCACGGCGATCGACTCCCGCAATCGCCGAGTCTCAGCTTCGCCGCCCCACATTAGAGACAGCCAGGTCCTCTTGAACGAAGCCTGGTACGCCGGCCGACTGCGGAACGTCCGAGCGATGCTCGGATTCGTCCAGGCAATATCGCCCGGACAGTTGCCTCGTCGTGCGAACCAGCGCACTCGTGATCGAGTTGGGCATCGTCGGGTAGACCTCCACCTTTCGTCGGGACCGGCGGTCCAACTTCGTCGCAGGGCCCGCCCCTCGAGCATTTTCCACGGCAATCGATTATGAAGCGAGAATCCGAGCGCACCCGATTCCGATGCGATCCGCCTCCCCGGCCGCGCGGCGTGGAGGTCAACCCGCCGACATCCCGCCCCGCGGTGCCGGCCATCTCCGGGCTGAAGCCGACGGATCCCCGCTGATTCGCGCGGATGGCCCGCCACGCCGCCAGGGTGTAGAAACCCGCGGCCCGCATGGCCGCAGACGGCCACCAATGCGATGAACAATCCGTACACCATGTGCTCGACCAGGAGCACGCCGTAGACCGCCGCGACGCCGATGCCGAAGAGCGCCTGGCGGCGAGGCTCGACCGGAGTCGTTGCCGGGTCGGGGATCATGTACAGCGTGAAGACCATGAACGCCGCACTTGTCATCGGCGTCAGCGGCACGATCCATGACGTCCCGAAGTACCAGCTCCGCACCTGCCCCTGGATGACGAACGCGACCAGCCAGGTCAGGACGAGCGTCAAACGGCCGGTGAAAAACCCATGGACGATGAGGCCCGTCAGCAGCACCAGGCCGGGCAGCGCCCAGTGCCACATCCCGGTCAGGTTCTCCGTGAAGTGATACGGGGGTGCCACGCCGATCGAGGGGAACAGGAGTAGCGTCGCGACGATCCCCAGGTTCGACGGGTTGAAGATGTGCTGCGTCTTGCCATCGCCCACGGGGCGCGGAAAAGCACCTTCGAGCAGATGGCGACGCCGGCGGCGAACATCACCGGTATCAGACGATCGCTGGGATACAGGATCATCGTGACGGCCAGGCCCGGGATGATGGCGGGCGGCAGGAAGTTGATGAGGTCCGCCAACGACCCGGAGTACCGAGGCTTGCGGTCGTTGGCTCGCGCGTCGATCCACTCCAGCAGGAATTGGAGGCCGATGGCCGTCGCCAGCCCGACCAGCGGCTGGATGTGGGACTGCTCGAAGCCGAGGAACAGATGGCCGAGGATGTTCCAGACGATGAGCAAGATGGTGAAGTACCACAGCGCGAAATATCGACGCAGGGCGCTGCGCTTGGGGTAGAACCGCAGGGTCGTGATCGCCTCGGCTGTTGTCGACATCAGAGCCCTCCCTCCCTGTCTCCCGGCCAACCGAGTTGGATGGTATGCCAACCCGTCTTCAACTGGAACGTTGTCTCATGGGGATTGCCGTCGGGGTCCCGCCACCGAATCTCGACGGGAGCTTCGGTGACGGAATCGAGGCCGAGGTGGACGTCCGGGGCGCGTTTTCCGGCATTGCCGGTACCGCCGTCGATCTGGGCCACCCGCTTGCGCCCGTCCGGCAACCGGACGGTCACCGAGGCGCCGATGGCCGGCCGGCCCGGATTCTCCGCGACCGGATGACCGATACCCGGCTCGACCTTCGTGGCCTTCCCCTTCTGCAGGGGGAGCGTCAGGTGCAGCCCCATGAAGTTACCCGGCTTTGGGCATTCATTGTGGTAGAAGTAAGACGGCTGCCATTGATTCGCGAGGGCGAAATCGAGCCGGCCGTCGCCGTCGACGTCGGCCAGGGAGATGCCGCGCGTCAGCATCGCCTCGGACATCGACTGACCGTCCGGTAACATCAGGGTGGGGGCCACGTCGTAATAGCGGCCGTCCCCGGCCCTGGCGAAGAAGGCGAAGGTGTCGTGGCCGCTGACGTCGTCGCCGGGCTGGAGGCTCGGCCAGAACTTCGGGTTGTGCAGGAGCTGATTGTTGCTGGTGCCCAGGCTCTGGAGCTCGGGCCACTTGTTGACCTGCCCCTTGATGAAGCCATTCGCCTGGAGCGCCTCGACGACGCCGTCGTTGTTCAGATCCGCCAACCGGCAGTCCCACGACCAGCCGCTGCGTGCCAGGCCGAGCTCCTCGCTGGCCTGCCGGAATGGGGCGATCCCGTCCTTCATACGCCCCGCTTGGCCGGTGTTCAGCCACAGGAAGTGGCTCTCGGTCAGGGCCCAACTGGAGGTCAAGTTGCTCACGTAGATATCCAGCAAACCGTCGCCGTTGATGTCGCCGAAGTCCACGCCCATCCCCTTGAACGAGTCCTGGTTGATCACGCACGAGGACGGCGTATCCATCTTGCTTACGCCGCGCAGGGCCTCGAGCTGGAAGTGGCCGGGCGTCGAGCGGTTGTGAAGCAGGCGGTCGGGGCCGAAGTCGTTGGAGACGTAGATCTCCGGCAACAAGTCGCCGTCGAGATCGGCGGGCCCGATGGCAAAGCTCCAGCCGTGGGCCAGGTCCTCGGCGATCACATCCTTCTGCAGGTCGAATCGTACCGACGGCTGCCGGCCCGAGGTCGCGCCCGCGAACCGGAAGAATCGGAGGCCACCGCCGTTGCCAGACCTCGCCAGCGAGTCGTGCAGGCTCTGGAACCCCTGGGCATTCTCGTCGAGCATTCGGGAGCCGTCGGGGAAGTAATTGCCGATGATCAGGTCGAGGTGCCCGTTGCCGTCGAGGTCGACGGCAGACGCCGTCGAGGAGTACCAGCGATCACCGCCCGGGACCAATTCCTGCGCTTCGAACTCGGCGGCCGACGGCGGCGTCTTCGAGTCGGCCGGCGTCTTGCGCAGGTAGACGATCGGGCTGCGGCCCCAGTGGACGATGAGCACGTCCAAGAGGCCGTCCTCATTCAGGTCGGCGATCAGGGTGCCTTGGGGGCACATCGTCGCCGGGTTCCAGTTGGGGAACGACGATCCGGGCTCGAGTGCGAAGGTCTCGTAGCGGGCATTCGTACCGGGTACGGGACCGCAGATGACCTGGTCGGTGCGCGGATCGATCCAGACGACGTCGTTCTGGAGCCCGTCGCCATCCAGGTCGCCGAGCGACACGCTGGCCCCGACCGCGGACAGGTAGGCCCGGATGTGCCGCATGCTGGGGTGGACCTTGCGGACGTACTTGTACGGCGGGTGGTCGGCTACCTCGGGCAAGGGTGTCCGACTGAATCGGAGGTTATGGACAACCTTTTCTGACTCGGCGTTGGATAGCGCCCGATCGCGAGTCATGACGTACAGGACGATGACGATGGCCGCCGCCATGAGCAAGGTGGCTCGGCGCCGGATTGTTCCAGGCGGTTGGTTCATACTGCTCGCTCCTTTCCCAATGCCAATCGGACCGGAACCCGGCATCGCCTCCTCTCATAAGCGGGCTCGTCCCCGGCGGGCGGCGAGCCAGGCGGGCTGTTTCAGCCCCCGCAGGACAGTCGCCGGCGGGCGGTGAGGGAGCCGAGGGTGCTATACGAGGTCGGGTTGCGCGGGTCGTGGAGACCGGGACGTCGAGGAAGACGTCGTGCCGGTCATCGTTCACCCCGGGAATCTCGGTGGTTCGTGGGTCGTTGCGCCACACGTCGCGACAGGCCCGTCTCGGGTCAGACGTGGCGCAGCCCTTCTGCTATGGCGGGCGCGGCGCCCCGGTGGGCGCGGTCCGACGAATGAGGGTGGACGATCAGGCGGGGGGAGGATGGAAGATCGAGGGTTTGTGCCCGGCGGGCCGAGCGGCCGGTTCATCGGGCAGGAGGCGTGGTGGGGATGCGATGTGCGGGCCGAGGAATGCCTCGAGCGCGACCCATTGATCGGGGCCGCCGGAGCCGGGCGAGGCGGTGGAGAGGGGCCAGGGACGCCGCCGGAGCAGCCGGGGCCCGAGCAACGTCGGGGAGCCGGCCGGTCCCGCTCCGGACCTGCAGCGTGGGTCGCGGAGATGCCGCCTGTGATCAGCTCATCCAGATGGTCGTGGGCGAGCACCCGCAGGGACTGCGAGGTGACGAGGTGGCTGTTACAGCCGGCCCAGGCCGACCGAGGCGCGGCGAAGCATTGGATCAGGAGCAGCAGAAGCGCCCCCGTGCTCCAACGCGCCAGTCGCCCGAGCCGATCAGACCGCATCACACCCCCGCCATTGAGCCGGATCCGTATTAAGGACCCGGCGAGCTGTCTCGGAATTGATGTCGGCGAAATGGGACGCATGCGCCAATCTCGCTGCGCAATGCCGGGATAACATACCCCATCGGAACCTGGCATTGCAAGCCGCGATACAAGATTTGGGGCCGTTTCATCCTTCCATTAATACTCGGATTGGGAGGGCGAGGCTCCCGCCGAGCCTGCTCAGGGCACGCGGCTTCTACCCGGCTCGGCAGGAGCCTCGCCCTCCCGAAGACCATGAGACAGCCATGGAGAGGGACATCGTGACTATCGACAGATGACCGAGACAGTAACTATTGTCTTACGGTTGTCGATATACCGCCGGGTCCCCCATTTCGTTCCGCGTTCAGACGAGGCTGTTGTTGTAGCCCTGGACGGCGGTCTGGACGGCCTGGTTGATGGCACCCTGGCTCTGGTTCACGACCGACGAGACGGTCCGCGAGAAAAGCCACTCCGAGACGGTATTCCCCGCGGTGGGTGCCGTGATCGCGAGCAACTGGGTCTGGAGGCTGGCGAGATCGCTGGTGACGGTCGAGGTTGGGTTATAGGTGCTCGAGGTGAACCCCGTCCCCAGGCCGTCGATGGCCGAGGTCAGGGACGTCTGCAAGGCCGAGACGGCCGACGAGACCGAGGTGCTATCGAGCTGCGTGCCGCCCGAGATCGCGGCCTGCGTGGCGTTGCTGATGGCGAGGTCGAACGTCTGGTACGCGGTCCGGGCCGCCTGGGTGTAGGTCTGGAGGGTCGTCCCGGTGATCGTACCCGCGGGCTGGACGGCGAGGATCGTGCTGTTCGTCTGGCCCTGGGCCTCGCCGATGTCCTGGCTGGCCTCCCGCCGGAGCGACAGCACGGATCTGTTTGTCGAGCTGGCCAGGCCGCTGCCTGCGCTCTCCAGCTCGGTCTGGAGGGTCGCCGTGTACCCGTCGATCGTCGCGATCAGGCCGCTGGCGCTGCTCGACAGGTTGCTCAGGTCCGAGCTGATTGACGAATCCAGCTTCGTGATTGCGGCCGCGATTGTGCTGTTGTAGGTGCTCAACCCGGCCTGGCTCGGACCCGACGTGGAGGTCGCCGTGCTCCGCAGCGCCGAGACGGCCGACGTGACCGAGGCGCTCAGGGTATGGAACGCCTGATCCACCAGCCGGGCATCTTGCTTGAGCGAACTCGCCGACGCACCACCGCTGCCCGCCTGATTGAAACCACCGAGGCCCCGGCCTCCTCCTGGCCCGAGGCTGCCGCCGAACCCGAAGCCGCCGCGTGATCCGAAGTTGACGAGCCCCAGAATCCCGGCGGTCCCGATCCTCCCCAGCATGTGGCTCGGCACCGTCCGGTCTTCCAGCTTATCGTTCATCGCCGGCCGGAATCGCCGGGACTCTCGGATAGACTCGCGCATGGTGTATCGACCCTCGTATGTTGCAGAATTGCGTTGGACGCGATCCGGGATAAAAGAGAAACGAGCGTCCGGAAGGAAGAGCGCGGCAGGAGTCGGAGATTTTCGTCGCATGCTGCGACGCCTTCCGTGATCGAACGCCGACTTGCTCGGAGTCGTCGCCCCTGAAGTTGACGTCCGGTGAACGAGTGGCTCGGAAAGCACGCGGGATTTCTCGTGTTTCGATCGCGCCGATCTCCCAACTCCTGGACGACGGTTTGGGATCTGATCCAGGGTCCAGGTGATTAAGTTGACATGGGCAAAAAAAAGGAACAAGAACGGCGAACCGCTCCGCTCATTTGGGATGCATGTGGGACGACGCCGGGCCGGCGGCATCATCCTATGGCGAAACTCCGCGACCGAATCGAGAGTCTTGCCGGCCCAGGAAGGCAATCTGAGGATTCGGCGAGGCCATCGATAACCCATCTTGGCGGCGTCACCTGTCCGGCGGTAGGCACGTTTTCCGGCCTTCCCAGAGCCCCGGCCGTCCACGAATCCCGCCTGATCCGGCGCCGTCCTGCAGAAGCGTCTTGAATTGGCGGCCAGGAGGTGCCATTATAGCCTTGCACGGTACTTTCGAAGACAATCGTTGACTCATATTCGGACCTTCGGCATTGTCGGCCGAGGCCCGCGATTGGGACGGCAATGGGGCCGGACCTTGAAAGGACCCGCGATGATGGCACCGATCTCGCGACCGAGCACCGTGGGTGTGCAGGATCCCCTACGCATCCTCGTGGCCGACGATAATGATTTGCTCCGCGCGGCGGTGCGCGGACTCCTCGGGAGCCTCGGCCATTCGGTCGAGGTCGCGAATGATGGCCGAGAGGCCCTCGCGGCGGGGGCTCGAGAGGCGTTCGACTTGGTGTTCTTGGACATGGAGATGCCCGTGATGGGCGGGCTCGAGGCGGCTCGCTTGTTGAGCCGGGGGCGCGGCGACCGGCGGGGGCCCCGCATCATCGGGTTCTCGGCCGAATGCGAGGAGCGTGGCTCGTATTCGGCGGCCGGGATCGATGAGTTCCTGATCAAGCCGGTGCGGCTCGCGGACCTCGTACGCGTCACGCGGCGGCATGACCCTCGTTGAGGCACCCTGAGAATTGGACGCACCCGATGTACTCACCCATCGACGACCCGAGGCGAGCCGAGGTGGATCGTGCCTACCTGGCGACGATCGTCGAGTCCTCCGACGATGCGATTGTGGGCAAGGACCTCGACGGCGTGATCACGTCCTGGAACCGCGCCGCGGAGCGGACCTTCGGCTACACGGCCGCCGAGGCGGTGGGGCGGCCGGTCACCTTCCTGATCCCCGCCGACCGACCGGACGAAGAGCCCGCGATCCTGGCACGGCTCCGGCGCGGAGACCAAGTGGAGCACTTCGAGTCGGTCCGGCTGACGAAGGATGGGCGGTCGATCGACGTCTCGCTGACGATCTCGCCGATCAAGGACGATTCCGGTCGGATCGTCGGCATCTCCAAGGTCGCCCGGGACATCACCGGCCGGAAGCGAGCGGAGGAGTCGCTGCGGCGGAGCGAGGAGGGATTCCGCCAGCTCGCCGACGCGATGCCTCAGATCGTCTGGACGGCCCGCCCCGACGGCCACATCGATTATTACAACCGGAGGTGGTACGACTACGCGGGCGTGTCGAGGGGCGGCGGCGGGGGCCGGAGGCCGATCCTGCACCCGGATGATCGGCCGGGTTGCGTCGAGGCGTGGAACCGCGCCGTCGCGACGGGCGAGCCCTATGAGATCGAGTACCGCCTGGAGAACCGCGCGACCGGTGAGTATCGCTGGCACCTCGGGCGGGCCCTCCCGGTCAAGGACGAAGCGGGCCGGGTCTTGCGGTGGTTCGGGACGTGCACCGACATCGACGACCAGAAGCGGGCCGACGAGGCGTTGCGCCTGAGCGAGGAGCGATTCCGACGGCTCGTGCAGAACTCGTCGGACATCATCTCCGTGTTCGATGCCGAGGGGACCATCGGCTACCAAAGCCCGTCGATCGTCCGGATCCTCGGCATCCGGCCGGAGGACCGGATCGGCCGCAACATCTTCCGCGAGCCGCTGGCGCACCCCGAGGACCTGTCCGCCAAACGGGCCTTCCTCGACGAGGCCCTGCGGCGGCCCGGCGCGACCGTCTCGGCGGAATTCCGGCTGCGGCACGCCGACGGCTCGTGGCGCGATATCGAGGCGCTCGGCCAGAACCTCCTGCGCGATCCCAGCGTCGCGGGGATCATCGCCAACTACCGCGACATCACCGAGCGGAAGCGGGACGAGGTGATGCGGCGGAGCGAGGAGCGGTTCCGCGGGGTGTTCGAGGCGGCGACCATCGGCATGGCCCTCGTCGCGCCCGACGGCCGATTCCTCCAGGTCAACCGCGCTCTGCGAGGTCGTGGGCCGATCCGAGAAGGACCTTGTGGGCTCGACCTTCCAGGACATCACGCATCCCGACGATCTCGAGGCCGACCTGGACCAGGTCCGCCGCGTCCTCGACGGCGAGATCTCGTCGTACCGGAGGGAGAAGCGCTACATCCATCGCGAAGGGCGGGTCGTCTGGGTGGTCCTCAGCACGACGCTGGTGAGGGACGGGGCGGGCCGTCCGCTGCACTTCGCCTCGCAGGTCCAGGACATCACGGCCCGCAAAGGGGCCGAGGAGTCGCTCCGCCGCGCCCGGGACGAGGCGATGCGAGCCACTCGCGCCAAGGGGGACTTCCTCGCGAATATGAGCCACGAGATCCGCACGCCGATGAACGGGGTCATCGGCATGACCGAACTGCTGCTGGACACGCGGCTCGACGACGTCCAGCGCGGCTACTGTGAGACGATCCGCTCCAGCGGCGAGGCCCTGCTCACGGTCATCGGCGACATCCTCGACCTGTCCAAGATCGAGGCGGGCAAGCTGGCGCTGGAGTTGACCGAGTTCGACCTCCGCGCCCTGATGGAGGAGGTGGCCGACCTGGTCGCGGCCGGCGCCCACCGGAAGGGCCTGGAGATCAACTGCCGGATCGCCGAGGAGGTGCCGCGTCGCCTCGTGGGCGACCCGGTCCGCATCCGCCAGGTCCTGACCAACCTGGCCGGCAACGCCGTGAAGTTCACCGAGCGCGGCTCCGTGGACCTGGAGGCCTCGGTGCTCGCCGAGGGCGAACGCGAAGCGACGCTGCGGGTGCAGGTGCGGGACACCGGCATCGGCATCCCGGCGGACCGCCAATCCGACGTCTTCGACAGCTTCACGCAGATCGAGTCGGGGAGCAGCCGCCGGCACGGCGGGACGGGTCTCGGGCTGGCCATCTGCCGGCATCTCGTCGGCCTGATGGGGGGTCGGCTAGGCCTGGAGAGCCGACCCGGCGTCGGGAGTACGTTCTGGTTCGAGTTGGCCCTCGTCAAGGGCTCGGACCCGGCGGAGTCCCCCGCGCGGGGTCGGCGGATGCCTGCGCGGGTCGTCGTTGACGATGGTTTGGACCCCGCGATCCCTCGTGAAGCGCCCCGCTCCCGCGGGCGGCGGCCCGATGCGACCGGCCCGCGTGCCGGGGCGCCCGCCGGTCAGATGGCAGATCCGGACGACCGGCCGCGCGGGCGCATGCCCGTCGAGCAAGAGACGCCCGGGATGGGGGGAGAGCGGGCGGCGCGGGCGATCGAGTCCGCGCCGCGACTCGCCGAGGTCCCGCCCGGGCCGGCCGGCTCGCGCGGGACGTCCGGCGTGGGCGGGCGAGCCGATGACCGCCCGGAGGCGTCGCGATTGAAGGGGATTCGTCGCCCGTCGCCCCGCGCGACCGCCGACCGTGCCGTCGCGGGGCCGGAGTCGAGCCTCATCCGGCGACCGGAGCTCGGCGAGGCGAAGGGGACGTCGGCCTCGCCGCTCCGCATCCTCCTCGCCGAAGATAACGAGGTCAATCGCCGGGTCGCGATCGGCATGGTGGAGCGGCTGGGTTGCACGGTGGAGGCCGTCGCCAACGGCCGCGAGGCGATCGAGGCGGTCGCCCGCGGCCAACACGACCTGGTCCTGATGGACGTCCAGATGCCCGAGGTGGACGGCTTCGCCGCCACGGCGGCTATCCGCGAGCTCGAGCGCAGCACCGGGAGACGCGTCCCGGTGATCGCCATGACGGCCCACGCGATGCAGGGAGACCGCGAACGGTGCCTGGCAGCCGGGATGGATGGCTATCTGTCCAAGCCGATCCGACAAGGCCCGCTCCGCGACGCCCTCCACGCCTGTGGCGGGGGGGGCCGAAGGCCATGGGCGGGGGCGGCGCGGGCGGGAGCCCGAGTTCCGCGAGTTCTCCGCCTCGGTCCTCGGCGAATCGTGCGGGGACGATCCCCGGCTGACGCGAGAGGTCATCGAGTTGATGCTGGAGGGAGTGCCGGCCCAACTGGAACGGCTCGGTGCGGCCGTCGCGGCGGGGGACGGCCGCCGGGCCGCCCGGGTGGCCCACCTGCTGAAGGGGGTGTTGGCGACGGTCGGCGCCGCGGCCCTGGCCGCGGCCTGCCACGAGTTGGCGTCGCTCGTCGGTCGGGGGGACTTTGATGCCATCGAGGATCTCCGTCGGCGCATCCGGGTTCATTGGGAGGCGCTGCGGGAGGAGGCCGGCCGCTACGCCCGCTCGCTGGCCGCGACCGACGGCGGAACTCGGGGAGGCTCGCAAGGTCGGAAGGGATCCTGAATCGGCGATCGTCGCTGCGGAACGGCCGGGCCCACCGGGGCACGGCCCGCTCCCTCGCCGCCCACGGCCGCGACTGGCCCCGAGGATGCCGAGGCGAGTGATCCGGACTCCCGGCCGGGACGACGGGACCGGACCGGCTCGCGTCCGCGGGGAGGCCGAGCCAGCCGCGCGCCCGCCCATCCTGGTATCCCCATCACATGAATATTCCGGCATTTCTCGGAGTGTGGCCGGCCCGACGGGCCCGCGGCACGTCGCCGTCGCCGGAGGGGCGAGGTGCGGTCGGCTGGATTTGACCGCGGCAGCCCTCATGCGGACAATGGAGACCGCCCCACGATTCCCGATGACTCGTCCGGCGCATAGGACATACGATTGGGGCCGACGGACGATCGCGGATTTCTCGATCAGAAGACCCGAAAGTCTGAAAACACCAACATTCGGCCCGCTCGTGGGCCAATTGGGTCGATCGGGAGGTTTGGGCCTGGCGTATGTCATTCGGGGCCGATCCCGACGGCGGCTCGGGGATGGCGGTTGGCGCGGAGAGTTTGTATGCAGGCGGAGCCACAAGGAGAGGTGCTGGAGACCCTGGCCGGCGGCGACGAGATGGGCCGGCTGATGCGTGGCCACGACTGGTCAACGACCCCGCTCGGCCCGGTGGCCGGCTGGCCGCAGAGCCTCAAGGTGGCGTTGCGGATCCTGCTCGGCTCCCGCTATCCCATGTTCATCTGGTGGGGCCGCCAGATGACCAATCTCTATAACGACGCTTACATCCCGATGCTGGGGAAGCGGCACCCCGAGGCCCTGGGCCGGCCCGCGCCGCTGATCTGGTACGACATCTGGGAGGCGATCCGGCCTCTGGTCGAGCCGGTGCTCGACGAGGGGCGTGCCTGCTGGCAGGAAGAGCGTCAGCTCGTCATGGAGCGGAATGGTTACCCGGAGGAGACGTATTTCACCTTCTCGTACAGCCCGATCCCCGATGATGACGGCAGCGTCGGCGGGATGTTTTGCGCCGTGTCGGAGGATACGCAGCGGGTCGTGGGCCGGCGGCGGATGCGGACGCTGCGCGAGCTGGCCGAGCGGACCGCCGAGGCCCGGACCGCCGAGGAGGCCTGCTCGATCGCCGGCGCGGTGATGGACGGGAACCGGCACGACCTGCCGTTCGTGCTGCTCTACCTGGTCGAGGGGGAGTCCCAGGCGGCGCGGCTCGTCGCCGCCACCGGCGTGGCCGAGGGCTCGTCGCTTCGCCCGGACCTGATCGCGGCCGATGCGGGCGGCCGCTCGCACCCCGTGTGGCCGCTGGCCGAGGTGCGCCGGTCGGGGCAGGGGGTCATGGTGGAGGGGCTGGCCGACCGGATCGGGCGGCTCGAGGGATCGGCCTGGTCGGAACGGCCGGAGGCGGCGTTTGTGCTGCCGGTCAGGAAGTCCGGCCAGGACGGAGTCGCCGCGTACCTGGTCGCCGGCATCAGCCCGCTCCGGGCGTTCGACGACGACTACCGGGGCTTCCTGGAGATGCTGGTCGGCCATGTCGCCACGGCGATCGCCAGCGCCCGCGCGTACGAGGAGGAGCGTGAGCGAGCCGAGGCACTGGCCGAGCTGGACCGGGCCAAGACGGCGTTCTTCTCGAACGTCAGCCACGAGTTCCGCACTCCGCTGACGCTGATGCTCGGGCCCGTCGAGGACCTGCTGGCTGACGGCGACGGCCTGCTGCCGTCGCCATACCGCGAGCGGCTGGAGGTCGCCCACCGCAACGCCCTGCGGATGCAGAAGCTGGTCAACACGCTGCTCGACTTCTCGCGGATCGAGGCGGGCCGAGTGCAGGCCTCGTACGAGCCGGTCGACCTCGCCCAATTGACCACCGACCTGGCCAGCAATTTTCGCTCCGCCTGCGAGCGGGCCGGGCTCGAGCTGCGTGTCGACTGCCCTCCGCTCGCCGGGCCGGTCCATGTCGACCGCGACATGTGGGAGAAGATCGTCCTGAACCTGGTTTCGAATGCTTTCAAGTACACCCTCGAGGGCCGGATCGAGGTGGCCCTGCGCTGCGACGGGGTGCGGGCGATCCTCTCGGTCTGCGACACGGGCGTCGGCATTCCGGCCGAACATGTCCCGCTGCTTTTCGAGCGATTCCACCGGGTCGAAGGCTCGCGGGGCCGCACCCAGGAGGGCACGGGGATCGGCCTGGCACTGGTGAAGGAGCTGGTGCACATGCACGGCGGCGAGGTCGATGCCCGCAGCGAGCCGGGGCGGGGGAGCGAGTTCCGCGTCTCGGTGCCGCTGGGCCGCGCCCATCTCCCGTCGGCACGGGTCGGCGCGGCCCGCGCGGCCGCGTCGACGGGCGTGGGTGCCGCGTCGTATGTCGAGGAGGCGATCCGGTGGCTGCCGCCGGCCGAGGTCGGACCGGAGGCGAGTGCACACCTCGCGACCGGGCCGGCCGGCGCGATTTCGGAGGAGGATCGTCCGCGCATCCTGCTGGCCGACGACAACGCCGACATGCGGGACTACATATCGCGTCTGCTGGCCGATCGCTACGAGGTCATCGCGGTCGCCGACGGGGCGAGGGCGCCTCGCCTCGGCGCGCGAGGACCAGCCCGACCTGATCCTGTCCGACGTGATGATGCCCGGCCTCGACGGCTTCGGCCTGCTCCGCGAGCTGCGGGCCGATCCCGCGACCGCCACCGTGCCCGTCATCCTACTCTCCGCCCGGGCGGGCGAGGAGGCGTATGTCGAGGGCCTGGGCGCGGGGGCTGATGACTATCTCATCAAGCCGTTCGGCGCCCGCGAGCTGCTGGCACGCATCACGTCGCACCTGGAGATCGCCCGGGCGCGGCGGCAGGCCGAGGAGTCGCGCCGACGCAGCGACCAGCAGATCCGCGCGATCCTCGAGAGCATCACGGATGCCTTCTTCGCCCTGGACCGAGACTGGCGCTTCACCTACGTCAATCGTCAGGCCGAGGAGCTGCTCGGCCGCACCCGAGAGGACCTGGTCGGCAAGCGAATCTGGGACGAATACGCCGCGGCCGTCGGCACGGAGTTCGACCGGTGTTACCGACGCGCAATGGACGAGAATGTCACGGTGACGTTCGAGACCTTCTATCCGCCGCACGACCGCTGGTACGAGGTGCACGCCTACCCGTCGCCGGATGGGCTGGCGGTGTACTTTCGCGACGCCAACGAGCGGCGCAGGGGGGCCGAGGCCCTGCGCGAGAGCGAGGCTCGCTTCCGCGCCGTCGTCGAGTCGAACATGGTCGGCATCGGCTTCTGGCGCTCCGACGGCACGATCACCGATGCCAACGATACTCTGCTGGCGATGATCGGCCACAGCCGCGAGCAGATCGCCTCGGGCGTCGTGCAGTATCCCGACGTCACGCCGCCCGAGCACAACGCCGCCGACGAGCGGGCGATGGCCGAGATCGCCAGGCTGGGCTCGTGCACGCCGTTTGAGAAGGAGTACGTTCGTCCCGACGGCAGCCGCATCCCGGTCGTGGTCGGCGGCGCGAGGTTGCCGCACGACCCGAGCCGAGGTCCGTTCTTCGCGCTGGAGATCGGCGACCGCAAGCGGGCCGAGCAGGCCCTGCGCGAGGCCAGCGCGACGCTCCGGAGCTTCTACGACACCTCGCCGGTGATGATGGGGGTCGTCGAGGTCTGCGACGACGACATCATCCACCTGACCGACAACGCCGCGACCGGCCGGTTCTTTGGGGTCGACCCCGCGTCCCTCGCCCACCGACGCGCCAGCGAGCTGGGCGTGCCGCGGGAGTATGTACGCGAGTGGATTCGCCACTATCGCGAGAGCGAGAGGACGGGCCAGCCCGTCCGGTTCGACTACCCGCACGACCTGCCCGACGGCCGCCGCTGGGTCTCGGCGATCGTCTACTGCATCGAGGCCCTGTCCGCCGACCGATTCCGCTGCTCTTACGTGGCCCAGGACGTGACGGCGGAAGCACGTCGAGGAGGCGCTGGGCCATCAATCCGAGCGGCTCCGTTTGCTCTGGGAGTCGGCGACGGTCATGCTGACGACCGAGGAACCCGACGCGATGCTCCGCGACCTGTTCGCCCAGATCGCTCCCCACCTGGCGCTCGACGCGTATTTCAACTTCCTGGTCAATGACGCGGGCGATGCGCTGTATCTCGCCTCGTGTGCCGGGATCCCAGATGATGAGGCCCGGAAGATCTCGCGGCTGGATTTCGGCCAGGCGGTGTGCGGGAAGGTGGCATTGCGGCGCCAACCGATCGTCGCCACCCACATCCAGCAATCCGACGACCCGATGGTGCAACTGGTCAAGCGTTTCGGCATCCGTTCGTATGCGTGCAGCCCTTTGCTGGTCGATGGGCGGCTGTATGGCACGCTCTCGTTCGCCAGCTGTGGCCGCGACGAGTTCGACGCCGACGAGCTCGAGTTCCTGCGGACGGTCAGCCACTATGTCACGGTGGCCTGCGAGCGGATGCGGCTGGTTCGCCAACTGCGCGACCAGGACCGCCGCAAGGACGAATTCCTGGCGACGCTGGCGCACGAGCTGCGCAATCCCCTGGCCCCGCTGCGGAACGGGCTCCAGGTGCTGCGGATGACCGACGACGGCGAAGATCGAGGGCTGGCGCTGGCGATGATGGAGCGACAGCTCGGGCAGATGGTCCGGCTGATCGACGACCTGCTCGACATCAGCCGGATCACGCGGAACCGTCTGGAGCTGCGCAAGGCGCGGATCCTGCTATCCTCGGTCGTCGAGAACGCCGTGGAGACCGCGCGCCCGCTGATCGACGCCAGGGGCCACGACCTGAAGGTGACGCTGCCGGCCGAGCCGGTGTACCTCGACGCCGACCTCACCCGTCTCGCCCAGGTGTTCTGGAATCTGCTGAACAACAGCGCCAAGTACACCGACCCGGGCGGGCACATCGAGCTGTCGGCGAGTTGCCGGGACGGCGAGGTGGTCGTGACGGTGAGCGACGACGGCATCGGCCTGCCCGCCGAGTCGCTGCCGGGGCTGTTCACGATGTTCTCGCAGGTCGAGCAGGGCCTCGATCGTTCGCAGGGCGGGCTGGGGATCGGCCTGGCGCTGGTGAAGGGGCTGGTGGAGATGCACGGGGGTCGCGTCGAGGCCGCCAGCCCGGGGATCGGCCGCGGCAGCACGTTCACGGTCCATCTGGCGGCGGATCACGCCCGGGGTCCCGCGTCAAACGGGACCTCGCCTACCGACCAACCCGAGTCCGAACGTCGTCGCGTGCTGATCGTGGACGACAACCGCGACGGTGCCGCCAGCCTCGGCATGATGCTCTCGCTGCAGGGTCACGATACACGCACGGCACACGACGGCATCGAGGCCCTGGAACTCGCCGAGGCGTTCCGCCCCGACCTGATGCTGCTCGACATCGGCCTGCCCAAGATGAATGGCTATGACGTCTGCCGACGCGTCCGGGGCGAGCCCTGGGGCCGTAGCATCGTCATCGTCGCCGTGACCGGCTGGGGCCAGGAGGAGGACCGTCGCCGGTCGCATGAGACCGGATTCGATCAGCACATGCTCAAGCCGATCGACCTGCCCGAGCTGGAAAAGCTGCTGGCGAGTCTGGAACTGTCGGGTCGGCCGTCGTAGCCTGAATCCAGGGGGCAAGCGAATGATTCGAACGGTCGTCGTGGGACATGGCCTGGCGGGCCGGGCGATTCACTGTCCGCTGATCCGCCGCCAGCCGGGGCTCGTGCTGCACGGCGTCGTCGCGCGCGATCCCCGGATCCGCGAAGAGGCCGTGGCGCTCTGGGGTGAGGGCATCGTCGGGTATGCCGGGCTGGATGAGGCGCTCGAGGATCCCGCGGTCGAGTTGAT
Organism: uncultured Planctomycetota bacterium; assembly: GCA_963771445.1. Taxonomy (GTDB): domain Bacteria; phylum Planctomycetota; class Planctomycetia; order Isosphaerales; family Isosphaeraceae; genus JAKAUH01. Next base: position 84,620 of record CAVYTQ010000032.1, on the reverse strand, counting down.
CGTCATCGCCACGCCGCACGACTCTCACGCCGAGCTGGCCGTGCGGGCGCTCGAGGCCGGGCGCGATTGCGTCGTCGACAAGGTCATGGCGCTCACCACCGAAGAAGCCGACCTGATGATCGCGGCCCGCGATCGCTCGGGCCGGATGCTGTCGGTCTTCCACAATCGCCGGTGGGACTGGGACTATGCGACCGTCAAGCAGGTCCTGGAGCGAGGCTGGATTGGCCGGCCCCTGCTGTTCGAGAGCGCCGTGTGTCGATCCGCGGCGCCGCGCGGCTGGCGCGGCAGCACGGCGGCGGCCGGCACGATCCTGCACGATTGGGGTGCGCATCTGGTCGACCAGGCGCTGCAGCTCGGGCTGGGCCCGTGCCGGCGACTGGCCGCGTGGCTGACAGCCGGCCCGTGGGAGGGAGTTGACAGCGGCGGGCACGGTCGGCTGGTGCTCGAGTTCGACGACGTGCTGTTCCAGGTCGAGACCAGCCGCGTCTGCCGGATCGATCGGCCCCGCTGGTGGATCGTGGGCGACTCGGGCGGCTTCGCGAAGTTCGGCGTCGATCCGCAGGAAGAGGCGCTCCGTGCCGGAGACATCGACGCCGCGGCCGAGCCGCCGCAGCACGAAGGCATCCTCCGACGCGCGGGGGAATCCGGCGAGGTCGAGGAGACGCGCGGTGCCGTCCGTCCGGCGCACTGGGACGGCTATTATCAGAACATCGCCGAGCACCTAGCCGGCCGCGGGCCGCTGGCCGTCACGGCCGAGCAGGCGCGCGAGGTCGTGCGCCTGCTCGAGGCGGCCGGCCGCTCATCCCGCGACCACACCCTGGTCGAGGGGCCGTGGGGCGGCCCCTGAAGCTTGGCTCATGAGTGAGCCGAACCGGTGGGCCTCACGCCTGCGGCGTTCGACCCACCCTACGACCTCTTCTCACATACTCTCTCAGGATGCGGGCTTCGCCAGGGCCATCGGTCCGGCCGGACGATGCGCGACCCGCACGGCGGGCCGCGCCACCGCGCGGGCAGTGATCGTGTTCGAGGCCACCGCCAACGTCGGGTTGACCCGACGGCTGGTGACCGTCGCCTGGTAGTCTGTCCCGGGCTGGCCGCTGCCGGCCAGAAGCAGGCCGGTCACCTTGGCGACACCGCCGTGCTCGAGCCCACGACGGTCAGCTCGAGGGGCTTCGCCAGGTTGACCTGGCCGATGGCCTTGAGGATCACCTGGTTGGTGGCGGCGTTGTAATTGACGTTCAGGCGGACCGGCGTCATCCGGACGAGCGGGGCCTTGCGGTGCTTCACATGGACCTTGGTCGGGATCTCCAGCAGGTAGTTGCCCGAGTTGATGACGGAGGACGCGTTCATCGGCTGCGAGTAGGTCAACGTAATCGTCAGGCCGTGCTTCGCCGTGACGATCGCCCGGGTGACGATCGGTGCCGGGCCGGGGTCGACGACGTTGAGGTTGAAGGTCTCGGTCGCGGTTGACGCGGGCGATCCCGCCGCGGTGACGACCAGGGTCACCGGGTAGGTCCCGATCGTCTGATTGGCGGGGACGGTCCAGCTCAGGGCGCCGGTCGTCGGATTGATGCCGAGTCCCGTCGGGGCACCGGCGACGAGGCTGTAGGTCAGCGGGGCGGAGGGGTTGGCGGGATCACTGACATACGCCCCAAGGTTGGCGCCGAAGGTCGAGCCGTCGGATGCGGACAACGTCGGAATGGCGGCGATCCGCGGCGACGGCGATGATGTCGGGGATGGCGTCGGAGTGGGCGATGGCGAAACCGTCCCCGGGCTCAGGGTCGCCTGCATCAACTGGCGCCATGGACGCCGTCGCTGGCGATCAGCTCGAGCTGGCCGCCGAGTGTGGCCAGCGGGACCGGGTCCGACGAGCCCACGCCGGGGTTGATGTCGGCCGCCAGTCCCGTGCCGCCGGCTGTGCCGTCGGTCCGCCAGAGCTCCTGACCGTGGACGCCGTCATTGGCGGCGAAGTAGAGGATCCCGCCGACGGAGAGTCCCTGAGAATAGTAGGGGATGCCCTGCGTGACCGAGGTTGTGCTGATGTTCGCAACCTTCGTCGTGCCGGCGGCGGACCCGTCGCTCTTCCAGAGCTCGGTCGCTCCACCGGGCCTCGATGGCCTGGAATAGCAGCAGGCTGCCGAGCGGCTCGAGGGCCCCCGCCGTCGCGAAGGTCGAGTCGATCCCCGGACCCGGCAGGAAGGTAGTCCCCAGGGCCGTTCCGTCGCTGGTCCAGACCTGATCGTGGGTCGTGGCAGAACCGGACAGCGTCGCGGCGTAGTAATACTCCGCGAGGAAGAAGACGCGGGACCCGACTGCCGTCAGATTGGTGGATGTCGGAGCCGCGGCCGTGGTCTGGCCGGGCGGTGTGTACGACGGGATCGTGGCCAGGCTGGCGGTCGTGGCGGGGGTGCCGTTGGTGACCCAGAGGCCCTCAGCGCTCGTCGCCGAATTGCTCGCGAAGAAATACAGGCGATTGCCGGCCACCGTGAGGTCGCTGGGTGATGTGGCAAGGTCGCCGGACCCGGCGCCTGTTACCATCTGTGTCCCGCCGGCGGTGCCGTCGCTGACCCAGAGCTGGGATCCGTGAGTCCCGTCGTTGGCGAGGAATGCCAGCTTGCCGTCGAAAGCGGTCAGGTGATCGATCGAGACGAAGTCGTTGCTCCCCGACGGCACGGCGAAGTCCTTGACGATGGCGGCCGTGCTCGCCGACCCGCCGCTGGTCCAGAGGTTGACGCCCCCGCTGCCGTCTCCGGTGGTGAAGTAGAGGTTGCCCCCGCTCGCCACGAGCGAGTGCGCCTGAAAGTAGCTCGATGGGGCGACGTACGGCGACAGGTCCAGGATCTCGGTCGTGCCGGCGACCGTGCCGTCGGTCTTCCAGAGCCCGAGCGACCCGGTCGGACGAGTGCCGAGGAAATAGGCGTCGGCGCCGAGGACCGCCATGGCGCGGGGGTTCACCGGCGCGAGCAAGCTCGTGCCGGCCGCCGTCCCGTCGCTCCGCCAAAGCAGCGTCCCGTTGACGCCGTCCTCCAGAGGGAGCAAGAGCTCCGAGCCCAGCGTCGCGGTGTCGGTCGAGCCCGGGTCGAGCTGCGCCGAGCCCTGCGTGACGCCCGGGCTGAACGAGGCGACGGCCATGGTGCCGCCGGCCGTGCCGTCGCTGGTCCAGAGCTGATTGGCCTGCGCACTCGAGCCGTCGTGCGCGGCGAAGTACAACCGGTTGTCGTACGCGACGAATCGCTCCGGGTCCGAGCCCGCCGCGCCCGGGTCGATGTCCTTGACCAGCCGCGTCCCCTCGCCGAGCCGTCCGACGCCCACAGCTCGGCGCCATTCGTGGCGTCGGTCGCATCAAAATAGACGGTTCCGGCGATGGCTTTCAACGTCGTCAGGTAGCCGTAGTATCCGCTGTAGGTTCGCGCTCGTGCCCAGACCCTTCACCAGCGATGTTCCGCCGCCGGTCCCGTTCGACTTCCAGAGCCCTTCTTGGCCGTCGGCGCCCTCCAGCGTGAAGAAGAGGGTTCCGTTCGCGTCGGTGAGGTTCAGCGGGACGCCGAACGGCGAGATCGAGTGGAAGTCCTCGACGAGCCGCGTGCCCGCCTGGGTGCCGTCGGTCACCCAGAGCTGACTCGCCTTGCCCGACGAGCTGGTGCCGCCGACGAAGTAGAGCGACGAGCCCGACGCGGCGGCGCCGACGATGCTGGTGATCGTGCGCGCTGCCGAGTTGGGTCTCGCCCGACGGGCTCACCGTGCCGAAAGCCACCTGCCCGCTCTATGTATTGAAGTAATACGCCTGGCCGCCAAACGCGACGATATCCAGGGGCGTGGACAGCGAGTTGCCGACCGGCCCCGTATTTCCCCCGGAGCCCCCGGTTCACCATAGACCGCCGTTGACCGCCAGGTACAGCGTATCGCCGACCACCTGGTCGGGGGTCACGAAAGATGCCTTGAAGTCCTCGATCAGCTCGGGCGTTTCGGTGCCGCCGGGGATGATCCACATCTGGTTGTCTATGCCCGACGTGGTCCCGTTGTTGAGGATGACGATCAGGTTCCCGGCCGAGTCGGTGAGTGACTCGATGGACGAGGCCGCGCTCCCCGGGAACGTGACCTGGACTGTCCCGGCCGCGGTGCCGTCGCTTAGCCAGAGCTCGTTGTTGTAACCGGTGCCGTTGCCGGCACTGGTGGCGAACAGGACGTCGTTGCCCGCCGCAGTCAATTGCGACGGTGAGCTCGCGGCCGAGGTGGATGCGGACGAGAAATCCCGGACGACGGACGTCCCGCCGCCGTTGGTGACGACCAGCTCCTGGCCGGAGTTCGTGCTGTCCTCGACCACGTAGAAGAGGTTTGACCCGGCAGGTGTCGGGTCCGCGGGATAGGTGTCGGCCGTTCGCGCATCCTTGACCGGTCCTACGGCGACCGTGGAGAGCAGGGCCCGGGGCTCCAGCGGCTCCCCGGCGCCCGCAAGATTCAGGGTCGCCCTCCGTGGCCGACCCCTCAGTCCCCTCGTTCTTCTCTTGTTCCGCAACGTGACGAGACGAAAGACAGGTTCCGGGATCCATCCCTGTAGCGACATCGTGTCCTCCTGAAGAAGCCTCATCCCTGGAGCTTGCCGGACCGGAGCAAATGGGCAGGCCAGGCCGTCCAGCCTGGCGCGGCGAGTCGGGCATATTCGCTCGACGAGCCGATCGAGTCGGGCTCGAAAGCCCGCCCTATGTGGGCACCTCCCTCGTCGAATTCCTCATGGGAGCAGGCTCGAAGCGATCGAGGTCGAAGGTCCGGGTGGCAGTCGGTCGTGGCGGGTGCCCATCCGCCTGTGGTTCGCAATGGTCAGGTTGTCATGCCGGCGCCGCACAGGTTATCACGCGACCCCAACCGCGTAAAGGAAACTTTCCGGGGCAATCCGATGTTCCGATGTCTTGAAGTATTCGGAAGGAGTTCTGTGGAGCAGGGCCGCAATCCGCCGGGCCGGGCCGGGGAAGGGCCGCGCGAACCGGCTGACCGATCAATCGGCGGTGAGTGTCGCATCGATGGTGAAGCCGTGCAACACAGGGATCGAGCCGGCACGATCGCGAGGACGCGATCGTGGTCGGCGGCGTCGAGCAGGGTGCCGCGAATCTCCAGGTGATTCCCGCGGGCCTTGACGGAGTCAATGTCCGCCAGTTCGCCGAGGTGCCGGGTCATCTGCGCGGCGACGTACGGCTCGATGTCCTCGGGGCGGCCTCTGCGTACCAGGGGGTTGGGGTGGTCCTCGTCGGGCACGGGGAACTCGAGGCGATCGATGATCTCGCGGACGCCGGGTGTTTGCTGGGCGGCTCGAAAGGCCAGCATCGCCTCGTAGGCCGAGGGGACCTTGCCCGAAAGCGACGCGGATTCGCCGGCCGAACGGACCTCGATCGGCTGGCTTGCGAGCGCCGGGCGGCGTTTCAACGACTCGGCCACGCGTCGAGTGAGCCGCTGGGTATCGCGCGCGGCGACCGCGATCGACGCGGCGCGGGGGGCCGCCGCGGGAGCATGAGCGGCCGGTGGCGGCTGAGGTTCGGGAGCCGGTTGACGAGGCGCGTTATCGGGCTGCTCGGCGTGCGCTTGGGGATCGGGTCGGGGCGGGACCATCAGGCGATCGGGTTGCGCCGGCACGGGCAGGGGAGGCGGGGACTCGTCGCGGGCGGCCGGGTCGGCGGGCCGCGGCCGGACCTGGAGCTGCGCCACGACCCGGCTCACACCCGGGACGCTCCAGGCGGTCTGCTCGATCTCGCGGGCAACCTCGGCGCTGGCCACCACGCCCCGCAGGAAGACCTGTCCGTTGGCGTCGACGGTGATCTCGAGGTCACCCTTGGCCGGAGGCAGCTCCATGGGTCCGGCGGGGTAGGGGAAGGCGCCGACAGCCGGGCCCACGCCCGGCCCAGTGCCGCCTGCCGCCTGCTGGTTGCCAGGCCACGCGCCGCCGCCGCCGGGTAGCTGTCCGGGGCCTGGTCCGGCTCCCGGCCCGAGATTGGCGTTCGCCGGGTTGGGGTTCGGCTGCCGCGGCGTCCATCGCGGGATTGCCCATCGCCGCGTTCCCGCCGCCCGGCGCAACGCCGGGGCCCATCGCCATCTGGCCGGGGCCGTACGGACCCGCCGTCGCCGCGTCCCGCCGTGCGCCCGCCCACGGAGCGAAGGTCACCGGCGGCGGCTCCATGCCGAAGAATGGATCGTCCAGCCAGCCGAAGAGGGGCTGCGGATACACATAATACGGCGACGAGAGCTTGGGCGAGAAGGCACCGTAACCGGTCATCGACGGCGACGCACTCATCGCTACGCGGAAGGTCTCGGCCGTGTCGATCACCAGGTCGTCGCGGAAGCGGAAGCCGAACGCGATCGCCATCTGCACGGCCGCGTCGTGGACCTGCTTGGTCCCGACCCGACCCGCGAGGATGACCGCTCCGTCCTTCCAGGTGACGTTGATTGCATAGGGGGCCGTCAGCGGGTTGGATCGCAGCGCCCGCCACATGATGACCTCGGGCCGTTCCGAGGCGTTCCCCGGCGGAGTCCGGCGACCCGCCACCTGCTGAGACGAAGACGGGGACGGCATCGTCGTTTGTTGTGCCGGGGCGAGACCGGCGACGCCGGCCAGCACGGCGAACGTCGAGCGCAACGCGCCACGAGGACGGATCATCCGCTTGACTCCCGCGATGGAAGGTATTGCCGAAGTCAGACGCCGCACGATCCCCCTGCTCGCAGTCTACAGCCGCGATGCGCCGGGCGACAAGGGATGCGCGGCGGGAATCGCCGAATTCCTGCAGGGAAACCGTCCCGGTGAGGCGTTGGGGATGTGTCGGCACGTAATCGGGCCTCGAGGAAGTCGCGGGGATTACCGGATCTCGATCGGTTGGATCTCGAGCCGGTTCACCACGGTGACGATCGGCAGGAATGCCTCGAAGGGCGTCACGCCGTCCAGGCTGGACTCGGACAACTTGATATGTACGGCATCCACGGTCGTCTGGTTGAACGACGGATCGATGGCGATCCAGCGATTGTTGACGAACACCTCGACCCACATGTGGTAGCCGAAGCCGCCCAGCTCGTTGGCGTAGACCAGGCCGACCACGACGCGCGAGGGAATCCCAGCAGCCCGGCACATCGCGGCCGTGAGGACCGAGTGCTCGGTGCAGTCGCCCGTCAGGTTGCGGGCCACCTCGCTGGCCGAGGCGAAGGCCACCTTGAAGTTCTTGTCCCTGAGGTTCTGGTGGACCCACCGGTTGATGGCCGAGGCCTTCTTCCAGGGATCGAACATCCCCCGCGTGGCCCGCTGCGAGAGGTTGCGCACCCGGACGTCGTCGCTGTTGATCAGGGCGTTCGGCCTGAGGTACTGGGGATCGACGTCACCGGCCACCGGCTCGCCGTCGGTCGGGCCGACGCTCTGGATCTCCAGGATGGCGGAGTTGGGGTCGTCTTTCACGGGCTGGATCGACTGGCGGGCGTCGGCCGGGAAGACCTCGCGCGGCTCGGATTTCGCGAGCTTCAGCCGGTACTTGACGTGCCTGGTCTGCTCGGGGTCGGTCAGCTTCCGGTCGACCTTCACGACGGCTCCCAGGATCGCGTCGAACTGGAGCGGGCCGGCCGGCGCGAGCGCGGCTTCGCGGTTCGTGCGGTAGTAGACCATGCCGCCCATCACGTCCTGCTCGGACTTGAGGATCTGACCCTCGGAGTCGACGTAGACCGTCGCGTCGAATTCGGGCCGGTGCTTGCCGTCGATCCGGGTGATCTGGTCAACGCGAAGCAGCGGCCGCTTGGATCCATCTCCCAGGATGACGGGCTCGATCGTCTTCGCGTCGAGCACGACGTCGCAGACCTTGTTCGCCTCGGGGATATAGATCTTCAGCTCGCGCTTCTCGTGCTCCTTCAAGGGCTGCCTGGCCATGCTCTGCTCGGCGCCGTAGGGGCCGCGGACATCGGGCGTCCAGGGGATCACCCGGTCTTGCGATCGGCCAGTACCCTCGACGATCAGCCTCATCTGCTGCTTCGCCACGTTGACGTCGCCGCGAACGCGGATGTCCTGGGTCTCGCCCGACTGGGTGCGGGTATCCAGCCGGAGCACCTGGCCGTCGAGGGTCTCGATCGTGCCGTACATCAGCTTGACGAACGACTCATCGTCCTTCCGCTTGATCCGCATCTCGACGTCGAGGCGGACCCGGCGATAATCCTTGCCGCTCTGAGGGTCGGCGACCTTCTCGACGAAAGTATGCATGTGCCCGACCTTGGCACCGCCGAGATACACGGCATCCCAGGATTCCTGGGCGCGGGCACGGTGATCGACCAGGAGCAGAGCAAGCACCGCCGCCGCCAGTGCCGGCAGCAGACGCCTCGGACGGAGAACTGTCCGCATCATGGGTTAGCCCTTTCCCGATCGGTCATGGTGGGGGACGATTCGCCGCCGGCACGATCGGCACGGGACGACCGCGGCCCGAGCGAATGACCCACAATATGGACGAAAACCCGTCCGCCCTCAAGTTCAACCCGGGGCGGGTCGTCCTCACTCGACGGGCAAGGGTGCCGATCAGCCGACCGTGATGTTCTCGCTGAAGCGGTCGCTGGAGAGCAGCTCGAGGGCTCCGTGCAGGGCAAGTTGCTTGGCGTGCCGCGAGGGGACCTGGCCGCTCACGATGACCTGGCCGGCAACCTCCTTGACGACCAGGTTGCGAATCCGACCGTGCGTGAGCTGACGGACATTGCTCTCGACCCGCTCGACCAGGCTGGGGGAGGCATCCTGACCATCGCGAAGCATGGGTGTGTCTCTCGGGAGATGCGATCTGGATGCTCGGTGCGAGGGGGTGATCCGAGCTCGCGTGGACGATGATTATGGCACTATCATCGTAACCCCCTCCGCCCAAAAAGCAAGCGTACCGATGGGGGGAAAAAACGAGGAATCGCGCCGGTAAGTCCGTTTGAAGGGCCCTGAGAACCGTCGCGAACCTCGCCGCCCTCGCGAAAGATAAAGCGGCCCTGAGATTCAATCGGTCCGCGGCCGTGAGAGGGTGGCCAGAAGGACCTCGAGCACCGCGCGTGGAGGCTGGCTGCTACCCCCCTTGAGGTCCAGGTCGGCGCGGAGCAACGTCGCGGGAAGCCCGTCGCACGCGCCTTGGGCCCAGGTGGGCATGCTGCTTGCCGGTCTTCTCGAACGCGAACGGCGGGATTCCCGCGACACGACACGCCTCATCCAGGGGCACTCGGGCTGCGCGAACCTGCCGGCGTGGTGGACCTTCAGCAGCGAGGCGCTCATCGCCGCAAGCAGCATGACCGGGAATTCTCCGGCCGCCACCAGATTATCCAGCAGCTCGAGCGCCGGGGCCGCCTGGCCGGTCGTGGCGGCGTCCAGCACCTTCCAGACCGTCTCGACCCGGCCCGCATCGACCATCCGCGCGACGTCCGCCCGCTCGATCCGTTTCGAATCCCCGGCGTAGACCGCGAGCTTCTCGATCTCGGCCGCGAGGATGCCGATCTCCAGCCCGACAAGCTCGACCAGGAGGTTCGCCGCGGCGGATTCGAGCTGGGCATCACACCGCTTGCGGGCGTAGTCGGTCAGCCAAGCGATGACCTTCGACGACTGCCGCTCGCCGAGTGCGCCGCAATCGATGGCCACGCCGACCTTGTCCACCAGCTTCGCCAGGTTGGTCGTCGCCGTCCAGGTCTTCACCTGAAGCAATAGCGTTCCCGACGCGCTCGGGTTGACGACGTACGCCTCGAGGTCCTTGCGATGCTTCGTCACGAAAGCATCGGCCTCCTCGACGACGACGAGGCGGCGTCGGCTGAAGAACGGCAGGGTGAACAGCTCATCGCGAACATCGGCCAGCGTGGCCTGACCACCGGCGAAGCGCGTGGTGCCGGCATCGGCGTCCCCCTCGGGGAATACCGCCCGCGCCACCGCGGCAATCGATTCCCTTACGAGATAAGAGTCTCCCCCGAAAACCACATAGACCGGTTGGCCAGGCTTCTTCCCGGCGTCTCGCAGCCAGTCAATAGCATGCATCGTGATTCGCCTCCTGCATGTGGACTGATCCTCGATTATAAGATACACAACGGTCGGCTGCTCGGGCGGAAGGTTCTATTCATGGGACCTGGCTGTGATTTCCCGCAAAACGACCGAACTGCACGGAATCCATTCAGGGGCCATTGACGATCCGTCGAAGATGGATAGAGTGGATTGAAACACCTGTTTGAAACAGGCGTTTGCAAACCGGGAGCGATATGGAACTTCAAGATGCCACGCGAGTTCGGCTCCTGGAGGCGGCGGGCCGCGAGTTCGCCGAGAAGGGGTACGAGTGCGCGCGAGTGCGGGGGATCTGCGAGCGGGCCGGGGCGAACGGCGCGGCGATCAACTACCACTTCGGCGACAAGGAGCGGCTGTACATCGCCGCGGTGCTCGAAGCGCACCGATGCGGTTTTGAATTCGCGGATGGCGACGAGGAGTCCACGCCGTCAGGTCCGCTCGAGGAGCGACTGCGTGGGTTCATCCACCACTTCCTCTCGCGAGTCCTGGCGGTGCACGAGCCGAATGACTGGCGGCATCTGCTGATGATGCGCGAGATGCTCCACACCACGGTTGCCTCGGACGTGCTGATCCGCGAGGCGATCCGGCCGCGGTTCGACCAGTTGATGGAAATCCTCCAGGAGTTCTGCCCTGCCGCGGATCAGCGGCGGATGCGGGCGTTGGCATTCAGCGTGATCGGCCAGTGCCTGCACTACAAGATGGCGCGGCCGATCGCCGAGCGACTGATCGGGCCGGACGGGATCGAGTCGCTGGACCTGGATTATCTGACGGATCACATCGCGACGTTTTGCCTAGCGGCGCTGGGGCGGGTGCCGCCGCTGGACGCGTCGGGCGAGTCGGTGGGTCGGTGACGGCACGAAGCCGCGAGTCGAAAAGGGCCGGACCCTGAAAGAGGGGGCGTGGCAATGGGGTGGATCGCACTCAAGATGCTGGTCGGCGACCGGGCCAAGTTCCTGGGGATCGTCCTGGGGCTGACCTTCTCGGCGCTCCTGATCACGCAGCAGGGCTCGATTTTCTGCGGGCTGATGTTGCGGACCTGCGGCCAGGTGACCGACATCACCGGGGCCGACCTCTGGGTGATGGATGCCGCGGTCCGCTACATCGACGACGTCAAGCCGATGCTCGAGAACAGCCTGTACCGGGTGCGGGGCGTGGAGGGTGTACTCTGGGCCGTCCCGCTCTACAAGGGACAGGCCCGGGTAAAGATCAATCCCGAGGTCTCGCACGGCAACCACGCCACGGTCATCGAGCAGGTGATCCTGCTGGGGCTGGACGACGCTACCCTGGTCGGAGCACCGCCGCCGCACCGGATCCTCGCGGGGAGCCTGCGCGACCTTCGCCTGCCGGACGCGGTCATCGTGGACAGCGACCGTCTGCAGAAGCTCTACCCCGATGAAGACTGGAAGTCGCGGAAGCGGATGGGCAAGGCGTTCTTCGATCGGTTCCTCCGCCGACAGATCGAGATGAACGACCATCGCGCCGTGATCGTCGGCGTCTGCGAGGCGACGCGGACCTTCCAGACCAATCCGGTCGTGTATACAACCTACTCGCGGGCCAAGACCTTCGCGCCGCAGGAGCGGAAGGTGCTCTCGTACATCCTGGCGAAGACCGAGCCCGGCCTCGATCCCGACGCGGTGGCCCGGCGGATCGGCGCGACGACCGGTCTCGGCGCGCAGGCACCAGCCGCGACTTCATGTGGATGACGATCAACTATTACCTGCTCTACACGGGCATCCCGTTCAACTTCGGCATAACGGCGCTCCTGGGATTCCTGGTCGGCACCGCGATCGCCGGGCAGACGTTCTATAACTTCGCGATCGAGAACATCAAGCAGTTCGGCGCGCTGAAGGCGATGGGGGCGACGAACACGCGGATCGTGGGCATGATCCTGCTCCAGGCGATGACGGTGGGCCTGCTGGGCTACGGGCTGGGAGTCGGGATGGCCGCCGGATTCGGCTGGTTGATCCGCGACAGCGAGCTCGCCTACTTCACGCCCTGGAGGCTGCTCCCCATCACGGCCGGCGCGATCGTGCTGATCTGCGTGCTCTCGAGCCTCCTGAGCGTGTTGCGGGTGATCCGGCTCGAGCCGGCGATCGTCTTCCGTTGAGCCGGGGGGCGGCGGGTCCGGCGTACATGTGGCTCCGATCCGAGTGTCGCGGATTTCGTTCCAATCGACGAGGTTCGTCATGACCATCGCCAGCAGCGACGCGCGAGCAGCTTTCGCCCGAGATGGCCCCGGAGGAATCCGTCGGCCCGGCGGTCGCGGTGCGGATTCAGGGCCTGACCAAGGGCTTCGGCAGCGGCGAGCAGCGGGTCCTGGCGTTGCGGGGCATCGACTGGGAAGTCTACTGCGGCCAGCTATCGATGATCGTCGGCCCGTCGGGCTGCGGCAAGACCACGCTGCTGTCGGTGATCGCCGGAATACTCAACAGCGACGAGGGCGAGGTCGAGATCTTCGGCCAGTCGGTCATCGACGATGCGGCGACCGCGGCCGGACGACCTTCCGGGCGAAGAACATCGGCTTCGTGTTCCAGCAGTACAACCTGCTGCCGGCCCTGACGGCCGCCGAGAACGCGGCGATCCCGCTGGTGATCGCCGGCTGGCCGCGCGACCGGGCCGTCCGCCGCGCCGGGGAGATCCTCGAGACCCTGGGCATGGGGAAGAAGCTGAAGAGCCTGCCCGGCCAGCTCTCGGGCGGGCAGATGCAGCGGGTCGCGATCGCGCGGGCCCTGGTTCACGAGCCGCGGCTGCTGGTCTGCGACGAGCCGACGGCCGCGCTCGACCACGAGACGGGCCTGTCGGTCATGGAACCTGTTGCGCCAGGCCGCCGTCCGACCCGACCGGGCCGTCATCGTCGTCACCCACGACAATCGCGTCTTCGGGTTCGGCGACCGGATCGCCCACATGGACGACGGCCGGATCGTCCGCATCGATGAGCGGTCCAGCGAAGGGACATAGCCGGTCGGTCCGGCCTGTCCTTGATGAGTTCAGATTCGCCGGGAACGGATCGCCGAGGTCCTCGTGGAGGTCATTCGAGCCATGTTCACGAAGTATGTGTTGCCGGTGCTCGCGGTGGCCGGCCTGACGTTCTCGGTGTACACCGTGATCCAGGCGCAGCAGGTCCCCCCGCCGTCACGGCCGCTCGTCGAGCCTCCAACCCGCCCCGATCATGTGAGGATGATCGCCGGCTCGGGGCTGATCGAGGCAGAGCGTGAGAACATCCCGATCGGGGTGAATGTCCCGGGCGTGGTCACCGACGTGTTCGTCAAGAAGGGTGAGAAGGTCAAGGCCGGCGCGCCGCTGTTCCGTACCGACGATCGCGACTTCAAGGCTCAGCTCGAGGTCCGGCTGGCCGAGCTCGCGTCAGCGAAGGCCGAGCTCCACAAGCTGGTCTCGGCGCCGCGGCCGGAGGACATCCCCCCGGCCCGGGCAACCGCCGAGGAGGCCGAGGCACGGATGAACGACGCCGAGGCGGCGATGTCGCGCTCGCAGCGGCTCTTCGCCCGAGGCGCAATGCCCGCCAGCGACTTCGACAAGGACCGCTTCGCCTTCCTCGCCGCCAAGGCGACTTACGCCAAGGCCAAGGCCGACCTGGAGCGCATGCTGGCCGGCACGTGGAAGGAAGATATCGATGTCGCTCGCGCCCAGGTCCAGCTCGCGCAGAGCCAGGTCGCCTCGATCCGGATCAGCCTCGATCGGCTGATCGTCCGCGCCCCGATGGACGGCGAGATCCTCCAGCTCAACGTCCGGCTGGGCCAGTTTGCCGCCCTGACGTGGAAGGAGCCGATGATCGTGCTCGGCGACATCCACCGGCTGCACGTGCGGGTCGACATCGACGAGAACGACCTGCCGTACTTCTCGCCGCAGTCCCAGGCCGTCGCCACGCTCAAGGGCCGGCCGAGGGTGCGGTTCCCGCTCAGGTTTGTCTACGTCGAGCCCTACGTCATACCCAAGCAGAGCCTGACCGGTTACAACTCGGAGCGCGTGGACACCCGCGTCCTGCAGGTGATCTACGAGCTGCCCGAGGACCGCCCGGTCGAGGTCTACGTCGGCCAGCAGATGGATGTCTACCTCAGGCCGCCGCCCCCGCATCCGGAGCCGAGCGAGCTCGAGATCGGCGGTGGTGACAGCCCGCTGCCCTTCGAGGAGCGAGCGGCCGATCGGAGTGCGTCCCGGCCGCCCGGCTCGTGAACGGGCCGTCGAGCGGAGGTCACCGACTCGCCGCCCGATCAGGGTTCCGGCGGCGGGGGCGGGTCGCTTGCGGGTGCCGCGGACTTCTTCCGCGGATCCTCCGGCGGGACGACCTTGAACCTCACGACCTGCCGGCTGGGCGGCGAGCCCTTATCCAGCCCGTCGTGCAAGATGATCGTCAGGTCGTACTCGCCCGGCTGAGGTCCCTTGAGCGAGATGGTATTCCGCATGTAGATCTGTCGCGGCGGCTCCTTGCTCTTGGCCGTGTAGTCCACCAGCTTGAGCTTCTGCCGGACGATCCTCTTGTCGCCGCCGCTTGCGGATCTCGCCGTCCTCGGCGAAGCGGGCCTGGAACATGCCGTCGACGAAGCTCGACCTTGTAGCGGAGCGGGCGGAAGTACACCAGGAGCTTCTCCTCGCTGGTCTGCGCGGCGCCGGGCAGCGGCTTGTATTTCTCGTAGCCGTCGATGGTCTGGCAGACGACCGCGCGGGACATCCGCAGGCCGCCGGCCTTTTGGACGCGGCGTGAATCGTCCCCGTCGGGCCTGGTGGCAGGCTCATCGGGACTGTCCGGCCGGCTCGCCGCGCTGGGCCCACGACGGCGGTGCCAGGACGAGCAACAGGACAAGTGGCAGGCCGGGCCGGACCAGGCGGGCGAGGGGAGACGGCCTTGTCGAAGAGCTGGCTCATGGAAGGGTACGTCCCGATCAGGCTGCGAGGTTATGATCCAGGCGGCAGATATCGGCGCAGGTTAGCCGACCGGCGGCGGATCCGCAAGCGGCCGGATCGCTGCGATCCGAACGCCAGCAACGACCGGCCAGTCCCGTAGTTCCCGCGGGTCGGGAACGACAGGGCTAGCCGGATTCGTCGATCGGGATTACCCAGGAAGGGATGAGGGTGGGATCGCTGGACGGGGATTGCTCGGAGCAGTTCGGGCGGGATGGGGATCGGGCGGAAGCGGCGGCGAAAATCGGCCGCATCCCCGCTCCCACCCGGGCCGATGAACAAGACGGCGGACCCGGAAATGCCGCCGTCTTGCGGAGGGATGCCGATACCTATGCCGACCTGCTGGAAGGAACCAGGATCAGGCGCGCGCCGTCAGCCGGCGGCGAGGGCGATACCGCCAGCCCGCCCCGCCGGCCAGCAGCATCCAGGCCAGCCAGGTCGTGGGCTCGGGCGATGTTCTGGGGCTCGGGGAACTTCACCAGCGTCGCGGGCACATAGTCCTTGCCCGTCACGATGCTGTTGATCGAGCCGTCCTGCTCGTTGATCACGAAGCCGTTGGCGGGTTGATGCCCGGGACCTTGCTGAAGTTCGTGATCGTGAACTCGAAGTCGGGATGCTGGCGCGTCGGGTCGAAGGCGAGGTTGCTGCCCGCCGCGGCGGCGATCGTCGTGCCGAAGCTCGTCACCAGGTCATAATTGGGCCCCTGCGAGCCCCCGGTGGGCGTGTAATGCGCGACGTTGAAGCCGTCGAGCCGCTGCCGTCCTGGGACTTCTGGCCGCGGGATGCCGGCGATGATCGTCGGGGCCGGCCGGGTTGCTCGCGCTGAAGGTCCCGCCGTTGAGCGGCGCGAAGCCGAGGGCCATCGACTTGTCGCCGCCGAAGTTCGCCGGGTCCGAGCCGCCGGCCGACGTCAGTCGCGGGTCGGGCGTGCCGGGTGTCCCGTTGCCGTCCACATTTCCGGCGATCCCGAAGGTCTTGATGCCGACGTACATCGTGTCGGTCTGGGCGTTGTAGTCGACCAGATGTTCTTGACATGCCAGCCCCGCGACCAGCCCCGCACTGGTCATCCAGGCTGGCTGCGCGCCACGTGGACCGGGTAGTTACTGTGCTGGATGATGTCGACGGCGGGGTTGGTGGAAGCCGTTCCGGCTGCGTTATCGCGAAGTCGGTGGCGACGTTGCCGGTGAGCGTGATGGGGTCCGCCGCGGCGGGACGTACCCGCCAGCACGGCGGCGGCCGCCAGGGCCCAAGCGACATCGCGGACACGAACCATGACGAGTCTCCTTCCACGTTATGGTTGCTCTCGCCCGAACCCGGCACACGGATGAGGACCGGCCGGTCGTGGCAGAGGGATCGATCCGGCTCTCGAACCAACGCTCAGGCAGAGCCGGCGGACGATTCGTCTTGCGCCTCCACGTTGTGATCCGGACCGCGGATTGAGTCGCACTCCGGATCGTCCCGAACCAGGATGGCTCCTCCATCGGTTCGAGCGATGCACCTCGTCGGACGCCTTCCCGGGGGAAGGGCCCGCGAAAGAAAGGATCGATGGACGCGATGTCCCTGTTCTCCAGACTCCTCCGAGCTGTCCGATCGTGGCGCCCCGGCGGCCGGCCCAGCCAGTCGGGCCGGCCGGCGTCGCGGTGGAACAACTCGATCATCGGCAGTTTGCTGAGCGTCAACTTCACCGGAAACGTCCCGGTCGATTTTCCCGCTACCCAGTCCCCAGGCGTCGTGGTCCTCCCGGGACTCTTCCAACCCGCCAAACATCCAGCACCCATCATCCCGCCCAACCTCCAGCCGTACATCCACGGTCTCGGGCTTCTACATCTCCGGACTCCGCGTCTCGTACGATTCGACCACGGATACTCTGTCCGTCGGGATCAATCAGCCGGCCAGCGGGAATCGCCGGCCAGCCCGGCGAGGTCATCGCGGGAGATTCGGACGATAACGGAAAGGCGGGAACTGTCAATCCCGCGGTCGAGGCAGCCGCACCGGGCTTTCACCGACTTTTACCAGACATCGGCGGCTCCGAAGTACATGGGGACCTTCCTGGATTTCACCGGCACGGGCACCCCCCAGGTCGTCGCCGGCTACTCGCCCAATGCCCCGCTCGCCGACGGCCACCAATCCCGGCCCCGATCAAGCCCTACCAGGTCGCCCAGGCCATCCCGAATAGCTCCAATCCCACCGGCCTCCCGACTTTCGGAGGTATCCTCGCCAACTACATCGGCAATGTTTACCTGGTGCAGAGCCCGGCCCACCCGAACCTTGAGTATTCGATCGCCCACTTCTCCCAGCTCTACCAGCTCGAGACCGGCAAGGCGATGACGCCCAATAGCGTCGTCGACATCGGCGGGTTCGCGGGGTCGCTCGACGACATCGGGATCAGCGATGCCTTCTTCCCGCTGAATACCTTCACCATCAGCCAGGCAACCGTGCCGGTGCCCGTCACGCCGACCCCGACGCCGTGCCCGCCGCAGTCGCCGCCGATCCACGTCAATCCCCACGAGCACCGGATCATCGACACGCTGCACCGCGACCTGATCCGGGTGACGATCGTGGGCAGCTCGAATTTCAAGGTCAGCGACATCAACCCGGCGACGGTGGCCCTCGACGGCGTGCATGCGATCGCGCACGTCACTCGGAAGGTCCGCCGCGACGAGTTCCCGATGGCCACCTATGTCTTCGTGGCCAACCAGCTTGCACCTGCCCAAGGGTCTGAACAACGTCACCCTGACGGGCACGCTCAACAACGGCGTAACGACGTTCCTGTCGAGCAACGGCGGTCCTGAACATCCCGTACGCCGCCAACGCCAAGGGCCCGCTGCACCGCTACATGGGCGGCGGGACCATCTACAAGGCCCTGTCGAAGATCGAGGCGAAGCACCCCGGGACCGTCGCGATCCCGTCGAGCACCGCCCAGGCGGTCAGCCGCTCGGCCAACCGCGACCCCCAGTGCCCTGGCGAAGGTCGACGTCAGCTACGCGCCGGTGATCCACTCGGCCGGCAAGCATGCGACCGCGAAGGTCGAGGCCCCCGGCCCGTCGTCTCGATCCGCCGGGCGGACGCCGCCCACGCGGCGGAAGCCGGTCCCAAGCTGTCGACCCGGCTGCGACACAGCATGAGCGACTACCTCGACCGCGTCGATCACAGGGCCGCCAGGGGCAAGAAGTAGGCAATCGCCCCCGCCGGGTCTCTGCGACTGGCGGGGGGCAGATCCCCACCAACGGCTTGACCGCCGCGAGCCGCTCGATTCAGATCGAGGGGACGAGCACCGAGGGCCAGCCGTCTCGGCCGGCCCTCCAGGCGGGATGAGCACGAGGAGGCCCGATGGCCGACTATTCGCCCTACCAGCAGAAGATCATCAAGCGGTATTACCAGAACTTCGACGGGATCAAGCATCAGCGGCTCTCCGAGCTGGCGACCGAGCTCTACCTGGCCGAGGGCAAGAAGCGCGACCGGCTCTGGGTCCAGGTCGAGCAGACTCTCCGAAAGCTCGAATTCCCCGAGTCGCGGATCGCCCACCTCATGGAAAAGCGCGACCCGGCGCTCCTGGTCGGGATCCTCAAGGAGCTGGGCGACGCACGCTGAGGGGACATCGTTCCGGTACCCACCACCGCGCGGGCGTCGAATCACCCTCGAGCCGGACGGTGAAATCCGGCAACATCCAGATAATTCTTGTTGAATCACTGATAAAGTCTCACTACTCTTCACGTGCTCCATTGTTGCAGCCGTCTCCGCCAGAGCCATCTTCGGCTCGACGAAGCTTGCTTGAAGTTCAACAAAGCTGATCTCTCGGCAGAGGGGCGGATGGATCCTCTCGGTGTGGAGAGGTTCGTTCCGTGACGACGCGGGACAGGTGGCAAGGCCCATCATAGGGGTACGTCGTCGCGCCGTAATCGCGAGGAACGCGGAGGCTGCTCGAAGGCGGAGCCGGGAATCGACGATGTTCTTCGCAGCCCCGAGCCACCAGGGTTTCGCTGAGTCGGGGATGCATGGCCGAGGTGGCCTCGGGGAAAAAAAGACGCGAGGGAGTTCGGTTTCCGCCGCTCAGGGTCCCTATAGAGGTAGCGGGATGTCCGGCCGGGTTTCGCCATGGCTGGTCCGCACCCGATCGAGGTTGACTTGATGGCCCACCCCGTAGGTCGGTCGGCGCCAGATGAGGGAGATGGACGATGCAGCGGCAGCAGAGCCAACGCGGCGGTTGGATGATTCCGGGGACCAGCAGGCGATCGCGTTCCGCGATGCAGCGGCGGCGGGCAATAGACCTGGGTGGCGGGCTGGGGCCCGAGGCGCTCGAGGTCCGCACTCTGCTCTCGGGTCAGGCGGTCCAGTTAGTCAAGGACGTCAACACGATCGAGAGCCACCCGTCGCAATTGACGCCGGTCGGCTCGAACCTATTCTTCGTCGTCCAGGACGGCACCGGCACGGGGACCGAGCTGGTGGTCGAAAACGCCAGCGGCACTCAGGTGCTGAAGGATGTCAGCTCCACCGCGTCATACGGCGGTGATGGCATCTCGTCGCTCACGGCGGTGGGCGGCAGCCTGTTCTTCACTGATAGCGAGTCCACCGAATCGACGCTCTGGACCAGCGACGGCACTGTGGCGGGAACACAGCAGGTCACGCTGACGAACGCCGGTTCCCCGACGAGCCAACTCGGGAGCCTGTTCAGCCTGGGCAACACGCTCGTCTTCACGACGACCTCCTACTCCACCGCGACGGATCACCGGCTATGGGCGGCCGGCGCGGGCAGCACGTCCGCGACGATGCTCAAGGATTTCGGGGTCAACACCCCCGAGTACGACGGCGAGGCCAACGGCACCCTGTACATCTCGATCGGGGGCAACCTCTGGTTGACGGGCGGCACCGCGAACACCACCCAGGAGCTCTTCGACTCGTCGTCGAAGCCACTCCCAGTCCCCCAGACCGTCTTCGGTTTCGCCGGCCAGGCGTATTACCTCACGGCCTCGACGTCCTCGACAACGTCGCCGACGCTCGGGACCCTGGGGACCGGCGGCGAGACGGCGGCCATCACCGGCCTGCCGCCCGGCATCTCGGACCCGGTCGTCTCGGGTTCACACTTCTACTTCGCGGCTTCCTCCACCGCGACGGGCTCCAAGACCCAGCTCTGGGTGTCCGACGGCACCCAGGCCAACACCAGGATGGTCGAGGACTTCAGCTCGATCTCGGCGACCTCGGGCCCGACCGACCTGGTTGACGCCGGCGGCCATTTCTTCTTCTCGGTGAAGGGAAGCGATGGCCAGGCGCAGCTCTGGCAGTCCGGCGGTACGGCCCAGAGCACGGCGATCGTCAAGGACCTCGGCACCACCGGGACCTCCGCCTACTCCGGATACAACTACGGCTCGGGCGGCTACGGCTACTACAAGTACGTGCCGGTCGGCGGCTCGCTCTACTTCATGGCGTACGACGCCACCAACGGCGCCGCGCTGTGGTCGACGACTCTCGCCACGGGCACGACGCAGCTCGTCGCGCACATCGACCCGCAGGACATGGTCGATTGGAATGGCCAGCTCGCCTTCGCCGCCAACGACGGCTCCACGCCGCCAACCAGCCAGCTCTGGACCTCGGGCGGAACGGCCGCGACCACGACCAAGGTCGCGTCGTTCCCGAACGGCACGACTCAGGGCTCGGCAGGCGGCCCGGGCCTGAAGTTCGTGCTCGGCTCGCAGCTCCTGCTTCCCCTGGACGACGGCATCAGCGGGACAGCCCTGTGGGCGACCGACGGTACGGCGGCCGGCACCAAGCCCCTCGTCGCGGTCGCCCCCATCGGCTTCGCCGGCCTCAACGCAGAAGCGTATTTCCTCGGGACCAGCCACGGCTCGCTGGGCCTCTGGACGACCGATGGCACGACCGGCGGCACGACCGAGGTGAAGGATCTCTCAGCGTACCGAGCAACCTACGGATATGGCCAGAGCCATATCACGTCCGCCGGCGGCCGGCTCTATTTCGCCACGAGCGACGCCAACCAGGGAGTGGACCTCTGGGTCAGCGACGGCACGTCGGGCGGCACCAGCATCGTCAAGGACCTCCCCGCGCTCGCCGGATCGAGCGACGGCAATTCGGCCACGATCGATGGCATGACCGCCTTCGGGAGCAAGCTGGCCTTCCTCGCCGACAGCGGCTCGACGGGCACCCAGGTCTGGATCACCGACGGGACGGCCGGCGGCACGCAGATGCTCACCGATATCCCCGGGTCGAGCGGAGGCTATGGGCATTACGGCAGCACCTTGCCTTCTTCCCTGACCGTCGTGGGCGGGACGCTCTACTTCACGGCGGGCAGTGCCACTGATCCGAGCGCGGCGACGGGACTCTGGTCGAGCGACGGGACGGCCGGCCACACGTCCGAGTTCTTCGCCTTCCCCACGATCCCCACCTACTCCTCCGGCCAGTCCGCCAAGCCCGGGCTCGCGAACCTGACCGCCGTCGGCACCAGCCTGTTCCTCTCGGCCAATTACAGCTACTACGACGGCACGAAGAACGTCAACACTTCCCAGCTCTGGACCAGCAACGGCACGGCGGCCGGGACGTTCCAGATTCCGGCATCCGACGGGGGCACGCTCGCAGGTTTGTCCGGTTTCCTGGCGCTCTGGGAACCATTTGCTGTTCCAGGCCACAGGCAGTTCGGGCGAGACGGAGCTCTGGGCATCCGACGGCCGGGCCGCAGGGACCAGCGAGATCAAGGTCCTGAATTCCTCGTCAAGCTACGGCTATGGCTACGGCTACTCGTCGGCCTCGGTCGTCGACAATGGAATCATCTACTTCGCGGCCACGGACGGGACTGACGGCACCGAGCTCTGGCAGAGCGACGGCACGTCGGCGGGGACCTTCATGGTTGACGACATCAACCCCGGAGCCAGCTCGTCATCTCCGACCCCCCTGGCGGTGCTCGGCGGCCAGCTCGTCCTGACGGCCAACGACGGCATCCATGGCTCCGAGCCGATGATTCTGACCACGACATCCCAGGAATCGCCGCCGACGCTCGCCACGATTCCGACGCAGAATGTCACCGTCGGCGGGTCGATCGCAGTCGGCGTGGCCCTGTATGCCTCCGACCCCAATGCCCCGACCCTGCCCCTGACTTACAGCCTGGGAGCCGACGCCCCGTCGTTCGCGAACATCGATCCGACGACCGGCGTGCTCTCGCTGTCGCCGGGGTCCGGCGTGACGCCTGCATCTTATACCTTCACACTCACCGTGACGGACAATGGCACGACGCCGCAGACGGCCTCCGAGACCCTTACCGTCGCCGTCAGCAGCGTGGTCGCACCGACGCTCGACACCATCGACCAGCAGTTCATCACCCAGGGGCAGACGTTCCAGTTGAACGTCGCCGATCGCGCGACCGATGCCAATTACCCCGCGTTTCCGTTGACCTACAGCCTGTCCCCCGGCGGCGCCCGCCGGGGCGACGATCGACCCGAATACCGGAGTGCTGACCTGGCACACCGCGGCCAATCAGGCGACGAACTCGTACTCCTTCACCGTCAACGTCGCGGACGATAGCTCGCCCCCCTTGACCGCGAGCCAGACCTTCAGCGTCCAGGTCGAGACGCTCGAGCCCCCCAGCTTCAGCAAGGTCCCCGATCAGACCGTTGACATCGGCTCGACCCTGTCGCTGACCCTCAACACTTTCACCAACGACCCGAACTACCCCAGCCTGCCGCTAACCTACAGCCTGGGAACCGGGGCGCCGGCCGGGCTGAGCGTCGACGCGACGACCGGCCTGTTGACCTGGTCGCCGACGGCAAGTCAGCCGACCGGGCCGGTGTCGGTCACGGTGATGGTGTCCGACGACAGCTCGCCCCCCTTGACCGCGTCGCAGACGTTCTCCATCAAGGTCCTGGCTCAGGGTGCCGTCCAGCCGCCCATCCTGGGAACGCCGCCGAGCCTTTCGGTCACGGCCGGCGAGACCCTCACGACCAGCCTGGGCTACCTGGGCTCCGACCCCAACTCGCCGGCACTGCCGCTGACCTTCAGCCTCGGCAACGACGCACCGGCCGGCGCCAGCATCACCCCGACGGGCACGCTGACCTGGGCGACCTCGACGAGTCAGCCCCTCGTGCCGGTCAGCTTCACTCTCATCGTCTCCGACAACCAGACGCCGCCGAACACGACCAGCGAGCAGATCACGATCGCGGTCAATGCCGTCCAGCCTCCCCAGGCTTTCGGCAACACCACGATCCTGGGCGTGTCGATCGGCAATACCCTGACGGTCCATCTCAGCAGCTACTCCTACGATCCCAACAGCCCGGCCCTGCCGCTGACCTACAGCCTCGGCGCCGGCGCGCCGACCGGTGTGAGCGTTGACCCGACGACCGGCGTCTTGACCTGGACGCCCGGTTCCGGCGTGGCGACGGGGACGTACTCGATCCCGTTCTCCGTCGCCGATAACGCGACGCCGCCGAGGACCGCCGGCAGCACCCTGTCCGTCCTGGTCGGAGCCGCCGGCCAGCCCTTACCGCCTGTCCTCGCGGCGCTCCCCAGCGAATCCATCACGGTCGGCGGAACCCTTACGGCCAGCCTGGGCAGCTACGCCCAGGACCTCAACTCGCCGCCACTGCCGCTGACCTTCAGCCTGGGCAACGACGCGCCCGCCGGCGCCAGCATCAGCTCGAGTGGGACCCTGACCTGGGCGGTCCCGGCCGACGAGACGACGGGTCCGTTGAGCTTCACCGTGATCGTCTCGGATAACCAGGCCACGCCGGCGACCGCCAGCGGCCTGATCACCGTCTACGTCGGCCAGGTGTCGGCTCCGTTCCTTACCGCAGTCCCGGCCCAGGCCGTGACGGTCGGCCAGACGTTGACGCTCAGCCTCAGCAAGTACGCCGTCGACCCCAACAGTCCGCCGCTGCCGCTGACCTATAGCCTGGGCGACGGTGCCCCGAGCGGCGCCAGCGTGAACGCGACGACCGGCGTCTTCACCTGGTCGCCCGATAACACCGTGACCCCGGGGAACTACAGCATCCCCTTCACGGTCTCCGATAACAGCACACCGGCCAAGACCGCCAGCGGCAGCTTCAGCGTCCAGGTGGGCTCCGCCGGAACGGTGTTCGCGCCGAGCCTTCAGACATTGCCCTCCGAGCTGGCCACGATCGGCCTGACGCTCACGATCAACCTGAGCAGCTACGCCTCCGACTCCAACACGCCGCCGCTGCCGCTCACCTTCAGCCTGGGCAATGACGCGCCCGCGGGTGCCAGCATCACCCCCGCCGGCACGCTGACCTGGGCGGTGCCCGCGGGCGAGCCCACGGGACAGGCGCAGTTCACCGTGATCGTGTCGGACAACCAGGCCACGCCGGCGACGGCCTCGGGCCTGATCACGTTCTTCGTCGCGGCCCTGCAGGGCCCCACCATCAGCCAGACCATCCCCAGCCTGAGCGTCACGACCGGCCAGGCCGTGACGGTCCACCTGACGCTGTACGCCTACGATTCCAACAACCCGTCGCTTCCGCTCACCTACTCCCTGGGCACCGGCGCCCCGGCCGACGCCAGCGTGAATGCGACGTCGGGCATTTTCACCTGGACCCCGACCGCCGCCGACGGCACGGGTACGATCAGCATCCCGTTCACGGTGTCGGACAACCGCACTCCGCCCAACACCGCCACCGGGACCTTGACGTTCAATGTCTCGGCCGCCGCGGTCCAGCCGCCGACGTTCCGGTCGATCCCGGCGCAGAACGTCACCGCCGGCGAGACCCTGAGCCTGAAGGCCAACACGTACGCCTCCGACCCCAACTCGCCGGCACTGCCGCTGACCTACAGCCTGGGGACCGGTGCCCCAGCAAGCGTTTCCATCGACGCAACGACGGGCGTCATCACCTGGGTCACGACGGCGGCCACGACCGTCCAGCAGTACACATTCCCGGTGATCGCCAGCGACAACAGCTCTCCGGCGATGACGGCACAGGCCACGGTCACGGTGAATGTCCTGGCCGTTCAGCCGCCCCTGATCGCCACCATCGCCGCGAAGAGCGTCGCCGCCGGGGCGACCGCCAGCCTCGACCTGAGCAAGTCGGTCACCGACGAGAATTCACCGGCTCAACCCCTGGCCTTCACGCTGGTATCGGGCCCGACCGGGGCGGCGATCAGCGGCGCCGGCGCGTTCACCTGGACGATCCCCAGTGGCCAGGCTGCCGGCCCGGTCACGATCACTTTCGACGTGTCCGACAGCCTCACCTCGGCCACCCCGACGCAGGGGACCTTCACGGTCAACGTCACCGCCCCCGCGCAGTCGCCGACGATTGGTACGATTCCCCAGCAGCCGGCGACGGCCGGCCAGAAGTTCCAGATCAACCTCGGCAGCTACACAACCGATCCGAACACGCCCGCTCACCCTCAGCTACTCGATCGGCGCCAACCCGCCGGCGGGCGCCACCCTGAACGCGAGCTCGGGCAACTTCACCTGGACACCCCCGGCGAACCAGCCGGCGGGGCCCGTCACAGTTAACTTCAGCGTGACCAATGGCCAGTCCGCAAGCACCTCGGGCTCGTTCACGGTCAACGTGGTGGCGGCCGTCCTCTCGCCGGTCGTGCAGTCGATCTCGACGCAGGCCGTAACAATCGGTCAGACCCTGCAGGTGAACCTCGCCCAGTTCGCGAAGGACCCGAATAGCCCGGCCCTCGCGCTGTCCTACTCGCTCGGCGGCAGCCCGCCGGCGGGATCGAGCCTGGCGCGTCCACCGGCCTCTTCACCTGGACGCCCCCCGCGAGCCAGCAGCCGGGGCTGGTCACGGTCGCCTTCACGGTTGCGAACGGGCAGTCCACGAGCACGCTGGGCTCATTCTCGATCGACATCTCGCCGGCAGCCTCCGCCTTCCAGCCGCCGGTCGTCCGGTCGATCCCCACCCAGAGCGCGACGATCGGCCAGGCCTTCTCGCTGAACGTGAGCACTTTCGCCTCCGACCCCAACTCGCCGGCCCTGCCGCTCACCTTCAGCCTGGGAGCCGGTGCCCGTCTGGGGCGCACATCGACCCGAATAGCGGCGTCCTGACGTGGACCCCGGCGGCCGGGCAGCCGACCGGACCGACAACGATCGCGGTGGAGGTTTCGGACAACCTCTCGCCGGCGCTCGTCACACCCGCTTCATTCACGGTTGACGTCGCCGCGGCGAAGGTCGTCCCGCCGACGATCCTGCCGCCGGTGTTCAATGCCGTCGCGCAGGTCATCACCGCGAGCGTCGGGCAGGCGTTTACTTTGAACGTGGCGGCGCTCGCGTCCGACCCGAACACGCCCGCCTTACCGCTGACCTACAGCCTCGCGGGTGCTCCGGCGGGCGTCACGATCAGCTCGGCCGGCCTGCTGAGCTGGAACGTGCCGGCGAGCCAGACCGTCGGAACCTACCCGGTCACCGTCGTCGTCTCGGACAACGGCGCTCCCGCCAGGACGGCCTCGGAAATAATCAACCTGGGCGTCGTCGATAACAGCCCGGCGACGGTCACCGGTACGGCCAGCATCAAGAAGAACACGTTGACGATCGTGCTGACCTTCTCGCAGCCGGTGGATTCGGCGACGGCCTCCAACTCCGCCAACTACACGCTCACCCAGCCCGGCAAGAAGGTCAAGGCGAAGAAGCACCATCCCGCCCCAACGCCCGCCCCGGTCGCCGTGGGCATGAGCGTCAGCTACAACCCGGCCACCAACCAGGCCACACTGACGACCAAAAAGCCTAAGGCCGGCACGAAGCTGACGCTGACGGTCAGCGGCACCGGGATCACCAAGCTCGACGGTCTGCGGCTCGCAGGCGGCGGCCAGCCGGGTACGAGCTACGTCGCGACGATCGCGGGTAAGAGCTTCACACCGACCGCCGCGGTCAGCAGTGGCTCGATCGTGGTCCAGACCCACGCCACGGTACGCCATGGCTCGGCGACCCCCGGCCTGAGGCTCTCCTCGTCGGCCGGCACGCCGGGCGGTCCGCTCGCATCTTCGCCGTCCCACACCCCCCGGCCTCTCGTCATGGGTGTGATCCCGTCGGAGACCACGCGACGCACCCGCTAAGACCCCGGCGAAGGGCGGACACTGTCCTCCTGCTTCCGACACCTCCAATCAGGGCGGCATGGCCAGGCAACCGGTCATGCCGCCCCGCTTTGTTCTTGCACCGGACGGTCCATGGCCGGACACATTCGCCGCAGCCAATCGTCGATTCCGCCGCGGTATCTCGTTCCGGGCTCTCGGTTTTCGCTCAGATTGACCCTGCGTCCTGGAGGACTTGAAGCTTGCCCGCAAAATGGGCAGAGTTTTCCGGCGGCTCTCGCTGAAGAATCGCCGAAATGGCCCAAGATGATGCGAAGGTTTGATCTTGATCGAGCGATCGCGGTGCGCGTAGGATGTGCACCGCCCGCCGGAATCGTGCGGGATCCTCGGACGGCAAACGTCCCGAGCAGGGGGCTGCCGGGGCGACTCGATGTCTCGAGCCAGAGCGAGCGAGGGAGCACGGAACTCGATGATCGCCAGCAAGGATGAAGGCGTTTCTCCCCAGTCGTGGAACCGGTCGGGTACGCGGCGGACGTCGCGATGGCCGGCAGCCGAAGCCGAGGGCCTGCACTCGACGGTCGAGCGTGCGCAGGACTGGCTGCTGGAGCGGCAGGACGACGAGGGTTACTGGGTCGCCGAGCTCGAGGGCGACACGATCCTCGAGTCGGAATATGTCTTGTTGATGACATTTCTGGGCCGCGAGTCGGACCCGGTGTGCGGCCGCTGTGCCCGTTATATCCAGGACCACCAGCTTCCCGGCGGCGGCTGGGCGATCTACCCCGGCGGGCCGGTGGACATCAGCGCCTCGGTGAAGGCGTACTTCGCGTTGAAGCTGACGGGGCACTCGCCCGATGAACCCGAGATGGTGCGGGCGCGACGGGCGATCCTCGAGGCGGGCGGCGCCCAGGCGTGCAACAGCTTCACGCGGTTCTACCTGGCCCTCCTGGGCCAGATTGGGTACGACGAGTGCCCGTGCGTGCCGCCCGAGCTGGTCCTGATCCCTCACCGGTGGAAGTTCAGCCTGAGCGCGATGTCGGCGTGGACGCGGCACGATCGTGGTGCCGCTCTCGATCATGTCGTACTACAAGCCGGTCCGCCGCCTGTCCCCGGAGCAGGGCATCGGCGAACTGTTCGTGGCGGAAGCCCCGGCGCGGCCAAGAGGCCGCCTGGTGTCATGGACGCGGTTCTTCCTGGGCCTCGACGGCGTCTTGAAGTGGCTCGACCGTCGCGTGCCCGCGGCGTGCCGCCGTCCCGGCATCCGGGCGGCGCACCGCTGGATGATGGAGCATTTCGAGGACACCGACGGCCTGGGAGCGATCTTCCCGCCGATGGTCTACGCCATCATCGCGCTCAAGTCGCTGGGCTACGCCGACGACTCGCCCGAGGTCCGCTGGTCGCTCGAGCAGCTCGAGGACCTGCACATCACTGAGGACGACCGGATCGCGCGTGCAGCCCTGCGTCTCGCCGGTGTGGGACACGGCGATCGCCACGATCGCACTGGCCGACGCCGCACTGCCCGCCGAGCACGCGGCGTGGGGCCGGGCGGTCGACTGGCTGCTGGCCCGCGAACTGCGCCAACCCGGCGACTGGGCGATCAACGGCCCTCGCGTCGAGCCGACGGGATGGCATTTCCAGTTCCATAACAAGTTCTACCCGGACCTGGACGACAGCGCGATGGTCGTCCTGGCGCTGAACCGGTCGCCGATGGCCGATCATCCGGCCGTCGCCGCCGCCACCCGCCGGGCCGTTGACTGGCTGCTGTCGATGCAGAATCGCGACGGCGGCTGGGCGGCCTACGACGTGGACATCGACAATCAGGTGCTCACGAAGCTCCCCTTCGCCGATCACAATGCCATGCTCGACCCGAGCTGCGCCGATATCACGGCGAGGGTGCTCGAGCTGCTCGGCACCCTGGGCTACGGCCCCGACCACCCGGCGGTTCGCGCGTGGCCTGGACTACCTGTGGAACACGCAGGAGCCCGAGGGCTGCTGGTACGGCCGGTGGGGGGTCAACTACATCTACGGCACCTGGCAAGTGCTCCAGGGCCTGGCGACACTCGGGCTGCCGATGGACCAGCCTCGGCTGATCCGGGCGGTCGAGTGGCTGGAATCGGTCCAGCAGCTCGACGGGCGCCTGGGGCGAGACCTGCCGGCAGCTACGAGGATCCGTCGCTCAAGGGGACGGGAGAGCCAACCCCGTCACAAACGGCCTGGGCGACCCTGGGCCTGATCGCCGCCGGTCGTGCCCGCACCCCGGCCGTCCGTCGCGGCATCGAATACCTGGTTCGCGCCCAGAATGCCGACGGATCGTGGGATGAGGCCACGTATACGGGCACGGGCTTCCCCCGGGTGTTCTACCTGCGGTATCACTATTACCGGATCTATTTCCCGCTGATGGCCCTGTCTCGCTACCGCGCGGCCATGGAGGGCGAGACGACCCAGTCGACCCCGGCCCTGGCCAGCCGCATCCCGGCGGAACCGGTCTCACGCGAGCCCTGAACGTCGTCGGCCGCGTCCGACCGAGTGCAGGGCCCTCAGGCCTGGCCCGCCCCGAGCCCGATCCGATCCGATCCGATCACGGACGATCCTTCATCCCGATCCACTGACCCTGTGCCAAGGAGGCCGAGCCCCATGCGTTTCCCCCTGCCGATGACCACGCGAATCGCCGGCTACGTTGCCCGCAAGCGACTGGTCGAGCGGGCCGAGAAGTTCCCCATGGTGCTGATGCTCGAGCCCCTGCACGCCTGCAACCTGACCTGCACCGGTTGCGGCCGCATCCGCGAATACGAGACGACGATCAAGCAGAGGCTCAGCCTGGAGGAGTGCCTCGCGGCGGTCGACGAGGCGGGCGCCCCGGTGGTGTCGATCTGCGGCGGCGAGCCGATGATCTATCCGGCGATCGGCGAGCTGGTCGCCAAGATCCAGGAGCGCAAGAAGGTCGTCATCCTCTGCACCAACGGCATGTTCACCCGCAAGCGCCTGGGCGAGTTCAAACCGAGCCGCACCTTCTTCTTCAACATCCACCTCGACGGGATGCGCGAGAGCCACGACATCGCCGTCGAGCGCAAGGGGGTCTTCGACGCCGCCATCGACGGGATCAAGGCGGCCAAGGAAGGGGGCTTCCTCGTCTGCAGCAACACCACGGTCTATCATGAGACCGACATGCAGGAGCTCGACACCCTCTTCGCCTACCTGACCACGCTGGGCGTCGACGGCTTCATCATCTCGCCGGCCTACAGCTACGCCGCGGTGAACACCAAGGAAATCTTCATGACCCGCGAGGACATCAAGGCCAAGTTCCAGGCGGCCGAGGCGATGTTCCGCAAATACAAGTTCCACACCTCGCCGGTCTACGAAGAGTTCCTCCGCGGCAAGCGCGAGATGCAGTGCACCGCCTGGGCCAGCCCCACGCGGAACGTCAAGGGGTGGAAGGGCCCGTGCTACCTGATCACCGACACCCACCATGACAGCCTCTCCTCCCTCTTGAACGACACGGAGTGGGAGAACTATGGTTACGGGAAGGACCCGCGTTGCGAGAACTGCATGGTCCACGTCGGCTACGAGACCTCGGCCGCGGTCGGGGTCAACAGCCAACTGGGCGACATGTTCAAGATGATCAAGTGGCAGATGAGCTGAGGCGGCGCGGCCGGACCGATGAGCCGAGGCGGACAAGGTGACCGGAGCCAGGACGAAGGCCGCTCGGAGCGATCCCGTGCCGGTGCGCGGCACTGGCGCCCCCGCCGACGCCGGCCGATGTCGGGATCGTGGCCGCGTTGCCGATGGAGGTCGGCTACCTGGTCGATTCGCTCCGCAAGGTGCGGAAATATCACACGGCCTCGGTGCCCGTCGTCGAGGGCGAGCTGGACGGCAAGATCGTCGCGGTCGCCATCGGCGGCACCGGCCGCGCAGCGGCCCGACGCGCCGCCGGAGTGCTGCTCGACGGCCACCGCCCCTCCTGGATCATCTCCGCCGGTTTCGCCGGAGCATTGAACCTCGAGGTCGATCGCAACGACCTGGCCCTGCCCGCCGAGGTCGTCGACACCCAGGGGCGGCCGGTTCCCGGTCCCGCCGCAGGAGTCGCTGGGCGACGGGGTACGTCATCTCACGGGCCGGGTTCTTACGGTCGACCGGGTCATCCTCGCGGCGGCCGAGAAAGCCGACTTGCACCGCGAATTCGTCGCGGACTTCGTGGATATGGAATCCTCGGCCGTCGCCGCGCTCTGCGCCGAGCGGCTCGTCCGCTTCCTGTCGGTGAGGGTGATCAGCGACGATGCCCGGACCGACCTGCCGCGCGAGGTCGCCGCGCTGCTGACCCAATCGGGCAGCTATCGGATCGGCGCGGCGCTGCGGGCCATCTGGAATCGCCCTTCGAGCGTCAAGGACTTCTGGCGGCTCCACGAGCAGGCGCTCGAATCGGCCGACCGCCTGGCGAAGTTCCTGGTCCGATGCCTGGGCCGGCTCCCGGCCTGAGGCGGGAGGACGCCCGGTCGTTCGTCGGCCGATCCCGCCCGCTCGGTCATTCGGGTCACTTCGCCTTCGCGGTCGGCGGCGACGCGGCGGGCGAGACCGACTGGCGGATGGGCTGATGCGGCACCGTCGCGCGATTCGCGGTCGGCGCCGAGGGCTTGAGCAGGCTCTCGACGCCCATCGTCGCCAGTCCGCTCACCAGGAGCATCGTCGCCAGTCCCAGGCCCAGCGCATGCCACGGGTGGAACTGGAAGATCAGCACGAAGACGCCGAACCAGACGATCCCCTGGAGCACGGTCCAGATGAGGTTCGTGGTGAACATCGACTCGAACGACGCGGGTACGCCCTTTGCTCGAAAGACGGTCAGCAGGACAGCGATGAGCAAGGACCCGCCGCCGACCTTCAGCCCGGCATGCGGAGTGACCTCGTCGTAAAGCTGGTCCTGGCCGACCTCCACCACGACGAAGCAGGCAACGAACATGACGAGCCAGTAGATCAACAGCGGCCAGATGAACGTCGCCATGGGCGAGACACTCAATTCGTATCGGTCGGTCAACGACTTTGATCCCGGTGCGGGACGATACCCCATCTTACCCCGCCTTGCTCCGCGAAACCACCGGCGACTGGCGATTTCGCGCCGGTGTGTTATTATGTGTCCTGTCCCGACGGCGCGGCCCATCCCCGGCGGGGCAGGGGAGCGTCCGGGCCGTTCCTGCCGTCTCCCCCGGGAGCCAACGATGATCCGCATCAGCGCCTTCGCCGACGAGATCTCTCAGGACCCCGTCGAGCAGGTCGACGTCCTGGCCCGGCACGGCATCCGGGCGATCGAGTTCCGCGCCATCCACGGGACGAACGTCCTGGACCTCTCCGACGCCCAGCATGCCGAATTCCGCCGGCTGCTGGACGAGCGCGGATTCCAGCTCAGCGCGATCGGCTCGCCGATCGGCAAGATCCTGATCACCGATCCCTTCGGCGAGCACCTCGATCGTCTCGACCGGGCCATGCACCTGGCCGAATTCTACCGGGCGCCCGGATCCGAGTCTTCAGCTTCTACATGCCGCCGGGCGACGAGCCGGCAATCCATCGCGACGAGGTCATCGCCCGGATGACCGAACTCTCTCGCCGTGCGTCCGAGCGGGGGGTCACGCTGCTCCTCGAGAACGAGAAGGGGATCTACGGCGACACGGCGACGCGGGTTGCCGACATCCTCGAGACGATCGCGTCCCCGTCGCTCCGCCATGCCTTCGACCCGGCCAATTACGTCGAGGTCCGCCAGCCGATCGACGAGGCCTGGGCCCGCCTCCGGCCGTTCGTCACCCATTTCCACGTCAAGGATTACGACGCGACCCTCGAGCGCAACGTGCCGGCCGGCGCGGGCGACGGGCTGATCCCCCGCCTGTTGCAGGAGGCGGCCGACGCCGGGTACGACGGATTCGCCGTGCTCGAACCCCACCTCACCGTCGCCGGGCTCTCCTCGGGGTTCACCGGGCCCGAGCGCTTCGCCGAGGCCGCCGGGGCCCTCAAGACGATCCTCGACGAGCGAAACATCCCCTACGAATAGCCGGCCGGCCGCGAGGCCAGTCCGCAACGCCCCAACACCAAAGGACGAGCGAGCATGAGCAACCAGCCGATGAACCGGCGGATCTTCCTGGAGTCAACGGCCGCCGGTGCCGCCGCGACCGCCGCAGCCGCCGCGTGGGGCCTGGGCGCCCGCCCTGCGTGGGCCGATGAGCCGACGGGTAAGCCCACCGCCGGCAAGATCGGCGAGTTCAAGATCTCGCTGGCCGAGTGGTCGCTCAACCGTGCGATCCGCTCGAAAGAGATCGACAACCTCGACTTCCCCAAGATCGCCCGCGAGCAGTACAGCATCGAGGGCGTCGAGTTCGTCAACCAGTTCTTCCAGGACAAGGCGCAGGACTCGGCCTACCTGAAGGAGTTGAAGTCCCGCGCCGGCGACGTCGGCGTCACCTGCGTCCTGATCATGATCGACCACGAGGGGGACCTGAGCGATCCCGATGCGTCCGGCGCAACAAGGCGGTCGACAACCACAAGAAGTGGGTCGATGCGGCCGCCGCGCTGGGCTGCCACGCGATCCGCGTCAATACGGGAGGTCACTACAGCCCGACCAATGTCGGCCCCGTGGCCGAGGCATGCACCAAGCTGACCGAGTACGGCGAGAGCCGCCGCATCGAGATCATCTGCGAGAATCACGGCGGCCCATCGAGCAACCCGGACGCGATGGTCGCCCTGATGAAGGCCGTGAACCGGCCGACGTTCGGCACGCTCCCCGACTTCGGCAACTTTCCCCGCGAGGGCAGGCGCGGGCCGTACACGATCGACGTGTATGACGCCATCGCGCGGATGATGCCGTATGCCAGGGGTGTCTCGGCCAAGAGCTACGATTTCGACGCCTCGGGCCGCGAGAAAATGCTCGACTTCGCCCGCATCATGAAGATCGTCACCGACGCCGGCTACCACGGCTTCGTCGGGGTCGAGTACGAGGGCGACCGGCTCAGCGAGCCCGAGGGAATCAAGGCGACCCGGGACCTCCTGCTCTCGCTGCGAGGGACGACCTATCAGCCGGGTGCATGAGCCCCGGTGACCGGCTCGTCGCGAATCCTCAGCCGGGATCCGCGGCGAGTCCGCGACGCTCGAGCTCGCGGCGAATGAGGTTGACGTCCCAGACCTCGACCAGGGGATCCATGCCCGAGCTGGCCAGGCGGGTGCCCTGGGCGTCGAAGACCAGGTTCGTGACGGGCCCGCGATGGCCCGTGAGCCGGAAGCGGAGGATCGGGCGGCCGGGGATGTCCAGCGAGTAGATCGAGATCAGCCCCTGCTGCGAGCCGACCGCCATCGTGCCCCCGTCGGGCGAGAACGCCATCGTGAACCAGTACGTCTCGGACTCGCCCGAGGACGGGCGGATTGTTCCGATCCTGGCATGACGCACGGTGTCGAGCAGCGTCACACTGCCCGTCCGGTCGCCCACCGCGAGCAACCTCCCGTCGGGCCGGAGCGTCAGGCTGGTGGCCCCCTCGACGCCAGGGAAGTCCGACCATGCCTCGCTGGCGCGGACCTCGGAGTCGCCGGGCGAAGCGGTCAGGTCCCAGGCATGCAGTCGAGTCCAGAATCGGGTGCTCTCGATCAGGTACAAACGCTTGCCTCCCGGCGCCAACTGAATCGACCGGTAGGACCGGGGCCGATCGCTGCCGGATGCCACGAGCCGGCCGGGGCCAGGGGCCGACGTTGCGGGGGTTGGTGCCGCGGGACCTGTTTGCGACGGGGGGATCACGCGAACCATGCGGTCCGGCGCGTCGGCGTGCCAGAGGAAGACCGAATTGACGCGAAGGAGCGCCATGGTCCGGCCATTGTCGCTCCGGGCGATCAGTGGCACCCGAAAGCCGATCTGGGGCAGGTCGGGCAGCGGCTGGAGAGCCGGCTCTGGCTGGTGGATGATCGATCCCGACGGCCAGATTCGGAAGCCCGCGATCTCGTGAACGACGAGGCGGCCTCGATCGTCGAACGCCAGTGCGGTCGGACGATCCTCGACGCGCGCCGTACCGAGAGGCCCCCCCAGCCGTTGTCCGCCGCGGCCCCCGTCACGCGGCCGCGTCCCTGCGGAGCCCCGAGAGGGCGCGGCCGCGGCGGCCTGGCCCGCCTCCGGGGGAGCTTGCGACGGGATCGAGGCGGATTCCGTCTCCTTCGCCCGCGGTTCCACCTCGGCCTCGGGCGAGGTGGTCGCGGGGAGAGCTGGCCCGCATTCGGGGCACCGCCCGCTCCGCCAGGTCCAGAGCGCACCATCGACCCCGCCCCCGGCCAGCAGGCCGTCAGGGCCGAAGGCCAATGACGACGGCCGCGCGTCGAAACCGCTGAGCTGGGCTCGCGCCGCCGAATCCTGGATGGTCCAGATTGAGGTCGTCATGCCGCGGCCGACCGTGGCCAGGGTGCGGCCGTCCGGCGAGAACGCGACATCGCTCGACTGGTCCGTGCCGGGCAGCTCGGCCACGCGCGTCTGCGCCGCCGGGTCCCAGAGCTCGATCGGGCCACCCAGGCGGGCCAGCGACAGGAGCCCGAGGGGGCTGAACCGCAACAGCCGGGTCGGCCCCTGCGCCTGGAAGCTCGTCACCACGCCGTCGCGCTGGTCTGGGTTGTCGGTGTCGTAGAGCCGCACCTGCTGGTCTCGCCCGGCGGCCGCCAGCAGGCCGTTGGGGCCCAGCGCCATGGCCGTGACGACGGTCTGGTTGTTGATCGCCTGGCGGCGCGACTGGGGCTGGCCATCGCGGACCGAGAAGAGCCGGATGAACAGGTCGTTCGGATTGGTAACATTTTGTAGCGGCGTCGGAGCGACCGCGATCGTCCGGCCGTCGGGGCCGGTCGCCACCATGGGCGATCGGGGGAAGGACAGTGGCCGCGGCGATCCCTGGTGTGAGCCATGGTCTCGCCGCCCACCGAACGGAGGCGAGTCCAGGCTGAGCGGAATGGGACGGTCCAGTCGGTCCATGTCCCAGAAGCTCAGTCGGAACTCGTAGCGCGGCGGCTCCTCGCGGCCGGGCGTGGGGGTCTTGGTCTCATCGTCGGACGATGTTTCCGCGCGATCCGTTCGGTGGTCACCAGCCAACGCCCCGCCGGGTCGGCCAGCACCGACACGACGAGCCGGCCGGGCGAGCCGAGCTCGCGGAGCAGCGTGCCCGACATCGCGTCGATCAGGGTGACGCCGGTGTCGCCGGGCCGGAGCACGGCCAGGTAGTTGCCGGCCATGGCCACCGAGTGTGCCCAGAGCCGACGCTGGCCGTTCGGCCCGCGTGGCCGCGCGACGGCGCGGGCCTCGCCGGAGACCGCGGTGCCCGAGGCTCCAGCGCCGGTCGAGCCGGACGGTTCGGCCGCCGTCACGTCGGGTTCCACGGTCGCCGGGTCCGGACGGCCCCGCAACGGTAGTTCCATCAGCCGGTGCCCGTGCTCGGCGTCCCAGAGCGAAAGCTTCGGCTCACCATCGTCCGACAGCACCCAGAGTCGGTGCCCCTGCGGGCCGAAGGTCAGCCCGACGCCCGGGCCCGTGGCCAGCCGCGGGCCGGTCACCACGTCGCGGAGCACGAGGAACTTCACGGCCTCGTCGCGGAACACCTCCCGCTCGTCGGGCGACAGCCCCAGCTTCACGGCCTCGCCGATCAGCTCCATGCCCTCGCCGCGCCGGTTGGGCTTGTCGGTGGTCTCCAGGAGCTGTGCCGTCTGGAGGTAGTTCTTCCGCATCGCCGTCTCGAGGGCTTTCCCCTTCTGGGTGGCGATGGCCAGGGCCTTGGTGACCTCGGCCCGCTCGCCCAGGACCCGCGACGTAGGCATAGGTGGCGATCGGCCAGCGACCGTCGCGGCCGCGGCGGTCGTGACGGCGGCGATCTGCGGGTGCCGGCGGGCGACCCGCCAGAGCCGACCGACCGGGCCGATCCGCCGGGCCTTCACCGGCGCATGGCTGAGGAACCGCGCCAGGTCCTCGGCCAGCTCGGCGGCGCCGGCGTATCGGTCGATCGGCCGCTTGGCCAGCGCCTTGAGGACGATCGTCTCCAGGTCGCGCGGCATGCGGGGCTCGAACTTCCGCGGCGGCACCGGGTCGTCGCGGCCGATCTGGTCGACCAGCTCGGCGGCGGACTGGCCGTCGAACGGCGGCCGAAGGGTCACCAGCTCGTAGAGGGTCGCGCCCAGCGAGTAAACGTCGGTCCGACCGTCGATGTTGCCGGCGGTCCGCGCCTGCTCGGGGCTCATGTATCGCGGGGTGCCCAGCAGGCTGTCGTGATGGGTCAGGCCCGGGTCGGCCAGCCGCCGGGCCAGGCCGAAGTCGGTGACCCAGATGTTCCCCTTGGCGTCGATCAGCAGGTTCGACGGCTTGACGTCGCGGTGGATGACGCCCTGGTGGTGCGGCGTGCGCCAGGGCGTCGGCGGCCTGGAGGCCGACGGCGGCGACCCACCGGAAATAGGCCGAGCCCCGCGGCGGGTCGAACGGCGGCGGCTCGTCGGCGCGGCCCGGCGCCTCCCGCGCGTGCAGGCCGGGCGAGGCGGCCCGATCGCCGAGCCCGATCAGATCCGTCGTGCGCGGATGATCGGCGTTCGAGGTCGACGCCCGACTCGTGTCCGTCGCGCGCTCGAGCCGACGGCTCCCCCAGGAGGCCGTCGAATCGCCGGTCGGCATCGGCGGGCAGCAGGCCGAGGCCTCGAGCCCCGAGCGAGCCTGCGGAGCCGGGTCGGCCGAGCGTCCGCAGCCGCGCTCCGCGCGGCGTCGCCGCGGGGGACGGCCGGCACGCGACGCGGCTGCCGCCAGAGCCAGCCCGGCGAGACCCGCAGCCAGATCTGGCCGAACTGCGAGCCGAACGACGAGGTACCCGCAGTGCCCGGCCCGTCGCTCGGGTACGAGGAGGTCCCGGCCGGCCGCCGGCCGGCCGGCCGGCTGCGGCGGAGGTGGCGGATCACCCGGTCCAGCCCGCTCCCCTCGATCCGCTGCATGGCGTAGTAGCACAGGCCGCCGACCTGGCCGACGTCGAAGACGGGCACGATGTGGGTGTGGTGCAGCCCGGCGGCCGTCTTGGCCTCGTTGAGGAACCGCCGCCGCGCCGAGGAGTCGGGCGCGGCGTGCGTGCCGAGGACCTTCAAGC
This sequence comes from uncultured Planctomycetota bacterium, assembly GCA_963771445.1. Taxonomy (GTDB): domain Bacteria; phylum Planctomycetota; class Planctomycetia; order Isosphaerales; family Isosphaeraceae; genus JAKAUH01. Next base: position 46,595 of record CAVYTQ010000032.1, on the reverse strand, counting down.
GCCACCGGGCGGTCGAGCCCGACGTGGACGGCCTCGTACACCGTCCCCATGCCGCCGCGGCCCAGCTCGCGGACGACGCGGTAGCCGGCGATCCGGTGGCCCGACTCCAGCCATCGGGCCGAGCCGCCGCCCCGCGCCCGAGCCCCACGACGCCGAGCCGCCCGCGCGCCCACCAGCCCGTGGACCAGCTCCAGGCCCTCCAGGGCGGCGCAGCAGGTCGTCCTTCAGGTCGCTCGTGCCGGGCCAGGAACTCCTCGAGGTCGGGGGCCTGGTCCCGCTCGGCCAGCGCGAGGTATTCCTCGATCGCCTCGCCCAGGCGGTCGTCCTCGTCGTCGGACTCGGGACGCGAGGTCCCGCTCGATCGGCTCCGGGTCGTCATTGCGATGCTGAACCATCGTCGTACCTCAGGGGGCCGCCGGGCGGCCCCTCCATCGTGCGCTTCAGGTGCTTGAGCCCGCGGGCGAAGATGCCCCGGACGGACTTGCGGCTCAGCCCCAGCCGCTGACCGATCGCCTCGAACGAGAGGCTCTCCGCGCACGTAGAGCCAGAGGACGTCGGCCTCCGCGTCGGGCAGGCCGGCGAAGGCGTCGGCCAGCAGCACGAGCTGCTCGCGCTTGCTGGCCGCCTGGCTGGGGCTGGACTGGCTCAGCGCGAGCATGTCCAGCAGCCGGCCGCTCTCCTCGCCCCCGGCGCGGCCGGCGGACTCCGGCGGCGCGTCCAGCGGCCGGGCCGTCGACGCCCCCCGCCCGCTTGGCCCGGCTGTGATATCGGCCCAGGTCGGCCAGCTTCTGCCCCACCAGCCGGCGGAGCCAGCCCAGCAGGGCCGCCTCGGTCTGGCCGGTGAACTGGGGGAACTGCCGGACCACCTCCACCAGCGCCTCCTGGACCACGTCGGACAGCTCGACCCGCTCCCGCAGCCGGGGCCCCAGGCCGGTCCGCACGACCATCCGCAGATAATTCCGGTACAGCGCGCACAGCTCCCCCAGCGCCTCGGTCTCACCGGCACGCGCCCGCGACAGCAGCTCGATCGGTCCGGAGGCCATCAGCTTCGGCCCTCGTTGCGGGGATACCGGCGGGCTGAAGCCTTGGGGAACGGATCGACCTCTCTTCCATCCGCCCCCGACGGACAGGCCCGGGGGCGGCAGCCTATTCCAAGCTCCTACTCGGATAGGCGTCAAAACGGCCGCCCCGGCCCCCTTCGCCTCCCGCGTCGGTCGCGATCGAGGCATCCGCGCCCCGACTCGCCGGCGCCGATCCCACCGTCACCGACCGGTCGGCGGGCAGGTCCCGCCCCGGTCGGCGTGATTGTGCGACGCCGTTATCACCATTATACTAGCGGTTGCGCCGGTCCCGTCACCCCGGGGGAAAACTTTCCCTCGCGGCCGGCACGACACCGAATCGAGGCAACCGATGAGCGTGGCGGAATTCCGCGCCGATGACCTGAAGAAACTTCCCCTGCGGGCGATCGTGGCCTTCGGTGCCCGGTCCGTGCGCGGCGGGTCGAGCGAATGGCCCAGCCGCCCGATGGCCATCCCGATGCGACGCGATGGACCTCGGCGATCGCCCGGCGCTCCAGCTCGCCGACGATGTCGCCCGCGGCCGGGATGTCCCCGGTGCCGATGACACTGTCCGCGAGGTCGAGACCTGCTGGGACCTCGCGCGCGGCGACCTGCCCCGCGAGAACGCTTTCGCGGCCATCGTCCGGGCATCGCACGCCGCGGCGGCCGCGGTGCATGCCATCGAACTCCGTGGCGAGCCCGACCAGCACCGCCTGCTCAGCGGCGGGCCCTCGCTCGATCCCGTTCCCCACCTGGCCGACCTGACGACCGACCTGGCCGCGGTCGGCGCGTTCACTGCGGCGGTCGACGCGGCCGATGCCATCGGGGCCACCGACGGTCTCACGACCGGCGCAGCCGCCGACTACAAGCGACTGCTGGAGCTCAGTCTCGGTACCTATCCCGAGCCCGGCCAGCCCATCGATCCTTCGCCCGATGGACCCCTCGGGCCCCTTGGACGATGACCGGCTCCCCATGGTCATGGCATGCGGCCCACCGCGGCATGCCGCCCCCATGCAAAGCAAACAGGTCATCTCAAAGGGCATGGCTCGCCCAGGAGACCGTGACAGGCTCGACGCGGGATCAACGATCCCGACCCGGAATCGGGACTCCGGCATCCGGTATCGGACCCCGCCCGAATCCAGCACGTTGCCGAGCCCTTGCTCCCGCCCCAGGCACCGCCCGGCGGGATGAAACGTCCGTGACCCGAGTCACGGCATACGACTGCCTCGAGAATCCAGGAGGAATGACATCATGAGCGTCGGTTACGACCATCCCCTCTACATCCTGCCGTTCGACCACCGGGGGACGTTCCAGAAGAACATGTTCGGCTGGTCCGGCACGGCGACCCCGGAGCAGACCGCCAAGATCGCCGAGATGAAGACCGTCATCTACGACGGCTTCAAGGAGGCGCTCCGCGAGGGCGTCCCTGCCGACAAGGCCGGCATCCTGGTCGACGAGCAGTTCGGCGAGGGGATCCTCCGCGACGCCGCCAAGCACGGCTACAACACGTCCTGCCCGGCCGAGAAGAGCGGCCAGGACGAGTTCGACTTCGAGTACGGCGAGGACTTCGGCAAGCACATCGAGCAGTTCTCGCCGACTTTCTGCAAGGTCCTCGTCCGGTACAACCCCGACGGCGACGCCGAGATGAACCGCCGCCAGGCCGAGCGGCTCAAGCGGCTCTCGGACTACCTGCACTCCTCCGGCAAGAGCAAGTTCATGTTCGAGCTACTGGTCCCGGCCGAGAAGGCCCAGCTCGAGCAGGTCGGCGGCGACAAGAAGCGGTACGACCGCGAGCTCCGGCCGCAGTTGATGGTCCGCGCCATCCACGACCTCCAGGACGCGGGCGTCGAGCCCGACGTCTGGAAGATCGAGGGGATCGACTCGACCGAGGACGGCGCCAAGGTGGTCCAGGCTATGCGGGTCGGCGGCCGCGACCACGTCGGCGCGATCATCCTCGGCCGCGGCGAGGACGACGTGAAAGTCCGCGAGTGGCTCAAGACGGCCGCGGCCGTCCCGGGCTTCATCGGCTTCGCGGTGGGCCGCACGACCTTCTGGGATCCCCTCAAGGAGTGGAAGGAAGGCAAGCGGACCCGCGAGGCCGCCGTCACCGAGATCGCCCGCCGCTACCGCGAGTGGGTCGCCATCTTCGAGTCGGCCGCATCCGGCAAGTAAACCGTTCCAAGACCAGGGCCCGGGCCGCGCGGGTTGCATTGTCACCTGGGGAGGGCTTTCCGTCGCGCGGGCGGAAGGCCCTCCTTACATTGGTTGCCGCGCGATACCTCGCCACGGGATTGTCTTACTCGGCATCTCGTGGAGCTGACAGTTGTTGCGCCAACAGGGCTGGCTCGGCATCGAGCAACTCCGGGCGGACCGACGCTTCGCGGTTCGGCGCGGGTCTCCGACCCGGCCGACGGTCGGTGCGGTTGGGATCGGTCTCCCGACCCCGCCGCCGGCACGACCGACAGGTCTCCCAGGCTGGTGCCGGGCCGACTCCTGCGTAGGTTAGGCTTCAAGCCTGATGCCGCTCCGATCCGGGCGGGCGGGCCGGGCCGTGCAGGCTCAAGCGTGACCGACATCGGCCCGGGCCGAGAGCTCTGCCGAGCGGGCCAGATGGACCGTTTTGAGGTTTTTCCGTCCCGCCAGGAACGGCTTCTGAAACTCACGCCAAATCGCAAACAACCCGCCAAATATGAACCGAGCCACAGAAACCGCCGCTGCGCCGGAAAACTTTATGGAATTTCCAGATATTTTTTCTGCTTCTGGCCAAAGGGCTTGCGTCAATAAAATGCCACTTCTTTCCGATAGGTGCATTTCAGTTTTTGCAAACCTGATGCATCCTGTTAGTAGGGGGAGAGAAGAAAGCAGAGGGGGTACAGGGGGTTTTGGGGGCCTTGGAACATAAAATGCATGCACACAATCCCCTACTGGACCCGATGGGATCGTCCTGAGCGGCGGTTGCCGAAAGTGCTTGATACCATGTCGGCAGGTGGGCACCGGATATCGAGTTCTAGGTCTTGACCGGTGAGGATGGCCCATTCCATGCGGCCGGATCGCCTGTCCCAGGTCGAGGGCTGAGCCTTTCCTCTCTTAGGGCTCGGGACGGAAAACTCCCTGGCAATCGGCGTCCGGGCGGCGGTAAGATGCCCGGCCTCTCTTGGGGCTGACCGCGAGACGGTCGATATCTTCGAGTCGGCCGCCTCCGGCGAGTAACCTGCGACTGCCGGTGGCGAGCGGCCCGGACTGCACCGGTCGCTGTGTCTCGTCGGGAGGACCTTACATCGGCTGGATGGAAGACCCTCCGACATGAGTTCGCAGGCGATGCCTCGCCCTCACGACGAATCAATGGTCCAGACCGCCGGGCGAACCGGCGACGTCAGTCGCCGGGTGCTTTCGCTCCGGCCTTTGCCTGGAGAGAGGGATGACCCGGCGACTCACGGCGCCGGGTCGCCTGGAGAGGGATGTCCTGGCGACTGACGTCGCCGGCCTCTCGGGTCGTTTCCAAGCCATGCAGCTCGAGCGAGGCGATCGATCGTTGGCAGTCCGTCGGTTTCGTGGAGACGCGTGATGCAGCCGATCGAACGCTACCGCGGATGCCTCAAGGGGCTGGCCGTCGGCGATGCCCTCGGGACCACGCTCGAGTTCAAGCCGCCCGGCACGTTTGCTCCGCTCACCGACATGGTCGGCGGCGGCCCCTTCGGGCTCGAGCCCGGCCAGTGGACCGACGACACCTCGATGGCGCTTTGCCTCGCCGAAAGCCTGCTCGAATGCCGTGGGTTCGACCCGCGAGATCAGCTCGAGAGGTACGTCCGGTGGCATCGGAAGGGCCACCTGAGCAGCACGGGCACCTGCTTCGACATCGGCAACACCGTGGCCGCGGCGCTTCGTCGCTTCGAGCAGACCGGCGCACCCGATTGCGGCAGCACCCACCCGCAAGCGGCCGGCAATGGGTCGATCATGCGGCTGGCGCCCGTGCCACTCTATTTCGCCCGCGACCCGTCTGCGGCCGTCACTCGCGCGGCCGACAGCTCCCGCACCACCCACGGCGCGGCGGAGGCCGTCGACGCCTGCCGCTACCTGGCTGCCCTGATCGTTGGCGCCCTGGATGGCGCCTCGCGAGACGAGCTCCTCTCCGACAACTATTCACCGGCGCCGGGCCTGTGGGACGCCGAGCCGCTGTCACCCCGGATCGCCGAGATCGCCTCGGGCTCGTTCCGCCGGCGCCAACCGCCCGACATCCGCGGCACCGGCTACGTGGTTCAGTCGCTCGAGGCCGCCCTCTGGGCCTTCGATCGCGGCTCATCCTTCCGCGACGGCGCACTCCTGGCGGTCAACCTCGGCGACGATGCCGACACCACCGGCGCCGTGTACGGCCAGCTCGCCGGGGCCTACTACGGTGAGCCGGGCATCCCTCGCGGCGTGGCTCGATCGTCTGGCCATGGGGAATGCCATCGCCTCGTTCGCCGACCGGCTCTTTGCCGCCGCGACCGAGTGATTTTTCCAGCTCTCCGGGACAGCCAGCCCGTCGGATCGTGAGTGATCTGGACGCTTGCGGTGTGCCGGGAAAGGCGACCGCCCGCTCCGAAATTCGAGACCGCAGAGCATAACAGTTATTGTTACTAAATGCATCAAAACTTTTCATTAATAAGGTTTGTGAATTTGAATGTCAGAAAGCCAGGACCGCAAGAGTACCTGGTTTTCTAATTTCCTGCTCGTTCCCACGCGGAGCGTGGGAACGAGCTTATGTCCTGGACTCTTTCGGGAGTGCGCAGACAACCCGGTGGTCTTGAGCGAGGAGCCTCCAGAAAGCCAGGACCGCAAGAGTACCTGGTTTTCCAATTTTATGTCCTTATGGGTTGCGACCGTATTGGCCTTGCCGTACAAATTGCTTGGTGGAAGCTGCTTTCGATACATCTGGCTCGCTGGAGATATCGCACAGCAGCCTCCTACCCGATTTCTTCATAGAGCCCGAGAAACCCTGCCCTGGGAGCTACACCGATGCGAAGCGTACGTCGCCGTCTCTCACCGCGGATGGAGCACCTCGAGGGCAGGGAGTTGCTCTCGACCGGGTCGCCCGTCCTGACCATGAATCGGCTGGACGGGATCGTCGGGCAACTCGAGAAGATCGCAGGCCGGGTGACCCGGACGCACGACACCACCCAGGCGAGCGCCGCAATTGCCCGGCTGGCCTCCCGGACCCCGATCGGGTCCGGCCCCCTCGTCGCGACGTGGCAGAACGACCTTCAGTCGGGAAGCACCCTCTCTCGGACCGCCCTACGCAATGAGCTCGCCGGGGCCCTCTATAACGACGTGCTGAACGACGTCGCCGCGGGAACGCTCCGGGTGACCGGGCCGGGCTCGCTGGTCTTCCAGGTGCTCTCGCCGACGCCGGCACCTGGCGAGGGAAGTGGGGGGGGCGGGGGTTCGGCACCCACCGCGGGCAATATCAGTGTGAACGTCACCAATAGTTTTGGACAGACGCTCTGGGTCCAGCTTTATTACACTGACGGCAGCGGCATGGCGGCAGGGCCGCAGGCTGTGGGGAATCAGTCCTCTTTCACACCGTCGGGCAGCAACAGCTCGCTCTGGATCAAGATCTGGACGACTTCCTCCACGAACTTACCGCCAGCTTACAACGGGTCCCTCTTCTACTCCGGGTACCAGATGAACGGGGGATCCATCACGATCGGGAAGTTGGGCAATTCATTTAATATCTCGGCGAATCCTGGGTCCTGATGATGACATGAGGACAACCTGAGACTCCTCGCCGAACACCACCGCGCAGGTGATCCTGCTCGTTCCCACGGTCTCCGTGGGAATGCCGTGTTCGACGCTCTGCGTCGTCCGCGGAGGCAATCGGACGCGGGAGCGTCCCGGACGGCATCCCCACGCGGAGCGTGGGAACGAGGTTATGTCCTTGACTCGTTCGGGGGGTTGCGTCAATAACTCGGTGGTCTTGAGCGAGGAGTGTCGACAAGCCGCTGTTCCAACGACCCCGACCGTCGGCGGTCGCTCGATTTGCTTCGCCCGAGTTGGCAGCCGACGCGTCGGAATTGAAAATCCATGCGGATCACGATCGTCACCGAAACGTATTTCCCCCAGGTCAATGGTGTTTCGCGGACGCTGCGGCGAGCTGGTCCGCCACCTGGTCGAGGCGGGCGATGAAGTCCAGTTGATCCACCCGGATTACGGCCAGTCGATCGCGGGGAGGGCCAGGCGCTGGCCGTCCGGGCGATCGTGCTGCCCTTCTACAAGGAGCTGTTCCTTCCCCTGCCACCGTTCGGAGCTGTCCGCCGCGCAATCGCCGCGTTCCGGCCCGACCTGATGCACATCGCCACCGAGGCCACGCTGGGCCTGAGTGCTCTGCGGTTCGCAATGAAGCGGCGGCTGGCGACCGTCTCGAGCTTCCACACCAACTTCGATCAGTACAGCCGGCACTACCGCGTCGGCTGGCTGAGGGGTGTGATCGGCGGATACCTGCGCTGGTTTCACAACCGGACGAACGAGACTTATGTCGCCTCGAAGGCGACGATCCGAGAGCTCGAGGTCCTGGGTTTCGAACGGCTGGTCCTGTGGAAGCGGGGCGTGGACGCTCGACGATGTTCCGGCCCGATCGTCCCGGGCGGGCCGAGTTCCGGCGGCGCTCGGCTGGTCGCCTGAGGACGTGGTGATCGCGCACGTCAGCCGGATCGCCCCCGAGAAGAACGTGCACCATCTGGCCGACGCCCTGTCGATCGTGGCGGCTCGCCGGCCCGAGGTCGCGGATACTCATGGTCGGCGATGGCCCGGCACGGGGCTCGCTCGAGCGTCGGCTGGGCCCGTCGGCCCGGTTCGTCGGCTACAAGTCGGGTGAGGAACTGGCCGACCATTACACGGCGGCCGACATCTTCGCGTTCGCGAGCCTGACGGAGACCTTCGGCAACGTCGTGCTCGAGGCGATGTCCTCGGGCCTGCCGGTCGTCGCCGTGCGGGCCGGCGGCGTGGGCGAGACCGTCCGTCCCGGCGAGACGGGAAGCCTGGTCGATCCCTCCGACCCGGCCGATCGCCTGGCCGAGGAATTGATCCGGCTCTGTCGACCACTCCGACGCTCGTACGCGGATGGCAGAGTCGGCTCGGCGGTACGCCGAGAGCCAGAGCTGGGCCGCGATCATGGGAGGTCTGCGCGAGCGCTACCTCGCGGTCGTCGGCGGGGCGAGGCTGGAATCGAACCTCGCGTAGAGGTCCCGGCGGACCCACAGGCCCATCACCCGACGCGAAGGCCGATACTGCTCCGATAGGAACCTGTGGAGCGCCGCGAATGGTGGGTAGCCCGTGAGCACGAGCTCCGGCGGATGCTCGCGCAGGGTCGCGACGATCTCCGCAACGCGAGGTCCGATCAGCGGATGGTCGCGATCGGCCTGGTCGCGTAAGAGGTTGTCCACAAAGAAGTGCCGACTGGGGCTATCGAGCCGCGAGTAGAAGTACAGCGGGCTCTGCCAGCCCCAGACGTAAAGGTGCGGATCCTTCCAGCCCGCCGCGACTCGCTCGATCTCTCGACCCAGGTCCCGCAGCGCGATCCATTGCAAGCCGCCCTTGTACCGCACCGTCAGCTCGCGCGGGGCGACGCCGAGGTAGTACCGCGCCTGCAGGACGAGCGTCCCCGCGGCAGCGGCAATCAGGGCGAGAGTGGTCGCTCCGCCCAGGACGCGGGACCGGCAGATGGGCCTTCGCCCCGTCTTTTTCGGATGTCCTGATCGCCGCGACCGCGTCGGCCAGGGCGACGGCGATGACGATCGCCACGCCCGGTGTCGGGAGCAGGTAATAGTGCTGCCAGTAGAGGCCCGGCAGCACGACCTGGATCCAGGCGGCAACCGTCCATCCGGCGGCCATTCGCCGGCGGACGTCGCGTCGGCCGCCGATCGCCAGCCAGAAACTGCCGGCACCGAGGCCAGCCAGAGCGGCCAGCTCCCGGTCCCCCACCAGACGAGATAATTCGTCGAGCCGAACGGCCAGGGCAGATGCCCTTTCGGATCGGCGTTACCGGTCAGCCAGCGCACGGCGGCACGAGGTGCATTCGGCTCGGGCAGCGTATCGGTCGCCAGCGCCCTCGCCTGCAACCCGATGTCCTCGTACGCCGACGGCCCGGCGCCCGGGCCACCAGGAGCGTCAGCGCCAGGGCGACCACCAGCGCCCTGCCCGCGCCGAACGTCAGCACGTCGAACAGCGCCCGACGGGTCCGCCCCGGCGCCTCATGCCCGTCGCCTGGGGACCATCTCCAGGCGGCCAGCGCGGGTATGAGGACGAGCGCATGGACGACCGCGACCTGTTTCACCAGGACCGCCGCGCCCAGGGCCACGCCCGCCGCGAGGAACCACCGCCGTCGTTGCGGTCGATCCCCCGGATCGTCATCTCCAGCGCGAGGATCGCGAACCAGTTGATGAAATGTTCCATGTTCGACCCGTTGCCGAACACGAACGGATCGGTGCTCAGCAGGATGTAGAGACCCGCCGCCACGCAGGAGGCCGCCGGACCCCCCAGCCGTCCCGCGATCCACCAGACCGCCGCGATCGTTCCCAGCACGAACGGGATCGCCATCAGCCGGATCGTCGAGCTCGTTGTAGCCGCCGAACGCGACGGCCAGCGAGTAGATCCAGTAGCCAAGCGGCGGCTTGTACTCGGTCAGGTCGCGATAGAGGACGTCGCTGATGGAGAATCCGGTGGCCCATGTAGCCATAGGCCGCCTCGTCGCAGTCGAGGGGCTCGGAATCGCCGATCGTCCGCGGCCACAGGTTGATCCCGGTCGCGGCGCGGACGTCGGGTCCGAACGTGTGCCCGCGGTACCACACGTCGAGAACCATCAGCATGACCAGGACAATCGGCGACCATCGCATGGGATCGGGTTCCGGGGGCGTGTTGCGCCTCGGCGTTGCGGGCGATTGGATGGATCCGTCGACCAGGCCGACTCAGCGCAGGCGATAGAGCCGGACCGGGAAGAATGGGTCCCGGGCGGATCGGAAGACCTCGCGCTCGCGGGTCAGGCCCAGCTCGAGCTTCAACCGCTCGAGCCGGTCGGCCCACGTCTCGGGATTGATCTCATCATACGGCGGGGGCTCGAACGAGCCCCAGAGGAAATGCGTCACTCCGTACTGGCGCATCACCTCTTCAATCCGGCGCGGGTTGTAATTGCGGGGCATCAGCACGGTTGTCCGGTCGCTGGCGACCCGCAGCTCCCACGGGAACCAGGTCATGATCCGGGCATCCGGCGGCACCCGATCGGGATGCTCGCGGACCCACTCCCCCGCCTCGCGGATCGCTGGCCAGTGGAGCTGATACCGCTTGCCCAGCCACGAGGCGTCGTAAGCCCACGTCGGATCGGCCCAGACCAACGCGACCCACCCCGCCGCTATCCAGCGGACAACCCCGCGCCGGAGGCGACGCGCGGCAATCCACTCGAGGAATCCCGCCACGGCGGTCGGCAGCATCAGGACGAAGAGCGGAACATAATACCGGCCGAGCTGGGCGACCTGCGTCACGTCGGCGACCGTTTTGAGCGTGGCCAGCACAAACACCACCGCGATCGCAGCAACCAGTCGATCCACGTCGCGGCCCGGCCGGCCCCGCCTCCCGAGCCGACCGACAGAACGCCGCGACCACCGGCAGGCCGACGATCATGGTCGAGTAGACCGCGATGATCAGCAGCGACTTGATCTTCACCCGGATGATCTCGGGCGCATTGGCCGCGGTGTAGAACTGCGAGGCCCGGGTGTTCCCCTGCTCATAATGGTGGACAGTCCAGGAGAAGTTGAATTCGAAGTTCGCCGTGTATGAATAGAACGGTCGTCCGTACTCCTGGTAGGTTGCGAGCGCCCAGGGCAAGATCACCAGCGCGATCGTCCCCGCCCAGCAGAGTGCGGCGATCGGCTGCCGGCGCCGACCCCAGCGGCCGAGCAGGAACCAGATCCCACAGGCGGCGACGATCGCCATCGCGGTGGTACGGGCGAGGATCGCCAGGCCCGCGGGTACCGCCCGCCGCCGCGGCGGCCACCCAGGCCCGAGGCCCGTCCGAGTGGATCTGCCAGACCTCGGTCAGTGCCCACACCGCCAGGATCGATGTCAGCACGACCAGGCTCTCGCGGAGGATGAAGCCCGCGTAGATCGCGTGGACGGGCAGGACCGCGAGCAGCGGCCATCGCACCGAGTCCTACCCGTCGGCCGTACCTGCGTCGGGCGAAGCCGTAGAGCGCCGGCAGCGACAGGAGATTGAGCGCGAAGCTGCACGCCTTTGCGGCGGCGAAACGCGGCTCCGGGGGCGCGTCCGGCCGAAATCCCGGCGAACCGCATGACCAAAGCGCGGGTGTAGGCGTCGAGCGGCGTGGCCCAGTCGTCCAGCGCACCGCGTCCCTCGCGGATGCGGCGATATTCATCGAAGAAACTCTCGACATAGTGCTTCACGGGCCCCTCTCCGCGGAGGACCGACGTGGACGACCTCGACGTAGTGGCAGCTATCGCCCGGCACGAGCGGCAGGTTGCTTGCGCAGATCCAGATGATCGCGCGGATGGCATAGCCGGCGCCGAAGGCCGCCATCCAGGCCCGGCCATGGCGCGACAGCCAGGGCGAAATGCCCAGGCCGATCACCAGGTAGCCGGCACCGATCGCCAGGTGCCAGCGAGTGAGGACGAGCTGAGACGGGCGACGGAGCCTCGCCACGAGCGGGACCTCGTAGAACTGGTGGGCAACGGCGTCGAAGGCCGTCGTGACCCACCCGTATCGGAAGTCCAGCCAGCCGGCGACGACGGCCGCGGCGGCGACGATGATGGCCAGCGCGACCGCTCGGGACCTGGGATGCGGCATCACCGAGCTCCCCCGCCGGGCCGTCGTGATCGGCCGGTCGCCGGGCCGGCCGCGGTCATGGCTTGCGAGCCCCGAGCATGGCCTCGCGCCGCGCGCGGAACTCGCTATCGGGCTTCCATTCGGGGTACTTCGAGTCCTCGGCGACGAGATATCCCAGCTCGACCAGCAGTTTCATGTCGGCCGCGGCGCCGGCGAGGTCCCAGTCGGGCTTCACCTCGTCGGTCGGCTTGTGGTAGTCCCTCGCGGTGTATTCGTCCTGCTTGCGCTGGCCGAAGTCGGCGGACTTGCCGGCGTACTGCCGACCCCCCTTGGGATCGAGGGCGGGCACGCCCTTCTTGGCGAACTCGAAGTGGTCCGAGCGGTAGTAGTAGCCCTTCTCCGGATCGGCGTCGGGGAGGACCGTCCGTCTCCGCCGGCCGGCGATCTCGACCAGCAGGTCGTCGAGCGTCGTCTGGCCCATGCCGATGCTGATGATGTCGGTCGTCGGTCCCCAGAGGTTGATCACGTCGAGGTTGATGTCGGCGAGCGTCCGCTCGAGCGGGTAGAGCGGGTGCTCGGCGTAGTACTTGGCGCCCAGCAACCCCTGCTCCTCGGCGGTCACGGACAGGAACAGGATCGATCGCTTCGGGCGCCGGGGTGATCCGCGTGAACGCCCGGGCCATCTCGAGCACCGCGGCCACGCCCGAGGCGTTGTCGGCGGCGCCGTTGAAGATCTGGTCGCCCGGCCGCGCGGGGTCGCGGCCGAGATGGTCCCAGTGCGCCGTGTAGACCACCAGTCTCGTCCTTGAGCTTCGGGGTCGGAGCCTTCGAGCCGGGCGACGACGTTCTTCGACTTCACCTCGCGGATGCACGTTGGCGATCTCGAACCGGGCCATGTCTGCGCGAGCGGCACGGGGCGGAACTCGCGGGTCGCGGCGGATTTCTTGAGCGCGTCGAGATCACGTCCGCTCGCCTTCAGCAGTTCGCGGGCCTTCGCGTCGGTGATCCAGCCCTCGACGGCGACCCGGTCGGGCGGCTGGCCGGCATTGGCACGGGGCCGGGCGATGTCGAAGTTCTCGCGGCCCCAGCTTCCCGCGGACGACCTCGAACGGATAGCCGGCCGGACCCGGTCTCGTGGATCAGGATCGCCGCCGCCGCACCCTTCTCCGAGGCGATCTCGTACTTGTAGGTCCATCGCCCGTAGTACGTCATCGCCCGGCCCTTGAAGACCGCCGGGTCGAGCTTCGACGGGTCCCTGGGATCGGGGACGGGCGGGTCGTTGACGAGCATCAGCAGCGTCTTGCCCCGGACGTCCAGCCCCTTGTAATCGTCCCAGCCGTATTCCGGCGCCACCACGCCGTAACCGACGAAGACGACCTCGGATTCCTCGACCTTGACCTCCGGCTCCATCCGCCGCGAGATGGCCACGAAATCCTCCGGGAACGACAGCCCGATCGGGCCGCCGCGGGTTGCGAAGCTGCCGAGGACCCGCTTGGCCCGGAAGCCGACCAGGGGCACCTCCTGCACGAAGGTCCCGTCCGGGTTACCGGGCTTCAGTCCCATCGAGCGGAACTGGTCCGTCAGGTAGGCGACCGTCTTTCGCTCGCCCTCGGTGCCCGGCCCCCGGCCCTCGAACTCGTCCGAGGCGAGGGCCTTGATATGCGCCAGCACCCGCCCCGGCTCGATGCCGTCGACCGCCCGGTCGAGTTCCGAGTCGGTCCCGGCGCCTGTCGAGCCGGCGGCCAGGACCATCGCGGCCAGGCCGAGCATTCCGCGGAAGTGTCGTCGCATGGGTCGGTCGGGCTCCGCGATCACTGATGCCCCGGGACAAGGAGCAGACCTCGTCCGCCCGGGGAGCCCCATCATAAGCCACCGTGCGAGCGATCGCGATGGATCAGCCCGAGCGGGAGGGGATTTCCCCAGCATGCTCACCTTCCCTTGATGACCGCTCCGCGTTACGCTTGGACGTACCTTTGGAGGTATCTCGCATGGCCAAGGTCCCGACCATTATCCCGGTGTCGGATTTGCGACAGGATGCCGCCCGCATCCTGGAACAGACGCGTGTCTCGGACGAGCCGGTGTTCATTACCCAGCGAGGCCGTGCGACGGCCGTACTGATGAGCATCGACACTTTCGAGCGCTCAGCGACCGAGCGAGAGCTCCTGCTCCTGCTCGCCCGGGGAGACAAGGAAATCTCGAGCGGTATCGGCCATGGACTCGACAGCGTCCTGGCCGAGGCCGATCAACTCCTTGCCGACGAGTGAACATGCAGGTTCGATTCACGGAATCGGGCAGGGTGCAGTTCCTCGCCGCCATCGCGGCGATCCACCGCAACAGCCCGCAAGCAGCCCGGGAGTTCCGGCAGCGAGCCGGGAAGGCCCTCAAACGACTCGAAAAGTTCCCCAACTCAGGAGCCGTGGTGGCGGAATTCCCGGAATTGCCCTTCCGGGAGGTCTATCTCACGCCTTACCGCTTCTTCTATCAGGTCCGTGACAGGACGGTCTGGGTCGTGGCAGTGTGGCATGGGGCACAGGTGCCGCATCGGCCGGAAACCCCGGAATGATTCGAGGCCGACAGAGAGTCTACGCGATCTCCCTGGTGCCTTCATCCAGCTCCCCCTCGCTCAGCTCCTCCTCGATCTGGTGCGCCGAGGCCGTCAGGCCGCGGACCTCCTTGATCCTCGTCAGATAGACGATCGCCCCGACCAGGGCGGCGCCGTACATCAAGACCCGGAAGCCCATCATGGCCAGCCCGCCGCTCGGGCGGCCGACCAGCTTGAAGAGCTGGTCGCCGACCTCCTCCGGGAACGACAGCCCGATCGGGCCGCCGCGGGTTGCGAAGCTGCCGAGGACCCGCTTGGCCCGGAAGCCGACCAGGGGCACGTCCTGCACGAAGGTCCCGTCCGGATTGCCGGGTGTCAGTCCCATCGAGCGGAACTGGTCCGTCAGGTAGGCGACCGTCTTGCGCTCGCCCTCGGTGCCCGGCCCCCGGCCCTCGAAGCCGTCGGAGGCGAGGGCCTTGATATGCGCCAGCACCCGCGCCGGCTCGATGGCGTCGACCGCCCGGTCGATCGGCGAGTTCGGTCCGGCGCCCGTCGAGCCGGCGGCCAGGACCAGGACGGCCAGGCCGAGCATTCCGCGGAAGGGTCGTCGCATGGGTCGGTCGGGCTCCGCGATCGTGGTCACGCCGGAGAGGCGGCCTTCCGCCGTCCGGGGAGTTTTATCATAAGGCACGGGGCGAGCCATCGCGATGGAGCTGTCTCCCGGAGAGCCATCAGGCCGTTTCTGGTAGGATCGGACTCGCTCGTTGGCAGACATTCGCAGCGAGGAAATGTCGAGTTTTCCATTCCAAGGCGGGGTATATGGTCATGTCCTACGCGGATTTCAGCCTGGATGCGGTGGAATCAGCGTTCGGGCTGGTCTCTCGACTGGGCGAGCTCTTCCCCGGTCTTCATCCTGTCCCGGTGGCCGACTGGCTGCGCGACTACCTGAGCCGGGGGCAGCAGGTCGCTGCGCTGGTCAGCGAGAAGGCTCGCTCCGAGTTCCTCGTCGTACCCATACTGATGGCCGCCCGAGAGCTGACGAGCTCGGAGCTTGCGATCTATTCCGGTCAGCGTCTCGACGTCGATCCGGCCCGTGGACTCCTGGGCGAATGCGACTATATCGTCGCCCTGACGCCGCCGGTGCCCCGTCTCAAAGCTCCCTTGATCACGGTGCTCGAGGCCAAGAAAGGGGACCTGGAGTCGCGCTCGGACAGTGTGCGGCGCAGATGGTTGGGGCCCGTCTGTTCAATGAGCGGTCGGGCCAGGGTCATTTCCAGGTCTTCGGCTGCGTCACCAGCGGCGAGGTCTGGCAGTTCCTTCGACTGGGTCCGGGCGAACTGATCATCGACCGGTCGCGATTCTTCCTCGACAACGTCGGGGGCATCCTCGCGGCGCTCCAGGAGATCTTCCTCGAGAATCCGGTCGCGAATGACCTTTCACCGCAGACTGTTTGATGGTCAGATTCCTCTGGATTCGCGGTCGTCCAGCTCACCTTCGCTCATTTCCTCCTCGATCTGGTGCGCCGAGGCCGTCAGGCCGCGGACCTCCTTGATCCTCGTCAGATAGACGATTGCCCCGATCAGGGCGGCGCCGTACATCAAGACCCGGAAGCCCATCATCGCCAGCCCGCCGCTCGGGTGGCCGACCAGCTTGAAGAGCTGATCGCCAACCTCCTCCGACAGCCCCAGCGCACCGAACGGCATCGGCACGGCCATCGTGAACAGCGTCAACGGCGCCATCAGAAAGTGCTGTGCCAGCGTCGTGGTCATCGCGGGGTAGGGGAACAGCATCTTGCCGACCAGGTAGAACGCCACGACGTTGAGCGAGTGGCTCACCAGCGACATCACGGCGCAGACCGCGACGACATCCAGGCGTCGGCTGTACGTCGTGGACATCTCGGTGAGCTCGACCGTGACGACGTGCAGCCGGGAATGGCCCTGCCCCAGGCCGGGGAACAGCCGGGTGAACGCCCGGGCGAAGATCGCCGCCAGCAACAGGACACCCAGCCCGGTCGCGATCCACGCCGCCACGATCAGCGGCCGCACCTCCGTCGGTGCCGTCCTCCACACCAGCCCGCCGGCGACCGTCGCCAGGGTGAACAGCGCCAGCAGGCCGATGATCCGGTCGATCACCATCGAGGCAATCGCCTGCGTCTTCTTCACGTGCATCCGCACGAGATAGGCCGCCTTGATCAGGTCGCCGCCCACCGCGCCCGGGATCACCATGTTGAAGACGTTGCCGATGAATCCCAGCAGGATCGCCGCACGCAGCGTGAACCGCGGGTCGACCACCCGCGCCAGCAGGTACCACCGCACGAACGTCGACATCAGCGAGACCAGGAAGATCAACTGCGCCAGCGCGAAGAGACGCCAGTCGAGCGGTCGGCCGAAGACCGCGCTGAGCTTATCCCGGTTCCTCCATATCACCAGCCCCAGCAGGCCGAAGGCCAGCAGCACCAGGCCGGCATTCACCGCCAGGCCGAGCTTCGATCGCTTTTCCGGACTCTTCATATGACTTTGTCCGTTGTCCTCTTGTACGTGGTATTGCTGGTGGTTTGTCATCGGGCTGGGCGATCCGCGTCAGCGAACAACGGACAACGGACCAGGGGCCAGGGACCAAATCAGAGCGTACCCTTGGTGGAGGGAATGCCGCGGTCGCGAGGGTCGGTCTCGAGCGCCGGAACGCAGGGCGCGGGCGGCGCCCTTGAAGATCGCCTCGATGACGTGGTGGGTGTTGCGGCCGTGGTGGAGGAGAACGTGCAGGTTCATCCGCCCCTGGGTGGCCACAGCCTGCCAGAAGTCGGCGACGAGCTCGCTGTCGAAGTCACCGACGCGGTCGGTCGGCATGGCGACGTTCCAGGACCAGTAGGGCCGTCCGCCCAGGTCGACGGCGACGGTCACCAGCGTCTCGTCCATCGGCAGCACGGCGTGGCCGTACCGGCGGATTCCTGCCCGGTCGCCCAGCGCCCGGTCGATCGCCTGTCCCAGGCAGATGCCCACGTCCTCGGTCGTGTGATGGCCGTCGACGTGCAGGTCGCCCGTGCAGGCGACGGTCAGGTCGACCAGCGCATGGCGGGCGAACAGCTCGAGCATGTGGTCGAGGAATCCGACCCCCGTCTTGACGTCGGCCCGGCCCGGTCCCGTCCAGGTCGAGGGTCAGTCGGATGTCGGTCTCGCGGGTCTTCCGCACGATCTCGGCGGAGCGTCTTGGTCGCTCAATTCAGGTCCCTCGACAACGAAGAGGCCGGTGATGCCGCCTGTCCGATCCCAATCGATCAGATCACCTGACGCAGGGCCTCGAGGAAGTGGTCGATCTCGTCGTCGGTGCCGACGCTGACCCGCAGGCCCTCGGGATAGCCGGGATAGCTCATGAGCCGGACGAGGATCCGCCGCTCCTTGAGCCGCTGGAACGTCTCGCGCCGGCGACGGTCCACCGGTCGCCCAGACGAAATTGGACTGGCTCTCCGGCACGGTGTAGCCGAGCCCGCGGAGCGCGTCGGTCAGCCGGGCGCGTGGCCGTGGACCTTCGCGCCGGGTCTCGGCCAGGTAGTCCTGGTCCTCGAGTGCCGCGACGCCGGCGACCTGGCTGAGCAGGTCGCAGTTGTACGAGTCCTTGACCTTGACCAGGTGCTCGACCATCTCGGCCGACGCGGCCAGATACCCCAGGCGGATGCCCGCCAGGCTATAACCCTTGCTGAACGACCGCGAGACGATCAGGTTGGGATGGTCGCGGAGCAGGGGATGCTGTGATACCGCGGGTCGGCGAAGTCGCCGTAAGCCTCGTCCACCAGCACCGGGCAATCGACGGCCTGCAGCACCTCGGCGATCCGCTCGCGGGTCATGGCGGTGCCCGAGGGGCTGTCGGGGTTGGCGATGTAGACGAGCTTCAGCCCGGGGACGGCCAGGCCGCGCAGGTCGAGCGTCCAGTCCGATGAGTAGGGCACCGTCACGGCGCGGCCGTCCTGGAGCTGGATCAGGGTCGAATAGAGGAGGTAGCTCGGCGTGGCGAAGGCGGCCGGGTCGCCCGGCCCGACGAAGGCGCGGGTCACGATCGTCAGCACGTCGTCCGACCCATTGCCGGCGAGGACCATCTCGGGATCGATCGCCGTGCAGCCGCGCGGCGGCCCGGCAGAACGCGGTGGACATCGGGTCGGGATAGAGCCGCAGCCGGTCGCGTGACCGCCTCGACGATCGCCGCCTTGACGCGGGGCGAAGGCGGATACGGGATTCTCGTTCGTGTTCAGCTTGATGAATCCGCCGTCCCGCGGCTGCTCGCCCGGCACATAGCCGGCCATCCGCGCGATGTTGGGGCGAAAGTAGGGGGTCATCCGATTCGGATCCTCTCGAGCATGCTCGCGTCAGTGCTCAGCCCTTGACGGCCGCCAGGTGCTGCGAGCGGCTCGTCGTCGAGGCGGTAGACCGTCCACTCGTCCATCGGCCGGGCGCCCAGCGCGCGGTAGAAGCCGATCGCGGGCTCGTTCCAGTCCAGCACCGACCACTCCAGCCGGCCGCAGCCGCGGTCGACGGCCAGCCGGGCGAGCCACGGCCAGGATGCGCCTTGCCGATCCCCCGTCCGCGGTACTCGGGCCGGACGAAGAGGTCCTCGAGGTAGATGCCGGGCTGGCCGCGGAACGTCGAGAAGGTCGTGAACCAGAGGCGCGAACCCGACCGGCTCGCCGGCGACCTCGGCGATCGCCGCCTCGGCCGCCGGCCGCGGGCCGAAGAGGTGCCGGCGGAAGTCGTCGGCCGTGGCGCTTCGCATGGTCCTCCAGCTTCTCGTAGACCGCCAGCTCGCGGACCAGGTTCGCCAGCAGGTCCATGTCGTCGGAGCGTGACGGGACGGATGGCGAGGTCGCGCCGGGCTCCCTCGGCTTCGTTGTTCATGATCGACTTCTCCGCCGTCGCACGCGTCGTCGAGCCGCAGGTTGACGCTCAGCCGGTGCGCCGAGAGGCCCTCCTTGTCGGCCAGTAGGCGGATGTCGGGTGCCAGCGCGGCAAGGCCCTCCCTCGACAGGGAGATCAGGCTCGATCGCTTGAGGAAGTCGTTGGCCGAGAGCCCCGAGGCCCAGCGGGCCGTGCCGCCGGTCGGCAGCACGTGCGACGGACCCGGCCGCGTAGTCGCCCGCGGCCACGGGCGTGTCGTGGCCCAGGAAGATCGCGCCGGCGTCGGTCAGCCGCGGGACGAGCCGCTCGGGCTCGGCCGTCGAGACGTGCAGGTGCTCGGGCGCGATCCGGTTCGAGAGCGCGACCGCCTCGTCCTCGTCGCGCGCCAGGACCAGCGCCCCGAACCGCTCCAGGCTGTCGTGCGCCAGGTCGCCGCGGCTCAGCCGGCCGAGCTGGTTCTCCAGCGCCTCGACCACGCGATCGATCAGCGAGGGCTCCCAGGTGATGAGGATGCTCGCACCCGGCGAGTGCTCGGCCTGGCTGATCAGGTCGGCGGCCAGGTAGGTAGGACGGGCGGTGCCGTCGGCGATCACGACGACCTCGCTGGGCCCGGCGATGCTGTCGATGTCCACGGTGCCGTAGACATGCCGCTTGGCCAGGGCGACGAACAGGTTGCCCGGCCCGACGATCTTGTCCACCGGCTCCAGCCCGATCCCGGCGAGCCCGTACGCCAGCGATGCGACCCCCTGGGCGCCGCCGATCCGGTAGACCTCGGTGACCCCCAGCACGCGGCAGGCGGCCAGGATGTCGACGTTGAACCCGCCGAACCGCGTCGGCGGGACGATCACGGCGATCTCGCGCCACTCCCGCGGCCTGCGCGGGGACGACGGTCATCAGCAGGCTCGACGGATAGGCCGCGGCCCCACCGGGTACGCAGACGCCCGCCCGCCGCAGCGGCCGGTAGCAGCAGGCCCAGCTCGATCCCGGTCCCATCGGAGAGGCGGACGTCGCGGTGCAGGATCGCCCGCTGATAGGCGAGGATGTTCGCCCGAACGCGAGCGATCGTCTCGAGATAGGCCGGATCAGCCTGGCGGTGGGCATCCTCCAGCTCTTCCTCGGAAACGCGGATCCGCCCGGGGTCGAGCTCGACGCCATCGAGGCGGCGGCCGTAGTCGAGAACGGCCTCGAGCCCCCGGGCAGCCACGTCGTCGCAGATCCTCGCGGCAACCTGCCACGGCTCGAGCGGCTCTCCAAAGGCCGCGACCGTCCGCGCCCGCCCCTCGGGGCTGACGACGTTTCCTCGGGGGCTCAGCTCGGCCCGCAGCGCGGCGATCGCACGCTCGGCGTCGTCGCTGGCACAATCGATCCGGCGGATTTTCAGAGTCACTCCCGGCCCCCGTCGCTCGTCACTCGCCCTCGATTTCCCTCGCCGGCGTCCCCGCGGAAGGTCGCCCGTCTACCAATACCTTCCCGACGCGACCGGCCGCAATGCCGAAGCGCCCGGCCGAGCGAGTCCGGCCGTTGGATCCGCGCCCTTGCATCGAATAGGATGGTGGACACGCGACGGCCGCCAAGCGGGGTGCCCGAGCGAGGCGTGCCCGCATCCCCGACATCCGAATCGACGAACGAGCGAGGGAGGTCTGCCTTGCCCGCTTTCCGACTGCCCCGGGTGACCATGACAACCGATATTGTCATCTTCACGATCCGAGGCGGCAATCTCGAGGTCTTGCTCATCCAGCGCGGCAATCCCCCATTCCAGGGCCACTGGGCGCTTCCCGGCGGTCTGCTGGAGGAAGACGAGGACCTGGACGTCTGCGCCCGCCGCGAGCTGGAGGAGGAGACCGGCGTCGCCGGGCTCGAGCTCGAGCAGTTCCACGCGTTCGGCCAGCCGGGCCGGGACCCCCGGGGCCGCTTCGTGACGGTCGCGTATTACACGCTGGTGCACCCCGATCGGCTGACCCCGAAGGCGGCGTCGGACGCGGCGAACGTCCGCTGGTTCCCGCTCGATGACCTGCCGACGGCCCTGGCCTTCGACCATTCCGACATCATCGCAATGGCCCGGCTGCGGATGCAGTGCCGGTTCGAGGTCTCGGCGTCGGCCTTTGGATTCCTGCCCGAGCGATTCACGCTCGCCGAGCTATGCCGCCTGAACGAATCGGTCCGGGGCGAAAAGCTGGACCTGCGTGCCTTTCGCCGTAGAGTCCTGGCCGTCGGCATTGTCGAGGAGGCCGGTGAGGGTCGATCGGCCGGACGACCCGCCCGGCTCTACCGGGCATCGCCGCGGACCTGCTCGTGACGATCCGAGATGAGGACGCCGGGGTGCGTGCCGCAACCGGCGGCTCGACGGAAACCGATCGCCCACTTGTCATGGGGCTCTCCGTGGAATAGAGTCAACTGCGGTTTGTCCTGTCCTGAACCTTTCCAACGTCCGATCCTCTTCCGATGTTGCACCTCACTTCAAGCCCGTCGAGCAGCGCGCTCGCGGGGCGCCATGCGTGCACGCGGAAGGCGAGTCTACGGGCGAAGGACTCAGCCAACGCCCGATGACGCGGGACGCCACGCGGAGACCGACGGAAACGAAGAGGGCCCTGTCATGAGCGCGAACACGGATTTCTCCCGTCGGTTCTTCGCCGATTTCATCGCGTCGCGTCTCAAGGCGCGGGGCCTCGAGGAAGCCGCCAAATCACCGCGTCGCGTCGGCGTGACCGACGCGGCCGCCAGCACCCCCGGCGCTCCGGGCCATCCGATCACCGCCGAGGCCCGACCGACCACCCCGCGACCCGAGACCCCGCTCCAATAATCCGGGGCGCCACGGATCGCGATTCGGGGCGTTACTGCCGAAACATTCCAACACTCCCGCTGGCGGTTCACCTCCGGGAAGTTCCCGGTGAAGCATCGTCTCCTGGAGACGAGGCACGCGGGAGCAGGCAGAAACCTGGTCCCCCGAGCACCATTGCAGTCACGATCGAGTGCGCGGCCCCGCCGGACGCGGCCGCCTTTAAGGCCGAGCGAGCCGAACCCTGGGCCTCGGGAAGGTTGGGAGACCGGGCGATTTCCCGGGCCGAGCCATGAGCAGCAACTCCGAGGTCGTCGTCGTGCGGGACGGGCGTTCGCTCGAGGTACGTGAGTACGGCGACCCTCGCGGTCATCCGGCCTTCTTCTTCCACGGGCTGCTCGGCTCGTACCACCAGGCGTCATACGTCGCCGACCAGGCGCGGCGGGCCGGGCTACGGATCATCGCGCCGAACCGGCCTGGCGTCGGACGCTCCGAGTTCGTGGCGCGCAGGACCCCGCTCGAGGCGGTCGCCGATGTCGAGGATCTCGCCCGCATCCTGCGAGTCGAGGCTTTCAGCGTGATCGGGATCTCCGGAGGGACCCCTTATGCCCTGGCGGTGCTCCACAGTCTCGGCGAGCGGGTCCGCTCGGCGACCGTGATCAGCGGGATGGGTCCGGCGCGGTTGCCGGGCGGGCTGCACGGCATGGATCCTCGCCGCCGCCTGATTCTCGCCGCCGGCTCGCGCTACCCCGCGCTGGCGCGGAAAGCTTTCCGCACGGCCGGCCGTCGGTTCCACGCCGACCCCGTGCGCTTCCTCGAGCGGCTGGTGAAGACCTGGACGGCCCCCGATCAACGACTTTTCCAGCGCCGCGAAGTCTTCGACTTGTTCCTCGAGGACATCCGCCAGGTCTTCGCCAACCCGCACGGCGCAGACGGGATGGCGCAAGAGCTGGGTATTTATCGCAGTTACGGCTTCCCGCTCGCAGACCTTCCGCCCGGCCGGCGCGTGGCGATCTGGCACGGGTTGAACGACAATATCGTCCCTCCAGCCATGGCCTGGCAGATGGTCCAGGCCCTCCCGAACGCCGAAGCCCACCTCCTTCCCGGCGGCCACTTCATGGCCATCGACGCCGCTGGACTGATCATTGCCCGCCTCGTCCACCTTCTGGATACATGATCAGGACCGGCCAAAATACCTAGAAAATCCATGGGCCATGGACACATTTCATGTCACATGGATGCTCGCGCTACGTACTTACAGCCAAGAGACCGGACAGGAGCCTTGGGGATCACGACCGCCCCTGGGGCTCGGTCAGTGAGACGATTCGATGAATTCCTTCGGAACTTCCCGGCGGCTCGAGCGTCTGAGTTACAGAATAGGGCGAACAGTCTCGAACAAGTGGACGTACTGGTACATACCACCCGGGCCTCGTCCCGGTTCGAGATATTACCGACTTGCAGGAGTGGGACGGCTTCCATGGATTGCCTCACCAAGACCTACGTTCACTTGCCGATCGACGCGGTTGACACCGTGGTCCACGACCCCGAGGGGCATTTCGACGGCGAGGTTTATGACCGATACGCCACGTTCATCGAGGCGCGCGACGCGGCCCTGTCGAGCATCGAGATCATGCTCGACGAGGCCGATTATGACGGCGAGGACCATCGCGAGGAGCTCGAGCGGATGCACGCTGTGCTCGAGGTGGCCACGACGATCGAGGATCTCGAGGTCCACACGGCGCACCGCCGTCTGCTCGATCGGCTCGGCTCGCCGCGGACGGCCGCGGCCTGAAGTCGGGCGAGTGCCGGTCCGGACGCGATTTCCTCGCGGGAGCGCGCCGGGCCGCACGCGGGCTTGATCGCCGGGTCCCCCGGCTCGATTTGGGGACCGGGTCTTCCGGTCGGGTGACCCGGTCCGTATCCTGGTCCCTAATCCCCTGGCTCCGGGAGGCGGACCGCCGGTCGCCCATTCGTTCGGCGCGACGGCAAGACTCGTCGAGTCGGCCCCCGTGCAGCCGGATCCGGAACACTGGGACGGCGGCTCGGCCGTGTGACGATCATGAGCATTTCGCGGATGCCGCGGGGGTCTCTCCCCCGCCGGCCGATGTTTCACCTCGCCCTGGTTCGCGCTGGTAGGATCGCGATGGCGCTCGCGCTCGGGACGGCGATGGCCGGGCTTCCGGCCGAGGCCCGCGCCCGCGAGCAGGTCCCGATCCCCCGGTTCGACGGCAGCCACGTGCACCTGGGCCGGGGCGTCCCCGACACATATCAGGTGGTGCGAGAGAGGATCGACGCGCTCGCGCGGGCCGCCACACCGTCCTACTACGTCGTGGTCGTGCGATCGTCCGGGGTACGATCCTCGACCACCACGACGGACTATGCGAACGCCCTCGATGAAACCTGGCGTGCCCAGGCTGCCGCCGATCGCCGGCCGTTCGATGCCGACCGCTCGGTCATCGTCGTGGTCGCGATCGATAATCACCAGGTGGCCGTCCATGCCGGCGAGTCGCTCCGCGCGCTCGGCCTGGCGGGCGAGACCATCGACCGCGACGTCATCGAGGAATCGCACTTCTCGGAACTGGCCCGTGGCGAAAAGTACCCCGAGGCAATCGTGTCGCTCCTCGACACGGCCGATCGCTGGATCGCCCGGCACGACGCGACCACGCGAAAGTCCGTGACGACGGTCGGGGTCCCCGCCCCGCCGACCGCCGGTTCCCAGGCTGGACCGACGGCCCGCAGCATCGCCCTGGGCCTGGGGATCTCGGTCGCGGTCGTCATCGCGGCGGTCTTCGGCCTGATGTGGTTTGTCCATCGCCGCGCCCGGGGCCAACTGGCGCAGCGGATCAAGGATGTCCGCTCTCGTGCCACTGACGTCATGGACCGGCTCGACGCGCTCAAGGAGCGGATCAAGCTCCTGCCCACGTTGACCGCCGACTTCCAGCAGACCACGATGGCCGGCGAGACGGCCAAACTCTTCGACGGCACGAAGGACCGAACCGGCCGCCTCTGGGACCGCTGGCTCCAGGTCATGGAGTCGCTCGACCGCGCCCAGAAGCTGGCCGTCGGCGTGGGCTCGCCGTTCCGGAAGAAGGCTCTCCGCGACGCCGAGGCCGCGCTCGAACAAAAGGGTGTCTTCGAAGAGATCGACGAGGGCATCAAGAGCGGCTCGGACGCCCTCGACGGGCTCGATCATGCCCACGAGTCGGCGCGGGTCGAGATCGCCGCGGACCGCGCGGCCATCGACAAGCTCAGGGAGCGCGTCGAGTCGATCGGCAAGCTTGGTCTGCCCGTCGACCCATACCAGGCGGTCCTCCATACACTCGTCGAGCACCATGGCGCGCTCGAGCAGACTGCCCTTTCCGACCCGATCGGCGCCCGCTCGCTGCTCGAGTCGGACCGCAAGAACGCCGAGGAGCTCCTGGGCCGCATCGATCGCCTCGCCGGCCTGTACGCCGAGGCCCAGAAGCTTGCGACGACTCTCGATGCCCTGCGCCGGCAGGTCGCCGACCACCGGTCCAAGGGCCTGCGGCTCGACGAGCAGGGCGGCAACCCCGACCCCGCGCTGGCCCGCGCCGACGAGGCCCGGACCGCGGTGCTCGCCTCGCTCCAGGCCGGCGACGCCGAGGCAGCGGCCGGCGAGCTCGAGTCGGCCCGCTCGCTGGCCGACGAGGCCAGGGCGACGATCGAGCGGGTGCGCGAGGCCCGCGATTACTGCCGACGCGAGGCGCCCGAGCGCGCCCGCGTCACCGAGCGGCTGCGCGCCGCCATGCCCCACGCTGAGGCCGATTACCATCGTCTCGAGGGTGAGTTCGCGCCCTCGTCCTGGGCCGATGTCGCGCGGGGCATGGACCAGGTCCGGGCGCTCGTCGATTCGTTCGACCCGATCGCTGCGGAGGCCGCCAACGAGGCTTCCGAGACCTCGCAGCGCTACCTGGCCGCGGCCGGCACCCTCCGCGGCCTGGCCCAGCAGCAGAAGACCGCGCTGCGGCTGATGTCGGGGATCGGCGACCGGCTCAACGCGCTCACCGCGATGCGAGACGAGTGCCGCAAGCGCCGCGACGAGCTGGAGGCGGCCGCACGCCGCGTCGAGGACGTCTTCCGCCGCAACGATTCGCTGGTCAGCACGATGGCAGTGGACCTGCTGGGCGAGGCGCGCCGGAACCGCGACGCCGTCCTCGCGGCGGGCGACCGGCCACGCCCCGACTGGACCTCGATCCGCGAGGGGATCGCCCGGGCGATCGAGAGCTTCTCCGTCGCGCAGGACCAGGCCGAGGTCGACATCCGCGGCCACCAGCAGTTGAGCGAGGAGTACGATCGCGCCCGTGCCGAGCTCGAGCGGATCGCCGGCCTGCTGTCGGGCCGCCGCGAGGATCGTCCGGCGGCCAACCGTCGCTTCCGATCGGCAGCCGAGGTGCTCGACCAGCTCGCACAGGAGCTCGCCACGCCCCACGGCGAGTGGACGCGCTGGCTCGACCAGGTCCGCGGCGCCGCGCCGATCTCGAGCAGGCCGAGCGGATGGCGCGAGAGGACATCGTGCTGGCGACGCAGGCGCAATCCGAGGTCGACGAGGCCGCCCGCATGATCGACCAGGTCCGTTCGTTCGCCTCGATGGAGATCGTCCCCAACACCTCGGCCGCCAAGTCGGCCCTCGACCGCGCCGGCGGGCTGCTTCGTTCCCAGCAGTACGAGGCCGCCATCGAGGCCGCCGGCCAGGCGCAGCAGGCCGCCCGCCGTGCCCATGAAGAGGCCGCTCAGCAGGCGTCCTGGCAGCAGATGCAGTATCAGGCCGAGCAGCGCCGCTGGCAAGGCGACCCAGGGCCCGGGCCAGCCGACTCGACTCTGGGCCACGTGCTGGCCGCCGGCGCCGCCGTCGCCGCGGGCGTTATCCTCAACAACGTGCTCAACTCGGCCGCGGGCGCCGCAGAAACGGATTCAACCCAATCCCTCGACGGCCCCGCGCCGGCTGAGACCGACACCGGCGGCGGATCCTGGCAGGATGACACGGGGCAAGGCTCCTGGTAGGCCGATCCACCCGATCCGCCCGTTACGGCTCCGGAATTGCACGGTGGAAATCCCTCCTGTGCATCGGCTAGGATGATCATCCACTCGTGGCTCGGCAACTTCCACCGGACTCCATTCGAGGACGCCCATGATCCTGGGGAAGATCTGGCAGGCCATCTCGGCCCAAATCAACAAGCTGGCCAACGCGATTCGCGGCTATGACCCGATCGCCGAGATGCAGTACGAGTACGACCGATCGGTCGACCAGATTCGCGAGGGTCGCGAGGGCCTGGCGCAGTATCGCGCCATGGTCGAGCGTGTCCAGCGCCAGGTCATCGGCGCACAGCGGCAGGTCTCGGGCGTCGAGGCGCGGATCAAGGCGTACCTCTCGGCCGGCGACCGCGAGACCGCGGGCCGGCTGGCCCTCGAATTGAAGCGGGCCAAGGACGACCTCGCCGAGAACGAGAAGCAACTGGCCCTCCACGAGCAGTCCTATCAGAACAATCTGCTCAAGATCCAGCATGCCGTCAAGAAGCTCGACGAGGTCAGGCACCGGATCGGTAAGTACGACGCCGACCTCAAGATGAGCCGCGCCGAGGCCGAGATCTCCCAGCTCGCCACCCAGTTCAATTTCAACGTCACGACCGACTTCGGCCAGGCCGAGCAGATGATTCAGGACCAGATTGACCGCAATCGCGGCCGCGTCCGGGTCGCGGCCGACCTCTCGGGCGAGGGCGTCGATGAGATCCGGCAGGACATCGCCGTCGAGAAGAACATGGCCGAGGACGCGCTCCGCGAATTCGAGAAGCAGGAGGGGCTCATCACCCCCGAGACCGTCCGCACGCCGCAGTCGGCCAAGGAGCTCGGTCCGGCGCAGCGTACCCTCGAACCGGTCCCCGAAATCTGATCATCCCTCGGGCTAAGCAGCCCAGCCGGCGACCCGTTCGGAATCGCGACCGGATCCCTCCGGAGAAGGAGCCGAGTGCATGGCCACCCCGACCGAGGCGCCCGAGGCCGGCGCTGCGGTACGGCCGACCGCCCTGCCGGGCGAGTCGGCGCGTGCCGTGCCCGATGGATTCCCCCCCTGGGCCCGCGAGTTCGCCGAGCTCTATTACGCCGGCACCACCTGCCTGTTCATCCTGCACGGCAATGTCCATGACCTCGTCCCGCTGGGCGACGACGACGCCTCGGGCTACGGCAGCCTCCCCGAGTTCCTCGCCACCCAGCTCTTCGGCGCGTGGGACCTGGTCCTTCGCCACGACCTGAGCCAGGGGCTCCGCGTCTTCGCCGGCACCGACGCCGCCCGGCTCCGCAAGATGAACGCCCTGGCCAGCGACCGGATCGGCGAGCCCAAGTCCTGGCCCAGGGACCCCGACGCCGTGCTCGGCCTGCTCGACCAGGTCGTCCGCCAGTTGCTCATGGAGGAAAACCCGGACCGGCAGATCCGCCTGGCCGTGGTCCTCGATTACGCCCAGTTCCTGGTCCCCGCCGGTGATCTCGCGCAGACCGCCGGCGTGCAGGCCACCCGGCTCGTCCGGCTGCTCTCGTCGGCGCAGAACCCCTACATCAAGCGACGCAACATCGCCTTCTGCCTCCTCACCGACCAGCTCGCCGAGATGAACGAGCGACTGGTCGTCAGCTCGCACGTCGCCACCCTGCACATCCCGATGCCCGAAAAGCCCGCGCGCGAGCGGTTCGCCGCGCGGTTCCAGGCCAGCGGCGACGCCGCGAAGGCCCTCGCCGGCTATACGCCGGCGCAACTCGCCGACCTGACCAGCGGGCTGAACATCGTCAACCTCGAGCGCCTCCTGTCGGGCGCGGCGAGGTCGGGCCAGGCGTTCGACCTGAATGAGCTCAAGAAGCTCAAGAAAGGGCTGATCGAGCGCCAGGCCCGCGGCCTGGTCGAGTTCGTCGAGCCCTCGCACTCGCTCGGCGATTTCGTCGGCAACGACGCCGTTCGCCGCCGGCTCGAGGAGGATTCGGCGCTCCTGCTCAAGGCCCGGCTCGACGCCGCGCCCATGGGCTATCTGATCTGCGGACCCGTCGGCACCGGCAAGACCTACCTGGCCGAGTGCTTCGCCGGCTCGGTGGGGATCCCCTGCGTCAAGCTCCGCAACTTCCGCTCCAAGTACGTCGGCGAGACCGAGGCCAACCTCGAACAGGTCCTCACGGTGCTCCGCGATGGGGCCCGTCGTGGTCGTCATCGACGAGGCCGACGCCGCGCTCGGCAACCGCGAGGCCGGCGGAGACTCGGGGACCTCCAGCCGCGTCTTCTCGATGATCGCCTCGCAGATGGGCGACACCCGCTACCGCGGCATGCTCATCTGGATGCTCCTGACCAGCCGGCCCGACCTGCTGCCGATCGACCTCAAGCGCCAGGGCCGCGCCGAGGTCCACCTGCCGCTCTTCGCCCCTCGCACCGACGACGAGGTGGCCTTCATGATCCGCGCCATGGCGCGGAAGAACCGGACGAGCCTGGCCGACGACGCCCTCCCCGCCGATCTCGCCGGCCGGGGCCTCAGCGGCGCCGACATCGAGAGCATCGTCCTGGCCGCCAAGCGCCTCGCCCTGGGTCACGACCGCGAGCGGATCGACCGCCAGGACCTCGCCGCGGCGCTCGAGGATTTCATCCCGTCGGCCCAGGGCCTGGAGAAGGAGAAGCAGGAGCTCGCCGCCGTCCTGGAATGCACCTCGATGTCATTCCTCCCGCCGGAGTGGCAGACGCGCATCAGCGAGCCCGAAGGCCGCGCCCGGCTCCAGGAGCGGGTGGCCGCGATCCGTCGCCTGCTCGAGGAATGAACCGACCCCACTCGCGGACAGCCCGCGATGCCACCTTCACGAGGACAGCATCATGAGCAAGACCATCACCGAGGCCGCGAGCCCCCGCACCGACTGGCTCGACAAATCCACCGACGCCCCCCTGATCGGCCAGTACGCCGAGCGGCTCGGCACCTTCCTCGACGCGATGGCCGACGGCCGGGTCGATGCCGAGCGAGCTGGAGGCCCAGGAGGCGCGCAGTCGTCGCCCTGATGAAGTCGGTCGAGCCCAAGCTCGATGGCGCGCTGCACGAGGAAGTGACGCACCTCCTCTGCGAGCTCTCCGCCTACAACATCATGAAGACGCTGCACGAGCTGGTGGCCTCGGCGCCGAAGACGAAGTTCCGCGGCTGAACGGCCGTGGTGCATTCCGACAGCGACCCCTCAATAGATTCCGTGCAGCGGCGCCCCCGGCGCGGCCATCGCGTCGACGCGCCGCTCGACCTCGGGATCGTCGACCAGTGGCGGCGCGTGGCGGGGCTTGATCCGGGCGTCGATGACCAGCGGGCCGGTGCAGCCCCAGTGCTTCCGGTCGATGAAGCTGCCGATTCCCTCGATGTCCGCCGCCGGGTCCGAGCCGCGTGAACGTCACCCACAGGAAGTTCCGCTCGTTCCGCGCGGTGAACTCGCTGTCGTCGACGATCACGATCAGCGGGAACTCGCGGATGCGCGTCCTCCGGGCCGAACGAACGGCAGAAGGCCAGCACGTCGCCGCTATCGTGTCGATACGCCGGCCCCTCGACCGCCAGGATGCCCGGCATCGCCACTCGCGGGTTTCGGAACCCGCCCGGCAGCCGCAGTCCCGCGGGGAGCTCCGTCGGCAGCGCCCGGCGCGCCGGGCCCGGCGGCCGCGATCACGACCTTCGAGCCCTGGTTGAGCCCGTGCCCCGAGTAGTCCAGCGTGTCGATGGTCGTTCGCGTCTGGAAGTGCAGGTCGTGCGACCAGTCCACTCTCGCCAGCAGATGTGCGAGGAACGCCGGGATGTCGTGGATGTCCAGCTCGGGGTTGTCCTCGTGCGCGACGATCCAGAGGTACTTGGCGAGTGACAACTGCCCCTGGCCCAGGATGGCGTTGGCGATCGTGAGGATCTCCTGCGGCCTCCGCTCGCTCGCGTCGGGGACGTAGCGCTCGCTGGCGATCGCCAGGAGCAGGGGATGGACGCCCGCGGCATCGACGGCGTGCACGGCCTTCACCCCCGCGATCACGCTGGGGATCACCGGGCCGGTCAGTTCGTGGATCAACTCGCCGAACGAGGTATCCTCCTGCGGCGGCCGGCCGACCGAGGTGAACGGCCAGATGGCGCCCTCGCGGTGATAGACCCGCTCGACGCGAAGCACCGGGAAGTCGTGCGTCAGGCTGTAATAACCGAGGTGGTCGCCGAACGGTCCCTCGGGCTTGCGCCGGGTCGGGTCGATCGTGCCCGTGATCGCGAAGTCGGCCTCGGCCGGGATGGGGAGCGCACCCTCGGACGGCGTCACCATCGCGACGCGACGGCCCCCGAGCGCGCCGGCGAACGCCAGCTCGGGCAGCCCCTCGGGCAGCGGCATCACGGCGGCGACGGTCATCGCCGGCGGGCCGCCGACGACGACATTCACCCGCAATGGCTCCCCGCGCCGGATCGCGGCGGCATGATGTACGCCGATCCCGCGATGGATCTGGTAGTGCAGACCGACCTCGCGACCCGGCTCGTACTCGTTCCCCGCGAGCTGCACCCGGTACATCCCCAGGTTGGACTTCGCCAGCCCGGGCCGGTCGGGGTCCTCGGTATACACCTGCGGCAGCGTGACGAACGGCCCGCCGTCCATCGGCCAGCACTGGATTGCCGGCAGGGCCTGGAGATTCGTCCGGTGCGCCAGGATCGGCCCCGACCGCGCGCGACGCGGCAGCAGCCGCCAGAGCGTCCGAGGCACGCCGCGATATTGCCAGGGGTTGCGTCCCAGCGCGCCGGGATCGGCCTTCAGCTCGACCAGCCGCCGGACGGCGTCGAGCGTGTCGCGGAACAGGAACCGCGACCGCTCGAGCGTGCCGAACAGGTTGCCCAGGACGGGGAACGCCGTCCCCTTCACCCGGCGAAAGAGCAGGGCGGGTCCTCCGGCCTGGTAGACCCGCCGCTGGATTGCGGCGACCTCCAGGTGCGGGGCGACCTCGCGGTCGACGACGACAAGCTGCCCGGTGGATTCCAGGTCACGGACGCACTCCGCCAGCGATCGATACCCCATCAAGCCAGTTCCTCAGCAGCCCGACGATTCCTCGTCGTTACTATAGGCCAGTCGGGGCGGGATTCCAGGGAGTTCCGGCACCTTCCGACGGACTCGAGGTCGCCTCTTGGCGGATCTTCTCGAGGATTCTGACAATCCCGCGGAGGACGGCCTGCCGGTCACGGCGTGGGATCGGCGACCGCCTTGCTCTGCCCGGGTGATGACCCGTCCCGGTCGGCGAACCGGAACTCGTGGTCGATCGCCGCGTGCGGCTTGCCGCCGATCTCGGCGTAGGGATAGACGAAGAAATTGAGCGGCGGCCCTTGCTGCGCGGGCTCGAGCGTCAGATTCCGGCCCCGGCTCAATTCGAGCCGATCCTCGTCGTGGTGGCCGAAGAAGTAATCGCGACGTTCGGGATTCTTCGACGCCTCGCTGGCGTCCACCGGCACCCAACCTCGACCCTTGACATACAGCTCGGCCCAGCAGTGATAGCCGGGGATCGTTCCCGTGCCCCGCTCGTGGGGCAGCGGCAGACCGATGGCGAACCGGGCCGGGATGCCGACCGATCGGGCCATGCCAATGATCAGGGCATGAAAGTCGGTGCAATTGCCCCGGCGGGCGTCGCACGCGAACAGGGCGTCACCGCGACCCCAGCCGGTACCGGTCTTGTCATATCGCATCAGGCCCACCACCTTGTCGTAGATGGCTCTGGCCTTCTCGGGGTCGGATTCCAGTCCCCGGGTCGCCTCCTGCGCGAGTGCCAGGATGGGGCCGTCGAGCGGGACGAGCGGCTCGGGCTTGAGATACGAGGCGCGTGCCTGGTCGCTCAGCGGCTCGTCGCTCCCGCGGTCCTCGCGGCGAGTCGCCTCGATGGCCAGTACGACGGAGACCGACGCCCTCGGGGCATCGACCCGGACGTGCAGGCACTGGTTGCCGAAGCTGGACTCCCGACCGATGGAGAGCGGCCCCGGACCATCGACGGTGACCCGGTGGATCGTCTGGCTTCGGTCGGACTGGGGGAGAGGGAGCCAGAGATCGAGGGCCTTCGCCCCGGCCGGGATATCGCGGACAGTGGCGCGGTAGGTGAGCCGGAATGTTCGCGACCGAGGGGCGTCATCGGCGGCGGGAATCGCCGCCGAGGCCAGGACCGTCAGCAGCGCCAGGCCCCCGAGTACGGCATGTCGACGACGCATTGCAGTCGGTTCCCCCGGCATGATCTCCGCTCATTCCCAGGCCCGAACGAACAAGCGCCTGGCAAATGGTCGAGCGCGTGACGTTCTAGCCTACGAGACCGCGCGGAGTACCGGAAGCCCCCGACTTCGGGCGTCCACGCAAGGGCACCCCTTTGTGGGATCAAACCGGATGGAGCGTCATCGGCAGACCATGACGCGGGCGCAAGGTAAGCATCGGCCGGGGCTCGACGCCTGCCCCGGGGACGAGCCGAAGGCGAAACGACTGCGCGAGCATCGCCAGGACGAGCGTGGCCTCCGTCATGGCGAACTCCTGGCCGATGCACTGGTGCGGTCCGCCGAGGAACGGGAACCAGGCGAACCGAGGTCGTCCGGCCGACCGCTCCGGTGTGAAGCGGTCGGGGTCGAAGACCTCGGGCTCGGGCCAGAACTCCGGGTGCCGATGAGTGACGTACGGGCACAGGATGACCATCGACCGCGCCGGGATGTGATAGCCGCCGATGGTGTCGTCGCTGCGGGCGTCGCGGGCCAGCGCATAAACCGGCGGATAGATTCGCAGCGCCTCCTCGAGCACGCGGCGGGTGTACTCGAGCCGGGGAACGTCGGCGGCGGTCGGGGCCCGGCCGCCCAGGACCTCCGCCACCTCGTCGCGAAGCCGCCGGTCGGCCTCGGGGTTCCGGTCGAGCAGGTACACCGTCCAGGCTAGGGCGACCGCGGTCGTCTCATATCCGGCAACGAGGAACGTGAACACCTGATCTCGCAGCTCCCGGTCCGAGAGGCCCAGGTTCGTCGCCTCGTCGCGGGCCGACAGCAACATCGACAGCAGATCGCCGGTATCGCGCCCAGGCAACTCGCGGCGCCGGCCGATCACGTCGTTGACCACGGCGTCGAGCGTCCGCATCGCTCGCCCGAATCTGAGGTTCCGCGGCGTGGGGACGGCAAGCGGAAGGCACAGCAAATTCGCCAGCCGGTGCTCGATGCATTCCAGCGCGACCGTCACCGCCGGGGCAAACCTCCCGGCCTCGCCGTCCAGGTCGATCCCCATCAAGGCCCGGCCCGCAATCCGCAAGGTGAGCGTCATGAACTCGGCCGCGACGTCGAGCGGCCCGCCGTGCCCGGCGTGCTCTCGCCATCGCCCGAGCATGGAGCCCGTCGCATCCGTCATGATCCCACATAGGGCGATCACCCGCGCCGAGTGGAAGGCCGGCTGCGACATCCGGCGCAGGCGTCGCCAGGCGTCCCCCTCGGTGGTGACCAGGCCATCCCCGGCCGCCACCCGGGCGCGTCGGTAATACCAGCTCCGGGGGTAATCCTTCTGGCAATCGACGAGGACACGCCTGATGTGGTCGGGATGCGCAATCAGGTGGAACAGCAGAGGGCCGGCCCGGATCCGGAAGACGTCGCCGTGGCGACGCTGCCCATCGAGCAAAAACCCCAGCGGGTCGGCCCGCATCCGCCCGATATCGCCGAACGGGTGCGGAACCCACTGCCGAACTCCTGTCGCCCGCTCTCGCGTCGTGCCCGCCATCGCTCGCCCTCGTCATCGCCTGGCCGAAGATCACCGTCGCGGAATCGACCGCGGTCCGCTCGTCCAGCACGACCATTCACCCACCCCATGGTGACGATACAATAGAGGTACTACGGTTGTCATTGGCCAACCCCACAAGCTCGGGGAGAAAGATGCTGGGACCGGGAAGTGACGGGCATCGCTTCCAGGCCACCCAGGTAGCGTCATCGACGGCAACAGCCGGCTCGGACCATTCCGAGCCCCGGAATGTGCCGGCCGAATGGAGGCAGGGGCGTAAGCCATCCACCTCAATCAGCCCATCGATTCGCCGATCACCGCGCAACCGCGTCTGGCGACCGGCGAAACGAATATGGCCGGAACGGTCGCCTGGACCGCTCCGGCCGGTCGGTCCGGGCCTGTTCGGCCGGGACCGCAGTTCCTGTCGGTCCGCCTCGTCACGAGGGCGGCACCGGGATCGGGACGGCGGATCGTGGCAGGCCGACGGCGACTGCCACCAGGTCCTTGGATCTCGAACCTGGATTCGTCGAACGTTCGGGTCGCCCGATCGAAATCAGGCCCGATTCCGCCGCTTGGTGACGAACCGGCGGACGGCGAAGAAGCCGGCCATGCCGATGCCCAGCATCGCGAACGACGCCGGCTCGGGGACGGATTCCATCGACAGAGTACCGCTATCCCCGATCGCCCCGTGGCCGACCTGGCTGTAGGTGAGCGTGAACGTCGCGTCGTGGTTCGCGGTGTACCCCGACAGGAGGGTACCCGGAGTGAAGGTCCCGTTCATGGTAATGTTCGCGAAATGCGACTTGCCGACGGTGAACTGGGTCAGAGAGCCGGAGCTGGCGGTGAACCTGCCGAACGTCGAGTTCCCGAGGGTGAACGGGGCACCGATCAGATTGCCCGCCAGGAAGGAGATTGTGTACGAGGAGGGCACGAAGACGGTCCCGGCCGCGATCCCGGTGAAATCGCCCGACTTCGCGGTGGTCGTCGCCGATGCGAAGCTGAACGAGGTCGCCGTCGCGACGTTGCCCGGCGACGCCGTGGGGCTGTGGTTGTCGGCCAGGCCGATGTCGCCGACGATGACCGAACCGGCGTGGCTGGGCGTGGCAAGGGCCAGGCCGACAAGCAGGGCGGCGCCGACCAGAGAGAATCGCTTGATCATTGATGAGCTCCTTTGGGGGAAGATTCGGGGAGGCCGATCGAGGGTCGTGGCGACTAGGGGAGGCCGATCGAGGGTCGTGGCGACTAGGGGAGGCCGATCGAGGGTCGTGGCAACTTGCCGTGGAGCGAATCGCCGGACAACTGTCTCCAGCCGATCGCCGCCTGCCGCAATCCCATGCCTGAGCGCAGCGCGACCCTTCGACTTCCCCGAAGGGACGTTGACGACGCGGCTGCGCGGGGAATCCGCGATGCGGACGAACGCGCTATGGAGGTGAAACAGGGGTAATCAGTGGGCGGCGGCCGCGGCCGACGCCGCCGCGGTAGCACGTACTCCGTCCCACGGGGAGGGAAGGACGGTACGCCGGGTTCGGTGGTCCGCGTCGTGGTGTCCGCCCCGGAATTCGGGGCGTCAGCACAGACCGCCACCGATCATCTCGAGGCCCTCGGTCCCTCGCGACATCGCCTTCACGGAAACCTCAGACCTGCATATCATAGATTGCTCCGAGTCGCCGGTTCACAACCGGAATCCCCGCCGATCTGCGGGCGATTCGGCGCGCTTCATTGATCGCGCGGGATTCGGAATCGCCCGCGCAGCACCGAGAGGATCTTCAGCTTCCGCTTGCTCACGGCCTGCTGGCTGATCCCCAGCAATTCGGCGATCTCGGCCTCGCTGCAGCCCTCCCAGTAGAGCCGCACGAGCAGCAGACGATCGTCGTCCACGAGCCGGCCCAGGTTCCGCCTGAGCGCCTCGCTCTCGTCATCCAGGGCCACCCCGTCCTCGGTGATCGGCACCGGGTGCGGCCCGTCCGCCGACGACGAGCAACGCCGGGCGTATCTCCACTCCTGCCGGTATCGGGCCAGCGCCCCGTGGAGCGCCTGGTGATAGACGTAACTGTCGATCGTCGTGCCGCGGCTGGGGTCCTACCCGCGCAGGGCCTTGTACGCCGCGGCCAGCGCCTCGGCATCGATCTCCTCGCGCCAGTCGGTGGGCTTCCAGCGGGGAGGAATCGTCCAGGATCGAGCACGGCGTCGATACGTCCCCCAGATGCGCGGCCATTCGGGCAGCAGATGCTCCAGCGACCCGTGCACCCCGGTCCTGTCGTGCGATGTCCGGTTCCCTTCAGCCGCGATAGCAATTTGATTCATATTTGATAATTCCAAAAATTTTTCCATAGGCGCTTCATCCCGCACTTGCCCCGGTCGCATGATCGAGCGGTGCCCCACGGGATGGCGGTGGGGAGGAACCTCGGCCGTAATTCCCATCAGATCGGAGCACCATTCCGGCGGCCGATGGCGAGCATTTCGACGCGACCCGGCGCAGCGAAGCCGGATCTCGACCTCTTCGGTCCTCGCGGGGCGGCCCGTGGGCTCCGCCTCGCCTTGCCCTTGCAACCGCCCCCGCCCTCATCGCATGGCGATGCCTGTCTGTCGTTCCGCGTTTCTTCGCACGAGCGGCCCATCAACGCGCCACCGCGTGTCGTCTTCCACTCGCATGTCGCCGAACCAGACCTCGTCACGCACACGCAGGTCGGCCGCTCGAGCCGCAGGGTGGATCAACCCAGGCTGCGCCGTCGCGTAGTGCCGTGGAGAATGCTCCGCACAGTGGAAAGACTGGCTGTCGGCGGCCTCTCAGGTGCTAGCCGCGCCGAGTCGTCCGTTTGCGTACCAGTCACCGGCACACCTCGACGAATTCGGCTGGAACCGCGGGACGGTCATGGGGGGCAGGTCCAGACATCCTGCGACTCCATCTCCGATGCGCGTTCTTATGTGCGATCGATTGCCCGGAGAAGACGTCGATCCGTTTGGCATCGCAACTCCACAGTAGATCCCGTTCGCCAACAATCCAACATTCGCATCGTGGATGCATATCAAACTCTAGACAACCGATTCGCAAGAATCAATGGTGGGACAGGGGTCCTATTAACCAAAAACACCGAGGGTTTATAATTGGAATCATTCTGGTTTGGCTGTCCCAGGACGACCTGCGGCCCGTACAGAAGCGTCCAGCCCGGCGGCTCGTAGCGGATGGGTTGCTTGTCACTCCACGTAATCGATCCGAAAGGTCTTGTTTGTAATGAATAGCACCGTGACGTCCGCTACGGGGCTGGCGCCATGCTCCATGACCTCGCCTTCCGGGAACCACACGAAGCTACCCGGGCCGAATGTCCCCTTGTGCGTCACGAGTTCGCCCTCGAGGACGTACAGACCATGGCCGCAGGGATGGGTATGAGCGGGGTTGACCAATCCCGCCGGATAGCGAACGAGTCGAATTTCGGCGCCGGTCTCCGGGTCCGTGTAGAGATCCTTGCGCAAGATCGCCTTGCCGAGCCTCTCGTTGAAGCGTTCTTCCCAGGGTCGCGTCGAGGTGTCGATGGAGAAAAACTCGTCGTGGGGCATCTGGCCTCCCGGAAGTGATCGAGAACCCCCGCGTCGTCACCCGGCCGGGTTGTCTGGAGCCCGCGGGTCCGTTCGCGTGGTTGCAACAACCTCGCCTGCGTCGTCCGCAACGTCAGGTTGACATAGTCCCGATCCCGTCCGCAACGGCCGCGGTGGTCGTCGGGGTGCGGCTCCGGTCCTCGATGAACTCGCGGCTCCCTCCACCGGCGTCATCTGCGGAGAATCTCCGTCACAGCGGCCTGCCATGGTGGCATCCGACTGATGCGCGATTGGCCGATGGGTGCGGGAGGATCGTCCGCGGACGGCGCAGATGGACGCAGATCCGAACGGCACGAGGTTCGGAGCAAATGCCCGCCGGATTCGGGCCGGAAGCGACCGGACAGGGCCCCCAGGACCTACTGGACTCGACCCATAACTTCATACGATTTGCGTCGGATTCAATCGTTGAAATGGGTCAGACCGGGTGCTCATTACCGGGGCGAACCGAGCAAGGATCTCCTCGGGGCTGGCCTGCTCTCTTCAGACGTGAGGGTGCTCGGCTTCTCTTGCGGTGTGTTGGGTTGCTGAGGCCGCCCACCGGGAACTTCAAGGCGCCTGGGCACCGCCTGTCTGACCCTGGATTCGACCTTCCCGGACGGCTGGGGCGTGGCCTTCCGTGCGGTCGGCCGCCGGGCCGCCTTTCCTTGGTTCGATCGCACCCGCCGCGTCGGTGACGGGTGGCCGTTCGCCGCGTTGTCGAAGGCATCTTCGGACGTCACCCCGATCGAGGTCGCCCCGGCGTTTCCCCCGGCTGGAGCCGCCGGATCGGCCGGATTTCCGGCTCCCAGGCCCATTCCGACGTTCGAGGCAGGGAGCGGATTGCCGGCGTGATAGGCCCCACCGCCGAATTCCGGCGTGGGCGGCAGCGAAACACCGAGGCCAGATCCCGGCCCTCCCAGGGTTCCGTACATGCCGGGTATTCCCATCGCCCCGGTGCCCATACTCGGGTAACCATAACCGCCGATCCCGAGACCGCCATAGCCGCTGTACCCGAAACCACCGGACACGGCGTACGCGCCGCTGTCGGCGGCGAGGACGGCGCCGAATTGCCTGGGGTCATTCGAGTAGGGAAGAAATCTGGGGTGACCGGGCAGGACCGGACTGATTCCGAAGCCCGAGAAGACCGGCGTGGTCGTAACCCCGCCTCCCGGCATCTCGGTTTCGTGATTGGGGCCAAACTGAACCAACCCCTTTGGTATGGTCGTTTGTGCCAGGGCGAGCCGTCCACCCACGCCGACATTGAGGTGGGCGCCGGCCGCAATCACGAGCCACATCGCCGCCAGTTTCCGGATCCGATCGATGGTGGTCATGTGCCGGCTCTCCTCCCGGACGGGGCCATTCAGCGGAGTTGGGGTTCGCGACCCTCATCTCGAGGACGTCCCCTCAATAGAATAGGCGTCACGGGCGCCAGAATCACACACATTTTGTCCGAGGGTGCGCGGTTCACCGACAAATCCCCGTCGTGCATCGCTTTTTTCCGGCCTCCTGCCGGCGACGACCACGTCACCCGGTCCGGACCGGGAACGGGGACGGACGGGGAAGACGGACGTGACCGGGAGTCGGGGGCAGCCCAATCGAACGACGCCCGTCTCTGGCTCCTGCCCGCGGACTGACATCAGGCCGGTCGGATGAGACCAGGCAACGGCGACGGCCCCGACCGAACCCGAACCCGACCCCGCCGGCCGTCAAACGCGGCCCGACCGGCCCGATCCCGAGCGACCGCCTGGCCTCCGCGGGCCTTCGTCCTGGCTCCTCCGGCCCGACAGGGTCTTCATCGCCCCTGCCACTAACCCCTTGTCCCTGCCGAAGGCGGCCCGCTCGCCCCGGTCCCGCCCGGCCCGCCTGGCTGCCGACGGTCGGCGGGGTGATGTCCGTCTGGTCCCGGCCGGCGGCAGATGAAGCGGAGACGGGCAGATCCGCGACGGTGAGGCAGACGGGAAGGAACGGGCGGACCCGTCGGTCGAAAACAGCCTTGCAAATTAGCATTGGACAACTGTCAATGCGGTACTATGTCTTGTTTTCGTTCTCGGGAAGGCAGAGGTCGGGTGGGGAGGGTTACTGGCATTTCGGCTCACCCGTAGAGCTGGTTGACCTTGCCAAACGTGATCTTCGGCGCCTTGATCAGCCCGCCCGACAGCTTCTCACCCATCGGGTCCACGTAGATGCGACCGGGTGGCCTGGGGTTCTCGGGGTTCGTCTCGACGACGTGGATGTTGAACAGGAACCCGGCCTCGCCCTCGGCCGTGAACCAGTGGATATTGTCCTTGTGGTCTGAGATCGTGGAGAACTCGCCGGGCTCGAACTTGCGATCGATGGTCGGCCGGATCACATAATGGTGCGGGTGGTCCTCAACGCGGTCATAGTGCCGGCCGCGGAAGTTGCCCTTGAGCACGATGAAACCGGTCGCCATGTTGTCGTGCCCATGGGGGACGACCGAGCGCCCCTTGCCCATGGCGAAGACCTGCCGGCCGAATGCAGCCTCAACCGGCAGCCCCTTCACGTGCGAGAAATCGACCGGCAGGCTCCTCGCCCCCTTTGCGGGGAAATTCGCCCCGGCGGCGAGCTTGTCGAAGTCGATGGTCTTCAGCAGGCTGGCCAGGTTGACCCGCCGATAGAGCTGTTCCAGCGAGCCCTGGAACTCGACGTCCTTGACGCGGTGCTCGTGCACGTCCCGGCTGATCGCGTTCAGCTCCCGGAACCAGTCATCCACGATCGGCCTGACGTCGTCTCCCAGCAGCCGGCGCGACCAGAGCCCCTCGATCAGCACGACCGCGGTGAGCGATTTCAGCGCCTCGCGGGTGAACCCACGTCGTGTCGAAGTCCCCGATTCCTGCGGCATGACGGACCTCCGGAGTGGCTCGGGACCGGGCGGGGCGGCACGAACCGGCCGGCCGGCACGAGACAGGCGACGTCCGCCAGTCTACCATGGATCGCCGACAGGATAGCGACCGAACGCAACGTCGAAGGGATACCGAGCCCGTCCCGGCCGATTCAGCCGGACAGCCAACCCGCAGGAGAACCGCACGATGGCAGGCATTGGACGATACAAGATGACGGACGCCCTCCCGCCGGAGCCGAGGATCGCGCCCGACCCGGCGAAGCCCGGCAGCAGTTGGTCCGGCCGGGGCAAGGGGAACCGTAAGAAGCCGGCTGGCAAGGGCGGCGCGGCGGGTTCGAGGACCCCGAGCGCCGAGCAGGTCGGCGAGGCCGGCGAGACCGCCAAGGCGAAGGACGCCTAAGGACTTGGCCGGAGCTCTGGGACAATCGGGCCGCCCGTGGAGTCGTCCGTCCAGCAAACGATGACAGGCCGGCGGCGACGGTCTTCTCTAATGACACGCCGCGCCGAGTTCCCCGGTCGGCCGCCGCCGGCTGACGCTCCCGCGCCGACGGACCGCCCCACGGGAGCCGGAGCCGGCCCGAAGTAGGACAGGCTGTCCAGCCTGTCGCGGGCCGGCCGACCGGCCGGACCGTCCCGCCGGCCGGCGTCGGGCTGTCCGCCGGACTCCGCCCGACTGACCTGGCTTCCGACCGGCCCGCGACAGGCTGGACAGCCTGTCCTACCAGTCCGGCCGGCGACCGTTCTCGGGCCGGCGACGGGCTTTCCCGGCGCGACGGCGCCCCCGGTTTCGCCGGTTCGCTGATCCCTCGGCAAACCAACGGTCCGGAGGTATGATCTCCATGAGTGCGCGATGACAGTTCGGCGGAGGCGACCGGCATGACGAGCCCTTTTCCCGGCATGGACCCGTACCTGGAACGCCACTGGGGCGACGTCCATCAGGCGCTTGTGACCTACATACGTGACGAGATCCAGTCCTCGCTGCCCGGCGATCTGCGGGCCCGGATGCAGGAGCGAGTCTACATCGAGCTCCCCGACGCGAGGCGTGAATATTACCCCGATGTCCGCGTCGTCGAGCGGATTCGACCCGCGTCGCCGGGCGCCGCGACTGCGGTTGCCGAGCCAGCCTCCGCCGCGTTGGCCGAACCCCTTGTGATTCACCTGGATGTCGAACCAATCACGGAGGGTTACATCGAGATCGTTGACGTGAAGTCTGGCCATCGCGTCATCACGTCAATCGAGGTTCTCAGCCCGTCCAACAAGCATGCGGGACCGGGCCAGCAGCTCTTCCGTCACAAGCGGACCGACATGCAATATGCCGGAGTGAACGTCGTCGAGATCGACCTGCTTCGAGGCGGCGATCGCAACCTGATGATCCCGGCGGAGCAGATCCCGCCCTCGCATCGGACGGATTACCAGGTCTGCGTCTGGCGGGTATCGCAGGTGGCGGCGGTTTCGGTGTACCGAGCCTCGCTCCGCGAGCGATTGCCGGTGATCGCGATCCCGCTCCGACCGACCGACCCGGACGTCCCCCTCGACCTCCAGGCCGTCGTCGACCGCTGCTATCGCAACGGCGGCTACAACGACATCGACTACTCCGCCGAGCCCGAGCCTCGCCTGAACAAGGACGCCGCCACCTGGGCCGACGCCCTGCTCAGGCAGCAGGGACACCGCTGAGATTGCGTCGCCGGTTCCCGTCGTCGGAATACCCCGCGCCTGCCGTCCGAACGC
Source organism: uncultured Planctomycetota bacterium (assembly GCA_963771445.1). Taxonomy (GTDB): domain Bacteria; phylum Planctomycetota; class Planctomycetia; order Isosphaerales; family Isosphaeraceae; genus JAKAUH01. The sequence continues at coordinate 3,636 of CAVYTQ010000032.1, read as the reverse complement.
AGGCCGGTGAGTAGAGCAGCCTGACCGCGCGGCGCCTCCGGCCCCGCTCGCATGCCGACGGCCCGCAGCGTGATGTCCGTCACGTTCCGGCCGGCGGCAGACGAAGCGGATCGGCGACGGCGCGGCGGGGGCGGAAATCGGTGTCGGGGGGCGGAAATCGGCGGAAATCAGCTTCGCTTCATCATGATCCGTCGCACCCGCCGGCCCGATTTGTCCGGCCGGCCAATGCGGGACCGAGCCGCCGGCCGGCCTCGCCGTGCCGCTGTATGTGCTCCCGGGGCATGGTGCGAACGGATGCGACTCAGACGCCCGGCGTCACCCTCGCCGCCAGTTGCGCGACGAACTCGGCGTGTTCGGGCGAGGCGAGACCCTGCTGGAGGACCTGGAGGACTCGCGCCGAGTCGTCGTTCGTCAGCGCGGGCGGGTCGAGCCATAGTCCTGGGAAGATCCTGCTCCGGAGGATCCCGTCGTCGCCCGGTTCCAGCCGGTCATACTGGCCATCGCGCAGGATGAACCAGTTGACCTCGCGGTCGAGGACCCGCCACACCACGTATTCGCGCACCTCGTTCCGGCGGTAGGCCGTCAGCTTCTCGCCCAGGTCGTAGCTGGCGCTACTGGCGGCCACCTCGGCGATCAGTTCGGGAGCGCCCTCGATGTAATCGTCGTCGCTGATCCGTACCTGCCCGGCATGCTCCGGCTTGATGATCAGGAAAGCATCCGGCTGCGGCATGTTGTTCAGGTCCAGACGAATGCTGCCGTTATCTCCCGAGCCCACGCCCGGCGTTCCGGCCCGGTAGACCCACAGCCAGCCGACGATGCAGGAATGGGGGTCGCTGTGCTGCTCGTAGCGCACCGGCGAAGGCATGTGGACGACTCCGTCGATCAGCTCGGCCTTCTTCAGGCCGGGCATTGCGTCGTAGCGGCGTTCGAATTCGTCGCGGGTCAGCCGCTCGCCGCCTACGAGCCGGGGAGGTGCGTCGCGGGTCGAGGCCGGTTGACCCAAACGGTCAACGGAGGGGACACTGGCCATGGTTCGCATACTCCGGGAGGCTGGCAGCCCGACGATCCAGATTGACGCATTATACCGCCGACTCTCGGCGCGACCAATCCCGGCGGCCGGCGGTGACTGTCCATGGGAAACCCCGCGCGGGCTGGGTCATCACCGGCCGGAGATCCCTGCCGCCTCATCATTTCCCGCCCGGTCGCCTGCGTGCGTCGCCCGTCCCGCCAGGTCAGGACCGGCCGGCTGGACTCAACCCGCCGTTGGTTCGCCCGGCCCGAATCCCCAAGCGTCGCGCCCGTGCACCCGCCCACGGCCGGTCGATCGGCGGTCCGGTCCTGGCCGGCCTGGGTGGCTGGCGGTGCCGAACGGGATTCGGCGAGGTTGCACGCTCCCTTGTACCTGCATCCAGGACCCGCCGGCGTTACTCGTCGTCGGGCGGCTCGCAGGCGGTCTTGAGCAGGCCCAGGGCGCGGTCGACCGCCCGCCGGTCCACCCGTCGCCCTCCGTCGGTGGGTCGGTCCGATCGGTCCTACCACCACATTGACCGGGTGCTTCGGCGCCCTCGTTTTCGGTTCCTGAACCCCCTTTAGGCTCCCGGGATTCGACGTTTGCGGCGCCGCCACAGGGTGGCGCCGAAACCGACGACAGCGAGCCCTGCCAGCATGCCCGAACCAGGCTCTGGGACGGCGGTCAGCGTGCGATCCCGGCCGTACGCGACCAGCTCGTCCGAACCATTGTAGCTCGTATAGACGTTGAATTGATCGGGGCCCGAGATGACGTCGCCGTGAGCGAATGGGACTGAGGACACGGGGCCATTGAACGGCAGCCCGTCGAGGGTGTAAAGCATCAGGGCACCGCCGAAGGCGACCAGGGTCCATCGCATCGACAGATCCGACACGTTGGCGGAGATGATATTTCCGCTCCCGTCGCGAACGATGCTGGTCAGGTCGCCGGTCAGGAACTGCAGGTCAGGGCTGATTGTGAACGGATTGGAGGTCCCGGGGAAGTCGCCCGTCAGCGTTCCCTGGACATTGGTGATCGGAACGGTCGTCGCGCCCGGATCGTTGATCGAGGAGTTGACGGTGAACGTCAGCGCACCCACGGCCTGGTAGAGGACGAACCCGCTCTCGGGACCTGGATTGATGGATGTGCCGCCCAGCACGTTGAAGTCGAAGTCGGCGACGAAGTTCTCGGTGAACGTGACGCTCCCCGCTTGCACCAACGTGGGAAGGGCAACGATCATTGCAGCAGCGATCATCGCACGAATCTGCATGAGGAACACTCCTGTCTGAGTCAATGAAGAGGGCTCGGCGCGCGAACAGAAGCCGGCTTCACGCCGGTCGTGAATCCGATGTCATTCGCGGGACGTAGCGTCCGGGGCCGGAGACGAGGGCGCAGGACGGCGAGCGATCCCTGGACCCGATCGTCGTCCGCTTTATAGGGACCGTGAGTTCTTGAATCCGAACGCGCTCTCGGAAATTTTTCGGAGCCGGTCATCGGTACCGGTTCTGGCTGCCGCCGCTCGCGGGCGGCAAGGCACGGCGTGGTCCCTCGATCGAACAGCGAATGCAGATAGGCGAAGAGGGCACGGCCGCCGGATTTTTCACCGGGTCACCGGATCGGCACGGACTTACTGCTGACCGGGCGTTGACGGTAATGACGCATGACGTGATCCACTTCCGCCGCTTGCGGGGACCCGTGGTCTCAGGCGTCGAACGGTGGGACTGCATGCACGATGGGACGATCCCGCCGATATGAACCCGACGCGCCAGCGAGTGGATGAATGATCGTCGCCAGAATCCACTCGCTGGCGCGTCGGGCTCGTGGGCTTGACGCTACCGCGAGGCGCCCCAGGCCGCGAACGCCGGCCCGAGGATTTGTTGAAGCACACAGCAGAGGGCGACATCCAGGCTGGCCAGGTAGGGTGGCCTGGTCGTCGAGGTCGGCAGCGGGGCGGACGGGGTCCTGGGCGGTCATTGCGGCTGGATCGCCCTGGCGAGCCGCCCGGTCAGACGGCGTTTCTTCTCCTGCCAGTATCCCGGGGTGACAGCGCTTGGCGACCCGGAGTCGAGCCCTTCGGGCAACAAGGCGTCGCACGGTGCTTTCGGCGCCGAACCCAGGCCACCTGGGTGTTGAATGCTCAAAAAGTACCCGATTTCGACCTTCGCAGAGCCCTTCAGGCGGAGAAGCAGTGCGCGTGCACGCATGCCGGGACTGGAATGAGGCGCCACCTCATGCGTGCATCTATCTAAGAGTCCGTCCCGACGAACCGGGAGGAGAGTCGGGACGCGCGAGCTGGGGACCGCGTTCGCGGGTGAAGGGGTAGGCGATGCGTTGCTGGATGCAACGATACAGGCGGATGCGGCGGACGGGCTTGCCATGGCGTCGGACCTCGAAGTCGTCGACCGGCTCGACGTGGGTGAACCAGCGGCCGAAATACTTGGCGATCACCTCGGGATCTGTGCCGACCAGGACGAGCAGGCCATCGTGGCCGACCCAGTCCTCGGGCCGGCTCCAGAAGGCGAAGCCGCGAGCGTCGTCGGTGTTGTAGCAGAGCGCCGGGCGGGTGCCTTCCAGGGCGTGGGCGAGCTGGGCGCTCTGATACCAGTAGCGAGTGAAGACGAACGTGCCGG
>CAVYTQ010000031.1:0-10978 GCA_963771445.1 uncultured Planctomycetota bacterium | reverse complement strand
ATAAAATGCATGCAGTCATGCTTCTGTTCGGTCGGAATCGGCTTGCCGATTTTGCCTTCTGGATCTCTGCGACTCCTTGCCAGGCACCAGACAGATCGCCCCCACGGTTCTGAACAGATCTGCACTGGGTGCCTCCTCGGGGCCCTGATCACGCGCCAACGAGCCGGCGTGACGGACGTTGTGGTTCGCAGGACACACATCCCGACCGAAGACACCAGGGCCAACCCCGCCGATAAGGCGGGGATCGACGAGAAAACGGCCGCACAGGTTCCGCGGCTTCGACGCGCTCCCTGGCCGTAACCCTTTGTCCAGGGAAAGACGGTGAAATTCGGGGCGGTCGGCACGGTGGAGGCCCGCCCGGGCGTCCCGACGACCCACCTCGGCTCGTCTTTGGGCCAATCATCCTCACCGCACGGTTGGCCATCCGGGTGCGTCCGGTGAACCGCTTCCTGCCGGACACGCTACGATCGCAGTATGGCCGAGAGTGGGTGTACCGTGGCCAAAGCCGTCCATGGATGACCCGGGTATGGCAACGCTTCGCGCCAAAATGGGCCATTGACACCGTGAACCCCTCACACCGACGAGGTTGCAAGGGTCGGCTCCATGCCCGGTCGCGAGTCGAATGTGTCGGCTAGAGTCGGGCTGTCCCGGTCGAGATTGAGCGTGTACTTGCCGAACCGGTTGACGTGCTCCGTGAGGTACGTGCTGAGCGGTGAGGTACGTGCTGAGCCGTGAGAGGGTCGCGTCATCGAACTCCTCCCCTTGCTCGGCGAGCTGGCGCAGGATGCGTGTCTGGGCTTGTACGTTGTGGAAGATCAGGCAGTTGGCGACCAGATGGTTGTACTTGATCAGCTTACGTTGCCGGTCGCGGTCGTTCTCGGCGATCAACCGCTCGCCACCGAAGAAGAGCCACTGAACGAAGCCGTTGAACGCCTCGCTCTTGTCGGTCGCGGCCTGAATGACGCGGCGAAGCTCGGCGTCGTTGAGGTACCGCAGCAAGAAGGCGGTCCGGACGACACGGCCCAACTCCTGGAAGGCTTGATAGAGCCGGTTCTTCCGGCTGTAGGTCCCGAGCTCACGCAGAGCGATCGTTCCAAACGCCGAAGCCCCGACGTTCAGGGTCCTCAACCAGTGGAGGCGGTCGACGAGGTGCTTGAGGTGTGTCAGCGTCGGTCGCCCCGCATCTTCTCGGATGGCGTTCCACGGGCTGCGCCGGGTGGCGCCATCAACGGTGAGGATGCGATCGAGCTGTCGCGTCCCCCGTCGCCCGGGGCATGAGCAGCGCGACGGTAGAGGCCGCGGTTGACCTCCGGCTCGGGCCCGCCTCGCCTCTTTGAGCAAGCGTCGTGAACCCGGGCAGCTCGAAGCGGTTCCGGACGAGTTCCTCGATGGCAACGTTCATGAGGTCAGCCAGGTCGTCCTTTGTCTGGGCCGTCTCGCGCACGACCGCGGCGACGAGGGCACGGGCCTCGCTGTTGAAGGGTTGGACGTTGAGGAACTCGCGGATGACGGGGATGTGCCGCCGCCTCGTGCCGGATTCGTCATACCTGAGGAGACGCTCGGGCCGATGGTCAGTGCCCAGGCAACGGGCGATGTGTCGGACGATCGGCGTCGGGACGTCGCTGACGAATACGAAGTAGTAGCCGAGCCGCTGGAACGTCTTGAGAAGGACAAGGAAGCCCAACCTCGCCCCGCTTCTGGTTGAGGTCCTCATGGCGAGGGCGAGATCTTCCGCGGTCGGCGTGTAGACCTCCGCCAGCTCGGCCGGCGTCACGCCCTCTTTCGGACGGGGATAGGCGGTCTCGTGAATGGCGGACATGCTCGCCTCACCATTTCGCTTCGAACTCCTCGAGAACATGGCCGTCTGTGAGACTCAGGTAGATCGCCGTCGTCGTCAGGCGATCGTGGCCGAGGATCTTCTGCACGGCGGCCAGGGAGATCCCCTTCTGGAGGGCGAGGGTCGCCCAGGTATGGCGGAGCACGTGCGGGGTGACCTCCCGGGCGAGCTCGGCGCGGTTCGCGACCCGTTTGACGATCTTCTGGGCCTGACGCGCCCCGACGAACCAGGCGTCGTTCAGGGCGAAGTACGGTTCCAGGATGCGCGCGGGCCCGCGCGGAGAGCGGGACGATCCGTTGTTTGCGCCGCGAGCCGTGGGGCCCGGCCTTGCCCGTGACGCGGAGGGACCGTTGCTGCCACTGGACGTTGTCCCGGGTCGAAGGGCACAGTTCCGAGACTCGGAGTCCCGTATCCAGCAGGGTCCAGACGACCAGCTTCTCCTCGGGGCTCCGGCAGGCGTTGGCGAGCCGATCGGCCTCTTCGGCCCGGAGAGGCTCGCGGACGAATTGGTGAGCCATGTCCTCACCTGCTCGGCAGCGTGGTCGGTTCGCAGTCGGACGGCGATCCCGAACTCGGTTCGCTCTCTCCCGATCAGGGTCTCAGGCGGCGGATGGCGATAACAGCAGGTCCTGTCCGTGTTTTCGGCCGACATGGCCGACGAGGAGTGGGAGGTGGAAATCTCGCCGAGTTCGCGTTATTACACAGAAGGCGAACTCGTGGGAAGCGCGTCGCGCTTCCGCTCAGCTCGGCGTCGGGCCGACCTCCGGGAGCCTTCGGACCGTTCTTACCCCTTCCTTCAGCACGACCTCGGACAGGTGCACGTTCGCTTCCCGATCCTCTACCCCCTTCTCAAGAATTCCGAAAGAAAATCTGCGCCCCGGTCCGGGTCGGACTCACATTCCTTCTAGAGCACGGGCACGAGGGGATTCCGACACATGGCCATCGAGACGCTGGGCGCCGCCCTGCGGCAGATCAACCGCTTGTTCTCCGATGGCGTGGTCGCCGGGCTCTCCGACGCGCAGCTCCTCGAGCGGTTCCTCTCCCACGGGGACGCCGGGGCCTTCGAAGCCTCCTGGGGCGGCACGGACCGATGGTCCTGAGCGTCTGCCGGGGGATCCTGACGCGATCTGCACGATGCTGAGGACGCGTTCCAGGCGACCTTCCTGGTCCTGGTCAAGACGGGCGGCACAATCCGCGGAGGAGATTCCTTGGGGGGCTGGCTGCACCGGGTCGCGCATCGCGTCGCGAACCAGGCCAATGTCGCCGCGGCCCGGCGGCGAGGCTCGAAAGGCAGGTGGGACAGATGGCCGTCGCGACTTCAACGAACGGCCCGGCCGCCTCGGATGAATGGCTCCCGGTGCTGCACGAGGAGATCGACCGGCTGCCCGAGAAGTACCGTCTCGCGGTCGTTTACTGTGACCTGGAGGGTATGACCCGGGCGCAGGCCGCCGGGCAATTGCACTGGGGCAGACGGACGCTCCAACACCGGCTGGCCGAGGGGCGTGCTCGGCTCCGGCGCCGACTGGCCCGACGCGGGCTGGCGCCCGACGGCGCGGCCCTGGGCGCGGTGTTGCTGCGCGAGGCGCGGGCCGCCGTGCCGGCCGCCTGGAGCGAAGCGACCGTCCGTGCCGCGGTCGCCGTCGTGAATCCCACGATGACCGTTTGGGCCGTCTCGCCGGCGGCCCGGAAACTGGCCCAGGAGGTGTTCAAGGTCATGTTGCTCCAAAAACTTACACTGGCGTCGCTCACGTTTCTGGCGGCCGGCCTGACCGTCTGGGGCGCGTCGGCCGCCTTGGTCTCGCTCCAGAACGGGCCTTCGCAGAATTCGGCCGCAGGGCCAGGTCTTTCGATGCAACGGCGGGCCGAGGCCGCGGTCCCGCCGCCTGAACCCACTCCGTCCGAGGCACCCGGGAAGGTCCCGGTTGGGGGGCGGGTACTCGGGCCGGATGGGCGGCCCATCGCGGGTGCGAAGATCTACCGCGCGCCGGCCTTCGGCGACACTTTTTTCTGGCACCCGGACCCATCGCACGAGTCCGCGACGACCGGACCGGACGGCCGCTTCCAGTTCCTCACCAGCCGGTGGGCTGAGTTCACGAACGAGAACCAGAAACTCCGACGTGAGAGGACCGTCGTCGTGGCGGCGGCGGTCGGCTACGGGCTCGCCTGGGTGGAAGTTCCGCAGGGGGGCCGGAGTGACGACCTGACGCTCCGACTCGTCGAGGACCGGCCGGTCACTGGCCAGGTCGTCGATCTCGAAGGGAAGCCGGTCCCCGGCGCGACCCTCCAGGTGCTGGAGATCCGCGCCGCGGCCGGGGAAGACCTCGGTCCCTGGCTCGAAGCCGCCAGGGCCAGGAAGGGGCGCAGTTCCCGGCTCGAGCAGGAGTATCTCCCGCGAAGCACGATCACGCCGGCTTCGAAGCTCACCGCCGATGCCGAAGGGCGTTTCCGGCTCACCGGCATCGGACGCGACCGCCTCGTCGTGGCGCGACTCGATGGCCCGACCATCGCCAGCCAGGATCTCAGGATCCTGACGCGCCCGGGAGAGGCCCTCAACGTGGTCCCATTCCGGTTCCCGGCCGAAGGGACCACGACCTACTACGCGGCCGATTTCCGGCATGCGGCGGCCCCGACCAAGCCGATCGCCGGCGTGGTCCGCGACAAGGACACGAAGAAGCCGCTGGCCGGGATCGTCATCATGAGCGACCGACTGGCCGATCACCCGCTCTATGGCTATGAGATGGTCCAGACCACGACCGACGCCCAGGGACACTATCTGCTGTCAGGCATGCCCAAAGGAGAAGGGAACCGGATCAAGGTCGTCCCGGGCCACGACCAGCCGTACATCATCTCCTTCAAGGACGTACCCGATAGTCCCGGCCTGGACGCGGTCACGGCCGATGTCGAGCTGAAGCGCGGCATCTGGATCGAGGGCAGGCTGACCGACAAGGTGACCGGCCAGCCCGTGGTAGGGCTCGTGCGCTATCACCCCCAGGCCGGCAACCCGAACATCGAGGCTTACGGCTATACCGCCGGTGCGAGTTCGTATGCCGCGGCCGATGAGGACGGATCCTACCGCCTGGCCGGCATGCCGGGACCCGGCCTGGTCGCCGTGCCTTTCCCACTCGGCCCGGTCGGCGTCCGTTTCGTGGACGGCTACCTCAGGGCCAACGAACGGGACGACGAGTTCGGGGTCAAGGAGATCTACCTCCCGACGATCGCCGTGCCCACCATGAATTACAACGCCATCGCCCGGGTCAACCCGGCCACGAGTGCGAGATCGGTCAAGCGTGACCTGACGCTCGACCCGGGCTTGACGTTCAAGGGGACGGTGATCGGGCCGGACGGCCGGCCCCTGGCCGGGGCGTGGGGCATCGGCCTGACCGCTCGGATTAACTTCTTGGAGAGAGACTTTGAGGTGATGAAGACCGCCGAGTTCACGGTCAGCAATTACAACCCGCATCGGCCGCGGCCCCTCCTCTTCCAGCATCCGGAGAAGGGGCTGGTCGGAGTGGCGCAGCCCCCAACGGACGAGGGCGACTCGATCACCGTGCAACTGCGGCCCGGTGCCACGGTCGAGGGCCGGCTGATCGACCCGGACGGGCGGGCGCGACCCGGCGTGGATCTGGGCATCTACCGCCGTTACAAGGAGCCCGCTCAGCCAGACGCCGCCAAGTATTTCCCCACGCGCAGCAAGACGGATCAGGAGGGTCGGTTTCGCATCAAGGGCCTGTTGCCCGAGTACGAGTACACCCTGTACGACGGGAAAGACGAACGGCGCCTGGGCGAGGGACTCGGTTCGGGGGAGACGAAGGACCTGGGCGACGTGACGATCGGGAGTGGGTGACGAGCGGAGGCCGGACGAGCCGGGGGCGTCGGACTTGCGTTGAGATCCCCGCTCGCCGGGGGGCCGGAGATTGAAAGCGAGCGTGCGATGAGACCACCATCGGATCCGACGACCGCACGATCGTCGGACCCGTGGGCGCCCTACATCCCCAGCGACGAGGCACCCTGGGACCTGCGGCGCGTCGTCCACCTGCACCGCCGCGCCGGCTTCGCGGCGACCTGGGGCGAGATCCGTCGCGACCTGAAGGACGGCCCTCGGCCCAGCCTCGACCGCGTGCTGGCCGGCAAGGCGGCCACGGATGGCGTGCCCGCGGACTTCGAGAAGACCGCGGACCTGCTGGGTCGGACAGCCGCGACCTCGGATGCTCCCGCGCGACTCAAGGCGTGGTGGCTCTACCGCATGCTGTTCGGCCCCGACCCGCTCGCCGAGCGGATGGCGCTGATGTGGCACAACCACTTCGCCACGAGCAACGTCAAGGTCGAAAACCTCGCGCTCATGCGCCGGCAGAACGAGCTGTTCCGTGCGCTGGGCCGGGGGCCGTTCAAGGATCTCCTGGGCGCCGTCGTCCAAGACCCCGCGATGCTGGTCTGGCTGGACGCCCCGAGCAACCGCGAGGGGCACCCGAACGAGAACCTGGCGCGCGAGTTGATGGAGCTCTTCAGCCTGGGAATCGGCCATTACACCGAGCGCGACGTGAAGGAGGCCGCCCGTGCCCTCACGGGCTGGAGCGTCGTGGAGGATGCCTTCGCCGAGCTCCCGGTTCGTCATGACTCCGGCGAAAAAACCATCCTGGGGAAGACCGGGCCGTGGAAAGGAGACGACCTGGTGGGCATGGTACTGCAGCACCCCGCGACCTCGCGACGCCTCGCCCGGCGGGCCGGCGAATTGTTCCTGACCGAGGAGGCGCTGAAGGCCGCCGACCTCGACGCCCTGGCGGACGGCCTGCGGGCGCGCGACCTCGACATGGGCTGGGCGGTCGAGACGGTCTTGCGCTCGCAACTCTTCTTTGCCGACGCGAACCTCGGAAGCCGCGTGCTGAGCCCGGTGGAGTATGTGATCGGGGCGGCCCGCGCCCTGGAGCTGTTCGACCCCCCCTGCAGCACCCTGACGCTGGCCGACTGGTGTGGCCGGCTCGGTCAGGACCTGTTCTACCCGCCCAACGTCGGCGGCTGGCCGGGCGGCCGGTCCTGGTTAATGACCCGCGGCCTGATCGGTCGGGCCAACTACGCGGCGGCGCTGGTCGGACCCCACGGGGTCGGCCGTCCGACGCCCCTGGATGCCCTCGCCCTGGCCGGACGCCATCACCGGAGCCGGGGCCGCGATGAATTCATCGGCTTCCTCGCCGAGCTCCTCCTCGGGTCCGAACCGGACCGCGACTGGCACACCCGGATCGCCGACGCCATCGGACCGGCAGCGGCGTGGGGCCCCGACGCCGCCCGCCATGCCGTCGTCCTGACCCTGACCTGCCCCGAGGCGCAACTCGCTTGACCCGACCTGACACGGTCCAACGATCCCTGAGGTTCTCATGTCCACACGTCGCGCCTTCCTGGGAGCGGCCCTGAGCGGCTCCTCCCTGATCGCCCTGGCCCCGACCGTCCCCGGCTTCCTGGCCCAAACCGCCCGCGCCGCGGCACCGCGGCGCGACGGCCGGGTGCTGGTGGTCCTGGAATTGAACGGCGGCAACGATGGCATCAACACGGTCGTCCCCTTCGCCGACGAGGGCTACGCCAAGCATCGCAAGGCCCTCCGGCTGGCGAAGGACCGGCTGATCAAGGTCAACGACCGCGTCGGCCTGCACTCGTCGCTCCAGGGCTTCGGCAAGCTGCTGGAGGCCGGGCAACTGGTCATCGCGCAAGGCGTCAGCTATCCGAACCCGAGCCGATCGCACTTCCAGAGCATGGCGACCTGGCATACGGCCCGGCTCGACCCGGAGGATCACAAGGGGCCGGGCTGGCTCGGCCGCGCCCTCGACGAGGCCGGCGGGGTGGTCTCCTCGCTGCAGGTCGGTCCGGACCCTTCGTCGGTGGCGATCCGCGGGCGCCGCTCCATCGCCACGGCCATCGGGCGGATCGAGGACCTCGCCCTGGACGCCGGCGCCGACCCGCGGAAGGCCCTCGCCGCGATGCGACCGGGCGATGACACGGCAGCGTTCGTCCGGCGGAGCCTGCTCGACGCGTACGCGACGGCCGATCGCATGCAGCAACTGGCCTCTTACAAGGATGATGCTCGCTATCCGCGGCGCGCCTTGGCCTCGCGCCTGCAACTGATCGCCCGGCTCTTGAAGGGCGGCCAGGATACGCGCATCTTCTACACACTCCAGCCGGGCTACGATACGCATTCCGCCCAGCTCTTCGCGCACCGCAACCTCCTCCGCGAGCTCTCCGATGCCGTGAAGGCGTTCCTAGACGACCTGGCCGCGGCCGGGCTGGCGGACCGGGTGGCGGTGTTGCTCTTCAGCGAGTTCGGCCGGACCGTCGCCGAGAACGGCTCGGCCGGCACCGACCACGGCACTTCGGGCCCGGTATTCCTTGCCGGACCGAATGTCCGGGGTGGTCTCGTAGGGCCGACACCGAGCTTGCTCGATCTGGACCCGAAATTCGGCGACCTCAGGACGACCATCGACTTCCGCCGGATCTACGCCACCATCCTCGACGATTGGCTCGGCCTGCGATCGAAGGAAGCCCTGGGCGGCGCCTTCGAGTTGCTGCCGCTGTTTCTCTCGTGAGCAGGTCGATGCGACAGTATCGCTGGCGCTCGATCATGGCCTTGATCGGCGCTGATGGCCTTCTCGTTTTGGGTCGGAATGGGGATCGGAACGGATAGGTCGGGCCCCGAAGTGTTCGTACCATCATCCGGCCAGTCCGCCAGGTGACGAGCGGCCAGACACGGCCTCCTAACGCCGTTTTCTGTCCAGTTTCTGCGAGATGCCCAACCTGGGTCGAGCGAACCCGGCCCCGACCTACACGCTCAGACCGCGGCCCGTATCGCGGCCCGTTCTCACGAGCGCCTCGTTGTGAAGAAATCGTGAAGACAATGGCCCATTTTGTCCCGAATCGTTGCCATCCCCCTGACCGAGCCGCGAGACGTAACGGCGGCAAGTCCTCGCCCGATGGAAGCGAGGTGGTCGGTGCGTCCGTGGTCGCGGCTGGCGAGGGCGTGATACAACAGGCTGGTGGACATGACCTCCCGGTTTGGAGCCATTCCTTCCCGTGGGCCTCATCCCTCGCCATCGCCGGGCCTCCTTCGCCGTCCTGGCCGGCGGTCTACTGACGATCACCTGCATCGGCCTGGCGGCCTGGGCCATCCGCGCATCATCGCGCCGACCGCGCAACCGCGGACCTGGAGGCGGCGAGGGCGGAGGCCGCGCGCCATCGCGAGGCGGCGCGGCTGGCGGCGTCGAGCGAGGAGGAGGCACGGGCCCGGGCCGCGCTCGCCGACTCGCGACGGCTCGCGGCCCTCTCCGAGACGCAGCGGGCCGAGCGCCCGGACCGCTCGCTCCTGCTGGCGGTCGAGGCGATCCATCGCGGAGACACCCTCGAGGCCCGCGGCAGCCTGCTCGATGCGCTGCTGACCCGGCCGTCGGTCGCCGCGTTCTATCACCGGGCCGGGGGCCTTGTGTTGAGCGTGGCCTTCAGCCCCGACGGCAAGACCCTCGCCGCGGGCTGTTCCGACGGCCGGAAGGGCGGCCTGGTGCTGCTGTGCGACCCATCGCGATCGACCGAGACGCCCCTGCCTGTCCCCGAGGGCGGCGTCAGGGCCGTGGCCTTCAGCCCCGACGGCCAGATCATCGCCGCGGGGGCCGGCCGCGGGGTGGTCCTCTGGGACGTGGAGCGGCGGGCCCGGCTGGGCGAACGGCCGCTGGATTTCCCGGGGAACTCGGTCTCGAGCGTAGCCTTCAGCCCTGACGGCAAGACCCTGGCCGCCGGAGGTTCGAGTCGGGTCGTGCTCTGGGACGTTGCGCGGCGCGTACGGCTGGGCGAGCTGCCACGGCTCATGGACAACGAATACCGCGTGGACAGCCTCGCCTTCAGCCCCGACGGCAAGACCCTGGTCACCGTCAGCGGGGGCGCAATCGCCCTCTGGGACGCGGCGAGCCGGAAACAGATCTCCGAGCCGTTCGGCGACCTGGATCAAGCGATCGAATGCGCGGCCTTCAGCCCCGACGGCAAGACCCTGGCGGCGGGCCTCGAGGGGGTTGATGTCGATGTCTGTGCGGGGGTGGCCCTGTGGGACATGGAAGGGCGTCATCGGCTGTTCGAGCAGCCGCTCGCCGTGGCCGGGGATCGGGTCACGAGCGTGGTCTTCGGCAGCCGGATGCTGGCCGCGGGCGTCGATGACCGGGTTGTGCTGTGGGACCTGACGCGACGCCCGCCCCTGGCCGACAGGCCGCAGGTGATCGCCGGGGCGAGTATCACGGGCCTGGCCCTCAGCCCCGACGGCAAGAGGCTGGCCGCCGGCTACCGCCGCCGCGACGGCGGGGCGGTGATCTGGGACCTCGAGGCACGTTCGCCGCTCGAGGATCGGCCCCTGCTCATCGATGCCGACGTCTTCGACGTGGCGTTCAGCCCCGACGGCTCGACCATCGCCGCGGCCTACGATCGGGGCTCGAGGGGCGGGGTGGCGCTCTGGGACGCCCGCCGTCGCGCGCGACTCGCCGACAGGTCCCTGGAGATCGCCGAGGGTTCACCCCTCGGCGTGGCCTACAGCCCGGATGGCATGGCCCTCGCCGCCGGGTTCATGAGGACGGATCTGAAGGGCGGGGTGATCCTCTGGGACGCCCGCCGACAAACGCGGCTCACCGATAAGCCGATGGCCGTCGCGGGAGGGGGCAACGTCTTCGGCGTGGCTTTCAGCCCCGATGGCTCGACCATTGCCGGCGATTTCCGCCGGCACCCGTCCATCAGCGGGGTCGTGCTCTGGGACGCACGGCGAGGCGTGCAGCTCGCGGAGCGAGCCCTGGAGGGCGGCAAATCCCTGTCGCGAGTCATCTTCAGCCCCGACGGCAAGACCCTGGCTGGCGGATACGGCTACCACAAGGCCGAGGACGGCACCGACGGCGGGGTGGCGCTCTGGGACGCCCGGGAGCTCGCGCCGGTCATGGGGAAGGCCTTGACCATCGCCGATCGGTCCGTGACCAGCGTGGCCTTCAGCCCCGACGGCTCGATCATCGCCGCCACGTGCGGACGGTGGCCGGGGCCGCAGGACAGCGGCGTGATGCTCTGGGATGTCCGGAGCGGCCTTCGCACGGTGGACAGGCTCCAAGAGGTCGCCGAGGGCTCCGAGGGCGAACTGGCCTT
>CAVYTQ010000030.1:0-53827 GCA_963771445.1 uncultured Planctomycetota bacterium | reverse complement strand
GCCGAACACACGAACACACGGTGCTGGGCCGGCTCCGGAGGATCGGCGGCAGGGCTGGCTCTCGCAACGGTTCGGTCCGTCCGTTCTGCCACTCGGCCGGGTCGAGGGTGCTACCCCTTCGTGGCGAGGGCGACGGTATGGGCAGGATCATTAGATCAATGCCTTTTTAACTTCTTTACGCTGGCGGTGAGAAGACGTATAGTCGCGTGCAGAGGTATCAGCGAGTTCGCGGCGACGGAATGGGGACTCCAACATGCCGAATCGTGAGACGGCGGCTCGAGGCGCCATCGGGTGTACGACCGGGTCGTCGGCGGTGCTGGTGGCTGTCTTGCTGCTGTTTCCGGCGGCTACCAAGACCCGCGGGCAAGAACGCGAACGGGCGGCCCTACGGCTCGGCGATCGGGTCGTGGCGAAGTCGGATGCTTTGGTCCTGCACGACGGGCGCCTCACCTATACGGTGAGAGGGTCTGTGTTCCGTGTGAGGACCGCGGGAGACCCGCTCCTGTTGCAAGTGGAAGGCACCGCGACCACCGGCCGGGCCGCGGCTCACCTGGTCATACCGTACGACCAGGGCGCCGAGTATTTCTCTCGCCGCATCCGGGCCAACCCCCGCGATTCCAATGCCTACCTCATGCGAGCGATCTGCTCACTCGACAAGAACACCGATCGCGCCGTGGCTGATCTGCGGCAGGCTGCAGAGCTCGATCCCGAGAACGCGTCGGTCTACCAGGTCCGCGCTGAAGCTAGATGGCTTCGTGGTGAGTACGACGCGGCGATCGACGACTGCAACCGGACGATCCGGCGCGATCCGGAAAATGCCACGGCCTACTCGACCCGCGGCAAGGCTCGGAGCTCGCGGAACGATTTCGACGGGGCAATCGCGGACCTCAGTCGGGCGATCAAGCTCCGTCCCGACAACCCGCGTTTCTATTCGAACCGCGGCATCGCCTGGAGCAAGGCGGGGGACGATCGCAAGGCGATCCTCGACATGACCACCGCAATCCGGCTCGAACCCGGGGACGTCCGGGAATACCGAAATCGGGCGAACGTGTGGGTCCACATGGGCCGGTACGACTGGCGCTGGTCGACTACGACCGGGCCATTCGGCTCGATCCGAACGACGCCCAGCTCTACAAAGAGCGAGGCTACACCCGACTCGTCTTGAAGGACCCGGGCGGGGCGATCGATGATTTCGACCGGGCGATCCGGCTCGATCCGCGGGACATCCGGGTTTACGTCAATCGCGCTCGGCGCGCACGAGCCGGGGGCAGTCCGACCGGGCGATCGACGACTGCGACCGCGCCATCCAGCTCGACCCGCGCTGCGTCGCGGCCTACGTCAATCGCGGCGTCGCCCGGGTGAACAAAGGGCAGTCCGACCGGGCGATCGACGATTATGACCGCGCCATCCAGCTCGACCCGCGCTGCACCGAGGCTCATGTCAATCGGGCATTGGCCCGGTCAAACAAAGGGCAGCTCGACGCGGCGATCGACGACTGCGACCGCGCCATCCAGCTCGACCCGCTCGGCGCAAGCCTACGAGATCCGCGGCCATATCCGGCTGCTCAAGGGCCAACTCGACGCGGCGATCGATGATCTCAATCGACTCATCGCCATCGATCCGAAGCAGGCCGCATCCTACCGGGACAGGGCGACGGCCCACCGCCAGAAGCGTGAATATGATGCGGGCGCTCGCCGATTTCGAGCAGGCCATCCGGCTCGATCCGCGCGACGCCCGAAATTACGGCGAGAGGGGATATGTTCGAGGAAAGCCGCAAGGAATACCGACGGGCCCTCGCCGACTACGCCGAAGCGACCCGGGTCGACCCGGCGTTGTCGATCGCGCATAACAACCGGGCCTGGCTGCTGGCGGCCTGTCCCGATGCCGGCGTACGCGACGGGAAGGCGGCCGTCGAGGCGGCGACCCGCGCCTGCGAGCTGACGAAATGGCAGGCGGCGCCGTATCTCGACACACTCGCCGCGGCGTGCGCCGAAGCCAGCGATTTCGATGCGGCCGTCAAGTGGCAGACCCGGGCCAACGCCATGTTCCCCGATGGCCCCGATAAGAGCCAGGGCCAAGCACGGCTGAAGTTGTACAAGGATCGGACGCCGTACCACCTGCCAGGCCCCTGACCACATCCGGCGACGTGGTGGGCCCGCTGCCGAAGCAATCCCGGATCAGGACACGAGCGGGCGAGCCCAGGATCAGTCGGATGGCTCGGCCGGCAGCATGGCGCGCGACCGAGTCGAGCGTGTCGGCCTCGGCGGCGGGCTTGTCGGTCCGCCAGCGGAGGATCCGCGGGAACCGGACGGCGACCCCCGACTTGTGCCGCGTCGAGCGGTTCAACCCCTCGAAGGCCAGCTCGAAGACCAGCTCGGGCTTGACGGTCCGCACCGGCCCGAACTTCTCCACCATGTTGCGCCGGACGAACGCGTCGACCTGGCGGATCTCGGCGTCGGTCAGGCCCGAATACGCCTTGGCGATCGAGACCAGCGCGCCCTTCTCCGTGTCCCAGACGCCGAAGGTGTAGTCGGTATAGAGGCTCGCGCGCTTGCCATTGCCGCGCTGGGCGGCGATGAGCACGGCGTCGATCGTGTGCGGCTGGACCTTCCACTTCCACCAGTCGCCCCGGCGCCGGCCGACGCCATACGCCGAATCTCTCCGCTTGAGCATCAGGCCCTCGGCCTGCATCGCGCGGCTGCCGGACCAGGCGACCGCCAGCTCGTCCCAGGTCGGTGACTCGACGATCGGCGAGAGCTGGAGCCGGTGCGCCATCGACGGGAACTCGGCCGCGAACGTCGCGACCCGACCGGCCAGCGCCTCGCGGCGGTCGGCGAGCGGCCGGTCGCGGACGTCGACCCCGCCGAGCTCGAGCAGGTCATAGGCGATGATGACGACGGGCACCTGCGCCAGGATGGCCTTGGTGACGGCCTTCCTGCCGATCCGCCGCTGGAGCTGCGCGAACGGCAACACGCGGCCTTCGGTCCAGGGCAGGATCTCGCCGTCGATCGCCGTGCCGTCGGGCAGGGCATCGCCGACGGCGGCGAGCTCGGGGTAGCGCTCGGTGACCAGCTCCTCGCCGCGCGACCAGAGGAACGTCTGGCCGCCGCGGCGGATGAGCTGCGAGCGGATGCCGTCCCACTTCCACTCGGCCTGCCACTCCGCTCGCTCACCCAGGTCCTCGAGCGGCTGCTCCAGGGCATAGGCGAGGAAGAACGGATAGGGCCGGCTGATATCGGCGTCGGCCGCGTCGCGGGCCATCAGCCGCTCGAAGAAGCCGGGCGTAGGCTCCCAGTCTCCCATGAGGCGGTGCGCCACGACGGCCGGGTCGATGCCGACCGCCTCGCCCAGGGCGCGGGTGACCAGTTGCTGCGAGACCCCCACGCGGAACCCGCCGCTGATCAGCTTGTTCCAGACGAACCGCTGGCGGTCATCCAGCTCGCGCCAGGCGGCGAGCATCGCCGCGCGCTGGTCGTCCTCGCCCCGGCCGCGCAGGGGCAAGAGGCGACTCTCGATCCATTCCGAGAGCGGCCGATCGCTCGAGTGCTCCGGCGGCGGCAGCAAGAGCGCGATCGTCTCGGCGATGTCGCCGACAGCGTCATAAGACTCCTGGAACAGCCAGTCGGTGACCCCCGCCTCCTCGGCGGCCCAGGCCCGCATCCGCCCCGTCGCCACCACCTGCCGCGGCTTGCGCCCGATCAGGAAATACACGGCCCACGCGGCGTCCTCGGGCGGCGCTCGGTGAAGTAGCGCCGCAGCGCCTCGACCTTGACGCTCGTCTTCGTCGTCTCGTCCAGCACGGCGTAAAGGTCGGAAAACCTCTTCATGATCGAGTCGATCGCAAGGATATCGGTCTGGAGATTCTGCCCCAAAGGGGCCCGACAGATCAGCCCAGGGCATCGCCCTGGGGAACACGCGAATCACCCCCATCCCCGAGCCCTGAAGGGACGAAACCCCGGTGCTGGTGGCGGGCGATACCGCTGTGCCGCCCTTTCAGGGCTTGTGGTCCACGGGTGCCATCTTCCCCCCAGGGCGATGCCCTGGGCTGGATTGTTCGGCCCCTTCGGGGCGGCCGGCGAACGCCCCGGTTTCCTTGCCAAGATCAGTCATGATCCCAGTATAGGCCGGGCGCCCGCGCTCGTCGAGCGTCGCCCCGCCTCCCGCACTTGACCCCGGCCGCGCGAGGCGATAACCTCGTCCGTGACAGTTGTCGTTAGAGACGGCGAATCGGGTCGTTCGCGAGATGGATGGAAGTGATGCTTGCCGCAACGATTGTGCTGGCGGTGCTGGCCCAGCCCACCCTGTCGGTCTCGGCCGACCCGAAGCCGGTGCCGGTCGCAGGCGTGGTGGTCGACGCCTCGGATCGCCCGGTCGCCGGTGCCGAGGTCTGGCTGGCCGCGGCCTTGCCGCCCGACGACGGCCGATGGGCCGGGATGGAGCTCTGGTATCAGACCCTGACCGGCCTGGGCGACGGGGCCTTGCCGCTGGTGGTCCACGGCCGGAGCGACCGGGATGGGCGGTTCACGCTCGATGTGCCGGCCGAGGTCGTCGCGTTGCGTCGCCGCCGCCGCTGACCGTCTGGGCGGCTGCCGGAGAGGGCCGGGCGATGCGCGTCGCCTTCCGCCGCCTGCCGCGCGTCGTGCTGGCCGACGACCCGCCCGCGCGGGTCGCGCTGGGGCCGCCGGTGCACGCGGATCTCACCATCCTGACACCCGAGGGCAAGCCGGCGGCCGGGCGCGTGTTGTGCCGACCCAGGTCGGAGAAGTCTCGGTCCCCGAGCCGATCGGCCGGGCGCTGGCGGCGACCGCTGATGCCGGCGGGCGAGCCGCGATCGTGGGGTGGCCGCCTGGCTCGCCGGGCGAGGTCCGCGTCGAGGCCCAGGGCCTGGGGGTGCAGCTCGTTCGCGTTCCGCAGGACGGGGCCAACGCCGTCACCGTAACTCTGGCGCCGGTCGGGCAAGTGGAGGGGCGGCTGGTCGCGCCCGGCAATGTGCCCGTCGCGGGCGTGACGATCCGCGCCACCTCGCTGGCCGGGGGCCACTCGGGGTCCGGCGCCCGCGGGATCGCGACGGCCGCCTGCGACGAACAGGGGCGTTTCCAGATCCCGGCCATCGCGGCAGGTAAGGTCGATCTCAAACTGGAATTCGTCCCGGCACGGGATATTCCGCTGCGAGGCGCGGATCGGGAGGGGCTCGACGTGAAGGCCGGCCAGGTCGTCGAGGTCGCGATCCCGCTGCGCGAGACCATGCGGGTGCGCGGCGTCGTGCGCGAAGGGGTGACGAAGCGGCCGATCCCGAGGGTGAAGGTCTCCCTGAATGGCTATTCGGGCGGCGACACCTTCGCCATGACCGACGCCGAGGGCCGGTACGCCGGCCGGATCCTCCGCGATCGCAATCAGCCGTTCGGCTGGCCGCTGCGATTCCCGTCGCCGTTCTACGAGCCGTCGGACATGACGTATCCATCGCAGCGGATGCCCCGGCCGGGCGTCGTCGAGCTGGAGCTGTCGCCGCTCGAGCTGCGGCGGGGGGTGGACGTGCCGGGGACCGTCGCGGGCGAGGACGGCCGGCCGGTCGCGGGTGCCGAGGTCGAGGCGTTCTGGTACGGCTCGCAAGGCCAAGTTCAGGCGGCGCTGGCGCGGTCCGACCGCTCGGGCGGCTTCGTGCTCCACGGCATCGACCGGATCGCCGAGCTGCACCTCACGGCCTGGGACGGCCACGGCGCCTCGGGGGTGGTGAAGGCCCGGGCCGAGGCCGCCGCCGAGCGGCCGATCGCGCTGACACTCCGCACCGGCGAGACCATCCCGCTGCGAGGCCAGGTGGTCGACGGAGGCGGCCGGCCGGTCGCGGGTGCTGAGGTCGTGCTGCGGCGGCAGGTCCGGGCGCAGACCGGCCGGATCGTCCTGAACGAGCCGGTCGCCGCGGGGGATGGCTCGATCGTGCTGCGCACCGGCGCCGACGGCCGCTTCCACGCCCGCGGGCGCTACCCGGCCTGCTGCGAGTATTACGCCGAGGCCCGGGCCCCAGGCCGGATCGCCGCTCGCTCGACCGGCATCGCCGTCGCGCACGGCCAGGAGCGGTCGGTCGTGCTGGTGCTCCGCCAGCTCCGGGCCATCGAGGGCCGGGTCGTCGACCGCCGCGGCGCCGCCGATCGCCGGCGCCGTCGTCCGCCAGGCCGGCGACGGGCCGATGCCGACCCGGGCCACCACCGACGGCGACGGCCGATTCCGCCTGCCCGGCGTCATCGAGGGCCCGGCGCTGATCGTCGCCGAGAAGGCCGGCTACCGGATCGCGCTCAAGGCGACCGACGACGACACACGGCCGGTCGAGGTGGTGCTCGCGCGGGCCGACGAGCCGCCCGCCGCCGCCTACCGTTCGATCGAGTGCACCCTGCCCGTCGAAGAGGAGAAGGCACTCGCCCGCCGACTGATCGAGCCCCTGGCCGGCAAGGTCCTGGCGCGGGGCGACGACGTGGCCAGGTACCGCTTCCTCGCCGATGCGGCCGAGATCGACCCGCACGTCACGACCGAGTGGCTCGACGAGGTCAAGTTCATCGACCCCGAATATGTCGATTTTCTCCGGCAGACGCTGGCCGCATCGCTCGCCCGTGAGAGCCTCGATGACGCGACCGCCATCCTCGAGGCCGGCACCGGTCCCGGCGTGCGCTTCATGGGATACCTCGGGCTACTCGTCGCCGCCCCGAATCTGAGCGACGATCGCAAGCGTGCGTTGATCGACCAGGCGCTCCTCAACAGCAAGACCGTCAAGCCGCTGATGACCCGCATCACCGGGCTGGGCCTGATCGCCGACCGGCTGATCGACCTGGGCGACGTCGACCGCGCCCGGGCCGTGATCCGCGACGCCCGGGCGCTCTGCGAAGCCGAGGGGACGGGAAAGGGTCCGATGGGCCACCGCCTCTTGATGCAGCTCACCGTGCCCCTCTCGCGGCTCGACCTGCCGGACGCACTGAAGCTCCTCGCGGGCGCCGAGCAGGAAGGACGGAAGACCGATCCGGGCGACAAGATGTGGGTCTACGAGCGGCAGTACCTCCGGATCGCGCAGAAGCTCACGGACCGTGCGCCGGCCGAGGCGGAGCGGCTCGCCGACCGCGCGAGCATCCGGTCGATCCTCGATTCGGAGCGTCGTGACCCTCTGCTACAAGATGGCGTCCGCGGACGTCGCCCGCGCCCGACGGATCGCGACCAGCCGGATGTCGATCGATTCCCCGACCCTCGGCGCATACGCCCTCGGCCTGATGGCACGGGCGGTCGCCCCGGCGGACCGGGCCGAGGCGCTGCGGCTGCTCGACGAGGCCTTCGAGCGGCTGAGCGTCCAGGCCGGACTGGTGACGGCGTATGGTCAGCCAGGCGACCTCGTGGCGGCCAGCCTGCTGCCGGTCGTCGAGCGGGTCGCGCCGGACAGGCTGGCCGAGTTCCTCGGCCGCACGGTGCTGCTGCGCCGGCCCCGGGGCGATCGATCCGACGCCGAGGGTCGATCGGGGCGGACCGCCCCCCAGGCTGGCGATGCTCGTCGCCCGGTACGACCGCGACGTCGCGGCGCGGATCCTCCAGCCCGAGCTGGACCGGATCGGATCGGGCCGCGAGTCCTTCGGCGAGGATTACGTCACGCCCCAGGTGCTGACGGCACTGGCGCTGATCGACCCGCGCCGCGCCGTCGCGATGGTCGAGGCCCTGCCCGAGGACTCCGAGCCCGGGACCGACCAGAACGCGTTCAAGAACCGGACGCGGCGGGCCGTCGCCAGGGTCCTGGCGCTCCACGGCGATGACCGATGGCGGGAGATCTTCATGAACATCATCGGGCTGTGGACCCCGGACACGCGCACCTGGTAACGAGACCTCCCCGGAGGAGATCACGCGATGACCTCGATATCCTCGGTCGGACTGATCCTGGCGGTCGCCCTGGCCGGTGCGCCGGGCGGAGAGGATCCCGGCCAGAAGCCCGCCGCGCCGTCGGAGTGGCGGTTCGTCGTCCCCGACGCGGGCGACCCGTTCGAGCATGCGCCGTTCCGGGCGCTGGCGATGCGACGCGACCGCCCCGAGGACCTGGTCGAGAAGGCATCCTATCGCGGCGATCCCGCGCGGCGTCGGTACGCCCAGGTCCGCTTCGGCAGCGCGGCGTCGATCCGGGTGACGGTCGTCCTCGACGAGTCCGGGGCGGGCGACGTGGACCTGTATGTCAACGCCGACCGCAATCGCCGGATCGACGACCGCGACCGCGTCGCCGCCGCGTCGGCCGCATCCGGCGAGCGAGTCTGGCGGCTGCCGCTCGACGTGGCGATGGTCGAGAAGGACGTCACGACCCGGACCCGCCGCGCCGTGGTATTCCGCCGGGCGCCGGCGGCCGGACGCTCGGCTACGCGTCGGCGGGCTACCTGGAGGGCACGGTCACGCTCGCCGGCAAGGAATCCGGCCCGGCCGGCAAGCCGCGTCGCGTTGCCGTGCGCCGCGTCGATGGCGACGGCAACGGCCAGGTGGCCGATTCGCAGGATCGGCTCTGGCTGGACCTCAACAACGACGGCCGGTTCGATCCGTCGGCCGAGCAGTTCCTCTTCGCCACGGTGCTCGAGCTCGGCGGTGCGCGGTACGGCGTCCGCTCGGACGAGCTGGGCCGCCGGCTGGGCCTCGAGCCGATCGAGGGCACCGGCGCGCTGCGGCTGGCCTGGAAGCCGCCCGCGGGCGGGCCGGGCGCCGCGGCACCGCGCGAGCTGAGCGCGACGGTGCTGGGCCGCGACGGATCGGTCTACACGCTCGGCGGCACCGAGCCGACGACCGTGCCGACGGGCGAGTACCGGCTGGGCATGGTGAACGTCACCCTGGACGACCCCGCGGGCGGTCAGCCATGGTCGTTCGTTTTCTCCGACAACGGGGCCACGGGTCAGCCGCGGTGGTACCGGGTCAACAAGGGGACGGCCGTCGCCATCGATCCGGTGGGCCGGCTCCACTTTCAGATGGACCTCACCGACGCCGCCTCGCGACAGCCGCGGCCCGGGCAGGAGGTGGGCATCCAGTCGCTGCTCTACACCGGCGACGGCCTGCTGATCGTCGTCGCCTACCGAGGGGCACCGGCCGCGCCGACCATGCAGGAGAACCTCAGCGCCCGGCTGGCCCTGCACGCCGGTATTAGCCCCGGCGAGCACGTGCTGGCGACGGCGCTCGCCGGCTTCCTCTGAGGCACCTTCTGCCAGGCCTCGGTCCGAGTGCCCCAGTCGCAGCCGCCCGGAACCCTCACGATCACCGCCGAGTTCGACTCGGGCCCGCTCGCCGGCGTCATCCGCGCGGCCCGCGCCGTCGAGCTGAAGCCCTGACACCCGAGCCCGCGCTTTGCCACCTGGGCGGACGTGACCTAGGTTGGATTGTGCGGCCAGCGCCGCGACGGTCCAACCAGGTCCCTGCGCCGGGGCAGCCGATGCCGAAAGTCCTGTTCTCGCCGATCGTCCTGCGGACTGCCTGCATCGCGGGGATCGTCGGATTCCTGGCCCGCGCCGGGGCATTCTGGGCCGACGGCGGGCTGTTCTACAGCTTCGGCATCGACTACGCGATCTACGGCTCGGCGGCCGAGGTGGCCGGACGCTCGGGCTGGCCGGCGATCTACGACAGCGAGGCGCTCACCCAGACCTTCGCCGGCTGGCTGGCCGGCGGCCTGGACCGCAGCGAGCCGTCAACGTTCGCCGCCTACGTCTATCCCGTGCCGTTCCTCCTGCCGTTCTTCGCCATGAACCTGCTGGGCCACCTAGGCGGGTTCGCGGCCTGGACGATCCTCAACGTCGTCCTGTACGTCGCGATCGTCCGGGGCCTGGCGGGCGCCGATCATCGCCGCGACCCCCTGATGAGCCTGGCGCCGCTGGCCTTCCTGCCGTTCCTGTTCGGCCTGTATGTAGGTCAGGCCGTGGTCGTGATGGCGTTCGGCCTGTACCGGTCGCTGCGCGCGTTTGACCAGGGCCGCGAGTGGGCCGCGGGCTGCTGGCTCGGCCTGCTGCTGGTGAAGCCGCAGATGGGCCTGGTCATGGTCCCGATCCTGCTGATCAAGCGGCGGTGGTCGGCGCTGGCCGGGCTGGGACTGGTGGGCGCGGGCCTGGCAGGCTCGACGCTCGCCCTGGTCGGCGGCGCCGGAGTGCACGGTTACCTCGAGACCGCCCGCGCGTTCTCGGGCTTTCGCCAGTTGCCGCGGGTCGTCTACCCGTGGGACATGATCAACGTCCGCGGGCTGATGGTCCAGCTCCTGCCGGACGGCGTGGGCGAGGCACAGGGCCTGCGCGGTGCATCTGCTGTCCGCGGCGATGCTGCTCGCCCTGGTCCCGGTCTGGCGTGGGCCCTGGAACCCCCGCGGCGCCCGGTTCGCCCGGCAGGTGCTCGCCACGATGATCGTCGCGCTCATGGCCGGCTTCCACAGCCATATCCACGCCGCCGCGCTCCTGGTGCCGCCGCTGCTGGCCGCCCTGCGCGAGCGACGGCCCGCCGACCCGCTGCCGGGTCTTGCCGCCTTGCTGTTCCTCGTGCCGACGTTCTCGGTGGCGCTCAATGGCAACCTTGTCCTGGGCGCCTGGCTGATCATGATCCTGATGGCCGGGATGCTCGGATCGATCGCCGCCGAGCGTGACCTCGGCGGCGCCCCGTGTCCAATCCTCGACCGCGGCCGGGCGCCCGCCGGCGCGATCTCACCGGGAGGGCTCACGCGATGAACGATCGGGCGACTCGAGCGTCGGGGTGCGCAACCTCACCCGCGCGGACCTCGCGGCTGATGGTCGTGGTGTGCCTGGTCGCCGGCACGCTCGCCTGGCTCAGGCTGGGGGGCGAGTACGCCAAACAGATGCGACCCAGCCCGCAGGCCAGCCCGGACTTCTACCAGGACTGGGCCTCGGCGCGAATTACCTGCGCGGCCTGCCGGTGTACTCGCCCCACGAGCTGACGATGCCGCTGTACCTCGGCCGGCCCCAGGCCGACTGGGAGCGCGACATCATGTACAACGCGCATCCGCCGACCTCGGTGCTGCTGGCGATGCCCTTCACCCGGCTGGCGCTGCCCGACGCGGTGCTCGCCTGGAACGTCGTCATGCTGGCCGCGTTCGCGGCCGCGCTGGCGGTCGTGGCGAGGAGCCTGCCCGAGCTCCGGCCGTTGTTCCTGCCCGTGGGCGTGCTGCTGCCGTTCTGCCTGCCGGTCTACGGCAATTTCCAGCAGGGGCAGCTCACGTTCCTGCTGGTCCTATTGGCGACGTCGGCCTGGGCGCTCGACCGCTCGGGCCGGTCGGGGCTGGCCGGCATCTTGATCGGCACCGCGGCGGCCGTGAAGCTGTTCCCGGCCTACCTGGTCGTCGCCTTCGCGATGCGAGGCCGTTGGCGGGGCATGCTGACCGCCGCCGCGACGTTCGGCCTGCTCACGCTCGCGACGGCCGCCGTGCTGGGAGCCGGCGCCTACGTTGATTACGCCCGGGTCGTCCTGCCCAGCATGGAGAAGTTCCGCAGCTACGCATTCAACCTGTCCTTCTTCGGGTTCTGGCACAAGGTGTTCAACCCCGCCAGCGAGCACGGCTGGGTCATGCCGCTCTGGTACAGCCCGGCCATCGCGCGGTACGGGACGCTGCTGTCGGACCTGGTCGTCACGGCGATCGTCGCGGCGGCCTTCCGGCGGGCGCGGACGTCCGAAGGGCGCGACGTGGCGTTCTCGTTGGCGATCACCGCGATGCTGCTGGTCTCGCCCGTCACCTGGGATTATTCGCTGCCGCTGCTGCTGGTGCCGCTCGCCGTGGCTACCCGGGCGGCGATGGACGCGCGATGGCTCGCCGGCCCTCTTATCCCGGTGATCATCGTCTTCGGCGTGCCCCAGATGAAGGTGATGGAGCTGATCCTCGCCGGCCACCCGGCCCGCGTCGCCACGCCGGGCTTCATACTCGGCATACCGTCGCTCAATTCCTACGCCTTGCTGGTCCTGTTCGCCCTGCTGGCGTACGTCTCGCTGCATGAGCGCGTGGTCCTCCGCGACGACGACAAAGCCCGCGACGACACCGACGCCCACCCCCTCGCCGCGCCCCTCCCGTAGCGGTTTCCGCCGTCCCCGCCTACAATGGACCTGTCGGGTCCCGATGGAGGAGGGGGCGTGTGATCGACCGAGTTTCCGTCTTGTGCTTCGCGGGGACGTACGCCCTGGCGCTGCCTGGCCGAGCTCGCCCGGTTCGCGCTGCGCCGGCCGATCCGCTGGCACGTCGCGACCGGGCTGACCGTGCTGGCCTGGCTGGTGCAGACGGCCTACCTGGCGAACCTGGCGATCAAGAGCCCGATGGCGCCGGTGGCCAGCGCGTTCGGCTCGCTGATGCTCCTCTCCTGGATCATGGCCCTGATCGGGCTGTACCTGACGTTTCGCTCGCCCCGGCCGGTGGCGGTGGGGATGTTCGTGCTGCCGCTGGTGCTGGGGTTGGTGGTCGGCGCGGGGCTATTCGCGTCCCGGCAGTCCGACTGGCTCGACTGGGGCGGCACGATCCAGTTCTGGGGCGCCGTGCACGGCATCTTCCTGACTGGGCGGCGCCGTCTTCACCTGCGTGGCGTTCTTCGCCGGGCTGATGTACCTGGCGCAGATGCGTCGGCTCAAGGCCAAGCGGCCGTCGCGCACGGGGCTGGCGCTGCCGAGCCTCGAGCAGTCCGAGCGGATCAACCGCGGCGCCATCGCCGCTGGCGTTCCCGCTGTTGACTTTCGGCCTGTTGATCGGCGTGGTCCTGAGCCTCGCCGCTCGCAGCGGGGCGACGGCGGACGCCGCGTCTCCCGCCCACGCCGCCGCACACATCATCCGCTGGACCGACCCGAAGGTCCTGAGCGCGCTGGGGATGTGGCTGGTCTTCGCGGTGCTCTTGCACGCGCGGTTCCGCCCGGCGATGCGGGGCCGCGGGCTGATGGTGCTGACGATCGTGGCCTTCGGCTTCCTGGTCTTCACCTGGGTGGGGATCGAGGCGCTTCGGCTGCGCACGGCGGACGGCGCCGGTGAGCTCGCGCGACGCCGGGAGGGTGGAGACGCCGTGAGACTCCTGGCCATGGGCGTCGACCACCGATCCGCGCCGGCCTCCGTCAGCGAGGCCCTGGCCTTCGACGGCCCGCGGTGCGCCGCGGGCCTCCAGTCGCTCGCGGGAGCCTTCCCCGGCAACGAGCTGGTGATCCTGTCGACCTGCAACCGCGTCGAGCTGTACCTCGCCGGCGCGATCGAATGCGTCCCCGACGCCGACGCCCTGGCCGACGCCCTGGTCGGCTTCCACGGCGTGGCCGACGAGGCCGTCGCCGGGCACCTGGTCAGCTACCACGACGAGGGCGCGGTCGGGCACCTGTTCCGCGTCGCGGCCAGCCTCGAGAGCCTGGTGCTGGGCGAGGGCCAGATCCTCGGCCAGGTCCGCGACGCCTACCAGGCCGCGGTCGCCGGCAAGACGGTCGGTCCGATCTTCCACCACGTCTTCCAGTCGGCCTTGCGGGTGGGCAAGGCGGTGCGCTCGCAGACCGGGATGGACCAGGGCAAGCTGTCGGTCGCCAGCGTCGCCGTGGACGTCGCCCGCGAGGTCTTCGACGCGTTCGCCGACAAGACCGTGCTGGTCATCGGCGCCGGCAAGATGGGCGAGACGACGTTGCAGCACGTCAAGGCGCTCAACCCCGGCGCGATCCTGGTGACCAACCGCAGCGCCGACCGCGCCGAGGCCCTCGCCGCGCGCTGGGGCGGACGCACCGTGCCGTTCGACCGGCTGGGCCAGGCGCTGATCGACGCCGACCTCGTCATCAGCACGACGGCCGCCAGCGAGCCCGTGGTGACGCTCGAGCAGTACCGGCGGGTGCAGCGCGCCCGCCGCAACCGGCTGGCGCTGATCCTGGACATCGCGATCCCGCGAGACTTCGACCCGCGGATCGGCGACCTGGACCAGGTGATGCTCTATCACGTGGATGACCTGCGGGCGCAGGCCGAGCAGAACCTCAAGCGGCGGCAGAAGGGGATCGACCCGGCGCTGGCGATCATCGAGCGCGAGACGGCGGCGTGCTACGCGATGCTCCGCCACCAGCACGACGCGGGGCATTTGCTGCGCGAGCTGGGCGACTCGTACGACGCGGTCCGCCAGCGCGAGCTGACCAAGCTGTTCGCCGCCCTGCCGCACCTGGAGGCCGATCGCGAGGCCATCGAGCACATGATGATGCGGCTCCAGAACCAGTTCCTGCATCATCCCCGCGCGGCGGTCCGCTCGGCGGTCGCCGAGCCGCACCCCGGCCACCCGCACCCGATCCTCGACGCCGTCCGCCACCTCTTCGGCCTGGGCGACCGGCCGGCCAATTCGCTCAAGAAGATCTGAAACGAACTGTCGGCCACGGGTATTGCGGCCCATCGCCATTGTCCACCGTCACGCTCGAGGAAGCCAGGCCCGGCCTGGAGCGATCGCATCGCTGGGCCTGCAGCCGGCGGGCAGGGTTACGATCATCGACCACGGTCAGCCGCTGGCCCGGATCACGAGGGCCGGCAGCGCGACCTCGTGGCCCCTGCAAGGCGGGGGATCGCACGCTGCGATCCGCGACTTTCGCGGGATCGACGAGCTTGACCTCGATTTCCGCGGACCCGATGGCTCTCCCAACTCGCTCGTGGTCCGGGAGGGCCCAATGGAGTGGAAAGACCGCGGTCCTCGAGGCGGCGCCGATCCTGGCCGGGGAGCGACGCTGATCACCGGACAACGTGGCAAACGAGCCGTCCGGCGAGGTAGGGATCGCTACGACATTCAGGCGAATTTCCAGGATGCTGAGGGGAGCCTCTTCAGCAGAGATGCCTCGGACCTCCCCGAACCGCTCCTCGACCGCCCCGTCCCCCACCGGTACTTCTCGTCCTGCGATCGCGGACCCTGGGGTCCGGTCGGCCCGAGTTGAAAGACCGGTGTCGTCCCGCTCGGAACGACCAGTATCGGCTTCGCACGGCAAGCAGCTCCTGGTCAATGCGGCGGCGGTCGAGTAGTTCCAGACTCTCGCCTGAACGCGGTCAATCGGTACTCGGATCTCCGGAGATTGGGCGGCGTCAGGCGAGAATTCTATCCCGAGCTCGGCCTGACCTACGAGGAGGAGGCCCGCCGGCTGGCCGGCCGGAGTAGGTCTGGCTGTTAGCCTTGACGCGGGCGGGCGGCTCGGATCTCGGGACCGGTCGTGGCGGCCAGCTAGAGCTCTTCCTATTTTTGAACGCCCTGGCCCTCAACGAGCATCGCGAGGGGATCATCTTCATCGACGAGCCCGAGCCGCACCTCGATCCGCAATGGCATCGGTTCATCTTCCGCAGCCTGATGCGGCTTCAGCCTCGCGCCAACTGGTCGTCACGACGCACTCGCCCGAGATCTATGACGCCGCGGCCTCATACCAGCGCCACTTCCTCGTGTCCTGACGCGCGGCGACCCCTGGTTGGGCCCGGCAAATCGCGTGACCCGGGGGTCTAACAGCCCGAGGCACGCGAGTCGCGAGAGCCAGCCCGTATGGAGCTCCGATCAACCTGTGGGTCGAGATCAGGTTACCCGCGCCTATCTCGACGCCGGGAAAACCCCTCCGTCCGGTCCTCATCGTCGGCGGCGAACGAGTATTTCAGGCGATCGTCAACGACGCCGAACTCGCCGATCACTGAATTCTTCATCCTCCTCGACCGGTATTCGGGCACAAAATACAAGTCAAACTGGCATGCCGAGCCGGAATCTGCATCGGTTCATTCTTCCGGGCCATGGATCGATACTACCTGCGGATTCCATTAGGCACTGGGGCTGTCCGGCTGAACAACCCGGGCAAGTGGCGGACGAGATCGACAGGCTGACGGAGCCAGGGCCCGCGATCTTCGCTCGGTGGGCGGCTTGCCGCGACGTAGTGGCGGAAATCAGACGCGCTTCCGCGAGGGCTTCCTGAATGACCGACAGCGCCGTGAGCACCGAGCACGAGGCCCAGGATCACATCTGTCAGTCGGAGTGCATCCGGATCCGTCGCGAAAGGTCGGACTCACACAGTTCGCGACATCCACCGGTCCCTGGCGACGCTCATTCGAGGGCCAATCAGGCCCTTGCGAGCGCGGACTTAATGGGAGTTCGCCGGCAAGGACGATCCTTCGCCACGTCGGCAGCCTGATCTGTGACCTGAGGAGGATTCCGATCTACGCAGCGGACAAGGCCCAGTTCCACGAAGACCTCGCCAGGCGATCGGTGCCTGGCAGAGAGCGAATCCGGCCGTTCCCCGGCGTCTCGCCGACCTCGCGACGCTGCTCCAGCAAGCGGTCGCACGACCTCGCCCGGCGAGGTCATCCGGATGAGCCCGGCGGAAACGGTCCGTCTGTCATGAGGCCAAACCGATTGCCAGCCCCCCCGTCGATCGGATACCCTGGATCGATCGGCCGGTCCGGTTGCTGACATGAGCGGCGGTCGTGCGCTCCAGGGTCCGGACCGACGGCCCACCCCGCGGAGGGTCACTCCTGACGCCCTCCGCTCGTTCGGTTCTCATCGCGACAGGAAGGCCCGCGGGCGTCCTCGGACGCCGGCCCGGCCCGGCCCGATCGGCCCGCGGTTCGTTGCGACACGGACCCGAGCCCGCCCGAGCGAGGAGTTGCGTCGATGCGACAGCGGCAGATACGGCAGCGCGGGCGGACGATCCCGGGACCCGGCCTTCTGGCCGCGGCCATCGGCCTGGCCCTGACGGCCTCGGCTCCGGCGCAGGCCGGCGACTCGCCGAAGCTCGAATACAACCGCGACATCCGCCCGATCCTGGCGGAGAACTGCTTCGCCTGCCACGGGCCCGATAGCGCGGCCCGCAAGGCCGACCTGCGGCTCGACCGCCGCGAGGCCGCCGTCGAGGCCGGCGCCATCGTCCCCAAGGACCCGGCCTCCAGCGAGCTGATCGACCGGATCAACTCGGCCGATCCCAAGGAGGTCATGCCGCCTCCCGAGACCACCAAGACCCTCACGCCTCGCGAGAAGGAGACCCTCCGCCGCTGGATCGCCGAGGGCGCCGAGTACCAGCCGCACTGGTCGCTGATCCCACCCAGGAAGCCCGGCGCTGCCGGCCGTGAAGGACGCCTCGTGGGCCCGCAACCCGATCGACCGCTTCGTGCTGGCGAAGCTCGAGGCCAATGGCCTGCGCCCCGCCCCCGAGGCCGACCGCCGGACCCTGGCGCGTCGCCTCAGCCTGGACCTCACCGGGCTGCCGCCGAGCGCTCGAGACCGTCGAGGCGTTCGTGAATGATCCCTCGCCTCGCGCCTACGAGGACCTGGTCACCCGGCTGCTCGACTCGCCCCGATGGGGCGAGCACCGCGCCCGCTACTGGCTCGACGCCGGCGCGGTATGCCGATACCAACGGCTACCACTTCGACAACTACCGCGAGGCGTGGGCCTATCGCGACTGGGTGATCGCCGCGTTCAACCGCAACCTGCCGTTCGACCGGTTCACGATCGAGCAACTGGCCGGCGACCTGCTGCCCGGCCACACGCTCGACCAGCAGGTCGCCTCGGGCTTCAACCGCTGCAACGCCACGACCAACGAGGGCGGCGTCATCCCCGAGGAATACACGGTCCTCTACGCCCGCGACCGCACCGAGACGACCTCGCTGGTCTGGATGGGGCTCACCGCCGGCTGCGCCGTCTGCCACGACCACAAGTTCGACCCGATCTCCCAGCGCGAGTTCTACGAGCTGTCGGCGTTCTTCAACAACACGACGCAGGCGACGATGGACGGCAACGTCAAGGACACGCCGCCGACCGTCTTCGTCCCGACGACCGTGGACCGCCGCCGCTGGGAGGCGCCTGGCCGCCCGAGACCGTCGCAGATCCGCGACGATCTCGCCGCCCGCGAGAAATCGGCCCGGCCGGACTTCGACCGATGGCTGGCCGACGCCGCGGCGAAGCCCGACGAGCTGGCCGCGTCGGCACCCGCCGAGGGCCTGCGCCTGGGCACCAGCGCCCGCGCCGGCCCGGTCGCCTGGCCGATCACGCGGTTCGAATCGGCCGAGGCGGGCGACTTCGAGAAGGACCGGGCGTTCTCGTACGGCGCCTGGGTCAAGCTGCCGACGCAGAAAACCACCGGCGCCGTGATGGCGCGGATGGAGAACTCGCGGCGGGCATCGCGGCTGGGACCTCTGGCTCGAGGGCAACCGCGTCGCCACGCACATCCTCAACCACTGGCCGGACGACGCGCTCAAGGTCGTCACCCGCGCCGAGGTCCCGCCGGACGCCTGGACCCACGTGCTGGCCACCTACGACGGCTCGGGCAAGGCCGCCGGGGTGAAGATCTACATCGACGGCCGGCTCCAGGTGACCGAGGTCGCCGTCAACGCCCTGCGGAGCACGATCCGCACGAAGGCGCCGTTCACGGTCGGCCAGCGACAGTCCGGTGAGGGTGCCGCGGGCGCGGCGATCCTCGGCATCCGGCTCTACGACCGGGCGCTCTCGCCCGACGAGGTCGAACCGGCTCGCCTGGGCCGAGCGGATCGCAGCTCTGGCGCGGACCCCGGCCGCCAAGCGCCCGAAGGCCGAGCTCGACGCCGCCTTCGCCTGGTGGCTGCGAGTCGCTCGACCCGGCCGGCAAGGCCCTGCGGGCGCGGCTCGCCGCGCTCGAGGCCGAGGAATCCGCGATCCGCGCGCGCGGCACGTTGCCCACGTGATGCACGAGCGGTCCGAGCCCGCGATGGCCTATCTGCTGCACCGCGGCGAATACGACAAGCGCCGCGACCCGGTCAAGGCCGACACGCCCGACGCGCTGCCGCCGTTGCCGCCGGACCTGCCCCGCAACCGCCTGGGCCTGGCGACCTGGCTGGTCCGGCCCGAGCATCCGCTGACGGCCCGCGTGACGGTCAACCGCTGCTGGCAGGAGGTCTTCGGCACGGGTCTGGTCCGCACCACGGGCGACTTCGGCGTCACCGGCGAGCTGCCGTCGGACCCCGAGCTGCTCGACTGGCTGGCGGTCGAGTTCCGCGAATCGGGCTGGGACGTCAAGCGGCTCTACCGGCTGATGGTCGAGTCCTCGGCCTACCGCCAGTCGGCCGCGGCCACGCCCGAGAAGCTCGAGAAGGACCCGTTCAACCGCATGCTCTCGCGCGGGCCGCGGTTCCGCATGGACGCCGAGGTCATCCGCGACCAGGCGCTCGCGTCAGCGGGCTGCTGTCGGGCAAGGTCGGCGGCCCGAGCGTCCGGCCGTATCAGCCCGAGGGCGTCTGGGAGGCCGTCGCCATGCCCGAGAGCAACACGCACTTCTACCGCCCCGACCACGGCGAGCTGCTCTACCGACGGAGCCTCTACACCTTCTGGAAGCGGAGCGCACCGCCCGCCTCGCTCGACATCCTCAACGCCCCCACCCGCGAGACCTGCACCGTCCGCCGCGAGCGCACCAATACGCCGCTCCAGGCGCTCGTCACCCTGAATGATCCCCAGTTCGTCGAGGCCGCCCGCGCCCTGGCGCAGTCGACCCTCAAAGATACCGACTGCGCCACGGCGGGACCGGCGACGACCGCCTCGATGCGCTGGCCCGACGCGTGCTCGCCCGGCCGTTCCGGCCCGAGGAGCGTCAGGTCGTCCATGCCTCGCTGTCGAAGCTCGAGGCGTTCTACCGGTCGCATCCCAGGGACGCCGCCACTCTGATCAACGTCGGCGAATCCAGGCCCGACACAATCGCTCGACCCGACCACCCTTGCCGCCTGGACCATGCTGGCGAACGAGGTGATGAATCTGGATGAATTTCTGAATAAGTAGGGTGGGTGAAACCCACCGACGCAGGGCCTTGCGGAAACGGTGGGTTTCACCCACCCTACAGGACCGCGACGACCATGGATCCCTTCCACGACTACGTCCGCTATGAGACTCGCCGGCAGTTCCTGAGCCGGGGTGCGAACGCCGTGAGCTGGGCGGCGTTCGCGTCGCTGCTGGGACGCGAGGGGCTGATGCCCTCGGCGTTCGCGGGTGCAGGCGGTGGCGAGCCCACGCCGACCGGGGCGAAGGGCCACGCCCCGTTGCTGCATTTCGCCCCCAAGGCCAAGCAGGTGATCTACCTGCACATGGTCGGCGGGCCGCCGCAGATGGACATGTACGACTACAAGCCGAAGATGGGCGAGTTCTACGACAAGGACCTGCCCGACTCGATCCGCATGGGCCAGCGGCTCACGACGATGACCTCGGGCCAGAAGCGGTTCCCGATCGCCCCGTCGAAGTACAAGTTCGCCCGCCACGGCAAGAGCGGCATGTGGGTCTGCGAGCTGCTGCCGCACACCGCGAAGATGGTCGACGAGATGTGCTTCATCCGCTCGATGCACACCGAGGCGATCAACCACGAGCCGGCGATCACTTATATGCAGACGGGCAACCAGGTCACCGGCCGGCCGTGCCTGGGCGCCTGGACCTCGTACGGGCTGGGCTCGCTCAACGACAACCTGCCGACGTTCGTCGTGCTGGTCGCGAAGCCGACCAACACCGAGCAGCTCCAGGCGATCTCGGCGCGGCTGTGGTCGTCCGGCTACCTGCCGGGCGAGCATGCCGGCGT
This sequence comes from uncultured Planctomycetota bacterium, assembly GCA_963771445.1. Lineage (GTDB taxonomy): Bacteria > Planctomycetota > Planctomycetia > Isosphaerales > Isosphaeraceae > JAKAUH01. The sequence goes on along the minus strand of CAVYTQ010000030.1, from coordinate 33,330 downwards.
CTCGTTCCGCAGCGGCGGCGACCCGATCCTGTACATCAACAACCCGCCGGGCGTGCCGCCCGCAGGTGCGCCGCGATACGCTCGACGGCCTCAAGGCGCTCAACGAGATGAACTACAAGCTCGTGGGCGACCCCGAGACGCACACGCGGATCGAGCAATACGAGCTGGCCTTCCGGATGCAGGCCAGCGTGCCCGAGCTGACCGCCACGAGCAACGAGCCCGAGGCGACCTATCGGCTTTATGGCGAGGCCGCGCGAAGAAGCCGGGCACGTTCGCCCACTCGGCGCTGCTGGCCCGCCGGCTGGTCGAGCGGGGCGTCCGGTTCGTGCAGATCTACCACAATAACTGGGACACGCATTTCAACGTCGCCGGCCGGCTGCCCGACCAGTGCCGCGACGTGGACCAGCCGTGCTGGGGGCTGATCCAGGACCTCAAGGCCCGCGGCCTGCTCGACTCGACGCTGGTCGTCTGGGGCGGCGAGTTCGGCCGGACGATCTATTCGCAGGGCGGCCTGAGCCACGAGAACTACGGCCGCGACCATCACCCGCGGTGCTTCACGATGTGGATGGCCGGCGGCGGCTCGCGACCGGGGACGATCTACGGCGAGACCGACGAGTTCTCGTACAACATCGTCAAGGACCCGGTGCACATCCGCGACTTCCACGCGACGGTGCTCCGGCTGCTGGGCTTCGACCATCACCGGTTCACCTACCGATACCAGGGCCTGGACCAGAAGCTTACCGGCGTCGAGCAGGCCCGCGTGGTGAAGGAACTGCTGGCGTGAACGATCGAGCGTGGCGAGCGGACGGAGACTCCAACCAGATCGGCAGCCACGACGGAACGGAATAGGCCCTGTGTACGAGCCGGCCCTGCCGGCGATCGGGCGGCATGGGCCGGATCTGGGGACCCGGATCGGGAGCAGAACTCCGAAGACTGAACCGAACCGGAGGGGGAGCAGAGCTCCCTCCTACAAGGACCGAACCGGTCCGACGGAGCAGCCAGCTCGCCTGATCGGCGACCGTGCGGTTCAGTTCGGCGCCCGACCCGGCCGAACCGCCCGTGTGTTCGGCGAGGGTCTCTGACCCCGCCGTCGGCCTGACCGCCAGGTCTCCCGGGCGGGCGGGCGGACTGGGCCGGGCCGGACGGGTGGAGACCTTCGGTCGAGCCCGCGGCGGGGTCGGAGACCCGCGCCGAACAGGGACGGCTGCGGCGGGGCCGGAGACCTGCGCCAAACGGTCGAACGGCCGGACCGGTCCGCTTTAGGAGCCGGCTCTGCCGGCGATCGGTCGGGCCGGGCCGAAGCGAACTGAACCGAACTGGATCGGGGGCAGAGCCTCCTCTCGTCGCTCGCCGCCTTCGATCCGATCAATTCCCGGGGCTCAGGAACAGCCAGAGCTTGCTCAGCAGCCACCGATCCCCTTGCTTCACCCGCATCTGGACGAACGGCAGCTCGGCCTCGCCGACATTGGGACGGAACCGGCCGTGGACGATCAGGATGTCGGGGGCGATCAGGCGGGCGAAGTCGACGGTGTTCTCCGAATCGATCGCGCCCTTCTCGTGGAAGTAGTCGGCGTAGAACTTCTGGACCTCGGCCCGTCCGTCCTTCACGTCCTCGGTGACCGCGCCGTCCTTCTTGCCGACCAGAAGGATCTCGCAGTTCTCGGCATACGTGGCGGCGAGGCCCGCGGCGTCCTTGGCGTCGAAGAGGTCCGAGCCGGCCTTGAGGAACTTCTCGGCGATGGCCTGAGCCTCCGACTTCGGCGGAGCATCAGCCCGCGTGGTGCCGGATCCCGGAAAAGCCAACGCGACGGCACCCGTGACGAGCAGCGCGGTGGCGGCGAATGCTGCCCCGGTTCGCAGCGGGGTTTTGAGCCTCATGGTCGTGGCACTCCTCTTGTCGTGAAGAATCCTGATGGGGCCATTGGTGGTCACGGCTGTCGTTGCGGAACATGTCTGTTGATGCGATGGTCGATGGAGCCGCCCGGCTCATTCCTTGCGCCGGCCCCTTGCACGCCGCCGTCGGGCGGGGCGGGCATCTCGATCCGGACTCGGTTCGCAGGGCCTTGCGCAGGCACAGTCACGCTGCTGACGACCCGATAGTCGCCGGCCTGGAACCGATTAATCCGGCGGCCCCGCGGCCGAGGCTTGTAGCTCTCGACCACGATCGAATAGTTTCCTGGCGGCAGACGCGGGGTCTTGAGCCGGCCGGTGGTGTCGCAGGCCAGTGCCTCGATCGCCTCGTCGATCCGCCCGGCCTTTTTGATGAACGCCACGGATCCTGGATTCAGGATATAGATCAACGCGCCGGGAGTTGCAGCCGGTCCAGGCCGATCACCTCGCCCTCAACTATCGTGCCCGCCTCGCGGACCAGGGCAAACTCAGACGTCTTGCCGGACTGCACGACCAAGTCCATGGACGCGACCTGCACCAATCGGCTCGCGTCACCGACCTTCAAGGCTTTTTGCCGCTCGAGGTGGTAGGGGCCTGGCGCCAGGTCGTCCAGGACGAGCCGGCCCCGGTTCGTCACCTTCCGCTCGCGTTTGCTGGAGGCACCACTCCCTCCGCAGGAGATCGACACGGTCGCCTCGGGCTCGTCCCCGTCGATCTCGTAGCGGATGAGCAGCCGGCCAGGCGCCGGCAGCACGATTTCGCAGGGCTGGCCCAGGCGGGGCACGGGCTCGTGGAGCCAGAAGTCGAGCCCCGCCGCGGAGACGGCGATCGCGGACTCGTGACCGCCCGCACCTTTGAGGACAAACCGCCCGTCGCCGTCGGTCACCGCCTTCACGAACGTGTGGTCCTCCAACGGTACGCGGATCAGCCCGTGCCAGGCCTTGCGGCCGGTGATGTTCGGCGGCATCATTTGGCCGCCCACGAGGAACAGCGAGGCCCCGGCGACGGGCTTCCGCGACGCGTCGAGCAAGCGGCCCTTGATCGGCCAGCCGGGCCTCATCCGGACCGTGACCTCCCGCTTGCCCGGCCGACCGTCGTAGGGCTGCTCCGGAATGAGATGCGGTATATATCCGGGGGCCACGATCCGCAGCGAGGTGCCTTTCTCGCGCAAGCTCTCGTTCAGCGAGCCCGAGGGATTGAACGAGGACCAGCTCTCGCCTCGAATCTCGAAGCCCCGCGCCGGATCATTCGCATCGGCCCACACCCTCTGGACGACGAAGTTGCCGATCGGCCGATTGGTCTCGATGTCGACCACCTTGCCCTCGATCTCCAGGCCGTTCGCCTGGGCCGCCCGGCCGGGGCGAGGCAACGCCGCGAGCAGTACCAGGGCCGCGATCAGGACAGGCGTTGTCTTTCGGGGATTGGCGCGCATCTCGGTGCGTTCCTCCATCGTGAGGGGACGGCCCCCGAGTTTACCCGCCCGGGCCGGCGATGCGGGAGGGCCAGGCGGGCGGAGCGCCCCGGCAATGTCGTTGGGTTGCTTGTGTTCGGCTCGCGCGGACATGATGGAGCCGGCGGGAGTCGGACGACACGGCGCGGATCTTCGAGGGTCCAGGTTATGCGCTGGCCCCGGATGACCACGCGAGCGCTGATGATCCTCGTGACGCTCTCAGCCCTGCTCCTCTGGCCGATCGGCCATCTGGTCCGGAAGCCACATTACGAGCAGCTCGCCAGCCTTCACAAGGCCCTGGCTGCGTTCTGCGAGGAAGAGGCGGCCCTGATGGGGCACCGAGCCGAAGCGTGCGCGGCGAAGGCGCAGCGTGGAGCAGACTGGGACGAGAAGGGCGAGGTGGCCGAGGACCTTCGATACGGCCCCTATGGCAACGACCCTCCCAGATACGGCTCCTGGGCCGAACAGGCGGCGACCTGGGACCGCGCGGCCGATCGGGCCCGGGCGGCGGCCGACTGGCACGACAGCATGTATAGATACTATATACGTTCGTGGCCAGGTCCGATGCCGGCCCGGCCGAGGTGAGGCAGGGCCAGGAGAGTTGTGGAATCCGGTGGAGGGCGCCGGCGATCCGGCGCGGGTCCGCCGGCAAGCCGGACTGAAATCTGTCCGACGAATGCTGAGCCCTGGTATCTTCAGAAGACAGACGACGCCGGGCCGATGGCGATCGGCGAGCGTGAAAAGGCGACCACCCCGCAGGCGGGGAGGAGGCTCATCCCATGTCCCGAGGCGAATCCCGCGGCAATCGCCACGAGCTGCGGGTCTGGCTGAAGCTGGCCCTCGAGTCGGGCGTGCTCGAGAGGGTCCCGCCGCGGTGCGACCCCGAGGGCACCGGCTCGCCCGGTCCCACCGACGATTACGCCCGGCGGCTCATCGCCGAGCTGAAGGACCCGGAATCCAGCGACCGGACGCTGCCCGAGATCATCCTCGCGGCCCGGCGGTTCCGCGACTGGATCGAGTACCGCCAGAAGGCCAGCCGGCGGATCATCCTGGGCGGGTGGCAGACCGAGGGCGCCGCGGCCTGGAGTCCCGAGCGGCGGACACCGGCCCGCCCGGCCCTGACGAAGCGGCCGGCCCGGTCCGAGTCGGGCGAAGTCGGGCCCGGGCCGACCGCCGACCCGATGTGGGACGACTGGCTCGACGGGTGAATTCGGGGCTGCTTCGATCGCCGTCTCCCCGCCGTCACCGAAATCTCGCGACTGGCCGGCCCGCGCCATGACATTATTCCTGCATGGCCGAGCACCAGGACGACCGGGGGAGGGACCGCGACGATGGCGAGGGTACGACCCGGGAGAGCGCGAGGCGCGAGACGGGGCTGAGGGGGTCGTGCGTCCGGCGTCAACTCGCTCGGGCGGCCATCACCCGCCCTTCTCATTCGGCCGCGAAGTGGGTTATCCTCATCATCGGGCAGGGAGAGGCTTGCGGAAAGCTCCTGGCGTGCGTCGGAGAATGCGAGTCGCCCGGCCAGTTCGGGAGTGTGTGTCATGGCTCCAGTCCACGACGATTCGGACGACCTCGAGCGCCTCCTGCTCGGTCGCTCGCCCCGCTTCCAGGCCCTGCGCGATCGCTCGCGGCAGAGCATCCAGGCGGGACGGGGGTTGTCTGAGGAGGCTTTCTGGACGGCCGTCCGCAAACGAGCGAAAGACGGCAAGGGCGCGCCGCCTCGTCCGGCCTGCTCCACGGCGAGTGGGAATCGGTCAGAGCGTGAAGCATCCGATTGAGCCGGCCATGTCTCACGATCAACAGGTGATCCTGGTGGGCCTCGCTCCGCTCGACCCACCCTACGCCCCTCGCGTCGCTCGACCCGCCGGTTACCGCCGGTTGATCCTGGTGGCGCTCGCGCCGCTCGATCCACCCGACGGGCTCTCGTACACCCTTTGAGGGCCGGTGCGCCGGGAAAACTCGCAGGCAAGTCGCACGTCGGATCGGCTATGATGGAACGCACAGTCCGGCTCGTCATCGCGGCGAGCCCGAATTTGCTCCGAGCCGGATCCGACGTGAGCCGAGGCGCGTGATGTCGTTCCCGTCCGATGACTTCCTGCCCACCGAGCTGACCGAGCGGCTCGACGCCGAGCTCGCCAAGGGCGAGCGCGTCGTCTGGTCCGGCCAGCCCATCGCGTGGCGGTTCGTGTGGCCCAGCGTCTTCATCGTGCTCTTCGGCATCCCCTGGACCGCGTTCGCTATTTTCTGGATCGCGACCGCCAGCGGGATCGCGGGGCACGTCCCCGGGGAGGCACCCGGGGTCTTCTCGCTCTTCCGATTCTTCCCGCTCTTCGGCATCCCCTTCGTCCTCGTCGGCCTGGTCATGCTCTCGGCGCCCTACTGGGCGCTCCGCCGGGCGCGGCGGACCGTCTACGCGATCACCGACCGCCGCGCCCTGCTGATCGAGGGCGGCCTGCTGAGGGGTGTCAGCGTCCGCTCGATCGAGCCCGAGCGCCTCAATGACGTGACGCGGACGCAGTTCGACGACGGCTCGGGCAGCCTGATCCTCCGGCGCCAGTATCAAGGCAATGTCCACAACCGAGGCGCCCAGTTCCTCAACATCGGCTTCCACTGCATCCCGGACGTCAAGCACGTCGAGGACCTCGTCCGCCAACTCGCCAGCAAGGCCGCGCCGGCCGATGGCGGCCGATGATCGGCGTTTGCCGATCGGTTCTTGCCGAAAAATTCGCCACTGCTCGCCGAACACCACCTGGCCCGAGCCCGGCCGGTCCGGTTCGATTCCTGCCCCGAAGGGGCCCGCACAAACCAGCCCAGGGCATCGCCCTGGGGTCCGGGCGCCCACCCCCCGGGCCGAGCCCTGAGAGGGCACCCCAGGAAGGATTCCCGGGCCACGCCGTGTCTCGCCCCTTCAGGGATTTCTCGCGGGGGTGGACCGGATCCCCAGGGCGTTGCCCTGGGCTGATATGTTCCGTCCCTTCGGGGCGATTCGGGGTGGTCTCCAGCGAGGAGTATGAAAAAGTTCGAACTGCCGCCACCCCCGCCGGTATTATCCCATTGTCCAGGGGGATAAGAGCCACCGGCCGGGAGAACGAGCCATGGCGAGGCAAGCCGAAGGACAGGTGCTGCGGCAATTCCGCACGCTGTTCCACCTGGGGACGATCGGCGAGCTGACCGATGGGCAGCTCCTCGAGCGGTTCGCGACGGCCAGGGGCGACGTCGAGTCGGCCGAGCTGGCCTTCGCCGCGCTGGTCGAGCGGCACGGGCCGATGGTCCTGCGCATCTGCCGGAGTCATCTCCGCGACGCCAACGACGTCGAGGACGCGTTCCAGGCGACGTTCCTCGTCCTGGTGCAGAAGGCCCGCGCGCTCTGGGTCGAGGATTCGCTGGGTCCCTGGATCCACCGGGTCGCCCGCCGGATCGCGGTCCGGGCGGTCACGAACGCCGCCCGTCGCCGAGAACGCGAGCAGGGCGCGGCCGCGGCCCGCCCCGAGCGGCATACCATCACCGCCGAGGACGACGGCCTGCGGGCCCTCCTGCACGAGGAGATCGACCGCCTCCCCGAGCGTTGCCGCGTGCCGGTGGTCCTCTGCGACCTCGAGGGCCTGACGCACGAGCAGGCGGCGCGGCACCTGAGCTGGCCCGTCGGCACGGTCAAGAGCCGCCTCATGACGGGCCGCGAGCGGCTGCGGGCCCGGCTGGTCCGCCGCGGCGCGGCCCCGGCGGCCGTCCTGGTGCATGTGACGCTGGCCGGGTCCGCCCGTTCGGCAGCCCTCGCCGTGCCCCCTGCGCTGGTGGAGGCAACCGTCCGGGCCGCGGGGCTGATCCTTCGGAGCACTGGTAATTCGGCGGCCGGGGTGGTCCCGGCCGCGGTCGTCCTGTTGATGGAAGGAGTACGAGACACCATGGTGATGACCAGGATCAAGCTCGGCCTGCTGGCCTGCGGGCTCGTGGCCGGCGGGGCAGTCGTCGCGGCGCAGCAATCGGGTCAAGACCCGTCGTTGTCACGTCCGACGGCCGTCGAGCCGCGATCGCCCCTGACCATCGAGGCCCGCATCGTCGTCCCCGACGACGACCCCGCCGTGGCGCGCGAGGTCGCTCGCGTGGATCAGGAGCTGCTGGAGCAGGAGGCGGAGATGCTCAAGGTGCGCGTGTCGAACGCCCTTCAGGAGATGATTCGGGTGGAATCCATGGCCGGTGACGGCGACCCCAACGTCGGCCCTAAGGATAAGGGGCGGACCCGCGCCGCGTACGAATCGGCGCGGAGGGCCTACCTGGGGAAGGTCGCCGAGGCCGCAAGGATGCGGCGACGGTCGGGCGAAATCACGGCGGCGGCGGCCGGGCACGCCGCCTTTGTCCCAGACCGGCCCGGATCCGCGGGATTCGCGGACCGGCCCGCACGCCTCGGCCGCCGCGGTCGGCTCGATCGACATGGACGCCGTCTTCAAGCGGTATGAAAAGGTCCGCCACCTGAACGACCGTCGCTCCGCCGACGTCGAAGACATGCGCCGTCGCATCCGCGAGCTCGAAGCCAGGGTCGGGGAGAGTTTCGAGCTGCTGCAAAAGTTCCAGCCGCAAAGTGCGGAGTACCGGGCCCAGGGGGACCGGCTCACCGAGCTGAAAACGCGCCGCGATGCCGAAAAAGAGGCGATGATGCGAGAGAACACGTCGCGCCAGGGTCGGGACATGGCGAGCGTCCTCGATGACGTCCGGGACGTGATCGCCGGGCTGGCAAAGGCCCGGGGCCTGGACTATGTGGTCAAGGTCTCCGCCGACCCGCCGGCCGACGCCGACCCCAATGACGTGCACGCCGCGGCGAACCTCTCGGCCGCGGCGGACCGCTCGGTGGTCTACGCGAACCCTCGCAACGACATCACCGAGGACGTCATCCGCGAGCTGAACCGCCGGTTTCAAGCCGCCGGCAACCGGCCCGCGAAGTAGCCGGCCATCCGGGTCGCGTCGGGCGCGTCCCGGATGGCCGATCCGATCCGATAGGACGGTCCGACGGCCTGTCAGCCGGCCGCGTCGCTGTCCTTGTCCTTGCCGTGGGCCTGCTTCCACTTCTTCTCGGCCTCGGCCACGCCGAAATCGCCGGTGATCCCCTTGTCGCCCATCGGGCCGACGGTCTCATTCCCCGCCGAGCCGCCGGCCATGGCCACGTCCGGCCCCTTGCCGAACGCCCCGGGGATCGGGCCGGTCCCGCCGCCGCTGTCGTCGAACTCGCGGCCGACGCCGCCCCCTTCGAGGTCGCGGGGGTTGTCGGCGGGCTGGCCGCCCATCCCCAGGCTGCCATGGCCCGTGTTGCGGGCGCGGTCATTCTTCTCGCGCGAGATATTGGGCATCGGTTGCTCCTTCCTTCTTCCTCCGGCCCGTTGTGGGGCCATTCGCTTTCTTGCTCCGACGCGAGACAACAGTGCAACGCCCATGCCGCCGGTGGGCCCGCGATGTGCATGAATAGCCCATCGGCGGCCGGCACCGAAGGCGTTCGCGAGCGAAAGGCGGGTCACGATGTGGCTTCAGGAATTGATCGGTTGGGGCAGTGCGCTGGTCCTGCTGCCCACCTTCGGAGTCCAGACCTACCGGCAATGGACCGACCGGCACAAGCATGCCGGCCCGACGTCGCTGTGGTTCTTCGTCCTGGCGGTGATCGGCACGCTGGGCCAGTTCGTCTATAGCTGGATGGTGGGCAACATGGTGTACCTGGTCCTGAACGGCATCCTGGTCGTGAACAACGCGATCGGGCTGGGGATCGCCGTCCACCGCGCACGCATCCCCGCGTCGGGGTCGACGTCGGATTTGGCGGCGCCCCCGCGGGACGGCCGGCACGGCCAGGCGATCGTCAATCCTTTCGCGTGAGCCGCTCCTGCACGGTGATCCAGGACTTCACGCGGCGGTTGAGCCGGTCGCGCAGCTCGGTCCTGGCGTCGGCCAGGTTGTCGAGCTCGCCGGGGTCGGATCGCAGGTTGAAGAGATAGTGCTTGTCCTTGCGCATGTCCCAGAAGTATTTCCAGAGGTCGTCACGAACGCCGCAGTTCCCCGGACGGCCGCCGTAGAAGAAGGCGCGGCGATCGCCGCCCGGCCCGCTCACCAGGCTCTGCCCTTGCCAGCGGTGGTGCGGCGGCAGGCGCAGATATCGGCGATCGTGGGCCAGAGGTTGACGTGCCCACCCACCGCCCCGCTCGCGATCCCAGCGGGCCCAGCCGCGGGTTGATCAGGATGAGCGGGACGTGCACCTGGTCCTCGTATAGCCCGGTCGAGTGCGACAGCAGCCCGTGGTCGCCGAAGGACTCGCCATGGTCGCCCGTCACGACGATCAGGGTGTCCTCGGCCAGGCCCCGCGCCTCGAGGTCGTCGTACAGCCGCCCCACGAAGCGGTCGAGCCGCCAGATGGCCTTGAGGTACTTGTGGAACTCGGCGGCCTCGACCCGGCCGCCGCGGATGGCGGGTGGGTCATATTGCGCGGGCCAGCTCGCGGGACCCTCGCCGTCGCGATACGCCTCGTGGGTGTCGTAGGCCCACATCACGATCGCGAACGGCTTCTCGTGCGGCTCGCGCACGGCCCGGCGGACGTCGGCGAACATCGCCCGGTCGTCGTACTCGGGCTCCTCGAACGCCGTGGGCCGGGAGCTGTTCCGCCAGAACGGGACCGCCGGGTCCCGCGAGACGTCGAACCCCGGGCGCAGAACAGGTCGGCGGTGTGCAGGTGGTCCCAGACCGCCTTGCCGCCCGCCCCGAAGAAATAGGTGCGGTAGCCCAGGCGACGCAGGTGGGTCGCCGCCGAGGGAAGGTCCGGCGCGGCCGTGCGGTCGTAGACGAGCTGCACCAGGGGATCGCCGGGAATCCCGGCAAAGAGCGCCATCGCCGAGCCGAACGAGAAATTGGCGGTGGCATAGTAGTTGTCGAACGTCAGGCTCCGGTCCGCCAGGCGGCGGAGGTTGGGCGTCGTCGGCAGGGGGCAGCCGTACGACTCGAAGAAGCGGGTGCCGACCGACTCGACGACGACGACGATGATGTTCCGCGGCGGGCGGGTCAGCCGGCGGTTGACGTCGTGCGGGCGGCCGACCACGGCGCCGGCCGCCTCGAACTCGATCGGCATGTCGAGCCGCGGGGGCGGCTCCACCATCGATTTGACGATGACCAGGTGCGCGTTCCGCGCAAAGTCGTCATAGTGGAAATCCAGGTACGCCCGCCAGACGGCGGCCATGAGGGTCAGGACCGCGATGGCGACCAGGATCCGCGCCGGCCGGGCCGCCCGAGCTACGCCTCGCCAGAAGGTTGGGAACGCCCGCTGGCCGGCGAGATGGATTCCCAGGGCGGCGAGCGGCCCCAGCACGATCGCGCACCAGACCGGACCGCCGACCGACTGGACCACTCCGGGATAGGGGGTGAACCCGCCGCCCAGCCAGAACAGGTCGATGCGCAGGAACTCGTGGCGCTCGTGGAAGAGCTTCATGATCACGATCTGGTAGACGATGGCGAGTACCGCCGAGGCATAGGCCAGCACTGCGCACCAGCTTCCTCGACCGGGGCGACGTCGCCAGCCCCAGCAGCCCGAACCCCACGAGCACGCAGACGAGGCCGACCGCGATGTCCTCGGCGCAGCTCAACAGGACGCGGACCAGGAAGATCAGCGGGTTGGGGCTGTAGACCGGGACCTCGTGCGAGTCGGGCGCCCCGACGAGCTGCCGGCCGAGCACCCCCTTCGACACCACGATCGCCGCGCAGACGGCCAGGACCAGCGAGAGCATCTCGCCCCGCCGCGCCTGCGTCGTCGGGTCGGTCTCGCCGCCCAATTGATACCATCCCCGCAGTCTGGTCATGCGCTCTTTTCCGCCCGCGCGAGTTGGATGACGGCGGGACACTCTGCTCGGTTGTCTCGATATTCGCAGGATCCGGGCCGAGATTACGCGGCCGCCATCCCCAGGGAGGGGATGGAGGCGTCGGCCGTCGCTCGCCTCCACCGGGACTGGCCCCTGATCGCAGGTTATCTCCGGCAGTCCCGGGCGAACAAGGGGTTTTCGCCGGGAACGGGCGGGCACCCGCGACCATCGCGGGCCCGCCGCATCCGGAGCCCGGACACGGGGTTCGGATCCGAGGGTGTTTCGACGAGCCTGGCGAGGCCGCGGACCGTCGGCCGCGAGGGGGCCGGCCGTCGTCAGGCCGGCTCGACCATCGAATCGGCCTCCTCGTCGATGAGCGGGTGGGCGGCCTTGACGGGCTTGCTGGTTTGGCGGCGGCCCAGGCCCAGGTTCAGGATGATCGTGGCCGAGATGGTCATCGAGCAGCCGAGGTAGAGCAGCCCGGGCACGAACGACTGGGTCGCGGTCTCGACGTATGCCGAGCAGGAACGGGCCGACGAATCCCCCCAGGTTGCCCAGCGAGTTGATCAGGCCGACGCTCCCCGCGGCGGCCGACTCGGAGAGGATCAGGCTGGGCATCGCCCAGAACGCCGGCATGTACGCCTTCAGGCCCGCCAGTGCCACGGTAAACAGCGCGATGGCCATCGCCAGCCGGGCGCCGAACGGCAGCGAGGCGGGATCATCAGCGAGCCGGCCAGTGCGGCGGCGCCGAGGAAGATCGGCACGGCGCCGTGGAGCCGCCGCTCGCCCGTGCGATCCGAGCTCCAGCCGACCAGGAGCTGGCCGACCAGCCCGCCCAGCGGCGGGATGATCACGGCCCAGGTCAGGTCGCTCAGGTTCAGCTTGTACCACTTCTCCAGGATGCTCGGCAGGAACATCTCGACGCCGTAGCTCGCCGAGACCACGAAGAAGTACGCCGCGGCCAGCAGCCAGTACCTTGGGATGGCGCGAGCGCCTCGAGGACCGATCATGTGGCCGGTGCCCCTGATCGTGCTGGCGTCTTTCTCGCGCGCGCAGCTCCTGCTCCAGGGCGTCGCGCTCGTCGGGCTCGAGCCAGCGGGCATCCCTGGGCCAGTCGGGCAGCAGGAAGAGGACGAGGATCCCCAGGACCACCGCCGGGATGCCCCAGCCGATGTACAGCCACTGCCATCCCTGCAGTCCCAGGAGCGTCGGGTGATGCACCGCCACGCCTTGATCGTCTCGGTCGTGCCGATCCGGAGCAAGAAATACGAGAGCCTCGGGCTGAGGAACTGCGCCACCGGCGTGGCGACGAAGAACCACGAGAGCGCCTTGGCGCGGTCGCGCGCGGGGAACCAGTGGGTCAGGTAGACGATCACGCCGGGGAAGAACCCGGCCTCGGCCACCCCCAGGAGGAATCGCACGCCATAGAATTGCACCGGGGTCTTCACCAGCGCCGTCAGGGCCGCCACGAACCCCCAGGAGACCATGATCCGGCAGAACCACTTGCGGGCACTCCACCGCTCGACCAGCAGCGTGCCGGGGATCTCCAGCAGCAGGTAGCCGATGAAGAAGATGCCCGCAGCCGAAGCCGATCACCCTGTTGTCGAAGCCCGGCAGATCCTCGCTCATCCTGAGCTTGGCCAGCGAGACGTTCACGCGGTCGACATAGGCGATGGCGTAGCTGAGGAACAGGAGCGGCAGCAGCCGGACATACGCCTTGTATCGCGCGCGGTCCAGCGCGCCGTTGGTCGGTGGAGAGGTCGACATGAGGCAGGCTCGCTCGGTGGCTCGTGTCAAGGCGGCTCGTGGTTTGCGTCCGGGTACGTTCTGAAGCTAACGCGCCGGAAGCGCCTACCGCAAACCTCCGCCCACCCGCCGCCGCGATCATCCAACATCTCACCCCGCATGGATGGAGCTCGTCCGGAGATCGCGGGATGACCGCCCGAGACGGCCCGGCAGCCCGCGGGAGCGAACCTCCCGGCCGGCACGAGCTCCAATAAAGGTACGGAGGTTGCGAACTGTCGGTTAGGGAGGAACATGATGGCCACAGATCGAGACGACGATGATGGGGCCGCCTGGCCGCGCGGGGGCCGCACAGGCTGGTCGGTGACGGTCTGGCAGTTTGTGGGATTCGTGGCGGCGACGATCGCGGGCGCGGCCTATCTGTGCGGCGAGTGCTGCGAGAAGGCGAGCCGGGCCGCCGAGCCCGTGACGCTGGTCGGCCATCCCGGTGCGGTGCGGTCGGTCGCGTACCGGGCGGACGGGGCGATGCTGGGCTCGGTCGGCGCCGACGGCTCGATCCTGCTCTGGGACCTCGATCGTCGGCTGGCGCGGTCGATGCCGCCGGTCGGGCCCTCGCAGGACCGCTGCCTGGCGTTCAGCCCCGACGGCGGAGTGCTGGCGGCCGGCAGCGATCGCGGCCCGGTCGTGCTGCACGACCTGGAGGAAGGGCGGTCCCACGTGTTGAGCGACCCCTCGACCGCCACGGTCTGGCGCCGAATGCCTGGCATTCACGCCGGATGGCCGTCTGCTGGCCGTCGGTCAGCAGGACGGGCGGATCACGCTCTGGGATCCCGCTTCCGGTCGGGTGCGGTCATCACTGCCGGGGCATGCCGAGGTCGTCTCGTCGCTGGCGGTTAGCCCTGACGGCCGGACCCTGGCGTCCTCCGGCGGCGACAGAGTCGTGCGGCTCTGGGACCCGGACACCGGCCGACAGCGGCGGGCCATCCCAGGCCAGCCGGGCATGCTCGTGCTGACCGCCTTCAGCCCCGACAGCCGGACCCTCGCCCTGGCCGATCAGTCGAGTCCCGTCATCCGCCTGTGGGACGTCGCCGCCGGGGTCGAGCGCGCCGACCCTGGCCGGCGCCGAGGGTGCTGTGCTGGCCGTGGCGATCAGCCCGGACGGCCGGACCCTCGCCGCCGCCGACTATCACGGCGCGGTCCACTTCTGGGACATGGCGACCGGCCGTCCCAGCCGCTGGCGGCTCAAGCATGCGGGCGTCCGGGCCGTGGCGTTCTCGCCTGACGGTCGATCCCTGGCCACCGGCGGATTCGACGGCACCATCTCGCTCTGGGATCGCCCCCGCGTCAACTGAGAGTCGATCCCGGAAGGTGGCTCCGATGGTCGTAGGCCCACCGCGATCGAGCCGCGGAAATCGGTGGGCCTCGCTACGGGACTGACCACTGCCTACTGGTCGGTGCGCCTCGCTGCGCTCGACACACCCTACGGGACAGATTGGCCTCTCGGGCAGACATTGAGCGACCACCGCGGGAGCGAGCCTCATGGACCAGTACGAGTGCGACGGATGCGGTGTCTGTTGCCGGTCGTACCTGATCTTCGCTTCCGAGTCCGACGCGTCGCGCGAGCCCCGCATCGCCGACGAGGGCCGTAAGCTCGCCGAGCACCTCGCCACGCCGGAGTGGGTCTATCAGCTCTTCCCGCTGCCGTTCCACGAGGCCTGCTGCTTCCTCGACGATTCGGCACGCTGCGACATCTACGAGGGCCGACCGGACGTCTGCCGCGCCTTCGCGGCCGGGGGCGACCAGTGCCAGGCCGCCCGCTCCCGCGCCGGCCTGGCCCCGCTCGAGCCGCTCGCATCACCCCACTGCGAAGACGAACCGACCACTGACCACTGACCACTACTCGCTGACCACTCTCACCGATACACCGCCACCCCCGGCATCGCCTGCTTGAACTTCTCGACGGCCTGCGGGGTGACCTTGGTGCCGATCAGGTACACCGACTTGAGTCCCTTGAGGTCCTTGAGCGTGTCGAGGCCGGCGTCGGTGACCTCGGTGCGGCTCAGCGCCAGCACCTGGAGGTTCTTGAGCCCCTTGAGGCTCGGCAGCCCCTTGTCGCCGACCTTCGAGCCGGTCAGGAACAGCATCGTCAGGCCGCTCAGGCCCTTGATGTTCTCGAGCGACGCGTCGGTGACCTGCGGGCTCATGATCGTCAGCGAGCTGAGGCCGGTCAGGTCCTTGAGCGGGGCGATGACCGGGTCGCTCACCTGGCCGTTGTCGATGTAGACGACCTGGAGGTTGGGCACGCTCTTGAGGATCTGCAGCGAGTCCTTGTCGCCCGACCATTTCTTGAGGATGTTGACCGTCGCCGCCTCCTTGCCGTCCTTGGCCTTGTTGACGGTAGACCATCGCACCCTGCTTCTCCAGCTCGAGGGTCACGACCTTGAGCTTCAGCCCGGCGTTCTCCTTCTCCAGCTCGGCGACCCGCGCCTTGAGCTTGGCCGGGTCGTTGACCGCCGGCTTGGCCGGGCTGGCGGCCGGAGCCGGTGTCGGCATGGCCGCCGCCTTCGGCTGGTCCTTCTTCGGCTCGGGCTTCTTGGCTTCGGGCTTCTTGTCTTCCTTCTTGGGCTCGGGCTTCTTGGCTTCGGGCTTCTTCTCGTCCTTCTTGGTTTCGGTCTTCTTGTCGTCCTTGGCCTGGGTCTTCTTGTCGTCCTTCTTGGCGTCGGCCTTCTTCTCGTCCTTCTGCTGGGCGAGGGCGATGTCGGGGGCGGTGGCCAGGGCGAGCAGCCCGCCGGCGATCAGCAGGGCGACGGCCGCCCGCGGCATCCGGCCGGCGCGGGAGGGGATTCTGGGTCATGGCGTTGGCATCCCGTCCGGGTTGTCGCGGTTGGTTGGCGTGAGCTCTCAGACTAAACCGATTGGAGGGGAATCGCAACGGCTTCACCGGGTCGGCCGTCGCGGCTCGGTGCGCTCGGCCTCGGCGAACCAGTCGCGGATCGACAGCGAGAAGCCCGGCAGCACGTCGCCGCCGTCGAGCTGCTGGTCCTCGCCCAGCAGGGTCGAGCGGTCCACGCCCGTGTACACCCACACGGCCCGCTTGGCGGGGTTGACGTACCAGACCAGCCGGACGCCCGCCCGGAAGTACTCGCCGAGCTTGCGCTTCATCTCCTTCGGCGTGTTCCCCTTGCTGAGCACCTCGACGACCAGGTCGGGCGCGAGCGTCGGGATCTCGCCGCGCCGCCGCTTCTTGCGGGGATAGCGCTCCCACGAGATGAAGGCCGCGTCGGGGATCCGCACCAGGCCCGGGAAGAGGCGCATCATCGCGTCGGCGCCGACGATGGCTCCCAGGTCATGGCGTTCGATGAACCGATGAAGGTAGCCGACCAGCAGCGCGGCGAATCTCGACTCGTCGAATCCCATCGCTTTCTCCACCAGCGTGCCGTCGACCAGCTCGTAGAGCCGGCCGTTGCGGTCGTGGCACTCGATCACGTCACGCTCGGTGGCGGTGCCGGGCAAGGGAGCGAAGCGGACCCGGCGGGCGGGGACTCCTCCCAGGCTGTCGAGCAGGTCGGCGATCGTGAGATAGCGGTGGATCTCGACGGTCGCCTTGATCTTCGCCTTCGCCTTCGCCTTCGCTTTCGTTGGCGCTGGCGGTGTCTCTGTCACGGTGGCCATCGTTGCTCCTTCCGCTGGGACGATCGACGGGATCGCTCCATTGTCGCGCCGCGCACCCGGGCGGGCAAGCCGGGGTTTCGGCGGGCGGCGCGGATGCCTCGATCCGCTCAGCTCGCGACCATGCCCGCGGCGGCGGGGGGCGGGGTTGGCATGATCTGCTCGCGCTTCTGATAGGCGTTGTAGGTCGCGATCTTGTAAAGGTCGCCCAGGGTGGGGAAGTTGAAGCACGAGCGGTTGAACAGGTCGCCGGTCGCCTCGGCGAGCATGGCGATCACGCCCACGTGCACGACCTCGCTGGCCTGCTCGCCGATGACGTGGACGCCCAGGAGCTTCATGTCGTCCTGGCGATAGAGCAGCTTGAGGAATCCGACCTGGTCGCCGATGATCTCGCCGCGGGCGCAGTGGGCATACGAGGCGCGGCCGACGATGTAGGGAACTCCCTGCGATTTCAGGTCCTCCTCGGTCGCGCCGACCATGCTGGCCTCGGGGATGGTGTAGATCCCCGTCGGCAAGAGCGGCGCCAGGTCGGTCTTGAACCCCTTGCCGAACGCGTGGCACATGGCGACGCGCGCCTGCTCCATGCTGGTGGAGGCCAGGGCGGGGAAACCGATGACATCGCCGGCGGCGTAGATGTGCGGGATGTTGGTGCGATAATGGCCGTTGACGGTGAGCAGCCCGCGAGGGCCCGGCTCGATCCCGGCGGCGGCCAGGTTGAGCGCGGCCGTGTTGCTCGCGCGGCCGGCCGCCACGAGCACCGCGTCGACGCAGAGCCGGCCGCCGGTGTCGAATTCCAGGGTGAGGTCGCCGTACTCATGGGCCTCGCAGCGGGTGACGCGGTTCTTCCAGAGGAACTCGATGCCGAGCTGGGCGTGCATCGAGTCCTCCAGCGCGCGGGAAACCTCGTTGTCCAGGAACGGCAGCAGCTCGTCGCGGCCGTCGACGATCCAGACCTCGGTCCCCAGCGCGGCGAAGGTGCAGCCGTACTCGGCGCCGATGACCCCGGCGCCGATCACGGCCAGCGATCGCGGCACCCGCTCGAGCTGCAGGATCGTGTCGGAGTCGTGCACCCGTTGGTGGTCGAAGGGGAACTGCGGCGGGTGGACGGGCGACGAACCGGTGGCGATCAGGATCGTCTCGCCGTGCAGGTGGATCTCGTGGCAGCGGGGCGTGTGGTGATGGTCGTGAAGTGCGGCCGCGCCGTGCCCGTGGCCGCCGTCGTGCGGCGGGGCCTCGCTGATCACCCGGATCGTGTGGGGATCGAGGAACGACGCGTTGCCGTGGTACACGACGACCCCGTGCCGCGACAGGCTGCGCTCGACCCGCTTGCGCTCGTTGGCGGTGACCCGGCGCTCGTGGAACATGAACTCGGCCACGGTCGCCTCGCGGCGGAGCGACAGGTCCACGCCGTAGAGGTCCCGCGCCTTGAGCCCCGAGATCGCCAGCGCCGTCTCGCGCAGCGTCTTGCTCGGCAGGGTGCCGGTGTTGGTGCTGGCGCCGCCGACCATCGGGCTGCGCTCGACGATCGCCGTCCGCTTGCCGAACTGCGAGGCCGCCGCCGCCGGCGCTCTCGCCCGCCGGGCCCGAACCGATCACGATCAGGTCGTATGAGGTTGGATCCATAAAGGGGATCATACTCCACTGCAAGCCTGTGGCCAAGGGGGCGGAAAGGCCGGGAACCGCGTCGATCGGACCGCGCCTCGCCTCGCGAGCGCTCAATCGAAGAACCGATGCACCGGCACCCGGAAGCCGTCGAGCAGGCCGGGGAGCGTCAGCTCATCCTCTGCGTTGAGGGTCTGGGGAGGCTCGTCGACGCTGAAGACGTGCGCCCGGCGTGACCCCGGGTCGAGGACGACGACCTTCAGCACCCCGGCCAGCAGGTACTCGCCGACCTTGACATGGATGTCCCGCCAGGAATCGCCGGGCGAGCGGACCTCGATGACCAACTCGGGGACCTCGGGCCCGTAGCCGGGCTTGAGCGGACCCCTGGGCAGCCGGGCGTAGCTGTAATACGCGACGTCGGCCCCGCGCACGGTATCCGGGTCCCGCTCGGTGATCACGCCCGAGTCGTTGCTCAGCACGTGCCCCAGGTCCCGCGTGTCCACGAATTGGCGCACCAGGTAGTAAGACTGCCCACACACCTTCCCATGACGTCGATCGGGCGGCGGCATCGCGACGATCCTCCCTCGGACCAGCTCCTCCGGATGACCGGGATCGGGCCGCCGCCCGAACTCACTGGCAGTCATCGTCATCTCGGCGGTCGACATCGTTTCGCCTCCTCTTCCGGGCCCGAGACCCCAGACCCGCTCACCCGTGGATCGCCCGCAGATACCGGTCGGCCGATCGGAGCACGACCTGCTTGCCCCCCGTCGGCACGATCCCCTTGCCCCGGACGAAGAACGCGCCATAGATCCGGTCGAACGGCAGCGGCTCGAGGCACTCGACGACCCGGCGGATCTGGCTGCCGTTGAGCGGGATGTAATTCGGATAGCTGTACATGAAGGATACCTGCTTCGGGTCCATGCAGATCTGCGGCTGGTCGCCGGCCATCAGCGCGCCCTTGCCGCCGACCGCCGACGGCCAGTGCAGCACCTGGTAGCCCTCGAAATGCCCGCCGGTGCGCACGAGCTTCAGCCCGCCGTGCAGGTCGAGCGACTCGCCCGACCAGAACCGGATGCACGGGTCGGGCCGCATCACCCACGACCGCTCCGCCTCATGGAGATGGATCGGCGCCCCGCCGAACGCCCGGCTCCATTCCACCATCGCCGTGTAATAGTGCGGGTGCGACACCGCGATCGCGCCGATCCCGCCC
This sequence comes from uncultured Planctomycetota bacterium, assembly GCA_963771445.1. Lineage (GTDB taxonomy): Bacteria > Planctomycetota > Planctomycetia > Isosphaerales > Isosphaeraceae > JAKAUH01. The sequence continues at coordinate 13,946 of CAVYTQ010000030.1, read as the reverse complement.
AGCTCCTTCACCCGCGCGACCGTCGCATCGTCGATTAGCCCGACGCAGTCCCACAGGACGTTCCCCCCCTCCGCCTGGATCAGGAAGCGCGCTGACCGATCCCGAACTTCGGCTCGGTGTTGATCGAGTACAGCCGGGCCTCTTCCTCCTTGATGACGTTCTTGTGCGAGGCCCGCAATGCCTCGAGCGTCGTCCACTTCTGGCCCTCGGGGCCCACGTACTGGCGTTCGTCTTCACAGACCGGGCAGTGGGCCGGCGGCCGCGCCGACTCGGCGAACTGGGTCCCGCAGGTGATGCAGAGATAGGCCGTGCCGCCGCCGCCCGCGTCCGGCCCTTCGCCGACGGCGGGCGCGGTCGACAGTGCCGTCATCGCGGCCGCCGACATCGTCGCCTCCTTCATGAACGTCCTTCGAGTCCCGTTTCGCGTCATGACCTGATCCTCCCGCACGCCCGCGACATCCGCGCCCACCCGAATCGTCTTACCGGATCCTGGACGCAACCGCGACGGAAGTCAAGCGCCGCTGGTGGCTACGGTTTTTCCGGCCGGCGCGTGACAATCGATGCGGCGTTACGCCCAGGATCAGGGAGACCACGCTGATGTCGAATCCGATCTCGACGGCCGAAGAGCTGATCGAGCGTGCGCGCGCCGGCGACCTCGAGGCGTTCGGCGACCTGCTGGCCCAGTACCGCAACTATGCCCGGTTGCTGGCCCGGACGCTGATCGGCACCACGCTGCGACTGCAACTGGACCCCTCCGATCTGGTGCAGGAGACGTTCCTCGAGGCCCACCGCGACTTCCCCCGGTTCGAGGGTGCGACCGAGCGCGAGGTGGTGGCCTGGCTGCGGCGAATCCTGGTGCGGAACCTCGCCGACCAGGCCCGTCGGCAGAAGGCCGGACTGCGCGACTACCGCCGCCAGGAATCGCTCGAGGCGGTGCTGGAGCGTTCCGGCGCGGATGCAGTCCATGATGGCCTCGACGGCCTCGTCGCCCAGCGCGGCGGCCGCGCGGCGCGAGCAGGCCGTGCTGCTGGCCGACGCCCTGGCCGCGTTGCCCGCCGACTATCGCGAGGTCATCATCCTCCGGAATCTCGAGCGGCTCCGGTTCGAGGAGGTCGCGGCGCGGATGAACCGCTCGCCGGGTGCCGTCCGGATGCTCTGGACCCGCGCGCTCGAGCGGCTCAGCGGCACCCTGGAGGACATCCGATGACCCCGGACAGTCCGCACACGATGAACGGCACCACGGCCTGGTTCCCCCAGCACGAGGCCGAGGACGAGCTGGCCGCGGTGCTCGACGCCTACCTCGCCGAGGTCGAGGCCGGCCGGCCGGTCGACCCCGAGGAATGGGTCCGCCGCCACCCGGCCCTCGCCCCGCGGCTCCGCACCTGCCTCCGGAGCCTCCACCTCGTCGAGGCCGCCGCCGAGGCCCTCGCCGGGGAGACGGCGAGCGTTAAGGACCGGGACTCCGACAACTCGGTTGGCGCGGGTCTCGCCCGTCGCGCATTCCCGGCCGGCTCGGGGCAGTTCGGCCTGTCGTCCGACGGCTTCGAGCCGGCCCTCGGTGATGCAGGCGCGGCCGCGCCCCGAGCTGGGCGGGTTCCGGGTCGTCCGCGAGATCGGCCGCGGCGGCATGGGCGTCGTCTACGAGGCCATCGAGAAGGCCCTGGGACGCCGCGTGGCGCTCAAGGTCCTGCCGTTCGCCGCCGCCATCGACCCCCGCCAGATCGCCCGCTTCCGCGTCGAGGCCCAGGCCGCCTCGCAGCTCAACCACCCGCACATCGTCCCGGTGTACTCGGTGGGATGCCACGGCGGCGTGCATTTCTACGCCATGCAGCTCGTCGACGGGCCGACGCTCGCCGACCTGATCGCCGGCCTGCGCGACCAGGCCGGGCCGGCCGGCGCGGCCGCCACCGCCTCGGGCGCCGGGGCGACATGGACGCTCACCGCGACGTCCACCGCCACCCGCGACCGCGCCTTCTTCCGCGAGGTCGCCCGGCTGGGACGCCAGGCCGCCGAGGCCCTCGACCACGCGCACCAGCAGGGCGTCCTGCACCGCGACGTCAAGCCGTCGAACCTGATGGTCGACGCCCGGGGACAGCTCTGGGTCACCGACTTCGGCCTGGCGCGGTTCCAGGGCGAGGCGAGCCTGACGGCGCCCGGCGACGTGCTCGGCACCTTGCGGTACATGAGCCCCGAGCAGGCCGCGTCCGACCGCGTCTCGGTCGACGCGCGGACCGACGTCTATTCGCTCGGCGCGACGCTCTACGAGCTGACCACCCTCCGCCCGGTCTACGAGGGGAACAATCGCCAGGAGCTCCTCCGCAGGATCGCGCTGGAGGAGCCGCGGCGGCCCCGCGCCGTCCGGCCCGAGGTCCCGCGCGACCTGGAGACGATCGTCCTCAAGGCGATGGCCAAGGACGCCGCCGCACGCTATCGGACCGCGCAGGAGCTCGCCGACGACCTGGGCCGATTCCTCGACGATCGGCCGATCCTGGCGCACCCCGTCGGCCCCCTCGAGCGACTGGCGCGATGGGCCCGGCGGCACGCGGCGGCCCTGCTGGTCGCGGTGCCGCTCCTGGCCGCGATCGCGATCGCGCTGGGGGTCGCCTTCGGCCTGGTCCTGTCCAAGCAGGCCGAGATCGTCGCCAGGCGGCGCGAGGTCGAACGCGCCCACATCGATGCCAGCCGCCAGCGCGACGAGGCCCGCCGCGCCGTCGACGAGATGTACACGCAGTTCGCCGCGATGCTCGGCCGGCAGCCCGACCTCCAGCTCATCCAGCGCGACTTCTTGCTCAAGGCATTGAAATACTACGAAGCCTACGCGACCGAGCGCGACCCCGATCCGGCCGTGCGTGCCCGCGCCGGGGTCGCGGCGTTCCGCGTCGGCGAGATCCAGCGCACGCTGGGCAACCCGGCCGACGCCGAGCGTGCGTACCGCCAGGCGATCGCGGTACTCGAGTCGATCCCGCGCCGGCCGGGGGACCGCTTCCTCCTCGAGGTCCTGGGCCGAAGCCACGGCAGCCTCGGCCAGCTCCTGACGGACCTTGGTCGCAAGGACGAGGCCCGGCCCGCGCTCGCCTGCGCCGTCGAGCTGACGCGGGAATACGTGGGCTCGCCCGACGCGACGGCGGCGGGTCGCGCGTTGCTGGCGGCCGCCGATCATCGCCTGGGCCTGTGGCTCCGCCTGCTCGGCCGTCATGCCGAGGCGCAGGAGGCTTATCGCAAGACGATCGAGCTCGCCTCGACGGTCGGCGGGACGCACGGCCGGGAGATGCAGGCCGGCGTGCAGGGCAACCTCGGCGACCTGCTGGCGCTCTCCGGCCGGCCCGACGAGGCCGAACGCGCCTTCCGCGACTCGGTGGCGACCTACCGCTCGCTGGTCAACGGCGACCCGGGCGTGCCGGTCTACCGCCAGGAGCTGGCGCGGGCCCTGGATCGGCTGGGAGGCGCTGGCGGCGGCCCGGCCCGGCGGCCTCGCCGAGGCCGACCAGCGGCTGGGCGAGGCGTTGGCGCTGTTCGACCAGCTCGCGGCCGATTCGCCCGGCGTGCCGATGTACCGCCGCGAGCTGGCCGAGACCCTGCTCGCGCTGGCCGACGTCCGGGCGAGGTCCGGCCGCCCGCGCGACGCCCGGCCGCTGGCCGAGCGCGCGGCGAAGGTGGTCAACGCGTTGATCGGACCGGCCGATCCCGGCGGCGCCGCCGCCGACCTCCGCCACCTGCTGCTGCGGGCACTCGACCGGCTGGTCAACGCCCTGCCCGCCGACGGCCGCGCGGCCGACGCCGAGGTCGCGCTCAGGCGGGCCATCGCGCTCCGCGAGGCGCTGGCCGCCGATGGCCGTCCGGAGTCCGCCGCCGACCGCGCCGCGATCGCCTCGGCCTGTTCGCGACTGGCGTCGATCCTGGCGGCGCGGGGCGACCTGGCCGGGCGCGATCAGCCCTGCGCAAGGGGGCCGAGCGCCAGCCGGTCGCGTCGATCGCCGCGGCCGACCTGGCGCGATCCGCCGAGCTCGCCGCGCGCGACCGGTCGCTCCCCGAATCGGACCGAGCCAGGCAGGTCCGCGATGACGCCTTGCGGCGCTCGAGCGGCTGCGACGCGCGGTCGAGGCCGGCGACGACCCGGCCGCGCCGTACATCCTCGCCTGGCTGCTGATCGCCGGCCCGACCGCCGAGCTGCACGACCCGCCCGAGTCGGCCCGGATCGCGCGGGGGCTGCTCGCCCGCGCGCCGAATTCCTGGGTCGTCTGGGCGACCCTGGGCGCCGCGCAGTACCGGGCGGGCGGCCCGCGCGACGCCGCGACCGCGCTCGAGCACGCCGCCGACCTCAACCGCGGCGACCTGCTGCATTATGGATTCTTCCTGGCGATGGCCTATCAGCAGCTCGACGACACCGACCGCGCCCGGGATACCTTCGACCGCACCGACCGCCGCCTCCAGGGCCTGCCCCTGGACGACGCGATCCTCCGCCTCCGCGCCGAGGCCGCCGAACGCATCGGGCGGACCGGATCCGAACCGTCACATTGAATCGCCGCTCGTGCTACAGAGCTCCGCCCCTTCTGGCCGGGGTATTACGCGGGCGCTGAAGATCCGCACACTGGCGGATACGAGCCCGGCGCGCCAGCGAGTGGATCCTCGATCGTGCCGACGCCACGCCCATCCTCAAAGCCACATCGCATGGCACCGGCGACCCGATCCCCACGCCGACGCCTGACTACGAGCCCGACGATCGAATTCCGGCGGACGCCCCCATCCACTCGCTGGCGCGTCGGGCTCGTATGTGGCCTTCTTCCTTGCCAGCGTTATATCGTTTGACGATAGGGCTTCTGCGCCTGGTAGAGCTCCAGCCGCGCGGCGCATTCGGCCTTCGACGCGTCCTCGGCGGTTCGTTCGAGGGCCGTGGTTTGCCAGCGGACGGCGGCGGCAAAGTCGCCCGACTCGGCATACGCGGCCGCCAGGATCTCGAGGTAGGACGCGTCCTTCCAGCCGTCCAGCTCGCAGGCCCGCGTGGCCGACTCGACGGCCAGCTTGCCGTCGCGGAATCGCTCGTCGGGGTACGTGGCGCGGAGCCAGGCGCGGCCGCCGTGGGCCTCGATCTCGCGGGGATTCCGGCGGACCGCCTCGTCGTAATCGGCCTGCGCTCGGTCGTATCGCCCACTTGCATGCCAGGCGCGGCCGCGCCCGGCATAGGCCCACGAATTCGTGGGATCGCGGCGAATCACCTCCGAGCAATCGGCGATCACCTCGGCGTACTCACCCTTCTCGCCCCAGGTCCAGGCGCGTTGGGTGTAGAGCTCGACCGACCGGGGATCGAGTCGGATGGCCTCGGACAGGTCGCTGATGGCCTTGTCATATTCCTTGCGTTCGATCCAGACGGAGGCGCGATTGGAGAAGGCCCGGGCCAAGCGCGGATCGAGCTCGATCGCCCGGTCGAGGTCCGCGACGGCCTTCTCGTGCTCGTGCTTCCTGGACCAGGCCCAGCCGCGCAGCGAGAAGGCCCGGGCATTGCCGGGCGCGATGCCGAGGGCCTCGGTGAAGTCGGCGATCGCCGGGTCGTAGTCGCCCCGCATGTTCCGGATCCGGCCGCGTTCGATCAGGTTGTCGGCATCCCTCGCGCCGCGTACCATCGCCTCGGAGAGGTCAGTGATGGCCCGGTCGTACTGCTTCGTTGCGGTCCAGACCCGGCGCGACCGGCGTAAGCCTCCCCAACCGTCGGGTCGATCCGGATGGCCGCGTCGTAATCGCCCAGCGCCTCGTCGTGCCGCCCGAGTTGACGCCGGTCCCAACCGCGTCGGCAGTAGGCCTCGACGTTTCGGGGGTCGATGCGGATGGCCTCGCTGTAATCCACGACGGCCCTGTCGAACCGGCCCTTCTCGCCCCAGAGCCGCCCGCGTCGACCAGCGCCGAGTCGTCCTCCGGCTCGAGGCGGATCACCTGGTCGAGATCGGCGATCGCCCTGTCCCGCTCGCCCTTCCGGTCCCAGACCGCGGCGCGGCCGGTGTACGCGGCGTCGTTGCCGGGGTCGAGTCGGATGGCCTCGGTAAAGTCGGCGAGGGCCGTCTCGTCCTGCCCCCGTTCGTAGGCGAGGGTGCCGAGCAGCCAGAAGCCGTAGGACACTCCGACCTTGATCGGATTCACGGCCGCCGCGACGTTGTCCCGGACGACCTCCGCGGGGCTCGCCCGCCGCGACCCGTCCCCCGCCGGTGCGGCCGTCGCCACCGCGGCCAGGCCCAGCAGGATCGCCCCGGCGATCCGGGGGGATCGACCCCCGAGCCGCCCGGTCGCCGCACTCGCTCCAACTGATCGCTGCACGGGATTGTCCTCATTCGAGAGGCCGGCCGCCGGTCGAGGGCGGGGCCCGGCGATCGGGCTTGCCGGCCCGGTAGAGCTTCAGCCGCTGCTCGCCGTCGGCCCTGGCTTTCGGGTCGGCTTGCAAGTCGTTGGCCCGCGCCTGCCATTGCGCGGCGGCGGCGAGGTCGCCGGCCGAGGCCAGGTCGTTCAGCATCGCAGGCTCGGTCCAGCCGCCCAGGGCACAGAGGCGCGTCGCGTCGGCGGCGGCGCGATGCTCGTTCGCGGCGTCGAGATCCCCCGCCTCGGCGTACGCGGTCACCAGGGCGTCGAGCTTCGCCGGGCCCTTCCAGTCCGAGGCGTCGCAGGCTCGCGTCGCCGCCTGGATCGCGGCCTGCTTCTCGTCGGGCGTCGGCGCCGTCTCGGGATGGAAATCCAGAGAGCTTTCCACGGGTGCTGGCTTCGGGATGCCTGATGGACCCTGCCAATCCGACTTGCCGAACGTTCGACACCCAGTCCCGCCCTGCGGGTCGAGGAAACTCATTGAGGCGAGTCAGACGGGCGGCCAGGGGATCGAGGCGGCCCGCCTCGGCGAGGTCGGACTCGGCGTTGTCGGGGCGGCCCTTCCTCCGCCAGGCCCGGGCGCTGCTCCCACGCAGCGGCGAGCCTGGGCTCCAGCCGAATCGCCTCCGTGGTGTCGGCGATGGACCTGTCGAAGTCTTCCCGATCCAGCCAGGCCCGACCACGATAGAGGAATGCCTCGGCATCGCGAGGATTTATTCGGATCGCCCGGTCGAGGTCGGTGAGGGCCTTGTCGGGCGCATCCCGCTCGAGCCACCGCCAAGCCCGAAGGACCAGGAATCTGGGATTGTCGGGGTCGAGACGAACGGCCTCATCGAGGTCGCGCATGGCCGGCTCGATCTCACCCCTGGCCTGCCAGGACAGGGAGCGCGACGTAGGCCCTGACGTTGCGGGGCTCGATCCGGATCGCCGCGTCGGCCTCGGCCCTCGCCCTGTCGGGGTTACCTTTGCCCAGCCAGGCGGCGGCGCAGAGGCTGTGGGCATCGGCGAGCCCGGGGTCCAGCCGGATCGCCTCGACGCAGTCGGCGATCGCCTTGTCGTGCTCCTGCTTCATTCCCGAGGCGAAGGCGCGTTCGACGTAATGCTTCGCGTCCTTCGGCTCGAGTCGGATGGCCTCGGTGCCGTCGGCGACGGCTTTGTCCGGCTCGTCCGTCGCACACCAGGCGTCCCTTCGAGCGCAATAATTCTCAGCCTTGCCCGGCTCGAGTCGGATGGCCTCGGTGAAGTCGGCGATCGCGAGGCCGAGCTCATGCCGGCCCATCCGGGCATGGCCGCGATTCCCATAGTCCATGGCGTTCTTCGGGTCGAGTCGGGTCGCCACCTCGCAGTCGTCGAGAGCTTTGTCGTACTCCCTCTTACCGAGCCGGGCCGCGGCTCGGTTGCTGTACGCCATCGCCAACTTCGGGTCGAGCCGGATGGCCATCTCGCAGTCGTCGAGGGCCCTGTCGAATTGCCTCTTCCCCAGCCTGGCCGCGGCCCGGTTGCTGTAGGCCCCGGCGTCCACCGGGTCGAGCCGGATGGCCAGGTCAAAGTCGGCGAGGGCCTTGTCGTACTCCCTCTTCGCGACTCGGGCCGCGCCGCGGGTGTTGTAGGCCGCCGCGTATTTCGGGTCGATCCGGATGGCCGCCTCGCAGTCGTCGAGGGCCTTGTCGAGCTCGCCCTTCATCAACCGGGCCAAGCCGCGGTTGCCCAACGCCCTGGTGTCGTGGGGGTCGTGCCGGATGGCCTCATCGAAATCGGCCAGCGCGAGGGCGACCTCGTTCCGGGCCGGCGCGCCGCCCCGCGGCACCCGTAGGCGATGCCCAGGTGCGGGTCGATCCGGATGGCTGCATCGCAATCGGCGAGAGACTTCTCCAGCTCGCCCTTGCGGCCCCAGGCGCGGTGCGCTGGGCGTAGGCGGTGGCGAGGAGCGGGTCGAGCTGGATCGCCTCGGTGAGCAGCAAGATCGCCGCGTCGTTGTCGCCCATGTCGAATGCCGCCACGCCGCGACGGTAGACATCCCGAGCCGCATTGTTCTCGTGCCGGCCATCAACGGTCCCGGACCCGGCGGGCCGGCCGGTCGCCACGCCGGGCGGCTCGTCGGTCCTGCCGCCGGCCGCCGCGACGGCCGGAGCCATCGCGACCAGCCCCAGCGTTATCGCCGCCGCGGCCTGCCGGAGACCCGCCCCGGGCCGGCCGCCGTCCGCATCTCCGACGGATCGCCGCATGGGATTGTCCTCATTGGAGGCCCGGCCGCCGGTCGGCACGTGACCCCGTGATCGGGCTTGCCGGCTTGGTAGCGCTTCAGCCGCCGCTCGCCGTCGGCCCGTTCCTTGCCGGCGGGCCGCAGGTCGTTGGCCTGCGCCTGCCACCGCGCGGCGGCGGGGAAGTCGCCCGCCTCGGCCCATGCGGCGGCCAGGTCGTCCAGCATCGCGGGGTCGCGCCAGCCCGAGAGGCGCACAGTTGCGTCGCCGCGCTCACGGCGCGTTGCCTCGCTGCGGCGCCGAGGTCGCCCGCGTCGGCATAGGCCGCCGCCAGCTCGTCGAGCTTCGCCGGGTCTTTCCAGCCGGACGCCTCGCAGGCGCGGGTGGCGGCCTGGATCGCGGCGTGCTGCTGTTCGAGCGTTGGCGACGGCCGCGGCTGTGGCGATTCCAGGGGGCTTTCCCAGTACATGATGTGCGGGGGAAGGAGCAGGCGGCCGTCGGCTTCTTCGCCGGTCCCCCTGGCGTAGCGTGGGATGGCTTCCACCGGGAGGAAGGGAGGGCGTTCCTCGGGGATCGGAAGGTCCCGCCGGTCAGGCTCCGATCAGTCGCGCGGGCGAACTCGGCCTTCGCCTTCTCGAGCTCGGTCCTCCTGCTGCGCGTTCTGCTCGCGTAGTTTTCGGGCAGTGGCATTTTCCGGATCGAGCCGCAGGCCCCTGAGGAACTCGAGCTCGGCCTGGGCGTACTGGCCGGCATACATCCGTGCCTGGCCGCGCTGTATGTGAGCTTCGCCACTTGTCGGATCGAGGCGGAGGGCATCGTCGAGGTCGGCGAGGGCTTTTTCGGGGTCGCGAGCGATCCAGGCCGTACCGCGATCGATGTACAATCGCGGATTGCGCGGGTCGAGCCGGATCGCTGCGGTGAAGTCGGCGATCGCCCGATCCCACTCTCTCCTGGCGAACCAGACCTGGCCGCGAAACCTCAACGCTTCGGGGTCGCGGGGATCGAGCCGGATCATCCGGTCGTAGTCGGCGAGGGCCGCGTCGTACTCTCCCATCAACTTCCGCAGCCAGGCCCGTCCGCCCAGGTATCCGCGGGTTGTCCGGTGCCAGCCGGACCGCCTGCTCGACGTCGCGCGCTGCGAGTTCGAGCCGTCCTTCGGCCTCTCGGACCCTCGCGCGGGCGGCATGGGCCTCGGCGTTACGAGGATCGATCCGGATCGCCTCCTCGGCGTCGGCCAGTGCCCTGGCGGTCTGGCCCTTCTTCAGCCATACGCCGCTGCGCACGGCGTAGGCGAACGCGAGATCAGGGCCGAGCCGGACCGCAGCGTCGCAGTCGGCCAGGGCCCGGTCGTACTCCCTCTTCCTGAGCCAGGCCAGGGCGCGGTTGCCATAGGAGACGGCATTGTTCGGGTCGAGGCGGATGGCCTCGGTGAAGTCGGCGATCGCCTGGTCGCATTCGCTCCGGCTCAGCCGGACGAGACCGCGCGTCGCATGGGAGCTGGCACTCCGCGGCGCGAGCCGGACCGCCTCGTCGCAGTCGGCGATCGCCCGGTCGGTCTGGCCCTTCATCGTCAGTGCCCTGGCTCGAAGGGTAAATCCAGTGACATTCGCGGGCTCGAGCCGGATCGCTTCGGTGAGGTCGGCGATGACCTCGTCGACGCGGCCCTTCTCGAGCTGCGCCCTGCCGCGGTAGAAGTAACCCTCGAACCGATCGGGCTCGAGTCGGATCACCTCGTCGGAAAAGGCGATCACGCGGTCATAGTCCTTGCGGCTCACCGCGTCCGGGATCTGGCGGAGGGCGGCATTCGACCGCACATGCCGCAGCGGAGCCGTGAGGGCCGAGCCGAGCCCGCGATCCGCCCGGGCGTCGGCCCGGCGGACGGTCGGATCGACGTGCGGCCCGGTGGTCATGACTTCATCGGCCGATGCCCAGCCCTGGAGTGCCTTGCCTTCGGCGCTCAGACGCAACCGATGCCCGTCCACCCCGTTGACCCGATAGACCTGCCCGTCGCCGCCGACGGCCGCGATCGCCCCGCGATCGTCGCGGAGGGGCAAGCGTCCGGCCCGCGCGATGACCCGTTGTCCGACCCGGGCAACGTCGGAAGCCGCGTCACCCCGCGCGCCACCGACGAGGCCCAGCGCCGCGAGCGCGAGCGCGGCACCCACCCGCGAGAGGCTTCCGACCCGGCCGATCCAATCCGTTCTTTCACCGACCGCTCGCCACATGGGATGGCTCTCCCGAATGCGTCGTCTTGCTGTACTGTCCGATCCGGCCGATCCGTGCCCTCCGCGAGATCCGCGGTCGAATCTGAGGCTCGGCCCTGACCACGGATCGCACGAAGGGCACGCGTCGGAGGAATCGAGCGACGTCCGATTGTCGGCTCATCCCGCGCCGGGGTATCCGGTGTGACCCGATCCGGAACCCCCGGCCTGGGATGATCGGCGGAGCCCCGCTTCTCAGGGCTCGGTCACGCGGAAGGGTTTCCGCGCCTGGTAGAGCTGCAGCCGGGCGGTGCCCTCGGCCTTCTCCTTGCCCTCGGGGAACAATGCATTGGCCGCGGCCTGCCACTTCGCGGCGGCGGCGAAGTCGCCGGCCTCGGCGCACGACGCCGCCAGCGTGTCGAGCACGCCCGGCTCCTTCCACTCGGTCCGCTTGCAGGCCCGCGTCGCCAGCTCGACGGCGCGCTTGCCGTCGCGGTACTTCGCCACGTCGCACGTCGCGCAGATCCAGGCGCGGCCGTTGAGCGCGTCGGGGTTGTCGGGGTCCAGCTTCAGGCGCGCGCTCCAGGTCGGCGACCGCCTTGTCATAGGCCTTCTTCTCGTACCAGACCATCCCGCGGTTCGAGTACGACCACGGGCTGCCGGGGTCCAGCCGGACCGAGCGGTCGAGGTCGAGCAGCGCCCGGTCGTAGTCGCGCTTCTCGAACCACGCCAGCCCTCGGTTGCAGTACGCCCAGGCGTTCCTCGGGTCGAGCTGGATCACCCGCGTGTAATCGGCGATCGCCTGGTCGTGCTCGGTCTTGTCGGTCCAGATGCCGGCGCGGACGGCATACGGGTCGGCGGCCTCCGGTCCGAGCTTGATCGCCGTGTCGCAGTCGGCGATCGCCCGGTCATATTCCCGCTTCTCGCGCAGGTCAGGGCGCGGGCGAGGTACACGCCGGGGTTCTTCGGGTCGAGGCGGATGGCCTCGTTGAAGTCGGCGATCGCCTTGTCGAATTCCTTCTTCTCGCGCCAGCCGGCGCCGCGGGACTCGTACGCCGGCGCGGCCTTGGGCTCGAGGCGGATGATCCGCGTGTAGTCGGCGATGGCGTGGTCGACGTCGCCCTTCTGCGCCGGCGGCCGCGGCGCGGCCGGCATAGGCGTCGATGTCCTGCGGGTTGATCTTGAGCGCCTCGTCGAAGTCGGCGATGGCCTTCTCCGCCTGGTTCATCATCATCCAGGTCATGGCGCGGCTGGTGTAGGCGGCGGCGTCCTTCGGGTCCTTGCGGATGGCCTCGGTGAAGTCGGCGATCGCCCGGGGGAACTGGCGGAGCGCCGTGTAGGCCGCGCCGCGGTGCCCATACGCGGCGGCTTCATCGGGGCGGAGCCGGATCACCTGCGAGAAGTCGGCGACCGCCTTGTCGTACTCGTCGCGGGCCGAGCGCACGGCGCCGCGGACCTCGTAGGCCAGCGGGCTGTTGGGATCCAGGCGGATCGCCTCGTCGCAGTCGGCCAGCGCGTGCTCGGCGTCCTCGCGCTCGATCAGCAGCATCTTGGCCCGCATCGCGTAGGCGAACGCATCCTTGGGGTTGGCCGCGATCGCCTCGCTGAAGTACGCGACGGCCTGGTTGACCGGCACGACGGCGTCGGCGTCGGCCCAGGCGGCGGGGCCGCCGTCGAGGTGCAGGCGCACCGAGGCCCCCTCGACCCCCTCGACCTGGTAGATGTCGCCGGCCGCCGTGCGACCGGGCGCCCGCAGACGTCCGGGGCCGGTCGCGTCGGGCTGGTCGCGGAGCGCAAACCCCGCATGCCGGGGCACGACCCGCTTGCCTGCCAGCTCGGCCGCCTTGGCACTGGCGTTGGCGTTGCCCTTGCTGTTCGCGCCGGCCGGCGGTTCGCCGTCCCGTCCCTCGCCCGGCCCGGCCGCCGCGAGGACAGGGCCGAGTCCTAGCCCCAGCCCGAGACCCAGGATCCACGCCGCCCGCCGCCGGCGGTTCTCCGCCCGTTCGTTCCGTCCCACTGGCACCATTCCCAGCTCCTCCTGTCGAGTGCCTCGTTCGCCGCGGTGCCCTTGCGCGTGCGCGCACCGCGACCGTCCGGACTCCTGGGCGACGAGCGACGGCGGACTCTCCAGAGGTGAGGCTTCGAGGGGCAAGGACCGCGCGAATGAGGTTCGTTTTCGGATGCCGCGCAGCCCGCCAGGGGCCGCCCGGACCGTCCCGGGAGCTGGACTCGGCGGGGAGGATAGCCCGATCCGGCGATTCGCACAAGGCGAGTGGAGCGGCCGCCGCGGCGCCACGCGTTGCGGCTGCCAAAGATTCGAGCCGGGCATGAGAAACTTCAGTCCACAATCTCGCAGCATCTCCGTTGAATTGAGTATCGGTGAGCGTGCACAGGATGAGTTCGGAAGGCCAGGCGTTCGCGAAGGGCCGAGCATTGCGAGGCCCGCCTGGCCTGGTGTTGACGCGGTGACCGGGTTGGCGGGGCCGTCCCGCCGGGAGAGCCCGGCGCGAGGCCGGTCCCTTGATCACGAAACCGCGAAAGTACGAAAGCGCGAAAGAAGACAAGACGAGCGGCCCGCGGCTTGTCGCTGGCCTCGGTGGCGGGGGCGGCCCTCGGGTTTCGTGAATCGACCGGCAGCTCACCGGCATGGCGTGCTGGATCGCGGATTGCTCGGCTAGACTACGGCCCGGCCGGAACCGACCGATCCTTGGTCTTCGGCAGGAGCCGGCCCTGCCGGCGATCGGTCGGCCGGCGCCGGGCCGCAGACGGGTCGGAGGCCCCCGCCGACCGGGCGAACGGCCGGGCCGGGCCGATTCTCTTGTGGGAGCCGGCTCCTGCCGGCGATCGGCCGGGCCGAAGCCGCACCGTCTCGTGCCGGTCCTCCTCGCCCCTCGTCCCTGGCCCCTGGCGCCTCACTCCTTCCGGCTCCTGCCGGCGATCGGCCAGGCCGGTCGGCCGACCCGGATCGGGAGCAGGAGCTCCCTCCTACAAGAAGACGAATCCGGCCGGCCAGACGACCGGTCCGGTCGGTTGTGGGAGCCGGCTCCTGCCGGCGATCGGCCGGGCCGATGCCGCCCGGATCGGGCCGACCGGATCGGGAGCAGGAGCTCCCTTCTACAAAAAACAGGGCCGGGCCGGGCCGCTGTAATCGGGCGGTCGGCCGGCCCGGGGCCGGTCCGGTCGGTTGTGGGAGCCGGCTCCT
>CAVYTQ010000029.1:0-14935 GCA_963771445.1 uncultured Planctomycetota bacterium | reverse complement strand
GCTGGTGAGGGCATCGGGGGGCCTTTCGTCGGGCAGGAGCGATGACGGCGGTTGGGTCGGGTACTCCGCGGGCGGTCGCCGAGCGAGGCCCATCCCGCGAGCTCGACCCATGATACTCGATCGGATTCCACGGGAAATCCACGATGTTCCTGTCCCCAACCCGGCCGGCCTTGCAGTTAGGTCATTATGATGAAGGCCATGGACGAATCACCGAAACGCCCCCTCGATCCCGGTGAAGTTGAGACGCAGGGCCTGATCGACCGCGCCGTCCGGGGAGACCAGGAGGCGTGGGACAAGCTGCTGGCCCGGCATCGCGACCGTCTGCGGCGCATGGTGGCGATGCGACTCGACCGCCGTCTCCAGGGGCGGGTGGACGCCTCGGACATCATCCAGGACGCGATGCTGGAGGCCAGCCGCCGCCTGGCGGAGTACCGCCAGGACCCGAAGATGCCATTCTTCCTCTGGCTGAGGTACATCACCGGCCAGCGGCTGCTTGAGCAGCACCGCCATCACCTGGGGGCCCAGGCCCGCGACGCGGGGAGAGAGATTTCGCTCTATCGCGGCGCCATGCCCGAGACGACCACGGCCGCGCTGGCGGCGCAGCTCCTGGGCCGGCACACCTCGCCGAGTCAGGCCGCGCAGCGGGCCGAGCGGAAGATCCGACTGCAGGAGTCGCTCAACAGCCTCGACCCGCTCGACCGCGAGATCCTGGCGCTGCGGCACTTCGAGCACCTCTCCAACGGCGAGGCCGCCGAGGTGCTGGGCCTCGACAAGTCGGCCGCGAGCAAGCGCTACGCCCGCGCCCTCATCCGGCTCAAGGACATCCTGGCGAGCCGGCCCGGCGGGCTCGGCGAGCTCTGAATCGCAGCGCAACACCAGCCCCGAGGGAGCCCGAACCATGGCCGACGAGGAATCCGCGTCGCCTTCGTCCTCCGACCGCGACCCGATCGAGCGGCTGGCCGACTCGTTCATCGCCCGGTTCCGCGCCGGCGAACGGCCCAGCATCGAGGAGTACGCCCACAGGTACCCCGACCTCGCCGGCGAGATCCGCGACCTCCTGCCGGCGCTGGTCGAGCTCGAGCTGAATGACTCGCCCGGGGGAACCGCGACCGGGGCGCCGGCGACCCCCGGCGATCCCGAGGCCGCCGCGCGGCCCCGCGGCAACTCGGCGACTATCTCATCCTCCGCGAGATCGGCCGGGGCGGCATGGGCGTGGTCTACGAGGCCGTGCAGCAGTCGCTGGGCCGGCACGTGGCGTTGAAGGTGCTGCCGGCCTCCAGCCTGGCGGGCTCGTCGCACCTGGAGCGGTTCCAGTTGGAGGCGCGGTCGGCGGCCCGGCTGCACCACACCAATATCGTCCCGGTCTTCGGCGTCGGCGAGCAGGACGGCGTGCACTACTATGCCATGCAGTTCATCCCGGGACAGGGGCTCGACGAGGTGTTCGACGAGCTCAAACGATTGAGGGTCGCCCGATCCGGGGCGCCGGCGCCGGCCGAGCCCTCGCGATCCGCGCGGCCCGCGCCAGGACGCTCGCCGTGACCCACGGATTGCTGACCGGGCAGTTCGCCGCGGGGGAGGACGAGGTCGAACCCGCGAGCGACGCGGATGTCCTCGTCGATACCGGCGGTGCGTCGGTTACGGAGGCGGGGCTCGCGGATTCCTCGGCGTCCTCGCCCGGATCGCCCGCGTCCGGCGCCTCGGGTCTCTCGGGCCATTCGGAGCTCTCGGGCACCCAGGCCGAGGACCAGTATTATCGGTCGGTGGCGCGGGTGGGCCTGCAGGTCGCCGAGGCGCTGGCCTACGCGCATTCGCAGGGGATCGTGCACCGCGACATCAAGCCGTCGAACCTGCTGCTGGACGGCAGGGGGACGGTCTGGGTCACCGACTTCGGCCTGGCCAAGGCCGAGGGGACCGACGCGCTGACCCACACCGGCGACATCGTCGGCACGTTGAGGTACATGGCGCCCGAGCGGTTCGACGGCTGGTCCGACCCGCGCAGCGACGTCTATTCGCTGGGGGCGACGCTCTACGAGCTGCTTGACGCTCCAGTACCTGTTCCAGGAGCCCAACCGCGCCAGGCTGATCGACCGGGTGATGCACGATGCCCCGGCCCCGCCGCGGAAGCTGGACAGGAAGGTCCCGCGCGACCTGGAGACGATCGTCCTGAAGGCGATCGCCAAGGAGCCGGCGCACCGCTACGCGACGGCCGGGCAGATGGCCGAGGACCTGCGGTCGGTTCCTCGCGGACAAGCCGGTGCTGGCCCGACGCTCGAGCCTGGGGGAGCAGGCCTGGCGGTGGTGCCGGCGCAACAAGGGCGTGGCGGCGGCCTCGGCGGCGGCGATCGCCGGACTGATGACGGCCATCGTCGTGCTGGCGATCGCCAACATGCGGATCGCGCGGACCAGCCGGGACCTGGCCGCGGCCGTGAAGGAGAAGGAAGGCGCCCTGATCTCGGCCAGGGAGAGCGAGGCCCGGACGAAGGCCAGCGCGGCCGAGCGGGACCGCCAGCGGGTGCGGGCCGAGGCCGGCGAGGCGCAGGCCCGCGCCGCGGTTGACCAGTTCCTGACCAGGGTCACCGAGGACGCGCTGCTCCGGGCCCCGGGCCTCCAGGCGCTGCGCCGCGACCTGCTCCGTTCGGCACTGCGATTCTACGACGAGTTCCTCAGACAACGCGGCGACGACCCGGGCCTCCGCGCGGCGCTGGCCGACGTTCATCGGCGCGTCGGCGCGATCCAGAACGACCTCGGCGACGGTGCCGGAGGGCACAAGTCGTTCACGGCGGCGCGGGCGATCTACGAAGCGCTGGCCCGGGAGAAGCCCGATGACCGCGACGTACGGGCCGGGCTGGGCGATTGCCAGCTCCACCTGGGCGCAATCCCGGAATCGATCGCGATCTATGAGGGGCTGGTCAAGGCCGACCCGGGCGACCGGCGTTATCGCCGCGACCTGGCCGAAGCCTACAACACGCGCGCGACCAGCCAGGGGGATCCCGCCAAGGTCGGCGAGGTCCTGGAGGCGCATCGCAAGGCGCTGGCCCTGCGCGAGGGCCTGGTCCGCGAGTTTCCAGATGATCCCCAGGCCCGGATCAACCTGGGTGCGACGCTCAACAACCTCGGTGTGGTGCTCCACCGACAGAAGCACCCGCAGGATGCTCTGATGATGTATGTCCGGGCGGTCGAGAGCGGAGAAGCCGCCGTCGCCAGGGCCCCCCAGGTCGTCCTCTACGGCCGCTTCCTGGGGACGAGCTATGAGAACGTCGCGCGGACCCTCGAGGCCCTGGGTCGGTCGGACGAGGCCATCGGGGCGTATCAGCGAGCGGTCGAGCACTGGCGACGCATGGCGGGCCAGAACCCCGACGTGCCAGTGCTCTGGGCACGACTCCACGCGGATTCGCTCGGCCTGGCTCGATTGCTCGTCGCCGGCGGCCGCAAGGCCGAGGCGGCCGAGTGGTTCGGCGTGGCGGGACGGGCGCTCGACGACCGGCCGCGCAAGACGGGCGTCAACCTGTATAACCTGGCCTGTGCCCGGGCCCTGGCCGTCGCGCTCGTCGAGGCCGACGGCGTGGAGGGTCGTCGGGAGCGCGACCGGCTCGTCGCCGGCGCGATGGATGGCCTCCGCCGATCGATCGAGATCGGAGGATCGCCGACCGCCGCGCACATGCGGGCCGACGAGGACCTGGCGATCCTCCGCGGCCGCGCCGACTTCCAGGCCCTCCTCGCCCGGAGGCAGGCGGCCGATGAGGCCGCGGCCCTGGCCGCGCGGGCCGGATCGGGGACGCCCGCGGACAGGCTCGAAGCCGGTCAGCAGGCCGTCGCCCTCCGCGCCAAACTGGCCAGGGAAGAGCCCCGGAGCCGGCGCCACCGCGCCGACCTGGCGGCGAGCCAGCACGCGGTCGGCCAGGTCCTCACCGACCTCGGCCGGCTGGGCGAGGCCGAGAAGACCCTGCGGGAAGCCCTGGCCGCCCGCGATGCGCTGGCCGCGGAAGAGCCCGCCGACCTGCGCGATCGGCTCGACGCCGCGTGGACTCGCCTGGCCATCGGCGTGGTCCTCTGGAAGGGCATGCGGCTCGACGAGGCCGACCGCGAGTGGACGGCGGCGCTGCGAGGTATGGAGGCCGCCCTCCGCGACGAGCCCGACGACAGCCCCGCGCGGAACGACCTCGACAACGCGCGGATCCTCGTCGCCGATAAGGTCCTCCAGCTCGGGCTCTGGGAGGAGGCCGGCGAGCTGCTGGACCGCGTCTTCCGGCGGAACCCCGCGAGCCTGGCCCAGGACGACAGGCCACTTCTGGTATCTCCACGCCATGCTCCGGCTGCGAGCCGGCGACCAGGCCGGTTACCGTGCCAGTTGCGCCGAGCTCTTCAAGCAGTTCAAGGCCGCCGAGTACAAGTTCAACCTCTACCGGTCCTGCTGGCTCGGTCCGAAGGCACTCGACGACATGGAGGCCCTCGTCCCCATGGTCGATGCCGACCTCGCTCGCCACCGTGACGACAGTTGGTTCATCCTCCACGCGGCGATGATCCATACGCGTGCGGGCCATCCGGCCCGGGCGATGGAGATCCTCCAGGCCACCCCGGCCCATCTGTGGAATTATCTCGCCAACGAGATGATGCTGGCGCTGATCCACCAGGATCTCGGGCGGATCGACGAGGCCGCCCTGGAGTCGGAACGTGCCTCTCGCTCGTACGACGACAACATCCGGTCCCGGATCGAAGACACGGGAAAACCTCCTATCCTGGAATTGATCGACATCGTCATGCTGAGGGAGGTGTTCCGCCGCGAGGTCCCCACCCGGCTCACCGGCAAGCCGGGTGCGGATTCCCCCTACCTCCTGCTCGTCCGCAGCCGATCGCTGGCGGGGATGGGCCGCGAACGCGAGGCCGAGCAGGCGCTCGCCGCGGCCCTGGCCGTGCGGCCCGATGATGCTGGGGTGATCGCCTCCGCGGCCCGGGCCCTCGCCGAGACGGGCCGAGGCCCGCAAGCCACGGCCGCCTGGACACGCGCCTTGACCCTGTTCGACCGGGCGCTCGCCTCGCACCCCGACGACGCCACGCTCCTGCGAGCGCGAGCCGCGCTGCTCGCCCGTCGGGGCGAATGGGACAAGGTCTCGGCCGATCTCGTCCGCCTCTTCAGGTCCAGGGACGCCCAACCTCGCTGGTTCCTGGCCGGGACCTGGGTCGTCGGACCGTATCCGTTCGACCCGGACAGGCTCGAGTTCGAGCTGGCCCGGCCGCTCCCGCCGGAATCGAGCCCCGACCCGTCGCGGCCCGTCGCCGGTCCCGACGGCAAGGCGATGCTGGCCTGGAAGCCCGTCACGCCGAACGCGGACGGCCTCATCGACCTGGCGACCCCGGGCCGGCCCGATGATCGCACCTCCGCCTACGTCCTCGCCCGCGTCTACGCCCCCGAGGAGCGCGACGCGGTGGTCCTGATCGCCAACGACGACTGGCTGCGGTTCTGGTGCAACGGCGAGCTGATCCTGGCCCAGCCCCTGGTGTACGACCCTCTCGTCCCCGTCCTGGTGCATTTCCGCGCCGGGTGGAATACGCTGCTGGCCAGGGTCTCCAACTGGGAAGGCGCGCACGTCTTGAAGCTCAAGCTCTCGAGCGACCCGGAGGAGATCGCTCGCGCCTTCGGGGCCGATGTGGGCAAGAAAGGCTGGTCGGACCGGGCCGCGGCCACGCTCGAGCGGCTGTACGCGATGGTCCCCGCCCGACACGGTGCGTGGGACAACCGGGCGGAGGCGCTCGCCGGTGAAGTCGCGCGACGCGACGACGTCTTCCGTCGCGTCGTCGCGTCGCGACCCGAGGACTCGCTGCTCTGGCAGGAGCGGGGACGTTACCTCGCCTGGCTCGGCAAGTGCGACGAGGCCCTGGCCGCGTACGATCGTATGATCCACGATCACCCGGATCCCGAGGATGCCTTCGTCGAATACGCGGCCATCCTGCTGCTCGAGGGAGACGCCGCGGCCCATCGAAAATGGTGCGCCCGGCTGGCCGAGCGATTCGGGAAGACCGAGGGGCCATTCGTCCGGACGATGCTGGTCCGGGCCTGCGGATTGGCCCCCGATGGCCCCGTCGACCCGTCGCGGCTGATCTCCTGGGCCGAGCAGGCCGTGGCGAAACAGCCGGGGAACGCCGCCAATCGACACGCCCTCGGCCTGGCGCACCTCCGATCCGGCCACCCCGAGGAAGCCGCGAAACATCTGAGATCCTCGATCGACGCCGGGGAAGACAGCGTGAGGAACTGGTACGCCCTGGCGCTGGCACGCTGGAAATCGGGGCAACCCGATGAGGCCGGTCGCTGGTGCGCGAAGGCGGAAGATTGGATGGTGCAGAAGGAGTCCGAGTTCGCCGATCGCGCGGCCCACCCGACACCTCCCATCTCGCTCGTGGACTGGCTCGAGGCGTCGGTCCTCCGTCGCGAAGTCCAGCATCTCGTGGGCCGGCGACGCCTCGGAGACATCGTGCTGATCGACCGGACGGCACCAGCCGGCCGGGAGCTGAGGCTGCCGCTCGGCGTGGTGGAACTGCGGCATGATGCGCCGCGAAACGGCGCCCGGGATCGTTCCGATTGTCGGCGCCGTTCCGGACCAGGTCCCCCGTCGCCGACGGCCAGATCGGGCCCGACGAGTACGGCCCGCCGCTGGCGATCGACTTCACCGACGACAAGAACCCGGGGCGTGACGTCTTCACCGCGCCGAACCCCGCCAAGAGTCCGGACGACCTCTCCGCCGAGTTGTACGTGGCCTATACCCACGACAACCTCTTCGTCGCCGTCAAGGTGCGAGACGACGTCCTGATCGACAGGCCGGACGTCACGCACGCTGCGTTCAACGACGGCGTCGAGCTCTTCCTCGACGGGGACCGAGTCGGGGGCGACCTCAGGCCCAACGAGCCGGCGGGGAACCGCGAAGGGTTCCAGGCGGCCTCGGGGGCCCACGGTCGGAAGTATGCCACCGGCATCGGCACGAGCGACGGGGACTACGTCGCCAAGACCTCGACATTCCCCGGCGGATACATCGTCGAATTCCGGATCCCGCTGGCCGCCATCGACGTCGACGACGGCGCCGAGGTCACGCCGCCCGGGCCGGGAGCGACCCTCCGGTTCAACCTCGGGATCGTCAACAATGACGAGCCGGTCGAACCGCATCCAGCGCTACGTCGTCCTCTGGTCCGAGGACCGGACGAAGTCGCCGTATTTCGAGGGGGATGGGTCCTGGCCGGTCAACCTGCACCTGGCCCGCCCGGTCAGGTACGAGCTGGCCGCCGGCCCGAAGGGGGCGGCGATCGATCCCGAGACCGGCGTGCTGACGTGGGACACACCCGGGGAGCCGCGGACCGAGACGGTGACCCTCCGTGCCAGGGACACCGAGAAGCCCGAGCTCACCGCCGAGGCGAGCTTCACGATCACCACGACGGCCTCGCCATGATGCCGCGATCGGGATCATCCTCGTCGACCGCGCTCCCCGAGGAGAGGAGTGGCGTGCTCGCACGGAGAAACCGGCCGGCGAGCTCGCCGAGATCGGCGCCCGGGACGATAACCCCGGAGTAGGTCAACCACCAGTTCCTGCGCGGGAGTAGTCCTCGGTCTGTCGGTGAGCCGGCTCGGTCGGACCGACCGGCCGGATCTGCCGCCGCCCCGCCGCGCGCCGCGTATGGCCGGATCTGCCGCGAGCGTTCAGCGCGCCAAACGGTTGTATGGCTCACGGTCCAGGGCCACCGCCTCGCCCCGGAGCGGAACGGGTCGGCGGTCGTTGGGCCTCGGTCCCTGTCCGTAGGCCACCCAGGCGGCACGCGCTCCAGACGCGGAGCTCGGCTCCCGATCCGGGCCGAACACGACCGCCGGACACAGCCCGCTCCTCCAGCGGATCGGGCCTGACGGCCTTGCTGCCCCGGGCCTGGCCACGGCGGAGTCGCAGCCTTGCGCCTAACCAGGAACCAATGGCCTAATATGAACCGGCTGCAAAATACCGCCCTCTGCGCCGGAAAACTTCGCAACAGGCCCAGAAATTTTATGTGCTTCCGGACCGAGGACTTGCGCCGCGTAGATGCGACTCCTGGGCGATAGGTGCATTTCAGTTTTTGCAAAACGGATACATCCTGATAGTAGAGGGAAAGAGAAGAACAGAGGGGGTACAGGGGACTATAGGGGCACCGGAGCACGAAATGCATGCAAACAATCTCAGCGCCGGACCCGATGAGGCGGCCATGGGCGGCGGGCGGTCGCTGGAGGTCCCGGGGCGATCGGTTGATGCCGTCTAACCCGAGGATCGCCACCGCATGACGGGGCTCCGGATCATGCAGGCGGGAGACTGCCCGCCGGGTGCACGGGGACGAGGAACGCCCCGGTGTCCGATCCCCACCCGTGTTCGATCGGTGTTGATCGGTGGCCCGGACTCTCGATCTCTCCGGCCACGGATGGGACACGGATGAAACGCGGATTCAGGCAACGGGTCGGTGAAGTCCGCGTGCGGACGTCGCTGGCCTGGAGGGGCCTCGGGATTCCGTGGGTTGGCGCCGGGCCGCTGGGATTTGATCGCGCTCACCCGCGGGTTGCGGCTCGACGGGGCGGCTGCGGCGGTGGCACGGACGAAGGAGGCGGTCGATGCGGCCTTCGCTTCGGCCTTGCACGACGTGACTCCTGAAGACATCGCGGGCTGGTACCGACACCGCGCCGCGTATGGCCGGATATGCCGCGAGCGGTTAGCATGGCGTTTATCAGAGGGTTTCCGGAGGGAATTGCGATGAGCATGAGCCCGGACGCGGTGGACGCGCAGGCGTCGCGGCCGATCGAGGCGGCGCCGGTCGAGCCGAGGGACTCCAACCCCGGCCGGATCGGTTGCGGTGGGTCGGAGCTCGCCGAAAGGCACTGGGAGGACATCGACCCCCGGCTCCGGCAGGATTGGCGACAGATCACGGCCGAGGAGTGGCGGGCGCCACGAAGAATACCGGAGAAGGCTCGCCGAGATCGACGCCCAGGACGATACGCCCGAGGAGGTCTACGATGCGGTGATGCGCGGCATCGACGAGGAACGTCGGATCCAGGGCCGTCCGCCTGTGTTTGAGGGGTGATTCAGGATTTTCACTCACCTTCGCGACGAGCGGTAGTCGTTCCCAGTTATCAGCGACGGTCGTTCCCCTCAGGGCCGCCGGAACGATCGAAGGAGTGCGCCGACTCACTCGCCGTCCGGGTTCTCTCCGTCGCCCGTTATCCTCCTCAGCAAGGCTTCGATCTGGTCGGCCTCATGCAGGCCGATCTCCCGCGCGGTCCGATAAGACCACAGCAGATGCTCGAACGCTGGTTCCATCTCTTCTGGCCGTCCTCGTTGAATGAGGATAATAGCAATCTTGACGCGAGCGACCACCAGTTCCCGCACGTCGCCCAGCCGCTCGTAGACGGGCAGCTGCCGCTCGCGGCGGATGGCGAGGGCCTCGTCGAGCTGACCGCGGGCCTGCAGGATGTCGGCGATCTGGCCCTGGGTGATGGCCAGCGACCGCACGTCGCCCAGCCGCTCGTAGACGGGCAGCTCCCGCTCGCGGCGGATGCGAGGGCCTCGTCGAGCTCGCCGCGGGCCTGGAGGATGTCGGCGATCTGGCCCTGGGTGATGGCCAGCGACCGCACGTCGCCCAGCCGCTCGTAGACGGGCAGCTCCCGCTCGCGGCGGATGGCGAGGGCCTCGTCGAGCTCGACCGCGGGCCTGCAGGATGTCGGCGATCTTGCCGTGGGTGACGGCCAGCTCCCGCACGTCGCCCAGCCGCTCGAAGACCGGCAGCTGCCGCTCGCGGCGGATGGCGAGGGCCTCGTCGAGCTGACCGCGGTCCTGCAGGATGTCGGCGATCTTGCCGTGGGTGATGGCCAGGGACCGCACGTCGCCCAGCCGCTCGTAGACGGGCAGCTCCCGCTCGCGGCGGATGGCGAGGGCCTCGTCGAGCTGACCGCGGGCCTGCAGGATGTCGGCGATCTTGCCGTGGGTGACGGCCAGGGACCGCACGTCGCCCAGCCGCTCGTAGACGGGCAGCTGCCGCTCGCGGCGGATGGCGAGGGCCTCGTCGAGCTGACCGCGGGCCTGGAGGATGTCGGCGAGCGTTCCGCTCGCGCCGGTCTCCCAGTGTTCATTCCCCAGTCGCGCGAAAGCGTCGATGGCCCGCGTGATCGATTTCTCCGCCAGCTCCAGCTCGCCGGTCTGGAAGAGGATTACCGCGAGCTCGGCGTGGGCCTGCGCCTGTTCCTCGGTCTCCGCGTCGCCCATCGATCGCAGGGCCGTTTCAAGCAGTGCCCGGGCGGAGGGAACCTCCCCGACGATCGTTTGCGACAGCGCTGTGTAGCGAGCTAACTGGAACGGCACGGACCCGCCTGCCCGCTCGATGACGGTCACGCATCCTGCCCCGAGCTTCGCCGCTTCCCGGTAGGCACTTCGGCCCTCCAACGCTGCCACAAGCTGGGGGGCATGGGCGGCGATGAGGTCGGCGTCGCGGGTCAAGAGCACCAGCCGGGTGAGCTCGATATTCAATGCCAGCGGACATTTCCGGATTGCCTGCGCCCGCCCCACGCGGCCACGAGGGGCCCGAAGGTCAGGATCGCCCACCGCGCCTGTTCCTCGTCGCCGGGCGGCGAGCATTCCGACCGGATCCGGGGCCTCACGAGCGGGTCGATCAGGGCGTGGTCGGAGCCCTCGTGAAAATCGAGTGGGTGCTCGAAGCGATTGAGCAACCCCAGGGCGCCCAGGCGTTCGACGGCTCTCTCCGATGCCGGGTTGTCCGCCGCATGCCGGGGATGGAGCAGGGCCAGGACCGCGAGGGGTACGGGAGCCCGGAACAGCGTCGCGCGGTGGAGCAGCTCCCGCTCGTCCGGGCTCAGCAGGTCGAGCAGCGCGCCGATCGCGATCCGATCGAGGAAATCCTGGAGCTCCTGCTCGTCGGTGCGTCCGGCGTCCGCATATTCCCGCGCGGCCCGGGCGAACCGGGCAAACGCCTGGGCATCCTCGGCCCTCAGGCGGGCCGCCCGGTTCATGAGACTCGGGCTGCCAAAGGCGACGTTGACCGCCTCGGCCAGCTCCTGGAAGAGATCTTTTTCGTCAGGGGCAGGGTCGCCAGGCCGGGCGCTGCGATGCCCCGCGAGCGGGCCGCCAGCCCTCTGGCGGGCGAGGTTCAGCGCCTGCGCGCTTCAATTCGCCCTCGGGCATGTCGGGAAGCTGCACGAACGCCAGGTGGCTCGCCGCGTCCTTTCCATCCACGTTGCACGTGAACTGGAATCTCGACGTGAACAGCAGCAGCGACTCGTGACCCAACCGGGCCATGGCCGTCACCAATGCGGCGATGCCGTGCTTCAACTCGTCGCAGACGCAATGCCGTCCGCCCGGGACGGGCACCAGCGCGTCCTCGAAGTTGTTGACCACCAGCAGGATCGGCCGTTGCCGGGCCCGGCTGGCGTCCTCCTCGGTCTGGAGCTCCCGGAGCGGTCCGTTGAGCAGCCGGCCCAGCGCGGGCGAGGGCCTCGGGCGTCGGCTTCGTTTTACTGATATCGTCGGCTTCGTCGAGGATGCTCAGAACCTCCTCGGTCCCGTCGTGGCCGGCGTCTCTGGCGG
Organism: uncultured Planctomycetota bacterium; assembly: GCA_963771445.1. Lineage (GTDB taxonomy): Bacteria > Planctomycetota > Planctomycetia > Isosphaerales > Isosphaeraceae > JAKAUH01. The sequence goes on along the minus strand of CAVYTQ010000029.1, from coordinate 3,347 downwards.
ACTCTCGGATGGCATTCAGGATGCCGCCCGGCGTGTAATCGCCGGCGACCAGCACCACGTCGTGGGAGAGATGGCGCGAGGCGATCCGGGCAGCCAGGCTGCTCTTGCCGTGCTGACCCAGCCCGTGAATGACGGTTGGCCGGTGCTTGCGAAGGTGACGCAGAACCTCCTGGATCGGCCGGCGGCGGCCCACGAACTCGCGGCGTGACGCCACCGGGATCCGCGTGGCGCCCTTGCCCAGGAACTCCTGGTCGGCTCGATCGGCGTCGTGCCAGTGGCGCCGCCGCTGGCCCCTGGTCATCGGCCCGCCGCCATCGGGCCCGAGGTAAACGCGAGCCCGGTGCCAGTCGGACCTGACGACCTCGTCCGCGTCGTGCGCCAGAACTTGACGTGCCAGGGCCACCGCCATTTCGATCGAGTCGCGAGCGGCCAGCCGCGCGTAGAGCTCCTGCGCGAACCGGGTGGCACCCCGATCGCTGACCTTTCCCGACCAGCCCAGGACGCAGGGAAATCCGAGCTTCACGAGATCGGCCGCCAGCGAGCCCAGCATCCCGTCTGGCCTGGCGGTCTCGCATGCCGAGAGGAACAGGAGGCGAGGCCGGAAGCCGCCGAACTCGCGAGCCAGGGCCTGCGCGTCCACGGCCTCAGGCTCTCCCAGCTCGGTCTCCATCAACAGGACGGGGCGTTCCCGCAGGCTGCCGTGGCAGGAGAGGTGAACGACGTTGACCCCGGCGTCCCCTTCCGTCTGATCCCGCATGCGCGTCGCCAGCAAGGCCAGGTTACCGCTGTCCTCACAGAGGAAGTCGAGTTCAACGGCCCCAACGGCCCCGATGATCGCCTGCTCCTCCGCGTCGTGGTCCAGTGGAACAGTATTACCACGCGGGTCGGCCGCCATGAATGCGACCGCCGGACGATACCGTGAGGGCGCTGCCGCCGTCCTGTGCCGGCCAATCCGGCGAACCACCGAGAACGACAGCTCGTCGCGGTTGGCCAGGCAGCGGCCGTCGTCGGCCAGGACCTCCCAGGGAAGATCGAGGAACCGCTGATCTCCACCGGGCTCGATCCCGAACTCGAACCACACCTGATTCAGTGATTCGGCGCAGGCGGCCGGCAGCCAGCCGTTGCCGCCATCGAGCCAAAGCCACAGCGCGTGGCCGATCTCGAACCGCTGGTCGTCCGTGGCCGCCTCGCCGTAAAGCGTGAGCCACCGGTCGAAGGCGAGATCGTCGCCGGACGCCAGCGGTCGCGCGTATCGCTCCTCACCCCGCAGCGTCGCGGAGGTCGGTTCCCGACACCGAGATGCGAATCGGCTCCGGCATGCGGGCTACCCTCGTCGGCCCCAGCGGATCCCAGCCGGCGCCCCGTCACTCGGGGGCGTGCACGACCTTCACCTCGCCCATGGCCTTCCGGGTCAGGCGGTGGATCTCCGACGGGCTACTGTTGTGCAGGTCGAGCTGGTCCTTACCGATCACGGCATGGATTGTCGTCGGTAGCAGGGTCCGGGCCCAGTCGATCAGGGCATGCCACTTCTCGATCAGCTCCTTTTCAGCCTTCTCCCGGGGCTCTCGGATGAACAGTTTATAAATCTCGAAGCCGGCAGGGACGGCGACACTTACCAGTGCCACAGCGAGTTCGACGGTCGCCTTCGTCCCGCTCGCACCGTCGGTCGCGGACTGTCCCCGCTCGACGACCGGATCGGCGTGAAACCGGGTTCGCAGCCGGTGGGCGAGCTCCTCGGCCACCTGCTCACTGTCCTTCCCCAGCACTCGAAACTCGATCTTCGCGGACATGTATCGATCCCTCCTCGGAGGCATTCGACAGTTCACCCCCGATATTATAATGGCAGGATAGGTTTCTGGAAATGGCCTGAGGGGTCCACACCATCTCTTCGCGGTGTGAATCGGCCGTGGCCCGTCGCGGCCGAACCGCCGGCTCCCCTGCGATCCAAACGCACCGGCGCCGCGAAGGCTGGATGGTCCACCGCGGCTTGCGCCACGACCCGCGCGAGCTCCTCGCCCGGCGGTACCTGGCGGGGGGTGGTGAGATCGTCGTACATTCGGGGCCTGAGTGGCAAACGTGAGAAGTCCTCGAAACTCATCAAGGTAAGGATCGGAGCGATCATGCGATTCGTGCCCGTCTGCCTGGTCCTGTCGGCGTCGTGGCTCGCGATGGGGCCAGCGGCGGTGGCGGACGAACCGAAGCCGCTCTTCGACGGCAAGAGCTTCACCGGCTGGGACGGCGACACCGAGAAGACCTGCGCATCGAGGATGGCGCCTGGTCGGCGGGTCGCTCACCGAGAAGGTGCCGCGCAACGAGTTCGTCGCCACGACGAGGGAATACGGCGACTTCGTGCTGACGGTGAAGTTCAAGCTCCTGGGCGACGCCAGCAAGACATTCGTCAACTCGGGCGTGCAGATCCGCAGCCAGCGGATCAAGGGCTCGCACGAGATGGCCGGCTACCAGGCCGACCTGGGCGAGGGCTTCTGGGGCAGCCTCTACGACGAGTCGCGCCGGAACAAGGTGCTGATCGCCGCCGACGCCGATGCGATGCACAAGGCGCTCAAGCCTGGCGAGTGGAACGAGTACGTCGTCCGGGCCGAGGGCCGCCGCATCCGCACCTGGCTCAACGGCGTGCCCGGCATCGACTTCACCGAGCCCGACCCCAAGATCCCCCAGTCCGGCCGCATCGGCCTCCAGATCCACGGCGGCGGCCCCGCGGAGGTGAGGTTCAAGGACGTCGTGATCGAGGAGCTGCCGGCGAAGGCCCGCTGAGCCCGCCCCCGGCCCTGCACCCGCGACAGGGCGGCGGCTTTCCGCCCGTGGCCAGCGCCGCACGCTGCCAGCTTTGCTCGCGCTGGCCATCGTCGCCGACGCTGGCCGGCATGACCAGCGACGAAGCCGTCGTCCGGTCCGGTGAAGAGCGAGGCCGGGAGTTGTTCAACGTCCTCGGTGTCGGGTCCACCTGGCGACTCGGAACAGCGACCGATTCGCGTGTCTTCCGTCGGATCGACGTCGCCGATTCTTTGATTGAAATGATTTTGACAATTGAGGTCGCCCTGCGGGATCTCGTCTCGGCGCGGGGAGTGCGCCCGGGCGCGCTGGCTGGGAGGGCGATGTTCTGCCGAATCTTTTCAGAGCACTCACCTCCGACCTGGCTCGGCGGGAGCGTCCGCCCTGCCGAACACAATGAAGCGGCCCTGGCAAGACGGCTTTCCAGGGACTGGGAGCTCGTCGTATCCTGGTATCCCAGGAACCTTTACCCAATCCGCCGCGGAGAGCACCGGCCGAATCGAATCCGACTGAGCCGAACCGTCCTGACCGCCAGCGCCGATCCCGCCGACGAACCC
>CAVYTQ010000028.1:0-6090 GCA_963771445.1 uncultured Planctomycetota bacterium | reverse complement strand
GTCGAGCATCTTCAGCGACGCCGGCGGCTATAGCTGGGGCGGCTGGCGGGCGCCGGTCGCGGCCCGCTACAAGTTGCGGATCGCCGGCTACACGATCTGGGTCGCCGGCGGCGGCGTGGCGCGGTGGTTCTACGAGGGCCAGGGGGCCGAGAAGGCGCCGGTCTATCACACGCTGCTGTGGCACCGCCCGAACCTGGACGAGGTCTATCCCGGCCGGCGCAACGAGCCGATCGGCGTGTACGCGCAGGCGGGCGGCCAGACCCGCCCGATCGGGGCCGTCGATTTCACGCCGAGAGCCGACCGTGAGCGAGATCGAGGTCTTCCTGCTGGCGAACGAGGTCGTGCGGACCGACGGCTCCCGCCTCTTCCGCACGCGGGTCAACGGCACGGACGAGCAGTACGTCAATCCGCTCGCGACCGAGGACGGCATGCCGGGCTACGCCGTCCAGTGGATCGAGATCGAAGGCCCGTTCTACGACGACCCCGCCGGCGGGGCGGGCTACGAGCGGCTGTTCGACCGGTTGCGGCTGGCGCCGTCGGAGCAGGCGCGGACGGGCGTGCCGCTGGAGATCGGCCCGGCCCATCGGCCGGCCCCGCGGCCGGCGGCGGGCGGGCCGCGGGGCCCGGGCGCATCGCCGCGCGCGAGGCGCTCTACGAGGTCGAATCCGCGGCGCCCCGGGAGGACGCCGAGCGGCTGTTGCGATCCTTCCTGAAGAAGGCGTATCGCCGGCCGGTCGCCGAGGCCGACGTGCAGCGGTTCCTGCGGCTGTTCGACGATCAGTTCCAGAAGGGCCCCGGCTTCACCCGGTCGATGCTCTCGGCCTACACGGCCGTCCTGGCGTCGCCGGGCTTCGTGTTCGTCGAGGAGAAGCCGGGCCGGCTCGACGACCACGCCCTGGCCACGCGGCTGGCCCTGTTCCTGTGGAACTCGATCCCCGACGACGACGCTGCGGTCGCTGGCCGACCGCGGCGAGCTGAGCAAGCCGGACGTGCTGCGCGCCCAGACCGAGCGGATGCTCGACGATCCCAAGTCGCGCCGCTTCGTCGAGGCGTTCACCGATTACTGGCTCGACCTGCGGAAGATCGACGACACGTCGCCGTCCACCACGCTCTACAACGATTACGAGCTCGACGACCCGCTGAAGCTGGCGGCGGTGGAGGAGACGCGGCTCTTCTTCGCCGAGCTGCTGCGCGCCGACCTGCCGGCGCGGAACGTCGTCGATTCCGACTTCACGTTCCTGAACGAGCGGCTGGCCGAGCATTACGGCATCGGCGGCGTCACCGGCTCCGGATTCCGCAAGGTGAAGCTGCCGGCCGACAGCCTCCGCGGCGGGGTGATGACGCAGGCCAGCGTCCTCAAGGTGACCGCCAACGGCACGACGACCTCGCCGGTGCTGCGCGGCCACTGGATCACCGAGCGGATCCTGGGCCTGGAGACGCCGCCCCCGCCGCCGTCGGTCGAGGCCGTCGAGCCGGACATCCGCGGCGCGGTCACGATCCGCCAGCAGTTGGAGAAGCACCGCGCCGACGCGAGCTGCGCGTCCTGCCACAGCAAGATGGACCCGCCGGGCTTCGCGCTGGAGAGCTTCGACGTGATGGGCGGCTACCGCGAGCGCTACCGGGCGGTGTCCGAGAAGGTCCCGCCCGGTCAAGGGCTTCGGCATGAACGGGCAGGCGTTCGCGTTCCATTACGCGCTGCCGGTCGATTCGGCCGGCGCGCTGCCCGACGGCCGGCCGTTCAAGGACGTGCGCGAGCTCAAGAGGCTGCTGGTCCAGGACGAGCGGCAGATCGCGAGGAACCTGGCCCGGCAGTTGACGGTCTTCGCCACCGGCGCGCCGGTGCGGTTCTCCGATCGCGAGGAGATCGAGAAGATCCTCGACGCGGCGAAGGCCCGGCCGGTACGGCGTGCGCAGCCTCGTCCACGCGATCGTGCAGAGCGACCTGTTCCGGAACAAGTAGGGAGCACCGGCGATGAACCCGCAAACCGGGTCGCGATCCACGGCCCCCTTCGCCTCGAGGCGGCGGCCGATCTCTCGGCGGCGCTTCCTCCGCGGCTCGGCCGTGGCGATGGCGCTGCCGTTCCTGGAATCGATGGGCGCGCCGTTCGCGCGGGCGTCCGCCGGCCGCGGTGCCGCGGCGGATGTTCTGCATCTGCAACAACCTCGGCGTGCTGCCCCGGCCGTTCTTCCCCGAGGACGCGGGCCGCGACTACACCCCCTCGCCGTACCTGAAGCTCCTCCAGGAGCACCGCGCCGACTTCACGGTCCTCAGCGGCGTGTCGCACCCGAACGTGGACGGCGGCCACCCGTCGGACATCAGCTTCCTGACCGCGGCCCCGCACCCGGCCAGCAGCTCGTTCCGCAACTCGATCTCGCTCGACCAGCTCGTGGCCGAGCGGATCGGGAACGCTGACGCGGTTCCCCTCGCTCACCCTGGCGGTCAACGGCGGCCGCGGCCTGTCGTGGACGCGCACGGGCGTCGCGATCCCGCCGGAGGGCCAGGCGTCCGGGGTGTTCAAGCAGCTCTTCCTGCAGGGGACGCCCGCCGAGATCGAGCGGCAGGTCCGCGACCTCGACACGGGGCGGAGCATCCTGGACGTGGTCGCCGAGCAGGCCAAGGACCTCCAGCGGAACGTCGGCGCCCGCGACCGGGCCCGGCTCGACCAGTATTATTCCAGCGTCCGCGACCTGGAGCACCGGCTCCAGGAGTCGCGCGGCTGGGCCAACAAGCCGAAGCCGAAGGTCAAGGCCAGCCCGCCGATCGACCCGGCCAGCCCGGCGCAGTACATGGCCAAGGTGCAGGTCATGTACGACCTGGCGCGCCTGGCCTTCGAGACCGATTCGACCCGCGCGATCACGCTGATGCTCAACAGCGTCGGCACGCCGGTCGTGCAGATCGCCGGCGCGACGATCACCGACAGCTATCACAACCTGTCGCACCACGGCATGGCCGAGGAGAAGCTGACGCAGCTCAAGATCATCGACGAATGGCACATGAAGCTGCTCGCCGACCTGTTCAAGGGCCTGAAGTCCGCCAAGGAAGACGGCGAGACGCTGCTGGACCGCACGATGGTCCTCTACGGCTCCAACCTCGGCGACGCGAACGCGCACTCGACGACGAACCTGCCGACGCTCTTCGCCGGCGGCGGGTTCCGGCATGGCCAGCACCTGGCCTTCGACCGCGGCCGCAACTACCCGCTGCCGAACCTGTTCGTCTCGATGCTCCAGCGGATGGGGATCGAGGAGACCGGCTTCGGCCCCTCGACGGGCACGATGCGCGGGCTGGAGATGGACTGAGCCATGATGCACGCCCGAACGATCGTCCTGGCGGCTCTCTGCGGCCTCGTCGCGCCCGCCGATGACCCGGTGATCATCACCTTCGACAAGGTCGAGACCGGCAAGCCGATGGCGAGCTACACGGACCAGGGCGTCGTGTTCGCCCTGTCGCGCCCGCCGTCCACGAGCCGCGCCGCCGGAAGGGTGATGTTCTTCCCGCACCTGAAGACGCCGCGGAAGGGCATCCTCAACGCGATGGCGAACGAGTCGATCCCGGTCGAGGTCCGCTTCCCGAAGCCGGTGGCGAGCGTCACGCTCGTGCTCTGGGGTTCGATCGGCAGCAAGGCGGTCGTCGAGGCGTACGACAAGGACGGGAACGTGGTGGACCGGGCGTCGAGAGACACGGTGCCGGAGCGAACCGGGCCGGAGCAGCCGGTCCCGAGCTTCGAGCTGACGGTGAAGGCATCGACGATCGCGTACGTCCGCTTTTCGGGTGCTCCGCCGGGCGGCTACCTGGTGTGCGACGAGGTGCGCTTCACGCCGCTCGCCGACGCGAGGCAATTGAGATTCCATGACATCCACAAATGAGTGCTATATGGCGTTCAGGGGCCCGCCACCCGTCGCGAAAGTGAAATGTAATACCTGCCTCATCGACGTGACCGATGCCCGATGTGCGTTCTCGACTCGATCCTCCTCGGCTTGCAAGTTCAATGCACAAGAGGCAATCCTTGCGCGTCGGTCCGCGATGCCGAAGCCGATTGGAATTGAGACCGCTCCGGGCGACCAAACCGAAGCTGGCAACCGAGGGTTTCGTCAGGTCGTCCGGCAAGTGGGGCTGGGATGCTCACCGGCTCCCTACCTAGTCCGGAGTTCCGGACGGGCCTTTGACGCAAACCATTTGCAATAAAGGGCTTCCCTACGATTCTGCTTGCATTTTGTAGCCAAAATTTTGACAGATTGTCCTTGACAGACCGCGATTTCCTCCGAGATATTGGAGGGTATGGAACGCAAACCACGAACAGTTCACGTTGCCAAAGTCACCAACACCGTCAAGGGCGTGACCTACACCAGTTACTACCTCCGACGCTCCTTTCGAGAGGACGGCAAGGTCAAGCACGAGACCCTCGGGAACCTCTCCGACCTCCCGATCCCTCTCATTGACTTGATCAGCCGCTCGCTCAAGGGCGAGACCTTCGTCCCCGCTGCCGAGACCTTTCGCATCCTCAGCACCCGCCCTCATGGCCATGTCGAAGCCGTCCTGGCGATGATCCGTCGCCTCGGCCTCGACTCCCTGATCGCCTCCCGGCCCTCGCGGCAACGTGACCTCGTCCTGGCCATGATCGCCGAGCGGCTCCTCTTCCCCTGCTCCAAGCTGGCGACCACTCGCCACTGGCATGACACCACGCTCGCTGAGGAACTCCACCTCCAGGACGCCACCGAGGACGATCTCTATGCCGCCATGGATTGGCTCCTGGAACGCCAGAAGGCCATCGAGACCAAGCTGGCCAAGCGACACCTCAGTGACGGCGGCCTGGTGCTCTACGACGTCAGCAGCAGCTACTACGAGGGAGAGAAATGTCCCCTGGCCCGCTACGGCCATGACCGCGACGGCAAGACCGGACGGCCGATCATCGTCTACGGCGTCCTGACCGATGGCGACGGACGACCGGTCGCGGTGCAGGTCTATCCCGGCGACACCGGCGATCCCACCACCGTCCCCGATCAGGTGGCCAAGTTGTCGAGTCAGTTCGGCCTGTCGCGGATCGTCCTGGTCGGCGATCGAGGAATGCTCACGCAAACCCAGATCACCGCGTTGAAAGAGCATCCCGGCCTGGGTTGGATCTCGGCGTTGCGAAGCCCGGCGATCCGCGACCTGCTGGCCGACGGCCACCTCAATCGGTCGTTGTTCGACAAGGTCAACCTGGCCGAGATCGACTCGCCGGACTTCCCCGGCGAGCGGCTCATCGCCTGCTACAACCCGCTGCTGGCGGAGAAGCGAACGCAAAAGCGTGAGGCGTTGCTGACGGCGACGGAGGCGAAGCTGACCAAGCTGGCGACGGCGGTGTCGCGACGGACCAAGGCGCCGCTGTCGGCCGCGGAGATCGGCGTGAAGGCGGGTCGGGTGATCGGGCGGCACAAGATGGCCAAGCACATCCGGCTGACGATCAGTGATGGTCTCTTCACGTGGGAGCGTGACGTTGATTCGATCAATCAAGAGAAGTTGCTGGATGGGATCTATGTGGTCCGCACCAGCGAGCCGTCCGAGCGATTGTCGGCGGCGGATAGCGTGCGGTCGTACAAGCGACTGTCGCAGGTGGAGCAAGCGTTCCGGTGCCTGAAGGGGATCGACCTGCTGGTGCGGCCGATCCACCACCGACTGGAGCCTCGTGTGCGTGCGCATCTCCTGATCTGCGTGCTGGCGTACTACGTGGAATGGCACCTTCGTCGGGCCTGGCGACCGCTGTTGTTCGAGGATGAGGAGTTGGACGGCGATCGCGCGGTGCGTGATCCTGTGGCGGCGGCCAAGCCATCGGACTCGGTGCGGACGGAAGAAGACGACGCATCAGACCTCCACGGGCTTGCCGGTGCATAGCTTCCGAACCCTTCTGGCCCACCTGGGTCGCCGCAGTCGTGAGACGTGCCGGGTGACGTCGGACCCGAGTGGAACGACGTTTGAGCAGGTCACCGAACTCGACCCGGTCCAGAGGCAGGCGTTGCGACTATTAGAAACGTAGACAGAATGAAGAACTGAGATTTTCTCTAAGTAGTTACGTGGGAATCTCATGCAACTAAACAGGCCTGGAACTCCGGCCT
>CAVYTQ010000027.1:0-154599 GCA_963771445.1 uncultured Planctomycetota bacterium | reverse complement strand
ATCGGCGATCGGGGGGAGGCGGCCCCTGGCCATGATGGGACGTACGCGCCGGAATGGGGTATAAAGGAGGAGACGGGGTGGAAGTGCCACCGCCGGGGGATCGCGCCGATGGGGCGAGGTCCGGCCCGCCAGGCATGATTGCCAGGCGATGCCGGCTCCGGTAAGTTTGGCTATTCCACCTGCTCGATGAAGCCGAATGGGTCGTGCCGGACCGATGTGCGGAATCTCGCCCTTCGGGAGACGTCCCGTTCATCCTCTACGAAAGAGCCGGAGAGAGGTCGTGCGCATGAATGCCCCGTCCGCGGAGGCTCACCACCCCGTCAAGGCGGGAGGTCGAGCCGGCGCCGGCCGCCCCGAGCTGATCGACCCCCGGGGCGACGGCCCGATCCGGGCGGAGCGCCTGGGCCTGGAGGGGCTGGAGGCCCGCGCCGGCCGGCTGGCGGCCGCCTGCGTCCTGGCCCCGCCCCGGCGCGCCCGCAGCCCCCTGCTCCGCCGGTTCGTCGAGAACAAGCGGGTGCTCCACGAGGTCCACCGCCGGCTCGTCGCCCTGGGCGACCGCCGCAGCCTGCCCGGCATCGACGCCGAGTGGCTGGTCGACAACTTCCACATCATCGCCGACTCGCTCCGCGAGGTCCGCCACGACCTGCCGCCCGGCTACGACGAGCTCCTGCCCAAGCTGGCCGTCGCCGCCGCTGGTCGGCTATCCCCGCGTCTATGCGCTGGCCCTGGCGCTGGTGGCCCACTCCGACAGCGAGCTCGACGAGGCGCGGATCGCCCGGTTCGTCCGGACCTTCCAGCAGACCGCCCCGCTGACCATCGGCGAGCTCTGGGCCCTGCCGACGATGCTCCGCCTCGTGCTGCTCGAGAACCTCCGCCGGCTGGCCGAGCGGATGATCTGGGGCTGGGAGGAACGCCGACGCGCCGAGCGAGTGGGCGGCCGACGTCCTGGCCCGCGCCCGGGTTCGTTCCCTGGCCGGCTCGGCGGCGGAGGACGAGGAGGCCGTCCCGGCGCGGACGCCTACCGGCTCAGCCGCCGGCGCCGGCCGCGGAGCCGCTGCCGCCGCTTCGGCGGGCTGACCGACCCGTTCGTCGTCCGGCTGATGCAGCTCCTGCGCGACCAGGACGGGGCCGACGACACCTTCGACCACCTCGAGGCCGAGCTCGCCGCGCAGGGCTCGGATCCCAACGAGGTCCTCCGCCGCGAGCACCATCGCCAGGCCGCCAACCAGGTCACCGTCGGCAACTGCGTGCTCAGCCTCCGCCTGCTCTCGGCCGATCGACTGGAACGCCTTCTTCGAGCAGAGCAGCCGCGTCGAGGCGATCCTCCGCGAGGACCCCTGCGGCGTCTACCCGCAGCAGGACTTCGCCACCAGCGACCGGTATCGCCGGATCGTCGAGACCATCGCCCGCGGCTCGGGCGCCGACGAGATCGAGGTCGCCCGCCGCGCCATCGAGCTGGCCCGCCGCACGGCCCGGGCCGGCCGCCGGGTCCGGACGCCGTCCGCCGCCCGCGACGCGAGCCGCGGGCCACGTTGGCTACTACCTGGTCGACCGCGGCCGGCCGGAGCTCGAGGCCGCGTTCGGCTATCGCCCCGGCCTGCGCGAGCGGCTCTTCGGCTGGGTGCTGCGCCATCCCGGCGACGACCTACTTCGGCTCGATCGCGGCGGTGTTCGCCGCGCTCGCGGCGATGGCCGTGCGCACGGGGCTGGGGCACGGCCGTCTCGTCGTGGTGGATCGTGCCGGCGCTCGCTGATCCTGCTGCTGCCGCTCTCCGAGCTGGCCGTCGGCCTGGTCAATCACCTGCTGACCCTGTTCCTGCCGCCGCGGGTCCTGCCCAAGCTCGCCTTCAAGGAGGGGATCCCCGCCGAGCACGCCACGTTCATCGTGATCCCCGGCATGCTGGCCCGCGCCTCCAGCGCCGCGGTGCTCGTCGAGCGGCTCGAGACCCATTATCTCTCCAACCCCGACCCCAGCCTCCGCTTCGCGCTGCTGACCGACTTCGCCGACGAGCTCAACGAGCACCATGCCCCAGGACGACGAGCTGATCCGCGACGCGCTCGAGCGCATCGCCGCGCCTCAACGAACGCTACCGCGATGCCGACACGCCTCGCCCCATCCCCGGCCGGCCGTCCCCGGCCGATGGGGACGGCAAGGCCATGCGTCGTCGTCGGCGACGGCCAGGTCCCTCGGGCCGAGGTTCCCGCCGGCGACCGGTTCTTCCTGTTCCATCGCCGACGGATCTGGAACGCGTCGCAGGGCTGCTGGATGGGCTGGGAGCGGAAGCGCGGCAAGCTGCTGGAGTTCAACCGCCTGCTCCGCGGCGCCCGCGACACCAGCTATTCGGTGCTCAGCTCGGACCCGTGCGAGCCTGCCGAGGATCCGCTACGTCATCACGCTCGACGCCGACACCCGGATGCCGCGCGACGCGGCCGGCCGGCTGGTCGGGGCGATGGCGCACGCGCTTGAATCGGCCGAGGTTCGACCCGGCCGCCGGGCGGGTCGTGGCGGGCTACGGCGTGCTGCAGCCGCGGATCAGCTTCCACCTGACGGCCGCCACCCGCTCGCGGTTCGCCGCGCTCCTGGCGACCTCGGGCGGGATCGACCCGTACTCGACGGCGGCGTCCGACACGTACATGGACCTGTTCGGCATCGGCACCTTCACCGGCAAGGGGATCTACGACGTCGACGCCTTCGAGGTCGCCACCGGCGAGGCGTTCCCCGAGAACCACATCCTCAGCCACGACCTGATCGAGGGGAATTTCGCGCGGTGCGGGCTGCTCACCGACACCGAGCTCTTCGACGACTTCCCGGCGCGGTACAACGCGTATGCCCGCCGCGAGCACCGCTGGGTCCGCGGCGACTGGCAGCTCCTGCCCTGGCTGGGGATGCGGGTGCCGATCCCCGACCCGACGCGCGGCATGGCGAATCCGGTCCCGCCGGCGGTGCCGCCCGTGTTGCCGTCGCCCGAGCGGGCGGTGGCGGACCTGGCGACGGCCCGCCGCCGCAATCCCCTGCCGGTGCTCGAGCGCTGGAAGCTGCTGGACAACCTGCGCCGCAGCCTGGTGCCCGCCGGGGCTCCTGCTGCTGCTGGTGCTGGGCTGGACCGTGCTGCCCGGCTCGCCGTGGGCGTGGACGGGCGTCGCGCTGGCGGTCTTCCTGCTGCCCCTGTTCCAGACGGTGCTGTCGATCGCGATCGGCAGCATCCGCTCGGGGTCGCTGTCGCCGCTGCGGAAGTCGCGCGAGACCGTGCCGGCGGTGCTCGGTCAGATCGGCATGGACATCGTCTTCCTGGCCTATCGGTCCGATCGTGCTGGTCGACGCGATCGCGCGGACGCTGGCGCGGCTGTTCGTCAGCCGGCGCAAGCTGCTGGAGTGGGAGACGGCCGCGTCGACCGAGCAGCGGCTGGGGACCGACCTGCGGCACTTCATCCAGGGGATGTGGTCGTCGGGCCGGCGCTGGCCATCACCATCGGCATCCTGATCGCGCTCACGCACGGCCGATGCGATCATCCCGGCGTTGCCTTTCCTGCTCGCGTGGCTCGCTGTCCCCCGGCGTGGCCTACTTCCTCAGCCGGCCGTCGGCGGTGGCGCAGCACCGTGCTGACCGAGCGCCGATCGCCGGGCCCTGCGGCGGGTGGCGCGCAAGACCTGGCTGTTCTTCGAGACGTTCGTCGGCGACGCCGACCACTGGCTCCCGCCCGACAATTTCCAGGAGATCCCCGACGGCCGCATCGCGCACCGGACCTCGCCGACCAACATGGGGCTGCTGCTGCTGTCGACGCTGTCGGCGAACGACCTGGGCTACATCGGCCCGCGGCGGATGGTCGAGCGGCTGGAGAAGACGTTCGAGACGCTCAACGGCCTGGAGAAGCACTGGGGCCACTTCTACAACTGGTACCAGACCGAGACCCTGCAGCCGCTGCCGCCGAAGTATCATCTCGACGGTCGACAGCGGCAACCTGCTGGGCTGCCTGATCGCGATGGCGCATGGGCTGAGAGAGAAGGCCCAGGCGCCGCTCGTCGGCCCGGCGGTGTTCCAGGGATTGCAGCGACACCTTCGGCCTGGCGGCCGAGTCGCCCGGCGGCACCGCGCGAGCCGGTGCCGCCGGCTGGCGGCGCTGTTCGTCGGGCCCCTGCCGGTCGACCTGGCAGCGGTGGGACTCGTGGCTGGAAGTCGCTCGAGGCCGCGGCGCGCGAGCTGGCGGGCCGCGCGCGGCGCGTCGGCGGATGACGCCGCTCCGCCCGCGACGACCTGGGCCGACCGGCTGGTCGAGCAGGCCGGCCGCGTGGCGGGCCGAGCTGGGCACGCTGGCCCCGTGGCTGGGCGCGACTGCGCGACCTCGAGGCGCGGGACGGCCCGCGATTCGGCTCGGCCGATTCCTCACGGCGGTGGGCGACGATCCGCGAGGCGCTGCTCGCCCCGTCCACATTGTCGGCCGTGGTCGAGCGTGCCCATCGCCTGGCCGCCGAGATCGCGTCGCTCGTCGATGACGCGACCGGCCCCGACGGCGCGGCGAAGCCTGCGCGCCCTCGCCGACGCCGTCCGCGACCCTCGCCCGGCCGAGCTGCTGGGCCGGCTCCGCCGCCTGGCCGATACCGCCGAGGCGCTGGCCGACGACATGGACTTCCGCCCGCTCTATCGCCCCGAGCGGCACCTGTTCGCCATCGGCTACAACCTCGTGCATGGCCGGCTGGACAATGCCTGCTACGACCTGATGGCCTCGGAATGCTGCCTGACGAGCTACCTGGCCGTCGCGCGGGGCGAGGCCCCGCGCCGCCACTGGTTCCAGCTCGGCCGGCCGTTCATCCGCGCCGCCGGGCGGATCGGGCTGATCTCCTGGGGCGGCACGATGTTCGAGTACCTGATGCCCCGGCTGCTGCTCCGCAGCCTGCCCGGCACCCTGCTCGCCGAGGCCTGCCGGACCGCCGTCGCCCGCCAGATCGAGTACGGCCGCGAGCTGGGCCTGCCGTGGGGCATCTCCGAATCGGGCTTCTCCGCGCAGTACCTCGACGGCGACTACCAGTACCAGGCGTTCGGCACGCCCGGGCCTGGGGCTCAAGCAGGGGCTCGATCAGGACCGCGTCATCGCGCCCTATGCCACGCTGATGGCCACGATGCTCGACCCCCGCGAGGCCCTGGAGAACTTCCGCCGCCTGACCCAGGAGGGCGCCGAGGGCGAATACGGCTACTACGAGGCGATCGACTACACCCCCGAGCGGCTGCCGCAGGGGCAAGCGGTCGGTCGTCGTCCGGTCGTACATGGCGCACCACCAGGGGATGGGCCTGGTCGCGCCTGAACAACGCGCTGCACGCCGACGTCATGACGCACCGGTTCGCAGGCCGAGCCGATGGTCCGCGCGATCGACCTGCTGCTCGAGGAGCGCGTTCCCAGCGACGCGCCGATCGTCGAGGCCGATCGCGGCCGACCTCGCGGCGACGCCATCGGGCTCGGCCGTGGCCGCGCCGGCCGATCAGGCGGCGGGCACCGACGGCGACGCCGACTCTTCCGGCCCCGGCCGTCGCGCCGATGAGCCGGCGGCTGACGACCCCGTTCACCCCCGGCCCGCGCACGCACCTGCTGTCGAACACCCAGTACCACGTCCTGCTGACCAACGCCGGCTCGGGCGTGAGCACCTGCCGCGGGCTGGACATGACCCGCTGGCGCGAGGACGCCGCGCGCGAGGGCTACGGCCAGTTCGCCTACGTCCGCGACGTCGCCCGGGGCGCTGGTGTGGTCGGCCGGCTTCCAGCCGGTCTGCCGGACGCCCGAGTCGTACGAGGTCGATCTTCGCCGCCGACAAGGCCACGTTCCGCCGCCGCGACCTGGGGATCGAGACCGTCGCTCGAGGTGATCGTCTCGCCCGAGCACCGCGGCGAGGTCCGCCGGATCACCCTGATCAACCACGACACCGCGCCCCGCGAGCTGGAGCTGACCAGCTATGCCGAGATCGTCCTGGCGCCCCGCGGCGCCGACCTCGGCCATCCGGCGTTCGCCAAGCTGTTCCTCGAGACCGAGTGGCTGCCCGGCCCGGGGGCGATCATCTGCCGGCGCCGGATGCGCTCGGCCTCCGAGGCGCCGCTCTGGGCCGTGCACGTCTCGGCCGTCGACCGCTCGACGCGCGGCGGCCGCCGCGCTCGGCGACGTCCAGTACGAGACCGACCGGGCGCGGTTCCTCGGCCGCGGCCGGACGCTCGCCGAACCCGGCCGCGATGGACCCGGGCGCCGTCCTCTCGGGGACGGTCGGCCCGGTGCTCGACCCGGTCGTCAGCCTCCGCCGACGGCTGCGGCTCGAGCCGGGCGGGTCGGCCGTCGTGGCGATGGTCACCGCCTTCGCCGAGTCGCGCGATGAGGCGATGGCGATGGCCGACCAGTTCCGCGAGGCCGGCGCCGCGACCCGCGCCTTCGAGCTGGCCTGGGCGCACAGCCAGGTCGAGCACCGGCACTCACGGCCGCCGGCGAGGACACGCACCTGTACCAGCGGCTGGCGTCGCACATCATCTTCGCCGGCAGCGCCCTGCGGGCCGAGCCGTCGGTGCATCCTGCGCGACCGGCTGGGCCAGCCCGAGCTCTGGCGGTTCGGCATCTCGGGCGACCGGCCGATCGTGCTGGTGCGGATCGCCGACGCGCGGCGAGCTGCCGCTGGCCCGCCAGCTCCTCGCCGCGCACGCCTACCTGCGGCCCCGCGGGCTCGAGTTCGACCTGGTCCTGCTCGACGAGGAGCCCGGCAGCTACCTCGACGAGCTGAACCGGCAGCTTGCTCGACGCCGTGCGCGCCGCCGGCGCGGCCGAGCGGATCGACCAGCCCGGCGGGATCTTCGTGCGCAGGGCGTCGCAGATGAGCGAGGACGAGCAGATCCTGCTCGAGGCGGCGGCGCGGGTCGTGCTGGTCGGCGAGCGCGGGCTCGCTCGCCAGCCAGCTCGACCGGACCGAGCGCTACGCCCCGCTGCCCGGCCGGCTGGTCGCCGACGCGCGACCCGGGCGGCTGGCCCGACGAGCCGCGTCGCGATGCCCGAGGGCCTGCTGTTCGCCAACGGCATCGGGCGGCTTCACGCCCGACGGCCGCGAGTACTGCGTGCTCGTCCAGGGCCTCGCCGCCGCCGCGAGCGCGGCCGCAACGGCCCGCCGGCGCACGGCGTCCTGCACGCCACCGCCGCGGCCTCGACGCTGCGGCTCCCGCCGGCTCCCTGGGTCAACGTCGTCGCCAACCCCGACCGTCGGCTTCGTCGCCTCCGAGGCCGGGCTCGGGGTTCACCTGGGCCGTCAACAGCCAGGCCAACCGCCTGACCCCCTGGAGCAACGACCCGGTCTCCGACCCGCCCGGCGAGGTCGTCTACCTCCGCGACGAGGAGACCGGCGAGGTCTGGTCGCCCACCCCGCTGCCCGTCCCCTCGCCGGCAGCCGATCCTCGTCCGCCACGGCCAGGGCTACACCGTCCTACGAGCGGAACTCGCACGGCCTGGCCCACGAGCTGACCCTGTTCGTCCCGCCCGAGGACCCGGTCAAGCTGATCCGCCTGAAGGTCTGCGCGAATACCTCGGCACCGGCCCCGCAGGCTCTCGGCGACGTTCTACGCCGAGTGGGTGCTGGGCCTGAACCGCGACGTGTCCGGCCATGCACGTCGTCACCGAGGTCGACGCCGACACCGGCGCCCTGCTCGCGCGCAACGCGTTCCGCGACCGACTTCTCCGGCCCGGGTGGCGTTCGCCGACGTCGACCGGCGGCCGCGCACGGTCTCGGCCGATCGCCTGGCGTTCCTCGGCCGGCACGGCTCGCTCGCCGCCCCGGCCGCGATGGGCCGCCAGGACCTCGTCGGGCCGCGTCGGCGCCGCGATCGACCCGTGCGCCGCGTTGCACGCCGCGATCGAGCTCGAGCCCGGCGGCCAGGCCGAGGTCGTCTTCCTGCTCGGCGAGGCCGACGACGTCGAGTCGGCCCGCTCGATCGTCCGCCGATACCGCGAGCCGGGCCGCGCCGCCCGGACGCTCGACGAGGTCAAGGCCGCTGGGAGGGTCGCCTGGGCGTCGTGCAGGTGCAGACGCCCGACCCGGCGCTCGACCTGCTGGCCAACCGCTGGCTGCTCTACCAGGTGCTCGCCTGCCGGTACTGGGCGCGCTCGGGCTTCTACCAGTCGGGCGGCGCGCTCGGCTTCCGCGACCAGCTCCAGGACGTGATGGCCCTGGTCCACGCCGCGCCCGAGATCACCCGGGCGCACATCCTGCGCGGCGTCGCACCAGTTCCTCGAGGGCGACGTCCAGCACTGGTGGCACCCGCCGGCCGGCCGCGGCATCCGCACCCGGATCTCCGACGACCCGGCCTGGCTGGCGTTCGTCGCCGGCTACTACGTCGACGCCACCGGCGACGCGGCGATCCTCGACGAGATCGGTCAACTACCTCGAGGCGCCGCCGCTGAAGCCCGAGCAGGAGGACAACTACGGCCTGGCCCCGCCCGCCGGCCAGCCGGGGCCGCTCTACGAGCATTGCCTGCGGGGCCTGGATCGCGTCGACCGCCGCGGCGTCCACGGCCTGCCGCTGATGGGCCACGGCGACTGGAACGACGGCATGAACCGCGTCGGCGCCGGCGGCAAGGGCGAGAGCGTCTGGCTGGCCTGGTTCGCGATCGCCGCGTTCCGCCGGTTCGCCGACCTGGCCGAGGCGCGGGGCGACTCCGACCGGGCGGCCGACCTGCGCCGACGCGCCGGCGAGCTGGCCGCCGCCTGCGAGGCGAACGCCTGGGACGGCGACTGGTATCGCCGCGCCTACTTCGACGACGGCACGCCGCTGGGCTCGGTCGACGAACACCGCCTGCCAGATCGACTCGCTGCCGCAGTCGTGGGCGGTGCTCTGCGGCGCGCGCGGACCCCGAGCGCGCCCGCCTCGCGATGGAGGCGGTCAACGCCCGGCTGGTGGACCGCCACGGGCGGCTGATCCTCCTGTTCACGCCGCCGTTCGACGCCGAGCCGATCGACCCCGGCTACATCAAGGGCTACCTGCCGGGCATCCGCGAGAACGGCGGCCAGTACACCCACGCCGCCACCTGGGTCGTCCAGGCGTTCGCCGCGCATGGGCCGAGGCCGGCAGGCCGCCGAGCTGCTCGACCTCCTCAACCCGATCCGCCACGCCGCAGGACCCCGCAGGGCGTCGAGCGTCTACAAGGTCGAGCCCTACGTCGTCGCCGGCGACGTCTACGGCCGGCCGCCGCACGTCGGCCGGGGCGGCTGGACCTGGTACACCGGCTCGGCCTCCTGGCTCTACCGCACGATCGTCGAGGCGATCCTGGGCTTCCACCGCCACGGCGACCGCCTGGCGATCGACCCCCGCATCCCGCCCGACTGGCCGGGCTACGAGATCACCTACCGCTTCCGGTCGTCGACCTACCGGATCGCCGTCGAGAACCCCCGGGGCCTCGAGTCGGGCACGGTCGCCGTCTGGCTCGACGGCCAGGCCCAGGCCGAGCCCCTGATCCCGCTGGCCGACGACGGCCAGACGCATGAGGTCCGCGCGAGATCGAGTGAGCATCGCGGGCGGCGGACGGAGGATCGGTCGGATCGGCGGCGACGGTCCAGTCCGGTCTCCACCCGGCCGGCCCGCCGCCCGCCCGGAAGACCTATCGGTCAGGCCGACGGCGGGGTCGGAGACCTGCGCCGGATCGGTCGGGGACGGGACCTGTCGTTGGACTGTGAGCCAAACGACCGTTCGGCGCTCTATTTCTCTCCCCGCGCCGCCGGGGCGACCTGTACGGGGGCGTCGTCGCGAAGGCTCGACAGGTCGCCCAGCAGGACACCCTCTGAACCGTCGAGCGTCGTCCAGGCCCCCTTCGCCCCGGGTGCCGCGCCGTCGCTCGCGGTGCGCAGGCGGACCACCTCGATCCATCGGCCGTCGCTGAGCCCGGTCTCGATCTCGGTCCGGACCGCGCGGCCGTTCCGGTACGTCCAGCAGTAGTTTTTGCCGTCGATCGACGTGACAGCGGCGGTCGGCACCGCCCGGCGGCTCCGGGTGCTCGACGATCATCTTGCCGTAAGCGTACATCCCGGGCTTCAGTCGGCCGTCGGGGTTGCGCAGATCGATCTCGACGCGGAGCACGCGTTTCTTGACGTTCGCGGCCCAGGAGGTCCGGGTGACGCGGGCCGGGATCGGCTCGTCTCCGAGAGCCTTGACCACGACGGCGGCCTCGGTCCCCGGGCGGATGAATCCGGCGTCCGGCTCGGCGACGTTAACGACCACCCGGACCAGGTCGACCCGGGCGATGACGTAGAGCGGCGTGGCCTTGTGGGCCGAGGCCGGCTTCGTGGCAGACGTCGGGCCCATCGGCGGTGAGACGGCGTCGAAGACGTTGGCATTGCGCGCGACGATCAGGCCATCATGGGGCGCGGTGAGCGAGATGCGGCCCGTGCGTTCCTCGCTCCGCCGCTTCTCGAGCTCGGCGACGGCCAGCGCGGCGGCGGCGACCGAGGCCTCGACCCTGGCCTTCGCCAGCGTGGCCCGGTAGGAGTTCACGTCGGTTTCGGCCTGCCGGATGGCGGCGCGTGCCGCGTCGCGAGTCGCGGCGTCCCCGTTCGACTCCTCGGTCGATCGCGCCGGGACCGGGCGCTCGACCGCCTGCCTCAGCCGTTTCAGCTCCTCGTCCCAGCGCTCGAGGTCGGCCTCGGAGCCGGCCCGGATCGTCCGGGCCTCCGCCAGCCGCGCCGCGCCGCCTCGACGTCGGCGTCGGCCGGCTCCGCTCCCTTACCGTCCGGCGGACTGGGCTGTCCCGTCGCTCCCTCGACGCGCCTCAGCTCGCCCCGCGCCATGGCCAGGTTGTCCTCGGCCGCGCGGATGTCCAGCTTCGCCTTCGCGAGCGCGGCCTCGCGGGCGACCAGCTCGGCGTTCGCCCGCGCGATCCTCGCCTGCGCCGCGTCGCGTGCGGCGACGCTGACCTTCCGGTGGCCCTCGGACTCGCGCAGGACCCGCGGGTCCACGACATTTCGCTGGACCTCGCGTCCCAGCCGCTGGACCTCCGCGTCCCAGCGCTCGACCTCGGCCTGGTCCTTGACGAGGATCGCGCGGGCCTCGGCCAGGCGAGCCCGAGCCGCCTTGACGTTGGCCTCGGCCACCTCGACGATCCGCCTCATTTCCTCGAGCCGTCGCTCCTCGCGTTCGACGGCCGCCTTACGGGTCCGCGGCTCGTCGCCTTTCTCGGGCACGACGAGGGTGGCCAGCACGTCCCCCTTCTTCACCATGTCGCCGATGTCCGCGATCGGCCTTGCGACGTAGCCGGACAGCCCGGGAAAGACCGGCGTCACCTCGTAGGCTTCGATGAAGCTCGGCTGGCCGATCTCCCGGACGATCGTGCGGACGGGCGGGTGGATGAGCTCCACGGTCGGCGTCTTCCGGCCGACCGGTGCCTGGCCCGGACCGTCGCCCGCCGCGGCGGTCGCCTGCCAGGCCGAATAACCGCCCCCGAGTCCCAGGCACACGACGACCGCGGCGACCTTGAGCCGGTAGAGCAGCATGGTGATCAGCACTCCCCGCGCCAGCGTGGCGGCCGTGTGGCCCGCCGTGAGTCCCAGCGCGATGCGGATGGTACCCTGGATCAGCGCCATGGGAATCGACGCCTGGGCATGACCGGCCGCACCCGCGACGAGCAGGCCGGCCGGTACCGTCACGCCGCGCCCGATCAGCCGCGCACGCAGCCGCTCGCGTGCCCGGGCCAGCCGACCGCGGACGGCCATCTCCGACAGCCCGAGCTGCCCCGCCGCCGCGGCATAGGTCAAGCCTTGCAGATAGCACAGGACGACGGGCGAGCGCAGACGCTCGGGCAGGCCCGCGATCTCCTCGCGTAGGACCTCCCGATCGGGATCGTTCGCGAGCGGCAGATAGCTCTCGGGGTTCCGCTCCGCGACCCGGCGATCGAGGGTCCGCCGTCGGGCGACACTCCGTCGCAAACGCGCGGCCACCCGCCGCGCGACGCCGAACAACCAGCTCGCGATCGAGTCGGCCCGGCGGACCGAGCCGGCCCGGGTGGCCAGCACGAGGAACACGGCCTGGAACGCGTCCTCCGCGTCGTCGGGATCGCGGAGCACATCCCGGCAGACCTGCAGCACCATCGGCCCGTGCCGGATGAGCAGCTCCTCGAAGGCCGCCTCCGCCGCGTCATCGCGACGCGCGACGAATCGGTCGAGGAGCTGTGCGTCGGAAAGCGCCCCGACCGCCTCGATGCGGATCGACCGGTACATCTGCCGGTGCCATCGGCCCGATGGGATGCCGTTCATTCGTGTCGGTCTCCCCTGGTGTTCGTCTCCTTAGAATAGTAGCCGCCGGCCGTTGAGCCCTCACGAAATCCCATCGAGATCGCGGTGGCTCTCGCTTTCGCGAGACCTCGTCGCGTCGTAGAGACGAGACCCGCCGCACATGTGCGGCTCGCCGGGACGCTCGCCCAGTCTCTACCGGAACAAACGCTCGACTCCATTTCGCCGCGCGGCCGATTCCGGTAAACTGGCCGGGTGCCCGCGGCCCGGGGTTGTCCCCTTGCTCCGTCGGGCCGACGATGAGGCGAGGTGCACCAGGAGCGACCCCCGTGGCCGATGCCGACCGCGACCTGCTGTTTGGATTGCTCGCGCTCCAGAACGGGCTGATCGACCGCGACCAGCTCGTGGCGGCCTTCCGCGCCTGGACCGGCGACCTGGGCCGCGGCCTGGCCGAGCACCTCATCGCCCGCGGCGACCTCGACGCGGGCCGCCGCGACGCCGTCAACGCGCTGGTCGCACTGTTGATCGAGACCCACGGCGGCACCCGCGAGGGCCTGGCCGCAGTCCCGGTCGGCCGCTCGACCCTCGAGAGCCTGGCCGCGATCGGCGACCCCGGCCTCGACGACTCGCTGGCCCGGACCGGTGCCGGCTTCGGCTCTGTTGCCGGCCCCGATACCGACACTGGCTTCGGCGCGACCGCGACCGCCAGCCTCGCCGACGCCGGCCGGTCCGCCGATGAGCGCGTCGGCACCGAGACCTCGGGCGGGCAGCGGTTCCGCGTCGTCCGGCCGCTCGCCCGCGGCGGCCTGGGCGCCGTGTTCATCGCGCTGGACACCGAGCTCGGCCGCGAGGTCGCGCTCAAGCAGATCCTCGACGCCCACGCCGACGACCCTTCCAGCCGACAGCGGTTCCTCCTCGAGGCCGAGGTCACCGGCGGGCTCGAGCACCCGGGCATCGTCCCCGTCTACGGCCTGGGGACCTACGGCGACGGCCGCCCCTATTACGCCATGCGGTTCATCCGGGGCGATTCGCTCAAGGAGGCCATCGAACGCTTCCACGCCGACGTCGCGGGGAAATCCGACCCCGCCCGCCGGTCGATCGAGCTGCGCCAGCTCCTCAGGCGGTTCACCGACGTCTGCAACGCGATCGGCTACGCGCATGCCCGCGGCGTGCTGCACCGCGACATCAAGCCGGGCAACATCATCGTCGGGCGGCACGGCGAGACGCTGGTGGTCAACTGGGGCCTCGCCAAGCCGCTCGGCCGGGTCGAGCCGGGCGAGGGTGAGGGCGAAGGCGAGGACGCGAGCGAGCGTGCCCTGCGGCCGGCGTCGGCCAGCGGCAGCGCCGAGACCTTGCCCGGCAGCGCCGCTGGGCACGCCCGCCTACATGCCGCCCGAGCAGGCCGCCGGCGAGCTGCACCGGCTCGGGCCGCACAGCGACGTCTACAGCCTCGGGCGCGACCCTTTATTGCCTGTTGACCGGCAAGCCGCCGTTCGAGGGCCGGGTGCTCGACGTGCTGCGCCAGGTCAAGGCCGGCGAGTTCCCGCCGCCCCGCGCCGTGGATCCGACGATCGACCGATCGCTCGAGGCGGTCTGCCTGAAGGCGATGGCGCTGCGGCCCGAGGACCGATATCCGACCACCCGCGCCCTGGCCGACGACCTCGATCGCTGGATGGCCGACGAGGCGGTGACGGCCCGCCGCGAGCCGTGGATGACGCCGCGGCGCGGTGGGCCCGTCGCCACCGGTCGTCGGTGGCGGCCGTCGGGCTCTCGCTGGTCACGCTCGTCATCAGCCTGTCGATCCGCTACGCCCAGGTCAGCCGCGCCCAGCGTGAGACCCGCCAGGCGCTCGACCTGCTGCGCATCGAGCAGGGCAAGACGGTCGAGGCCCTCGCGCAGGCCGAGGCGAACTTCCGCCAGGCCCGCGCCGCGGTCGAGGAGTACTTCACCACGGTCGGCCAGGAGACGCTGCTCGACGAGCCCGGCATGCACCCCCTGCGCGAGCGGCTGCTCCGCTCGGCCCTGAAGTACCACGAGTCCTTCCTGGCCCAGCGCCAGGACGACCCGTCGCAGAAGGCCGAGCTGGCGCTCAGCGCCCACCGATACGCCGAGATCGCCAGGCTGATGGGCCGCTCCGACGAGGTCGTTCCCAGCCTCCACCGCGCCATCGATCTCTGCCGTGGCCTGATCCGCGATCAACCCGACCGCCCCGAGCACCGCGCCGGCTCGCCGAGGCCCTGGTCGCGCTCTCCGTCGTCCAGTTCAGCCGCCCCGGCGGCAAGGACGAATCGCTCCGGGCCGGCCAGGAGGCGCTCGACACCTTCGCGGAATTGGTCCGCGAGCACCCCGACAAACCGCCCTATCGCGACGGCCAGGCCGGGGCGCTGTATAACCTGTCGGTGATCGTCGGCAACCGCGTGGGCGGGGGCGCCGAGTCGAACCCGGATGCTCCAGCAGGCGCGCGAGCTGCTCGAGAAGCTGGTCGCCGAGGATCCCGGCTCGGTCCGCAACAAGCAGCGGCTCGCCTTCATCTACTGCCAGCTCTTCGCCATGTACTCGAGGCGGGACCAGCTCGAGGAATCGGTCCGGACGGTCCGACGCGCCCAGGAGATCTTCGAGGACCTGGCGCGTCGGCGCCGGCGGCGCCTCGGCTGCGGTTCCAGCTCGGTATGGCGCAGGCGAATCTCGGGATGCAGTACGCGCGATTCAACCGCCATGCCGAGGCGATCGAGGCGCACGCCCGGGGCCGGGAATTGCTCGACTCGGTCGTCCGCCAGAATCCGGGCGTCGCCACCTACCGGTTCGGCCTGGCCGAGCTCGAGTTCCGGCTCGGCCTGGCCCGCTCGCTCAACGGCGACACCGCCGCGGCGATCACCGGGTTGCAACGGTCCTGCGACCTGATCGAGGGGCTGATCGTCGAGGACCCGAAGGAGGAGAGGTACCGCTCGCTGTGCTCGTCGTCGGCGTGCGAGCTCGGCCGGGCGCTGTGCAACGCGGGTCAACCGGCCGAGGCGATCCCGATCCTGCGGCGCGCGAACGACCGGATGGCCGAGCTGGCTCGCGGCCACCCGGACGACGTGTTCGCCGCCGCCGAGCTGGCGCTCAATCGCGTGAACCTCGCAAGGTCCTGCCTGCTCGCGGGCAAGCTCGACGAGGCGGTTGCGGCTTATCGTCAGGCCGTCGCCGATTGCCAGGCGGTCTTCGGCGATGGCGACCGCGGCCACGGCCGCGAGTCGGTCTTCGCCGCCCGCGTGGGCCTGGCCCTGTCATTGCACGCGACCGGCAAGGACGCGGAGGCCGCCGAGCTCGCGACGTCGGCCCGCGCCCTGGCCGAGGGCGACCCCGACGCCCTGGTCCAGATGGCCGGCTATTATGCCAGTGGAATGTCCGCCGTCGTCGGCTCCGACGGGTCCGCGGAATCGCGGCGTCTCGAGTACGCCACCCAGGCCATGGAAGCCCTCTCCCGAGCCATCGCGCTCGGCTTCAAGGACCGCGCCCGCCTCCTCGCCGACCCCGACCTCGCCCCGATCCGCGCCGCGCCGACTTCCAGGCGATCGTGCAAGACCTCGCGTTTCCGGCCGAGCCATTTGGGTTGCGGCGAGATCTCATGAACAACTCGAGGCCAAACAGTCGTTTGGCTCACAATGCCGTCCGACACGACCGAAGGAAATGACCGCGTTGACCCCTGGAGGGAAACGGGGCCGAGGAGCCCGGAAGATCGGGTGCAGCTCCTCGCGATGTGGCCCTATCGCGACCGGCGCGGTATTGTGGATTTCGCGACACGTCAGGCCGACAGCGCGATGGTTGATGGAGGACCCGATGAGCGACTCCTCCGGGCAAGGACCCCATTTCGGCGGCGGGCGGCACGAGGGACAGATTCGGCAGTTCCTGGCCGAACATCCCGAGGATCCCGAGTCTCGCGGCGCTCCTGGCCCTGATGCTGGCGAGTCGGAACAGGCGTCGCGAGGCCCTGGAAGAGGCGCGGCAGGCCCTCCACCTCGATCCCGACACGGCCCTGGCCCATTACGTGGTGTCGATCTGTCTGGCCGACCAACGCACCGAGGCCATCGCCGCCGCCGAGCGAGCCATCGAGCTCGATCCCTTGATTGTCGGTGCCCATGCCCAGCTCGCCTACCTGCACCTCGTCGACAGCCGGCGCCCGGCTGCCGAGGCTGCGCTGAGGGCCGCCGAGGGCGGGCTCGAGGCCAATCCGCTCGACGCCCCCTGCCGGGTGCTCCGGGCGCTGGCCCTCGAGCGACTCGGTCGCCACGAGGAGGCCGAAGCCGCGTACGCCGATGCGCTTG
Organism: uncultured Planctomycetota bacterium; assembly: GCA_963771445.1. GTDB lineage: Bacteria > Planctomycetota > Planctomycetia > Isosphaerales > Isosphaeraceae > JAKAUH01. Next base: position 138,069 of record CAVYTQ010000027.1, on the reverse strand, counting down.
AGCTGGGACCAGAGGCGGCCCATGTGCACTGGGCCTACGGCGAGTTCCTGCTGCGCCGGGGTCGGCTCAGCCGGGCTGTGGCCGTGCTCCAGGAGGCCGATCGACTGGAACCCGGCTCGGGGTTGCGGCGATCGTTCATTGGCATGATTCTAAGGGTTCGCCGGGCCGGCGATTGGCTGATCAGGACGGTGATCCGAATGCACCTCGCGCACCCCGCCGCCGATCAACTCGCGGGCATGGCACCGGAGGCGCCTCGGGTGAACTGGGTCGCCGGCATCATGCTCGCGCTGGTGGTTCTTGCCTGCACCGGCGGGATGCTGGATCGCCTGGGCGACCGCTCGGCCCTGGTCTTCTTCCTGGCCGCCGCGATCCTGACGATGGGCGGCCTAGCGGTCGCTCGCCGTTGCGAAGGCGGGCTGCGCCTGGCGATCGAGTTCGTCTCGGGTCTCCTCGGGCTGATCTGGCTGGAGGTCACGGCGCTGATGTTCCTCTCGCCCCCCCGGCTTTCGGCGTCCGTCCAGGTCGGGGTGTCGCGGTTGCATATCGGGGCGTCGTTCGGCGTCGTGCGGGTCGTGGGCATCGTTGCCGTCGCGGGCATGCTCGTCTTCCTGATCCTGGCCCTGGCACTGCACCGGATGGCGCAGCGCGGCAGGGCCGGGGATTCGGGTCGAATCGCGTGAGGGCCCAAGCACTCGGCCGGAGATATGGGACAATCGGGCCGCCCGTGTAAGAGTCTGTTCCATAAGGTAGGTCTGACGTGTGTAGGGTGGGTGCAACCCACCGTCGGGAGCCCCGGAATTCGGTGGGTTGCACCCACCCTACAAGACGCCAATCACCCATTCGGAACAGACTCTAGTCAAGCTTTCCAGCCTGACACGGACCGATCCGACCGTCCGAACCGGCGTCAGGCTAGACAGCCTGACCTACCTCCGCCCGGACGGATCGCGCGGTTCCGCGGTTCGGCGGGTCTCCGACCCCGCCGCGATCAAGACCGCAGGTCTCCACCCGTCGGGCCGGCCCGGGATCCGCCCGGGAGACCTGTCGGTCGGGCCGACAGCGGGGTCGGAGACCCGCGCCGAACCGCGGTCGGGCCGCCGGCGGGGTCATGAGACCCGCGCCGGACAGACGTGAGACCCGGCCGATCGCGGCTGGCGGACCCCCGGCGAGGGCCGGATCAGGCCGGCGGGTCCGCGATCGGCTCGGATCGGGTCAGGCACGCGGGGCGGCCGACCCGCCGCGGTGCTTCAGGTCCTCGAGCTCCTTCAAGAGCCGGTTCATCTTGTCGTCGAGGTCGCGGAATCGCCGATCGTAGGCGTCGCGGTCGGGAGCGGGCTTCGCGGCCGGGGCCGGCACCGCGGCCGGGGCTGGCTTCGCGGCCGAGGCGGGGCGCTCCGGCTGGCTCGGCCGTGCGGCCGGTGCCGGCGCCGGTGCCGCGGGCTTCGCGGCCGGTGCCGCGGGCCTGGCCGGCGAGGCGGGCCGGTCGGGTGACTCGGACCTTGCCGGCGTGGCGGGCCGGCCGGATGATGCGGGCCGCCGCGCCTCACGCTCGCGGCGCTGGAGCTGCTCGAGCCGCTGGTTCGCCTCACGCAGCCGGAGCCTCAGGTCGCTGATCTCCTTCCGCGCGGCGACGAGCTCGCTGCGAGCCGGCTCGCGCGGTTCCGTCTTCTTCGCCTCGTCGGTCCTCTTCGTCTCGTCGGTCTCCTTGGCCTCGTGCTTCTCCTCGACCCGCGACCGGCTCTCCTTGCGCTCGGGTCTCGCCGCTCGGGACCGCTCGGTTTCTCGGACCTGGGCGCGGAAGTCCTCGAGGGCCTTGCGCTGCTGAGCCATCAGCCGGCGCTGGCGCTCGCCCTGTTCCTCGGCCTGCTTCCTCATTCCCTCGCGCATCTCCCGGATCCGCGCGGCCATCACGGCGCAGGAAGACTCGGTGTCCTTGAGCGAGCGTTCCATCGTCTCGCGCATGTCCTGGCGGGCCCGCTCGGCGGCCTCGCGCATCGACTTTTCGAGCGGCCCGCCGCGTCGGAGCGACTCGCGTAGCTCGTCGCGGGTCTTCTCCAGGGCACGCCGCATGTCCTCGGGCGTCATCCCCTCGTTCTTGAGCGCCTTCTCCAGGGCATCCAGCGAGCGGTCGAGCGACTGGCGGACGGCGTCGCTCAGCGGGTCGAGGTCGCGGGCGAGCTTCTCCTTCAGCTCCTTCAGGTCCGACTCGAGTCGCCCGGAGTCCTGGCGGCCGGGGGCGTCCTTGCGGGCCTTTTCGCGCCTCGCCGGGCTTGCGTGTCTCCCGGGGCTCGTCTTTCCCGTCCTGGATGACGAGCTCCCTGGCCAGCCCCGCCAGTCTGGCCCTCTTCCTCTCGGGCTGGGCGATCGTCGTCTCGAGCTCGCCGACCTTCCGGGTCAGGTCCCTTTCGTCCGGGAGACCACCGTCGCGACGGACCTGTTCGGCGATCTCGTCATGCTTCCGCTGCCAGAGGTCGTCATGGCTCGCCTTCAGCTTCTCGTACTGCCTCCTGGCGGCCTTAACCGCCGGGTCGCTGACCTGTCGGGTACCGCACCGTGGCCTGCTCCACCGCCTTCCTGGCCTCCTCGATTCGCTCGACGAGCCGGCGGACGTCGGGGTCCTTCTTGAACTCCTCGGTGATCCGGGCCTCGAGGTCCGCGTCGCGGCCGTTGTCTTTCTTGAGCCGCTTGAGCTGTTCCCGCGCCACCTCGAGCGCCGCGCGCTCGTCGATCAGCTTCATGTCGGTGTTGAACAGCTCCTCCGCGACCTTCGTATACTGGGTCTCCGAGACGCTCCTGGCGGCAATCCTGGCCGGGGGCTCCTGGGCCTTCGACTTCCCGGCATCGCCCTCCCCTTTCTGTGCCCAGCTCGGTGCCAGGGGGAGCAGCAGGGCCGAGACGCACGCCACGGCGAGGCGACCGGGCCACGAGAGGCCCCGGGGTGTCCTGGCTTTCACGATCATGCGCAACCTCCTCTTCAGGCTGGAAACGTGGCCGTTGCCGAGCGTGGCCGATGCGGCCGCCGCCGGCGCCGTCCGGGAACCCGACACGAATTCAAGGGCCGCCACGAGCGCGGCGGCATAGGTCCTGGCCCCGCGTGGCATCGCCCAGACGACCCAGGCGTCGCAGCACTGCTCCTCGGCCTCGCGGAGGGCGCGGCGGAGCCACCAGACGGCCGGGTGCCACCAGTAGAGCCCGGCGATCACCAGCTCGGCCCACCGCACCCAGTGATCGCGGCGCTTCAGGTGCGCCAGCTCGTGCAGCAGGAGCGCCGACCGCTCGTCATCGCCGAGCGAGGCCCACAGCCCGCCCGGCACCAGCAGGCGCGCACCGCCAGCCGACCGCCCACAGCATCGGCGGCACGTCGCCCGGCACCAGCCAGGCCGTCGGCGGACTCCGCAGGCCGAACCGCTCGGCCAGCGAGTCGACCTCGCGCTGCCACTCCGCCGGCATCGGCTCGGCGACGTCCAGCGCCCGATGGAACCGCACGATCCGCAGCGGCCGCCAGCGTCCACCAGGCGAGCGCACCGGCCATCACCAGCAACAGCGCGGGCCCTTCCCAGCTCGTGCCCCGATCGGGCGTCAAGGGTGCGGCCCGGCTCTCGAGATCTTGCGGTTCCTCGGCCGGCGCAGGGGCCTCGACATCCTCCGTGACCGGATCCGGCCATGGCCCGAAGTCATCCGCCTCGACGTCCGCCGCGTCGAGTGCCGGAGCCTCGGCAACCTCGACCGCGACGTCGATCGCGACGGCCGCCGCAAGCGCGGGCTCGGGCGACGTCCACGGCACGACGATCGGCACCGGCAAGACGGGCGGCGTGACGAGCTTGAGCAGCGCCAGCAGGCAGACGCTATGCACCAGCGCGGGGCGCCGGACGACCCGCGCCGCGATCGCGACCAGGACCGCCAGGACGGTCACCGCCGCCGCGTTGCTCACCATGCCTTGAATCAGCGATTCCATGAGCGGCCCCTCCCCTGCCCTGCCCCGGTCTACCCTGCCCCGGTCTGTCCGCATCAACCCTCATCGACGCGATCCGCCGCCCTCTCCCGATCGAGCCGACCTGCGACGGCGGCCCGCCCCCGATTGGCCGGCGTCGGGCGGCTCGTCGGGCGCTCGTCGATGATCGCCCGCAGCGCGGTGCGGTCGGCGTCGGTGAGGTCCTTGGCCCGGGCCAGGTGGGTCAAGAGCGGCGTCATCGAGCCGTCGCACAGGGCCTCGGCCAGCGATCGCAGCCGACGGCCGATCAGCTCGTCGCGGTTCAGCGCCGCGGCGAAGACGTGCACGTAGAGGCTGCGGTCCCGCGCCACGTATCCCTTCGCCTCCATCCGGTCGAGCAGCTTCTGGACGGTGGCGTACTGCGCGGCACCCCCGCCGGGATAGAGCGCGTCCGTCAGGTGCCGGATCGTCGCCGGGCCGCGTTCCCAGAGGATCCGCAGCACACCCAGCTCCGTCTCGGTGATGTCCAGCGCGGGCCTCGCCATCGTTGTCCCTCGTTTCTCCCCGGGGGGGTATGACCGACGAATGATGTCAGCCCGGCCTCGAGGACCCGGCGACTGACGTCGCCGGTTCGCCGGAGTCGGCGCCGTCCGTCCTCCCCCCGCGCCGTGGGGGCCGGGCGAACCGGCGACGTCAGTCGCCAGGTCCTCCCTTCTGTCTGAGCTTTCAGTCGTTCTGTCTGAGAGCGAGGATACTGGCCGGGGCGGTGGGGTGTCAAGGGGTGGATCCGGCCGATCGGTGGGCGGGAACGTCCCGGTGCGGTGGGGGGAATGTGCCCGGTCCGCCGGCGTGATCGGCGGCGAGCGGCCGGGAATCGCGGGGAAACCGCCCGATCGCGGGTGCGGCATGGGTGTTGCTCAGGCGATGACGGCCACGCCCGGGGGCTTCCCGGGGGGCGGTCGGATCGGGGGCTCGAGCACGATGGACGGTACGAAGCGAGCGGCGTCAGCGACGAGTCTGAGGGCGCTGGATGCGCTGAACGTGTTCCTGGCCGACGTCCGCGACGGCCTGGGGCCGTACCTGGCGATCTACCTGACGATGCGGCACTGGGACAAGGGGCAGATCGGGATCGCGATGTCCGTGATGGGATTCGCCTCGGTGGTCGCGCAGACGCCGGCCGGCGCGTTCATCGACCGGACGCGGCACAAGCGGCTGGCGATCGCGGTGGCGGCCGCGGCGGTGGCGATCGGCGCCGTCGCCATGGTGCGGAACCCGACGCTGCCGACGATCGTGGCGCTGCAGATATTGATGGGTGTCGCCTCGGCGATCTTCGCGCCGGCGATCGCCGCCGTCACGCTCGGGCTGGTCGGCCACGCCTGCTTCTCGCGGCGGACGGGCCGGAACGAGGCGTACAACCACGCGGGGAACGTCGCGGCGGCCGTGCTGGCGATGGTGATCGGCGACCACATCGCCTACGAGGGGATCTTCTACCTGCTGGCCGGGATGTGCGTGCTGACGATCGTCTCGACCTGGTTCATCCGGCCCGCCGAGATCGACCACGACCTGGCGCGCGGCGCGGCCGCCGACGAGCCCGAACCCGCCGGGCCGGGCTGCGAGGTCGACATGGCCGATCCCACCCGGGGGCCGGCGGGGCATGACGGGGCCTCGCGTCCGCGGATCGCCCGGCTGGGCGAGCTGGTGCGCGACCGGCGGATACTGGTCTTCTCGGCCTCGGTGGTGCTGTTCCACCTGGCGAATGCGGCGATGCTTCCCCTGGCCGGGCAGAAGCTTTCCGCATGGCCACGACGAGGGGGCGGCCGGTTACATGTCGGCCTGCATCATCGCCGCGCAGCTCGTGATGGTGCCGGTGGCGCTGCTTGGCCAGCCGGCTGGCCGTCTCGTGGGGTCGCCGGCCGGTCTTCCTCGCCGGCTTCGCAATCCTGCCGATCCGCGGGATTCTCTACACGATGACGACGAGCCCTTATGGACTGGTGGGTATTCAACTCCTCGATGGCATCGGCGCCGGGATCTTCGGCGTGGTGGGCACGCTGGTCATCGCCGACCTGACGCGGGGCACCGGGCGGTTCAACCTGCTGCAAGGTGCGCTGGCCACCGCGACGGGCATTGGCGCCTCGATCAGCAACCTGATGACCGGCTTCATCGTGAAGACCGGCGGCTACGATGCCGGCTTCCTGGTGCTGGCCGGAATCGCCGCCGCGGCGCTGATCTTCTTCGGGCTCGCCATGCCCGAGACCCGGACCGACCCGCCGGGGCTCGCCGAATCCGCCCCGCCGTCGGCGCATCCCGCCCTGGCCGTCAAGCGGCCGGTGTGACCGACCGGCCGACGCGAAGTCTGGCGAGGAAACATGCCGAGCCGCTGGCACGGACGCTGCTGCCGATGGACCCCGCCGCCCAGTCGCGGACCGGGCCGGGCCCCGCCACCATTCCCTCCATCATCGAGGCAAGAGACTTATGTCCGACGATCCGATCATCGTCGCGGTACCGGGCGACCTGCACCTGACCGAGCCCGGGATCGACAGCCATCGCGATGCGCACCGGGCCGTTGACGAGATCAACCGCCTGATCCGCCCCGACTTCGTCCAGTTCATCGGCGATAACGTCCAGGACGCGACCGAGGCCCAGTTCGCGCTGTTCGACGAGCTGCGCGGGCGGCTGCTGGCGCCGCATTTCGCCCTGGTGGGCGACCATGACGTCAAGGGCGATCCCCAGGCGACGCGGTTCCGCTCGCGCCTCGGCGCGACGTACGGCTCGACGTCGATGCGAGGGTTCCGGTTCCTCCGGCTCGACACGCAGCAGGCCCGCCCGCTGGGGATCGGTCGCGAGCAGTCGGACTGGTTCCGCGCCGAGGTCGATGCGGCCATCGCCGCCGGGGAACGCGTGGTGATCTTCCAGCACAACTACCCGTACCAGATCTGGGAAGATTACTCGGGTCCCGGCATCGACGCCTGGCGCGAGGTCGTGCAGACGCGCCGCATCCAGGCGATCGTCTGCGGCCACACCCATTACTGGCAGCTCGCCAATGACGGCCGCAACATCACGATCGCCACGCGGTCGATCGGCGACCCCGAGGGAGGGCCGCCCGGCTACATGCTCGCCTACCTGCAGGGCGAGGACCTGGCGGTGACATATCGGCCGGTCGGCGAGTCCGGCCCGATCCCTCTGGTCACCCACCCGCGCGAGGCCATCCTGGCGACCGGCCCGGCGCACATCGTCAGCGGGCCCGATCAGGTCCGCGTCCGCACCTGGTCCGAGGCCGTCATCGCGACGGCCCGCTGTCGGGTCGATGATGGGCCCTGGACCACGCTCGAGGTCGCTGAGACGATCGGCTCGTGCTGGTCGGCCCCCCTGCACGGCGACCGGCTGAGCAAGGGCGAGCATACGCTGGAGGTCGAGGTCCGCGACATCGAGGACAACCGGGGCCTCCGGTCGATCCGTTTCCTGGTGGACCCGACCGGCCGGTATACGGCGATTCCCCGGGTCGATCCGACCGTCGAGGCGACGGTGTTCTGCTGAGCATCGCCCCGGGCGGCCCCTGGGTGGGCGATTCGATTCAATCTGGATTTCGAAGCGATCCGGCCCCGGGCGGCCGCCGGGGTTGTTTTCCCCGGCGCCGCCCGGCGCCGCTCGCTCGCGTACCGAGCCTTTTTCGCAATCAAGGTTCGACCCTGCTCACAGGGTGCCGCTCAGCGGTACCGGCGAGGGATTGATCGGGCTATCGGTGAACGGCAGGGTGCCGTTGAGCGGCAGCGGGGAGGGATTCGCCGGGCTATCGGTGTACGGCAGGGTGCCGTTGAGCGGTACCGGCGAGGGGTTGATCGGGCTGTTGATGGTCGTCGCGGGGCCCAGCGACGCCAGGCTCGTCGTGGTGGGGAGCGTGAGCCCGGTGGTCGTGGTCCCGGGGGTGGTCACCGAACCGCCGAGCAGGAGCTGTTCCAGCGGCGAGAGACTCGTCGTGCCCGCCACGGTGGTCGTGCCCGTCGAGCCGAGGAGGCTCGAGAGCTCAGATGCCAGGGCCGAGCTACTGGTCGTGGTGCCCGTCGAGCCCAGCAGGCTCGAGAGCGCGGATGCCAGGGTCGAGCTGTTGGCGCCCGCGGTGCCCGTCGAGCCCAGCAAGCTCGAGAGCTCGGATGCCAGGGTGGAGGTGCTCGACGTGCTGCCCGAGCCGCCCGAGTAGCCGAGCGAGTACGTCATCCCGGCGGGCACCTGAGTCAGGTTGACCAGCGAGGTGCTCGCCGCGCTGGGCGTCGAGAAGGCGGATGCCAGGCCGCTCGGCAAGGTACCGCCCGTCAACCGCGAGTAGCCGTTATAGGCGATCGACGCGGGGCTGGTCCCCACGGAGTTGGCCGTGGTGGTTGAGCCGACCGAGGCGCCCGTGACGGGGGTGCCGGTGAGGCTGTTGATGATAGGACTGGCGCCGGCGATCGCGGGCGTGACGCCCGTGGCGTATGCGGTGCCATTGGGGTAAATCACCGGGTCGTGGGCGATCGCGGCGGCCCTGCTGGCAGCGGCGATCGCGGCGTTGGCCTGGGTCTTGGCTTCAGTCGTCAGATCCTTGCGAAGGACCTTGGCGCTGACGCCATGGCGGATCTTGTTGGCCCACGTCGTCAACTGCTGGGTGGTCGGTGCGGTATGAAGGATCGACTCGTACAGCGAGGTCACCTTGTGGCCGGCGGCCGTATCGGCCAGCGGCTTGGCAACCTCGGCGGCCTTCCCGCCCGCACCTGAGAGCAGCATGCGACCCTCGAGGTTCGCGGCGGACCCCGTGATCGACGGGGTGAACTGATGACGACGACGGCGAGAAATATGTTGATCTGCAAAAGGCAGGGTGTTCTTCAGAGCGCGCAGCATGGCTCGACCTCCGTATTGGGTTGCGCCGGCCGGGGCCCACGACTCCCTTCGTCCTGGCAGGACGGTTGTCCGCGATGGTGGGCCGCTGATGTTGTCAAGGGCGGACATACTGAAATGTTGGTTACTGCAAGTCACGTGCCAGGTGGGGGTGCGCCGAACGAATTCGGGGACCATCGGGGCGCCTGCCCTGGGCGCGGGGTCGCACGCGGTCATGGCGTCGGGTGGCGTAGGAGGCCCTTGCTCGAATGCGTGCCGGCGATGGAAGATGCGTCGAATGCAACGCCGCGTGTGGGGCGGACCCCCGGAGAATCCCGGGAAATCGGGACGCGCCGGCCGCCCGGGGGCCAGTATCAGTCAAGGGGCCGATGAGGTGCAGACGGGAGGGCCGGGGGATGACGGTTCCGGCATCGCGGGGCGTCTGGAAGCAACTGGATGAGCTGTTCGGCTTCGGGGCGTCGGGCCAGCTCGGTGACGACGAGCTGCTGGGCCGGTTCGTCGCCGGCGGGCGGGACGAGGCCGCCGAGGCCGCGTTCACGGCGCTGGTGGAGCGCCATGGCCCGATGGTGCTGGGCGTCTGCCGGCGGGTGCTGCGCGACCGGCACGAGGCGGAGGACGCATTCCAGGCGACGTTCCTGGTGCTGGCGCGGAAGGCCGGCGTGATCGCGCGGCGGGAGCAACTGGCCAACTGGCTCTACGGGGTCGCCAGCCGCACGGCACGCGACGCCCGGATTCGATCCGATCGCCGCCGGGCCCGCGAGATCCGGGCCTCGCGCGGGGCGAGCTGCATCACGGATACCGGACCGGATCGCAACGCCGGGCGGGTCGAGCTGCGGGCGATCCTCGACGAGGAGCTGGCCCGCCTGCCGGACTCGTATCGCGGGGCGGTCGTGCTGTGCGAGCTCGACGGGCTGTCGCGCCAGGCGGCCGCGCGTGCGACTGGGTATCCCGGAAGGCACGCTCTCCAGCCGGCTCGCCCGCGCCGGGACCTGCTCCAGCACCGGCTGGTCCGCCGGGGCCTGGCACCCTCGATCGTCGCCGTCGCCGTCGAGGCCCTGACGAGCGAGGCCCGCGCCCTGATCGTTCCACCGTCGCTGGCGTGTTCGACCGCACTGGCCGCGACTCGCGTCGTGGCCGGGGCTTCACTGGCCGAGGCCGCATCGGCCTCGGTCGCAACTCTGACCCATGGAGTGCTCCAAACCATGTTCATCGCGAAGATCAAGGGGTTCGCCCTCGCGCTGGCCGGGACGGCCGTCGTCACCGCGGGCGTCGGTGTCCTGGCCCAGGGGCCGCAGCCCGGCGCCGGCGGAGGTCCGGGCGGTACGCGCCGGGCCGATCGCAGTCAGGAGGATCGCCTGGGCGCCGTGGAACAGAAGCTCGACCGCGTCCTCGAGGCCCTGGGAAGCCGTCGGGATGGCGGCTCGAACAATCCGGCCCCTCAGCCGACGCCGGTCGCCCTGCCCCGCGCCGCCGAGGGGCTCGCGCCTTCGTCGGTGCCGGGCCGCCGCAGGGGCCCTGCCGGGATCGTCCACTGCCACCGGGACTCAACCCACGATGATGGCGAGGTACCCGGGCGGGTCGGCGGGTGGGCAAACGGTGACTGCGGAGGCCCGCACGATCGAGGACCGCGTCGGCCGGCTGGAGCGTCGCCTCGATGAGCTCGAACGGCTCTTCCACGCGCTCAATCGCCAGGTCACCGTCGGCGGCATGGGTTCCGATCCGGAACTCCGGCGGCTGGGCGAAAGGACGGCCCGTGAAGCCAGTATACCCGTGCCGCCCCGGACCGCTCCGGGCGGAGCTGCTGCACCGGGCGGTGCCGACGTCGCGCCGGAGGCGCCCTCCCCGTTCCGGGTGGAGCTCCGGCTGCGGGCGTTCCGGGTGGAGCTGCTGCACCGGGCGGTGCCGACGTCGCGCCGGAGGCGCCCTCCGCCGTCCCGGGCGGAGCGCCGGCTCCGGGCGGTGTCCCGTCCCCGGCGGAGGCCGCGAGTCCCTTCGCGGACGGCACGAGCGCGCCCCGCCCGTGAGCGGGGCGGGTCCCTCGCGGGCCCGCGTCGCGACGCGTGGCGATTTGCCCTTGTTGCCGGTCTGGTGCGATGCTCACCATGATGGGGTATGATCCGCGGCAGGCCCGGCCCATTCGGAGGGCCGGCTGCCGCGGAAGACTTCATCATGAGGGAATGAATCGCATGAGATGGCAGATCGGCAAGGCGACGTCCGCGGCGCTCCTGGCCGCGGGCCTGGCCGCGGCCTACTGGGGATTGGCCCCCCGCGTCGGCGCGGCAGACCGCCCCCTGCGGTCGGGCATCGTCGCGACGGGGTTCGACGCCAAGGTCCGCCCGCAGGACGACCTGTTCCGGCACGTCAACGGCGGCTGGCTGGCCGAGGCGAAGATCCCGGCGGAATACGGCGCCTACGGCAGCTTCATGGAGTTGCGGGACAAGTCGCTGGCCGACCTTCGCGCGATCATCGAGGAGGCCGCGCGGAACGACAGTGCCGCGGACGGCTCCGAGGCCCGCAAGATCGGCGACCTGTACGGCTCGTTCATGGACGAGAAGCGGATCGAGGAGCTGGGCCTCGAGCCGATCAAGGGCGACCTCGCCCGGATCGACGCCGTGGCCGACAAGGCGGCGCTGGTCCGCCTGATCGCCGAGCTGCAGCGCCAGGGGGCCCGCGGCACCTTCCGGCTGATGGTCGCGCCCGACGCCAAGCATTCGGACGTCGAGATCGTCCAGCTCGCCCAGGGCGGCATCAGCCTGCCGGACGAGTCGTTCTATCGCGAGCCGAGGTTCCAGCCGATCCGCGACGCGTTCGTCAAGCACGTCGCAGAAGATGTTCGCGCTGGCCGGCCGGCCCGAGCCCGCCGCGGCGGCGAAGCAGGTCATGGACCTGGAGACCCGGCTGGCGAAAGGCCACTGGGACCGCGTCAAGAGCCGCGACGACACGCTAACCTACAACAAGAAGGACCGCGCCGCGCTCGAGGCCCTGACCCCCGGCTTCGACTGGTCGATCTACTTCGAGACCGCCGGCGCGCAGGGACGTGCGCGAGGTCGTCGTCGCGCAGCCCGAGTACTTCACCGCGATGGCCGCCGCCTTCAAGGACGTGCCGCTGGAGCAGTGGAAAGCCTGGCTGGCCTGGCACGTGCTCAACGCGTCGGCGTCGTACCTCAACAAGGCGATGGTGGACGAGGACTTCGACTTCGATCGCAAGCTCAGCGGCGCCACCGAGCTGCCCGCTCGGTGGAAGCGGGGCGTCACCACGGTCGAGGGCGGACTCGGCGAGGCGGCCGGCAAGCTGTACGTCGCCCGCCACTTCCCCCCCGCGGCCAAGGCCCGGATGGAGCAGCTCGTCAAGAACCTGATCGAGGCCTACCGCCGCGACATCCAGGACCTCGACTGGATGAGCCCCGAGACCAAGAAGAAGGCGCTGGAGAAGCTCGCCAAGTTCACGCCCAAGATCGGCTATCCCGACAAGTGGCGCGACTACGCGAAGCTGGAGATCCGCCGCGACGACCTGCTGGGCAACGTCCGCCGCGTCGCACGCCTTCGAGCTCGACCGCGACCTCGCCAAGCTCGGCAAGCCCGTCGATCGCTCGGAGTGGGGCATGACCCCGCAGACGGTCAACGCCTACTACAACCCGCAGTTCAACGAGATCGTCTTCCCCGCGGCCATCCTGCAGCCGCCGTTCTTCGACCTGAACGCCGACGACGCGGTCAATTACGGCGGCATCGGCGCGGTCATCGGCCACGAGATCGGCCACGGCTTCGACGACCAGGGCTCGAAGTACGACGGCGACGGCAACATGAAGGACTGGTGGACCGAGGCCGACCGCAAGGAGTTCGACAAGCGGGCCAAGATGCTCATCGAGCAGTACAACGGCTACAGCCCCGCGCAGCTCCCCGGCCAGCACGTCAACGGTGCGCTGACGATCGGCGAGAACATCGGCGACCTGGGCGGCCTGACCATCGCCCACAAGGCCTACAAGATCGCCCTGGGCGGGACCGAGGCCCCGGTGATCGAGGGCCGCACCGGCGACCAGCGGTTCTTCATCGGCTGGGCCCAGTGCTGGCGAGCCAAGTTCCGCGACGCCGAGCTCTCGCGACGGCTCACGATCGACCCGCACTCGCCGGCCGAGTTCCGCTGCAACGGCGTCGTCCGCAACCTCCCCGAGTTCTACGAGGCCTTCGGCGTCAAGGAAGGCGACAAGCTCTGGCTGTCCCCCGACCGCCGCGTGCGGATCTGGTAGTTCTCCATCATACCCAGGTCCCCGTCTTGCCGAAGAGTTCCGGGTACAACGATCGTTCCCGACAGGCCGGTCCTGTGGATCGTGTGCGTCTGGGTGATCTGCGCAAACCTGGACCAGGCGCAGGATGGGGGCCGGGTTGCGAGGGGGTCACAACGCGTTGGCGATCATAGACGAGGTGAGAGAGTAGGTAGGAAGAGGACGTAGGGTGGGTCGAACGCCGCAGGCGTGAGGCCCACCGGGTCGGCGGCGCAGGCCCACGGGTCCGGCGGTGAAGATCGGTGGGCCTCGCTTTGCTCGACCCACCCTACGGGATACACGCCTTGGCGCACACCTTCCGAGAAAGCCGCGGGACGGTGGCACATGGCGGCGGGAGTTGCCCATGGTAAGAGAGCCGGCTCGGCTCGGATGCCGGGCAGCATCGGAATCCTCGCTTCAGGAAGGAGCGAACGAACGATGATGGTTGTCATGCGATGGGCGATCGCCGCCGGCCTGCTGTTGGCCCTGGTCTTCTGCGTGCTGGGGTTCGTGGTGACGTTCGGATCGTCGGCCGACCGGTTCTGCCCGGCGGCATATAGCATCCTGATCGTGCTGTACGGGATCGGCACGGCCCGGATGGTCCGTCCGGTGCTCCAGCGGGCCTGAGCGGGTCGAGTGGCGAGCTCGCCCCATTCATCCGGCACCCGGGCGCCGCGGCCGTCCCGGTCGCCGCGCCCCTTCTTCTGTCGCCGGCCCGGGCTGTCAATCCAACGCCTTGACCTTCACGTTGCGGAACTCGATCCGGTAGCCCTCGGCCTCGACGCCGACATAACCCTTCGGGACCTGGCAGTCGTCCCAGCGGTTGGTGATCGCGCCGTTGACCCAGAGGGTGACCTCCTTGCCCTTGCAGGCGATCTCGAAGGTGTTCCATTCGCCGGCTGGCTTCACGCGGCTGCCCTTGTTCTGCTTCGAGAGGTTGATCCCCTTGAGCTTCCCGTCGCGCTCGGTCTCGCCGAAGATGTAGCCGCCGGAGGCGTCGCCGGTCTGCGCCTGGTGCCAGATCCTCGCGTCGGCCGAGTTGCGGGCGTAGATGCCCGAGTTGTAGCCCTTCTTGCCCTCGACGGGGGTGAAGCGCCACTCGACGTGGAAAATCGCATCGCCCAGCTCGTTGTTCCAGCGGAGCCACTCGTGGCCGCCGTCGCCCGCGCAGACCAGGTGGCCGGTGCTCGCGTCGATCGACCACTGCGAGTGCGGGTTGAGCTTGCCCGTCGGCGGGATCGGGCCGCGGGTCCAGCCCTCGAGCGTCGGGCCGGCCTTCGCCAGGAGGTCCGTCCAGCCGGACGAGTCGCGCTCCAGGGCGCTTGGCGTCTCGCCCTCGTCGGCCGGGGCGAGACGGGCCGTCAGGCCCAGCAGGGCGACCATCAGGACCAGGCGACGCGAGGGTTGACGGCCGGGCATCGGTTGAGCCTCCGGGAGGGCGCGGGCGGGTGGGTCATCGCGGTCGCCACCCAGTATAACCGCCGCCCCGACGCCGTACCTCGTGCGACCGGCCGACCTGCTCGGGCCGGCCCGACCGACCTTGAGCATACCGGCATTCCGTGGGAGACTGGAATCTTACCCGGAGATCCGACAGGCCACGAGGCAGAGATGGTCATGAGCATCATCACCCCGCCCGGCCGTTCGCAGGCGATCGTCTATCCCGACAGCGACGGCAAGCCCATGGCGGACAACACCATCCAGTACCGCTGGATCACGGTGATCAAGTGGAATCTGGATGCGATGTTCTACCACGAGCCCGACGTGTTCGTCGCGGGCGACCTCTTGTGGTATCCCGTCGAGGGTCAGCCGAAGATCCGGATGGCGCCCGACGCCCTCGTCGCGTTCGGCCGGCCCAAGGGAGAACGGGGCTCGTACCGGCAGTGGGAGGAAGGCGGCATCGCGCCGCAGACTGTCTTCGAGGTGCTCTCGCCAGGCAACCGTCCCGCCGAGCTGACCCAGAAACACGAGTTCTACGAGCGGTATGGGGTCGAGGAGTACTATCAGTATGACCCCGACCGCGGCATCCTCAAGGGCTGGCTCCGGGCGGGGGACCGGCTCGAGCCGATCGCCCAGATGACGGACTTCATCAGCCCTCGCTTGGGGATTCAGTTCCAGCCGGGCGACGGCCCGGACAGCCTGGTGATCCTCCGGCCCGACGGCCAGCGCTTCCTGACTCCCATCGAGATGACGGAGAAGTATGAGGCCGAGCAACGCCGCGCCGATGAGCTTCGGCGCCGCGCCGATGAGGAGCAGCACCGCGCCGAGCGCGATCTCGCCAGGCTCCGCGAGCTGGGCATCGAGCCGGAATGAGCCGGGAGAGGGGACGTCGCCGATGCCGATGGGTCGCGGGGGTTTCGCGTTCGCTGCCTGTGCCTGCTGCGCGGGCCTGCTGATCCACGCAGGTTCCGTCATGGCGACGGACCAGCCTGCTTCGGACGGCCAGGCCGGGGGCCTTCGTGCCGGGGCGGCGGCCGTCGAGATCGCGCCCGAGCGGTTCCCGGTGACTGTCAACGGCGGGTTCCTGGCGGCGCAGGCCCATCGGCTGAACGACCCGATCCGGGCGAAGGCGCTGGTGCTCGACGACGGCTCGACCCGGCTGGCGATCGTGGTGGTCGATAGCTGCATGATGCCGCGCGAGCTGATCGACCGCGCCAAGGCGATGGCCCGCGAGCGGACGGGGATCGCCGAGGATCGGATCCTGGTCTCGGCCACGCACACGCACTCGGCGCCCTCGTTGATGGGTTCGCTGGGGACTCCGCCGGACGTCGCGTATGCCGCCGCCCTGCCGGCCCGGATCGCCGAGGCCATCCAGCAGGCCGCCGCGAACCTCGAGCCGGCCCGCGCCGGGTGGGGCGCCGTCGATGATGCCGAGCACACGCATTGCCGTCGGTGGATCCGTCGTCCCGACCGGATGCTCGAGGACCCCTTCGGCGCGGACCGTCCGGGCCAACATGCACCCCGGTTACATGGACCCCGGCGCGATCGTCCCATCCGGCCCGGTCAACCCGGCGCTCACGGTGCTGTCGGTCCAGTCGCGGGCGGGCCGGCCAATCGCCGTGCTGGCCAATTACTCGATGCACTACTATGGCGCCGAGCCCGTCTCGGCCGATTACTACGGCCGGTTCGCCGCCGCGCTGGCACGTCGGATCGGGGCCGACGAGGCGCCCGGTGCGGGCGGGCGCCCGTTTGTCGCGATGATGTCGCAGGGCACCAGCGGCGACCAGATGTGGATGGACTACGGCCGACCGCGGCAGGACCCGGGGCTCGACGCCTATGCCGACGCGGTGGCCGCCTCGGCCGAGCGGGCGTATCGGGCGATCGACTACCGAGACGCGGTGCCGCTGGCGATGGCCGAGACCTCGCTGGTCGTCGGCCGTCGCCTTCCCGACGACGCGAGGCTGGCCTGGGCTCGCGGGGTCGTCGCCGCGATGAAGGGCCGCGAGCAGCCCCGCACCCTGCCGGAGGTCTATGCCCTCGAGGCCATCCTGCTCCACGACGAGCCCCGGCGCGAGCTGAAGCTCCAGGCGATCCGGGTCGGCGAGCTCGGGATCGCGGCGATCCCGGACGAGGTCTACGCGATCACCGGGTTGAAGCTCAAGGCCCGCAGCCCCCTGCCCCTGACGATGAACATCGAGCTGGCCAACGGCTCGGAGGGCTACATCCCGCCGCCCGAGCAGCACGCGCTCGGCGGCTACACGACCTGGCCGGCACGCACCGCCGGGCTGGAGGTCCAGGCCGAGCCGAGGATCGCCGCGGCCGTGCTGGCCCTGCTCGTGCGGGTCGCGGGTCGGCCGGCTCGCGCGATGCCGGTCGCGAAGACGCCCTACGCCCAGGCCGTGCTCGCCTCAAAGCCCTTCGCTTACTGGCGGCTCGACGACATCGAAGACCCCGACGCGACCGACGCCAGCGGACACGGCCGGCATGCGGCCTACCTGGGCGGCCATGCCCTCTACCTGCCGGGTGCCGCGACCGGCGGCGAGGGGACCGGCCGCGCCGTCTACCTTGCGGGGGGCCGGCTGCGGGCGCCCTGGGACCGGCTTCCGGAGTCGCACACCGTCGAGTTCTGGTTCCGCGAGGGCGTGCCCGACGCGGCCCATTCCACCATCAAGGAGCTGGCGGCGCTCGGTGCGGAGAAGGTCGATCCGGCGGCCTGGCACCATGTCGCCATGGCCTTCGACGGCCGCGGGTGCACGGCCTGGGTCGACGGCCGCGCGGTCGGCTCTGGCCTCGCCAACGCGGACGGGGCCGCGCGGGCGACTGGGCTGGTCCGGCGGTTCCTCGGCACCCGCGCGGCGGACGGATCCGGCTTCGAGGGGCTGCTCGACGAGGTCGCCGTGTACGACCGGATCCTCGCCGCCGACGAGGTCGCCGCGCACCTGCGGGCGATCGGCAAGCCGTGAGCGCCTTCTCGAGCGCCGGCCGGGCCGATGGATCAAACGACCGAATTCCGGGGAAGGAAGAATCCGCCACAAAGGGCACAAAGGACACGAAGAAGGAAGATCGACCGGCCAGAGGCCGAGCAGCCGTCGGCGGGGTCGTCGGGTCCAGGGCGTTCGAGGGCCAGTGGTCAATGGCCGATCGCGTAGGGTGGGTCGAGCGGAGCGAGGCCCACCAGGATCACCCCGCAAGAACCGGTGGGCCTCGCTCCGTGTTACGCGACGTGGAGTTCTGCCGCGAAATGCGACACCAGGTTCTGCCGTTGCTCGAATACACAATGATTATAATGTTCATCAACCCTGTGTTGCGCGACGCGGAGTCCCGCCGCGAGATGCGACATCAGGTCCCGCCGCGGGTGCCGGGGCCCCGCTCGCGCGACACGCGCAGCCCGCGGATCCGTTCCGCCGTCAGCTCCGTCGCCGCCGCCCGCTTCAGCACGCCCCCCGACTCGTCCATGATCACCCACTCGCTCGTCTCCGGGTCCAGCGTCACCCACACCGATCGGCCCACATGCGCACGGCCCACCCAGTGGCAGCGGTCGTACACCGACACCTTGCCGTTGACGTTGACCCGCCGGACCACCGCCGTCTCGGACAGCCAGGCGAGTACCCGCGCCAGATCCCATCGACCGGCCTCCTCCGCCCGGTCGTATCCTCGCCCCGAATGCGACAGCCCCGGATACGCCTCGAGTCGGCTCCGGCCGCCGATCGCCGGATACTCCTCGCGCTGGATCCGGTCGAGCTGATCCAATCGGCCCTGCAACTGCCCCGCCGTGGCGCACGTCCCCGGCTCGGCCCAGTCGCGGCCCACGTCCTGCGACCGCTCGACCACGCCATTGCGTTGCGGCGTCCGGGGCGGGTTCCAGATCATCCCCACCCCCAGGCCGATCAGCCACAGCGCCAACGCCGTGGGCAGGCCCCCGGTCGCCCCCCAGGGCGTGCCGTTGTTGACCCGCATCCGGGCCGGCAGCCCCCAGTCGGTGAAGGCCCGCCGCAAGGCCCCTTGGACCTCCTCGGCGGCGACGCGGGCCCAGCTCCCGAGGGGGAAAACCACGGTCAACAGGACCGCTCCGCTGCACTCGTCGATGATTCGCAGCCAACTGGCCTCGCCCCGGGCCAGGGGCAGGTGCTCGCAGGCGTCCATCTGCCAGACCTCATGCGGCACGGTCGAGCGGACATAGGCGCTGCGGCCGGGCCGTCCGGTGGGGGCCTGGCCCAGGCCGGCCCGGCGCAGCCAGCGTTGCAGCGTGCGGGCCGAAGGCACGGCATGGCCGATCCGGGCCAGTTGGATGCGGAGCAGCTCGGCGCCCCACTTGGGATGGTCTCGGCGGAGGTCGATCGCCGCGTCATGGACGGCCTGGGACTCGGGCGAGCGCGGGGCGGGCCCGGTCCGATAGGCCGTCGCCGACGAGGAGTCATCGCCGGGGCGGAAGCGAGCGATGAGCGATCGCACGAGTGCGCACGGGGAGTCGGAGGTCGTGGGCGATCCGGAGGGCGGGTTGGCCGTCTTGCCATCGCTTGCGGATGGCCTGGCGGACGGGGATCGGGACCGGGCGTGGCATAGGGGCGCTTCGATGAGGGCCGGTATCAGGAGTAATGAACATCATGATAATCCCTCATTCCAGCCACGGCAAAACCTGGTGTCGCATTTCGCGGCAAAACTCCACGTCGCGTAACACTCCGCTCGACCCACCCTACGACGATCAGACCCACCTCCCAGGATCGAATCACGGGACCCATCGCCTGATCGACACGCGTCGCGAGAGGGGTCGCGTTTCGATCGAGGGCGCATCAATGCGAATCCGTCGAAGGAATGAGACCGTTCCCGCCGCGCGGTCATTCAGCCCACCGGGATAGGTCCAGGGTCGAAGGCGATCTTGCCGGCGCCGAAGTGCGCCGCATTGCCCCAGAGGATCATGCCTCCCGATCCCTTCTGATCCGGAGGGTCGTGCCGATGGACGCGATAGACCCCCGCACGCTGGCAACGCACGCAGTCGAGGACCTCATCGGCCGTCCGGAATTGCCCCGCCGCGACGTGCCGCCCTTCTCGCGTGATATGGTACATCGTCTCAAGGAATTCGTTCATCATTCATCCTCCAGTGTATTTACAACCATGGTGGCTGATGATCTTCTGAAATCCTAGTGTAACACAAAGGCTCGACGTTTGCGCTCGACAATACGCCCGTCCGCCCGCCTGCGTACCGGGTGCCCGGCCACGCCTGCGGGCCCACCGACGGCCGGAGAGGGCGGGCGATCGCTTGCCCGCAGGCGGTGTAGACGCGAGCCGTCCGAACGCGTCACCGTGACAGACCATCGGCCCAAATCCCAGGCAAGCGGGACGGGCATCTGCCTGTCCAAAATCGATCGCCACGTTCGACTCGACGGACATGCGATATTCGAGAGGGCGAGCCTCCCGGCGAGCCGGCACTCTTGAGATACGCGGCCCCGCAGGCCAGGTCAACCCAATCCAGAAAATCGCAAGAGTCGCCCGGGTCGCCCGGCCGATAGAGGGAAGGAGGCGTCCGGGCCTCCGGCGGCAGGATGCAGCCCGCCGGCCCTCCCTCGCGAGGAGTTTACGGATGAGCCAGCGCCATTCCCTCCACTTCGAGGCCCTCGAGACGAGGGAGCTGCTCTCCACCGTCCATGCCGCCCGAGCACACGCCGCCGCCAGGCCGCGTGCCCACCACGCCGCGGTGGCGGCCATTCCCCTGGTCCTGAACGGCACGCTCACGCTCAACAGCAAGCAGGCGGTCTCCAGCCCCAACCTGTCCGGCGGCATGACGCTGTCGGTGCCGGTCTCCGGGCAGCTCGGCAGCCTCGGCGTGGTCCACGGCACCTGGTACGAGAGCAGCGACAGCATGGGGAACTACTCGGGGCCCGACATGATCAATCTCCGCAGCTCGCAGGGGAGCTTTACCGTCTCGTTCAACAACGGGACCCCCGGACCGGCCCACTCATCCGGCAACGGCACCGTCTATTACCAGCACACGCAGCATGCCGGTAGCGGTACGGGAGCCTTCACCGGTCAGAAGGAGACCGGGACGATCGACACGAACATGAACCACGCCCACACGACGGTCGAGAGCATCACCCTGAGCACCAAGGGCTCGTGAGTCGAGTACCACGGTGCCGATGAACCACCCTGCGTCGGTCCCGGGGGGCGTCGCCGTGGCCGAGCAGGGCGCCCAGGGGTCGGATCGATGTGCCGCGATCCTCATCGAGTGGCCTCCATCACGTCGCCCAGGTCCCTGGTCTCGCCGGGCTCGACGGCGTGCGGCCCGCCCACGGAGACGGACGGCGCATACGCGTCCTCTGGCACGAGCTTGATGACGTATTCCCGTTCGGGCACCAGGCCGACGAAGGTGAAACGCCCGTTCGAGTCGGTCGTCACGTCCTTCGGAAAGGCCAGCGCGAAGGGTCTCCTGCCGTAGAAGGAATCTTGATAAGAGAGGACCATCCCCGCCCGCGGCCGGCCGGCGCGGTCGACCAGCCGACCGGAGACCGCGCCCCACGGCCGCAGCCTGGCCACGAGCGGGCCGGGCTCGGCGTCGCGGACGGCCAGCGACCCGGCGAGTCGTCGGCCTTCATGATGGATCGTCAGGATTCGAATCCGATGCTGGGCCAGACCGGTCACGCGAAAGACGCCCTGCTGCCGCGATTGCCACCAGCATTCCCGGATCAGGTCGGTCGAGGGTGCGCCGCTGACGATCGTACCGGCCAGCGACTGTCCGTCGGGATCGAGGATCCGGACGATCGGCTCGGCGCCGGCACGAGTGACAGGTCGCATCGGTCGGTCTTCGCCGTCGATTCCGGCGCGATCGGCTCGAGCGCCTGGCATTGCTCCATGGAAGTCACGCCTCGGATCAGCCCGAGCCGACGCCTCTGGACGCTCCGGACCTCGCCGAGTCGATCGGCTCCCGCAAGCTGGTCTCCCCGTGCGCGATCGGCCGTGAGGAACCGGTCGTCCATCACGGTCGCGAGCACCACGCCCGGGCCCGGCAGGGCGGAGAGCGTGAAGCTGCCATCGGGTCGCGTGGCGATCGGCTCGAACAGGCTGATGTCCTGGATGGAGCTCAGGTTCGGATTCTCGAGCGTGGGCAGGTATTCGACAAAGGCGGCGACGGGCTTCCCGGTCGTCCGGTCGGTGACCTTTCCGTCCACCGGGATGCCACGCGCGAGCTTGAAGTCGAGCCTGGCGGGCCCGAGGCCCGGCGCGTTGGGTCGTTCCTGGAACATGGGTCGATAGGGCGTTCGGTCGCCGAGCGTCGTAGCCAGCTCGACCGGGTGGCCGACGGGCAGGCCGCCCAGGCGATAATGCCCGCGCGCGTCGGTCGTGTCTCGGATCGCCCGGTCGGGCCGCCATCGGAGGAGTGGATAGAGAGTCTTGAACGGATCGGGGTAAGTCGTCCTGGGGCGGATGACCACGTTCGGAACCGGCTGGCCCGTGGCGGCATAGACCACGTCGCCCTCGACCTCCCGCCCGGGCACGGCGATGTGCTCGAACCCGATCGCGTGGATCAAAATATTGGTCTCCATCTGTCCCATTTGGGGACCCGCAGGCTGGATCGATTGCGACGACCCGGCGCACGTCATGGCCTGCATGACCCGCGTCTGGACCCTGGCGCCCTGGATCGTGATCGAGACGATCCGCTCGCGGCCAGCACCCCGGAGCTGGAACCGTCCGTCGGGGCCGGTCTTAGCCGGTGGAATCAGCATCGAGAGGCTGGCCGGCAGCCACTTCGTGAACATCCTGTCGAAGTACCGGTGGGCCGTCTTCGGGTCCCTCTGGATCTCCGCCAGCCACCGCGAGAGGTCCTCGGTCGGCGTGGCGTCGACCTGGACCACGCCGCACGGTCACGTCCGGCAGCGGGCGGCCCTCGAGGTCGATCAGTCGGCCCGCGACCGGCGCATCGTCGGCGACGAGCTCGAGGCGGTTGCCGTCGGGGTCATCACTGGTTAGCCTTTCGGCCCAGGCCGGTCCATACCCCTCCGCAAACGCTGCGAGGTGCACCCCCGGGTAGCCGTTGCGAGTGATGCGGGCGGCGAGCTCGGTCCGGTTGACCGTGAATCGAAAGCTGCCGTCGGCGCCGCTCGTCGCACGGACGAGCGGCGCGATGGACGTGTGCGTCAACGGCTCGTCGGGGTCGACACTCAAATAAACCCTGGCGCCCGCGACGGGCCGCCCCTTCCGATCGACCACGCATCCCCCGATCGGCACCGTTCGGGGAACGGACGCGACGTCGGGCTCCGCTCGTGGGGGCGGTTGCGCGGGGTCGAGGGCCGGTGGCGCGGCGTGCCTGGTGGCGCCGGCGAATCGCGGCAGGAGGGCCGACGTCGCCAGGATGAGCAGGCTCACGCCGGTCATGCTTGGAGAGATCCGGCGCAGGCGCGCACCGACAGTTTCGTGCGTCATGGCAGGGTCGGGCCTCGGGTGCAATGGGTGTGAAAGTCGGGCGGCTCGGCTCGCACTTCGGGCGCCGCCGACCGGATACGGCGAGTGGCGTGACTCACTCGGCTTCAAGGGATCTGGATCCCCTCGCCGGAGTCGGAGAGGTCGACGATCTCGCCGCCGCCACGGGTGGTTATCTCCACGAACAGGGTCGGATCGAGGGACTTCTTGAACAGGCGCGGGTAGCCGTCGGCGGTGACGGCCACGAACCCGTCCTTGAACTGGCCGCCGAGCTGGGGCAGCAGGCTGCGCCCGGCGAATGTGAGGTCCTCCGGCTTCGTCCAGGGGACGCCCGTCACGGCCTCCGCGATCATCAGCGTGTTGGAGGTTCCGTCCTCCACGGAGCTGATGCTCACCGTTTTATCGCGCTCGAACAGGGCGCCCCCGCCGACGAAGCCGAGGTAGTGGGTGAGGTTCTTGCCCTTCTCGCCGTCCTTCGTGACCGCGGCGGCGTACACCCTGGGCATCTTCGCGAGCAGGGCCTTGTTGTGCGGGCTGTCCCACGGTTCCGACAGCTTGAATTGCTCGTAGAGGGCCTTTTCGCTCTCGCCCAGGTAAGGCAGGATCGCCACGCGCAGCTCAACAGAGGCGTGCCGTTCGGGCCCACGATCGCCGCGGCCGGGAAGTTGCGATTGTTGGCGTCGAGATACGCATGAATCGCCCCGGCGATCCGTTGAAGGTCCGTTGCGCTGCGGACGATCAATTCCGTTTCCCGCTCGGGCGGGGACTCGGCCTCTGCCTTTTTTCCCCGGACGGAGGGGGCGGCCGCGATGGGCTTCGGATGGACCGCGCGACCCTCGGGCGCGGGTCGTGGTGATGCTGGCTGCGGGGCACGTCCGAGGACGCCCACACCGACAGCGACGCCCGTGGCAGCGGCCCCCAGGCCGACCAGCGCGGCGGTGATCAGTCCGATCTTCGCGAATAGCATGGATCTCAGGACTCCCCGCGAAAGAGTGACGATCGAGGCCGGGACGCTCCCGGCCGCGAGACCTGCGGAAGCGGAAAGAGACATCACGTTCCTGATGGTGGAACCGGCGAGTGCGTTCGGCAGCACCGAGGGCCTCGTCGAGTCGATCGCGGCGGCGACGATTCCGGCCGGGTCGGCCAGGCCGGTGCGATCGAGCCGGCGTCGCAGCCGTTCTCTCGCGCGGGACACCTGCGAATCGATCGTGCCGACCCGGCGTCCGAGCCGCCGGGCCGCCTCTTCGTGCGTGAGCCCCTGGAGGTCGCAGAGCACGAGCGCCGTCCTGTACCGCTCGGGCAGCCGCTGGATCTCGCGATGCAGGGCTTCGATCTCGTCGTGACTGGCCGGCGCGGATGGATGTTGACTCGATCCGCCCGAGGGGCGCGCACGCTCGCTGTACACGACTGCCTCCGCTTCGTGTCTCTTCCGCCGCGCATCCTTGTCCTTCAGCCGCCGGGCCGTCCGGTGGGCGACGCGGTAGAGCCAGGGACCGAGCCGATCGGGCTGCCGGATCGAGCCTGCCTTGCGCGCCAGGACCACGAACGTGGCCTGGAAGGCATCTTCGGCGTCGTGGCTGTTGCGGAGCATGCTTCGACACACACCGAACACGAGCGGTCCGTGCCGCGTGACCAGGGCGGTGAAGGCCAGCTCGGCCTCCGCGCCCCGGTGAGACGCGAAGTGCCTCAGCAACTGGCCATCGGTCATTCCGGCGACGGTCCCGCCGTCGATGATCGCTCGGAGCTCGCGCGTCACTCCCGCTCGCATGATCCCGACGCTCCCGTTCCCGGTCCTGTGCCCGTTCGCTCGAATCTCGGCTCGCGGTTTCGATTATCTCCCGCGCCGAACGGCGAACCTTGCAAACTTTTCTCGCGCACCGCGGGCGCCCGCCACGCGACGAGCTGCAAGCCTGGCCGCTTCAAGACCTTGTAGATCGCGGATATTGGCGACACGGTGACCCTCCACGCGACGCGGTGGCACGTCGATCGACGGCCAGGACAACGTCCCATTGCGACCGGCCGAGTCCATCGATCGTGACGAGAGCCGTTCTGTACGCCCACGCCGATTTCTGGCAGAATAGGGCCTGAATCCCAACCGGCCGTCATCCTCCCGGCGCGATCCGTCGGACTGGTCCCTCCGAGGTCACCTGAACATGCTTTTCGCGTACATCAGCCCCGAGGCCATGTGGCCCGTCATGTCGGTGATCGCCGGGGCCGTGGGGACGTTCCTGATGTTCGGCCGCAACGTCGTCGCGTATGGCCGCCGCATGGTCCGCAATGTCCTGCCCGGCCCGAAGCGGTCGAGGGTGACCAGCCCCAGCCCGTCGGACGTGAATGCCGGCGCGAACGCAGGCCCGGATCAGGCCTGAATCCCATTCGCCGCGACAGACAGGAGGAGTCTGCCCCATGGATGGAGCCGTCAAGAAGGTCATCGTCATCGGCCTGGACGGCCTGAGCCCGACGATCGTCGCGCGGCTGCTGGCGGACGGCCAGCTCCCGAACCTGGCGAGGCTGCGGGAGCAAGGCGGATTCACCCCGGTCGCCACCACGCGGCCCGCGCAGACGCCCGTCGCCTGGTCAACGTTCGCCACCGGGACGAACCCCGGCGGCCACGGCATCTTCGACTTCCTCCGCCGCAACCCCGCCAACTACCTGCCTGACCTGGCGCTCAACCGCTATGAGCAAAAGAACGCTTTCCTGCCGCCGAAGGCGGTGAACCTGCGCGGCGGCACGCCGATCTGGGAGCTCTTGAAGGCCGCCGGCCGCGCCTCGGCCGTGCGTGCGATGCCCCTGCACGTATCCCCCCGACCCGATCCGCGGCCGACTGCTCGCGGGCATGGGCGTCCCCGACCTGCGCGGCGGACTGGGCACCACGACGTTCTACACCACCGACCCCTCCGCACGGCCCCGCGAGAGCGAGAATGTCCTCCGGCCCGAGCCGGCCGCCGGCGGCGAGGACGGCACCTACACGACCCACCTGATCGGACCCCGGGGACCGAAGGGGGGCGACCTGCGCGTCGAGCTGACCCTGCGGGTGGATCGCGCCGGCCGTCGCGTCGTGCTCCGCTCCGACGGCACCCCCCGCGAGCTGGAGGTCCGCCAGGGCGGCTGGAGCGACTGGCTGCGGGTCAAGTTCAAGGCCGGGATGCTCCAGTCGATGCGAGGGATGGTGCGGTTCTATCTCGTCGGCTGCGAGCCCGAGCTGGAGCTCTACGCCTCGCCGATCAACTTCGACCCCGACGCCCCGCCGTTCCCGATCTGCCACCCGTTCGAATACGCCGGCGACCTCGCGCGCGAGCAGGGGCTGTTCTACACGACCGGCATGGTCGAGGACCACACCGGGCTGAATAACGAGCGGATCCCCGAATCGGCCTTCCTGGAGCAGTGCGAGCTCGCCTGGGGCGAGCGCCAGGCCATGATGCACCGCGAGCTCGAGCGGCTCGACGACGGGTTGTTCTACGTCCTGTTTGACACGCCCGACCGCATCCAGCACCTGTTCTGGCGGTACAACGAGCCGGATCACCCGGCCAACCGCGGCGAGCCGCCCGACCCGGCGTATGCCCCGGTCGTCGACGACGCCTATCGCCGCTGCGACGCGATCGTCGGCGAGGTGCTCGAGTACGCCGACGACCGCACGCTCGTCATCGCGCTCTCCGACCACGGCTTCAACAGCTTCCGCCGCGGCGTCGACCTGAACAAGTGCCTGCTCGATGCCGGCTATCTGGCGCTCAAGGAAGGTATCCGCCCGGGCGAGGAGGCCGGCGACCTGCTCCGCCAGGTCGACTGGACCCGCACCCGCGCCTACGCCGTCGGCCTGAGCGGGATCTACCTGAACCTCAAGGGCCGCGAGGGCCAGGGGATCGTGCCGCCCGACCAGGCCGAGGCGCTCAAGGCCGAGCTGGCCGCCGGCCTGGCCGGACTCGCCGACCCCGGCCACGCCGGCGCCACGGCGATCCGCCGCGTCCTGCCCCGCGAGCAGGCGTACCGCGGCGCGTATCTCGCCGAGGCGCCCGACCTGGTCGTCGACTTCGCCGAGGGCTACCGCGTCTCGTGGTCGTCGTCGATGGGGGGCGTCGCCGAGCATGCCTTCGAGGACAACGTCAAGAAATGGAGCGGCGATCACATCATCGCTCCGGAGTGTGTGCCCGGAATCCTGTTCATGAACCGGCCGTTCCGCGATGGCGCGCGGCTGCTCGACCTGGCGCCGACGATCCTGTCGGCGCTGGGCGTCCCGAAGGGACCTGCCATGGAGGGAGAGTCGATCCTGCAATGAAGATCCTCGTACTGGGCCTCGACTGTGCCGCGCCGAGCTGCTCCTCGGCTACGAGGACCTGCCGAACGTGCGACGGCTGATGGAAGTGGGCGGCTACGGCCGGCTCGAGAGCGTCATCCCGCCGATCACGGTGCCCGCCTGGATGTGCCTGGCGACCGGCCAGGACCCCGGCAGCCTGGGCGTCTACGGCTTCCGCAACCGGACCGACCACAGCTATTCGGGACTGGGCATCGCCTCGTCGCGGTCGATCACCGAGCCCGCCATCTGGGACTACCTGGCGCGCGAGGGCAAGCGGTCGATCATCGTGGGCGTGCCGCCGGGATACCCGCCCCGCAAGATCAACGGCCTGTCGGTGAGCTGCTTCCTCACCCCCGACACCGACAAGAACGTGTTTACCCATCCCCCCG
Source organism: uncultured Planctomycetota bacterium (assembly GCA_963771445.1). GTDB lineage: Bacteria > Planctomycetota > Planctomycetia > Isosphaerales > Isosphaeraceae > JAKAUH01. The sequence goes on along the minus strand of CAVYTQ010000027.1, from coordinate 110,490 downwards.
AGCTCTCCGACGAGATCCGCCAGCTCGTGGGCCACTACCCCGTCGACGCCGCCGGCTTCCGCACCGACGACAAGGCCTGGCTGCGCGACGCGATCTTCTCGATGAGCCGGACGCAGTTCCAGGTCGTCCGCCACCTGATCCAGAACAAGGAGTGGGACTATTTCCACTTCGTCGACATCGGCCTGGACCGCGTCCACCACGGGTTCTGGAAGTACCACGACCCCGAGCACGTCCTGCACGAGCCCGATTCGCCGTTCAAGGAGACGGTCCACGACTACTACCGCCACCTCGACGAGGAGATCGGCCGGGTGCTCGAATTGCTCTCGGACGACACGATCGTCCTCCTGGTCTCGGACCACGGGGCGCAGCGGCTCGACGGCGGGTTCTGCGTCAACGAGTGGCTGGTGCGCGAGGGCCTGCTGGTGCTGAAGAGCTACCCGAGCGAGGTCACGCCGCTGGCGAAGCTCGACGTCGACTGGGAGAAGACGAAGGTCTGGAGCGAGGGCGGCTACTACGCCCGGGTGTTCTTCAACGTCAAGGGCCGCGAGCCGAGCGGCACGATCGACCCGGCCGAGTACGAGTCGTTCCGCGACGCCATCACGGCGAAGTTCGAGGCGACCGTCGACCGCGACGGCCGGACGATGGGCACTCTGGTCTTCAAGCCTGAGCAGATCTACAACCGGATCAAGAACGTCGCGCCCGACCTGATCGTGCATTTCGGCGGCCTGTACTGGCGGTCGATCGGCGGCGTCGGCTATCCGTCGCTGCACGTCCTGGAGAACGACACGGGCCCCGACGACTGCAACCACGCGCAGTTCGGCGCCTTCGTGCTGGCCGCGCCGAGCTGCCGCCGTCGGCCGCCGGCACCGTCAAGCGTCCGCCGCTAGGCGAGGTCGCCGGTGCCCGCCTGCTGGACATTGCGCCGACCTTGATGGACCTGGCCGGCTACGACGTCCCCGAGGCGATGCAGGGCCGTTCGCTTGCCGTCGCGGGCGAGGCGGGCGGCGGCGACGGCGGCTACGACCCCGACGACGAGGCGATCATCCGCGACCGCCTGAGCGGGCTGGGGTACATCGGGTGAGCCCGGGTTGCTCGACTCGTGCGACGACTCCGGAACTTGTTACAATCGACAAAAGTGACGCGTTCCCTGTCCGCGCGGAGCCTCGATCATGAGCACGGCCGCTGTCACGCGATATACCCCCGAAGACTTGCTGGCCATGCCCGACGGCAAGAGCTACGAGCTGGTCGACGGTGAGCTGGTGGAGCGACCGATGGGAGCCGAATCCAGTTGGATCGGAGGCGTGCTCTATGCGCTCCTTCTTCAATACTGCCGGGCCCACCGGCTGGGGATCGTCTGGCCGGCCGACAGTGGATATGAATGCTTCCCCCATAGACCCGGCCAGGTCCGCAGGCCCGACGTCTCGTTCGTCCGCTCGGGTCGCTTGCCTGGAGATCGTCTGCCGAAGGGCTGGATCAAGATCCGGCCCGACCTGGTCGTCGAGGTCGTCTCGCCTAACGACACGGCGATCGCCCTGGAGGAGAAGCTCGATGATTTCCGACGAGTTAATGTCCCTCTGATCTGGGTGATCTATCCCGAGGTGCGCAAGGTCAAGGTCTACCGTCACGAGGATCCGTCCAGCGACCTGAGCGAGGACGACGAGCTCTCCGGCGATGACATTATCCCCGGCTTCCGCTGCAAGGCTGCGCGAGATCCTGCCCCAGTACGCAGCACCTGGTGAGGACCACGCCACGGACGACGGCCCGAACGGCACCGCGCCCGCCTGATCGCCGGCCGCTCGCCCGTCACCTCGGGACCATCGCCAGCAGATCCTGCAAAGCATAGACCTCCAGCTTCCCCTCGCGGAGCCGCTCCATGGCGGCGACCGCCGCCCGGCGCCGTTGATCGTGGTGATGCAGGGCACCCCGTGCGAGACCGCGCCGGCGCGGATGCGGCCCTCGTCCGTACGCGCGCCCTTGCCGCTGGGCGTGTTGACGATCAGGGCAATCGAGCCGTTCGCCAGGTAATCCAGCACGTTCGGCCGGCCCTCGTGGATCTTCCGCACGACCTCGACGTCGATCCCCTCGGCCCGCAGCGCCTGCGACGTGCCGTCGGTGGCCAGCAGGCGGAAGCCCATCGCCGCCAGGCGGGCCGCGATCGGCACCACCGCCGCGCGGTCCCGGGCGCCACGCTGCACGAACGCCGTGCCGCCGTCGGGCAGCCGGCACGACGCCGCAACCTGGCTCTTGGCGAACGCCGCCGGGAAGTCCGGGGCGATCCCCATCACCTCGCCCGTCGACCGCATCTCGGGGCCCAGCACGATGTCCACTCCCGGGAACTTGGCGAACGGGAACACCGACTCCTTCACCGACACCCATCGCGGCACCGGCTCTTCGGTGATCCCCTGGTCGGCCAGCGACCGGCCTACCATCACCCGCGCCGCCGCCTGCGCCAGGTTCAGGCCCGTCGCCTTCGAGACGAAGGGCACCGTGCGCGACGCCCGCGGGTTCACCTCCAGCACGTAGATATCGCCGTTCTTCACGGCGAACTGGATGTTCATCAGGCCACGGACCCTCAGCGCCTCGGCCAGGGCATACGTCTGCTCCTTCAGCCGGGCGACGACGTCGGCCGACAGCGAGAACGGCGGGATCGCGCAGGCGCTGTCGCCCGAGTGGATCCCGGCCTCCTCGATGTGCTCCATCACGCCGCCGACGATCGTGCGCTCGCCGTCGCAGACCGCGTCGACGTCCACCTCGGCGGCGTCCTCGAGGAACTTGTCGATCAGGATCGGATGCTCGGGGCTGGCCTCGACCGCCTCGGCCATGTAGCGCTCGAGGCTCGGCTCGTCGTAGACGATCTCCATCGCGCGGCCGCCCAGGACGAAGCTGGGCCGGACGACCACCGGATAGCCGATCCGGTCGGCGATCCGACGCGCCTCGGCCGTCGTCGTCGCCGAGGCGTTGGGCGGCTGGCGCAGGCCCAGCCGCTCGATCACCAGCCGGAACCGCTCGCGGTCCTCGGCCAGGTCGATCGACTCGGGGCTCGTGCCGATGATCGGCACCCCGGCCGCCTCGATGCCCGCGCCAGGTTCAGCGGCGTCTGCCCGCCGAACTGGACGATCACCCCCATCGGCTCGACCCGCTCGCAGATATTCAGCACGTCCTCGACCGTCAGGGGCTCGAAGAACAGCCGGTCCGAGGTGTCGTAGTCGGTGCTGACGGTCTCGGGGTTCGAGTTGACCATCACCACCTCGTAGCCGTCGGCCCGCAGCGCGAAGGCTGCCTGGCAGCAGCAATAGTCGAACTCGATCCCCTGGCCGATCCGGTTGGGCCCGCCGCCGAGGATCACCACCCGCGGCTTCGTGCCGGTGCGCGCCTCGTCCTCGCGCTCGTAGGTCGAATAATAGTACGGCGTGACCGCCTCGAACTCGGCCGCGCAGGTATCCACCAGCTTGAAGACCGCGCTGATCCCCCGCCGCTTCCGGTCGCGCCGGACCTCACCCTCAGTCGTGCCCCAGATCGTCGCGAGCTGCCGGTCGGAGAACCCGTTCCGCTTGGCCTCGAGCAACAGCGCGTCGCCGGCCTCGTCGAGACCCGGCACGGCACGCAGCCGGCCCTCGATCTCGACCAGCTCGGCGAGGTTGCCGAGGAACCAGGGGTCGATGCCGGTCAGCGCGTGGATCTGCTCGACCGAGAGGCCCGCCAGCATCGCGTGGCGGATCGCCCAGACGCGGTCGGCGTTGGGGGTGGCCAGGCGGGCCCGGATCTCGTCCTCGCCGGGCTGTCGCGAGGTCCCCCAGGCGTCCTTGGGATCGCTGCCGAAGCCGAACCGGCCGACCTCCAGACCGCGCAGGGCCTTCTGGAACGACTCCTTGAAGGTCCGCCCGATCGCCATCACCTCGCCGACGGACTTCATCTGCGTGGTGAGGACCGGGTCGGCCTCGGGGAATTTCTCGAAGGCCCACCGCGGGATCTTGGTCACGACGTAGTCGATCGTCGGCTCGAAGCAGGCGGGCGTCTCGCGGGTGATGTCGTTGCGGATCTCGTCCAGCCGGAAGCCGACGGCGAGCTTGGCGGCGATCTTGGCGATCGGGAACCCGGTCGCCTTGCTGGCCAGGGCGCTCGAGCGGCTGACCCGCGGGTTCATCTCGATGACGATCATCCGGCCGGTGCGCGGATCGACGGCAAACTGGACGTTCGAGCCGCCCGTCTCGACGCCGATCTTCCGCAGGATGGCCAGCGAGGCGTCCCGCATCCGCTGGTACTCGCGATCGGTCAAGGTCTGCGCCGGGGCGACGGTGATGCTGTCGCCGGTGTGCACGCCCATGGGGTCGAAGTTCTCGATCGAGCAGACGATCACGGCGTTGTCGGCGCCGTCGCGCATGACCTCCATCTCGTACTCTTTCCAGCCGATGACGGATTCCTCGACGAGGACCGAGTGCACCGGCGAGAGCTCGAGGGCCTTGGCGACCATCCGGTCGAATTCCTCGCGGTTGTACGCGATCCCGCCGCCCGAGCCGCCCAGGGTGAAGCTGGGCCGCAGGACGGAGGGCAACCCGACCTCGTCGCGGATCCGCCGGGCCTCGTCGAGGGTGTGCGCCAGCGAGCTTCGGGCGCTCTCCAGGCCGATCTCTTCCATGCACTGCTTGAACAGCTCGCGATCCTCGGCGCGGCGGATGGCGTCGGCGGTGGCGCCGATGAGGATGCAGCCGTGGCGCGCGAGGGCGCCGCTGTCATGAAGCGCCAGGGCGACGTTCAGCCCGGTCTGGCCGCCCAGGGTGGGCAGCACGGCGTCGGGCTTCTCGACGGCCAGCACCTGCTCGACGAACTCGGGGGTGATGGGCTCGATGTAGGTGCGGTCGGCCATCTCGGGGTCGGTCATGATGGTGGCCGGGTTCGAGTTGACCAGCACGACCACGTAGCCCTCCTCGCGCAGGGCCTTGCACGCCTGGGTCCCCGAGTAGTCGAATTCGCAGGCCTGGCCGATGACGATCGGCCCGGCCCCGATGATCAGGATCTTGTGGAGGTCCGTACGCTTGGGCACGTTGTCTTTCGCCTCGCTCAGGCGCCGATACGATGGAGCCCGGACCCGCCCGGCCCGGACGTGGATCGGGCCGCGCTCGCCCGATTCGTGGGTAGGCGGCGCGGCCCGGAAAATTTCCCGATCTTAGCAACGCGGGGGGAGCCTCGGCAAGGTCAGCAGCGCCCGGCACAGTCTCGCTCGCCGTCTTGCCCCGGTCCGATCACCGCCGGACGGGAGGCCCCGCGCCGTCGTCGGCCCGTCGGTGGATCACCCGGCCGTTCCGTCCCGGTGCGGCCCGCGGCGAGCCCGGCCCCGCCAGGGCCCGGCACGGCCGCTCGGCGTCGTCCCCGACGAATCGGCGCCTGGCGGCGCCTGGTGGCAGGTTTTCGGCGCCGGAAGCGCCGGACGGTGCGGATTGCAACGATTGCGCGGGCGACTTCAGGTCCGTTGACGAGCGAAGACAAGGGCGTTGCCCTGGGCTGGTTGGCTTCAGCCCTCGCGGAACAAGGACCGATCCCCACCGGCCGGGCCCGAAGCGAAAGATGAGGTTACGGGCTGGTGAGGCGTTGGAGGCCATCTGGACGGAGCGAGTGCCTCTATATAATAGAATGGCTCAACTTTGCAAAAACTGAAACGCGTTACAATTGAAATTGGACCAGGAATCCGACGTAACCGTTTGTCAGAAAAAGGTTAATAGAAATTTGAGATTCCTTGGCGTTTTCCGCAGTCGCCGCATATTGCCCTGTTGTTACAGTCGTCTTAATCGTTGTGGCAGCGAGAATCCACAACGAGCTGCGCCCGGCGTTGACTCTGGCGAACCGGCGACGTCAGTCGCCGGGTCTCTGTGAGGGCGTGATTTGGGTTCGGGGGGGCTTTGGGAGAGTCCACCCGGCGACGGACCTCGTGTCCTGGTGTTGACTCTGGCGAACCGGCGACGTCAGTCGCCGGGTCTCTCTGGGGGCGTCATTTAAGATCGGGGGCGTGTGGGGAGTCCACCCGGCGACTGACGTCGCCGGTTCGCCCGGCCCCGGTGACATGATTCGGGGGGCTTGCGGCCGGTACGTAGCGACTCTGGCGAACCGGCGACGTCAGTCGCCGGGTCTCTCTGGAGGCGTCCTTTGAGATCGGGGGGCGTTTGGGGAGTCCACCCGGCGACTGACGTCGCCGGTTCGCCGGGCCGCTCCTGCGGCGGAGGTTGGCGGAGAGTTCGCGACCAGTTCGGCTGCCTCGGCGCTGAGCCACACCAGCAGCGGACTCGCCTGATCGTGAACATACCGAATCGCCCCGATGCGATTCGGTGCCGCCTTCAGCGGTTGTTTCGAGCCGCTATCCGCGAACCACCGGGGGTGCGTTTGCTTCGGGCCGAGGCGGTTCAGCGCCGGCTGGCATAGCTCTTCCAGGACTTGAGGATTTCCGAGGGGTCCGGATCGCCAGGAACCCCGAAGACCAGGTGGATGTGGTCCCCCATCACGGCCACCGCATCGATCGCCCAGCCCCGATAGGCCGCCGTCTCGTGGAGCTGACTCAACACCGCCTCGGCCTGTTCGCGGGTCAGTTCGACGGGCTCCCCGGCCATGTTCCCCCGTGCGTACCGCGCCAGCGGAGCGATGGCGTCGGTCGGCAGTTCGCCCGGCACGTTGTCGATCATCTGCCGACCGTCCTGCGAGTCGTAATAGCCGACAAACCCGTCTTCGCCCGGAAGCCACGTACCATACGTCCGCCAGGTGAAGAACCAGTAGCGATCCACGATCGACCTCCCCACAGTCTGCCCACTGGCGAACCGGCGACGTCAGTCGCCGGGTGACGCCCCCAACCCTCGACCCGCCGGTAACCTCCATTGGCGAACCGGCGACGTCAGTCGCCGGGTGCATTGGCGGAATCGCCGGGTGACGCCCCCGACCCGCCGGCTAACATCCATTGGCGAACCGGCGACGTCAATCGCCGGGTGCATTGGCGAAATCGCCGGGTGACGCCCCCAACCCCACCTTCCCCATCGCGTGGATCGATTGAGAATCCGCAGCGAGTCACGTCTCGGTTTGGCGCCTTGGCTTCCGAGAGGCGTCGGTCCGGGACCGGCCTTCGTTTCATTACGAAGACTCGACCTCCCCGGCGCGGTTCACAAAATAATCGTTGCCGCAGTTGAAGACGTACATGCCGTCGTCGAGCCATCCCCGGATCTCTCGGGGGTAATCCTGTCTCTCCTCATCGGCCCACGAGTCATCGCCGGGGTCCGAGAGGAACTCGCGCATGCAGTCGGTAAGGTCCTCGATGCTGATGCCCCTGTGAGTGACGGCGAACCTGCGGATGTGGATCGGACCCTCGACGAGGCCGGGCGGTTCGATCCCGGTGGCCGGCTCGCCGGGGAGCCGGTAGGTCCCTTCCTGGAAGCGCAGGAAGCGGCCGTCCCGATCGAAGTCGATCGCCCAGTTGCCGCCGATCAACACCTGACGCCCGTCGCCGAGGGTGCCCGTCCGCCAGCCGTAGGCCGGCTCGCTCACGAGCGTGTAGAGGTAATCCTCGGGACGAGTCGCGGATGGTAGGTTCATGGCAAAGGCCCAGAGCTCGCGAACGAGCAGGCTCGGACGTTCAGACGTCCGCACTCGGGGGTAAGGGGACACTGCTGGGACCCGCAACTGAAATGCAGCCGCAAGCCTCAACTAGCCGCGTCGCAGTTGTGGGCGCTCGTCCCAGTTGGGGGTTCCCAGTCCTCGTGGCCGGTCCGCCGAACGGCTCGCCCCGCCTCGGCCCGGTGCGGTACGGCCGGCCGGACCGCCCGGTAGACAAGAGCAAAGCTTGACCCCGCCTCGGCCCCACAAGAAACGCCGAGCATTGGAGTCTTGCATGGAAGAAACGCCGAGCATCGGCCCATCACCGTGCCCCAGATCCCGACGAGGTTTTCGGACCCCGTTTTCCCTGGTACCAGGAGGGGGAAGTCGCAACACGTCCAGTCAGGCCCCGGGCGTCGCGGGTCCTTCATCCTGATCACGGAGGCCGTCCGGATATCCGCTCCGACATGGAACTCGCGGATCAGCGGTCGCCACTTCTCCGGCTTTTCCAGGCCGTCCGCGAGGGCCGGACTCCGATGTCTCGATCCCGAGATAGGTCGGGCGGAATTCGGGCATGATCGTGAGACGTACCTCGGTCAGCGGAAGCCGATCTCCACTTGCCGGTTCAATAGGTCGACGTCCAGCTCCCACCGGAAGCTCTCGGCGATCACGCGGAAACCGACGTCAATATCGCGCAGCTCGTAGGATAACTCCGTATCCAGGCCGTGATAGACGACCTCCAGCTTTTGCATGGCCCACCGCGTCGGTCCGGCGATCGAATCGCATCCGAGTGTCCGCAGGACGATATTCCCGCCTCGTCCCGAGGGCTCGCCGATGACGACCTCGAAAGTGCGCATCGAGACGCTATAGGTCCACCAGCGAGCGTTTTCGCCTCGGACCAGCGCCAGCATCTCGTTGGCCTTGCGGACGTAATCGCACCAGAATTCGTGAACGGTCGGGACCGGCGGCGCGCTTCTCGGTTTTCTCATTACAAGGCTCCCATGCGAGGATTCGCGGAAGGCGCCTTCAGCTCCGGGCGTCAGCAAGCCGGGCTCAATCGTACCGGATCTCGATGGCCACTCCCACCGCCCGACCGGCCGGTCGCAGGGGATGTGCGGCTGACGTTCTGCGGGCCGAGAGCGAGTTCTGCCGCATCAAAGGCCACCGGACCAGGGCCTCCCCTGGTCCGGCTTGGGAGCGCCTGATTCGCGAGGAACCCTCTGGCGAAACACGAGGCGCGACATATAGGCTCATGGCACCCTGCCGGTGCGCCCGGTCCGGCACTCTCAACGGCGGCCGGAAGCACCGGGCCGGCTCACGGTCGTCCACGATGACGCAATGCCTTCTGGAATATCCTGCAGGACGCAAGATTCCGTGACGACGTCGATGGATCGAATGATCATGCTCACGCCCGTCCTGCGTGGAGGTCAGCCAGCCCATGGTGCGAATTGCAACGACCGGCCTGTTTGCCTGGTTGCTGGCAGCGTGGCCGCACGGCGCCGAGGCCCAGCTTCTGAATCCCGGCTTCGAAGCCAGGGGGGCCGCCGAGAAGTGGGAGGTTGTGACCTATGGCGCACGCGCCGAGGCGGTCGTCGACGACCGGGTGTTCAAGGAAGGATTGCAGTCGCTGCGGATCTCGGCCGCCATGCCCTCCGATACCGCGCTCGGCCAGGAACTGAAGCTGCGCGGCGGCGGCTGGTATCGGCTGGCGGGGTGGGTCCGCACCCGCGCGCTCGACCCGATGGGATCGCCGACCTTCGGCACATTGCAGGTCCAGCGCCGAGAGGACAGGGGCTGATCGCGGCCGGGCCAAACCACGGCGGCGACACCGACTGGACCGAAGTCACGCTGACCTTTCAGGCCCCGCCCGATGGCCGCGTCCGCATCGCGCCGTTTCTTGTCGGGTTCGGTCAGGGGACGGGTACGGCCTGGTTCGACGGCCTGACCCTCGGCCCGGTGGATCCCACTCTGGCGCCGATACGGGTCACGCGCGAGCCGCTGTTCGCCGGATCGATCAGCCCGCTCCAGTATGGGCAGTTCGTGGAGTATCTCTGCGACCTCGTCCCTTCGATGTGGTCGGAGAAGCTTCATGACGGCAGCTTCGAGGGGCTCAGCCCCTATCAATTCGCCTATCTGAAAGAGACCGACTTCCGCGAGCATCCGTGGTATCCCACGGGCGCGACCAACCGCGCGGAGCTCGCGTCGGATCCGACGGATGCCGATCAGCGGCTCGGTCGCTCGCAAGATCGCCGTCGGCCCGGGGGCACCCTGCCGTGTCGGGATTGCGCAGGATGGAATCGCCCTCGCGCGGGACGGCGCATGCCAGGTCTCGTTCTATCTGCGCCAGGACAGGGATACAGGGACCGGTGCGCGTCCGCCTGCACCGCGAGGGGGTGGTCTACGCCTCGTGCCAGTTCGACCCGACCGGGGCCTGGGCCAGGTACCGCGCGCGCCTGGTGCCGACGGAGACCGATGCGAACGCGACATTGACCGTGGATTTCCGGGGGCCCGGCACGCTCTGGCTCGATAGCGCCTCGCTCATGCCCGAAGACTCCGTCAATGGCTGGCGAAGCGATGTCGTCGCGGCCGTGCGGGCGCTCAAGCCGGGCGTGATTCGGTTCGGCGGCAGCGCGCTCGACGATCCGAACCTCGGCGCTTCGAGTGGAAGGATACGCTCGGCGACCCCGATCGCCGCCCGCCCTTCCGCGCATGGGGAGGGCTCCAGCAGACCGGTCCCGGCCTCGAAGAGTTCGTCCAGTTCTGCCGCGCCGTCGACGCGGAGCCGCTGCTGTGCGTGCGCGTCAACGGCCGCACCCCGCGCGGACGCGGCCGAGCAGGTCCAGTACTTCAACGGCGGAGCCGACACGCCGATGGGCGGCTTGCGCCGCCGCAACGGCCATTTCGACCCTTATGGAATCAAGTACTGGCAGGTCGGCAACGAGCGCCGGGGGGCCGACTACGAACGGGCCCTCCCTGCCTTCTGCCAGGCCATGAAAGAGGCCGACCCGACGATCGTCCTGCTGTCTTCCTACCCCACGCCGGGCGTGCTCGACCGGCCGGCGCCGTGGATCGATTTCGTCAGCCCGCATCACTACGGTTGCCGCGACCTCGCCGCCATGGAGGGCGACCTGGCCGCAACCCGCCGGATGATTCGCGAACACGCCCACGGCCGGCAAATCCGGGTGGCGGTGACCGAGTGGAACACGACGGCGGGCGACTGGGGACCGCGTCGCGCGATGCTCTGGACGCTCGAGAACGCCCTGGCCTGTGCGCGCTACCATAACTTGCTCCACCGTCATGCCGACGTCGTGACGATCGCCAACCGCTCCAACCTGATCAACAGCTTCTGTTCGGGCATCCTCCAGGTCGACAACCATCGTCTGTACAAGACCCCGACGTATTACGCCCAGCAGCTCTACGCGACCCACGCCGGCCGCTCCGCGCTGAAACTCGAGTCGACACTGCCGGCCAGGTGCGCCGGACCTGAGCGCGACGCTCTCGGCGAACGGCGACGAGGTGATCCTCTTTGCCGTCAACGACGGGCCGGACGTCGTGGCGCGACCTCTCGACCTCTCGGCGTTCGGCCGGGCCGGGCAGGAGCTGGAGGTCTGGACGCTGGCCGACCGGGACGACGCCGGCGAGCCCGATGTCACGAACAGCTTCGCCGACCCGGAACGCGTCAACGCACGCCGCTCACGCTTCGAGGCAGCCTCGCCACGGTTTGTGTATCGCTTCCCACCCTTTTCGTTGTCGGTACTGATCTGGAAGGTCGAGAAGGACAATCATTGACTTGTGCGTGCGCGGCCCCCGGTCGCCGCCATTGCCCGTCTCCACGTCCGGCCTGGCAGACGCAACGATTCAAGGTAACTCAGGTGAAAGGAGTCGAACAGCACGACGATGCGTTGACCCCCGCGCAAGCCCGAAGACTTGATCCGGGCCGCCGTGCCGAGTGGCCGGGTTCGCGTCGGTCGATGACGCGATCACCGAGGCCGCCCGTCGGCGGCTCTGCGACATCGGCCCGGTGCCGCCCGTGCCGACGCCGCCCGCAGCCGCGCCGCCGCGGCTCGGCGCGATGAGCGACGCCGCCGAGTTGGACGAGATCGAGGGGGCTCGCAACCAGGACGCCGCGAGAACCCGCAACTCGATGATCGAAGTGAGGCCGCTGCAAGCCTCGGGGTCATGACATGCCCGCCAAACGGCTCGCCCCGTCGCGGCCTGGTACGGTACGGCGGGACGGACCGGCCGAAAGACAGAGAGAAACCTTGATCCCGTCTCGGTTAAGCTTGACTCCGTCTCGGTTCCTGACCCCGTCTCGGTTCCTTTGGCAACGGATCGCCGCGAGTGGCGTGCTCCCGCGTGCGAGAGGCGGCCAATCACGTCGGCTGCTCGCGTGGCATAACCGGAATCTCGGAGACGCGGCCGCTCAGCCAGTTGAGCGCAAAGACGCGGTCGAACTCGGTTGCGATCGTGTAGGGCGCGATCGCATCGGGGGCGCTGACCAGTTCGCCTGCTTCGAAGAGCTCCACTACTACCAGGAGCCATACGGTCGGCATCCTGGATCTGTACGAGCTTATCTTCTTTTCTTTCCGGGAAACGACGCTGGCGATGTCCGATTCTTCTGCGGGGCGGGTCCACGCCGACGCGGTTGCGGTCCAATTACCGTCTTCGGACGACGGAACACGCATGAAATGCAAGCTGCAAATCTCGGGCATCTTATCGTTATGCTTCCATGGCTCAACGACATCTTGCTGATACAACTTAAATCCCGAAGAATGGGTCTGGAGGAATTCGGCGACCGCTCTGGAAAGCGTCGCCACGCGGCCGCCCGAGAGCGGCGTGTGAGCGAGAAATGCGGCCGTGACGAGAAGCGGCGGTGCTCCGGCAGCGTCATAGAGAGTGCGGGCCTGTGCCATTACCTTGAACGCGAGGCTAGCCTGCGCCTGCGGTGAATCCTTGCCGCGATCCCCGAAGGGAAGCGTTTTCGTTACCTCGATGCCGACCACTTCGACGCCGAAGTGCACCCGGAAATCAGGCGCTCCGAATCCTCAATGAGCGTCGGCACGCTCCCGATCCCCGCAAGAAAGCGTTCAACACAGATACGCTCGTGGTCTTTCTCAACCATGGCCACCTCCCAAGCGGATCATGATGCCTCGACCACCGCGGGCATGCTATGGTCCTGACGCACGAGTTGGTCGCCATCGCGCCACCATTCGTGGCCGACGCCGAGAAACCCTCTGGGCAACGGCGAGATTGCCAATGGGTTGTGAATAAGCGTGAGATCGCCCCCAAGCACTCCGTTCCAATTGAACCCCTCGGCGGTCGAATAGACCACGGCGCTGATGCCGCGCGATACCTCCCGCTCGACGAAGGTGGTCGGGATCGACACGCCGCTTTTTTTCTTGACCTCGCCTTGGTATGTGAAATAGCTGTCGCCAAACGTGTTCGTCCGAAGGAGGAAGCGTTGTCCTTCCAGGAAGCCACCGGCCGGGCCAACCGCGAGCCGTCCCGAGCCCGCGGAGGGGTACGCCGCCGACCGCCGTCTCGACGCACGCCATCGGCGACTCCGCGGGATCCTCGCCGCTGCCGGGGAGCGGGCGGGCCTGGCAGGCGGTCAACATGGTGATGATCGACGACTACGGGGAGGTGTCCCCTATTCCCACCTCCCGGCAACCCACCGAGACCGCGGAGAAACTCCACCCACCCTGTTATACCCCACCAGCCAATCAATACGGCAACTGTTCAGCATAATTGCCCGAATTTCGAACTCGATCAGACTTTCCCGACCAGTCTTTTGACTTCAATGTCCGGTTGGGCTACAATACCGATGTTCAGCGATAAGACAAATTGGGAACGCCTTGACAGGGATGTCTGTTCCGCACAGCCTGGAAGGCTGTCCCGTTTGCGGGCTTTGGATGGACTTAACGTCCTGTACCGCAAGGTTTTCCGTCAATGTGCTTGGCGGATTCGTCGCTCTTCCGGCCGACCCGCATCGTGTGTGCGGAGCGGAGGAGGGACCCCCCGAAACACCAGGACGAAAAGATGAGGGGAACTGATGGGCATCGACCAGACCACCATCGGGAGGAGACTCAAGGAGGCTCGGGCCAATTGCGGGCTTACCCAGGAAGCCGCCGCGGTGGCAGTCGGCATCGCCCGGACGGCCGTCGTCAACATCGAGGCCGGCAAGCGTGCCCTCTCGACCCTCGAACTCTCCGGATTCGCGAAGCTCTATCATCGACCGGTGACCTACTTCTTCGAGGCTGATGACGCCTCTTCGGTCGAACCGGCCGACCTCGTCCTCGCGAGGCAGATCCCCGGCTACCAGGACAACCCACTCGTGAAGGACGCCGTCGCGTGGTGCTCGGAACTCTGCCGCATCGGCATCGAGCTCGAGACCCTTCTCGGCCGGAGGCCTCGCACGAGTGCCCCGGCGTACGACCTCCCGGCACCGCAGCGGACCGAGGACGCCATCGAGCAAGGTTCCTTCGCCGCCGAAGAGGAGCGGCGGCGACTCGGGCTCGGCTTCGCCCCCATCGCCGATGTCTCGGATCTCATCTCGACCCAGGGGATCTGGGCGTCCGGTGTCGAACTCCCGGACGAGATGTCCGGGCTCTTCCTCCGCCATTCGTCCATCCGGTCGGTCATCCTCGTGAACTACAAGCACGCGAGGCCCCGGAAGCGATTCTCGTATGCCCACGAGTACGCCCATGCCATCCTCGACCGGAACATGAACGCCATCGTGAGCACCAACGACAACTCGCACGACCTCATCGAGAAGCGGGCCAACGCCTTCGCCGGGACGTTCCTGATGCCGCAGGCCGGGGTGCATTGGTTCCTCGGGCTCATCGACAAGGGCGGGGCGAGCCGGAGGCACCTCCACGTCTACGACGTCGCCCGGGAGGAAGAGGTCGACGGCGAGCGGCGGGCCGCCCCGCGGTCGCAGCGAATCACGTTCAAGGACGCCGCGATGCTCGCCAACCACTTCGGGACGAGCTACGAGTCCGCCGTCTACAGGCTCCGGGACCTCCGGGTCATCAGGCCCTCGGAGCGTCAGACGCTCCTCGAAGAGGAGCAGGCGAAGGCGGCCAAGGAGTTCATCGGGCTCTTCTACGACGAGGCGGTTCCAGGCCCCGACAAGGACCTCGTACGCGAGGTGGCGAACCTCGCCATCGAGGCGTTCCGGCGGGAAGAGGTGTCGAGCGGATGGATCAGGGACCTGGGCGGGAAGCTGAAAATTCCCGGTGCGCAACTCCTCAGGCTCGCGGAGACCGCAACCTACGACTGACGGGCACACGGAGCGTGAACCCACATGGGCACGAACGCCCCGACGGACCTCATCACCGACACGTCGACCCTCGTCAACTTCCTGCGGGTCGGCCGCGTCGACTTGCTCGCGGGCCTCGGCTCGTACCGCTTCGTTGTGACTGACCATGTCCGGGCCGAAGTGACGAGTTACTATCCGGCCCAGGTCTCGAACTTCGAATTCGCCCTCCTGGCAGGTCACGTCGTCGAGATGACGCTCGACACCCCAGCCGACCTCATTGTCTTCGCCGAGCTCAAAGCCCTTCGGCTCGGGGACGGCGAGTGTGCGTCCATCGCCGCGGCGTCGAACCGCGGGCTCCCGCTCGCCATCGACGACATCCGGGCCATGAAGAAGGCCGTTGCCCGCGACCCGGGCCTTCGCCTGGTCGACACCGTGGGGCTGATGGTCGAGGCAATTCGGGCGGGGCTCTTGACGGTCGCCGAGGCGGACGCCATCAAGCGGGATTGGGAGACAAACCACCGCTTCATCAAGAAGCACTTCTCGAGCTTCGCCGAGCTGATACCGTGACCTACCCGCGGGCCTGCCGACACCGCGACCGCTGGCCGGAGGTGCGGCATTGCCCGTCGGGCGGGGAGACCGGGGTCTCCTCGCCCGGACGACGCAGGGCCTCGAGGATGTTCGCCGCGATCGCGAGAGACTGGCTTCGACAACGGACCGGATCGGTCTCTCTGTCGGAGGGAGCGCGGCTCCCGATCCGGCCGGCTCCATCCGGCCCGACCCGACCCGATCGGTATCCGCCCGGGAGACCCGTCGGTCGCGCCGGCGGCGGGGTCGGAGACCCGCGCCGAACCGGACCGCCCGGGCGCCGCTCGGCTCATCCCGGCCGGTCGTCGGCAGGAGCCGGCTCTTACCGCGGACCGCGGGCCCGGAAATGCGGGACGTTGCGCGGATCGACGTTGATCCGACGCGGGCCTCCATCCTCTTCCGTCTGCCGATACGCGCGACGTCTCGCTCGCGTCCGTTCGCCTTTTCGCGGCCACTGAGACGACCTCACGGAGCGGGGAATCCGGCTTCGGGGTTGTGGCCTGCTTCGGGGGTGCTTCCAGCAGCTCCTCGAAGTCGGCGGGGAACACCGCCCAGGATGCGCGATACGTCTCTTCCAGCGGGGCCGGGACGTACACGTCCTCGGTCAAGAAGATGGGCAAGGCCGGCAGGTCGTCCCCCACGGCGACCGGGTTGACGTAGGCGGTGATCGTCGGGGACGCCCGGTAGGCTGCCACGGTCAGCGGCTTGTCGGCGGGCAGCGCAAAAGGCGGCTGCTCGTCGATCTCGTCCCAGATCGCCTTGTGGATGCCTTGCGGCTCGCGGTTGGAGGGAGGGAACAGGTCCACTACCAGCAGATGGATTCCTTGCCAGAGCAGGTCGGCGGCCTTGCGGACGAACGCCTGGAGGGCGTGGTGGCTACTCTTGTTGCCGGGCGAGACGATTTCCAGGACGGCGACCACCTGGCCGTGGCGGTGCTGGATGCGGATGCGGTTGGCGCGGCGGGCATACGTGTTCATCTCACCTTCGACGACGAACCGAGCCCGGGGCGGGGCCGTGGCGACCGCCAGGCCGCCGACCGGTTCGCCCTTGCCGGGACCCTTCGGCCTGCGGTTGACGGTGAGCACGTCCGGGATTGGGGCCGGGGTTTGTTGATCCGTGAGGGCCACGTAGCCCGTCGGCAACCGGCCGGCGTTGAGCGAGCGGCGCAGCTCGATGGTCCAATCCTGGTGGAAGTCATGGAACAGACCGGCGTCCACGCGAGTCCAGTCGTGAATCGGCATGGTTATCCTCCACCACGGATTCTACGTGGCGACCTTCCTGCTTTCGAGGGCGTTCCGTGCCGAGTCCGGTCCATGAGGTCGGCCGCCGACGAGCGGGTTGTGTTGTGGACGGTCCCAAGGCCGGAGCCCGGGGCCTGCCATTGCAGGCCCCCGCCCGGCGGCCGGGCTCGACCAGGCCAATCGGACCGGGACCGGCCGGCGCTCTCGAGCGCCGAACGGTTGGATGTCGCACGTTGGTACGATCCCGTCGAGTACGAGCCCGACGCGCCAGCGAGTGGGTGCCCCCATCAACGAGCCCGACGCGCCAGCGAGTGGATTCCCGGGCCGACCAGGCCATCCACTCGCTGGCGCGTCGGGCTCGTATGAGCAACGGAGCCGTTCGGTGCTCTCGCCGAGGCTCTTGACAGGCCAGACCTGTCGGTCACGCCGGCGGGGTCGGAGACCCGCGCCGAACACACCGTCGGGTCGGTCCACCCGCCGCTCGCCCGGGAGACCCGTCGGTCGCGCCGGCGGCGGGGTCGGAGACCCGCGCCGAACCGGACCGGACGGACGCCGCTCGGCTCATCCCGGCCGGGCGCCGGCAGGAGCCGGCTCCAACAACGGACCGGTTCGGGTCGGGCCGACCGATGCGATGGCGTCGGACCGGGTTCGCGGTCGGTCGGCTTGGGCCTCGCGATGGAATCCGGACCCGCCGCGGGCCCTGATTGTCGATCAACCCCCGCGCCGCTCGTCGTCGTCATCGTCGTCATGCTCGCGGACGCCCGGGCGCTCGCCGGGGCGGGCGGGGTATTCGCGAGTGCCCTTGAACAGGCTGTACCAGGTGATCCGGTTCATCCAGTAGGGGTCGGGGGCGTCGATGTGGCTCCAGTCGAGCGTCGCCGTCTTCTCCTGCCAGTAGCGGTCGGCGTCGGTCATCGCCCGGCCCGAGGGGTTCCGCTCGTTGAGCGGCACGTTGTTCGGCGTGATCCGATAGGGCGTCAGGTCGATCCGGTCGGTGAAGCACGCCGTCATCGGCTCGGCGACGGCGTCGAACCGGTTCATCGGGTCGAGTCCCAGGATCATCTCCATCGACCGGATCATGTTCGCCTGGGTGTAGAACGTCGAGTCCACCGTCCCCCGGCGGTTGTAGGGGCTGATCGCCATGAAGACCGTGCGGTGGCCGTCGACGTGGTCGGGGCCCGATTGCGCGTCGTCCTCGACGACGAAGATGCAGGTCTCCTTCCACTGCGGGCTTCTCGAGACCGCCTCGACCACGCGGCCGAGCGCCAGGTCGTTGTCGGCCATCATGGCACGCGGGGTCGGATACTTCTGGCTGATCCCCTCGGAATGGTCGCACGGCAGGCTCATGATCATCAGGTCGGGGACCGCGTCCCGCCGGCTGAATTCCTCGTACTCGCGGATGAACACGTCGGCGCGGAACTGGTCGCTCTGGAGCAGCGGCCAGTAGTGGACCTCGCGGTTGATCAGCGGCTTCAGGCTGGCGACGCGCGTGTCGGCGGTGAACTTGAACCGATGCGTCCCCTTGACCCGGTCCTCCCAGACCTCGAACCAGTCCTTCGGCTTGGGATCCGAGGTGGCGAGCTTGTCGTCGCAGAACTCGCCCCAGACGCGGACCGATCGACCTTTCGCCAGCGCGGCGTCCCACAGGGCGCCGCCGTCGGAGATCGCCATGGCGTCGTCGCCGTCGTCGGGATACGTCCGCGAATAGCCGACGTAGAAGTGCTCGAGATAGTCGTTGGCCAGGCACTGGGTTGACCAGGCGTGTCCGTCGGCGCTGTTGGTCCCGATCACGTAGCCGTTGTCGAACAGGGTGAACTCGCGGGCGAGCTTGCGGTGGTTGGGCATGACCGTCTCGCCCAGGCTGCACAGCTTGGGGTCGCCGTTGCCCTGCGGCAGGTCGCCGAAGACCTCGTCGTAGGTCCGGTTCTCCTTGATGATGTAGATGACGTGCTTGATCTCGCCGCCGTAGACCTTGAGGCGAGGGCGGCCGGGTCGGGCGTCCCACCGGTTGTTCCGGGCGACCAGCGCGGTCTCGCGGGTGAGGTCGGCGGTCAGGTTGACGACGGTGACCGTGCCCTGGAAGTCGTGGGCGTTGCCGGGCTGGCCGAGGACCGTCTTGGCGACCGAGCCGTTGCCCTTGGTGTTGAGCACGAACGCGGTCTTGCCGTCGGCGGCCAGGGCGACGGCCGTGGGGAAATAGCCGGCGTGGCGATAGCCGCGGACGCTGCCGTCGGCCAGGTCGATCTCGGCCAGCGCGTTGTCGCCGCCGTCGGCGACGTAGAGGGTCTCGCCGCGCAGGGCCAGGGCATTGGGCATGCCGCCGAGCACCCGCAGCGTGCCCCATCGCATCGGGATCGTCCGGACGACGGAGCCGGCGGCCAGGTCGACCTCGCTGATCGAGTCGCTCATGGCGTTGGCGACGTAGGCGCGGCCGCCCCGGACCGCGATCGCCGTGGGGTGGATGCCGACGTCGACTTGCCGGGTCGTGCCGGTCGCCAGGTCGACCAGGCTGACCGTGCCCGAGGCCGGCGCCCGCGCTCGTCGACGACGACGTCGATGAGCTGGCTCTTGGCGGTGCGGTCGCCCGGCCGGGGCAGGCGGCCGCCCCAGTTGGTGACGATCAGCGTCTTCTCGTCGTCGGAGAGCCTCGGCTCGTAGGGCAGGTTGCCGACGGGGTGCTCGCGGATGCGATGCCGCGTGATCAGGTCGATCTCGACGACCGCGTTGCGGTTGGCCGCGGCGACGAAGAGCCGACGGCCGTCGCGGGTGATCGCCATCCCGCCGGGGACCGGATTGCCCGGGGTCCCCGCGGGCTGGATCGGGATCAGGCCCGCCGATCTCAGCCGGCCGTCGCGGTAGAGCATGACCTGGATGTGGCCGCGGTCGGTGCTGGCGAAGAGCCGGTTGCCGTCGGGCGCCCAGACGAGCCCGTGGAACCCGGCCGACGCGCCGCCGCCGTTCTGGCTGGAGAGCGCGAGCCGCCGCCCCACCCGCGAGCCCGTCCGCTGCACCAGGAAGACCTCGGACTTGTTGAGGACGGCGAGGACCTCCTTGCTGGGGTGAAGCGCCAGGTCGATCGGCCGGCCGGTGAAGGCGATCGAGCCACCCTCGACCCGCTGCCCCGTCGAGACCAGGAAGCCGCCGTCGGCCTGGCGTCCCATGCGGACCGAGTCATGCCGCTCCTGGCTCGCGACCATCGTCGTGAGCGCGAGCATTCCGAGCGTCGCGAGGACCCTGGATCTGGTGATGATCATGTCGGACCTACTTTCCTCGCGGACGGGATTCGGCGGACCATTCGATCGGGCATCTCGGCGCGGTGGATCGAGACCTTCCCGGAACGCACGCGAGCGCCGACGGGTGGGATTGGGCACGATGGGACGATCGGGCCGATACGGGCGCGACGCCACCGTGTAGCGCTCCAGGTTATCACGGGCCCGGCCGATCTGCATGGAAGTCCGGCGTAACTTGCTTGAAGATCCCGCGGAGGCGTCCGGAGTGTCGGATCGTCCTCCGGCGATCGGGACGACCGTCACCGGCTCGCGGCGGCGTGGGCGGGGCCGGTCGGGTCGGGCGATCGGTCATCCTCGGCGGCCCCGCTGCTGCTCTCGCGGACGATCAGCTCGCCGGGGATCAGCACCTTGACCGGCGGGCCGGAGTCGCCCGAGTGGCGCGCCCGGATGAGCCGAGTGGCATGGCTCGCGACCGACTCGGATGAGAACGCGTAGGTCGTCACGCCGATCGAGTACGCCTTGCCGATCGGCAGGTTATCGAAGCCGGTGATCGCGACGTCGGCCGGGACGCGGACCCGGCGGTTGAGCAGCTCGAGGATCAGCCCCAGCGCGGTGTAATCCTGGTAGCAGACGACGCCGTCGGCGGCCCGCTCCAGGATGCGGTCGGCCAGCTCGGCGTAGGAATCCCTGGTGGCGACGCCCCCCGGCTGCTCGAGGACCAGCGGCGCAGGCCCTCGCCCGCGCGGTGCAGCGCGGTGAGGTAGCCGGCCAGTCGGCCCTCGTGGCTGCTGGTGGGCGACCCGGTGAGGAAGGCGATCCGTCGGCGGCCCTGGTCGAGCAGGTGCTGGGTGCATCGGAGCCCGCCGTCGAGGTCGTCGGCCGCGACGAGGTCGTATTCGAGCGGTCGCGCCAGGCCGCGGAGGTTGCGCTCGATCAGCACGACGGCGATCCCCGCCTCGCGACACGCGCGGAGGAACGCCTCGTCCTGGCGGGCCGCCTCGTCGGTGTGGCGCGAGGGCATGAAGACGACCCCGGAGACGCCCGCCTCGGCCGCGAGCCGCGCCTGCCGCCGCAGGTCGGCCGGCCGCGTGGCGTCGTCGAAGTGGAACCGGTCGACGTCGACCTCGATCCCCTCATGCCGGCGGATGGCCGCGAACCCGGCCTGGATGAACGCCAGGCTCGCCTGGAGCCAGGGACCGGGGGTGCTCCGCTGGACCAGGGCATAGCGCCCGACCCGATCCGCCGACGCGGCCGGGGTCACGAAGCTCCCCGAGCGATCGACCGTCCGGATCAGCCCCTTGTCCTTGAGCACCTGGATCGCTCGCGACGCGGTCACCACCGAGACGCCGTAGGTCGCCGCAATCTCCCGCGAGCTCGGCACCTTGGCCCCGTCCCGCCCCGCGACCCGCGCCTCGATCGCCCGGGCGATGTCCAGATATTTCGGCAACGACGCGGAAGCCATCGAACCACCCCCAAGGCCCCTCGGACCCACCGGAACCCCACGAATCGTCGATCGAATCGAAGGCCACGCAATCGTAATCGAAATCGCCCCATCGGGAAACTGTATAGCGCAGATTTCCCCCGAAATCCGGAGGCGGTGGCTTCCATCCCGGCCCGCAGGAATCGTCCTCGCCCGCGATTCTACCGCTATTTTTCACGGATAATTCACTTGTACGGTCGGCGGAAGAGGTGACAATCGTGTCGCATGACGGGAGCTGCTGTATATACAGTACCGCACCCTGAAAAAGAATCGAGGTGCAGATGATTATTGGAAGACATCCCGGGACGTGGGCGATCGTCGTGATTGCCATGCTGGCGATGGCGACGTCGGGCTGCGATTCCAAGGGCCTCTGCCCGGTGTCCGGCTCGGTGATCTACCAGGGCAAGCCGGCGAAGGGCGCGACGGTCCATTTCCGCCGCGAGGGGGAGACCCCGCAGGAGGCCGCGAACTATCCGATCGGCATGGTCGATGACGAAGGCAACTTCGACCTCGAGGTCGCCGGAGTCGGCCGGGGGGCCCCCCCGGGGAAGTACAAGGTCCTGGTCCGCTGGCCCCCCGAGAACAAGGAGGTGAGCGCCCCCGTGCCGGCCAAGAACAAGCGGGGCAACAAGGGCCCGGTGCCGTCGGCGGCCGAGCTCCGCAGGGATCCCAAGTCGAGCACCGATCGGCTCAATTTCCGCTACTTCAACCCGCAGAAGCCGCTGCTCTCCGTCGAGATCGTGTCCGGATCCAACAAGCTGGACCCGTTCGCGCTCAAGGACTGAGCGCCCGTCGGGCCGACCGGCGCCGGATTCTCGCACCGCACGACGTCGTCCGTCACCTTTTCATCCCGAACCCTGACTGATTGGAGAGATCGATGAGACTTCGCCCGTCGAACCGCGCCAGGGGTTTCACCCTGATCGAGCTGCTGGTGGTGATCGCGATCATCGCCGTGCTGATCGCCCTGCTCTTGCCCGCCGTGCAGTCCGCCCGCGAGGCGGCCCGCCGCACCCAGTGCGTCAACAACATGAAGCAGCTCGGCCTGGCGATCATGAACTTCGAGAGCACCAACCGCGTCTACCCGCCCGACGTCGAGCAGTTGCTGCCGATCGGGACGAGCGACCCGGATCCGAACGCCCAGGTCGCCGGCCCGACGGCCCGCGCCGGCTGGATGGAGCTGGTCCTGCCGTACGTCGAGCAGGGCAACATCTACAACACGGTCAATCTGAGCGTCTCGTGCTTCGACACCCAGAACATCCCGCCGGCGGTGGGCGGCTCGGGCAAGTATAGCGGCAACAACTCGGCGTACAGCATCGGGATCGCGGCGTTCATCTGCCCGTCGAGCCCCGGCCCCGTGACGATCAACTACTGGAACGCCAACTGGGATTCCTCGGGCAACGGCCCGGAGGGCTACACGCCGAGCCCGCCGACGCAGACCTGGGGCCTGACCGACTACTTCGCCCTCTGCGGCTTCCACTGCGACCTGATCGCCGCGCTGGGGCTGGACCCCAACGCGACGTCCGACAACAGCCCGCTGTGCAATAACGAGCCCGGGGTGATCAGCTCGCCGGGGACCAAGCAGGGGAATTCGATCGCCAGCATCACCGACGGCACCTCGAACACGGCGATGGTGGGCGAGATGTCGGCGCGGCCGGTCGGCTACAATCACTCCCGCCAGAACTACGGCGATCTGAACAACGGCGGCCGGCTGGTCAACGGCGTGATCTGGCCGTGCCAGGGCGGCGGCGGCGCCTGGGCCGATCCGTTCAGCTATGCCCACCTGGCCGGCTCGTCGCCCAACGGGATGCGGGGCGTCGGCTGGGGCACGTGCCTGATCAACTGCAGCAACGACAACGAGCTGTACTCGTTCCACCCGGGCGGCGTCAACCTGCTCTTCGCCGACGGCTCCGTACACTTCGTCAAGGAGACCATCAACAAGCAGGTGGTCGTCTTCCTCGTCTGCCGCGCCGATGGGAGCATCATCAGCGCGGAATCCTATTGACGGCACCCGGGACCGCCGGCCGTGCCACCTTCGGCCGGCGGTCGCGGGCACGCCCGGCCCGGCCCGATCCGGTCGCCGCCCGCCGGCCCTCGTGGTAGACTCTCGGCAAGACGTGGGGGGAGGGCCGGGCGGAATGGCGATCGACGAGATCGGCGAGGTGGGCGAGAAGGCGGGCGGGTCCCGGTTGAGGGGTTGGCAGGGGCTGACGGTCGGGCTGATGGTCGCGGGCTATGCCGGCTGCTACCTCTGCCGGTCGAACCTGTCGGCGACGATGTCGATGATCATCGACGACCTGTCCAGCCGCGGGGTCGACCCGGGCGTGGCGAAGGTCCGGCTGAGCGTCTGGGCGGTCACGCTGGGGACGATCGCCTACGCGGTGGGGAAGTTCGCCGCGGGGAGCCTGACCGACCTGCTGGGCGGCCGGCGGAACTTCCTGATCGGGATGGGGGGCGCGGTCGTCTTCACGGCGATCTTCGCGCTGGGGGGCTCGCTGCCGGTCTTCACGCTGACCTGGTTCGGCAACCGGCTGATCCAGTCGCTGGGCTGGCCGGGGATGGTCAAGATCACGTCGCGGTGGTTCGCGCACTCGGCCTACAACACGGTGATGGGGGTGGTCAGCCTGAGCTTCCTTTTCGGCGACGCGGCCGCGCGGACCTTCATCGGCTCGCTGATCGAGGCCGGCCTGGGCTGGCGATCCATCTTCGGGATCGCCGCCGGGATCCTCGCGGTCCTCTGGCTGGTGAACCTGGTGTTGCTCCGCGAATCGCCGCACGACGTGGGGCTGGCCGAGCCGCGGACCAACCCGGACAACCTCTTCGGCGCCCTGGGCGAGGACCCGCACCCCGACTCGGCCGGGCCGCTCTGGGCCACGCTGGCGCGGAGCCCGGTCTTCTGGACGGTCTGCCTGCTTTCGCTCGGCCTGACGACCTTGCGCGAGACGTTCTCGAACTGGACGCCGACCTACCTGGTCGAGGAGATCGGCCTGCCCAGGGGCCGGGCGGCCCGGATGAGCGCGCTGTTCCCCTTCTTCGGCGGGGTCTCGGTGATCCTGGCCGGCTACCTGGCCGACCGCCTGGGCCGCCGAGGCCGGGCGGCGATCATCCTCGCCGGGATCGCGCTGTCGACGCTGGCCCTGTGGAGGCTCGGCTCGGCCCGGCTGGCCAGCCGGCCCGACGAGGCCCTGGCGCTGGTGGCGTTGGTGGCCTTCGTGCTGATGGGGCCGTATTCCTACCTGGCGGGTGCGATCTCGCTGGACCTGGGCGGCAAGCGGGGCGGCGCGACCGCGTGCGGGATCATCGACGGCTTCGGCTACCTGTTCGGCAGCGTCGTCGCCGGCTACGCGGTCGCCAAGCTGTCGGTGGTGCTGGGCTGGCGGGGCGCCTTCCAGATGCTCGCCGCCGTCGCGGCCGCCACCGCGATGGTCGCCCTGTGGTTCCTGGTCAACCAGCTTCGATCGCCGACGACGGCCGCCGAGGCGAAGCGGGAGGTTTCTGATGCGATTCGTCGATGAAGTCCTCGAGCTGTTCGCGAGGAAAGGCGCCGCGGCCTACCACGGCGAGGAGGTCTCGCAGGAGGAGCACGCGCTCCAGGCCGCCGACCTGGCGCGTCGCGAGGGCGCGCCCGACTCGCTGGTCCTGGCGGCCCTGCTGCACGACCTCGGGCACCTGCTCGAGGGGCAGGATGAAGACCTCGCCGAGCGGGGCGTCAACGGCCGCCACGAGGAAGCCGGCTGCGCCTGGCTGTCGAGGCACCTCGGCCCCGAGGTCACCGAGCCGATCCGCCTGCACGTCGCCGCCAAGCGCTACCTGTGCGCCGTCGATCCCTCGTACCGCGCGGCCCTCTCGACGGCCTCGCAGGCCAGCCTGTCGCTCCAGGGCGGTCCCATGACGCCCGCCGAGATCCTCGAGTTCGAGCGCAATCCCCATGGCCGCGACGCCGTCCGCCTGCGACACTGGGACGATACCGCCAAGGTCCCCGGCCTGCGCGTGCCGGGCCCGTCGCACTACGGCGACCTGCTCGAGGCCGCCGCACGCCCGGGCACCGGCCAGCGCGCAATAGCGTGCCCGGCTGATCCGCAACTTGAAATTTTCTCGAAATATTTTATTTCCTTGCCGGGACATGGTTTGCGGCCAAGAATCGGGGTGATTGTCCGGGATTGGCTCACCCGGCATCTCGTGGAGTTGACAGTTGTTGCGCCAAATGGGCCGCTTTGAGGATTTCAGCCTCGTTCATAGCGGCTTCTGAAACTCACGCCAAATCGCAAACAACCGGCCAAATATGAACCGAATCACGGAAACCGCCGCCGCGCCGGAAAACTTCATGAAATTTCCAAATATTTTTTCTGATTCTGGCCGAAGGACTTGCGTCAAGAAAACACCACTCTTTGCCGATAGGTGCATTTCAGTTTTTGCAAACCTGATACATCCTGATAGTAGGGGGAGAAAGAAGAGCCGAGGGGGTACAGGGGGTTTTGGGGGCACCGGAGCATCAAATGCATGCAATCGTGCTATTCCCATGCCGGGCGATCTGGCCGGCCCCGATTGGCCGGTGGGGCGATGCGACCCAAGTTCCGCGCGGCCTGACCTCGGGGTGGCGCGTCAGGCTGGACGGCTTGGCCTACGAGGTGGCCTGCCGGCGTGAGGGGCCCCGGCCCGATCAGAACCCTTCCTGACCGATGGCGTTGAACAGGACGCGGGCGAAGAACCAGCCGACGATCGCGGCGATGGCGACGAGGATCATCAGTCGGCGGATCGAGATCAGATCGCGGCGGCGGAGCTGGATCGCCAGCAGGACGACCAGCCCCAGCCCGGTGAAGAACCCGGTGACGACCCACTTGATCACGCGAGCGAGCTGGGAGATCTCGTCCAGCCCGGCCCCGCTGGCGCGGTAGCCGCCGATGATCAGGCCGCCGAGCATTCCCGCGATCGGCACGACCACCGCCGCCGAGGCGCTCCGCATCAGCTCGAGCTTCAGCTCGCGTCGTTGCACCGAGTCACCCCCCCTGCTCGGCCGGTCCGGGGCCGATCCGCAAGTCCGACGGACGTCGGACGGACCTGCCCATTGGACCGGAGTGGCGGCGGGAAGGCAAGCCGATGGCGGGGACGACGGTGCCCATCGCGCGATGCGGCGGCGTCCTACGCTCCGCTTCCTTTCCCTTGCTGCCGCTGACGTGGCTCGGTATCGACCGCGGCGCGCTGCCGGATCGGGACCGGCTGCCCGTGCCGATTGAAGTAGAGCATCACCTTCCCACAATGTGCCTGGCCCACCGATTTGTAGGTGACTCGGATTGCGGCATGGACGTCGAAGGTAAACCCCACCGCCGGAGTATGGACCACGCCGGCTTCGACCGTTTCCACCTCGGTACCGCGATGTTCCGGCGGTTGCCATCCCTGGCCGACCTTGAAAGCGAGTCGCTGCGCTTCGTGGAGGACGGATTCGGGCAGCTCCGGCCAATGAAACTCCATGAATCCGACGGCCCCGTCCTGCATCAACCCGAGCAGGATTCGCGAGGACCAAACAGGGACGCCGACGCTCTGTCTCAGGAGCCTGACCATCGCTCGGCCATCCTGCACGTCTTCCCTGTGGATCGTGCCGGTCTGCGGATCTAACCGGGCGGCGCCGAATTTCTCTCGCAAGACGGTCTCCTGCAGGATCTCCGCGACGGGGGCGCCAATGTGTTCCATGATACCGCGAGCGATCTTGATCTGTTCGCCTTTCTCCGCCCGGGACACGCCGCCGGACTTGCCGAACCCATCGCGCATGTCCTGGACGAAATAGGTGCGGCAGTCGAGACGCCGGCTGACGAGGACCGAATCCGAACGGAGACCGATCATGTTATGGGATGCCACTGCGGCAAGGTTGGCGTCGGACGCCAGACCGAATGCCGTGGTGGCCAGCCGTTTCAAATGATCCGATTCCGCGGCATCCGAGAAATCCTGGGTGTGCAGCAAGACGACCTCCTACTCCGGGGTAATCCAGCGCCAGGCGAACCAGTTGGGCTGGGGATCGGATCGATTGTCGGTCACGAACTCGTTATCTCGCCGATCGATCGCGTCCTCTCGGTCGACGCCGGCCGCGATGACGACCGCGGAACAGCCGTCCTGGATGTCGATCAAACCGGCCGTCATCCATGCGTCTCCGACGCTGAGCTGCGGGAATCCCCCGGAGGATACGCCGAACCCGGGCGGGGGCCCGGCCGTGTATGCCCCGAACTGGCAGGCGCGAGCGGAGCTGTCATAAGCGTCGGCGCTGGTATTCCCGGAAAAGCCCGTGGCCACGTGGAGGCCCTGGAAGACCGGAAACCAGGAATTCGCCAACGAGGAGAGCTCCATGGGGCAGCTCGAGTCGAGGAAGGCGAACTGGAGGTGGCCACCGCCGAGGCTTCCCCAGCGAACCTGCGAGCCGATCGTCACCCAGTTGGGCGTTCCATTGGTGCTGCAAGCGATGATGAAGTCGGCGGTCGAGGCATCCGGTGAACTCGAACAGCTACCGTGACCGTGGAAGAAATAGAGCTGCGGCAGGTCGCTGCCGCCGCTGCCGCAGAGGTCGCCTCCATCGGGGTCTCCGAGCGAAGCGTCTCGGAAATCGGACCCCCACACGTTGCCGTCCTGCCATTGACTGAAAACTTTATGTCCATTCAAGATGTACCAGCTCCGGAAGTTGGCCGCCGCCTGATTCGAGTACGGCAGGTCCGGGCTTTCATTGCAGTCGTGGTAGTCTCCGACCGATCCGGTGGAAATCAACATGTTGGACCCTATCCGGTTGATTTTCTCGATCTCCGATCACGCCGAAGCAATGGCGCGGCACGATTGCCCCTTGCTTGTACCAGGCGCGAGGCGGCCAGGGAAGTTAAATCATTTAATTTCCAAGTCCCTTTCCCCTATTATATTAAAGTATATCGATCCGTAATATGCGAATAGTGTTGGCGAGTGAGGTCCGACCTCGTCAACCTTCGCGAGCCCTGGCCGCCCGGGCGCATCGGGGAGCGACCGCGTGCCGCCACATCGGGCGCCGGTGGTCCGACAGGGCGCCACGCTTTGCTGCCGGCACGGCGGCGGACCGGCCGACGGCGTCACTTTTTCATTGCACCCTTCTGATAGGTCTCCAGCGAGCGCTTCAGGTCGGGGTTGGCGGGGTCGAGCTGGATGGCCTCGCGGATGGCGGCGACCGCCCGGGGGGCGTCGCCGCTGCGCGAGCAGGCCAGGGCCAGGGTGTCGAGTGCGTTGGGATCGCGGTGGGCCGACTGGTCCACGGCGGTCTCGGCGTGTCGCAGGGCCTCGGGGATGTCGGCGGCCTTGCGGTCCTGCAAGAGCGCCCAGGCCAGGCCGTTGTGCGCCGCGGGTAGGACGTCGTAGATCGCCAGCGCCTCGCGGAACGTCGCCGCGGCCCGGCCGTTGGCCTTTTTGTTGAGCCAGGTGTTGCCCTCGTGCGCCTTGTCGAGGGCGGCGGCGACCCGAGGATCGAGCGCCGCATAGGCGGCCTGGCAGCGTTCGGGGCCGAGCCTGGCGGCGTCGAGGACCAGGGATTCGGCGTGGGCCTCGGCGAAGGCGAGGATGCCCGACTTCCGGACGAACGTACCTCCGCCCGGGCTGCAGGTGACGAAGCTGGTGGCCACGACTTGCCGGTTGTCGGCCATGGCGCAGTAGACCTTCTCGTAGAGCGAGAGCCGCCGCTGCCTCGGCTTGTCGAGCTCGACCTTCAGCCGCACGGCCTTCGTGCCGTCGGCGAGGTCGAGATCCTCGATCACCGGCTTGCCGACGATCGGGAAGACCTTCATACCCCTGAGGCTCTTGAGATCGTCCTCGGCCCTGCGACGCGGCGTGAGGCCGTCCCTGGCCGGGAAGACCTCGACGGTCAGGCCCAGCTTGAGCGCCGAGAGGCTGCCATCGAGTAGCGGGAGGCCCTTGCCTCCGTCGCCGGTGAGGTGGAGGACCATCGGCGGACGGATGCCGGCGAATCGCCGCCAGTCGTCGGGCGCGGCGATCGCCCAGCCCTCTCCCCGGATGACGGTCGCCTGCGGAGCGCATTCAACCCGGCGTCCCGGTGGTCGCCGGGCCCGGGCCGCTGCGCCTGCGCTCCGGAGAGGTGGAAGCTCAGCAGCCCCACGAGGAGGATCGAGACCGAGATCGCGGGTCGCATGGTTCCTGCCTTCCTGGGTGGGGAAAGGCCGATCGCACAACCCTGGATCATGCCGGAGGTCCAGGGAGACCACCGTCGATCATGCCGCAACCTGGGCGTGATTGAAACGGACTGGTCCTCCATCGTCGGCGGAGGTTTCCGGCGTCCTGCAGTGCCTCACGGTTGGGTTGCACCGACGAGCCCGACGCGCCAGCGAGTGGATGGCCGGGTTGGCCCGGGGATCCACTCGCTGGCGCGTCGGGCTCGTGGCGTCGGGATCGTGCCAGCGTCCGCGCCATCCCGCCGCTCGGCGTCCTAATGTGCCGCGGCGGCCGGGCCGGCGGGTCGGGCGTGAGCGCGGCGCGGTCGCGTCGGTAGAGGTCCTGCCAGTCCGGCCGCGTCGAGAGCAACTCGCGGTCCACCACGAGCCAGGGGCCGTCCACCTCCTCGTCGTGGACCACGAGCTTCCAGACCGCCGAGCCGGCGGTGTCCCAACCGACGCAGGCGCCGTCCCGATCGGCGTCGTGCGATCGATGTCTTCGAATACCTCGATCGGCCCGTCGATGTCGCGGTAGAGCAAGATGCCGTCGTCCGGGCCGGCTTCGGTGAAATACGGTCCCATGGTCCCCTCCCCCTCTCGTCGGGTTGGTGTGGAATGCCGGCCGCTTCTCCATCGCGGCCGGTACGGTCGGCTCAATCCACGCGTTCGTTCGGGCTGGGCGGACAGTCGGAGATATTGAGATGGTAAGAGACTACAAGCAGATGTCATGCCGACGCGTGGATAATTGCGGCGATCCGGACCCGGGTCGGGCGATCGCTGCATCAGGCCGGGGCGAGCGGGGCATTTGTCGAGGCGAAATTGTTTCATATTCATATTTTACTTAGATGCGGGATCGGGTCACTTTTCTACAAAGCTGTCATGAAGATGCGAGCGAGCATGGCGAGAGATGTGGCCGGGAGCGTGGCCAGGTGGCGGGGGTCGCGATGGTCGAGGAGTGGCCGATCGTCGCGGGGTGGTCTGGTGGTCGCCCGGCGGCCCCTGGGGACGGGCGGGGAGGCGGGTTGTGCGGGGCTTGTGGGTCGCGCGGGGAATCCGAGGTCGTGCCTGGCTGACGGGACGGCCGACCTGGTGGTACAATGGAGTCGGACAACGATGCCCCGGAGACGAACTCCATGCGAACCGAGGAATTGCTCGACTACCTGCGCCGCCAGCCGTTCCGTCGGTTCCGGGTGGTGTTGACCGATGGCCGCTCACTGGAAGTCCGGCATCCCGAGCTGGCGATCGTCGGCCGGAGCACGGTGTCGATCGCGCTGGTGCAGCCGAGGGATCCCGAATCGATGCACGATCGGCTGGCGACATTCCCGCTGGCAGATATCCTGCGCATCGAGCCGGCCGGGACATCGCCGGCGCCGTTGACCTAGGGTGCGTCGCGCATGGGTGGCCTACGGACGAGGGACCGAAATCCACCGACCGGGGACCCCGTTGGACCGGGCTGGCCGGCCGACCGGATCGGGAGCAGGAGCTCCCTCCTACAAAGAATCGGTCCGGTCCGATCCGTTGTAGGAGCCGGCTCCTGCCGGCGATCGGGCGGCCGGCCCCGGTGCGGGTCGGTCCGATCCGTTGTAGGAGCCGGCTCCTGCCGGCGATCGGGTGGGGACGGGACCTATGGTAGCCTCGTTGACGGGTGGAAGGCATTGGGGCCGCCTGGCGGCGAGGCTGGCGGCATTGGCGTTCCTGGCCGTGGTGGTGAGCTTGGCGCTCGACGCGCAGCGGCCGCCCCGCGCCCTGCCGGCCGACGCCCCGCCCGGGGTTTTCTCGTCGGCCAGGGCGATGAAACACGTCGAGGCCCTCGCGCAGGAGCCGCACCCGCTCGGCTCGCCGGCCGAGGTGCCGGTGCGGGCGTATGTGATGGCCGAGCTCAAGGCGCTGGGGCTCAGGCCGATGACCCAGCTCCCCGCCGATCATCGCGAGCAGGAGGGATCGCCCGCGAGGGCACCGTCGCGGCAGGACGTGGTCAACATCGTCGCGCGATGGCGCGGGACGGGTCCGGTCGGCAAGAAGGCGCTGTTGCTCTCGGCGCATTATGACTCGGTCGCCCGCGGGCCGGGCGCGGGCGACGACGCCTCGGGCGTGGCGGCGATCCTCGAGGCGCTGCGGGCGCTCAAGGCCGGACCGCCGCCCGAGCGCGACGTCATCGTGCTGATCAACGACGGCGAGGAGGTCGGGCTGTACGGCGCCGAGGTGTTTGCCCGCGAGCACCCGTGGGCGCGGGACGTCGGCGCGGTGATCAACCTCGACGCGCGGGGGAACTCGGGCACGTCGTTCATGTTCGAGACCAGCGACGGCAACGGCTGGCTGATCGAGCAGATGGCCCGCGCTGCCGCACCCGATGGCCACGTCGCTGACCGTCGAGGTCTACAAGAAGATGCCGAATGACACCGATCTGACCATCTACAAGAAGACGAGCATGCCCGGCTGGAACTTCGCGTTCGTCGGCGGGCTGGCCTATTATCACTCGCCCGAGGACACGCCGGCGAGCCTCGACCCGGGGACGCTGCAGCACCAGGGTGAGAACCTGCTCTCGCTGGCGAGGCGAGTCGGGCGGCTCGACCTGGACGACGTCCGGCGCAAGGACGTGGTGTACTTCTCGGTCCTCCAGCGGACCGTCGTGATCTACCCGATGAGCTGGGTGATCCCGCTGGCGGCGATCGCGGCAGCGGCCTATCTGGGGGTGGCGGCGCTCGGCGTGGCGCGGCGGCGGATCCGGCCGGTCGAGGTGGCCGCGGGGTTCGCGAGCCTGCTCGTCGCGGTGCCGGCGGCCGTGGTGGCGGTGTGGCTCATCTGGCGGGCGGTGGGCGGATTGCTGGTGCGGGCCGGGGTCGTGGTGATCCGGCCCGACCTCGGCCAGGACATGCCGGTCTCGCGCTATGACGTCGCGCTGCTGTGCGCCCTGTCGGTCGCGGCGGTGGTGGTGACGGCGGCGGTCTTCGAGTGGTCGGGCCGGCGGTGGACGTGGGAGGGGCTGGGGCTGGGCGTGCTGGCGTGGTGGGTGCTCGGAGGGGTCGCCGCGTCGGCGGCGATGCCGGCGCGAGCTATGCCTTCGTCTGGCCGGTCCTGGGGATCCTGGCGGGCCAGGCCGTGGCGTTCGTGGCGCGCCGCGGCGGGGCGGTGGCGCTCGCCGCCGCGGCGCTCGGGGCGGTGCCGCTTCTGGTGATCCAGCTCACGATCATCGCCGGGACCTTCGACGGCCTGAACCTTCGGCTATCGCAGTACCTGGTGGTCCCGGTGGTGCTGACGGCCGCGGCGATGGTCCCGGTGCTGGCGCAGGTGCTCGGGCCGGGCCATCGCGGCGGCGGGAATGGGGCTCAGGACGAGACGGCGTCGGCGACCTCGGCGGTGACGCCGGCGCGGCCGATGCCGCAGTAGGTGAAGCCCAGGGAGGCCATGCGCGCGGGGTCGTAGACGTTGCGGCCGTCGAAGATGACGGGCTGGCGCATCAGGCGGCGCATGACCTCGAAATCGGGGCTGCGGAACTCGTTCCACTCGGTGGCGATGGCCAGGGCGTCGGCCTGCTCGAGGGCGCCATAGGGTCGATCGCAGTAGACCAGGCGGTCGCCGTAGATCTCGCGGACGTTGGCCAGGGCCTCGGGGTCGTGGACGCGGACCTGCGCGCCGGCCGCGAGCAGGGCGTCGATGAGGACCAGGGCGGGCGCCTCGCGGATGTCGTCGGTCCTGGGCTTGAAGGCCAGGCCCCAGACGGCGATCGTCGTCTCCTTGAGCTGGCCGTCGAAGTGGCGGTCGATCTTGTGGAAGAGGACGTCCTTCTGCGCCTCGTTGACGGCGTCGACCGACTCCATCATCCGCGCGGGGACCCCGCGGGACTGCGCCATGTGGATGACGGCGCGGATATCCTTGGGGAAACAGCTCCCGCCGTAGCCGACGCCGGGGAAGAGGAAGTGGAAGCCGATCCGCTGGTCGTGGCCGATGCCGCGGCGGACGTCGTTGACGTCGGAGCCATAGGCCTCGCAGAGGTTGGCCATCTCATTGATGAAGCTGATCTTGGTGGCGAGGAGGCAATTGGCGACATACTTGGTCATCTCGGCTCTCGGGCGACATGACCAGGAAGGGTCGGTCGGTGCGGAGGAAGGGGGCGTAGAGCTCGCGGAGGTGATCGGCGACCTCGTCGCGACGGACGCCGACGACGACGCGGTCGGGCTTGTTGAAGTCCTCGATCGCGGCGCCTTCCTTGAGGAACTCGGGGTTGCTGGCGACGTCGAAGGGCACGTCGGTGACCTCGGCCATGCGGCGGGCGAGCTCGGCGTTGGTGCCGACCGGGACGGTGCTCTTGACGACGATGATCTTGGGCGAGCGGAGGGCGGCGGCGATCTGGCGGCCGACCTCCCAGACGCCGCCGAGGTCGGCGCCGCCGTGCGAGCCCTGCGGGGTGCCGACGGCGATGAAGACGATCTCGGCCTCGTCGATCCCGGCGGCCAGGTCGGTCGAGAAGACGAGTTGACCGTCGCGGAGGTTGCGATGGACCAGCTCGGCCAGGCCCGGCTCGTAGATCGGCACCTTGCCGAGCCGCAAGCCCTCGATCTTGGCGGCGACCTTGTCCACGCAGACCACGTCGTTGCCGCCCTCGGCCAGGCAGGTCCCCTGCACCAGCCCCACGTATCCCGTCCCGATGACCGCGACTTTCACGATATTAACCCCTGAATTTCCCTGCGTCGCCCCCTGGCAATTGCCCGACGCCCGTCGTCGGGCGCTGGCCCGGCAATTATCGGAAATTGTTGACGCCCCTGGCAAGCGCGACCTTGGCGACGGGCCCGCCAGCATGCGGCCGGCGGCGCCGCGATCGGTCCCTTTCCCCGCGCCGTCTTGATCGAACAGCCGGCGGCCGTGTATGTTGGGAATCGCAGGTGTCCGGGTCGGATGCGCCCATGGGCGATGGATTCACCCATCGCCGGGCGACTGCTGGAACCCTCCGAGCGGAGCCTGTCGGCCCGCGAACCGAGGCCCTGTTCCCGATGATTGGCGTGCGATTCGAGCGACCGACGCGGTGGCTGGCCGGGGCCTTGTTGCTGGCCCTGGCCTACGGTGTCGTCGCGTCGGGGACTGCGCAGGCCGGGTGCAGCCACCCGGTCACGTCGGAGCTCGACCGGCGGATCGCGGCGTTCGACCGGCTCGACGACCTGATCACCGGAGGCACGCCGGCGATCGCGCGAGGCGAGCGCGGCCGGTCGCCCGGGTCGCCGCCGACGCACCCGCGTCCCTGCGACGGACCGGGCTGCTCGGGCAGCGTCCCCCGGCCGCCCTCGACGGCGTCGCCGATCGCCGACGGACTCGACCGGTGGCTGGCCCTGGGCCGGATGCCGGCCCTCGACGCGGCACCCACCGGCCGCCTCGTCCCGGCGGATTCCCCGGCGCGGCCCGCCGGGCATGCGCCCTCGGTCTTCCATCCGCCCCCGATCTGATCGTCCCTTCCCATCGACATGTCTTCTCGCGCAACGCCGATGCGTCCACGGGGCGTCGCCGGCGGTCGCCGCGTACCCGACACCGGCCGGGTTGCCCCAGGTCGCGGCCCGGCTCCATTCGCGGAATCCTCCAACCCATCCATCGGGCCAGTACTCGAATTCGGGAGCGGAAGCATGACCGGATTGAACACGACGTCATTCCTGGAAGTGGATCGATCGGCGGCGAGCGGTCGCGACGCGAGCCTGTACGGGACGCTGGCCGTGATCGCGGCCTGCATCGGCGTGCTGCTCGTCGGCCTCATGGGCTGAGCGGGCCGCCGACGACCGGCTGGACGGACGTGTCCGACCGGGCCCGCAGCGGCATCATTGATGAAGGTGCGCCCTCGACGTTCAATGAGCGCGCCGGACCCTGTCGCGCGGCGAGGGCGCCGTGCGCGGGAATCCCCCATTCCTAATCAATTCCGGGAGACGCATACCATGAGCAGGAACATGCCCCGACCGCGCCGCGGATTCACGCTGATCGAGCTGCTGGTCGTGATCGCGATCATCGCCGTGCTGATCGCGCTCCTGTTGCCCGCCGTGCAGGCGGCCCGCGAGGCCGCGCGGCGGATCCAGTGCAACAACAATCTCAAGCAGTTCGGGCTGGCCATCCACAACTACGAGAACGCGCTGCGGTGCCTGCCGTTCGGCAAGGGGGACAACTACATGGACGAGGTCCCCATGGCGCCGGTGTACGCGCGGTGGTCGAACCCACAGCCAGTTGCTCGGGTTCTTCGAGCAGACTCCGCTATTCAACGCGATCAACTTCAGCCTGCCGCCGGAGCTGCCGTCGCTCGACTCGAACGGCATGGGCTTCATGCCGGCCTTCCAGGACCCGAACCGCGAGAACAGCACGGTGTGCCGGATCGCGATCGCGGGCTTCCTCTGCCCGTCGGACCCGGCCGGCTCGCTGGGGCCTGCGGGGTGGAACGGGGGTAACAACTATTTCGGCAACGAGGGCTCGTGGCTGTGCGACTGCTGCCAGCAGACGCCGAGCACCGTGGCGCCGGGGTACCTGCCGCAGGGCCCGCTGTATAACCGGAGCTGCGTCAACCTCGCCAGCATGAGCGACGGCACGAGCAACACGGCGTTCTTCAGCGAGCGGCGCCGCGGCCGCGGGACGCAGGATCTCAAGAATGACATGTACATGATGAATAATGCGCTGACGATCGACCAGACGTGGCAGTTCTGCAACCAGATGGACATGACCATGGCGATGCCGCTCACGAGCTGGATGGGCGTCACCTGGTGCGTCGGGGACATGACGTGCTCGACGTACAACCACGTCTCGACGCCCAATTCCCGCACCTGCGCGGGGATGTCGGGGGGCATGATGATGCCGGGGACGTCGATGGCCAACATGGCCGTGCAGCTCCCGCCGTCGAGCTATCACCCCGGCGGGGTGAACCTGCTGTTCGGCGACGGATCGGTGCGGTTCGTCAAGGAGACGGTCGACCTGGGCATCTGGCGCGCGATCAGCACGCGGAACGGCGGCGAGGTCGTCAGCTCGTCGGCATTTTGAGCGGAATGAGGCCAGGCCCGGGCGCCGGGAAGGCCGAGCGAATGGCCTTGTGGCCCGGGGGAAGCTCGGCTAGGATTCCGCGCCGATGGACCCCGATCTCGGCCCCGAGGCGTGTCCCGGGGCGAGCTCGCGCTCGCGGCGGTTTCCCCCGTGGCCCATGTGCACGAAGCGACGAACGAGAGCCGCGGCCATTTTCCTCGTCCTCCTCGGCGCGGGACTGGCCGCGGTCCTGACATGCTGGGGCCGCTCGGCACCCTTCAAGCTGGCTGCCGGCTGGAGGATCGAGCTGGTCGCCGAGGCGCCGGCGATCACCAACCCCACCGCGATCGTGGTGGCGCCGGATGGCACCGTCTATCTCGGGCAAGACCCCATGGATATGGCCGGCCCGCCGACCGAGCCGGCCGACTCGATCGTGGCGATCCGGGACGGCCGGATCATTCGGTTCGCCGAGCGGCTTCACGCCGTGATGGGCCTGGAATGGGTCGATGACGCGCTCTACGTGGTCCACGCGCCGTACCTCTCATCGTTCCGAGACACCGATGGCGACGGCCGGGCCGACGAACGCAACGACCTGGTCCGGGGCCTCGGGCCGGACGTCCCCGCGTTCAATGGCATCAATGACCACATCGCCTCGGGACTCCGCCTCGGGATGGACGGCTACCTGTACGTCGCGGTCGGAGACAAGGGCATCCCTCGGGCGATCGGCACGGACGGCTCGGCCATCCGGATGCGGGGCGGCGGGGTGATCCGCGTCCGGCCCGACGGGACCGGGCTCGAGGTGGTGTCGACCGGCGAGAGGAACCCGCTCTCCGTCGCGCTCGGCGACACCGATGAGATCTTCACCTACGGCAACGACGACGATAGCAAGCGGTGGCCCAACTCGCTGACGCACCACATCGTCGGCGGGCACTACGGGTATCCCTACGACTTCCTGGCCGCCCCGGATCGGGCGCTGCCGATCCTCGACGGCTCGATCGGCGGCGCGGGTGCCCAGGGCCTCTGTTACAACGAGGTCGGCCTCGGGGATCGCTTCCGCGGCAACCTGTTCTTCTGCGACTGGGGCCGAGGCGCGGTCGTCCGCTACCGGGTGGCGCGGGCCGGCGGAACTTATCGGGTCGAGGACCGCGAGTTCATTGTCCGACGGGGGACGCTCGGCGACTTCCGGCCGTTCTCGCTGGCCGTGGGGGACCGAGGGCGATGCCTCTACCTGGTCAACTGGGCATGCAACGGCTTCCTCGAGGCCGGCGCAGAGCGCGGCCGCCTGTTCCGCCTGACGTATTCGGGCGGCGGCCGCGCGGATTCGCCTTCCGGCGTCGGCGGTGACCTCGTCGCGTCGCTCGATCACCGGGCGAGATCGGCACGCATGGCCGCGCAACGGGCCCTGGCGGCGATGGGCCCGCCGGCCGAGGGCATCCTGGTCGAGAGGCTGCGGCGCCGCGACCCCGGCCCGGGTCGGCTCCACGCCTTGTGGGCGCTCGACGCGATCGACACGACGTCCGCTCGCGCGGCGGTCCGGGCGGCGCTGGATGACCCCGACGTCGACTTGCGGACCCAGGCCGTCCGATCGGCCGGCATCCGCCGCGATCGGCAGGCGAGGTGCGGGCTGGTCCGGCTCCTGGGCGACGCGTCGGCGACGGTGCGTCGCGAGGCGGCGATCGCGCTGGGCCGGCTGGGCGACGCGGCCGCCGAGGCGCCGCTGCTCGCCACGCTGGGCGATCGCGACGCGTTCGTCGATTGGTCGGTACGCCGCGCCATCCGGCAGATCGGAGTCGGAGACGGGGCCCGCCTGCGTGAGGCGCTCGGCGATCCGGTGCGTCGCGAGTCCGCGATCAGGCTCTGCGACGAGTGGTGGTCCGTGACGGTCGTCCGGGCGCTGGTGATGGCCCTGGACGACGCCGAGGACCCGAGATGGCGCGCCAGGCTGGTCGCGACCCTGGCCGGGGTCTATCGCACCTATCCGGAGTGGACGGGGCACTGGTGGGGGCCCAATCCGCTGGCCGGCGAGCGGCCGCGTAAGGCGCGCGACTGGGACGCCGCGGGGATGAGTGCGGTGCTCGAGGGGTTGTCCGCCCGCCTGGATGACGCGGAGCCCTCGGTCCGGCGAGAGGCCATCGTCGGCCTGATCGCCGCGGGCCCGGCCGGGTCGGGCGCGCTGCGCCTGGCGATCGACCGCGAGCGCGACGCGCCCGACCTGGCGCTGATCGCGCGCGGCCTGGGCGAGCTGCGCGATCGGCCATCGGTCCCGGCGCTCGCGAGGCTGCTCCGCGACGAGTGCCGATCGGATGACGCCCGCGACGCCGCGCTGACCGCGCTCGAGGAGATCGAGACGCCGGAGGCGGCCGGCGCCGGCTGGAGCTGGCCCGCGACCCCCGGGCCCCCACCGCGCTGGCGGCCCGGGCCATCGGCGGGCTGGGCCGGGACGACCATCTCGGGACGGCCGAGCTGGCGCGATTCCTGGGCCGCCGGGATGCGGCGGTCCGGGCCGCCGCGCTCCACGCGCTGGCCGCCCGCGACATCCGGGCGGCGGACGTGCGCGGAGCGATCGTCGCCCGGCTTGGCGACGGGTCTGCCCCGGTGCGACGGGCGGCCATCGAGGCGGTCGGCTCGCTCAGGATCCGAGAGGCCGTGCCCGGGCTCTGCCGGCTGGCGAACGACGACGGGTCGCGGCTGGCCGCCATCCGGGCCCTGGTCACGCTCGCCGACCCGCGCGCGGCGGGCGTGTATCTGTCGGCGATCGAGGACCGCGACCCCGAAGTCCGCCAGGCCGGCGAGCGGGGCCTGGCGACGATCCGCGACGCAGCCGGCGACGAGCTGACGACATGCCGGCGATCGGGCGGCCTGTCGAGGAACGCGGCGGCCATCCTGGAGCGCACCCTGGAGCGATTCGCGCCGATCCGCGAGTGGCAGCTCGTCGGGCCGTTCCCGCGAAACACCCCGCGATTGTTCGTAGACCTGTCCACGATCGACCTCGCGCGGCCGGTCGCGGGCGTTGAACGGCCGGGCGATCCGCTGGGGCCTTCGCGCCGCGGAGCCCGGCACGGGACGCGTGGCGCTGGACGACCTCGTCGATGGTGCGGCCGGCCCCGGCGGTCGTGGCTACGACTCGGGCAGCTCGCCCGACCTGCTCGCCTGCGGCTACACGGAGATCCGCGCGACCGCCGACCGGTCAGCCTGGCTGCGGGTCGGGTCGAGCGGGACGATCACGATCGACATCAATGGACAGACGGTCTTCCACGGCGACCACTCGGCCGGCCGCGCTTATGCGTTCGACTCGGACATGGTCCCGATCGCGCTGCGGAAGGGGAGGAATCGCATCCTGGTGCGGAGTCGTCAGGGGATCGGCCGCTGGGCGTTCGGCGTGCAGGTCTCGGAGCCGCGGGACGACGGGGCGCCCTCGACCACGAGGCTCCCCACCACGATTCAGGGATTGCGGGCCGTCGCGCTCTCGCACGACGGAGACCCCGGGCGCGGCGAGCGCCTGTTCTTCGACCCCGGGGGAGTCGGATGCGGGCGATGCCACTCGGCCGGCGGCCGGGGCGACGCCAACATCGGGCCCGACCTGTCGGGCCTCGCGCTCGCGTATGATCGGGCCGAGATCGTCCGCTCGGTGCTCGAGCCGTCGAGCCGGATCGTCAACGGTTACCGGCCCGTCGTCGTCGCGCTCGCCGACGGGACCGTGGCCACCGGCCTGCTCCGGGCCGAAACCGAGGACCACATCGACCTGATCGACTCGGGACTGCGGCCGTTGCGGCTGGCGAAGGCGGACGTGGCGGCGCCCCGCCTCGGAGACACGTCGCCGATGCCGACGGGCCTGGTCGACGGGCTGACCCCCGCCGAGTTCGCCGACCTCATCGCGTTCCTGGAGGCCCTGCGCCGCGAGGGGGGCGAACGAACCCGGCGTTGAGGGCCAACCGCGCACGCGCCCGCAATCGTCCCGGCCGGCCGGTCGCGGGCGTCGCCGGGCGATCGGACCGAGGCGGGGGCGGAGACGCATGCGGTGCTGGCCAGGATCCTTCGGACCTGACGCCGCCAGGGTCGGGAGATCCTCCAGGGCGGCCCAGGGGCGAGGAGGAGGGGCTCAGGGCGAGGGTTGATGCCCGGCCTACGACTCTCTTCGCCCCTTTCCCTTCTGTGGGGACCTTCCTGGTTCCTCGCCGATCTCCCCTCGCTCCTGGCCCCTGGGCCCCCGCGGGGGCCCGGGCGGGGGCCTGGGGCCGCGGGGGTACATGGCGGCCTCGTCGGTCCGACCGGTCGCGCGGAGCGCCTCGCCGAGCTGGCGGAGCGCCAGCTCGCTCCGGGGGCGGATGGCCAGGGCGGCGGAGAGGAAGCGGACCGCCTCGTCGGGGCGGCCGGAG
Source organism: uncultured Planctomycetota bacterium (assembly GCA_963771445.1). Taxonomy (GTDB): domain Bacteria; phylum Planctomycetota; class Planctomycetia; order Isosphaerales; family Isosphaeraceae; genus JAKAUH01. The sequence goes on along the minus strand of CAVYTQ010000027.1, from coordinate 69,617 downwards.
GCGGCCAGCAAGGACGCGAGGTCCTGGTTGACCCAGAAATCGTCCGGGTGCACCCGCTGGGTGCGCAGGAGCAGGTCGATGGCAAGGTCCCGGCTCACGTGGGACGCCAGCGCCCAGGCCAGCCGCGTGACGCTGGCCTCGGGCAGGTGCTCGGGGTCGGCGGTCGCGGCCAGCCGGCGGAGGGCCTCGACCGCCCGGCCGCGGTCCTCGGCCGTCTGGGTCAGGGTGTCGCGGAGCCGGTTGCGCCAGGGGTCGGGGTCGGCCGCCTTGGCGATCCTGACGAGGCGGAGCGCGCGGTCGCCGTCGCGCGACGGCGGGCGCCGCCGGATTCCCAGCCTGCGGAGGAACGTCCACTGGTCGAGGGCGTTGGCGAGCTCCGGGGCCACGGGGCTGGCCCCGAGGCGGGCGCCGGCCTCGGCGGGATCGAGCGCGGTCGACGTCGACGCCGTACTCGCGGAACGCGGCCAGGTACTCGGCGTCCGCCCGGTGGAAATCGAGGTGGACTGCGATGTCGGCGTGGATCGCGGCGAGCCGATCGACCATGCGGCGGTCCTTGACCTCGGCCTCGGCCAGCCCGCGCTCGCGGGCGACCGTCGCGACGAGCTCCCGGACCTGGCGTTGCAGGTCGGGTCGGACCGCGCCGCGGCCGAGCAGCGAGCCGGCGCGCTCGGCGGCCTGGGACGCCTCGGCCCACGGGGCCAGGTCACCCTCCGGGGAAGTGCGGGCCCGATCGAGCAGCCGAGAGGCGGAGCGCGCCGCCTCGGCGACCTCGCGGGTCAGCGCCTCGACCCGGGCTGAGCGGTCGCGCGCCACCCAGGTGCCTCCGCCGACGCCCAGCGCCACCACGGCGAACAGGGCGGCGGCCAGGCCGACGGCCAGGATGCGGCGCTTGCGCTCCTCGACGGCATGCGCCTCGGCCCGGGCCTGGGCGAGCTCGGCGGCCTTGAGCCGCTCCTGCATCCCGGCGAGATGCGCCGTCAGGCGGGCGGCGACCACCGCCGCGTTCCTCGGCCGGTCCTTCGGGGCGGCGGCCAGGCAGGACTTCGCCAGCTCGACGAGCTCGGCCTCGGCGTCGCAGGCGTCGAGCCGCGCCAGGCACTCGGCGAGGTCCGCCCCGATTCGCCTGGCCGTACAGCTCGTCGCCGACGAGCCGGTGTACGGCGGCAGGCCGGTGAGGATCTCGGCGAGGATCGCGCCGAGGCCGAAGACGTCCGCCCGCTCGTCGAGCGTGTCGAGCTGGCCGCGCGCCTGCTCGGGGGCCATGTACGCGGGCGTGCCGAGGACCGAGCCGGCCCGCGACTCGTCGGCCTCCGAGCCGGTCCTGGCCGTCCGGACCACGCCCGAATCGTCGCGGACTCGCCGCACCCGCTCCTCGTCGGCGACTCCCGCCTGGTCGAGCACCTTGGCGAGCCCCCAGTCCATCACCTGGACCTCGCCGAAGCTGCCGACCATGATGTTCGACGGCTTGAGGTCGCGGTGGATCACGCCGCAACTGTGGGCGTAGGCCATCGTCTGACAGACATCCTCGAAGATCGAGAGCAACCGGGGCCGGTCGTCGGCCGCGTCGTTCCTCGCGGCGAGGAGGGAGGCCAGCGTGCGGCCCCGTACGAGCTTCATGGCGATGTACAGTCGCGAGTCGGGGAGCCGGCCCAGCTCGTAGACCGGGACGATGCCGGGGTGCTGGAGCTGGCCGCCGATCTGCGCCTCCTCGACGAACCGCCGGACCATCTCCGGGCGCTCGCCGTGCTGCTGCCGGAGGACCTTCACCGCGACGTCGCGGCCGAGGTCCACGTCCCGGCCCTTGAAGACGACCCCCATGCCGCCGCGGGCGATCTCGCCGAAGAGGCGATAGCGGCCGGCGGCGTCCGCCAGGCCGGGCGCCCCTCCGGGACCGGTCTCGCGGGGGTCCGCCGCGTCATCCGGGCCGTCGTGGAGATGGACGCGGGGGGCAGGGCCGGCGGTCCGATCGATGGTGGAGAGGAGCCCCGACACCCGGCACGGGGCGGACCCGCCGGAGGGGATGTGGCCGTGCTCGCGGAGGGCGACCGCGGCCTGCCCGGGCACGCGGCCCGGCTCGTCGGCGTCATTCCGGGGCGTCGCGATGGGCCCGGCGCCGAGGGCGAGCCGGAGCAGGCAGCGCGGGCAGAGGCCGGCCGGAGCGTTCGCCAGCCGCCTGGCCCCGCAACGCGGACAGCTCGGTTCGATGTTCATCGGGTGGTCCTCGTTTGGCCTGGGACGCCGGTTCCTGCGAGCCCGAGGGGCCGGCGAGTGAGTCGAGTCGAGATTCATCCACTCGCTGGCGCGTCGGGCTCGTCTCCTTGGGCATCCACTCGCTGGCGCGTCGGGCTCGTCTCCGGGGCGCTTTCCTGCCGCGGTTCGGCCGCCCTTTCACCCACCCAGGGCGGCGAACAGGTCGCGGATCTCGTCGTCCACGTCGGCCGGGTCCTCGAGCGTGGAGGCGATCTCGCGGCGGAGCAGCTCTCCGTAGCGGCGGCGCAGGCGATGCGCGGCGACGCGGGCGGCGCCCTCGTTCGTGCCGAGGCGGGCGGCGATCGCGGCGTGGGGGACGTCGCCGGGCCCGAACTCCAGCCCGCCCCGCAGCGCCTCGAACGTCGCGGCCTTGCCGGCCTCGTCGTACTCGCGGCGGAGCTGGTCGAGGACCCGACCCAGCAGGGCCAGCGCCCAGCTCCGGTCGAAGATCCGGTCGGGGGTCAGCTCCTCGGCCAGCTCGCGCTCGTACCGGCCCTCGGCCTCGGCCACGTCGATGGGCAGGGCGGTCCGGCCGCCCCCGCGCTTCCGGGCATTCACCCGCTCGCGACGGTTGGCCAGGTAGTCGGCGCATACGGTCCGCAGGAACGAGCGGAATCGCCCGCGCGACGGATCGGCCTCGGCCAGGATGCCCCGCTCCAGCAGGCGAGCGAAGAAGTCCTGGGTCAGGTCCCGGGCCTGCTCGGGGTCATGGCCGCGTCGCCGGATGAAGACATACAGGGGATACCAGTACGCCTCACACAGGCCGGCGAGCGACTCGCGGGTGCGGGGATCGTTCGCGTCGCCGGCAGCGATCACGCGGCTCCAGCGGGTCGAGGGGAAGTCCCTCGGCGACACCTCCTCCCACAGTGCCTGGACCATGACGATCACCTCGTACAACCGACCGGGTCGGATGGATGGCTGGGGTAAGTGCGGCGCTCCCTCTCTCAGGCGTCATCGCGGCCCGGAGCGGCCCGTCGGGTCGATGTCGCTCCACCGAAAAAATTCGTTGAGCGGGTCGGTAACGTCCGGGGGTCCTTTTCGTGATGTTCTGGTGGAGGGCCAGGAAATCCACCTTCGTGGTCGTCCCGCCGGCAAGACCGACGAGGTTTGCCGGCGGCGGCGATACCTGTAAGAACGCAAAGGACCGGCCCAGGAGACACGGGCGGCCGCGCCGACGACCCGGTCGCGTCGCGACGGCGCCCTTCTCCTTGAAGGTGTGAATCACGCGCGGGATCGATGGAGTCCGGATCGCGGCCGGACGGATCCTGGAGCGCGGCATCGATCGGTCGAGGAGTGATCGCCATGCCTGTACACATCCACCGCCTACGCCAATGGACCGGCTGGACGCTCGGCGCCGTCGCGATCCTGCCATGGAGCCTGTGTCTCGACCTGCCCGTCTCGTCCTTCCATCCCGCGGTCGTCACCGGGCGCGTGACCTGCTCGGGCCGACCGCTCGGCGACGTGACCGTCTGCCTGGACCGTGATGGGCAGCATTCGGCCTACGCCACGCTCCGGGCCGACGGCTCGTTTCGCCTGGTCAACATGACGCTGGCCCTCGACGGCGCCCTGCCGGGCCGGTATCACGCCCATCTCTACACGCACGCCCAGGGCCCGCTGTTGCCGTCGAAATATCGCGATCCGGCGACGTCGGAGCTGGTGCTCGACGTCGGGCCGGGGTGGAACGACTTCCGCATCGATCTGGAACCATCCCCGGACGACCTTCGGCGCTGAGGAGGGCGACAGTCATGGAAGTCTTCGGACAGATGGATCGCAGCCGCAGGGGTTTCGCCTTCGCCTGGCGGAGGTGGCAGATTGGCCTCGCGGTCCTCGGCGTTGGCCTCGGCATCGCCATGACCGGCGGCGATCTCAAGACCGGAGCGGGTGCGCCGGATGAGCCCTCGACGAGGACCGCGCGCGCCGGCCATGACGCGCCCATCTGGTCGCTCGCCTTCGCCGACCGCACTCGCCTGGCGTCGTGCACGATCGCGGGCGAGGTGCGATTGCAGGACCTGAGGACCGGGGAGATTCTCCGCTGGCCGAGCAGTCCCGGGGAGCATGAGCCTGTCCGTGGCGTTCTCGCCGGATGGCCGGACGCTGGCCGTCGGGGGGAACGGGGCCGCGATGCGGCTCGTGGACGCGGAGACGGGGGACGAGCAAGAGCCGATTCGCACCGGGGCGCGAGGGGTCAGGTCGGTGGCTTTCTCTCCCGACGGGACGATGCTGGCGCTGGGCCCGTGGGAATCGGGAGGACGGCGCCCCATCGTGACGCTCTGGGAATGGCCCGGTCGTCGCCGGCTCAGGGACCTGGTCGGCGACGGGGGAAGTGTCAACGCCATGGCCTTCACGCCGGATGGTTCGCGGCTGGTCATGGGCGATTCCGCGGGGCGGTTGAGGCTCTGGGACGTGGGCGCCGGGCGGGAGCGGGCCTGCCGACAGGCGCACACCGCGGGCATCACGGCTGTGGCCCTCTCGCCCGACGGGCGCCTGTTCGCGACGGCGTCCCTCGTCGATCGCGAGGTCCGGCTGTGGGACGCGACTCGCGGAGAGCCGCGGGGATCGCGGCAGGCCCCGGCCGGCGTGACCGCGCTGGCGTTCTCGCCCGACGGGGCGACGCTGGCGATGGCGCGGGGCGACGGGATCGCCTCGCTTTCGGATGTCGAGACAGGCCGCGAGGTCGGGGCCGTGAGCGTCCCGACGGGGTCGTTGCAGGCCGTCGCCTTCTCGGGGGACGGCCGAACCCTCGCGACGGGCGGGTCCGACGGCTCGGTGCGGGTCTGGGACGTCGCCGAGATCCCGGGCGGCGATCCTGATTGAGCGTCGCAGCTATCTGGAAGCAGGCCGGGCAACGCCCGCCGACGAACGTCCTCGCCGGCGGGCATTGCCCGCCCCACGCCGCCCCGACCCCCCTGCCCCGGCGGAATCCCACCTCACTTGCCGGTCGAGCGGTCGAACAGCGCGGCGCCGTCGCGCTTGAGCTTCATCAGCGACGGGGCGTGCAGGTACATCATGTGCCCGGCCTCGTAGTATTCGACCGCGATGTTCTTTCGCAAGGACGGGTCGAGCCCCAGCGTGGCCATCGAGTGCTCGACGGCTCGATAGGGCGTGGCCAGGTCGTAGTAGCCCGAGGCGATCAGGACCCGCATGTGCGGGTTCTGTGACAGGGCGTTGCGCAACTGCGAGGTCGTCGACGGATACCCCATCTCGGTCTGGAAGTCCCAGCGCCCGACCCCGCCGCCGAGGATGTTGTAGGTCAGGTCGGTCCTGTATCCCAGCTCGTCGCGGATGTAGCGGTTGAAGGTGGTCGTGTAGGGGGCGTGGACGGCGTCATAGCTGGGGTCGTTGCCGGGGCCGTCGTCGGCGGAGGGGCCCCGGTTCTCGATCCCCAGGTACCGGGAGTCATACCGGCCGAGCGACCGGTGCCGCGACCTGAGCAGCTTGGCGCGGAAGTCGGAGGCGTCGACCCGCAGGTCGCGGTCCTCGATGTCGTCGACCTTCAGCCCGGTGTAGCGGGCCAGCCGCTCGGCGGCCTGCCGGCGCTCGTCGTCGCTGAGGCGGTCGCCGCGCGCCAGGATCACGGTGTAATCGCGGTCGACCCACGCCTCGACCTCCTTCAGCAGCGCAGGCAGGTCGAGCCGCTGCAGGTCGTCCGGCAGCTTCTTGTGGTACCAGGCCGCGGCGGCGTACGACGGCAGGAAGTTGAGGAAGGCCAGGTCGTTGCCCGGCCGCATGATGAACCCCTGGTAGTCGAGCGCGCAGGAGACCAGGATCACGCCGGAGAGCGCGATGCCGTGGTCGACCAGGTGCCCCGAGAGCCCGGCGGCGCGGGTGGTGCCGTAGCTCTCGCCGATGACGTACAGCGGCGAGGTCCACCGGTCGTATCGCGTCAGGTACATCCGGATGAACTCGCCGACCGACTCGATGTCGCCGCGGAGCGAGTGGAACTTGGCGTTGAGCTCGGGCTTGGCGGCGCGCGAGTAACCCGTGCCGACCGGGTCGATGAAGACCAGGTCGGCGCGGTCGAGCCAGGTCGCCTCGTTGTCGACCAGCTTGAACGGAGGGGCCGGGATCGTGGGCCCGTCGGGCGTGGCGACGCGACGGGGTCCCGAGGGCGCCCATGTGCAGCCAGACCGACGACGAGCCGGGCCCGCCGTTGAAGCTGAACAGCAAGGGCCGCGGCCCGGCCGGACCGGCGTCGTCGCGGGTATAGGCCATGAAGAAGATCCGGGCCTCGGTCTCGCCCTTGGCATCGCGGATCGGCATCAGGCCGGCCGTCGCCGTGTACTTGATCTCGGCGCCGCCGACGTGGATCCGGTGGTGGGTGACCGCCGGCTCCTCGTCGGTCGCGGTCCTGGGCTTCTCCTTTTCCTTTTCCTTCTCTTTGGGCTTCTCGCTGTCGGTCGCGGCCGTGGGCTTCTCGCCGGGCTTCTGGGCCTCCTTGCCTTGATCGGGCTTCGGCTGCTCCTTCGGCTTGTCTTTGGGCGGCTCGGCCCTGTCCTGGGGCCGGGCCTTCTCACGCGGCCGGGCCGTCGCCGGCTCCTGGGCTGCCAGGCCGCCGAGCAGCAAGAGGATCGTCAGGCAGGCACCGGCCATGCGGGTCGTCGCGCTTCTCATGGAAAGTCGGTCTCGTATCGGGGTGGATCGAGGATCTATCTCGCCAGGGGGCCTCTCTTGGCCCGGCACGCCCACGCGGCGGTGCCGGAGGGATCTCCGGACAGTCGGTTATATACGTCCCTAGACTTCTCTATCGATTCTCAGAATCAGCCCTTTGACTTCCGTATACGCGACCGTAAGATCTATCGACCAGGATTCCCACTCCATTCGCGGTCGTGATCCACAATCGATACCCTCAGATCGCTCGAGGGGCCGTCTCAGGCAAGGGACGTCGCCGCGCCGGCCATAGATAGCAGACGGCTCCGCTCCTCGCCTGCCCACGGGTCACGACGGACCGACCCATTCTTCGCCCAAAGCTGAGTTTCCACAAGGGAGTTGCATCGCCATGTCGCATGACGGCCGCCGTCCGGCCCGCGTTCTGGGTTTGCATCGATTGATCGGGGACTGGGGGATTGGAAGGGTCGAACAGGTTGAGCACGCGACGTCGGCGCAGCGTCGCGAAGATGGGAATCCGGGTGGACCTGCTCGAGTCGCGGACCTTGCTGTCGGTTTCGTCGGTGGTGGGGCCGTTGCCGTCATCGGCCGCGTTGCCGGCGACATTCAACGTGCAGTTGCGGCCGGGCTCGGGCGCGTTCGCAACTGATCTCGGAGATCGCCTCGGAGGGCGGGACGGTCGAGGCGACGTCGATCGCGGGGCTCTACACGGTCCAGTCGCCGGCCGCCGATGTCGCGCAGCTTGCCGGGACGCTCTCATCCAGCCCGGTCGTGCAGTCCGCCGCGCCGGTGCAGATGATGCAAATCCTCACCGCCCCCAATGATCCGCAATATACGAACGGGACTGAATGGCAGTTGAATGGGACATGGGGCATCAATGCCCCGGCGGCCTGGAGCGTGACCACGGGCTCGAACGGCGTGATCGTCGCGGACGTGGACACGGGGCTGAACTACAACCTGCCCGATGTCTACGACAACGTCTGGCTCAACCAGGCCGAGATCCCGTCGAGCGTGAAGCCGAACCTGACGGACGTGAACGGTGACGGGTTGATCACGTTCTCGGACCTGAATAACTCGGTGGACCAGGGGTCGGGCAAGATCCAGGACACCAACAGCAGCGGCACGATCACGGGGGCCGACGTGCTCGCCGCGACGAGTGCGGGGGGCTGGGCGAGCGGCTCGACGCAGGACGGATCCACGGCCACGCCCGACGACCTGATCGGCTGGAATTACGCCGCCACGGGGAGCAACGGGGTCACCGGCACCGACAACCCGATGGACCCCAACGGGCACGGCACGTTCACGGCGACCGAGATCGCCGCCGTGGGCAACAACGGCACGCAGGGGACGGGGGTGGACTGGGCGACGCAGCTCATGCCGGTGGCGTTCCTGGACTCCACGGGCAACGGCACCGACACGGCGGCCGTCGATGCGATCGAGTACGCGGTCGACCACGGCGCCAAGGTGATCAACGCGAGCTGGGGCGGATCCGGCACGGATTCGATGATCGCCGGCGCGATCCAGTACGCCGACGACCACAATGTGATCGTCGTCGCGGCGGCCGGCAACAATGGGACCAACGACGACAATAGCAGCACGTTCTTCTCGCCGGCCTCGTATTCGGTGGATTATCCCAACCTGATCAGCGTGGCGGCGACCGATAGCAGCGGCAAGCTGGCGGGCTGGTCGGACTACGGCGTCAAATCGGTGCAGCTCGCCGCGCCCGGGGTGAACGTGTACAGCACCACGTCGAGCGGCGGCTATGGCACCGACAGCGGCACGTCGATGGCCGCGCCGCTGGTGACGGGCACGATCGCGCTGGTGGAGGCCGCACACCCGAGCTGGACGATGACGCAGGTGATCGACGCCGTGCTCGACCACACCACGCCCGACTCGAACATCACGGGCAAGGTCGCGACCGGCGGCATCGTCAACGCGGGCGCCGCGGTGGCCAACACGGTCGGGCCGCACGTCGCCTCGTCGTCGCCGGTCGGGTCGATCAACTCGTCGGCCGGGCTCAACGGCTTCCAGGTGACCTTCAACGAGGAGGTTGACCCGGCGACGTTCACGGCGTCGCAGGCGACCATCGTCGGGCCGAATGGGCCGATCACGGGGCTCACGGTCTCGGCGGTCGCGGGCTCGAACGACCACGCGTTCACCGTCTCGTTCTCCGGCCAGACGACGCCCGGGACGTACACGCTGACCGTTGGCCCGAGCGTCCGGGATTTGTACGGCAACCAGATGAATCAGAACGGCAACGGCGTCAACGGCGAGTCGTCCGACGCCTACACGACGAGCTTCCAGGCGACCACGCCCACGCTGAGCGTCGCGGGCGTGCCGTCGAGCGTGACGGCCGGCGCGTCGCAGACGTTCACGGTGACGGTCGCCGGGCCGGGCGGGGCGACCAATACGAGCTACGTCGGGACGGTGCATTTCACCAGCACCGACGGCAAGGCTGTGCTGCCGGCGAATTATACATTCACCTCGACCGACGCGGGCAAGCACACGTTCACCGTGACGTTCAAGACCGCGGAACGCAGTCGATCACGGCGACCGATACCACGACCGCGACGATCACGGGCAGCGAGGCGGGTATCCAGGTTGCGCCCGCGGCGGCCTCGTTGCTGAAGCTGTCCGGCTACCCGACCTCGGAGACCGCCGGCGCGTCGCACAACATCACCGTCACGGCCTACGACACCTACGGCAACGTGGCGACCGGCTATACGGGCACGGTGAAATTCACCAGCAGCGACCCGAAGGCCGTCCTGCCGGCCAGCTACACGTTCACCTCGACCGACGCCGGCACGCACGCCTTCTCGGTGACGCTGGAGACGGCCGGGACGCGGTCGATCACGGCGACCGACTCCTCCACCGCGACCGTCACCGGCAGCGAGACGGGCATCGCGGTGCAGGCGGCCGCGGCGAGCAAGCTGGTCGTCACGGGGCTGGCGTCCTCGACCAATGCGAGCGTCGCGCAGGGCTTCACGGTTGTCGCCGATGATCCCTACGGCAACGTGGCCACCGGCTACGTCGGGACGGTGGGCTTCACCAGCTCGGACGCCAAGGCCACGCTGCCGGCCAGCTACACGTTCACGTCGGCCGACGCGGGCCAGCATGCCTTCTCCGTGACCTTCCAGACGTCCGGGACCCAGTCGATCACGGCGACCGACGCGGGATCGTCGAGCCTCCAGGCGACCGCGAGCACGTCGGTGGCCGGCGGCACGACGCCGACGCCCACCGCGACGGCGGCGTTCGTGAAGTCGGACGCGGTGACGTCGGGCAACTGGGTGGGCGCGTACGGCGGCCAGGGCTACGACATCGACGGGACGGCCCCGAGCCTGCCGTCCTACGCCGGCGTCACCGTCGTCGGCGGCGCCACGAGCTACACGTCGGCGACCGGCACGACCGACGCGCGGGCGCTTGAGCCGCCCGGCGGCGGCTCGACGCGGAGCTCGGTGGAGTGGTACGGGTCGAGCTTCACGGTCGACGTCAACACGACCGACGGCCAGTCGCACCTGCTGTCGATCTACGCGGTGGACTGGACCCGCGCCGGCCGGTCCGAGCGGCTCCAGGTGGTCGACCCGTTGAACGGGCAAGGTGCTGGACACCGAGACGCTCTCGTCGTTCAACAACGGGGCGTATCTGCAGTGGTCGGTGACGGGTCACGTGCAGGTGGTGGTGACGTGCCTCGCCGGGCCCAACGCGGTCGTCAACGGCATCTTCCTCGACGCCCCGTCGTCCACCCCCACGCCGACGCCCACCGCGACGGCGGCGTTCGTGAAGACGGACGCGGTGACGTCGGGCAACTGGGTGGGCGCGTACGGCGGCCAGGGCTACGACATCGACGGGACGGCCCCGAGCCTGCCGTCCTACGCCGGCGTCACCGTCGGCGGCGGCGCCACGAGCTACACGTCGGCGACCGGCACGACCGACGCGCGGCGCTTGAGCCGCCCGGCGGCGGCTCGACGCGGAGCTCGGTGGAGTGGTACGGGTCGAGCTTCACGGTTGACGTCAACACGACCGACGGCCAGTCGCACCTGCTGTCGATCTACGCGGTGGACTGGACCCGCGCCGGCCGGTCCGAGCGGCTCCAGGTGGTCAACCCGTTCAACGGGCAAGGTGCTGGACACCGAGACCCTCTCGTCATTCGGCAACGGTGCGTATTTGCAGTGGTCGGTGACGGGTCACGTGCAGGTGGTGGTGACGTCCCTCGCCGGGCCCAACGCGGTCGTCAACGGCATCTTCCTCGACGCGCCTTCGTCCAGCTCGAGCAAGGCGTCGGTTGCGTCCACGTCCGTCTCGACCGGCCAGCAGCCGGCGGCGACGACGGCAGGCACCGCGGTCGGCACGTTGGCCGTCACGAGCAGCACGAGCAACCCGGTCGCGAGCCATACGACGAACCGGCCAAACTACACGGTCGTACCGACCGCGGGCCGGTTGACCTGGTCGCGGGCCCTGGTCGCCGCGTCGAACGCCGGGCTACCGGCCCAGGGTCGCTTCGCTCGCCTCATCGGCGGCTGAGTGTATGGCCCGGGAGGGCGACCCCGGGGAGGGCGAGCCGGCATGGGCCTCGCCCTCGTTCTTGCCTTCCCATTCCCGAAACGGACTCTTCTTCGGGCGGGCATCGCCCACCGGCGAGGCCCTTCGTCGGTGGGCGATGCCCTGTCTACTCGGACCCGCCGGCCGGTTCCGGAGTGGACTCCGAGTCGGGCGTCGATTCGGGACCGGACGGCTCGTCGCGCTCGCCCTCGTAGCGAGTGGCCACGGCGTGGGCGTCGCGGCCACGCTCGCGGAGCCAGCGAGCGACCACGGCCGTATAGCCGTGCGTGAGCCAGACGGTCTCGGCGCCGGTGGCCTCGATGGCGGCGAGCAGGCCGGGCCAGTCGGCGTGGTCGGACAGGACGAAGCCGCGGTCGACCGACCGTCGTCGCCGGGCGCCCCGGATCCGCATCCAGCCCGAGGCGAACGCCGTCGAGGCCGGCGCGAACCGCCGGGTCCAGGGGGACCCGTGCGCCGACGGCGGCGCGACGATCAGGGCGCCGCGCGGGCGGCCCCCGAGCCGGCCTCGGTGGCGTGCGTCGTCGCGGGGAGCTCGACTCCGGCTTCGCGATAGGCGCGGTTCATCGCCTCGACGGCGCCGTGGGTGTAGATCGGGCCGGGCGGGTCGTCGCCGACCGCCGCGGCCAGGCCGGCCAGCAGCCGCTGCGCCTTGCCCAGCGCGTAGGCGTACAGGACGCTCGACCGGCCCGCGTCGCGGTTGGCCCGCCACCATGCGGCGATGCTCGCGAACTCCTCGCGCTGGGGACGCCAGCGGTAGATCGGCAGGCCGAAGGTGCTCTCGCTGATGAACACATGGCAGCGGATCGGCTCGAACGCGTCGCAGGTGCGGTCGGGCTCGACCTTGTAATCGCCCGAGGCGACCCAGACCCGCCCGCCGCGCTCGATCCGCACCTGCGACGAGCCCAGGATGTGCCCGGCGGGGTGGAGCGAGACTTTCACGCCGTTGATATCGAGGGACTCGCCGTAGGGCACCGTCGCGATCGTCGCCGTTTCGCCCAGCCGGGTGCGCGTCACCGTCAGGCCGTCGCGGGCCACGAGGTACTCGCCGCATCCCCAGGCGAGGTGGTCGCCGTGCGCGTGCGTGACGACGGCGCGGTCCACCGGCCGCCATGGGTCGATGAAGAATCCGCCTGGCTCGCAATACAGGCCCGAGTCGGTCACCCGGAGCAAGGTATCCTGGTCGTGGCTCATGGCTTGATTATAGGCGCGGGCCCGGCGGGCGATCAGCCGCCTGACGCCTCACCTTCGGGTGCGTCGTCGCCTTCCATGGTATGATGGCCCGTGGAGGGTCTCCATCGGCTCCCCGCCCGCCCGCTGCCCGAGGAGGTGACGCCATGGCCGTCGATCAGACGATCCAGAAGGTCCAGGATGCCCTGAAGCTGAGCAAGATGAGATCGAAGCTGCCGCGGAATCCCAAGGTCGTCGACATCCAGGTCGAGGACTACGTTGACACTGACGGGGAAGATGCGCTGCGAGTGACGGTCGTCATCGATGAGAACGTTGAGGTCGAGAAGGTCGATGGAGACGATGTCACGGCGCTGAAGCGCACGATCCACGACAGGATCCTTGGCCTGGGCGTCGATCTATGGCCTTACGTCCACTTTGCAAAGCCCAGTGAGCTCGAAGAGGACGACGAGGAATGAGCCGTGCACAAGGATCTTCTCGAGCAGGCCGTCAGGTTGGCGAAGCTCGACGCCAGGAGGCCGAAGCAGGCGAACCTGCGCAGAGCGGTTTCGTCGGCCTACTATGCGCTCTTCCATCTTCTGGTCGACGAAGCATGCCGTGTCCAGATCGGGGCGCAGCACAACCAGTCGTCGTTTCGCCAGGTCCTGGGGCGTGCCTTCGTCCATAGCGTCATGAAGGAGGCTTGCAAGTCTTTCGGCGGCGGGACTCTCAAGAAAGGAGCCGCCAAGGGACTACCCGCCACCTATGCGACGCCGATCGAGATTCGGGAATTGGCCGCGACGTTCGTCGTGCTCCAGGATTATCGTCATGTCGCCGACTACGACTTGACGGAGCGCTTCAAACGCTCGGATGTCTTGCTGCTGATCAATGAGGTCCAGAGGCGAATCCGAGCCTTCACGAACCTCGAATCCTCGACCGAAAAGCGCTTCTTCCTGTCCTGCCTCTGGGCCTGGAAGGAGCTGGCGAATCGCTGAATTCCACGGCGTACCGTCATGCTGACCCGTGCGACTTCGCCGGTTCACGTCTCGAGGCTCGGTGTCCCCATCCCGGCGTCGGCGACCTCCTGGGGAGTCCACTCCTCCTTGACGCCGACGCCGCTGGCTTCCAGCCGGATCATCTGTGCGGCCAGGCGGGCGATCCGCCGGGCCGCCTCTTCGGGGCGGACGCCGCGGGCGTGGATGTTGGAGATCAGGTTGCGGCGGGCGTCGTCGTGCCCGGCGCGGGGGCGATAGGCCATGTAGGCCGACAGGCCCTCGGCGGTTGCCAGGCCGGGCCGCTCGCCGATCAGGAGGACGACCACCGCCGGGTCGAGCCACTCGCCGATGTCGTTGAGCACGCCGACGCGCCCGTGTCGCACCAGGAACGGCCGGCCCAGCCGCCAGCCGTTCCGTGCGGCCTCCGCCGCGATCGCGGGCAAGAGCGCCGGGACCTGGGCGCGCACCGCCGCGGCCGAGAGCCCGTCGGCGATCGCCACCTGGAGCTCGGCGCCGGCCGGACAGAGCGCCGCGACCGCGGTCCGCGCCGATGGATCCAGCGAGCGGCCCAGCTCGGGGCGCAGCAGGTACTCAGCCTTCGTCCGCGCCAGGGTCGGGACCTCGAAAACTCCCCAATTCTCGACGAACGCGGCGCCGAGATCGGCGTCGAGATCCAGCTCGGCCATCACGGCGTCGCGCGCCGCGGCGTGATCGGCCCGCAGCTCGAGGTAAGTCGCCGTCCGGTAGGATGACCCCGCGCGGCCGGCGAGGATCCGGGCCGGCGTCCGGGCGCGGACCTGGTCCAGGAGCGTTGGCGATGCCCCGTCTCCCGTACTTGAATTCGCCGGTAACGGCGGTAAAGCCGGTGAATCATTCATCGGATGGGGCTCTTTGTCGGATCGGCCATGACAAGGCGACATTGGCCGAGGAACCCGGGGCGAACAACGGGAACTCATGCCGATCCGACGGAAGGCTTCGATCTTGAGCGGGGACGGCTCGGCCTCAATCTCCCCTGCTTCCGCATCCTCAGCAGCTCAGAGAGCAACAGTTCTTCCGCGGCCGGCTTCCCTGCTTTCGCCGTGAATCGCCGGACGAGCCGCCGGCGAAGCTTCGGATCCAGGATCAGTTGGTCAACCGACTTCCCGATCTCCTCGTAGGCCTCGGCGAGTACGGAAGCGTCGGCTTCAGAGAGGTCTCGATCCGCCGACTTGACGGCGTTGATCAATTCGTCTATGCGTGCGGGGACGTAGATCGGTATGCCCGAGAGCGACGCGGGAGGATGAATGAGAGGATCGGTCAACACGCCGAAGATCGGCTTGTTCCAGGCACGTACCGCGCCGATCTCGATCCACATGGATTCGGTCGGCCCGGAGCGCGGCAAGATCACGATCAACGCTCGGCTCTCCGCCAGGGCTTCCCACAGGGCATCGCTCGTATCCAGCCCGGGCGGCAACTCCGCGTTGGTGATCGCTTCCAATCCGCTGGCGCGGCTGGCGTTGGCGATCTCCGTCGCCAGAGGCGCATCACTCGGGGAATTGGCAATGAAGACATCACAGAGCCTGTTTCGCTTCGCCATGGTGGCCTCAAACGCGGTTCTTGAGTTCGTTCAGGTATTGATCGAATTCATTTAAATTGATGGTTTTCTTGTTCCTGAGCATCGCGGGTATCGTGTCGATCGGGGTATAGTAATGGACGATCGTGATCCTCATCCGTTGGCTCTTGCCCCACGCAGCGCCGACCTCCAGCCTAACCCACTCACGCTCCATGGATGCGGGCGTCCAGAGGACCACCATTTCCCGAGACTGTTGGATCTGCCGACGGATCGTCTCGGGGATATCGTCGCCTCCGTCGATGTCACGGTCATCCCGGAAGGTGCTCACCCCCTTGATCTTGTCGATCGCTTCGCAAATTCGGATCGCGATCCATTTGTCGGCTGTGGCATGGCTGACAAAGACCTGATACGGCTTGAGCGAGGTCCTCCCGGAAGAGGCTCTTTTCTTCGCCATCGCAACGACGATCGATCAGGGGACGGAAAGTGTTCGCCAAGTGTTCGCCACGCTTCAGATTTTATCAGGGTCGTTGCCGGAAGCCCAGTGGGCCTATTCGCCTTGCTCTCGCCCACATCGTGGCGGCCCGGGGAAGCGACGTCGCACGCCGCCGAACCACGCGGCGGCCAGCGCCATCGCGAATGCCCCGACGACCCAGGTCGATCGCTCGTTGGGCGGCTGCATGCCGATCGCGATCAGCGCGACGCAGCCGACCACGCTGACACCCGCCAGCGGCCGGTACCATCGGCCGAGGTCCCAGGTCCCCATCGCCGTCCAGGTCCGGCCGTAGGCCCGGCGCCCAGCGCCGCCGGCAGCACGTAGGAGACATACAGGAAGATCGTGCAAACGGCGGTGATCGTCGAGTACACCGGCGTGTGCAGCGTGAACAGGACCGAGACCGCCGCCACGGCCCAGATCGCGACGGCCGGCGAGCGTCGGCGAGGGCAGACCCACCGCACGGCCGTCGAGAACGGCAGGCCGCCGTCGCGGGCGAAGGCGTACGCCATCCGCGAGGCCGAGGTGACCGTCGCCAGCCCGCAGAGGTACTGCGCCACCACGATCCCGGCGCCGAGGGCCACGGCCATCGGCCGCGGGAGCACGCCTCGCATGATCCACAGGAAAGCTCCCTCGCCCTGCGCGGCGGCGTCGGACAGGCTGGGCGCGGCCAGCACCGCGGTGCCCAGCAAGAGCCAGCCGGCGATGCCCGAGACCAGGACCGAGCGGACGATCCCCCGCGGCACGTTCGCCGAGGCGCCGACGGTCTCCTCGGCGGCATGGGCCGAGGCGTCGAAGCCCGTGATCGTGTACGCGGGCAGGAGCGCCACCGAGCGCGAACAGGAGCGCCCGGCTGTCGGTCGCCGGCCAGACGCCGCCGCCGGCCGAGCCGCTGTAGTTGGCGAAGGTCACCAGCCGCCACGGATCGACGCCCGCGCGCAGGCCAGCAGGCCGGCCGCCAGCACCGCGGAGACCAGCAGGATCCAGTACCCGCTGAAGTCCGTCAGCCGCGCCGTCGCGCCGATGCCCAGGTGATTGATCGCCGCCTGGCTCGCCGCGATCAGCAGCACGCCGATCGCCTGCGCGACCAGGTCGAGCCCGGCCGGCATCGGCCCGAGCCCCAGCGTGGTCATCGCGAAGCGATAGGTACCGACGTTGATCGCCGCCAGCACGGTGATCAGCCCGGCGAGGTTGAACCAGGCCGTCGCCCAGCCCCAGCCGCGGCCTCCCAGCATCGCCGCCCAGTGGTACAAGCCGCCCGCCGTCGGGAACGCCGAGGCGAGCTGGCCCATCGTCGCCGCGACGGCGAGCGCGAAGAGGCTCACCAGCGGCCAGCCCAGCCCGATCGACGCCCCGCCGACGCCGCACAACCCCAGGTGGAACGACGTGGCCCCGCCCGCCAGGATGCAGATGATCGACAGCGACAGGGCGAAGTTCGAGAACCCGCCCAGCCGCCGCGCCAGCTCCTGCGCATAGCCCATCGCGTGCAGCCGGCGAACATCGTCGGACGTCGCGTCGTCGCGCGGCGTGATGTCGGCATCCCCTGGCATTCAGGCGATCTCCTCGGCGCGTTCGAGCACCGGCGCGATCCGCTCGAGCATCCGGCGGCGGGCCGGGCCGTCGTCGATCGTGGGCGGGCCGCCGGTCGGCAGGCCGTGCGCCTCGAGCCACGCGGCGAACTCGGGCGCCGGCCGCAGGCCGAAGAGCCGGCGGATGCCCAGCGCATCGTGATAGCTGGTGGACTGGTAATTGAGCATCACGTCGTCGGCGCAGGGCACGCCCATGACGTAGTTGCACCCCGCCGCAGCCAGGAGCAGCAGCAGGTTGTCGGCCGAGTTCTGGTCGGCGTCGGCGTGGTTGGTGTAGCAGACGTCCACGCCCATCGGCAGGCCCAGCAGCTTGCCCATGAAGTGGTCCTCCAGCCCCGCGCGCACGATCTGCCGCTCGTCGCGCAGGTACTCCGGCCCGATGAAGCCGACGACGCTGTTGACCAGGAACGGGTCGAACGCGCGGGCCACCGCATGCGCCCTCGCCTCGAGCGTGAGCTGGTCGACGCCGTGGTGCGCGCCGGCCGAAAGGGCACTCCCCTGCCCCGTCTCGAAGTACATCACCTGGTCGCCGACCCAGGCGACGTCGCGGCCGCGGTGGTGCTCGAGCACGCGCTCCCGGCCCTCGCGCAACAGGGCCAGGTCGATCCCGAAGCTGGCGTTGGCCGCCTGCGTGCCGGCGATCGACTGGAACAGCAGGTCCACGGGCGCGCCCCGATCCAGCGCGCCGAGCTGCGTCGTGATGTGCGACAGGCAGCAGGCCTGCGTCGGGATCCCGAGCGTCTCGATCAGGCGGTCGAGCGCGCCGAGGATCGACGCGGCGACGTCGACCGACTCTGCGGCCGGGTTGACGCCGATCACCGCGTCGCCGCAGCCATACAGCAGCCCGTCGGCCGCCGAGAGCAGGATGCCGCCGACGTCGTCGCGCGGGTGGTTCGGCTGGACCCGCACGCCGAACACCCTGCGCTGGCCCATCGTGTTTCGGCAGCGGGTCACGACCCGGACCTTGCTCGCGGCGAGCACCAGGTCCTTGTTGCCCATCAGCTTCGCAACGGCCGCCGCGACCTCCGGCGTGATCCCCGGCCGCGCCGCCGAGATCGACTCGCCGGTCGTGGCGTCGTCGAGGAGCCACTCGCGGAACTCGCCGACCGTGAGGGCGCGGAGCGGCTGGAAAGCCCCGGCGTCGATCGACTCGAGGATCAAACGGCTGACCTCGTCGTCGTCGGGGTCGATCAGCGGATTGTCGACGATCTCGCCGAGCGTCAACTCGGACAGCACGATCTTGGCCGCGACCCGCTCGCGCTCGGTCCGCGCCGCGATCCCGGCGAGCTGGTCGCCCGACTTCTCCTCGCTGGCCCTGGCGAAGACCTCGCGCAGGTCGGCGAAGGTGAAGCGCTCGCCTCGGATCGTGGTGGACAGGTTCATGGCGAGGCTCCCGAACTACGCTATCCGATGAACATTGCCCACCGGCGCGTTATGTTCCAACTTCTTCACGCGTCCGAGTCCCTCGGGCACATCCCACGCTCGTTCGGGTCCAGTCGCGGCAGCATGTCCTGGAGTCCGTGAATGGCCGCGACCGGGCAACCTTCTTCGTCCGTCTGATACAGCTTCCAGTTCCGGACGGGGACATGCTCGCGGTGGGAACCGTCGATCACCGAGGCGACGTGAGCGAGTGCACCGTACTGGACGACGCGGACCAGGTCCACGATCGCTCGCCGGCTGACGCCCCTGGCGAGCATCTCCTGAAGCGCGGGCCCGATCTGGCGCAGGGGTCGTTGGGGCCATCCTTCGCTAGCTCGATCTCCTGGTCGATCCATCGGACGTCGTCCTCGGCGACGATGCCGGACCACAGCGCTTTCGCGAATGAGAAGACGGCCAGTTGCGGTATGCCCTCTTCCACCTCGAGCTGCGCCAGCTCCTCGGGATCGTCGGCCCCGTAGCTCCGGAAGACCTCGGTCAATTCCTCCAGCCTCTTACGGTCCACGTCGCGATGTGCCATCTCGGAGTCCTTCTCGCCGGGTCGAACCGCCGGCGGATGCAGGGGCTGCCCGACTGTCGGCGTCATAGTGCCAATTCCGCCTTGATCACCCCGTCCTCGGCGTCGTGCGACAGCCGGAATCCCAGCTTCTCGCAGACGCGGCGCATGCCCTGGTTCTCGGGGAGGATCGAGCCGACGATCCGGCGGATGCCCTCGTCGCGGCGCGATGCCGACCAGCCGTCGGAGCAGCTCGGTGCCGAGCCCGCGCCGCTGGAATCCGTCGGCGATCAGCAGGGCGAACTCGGCGTCGCCGGTGCCGCGGAGCTTGCTCAGCCGGCCGACGCCCAGGATCTCGTGCCCGCCGTCGGCGACGGGCGACGATCGCTCGGCCACCAGGGCCATCTCGCGGTCGTAGTCGATGAAGCAGATGCGCGTCAGCCGCTCGTGCGCCACCCGCGTGCGCAGAGCTTCATCGCGTGGAAGTAGCGGAGCGCGACCGTCCGCTCGGAGAGCGTCTCGTGGAACTTCGACGAGCATCGGCTCGTCCTCGGGGCGGATCGGCCGGATCAGCAACGGGCGGTGCCGTCGGCGGCCGTCCACGCGGCGACCTAGTGGCGCCGGGTAGGGCCGGATCGCCGGGTGCGGCAGTGCCGACTCGTCAACCTCGGGCCCGTGGACGATCACGCGCGCGTCGAGCGCCAGCAGCCGCTCGGGCGAGGCCAGCAGCGGGTTGATGTCGATCTCCTTGATCCAGCGGCTGCTCGACGACCAGCTCGGCTGAACCGGACCAGGAGCTGCTCGAGCGCGGCGAGGTCGACCGGCGGTCGGCCGCGCACGCCCTTGAGCGCGGCGAAGATCCGGGTCCGCTCCATCATCCGGCGGGCGAGGGTGGTGTTCAGCGGCGGCAGGCCCAGCGCGCGGTCGCGGAAGACCTCGACGAGCTGGCCGCCGGCGCCGAAGAGGAGCACCGGGCCGAACTGCGGGTCGAGGCTGCTGCCGACGATCAGCTCGTAGCCGTCGAGCCTCGCCATCGGCTGCACGCGTCACGCCGTCGAAATGCCCCGGGCCGGCGCGGTCGCGCACGGCCTCGTCGATCGATCGGAACGCCGCGCGGACGGCACTCGGCGTCGCCTGAGGTTGAGCTGCACGCCGCCGACGTCGGTCTTGTGGGTGATCGTCGCGCGAGTGCAGCTTGAGGACGACCGGATAGCCGATCGCCTCGGCCGCGGCGACGGCCTCGTCGTCGGTGGTGGCGACGCGGGTCTCGACGGTCGGGATGCCGTAGGCGGCGAGGAGCTGCTTCGACTCGACCTCGGTGAGCAGGGTCCGGCCCTCGGCGCGGGCGGCGGCGATGATCGCGGCGGCGGCCTCGCTGGCCCTGGCGGCATCCTCGTCGCCGGCCGGGCAGGGTCGGGGGTCTCGTAGAGGCCTGGAGGTTGTCAGTGCGACCGCCACATCGCGTGAAGACGCGGGCGGCGGTGTCGGGGTAGGGGAAGGTGGGGATGCCGGCGCGGTCGAGGATCGCCTCGCCGGGTCGGACCGACTTCGCCGCCCATCCAGCTCGCCAGCACCGGCTTGCCCGCGACGTGCGCGAACGGCGCGAGCTGCTCGGCGGTCGCGGTCGGGTCGGTCATCGCCTGCGGGGTGAGGATCACGAGCAGGCCGTCGATGCCGGGGTCCTGCGCGGCGACCTCGAGGGCCCGGGCGTATCGCGCGGCGTCGGCGTCGCCCAGGATGTCGATCGGGTTGCCCTGGCTCCAGTGCGGCGGCAGGAAGGCGTCGAGCGCGGCGGTCGTGGCGCGTCGCGAGCTCGGCGAGCTCGCCGCCGTCGCTCGATCAGGGCGTCGGTGGCCAGCACGCCCGGCCCGCCGGCGTTGGTGACGATCGCCAGCCGGGGCCCGCGCGGCCGCGGCTGCTTGGCCAGCACCTCGGCCATGTCGAAGACCTCGCGAGATCGTGTTCGACCCGCAGCACGCCGCACGCGGCGGAACGCGGCGTCGAGCACCTCGTCGCTGCCGGCGAGCGAGCCCGGTGTGCGACGCCGCGGCCTTCGCCGCCGCCTCGGTCCGGCCCGCCTTGATCACGATGATCGGCTTGGTCAGCGCCACCTCGCGCGCCGCCGAGAGGAACGCCCGGGCGTCGCCGATCGTCTCCATGTAGATGACGATGCACTTGGTCTCGGGGTCGTCCGCCAGGTAGTCGATCAGGTCGCCCCAGCCGACGTCGAGCATCGAGCCGATCGAGACGAACGCGCTGAAGCCGACGTTGACCCGCAGGCTCCAGTCGAGGATCGCCGTGCAGAGCGCACCGCTCTGGCTCAGGAACCCGACGTTCCCCGGCCGCGCCATCGCCCGCGGCGAACGTGGCGTTGAGCCCGATGCACCGGGTCGCATCACGCCCAGGCAGTTCGGCCCGATCAGCCGCATCGTCCCCGCGGCGGGCCTGGTCCAGGACCTGGCGCTCGAGCTCGGCCCCCTCGGGGCCGACCTCCTTGAACCCGGCCGAGATGATGATCGCCCCCTTGACCCCGGCGTCGGCGCACTCGCCGATCACGTCGGGCACCGTCGGCGCCGGGGTCACGATCACGGCCAGGTCGACCGGCTCGGGGATCGCGGCGATCGTCGGGATACGCCTTGATCCCCAGCACGTTGGGCCGCTTCGGGATTGACCGGGTAGACCGTCCCGCCGAACGGGCTGCTGATCAGGTTCCAGAGGATCGTCCGGCCGACGCTGCCGGCCTTCTCGCGTGGCGCCGATGACCGCGACGGTCCTCGGCGCGAAGATCGCATCGAGCGGCCCGCGCGGGTCGGGACGCTCGCGCTCGCGGGACATCGTCGTCGGATCGCTCATCGCGGCCTCCGGAGATTCGCTCGCCCGGGTGGTGTGGTGTCCGGAGGCCATTCTGGTGAATCGGCGGGAATGTGTCCATCGCCCGCCGTGTGGGTCGTCCTGAGCGACGGCTTTTTCATCGAGCGACTGTGTGGCCCGGACGGGACTTACCGGTCGGTGGTGTTTCCCGGCCTCTGGTTGGACCCCCAGGCGCTGATCCGAGGCGACCCGCGGCGCCTCCGCGATGTCGTCGACCTCGGTTGCGCCACGCCCGAGCACGCCGCGTTCGTCGCCCGGCTCGCGGCGGCCGGGGAACGGGCGACGTCCTGAGCACCGGGCCGTCGCCCGTCGCCGCTCACTTCGTCAGCGGCTTGATCTTGATGTTCCGGTACCAGCACGGCGAGCCGTGGTCCTGCAGGCCGATGTAGCCCGAACGCGGGTGGTCCTTGTAGGCGACGTCGAACTTGTGCTCCGAGCCGTCGGGCCGTCGGTTGGGCTTCGTCCACTCGTCCAGGTCCATCCGCGTGACCGTCTCGCCGTTGACCTCGACGGCGATCCTCGGCCCGTCGCATCTGATGACCATGTGGTTCCACTCGCCCACGGGCTTCATGGCGTTCTTCGACGACTTGACCAGGTCGTAGATCGCGCCGGTGTCGTGATAGCCGGCCGTGGTCGTGTCGTCGACAGCGACCTCGATGCCGTTGAAGCCGACGTCCTTTCCCGGGCGAGGGGCGAGTGGAAACGTCCGGATGAAGACGCCGCTGTTGCACCCCTTGCTGATCTTGAAGTCGAGCGACAGCACGAAGTCGGACCAAATCTTCTCGTGGATCATCATGTATCCGCCCGAGCCGTGCGGGTTGATGCAGCCGTCATCGACCGGCACCTTGCTCGGTGCCCCCGAGCTGGTCTTCCAGCCGTCGAGCGTCTTGCCGTCGAAGAGGAGGATCCAGCCGTCCTTGCGCTCCTGGGGGCTCAGGTCGTCGCGAGCGCCGCCGAACGCGGTCGCGGCGGCGAGTACCGCGAAGATGCCGGGCAAGCCGACTGTCGCCATCGTCCGTGTGCTCATCGAACCCTCGATGGTAGTGA
The DNA here is from genome assembly GCA_963771445.1 of uncultured Planctomycetota bacterium. GTDB lineage: Bacteria > Planctomycetota > Planctomycetia > Isosphaerales > Isosphaeraceae > JAKAUH01. The sequence continues at coordinate 46,561 of CAVYTQ010000027.1, read as the reverse complement.
ATGCCGTGGGATCGGGCCGTCCGCCCGCCCGATTATCGCGCGTCCGGGGGCGAGCCGCAACGAGGCGGACGCAGGCGCTCGCGCCGACAGGGGACGCGACTATCATGGGTCGGTGAGGAATCGCGGGTTGAACAACGCGGAGGTTGCGGACATGGCGAAGTCGACGTCGAAGGTGTCGGGGACGGCCCGGGTGGTGGCGATCACGGGGGTGACCCGCGGCCTGGGCCGCGCGCTGGCCGAGGGCCTGGCGAGGGCCGGCCATCGCGTGGTCGGCTGCGGCCGGACGGCGGAGGCGCTCGGGCACCTGCGCTCGCGGCTCGGACATCCGCACGACCTCGCCGCGCTCGACGTCACGCACGACCTGGCGGTGAAGGCCTGGGCGGACCGCGTCATCGCCGAGCACGGGCCGCCCGACCTCCTGATCAACAATGCCGCCGCGATCAACCGCAATGCGCCGCTGTGGCAGGTGCCGGCCGACGAGTTCGACCGCGTGATCGACGTGAACGTCAAGGGCGTCGCCAACGTGATCCGCCACTTCGCGCCGGCGATGATCGCGCGGGGCTCGGGCGTGATCGTCAACCTCAGCTCGGGATGGGGCCGGTCGACGTCGCCGGAGGTCGCACCCTACTGCGCCAGCAAGTGGGCCATCGAGGGATTGACCCGCGCGCTGGCGCAGGAGCTGCCGCCGGGCATGGCGGCCGTCCCGGTCAATCCCGGCATCATCGACACCGAGATGCTCCGGAGCTGCTTCGGCGAGTCGGCCTCGCAGCACCCCGCGCCCGACGAGTGGGCGCGTGCCGCCGTTGCCGTTCTTCCTCGGCCTGGGGCCGGCGGACAACGGCAAGCCGGCGACGGTGCCGGGGCATTGAGGCGGCGACCTCACGAGGGCAGCACCGCGCCGAACTCGATCATCCGGCCGGCGTCCGCCGACCAGCCGACCGTGCCGGGTGGCGTCCATCGCGATCGCGGCAATCGGCATGCCACTCCCCCCGATGGGTTCACCTGCGACCGCCGGTCCTGTATGATGCATTCACGGCTCGAACTGGTTGTAGAGACGCTGTTGAATATGTTAGAAAGATTATCTTAATACTGTGATTGCATTGCGAGGTACGAAAAGATGGATAGAGAAGAGCGGCTGGTACCCGGGGTGCGCGGAACGAGGCCCGGGGTGGCGGTGGGGGTGAATCGGCCGGGGGCGGGGGAGGGAACGCGGGAGACCCCGACGGCGGCATCGCTGGAGAAGCTCGCCGAGCTGGTCCGCCGGGCGGAGGCCAAGACGAGGGCCCGCAAGCTCGAGGGGGAGACGCAGCACGCGGCCGATCAGTTCCGCGCCGCAGAGCTGCGGGCGCGGTGCGCCGTCGAGCGGCTGCGGACGGTCCGGCCCGCGGCGTTGCGCTCCCTGGAGCAGGCGGACCACGACGAGCAGATGCTCAAGGAGCTGGTGCGAAAGCTGGCGCTGTACAAGTCGTCGCTCAGCTCGGAGACCGACGCCGAACAACTCGTGGCGGCCTCGAAAACGGAGATCGAGCGGACGCGGCGTGAGACGAAGCAGGAGCTCGAGGAGGTGACGCGCGAGGTCGAGGAGGCGCGGCGCGACCTGCGGGTGGCCACCGATCAGTATCGCCAGCTCCGCCGCGAGATCGACCGCCTCCAGCCCGAGCTGGCCGAGCCGTTCGCCGTCGAGGACCGGCTGCTCTGGGACGCCGAGGCGCATTTCCCCGGCGGGCAGCTCCAGCTCCTGGGTCACGAGGTCGACGCGGGCCTGAACGCCTACGGCTCGCTGGGCAAGCTCGAGCAATATGCCCGGCTCAAGGTCTGGATCGGCCGGTTCCGCCACTACCAGGCGTCGCACGATCGCGACGCCGACATGACCGAGGAGCTCCAGGCGCTGTCGCACCGGGTCTTCCACCAGCTCAAATTCCTGTCGCGTCAGTACGAGCCGGGTTATATCGAGGCGTTCCGCCAGGACTTCACGACCGACTGGGCGGCCTACGTCGCCGAGGCGCAGGAACAACTGGTCCAGGCGATCGAGAACGGCCGGCGCAATCGGGATGCCGAGGCGCAGGCGGCCCGCGATCGCGAGCCCTCGGGCGCGTCGGCCGCGCGCCGGCCCCCGCCCGGTCGTGCCCGCGGCCGTCGCGGGCTCGCCCGTCGCGATGGCCGCCCGCGGCCTGTTCGACCGCGCTCGTCGAGCTCAGGTCGCTGGTCGCGCAGGCGAGGCTGCCGGAGGAGGGCCTCGACGACTTCCTGGGCGTGCTGCGCCAGGCCGTCGAGGACGTCGGCGTGAGCAACACCGAGCTGCTCCGCCTGGCCCTGCCGTTCCGCGAACACATCAACGGCGGCGACGGCCTGGACCTGCTGCGACGCACGCTCGACCGCATCCAGGCCCGCCGCGACGAGACCGCCGCGCGCGAGGATTCCACGCCGGATGACGAGGATGACGAGGATGATGATGAATAAGGTGGACCGGATCGGAGGGACTTCCGACCGCGCCAATCCGTCCCCGATCGGAGGCACCACGATGGCCACCGCCACGGTCCTGCTCACCGCCGAGGAGTTCGGCAGTCGGCCCGATCCCGGATATCCCGAGGAGCTGGTTCAAGGGAGGATCGTGAGGATGCCGCCACCGACCCCGCGACATGGACAGGTCTGCGGCAAGACCGATCGCCTGCTGGGGACGTTCGCCGATGAGCACGACCTCGGCCACGTGCTCTGCAACGATTCGGGGGTGATCACCGAGCGCGATCCCGACACGGTCCGCGGGGCCGACGTCGCGTTCTACAGCTATGCGAAGGTCCCCCGCGGACCGATTCGCCAGGGCTACCTGGACGTCGTGCCCGACCTGGTCGTCGAGGTGCGGTCGACGGGCGATCGCTGGGGCGACATCACGGCGAAGGTGGCGGAATACCACGACGCCGGGGTGGGGGTTGTGATCATCCTCGATCCCGACACCGAGAAGGCGCATGTCTTCCGCCCCGGCCAGCCTCCGCGCGAGCTGGGACCCGACGACGAGCTGACGCTGCCCGATCTGCTGGGTGATTTCCGGGTGGTGGTCCGTCGGTTCTTCGCCTGAGGCGCATTGCCCTTCGCCGACCGTCGCGACGGCCGTGGCCCGGCGGATCCGGCCGGCCGCGGGCGGTGCCCGTGCGTATCGCCCTCCCGCCGGCCGCGCGATTGTGGTATGGTCCGGCGGTCCGGGTTCGCGACGGCCGGGGCGATGATGCCGGCGTCGCCCCCGACATCCGAGGGGGCCGGTTGGCATGGAGTCGGATCGACCAGGACGATGGCGGGCCGAGGTCCCGGTGTTGCGGGGACCCGACCGGACGCGGGGCCGGGGGTGGGACCGGCTCGAGGCGCCGATGCCGCGGCCGCTGTTCCGGCCGGGGCCGCGGTCGGCGATGGTCTTCCCGATGGTGGTCCTGGTCGCTGTACTGCCCGGGCTGGCCGCCCTGCGGGTCTGGGACCTCACGCCGCCGGGTCCGCTGTGGGGCCTGCGGGGCCTGGCGGTGGTCGACGGCCTTGTGCTCGACCAGATGCCGGCCGTCGACGCGATCAAGCCGGCTCAGGAGGCGGCCGCGTACCGCACGGTCGCCTTCCAGCCGCCGCTTTATGCCTGGTTCGAGGCGGTGCTCTTCTGGCTCGACGGCGACCGCGACCCGATGGCCAGCGTCTTGCCCAGCTACATCGCCGGCGTGCTGGCGGTGATGCTCGTCTACCTGCACGGGCGGCTCTGGCGCGGAGCCGGGCTGGGCCTGACGGCGGCCCTCCTCGTCGGGTTCAACCAGAACCTGTTATTACGCATGCAGGAGGCGACGCCGGCCACCCTGGCGCTCTGCGGCGTGCTGGCGGTGCTGCTGACCTACGGCTGGCACGAGCGGCTCACGGGCGAGGCGCTGCGGCCTTCGCCCTGGGTCGGGCCCGGGGCAACGACCGTGGCCGGCGGGCTGGCGATGGGCCTGGCGCTTCTATCCCTCGGCGGGCTGGCGTTCATCGTGGTGCCGATCATCCTCTTGCATCGGTACTACCTGCACGCCGGCCATCCGCCGTCGCCCGGCGCGCGGGCGCGGACCTGGGCGTCGCGATGGCTGGGCTGGCTCGCCGGGCGCGGCGACCCGGGGCGGCTGCACACCCTGGCGGCCACGGCGATCGCGGCGGCCATCGCCGTGCCGTGGTTCGTGCTGATGGTCCGCTGGCACGGCTGGCAGGCGATCGCCGCGCTGCGCGTCCCGCCCGAGCGCCTGATGGCCGACGCCGGCCGCTCGCTGCCCGGCCGGCTGATCGAGCTGGCGCCGGTCAGCCTGCCGCTGGGGCTCTACGGCGCCGTCCGTGCGGTGCGCGCGGCGCTGGTCGACGAGACCGAATCGCGCGAATCGGTCGGCGGGGCCTTCTGGGTGATCTGGCTCGTGGTCGCCGCGCTCGCCCCGGCGGCCTGGCCCCACGGGCCGCAGAGCGTCTTCGACCTGGTCCTCCTGGTGCCCCTGAGCCTGCTGGCCGCGCAGACGATCGCCGACCTGGTGAATCGCCGGATCCCGGTCCGCAGCCTCACCTGGCTGGCGCCGGCGACGGCCATGTCGACGGCCTGGTGGGCCAGCGGCGATCTGCGCGGCGCCGTCAACGACGTGGTGCACGGCCGCGCCAGCGCGGCCACCGCGCTGGGCTTGCACCTGGCGCTGGACCTCGTGGTGGTCTCGGTGTTCCTGATCCGCGCCGTCGACCGCTGGGCGCGTGCGCGACGACCGGCAGCGGGGCATCCTGGCCGCGTTCCTGCTGATCGTGCTGGCCGTCAGCGCGGTGGACGGGTTGCACGAGGTGATGTTCCGCCACGGGATCGACGGCGACCTGCTGGCCCTGCGGACGATGATCCTGCGGCGCAACCGCGAGACGCCGTTCCAGGTCGTCGCGGTGCTGAGCCCTCCCTCGGCCGCCGCGATCCCAACGGCCGGCGCCGGCGCCTCGCCCGGCGGTGCTCCTCGAGCCGCCGGGGCGTTCTACGATGGACCGTCGCCGGGTGGCCGGCTGCGGTTCATCCTGCGCACGGCGCTGCCGCACCTGCCGCAGCGCGACCTCACCGACGCCTCGCAGCTCTTCGACCTGCCCGAGGGCCAGCGGCTGGTGATCCTCGCCGGCACCGCGCAGCCGCTGGCCGGCAGCGACCGCTTCCGCCTGGGCCTCGAGGCGATCCACCCGGGCCGCTCGGGCATCCTCGACGCGTATGCCACCGTCCGCCAGCGGTCGAAATCGCCCGCCCCTCGGGTGGCCGGGCCGTAGGCCGGGCCAGCGTGAGCCCCTCGCAATCGGATCACGCTCGCCCTGCCCACGGCCGCCAGGCCCGGCCCGTTCTCGGAGCCGCCTCCGCCGGCCGCTCGGTCACGTCACTTGAAAAGACGCTGAGCGAAGAGGTACAGGTTCTTGCCCCACTCCGTCCCGTCGTGGCCGTGCGAGTCGACATGCCAGACGTGCGGCACGTCGTTCTTCTTGAGGTGGGCGTGTACGCGCTGGCTGATGCTGATCAGACCGTCCTTATCTCCGCACGAGAGCCACAGCAGCTTCAACTGCTTGCGTGCCGCCTCGGGGTCGGGAACGAGCTCGGTGGGCGGCTTGGTGTTGGGCGCCGACGAGAAGCCGCCGACCGTCGCGAACCTGTCCAGATGCGCCAGGCCGAAGTTCAGCGACTGGCCGCCGCCCATCGACAGGCCGGCGAGGGCGCGGTGGTCGCGATCGGCGATGACCGAATAGCGCGACTCGATCGCGGGGATGACGTCCTCCAGCAGGTCGGCCTCGAACTTCGCGAACGCCGGGGCCGACGCGAAGACATTTCCCTCGGCGCGGTCATTCTTCTGGGCTCGGCCGTTGGGCATGACGACGATCATCGGCACGGCCTTGCCGTCGGCGATCAGGTTGTCGAGGACGACGTCGGCCTTGCAGGCCCTCAGCCATTCCGTCTCGTCGCCGCCGATGCCGTGCAGCAGGTAGAGCACGGGATACTTCTTGTCGGCGGCGTAACCCGGCGGCGTGTACACGTTCATCTTGCGGCGTGCGCCGACGGACTTGGAGTCGTACTCGATCAGCTCGAGCTTGCCATGGAGGATATCCTGGCGGGCCTTGCGGAAGTCGGCCGGTGGGTCGTCGAAGGCGGGCTTGTCGTCGGGGCCCAGGACGATCGGACCGCCGAAGGCACCGCGGCCGCCGCGCCTCGGCTCGGGCGATGCGGCCTGATCGTCGGCCTTCCGGACCACGCCCTGCTGGCTGGCGGCCTGGAACAGCAACGGCGCGAATCCGTGCAGGCTGCGCCGCCAGGTCTGCCATTCGTGGGCCGTGCCCTCGGACTCGAAATACGCGTGCACGATGCCGGCCCCCTCGAGCGCCTGATGGAAGCGGCGGGCCCCCTCGACGTTCTCCTTGGTGCCGACGCTGATGTAGAAGGCCTTGACCTTGTCGTTGAACGCTTTCGCGTCGGCCCAGACGCCGTCGTAGGCCGTCTTGATGTCCTCGCTGCGGGGGCCGCCGCCGCTGAACGCCCCGATGTAGGCGAACCGGTCGAGGTGGGCCAGGCCGATCCGCATCGCCTGCCCGGCCCCCATCGACAACCCGGCGATCGCGCGGTTGTCGCGGTCGGTTTTGGTGCGGAAGCTGGATTCAACCATCGGGATGACCTCGTTCAGCAGGATCTCGCCGAACTGCTGGCCGGCGAATCCGCCGGGTCCGCCGGGCGGACGTGCGCCGGACCACCGGGTCCGCCGGGTCCGCCGGGCGGACGAGCACCCGGGCCAGCTCCCGCACCGCCGGCCGGGCCACCGGGTCCGCCGGGCGGCCGGGCGCCGCGAGGCCGGGCGAACAGGGCGCTCCCGCCGCCGTTCTCCATCACGACGATCATCGGCCGCGCCTTGCCGGCGGCGATCAGGTTGTCGAGGATGAAGCCCATGCGGCCCTGGGTCGACCAGCCGCGTTCATCCTCGCCGGCGCCGTGGAGCAGGTAGAGCACGGGGTAACGCTGATCGGTGTCCTTGTCGTAGCCCGGCGGCGTGTAGATGAAGCTTTGCCGCCATGCCTTGCTGATGTTCGAATGCATCCACTTGATCCGCACCTCGCCATGCGGGACATCCTTGATGTCGTAGAACTCGCCCGCGGCGTCCGGGATCTCGATGCCGCTGCGCATGTTGCTCGAGCCGAAGAAGCTCTCGCTGCTGGGGTCGGCCGCCGCGAAGCCGTCGATGACGAGCTGGTAGTAATGGAAGCCGGGATCGAGCGGTGGGGTGACGCCGGTCCAGATGCCCTTGTCGTCCTTCTTGAGCTCGGTATTGCGGAGGCTGACGCGGACGCTCCTGGCGTCGGGCGCATCGACGCGGAAGTAGGCGCGGCGCCCGGAATCGACGCGGGGGTAGTCGCGGCCCGGCGCGTTCGTCGTCGCCGGCTTGGTATCGGCCGGCGGAGCCTCGTCCTGGGCGAAGGTGTGCGGCGCGGCCGTGGCGACGATCGCGACGGCGAGGATCCAGCGGTTGAACGGCATGGAAGAGCCCCCTACCGGGTGGACTCCCGGACGCGATGTCGCCGGGAGGTGAAGAAGAGCCGCGTGATTCCCGAAATCCGGAGGCCCCGGCGCGATCGAGGCGGCCGTCGATCCGGATGACCGATCGAATGACGCGACGTCGTCTTTCGACCGCCTCCGTCGCCACACGGCCGACCCTCCGCGATGGCGCCTGGTTTCTTCGGACAGAGCCCTGATGGTACCGGCGCCGCGCCGGTATGCCACCCACCAGATGAGGGCCGCCCGCACAGCCTTCCGCCGCCGCTCGCTGTCCCCCGCCCTCGGCCCGGAGCCGGACCCCGGGCGCCCCCTTCGCCCCGGATGGCTTGCTTGCCCCGGATGTCGAATTCCGCTAACCTGCAATGAGGAGGGTTTGTCCCATGACCGGGCTCTTGATGACGTTGACAGGCAGCTACCTCTTCGACATCCGGCAATTCCACCGGATGATGGCCGCCGGCATTTTCGGTGACCAGAAGGTCGAGCTGGTCGCGGGGAAAATCTATCCGATGACCGACCTGCCGCCACACATCTTCGCCCTCGGGCGGTTCTACAGGACGATGCTGGCCATGCTCGCGATGGACGCGTGGACCATCCGGCAAGAGCAGCCGATCTTGATCGGTCGCTACTGGGCGCCCAAGCCGGATGTCGCGGTGCTGCGAGGAAGTGACGCGAACTACGCCACACGGCACCCGCGACCTCGCGATGTCGCCTTGCTGGCCGAGATTTCCGACACGACCTACCACCGCGATCGCGGTCGGAAGTGGCGCCGCTATGCCGCGGCCGGCATCCCCGTCTACATGATCGTGCGTCTCAAGGGCCCCGACACGCTCATCGAGGTCTGGACCGGACCAACCGGGCGGGGCAAATCGGCCCGATACGCGGATGTGATCCGCTACTCCGCACGGGCCGGCGAGTCGGTCCCCATCGAGCTCGACGGCAGCGAGCATGGACAGGTTGCGGTGGGCGACCTGATCGCCCGGCAGGCCTAGCCGCGCCGGCGGCCGCGCTCGGGAACGGCCGATCGATCCGGACGCGCCCCTCCCCGCCCCTCCCCTCCTTGCAGGAGCCCGCACGATGGCGTCCTCTCGATCTCCGATGACCCGCCGGGCCGCTGCTGCGCTGGCGCTTTCGACTCCGATCGGCATCGCCGCCGCGGTGCTGGGGGCCGACGATGACAGGAAGAAGAGCCCGGGGCCCGCGCCGGCGCCCCGAATGATGCCCCCGGCGCGATGGAATCCTGGTGGGCCGACCTCGAGAAGACCGAGACCGAGGCCACCCGCGCCCTGCTCAACATGGCCGACCGCCGCGGGGAGACGGTCGCGTTCCTCAAGGCGAAGATGAAGCCGCTGAAGATCTCGCCCGCCGAGGTCCGGGCCCTGCTCCTGAAGCTGGGCAACGCCAGCGACAAGGTCTGGAAGCCGGCCTTCGAGGAGCTCGAATACTTCGACCCCCGGCTGGCGATCGACCTGCAGGCGCTGATGGATCGCTACAAGGAGGCGCCGGGCCGCCAGCGAATGGTCGAGGTCATGAGCGGGCGCGACGCCGGCCAACTGACCGGCAAGACGGTCGACCTGATGGTCGTCGGCGGCGGCAAGGACGGCGGGTTCAATTTCTTGGCCCGGCCGAATTTCGGCTCGTGGTGGGCCGAGCACCGGATCGAACGTATTAATATGTTCGGTTGGGCAAACAATAAGAAAAAGTGGACCCGCGCGGTGCGCGCGATCGTGCTCCTGGAGCACATCGGCACCCCGGATGCCGTGGCCGTCCTGAAGGAGATGACCACCGGCCATCCCGACGCCCAGCCAACCAGGGTGGCCAGGGAATCATTCGATCGCGTCAGCGAGAGCAAAGCCCTCGCGAAGCCCGGTTGAGCCCTCGAACCGCGCGGATTTCCCCGTCGATTCGCGTGGTGAGCTTTATTGCACTAGCTCGCGATATCCCTCGATCCGGTCGATGGGCAGTCAGGGCGCCGGCCTGGCCGAGGTGTTGTTCGGATTCGCGTGGAGAGGAGACCTGCGATGCGGAGGCATGGCGACGTCTTCATCGCCGCCGTCTTTCCTGCATCACCCGATAATCGGCCTTCGGTGCTGCATGCTGCTCATGCGGCGGGAGGAGCCGGAAGCTGCCGGGCACTGCCGTCTGGTCACCCGCCCGATCGCCGGCAGGAGCCGGCTCCTACAACGGATCGGATCGGCCCGGATCGGTCTCCCTGTAGGAGGGAGCTCCTGCTCCCGATCCGGTCGGCCCGATCCGGTCGGGCCGATCCGGGCGGTTCCGGCCAGGCCTTGTGCAACACGAGGGGCCGCGGAGGTTGACGATGCACGGAGGGGCCAGGCCTTGGTGGGTGATCCCGGCCGTGATCGCCGGGTCGGTCGTCTTCTACGGGGTCCTCGGCTGGGTTATCCTGAAGGGGTATCGCTGGCTGAGAGGATGGTCCGATTCCTCGCGGCGGCGCGCCTTCGAGGGGTTGAAGATCCACCAGGGGCCGGCGCCCGGCCTGGTCGCCGTCGTGTTCCACACCTATTACGGCTTCCTGGCCTTCGTGATCCAGACGGAGCATCGTTTCTGGGCGCCTCCGGACGACGCACGCCAGGCCCTGTTGCGGCTCCATCGGTTCAACCTGACCTGGGGGATGTTCGCCTATGGGGCGCTGCTGATCCCGCTGGTCTCCTACGGGAATTTCCTCGCCCAGAGGCGGTCCATCCGCAGGCAGAAAGCGGCGATGCTCGAATGAGCTCGGGCTGCGCCGACACCGGGTCGGCGGGTGGGGGCGGGTCATTCGTCGTGGAGGGGAGGAAGTCTCGATGCGAAAGCTTGCCTGGCTCTTGCTGATGCCCCTGGTCTTCGCCGGTTGCGGGCGGCGAGCGGCATTGCCCCCCATCCCGTCGCCCGACGGCTCGATGACGCTGCACACCCGGATCGAGCAGAGCAAGGCCGACCCGGCAGCCTACCTGTGCGTCGTGCTCGAGATCCGCGACCCCACGGGCCGCGTGCTCCACTCCGAGAATACCCGGGCCTCCGACGTGATGCGGTGGGACATGGCGTGGGTCGCCAACGATCGCATCCGCCTGAAGAGCTCGGATATCGGCACGTATGACTGGCACCGGCAGGACGACGGCCGTTGGGTAAAGGAGCCGGTCCCCAGGGCAAACCAGGGGCCGTGAGCCCGATTCGAGGCGAACGGGCGATTTCCGCCGACAGCAGACACGGCCATGCGACCGACCGGAGGCTCTTCTCGTCTTCGTCTCTGTGCCTCGGTGCCTCTGTGGTTCGATCCCTCCGGGCCGTCGTCTGTGATTGCGATGGGGAATCCATTGGCCCGACCGCGGGGCGGGACGGGGCCGGCTCCTACCGCGGACGGATCGGGTCGACGAATTGCGGTAGGCGATCGGGTTCGGCCGGCTCGGGCCGGGTGGGGGGCTTCACGGAGCGGGTGTCCCACGCCAGGACGGTGCCGTCGGTCGACCCGGTGTAGAGCCGCCCGTCGGGGCCGAGGGCAATGGCGGTCGGCCGCTCACCTGGCCCTCGAAGCTCGCCGCGAACGTCCCACGTCGCCGCGTCGCGGAGCTGGATCATCCCTCCGGAAGCGACCACCGCGGCCGTCTTCCCGTCCCGCGAGTACGCGACCACCTCGTCGTCGAACCAGCGGTGGGGCTGCTCGTCGAGCTCCTTCCCGCTGGCGAGGTCCCAGAGCTTCACGAGCTGCCGGCCGACCGCGAAGGAGACCGGCTGCTCGATATGGAGCACCGCCAGGGACTTCCCGTCGGGCGAGAGGCGGGTCCGCCAGATCCGGTACGGCCCCTGCGCCGGGTAGGAACGAGCGAGCCGGCCCGTCGCCACGTCCCAGACCCGGATGTTGGCGTCGCGGCGATAATGGTCGGCCGTCACCAGCGTCTTGCCACCGTCGGTGAAATACACGTCGTGGCCCTCGCCATCGAACCCGCCGAACCGCTCGGCGGCCGCGCCCGTGGTGATGTTGACCATCCGCAGTCGGCTGCCGTAGTGGGTGATCCGCGCATCGTCCGCATCCCGGAACTCGATCGACTCGTCCGACTCGGGCCAGACGAGGAACCGCCCATCCGGGCTGAGGGCCAGCCCGCGCTGGAAGCTCACGGTCAGCCGGCGCTGGTGCTGGCCGGTCCGGGCGTCCCAGACGTGCGCGTCGCCATCATCGCCGCGGGTGACGATTCGACTCCCGTCGGGCGTCGCCGCGATCTGGTTGACCATGCTGTCGCCGCCCTCGGGGATGAGCGTTCGGCCGGTGACGACGTCCCATCGATAGATCGCGCCGCCGACCGCCCCGATCAGCGTGCCGCCGTCGGCCGTGAAGTGCAGCCCGATGCCCTGGTAATCGAGCTTCCGCAGCTCCTCGCCCGTGGCCGTGTCGAACAGCCGGGTGGTCCCGTCGAAGATCCGCGTGGTCCAGCCGCCCGACGCCGCCAGCGTCTTGCCGTCCGGCGAGAACGTGAGCGTGCGCACGATCTTGGAGCCGGCGAACGCGATCGTCCGGAGCTCCTTGCCGGTCGCGGCATCGACCAGGACGATCGGCGCCGGCTTCCTGGTCTCGCCGCCGATCGCCAGGATCTTGCCGTCGGGCGAGATCGCGACGCTACGAATCCCCCCCTTGCCGAGCGTGATGGGGCCGAGCTCGCGGCCCGTGGCGACGTTCCAGCGGCGGGCGAACCAGCCGCGGCCGTCCTGGTAGTCGAACCCGCCCGCGACGAGCGTCTTGCCGTCCGAGGATAATGCCCCCGCGAAGATGGTGCCCGCCCCGGCGAACGTGCGGACGACCTCGCGCTTCGCCGGGTCGATCAGGAGCATCATCTTGCCGTCGGGCGCACGGACCACCAAGTGCTTCCCGTCCGGGCAGTAGAGGATCAGGTCGGTGATGGCTCCCTGGTTGGCCGCGGGGAGTCGCATCTCGGCGGTCTCGGCGCCGGTGGCCAGGTCGCGAAAATGGAGAGACGAGTTCGACAACGTCGCGATCGCGACGGTCTTGCCGTCGGGCGAGATCGCCACGCCGACACTCGAGCCGCTACGATCGAACTCGACGAGCGCGCGGCCGGTCGCGAGGTCGTAGCTGCGCAGCGTGGAATGGTTGCGGGTCCCGCTGTTCACGACGACGATCCTGCCGTCGGGGGACACGGCGAGGTTCTCGATCGTTGACGAGTGCCGATACCGGGTCGTGCCGAACCGCAAGGTCGCGCCGGCGGGCAGAGGGTCGGCATCGGCATCGGCGATGTCTTTCGCGGGCGGGCCCGCCTGCGGACGAGCCCTCGGTCCCGGTCCCGGAACAGGAGCGGGACCAGGAAGCCGCCTCGCGGGCGCCAGCGCGATTGCCCCGGCCGCCAGGGCGGCGGTGCCGATCAGGAGGGCCGCGGCGGCGGCGACCCGTCCGGGCAGCCGGTGCCGCAGCATGGCCGCGAGCACGCCTTCCGCCAGCCGGGCGATCGCGGCCGGTGCCGGTCCGCCGACGGCGTGGCGAACCACCGCGCTGAGCGTCGAGGCGGGCAGCATCGCGGGCACGATCGTCGGCGATGGGGACTCGCGGATCGCCAGCGCGACCGACCCGGAGAACACCGTCGGATCGAAACGCTCGAGGCGTCGCCGCAGCCGCTGGCGGGCCGTGGACAGCCGGCTCTTGATCGTGCCGACCGGGCAGACGAGCACCTGCGCGGCCTCTTCATAGGTCCGGCCCTCCAGGTGGCAGAGGACCAGGGGCGCGCGGAACCGCTCGGGCAGCCGGCCGATCTCCTGGTGCAGGAGCGCCTCGAGGTCGTCGCGATTGGGGCCGCCATGGGCCTCGACCGCGACCGGGCGCAGTGCGGCGCAGCTCTGCTCATGCCGGCGCCGACGGGCCGAGCTCGCCCGGGCCCGCGACGCGACCCGGAGCGCCACGCCATACAGCCAGCTCGCCAGCGAGTCGCCCCGGCGGATCGACCCGGCCGACCGGGCCAGGACGAGGAACGTCGCCTGCACGGCGTCCTGCGCGTCGTGATGGTCGCCCAGGGCGGCGCGACACACCCGCTGCACCATCGGTCCGTGCCGCTCGACGAGTGCCGTGAACGCCAGCTCGTCGCGGCGGGTGGCGAACCGTTCCAGCAATTGCCGGTCGCTCACCCCTGTGACCGTCCCGGCCTCGAATAGCAGGCGAAGAGGGCTCCCCGCCGCCAATGATTCCACGTCGCTCATGACGATTTCTCCCGAACTCCAAGCTTCCCGACAGTAGTGCCCCGACGGAAGCCCATTGTTCGGAATTTGTCGGGGCGACCGCCGCACCGGGCGACCAGGCGCCGAACGGCGGTGTGGGAGCCGGCTCCTGCCGGCGATCGGTCGGGCCGAGACCGCGGTTCGGCGCGGGTCTCCGACCCCGCCGCGGCCGGGACCGCCAGGTCTCCACCCGTCCGGTCCGGCCCGCCCGACCGCCCGGGAGACCTACGGTCACGCCGACGGCGGGGTCGGAGACCTGCGCCGAACTCCAAGGCGCGCCGGTCAATGAACACGAGGACGCGTGCAGTGGCCCACGTTCATTCGAGGACGAGCGGCGGGCCGAGCAGGTCCATTCCGTGGGCCTCGAACAACCGGTGGAGCGCCTTCGTCTGCTCCTCGGTGTACCGGTTGGCGAGCACCTGGTCCCGCGTCGGCAGGTCCTCGTGCGTGCTCACCGCGCGGAAGAATGCCTCCATGTTGCCCGCGGGCCGGTACACATTGATGATCCTGGCCCGCTTGCCGCCGGCGCATCCCCACACGTGAGGGACCGTCCGCGGGATGAAGACGGACTCGCTCGTGCCCAGGTGAATCCGCCGGTCGCCGACCAGGACCTCCAGCTCGCCCTCCACGACGTAGATCCATTCGTCCTCGTCGTGGTGGAGGTGGCGTGGGCCGCCGCCCCCGCCCTTGAACTCGAAGATACACATCGCGCCGTCGGTGTCCTTCGCCGAGACTTTGCAGTCATTCGGGTCGCCGCCCAGCTTGACCCCGTCGCCGAATCGGTCGTCCCCTGCGGCGACGCTGAAACCCACAAACATCTGCTGGCTCGTCGTCTTCTCGGTTCCTTTCAGATGCCGGATGGTCTTGTCGATCGTCTCGATCAACTCGCGCGTGCGGATCAGGCTGTTTTCCAGGACGGTCCGATGCGATACGAGAGCAGCGACCTGTTCAAAGTCGGCCCGGCCGAGTATCCGCTTAATTTCCTTCAGCTCGAACCCCAGCTCGCGGTAGAACAAAACCTGCTGGATGGTCAGGAGCTGTAGCTCCTCGTAGAACCTGTAGCCATTCGCCCCGAGGTAGGCGGGCTTCAGCAATCCGGCTTCGTCGTAGAAATGGAGAGTGCGCATGCTCACGCCCGACATCGCGGCCACCTGTTTGATCGTATACGCCATCGATATATCCCCGCCGAGACCGCCATGACACACGCATCCGCCTGGCAGTCTAGGGGATCACGTAACGTGAGGGTCAAGGGGCATTTTCCGAGAATGCCCGCGGGATACCACCGGTACGGCCTTCGCGGCCTTCGGGGATGGACGATCCGATCCTTGCAGGTCGGGCGCGGAGGAGGTCTCCCGGGACGGGGACCACGACCGGGCGCCCGTGAGATGACAGTCGAGGCCGGGTGCGTTAGACTCCGGCCATGGACCATGATCGATTCGATTGATCACTATCGAGCCCGGCAAGCGGAGCGGGAGGCTCGGCCTGTCCAGCCTGTCGGCTTTCGGGATGAGCGCAGATGCCCATCGATCGCCTGTACGCCCGACACCTTCCCCATCAGGTACCGAACGGGTTTCCCATCTTCTTGACCTGGAATCTCAAAGGGGCAATGCCCAGGTCGGCGATCGACGAATTCGTGCGGGAGCGGCAATGCCTGGAGGCTCAAGGACCTCGCCCGCAAGAGTCGGCCATCGAAAGGCGGATCCGTGAGAGCAAGAGGATCTTTGCATCGATTGACCGATTCCTCGATCGGGCGCTCGACGGCCCCATGCACCTGCAGGATCCCCGAGCCGCCAGGATCGTCGAGGACGCGATCGTCTTCGGGGCCGGTGAGCGCTATGACCTGTTCGCCTGGTGCGTCATGTCGAACCACGTGCACGTCCTGCTCACGCCGCGCCGGGAGTTGAGCAAGGTGACTCAGAGAATCAAGGGATATTCCGCCCACCAGATCAACGTCCTCCAGGATGCGCGGGGACGAACGTTCTGGCAGGATGAGTCGTACGATCACTGGGCCCGCGATGAGGAAGAGAAGTTCCGCATCATCCACTACATCGAGCACAACCCCGTGGCGGCGGGGCTCTGCCAGCGCGCGGACGAGTGGCCCTGGTCGTCCGGCCGGTTCCGGAAAGGTTGGGCAGCGGGGGAAGTGTATGATCCCCGCAGGTCAAGCGGTCAGCCTGACGCGGGCTGTCCGCCGGTCCCCGTGTAGGTCAGGCTGTCAGCCTGACGCGGGCCGTCCGCCGGTCGGACCGAACCGGGATCGGCCCCGTTGTGTAGGTCAGGCTGTCAGCCTGACGCGGGCCGTCCGCCGATCGGTCCGAACCGGCCGCGTCAGGCTGACAGCCTGACCTACGACGGGGCCGGCCGAAACCGCTCACGAGATCGCCGCCGGCCGGGTGCGATGCAGCACGTCGGCGATCCGCAACGCCGCCAGCAACGCCGTCGGCGAGCGGGCCGCCAGGGCGTCGGCTCGGACGTGCGGGTCGCGCACCAGCCGCGCGATCGAGCCCAGGATCTGGAGCTGCGCCGCGGCATCCGCGTGCGGGGTCAGCAGCAGGAAGATCAGCCGGACGGGCTCGGCGTCGGGCGCGTCGAAATCCAGCTCGGTGCGGAACAGCCCGGCGACGACCAGCGGCTCCTTCAGGTTGATCAGCCGCGCGTGCGGAACGGCCACGCCCTGGCCGATCGCCGTGCTCATGATCGCCTCGCGCTCGAGGACCTGCTCGGCCACCCACTCGACGCTCAGCAGCGCCCGGTCGGCGGCCACGGCGGCGAGCTGGCGGATCGCTTCGGATGCGTCGGCGGCGTCGAGGTCGGTAAAGCACAGCCGCTCGTCCAGAGCCGCGGCCAGCGACCAGACCCGGTCGCGCTGCAACAGCGCCTTCAGGATCGGCCCGGCGATCGCCGTGGTCACGATCGCCAGCACCACCAGCGCGACGAACAGCCGCTCGCGGATCACGCCGGCGTGCCAGGCCAACAGCCCGAGCACGATCCCCAGCTCGCCGCGTGCGTTCATCGTCCAGCCGACGGCCCAGGCCTCCGCCCCGCGTAGGCCGCCGGCGCGCGGCCAAGCCGCACCCGATCACCTTCACCGCGATGCCCACGACCAGCACCCGCAGCACCAGGCCCGCGTCGAACTTGGCGATGAAATTCACCTCCAGCCCGATTGCCGCCACGAAGATCGGCGCCAGCACGCCCTCGACGAACCGGTGGACGATCTGGCGGGTGTGCTCGCGCAAGTGGGGCGAATCGCCCAGCGCGATCCCGGCGAGGAACGCACCGAAGATCGCGTGGATGCCGATCGATTCGGTGATCGCCGCGCCCACCAGGCCGGTGACCAGCAAGAAGCCCAGCACGCCGCCCGGCCACGCCAGGTGCGCCTGGATCCACGGCAAGGCGCGGTCGGCCGCCCACCGGCCGATCGTCAGCACGGCCGCCACGAATCCGACCGTCAGCGCGACCGTGTAGCCGATCGGCTGCTCGCCGGCCCGGCCGCCCAGTACGACCGAGAAGATCAGCCAGGCGATCAGGTTGTTCAGCGTAGCGGCGACCAGCACGAGCATGCCGAAATCGGTGCGGAACAAATCGAGGTCCAGCAGGATCTTGGCGATCACCGGCAGGGCGCTGACGGCCAGCGCGGTGCCGAAGAAGACCGCGAAGAGCATCGGCCGGCCCTCGAGCGGGATGCCCCATTTGCCGGGCATCGACCATGCGAGCAGTCCGCCGACGCCGAGCGGGACCGCAACGCCCGCCAGCGCGATCGCCAGCCCCGCCCGTCCCTGCCGCCAGAGCGCCGAGAGATCGACCTCCATCCCGGCGACGAGCAACAAGAGCGCCACGGCCAGCGCGACCACGCCGTCGAGTGCGACGGCCGCCGAGCCGGCCGCCGGGAACAGCCAGGCCTGGAACCGCGGGGCCGCCGCACCCAGCACCGTGGGACCCAGCAAGAGCCCGGCGGCCATCTCGCCGATCACCGCCGGCTGCCCCAGCCGCCGGGCCGCCTCGCCGAACGCGTGCGCCAGGCCCAGCAGGGTCGCCAGGCCCAGGAAGAACACCGTCACCTCACCCGGGTTCAGGGTCCCCATCGTCGTCGTGCCTCCATGAACGCGAGCCCATCCAATGAACGGCGGCAACGTTCCGGCAAGTGATTATAGCCATCGATGGGCACGCCCGCCGATCATCGCCAACACGTTCGCGTCGATGAAAAGCGGGCCAAGGCCGTTACATGGCCCCTCGACGTCCCAGCTTCCCGCTTGCTGGGCACTCGCGAGAGCGGCCAGAGATCGGATCGATGGGATGGGGCCTCAATTCGCCCGAAGATGTCCGCGATGTTCAACTCGTCGGGAGGCTCGCCTTCCCTGGAGCGCCGAACGGTGGGGTGGCTCACAGTCCAACGACCGGCGCCCGGCCTCGATCCGGGCCGCACGGTCTCGGGCCGCCCGCCCGATCGCCGGCAGGAGCCGGGTCCTCCAACGGATCGGCCCGGATCGGTCTCCTTGTAGGAGGGAGCTCCTGCTCCCGATCCGGTCGGCCCGATCCGGTCGTCATCGGCCCGCCCGATCGCCGGCAGGAGCCGGCTCCCACAACGAGGTCCGATCCGGTCCAATCCGTCCGATGCGATCACGGCGGCCCGGCTCCCCGGTCGGTGGACTTCGAGGACACGTCCGTACGCCACCCAGGCGTTACGCGCTCGAAAAGACGACCCTTCCGAGACCAGCTCTCATGGCTCGCTAACCGGGCGGCTTGCGCGGGGCCGTGAACACACCGTCATCGGTGCTGAGGGCGAGCCCGGTGACCCGGCCGTGCGGGTCGGTGGTGAAGCGGAGGCTCGCCCCGGTCTCCCGCTTGATGGTGAACCCGTCGTCGCGGTCGGGGACCAGCTCGACGGCAGGCGCATCGCCCTGCTGGAGGGTCAGGACGCGACCCTTGAGCCGGACGGACGCGGTCTGGCCGGCCAACTCGTAGCGGCCCTCGAATCGCCTGAGATACTCGGGGTCGAGGAGCTTCGCGTCGGGCCGACGGGTGAAGACGATCGGCTTGACGGCCGGCTCGAGCGGCGCGAGGACGGCGTCGACGTAGCCCTGGACGTCCGTCCGGAACTGGAGCTTCCAGTTGATGTCGGCCAGCGCCGGGTCGTTGTCGGCCTTCGGGGCGTTGAAGACCTCGTAGTGCCAGTGCTCGAGCGTCGTCGCGATGCCGTTGTACGTGGCGACGAGCTTGCCGCCCTTGAGCGCGACGTCGAGCCGGCCGTAGCCGGGGTGCTCGTACTCGCCCGCGTATTCCTCGAGCGGGTGCGCGGGGCGGGTGCCGGGTCGTCGGACGGAGCCCTTGCTCTTGCGGGCCTCCTTGACGGCATCAAGAGACCGATTGTGCTTGGCCAGGCCCTCGGCCAGCCAGTCGATCGGGTCGAGGCCCATCAGGCGGTCGGCGGCGTGGCGGCCGATCAGCTCGGGCAGCGGCGTGCTGTCCTTGTTGGTCAGGATGATCAGGCCCAGGTCGTCGTCGGGGAACAGGCAGACGTTGGCGGTGAAGCCGTCGATGCCCCCGCTGTGGTGGACCCGTCGATGCCCGCGGTAGGTGTCGGTCGCCCAGCCCATCGCGTAGGACGCCGGCGAGATCTCCTTCTTGCCCGACGGCTGGCCGATGGTCATCTGGGGCGCGTGCAGGTCGGCCAGCGTGGCCGGGCCGAGGATCGCCTTGCCCCGGGACTTGCCGCCCTGCGTGTGCACGGCCACCCAGCGCGCCATGTCGTCGACGCTCGAGTTGATCGATCCCGCCGGCCCGATGCTCGAGATGTCGCGGAACGGGATCACGCGGACCTTCCCCTCCTGCTCGTCGTACGGGCGGGCGAAGTCGTCGGACTTCTGCGAGTCGAGCACCGAGAAGTTGGTCGAGGTCATCGCCAGCGGGCCGAGGATCCGGGCGCGGACGGACTCCTCCCAGGATCGGCCGTCGACCTTCTCGACCAGGTAGCCGGCCAGCATGAACATCAGGTTGTTGTACTGGAACCGCGAGCGCAGGGGCTCGGTCGGCTCGAAATGGGCCAGCCGGGCGAAGATGTCCTTGCCGTTGAGCCGCGTGTTGTACCAGGCGAGGTCGTGGCGGGGCAGCCCCGAGCGGTGGGTCACCAGGTCGCGCGGGGTGATCGACTCGGTGGCGATCGGGTCGCTCATCCGCAGGCCGGGAAGGTAGGTGCGTAGGGGAGTATCCCAGTCGAGCTTCCCCTCGTTGACGAGTGTACCCATGACAAACGTGGTGAACGCCTTGGTGCAGGAGCCGATGGCGAACACGGTCCGGGACGTGACCGGCAGGCCCTTGTCGACGTTGCGCCGGCCGAAGCCGCGGGCGTAGGCGACCTTGCCGTCCTTGACCACGGCGATGGCCAGCCCGGGGACGCGGAAGTCCTTCAACGCCTTGTTGACGACCGCGTCGAACCCCTGCATGGCCGCGGCGGCGGTGGCGGCCGGGTCGACCGCGCGCGTCAGCGTGACCTCGCCCGTCTTGCCGAACTGGGCCATCGTCCCCCGGATCGACGAGCGGTCGGCGGCGAGCTGACCGCGGAAGGTCGGGTCGCCGGGCAGGGCCTTGATCGCGAAGGTGACGCGGTCCCCCTGGACGGTGACCTCCGCCATCGGCAGGTCGCGGACGCCCTGGGCGGGGATCGAGAGATCGCCGGTCCAGCCGGCGGCACCCGCGCCGGCCCCGCCGCCCGGAGGCCCGGGCGCGAAGTCGGCGTCGAACTCGAGGGTCATGCCCTCGAGTTTCAGCGTGCCGTTCCAGTGGCCGGCGATCGTGGGGGGATCGGCCTGTGCGGCGGGCGCCGGCATGTTCGACGGGAGGGCGAAGGCGCCCAGCAAGAAGAGGGCCATTGCGGCCGACCTGGCGAGGCGGTGCATGGGGAGCGGCTCCGTCGAACCGGGACGAAAGGACCAGGGCAACGGCCCGGATCGTCGCCTGTGGCGAGCGATCCGTCCAGTCCCTCCCGGAATCGGCGCGACCGATCCCCGGCCGCAGGCTCTCAACAATCTGTTCCGCAAGGCGAGTGGGGGGAGGGCGAACCTCCCGGCGAGCCGGCACGAACGAGGAAGAGGCTCGGCCGGAGCCTTGCCCTCCCAGGTCGCCGGCACATCCCGAACACATCAGGGGAGGGCGAACCTCCCGGCGAGCCGGCCCTTTCGGAGACGCGCGGCTCGGCCGGAGCCTCACCCTCTCGCTTCCGAGACCGATTCTCAGCGTGCCCGGAGCAGCGACCTCATCTGGAGGTGGCTGACCGGGAAGGCCGCCTCTTGGAGGAGACGGGTGAGCTTGCTCTCGACCACCTGCGCCGGCCGCAGCGCGGCACGGTCGTCGAACAACCAGGACTTCCTCATGGCCCAGCGGTGGCAGTGACTCGGGCCCGAGCCGGCCGAGGGCTCTCTCGTTACGTCCGGCCAGTACACGATCGACGGACGGGGCAATCGCAGGACGCGGATGGCTCACGGGGATACTCACGGTTTGATTCTTCGACATCGGACGTGCACCCTCCCTGAGGGGGAATCTATTCATACCGCGCGGATGTTTTGAAGTAAAGGACCCGCCGATTCGCAATCCTTACGAATGTCCCATCCCGGCGGCTGACCTGATCTGACCCGACCTGCCGGGCCGGTCGGACGGGCGACCGACTTGCTTCGAGGACCGGCTCATGCCAGCCATGCACCCAATTGCCGGGGACGACCGAGGACAACGCGGGCAAGGCGGCCCGGCTGACCGATACAAGGAGTCGCGAGTGATCGGGAGAGAGGGTCGATCGAGAAATCAGAACCGTGTGTTCTCGCTCGGCGCCCGATTATTCGTATTTCAGGATGTCGTCGGTTCATTTCTCCGGCGCCGGGGTTATGGAGTTCCATGACCGGGCGGGATATGGCAATTGTCGTGCCGTTCGTTATATGAGCGATGGTGAAACCTGGTTGATCCCGAATTTCCGCCGAGGGAGAAGAGACATCCCGGGGCGGCGGGGATGAACCGGTCGTCGAAGCTAGTGATAGATACGAAGAAATGGGGGGTGGCCGCGAAGGGTCTTGTCGCGGAATTCCCGATTTTTCCGGGTGGGGTTGAGTAACCGGGTCATGCGGCGGGCGAGGAACGAGGGAGCGAAGGTTCGATGAAGAGGCCGACGAAGCGGGAGAGGCTGCGGAGCATTGCGCGCGAGTTGGGCACGATCGCCCGGCGAGGGCGCCACGTCTGGCGGCTGGTCCCCGGCCGGCAGCGGTGGGGACTCTTCGTCGCCCTGGCCGTCATGAGCCTGGCGGGCGCCGCCAATACCTCGATCTGGTTCTGCCTGCGGGGACTGATCGACTCGGTGAACCCGGCGCAGAATCCCGGCAGCTCGGCCTCGTCGCTGACCAGGGCCGCCGCGTTCTACCTCGCCATCATCGCCGGGGCCTACCTCATCCGCGAGACCATGAACGTGCTGCGGCGGTTCCTGGTGGAGAACACGTGTACCCGGATCGACAAAGACATGTATGTGCGGCGTGGTCGCCCACCTGATGAAGGTCGACCTGACCGTGCTGGCGCAGGACCACGTCGGGGCACTGTACGGGCGGATCAACCGGAGCGTCGAGGGACTGGTGCGGTTCGTCCGGCTGACGTTCCTGGAATTCGCGCCGGCGCTGGTGACGGGGGGGTTCGCGCTGGCTGCGGCCTTCTCGCAGGAGCCGAAGATCGCGCTGGCGATGCTGGGCGTGGCGCCCCTGTCGATTGCGCTGACCTTCTGGCAGATCATCACCCAGAAGGGGATTCGCCTGGACCTGTTGCGCACCCGGGACCGGATGGACGGCACCGTGGTCGAGCAACTGGGGGGCATCGACTACGTGCGGGCGGCGCACACGCACCGGCAGGAGGTGCGTCGGGTCGCCCGGGCGGCCGAGCGGCGGCGGTCCAAGGAGCTGCGGCACCATTTCGAGATGTCGCTGTTCGGATCGGGCAAGGCGATCAACGAGGGGCTCTTCCACGTGCTGGTGCTGGCCTTCGCCGCCTACCTGCTGGCGCAGGGCCGGCTGAAGCCGGGCGACGTCATGCTGTTCTCGGGGTTGTTCCTGGGCGTGATGTCCCCGCTCAACGAGATCCACCGGTTCATGGACGTGGCGCACGAGAGCAGCCTGCGGATCGGCGACCTGATCGGGCTGCTGTCGGTGCCGGTCGACCGGTCGTTCAAGACGCCGGCCGACGGCGAGGCGCCCGGCTGGCGCTGCACCAGCCGCTGTTCGTCGCCGAGAATCTGGCCGTCGAGTTCCGCGACCGCCGACGGGACGCCGCGCCGCGGCCTCGACGGCCTGTCGGTGACGATCCGCCACGGCGAGACGATCGGCGTCGCGGGCCGCTCGGGCTGCGGCAAGACGACCTGGCTGCGCGCCCTGATGCGGCTGGTCCATCCCTGCGGCGGCTCGGCCAGCCTGGGCGGCGTCCCGCTCGATCGCGTCCCCCGCAAGGCCATCGGCGAGCTGGTCGGCTACGTCGGCCAGAACCCGTTCCTCTTCGCCGGCACGGTCGAGCAGAACATCGCTTACGGCTGCGACAACGTCACGCCCGAGCGGATCCGCCGGGCCGCGGAGATGGCGTGCATCCACGACGAGATCCTGGCCCGGCCGGGCGGCTATCGTTCGCGGGTCGCCGAGCGCGGGCAGAACCTCTCGGGCGGCCAGCGGCAGCGGATCGCGCTGGCCCGCGTGTTCCTCAAGGACCCGCCGATCCTGATCCTCGACGAGGGCACGAGCGCCCTGGACAACACGAGCGAGCGCCTGGTGCAGAAGGCGATCAACGCCGCGCGGGCCGATCGCACGGTGATCCTCGTCGCCCACCGCCTGACCACCCTGCGCGAGGCCGACCGCATCCTGGTCTTCGACGACGGCCGGGTCGTCGAGTCCGGCAGCTACGCCGACCTGGTCCGCCACGGCGGCGTCTTCGCCGACCTGGTCCGCTCGGCCGAGGGGCACGAGCCCGCCGAGGATCCGATCGAGATCGGCGTCGAGGGCGCGGAGCTCGGGCTCGACGCGCCCGGGACCCGGCTGGAGAACGGCGTCCCCGTGGCGTCGCCGGCACCCTGAGGGGGTGAGGCGTCGCCTTCTCAGAGTGAGCCGGCGGACCGGCCGCCGCGCCGGCAGGTCGACGATCACGGCCAGCACGATCACGACGCCCGTGATGACCCGCTTGGTGGGCTCGCTGGCGCCGACCTGCGCCAGCCCGGCCTGGAGCACCGCGACCACGAGCACGCCGAGGAACGACCGGACGACCGATCCCTGGCCGCCCATCAGGCTGGTGCCGCCGATGACGACCGCCGCGATCGCCGCGAGCTCCAGGCCGATGCCGCCGTTGGGGTCGGCCGAAGACAGCCGGGCGACCTGGAAGACCGCGCCGAGCGCGGCGAGCGTGCCCGAGATGACGAACGTCGCCAGCCGTATCCGTCGCGTGGCCAGGCCGGCCAACCTCGCCGCCGGCTCGTTCGAGCCGACCGCCACGAGGTGGCGGCCCCAGACGGTGCGGGTCAGCAGGACCTGGCCGATCAGGACGACCGCGACGGCCGCGAGGAAGGCCGGCGAGGCCCCGACCCCGGCGATCGGCCGAGCCAGCCACTCGACCCGGCTGCCGATGTACTGCGTCTGCGAGTCGGTGATCCGGTAGGCGGCGCCTCGGGCGATCTCGAGCATGCCGAGCGTGACGATGAACGACGGGACCCTCCAGGTCGCGCAGACTGAGCCGCTCGTCAGGCCGCAGCCGGCGCCGACGGCCAGGGCGAGCGCGGCCGACGGACCGAGCGGCCAGCCCCAGCGAGTCATGGCGATCCCCAGCATCGAGCCCGAGAGTGCGAGCACCGAGCCGACCGACAGGTCGATCCCGCCGGCGATGACGACGACGGTCATGCCGACGGCCACGACGACTAGGT
The DNA here is from genome assembly GCA_963771445.1 of uncultured Planctomycetota bacterium. GTDB lineage: Bacteria > Planctomycetota > Planctomycetia > Isosphaerales > Isosphaeraceae > JAKAUH01. The sequence continues at coordinate 21,911 of CAVYTQ010000027.1, read as the reverse complement.
CGGGAACCTGGTTGATGACGATCTGGAGGGTCTGCCAGGTCCAGAAGCTCCGGCTGGCCAGGCCGAAGACGCCGACGAGCGCCAGGAGCACCAGCAGCAGGCCGAGGCTGTCGCCCAATCCCGCGAGGAGGGGACGGATTCGCGTCGGCCGGGGACGGGTTGGAGGGGTGGTGTCGGCCATGGACGTGGTCCGGCCCCGGTGTGGGTGCTTCAGTCGGTTTATTGGACCTCCGTTTTGCGCGCTCGGGCACGGACCCGAAGCCGGATGGCATCTCACCGTTCCAGCGGGTAGATTATCAGGCAGCACGAAGGTTGAACAGAAGGGTGGTCCCCCGGTGCCAATCCAGAACCTGCATATCGAGAATTACCGTGGCTTTGGCCGCTTCGAGATGAGCGATCTTGGGCGCATTTAATCTGATCGTCGGAGAAAACAACAGCGGGAAGACCACGATCCTGGAAGCCATCAACATCCTCGCACTAGCCGGCGACGCCTCGGCGATCTGGACCACCTTGGTTCGGCGCGGAGAAGACTTCTGGATGGAGCGTGATTCCATCGCGGGCAGCTCGCGGCAAGTTGAAATCCGACGGCTCTTCCGAGGCCACGAGATTCAAGTAGGCTCGTCGTTTCGGCTCTCTTCGAGCACGGATACCGGGAGACGCGAGATCATCGCCAAGGTCGAAGAGTTCCGTCCAACCCAGACGGAGTTCTTCGAGCCTGACGCTCCACCGGGCGAGTCCTCCGAGGAATTCCTGCCGCCCTTGATGCTCACGCTTTCTTGGTCAATCGGATGGAAAGATTTCGGGGTCGCTCTCCCCGTCACTCAACGTGGCGGTCTCTCATCTGACTCAATCCGCCGCTTTTCCCGAGCCGTATCGCCGTCCACTGTGCCCATCCGGTTTGTCTCAGCATCTACCCTAACGGCCGAGACCGTGTCATCCCTCTTCGATGAAATCGTGCTGACTCCAGAAGAGGACCTAGTGACCGGCGCGTTAGGGCTCATCGAGCCAGAAATTGAACGGATTGCTACGGCAGGGTCGGAGAAACTCCGACCAAGTTCCCGATATCCATCTCGTGGCGGCATCTACGTTCGACTCAAGGGAGTTACCGATCGAGTTCCAATTGGAAGCATGGGAGACGGCATCTGGCGCATGCTGGGGCTGGCGCTCAACGTGGTACATTCGCGAGATGGCATTCTGCTCATAGACGAGATCGATACAGGACTTCATCATACTGTAATGCAAAAAATGTGGAAATTCCTGTACGCCGCCGCAAGAAGATATAACATCCAGGTTTTCGCGACGACTCACAGCCGTGACTGCTACCAGAGCCTGGCGATTATTTGCAATGATCCCCAGTCCGCGGACGGCGATGTCACCATGCAGCGCGTCGAGCGAGGCCGCGAAGAAGCCGTCGCCTATTCCGAGAAGGCCATCATCGCCGCGTCGAGGCACGAGATCGAGGTCCGTTGATCATGCCGAGGGAGAACCCGAATATCCTCCTCGTCGAAGGAGACGAGGATAAGCGCGTCATTCCCTACCTGATGGATGAATACGTCGAATGGGGGGAGAGACGGGAAACCTGGGTTGCTGAGGTTCGGTCTCATGACGGTATCGACGACCTGCTCGATCCCGGCAACATTGAGGCGGAGGCCAAGGCACCCGGTCGGAAGGCCCTCGGGCTCGTCGTCGACGCCGACGACCAGTTCGCATCGCGATGGCAGAGTGTGAGGAACGCCTGCCTCGGGATCGCGGAAGGCTTCCCGGACGACCTACCCCCGGGGGGGCTGGTTCTCGAGGGCAAGGCGGGCCTACGGATTGGGGTCTGGATCATGCCCGATAACCAATCTCGCGGGATGCTGGAGACGTTTCTGAACCACCTCATCGTGCCGAGCGATGCCGCCCTCTGGGCATTCGCCAGGGAATCCAGGGCGCAGTGTCCCGTGATCATGGCGCGCCCTACAAGGACCCCCATCGCGACAAGGCCGACATCCATACGTTCCTGGCATGGCACGACCCGCCGGGGAGGTCGCTGCATGTCTCGGTCCTGCGCGGGCCCTGGACGGTCGGCGGCCGCTCGGCCAGCAATTCGCGCGATGGTTCATCGATCTCTATCAGCTCACACCCCGGCCGGTCTCGCTCCCTTGAAGGGGTGGACCGGGGGTGCCGCCTGCGCTGGGAGGTTAGCCAGCCGTGATGCCCGATGCCCTGGGTTGGATGAGGAACCCGGTATCGCTCGCGGCGAGGAGGGTGCCCGAGGCGTCGGCCACGCCGCCCGGGGCCGAGGCGACGATCGTGAGCTGGCCGCCGGTCGCGAATTTGGGCTTGCCCTGGATCTTCAGCGTCACCACGTCGGTCGTCGGGTCGTACGACACAGCCAGGGCGACCGGTTGCAGCACGGTCACCGTCTTCTTCTTCACTCGCTTCCTCGACGCCTGCTCGAGCTGATAATTCGTCTCCAGGCCGGCGGTCGTCGGGTTCATCGCGGCGCTGTACTGGAGGGCAAAGCCGACGATCACCGGCTTGCCCACGGGCTTGCCTTTCTTGTTGGTCTTCTGCATCGTGACGACCCGCTCGGCGACGATCGTGGGAGGCTGGGTGGACGTCGGCGAGGGCGACGGCGACACGGTGGGGCTCGGCGTCGGCGACGGGGTGGTGGCCGGGCTGACGCTCAACGGGCTCGTGGCGGCCGGGCTCAGGCCAGTCGCCGTCGCCTGGATCGCCTGGCCACCCGCCGCCGCGACCAGCGAGAGGCCGGTGAACGTCACCACTCCGCCGTGGGCCGCGACCGTGGTCGCGAAGCCCGGGTCGTCCGGCACGGAAACCGTCACGTTGCCGGTGTAGGACGAATCCACGTTGCCGAACGGGTCCTCGGCGGCGACGGTCATCGAGAACGACTGCCCGGCGACGAGCGAGTCGGGCGGCGGGACGGTGACGACCAGGTGCGTGGCCGATGCCGGCGCCACGTTGATGGAGCCGCTGGCCACAGGGGTCAGCACCTCGTTGCCGAAATCGAACGCCGTCGTGCCGGCGGTGTCAACCGCGAGGCCCTTGAAGGTCGCCACCCCGCCCGAGACCTTCGCGGTGACCGTGCCGCCCAGGGTCGTGCCGGCGGTCACGACCGTCGTGCTGTCGGCCGTCTCGAGGTTGCCGTAGGCGTCCACCTCGCGGATGACCGGCTGGACGGCCAGCGCCTGGCCGGCCGTCGCGGTCGAGGACGGCTCGGTCACGATGACGAACTGGGCGGGCGCCGCCGGGCTGATGCTGAAGGTGTGGCTCGGGCCCGCAGGCGCGAGCGTCCCGTCGGTCGCCTTGAGGGTGTACTGTCCCACGGCGTCGATCTTCAGGTTCGCGAAGGTCGCGACTCCGCCCGACGCGATGGCCGTGGCGGTGGTCGCGCCCCCGTCGAACGTGCCGCCGGTGATCGTCAGGGTCACCGTCGAGCTGTCGGCTGTCTCCAGGTTGTGATAGGCGTCCTCGACCCGCACCGTGACGGCCGGGCCAATCGCGGTGCCTGCCGTGGCGTCGGTCGGCTGCTGGCCGAAGACGACCTGGCTCGCCTTCAACGGCAAGATCTGGATGCCGCTCACGGTGTTCGTGAAGCCGCCAACCGGGTCAGTCACCGTAATCGACTGGCTTCCCGCGGTGGTAAGCGTCACGGTGAAACTCGCGGGCTCGGTGCCGTCCCCCGTGAACGTGTAGGGCGCCGGCAGGACGGCGTGGCCGTCGCTGCTGGTGAAATCGACCGTGCCCTGATATTGCGACGTCATGTTGCCGTACGGATCGACGGCGGCGACGGTCACCGTGATCCCCGTTCCGGCCTGCTGGGAGGTCGGCGTGACCTTGACCTGAAGGTGTGATACCGCGGCGGCCTGCACGACGATCCCCGCCTGCTGGGCCGACAGCCCGGCCGCTACGTCCTTCGCGGAGATCGTCTGGCTGCCGGCCGTCTCGAGGATCACGCTGAAGGTGTGCGCCCCGGCGTCGCCTGTTGTGTAAGGATACGCCAACGGCAACACCGCGAGGCCGTCGCTGCCTCCGATGTCCACCGTGCCGGTGTACCCCGTGGCGACGTTACCGTAGGCGTCATAGGCGGTGACCGTGACGTCGTGCGCATCGCCCGCCGTGACCGTTGAGGGGAACCCGGTGAGCTGCAGCGTCGCGGCGGCGGCGGCCTGCACGGCGATGCCCGCCTCGATCCCGCCGAGCTTGTTCGTCGCGTCGGTGGCCGTGATCGACTGGCTGCCGGCCGTCTCCATGTCCACGACGAACGCGTGGACGCCCGCGTCGCTCGCCGTGAACTTGTAGCTGGCGGGCAGGCTGGCGTGGCCGTCGCTGCTGGTCAGGGTCGCTGTACCGGTATAAGAGTGCACCGTGTTGCCGAAGGGGTTGACCGCGGTCACGGTGACGCTGTGCGCGTCGCCCGCGGTGTCCGTCGTCGGGAACCCGGAGACCCGGAACGCCGAGGCCGCGGCGGCCTGCACTGTGATGCCCGTCTGGCTGGCGGTGATGGCGGACGTCGCGTCATCGGTGGCCGTGATCGACTGGCTGCCGGCGGTCTTGAGGGTCACGACGAACGGGTGGACGCCCGCGTCCGCCGCGCTGAAGGTGTAGGCGAGCGGCAACGCAGCCTGGCCGTCGCTGCTGGTCAGCGTGACGGTGCCGGCATAGCCGGTGGCCACGTTGCCGAACGGGTCCAGCGCGGTGACATTGACGCTGTGCGCGACGCCCGCGGTGGCCGTCGTCGGGAACCCGGACACCTGGAATGCCGAGGCGGCGGCGGCCTGCACGGTGATGCCCGTCTCGCTCCCGACGAGCTTGTTCGTCGCGTCATTCGCGGCGATCGACTGCTTGCCGACCGTCTTGAGCGCCACCGTGAAGTTGTGCTGGCCGTCGTCCGAGGGCGCGAAGGTATAGGCGAGCGGCAAGGCGGCCTGGCCGTCGCTGCTGGAGAGTGCGACCGTACCGAGGTATCCGGTGGCCACGTTGCCGAAGGGGTCCAGTGCGGTCACCGTGAGGCTCTCGGCGGCTCCCGCCGTGACCGTACTGGGGAAGCCGGTGACCGTCAGCGAGTGGGCCGCGGCGGCCTGCACGGTGATGCCCGTCTCGCTGGAGCTGAGCTGGTCTGTCGCGTCGGTGGCCGTGATCGACTGGCTGCCGGCGGTGTCGAGAGTCACCGAGAACGGGTGGACGCCCGCGTCGTTCGCCGTGAACTTGTAGCTGGCGGGCAGTACGGCGTGGCCGTCGCTGCTGGCGATCGCTACCGTGCCCGTATATCCGGTGGCCACGTTGCCGAAGGGGTCCACGCGCGGTGACGTTGACGTTGCCGGCGACGCCCGCGGTGGCCGTCGTCGGGAACCCGGAGACCTGGAACGCCGAGGCGGCGGCGGCCTGCACGACGATGCCCGCCTGGACACCGCTGAACCCGTCCGCCGCGTCGGTGGCCGCGATCGACTGGCTGCCGGCCGTCCTGAGGGTGACGCTGAAGGTGCGCTTGCCGTCGTCGGAGGTCGCGAAGGTATAGCTGTCGGGCAGTACGGCCTGGCCGTCGCTGCTGGAGAAGCGCCACCGTGCCGGTGAACCCCGTGACGAGGTTGCCGTAGGGGTTGACCGCGGTCACGGTGACGCTCGCGGACTCGCCCGCCGTGACGGTCGCGGGGAAGCCGGACACCGCGAGCTGCGCGATCGTCGCCGAGCTGATCGCGACCGGCGCCGTGGTCATCGTAAAGCTGTGGTTGACCGGGTCGGTGAACGTGATCGTCTGCGAGCCCGCCGTCTCGAGCGTGATCGCGAAGGTGAATGACCCGGCGTCACTTGGATTGAAAGTATGCGAGGACGGCTCGAGGACGGCCTGCGGGTCGGAGCTCGACAGGTCGAGCGTATCCGAGAAGCCCGCGGCGACGTTGCCGTAGGCGTCGTACGCGGTCAGGGTCAGGGCAAAGGGCGTGCCCGCCGTCTCCGAGCTCGGCACGCTTGTGGCCGCGAGCGTCGAGGCGGCCGCGGCCTGGACGGTGATGCCCGTCTCGCTGGCGACGAAGCTGTTCGCCGCGTCGGTCGCCGTGATCGACTGGGTTCCGGCCGTCTTGAACAGGACGCTGAAGGAGTGCTTGCCGTTGTCCGAGCTGGCGAAGGTGTAGCTCGCCGGCTGGATCACGGCGCGGGCATCGCTGCTGGTCAGCGCGACGGTGCCGGTGTATCCGGTCACCGCGTTGCCGTACGCGTTGACCGCGCCGACGACCACGTTCGCCTGCGTGCCCGCCGCGGCCGTGGTGGGGAAGCCGGTGACGACCAGGCCGGCAATGGCGCCGGCCTGGACCGTGATGCCGGTCTCCGACCCGGTGACCGAGGTGCTCGTCGAGTCGGTCACGGTGATCGACTGGGTGCCGGCCGTCTTCAGGATGGCGGTAAAGGTTTGCCTGCCGTTGTCCGTGGCGAGGAACGTGTAGCTCGCGGGCTGGAAGACGGCCTGCGGGTCGCTGCTGGCGAACTGCACCGTGCCCAGGTACCCGGTGGTCGGGTTGCCGTAGGCGTCGTAGGCCGCGACCGTGAAGGACCCGGCGGCGCCGGCGGCGCCGGACGGTGGGAATCCGGTGACCTGGAACGTCGCGGTGGCGCCGGCCAGGACGGTGATGCCCGTCTGGCTGGCGGTGAGCGAGGAAGTCGAGGTATCGGTGGCCGTGATCGACTGTGTGCCGGCGGTGTCGAGCGTGGCCGTGAATGCCAGCGTCCCCCGGTCCTCGGGGGTGATGGTCGTGTTGGCGGGCAGTACGGCCTGGCCGTCGCTGCTGGTGAAATGCAACGTCCCGGTGTAGCCGGTCGCGACGTTGCCGTACTTGTCGAAGGCCGTGACGCTGAAGGTTTCGGCGGTGCCCGCGGTGTCGGTGGTGGAGAGGCCGGTCAGCTTGAGCGATGACGCGGTGGTCGCGCCGACCAGGATGTTCTGCTCGCTGCCCGCGATGGCCGGGTTGGAGGCGTCGGTCGCGGTGACGGCCTGGCTGCCGGCGGTCTTGAGCGTGACGCTGAAACTGCGGGTGCCGTGGTCGCTGGCCTTGAACGTGTAATTGGCCGGGAGGCCGGCCTGGAAGTCCGTGCTGGTGAAATCGACCGTGCCGACGTAGCCGGTGTCCGTGCCGCCGGCGGGCACAGCGCCGTGACCGTGAACGTGTAAGAAGTCCCCGCGGTGACCGTCGAGGGGATCGCCGTGACGCTCAGGATGTCGGTCGAGCCGGGCGCCGTCTGCTCGATGGTCTCGACGAACGCGTCGGTGGACTGGCCGTTGACGGCGTTCCGGTCCTGGTTCATCGCGTTGCCGTACAGGTCGTGGAGACCGGGGCCGACGGTCAGCCGGTACGAGCCGGCGGCCGTCTGGCTGGGGAACGCGATGGTGAACTCGTGGTCGTTCGAGCCCGCGACCGGAGTGACCGTGACGCCGCCGATCGTGCCGTCGGGGCCGACGAGCGTCACCGACGACGCGGTGAACGTCGCGGGGTTGATCTCCTCGTTGAAGGTGACCTGCACGCTGCTGAAGCCCGATGACCCGTTGATCGAACCCGACGGGCTGGCGGCGGTCACATACGGCCCGTCGGTGTTGGCCACCGCGGCGGCCGCGTTGACGATGCCGCCGGTCGTCACCCTGCCCGCCAGCGAGGGGTCGGCGGTGACCGTATCCAGGACCGCGTCGATGACCTGACTCATCGTCCAGGACGGGTGCGCGGCCTCGACCAGCGCGATCGTGCCGGTGACCAGCGGGGCGGCCATCGACGTGCCGCTCATGCCCGTGAACCCGCCCGAGGAATTCTGGCTGTAGACGCTGTTCCCCGGCGCGGCGAGCTGCACGGTGGCGACGCCGTAATTGGAGAACCCCGCCAGCGTCCCGTTCGCGTTGGTCGCGGCCACGGAGATCACGTTGGAATAGACAGTCGAGTCCGAGGCGGGCAAGAACGGGGTCGTGTCGTCGTTGCTGGTGCTGTTGCCGGCGGCCGCGACGATGATCACGTTATGCTTTTCGGCATATGCGATCGCGTCGGTGATCGTGGTATCGGTCGCGGCGGCGACGCCCCAGCTCGCGTTGATCACCCTGGCCCCGTGATCGACCGCAAACTCGATCGCCTGGGCGGCCGCCGTATCGTCGCCGTTGCCCGTCGAGTCGATGAAGGTCAAGGGCATGAGCTGCGTCGTCCAGTCGACCCCGGACCCGAGGAGCCCGTTGTTGCCGACCTCGGCGATCTCGGACGCGGTGAACGTGCCGTGGCCCTCGTCATCCGTCGGCGTGTTGGTGTTGGAGACGTAGTTCCAGCCGATCAGGTCGTCGGGGGTGGACGTCGAGCCGTCCTGCGTCGATCCGCCGGCCCAGCCCCCGACGGTCGTCGATGCCAGCACATCGGCCGGGGTGATGACCCCGTCCTTGTTGCTGTCGACGATCTTCCCCGGCCCCTGGTTGACCTTCACGCCGTTGACGACCGCGTTCAGGTCGGCGAACGAGATGACGCCGTCGCCGTCAACGTCGGTCAGGTTCGGCTTCACGTTTGCCGGGATCTCGGCCTGGTTGATCCAGACGTTGTTGAACATGTCCGCGAGCTTGTAGCTCAGCCCGCTGTCAACATCGGCGACGATCACGCCGTCCGACCCGGTGGTGACGCTCCAGGCCCCGGGGGCGTTGATGCCCCAGGTCCCGTTCAACTGCCATTGCTCGCCGTTTGTGTAATCCGGGTCATTGGGCGCCGTCTGGACCTGCACCATTTGCACGGGAGCGGCCGACGCGACGGCCGGGCTGGCCGCGAGCTCGGCGGCGAGCCCGCTCGCGACGGCCGCGGGGACATTGACCGTGTACAGCCCGGGGATCGTGGTGGACTGTACCGTTGCGCCCTCGGCCGCGATCAGGGGGGCGACCGTCGCCAGCGACCCCGATGGGCCCGGCCGGAGCTGCAGGTTCAGGGCCACCTGCGATGCCGCGGACGACAGGAGCGAGGCCGCGGGGGGCAGCCCCTCGACGGGCATCGCCGACAGCATGGTCCGCGATTCCAGTTGATCGATGCCCAGCACCAGCGAGCGGCCGCCGGGTCGTCGCGAGAGGGCGCGGGCGAGGGCCCGCGGGGATCGGCGTCTCGACGGCGATGTCGGCACGAGGATTCTGGGCAACCAACCCGGCGGACCGTCTTGAGGCGACATGCTGTGCAACTCCGTCGTGCAAGCCTCGGACCGGCGATGAGAGGGGTGGGATTCCGGGAGCGGGACGTTGAGGCAAGCTCGCGGCACTCACGGGCCACGGCATTTGCTCGGGCTCGCGCCCGACCTTGGGCTGAGCGGTGATTCGGCCATGCGCGGACCCGGCGGGGACGAACAGCAGCCGAACCCGCAATGGGCCCTCGACAGGAGACGCCGCCCGAGCCGGGCCGGTCCCGACCCACCCGATTGCTGGCGATGTTGGCGGCCTCGGCGTACGGGAGGCACCTGCGATCGCGGCCCATCAGCAAACGACCGCGGATCGAGGAGGGATTGCCCCGTCTCTCTTGTCCCGTCTCTCCGGACTCGCCACCGAGCCGGACCCGGCGCGGACGTCCACGGCCGATCCGGAGATGCCCGATCGATGACGGCATTGAGTTAAGAATCCGACATCAGCGCCACCAGACTTTATGGAAATCATCATAGCCCGTCGTCAAATCCCGGCGGAAGGGGAGTCGCAAGGGTTTTGACGAGGGCCGGAGCGGGCGAACGCCCGGCCGGGGGGACGCGTCCCGCGGGCTGCGGCCGTCATGCCGGGCCGTCGCCCCAAATCCCGGCCGTGGTTGCGATTCGGGATGGTTGCTCGGGTCGTGCCGTCGGTCATCCGCGATTGCTGCGGCTGGTTCGAGGGGTCTCGGATGCACCTGGTCGCGGTGTCGATCTATTGCATCATCGAGGGAGGGGCCAGCCGGCCGGTCGGCCCCGTGGTCGCGGCGGTCGCGCGGCCGCCGCGCCTGATCGGAATCGGGCGAGGAAGAACCCGGGGGCCGGGGAATCGCTCCGGCTCCGAGCCGACGGGTCCTACCGCGCCTCGGCCCGGGACGGGAGACTGGGCTGGCCTTAAAGCGTACCGCAGAGTAGCCGGATGGTAACCAGCTCCCCCTCCTGGCTGTAATAGAACTGCCGCGAGCTAACCCGGATATGCAGGTAGACGCCCGACTGATCGCCATCCGGGATGTAGACCACGTCGCCCGCGCCGGGCACCGCAGTTAGGTCACGCGCCGGGACTCGTGCAAGGGTGGCGCGGCCCTGTTCATCCCAGAATTCGAGTTCGACCATTTCTGTTCTCCTCGACGGTAGGTTGGATGATACCCTCGCTATCCGTCAATTTAACCAATCCGCGCCAGGATGTAACCCCTGTGCCGCCCGGGTGTGAGACGTAGGCCCACCGTACACCTCTTTCACTCGCAGGCGAACGGCGAACGGCGACGTGGCGCCTCCGGCCCCCCCTTTTCGTTCGCGAAGCACGGGCCACAATAGTCTGCAGCTCCGGGCCGACCCGACGGGCCCGCGACCGGCCAGGAAGGATGTTGCCGGCCGGCACGCCCTTCTCGTAATGTAGGCACTCCATCAACCAACAAGGCTGCCGGAGCGACGAACGGCATGGCGAAACTGGATATGGCCGTCGAGCACGGGCAAACACCCGAGGCGGCGCGTGAGAACTTCGAGAAGGCCGTTGACGCGGCCCGGTCGCAGTACGCCCGATGGATCCGTCGGCTCGACTGGTCCGAGGACCGGACCGCCGTTGAACGCCTCGGGACCCGGCTTCGAGGTCCGCCTCTCCTACGACGACCGCAACGTCTACGCCCGGGGCACCATCCCGATGGCCCTCAAGCTTCTGGAAGGGCCCATCAAGGCGTTCATCACCCGGGCGCTCAAATAGAGCGTCTCGAGGTTGCGTTGCTCATACGAGCCCGACGCGCCAGCGAGTGGATCCCCGGGCCGACCAGATCATCCACTCGCTGGCGCGTCGGGCTCGTACCGGCCGGATCGTCCTGTCGTGCGCCATCCCACCGTTCAGTGCTCTCGCTCAGCTCGAACCAGGCCCCCTATCCCGCGACTCCATCCGGCCGGACCCGTCGTACCGCAAGCCGCAGACCGGTTCGGGCACCAGGTGCTTGACGTCGTTTCCAGTATGATGGACAATGTGTCCACCATGGAAGAAACGGCATCCGATCTGAACCGGCGCATCGCCGGCCGCGTGAGCGAGTTGCGTGCCGCGCGGGGCCTGTCGCTCGACGCGATGGCCGCCAGGTGTGGCGTGAGCCGCTCGATGATCTCGCTCATCGAGCGGGGCGAGACGAGTCCGACGGCGGTCGTGCTGGAGAAGGTCGCCGGGGGGCTGGGCGTGACGCTGGCCTCGCTGTTCGACGCGACGGCCGGCTCGGTCGGGGCGGCTGCCGGTCCGGTCTCGCGACGCGGCGACCAGCCGCAGTGGCGCGACCCGGACTCGGGGTATGAGCGACGCAACGTCTCGCCGCCGGGCGGGTCGCAACCGATGCAGATCGTCGAGGTACATTTTCCGCCCGGCGGTCGGGTGGCGTTCGAGAACCTCGGGCGTGGCGCCGTCGTTTATCAGCAGGTCTGGGTGCTGGAAGGCACGATGGACGTCACCCTCGGCTCCGATCGGTTCCGGCTCGATGAGGGCGACTGCCTGGCCATGGTGCTCGACCGTCCGACGATGTTTCACAACCCGACGCGAAAGCCCGCGCGCTACGCCGTGGTGGTCGCGTCCGAGACCCCAGTGAAGCGATGAGATGAACACCTCCATCCGGACCCCGCGACGTCTCTACTCCGTCGATGAGTCGCAGATCGACCAGCTTGCCGACGTGCTGATCGACTGCGTCGAGGGGGGCGCATCGGTCAGCTTCATGCAGCCGCTTTCGCGCGACCGCGCCGTGGCGTTCTGGCGACGCGTCGCCGCGGGCGTCGCCGCCGGCGAGCGCGTGCTCCTGGTCGCCGAGGATGACGAGGGCATCTGCGGGACCGTGCAGTTGGTCCTCGACCTGCCCGAGAACCAGCCGCATCGCGCCGACCTGGCCAAGATGCTGGTGCACCGGCGGGCCCGCCGCCGGGGATTGGGAGCCGCCCTGATGCGCGCCGCGGAGGCCACGGCGGTTCAGTGCGGCCGGACGCTCGTGGTCCTCGACGCCGTCACGGATGGCGACGCCGCGCGGCTGTACGAGCGCCTGGGATGGGTGCGCGTTGGCGATGTGCCCGGCTATGCCCTGATGCCCGGCGGCGAGCCGTGCAGCACGACGTTCTACTATCGACGACTCGTCGGCTGAGTCTGATCGATCGGGGACCACGTCGACAACGAACCTCGCGGCGGGTGCCCGGCGCGGCTCGAGCGCCTGAGGCATGGTTGGCCTACGGACGCGGGAGCGAAGCCCACCGACCGCGGATCCGGCCCGCCCCGATCGCATCCGACGGATCGGATCAGACCGATCCGGGCCGGTCTGTTGTAGGAGCCGGCTCCTGCCGGCGATCGGCCGGGCCACGACCGTGGTTCGGCGCGGGTCTCCGACCCCGCCGCGGCCGGGACCGGAGGTCTCCACCCGTCCGGTCCAGTCCGCCCGCCGCCCGCCCGGAAGACCTGACGGTCACGCCGCCGGCGGGGTCGGAGACCCGCGCCGAACACACCGTCGGTTCGGCCGGGCCCGGTCCGGTTCGTCCTATGCGATCGGGCCGGGTCCGTGGTCGGTGGACTTCGGTCCCAGGTTCGTAGGCCAACCGTGCGTTACGCGCTCTAACGGACGAGCCGGGCGATCCCGCCCTGGTCCGAGTCATGGAGCGCGACCGCATTGCGTCCGGATCGCTTGGCGAGGTAGAGCCCGATCGGCCTGCTCGAGCAGGTCGGCAAGGGGTACTGTCGCCCGGTGGTCGATGCCGGCGATGCCCATGCTCAGCGTTATCGGGATCGCTGAGGCGGCGTCGCCGATCGTGACGGCCGTTGGGGCGAGCCCGGCGCGGATGCGATCGGCGATGGCCACGGCCGACTCTGGAGTGCACCCCGGAGCGACGATCACGAACTCGTCGCCCGCGTACCTCGCCACAACATCGCTGCTGCGCACCGAGCGGGCCAGCACGTCGGCCGCCCGACGGATCGCCGCGTCGCCGGCCGCATGGCCGTGCGCGTCGTTGATCTCCTTGAAATGGTCGAGGTCAACGATCAGGACCGAGAGGCACGCGCCGTGGCGCCGGCACCAGTCCCACTGGCGGCGGAGCTGATCGTCCAGGGCACCGCGGTTCATGAGGCCGGTCAGGTTGTCGCGGTAAGCCCTGCGCTCGAGTTGCCGCATCCTCCGGCGGATTCGGATCGCGACGTCGAGCCTCGCCAGCAGCTCGGCGTCGCCGGGCATCGGAGCCAGCAGGTCCAGCGCACCGAGCCCGATCGCCGCGATCCGATCCTCGGGGGTCGCGCGGTCGGCGTAGACGATCGCGGGGACCCACGCCGTCGAGGCCGTCGGATCGAGTGACGGAATCACGTGCTCGAACCCCCTGCCCCGCTCGGCCTCCCATCGGGCCAGGATCAGGTCGACGGGGATCGTCGAGGTTGCCTCGTCGGCCGCGGGGGCCTCGCCGCGGCCGATGACGTCGAGTCCGGCGGTCATCAGCACGCCGCGGAGCCGGTCACGCTCGTCCCCTGATGGCTCGATCAGCAGGATGGACCCGCCGAGGCCGGCGGTGTCGTCAGCCTGTCCGCCCGGCTCGCCCTCGGCGTCCGCCGAGTCCTGACGCTCGATCGGCGATCCGGCGGACCACCCCGCGTTCATGGTGGTGACTCCCGGTGTCCGCGAGACGGACGATCTCCGACCATGGCGGTCCGATCCGGGTGGACTCCCCCCGCCGTCGGGCCGGCCCACCAAATAGTATCTCTCATTGTTCGCCAAAGCCTCCATGCATAATGCTTCCTCCCGGAACCGATTTCTCGTCGCCCACTGGCTGTATGATGCCACCCAGCCATTCGCTCACGCCGGCGTCCACTTTAAAATTTGTCGGTCAGGCGGTATTTTCCGGTCGCACCAGCCCGGCTAATTGCGAGGGCCCCGATTGGCCCGAATTGGGTTCGTTTGCTCGATTTCCACTCCGTCGCCCGGCCTTCGGCGCCGAAACCCTGCCTTCAAATATGAAGAATCCATGTAGATTGGGTTCGTTCGTAGAATTTGTGGGGCGAATCGACCCCTTGTCTCGCCCTCCACCCGGGATGACAATGCGTGCGTCTATGCCATCTTGCAAGCAAGATGAACCACATTGAGAGTCGCGTCAGCAGGCCACCATCCCAGAATGCGTGCTGTGGAATCGTGCGAACTCTCCTGCCTTTTGCACCACTGTGGATGCACCGCCATCCCGGGCGGGATTGCTTCACCGTCAACCGAATTGCCAAAGACCGGACCAGCCACTCGATTAGACGCTCCAGCCCTGGTTTTTATTCGCCCTTTTTTGCCATTTCTCGAATTTCTTGCGAGGTCTCTGGAAACGGGAGGGGATTCATCCCCGATGCAATTCGGGGATGGAGGTCGGGAAACGGCCCTGGAGGTCGGAACGGAGCGAAGTCTTGCTGGATCGGGCGAGGGCGCCCAGGATGCGGCAAGCGGGCCAGAGGCGAAATGGGCTGGTCGGCTGAACTGATGGTTGGATGTATCGCAGGGAGCCAGCGGCGGGCCGGGCCATCAAGCGGCGTCTCTGCTTCGATTCCGGCGGTCCCACTGGCCTGGAGTGTTCGGTCGAATGCACCGATGGCAGGTCGCCACGACGGGGATTGTCCGCAGATGGCGCAGATGGACGCAGATTGAAGATACCGCGGGTCGTTCGGGGACCGGGGCCGCGGCATGGCTCCTCGAACCAGCCGAACGGGCCCGGCGGGGACCGGAATCGCAGAATGGCTTGGCGGACGAGGAGAAGCCGTCGCGTAGGGTCCGTCGAGCGGAGCGAGGCCCACCGATATCCGCCTGGCGATTGCGGTGGGCCTCACTCCGCTGCGCTGCTCGACCCACCCTACGACCATCGAACTTACCTTCCGGTACGGTGCCCGGTCGAATGCCCCCGTGGCAGGCCGTCGCCGAGACGGGGATTGTCCGCAGATGGCGCAGATAGACGCAGATTGAAGAAGCCGCGGGTTCATCGGGGATCGGAGCCGCGGCATGGCTTGTTGAACGAGGGGAGCGGGCCCGGCCGGGATTGGATCTGCGACGAATGGCACGAGGTTGAGGGTTTTGTCCATTAGGTCTTTGGCGGCTTTGTTCAGGCGCTTTCGTGCCGAATCCAGTTGCCTTCTGCTCATAACCTGGTGCCATTCTGGGCTGACACCCTCGGTCGGACTGCTTCCGTCGAGTCGCGGACGCCCTCAGTCTGTGGACTGACTCCCCTCAGTCTACGCGGAGATGGCACCGGTTTCGGACGTTCTATAAATGTTGATACCCTTGACTGGCAAATAGCTTGAACCGAGATTGCCGCCGGTCTTCGCCGGAGTCATCATGCCGCGGGAGTCGTTCGTGATATGGAAAACCCGACGAGGGAAGGCAGCAGGGGGTCCCGGAATGCCCCCGATTTTCCCGCGGACGGGCCGGCCCCGTCGGGCGGATGCCCCTGGCTCGGCCGATGAAGGGAGATGTCCCGGTGAAAATCGTGATCGACGTTGATCGACTCGTCGCGGAAGGGCGGATCACCCGCGATGAGGCCGATCGGCTCACGGCCCTTTCCGTCGAGGAAACCGGCTCGCTGGGCTTCAACATCCTGATCGGCTTCGGCGTCATCGCCACCGCCGGAGGTGCCTTCGCATTGCTCCTCTCGGGGCCGGCCGCGATCGCCCTGGGAGTCGCCCTCTCGGCGGCCGGGCTGTACATCACCGCCTACTACGCGAAGGATTGGAGCCTGCTCGGATCACTGCTCCTCCTCGTCGGCTCGCTGACCGCCTGCGGCGGAATCCTGTATCTGACGAGTGGAGGCCTCCTCGGCTTCCTCTGCGTCACCGTCCTCTGCGCCGTCGGCGCCTGGGGTGCCAGGAGCGGCCTTCTGGCGTCGCTGGCCGTGTTGTCGCTGAGCGCCTCGGTCGGGGCCGCCACGGCGTATGGTCACGCGAGCTATGCACTCGTCATACGCCAGCCGACCGTGACCGTCTGCCTGTTCAGCATGCTGGGGATCTTCTCGTATCAATGGTCCAAGAGGCTTGGGCCCGACGAGCAGCGCCTGGCGATCATCACCGCGAGGACGTGCCTCTTCGTGGTCAACCTGGGGTTCTGGGTCGGCTCGCTGTGGGGCGATTCGTTGTGGAATCAACAAGACAACTGGGGTTACCGGTCGGGCAACGTCATCCCCGACTGGGTCTTCGTCCTGGGCTGGGCGGCTGGCCTGGTCGCCGCGAGCGCCTGGGCCGTCAGGCACGACAAGCGCTGGGTGGTGAACCTGCTGGCCGTCTTCGGAGCCATCCACCTCTTCACCCAGTATTTCGAGCGCCTGGGCGTCTCGCCGGGGTCTGTCCTGTTCGGCGGTCTCACGGCCCTCGGGCTGGCGATTGCCATCGTCCGTTACAATCAGTTCGCGGCCGGACGATTGGATAAGCCCCATGTTGAGGTGGATGAACTGGCATCACTTGCCTGAGAGCCGGCCTGCCCGGTCACAGGCCGCGATTGGGGATGGGATGGTCCGCGTGAGGTCCACGGATTCCGAGGAAACCGAGGGCATCGGCCTCCCAGGGCTGACCATCGAGAGACCGCCTGTTCTGCCGGCGAGGCGGCGTCGGGATCGGCGAGAATTTGCCTCCGTAAGAAACAGGACGCGATGCCGGTTCCAGGCGAGTCATCGTCCACGGGATCGTGGACCGCGGGAGGCGAACCGGCGACGTCAGTCGCCGGGTGATGCGAAGCGGCGGCCGGGTGATGCGAAGCGGCGGCCGAATGATGCGACGGTGCAGCCGGACGAACCGGCGACGTCAGTCGCCGGGTGATGCGAAGCGGCGGCCGGGTCGCCATCGTCGCCGGACCGAGGCCGAGTCGCTCGTCCCGCGCTCCACCATCCGGTGAACGCTTACGCGGCAGCAATCGATCCGGACAGGCCGGGCTCGAGCCACGTGCTGTTCGCCGAGAAGTGTCGTGAATCCCCGGGCCGACCGGGTGATCCACTCGCTGGCGCATCGGTCCTGTCGGCGCAACGCAGCCGGTGAGGCATTTTGCCCGAGAGAGGCCCGGGCGCCGGTCGTCCCCGCACGATGCCCGGAATGCGGGTCCCTGAGAAGTTCTCACCCTTCGATGACCAGTCCGGTCCACCACCGCCCGACCCCGTAGGCATACCACCGGCCGTGCGACTCATCGAGCCGGGCGAGCAGGACATGACCGGGGTGGGTATAGATGGCCCCGTCGATGAACTCGATACTGTCGAAAGGCCCGTAGCCGTCCGAATGGTCGGTCCCATCCTCGAAGCGAAGGGAGCAGGTCGGGCCGAGGAAGGCGAGCCTGGTGCCGTTGCCCCCATCCATGTGCCAGACACCGCCACGGTACTGGCCGACCTCTTCGTCCCTGGGCCCGGCGCGTAGCGACTGGGCCAGGATGCGGAACCATGGGAACGGCCCGACCTGGTGGACCATGTGGCCACCGCTATTTTGCAGGCGTGCCGAGATCATGCCAGTCATTCCCGACCCTGCCGACGAGAACCCCCCAGGACAGGTAAGCCGGCAAACTGCGTGCCCCGGCCAACCAGTTACGCCGGCAAGAAAGCCGTAGTCCCTCCATGCGGAAGTGTCAGGCGGCCCCGGCAGGCTGGCAAGAACGGGGGTGCCGTAACGCCGGGAAAGCCCGTGGCCGGCCCGAGATCGATCGCCGGCCGGACTGGTAGGACAGACAGGCCGGCCATCCTGTCGCGGTCCGGTCGGCAGCCGGTGCGGTCGGGCGGAGTTGCAGCGGGTGCTCCAGCCCGGAGGGACTGAATCGAACCACAGAGGCACAGAGGCACAGAGATGAAGACGAGAAGAGCTTTCTCGCGGCTGGACGAGCCTGGGAGGCGGGCACGTGACGAGGCGGCCGGGCGAACCGGCGACGTCAGTCGCCGGGTGATGCGACGCGGTGGCCGGGTGATGCCCGCAGAAACCCGGCGACTGACGTCGCCGGTTCGCCCGGCCACCGTCCCGTGACCGCTCACAGGACCGGATTCGTACACGCGGTCCCTTTGCGATAATATTGCTATTTCGGTACTTTATGTTACCGGGCCGTTGCGTCACCTTATAATCGTATCTTCGGTATTCTTTGTGTTTTCTCTGTGCCTCTGTGGTTCAATCTCCAAGAATTCGGGTCCGGCACAATCCGCGCGAGCCTGATCGACCGCCTGGCAATCGACGATTCCGCGTCCATTCCTGATGAGGTGACATTGCGATGAGTCCGATCCCGCGCCTGATCCTCGGCATCGCCCTGATCCTGATTGCCGCGGGGTTCCTCGCGCTGGTGCCGATATTCGCCGCCGCGGGGGATGCGTTCCCGCCGCAGACGAAATACGTCCTGGGGTGCCTGGCGGTGTTCTGTGGCCTCGGCGCTGTGGCGTGCTTCCCGCGTGCCAGCCACCCGGTGACGATCCGGATCATCGGCGGCACGGTCTTCGCCACGTGCCTGGCGTACGTGACCAGCCAGGCGCTCGACGAGGCCCCCGCGCCCGCGAAGCAGGCCCAGCAGCCGGGCCACCCGATCGCGGAAATCGTGCAGCGTCGGGGCCGGCCGAGCCTGGTGAATAGTCTGGCGTTCTTCGTCCTCGTCGGCCTGCCCTCGGGGTATTCCGCGATCGCGGGCCGATACCCGGGCTGGGGCCGGCATGCCTCGGCATTCGGGGGGTGGCCCGTCGAAGCCCGGGCGGTCGGGCTGATGTAAACCCGCTCGCGCGGACAGAGCCTACCGCAGGCCATGAGGGCGACCCTGGCGGTCGTCGGCTGCGTGCTCGTGTCGCTCCGGTGGATGCTGGGCACCGATTTGTATGTCCTGCTCGGTGTCGCGTTCGTGATCGGCGGCCTGATCACGGCCGCCGGACGCGAGCGACGGCAACCCGGCCGCGGCCCCGCGGCTGCCCCGGCCCGCCGCGCCGCGCCGGCCGGCGGCCCGAACGGCCCGATGCCCGGCGCGCCCGTCGGTTGAATGAACCCGACGCAATGGCGAGTGAATCCCCGAGCCGGCGCGGTCATCCATATGCTGGCGCGTCGGGCTCGTCGGCGCAACGCGACCCGTTATCCGGGATTCGCGGGACGCCGTGGCCGTGGTAAGCTGGAATGGACGGGCACTGGAAGGGCGACTCGAGACGCGTTCACGAGGAAGCTTGCCACGGGTAGCGACGGCGGTCGCCGCGAGCCCGAACGGAGGGAGAGGTTCCATGTCCATCGCCGAGCTCGCGCCGCCGATGCCAATCCCGCCGCCCACGGGCGACCACACCATCGTCTTCCGGGGAGTTCCCTGGGAGGTTTACGACTCCCTCTCGGATGCCATCGGCGAGGATCTGCATGTCCGGCTCGCCTATGACGGGAAGGATCTCGAAATCATGACGACCGGCAACGTTCACGAGAACCTCAAGGAGTCGGTCGGCAAGCTCGTGCATGCGGTGGCGTCGTGGTCGAGGATCCGTCATGTGAGCTGCGGCGAGACGACCTGGAAATCGGCGGCCGCGGAGCGCGGCCTCCAGGCCGACCTGTCGTATTGCTTCGACCCGGAGAAGGTCCGGACGGCCCGGGAGGCATTGGGCCGCGGCTCGATGGACCCGGCCGATTATCCCTGGCCCGACCTGGCCGTCGAGATCGATGTCTCGAACCCGCAGATCGATCGGCCATCGATCTACGCGGCGCTGCGCGTCGCCGAGATCTGGCGGATCGCCCGGGACCGCAAGCCCGTCATCGAGCATCTCCAGCCGGACGGCTCGTACGCACCGGTCCAGGCGAGCCGTTTCCTGCCCCTCACCGCCGACGAGATCCACGAGTTGCTGACCGCCGAGGACATCGCCCGGGAGGAAGACTGGTACCGCCGCTTGAATGAGTGGGCCATGGGTCGGTATCGCGAGGGGCCAGGAGAGGGAACATAGGCCAGGGCCGAGCCCCAGTCCCCGGTAGCTAGTGGTCAGTGGTCAGTCCGAAGAGGGGCATCGTCACGCTCGAAGTGCCGCGGGGATCGCAAGGTCCGGTCGTCGCCGCAAGCCGAGCACTCTTCACGTCCCTTCCGGGAACGACATTCAGTGTCGCCGCGTTCGGGCCTGCGCACGACGGTCGGCCCCCGAACCCGGCCGGGCCGACCCCGGGGCGAAATCGGCCGGGCGGGCCGGATGGTCGGAAGGATGGCAGGCAGCGGCGAGCCGGGCCCACGAACTGCGTCCCGGGCTCGGACTTAAAAACTAGCTGCGTCCCAGTTTCCAGTCCCCAGTTTCCGGTCCCCGTCTCAGTTTCCAATCCCAGTTCAGTTTCCATACACAGTTCCCTCTAATGTCCAGATTCCTCAAGGATGCTGTCGATCGCCGCACGGAGGAGTTTGATGAAGGTTCGCCCGGCGGGGGCGGCGACGAGCCGCGATGGAGTGAATGGCCAGTCCAGGGGTGAGATGACATCATCCCCGGCCTGCCAGGGGTACTCGCAATTGTCGGGTCTCTGGCCATCTCGCCTCATCGATGGATTCAACACCTCGATCTCATTCGCCAGGTGTCGCATCTGCAACAAGACGCCCTGCATCCCGCGAAGATCCCGCCTCATGCGTCGCATCTGTTCCTGGATGACGACGGGGAGGGGATTCGCGATGTAGCCGTGACTCGCCTGGAGGTCTTCAGGGGGGGCTCCCCCCTGGATCAGACGGGCCTTGCAGAGCTTCTCGCACGCCATTTGAAGGAAAAGCAGTTTGTGGCACTCCGCGGCAACCGACGTTGGATTCTTCTCGTAGAGCTCCCATGCCCGGAAATCGACGTCGGCCTGGCGAGCATAGGCTCTCGCCCAATCGGCGGGCTCGCTCATGAACCAGTCTCGGTGGCGAGCCTGGGGATGGGACCTCCGATCCTCCATCCGTGTGGGAGCGCCAGTTCCTCGCTCTGGATCTTGCGAAACTCGTCCGGGGTCACCTCGAGGATCACCATCGAGTAATGCAGGCCCGAAGCCGGGGAGGGCCCGAAGTGGATGGGGAGTATCCCCGAGGGAACCGTATACTCATTCACCTCGAGCAGCTTGATGGGCTCGGTCGGCATGGCTTCGGCCGCACCATCGCCGACGACGCGAAAGACGTGGGTCAGGCCCGTCTCGACCTGATAATGCGTCTGGGCCAGCGCCATGGCCTCTTCATCTTTGGTCGGCATGCGATCTCCCCCTCGTGAATGGCAGGCACGGAACGAGATTGGATGATCCGAGCTCGGCTGCTGGCATTCTACTCCACGGCGATAAGTCACTCAACCGCACGCATCGACTTCATATTTCCCAATCTGTTTCATGGCACAGGGTTGCGATCTGACAACCGGGCGGCTTAGCGAGGCGGAAAACGGAGATCTGACACCGCGGTCTTGGACACCGCGGTCTTGTGCGTTCCTGGGAGCAGGGCAATCGCCCGCCCCAGCCGATCGCCCGCCGCTTCCTGGCCGAGATCGAGTCCGACCCGGCATACTGGCGGCGGCGGATCGGCGACCAGACCCTCGCCCCGCGGTCGGACGAGCCCAGGGGTTAGGGTGAGTGTTGCCGCGATCGGGCCCGCGCACGACGGCCGGCCCCCCGAACCCGCCCCGGCCGGTCCGGCCCCCGGGGCGAAATCGGCCGGGCGGGCCGGATGGTCGGGAGGATGGCAGGCAACAGCGGGCTGGGCCGACTTGCTACGTCCGAGCTTCGCTGTGACACCGAGTTTCGTGCGGGAAGCGGCGATCTGACACTGAGGCACATCGTCGGACCGGTCGGGGCGGTCGGGAAAGAACCGCAAACGTGGTCTGACACG
>CAVYTQ010000026.1:0-600126 GCA_963771445.1 uncultured Planctomycetota bacterium | reverse complement strand
ACTGCCTCGGCATCCAGGAGCGACCAGCGGCACAGCGCCTGGTCGTATTCGGGCGTCCCGACGCCGGCGAGCCACTCGTTCGACCTGGTGCAGCGCCCCGGCGTGGTGCCCGCGGTCAACCAGGCAGCGATGGCAGATGGCTGGCGTGGCGAGCTGGTTTCGCGGACATTGCTCGACATGCTCGGGACCGTCGGCCAGCAGGCGGATGTTGTTCAGCGGGCAGGGGTACTCCTCCCCCTGGACGGAGGGGATCCGGATAACCGCGCACCGCCTCGGCCAGGAGCGGCTTCATGTTCCAGGCGTCGGTGATGATTACATGGTCTGGCCCGAACGCCTCCACAGCGAGGCGAAACCGCGCCTGGATCTCGCGGATGCTCCACTCCTGCGGTTCGAATTCCAGCACCTCGCCAACGCCGGGCGGAGGCTCATCGACCCGACCGATCCCCCAGGGTGCGAACCGGGCGAAGGGATGCCGAACCGCGTATACACCGAGCGGTCGAGGGATTCGACCAGCCCGGCGGTGTGCATGTTCCCGCCGCCGGTCGAGGGCCGGTTGAACAGGAAGCTGAGCACAGCCACCCCCGGCTGAGGTCGCTCGACGATCAACCAGCACCCCAATCTCAGGCCAGGCCGTATCGGGGTGCCCGGGGCCGTGGACCATCGCCGACGGATTCGGGGCCAGGGTCAAACCCATCGGCTCGTCGGGGGAATCAACGCGATCGAACTCAGCGACCAGGAGGTCGCGGTTCAGACGGGGCAATCCGGCGATCGGGATCGATGTCCAGCGCCGCCTGCCAGGCCCGCCGCGCTTCGTCGATGTTGTCCCTCAATGATCGCGAGGACGGCCAGATCGTTGCAGATCAGGGCGCACAATCTGAGGTCTGGACCCGACGCCGAACAGGACTCTTCCAACTCGGCGTAAAGAGCACCGCGCCTCATCCCTGTGCCCTTGCTCAACCAGCCGGGAGGCTTGCCGATAACCTTCCGGCAAGTCGGCACAGGCCGCCTCGGGTTCCAGGCCAACCAATCGCATGGCCGCCCCTACATTAACCGCTGGCCCCTCTAGCGGCCGGATGTCCCGCGACGATCAACCTGGTGCCGCATCGCCCACAGCCTGCCGATTGCCTCTTGCTAACGCATCGTGCAAAGCCGCGATCGCCATCGCCGGGCAATGCAATTTATCCGGCGGCACACCTTCCAGCGCCGCATCAAATCGTCCGTGTCAGGCCCGGCATCGGCGATCGTCCGGCCGATGACAGCTCCGACAACATCGACCCGCAGCGATCGTCGGCCCGCAGCCGACCGTGTGATACTTGGCCGCCGCGATCCGGTCTCCGGACCCTGAGAAACAGAATCAAGAAAGCTCCCCGACCGGGCGTCCCTACGTGGCCAGTCAGGTCGGGATGCTCCATCACCCCGCCGTTCCGCGGCGACAGCACGTGGTCCATCATCGTGTCGGAGTACTTGCCCATCGTTAGGGCCCCAGACGTGGACAGGGGGTTTTCTGAGCAACATCCCGAGAGTGCCGCCTGCGACCTCTCGTCTTAAGTCTTATGCCAGCAAACCCTTAACGAATGTCCCTTCACGCCGTTCCAGCATATCCCCCTTTTTGCTCTCATGTCCCCCTATTGTGTCACGGGTGGAGATGATGCGGATGGACACCGATAAGAGGCCCCAAAGGCTCGATTCGCCAGGAAGGGACCAAAAAGGCGTGTAGGAGCGACATAACTACCTTTGCAGGGCGAATTATGTTCCTCTCTCCACCTCTAGGCACAAACCGTTTCTCTGTCTTATCATATAACCATTCCTTATAGACATTTGTACCACCAATCCACATTGCCGGGGCATCTAGTCCACTCGGCGACCCTTCTCTTACGAGCAACTCTCCGCGATCCGTTAGCCTGTAGGCTACAGCAGCCCAAGGCGAAACAGAATCAACATCTTCTCCTGATTCAATTACAAAAGTCCCTCCAGCGTGAGCAGACCAATCCTCGAGACGTCGTCGCGAGTATTCCGGAGGGACATAGTTTGGCTTGCCCAATAAGGCCTCCAGAATATCAGACGGCTTTCTCCAAGTCTGTCGTAAAAGACAGCCAAGCAAACATCTGTCGTATTCAGACAACTGAATACTTCCATTTCTTATTCGACCAAATACCATCGCATATGACTCAATAAATTGCTTCGCGCCCTCCAAGCTTACGGATTTTGCCATCGCCATGACTTCTCCTGGCGTTCCAGCCGCAAAGGCTCGCCACAACCGAGCTAAGGGGAGTAGGAAACCCTCGGATACTATCACCGCCTCGCTAATCGCGTCCGCCACCTGCTTAGACGTAAACACACTGTCTAGCTGTTCTTTTGAAAATAATATTACTCGGATGGTGACTCCGTCGCCAGAATGATCTTGCAACGCATCCGCCGCCCAGCACATGAATACAAAATCGGACCAATCATCTGCATTAATCCACAGGCAAATCGTCCCACCCCGAGTCCTAGCTGCCCTCAACCGCCTCGTCAGATCACGGCTGTTTATGATGTCGTGATCCATCGGTCGTCCCTTACCTCCATGGATTCTCCGCCAGAAACGAGTGCGTCCCAACCTGTGTTTCCTCAGGTAAATATCACTTGGACCGCAAGTGAGTGTATCTCTGCAAACGATAAGGCCTCCTTGGAGTTCCGTAGTTACGGCGAGATGACCACGCATTACATGAACTACTCGTGCCATCGTCATGTGCCTTTCGCTTTTTCCAGGCAACGCAACCCTGCTGGCAGACCGGTGGAGAAAGGCAAAGGGGTCAGGAACCTTTGTTTAAGGTTCCTGACCCGAATGTCACAAGGATAACGTAAGCATCCGGGGGCGTCCGACTTCACCACGACGCCTCGGGATGCTTAGCGGCCCCCTTGGTGGGTAGACTCGCGGTTATCAACCCCCGCCAGTCGCCGCACCAAGGAGGCCGCCATGGCGCAGTCTACCGCAACGGACCCGTGACCAATTCGTCTCCACCCGCGAACAGCTCGCTTCCCACCAGGGGTTCCCCTTCCTGGCCCTCCTCTCCCGCTTCCGCGTCGAGGCCGCCTGCCGCCCGCTGGGCCATCACTGGAGGGAGCGGATCTACCTCCCTGGATCACCCTGAGCTTGTTCCTCTCGCAGGCCCTCTCCGACGACCACTCCTGCGACGATGCCGTCAACCGATTCCAGAAGTTCCGCCACGACCGCAGGCTCCGCCGGTCTCGCCCGCGACCGCCAGCTACTGCGAGGCCCGCGACCGCTTGCCCGAGGGCGTCTTCTGGGACCTGGTCCGCCGCACCGGACGAGCGATCCACGACAAGGCCGATCCCTCCTGGCTCTTCCGTCTCCGCCCGGTCAAGATCATCGACGGCTCGACCGTGTCCATGCCCGACACGCAGCGCCAGGAGGAGTACCCCCAGCCGAGGAGCCAGGCCCCCGGCTGGGCTTCCCGATCGCGCGGCTGGTGGTCGTCTTCAGCCTGGCCGTCGGCACGGTCCTCGATGCCGCGCTCGGCCCCTATCGTGGCAAGCAGACCGGCGAGCTGGCGCTGCTGCACATGGTCATTGACGAATTCCGCCCCGGCGACATCGTGCTGGCCGACCGACTCTTCTGCTCCTACTGGGCGATCGCGACGTTGAAGGCGCGGGGCATGAACGTGGGTGATGCGGCTGCATCAGCGCCGACGGTCCGACTTCCGGTGCGGGCAGCGGCTGGGCCGGGACGATCACGTCGCCGTGTGGAGGAGGCCCGAGCAGATCCCCGCCTGGATGAGCCGGGAGGAATACGAGGCGATGCCGAAGTGGCTACCGATCCGCGAGGTCCGCGTGAGGATAACCGACAAGACCAAGCGGGTGCGTCAGCTGGTGATCGCCACGACGCTGCTGGATGCGAAGGAGTACCCGATCGAGGAGCTGGCGGCGCTGTTCCGGCGGCGGTGGCACGCGGAGCTGGACCTGCGGACGCTCAAGTCGGATATGCATATGGATATCCTGCGGACGCGGAGCCCGGAGATGGTGAGGAAGGAGGTGGCGGCGCACCTGCTGGCGTACAACCTGATCCGCGGCGTGATGGCCGAGGCGGCGCGGGCGGAGGGTATCGAGCCGCGTCGGCTGAGTTTCAAGGGGTCGTTGCACACGGTGAGGAACTTCGAGGCGTCGCATCTGTACGACGCGGAGCGGATCGCATCGGACTTGCCGCGGCTGGTGATGTTGATCGGCAAGAAGCGCGTGGGGGACCGACCGGACCGCTACGAACCGCGTGCGGTGAAGCGGCGGCCGAAGCCGCATCCGCTGCTGCGGATGACTCGCAAGAAGGCCAAGGCCCTGATCGAACGGGGGATCATACCATACGAGAAGATAAAATAGCACTCGTTGATGAATGAGACACAAATCTTTGTCCCTCAGGGACTTGAGCTATAACGTAAGCATCCGGGGGCGTCCGACTTGCGCCACGACGCCTCGGGGATGCTGAGCGGCCCCCTTGGTGGGTAGACTCGCGGTTATCAACTCCCCGCCAGTCGCCGCACCAAGGAGGCCACCATGGCGAAGTCTACCGCAACGGACCCCCGTGACCAATTCGTCTCCACCCGCGAACAGCTCGCTTCCCACCAGGGGCTCCCCTTCCTGGCCCTCCTCTCCCGCTTCCGCGTCGAGGCCGCCTGCCGCGCCCTGGGCCATCACTGGAGGGAGCGGATCTACCTCCCCTGGATCACCCTGAGCTTGTTCCTCTCGCAGGTCCTCTCCGACGACCACTCCTGCGACGATGCCGTCAACCGATTCCAGAAGTTCCGCCACGACCGCGGGCTCCCGCCGGTCTCGCCCGCGACCGCCAGCTACTGCGAGGCCCGAGACCGCTTGCCCGAGGGCGTCTTCTGGGACCTGGTCCGCCGCACCGGACGAGCGATCCACGACAAGGCCGATCCCTCCTGGCTCTTCCATCTCCGCCCGGTCAAGATCATCGACGGCTCGACCGTGTCCATGCCCGACACGCGGCGCAACCAGGAGGAGTACCCCCAGCCGAGGAGCCAGGCCCCCGGGCTGGGCTTCCCGATCGCGCGGCTGGTGGTCGTCTTCAGCCTGGCCGTCGGCACGGTCCTCGATGCCGCGCTCGGCCCCTATCGTGGCAAGCAGACCGGCGAGCTGGCGCTGCTGCGCATGGTCATTGACGAATTCCGCCCCGGCGACATCGTGCTGGCCGACCGACTCTTCTGCTCCTACTGGGCGATCGCGACGTTGAAGGCGCGGGGCGTCAACGTGGTGATGCGGCTGCATCAGCGCCGACGGTCCGACTTCCGGTGCGGGCAGCGGCTGGGCCGGGACGATCACGTCGCCGTGTGGAGGAGGCCCGAGCAGATCCCCGCCTGGATGAGCCGGGAGGAATACGAGGCGATGCCGAAGTGGCTACCGATCCGCGAGGTCCGCGTGAGGATAACCGACAAGACCAAGCGGGTGCGTCAGCTGGTGATCGCCACGACGCTGCTGGATGCGAAGGAGTACCCGATCGAGGAGCTGGCGGCGCTGTTCCGGCGGCGGTGGCACGCGGAGCTGGACCTGCGGACGCTCAAGTCGGATATGCATATGGATATCCTGCGGACGCGGAGCCCGGAGATGGTGAGGAAGGAGGTGGCGGCGCACCTGCTGGCGTACAACCTGATCCGCGGCGTGATGGCCGAGGCGGCGCGGGCGGAGGGTATCGAGCCGCGTCGGCTGAGTTTCAAGGGGTCGTTGCACACGGTGAGGAACTTCGAGGCGTCGCATCTGTACGACGCGGAGCGGATCGCATCGGACTTGCCGCGGCTGGTGATGTTGATCGGCAAGAAGCGCGTGGGGGACCGACCGGACCGCTACGAACCGCGTGCGGTGAAGCGGCGGCCGAAGCCGCATCCGCTGCTGCGGATGACTCGCAAGAAGGCCAAGGCCCTGATCGAACGGGGGATCATACCATACGAGAAGATAAAATAGCACTCGTTGATGAATGAGACACAAATCTTTGTCCCTCAGGGACTTGAGCTATCCTTGTGCCATTCTGGTCTGACACCAGAGGCGCAGTCCCGGCAGCCCCGCGGACCGCCGGGCTCGGTCCAGGAGATCAGCCACGAAGGGCACGAAGATCACAAAGGGCCGTTACAACCGCGCCCCGCGACTACGTCCCTATGCTTCGTGTCCTTCGTGCCCTTCGTGGTTCCAGTCTTTTTCCTGCCCTCTCCGGCCGAACTCGGTCCTGGGGACCGACCTCGAAGGGTACGGGGCCGTCCAGCGGGTCCGGTCCGTCCGGCCGACCGGCGAGACGTTCGACCGGCCGGCTGACTTCCGGGTCGAGGACTTTGACTTCCGGGTCGAGGACTTCACCGGGCGGCCACGACGTTGAGAGATCCCTGTGAACGGATGACGGGCCACTCGTCATCGAGACGCAGGCTGCGGCCCTCAACGCATATCGGCAAGCGGAGGATAGTTTCCCAGGGACAACTAGACCATTGAGCGAGCCGGCCGGATTCTGGCGAGGCGTGACCTTAGCCAGCCGTATCCGAGGAATGAGAGCGCACCAAGCGAGATAGTGACCAGGGATGTTGGTTCGGGTACTGCTGCGCCCTCAAATTCGATGATCGCTCCCTGGTATGCCGACGGATCTGAGCCGAACGGGGCGTCGATGGCATTATTCCAACTCCATGTAGGAGTTCCGTTCAGATCAACGTCCGTGCCGGTGAACTTCCTGATCCACAGGTGTCCGTAGTGCTCGGTTCCGATGAAGTTAGGCTCAGGAGGCGCCAGTTCGTGTAAGTCAAAGGTTCGCCCGTGATCCAATGGAACGATCCGGTGGACCCGATATCCGTTAAACCGATCCATGCATAAATCCCGGGCACACCAGTGTTCGGATCTCCGATGTAGCTTCCGAACGCGTTATGGAGGAAGTCGTCTTCCGGCTGGCTGTTCTCCGTGACGAGATGGCCGCTCAAGCCGAGATAAGTGTGAGATGAGGCATATGCGTTTGCTTCGGTCCAACTCGTGTTCGTGCCGAAATCGACGAAATCGTAGTAGTGGTCATTGCCCCCATCGGACGCCTTCCACTGAACGAACACATCTCCCCTGGCATCTGGGGCTCCCAGAACCAGGATAAAGCCCGCCATGCAACCGAGCAAAGCTCTCGTGATCTTCATCGATTCTCCAAGGTCAAAACCTGCTCAACGTCGAGATCCAAAGCTCTGAAGGATAGGTATCTGGTTCTTGAGAACGCAAGGGAAAAATCCATGCTTGAAAAAAAATCCGGCTTGCGCGCGTGCTCGCGTTGTCGCTGATAGCAAAAAACTTTAGTAGATTCTAATAATCTATTGTATGAGTGAAAGACTGATGTAGCAGGCGGAGTGTCTGAACGACCGTCAGCATCAGCTCTGCGAAACGGTCAGTGGTCAGATGGCAGAGGTGCATCGTCACTATCGAAGTGCCTCGGGAACCGCAAGGTCCAATCGTCGTGGCGAGCCGAGCACCCTTCAAGTCCCTTCCGGGACCGACTCTCGGTGTCGCGTTTGGGGCCGCGCACGACGGCCGGCCTGCCGACCTCGCCCCGGGGCGAAATCGGCCGGGCGGGCCGAAGGGTCGGAAGGATAGCAGGCAACAGGGGGCTGGATTTGCGAGCTGCGGCCCCGTTGCGGCCCCGTCCCGCTATGTCGTGGCCAATGACGGACTTATCCCTGGACAACACGCCTGCCCAAGTTAGCATGGTCGCATCCTGATGTGGCAAGCAGACGAACCTAAGGAGCGGAGACAATGGCAGACTGGCGCACTTTCTTTCGTGAGGTCCGGGCGATGTTTGAGGCGAGTGCTGACCTCTCGGTTGAGCTGACCATCGACCAGATCCGTGATGGAGCTCGCTCCGTGGACCGTAGCCTAGATCAGCACTGGTGGTGGGATTTGATGATGGACCCGCATGCCTCGTCGCATAAGGGCGTCCTTGAGAATCGGATGGAATGTGAGGCGATGCCAGCAGGCGAGCCAGTCGAGCGAGTAGTGTTTCGGGTTCGAGGCTGATCTGGGCCAGCCGTCTCTCTGACGCGGCAAAGCGCCAAGCAACTGGGTCTCGGTAAGGGGTTAGGGTTCGTTGTTTTCGGTTCCTACGGGAAGGAATATCAGCGACCAAGGGCGTCCCGATCTCGCGCACCTACTACCTTGCTCAGCTCTTGGTACTCTGCGAGGAACGAGTATTCGCCATCTTCTTCTATGGTACCACTCTTGAAAATCGCTCTTCCTTTCCGTACCCAACAGGCGGGTTTCCCGTTGTCATCCGCCAGAGTGGCTCCCACCGGCGAGAAACCGTAGTGAGCGGTCACCTTCAGGTGGTCATCGTCGGCCTTAAGAGCATGAAAGAGCTGGCGCCCACTCAAGTTTGTAATCAAAAGTTGCTTCCCGGATTTTGTCTCTAACATATAACGCAATAAGAGATTACGATGCTCCAATTCCCCACGCGTTAGAATCTTGGGTTTCTTTCCCCCGCGGTAGACTTTATATGGTATTATTTTTATGTCCTCGTCTGTAAAGAAGCTCAACCTTGGCTTCCCAGAATCATCTGGGGTAAACTGTATTATAATTTGGCCGGTCACCGTCTGGCTGACTCGCTTGCCTCGAATCTCGCTAGTTATTGTCAGTGTTCCTTTGCCATCTTGTCCATGTAGAATGCCGTGGCAAAAACTGCATAAAAGCACGCATTTGTCAAGTTCGTCGAGGACTTCCGACGAGACGACTCGCCTGATCACATTGTCATAGTCGGGATGCTTATTATCAGGCTTCACGTGGTTAAAATGAAAAATCTGGGAGACCGTTCCAAATGCCGCCAAGACATCCTCGACAGTCTTCCCGCAATGCGCACATCTACCTCCCTTGTAGGCATACAGAAGGCGTTTGTCGGCCATTAATTCCGTCTCCTCTCGATTCTCGACCTTTTCTCAGACTCAAGCATCGTAGCGATTCCGAAGCCGCTGCATACCACCATAACTGCTCCAAATGCAAGTCCAGGATAGAACCCAGGCTCAGCTTGCTGAGAAGAAGCCGATGGAGTCCCGTTGCTCAGAACCTTGTTGGATGAGTTCCACACCGACCCTGCTACCAAGATGAAGACGCACACGCCACAGAAGATGCCAACGGCTAAACTCGCCCCTCCTAGCGTTTTTTGCAACGCCTTTTCATCCGACCACAGGGCGAGAGTCCCCACCGCCGCGAGGACCATGGGTATTCCGAAGCCAAAGAAGCCTTTTGCGGCGCTCGGGTCGTCGAGCCCGAGCCAGGCATTGCCAATAATTGATAAGACGAGCGAACAAGCGAACACAACGGCGAGACTTAGTGACTGTCCCATAAGGTGAACAAATGGGGTGTAGCGGGCGTAATCACGGTATGAGATTGCACCCTTACCCGAGTGACCTCACCGATGACCAGTGGGCCCTGATCGAACCCCACCTGCCACCCGAACCCGGCGGCGGTCGGCCCCGCAAGACCGATCTGCGGGCGGTGGTCGACGCCGTCTTCTACCTCACCCGCACCGGCTGCCAGTGGCGGTATCTCCCCAAGGACTTCCCGCCCAAGAGCACCGTCTGGCGGTACTTCGACAAGTGGCGGCACGACGGCACCCTGGATCACATCCACGACCGGCTCCGCACGAAGGCCCGCACGGCCGAGAAGCCCTACCACCCGCGCACCTCCGCCAGCGTCAACAGCCAGTCGGTCAACGCCAGTTCCGGCGGCGAGCAGCGGGGCCGCGACAACTTCAAGAATGTGGACGGCCGCAAGCGGCATATCGTCGTGGACAGCATGGGGTTGCTGCTGGCGATCCTGGTGACCGCCGCCGACGTCAACGACGCCAGGGCGGCGGCCGAGCTGTTCGCCCGGCTGGAGGGCCAGCCGATGGGCAAGGTCGTGCGGATGTACGCCGATAACAAGTATCACAACTATGCGCTCTACGAGTGGGTGGAGACCAACGCCGACTGGGACCTGGTGATCGTGCGGAAGCCAGAGGGGACCGGGGGCTGGGTACGGCTGCCGATCCGCTGGACGGTGGAACGGACGTTCGCCTGGCTGACGAGGTGCCGGCGGCTGAGCCTGGACCGGGAGAAGACGGTCTTATCGTCGGAGGCATTCGTCAAGTTGGCCATGATCCAGTTGATGCTCAATCGGCTTGAGCCGAAGGGGACGGAGGCCGAGTTCCACTACCGGGCGGCTTCGTAAACCCACTTATGGGACAGTCACTAAAGACAAGCGAACCGAGTATAACTCTCATGTGTGCTCCGAACTCGGGCCCAGCCAAATAGATGCACGCAACCCGGAAATCAAGCCACTCCGAGGGTTTGCGGAAAGCGACGATATTTCGGCGCCTAGCTACTTTCCCCCTTGCGTGGACCGATTTAGTGCTCCGATTTGGGACGCAGCTAGTTGTCACCCTCATCAACACCGCCCGGCCGATTGGATCTTGATATAGCCGACAATGGTTTCGTCGGCGTCCGGGCTGATCGGATCGAGGCTGTGGATGACCTTGGAGTCGGCGAACTCCTCCTGTGTTGTCTCGATCCGCCCGCCGGCCGACTGCGGCTCAGACCGGGCCGGGTTGTCCAAGATGGCGGTGAGCGTCCGCTGTCGCGGCCATCCGCCGATCACTTGGGTCCGCACCGGCCGCTTGGTTTCGACCACTGTGTATGCAATCTGCCGGCTGTCGCGACCGAGGGCGGATTTCGTGAACTCGAAATACATGGAACGCGCGGAAGCAAGCAAGTCAGCCGGATGCAGGGTTTCCTCTCTACTTCCGTCTTTCCTGCGTTTCCGGGGTTCAAGCTCTTCCTGTCCGACCTCAAGGCTTCGCGCATGGCCGGACCTCATCGTTCCGCTCATCGCCCGATCGCGTCATCGACAGGCAGACGTCTTATTGTGGATTGTTCGATGTCGCAATGCGAGAGGGCATCGCCGGATTTTTTGTTTTCCGGAATCCCGCCGGCCGGTCCCGGGCCGCCCCGACCCCGGCGAAGGGCCGGCGGGCCGGTTCAGACCGGCCGCGATGCCGCCCCGGGTCCGGTCACGCCGCCGGTTGTGCCGGTTCCGGACGGTCGGAGGATCGGACCGCGGGTGATCTCGATGGACGCGGGATAGCCTGCGTCACGACACACCGGCCTGTGGCGGCGTGGGGCCTCAACGCGCCGCGGCTGGTGAGGGCTCGGGCCGGAAGGCGCAGATGTCGTGAGCCTGTGATCGGGTATGACCCACCAATGATGTCAGGCCGGCCTCGAGGACCCGGCGACTCACGTCGCCGGTTCGCCCAATTCGGCGCCGTGAGAGCGGTGACGTCCGACCTGCCCCGCGCCGTGCGACCGGCCGGGCAAACCGGCGACGTCAGTCGCCGGGTCCTCACCCCCGTGCGACTCCTCACATCAAACATCGGTCGCACCCCTGTGACCCGTCCCGCCCGCCGGTTCCGCCCGATCGTATTTCTGCTAGGCTGCTCTCATGGGGGAATCCCGGTGATTCCTGCTCGAATGGGCTGGCGAGGCGGGATCGCGAGGAGGCCGGCATGACCGAGTTCCGGGCCTACGAGGAATTCATCGACTTCATCGCGGCCGGGCCGTCCTCGGAGCACGTCGCCACGTTTCGGCCGTCCGAGGCCACCCGCCGGCGCGTCTTCGACCTGGTGGCCCGCGAAAAGGGCGACGGCCTGAGCGCAACCGAGACGGAAGAGCTGGATCAGTACCTCCGGCTTGAACATGTCATGCGGCTGGCCAGGGCCCGCGCTCGTCGGCTGCTGGCCCCATGATTCCGACCTATGTCCCCGTGATCGGCCGCCATCCGATCGGGACGGAAATGGAAAGGCCGTGACTGGATTTGCAGGCGGAGCGGCGGACGAGTTCACGGCGAAGGCCCGCCTTCCGCCCCGGGGTCGAGCCGGCCGGTCCCGGGCCGCCCCGACCCCGGCGAAGGGCCGGCGGGCCGGACCGGTCTCGATGCCGTCCCGGGTCCGGTCATGCCGCTGGTCGCCCCGGTTCCGGCCGGCCCGGGGCCCGCGTTGCCCGCCGTCCGGTGTCGGACCCGACCGCGGGCGCGACCGCCTTGGTCCCGGCTCGCGGGGCGGCCATCGGCCGCGATCCGAGGCGAAGGGACTTACTGCCTGGACCTGGTTCTATTTTCCGCCCGCCGACGTCGCCAACGGCCGCGCCCGGCCCGTCATTGGCTGCCGTGTGACGTCGGAGTCAGCCGGCCCGTCGCTCGGCCGTTCGCGAGCCGAACCGATCGGGGCATTCAGGGGACGGGCGAGCTGGTCTCGCGGGGCGCGGGGCCGGCCTGCGCGTGGGCCTCGGAGAGCCAGGCGTCGGCCAGGCGGGTGAGGCCGACGTGGCGGGCGAGCTCGGCGAGGTCGCGGCGCGTCTGGGGGTCTTCAAGGTGGCGGAAGTCGCCGTCGAGGCGGGCGCAGGCGCGGTCGGCTCGAGCGCCTCGCGGATGCGGACGACGGATGCGGCGGCCTGGCGGGCCTCGGCCGGCTTGCCGAGCCGGGCCAGGGCGCGGGCGAGCCCCGACCAGGACCGCCAGTCGTGGGGGAATGTGTCGAGGGCGCGGCGGAACGCGGGCGCCGCCCGCCGGGGATCCTGGTCGTATTCCAGGGCCCAGCGGCCGCGGAGCCGCCAGTATCGGGCGTCGCGGTCGTCCTCGGGACCGAGCCAGGCGTCGAGCAGTGTACGGCCGCGGCCGGGCTCGCCGGCGTCGGCCAGCTCGGTGACGAGCGCCTCGCGGGCGCCCGGATGATCGGGGTGCGCCGACACCAGCTCCTCGAGCTCGGCGATCCGCGCACGGCGGTCGGGGTCCTCGGCGCGGGGCTGGGCGGCCATGCGGCGGAGCAGCGCCACGCGGGCGTCGACATCGGCGAGGTCGGCGTCGATCCATCGCTTGATGGCCAAGCGCGCGCGGTCATCGGGGACATCGGCCAGGAGGGCGAGGGTCAGCTCGCGGAGCAGGCCGGGGCGCGATTCGGGCGGTACGCGGTCATAGGAAGCCCAGACCACGTTCTGGGCGTCGAGTGCGCGGTCCTCGACGCGGAGGATTTCGAGCAGCAGCTTCCAGGCCTCGGCGTCGGACGGGTCGAGGTCGAGGGCCTTGCGGAGGCCCGCCTCGGCCTGGCGGGCCATCGCGAGCCTGAGCGCTGCCGTCGCCTCGGCCAGGTAGGTTGATTCGCTTGCCGATCCCGAGGCATTGAATGCCCGCCAGGATCGCAGCGCCGATCGCCAGTCGCCCTGGCTCGCGGCACGCTCGGCCTCGCCGCGCAACCGGGCCGGCGACTCGGGGACTCGTCGCGCCAGCGCGACCGCCGCGACCGCCGCCGCGACCGCCAGGACGGCCAGGATCCATCGGGGCCGCCGGCCGCGGGCCGGTGTCGCGGGCGCGGAGTCGCCCCGGCCCTTGCTGCGAGACCGCGATCGTGCGGATGGTGGGCGTCGGGGCATGGTCTTCTCGAGGCATCCGTCGATGGACATCGTGTCGCGCTCGGAGGTCGGATCCATCCCGGAACACCCGGCAACTCTCGGTGGGCCTTGCTTCGTGTCGCTCGACCCACCCGACATCTTCGCGACTCTCTCCGCACCAATTTCGCCGAGATTGGTCCGGAACGCAACCGCGTGTGACGGCTGGCATGGCCGGCCGAGGTCAGGCGATGCCACGCGCCAGGACTCCGCGCAGGGCCTCGGTGAACACGTCGATCTCGCGGGGCGTCGTGTAGACGTTGGGCGTGACCCGGATGCCCGAGAAGTCGGCGTGGTGGATGCCGACGGTGAGGACCTTGTGCCGGTCGAGGAGATGCGCGGCGAGCTTGCCCGGGTCGATCCCCTCGATGCCCACCAGCGCGATCCCGCAGGACGCCTGGTCGTCGTCCAGCGGGGTCCAGACGGTCACGCGTCGGCCCGCCTCGAGGAGCGGACGAGCCCATCGGTCGCGGAGGTATCGCAGCCGCGCCGCCTTGCGCTCGTCGCCGATGCTCTGGTGGAAGCTGAGCGCGGCGGCGATCGCGTTGTGGTTGGCGGCCGGGTGGGTGCCGATTTCCTCGTATTTGCGGATGTCGCGGGCCATGTCGGCCGGGGCGGCCATCAGCGGCCAGATCGACTCGATCCGAGCCTTGCGGACGTAGAGGAACCCGGTGCCGATCGGGGCGAGCAGCCACTTGTGCAGGCTGGTGGCGAAGAAGTCGTATTCGAGCGCGTCGCGGGTGAACGGGAAGTGGGCGAACGAGTGGGCGCCGTTGACAAAGACGAGGATCCCCCGGTCGCGGGCCAGCCGGACCACGTCGCGCACGGGGAGGATCTGGCCGGTCAGGTTGACGATGTGGGGGAGCTCGATGACGCGGGTGCGCGGGGTGATCGCGCGGCCGATCCGCTCGACGAGCTGGCCCGGCGAGGCGAGCGGGACGGGGAACGCGACTCGCTTGACGACGACCCCGTCGCGGCGGGCCCGCTGGTCCCAGGCGGTGAGCATCCGGGGGTAATTCTGGTCAGTGACGATCACCTCGTCGCCGCGGGCGAGGTCGAGGCCCAGGATCAGGGTCTCCATCCCCTCGGAGGCGTTGCGCGTGATCGCCAGCTCGTCGGGGTCGCAGCCGAACTGGGCGGCCAGCACGCGGCGGACGGTCTCGACCCGCGGCTCGAGCACCTGCCACATGTGGTGCGCCGGCAGCTCGTTGCAGAAGCGCAGGTCGCGGATCATCTGCTCCAGGACGTGCGACGGCGCGGGGCTGACTCCGCCGTTGTTGAGATTGATAATGGTCCGATCCGCGTCGAAACAGCGCTGGATCTGAGACCAGTAATCCTCGTTGGCGGCGAGGGCCCCGGCCGGCTCGCCCCCGGCGTCGCGGCCGGCGCCCGCGGCCCGAGCGATCGCGTCGCCGCGGAACAGGGAGTGGGCCGTCCCGACGGCCAGGGCGCCCAGGAACCCGCGCCGAGTCGCTTCCTCGGGTCGATCCGCGTTCATCGCGCCGCTTGACATCAGCCGTGTCCTCAGCCAGGATTTTCGGGCGTCCTCTCGCCAACAGCATACCTCCCGGACAAAAGTCGGGGATAGGCTGTTCGTCGGCGATTCTCGGGGGCGAGCGATATGGTAGACTGGTCCTTATGGATACGAACCGCGCCACGCACTGGGATGCCGATCTCTACGACGACAAGCATTCGTTCGTCTGGAAGCATGGGGCATCGCTGATCGAACTGCTCGAGCCGCGTGCCGGCGAGCGGGTGCTCGACCTGGGCTGCGGCACGGGCCACCTGTCGGCGCGGATCGCCGAGGCGGGCGCGCGGGTGGTGGGCATCGATTTTTCGGCCGAGATGATCGCGGAGGCGCGCCGGCAGTTCCCCGGCATCCGCTTCGAGGTCGCCGATGCGCGCGACTTCGCCTTCGACGAGCCGTTTGACGCGGTGTTCTCCAACGCGGCGCTGCACTGGGTCAAGCCGCCCGAGCGGGCCGTCGCCTGCGTGCGACGGGCGCTGCGCGCCGGCGGCCGGTTGGTGGCGGAGCTCGGCGGCCGGGGGAACGTGGCGGTGATCGCCGCGGCGCTCGATGCGGCCTCGCGGGCGTTCGGCCTGGGTGCCTGGGAACATCCGTGGTACTTCCCGAGCGTGGGCGAATATGCTGCGATGCTGGAGCGCGACGGGCTGGAGGTGACCCACGCCGTCCTGTTCGATCGGCCGACACCGCTCGAGGGCGAGGACGGCCTGAGGAACTGGGCGTGGATGTTCGCGCGCGACCTGGTCGACCGCGTACCGCCCGACGATCGCGAGGCGTTCTTCGGCCGCGTCGACGACCTGGCCCGGGCGAGCCTCCATCGCGACGGAGGGTGGGTCGCCGACTATCGTCGGTTGCGGATCGTGGCCAGGTGGATCGGCTCGGGCTGATCGGATCGCGACCGAGCGAGGAACGGGCCCGAACTGCGGGGTGTTTGCGACGGGGTGTTCACGACCGATGGCCGACATCCGGAGCCCGCGATGGCTCTATATCAAGGGCATTCTCTTCCTCGGCCTGGGAGTCCT
Organism: uncultured Planctomycetota bacterium; assembly: GCA_963771445.1. Taxonomy (GTDB): domain Bacteria; phylum Planctomycetota; class Planctomycetia; order Isosphaerales; family Isosphaeraceae; genus JAKAUH01. The sequence continues at coordinate 584,104 of CAVYTQ010000026.1, read as the reverse complement.
GGCCTCGGCGCTGCTGCTGATCGAGGCCCCGAGCGTTCGGGTCGCCGCATTGCTGGCGATCGCGGTCTGGGCGTTCGCGCGGGCCTATTACTTCGCATTCTATGTCGTCGCGCATTACATTGACCCCGAGTACAGGTTTGCGGGGCTGCTGTCGTTCTTCCGCTACGTGATGCGGCGGGACCGGCGGTCACCCTGAAGGACGGTGGCGACATGACGATCGATAGCTACGCGGCCGGCGGCGTTCTGGTCGGGGCGAGTGCGCTTGCGGCCATCGCCGGGCTGATGCTGCTGCGGCGGTTCGGCTACTTCCGCAGCCTCAGGATCTCGCACGAGGCCAGCGGCCAGTACCTGGCGATCGTCGGGACGCTTTACGCGGTCTTGCTCGGGCTGATCGTGGTCGACGCGATGGGGCGGTTCCAGGCGGCGGTGACCCTGGTCGGCGACGAGACCAACGCGCTGGCGGAGCTGATCTATCTCTCGGGCCGGATGCCTGAGCCCCGGAAGGCCGAGGTCCAGCGGCGGGCCACCGAGTACGCGCGGATGGTGATGGATCGGGAGTGGGCGGTCATGGCGAAGGGACGAGACCTGCCGGAGGCACGCGTGGCGTGCCTCGAGATGATGAATGTGGTCCGCGACTGGGAGCCGACGACCGAGAGCGAAAAGGCGGTGTATACCGAGTCGATCGAGGCGGCGTCGGACTTCTGGAACGCACGACGGCTGCGGATCATCGCCTGCGAGCGCGGCATCCCGCCGCTGGAATGGTGCGCGGTGATCCTGGGCGGGATCGTCACCGTGGGCCTGACCTACTTCCTGGTGCTCGACGACCTGCGGATCCAGATCGCGCTGACGGCGATGGTCGCCGTGTTGATCTCGCTGAATATCTTCCTCGTGCTAATGTTCGGCTATCCGTTCTCGGGCGACCTGCAGGTCAGCTCCGAGGGATTCGAGGTGGCGCTGGCGGGGCTGTCGCTGCCGCCGCAGGAGGCGCCGCGCTGATCGGTGAGGACCCGATCCCGCGGCCCTGCGACGCGAAGGGCCGTTTGGTGTATCATGGAGGGCGGCTGGCGTATCGTCGCCGCGATTCCATTTCTTCCCCGGAGATCCCCACCCATGGTCGACCTGATCAAGAAGGCGTTCTACACCGGACTGGGCCTGGCGGTGCTGACCAAGGAGAAGGCCGAGGAGATGGTCAAGGACATCGCGCAGCAGGCGAAGCTCTCGGAGCACGAGGGCAAGGAGCTGGTGGATAGCCTGATGAACCAGTCCGACCAGGCGCGGCGGGACTTCCAGGGCAAGGTGGACGAGGCGGTGATGGCGGTGGTCAGCCGGTTGCACCTGGCGACTCGCGAAGAGGTCGAGGGCCTGCGGGCCAGGATCACCGAGCTGGAGTCCAAGGCCGGCCAGGTGGGCCAGGTCGGCGGGGCCTAGAGGATTCCCCGTCGCCCGTTCCCGCTGGGCCGCCGGCGCGGCCGCGGTCATCTGGCTTTTGAAGTGTCACCGGCGGGGGCATCGAGTCGTCGCACCAGCGCCCGGAAATCGTCGCGGCCCCGGATGGGGTCGAGCTGGTTGGCCGTGCGGAAGAAGCTCGGGTCGCGGAAGCCGCCGTCGTAGGCCCGGGTGAGGATCTCGACCGCGTCGCGGCCGAGGCGGTCGCGTCGGCCCCTGGCCTCCGGCGAGTCGCCACCGGCGGACTCGACGCACGCGGCCAGCAGGAGAGCGGGCCGGAGGAGTTGCTGGGGCTGGCGGGGCCAGAGCCCGGCGGCCTCATCGGCGAGATTGGCGGTCTCGTCGAGCTTGCCGGCGCGGCGGAGCAGGTCGCCCAGGCTCATCAGGTGATTGGTCAGGTAGGCGCGGTACTTCATGTGCGCGGGTTGAGCCTTGATGGCCCGCCGCTGGTGGACCAGGGCCTCGCGATAGAGCCGCTCGGCCTCGTCCGCGCGGCCCAGTTGCTCGTACGACATTGCCAGGTTGTGCAACGAGCCGCCCAGGTCGCTGCGCATCTCGGAATTGTCGGGATTGGCCGCGACGAACCGGGCGCGCAGGTCGCGGCAGCGTGCCAGGTCCGGCAGCGCCTCGGTCGGTCGGCCCAGGCTGTTGTAGAGATTGCCCAGGTTCTCGAGCGAGCGCGCCAGGTATTCCTGGAGCTCGAACGACGCCGGCTCGGCGGCCAGGAGCTTCTCGCGGATCTCTCGGCTCTTCTTGTAGAAGGCCAGGGCCTCGTCCGGGCGGTTGTTGTGGAAGTGGAGCAGGCCGAGCTCGTTTTCGATGCGCGCAAGCTGGCTCAGCTCCTCCCAGTCGTCGGGATGGTCGGCAACGACGGCCTCGCGGATCTCCAGGCGCGCAGATACAGGCCGCGGGCCTCGTCGAACTGGCCGCGGTCGGCGGCGTGATCGCCCAGGGAATGGAGGACGCCGGCCAGCAGGTTCCGGGGCTTGACCGCGCCGGGCGTCCGGCGGACCAGGTCCTCGAGAAGAGAGCGGTCGCGGATCAGGAGTGCCATGGCTTCCTCGGCGCGGCCCATGTTGCCCAGGACCGTGGCCAGATTCGACATCTGCGTCGCCAGGTCGGCAACGGCATCGAGGTCGCCGGGATCGGCCTTGATCAGGCCCTCGAGGATCTCGATGCCGCGGCGGTAGGCGGTCAGGGCGTCCTCGGGCCGCCGGTCGGTCCTGAGCGGGCCGGCCAGCGAGTTCAGCGATGCCGCTAGCTGGTGCCGGTAGTCGGCGCGGCCGGGATGATCGCGGACGAGCTGCTCGCCGAGGTCCACGGCCTGGCGGGCGGCCTTCATGGCCCGCCTGGTATCACCCAGCTCGGTCAGGATCATGGCGGCGCGGTTGCGGGCGCCGGCCGCCTCGGCGCGGAGCTCGGGGTCGGTCGCCGAATCGCGAAGGAAGCCCTCGTAATACGTGAGGGCGAGTGTCAACAGCTCGCGGCGCAGGCCGATGAGGCCGGGGCGATGGAGCTGGGGGCTCTGGGTGATCCGGTCGAGGTAGTCGTTGACGGCGCGGCGGGCGGTCGCGGCGTTCGCCTCGGCGCGCTGTCCCGCGGCGACCGCCTCGGCCCGTGCGCGGTCGGCCCGTTCGCCGGCGGCGACCGCCGCGGCGAGGGCTTGCCGGGTCCTCACTTCGGCGGCCACGGCCTCGCGGCGGGAGCCCTCCGCCCGCAGCCACAGCGCGGTGATCGTCGCCGTGCCGGCGGCCGTCAGGATCGCGACGATGGTCATCAATGCGGCGGCCAGGCGGTTCCGCCTCGACCACCGCCAGGCCCGCTCCACCGCACCCACCGGCGCGCGCCAGGATCGGTACACCGCCCAGGTATCGCCGCAGCTCGTCGGCCAGGTCGTCCGCCGATGGGTACCGACGCGCCGACTCCTTCTCCAGGCACTTCAGGCAGATCGTCTCCAGGTTGCGCGGGATGCCGGCATTGAGCCGTCGCGGCGGCACCGGCTCTTCCGAGATGACCAGGAGCACCGTGTCCATCGCGGTCGCGGCCTGGAACGGCGGCCGACCGGTCACCAGGGCATACAGTGTCGCGCCGATGGCATACACGTCCGCGGCCGGGCCGACCTCGGCTCGCTTGCCGCCGGCCTGCTCGGGCGGCATGTAGCTGGGTGTCCCCATGACCTGGCCGCTGGCCGTCAGGTTGCTGTCGCCCTCCACTTTCTTCGCCAGGCCGAAATCCGTGATCCGCGGGCTGCCGCCGCGGTCGAGCAGGATATTGCCCGGCTTGATGTCGCGATGGATCACCCCACGGCGGTGCGCGTAAGCGATTGCCTCGGAGACCTTGACCATCAGCTCGGCCGCATCGCGGGACGGCAGCGGCCCGTCGCCCAGCCGCTGCGCGAGGCTCTGCCCCTCCACGAAGCCCATGCTGAAATAGTGCTGCCCGGCGTGCTGGCCGACCTCGTAGATCGGCACGATGCCGGGGTGGTCCAGGTTGGCCGCGGCCTCGGCCTCGGTCTGAAACCGCCTGACGTCGGCCTCGTTGGCGAGCTGGCCGGCGAGGATCATCTTGAGCGCGACCGGACGATGGAGGCTGAGCTGCTGCGCCAGGAAGACGACGCCCATGCCGCCGCGGGCCAGCTCGCGGACGATCTCGTAGTCGCCGAAATAGCGCACGTGATGCGGCGCGGAAATCGGGCTCGCGGCCTCTTCATTCGCGGTCGCGGGCATCACGCCGGTCGGGGAATCGTGCGCGGAGCGATGGCCATCCGTGGGCTGATCCCACCCGGCAAGGAGGACCGTGCCCTCGGCCGGCGCGATGGTCGAGACATCGAAGAGTTTCGACGGTGGGATGGACTCCGGCCTCGTCGTTTCGTCCCGCCGGTCGTCGAGCTCGCGCTCGAGGGCCTCGAGCTCGACCAGGAGCGCGGGCCGGCCCGCCTCGGGTACCTCGCCGAGGTACTCGATGATCGCCGTCGCCTTCCCCGCGCGCCGGTCGGACTCGAACCGGCGGCAGGTCGCGTCGATGCGGCGGAGCAGATCCGGGTCCAATCCTTCGTTCTCGATATTTGTAGGCGGATTCATGGCTTTCGCCTTCGATCAATCAACCCATTTCCCGTACGTCCGAATCGCCGATTCGACCGCGGTGCGAAGGTGCTCCGGCACGCGGTGGAAGAACACCCCGGGTGGCACCTTGATCATGGCGGCGGGCAACTCCCCGAGCCAGCCTGGTGGTGGATGCTGCTCGGCGGCTCCGACGTGGACGGAAAGCACGCCCGGCTTGTAAGGCGACCATCGGCAATAATCGACCTCGCCCCAGGCGTAGAATCCGTAGCTCCACGGGTCTCGGAACGACCGCCAGGGCGCGACGCGACGGAAATCGACCTTGAGCCCGTCCTTGAAGACCGCGAAGGCCGGCACGCCTCGCATCCAGATCGCTGCAGCGACGCCGATGACCAGCACCAGCGTGACCGCCCAGAACGGCGCGAACCAGCCGATCCAGCCGTCCAGGCCGGGTCTCTGCCTGCGCAGGGCCATCTCCGAATCGAGCCAGGAGAGGACCGCAAGCGGGATCGTGGGGATCAACCCGAGCAGGGACAGCCACAGCGACCATCGTCGGGGGATGGCGACGATCGGCTGGTTCAATGCTCCGGGCTCGTCGGATCGCAAGAGCTGGTCCATGAGGGTCCTCCGAAATTCACCGACGATCTCGCTTGTGGATGCCCCGTCTACGGTTGCCCGCGGGTCCCCGGGGCCGGGGCCTGGAACTCGAGTAGCTTATCCGAGATGGGCTGGTCGGCCACCGGGTCGATCGTGATTGACGAGTCGGCCGTCCTGTTCTTCAGGTCGATCCGTCGGAGCAGGCCCGACTGGGCGTCCACCCAGATGGTCACGTTCCACATGCCGGAGAGGCCCTGCACGCGATGGCACTTTACCCCCGACACCGGGTCGTCGTCGAGCCGCTTCGCCTGCTCGAGCTCGCTCAGGTAGGGAGGGATGCCCCTGGTGCCCAGGAGCAAATGGACGACGTTATGGGCCAGGAAGTACGATCCGCCGGCGACGCCGCCGAGCTCGCCGTCGAGCGACACGGGGGGGCCCAGGAGTGCATCGCGGGTCGAGACCCGTTGCAGCACATCGCCTTTCATGCCGAGGAGGTATCGGAATTCAAGCCCAATTTCGGCCTGCGGGCTGATCGCGCGACGCTGGAACTCGACGCGCAGTCGATCCGGCCGCACGAAGGCCGACGAGGAGGTCAGCTCGAGGGTGTTCGTCCGGCCCTCGCGCGAGAGGCTCGGCGCCACCACCCTGGCTCGTGCGGTATCGCGATACGTCTTCAGGCCGCGGTATGTCTTCGCCAGGGCGTCGAGCACTTGCTGGGCCCTCGGCTCGTTCGGCTGGGGTTTCGGGGCGGGGACGCGGGGCGTCCGAGGCGGTCGCGGGACGGCCGGCGCTTTCCCGACGGGCTGCGACCCGGCTGGAGCGAGCGATTCGGGGAGGAGCGGGGCGAGCAGGACGGCTGGATCGGTGAACCACGCGGTGGCGGCGCCGATGGCCAGCCAGGCCAGAGAGATCGACACCCTGACCGGCCAGTGCCAGCGTCGGATCGAGCCCAGCCAGGGGATGACGCCGAGGACGGCCAGCCAGCACATCGCGACGACGACGGCGGCGGTGAATCCTGGGGACGTGCGGCTCGCATGGATCGCAAGGAAGCCGAGCAACGCCGACAGGCAGCACCAGAGGGCGGCCGGAACGTAGAGCTCGGCGTAGGCCATGACCCGCGTGAACGGCCCGGCCCGCCGCTCGCGGGCGGTGGCGACCGCGCAGTGCCGAGCGTGCTCACGCTGAGGAAGAACCAGGTCGCCGCAAGCACGACCGACCAGGTGCCGCGGAATGCCCCGTACAGTCGGTTGATGTACTGGGCCCGGGCCCGGGCGGGGACGACCTGGAGCGCGATGTCGGGGCGATTGCGGACCGGCGCGGGGACGAACTGCTTGAGGTACTCGAGGTCGCTGGGCTGGAGGTCTTCGCGAGAGTACCGGGCGTGGGTGCGGATGATCGCCTGGGTGAACAGATAATTCTCGTCGATCGGGTGGATCTGGTGCCCCAGGCCGAAGGCGTCTCCCGCGTCCTGGGCGGCGAGAGGCCCCGCGACGAGGGACGTGACGACGGCGGCGATCAGTCCGCAGGCCGAGGCGGCCGCCAGGGCGCCGCGACGGTCGCGCGGGCGGACCAGCGCGGCGATCAGCCAGCCCAGCGCGAGGGTCGGGATCGCGGCGATCGCCAGGGCCGCCCAGATCAGGTCGCCGCGCTCGAGCACGAGCCGGACCCAGCCCAGTGGGTTGGAGAGGTCCCGGGGCCAAAGCGGCAGCGCCTCGGTCAACGCCAGCGGGCGCGCCGCCAGGACGCCGACCGCCATGCCCCAGACCAGCCCGATCGCCACCACCACGAGGGCGGCCAGGGCGTTGCGCTTCAACCAGCGGGCGGCCCTTTCCCCGACGCCTGGCGGCCGGACGCTCAGGGGCTCGTCGGCCAGCCAGCACTTCAGGTCGCCGGCCAGGTCGCCCGCCGTCGCGTACCGTCGCGCCGGGTCCTTCTCCAGGCATTTCAGGCAGATCAGCTCGAGGCCCCGGTCGACGTCCGGCACCAGCGACCGCGGGGACGCCGGCGGCTTCTCGAGGACCTCCATCAGGGTCTCGAGGGGCGAGGGCCCGCGGAACGGGGGCTGGCCGGTGAGCGTCTCGTATAGCGCGGCCCCCACGCCGTAGACGTCGGTCGCGGTCGTCAGTTGCTTCGACGCCGCGGCCTGTTCGGGAGCCATGTAGCTGGGCGTCCCCATGATCTGGCCCGAGCCGGTCAGCCCATTGTCCCCCTCGAGCCGCCGGGCCAGGCCGAAGTCGGTGATGCGAGGGCGGCCGGACCGGTCGAGCAGGATGTTCGCCGGCTTGATGTCGCGGTGGAGCACCCCGCGCTTGTGCGCATAATCGATCGCCTCGGCGACTTCCACGAACATCGCGGCCGCCTCGCGCGAGTCGAGCGGGCCGTCTGCCAGCCGGCGTGACAGGCTCTCGCCCTCGATGTAGCCCATCGAGAAGTAATGCTGTCCGTCGTGCTGGCTGACCTCGTAGATCGGCACGATCCCCGGATGGTCGAGGTTGCCGGCGGATTCGGCCTCGGTATAGAAGCGGCGGACGTCGACGTCGTTGGCGAGCTGGCCTGCAAGGATCATCTTGATCGCTACGGGACGATTCAGGCTGACCTGCTGCGCCAGGAAGACGACGCCCATACCGCCGCGCGCAGCTCGCGGACGATCTCGTAGTCGCCGAAGTACCGTACGCGGGCTGGATCGGAGGCCGGGGGGGGCGGCGAGGATGATCCGAGGTCGACCGTGGACTGGTCGCGCGGGGCCGTCGTGGGCTCCTCGTGGACAGGAGGGCTCGCCAGGCCCGGGATGGGCTCGGTGGGCGGGCTCCCCGGCGCGATCGTCTCATCCGACTGGCGCAGCTCGCGCTCGAGCGCCTCGAGCTCGGCCCGGAGGACGCCGCGCCCCTCCCCGGGGAACTCGTCGAGGTGATCTCCGATCGCCGGCCGCTTGCCGGCCCGCCAATCGGACTCGAACCGCCGGCAGGCCGCGTCGATCCGCCGGGCCAGCTCGATATCCAGACCGTCCAGGGAGATCCTGCCGGTCTCGTTCATGGCCTTACCCCCGTATGCAGGAATCCGCAGGTTGACGCGAGCGGACGGTGCTCGCGGGGCACCATACGGGAGGATGTCCACCGGTCGAAAAACTGTGACAGGGCTCAGGCGGAATCCGCGTCCGCCTCCGGATCGGCCGCCAGGATTCGTCGGATCAGCGCGAGTTGCCGCGCGACGGTGCGGCGGGCGCAGCCGAGCCGGTCGGCGATGGCGTCGGTCGTGTACCCTTCCATGCGAAGGATGGCCACCTTGCGTAGCACGTCGTCATCCAGGCGATCGAGCAGCCTCCGATACTCTTCGGCGACCATGGCGGCGAATTCCGGGGTGGGCTCGGAGCCGACGGCGCGGGCGAGGACGTCGTCGTCGGAGCCGGGCGCGGCGAGATCGCTGGCCGGCCGGACCTGGCCGCCGCCACGCTTCTGCCGAAGCCGTCGGCGGGCCTGGGCCTGGACCTTCCGGGTGGTGATGACGACCAGCAGCCGCCACAGGTCGTCACGGTCGGCGAGTTGCGGGAACTGGCCCCGCGCCAGCCCGGCAAAGAGGCTGTCGAAGGCGCTCAAGGCCGCGTCTTCCTCGTCCCCGGCCGCGTCGTGCGCCCGACGGCCCGAGGCCCGCAGCCGCGCCCTCGCCAGGTCCACCATCCGCGCGAAAGCGCCTCCCACAGCGGCTGCGCCGCCGCAAGGTCGCCGGCCTTGACCTCGGCGATCCATCGAGTGATCGAGCCACCGCGATCTTCTGCCATCGTTCGATCCCACGGCTTGAGAGACCCGAGGTTCTTGCCAGGAAGTGCTGCCGCTCGCCCTCATCGACCGTCGCCACGCCGGGAGGATCGAGCCTCAGCCGCGGCCTCGGACTCGCCGAGCGTGGCAGTGGACGGCCGAACCTCTCGGATCGGTCCATGGCGTGGGAGGAGCATCGCTCATCGAACAGGATGACGGCCGCGGCGTCGTCGCGTCAGGATTGAAGGACCCAGTAGTCGCGACCGTCCGCGGTCTGGGCTTGCTCCATCCCGATGCGGAGGTTCGGCTTTCGATATGAGTGCATCAGGCTATTGATATCTACGAGAATGGGACGGGCTTCCGCGAAATATCCGTGGCCCAGGAAGGAGACGTCGATGGCGGAGGCCACGATCGTGTCGATTCCGTCAACGACCAGGACCGGCGGCAGGTATCCCGCGCGGTCGTTGTCGTGGATCAGCCCGGAACTCGCGAGGGCCTTATCGCGACTCGACACGTACAACGTGGTGTGGTTGGCGGCCGATTGGAAGTGCTCGGCATTCTGGCTGAAGAAGAGAGAATCGACGTCCGGGGCCGCGAGGAAGATCTGTTCGAAGGGTCGCGATCCCTCGCGGGAGGATCGCTGGACGACGCCTCGCAGCGAGCGGAGGAGTCCCCGGTTCCCCATGCTGTGGGCCAGGATATGCACGCGTTCGGCTCCGGTATCCTGGACGAAACGGGTGAGGAACTCGGTGAGATGAACCTCGCTGGTGAGGATGGCATCCTCGTCCGCGGGATAGCCGACGTAGGTTCCCTTCGATGGCCAGCTATAGAACGCCATGATGCCCGGGACCTGCAGGTCATATCCGATCTGGGCGGCCCGGATCGCGGCGTTCTCGAAGCTGACATTATAGCCGTGGATGAAAACAAAGGCCATGCGCTCGCCCTCGTCGCGCTCGAGCAGGGCCTCTCGGAGCCCCTGCCAGAAGGCCCCCTCGCGCAGCCGGGTGAGGCTCTCCGGGACCAGTTGCAGCCGGTCATCGGTCCGCCGGATCAATCGCGTCCACCAGGATGACCCGACCTCGCCGATCCTGTGCGACCTGGGGACTGTCACGCCACATGTTCCATAATGGATGCGAGTGTCCCTCTCGCCGGAGTAGCCCGACCCCGGGTCCCCCGGGTTGACGGGCTTGCGGTTCGTCCCGTACCACAGGGGGTACACCGGAGACTCCGCCCGGCTCCGACGCCTGGAAGACGGCTCGAGCGACGCGACGTCCCGCGTGTTGAACCGAGGGGTCAGGGTCCCCGTGAGACCGACGGCACTCCCGGCCTCGCGGGCCTGCTCGAACGCCTCGTAATAGCGCTTGCCCGACGCCAGGCCTGCGTAGAAACCCGAGTAGAAATCGATGGCCCGACCGCCATCAACTTCCGCCAGGGTCCCCACCAGGCACTCGACGTGCAAGACCAGCCGGTCCGCCCGCTCGAGCGTGTAGCAGGACTCGAGCACGACGCACTCGATGTGATGATCCAGCTCGCGGAAGGCCCCGGTGATCGGCTCTCCGTCGAGGAAGCTGGGACTGCCCTTCGCACCCCTCCTTTGTGGTCTCGACGCCACCGGAGCCCGCGACGAAATGGACGATCCGCGGGACATACCGACCCAGGCACACCCGGACCTCCGGGGCATCGGCCAGGATTTCGACCCGGACTTCGAGCGACTGCCCTCGAGATCCAGCCTGCAGGATGCGAGTGATCTGCTGCCGACGTTGCTCGAGCAGGGCAGGATCCATGGCCCGCGGGCCGGCGGCGAGGATCAGGATGTCGCATGGCATAGGACGCCTTCTTTCTTGGCTCGCTCAACCCTGGTGTGCGTCCCGGAGGCCGATCCCACGGATCGCTCCTCCTCGCCGATCCGAAGACCCCGGCGCCGAAATCGTTAACCTAGGCCGTGTAGACAATTTCTGGGCAAGATGCGCTGCCTGGGCTACCGCAACAGGATCATGATCGACGCCACATGAACAAATCCAAGGAAGTTGCGGGCCGTCTTCTCGTACCGCGTCGCCACCCGCCGGTACTGCTTGAGCAGGTTGATGAACCACTCGACCTTCTTGCGTTCCTTGTACAAATGCTTGTCATAATCGCGCGGCACCTTCCGGTTCTTCTTCGACGGGATCACCGCCTCGGCCCCTTGCCGCTTCGCCGCCCGAACGACCGCATCGCTGTCGTACGCCTTGTCGGCGATGAACGCCCCCGCCTCGTGCCCTCGCATCAGCGGCTCGGCTTGCGTGACATCGGCCTCCTGGCCCCCCGTCAGGATGAACTCGACCGGGTTGCCCAGGGCATCGACGAGGATGTGGATCTTGGTGCCGAATCCGCCCCGCGAGCGGCCCAATGCCTGATCGTCGTCTACCCCCCTTTTTCGGCCCCGGCCGCATGCTGGTGCGCCCGGACCACGGTGCTGTCGATGATCATCCACTCCAGGTCGGGGTCCTGCAGGGCCTCGAAGACCCGCTGCCAGACCCCCTTCTTCGACCACCGGTCGAACCGCTTCCAGACCGAGTCCCACGGGCCCGAACCGCTCGGGCAGGTCGCGCCACGGTGCCCCGGTCTTGGCGATCCAGAGGACGGCGTTGACGAAGAGGCGGTTGTCCTTGGCGGTCACGCCGGGGTCGCCGGGCTGGCCGGGGAGCATGTCCTTGATGCGTTCCCAGTCCTCATCCTTGATCTCATGGCGGCGCATCGGGAGCACTCCTGTTGCGAGATCCGGTGGGAATCCTTGCCTATCCTGCTCAAAATCCCCGGAATTTGTCTACACGGCCTAGCGTCTTGATCATCATAGGATCAGCGACAGGGCCAAGCAATCTGATTGATGAGACCATCCCGCGACGCAAGCGGACCGGGGCGCGATCGTCCACCGGCATCGTGTTTTCCCAGGCCCGAAGCACGGCCGAGGTCAAGCCGCGAGTGCCCGGAGACGCCCGCGCTCGATGGCGGATTCACGCCGGTCTCGGGTCTCGCGGGTCCTCGAATCGCACCGGCCCAGGAGGCGAGTCGGGGCGGCTCCCTGGATGATAATCCCTAGATGGCGGGCCATTGAGACATTGCATGATCTAGGTATGGGTCGGCCCTAAATATCCTTGGGAAAAACGTACTTGGCCTCGGAAAATACTTGCAAGCAGCCAGAAGGAGCATGATACTCATTGGCCACACCCCACGTGACAAAGCCCTGGGGATCCTCTCAAACCGTTCCGGACGGAAATCGCTGAGCGAGGAGCATCGTCGTGGGCTACCCACAACTCACCGTTCCGCCGAGCGATCCGGCCGGCATCTTTGAGTTATTTAACGCCAATTATGGTAATAAGATTCTTGTGGCGGCGGCCTCTCACCTCAACATTTTCCTCCACCTGAGGGGTGGGTTGCTGGCGGAAGCCGAGCTGAGGCAACGGCTCGGGGTCTCCGAGCGGGCCATGGTCGTCCTGACGACGGCGTTGCGGGCATTCGGCCTGATCGAGAAGAACGGCGACGGTCGATACGGCCTGTCGGAGCAGGGTCGGACCTTCCTGTCACCGGGGGGCCCGTTCGACGTGAGCGATTACCTCGACCTGGCCGCGGAAGCTCGGGGAGTCAACCTGCTGGTCGACCAGCTCCGGAGCAGCCGGCCGGAGGGGGATACGCCCGACGGCCATGGGGCCGCGTACATCAAGCGAGACGGGGTCAAGTCGGCCATGGATGACCCGGTCAAGGCTCGGTGGCTCACCGAGCGACTGGCCGGCCGTGCCGCGAACACAGCCGCGCTACTCGTCGAGAAGGCTCCGATCGACGGGGCCAGGTCCCTGCTCGATCTCGGCGGGGGCACGGGCATCTTCTGCGCCGCCTACTTGCAGAAGTACCCCGACCTGCGCGCGAGATCTTCGAGCTCCCCGCCGTCGCCAGGATTGCCGTGGAGTATGCCGAGAAATACGGCGTGGGCGACCGGGTCCTGCGCCAGGATCGGTGATATGTTCTCGGACCCGTTCCCCGAGGAAGTTGACGTCATTCTGCTGTCGAACATCCTGCACGACTGGGATGTACCGACCTGCCGCAAGCTGCTGGAGCGATGTGCCAGGGCCCTGAAGCCCGGCGGTAGGCTGATCATCCACGATGTCTTGCTCAACGACGAGATGGACGGCCCGCTGCATATCGCGATCTACTCCGTCGTCCTTTTTTCGATCACCGAGGGGCGTGCCTATAGCGCGGCCGAATACCGCAATTGGCTTTCCGATGCAGGCCTTGTTCCCCAAGAGGTTGTTCCCACATTGGTCCATTGCTCGGCGCTCACGGCCATCAAGCCGAGACGTTGACCGGTGCGACCCGTCCGGCGGCGAGCACCGTTGTCGATCGATGGCCGTTGCCGCAAATCCAGGATATGAGCTCATGTCCAAAAACAAAAAGCCGCCGTTCGGCGACACGCCATTCTATCGTCTGCTGTTCGACGATGCCCCGGTGGGGCTGGCCCTCTGCGACATGGACGGGTCATACCTGGCCGTGAACAAGGAATTCGCCAAGATCTTGGGCCGCACGCCGGAAGAGACATTGAAGCTGTCTTACTGGGAGATCACCCCCGAGAGCTACAAGGACCAGGAGGTCGAGCAGCTCGAGCTCGTCAAGAAACAAGGCTGGTACGGTCCTTATTACAAGGAGTACGTCCACACGGATGGTTCCCACGTGCCAGTGCGTCTGGAGGGTCATCTGATCACCTACGACGGGTCGAGCTTCATCTGGTCGCAGGTGGAGGACATCAACAGCCGGAAATTCAAGGGGCTCTTCCACGAGGGACCTACCCCGCTCTCGATGGACGCTTTCCACAAGCTGTTCGACGAAGCCCCGGCGGGCCTGGCCCTCTGCGACATGACTGGGTCGTACATCGCCGTGAACCGGGCGTTCGCCGACATCCTGGGCCGCACGCCGAGCGAGACCCTGAAGCTGTCCTACTGGGAGATCACCCCCAAGTCTTACGCGGACCTGGAGGACAAGCAGCTCCAGATCGTCAGGAAGGATCGCCGCTACGGCCCCTACTACAAGGATTACATCCACAAGGACGGCCGGCTCGTGCCCGTCCGATTGAAGGGGCATCTCATCGAGTTCGAGGGGAAGGAATACATCTGGTCGCTCGTCGAGAACCTCCACGAGGAGCAGTTCCGGATCCTGTTCCAGGACGCGGACCTGGGGCTGTCCTACTGCGATATGAATAACGGTAATTTCAAGGACGTGAACAAGAGATTTGCCGACCTCGTGGGTTGGACCGAGGCCGAGCTCAGGACCATGTCATATTATAACCTGACCCCGGAAAAGTACCGGAGGGACGAGGTCCAGCAACTGCAAAAGCTCGCGGACGAGGGCCGTTTCGGCCCGTACAACAAGGAATTGATCAGGCGGGATGGATCGCTCGTCGAGGTCTCGGTGACGGGGCTGAAGGTCCCGATCGGCGGCGTTGACTACATCTGGTCGATCGTCCAGAAGGAGGTCTATGGCGGTCGGGTCGCCGATGACGGGTCGAGGGGCGACGACGGCGACTCGCTCAGGCCCATGGAACCGCTCGATCCGAAGGATGCGGTGGCCCGGAAGAACAGTCCCATCCGGCCGACGGGTTGATCACCCGAGCTGGCCGCGCCGTCTTCCCGAGGCCGATCGGGAACATGCAGGGCATCGTCGGCCAGGGACGATGGCCCCGGGACCGAACCAGGCCGGCTGCGGAGGACGGGTAGGCGTGCGGCGTGGATCGATTCAGATCGCGACGGAGCGCGACACGGGAGAGAGCTCGATGACTCGCTGACGCCCCGTCATCGGGTTTCGTACGATCAATTGCGTCTCGCCTTCCCCGGCCTCCTCCTGGAGGATACTGATGACCCGGAGGGCGGCGTGGATCGTGTCGCCCATGCTGGGGTAGCCGGCGCGGGCGGTGATTCGCTTGAGCTCCGCGAGATTCCGGTCGTCGAAGTCGAATACGACGCGCGTTCCGTCCATCGCATGGCCTCCCGAAAGCCAGCCGAGATCATCCTGATAAACTGGCGGTGGGTGATATATCCCAGAAAGTCCCTTAAGTCTACGTCATTTTGCCGGATCGTCGCCGGTCGGGAAGGTGGAACGAACCGAGAGGGTTCCGGACGCCGCCCGATTGTGAGTTCGGCGTGCCCGATGGGTACGCGAAGCCCCCGGGAATCCGGCCGGGGCGCACCGGCTGGCGCGAAGTCTTTTCCTCACGAGGGTGAGAGGAGGATGCTTTGAAGATGGACCTGGTCCTCATGTTGCGGGACGACGAGAGATCGCCACAACTCGGACCGTCCTTGTGGGCCGCCTTCGCCGAGGTCGAGAAGTTCTTCGGCGGAGTCGGCCACCTCGACGCCGAATTCCGGCGATTCTACCTCGCCCGCACCGTGCCGCCCGGCGTCGTCGCCGATGGACGGGAGGGCGCGGGCGAGGATGCCGGGGAACGCGAACGGAAGGTCAAGGAGTCGCTGGATGACCAGGTCTTCTGGGATGAGGCACAGGGCAAATTGATCGACACCTATCGCGTCGAGCCGCTCGTGAAGCTGGCGCGAGAGCTCGTCGGGATCGCCGGGTCCGACACGCGGATGGTGCTGGTCACGGACCAGGAGCTCACGCCGGACCCGCAGCTCCTGCCGGGGACCGTGCGACAGCCGAAGCAGCCCAGCATGGTCCAGTATATGTTCTTCGCAAATTATCTGGACAGCAATCGTATCATTTCCATCAAAACCCTGGACCCGCTGACCTGGGGCCAGGAGGTTGAACGACGCCCCCGCGATCGTCAAGCACCGGGCCCGGGCGCTCTGCTGCCGGAGCGCCGGGCTGTTGCTGGGATTCAATTTCTGTCCGACTCCGTATTGCTTCCTGCAGGGTTACTTGCGGTCGCCGGACTCGCTGGATCGGATGGTTTATGTCTGCGACCAGCACACCCTCCGGGGCGATGCCCCCGGAAATGACGGCAGGCTAGCGGCGTTGCAATGGCACGGATTCGAGACGCGACCCGTCGAGCCCGGGCTCGTGCAAGATGTGCGCGAGTTCTCCAAATACCTTGATGAGGATTGACATGGGAAAGATCAAGGGCTATCGCCTCGTGTGGGATGCGGGCCCCCACGCCGAGATCGAGATCTTCTGCCCCCCCAATTCGGGCGACAACGCGACCTTCCAGTTGAAGTACACGCCGCCCTTCCGCGGCACCTACCGGCCGCCGATGAGGGACCTGAAGGTCAACCTGAAGGACGTGCAGGACTCCGCCGACGGCCTCCTCGCGCAATTGACGACGATCCTCGACGACGGCGTGACCCGGGGCATCCGCGTCGACGTCGAGGCCCCGCCCGATTGGGTCAACAAGGCGGAAAAGTGCATGGGCGTGCTGGGCCGCCAGCTCCTCATCCTGGTCCTCAGGAAGGTAGGACTCCACCAGGTCCTTCGCGGCGGAATCTCCCTTTCGATTGTCCTGGACGATACGCTGCTGCAATATCCATGGGAACTCTTATTTGATGGGGATAATTACTACTGTATGAAGCATGAAATCGGGCGTATCGTGAATAGTTCCAAGATCAATCCTCCGCCGATGGGCGAGGTCAAGTGGTGGGATCAATTGCTCGAGGAGCCGTCGGTGCTGGTCATCGGCGCCGACTTGCCGATGTCGCCCTACTCGCCGCTGCCCGGCGCGCGCCACGAGGCCGAGGCGATCGTCGAGAAGCTCGAAGAAAAGAAGCTGGGCCTCCGCGTCCGCAAACTCGTCGGCAAGGAGGCGACGCACGAGAACGTCAATGCCGCCCTCACCGAAGGGGTCGTGAACGATGACATCAACTACCAGATCATCCACTACTGCGGCCATGCGCATTTCGACGAGAATCAACCGGGCAAGAGCAGCCTGGTCCTCCATGACCGGTATCTGGGCACCAACCTGATCGCCGCCAACTTCGGCGCCACCAGGCCGATCCTCTGCTTCATCAACGCCTGCGACTCGGCCCGGTCGGGCCCTCTCACGGACATCTACGACATCGGTCTCGCATTCCTGGAGACGGGGGCCTATCTGCTCGGTAGCCGCTGGAAGCTCCCCGACGAGACCGCCAGAGAGTTCGCGTTGAGCTTCTATGATTCGCTCGTGGTGAAGGGGCATTCCATCGGCAAATCGGTGCTCGGGGCGAGGCAGGTCTGCAAGGAGAGGGGTGACTTCGGCTGGGCGTCCTACGTCTTTTACGGCGACCCGCGCGTCCGCTTCGTGCCCGAGGTGGACGAGACCCCGGAAAATCAGCCTTCCCCGTCGGCGGACGTGCCCGGTTAGCGCGGGGAATCCTGCCCCGTCTCGGGCAATGGCAGAGGTGGAGGAGCGGAGAAGTGGATCTCAAGCGGCCGATCTTCCATCAGGGTTCGGACCGATGCACCCGGCCAGAGCAGGCCGCGGGCCCCATGATCGTAGAGGGTCCTGGCCCCCTCGACGCCTGCGTGGGCCATCGCGAGCAGCTCGGCCGCCCGGACCAGTCGTTCCAGCCCGTCGCGGATCGTGGGCAGTCCGCGTTGAAATGCCTCGTGATAAGCCTTCCTGGCCTCGTCCGGCTTCTTGGCCCGGGAGAGGTACTCGGCCCGGATCACGTGGCTGTCGCTCAACGATTCGAACTGGCTCAATAGCTTCTGCGACGCGGCGTCGAGCAGCCGCATTCCCTCGGCGACGGCCCCGCGGCGGGATTGCTCGAGCCGTCGGAGCAGGAGGTACGAGCCGAGGCAACCGGCCATGGGGTCCAGCCATCGGGCCGAGAGCAAGGTCTGGCAGTACTGATATGCCTGGTCCAGCATGGCATTGGCATAGGACCGCTCGACGAGGTCGATCTGGCGCAGGATGGGGAACCTGGCGATCGCGGCGGGCTGGCCGGCTCCGGTATCGAAGTCCTCAATTCCAGCCGGCTGTAGCCTCGGGAAGAACTGGGTCATCCTGATCCGGCCGGTCGAATCCAGATGGACGACCACGAGGGTCAGCCTGTCCGGCAGGATGGCGCTGGCGACCACGTGCGGACGCCCGGAAGGGGGCACGATGGCGAGCCAGACCGGTCCCGCCGGCAACGCCGACGCGGCGGTGGCCAGGCCCCGGGACGGGCCGAATGGCCGCAGTGCCAGTAGCTTTCCCGGCGCGGAGTTCGGCTGGAAGGGCCAGCAGCGGAATTGAAGGGCCTCGACCGACCTGCCGACGGCCTCGGGCGAATCCCCCTCGATGGCGGCGAGGAACTGGACTCCCTGGGCGGCATCGCTGCCGGCCAGGGCCTGGAACGGCGGGACCCCGAGGTTGTGCAGATGTCCGTCGTACGGGGTATCTTCGTTCGCGGCGCCACCGGCCAGCGCCAGCAAGGTTGACAACTCCACCGAGGCGATCCGACCACCGATCGCCTCCTCCGCGGGGTTGAGCAGGTTGTTCTCGACGGGGATCGCTGCCCCGTCCAGGATCTCGCGGAACAGCCCCGATTTCGGCAGGGGTGGCGCGGTCAGCTCAATGTCGAGAGGCGAATCATTACCGAATGCGACCTCGATGTCTTCCTGGACCAGGGGCCCCGACGGACCCAGGACTCGGACCCGATAGAACCCCGGCTCGAGGTCGGAGACCTCGAGCAACTGCGGCCGGGATCCCAGGATCTTGCCGTGCGCGTCGATCAACTCAATCTTGAGTACCGGATCGTCGAAGGAAATTCGGCAGCCGCCGGATTGGGTATTGACGGCAAAACTCTCCATGCCGGACCGATTGCTCGGCTCCTGCGGGATCGGCAGCAGGCGGATGGTCATGGATTGTTTGTGATAGAGATTGACCAGGTAGAAACCACGCTCCATGCGGTGCCCGTCCGCGAGGACCCGGACGCTGTACTTGCGGGGCGCCAGGTCGAACTCGAGGGAAGCTTTCGTCTGGGGCGGCGACACCCGGCACACTTCGCCTCCGATGTGCCCCACCACGACATCCGCACTGGTGATCACTCCGGACGGCTGGAGATCGAGCTGGAGCTTCTCATTGGGGAACTTTCCCTGGGGGTAATACGCGAGGATCGGGATCCTGGCCGCCCCTGTCTCCGCCCTGGGTCGGTGTTTGAAACAGCTCGCCGGCCCCCGCCTTGATTTTCCGACCTTTCACCTCCGCCTCGACGAAGCGGAAAAGCTCGTACCAGGAGACGACGTACTCTCCTCTTTCGTCGTCCCATGTCTTGGGCGACACGAACCTGTCGTCGTCTTCACGAAATGTCCAACCTTCCCCGCGGAGGCCCATGAGCAGCGCATCGGTGAAGGCCCCGCCCTCGTAGCCCGGCTGAAGCGGGCCGGCCGTTTTCACGTCCGAGGCCATCAGGCCGGGCGATGTGGCATACATGATGTACTGGGGAGGGGTCGGCGGGGTCGGTCTCCCACCGGGGCGCGGCAGGAGCCCGAGCCGAAACTCGCCCTCGTAGGGGATGTTTCGGCAAGCGTCGATGAAGAAGAATTGTTCCTCGAACCGGGTTGCCCGGAATCTCTCGTAGATCGACCCCAGCGTGAGCGACATCGTGGTCAGATCGGCGGTGAAGTCGGCGGTCGTGATGCCGCTCTCGTTCTCCGCGTCGATCCGCGACATCAGCCCGTGCCCGGAATAATAGAAGAAGAACCGATCGCCCTGGCCATTGCTCTGCCCGATCAGCTCGCCAATCGCCTTGACGATGTCGGGATAATTGGCAGGCCGGTATGCCAGGTCGGCGGGGATTTGGGTTCCGCCCGACGTGGCGGCCAGGTGCAGGAAGACATTCGTCCGGGGGACGTCTCCCCCGTCGTCGCTGGTCAGCCACTCGTACATCTTCAGGGCGTCGTGGACCGCTCCTGTCAGGCAGGCGCGAGGCGTCCAGTATTGATCAATACCGATGACGATGGCCCATTTCGCCATGATTGGATCCTCAGAACTTCACTTCTAGGGGTCAAGGATCGGTCCCGCCGCAACCCGCTTGCTCACTCCAACCCTCCGAGTCGTACGAACGCGCCAGGGGTCGTGAGGTACTCGGGCTTCGCCTCTTCCACCTCGCCGAGGCCTCGGGAAGGGACATCGGGAGGAAGAGACTTGAAGGTCTTGTAAACTCCCTGCTCGTAGAAAAGCTGGACGGCCTGGAAGCCGAAGACCAGGGGCACCCTGGACTGGTAGACAATCCTGGTCGCTCCGGTGGTCGAGGTTGAGACCATGACGTTGGCCCCGACGATCTGCTGGACGGCGGGGATATCGAGCTTCAGCGAAATCCCGCTGGCGTCCCTGGCATCGACGACACACATCGTGCTCTTGATCGTCGCCGTGATGACATACAACTGGTCGGCGTCGAGCGTTTGCGCGACGTGGCGCGAGGACGGGACCACGTCGGAATCGGCAAGGAACCTGTCCAGCATGATGATGTCCACCCGATCTTCGAGAACACCCTCGAGCTCGAACGCCACGGTGCGGGCGGATTTGTATTCGGCATCGAGACCGATCCGCTGGCCACCCATGGCGTCGAGGAAGCTGCCGAGGATCGATAGGCCCGTTCCCAGGCCCATATCGCTCGTACGACGGCCCGAGATCGACGCGGTCGATGTGTTTTCGGTCGGGACCGGAAGGGTGTTCCCGCCGCGAGAAACCAGCAGGCCGGATAGCTCGCCCAGCCGATCCAGCTCCTTCCCTTGCCGGCCCAGGACATGGAGCGGCCGCACGTCGGCCCTGGGTAGACGAATCACATTATAGCCATAGCTTTTGAGGTAGGTCACGGCCGGGTCATCGCACAACATGATCGTGATCCCCGGAGTCGCGTCATCGCCTGGGAGAATGTGCGCCCGCGAGAAAGCCTGGACCGGATGCCTCGACGTCAGGGTCGGGTCTTCGCTCGGGCGCGATTGTACCATCGCCGACTCGGAGAAGGCCAAGGACTCAGGTCAGATCTCAGTCACCGGACTCGTTCGGGGGCAATGTCCGCCGGACTCCCAAGCTCGCAGTCTGTCCCGAAGGGCGGGTGGCGGGCAGGATGAGCCTCCTGGCGAGCCGGCCTCTCGGCCTTGCTCGCCGGACGGTTTCGCGGCCCGCCCGTCTCCGGTAAGCTGGGGATTCGTCCTCGGCTCGTCGGGTAATTCAGGCGCCTCGCCTGGACGTCGCCAGGGGCCTGGGACTGTTTTCCATCGACACGCGAGGACATGATCCGCCATGAATTGGGGCATCCTGCCGCCGGCCGTCGCGGTCCCGGCCTTCATCCTGGCCGCGGTCCTGCTGGCGTCGCCGGCTCACGCCGACGACCGCCTGCCGATCCCCCTGATCTTCGACACCGACGTCTGCGGCGACTGCGACGACGTGCTGGCGCTGGGGATGATCCATTCGCTCCAGTCGCGGGGCTATTGCCGGCTGCTGGCGGTGACGATCAGCGTCGACCACCCGAGGGCCGCCGCGTTCGTCGACGCGGTCAATACTTTTTACGGACGCGGCGATATCCCGATCGGCGTGGTCGGCAAGGGCGGCGTGGTCGAGAAGAGCGCGTTCCTCTCCCTGGTGGATGAGAAGGGTGATGGGCCGAGGGGACTGCGCTACCCCCATCACGCGGTCGATCATCCCCCGGACGCGACGGCAGTCCTCGCGCTCGGTGCTCGCGAAGAATTCCGGCGTGGTGATCGTCCAGGTCGGGTTCGCGACCAACCTGGCCCGGCTGCTCGACTCGCCGCCCGACGCGATCTCGCCGATGAACGGCGAAGAGCTGGTCAAGCGGAGTGTCAGCAAGCTCTCGCTGATGGCCGGGTCCTTCCGCCCGATCGACGGGAACAGTCACTACATCGAATACAACGTCGTCAAGGACATCAAGAGCGCCCAGAAGCTCGCCGAGCGCTGGCCCACTCCGATGATCTACAGCGGATTCGAGATCGGCATTGCCCTGCCCTACCCGGCCGTGAGCATCGAGCGTGACTACAACTACGCTCGGCATCACCCGCTCGCCGAGGCGTACATCCGCCGCAATCCTCCGCCCCACAACCGGCCGACCTGGGACCTGACCAGCGTCCTGGCGGCGGTCCTCGGTGATCGGGGCTACTTCGACTATTCCCCGGCGGGGCGGGTGACGGTCGAGGACGACGGCTTCACCCGGTTCAAGGAAACCGTACAGGGGACCGACACGTACCTGGTCCTTCGCCCCGAGCAGCGGCTGCGCGTGCTCGAGGCGCTGGTCCAGCTATCCAGCCAGCCGCCGGACTGGTCCGCGAGCACACGACCATGAGCAGACCGCAATCTCGGACCGATCGCTGGCCAATCCTCTTCTTACTCGGCGCAATGGTCGCCGGCTGCGGCGGCACGCCCGAGCCGGTCCCGAAGCCTGGCGGTTCGCCTGCTTTGTCGTCGCCGGGCAAGCCGCGGGTCGCCCTGGTGATGAAGTCGCTGGCCAACGAGTTCTTCGCCACGATGGCCGACGGAGCGAGGAAGCATCAGGCCGCCCGTGCCGCCGACTACGACCTGATCGTCAACGGCATCAAGGACGAGCGCGACCTGAGCCGGCAGGTGGCGCTGGTGGACGAGATGATCGCGCAGGGCGTCACGGCGATCGTGATCGCGCCGGCCGACTCGAAGGCGCTGGTCCCGGCGTGCAGGCGCGCCGAGGAGGCCGGCATCGTCGTGGTGAATATCGACAACAAGCTCGATTCCGCCGTGCTGGCCGACCAGGGGATCGCCGTCCCCTTCGTCGGGCCGGACAACCGCGAGGGGGCGCGCAAGGTCGGCGGCTACCTGGCCGGGCGCCTCAAGGCGGGCGACCGCGTAGGTGTGCTCGAGGGCATCCGCACCGCCTTCAACGGCCAGCAGCGCCGCCTGGGATTCGAGGACGCAATGAAGGCCGCCGGGGTCGTCATCGCCGATTCGCAGTCCGCCCAGTGGGAGATGGACCAGGCCAACCGGATCGCCGCGGCCATGCTGGGCGAACACCCCGAGATCCGGGCCCTGCTCTGCTGCAACGACAGCATGGCGTTGGGAGCCCTGGCCGCGGTCAAGTCGGCCGGGCGGACGGGCCAGGTCCAGATCGTCGGCTTCGACAACATCGCGGCCATCCGCTCGGCCATCAAGGACGGTTCGGTCCTGGCGACCGCCGACCAGCACGCTGACAAGCTCGCCGTGTACGGCATCGAGCTGGCGCTCGACCTGATCAAGAAGACGCGATCCCCGGCCGACACCACGACCCCGGTCGACCTGGTCACCGCCGAATCGCTCGGCGCCGCGACGACGCCGGCAAGGCCATGACTCCCCGAACGAGAC
Source organism: uncultured Planctomycetota bacterium (assembly GCA_963771445.1). Lineage (GTDB taxonomy): Bacteria > Planctomycetota > Planctomycetia > Isosphaerales > Isosphaeraceae > JAKAUH01. Next base: position 560,993 of record CAVYTQ010000026.1, on the reverse strand, counting down.
CCGCAGCATCTATCGTCCTGCTCCAGCCCGGAGGTGGCCCATGAACCGTCACTGCGTCGCCATTTGTCTCGTTCTGGCGCTCGTCGGCCCCGACCGGCTCATGGCCGACGAATCGGGGCCGCCGTTGCCCGGCACGAAGCTACTGACCATCCAGGGCGACATCGCCAGCGAGCTGGTCGCGGGCGTTGACCGCCTCCTCCTGAAGCAGATCGACGAATCGATGGCACGACGTGCGCGATACTGGAAGCGCGACACGGCGACACCCATCGCCTACGCGGCGTCGATCGGGCCGAACCGGCAGCGGCTGCAGCACATCCTCGGCGTGCGAGATGCCCGGCCCGCTCGCGCCGGAATTACCCGGCTGGAGGATAATTCCGCGGCGACCGAAATGCTCAAAAAAGGTTGCAAGGGGATCAAAGAGATTCACGCCGTCAGTTGGCCCGCATTCGGGGACGTCACCGGCGAAGGGCTGGAGGTCGGGGCGGGAGACATTTGCGTGATCGTGATCCCGGACGCCGACCAGACGCCCGAGCAGCTCGCCGGCCTGGTCCAGGCCGTGCCGCTGGCCTCGCAGGTCGCGGCAGGCTGGCCGCCAGCCATTGCCGGGTGTTGATACCAACGCTGATCAATCGGACCGTGGAGCCTCGCAACGGCCGGGCGCGGCTCACCAACCGCGAATTCGTCTATCGCCCGGCGTTCGAGCTGGGCAGGCACGTGATCGGCTACGAGGTCCAGAAGGTGCTGGCGCTGGTCGATGCGCTCGAGCGCGAGGCCCGGGACCGCGGGCACGAGCTCCAGATAGGGATCTTCGGGTACGGCGAGGGTGGGGCGATCGCCCTCTACGCCGCTGCACTCGACCCGCGGATCGACGTCACGTGCGTCAGCGGCTACTTCGACGACCGCAACGACGTCTGGCGGCAGCCGGTGGACCGGAACGTCTTTGGCCTGCTCGAGCAGTTCGGCGACGCCGAGGTCGCCTCGTTGATCGCCCCGCGCGCGCTGATCGTCGAGGCAGCGCGGCGCCGGAGTTCACGATCCCGCCCGGAACCGGCGGCGCTCCGGGGCGGTTGACGACCCCGGCCGTCTCGACGGTCGCCGCCGAGCTCGAGCGAGCCCGGGCGATGACGGCCGGTCTCAGCCCGTCGCCTCGCCTTGAGCTCGTCAAGAGTGGCCCGGACGGAACAGGACAGTTCGGCACCGATGAAGCGCTGAGCCTCATGCTCCGCGGCCTTGACCCGGCCGCAAAGCTCGAGCCCGCCGGTCCCGAGGGGGCCGCGGACGCTGTCGATCCCAGGGCGGTCGCCGCGCTGATCGAGTGGGGCCGCGAGCGACAGCGTCGCCAGCTCCACGAGCTCGATCGCCACAGCCAGCAGCTCCTGGTCGAGAGCCCGTACGTTCGCGACGCATTCATGAAGAAGCTTGACACGAGCTCGCCGGCCGCCTATGCGGCCACCGTCGAGCACTATCGCACGTTCTTCGCCGAGGAGGTCATCGGCCGATTCGACCTGAAGTTGTTGCCGCCCGACGTCCGCTCACGGCGGATTTACGACGAGCCGGGGTTCACCGGCTATGAGGTCGTGATGGACGTCTTCCCCGACGTAATCGCGTCGGGCATCCTGCTCGTGCCGAAGGGGATCAAGAAGGGAGAGAAGCGCCCCGTGATCGTCTGCCAGCACGGGCTCGAGGGCCGGCCGCGCGACGTCGCCGACCCGAAGGCCGAGAACCCGGCCTATCACAAGTATGCCGTCCGGCTCGCCGAGCGAGGATTCATCACGTTCGCACCCCAGAACCTCTACATTTTCGAGGATCGGTTCCGCACCCTCCAACGCAAGGCCAATCCGCTCAAGAAGACGCTCTTCTCGGTGATCGTCCCCCAGCATCGGCAGATCACCGACTGGCTCAAGACGCTGCCCTACGTGGACCCGTCCCGGATCGCCTTCTACGGGCTCAGCTACGGCGGCAAGTCGGCGATGCGCATCCCGCCACTGGTCGAGAATTATTGCCTGTCGATCTGCTCGGCCGATTTCAACGAGTGGGTCTGGAAGAATGCGTTCGACCCGCAGCCCATACAGCTATGTCTGGTCAAACGAGTACGAGATCTTCGAGTTCGATCTGGGAAGCACATTCAATTATGCCGAGATGGGGGCGCTGATCGCTCCGCGGCCATTCATGGTCGAGCGCGGCCACTTCGACGGCGTCGGGCCCGACGAGGCGGTGGCATATGAATTCGCCAAGGTGTATCGCCTGTACAATGCCAGGCTCGGGATCGGCGACCGCTGCCGGATCGAGTTCTTCGTGGGGCCGCACACGATCAACGGGCAGGGGACCTTCGAGTTCCTGCACAAGCACCTGAGCTGGCCCGAGCCGGTGAGGGGGCACAACGAGGTCAAGACGGGCGGTTGATCCGGTCCAGGATGATCCGATTCGGCGGCCGTGGATCAGTCGCCGATAGCGGCGAGCGCCGAGGTCTGCTGGCGGTGGGTCTCGGCATAACGCCCGCCCCGGGCGAGCAGCTCGGCATGCGTCCCCTGCTCGACGATGGTTCCCGAATCGAGTACGATTATCCTGTCGGCGCGGCGGACCGAGGCGACCTTGTGCGAAACGATCACAAATGTTCGGCCTGGCAGGCTGCGCTCGAGCGACTGCTGGATGCGGGCCTCGGTCTCGGCGTCGAGTGCGCTGGTGCAGTCGTCGAGCAACAGGACGGCCGGCTGGGCGACGATCGCTCGGGCCAGGGCCATCCGCTGACGTTGCCCGCCCGAGAGCGAATCGCCGCGCTCGGCGACGGGCGCGTCGAGTCCCTCGGGCAGCGCGGCGACCGTGGCGGCGAGGTCGGCGATCTGCAGGGCCTCCCAGATCTGTTCCTCGGTGGCCTCGGGGTTGGCATACAGGAGGTTGGTGCGGATCGTCCCCTCGAAGAGAAGCGCCTGCTGGGGTACCAATGCCACCGACCGGCGGAGGTCGGCCAGGCGGAGGTCACGGACGTCCCGGCCGTCGAAGCGGACGCTTCCCCACCCCTGCCCCACGAGAGTCCCGCCATCGGGTAGGTCGTACAGCCGCGGCAGCAGGGCCAGGAGCGTCGACTTGCCCGCCCCGCTGGGACCCACGATCCCGAGGTGCATCCCCGGCTCGATCCGCAGGTCGATGTCATGCAAGACGCGCGCGCCTTCGGGCGCATACGCGAACGAGACGCCGCGATACTCAATCGCACCTCGAGGCCGGGCGATCGCCAGGGCGCCCGGCCGGTCGTGGACCGGCTCGGGCTCGTCGAAGATCTCGTAGAGCCGCTCGATCGAGACCTGGGTGGAAACGGCCGTCGCCTGGAACTGCGTCAGCCGGACGATCGGCTGATAGAGCTGGCCCACGAGCGCGTAGATCGCCAGCAGCTCGCCGACGGTCAGGTGCCCGCGGCCGACCAGCACGATTCCGTAGGCGATGACGAAGACCGTGCCGACCCCACTGATCAGGGTCGCCAGCGCGCCCAGCGCCGCCGACGCGCGGGTGTTGTCCCAGTTGAGCGAGCGGTGGCGATCGATCCGGCGGTCGAGCTCGTCGAGCTCCGCGTCCTCCTTGGCGAAGCTTCTCACGACCCGGACGGCCGAGATCCGCTCGCTCAGAAGTGCATACAGGGCGGAGACCTGGGCGCGGATCTCGTCCGAGAGCCGGCGCAGCCGGCCGAAGAACGCCCGCTGGTTCGCGGCATACAGCGGCACCGCCACCAGGGCCACCAGCGCCAGCCGCCACTCGAGCCAGGTCAGCAGGACCGCGATGGCCAGCGACGTAATCAGGTCGTTCAGTACCTGGAGGATGCCGCTCCGGATGAACATCAGGATGCTGCCGACGTCGCTGGTTACGCGCGCCATCAGCCGGCCGGTCTGCTGCGCGTCGAAGTAGGCCATCGGCAGCCGCATCAGCTTGCGATGCAAGGCCCCCCGCATCGCCACGACGACCTCCTGGCTGATCCGTCCCATCATGGCGGCGATCCGCCAGGCCAGGAGCGTCCGAATGGCGTGCAGGCCGATCGTGCCGACCAGTGCCAAGACGATCGCCCGCGACGCCGCCGAGCGGGCCAGGCCCGCCGAGGTGGTATCCACGACGGTCGTTGCCGCGGCACCCACCCCCGCCGCTCGGACATGGGTCACCAGCCGGTCCACCACCCAGCCCTGCAGCAGCGGGATCGGCAGCAGCAGCACCGACTGGAGCAGCAGCCCGAGCAACCCAAGCGCGATGGGCCGGCGGTACGGTCGCAGGAACTCCACCTCGAACCGGCGAAGCAGCGAGGCGTCGGGTCGGTATTCCTCTTCCGTGGTCGAGCTCATCCGGTCGCAGCCATCGGGATCGGCCCCCGGCGAAAGGGTGGCCTGGTTGGGCTGGCCCGCCGCCCGTCGTCGCGTCCACAGAACCGCCATGCCCCCCACAACGTTGGGCCCGCAACGTCTCCATGACAGCAACCCGGTCGGATCCGTGTCAATGCCACCCAGCCGTTACTGTCCGCAATCCCGGGAAACGGCCACGCGGGATCCGGCGCGATCGCTCGGCCTGGTCGTCCGACTTGATACCATGCACTTTGTCCGATGGCTTAAAGTGCTCAAATAGGCCATAGACTTCTCGGTCGAGCCAAACAAGAACCATACAACATTTCCGCCCGTTTTGTCGGAAAATCTTTGGAAAAAACAAAATATTTTATTTCCCTGTGGCTGCAAGAGTTGCGCAAAGAAAAAGCCTTCTTTTCTGGATAGGTGCATTTCAGGATTTGCAAAGCTGATACATCCTGTTAATAGAGGCGATGAGAAAAGTAGAGCGAGAAAAGGGAGGTGAGCGATGGTTCCGGAGAATGCCAGAGAACACGCGACGATCCTCCCGACGCGGGGACGGAGCGGAGCCTCGGGGCGGCCTTTCGACCGATGGAGCGAGGAGTCGGCCGCAGCGGCCCAGGCGGCCGTAGATCGGGCGGCCGAGGAGTCGGTGCCGGAGTCGCTGACGCTGGAGGTTGCGGCCAGGAATTATGTGTGGCTCTACGACTTCCGCCGCGGGATCGGCTGCCAGAAGATCGCAATCCAGGAGGGGATCACGGCTCGCGAGGTGCGTGACGGGATCGAGCAGGCGTTGTTGCTGGACAAGGGGTTCTCGCGGGACATGGTGCTCGCCGACCTCCAGCCGGGCCACGGGACCGATCTCGGCTTCCACCTGACCCCGATGTTCCCGATCGGCGCCTTCACTCCGCAGTCGTCCTGCCCGCACGGCGGCGAATCGTTGCGGCACGGATCGAAGCTCTGCTGCATGGTCTGCCATACCTCGGGGATGGACGGCCACCCCGGGCTGCGGCTCGACCCGGCGACCGACCCAACCCCCGAGCCCGAGAGCTTGGACGCGGCCCTCTCCGTCTCCGTCGAGCCGTCGAACGAAGTGGCCCGGCGCGAGACCCGCCGCGAGCGCCGTCGCCGTCTGTTCGAGGCCGCCGGGATCATCTGACGGGATCGGGCTTCGCTCGCACTCTCCTCACAACGACACGTCGGTCATCGGTTCCTCTTCCCCTCTCAACGACATCGGGCCTCATTCGACGACCGCAAGCCCGGCGAGCGGTCGTTCGCGCCGAGTGCGGTCGGCTGGACCGATCGGCGTCCGCCGCCGACCCCCCAAACCCATCGAGGTGTTCGACGATGGCCATCAGTGCAATCCTGGCCGCGCTCCCGAGCCGTCGCACGGTCCTGACCGTGGTGCTGTCGTGCCTGGCGGGTGGGGCAGTCGCGATCGGCGTCGCCGAGCGGCTCTCCCACCCGGCCGGGCCGCCCGCTCCGCCGCATGACGCCCGGTTCGAGAAGATCGGTCGCGACTATCTCCCCGGCCTCGGGCAGGCCTACGCGGCCGCCTGGGAGGAAGGTGCCAGGAGCCTCGACGCCGGTCAGCCGCTCTCGACCTCGCTCGCCGCCGTGGGCAAGGCGTGGGACGCCAACCGGATCGTGCTCTTCGACAAGCTGGCCGCCCCTGAGCTCTCGAGGATCGTCCCGGAATCGCAGAAGGACGCCGACGTCACCCCGGCGCAGCGCGCCGCCATGGCCTCCGCCTGGCGAGGGCTCGCCCTCGGCCTGGGCCACTGAGCCCCCGCAATCGCGGGTCCTCGACAACTCTTACATCCAATAACCGATCCGGCCCCTGGCGCCGGCGACGGTCGCGGTCGCCCCTCGCGGGCGGTCCACCGCGGCATAGCGTCGGCCGCACCGCGTCGCGATCCCGCGCCGCCACGGCCCGATCCGCCACGAGATTCCCGGACACACCACGAGGGACACCCGATGAGCGATGAGATGGCGTATCAGCGCCTTTGCGGTTGGCGAGGCGCCGATGAGCTCCAGCGGACGTTCGCCGGCCAGTTCCCCACGATGGCTCAGGCCGCACCGTATCTGATGGCCGCCGACTCGCCGAACGACCCGATCCTGCTGTACAAGGCATGGCGGGACGTGCTGGGCAAGGACCCGGCCTACCCGGCGCAGCAGATCGGCGACTGCGTGTCGTTCGGCCACGGGCACAGCAACGACCTGCTCCAGTGCATCGAGATCAGCCTGGGCGAGCCGTCGGTCTTCCAGGAAACCGACACCGAGTTCATCTATGGCTCAGCCCGCGAGGTCGCCGGCATCCTGGGCCGGCAGGACGGCTGCTACGGATCGGCGGCGGTCAAGGCCATGACGACCGTCGGCATGGTCAGCCGGTCGATGCTGGGGACGGACGGAACCTACTCGGGCCAGCGGGCCAAGAGCTGGGGCCTGAGCGGGCCGCCCGACACGATCAAGAGCGAGGCCGCGCCGTACAAGCTCGGCTCCGCGGCGAACGTTACGACCTGGGATGAGCTGGTTGCCGCGCTGCGGAACGGCTACCCCGTGACCATCTGCTCGAACCAGGGATTCACCCTCGCCCGCGACCAGCAGGGCTTCTGCGCCGGCCGAGGCCACTGGGGCCATTGCATGTTCATCGCCGGCGTTCGGTTCGACCGGCCCGGGGCGTGCATCGTCCAGAGCTGGGGCCCCGACACGCCGAGCGGCCCGACGGCGCTGGACCAGCCGACCTTCTCGTTCTGGGCCGACCAGTCGGTCATCTCCCGCATCCTCGGCGAGGGCGATAGCTGGGCGCTGTCGAAGTCGCCGGCGTTCCAGAAACGCGACCTGCCGCCGGCCTGGCGATATCACGACGCCGCGTGAGCCGGCCGATCCGCCGAATCGCCACCGCACTAACGGACCGACCCCGTTCCCGGGGCGAGGCCGCCCCATTTCCGTCTCCCGACGTTGGCTGGACCCCCGCCATGATGACCCAACGATCTCGCCGCCCGTTCGCCCGGATCGGCCTCCGGAGTGCGGAGCTCGGGGCGGCCTCATGTAAACCCGGGGCGGCCCCGCGCTCGAGCTACTCGAGAGAAGGACCCTCATGAACGCCCTGTTCGTCCTCGCCCAGGCCGTCTCCTCCATCGCCGATGCCAATGCAATCGGCGTGTCGATTACCAGCCTGATCGGATCCCTTGGCGCGGCCGGCGCGGCCGTCGCAGTCACCTACTACTTCCTCGGCTTCCTCCGCGATCAGGGGCAGAAGCAGGATCGCATCTTCGGCGAGTTCCGCGACTACCACGCCGAGTCGCAGAAGAAATTCCAGGACCAGCTCGACAGGCTCACCGATCGGCAGGAGCAATTCCAGCGAAGCGTGCAGGATCAGGTCTCGCGGATGTCGGAGACCCAGAACGCCATGCTTCGCGATAGCATGCTGGCGATGAAGTCCGTCGAGAAGACCCTGGACCACACCACGGGCACGGTCCAGGCGATGGAGCGGTCCGTCGGCAGTCTGCAAATCTCGATGAACGGGATCGACGTCATGATCCGCCGCATGATTGAGGTGGGACTGGACGCTAAGAAGAACGTCCCGACCTCGCCGTCCAAGGAGAACGCATCGTGAACCGATTCGACAGGCGGCCACTGCTGCTGTTCGCCGCCTCACTCTCGCTGATCACGGCCGTCGTCGCCTACCTGATCCGCGACGTGGAGTCCAATAACCAGCGGAGGGAGGCGGTCCTGAGCAACCGCAAGGCGCTCGACGAGCAATCGCGTCAATCGATCGCCGAGCTGCGGGCTCGAGCGACCGAGATCCAGGCGACGACCCAGGACCGGACCGAGCTCCTTGGCCGGTACTCGGAGATCTTGAAGACCCTGGATCGCATCGAGAAGTCCCTGGACAAGTAGACCCCGATCCGAGGGCAACAACTTGGGCGAGCGCGGGGCCGTCGTGCCGACCACGGCGCTAGGCGGCCCCCGGCCGCGATCCCATCCCCCATCCTGCGAGGTATCGATGATGACCGTGATCGCTTTGATCGTGGAGCTCTTCAAGGCTTACAAGATGGTTTCCCCCGTGCTCCTGGCCATCGGCTCGGGCCTCGGGATGATCGTGACGAAGGGGCTGGGCTGGGGCATTCCCGAGCTCTTCCAGGCCCTGATGTTCATCTTCGGCGGTGCGCTTCTTGCCGATCTCCGGGGTGCACTGACCCGGCTGGAGAGCCTGATGCCGGGCAGCTCGAGCTCGACGCTCACTCCGGCCCCTGCCCCTGCCGCGAACACCGACCAGCCCGCGAAGGCGAGCTGACCGTATGAGGCCCCCCGGCCCGCCCGCTCGATCGCCCGATCACTCGCTCGATCGCTCGATCAACCCAGGGGCGCGGCGGGCCGGGACGGGGAGGGACGATGCGGAACCGGATCGCATCGCATCGCATTAAGAGGGGTGACCGACCATGGCGCGAAGCAACGACCAACGGGGCGAGGCGCTCCGGGACGGCCGGGTCCCGCAGCTCCCGGGTGCCGGGGCGCTCGACCTGCGTGCACCGGATGCCCTCGCCGACGGAGCAATCCTCGACCTGGCCGCCCTGCTGCGGCGGCTGTTGATCGGGGTCGAGGCCCACACCGGCAAGTCGTGGGCGCAGCGGCTGCTCGAAGGGTGGATTGTCGACGCCCTGGATGGTGACCCCAAGGCGATGGACGGAATCCTGACCCGAGGCGAGGTGGATCGCCCCGCCGCGGCGAAGGCCGACGAATCTCCCGCTCCGGTCGACGACCGGACGGCACGTAAGATCCTGGAGGTCCTCTGTGGCTCGGGACCAGACGCGGCGAGTGGCTGACGGCATCGCACAGGCACGCGATCGCCGGCCGATGACCCGGCGGGACCTGGAGCGCTGGGTCCTCGCCTTCACCGGCGTCCGCGTGCCCTCGTCGGCCGTCTGCCAGGGGCACTCCGCCCCGCTCGACATGTTCGCCCGCCAGGTGCTCGAGCGGCCCCCGCTGGCCCTCTGGCACGGGCCGCGCGGCAGCGGGAAGAGCTTTCTCTCGGCGATCGATACCCACATCGCCAGCCGCTTCTTCCCGCGGCACCAGACGAGGATCCTCGGCGGCTCGCTGGGGCAGTCCGAGCAGATCCAGCAGGCGCTGCGCGAGGTCGTGCTGAACGGCCGCGGGCCGGCCGGCGAGTCGGATTCCGACAGCGTCGCCCGGGTCCTCAAGAACCAGGTGCACTACCGCAACGGCAGCGAGGTGTCTCTGCGGGCGGCGTCCTCCACCTCCGTCCGAGGCCCGCACGTACCCAGCCTCAAGCTCGACGAGGTTGACGAGATCGACTCGGACATCCGCGAGTCCGCCATGGGCATGGCGATGGACGTCCGGGGCCGCCGCTCGTCGGTGCTGATGACATCGACCTGGCACCGCCTGGCCGGACCGATGGCCGAACTGATCGACAAAGGCCGCGCGGGCGCCTTCCCGGTTAACACCTACTGCGTCTTCGAGGTGCTGGAGCGCTGCCCCGAGGAGCGCAGCGGGCCGAGGCTCGAGAAGTGCCCCGAGTGCCCGCTCAAGGCGTGGTGCCACGCCGACCGCGACGCGCATCCCTCCGGCCTGCCCAAGGCGAAGCGCTCCGCGGGCCACTACACGATCGATTCGCTGATCCAGAAGGTCAAGGCGGTCAGCCTTCGCGTCTTCGAGTCGGATTACCTCTGCCTGCGGCCCAGGCTCGCGGGCGTCTGGTTCTCGATGTTCGACGAGACGACCCACGTCCGCGAGGCGGCCGAATACGAGCCGAACTGGCCGGTGCACCTGGCGATCGATCCGGGGGTCCATACCGGCGCGATCTGGTTCAAGGCGGTGCCGCGGCTCGACGGCGCGGTCATCGGGTCAACGTCTTCGCCGACTATCACGTCGAGGGCCTCTCGGCCGAGGCGAACGCACGGGCGATCGTCGAGCTGTCGCGGCGGCACTGCGGGATCGGCATGGAGCGCCTGCGCGTCTCGATGGACCCCGCCGGCGGTGCCCGGACGGCCGTCGGTCCCACGGTCCGCGGCGAGTACGAACGCGCCGGGTGCCAGGGCAAGAACGGGCTGGAATCCTGGCCCGTCTCGCCCAAGGCCGACGGCCTCCAGCTCGTCGAGGCCCTGCTCAAATCGGCCGACGAGTCGGTCAACCTGACCATCCACCCCCGCTGCCGCCGCCTGATCACGGCGCTGCAATGCTACACCAGGGCCCGACGGGCCGATCAATGGATGGACTACCCCAGGGACCCCCAGCACCCCTTCGAGGACCTGGTCAACCCGCTCTGCGGCGGGTTGAAGCTCGAGTTTCCGGCGGGACGATCGCCGGAGTCGAAGCTCCGACGGATCCCGGCCCGATCGATCCTCTAGACCTCCCGGCGGCCAACCTCGGCCGTTTCCCCGCAAGCGACCCTCCCTCCGGCGAGGGCGGGGGGTCGAGGAGATGAGCCCGTGCGGCTTCGCTACGCCTGGACCGACTTGCCGTTCATCCTGCTCGCCGTGGTGCTGTTGATCCCCTTGCTCGTGCACCTCGTCGAGATCGTGATCGATTTCCTCGCTTCCAACGAGTGCTGAAACCCATGGCGATGGACTGGCTGAAAAGAACAACGGCCGCCGCGCCCGGCAAGGGCACCGGCCGCGACGGCCGCCCCGTGGCCGACACCGACGCGACGGGTGCCCGAGGGCGCGGGTCGTCCGCGACCGAGCTTGATGGCAAGCTCGTCGTGCGGCGGCGGCATGTTCGACTGGGTCGAGCACCAGGTTCGCTGGCGGTGGCTGCTCGACTCATTCGAGGGGGGCGATCGTTACCGCAACGCCACCTACGGGCCCGACCGCCGCGGCCTGCCGACGCGCAACCTCTTCCGCCACAAGCGCGAGTATCCCGATCCCCAGATGTTCGCCAACCCCTACCAGGGATTCGCGGGCTATTCGGGCACCGCGATGAGCGCGCAGACGCAGGACGTCGGCTACGGTACATACCCGGGCATGATCGGCGCCGATCCTGGTGCCACGGCCCAGGACGACGATTACGAGTATCGCCGCAGCCGGACGCCGATCCCCGAGTTCGTCGCCGAGGCCATCGAAATTCATCTGGGAAAGATCTACGACCAGGAGGTCCACCGCGAGGGCCCCGACGACCTGACCAACTGGTGGAAGGACGTGGACGGCCGCGGCACGCCGGTTGACGACTGGATGCGCGAGACGGTCGCCCCCCTGCTGCTGGTGCTCGGCTGCATCGACGTCTGCCTCGACCATCCCAAGGCGCCCCCCGGCGAGACCATCGAGACCCGCGCCGACGAGCTGCGGCTGGGCCTCAATCGGTGTGTCGCCAGCTACATCCTGCCGCAGAACATGGTGTGGTGGCGGCTCGACGCGGCGGGCCGGTATCGCGAGTGCCTCGTCCGCGAATACACCGATCCCTCCGACCGCCTCGACCACGACCGGCACGGCAACGCGATCGACCCCGACGGACCCGGCGGCACCGGCGAGGCCTGGCGGTACGACTACGTCCGCTATCGGCTCTGGCGGCACGACGAGTCGATCCTGTTCTCGTATAACGGCGACCGGGTCATCGAGCGGGTGCCGCATCGGTTCGGCCGCGTGCCGATCATCCGCCTCGTGGACCTGCCCAAGCACCGCACGCCGCACATCGGCAAGAGCCGGTACGAAGGCATCGCCGAATACCAACGCGAGTACTATAACCGCGACAGCGAGCTGATCCTCTCGGACACGCTCCAGGCGCATCCGTTCCTCTCCGGCGCCGAGGACTTCTGCAAGGCCGACAACACGCTCGCGGTTGGCCCGGGCTACGTGCTCCCCAAGAAGAAGAACCCCGAGAACGGGACCTACGAGGGCTGGGAGTTCGTCAGCCCGCCCAAGGACCCCGCCGAGAGCCTTCGGAGGAACAAGCAGGACATCCTCGACCTGAAGGACCGGCGGGCCTGCCTGCTCAAGCCCGCGGGCTCGGTGGGCGGCTCGACCACTGGTCAGTCGGGGATCTCCAAGCAACTCGACGCCGTCGCCGGCCACAAGCTGCTGGCGTCGATCGCCAAGTCGCTGGCCAAGGCCGAGCGCCAGCTCGCCGAATACGCCCTGCTGGTCCTGCGCGACCGGCCGCCCGATCCCGCGACCCGCGACGAGCTCCGCGTGATCTACCCGGCGCGGTTCGAGCTGTTCGCGGCGCCCGAGATGACCGGGAACCTGCTCCAGCTCCAGGAGGCCATGGCCCGCGCCGGCGAGGCCCCCGACACCGAACGGGAGGTCCTGCAGACCATCGTGCGCCAGATGCTCCTGGGCCTGAGCGACGCGGACTACGCCCGGCTCGACGCCGAGATCGAGCGGATGGTCGCGGCCAAGTCGCGGCTCGGCGAGAAGCCTCGCACGCTCGACTCGCCCGGCATTACCTCGCGAGTCGAGGCGATGGAGGGCTCGGGCTCGGCCGAGCAGGCCGCCGGGCAGGACCCCACCGGACTGGAGGGCGGGACGATGGTCGGCGGGCTATCCACCGGCGCCACCTGACGGATCGCCCCGACGAGGCGATCCGTGCGGCTCGCGAATTCGAACCAACATGTTTTCCTCCATGGAGGCTGCAGCCATGCCCAACCTGACCCCCGTCCAGTCGCAATGGCTGACGCTGGTATTCGTGCTGGCCGTCACGACCCTCGTGATCGGCTACGACGTGATCGCGATTCGCGCCTGGGGTGTCGAGGCCTCGATCTCGCGGGTCCTGAGGCGGCTCTTCGGCGGCTGCCCGACCCTGGCCGTTGCTCTGGTCTTCTGGCTGGGGATCCTGGTGGGGCACATCTGGCTGCCGACGGAGTGATCGACCGATGATCCTGATCCTGGCGATGACCGTGGCCGCAGTCCTCGGCCCCGGACTTCGCGCAACCCCGCCACGACCTGGAGCTCGCCCGCGGTGTGGAGGAGTTCGTGATGGCGGCCACGCCGGACCGGGCCACTCCCGAGCCATACCGCGGGCTGATCGCACGGCTGGCCGATCCGTCCTGGCGCCGTCGCGAAGCTGCCAGTCGCGAGCTCACGGCGGCGGCCCTGGCCGATCCGCGCTGGCTCTTCTGGGGCCGCCGCGACCCCGACCCCGAGGTCCGGCTTCGCTGCAACGCCATCCTTCGCCGGCTGAATCCCTGCCCGGGTTGTCGCGGGACGGGGCAGTCGAAGAACTGGGACGCCTGGCCCTGCTGGGACTGCGACGGCACCTCCACGGCGTGGCCGTATTCGATGTGGGATTGATCGCCCGTCACGCGGCCTCCGCCTCCACCCCGGGGCGACGAAGCGACGATCATCGGCAGACCTGGACACTCGATCGAGGAAAGGGAACGATGTCTCAAGACAATCCCAGCACGCCGGGGCAACCGTCCCCGGCAGTTGCAACGCCCCAGACCGTGACGATCCCCCTGGAGCAGCTCCAGGCGTTCACGAGCATCCAGGCTCGCCTCGCCGAGCACGAGGAGCGGGTGCGCCGCGAGTCGCAGGAGGCCCAGCGCCGCGAGGCCGAGGTGCTCGCGGAGCGGGGCAATCTCCAGGATGCCCTCCGCCAGCTCCGCGAGCAGTCCGAGCAGCAGTTGATCGTCGAGCGACAGAAGCACGCCGAGGTCCAGCAGCGGGCCCAGCAATATGCTTTGGACAGCGAGCTGTCCCGCGCCCTGGCCGGCGAGAACCTCGTACCCGGCGGCGTCGAGCAGCTCTCCCGGCTCTTTCGTGGCGAGTTCGTGGTCGAGCCGCAAGGCCAGGCCTTCCAGGTCCGCACGCCGGCATTCCAGTCGGTACCTGACTTCATTAAGCGCAGCTCGGCCGGCCCGAATTCGCCCACTTCCTCCGCGCCCAGAACCCCGGCGGAGGCACGGCGGCCGGCCAGCCCGTGCAGGCCGCACCGACGCCCCCCGCCAATCCCTCGATCGGCCTCCAGCCCAGGAACATGGGCGAGGCGGTCATCCTGCACATGCAGGGTGTCCAGAAGGCCCAGGGTGATTCCCGGGCCAACATGAATCTCCCCATGGGCCTCCGCGCGGCCACGCGATAGCCCTCTCAGGTGGCGAGTGGCGAGCGGCTGGCGAAGACCCGCCGCGCCGCCTTTCTCGCCGCTCGACACGCGCCACTCGCGACTTGAAGCAAGCCACTTGCCACTCACATCCCTATCGAGGCCCCGTCCAAGTAGGGCCAGCCGGCCAGCCCCGCCCCGGGCTGAGAACCGCGAGCGGGGCATCCAGGAGAATGGCGAGTCGCCGGCCGGTCGTCGCGTGCCCCGGGGCCATCCCCCGCGCACCGACCAGGGCCGGCCGGCGACGGCCTGATGACGCATGGCAGACTTCCTGCAAGGTTTCCTCGGCTCGCAGCAAGCCGGTGTCGAGTCGCGTAACGACGTCACTGTGGCCATCCGGAACTGGTTCGCCAACCGGAACCCGCTGGTCACGCGCCTCCCGTACGTCCCGGTCGAGCGAATCGACTTCCAGATGTACACGCACCGCTATCGCGCCCGTAGCACCACGCTCGGCGTCGCGATCGGCAGCGCGACTCAGAACAACCTGACGGTCGCTGACGCGACCTTCCTGATGAACCACGACGTCCTGGAGATCGTCGACTCGGCGACAGGCAACGTCGAGCGGGTGCAGATCAGCGGCGACCCGACCGCCTCGAACACGGTCAGCGTCACCCGCGGGCTCTGGTCGCAGGTCGGCGGGACGCAGGGCACCACCCCGCTCGCCTCCGCGGTCAGCGGCTCGACTGTCAACCTGATCGGCAACAGCCGAAACGGCGCGGAGGTCAACCAGACGGGCCTCACCACCATCGGCGTGCCTCGCACCCAGTACTGCCAGACCTTCCAGTTCCCGGTGCAGATCGGCGGCTCGGCGAGACGGCGCGGGCACAGGTCCTGCCGGGCGGCATCCAGACGCCGTTCGACTTCAACATGACCGTCCAGCTCCAGAACATGGTGGACGACATCGAGAACTGCCTGTACTACGGCATCGCCCAGGGGCCTAACGATCAGACGGGCGTCACGGCGAAGATGAACGGCCTGCGGTCGATCATCCAGACCAACAATATCTCGGGCCTGACCGGCGCGACCCCGGTCAACGCGGCGGCCTACGGCTCGACCGACTTGATCCGCGACACGCTCCAGGCGGCGCGGGCCGGCGGCGGCGAGCCCGACCTGCTGGTCGTATCCACCAACTTCATGAGCGGGTTCGCGACCTGGGGCCAGGCCATCCAGCGCGTCCCCGCCGGCGAGACCGCGTTCGGCACGCCGATCAACGTCCTGGAGGCGCCGTTCCTCCACGGCGTCACGATCGTCGAGGCCCCGCTGCTCCGGCCGTTCACCGCGATCGCGCTGACGAGCTCCGAGGTGTATATCCGCAACAAGCGGAATCCCTTCTGGCAGCTCCGCGGCTCGCGCGGCGACATGGTCGAGGGCGACTGGATCGCCGAGCTGGCGATCGAGCTGGTCAACGAGTCGCATCACGCGTGGGTCGAGGGCATCACGGCGTTCTCGGCCAACTGATTTCCACCGGGGCGGGGGACGGCGGCGACGGCGGCCGAGGCACGCGAGTGCCCGATGGCTAGCCGCTTGCCGCTGGCCGCCCGCCACCCGAGCCAGCGGAGCAAACCAAGCATGTGGCGATTCCGGGGCACGCCCCATTACCTCGACGCCCAGGGCGACCGGCTCGGGCTCTCCAGGGCCCTGATCAAGGGGGCGCGGCACAACCGCGAGGTCTACCAGGTGTCCGTCCTGCTGGGCCAGCTCTGCGAGCGATACCACCGGGCCCGCAAGGAAGCCGGTCGCGCCGTGGTCGTCCCGGCCGAGCTGGCCCAGATCCGCGGCACGCTCGGTCAGTGCGAGCTGGAGCTGGAGAAGCTCCACGCCCTGGCCGCGGCCGCGCACGCGATGGTCGAGGAGGCGCACGAGGCGTTCGGCCTGGAGTGCCCGCGTCGCCGTTTCCGCGTCCAGTGCGACCCCGACGGCCGGTCCGTCCCCGTCGAAGCGTGACTGCACCCGCCTCCCGTCCCAGGACAGCGAAAGCGAATTCATCATGGCCTACGCATCACCGACCATCGTACCCTCGGGCACGACGTTCGCGCAGTTCCAGGCGGGGGGAGCCAGCGGCCACCTGGAGCGCCTGATCGCCGCGAATCTCCTCGGCACCGCGGCCCCCGCGATCCCGACTCTCGCCGCGGCGGGCGGCGGGACCACGGGCGGTGTCCTCCCCGCGGGCACCTACTACGTCAAGGTCACAGAGACCAACGGCAAAGGCGAGACGCTGCCGAGCCCCGAGGCGTCCGTCACGATCGCAGCCGGTAACATCCCTCAGGTCACCTTCGCGGCCCTCCAGCCCGGCAACGCGGCCCGCAACGTCTACGTCGGCACCGCCAGCGGCGCCGAGACCCTCTACTCCAGCGGGGTCACCGCCGCGACCGCGAACCTGGCCACTGCCGATCCCGGTCAACTCCTTCGCCGTCCCCGTGCCGATGGTCAACTCCACCGGGCTCACCAGCCTCAACCCGACCTCGGGCGCCGTGGGCAACCAGAAGCTCGTGAGTCTTCGCGCCTGCGAGAAGGGCAACCTCCAGGTCACCTGGGATAGCCTCGCGCGGCTGATCAATCATTTCAACCGCGGCGAGCCCGTGTCGTTCAACAATATGAACACGAATCTCCGCGACGCGCACACCGTCTTTGCCATGCTGGCCCAGCTCTGCGCCGAGATGGGTGCCCTGGTCAACGCCAATCCCGGGCATTTCGCCAACGTCACCACCGGGATCGGCGGTCAGCGCACCGTCCGGCAGTGGCCCTGACGCCATGGACCACGACATCCGGCTTATCCGATTGAGTCCCACACAGATGGCCCAGATCACGATCGTCGTCCGCTGCGGCAAGGTCCGCAAGCTGCGCCTCCGGCTGGCCCTGGCGCTGATGCGCCTCGCCGGTCGGATCGGCGGATTCCGGCAAGTCAAGCTCGCCCGAGAAACGAGGTGAACCGATGGCGAAGAGTCCCAGGCCCGCGCCCGGCGCGGTGGTGCGGTCGAGCCACCCAACCGGTCCGACGCGGCGGGCAACCGCGCCCAGAACAGCTACTTGCCGCTTGGCGGCACCAGGGGCCCTGCCCTGCCGCACGCCCCCGACGGCCACAGGCCCGAGACCTCGACCCCCCGGATGAAGATGCCGAGTCCGATCCATCCCCCGGATCATCGGTTCGAGGTCCACAAGTCGAAGATGCCCCAGCCCCCCTCGGCGATCGAGCCGGGCAAGGGTGCCATCCCGGTGACCCCCTGGGATTCCGACGGTCAGCCGAACCACGCGGTGCCGGAGCAGAACATCCCCAGGTCCCCGAAGCGATGAGCCGACGGCAGCCCCCGGACGGCGGAATCGCGCCGGTGCCCACGGTGCGGCCCGACGGTCCCAGTCGCATCGCCGGATTCGTCGGCCGCCACCTGGCCGCCGCGCGGGCCGCGGCCCAGTGTGGCCGGCCTGCCGAGGCGGCCGAGCGCCTGCTCGAGCTACGTTCCCGGCTGGTCGGACGACTGCCCGGAGAGAGGCCCAGCCCCTTGCACGACGGGGCCTCCTCCGCAATTCGCCCGACCTCTGCCGGCCGGCGCGACTGGCTTGCGGCCGTCCACCTTACCGCCCAGGCGATCGCCGAGCTGAAAGCCATCTGTGCCAGGCCGGACATGACGACCGCCTCGAGCTTCTCGCCCCGCGGCCCTCGACGCCTGGGAACGACGCCACCGCGATCGCGTCGGCCGATGGGCCGCGCCATGCATTGTCGGTCCAGCCCGGCATCACCGCAGTCGCTCCTGAGGGATCACCATGAGCAATGTCCCCTCGCAAACGACCCCCGTCTACTGCACCGACGAGGATATCCTCGTCCATGCAGGTGGCGATTTTGCCCTGCTCTGCCCCTCGTGGCAGCAGATGGCCTCCGGCATTGACGGCACCTTCGCCCCGGGATCGCCCTGGGTGTTGACCTCGGCCTCGGTGAATTTCCAGGTCGAACGGCGTCAACCCCAACCAGGTCGTCTGGCTCACGGCCGCCCAAGTCGCAGTTCCCCGGCGGCGGCGTCTTCCTGGCCATCGACAGCGCCTCGGGGAATTCGATGACCCTGCGGCGGCCCTACAAGCCGCCGACCATCGGGATGCCGCCGGCCCCCGCGGCTGGCCTGACCGGCGTCGCCTTCGCGATCTACACGCTCGATCCCCAGATCGGGGAAGCCTCGTACGACCTGAAGCAACGATTCGCGATCGACGACGACGCCCTGGCCGGCCCCTACCGGTCCTCGTCGTGGCTCTATGACCTCCAGGTCCTTCGCGTCGCCGCGGTCTACTCGGTCCTCTTCGAGCGATACACGCAGGAGTCCCGGACCGAGCGCGGCGACTTCGACAGGAAGGGGGCGCGCTGCCGCCAGAAGCTCGATGACGCCATCAGCCGCATCCAGCTCCGCTGGGGTCCCTACGGCAACTCGGCCGAGCCCACGGCGATCTTCTCGACCAGGCTCAGCCGGTGAACCGACCGCTCCGGCCTCAATCCACCCCATCGCAACCGCCCGCGAGGTCAATCTCCATGGCAGCCCTCCAAGGCCAGGTCTCGATCCCCCAGACCGCCCTGCCGGCCGGCTCGTCGCTGACCGTCTGCCGCGTCAAGGCACCGTCGAATCAGCGCGTCAAGATCCTCGGTTATGGCGTCTTCTTCGATGGGATCTCGAACTCGGCCCAGCCGGTGCAGATCCAGATCGGCCGGATCTCGGCCGACGTCGCGTCGCCCGCGGCGCTGACGATCCTGCCCAACGAGGAGGAGCTGACCGAGACGTTCCAGACCTCGGCCGTCCAGTCCACGTCGCACGCCAACGAGCCGACCTACTCGAGCTACTTGAAGACCCTGGCCGTGCATCCGCAGCTCGGCTACGAGTACCTCTCACCCCAGGGCCAGGAGGTCGTCATCAAGGGCGGCGGGATGCTCGGGATCGTCATCAACGCCCCGGCCACCGTCAATGCCCGCGGCTATGTCATGTTCGAGGAGTAATCCATGCCGACCGGAGGCTCGTATTCTGCGTCCGCGCCGCCGGGCGGGACCTCCGTCCTCCGGGCCGCCGGCCGACCGAGGGCATCGCGCGACGGACGCCGCGGCGCGGTCCGCTACGGCCCGACGACCGGCGCCGGCCTGGCGGTGCTCGGCGGCCAGCTCGGGTACCACGTCTACGCCAACACCGGCGCGGGCGACCCGATCAATTACAGCTTGGCGGTCGCGGCGACCAACGTCACAACCTGGACCTCGACGCCGCTGGCGGCACCGGGCACCTGGACGTTCGGCATCCGATCCTACGACGGCCATGGTGAGGAAGCGAATCTCGACTGCGCCGTCGCGATCGTCCTCGACGCGCTGGGGAACGACATCACCAATCGCCCGTCGCCTCCGGTCGGACTGCGGGCCTTCGCGACACCCGGGGCCTCGATCCGCGTCGAATGGAGCTACCCGCCCACTCGCGGTCCCGCAGCCCCGACAGGCTTCAACGTCTACATCGGCACCGGCGGCACGCCGAGCTACTCGAGCCCGGCCGCGACCGTCGCCTTCAGCACGGGCATTCTGTCTACGTTCATCTGCAACCTGCCCGGCCTCTCGGGCGGGACGACATATTCCATCGGTGTCCGCGCCTACAACGCCGTTGGCGAAGAGACAAACGCCGTTGTGGTCAGCGTCATCGCCGACGCGGATGGGCCAGCCGCCGTCGATTCCCTGGTCGTGACCCCGATCGTGTAATCCCGGCCCCCGTCTGCATCCCATCGATACCCCGGAGCCGCCCTGATGGCCCTCAACACGCTCAACGGCCGCACTCGCCCCGCGATCATCACCGGGCTGGCGGCAACCGGCAACAGCCAGGCGACCGCCTTCCGCCTCGCCAACAATGCCAAACACGAGGTCGCCGCCGTGGCGGCGGGCTCCGGCGTCGTCCTGCCGCCGCCCGATATCCCGAGCGATGTCGCGATCTTCAACTGCGGCGCCAATGCGTTGGCCATCTACCCGCACGTCGGCGGCACAATCAACGGGGGCTCCATCAACGTCCCGATCTCGCTGGCGGTCGGCAGCGGCATCTCGCTCTGGGCGTCCAGCGGCAACTGGAACGTGCTGAGCGCGGCGACGGCCGGCGGCGTCGCCGTGACCTCGGTGGCGGGGCGGACCGGGGCCGTCGTGCTCTCGACGTCCGATATTTCCGGGCTCGGCACGGCCGCGGCGCACGCCGCCGCTGACTTCGACGCCGCCGGATCCGCCGCCGCCGCCGCCGCCGTCGGCGCCGCGGCGCTCGCAGCCGGCCAACAACCTGGCGGACCTCGCCAATGCGGGGACGGCGGCGTGCTAACCTGGGGCTTGGCAGCGCCGCGACCCAGAACACGTCGGCCTTCGACGCGGCCGGGGCGGCGGCGGCCGCCCAGGCGTCGAGCCTCCAGCGGGCAAGCAACCTCACGGACCTCGCCAGCGCATTCGACCGCGCGGACGAACCTCGGCCTCGGTTCGGCGGCCGTCCAGCCGTCCTCCGCCTTCGACGCGGCCGGGGCGGCGGCGGCCGCCCAGGCGTCGAGCCTCCAGCGGGCAAGCAACCTCACGGACCTCGCCAGCGCATCGACCGCGCGGACGAACCTCGGCCTCGGTTCGGCGGCCGTCCAGCCGTCCTCCGCCTTCGACGCGGCCGGGGCGGCGGCGGCCGCCCAGGCGTCGAGCCTCCAGCGGGCAAGCAACCTCACGGACCTCGCCAGCGCATCGACCGCGCGGACGAACCTCGGCCTCGGTTCGGCGGCCGTCCAGCCGTCCTCCGCCTTCGACGCGGCCGGGGCGGCGGCGGCCGCCCAGGCGTCGAGCCTCCAGCGAGCGAGCAACCTCTCCGACCTCGCCAGCGCATCGACCGCGCGGACGAACCTCGGCCTCGCCGCATCCGCCACGACGGACACGACCAACGCCTCCAACATCACCTCCGGCGCTCACGGCGGCGCGGCTGCCGGTCATCGGCGGTACGCGCTCCCGCCAGCTCGTCGCCACCCGCGCCAACGCGATGGGCGGTGGGCGGCTCCAGGACACCACGGGAAACGGCCGCACGTTCCTCTCTCGGCACTACTTGCCCTATGGGGGCTCGTCGCTGGCGCTCAGGTATGCAAATTATTACGCCGGTACCTATTATGAAAACCCGCTCGGAAACGACATCATCGTCCAGGCGTCGGTCTGGACGGATTCCAGCGGCGGCACCCGCCTGCCGGTCTCGTTCGGCGGCCGGCGCACGCTCTACTTGCCGGGCTCCCAGATCACGGGCATCGAAGCCGAGAGCGATCCGGTCGGCAACTACTACGCGGCCGGGACCTATCTCTATATCGCGTCGTACGTCCAGCCTTACAGCCTCACGCGGGCATTGACGCTCACGGCCACCGGCGGCACCTACACCCTGAGTTTCGGCGGCAACGTCACAACTTCGATCGCCTACAACGCGATCTCTTCGACCATCCAGTCGGCGATCAGCGCCCTGGCGACGGTGGGCGCCGGATCGGTCACAGTCTCCGGCTCCGGGCCGTACACCGTCACGCTGCCCGCCCCGCTCGCGGACGCCACCATCCCCGTCTTTACCGTGTCCACGGGCAGCCTCACCGGCGGCACGGCCACGCTTGCGCCATCCGCGACGGTCTATATGCCCTACGGGCTCCAGCTCTACGGTGCCACCGGCAGCACGCTCGAAGGATACACGATCGGATCGAACGCCGTGGATTCGGGCACATTCACCTCCGCGACATCCGCGAGCTACGTCCCGACTGCGATCCGCGGCTACACGGGCGGCGCCGCTGTCGCGAGCGCCGCGTCGCTCGGCGACTCGATCGTCGCGGGGACGGGCGATGCGAATCCCGACCTGGGCTTCTTGCACCGCGGCTTCGGCGTGGGGCAGTACGGGGTTGGAGGGACGATCGCTTACGTGTCGCTGGCGAGGGCCGGGGAGAAGTTCACCGATCAGGTCGGCATGAGGGCAGTCCGTGCGCACCACCCGCTCGGCGCTGGCGACCGACATCTTTTGCGAGACCGGCACCAACGATGTTTATTCGGACTTGGTGACGCTCGCCACCTTGCAGACGCGGGCCCTGGCGACGTGGGCGCAGCACGGCCAGGCGGGAGGGAGGATCTGGCAGACGACCCTTGTCCCGCGCACCAGCTCGACCGACTATTACGCCACGGTGGCCAACCAGACGGCCTTGAGCCAGGAGACGGTCCGTACCGGCTGGAATAGCTGGCTCTACGATGGCGCGCCCATGGCGTCGGGCGTCCCCGTGGCTGTGGGCACGGCGGGGGCCTCGCGGTGCGGTGTCTACGACTATACCGGGACGCTGGCCACGGCCGCGTCCGGACCGAGCGGTCACCCGCTACACGGGGTGATCGACACGGCGACGACCGTCGAAGTGAATTCGTCCGGCGTCCGCACCCGCAACGGCGGGTACTGGTCCGCCGCCGCCTACGCGGTCACGGACAGCGGCACGTCGAGCGGCTCCAACACATCCACGACTCTCAGCGACACGACCAAGAGTTGGGCCGTCAATTCCCTCTACGGCAAGCGAGTGGTCATCACGAGCGGGACCGGCTCCGTCGAATATGCCACCGTCCAGTCGAATACCGCGACCACGATCACGGTCGGCGGCTCGTGGACGACGACGCCGGACGCGACCAGCCATTACACGGTGGACAACGCGACCGCCTGGGACGGGACGCACCCGGCCTATCCGGGGCACCTCGCGATGGCGGTGCCGATCGCGGCCGTCGTGGCGGGCTCGCTTGGCCTCTAATGTCCGCCGCCGCGGTGCGGGAGGTCGCGATTCGCTACGTGCTCTGATCCTCCGACAGCACCTACCCGCCCCGCCCGCGATGCCACAAAACTAATCACCGCCACCGTGTGGGCCGCCGCGCCACCCACGCGTCCACCACCGTCCCCGTGCCTCGTACCGATCAGTCCAACCACTCCTTCACCAGCGGAGCCCGCACCACCATGGCCTCGCCCGTCTATTCCGCAGCCGCCAACCCCGGCAACGTGTTCGGCAACGTCGCGCTGGCGGCCGGGAAGAACGTCGCCGCCTTCCTGGACCTCTCGACGGCCATCGAGGGCCAGGTCACCTGCGAGCTGGTCACCGCCTCCGGCACGGCCCCGGCCGCCGCGACGACCTTCTCGTTCTACCACACCTACGCGGCCGGCTCGGGCGCCCCCATCACCCTGAGCGGCGCCGTCGAGCGGCACCACGGTGCCCGTGAACGCCTCGGCGAACCTCGCGTACCTGCACGCCGGCCAGGTCTTCGCGCTCCTCAACCAGTCCACCAAGGTCGGCGAGCTGGTGACGATGGGCGCCGCCGGGCCGAGCGGCACCGGCGCCCAGAACCTCACCATCACGGCGGCCACCGTCTCCAGCTACGGCTCGGGAGACCTCCTGTACCTGATCGCCCAGACGGCGGTGATCCCGGTGGCGCCTCCAGCCCCTCGAGCACCTGGGCGGCCAACTCGGTCTACTCCGTCTTGGTCAGCCCTGGGCCCAGCCAGTACATCCTCGCCGCCGCCAACGCGTCGGCCGTCGCCGTCACCGTCTCGGTCACCGGCGACAAGGTCACCGGGGTCCAGTGATCCGGGCCGCCGCCCTCCGCCCCGCATATCGTCTGCCCCGCTCCGCGAACACCCGGGACCCGCCCTTCCATGATCGGCACACGCTGGCAGCAGAAGCCGCCCGTCGGCTACGGCATCGACCCCGCGCACCCGCTCGCCCAGGGCCTGGTGTCATTCTTCGCGCTCAACGAGGGGACCGGGCTCCCCTTCGATCTCGCGGGCCGCGTGCAGGCGGCGTCGTGCAACGCAACCTGGCAGGGATCATCCTCGGGGGCCGCCCTCGCCCTGAACGGGACCAGTCAGTACATTGGGCTGGGCTCGCGCCCCGACCTCGCCACGACGACCGGGAACCTCTCGATCGTCGCCGCCGGCATGCTGGTGAACAACGGGGCGAACGACCAGATCTTCCACTGCTCCGACGGCAGCGCTTATGCGTCTACGATGTACTACAACGGCACCGGCATCGGCGAGCTGAACTTCTACGCCGCGGCGCCCGGAGGCAGCTACACCGCCAACGGCCCGGCCGGCACGGTGGACGGCAACCCGCACGTCTTCGGGCTGAGCGTCGCCGGCGCCGCCACCGGGGGCGTACGGTTCTATCGCGACGGTGCCTTCGTCTCGTCGGTCACGGCGTCCGTCGCGGCGAACCTGAACCCCGCCACCACCACCGCCTGGATCGGCCAGACCGGCGGCAACATCCACTGGCTCAAGGGCTCCCTCTCCTGGCTCGGCGTCTGGAATCGGACCCTCTCGGCCGCAGAGCAGGCCGACCTCGCCGCGAACCCCTGGAGGGTCTTCCGGCCGCGGCGGCCGTCCACGGTCGCCTACCTCTCGGGGTCGGAGTTCGCCGCGAGCCCGGCGACGATCCCCGCGAACCGCCCGGCGGGCGTGTCGGTGTCGCTCGCCAAGCTGGGCACGCCGCTCGGCTGGTCGGGCGGCACGGCCTTCAGCCTGTCCGGCCCCGCCGGCACGTCGCTGCTCGGGCAGTCGGTCGCGGATTCCAACGACGCCACCGTCACGATCGCGACCGGCTCCGCGACGGGCACCATCCAGATCAGCGACGGCCAGGGCCACGGGGCGCACGTCGCGGTGGCCAACGCCGCCATCACGCCCACTCCGACGAGCATCCCCTCCTCGCACGGCGGCCAGATCACGATCACGCTCTCCGGCTACCTGACGGCCTGGACGCCCGGCTCCACCAACACCTTCGGCATCGCGGGAGTCGCGGGTGTGACGCTCGTCAGCCAGTCGGTCGCGTCCGCCACGGCGGCGACGATCGTGCTGGCGACGGGCGGCGGCACGGGCACGTTGACCATCTCGGACGGCTTGGTGGCGACGACGGTGACGGTCGCGGCGCCGGCGTTGGTGTGCTCGCGCTCCACCCTGGCGGCGACCGGCACCTTCGGCCTCGTGCTGACCGGGAACAACACGCTCTGGATGCAGGAGACGGCCTCGCCGCTGTTCACGGTCGCGGGCTACCCCGGCGCGACGCTGTCCAACATCGTCGTGACCTCGAACACGACCGCAACGGCCACGCTGTCGCTGGGCACCGGGCAGGGCGGGGGGACCGCGACCGTCGCCGACGCCAGCACCGGCACCATCGCCGCCCTGCCCGTGCTGGCGGTCCCCTCGGGCTCGCTCCATGTCACCGGCCCGGTGCTGCTCGGCCACACCGGGGGGACACCGGGCCTCTTCGGCGGCCAGAACGCCGCGGCGGTCTCGTTCTTCTTCCAGGCCGACAGCAACGCCGGGCTCAACCTGGCCGCCGGGACAACGGTCGTCGGCTGGGGGACGAGCGGGACAAACGGCGTGCCGCTGGCCGTCTACTATCCCGCCAGCCAGACGCTCGTCTTCACGGCCTACGGGACCGCCGGCGCGGCGCACGGCCAGACCTTCACCGCCTCGGTGCCGGTCCAGCTCGGCGTCGGCTACCATTTCCTGCTCGACTGGTCGGTCACGACGCCGGCCACCTTCTCGGGCACCCTCGCGAGCGGCTCGCCCTACGTCACCGGCATCACGAGCACCGCCGCGCTCAGGGTCGGCGACCTGATCGCCGGGACCGGCATCCCGACCGGGACGACCATCCTCGCGATCCCGGGCGCGACCGCGATCCAGATGAGCGGCAACGCCACCTCCAGCGGCTCCCCGACGATCTCTGTCACCCGCGGCACCCAGACGCTCTACCTGGACGGTCTCCCGCACACCACCGGCGTCGTACCCTATCCGACGTATGCCTATCAGCAGATCCAGGTCGGCGGCAACGCCGGGCTTACGGGGTCCGGCGCGACCGTGGCGACCGACCACCAAGTCTCCGACCTGGCCGTCTGGAGCGGCTCCGTGCCATCGTCGGCCGACGCCGTCGGTCTGGCGAGCCGGAGCATCACCCCGCTGAGCGCCACCGCCCGTGCCTCGGCCTGGTTCTCCCTGGGCGGCGGCACCGTCGGCGGCGCCACGGCCGCGCTCGCCGACTTGTGGTTCGTCGATCGCACCCTGAACGGCAACACCCTCACGGTCGTCGCCGGCTCGTTGGGGTCGTCGCCCGCCGCCTACGCCGCCCCGATCGCCGTCACCTCTCCCGCCGTCGTCGGCGCGCAGGTGGCTAAGTGCGGAAAGCTGGCCATCTTCAGCGCCATGGGGGCGGGGCTGGTCAACGGGGCCAACCCGATCACGTCGGTCGTCGCGGTCAACGCCAACCCGACGGTCTACCGCAACGGGACGGCCATCCAGCTCGGCCCGCCGACGTGGTTCGGGGTTAACCCCAACAACCCGTACGACGCCCCGCTCGTCACCTACCTGCTCGAGTGCGGCTCGCTCGAGGCGGTCGCGATCGGCAGCGGCGGGTCGGGATACACCAACCCCACGGCGTCCGCCACCGGGGGCGGCGGCACCGGGCTTGTGCTGGGGACCCCCGTCGTCAAGACCGGCATCACCGGCTACACGGTCGTCAACGGCGGCTCGGGCTTTGCCAGTTCGCCCGCCGTCGCGATCCTGGACTCGGGCGGCCCCGGCGCCGGCGCGGCCGCCTACGCGGTCGTCAACAGTAACGGCACCTACGTCGCGCAGGTCAACGTCACCAATGGCGGCTCGGGATACATCAGCCCCGCCGTCTACATCGCCGCCGGCTACGGCGAGTCGCTGACGCCCTCGATCTCGGGCGGTGCCCTCAACGGAGTCACCGTCGGCGGCGGCGGATCGAACTACCCAGGCGGCACCTTCCCGGTGGCGATCTCGGACCCGACCGGCAGCGGGGCCATCTACACCGCGACGTGCAGCGGCGGGGCCATCACGGGCTTCACCAAGATCGCGGCGGGCACGGGCTATAGCGCCAACCCGACGATCGTCGTCTACAACCCGGCGTTCTCCTACGCGCAGCCGACCGCCACCGCCACCGCCACCGGCGGGGCCGTGACCGGCACGACGATAACCAATGGGGGCACGGGCTACGGCGCGCCGCCCGCCATCTCGGCCTCGTCGCCCGCGGGCACGGCCGGGCCGACGGGCAACATCACGGCCACCCCTTATCCGGCCGTCCGGGGCGGCGCCATCGCGGCCGTCTTCCCCAAGGTCGGCGGCCTGCTCGGCTGCGGCTCGGGATACTCCGCCGGCTCGTCGGTGACGATCTCGGTGGGCGGGTCGGGGGCCATCCTGACGGCGACGGTCTCGGGCGGCGTCATCACCGCGGTCGCCGTGACGGCGGGCGGCTCGGGCTTCAGTAGCACCGGGACCACGGTCACGGTCGTGGACTCGACCGGCAGCGGGGCGGTGCTGGCCGTCACCATGTCGGGCACTTCGATCCATACCGTTGCGGTGTCGAACGGCGGCGCGAATTACAGCGGCTCCCCCTCGTTCACCGTCGGGACCGGCGGCGTCTCTATCCGGCCGACGGTCTCCGGCTACATCGCGCTCGTCCCGGTGACGGCGGGGGGCTCGGGCTACAACTCGGCGCCCACCGTCACCATCTCGGACCCGACCGGCTCCGGCGCCGTCCTCCAGCCGATCATGACGGGCGTCCAGGCGAGCGACGCGCTGACGTATTCGGCGCCCGCCCTGTGGTTCACGCCCCAGCTCGGCGGCCTGAGCCTGGGCGGCATCCAGGCCGTCTCGGGCGCCGCGATGGACAACTGGACCGGTCAGCGCGAGGGCACGACCGGCGGCCTCGCCGCGTTCTCGGCCACGCCGGCGCTCCTGGCGGGCGCCAACTCGGGCTCGGCGCCGGTCGGCACCCAGAACGACATCGCCTACTACAAGAACCGCCGGTACAACGCGAGTGGCTGGGGCTACATCGCCTACACCGCCTCCAACATCATCACCTTCCAGGCAGACGGCCGCACGCCGGCCTCGTGGCCGGCCCAGGGCAACGTCAACGGCGTCTCGCTGCTCGTCGGCAGCTCGCAGTCGGGCAACAATTACATGGACGGCATGGGCCGGTCCGGGCACCCCGGCCAGTGGACGCTCCAGTACGACGACCCCTACTTCAACACGCCGGCCGCCTCGGCGGTCTGGCTCGGCTCGAGCTTCAGCTCGGGATCCGGCTCCCACGGGGTCACGATGGCGATGGTGCCGCCGCCGGGGTCGCCCAAGCCCGTCGTCATCAGCCCCGCCGACATCCACATCAGCGGCAATACCATCACGTCGATCACGACGGCCAACACGACGTTCGGCACCGGCTGGACGGCCGCGATGGTGATCTTCGGCGACGGCAGCCCCGGGTATGTCGGCGCGGCCGTCGCCGTCGTCCAGAACGGGACCATCTCGCAGATCGTCCTGACGTCCGGCGGCAGCTACAGCACCGCGCCCACCATCACCGTCTACCCGGTCGCGGTGTCGGGCACCCAGGTCACCGCCATCTATAACGTCGGCTACACGGGATCGCCCACGGCCTGGAACCTGGGCCTCTTCGTGTGCCTCTCCCAGGGCAACACCACCTCGGGCGGGCAGTACAAGATCGGCAACCTGTGGCTGGTGGCACCGGACACGCTCAACGGCAACCTCGCGGTCGCGTCGATCGACCGCACGAAGCCATACGCCGTGGACGACGTGCTGATCGGCTCGCTGACGGCGCCCAACGGGCGCACGCCCGGCGCCCTGCGGTTCATGGACGCCATCGCGGGATACGGCGGCGAATCCAACTTCATCGACGCCAACGACCTGGTCATCTCCGGGTCGCAATACTGGGGCTGGCAGAACTTCCACTACGCCAGCTTCGCGTTCGCCCGCTGCCTCAACACCGACCCGTCCAACACCGGCTACACGCTGATCGACGGCGTCACGCCCTACAGCTCGACGAAGATCTACGGCACCCAATCGGTGTTCGCCGGGGGAGTCAACGCGACCTTCACGACCTACGGCGGCGCGCCGGTATCCGGCGTGCCCTACCTGTCGCTGCCCGCCTCGGACATGGGCAACTTCATGAACCCAGGCACCGGCAACACGCTGACTTTCGAGCTGCGATCGATCGCGCCGCACGGGATCAAGACCGGCCAGACCTGCCAGTTCTTGCTGACATACTACCTGACCGTGACCGACCTCGCGGGCGGCTCGGGCTACACCTCGCCGCCCACCATCACCATTACGGGCGGCTCCGGCACCTACGCGAGCGCCACGGCGACGATCTCGGGCGGCTCGGTGACGGGCGTCACCATCGTCGGCAGCTCGGGATATGCCAGCACCGACACCCCGACGATCAGCTTTTCGGGCGGCGGCGGCTCCGGCGCCTCGGCCCTCCTGAAGCCGGTCAGCGCCTTCCAGCTCCCCACCTCGGGCGGCCTCGTCTTCGGCAGCAGCAACGTCGGCGGCTGGAGCGGGCAGGTCATAGTGACGGGGCCGTACACGGTCGCCGTCAACGTCTACGTGGGCGGCTCGGGCTCGGCGCCCCAGGTCGTCTACTCCAACGTCGAGATCCCGATCTCGATCAGGGGCCAATTGCTGGTCCCGGCGGTCGGGGCATGCGTCCCGTATGAATACGCTGCGTCGATGGCGGCCCAGGCGCAGACGGGCCTCTGGTGCAACCTGCCGCCGATGGGGTCCGACGGGCTCTACCAGGCGATCGCGCAGAAGGTCGCGGCCAACATCGGGACCACCAGCACCGTCTACCTGGAATACGGTAACGAGAATTGGAACGGCGGATTCACGACGGCCCTCTGGCAGGGCAAGATGAAGGCCCTGCTGGGCCTCGTCCCGCAGGGCACGCAGGCCCTCACCTATTTCACCGGCACCGGCACCAAGATCGTTACGTACCCGCAGTCGCTCGAGGCCGCGAATGCCTTCAAGATCTTCGGCGACGCCTGGGCGGCCGCCGGGCAGCCGGCGTCCCGCCTCAAGCGGATCTACGGCTCGTGGTGGTCGCAGGGCGCTAACTTCACCGGGGGGATACTCCAGGTCGCGCAGCAGTTCGGCGCCCCCGCGGTCGATTACACATGCGTCGCGCCCTACGAGTACCTCAACTCCGCCCCCGCGGCCGCGAATGCGTGCTCGCCGGCCGGCTCCTGGGGCTGGGCGAGCGGCGGCTCGGGCTCGTGGCCGATCGACGCCATCAACGACCTCAATCGGTTCTGCATGGCCTACAGCAAGACCAACTGGAACATCTGGCAGGGCCACGGCCGGGCGTGCCAGGCGTACGGCCAGCCGCTCACCCCGCTCACCCTCAACATCTACAACGCGGCCGCGACCGCGACCTTGAGCCCGACCACGCTCGCGTCGATCTCGGCGTCCGGTGGCAGCTATACCTCGGTGCCGACCGTGACCCTGATCGGCGGCGGCGGCACCTACACGAAGCGCAGTCGCCACGCTGGTGTTGACGTCCGTGGCCGGCGCGACCTTCACCTCGGGCGGAACGGGATACACCTCGGCCCCGACCGTCACGTTTACCGGCGGCGGCGGCACCGGCGCGAGCGCCACCGCGACCGTGAGCGGCGGCCGCGTCACGGGCATCACGATGACGGCGAACGGCTCGGGCTACACC
This sequence comes from uncultured Planctomycetota bacterium, assembly GCA_963771445.1. Lineage (GTDB taxonomy): Bacteria > Planctomycetota > Planctomycetia > Isosphaerales > Isosphaeraceae > JAKAUH01. The sequence continues at coordinate 530,106 of CAVYTQ010000026.1, read as the reverse complement.
TCGCCGCCCACCGTCAGCTTCTCGGGCGGCGGCTCCGGCGCGGCCGCGACCGTCTACCTCACGGCGACCGGAATCGCCGGCATCACCGTCACCGGGTCGGCCGGCTACACGTCGGCCCCGGCGGTGTTGCTGGGCGGCGGCGGCAACACGAACACCAACACCGCTGCGACGGTCGCCGTGAGCCTGACGCCGACCTCGGTCGGGTCGGTCCGGGTCACGGCCGGCGGCGTCGGCTACGACCCGGCGCACTCGCCGACGCTCAGCTTCTCGGGCGGCGGCGGCTCGGGCGCATCGGTGGCCGCGCAGGACGTCGCGATCTCGGGCGGCGCCATCACGGCGATCGCCCTGACGAACGGCAGCGGCGGGTCAGGGTACACGTCGGCCCCCACGATCACCATCACGGGCGGCGGGCCCGGGTCGCTGGCGATCGGCACCTACTACGCCGCCTGCACGTTCGTTGACGCCCAGGGCCGCGAGACCACGACGGGGCTCAGCACTTCCGGCGGCCTGGTCGTCGGGTCCGCCACCACCCTACCGGTCATCACGATGCCGCCGTGGCCGACCTGGGCTCAGCAGATGAACATCTACCTGACCCAGCCGAACGGCGCGCCCGGCGTCTGGACCCTCTACACGACGATCCCTCGCTCGCAGTACGGGGCCGGCAGCCCGTACCCCATAGGCGGCCCGATTCCGGTCACGGCGGCGATCCCGACGACCGGCGCGGCCCCGCCCGCGACCAACCTGGCGGGGGCCAACCTGGGCCAGGCGCTCCCCCAGGTCGTCTGCTACGAGGGCGGCGTGACGGGCACGATCCCCCCGAAGGTGCCGTTCGACATCCACCTGATGCACGACACCATGGCGCACCCGTCCTTCCGCGATGCCGTCTGGGGCTGGTATGCGTTCTGCCAGCAGGGCTGCCCCACGCAGCCAGGCAGCGGGGCCGTCCTGGCGATGTACTTCTCGATGTACTGCGGGCCGACCTATCCCGACTTGTGGATCATGTCCAACGGGACCATGCAGGTCCCGGGGGCCGGCGCGGGCAACCAGTTCGCCACGATCCAGGGCGGCCTGCCGGCGGACGGCCACGACCACAACGGCGGCACGTCGCCCAACGTCTCGACGGCGATGCAGGGCTGGATGGACTGGTACGGCGCCACCCTCCAGGGGCCGACCCCGACCCCGACTCCGACACGAAAGTGGTTCTCCGGCTTGCGCAAGCCGGTCATGCGGCTGGGGAGCTAGCACATGGCACGCGAAAGAGACGTCCGCAACGCGATCCAGGCGTCGCTGCTTGCCACCGGGGCGTTCAGTGATGTCTGGCTGGCGGGGCTGCCCGAAGACTCCGAGCACGGGGCCAGCAACCTGACCGCCGCGGCGATCGAGCCGGTCACGACGCACCAGGCGGGCGGCTGGGATTCCTCCCCCGCCGGGGGCCTGGAATTCCGGGCTGAGCTCGCCGTCACGCTGCTGGCTCGGCACCCCGACCCGCAGCTCCGGGATGAGCTGACCGAGCAGCTCCTGGATTACCTCATCAACGCCGTCAACGGAAAGTCCCTTGCCAGCTTGACAGTCCCGCAGCACACGTTCGTCACTTCATGGAAATGGCAGTCCCCCAGGGCCCCCGAGCGTCGCATCACCGCCACCGTCGCCTTCGCCTACCTCGTCACCTGGAATTCGTTCGATACAACGCCCTGATCCTCGGTTTTGTGTGTCCCGTTTTCCGTGATCCGTGCAGACGCTTCGGGGCCGACCGAGAGTGTCTGTCTCCCATGCGCGATCCGGATCTCCCTCGAGTTGAAACGGAACACCGAAAACCGAAGACGGGATTCAAGGAGCTTCCATGTCCGCTACCGCGCTGCAATTGAACTGGACCAGCGTGCAGTTCGCCTCCACGAGCCTGACGCGGGTCTTGTCGGTCACCTTCTCGCAGGGAGGTGAGCTGATCGAATTCGCCGGAGACAACAATCGGTATCCGGTCGTCATCGCCAACAACATCAACCGGCCGCGGTGTTCGATCACATCGGGCGACGTCGCATCGCTGATGGCGCTGGCGCCCGGCACCAGCGGCACGATCCTCGCGACCCAGAACGACGCCATGGGTGCCGCCGGCGGCGGCATCAACTGGACGATGACAAACGCCGTTCACGCCAGCACCGAGGACAACGGGCACTGGGGACGCTTCGCCACGGCCACCGCGAACTTCCGCGCCTATGCGTCCGACGGCGCCACGAACCCGGTGAGCTTCACCCGCAGCTAGGCCCTGACGTCGGTCGAGCGTCGATCGGGGGATCCTCGCCGCGATCCGCCCGCCGATCTGCCGGAGGAGTCCCGCCCGATGAGTCACGACCCGGAAGTGAGCACGAGCCTCGCGCCCGACGCGCTGTGTATCCCGGAGGGCCTCAAGCGTGGCCGCACGTTGTGGGAACGGATGAACTCGATCCTCGACCTCGCCGAACCCCTCCTCGACGTGGATCGTGCGAAGGGGGATCGGGCCTTCATCCGCCGCCAGGGCGACGGGTGGCTCTTCGTCACCCGCGACCCCAAAGACACGCTCTACTTCCCGCTGAACACGCCCCTCCGGGGTCGGCCGCGTTATCGCTGGCTCGACGCCCAGGATGGCATCCGGAGGGGCTATCTCGTCCCGGAGGCCCGGAATGATCGACGAGAGGAATCGGCGCCGTGCCGAGTTTGACGAGCGGCTTTCGGTCTGGATCACCCTCGCCGACGGCTCGCCCTGGGCCTTCCCCAAGCCCTGGCTGGAATTCCACGCCACATTCCAGGGCGGACGGGCGGTCGCCGGCCGCCGCGTGCTCACCTACGGGCCCGAGTTCGAGGAGCTGATCGACGCCATCGAGGGCTGCCGGGACAATGCCGCCCTCCTGGTCGCCGCCGCCACGCTCGGCGCATATTTGCTCCGACGCAACTACGACCTGGATGACGAGCACCTCGATCGGCTCTTCATGGTCCGGGCCGGCGATCCCGCGTCGTGGGGATGGGCCCGCGAGGTCATCGGCGTGGCGACGGGCACGAGCGGCTCGCGGTCTTTTCGCGATGGCAGCGGCTGACGCTGATGGCAAACAGCCTGCTGCCGTGTCCGATCCTCCTGGAAGATGCCATCGACCTCTGTGACTTCTTCGAATCGACCCGGCGCACGATCCCCCGCTCGAAGTGGGCCGACGAATCGATCGCGGCCGAGCAGCGGGCCAACCTCGAGGCGATGTTCTGAGCCATGGACCAGCACGATCCAATCATCCCGGCACGATTCAATCACCGGGACGCCGCCGCTGGACTGCGCTCGCTCGAGCAGACCGGTGAGCACGCCGACGCCCTGGCGCACGCCGCCGATTCGGCCGCCGCCCGGTTCCAGCGGGCCCGCGAGGCGATCGGGGCGGCCTCGCGGGGATACCTCGATCTCGGCCAGTCCACCCGGTCCGTCGGCGTGGACGACCCCGACGAGCCGGCGTCCGGAGCGGGCGAACCTCGCGATGCGGTCGGGCTCCGACCGGGTCCCGCAGGGTCTCGGTCGTCGAACCACGAGACCAGCTCGCCCGGCGAGCCCGGAGACCCCCAGCGGCCGGGACACCTCATCAATCCGGGCGGACGGGCCACGATGGCGCCCCGCGGCATCGAGCCGGCGTCGGCGGATCGCACGCCCCGTCCCGAGGGGTCGTCCGCGTCGCCTTCGGCTGCGGAGTCGGCATCGCGGGACTCTGCCCGCTCCGTCGAGGAGGCCGCCGGACGAGGAGATCGGGGCAATCTCGGCCTGGCCGACGCGGCTGCTCGATCGCGTCGCCCCGGCGCCATGCCTGAAGGCTCGCCGCACCGCACGGGCGCGGACTGCGATCCCGGCGGTCTCTCGGGCCGGCGTGGCAATCCGGCCGTCGCGGACGAGCGGAATGAGGATTTCTCGGCCTCGACCGAGCCCGACCCGGCGACCATGCTTTCTCGTCCCGCGAGCCCTCCGGCTCGAACGTCTTCCCCCGACCTCGCAGGTTCCACGAACGAGGAGGGACGACCGGGCCGCGAGCAACTGTTCAACTCCCGATCCGTCGCCGGTACACCGGTCGCCGGCGTCCCCGGCCGCGGCTCGCGAGCGCTCGGCCTCGAGGACGACTCGCTGGCCGGCCCTGGTGCACCCGGCGCGGACTTCGACGCGGGGGAGGCGATCCGGAAGATGCGCTCAGCCTCCCCGGCGTCGGCCTCGCTTGCAAGCCGCCCCGCCGAAGCGTCGGCGTCCTGGGGCCAGGCGGCCTCCGCGGGACCCTCGGGCGGCCGGGACACGATGTTTCCATCCGGCGGCCCGTCGTCGGGCACCGTCATCGAGCGGCTGCTCCGCGAGCAGAACGAGATGATCCGCCAGGACGCCCAGCGCAGCGCCAGCCCACCCATCTCGGCACCTCCTCCGCTCCGCGGCGGGGGCCTGCGGATGGGAAGCTAGCGCGAGCCAGGATTGGCGGACGCACGGCCGAGCCCCCGCATCTCGCCCGCCCTGGCGCCGGGCGATCCCGGCCGCCTGACCGGTCCGATCCACCGGCTCGACCCCAGGTCCCAACAACCGCATCAGGTGGCCGGAGGCTCAATCGCGATGAATCCTTCGTTCGGCGGCATCTACCTCTTCGGCACCGCGTGTCACGTCGTGCATCTCCCGCACGCCGCCGCCCAGCACAAGGGCAGCTATTTCGGCGTGACCGGGACCACCGCGCTCTACGGCGGGGGCCGCGGCCGCCTGTTCGAGATCACCGGCGTCCTCGTCGGCCCCAACCTTGCCTCGGTCATCTCGGCCGAGTCGGCCCTGCTCTCCTTCGCCGACGGGATCGCCAGGAACTTCGTCGATACCCAGGGCCGCGCCTGGCCGAACGTCATCTTCGAGGGCGATTATATGCCCTCGCCCGACGGCCCCAAGAGCACCGACTTCGGCTGGTGCCTCCCCTACCGATGCACCCTGCACGGCCTGACCTGATCGTCCATCCACAAACGACCGACGACTCCGCCCTGACGACGGACCAGGACCACCATGCCCTTCTCCCAGGCCACGATCCAGAGCGTCGCCCCGCCGCAGATCCGCGGCAACCAGGCCTACCTCTCCTGGACCTCGTCGAGCCCGAGCGGGACGCCGTTCCAGGTCTACGTCAACCAGCGCCTGGCCTGGTCGGGACGTCGCCTCTCGACGTGGATACCGATCCCGGCCGGCCCGGTGCGGATCGACATCGGCGCCGTCGCCAGCGGCGAGCAGGGCCTGAGCTTCGCCTCGACGCTGCCCGCGGCGCCGTCCCGCCGCGCGCGGCTGTCCTGGCAGTCGGGCTCGTACAAGGGGCTCGACCTCGCCGGGTTCCGCGTGTATGGCCCGGACGCGCCGGGCGGGCCAGTCGACACCTCGACTGTCCTGGCCGACATCACCGCGTATCCCGCCGGGATCGCCACCGACGGCTTCGGAGTCGGCGGGTTCGGGTCCGGTGGGTTCGGGCAGGCGGCCGGCACCTACACCTGGACCTCGAATCCGCTGGCCGCGGGGACCTGGACGTTCTCCGTCGTGCCGTATGATTCGGCGGGAAACCTGGGCCGGGCGCAGACCTCGACCGTGGTGATCGCCGCGCCGCCGCGGGCGCCCTCGGCCCCGTCGGGTACGACCCAGCGGCTCCAGTATTCCCTCGAAGGCTATGGCCAGACCGGCTTCGGATCCGGCGGCTTCGGGCTGCCGGCAGCAACCCTCCAGTGGAACCCCAGCCCCCCATGAGCAATACCTACACGCCGAACACGAAGCTCGCGATGCCGGCCCTGGGCGACACCGGCTGGTCGGTCCCGGTCAATGGCAACGCCGCGGCCCTCGATGCCCTGGCCCCCGTCGGCGGCCTCGCGGTGACCACCCGCGAGGTCCCGAGCGCCTCGCTCTCGGTCGCCGTCGCGCCCGGCACGTTCGTCCTGCCCGGCGGCGTCGTGGCCCAGTACGCCGGATCGGCCGGCTTCGCGGTCGCCGCCAGCTCCACCGTGGTGCTCTACCTCGACGGCACGAACGCCTGGTCGCTGACCTCCGCAGCGGCTTATCCAGCGACGCCCCACGTCCAGCTTGCGACCGTCGTCTCGGGCGCGGCGGCGATCACCTCGATCGCCGATGGCCGCCGGTGCTTCGTCACCTGCGGCGCCTGGGCCGACGGGACGAACCTCACGCTGGGAACCGCGACCGGCACCCAGCTCGGCACCGCGGCGACCCAGAAGCTCGGCTTCTTCGGCAAGACGCCCGTCGTCCAGCCGACGATGGGCGCCGCCACCGCCGGAAGCTCCTTCACCGCGAACGAGCAGACGATGCTCCAGACGGTCTACAACGTCGTCCGCTCGCTGGGACTCGGGAGTTGAGCGCCACATGCCTGGCTCTTTCGACCTCGACAACACGACGCCCGCCCTCTGGGGCGACGCGATGGCCGTCGGCGTGTATCTCTACACCCCGGGCGCGGATGAGCCGTATTCGCTGTTCCCGAACGTCCAGTGCCTTCGCATCGACGCCCGCGAGGGACCCGAGCCGCCCGTCGCGCGGCTCGCGTACATCATGGACGACTCCCTGGCCATCAACTTCGGCTGGCCGTCGCAGTTCGAGGACCTCTGGCCGATCGATGCCCAGGGGCCCTACGTCGTCAACCCCGACGACCGCATCGTCGTCATGGGGCAGAACCCCGACGGTACCCCGCTCATCCTCTTCGACGGCTTCGCCCAGGTCCCGCAGGTCAACCTGACCCCGCGCACCCAGCAGGTCACGTTCACCGCCGTCGGTGTCGCGATCCGCGAGTGGGACCAACCGATCAGCGGGCGCGTCCAGCGGAACTCCGACCCGGTCGGGATCCGGGATTCCACCGGCGATTCCGACGTCCCGGTCGATCTCCCCTGCCGGTTCAACCCGGCGGATACCTCGGTCGGCGGCCGCGGCGGGTATCTGCCCAACCGCTCGCCCGACGGCGCCGATACGGTCTCCAACGAGGGCGGCATCACGCTCGACCATCCGGTCTTCATCGACCCGGCGATCGAGCGTTCGCCCGACCCCCGCGCCTACTGGAGCATCAGCGACGCGATCAAGTTCCTGCTCGCCGAGTACAACCGCACCCAGGAATTCACGAGCTATCCCGATCTCGGCTCGCTCGATGCCCTCCTGCGGGTCGAGTACCCGGCGATGGGCCAGCCCACGCTCACGACGGCCGACGCCCAGACCGCCTCGCTGACGATCCGCGACTACGACGCCTCGAATCGGCCCTATCCCGAGGTGATCGCCGACCTGCTCTCCTACGCCGGCTTCGTCATGCGATGGGACACCCAGGCCGACGCCGACGGGCTTCCCTCGACCTCGCTGAATATCTACCGGCGCGACGGGACCTCGACCGCTCCGCTGAAATCCGCCTACCTCGAGCGGGCCGGCACCACCACGCTCGACCCCTCGCGGAACAACGTCGCGCAGCTCCACCTGGCCCGCGACGGCAATAACGTCGTCAACGCCTGGCAGGTCGAGACCTCGCAGCGTCTCGTCGAGATCAGCGTCATCCTCGCCCCGCTGTTCCAGCCCGCGACCACCGACGCGATGGCCGCGAACCGCAGCCCGTTCTTCCGCTCGTCGTGGAACGCCGCGACGGCCGCCTCGACCCGACGCAAGTACCGATGGTATGGCGCCGACGAGTGTGGCGACGGCCACTGGACCCCGTCGGGCACCTGGAGCACCTCGCCGTTCGACTTCTCCGACGTGTTCCCGCCCGACGACGACGGCACCCCGTCGTACACTGTGCGCTACCGGCCCGGATCGCAGACGCTGATCGCGGTCAACTCCAACGGCAACCCGCTCCTCGCCGACCTGTCGATCAGCTTCAACTATCATGGGTCGCCGTCCGCGCCCTGGGACGGCACGGGGACCTGGCAGTCGATCCAGGGCGGCTGGCGGCTCCTCCCCGATCGGCTCGGCATCGAGGTGACCGCCGAGGACCCCGAGCAGTGGGCGACGGGCAAGGGCGCGTCGGCCACCGGCAGCTCCGGCACCACGACCGCGACCGTGCCCGGCGGCGACATCCGCGGCATCACCTGGTGGGCCTCGCCCCCCCAGGGATCGCCCACCAGCGGGACCGCGCCGGTCCTGCGGCTCACGACGGTGATCCGCGACGACCTGCGCATGCCGATCTCCGCCGGCAAGCGGCTCGCGAGCCCGACCCAGTTCGCCCGCTGGCGGACGGCGGATGCCCGCGACCATTTCCACTACGCGAGCATCGACCCCAGCTCCGCCAACTATTCCCAGCAAGGCGGCAACGGGACCGATCCCGTCGTCGTCCGCGACGACACCAGCACCGCGATGGCCCACGCCTACCAGCTCCGCGGGGCCCACGAGTTCCCCCCGCTGGCCGGCTCGATCACCATCCCCTACATCACGACCTATTACGAGATCGGCGACCGCGTCGAGCAGGTCCAGGGACGCGGCGTCAGCTTCGGCACCAACATCGCCCAGGACCAGGGCGAGCTCCCCACCTATCCCTGGATCGTCGGCATCTCCTGGAGCTTCGAAGCCGACCGCCAGACCACGACCCTCCAGCTCTCCGATCGAAGGGCAGAGGTGTGAACGAACGTTCGATGTTCAGGATAACGAAGCGGCGCCGTCGGAACACCGACGACTGATGACCGTCTCCCAGGCACCGCCCGCTGGAGCATAATTCCCATGAACGACATCCGAGTCCTTCGCGATCGCCAGGAGTCCGGGCGAAGCTCGCTCGATGCCGGCCTGGGCGGCGTCGAGGCACGGGGCTCGTCGGCGATGCTGGCGCAGACCACGACGGTCAAGACCTATCCCACGACGGCCGGAGCGTTCTACGCGGTCGTCCCCTGCGACATCGACGGCAGCGAGACGGAAGGGGCCGCGGTGAGCTACGCGCCCCGGGCCGGCTCGCTCGCTTATGCGCTCAACCTCGGCACTCAGGTCCCGCCCAGCGGCACGACCATCGTCTGCCACGGCGTCGGCGGTCGTTGGTGTTTCCGCTATGGTTGTTGATTCGATCGGTTCGATCTCGCCCGGAAAGGGCTTCGTTCCTGGACCAGGTGGTTGAGCCGATGAGACAAGACCCCGGACCGATCCGAGTCCTCTTCGACCGCCAGGAGGCCCTGAGCGCCGAGGCGGACCGCGCGGCCCGTCGGCCGCCGGCCGCCTCGGCGCCGCCGGCTGGTGTCGATCTACAACGGCGGGGCGATGCCGACGCAGTCGAGCCGCGTCTTCCTGTCGCATCCGGTCGAGCTGGATGGCTCGGAGTCCGAGGGCTCCGTCGCCTCGCCGAACGTCAACACCGCCGCGACGATCCCGGTCCTCGTCCTCCAGGGGGTACCCCAGGCCGGCGACCTCCTGGTGGCCACCTCGGTCGGCGGCCGATGGGTGGCCGAGCGACCCACCGGCAACAGGACGACGGTCTGCGTCACCGCCTGCTCGCCCGCAGTCCCGATCTACGGGGTCACGGTCACGCTCCTCAGCGGCTCGACCACGGTCGCGTCGGGGACCACCGGCTCGGGAGGCTGCATCACCTTCCCCGTCTCGGGCACCTACACGGTCCAGGTCCGGATGGGCGGTACGCTCGTCTACAGCGGCAGCCGAACTCTCCCACCGGGCGGCACGACGACCATCGCCATCTCCACGACCGGCATCGTCTGCTGCGGCGGCTACGCCATCCCCCAGAATATGACCCTGACCGATGCCGCCGGGTCGATCTCGTTCATCTACTATCCGAACTCGTTTTCCCCGACCTGGTACGGGGGGCACGCCGTCACGCTCCTCTCCTCCTCGGCCACGACCCCCAATAACGTCTGCATCGTCGCGGCGCCGAGCCAGGGGCCGGTGCGCGTCTGCTACATGATGACCTGCCAGAGCGGCTCGTCGCCCGTCTTCAGCGTGCAACGCTCGTGGAGCTGGGTCTATCAGCAAGGCACGCTCACGCCCATCTGGTACCAGGACTCGACCGGATTCATCGCCGGCCAGCCATGCGCGACGTCGCCTCCGGCCGCCTGCGGTAGTCCCCACACCGACACCTCGACCTTCAGCGCCAATCCTGCCGCAGGCAGCGCCTTCGCGCTTTCCGGCACCCCGGCCTCCTCCGCCGGCAACGCGACGAGCGACCCCGTCGGCGGCTCGATCGCCATCAGCGCCTGATCCATCGGTCCCCGGCTCGCCCTGGTCCACGTCGTCCCGGCCCCCGGAACTCCTGAACCCCATGGCTCCCGATCACCACGGACCACCGAGATCGGAAACCGAAGAACCCTCCACGAACCACGGGGCACGTCCCTGCACATCCTGCCCCTGCCCACAGAACTGCCTGGGCTGGCCGGCCTTCTGCGAGTGGGCCGCCGAGGCCCCGCCCGACCCGATCCGGATTCGCCACATCCGCACCCGGTCCGCCATGACCGCGTCACCGGCCAGTCCCGTCCCTCCGGCCGCGAGCATCTCTCCCCGGCCCGCTGTTTCGCAATCCCTCGCCTTGCTCGTCGCCATGAAGGCTTGCCCGTTCCGCTCGGCCGACCCAACCGCCTGCGGATGCTCCGCCGCCCGCTGCGGCCTCCGTCGCGGCGCTGCTGTCTCTCACCCCGACTGTTTCGATTGCATCAATCGTTATGACGTGCGATTGGTTGCACGCACAGAATGACGATTTTCGGCCAGATCGAGAACTTTTTCCCAGAAAATCGTCACATCAAAGAAAATTTGCGCAAAAAGCGGCCCCTTTTTGCTGATTTAGTAAGTGTAGGGAACTGTGGAGGAAGTGAGTCAAAGAGGTAAAGGGCCTGAATCACAACCTCCGCGGTCCTGTTCGGTTGTGGGAGATGGACAACGAGAGAGTCCACCTTGTTGAGGAGTGAAGAGCCATGCGTAGGCAGATGATGTTCGACCACACGGGCTGCCTGGAGGTGCTGGATCTGCGGCTCAGCCTGAGCACGGTTGGGGTATCGGGAAGCCCGACCGCCCCGGCGTACGGGCACGTCGCGAACGTCGATGATCCGATCCCGGATCCCGAGCCGTCGCCCGGACCGTTGCCGACCGACCCGACGACGACGCCGACGTCGCCGACGTCCGGGCCTGCCGGGCCCGGCACCTCCTGAACTCCGGCGACTCCTGCCATGACACGAGATCCAGGGCGGTGCAACGGGTGACAAGGGGGACTTCCCCCGGCTCGCCGCCGGCCCGGGTTCTCGAGTGGCAACACGCACCGCCCCGCCTCCGGGAATAAGTCCTGGTATGCGACGGCATGCGGCTGCCACGCCGGCCCAGGAGCGTTCCAGAGGATGGGGCATCGTCCGGCCCGATCGGGCCGCCGTCCCATCCACCGACGTCCTACGAACCGCGGACCGGCCGATCGGTGGCGCTGCACTGCACCGCGCCCCGATCCGGCCCGGGACCCCGCGAACGGCTGCCGTGCGGCCCGGAACCTCCGTCCCGGGCCGCACGGTCAGGGGCCGCACCGTCATCGTTGCCTTCGTTGCCTTCATGCCGCCGCGTCGAGTCTCCTCCCAATCTGATCTCACAACGAGTGTCATCATGCCGACCTACCTGATCCGACACCGCTGGACGCGACGCGAGCTTGCCGTCATCGAGGCCGCGACGACCGCCCGGGCCCTGGAATGGGCCGTCCGGTCGGGCATGAGCCTGCTCGACGCCGACCTCGCCGGCACCGCGCTCCGCGGCGCCTTCCTGGCCGGAGCCGACCTCCGCGCCGCCGGGCTCTCGGGCTCCGACCTCTCGGGCTGCTACCTACGCCGGGCAGACCTTCGCGGCGCCGACCTCCGCGGCGTCCGGCTGGCCCATGCCTTCCTCGGCGCGGCCGACCTCCGCCGCGCCGATCTTCGCGAGGCCGACCTCTCCCGCGCCGACCTTCGTGGCGTCAACCTGGTCGGCGCCGACCTCCGCGGCACGATCCTCACCGGCGCCCGGCTCTCCGACGCCATCTGCGACTGGCGATGGGGCGCCATCCCCGCCGAGCTGCTCCGCCAGCGGCCCGACCCGTCGGCCGACGGCCATCGCCTGATCGTCAACCTGGCCTTCCACGACGACCCCGCCCCGTGGAGCTGGCTCAAGCTGCTCTGTGGCCGCGGCCCGACGACCGAATGGGCGCTCGGCGTCCTGGCGGCCTCCATCCGCGACGGCGATAACGCCCCCAAGCTCCTGCAGTGCCTGGCCGCCGACTCCGCCTGCCTCCCGTCGGAGGATCCCCAACCCGCCCCCCGGATGCTCTGGACTCGCAGAGCCTGATCCGGCCATCCCACCCCGGCCGTCGCCGACGATCGCCAACTCAGTCGGTCCCCGAGTCCTCCCCGCGCACCGGAGCTCGCCCACCATGACGACCACAACCACGACCACGCCGCGCCCCTCGCCGCTGCCCGCGACCGGCGACGGCGAGCACTCGACCGCCACCAACGTCGGCCCGACGACACCACGTCCCGGCGAGCCATCCGCGCCGGTCCCGGCCGCCGGCCAACGACGGCGACGGACCGACCCCTCCTCGGCCCGGGCCCTAGCGATGTTATCGCGACGGCCCATCTTCGCGGCCGCCGTCCCCCAGCTTCACGTCGGCGGCCGGGTGGCTGACGGCTCGCTCGTGGTCAACGACCGCGCCGCCGACCGCCGCTTCCGCCTCTATACACCCAGGCTCAATTCGCAGTTCCGCGCCGGATACCGCGCCGGACTCTGGTATCTCAGGGCCGCCGGCGACTTCGAGCCATCGCCGCGAAGCCCCGGCTTCCCCACGACGGCCGCGGCCCTCGACAGCCTGCGTGCCGTCCGTCGCGACGGATCGGCCCCGGCCGCTCGCGGCGGCCAACACTGCCGCGTCATCTGGTCCTGACGACCCGCCGACAACGATCGTCGCCATCCACACCGATCCGGCCGCAAGCCACCGACGCCGCTCACCGCCCCCGGGTCGCTTCACGCGTCGCAGGAAGGAGAGTCAACCATGATCGCCGATCCCGCCATCGAGCCCCGGCCCACTGGCCGTCTGACCCCCGACCGCGATGGCCAGCGCTGGCAGCCCACGCTCACGGCCGACGAGGAGCAAGAGCTGGCCCGTCGGATCAAGCTCGGCGACCAGGACGCCCGGCGGCAGCTCATCCTGGCCAACCTCCGCCTGGTGGTCGTCGTCGCCCGGCGCTATCCCGCCCGCAAGCTATCCCTCGACGACCTGGTCCAGGAGGGTACCCTCGGCCTAATCCGCGCCAGCGAGGATTTCGATCCCTCGATCCACGGCTGCCGCTTCTTCAGCTATGCCGAGATCTGGATCAAGGCTTACATCCACCGGACCGTGGTCGCCAACGGTTCGATGATCCGCATCCCGTTGCATGTCTCCCAGCGCCGCGAGCGGGCTCGACGCGACGGAGCCCCCCTCGGCGACGCCGAGCACGGTCCCGTCGAACGCACCCTCGAGCCCGTCCCGGTCGTCGAGCAGGAGGCCGACGAAATGCCCCTCGCTGAGGTGGTCGACCGGACCCCTCCGCCCGACGAGGCCGTGACCGGCCACGAGCAGCGGCTCCTGCTGGAATACGCGCTGCGTAGGCTGAATCCCGTCGAGGCCTGGGTCCTCCGCGAGCGCTTCGGCCTGGACCGGCTCGCCGCCGACCCGTGGTTCCGGACCTCGCCCACCACGGCCGCCACCCCCGGCGCTTCGGACACGCGCCGGCCCTACTTTCATCGGACCTACCCCGAGCTCGAGCGCGATTGCGGGCTGAGTCGCTATCGCATCCGCCAGGTCGAGGCGGCCGCGCTCGAGAAGCTCCGCGACGTCCTGAATACCTGACGCAACTGGACGTGACGCCACGCGACTGGACTCACGACCCGGCCGGCTGGATCGCAGACGTCACCGGCGTCAACTGGGCGGCGACATAGTCGGCGCTGCCCGCGAAGCTCACCAGCGCGGTGTACTGGCCGGACTGCGTCGGCGCCCCCGCCAGCGGCGTCACGCCGTCGAGCTGCCCGTCGGTGGAATACGCCCCGGAGTAATACGCCGCGACGGGGCTGATGTCCTCGAGGCTCGGCCCAGCCGTCCCGCCCGGCGCGGCGACCGAGGCCGACGCGGCGAAGGCGCCCCCGCTGAACGTCCCCCTAGGTCGGCGACAGTCACCGTCGGCGTGAGCGGCGTGACGGTGATCGTCCCGGACCCGCTGGCGGGGATATTCGCGCCATTGCCCGAATAGGAATACGTGAATGCGTGCGACGATCCCGCTGCCTTCAGGCTCGTCGTGCTGAAAACGGCCGAGAAGGCGCCGCCGGCCCCGATCGTCGTCTGCTGCTGGGTGCCGCCCAAGGTTATCAGCACGTGCTCGCCCTGAGGCGGGAATTGCGTGCCGAATGACAGCGTTCCGCTTAGGGTCACCGATGCCGTACCGAAGGGAATCGACGGGTTCGCGACCAGGAACGTGCCCGGAGTCTCGTTGGTCAGGCTGAACGTGGCGGGCACCGACGCCCCGGCGGTCGCAGCCGTGACGGTGTACGACCCGACGATCGAATTGGCCGTGGCGCCGACCTGCGCCACGCCGTTGGTCCCGATCGTCGCGGTTGTCGGCGTGAGACTGGCCGACGCGCCCCCGGCGGCCGGGTTCGCGGTAACTGTCACGCCGCCGCCGGCCACCGGCTCGACGCCATTCTTGGCGGCGACCAGGACTTCCAGAGGAGTGAACCCCGAGCCGGCCCCCGCGCTCTGCGGCGTGCCCGCCGTCGGCGTGAGCGTGAAACCCTGGCTCTGGAAGGCACCGATGTCCGCGGGCGAGTCGAGCGGCCGACCGCGCTGGTCGGTGTTCAGGCCATCCGCGGTCCCGGTTCCCAGAGCGGGGCTCCCCGGCAACAGCGAGATCGTGGCCGTCGGCCCGCCGTAATTCCCCAGCGTCCCCAGGCCCGGGTGGGCGACGCCGACCTGGTTCCCGCCCATGCCGTTGATCAGCCCGCCAGATCCCCCGATGCCGACCAGGTTGTTCGTCCCCGACGCCACGCCCGTCCCGCCGATCTCGTCGACTCCGGCCGATGCCTTGTTGCCGGCGACGATCGTATCAACCAGCGTCGCCGCACCGACCAGGTAGAGGCCCCCGGCGTAGTTGGTGGCTGCTCGCCGTGCCCGTGCTGGAATTCCCGCTGATCGTGCAACTGCGCAGCGAGACCGTGTCCTGATCCAGGTGTACGCCGCCGGAGACCTGAGAAGTGTTGTCAACCGCGGTGACGTCGGTGAGGGCGCCGCTGGCGTGGGTCATCTCCAGGCCGCCTCCCGTGTGGTTCGCCGTGTTGCCGCTGATCGTGCTGTCAATCAGCGTCATCGAGCCGACGGCGAACGCCCCGCCGCCGTCGACCGCGGCGGAATTCCCGCTGATCGTGGAATCGGTGATGGTCGCGGTCCTGCCGTTGAAGATGCCGGCCCCTCGACTGCTGCCGTCGTTGCCACTGATCGTGCAGCCGCTGATCTTCGCCGTGCCGTCGTTGTAGGTCCCGGCGCCGCTCAGCGGCGGAATTCCCGGTGATCGTGCAGTCGGAGAGAGTCAGGTCGCCGAAGTTATAAATGCCGGCGCCCGGGCCCACGCTCGAGCCGCCTCTGATGGTCAGCCTCGAGATCGACGCGGTGACGCCGGCATTCTCCGACACGACCCGCCCGGCCCCGCCACCGTCGATCGTCACACCCGCGGAGGGTCCGGTGATCGTCATCGTCCCGGTGGAATCGGTCAGGTCGAGCGGCCCCAGCGGCAGCGCGATCGTCTCGGCCGTCGCGAACACCGTCGCATCGAACTGGATCTCGCTCCCGGCCGGGTCCGCGGCCAGGTCCGCCTGGTCGATGCAATAACGCAGGTCGCCCGCGCTCCCGCTCCCGGTGCCCGCGTCGCCCAGGCTGTCCACCGTGAACAGCGTGGAAAGCAGCTCTCTGCGCTCCAGCCTATCGAACATGCCCGGTCGCCCGCGCCGCCGGCTCGTCAGCGCGGCATTGCGGCGGGCGGGCTGCGAGGACGCGTTTCCCACCAGACGGGGGATGCCAAGCGGAAGGCCATGGTTTGATCGAGGTCGTCGGGCGCGTCGGTCGAGACCGATCGGCGAGCTCGGCGCCTTGAACCAGGCGTGCAGCCATCCGGCGAACGCGGCGGTCTCCGTCGCCGTTCGCCAACCCGATAACCTTCCCCCGACTCCTGCCGGCCACGCCGCAGGGAGGGTGCGAACTGGAACAAGACGGCAGCAGCGGTTATCCTACGTAGACCGCTCCTGCCGTCTTTCTTTTTCGAACTCGGCCCTGGCGCGGTCGCTCTGGATCACGTGCGCCGGCAGGTGGTTGCGGGCGACCTGCTCGAACGAACGTCCTGACTCGGGCGGTACCGCTGTTCCATCGGCTCCCATCGCATGACCCACGACACCCTCCCCATGACGACACCCGGCTCTCCGCCCCCGCTGCCGCCCCAGCCCCAGCCGCACCAGCAGCCGACGCCTCCCTTGCCGCCGCCGCGGCTCGCCTCGATCGACGCTTATCGCGGGCTCGTCATGTTCCTGATGATGGCCGAGGTCCTGCGGACCTGCGATGTCGCGACCGAGCTCGACAAGCTCGCCCGGGCCGCCGGCGCGCTCCAGGAGAAGGGCGAGAACGTCTGGTCTTTTTTATGTCATCATCAGTCGCATGTTGCCTGGATCGGCTGCTCGCTGCATGACCTGATCCAGCCGTCGTTCTCATTCCTGGTCGGCGTGGCCTTGCCGTTCTCGCTCGCCGCTCGGCTGGCCCGCGGCCAGTCTCGCACGTGGATGACGGCGCACGCGCTCTGGCGCGGCCTGCTCCTGGTGGCGCTGGGGGTCTTCCTGCGGTCGCGGCACGCCGACCAGACGTACTTCACCTTCGAGGACACCCTCAGTCAGATTGGCCTGGGCTATCCCATCCTCTTCGTGCTGGGCTTGTCCTCGGCCCGCGTGCAATGGATCGCGCTGGCGATTGTCCTGGTGGGTGACTGGGCGGCGTTCGCCTTCTATCCGCTGCCCGGCCCCGAGTTCCCCTATGCATCGGTCGGCGTGCCGCCGAGCTGGCCGCACCCGACCGGCTTCGCCGCGCACTGGGACAAGAACAGCAACCTCGCCTGGGCCTTCGACACCTGGTTCCTCAACCTGTTCCCGCGCACCACTCCGTTCACGCACAACGGCGGCGGCTACGCGACGTTGAGCTTCGTCCCGACGCTGGGCACGATGATCCTCGGCCTGCTGGCAGGCGGCGTCCTGCGACGGCCCGGCCCCGGCTGGCCCAAGCTCGCCTGGCTCCTCGCCGCCGGCGTAATTGGCCTGGCGGCCGGCTGGGGCCTGGGGGCACTCGGCGTCTGCCCGGTGGTCAAGCGGATCTGGACCCCGACATGGGTGCTCTACAGCGGCGGCTGGTGCTTCCTGTTCCTCGCCGGCTTCTACGCGATCATCGACCTCCTCGGCATCCGCTTCTGGGCGTTCCCCCTGCGCGTCATCGGCATGAACTCGATCGCCGCCTACTGCATGAGCGCGCTGTTCGAGGATTTCATCGAGAAAAACCTGTATACTCACCTCGGCCATCGCCCATTCCAGGCCCTAGGCGCGCCGTACGAGCCGCTGCTCCACGGCGCCGCAACGCTGCTTGTCCTCTGGCTGATCCTCTTCTGGATGTACCGGCGTAAGATCTTCTTGAGGATCTGATCGACGTCGGGCGTTTGGAACGGGCGTCCATCCATGATTGGAGTGATTCGCATGCTTATGAGGGAGCGCAAGATGGAGACGGAGACGATGGGGAAGGTCCTGGTGACCGCGACGATCGAGAACCTCGAGGACCTGTATCAGGTGAAGCTTGGTCTCTTGCCGGACGATCAGGTCCGCCGCGTCGAGATATCTGATGCGGTGGCCGACACCGGCGCGACCACTCTCTTGCTCCCCAGGGCGATGGTTGCCGCCCTGGGACTTGAGCCTCTCCGTGCGCGGCACTCGCGAGGGCTCGGCGGTGATTTCCTCTTGCAGATGTATCGTGCCGTCCGCCTGACGATTCAGGGCCGCGACTGCCTGGTAGACGTCGGCGAGATCGGCGACGAGTATCCTGTCCTGATCGGCCAGATCCCGCTCGAGGCCCTCGACTGGGTCGTTGATACCAAGGGGCGTCGTCTGATCGGCAACCCCGACCACCACGGCGAATGGGGCGTTAACGCCTTCTGAGCCCACCATCGACACCCCGATCAGCCGAGGCCCCCTCGCATGCGACGCATCCTCTCCCGCTCGCGTCCGTGTCTGTTCCTGTCTCTGATCGCGCTGGCGTGGTCGGCGACCGCCCGCGCCCAGCCCGGCGGTCGGGCGCGTCCGGGCCGCCTCGACACGACCCGCGACACCTGGGTCTCCGAGGTGGGCCCCGAGGCCGACGGCAACAACGGCGGCTCGCCCCGGTTGAAGCTCAAGAGCATCCAGGAGATGACCCTCCTCGACGTTGACCTCGACGCGAAGTCCTCGCCCCTGCGAGGACGGACGATCCGCTCGGCGACCCTGCACCTGCGCAAGGCCGGGGATGAGCGCCTGTGGCGGGTGACGGTCAGCAGCGTCGGCGCCGATTGGTTCGAGGGCACGGGGACCAACTACGCGATCCAGTCCGGCGGCGCGACGTTCCACCGTCGCCGGCACCCCGACCTCGCCTGGTCGATCGACGGCGGCGACCTCTGCCACGTCGTCCTCGGCAACGGCGGCACGGCCTGGCAGATGGCCGATGCCTCGCCCCCCGACCGCGACGGCTGGCAGTCCGTCGCCGTCGACCCCAGGGTGATCGCCGCGCGGCTCGCCGGCCTGAGCCACGGCTTCCTCGTCTTCGACGACACCGGCTCCGAGTGGACGCGAAACGGCGAGTCGTTCACCTTCCGGCTCTTCCCCAACCGGTTCATCTACAGCCGCGACCAGAACCGCGCGAGTGCCCTTTATTTCGAGGTCGAGCCCGGCCCCGCGGACCATCAACCGCCGAAGGCCCCGACCGGCCTCTTCGTCGACCCTCGCACCGCGCAAATGCCCCCTGGCGAGGCCCGCGTCGGCTGGGTCACGCCCCGCGACGCCGGCCCGGCCGGCACCCTCGGCTTCCTGGTCGAGCTCGGCGGCCGCCCCCTGCCCCGCGAGCTGATCCCGATGGCCGGCCGTCCCGGCGCCCGCGTCCAGATGGCCCTTCATGACCTGGGCCTGTCCCCCGGCTCGACGGCCACCCTTGCCGTCCGCGCCGTTGACGCCGCCGGCAACGTCGGCCCCGCGTCAAAGCTCGACATCCGCATCTCCGGCCACCGCCCGACCCCCCTGCCCGCCGCGACTCGACCCTCCTCCGCCGCGCCCGCGTCCGCCCCCCTTCCCCGCCTGGGCCCTATCGAGGTCGCCGTCATCGACGAGCTGGACAAGGTCCACCCCGACACCCTTGCCTTCATACCCGTCCAGCCCGAGGGCTACCTCGCCGCCAATCACCTCTGGAGGGCCGACGACCGCCGCATCACGCTCCACGCCGCGCGCAACGAGTTCGTCGCCTTCCAGATCTGCTTGCAGGGCTCGACCGCCGCCGTCCGCGCCGGCATCACGCCCGAGCTGACCTTCGACGCCCCGGCCGGCCCCTCCCGATCACCGCGGGTCGAGTTCGGCCGCTACCACCCGGTGCCCTCGAAGGGCGGCCCGCTGCCCGACCCGATCGTCCCGCTCGACTTCCCGGTCGCCTCGTCGGGCAAGAAGGCGACCAGCCTGCACGCCGAGGTCTACGTCCCGCACGACCTCCCCGCCGGCGAGTATCGCGGGACCCTGACTCTCTCCACGCGCGGGTCGTCTGCGGCGGGCGTGCCCCTGCGCCTGCCGGTCGTCCTGCGCGTCTGGGACTTCATCCTGCCCGATCATCTCAGCTTCATCCCCGAGATGAACGCCTACGGCCTGCCGGAGAACGAGCGCGACTACTACCGCCTGGCCCACCGACACCGGACGGTCATCAATCGCCTGCCCTACCACCAGAACGGCCAGATGTCGGACGGCTGCGCCCTGCGCTGGGATGCACGCCGACAGGCGTTCGACTGGACCGCCTGGGACCGCCGCTTCGGCCCGCTGCTCGACGGCTCGGCCTTCGCCGACCTGCCGCGCCGGGGGGTGCCGGTAGATGTCTTCTACCTACCCCTGCACGAAAACTGGCCCAGCCCGATGGAGGGGAACTACAACGGCAGCTACTGGGCCGACCAGGCGTTCCCCGACTCGTACCGCAAGGCGTTCGTCGCGGCGTCGCGGGCGATGACCGAGCACTTCCGTGACCGCCGCTGGAACGAGACGCTGTTCCAGTGCCTCATGAACAACAAGGTGGATTTCAAGCGCAACGGCTGGTCGCGGGGCACGTCGCCGTGGCTGCTGGACGAGCCGGCGAGCTTCCAGGACTTCTGGGCCCTGCGCTATTTCGCCCGGGCGTTCCACGAGGGTGTCAACGGGGCGAGCGCGTTGGCCGGCCCGGCCGGCCCCGGCCCGAGGATGGTCTTCCGCGCCGACATCTCGCGGCCGCAATGGCGTCGCGACAGCCTCGACGGATTGCTCGATTATCACGTGGTGGGCGGAGCCGTCCGGCAGTACCCGCGCATGGTCTTCGACCGCAAGCAGACGCTGGGCGAGATCGTGCTGGAATACGGCTCGACGAACCCGGTGGAGGGTTCGAACGTCCAGCCGGTGGGCTGGTGCCTGGACGCCTGGTCGATGGGGACGGACGGGATCGTTCCCTGGCAGACGATCGGCAACGCCGATTCATGGAAGCAGGCGGACGAGCTGTCTCTATTCTACCCGTCCCCGGCGGGCGTCGGGTCCGCCGGCGTGATCCCGTCGATCCGGCTGAAGGCGTACCGCCGCGGCGAGCAGGACGTGGAGTACCTGACGCTCTGGTCGCAGTTGCACAACGAGCCGCGCTGGGCGGTCGGCCGCGAGGTCCGCGCGGCGTTGAAGCTATCGGGCGAGCGCCACGGCACGGGCCAGGCGGTGGCCGAGGACGCCGGCCGGATCGACTACGCCCGCCTTCGCCCGCGGGACCTGGCATCGCTACGAACCCGCCTGGGCGAATCGCTCTCGCAATCGAAGCCCGCGCCCGCGAAGAAGCTCGTCGACTTCCGCACCCCCCGGCGCTTCCCGTAGCAGGTCGCATCCTGGGTCGAGCAGCCGGTGGCGGAACCTCGGCCTGGAGCAGGCGTTCCGACCGGACGGCCAGCCGCCCGAACGCATCGAGCAAGTTACCTCCGACGAAATCTACTGGATCGTCTACGTGGACGACGGCCGGGTCGAGGTCTACTCGGACCCCGGTCCATCCGGCTGCCGGTCGCACGAGGTGCTGGCGCCCGGCCATGTGCTGCGCGTGGTGATCGATGGGGGCGCGGTCGGAGAGATCCCGGTATCCGGCACCCTGCCCTGACGGGGTCGCCCAAGCCCGGAGTGTCACGGCCGCGCCGCCGGCGACGCCAGCCGTCCCGTCCGCCGCCCGCCCCCACCGAAGCG
Organism: uncultured Planctomycetota bacterium; assembly: GCA_963771445.1. GTDB lineage: Bacteria > Planctomycetota > Planctomycetia > Isosphaerales > Isosphaeraceae > JAKAUH01. The sequence goes on along the minus strand of CAVYTQ010000026.1, from coordinate 508,658 downwards.
GAGGTCTCCTGCCCCGTCCCGCCGACATCGTGCCGCCGACCGACGGCCGGGTCCTCGAATCCTCCGTTCAGCGACCCTCCTGCCCGCGTGCCGGGCCGAAGGGACCGGCCGACCGACGCGGGGCCGACGGATCCGCCCGCGAGCGGCTGGACCAGAAAAGCGGAATAGGGACCATGACGCGGCCAGACCATCTGGCTGGCCGCTCAGGGTCGCGGTTTAGGACCACTGGCATTGGGCGGACGGCGGATGCAAGGATATCATCGGGGGCCGGCGTCGCTCCGATGCCCGGTAGGTGTGGTGACCGCTATCGGCCCGGTCGCACTGGCCCTGGGTCGTTCAATATGCCGAGGCGAATGCGATGGAACTCGAGTATCGCGAGGATCGAGCGGCCTACCGTCGGCACGTCCGCGGGATGATCCTCTTCGTGTCGGCGGCCGTACTGTACCTCCCGGCGGTGCTCGTCGGCCTGGCTCTCCTGGCGGCAGTGCTCGGGCGCGAGGCCGCCGGGTCGTATGCCGGCGCGGTCTCGCTCGCTGGCTTCGTCGCGCTGATGACGGCGTGGTTCTGCGGCGCCCGCGATTCGTTCTTTTACCGCTGCCCGCAATGCGGCCGGCGTCTGACCAGGGGCGTCCCGCAGGACCAACCCGACCCAAACGTCTGCTACCTCTGCACGGACTGCCGGGTCGTATGGGACCTCGGTTGGAGGCTCGGGGAGAACGCCTGACTCCCCGACCCTCGGCCGGTCCGATGGGTCCGACGGAGCCGACTGCCGGACGGACCGGACCCATGCCGAGGCCACCGACGGGCCCGGCCCGACGCCGTCGGCAACCCACACCGCGAGCGCAACCAGCTCGGCGACGGCCGGGGCAACGACTGGCGCGTTGCCGATCGCCGGGGCGAGATCGACCTGACAGCCATTGCGACCGATGCCGAAGCCCGCGGCCATCGTGCCCAGGGCGACGATGCGGCGGGGTGGGCCTGGCCGATGAGTAGCATTGGGACCGGAACTGGAATAGGCAGCGTTATACGCAAAGTCTTTCCGGGACGACGGGGTCGCTTTTGGCCGGTCTTCCTCCGGATTCCGCTTGTATAATATGTATAGTTGATTTATGTGATATGCGGTGGGCACCGACACATTGCATCGGCTTACCTCTTGCGACGCGCACTGTAAAAAGCTTTCGCATGGTCCGCATACTCTTTAACCCGCCGGTCGAGGTCCCGGCGCTGGTCTTCCACGCTGGCTGGCAACGGCTCGTTCTGCTGGATGATAGGTCCGCTGATCACCGTCCAACCGGGAGCATGTCGAAAGAGATAGTCCTCCATGGCCAGTCCGAGTGCCTCGCCTGGGGAGGGCTCCTGCTTCATGTTTTCGGCAATGCTTCCAGGGAATCGGGGGTGGCCACGTCCGTGATCCGGATGGCGCGGCCATACGCGATGACCCGGACCGGCACAGTGCCCACCTTCGACTTCTCTTCCTTGCGGCGGATGTCGGCCACCCGCATCGCGATCGCGAATCTGTCGGGCGGCGGGGCCGTCAGGACAGCTTTGTCCTCGGCCTGCTTGATATCGAGGGCAACGAGTACGGCGGGCAGGTCGGCATGCAGATGCTCGATCAGGTCCCGCGTCTTGACGTCCTTCGCCATCCCCAGGAACAGGCTTTTCCAGATCTCCTTGGCTTCGTCCTCGTCAGCCCGCGCGTCCGGCTTGAGCGGTCGGAGCTGGAAGGTCCAGCCTGTCGCCGAGAACGAAGTGCTGTACGGCTCGATCGCCACTGGAGACGGCGGGTTGGTGGGCGGAGAAGTCCGTGGGGATGGGTTCCTCTGGCAGCCCGCCGCGCCGGCAACAGCGACCAGCAGGAGCAGGACGGAGCTTGCCCGGCCCAATTGGAGCTTGCCGATCATACGCGTGTCCTTCAAAGTGAGCCTGTGATAACCTCGCGCTGTGGCGGCCTTGATGTGAGCTTATACCGGACTCCTGTTCCAATGCTACTCGCGCCCCCATCGGAAGCAACACCCGAGGCCTCGCCGGCGTCGGCCGCCGGCCCGTCCGGTCCGCCCATCCCGGCCCGCCCCGACGCCGCCGTTGACGCACACCACGAGACTGACCAGTTCGGCGACGGTCGCCGCGGTGATGAGGCCGGCCCGATAATGATCGAAGCGGATCGTTAACCGGAGAGAACGTCCGAAGTCGCCGCGCGAGGTCGTACGCCCGTGAAAACCTCCCCTCGCAGTGTTTCGGCTGGAGCCGAAAGAACCGCTGTCGCGGTCAGACGTCGCCGGTGGGTCGTGCGCCGGCTTGTGGGAATTCCCTGCCCGTTCATTCGGTGCCGGCCAGCTCCAGTGGCCGGCCGCCGCCGATTCGCCGACGGCCGGGTGACGTCGCGGAGCCGGCCCGGCCAGGCCGCGGGCCGGCACGCTCCCGACTCGATCCACACGGCCCGTGATCGCGGCGAGGCCGGTCGCCGGACTGGGCAGACCGACGGACCTTACCTCGACCGGTCACACCGACCGCCTTCGATTCAGCGGACGTATGATTGCCCCGTCTACGCATGAAGCGACGCGCGGGGGAAATTACCCTCCCTGTAGGACTCAACGGCGAGGGCCTGTTTCGCGGGCGCGATTGGCGGACCCGGCAAATCGATCGGGTTTTCTCGGTGACTTCTCGGTGTATCGGTGCCTCTGTGGTTCGATCCCTCTGAATACGTTGCGGCCTGGCCGCGCCGAGGTCCGATTGTCCGAACTCGATCCGATTCCGTGGACCGAATTCCCGCCGCCGGCCTGACCGACAGGTCTCCCGGTCCGGCCGCCAATGCGCGTGTGTCGGGCCCATCCGGGTTTCGATCGACTTCACTCGACCCCGCTCGGGCGGTATGCTCGAACCGCCCGGGAACCCGACGCTGGCACCTGAAAGGAAAGTCCCCATGTCGAGAACTCGTACTGGCGGCCCGGCGGCCGCATGGACACTGGCGGTCCTGCTCCTCGGATCGAGCCCCGTCGCCCTGGCCTGCACGAGCATCGTCGTGAGCCGGGGCGCGTCCCGGGACGGCTCGGTGATGGTCACCTACTCGGCCGACGCGCCGTTCATGCCGAGGCTTCTTCATGTCCCCGGCGGGAAGCACCAGGCGGGCGAGCCGTTCCAGGTCCGGGGCTGGGAGGACGACCGGCCGACCGGGCCGATCCGCCAGGTGGCGAGCACCTATTCGGTCGTCGGGCTCATGAACGAGCATCAGCTCTCGCTGGGCGAGACCACGACCGGCGGCCGCCGCGAGCTGACGGATCGCAAGGGCCTGCTCGACTACGACGTGCTCATGCTGCTGACCCTCCAGCGCGCCCGGACGGCCCGCGAGGCGATCCGGGTCATCGACGAGCTGGCGCGCGAGTACGGCTATCGATCCTCCGGCGAGACCTTCTCGATCGCCGATCCCAACGAGGCCTGGATCATGGAGCTGATCGGCAAGGGCCCCGACCACAAAGGGATCGTCTGGGTCGCGGCGCGGGTGCCCGACGGGATGATCTCGGCGCATGCCAACCTCAGCCGGATCACCACGTTCCCGCTCGACGACCCCGAGAACTGGCGGTATTCCCCCGACGTCATTTCGTTTGCCATCGAGAAGAAGTTCTACTCGAGCGACTCGCAGAAGCCCTTCAGCTACCGTGATGCCTATCATCCCAACATCGCCGCCTCGCAGAAGCGTGCCTGCGCGGGACGGGTCTGGAGCATCTACCGACGCTCGGCAGTCTCGCAGAATTTCTCCGACGCGTTCTTCCGCGGCCAGGAGGGCGCCGAGGATTATCCGCTGTTCATCAAGCCCGACAAACCGCTGGCCGTCGCCGACGTGATGGCCCTGATGCGAGACCACTACGAGGGCACGCCGTATGACATGACCAAGGGGGTCGACGCCGGCCCGTTCGGCAGCCCCTATCGCTACCGCGAGCTGACCTTCAAGGTGGACGGCGAGAACTACATGTGGGAGCGGGCGATCTCGACCCAGCAGGCGGGGTTCGTCATCGTGAGCCAGAGCCGCAAGGGGATGCCGGACGCCGTGGGCGGCGTGACCTGGTTCACGCCCGACGATGCCTCGACCTCGTGCTTCACCCCGCTGTACTGCGGGATCACCGCCCTGCCGGCCCCGTATACCAGGGGAGACTACAAGAAGTTCGAGTGGGACTCGGCGTGGTGGGTGTCGAACCTGGTCTCGAACCTCTGCTACGACCGATGGTCGCGGATCGCCCCCGACGTGCAGGCCGCGCAGGCCCGCCGCGAGGCCGATCTGTTCCGGATGCAGCCCGTAATCGAGGAGGCCGCCGTGAAGCTGGCCGAGCGGGACGAGGCCCTGATGCGCGAGTTCCTCACCAATTACTCCGTCTCCACGGGAGAGTCGGTCTTCCGCAACTGGCAGGGCGTCGCCGAGTCGATCCTGACGAAGCACGTTGACGGCTACGTCAAGAACGAGCAGGGCCGAGCCCGCGGCGTCGGCTATCCGGCCGAGTGGCTCAGGCGTGTCGTCGCCGAACGCCCCGAGCAGTTCAAGGTGCCGATGAAGTCGGGGGAGACGGATCACTGAGTCCTCGGTTTCGTTCTGTGGAGGGGTCGGTGGTCGGCTCGCGGCCTGCGGCCCCTTTCACGAGCGATGCATGAATCTCACGTAATGATTTTCCCTCGTCGTCTGAACCAACCGGGGCCCTGAGCGTGGTCGAAATCGAGGCGCGGCGACGGGTCGAACAGGAGCGTCTCGACGGCCTGAAGTCGCTCGCCCAGCGCAATCGCCTCGGGCAGTTCGCGACCCCGCCGGCGCTGGCGCTCGAGATCGCGACCTATGCGGCCGAGCTCTGGCGGGGCCGGGGTAGACTCGTCGATTTCCTGGATCCGGCGATCGGGTCCGGGGCGTTCTACTCGGCCTTCCGGCGAGTGTTCCCCGCGGCTGCTGTCGGCGTGGCCTGCGGGGTCGAGATCGATCCCGCCTTCGCCGCGGCCGCGCATCATCTCTGGGACTCGACCGGTCTGTGCGTGCTCGAGGGCGATTTCACGCGGATCGAGCCCGACCGCAAATATCATCTGATCCTCACCAATCCGCCCTACACCCGTCACCACCACCTCGCCCGCGAGGACAAGGAGCGGCTCCGGCTGCTCGTATCCAGGCGGCTGGGCATGCCGCTCAGCGGGCTGGCCGGGCTGTACGCGTATTTCCTGCTGATCGCCGACGCCTGGCTGGCCGACGGGGGGCTCGCCATCTGGCTGATCCCCTCGGAGTTCATGGACGTGAACTACGGGTCCGCCGTCCGCGACTACCTGACCGATCGCGTGACGCTCCGCCGGATCCACCGCTACCGGCCGGCGGATACGCAGTTCGCCGACGCGCTCGTGACCTCGGCGATCGTCGTGTTCGAGAAGACGCCACCGCCCGACGGGCACGCGGTGCTGATGTCCTCGGGCGGCCCGCTCACGGCGCCGACATCGAGCGAATCCGTCCCGCTCGCGACGCTCCGCTCGGCCAGGAAGTGGACGGCGTTCCCCGGCGTCGTCGGCTCGCGGGAATCCTCGGCGACGAAACTCGGCGACTTCTTCACGATCAAGCGCGGCCTGGCGACCGGGGCCAATGGGTTCTTCATCCTCGAGCGCTCCGAGGCGAGGCGAAGGGGCATCCCGGAGTCGTTTCTCAGGCCGATCCTGCCGGGTTCGCGACACATCCCGGACCCCGTCATCGAGGCCGACGCCCACGGCCATCCGAGGCTCGCGACCTCGCTCGTCATCATCGACTGCGACCGGCCCGAGGACGACCTGCGCGTCGAGTTCCCCGGCTTCTGGGCTTACCTCCAGGAGGGCCGGCGGCGGGGCGTCGACGCCGGCTACCTGGCGAGCAGGCGCTCACCCTGGTACGCGCAGGAGCATCGCGATCCGTCGCCGTTCCTGTGCACATACATGGGCCGGGCGAAAGCCGGCGGAAGTCCGTTCCGCTTCTTCCTGAACCGCTCGCGCGCGGTCGCCGCCAACGTGTACCTGATGCTCTACCCCCGCGGCCCGCTGAAGGCCGCGCTCGATCGGTCGCCCGGGCTCGACGAGGTCGTGCTGTCGCGGCTCCGATCGATCGCCGCCGATCACCTGATCCGCGAGGGCCGGGTCTACGGCGGCGGCCTGCACAAGCTCGAGCCGAAGGAGCTCGCGAACCTCCCGGCCGACGCGATGGCCGGGGTCGCCTCGAGCGCGTAACTGTCGGTCGGTACGCAGGGCCGACTCGACGGGATACGAGCCCGACGCGCAAGCGAGTGGATCCTGCCGGGGGATTATCCAGCCACTCGCTCGGGCGGCGGGCCCGGATACGCAACCGATTCGGCAGGCGACCAGGCGCGACCCCGATTTCGGCCGTGACGTGATTCGCGGCGATACCTCCGGCCCTCAGTCGTCCAGGTGGAGCTCGTCCAGCGCCTGCGCCGTGAGCAGGTCGATCTGGAGTCGCGCCAGCGCATCGGGCGACAGCGCCTCGACATGCTGCCTGACGGTGGGCGACAGCGGGCCGAACCTGGCTTCCATGAGCCGCAGGGCCGACCGCCGCTCGCCCTGCTCGATGCCGCGCTCGATGCCCTGCTCGATGCCGCGCTCGATGCCCTGCTCGATGCCGCGCTCGATGCCCTGCTCGATGCCTCGCTCGTAGGTGGTCTTCATGAGAGGTTCGACCTCGCGATACGCCTCGGTGTGCAGCTCGGCCGTAGCACAAGACATCCGTGAACGATCCGGGCTTCAGTCGTCCAGGTGGAGCTCGTCCAGCGCCTGCGCCGTGAGCAGGTCGATCTGGAGTCGCGCCAGCGCATCGGGCGACAGCGCCTCGACATGCTGCCTGACGGTGGGCGACAGCGGGCCGAACCTGGCTTCCATGAGCCGCAGGGCCGACCGCCGCTCGCCCTGCTCGATGCCGCGCTCGATGCCCTGCTCGATGCCGCGCTCGTAGGTGGTCTTCATGAGAGGTTCGACCTCGCGATACGCCTCGGTGTGCAGCAACTCCTGCACCCGTCCCTTCTGTGCCTCGTCCAGGTCGGCGTACGCCTCCAGGCATTCCGCCAGCAGGAACCGCCGATAGTCATTCTCCCTCGAGCCGGCGATCCGTTTCAACCCCTCCACGTACAGCTCGGCACGCCGCCCCTCCGGCAGCCGCATCACGGCGCTCAGGCGCCACCCCCAGCAGGTTCTCGCCGGTCGCGTACGGCTCCCCCTCCACGCCCGGCAGCCCGATGTAGGCATACTCGAACCGCAGGACCTGCTTCTCCCAGAAGTGCTCCTCGTACGCGTCCCAGCCGATGCCCTCCATCCCCACCCGCAGGAACAACGCCACCGGCAGCACCGGCAGCCCGGTGTCGCGCCGTAGCTGGATGTAGTAATCGAACATCCGCGGCCGGAAGGCCGCCGCGCTGGCCCGCGACTCGACCTCGACGTGGACCAGGGCCATCAGGTCGGTGATGCCCGGGCTGGGCGGCGGGACGCCGGGCCGCAGCTGCAGTCGGGCGACCAGGTCGAGGTGCCGCCTCTCGCCCTGCGGCGGTGCCAGGAACAGCTCCTTGTCGAGCCAATCGATCTGGAGGAACTCGAACCGGGGCGCCCACTGGGGGAAGAAGGCGTGCAGGAAGGCGGCGAAGAATTCCTTGAGGAGGACCTTGATGCGCTGGTCGTGATCCGGGTGGGCGGCGGACGGCGGCATGCTCGGACCCTCGTGTCGGCCGACCCCGAACGGCGAAACGGACGAACCACCCGCGAGGAGTCCGGGAGCGCGACGACGAGCCATGCTACCAGGAAGTCCGGCCCCCGGAAGCCTGGTGCCGACCCCACTGCCTGATGGTCGTCGGGCGGTCGGGCCGGACAGCCGGCAGCGGGCTGGTTGACCTCGACGCGGCGGGGATCCCTGCCGCCTCGTCCCCGGCCGCTGGCCTGGTTCCGATGATCAGCCTGGCAGCCGGGGGGATGTCCCTCGAGGGTCGATGGCTACGGCTTCGCTCCGCCCGGCTGATCGCCCTTCATCATCGACAGCAGCTCATCGGCCACCTTGTCGGCTTCCTGCCATTTCCTGCCCTTGATGAGAGTCTCGAGCTTCTGGGTGAGCGGCATCGCCTGCGCCGCCTTCCCCGATTTCCGCACCCACCCTGGCAGCTCCTTCTGGATGCGGTGCATCTTGTCCTGGAACGCCGCGCTGGAGAAGCCGGTGGCGGCGGACTCGACCAGGGTCGCGTGCCGCAGGAACTTGGCGTAGGCGGCCAGCGCCTCGGGGTTCTCGGTGGCCCGGCGGAAGAAGTTGTCGCGCATCGCCTCGCCGCCAAGTCCCCACGAGAAGATGTTCACCATCACCGCGCCGTGGTTGAACATCCGCCCCAGGTAGGTCTCCATCGTGGATTCGCCGGGCATGCTCGTCGGCGAGACGTTGACGCCCTCGCCGGAGATCCAGCCGGGGTTGCCGTGCTTCGCCAGCACGGCGTAAATCTCCCGGAAGGTCGCACCCTCGGGATACGTGGAGAATCCCGGGCGATACGACGAGCTGAACGCCACCTCCGGCAGTGCGAAGTTGACCTTCGCGGCGTAGGATTCCCTGGCATCCGCCTTGCGCAGCCCCTGGTCGGTGAACGCGATGTGGCAGAAGATCCGCCGACGGGGCACGCCGCCGGCGTGGAGGGAATCGGCCCAGAGCTCCATCCACTCCTTGACGACCGCAACCCGTTCGCGATCGGGGTCGGTGGGCGGATGGCTCTCGCCGAACCCGCGATGGCTCAGGGCCCGGTAACCCAGGGGGCGACCCGTGGCGAAATCGCGGCCGATCTGCGTCTCCCAGCCGGTCATCACGACCGCGAACAGGTGCTCCTTGCCCTGCGATTTCAGCGCCTCCAGCTCCTTGCGAATCTCGTCGCCGATCACCGCACCGCGGCCCCTCACCGCGGCCACGATGGCGGGGCTGTTGAAGCACATCTGGGGCGGGAACCGGGTGGGACTGGGCCCCCAATCCGCGCGGCGGCCGGTGCTCGGCTCCTGCTTCCAGTCGGCCGTCTCGATGTTGTCGGGATCGGACAGCAGGTCCTTGCGATGCCCCCAGACCATCGAATCATCGATATGAAAGGAGACAGCCACGTCGTTCTCGCGGGCGACGGCGAACGCGTCGCGGATGAACTGCCGTGTCTCGTCGTCGGGCATGTCGAAACAGAGCGGACCCACGGCGAAGGCCAGCTTGTGCCGCGCGTCCCCGGTGGTCCCGATCGTCCGGACCACGTCGCGGACGAACTCCTCGAGCTGCGCCTTGCTGAGCGAATAGCGGCCCGGCGCCGGCGAAGGCCCCGCGTACCCCGGCAGGCCCGTCATGATCTGGAAGCTCAGGTATCGGGCCTCGGCGGGATCGCCGGCCCGGGGCTCCTGTGCCGAGGCCCTGATGCCGGCCGTCGCCACCACGCCGAGGAGCAGGATTGAAGTCGTGGATCGAGTCACCGCGAGTCCTCGCTGAAAGCAGTCGGATCGGTCCGGATCGCGCGGCCGTCACGTCATCCGGCCGCGCGATCGAATCGAACAAGTCCTATTTGTTGGTCTCTAGGCCGAGGGTATACTCCGCCTCGGGCACGTGGGTTTCAGCGGACAGCCCGCCCGGACCTGACCCGGCCGCGGACCGCCGACTTCCCGGAGACCGCGATGATCTCACGAGCCCGCGCCCTTCTTCGCGGCCGGCTGCCGGAACGAGCGCTCGAGCCGAGTCCCTGGGATCGGTGGACACGGGGCCGTCGCGCCAGAGCCACCGCATCATATCGGGCAGGATCGCCCCGCCGAACTTCTGTCCGTGCGCGTTCATCCCCCACGTGTAGTTCACGTCGTAGCCCTTCTGCGTGAGGGCCTTCATCAGCCGGACGTTCTGGTGGAACCAGTCGCGCGTCGGGTCGTACCGATCGCCGCGGAGGCCGCGGTTGTCGTTCCGTCCGTCGCACAGGTACACGCGGATCGGCTTCTTGTCGCTCGCCAGCACCTTCTCGGGGTAGACATGCCCGCCGCGCAGGTTCACGAAGCTGCCGACGTTGCTCAAGACCTTGCGGAACTCGTTCGGCCGCTCCCAGGCGACCGTGAAGGCGGCGATCGCACCCGAGCTCGAGCCGCCGATCCCGCGCATCTCGGGGTCGTTCGAGATGTTGTAGTCCTTCCGCAGCGCCGGTATCAGCTCCTCGGTGATCACGCGGGCGTAACGGTCGTCGAGCGAGTTGTACTCGGTCGGCCGGTTGGTGTCGCGGTCGCCCCAGTTCCGCGGCGTGGGCTCGGGCTGGTCCGGACGCCGCCCGGGGTTGATGAAAACCCCGATCATGACCGGGATCTCGCGGCGATAGATCAGGTTATCCATCACGTTCTGGGCCCGCATGTCGCCCTTCTCGTCCTTGAACGCCTGGCCGTCCTGGAAGACCATCAGCGCCGCGGGGACGGCCGGGTCGTACTGCGCCGGCACATAGACCCAGTACGTGTGCTGGGTGCCAGGGTAGGCCCGGCTGGGGAGCGTGAATGGCCCGCGGATCTCGCCCTTCGGGACGCCCTCCTGCGGCAGCGAGTCGGGCCCCAGCCGATACTGCGAATCCGGATGCGGCGCCCGGGGGGCCTGCGCCTTCTCCTGCCCGAGGGCCAGGCTCGACATCCCCAGGCATCCGATCCAGACCGCGAAGGTGATCGCCTTGTTCATCCGATAGCTCCTCGGCGGGACCATGACCCGGACCACCGGGCAGCCCCGAGTGAAATGCCCGCTCTCATCACTTGGGACGGCCGATCTCGCATTCGATTCGTCCAATGCGAGACCGGTTCCCCAGTCCAGGAGACCGCGATCGGGTGGGTCCTCTCCCCCCGGAATCGATCGGCCCGTTCACGGGCCCTGCTTGCCCGCCCCGGGGACTTTCACCAGCTTCATGATCCGTCCTGAGACGTTCCAGTCCTGGACATACAGGTTGCCGTCCCTGTCCCAGGACGAGCCGTGCGTTCCGCTGAAGACCCCCTCGATCCACTCTGACTGGGGGATGTTGTAATTCCCTCCCTTCGACGGGTCGGCGTTGTAGCCGAGCACCGCGACGATCGTGTTGCTCTTGTCGAGGATCACCAGCCGCCCGTTCAGGTCGGGCACCGAGACATAGTCGCCCTGGACGACCGCCGAGGTCGGCATCCCCAGGCCGGTCACCACCTCGTCGATGAACTCTCCGTCCAGGCTATAGTGCAGCAGGCGGCCCTTCGGCTTGTGATTGCGATCGCAGATCAGCAGGCGGGGCGGGCTGTATCGCGTGTCGAGCGTCATCCCGTGGGCCGTGTTGAATTCCTTGAGGCCGTTCCCCTTGGTGCCGAAGTGCATCAGGTACTTGCCGGTCCTGTCGAACTTGAAGATGTGGTTGCTCGCGTAGCCATCCGACAGGAAGATGTCGCCATTCGGCGCGACGGTGATCGCCGTCGGGTTGAATTGCTTGAGGTTGAGGCCCGATTCCCGGGGGAACGGCAGCTTCAGGACGATCTCGCCGGTCCGGGCGTTGAACTTGATCCCCTCGGCGTTGGCGTTGCGGGCGCCGTAGATGAACTCGCCGTCGCCTTCCTCGCGGATCTTCATGTCGTGGATATCGGAATACCTATCGCCGAGGAAGGTGCGGATGACCTTGCCCTCGGGCGAGAAGACGTAGACCCCGGCATGAGAGCTCGTGTAGATGCTGCCGTCCTTGTCGACGACGACGCTGCCGTGGCACGGGCCGATCACGGACTTCCCGTCGGGGGCCAGGCCCCAGCCCGGCACGGTGTCGAACGTCATGAGACCGCTCCCCATCCGCGCGGGATGGGGCCGGTCCGACGCGAAGGCCGTCAGGCCAGGTCCGAGGAGAAGGGCGAAGCCAAGGGCGACGGAGGCGGAGAGATTCTTCACGAACAGGACTCCTGCTTGAATGCCGTAGGGAGCCGACCGAGGACCTGATCGATCGTCCCATGCGTGAGCCGGCACGGCAAGCGATCCCTCCTGGCGATCCATGACCTGGTCCGCCAGGTTCTCGCCCTGGTCGGAGAGTGACGCCCGAGGCGTCCGGGCCGCCACCTCGACTGCTGACGCGGGCTTCCCTGGCGCCCGGCCGATGAGCGGCGCGGTGGACGGCGATCACCAGATCCGTGCGACCCCGTACAGGTCAAGCGCGGCGTCGGCGGCAACCACCTGCATCTGATCCACCATGGCAGTGGCCGCGATCAGGCGATCGAACGGATCCTTGTGGTGGAGAGGATGAGTGGTCAGAGGCTCGATGTGCCGCGGTTCCATGCGGAGCAGGTGGATGTCGTTCGACCGAAGTTGCGCCGGGAACAAGATGCCGAACGGCGCGGTCAACGACAACTTGCCGATCCGGACCTTCAGCGCGATCTCGATGAGGCTGGCCGGAGATAGCCATCGTTCATTGGTCGGATCCACGAGGGCGGACCTGGCGGCGCCGCCGAGCCGAGGATCGTCTGTGATGAACCAGATCAAAGCATGCGTGTCGAGCAGCAGCCTCATTCCATGTATTCTTTCAACTCGTCCAGCGGTGCATCGAAATCGTCGTGCATCACGATCAATCCCCTGGCGCTGCCGGGGTGGGGATACCCGGGCCACTCGGGATCGACGACGGACTCGGACGCCGTCATCGCCAGGTGGAAGGACTGACCATCGCCTCCGATGATCGAGACCGCTTCACCGGCTTTCACGGCGTCCAGTAGATCCGGCAAGCACCGTTGCGCCTCGACGACCGAAACCTGGATCATGATCGGCCCTCCTGACTCGTCAACACGTACACCAGGCTGATTCTACCAGATGGTACGATGCTTCCTCGACAGGAGACCGAACGGAGCGATGATGGACGAACTCCGGTCTGGGAGACGAGGCGGGAGCGGCACCCGTCCGGTCAGGTGTCCAGGGCCCGGGTCACGGACGGGATGAGTCGCCAGCGGCGGTCCTCGGCTCCTGATACTGGTGCTTTCTCGAGCCCCGCTCGAGTCGGTCACCGATGCCGGGACGCCAGGCCCTGATAGGCCGCCGCCGCGGCGAGTCCGCCGGCCAGGTACCAGCCGAATGTCATCAGCGCCGTCGGGACCGTCCGGCACCCGGGCGATGGCCCAGGCCCATCAAGGGAGGCAAGACCACCGCCCCCAGCCCGGCGACGGCACCGAGCGCCGCTCCTCGGGCAAGCGACCCCGACGGACCGCCCAGCCCGATCAGCGAGTAATACAGCGTGTTGCTCACCACATCGCCGGCCAGGGCCGTTGTCTGGAGCTGTTCCCCGGCGGGAGGCTCCAGGCCGACCGCCTCCATCCCCCTGGCGATCGACCGGCGACCGAGCGTGTCCATCCTCGGCGCATCAGGGTGGATGCGGCGGGCCGACTCGTGGATGACCGTCAAGGCCGTCGCGCCGGCCAGGCCGCTCAGGAGCGCGTTCGCCCAGCGAGTTCCCCCTTCGTTCATCGATCGGTCCTCCGGTCTCGGATTTCTGGGTTCGTCACGTGCCGGACGGGTGCAACCGTCGTGCCACCAAGGGGACTTCATCGTTTCCCGCCCCCGATCCCCGGAACGGCGGAGTCTCACGGGGCGGGACGATCGTCGAGCGCGGCGGCGAGGGCGTAGATCAGGCGCGGCGTTCCAGTTGATGGCGATCTCGTTGGTCCGGTAGTCGGCCTGGTCGTCCTTCCAACTGGTGGAGCGGGGGTGAGGCCCGCCGACCAGGTAGCCGGGCCAGGGGGCCTTCACGTCATCGCCGCCGGAACGTCGATCGTGCGGGTGCATTGGCGGCCGCGCGCCGAGGCCCGTGACGAACGATCGGCCGTAGGGGTTGCGGCCGAAGAGGTAGTTGAGGGCGTCGAGCGAGGCGAGCAGATAGGCCCGTTTCGGTGCGACGCGATGGGCCGCTCGCAGGACCATCACCTGCCGCGCCACCGAGCCGTTGCAGCCCCAGTAATAGCGGCTTCCCAGCGGCCGTCGGTAGCCATTCCCCCTGGCCTGGTCGTCGGCGAGGATCGAGTCCGCGGCGGCGATCAGGCTCTTCTGGACCTGGGCGACGAGGTCCGGATCGCGGCCGGGGCGGGACGAGGCCAGGTAGGTGAAGAGGCCGAGGTCCTTCACCTCGCCCCAGTCGAAATCGGGATCGACGTGGCCCCCGGCGGCCCGGATGCGGGTCTCCAGGTCGCGGAGCACCTCGGCGTCGCCGGTGGTCTCCCAGAACTCGGCCGCCGCCCAGAGGCGGTCGTCGGCGTCGCCCGTCTCGTAGGCTCCGGTGAAGAAGCCCTTCAGGTCGGCCGCGTGGTTCTTCGGGTTGGCGTCGAGGAACGCACGGGCCTTCCTCGCCGCCGCCAGGCAGCGGTCGGCGAACGCCGGGTCGTACGGGCGGAAGTGACGGGCCGCCTGCGCGGTCATCGCCATCAGGTCGGCCGTGGCGGCGCTGCTCCAGGGGGTGAAGTAGCGCTCGGCGGTCTCGCTCTCGGGCATGATGAGCCCGCCGAACATCCGGGTGGTGAGCTTGTGATAGGCCGATCCGTCGGGCGCCTGCATCTTGAGCAGCCACTCGAGCTCCCAGCGCAGCTCGTCGAGGAAGTCGGGGGTGGCGTTGCCCGACTCGGGGAGATTGAGGCGGACCTGGCGGAGCCCCGGTCCGAAGTCCTCCCAGGCGCGGAACATGGTGCCGACGGTGACCCCGGCGTTGACGACGTACTTGTTGTAATCGCCCGCGTCGTGCCAGCCGCCGGTGCCGTCGGCGCGCTCGTGCTTGCCCCGGATGAAGTCGAGCCAGCCGTCACTGGTGTGACAGGCGGCGTGGGCGAAGACGTCGCCATGATGCTCGCCCCGCACGGCGGCCCCGCAGCGCCAGAGGTACATGCCGCGGGTGACGACGACGAACGGCTCGCGATAGACGTCGGCACCGATGCGGAACGGGTCGGACCGGCGGACGCCGGGGACGTCCAGCCGGTACTCGCCCGGCTCGGCGAGTGCCGAGAAGTCGGCCGTGTAGAGCATCGTGCGGCTGTCGAACGTCCTCGACCGGCCCGGTGGCGGTGCCCTCGAGGGCTTTTGCCCCATCGCGGACGCGGACGACGGTGAATCGCGTGCATTTCGCGGCGATGGACGCCTGCTTGGGCCGGTCGGGCAGGTAGCCGATCGTGTTGAGCCGGACCTCGACCGGATGCTCGTCGTCCCGGGCCGACACAGAGCGATCGCCCAGCATTGCCGCGGCGGTTGCCAGCCCCATCACGGCCGCCAGCCGGATGCCGATTCGCGGAGAGTGCATCGTGTCCCTTCCCGGGTGGTGGAGTTGATCGAGGGTGACGCGACCCCCGGCCCGGCCGGTGCCGCCATCCGCCCGACGCGACGGGTCAGATCGGTTCGGTTCGAGGCGGGTCGAGTCGGCTCGCCCGCTGCCGAGGTGCCGCGGGCCGCTCGGGCCGGCCGGACATCCACCCCGCGCCGGTCGGATCGGATCGCCGGACGAACCCGGCCGATCGATCGCCATGCCTTGCCAAGGTCTTATTTGCATTTGTCAACTTGCGTCCTGGCCCCTTTCTGCTCTTGAGATGCCGGTCGGCCGCGGTATGCCCAGGACGCGGCAGATCCCTCGAACGGTTCCACGCTTGATCTTGTGATGTCGCGGTACCGACGTCTGGGCCAGGGTCGTGGGATTCAGCCAGACATCGTGTTTGGCGCCGGGATGGTGCTAGATGCAGTCGTGCGCGTGCAGGTGCTCTTCGAGCCGTCGGCGGTTCATGGGGCCATCTCATCCGGGCTTCCTGGATGCGGCTGAGCCCAGTCAACGCATGAGTCGAGCCCGTGATCGCTTCAGGGCTCTGGCCGCATCACGGGCGTTGGCAAACGCCTCTTCGAGCGTCTCCGCCTCCGTGACCAGCTCTGGATTGAGGGGCGAGGTCACGATGAAACCCCCTTCCTCGGCTTCCTCGATGTTCAGCACCATCTTGCCGTCGCTTACCGTCTATCGCTTGCTCATGGCCAACTCCTGATCGGACTGGAAACCGCGGTCGGTCATCGGGCCGCGTCCACTCCATGGTTCCTCCGGCGTCGGCCGGTGTCCATCCGAGCCTCATCCATGGCCGGCCATTTCGTACCCGGAGCGCCCGAGCCGGACCCGACTCGCCGGTCCGTGCCATCCGGGTGGAAGTCGGTCAGGCTGTCAGCCCGACGCGGGCGGATCGGATACCGAGACGGTACGATCCGACCGGACGGCCGGCCCCCCGCACGGATCGAGCCCGATCCCGCCGGAGCCAACGAGCCGCGTCCCCGTCTCGCGGTCCCCGGTGATGGCTACATTTACGGGTTCGCGCCCGGCCGAAAGGCAAGGCGGGGGCCAGGCAAGGCGGTCGAAGGTCATGAAGCTCGGGCACGGACGCGGAATCAACCCGCGGGCAACGATTCGGTAACACCGAATGGTTCGCTCCTCGATGGGCGCGTGGCGATGCGACCACAGGAACCCTCCGAGTCCTCGACGATCCCAGCAAGCCGGGCCAGGTGCGCAACTTCGCCACCGGCCCGAACGAGCGGCGTGTCCCCGACCGGTTGCACCGACCCGATCCGCCGGCCCGCGGCGGGACGGACCGCCCGAAAGGAAATCACGAAGCTTGACCCCGTCTCGCCCGGCGCCGGATTTCCGCCGAACCACATCGTGTGACGATCAGCAATCCGAACACCTTCGGAACTTCCGATCCACCGCCCAGCTTGGCAACCCCCCCCGGCCGTGGTAGTCTGCAAGACAGGCATAGCGAAGGGATTACGCGTACAGACCCATGAGCCAAACCGAATTCAACCACCTGCTCGACCGCATCAAGGCCCTGCCGCCGGAGCAGTTGCGCCGGCTCCGCCGGCAGATCGACCGCAAGCTCGCCGAGCCGAGCAAGCCGCCCGCCGGGAAGGCCAAACCACCGAAGGCCACCGCGGCGAGGAAGAAGCCGTTGACACGCGACGAGTTCAATCGACGCTTGATGGCGGCTGGACTCATCAGCCGCCTGCCCGACCCCGTGCTGGACATCGACGACGATGACCCCGAGGACCAGCCGATCGCCATCGAGGGCGAGCCGCTGTCCGAAACCATCATCCGCGAACGGCGCTGACGGTGGCGGCCTACCGTGCCTACTTCGTCGATTCGAGCGCCCTGGTCAAGCGCTATGTCCTGGAAGCCGGCACCGCCTGGGTGCGCCGCCTCACGAGGCACAACCCTTCGACGATCATCTACGCTGCCCGCGTCACGGTCGTCGAGGTGACCTCGGCCGTCGCCCGCCGCCGCAAAGGGACGCCACCCCTGGCCCCGTCGCGCGCGTCGTCGATCCTCCGCCGCTTTCGCCAGCATCTCGACGGCCGTTACACCATCATCGAGATCACGCCCGCCCTGCTGGACGACGCGGCGCGGCTGGCGAACGCGCACATGTTGCGTGCCTACGACGCCGTCCAGCTCGCCGCCGCCCTCGAAATCAACCGCAAGGAGCGGGATGCCGGTTTCGCCGCGGTGACGCTGGTCAGCGCCGACCGCGATCTCAACGCCGCCGCCACCGCCGAAGGCTTGACGGTCGATGACCCGAACCGCCACCCCGGATCGGCTTGACACCGGTGACGACTGCGATGTCCGCGCAAAAGCGTGTCCGACACCGACCTTCGTTCCGAACCCGCCATGACTTGCGGCCGTGAGTAACGGACCCGACCCGCCCGTCCGGGCCATCCGGGCGGAAGTCGGCCAGGCTGTCAGCCCGACGCGGTCGGATCGGATGCCGAGACGGTCCAATCCGACCGGAGGGCCGGCCCCCCGCACGGATCGAGCCCGATCCCGCCGGAGCCAACGAGCCGCGTTTCGTCTCGCGGTCCCCGCCGATGGCACCAGAGGGGCGATGATTGAGGTGAGGCCGCTTGCAAGTCTGAGGGCCCATGGCCTGTCCGCCGAAGGGCTCGCCCTGACGATCGCCGCTATCTATCGCCCGGCGGAAAATGAGATCCGACGCCGGGTTTCCCCGCCGGGTTTCCCCGACACCGGGTTTCCCCGGACACCGGGTTTCCCGCGACACCGGGTTTCCCGACACCGGGTTTCCTCCAAGCGGGCGACTCCGAAACGGAGGGTCGGGTCCCACCCGACCCGACGACATTTCGACTTCCTGGGATTCACCCACTACTGGGGACGATCCCTGCGAGGGACATGGGTGGTGGAACGGATGACGGTGAGGAGCCGAATGAAACGATGCGCTATCGGCGCTGTCGGAAGAACCTGCACCTCCCGATCGAGGAGCAGCACCAGAAGCTCGCGCAGAAGCTGCGAGGCAAATACGGCTACTACGGGATTATCGGGAACTTCTACGGCCTCCAGGAATTGCTGGAGGGAACGCGGGGGATCTGGAGACGTCGGCTGTCTCGGCGGCGCCGGGACGGCGACGTGACATGGGCCGAGTTCCTTCGTCTGGAGAAGCGCTACGGTCTTCCCGCTGCCCGCGTGGTCCACGGCCTGCGGAGCCGCGTAGCGAAGTCATGAGCCGAAGAGCCGGATGAGTTTGACGCGCACGTCCGGATCCGAGGGGGCCTGGGTGCGCGACCACCCAGGTCTACCCGGCCTAGCCCGCCCTAGCCCGCCCCCTGACCCTAGCCCGCCCCCGTCTCCGCCCGAGCCCGAGCCATACGCCTGGCGACCCACGGTCGGCAGGGTGATGTCCGTCGGGTTCCGGCCGGCGGTGGCCGGGGCTCGCCGGACCGGATCCGACGGATCTGATCGATCATCCTGGCGGCACCGTGCCATGGTGCGACAACTGTCGATTCGGCCCCCGACCCCCTATCCCCCCTATCGGCGCTGACCCCTAGCGGCGCTGGTCCCCTGTCCGCGGACCATCACCAGCTAGATGACGGTTTCGGGACCGGGTATAATGGTCGTATGTTCAGTATGCAGGCCCAGAGGAACGACATGCTTGCCGTCACCATGGCGAGCACGTTATAGTGAGCGAGGCATCAACCATGTTGAGTCGACTCTCGAAGGCGTTTCTGGCCGCTACCTCCTTAGCCCCAGTGCTACTGGGCTATGGGGTGATTGCTCTGTCGGATGGCACACCGCTAAGGAAATCATGGTTTTGGTTCGTCGGAGCACTTGCCCTTTCGGTCCTCGCCTACATTCTACCCATGATTGCACGCAAGCGCCTAGCTTCTCAGCCGATGCATATCAAGAGCCAAGGACGCCGACAAGGAGATACTTACATTTCTGGTAACATACCTCCTGCCCTTGGCCGGAACGTCAACCCTTGGGATAGGCGGACACATTCCAGTCGTCATCTATGTATTTGGGATGATATTCTTAGCCGTATATCATACAAATGCCTTTACATTCAATCCTCTGCTTGCTAGTTTTGGCTATCATTTTTTTGAAGTAGAGAACGAAGACGGGATGAAGTACCTGCTTGTGACCAAGCGAGTGGTCCGAGAGCAGAAGTTCCATCCCTGGGTCGTACAACTCTCCGATTATGTTTTCCTCGAAGGGGAGGAGCCCGCACAATGAACGCTCGCCAGCGCGTGTCCAGCTTTTTTGTGCTCGCCGAAGACCGCCGGGAAAGGGTCGTGAGGACCATTCAGACGAGAGCGCGATCTTCAGGCCGCACTGACCTCGATGTTCGAAGAGCAGGCGGCCGAATTCATCGGACCGGATGTCGAGCGGATCGCCTTTGACTCTCGATTCAAAGCGGACGCAGAACAGGTGTTCGAGATCCAAAATTACCAGCTTCCGGATCACATCGAGCGGGTCGCGAAAAACCCATATGGAGTGGAAGCCTTTGTGATCTCAAGAACGGAAAGCATCACGCCGAAAGGGGTGTTTGCAACCTCTTATGATCACGCGACCGACTCAGTTCGAGTTCTTTTTCAGAAATCCAGCAAGGCGCGAATTCTGGAAGGAGGCCGTAACATTCTCTTCAGCAAGGGGACATTCCGAAAGTTGGACGACCCGGGACTGACGCTCGATTCCAATCTGGTGGCGATCTACGATGCCGGCTCTCTCTTGTTTCGCACATTCTCCGCAATAAATCCTCTACTGGACATTAAAGAGTATTTCGTGGAAGCAACGGCCGACGAAGTTAAAGTGGTACTGGATCACGACATCTTCGTGGCGGAGGATACCGAGGTGTTATCGAAGTTATGCGACATGACAATGCGCAAGCGAATAGCATACATCAAGGCATCCAATATATTGGCCTATGTTAGTCCTCGAAGGATCTGCACCGGCCTTAAGAATTTTTTCGAAGATATCGATATTTCTTACTCAAATCGCGGCGGAAGCGACCGACTGAAGCTTCCCACCAAGAAGAAGGATTTGAAACGTATGCTCAATTACCTATGCGAAAGTTACTATGTCGGAGAGCTTACCTCGCAAAAATACGAGACAAACTCCCATCGAAAGCTTTCGTGAACCTGAAGGGTGAAGGCTCGCCGCAACCCCGCGAACAGTTACAGACTGTCCGAACAAACGCGTCTGAATGCGTCTCTGACTAAGACCAAGCGTCTCGCAAACCCGAAGGCGAAAGCCGCAACCCGAAACCAGTGAGCAGCGATGGCGATCAAGAAATCCGATCTTTACTCGTCTCTATGGGCCTCATGCGACGAGCTGCGCGGCGGCATGGATGCCAGCCAGTACAAGGACTACGTCCTGTTCATGCTGTTCATCAAGTACATTTCGGACAAGTACGCCGACTCCAACGACTTCGCCCCGCCCGTCACCATCCCGAAGGGCGCGAGCTTCAAGGACATGATCGCGCTCAAGGGCAAAGGCGACATCGGCGACCGGATCAACAAAGAAGTCATCGCAGCCGCTGGTCGACGGCCAACGCTCGCCTCGCCCGCAGCGACTTCCCCGACTTCAACGACCCGAACAAGCTGGGCGAGGGGCACGCCATGGTGGAGCGTCTCGACCAACCTGATCGGCATCTTCCAGAAGCCCGAGCTCGATTTCTCGAAGAACCGCGCCGAGCACGACGACATCCTCGGCGACGCCTACGAGTACCTGATGCGGCACTTCGCCACCGAAAGTGGCAAGAGCAAGGGGCAGTTCTACACCCCGTCCGAAGTCAGCCGCGTCATCGCCAAGGTGATCGGCATCTCGCCGCAGAACACCAAGGCCTCCACCACCGCCTACGACCCCACCTGCGGCTCGGGCTCGCTGCTCCTGAAGGTCGCCGCCCAGGCGGGCAAGCATATCACGCTCGAAGGGCAGGAGAAGGACGTGACCACCGCCGGTCTCGGCGCGCATGAACATGATCCTGCACGACTTTCCGACCGCGAACATCCGCTCGCGGCAACACGCTGGCCGCGCCGAAGTTCAAGGACGGCGAGCAGCTTCGCACCTACGATTACGTCGTCGCCAATCCGCCGTTCTCCGACAAGACGTGGATCAACCGGCCTTACCCCGTCGAAGGACAAGTTCCAGCGTTTCGCGTGGGGCGAGCCGCCGGCCAAGCAGGGCGACTACGCCTATCTGCTGCACATTATCCGCTCGCATGAAAGGCACGGGCAAGGCGCCTGCATCCTGCCCCACGGCGTGCTGTTCCGCGGCAACGCCGAGGCGGTCATCCGCGAGCAACTCGTCCGCTCCGGCTACCTCAAAGGCATCATCGGCCTGCCCGCCAACCTGTTCTACGGCACCGGCATCCCAGCCTGCATCCTCGTGCTCGACAAGGAGAATGCCGCTGCCCGTAAGGGCGTCTTCATGATCGACGCCTCCAAGGGCTTCATCAAGGACGGCAACAAGAACCGCCTTCGCGAGCAGGACATCCACAAGATCGTCGATACCTTCACTCGCAGGTCCGACATTCCCGCGCTACGCACGCATGGTGCCGTTCGACGAGATCACCGACCGAAGAACGACTTCAACCTCAACCTGCCGCGCTACATCGACAGCACCGAGCCCGAAGACATCCAAGACATCGACGGCCACCTGCGCGGCGGAATTCCGGACCGCGACGTGGCGGCCCTTGCGAGCTACTGGGCCGTCTGCCCCGATCTGCAGAAAACGCTATTCAAGGACTGCCGAGTCGGGTACGTCGCACTTTCCGTGGAGAAAGCCGTCATCAAGAGCACCATCTACGGGCACCCTGAGTTCAAGGCGTTCGTATCCGGGGTGAATACCCACTTCGACGCATGGCGTTCGGTTGGCGTAAAGTCGCTCAAGGGCCTCAAAACCGGCTGCCATCCGAAGCAGGTCATCGCCGAGCACTCTGAGGGATTGCTTCGCTATTTTGACGGCCAACAACTGGTCGATGCGTACGACGTCTATCAGCACCTCATGAACTACTGGGCCGAGACGATGCAGGACGATTGCTATCTGATCGCGGCCGACGGATGGACGAAGGGCGCGCAGCCGCGGGAGATCCTGCAGGTCAAGAACAAGGACAACAAATCCGTCTGGCCCGAAGAGCACGACTACCTCAAGGGCAAACGGCGATTTAAGTCAGACCTCGTACCGGCGCCGATCCTCGTGGCCCGGTACTTTCTGAAGGAGCGGCAAGCCATCGAGGTGCTCGACGCTGAACTGGCCGCGCTCGACCAGCAACTCGATGAACTGCGGGAGGCGAACAACGGCGAAGAGGGGCTGCTAGCCGAGGTTACTGAAGGTGAAGGGGAGAAGCAGAAGATCACCGCCAAGGCCGTCAGGGATCGTCTGAAGGAGATCGGCAAGGACCCGGCGTTCGCCGACGAACGGCAGGTGCTCCAAGCCTATGCCGACGTGCTGGGAAAGCACTCGGAGGTCAAGTCACGTCGCAAAGCAGCCCAGGAGGATCTGGATACCAAGATCGCCGCCAGGTACCCAACGCTCACCGAACCCGAGGTGAAGACGCTGGTCGTAGAAGACAAATGGCTGGGTGCGCTCGACGCGGCAGTCCACGGCGAGTTGGATCGTGTCAGTCATAGGCTGACGGGTCGTGTGCGGGAACTAGCCGAACGCTACGACACCCCCCTGCCGAAACTGACAGGCCGGGCCACCGACCTGGAGACGAAGGTGAACGGCCACCTGGAAAGGATGGGTTTCTCGTGGAAATGAGGCCCGGCTACAGACAGACCGAGGTTGGAGTGATCCCCGAGGATTGGACAGCCTGCACAATCGGAGCGTTAGCGGACGCCTCTTCGGGAACGACGCCGCTACGGGCGTATACGAGCGCTATTACAAGAATGGATCCGTCGCTTGGGTCAAGACGCTCGACTTAAATAACGGCGAAGTATTATTGACCGATGAGCACGTCACTCAGGCCGCGATCAAGGAGACGTGCCTCTCTCTCTACCCTGTTGGCACCGTCCTTGTCGCCATGTACGGCGGCTTTAAGCAGATCGGTCGCACGGGGTTGCTCCGCATACCGGCCACAGTAAATCAGGCCATCACGGCGATTCGTACTGATGCAAGTCAACTACTCCCAGAATACTTACTCCGTGTCCTTAACTTTAGGGTCGGGTATTGGAAGACCGTCGCCAGTAGCAGCCGGAAAGACCCAAACATCACGGGAAAGGACATCCGCGATTTCCCGCTCGCAGTCCCGAGCGTG
Source organism: uncultured Planctomycetota bacterium (assembly GCA_963771445.1). Lineage (GTDB taxonomy): Bacteria > Planctomycetota > Planctomycetia > Isosphaerales > Isosphaeraceae > JAKAUH01. The sequence continues at coordinate 485,150 of CAVYTQ010000026.1, read as the reverse complement.
TCCGAGCAGAAAGCTATTGCTGAGGCACTGGGCGATGTAGATGCCCTGATCGAATCGCTGGAGCAGGTCATTGCCAAGAAGCGGCAGATCAAGTATGGCGTGTCGCAAGAGTTGCTCACCGGCCAGAAACGCCTCCCCGGCTTCACCGGCGAGTGGCAGGTCAAGACGCTTGGTGAAGTTCTTAACAAAGGCCGTCTTGGAGGTAATTATTCGAATCAAGACAACGAAACAAAGTACCCACTTATGAAAATGGGTAATATCACAAGGGGCCGCATTGATCTATCGAAAATCGAATACATTTCACCGGGAGTGGTACCCGACCCAGAACACAGACTTTCCAATGGGGATGTATTGTTCAATACGCGGAACACATTGGAATTGGTTGGCAAAGTCGCCATTTGGAGGAATGAACTTTTGGTCGCCTATTATAACTCGAATCTAATGAGACTTGAGTTCGACCCGACATACGTTTCTTCCAACGAATATGCATGCGGCGCACTTAACACGAATGTCGCAATCTCAAATTTGCGTGGCCTGGCTACCGGTACGACCAGTGTTGCAGCAATCTACAGTCGGGACCTATTAGGCTTGCCATTCATCATGCCACCCTTATCCGAACAAACCGCGATCGCTGCCGTCCTGACGGACATCGACGCTGAAATTGGGGCTCTGCAAAGGAAGCTTGCCAAAACTCGCGCTTGTCAAGCATGGGATGATGCAGGAGCTGCTCACTGGAAAAACCCGGCTCGTGTCACCAGGGGGCACTCATGCCTGAACAACCTCGCTCCGAACGCCGCACGCAGAACCGCGTCATCGCCCTCTTTACCGACCCGGCCCGGCCCGATGGCCTCGGCTACCGTTACCTCGGCGACTGGAGCAAGCGGGAAAACAACCGCCCCATCGAAACCGAATCTGCTGCGGGCGAATCTGAAGCGCGTGGCTATTCCGACGCCCATATCTCCGCCGCCCTGCAGAAGCTGGAGACCGCCGCCGACGCCACCGGCATCACGCTCTACCAGGCCAACCTGCGGACCTACCAGTTGCTGCGCTACGGCGTGCCGGTGCAGACTGCCGCCGGCCAGCCGCACGAGACGGTGCATCTGGTCGACTGGGAGCATCCCGAGCGACAACGATTTCGCTCTGGCCGAGGAGGTGACGCTGCGCGGCGGCTACGAGCGCCGGCCCGACATCGTCCTCTACCTGAACGGCATCGCCGTCGCGGTGATCGAGCTGAAGCGCAGCTCGGTGGAAGTAGCCGACGGCGTGCGGCAGCTCATCACCAACCAGGAAGAGATCTTCAATAAGGGCTTCTTCAGCACGGTGCAACTGGTGCTCGCGGGCAGCGACTCGCAAGGCCTGCGCTACGGCACGGTCGGCACGCCGGAGAAGTTCTTCGTGGAGTGGAAGGACGAGGCGCCCGGCCGGATCGCGCCCCGGCGCCGGGGGCGCTGCTCGACCGGCCGCTGGCGCAGATGTGCGCGAAGACGCGGCTGCTCGATCTGATCCGCAACTTCATCATCTTCGACGGCGGCCAGAAGAAGGTGCCACGGCCGCACCAGTATCTTCGGCGTGAAGGCCGCCCAGGAGCGCATCCGCGCAGCGCGAGGGCGGCGTGATCTGGCATACGCAGGGCAGCGGCAAGAGCATCCTGATGGTGCTGCTCGCCAAGTGGCTGCTGGAGCACGATCCGGAGGCCCGCATCCTCGTCGATCACCGACCGCGACGAACTCGACAAGCAGATCGAAGGGGTGATGAAGAACGCCGGGGTGATCGGCGCGGATTCGCCGTCGCCCCGCATCACCTCGCGGGACGAGTTCGTCGAGAAGCTGGGGGCGGCAACGCCGCGGCTTCTGTGCGCGCTGATCCACAAGTTCGACACAGCCGACCTGAAGGGCGAGCCGCCGCCGGTCCGAGGTCGCTTCTATGTGTTCGTGGACGAGTGCCACCGCACCCAGGGCGGCGACATGAACAAGCAGATGAAGCGCTGGCTGGAGGAGCGCCATCTTCATCGGCTTCACCGGCACGCCGCTCCTGCGCAAAGACAAGCAGATCGACGCGCGACGTCTTCGGCACCTATATCCACACCTACAAATTCCACGAGGCAGTGGCGGACAAGGTCGTGCTCGACCTCAAGTACGAGGCCCGCGACGTGCCGCAGCAGCTCACCTCGCAAGAGGCCATCGATCGCGTGGTTCGAGCAGAAGACCGCAGGGCTGAACAACTTCCAGAAGGCGGTGCTCCGCAAACGCTGGGCGACGATGGAGGAGTTGGTGAGCGCAGGCGAACGCAAGCAGCGCATCATTGCCAATATCATTGAGAACTTCAGCCTCAAGCCGCGGCTGAACAACGACCGGGGTACAGCGATCCTGGTGGCGGCGTCGATCTACGACGCGTGCCACTATTACCGCATGTTCCAGAACACGCCGTTCGGCCAATACTGCGGGATCATCACCTCCTACGAGCCGAACCACAACGCCATCTCCCGCGAGCCCCCCAACAGCGACGAGCGTTACAAGTTCGACACCTATACTCAGCACGTACTTGGGAACGGCCAGACGACGAAGCAATATGAGGACGAGACCAAGAAGCGGTTCATCGAAGAGCCGGCAAATCTGAAGCTCCTGATCGTGGTGAGTAAGCTGCTCACAGGCTTCGATGCGCCGAGCTGCACCTACATCTACCTCGACAACGAACTGCACGACCACAACCTGTTTCAGGCGATCTGCCGCACCAACCGCCTCGACGGGGATGACAAGGATTACGGCTACATCGTCGATTTCAAAGAACTGTTCGGCGACGTGCAGGAGGCCATCGCGGTTTACAGCTCCGACGAGTTGGACCTCGACCAAGGGTGCGGCGGGGATAACAACGTCCACCTCAAGGACTGGCTGGAGGAGGGGAAGACGCGGCTTGACGAGGCCCGGGAGACGCTTCGCTACCTCTGCGAACCGGTTTCGCCGCCCCGAGAGGTGGAGCAGTACCTGCACCACTTTTGCGGGGACGCCGCGAACCCGAATGCGCTTGGCGAGACGGAGCCTCTGCGAGTGGCCTATTACAAGGCGGTGGCGACCTTCGCGCGGGCCTTCGCCGCCATCGCACAGGATCTACCCGAGGCGGGCTATTCCGATGCCGAGGCGGCCGATCTACAGAAGGATGTCGAGTTCTACAGCGACATCCGTGGGGCCATCAAACGGCACTCAGGCGAGGAGCTCGACATCAAGCCGTTCGAAGCCGACATGCGTCACCTGATCAACACCTACATTCAGGCAGACCCGGCCGCCGACCTGGGTGACCTCGGCTCGCTCTCGCTCACCGAACTCATCATCAATACCGGCATCCACGACGCCATCGCCCGTAAGCTCAACGAGAAGGGCAAACTGTCCAGGAATGCGATCGCTGAAGGGATCATCAACAACGTCCGCAAAACGATCATCCGCGATCAGCTCACCGATCCGAGGTTCTACGAGCAGATGTCCAAGCTGCTCGACGACCTGATCCAGCAGAGCCGCGCAGATACGGCCGCCTATGAGGAGTTCTTGCGAAAGGCCGAGGAATTAATGATCCGCCTCGCACAGCGCGAGCCGGACGCGGGAGTTCCCGCAGTGTTGCACGGCAGGCCGGAGGCGATCACGCTCTACAACAACCTCGACACGATCCCGAGGGCGAGCTTTGAATGCCCGGCCGACGACGAGGAGCGGGCGGCGACTGCGCTGGAGATTGACCGCGTGGTGCGGGAATACGCTCCCGCCGGGTGGAAGGGTGATGAGACCCGCGAGCGGCAGGTTCTCAACGCGCTGTTCCCCGTGCTCGGCCGCGACCGGGACGCGACGCTGGCCCTGTTCGAGATCATCAAGAATCAGCCGGGGTACTGATGGTGGAGACGATCAGGGTCGGCGACATCGACATCGAGTTGACCCGCAAGGACATCAAGCACGTCCACCTGTCGGTTCATCCGCCGAGTGGCCGCGTGACGCTGGTGGCACCGAGCATGACCCGCATCGAGGTCGCGCGAGCCTATGCGGTCTCCAAACTCTCATGGATTCGGAACCAGCAGGCGAAATTGCGAGACCAGGCGCGGGAGACGCCGCGGCAGTACGTTGAGCGAGAGAGCCATTACCTGTGGGGTCGCCGCTATCTCCTTTCCGTCGTCGAGCGTGATACCAAGCCAAGCATAGAGCACGACCACCGTCGAATCACGCTCTCAGTGCGGCCCGGCAGTGACAGAGTGAAGCGGGAGGCCGTGATGAATCACTGGCATCGGTCGCTGCTTCACGAGGCGGTGCCACCATTGATCCGAAAGTGGGAATCGAAGTTGAACGTGACTGTTGCGGGGTACTTCCTCCAGCGAATGAAGACCAAGTGGGGTGGTTGCAATCACCGTGCAAGGCACATCAGACTCAATACCGAGCTCGTGAAGAAGCCCAAGGATCTTCTCGAATACGTCATCGTTCACGAGATGGTGCATTTACTCGAGCCCACACATAATGAGCGCTTTGTCGAAGTGTTAGAGAAGCACTATCCGTCGTGGCGAGAGGCACGCGTCGAGCTCAATGAACTCCCACTTGCTGCGGAGAACTGGAGTGATTGATCACTGGCCGTCACCCGGCGCTTCAAGAGAGCGCGGAAAGTCGGTGTCAGTTCTCCGCGCGGAAGGTTGGCGCGGAAAGTCGATGTCATTTCTCCGCGCGGAAAGTCGGGGGCGGAAAGTCGGTGTCAGCGGGACGGAATTGGTGTCGCCTCATATGTCTTGCCGGTCCGGCCTGGCCTGAGTGGGCTCCGTCGGGAGGGCCGACCGTCGGTCGGGGAGACTGTCCGTCCCGGTGGCGACGGCGGGCCGGCGGGGGGCGGGTGTGGCGTGAGAGCAGGGCCGGACTTTTCGGGAGTCGGCCAATTGTGCCACAGGCTGTGGCACAATTGCGGCGGGATCGCGGTAGGCGCGATGGAAAGCCAGCATGCGCTTGATGTTGCGCTCCGAGTATCCCTTCTCTTCGGGCAGCTCGTTATGGAGCTCGCGGGCCAGCCGCGGGATGACGGCCGCCCCCCAGCCCTCTCGCTGCTGCCGCTCGTCGATCATCCGGCCGACGTCCCATTAGAGCCGGATCATCTCGGCGTTGAGCGAGAAGATCGCGCGTCCGCGATTGCCTAAATTCGGGCCTTGATGTCCTTCAGTCGCTGGGCATAGCCAGCGGGCGCCGGTGACCGGGCATCGCCAGGCGACGCGGCTTCCCCTCCCCAGAGACATTGGTGGATGCATGGCGTTTCTTTCCCGTGGCCAGAAGTTACCGCATGGCGCGGCGAAGTCCAGACGAGAACGCTGCCGATCCCACATGACGACGCGGCGCTGCTTGGGGTTCTGCCCGGTGGGGTCGAGGACGCCGGCGAGATTCACGGCCTCCGAGCACAGTAAGCCGATGGAACCGGGGGGATTGTCCGCAGATGGCGCAGATGGACGCAGATCCGATCCCAACCCGGCCGGGCCCGTTCGGCTCGTTCGGCAAGCCATGACGCGGTACCGGCCCCCGAAGACCTCGCGGTGTCTTCCATCTGCGTCCATCTGCGTCATCTGCGGACGATCCCGTCTCGGCGGTCCGGCCCATCGATTGCAACGTGCATGGGTTGACAAAATGTATCGATTGTCCTGGTCGGGTGCCTTGGATAGTTTGGTGCATGCGCAGTCGTGGGAAAATCTTTAGAAAAGACAAAATATTTTATCTACCTGGGAAATCCGGATTTGCGACGAGAAAATCAAAAAATTTCGCGTAGGTGCATTTATGATTTTGCAAACCTGATACATCCTGTTAGTAGGGGATATCAGTCTTCGAGTTGACCCAGGGCGATGCCCCTGGACGGATCTGTGCGGCCCGTTCCGGGTCGGATCATCACTTCGCCCTTTGCGGGCATGCCGGCCGGTCCCGCCGCGGGCCGAGAACCGTGAGAGCGGCACAGGGGCGCGAGGGGGACGATCGATCCTCACGCGTTGACGAACGACCATGCCAGCCCCCTATCCTCGGGCCATGAGGAAAGACCTCGCCCTCTGGGTGGCCAACGGAGGGAAGCTCACGCCCTGGTGCCGCGAGCACTCCGTTTGCCTGAAGACCGCATGCAACTGGTCCAAGACCGACGAGTTCCGGCGAGACGTCGAGGCGCATCGCCGCCGCGCGGCGGATCGCGCCATCGCCCGGATGGCGCGGCGTCTCGGCGAGGCCGTCAAGAAGATCGACCGCCAGGTCGAGCAAGGCCGGGATGAAGGCGCCCGACTGGACGCGGCCGGGACCCTCGTCGGCCGCATGCTGGGCGGCCGGGGGCACGCGGCGATGAGGGCCGAGATGCGACGGATCGCCGGGCGGATCGACGGGTGCGATCGGGCCGCGAGTCCCTGAGGGTCGCGTCGGGTTGGGTTGCGTTGCGTTGTGTTGGGTGGCGGCGACCGCGAATGCCGGGCCTCGGTCGTCGGGCGATGCCCGGCCGGCCGGGGGTCGCCGGTTGCCGAGAAGAGAGGGCCCCTCGAGGGCGTGCCGGCCGACCTTCGCCGCGGGTCGAGAACCGTGAGAGCGGCGTGAGGCGCGAGGATCGCTCGCGAAGATCGGCATGTGTGGAATCCATCGGAAGCGGACCCAGCTCCATGATTTCGCCCTGTGGGTGGCCGCCGGAGGGGACGTCCCGGGCTGGTGCGAGAAGAATGGACTGCAGCTCCAGACGGGCTACCGCTGGTACAAGGACGCCGAGTGCCGGCGGATGGTCGAGGAGTATCGCACCCGCGCGGTGGACCTCGCCATCGGCCAGATGGCCCGGAGTCTGGGCAAGGCGGTGGAGAAGATCATCCACCTGATCGAGGAGGGGCAGACCGACGGCGTGAAGCTGTCGGCCGCCAGGACGCTGGTTCGACAAGCTCATCGCCGTCCAGAGCCACGCCGAGCTGAAGTCCGACCTGGAGCGGCTCAACGAGCGGCTGGGGACGCAGGAGGATCGACGTGCGGGGGGAGTTGCGAAGACTCGACAGGCGGATCGCCCGGCTTGAATCCGAGCCGTTGCCGGAGTGCCCCGGCGCGGACGATCGGGGGCGGTTCGACTGGTATGCCGACGCGTGCCCGTGCGGCCGGCCGGCCGGCGAGTGCGGGGCGCATCCTCGCGCGCGGGCCAACCAGCGGCCGCCGGGGGGGAACTGGCGGGCGTGGCTGATGCTGATGGGCCGCGGGGCCGGCAAGACGCGATCGGGCGCGGAGTGGGTCCGCGGCCTGGCGGAATCGGGCCGGGCGCGGCGGATCGCCCTGGTCGCGCCCACGGCGAAGGAGGCCCGCCGCGTGCTGATCGAGGGCGAGTCGGGCATCCTGGCGATCAGCCCTCCGTGGGCGCGCCCCCGGTACGAGCCGTCGAAGGACCGGCTGACCTGGCCCGGCGGGACGATCGCCACCGCGTACTCGGCCGATCGGCCCGATGCGCCTGCGCGGACCGGAGCACGACGCCGCCTGGGTTGACGAGCTGGCGGCGTGGCGGTTCCCCCGGGCCTGGGATAACCTGATGTTCGGCCTGCGCCTCGGCGACGACCCGCGAGTGTGTGTCACGACGACGCCGAGGCCGGTCCGCCTGATCAAGGACCTGATTGACGAGGCGACGACGGCCGTGGCGCGGGGCTCGACCCACGAGAACCGGGCGCACCTGGCGCCGGCGTTCTTCGACCGGATCATCGCGACCTATGAAGGGACCCGGCTGGGCCGGCAGGAGATCTATGCCGAGGTGCTGGAGGTCGGCGATGGCGCGTGGTTCGCGCGGTTCGACCCGGCGGTGCACGTCTCGGCGTCTGCCGAGTACGACTACCGGTTCCGGGTGCACCTGGCGATCGACTGCGGCGTCTCGCGGCACGTCGGCGCCGTGTTCTTCCAGGTGCGGGAGGTCGCGGACGGCAGGCACCGGGTGACGGTCTTCGGCGACTATTACGCCGAGGGGCGGCTGTCGGAGGCGAATGCCCGGGCGATCCGGGCCCGGTCCGACGAGCTGCCGAGCCTCGGCCGGCTCGACGTGGTGCGGCTGGATCCGGCGTCGTCGGCGCGGACGGGCGTGGGCCCGGCGGCGTTCGGCGAGTTCGAACGGGTCTTCGGCACGCGGATCACGGAGCGATGGCCGCAGCACCCGGTGCTCGACGGGCTCGACCAGCTCGAGATCCTGCTGGATTCGGGCTGCCTGCTCATCCACCCGCGGTGCACCCACCTGAAGGCGGCGTTCCAGGACTACACGCGGGCCCATCGCGGCGGCGATTGGCTCGACGAGCCGGCCTCGCCCCAGAACCCCGCCGAGGACCTGATGGACGCGCTGCGGGGCGGCGTCCGCGACCGATTCCCCGAGGGACGGCCGCGGTCTGACGGAGGATTCCGGCTGGCCCGCGCGGGGCGGGTTGTGTGAGGATCAGTGCCGGATCGGCCGAGCTCGGAATTGGTGTCGCTTCAGCTCGGAATTGGTGTCGCTTCATATTTTTGCCGGTCCGGCCTGGCCTGCGGAATTGGTGCGGAATTGGTGTCGCTTCAGTGCGGAATTGGTGTCGCTTCATGCGGAATTGGTGTCGCTTCATGCGGAATTGGTGTCGCTTCATATTTTTGCCGGTCCGGCCTGGCCTGAGTCGGCTCCGTCGATGCGGAATTGGTGTCGCTTCATATTTTTGCCGGTCCGGCCTGGCCTGAGTCGGCTCCGTCGGGATGGTTGACCGTCGGTCGAGGAGACCGTCCGTCCCGGTGGCGACGGCGGGCCGGCGGGGGGCGGGTGTGGCGTGAGAGCAGGGCCGGAGTGCACGTTGCCTGGAGCACTCGATCGATTCCGGTGCCCCGCGCGTGATGGACCGGCCTTCCGGATCCCGCCGGACGATAACCGGATGTCGGCGGGTGCTTCAGAGCGGTCTGGAGAGTCTGCTGACGACCGCCACCCGGGCGATGAACGAACCGATCTGCTGACAACGGATCGACCCGTTTCACCGGGCCATGCTACTCTGGAAGAAGGGGGACCGGGTCGGTCTGGTGGAGTCTCTCCACGGGCACGAGCCGGCCGATCACGCCGGCTTCTGGCGTCTGACCCTGGCCCTCGTCGAGGTCCGGCCCCGCGACGGCGACGACTGGCGGCTGACGATCGCCCTGCTCGGCGAGCGGGACACGCTCCGCACCGTGATCCAACTGCCGCGACGCCGTCCTGACCGGCGCCGAGGCCGAGCCGAGCCTGTTCGAGTGACCGGGTTGGCGATCGATCGCCGCCCGGGGGAGAGCACCATGCAGACGATCACGCTGGAGGAAGCCCAGAGCCATCTCGCCGAGATCATCGACCGGTTGACGCCCGGTGAGGAAGTCGTCATCACTCGCGGCAGCAAGCCGGTGGCGAAGTTGAGTGGTACGCCCGGCGAAGAGCCTCGCCCCGTACCGGGCCGCGGCCGGGGCATGCTGACGGTCCTCGCCGAGGATGAAGAGCACCTCGAGGATTTCGCCGGGTACATGCCGTGAAGCTCCTGCTCGATACGCACGCCGTCCTCTGGTTCTACCTGGACGACCCGCAACTCAGCGCGGCGGCGAAGGCGGCCATCGTGGATCCGGCGAACGAGAAGTGGGTCAGTCCGGCCAGCTACTGGGAAGTGGCGATCAAGATCAGCATCGGCAAGTACGCCATCGCCGTAGCCGTTCGAAGACTTCTGGTATGGCGCCGTTGACATGAACGCCTTCCGCGTCATGGCGATCTCTCCCCGGCATGCGCGCGGCCGTCTCGACCCTGCCCTATCCGTCCAGCAAGCACCGCGACCCCTTCGATCGCATGATCGTCGCCCAGGCGATCGTCGAGGGAATGAGCTTGGTGAGCTGCGACCAGACTCCTGGACGCCTACGGCATCGCCCGCATCTGGTAACCAATCGACAGGCTTAGATCCCTGCCGACCGCTCTCCCTCAAAGGTTCTCCGTGGCCTGCCCGCATTGCCCGGGTCGAGGGAGCGGGCGGCTGGCCGAACATTGAGGTGGTCTGCCAAGGGTCGCGCAAGCCGGGGGCCACCCAGCACGTTGCACTTTTCGGGAGTCCAGCCGCGGGATGACGGCCGCCCCCCAGCCCTCTCGCTGCTGCCGCTCGTCGATCATCCGGCCGACGTCCCAGTAGAGCCGGATCATCTCGGCGTTGAGCGAGAAGATCGCGCGTCCGCGATTGCTGAATTCGGGCCTTGATGTCCTTCAGTAGCTGGGCATAGCCAGCGGGCGCCGGTGACCGGGCATCGCCAGGCGACGCGGCTTCCCCTCCCCAGAGACATTGGTGGATGCATGGCGTTTCTTTCCCGCGGCCAGAAGTTACCGCATGGCGCGGCGAAGTCCAGACGAGAACGCTGCCGATCCCGGATGACGACCCGGCGCTGCTTGGGGTTCTGCCGGGTGCGGTCGAGGAGGCCGGTGAGGAAGAGGATGTCGCCGAAGCGGTCGCGGGCCGACCGGATCGGACCGGGAGCGTCCTGTCCCGCCGCCCCGCCGGCTCGCCCCGGGCCGGCCCGTCCCATTCCGCCGCCGGCACCGCGCTCCCGTCCGTTGCCAGCCCGATCGCGCGGGGGCCCCGGGCGACGCAGCGGCGCAATCCCCGGCCGATGACCTGGGGACTCGCCAGGCCGAGTGCACCGATCGACCGGGCCCGGCCGGCGTGCCCGCGGGACCGTCCCGGCGGGACGGCCGAAGATCGGGCGGGCGAATCCGGAATGAGATCGCGTTGATGCGAGCGTTTGCCGGGGGGTCGGTCGGCCCGGTGGTGATCCCGGCCGCTTCGATCCGCTCCCGGCGTTCGGGCCGGGAGAAAGCGCACCGACTCCGGCTGGCCGGCCAGGTCGGGCGGGTTTCAATCCGCTCCCGGCGTTCGGGCCGGGAGAAAGTCGACGCGACGGCCCGGATGCTCCTCGACTTCAAGTTTCAATCCGCTCCCGGCGTTCGGGCCGGGAGAAAGGCTGGTGACGCGCCGTCGCCGCAACCAGTGGGAGTTTCAATCCGCTCCCGGCGTTCGGGCCGGGAGAAAGTCCCGTTGCGGTGGCCGTTGCCGTTGCCGTTCGGGTTTCAATCCGCTCCCGGCGTTCGGGCCGGGAGAAAGGTTCTGGGTCCGCAGAACTGGTGGGATGAGTACAGTTTCAATCCGCTCCCGGCGTTCGGGCCGGGAGAAAGCTTGATCAGCGCGACGGCCCAGGGGGCGCAGGACGAGGTTTCAATCCGCTCCCGGCGTTCGGGCCGGGAGAAAGAGCCGGATCGTGCTCATCGCTCCACCCGCTCCTTCACGTTTCAATCCGCTCCCGGCGTTCGGGCCGGGAGAAAGGCCGGCCTGTTCGTCCCCGCGCAGGTCCCCTGATGTTTCAATCCGCTCCCGGCGTTCGGGCCGGGAGAAAGAGTCTTCCCGCCGCGCGCGGATCGCGTTGAGGTAGTTTCAATCCGCTCCCGGCGTTCGGGCCGGGAGAAAGGCAGCGGGACCCGGATCAGCGACGCGCCCTCGATGTTTCAATCCGCTCCCGGCGTTCGGGCCGGGAGAAAGATCGGTCGCGGCGGCGTTCGCGGCGGCGATCAGCGAGTTTCAATCCGCTCCCGGCGTTCGGGCCGGGAGAAAGGGGTTGCCGCGGGTCCGCATAAGACACCTCGAGCCGTTTCAATCCGCTCCCGGCGTTCGGGCCGGGAGAAAGCGGGCCTGCCCGAGAACCGGATCTCGAAATGGAAGGTTTCAATCCGCTCCCGGCGTTCGGGCCGGGAGAAACGTCGCCGCTGGTCGTAGAGCCAGATGTAGTCACGCGCGTTTCAATCCGCTCCCGGCGTTCGGGCCGGGAGAAAGCGCGTGGAGGCTGCATCGTGACGACCATCCGCGAGTTTCAATCCGCTCCCGGCGTTCGGGCCGGGAGAAACGCCACCCCTGCCCCCACGAGCTGACCCACCCATGTTTCAATCCGCTCCCGGCGTTCGGGCCGGGAGAAAGGAAGGTCGCGCCGAAGCTGTCGAGCTCGATCCGGGTGTTTCAATCCGCTCCCGGCGTTCGGGCCGGGAGAAAGCCAGGAGGACGACGAGTCGAAGGAGAAGGTGAGGTTTCAATCCGCTCCCGGCGTTCGGGCCGGGAGAAAGGTCGCGGAAGACGGCCATGCTCCAGGAGGAACCTGTTTCAATCCGCTCCCGGCGTTCGGGCCGGGAGAAAGCTGCCGGCTCAGATTCCCGGGATGCTGAATCCACAGTTTCAATCCGCTCCCGGCGTTCGGGCCGGGAGAAAGGCAGGCCCCTCATCGATCAGCAGCCGGGAATGGATGTGTTTCAATCCGCTCCCGGCGTTCGGGCCGGGAGAAAGACGTTGCCCGAGAACGCCAGCCGGAACTGGGTCCAGTTTCAATCCGCTCCCGGCGTTCGGGCCGGGAGAAAGCCGCGTCGACCACTCGTCGCACGCGTGGATCGTGCGGTTTCAATCCGCTCCCGGCGTTCGGGCCGGGAGAAAGGCACCGTCGACGGTCGCGGTGCCGCTGCCGCTGGACGTTTCAATCCGCTCCCGGCGTTCGGGCCGGGAGAAAGCCGCATCATCAGGAGGTCGCCCGCGGCCGTGCTGTTTCAATCCGCTCCCGGCGTTCGGGCCGGGAGAAAGATGCCTTCTCGCGAACCTGTTGCGCCGGAACGTCCGTTTCAATCCGCTCCCGGCGTTCGGGCCGGGAGAAAGCGCCGGCCGCTGCGATTCCTCGGTCCGGCTCCATTCGTTTCAATCCGCTCCCGGCGTTCGGGCCGGGAGAAAGCCACCGCCACGACAGCCGCCACTCGCCCGACAGCCGTTTCAATCCGCTCCCGGCGTTCGGGCCGGGAGAAAGGCGGTGCCGCCGGTCGGGCTGGTCGAGAAATTCATCAAGTTTCAATCCGCTCCCGGCGTTCGGGCCGGGAGAAAGCCTCGCCGTTGGCCCAGACGTCGCGCACGTCGTGTTTCAATCCGCTCCCGGCGTTCGGGCCGGGAGAAAGCCGCGGTCCTGGAGGCTCATCGGGTGGACGTGCCGCTGTTTCAATCCGCTCCCGGCGTTCGGGCCGGGAGAAAGAAGCTGGGCGCGGCGGAGCATACCGGATCGGTCGTTTCAATCCGCTCCCGGCGTTCGGGCCGGGAGAAAGCCGCCCTGATGGCGATCGCGGCCGAGTTCCGCGAGTTTCAATCCGCTCCCGGCGTTCGGGCCGGGAGAAAGATCCGCTCGCCGCTTGTAGACTTGCCCTTTCTTCAGTTTCAATCCGCTCCCGGCGTTCGGGCCGGGAGAAAGGGTGTTGCCGTAATTGCCCTGTGAGACACAGCCGGTTTCAATCCGCTCCCGGCGTTCGGGCCGGGAGAAAGGAGCGGAAGGATGTCCTACATGGCAGCACTCAACAGTTTCAATCCGCTCCCGGCGTTCGGGCCGGGAGAAAGTCCGTCCACCATGAAGTAGTTGTCGGTGGAGTGTATGGCGTTTCAATCCGCTCCCGGCGTTCGGGCCGGGAGAAAGGTCGGACGTGCGCCTCGTGCGACCGCCCGTCCCTGTTTCAATCCGCTCCCGGCGTTCGGGCCGGGAGAAAGGGCTGATCGACACTTTCTATTCCGATGAGTCTGCCATGTTTCAATCCGCTCCCGGCGTTCGGGCCGGGAGAAAGGAGCGGCACGACCTCGCGCCGCCGCACCCGCATCCCGTTTCAATCCGCTCCCGGCGTTCGGGCCGGGAGAAAGGCCCGCGAGGCGTCATCGCCCGGGCTGGACCTGTTGTTTCAATCCGCTCCCGGCGTTCGGGCCGGGAGAAAGGGTGCGGCGCCGTAGAAGTCCTGCCAGCCCAGCATGTTTCAATCCGCTCCCGGCGTTCGGGCCGGGAGAAAGGCCGCCCTCGTAGCAGACGACCTGCGGGAGCTGCTGTTTCAATCCGCTCCCGGCGTTCGGGCCGGGAGAAAGGACCGACAACCACGCCGGGTCCTGCCCTCACGGGAGTTTCAATCCGCTCCCGGCGTTCGGGCCGGGAGAAAGCGGCCGAAGGCTGCGCGGCCTTCGTCCTTCGCGGCGAAGTTTCAATCCGCTCCCGGCGTTCGGGCCGGGAGAAAGCAGCCGCGTCGTAGGCGAACGAGATGCGGACCGGCTGTTTCAATCCGCTCCCGGCGTTCGGGCCGGGAGAAAGGCGACCGAGGCGATGGCCGAGCCCGACATCGTGACGTTTCAATCCGCTCCCGGCGTTCGGGCCGGGAGAAAGCTGATTCAGCGACGGATTGCGTTCGGGGTCCTGCTGTTTCAATCCGCTCCCGGCGTTCGGGCCGGGAGAAAGGCCGCATGTCCCGCATGAAGCGGCGAACGTCATGCTGTTTCAATCCGCTCCCGGCGTTCGGGCCGGGAGAAAGACGGCCGCGACGATCGTGGTGGTGCCCGACGAACTGTTTCAATCCGCTCCCGGCGTTCGGGCCGGGAGAAAGCCCCCGGGTCTTGCGCGACGGCCAGCAGAACAGGAGTTTCAATCCGCTCCCGGCGTTCGGGCCGGGAGAAAGGACAAGGGCTGGGCGAGAATCCCGACCGTCGAGGAGGTTTCAATCCGCTCCCGGCGTTCGGGCCGGGAGAAAGGACGCAGCCGGGCCGGCGAAGGTTTTCCCCACCGGGTTTCAATCCGCTCCCGGCGTTCGGGCCGGGAGAAAGTCCTCCAGGACTATGTCCCGCGCCGACTACGAGTTTCAATCCGCTCCCGGCGTTCGGGCCGGGAGAAAGCTCGAGCACGCTCACGCTCGAACGCCGATGCCGTTTCAATCCGCTCCCGGCGTTCGGGCCGGGAGAAAGGGCCTCGTCTCTAACCTTTGCGCGAGACATGTTGCGCTGGGATCCCGCGAACGTGACCGCGGCGGCTTGCTCGGGCCATTGAGTTGGAGGGGAGGCGCGCGCAAGTCATTGGTGATTCACCTCCTACACGTTTCGCGAGCCCCCCGGCCTTCGGCCGGAGCGAGGAGATCGCGGGGCTTTATCCTGCCAGATGGTCGCTCCGCCTTCCAGAGGGCCGCCGCGGCCACAGCCCCGGGACTCGGGTGGAGGCCATTGTCCCGTCCCGACAGCTCGGCTGGGCCAATCCCAAGCCGGCCGCGGCGCCAGGACTCGGGCGGACGACACCGTCCCGGCGGGCTTCGTTCGAGCCGGGTCAGAAGATCAATGGCCCCTCGAAGTCGATCGGCTCCTTTACCCCAATGTGCTCGATCCGGCCCCGCGCGTTCTCATCGAGGTGGTAGAACCTGAGGCTGTCTTCCGCCGGGTTGACGATCTTGAGCAGGTCGTCGCGTAGCATGACCCAGTGCGACGGCTCGACGCTGCATTCGAAGACCGACTTCTGTACCCGCTGGCCGTAATTCTTGCAGGCCTGGGCCATCTTGCGCAGCCGGCGGCGACCCTCGGGAGTCGTGGTCGCCACGTCGTAGGTGATCAGGACCAGCATGGGACCGCCATGGCTCCCGGCAAGGAAGACTTGATTGAAACGAGCGAGCAGGTCGCGCACCCGCCGATCGGCTCAGCGCAAGATACAGGGCAGGTAGATCTCCGAATCCCCGCGGAGACAGCGGGCCAGGAGCTTCGCCTGGAGGAAGGGGAGCTGGCCGACGCGCACGCTGGTCTCGGTCACCGGATGCGTCACCTGGTCGCGCTTGCGGGCGATGTAGGCGTGCACCAGGGCCTTGCGCCCCTCGGCGGTCAGCTCGACGGCGCCGCCGTCGCGCGTCACGAAATTGTCGGGCGTCACCTGCTGCCGGTTGATCATGGCCAGGACCAGGCGGTCGGCGACCAGGGTGCGGAACTCCTCCATCAGGTCCAGCGCCAGCCCGGGACGGCCCGGGCGGTCGAACGTGCAGGAAGCCGACGTCGGGGTCGAGCCCCGCGGCGGTCAAGGCGGCGATGCAATCGTTCCTCAGCAAGCCGTACGTGAACGACAGCAGGGCATTGACCGGGTCGAGTGGCGGCCGTCGCGATCGCCCGTTCATCGCGAATCCCGACCGGCGGGCCGGCCGGATCAGCCGAGTCAGGACGTCGAAGTAGACGCGTGCACCGTCGCCTTCGTGCCCGCGGACCGCGTCGCAGTCGGCCGACCCGGGCAGATCGGCGATGTGCTGGCCCAACCGCGCGGCGGCCGAGTCCAGCGCGGCCCGATCGTCGTCGCGCACACTCCGTGCCCGCGGGTTGCATTAGATGCCACCCTCTCGCGAACCGAGGGCGATCAAAGGCGAGCCGTCTTGTGTCGCCGTTCCCGGCCGCTGCCGGCGCAACGGCCGTGAGTCGCAATCAGTTGACCATCCGGTGGAGCTTGACGCCGGGTGGTAGGCCCTCGGCCTGGATGTCGATCCTGCCTCGGTAATCGTCGAAGGAGCGCGGCGGGGCGGCGCCTTCCGCGAGGCGCTTCACGCCGATCCGCTCGAACAACTCATGCGCTGGCGCACCCCCGAGCGGAGAATCATGCTCGAACACATAGAGCCCGCGTGTGCACATCAGGCCGCGGCTGGCGGATCGGTCGATTTCCCACATGGGCCCCTTGAGCGTGCTCCAGAACATCTGAAGGTCGTCGTCGGAGAAGCCGGTATCCCTGGCGAGGTAGGGGTTGATGAAGCCCGAGCAGCGATAGAGCCCGTACGGGACGTTCGACTTGCGACCCATCGTGCCTGTGATCGTGCCGAACCGGGTTTCGTCTCCTCGTCAACCTTGTCGATCTGATTCATGGCCTCCTTCTCGGTCGTCACGGACTTGCGCGTGATCGCGAATTCCAATGCGGCGTGATCGGGTCGATCGACCGGGCAGAAGGTGATCTGGACCGGCCCACGAACCTGACCGCAGTTGACGCCGGTCGTCATGACGGCGCCGAAGGCTCGCACGTCGTAGAAGTTCTGACACATCCACTGGCGAGCCTTGCGGACGTTATCGTAATCGCCACGGTCGCCGGCCTTGGCCTTTCCCCCGCGCCCACTTCCCGCCCTTCTCGGCGGGCTTGTCGTCACCGCCTGGCTCACCGCCGCCCTTGGACGGTTGGATTCCCGAGGGCATCCCATGCGGACTTGTGGAGGAGGTTGAGCACCCGCTTCTCGTAGACGGCATCCTGGGTCTGGAAATAGAGCTCGCACCCTGGCCGGTCGCCGGCGAGGACGGCTACGGCGTTGCGGATCTTGCGCTTGAGGCAGCCGTCGGTGACGAGTCCCTGGAGGGTCTGGGGATCGAGCCTGGGGAGGTTGCCCGCGTCGGGGTCGCCGTTGGGGTTGCCATCGGTCACGTCGAAGATCAGGACGAAGTCGTAGCGTCGCGAGACGGCGGTCGATGTCTGCGGGGCAGTCGCGGTGCTCATAGTTAAAGTTCCTCGGGAAGGATGGGATTCGAGGTTCGGACTGTGGGTCCGTCGGTGTTTTCGTTTCTTCGATGCCTTCTCGGCCGTCGGCGCGCCTCGGCCTCGGCGCCTCCTGCTTGGCCCTGGCCCATCGCTCGATGCGATCTGCCCTGGCGTGGTAGTAACCGAGGGCGAACCGGGCCTGATCGGCGAAGCTGAGCTGGCCCTTCCGGGACGTCCTTGAGCCGGCTCTCGTCATGGCGCAGGCGTTTCTCGAGGGCCGCCGCATGCCTCTCATTCTCCGAGCGGAGGCGACCGGAGTGGTGCTGGGCCTTCGCGAACAGCTCGCCGAGCGCCGTCGATCGGGGCGGCGCTGAAGCCTCTGTACTACCGGTCGACGACGGTGGCCTTGACCCCCCCGAGGGCCGCGCGCTGGATCTGGTCGAAGATGTCGAGCAACTCGCCGCAGACGTAGGCGGGTTCGACTCCATCGGGTTGAGCTTCTCGGACACGGAGACCCCCTTTCGTAGGAGACAGAGCTTCACCAGGGCCATCCGTGCCGGTCGGAAGCCGCTCTTCCCTCGGCGCGAAGGCGCTGGAGACAGGACGCGAGGACGTTGTCGGGGAGGGGCTGGCCGCAGGGCCGGCGCCATCAGTCGCGGGATGAGATCGTTGATCCGCGTCGCCAGTCGGGTTGATTACCGGCCTTGGGAGCGGTCATCGACGAGGCCAGCCGCCAGAGAGGAAAGGTCGCGATCGGATGGCCGAGATCGCCCTGCCCCGTGCTGGCAATCCTCAGGTCGCGGAACCACGAGCCGACGTGTTCTCGGACGCTCGGCAGCGGCTCTTCCAGGTAGTCGCGGACGACGGCCCTCGCGGAGTTGCCCGATAAGACGAGGCAATAGAATTCATTCACGTCGGAGGATGAGGTCCGGTCAGAGCTACCGGACGCGGGCGACTCGATGAGGCCCTCGACGGACGCGGGCTCCGGCGCGTCGAACTGTTCCAGGAAGTCCAGGGAAGCGGGCTGTCTCGTCCAGAACAGGAAGAGGGACTCGCCGACCCGCAACGAGGAGCCGACATTCCGCGGAAGCTTCTTCTTGATCAGGGCGTTGATGGCCAGGCCATAGGCGTCGGCGGCCTCATAGCCGAGCGAGGCGTTGGCCGTCCCATCCAGGCCGTAGCTCTCGAAGGCGGGCTTGTCGTAGGAGACGAGCGCCACGCCAACCGACATCCCGCCGGGGAGCGTGAGCTTGATCGGATGGGTCCTGGGGATCGGACCGACAAGCCCCGTGACCTGGCAAGGGCCCGTTGGCCCGCTCTCCTGCTTGCCGCCGGTATGTTGCCGGTAGAAACCTCGATACCACTGCTTGACCGCTTCGCGATCCAGGATGGTCGTCGCCGATGTCGGGGGCGAATGCGAACGTGCACCGATCGGTGGGCTTGGCGCCGCGAGCCTCGAGGGTCTGCTCGAGCCGGGTCGCGAGATCGGGATCGATCTCGAGTTGCCGACCGAACGCCTGCACGGCACGGAGCGCGGGGTCATTCGTCTCCTCGGCGGCGCGGTGGATTTGCTTCCAGAACGTCTCACGGCTGCGGCCGCGTTTTGCCAGCTCGTCGGTTCTTTGCTTGCCCTCGTCGGTTATGATCGTAGGAGACGGGGAGCACCCGCGGGATCGTGTCGGCGAAGAAGCGGGCGAAGCCCTGGGAGGCGGTATTGCCATGGGCGCGCGGAATCGCGATGGGCCTGCCGGAGTCGGGCTTCGTCTTGACCTCCCCGCCCTTCCTGGACGGGGTCAACTTTTGCCCCGGCGTTCATTGATCCCATCGCCACGCAGGCGGCCATCCTCATCGAGTTCGATGTACGAAAGGGACGGGCTGAGCCTCGAATGCCGGGTCGGCGAGGAGTTTCTCGCGGATGGCCAGGTCGTACAGTCTCTGGAAGATCATTCCGCTTCTCCATCACCCCAGCCGAGGACGGTCACGGGAGGTTCACCATGGAGGCCGTGGGATTGTCGATCACAATGGAGGACGCCGGCGCGAATCTCGGCGTCGAAGAACCCGGGGAGCGCGGCCTGGCCGTCGCGGAAACGCAGGTCATAGAGCATGAACCCGAGCCGCTCGTTCCAGTCCTCCAGCGGCCGTTCCGAGTCATCGAGCGGTGCGAAATCGCAGGCGAATTCGCGGCAACCGAGATACGGCCGGTGGTAGCACTGGCCCTTGGCCACCCGCCGCTCGAACATCGCGACGTACTTGGTGACACTGTCCGGGCCAGGACCCTCCTCGTCGTCGGGCGGCTTGCGACGGGCGCGGTTGGCCTTGTCGGTCAGGACCGGCGTCGCCTCGATGATGTAGGCGACGTGGTGGAGGACCAGGCTGTTACGCTGGGTGCGGTTCTGGCCCTGGGCCCCTTCACGCCCGGCCGAGTCGACGAGATAGGGCTCCGCGGATCCCGGCTCCCTCATCCAGCCCTCGACGGTCCTGGTGGGGACCTTGCCCTGGATCTCGTTGCGCCGGATATTGATCGTGCGGTAATGCCGGCGCTGGGCTTCCTCGGGAAATCCGGCGGGGAAACGGGGCTGGATCGCCGTGATCCGGCGGACCCGCCACTCCATCTGCGGCCGGTACAGGATGGCGTCCAGCACTCCTCGCGCCGCCGATGGTGTCATGATAACGTATGACAATCGCTCTACTTTGAGCTCTGGCCTGGTGAACAGCGCATACTCGCCCCAGACCTTGACTGCGACGCTATTGTTCATCCGCCGAGTCCTCGTTTCTCACGACCGGGTTTTCGGTAGCCGTCCTTTTTTCCGCAACTGAAGCAGGCGCCACACGAGTTCGCCTTCGTCGGCGCTAAGCCGGACTTCCTCCGGTAGACGCGACAGGAACTTGGTCCGCCGCATTGTCGGCTTAATGGACCAGATCCCCGCCCAGCAATTCATCCCAGACACCCAAACTGGGATGATATCCTCCGCACCAGATTGCCAGCCCATGAGGGCCTTCCTTCACGAAGGAGAGTAGCCGATCGTCCGAAAGCCGCAGGTTGACCTGGAAGGGATTGAGTGCGCGGAACCTCGCACGGGATGGCCGTTCGCGGACGGCGTCGATCAACAGGTCGATCTGGGCGGCATGGTCCCTCCAGTTAGCGACGACGACCGGACTCCCCGCGTCCTCGATCAGCCGGTAGTCGGCGCGACGCCGGGGAAATCGCAGGCTTCCCGGGCCTTCTGGATCTCGCGCTGATCGAGTTCACCGGTGCTGAGGAGGCGCGTGAAGTACTCGTTGATGACGCGGGGATCGTCGATCGATAATCCCGGGTTGGCACTCAGGAAGTGATTCTCAAGGACCTCGCGGCCCGATCGATACCAGGGGTCCGACGGATAGTAGTGCCTGGGCATTTCGATGGCGGCGCGGCTGCGGAAGACGATGACCCGGCCGCCCGGCGTGCCGTCCGGCCCGTTGAGTCGCCCCTCGCGATTGCAACGGCCGGCGGCCTGGATGATGGACTCCAGCGGGGCGAGCTCACGCAGCACAACCGGGAAATCCACGTTGACCCCGGCCTCGATCAGTTGGGTGGACACCAGGTAGCAGGGACGCCTCGCGACGAGTCGCTGCTTGACGGCGTCGAGCACCTGCAAGCGGTGAGCGGGGCACATCCAGGTGGAGAGGTGGAAGCACGCGTCCGGGTCGCAGATCCGCTCCAGCAGCGGAAAGAGCTCGCGGGCGGCTGGCGTGTTCACGATGCAGAGCGCGGCGGGCCGCTGGTCCTCACGATTCGCGGTCATCAATCGCGCGACCTCGTCCCAGCCAAGGGACGCGTCGGGCCGCGGCCACTCGACCCGCACGCGACGGAGCCGGGCGAAGAGGTCGGGGTCCGACGGGGCGGCGGTCGGTACGATCGGCCGGACTTCGCGAAGGCCGCTGTTTCGGGCTCTCAATGCCGGGTGGTCGAAGGTCGGCTGCGTGGCCGTGGCCAGGACGATCGTGCATCCGAGGTGCTCGACGAGCTGCCTGAGCACGGAACACGTGGGCGATAGCAGATCGTTAGGGATGGCCTGGCACTCGTCGAGCAGAACGACGGAACGGGCGATGTTGTGGAGCTTGCGACATCGGCCGGGCTCGTTGGAGAGCAGGCTTTCGAAGAACTGGACGTTCGTCGTGATGACGACGGGCGCGTCCCAGTTCTGGCGCGGCGGGCCGCGGCGGCGCGGCGATCCTCTCGCTGCTCATCTCCCTCAAGTCGATCGTCACTCCCCTCGGTGTCGGGGGCGGGGTCACTCAAGCTGTGGTGCTCGAGGACGTCGGCTGCGTGCTCGTCAACGCCGAGCGCGTTGCGGATGACGCGGGCGTTCTGGTCGAGGATGCTCAGATAAGGTGCCACGTAGATGATCCGACGGAGTCCGTGGCAAGCCGCGTGCTTCAACGCAAAGGCCAGGGCCGAGAGGGTCTTGCCACCGCCGGTGGGTACCTCCAGAGTGAAGAAGCCGGGCGTTGAATCCGCTGCGATCAGCGCTGCGGTCAACACGTCATCGCGGGCTCGGCGGACCTCGGGATTCTCGCAGAGCTTTGCCCGCTCTCGGATGAGCTCGAGCGCGTTCTGTAGCCAGCGCCCGGCGAGTCTCCCTGGTGAGGGCTGGGGGCGTCGGCTCCTCAGGCCAATCCTTGACGCGCCAATAGTGCTCCGCCGTATCGGACCAGTCGGCATCGACGAGACAACTGAAGAGGATCCGCGTTTCCAGGTCGAACAGGATGCGATCGCTGACGTGAGTGGCCGACCACACGAGGTTCGCGAGTGCCGGAAGGTCGGTCGTTGCCGCTTCCCAGAATTCCCCAAGTGCAGCCTTCCCCGCGGGGGAATGGTTCACCGCATGTTTCAGGTCGTCCAGTCGGGGTAGGCCCCCATGGTGTCCCGCGATCGCGAAAGCCACGCCGACTTGCTTATGTTCCCATGCCTTCGCGGCGCCGGCCTGCTTGTGATAGGTGCTCAGCTTGTCGGGGACGGGGACTCCCTCGATCTTTTTCTTGAAGCCGGGACGGTACTTACCGAGGTCGTGGAAGAGTCCAGCCGCATATGCGGCGCCGCCAAGCGATCGACCATGAATCT
This sequence comes from uncultured Planctomycetota bacterium, assembly GCA_963771445.1. Lineage (GTDB taxonomy): Bacteria > Planctomycetota > Planctomycetia > Isosphaerales > Isosphaeraceae > JAKAUH01. The sequence goes on along the minus strand of CAVYTQ010000026.1, from coordinate 462,785 downwards.
GGATCAACGACGCTCTACGCTCGCACCCCTCGGCCACGGCCAGCAGGTGCTCGCGAAGGGGTTGCCAGTCACTCCGAGCATCGGTCTTATCATTGCCGGAGTGCGCGTAGTAGCACGACATTGGAAAACTTTCAGTGAGTACTTTACGGCGCATTCTGGACAAAGATATCCTTGTCATGCGTCCAGATCAAGACCCTTGTGGGAAGCCCCTTATCACGATTTCATCCCGGGGATAGCTGATAGGGCCGGGTCGGCGGCGGGGGCGGGCCGGGGACATGACGGGTCGTTGGCCGCGATCCGACGGCGAACTCTGGGGGACGCGGGCCGCCCGCGTTTGCCGGCGGCGGCCGGAGGGGGGCCGGATGGCCGCCGTCGGGCTCAGATGGGGGCCGGTAGAGCGAGCCAGGCGAGGCACGGCGTGACGCGGCGCAAGCCGGTAGGGCCAGGGTGATCCGGGCGATGCTCAGCGGCGAGGTCCGGGTCGTCCCTGTCAGGGCCGGTGCACCGGCCGGCCGGCCTCGCCGCAGTCGCGGGACGATCGGATCGGAACGGGAGCCGGCCGACCCGCGGCCGGCCGGTCCTGGCCGGCGTGCCCGCGGGACCGGCCGGGCCGGACGGCGGCTGACCGGCCGGGCGGAGAATCCGGAAACCAGGGCCGACTCTGACCGGCCTTACTCCTGCTCCGGCGTCAATCGCCGGGCTCGGGCTCGCCGAGCAGCGCCGACCAGTGATCTCCCAGGCGGTTCTTCAACTCCGGCTCACGACGGCAGAGCTGTTTTCCGAGGGGAATGAGATCCGCCTTCGGGACCCGGCCGACCAACCGACCGGCATCGGTGAGGATCTCGGCGGCCAGCCGCAGGCCCAGCTCGGGAGTCAGTCCGAGAATCTCATGATGGCGCTGGCTCAGCCGGGGGTCCAGGTCCTCGCGAGGGACATGAGCGACGACCAGGCCCAGGCCCTCAGCCAGTTCCGAGGGGAACACCAGGTCATCGGCATGGCGTGGATCCCGGCGGCACGTCAGGGCGAAACGGACGGCGACTTCGCGCTCGTCCTCCTCACCTTCGGTGCGGAAGACCGAGAGGCCCGAGTCACGCGGCTTCCATTGGAGGTCGCCCGCGGCGTCCTCGACATGTCTTTGATCGCCCGCGGCGCGATCGGCGGCCCAGCGACCTCGGCTGGCGATTCTCAGGAGCAACATCGGCTCAAGTCCGTCCCACTCGGTGCCGCGTCAGTTCGCGCTCGATCGTCTGGCGAACTTCTTCATTCGTCTCGTCGCGCAGCCGTTGTTCGAGCCATCGGGCCGCCCGCTCGGGACCCAGGAGGCGCATGGCCTCGGCGGCTGCCTCTCGAATGTCGGGATCGTCGTCCTGGAGGCGGGCCGCGAGGATCGGCTCCGGCGGCCCGGCTCCGATCCGCAAGCCCGGAGCCGATTCGCTCAACGAGACCAGGGCCCAGATGAGGCAGAGTGCCAGGTCGCGGGAGCGACTCCGGCCCAGCTCTTCGAACGCGGGAACGAGGATGATCTCGCCGAGTTCGGCCAGCAGGCTCGCGGCCCCGTCCAGCACGTCGATGTGCCGTTCCTGGCGGAGGCGACGCACGAGCCACAGGACCCCGTCCTTGCCGCTCGATCGCCAGAATTCTCGCCGACTCTCCCAGGCTTCCGGCGTGGCGTCTGGACCGGTCCAGCAGCCGATCCTCTGATATTCCTCCTCGAAGACGTCCGCCGATATGGGCCGCGCTGTGGCCGGCGCCAGTCCGGCTGCGCCGCCCTCCCCATGATGCGTCAGCATGAGGTCCATCCGATCGACGGTCTCCTCGTTCATGACCTGCGCTCCTGCGTATCGAGGGGGCGGACGGGATTCCCGGGGCACTGCCCCGTGTACCCGAAGTTTGCCCCGGGTTGTGATGGCCCGGTCCCTTCAGGGTGAGGAGCGGCGCCACCGCTCCGATCTCAGCCGACCACTCGTTCCGCTCCTACAGCGTGGCATCATTCTCTCAGGATATCCAATCGCGGGGACTTCGTCGCGGCGCAATCCCCGGCCGATGACCTGGGGACTCGCCAGGCCGAGTGCACCGATCGGCCGGTCCCGGCCGGCGTGCCCGCGGGACCGGCCCGGCGGGTGGCGGAGGATCGCGCGGCCCGGTCCGGACGCGCCTGGGCGATGCGGGCCGATCGAATAGGTCAATACTCGACCCGCGCCGTTGCGCGGGCCGGATCCGAGCCGCCACTGACTCGTCGTGTCGCACGCGACGGCATTGGTCGTGAAGGCGCCCGGTCTCTTGCAGCTCGGCCTCGGCATCGTTTCGGAGCTCTCGGATGTCCGCGTCGATCTGCTCCTTCGTGCGCGGGACATGGCCTCTTGCGCGCTGCCCGGCCCAGATCTGCTCCATGCTCTGCCAGAAGGGATCGTCCGACGCCGGCTGCACGACGGGCCGGACGGTCACCAGGACCCGGCACTCGGGCATCGCGAGGCGGTCGTCGAGCTCGATCGAACCATCGGCTTTCACCGTCCCCTGCAACGTGATCTGCACGCTCATGGCCGTCTCCGATCGGCGATCCCAATGGTCCATGCGCCTGCCTCATTCGGCACGCCCGGGCACTCTGCCATCATACTCCACGAACCCCGATGAGTCACCGCGCCTTCGATACGTGATGCGAGCCCGGACGCCGAGCGGCCCGACCGGTCGGGGCGGCGTGCCCGCGGGACCGGCCGGGCGGCCGACGGCGGGCCGGCCCCGGCTTCAGAACAGGTCCTGCAGCGGCTCGCCCTGGTCGAGCAGGTTGTAAACACGCCCGTCGTTGGCGGTGGCGGTGAGGTCGCGGACGCCCATCGCGTGGTAGACCGTCCTGGCGACGTGGGCCGGCGTGACGGGGCGATGGGCGGGGTACTCGCCGCGACGGTCGCTCGAGCCGTAGACCTGGCCGCCGACGATGCCGCCGCCCGCCAGGAGGACGCTCATGCAATGCGTCCAGTGGTCGCGGCCCGCACCCGAGGCCCCGCCCGACCGCGGGTCGCCGATCCTGGGCGTGCGGCCCATCTCGCTGGTGACCAGCAGCAGCGTCCGCGCCAGCAGGCCCCGCGCCGCGAGGTCCTCGACCAGCGCCGAGAAAGCCCGGTCGAACTCCGGCAGCAGATATTCCTTCAGGCAGTGGAAATTGTTGCCGTGCGTATCCCAGCCGCCGGCGCTCTTGCACCTGTCGGCGATGGCCTCGTCCTCCTTCCAGAAGACCGTGACGAACGGGACGCCGGCCTCCACCAGCCGGCGGGCCAGCAAGAGGCTCATGCCGTTGATCGTCTGGCCGTAGCGCTCGCGCAGCCCCACCGGCTCGGCGGCGACGTCGAACGCGGCCGACGTGCGGGCGGAAGACAGCAGGCCCCAGGCCCGCTCCTGGAGGCTCGTCCATCGGCCATGACGCCCGCCGCGATCGAGGTCCCGCCGCGCCGCGTTGACCACCGCGAGCAGGCTGCGGCGGTGCTGCAACCGCTCGGCGGTGATCCCGCCGCCCAGGGCCAGGGCCGGCGCCTGGAAATGCAGCGGCCGGGCGATCTCGCCGTGGACGTATAACGGCTCGTGCTCGATCCCCAGCCGCGCGGCGAACTGCCCGGGCCTGGTATAGGGCGCCTTGCTCGGCCGGTGCGGCAGCGTGATCGCGCCGGGCAGGTGCGGATGCGACGGCACCCGCGGCCGCCACGCAGCCCAGGTAAGGCCAGTCGTCCGGCCGCGGCGTGCGGTCGTTGCCGAGCGACTGAAAGCTCGCGTCCGGAACGTGGCCGGTCAGGTTGTAGTAGTAGCCCGCGTGGTGGTCGTTCGTATTGACCGTCGCCCCCACCGAGTTGACCACGGCCAGGTGGTGCGCCTGCCGGGCCAGCATCGGCAGGTGCTCGCAGAGCCGGACGCCCTGCGCCGTCGTCTCCACCGGCCGGAATGGCCCGCGGTATTCGGCCGGCGCGTTGGGCTTCATGTCCCACGTGTCGACATGCGACGCCCCGCCGCAGAGGAAGAACAGGATCGTCGACCGCGCCGGCGCCCCGGCGCCTGGGTTGCGCCCGCCGAGGCGTCCGGAGCCCGACCCAGGCCCGCCAGCCCCGCCCCCGAGGCCACGAGGAACGCCCGGCGATCGCAGTGCGTCGGCCGGGCCGCGGGGGTCGTCGCGTCTCGCCTTCCCATCCCGTGGGCCCTCCAGGATCCTCCACCGATCGCAACGAGCCCGGTCCTCCCCGGCTCCGCATCCGCGACGGGACGAATGCTGCATGCTAAACAGATCTCTCGGCCGTCGCCATGGGCGAGGGAGGGAAGACATCGCTCCCGCGCGTCGGCCAGGCCGTCTCCACGAACTGCCCCTCGCGACGCAGGACCTCGATCGCCCCGTCGAGGCGGTCGCCCTTGACGAGCAGGTAATCCGTGTCGAACGTCGAGACGACGAAGACGGCGATCCCGGCCGCCGCCAGCGGGACGAGGAGCGACGCCAGGACGCCGACCTGCGCGAAGTCGAGGGTGCCGGCGACCCGCAGGCACCGCCAGCCCGGCTCGGATCGAACGCCCTCGGGTACGGCCTCGAGCGCGCAGACGATCGACAGCTCGTCCCCGGTGCGGGCGATCGCGACGAACGACCCGGCCGACGTGCCGAGTGCCCAGCCAGGCAGGGGGGAGTCGGCGGGAAGCCGGCAGACGGCGAACGTCTCCTCGAGCAAGACGAGCGTCATCACGGATGGGTTGTCCCCTCGGTCCGACGGGCAAAGACTGGTCCTGAACCGCCCGATCCACCGCCAACCCGGCTCAGCCCGGCCCGACCTCAGCCGGGTCGTTGCGGCGGAAGAGCAGCCAGTCCCTCGGGCCCTTGCGGGCGAAACGCACGAGCGAATAGGCCCCGCGGAGCCGCCGGCCGTGGAGGACGAAGTCGATCGCCTCGTCGGTCCAGCGGAGCGGCTCATACGTCCCGTCGTCCCAGATCTCGACGGTCCCGGCGCCATACTGGCCCTCGGGGATCGTCCCTTCGAACGAGCCCCAGGCGATCGGGTGGTCGGGCACCTGCACGGCCAGCCGTCGCACGCCCACCGACTCGGGCAGGCCCTTCGGAACGGCCCAGCTCCTGTAGACGCCGTCGCGCTCGAGCCGGAAGTCGTAGTGCAGCGTCCGGGCGTGGTGTTTCTGGATGACGAAGCGGGCGTGCATGGCGGACCTCGAAGACCGGAGGCGCGATGCGGCGAACACCCGTCATCATAACCAGCCGGCGAGCCGGACGGTGCCCCTCAGGTCTTCGATGACGTACTCCACAGGTCCTCGGTACTTTGGCCAGCCCCGCCGATTCAGTGCGAATCGGCCGCGAGCTGCTCCGACAACATCTGCAATTGCTCGCGTTCGTCCTCGGTGAGCCGGATGTACTGCGTGTTGTTCCCCTCGCTGTCGACCCGCATGAAGGAGTACACGACGCGGATCCGCCGCTCGCCCTCGATCTGAATGCCCGGCTCGGCGAGGAGCCGGTCCACGAACTCGCGGACGCTGCCCACGCGCCGGTCGCCGACCATCCAGAAGGCGTCGCCCTCGACGAGGTCGCCGATCTTGAGGCGATCGGCATCCGGGCCCGGATCGAGGATCAACGCCCCGCGATCGGGGTAGCGGAGGTCATAGGCGGACTTCAGCTCCGGGGTGACGTCCGCGAGCTGCATGCCGAGCACTGAGTACGACTTGACGCCGCCCGGCACCACGATCGGCTTCAGCCGGACTTCCAGGTCGATCTTGTCGCCATTGAGGGCCATCGGCACCTCGGCCTTCTGCTTGATCTCCATGTTGCGGACGCTCAACAAGGTCAGGCCCGCGTGCAGGCCGCGCAGGGCGAACTTGCCGTTCGCATCGGTCAGGGTCGCCTTGCGGTGCCCCCCGGCCTTGTGGACGGCCTTGATCATCGCGTGGGGGACCGGCTTCCCGGTCCGCCCGAGTACCGTGCCCGTCACCTTGTAGCCGGTCGGCAAGACGACCCGCACCGACCCGCGATCCTTGAGGGCGAGCGAGTACACGTCATTGACCTGGGCGTCGATGTAATCGGGATGGGTGAGGTAGACGACTCCCTTGCCCTGGCCGTCGCCGATGTCGGGGAGCTTCTCGGGATAGCAGAAGAGCTCGAACGATCCGTCCGGATTGGTTGCGGTCCGCTCGATCCCGCCCGAGCTCCCGGCGTAGGATGCGTTGGCGCTGACGTTCACGCCCGAGATCGGCTTCCCCTGCTCGTCGACGACGGTGCCGCGGAAATAGAGCGAGGGCTTGAGCTTCAACGACGCTTCCGCCTCGGCGCCCGGCGCGACGTTCGACATCCTTCGGATCGCCGCCGGACATCAGGGTCCCCACCAGCCGGCGATAGCCGGTCTTCATCGCATCGAGCGAGACCTTCGCGGGCCCGGCGATCCCGGCGATCTCCAACCGGTAGGCCCCGGCGGCATCAGTCCGCGTCTCCACCAGTTTGTGCGGGGCTTCCGCACCCTGCACCATCTCGCGGCCGACGTTGACGAACCGCATGTCGGTGGCGGGGATGGCCGCGCGCACCCGGACGTCGGCCAGCGGGGCGCCAGCCTCGTTCGTCACGCGGCCGCGGAGGATCGCGGGCCTGGCGCCGGCAGGCTGCTGGGCATGGGTCCCCGGCGCCGCGTCGCCCTTCGGCCGCGGATCGCCGGCGAAGGCCACCACGAGCGGGAACGCGACGAGTCCGCAGATGAGCGCAGCGCCGAGGACGCTCAGGCGGGTCGTTCGGATCTGGGCCAGCATATGAATCCTCCTGGACAACGAGCCCGCGGAATCGAGCGCCGTGGGCAACGGGACGGGGTTTTGAGGCCGCTCGGAAAGGAACTCGAGGGTATCGATCAGGGCGGCGGCATAGGTCCTGGGCCGATCCGCGACCAGCTCGAGGACGCGGCCGTCGCAGCACAGCTCCTCGAGCTCGTGCAACTGGCGGATCGCCCACCAGACGACGGGATGCCACCAGAAGACCGTGGTCGCCGCGAGCTCGAGGAGCCGGACGAGGTGGTCGCCGCGGCGGATATGGGTTAGCTCGTGGGCGAGGATCGTGGCCTGCGCCTCGCGATCCAGGCGGGCGAACAGTCCACAGGGCAGGATCAGGCGCGGGCATCGCCCGATCGACCAGACCAGCGGCGGCAGGGTGTGCGCCGTCATCCGCACGTCGGGAACACGCCCCAGGCCCAGCCGTTCCGAGAGCCGGGCGACCATCGCGCCGATCTCCGGCGGCGCCGGCCCGAGCTCGCGAATCAGCCCCGCAAACCGGCGGATGCGGACAGCCTGGACCGCGGCCGTGCAAACGGAGCCGCCGATCCAGACGGCCGCGAGGATCGCAAAGGGCGACCAGGGCACACCCATGGCCGGCCCCGCCGGCCGGATCCCGGGCATGCTCGGCCGGCCGGCCGCGGAACTCGCCCCGCGCGGGCGTGCCGTGACGACGCGATGGGCCGGCCGCGCCCCATCGTGAGCGGACGAGCCCTCGATCCCCCCGCGCGGCGCATCCCCGGCCGCGACTGCGGCTGCGTCCGCGACCGGCGCGGATGAGACGGCGAACGGGACCTCGGCGGTGATGATGGGCGGCGTGAAGAGCTTGAGCAGCACCACGACCCACAGGACATGGACCGCGGCGGCATTCCTCCACACGCGACCCAGCCCGGTCGCGACGACCGCCAGGATCGTGGCGACGACGGCATTGCTGGCGACGATTTCCCAGAAGGTCATGGATACCTCTCGGGCGCAGGTTCGATGATCAACGATCCGACGGCCAGAGCTCGTCGAGGAGCTGGCGGAGTTGCCGGACATTCTTCCGCGAGAAGCCCTTCTTCGCCCGGAGCAGCGTCGTCACGAGCGGCGCGACCGCGCCGTCGCAGAGCCGATCGGCCAGCCCCTCCAGGCGATCCCGCAAGAAATCCTCCCGGCTCACGAGCGCCCGGAAGCGATGGGCCCGCTCGCTGCGATCGCGGCCCACGCAGCCCTTGGCCTCCAGCCGCTCGAGCAGCTTCTGCACCGAGGCCATCTTGGAATCGGTGACCTTCTCGTAGATGACGGCCGCGATGTCGCGGCTGGTCGGGGTCCCCTGGTCCCAGATCACTTCCAGGATCGAGAGCTCCCCTTCCGTGACCGGTTCAATCTCCAAAGGTATCGCCCCCGCCAGGACCCGCGGATCATAGACAGTCTGTCTGTCAAGGTTATGGTGAGGCCCCCGGGATGTCAAGGGCCTTCGAGCGGACCGGCGCGTGGGTTCAGGGCTTTCTCGCGGGGGTGGGGTCGCGACCCGGCGGCCGGGCGAACCGGCGACGTCAGTCGCCGGGTGCTGCGAGGGGACTGCCGGGTACTGCGAGGTGGCTGCCGGGCGATGCGACGCGGGCCGGGCGATGCGACGCGGGCTGGGCGATGCGACGCGGGCTGGGCGATGCGACGCGGGCCGGGCGAACCGGCGACGTCAGTCGCCGGGTGCTGCGACGCGGCAGCCAGGTGCTGCGATGCGGCAGCCAGGCGAACCGGCGACGTCAGTCGCCGGGTGCTGCGACCCGGCTGCTGGATGATGCCCCCAGAACCCGGCGACTGACGTCGCCGGTTCGCCATGGTCGCCGGACCGAGGTCGCCTCCGAGTGGAGCAGGCCGTCCGAGTCCGCCAATCTGACGGTCCCCGGCGGAAAAGGCTCAAGTCCGGCGCGGGGGATGCCGATAATCGCCGAATAGCGGGATCCTCTTGAGGGGCATCGGTTGCGGCGATCTGGGCGGGTTCCGGGGTTGACAGCCCCGGCCGTTCGATTAGATTCGCCCGCGGAACACGTCCGTTCCTGATCGCGGCCGGCCCCGGTATCCCGTCTCGACCACGAGTGCCGCCATGGGAACGCAGCATCGCCCCGTCCTGCTCGACGAGGTCACGGCCTGGCTGGCCCCCCGCGAGGGATCGATCCTCGTCGACGGGACGGCCGGCGGCGGCGGCCACGCCGCGGCCCTGGCGGCCGGGGTGGGTGCGACGGGGCGGGTCATCGGCCTGGATCGCGACCCGGCCATGCTCGAGCTCGCCCGCCAGGCCGTCGGCGGCCTGCCGGTCACGCTGGTGCATGCGTCCTATGCCGAGATGGGCCGGACGCTGGAGGAACTGGGGATCGATCGCATACAGGGGGTGCTCTTGGATCTCGGCCTGTCATCGGATCAGCTCGCCTGGGAGGGCCGCGGGTTCAGCTTCGCGGCGGACGGACCGCTCGACATGCGGTTCGACCCCGGCGCGGGCGGACCCAGCGCCGCCGACCTGGTCAACCGCCTGTCGGCCGAGGACCTGGCGAACCTGATCTATCAGCTCGGCGAGGAACGCCACAGCCGACGGATCGCCCGACGGATCGTCGAGGCCCGCCAGGCCGAGCCGATCCGGACGACCGGTCAGCTCGCCGACATCGTGCGGCGCAGCATGCCCCACCGGCCCAGGGGCGGCCGCTCGATCGACCCATCCACCCGCGTCTTCCAGGCGCTGCGGATCGCCGTCAACGACGAGCTCGGCCAGCTCGACGCCGTGCTCGGCCGGCTCCCCGACATCCTGGCACCCGGCGGCCGGGCCGCCATCATCAGTTTTCACTCGCTAGAAGATCGTCGCGTCAAATGGGCGTTCAAGTCGGATCCCCGATGGCACGTCCTGACCCGGAAACCCGTGATCGCGACGGCCGGGGAAGTGGCCGTCAACCCCCGAGCGCGCAGCGCCAAACTAAGGGTGGCCGAGCGATGCCCGAACTGATCACCAACCCGTATTCCGGGGCTGACCCCCAACCCGACCGCTCCGGTGCCGGCGACGGGCCGGAGGGATTCGCGCATCCCTCGGTCGTCGTCCGCTACGATTCCCCCGCGGGCCCCTCGGACGAGGAGGCCGCAGGCGAAGGCGACGGCGACGCGTCGACGCCGGATCGCTCGGGCTTCCCGGCCCTGGCCCGCGCGGGGGCTGCCGCCCTGTCGAGCAGCCTGGTCGCGGCGGCCTCGCTGGCGGGCCGGACAGCCTACCGATACCCCCGATGGGCCGCGGTGGTCGCCCTGTCGGTCGTGGTCCTGGGCGGCATCGCGGTGACGCGGCCAGGCCGGGCGACGCCCCTGGCCGAGATCCCACCGCCGCAAACCGCGAACAACTCTCCCGGCCCGGACGAGAACAAGGATCCGAAGGACCCGAAGCCGGACCCGAAGGACGACAAGAAGGACCCGAAGCCGGACCCGACCCTCGTTGCCGTCGCCGACCCGGCCGCGGCCGAGAAGCCCAAGTCCGACCCTGAGAAGCCGGCGGACACGCCACCCGTGGCCGCACCCGCCGAGAGCAAGGACCCGGCGAAGGGTGCGACCTCGCCGACCGCCGCCGCCGCCCCGGCGAACCCCGCCGTCGCCGCCGCCTCCGGATCGACCGGACCGGATGCGCACGACCACGACGCGACCAAGCCGGTCGTCCCGGCCCCGCCGCAGCTCACGGCGCAGGCCGGCGGGCCGGCGTCCGCTCCCCAGCCGGCGACCGTGCCCGAGCCGCCGGTCCTGCCGGGGTCGGACCTCCCGCCGACGACCACGACACCGGCCCTGGCGCCGCCCGCGTTGACCTCGGTCGACCCCAAGGCCGCCGCATCGGCATCGGCATCGCCGACGACAAAGCCGAAGGACGATGCCCCTCCCGCCACGGCGAACGACCTGATGCCGCCTCTTCCGGGCTCAAACCTGACGCTGACCGGCGCGACCGAGACGGGCAACAAGTCGCCATCGCACCCCGACGGCCAGGCGAAGAATCCCACCGACGCGGCCGCTGGATCGAACCTGGCGCCCGTGACGCCCCCCGCCGCCGGACCCGACGCCAAGGCCGCGCCCGACGCCAAGACCGCGGGTCCCGACGCGAAGCCCGCGAGCCCGTCCACCGCGACCGAGCCGACGGCCCCGCCGGTCGTGATCGCCGCGCCCGGCGAGTCCGCCAAGCCCGAGACCGGGGCGGCCGCCGAGAAGGGCGGACCTGCCGCCATCGACCCGAAGGACGGTCATGAGCCCCGAGTCGCCGAGCTTCCCGCGACCGGTCCCGCCGCGAAGGGAGCAAGCGCCTCGACCCCGGCGGAAGGTCCACCCGGACCGGCGGCGCCGGGCGGTTCCGAGCCGCCCAGGATCGACGGCCCTCCGGTCACGCCCGAAACCAAGCCCGGCGAGATGTCCAAACCGGAGCCGCTGCCCAGGGTGGACCAGGAGTCGCAGCCCCCGCTCGGCGCGCCTCTGGCCGCCGCGCCCGCGAACGCCGCCGAAACTGCGAAGCCCGCGCCCGAGACGTCCCATCACGACGAGCCGAAGGACAGGCGCGATAAGCCCTCGCCCGAAGCTACGCCCGGCGCGACGCTGATCCCCAAGGACGAGACCCAGGCCCCCGCTGGCGGCACGGGTCTGCCCCCGGTGGTCCAGCCCGCCGAGGCCCAGCCGACGGCCCCTCCCGTGACGACGACCCCGGCCGCAGAACCGGCGAACCCTGGCCCGCGGGACGAGGGCACCGCCCGTCGAGAAGGACCGGCCGCGCCGCCCGCCGAGCTCTCCGCGCCGTTTGCGGCGTCCGAGCCCGCCACGACGCACGATCAAACCACCAAGCCGGCCGGTGATGACTCCACCAGCGCCAACCCCTCGACCGCGACCTCGACCTCGGCGCAACCGCGGGCGCCGAGCCCGCCGCGACGGCCTCGCACCCTGGCGGGGCGTCGAGCGACGAAGGCTGGGTGCCGATCCCCAACAAGGGCCACATCCCCTCCGAGCTGATGGCGGACTCCGGCGCCGTCGCGCCAACCGAGGCCGCCGATCCCGGCCGACGCCTTCGCGATGGGCGGGCACCGCTCGTCAGCTCGACAGGACGACTGGCCCGGCCCGACGGCCAGGCCGTCGAGGCCACCGAGGACGCCACGGCCCTCGCTGCCGCGGCGGCCGGATCGGTCCCCCGAGCCGCGGCCAGCAAGCGTAAAGGTGCGGCGGCCGCCGCGGCGCGGGTCGAGCCCGTGCTGCACACGGTGACCCGCGGCGAGAACTACTGGACCATCTCGCGGCTGTATTACGGCTCGGGCCGCTACTATCGCGCGCTCTGGAAAGCGAACGCCGAGCAATACCCGAACATCAACGACCTGCACATCGACGACGTGATCCTGATCCCGGCCCAGGAGGACCTGGAACCTTCGCTGATCGCCCCGCCGACGTCGCGAGTCGCCAGCCGCGGGCGGGACGAGGGCGTCGCCCGCGACCGACCGAAATCGCCCGCCGCCGCCTCGCGGGCCAAGCCACTGGCCGAGGCGAGCAATGCGCGGACGCTCGACCCCGAGCAGGTGCCCCGCGCCCGCCGCTCCGACTCGGCCGAGCCCGTGCTGGCGCTCCCCATCAGCGTCGGCGACGGTGACGGCGACGGCGACGGCGACGGCAAAGCCGGGACCGACGGCAACGCCCGCCAGCCCGCGCCGCGCCGGCTGGCGGACGACAGCATCCCCGGCACCATGACGCCGACGGCGTCCCGCGTGGCCCCCATCCCGCGGGCCTCGACCATCCCGCGGGCCTCGACCCGGACCACCGGCCGGCCCGTCTACAAGGTCCGGCCGTACGACACCCTGCGGTCGATCGCCCGCGACACCCTGGGCGACGCCCACCGCGCCGACGAGCTCTACGAGCTCAATCGCGACGTCATCACCAACCCGTCCCGCCTGGCCGTCGGCCAGCTCCTGGACCTCCCCGAGGACGCCGACACCCGCCGCGTCACCACTCGCGATCGATCCCGCGGCCTCGACTGACGGAGCTCGGGAAGACCGCCGCGGCATCGGACGACGCGCCGCCGAGGGCAACGACCATGTCGCGATACCGGCGGGATCGAGCTTCTCGGAGAGTGTGTCAGAAGAGGTCGTAGGGTGGGTCGAACGCCGCAGGCGTGAGGCCCATTGGTTATGGCGGCGAAGCGCGGTGGGCCTCGCTCCGCTCGACCCACCCTACGAGCCTCCTCACGCACCTTCTCACACGCGACTCGCGCCGACGAGCCCAACGCGCCCGCGTGTAAGTTCCGGCGGCGACCATCGATTCACTCGCTGGTGCTTCAGGCTCCTCGCGCCGAACCGCGGCCGTTGCTGGCATGTTCCATCAAGGGTCCCGGAGCAAGTCGTTCCAGTCGCCGGCCGTCGCGTCGACGATCCGATCGGTGAGCGCCTCGAGGCGATCGACATCTTCGATGGCCTCGATGGCGGCGACGATGGCCGCATCGGGCGTACCAAATCTCCGCGTGCCGTGCCGGAGTAGGAGCCGCCGCACCTCTTGCTTGCGGCCCTCCTCGCGGCCCTCCTTGCGGCCCTTCCGGCGGCCTTCCTGCCGGCCCTCCTTGAGGATCGCCTGATACGTCGGCGATTCGCGCATGTTCCATACCCCTTTTAGCAACTGAGTCGCCTGCTTCACGTCGTAACGCCACCCCATGAGCAGATATGCGGCCAACCAGAGCCTGTCTGCTCGCAGCGTGGGCTCCGGGACAATCCGCTCAGCCATCCGATCGATCAGGCCGGGCAAGTCCGCTGCGTTGACGTCGGTCAGCGGGGCCAGCGGCACCAGGTTGACCCCGCCGCTCAGGTACGGCTCCGGATCCTCCTCCCAGAGCCGGACCACGCGGTAATTCTACCAATTCGTCGGCGAGCCATCGGGGAGGTGCCGCTCGTAGCGGCCGGTCAGGCTCGGCGAGTTGGCCTCCTTGTGCAGCAGGATGAGCACGGTGAGCACCGGCAGCCTGTGCCGGCAATCGAGGGCGACCTGGCGATACCAGAGCGCGCGGACGATGTCAGCATCATGGTAGGAATGGGGCTCGAGGTCGAGGAGGTAAGGGACGGGGCCGTCAACCTTGAGGACCTTGTCGGCGGAGGCGGTCAGAGTGGTGATCTCCGAGTCGATGACCGAGACGGGTGCGGGCGGACCGACGCCGAAGCGATCGGCCCAGGCGGCGGGCTCGTCCAGGATCAGCTCCTTGGCCGAGACGTCGAGGCGGTTGTGGTCCATCGAGAAAGGTCTCGTCTCTGCCGAGGGCACTGCGGGTACACTCGGAACGCGCTGCCGGGCTCATCATGCTAGGCGACCGGCGCCTGGTAATCTACCCGGGTCCAGAATTGGGCGGGGTCGCCCCCGGGCGAGTGAAGGAGAAGATCGCCGGACGGAGCCGGCTCCCACAAGGAGGCGGGTCCGCCGGTCTTCCTGTAGGAGGCGGCTTCGTCCGCCGATCCGGACTGGGGATTGTCTCAAATCGGCGGAGATCGCCAGCGAGCGAGTTGACAGATTGGTGGAAGGCGGGGCCCCTCCGTCTGAACAAGCGATCGGTCACCCTCCCTAGGCTCCGACCTCAAGCGAGCCGAAATGGGATAGCCTACCGGCGATCAGGGGCCGGGAATTCTCATCGTCGTCGATCAGGAGGACGGTCTTCGGTTCGGCGCTCGACCCGGGGCGGGCGATCCGGCCGCATCGATCGGGTCATCCTCACCGGTCAAGACCTCGAATTCGGTATCCAGTGCTCACTTGACGACATGGTATCAAGCACTTTCGACAACCGCCGCTCAGGACGATCCCATCAGCTCCAGGAAGAGATTGTGTGCATGCATTTCATGTTCCAGGGCCCCCAAAGCCCCCTGTACCCCCTCCGCTCTCTTCTCTCCCCCTATATACAGGATGTATCAGGTTTGCAGAAACTGAAATGCACCTATCGGCGAAGAGCGGCATTTTCCTGACGCAAGCCCTTTGGCCAGAAGCAGAAAAAATATTTGGAAATTCTTAGAGTTTTCCGGCGCGGCAGCGGGTTCCGGCATTCGGTTCATATTTGGCCGGTTATTTGCGATTTGGCGTGAGTCTCAGAAGCCGCTCTTGGCGAGGCTGAAACTCTCAAAACGGCCCATGTGGCCCGCTCGGGAGAGCTGTCGGCCCGGGCCGATGTCGGTCACGCTTGAGCCTGCACGGTCCACCCCGACCGACCGGATCGGAGCGGCATCAGGCTGAAGCCTGACCTACGAGGGAGTTGAACCCGGCACCAGCCTGGAAGACCTGTCGGTCGGGCCGGCGGCGACGTGGAGAGACCCGCGCCGGACCGCGAACCGCCGGTCAGGCCGGAGTTGCTCCACGCCGACCCGGCCCGGTGGGCGCAACAACTGTCAACTCCACGAGATGCCGGGTGAGACAATCCCCCGGACTGTAGGAGCCGATCCGGACTTTCCCCATTGCGTTGAGCTATTTAGTGCTACTAATACACCTCAGGCTTTCGATGCGGGTTCCTCTGATCATCGGCCCGCTGCCGTCCGTCCCGCCGTCTGCCCGTAATCCGTCCGGCTCGCCCCGAGCCGGCCCGCGGATGGCAGTCGCCGCCGACCGAGCGGCACCGCGGCCGGACCGGGCGCGGGCGGGCTTAACCTGCCGCGTGTTCTCGTGGTCGCCCTGAACGAACCGGCCGGGACGCGGTACTTCACCGGCTTACGTCCACGGTCCGAAGGAAGGGAATCGATCGGACCAGTTTGTTAAGGGCGTTCACGACTCTTCCTCCCGGCCCAGGCCGCGCGAGAGCGAGGCTTCGATCTCCTCGATGCTGAGGTCGATATTTAACAGGCCGGCCTGTCTCCGGAACGTCGATGAGCGCTTGCTTGCGATGGGCGTACCTGTCCGTGACGGACCTCGCTGTCACCCGATGGCCGTGCGGCGGGGTGGATCGATGGCCGTGCGGCCGGCCGGGCGAGACAGATATCGGCGGGGACGATGGTCGTGCTGGGTCCGTAGTCGTCGGTGCCGTCGCGCGTGCTCCCGGTCACGACCTGGCCGATCGTGCGGGTGCCGCCGTTGCCGGCCCTGATGGTCGAGCCGACCACGG
The DNA here is from genome assembly GCA_963771445.1 of uncultured Planctomycetota bacterium. Lineage (GTDB taxonomy): Bacteria > Planctomycetota > Planctomycetia > Isosphaerales > Isosphaeraceae > JAKAUH01. The sequence continues at coordinate 446,935 of CAVYTQ010000026.1, read as the reverse complement.
TGGTCCCGACCCCGGTGCCGGTGATTGTCGTGGTCCCGGAGCCGGCGATGTCGCTCGTGCGGGAGGCCCTGGTCCACCTACCGGGGATCGAGATCCCTCGCCGGTGATCGGCCTCGCGGCCCGTGGCATTGCACCACACCACACCAAACCACTCCGCGCTGCAACACACCACCCCCTTGAAAATGCTGGGCGATTTCGGACACTTGTAGGATCGTGCGGGACTCGGCCCGGCCGGATCGAAGGTTGCAGCCTGGAGGGATCATGCCATGGCGAGGACAACAGGGGAGCGCGCGGGTCGGATTCGGGGGTTCATCGGCGCAGGCGTCGTGGCGATGACGATGGGGGTGGCCGCGGCCCTGGGGATGATCCCGGCGGCGGCCATGGCCCAGCAGTCGCCGACGTTCGAGGTCACGGATTTCGGGGTCGTGCCGCGGCCGTCGCTGATCGAGGTGCTGCTCGAGCAAGAGCCGGTTCAGGAGGAGCTGAAGATGACCGACGCCCAGAGGAAGGAGATGCCGGCCGTCCTGACGCGGCAGCGACAGGAGTTGCGCAAGCGGATCCTGGAGTCGCGGAAGACCCGTGCCGAAGTTCAAAAGGACCAGGCCAATCGGACCGAGGTGTTCAACAAGGCTCAGGCGGAGATCCGCGGCCTCTTCCGGCCCGAACAGTGGGAGCGGCTGGGCCAGATCCAGCTCCAGGCGCAGGGGCCGCACGCCTTCGTCCGTGGGGACAACGGGCCGATCTCTGCCATGACCGACGTCGGCCCGCCGCTGGTCGAGCGGCTCAAGCTGTCCGACGAGCAGAAGCGGCGCATCGCCCCGCTCGTCGAGCAGGGATACCGCGAGATCGAGAAGGCGGCCAGCTTCGCGATCCCCCTGGACCCGAAGGACAAGCCGACGCCCGAAATCGTCCGCAAGTATGTCGAGAGCCCGGAATTCCGCGATGCCCGCGCGAAGGCCAGCCGGGCCGGCCGCGACGCGTGGGCCCCGGTGACCCGCCGCATCGAGGAGGTCCTGACCGAACCCCAGCGCGAGGATTATCACAAGCTGCTCGGATCGCCGTTCGATGTCTCCCGGCTCGTGGACGCTCCCCCGGACCAGCGTCAGCAGTTCGACATCTTCCAGGTCAGCCGGGCGCTGGGAGTCAGCGGCCAGGCCGGCGGTGGCGGCGGCCAGCAGGCCGATCCCGACTTCAAGACCAAGGTCGATCGCCCGGCCTATGCCTCCGGGCCGACGCACCCGCGCGTCCTCTTCGACGAGGCGCATCACAACTTCCACACGGCCGACGGGCGCTACAAGCCGTTCGTCGACCTGATGAAAAGCGACGGCTACCGGATCCTCCCGAACAAGGAGAAGTTCAGCCGCGACGTCCTGAGCAAGGGCGACATCCTGGTCATCGCCAACGCGCTCGGCGCCGAGAGTATGGGCGAGGAGGGCGCGGCCAATCCGGCCTTCACCGACGCCGAGTGCGACGCCGTCCGCGACTGGGTCAAGGACGGTGGCTCACTCCTATTGATCACCGACCACGCGCCGATGGGCTCGGCCGCGAAGGGCCTGGCGAAGCGGTTCGGCGTGGACCTCAGCACCGGCGCCGTGGGCGACCCGGCGAACTCGGAGGGGGGCGAGACCTTCCTGGTCTTCAGCCGGCAGAACCACCTGCTGGGCGAGCACGCGATTACCCGCGGGCGGGATGACTCGGAGCGGGTCAACAAGGTGCAGACGTTCACGGGCACGTCGCTCAAGGGGCCCGAGGGGAGCGTACCGATCCTCAAGCTGTCGAGCACGGCGGTCGACCACGACTTCGGCGACGGCGACGGCAAGGAGACCTCGGCCGCCGGGCGCGTGCAGGGTGCGGCGTTCGCGTTCGGCAAGGGACGCGTGGTCGTGATGGGCGAGGCCGCCGAGCTGTCGGCGCAGACCTTCGGGGCCGGCCAGAAGTTCGGCATGAACGCGCCGGGCATCGACAACCGCCAGATGGCGCTGAACATCATGCACTGGCTGTCGGGCCTGCTCGAGCCCCGCGAGGGGGCACTCAAGAAGGCGGGGTGAGTCGGGCTCGGGGCAGAGAGACGGGGGGCCCTCGAGATGCGGCGCGCATTCATCAGCGACATCCACGGGAACCTGGAGGCCCTCGAAGCCGTGCTCGAGGACATCCGGGCCCGTGGGGTCGCCGAGGTCGTCTGCCTGGGCGACATCGTCGGATTCGGCCCCAACCCGCGCGAATGCGTCGATCGAGTGATGGAGACCTGCGGGGTCACCATCATGGGCAACCACGACGCGGATGCCCTGTCCGATCGCAGGCCATCGGGAATCGAGGATGAGCGCCGAGTTTTTTGGATGCGTCATCAGCTCGATCCCTCCTGGGATCGGGCCAACGCCCGCCGCCGCGAGTTCCTCGCCTCATTACCGAGCTCGTATCAAGTGGGGCCCTACCTGCTCGTCCACGGATCGCCCCGCAACCCGCCGGGCGAGTACATCTTCCCCGAAGATATCTATAACCACCGCAAGATGGAGCGGCTGTTCCAGCTCGTCGATCACTACTGCTTCCAGGGGCACACGCACGTCCCGGGCATCTTCACCGAGGACTTCCAGTTCTGCTCGCCCGATGAGATCGACCAGGAATACTCGCTGGGTATTGGCAAGCTGATGATCAACGTCGGCTCGGTCGGTCAACCGCGCGACGGCGACGACCGCGCCTGCTACGTGATCCTGGACGACGATCCTCGCGGGGATGTCGATGCGGAAACACACCTACCCGTGCAACCGACGGGCACGCCGAGGGTCGAATTCCACCGGATCTCCTACGACTTCGATACCACGATCGGCAAGATCCGCGACCTCTGGCCGTGATCTGGTTACGAGGCCATCGCAAACCCGGCGATGTTGAGGAACCGTCCCTTCGAGGCCGGCGTCTTCTCCGCGGCGACTGTGATCGCGAGGCGGTGCTCGCCCGCGGGGATGCGGTCCGACCGCCACTCGACGGCTCGTCGCGGCGGCCGCGTGGGTGTACCGGAAGCCGATCCAGCGGACGCCCGTCCCGCGGAGGGCTGACGACGCGCCTTGCCTCAGGGGAGTCCCAGGGCGGCTGTGAGGCAGGCGTTGACCCGGGCCATCGCGGACGCCGTCAGCGCGCCGATCACGCGGATGATCCCGGTCTGCTCGACGGTGAAGAGGCTGTTGCACGAGACCAGCGATGGTCCGTGAAGTCCCGACGAGGCTCCATCGGGCGTCGTCGGATCGACGAGGTGATGGCTCGGATCGCCATCCATCCGGAGATTCCCGGTGATCAGGGCGATGACCGTCTTCCGCCTCCGGTTGTTGTCGGGATCGTTCTGCACCACCAGGGCCGGTCGCACCTTGGACGCCCGCAGGTCGCTGAATGGGAAATCGACGATCACGACATCGCCGCGTCGGATCATGGCCGATAACCTTGATAGGTTTCCAGCAAAGGGTCCCCCGCGTCGTCATCCCTCATCGTCGATTCGACGAGGGCAGCAACCTGGGCCATATCGAGCCCGTCGTGCTCGGCGGCTCGCAACCGGTCGTAGGCTTCCGCCCGGATGACGATATAATCATCGATGCGAGCGTAACCCTCCTGGCCGATGGCCAGGTCGACTTCCCTGCGTTGCTCGGGCGTCAATGAAGGCATGGGCTCCTCGATCTCAGGGCTCCGTTCGGATCGGTCCCGACCTCGATCGAGGTCGAGCACTGGTTCCATATTGTCTCCGGAATCCCGAGGTGTCGAGGCCAGTCAACGTCGTCCGCCTCGCCCTCGTTCCTGGACGGCCGGGCGATCGGTTCCATGCCGGATCGATCCGGTCACGGAGTCACCGCAAACCCCACGACGTTGAGGAATCGCCCCTTCGATCCCGGCGGCTTCGCCTCGCCGACGGTGATCGTGATCCGGTGCTCGCCCGGCGGGAGCCGCTCCGACCGCCACTCGAACGGCTCGCCGCGGCGGGGGGCGTACTGGTCGACCTTCACCACCGGGCGGTCGTCGATCCGGATCTCGGCGACTCCCGCGTCGTCGAAGCGGAAGCCGATCCAGCGGATGCCCGTCCCGCGGAACGTGAACGACGCCGAGGCGCCGGGACGATCGTTGAACCGGAACGATTCGGACTCGCGCCAGCCGTCGCCGGCGAAGGTTGCCTCGCGGTTCGAGTGGCGGCCCGCGTCGAGCTCGATCGCATACCGCTCGCCCGCCTGGAACGCGTAGAACGGACGGACCAGCAGGTCGGCCCCCGACGTCGGCCGGTACGTCAGCGGCTCGCCGGGCAGCGGGGACAGCGAACGATCGAGGTTCGGCTGGTGCAGCAGTTCGCCGGGGTTGGCGCCGTTCGCGCGCACCGCCATCGCCACCGGCCCTCGCACGATCATCGCGGGTGCCGGCGAACCCGCGTCCAGCGGCTTCACGGCGAACTTCATCGGCAGCCGCACCGCCAGGCCGTCGCCGTCCCGCCACTCGCGGCGGACGGTCGCCCAGCCGTGCGGATCGACCGGCGCGGCCGTCGCCTGGCCGTTGACCTTCACCTCGAGCGGACCCGCCAGCCAGCCCGGCACCCGCAGCTTGAGGGCGAAGGCCACGCCCGCCCGCGACGGGATCGCGAGGGTCAGCTCGGATGTCTCGGCCTCGGGGAACCGCGTCTGCTGGCGGACGACGATCGGCCCTGCGCCGCCGGGTCGGTCCCAGGTCACGGTCGAGGGTACATACAAATTGACGTACAGTGCATCGTCCGAGTGGAAATAGACCAGGTCGTGCAGGTCGGCCAGCGCCATCGGGCGTGTGCCCGTGCAGCAGGTCCAGCCGACGGGGTGATTCTGCTTCATCCCGCCGAGCGCGTTGTAGTCGGAGTAATAGAAGACGCGGCCGTCCGGGGACATCGGGATCGTCGCCGCGATGCCGTTGTACGCGAGCCGCTCGATCCAGTCGCCGTAGCGGGCGTCGCCGGTGATCGTCATCAGGTACTTGCACAGCTTGAAGACGGCGAAGCAGCCGCACTGCGTCTCGAACGAGTTGTGTGACAGATCGACCTTCCGGACCCACTCGTCGCGGGGGATGATCTGCTCGTCCGGCCCGAAGCCGCCGGTGGGATAACATTGCTGCGCGACCAGCAGGTCATGGGCGTGGACGATCGCGTCGAGGAACCGTCGTTCGCCGGTGTGCAGATAGGCCTGTGCCGCGCCGCCGAGGGTGTTGACGTGGCTGTACGCGTGATAAACACCCGTCCGCCGGCCGCCGCCACGGTCGCCGAAGAGGTCGCCGTTGCGGGCGTAGATGTCCCAGTATTCGGTGTAATGCCAGACCCGGGCGAAGTCGCGATAGCGCGGGTCGCCCGTCGCTCGATGGGCGCGGTAGAGGTTCTCGCTCAGGGTATACCACTCGGTCCCGCCGAAGGCGTAGGGATTCGACCGGTCGAGGTGCTTCTCGGCCCAGGCGGTGATCCTCGCCAGCGAGTCGGCCGCGAGCCGGCTGTCGCAGAACAGCACCATATCGGCCAGGCCGCCGACCATCTTGTCGTAGATGTAGTGCGGGGCGTTCGGCTTCCGTGAGTAGTAGAAATATCCGTCGGGCTCGATGCATTCGGCCCAGCCGGCGAGCAGGGCCTCGGCCTTCTCGCGGCAGGCGGGATCGCCGGTCGCGGCGTGCAGCCGGGCCAGGCCGGAGAGGATCTGGCCGAAGACGTGGAAGACGTCCGACGAGTACCAGCCGCCCAGGTCGGCCCCCGGCGCCGGGCGGCCGGCACGCTGGCGGAAGCCCCTGAGCAGGTCGTCATTGGGGATTCGCAGGTAGTCGTCGCGCGCCGAGTTCGACCTGGCGACGGAGCGGCCCGTCGTCGAGCCGCACGCCGCGGTAGCCGAACGGCTCGATCACCGGGCGAATGGGTGATCTGGTCGTCCCGGGTTCATCCCCCGGCTGCCCGGAGAGCGTGAAGAGCATCAGGGCGATGAGCGTCGACATGGGTTCCTCCCGATCGTGGAGAGCCGGCATCGGTCCGACGAACCTGGTTCCGCGTCGCGAACGATCGCAGTATGATCGGGATCCGGGTCGTCGGCCAGAAGCGGCCGGCCGGCCATCCCCTGAGAGGAGGTCCCGAGATGACGGCTATCTCGCTGGTGCTGGCGGTCGTGCTGGGTCAGGCGCCGTCGCAGGATCCGGCCCGGCTGGTGGGCCAGCTCGGCTCGTCGCGGTACGACGAGCGCGAGGCGGCCGCGGCCGCGCTCGAGGCGATGGGCGTCGCGGCCCTGCCGGCCCTGCGCGGCGGACCGGGCGAGCGACCCCGAGATCCGCCGCCGCGCCTCGGCCGTCGTCGATCGGATCGAGAAGGCGGAGCGGGAGCGGACGGGCAAGGCCGGGGCCGATCGGATCCCGCTCGACAGGCCGTCGATGGTCCGGCTCGATTACAGGGCCCGCTCGCTCGACTCGGTCGTGGCGACCTTCGGCTCGCCGGCGCCGGCCCGGCTGGCCTGGCATCCGGATACGCCCGAGCCCGTCCGGCGCCGGCCGGTCACGATCGTCGAGCCCGAGCCGCTGCCGTTCTGGACGGCCGTCGACCGCCTGTGCCGGGCCGGCGACCTGCGGTACATCCCCGGCTCGCCGTCCGGGCCCGACAACGGACTGCAGGCCGAGTACCGCCTGTTCCTGGCACCCGGGGCCGGGATCGGGCCGCGGGCGGACTCGGGGCCATTCCGGCTCGAGCTGGTCTCGAGCCACCACGTGCGGCAAGTCAACCTGGTCCCGAATTCGCGGGAGCCCGGGCGAGACTTCGGCCGCTCTGTTCGGCCGGCCTTCGGCACGCGTGCGGAGGACTTCGGCATCGAGCTGCGCATCCTTGCCGAGCCCCGCATGCTGATCCGCGCGGTAGGCGACGCCCTCATCGCCGAGGCGGTCGACGACCGCGGCCAGTCGCTCCTCCCCGGACCCGCGCCTCATCTCCACTACTACGGATACGGGTTCGGCGGCCAGCCGCGGGCGGGCGGATCGTACATGCTAAGTCTGAAGCGTCCCGAGAAGGCCGGTACCGCGATCCGTCGGCTCAAGCTCACGATCCCCGTCGCCGTGCAGGCCCCCGCGCCCGACCGCCTCGAGATCCCCCTGGCCGAGTCGATCGGCAAGACGGTCCGTCACGGCAGGACCGCGATCGAGGTCCTGTCCGTCGGCGCCGATCCGGCGGGCCACCAGGTGGTCAAGCTCCGGATCAGGACCTATGAGCGCGATCCCGAGCGCCTGACGCTCGACCGCGACGGCAAGCTGGTCGCCCAGCCCGGCCGCAAGGTGACGCCCGAGGTCACGCCCAACGTCTTCCAGGTCCTCGACCAGCACGGGCGACAGTTCCCCTGGCTGCCGGGCACGGTCCGGGAGGAGGACTCGGGCACCACGGCCGAGCTGATGATGTGGCCCGAGGGCGGCATCGCGATCCCGGTCCAGGCCGGGCACGGGATCGTCCCCGGCGAGGACCGGCCGACGGCGGTGCCCGCGGTGCTGTTCCACCAGGAGACGGCACGGGCCGTCGTCGTCTCGACGTTCGAGTTCCACGACGTCCCCTTGCCCTGATCGGGAGCCCCGCCATGCTGCACGCCACGGTCGCCACGATCTCCCTGCTCGTCGCGTGGCAGGCCCAGCCGCCGTCGCGACCCGAGCTCAAAGTTGACGAAGCGTCCAGGGCTACCGGCTGGCTGGCGCCCACGAAGGTCCGGCTGGATTTCCCCGATCGGACGCTCGCCGATATCGTCGAGGGGCTCAACGCCCAGGGTCCGGCGATGCTGGCCATCGGCGGCTCGCCGCGGAACCGCCTCCCCGGCGCCGAGGCCAGGCCCGAGCCGCCTCCTCTGCGGTACTCGATCGTCGAGCCGGGGCCCGCCACCTTCTGGGAAGCCGTGGACCGCGCCTGCCGCGCGGCCCGGACCTGGCCGACCTCGGGCAATGCCCCAACCGGCGGGCGAAGAATCCTGCTGATCCCGGCCTCGGACGAGCCGGGTTTCGCGTGCAGCGACGGGGCCTTCCGCGTCGTCGTGACCTCGGCGTCGTACTCGAGCCGATTCCAGTTTGCCCCCTATTTGTACGACCTGCCGGGCCCCGAGCCGCCCCGCGCCGACGGGTCGAGCCGCCGGCCGGAGCTGACCGTGAACGCCTTCGTGATGGCCGAGCCGCGCCTCCGGATCGTCGGCCCGGTCGAGCTCGTCGTGAGCGAGGCGACCGACGACCGCGGCCGCAGCCTGATCCCGAAAACACCCTGGCAGGTCTCGCTCACGAAGCCGGCCGGCCGCAGCTATCCCAACCAGGAGCACGTCGGGATCAGCCTGCTTCCCCTCGACGACCCCGGCCGGAAGATCAAGCGGCTGGCGGGCCGCATCGTGCTCGAGGTCTCCGAGGACCGCGACGGCGCAGCCCGTCGCGCATGTCGCCGTGCGGTTCGACTTCGCCGACATGCCGCTGCCGTGAGGATTGTCTCCGCTCGGGGGGCGCGTCAGAATAAGGCCCGGGGGCCATCCCACCACTCACGCCACGCCAACCGGCCCCCGGGTCGTGCCGATCGCGGGTCCGCACCCGCTGCCGGAGCCGGGACATTTCCCGAGAACAGGAGCCGTTATGAGCATGCGAACCGATCGAAGGCGCTTCTTGCGGCGCGTCCGCCGCGGGCGCCGCGCTGGCGGGCCTGGGCGACCTGGGTTTCCTGTCGCGGCTCGGGCCGGTCTCGGCCGGCGAGGCGAAGCTGGACCCCAAGGTCGTCCGGCTCCAGCCCGAGATCGAGCCGACCGTCCGGCTGCTCGAGGACACCCCGCGCGAGCGGCTGCTCGAGGAGGTCGCCGGCGCGGATCAAGAAGGGGCTGAGCTACCAGGAAGTCCTGGCGGCGCTCCTGCTGGCCGGGCGTGCGGAACGTCCAGCCGACGGCCGCACGTCGGGTTCAAGTTCCACGCGGTGCTCGTGGTGAACTCGGCGCACCTGGCGAGCCTGGGCTCGCCCGACTCCGACCGCTGGCTGCCGATCTTCTGGGCGCTCGACCACTTCAAGAGCGCGCAGGCGCAGGACGTGAAGGAAGGCAACTGGACGATGGGCCCGGTCGACGAGAAGGCCGTGCCGCCGCCGGGCCGGCCCGCGAGGCGTTCATCGCGGCGATGGACCGCTGGGACGAGGCCGCCGCCGACGCCGCGGTCGCCGGCCTGGCGCCGCACCGCCGGCAGTCGACGAGGTCTACGAGCTGTTCGTCCGCTACGGCGCCCGCGACTTCCGCGACATCGGCCACAAGGCGATCTACGTCGCCAATAGCTGGCGGACGCTCCAGTGCATCGGCTGGCAGCACGCCGAGCCGATCCTCCGCTCGCTGGCCTACGCGCTGCTTCCAGCACGACGGCGGCAACCCGGCCGACCGCGACGACCCGGCCGACCGGCCCGGCCGCCACAACGCGATGCTCGCCGCCCGCGTCCGCGACGGCTGGTACGCCGGCCAGCCCGACGCGAAGGCCGCCGCCGACCTGCTGTCGACCCTCCGCACCGGCTCGAGCGACGACGCCAGCCGCCAGGTCGTCGAGCTGCTGAACCGCGGCGTCTCGCCCCAGTCCATCTCCGACGCGCTGTTCGACGGCGCCGGCGAGCTGCTGCTGCGCCAGCCGGGGATCGTCGCCCTGCACGCCGTGACCACGACGAACGCGATGCACTACGCCTACCAGGCCACCGGCGATGACCTGACCCGCCGGCTGCTGTTGCTCCAGAACGCCGCGTTCCTCACGCTGTTCCGCGACGCCCTGGGCCGCAAGACCCGCGAGGCCCGGATCGACCAGCTCGAGCCGGCCGAGACGCCCGCGGGCAAGGGCAAGGGGAAAGACCACGAGGCCGCCGAGGCGATCGAGGCGATCTTCGGCTCGGGCCGCGACAGGATGGCCGCCGCGCGGCAGGCGCTGGCGTACCTCCAGGCCGGGCACGAGCCCGAGCCGCTGATCCACGCCGCGCGCCGGCTCGTCTTCCTCAAGGGGGACGACGCGCACGACTACAAGTTCAGCTCGGCCGTGCTCGAGGATTACTACCACGCCTCGCCCGCGTTCCGCGAGCGCTACCTGGCCGCCAGCATGCTGCTGTTGCCCGGGTCGGGCGACAAGGATAACAACCTGGTGCAGCGGATCCGGGCGGCGATGGCGTAGGGCCGGTGTCCGCGAGCGGGTGGCGCCCACCGAAGCATTCGGATGGGCGGCCACCCCGCAAGACATCTCCGTCTCGACGATCATTCCCGTCGAGCGGTTGCCCGCATTAGAATAAATCGGGAGGGTCGCCATCATGAAGGCTATCGAATTCGAATCAAGTTTGACCGCGGAACACACCTTGTCGGTGCCCGCCTCGGCCCTCGAAGCGATTCCCATCGGGCAGGCCGTGCGGGTATTGATCCTGCTACCCGAGAGCGACGACGACCACGCGTGGGAACGAAGGACCGCCGAGGAATTCGGCCGAGGATATGCGGACTCCGATGCCATCTACAGCCAGCGATCAACCGGGTGAGCTCGTCCTGGCGGCGCGAGCACTCGAGGGGGAAATCACGATGTCACAGGTTGTCGCGATCGAGGTGGAACTGCCCGATGATCTGGCGAAGTTCCGGCTGCCCTCCGGCGTGAATGCCCGCCTTCAGGAGTTGCTAGATCGGCAGGATGGTGGGGCTCGGCTCACCGAGGCGGAACGAGAAGAAGCCGAGGGCCTGGTGGACCTTGCCGAACTCCTGACGCTCTTCCGCCTGCGTGCCGAACGTCTGGTACCGAAAGACTGCGTCGTCTAACCATCATGAGCAAGCTCACCCCCATCCTCGACGCCGCGGGCCAGGCCGAGCCCCGGGCCGCCGGCGAGCTCTTGCCGCTGGTGTACGACGAGCTCCGCCGGCTGGCGGCGCGTCGGCTGGCGGGCGAGGCGCCCGGGCAGACGCTCGACGCCACGGCGCTGGTGCACGAGGCCTACCTGCGGCTGGCCGGCGGCGACCCGGACCGGCCCTGGCAGGGCCGCGCGCACTTCTTCGCCGCGGCGGCCGAGGCCATGCGGCGGATCCTCGTCGAGAGCGCCCGGCGCAAGGGGCGGATCAAGCACGGCGGCGGGCTTGCCCGCGCCGGGGTCGAGCCCGACGCGATCGCCGCGCCCGAGGGCCGGCCGCCCGACGAGCTGCTCGCCGTGGATGCCGCGCTCGACCGCCTGGCCGCCGCCGATCCGACGGCCGCCGAGCTGGTCAAGCTCCGCTACTTCGCCGGGCTGTCGATCGCCGAATCCGCCGCGATCCTCGGCGTCTCGCCGCGGACCGCCGACCGCCTCTGGACCTACGCCCGCGCCTGGCTCCGCCGCGAGATCGACGGCGGCTGAGACCACCCGCCCCGGCCCCGTCGAGAATTCCTGGCGTACGCCCGCCCCGGACGTCGCATTAGGGGATGGGACGGCGGTCAACATCGGTGTCGACCGCTCGGCCCGGACTCAGCTCAACTCGACGGGGGACATCGCCATGACGGGCTCGGAACGCACGATCTTCCTCGACGCCCTCGACCGCATCGACCCGGCCGAGCGCGCCGCCTACCTCGACCGGGCCTGCGGCGACAAGGCCGAGCTGCGCCGTCGCGTCGAGCGGCTGCTCCAGGCCGTCGACCAGGCCGGCAGCTTCATGGACGAGCCGGCCATCGGCGAGGGGACGCTCGCCGCCGTCGGCCAGGGCGGCTCGCTGCTCAATCCCGGCCGGGCCGTCCAGGAGGGGCCGGGCACGCGCATCGGTCCCTACAAGCTCCTCGAGCCCATCGGCGAGGGCGGCATGGGCGTCGTCTACATGGCCGAGCAGGTCCGAGCCGGTCCGCCGCAAGGTCGCGCTCAAGATCATCAAGCCGGGGATGGATACGCCCAGGTGATCGCCCGCTTCGAGGCCGAGCGCCAGGCGCTGGCGATGATGGACCATCCCAACATCGCCAGCGTGCTCGACGCCGGCACCACCGACACGGGCCGACCTTATTTCGTGATGGAGCTGGTGAAGGGGTCGCCGATCACCGAGTTCTGCGACCGCAACGGGCTCTCGCTCGACGAGCGGCTGGAGCTGTTCGCCCCGGTCTGCCGGGCGATCCAGCATGCGCACCAGCGGGGCGTCATCCACCGCGACGTCAAGCCGTCGAACGTGCTGGTGACCCTCTACGACGGCAAGCCGGTGCCCAAGGTGATCGACTTCGGCGTGGCCAAGGCGATCGACCAGCAGCTCACCGAGCGGACCCTGTTCACCCGGTTCGGCGTGGTCGTGGGCACGCTCGAATACATGAGCCCCGAGCAGGCCGAGCTCGGCGCGCTCGAGGTCGACACCCGCAGCGACGTCTACTCGCTCGGCGTCCTGCTCTACGAGCTGCTTGACGGGCAGCACGCCGCTGGAGCGGGCCCGGCTGCGGCAGACTCGGCCTACGCCGACGCCCTGCGGAGGATCCGCGAGGAGGAGCCGCCCCGTCCCAGCGCCGCGGCTCTCGGAGACCCGCGAGACCCTGCCGGCGATCTCGTCGCAGCGCCAGGTCGATCCCACCCGGCTGGCGAAGGCCGTGCGTGGGGAGCTCGACTGGATCGTGATGAAGGCATTGGAGAAGGACCGGGCGCGGCGATACGGCTCGGCCGACGGCCTGGCCCTCGACGTCGAGCGCTACCTCCGCCGCGAGGCCGTCGAGGCCGGGCCACCATCGGCCGCCTATCGGATGCGGAGATGGATGAGGAGGCGTTCCCAGGGCCATCGGGGCTGGGTCGCCGCTTCGATCCTCGCGTTGCTGCTGGTGCTCGGCGGGTACGTCATGATGGTGCAGCAGGCCCGAGCCCAGAGGCAGGCAGCCATGGCCGCGGAGATGCGGGCGCTGGCCCAGATGGAACGGGCTCGCGCCGAGGCGGCTGCGCGGGACCGGGTGGAGCTGGCCAGGGACAGGGCCGAGGAGGCGCTGCGAAAGGCAAGAGAGGCGACGAAAGCCGTCCCGAAGAAGTGAGCCGGCACATCGAGATCCGGCTCCCTCGAGTCATGTCGCGGAATCCTCAAACGGCGCGAGATAAGGATCGTAGCGAAACAGGCGATTACGACCCCGGCCGGTGATCTCGCGGAGCACTCCCTGGGCGACGCAACGCGCGACGAGCTTGCCGGTTTCTCGCGTGATTTCTGGGTGCCACGGGACGTACTCGATCCGTGTTATCGAGTCACCACGTCGGAACCCAATCGACGAGTACGACCGGCGCTCGGCGCTCGGCGCGGGCCTCCAGACCCCGTCGCGGCCCCGACCGGAGGCCTCCCGCACCGAAGCAGGCGGTGGAGACCTTCGGTCTTACTCAGGGGTGGGGGCCGAGACCCGGGCCCAACTCCTGCAGAGTGGGGCGGCGGTCCCATCCGATGATTGCGCGGCCGCGTCGGGCCGCTCAATCAATGCCTGCGAACGGGCTTGCGGGGAAGGCCACGTCCAGCATGAGGAGCTGAAACTCGGGCCGGCCGCGGAGCGGTTCCAGGCAGGACTCGGTCCGGAGCTCGGGGGCCTGGTAGTTGTCAGCAATGACCCCGCGGAGGATCGCCATGGCTTTTTCCACTTCCGAGGGCCTGTCCGCAACCGATACACCCGAGCCGCTCACGCCCGCGACCGACGAGAGCATCGCGTGGCAGCCGGCCTCGAACATCGCCTCCTCTCCCGTGCGGGGCGGCAGGTCCTGGTTGAACAGGAGGGCCCGGCGCCAGTCAGCGGCCGCGCCCGGCGTATCGCCTGCGTCCAGCCTGACCTGGCCCGATCGCAGCAGGCATTCGCCCACTCGCGCGCGATAGTCGAGGATCCCCGGGTACTCCTTGCCCAGAATCTCCAGGATCGCGAGGGCCCGGTCGCAGAGTTTCCTCGCCTCGGCCAGCCGTTTCTGCCTGCGCTGGATCTCGGCGAGGTTGATCATGACGTTCGCCAGCTCGCTCCGGGTCCGGTGCACATCCCGGGGCGGAAATCTGTCCACGAGCTCCTGATAAACCGCCTGCGCGGCCTCGTATTCCTTGATGGCTTCTTCATTCCGGCCCGTCCCGAAAAGCAGCCAGCCAATCCGGTTGTGTGAGATCCCCACCTCCAGGCCATCGGCATACCGGGCGGGATTCGCATCGGCCACTCGCTTCCACGCTCCCATCGCTTCACGGAAATACGTGAGGGCCTCTGACGCGTGGCCCAGGTCTCTTGCCGAATCGCCGCAGCCATTGAGGCATCGTGCCTGCAACCTGCGAAACTCGATGATGGCGGGCGACTCGCCGATCAGCCGTTCCAGGATATCCCGCCCCTCGCGATACGCCGAGAAGGCCTCGGAGATGCGGCCCATGTCCCGCAGCGACCCGCCGATGTCGAATTGGGTGAGCGCAACGTGATAGAGAACCGTGGGATCTTCGGGGGCCTCGAGGGCCAGGTTCCGCTGAATCTCGAGGGCGCGATACTGGTCCGCCAGGGTCTCGGACGACTTTCGCAAGGCGCCCAGGGGCCCGCTCAGCGCGTTGAGGGTGGCCCCGAGCAACGCGCGAGAATCCCGGTCGGAATGGGAACCGGTCCCGCCTGAATGGGACGCAATCCCCTCTTCGAGGATCGTGCAGGCCTTGCGCAGCCAGAGGACCGACGTTTCCTCCTGGCCCATCAGGTGGTACAGCCAGCCGATATTCTGGGTGATCCGGCCCTCGACCCGGTAGACCGGCTCGGTCATGGAGTCGTCCGGCTTCAGACGCTTCACCAGGGCCAGCATTTCTTCGTAAGCGGCCATGGCCGCGGCTCGATTCCCGATCCCCTCCAGCAGTTCTCCGTTCGAGCTGATGGTGCGCGCCAGGTCCAGCTTGATCGCGTCGTCGGCGTCCGGCTCCTCGCCGAGTTCGCGGCGGACGTGGACTGCCTTCCGGAACACGTCCAGGGCTCGCGGGGAGTCGCCGATGCTGAAGGTGAGCCGCCCCAGTTCCTCGTAGGCGCGGCCGAGCGCCACCCGCGATTGCTTGTCTCGACGATCTTTGAGGAGTCCCTCGAGCTTGCCGTAGAAATCCGCCGCGCCGCGGAGCATCTTGGCACGCAACGTCTCGAATTGCTTCTGTTTGAGCAGCAAGTCTTTGCTGATATCACCATGGAACAGCTTGATCGCCTCCATGGCCAGGTCGAACCGCTCACGCTCCCGGACGTTGGCGGCCTTCAGGTCGTCGTTGGCCCTGGTCACGTTCTCGTTGGCCTCCTCGAGCTGGAGGTTGGCCTGGACGACGCGTGTATTGGCCGCGGACAGGGCGTCGTTGGACCGTTTCAGCTCGCCATTCGCCCGGGCCTGGACGCCGGAGACGGCCCCCAGCCCGACCAGGGCCATGAGCATGGCGGCGCCGGCGGCCGTGACCGCAGTGCGGTGGCGTGTCAACCAGCGCACCAGCTTCCGGTTCCATGGCTCGTTCCAGGCGATGACCGATTCGTCGGCCATCCAGCGGTCGATGTCGTCGGCCAGGGCCCTGCACGAATCGTAGCGATCCTCCGGGCTTTGCGACATCGCCTTGACGCAGATCGCCTCGAGCGCCCGGTCGATCGCGGGGTCTAGCTTGCGTGGAGTCGGGAAGTCGCCCCGTTGAACGGCGCAGGACCGCCCCGACGTCTCCGCCTTCGTACGGGGGCTTGCCGGTCAAGAGGCAGTAAAGGGTGGCTCCGAGGCTGTAGACATCGGAGCGAGGGCCGAGCTGGTCGAGCTCGCCGCGGGCCTGCTCGGGGCTCATGTAGGCCGGTGTCCCCATCGCCGAGCCGGGCAGGGTGTCGGCGCTGCCGCTGGCGGAGCTCGGCACCAGCATCCGCTCCTGGAGGTCGCTCCCCGGCTCGACCCGGCCCAGGGGCTTTGCCAGGCCCCAGTCGACGACGAGCGTCTCGCCGTACTTCCCGACGATGATGTTGGCCGGCTTGAGGTCCCGGTGGAGCACGCCGCGGCTGTGCGCGTAGTCGATCGCGTTGCAGACGTCGGTCAATCGCCCCAGGAGCCTGCGAAGCTCGAGCGACCGTTGGCCCGCGTCACCCTTGCGTGCCTCCTCGCCGTGGAACAGCTCGATGGCCTCCTTGAGGCTGTCGCCCTTGATGAACCTCATGGCGTAGTAGGGGCGGCCGGTGCCGTACGTGCCCAGCCCGTAGACCGGGACGATCCCGGGGTGTTCGAGCCCCCCGGTGATCTCGGCCTCCATCAGGAACCGCTGGCGGCTGACCGGGTCGTCGGCGTGGTGGTCGAGGATCTGCTTGAGTGCCACCTCGCGATTCAACTCGGCGTCCAGGGCCACGAAGACCGCCCCCAGCCCGCCGCGGGCATGCGGACGGAGTACGCGGAACCGCTGGCCGTCGCCGGTTGCTGTGCCGACGGAAATGCTGCCGGTGCGGTCGGGATCGTCGTCCTCGACGCGGGTCGAGGGATGTCCGGAGGCGAGGTGGTTGAGCGTCGCCTCGATTTCGGGGTCGCCGATCCGGGCCAGGCTCTCCTGCGTCGTCCGACCGGCCGGGACCCCGGCCAGGGTTTTCCCCACGTCGCCACCGTGGCGATTGAGGTGCCGCGCGACCAGCGCCTCGACCGCCGCGCGGTCGTCCGCGTCGAGGTCGCCGCGCGCTTGCAGGTGATCGGCCAGGCTCCTGGACTTTTCGAGAGTCCAGGCCTGGAACGCGGCCACGAGCTGGCCCTGGTCGATCAGGCCATTCTGCAGTGCAAGCATTCCGAAGAGGAGCTGTCGGTCGGCGGAAGCGGTCATCTGGGGGTTCCCGACGACAACGCAGGCCCAAACGCGCCCAGCCACGGCACATCAACGGATCGGGACATGGAGGCGAACGTCGCGTCCGACGTATTATCACGGGAACGCACAGGACCGTCCATTCCTCACCGGACAGGCATCGTCATGACACGCCATTTGCAGAATTCTCGTCGGATGACGGACCGGGAGGCGCAGGAATCGTCGAGCGGCCTGGCTCCGCGTGCGTCCTGCGCCGCCCGACGCGCCGCGATCGCGAGGATTCCGGGAAGTGATTCCGGGCCTATTCCCAAGCTGCCGCACGAACCTCCCCGCTCGCACACTTGATTGCTTCCGGATCATGAGGAGGCTTGCCGTTTCCATTGGTGAAGCAAGATTGAATAACGGCCCCTCGGGCCCCCTCTTATTCAAAAAATCGGTCCGTAATTTTAACAAGCCCCTCCGGATTCGGTTTTCGCTGGACGCCCGATGGCGACACGTGTATACTAAAGGTTCGGTCCCGGGCGATCGGCGAGGATTCCTTCGACTACGGAGAGGACCAACCAGGGATGGCCGCATCGGACATCGTGATCCGGGTGCGCGCGAGCATAACCTCCGCGACGTGTCGCTGACCCTGCCGCGGGGCCGCCTGATCTGCCTGACCGGGCGTGTCGGGCTCGGGGAAGAGCTCGCTGGCGTTCGACACGCTGTATGCCGAGGGGCAGCGGCGGTACGTCGAGAGCCTCTCGAGCTACGCCCGCCAGTTCCTCGGGCAGATGCCCAAGCCCCAGGTCGACCGGATCGACGGGCTGAGTCCGTCGATCTCGATCCAGCAGAAGACCGGCGGTCGCAACCCGCGGATCGACGGTCGGCACGATCACCGAGATCAACGACTACCTGCGGGTGCTGTTCGCCCGCGTCGGGCAGGGCCACTGCCCCAACTGCGGCCGGCCGGTCGCCGCGCAGACCCGCGAGCAGATCGTCGCGCGGATCCTCGAGGACCTGCCCGCCGGCACCGCGCTACCTGGTCCTGGCGCCGGTCGTCCGCGGCCAGAAGGGCGAATACAAGGACCTGTTCGCCGAGCTCTGACCCGCGCGGGATACATGCGGGCGCGGGTCAACGGCCAGGTCGTCAACCTCACCGACAACCTGTCGCTCGACCGGCAGATCAAGCACAACATCGAGGTCGTGATCGACCGCCTGAAGGTGGGCGACGACGGCGGTACCGCGCCTGAGGGGCCGGCTGGCCGAGGCCGTCGAGCAGGCGCTCGAAGCTGGGCGAGGGGACGGTGATCGTCGCGGCCGAGGGCCAGCCCGACCTGCTGCTCTCGTCGCAACTACGCGTGCGCATCGTGCGGGATCAGCTTCGACCCGCCCAGCCCGCAGCTCTTCAGCTTCAACAGCCCGCAGGGGATGTGCCCGGCGTGCGACGGCCTGGGCATCCGCCACGACTTCGACCCCGACCTGCTCGTGCCCGACCCGTCGCTGTCGGTCTGGGACGGCGCGATCGAGCCGCTCGGGCCGGTCAAGGAGATCGGCAAGTGGCGGCGGCACCTGTTCGAGGGCGTCGCCGCCAACCTCGAATCCGACCCCGACGGCCCGCCCAAGGGGAAGATGCTCAAGGGCCGCTGGCGCGACCTCGACGAGAAGTGGCGCCACGCCTGGCTGTACGGCACCGGCGACCGGGTGATCGTCCACCGCTGGAAGAGCAAGAGCAAGGTCTGGTCGCACGCCGAGAAGTGGCCGGGCGTCGCCAACGACCTGCTGGCGAAGTACCGGGGCTCCGCCGGCGGGCCGCACCGCGCCGCAGCTCGAGCCCTACATGCGGAGCATGACCTGCCCCGACTGCCAGGGCGCCCGGCTCAATCCCCGCGCGCGGGCCGTCACCGTCGGCGGCAAGACGCCTCGTCGAGCTCGGCGCGCTGCCGATCGGCGACGTGACCCGGTTCTTCGACGAGCTGGCCGGCGGGCCCGGCGAGGGCCGCTCGACGGCCGATGTCGCCCCGCTCGACGCCGTCTCGCGGACGATCGCCGAGGAGCTGCTCAAGGAGATCCGCGGCCGGCTCGAGTTCCTGATCGACGTCGGCCTGCACTACCTGACGCTCGACCGCTCGGCGCCGACGCTCTCCGGCGGCGAGGCCGCAGCGGATCCGCCTGGCCAGCCAGGTCGGCGCGGGGCTGGTGGGCGTGCTGTACATCCTCGATGAGCCGTCGATCGGCCTGCACCCGCGCGACAACGACCGGCTGCTGCTGACCCTCCAGCGGCTCGCGCGACGTGGGCAACACGGTGATCGTCGTCGAGCACGACGAGGACACGATGCGCGCGGCCGACCACCTCGTCGACTTCGGCCCCGGGCCGGGCGTGAAGGGGGGCGAGGTCGTCGCCGAGGGGACGATCGACGACCTGGCCGTCGCGCCGCAGAGCCTCACCGGCGCATACCTCGTCGGGCCGGCGGTCGATCGCCGATCCCCGAGCAGCGCAGGCCGCCCGACGGCCGCGCGATCACCGTCCGTCGGCGCCCGGCAGAACAACCTCAAGAATATCGACGTGTCGTTCCCGCTGGGGCTGTTCGTCTGCGTGACGGGCGTGTGCGGGCTCGGGCAAGAGCTCGCTGGTCGGCGACATCCTCCGCGAGGCCCTGGCGCGCGACCTCAACGGCGCCCTCGACCGAGCCCGGCGCGCACGACCGGATCGAGGGGGTCGACCAGCTCGACAAGGTCATCGACATCGACCAGTCGCCGATCGGCCGGACGCCGCGCTCGAATCCCGTCGACGTACATCAAGCTGTTCGACCAGATCCGCGACCTCTATACCCAGCTGCCCGAGGCCAAGGCCCGCGGCTACGAGCCGGGCCGGTTCAGCTTCAACGTCCCCGGCGGCCGGTGCGAGGCCTGCGAGGGGAACGGCTCGAACAAGCTCGAGATGGACTTCCTCGCCGACGTCTGGGTCACCTGCCCGGTCTGCCAGGGGAAGCGGTTCAACCGCGAGACCCTGCACGTCCGGTTCAAGGGGAAGAGCATCAGCGACGTCCTCGAGATGGACGTGCAGGAGGCGCTCGAGCACTTCGCCAACGTGCCCAAGATCGCGGGGATGCTCCAGACCCTGCACGACGTCGGGCTCGACTACCTCAAGCTCGGCCAGCCGTCGCCGACGCTCTCCGGCGGCGAGGCGCAGCGGATCAAGCTGGCGCGCGAGCTGGTCAAGCGGGGCACGGGCAAGACGCTCTACATCCTCGACGAGCCGACGACCGGCCTGCACTTCGACGACGTCCGCAAGCTGCTCGAGGTGCTCCACGGCTTCACCGCGCAGGGCAACACGGTGGTCGTCATCGAGCACAACCTCGACGTCATCAAGACGGCCGACTGGATCATCGACCTCGGCCCCGAAGGCGGCGCCGGCGGCGGCCGGGTCGTCGCCGAGGGGCCGCCCGAGGCGATCGCCGCGGTCGCGGAGAGCCACACCGGCCAGGCGCTGCGCGAAGCTGTTCGACCGCGCCGCCGAGGCCGCGAAGGCCGCGGCGAAGCAAGACGGCGCAAGAAGCCCGCGAAGAAGGCCGCGGAAGGCGTCGTCCGAGGCGGGCCTGCAGGCGATCGAGGTCCGGGGCGCGCGGCAGCACAACCTCAAGGGGATCGACCTCGACATCCCCCGCGCACAAGATGACCGTGTGCAGCGGGCCCGAGCGGCTCGGGCAAGAGCTCGCTGGCGATCGACACGCTCTATGCCGAGGGCCAGCGGCGGTACGTCGAGAGCCTCTCGAGCTACGCCCGGCAGTTCCTCGCGCCGCTCCAGAAGCCGAAGGTCGAGCGGATCACGGGCCTCTCGCCGGCGATCAGCATCGAGCAGAAGACGACGAGCAAGAGCCCGCGGTCGACGGTCGGCACCGTCACCGAGATCCACGACTACCTGCGCATCCTCTTCGCCCGGCTGGGCCAGCCGCACTGCCCGAAGTGCGACGTCCCGATCGGCACGCAGACGGCCGACGAGATCGTCGAGAAGGTGCTGCACCTGCCCGAAGGGTCGAAGGTCTACGTGATGGCGCCCGATCGAGCGCCGCGACGGCGAGACGTACGAGGCGCTCTGGGACGACCTGCGGGCCTCGGGCTTCGCCCGGGTGCGGGTCGACGGCCAGTCGGTCAACCTGGACAAGCCGCCGAAGCTGACCCACCGCCGCAAGCACCGGATCGAGGTCGTCGTCGACCGCGCCGTCGTCCGCCGGTCGACCCGGTCGCGGCTGGCCGACTCGATCGAGTCGGCGCTCGACCTGGGCAAGGGCGTGGTGCACATCGCCCGCGTCGGCGACGAGGCCGACGAGGCGACGCTGGCCCGTCGACCGCTACAGCCAGCATCGGGTCTGCGACAGATGCGGGCGGAGCTTCGAGGAGCTGTCGCCGCACCACTTCTCGTTCAACAGCCCGCTCGGCTGGTGCCCGGTCTGCCAGGGCCTGGGCATCCAGCACGGGGCCAACCCGGCGGTGCTCGTCCCCGACGGCCGGCTGAGCCTGCGCGACGGCGCCGTCGCCGTCTGGCCCGACTTCGCCGCGCAACCCCGACTTCGCCCGGATGATCGCGGCGATGGCCATCGAGCGAGGGCTTCGACCTCGACACCCCCTTCGACGACCTCGACGGCCGCGCACCGCCGGATCGATCCTCCATGGCGCCGGCGACACCTGGTTCACGGTCCCCGGCGCCGGGCGCCGGCGTTCTCCTTCCAGTACAAGGGCCTGTTCCCGGCCATCGAGGAGGCCGGGCGGGTCTCGTTCGTCTATCGGTACAAGCTCCAGGGGATGGTCGACGACGTCGCCGTGCGCCGGCTGCATGGGGGCCCGGCTGCGGGACGACGCGGCGGCCGTCCGGTTCCAGGGCTTCACGCTCGACCAGATCAGCCGCTGGCCGCTCGGCCGGGCGCTCGCGTTCTTCAAGGACCTGCCGCTGGACGAGGACGAGCGGCACATCGCCGGCGACCTCGTCCGCGAGGTCCGCGACCGCCTGACGTTCCTGGTCGACGTCGGCCTCGACTACCTGACCCTGGCCCGCGGCACGCCGACGCTCTCCGGCGGCGAGAGCCAGCGGATCCGCCTGGCCAGCCAGATCGGCAGCGGCCTGACGGGCGTCCTCTACGTGCTCGACGAGCCGACGATCGGCCTGCACCCGCGCGACAACGGCCGGCTGCTCGGGCGCCCTGCAGCACCTCCGCGACCTGGGCAACACGCTGGTCCTCGTCGAGCACGACCGCGAGGTGATCGAGGCGGCCGACCACCTCGTCGACTTCGGCCCCGGCTCGGGCGAGGCGGGCGGCCGGATCACGGCCGTCGGGCGCGCCCGCGAAGGTCCGGGCGTCGGACGACGTCGCTGACCGGCACGTACCTCTCGGGCAGGGCGGCGATCCCCGTGCCGACCAACCGCCGGCCGGCCGGCCGACGCGAACGTGCCCGGCGATCGTGGTCAAGGGGGCGCGGCAGCACAACCTCCAGAACGTCGACGTCCGCTTCCCGCTCGGCGTCGTCACGGCCGTGACGGGCGTCTCGGGCTCGGGCAAGAGCTCGCTCGTCGAGGACATCCTCTGGAAGGCCGCCGCGCGGACGCTGCACCGCGCCAGTTGACCCCCGGCGCCCACGAGTCGATCGACGGGCCTCGAGCAGGTCGACAAGGTCATCAGCGTCGATCAGTCGCCGCTCGGCAGCACGCCGACCTCGACCCCGGCGACGTACTCGGGGGCCTTCGACCTGATCCGCGAGCTGTTCGCCAAGCTGCCCGAGGCCAAGGTCCGCGGCTACACGCCGCGTCGGTTCAGCTTCAACCAGCCCGGCGGCCGGTGCGAGGCCTGCGAGGGCGACGGCCAGAAGCGGATCGAGATGCACTTCCTGCCCGATGTCTGGATCACCTGCGACGCCTGCCAGCGGCGCGCGGTACACGCCCGAGACCCTGGCCGTCAAGTTCCGCGGCAAGTCGATCGCCGACGTGCTGACGATGTCGGTCGACGCGGCGCTCGAGCTGTTCGCCAGCGTCCCCAAGATCCGCCGGATCTTGCAGACGCTCTCCGACGTCGGCCTGGGCTACGTCTCGCTCGGCCAGTCGGCGCGCGACGCTCTCCGGCGGCGAGGCCCAGCGCGTGAAGCTCGCCGCCGAGCTCGCCCGGCCCGACACGGGCCAGACGCTCTACATCCTCGACGAGCCGACGACCGGCCTGCACTTCGACGACGTCCGCAAGCTGCTCGACGTGCTCCACCGCCTGGCCGACCTGGGCAACACGGTGGTCGTCATCGAGCACAACCTCGACGTCATCAAGACGGCCGACTGGGTCATCGACCTCGGGCCCGAGGCGGGCCTCGGCGGCGGCGACCTCGTCGCCGAGGGGACGCCCGAGGCGGTCGTCGCCATGAGCCAGGCCCACACCGCGCAGTTCCTCCGCCCGGTCCTCGACGCCGGCCCGCACGCCGAGCGGCCCGCGGTTCGACCCCAAGGCCTGGAAGAAGATGGCCGCCGGCGAACCGGCCATCGCCGAGGCCACCCGCCGCCCCGCCGGAGCGACCGCCAGCCCCACAACGGACAACGGACAACGGACGACGGACAAGGAGGCGAAAGCCCCCTGGGAGCGTCGACGGCCGGAAGTGGCACACGCAGGACCGGGTCGCGGCCAACGGCCGGCGCGTCGCGGTGGGATGGCCGCATCCTGGCGATGATCGTCGACCGGATCGAGGCGGCCGGGCAGGGGGGCTTCGGCCCGACCGAGTGGTCGCAGCGCGGCGTGGTGCGGATCAAGGGGAGCGACGAGACCAAGGTCGGCGTTCCCGTTCTTCCACGCGACGACGTCGGCGGAGTGGGTGGTCACGCTGCGGTTCTTCGTGCCCGAAGAACACGTTCCGCGGCGGCGCGGTGGAGAAGCTGCTGGCACTGGTCCCCTTCCACCAGGTCGAGCCGCCGGTCCTGAGCGACCTGCCGCGGCTGAGGACCAACGACCTCGGCCCGTTCCAGGAGATCACCATCGTCGGCCACGGCGCTCGGCGACTTCGAGACCGACGGCTTCGAGATCTTCCTGAACCGGGCCGTCGCCGCGTTCCTGGGCATTGGCAAGCCATCGAAGATCAAGCGAGCGAGCGAGCTGACGGGGTGAGAAGGGCTCGGCGGGGTGCTGTCCGTCTGCCGCGGGGGGGCGGTGGCCATCCTAGGAGATTCTCGGCCAGGCCCCGCAGACGCTGCCCATGTGGCGTATGAGCTCGGGAAAATCAGGGCTGTTCGGATGACGATTCGCCGCGATCAACCGTGCGACACTCCTCTGGAACGCGGTTAACGGCATTCCTGAAGATCTCGCTCATGGGCATTCGCCTGGAGCATCGCGGCCAGTTGGAAACCACGATGCCCGCCATTCGCGCCAAGCCTTTTACCACAAACGGCACAAGATCTTCCGTGATTTCCAGGTCCTTGGGGGAATGCCAGAAACACAGCGCGTGGAATTGCTGGAAGAGGTCGCGGGCCAGTTGCAACCGCTCAGACCGATTTCGCGGAGCCGAAATCGTTTGAGCTTCAAGAGTTGTCGAAGACATCGCACACCCGTCCCTTCCCCGGCTAGAGAATCATGGATTCCGATGCCACATCTCATTCAAATGATCGGAATCGGTCGCCATGCGGGGTGAGCCCTGATCGCTCCAGGACTTTCGCCGTGGCGATTCTAACCAAACATGCCGCCAATTTCGAGCCATCTCCAACCCAGGGACAAGGCCGTTTCCGTCTTCGCCGGACGCGACGAGTTGGAGGGCGAGGTTCCTGCCGAGCCGGCTCAAACCGCCCGGCATGTACCCGGCCTGGCCGGAGCCTCGCCCTCCCGAAGACCAGAAAACAGCCTTGCATCCTCACACCACCCGCCCCGCCCCGTCCCGGTCCTCCTCGCCCCTCGCCTCTCGCCCTCACCCCGCCAGCCCCTGTCGGTGATCGGCCGGGCCGGCCGGCCGCCGGTCCATCCCTCGATCGTGAGCCAGCCAACCGTTCGGAGCTCTGATCCGACCGACCCAGCTCGCCGGGGCCACAGCGGTGAATGCTCGCGACCGGTCGGGACCACGAAGACCACCAAACGCACGAAGCGGAGACCGTCCGCCGGCCGCCGGCCGTCGCCGGCCGCCGGCCGGTCGACGGCCCGCAGACATCCGAGCGAACGCCGTAAGCCCTTGCCCGGCGAGATCGCTGTATATACGATCTGGTAGATATCAATCGAATGCGGAGGTTGGTCATGGTCCTTGCCAGGGTGTTCCGAACGGGTCGCAGCCAGGCGATTCGACTGCCGAAGGAGTTCCGCGTCGAGTCCGACACGGTCCGCCTCAAGCGCACGAGCGAAGGGTTCCTGGTGATGACGAAAGATCCCTGGGAGATCTTCTTCGAGGGGGTCGAGCAGCTTTCCGACAGCGTTCCGGGCGGCGAGCGGGTGCAGCCCGAGCTGGAATCGCGGGACTGATCGCCGCGCATGCCCTCGCCCTCGCCGCGACCCTTGTGACCAATAACCTGGCCCACTTCCAGCGAATCCCCGGCCTCACGGTGACGCGCTGGCCGTGACACGCCGGTGCACCGACCAGGTGCCCGGGGCTCTCGGGCTGGCAACGGCGGGGAGGGAGTGCGGTGCCGGCGGCTGGCCGGGCCGGGCCGGGACGAGCTCGCCAGTCGGGCGGGCGGGGCGTTCGCGAAGTTGCCGATCCCTGCTCTGCCGCCGTTGATCGCCGCGTCTCCGTCCATTGCCCCTTGACGGTTGACGAGGTCCACGCCTTCTGGGAGCATGACAACGAGAACGATGAGGAGCGCGAGGTCTCTCTCGAGGCCAGGAAGCGTCGATATTCTTCGCGATCAGCAGACCCGGAACACCTGGCCGGTTTGAATGCCCTCGACGCTCCGGCTGTAGGCCAGCGCCGCGCGGGCGGCGGGTACGGGCTCGAAGCCGCGGAACAGCGAGCCGAAGGCCGGCAAGGACTCGGTGAGGATGCTCGGGCTGACGACGTTGATCCGGATGCCGCGCGGCAGCTCGGCGGCCGCGGCGCGGACGAAGCCCTCGACGGCGGCGTCGGACATGCTCGCCGACGAGCCGCCGGCGACCGGCAGCTCGCCCAGGATGCCCGAGGTCAGCGTGATCGAGCCGCCGTCGACCAGGTGCTCGCGCGCGGCCAGGGCCAGGTTGACCTGGCCGAGGACCTTGTTCGAGAGGCCCAGGGTATAGGCCGACTCGCCCATCGGCGCCGCGTGAATACTTGCCAGCGGTGCGAAGGCCACCTCGCCGGCCGTGCAGACGACCGCGTCGAGCGGGGCCAGTTCGGCCAGCAGCCCGGCCCAGGCTCTCCGGCTCGGAGAGGTCCAGCCGGACGCCGCCCGAGTTCCGCCCGGCGGTCAGGATATGGTGCCGCTGGCCCAGCTCGGCGGCCACCGCGCGGCCGAGCGTGCCGCCTGCGCCCACCAGGAGAATCCGCATCCGAATCGCTTGTCCGGCCGACACGACCTCGTCCTCCCCCGTAAGTGGGCGGCGGGCCACCCCTCGCCCGCCGATCGGCACGACCCGGCACGGCCCGATCGCTCGCGCCATTATCGGCGGCCGACGCGCCGGGAGCAATCGGCGGTCGGCCGCGATTGGCGTGGGTCGTCCGGCTCCGTCGAAGAGACCACGTCGTCGCTCAGGCAGTCGCAGTCGCATTGGGTGCTCCAGCCCGGGAGGATCGAATCGAACCACAGAGGCACCGAGGCACAGAGAGAAGACGAGAAGAGCGCCCGCGCGGATCGACGAGGCTGTGGCGCGATCCCTCGGCCCTCCCCTCCTCGACAAGATTCGGTCACCTTCCCTCGTCGGTTCGACTCGATGTCAGAAGCTTGCTCAGCAAGCCGGATCGTTCGCCTCTGCGAGGTTTCTCGGTGATTTCTCCGTGCCTCGGTGCCTCTGTGGTTCGATCGTCCGAATCCTTTCCTGGCCCGCGAGCCCGGAAGTGCCAACGACCTGACCGCCAGGGTCTCCCGGGGGGCGGACCGGGCGGGTGGAGACCTACGGTCGCGGCCGCGGCGGGGTCGGAGACCCGCCCCGAACCGCGGAACGGCCGCGGCGGACGCATTGGACCGGGCCAATGCCGCACCGTCCCGTCCCGATCCTCCTTGCCCCTGACCCTGGTCCCTCACGGCAGGACGCGATCGAGCATCCTTCGGACGAACGGCGGGACCGTGGCGGGCACCATGACGCCACCGGGTCCGTACGGGTACTGGCCAGGCTGGCGGATGACGTAATACGGCACGCCGCCGACCACCGGGACGGGCGCGATGGCCTCGCCGTTGGTGACGACGTCAACCTCGGCGCCGGTGATCGGATCGCGGGTAATCACGTCGACCTCGGCATCACGCCGGGCGCGGCGGAAGACGCGGTTCGCCCGCCGGTCAACCACGACCACCGACGGGTCGCGCATCCAGTGGCCCTCGCGAAAGTCCCAGCCGTCGGGCCGGCGGACCCATCGGGCGGGGATCCAGTCCCAACCGGGCTTCATCACGGACCAGAAGCCGGGGACCCAGGCCAGGCGGTCGCCGGCCGGGGTGGGGGCATAGTGTCCCGGGACATAGAAGGAATCCGGGCCGGGTGCCGGGGGCGGCGTGTCATCGGGATGATCGGCCGGGGGCCCGTTCAGGCGCCAGGCCGGCCGGTTGGCATTGGCCGCCATCGCCGCGCGTCGGCCCCAGGCGCCGGGGACCCAGTACCACCCGCCCGCGTCATTCATCCAGCGGCCGGGGACCCAGGCCATCCCCGTCGGCGGCACCTGCCAGCTCCCGGCGACCCAGACGAACCGATCCTCGGCCGGTTCCCACTGCCAGTAGCCCGACGTCCAGATCGCCCGCGCATGCGGGCGCTCGCCCGAGGGACGCTCGGCGACTGGCGGCGGCGGTTCCTTGGCAACATACACCCGCGCCGCCGGTCTGCCCGGCTCGGCCACGTCCACATCCACTGTCACCGAGCCCCGAGGCCGGGCCGGCGCCGGTGTCGTGATGGTGGCCGGGGGATCGGTCGCGCCGTCGGCCGGCAGGGGCTCGAGGCCGGTCCGGGCGCGGTGAGTGCGGGTGGACTCTGGGGCTCGGGAGGCGGCGGCGGTTGCGACGATCCCGAGCCGTCGGGCGCGGGCGATTGCGATTGCGCCCGTGCCGGCGAGCCGGTCAACCCGAGCATCAAGAGCGGCAACAGCAGCGCAGACGCCGCTCGAGCGCGACGGAAATCCCTCATCCTCATGGCGAATCCTCCCAGGCGATGGACCAGGCATGTCCGCGCGGCCGGCCGGTCGGTCGATCGTGGGGGGAAGGCGTGGCTCCGTCCGAGCCGGCGCCGATAGGATGCGGCTCAGACGGCCGTCGAGGCTCCGGCTGGACGGGCCCCGACGTCATCCGTCCGGGCCGGCGCCGGAAGGGATCTTGCTCGGACGGAGCCTCGCCTTCCCCCGATGAACCGGGCGCGAACGACCCGGTGAAGCTCAGGCACCGGGCCAATCCCGATCGGATTTGCCCGGGCTCGTTGGAGGTTCCATTGTGCAGAAACCATGCCGTTCGCGGCGCAACGGATTCGCCGACGGCGCCGGGGCGAAGTCATCGACCCGGACGAAAGAGTCGCTCGATCAGCTCATCTTTGTCATTCCATGATAGGCCGCCAGATCGCGGAGGATCGAGGAGAGAGTCCCCACTCGCAGCGATTGGTGTCGTGGAATTGTGACGGGATGCTCCGCCGGCCCGGCGGCCGTCAGGCGGAGATGCGAGCCGGTCTGCCGGGTGATCTCATAACCCAATCCCTCGAGGACCCTGGCCAGATCGTCGCCCGAAAGGTCTCGCGGCAACCTCATAGGGCGAAGACTTCCTCGCGCACGAAATGGAGCCGGACGATTCGGGGTCGTTGTCCCTCGTCGAAGTGGCATTTGACGGCGTCGCGGACCTGGGCCTGGAGCTCGATCCAGGTACTGGCCTCGGTGAATATCGAGGCGCCCAGCGCCTGGGCGGTGAAGCCCCCATCCGGGGCTTCTTCGACAATAAAAATCAGTTCGTTCATAACGTGAGCCTGTCCACCATCGATCGCCGACCGGGTCGGGTGACATCCGGATTTCACGCTACTCAGCAGCGCCCGTGGACGTCAACCGAAGGACCAGGCCGAGGCCGGGCGTCGGGACGTCGGCTCGCCTCGGCATGACAGCGTCTTCCCACCCTCCCATCCGGCCGGACGGGCGGCCGCGGATCGCGCCGGCAAGTACGCCGGTCGGGCTGTCAGGCGGACGCGGGCGGGCGAGCCGGATCACGGGACGGGCGGGCGGAGTCAGACTAACAGCCTCACCTGCGAGGAGTCGGCCCACGAGCCGCCTCATGCCCGCGACGCCTCCCGCGCGAGCCGTCCGTGCGGAAGTAGGTCAGGCTGTTAGCCTGACGCGGTCGGACGGACGGTCGGTCGGCTCGGATCGCGGGACAGACAGGCGGAGTCAGGCTAACAGCCTGACCTACGAGGAGTCGGCCCGCCATCCGTCCGTGCAGAAGTAGGTCAGGCTGTTAGCCTGACGCGGTCGGACGGTCGGTCGGCTCGGATATCGGGCGGGTCGGGGCGGGTCGGGTCGGGTCGCGTCAGATACTGACCCCGCCCTACCCTCTTGCCGACAATCTCATCTCCGGCGGCCTGTTGCCGGACGGCGAAAAACGGGGCGCAGCCGCCTTGCGGGCGGGCGGTGATCGAGAGGCTTCCGGCTCCGAATCGCGGACATGCCATGGTTCCTCGTCCAACGCGGGGTCGCCGCGGCCAGCCAGGCCCTATCCCTAATCTCCGGAACGCTCGACGGCGCGGGACAGCCACCTGTGAGGATTTCCCCGAGATCGCCCGGCGACCGACCGGTAGGGCTCGTGATTGCAAGCAGCGGATCGCTCGCATAAAATCGCGATCGATGCGACCCGACGACGATCGTCACTCGGAAAGGGGGTGGGGCATGCAACCCGATGGGGCGGCTCGATCACCCGCTGGATCGGCGAGCTCAAGGCGGGAGGCGACGGCGCCGCGCAGCACCTTTGGGAGCGGTACTTCGACCGCCTGGTCCACATGGCCCGCGGCAAGCTCCGGGGCCGCCGTCGAGCCGTGGAGGACGAGGAGGACGCCGCGCTGAGCGCCTTCGACAGCTTCTGCCACGGGGCCGCCGGGGGGCGATTCCCCAGACTGACCGACCGCGACGACCTCTGGCGGCTGCTGGTCGTCCTCACGGTGCGCAAGGCCATCAACCAGGTCGAGCGACAGGGCGCCGCCAAGCGCGGCGGGGGGCGGCTGGTCGGCGAATCGGCCGTGGCCGGCGTCGAGGATCGGTCCCACGGGAACGGCCTGGATGGGATCATCGGGTCCGAACCGACGCCCGACCTCGCCGCGATGGTGGTCGACCAGTACCACCCCCTCCGCCGACGGCCTGGGGGACGACACGCTGCGGCAAGTCCTCGACCTTCGGCTGGAGGGATACGACCGCGAGGAGATCGCGGCCCGGCTGGGCTGCGCGTGCGGACCGTGACGCGGAAGCTCGACGTGATCCGGCAAGACCTGGCTGGAGAACGAGCCGTGAACGCATCCATCCCGCCGGCCGACGACGGCCGGCGCCCGACTCTCCGGTGCGGCGGGTCGACGCGGCGTGCGACCGATTCGAGGCCGCCTGGCGGGCCGGCCTCGAGCCCCGGATCGAGGACTTCCTGGCGGTCGCCGAGGCGGCGGACCGCCCGGCGATGCTCCGCGAGCTGCTGGCGCTGGAGACCGAGCTGCGCAGGGCCGCGGCGAGCCCGTGGGGCCCGCCGCCTATCGCACCCGCTTCCCCGGGCATGGCGACGTGGTCGACGCCGCCTTCGCGGCGGACACCAGGCCGGGGAACAGCCGACCGGCGAACGGCCGTGACCCGGCCGACTCGGGCCGCAACCTGCTCTTCGGCCTGCTGGCCCTGCAGAATAACTTCGTCACTCGTGAGGTCCTGCTGGCCGCCTTTACCGCCTGGGTCGCCGACAAGTCGCGGCCGATGGGCCGGGTCCTGCGCGATCTCGGGGCGCTGGACGACTGCCGGCATGCGCTGCTGGAGGCGCTGCTGGCCGAGCATCTCCGGCTGCACGGCGACGACTCGCAGAGGACCCTGGCGAAGCTCGGCGCGATCGGCGCGATTTGCGACGAATTGAAGCAGATCCACGATACCGACCTCCAGGCCAGCCTCGCCGCCATTCGCCCCCGGCATGCCGGGTCGAACGGCGATGGCCGGTCGGCGTCGGCGGCGGGCGACGCGTCCCCGTCCCTGCGCCGGCGAGCGGTACCGCATCCTCCGCTTCCACCGCGAGGGCGGGCTGGGCCGGGTCTACATCGCCCGCGACGAGGAGCTGGGCCGCGAGGTCGCGCTCAAGGAGATCCGGCCCGACAAGGTCGCCGAGGCGGACCTCCGCGGCCGGTTCGTGCTGGAGGCGGAGATCAACGGCGGGCTCGAGCATCCCGGGGATCGTCCCCGTCTACAGGCCTGGGCACCTACGACGACGGCCGGCCGTTCTACGCCATGCGGTTCGTCGAGGGGGACAGCCTCAAGGAGGCCATCGAGTCCTACCACGAGCGGCACCCGCAGCCCGACCCGGGCGTCGGCGAGTTCCGCACGGCTGCTGGGCCGGTTCATCGACGTCTGCGACGCCGATCGCGTTCGCGCACAGCAAGGGTGTCCTGCACCGCGACCTGAAGCCGCACAACGTGATGCTGGGGCGGTACGGCGAGACGCTCCTGATCGACTGGGGCCTGGCCAAGGCCACCGGCCGTCGCGAGCTGTCCCGAACCGAGGGCGCACTCGAGGCGACGCTGGTCCCGCCCTCGGGCAGCGGTCATGGCCCCACGATCGGCGTGCTCGGCTCGCCGCCCTACATGAGCCCCGAGCAGGCCGCGGGCTCGATGGAATCGCTCGGGCCGGCGACCGATATCTACGGGCTGGGGGCGATCCTGTTCGCCCTGCTGACCGGCGAGGCTCCCGCGGTGGGGAAGACGACGGAGGAGATCCTCGACCGGGTGCGCGCGCGGGGCGATCCGGCCGCCGCGATCGCTCAACCCCAAGATCCCGAGGGCGCTCGAGGCGGTCTGCGTCAAGGCGCTGGCGACCGAGCCGCGCGACCGGTACGCGACGGCGCGGGCGCTGGCCGAGGATGTCGAGCACTGGCTGGCCGACGAGCCGGTCTCGGCCTGGCGCGAGCCGTGGAGGATCCGCGCGCGGCGTTGGGTCGCGCACCATCGCACGGCTGTTGCCGCCACGTCGGCGTCGGCGCTGATCCTGGCGGCGGCGGTCGGTGCCCGCAAGGCGAGACCCTTGCCGAGATCACGCGGCTTCGGACTCTTCGGGATGGCTTACGACCCGGAGACCCCCTACCCGCCCCGGGCTGGCATGGCGTATGATAGGGCATAAGTAAGGGGCGTGCGCGAGGCCCCGAGGGATGGCCCCGGCCGTCCCCCGGCGCGAACCCGAGGGGGGGCGAATTGGGTCGAGCGGGTCGGGCCCCGGCCGACAGCCGGGGACGGCCGCCCTTGCCCTTGCGCCCGCGTCGTCGAGACGCGAGGGGCACGCCACGGGCGGGATCGCCGGTATCCACCGCCGCGCCGGTCGCGAGCCCGGACCGGACCGGCCCGAACCGAAGTGAGGCGCATCGTGCCCATCCGAGACTTCTCGAACATGACGCGACGATCCCGGGGCCGCGAAGTCGCCCTCCAGATCCTCTACCTGGTGGAGCAGAACCCCGGCGTCTCGACGGGCGAGGTCCGGCTGTTCATCCAGCGACGGCTGCTGGGCGACCGCAAGCTCTGCGAGTTCACCGAGAGCCTGATCGCCGGCGTCAAGGAGCACCAGGCCCGGATCGACGGCGCTGATCTCCGACGCCGCCGAGAACTGGCGGCTGGACCGCATGGCGGCCATCGACCGCAATATCCTGCGGCTGGGCGCCTACGAGATGCTCTTCTGCCGCGAGATCCCGTCGCGGGTCGCGATCAACGAGGCGCTCGAGCTGGCCAAGCGGTACAGCACGGCCCAGTCGAGCCGGTTCGTCAACGGCATCCTCGACCGGGTGCTCCAGTCGGAATTGCAGGCGCAGGCCGAGGCCATCGAGGCGACGCATCCCGCGCACTCGAGGCGGCGCCTGGCCGAGCAGGAGGCCGCCGCGGCCGACCCGGGAATCGAGACCCCGCAGCGCGATGACGACGCCGACCGGACCGGGGCAACGGATGCCACGCCTGCCAAGTAACGTGCCCGCGCGGCCGAACGGGTCGGGGCCTGGCCGCACGTCACAGCCCGGCCCCGGAGCCGGTGCCGACCTGCACGTCCACACGACGCATTCCGACGGGGCGTGCTCGCCCTGCGAGGTGGTCGTGGCGGCGGCGCGGGCCGGCCTGTCGGCCCTGGCGATCACCGATCATGACACCGTCTCGGCGCTGGGCGTCGCGCGGCCCGAGGCGCGGCACTGGGGCGTCGAGCTGGTCGCCGGCGTCGAGCTGACCTGCGGGCACGTCGGCCGCGAGCTGCACGTCCTGGGCTACTTCTTCCGCGAGGACGACCCGGGTCTCGCCGCGGCGATGGCCACGCTGCGAGAAGGCCGGGCGCGGCGGATCGTCGCCATGGCGGACCGGCTGCGCGAGCTGGGGCTGTACGTCGAGCTGGACGAGGTGCGGCGGGCCTTCCCCCGCGCGGTACTCGGCCGTCGGCATCTGGCCGACTATCTGGCGAGGACCGGCCAGGTGGGCGGCGTGCGCGAGGCGTTCCTCCAGTACCTGGGCGACGATCGCCCGGCGTGCGTCGCGAAGCCGCTGCTCGACGCGATCGAGGCCATCGGGTTGATCGACCGGGCGGGCGGCGTGGCCGCCCTGGCGCACCCGCCGCACGACTTCGGCGAGTCGTCGATCCGCGTGCTCGCCGAGGCCGGCATGCGGGCAGTCGAGGTCGACGGGCCAGGCTGCTCGCGCGGCCTGGGCCGCCGCCTGCGCGAGATGGCCCCGCGGCTGGGGCTGGTCGGCATCGCCGGCAGCGACTTCCACGCCGCCGACCGGCCCGGCCGGCGGGTCGGAGCCGTCACCACCGATGCCGAGACGCTCGAACGCCTCCGCGCCGCGTCGGCCGGTGCACGCGAATCCTCCTGAGGTTGCCGCGACCATCGCGTTCGAGCGCCGAACAGCCGGGTGTCTCACAGGCCAACGTTCGGGGCCGGCCGGCCCGGCCGATCGCCGGCAGGAGCCTGGGGGTGAGGGGTGAAGGGTGAAGGGCGAGGAGGACCGGGGACGCGGTCACGCGGCCTCGGCCCGCCCGATCGCCGGCAGGAGCCGGCTCCAACAACGGCCCGGCCCGCCCGCCGGGACCGGCCCGGTCCAATCCGTCCGACTCGATCGGACCGAACCGCACCGCACCGAACCGGGTCCGTGGTCGGTGATCTTCGCTACCACGTCCGCGGGCCACACATGCGTTGCTCGCTTTAGACCTCCGCCAGCCGCTCGGTCGCGTCGCCGAACCGGTCGAGGTGCACGCCGGTCTTGTCCATCATCGACAGGTACAGCCGGCACATCTGGCGGTTGGGCTTGCCCGTGTAGTCCAGGGCTCGGCCCGTCCGGATCTTGCCGCCGCCGCGGCCGACCATCACCGCGGGCAACTGCGACGCGTCGTGCGCCGCCCGTCAGCATGCTCGAGCACAGCAGGATCATCGAGTTGTCGAGCGCCGTGCGGCCGCCCTCGTCGATCGCGTCGAGCTTCTTCGCGATGTAGGCGAGCTGCTGCACGAAGAACTGGTTGACCTTCAGCCAGTCGGCCGAGGTCAGCGAGTGCGACAGCAGGTGGTGGATCATGTAATCGACGCCCAGGTTGGGGAACCGCAGCGCCGAGTGGTCGTTGTTGAGCTTGAGCGTGCAGACCCTCGTCGTATCCGTCTGGAACGCCAGGACGAGGATGTCGCACATCAGCCGCATGTGTTCGGCGATGTCCTGCGGCACACCGTCGGGCGGCCGAGGGATATTGGGCTTGTCCAGCGTGGGCCGCCAGCCCTGGAGCTGGCCCGCCTTGCCCGCCTGCTCGATCCGCTGCTCGACCTCGCGCACCGAGTCCAGGTACTCGTCGAGCTTGCGGCGGTCGGTCGTGCTGACCTGCCCGCGCAGGTCCTTGGCGTCGGAGAGCACCGCGTCGAGGACGCTCTCATCGCCGCGCCGGGCCTCGTCCTTGAACATCCGGTCGAACGCCAGCGCCGGGTAGAGCTCCAGCGGTGTCGGTGTCGTGGGCGAGCTCCACGAGATGTGCGAGCTATAGAGCATCGAATAGTTGCGATGCACCGAGGCGATCGCCTTCTCGCAGGCGAGCACCAGGCTGGGCACCTTGGTCGATCGGCCGTGCCGCTGCGCGACCACCTGGTCCATGCTCGTCCCCGACCGGATCTCGCCGCCCGAGGCCAGTGGCGCACCCGACAGGATGTTGCCGGTCTGCGAGCTGTGGATATTGCCCTTCTGGGCCTCCTCGTTGTACAGGCCCTTGATGAACAGCACCTTCTCGCGCACGTCATTCAGCGGCTCGAGGACCTTGCCGAGCTTCAGGTCCTTGCCCTCGCCCTTGGCCCACCACTCGGTGCTGTGATAGCCGTTGCCCGAGAACAGCACGGCCAGCCGCACCGGCGGCTCGCTGGCTTGCGTCCGCCCCGAGGGCTCGTCGCCCCAGACCGGCAGCGACTCCATCCACGGCAAGGCCATCGAGACGCCCAGGCCGCGGAGCATCGATCGTCGCGAGAGGCGGTAGTCGGTCATGGGGTTTGCCCTTGTCGGTTATAAAGGACCACTGAATTCAAAGTCTGTCCCGGGAAGGTCGTTGACCATCACTGCTTTATTGCGTATTGCCACGGGGGAACGGACAGCTCGCACCGGGGATTCCTCCGTTGGAACTCCTTCTTCCCGGCCTCCGAAACCCTGGTGTCCGCCACACCAAGGTGGGCCAGCCCCGGGATTGCCAAGAGTTCCATCAACCCGGTGTCCGATACCTCGGTCGCCCAGAGGTCCAGGTACGTGAGGTTCTTGAGGGTCGCGAGTTGCTTGACTCCGTCATCCGTCACCTTCCAGGGCTCGTAAAGGGAGAGGATGCGGAGGTTCCGGAAGGCCGCCAGTTCCTTAACGCCGGCGTCCGTCACCCGTGAGCAACTGAGGTCGAGGGCGGTGAGATTCTTGAGGGCCGCCAGCTCCTTCAATTGAGCGTCCGTCACCTCGTTCAAGGTGAGGTCAAGGGCGGTCAGGCTCTCGACGGCCGCCAGTCCCTTCGCCCCGGCGTCCGTCAGCGACGCCTCCCGGCCCTTCGCTCCAGGATGGATGGCGTGCGTACTGGGCCCGCAGAAGTAGAGGGTGGTGAGTTTCTTGAGGACGGCCAGGTCCCTCATCCCCGTACCCGTCACATCTGTGGCGGAGAGGTCGAGGGTGGTGAGGTCCTTGAGGGCCGCCAGCTCCTTCAAGCCGGCGTCGGTCACATTGGTCCAGGAGAGGTCGAGGTCGGTGAGGCTCGTGAGGGCGGCCAACTCCTTCAAGTCGGCATCTGTTACCCCCGTCCAGGAGAGGTTGAGGGTGGTGAGGCTCTTGAGTGCCGCCAGCTCCTTCAAGCCGACGGCCGTCACATTGGTGCTCGTGAGATTGAGGGTGGTGATGTTCTTGAGTGCCGCCAGCCCCTTCATCCCGGCGTCATTCAGCGACGGCTCCCGGGATGCCTTGGGAGATCCGACGCCGTACCCGCCGGGCCCGGTGAGGTTGAGGGTGGTGAGGTTCCTGAGTGCCGCCAGCTCCTTCAAGCCGGCACCCGTCACCCTCGTCTCGCGGAGATTGAGCCTCGTGAGGTTCTCGAGGGCCGCCAGCTCCTTCAAGCCGGCGTCCGTCACGATCGTCCTGGTGAGGTCGAGGGTGGTGAGGTTCTCGAGGGCCGCCAGCTCCTTCAGGCCGGCGTCGGTCACCTTCGTCTGATAGAGGTCGAGGGTGGTGAGGTCCTTGAGGGCCGCCAGCTCCTTCAGGCCGGCGTCCGTCGCATCCGATCGGGTGAGGTCGAGGGTGGTGAGGTTCTCGAGGGCCGCCACCTCCCTCAAGCTGTCGGGCGTTACGTTGGTCCCGAAAAGATAGAGGGCGGTCAGGCTCTTGAGTGCCGTCAACTCCTTCAAGCTGGCGGGCGTCACCTTCGGTCCGGAGAGATAGAGGGTGGTGAGGTTCTTGAGGGCCGCCAGCTCCTTGATCCCGGCACCCGTCACATTGGTGTCCGAGAGATCGAGGGTGCTGAGATTCTTGAGTGTCACCAGCTTCTTGAGATCGGCGTCTGTCACATTGGTGGCGACAGACTTACGTATTTACCATCCTTTCCGACCCACCCGCCGAGCTGCTTGATCATCATGAAAGCAGCGTCCTCGGCGGGATCGGCCCGAACGATCGGCGGAGCGACGAGGCAACAGAGCGTGACCACGAGAAGTCTCATGGAGTCCTCCCCTATCGTTGTCCGACCGCGGGCAGCAGGAGCGCGAGAGGCTGTCCATCGAAGGCGCTGATCCCGAGGGTTGCCGAGCGAAGGATCATCTGAGATCGCCTCGCGGTTGCGTTGCGCCAGAGAGCCCGACGCGCCAGCGAGTGGATGGATCATCGCCGTCGGAATCCACTCGCTGGCGCGTCGGGCTCGTATCGGCGGGAAACTCCCGATCGTGCGCGATCCGCGCAGGCGAGTGGATGGATCATCGCCGTCGGAATCCACTCGCTGGCGCGTCGGGCTCGTATCGATCATGGCGGTGCCTCGCGGGATCAAGGTGTTGTTCACGAACCGGGCGACTCGACGCTCCCCCGATGATACCGGAACGGCTTGCTCCGGACGATCGTCTCGACCGCGGCGGAGACCCGGTTCTCCGCTGGTCCATCCGCCGGAGCATCTCGTCGATCAGCGGCTCGTCGGAGAGCTGCACGGCGCGTCCCAGGGCGTAGCCCAGCAGCTTGCGGCAGAACTGGCGGCGGAACTCCTCCCGACGCTTCGTCAGCAGGTACGCCTTCAGCCCGTCCAGCCCGTCGAACCGCGTGCCGTCCTTCAGCTCGGCGCGGGTATCCACCGGCCGGCCGCCCAGGTCCGTCTTCGCGGAACCGGCCGATCGGGTCATAGGCCTTCGAGGGCGAAGCCGAACGGGTCGATGCGGTTGTGGCAGCCGGCGCACGAGGCGACGCTGCGATGCTTCTCGACGAGCTGGCGGACGGTCAGGCCGTCGGTCGCCGCCTCGTCCTCGGGGAGCTGCGGGACGTTCTTCGGCGGCTTGGGCAGCCGCTCGCCCAGCAGGGTCTCGAGCAGCCAGTTGCCCCGCAATACCGGGCTCGTCCGCGAGGCGCCCGCCTGCGTCGCCAGCATCGGCGCCCAGGGCCAGCACGCCGCCTCGGCCGTGCGACCGCACGCCGTCAACCCGTCGCCAGTCGCGGACCTTTCACGCCCGCGATGCCGTAATGCTTCGCCAGCGACTCATTCAGGAAGGTGTGGTCGGCGTCGATCAGTTCGAGCATCGAGCCGTCGCGGGCGAACAGGTCGACGAAGAACCGCACGGCCTCCTCGTGGAGGTCGGGCCGGACCTGCGGCGAACGTCGGGAAATGCCGCTCGCTCTTCTCGTCGTGGGTGTCGAAGTCGCGGATCTCCAGCCACTGGCAGGCGAACTCGGTCGCCAGGCCGCGGGCCCGCTCGTCGCGGACCATCCGCCGCGCCTGCGCGGCCAGGACGTCGGGGTCCCGCAGCCGGCCCGGCGGCGGCCAGCCGGGCGAGCTCGTCGTCGGGCATCGAGGCCCAGAGGAAGTAGCTCAGCCGGCTGGCGAGCTCCCAGTCCGAGACCGGCTGCGCCTCGGTGCCCGGCCCGGGCCGCTCGACCCGGTAGAGGAACGTCCGGCGAGACCAGCACCCGGGCCAGCATCAGCCGGAAGGCCTCGTCGTGGCTCAGCTTCCTCGCCGCGGAGCCGCCGGTAGAGCCTGCGGAGTTCGTCGTCCTCGCGGTCCGCCAGCGGCCGGCGATACGCCCGCGCGGCGAAGGCGAGCAGGGCGTCGAGGTGCTTCGGCTCGGAGGCGGCCTGCACCTTCGACGGCGCCTCGTATGAGGCCGTGATCGGCTTGCGCGAGGCCTCGACCTTGGCCGTCTGGCCCTCCTGCGAGGCGAAGCCGAGCATCTGGTCGAACGTCTGGTAGACGCGGATGCCGTCCTGGCTGACGTAGTGCAGCTCGTCCCAGAGCCGGTCGAGCCGGGCGCGGCCGGCGTCGTCGAGCATCAGCCGGGCGAACGGCTCGTCCGCGCGGAAGAACTGGATCGATCGTGACGACCTCGTCCACCGGCATGATCTGGCGGAAGCAGAGCGCGGCGGGGAAGACGCGGCGGAACTCGTCCATCCCGGCCTCGAACCGCGCGCGATGCGCGACCGCCGGCGCTGGACCACGACCGGCACGCCCGGCCGCAGCCGGCCGAGCGACTCGCGCGCGACGGGCCGGTCGGTCAGCTCGAGCTGCACGCTCGCCTCGGCGCCGTTGCCGGGTGCCAGGCCGCCCGAGACGACGAGCTCGCGGCCGGCGGCCAGCTCGGCCGGGATGCGGATCTCCAGCACCGAAGGCGCCGCGACGGCCAGGCTCTCGGCTTCCACCGCCGCGCCGCCATCGACCGGCTTGCCGAACAGCGCCGGGTCGAGGCCCCGATGCCTCCGAGCCGGTGGCCGGGGCGGTCGCGATGGTCCCATGCCGCGGCCAGCGGGCCGAACAGCGGGCCGTCGAGCGAGCGGGCCTGGCGATAGAGCACGGCGTCGGGGTCGTCTTCCTTGCCGGCCGGCGGCGCGGGGCCGTCAGCAACCGCACGACCTCGGCGGCGAGCCGGGCCTCGGTCGTCCGGCCTCTGTCGGCCGAGAGCCACCGGGCCAGCGTCGAGCCGGCGGGGACGACCGGCTGCGACCCGTCGATCGCCGGCCGGCTCGGAGTAGAAATGCCAGACGTCGCGATGGCCCTGGCGGTCGGCGTGGGGGTTGCCGGCCAGCAGGTCGCCGGAGACGTCCGGCGCGAGCCGCCAGGTCGCGGCGCCGGCGCCCGAGTCGGCGTGATCTCCAGGTCGACCTCGGTGGAGTCGCAGCCGTGGTTGCCGTCGCGCGGGCCGATCACCAGCGAGACCAGGTCGCCGACCTGGACGTCGAGGTCCGTCGATCGGCGCGATCGTCGCCTTCTGCCCGTCGCCGAACACGCCGGCCGCGAGCCGTCGGCGGAGGCCGCCGCGGCGCAGCTCCAGCGACCAGGCCACGCCGTTGCCGCAGCCGCCGTGGGCGTCGGCGACCGTCGCGGCGACGCGCACCTGGCCGGCGATCGGGCTCCGCCAGCCGATCGCCGACCGCCCGGTCGGGCGAGGGATGCACGACGATCGCCGTGCGGCTGGACCCGCCCGGGGATGTTCACCTCGCGTGTCGGACGAGTTGGCGACCAGGATGGGCAGGTCGCCGGTCGCCCAGCCTTGACGAAGTCGAAGCCGCCGTTGCTGGGCGTCTTGTCGGTGAGGTAGCCCGCGATCCGCACCGGCGCCTCGCCCGCCAGGCCGAGGTAGTCGAGCCACGCGGCCAGCGGCGTCGGCCGGGACGTCGTGCTTGCGGGCCAGCTCGCCGATCCGCGCCGGTCGCAGCCGGCGGGCGCCTCGGCCGCGGCGGCGAGATACCGCCCGGTCGCGGCGAGCGTCTCGCGGCGGCGGCCGGCCAGGTACCGCGACAGGCCACGAAGCGTCGCGGAGCAACAGCCGCATCCCGGCCGGGCTTCTCCAGCCGCGGCCGCCCCCAGACGACGACGTCGCCGGCCGACCCGTCGCCGGCCTCGCCGGCCGACAGGTAGACGCACGACCTCGCCGCGCGGTCAGGTCCTCCGGGAACTTCCGCCGCAAGGTGACCGCACCCGGCAGCCGGCTCGACGGGCTCCTGCCAGACGCCGTCGAAGGAGTACGCGACGCTCGTTGAACCCCCAGAGTGCCCCCTGCCACTCGCGGATCGCACCCGCCAGCGCCGGCACGTCGCCCGGCCCGGCGGCCTTCCATCGGGCGCGAAGATCGCCGAGCGGCCCGGCGGAGGCGCCGCGATCGGCCGTCC
Source organism: uncultured Planctomycetota bacterium (assembly GCA_963771445.1). Taxonomy (GTDB): domain Bacteria; phylum Planctomycetota; class Planctomycetia; order Isosphaerales; family Isosphaeraceae; genus JAKAUH01. The sequence continues at coordinate 406,172 of CAVYTQ010000026.1, read as the reverse complement.
GCCGAGCGTCTTCCAGAGCGTCGCCGAGGTACTGCGGGCTCAGGCCGCGCCGCTCGGCCATCGCGCGGATCTCGGCCTCGGCGACCGGCCGGCCCGCCGCGTCGTCTCGCAACGCGATCGTCGCGGCGAGGTAGGCGTCGAGCGGGAGCTTGCCCTCCTTGTCGGCGAAGCGGTCGTACAGCCGGCGGACCTCGGCGACGAGCTCGTCGGTCCAGTCGCGCCGGCTGGCGGAGCGGGAGAACCGGAAGCCGTCGGGCAGGGGGACGGCGTGCGCGGCGACCTCCTTGGCGGCGTCGAGGTACTTGCCCAGCAGCGCGGGCGACATCACCAGCGCGTCGCCGGTGTTGGTGAACCCCTCGCCGGCGGCGCCGTCCTGGGGGAACTCGCGGGCCGGGTCGAGCGGCACGCCGGTCAGGTCGCGGATCGGTGCGGGTGTACTCGACATTGCTCAGCCGTCGCATCACGACCCGGCCCGGGTCGCCGGCCGATCTGGTGGGCCTCGAAATCGAGGTAGCGGCCGACCCAGCCGCGCAGGGCCTGGCGATCCTCGGCGCTTCGGCTGCCGGGCCTCGGGCGGCGGCATCTCGCCCTTGTCGAGCACCTCGACGACCTTCCGCCAGGTGGCGGAGCCCCGGCGGGACTCGGCCAGCGAGGTGAAGCGCTGCAAGTCGATGTCCCCCTCCGGCTCCTCGCTCGAGTGGCACTTGAGGCAGTAGCGATCGAGGATCGGCCGGACCTGGGCCTTCAGCTCGCCCTCGAGCTTCCCGGCCATCGCCGGATCCGCTGGCGACGCAGTGCTCCCGGCCGCGGTCTTGCCATCACCATCGCCGTCCGCCGCGCGGGCCGGCGGCATCGACCTGAGCGGGACGATCAGCAATGCCGCCGCGATGGCCAGCAGCCAGCCAGCACCCTTCCCCAGCGCATCATGGCACGCGGCCCGAGGTCCGTCTGTCGTTGAGTCATCGGGGAAGGATTCCGTTTCAAGGGGACTCGATCGGGTCGCGAGGTTCCATCCGGCAGGTTTAACAATTATCCATTCCGCCGGACCGGGGTGCAACAGTGCGGGATTGGCTCGGGGGGTGCGGCGGATGTTTGATGTTGAGGAGTCGCACGGGAGGGAGGACCCGGCGACTGACGTCGCCGGTTCGCCCGGCTGCGGCGGGGACGGAGACCCGCGCCGAACGGCGGCCGCGGCCGGACCGGTTCCTTTGTGGGAGTCGTCCTTGCCAGCGAACGACGAACGGCCGACCCGCCCGTCTGTTCGGCGAGGGTCTCCGACCCCGCCGTCGGCGCGACCGCAGGTCTCCCGGGCGGGGCGTTGCATCGGGTGCTCCAGCCCGGGGGGATCGAATCGAACCACAGAGGCACCGAGGCACAGAGAGAAGACGAGAAGAGAAGAGCCCCCACGCGGATCGATGAGGCTGTGGCGTGATCCCTCGGCTCTCCCTCCTCGACCGGGTTCGGTCTCCTTCCCTCGTCGGTTCGACTTGATGTCGGAAGCTTGTTCCGCGAGCCAGATCGTCGTCCGACAGTGCGGGATTTCTCGGTGATTTCTCTGTGCCTCGGTGCCTCTGTGGTTCGATCGTCCGAATCCTCTCCTGGACCACGAGACCGGAAGTGCCAACGACCTGACCGACAGGGTCTCCCGGACGGTCGGGCGGACCGGACCGGACCGGTGGAGACCTGTCGGTCCCGGCCGCGGCCGGGTCGGAGACCCGCGCCGAACGGCGGCGGGCGGAAGGGACCGGGCCGGACCGGTGGTCACCCGGCGACTGACATCGCCGGTTCGCCCGGCCGGTCGCACGGCGGGGGGAGAGGACGGACGTCGCCGGTCGCACGGCGCCGACTCCGGCGAACCGCCGACGTCAGTCGCCGGGTCCTCGAGGCTGGGCTGACATCATCCGTCGGTCATACCCTCTCGGCGCATTCGGTGAAGATTGGCGGTGGAACCCACTTGCCCCGCCGGGCAGCCGGCACGATCCTTTCATCATGGAGGGGATGCGGAACGCGATCCGGCCCGTCAACACCGTTGGCGGGCGTTGTTCGATCCGATTGCGAGGCTTCTTCCATGACGACCGAATGGGACAGGATGCTGGCGGGCGAGCTGTACGACCCGATGGACCCCGAGCTCGTCCGGGCCCGCGACCGCGCGAGGGACCTTTGCCAGGACCTGAACGCCACGCGGGAGGCCCAGGCCGACGCTCGTCGGCGGATCCTCCGCGAGCTGTTCGGCAGCGGGGGCGAGACCGTCTGGATGCAGCCGCCGTTCTACTGCGATTACGGGTCGAACATCCGGCTGGGCGAGCGGGTGTTCTTCAACTTCAACTGCGTGGTGCTCGACGTGTGCCGGGTCACGATCGGCGACTTCACGCTGTTCGGGCCGGCCGTGCAGATCTACACGGCGACCCACCCGATGGACGCGGCGCTCCGTCGCAAGCAGGAGTTCGCCCGGCCGATCGAGGTCGGCTCGGACGTCTGGGTCGGCGGTGGTGCGATCCTCTGCCCCGGCGTGAAGATCGGCTCGCGGTCGGTGATCGGGGCCGGCAGCGTGGTCACGCGGGACATCCCCGATGGCGTCTTCGCCGCGGGCAACCCGTGCCGGGTCATCCGCGCGATCGAGGGCGATCCAGCGCCGGAGTAAAGCCTGGCGGTTGTGTTGCGCCGACAGCCCGACGCGCCAGCGAGCGGATCCCGGTGGACGTCCCCACTCGCCCCCACCCACTCGCTCGCGTGTCGGGCTCGTCGGCGCCGGTGTGCCGCTCTTCGCCGCGTCGCCGGGGTGATGATCGGACTCGCGACATGCCGAGGATCGCGAGCCTGATCAGCGATTTCGTCTTCGTGCATCGATCTCGTCGTCGACGCGCTCGACGCGGAACACCCGGCATCGCCGACACGTCGCCCCGGATCTCGCCCGGACGGAGTCCGCGGTCTTCCCGGACGACGGCCCGCCGCGTTCCGATCGGATCGGTGCCCACAAGGACCAGCATTGTGCTCCCGTGCCGCGCCGCAACCGCGACCGACACCGCGGCACCCGATCCGCCCCGACCCGGCCCGCCCGGCTTGCTGCCGGCAGTCGGCGGGGTGACGTCCGTCGGGTTCCGGCCCACCGCATGGTCCAGGATGTCGCCCTGGCGGATTCCACCCCCAAGCTTCGGATCCGCGGCGTCCCGAAGGAATCGTCGCCCGGCGACGCCCCGAGCCCGCCTCTTCGCATCGTCGGCGGTGAAGGATGGGGCGTCTGACAGGCTCCCCGCCCACCGAATCGGCGCCTGGCGGCAGGTTTTCGAGGCCTCGGGCAACAATCTGCATGCACGGTATTGCTTGTGAGCTCGCCGGACGGGCCCGCTGACCGCTTGCCCCGTGCTGTCCGGAGGACCTTGACCTTGGCCCGGTCGCAGACCTGACGGGTCGGTCTGACCATCCTCGCCCGTTCAGCGTTTTTCCTCCGCCGGCCCAGGCCGGCCCAGCAACCTGGCCGCCTCCGGCCAGAACCGGAGCAGTTCCGGGTCCTTGGGAGCCTTCTCCTTGGTCCACGCGACCGCCTTGTCGAACCAGGTCATCGCCTTGGCTTTCTCCCCTTTCCGGGCGTGCGCCATGGCCAGGAAGAACCAGTTGGAGGCGTCAACGCCCTTGATCAGTTTGATGGATTGCTCGCTCGCAGCGATCGCGTCGTCCCAGCGGCCGCGACGGTATTCCGCCAGCGCCAGCGTGTTGTAATTGCTGCCCCTCTCCGGCTCGAGATCGATTACCTTGCGGGCGAGGGCGCCAGCCTCGTCGTAATCGCGGGGCGGGCGATCGGGCGTCAGGGCCATGGCCCAGGCCAGATTGTTGGGGATGTTGGGGAAGTTGGGGTTGAGCCGCAGCGCTTCACGGTGCGCGGCGATCGCCTCATCCACCTTCCCCTGAGCCAGCAGGGCAAGGCCGAGGTTGGAGTGGGCGTAGGCGTAGTCGGGCTGGAGCCGGATCGCCTCGCGGTACTCGGCGATCGCCTCGCCCAGCTTCCCCTGGGCCCTCAGGATGTCGCCGAGGTTGTAGTGGCCGATGTGGTCGTCGGTCTGGAGTCGGATCGCCTCGCGGTACTCGGCGATGGCCTCGTCCAGCTTCCCCTGGCGGCGCAGGGCGTTGCCGAGGTTGGCGTGGGCGAAGTCGGGCTTGAGCCGGATCGCCTCGCGAAACTCGGCGATCGCCTCATCCACCTTCCCCTGGGCCAGCAAGGCGAGGCCGAGGTTCGAGTGGGCGTAGGCGTGGTCGGGCTGGAGCCGGATCGCCTCGCGGTACTCGGCGATCGCCTCGCCCGGCTTCCCCTGACGTCCCAGGTCGGTGCCGAGATTGAAGTGGGTCGTGCCGTCGTCGGGCCTCAGCCGGATCGCCTCGCGGTACTCGGCGATGGCCTCGTCCAGCTTCCCCTGGCGCATCAGGGCGACGCCGAGGTTGGCGTGGGCGTAGGCGAGGTCGGGCTGGAGCCGGATCGCCTCGCGCAAGGCCTCGACGGCCTTGTCCAGCGCCGCATCGGCCCCGGCGCGATCCCCTCGCGTCTTGAGGAGGTTACCCAGGCAGCTCCAGTGCCGGCCGTTGCCGGGGCGAAGCACGACCAGGTCCTGGAACACCGCGATCGCCTCGGCGCCGCGGCCTCGGCCCTCCAGCGCATGCGCCAGCTCGTGGCCGGTCTCGGGGCGGAGGGCGCGGGCCGCCGTGTAGTAGCCGATCGCCTCCTCGGTCCGCGGCGGATGGACCGCCTCCAGCTCGCGTCCCAGGTTGTAGTTGAGCCAGACGTCGCCCGGGTAGTGCGCCTGGGCGCGGCGGAGCAAGTCGGCGGCGGCCTCGTGCTCGTCCGCCTCGGCCAAAGCGTCGCCCAGGAGCGTCAGGCTCGTCGGCGGCCAGGTCCGGGGATCGGCCTGCTTCGCCAGCTCGAGCAACGGCCCTCGCACGAGCCTTGGCATCGGGCTGGGACCAGGCCTCCCGCAGTCGGTCGCGGATCTTGTCGGGGTCGGCGGCGCGGGCGGCGACGATCAATCGGCGCCAGCCCTCGCTCGTCCTTGGGCCGGGCCTTGCGGCGCTGATTCGCCCAGTCATCCAGGGCCGCGGCCAGGGCCAGGGCCATCCCCGCCGGCCGGGTCCGGATTCGGGCCGCGGCGGCCTCCGGCCCCAGCGCGTCGAGGTCGAGCCCGGCGTCCCGGAACGCCGCCGCGTAGGCCGCGTCGCTGGCCGAGCCGTTGGGGTCGTCGGCCTCGGCCGAACGGATGTTCGACCACGGCGCGGAGCAGGTTCGCGTCGCGCCCGGCCGCCTGAGCCGCCTCGTCCACCTGCTTCTGGAGAGCCTGCACCTGCCGCCGCGATGGCCCGTCGATCAGCGGCCCCAGCAAATCCCCGGCTCGCTGGGCCGCCGCGACGGCCGCCTGCCACTTTGCCGGATCCCCCTGCGGGTCGGACTCGGCCTGGCCGCGCAGCAGCGTCACCTCCCGCAGCGCCAGCTCCAGCCGCGCCGCCTGGTCGCGCCGCTGCTGCCAGTACACCGCCGTCCCGGTGCCGCCGATGGTCACCAGCCCCAGCAGGGCGGCGGCCAACGCCAGGGCGAGTTTTCGCCGTTTCCGCTCCTCCTCGGCCCGCGCGTCGGCCTCCACCCGCGCCAGCTCGGCCGCGCGGAGCCGCTCCTGCACGCCGGCTGAGGTAGGCGGTCATCCGCCCGGCCACGGCGCCGGCGTCGCGCGGCCGGTCCTCCGGCTCGGCGGCCAGGCAATCCCTCGCCAGGGCGATCAGCTCGGGCTCCGCCCCGCAGGCGTCGAGCCGGGCCAGGGCGTCGGCCGTGTCGCCCCGCATCGCCTTGCGGATCACCTCCGGCGCGCTCCGCCCGGTGTAGGCCGGCTGGCCGGTCAGGACCTCGCAGAGGATCGAGCCCAGGCCGAAGACGTCGGCCCGCGCGGTCGACGTCGCTCGATCTCGCCCCCGGCCTGCTCGGGCGCCATGTAGGCCGGCGTCCCCAGCACGCTGCCGGCCTGCGAGTCGTCGACCTCCGAGCCGCTCCGCACGGTCTGGATCACGCTCACCGCCGGGCTGCGGCTCCGGGTCTGGCGGGCGGCTCGTCGGCGACGCCCCCTTCCTTCAGCACCTTGGCCAGGCCCCAGTCCATCACCTGGACCTCGCCGAAGGTGCCGACCATCACGTTCGACGGCTTCAGGTCGCGGTGGATCACGCCCCGGGCGTGGGCGTAGGCCACCGTCTGGCAGACCTGCTCGAAGATGCCCAGGAACCGCGGCAGGTCATCCGCCGGGCTCGGCCGCTCCTTGAGCAGTTGGCCGCCAGGGTCCGCCCCTTGACCAGCTTCATGGTGAAGTAGGGCCGGCTGTCGGCGAAGGTCCCCAGCTCGTAGACCGGGACGATCCCCGGGTGCTGGAGCTGGCCGCCGATCTGCGCCTCCTCGACGAACCGACGGACGAGCTCGGGCTTCTCGCGATGCGCCTCCAGCAGGACCTTGACGGCCAGGTCGCGGCCGAGGTCGGCGTCGCGGCCCTTGAGGACGGCGCCCATGCCGCCGCGGGCGATCTCGCCGAAGAGCTGGTACCGGTCGCCGCGAAGGCCAGGCGAGGGCATCTCGTCCGACGACGGCTTGATGATGGCGACATCCCGGTCGTCGGCCGCCGTGTCGGGGAGCAGGACGCGGGGGACGGAGCCGATCGAGTGCGCGAGGCTCTCCAGCACCCGGCCCGGCATGGTCGGCTCGAGGCCGGAGGGGACCTCGTCGTCGTTCGAGTCGTCCAGGGGCGCGGCCCGGGCTCCCGCCTTCAGCCCGGCGCGGAGCCGGCAGGCCGGGCAGGTGCCGTTGGGGACATCCGGGGGCAGGGGTTGACCACAGCGCGGGCAGCGTCGGTCGTCGGCCATCGTCGGTGCTCCTGAAGCGGCGGAGTTCGGGCCTCTACACTCAAGAGACGGAAATACCCGACCGGGTCACGAGAAAAGCTCGCGATGCTCAGTTCACCGGCCCAGGGTAGCGAGCAGGGCCCGAATCTCCGACACTCCTCGCCGCACACCACCGCGAAGGCGATCCACCTCGTTCCCACGGTCTCCGTGGGGATGCCGTCTTCGACGCTCGGCGTCGCCGGCGGAGGCCCGAGGACGCAGGAGCGTCCCGGACGGCATTCCCACGGAGACCGCGGGAACGAGGTTACGTCGTTGACTCGTTCGGGGTTGCGCCAATAACCCGGGGGTCTCGAGCGAGGAGTCTCCAATATTCCGGGGTGGCGGTAATTGGTTGGCCGGAATCCAGCCCTTCAAGCAGCAGGGCGTCGGTTCGCTCCTCGGCCTTGCGTTCTTGATCCATGCTACGGCTCCAGCTCGTCACGGGCGGTGTGACGGACATAGAGGACGTAGACGGCGTCGTCGTTGACGGTGAATATGATCCGATGCTTGTGTGTCCGCTTGCCACGGCGGCCGTAGAGCAATTCGCGGATTTCCGCGGGGAACTTGTCGCTCTCGGCGGCGACCGGGCAACGCAGGGGCCGGTTTTGCAGGGTGTCGATGGCTTTATAGAGGCCGTCCAGCCATTTGTCGGCGAAGGCGGGCGACCTGTTCTCGCGGAGCCATTGGGCTTGGCTGCGGATATCCGCCTTGGCGGTCGCGGCCAGCTCGATGCGGTATTTCATGAACCTTGGGGCAGATTCAGGTCGCGGCGGATGTCAGCGAACGCTTCGGCCAGGGGCTGGGTTCGCCCGGCGTGCATGTCATCCAGTCCCTGGCGGATGCCTTCCAGCGTGCGGGCCTCCTCGGCTTCTTCCTGCTGGCGGAGCAGACGCACACCGGCGGCGATGGCCTCGTCGGGGGAGGTGAAGCGTCCGCTTTGGACCTGGGCTTGCACGAATTGCTCCAAGTCTGCGGGCAAATGGGTGTTCATATGGGGTGTCTCCTTTGGTTCTCAGCTTACCATGGTGGCCCCCTCTTGTCGAGCCGCTGCGTCGGGGTGCTTGCGAGCGTTGATTAATGCGTGTTTGTGCTTGCGTGCAATCGTGGTGGCATCACTGGGTAAGGCGTCCGGCAGGAATTAGATTCCCTGTGATTTCCTTCTCGCCGGCTTGATCGTGATGTCGTAGTCGGGAAGGGTCGCCGAACATTCGAGCCGAGCCTCGAAGGTCTTCATCTCCTTGGTGCGCGGCCGAACAGGAGCATCAAGGCCCCGGGGGGCAAAAAAGGGGACATGATTGACATTGGGTGATTGCATGAAATATTAATCATGCCCCCTTTCTGGGACCCGGCGACGCCCGGCGCCCGCCTCTTCGCATCGTCGGCGGTGAAGGGTGGGGCGGCTGACAGGCTCCCTGACCCTCCCAGTCGGCGCCTGGCGGCAGGTTCTTTGGACGTTCGGGCGACAATTTGCATGCACGGTGGTGCTTGCGAGCTCGCCGGATGGGCCGGCTGACCGCTTGCCCCGTGCTGTCCGGAGGACCTTGATTGGCCCGGTCCCAGACCTGGCGCGATCCGATCCCCGCGCGTCGCGGTGCGCTCGGCGATCTGAGTGAGCATGGCACATCGGGGGATGTTGTTGCGCCGGCCATCGCCAGGGCGAGGTTGACCTTACGATCTTCGTCGTCGATCCTGAACCTGTGGAGGTGCGATCGACGCACCATTCGCGGTTCTCGACCCGGTGCGAAGGTCGGCCGGCTGGCCCGTGGGGCCGCATGAAATCGGTACATTAATTATTCGACCCCCCGTCAAGAGGGTTTGCGTATTCTCTTTTTCTCAAAGTCTTGTGGCCGTTTGGACACGCGTGACGATAGGAAACTGTCTCCGTAGAGGAATCCGAATACTATTTTGATTTGATCGACGTGCGCCGGGCAGGGCGGAGCCGGACCCGAATGGCACAAGGATAGCTCAAGTCCCTGAGGGACAAAGATTTGTGTCTCATTCATCAACGAGTGCTATTTTATCTTCTCGTATGGTATGATCCCCCGTTCGATCAGGGCCTTGGCCTTCTTGCGAGTCATCCGCAGCAGCGGATGCGGCTTCGGCCGCCGCTTCACCGCACGCGGTTCGTAGCGGTCCGGTCGGTCCCCCACGCGCTTCTTGCCGATCAACATCACCAGCCGCGGCAAGTCCGATGCGATCCGCTCCGCGTCGTACAGATGCGACGCCTCGAAGTTCCTCACCGTGTGCAACGACCCCTTGAAACTCAGCCGACGCGGCTCGATACCCTCCGCCCGCGCCGCCTCGGCCATCACGCCGCGGATCAGGTTGTACGCCAGCAGGTGCGCCGCCACCTCCTTCCTCACCATCTCCGGGCTCCGCGTCCGCAGGATATCCATATGCATATCCGACTTGAGCGTCCGCAGGTCCAGCTCCGCGTGCCACCGCCGCCGGAACAGCGCCGCCAGCTCCTCGATCGGGTACTCCTTCGCATCCAGCAGCGTCGTGGCGATCACCAGCTGACGCACCCGCTTGGTCTTGTCGGTTATCCTCACGCGGACCTCGCGGATCGGTAGCCACTTCGGCATCGCCTCGTATTCCTCCCGGCTCATCCAGGCGGGGATCTGCTCGGGCCTCCTCCACACGGCGACGTGATCGTCCCGGCCCAGCCGCTGCCCGCACCGGAAGTCGGACCGTCGGCGCTGATGCAGCCGCATCACCACGTTGACGCCCCGCGCCTTCAACGTCGCGATCGCCCAGTAGGAGCAGAAGAGTCGGTCGGCCAGCACGATGTCGCCGGGGCGGAATTCGTCAATGACCATGCGCAGCAGCGCCAGCTCGCCGGTCTGCTTGCCACGATAGGGGCCGAGCGCGGCATCGAGGACCGTGCCGACGGCCAGGCTGAAGACGACCACCAGCCGCGCGATCGGGAAGCCCAGCCCGGGGGCCTGGCTCCTCGGCTGGGGGTACTCCTCCTGGTTGCGCCGCGTGTCGGGCATGGACACGGTCGAGCCGTCGATGATCTTGACCGGGCGGAGATGGAAGAGCCAGGAGGGATCGGCCTTGTCGTGGATCGCTCGTCCGGTGCGGCGGACCAGGTCCCAGAAGACGCCCTCGGGCAAGCGGTCTCGGGCCTCGCAGTAGCTGGCGGTCGCGGGCGAGACCGGCGGGAGCCCGCGGTCGTGGCGGAACTTCTGGAATCGGTTGACGGCATCGTCGCAGGAGTGGTCGTCGGAGAGGACCTGCGAGAGGAACAAGCTCAGGGTGATCCAGGGGAGGTAGATCCGCTCCCTCCAGTGATGGCCCAGGGCGCGGCAGGCGGCCTCGACGCGGAAGCGGGAGAGGAGGGCCAGGAAGGGGAGCCCCTGGTGGGAAGCGAGCTGTTCGCGGGTGGAGACGAATTGGTCACGGGGGTCCGTTGCGGTAGACTGCGCCATGGTGGCCTCCTTGGTGCGGCGACTGGCGGGGAGTTGATAACCGCGAGTCTACCCACCAAGGGGGCCGCTCAGCATCCCCGAGGCGTCGTGGCGCAAGTCGGACGCCCCCGGATGCTTACGTTATCCTTGTGCCATTCGAGCCGGACCCCTAACTGGTCCCCCGTTTCGGGCAAAGCACGAATCATCGTTGGCGCGAACACTCGGGAGCGGGACAATCGCACGCTGGCCAGATCCGCGGCTCGTAGAGGACCAACGGCCATGCTCACACACCGCTCGGCAACCTTGTCCGTTCTGGGCCTGACGCTTGGTGCAACCCTGATCGCACCCCCTGACTTTCGGGCGACCGAGATGCCCTGGGCTGATGGAAGTCTCGTCGCCGGTGAACCCGCCCCCCAGCAACCCGTGACCAGGGTAGAGGTGACCCGGCCGGACAGCAAGGCATCGGGCTTAGCCATGTCGCCGGACGGCAAGACACTGGCCGCCACTTGCACCGACAGCATGATCAGGTTGATCAACGTCCGGACGGGGGAGAAGAGGGTCATTCGGACGGGCGTTAAGCATGGCTATGTCGGCAGAGTCTCGTTCACGCCGGACGGCAAGACGATCGTTGGCGTCGGCACCGACGACCGGCTACGGCTCTGGGACGTCGCATCGACAAAGGAGGTGAAGTCGATCCCCGCCCTCGGCGACGAGGAGATCCGCGGCGTACCTCCGCTCTCGCCCGCCTCGCTGGCGATCTCGCCAAACGGCGAATTTATCGCCGTCGGGGGTAACGGGACTGCGGACGGGTCGGGTGTCATCCGATTGGACGATGACTCGTTCTACCAGATCCGCGTCCTGAACACGAAGACCGACGAACAGTTGTGGTCCCGCGTTGGCCGGCGCGGCTACAATCACCAACTCGTTTTCTCGCCCGACAGCCAGACTCTGGCGAGTGACACGAGCGGTGAGGTCATGCGGCTGAATGCCCGGACCGGCGAACTGAAGCAGAGCCTGAAACCCAATTTGGGGACCATCTGGGCACTGGCCTTCTCGCCCGACGGCAAGTCCCTGGCGAGTTGCGGGACCGCCACGGTGGAGGAGAGGAGCTCGCGCTGGCTGACGCTGTGGGACCTGCGCTCAGGGATGGTCGTCCGATCGATGGAGGCGGGTGATGACGGCGGCGTCGCGGTGGCCGGGACGCTTGCATTCTCGCCCGACGGCAAGTCCCTGGCGAGCGCCGGGTCGGGGCTTGGCGTCATCCTGGGCGGCAATGGCGTTGCCATTGGCAGAAAGGTGATCAACGATGTCAAACTCTGGGACATCGCGACGGGTCGCCTGAAGTGGACATCGGCGTACGACGACGGGATTTTAACGTCGCTGGTCTTCTCGCCTGACGGTGAGGCACTGTTCTGTTGCAACGATTCGGCCACCTACCGGATCGATGCGCAAGCCGGACAGGACCGACTGGAGCTGATGAAGACGAACGAAGGCCGGCCCAGGTGAGCCACAACCGCCGCGAAGTCGTGAGCGTTGGTTTCTGTCCGCTTGCTGACCGAGGATGGACTGAGGCCATGCTGCGTTCAATGTATAATTTGTATTCTTAAATGAAATTTGACAGGAAAACGAGGTATAATCAATCATGCAATATTAGTTGTTTCCCTTTCTTGCGCCTGTCCCCTGTTTTGCGCCCTACGCACCTCGGAAGCTCTCCGAGGCGGTTAAGCGGTGGCGATGGGAAGCGAAGCAGTCGCCCTCGGCGCAGGGGCTTGTTTCGGTCTGGCGCGTCACCGCGCGAAGGGCTCGCTCGGGAAGGACAGGTCCTGGCGCATCGCTCGGAAGTCGTCGCGACCTCTGAGGATGTCGAGGTTGTGATCGTTGTCGAGCAAGGACGAGGAGCCGAATCCCGACCGGACGGCGCCGCGAAGGTTCGTCATCGCCTCATCGAGCAGAACCCGGGATTGACTCGCCTCGGCCGGCGTGGGCCGGTCGGCGACGCGGGGCAGCAAGTCGGCGTATTGCGCCAGGTAGCACGCCCGGTTATACCGCTCGATGACGTTGCCGGAGGGGACTTTGCGGAGGACTTCCAGCGCCCTGCGGTAGTTCTCCCGCGCCCCGTCGCGATCGCCGACCCTCCGGAGGTAATCCGCGTAAGAGCCGAAGCTGTCCGCCAGCATGTACTGATGGAGCAGCGTTGACGGGTCCTCCCTGGCGAGCTGTTCCCTCATGACGATGCTCAGCTCATAGTTGGAGACGGCCGCCGGCCGGTCGCCGAGCATGTCCTGGACGAGAGCCATGCTGTTCAGGCACGCCGCGAGCCGCTCGCGGTAGATCGCGACGGTGCGGTTCTCCTCGACCATGCCCTCGTAGATCGGCAACGCCAGGCGATACTCGACAACGGCCTCGCGCGGACGCCCGAGTTCCACCAGGCTGATCCCGATGGCCTGGCGGGTGTCGGCGATCGAGCGGCGGATCGCGAGGACCGTCGGATAGCGAGCGGCGATCGGCCCGATCACCTCGAGCGAGCGGCGATAACAGGCGAGCGCCTGCTCGTCCTGGCCGACCTGATTGAAGGTTACGCCCAGCCAGTGCAGTCCTTGCGCCCATCCCAGCCGGGTCGGCAGCTCATCCGGGCTGCCGGCAACCTCCCGGACAAGGGCCTCTCGCAGCCGGTTCGCCTCCTGAAACAGGGGCCTCGCCTCGTTGGGCCTCGCCTCGTTGTTCTGACGGACGAATGCGTCGTGGTGCAGCGCCCGGGCCAGATCCGTCCGGCGCCGGCGGTCGGCCGGGTCGAGCTGGACGAGGGCCCGCAGTCTCGCGAGTCGCGCGGCGGAAGGCCTCCGAGGTCTCCTCCACTCGCTCGGTCTCGCCGAGTGTCGAGCCGATCGCGATCAGGTCCTCCGCGGCGTCCATCCGGTCCTCGGCGGATCCGGTCTGGGCGGCGACCGACTCGTGTTCGGCGAGGGCCCGTCGGTGCCATTCGACCGCGACGCCGGGCGGGTCGAGGTCGAACCGGACGGATCCGATCCGGGAGTACAGCCGCGCCAGGTCGCGGCGCGGGGCGGGATCGCCCGCCGAACGTTCGACCAGGCCCGTGCGGATCGCCAACGCGTGCCCATAAGCGTCCAGCGCCTCGCGTTTCGAGCCGATCTCGGCCATCAGGCCGGCGACCTGCTCGTAACCCTGGGCCAGCTCCGCCGCGCCGACGTCCCCCTCGGCCTGCCTCTCGGCCTGGAGCCGCCGGTAGAAGTCCAGGGCCGTGCCCAGCAGCCGGCCCCTCAGATCCCGGAGTGCCGGCTCCTTCAGCAGGACGTCCTCGACAGCCCCGCTATGAAATGCCTCGATCGCCTGCCGCGCCAGGGCGAACCGCGTCTCGGACCGGTGCCGCTGCGATCGTTCGAGCCTCTCGGCGCGGGTCGCCCGGATCGCCTGCCAGGTGCTGACGGCGGTTGCCGTCAGCAAGAGCGCCAGGAACGCCGCCGCCGCCCGGATCGCCAGCTTGTTCCGACGTGCGAACTTCGCCAGCCGGTAGCTGGCCGAGGGCGGACCGGCGTCGATCGCCTCGTCCGCGAGGTAACGCTCGACGTCGCGGGCCAGGGCGCCGACGGTCTCATATCGCCGGGCTCGGTCCTTCTCCATGGCCCTCATCACGATCCAGTCCAGCTCGCCCCGGACCTCCGTCGCGAGCCGCCCCGGCTCGGTACTTCGGGCCGCCGCGATCTCCGGCAGGACGTGCGAGCCGGCGAGCCGGACGCTCGGCGGCGGCGGCTCGTCCTCGCGGATCCGCCGGAGCATCTCGAGCACCCCGACCCGCCGCATCAGCCCGCGGTCGAGCGGCGGCATGCCGGTGAGCAGCTCGTAGAGCAGCACGCCCAGCGAGTAGATGTCGCTCCGGGTGTCAACGTCCACGCCGCCGAGGTCGGCCTGTTCGGGGCTCATGTACTCGGGCGTGCCCAGCAACGAGCCGACCTGAGTCACCGTCGCCCCGTCAACCAGCCGCTGGTCGGTCGCCTTGGCGATGCCGAAGTCGATGACCTTCGGGACCGGCCGCCCGTCCACCTCCGCCACCAGCACATTCGAGGGCTTGATATCGCGGTGGATGACGCCCTTCTGGTGCGCGTGCTGGATCGCCCGGCAGGCCGCGATGAACAGCTCCAGCCGCTGCCGGACCGTCAGCTTGGCCCGGTCGCAGTAGCCGGTAATCTCGACGCCCTCGACCAGCTCCATCACGAAATACGGGAGGCCCGAGTCGCTGGCGCCGGCATCCAGCACCCGCGCGATGTTCGGATGCTCCATGAGCGCCAGCGCCTGTCGCTCGACGGCGAAGCGCGCGACGACCTGCGCCGAGTCCATCCCGGACCGGATCAGCTTCAAAGCCACGCGACGCCGGACGGGCCGGTCCTGCTCGGCCAGGTAGACCGAGCCCATCCCGCCCTGCCCGATCTCGCGGACCAGCCGATAGGGACCCACCTGCGAGCCCACACCGACCTTTGCCGCTGCCGCGCCCGGGGATGGTCCTCGATCCGGGCTTTCCCCGCCCTCCGCCTGCGTCGCGCCCGGCCAGGTCGTCGCCGTGGCCTCGACGCTCCTCGGTCCCTCGCGGCGTTCCGTCGGCTCGTCGCCCTCTTCCGTGGCCCGCGGCAGCGTCCCATCGGCTTCTCTCGCCATCGTCAATCCCGTTGCGTGGTGGATTCACCGGACGAAATCCAGGGAGCATTGGAGCAAGCTTTTATCAGGATGTCCAGACGTGAGCACGGCCGCCGACGATGGCCGCGCGACGGGCCCGATCGCGTTGACCCCGGCCTGGGCGCCTCAGGACATGGTAGGCCGGAAAGGAAGCCACAGAGCTACATACCAGGGGACAAAACCAAGGTTGCAAACTGTCATGCTATTGTGGTTGTTTCCCCTTCTTGGTTCCACTGGCGTTCTGACAAACACTCTCCATGGTGTACGCATGACGAATAAGAAACAGAGCCCAATGGGACCTGTCCCGCTTTCACCGCCCAATGGGACCTGTCCCGCTTTCACCGCCAATCGGACCTGTCCCGCTTTCACCGCCCGAAGATCGTGTACGAAGTACCTGAAAGTGCTGTGGTTTACCCGTCAGCATTCAAGTCTGTTTCCCCGGCATTCATTCCAGATCGTGGCGGGGTCGAGCCCCCGCGATGAGGATTTCCACGAGTCTCCTGGCGCTTGGCTCCCAGTCGGATTCTGTCGCCAGGTGCGAGGCGCCGATCAGCGCCCGGAGGAGGTCGGAGGGGTCGAGATCGCCGCGGATATCACCGGCTCTGATCGCGCGCTTCATCAGCGATTCGTTGGCCGCCTGGATCAGGCTCCGCGAATCCTCAAACAGCTTCGACGGATCCCCGACGACACCTTTCAGCGCGGGGGCAATGAGCCGCTTTGTGGCAATGAAGTCAACGGCTAGCAACATCCATGCCCGCAGGGCATCGAGCGGGGGCATCGTTTCGGTGAACTCACGCTCGGCCGCGGCCAACTTTTCCGCCTCACCACGATAGACCGCTTCGATCAGGGCGTCGCGCGTCGGGAAGTGCCGGTACAGCGTCCCGGCCCCGATGCCGGCCCGTCTGGCGATGTCGTCCAGGCTGGCGTCGGCGCCGCAGCGCGTGAACGCCTCCTTCGCCACGTCCAGAATACGCTCGCGGTTCCGCTGCACGTCGGCCCGCGGCTTTCTCTGCCGGGGCTTTGATCGCTTCTTTGCCATGGAAATTCGAGTCGCACTTGAAAACGGAGGCTGTCTCCGTATAAGATTGGCTAACCGGAGGCACTCTCCACTTTAGAGAAGGTGGTGCCGGCCGTCAATAACTCGCAAAGGAGCGTCTTATGGCTGGCAAGACATGGTTCATCACCGGCGCCTCCCGCGGCTTCGGCCGCATCTGGGCCGAGGCCGCACTCGCGCGCGGCGACAAGGTCGCGGCGACCGCCCGCACGCTGGCGGACGTCGCCGACCTGCGGGAGCGTTTCGGCGAGTCCGCGCTGCCGATGGCGCTGGACGTCACCGATGCCGGCAAGGTTCAGCAGGTGGTCCGACAGGCCCACGCGCACTTCGGAAAGCTGGACGTCGTCCTCAATAACGCCGGCTACACACTGGTCGGAACCGTCGAGGAAGCCGGCGAGGCTGAGGTCCGCGCACTGTTCGACACGAACTACTTCGGGGCCCTTCGCGTGATCCAGGCGGCGCTGCCCCTGCTGAGGCGACAGGGCAGCGGGCATATCGTCGGCGTCTCCAGCGGCCTGGGGATTTTGTCGATGCCGCTCATCGGCTTCTACTGCGCCACGAAGTGGGCGCTGGAGGCGCTTCACGAGAGCCTGGCGCCGGAGGTCAAGGGGTTCGGAATCAAGGTGACGTTGCTCGAGCCGGGCGCTTATGCGACCGGTTTTTCCGGCCCCGCATCGCGGAAGATGTCCGTCGGCCTTGACGCGTATGCCGACGTCCGCCAGCAAGTTTTCGCCCGTCTCTCGAGCGTCGAGCGCGGCGAACCGGAGGCGACGGCGGACGCGGTCCTGAAGATCGTGGACGCGGACGAGCCGCCGCTGCGGGTCATCCTCGGAAATGTGATCCTGCCCGCCGCCCGCGCCGCTTATGCCGACCGCCTGGCCATCTGGTCGGCCTGGGAGGCGGTCTCGAACGCGGCGCAGGGTGAGTCGCGCGTGGAAGCCGTCGCACCGTTCTAGCGGGCCGTAGCTGCCGCGGCTGCGAAAGCGCGCTGACCCGGCAACTGCTCGGATGGCGCCCCGCCGGGAAGCCGCGGCTCCCTTCATGTGGAGAAGCATCATGATCCTTGTGACGACGCCCACCGGCAACATCGGCCGACAACTCATCGGAGAGCTTCTGGCCGCCGGCCAAGCCGTCCGCGTGATCGTCCGCGATCCGTCCAGACTTCCCGTCGCGACGCGGGAGCGGGTTGAGGTCGTGCCCGGGTCACACGGCGACGCCGCCGTGGTCAACCGTGCGTTCCAGGAGGCCGACGCGGTTTTCTGGCTCAAGCCGCCGGACCCGCAGCTTTCCGCCGCCGACTACTCGGACTTCACCCGGCCGGCCCGCGACGCGATCCGGAAGCACCGCGTTGGCCACGTTGTCAGCGTCTCGAACCTGGGTCGGGGGACGCGGTTCGCCGGGCGGGCCGGCCTGGTCACCGCCTCGCTGGCGATGGACGACCTGATCGCCGGCACGGGCACGAACCTTCGCGCGCTGGCGCTGCCGGGTTTCATGGACAACCTGCTCCGCCAGGTGCCGGCGATCAAGAGCCAGGGCACGTTCTTCGGGCCGATCGCGGCCGACCGCAAGTTGCCGCTCTGCGCCACGCGGGACATCGCCGCCGTCGCCGCCCGACTGCTGGTCAACCGGTCCTGGACCGGGCGGGCCGACGTCCCGGTGCTCGGCCCCGAGGACCTGTCGTGCGACGACATGGCCAGGATCATGTCCGACGTGCTGGGCCGCCCGATCCGCTACCAGCGGGTCCCATTCGACGCCCTCGAGGCCCAGCTCAAGGGCCAAGGCATGTCCGACGCCTTCGTCCGCGGCTATGTGGACATGATGCGGGCCAAGGACGAAGGGATGGACAACGCCGAGCCGCGCACGCCGGCGGCGACCACGCCCACCACCTTGCGGGCTTGGTGCGAGGTCGTCCTCAAACCCGCCGTGCTCGGTTGAACGGGATCGGCGGCGACGTACTGTTCCTGCTGAACTCGGCAGCCAGTTCGGAGCCGCTCGGCGCGGCAATCGGCCGGGAGCGCGTGCTGCTCGGCTTCCCCACGCCGGGCGGCGCCATGGACGGGAAGGTGGTCCGCAACAGGCCGACCTCGCTGATGACCCGCGTGGAGGCAAAAAGGGGGACATGGGAGGCAAAAAGGGGGACAGGAGGCAAAAAGGGGGACATGTTGAATATCGAGGCAAAAAGGGGGACATGTTGAATATCGACAAATGTCGGACACGGGCTCACTCCCTATAACATCTGTCGATATTCAACGTGTCCCCGTTTTTGGTCCGGCTCGTTCTATAGAGATGTGATCATCATGAACCCGTGCTTGACCGTATAGGTCAGGCTGATCGATTTCAACAACCGATCCAGCGACGACTTCAACGGATCCCCCTTCGCGGTAAACGAGACCGGCGTTGCGAGTGTCTTCTCGGCCTCCACGAGGCCCATGGGGTCCACATAGATCGGGATGCCGCGATCGTTCGGGCCCCTGCGAGTCGCGGATGTGATGAACTTGACCACATCTTCCAATGATGTCTTTTCGAAACTCAAGTCGATCTTGTCTTCGAGCCGGTCCAGGATGAGCTTCGTTGCCGGGTCGGACTCGTGTGGACGAAAGTTCAGACGATCGACCGGGACCTTGAGATAGTACGTGAACGCGCCGAGCAGGTCGCCCTCCCTGGCGTTCGCGTGACAGTGGAGACAAGCCGCCTTCGCGCAGATCGCGCCGAACATCCGCGTCGGCGCCTCCCGGGTCCACACCAGCTCCTCGCCGCGGCGCACGGCGTCGAGGCCGAGGCGTTCGAACTGGTCGAGCGGCCGGCGTTTCGCGTGCCGGGTGCGCGACGGCGTCGCCATCTCGTCGAGCACGTACACCGAAGGCTCGTCATCGGTCAGCAGGCTGACCAGTTCCACGCGGTCGATGGCCGGCGACGCGACCGAGACACCGCGATCATTCCTGAAGATTTCCATGCGCCAGTCCCCGAAACCTGAGCTGCTCTCGAATAACTGGAGAGTGCCGTGGTGGACACCGTACAGTCCGGCCGTCCGTTCGGTGCGTTTCGGGGCGCATTCGATGGATCGGCAGTAGGTCGGCGGCATCGGCTCGGCGGGATTGGGCAGCGACGTGCCGCCCTCCTCTCCCTCCAACACTCCGAGGAGGGCGGCACGTCGCTGCTCGTAGTTCAGGCCGTTCTTCCGCTCGGGATCGCCGGCGGGCGGTACGGCTCGCCGGCTCCGCTCCGCTTTGCGAAAGTCGAGCGGCTCCGCGGGTACAATCGGCTCTCGGGGCGAACCGGCAAACTGCGTCGGCTCCTGAGACGGGTCGATTCGCGTGATCGGTCGGTCATTCCGATTGGCCGGGAAAATGGTGCCGACCGCGCAAGCAATTACGACGGCCAGCATCTCCAGATGCGGAAGCTTGGCCATGTGAGCAGCCTCCCGTACGAACGCGGGTCGAACGCCTGGCGAACGCGGTTTAGCTGATCTCGCTTATGACTTGACCTGCGAATCGATTGTATCCCCACGAGATGAACACCGCCAGTTGCGCGGCCACTTGCCTGCATTCACGGGCTCGGAAAAAGGTCGGGAACCGTTGTTTTCGGTTCCTGACGCCTTTCCGGCTTGCCTGCGTGAGACCCGGCGACTGACGTCGCCGGTTCGCCCGAGCCAATTCCCCGGCCCGCAGTCTCCCAAGTCCGTGACACTTGCAGTCTCGGGGAGGAATTTCTCCAGGCTACACGCGGTTCCGCGGCCGGAAGCCGCGGGTCAGCACCCTGTCGAGCTGGTCGGGGACCTCCATGCCGAGCGAGAACAGTTCGCACAGCCGCAGGGGGTCAGCCCAGGTTTGCGGTTTTTTCGACAACCTGGCCGCCCGTTGTCCGCTTCGCTCGCCGAACGGCGGCCCGTCCTTGACCGGCGGCCCGACCGTTAGCTTCCCGCCCCGCCCGGCGCCGGCTTCACTCACCGCTCGCTCCCGGACCGGAACTGCGTCAGCAGGGAGAGAGAGGCAAAAAGGGGGACATGGAGCAAAAAGGGGGGCATGTTGAATATCGACAAATGTCGGACGCGGGCTCACTCCCTATAACACCTGTCGATATTCAACATGTCCCCCTTTTTGGTCATTCGATTGTCAATGGCCTCGTGGGGAAGGGGGCATTATCTACAGCCAGAATGGCAAGATTGCTCTCATTGATGTAAAAATTGTTTTGCCCTGCCCACTCCGACGTGCTAACATCAAATTTGATGCAAATTTGGTGCAGGGAGCAATTGGCCATGTTGGATATCAACAACGACATTAATTCACTTTCGAATTTCAAGCGGAATACGCCGGATTTCATCCGCAAGTTGAAGGAATCCGGGCATCCCGTCGTGCTCACCATCAACGGCAAGGCCGAGCTGGTGGTGCAGGACACCGCTTCCTATCAGAAGCTGATTGAGCTGGCCGAGCGTGCCGAGCGGATGGACGCCCTCAAAGCGTCGATCGACGACATGAGGGCGGGAAATGTCGTCCCCGCCGACGACGTGCTGGCCGAGATGCGGCAAGTCCTCGATGGGAAGCAAGGCCGGTGACCAATCGCATCGTCTTCGCCGCCAGGGCCAGGGCGGATGCCGTGCGGCAGTTCTATTACCTGGCGACCGCTCACCCATCGCCGCCGCCCGCTGGTTTATGGGCCTGGAAAAGGCCATCGCCAAGCTGAAGAAGATGCCGGAACGGCATCCCGTCGCCCAGGATGAATCCGACCAGCTCGGCGTCACCCTTCGGCAGATGCTTTATGGACGCCGCCCCGGCGTCTTTCGCATCCTGTTCTCGGTCGAAGGCGATACCGTCACCCTGCATTACGTCCGCCACAGTGCCCAGGGCCCCCTCGAGCAGGGAGAAACCCGCTGACCTCCAGCACCGGGCAGTTTGGGGTCCACCCGTGCCGCCCCAGGCGAACAGCCGAGCGATTCCTCCCGGTGAAAACCCGTCAGTCCCACCTCGGCCGCCGCCTCGCAGCACCCGGCGACTGACGTCGCCGGTTCGCTCGGCCGCCGCCTCGCAGCACCCGGCCGCCGCCTCGCAGCACCCGGCGACTGACGTCGCCGGTTCGCCCGAGCCCATCCCTCGGGCCGCAGTCTCCCCGTCCGTGACACTTGCAATCTCGGCGAGGAATTCCTCCAGGCTACACCGGGTTCCGCGGGCGGAAGCTGCGGGTCAGCACACGGTTGAGCTGGTCGGGGACCTCCATTCCGAGCGAGAGGAGCTCGTGGTTGAGGTCGCCGGCCTCGGCGAAGTTGAGCTGGTGGCCAAGGGGCGCGTGCCAGAGGATGAAGTGCTCGGTGGCCATGAAATCGAGGTGCGGCGATGACCAGGCTGTTGTCGACATAGACCCAGATGGCCACCAGCGCCTTGCCTGATGAGCCCTTGGTGCGCACGGTCGGCGTCGAGAGCTCGATCTGCTTCTGCGGCATCCCCTGGATGGCGACCTGGCCGGCGGCCCGGCCGCGGATCGAGGGGATCACCGTCAGCCGATAGGGGCCGACCGGGACGTGGCGGTGCGTGGGCGGCTTGGCGCCCGGGCGAGCCTGCACCTGCTGGAGCGCCGTGATGGCCTCCTTCCACAGCTCGTGCAGGTCGGCCTGCGAGAAGCGCAGCGGGTTCGGGTCGGCCAGGCGGATGCCCGCACGCCCCCGATGGTCGGAGCCGGCCTCGGCGGCGATCGCCTCCATGGTCGCCTGGCCGCCGCCGATCGAGATCGAGGCCGCCAGGCGGTCGGCCTCGTCGTCGGCCCGCGCGAACGGATCGGCCTCGTCGTCGTCCAGGCGAGGACTGTCGATCAGGAGCTCCATCGAGTCGTCGAGCTGCGCGGCCAGCGGCGCCGGGACGGCGCGGTGCATCGCGCGGTCGAGCTGCACGCCAGCGTCGGGGACGTGCATCCGGGCGCACAGGTAGTCCCACACGGCCTCGGTGCGCGAGCGCAGCCGGCGGTGCCAGCGGGCGCGCTCGATCAGCGGATACACGACCTCCGGCCAGAGCGACGCGCTGGCCGGGTCGAGGTGGGCCGACGTGGTGGCGTAGCGGAGCACGGCGTGGCGGAACTGGGGCTCGTGCCGCCAGACCTCGGCCACGCGGTTCCAGCGCTCGACCAGGACGTCGTCGACCTCGGTGCGGGGCGGCGCGATGTGGTGCAGGTCGTCGAGCTTCTGCGGCATGAGGCCGGGGTTGAGCACGCCCTTGGCGTCGAGCATGCGCTTCTGCGCATACGGGCTGGCCTGCGCGATGGCCCTGCGCGTCTGGCGGAAGGTCCGCCGCCGCGACGGACTGCTCCGCGCAACCAGATACTTGGCGACGACCACCGGCGAGAGCGCGGCGCGGACGTCCGGCCGCTGGTCCAAAAGCGTCGCGGCGTCGCGGATCGCCTCGTCGGTCGAGCCGGCGAGGATCGCGTAGGTCACGCCCAG
Organism: uncultured Planctomycetota bacterium; assembly: GCA_963771445.1. Taxonomy (GTDB): domain Bacteria; phylum Planctomycetota; class Planctomycetia; order Isosphaerales; family Isosphaeraceae; genus JAKAUH01. Next base: position 383,701 of record CAVYTQ010000026.1, on the reverse strand, counting down.
CATCAGCCGGGCGCGGTCGGCGTTCCGCGGCTCCTGGGGACGGCGGAGGAACAGGCCCCGGCGGCGGGACCCGCTCAGTAGGTAGGCGAGGTAATGGCCCGCCAGGTACCGCTCCTCGGGCGAGAGCAGGATCGGGTCGGCCAGGACGGTCCCCAGCATCCGCCGGATCAGCGGCGAGCGGACGATGACCGTCAGGCCCCCGGTGGCGCCGGAGATCGACGACGACGGCGGCTGCGAGACCCGCGCCGACTCGGCGGGAGCCATCGCCGCCCGCGTGAGCGACGCCGCGGCGTCGGGCGTGGCCTCGCGAAGCCCTCGCGGACCCTGCGTCGTCGCGACGGCCTCGCCGCCGTCCGGGACCGAGACCGGCCGCGAGGGGGCCGGGACGGGCCTCGGTCCCGGAGACCGCTCGGTGGCCGGCGCCGACCCGTTCTGCCCGGCGGTTACCGGGGCCGGCGGGGCGGCGAGATGGGGGCCCGGCGGCTTCGGTGTCCCGGGCGCGAAGTTGGCGGCCGAGCCTTGCGTCGTCATCGCCGCCATCGTACCGCCCTGCTGCCGGTCGCCGACCAGCCGATCGACCTCCTGCCGCAGCGCCTCGGCCACCACGGTCCCGGACCGCGGGCGGTCGTCGGGTTTCTTGGCCAGCAGCGAGAGGATCAGCGCCTCGAGGTCCTCCGAGATCCAGGGATTGCGCGACCGCGGCGGATTGGGGTGAGACGAGGCGTGCTGCGCCATGATCGCCATCGAATTGCCGGCGAACGGCGCGATGCCGGCGGACGACTCGTAGATCATCACCCCGAGCGAGTACAGGTCGCTGCGGTAGTCGAGCGGCACGCCCCGGGTCTGCTCGGGGCTCATGTACAGCGGCGTGCCCCGGATCACGCCCGAGTGGTCCCCCTGCTCGGCCAGGATCGACAGCCCGAAGTCCGACAGCTTGGGCACATCGGCCGGGGTGAGCAGGACGTTCCCCGGCTTGATGTCGCGATGGACCACGCCCTGGTGGTGCGCGTAGTCCAGGGCCTCGGCCACCTGCGCCAGCACCCGCAGGCGCTCCTCCATCGACAGGTGCCGCCACCGGCGGGCGTAGCTGGTGCCGTTGACCCGCTCCATGACGAAGTAGGAGATGCCGTCGGCCTCGCCGATGTCGTAGATCCGCACCACGTTCTCGTGCTCGAGCCGGGCGGCGATCTGCGCCTCGAGCGCGAGCTTCCGCGCGACCTCCTCGCCGCCGCGCTCCTTCAGCACCTTGATCGCGACGCTGCGCTGGAGCCTCTGGTCGAGGGCCGAGTACACGGCCCCCATGCCGCCGTGGCCCAGCTCCTTCTCCAGGAGGAACCGCTCCTTGAGCGTCGTGCCGATCTCGATCACCTTGAGGCTCCCGCCGCCGAACGGACCATCGAAGTGTTGCTGAACCCAGGCCAGGGGGTTCGCACCGCCACGCTCCCCCGGGCGGCTTTGCCCGGATATTCCATCTGCCCGCCATATGTTAAGATACCGAGGCTGCATCCACAACGAGTCGGTCCGGCAAGATTAATCCCAGTGCCCGGAGCGGACCCCTCGGGCACCGGCGGCCCGGACCGGTCTGCCCCTACCCAGGAGGCCGCGAAGCATGGACAGCCGACCACAATGGCGGAGCTCGGCCGGGGTTATCCGGGCCGTCGTGATGGCCTGCGGGATTCTCGCCGTCGCCCCGCCCGCCCGGGCCCAATCCCGGCCGGGCGTCGACCCTGCCCCGCGGCAACCCGATCCGCCCGCCGCGGCCGCCGCCGTCGGGCCCGCTGCCCGGCCGCCCGCCGCGGCTGGAGCTCCCCGACGCCAGCCCAGCGAGGAATTCCAGGCGGAGATCCGCAAGACGGTCGAGCAGCGGCGGCGTCGCAGGGCCCGCCGCGCCCAGGGCGGCCCCGATGTGACGCGGCCCGTCGGCGCGATCGTCCCCTGGCCGATGCCGCCGGCCCTGATCATCCGCCAGACTCCGCAGGTGCACGAGGAGGTCGGCAGCCTGCTGGATGGGCTTCGGCGCGGGGGATAGAACCTGGTCCGCCGGCAAGAATCCGGTCAGGCGGTCCGCCTGACTCCGCCCGTCCGTCAACGTCGGAACGAGCCATGGGGACTGCATGCACAAGCCATAGCGGGTTATGAATCAACACGAAATTTTTCACAAATGTGGATCTAACCTCGTTCCCACGCTCCGCGTGGGAATGCCGTCCGGGCGCTCCCGCGTCCGATCGCCTCCGCGGACGACGCCGAGCGTCGAACACGGCATTCCCACGGAGACCGTGGGAACGAGCAGAATCCGGTCAGGCTGCAACGAGTTGTAAACCACTGACAACGACGAAGAAGGGCCTGTATTCGGAAGGGGAAGTCTTGGGGAGGGCGAGCCTCCCGGCGAGCCGGCCTTGCGGAGAGGCGAGGCTCGGCAGGAGCCTCGCCCTCTCCATTCCTGGACCGACTCCAACGAACAGCCAACGAAGGAATTCGCAAAGATGGACCTGGGACTCAGGGATAGCGTGGTCGCGGTGTTTGGCGCGGCGCGGGGGATTGGCGCTGCGATCGCTCGGGGGTTTGCCGACGAGTCGGCGCGGGTCGCGGCGGTCGACCGCGATCCGGGCGTGCTCGAGCTGGCGGCCAGCCTGGCGACGCCCGGCCTGGGGCTGGTGGTGGATGTAACCGACCATGACGCGGTCCGCCGCGCGGCCGGCGAGATCGGCGTCCGGCTGGGCCGGTGCGATCACGTGGTCTTCGCCGTCGGGGCCGGCTCGGGCAAGTTCGGCTTCCCGTTCTGGAAGCTCGACCCGGCCGACTGGGACCGGGTGATCCGGGTCAACCTGATGGGCGCGGTCAATGTCGCGCACGCATTCGCCCCGGCGATGGCCGAATCCGCCCAGGTCGAAGGCGACGAGGCCCACGGCTCGGGCCGGTCGATGGTCTTCCTGTCGTCGGTCGCCGGCCAGATCGGGTCGCAGACCGACCCGCCCTATAGCGCGGCCAAGGCCGCGGCGATCAACTTCGCCCAGTGTGCGGCGAAGGACCTGGCCCCGTTCGGCGTGCGGGTCAACACCATCTGCCCGGGCATGGTGAAGACCCCGCTCAACCGGGGCGTCTACGAGGCGTGGGCCCGCGAGCAGCCCGAATCCGCACGGCCCAGTTACGACGACTGGACGGCCGAGAAGATCCAGAAGCTCGTCCCGCTGAACCGTTGGCAGGAGCCCGAGGATATCGCCGCCATGGCCGTCTTCCTCGCCTCTCGCCGCGGGCGGAACATCGCCGGCCAGACGATCAACGTCAACGGCGGGTATGTGATGCACTGGTAAGCGACCCCAGCCCTGAAGGGCGGGGCTTGACGGATCACCGTTTGGAGTAGCGATGGCCCTGTCCTCCCTGGTCAGCGGGAGGCGAACCGGCGACGTCAGTCGCCGGGTTTCGGGGGGCGGCACCCGCGCTCGAGGGCATCGCCAGGCTGCCGCATCGCAGCACCCGGCCGCCTCGCATCGCCCGGCCGGGTCGCATCAGCCGGCGGCCGCCTCGCAGCACCCGGCGACTGACGTCGCCGGTTCGCCTGGCTGCCGCATCGCCCGGCTGCTGCCTGACAGCACCCGGCGACTGACGTCGCCGGTTCGCCCGGCCGCCGCGACTCCTCAGCCGGCGACTCCGGCGACCCAGCGTTCGCGCGCTCCCGATGCCGCCGATGGGCAGTTGCTGAGCAGCGCGGCGAACAGCAGGCCGTCGTAGCGGCGACGACCGGATCGGCACCGGCATCGATCGTTTCGGGGATGGCTCATCGTTTGTATTTCCGTAGTTCAAGGCTTTCCTGTCAGGCGAGGGCGGGTTTCGCGAGCCATCGAGCACGCCTCAGCCTGCGGAACATCCCCCGTAGCACCCAACCGACCAGCAACAGCACCCCGACGGCATAAGCACCCGGCAACACGACCAGATACCAGTCCGACCCGTTGTAATGCGCGAGCTCGCTGGCGAACATCGTCTGAGCGTCCCATCGGAGCCAGAGGGCGCCGAGGACCACGCTCGCGACCACCGTCAGGCCGATCAGCACTGCGGACCGTCGCCAGCGACGGCGGACCAGGATCCCGGCAGCCGAGACCAGGTAGAACAGGATCGGGAGCCCGGCCAGCGCGGTCAAGGCGAAGGGCCGGACAGCGTTCCAGGTCGAGGGATCGTCGAGCGGGGGCGTCCAGGATCCGAACTGATGGAGGAACATCGCCAACGGGACCGCCACGGCGACCGGCAAGGCCAGCAGCAGCCGCAGGCTCGAAACGCGCCGACGGGCGGCCAGTCGCAGGATGGCCAGCGGCAACACGACGTTGATCAGGGCGAGCCAGGCCGCGGTCCCGTAGGTCCGGGGCTTGGCGTTGGACGAGATCGCCGTGGACCAGGGGAGTGGCCGCTCCCAGCGGGGGTCGTCGCGGGCGGTCGAAGGCTTCGCCGGCTCGCCTCGTGGCGGCTCGATCGCGCCCCCGGCCGTTGTGGGCAGGGCCAGGCGGCAGACCGTCGTTCCCTCGGGACCACCGAGCAGGTGGGGCATGTCCGCGGCGCCGCCCGCATCGAGGATGACCGACGAGGCACCGCCCGACCATCGAGGTCGCCCGGTCGCGCCGTCGAGTCCGAGCATCGACTGGAGGACGACCGTCGCGGAGCCCCCCGCCCGGGCCGAGATGATCTGCTGGACGGGCAGGTGAGTCGGCCGGACCCACAGCCCCTGGAGGTTTCCCCGGGTCGCGCGGAGCTCGTTGGTGTGATGCCGCAGCACCAGCTCGGCGCGGCCGTCGCCGTCCAGGTCGGCGCAGGCCATGTCGTGGAACGACGGCCAATGGGGACTCGGTCGCTCGTGACCCCGCTCATCGAGGATCACGAGCCGCTGCGCCGTTCGCCAGAGTGGTCCCGCTGTGCCGTACCCCGCGATCGCCTCGCCGGCCTTCAGCTCTCCCATGAGCTGATTGAACCGCTGCTGATCCACGGGGCCGGAGGTGAGGCGTTTCTCGCTCGTGGCGCTGAGGCAGACCCCTCGTCGATTCGTTCCCTCGAGGTCGACCACCGGGAGCGTGCGAAGGATTTGACCCCGGTCCCAGCGACTGCCACCGCGCCAGGTCCAGCGCGTCGCACCATCGCGGCCGTCGTGCGCCGTCACCTCGATGGCCGTCGAGGAGTCCGCGGGCAGCCTGTCCTCGACGATCACTTCGGCGCGGCCGTCGCCGTCCAGGTCGCTCACGGCGAAGCAGCATTCCTGGACGGGAGCCTTGAAGCGAATCGGTTGGGCCCAGAGGACCTTGCCGTCGGTGAGCGATACGGCTTGCAACGCGAGCACCGTTCCCGCGGCCAGGCTCGATGCCTCGATCGCCACGACGACGTCGAGGTTCCCATCGCCATCCAGATCACCGAACTCGTGCGGGAGCTTCCTTGCCGGCCCGGTGACGTTCAGGTCGTGCCATTCCAGCAGAGGGACGTCCCAGACCACGCGGCCATCACGACCGGAAAGCCGCGCCAGCCGGGTCCGACCGTCGAAGGGACAGTCGTGGAACACCAGCAGATCCGAATGCCCCCGCGCCTTGTCGGGGTGGATGTCGATCCCCTCGATCCGGGAGAAGCCGTAGGCCTCGAACCCCAGGGGCAAGGGACCCGCCGACCAGAGGCGACGTCCGGACCGGCCGGAGAGGACCTGCAAGGGGAGCGTCGCGGGCGGCCCATCCTTGCGCCGGACCCAGAATCGTTGACTGACGACCACGTCCGGTGTGCCGTCGCCATCGAGATCGCCGATCGTTGGGAAACTCACGAGGTTGTAACCTTGCTCCTCTCCCCAGGTCTCGAGCGATGTCTGCCACAGGACGCGCCCGTCGCGGCCCGAGCGGGCGACGGCGACCCGGCTCTCGATCCGCGCTTTCCCGGCACTCTCCGGGGGATTCAGGTCGGCGCTCACGACGTCGGCGAGGCCGTCGCCGTCGAGGTCGCCGGCCGGCTGGAACCGGCCCAGTGCCCGCCACGCCTCGGTCGGCTCGCCGCGAAAGACCCGCAGCTTGCCTTCGACCGCACCCCAGATGTCTTCCAGGCCGTCGCCATCGAGATCGGCCACCCTGGGCCAGGAGAGCCCGTCGAGCGCGTGCACCTCGCGGCCCGCCGACGCCGACAGGAGGTGGACCACGGGCGGCTCGGGCGGACTCGGGAGCGGTATGGGCGACGCCGTCGCGAGGTTTCCTCCGAGCGGGACCACCAGGAGCGGCCAACCGTCCGGTCCCCGGCCCCACCAGCGCGGAGGCCAGACCAGGAGCGAGGATCCACCCTGGAACTCGGCGTGCCACCACCAGAGCGGATGGCCGTCCTTGCCGGAGAGGGCGTCAACATAGACGGTGCCGGGTGTGACATGATGGGACACGGCCACCAGGTCGCGCGTCCCGTCGCCGTCGAGGTCGGGACCGGCGACCAGGTGGACCAGGCCGCCACCGAACCCGCGCGGGTGGAGGAGCCGAGTCCATCGCGCCTGACCGGTCGCTCCGTCGAGCATTCGTACGCCAACGGGCATCATGTCGGCAGGTGGCGTCTGGCCGAGGCCGGGGACGACCACCTCGGCGTGACCGTCGCCGTCGAGGTCCGCCACCAGGGGCCACTCGGATCGAATGCTCAGGTTCTCGCCATCAAATCCAAGGATGCTCGGGGACGGCGACCCTACCCCGCCCCGGAGCGGATCGTTCCAGAGCCGCTGGCCTGTTGATGAGGAAATGGCCACCAACTGCCCGCTTCTCAACGACGCGAGGATCTCCGGCTCGCCATCGCCATCCAGGTCCGCGTACTGGACCGGACGGTCGGGCCGGTCCGGGGCATTGCCGAGTGGCTGGAACCCCAGGTCGATGGGCTGACCCTGCGGCTTGCCCGTTGCAGGATCGAGCGGGATCGCCCGCGGGCCGTCAACGACCATCACGAGCGATCCCTTCCGCCGGGCCATGAGCGTGAGACTCACGTCGGACTGCTCCCACGACTCCGATCTCCGCGCCAGCGGATAATTCCAGAGCCACCGACCCGTTCGGCCCGAGACGGCGACGACGACAGGCCGGTTCGCGGGCTGTCCGTACCCCATCAGCCCGCCAACAACACCACGTCCCCCGGTCACCGCCCAGCCGCCGGCTCGTTCCCAGGTGCCGGCGGGGTCGTCGAAGAACGCGAATGTGGCCATCAGGTCCGCGGTGCCATCACCGTCAACGTCGGCCACGGCGGGCTCGCCCCGAATACGGCTCAACAACGGGATGGGATCCTCGCGCCGGGGCTCCGCCGGACCGCCGGGATCCGGACCGCCGGGACCCTCGGGCCTGGCCGAATAGGTCCAGAGGAGCGAGCCGTCGGCGCCGGAGAGTGCCAGGAACGAGGGCGTGCCGTCGATGACCCAGACGATGTCGCCGGTGCCATCGCCATTGAGGTCCGGCGCGGGCTGGACCAGCTTGCCGGGCCGTTTCCGATCGCCGAAGAACGACAACCGGCGCAGCCAAGCGACCGGGTCGCGCTTCGGCTCCCACGGCTGTTTCGATAGGCGGGGCCCGTCCCAGATCATATGGCCGGCTGCGGCGTCCCAGATCGGCCGGGTTGAACCGTCGCGACGGATCAAGGTCTGGCCGGTCCATTCGAGGAAATCTGTCTTGCCGTCCCGGAGCGTCAGGGCGCCCGCCACGGATGAATAGGAGATGGGCTCCGTCTTCATCAAGCCGTTCTCGTCGAGTGCGAGGCGTTGGGTGCGCGTCTGACCGCGATTGACCGCGAACCGATAGGTCTGACCGAGGAAGCCGGTGCCCGTGACACGCAGGCGGTAGTCGCCGGCGGGAAGGGGCAGCACCGTGCGCGTACCGACGTCGAACGGCTCGGTGATCGCCGAGTCGCCCGACTCGGGCAGCACCTCGGCCCGCAACGGCGGGCCGTCGGTGGTCAAGACGATCCGGCCGAGCCGCCAATCGCTGTAGTACCGCCAGCCCAGGAACGCGCCGACGATCAGCAGCACTGTGGACGCCACGACGAGCGCCCCGCGCCCAGCGCCTTCTTCCGCTTGCGGACGTAGCGCACCGCCCGCTCGAGGATCGGGACGCGCCGCGCCTTGATGGGCCGGCCCTCCAGGAACGACCGGAGGTCGTCGACCAGGGCCTGGGCCGTCTGGTACCGCTGGGCCGGGTCCTTGGCCAGGCAGGTCAGGATGATCGTCTCCAGGTCGCGGGGCAGGTCGGGGCGGATCTGCCGCGGCCGCGCCGGCTCCTCGGTGAGGATCTGGATGATCACCCCGTGCGGCGTGGACGACTCGAACACCGGCCGGCCGGTGGCCAGTTCATACAGCGAGGCGCCCAGGCTGTAGAGGTCGGTGCGATGGTCGATCGTTCGCTGGAGCGACTCGGCCTGCTCGGGGCTCATGTACCGCGGCGTGCCCATCAGGGTTCCGCTGGCGGTCATCGTGACCTCGTCGGCCCGCTTGGCCAGGCCGAAGTCGGTCAGCCAGACGATCCCCTCGCGATCGAGGAGCAGGTTCGAGGGCTTGATGTCGCGGTGGATCACGCCGCGCTGGTGGGCGTGCGTCAGGGCCTCCGCGGCCTGGAGTCCCCAGCGCGGCGACTTTCTCGGTCGCCAGGGGCGTTCCCGTTCGCCGGCTTTCCTCCGCGACGTCGGCGAGGCTATGGCCGGCAATGAGCTGCATGGCGTAATAGTGGACGCCGCGCTCGCTGCCGATGGCGAAGATCGGCACGATATTGGTGTGGTGCAGCCCAGCGACGGTCTCGGCCTCGCGGCGGAAGCGCTGCATGGCTTCGTCATCGGCTCCCACACCGAATCTCAGGACCTTCAGGGCAACGCGGCGACAGAGGGAAGTCTGCTCGGCCTCATAGACCACGCCCATGCCGCCTCGACCGAGCTCGCGGAGGATGCGGAACTCACCCAGGGTGGCCGGCTGCTCGGCGGCTGGCCCTGTGGCGCGATGGACGAACTCGATGCCGGCCAGGCAGGCTTCGAGCTGCGTGGCCAGCTCGGGATGAGCGGCCAGCAGCTGGTCGCGGTCGGGAGCCCTGCCGGCCTGGAGCTCGGCCATGTAACCGTCCAGGATGCCGGCAATCGCCGCGGCCGAGCCGGACGGCGGAATCGTCTCCTGCTCATGAGGGTTGGTGCGATCCGTCTGGTCGATCGTGGCGTCGTCGGGCTGGGCCATCTTCGGCGATCCTCGGCGGCCTCGGTTCCAGGGAAGGCCCCATGACATGAGCCTTCCCATCATCATAGGGCCGAGAGAGACGCGGATGTCACGCGCATTCCCGATGGGTCTCGGCGGAGGCCCCGCCGTCCCGGTCGTGACGATCATGTCGGATTCCATCGGCGATCGAGCCAGGCGCGACGGCCCCGAGCCGTTTCGCCTTCCCGAATCCGGCGATCGCGGTATGATCTGCGGCCATGCGCCGATGGGTTCGACCGGCCGGAGTAGGTTCCGGACCGGAGGGCTCGTGGCGCCAGGTCAGATCAGGACGATCGGACATGTCACGCATCACGCTGGGCGCGGACCACTTCGGCACCGAGGCGAGCCAGGCCGAGTACCACGGGCTGGAGACGGGGGATATCCTGTATCTCCCCGAATCGCCCCCGCTGGTGTCGGATGCCGATCGGGCCTTCCTGGTCACGCAGAAGCAGGTCGACGCCTCGTATCACAAGAACGTCAGCTACCGGCCGCAGCAGGACCGGCTGAAGGGCGTCGACCAGGACGACCCGGCGCAGCGCGACCGGGTCCACGAGATCATGCGCGGCTATTCGCGGCAGGCGATCGCGTTCATGTCGACGCTGCTGAAGCGGTATGCCTCGACCTGGAAGGTCGACTACGCCAGCTTCCGGCCGATCGAGGAAGAGGGTCGGCAGGTCGCGCTGCACTCGCGCAACGACCTGCTGCACTTCGACTCGTTCCCGACGCGGCCGTCGCACGGCGACCGGCTGCTGCGGATCTTCACCAACATCCACCCCGACCGCGAGCGCGTCTGGGTGACCACCGACGCATTCGAGGCGCTGGCGGGCAAGTTCGCCGACCGGGTCGGGCTGCACCGCCGGCCGGGTCCGCTCGAGGCGTGCAAGGACCTGACCGTCCGCGCCGCCGCCCGGCTGGGCCTGCCGGTCGTGGATCGGCCGCCGTACGACCGCTTCATGCTCAAGATCCACCACGCGATGAAGGAAGACTCGGGCTTCCAGCAGTCGTGCCGCAAGGATCGGTGGTCGTTCCCCGCCGGCTCGAGCTGGATCGTCTTCACCGACGGCACCAGCCACGCCTGCCTGAGCGGCCAGTACATGCTCGAGCAGACGTTCATCGTGCGGCGGTCGAGCCTGGTCTTCCCCGACAAGGCGCCGATCGCGGTGCTCGAGCGGCTGGCCGGCTGCCCGCTGGCGGAGTGCCTGAGGTAAAGGCTGGGGCGAACGGTGCGTCGAACTCGTATAATGGCCGGGAGATCCTTCCGGAGATCCGCGGAGCCCTGCCATGATGATCGTCCATGCCATCTATGAGGACGGCGTCTTCCGTCCGACCACGCCGGTCGACTTGCCCGAGGGGATCGAGGTTCGCTTCGAACTCGAGCCCATGAGCGAGCCGACCGGGCCATCATCGCACCTCAGGCGTATCTATGAGCTGCTCGGCCAGGCGGAGGACACAGCGGACCCGCACCTCTCCGCCCGTCACGATGAGCACCAGCCGTGATCCCGGTCTTCCTGGACACGGTGGGCATCCTGGCGTTGCTGGAGCGCTCGGACCAGTGGCACGGGCCGGCCGTCGCTGCCTGGGCGAGACTCATCGAGGCGGGACAGCCACTACGCACGACCAGGCTAGTCCTCTTCGAATGTGGGAACGCCGTCGCTCGCAAGCCGTACAGGCGCCGTGTCACCGAGATCTGGCAAGAGTTCCAGGCCGACGGCACCCTGATCGAGCCGAGCGCCCGGGAGGTGGATTCCGCCTGGGAAGCCTACGGGCGGGGTGAGGCGGGAGATGCAGGAATCGTCGATCATGTCTCGTTCATTGTGATGCGACGACTGGGGCTCATCGAGGCGTTCACGTCGGACAATCATTTCCGGGCGGCCGGTTTCCGGACGTTGTTCTGACGTCCGGGCGACTCATCCAGGGAGAATGCCACACCGACCCGTTGACTCGATCGGAATGGAGTCGACCAACGTCTCGAAAACGCTGGCATCATTGGCGAGTCCACACCCATGAGATTCCCCAAGATCCCCAGGCGATGGCGGCTCCGGAGCCTGATGGTCCTGGTCGCCGTCACGGCGGTCGGGCTGTTCGCCCATCGCGAGTACGTTGACCGCGGGCCGGTCTACTGGCAAATCGCGCGGCTATGGACCGGCGACGCCTCGACCCGGGCGGATGCGGCGTTCCGCATCGGGCTGCTCGGCCCGCGGGCCTCGTTGGCGACCTGGATCCTCAACCGGGCCCTCGATGACCCCGACCCGAACGTCCGGGTGCTTGCCGCATACTCGTTGGTCCGGCTGGGATCGCGGTCATCGCGGCTGGTCCCCGTCCTGGTCGAGCAGATCGAGCGCACGCCGGAGCCCGAGCCGGGATTCCGTCCCGAGACGCCGCTGTTCTGGCTCTTTGACGACCCGCCGGCCGGATGGACCTTATCGGACGGCGGCCTGCCCAGGAACGATCCCGTCGAGGCCCTGAAGTTGATCCGGCCCGCCGCCGCACAGGCCGTGCCGGGGCTGCGGAAGCCGCTGGCGTCTCCGGCGCCCACGTGCACCGGGCGGCGCTCGATGCCCTGCTCGCGGTCGCGAGCTGGTCGACGGCCCCGAGTCCCGAGCTGGCCGAGGCGCTGCTGGCGGTACTGGCCGCGGATCGCGCCGACGCCCGCGACCGGCAGCGGTGGAACCTCGATCCCTTCGACGAGCGCAAACGGGCCGTGGAGGCGCTGGCGCGGCTCGATCGCCCGGCGCAGGGCCGGGCGGTCGCGATGCTCGCCGCCGAGATCCGCGAGCTGGGCACGCCGCGATCGTACGAGGCCGTCGTCCTCCTGACGCGGCTCGAAGGCGGGGCCGCCGCCGTCTCGGCCCTGGCCGAGCACGTGCGCGACGGGGACGACATCGATCGGTCGATCGCGCTGGTGCTCTTGCACTGGATCGGCGAGCCCGCGGCCCCCTCGGCCCAGACAATCCTCGGCGTCATCGAGGCCCAGGACAACAACCGGGATGTGCATATCGACTTCCGGATGTCCTGGTGGGGTGCCGTCAGCCGATGGATGACCACGAAGTCGGTCGTCATCGGACCGACTGTGGAGGGACGGCCGTCGGTGATCGCACTGGGGGTCAAAGCCCTCAAGGCCATGGGCGCGCCGGTCGAGGGGGCGGCGATCGACAGGTTGATCGCGGTCGTCCAGGACCCGGATCGGCCCGCCGACCGGAAGCGCGGCGCGATCGTGGCGCTGGGCGACTTCGGCCCCTCGGCCGCCCGGGCCGTGCCGGCACTCGTCGCCCTGATCCGGGCCCGCGAGGCGGCCGACAAGCCCGGCCCGGGCGCCGACGGCGAATGGAACGGCCCCGAGGCCCTGGCGGCCGAGGCCCTCGGGCGGATCGCCGAGGACGGCAACCCCGAGGTCGTCGCCATCCTGGCCGGCCTGCTCGATTCACGGGTCGGCGGGATCACCGGCGCCGCGTCCCAGGCACTTTGGCGTCTGGGACCGAAGGCGAAGCCGGCGATCCCGGGGCTCGTGAAGGCGCTCGAGGAGCCCCGTGCAGAGCGTGCGGTTCTGGGCGTCGGAGGCCCTGGGCAAGGTCGGCGGGCCGGATGTCGTCGCGGTCCTGCCGGCGCTCGTGGCGGCGCTCGACGACGAGGACCAATGGGTCCGCACCCACGCCGTCGAGGCGCTCGGCACCTTCGGCCCGGCGGCGAAGGGGGCGGTGCCGAAGATGGTCCGCGTGCTCTGGGAGTTCGGCCCCGGGTACGAGGTCGCCCGGTCGCTGGGCCGGGTCGGACCCGACGCCGCGCCGGCCTTGCCGATCCTGCTCTTCCATGACGACATCGCCGACGAGTCCGACCGGCAGGCGATCGGCGAGGCGATCGACCGGATCGCCCCGCCGGTCGAGAGCGCGACGATCGCGGGCCCGGTCGCCCGGTTGGGGGCGAGCGACCCGGCCCGCCGCCTCCGCGCGGTGTACGAGCTGGGCCGGATGTTCGACGAGGACCCGCCGCCGGTCGGCGTGGTCGCGGTGCTGGCCGCGGCCCTGGAGGACCGCGAGCCGCTGGTGCGGCAGATGGCCGCGTCGGTGCTCGGCCGGGTCGGGCCGTCGGTCGTGGCCGCCGGCCCGGCGCTGGTCCGCGCGGCCCGCGACCCGGATGAGGGCGTCCGCAAGCTCATCACCGTTCGCGCTGGGCCGTTCGGCGGCCATCTTGCCCGAGTCTGTGCCGACGCTCGCGGCGATGCTGAAGGACGACTCGACCGCCGTCCGCGACTGGGCGGCCGGCGCTGGGCTGGTCGGGCCCGTCGGCGGTGCCGGCGTTGATTGCGGGGCTCGAGGGGAAGGATGTCCCGACGCGGGTGTTGATCCTCGCGGCGCTGGGGCGGTTCGTGCCGTCGAGCCAGGAGGCCGTCGCGGCGTTGGTCAAGGCCCTCGACGACCCGGCGGAGCGGATCCGCGTCGCCGCCGTGCGGGTGCTGGGCGAGCACGTCAACACGGCGGGGGCTGCGGTGCTGCCGGCGCTCGTGAAGGCGACGAACGACCCCTCTCGATCCGTCGGATACTGGGCATGCTGGGCCCTGGCCAGTGCCCGGCCGGCCGCCGCTGTCCTGCCGGTGCTGATCGATCGGCTCGAGCGGGGCGAACCCGGCACGCGACGGGCGGCGGCCGATGTCCTGTGGGAGACCGGCAACGGGCCGGACCGGGACCGCGACCCCGAGGTGGTGAAGCGCGCCGTGTCCGCCCTGACCGCCGCGCTTCGCGATCGCGAGGCCGAGGTCCGCGCGGCCGCGGCGTCGAGCCTGCGGCACTTCGGCCTCGACGCGGCATCCGCCGAGCCGGCGCTCCGCGCCGCGATGAACGACCCGGACCGCGAGGTCCGCGAGAAGGCCGCCGTGGCGCTCCAGTGGGTCACCCCCATCCGAGAGCGGGCATCGAGCAGGCAGGACGCCGGCGCGGGGGACAAGCCGGGGACGCGTCGGTAGAATGGAGGGTCGAAGGCGATCCCTGTCCGTAGCGAAGAGAAAGCGATCCGATGGCGAAATCCGGCTTGCTGGAACGGTTCAAGAAGGGGCTGGCCCGGACGGCCCAGCTCTTCAACGTGCGATCCTGGTTCGGCCGCAAGGTTGACCAGTCCTTCCTCGACGACCTGGAGAGTCGGCTGATCCAGGCCGACGTCGGGGTCGCGGCCACCACGAAGCTGATCGAGCGGGTGCGCGAGCAGTTCGCCGACAAGACGGCCGGCGAGGACCTGCTGGCATTCGTCAAGAACGAGCTCAAGGGCCTGCTCGAGGATCCCCGCCCGGGGACGCTGGTCGTCGCCTCGAAGCGGCCGAGCGTCTACCTGATCGCCGGGGTCAACGGCTCGGGCAAGACGACGTCGATCGCCAAGCTGGCCCAGCGCCTGAAGGACCAGGGCAACTCGATCCTGCTGGGCGCCTGCGACACGTTTCGCGCCGCGGCGGCCGACCAGCTCGCCATCTGGGCCGACCGCGCCGGCTGCGAGATCGTCCGGGGCTCGGCCGGCGCCGACCCGGCCAGCGTCGCCCACGACGCCTGCCAGCGCGCCCTGGCCCGCGGCGTCGACGTCCTGATCGTCGACACGGCCGGCCGCCTGCACACCCAGTCGCACCTGATGCGCGAGCTGGAGAAGATCCGCGCCGTCATCACGCGGCTGATCCCCGGCGCGCCGCACGAGGTCCTGCTGGTGATCGACTCGACCAACGGCCAGAACGCCATCCGCCAGGCCGAGGTCTTCACCAAGAGCATCGGCTGCACCGGCGCGATCCTGACCAAGCTCGACGGCACGGCCAAGGGGGGCGTTGTGGTGGCCGTCCGCCAGACCATCAACCTGCCCGTCAAGTTCATCGGCATCGGCGAGGCCATCGACGACCTCCAGCCCTTCGACGCCGATGCCTTCGTCGAGTCGCTCTTCGCGTGAGCACGTGGTTGGTATAGGTAGGGCGGGACGAGCGGAGCTAGGGCCGTCGGGAAGAGTGATCGAGGCGAAGTTCGGAGGGTGAGGTGATGTCCCCAGTCATCGAAGCGCCCCGCGAGATGGTCGAAGCGGTGGCGAACCTACGCCTGCCGTCGAAGACGGACCAGCGGTTGCAGCGTCTGATGGACCGAAATACCAACGGCGAGTTAACACCCGAGGAACAGGGCGACCTGGAATCGCTGGTCGAGCTGAGTGAGACCATCGCCATCGTGCGTGCCCGGGCGATCCATCTCCTTGGGCGGACGCCCCGATGAACTAGCTCCCATCGTTAGCTCGGGCGTCGGCCTCGGCCTGCGATTTCGCCAGGGCGTAGAACTCGTGCAGCTTGGCCTGGAGCAGCTTCCTGTCCGGCAATCGGGTCTGGTACTCGGCCACCAGCGCGGGCGCCATGGACCGGCTCAGGGCGTACTCGACGACCTCGCTGTTCCTGGTGGCGCACAGCAGCACACCGATCGACGGCTGCTCGTGCGGCTTCTTCACGTCGCGGTCGAGGGCCTCGAGGTAGAACTGCATCTTCCCCAGGTGCTCGGGCTCGAACTCCACCACCTTCAGCTCGAATGCGACCAGGGCGTTGAGGGCTCGATTGAAGAAGAGCAGGTCGATCAGGAAATCCCGCCCGCCGACCTGGACCGGGTACTCGGCGCCGATGAAGCAGAAGTCGCGGCCCAGCTCGAGCAGGAACCGCTTGAGCTGCTCGATCAAGGCGCGCTGCAAGTCGGCCTCGGAGTGGCCGGACGGAAGGTCAAGGAACTCAACGAGATACGAATCCTTGAAGATCGAGGCGGCATCGGGGTGCAATTCTGCCAACGGTGTTGACAGTTTTTCAAGGTGCGCTGCAAGTCGGCCTCGGAGTGGCCGGACGGAAGGTCGAGGAATTCAACGAGATAGGTGTCCTTGAAGATCGCGGCGGCATCGGGGTGCAATTCTGTCACCGGCGGTGACAGTTTTACCGGCGACAGGACGACGCGCTCGAACAGGGCGCCGTCGAGCTGTCGCTGGAGCTCGCGCTTTCCCCACCTCTCCCGGATGCACATCCGGAGGTAGAACTCGCGTTCTTCCTCGCGCTTGCTGCGGCTCATGATGAGCAGGTTGTGCGTCCAGGGCAATCCTCGCACCAGGGCCGCGAGTTTTGGCTGGCCGCGGTAGGTCTCGTGGAACTGCATCATCCGCCAGAGGTTACGGGCGGAGAAGCCGCTGATCGTGGGATATCGCCGCCGGATGGCTTCGGCCAGGACTTCCACGGTTCCCTGGCCCCAGCCCTCCTCGGCGATCTTCCGGCTGATGTGCTGGCCTATGCTCCAGTAGAGCTCGATGAGGGCCGTGTTCACCGCGGCGAAGGCCCGCGCCTTCGCGGCGTCGATCAGGGCCAGCACATCGTCGAACTCGGCCGGCGACGGCGACGCGGCATCGGCACGCCGGATGTCCGTCTTGCGGGAAGGTTTCCTGGGCCCGGCTCATGACAGCTCCTCGGTGTGGGCCCGTCGTCCCGAGATGAATTGGGAGGCTCGCTGAAGCAGGAATCTCCTCATGATTCGCGAGCCCTGATGCTCTCAATGGCTTCCGTCGCGCCATCGCGAACTCGACGACCTTCGTAGTCCGTACCGTCATCCCACTGTACCGTGTGAAGGAGGGTCGGCAAGACGCTGCCATCCCCGACCTCGCCCAGGGCATACGCCGCCGCCAATCGAACATCGGCGTCGGGATCATTGAGCAAGACCTGAACGAGCATCGCAATGGCCCGCCGGTCGCCGAAATCATGGAGGAGTCCGCAGGTATGCCATCGCGTGGTGCTCGTCGGGTCCGCCAGGAGGGGTAGGACGAGCTCAATCGTTTGATGGGCATCGATTCGCAGCAGGGCCTCGGCGGCATCGCAGCGCAGTTCCGGATCTGGACTCTCGAGCAAGCGGCCTAGTTCCTCGACCACCGCTCCTCGATCGAGGGCCTTCAGCGCCGAGACGGCCTCCACCCGGGCGCCTGGAACAAAGGAATGGAACTCGGCCAACAAGCGCAGGACCTCTGCCGAACTGACACGCTCCTGCGCGGATTCCTTCGCCGAGGAAATCATTAGCGGATTCCTGAGAATTATCGGATGAATGTCGTGTCCCAGTAGACGTCCGCAAAGCTTTGCTCCGCGAAGTACGACCGACAGATCCGGGCGTCCTAGGTCCTTCGGGGCGGCACCTGGAGTTCCGACTGGCCTTCGCCCCGGTCCGGCCTCCCGGCTTTCGACGCCGATACCTCTATCGAACGCCACTTTCCATGGACCGGGGATGCCGTATCATCCTATCATGGAGGCTGGATGTTGGCCGGGTCTTTGAATGACTCGATCCCGGCGCGTTGTCGGCGTCTTCCCAACGCGGGTATAATCATCGTCGGCCTATTGGACGATTGTTGAACGCCCGGACTCGCCTCCTCTCCCTCCCGGCGGCCCTTCGGACGACGCCTCCTACCGGACCGGACCCACGACGGGGACATTATGAGCCCGACGAGTATCTGGAGCCAGTATCGCGACGAGCTGGCCAACGACCCGCTGCTGGTGCTGGGACTGACGGCCGCCCTGATCGCCCTGGCGACCACACCGGTGGCCTTGGCCGTGCTGGGGCGGATGGATTGGTTCAAGGCCAGGCGGGGCCGGGTGTTACAGCGCCCGTCCTTCACCGCGATCATCGTCGGCATGCTGCTGGCGATGAGCATCCCGGCGATCTTCGCGGCGATGGTGCTCAAGAGCCGGTCGTTCGACAAGAACCGGTACGAGTTCGACCCCAACCGGACCTGGTCGGTGCTCGAGCAGGGCCGCGAGTTCGAGAGCGTCCAGCAGGCCAACGCGGCCGTCAAGGTCGAGATGCAGCGGCTGGCACTCGAGCGGAAGAACCTGGTCGATACCGTCAAGAAGCTCGACGAGCAGATGCTCGCCCTGCGGGCCGTGGCGGGGACCTCGGCCGCCGTGGCGCAGCGGATTCCGGGCGTCCTGCAATCGCTGGCCGGGGTGCGCAAGAGCGTCGGCCTCGACGGCCCGCAGCAGCTCCAGGACTTCACCGCCCCGCCGGTCGACCTCCGCGGCCTGGCCGCCAACGTGGCTCCGGCCGGCCCGGCCGCCGCTCCGGCGGTGGTCGCGACGACGACGGCAACCGCCCCGACGCCGGTCCCTGCCGGCGAGGGCCTGACCCCGGCGCAGGTCGAGGGCGAGCTGGCGAGCGTCCCCGAGCCCCAGCGCGCGATCGCCGCCATGCTGCCGCTGTCGGGCCTGCCGGCGGGCTGGACCGTCGGCAAGTCGGGCGAGAAGCACCTCGAGTCCTTCAACGCCGAGAACCTCTACGAGAAGATCGACGGCCGCGCCGAGAGCTTCATCCAGTACGGGGTCAAGGGGATGGCCTACGCCTTCTTCCATCCGACCGGCGACCCGTCCAACGAGCTGCAGCTCTACATCTTCGAGATGGCCGACCCGCTCAAGGCCATGGGCAAGTACGGCTCGGAGAAGCCCGAGGAATCCCAGACGGTCAAGATCGGCGACCAGGGATATACCGCGGCCGGCAGCACCCTGTTTTACGCGGGCAAGTACTACACCCAGATCGTCTCGACGGCCGACGACCCCAAGTTTGCCGCCTTCGCGCTCGAGCTGGGCCGCCGCGTCGTCGCCCGCCAGAAGCCGGGCGCCGCGGGGGCAGCCCCCGCGCCGGCCGCCACCTCGCCGCCGACCGTGGCCGCCGCCGGCACGCCCGCCCCCAAACCCGCCGAGCCCGCGGCCGGGCCCACCGAGGCGAAGCCGGCCCCGGCCGCCGCCGAGGTCACCCCCGCGACGTATTTCAGCCTGCTGCCCGCCGAGGGTCGCGAAGGCGAGCCCAAGTACGTGGCCCAGGACGCCTTCGGCTACAGCTTCCTCTCCGACGTGTTCATGGCCGACTACAAGTCGGGCGAGACGAGCTGGCAGGGCTTCCTGCGGCCGTACAAGGACGTCCAGGAGGCCAAGGCGGTCTTCCAGAAGTACATCGAGGGCGTCAAGAAGGACGGCGCCGAGGTCAAGACGATCAAGACCGACGGTGCCGACGAGATCGTCATCAGCACGAATATCGGGCTGGTGGATGTCGTCTTCCGCAAGGGCAACACGCTGGCGGGGGCCAACGGCGCGACCGCCGCCCCGCCCGCCGAAGCCTTCGCTCGCTCGCTGGCCAAATCGCTGCCGGCCAATGTCCCTTTGATGGGTCAGTAATCCCGGGTCCCTGGTCATTAGTCCTCGGACATGGGCGGCTCTGCTCGAAACAGACGGGGGGAGGCAAGTGTGACGACCATCCGTATCTCGTCCCAGGAGGGCCGGGCCTGCACCTGACCACTCGCCAGGGATTGGTGATCCAGAACCACCGACCACGGACCACTGAGGGTCGATCCCGGAAGAAGGTGGGTCCGATGGTCGTAGGGTGGGTCGAGCGGAGCGAGGCCCACCGCGATCGAGCGACGGAGATCGGTGGGCCTCGCTCCGCTCGACCCACCCTACGCGACCGACCAATGACCAATGACCACTGACCAACGAGGCGAATCCGATGGCTGAGAAGCTGACCCGGACCCAGCAGAAGAATCTGGAGAAGTTCGGCGGCGTCAACCCGGCCGATCAGTCGTTCTCGCGGCGGCAGTTCGCCGCGCAGGTCGGCGGTTATGCCCTGGCGGGCGGCGCGGCGGTGGCCGGCGGGCTCTTGCTGCGCGACCGTTGGGGGATGGAGGGCGTCAAGCCGCCGCCACCCGTGCGCCTCAAGGATTACGGCGTCCGGGTGCCCGTCAGCCGGCCCAGCCTGGTCGTCGTCCGCTCGCAGCCCGTCCGCCCCGAGGCTCATGCCTCCAAGGAAGAGGAGCTCAAGGCCCGCGAGGAGCAGGCGTTCTCGATGGTCAAGGCCGCGCTCGACACGATGGGTGGCGTCGATCACTTCATCCAGAAGGGCGATGTGGTCGTCATCAAGCCGAATGTCGCCTTCGACAAGAACCCCGACCTGGCCGCCACCACCCAGCCCGACACCGTCGCGGCCGTCACGAAGCTCTGCCTGAAGGCCGGCGCCCGCAAGGTGATCGTCGCCGACAACCCGATCAACAACCCCGAGAGCTGCTTCTACAAGACCAAGGTCGGCGAGGCGGCCGTCCGCGCGGGGGCCGAGCTGATGCTCCCCAAGGACAGCTACTTCGAGAACCTCTATGTCGGCGGCGAGACGATCACCAGCACCTGGCGGATGTTCTACCGCCCGTTCCGCGAGGCGACCAAGGTCATCGGCATCTCGCCCGTGAAGGACCACAACCTCTGCAAGGCCACGGTCACGATGAAGAACTGGTACGGCCTGCTGGGCAACCCCCGCAACCAGTTCCACCAGAACATCCACGGGATCATCTCGGACTTCGCGCTGATGATGAAGCCGACGCTGGTGATCGCCGACGGCCGCAAGCTGCTGATGCGCAACGGCCCGACCGGCGGTAGCCTGAACGACGTCAAGAAGGGCGACACGATGGTGATCGGCACCGACCACACCGCGGTCGATAGCTGGTGCGTCACCAAGCTGCTGGAGAAGCGCCGCGACGAGATCATCTACCTCGACAAGGTCATCACCCGCGGCCTGGGCCAGGACTGGCGGCCCAACTGGACGCAGGAGATCACGGTATGAGCCAGGGGGTCGGCGGCAAGACGCGGACGCGGCGGAAGGCGGGGCCGGCGGCCCGAACGGTCGTCGCGATCGACCTGCCGTCCGACGTCCGCCTGTACGTCTCGCCGAAGGGCTTCTGGCGGCTGTGCGGGGCCAATCGCGAGCTGCGCCTGGAACGGACAGCGAAGGGAGCCATCGAGGCGATGCCACCAGCGGGCAGCGGGACGGGGGCGCAGAATAGCAGGCTTGCGGCCCAGGTTGGGACTGGGCCTGGAACGATGGCACGGGCACCGCCTTCGATTCCTCGGCTGGATTCACCCTGCCGAACGGCGCCGTCCGATCCCCCGATGCCTCCTGGATCGTCAACGAGCGCTGGAACGCCCTGACCCCTGAGCAGAAGAAGGTCTTCGCCCCGATCTGCCCGGATTTCGTCGTCGAGCTGAGGTCACCGAGCGACGCCCTGAGTAACCTCCACGAGAAGATGGAAGAGTACCTCGCGCAGGGCGCCCGGCTCGGCTGGCTGATCGACCCGCTGACCGGCACGGTGGAGATCTACCGGCCTGGCCGGCCCGTCGAGCGGCTCGAGCGGCCCGCGACGCTCTCGGGCGAGGACGTCCTGCCCGGGTTCGTGCTGGACCTGAAGGGCATCCTGTTCGATTGACCTCACAACGGTACGCCGCCCTATGCCCCCCACGACACAGAAGCCCTACTGGATCGACGAGCAACTGGGCAAGCACGAGGCCTATTTCTATGGCGAGTCCGATGGTCGCGTCGTATCGCTCGAGATTCAGGGCCGCTCCTTGAGCCTGATCATGCCTGACTATATCCGGGAGTTCGAGGTCCGAGCAGCCAGTATCGCCGGCGATCTCCTGTTCATCATCGCCGAGTAAATCTATGACGACGATGAGGACGAGGGTATCGAGGAAGGCTACGGAATGGTCCTGGTCGGCAGACGCTGTCCCGATCGGGAGGCGACATTCTGGCTATCCATCGCCCACGACCTCTTCCCGCAAACAATGGACTATTACGCCGGCGGCGAAGCGGCTGAATCGGGACAGGTTGTCCAGCCCGGCAGCAACGGCCCGCCACGCTCGCAATCCTGACCCACATCCTTGCCGCCCTGATACGTGATCGATCCGCCGACGAACGCAACCGAAGCCAACGCCTGAGTGCAAACCATAGATCGCCTTTCAATCGCCCCCGCCGGAGGCACTGATGGTTAAGATACGACGAGCCTATGAAGTCCTGTTCCTGGGACTGTTCCTGTTCTTCCTGGTCATCACCGACCTCCGGTACCTAAGGGCTGGCCGGTCTCGCTCTTCCTCGAGGCGACGCCGCTGGTCGCGGTCGCCACGGCGCTGACGACGCACACGATCTACCGCAACCTGGTCTGGGGCCTGGTGATCATCGCGATCACGATGATGCTGGGCCGGGTCTGGTGCAACTGGATGTGCCCGTTCGGCATCCTGCACCACCTCTTCGGCTGGATCGGCAACCGGCGGAACACCAAGCAGATGATCGAGGTGAACCGCTATCGCAAGATCTACGCGATCAAGTACTACATCCTCGCGGCGATGCTCGCGATGGCGGCCTTGTGGATCGTGCCGACGGTGATCGACGCGCCCGGGCAGGTCTGGCACGCGTACAACGGCGCCGAGCTGCGGCAGACGGGCGTCTCGCGGGTATTGGCGGCCGTCGAGACGGGCTTCGCCCGCGCCGCCGAGGAGCACAAGCGGGGCAACAGCACGCTCCAGATCGGCCTGCTGGACCCGATCGCGCTGACCGTTCGCTCGATGACGACCAGCGTGCTGCCGACGGTGCACAACGCCACCGAGAGCATCTACACCGAGCCCCGCGAGTACTGGCAGGCATGGATCGTCGGGCTGATCTTCATCGGCTTCCTGGTGGCGAACTGGTGGATTCCCCGGTTCTTCTGCCGGGCGATCTGCCCGCTGGGTGCGCTGCTCGGCGTCTTCAGCCGGTTCGCGCTCTGGCGGATCGACCGCGACCCGGTGCGTTGCACCGACTGCGACCTCTGCCTGAAGAGCTGCGAGGGGGCGTCCGACCCGCACGCCGACCTGCGCAAGAGCGAGTGCTTCGTCTGCCTGAACTGCATCGAGGATTGCCCGCACGACGCGCTCTCGTTCCGGTTCCTGCCCCGCAAGGCCAGCGAGGTCACGAACCCCGCGGTGGGCCGGCGGCAGCTGGTGCTGGCGGGGCTCTTCGGCGTGCTCTTCTTCCCGATGGCTCGGCTCTCGGGCGGGGTGCGGAAGAACTTCAACCGCGGCGTGATCCGGCCGCCCGGCTCGGTCGCCGAGGACGAGTTCCTGCGGCGCTGCATCAAGTGCGACCAGTGCATCCGCGTCTGCCCGACGAACGTATTGCAGCCGGCGCTCTTCGAGGCGGGCCTCGAGGGGCTCTGGACGCCGATCATGATCTCGAAGATGGGCTGGTGCGAGCTGAACTGCACGCTGTGCAGCCAGGTCTGCCCGACCGGCGCGATCCGCGAGATCTCGATCGTCGAGAAGCTGGGCATCGGGCCGTTCGAGGGCAAGGGCCCGATCAAGACGGGCACGGCGTTCTACAACCAGGGTCGTTGCCTGCCCTGGGCGATGGACACCAGTTGCGTCGTCTGCGAGGAGGTCTGCCCGGTCAGCCCCAAGGCGATCTTCACGCGCAACGTCGAGGTCACCGACCGCTGGGGCGCCACGATCGAGCTGAAGCGTCCCTACATCGACCCGGTGAAGTGCATCGGCTGCGGCATCTGCGAGCACGAATGCCCCGTCAAGGACGACCCGGCGGTGTACGTCACGGCGATCGGCGAGACCCGCGACAAGAGCCGCTCGCTGTTGCTCTCGCTGGTCGACGGCGCAGGCGCAGGACTGGGTGTCGGTCTGACGGGTGCTGGAGGACGCGGGGGACATGCCGACTCAAGCCGATTCGACTCAAACGGTGGAACTCTCGGTGCCGGCAGCGGCCCGCATCGACGCCGGCCAGGCCCTCGTACTGGTGGAGGATGCGGGACCGATCATGTCCTACAGCGAGTTCACACTCGAAGCCGTCGAGCGGCAGCTCGGGGTGACGACGCAGGAGGCCGATCTGTTCCCGGAATCCCCGCCTGCGCCGGTCCCGGCCTGGCTACCCGAGTGGTTGGCGCGCGGCACGAGGCTGGCGCTCCTGAGCGAGAAATCGCGGAGTGAGTTCATCGTCGTGCCGATCCTGCTGGCCGCGCCGAGATCACCGGCGACCGCTTCGCGATCTTCTCGGGTCAGAGGCTGGATGTCGATCCTCAGAAAGGGCTGGCCGGGGAATGCGACTTCATCCTGGCTCTCGGGCCGCCCTTGCCGCCGCTCCATGCTCCGGTGATGACTGTCGTCGAAGCCAAGAAGAACGACGTCGAGGCCGGCCTGGGTCAATGCATCGCCCAGATGGTGGGAGCCCGGCGCTTCAATGAAGCGGCCGGACGAGCCGAGGCCCCGATTTTCGGCTGCGTGACCACGGGCGAGACGTGGCAGTTCTTGCAGCTCGTCGACCGAGCCGCCCTGCTGGATCGGCCCAGGTATTATCTGGACAACGTGGGCCGGATCCTCGGTGTCCTCCGGGCGATCTGCGAGCGGTCGATCGCGTCGGCCTGATCGCCGGTTTTCTCGCTCCCGACCGGCAAGCGAGTGGGCCGGCGTTTCGCCTCAGGCTCCCGCCCTGGCGAGCTCCTCGGCGAGCATGGCCTTGCGACGCTCGTCGGCGGGCGGGGGATTGGTGGCTCGCGGCGGTTTGTCGTCGTGGGTGCGGCCGTCGAGCACGCGGCCGGCCTTTCCCTTGCGCGTGCCGCCCCACTGCTTGAAGAAGAACGGCACGCCCGCCTGGGCGCACTGGTCGCGGATCGACTCGACCCACTCGGGACGCATGGGCCGCGCACCCGGTCCGCTCTCGCCGCCCAGGATGACCCAGTGGATTCCCGAGAGGTCGAGCCGGCCCAGGTCTTCGAGCAGGGGCTCGACCGACAGGAACCGCGTTTGAGCGGGCGACTCGCGCAGGTGGTCGACCCGTGGCAGGCCGTCGCGGCGGTTCTCGACGCTCACGCCCCACCAGATGTTGGGCGCCTCGGCGGCCGTGCGCAGGGGCCCTTGCAGCAGGTCGCGCATCCGCTCGGAGCGCTTGGTCAGGACCTGGTAGGTGTGCCAGTCGGCCAGCATCATCATCCGCACGACCTGGCGGATGTAGTCCTCGGTCACGTCGCGGTGGAACAGGTCGCTCATCGAGTTGACGAAGACCATCCGCGAGGTCCGCCACCGCAGCGGCTCGGCGAGCTTGCCGGGCACGGTCCGCAGGTCGAACCCCTGCTCGTAGGGATGCCCCGGCACGTCGCGGAACCGCTCGGCGAAGGTCTCGGCGTAGCAGTGCGCGCAGCCGGGGCTGATCTTGGTGCAGCCCCGGATCGGGTTCCAGGTGGCGTCGGTCCACTCGATGCGGGTCTGGTCGCTCATGAGGGGTGCAATGTCATCCGGTGCGGCGGAGGGATTCCCGGGCGGGTCGTCGCCGATCGGGACGTCCGCGCGAGCGCGGCCGATGCCTCGATTTGAGCAGAAATCGCGTCGCTCGCACAGGAGGGACGACTCGCCGCCATCGGCCGGACCCTCCGCGCCGGGGCGGATTTGTGTTAGCGTCAGGGCGGATTTGCCGGAAATGACGCGCCGGATGATGGTTCCGGCGGCCGGCTCTTAACCAAGGGAGTTCGATCCTCTGATGACGACCAAGACCCTGCCCTCGCGCCTGCTGCTCGCGGCGGCGATGGCCCTGGCAGTGCTGGCCTCTCCGCTGATCTCGACCGCGCTGCGGGCCGCCGGCCCCCAGGCTGCCCAGGAGACGCGGAAGAAGGAGACCAAGGAAAAGAAGTGGACCAAGACGGACAGCGGGCTCGTCTACCGCGACGTCAAGGAAGGCACCGGCCCGAAGATCAAGAGCGGCCAGACCGCCGTGGTGCATTACACCGGCTGGCTGTGGGTGGAAGAGGCCAAGGGGAGCAAGTTCGACAGCTCCAAGACTCGTGGCCAGCCGTTCGACTTCGTGATCGGCAATGGCGACGTGATCAAGGGCTGGGATGAGGGCGTGGCCGGCATGAAGGTCGGCGGCACCCGCGAATTGGTCATCCCGGCCGAGCTGGGCTACGGCGCCCGAGGCGCCGGCGGCGGTCGGATTCCGCCCAACTCCACGCTGTTCTTCGAGGTCGAGCTGAAGGAGATCCGCTAGGCCGCACTGCGGTTACGGCCGACGGCGATCCGCGCGGGGCATGCTCCCGCGCGGATCGCCGCTCCGGATCGGATTGACCCACGTCCAGATTTCGGTATACATTGCCCCTCCACTTGAGCCTTTCTCATCTTCAGATCGCGGAATTCTCGCTCGTCCTTTCGTCCGGTCCGTTCGGCTCCATGGAAGGGTCTGAGATGACACGGAACAGTGTCCTCGTTCGGTCTTGGTCGCGGTTTGCGACGTCAGCGATGGCTTGCACGAACCGGCCCGGCCGGGCGTCGGTGCGAACCCTGGCACTGGTCGTTGGCCTGTTGGCCGCCGCGGGATTGTCGCCGGGCGCACACGCTTCGGGGCTGTTCCGCGACCTGACGCCGCGGGATCGTGCGCATCCGATGGTGCTGTCCGAGACCGGCGCGTTGATCGCGCTGGGCTCGGCGAGCCATCCCACGGCGCAGATCTCGGCCGGGACCGTGCCGGCCTACATGGCCTTTCCCCTGCTGGGCGGCGAGCACATCCCCGCCGGGTTCCCGACGCTCGCAACTACCCCCCTGCCCGGCCAGAGCGTCGGCCCGATGGACCTGACCACGTCGAGTACCGCGGCGCTCAACGCGGACCTCCAGGCTTCGCGGTTCGCCATCGTGAACACGCCGGGCCAGTCCTTCGCCGTCGCGTTCCTGCCGCGGTATGCCCGCGCGCTGGAGCACTCGGAGGCCTCGTCAACATCGTCGGCCTCGACCAGCACATCCACCACCAGCACGAGCACCGCCGCGGCGCTCGGGCTACCGACCTCGATCAACCAGTGGACAATTCAGGGCATCCCCGGCAGCCAATTATCCAAGTGGGTCACGACGGGGACCGACGAGATTGCCCACCTGTCGACGCTCGGGATCAACGGTGTGGCCAAGACCCTGGGCCTCGCCGGCGTGAAGGTCACGCCGAGCCCCTCGGGCCTGAACCTCGCACCGCAGTACATGATCCCGCCCTCCGGCAGCTCGACCTCAACCTCCACCGGACCCCTGCCCGTTCCCGCGCCCGAGCCGGCCGCCTGGCTGATGTTCGGCCTGATCCTCGGCGGCGCCGCGCTGCGGCACAGGGCCGCGCGGCGGAGATGAACGCGGCTCCGGAAAACGGCTCCTGTCGCATCCCTTCCTCCCCGCCCCGGGCTCGCGCAAACTGGCACACCAGTTGCCCACTAGACTCACGGTCTAGAATAGTGGTAGCGAGCCCTCTTGCACGGCAACTCCGATAAATCAGGAACGGCCCCACGCAGGGGTCATGGGCGTGATGCCCGCGATCCTGGTCTTCGTCCCTGGCGTGCCTGGAAACCAGCGCGAACCCCGTGCGCGCCACGATCGTCATGCCGACCAACTGTTGAGGAAGACCACCTTCGAGATCCGGCCTCGTCCGTCGCGTTAATCTCCGACCTGGGGGCTGGCGGCGGACGTAGTAAAGATCAAGGGGCGAACCCTGACGAGTCGAAAGAAACCATTGATGATCGACCGTGATTCGTCTTGCCGCCCCATCCCAAGAGACCCCTCCCGGGTCCTCCTCTCCACGAGGGCGTCATGATACCTTTCGACCTCAGAGAACCCGTCAACGCCTGGACCCATGGGGCCGGGTTGATGATGGCCTTGCCCGTCACATTGCTGCTCTGGCACGCGCTGCCGGCACCTCGACCTCTGCAAGGTCTCGACCTGTACGATGGGCGGGGGCTGCCGCTCGGCCGGCGCGGTGTGTCCTGTCGTGCGGCACCAGCGGCTCAAGGCGGTCTCGCTCCTGGTCTTCGGCCTGAGCCTGATGCTCTGCTACGCCGCCAGCGCCGTGTTCCACGGGGTGCCGTACCACGGCGCCCCGCTGGGTCCGTATCAGCGGTTCGACCATATCGGCATCTACATGTTGATCGCCGGTACCTATACGCCGATCGTCTGGTCGATGATGCGAGGGCCCTGGCTGTGGGGCACGCTGTCGACGGTCTGGACGATCGCGATCCTGAGCGCGGCGCGGGTCTGGTTCGGGGGCGTGCTGCCGATCTGGGTCTCGACGCCGATCTACCTGGTGATGGGCTGGGGCTCGCTGTTCTGCTATCGCGAGCTGGCGCGGACCTACTCGCACCGCAAGCTCATGCCCCTGCCGCTGGGCGGCATCTTCTATTCGGTCGGCGCGATCATCAACCTGTTGAAGTGGCCGGTCCTCGCCCCGGGCGTGTTCGGCGCGCACGAGCTGTTCCACCTCTTCGTGATCGCCGGCAGCGCGAGCCACGTTTACTTCATGCTGCAGCGTCGTGATCCCGGCCCCGTCGCCGCGGCTCCGGCTGGCGGCGGTCGCAGTACCGGCCCCCGTGGTGGTCATCGCATCGCCGGTCCTGGTGCGTCTCGCCGCCGCCCGGCGCTGCTGTTGCGGTGGGCCCGCGCGGTGATGAGCCGCCGCGTCCGCCGCTGGATGCTCCACCTGCCGCATCCCCGTTGGCTCGAGGTGCTCCTCATCGACCCGCTCGACGGCATCCCGAGCGAGGGGCCGGCCGAGGTCGTGTGATCGGC
This sequence comes from uncultured Planctomycetota bacterium, assembly GCA_963771445.1. Taxonomy (GTDB): domain Bacteria; phylum Planctomycetota; class Planctomycetia; order Isosphaerales; family Isosphaeraceae; genus JAKAUH01. The sequence continues at coordinate 355,142 of CAVYTQ010000026.1, read as the reverse complement.
CTGTGGAGCTCGCCCGGCCATTGCAGAGGTGGACGATCCGCTCGCCGGCGTGGCCTCGCCGGCGACGGTTCAGATCGGCCCGGCCGCTGCGCCGTGATTTCAACGATCGACGCGCCGTCAGGCGCCGACGGGGATCCGGTGCTCGCGGCAGGTGCGGGCGTAGGTGCCGTCGAGGTCAACCTGCAGGCAGAGATCGCCCCGGAGCCAGAGCGGCAGGCTGGGCATCGCCTCGCCGATCGCCAGCCGCTCATGCCAGATGTCCAGGCTGGGCTGGCCGTCGCGCTCGATCGGCCGGTAGGAATCGGCATGCAGCCCCGCCGCCCGGGCCGAGGCCGGGGTCGGCGATGCACCGAAGCGTCCCAGCAACTCGCGATGCAGGTTCGCCCGCCGCCCGGTCACCACGTCGACGACCACCAGGCCCAGCCCTTGCTGGAGATAGGCCGCACACTTCGTGACGAAGGCGTCGCGGTGCTCGGGCCGGTCCTTGTTCGCCGGGCTGACCAGCTCGATCGCGCCGGCCAGCGTCGGGCCGCCGTCGCGGCCATAGACCCGGACCTCGACGACGTCCGTCGGGATCGGCAGCGGGATCGTCTGGCTCGGTGCCGGTGCGGCCCACCCGCCCGGCGTGGTCCCGTCAGGCCAGGTTGGGGCGATCGCTTGCGAGCGTCCCTCCTCCTCGAACGCCACCCTGTCGATCTCGATGCCGTACTGCACGTTGGGCTCGGCGAAATAGCCCTCCGGCAGCCGCGCGTTCAGGTCCGAGGCGATGTAGGTCGCCCAGGCGTTATGAAAGGCATGCCAGTGGCGGCGCGTGCCCAGCGGAGGGCCGAAGTGATCCTGGAGAACCATGCGCTTGCCCCTGTGGCGGCAGCTTTCGTCTCGTCTTAAATGATCGGCGATCCACCCCGCGGTTGCAATACGTCTCAAACCGGCCCGAACGGCGTCCGGGATGCCCCCACCTGATCAAGCCTGTTTCCATCGCCGGAGCTTCCGGCTCGGGCCTTCCGGACCTCGTCCTGGCCCTCAACTGAATTCCGGACCTGGAGGGTCAACCCCTCTCTGCCTACAACAAGAGGGCCGTGTTTTTGGATCTTGATGTCCGCAAAGGCAAGAATCAGGGTGGACCATGATTTCGCAGACAGCCGAGTATGCCCTTCGATCGGTGGTCTTTCTGGGGACTCAGATCGGGCAACCTGTGACGACACAACGGATTGCGGCCGGGACCGCGGTGCCGGTGGGCTACCTCTCCAAGGTCTTGCAGGCACTGGGCAAGGCGGGCGTCGTGGATGCCCAGCGCGGGCTGCGCGGCGGCTACGTGCTGGCCCGGCCGCTGGACGAGCTCACACTGCTGGACGTGGTCAATGCGGTCGAACCCGCTCCGGCGGATCACGCGGTGCCCGCTTGGACTGGCCAGCCACGACGGGGCGCTGTCCGCCCTGCACCGGCGGCTCGACGAGGGGATCGAGGGCGTCGAGAACCTGTTCGGCCAGACGACGATCGAGCAACTGGTCGATGGGGCGTCGGCCGGCCAGAACCCGCTGTGCGAGGCCGTGGCCCCGGCCGTCGTCCCGCTCGTTCCGGAGGCGGTCGTCGCGGATGGCGTGGACGTGTCGGGTTGATTACGATGGACCCTCGCCCGGTCCGGCGGCCCCGGATCCGGCCGCGGCCGTCGAAGGAAGTGAAGAATGAGCATGGCGACCCGGATGAAGACCCCGCCCGTGGAACAGCGGATCCGGCTGACCGGGGTGGATTGGGAGACCTTCGAGCGTCTGGCGGCCTCGGCGCAGCGGGCGCGGTTCGCCTATGACCAGGGGGTGCTCGAGATCATGTCGCCGGGGCCACTGCACGAGTCGCACGGAAGGAACCTTGGCGAGTTCGTGCGGATCGTGACGCGGGCTCGGGCCATCCCCCGGATGAGCCTGGGTTCGACGACCTGGAAGCGGTCGGGGGCCGAGCGGGGCATTGAGGCGGATGATTGCTTCTACCTCACCGCCGAGAAGGTCGCCGCAGCCGTGTCAGCGCGCGATCGCCGCTCGAACGATTCGAGGGATTACCCGGTGCCCGATCTGGCGATCGAGGTGGATCTTAGCCCGCCGGAGCTCGATCGGTCATCGCTCTACGCAACGATCCGGGTGCCCGAGGTCTGGCGGCTCGTCGGTGGCAGGATCCGGATTGAACGGCTCGGTGGGGATGGAACCTATCGTCCTGCACGAACCAGCCTGTTCCTGCCAGTCCGCGACAGCGATCTCCAGCGCTGGGTGATCGAGGAGGACACCAGCGATGAGGCGGCCTGGGAAAACCGCCTGATCGCCTGGGCCGGCGCCCTGGCGAAGCCGCGGTCGCCGCGACGGCCCCGTCCCGGCGCGGGCGAGTGAAGCCGGCGATCCCGCGGCGTTCCACCCGCCCGGACCATGATCGCAGGGCCGGTCGTCGCGGATGGCGTGGACGTGTCGGGTTGATTACGATGGACCCTCGCCCGGTCCGGCGGCCCCGGATCCGGCCGCGGCCGTCGAGAGGAAGCGAAGAATGAGCGCGGCGACCCGGATGAAGACCCCGCCCGTGGAACAGCGGATCCGGCTGACCGGGGTGGATTGGGAGACCTTCGAGCGTCTGGCGGCCTCGGCGCGCGGGCGCGGTTCGCCTATGACCAGGGGGTGCTCGAGATCATGGCGCCGGGGCCATTTCACGAGTGGGACAAAGAGATCCTGAGCTTGTTCATACGGATCGTGGCCCGAAGCCTGGGTCTACCGAGGAAGGCCCTGGCGTCCACGACCTGGAAACGGCCGGGGGCCGATCGGGGTATCGAGGCCGATCAATGCTTCTATTTCACCCCCGCGAAGATCGCCGCAGCCAGGGCCGCCCGCCAGGCCGGACGGAATGACTCGACCCATTTTCCCGTCCCCGACCTGGCCGTCGAGGTGGATTTCAGCCAGCCGCAGATCGACCGGCCGTCGATCTACGCGACGATCGGCGTCGCCGAGATCTGGCGGCTTGTGAAGGATAAGGTCCGGATCGAACAGCTCAACCCGGATGGGACGTACCGGCGGTCGCGGACCAGTCGGTTCCTGCTGGTCCGCGACACCGACATCCGGCGCCGGGTGATCGAGGAAGATAGCAGTGAGGAGGCGGCCTGGGAAAACCGCCTGATCGCCTGGGCCGGCGGCCTGGCGAAGCCGCGGCCGCCGCGACGGCCCCGTCCCGGCGCGGGCGAGTGAAGCCGGCGATCCCGCGGCGGGGATTGTCTCGAATCGGCGGAGATCGCCAGCGAGCGAGTTGACAGATCGGTGGAAGGCGGGGCCCCTCCGTCGGAACAAGCGATCGGTGACCATACCTATGTTCCGACCTCAAGCGAGCCGAAATGGGATGGCCTACCGGGGATCAGGGGCCGGGAATTCTCATCGTCGCTGGCCGGGAATTCTCATCGTCGTCGATCAGGAGGACGGTCTTCGGTCCAGCCCTCGACCTGGGGCGGGCCATCCGGCCGCAGGGATTGGGCCATCCTCACGGGTCGCGACCTCGAATTCGGTATCCGGCGCTTACCTGACGGCATGGTATCCAGCACCTTCGATAACCGCCGCTCAGGACGATCCCATCGGGGCCAGGAGGGGATTGTGTGCATGCATTTTATGTTCCAGGGCCCCCAAAACCCCCTGTACACCCTCGGCTCTTCTTTCTCCCCCTACTATCAGGATGTATCAGCTTTGCAGAAACTGAAATGCACCTATCGGCGAAATGGGGCATTTTCTTGACGCAAGCCCTTCGGCCAGAAGCAGAAAAAATATTTGGAAATTTCATAAAGTTTTCCGGCGTGGCGGCGGTTTCCGTGGCTCGGTTCATGTTTGGCCGGTTGGTTGTGATATGGCGTGAGTCTCAGAAGCCGCTATAACGAGGCTGAAAGCCTCAAAACGGCCCAGTGGGCGCAACAACTGTCAACTCCGAGATGCCGGGTGAGACAATCCCCCGCGGCGTCCCGGCCGCCCGGCTGGTCTGTCGGTCGCGAGCAGCGTTGCCCCCCGGCGGTCCGATGCGATAATCTGGGAACGTGGTAAGACATCCGCGTTTCAGGCCGCAAGTCGTGGGGGCTAGGGTGACTGCATTGGATATCGCCGGCCGGGTTCGATTCCTGGTCCTGGTCGCGGGCTTGGGGCTGGTGATGATCGCCGGGCCGGCTGGCGGGACGGCGGGAGCCCAGGAGGCCGGCTCCAGGCCGGGGGCGGGCGCGGGCTCGGGTGCCTCGGCGCCTGCCGGAGCCGCCCCGCGGGGCGACGCCGCCGCGGACGATTCGGCCGCCGATACCGCGACGACCGACGCGGGCCGAAACGACGCCAACCAGTCGTTCCTGGTCTGGATGTACCGCGCCTCCGGGCCGATCGGCGTCGCCATCCTGCTGATGTCGATCTACCTCGTCACGCTGGTCGTCTGGATGTTCCTGCACTACCGCACGACCGTGACCACGCCCGGCCGGGCTGGTCAACGAGGTCCAGGACCTGCTCGACCAGTCCAAGTACAACGAGGCCTATCACCGGCTGGCGGAGGACGACTCGTTCCTGGCCCGGGTGCTGGCGGCCGGCGTGCGGAAGCTCCCCGCCGGGCTCGGCCAGGCGCACCGCGCGATGGAGCTGGCCAACGAAGACGTCACGATGAAGATGGAGCACCGCACGACCTACCTGGCCACCGTGGGGACGCTCGGGCCGATGATCGGGCTGGTCGGGACGGTCTACGGCATGATCCTGGCGTTCCGGGTCATCGCCCAGGTCGGGGCTCCTCGCCCCAGGCCAGCGAGCTCGCCGCAGGGGATCTCGACGGCCCTGTTCGCCACGCTGGAGGGGATCGCGGTGTCGATCCCGGCGATCTACTTCTATGCGCTGTTCCGCAACCGGATCGCGCGGCTGTCGCTGGAGGTCGGGATGACGGCCGAGCCGCTGCTCGAGCGGTTCGTGCCGGGGGTGCGGACGACCGGCCCGGGCCCGGGCGCGGGTGCCGGCGGCGCCGCCGGCACCGTCGCCTCGCCCGCCGCCGCATGCCCATCCCTTCGCCGTCAGCGCCGCGATGGCGGCGCGCCGCGCCCGCGGCGGCGGCCGGCCCGCACTCCCCCGCCGGGCCGTCGACTTCCGTCGAGTGACTGGCAACGGCCGTCGAATCCGACGGATGAAACCGCCCCGAGTTCCCGGATGAAGGTGCCTCATGCCGCGCCGTCAGCGCACGTCCGTCGGCCAGCCTCAACCCGAATCTGACGCCGCTGCTGGACGTGGTGCTCCAGCTCATCACGTTCTTCATGATGCTGGTCCATTTCGGGACGCGGCTGGAGGGCGCGACCAAGGCGCGTCCGGCTGCCGCTGGCCCCCGCGGCGCTGCCGGGCTCGGACCTGACGTTCGACCGCCTGGCGGTGCGTGATGGACGCCCAGGGCCGGCTGCAGGTACGGCGGCCAGTGGCTGACGAGGAGGCCGCCGCGGCGTGGTGGGCCGAGCAGGCCAAGGTCCGGCGGGCGGGCCTGGAGACCCTGAGCGACCCGGCCGCCGCCGCCGATGAGCTGCCGACCGTCGTGATCCTGCGGGCCGACCGCGCCGCGTCCTATGGGGCCGTCCGCCGGACCCTGGCCACCGCCCAGGAACAGGGCTTCGCCCATTTCAGCCTGGTGGTCCTGAGGAGGCGGGCACGATGAGCATCGGGACATCCTGGGCATCGGCATGAGCTCTCCGGCCCGGAGCGGGAGCCGACGACCGTCCGAACGGAGGCGATCGACCCCGACGCGCCCCGGTCGCGACGCTATCGGCCGCGGCCGCCCGAGGAGGTCGCGTTCCCCGTGGCGCCCGATGCTCGACATGGCCTTCCAGCTCCTGGCGTTCTTCATCCTGACGTTCAAGGACCCGTCGGCCGAGACCCACGTCGACCTCGACCTGCCCGCGACGCCGGCGGCCCTGCCCGCGCGGACCGAGGGGCGGGCCCCGCTCCGCAGCTCGCGGCGCGTCGACACCGACCTGGAGAACGACCTGCTGGTCCGCGCCGAGGCCGACGACCTGGGCGACCTCAAGGTCGCTGCGGCTGGGCGAGGCCGTCGTGCCCGACCTGGCGACGCTGGGCCGCCGGCTCCGCCGCTACACCGAGCTCCTGGAGGGCCGCGCCGCTGCGCGTCCGCCTCGTCGCCGACGATCGGCTGCGCTACGAGCCGGCCGCCCGGATCATCGCCACCTGTTCGGCCGCGGGCGTCGACTCGATCCGGCTGTCGCCTCCCGGCGGCGCGGCGGGCCTGCCGGCCGCCGTCCCGGGTGCCGACGCCATGCCTCGCCCGGGACCTGCGTCGGCCCCGGGCACCGGTCCGGTGCCCGCCCGACCCGGGGCGCACCATGAGCGTTCGGCATCGGTTCGCGGCAGTGCTGGCGATGATGCTCGGGCTGCCCGCGGCCGCCGCCGGCCAGGAACTGTCGCCGGGCGGCCAGGACGATGCCGGGGCGGTGCAAGCGTCGGAGGATCGGCTGGGGCTGGCGGACCTCGCCTCTTATCGGGCGGCGCTGGCGGGCAAGGCGACCGGCGACTCGTCGCGACCGTCGGACCCGCCGGCGCGGGTCGAGTTCCGCGAGCTGTGGGTCCGTCCGGAGACCTACCGCGGCCGTCGCGTCACCGTCCGCGGCCGGGTCGAGCGGACCTTTCGCCAGGGGGCCGTCGGCAGCTTTCCCCCGCTGGTCGAGGCCTGGATCTTCACGACGACCGGCGACCCGCTCTGCGTCGTCTATCCTCGCGCCGTCACGACGGACCCGGACGCACGAGCGACCCGCGATCCGGCCGCGGGCCAGGCCGTCGCGTTCACCGGGACCTTCCTGAAGATGGTCCGCTACACGGCCGGCGACGGCGACCGCCTTGCCCCCCTGATCGTCGGCGACCATGCGCCGGGTCCGGCCCCCGCCGAACCGGGGGCCACGCCCGCCAGGCGAGACGACATCCTGCGCGCCATCGGCGGCGAGGCCGCGGGAGCCAGGGGCGGCCAAGCATCATGGTCCCGATCGAGCTGGCTGCTCGGCCTGACGCATGACCGCCGCGGCCCTCGCCGTGATCGCCGCCCAGCACCTGCGCGGGGCCCGGCTGCGCGACCGCTCGACGGCCCGCGCCCGCCAGCTCGACCGCCAGTCGCCCGACCCTCCCCTGCACTTCCTCGAAGACCCCGCCGGACCGGACGCGGCCTAGAGCGACCTCGCGGTTGCGTCGCTCATACGAGCCCGACGCGCAAGCGAGTGGGTGGCCTGATCGGTCGGGGAATCTCATATCGGCCGGTTCGCCCCATCGTGCCAATCCAACCGTTCGGCACGTCGGCGGGCGTCGAGCTGGCGGTCGCGTCGAGTCACCGAGGCGGATCGGGCGATGCCAGGATGGTCGTCCCTCATCCATCGCGTCCGCCGGGCAAGCGATCCGACCCGCCGGCCCGGGCTCCTGGGCAGGTCCGCGACGACGGTCCCGCTCCGCCGGGTTCGGCACCCTTTACGATTCTTGACGAATTGACTTGACTTCTGCGGTGTTCTGCACCAGATTCTAGGATAATTCCCGGCGAACAACTCGATGGGGCGGCGGTTGGAATCGCCGTCCGTTCCCTGGCGTCCCGATCGGCGCCGCGATCCCGTCCCTTGTGCGCCTCGATACCGCCCCAGTCGCAGCCCTCTGCGTTCCACGTCGCTGACGCGAACGAGCGGGCGTGGCGGCCGGCGATTGGCCGCGCACCTCGGACGTGCCGATCGCTTTCGGATATCCCGGCGGCATCATCCCACGATCGCCCTCGTCGAGCGGATGCGGATTCATCCAGGAGAGTGCATCATGTCCTGCGCGTCGCGGTGGCGGGGGTCGCGGCCGCGGCACAGACGGCCGAGCCCTCGATTGCTGGAAGACCTGGAAGCTCGCCTGGTGCTCTCGCTGGTCCGCCTGCCGATCATCCTGCACGACCCCAACCCGCGGGCTCCCGACCTGCCGAACGCCACGCCATCGACGGGCTCGGCGCCGCTGGACTTCGGCTCGCCCACGCCGATCGGATATACCCCGGCGCAGATCCGCGCCGCCTACGGCATCAACAACGTGGTGTTCGGCTCGATCGCGGGCGACGGCTCGGGCCAGACGATCGCGATCGTCGACGCCTACGACGACCCGGCGTTCTTGAATCGCACCGACCCGAACTTCGCCAGCAGCGACCTGGCGCAGTTCGACCAGGCATTCGGGCTGCCGGACCCGCCGAGCTTCACGAAATACAACGAGACGGGCCAGACGACGAACCTCCCCGGCACGGACCCGGCCGGCGCCGGCAACGTGAGCGGCAACTGGGAGATGGAGATCGCGCTCGACATCGAGTGGGCGCACGCGATCGCGCCGGCGGCGAGCATCGACCTGGTCGAGGCGAGTAATGACACCAACAACGACGACATCTTCGCCGCGGTGGCCACGGCGGCACGCCTGCCGGGTGTGTCGGTCGTCTCGATGAGCTGGGGGACCCCCGAGTACGACGGCCAGCAGGCCGTGGATTCGACCTTCACCACGCCGAGCGGCCACCAGGGCGTGACGTTCATCGCGGCCACGGGCGATTCGGGATCGCCGGGCTATTACCCGGCGTACTCGCCGAACGTGCTGGCGGCCGGAGGGACCACGCTTGCCCTGGGCGCGAACAACAAGGTCGTCAGCGAGAACGCCTGGTCGGGCAGCGGCGGCGGGACCAGCCAGTCCGAGCCCGAGCCGGCCTATCAGCAAGGTTTCCAGGATACGGGGTTCCGGACGATCCCCGACGTCGCATGGAACGCCGACCCGAATACCGGCGTGGCGATGTACGACTCGTACGACAACACCGACGGCATGGGGGATTGGTACGAGATCGGCGGGACGAGCGCCGCGGCGCCGTCGTGGGCGGGCCTGATCGCGATCGCCGACCAGGGCCGGATGATCGAGGGCGTCAAGACCCTCGACGGGGCAACGCAGACGCTGCCGGCGATCTACGACGCGCCCTCGGCCGACTTCCGCGACGTCGTCCAGGGGAGCAACGGAGGTTTCTCCGCGGGGCCGGGCTACGACGAGGTCACCGGCCGGGGCACGCCGAACGCGCCCGGCTCGTCCCCGAGCTGGTCTCGTTCGGAGCGGCCAACCAGCTCGCCGTGACCGCCCAGCCGCCGTCGCAGGTGATCGCGGGCGACTCGTTCGGCGTGGTGGTCGCGGCCGAGGACTCCGCCGGGCAGGTCGACCCGTCGTTCGGCGGGACGGTGACGCTGGCCATGGGGAACGACCCGACGGGTGCCTCCCCGGGCGGCACGCTGACCGTGACGGCCGATCGCGGCATCGCCGTCTTCGACGGCCTGACGCTCGATCAGCTCGGCGGCGGCTACACCTTCACGATCGGCAGCCACGGGTTCGGCTCGGTCACGACCCAGCCGTTCTCGATCATCGCCGATCCGGACCCCGGATCGGGGACATTCTACCCGGTGCCGACCGACGCCAGCCTGCGCGCGGGCGATTGAGGCCGCCGACGGCAATGGCGACGCCCACAACACCATCGTCCTCTCGGCGGCGAGTTATGGGCTTACCGACACCACGGCCGGCGCGATCGTGATCCGGAACGCTTCGACCCTGGCGGACAAGACGCTCACGATCGTGGGCCAGGGGTCGAGCGGGACGACCATCCAGCCCGGTTCGACCACGTGGCGGGACCGGATCTTCGAGGTCGTCGCCACGGCCGGCTCGAACGTGTCGGTGGCGTTCCAGGACCTGGCGATCGCGGGGGGCTTCGCGACCGACGGCGGGATCCTGGGCGGACCGGCGGCGCTGGGCGGCGGGCTGCTGATCGACGGCGGTACGGTCTCGCTGACGGGCGTCGCCGTGCGAGGCAACGAGGCGCTGGGCGTCCAGCGGCGCGGCCGGCGCGGCCGGCGGCAATGGCCAGGCGCCGGGCGTGGGCGGTGCCGGGCGGTCGGGGCGTGGCGGCGGGATCTACCTGGCGGGCGGCAAGCTGATCCTCAAGGATACGGCGATCAGTCACAACCTCGCGGTCGGCGGCGCCGGCGGCGCGGGCGGCGCGGCCGCCCAACTGGCCGGCCAGACGAAGGTCTCCGGCGGCGCGACGGGCGGCACCGGGGCCTCGGCGACCGGCGGCGGTCTGTACGTCGCCGGCGGGACAGTCCAGGGCAGCGGCGCGGCGTTCACGTCGAACGCGGCCATCGGCGGCCAGGGAGGCACGGGGGGCAAGGGCGGACTTGGCGGCGTGGGCGGTGGCGGCGGTGCGGGGGGCGCGGGCGGGCCCGGTGGCTCGGGCTTCGGCGGCGGGATCTACCTGCGCCAGGGGACCCTCACGCTGGACGGCGGCCAGGTGGCGGGCAACCAGGCCGTCGGCGGGGCCGGCGGCCCGGGTGGGAGCGGCGGCGCGGGCAGTAGCCTGGTCGCCACCAGTAACATCAGCATCCCCGGTGTGACCCAGACGAAATCCGGCAGCGTCGTCATCCCCACGGGCTCCAGCCTCCTCAACGGGACGGGGCTGAGCCGGCTCTTCCACGGCGGGCCGGGAGGGGCCGGGGGAACGGGCGGGCCGGGAGGCAATGGCTCGGGCGGCGGCGTGTACGTCGCCGGCGGCACGCTGACGATCGCGACCACGCCCATCGCGGGCAACCAGGCTGTCGGCGGCCAGGGAGGCACGGGGGGCAAGGGCGGCCAGGCCGGCATGGCGGCCCTGATCGCCGGCATCGGCGGCGGGAGCACCGGACAGGTGGGCCTCAGCGGAAGCGGCGGCTCGGGCGCTGCGGCGCCGGCGCCGCTGGGCGGGCTCGGCGGCGCGGGGGGCTCGGGCGGCTCGGGCGATGGCGGCGGCCTGTACCTGTCCGCGGGGATCGTGACGCTGCTCAACGACACCGCCAGCGGCGACTCCGCGCTTGGCGGGGCCGGAGGGCCCGGCGGTACCGGCGGCGCCGGGGCCTTCGCCGGAGGGCTCAGCGGGCTGGGCGGTGCCGGCGGCGGGGGCGGGTCGAACACGGGCACAGGCACTGGCGGGGCCGGCGCCGGGGCCAGGACGCCCACCCACGTGGGCGGCAGCCGCCTGCACGTCAGGCACCAGACCTCGGCCGGCGGCTCGACGGACGTCGGGGGCTTCGCCACGGGCGGCGATGGCGGCGACGGCGGCGATGCCGGCAACTCGCTCGGCGGGGGGCTCTACGTCGCGGGCGGCTCGCTCAGCCTCGGGCAGGATACCATCGCGACCAACGCGGTTGCCGGCGGGGCTGGCGGCGCCAGCGGGCTCGCCGGCGAGGGGGGCAGTTACGGCCTGGGCAACGGCCAGAAGGGTCAGGGCGGTGCCGACGGCTCCGGGTCGGCCGGCGCCGTCTACGTCCACGGCGGCTCGGTCAGCCTGTCCAACGACACCATCGCGCTCAACTCCCAGTCCGGCAACGGCTCGGTCGCCGGAGTGCTCCAGGCGGGCGGCACGGTCAAGGCCGTCAGCACGCTCTTCGCCGGCAACGGGACGATCGATTACTCGGGCGCCCTCGCCGCGACGGACTCGCTGGTCCAGGCCCCCGCGAGCACCGCCAGGATCACCGGCTCGGCCAACAAGACCGGCATCGATCCGAAGCTCGCCACCGCCGGACTGGCCGCCAACGGCGGGCCGACCCGGACCATCCTGCTCCAGGCGGGTAGCCCGGCCCTCGGCTCGGGATCGAATCCGGAGAGCTTCGCCACCGATCAGCGCGGCTATGGGCCGAGGACCGGCGCCGGCGGCACCGACATCGGCGCCGTCCAGTTGAACGCGGCCCCGCTCACGGCGGCGCCGACCGCCGCGCTGGGCGCGGCCGATGTCGTGGGCACCTCGGCGGCCGCCGCCTACGAGTTCACCGTGACCTACACCGACGTTGCGGCGATCGAGGTATCGACACTGGCCGACGCGGTCGTGCAGGTCGTGCCCCCCGGAGGCACCACGCCGATCGCCGCCGCGATCGTCGCGACCGAGGCGGTGGGTGCGACCGATCCCTCGGGCAATGCCCCGTCGTTCGTGGTCACCTACCAGATCATGCCCCCCGGAGGCACCTGGTCGGCGGCCGACGACGGCACCTACGGCGTGACCCTGGGCGGGTCGCCAGTCAAGGACGTGGCCGGGACCCCCGTGCCGGCCGGGACCCTCGGCAGTTTCGCGGTGAATATCCCGTCGGTCGACCATCTGGCGATCACCGCCTCGCCCGCGGGATCGAGCCCGATCCTTGCGGGCTCATCCTTCACGGTGGAGGTTTCCATCGAGGACGGCCAGGGCCAGGTGCAGGCCGGCTACAGCGGCTCGGTCACCATCGCCCTGGCGTCGGGACCCGTCGGCGCGGCGATCTCGGGCACGGAGACCCTGTCGGTCAGCCACGGCGTCGCCACCTTCAGCGGCCTGGCGATCGGCCTGGCGGGGGCGGGTTACTCGATCAGGTTCACGTCCGCGAGCCTGGCCCCGGTCACCACCGGCACGTTCAGCGTGGTGCCGGCGGCGGCCAGCCAGCTCGTCATCACGACGCAGCCGCCAAAGAGTGTCACGGCCGGCCAGACGTTCTCCGTGGGCGTCAGCGTCGAGGATGCCCACGACAACGTCGTGACCGATTACAAGGGTACCGTGCAGTTGGCGCTGGCGGCAGCCCAGGGCACCGCCAGCCTGGGCGGGACGACCTCGCTCGCGGTCGTCGACGGCGTGGCGAATTTCACCGGCCTGTTCGTGCTCGCGGTGGACACGAGCGACACGGTCCAGGCCGCCGCGGCCGGGCTGACCGGCGCGACCACGTCCGCGTTCAGCGTGGTCGCGCCCACGGGCGGGCAGACCAGCCTGGACACGCCCTCTCAGGTCGTGATCACGGCCTCGCCGACGAGCACGACACCGATGTCGGCCGGCGCAAGCTTCTCGATCGCGGTCGCGCTCGAGGACTCCAGGGGCGTCGTGCAGACCGGCTACAATGGCCCCGTCACCATCGCGCTCGTATCGGGCCCCGGCGGGGGTACGCTGGGCGGCACGATGACCGTCCAGGCCAGCCATGGCATCGCGACCTTCACGGGCCTGACGATCGGCCAGGCCGCCGGCGATTACACGATCCGCCTGTCATCCGGGAACGTGCCGACCGCGGCCACCCTCACCCTGGACGTCGCCGCGACCACCTCATCCGGCGGCGGCGGCTCGTCGGCCGGCGGAGGAGGCTCAACCACCGGCGGCGGCTCGTCGGCCGGCGGAGGCTCAACCACCGGCGGGGGCTCGTCGGCCGGCGGAGGAGGCCCATCCACCGGCGGCGGCTCGTCGTTGACCGGCGCAGGAGGCCCGACTACCGGCGGGGGCTCGTCGAACAACAACCCGTCATCCGGCACGTCCGCGGGCGGCGCCACTGGGTCGAACTCCGCGGGCAATCCGGGCGGCAGCGGCTCGACCCACAAGGCCGCCAAGAAGGGCTCGAAAGCAACCGGGAAGCATGGACACGTGGTCCATGGGCACAAGGCTCCGTCGCGCCCGCCCGGCCACGGGCACAAGGCTCCGACGCGCCCGCCCGGCCACTCCCACAAGTCGAAGTCGAAGCTGGTGTCGGCGTCGATCCCTCCCCGGGACGGCGCCCTTGTCGGGTCGCTGGTCGATATCCGGTCGCACCCGCTGCTGCTGCGGAACCTGTCCCCGGGCGAGCGGACGTGAGCGCTTGAGCCGCTCGCGGGTGCGTCGGAACCCGCGAAGGGCGAGCCGACCGCCGAGGATCGCCACCTCCTCGCGACGATCAGCGTCCAGGCTCCCGAGTGCCAATCCGGCCAACGCCGGCGGCAGGCCCGCTATCAATGCCGACCCTCGCCAATCGGAGGCCCGGGCCAGGCCGAGGACCTCGCCGACACTCCGGGTCGCGGGATCGGCCCGCCACGGTTGCTAGAGCGGGGCTCGCCGATTATGATCGGGGCTCACTCGCCCAGGGAATGGCGCGAATCCCCAAAGCCCTCGGTCTCGCGCCGGCGGCGCGGTTTCCGGGTCAGCGTCGAACTCATTCTCAGGGCCCCTGGAGACAAGGATCGGGCAGATCGCCCATCTTTGCTGAACAGAATCTTCGCTCTGGCCGACATAATCGTGGATTCGTTTGCGCAATGTCCCGTGGTCTGGAGGTCGTCGGTCGCCCGCGTCGATCCTCAAGGTTCGGCGACGCCCTGGGCTGATCTGTTGGGCCCTTCAGGGCCGGATCCCGACCTCGTCTCCTTGCTCTCTTCTCCGATTTCGGGGAGGAATCTGAGGAAGCCCCGGCGGTTTTCACGCGGGAATCAATATTTGGGATTCGAGGTGTGCTCCGTTGAGGGATTGCGGGACCGTTGGCGGCTCTGCCAACGGACATTCCGTGATGGCACCGACTGAAGGCAGGGGCGTGATGGCGGACAGGCGGTTAACGCGAATCCTGACGATCAACAGCGGCTCCTCGAGCCTCAAGTTCGCGCTCTACGAGATGGGCGAGGCCGAGGTCCTGAGGCTGATCGGCAGGCTCGAGGGGATCGGCCAGGGGTCGGGCCGGTTCGCGATCGAGGACGGCGACGGCGCGTCGATGGTCGACGAGCCGGGCGAGCTGCCGGACCACGCCGCCGCGCTGGCGCGGCTGTTCGGTTGGCTGGAGGGCCAGGCGGATCATCGGGAGATCGACGCGGTCGGTCATCGCCTGGTCCATGGGGGGATCCGGTACACTCGGCCGCATCGGCTCACTCCCGAGGTCATGGCGACTCTCCACGAGCTGGTGCCGCTGGCGCCCGACCATCTGCCGCAGGAGATCGACGCCATCGAGGCCATCGGCCGGGCCCAGCCGAACCTGCCGCAGGTGGCCTGCTTCGATACGGCGTTCCACCGGACGATGCCGGCGGTCGCGCAGGCGTTCGGCCTGCCCAGGGACCTGTGGCGCCGAGGGCATCTTCCGGTACGGGTTTCATGGGCTCTCTTATGAATACATCGTGGGTGCGTTGCGCGACCAGGCGGGGCCGTCGGCCGCCGAGGGCCGCGTGATCGTCGCGCACCTGGGCAACGGGGCGAGCATGGCGGCGATTCTGGGCGGGCAGAGCGTCGACACGACGATGGGCTTCACGCCGGCGGGCGGGCTGGTGATGAGCACACGGTCGGGCGACCTGGACCCCGGGATCCTGGTCTACCTGATGCGGAACAAGGGCCTGGACGCCGAGGAGCTCGACCGGCTGGTGAACCGTCGGGGGGGGCTGCTGGGCATCTCGGGCAAGAGCGGCGACATGAGGGAGCTGATGGCCCGCGAGGCCGGCGACCCTCATGCCGCCGAGGCCGTCGCGCTGTTCTGCCGCCAGGCGCGGAAGTTCGTCGGGGCGCTGGCGGCCGTGCTGGGCGGACTGGACACGCTGGTCTTCACGGCGGGCATCGGCGAGCATGCCCCCGCCGTGCGTGGGCGGATCTGCGAGGGCCTCGAGTTCCTGGGAATCCGCATCGACCGCGGCCGGAACGAAAACAACGCGCCGATCATCTCGGTGGAGGGCGGCCCGGTGACCGTCCGCGTGATGAAGACCGACGAGGAGCTGATGATCGCCCGGCACACGCGCGACCTGCTGCGTGATCCGGCGCGGTCGGATTCGGCACATTGAACCGGCGGTCGGTTCTCGAGTTGGCATGGCGATTGAGGCTCAACGTCGAGCGGCAACGGCCCGAGGGACCGGCTCGCCGGGTGGCTCGCCCTTCCGGATGCTCCCCTGCCGGAACCGATCCGCATCCGAGACGACCATGCTTTCGAGGAGGCTGCACGATGGACGGACCACTTTCGCCGGACCTGCTCGCGCGGATCGACGCCTACTGGCGCGCCGCCAATTACCTGTCGGTCGGGCAGATCTACCTGTTCGACAACCCGCTGCTCCGGCGCCGCTCACGCTGGCGGACATCAAGCCGATGCTGCTGGGCCACTGGGGCACAACGCCCGGGCAGAACTTCGTCTACGCGCACCTGAATCGGATCATCAAGCAGTACGACCTGGACATGATCTACGTCTCGGGACCCGGGCACGGCGGCCCGGCCGTGGTGAGCAACACCTACCTCGAGGGGACGTACAGCGAGATCTACCCCGAGATCAGCCAGGACGAGGCCGGGCTGCGGAAGCTGTTCCTCCAGTTCTCGTTCCCCGGCGGAATCCCGAGCCACGCCGCGCCCGAGACTCCCGGCTCGATCCACGAGGGGGGCGAGCTCGGCTATTCGCTCAGCCACTCGTTCGGCGCGGTGTTCGACAACCCCGAATTGATCGTCGCGTGCGTCGTCGGCGACGGCGAGGCCGAGACCGGGCCCCTGGCCACGGCCTGGCACTCGAACAAGTTCCTCAACCCGGCCACCGACGGCGCCGTGCTGCCGATCCTGCACCTGAACGGCTACAAAATCGCCAACCCGACCATTTTGGCGCGGATCGATCACGAGGAGCTCGAGCAGTTGTTCCGCGGCTACGGCTGGACGCCGTATTTCGTCGAGGGCGACGAGCCGGCGGCCATGCACCAGGCGATGGCCGCGACGCTCGACGCGGCCATCGGCCAGATCCGGGGCTTTCAGCGCAAGGCGCGCGAGGGGGGCAAGGTCGGCCGCCCTCGGTGGCCGATGATCGTGCTGCGGTCGCCCAAGGGCTGGACCGGTCCGAAGGTGATCGACGGGGTGCCGATCGAGGGCTCGTTCCACTCGCACCAGGTCCCGCTGTCGAGCCCGGCCACGCATCCCGAGCACCTGAAGATGCTGGAAGATTGGCTGCGGAGCTACCGGCCCGAGGAGCTGTTCGACGCCGGGGGCCGGCTGAAGCCCGAGCTGGCCGAGCTGGCCCCGGCGGCGCAGCGGCGGATGGGCTCCAATCCCCATGCCAACGGCGGCATCCTGCTCCGCGACCTGCGGATGCCCGATTTCCGAGAGTACGCCATCGACGTCCCGGTGCCGGGCGTGACGAGCATCGGCGACACGCACGTCCTCGGGCCGTTCCTGCGCGACGTGATGAAGCAGAACGCCGAGCGGCGGAACTTCCGGATCTTCGGGCCCGATGAGACGATCTCCAACGGCCTGGAGGCCGTCTTCGAGGCGACCGAGCGGCAGTGGGACGCCGCGACCTTGCCCAACGACGAGTACCTCGCGCCCGACGGCCGCGTGATGGAGATGCTCAGCGAGCACCAGTGCGAGGGCTGGCTCGAGGGCTACCTGCTGACCGGCCGGCACGGCCTCTTCAACTGCTACGAGGCGTTCATCCACATCATCGACTCGATGTTCAACCAGCACGCCAAGTGGCTGAAGGTCACGGCGCAGCCTGCCCTGGCGTCGGAAGATCGCCTCGCTCAACTACCTGCTGGCGTCGCACGTCTGGCGGCAGGACCACAACGGGTTCACGCACCAGGATCCCGGGTTCATCGACCATGTCGTCAACAAGAAGGCCGAGGTCGTGCGGGTGTATCTGCCGCCGGACGCGAACTGCCTGCTGTCGGTGATGGACCACTGCCTGCGCAGCCGGCACTACGTGAATGTGGTGATCGCCGGCAAGCACCCGGCGCCGCAGTGGTTGACGATGGACGCGGCCGTCAAGCACTGCACCGAGGGAATAGGCATCTGGTCGTGGGCCAGCAACGACCAGGACGCCGAGCCCGACGTGGTGATGGCCTGCTGCGGCGACGTGCCGACGCTCGAGACGCTGGCGGCCGTGACGATCCTGCGCGAGCACCTGCCCGAGCTGCGAATCCGGGTGGTCAACGTGGTCGATTTGATGCGGCTGCAACCCAGCACCGAGCATCCCCACGGGCTCTCCGACCGCGATTTCGACGAGCTGTTCACGCGGGACAGGCCGGTGATCTTCGCTTTCCACGCCTATCCCTGGCTGATCCACCGGCTGACGTATCGGCGGACGAATCACCACAACATCCACGTCCGGGGCTACAAGGAAGAAGGCACGATCACGACGCCGTTCGACATGACGGTGCTGAACGACCTGGACCGGTTCCACCTGGTGATGGACGTGATCGAGCGCGTGCCCCGGGCCGGCGAGAAGGGGATCTATCTCAAGCAGCAGCTCCGCGACAAGCTGGTGGAGCACCGCGAGTACATCACCCGGCACGGCCAGGACTTGCCCGAGGTGCGGAACTGGAAGTGGAGCACCCCCGGCTGATCGGGGCGGGCGATCGAACCCCGACCCGTCGCCCGGCGGACCGATGCCGCCCGGATCGGGCCGCCCGGATCGAGAGCAGGAGCTCCCTCCTACAAGAGGACCGGTCCGGGTCGATCCGTTGTAGGAGCCGGCTCCTGTCGGCGATCGGGCGGGCCGATGCCGACCGGATCGGGAGCAGGAGCTCCCTCCTACATGGAGACCGATCCGGTCCGGTCCGGGCCGCTGTAGGAGCCGGCTCCTGCCGGCGATCCGGTCGGGCCGGTCGGTGGACGGAGCCCCCTCCTCCCGAAGGACCGGAACGGATCGGTCGGGGACGGGGCGCCCGTCGTTGGACTGTGAGCCACCCAACCGTTTGGCGCTCGAGTCCAGATGTCCCTGAATATTCACATCCGCCGGCCAACCTCGCATGTCACGATCCGCCTGCCGACCGCGACTCCCTTTCGGCGAGCCATTCCGTGAACGTCGCCAGCTTTCGAGTGTCGGACCGGGCCGTCTTCATCACCCCCTCAGCCGCTTGGTCTTGGGCCTCGGCCATCTCGCGTCGAGCCAGCCATTCCTTGAAGCTCAGGAGAGCGGCACGTGGCTTCTCGGCCTGCTCGTCGACCTCCGGGGGATTTCCGGCAGCGATCCGGATCCCGGGTCGATGAAACGGGTCTGATCCCCTGACCTGGGCGTCAGGGGAGCTGGTCGAACGTCACCGACCTCAGCAGTCGCTGGAAGATCCCCGATGGGGAAAGTCCACTCTCGTCCAGGCGGCTGACTTCCCAGCCGACATCATCGGGCAGCCGTAAGGCCTCGTCGGATACCTGCTCGTCGCATCGGATTGCGGTTGCCCGATAGTACCTCACCGTCTTGCCGTCGGGGTCAACTACGGTATAGCGTCGAGGGAGATACGTCGTCCGATCGAGGCGGACGAGTGCCGCGGAGAACCACGAGCGGCCGGCTTTCGTGCGCGGCCGGATTCGCAGGATCAACGTATCGGGCTCCTCCTTCACCAGCTTCACGTCGTAGCGCGACTGTAGACCCTCGGTTGACACATTCCAGAGGAACGGCAAGGCGAGGACCGCCGGCAGCCGACCGCGCCTCCTTCTCGCCGATCGGCCAGATGAGATGCTGCTTTTGCTCGACATGAAACTGGTGCAGCGCGTCGGAGGTCCAGATCAAGCGGTCCGTGAACTTGACCTTCTTGTTCTGATCGTAAGTCGTGAGCTCGGCGAGGGCTCGACCTTCCGGCAACAAGACCACACGCCCGTCGATGGGTTTCCTGGTCTGGAAGCGATGATCGGCCACCTCGCCTTCGAACCGGACATCCAGCGCGTCCTCGCAGCCGACCGGCGCTGCCACTCGGTGAGAATCTGGGCGAGACGAGGGTCCGTGTCGGGGCGGGTCAGCGCGTCGCCCCACGCGGCGAATACCAGCCCGGCCGTGAACAGGCCGAATCCGAGTGACGCCCGTACGGCATGTGCGATCGACATCGACGGCTCCCTCGGTGCGAAGTTGCAAAGTCCGTGGTCACGCTGACAACGGGACACAAACGATAGCGACCTTCCCGATCGAACTCGAGGGTCATCAATAGGACACGCCATGGCCCCTGGGCCGTCCCATCGCGTCGCCGAACGCAGCATGACGCGACGACAGGATGACGGCTCGTCGGCAAACTTCTTCTCCTGCACTTTGTCGAGGATCAACCCTTGCCTGGCTCGTGGCCGGGCCGCGAGCTCTGGGGGTCACACACCGACTGAGTTGTCGCCTTGACGGGCCGGCGACGAGTCGGGAAGATGAACGGACAATGTAGGGGACAATACAACGGACATAATCTAGACGATGCCATTCCTAAGTAGTTAGAGGCAAACGACTTGCCATCTGAATCCGATCGGACATTCCGGCGGACACATCCCTGGATCACTTTCCGCCTTGATCTCACGCGAGCCGGCCCCAAATTCTGGCTGATGATTGGAGAAGCTCGCTCGAAATGTGAGCATATTGCTGGCGTTCCCCTCCAGCCCCAGACGGCCGAACAGCTCCATCGAGTCTATCTGGCAAAGGGAGTCCATGCGACCACCAGCATTGAGGGTAACACGCTCACTGAGGAACAGGTCCAGCGGCAGCTCGATAGAAAGCTGACTGTGCCGCAGTCGCAGCAATACCTCCAGCAAGAAGTTCAAAATATGATAGAAGCGTATAATGAGATCCAGGCCGATCTTCTGTCCGATCCCGGGGTCGAGATCACGCCCGCAAGGATCAAGCGATTCAACGCGCTGACATTGCGGGACCTGCCGGTCGACGAGGAGGTTGTCCCCGGGGAGTTCCGAACTTACTCGGTCGGGGTCGCGAATTATCGGGGCGCTCCGGCGTCGGACTGTGACTACCTGATCGGGAAGCTGTGCGATTGGCTGAACGGGCCAGAGTTCCGGTCTCCCGACCCCGATTACCGGTTCGCCTTGCTATTATCCAGGGGGATCCTCGCTCATCTTTATATCGCCTGGATTCATCCGTTCGGCGACGGCAACGGCCGAACGGCCCGGCTGGTCGAATTTCAGGCACTCGCGCAGTCCGGCCTGGTGCCGCTCCCGGCCGCGCAGATCCTCAGCAGCCATTACAATATGACCAGGTCAGCTTATTACTCCGCCCTGGATCGATCGAGCAAGGAGGAGAGCGGGCCGATCCGATTCCTGGAATACGCCGTACAGGGGTTCGTAGATGGCCTTCGCGTCCAGTTGGCCCACATTCGCGAGCAACAGCTCGAAGTGGTGTGGGTGAATTATGTGCATGATCAATTTCGCGAGGCAAAGACTCCGGCATCCGAACGTCAGAAACTTCTCCTCCTCGACATGCCTCGAACCTCGGATTGGGTGCCGCGGGAATCCCTGCTGGCGTCGCGTCGGGTCCTTCGCGCCTATTCGACGCTGAGCGAGAAGACGCTTGACCGCGACCTGAGCCGCCTGGTGCGAATGAAACTGTTGCTCAAGAATGGCCCCGTCTACAAGGCGAATCGAGAGCTGATCCTTGCCTTCCTGCCGCTGAAGTTTCCCGAACCCAAGCCGGGGCATTAGCCCGGATTATTCACACCCATACAAGCAATTGTATCTGAGGGCCGTCCCTGCGCCGAAGATCGGAGGATCTTCATAAGCGAGTTGCCGAGTGCCATCTCTCCTCCGGTCCGGGCGCAAACCACCCCCTTTCCCCTGGGCGAGCTCAGGGGTGATCGACTCACCTGTTCATGACACGACGACGAGGCGGCTGCGCCACGATCCTATCCCGAGGGCGTCACCGGCGCCGCAGTATTCACGGCCCGGCTCACCGCGAAGAATGTGTCCAGGTGCGGCCAGCTCGACGACAGCCGCACGATCACTCGCCGGGCGCGGGTGATCACCTCGGCCGCCACCTTGATCAACCGCGTCCTCCAAGTGCAGGCGAAGCCCTCCCCCAGCGGGTCGCGGCACCGGCGACGGTTGAAGAACCGCTTGCGCTCCGGCACGTCGATCGCGGCCGTCGGCAGCTCGGCCGGCAGGCCCAGCTCCGCGGTCGTCGGCGGCGCCCGACGACGGCGTGCCGGAGCCGCACCAGCAGATTCAAGGCGAACGTATGGAGATATAACCTGAAGAAATTCGCCATGAACCGGTGGTCGCTGAGCCGGTCGCCTTGCAGCTCCCGCTTCAGCTCCTTGTTCCGGTTCTCGCCCTCGCCGCGCTCGACATAGGCGTCGTACACCGCCGCCGGCATCGCCTCCCAGCCCGGCCGGTTGGTGACCACGGCCCGCCGATTGATCCCCTCCGCGCCCACCTCGACCTTGATCACGATCGGCTGCTCGGCGGGCCAACTCCGCGCCCGGTACCGCACCGCGAGGAACAGCCGTTGGGGCACGCCGGTCTCCTCATAATCGGCGACGGCGCCCTCGAGCAGATCCTCGCTGAGGGCCTCCAGTCGCACATTCATCCCGAAGCCGAAGGTGTAGGACAGCCGCAGTTCGCGGCACACGTCGTACATCCGGGGTACGCCCAGTCCGCTGTCGCCCCGCACGTGGATGTGCACGTCGGGCCAGGCGGCACGCAGCCGCCCCACCAGATACCGCAGATCGTCATCCACCCCCAGGGATGGCTCACAGGTGCCGTGCCGCAGGCCGACCAGGAGCACCAGGTCGTTCTCGGCGCAGGTGATGACGATCGGCAGATATTGATTCTCATCATAGTACGCATGGAACATGGTGAGCTGTTGCTGGCCATGCGCCGGGTCGTCGACGGGATCGAGGTCGAGCGTGAGGTGACCGGGTGGCCGGTCGAACGACTGGAGGAACGTGTCAACCAGGACGTCCCGCGACCGCCACAGGTCGGCGATCGAGACGGCGTTCTCGAACCGCGAGAGGGTCGGTTGACTGGCCAGGTCGGGGTCGTCGGGCAGCCGATCGGCGATGAGTTTGAAGACGGGATCCGACCGCAGCGTGTCGTGGTCATTCTGGTCCTCGTAATCGGCCAGGATGCCGTAGATCCGTTGCCGGACCATGGTCAGCAGCGAGTGCTTGGTGAAGGTGGGATCCCGCCGGTCATCGAGTGCGGCGGCGAGCTGCTCGGTGAGGCGGATCTGCTCGTCGAACTGACGGAACACCAGCAGTCCGGCATCGCCGGAGAGCGGCGAGGCGGAGAGCTCGAACTCGACCGGCCGAGATGGAAAGAAATCGAGTGCCGGCCTGGGGACAGACTGTGAACTCATGGAAGGCCTCGGCGTTGGTGTGCAACTTGAATTACCACAACAACTTAGACGCTAACCGAGGCCTGTTTATTCGACGCGGCTTGAATAATCCGGGTTAGAGGGGCTCGAATCGCGTCCTCTCCCGGAGAGCCCGCGTCCGGTGAATGCTCACGCCGAACCGATCCGGTCCGGGCGTGCGTCGGATCGGATCGGGTTGAGCGGCCCGGTCGCTCGGGATCGGTGGCCCGTCCGGCGAGTCTCCTCGCAGAGGTGGCTCTGCCGACCATCCGGCAGGCGAACGGGTCGGATCAGTCTGCCCAGCCGAGGGGTTTGTGGACTGAGGGTCCGCCGGCGAGAAAACCGCGAACGTGGTCTGATCCCCTCACCTGGGTGTCAGGGGAGCTGGTCGAACGTCGCCGACTTCAGCAGTCGCTGGAAGATCCCCGATGGGAGAGTCCACTCTCGTCCAGGCGGCTGACCTCCCAGCCGACATCATCGGGCAGCCGTAAGGCCTCGCCTGATACCTGCTCGTCGCAGCGGATTGCGGTCGCCCGATAGTCCCTCACCGTCTTGCCGCAGGGGTCAGCCACGGTATAGCGTCGAGGGAAATACGTCGTCCGATCGAGGCGGACGAGTGCCGCGGAGAACCACGAGCGGCCGGCTTCCGTGCGCGGCCGGATTCGAAGGAGCAACGTCTCGGGTTCCTCCTTCACCAGCTTCACGTCGTAGCGCGATTGTAGGCCCTCGGTCAACACGCTCCAGAGGAACGGCAAGGCGAGTTAATCCGTCCCGCCCGGGCACTGCCCTGCCCCGGCTGATGACAGAACGGCCGGCCCTGGCGAGGTACGGTCCGTGGAGGTGTCCCCAGGGCGATGCCCCGGACCGATCGGTGCGGCACCTTCAGGGCCGGATTCCCACAGTCGATTTCCATGCGATCGACTCAGGTCTTCTCGGTGATTTCTCTGTGTCTCGGTGCCTCTGTGGTTCGAACCATCTGGATGGGTTGTGCCTCCGCCGCGCTGGGAACCTACGCGAGCCCGGCGCGCCGCTCCGGGAAATCACCGTCGCCTCATGTCCTCTCTGACGGGTTCACGGCTTTGCCGGTTTGGCACCTGTCCGATCCGACGGGCTGGCCGGCTTCGATGGCGGTGGGCTGGCCGCGGGCTCGAACCGCTCGGCGATGCCATCGGCGAGGCCGCGGATCAACTGGAGCTTGCCGCGCGGGGCCGGCTGCTTGCCGACCCATTCGAGGAGCGGGGTCAATTCCTCCCGCCTGGCCCGCCGGCGAGCGATCCGCTCCAGGAGATCGACCTTGTCATCCTGGAACATCATGTCGGCGGGAGTGATGAGGTCGACGGCGCGGAGGGCGCCGGGGATGTCGTCGGCCTCGAGTCGCTGGTTGACGATCGTCTCGACCACCTGCTTGCGGACCAATGGGGCGAACCGGGCGTGGCCCAGCTCGGAGATCGTCTTGAAGGCTCCGTCGAGGTCGCCGGTGCGGGCCTGGGCCAGCGCGAGGGTCTGACGCACGGGGACCATCGGGTCGTCGTCCGGATCGGTCATCGTACGTCCCCAGACCGCGTCGTTGGGCACGAGCCGGCCGGCCTCGATGGCCCGTTGGATCGTCTTGCGAGCGTCGGCATCCCGCTTGTCCCGGGCCTGGGCCTCGGCGATCCCGGCGAGGTAGTTCACCTTCGAGGTGCCGCGGCTCAGATAATCGAGGGTATCGAAGGCACCTTTGAAATCGCCGGCCTCGGCCAGCAGGTGGCCCAGGGTCGCCAGCGGGAGGATGACCTCGGCATCTTCATTCGCCAGCGGCGCGCAGAATTCAAGGGCGGCGTACACGGTCTCCTTGGCCGCGTCGCGCTGCCTGGCCTTGAGCTGCCCTGCGCCACGGCCACCATGACCTTGACCCGCGCGAGAGTGGACAGGAAGCTCTCGGCATTGTCGTTGGGGCGAGGCTCGCTGATCGTCTTGTAGGCCGCCTCGTAGGCACCCAGCCGCGCCTGGGCCTCGGCGATTCGCTGGTAGGTCGTGAGCTGCTTGGAAGGACGGTCGTACTCGGCCGTCAGCGCCAGCTCGGCGAGCCGTTCCATGACCTTATCGGGGATCGCGGCGTCGCTGGAAGCCGCGGCGTCGGCGAGCACCCACAGCGCATAGGTATAGAGATCGCCCTTGAGACGCCCGGTGACCGTCGCCAGGGACTGGTCGATCTTGCCGGCCTGGACCTGGGCGCGGAGGATGGAGCTGACGGCCAGCGAGCGCGGGTATTCGTCCTGCGCCATCGCGAAGTCGAGCTGCCCTGGCCCAGGTCGCCGCCGCGGTCTCGGGAGGGGCACTGCCGGCGATCTCCACCAGCTCGCGGACCTTGGTGAGCGGGGCCTTGATGGCGTCGGCCGTCTCGAGGGCCAGGCGCAGCGTCTCCGCGGCGTTGGCCGTCTCGCCGGCCTTGTCCTGGAGCTGGGCGATCCGTCGCAGGGCTTCCACCTTCTTGACCGACTCGTCCCGGTCGTTCCCCATGCCCGGTGGCATGGGCATGGGGAACGGCAGCTCGGCCGTCGCGGCTCGAGCCGCCTGGAGGGCCTGTCGCAGGGTGAACCGCGCCTCGTCGCGCTCGCCGGACTCGATCTGGGCCTCGGCGATCCCGATCAGGAGCGTCGGGCGGTAACTCGTGGGCGACAGGGACGAGTTCAGGAACGCGACCGCGGCGGCCACATCGAGCGCGGACTGCCAGGTGGCCCGCGCCGCGGGCAGGTCGCCCAGCCGGGCCTGGGCCCGCCCGATGGCACGCAGGGCGTCGGCATGTTGGTCCTTGGTGAGCCGCATCGCGAAATCGGCCGGCGATTGCATGTTGAACTCGCGTTCCTTGCGGGTGGCTTCCGCGGCCATCGCCTGGATCAGCTTGAGCGCCTTGCGCAGGACGGTCTTGGCCTGCTCGGGCGACGGGGCCGCACCCGGCTTCGCGTCCGCCGAGGCCGCGGGCTTCTGCGGCGCGGCCGCCTGCTTCGCCTCTCCCGGCTTGCCGTCATCGGCGCGCAGGAGACGGCCGCTCGGTATCAAGATCGTGATCGTGACGGCCGCCGCCAGCAACGTGCGATTCCGGGCCATCGGGGCAACCCTCGCCGGGGTGAGGAAGGCAGGGACATGGGCTCGCCTCGCCATTATCGCTCCGGCGTTCGGCGATACAAGCATCTGGCCCCCGTCAATCTTCCGGCGCAAGCTGGCCGCGAACATGGTCTGGCCCGCTACCATTGCATTTGACATTTACTTGCTATTATTTGATCAAAATGTTGCCGCGATCCGCGCGAACGTTATTCGGGGCCGCCGTCGAGGAGGAATGGCGGGGAACTCCGATGCGTCCCGATCCGGTCCCATCCGTGGTATTCGTGCAATCCGTGGTTCGAACCCGCATCGGTGCCGGGATTGACCACGGATTGCACGAATACCACGGATCAAGACCGGTACTCGGCCCGGTCGATCGGGTCCGCCCGCCGCCCGACCGGGAGACCTATCGGTCAGGCCGGCGGCGGGGTCGGAGCCTCGCGGAGAAGAGAAGGCGGGAGGGTCCGCCGGGGGCGGTGAGTCAGGGAGTCGTCAGCCGGTAGGGCTTCTTCTCCCGATAGAGCTTGAGCCGCGTGCTGTAGTCTTCTTTCTGCGGGGGAATCACAACTCTCCGCTGTCCGTCCGACATGATGATATGCCGCCCCTGGCGAACGACCCGGAAGCCGATTTTCTCGAGGGCGCGCACGGCATCAAGGTGATTGACACCCGGCAGCTTCGGCATGTCTAGACCGCCACCTCAACATCTCGCACCTCACCGCGGGATTCGGAGTCCTGTTCCGCGTCGATCTCGACCTCGAGATACTCTCGGATGGCCACGGCGATATTGGCCAGGGCCTCAGCTTCGTCGACTCCCTGAGACCAGCAGCCCGGGAGGCTCGGGGCGCAGACCGCAACGCCTTCGTCCGACGGGTAGAGCAAGACCTTGAATTTCATCGTCTCGTCCCCAGCGTGTGCCGTCAGGGCGTGGTGCGTGGCCGGTTCATTGTGCACAAGCGAGTCGGGATTGCCGTCCGTTTCGTGCAGTTCGTGTGTTTCGTGGTGAGGTCTTCCGTCCCCACCCCAGCAACTCAGCGGGGGCTCAGCACGGCCGAGTAGTCGACGGTCTCGGCCGCGTCGCTGCCGGCGAGCTGGCCGTCCTGGATCTCGAGGACCAGGTCTTCGGGCGTGATGAAGCGGCGGTCGTGGGTGACGACCACCAGCGTCGTGCCCGAGGACTCCTGCAGCCGGCGGAGGATCGCGTAGATCTCGTCGCCGGTCCGGGAGTCGAGCTCGCCGGTCGGCTCGTCGGCCAGGATCAGCACGGGCTGCTTCACCAGCGCCCGGGCGATCGCCACCCGCTGCTGCTCGCCGCCCGAGAGCTGATACGGGCGATGGTCGATCCGGTCGCCCAGGCCGACCTCGGTCAGAGAGCTCGGCGCGCGCGGCGGCGCTGGTCGGCCGAGACGCCGCGGGGCAGGAACGGCACCAGCACGTTCTCGAGGGCGGTCAGGTTGCTGATCAGGTTGAACGACTGGAAGATGAAGCCGATCTGCGTCGCGGCGGTAGGCGTTCTGCCGCGACTCGGACATCTTCGCGAGGTCCTGACTCGTCGACCAGGATCTCGCCCGAAGTCGGCCGGTCGAGGGCACCGAGGAGATACAGCAACGAGCTCTTGCCCGAGCCGCTCGGCCCGACGATGAACGCGAACCGGCCCCGATCGATCCGGCAACTGATCCCCCGCAAGGCCTCGACCTGCCGACTGCCGCTCCGGTACGACTTGTACACGTTCCTCACGTCGATCATCGGCAGAGCCCTCTGGTTCGCGGCCCGGGGCGAGTCGATGCGGGGTGACGCGGACACGATCGGCTCGACGGCCATCCGGGACCTCCGTGTTCCATCGATTTCGATTCCACATCGCGCCGTCATCCGGTCCATCACTCGACGGTCGTTCGTTCGGCTCAGTTGTGTTGTTCGGGACCCGGGCTCGTCCGCAATTGATCCTCCCTTTCGCCCCGGGTCGGCTCGGCTCATCGGGAGCCGAGCCGGATCGCCTCCATCGGGGCCATGTCGGGCGGCCCGCCAGGCGGGATAGAGCCCGCCCAGGGTGCCGGTGGCGACCGAAATGCCGATGCCCATCGCCCAGAGCGAGGGAGAGCATCCCCAGGTGGAAGCCCCCCGGCGATGAACTGGTTGCCACGACCGCCGCGCCGCTCCAGGCCAGCACGCAGCCGGCCAGGCCGGCGAGCAGGCCCAGGTAGGCGCTCTCGAGCGTCACCAGGGCCAGGATGTGGCCCCGCGACCAGCCGTTGGTCCGCAGCACGCCGAACTCGCCGAATCGCTCGGTCGTGCTCATCAGCATGGTGTTGACGATCCCCACGACGCCGACCAAGCAGCGCCAGGCTGACCGTCATCAGCAGGAACGTGTCGATCTGCCCCAGCAGGTTGCTGAAATTGGCCTGGGCCTCGGCCATGCTGCGGGCGTCGAAGCCGGGGTTGGCCTTCTCGATCGCGGCGGACAGCTCGTCGATTCGGCGCGGGGTCGTCGCCCTCGACATAGATGCAGGACAGCGCACCCTCGGGGCGATTGAGCACCTCGGCGAGCCGTGGCGATGTCCATGATGATGACGACGTCCAGCAGCATCGAGCCGGTCTCGTAGATGCCGACGATCTTGAACGGCTTGCCGCTGATCTTGAGGGTGTCGCCCACCTTCCGGGGCTGGCCCTGCGTCGTCGGGGTGTTCGCGGGCGATCTTGCGGCTGATGACGATGTTCGGCTGCCCCTCGTCGCCCGGGCGGAGGAACCGCCCCTCGCCGTGCTCGCGCAGGGCCTTGGGGAAGATGGCGCTGCGGAGGTTCTGGTGCGCCGCGATGTCCTGGCCGGCGATCACCGGCTGGTCGAAGATCGACGATCCCCTTGCCCGGCGTGAACATCCCGGCGATCATGCCCGCGGCCCTCGATCGAGGGGGCCAGGCCCCAGACCTCGGCGCGACGGCCCGCATCGTGGGCATCTTCCTCAGCTCGTCGGGCAGCGAGGCGGGGACATTGCTGAATACCGGGCTGAGGGCGTTGTCGCTCAGGACGACCAGGCCCTCGATGCCGCCGAGTGTGTCGCCGACCAGGTTCCGCAGGCTGTTCGAGACGGCAGAATAGCCCGAGCACCCCAGCACCGGGATCGACAGGCCGACCAGGGCCAGGATCGTCCGGATCGGCCGGGTCAGCAGGTTCCGCCAGGCGAAGATTCCCATCAAGTAGGCGTCCTGATCGCGTTCCGATCGTCCCGGTTAGCCTCCGTCGGCGACCGGTCCGCTGCATCCCCAGCGGTCACCCTGGGAATTATAGTCGCGCTGTCGAGATTCC
Organism: uncultured Planctomycetota bacterium; assembly: GCA_963771445.1. Taxonomy (GTDB): domain Bacteria; phylum Planctomycetota; class Planctomycetia; order Isosphaerales; family Isosphaeraceae; genus JAKAUH01. Next base: position 325,965 of record CAVYTQ010000026.1, on the reverse strand, counting down.
CCAAGGCGAGGAAAGCGGGCGGCCGATCGCCGGCCCCGATCGTTGCCAAATCACCTCCTCGGATGAGCGGGAGTCTACCGATATCCGATCACCCGAATAAGCTAATGGATCAGATCCCCGATGGCGGAGGCTCGATCCCGCCCAACTGGTCCTGGACTTCCTGGCAGAGTCGTTACTCCGAGCCTGGGCGGGCGATGCGTCGGCGTGGGGGGGGCGATTCCGGAGGACTGCGGGCGGAGCGGGCGGCTGCTCGGGTCGGCTCGTGGGCGGGCGTTCTGCTGAGGCGGCCGATCCCTCGGACTCGGGCTCTTCGACCCTCGCTTCCCAGAGCTGCTTGAGCTGGCCGAAGGTGCCGCAGGGGGACGTTGCCGGCGAGTGCGTCCTTGGAGAGCGGGGGAGGTGGGGGACCCGATCGGCCGGAGCGGGCGGGTGGCCGCGGAGCGGGCGGGCGGTCACGGCCCTGGTCGCGATCGCGATCGAAACGACGGGCCGATCGCCGCCGGGGCCGCCGCGGTACGGTCCGCGGGGCCGGAGGGGCCACTGGGGCGGCCTTGGCCCGGCCCGGGGCCGTGGCGGGGCGGGCCGCCGTGCCCGCCCCTCGCCGCCGCGGGGGCCGCCGCCGCCGGGAGGGGCACCCTCGCGATCGCGGCCGTGGTCGGGGCGGCGGGCGGGCGACTCGGCCAGGACGGCCACCGACGGGCGCGCCGACGGGCGGTGAGGTCAGCGACGAGCCGGGCGGACGCGGGCCGCGGCCGCCGCCGCGCCCGCCCTGGCCCTGGCCCTGGCCGGGCGGACGCTCGCGATTGGGGTCGCGGGGCTCGCCGCGTCGCGGGCCTCCCCCCTGCGGGCCGCCTCGGCTGCGCTCGGTCCCCGGCTTGACCATCGTCAGCGAGACCCGCTTGCGCTCCTGATCCACGCCCATCACCCAGACCGTCACCACGTCGCCGACGCTCACCACGTCGTGCGGGCTCTTGACGTAGCGGTTGGCGAGCTGGCTGATGTGCACCAGCCCCGAATCCTTCAGGCCGATGTCGACGAACGCGCCGAAGTCGACCACGTTCAAGACCGTGCCCTTGAGCTCCATGCCGGCTTCGAGGTCCTCGAGCTTGAGCACGCCCTTCTTGAAGATCGGCTTGGGCAGGTCGTCGCGGGGGTCGCGCTCGGGGCGGCTCAGGGCCTCGATGATGTCGCGGAGTGTGAACTCGCCGACGCCGAGCTCGGCGGCGAGGGCGCGGACGTCGGCCTCGGCGAGCTGGGCGCGCAGCTCGGGCAGGCGGACCTTGTCGCGGACGGCGTCGGGCGTGAAGCCGTGCCTCTCGAGCAGCGCGATGGCCACCGGATAGCTCTCGGGATGGACCCACGTCCGGTCGAGCGGGTGCTCGCCCTCGGGCACCTTGAGGAAGCCGGCGGCCTGGGTGAAGGTGGCCGGGCCGATCCCCTCGACCTCCATCAACTGCTCGCGGCGGGCGAACGCCGCCGTGCTCCTTGCGGAAGTCGATGATCCGCCGCGCGGTCAACTGGTTGAGCCCGGAGACGTGCCGCAGCAGCGGGACGCTGGCCGAGTTCAGGTCCACGCCGACGAAGTTGACGCAGTTCGCGATGACCGAGTCGAGCGTCTCCTTGAGCTGCTTGGGATTGACGTCGTGCTGGTACAGGCCGACGCCGATGTTCTGGGGCTCGATCTTCACCAGCTCGGAGAGCGGATCCTGGAGCCGACGGCCGATCGAGATGGTGCCGCGGAGGGTGGCGTCGAAGCTCGGGCAGCTCGTCGCGGCCGACCTGGCTGGTGGAATAGACGCTGGCGCCGGCCTCGTTGACGATGACATAGGCGAGCTGGGCGAGCTGGGCGTCGGCGGGATGCGGCTGGGGAGGCGTCTGGGGCTGGGGCGGGCCCGATGGCCCGCGGCCGCGCGAGCCCCGGCCTCGCGACGACCCCGACTTGCCCTGGCTCTGCGACTTGGGCGGCCGAGGCGGCCGGCCGGTCCTGGCCTCGAGCGGCGCCGGGGCGGGCTCTCCGGCCGACGACCCGGGCACCGGGGCGTGGTCGCCGGTCGCCATCGATCCCGCGGGGGCGTCGGTCGCCGTGACGGCCTCGGCCGCGGGCGGGGCGTCGAGGCCGGACGATGCCGGCTCGGGCTCGGTCGCGGAGACGGCCTCGGCGGCGGCCGGGGCACCCGGCTCGCCGGGCTCGGACTCGGTCGGACCCTCGGGCTCCCAGTCGTCGGGGACGGGGAACTGGACGACCGTGGCGGCCGACTCGGCGGCGGCCGGCGTCTCGGCGGTCGGGGGCGACTCGGCCCCGGCGATCGGACCGGCCGGGGCGGGCTCGGCCTCCATCGTGCCGGTCGCGGCGCCGGCCGGTGGAGGGGCCGTTGCCTGGCCAGGGTCCGTCGCGCCGTCGCCCGGGTGCTGGTGCTCGGCGGGTTGCTCGTGCTCGTGCTCGTCGGGGGCGCCGCCGGAGATCGGCGGGAGCACCTCGGCGGGCGTCTCGGCGGGGGTGGGAGGATGCGGCTCGTGCGGCTCACCACTCGAACCGTTGCCCAGCGCGTCGTTCCGCTCGCCGGCCGGCGACTCGTCGTGGGCGGCCTGGGCGTCGGATGGGGTGTCGGACGACTCGTCGTGGGCGGCCGCCTCGGGCGCGGGGGTGTCGTGGTGCGCGTGGACCTCGACCGATTCGGGGACCATCGGCTCGGGGGCGGGCTCCGCCGACGCGGCGAGGCCGGGATCGGCCGGGGCGGCCTCTTGCCCCGGATCGTGCGAGGGCGCCTCGGCCGCGGGCGCTTCGTGTGCGGCCTCCGGCTCGCCATGGGCCTCGACCGCGGCCGGCTCGCCCTCGGCGGCCGTCGCGGTCGCGTCGGTGCCGGCCTCGGGCGCCGGGCTCGCCCTGGCTGAAGCGGGTCCCCTCGGCGATGATCTCGGCGATCAATTCCTCAGTCTCGCGGCAGGCGGTGCCGTTGCCGATGGCGACGACGCTGACTCCGTGCTTGCCGACCATGTCCTTGAGGACGATCTTGGCCTCGGAGCGGCGGTTCTCGGGGGCGTGGGGGAAGACGACCGCCTGGTCGACGAGCTGGCCGGCGGCGTCGAGCACGGCGACCTTGCAGCCGTTCTTGAACCCGGGGTCGATGGCCAGCACGGGCTGCTTGGGGATCGGCGGCTGGAGCAGCAGGCTGCCGAGGTTGCGGGCGAAGACCTCGACGGCGTGCTTCTCGGCGGACTCGGTGAGGTCGCGGCGGACCTCGCGCTCCATGCTGGGCAGGATCAGGCGCTCGAGCGCGTCGATGGCCGAGGCGTGGAACAGGTCGTGCTGGGGGTGCCCGTCGAGCGAGAGCTGGCCGAACATCGCGGACTCGATCTCGGGCCGCGGGACATCGAGCCGGACCTTGAGCGGACCCTCCTTGTCGCCGCGGTTGATCGCCAGCACGCGGTGGGGCGGGATCTGCGCGACGGGCTCGGTGTAGTCGAAATAGTCGCGGAACTCCAGGCCCTGGCCCTCGGGGACCTCGGCCTTGGAGGTGACGATCCTGCCGGTCTTCCACACGACCTTGCGGACGGCGTCGCGGACGGTGGCCATCTCGCTGATGGCCTCGGCCAGGATGTGGCCGACGCCCTCGAGGACCTTCTCGACCGAGTCGACACCCTTCTCGGCGTTGACGAACGCCTCGGCGGCGGCGCCGACGTCGGTCAGGGTCTCGTCGCGGGTCCAGATCCGCACGGCCAGGGGCTCGAGGCCCCGCTCGCGAGCGTCGGACGCCTTGGTGCGCTTCTTGGGCTTGAAGGGGAGGTACAGGTCCTCGAGCCGCTTGGGGTTGTCGGCCGCGCGGATCGCCGCGGCGAGGTCGGCGTCGAGCTTACCCTGCGCCTCGATCGTCTTGAGGATCGTCTCTTTGCGCTCGGCCAGCTCGCGCAGCCGCTGGACCCGCACCTGGATCTCGCGGATGACCACCTCGTTGAGGTTACCCGTCCGTTCCTTGCGATATCGCGTGATGAACGGGACCGTGTTCCCCTCGTCCAGGAGCTGAACGACGCTCTCGACCTGCACGCGCCTGATTTGGAGGTCCTGCGCAATGCGCCCCAGGTCGACCGGGATGGGGATATCCATGGAGACTCTTCTCTGCACCTGGTGAGCTAAGCGCGGCGATGAGGTGATGGAAGGCCCAGCGTCTCGAGGTTCCGCATCAAGACGATCGCCGCGACAGCCTTGGGATTCGCCGGCGGCCCAAGTTGAGCGCACGAAGATACTTGCTGTTCAAATAAGTTCGGCCACTTTAGATGATGGCAACTTGCTTGTCAAGCGACCAAGACTCGCGGACTTGCGCGAAAGTCGCCGCATACCCAGAGTGGGGGACCTGCGAGCCCGCCGGGCACGTCGCATCCGCCCCGCGCCGATCGGTGCTCGATCCCGGATTCACGAATCCGGGTTCCGGAATGCCTGCGATCCAGATGCCTGTATGTACGACCATGGCAAGGGAGCTCCCGGGGTTGCGCGGCCTCTCGCCGCCGCGGCGGAGGGACGATGCCGACCATGTTGTTTGTTCCTCGCCGATGACCCGGTTGGGCTTCGGCACTGGGGTTCGAGACGAATCACGAGGCCAGGGGGATGGTGGGGACGACCTGGTCTTCGGGGCGAGGTGCGTCGCGCTCGTCGGGGTCGCGGGTTTCGGGGGCGCGGGTGTAGCCGCCGAGGTTCCAGACGAGCTCGCAGTTGTGCTGGACGTCGAGCATCGTGAGGGTCTGGACGGCGCGAAGCACGAGGATCTGGTCGCTCCAGAGGTCGGTGCGGAGCAGGACGTCGCGCATCCGGAGGCGGACGGTCTGCCAGGGGTCGGGGCCGCCCTGGCCCAGGACGACGCGGACCCAGCCGCGGACGGCGCGGCGGTGGCGGCGGAGGCAAACGAGGATGCGGCGCCGCTGCTGGGCGTCGTACTCGGGGAAGCAGGGGAGCTCGAACAGGCCGGCGACGGGCCGGCGGATGCGGTGCACGGGGTACCAGAGCGTCCGCAGGCTGACGACCGGCTCGGGGAGGCCCGCCGGCAGCGTCGCCGGGTCATTCGACGGGTCGGCGGCGTGGGCCAGGACGCGGGCCAGGCCCTCGATCGCCAGGGCGAGCGTGGCGATGTCGTCGTGGTCCAGGACGCAGGCGGCCACCAGGGCGCGGAGCGCCTCGCCGCCGCGGTTGACCAGGTACGGCACCTCGCGGCCGAGGTAGGCGGGCAGCTCGTCGAACGACCACTGGAACCGCCGGAGCCAGCGGCCGTCCACTCGAGCCGGACCTGGTGGTCGCGGCGGACCTGCTCGGCGATGATCCGGTCCTGCCGCGTCGCGCCGATGTAGTCCAGGTCGGTCTCCATCAGGGACTCCGCGGCGATGTCCGCCGGCGCGGTGGGCAGCGGCAGGCCGAGGTACTCGACGTCGAACCGGGCGCGCAGCCAGAGCGAGCCCATGAAGACCGGTTTGCGCATCCGGTGGATCTTCCGCAGCGCGGCCCAGTAGGTGTCGGCCGGGACGCTGTGATCCTGGTCAACCCGCGGGTGGAGGATCTCGCCGACGACGCGGTAGATGCCGCGGATCGCGAAGCCGATGGCGCGGGCGACCAGCCCGAGGGCGTGGAAGGGCAGCAGCAGGACGCGGCCGCCGGCGATGTACGACTCGTAGAGGGCGAACGGGTTGATCGTGCGCGAGGAGAGCGGCAGCTCGTGCAGCGGGAAGCTGCGGAACGCCCGGCGGACATTCTGCTGTCGGTCGCGACGCACCAGCTCGGCGACCTGCGGGCCGAACCGCGCGCGGATCTCGGCATCGCGCTCGGGGTCGTCGGCCAGGAAGTCAACCGACGTGAACTCCACCGTCTCGAGGAACACCTGCTGCTTCCGTCTGAGCCGATCCTTGATCGGCGATGGACGGGCCGAGATGGGCGCCAGGCGGGGCGACGGACCAGGGGCCAGGGGCGAGAGATCGGCGGGGAGGGGTGGGCTCGGCTGCGCGGCATCCTCCTCGCCACCCGCCGCCGCGGGCGGAGTGGGCGGATCGGGCAGCCAGACGTCGTCGGGGTCGACCTCGAGGCGGGTGGCGATCCATGAGCGGAAGCGGGCGCGGATGGGCTCGGGCGAGCACGCCAGGCGGTCGACGGGGATCGCGTGGCGGTTGTAGTCGAGGATCAGCAGCGCCGTCTCCTGCACCAGGAGGCGGGTGATGTAGTTGAACCAGAGATACGGCCCGCCGAAGAGGCCGCCGGCGCGGCTGAGGTCGAGGCGGTCGAGCAGCCGGCCCTCGCGGATGTAATGGCGCAGGTGGCTGCGGCGGAGGTTCGCCAGCGCCAGGTTGCCCAGGAGCTGGATCGACGCCTTGGTGTCGCTGCGGTGCAGCGGCGAGCCGTCGAGATAGTCCTGGTAGAGCAGCCGGACGTTCCGCAGGAAGGCCAGCTCGCGGTCCTCGAACCGGAAGGGGGAGGCCACGCGGCCGTCGCCGTTGGAGCTGGGGGCCGCGGGCTGGTCGGCGCCGTCGACGGCCGGGACCGCGGTGGAAGTGGTCGTGGTCCCGGGTGTCCTGGGGAGCTTGATGCGATCGTCGGATGAGCGAAGCAGCAGCTCGGGATCGATCACGCGCTCGGAGAGGAACTGGACGTCCTGCTCGCGGCGGCGGGACTTGAGGTTCTTGGTATGGGCGGCGAACTGCGCCTCGACGATCCGCTCGCAGAAGTCGGCCGACTGGTTGGCGATCTTGCGGAACCAGGAGCCCAGCGACCAGAGGCCCAGGCAGGCCACTCCCAGCATGATCACGGGCCAGCCGAGCAGGATCGAGAGCTTGTCGACGAGCGTGCGGAACGGCGAGAAGACCGGCACGGTCTGGACGACCAGGAACAGTCCGAGGAACGCCGAGCCGAGGAAGAGCAGCCGCTTGGCGGGCGTCCGGGTGGCGTTGACGATCGTGGCGCCGAGGCGGTCGAGGAAGACGGGCGGGCTGAGCGTGCCGTGGAGGTCGGCGAGGAAGTAGGCGACGTCGAGCCGCGCTGGATCAGGTGGCCGAGGTAGTTGGCGGCCAGGGCGACGGCCTCGGCGGGCCCCTTCTCGCGGTAGACGAGCAGGTTGCGGGCGCCGGGCAGCCGGCGGATCAGCGGCAGGTCGAGCAGGCGGAGGTAGCGGTCGGCGGCGTGGACGAACGCCGGGCCCCATGCGGTCGATCAGCCGCTCGGGGGTCATCTGGATGAGGCGCTCGACGACGGCCTCGACGGGGACCTCGCGCTCCTGGGCGTCGGGATCGACCTCGACCTCGAGCTCGCCGCCCGGTGCGGCGTCCGGCGGCGGCAGGTGATCGATGCGGGCCCGGTGATCGGCGAGCAGGCGGGCGGCCAGCGCGGCAGGTCGTCGCCCGAGAGCCGCTCCTCGACGTTCGCCCGCGCGTGGTCGAGCTCGGAGCGCAGCGCCAGCAGGCGGTGGCGGTCGCGCGACTCGGGCCGCTGGGCGCTCGAGGGCTCGAACAGGACGATGTTGCGGTTGAGGAGCCCGGCCATCCGGCGGACCGTCCGGTCGCTGAGCCGCAGGAGGATCAGCGCGATCCGCGTCAGCCGGACGAGCGGGAGGATCAGCCGCGAGGTGCGGCAGGACCTGGGCCATGCGGCCCAGGTCGGCCAGCCACTCGATCGCGCCGGTGCCGGCGGCCGCGGCGGCGGGCATCGCCATCTCGGCCAGGTCGATCTGGTGCGCCAAGAAGCCGAACGGGAGCGACGGCAGCAGGTCGACCAGCAGGTGGCGCAGCAGGTACGGCGCCGCGGTCGGGTGCCAGCGACATCCGCACGGCGACCTCGAGGAGGAAGACCGCGCAGATCGCCAGGTCGGCCCAGGCGAAGAAGCGGTGCTGGCCGACGGAGAGCGGGCCGGCGCTCGAGCAGCCACTCGGCGGCGATCAGGCCGATCAGGACCGGGATGAGGACCAGGACGGCGTTCTCGAGCAGCGTGGCACCGCGGCGGCCGAGCAGGGCCTCCATCCGGATCGACAGGAGCTTCTCGCGCCATTCGGACCGCACGCGGCGCGACAGCCGCGCGACGCGACGACCCTGGTAGCGCAGCGCCGAGGCGGCGTCGGCGGTTGCGGCCTCGGTCGAGGCGGCGGCCTCCGACGCGGTCGGCGGCGTCCGGATCCGCCGAGAGGGACTCGTCGGCCGACGCGACGTCCGGGGCCGGCGGGGCGAGTGCCGCCGCGGGGTCCTCGGCGGCCCAGTCGCCGCACGAGTGGCCGAGGCGATCGAGGTCCTCGCGGGCGAGCTCGAGCCGGCGGACGGCGCGATGCGGCGGCATCTGCTCGAGCAGCGCCGTGGTCTCGGCGATCTCGTCGAACGCCGCGGCCACGGCGCGCATGCAGGGCTCGACGCGATCGACGCAGCGGCCGGTCGGCCATCCGCCCGTCGGCGAGGTCGGCGAGCTCGACGCGGCGGCGGTCCAGCCGTTCGAGCCAGTCGGCGGGGCCGGACGAGGGGCCGGGGACTTCCGGGTCATCAATCCGGTCGCCGTCGGATGTCCGGTCGAGCGCGGCGACCTGCGCCTGGAGCCGCGAGAGGAGGAACCGGTGTGTCCAGAGGGCCTCGGGTTCGGCGTCCCTGAGCGGCCGGGCGAGCTCGCGAAGCACCCGGCGTTCGAGGAGCCCGGCCTGCATGGCCTCGCAGCGGGCCGCCATCGCATCGAGCTCGTCGGGGTGTCCCTCGGGCCGGCCGAGCAGGCCATGGAGCCGCTCGAGCTCGCCGTCGAGCCAGAGGCCCCGCGGCGACGGGATCTCGCCGTCGAGCCGGGCGATCACGGCGCCGAGCCACTCGAGGTCGCCGCGCAGCGACTCGACGGCCATCGCCTGGTGCAGCGGCTCGAACTCGAGGATCGTCAGCATGTGCTGTGCGGCCACGCGAGCGTCGGCCAGCCACTGCCTGGCCCGCGGCGGCGATCTGCGCGGGACGCCGGACGAATCGGGCTCGAGCCCGGCCAGGTCGTCGAGCGTCCGGCGCTCGAGCTCGGCGAGTCGGCTCGACGACGGCGCGGCGAGCGCGTTCGGTCGCCTCGTCGGGCTCGACGCCGTCGAGCTTGCGGCGGAGCTTCATGCCCTCCGAGACGGCGTCGAGCCGGGCGAGCCTCGCGCCGTCGAGACCGGTCCCGGCGGCGACGGGTCCGTCGCAGAGCCCGCGCGCCTCGTCGCACCAGGTTGCCGCCATCGCGTTCGCGTCGTCCAAGGATCACTTCCCGGGGGCCGTCGCGGCCCGCTTGAAATCCACGATGATCGGGCCGGGCACGAACCCGAAGATCCCGGGTCGGCCGCCCTCACTCGCCGTCATGAAGGCCCGGAAAGGGCGGGAGCACGAGACCCGATCGTCCGCGGCGCTCTCTCCAGGATTCTACTGTTCACCCCGTCCGGCTTCCAGCATCAGAGGCTGTCTCTGGAGTGGGAAGGCGGGCGAGGCTCCCGCCGAGCCGCATTCGGACCAGGCCACCGCTCAAGGCCCTGTGCGGAGTATGCGCTGGATCGCGCGTCGAGGGCGGAATCGAGTGCGCGAACGCTGAGTCGCCTGAGTCGCCGGGTGATGTCACGCAACAGCCAGGCGAACGGGGCAGCCGGGCGAACCGGCGACGTCAGTCGCCGGGTCATGCGATGCGGCAGCCGGGTGATGCCGAGACTTCTCGCTCAACGTTACCATGGCAAGTGAGTTGCCAGGCGATCTGCCGAGGCACCGACCGCCCACTTCGGGCACCTTCTCCTCGCCCGGGGCTCAGAGGGACGGGTTGGAGATCAGGGGCTCGGATCGCGCCGGAATCGGCGCCGGTGGCGCCTGGCGGCAGGTTTTCGCCGCCGCGACCGACCGCCCACGCGGGTCGCGACGATTGCGCGGGCATCGCCTGGCCCGACGAAACTCGAGGAGAGGGATCAGGGGCGCGGAGCCCGCGCGGTGGTGTGGAGCGACGAGTCCCGTGATGCCCTCAGAGACCCGGCGACTGACGTCGCCGGGTCGCCTCGATGGGATGATCCAGGTGCTGACGACCGATCGCGCCGGTGTCGATTTGGCCGGTCAGGCAAGGTCTCCCGATCGTGTTGATCCGGGCGAGTCTGACGGCCCCGATCCGCCCGATTTTGGGTTCGTTTTTGCTCTACGCCGGGCCTTGTCGCCAAACTGTCGATGCTGCCACACCAGCATTGTGAAGGCATGATGCAATGGAAGATAGCTATCCCAAACTCATGGTGGCGACTGGATATCCATGCTGGGATCCCGAGCATGGGAATCTCAACATATTGAAGGTGCCGGGCGGGCCCGGTTCGCGACGAGGGGGACGCTCGGGACGCTATTGGGAGTCTGCGAGACGATATGCGCTCCCTATCTATAGGATGTACCCGTTTTGCAAATTCATAAACGCACCGCATCGGAAAGTAGCCGAAATCTCGACGCAAATGCTTGCTCGATAAAGAATTAAAAAATTCGGCAAATTCTCAAAGGTTTCCCGGCCGCTACAGATTGTCCAGACCGCATAGTCGTGGCGCATCCCGGGTCGTGGACCGGTGTCACGCGGAGGCGCGGAGATCGGGAGGGCAGTTCAGTTGCGCATCACCGCAAGACAGTTTCGATCCTTCCCTCTCCTCCTGCGCTCGGCGGCTCCGCGTGCATCGACGGGGTCGCCGGCCACGAAGGTTGCGGCTTGGCCCTAGTCGGCACGGAATCGCGACAGCGATCGGGCCGTGGCGCCTCGGCGAGCAACGAACTCACCCGGCAGGGCTGCCCGGTTCTCCGGTCCGGCGTCGGGACGGATGGCGAGCACACCGATCCTGACCCGATCCGGGTTGGTGGCGGTCGGGGGCTTCGGACCAGCGGGCGCCGGCCGGGCCGGATTCCGTCGCGGGCTATCTGGGCGCTCGACCTGGCTTGCGGGCCGGTCGGCGTCTCGAAACCGGAGGCGGCTGGATTCGCAGGGCCGGGCTGCGTCGCCGTCTCCGCGTCCGCCGCTTTGTTCCTGCCGTGCTCGAACGCGAATCTCTGAGCCCAAGCCAGGCTGCGAAACTTCGGTGCCGCGAGGCAGCCTGTAGGTCGAGGTGGTCAATGCGGAGGCCGCAGATATCAATCTGGCGAACGTCGGGCAGTCGTTGCGTCGCGATCAGCCTTTCGGGTCGTCGGGTTTGGCGCAGGAGACGGCCCGTGTACTGGGAGTGGAGTGCAGATTGCAACCTCGTGGACGGCTGCGGGCCCGCGAACCTGAATTCCGGGTCGAGATTGCCTAGACATCCTAGATCGCCATGAGATATAGGGAAATTCCCTTTCCTTCAATCAACCGAAGTGAGTTTAAGACCCGACGACAATCTGCCTGATGGCGGACATTGGCTTCACTCCCTGTATCTTCTCGCCAATGGCGAAATCGGGCCGTTTGTTCGACGGACGCAGGTCGTAGAGGTTGATCCGAACGATGTAGATACCCGGCAGAAGCTTAACATGCTCGGAGAAAGTCGGATGCAATTCATGCGACCCTTCCGGCATCCGGAAGGCTTGATGAGGATAGTATTGCTCCCGCACAAACTGGGTCTTGCCATCCCGGGAGAGGACTTGGAACGACCAGATATAAGTGCGGTTCGGTTGCGCTTCGGTCAGGTCCGCGCCCGTTGAGACGATCACATCCTCTCCATCGACCTCCGCTTGGAGGGGGTGCATCTTCATCTCAGCGACCAAGGCGATGTCGCCCGAAGCGTCGATGCCGGCAACTGGGGCATTGTTCGCCTTTGTAACTCGGGTCGAGCCTGCGGCCTTACCCCCATCATTGCCCTCATCCGTGACCCTCGCCCTGGCGTGTGTCGAGCCTGCCAGGTAAGAGGTGACAACTGCGGTGCACACGCTCAAAATGATGAGCATCGCTACGCGGGCGAAGGTGGAATGCCTATGGGCTCCTAATTCGGAAGGTGCAGACGTTGTGTCAGGTCGTATTTCGACGGCGCACGGCAATTGATGCCAAAGGAGATTGGGTCGGGTCGCCCTGGGGGATCGATCGGCCAGGGCGACCCGGCCCGATTGCTGCGGCGGCCCGCGTCAGCGGGTCCGCTGGATCGCCTCGTTAGGCGGGCTCTCCGGCCGTTTTCCGACCTACCCGCACCGGCCGGCGCGGCGACAAGTGGACGACCCGTCGCCCCCCCACCCGCTCCTGCTCGCGCAGTTCTCGGACGATCGCGACCAGGTCGTACCCGAACTGCCGGCAGTATTCGTCGCGGGCCGCCCGGACCTCGCGTACGACGTCATCCTCGTTCATCGTCTTCACCCCCAGGCAACTCTTCCGGCGTGCAGATCGCCGGCGGTCGAACCCCGCGTCCCGGCAGACGACTTCGATGCGACCGCGCAAGGCCGCGTTGGCGATATGAGTGCAATTCCGCGTTAACAAATAATCCATCCCGTGCACCGCAGCCGTCGCGATATGGAGGGCGTCCGCGGCTGCCCGATCGGGCAGCGGGACTCGATCGAGCAGATCCCTCGCCAGCGATTCGGCCTCCTCACTCTCGGCCAGCAGAGATAACCCCTCCAGGGCTTCAAGCCGCGCCGCGGCCGCTATGGGGTCACCGGCCTGGCACTCTCGGACAACCAACTGGGAGATGAATGGCTCATATCCGTGCCGTCTCTGCCACCATTCGCGGGTGATCTGCTGGTGGGCAGCCCGGACGAGGTCCCGGCTCGGCCACGCCGTCAGATAACTCGGGATGGTCGTCTCCAGGTAGATGCGTGGCTTCATCCCAAGATCATACCGCGCGACCTCGGACTCGCCACCGAGTCGCCTGTCCGACTCGGGCGTCAACGGAACGCGGGAGGGGGGACAAAACGCGGAAGCAAAAATAAATCTGATAATCTGTAGAAGTTTTCTTGGCCTCTTTCCATTCCGCTTCCAGCATTACCGCGGCAGGTGCTGGCGGAAGAAGCGGAGCCAGTTGCCGTGGAAGATGGCGTCGATGTCCGTCGGGCGGTAGCCGCGCACGGCGAGCATGCCGTCGAGCTTCTGAAGGTCGGAGATCCGGTCGAGGCCGGTCGGGACCTGCTCGGTGCCGAAGCCGCCGTCGAGGTCGCTGCCGATCGCGGCGTGGCGGGCGTTGCCCGCGAGCTGGCAGACGCGGTCGATGTGGTCGGCCACCGCTTCCAGCGAGACCGACGTCCCGCGTCGTCTGGCCCCGGACCCAGCCGGGCAGCAGCATCCAGGCATCGAGCGCCGCGCCGATCACGGCGCCCGGTCGATCAATAGCCGGACCTGCTCGTCGCTGAACTGGCGGCCGTCCGGCACCAGGGCCCGGCAATTGTTGTGGCTGGCCAGGACCGGGCCGTCGAAGGCGTCGATCGCCTGGAAGAAGCTGGTGTCGGAGAGGTGCGTCGCGTCGAGGATCATGCCCAGCCGGTCGAACTCGTCGAGCAGCTCGAGTCCGTCCGGGGTAAGCGGGCCGTCGCCGCCGGTGCCGACGGCATACCGGCTCTCGCCGTAGTGCGCCAGGTTCACCGAGCGTAGGCCCAGCTCCCACCAGGCGACGGCGTGGCGGACGTCGACGATCGGGTCGGCACCCTCCATCGCCAGGATGTAGCCGATCGGCGATGTTCCGGGGGTCGGCCGCCCATTGCGCCATGTGGTCGTCGAGCCCGGCGGCGGTGCGGATCATCCGCAGGGCGCCCCGGCGCTCGAGCAGCTCGTAATAGGCGAGCTGGCCGCGGGCGGTGGCCGAGGCGATCTCCTGGTTGGCGAAGTCGAGGTTGAGCCGGGCGGGTCCGGCGGCGGGTCGTCCCTCGGGACGGGCGCGGGCCAGCAGCGTGGCCTGGCAGGCGGCGATGGCGCCCCGGCGCATCTCGGGCAGGGTCGTGGTCGCGCGGCCCCGCGCCGGGTGGTCGGTCATGACGCGCTCGCCGGCGTTCAGCTCGTCGAGCTCGAGCGTGATGTCGCGGCCCCAGGACAGGGCGTTCCAGGAGAGGTCCAGGTGCCCGTCGAAGATGATCCTCATCGCGTATTCCCCCGCGTTCCCCCGATGGTTTCACGCCGACTGCGCAGGCCGTCGCAGAGACTACCCGGCCCGGCCCGGCGAGGAGAAGCCCGAACCGATCCCGCGCCGCAGGGTCGCGGCATTCGCCGGGTGGTGCTAAACTGTCATCCCCCGGCGAGGTAGGCCGCAGGCCGATCGGCCGGCCGACGCCCGCCGGGCAGCGAGAGAGGACGACCGCGATGCATCCCGATCCATTCACCGACAACGACGAGGACGAGCGCAGAGCGCGATCATGAGAGCAACGAGCCCGGGCCGGCCGAGCCGGCGGGTCGTCGGCCGATGGGCCCGGCCTACACGCTGCCCATCGTCAACCACCAGCCCGACGACGATGAGGACGACGATGACGACGCGTTCGAGGTCGACGAGGAGTCGCTGGTCGAGGAGATCGAGGACGAGCCCCGCGTCGTGCTGATCACCGGCGCCGCGGGCAACATCGGCCGGAAGCTGCGCGCCGCCTGGACGGACATCTACGACCTGGTGCTGATCGACCGCACCGAGGATGACGACGACCCCGAGATCATCGGCGCCGAGCTCGAGGTCCTCGACGACGACTGGATCACGCACTTCCACGGCGTCGACACCGTGGTCCACCTGGCCGGCAATCCCGACTCCGACGCCGGCTGGGACGACCTGGTCGGCCCGAACGTCGACGCGATGGCCAACGTGTTCCATGCCGCCGCCCTGGCCGGCGTCGAGCGCGTCGTCTTCGCCAGCTCGAACCACGTGATGGGGGGTTATCGCGACCTCGACGACGAGCCGATCACCGTCGAGCTCGAGCCCAGGCCCGATGGCCCGTATGGCGCTGCGAAGCTGTTCGGCGAGCGGCTGGGCCAGAGCCTCTCGCGCGCGTTCGACCTCACGTTCATCGCGCTGCGGCTCGGCTGGGTCCAGCCGGGCGACAACCGGCACGACACCCTGCCCGACGACTGGTCGCGGAAGCTCTGGCTGTCGAACACGGACCTCGTCCGGCTGTTCGACGGCGCCGTCGAGGCCGAGATCGAGGACCGCTCGTTCGTGGTGGCCAACGGGATGTCGCGGAACCACGGGATGCGCTGGGACCTCTCCGACGCCGCCGAGCTGCTGGGATACCTGCCGGTCGACGACGCCTTCGCCGGCGAGCCCCAGCCGGCCGAGGAATCGCAGCTCGTAGGCCCGGGACCCGCCCAAGATTCCAGGCTCGGATCCGCGGAAAGGAATCGGTGGTATGTCCATCAAGGTGATCGGCGCCGGGCTCGGTCGCACGGGGACGCTTTCGCTGAAGGTCGCGCTCGAGGAGCTGGGGTTCGCGAAGTGCTACCACATGGTCGAGGTGATCGCGCGTCCGGGAGACGCCCAGATCTGGGAAGCCGCCGCACGGGGCGAGCCGCGTCGACTGGGACGCGCTCTTCGCCGGCTACCAGGCGACCGTCGACTGGCCGGGATGCTCGTTCTATCGCGAGCTTGCGGAGCACTACCCTGATGCCAAGGTGATCCTCAGCGTGCGCGACCCCGAGAAATGGTACGAGAGCGCACGCCAGACGATCTACCAGGTCGGCAAGGTGATGCCGGCGTGGGCGGGATTCATCGTGCCCCGGATGCGCACCATCGGGCGGATGGCCGGGCGGATCGTCTGGCAGGGGACGTTCGGCGGCCGGTTCGAGGACCGCGAGCGGGCCATCCGCATCTTCAACGAGCACAACGAGCGGGTGCGCCGGGACGTGCCGCCCGGGCGCCTGCTGGTGTTCGAGGCCCGCGACGGTTGGGTGCCCCTGTGCGCGTTCCTGGGCGTCCCGGTCCCCGAGGGCAAGGCGTACCCGCACGTCAATGACACCGCCGAGTTCCAGGAGCGGATCCGCCGGATGGGGCAGGTCGCGCGGATCCTGCGTTATGCGGCCGCCGGCCTGGGCGCGCTCGTGGTGATCGCGGTCATCGCGGCGGCGATCCGGCTGGCGTCTTGACGCCGTTCGACGCCGAGGCCGCCGCATGGACCGGGTCGCCGAGGTCCTCCGGCTCGAGCAGGTCCAGGCGCATCCCCATCATGGCCAGGCCCTCGATGCTGAGGAACAACGGCGCGTTGAAGACCTGGAGCAGGTTGTCCGCCAGCGCCGGCCGACGCCCCTCGATCGCGTGGCCGACGAGCTGGATGATCCAGCCGCCGACGAACGTCGCCGCGAACACCGAGGCCGAGACCCCCATCGACTGCTTCGCCACCCAGTCGGACGCGATCAAGATCGCGACCGTGAACGGGAGCTGCACCAGGGCGATCCGCCAGTCGAGCCGGAAGTAATAGACGCACACGCCCAGGTAGAAGAGCGTGGCCGCGGTGATCGGCAGGACCTCGGGGTGGACGAAGCGGAACCAGCCGAGGAACAGGAATAGCGCGAAGGTCACCAGCGGGACGCCGAAGTAATGCGTCAGCTTGTTCCGCGGGTCGCGATGATAGGCTCCGTAGCTCTGCATCTGCTGCTTCAGGGTCAACACGGGCGGGCCCTCCTCACTCACTCGTCGAAAGGTCCCCATCGCGACGACGCGACCGGGGACGGCGGCCGCTCAAGGAGAACGGTCAAGCCGAGCGGTTCGACGCGCGGGAGACTACCACGTCCGGGGCCGGCCCGTCCAGGGCGCCGGAAACCGGGCCCCGCCCTTCGTCGACGCGGCGATCGAACAACTGGCGATAGAAGCGGATCTCCAGGCGGTTGGTCCGCAGCGCCTCGAGGGCCTCGAGCGCCAGGTTGACGCTGGCGAACAGCAACAGCCCGACGCCGGCGACCGCCAGCAGGCTCGGCACGGCGACGAGGCGGTTGCCGAGGAAGGCGTCGAGGGCCAGGCTCAGGCTGGTGCCGACGAACGTCGTGAAGGCGATGTAGAGCGTGGTCAGCGCGTAGCGGATCCGGTCATTCCGCCACTCGAGGCGGCGGAGCTGGTCGCGGAGATGCTCGACGCGGTCGGCGACGTAGTCGAGGTCGCTGACGCCCCGGCCGAGCTTGTCCACCAGGTCGTTGAGCACGCGGATGCGGTCGACGACCCGCGACATCCGGTTCGACGTGGAGATGATCAGCGAGGCGTTGGCGGTCAGGAAGATCGCCGGCGTGATCATCGCCGTGAGCGTCGTCGTACTGCGAGTTCGGCAAGGGCTGCATTGCGGGAGGCTCTCGGTGCTGGTATCAGCGAATCCCGGTGGGCCTCAGCGAATCCCGGTGGGCCTCGCTGCGCTCGACCCACCCTACAATTCTCAGGTTGGCGCGGGTTTCATCGTCAGGTATCGGGGCTGCCAGACCCTGGCGGCGACCATCGCCTCGATGTCGCCGTCGGCGATGGGCTCGGCCAGTCCCTCGTCGATCGCGGGCCGCCTCGGCGACGGCGACGGCGATCGATCCGGGCGACGCGGCGGGAGTCGGCGAGCGGCGGCAAGCAGTGCTGCCGACCGGGTCGCGTCGGCGCGGGCGAAGTGTCGGCCAGGGCGCGGGCGGCGGCCATGAACATGCGCGTCGCTGACCCGACGCGCGCCGGACCGCGCGCACGCCCAGGCCCATGCCCGGGAAGATGTAGCTGTTGTTGCACTGGGCGATCGGATAACGCCGGCCGCCGTACTCGACGTCGTCGAACGGGCTGCCGGTGGCGATCAGGGCGCGGCCGTCGGTCCAGGCGATCAGGTCGGCGGGGGTCGCCTCGGCCCGCGAGGTCGGGTTCGACAGCGGGAACACGATCGGCCGCTCGGCGATGCCGGCCATCGCGCGGATCGACCTCCTCGGTGAAGGTGTGCGGCTGGCCCGAGACGCCGATCAGGATCGTCGGCCGGCGCGTGCTCGATCACGTCGAGCAGGCTCGATCGGCCGATCGTCGGCCGGTCGCCAGCCGATGACGCGATCCCTGGGCTGGGCGAGCTTCCGCTGGAACGGCTGGAGGCCGTCCATCCCGTCGTGGAGCAGGCCCTGGCGGTCGATCAGGAAGAACCGGGCGCGGGCCTCGGGCTCCGGCAGGCCCTCCTCCACCATCGCGGCGACGAGCTGCTCGGCGATCCCGCAGCCGGCCGAGCCGGCGCCGAGGATCGCGACGGCGTGGTCGCGGCAGCGGCCGGCCGGTCGCGGCCACGCGCGGCGAGCAGGGCCCCGGTCGTCACGGCGGCCGTGCCCTGGATGTCGTCGTTGAACGTGCAGAGCTGGTCGCGGTAGCGATCGAGCAGGCGGTCGGCGTTGTGCTGGGCGAAGTCCTCCCACTGGAGCAGCACGCCCGGGAACTGCCGCTTGACGGCCTGGACGAACGCGTCGACGAAGGCGTCGTATTCCTGCGCCGGTGACCCGCTCGTGCCGCCAGCCGATGTAGAGCGGGTCGTCGAGCCGCTCGCGGTTGTTGGTCCCGGCGTCGAGCAGGATCGGCAGCGTCGTGGCGGGGTGGATGCCGCCGCAGGCGGTGTAGAGCGAGAGCTTGCCGATCGGGATGCCCATGCCGCCGGCCCCCTGGTCGCCCAGGCCGAGGATCCGCTCGCCGTCGGTCACGACGATCACCTCGACCTGCGGCGATGAGGCGTTGTCGAGGATCGCGTCGATGTCGTCGCGCTCGGGGTACGCGATGAACAGCCCCCGCGGGCGGCGGATGATGTGGCTGAACCGCTCGCAGGCCAGGCCGACCGTCGGCGTGTAGATGATCGGCATCATCTCGGCGAGGTGGTCGAGCAGCAGGCGGTAGAACAGCGTCGCGTTGCTGTCCTGGAGCTGGCGGAGGTAGATGTGCCGCTCGAGGTCGGTCGACTTGTCCTGGTAGGCCTCGTAGGCGCGGGTGACCTGCTCGCTCGAGCGTCTCGGTGTGCGGCGGCAGCAGGCCGAGCAGGCCGAGCTCGCGCCGCTCGGCCGGCGTGAACGCCGTCCCCTTGTTGAGCAGCGGACCGCTCGAGCAGGAGCTGGCCGGTGAACGGGACCTCCAGGACGTCGTCGTCGTCCGCCTCGATCGTGGCCGAGTTCGCCGCCTTCGACGTCCATGCCCGATGACCTCCCGCCGGATCGGGCCGCGCGTCGCCGGCCCGATGCGTCGATGAACCCGCAGACCGCCAGGAAACGGGGCATGGAGCGTGCCAATCATAGGGCAAGCACCGATCGGTTGTCGACGGGGCGTGGACGGAGCTGGCCGGCCGGCATACGATGAAAGCCATGGCAGATCGGACGCAATCACAAGGGACACCCGCGCCGGCGCCGGCCGGCGGCTACCGCATCCTGGCGCTGGACGTGGACGGGACGCTGCTGGACCTGGAGGGCCGGCTGCGGCCGAGGACGGCCGCGGCCGTCGCGAGGGCGGCGCGGGCCGGCATCCGCCCGGTGCTCTGCACCGGCCGGCGCTATCGCCGGGCGCGCGGACGTCACCGAGCAGCTCGGCCTGGACGCGCCGATCGTGTGCAACTCGGGCGCGATCGTCAAGGACCCCGCCACCCACGGCACGCTCTGGCGTGCCGACTTCGCCCCTGCCCTGGCCGCCGAGGTCCGCGAGCTGTTCCACGCTGCACGACCAGCCGGCCGTGGTCTTCAACGACCGGGCGCCGGACCAGGCCGATTTCCGCGTGCCGGCGATCCCGACGGGCCGGGCGCACGTTCGACGACTACGTCGACCGCAACCGCGGCCACGCCGAGGTCGACCACGCGCTGGCGCCCGGCGATCGCGCGGCAGCGGCAGGCGACGGGCACGGCGAGCCGTGGTTCCACGTCTGCGCGGTCGGCCCCTACGACGAGATGATCGCCTTCGAGAGACCTGGCCCGCGAGCGGATCGGGCCGCGGATCCAGACGTTCGTCCTCCGCAGCTCGCGATACATGGGGACGATGTGCGAGGTGCTTCGCGCCGACGCCAGCAAGTGGTCGGCGCTGCTGCACCTGGCCGAGCTGTGGGGCGTCGGGCCGGAGCAGATCTGCGCGGTGGGCGACGACGCCAACGACATCCCCATGATCCGCCACGCCGGGCTGGGAGTCGCGATGGGCCACGCGCATCCCGACGTCATCGTGGCGGCCGACATGGTCACCGGCCGCGACGACGAGGACGGCGTGGCCATGCTGGTCGACGAGGTGCTGCTGAAATAGGGCGCCCGTACCATTCCGCCGGACCCACGAGGGCACTGCGAAGAATCATGATCCTCTCGCGCGAGCTTGCGGCGATCCTGATGGGCGTTTGGCTCGCCGGTCCCGACGATCCGGCGGGCCGGGGCGATTCGGCGGCCGACCGCGCCGCGTACCGTCGGCACGCGATGTCGGCCCGCGGTGATGCCGCCCGGGGCCGCGCGGTCTTCGGCGATCCCAAACGGGCCGCCTGCATCCGCTGCCACCGCGCCCGGGGCGACGGCGGCACCGTCGGGCCGGACCTGTCGAACGTCGGCGGCAAGCTCGCCCGCGAGCACCTGATCGAGGCGGTCCTCGAGCCATCCCGGCAGATCGTCGAGGGCTATCGCCCGACCATCCTCGCGCTCGACGACGGCCGTGTGCTGATGGGACTGGTCAAGGCCGAGACGGCCGATCGCCTGACGCTGGTCGACGCCGAGGCGCGCGAGCAGCCCGTCTCGAAAGCAAAGGTCGCCGCGCGGAAGTTCGCCGAGGTCTCGATCATGCCCGCCGGGCTGGCCTCGGGCTTGACCGCCGACCAGTTCGCCGACCTGATCGCGTACTTGCAGACGCTTCGCGACGCCGACCAGCCGACCCCGGGCAGCGGCACCGTCGGACCCGTCAAGCTCCCGGCCGGCTTCGCGATGGAGAAGCTTGTCGGCGGCCTGACCGCCGCCACGGCGATGGCCGTCGCCCCCGACGGCCGGATCTTCGTCTGCGAGCAGGCCGGCGCGCTCCGCGTGATCAAGGACGGGCAGCTCCGCCCCGAGCCGTTCCTGAGCCTGCAGGTTGACAGCCAATGGGAGCGTGGGCTGATCGGCGTGACGCTCGATCCGAACTTTGCCGCCAATGGATTCGTCTATGTCACCTACGTGGCGGCCGATCCGTACCCGCACCATCGCGTGGCCCGGTTCACCGCGCGGGGCGACGTGGCCGCGCCGGCGAGCGAGCGGGTCCTGCTCGTCGGCGACGACCAGCGAAGGCTGGGCGGGCCCGTGCCGGCCGGCCACCAGGGCGGTGCGCTGCACTTCGGCGGCGACGGCAAGCTGTACGTGGCCATCGGCGAGCAGACGGCCCGCGAGCCGTCGCAGCGGCTCGACACCTTCCAGGGCAAGCTGCTGAGGATCGACGCCGACGGCACGATCCCGGCGGACAACCCCTTCCTTGGAAAGGCGAAGGGGAAGTACCGGGCGATCTGGGCCATCGGGCTGCGAAACCCGTTCACGTTCGCCGTGCAGCCGGGGACGGGCCGGATCTTCATCAACGACGTGGGCGACAGCAAGTGGGAGGAGGTTAACGAGGGATTCGCCGGCGCGAACTACGGCTGGCCCGAGTCGGAGGGGGCCACCCGCGACCCGAGGTTCCGCGGGCCGATCCATGTGTATCCCGCCGCGTCGGTCTCCGGCGGTGCGTTCTGCCCCGACCCGGGAGCTGTCGGATTCCCGGGGAAATATCGGGGGAAGTATTTCTTCATGGATTTCGTCCAGGGCTGGATCAAGGTCCTCGACCCCGACCACCCGGCGAAGGTCGAGACATTCGCCACCGGCCTGACCCGCCCGTGCGACCTGGCCTTCGCGCCCGATGGTGCGCTCGATGTCCTGTTGCGCGACGCCTGGGTCATCGATGACAAGTTCCAGCCGCACACGGGGTCGGTGCTCAGGATCCGGTATGGTCGGACCGGCTCACCCGGTCACGGCGGCGGTCCCTGACGCGTCGGGGGACCAGGACCGGCACCGCTCGAACCGAAGCCGACCCTGCCGGCGATCGACAATGCCTCAATCAAGAGGGATCGAACCACAGAGGCACAGAGGCACAGAGACGAAGACGAGAAGAGACGAGAAGAGCGCCACGCGGGTTGACGAGCCTGTGGCGCGGTACCCCGGCCCTACTCGGTCAGGTTCGGTCTCTTTTCCTTCTCGGTGCGACTCAATCGTCGAAAGGTTCTCCGACTGGGAACGATTTCTCGGTGATTTCTCCGTGTCTCGGTGCCTCTGTGGTTCGATCGTCCGAGTGCTTTCCTGGCCCGTGGCACGACGGCGGATCGGATCGACCTGGCCAGGAACCGGTCTTGATCCGTGCCCTTCGTGCGATCCGTGGTTCTCCCCGCCTCGGTGCCGGATTTGACCACGGATTGCACGCATACCACGGATGGGACCAGATCGGATCGGCCTGACCGATCGGTCTGCCCGGCGGGCGGCGGACGGGCCGGACCGGACGGGTGGAGACCTACGGTCCCGGCCGCGGCGGGGGCAGAGACCCGTGCCGAACGGGCAAACGATTTCAGCCGCCGCAGACCTGCAGATACGCCGAGGTCGGGAAATGTCCCGGGCCGGCGCAGGCCGTCGTCGTCGGGGGCCGACAACTCTTCCGAGCGGGCCAAGTGGGTCGTTTTGAGGCTTTCGGCCTCGCCAATAGCGGCTTCTGAGACTCACGCCAAACTTTAAACAACCGGCTAAATATGAACCGAAGTACGGAAACCGCCGCCGCGCCGGAAAACTTTATTGGATTTCCAAGTATTTTTTCTGCTTCTGGCCGAAGGGCTTGCGTCAAGAAAATGCCGCTGTTCGCCGATAGGTGCATTTCAGTTTCTGCAAACCTGATACATCCTGATAGTAGGGGGAGAGAAGAGAGCGGAGGGGGTACAGGGGGTTTTGGGGGCCCTGGAACATGAAATGCATGCACGCAATCTCTTCCTGGACCTGGTGGGATCGCGCTGGACGGCGGCTGCCGAAGGTGCTTGGTACCACGTCGTCAGGCGAGCATCCATTATCGAATTCGAGGTCTTGACCGGTGGGGATGGCCCCTTCCATGCGGCCGGATCGCCCGCCTCCGGTCGAGGGCTGACGAGGACCTGCCTCGCGAGCGACGACGCGAGGCTCGGGAGGTGCGGGCCGTTGACCTGCACAAGATCCGCGAGGTCGTCCGTCCGGCGTACGGGATCGAGGAGCTGGAGCTCGGCCGTCGGGGGAGTCGCCAGGAGGCGCGAGCCGCGCCGGCGTACCCGGCGCGCCGACACACGGCGGTGGCGAACTCCGAGCTCGTCGAGATGCTGGGGGTCGGGCGAGCGGACAGCGTGCCGAACCTGCCCCGCCGGTTCGCCGCGTGGCTCGCCGAGTCGAAGGATGTCCGAGGACGGTTGGCGCAGTTGGAGGGAGCGTTGCATCGGTCAGTCGCGCCCGCCGGCGAAAAAACCGCAAACCTGGTCTGAACCCCCTAGTCAGATGGTCTGACCCCCTAGTCAGACCCCCTAGTCACTAGAGCGATCTGCGCGACCAGCTCAAGGCGGGGCTGTCCGGGGCGAAGGAACTCGAGGGGCGGGAACTGCCGCCCGTGCCGGAGGTTACCGAGCGGATCAAGGCGCTCAGGGCTTCGCACACCGTCGAGGCCGCGCCGGAGCGGGCGAAGTTGCAGAGGAAGGCGACGGCGGAGGTGCCGGTGACGGCGAGGATCAAAAGGCGGGAAGTGGAGGAGACGCCACCGGCAGGGGAGCCGAAGGCGGAACCCACGAGGGAGCCGGAGCCGATCATCGTCCCGACGCAGGTGGTGGCGAGGCCGCCTGTGAAGCCGGCGTGGAGCGAGCGGGTGGGAAGGGGTGGGGAGGCGCAGATGAGGTTGTTTTGACGGATTCCGCAGGGCTGCCGGGGAGCTTGATGCTCCCCGACGCCCAGATTGCGATCATTCCTCGTCAGGTCCTTCCTTGGGGTCAAGCTGGGCGTGCTGATGGTAGGTGTCCCCCGGCGCGTCGTTCTGCACCAGGGTCGGCTTCCTGCCGGGTTGCGGCGTCTCGCTGGCATCCGGGACGGCTGATTCGCCGTGCTTCTTCTTCTCGTCCTGGACCTTCTTGTCGTGAGCCACATTCCTCGGATCGGCCATGATGTTCCCCCATGTGCTGATACCGCACTCGCTCGATCCCATGTGCTGAGAAATTTCGAGCGGGCCTGTCTGGTCTATGCAGGGATCATGCCGCTGGGGCTGAATTGGACAGGTGAGAAATTGGTGTCGGTGAGAAATTGGTATTAGTTCACATCTTTTCGCCTCGACGGTTGCAAGGCGCCCACGAATCTTTCGGAGGAGCACAACTTGATGCGTCCCGCGGAGCGACCAGGCCCGATCCTTCCTCCCTCGTCCAGTCCCTACTCAGAGGACCGGCGGGAACGGCGCAGCCGCGAACGAGCACGTGGCCGGAAAGGGGGACAGGCCGGAAAGGGGGACATGTTGAATGTCAACAGTTGTCATAGGAAGTGAGCCCATGTCGGACATTTGTCGATATTCAACATGTCCCCCTCTTTTTGGCGCCGCCTGACGGGGGGAACGGGTGTGACCTCGGATTGGTGTTTTCGAAGTCGTCTCAAGCCGCCGGAGCCCCGACCGTTCCGGATGCTGTGGTTAGCGTGGCATTGCGGCGGGAGGGGGCCGACCGCATCATTGATACCGTTGGCCGCGGGGCCAGCGATCGGATGGACCGGTTCGAATCGACCGTCACGGGGGGGGAGCCATGTCGATCCCGCGTCTCATGAGGGCCGGGCAGCCCTTGGTCCTGCTGTTCGCCGTCTTCGCGACGCTTGTCAGCGCGGCCGACCTCTGGCTCGGTCTCCTCGGGCCCGAGCGGATCAAGGCGGCCCTGATCGCCTACACCGGCTGGGTGCCCAGTTCGACGTACCTGTTCCCCGCGATCATGGCGTGGTTGCTGGTGGCGACGGGGGACCGTCGCCGGGTGATGCGCCTCTGGCTGGTCGTGCCGCTGCTGATCGGCGCGGTGTCCGGCTACCGCTCCTACGCATCGCGCGGCGAGGACTTCGGCAACCCCTACCTGCGGGTCAGCCGGTGGCAACCGGTCTGGACGATGCTTATCCCCACGGTATGGGCGGCCTTGCTGCTCCTGCCGCCTGGGCCGGTCGGCCCCCCGCGCCGCCCTACGCGGGCGGAAGGCGCCGTGGACGACTTCGGATCGACGGACGTCGCTCACCCCATTCCTTGAGGCCGTTTCTCGCCGCGGCTCATGCCGTTCAGCCACATCAATCCGAGGTCACACCCGGGGGAACGCTGACGACGCTGCCGGGACTTCCGCGGCTGGCAGCACCGAGAATGCGGGAGAACCTCTTTTTGTTCCCCCTTTTTGTTTGGTCACGTGCCCGTTGATGCTGTCCGATCGACCGGGGAGGGCGAGGCTCCGTCCGAGCCGCGGCGGAAGGCTCGGACGGAGCCTCGCCCTCCCAAGGAACCGGAAAGCATCCGCGGGTTCGTGTATGAGACTTCTTCGGGCGGACGTTGGGAGGGTGGGGCGCGGCGCAACCCACCTGTGCCGCCTCCTCCGGTGGGTTTCGCCGCGCTCCACCCTCCCTACAAACGCCGTCTCTCACAGCCTCCGCCTCGCGGAAGCCGCGCCGGGACTGGCGAGCGGCGCCGGGACCAACCTCAGCCGCCGCAGACCTGCAGATACGCCGAGGCCGGGAAATGTCCCGGGCCGGCGCGGAGGCCGTCGTCGTCGGGGGCCGGGCGGTAGCCGGGCAGCGATCGGCGCGAGGCGCCCGGGGTCGGTGTAGTGCAGCATGCTGAGCGACGCCCGGACGGCCAGCGCCGGGTTGTTGATCAATAGAGCGTGCAAGAGCACGCTCTCGTTGCTGAAGAAGAGCTCGTCGTCGATCAGCCCGCGCTGGTAGTCGTACGGGAAATAGATGTCGTGGAAGTGCACCCAGTCGCCGGCTGCGAGCCGCGGCAGGATCTCGAGGATCAACCGGTTCACCTCGCTGCCCGGCTTGACCGTGTGGGTGGAATCGACAAACAAGAACCCTTCGTCGCCCAGGTCGGTGAGGACCTCCTGCGGGACGTCCTGCGCCCGCTGTCGCACGAGCGTGATCCGGCCGTCGCGCGCGGACCGCTCGAGGAACTCGGTCGGATAGGGTTCGACGCAGACGATCTCGGGCCGGTAGGCGGTGTCCTGGGCGGCGTGGAGGATCACGGCCGTCGAGACCCCGCAGCCGACCTGCACGATCCGCCGGGGCCGGATCGTCCGGATGAAGCCGTAGAGGAATTCGGCGTCGGGCAGGCCGAAGCCGGGCTCGCCGTTGGTCTCGCAGGCCCACGCGTAGACGTCCCGGCCGCGGAGCGGCGCGACGACCTCCGCCGAGCAGCAGGTCTCGACGAAGTCGAACTGCTCGGAGGGCTCGATGCCCTGGACGCCGACCATGCTCCGCGGCTGACTCCAGGTCCGGTCCGCCCTCAGCGCGCGGATGTCGGGGACCTGCGAGTAAAAATGCCGCGGCAGCACGTCGATCCCCAGCCGCTGGCCGGCCTCGAACATCTGGCGAAGGCCGCGCCTGGCGCGGTCCTTGAGCCTTCGCTTCAGGCCCGGACGCTCGGGCGTTCCGGTGGTTGGCGTGGCCTGCCGCGCCGGCGGCTGGATCCGGTACGCGTCCTCTTGCTCGCCGAGTGCTCCGGGTTTCGAAGTCTCGGTGCGCGACGTGGTGAGCCTCATCGGTTCCTCCTTGAACGCGCGATGGCGCGACGAGTCGTCCTGCGGCCAGGCGCGGCGGGCATGGCGATCCGGCCGGAGAGTGGTTTTAGCAAAGCCCGCCGGTGCGGGTCAACCCGCCTGGTCGATCGCAGGCGACCGGACAACCTTGTTTCTGGTCACGCATGCTGCTGCAAGTAGGTCTCGACGAGCGTCCGCAGCCCGCCGTTGACGTCCAGTCCCATCTCCTTGCCCCGGGCGATGGCCTCGTCGGCCTTCCATCCCCTGGCACGCGCCTGCTGGATCAGCGCCAGGGCCATCGCGCGGCCGCCCTTGCGGCAATGCACCAGCACCTTGCCCGTGCCGACGGCCAGCCGGTCGACGAAGTCGCAGACCGCCGTGACCCCCTGCTCCGACAGCGGGGCCGAGCCCACGCCGTAGTGCAGGTATTCCATCCCCAGCTCGCGGACCTCCTCACCCTCCTCGTTGGGGCTGAGCGGCTGCTCGGGCTCGCCGGCGTTCCGCAGGTTCACCACCCCGACATAACCGTCGCGCCGAAGCCTTTCCAGGTCGGCCTCGGTGGGCTGGTCGCCCAGAGTGATGGCGCTCGTGATCGGACGTTCGAAATGCATGATGTCCCTTCCTCGTGCGTGCAGCCGGGCGGTCCGTTGACTCGGGGCCACGTTCCCGCCCCGACCGAGGTTACACCGCGGCCCCCGGGCCGCCAAGCGGGTGGCGGCCCGACATCCGCGGGTGGAGGGTGCTGGGTGGACGGTGGAGGGCGGGCCGACGTCCGCGGGTGGCGGCCTGACGGAGCGACGCCGCGGCGGTGACGCCGCGTTCCCCGCGGATTTGCCCCGATCCCGCCCTTGACAAAAAATGGCCCCGGACCACAATACCTACCGTTCGGTATAGGCGGCAAATCCATATCTCTCGGCCCATTGACAGGCGAGACGCTCATGACCCTGGCGGCGGACAGTCGCGAGCTGAACCCGGTGGCGCGGCACATCGCGCGATCGGCCGCCAAGCTATTCGCCGAGAGGGGTTATGACGCGACATCGGTGCGGGAGATTGTCGAGGCGGCGGGGGTGGCCAAGCCGACGCTCTACTATTATTTCCGCAGCAAGGAGGGCCTGGCGCAGGCCCTGATGACGGTCCCGATGGCGGGCCTGGTGGCGACGCTGCGGCAGCTCGTGACGACCGAGGTCGATGCGATGCGATGCGTGCAGCGGGTGCTCGAGTCGCATTACGAGTTCTGCCGCGAGGACCCGGACCGGGCGCCGTTTCATCTATGCCCTGATCTTCGGCCCGCTGCGATCGGAGGTGGCCGAGGACCTCGAGCCGCTCAAGGCCGAGCTCCTGGGCTGGACCGAGGCGGCCATCCGCCGGCTGGCCGAGGCGGGGCTGGTCACGCGCGACAAGGTCGATGGATGCAGCACCGCCCTGCGGGGCCTGATCGTGATCTCGACCATGGATTTCCTGTATGGGGACCGGCCGCTGGGTCAGGACCTGGCGGTCCGGCAGGTGGACGACATTCTGAACGGTTTTGGCAATGGACGGGCCCACGCGGGCCTGGAAGGGGAACGATGACTCCCAGCAGATGGAGGATCGGCGCGGGGCTGGCCCTGGCGACCCTGGCGGTCGGGCTCTCGGGCTGCGGCGGGTCGAAGGCCGCCGCGACGGACGCCGGGGCTGCGGACCCGGCTCGGCCCGTACCGGTCACGGTGGCCCCGCTGGAATACCGGGTGATCGAGCGGACGGTCGACGTCATCGGCACCCTGCGCGGCTGGGAGCAGGTGACCGTCGGCTCGAAGCGCGCGGGCCGTGTGGTCAAGGTCCATCATGACATGGGCGATCGGGTGCAGCCCGGCGAGCCCCTGATCGAGCTCGAGCCGGTGGATGCCCAGCTCGATCGCGACGAGGCCGACTCGCGCTACCTCGAGCGCCCTGGTCAAGCTGGGCGTGACCCGCAAGCAGGCGGAGGACTCGGTCAAGACCTACGGGATCAGCGAGGACCTGCTCAACAGCCGCACCGCCGAGGAGGCGATCGCACGCTCGCCGGCGGTCGTCGAGAAGCGGGTCGCACGCGAGAAGGCCCAGCAGAACCTGGCCCGCCAGCGGGCGCTGACGCAGCGCGGCGCGGGCACGCCGCAGGAGCTCGACGAACTCCGAGAACGACTACCGAGCCGCCGCCGCCGCCTACGACAACGCGGTCGTCACCGCGCGCACGATCATCGCCGACGCCTACGCGGCCCGCGTCGCGCTCCGCCGGGCCGACCAGTCGCTCCAGGACATGACGATCCGCGCGCCCCGGCCGCACAAGCTGCCGCCGTCGGCCGTGGGCTCGGCCAAGGTCAGCTACGGCATCACCCGCCGCGAGGTCTCCGAGGGCCAGATGCTCAAGGAGGGCGAGGCGGTCGCCGACCTCGTCATCGAGGACCCGCTGCGGCTCTGGACGCAGGTCCCCGAGGATGCACGCCGACGCCGTCCGCGTCGGCCAGCCCGTCCGGGTCACGACGCGGACCCATCCTGATATGATCTTCGAGGGCCAGGTGGCGCGGATCAGCCCGTCGGTCGACGCCGTCCAGCCGTACCTTCCAGGTCGAGACCCTGATCCCCAACAAGCGGGCTGCTCCGCGCCCGGCGGGCTGGCGCGGCGCCTCGATCGTCACCGACAGCCACGCCCGCGCCGCCGTCGTGCCGGCCGAGGCCCTCGTCCGCTATGCCGGCGTCTCCAAGATCTTCCTGGTCGACGCCGGCAAGGCCCGGGCCGTCGGCAACCTCCAGATCGGCGTCGAGGGACGCGGCTGGGTCGAGATCGTCGGCGCGACCCTCCCGGCCGTCGCCGAGGTCGTCACCACCGGACAGACGCACCTCGCCGACGGCACGCCGGTTGTGGTGCGTAAGCCCGAGTCGGATGGCAAGTTCGTTAGTGGCAAGTGACAAGTGGCAAGTGGCAAGTTCGTTAGTGGCAAGTGGCAAGTGACGAGTGGCGGATGACAGGCGGGCTGGGGGCGGATTCGAGGACTTCGAGGGCAAGTCGTAGGGTGGGTCGAACGCCGCAGGCGTGAGGCCCACCGGTTCGGCGAGCAAGGCCCACCGGCATGGCGGCGAAGATCGGTGGGCCTCGCTTCGCTCGACCCACCCTACGAGCTACAAGCGAGAAGCCTTCCCACACACCTTCTCAAGGCGGATTCGAGGACTTCGAGGGCAAGTCGTAGGGTGGGTCGAACGCCGCAGGCGTGAGGCCCACCGGTTCGGCGAGCAAGGCCCACCGGCATGGCGGCGAAGATCGGTGGGCCTCGCTTCGCTCGACCCACCCTACGAGCTACAAGCTGGAAGCCTTCCCATACACCTTCTCAAGGCGGATTCGAGGACTTCGAGGGCAAGCAAGGGTAGGCCGGGCGTCATTTCCTCCGGCTAACCACTTGCCACCTGCCACTCGTCACTTGCCACCAGGAATCAATAAATGACCCTATCCGACATCTGCATCAAGCGCCCGGTGTTTACCTGGGTGCTCGTCGCCATCCCGGTCGTGCTGGGTCTCGTCTCGTACGGCGAGCTGGGCGTGGACCTGTTCCCCGACGTGGATTTCCCGGTCTGCACGGTGACCACCGTGCTGCCGGGCGCCAGCGTCGAGGAGATGGAGACCACGGTCACCAAGCCGATCGAGGACATCGTCAACACGGTCTCGGGGATCGACGAGCTGCGCTCGGTGACGACCGAGGGTGTCTCGATCGTGACGGTGCAGTTCCTCCTGTCCAAGAACGGCGACGTGGGGATGGAGGAGGTCCGCGACAAGGTCAACACGATCGTGTCGGACCTGCCCGACGGCACCGATCCGCCGATCGTCGACAAGTTCGACACCGGCTCGATCCCCGTGATGACGGTGGCGGTCTCGGGCCGCCGCGACCTGCGCGAGGTGACCGAGCTGGCCGCCGGCAGATCAAGGAGCGGCTCGAGACGGTCAACGGCGTGGGCTCGATCAGCCTGGTCGGCGGGCCCGTCCGCGCGATGAACGTCGTGCTCGACGTCGACCGGATGGCCGGCTACAACCTGTCGGTCGAGGAGGTCCGCCAGTCGCTGGTCCGGCAGAACCTCGAGGTCCCCGGCGGCCGGATCGACCAGGGCCCGCGCGAGCTGGTGCTCCGCACGCTGGGCCGGCTCCAGACCGAGAAGCAGTTCAACGACCTGATCGTCGCCAATCGCAACGGCTACCCGATCCGCGTCCGCGACATCGGCCGCGCCGAGGACTCGTTCGAGGAGCCCCGCACCCAGGCGCGGCTCGACGGCGTCAACGCCGTCAGCCTGGTGGTCCAGAAGCAGTCGGGCGTCAACACCGTCAAGGTCGTCGACGACGTCAAGGCCAAGCTCGAGCAGGTCAGCGCCGGGCTGCCGCCGGACATCGCCACCGAGGTCATCCGCGACCAGTCGCGGTTCATCAAGAAGTCGATCGAGGAGGTGAAGTTCCACCTGCTTCTGGCCGCCGCGCTGGTCTCGGCGACGATCCTCCTGTTCATCCGCGACTGGCGCACCACCCTGATCGCCACCCTGGCCATCCCGACCTCGATCGTGCCGACCTTCCTGTTCATGAAATACATGGGCTTCACGCTCAACAATATCACGATGCTCGCCCTGATCCTGGCGATCGGCATCGTGATCGACGACGCGGTGGTGGTGCACGAGAATATCTTCCGCCACATGGAAGAGGACGGGATGGACGGCATGTCCGCGGCGCGGCTGGGCACCCGCGAGATCGCGCTGGCGGTGCTGGCGACCAGCCTGTCGCTCGTGGTCATCTTCGTGCCGATCGCGTTCATGGGCGGGATCGTGGGGCGGTTCTTCTCCAGCTTCGGGCTGACCGTGGCCTTCGCTGTGATGATGAGCCTGTTCGTGTCGTTCACGCTGACGCCGATGCTGTGCAGCCGGTTCCTGAAGCTCGAGCCGCGTCCGGCTTCGGGCGAGCGGGCGGCCCACGCGGGGTCGAAGTCGGGCCTGGTCTACCGGCTGATCGACGGCTCGTACGGCCTGGTGCTGCAGACCGCGATGCGGCACAAGGTGCTCGTGGTGCTGCTGACGGTCGGCGTGATCGTGTGCACGGTCCCGATCGGCCGGGCGATGGGGATCTCGCTGATCCCGCGCGACGACCAGAGCGAGTACGAGGTCTCGGTGACGACGCCCGAGGGCTACAGCCTCGAGCGGACCGGCCGGCTGATGGCCGAGCTCGAGGCCCGCATCTGGAAGGTCGGCGGCACCGCGCACGTCTTCACGACGATCGGCCAGACCGAGGGCGGCCGCGTGGTCAAGGGCGAGGGGGACGTCACCCGCGCGACGATCTACGTGCGGATCACCGACCTGGAGGATCGCGCCTGGGCGACCGACGTCCGCGGCTGGTGGGACATCCCCGGGCACGTCCGCCGCTACTTCAACGGCCCGCAATTCACCCAGTTCGCCGTCCAGCAGGAGGCGCGGGCGTTCCTCGAGGATTACCCCGACCTGAGGGTCAGCGTCAACGACGTCTCGCCGTTCCAGGGCGGCCGTCGGCCGCAGACGTTCCAGGTCAGCCTGTCCGGCCCGGACCTCGACCAGCTCTCGGTCTACGGCGAGCAGTTGATCGCCGAGCTGAAGAAAGAGCCCGGCCTCGTCGACCTCGACACGACGCTCTCGATGCGCAAGCCCGAGATCCAGGTCCTGGTCGACCGCGAGGCCGCCAGCGACCTGGGCGTGCCGGTGGGCACGATCGCCGACTCGCTGCGTGTGCTCGTCGGCGGGCTGCCGGTGTCGAAATTCCGCGAGGGCGACCAGCGGTATGACGTGTGGCTCCGCGCCGCGCCGACGATCGGGGGACCAGCCAGCGAGCTCGACCAGGTGACCTTCCCGTCGCCGACGGTCGGCCTGGTCCGGCTGGGCAACCTCGCCAAGCTGGTCGAGGACCGCGGGCCGACCGAGATCGAGCGGCTGGGCCGCGAGCGGATCGTCACCGTGGTGGGCAACCCCGAGGGCATCGCGCTGGGCGACGCCGTCGAGCGCGCCGCCTCGCGCTCGAGAAGATGCAACTGCCCCCGCAGTACTCGTACTCGTTCACCGGCCAGGCCAAGACGCTGGGCGAGACCGGGTATTACTTCCTGATCGCTTTCGGGCTGTCGATCACGTTCATGTACCTGATCCTCGCCGCGCAGTTCGAGAGCTGGCTGCAGCCGATCGCCATCCTGATGGCGCTGCCGGTCACGGTGCCGTTCGGCATGCTGTCGCTGGTGTTGTTCCGCACGCCGATGGACCTGTATGCGATGTTCGGCCTGTTCATGCTGGTCGGGATCGTCAAGAAGAACGGCATCCTCCAGGTCGACGCGACCAACCAGCTTCGCGCCGGGGGCCTGTCGCGGCGCGAGGCGATCCTCGAGGCCAATCACACGCGGCTGCGGCCGATCCTGATGACGACGGTGATGCTCGTGGCGGCCATGGTGCCGATCGCGATGGGCCAGGGCCCCGGCGCCGGCGCCGGGCCAGCATGGCCAAGGTCATCATCGGCGGCCAGATGCTCTCGCTGGTCCTGGCGCTGCTGGTGACCCCGGTCTTTTACGAGATCCTCGACATGTTCAAGAACCTGGGCCGACGCCTGGGTATCCGCTTCTCGGTCGAGTCGAAGCCGCCTCACCCTGGCGCTGCCGCCGCACCCGGCGGCCTGAACCGTCCACATCGAAGCCCCGAACAGGACGATGCCATCGGCCAGGAGCACGAGTCGGCGGGGCGGTTCGCCTGACGCGAACGTCATCCGGCCGCGGCTCGGATGACGGGAGGCCGCCCGGCCAAGCCCTCACCGCCGCCGCGTCTCGGCCGTGATGTTGTCGGGGTCCTTCTTGACCATCGGCCGGCCGGTCGAGGCTCCCGGGCGCCGGCTCTGCGCGACGACGGTGGCGAACCGCTGACGGGTCGTCGCGTCGATCCCGGGCTGGCGGTTGACGACCTCGGTCGCCCAGTTGGGGAACGCCTGCACAAGCCGGGTCATCAGCGAGATGAAGAACCCGGCCTCCTTGACCTGCTCCTCGAGGATCCGCTCGATCACCGGGCGGACGGTGCGGGCGACCGTCTTCCAGCCCTTGGAGTCGACCTTGACGTAGACGTCCACGCTGTGCTGGACGAAAGGCTCCTTCTTGCGGTCGCGGTAGAACTCGCTGGTGACGACCAGGACGATGCGGGCCTCGACCTTCGCGTTGCCGTGCGGGCTGACGTAGTTGAAATGCGAGAGCAGGACGTGCAGCCGGGGCGAGCGGAGCACGAAATCCCAGGTGGCCGTCGAGCCCGAGCCGTCGTTCCCCTCGTAGCGATTCGCGGCGACCTTCTGCAACACGACCGGCGTGTCGCTCAGGTCCTTCCAGAGCGCGACGGTCGTCGCCGGCTCGTTCAGCAGGCTGAGGTAGAGGTCCGGCGGGCAGGCGAACGTATCGGGTTCGCCCTGGCGGTGGAACGTGTGATCGCGGATCACCTCGGCCACCGCGTCGCGCCACTCGGGGGCGATCTGGTTGAGCGGGACGACCTGCCCCGGGTCGACGTGCCGTGCCCCAATACCCGCCTGCACCGGCGGCATCGTCGCGACCGGCACAATCCCTGCGATCGCCACGGCGACCCCGACCGCCAAAGCCCTGCGGACCCGCATCCTGCTCATGGACGTCTCCGTCGCTCAGAGGTCGCGATCCTCGCGCCGTAGGACCCAGGGACTCCGCCCCCGCCCCGTCGCGCGCCCTCCTCTCGTCACCTCTCCCAGATCGGATTCTCGGGCCGGTTTCCTGACAAGCTGCCCGACCCGAACCCGGCCCGGAACGAGGCGGGTAAATCGCTCAAGTTCGTCGACGTCGCGAGGGCCTGCCTTTCGGCCCTCGCGACGCCGTGCGGACCCGGCCTGCCGAGGCGCGATCGCGCTCATTCCCAGGTGCGGGCACGGGCGATGAGGTCGAGCATCTGGCCGAGGATCCGCTTCTTCTCGTTGAGCGCGACGAAGAGGACCATGGCGATCCCGAAGGCCCACATGATGAGCCACTTGGCCATCGCGTGCTCGAGGCTGACGCGTCCCATCTCGTACACGACGTCGAGGACGAACGTCGCCAGCCCGAGCCAGAGGAACGTCTGGAGCCGCAGGCCGATCCCCAGGAAGATCCCCAGCAGCGACGCGACCAGTAGCGTCAGCCAGGCGCCGAAGCTCGCGAACTGCCAGATCGGCAGCGCCAGCGAGGCGTAGATCACGACCAGGCCGACGGAGCGGATCAGGTTGACCGTCGACCGGCCGAGCTCGCGATTGACCTCGGCGAACAGGATGGCCGAGAAGCCGACCGGGACCAGGTAGAACTGCGGGTATTCCGCCATCCTCCAGCCGATCCGGCTCCAGAGCATCCACAGGGTCGCGTTGGCGAAGACGGCCGCCGCGTAGCCCAGCCACTTCCACCGCATCCGCCCGCAGGCCGTCGCGTAGAACGTCGCCGCCGCGGCCAGGTAGTACAGGCTGATCTCATCGAGCCCCCCGGCGCGGAAGATTTGCAGGAGCGGCAAGATCGGCAGCACCAGCGAGGAGTACTGCGTGGGGCGGAAGTAATGCCCCCTCGGGTCAAACCGCGCGAGGGCCTCGGCGATCGCCATGTCGAGATAACCCAGCAAGGTCAGCACGGCCGCGTCCGCCGCGCTGGACAGCGGATAACCTCGGCGGAAGACGACATACGCGCCGACCATCAGGGCCTGCGCCGCGTACACCGGCCATCCCGTTTGCCAGCGCGAGACCAGGGCGACATGCAGGACCGCCGCGGCCAGCAGGACCCCGACGCCGCCCAGGGCCACCCACGGCGACAGGCCCTCGACCGGAACGATCGAGCTCAGCACGACGGCCGACGCTACCAATCCCGCGGCCGACGCGACCGACTCGATCACCAAGGCGAAGCGCCGGCCGAGCGTGAGGTCCGGATCCTCGGCCGCGATCGCCCGGCCCTTGGCGCCCAGGTCGACCGCCCGCAGCCATCCGGCGATCATCCACAGCAGGAACGCCGACACCACGGTGCTCACACCGAAGCACGCCGCCTCCGCCTGGGCCTCGAGCCATCCCACGCGACGCGCGACCAGGACACCCAGGTATGACCAGGCGCACGTCCAGGCGATCGCGGACAGGCCCGCCAGCGTGTCCCACCTGTTGGCGAACGCGGCCAGGCCCACCGCGACCGAGGCCATGACCAGCGTCGCCACCGTCGTGCCCGCGACCGACCCGCCCGTGAAGGCCACGGCGACGACGGCGAGCACGACGGCCTGCGTCGCCATGATGTTCCGCGCGGCGGCGGACCGGGCGTCGCCCAGCCAGCCCAGCTCGAGCCACGATCCGGGGTCGGTGAACCGCCGCCCGAGATGCACCGCCGAGATCGCCGCGAGCGCCGTGGCAATCGGATAGAACTCGGCCGCCGGCGGAAACCACCGCGCGACGGGCGAATGGATCGCGCCCAACCACCACACGCCCAGCACGAGCGTCGCATGCAGACCCGCGAGGATCGCGGCGTGGTCCACCACCAGCCAGGCGTCCGGGTCGGCCGAGGCCAGCACGAGATAACCGGCCGCCAGGCCGAGCGACGCCAGCACCAGCCACCAGTCGAGCGGAGGCGAGGCCCCAAGCGGCAGACCCCGCGCCCGAACGCCGCCGACATTCCCGAGAAGACGATCAG
Source organism: uncultured Planctomycetota bacterium (assembly GCA_963771445.1). GTDB lineage: Bacteria > Planctomycetota > Planctomycetia > Isosphaerales > Isosphaeraceae > JAKAUH01. The sequence goes on along the minus strand of CAVYTQ010000026.1, from coordinate 289,764 downwards.
GATCACGCACGCCGACGCCGCCAGGAAGAGCACGCCCGACCAACGGTGCACGGCTCCGAGGTAGCCCGAGCCCGCGATGCCTAGCCGCTCGCACAGGGCAGTTTCGCGATCCCGCGCGGCCAGCTCCACCAGGTAGAGCAGGATGGTCAGCGCCAGGACCGCCAGCACGACGCCCGCCACCGAGCTCGACGCCGCGAAGATCGCCGCGACCACTCCGTAAACAAGCAGTCCCAGGCCCAGGTGAACGCACTCCACCGTCGGATACGCCCGGACCATCAACAGCGACAGCAAGGAAAGAGCCAGCGGCAACCAGCCATACGACGCCCAGCCCATCCCCCGATCCACGCCCAGCCAGATCCGGATCGCCACGGCGATCGTCGCCATCGCGATCGAGCCGTGGAACTCGGGGACCTCGTACGCGAGCGGACGCAACCCGAGCCGGTCGCAGAGCGCCTGCCGCGACACCTGGACCAAAACGCCCAGGCCCCACAGGACGAACGCCGCCACCACCGCCGCCGCCAGCAGTCCGCCCCACGGCATCTCGGCCAGCCAACGGAAATACACCGCCGCCGACAGGCACGCCACCGCGCCATACAGCCACTCCAAGCGTGGCAGGCTCTTCACCGTCAGCAGGAACGCCAGGCCCGCGAGCGCCAGCGTCGCCGCCGAGCGGTCGCACAGCACGATGCCGAGCATCGTCAGGACGACCGTCGCGTGATACAGGGGACTCGCGTAGGACCGGGCCCTGCCCGCGGCCAGCCGCTCGCATGCCTGACCCACACCCCACCACAACAGCCCCTGCACGACCGCCGCCATCCCCAGCACGAACGCCATCCGCGGGTCGTTGTTCCCCGTGCTGAACAGGACGATGTAGGTCGCGACCGTGAGGTGCAGCACGGCCGGGTACGTCAGCTCGGGCCGCCGCCAGGTCCGCGAGATCAGGATCGTGACGACCGCGTTCATCGCCAGCGCGATCACCCCGAGGTGGTAGGCCTCGCGGGCCATCAGCCGCGACTCGAGCGCCAGGCGCCAGCACCGCCGCCGTCAGCCCGAAGCTCCAGAGCCAGCAGGGAGACGTGTAGAACGCCGACACCCCGAGGCGCCGTGCCAGGCTGCCCGACGTCCACAGCACCATCGCCACTCCGGCCGGCACGACCGCCATCCATCCGAAGGCCAGGCCGGTCTCTCCGTGCGGCAGGATCCAGTACGCCAGGGCCAGCGTGCCCGCCACGAACTGGGCGATGCCGATGTGGACGAGGCGCGCCTCGCGCACCCGGCGGGTCGCCGCCAGCATGATGGGGGCACCCAGCAGCCAGACGACCCCGGTCGTCCAGCCGCGGCCCATCCCCAGGAATCCCAGGAAATCGGCGATCAGCGCCAGGCCGATCGCGAACCGAGGGATGAGCCGGCCGAAGATATCCAGGACCGTCGCCGAGCTCGACGCGTCGGCGTCCTCGCCGGGCGTGACGCGACGGCTCGCGAGGCCCAGCAGCCGATCGACGGCCAGCAGGACCAGTCCGTCGCCCACGAGCAGCCATCCGTACTCCGCCGGCCCGAACTCCCGGCCGCCGGTGAGCAGCGCGAGGCCGCAGATCGTCAGCTCGACGAAGCAGACCAGCACGATCCCGGCCCGGAACAGCCGCGGCCGCTCGCATGCGCCGAGCAGGGCCAGCAGCCCGCCCAGCAGGAACACGGCCGCCGACGCGGGCGAGTGCGCCGTCCGCGCCGCGATGTAGCCCGTCGCCATCAGGAACGCCGCCGCGGCCAGAACCCGGCTGACCTGGAGCCAGGGCCTCCCGAACGCCTCTCCGGCACCGAGCCTCGGCAGCGACCGCCCGACGGCCAGCGCGGCCCAGCCGATCGCCAGCGCGATCAGGCCCTGGTCGGCGACCGTGATCCCCTGGATCAGCGTCGAGCCGAAATACGAGGCGCCGCAGATGGCCAGGATGGCGGCGTACGTCAGCACCGGCACCGCGTACAGCCAGACGGCAACGCCGAACAGGATCGAGTATCCCGACAGCACGATCAACGCCGCGAGGGGTTCCTGGCAGCTCCACAGGCAGGCCGCCACCGCGAGCGGCACGCCGATGTAATGCGCGTGCCGCGCCAGGCGATCATCCTTCCACCCCCTGCGGAACCAGGCCGACAGCAGCGCCAGCGCCGGGCTGGCGGCCAGGAAGGGCAGAGCGATGAAGGCCAGGGGCAGCGGACCCGTGTAGCCGAGCGCGTGCCGCAGCCCTTCGATCACGTGCCGGATCCGCTCGGCCAGGAAATAGTGGGCACCCAGGCGGGCCGCGGCCAGCGCACCGAGCGAAAGGTACAGGAACGCCGGGTGCCGCTCGCGCCAGAGCGCCGCCGCGTACAGGCCGAAGCCCAGCAGGCTCGTCGCGATCGTGTTGACGCTGTACAGGGCCGAGGGGACCGGCGGCGGCGATCAGCGCCATCGCGAACGCCAGCGCCGAGAGCACATAGCCGCCGTACCGGATTCCCGCGATCCTCCGGGCGTTGGCATCATAGGGCGACAGCCCGCGCGCAGGACCACCGAGGCCACCGCCCCGAGCATCACCGGCACCGCGTACAGCGTCGGCGGCAACTGCAAGGCGTACGACCCGATCCGCAGCATGCACGCCACGACCGCGAAACCCAGCAGGCCGAGCGACAGGATCGAGAACTGCCGGTGCTCCTCGTCCGTCTCGCCCCACCGTCGCAGGCCGAGCGACTCGACGGCCCCCAGGAACACCACCGCCGGCACCTGGAACGCCGCGAATTGCCAGCCCCAGGGCACCGGCGAACCCCGCGCGGTCAGCACGCTGCCGACGCTCATCAGCAGCAGCGCCGTCGTCAGGAACCGCGCCGGCCCCGCGGCACGAGCATCCCGGCCACCGTCCGCGTCAGGCCGATCAGCGCCAGCCCGTCCAGCGCGGCGATGATCAGCCCCGATGCGGTCGGCTCGGTCACCAGCCGGAACTCGCCCATCAGCATGAAGTGGATCGGCACCACGATCAGCGTGGCGACCAGCATCATCCGGCCGGCGCGCTCGGCCCCCCAGCGGATCAGCCCGGTGCCCATCGCGGCGAACGCGATCGTCCACACCAGCGCCAGCGCGCACTTGCCCGCCGGCCGCCACAGGAGGTCGCCCAGCAGCAGATGCGCCCGACCGTCGAGCTCACGACGATCAGCAGCACGGCCAGGCAGAGGATCAGCTTCTGCCAGTGCTCCTCGAGGAACTCGGCCGCGAAGCTCGACCACGACCAGCCCGGCTCCGATGAAGCTACCGACGCCGGCAACGGCGCCGGTTTGGCGCGGCCGACCGTGGCGACGGTCCCGCTCATGTCCTCGTCCCAGGATCCCGGCAAGAGGTCCCTGGCGCCCGTCGATGGGCTCGAGCGGGCCCGGATCTCGCCCCGCAGGGTCCGCACCATCGACGGCCAGGTCGGGCTCTTCGGCTCCAGCCGCGCCAGGGTCAGGTAGTGCTCGAGCGACTCGTCGAGCCGTCCCAGCCGGTGCAGGGCGAAGGCGAGCGTCTGGAGGACGTCAACCCGCTCCGGGTACTCGATCAGGAGCGACTGGGCGACCTCGGCGGCGTCGGCGTCTCGGTTCTCGCGCAGCGCCACCGCGCCTGCTCCACCCGCGTCGTGATCTCGTGACCTCGCCGGGCCTGCTCGGCGCTCTCGAGCCGGGCCTGGGCCCGCGAGGGCAGGTGCGAACGGAGGATCGCCTCCTTCTCGCCGAGCCGAGGAAATCGCGCGGCGCCCTCGGCGCAGAGCGCGACGGCCTCGTCATCGCGCTGGAGCTCCCAGAGGAAATCGATCTCCATCACCCAGGCCTCGATCTGGTCCGGGTCGAGCTCGCGGGCGCGCTGCGCCCAGGTCAGGGCCTCCCCGGCCTTTGCCCGGGACAGGGCCCGCGCCTGGCGGACTGTTGCCCGGTACTGGCCCAGGCGCTCGATCGCGATGCGGCGCGATCGGCCGTCGTCGGCCATCGCCTCGTAGGAATCGGCGGCGAGGAGCCCGCGATCGCGGAAATCCGCGATCCGCGCCGAGAGATAATCGAGGTGGCGTAGCTCTTCTCGCTCGCCGTCGGACAGGATGGGATCGATCGTCGATTCCACGGTTGCCATCGCTCTTCGCTCCCCTCGGACGGGTCGCGAGGCCGGACCTTCCTGAGATCCCAACTCACCGGCCTCGTTGCAGTCGGACGCCCTCCTGGCGCAGCTCACGATCCAGCACGGCCAGGTCGCCGAAATGCGTCCTGGCATCCTCCAGCCGATGCGTCCGGTCCCGTCGCGTGCGGACGGTCGCCAGATAGGCGCGGAACTGCGGCAGCCGCAGCGGGTCGGACATCAGGTGATAGACCATCAGCCAGCTCTCGGCGTAGCTCAGCAGCATGCGATCGCCGTTGCGGCGGAAGCTCGCGCGGTCGTCGCCCAGCAGTTCCTCCACGCCGACCCACGGCTCGCGGCGACGGATGTGCGCCAGCTCGTCGAGCCGGCGGAGGTTCGCTTGCCCCGGCTTGCCCCGATCGAACAGCCGCCGGCGCTCGCAGTACATCGCCAGCCCCTCGATGATGCTCAGCGGGGTGTCGGCCTCGCGCACCAGCAAGCCCGTGTTGAAGCAGAGCTGGTGCGTCGCCTCGTGCGTCAGGGTCTCCATGTTGTTCTGCCCGGCGGCGCCGGGGTGCATGGGCGCGTTGCGAAAGTCGAAGAGCGCCAGCCAGTTGGACGGCAGGCTGTAGAAGCCCATCGTGCCCGGCGGTGCATTCTCGGCGAGCCGGACGAACGGCCGTTCGTCGCGGAAGACGATCACCGTCATCCGGCGGCCCGGCAGCTTCACGTCGAACCCGTGCGATCGGAAATGCTCCAGGAAATCGGTCGCCATCTGCTCGCAGTCCGACAGCGTCAGCTTGAAGAACGTCGCCGAGGCATCGCCGATCGCCTGGTAATGCGCCGACTTGCGGATCACCAGCGGGAAGGCCGAGACCCTTCGCGTCCGGTCCTCGGCGCGTCTCAGCTCGTCGGCCTCCTCGACGGCCGGGTCGGGGCCGTCGGCCGCCCATCCCGGTCGATTCCCGCCGCCGAGCCCCTCCAGCACGGTCCCCGCCAGCGTCATCCCGAGCCACTGGCGGCGACGCAACCGGCCGCTCGACGTTCGCGGTTTCGCCCGGTCCTCCCCGTCCGCGCCGCTTAACTCCGGTCGCTGCGTCATCTCCGCCTCCCCGGTGGATCTCACGACATCAAGCCGCCTGCACCGGAGTATTATGCGTCGAAGTCCCGTCGATTCGCACGTGGATTGATGCAGAAAACCGGGAGACGCCTTTCTCTCACCCCTTGATGAACAATTCGGGACCCGGTGTGCCATAATTTTGGAAGTCCGTTCATGACTCCCCCCGGCCGGCTGAGCCGGGCGATGCGACGCCGCAGCCGGGTGATGCCCTCGAATCTGGGTGATGCCCGCAGAGACCCGGCGACTGACGTCGCCGGTTCGCCTCCCCCGGCTTGACCGCGGCGTGCCGCCCGGCGACGGTGATTCTTCGGTTGGGAAGGTGGCGGCGCCGCGTTACAATGCGCCCGAGCGCGCGAGGCAGGGCGTGGCCAGGGCGTCGTTCCCCGCACTCCGGGCGGGCTGGTCATGGGAGGTCAGGAGCGGGGGGTTCAGGCCATGAGCGGCGACGACGGCGGTTCGGTCACGTGCTGGCTGGGCGACCTGAAGGGTGGCGACCTCGCGGCGGCGCAGCCGCTCTGGGAGCGCTATTTCTCCCGGCTGGTCGGCGTGGCCCGCGGCAAGCTGAAGAAGGTGCGCAAGACGTCGGCGGGCGAGGACGAGGAGGACGCCGCGCTCAGCGCCTTCAACAGCTTCTGCGGCGGCATGGCCCGCGGCCGGTTCCCCCAACTGGCGGACCGCGACGACCTGTGGAAGCTGCTGGTCGTCATCACGGCGCGGAAGGCCATGGCGCAGGCGCAGCGCGAGGGGCGGAAGAAGCGCGGCGGCGGCCGCGTCGTCGACGAGGCCGCCCTCTTCGGCCAGGCCGCCGCCGACGACGGATCGCTCGCCGGCCTCGAGCGGATCGCCGGCGAGGGGCCGACTCCCGAGTTCGCCGCCATGATGTCCGAGGAATGCCAGAAGCTCCTCGACGCCCTCGAAGACGACTCGCTCCGGCAGGTGGCGCTCTGCCGGATGGAGGGCTACACCAACGACGAGATCGCCGACCAGCTCGGCTGCGCCCGCCGTACCGTCGCCCGTCGGCTCGAGCTGATCCGCAAGACCTGGTCCGCCTTCGTCGAGGAGCCCTGATGGATCCCGAGTGCCCCGGATCGCGGCCCGACGACCCGCTGGCCAGGGCCCGCTCGATCCACCGCGCCTGCGAGGCGTTCGAGGCCGCCTGGCGCCTCGAATCCCGCCCCGAGATCGCCGAATACCTCGAGCGTTCCCCGCCCGACGAACGGCCCGAGCTCTTCCGCGAGCTGCTCGCCCTGGAGCTCGAGCTCCGCCGCGACCGGGGCGAGGACCCGGCCGTCGCCGATTACGCCGAGCGGTTCCCCGATCGCGCCGAGGCGATCGCCACGGCCTTCGCCGAGGCCGCGAGCACCCTGTCGCAGGGTTCGAGTTCCGTCACCCTCCGGCCAGGCCCGGGCGCCACGATCAGCCACCCCATGTCGGGCGGGCCCTACCCGACCGTCGCCGAGGGCCCGCCGATCGTCGGCGATTATGAGCTGATCGAGGAGATCGCGCGCGGCGGCATGGGCGTCGTCTACCGGGCGCGGCATCGCGGGCTCAAGCGGATGGTCGCCCTCAAGATGATCCTGACTGGCGCGATGGCCACCTACGAGGAGCGCCAGCGGTTCTTCCGCGAGGTCGAGATGGCGGCCAACCTCGACCATCCCAGCATCGTGCCGATCTACGAGGTCGGCGAGTTCGAGGACCGCCCGTATTTCTGCATGAGGCTGGTCGACGGCGGCAGCCTCTCGCGCCAGGCCGGCCGGTTCGGCGGCGACCCCAGGGCCGCGGCACGCCTGGTCTCGATCCTCGCCCGCGCGGTGCACTATGCCCACGACCGGGGGTTCCTCCACTGCGACTTGAAGCCGGCGAACGTCCTGCTCGACGGCCAGGGCCGGCCGTATTTGACCGACTTCGGCCTGGCGCGCCGGGCGGGCGTGGAGAGCTCGCTGTCGATCAGCGGCGCGATCCTCGGCACGCCCAGCTACATGGCCCCCGAGCAGGCCACCGGCGTCGCGCAACCGGCTCGGCCCGGGCACGGATGTCTACGGACTGGGCGCGATCCTCTACGAGCTGCTCACCGGCCGGCCGCCGTTCCGCTCGGCGACGATCATGGAGACCGTCGTCCAGGTCCTCGAGCGCGACCCGGCCCCGCCCCGGTCGATCCGCCCCGAGATCCCCCGCGAGCTGGACAGTATCTGCCTGAAGTGCCTGGAGAAGGCGCCGAAGGACCGCTACTCGATCCGCCGCCGCGCTGGCCGACGAGCTGGACAACTACCTCCAGGGCGAGGGGATCGAGGCCGAGGGGATCCTCTCGCGGGTCCGCCGCTGGAACCGCCGCGAGCCCGAGCTGGTCGCCCGCCTGGGCGGGCTCTCGCTGATCGCGCTGTTGACGCAGTACAACTACCTCTTCCGCTCGCTCGAGCCCGACTTCCGAATCCACTACCTGATCCAGGCCGTCCTCGGGCGCCTGGGCCGTGGCGTCGCTCATGTTCCAGGTGATGCTCCGCCGCGGCTGGCCGGCCGACCGGGTGCGCGGGCTCTGGTCGGCCGTGGACATCGTCTGCCTGACGTTCGAGCTGAAGCTGCTGGGTCGCGTCGAAACGACGTTGCTGGCCGCCTACCCGCTCTTGATCGCCGCGTCGGGCCTCTGGTGGCGCGTCCGGCTGGTCTGGCTGACCACGGCGATGGCCATGTGCGCCTTCCTGGTCCTGTACATCGACGGCCTGCTCGAATGGCATGACGGCCGCGCCTCGTGGAAGCCGTCGGCGAGCCTCCAGTACGAGAATATCTTCCTCGTGGCCCTGTTCCTGACCGGCTACATCGTCGTCCGCCAGGTCAAGCGGTTCCTGGCCCTGGGCCGCTACTACGAGAACCGCAGCGAGCCATGACGCGTCCCCATCGACTCGGGTTGCCCATCGCCCCGATCCCGCCCCCGCCACCACGACCGTGACGATGAGGAGATCGCTGGAGCGACCACCCGGGCCTCGTCCTTGCGGGCTGGCGCAAACGGTGATCTGATAAGTTATGAACCATCCGGCCGATTGATTCGTTCTAGGGGTAGAGTCGGACAGGCGCTCCGAGCACACCCCGAGGAGACGTGTCCATGAGACGTCGCCGTCATGTCCTCGCGCTGGTCGTGCCCTTGGCGTGCCTCGCCGCCTGGGGGGCCTGCCGGATCGGGCCGGCCCGTGCCGATGATGGCCCGGGTCGCAAGGAGGCCGCGGCCGACGGGGCCGAACGGCCGGCCGACCCGGGGGCGATGGTCTGGACGACGGCCGTCGAGCCCAAACCGCTGAGCCCCGGAGTGAACAAGGCCCTCGACTGGCTGGTGGAGCATCAACTCCCCGATGGCGGGTGGGGCGAGGGTGAGGAGCCGGTAGGCATGCCCGGCGCGTTCGCCGCGTTCCGCAGCACCCCGGACGTGGCCGATACTTGCATCGCCTCGCTTGCCCTGATCCGATCGGGGAGCACGCCGAGCGCGGGGCCGTACCGCGCTGCGATCGTCAAGGGCGTTGAGTACGTCCGCACCCAGGTCGAGGCGTCCGATGCCGAGTCCCTCGCCGTCTCGCCCATGCGCTCGACGCGTCCTCAGGTAAAGCTGGGGCCCAACATCGACACTTACCTGGCCTCAATGCTCCTGGCCGAGGCGAAGGGACGCATGCCCGACCTGGCGAGTGAGCGAGCCGTCGACCTCGCCCTCAACAAGGTGATCGGCAAGATCGAGCGGCACCTCTCGCGAGACGGCCCGTTCGAGGCCGAGGGGTGGGCACCCGTCATGGCGCTGGCCATGTCCGCCAAGGGGCTCAATCGCGCACGCCAGGCGGGAGCCCCCGTCTCCGACGTCGCCCTGGCCCGGGTGGAGGACGCCGCGAGGAAAGCCTACACGATCCGGGCCTGGCCGGCAGTGCAGGAGATCGCGGTGCGGTCGCCGGCGAGGAGCCATGCCCATACGGGCCGCAAGGCACCGACGCGGACGGGCGAAACGGACCGCGCGGCGTCGGCGGACGACGGGTCGATCCGGTCGTTGGCGAGGGATAAGGCCAGCGAGGAGACCGGCCACCGGAGCATGCTGTCGGCGGCCAGCCAGGCGCCTCCCTTGTCGGCGGCCCGGCCCGCGGCGCGGGACGGGGAAAGTGCCGGCCGCCGGAGTCTGCTGGGGGGCGGCAACCAGGTGCCCCCGCCGCCCTCGGTGAAGGACCGGGACGATCCGGACCGCCGGAGTCTGCCGGCGGCCGGCGCCGGCCCGCCCTCGTCGTCGTCCGCGGGGGCGGCGAAAGGCGGAGAGCATGACGACCACCGGAAGGAGCCCTCGGCGAGCGGTCCGGCGTCACCGCCGCACCGGAACAGGAGGAAAACGACGATCGGCGGGGCGGCGTTTCTCGGCCCGGTTGTCGGCCCCACGATGGTGAAAGACATGACGGCCGGCGTCCCGCTCTACGGCTGGTCCGCCTGCCTCGGCATCCTGCAGGACTCGCACAATACGGCCAGGGCGCAGGTCCCGCGGCTCACGGACCAGGCCGCCCGTTCCCTCGATCCGAGGGAGCGTGCCGAGGCCAGGCAGAAGCTCGCGCGGATCGCCGAAGCGGAGGAGACCCGGCAGGCGGCCCGGACGACCGTCGTCGGGCTGCTCGACACCCCGCGATTGCTGACGGGCTTCGGCTCCAACGGCGGCGAGGAGTTCCTCAGCTACATGATCCTTGCCGAGAGCCTGGTCGTCGATGGCGGCCGCGACTGGAGAGCCTGGGATTCCATGATGAGCCAGTCCCTCGACCGGTCGCAGAATGACGACGGGAGCTGGACCGGCAGCCATTGCATCACGGGCCGCACCTTCTGCACCTCGGCGGCACTCCTGACCCTGATGGCCGACCGCGCCCCGGTACCCACCCCGGCCCCGGCTCCGACCTCGTCCGGCCACCCCCGATGAGCCCGCGATGGAGCCCCGGATCGATGATCTGCCCCGCTCGCCCACTCGCGGGATTATTGGCCGTCTCGCTGGCGGCCGGGTTGGCCTCGTGCCGCCCGCGGGCCGAGGCCCCCGACGCCCGGGTTGACCGGCGCTGGACGCCGCCCTGCGGGCGCTGGTCGCCGCCCAGTCGCCCGACGGGGCCTGGCGATCGTCGACCTATGGCGTGTTCAAGGACGGCCTCTCGCTGACGCCGACGGTGCTCAAGGCCCTGGCCTTCGGGCCGGACGTCGCCGGCTCCGCGGACGCGAGGCGACGCGCGGGCGGTTACCTGATCGAACGCGTCAGGCCCGACGGCTCGATCGACGGTGGCCGGTTCGGCATGGTCTATCCGGTCTACACCGCGTCGGCCTCGGCGATCGTGCTGACGTTCCTCGACGTCCCCGAAGGCCGGAAGGCGCGCGACGCCTGGCTCCGCGAGCTGCGCCGCCGGCAGCTCACCGAGGACCTCGGATGGGACCCCGGGGACCCGGCATTCGGCGGCTGGGGCTACTCGATCGAGCCACAGTCCCGCGATGATGCGGACTCGACATTCGGGCAGCACGCCGACGCCGACCTCTCCTCGACGCTGTTCGCGATCGGGGCCCTGCGGATCGCCGGGGCCACCGCCGAGGACCCCGCGATCCGCAAGGCCCTGGCCTTCGTCGAACGGTGCCAGAACGTCGCGGACGACGACCGTGACGGCGACCCGCGCTTCGACGACGGCGGCTTCTTTTTCTCGACGACCGACCCGGTGCGCAACAAGGCCGGCGCGGCGGGCATCGACCGGCACGGCCGGACGCGTTACCACTCGTATGGCAGCACGACCGCCGACGGCCTGCGCGCCCTGCTGCGCTGCGGCCTCTCCAGGGATCATCCTCGCGTGGTGGCGGCGCGGAGGTGGCTGGAGACGCACTTCTCGGCCACGTCCAACCCCGGGACATTCGAGCCCGCCCGCGCGGCCGACCGCGACGCGACCTATTTCTATTACGCCTGGTCGGTCGCCCACGCCTTCCGCGCGCTGGGGATCGCCGAGATCGAATCCGAGGGCCGCAAGGTCGCCTGGGCCGAGGCCCTCTCGGACGAGCTCATCCGCCGCCAGCACGACGACGGCACCTGGTCCAACCGATTCACGGCGTCCAAGGAGGATGACCCGTTGGTCGCGACGCCGTTCGCGGCGGGGGCACTGGGAAACTGCCGCACGTTCCTCGGGCAATCCCGGAGACCACAGCCATGAGGCACCCCCGAGTGCGGTTCACGGTGCGAAGGATGATGGTCGCGGTGGCGGTCCTGGCAGCGGCCTTCGCGGCCGTGGCGGGATGGATGAAGTTTGATCCATCCGGGTGGCGCCATCATCTGAACGAGGAGATGACGTGGTGTCGGTCTCCCGAGAGCGCCTTTCACTCAAAAGATATTGGCATAATTTGGGTCCACGCGAACAGCCTCCTGAAGGTCTCGGAAGTCGGCGTCCGACATCCTTGGGGGTACTACGATCAACACCGCTGGTGCCTCGGCCCAGGGGGCGAGTTGCTCGATCGTCGCGCTGGCAGCAAAGCTACCGGCTGGGGTGACCCGGGAGGGCAGCACGAGCTGACCGCGGCAGAGCTGGCCCAGGTTCAACAGCTTCTCGCGGTGCTCCCTCCTTCCAACGGTTCCCATTCGCAGGGCGAACTGCTCCTGGTCAGCTCCCTCAGCGAGGGTTCCTGGGTCACGAAGGTCTACGACAAGTCCGCACTTCCCTCGGCGGTTCGGGACCTGGTAACAGTCCTTCACCTCAGCCTCCGATGACCCATCAGAGCGAACGTTTCTGGCACGCCTGAACCAAAGCCGAGACTTCATCGCCCCCGCGCCGGCCGGCCGCCGCAGTACGACGAACGGTCGTTTGGCTTACAGCCCGGCGACCGGGGCCCGTCCCCGACCGATCCGGTCCGGCCCGGCCGCCCGCCCGCCGCGTTCGATCCGCCTCGAGATCCCTCGCGAGCCGGACAGCATCCGGCCATCTGCGCGAGGCCGGCCGGTCAGACCGGCCGGACCACGCGGCCCATTACCTCGCCGAGCTGGCTCAGGAATGCCTCGCACGCCCGGTCGTCGGCGAAGGTGAGGACGGCCCATCGCTTCCGGCGGATCCGGCCCGTCCGGTATCGAAGCCGGAGCGCGGGCCGGCGCACAAGCCCCAGGTAAACGCGACCATACTCGGGGTCGGACAGGCACTCGCGCGGGATGATCAGCTTCCACAGCCCCGCGCGGTTCTCCAGGGGGATGGCACCCAAGAACCGCAGGGAGGCATCGACATACGCCCCGAAGACCAGCCGGTCGGTGTCGGGGTCCACCAGCCTGGACGGGACCTCCACGAACCATCGCGAGCGCGACGTGCCGGAAACCCACCTGTCCCGAAACCGGGTCCAGCGGTCCGCATCCGTCCTGTCCAGGACGAACTGCCCCGAAGCCCGGGGAATAGGCTTGATTGCCGGCCAGGCGGATGGGACCGTCTCCACGGGCGCCCACGGTAGGCGCCGGAAGACGACGTTCCCGCGGCGCTGGGCCGCGCCGAAGATGAGCAGGATCAAGGCCGAAGGTACACCGAACGCCAGGAAGCCCGAGAGCCTCCACGGCCGTTCGCCCGCCACGAGCGTGATATCCAGTCGATACGGCACCGCTCCGGCCCGAACGCCCTGGTCGCGGAGCAGTGTCTTGGCCTCGAGCCGCAAGTCCTGCAGCATGCCGGTGATTGTGGCCCGCCGGGGCATCCTCTCCGGCGTCTCCGCGACGAACGTGACGAGCAGCGCCTGATCTCCCCGGGCGTTCCGCATCGGCACGATCGCCGAATCAAACGATTCCTGACCGGCTCGAGTCCGGGTCATGACCACCTTGTCCTCGAAATGCAGCTCCCCGGATACCTCGACGTAGCGTCGGGGCGGGCGGCCCGGCTGCAAGACCTCCTCGACCGGCGCGGGGGCCGGCGAGTCGGTCTCGGTCATCGCCTCGGGCGCGATCACGGCGGAGATAAATAGCCCCAGGGCCGCGGCGAGCAACAAACCCCAGTTCAGGGCCAGTCCGTTGATCAGATTATATCGCAGAGTTTCGTTGATGCGAGCGGCGACCCCCAGCAGTCCATAGTACAGGCTCGCCATGAACGTGCTCCGATAGCGGCGACCGGCGCGAAGGATCGTCGGCCATCCCGCAAGCCGCGTCTCATCAAGGCCCCGCCTTGCAGACCCGCCGCGTCTCGTCGATGTCGGCCTGGACCTGGCGGACCAGCTCGTCGAGGCCCTCGAACCGCCGGGTGCCGCGGAGCCGGCGGACGAAATCCAGCTCGACCCGCAGGCCGTACAGGTCGCCCGAGAAGTCTAGCAGGTGGGCCTTGACCGTGCGAGCCTGCTCGTTGAAGGTCGCGTTGGGCCCGATGTGGGTCGCCGCGGGATAGGCCGGCTTGCGGCCGTCGCCCCGGATTTGGAGCGGCCGGCTCAGGAGCCGGGCGAAGAGCACCTGACGACGATACCCTCACGGCGTCGTGATCAGCGGCTCGACCTGGATGAGCGCGGCGAACCGGGCGAAGTCGGCCGTGTTGTGCGTCAGGAGCCGGCGCAGGCCGTGCGTCTGCATCGTGGCCACGATGTTGGCGTCGTGGACCTGTTTGCCGCCGATGGCGATCGACCCAAAGAGCGTCAGCAGGTTGGCCGTGACCGCCGAGCTATCCTCGGCGATCCGGAATATGGCCCGGAAGCCGTGGACGTCCGCGATCAGGGTTGCGGCGGACAACGGCGGCGTGAAGGGTTGGGGACGCGATAGGGTCGCGAGATACTCGCGGAGGATCTGCCGGCTGATCCAGAGCTCGACGCCGGCCTGGCGGTAGGCGTCGAGTTGTCCAAGAGCCTCGGCGTACAACGGCGAGGTCGTGATTGCCGCGAAGACCGGGATGTTGGTATCCACGAACACCGGGTCAGCGGCCGTCGTCGCCATACATGTCCTCGCGCCGGAACGTAGACCCCTCGGGGAAGGGCCAGGGGATATCGTGCCGTGGGAAGTCCGGGTGCACCATCGCCGACTCCGGCCCGTCGAAGACGATGATGACCGCGCGATGTCTCCCGGGTTTCGAACCGGCGGGCAGTTGGACCGTCGCCTTGCCCTGCTCGTCCACTTCGATGGTGGTCTCGGTCGTTACCATGTCGGCCTCCTCTTCCCTTCGCGAGAGATCTGGATTGCATTATCCCCCTACCCGCGACGACAGGACAAGGTCGGCCGCCCGATCGAACCGGCTGGGCCACGCGGCCCTTCGGATGATGTATCAACTTCCACCTGCGCAGGTCCGCCGGGTCTCCTCGATGTCGGCCTGGACCTGGCGGACCAGCTCGTCGAGGCCCTCGAACCGCCGGGTGCCGCGGAGCCGGCGGACGAAATCCAGCTCGACCCTCGCGCCGTAGATGTCGCCCGAGAAGCCCAGCAGGTGCGCCTCGACCGTGCGCGCCTGCTCGCCGAAGGTCGCGTTGGGCCCGATGTGGGTCGCCGCGGGATGCGCCGGCTCGCGGCCCTCGACCCGTGCGAGCGCGGCATACACGCCGTCGGCCGGGATCAGGGTATCCACGCCCTCGAGGTTGGCCGTGGGGAAACCCAGGCCGGCACCCCGTCCGGCTCCGCGACTGACGACGCCGCGGATGCGGTGCGGCCGGCTCAGGAGCCGGGCGGCCTCCTCGACCGACCCGGCCGACAGCTCCCGGCGAATCCGCGACGACGAGACGAGATGGTCGTCGATCGTCGTCCCCTCGACGACCTCGAACGTGATCCCGGCCGCCGCGCACCAGTCGGCGAGGATCGCGATGTTCCCCTTGCGGTCGTGACCGAAGGCGAAGTTTGGGCCCTCGACGAGTCCCCGTGCCCCGAACTGCTCGCGAATCACCCGGTCGAAGAACTCGCGGGCCGAGAGGTCCAGCAGCCACGGCCCGGTGCGGAAGACGCCGACCTCGGTCGCGCCCGCCTCGCCCAGCAGCTCGACCTCGCGCTCGGGCCAGACCAGCGGCACCGGCGCCTCGGCGGGCCGGAGCAACGTGGCCGGGTGCGGGTCGAACGTCACGGCCATCGCCGGCGCGTCGGCGGCGTCGGCCAGCGCCCGCAGGCGTGACAGCAGGGCCTGGTGCCCCCGATGCACCCCGTCGAAATTGCCGATCGTCACGAAGGCGCCGCGAGCCCGCGCGGGAAACTCACGGACGTTCTCGATCGCGATCACCGGCGTGCCGCCCCGTTCATTGCTTGCTCGAGCCCGCGATTCCGCTCCGCTCCCTCGACCGGAACACCCCGAAAACGGGCAGCCCTCTCGCGGCGGCCATTATCGCCTCCCGCCGAAGGCGCGGTCAATCCTGGCGGAAGGACCCCGCGGCGGCGGAAGCGACGGTACCGGGCGACTCACGCGGCCTTGCGGCCCCGCGATGGAGGGACTGTTCCGGGGAATTCCCGAAAGCTCTCGAAGCTCTTGCGGAACCCCGGCACCTGCCGCTCGAACCGCTCGGACTCGACGGTGAACTTCACCTCGTAGTCGAACCGATCGCCCCGGAACCGCCACTCGATCACCGTCATCGAGAATGGGCCCCGCCGGGTGCGGACCACCGTCTCGAGCGCCTCCGCCTTGCCGCGCGGGATGACCTTGCACGACAGGACCTCGCAGCCCGGCTCCTCGCGGCGAAGCTGACCGGGCAGCTCCCTGGCCAGCTCGGCCAGGTCGGTCCGCTGGCGGTCGTGGGCCAGCACCAGCAGGTTATCCGACCAGATGCCATGCGGCGGGCCGTCGGCGAACAGCAGCGCGACCGAGCTGGGCGCCAGCACGGGGCTCCAGCCCTCGGGCAGGTCGATGGCAAACTTGTACTCGCGCTGGAGCCACCGGTTCGCCGGCTTCTCCAGCAGGTCGGCCCCGGTATCCGGCGGCGTGAACTTGGTGCCGGCGACGAGCGCGTCGAACGCAGCCCGCGCCGGGCGTAGGTCGAATCCTCGACGATCAGGACGAACTGGTAGAGCTGCCGGTTGGCCACGACCCGGATGCGGACATCGCGCCAGAACCCGCCCGAATCGGGGTGCGATTCCCAGATGGTCTCCAGCCGGTCGCCGCGCGGGTCCCTGACGATCCGGTTGACGGCGAGCTTCCGATCGCGCCCGTCGCCGCGCTCGGCGTTCTTGTCGATCCGCGTGCGGTAGTCGTCGAGTCCCTCGGGCGCCAGCGCCAGCTCGCACGCGGCGACGCCCGGCGCGCCGAACCCCGGCTGGGGCACCACGGCGACGAAGATCCGATCGTCCTTCTCGCGATCGGTGACCTTCCACTCGGCGGGAATCCGGGTCGCCAGCCCGTACCGCCGCGACTCGAACGCCTCGGTGGCCGGCGCCGCCGGCGTGGGGGCCTGCGCGATCAGGGAGAAGACCAGCGGGATGAGGCCTGTCATGTCGGGTCCTGAATAGGGTCAGGGCGATCGGTGGAACGTCCCGGTAACCGTCGAGAGCGCCTCGCGGTTGCGTTGCTCATACGAGCCCGACGCTCCAGCGAGTGGATGACCTGGTCGGCTCGCGGTTGGGTTGCTCATACGAGCCCGACGCGCGAGTGAGTGGATGACCTGGGCGGCTCGGGCACCCACTCGCTGGCGCGTCGGGCTCGTATCGGCGGGATCGTCCCATCGTACGCCATCCAACCGTTCGGCGCTCTAGAATTCTCCCATGATCTCTACGACGCGGCGAGCCACCTCCAGTGCCATTCGCGCGTCGGCCTCGTCGGCGCTGTCGCCGCGGTGGATGATGCCGTTGCGCCGGTTGTAGCTCCTTGAGAGCCGTTCCCAGAAGTCGCCCGGCTCTCGAAAGAACGACCGGCCCACCAGGAGGAAGAGTCCGGCACTCATCTTGTTCCGCATCCGGAAGTCCAGCCCGGTGAAGAAGTCGCGGGCTTCCTTCCACTCGCCGGAGAGCTTCGTCTCGACCAGGCGATCGTACTTGCGGTTGAACGTCGCATCGATCGTGCTCCAGCAGAAGAGCACCGCCTCGCGGAAGCGGCCCTCGTGGATGGCGAGCTCGGCGTCGAGCAGGAACAGGTCGGCCACCTCGGGCTCGCGGCCCGAGGACATGAGGGCGCGAACTCGCTCGGAGATCGATGCGATCGCCTGCGCCGGGACCTCGGGAAGGGTCGTCCCGTAGATGAGCTCGGCCCTCCACGTGAAGTCCCCCTCGCGTTCGCCGACGACGCGGAATCGAAAGGGGCTGGCCTCGGCTCGCGACAGTTCGGTAATGCTCGCGTTGCGCGAAGTCGCGCGGTAAGCACGGATCAGTCGATTGGTCAGGAGGAGCAATCGATCCGCCAACCGGGCGTTCAACTGCCCCTGCTCATCTGGCACCTCAGTATCCGGAAGATCCTCGGTCATCGTAACGATCGTCGCGGATTCGAGCGGGAAAGCTTCCGAACCGCCCGAGAGGGACTCCCGCTGCAAGGGGCCGGCCGTGGAAGTCCTCATTGACCATGGGCGGACCGCCTGGATCGCCAGTTCCGCACCGACGGCTCCCGTCGCATACCGACCGTCCTCAAGCTCCAGGAGGTAGGGAAGGACGATGCTCGCCTGGACTCGGGGCATGGGGGGCACTCATGCAGCATGGATCATGTGGAAGCGGCTGCTGAACCCCAGATGGGCCGCATATTCCTCGAGCGGTGCGACATACGGATCCTCGACGTTCGTCGCATCCCGGCCCGTGGGAAAAGAGACGTAAGCGAGGACGTTCAACCCGTTGTCGAAGACATCGGCCCGGACCTGGCCCTGCGCGCTGATGAACGTGCCCAGGTAATGGCCATAGCGGTCGGCGACGGCTTCCTCCAGTGCCGGATCGTGGGTGAGCTGCATGGTGAACTCCAGTAGGATGCGGGTTGGGCTTACCGGCCCGCTGCCCGCATCCGGCATTTTACATCGGGCGACACGCGGGTGGCTATCACGTCGGCGTCGGACGAGGATCGTCCCTACATCTCCCGGATGAAATCCGCCGCATACGACCGGACGGCCTTGCCGTTCAGGACGTGGAACGTCCGCAGCCGCTCGAGGAGCTGGCCGCTGAACCGCTTCAGGGGCAGGTGGACGATCTTGCGGCCGAAGCGGCGGGCCAGCCGTCGCCACGACGCCGTGGGCGGCCTGGGGCTGACGACCGCGACGTGCTTCTCGCGGCTGTGCAGGAACGCGCCGGCCAGCAGGCGGTCCTCGAGCGTCTCGGCGAAATCCAGCCGCGGGTCGCTCCAGATGTCCGGGATCGGCCGCGGCGGGAACAGGAAGAGCGCGCCGCCGTACTCGGCCTGCGCGATCCCCGGCCCGATCAGGTTCTTCATCGGGTCCGTCGCGTAGAACGCCAGCGTGGATTCCTCGCCGTGCTCGGCGTACCAGGTCATCCGGATGTTGTACAGCCGCGGATCGGCCGGCAGGTCGAACAGGAACACCACCGCGTCGATCGAGCCCCGGCTCGGCGGCACGACCTTGACGTACAGGTCGCCCGTGTGCCAGTTCCGCAAGGTCTCGCGGATGTCGATGCCGTCGCGCACGCTCGTCGTGAACTTCTCGGTGCGCGCCAGGTCGGCGCCGATGATCGCCTTGGCCTGGTCGCGGACGTGGCGATGGAAGCTCTCGATCCGGTCGTCCTCCGGCGGCCACGAACACATCCCCATCGGGTTCCACCGCTGCCGCCACCGCTTCTGCTCGGCGCCGGTCGGCCGCGGCCGCAGCTCGCAGGTCCGCCAGCTCATCGATTGGCCCGGCAGCCGGCTGACCATCGGCCCGGCCCCCCAGATCGGCACGTCGCCGCGGTGGATCGCCATCCGCAGCAGCCCGGGCTGCTCGAACCCCGTCGCATCGCTCGCGCCATCGTCGTCGCCGTCGTCCTCCGCGGCGGCGGCCGGATACTCGCGAGCCGTCTCGGCCAGCGCCAGGCGCGAAATCGTCGCCCGCCGTCTGCTTGGCCGCGACGATCAGCGTGTACAGGTCGGGCGTCAGCCGGCGGTCAACCAGCGACAGGTTGCGGACATACCGGAAGAACGTCGAGAGCACCTGCGGCGTGATCCGCGCCGCGATCTTGGGATGCTTGACCCGAAGCCGCTCGCGCGCGTCGAGCACCATCTCCTTGATCCCGTCAACCGACAGGTTATCGTCGGGCGTCAGCTCGCGACGCCCGCGCTCGTAGAGCGCCGTGATATACGGCAGCTCGCCCAGGGCGAAGATCAGCGTGCGCGGGTCGACGCGGAACGTCTGGATCGGCGAGAAGAAGGTCTGGGGCTCGGGCGCGGCCAGCCGTCGCCGGTAGGCGTCGCGGATCCACGGCCAGTCGAGGATCGAGCAGACCAGCAGCACCAGGCGGTATTTCGACCTCAGCTCGTGCAGCCGAGCGGCCATCCAGCGGATACGCTCGGTCACCTGACCGTCCGGCGGGGGCGGCACGGCGGCCAGGATCGACGCGGCGAACCGGTCGGGGCTCACGCGCTTGAGCGCATACGGGTCGGGGAACGTCCCGGTCACCGAGACGTACCGCGGCGTCTCCATGTCGATGAACTCGCGGGCCATCCGCTCGCCCATCGCCGTGCGGATCGCCGCGATCACGCCCTGGCAGGGGTCGATCGGCACATAGCTGAAGCCGGGCGACGACTCGCCGTCCTCGTCGACATCCACCTCGAAGTCCGCGGCTTCCTCATCGTCCTCGGCGTCCACCTGCACGACCGCCGAGATCTCGGGCAGCCGCTCGACGGCCGACTCGACCTCCTCCTGGAACGACGGCGGCAGCGGCACCGCCACGCAGTCGTACGGTCGTCTCAGAAGCTCCTCGCGCACCTGGATCGCAAAGTCGCCCGACCCGTGGATGATCGGCAGGACCCGGATGCCGGGCCCGATCGTCAGGAACTCGTCGGATGTCGCCGATTTCTTCGCCATCGCCCCCTCCAGCACGCAACACGGTTGGATTCCAGTGTACTCGCTGACCCCCCGCGCCGCGACGGGGATCGGCGGATCCTTCGGCGCATCTCCGGGGCGCGACCGACCGCCCGGCCAGTGGACTGTCCCCTTCCTCCGCCCGACCGGCTATCGTTGAGCGAAACGAGGCGAATGGACCCCATGCCGCAGGAGCCCGTCCGGATGGCGGATCGATCGACGCGCGAGGACCTGCCGCTCCTCTCCCGCACGCCCGAGGACTGGGCGGCGGCCGTCCTGCGTGAGCCCCTGGCCCTGCTGAGCGACCACGCCTACCTCGAGAAGAAGGCGGCGTCCAACGCGCTCGAGCTGCTGAACCGCTGGCCCGGGCCGACGCCCCCCGACGACTGGACGCAGACCCTCGCGGCGATCGCCAGCGACGAGGCCAATCACCTCGGCTCCGTCGTCCGCCTGCTCAACGACCGCGGCGGCCGGCTCGACCGGTCGCACCGCAACGACTACGCCCGCGAGCTCCGCCGCCACGTCCGCCAGGGGCGAGGCCCCGACGACCTGCTCGACCGCCTGCTCGTCTCGGCCCTGATCGAGCTCCGCTCGTGCGAGCGGTTCGAGGTCCTGGCGCGGTACTGCGAGGGCCCCGGCACGGCCGAGGGCGACGGCCGCGACCCGGCGCTCGGCCGTCTCTACCGCCGCCTCTGGTCGTCGGAGTTCGGCCACTACCGCGTCTTCCTCCGCCTGGCCGAACACGTCGCCCCCCGGAGCAGGTCGAGGCCCGCTGGCGCGAGATGCTCCGCATCGAGGCCGACACGCTCGTCGCCCAGCCCCCTGGCCCCCGCATGCACAGCGGCTGGCCGGCCGAGACCGCCGGCCATTCTGGGGCTCAGGATGTCCAGCCTGAATGCGGCGACCCGTCACGCGGGACGGTCCGTGGTTAGAGAGCGCAACGCATGGGTGGCATACGGACGTGAGATCCGAAGTCTACCGACCGCGGACCCGGTCCGACCCGATCTTATCGGGCCGATCAGACCGGGCCGGTCGGACTGATCCGGTCGGTTGTAGGAGCCGGCTCCTGCCGGCGATCGGTCGGGCCGATGCCGAACGGATCGGGAGCAGGAGCTCCCTCCTACAACGGGACCGGGCCGGTCCGATCCGTTGTAGGAGCCGGCTCCTGCCGGCGATCGGGCGGGCCGAAGCTGCACGGATCGGGAGAGCAGGAGCTCCCTCCTACAGGGACACCGGACCGGATCGGTCGGGGACGGGGCCCGGTCGCCGGGCTGTAAGCCAAACGGCTGTTTGACGCTCTCAGATGTCTGATCCGTGGTTGCGATCCCCATTGGCCTGGATCACACGCGGAGCACGACCTTGCCGAAGACCTCGTTCGCCTCCATCCGCGCCTGGGCCTCGCGGACATCCTCCAGCGCGAACACCGAATCGACGACCGGGCGCACCAACCCCGCGCCAGCCAGGGGACGACCTGCTCGGCGAACCGCCGCGTCGCGGCGATCTTCTCCTCGAGCGGCCGGGCGCGGAGTGTCGTGCCGACGATCGTCAGCCGCTTGCGCAGCATCACGCCCAGGTCGAGCGGCGCCGACGCGCCGCCCAGGTATCCCACCAGGACCAGCCGCCCGCGCAACGGCCAGCGCATCGAGGTTCCCCGCCAGTGCAGGTCCCCCCAGGAAGTCGATGACGACGTCCACCCCGGACCCGTCGGTGAGCGTTCGCACGGAGTCGGCAAACGACCCCTTCGAGGCGTCGATCGCGTGATCGAGCCCCAGCTCGCGCGCCGCTCGAGCTTGGCCGACGTCCGCGACGTGCCGAGCACCACGCAACCCATCGCGTGCGCCAGTTGCACCGCGGCCGTGCCGACGCCGCTGCCGACCGCGTGGATCAGCACCCGCCCGCCCGGCTCGAGCCGGCCCCGGGCCGTCAGCGCGTCGTGCGCCGTGAGGAACGCCTCGGGCACGGCCGCCGCCGCCACGAAGTCCAGGTTCGCGGGGATCGGCACGGCCATCCGCTCGTGGGCCAGGACGAATTCCGCCTGGCCGCCGCCGCCGACGATCCCGAACACCCGGTCGCCGACTTTCAGCGGGCCGACCGCGTCGGGCCCGATCGCGTCGACCTCGCCCGCGTACTCGAGCCCCGGGATATCCCGTGGAGCCCCCGCCGGTGCCGGGTACATCCCGCGCGCCTGCATCAGGTCGGCGCGGTTGAGTGCGCAGGCACGCACCCGCACCCGGATCTGCTCGCCCCGGGGCTCGGGCGTCGGCACGTCGCGGACCTCGAGCACCTCGGACCCGCCCCGCCCCGCGATGACGATCGCTCTCATGGCCGCATCCCCTTGCTCGCCTTGCCGCCCATCGGACTCTCGTCGCGCAGGTACCGGATGCCGCCCGTCGCGCCTCCTCGCGCAGGAACCGGATGCCGGCCGCGTCGCGGTCCGCCGCGTCGCTGATCCATGGCGAACGTCCTTGCAACCACTGGTCCACCACGTACAGCAATGTGCCGATCAGCCCCGACCAGACCAGGCAGACGACGAAGATCATGAAGAACGCCGGGATGGCGTTGAGCGCCTCGACGGCCGAACGTGACCCGAAGCGGATATCGAACACGGCCCACGCCAGGGCCGCGACCATCGGCAGCGCGCACCCCGAGACGATCCCGCCGATGATCCCCTTCCCTCCCCGGACGCGCCCCAGCACGAACCCCGGCATCACGACCAGCAGCCCCGCGCCCAGGATCGCGAAGTCGGTCGTCAACAGGGCGAATCCCACCGCGTTCAGCGCCACCAGGCCCATCAGCTCGCCCAGCGTGTACTGCCGCCTCATCGTCGTCACGACGGTCTCCCTCCTTCCGATCCCGCCCGCGGCCGGGGACCGGGCCGCTCGCGGTCGTCGAACCCGCCCCAGTAGATCGGCCCGACCGCAGGCTCGGGCTCGAGCACCGGCCTGTCGGCCGCGCCGCGCAGTCGCGAGATCGTCCACGCCCAGGTGCCTACCAGCATACCCCACGCCCAGCCGACGATCCCCAGCCCGATCATGCCGAACCACGGCGCCGGCGACTCGAACACCCGGACCTCGCGGACGATCCCCAGATAGATCATCACGCCCAGGCCGCACGCCGGAAACCCGATGGCGCCCGCCGTCACGGCCCCGATGATCCCCTGCCCGCCCCGCGCCCGTTCGAGGGCGGACCCGCCCAGAGGAATGCCGAACACCGGCACCAGCACGAGCAGCAGCGGCCAGGGCATGAGCGCCAGCAGCACGGCGCAGACCGCGACCGCGATCATCAAATGTCGTAGCGTGAATCGCAACCGGGGCTGATTCATGGTGGTACTCGCCGCGTGGCCGTAACCGTCCGTCCCATCCGGAAGGAGACGTTCCACGCCGATCGGATATTCATGGATTTTACGCCGCGTCCGGGCTGTCAGGCTGGTGGATCGTCCTCGGAACGCGTTTCTCTCAGCGTGCCGACGCCCTCGTCGCTGGCCGCATCGGCGAGCAGCTTGGGATCGCGCCACGACCGGTGGACGCTGACGACTATCCAGACCGGGACGCTGACCAGTACACCATGCATGACCCCCGCACCTACATACACCGCCAGGATGACCGAGGTGGTGACGATGCCCCTGGACGGCGGGCCGTCGAACAGGAATTGATGGGTCGCCCGCTGATAGATCCCCAGCGCGAGCATTTCCAGCGCGACCGACCGCGGGCCCCCCGAGGAAACCCGACCCGCCCCGTCGGCAATCGACCGCGGCGCCCGCGGCGAGGCTCACGATCCACAGGGCGAGCATGCCAAAAGGCTCACGCAACAGGGCGAGGACAACGGCCACGCCGGCGATCGCCGCGAGCCCTTGCCCGAGCGTGAACCGCGGTCGGGGCATGCGCAGGGGCCGGCTCACGGTGTGTCTCGCTCCCATCCGTCCTCATCCACTACCGGTCCGGCCGCCGGGGCGAGAGCAGCGACCGATCGAGCCGCATACGATGGCCCCGGGTTCGCGTGGACGGCCTCTTGCGACTCGCGCCGGGAAACCCGCCATGCGCCGACGACTTCGCCCAGTCGCCGAGGTATCCCGGCACACAGCCCAACCACTCCACCCCAGGCCAGGCCGAGGATCAGGAGTAAGCACGTTTCCGGGGAGGCGATCATCCGGACTCCGTCAGAAATCCCCCAGGCGATCGTGAAGGCCAGGAGATAGCCCGACGGGATCAAGATCCCCCCCGCCAGCGCGGCCCCGCGAATCCCCTCGCCGCCCCGCGCCGGTTGACGGCGTACCCGCCCAGGGGCACCACCAATGCCGTCAGAAGCACGAACAGCACCGGCAAACGCAAGGCCGCCAGCAGCACCGCGCAGATCGCGACCACGACCATCAAATGTCGGAGCGTGAATCGAATCCGGGACCCTGTCACGACGGGCCTCTCTCCATCAAGATGCCTTGCACTGCTCGATCTTGGTCGACGCCTGCTCGCCGGTGCGAGGCTCGAGACGCGGCGAGCCCCCGGGGGCCGATCACGGCTCTCGGTAGCGTTGGCGGACGAAGTGCGGACGGTATCTCAACGGCGCGATGGTCGGCTCACCGCGTCGCGAGATCGACCACGCCCACGAGCCCACCAGCCCGCCCCAGGCCATGCCGAGCGCCGACATCCCCAGCAGGATCAGCCACGGCACCGGCGAGGACATGTCGGGGGCCCCGAGTGTGTGAGCAAGGATCGCGATCACGACGAGCTGGCACACGGGGAACCCGATCGCGCCGCCCACCATGGCACCCCGGATCCCATCCCACCGCCGCGCCCGCGCCAGGGCAAACCCGAGCAGCGGCATTCCGGTCGCGGGGAACAGCAACAGCAGCACCAGCAACGGGAAGGTCACCAGCAGCACGGCGCAGAGGGCCACCGCGGTCATCATCTGCCCGAGTGTGAATTGCATCCCGGCTCGACTCATGGCGCGTGTCCCTCCCTGTCGCCGGGGCGAGTGACGGCGGCGGTGGCGAAAGGCCCGCGAGAACCTTCCGCCGCCGGCCCGCCGGGTGCCCCTCGAGACCACTCCGCCGGGCTCAGGGCGGCGAAGGCGACGGGGTCCATGTCCATCATCTGCCCGAGGTTGAACTGCCGTCGCGGTGGTCTCATGTCCGGCCTCCTTCTGCCCTCGGATGCGCGAGCCCGCGATCGCCCGGCGGCCCGAATCGGACCGACGGCCTCGGCGGCTCGACCCCGTCCGGCTCCGGCCTCGTCGGCCGGGGCGTCCTCAGCCGACGGATCAAGCCCCCCAGCGCGTAGACAATCCAGGCGCAGACCCCATAGAGCGTCCCGCTGAGCAGGCCCAGCCCCGCCATGTTCGTGACCACCGTCCCGAACGACGGGTCGGGCCCGGGGACGCCCGTCACCAGATGCTGATAGAAGAAAGACGCCACCCCGAACGCCCCGAATCCCAGCAGACCCGCGAGCGCCGAGCCCAGGATCCCCGAACCGCCCCAGGCCCGATCGAGCACGAACCCGGGCGCGACGCCCACCGAGACGGCGACCACCAGCCAGAATCCCTCGCGGATCATGAAACAAGTGAACGCCGCGATCGCGACGAGCCGGACGAGCTGGCCGATCGTGAACTGGAGCCGGGGATGCTTCATGGCTCGGTCGCTCGCTCCCTGCCGGCGATACGAGGATGCCCAGACTCAGTGTCGATCCGGCGAATCGTGCTGTCAAGGAACGCCGCTGGTGCGGCCGGGACCGACCGACACCCGCGGCCCATCCCCGGAATCCTTCCGTCTCACGGCGCGCTCCGCCTCGCCGGCCCGGTCTTCCCAAGCCGAGGGACGGCTCAGCGGCCCTGCCGGCGCTTTTCGCATGGCATGCACAGCCCGGCTAGAGGGGGCAATGCATGGATGGCCTACGGACGTGGGAGCGAACTCCATCGACCGCGGACCCGTCCCGATCGGATCGGACCGATCCGTTCCGTTGTAGAAGCAGGCTCCTGCCGGCGGTCCGGCGGGCCGATGCCGCCCGGATCGGGAGCAGGAGCTCCCCCCTACAGTGAGACCGATCCCGTCCGGGCCGATCCGTTGTAGGAGCCGGCTCCTGCCGGCGATCGGTCGGTCGGCGCCGGACCGGATCGGGAGTAGAGCTCTCTCCGACAGAAGGACCGGAACGGAACGGATCGGTCGGGGACGGGTCGCCGGTCGTTGGACCGTGAGCCAACCAACCGTTCGGCGCTCGAGAGGACCTCCGGAGTCGGTTACGCCTATGAGCCCGACGGGCAAGCGAGTTGATGGATATCCCCATCAGAATCCACTCGCGGGCGAGCGAGGCTCGGATTCGGTCGAGTCGGTCTCATGTGCAAGCTAATCGTCACGCCCTCTGGGCTTCCGGATCGCTCCGTCGATAAGATTCACGGGGTGAATGCTGTGGAGACTTTAGATTCTTCTGGAGAAAATGCGTTGCCTGATATTTGTTAAATACTTCCGTCGGCCTCGAGATCCGGTTCAATCCAGGCTCTCCGCCAGCACGGCGTCGTTTCCCGCGGAGACGTGAAAAAGTACGGTAGGTATCGCCTGCCGACGAAGATCTGGATCGTTGGCGGGAGCCGACCCTCCGGCAAACGGCGAGTCGGGTGGTCCCGCCCACGGCCAGGGGCGGCGGATGGTGGCGGATGCCCGCCCGACATGAACCGCAATCGTGGCCTTCCACGCAACGCTCACCAGCTTGCCGACCGGCGGCGATCGGCGGGGAGTTCCATGACCATCCGCGACATCGACAGCTCGCAACCTCCCGAGGGTCCACAACCCACGCTCCTGGACTGGGACCCCGAGGCCGAAGTCCATCCGCTCGCGCCGGACGAGGTCCGCGTCTGGGTCGTCGAGCTCGACTCGGGCATCGTCGGCGAGGCCGAGGTCAACGCGCTCGAGCCGGGTCCCGAGCTGGCGATCCTCTCGGAGGACGAGCGTGCCCGCGCCGCGCGATTCGTCCGGGCTCGCGAGCGTCAACGCTTCGCCCGCTGCCGCGCGGCGCTGCGGCGGATCCTCGGCGGGCTGCGCGACGAATCGCCCGAATCGCTCCGCTTCCGCGCCGCGCGGTGGGCAAGCCCGAGCTCGATCCCGGCCCCGGATCGGCGGGCGAATCGCCGCTGCAGTTCAACGTCTCGCATTCGGCCGACCTGGCGGTGATCGCCGTCGCCGACGGCCGCGAGCTGGGTGTGGATCTCGAGCGGCTCCGGCCGGTCGGCGAGGCGGAGCGGATCGTCGCGTCGTTCTTCACCGCGGCCGAGCAGGCGGCGTTCGCCGCGATCGCCGATCCCGACCGGCCCGAGGCGTTCCTCCGCGGCTGGACCCGCAAGGAGGCCGTACTGAAGGCATTCGGCTCGGGGATCGCCGGCCTGGCCGCGCGGCACGAGACCGGATTCGGCCGCGAGCCGCTCCTTGCCCGCTTCGTCCCGGCCGACCCGTCGCCGCGGGTGGACCGCTGGTATCTTTGGGAGGCCGCCCCTCGGGCCGGGTTCGTCGCTGCGCTGGCCGTCAACACCGGGCTCGGTCCCCTGCCCGACCTGTCATCTCCGCCCTGACCGACGGCCGGACCGTCGCCTCGTTGCCCGCGACGCCGTGACCCACGTAGACTGGACGAGGGGAACCCGAGGTGCACCGCCGGGGCCCGGAAAGGCTCGCCCGCTCATGGAACTCCTGGTCCTCCTGCTGGTCATCCTGGCGATCTACGTGTTCATCCGCGTGCTGACGACCTTCAGCGCCTGGATGACCGGTCAGCGCTATCGCGCCTACCGCAACCTGGCGAACCTGCACCGCGGCCGGTACGAGAGCCGCGGCCTCAGCGACCCGCCCACCGTCAGCTTCTTCCACGACGGCTCGACGGTCCGGGTCGGCCTGGCCCCCACGATCTCCGGCCAGCCCGAGCAGATCCCCCGCACCCGCGTCGTCGCCCGGTTCCACAAGGGAATCCCCTTCCGACTCGAGCTGGCGCCCTCCTGCCGGCCCGCGCCGCCCCAGCCGCCGCGCGGAACCCGACCCGTCCGCCTCGATGACCAATGGTTCGACCGCAATTACGTCGTCCAGGCCAACGATCACGAGATGGCCCGCGACTTCCTCGCCCCCGACGTGCTGGCCGCCGTCGAACCGGCTCCAGCGCATGGTCCATCCCGGCGGCATGCTGGTCTCGATCAACCCCGAGCGGATGCTCGTCCAGGTCAACCGCAACCTCGGCCAGAGCGACCTGGCCCTGGCCCAGGCCGTGCGCGAAGCCCTCGTCGTCCTCGACGGCCTGCTCACGGGCGTCAACCGCCGCATGGGACAGGGCATCGCCATCATGGATCGAACCGACGACGAGTGGCAGGAAGACGTCGGGCCACCGATTTGCAAGGTCTGCGGCGAGGCGATCGCCGGCGGCGCCGTGATCGTCTGCGCCGCGTGCAATACCCCGCATCACCGCGACTGCTGGGAATATGTCGGCGCCTGCTCGATCTACGGCTGCAACGGCAAGGTCGGCGTCACGGACTGAGGGCCTGTTCCGAGCAAGGGCGAGGCTCCGGCCGAGCCGGGGTATCAGCCAGGCGATCCTCTTTATCCTGGAGTCCCGCGGGCCGAGAATGTCGGCGCCGCCCACCCCGTCCCGCCCGACCCGCACCCGCCGCGATCCGGCCGGGCCGGGCCGCTGCAGGTCGGGCGATTCCTGTTTCGCGAGGAGGTCTCGCCACAGTCACGGCCGGATCTCCCTCTTTGATCGACCGGCCCCTTCTGGTAGTTTGGACCCCATGGAAACATCGTCTCCCATGTCCGCGCTGGACCGGATGCTCGACCCCCTTAGCGACTGCCTGGACCCCGAAGTGGCTCGGCGCATCGTCGCGCTTCACATCGCCCCCGAGATCCGGGCTCGGATCGAGGAACTCGCCGACCGCTCCAACCAGGGCGAGCTCACCGAGTCCGAGCACGCCGAGTACGACGGCTATGTCGAGGGCGCCGAGATCGTTAGCCTGATCAAGCTCAAGGCGCGGCGATTCCTGATGGACCAGGATGCCGGCTGATGGATGAAGCGACCCGGAAGCTGGTCCGCCAGCACGCCGGCGACCGCTGTGAGTACTGCCTGCACCCGCAGGAGCACGCCGAGACGACCCATCACGTCGAGCACATCGTCGCCAGACAGCACCTCGGGAGCGACGACCCGTCGAACCTAGCCCTGGCTTGTATCCACTGCAATTCACATAAGGGAACGAATCTTACGGGAATCGATCCCGATAGCGGCGCTCTCGTCCCGTTGTTCCATCCCCGGCGCGATCGCTGGGCCGACCATTATGCCCTGCGCGGCGCCTTCATCGTCGGGCTGACGCCGACGGGGCGGACGACCGTCCACGTCCTGGCGATGAACGCCCGACGCCGGCTCAGCGTCCGCGCGGAGCTCATCGCCCAGGGGCTCTATCCCTGAGTCCGCTGGGGCCGACGACCTTGGCGCCGCCTCCCTGACCCGCACCCGCCGGAATCTGGCCGGGCCGATCATGGCGGGTCGCGTTCATGAAATCGGGTCGCCCCCAACCTTCCTGATCGCTGCCGGGACGGGGAGGCGCGGCTCGTCGTTCGCCCGGCCGGAACGTGTCCGCTTCGGGCCGAGACCTGCGGGTGGCCGGTCAGGTCTGGCGCGGGATCTCATGGGGTCGCGGTCGGCGGTGTCGCCCGCGCGGCGAGGGCAACGGGGTCGAGGATGGTGATCCCGGGGAACCGGGCGAAGTCCGCCCCGTTGAGGGTGAGCAGCCGGGCGATGCCGTGGGATCGCAGCGCGGCGACCAGCCGGGCGTCGTAGGACACGCGGCCGTGACCGGCGTGGGCCGCGACGAGTGCTTCCCACTCGTCGAACAGCGTCGGCAAGTCCGGAAGTAGTCGAAATAGACGCTTCACCCTGGCCATCTGGACCTGACACTCGGGGATGGATAAGCCGAGCCCGTTCGAGGCGATCGGCCGGGTGGCAGTCGCCCAGAACTCGTAGATATTCTGGGGGACCACGCAAAGGGCCTCGCCGTCGGCATGCAACGCGATGATCGCCGCGTCCACCGCGGCGAACGAGGGGTCCGCGGCCCTGGCGTACCGGAGGAGGATGTTGGTGTCGAGGAGGATCAAAGCTGGGCGTCTTCCCTCTCCCGATAGAGGGTCTCGCGGCTGTCGTCGAGGACGAACCCCGGGGGATATCGACCGGCCCGGCCCTGTGCGTCCCGCCTCCAGGCGTCGAGCTCGGCTTTCCAGGCGTCGGCGGACAGGGGGAGCGACGGCCCGGGTGCGGCAGCACCGCCCCCGCCGAGCCCGGCAGGCTCGCGCCGCGCCCTGAGCTCGAGTACTTCGTCAACGAATCGGTCGAGCTCCGGCGGACTGAGCTGACCGACCGCCTGCAGCAGCGCGTCGCGGGAGATTTCGGCCTGGAGTTGGATCGTCGGCATCGGGTGATTCCCGAGAATTGGGCCCGTCGTTCCATGGATCGGCGTCGCCGTCCCATTCTACCCGAACGCGACCCGGCCGGCATCCGCATCCTCGGGCCGCGCTCCAGGCATCCCGACGGCCCGCACCGGTCGCGATCCGGCCGGGCCGGACCGATCGGCCCAGCGGCCGGATTCGATGGTCTTCGGGAAGCGGTCCGGCGGTCGGTGCGGAGGATTTCGACGTGGTGCGCGCTGGGGCCGAGGGCCTATAATGACTGCTGATCCAGAGGGCATACCATGGCGACCGAGACGCAGAGGCAGTATCAACATCTGGAGGGCCGTCCGGGCTCGAATTACCGCCAGCTCTTCCTCAAGGGCCGGCGGATCCGGGCCGACCTGGTCTATCAGGATATCCACGGCCCGGATGCGTACACTCCCGAGACATGGGCCGAGAACTACCAGGTCCCGCTGGAGGCGGTCCTCGAGGCCCTGGATTACGTCGAGCGGAATCAGCCGATCATCCAGGCGGATCGAGATCGCGAGGCAGCCAGGCTCCGCGCCCGGGGCCTCCTGGACGGGCCCCCGCCGTCATGAGGTTCCTGATCGACGAGAACGCGAGCAGCGCGCAACTCGCCTTGCGACTCAGGGCCCAGGGTCACGATCCGGTCCGGGCCGGCGACGCCGGCCTGCTGTCCGTCGCGGATCCGAGGGTCCTGATCTGGGCGATCGGCCAGGGGTTGCCCGTCTTGACACGGGATGTCGACGACTTCCAGGACCTGCACGACCTGATCATGGCCGCCGGTGGGCATCACCCAGGTCTGCTCGTCGTCCATTTCGACAACGATCCGCGGCGCAACCTCAGCGAGCGTGCCATCGGCATCGCGATCAGCAAGCTCGAGTCGTCGGGGCTCCCGATCGCGGATCAGCTTCATGTGCTGAACCAATGGCGCTGATCGCCTCCCTCCGAGGGGGATAGCGATCCGACCGCGGCCGCTCTCCCGATGCCGCACGGCGATGGACGGCGGCTCGTGCGACGCCGGCGAGGATGCCGGGCGCGATCTCGAGGTGAGCGTTCCGTCGGCGGGCATCACTCACCGGAACAGGGCCGACGCGTGCCGCGCAGCCCGACCACCCCGCCTCCGGCCGACTTCTCCCCGCCGAGGAGACGGGACGGGGTGCGGGGCGCCCGACGAACGCGTGAAGGCGATGCCGACCAGCGTGTTTCGCCGCCCCGCCCCGAACCGCCCGACCCGCACCCGTCGCGATCCGGCCGGGCCGATGAATCGGGTCGCGTTCATGAAATCGGGTCGCCCCCCAACTTGGTGATCGCTGCCGGCGCGGGGAGGCGCGGTTCGTCGTTCGCCCGGCTGGGTCGGGTCCGCCTCGGCCGGGACCTGCGGGCGGGCGGTCCGGTCCGGTCCGGTCCGGCGCAGGATCTCATGGGGTCGCGGTCGGCGGTGTCGCCCGCGCGGCGAGGGCAACGGGGTCGAGGATGGTGATCCCGGGGAACCGGGCGAAGTCCGCCCCGTTGAGGGTGAGCAGCCGGGCGATGCCGTGGGATCGCATCGCGGCGACCAGCCGGGCGTCGTAGGACACGCGGCCGTGACCGGCGTGGGCCGCGACGAGTGCTTCCCACTCGTCGAACAGCGTCGGCAAGTCCGGAAGTAGTCGAAATAGACGCTTCACCCTGGCCATCTGGACCTGACACTCGGGGATGGATAAGCCGAGCCCGTTCGAGGCGATCGGCCGGGTGGCAGTCGCCCAGAACTCGTAGATATTCTGGGGGACCACGCAAAGGGCCTCGCCGTCGGCATGCAACGCGATGATCGCCGCGTCCACCGCGGCGAACGAGGGGTCCGCGGCCCTGGCGTACCGGAGGAGGATGTTGGTGTCGAGGAGGATCAAAGCTGGGCGTCTTCCCTCTCCCGATAGAGGGTCTCGCGGCTGTCGTCGAGGACGAACCCCGGGGGATATCGACCGGCCCGGCCCTGTGCGTCCCGCCTCCAGGCGTCGAGCTCGGCTTTCCAGGCGTCGGCGGACAGGGGGAGCGACGGCCCGGGTGCGGCAGCACCGCCCCCGCCGAGCCCGGCAGGCTCGCGCCGCGCCCTGAGCTCGAGTACCTCGTCAACGAACCGGTCGAGCTCCGGCGGACTGAGCTGACCGACGGCCTGCAGCAGCGCGTCGCGGGAGATTTCGGCCTGGAGTTGGATCGTCGGCATCGGGTGATTCCCGAGAATGGGGCCCCACGTTCGATGGATCGGCGTCGCCTTCCCATTCTACCCGAACGCGACCCGACCGGCATCCGCATCCTCGCGCCGCGCTCCAGGCATTCCGCCCGGCCTGCACTCGCCGCAATCCGGCCGGGCCAATCCGATCGGGTCGGGGGTCCGATTCGGCAGGCCCCTTATCCTGGTATCCGGGCAGGGCGGGCCTCCTGGGATACCCGCGAAATCCCGGTCGATCGCCGGTACAATGAAGCTTCGCTCGTTGCGGACAGGCAAGCGACGCCGCGGCTGCGCACCTGGGCCGCCTCGACCAAAGAAAGGATCGGCGATGGGCATTCCGGTCGTGACCGTCGAAGGGATCGTCAAGCCGGATGGCACCCTTGAGGTTGCCGAGAAGGTGAACCTGCCGGCGGGCAAGGTGCAGGTGACGCTGGTATCGGTCTCGGATCCGCCTCGGGACGATCCCTTCTGGCAGCGGATGCAGCAGGTCTGGGACGGTCAGAGGGCGCGAGGCCCGATCCCGCGTGGTGTGGAGGAGGAGGTCGAGGCGAGGCGGCAGGCGTTGCGTCAGGAGATGGAGGACGAGATCCAGGAGGCCATCCGGCTCCAGCAGGACTGCCGCCGAGCCCGCGAGCAGGCCGACTCGGCGCGGGAGACCACCGAGTGATCGTCTACCTCGACGCGAACATCGTGATCTATCTCGTCGAGCAGCACCCGCTCGGGGGGACCAGGGCCCAGACCCGGATCGACCAACTGCGGTCCGGCGGCGACCAGGTCGCCATCAGCGATGTCCACCGACTGGAGTGCCTGGTCGGTCCCCTCATCCTGAACGATCTCGGGACGCTCGCGGATTATCTGGCTTTCTTCAACGATCCCGATGTGACTGCGGTCCCGCTGATCGCGACGGCCTGGGAGCGCGCCGCGCGGATCCGGGCCGCTCACAACATCAGAGCGCTCGATGCCCTGCATCTGGCGGCCGCCGTCGAGTACGGATGCGGACGCTTCCTGACCAACGATGCTCAACTGGGCCGGTTTCCCGATATTACGGTCGAATTGCTGACCTGACACGGGCCCGGCCGCCGCTTCGGTTCCGGTCCCGTGGCTTCCCGGCCCCATCCCATCGTTGGGCGGCGCTCAAGGCCGATCTCAAACGGAAGCCGTCCCGCCGGCGACGGGAGGTTCGCCCGGCGACCCGACCCAATGGATCGCCGGCTCGCCGACCGGAAGGTCCTGCTGCGTTAGTTCGGATCGCCGACGGGATGGGACTCGACTTGCGAGGCCCGGCGCGGCGAGCTTTGACGAGGAGAACGGCGGCGGCCCGCCCGGCCCGCACCTGTCGCGATCCGGCCGGATCGATCCGATCGGGTCGGGGGCCGGATTCGGTGACCCTCGGGATACGGTCCGATGCGGTCCGGCGGTCGGTACAGAGGATTCCAACGTGGTGCGCCTGAGGCTTGATGCGTATACTGATTCGAGATGCGGAGGGATATCATGTCGACCGAGGTGCAGAAACCGTATCGATATCTGGAGCCACGTCCCGGCTCGAATTACCGCCAGCTCTTCCTCAAGGGCCGGCGGATCCGGGCCGAGGCGATGTACCACGCCGTCCACGGGCCGGATTCGTACACCCCCGAAGAATTGGCGGAAGGCTATCAGGTGCCACTCGAGGCGGTCTATGAGGCCCTGGATTATGTAGAACGGAATCCGCAAGTCATCCAGGCGGACCGGGAGCGAGAGGAGGCCAAACTCCGCGCCCGGGGCCTGCTGGATGGACCGGCATCGGCATGAGATTCCTGCTCGATGAGAACCTGAGCCGCCCGCAACTTGCCGCCCGGCTGTAGGCCCAGGGTCACGATCCCGTCCTGGCCGACGACGCCGGCTTGCTGTCTGCCGCGGATCCCAGGGTCCTGATCTGGGCGATTGGCCAGGGCCTGCCCGTCGTGACGCAGGATTACGAGGACTTCGAAGACCTGCACGACCTGGTCCTGGCCGCCGGGGGTCAGCATCTGGGTTTGCTCATCGTCCGCTTCGACGCCGATCCCCGGCAGAAGATGAGCGATCGGGCGATCGGCATTGCGGTCACCAAGCTCGAGTCGGCGGGCGTCTCGATCCCCGATCACATCCATGTGCTAAACCATTGGCGATGAGCGCCTCCTGTTGGGAGGCATGGCGATCCGGTCACGGCCGCCGGCCCGTCTCGGCGCGGCGAGGCAATGGCGGGCGTCAGACCCCGGCGAGCTTGTCGGAGCCGATTGCTGCCCCGTGAGTCCCGTCGGGCCGGCGTCGCTCACCGGGCCGGGGTCGAGGCGGCGACCTTCCACCGGGATCGGGCCGAGACAGCGTCCTCCTCACTTGGCTTGCGGCCGGCCTCCCCGGTCGGGCGCGGGGACGGTGCCGCGCCTCGGCCGAGCCCGGCGATCGTTGCGGAGCCATCCCGCGTTCACCCTGGCCCGGCGGGGAGACGCACGGGGGTTGAGGCGACGCCCGGTGAGTTGAGCAAGGCGATGCCGTCCTGCCGGTTGCGCCGCCCGGCCCGCACTCGTCGCGGTCCGGTCGGCCCGATCCGATCGGCATCGGCCCGACCGGTCGCCGGCAGGAGCCAGCTCCCACAACAGACCGGACCGGTCTGGTCTGGTGCGATCCGATCCGATCCGAACCGTCGGATGCGATCGGGTCGGACCGGATCCGCGTTCGGTGGCCTTCGGTCCCTCGTCCGTAGGCCGCCCATCCGTTACGCGGTCTAGACGGGAATCGGAGCCAGTGCGTCGGATCCACTTCGGCCCGGCGCGTCGCCCCGGTCGGAGGGTTCCGTCGGGCGATCGGATGGTTGCCAGGTCCCCGACGTGTCCCTCCCGCGCCGCGAGCTCGAGCGTCGGCCCAATCACTGGCTCGTCGCCCTGCGGTCCCTCGCGGGCCCCGATCCCGAGGTCCCTGATGACCGCGGCCACCTCGGCCATTATGAGAGCCAGCTCCGCCGGCGATCGGCCGGGCTAGCCCAGGCCAGGCTCAGGAGTCTGGCCCCAGGCGACCCGGTCCCCCGCCGACCCGGGTTGGCCTTTGAGAAATCGGCGGCTACCGTCAATCGGTTGCCGCCGAAGCATGACGGGATCGACTTCCGGGCTGCAAGCCGGGATACTCTGCCGGATAGCACCAGGCGAACGGAGGCCAGCGATGCGACTCCCCCGGATGACGACGCGGCGGTGGATGGTCGCGGTGGCGGTCTTCGCGTTATCGATCGGCGTCGGCGTCCAGCTCCATCACCGCCGCGCCGCCTTTCTGTCGCGAGCGCAGATCCACTCTGAGCAGGCCGCATGGCGCCTGGCGGATTCCGTCACGCTCTGTGGCAGGGCGATAGGAAATATGGACGACATCGAACTGGCGAGCTTGAAGCGAAGGATAAACATCCTCCCTCAACTCGTTGCTTATCATAGGGCTCAGGATCAAAAGTACCGCCGAGCCGCCCGCTACCCCTGGCTCCCCGTCGAGCCCGATCCGCCGGCCCCGGAATGAATTCTTTCAGCCTCGATTCGTTGTGCAGTCCGGCCAATCGGTGTGCAGGAGGGCATGGTTGTACAAAGCCAGCCGAGAACCGGCAGCGGGGTCGTGAAAACGACCAAACGAACCTACTCTTTGCGGTTTCTTCATATCCCGCCGCGCGAGTGGGACGGCAATGGCGCCGGGTCGAGGGCAGCTCGCGACGGACGAAGCCAGCGTGCGTAATGCTTGCGTGGTATCCAGGCGTTGGGCGGAGGTGGGTCAGCGGCGGCCCCAGCGGGCCGGCCTGGTCGGGTCGGAGGAGGCGGCTGCGTCCGCCGATCCGGGCCGGGACCGTTGGGTCACGCGGCGAGAGGGGCCAGGCACTCGGCCTTCGGATCGGGCGTCCGACAGGACGAGGACAGGCACTGCGAAGCCTCGCGGCCAGTCCCGGTCGAGTCGGAGCTTGGGTACCATGAGGTTTCACCGACCCGACGATCCGGCTAACGCCGTTCGACCCCGGATCGGACTCGAGCCCATCCCCAATGAACTCGGAACAGGAGTCCGCCCCCGATGCGTCCCCCGCGAAGCCGTCGCGTCGCCATGCTCCTCGCCGTGCTCGTTCTGACCGGCGTCTCCGGCGCCCGGGCGATCCGCCCCAGAAGAAGGCGGCCGCGCCATCCCGGCTCGCCCAGGAGCGCTTCCGCGCGGCCGAGAAGCAGTACGAGATCGTCTGGTCGTACTACCAGCAGAACCGGATCGACATCTACCAGGTCTACGTCTGGTCCCGGTTGATGCTCGACGCCCGCCGCGACCTGGGCGAGACCCCGGCCGACCGCACCGTCGCCCTCAAGGCTCACCTCGACCGGATGAAGAAGCTCGAGGACCTCGTCACCAAGATCCGCCGCCTCGGCTTCGGTCGCTCCTTCGACGTCGGATCGGCCGAGTACTTTCGCCTCGAAGCCGAGCTCTGGCTCGCCCGCGACACCGGCAAGGACCGGTGACCGGCTCTCCATTCCGCCCCAGCGCCGAGGTGCCCCCGATTATGAGGATGCCACCAATTATGAGCCCGACGCGCCAGCGAGTGGATGTTACCATCGACGAGCCCGACGCCCTACGAGCCCGACGCGCCAGCGAGTGGATGCTGATCTCTTACATACCAGCCCGACGCGACCTCCAAATGGAGGTAGCAGCTCGTCGTATGAGCCGCAACACATCCAATCTCGGTGAGCCGCTGGCCTACTTCTTGACATGGACCACGTACGGGACCTGGCTCCCGGGCGACGATCGCGGCTGGAAGCGGAGGGGTGTCCCCGAGATCCAGCGCGAGAATCCCTTGTTCGTCGCGATGGCTCGATCGCAATTGAGAGAGCCCGCGTTTCGGCTCTCGGTCTCTGATCGGCAGATCGTGGAAGCGACGATTCGGGATCATTGTCGCGTCCGAAGCTGGCATCTACACGCCGCCAACGCACGTTCGAACCATGTCCATGTTGTGGTGACCGCAGCCGGTTATCGCCCGGATGCCGTTCGGGATCAGTTCAAGGCGTGGTGTACACGCCGATTGAAAGAGGCCGGAGCCACACGAAGTCGGTTCTGGACGGAAGGCGCGTGTTGTCGTTGGCTGAATCATGATGACGCTCTCGAAGCCGCCGTTCACTACGTCATCGACGCACAGGACCGAAAAGGCACAGGTGACGAGGAAGGATGATGGACCGATGCACGAGGAATCCACTCACTGGCGCGTCGGGCTCGTAATCGGAGGGCACCCACTCGCTGGCGCGTCGGGCTCGTAATCGGGGGGCACCCACTCGCTGGCGCGTCGGGCTCGTAATCGGGGACATCCACTCGCTGGCGCGTCGGGCTCGTAATCGGAGGGCACCCACTCGCTGGCGCGTCGGGCTCGTAATCGGGGGGCACCCACTCGCTGGCGCGTCGGGCTCGTAATCGGGGACATCCACTCGCTGGCGCGTCGGGCTCGTGGCCGCCGGTGGGCGGATCTTCAACACAGGTATCAGAACCAAATGGCAATGTCTCGAATGCACCGACTCGCCGAAGGACGCGGACCCGGGACGGGAAGCCTCCTGCGGCGGGGACATGGACAAAGGCCATTCCGCGGATGCTCCGGAGCTTCCCGTCGGCGTCGCGGATTCGGGGTGGACCTTGAAATGATGGATGCACCCCATTCAACGCCAGAAGCAATCCAGTGGGTCGTCGGCGATGAAGTCGAGGGCCTGGTCGAGGGCGAGGACGGTGCCGAACGAGCCGACGGGCCGCCAGCGCTCGTGAAAGGGGTTCCAGTAGAGGATCTCGAAGAGGCCCTGGCCCTTGGGCCGCAGGCGGGCGACGGGGATGCCCTCGTCCTCGCGGATGAGGGTGTAGCCGCGGGCGTCCTTACGCACCGAGACGCCGCCGCCGTGCTCGTCGTTGAACGCCTCGATCTGGCTCTGGATGAAGTCCAGGATCACGGCGCGTCCGTCCGATCCGGGGGGATCGGCCAGGGGGGCGGAGCCGCGTCGAGCCTGGTGGCCCGCCGGATTCTTCGACTTCATGGCTGCCTCCTCATCCGCGCCCCGGATCTCCGGTCCGTTCGGATCACCCGGGGTCCGGCCTCGGCCGTCGCGCGAACGCGGCTATCATACCCGAACTGGCGATCCAGCAAGAGGGTGCGGTCGCCGGCGCGGGATTCCGTGGGGATTCCGTCGGTTCCTGGGTTGCGGCGGCCCGCTCCGCTACAATACGACGGACGGCACACGCCCGTGGTTATCGGGAGACGACATCGCGATGAAGACCGGAGCGGACGTCCTGGTGGAGTGCCTGGGCCGTTGGGGAGTGCGGCGGCTGTTCGGCATGCCGGGCTCGCACTCGACGAGCGATCTATGATGCCCTGGCACGCGCCGGCTACGATCCGGACGTTCCTGCTCCGCAACGAGCAGGCCGCCGCCTTCGCCGCCGACGGCGCGCGCGGGTCACCGGCGAGCCCGGGCGTCGTCTGCACCACCGCCGGGCCCGGGGCGACCAACGCCCTGACCGGCGTCGCCGAGTGCTGGGCCGACTCGGTCCCGATCCTGCTGCTCGCCGGCCAGGTCAACGCCGACGCGCTGGATCGCGAGTGCGGCAACTATCACGAGATCGACCTCGAGGGGATCTTCCGCCCGGTGACGAAGTGGTGCGGCACGCTCCGGCGGGTCGACCAGATCCCGGCGCTGGTCGGCCGGGCGTTCGAGGCGATGACCCGGGGCCGGCCCCGGCCGTCGGCCCTGTTCCTGCCCCAGGACCTGATGCGGGTCGCCCTGCCCGGCCGTCGGCGGCCATCCCGGCGTTCCCGCCGCCGCCGACGCCGACCGTGCCGCCGACGCGATCGCCGAGGCCGCGGCGATCCTGGCCGACGCCCGTCGGCCGATCATCCTGGCCGGCGGCGGCGCGCTCTGGTCGGGCGCGGCCGGCGCGATCGACGTCGCTGGCCCGACGCCTGGGCGCGCCGGTGATCACCACGCTCAACGCCAAGGGATCTGATCGACGAGCGCAGCCCGATCTCGCTCGGCCATGCGCGGTCGGCCCGGCGCCGCGCCGCCCTGCCGCACGCCGACGCCATGCTGGCCGTCGGCTGCCGGTTCACCGAGGTCCTCACCGACTGGCGACGGATGAAGGTGCCCGACCGCCTGGTCCAGGTCGACCTGGATGCCGAGCAGATCGGCATGAACTTCCCCGTCGTCGTCGGGATCGTGGCCGACGCCGACGCCGCTTGCCGGGCACTCCTCGAAGCCCTGCCCGTCTCGACGCCTGCCCGCGGCGGCACCGGCTGGGGCCCGCTCTGGGACGAGGCCCGTGCCGCCCGGCACCCGCAGTCCCGAATGGCTGATCGAGACCCTGCGTTCGGTGCTGCCCGACGACGTCCCGGTGTTCACCGACGCCTGCGAGATCGGCTACCGGATGCAGGCCGACTGGCCGTCGTACGTCCCTCGCGCGTTCTTCTACCCGTCGAACTACATCACGCTGGGCTGGGCGTTCCCGGCGGCCGTCGGGCGCCGCCGCGGCGCTGGGCGACCGGCCGGTCGTCTCGGTCAGCGGCGACGGCGGCTTCGTCATGTGCTGCGCAGGAGCTGGCCACCGCGGCGCGGTATCGCCTCCGCATCATCGCGATCGTCCACAACGATTCGACCCTCGGCGCGATCAAGAACATCCAGGACCGCGCCCACGAGGGCCGTTACCTCGACACCGAGCTGAACAACCCCGACTTCCCCGCGGCTGGCCGCCGCCTACGGCGTCCCCGGCCGCCGCGCGCGCAGCCCCGAGGAGCTCACCGCCGCCGTCCGCGAGGCGCTCGACTGCGACGGCCCCTCGCTCATCGAGGTCCCCGACCGCTGGCGGTTCCTCCGCGACCTGGCCAACCCGGTGACCCCGGCGAAGTGATCGCAGGACCGAACCGCTTGCGAGGGATTTACAGAGACGCCTCGCTGGACACCACGAATCGCCCCGAAGGGGCCGAACAGATCAGCCCGGGGCATCGCCCCGGGGAATAGGCCAACCCATGCGAGAAAGCCCTGAAAGGGCGAGACAAAGGGTGGCCCGTGGCTGCCCCTGTGACGCCCTTCCAGGGCTCGGTTCGGGGGGTGGACGACCGGTCCCCAGGGCGTTGCCCTGGGCTGATTTGTGCGAGCCCCTTCGGGGCAGAAATCGATCCGGACTGGCCGGGCGCGAGCCCGGTGGTATTCTGCAAGAAGTGTCGATTCACACGAAGTCTTCAGCGAGCAGCGTGGGAGGGCTGCCGAGGCGTCGCCCAGGAGGAATTCCTCCGGCCCGAGCCTCGCGAATCAGGTCCTGGGTCCGGCTGGGATCGGTCTCCCGCCGGCCCTGCTGCCGTTCGCGGATCTGGGCCAGCACGGCCAGCGCGGCCCGGTTCGGTGCGGCCTCAACGCGCTCCACTCGCCCGGATGGCGGAAGATGTGAAGCGGGGCCATCGTGTGCGGCGGCCCGACCAGACTCGGTCGCAACGATCGGCTCGTCCATCGGCGTCCCCCTCGATCGCACCGCGGTTGCCTCGCGACCCTCCCAATGATAAGACGGATATGTCCAGGAATCAAACCGCAAGCGACCCGGCCGTCCTCAAGACATTCGATCGCGGCGGCCCCTCGCTCATCGAGGTCCCTGACCGCTGGCGGTTCCTCCGCGACCTGGCCAACCCGGTCGCCGCCAGCCCACCCGTTGTCGGCAGATGAAGTGTGTTCAACGACATCTCCAACCATTGATCCCAACCGATCCCGGGGACCTTTCATGTCGATCATCACGAGCGGTTCCGGCCATATGCCCGAGAGAGAGCGCGGGCCGTCGCCCGCGTCGGGGGCCGGGTCCGGCAGCGTCGCAGGGGCCGGTGCGGCCGGCCCGCGCCGGCTCGATCCGCTGCCCGACAACGACCTGGCGTTGAACCTCGTCCGCACCACCGAGGCCGCCGCGCTGGGCGCGGCGCGCTGGGTCGGCCGCGGCGACAAGAATGCCGCCGACCAGGGGGCCGTCGACGCCATGCGGCTGTTCTTCAACGCCGTCCCGATGCGCGGCGTCGTCGTCATCGGCGAGGGCGAGAAGGACGAGGCGCCGATGCTGTATAACGGCGAGGCCATCGGCACCGGCAGCCCGCCCGAGGTCGACGTGGCCGTTGACCCGATCGACGGCACCCGGCTGGTCGCGCAGGGGCAGGCCAATGCGCTGTCGGTCGTCGCGGTTGCCGCCCGCGGGGCGATGTTCAATCCGGGGCCGTGCGTCTACATGGAGAAGATCGTCACCGGCCGCGATGCCGCCGATGCCATCGACATCGCGGCGCCGATCGAGGACAACATCCGGAACGTCGCCCGCGCCAAGGGCCTGGCGGTCCGCGACGTGACCGTGATGATCCTCGACCGCCCGCGGCACGAGGAGATCGTCGGTCGGGTGCGAGCGATCGGCGCCCGCGTGTACCTGCTGCCCGACGGCGACGTCGCCGGCGCGATCACGGCCGCGCGGCTCGGCACGGGCGTGGACCTGCTCTACGGGATCGGCGGCACGCCCGAGGGCGTCGTCGCGGCCGCGGCGCTCAAGTGCCTGGGCGGCGCGATCCAGGGCCGGCTCCATGCCCGCGACGAGCGGGAGCGACGGCCGCGCTCGACGCCGGCTACGACCTCGACCGCATCCTCACGGCCGACGACCTGGTCCAGGGAGACGAGGCCTTCTTCGCCTGCACGGGCATCACCGACGGGGCGCTGGTCCAGGGCGTCCGCTTCTCCCCGACGGCGCCACCACCGAGTCGATCGTCATGCGCGCCAGCTCGGGCACCGTCCGCGTCGTCCGCGGCGAGCACCGGACCGCCAAGATCCGGCAGATCTGCGGCGATTTCACCTGAGCCGGCCGCCGTCGGCCGGCCGATCAGACGCGTGGCCCGGGCCTGTCCGCCCGCGGTAGTTCCAGGCGTATCAACAGCGCCGTGACAATCATGATCAGGCTGGCGACGCCGTAGAAGGAGGCCCAGTAGAGCGCGTGCATCAGGAAGCCCTTCTGCCACCGGC
Source organism: uncultured Planctomycetota bacterium (assembly GCA_963771445.1). Lineage (GTDB taxonomy): Bacteria > Planctomycetota > Planctomycetia > Isosphaerales > Isosphaeraceae > JAKAUH01. Next base: position 247,071 of record CAVYTQ010000026.1, on the reverse strand, counting down.
AGAGCCCCAGGAACAGCGCGACCGCCACGACGGTGAGGCACAGGCTCCGCACCGTGGTCCGCGATTTCCCGACCAGCAGGCAGGCCCCGATGTGTGTCGTCACGAGGGCCGATGCCACCAGCGCGAGCCCGAGGGCCAGGTTGACCGCCACCACCGCGACCACGAGCAAGAGAGAGGGGGCCGGCGCCGATGGGTGCGACATCGTGTCGATGAGCAGGCGGAATGACAATGGCCAACCGAATCGATTCGCCGTGTCCATGGCGAGGGAGCTGGGGTCGAGGAAAACGATCCAGACGAGCGAGGCCGCAACAAACAGGGCCGCGACGACCGCTGACGGCCGCGGCCGCGCGAACCGCGGGGCCAGCCCGGTCGGGGCCTCGACCATCTCAAGCGAATCCTCTGAGTCGTCTCTGCGCTGATCGTCCTGCGGCATGACAACCCTCCGGCTCGCCCGAACGCGTCTCGGCCGCGAGAGTGTCGGGCCATTCAAGCGAGAGTCAAGGTCATCGTAGTCCATGGCGCATCTGTCCGCCAGGATCGGGCCTGTTCGTGAGCTGGTCGTCCATTCGAGCGTCGGCAAGCCCGAGGTCTCCGCCGCTTCGAGAGTCTTTGCCCTCGCCGGCAGCATGCGAGGGCCTCGCCTTTACAATCGCAAATGTGGCCGGGCTCCTCGCCTTTTTCAGAAAATGGGGCCGGTCCGGTCGGAGATGTCGCTGAGGTTTTCCATTGGGAGAGTTGATCCTGTCGGATCAGCCCTCGTGTGAGCGGACAGGTTTGCTGTTCCATGCCCTCGGTAAACGTCGAGGGATATCCGCATCTCGTCGGTCTCGAACGAGGCCCGTTCGACCGTGGGCGATCGCCCCGCGGCCCGGCGCCGTTCGGGGCGCGTTAACAGGGTGAGCGCGGCTCTCCTCTCCCGCCGCCTCACCCAGTGTGTCCCTCCGGTCCGGCGTCGCCGCCGCGCCGCGGGGCCACCGCGCCAGGGCCGCGCCTGAAAACCACGGTGCCCGCACCCATCGGGCCTGATCCGGGACGGAAGTGAGGGTTACGACGATGGCGGGTCTGGGCAATGCGATTCCTCTGGATCTCGGGGCAGATGAAGGCAGCGTCGGCTTCGGCGTCGCGCCGCCCTTCGCGGCCGTCGCCGGCCTTCGAGGTCGCGCCCAAGGGGTCGCGCCCGGCCGGGGCAACCAGGCCGCGACCGCGATGGGACAGCTCGGCCTGCTGGCCGCGCCCCGGCCCTTGGCCGACGGGGATCGCCGGATCGAGGACTGGATCGCCAGCCAGCTCGACCTGTCGCTGGCGTCCGAGGCACGTCCCGCGGCTCGGACGGTCTGGGACCGCCTGATCGATCGGCTGCCGGTCGCGTGTCGGCCGGGCGGCCGGGCTACGGCCGCATCGCGGGCTGGCGCCGAGACGGCCTTCGCCGACTGGTCGCGGTTCCGCATCGCCTATCGCCGCGGCATCACGGTCGTCCGCCTGATCGATCACGCGCTGGTCAAGGAGCGGCACGTCCGCGAGCTGACCCGCGACCTGCTCGAGCTGATCGAGGCGGGCAATCACCGGCTGGTCGTGAGCTTCCACGGGATCGAGCGGGCGGCGAGCTGGCTGGCGCTGGCGGTGGACGAGGCCTATCGCCGCGCCCGCGCCGCGGACGGCGGCGAGCTGAAGGTCTGCGGCCTCTCGCCCGCGCTGGCGACGATCCTCGGCCTGGCCGGCATGGCGCCCGGCATCGAGCTTTACCCGGACGAGGACGCGGCGCTGGGCGCCCGGTGGCCCGAGCCCGCGACCCCGCGCACGCTTCCAGTTGACATCCTCATGGCGCTGATGTCGGGGCCCGAGATCCCGCCGGTCTCGGGCGGGCGCCGGACGCCTCGACGCCCTCGATCTCGACGGCCGATCGCCGGCACGGCTCGCGCCGCCAGCCCGACGGGCCGGGCGCGGCGAAGGACGAGCCGGGCGTCTGGCTGGTCGTGCGCATGGGAGGGTCCAAGGGTCGTCCGGTGCCGGTGAGCGGACCGCGGTTCCTGATCGGCCGCCGGCCCGATTGCCAGTTGCGGCTGGGCTCGCCGCAGGTCAGCAAGCTGCACGCCGCGATCGAGCGCCGCGACGGCCGGACCTTCCTCGTCGACCTGGGGAGCACCAACGGCACGATGCTCAACGGCCGCCCGCTCCGCGGCAGGGAGGCCGAGGTCCACGACGGCGACCGCATCCAGGTCGGGCCGGCCGTCTGCACGCTGGCCACCGTGGCGCATCGCGACGGCACCGGCCGGATGGAGGAACAGGTCGCCGACTGGCTGCACGGCGACGGATCGGCCGCGGCGCTCGACACGGCCATCATCGCCACCTCGTCGCCCGCCCAGGAACACGACGCCGAGGACGAGCTGAGCATCCGCACCGAGATCATCCAGGACGTCCTGGTCGTCACCCCGGAGGTCTCCGAGCTCGAGAGCGACGCGACGATCGAGCGGCTGCGGATCCACCTGCATTCGCTGCTCTCGCAGCCGGCCCCGCGCCGCGTCGTCGTCAACCTCGAATACGTCGCGCACGTCACCGGCCAGGCGATCGGCGTCCTGCTGGCGCACCACCTCAGGCTCGACCGGTCCGGCGGGGCCCTGCGGATCTGCCAGGCCCGCGCCCGGATCATGGCCGTGCTGCACCAGGTCCGGCTGACGATGCTGGTCGAGTGCCACCCGACGCTCGACGAGGCCGTCCTCGCGGCGTGGCCGGCCGCGGCGCGCTGATCCACCCGGCAGCGCAGGTCAGGTCACGCCGGGCCGACCGGTTTCCTCTCGTTCACGACTCGTCGTCATCGTCATCGTCATCATCATCGTCGTAGGGGTCGCCGCCGGCATCGGGGTGGAGCGGGTCGTCGGGGTCGAAGAACAGGTCGCCGAGCCCCATCGGCGCGTGCTGGCCGCCCATCGCCCGACGGCGCTTGCGGGCCAGGTTCTCGAGGTCGGCGGCCTCGTCGCCGAGCACGCAGAACAGCGCCTCGCGCCAGGCGGCGTCGCGGCCGATCGGATGCCGCGGGTCCTGCGCCATCCGCTTGATCGCGAACCGCAGCAGGTTGATGCCGTCGCGGGGCGAGAAGTCCAGCTTCAGTTGGTGCGCCTGCTGGAGGAACTCGACCGTCAGCGCCAGCAGGTCGTTCTCGGCGAACGGCAGGTGGTACTTGAGGATTTCCATCTCGTCGTCGCGGGACGGGAAGCCCAGGCCGAGCGTCGGCTGGAGCCGCGAGAGTATGTAGTCGGGGACCTCGTAGGTCGACTCGTCCTCGTTCATGGTGACGCAGACGCGGAAGTCGGGGTGCGCGGCGATGGTGATCCCGGCGACGATGCTCTCGACGTAGCGGCGGTGGTCGAGCAGCGGGGCGAGGCTGGCCCACGACTTCTCGTTCATCCGGTTCCCCTCGTCGAGCACGCAGACGCCGCCGACGAGCATGGCCGAGACCAGGGGCGAGGCGTGGTAGGCGATCGTGCCCTTCTCGGCGAGGACGGGCGTGACGATCAGGTCCTCGGGGCGGGTGTCGGCCGTGCACTGGTTGATGAAGAGCGGCTGCTTGCGCAGTCGCGCGGCGGCCATCGCCAGCGTCGTCTTGCCGATGCCCGGCGGCCCGGTCAGCCGCGGCGAGAGCGGCAGGTCCCTCGGGTCGACCACCAGCCAGCAGGCCAGGAGCTGCCGGAGGACGGCGTCCTGGCCGATCCAGTTCTGGTCGGTCGCGTCGGGTGCGCTCAGGTGGAGGGTCACGCCCCCCACCTCGCGGGTCTTGCTCACGCTCACGCTGGGATCGGTCGCCGGGGAACGTCCGCTCATCGCCATGTCAGCCTGCGAGGGAATGGGGAAGATTCGGGATCAGGTCAGCCGTCGGGCACCCCTCCAGTCTACCGCCCCGCGGGCGCGACCGGCGAGCCGAGCCTGTCACGGCCGCCGCATGCCATGCCGGTCGGTCCGAGTGAGAACCGAATTGCCCCATGGCCACGGCCCGGCTACGCTCGGAATCCTCGGGCTCGCGCGGGCCGGCGTGTCGCCGGCTCCCGGGGCCCTTGATCGGAGTCACCCCTTCATGTCTCACGTCGAAATCCCCGGGTCGGCGTCGGGAGCGGGGACCATCCCCGCGGCACCCTCGCCCCGCGACCCGCTCGAGACCCGCCCGGTCTCCCTGTTCCAGCGGTTCCGCAACCGGATCATCGCCGGCGTGGTCTTCGCCCTGCCGATCGCGATCACGTTCTCGATCGTCTACTGGCTGCTGGCGACGCTCCAGCGGTTCGTCCTCGACCCCCTGGCCCGGCTGACCGCCGCCGTCCAGGGGTATTTCCGCCATTACCCCGCGCTCGAGAGCCTGCCCGAGTGGTGGTATGACGTCGCCTCGCCGCTCCTGGCCCTCCTGCTGGGGATCGCCATCCTCTATTTCCTCGGCCTGGCGCTGCGGTCGTGGGTCTACCGGACGGTCGAGTGGTCCCTGCTACGTGTCCCGATCGTCAACACGATCTACCGCGCCGTGCGGAACGTCGTCGAGTCGCTGGGCCAGCAGCTCCAGGGCGGCAGCGGGTTCAAGCGGGTCGTCCTGGTCGAGTTCCCCCATCCCGGGATGCGGTCGCTGGGCCTGGTGACCAACACCCTGCGTGACGTCACGACCGGCCGGACCATCCTGACGGTCTGCGTAATGACGGGGGTCATGCCGCCATCGGGCTTCACGTTGTTCGTCCCTGAGGAAGCCGTCACTAACATCGCCTGGAATGTCAACGACACGCTCCAGGCGATCCTCTCAGGCGGGATCACGACGCCCCACACGATCCACTATCACGAGGGCCTGCCCACCCCCCTGCCCCCCGGTGGCGGCCCGATCGTCGATGCCAGCGGCCACGCCCTGACTGCCGTCGGTGGCCACGAAGGGCTGTGATGCCCGGCTGTGTCGCCTTCGGGTCGAGATGACCGATCGGCGGTCGGGGGGTATCATGGCTGAGGTACTACGAGAACCTGTCAAGGCGGAGGTCCGATCATGTCCACGGGAACGATCCTGTCGCCGGGCTCGCTCGCGGTCCCCGCGTCGAATGGCCCGCCGGCCGAGCCTTTTGTTGACGGCGATATCTTTTACGAGGTCGTCGACAACGAGATCCGGGAGCTGCCGCCGATGGGTGCTAGCGAGGTGGTCCTGGCATCGTACCTGCACGAGATTCTCGGCCCGTTCGCGCGGAGGAGCTCGCTGGGGCTGGCCTATGTGGAGGTCCTCTTCCTGATCGGCGGCCCCCGCAACCTCCAGCGCCGGCCGGATGTCTCGTACGTCTCGTTCGATCGATGGCCGAAGGGCAAGCCGGTGCCCGGGACGAACGCCTGGGAGGTCGTCCCCGACCTGGCCGTCGAGATCATCAGCCCGACCAACGGCGCCAACGAGATCATCGAGAAGGTCGAGGACTACTTCACCTGCGGCGTGCGGCGGGTGTGGGTGGTCTATCCGCTATTCGGAAAGGTGTATGACTATGCGTCGCCGACGTCGGTGGCCATCCTGACCCGCGCCGAGACCCTGTCGGGCGGCGAGGTGATTCCGGGGTTCGAGCTGCCGCTGGCCGAGCTATTCGAGGAGCCGACGGCCGACGAGTGACGGGCGGTGTCGCTCTTGCGGCGGCCCAGGGAAACGGTCGAGGGCCGGCGGATGCGACCCCGCGTCACGACGGACTCCATCGATACGCTGCCTCGCAGATCCGCAATCACAATAACGCCCGCACTCTGGCCAGGACATCGTTGACGACAATCCGGGGCAGCGATCCGATCCGTTCCGCCCTGCGAGCCCGCCAGTCCAGGCTCTCGATCTGGTCGGCCAGTACCGCCCCGACGACCGGCAGCCCTGCCGGAATCAAGACCTCGAAGGGATATCGCTTGACCTGGCTCGTGATCGGGCACATCAGCGCCAGGCCGACCTTCGCATTGTAGGCCCGCGGCGATAGGATCAGGGCCGGTCGCCGGCCGGCCTGCTCGTGGCCAGCCTGGGGGTTCAGGGTGATCCATATCAGATCACCCCGCTCCGGTTCGTAGGCCGCCGGCATCATCATGCCTCCTCACCGACGGCCGCTCCTGTTGAAACCTCGCCGTGGACGTTTTCCGGTGTCACTCGCGCGAGCAAGCCCGCGAGGGTGTCGCCGGGCTCGCCGCGTCGGCGGACCACTTCCGCGGGGATGATCACGATCTCGTCGCCGCGTTCCTCGAGCAGGATCGGCGAACCGGCCTGAAGTCGGTGGCGACGGCGCATCTCCGACGGGATGGTAACGGCGCCGCTCGCCCACCTCGGCCGCGATCGGGCCTCGCGGGCTGGAAGGCGATCCCGCGGCGGGTTGGATGTCCAGAATCTTCGTCTACGGGCACCTTCAATGACACGTCCGATGTCAGCCCGTCCGGCGCTATCCTTGCGACCCGGACGTGCTTGGCCCCTTCCTTCAGGATCGCCCACCGCTCGCTCGCCTCGCGGCCGCGGAGTATGCAGGTTCGCGAGAAGCTTCGCCCGCCACTCGGCTTTGTCAGACGCGGCATTCGTTCGTCCTTTCGCGGCAGAAATTCCGAAAAACCGACACGGAAAACAAGTATGTAGGTTTTACGGTCGCCTGTCAGACGAAAAAGGGGCCCCGAGGAGCGAATCCCCGGTGCCCCTGGACAGAACGGTCTCGTACGATCGTTGTTGATCAATACATGTCGTCATACCCGCCGTGGCCGCCGCCGCCGCGGCTTCTTCTCGTCGTCCTTGGGCGCGTCGGCGATCAGGGCGTCGGAGGTCAGCAGCAGGGTGCTGACGCTGGCGGCGTTCTGGAGGGCCGAGCGGGTGACCTTGGTCGGGTCGATGATGCCGGCCTTGACCAGGTCGGTGTACTCGTCCTTGAGGGCGTCGTAGCCGAAGTTGCCCTTGCCCTCGACGACCTTGGAGAGCGACGACGCCGCCGTCCTGGCCGGCGTTGTCGGCGATCTGGTGGAGCGGGGCCGAGCAGGCGCGGACGATGATCTGGTAGCCGATCTCCTCGTCGTGGCGTCAGGCCCTTGGCCTTGACCGAGGCCGCCGAGCGGAGCAGCGCGACGCCGCCGCCGGGGAGGATGCCCTCCTCGAGGGCCGCGCGGGTGGCGTGCAGCGCGTCCTCGACGCGGGCCTTCTTCTCCTTCATCTCGCTCTCGGTCGCGGCGCCGACGTTGATCTTGGCGACGCCGCCGGCCAGCTTGGCGAGCCGCTCTTCCAGCTTCTCGCGGTCGTAGTCGCTCTTGGTGTCGGCGATCTCGCGGCGGATCGCCTCGATGCGGCCCTTGATCGCCGTCGTGGCTCGCCGGCGCCCTCGATGATCGTCGTGTTGTCCTTGTCGATGATCGACCTTCTTGGCGCGGCCCAGGTCATTCGAGGCCGACGTTCTCCAGCTCGATGCCCAGCGCCTCGAAGATCGGCTTGCCGCCGGTCAGGACGGCGATGTCCTCGAGCATGGCCTTGCGGCGGTCGCCGTAGCCGGGCGCCTTGACGGCCGCGCAGCGGAAGGTGCCCCGCAGCTTGTTGATGACCAGGGTCGCCAGCGCCTCGCCCTCGATCTCCTCGGCGATGATCAGCAGCGGCCGGCCGGTCTGGGCGACCCGCTCGAGCACCGGCACCAGGTCCTTGACCACCGAGATCTTCTTCTCGTGGATCAGGATGTAGGGGTCCTCGAGCACCGCCTCCATCGTGGTGGGGTTGGTGACGAAGTAGGGGCTGAGGTAGCCGCGGTCGAACTGCATGCCCTCGACCCACTCGACCTCGGTCTTCAGGGTCTTGCCTTCCTCGACCGTGATGACGCCGTCCTTGCCGACCTTCTCGGTGGCCTCGGCGATCATCTTGCCGATCTCGGAGTCGAAGTTCGAGGCGACCGTCGCGACCTGCTCGGTCTCGGTCTTGGTGGTGACCTTGGTGCTGAGCTTCTTGAGCTCCTCGACGATGTCGGTCGACCGCCTGGTCCATCCCGCGCTTCATCAGCATCGGGTTGACGCCCGCGACGACCGCCTTGAGCCCCTCGTTGTAGATGGCCTCGGCCATCACGGTGGCCGTGGTCGTGCCGTCGCCGGCGACGTCGGAGGTCTTGCTGGCGACCTCCTTGACCATCTTGGCGCCCATGTCCTCGTACTTGTCCTCGAGCTCGATTTCCTTGGCGACCGTGACGCCGTCCTTGGTCACCGTCGGCGAGCCGAACGACTTCTGGATGATGACGTTCCGCCCGCGGGGGCCGAGCGTCACCTTCACCGCGCGGGCCAGCTTGGTGATCCCGCGCTGCATCGCCTGCCGCGCTTCCTGGTCGAACGCGATCATCTTCGCAGCCATACCTGATTCGCTCCGCAAAAGAATGTCCGGGCCAGTCGTCGTGATGATTCCCTACCGAACCGATCCGGGGCCCGTCGCTCGCCCCGTCGTCCGGGCCCCTCGTCGCGGCTATCCTGTCCTGTCGTGTCGTATCCTGTCGTGTCGCGTGTCAGCGCCCACCCCGGCGATCGGCCGGCCGGCCGCAGGCATCGGCGTTCCGCCTCAGCCGATCACCGCGAGGATGTCGTCCTCGCGCATCAGGAGGACCTTCTTATCGCCGTCGACCTTGAACTCCTCGCCGGCGTAGGAGGTGAACAGCACCTGCTCGCCGACCTTCACCTGGAGCTCGCGGCGCTTGCCGTCCTTGAGTGATCCGGCCGTCGCCGACGGCCACGACCTTCCCCTTCTGGGGCTTGTCCTTGGCCGTGTCCGGCAGCACGATCCCGCCGGCGGTCGTCTCCTTGGCTTCCTCTCGCTCCACTACCACGCGGTCGCCCAGAGGCTTGATCGTCATCTCGGCCTGTCTCCTATCCAGTCTCGCTCGTCCCCGACGGACCCCGCTCGGCGCGGGCTTCCGTCTTCGCACGCTTTCGAGCAGCGTCATCCCCCGACGCCGCCGGGGTCACGGCGTGTTCATGACCCCTCATTATGCAAGCAACGCGCCAGCCGTTATGGTTTTCTGTAAGTCGCTAAAAGCGAGGTAGTTGTGACAATCGATCTCGTCTTGCCCCGGGCCGTCCTCCCTGCCGATCCCGACACCCTGTCGGGCCGGGCTGCCATTTCGGCAGTTGGGGAGTGGGCGGCGGGTGGTGCGGGTTCGGCGGCCGGGTGCCTGGCGGCGCGGCCCAGTCGGTTGACGACCGGCGGGCGGCGGGATAGCCTGGAGTGGTCCCGGGTTACTCACTGCGCGCACCGTCGCGACCGCACCGAGGAGGATTGCCTCGTGGCCTCCTTGTTCGTGATCCAAGGGGCCGACCAGGGGAAGCGATTCGAGTTTACCTCCGGTCCCGTGACACTGGGCAGGGACAACTCGAACGCCGTGCAGCTCCACGATAACGAGGTCTCCCGCCGGCATGCCGAGCTGCGGCAGGTCCCCAGCGGTTACGAGCTCGTCGATCTGGGTTCGGCCAATGGCACCTATGTCAACGACCATCCGGTCGACCGGACCGCCTGCGCACCCGCGACAAGGTGCATGCTCGGCCAGACGGTGATGGAGTTCCAGGACGACGGGACCTCGATGCGGCCGGACCTGCGGCTGCGGGTGGACCTGCTGGCGCGGAGCAGCCCCGACGACCACTCGGCCATCCTGCGGAGCATCCCCTCGGGCGAGGGCTCGCGGGTCCTGCAGGAGCCCGACGCCGCGGCCGCCGGCTGGCTGCGCGAGCGGCTGATGCCGCTGTCGGTCATGTACCGGGCGACCCAGGCGATCAGCAACGTCCTGGACATCGACGCGCTCTCGCCGCAGATCCTCGAGCTGGTCTTCGAGTCGATCGGCGCCGACCGCGGCGCCATCCTGCTGAAGGACGAGTCGGGCCACCTGGTCCCCAAGGCCGTCCGCTGGCGCAACCCCGACCGGCCCGACGAGCGGATGACCATCTCGCGGACGATCATCGAATACGTGCTCGAGAAGGGCGACGGCGTGATCACCACCGACGCGCCCGAGCGACAAGCGATTCAGCCCGGCGCAGTCGATCGTTGACTACCAGATCCGCGAGGCCATCTGCGTGCCGATTCAGGGGCGGCACACGTCGCTCGGCGTGCTGTATGCCGACATCCAGGCGGGCGCGGCGTTCGCCCGGGCCGCCGCCGGCGGCCGCGCGGCGCGGACCGGTTCACCCAGGACCAGCTCATGCTGATGGTCGCCATCGGGCACCAGGCCGGGCTGGCGATCGAGAACACGCTGTTCTACAACGACAAGATCCAGGCCGAGCGACTGGCGGCCGTCGGCCAGACGATCGCCACGCTCTCGCACCACATCAAGAACATCCTCCAGGGCATCCGCAGCGGCAGCTACCTGATCGACCTGGGCCTGAACGAGAAGGACGAGTCGATCGTCCGCCGCGGCTGGACGATCGTCGAGAAGAACCAGACGCGGATCTACAACCTCGTGATGGACATGCTGTCGTTCTCGAAGGACCGCGAGCCCGCGCTCGAGGCCGCCGACCTGAACGAGACGGTCGGCGAGGTCATCGAGCTGATGCAGTCCCGCGCCGCCGAGCTGGGCGTCCGGCTCGAGTGGCACCCCGGCGCCAACCTCGACCAGGTCCTGATCGATCCGGAGGGAATCCACCGCGCCGTGCTGAACATCGTCACCAACGCGATCGACGCCACCGAGGGCGAGCCCGAGGCCCAGGTCGTCGTGCGGACCGACTGGGACGCCGACAATGCGATGGCCCGGGTCGTCGTCGCCGACAACGGCCCGGGCCTCGACGAGACCGACGTCCCGTCGATCTTCCAGGTGTTTGCCTCGACCAAGGGGTCGAGCGGGACCGGGCTCGGCCTGCCGGTCTCGCAGAAGATCATCCGCGAGCACGGCGGGCGGATCGTCGTGCAGTCCCGCCCCGGCCAGGGTGCCACCTTCATCGTCGAGCTGCCGATGCCCGGCGGCTCCGACCCGAACCAGACGGCCGGCGAGGGGATGACGATGAGCGATTGAATTGAGTGGAAGCGAGTCGAGGCGGGCCGGCCGTCACATCATCCCCCCGCCGTTCAGCAGGCCCATCTGATTGAGCATCGAGGCGTCGAACTTGGCGTTCCCGCTGCCAAGCTGCTCGCGAGCCTCTTCGGCCAGCTCCTCGCGGATGCCCTGGACCGAGCTGATGATCAGCACGCCGTCGCGGACGCAGTAGGCCAGCTTCAACTGCTTCAACATCAGCCGGAGCGTGGTCTTGAGGGGGACGCCGTCCAGGTCGAGGGTGACGAGCGAGTTCAGGGTCGTGTTGACGTCCGCGAGCCCCTTGGGATCGACGTAGATCGGTAACGGCTTCATACCCGGCCTCCCCGTGGTCGCCTTCTTGATGTACTTGAGCACGTCGTCCAGCGGGGTGGGCTGGGCGAACGCCATCGTCACGGGTTCATCCAGCGCCTTGAGCATCCCCTCGTTCTGCGGCGACTTCACGGTATCCAGGGCCGCGGCGAGCTGGGCGATCGCCATGCGGGACTGGAATTCGACCTCGGCCTCGTTCGAGCCGCCGCCGACGTACGGGCCGTCCGGTATCCTACCGCCACCGGCCCCGCCGACTGGCGAGTTGAATGAGGCGGCCCCGCCCACCGGGGCTGAATCCGGAGCGGGCTGAGGTGCGCCGCCGGTGCCGGGCAATCCCGCGACCGCTTTGGTCGCGGCCGCCTTCTCCACGGCCGCCCTGCTCGGCTCCTGGGACTTCGCGGTCGTGTTGACGCTCTGCGCGGAGCTGATGACCAGTCCGGTCGTGAGGGCGCTCAGGACCAGCAGGACGAGCGCGATCGACTTCAACTTGGCGGAGATCATGGCTTGAACGACTCCATCGGCCAGGGTAGCGATAGGAAGAACGGTGGACGACGACGATCCGGCCGCCCGGACGGCGCCGAGCGTGGCGGACTTCAACGCTTCGGGGACCGCCGCGCGGAGCGTGACATCGGCGAGTGCCGAACCGATCGCGGCCGACGAGACGGTCACGCCGCGGCGGACCAGCCGCTTGCGGAGGATCTCGCGGGCGCGGGAGAGCCGGCCCTTGACCGTGCCGATCGGGCAGCCGAGCCGCTCGGCGGCCTGCTCGTGCGTCAGGCCTTCGAAGTAGCAGAGCAACACCAGCGAGCGGTACTTCTCGGGCAGCAGGCGAACCTCCTCGTGGACCCAGGGACAGGGCTCGTCGGCGGGCGGGTCGGGCTGGTCGCTCAGGGCGATCGAGCCCTCGCGGCCCGCGTCGAGGCCGTCGATGGCGTCCTGGCCGTGCGGCACACGGGCCGTCCGTTTGGCCGCCAGCACGCGGGACCGCGTGGCGACCTTGTGGGCGACGCCATACAGCCAGTTGCCCAGCAGGTCGCGGCGGCGGAGCGTGCCGGCCTTGCGCACCAGGACCAGGAACGTCGCCTGGAAGGCGTCGTCGACGTCGTTCGGGTCGCGCAAGAGGCGGCGGCAGACGCCCAGCACCATCGGCCCGTGGCGGGCGATCAGCACCTCGAAGGCCGACTCGTCGTTGGCCGCGACGAATCGGTCGAGGAGCTCGCCCTCGCTCAATCCGGCGGCCGTGCCGTGTCGGAAGAGGCGATCGAGCTGGTGGATCAGCGCACCGCTGAACTGGCCCTGCAACATGGTCCGCATGCCGGTCCCCTCGGAGGTGAGTTCGCCCCGCCGCGTCCGGCCGGGCGTTCCCTCTACATGGTACTCCTCGCGGGGAACGCGGCGGATACGCGAGTTTCTCGGACATCCGAGGGGCCGGGGTGTCCGTCGGTCGCGATCGTCGGGGAAATCGGGAATAATCTCGGGTCGTCCCGCACTATCGGGTGGATCGACGAAAGGAGGATCACGGCCATGACCCGAGACATTCGACATCCGGCCCTGTCGCGGGACTTGCGGACGCTGTTCGGCACGGGGGTGACCGGCCAGGCGACGGACGGTCAGTTGCTCGAGCGATTCCTGGGCGGGGACGACGCCGACGGCGACGGCGACGCCGAGGCGGCGTTCACCGCGCTGGTGGACCGGCACGGCGGCATGGTGCTCGAGGTCTGCCGGCAGGTGCTGGACGATCCCGACGACGCGCAGGACGCGTTTCAGGCGACGTTCCTGGTCCTGCTGCGCCGGGCCGGGTCGATCCGCCGGCGCGACTCGCTCGCGAGCTGGCTGTTCGGGGTGGCGCTGCGGGTATCGCGCCGGGCAAAATACGCGGCGGTGACGCGACGATTCCATGAGCGGCGGCGCGGGCGGCTGGCGGCCGAGCGGGCATCGGGCGGCGGCGAGCCCCGCGAATGCCGCGCGGCCTTGCACGCCGAGATCGCCCGACTGCCGGACCGCTATCGCGAGGCCGTGGTGCTCTGCCACCTGGAGGGGCTATCGACGGCCGAGGCGGCCCGCCGCATCGGCTGTGCCCCCGGCACGGTCCTCTCCCGGCTGGCCCGCGCCGCGAGCGCCTGCGGAGGCGGCTGGCGGGGCGCGGGCTGACTGTTTCGGCCGGACTGCTCATGGCCGGCCTGGTGCCTCGGGATGTCGCGGCGGCCTCCACGGCCGGTGCGCGGCCCTCGCCGCGGCCGCCTCGCCCGCCTTCACATCACTGACTCGGAACACGTTGCGGGGCCTTCTGATGATTCGTCCGACACTTGCCGCGGTCGTGCTGGCGACCGTCACCGCACTGGCCGGCGCGACCTTCGCCGCGGTGCGCACGGGCCGCGCGGCTGTCGCGCCGGCCGCGCCATCCGCCGGTCGGGTCCAACAACCGCCCGCAGGTGGACCAGGGCCCGGAGGCCCGGGTATTGCGGCGGGCCGGGGTGGAATGGTCGTCGTGCCGATGGACAGCGACACCTCCCTGACGGTCGCCTACTCGCCCGACGGCAAGACGCTTGTCATGGCGGGGTTCCACGGCGCCGTCGACCTCTGGAACGTGCTCGAGAACAGGAAGATCGGAGTCCTTCAGGGAGACCGCGCGATCGTCCGGGCCGTCACCTTCGCCCCGGACGGCAAGACGCTGGCGAGCGCGGGTGACGAGGGGATCGTGAAGCTCTGGGACCTGCCGTCCGGGACGATGAAGCGGGCGTTCCCCGGAGTGAGCGAGTCGATGAGACAGGCCGCTCGCGGCGCCAGCGTCCATTCGCTCGCCTTCGACCCGGATGGAAGGCTGCTCGCCGTCGCGAGCGGTGCCGGCATCAACCGCGAAGTGCCCGAGCCGCTCTACGAGGTGACGACGATCGACCGGCAAACCGGCAAGTCCGTCTGGTCGCATCGGGGTCGCGGTGAATGGGTCTTCTCGCTGGCATTCGCCCCGGACGGCAAGGCGATTGCGTGCGCCGGGATGCAGGCGGTGAAGATCCGGGACGCGCGGACAGGTGAGCCCTTGCAGACCCTGAAGCCGACTCGAGGCGGGATCTCCGCCGTCGCCTACTCACCGGACGGACGGAAGCTGATCGCCGGCGGCCCGGACAGCCGCCCGCGGCGGACGGTCGGCGCCCCGCCGGCCTTGCCACGATCTGGGATGTCGCAACCGGTCAGGTGCTCCACACCCTGGAGTTCCCTTCGGGCGACGTGAGGACCATCGCCGTCTCGCCCGACGGGAAGACCGTCGCCGCCGGCGGCAACGGGCCCTGGCGGAAAGACGGCACCATGGAAAGGCACCTCGGCGAGGTCAGGCTCTGGGACATGGCGACCGGCAAGCTCCTCTGGACGTACGAAGGCGAGGGGAATGAAACCAGCTCCGTGGCGTTCTCGCCAGATGGTCGGATGCTCGTCTACTGCGACATGCAGTCTGTTGGAATGATCGACGTTCCGACCGGCCGGCTCGCGCGCATCCTCAAGACGACGACCAGCAGGCCCAGGCCATGAGAGTGGAACCTCGGCAAGGCAGGGCCTGACGTCGTCGTCCGTCCGACGATCGATGTCCGGCCGACGGCGTGACCGCCAGTTCTCCCGGCCGGGGGAATCCGCATCGCAGGGTCCAACCCGCAGGGACAATTGAACCACAGCGCAGCCTTCGGCCGCAACCAAAGTGGCAAGTGGTCCGTCCCGTAGGGTGGATCGAGCTACCACTTTCAAGGTGTTCGTAAGGTCTTGATATCTCGTCGGTTGCGACGTCCTATAAGGGAACTCTTGCTGCTGGAATTACCAACGGATACCAATTCGGTGAATATGTTGGGGCCTCGCACCCTGGAAGGGTGGTTCACGGAGGGCCGAAGAAGAGCCTAGGAACTGACCGTCGGCTTTCGGAAAGCCCTCAGATCCCCCGGTCTCATACAACCTTCGCCGTGGTCGCTCGGTCGAACCAGAATCAAGTCGCGGGCACGTCGGGCTCGTTGGCACCCGCACGCAGATCTTCATCGTCCGTGTGATAAAGGGCTCCTGAAGGCCTGCGGCCAGGCTTTTCTCGAGACTCCTCCGATCTCCAACCCCTCCCGCCGAGCCCCGGGCGGAGAGGAGGTGCCCGAAGGGCCGATGAGGGGGCGGTCGGCGCCTCCGCAGATCAGGCGGCAACGCACTCGCGACGGTGGCGTTCCGCGAGAAGTCTCCTTTGCTCCCGGCGATTCTTTCGCACTCGACTCGGGATATCATGAACGGCCGCGCGGCACTATCTATTTGGAGGATCGGCGCGAACCGGGAGATCCGTGCAAGCGGGGTCAATGATATGGCGCACGGGGCAAGGACGTTCGTCGGGCAGATCGAGTCGGTCTTCGAGGGCGGCTCGGTCGCCGGTCTGGCCGACCGGCAACTGCTGGAGCGGTTCACCGCCGGCTCGGATGCGGCCGGGGACGCGGCGTTCGCCGCGCTCGTGGCTCGCTACGGGCCGATGGTCCTCCACGTCTGCCGACAGTTCGTGGCCGACCGCCATCTCGCCGAGGATGCGTTCCAGGCGGTCTTCCTCGTGCTCGCCCGCAGGGCGCTCTCGATCCGTGACCCCGATCGATTCGGCGCCTGGCTCCATGGCGTAGCGATCCTCACGGCGCGGAAGGCGAGGGTCCGGCTCGATCGCCTGCGGCGAAACGAGGACAGCGACTCCATGGGGCATCCGGATTGGAAGTCGAGTCTTCCGGTCGAGCTGACCGTTCCACCGGCCGATCAGGCGATCATATCCCGCGAGCAAGCCGCGGCTCTCCACGAAGAGATCGATCGCCTGCCTCAGCCGTTCCGCCTGGCGGTGGTCCTCTGCTATTTCGAGGGCCTCACGCTCAACGAGGCGGCACACCGGCTGCGGTGGCCCATCGGGACAGTCCGCAGCCGGCTGGCCCGGGCGCGCGACAAGCTGCGCCGCGGGCTCGCGCGCCGCGGCTTCGCGCCGTCGGGCGCGGCGATGGCCGCGCTCATGGTGCCGCGATCTGTCGGGGCGTCCGCCCCATCCCTCCTGTGCGAAACCACCACGCGGGCGGCGATCGCCTTCGCGGCGCATCGGGGCGCGGCCGGTGGAACGCTCTCGGCCTCCGCCGCGGCCATGGCCCAGGATGTCCTGCGTACCATGCTCCACCACAAGCTCAGGCTGGCTGCGATCTCCTTCTTGTTCCTGGCCGTCGCCGGCGCCGGCGCGGCGGCGCTCTCGTTCAACGCCTTCGCGTGCTCCCGGGAAGGCGCGCCTCCCGGCGAGCGCCTGGGGACGGGGGCTCGGACGGCGGCTCAGGCTCCCGATGCGCCCCGCCCTCCCGATGCGGCCCGCCCCAGCGAACGGACGATGACCATCGCCGGCCGTGTCGTCGACCCGGAAGGGAGGCCGCTGCCGAATGCCCGCATCGCGGTCCTATCCGACCGCAAACGGCTGGTCAGCGACCTGGACGGCCCGCCTCCCGGTCTGCTGATGGGTGCGGCCACGGCCGACGCCGACGGCCGGTTCGCACTCAGCTTTCCGGCCATCGCCGCGTCACAGCTCGCTCGCCTGGCGCTGATCGCGACCGCGCCCGCGCGGGGCTTCGGGGTGGTCGAGCTCAGGACCGATGCCGCCCACCAGGAGGCATCCATCGCCCTGTCGCCCGAGCACCCCGTCGAGGGCCGGCTGGTTGACATCCAGGGACAGCCCGCCGCGGGGATTGCCGTCCGCGTCGCCAGGCTGCGCCTCCCGGGCGGGTACGGCGAGATCCTGCCCTACCATCCGAAGGGCTCGCCGACCCTCTGGCCCTCGCCCGCGACGACCGACGCCAATGGCCGATTCCGGTTGCTCGGGCTGGGCCCCAATGCGCCGGCGACCATCGAGATCGATGATCCGCGGTTCGTGCGCCAGGCGTTCTCGCTCCACGTCGACGGGCCTGTCAACAGGAGGGCCGAGCCGACGCTCCGGCCCGGTACCGCGACGACGCTGCGGGCGGCGCAGACCCTGGACGTCCGGGTCGTCCACGACGACGGCCGGCCGGTGGCGGGCGCCCGGATTGGCATCCGGTCGGAGGAGGCGAGGAGACCACGGCCCGAGGTCGCCCGCGCCCGGACCGATGGACAGGGCCGCGCCCGGATGAACCCCTGGCCGGGTGACAGGTTCTGGGTCGAGGTCTATCCCCCAGAGGGCGAGCCGTGCCTTCCTGCCCGTCTCGACGTCAACTGGCCCAGGGGGGCCGTGCAACACGCCATCGAGTTGAAGCTCGGGCAAGGCGCGGTCGTAAGCGGCCGGTTGATCGAGGATCCGTCGGGCACTCCGGTCGCTGGCGGCTGGATCGGCTATGAGCAGAATCGTCGCGCCGGCTCGCGACCCGTCCGGATGCCGTCGATCGCCGCCGTCAGCGGGCCCGACGGCCGGTTCACGATGACGGTGCCGACCGGACCGGGGCACCTGCTGGTTCGCGGCCCGAGCGCCGACTACCTGCACCTCACGACGAGCAACGTCGAGTTAGGGGCGGGCGCCCGTCCCAGCTTGCGACTGTATCCCGACGCCCACGCGGTCCTGAATCTCAAGGATGGCGAGGCGCCGCGACCGCTGGAGCTGCGGCTGCGTCGTGGCGTCACCGTCGCGGGCCGCGTCGTCTCGCTCGACGGCCGACCGGTCGCCGAGGCGTTCGCGTTCGGGCGGGGCTACGTCCCCTACGGCGAGCGTCCCTACCCGATGACCGCCGGCAACGGCGATCCGCCGCGGATCGAGGTGAAGGACGGCCGGTTCGAGATCCCCGGGTGCGACCCGGAGAAGCCGGTCACGTTCTACTTTCTCGACCCGAAGGACCACCTTGGCGGCACCGCGGAGATCTCGGGCCGACTGGGGGCAAACGGCCCGATCACGGTGCGGCTGCGGCCCACGGCGTCCGCCAGGTTCCTCCTCAAGCGACCCGATGGCAAGGTGCCCGACTACCAGGAAGCCCGCAGCCAGCTCGCCAATCTGCGGGTGGTCATCACCCCCGGCCCGGACTGGGAGGAGATCAACAAGAACATCGATACCATCCCCGGGGACTTCGCCTACCAGATCAACCTCGACTTCGACCCGGACCATCTCCCGCAGCCCGGCGCCGACGGCCGTCTGACCCTCCCCAACCTGATCCCCGGGCGCCGTATCGATTCCGCGGCCGCGATTTCACCCCCGAGCCGGGCCAGACGGTTGACCTCGGCGAGGTCGTGGTCGAGCCAAGGCGCCGCTGACGTCTCCTGGCCGCTCCTCAAGACTGGCCCCGGCGTCTGTCTTGCAAGGCGTGGTATTCGGCGGGGCCAGCTTTTTGAGACTCTCGCCCTCCCACTGCCGAGACCGGACTCCGAAGGAGCCGATTTTCACGCGAGAAAGTCCGGACGCGAGGCCAGCCAGGGAGAGATCAATCGAGTTTTCTCGGTGATTTCTCTGTGTCTCGTTGCCTCTGTGGTTCGATCTTCTGGATGCGTTGCGGCGTGGCCTCTCTGCAAGAAGTCCGGCTGCGATGCCTGCTGCCCCGCCTTTCACGGCACGGAGATCCCCGGCGGCACGGTGGGTCGGATCGTGGCGCCCGGCCACGGGCCGACGCGGGCGGGCATCGCGGCGGCCGGCGCCGGCTCGGCCGAGAGCCGGCTGCGGCCTGAGAGCCGCCGGACGACCTCGGCCAGGTCGCCGAGCTCGCGATACAACTGCAACTGCCGCTCCGAGCCCGTCGGCCGGGCGGTCATCTCGCGGGCGTGGGCCAGCCCTCGGCGGCATCCCAGCCGGTCGGCGACCGGCTCGAGCCGGTCGATCAGCGCCTGGGCCGCGACGCGGGCCGGCCGCGTCGTCAGGGTCGAGGGATCGACCAGCTCGGCGTCGGGTCCATAGCGGCAGGCGCGCCAACGGTTCTGGCGGACGAGCAGCGGGTGCGGCTCGGGACCGGCGGGTGCATCGGCCGCGATCTCCTCGGCGGTCGCCTGCACCAGGCACTGGATCATCGCCGTCAGGCCGAGCAGATCGGGCATGTCCGCCGGCATGTCGCAGATCCGCACCTCGAGCGTCCCGTTCTCCGCGCTCGGGCCGAACATCCCACCAGAGCTCTCGGTGCGACTCGACGAACCCCGCCGCCTTCATCTGGCCCAGCAGGTCCAGGAACTCGCCCCACGACGACAGGGGCGGCATCATCCCGCCGGTCGGGAAGCCCTCGAGCACCTCGATCCGGTGCGCGTGGTGCCCGGTCGCCCGCCCGTGCCAGAACGGGCTATTGGCCGAGATCGCCAGCAGGATCGGCAGGTCCCGCTGGATGCGATGCGCCGACCTGGATCGCCCGGTCCCCCGACTCGACGCCGACGTGCACGTGCAGGCCGAACGTCACCGGCCGCACCACCGTCTCCTGCAGAGCTGCTCGGCCAGCCGGTAATAGCGGTCGTTGGGCGTGATCTTCTGGTCCCGCCAGCGCGAGAACGGGTGCGTCGCCGCCCAGGCCAGCCGGACGCCGTGCCGGTCGGCCGCCCGCTCGACCGCGCGGACCTTCGGCGCCAGGTCGGCCTCCACGTCGTCCACCGTCCGGCAGACGCCCGTGTTGATCTCGACATAGCACTGCATGAACTCGGGCTTGACCGAGTCGTGCAGGCCGTCGGGTAGGCCGGCGAGGATCTCGCCGATGGCGCTGCTGCAGCGACATGGACGCGCGATCGACCAGTTGGAGCTCGATCTCAATGCCCAGGGTGGGCCATCGATTCCCGCGGAAATGCAGGTCGGACATGGTGCGGTCTCGTCTCGTCTTCCGTGTTCCGTGGCCGCGATCCTGGCGATTCGATCGGGTGAGAACTTTTGCGGTCACGATCGTCCTGTGATCCCTCGGACCCGCCGCCTCGCAAGCGGCCGGCCGTCGAAGGCTTACCGGGGCCCGCACGCCTTGGGTGCATTCCCCGCCTATCGGAGTGGCCGTGAGATTAGCAAGAGGCATGCCGACGGTCGCAAGAGCCGTACGGGCCGCGCCTCGAGATCCTCGCCTCGCCGGTCCGTCCCAGCGAGCCGTCCGACCGGTCGATCCTTGGCTCGTCAACCCGATTTTCCCTCATCCACCTCGAGGTCCTCGCGGCCGTCGCCGTCCCGATCGGGACGGATCGAGATCGCGCCCCTTGGCCCACCATTTTACCAATCCCCTCTGGCCGCAACCCGGAAAAACCGTTAATTCTTGGGAGAACCGACCCCGCCGCATGATTGGATGAATCGCCGGCCGAATGAGGTCCCGTGGGCCGATGACGACGATCGAAGAGCTGATGGCGGCGGGTTGGCGGAGCTTCGAGGCGGGCGACCTGGACGCCGCGATCGGCTGGTATGGCCGGGTGCTCGAGCGCGATGCCACCGTCGGCCGGGCCTGGTACATGATCGGCGCGATCGCGCAATTGCGGGGACGGCTCGAGGAGGCGTCGACCTGCTACCGGCGGGCGATCCACCTGGCGCCCGACCTGGCCGACGCCTACAATAACCTGGCCCTTGCGTTGCACGCGATGGGCCAGGGCGAGCGAGGCGCTCGGCCTGCTCCGCCGGGCGATCGAGCTCCGGCCCGATTATGCGGAGGCGTACAATAACCTGGGTAATGCGCTGCACGAGCGCGGCGCGCTCGACGAGGCCGCCGCGTCGTATCGTCGGGCGATCGAGCTCCGGCCGGATTACGTGGAGGCGCACCACAACCTCGGCAACGCCCTGCGCTCGGCGGGTCGGGCGTCCGAGTCGATCGCCAGCTACGGCCGGGCGCTGGCGCTCCGGCCCGACAGAGGCGATGATCCACCTCAGCCGGTCGATGGCCTGGCTCGAGATGGAGGACTACGGCCATGGCTGGCCCGAATACGAGTGGCGGCTGCGGTGCCCGCAATGGACGATCCCGAATTTCCACCGGCCGGCGCTGGGACGGTGGCCCGCTCGAGGGGCGGACGATCCTGCTCTATGCCGACCACGGCCTGGGCGACGCGATCCATTTCATCCGCTACGCGACGATGGTCCGGGCCCGGGGCGGCCGGGTGGTCGTGGCCTGCCCCGCGCGCGCTGGCGCGGCTGCTGGCGACCTGCGAGGGGATCGACCTGGTGGTCGTGGAGGGCGGCTCGCTGCCCGATTTCGACGTCTACGCCCCGCTGATGAGCCTGCCGGCGATCTTCGGCACTGACTCGGCGAGCATCCCGGCGATCGGTCCCCTACCTGTCGGCGGACCCCGCGCTCGTGCGATCGTGGGCCGAGTCGCTGCCTGCCACGGACGAGCTCTGCATCGGCGTGGCCTGGCAGGGGAACCCGACCTATGTCCGCGACCGATTCCGCTCATACCCGCTCGAGCGGCTGGCGACGATCGCCGCCCGGCCGGGCGTGCGGTTCTACAGCCTCCAGAAGGGCCACGGCCGCGAGCAGATCGCCGGCCTGGGCGGACGGTTGCCGATCGTGGACCTGGCCGACGCGCTGGGCGACTTCATGGACACCGCCGCGGTCGTCTCGAGCCTCGACCTGGTGATCGCCTCCGACACCTCGGTGGCGCACCTCGCCGGCGCTGGGCGTGCCGGTCTGGCTGGCGCTGCCGTTCGCCGCCGACTGGCGATGGCTCACCGGCCGCGACGACAGTCCCTGGTATCCCACGATGCGACTATTCCGCCAGCGCCGCTGGGGCGACTGGGACGACGTCTTCGCCCGGATGGCCGAGGCGCTCGACGAGCCCGACGCCCTCTCGGCCTGATCGGCGGTTCGCGGTTCGGCGCGGGTCTCCGGCCCGGCCGACGGCCCGGGCCGACTCCCGTAGGCCAGGCTTCAGCCTGACGCCGCTCCGATCCGGTCGGTCGGGCCGGACCGTGCCGGCGGAAGCGTGACCGACATCGGCCCGGGCCGACGGCTCTCCCGAGCGGGCCAAAGGGGCCACTTTGAGGCTTTCAGCCTCGTTAATAGCGGCTTCTGAGACTCACGCCAAATCGCGAACAACCGGCCAAATATGAACCGAATCACGGAAACCGCCGCCGCGCCGGAAAATCTCAGGAAATTTCCAAGTATTTTTTCTGCTTCTGTCCAAAGGGCTTGCGTCAAGGAAATGCCACATTTCGCCGATAGGTGCATTTCAGTTTTTGCAAACCTGATACATCCTGATAGTAGGGGGAGAAAGAAGAGCCGAGGGGGTAGAGGGGGTTTTGGGGGCCCTGGAATATGAAATGCATGCACACAATCTCCTCCTGGACCCGATGGGATCGTCCTGAGCGGCGGTTGCCGAGTCACCCGCAACCCGAAGAACTTCGCCGGCTCGCCCGTCCCTGTCCTGTCCCCGGTCGAAGTGCTCGAACCATTTCCGGTGCTTTGAATGGGGTATCGGAGTTGACAGTTTCCGCGGCGACCTTGATGCTACAACTGAAGAAACAGTAGTAAGTCACGCGCAGCAATTATGTTTTTCTGTCCACGCGACAACTGTCAACTTGAAACCGTGGCCGCGGAGACAGTCCCAAGACTTGGCCTCTCGCGGTTCTGCCCAGGAAGTCTCGGTAGTGTGTCCTCCCAAAATAACTCACATCCATGCAACTCCCACGGATCAGGATGACGACGCGGCGGTGGATGGTCGCGGTGGCGGTCGTGGGGTTGCTGCTCGGAATCGGCGCATCCGGACTACGATCGCTCAAATACTCCAGGACCGCCTCAGCCCATCTGAACAGATTCACCTGGATCTACCTCACCCTCCCACACCGCGGCATGGCGGAAACTATGCGGTTGCGACGCAAGGCGAAATACCACCTGGGCCTCTATGACAAGTACAAGGCCGCCGCCCGTCGCCCCTGGCTCCCCGTCGAGCCCGACCCGCCGGCACCGGAATGAATTCTTTCGGCCTCGATTCGTTGTGCAGCCCGCAACATCGTTGGGCAGGAGCCTACCGTTGTGCAAAGCCCCCAATTCGGCCAGAATAGCAGCCAGAAGGCTGGGGCGGGCGGCGAAATCGAGCAAACGAAGCCAGTTCTCGACGAATTGGTGGCGAGACGGATTGGATGCAAGGGTGGACGGTGTGGCGCGGCAATGGGGGCGGGGCGCATGCCTGATGTCTCGGAGTGACTCCTGGGCAAGCGGAGTGGGTCGGAGGGTATGGCGAGTGAACGGCTGGACCGCTCGGCCGGCGCCGGTCCGATCGCGTTCCGGCCGGTGACTGGTCCCCCGCCGCCCGTTCCATGGGCCGACGGAGGAGACGAGCGTGCGGCGGGCGGTGACGGCGAGTCCGAGAGGATTCGTCGAGGCCCGACGACAAGAGTCGTTCCTTTCGCGCGGCGGGGGCGTATAATAAATGGACCATTCCACGTCAACGACCCAAGGACGTCCTGCGAGGAGCCCGCGACATGGCCGTAGGGACGCAGTCGCAGTCATTCGGCAAGCTGCTGGATTACGATCAATTCATCGAGCACCAGCTCCAGCGCACGCGGCGCAGGATCAAGCTCACGGACATTGCCACCGCCTGCCTGACCCTGCTGGTCGGCTTCCTGGGGGTGCTGTTCCTCGAGATCGTGCTCGACCACATGATGGGGATGCCGTACTGGCTGCGGGGGACGATCTTCTTCGTCGGCCTCGGCGCGGCGGCCGTCTATCGCGCGCTGCGGGTGGCGATGCCGGTGATCGGGCGGATCAACGCGCTGTACGCGGCCAAGACGATCGAGTCGGCCGATCCGGGGTTCAAGAATAGCCTGATCAACTACCTGGAGCTGCGACGCCATCCCGACCAGTTGCCGCAGCGCCGTGCTCGCCACGCTGGAATCGCGGGCCGTCGACGGACCTCACCCAGGTCGACGTCGACTCGGCCGTGAACCAGCGGCGGATGATGCAGATGGTCTACGCCCTGTCGGCGGTGATCGTCGTCTGATTGCGTCTACCTGGTGGCCGCGCCGCGGAGCATCCTCGACTCGGCCCGCCGGGCGCTTCCTCGCCGACGTCAGCCGCCCGACGTACACCCAGCTCGTGAACATCAAGCCGGGCGACAACACCGAGCTGGCGCGAGGTGATCGCCGGCGCGCGGGTGAATTTCGAGGTCGAGGTCCAGGGCGTCCGGCCCGAGAAGGTCGTGCTGCACCACAGCAGCGACGGCGGCAAGTTCTACGCCGTCAAGGACCTCGCGCCGGGGAAGAACATGTACGACCCCTGGCAGGTCTCGATGAGCAACGTCCAGCAGGACCTGGACTACTACTTCACCGGCGGCGACGCCGAGTCGCGGCATTACCGCCTGGAGGTCAAGGCGGCGCCGACGATCGTGGCGATCACGCACGACCTGAAGTTCCCCGCCTACGTCAAGGCCGAGGATCGCAAGGGGATCGAGGGCGGCGAGGTCAACGCCATCGAGGGGACCGAGGTCACGGTGCACGCGCAGGCCAACATGCCGGCGTCGCACGCCACGATCAACTTCGGCTCGCAGGACCTCAGCCCGCTGGAGATGACCATCTCGAGCCAGGACCCGACCCAGCTCACGGGGACGTTCACGGTCACCAAGTCGGGGACCTACCAGGTCATCTTCCGCACGACCAAGGCGACGGCGAGCAGGTCAACCCTAGCCCGGTGAACTACGACATCATCGCCGAGCCCGACCTGCCGCCCACGGCCAAATTCCTCCGGCCCGAGCAGCCGCTGGTCCGCGTCCCGGCGAATGTGAAGGTCGACCTGGTGATGCAGGCAAGGACGACCACGGCATCAAGGAGGCGACGGTCCACGTCCAGCAGAACAAGGAGGTGCCGATCTCCAGGGACTACATGGAGAACCGCGAGCCCCAGCTCGTGTTCGACGCCACCCACACGATCGACCTGGAGAAGAACCACTCCAAGCCGGGCGACAAGATCACCTACTGGCTGACGGTCCGCGACAACAAGGAGAAGGTCTCGAACCGCTTCGAGACGGCCCGCCAGATCATCGAGGTGATCGACCCGGTCGCCGCGCCGGAGAAGCAGAAGATCGAGAAGCAGCGCGAGGAGCGCCAGCAGCTCGAGCGCACCAACCAGGCCACCCCCGAAGACCTGAAGAACGAGCGGGACGAGGAGCCCCAGCCCGGGGCCAATCAGGAGGACCGGAACGCCGGGGCGCCTCCGACAATTCCGCCCCTCCGGGTGACCGGCCGCCGGGCGACGTGTCCGCCGGCCCCGACGCGGGCGTCAGCCCCGACGACAACAACAACGTCCCGCAGAACGGCCCGCCGCAGGAAAACCCGGCCGCGAACCCCCAGGACCGGAAGCTCGAGCAGGAGCTCCGCGACATCCTGCGGAAGAAGCAGGCCCAGCGCCCTGGCCAGGTAGGCAACCCGGGACAACCCCCCGCGTGCCGGGGGCCGAGAACGCGCAGCAACCGGACAAGGCCGGTCCCGGCAACCCGGGCGGCGCGGCGAATCGTCCCAACCCGCAGAACCAGGGCGTGCGGCAGCAGCCGAAGGCCGGCGGCCAGGGCGCGCCCGGCGCGAACCAGCCGCAGCAGGGAGCCGGCGATCCTGGGAACCAGGTCCAGCAGGGAGTCCGCGAGAACTCCCCGCCCGGGGCCAACCAGCCTCCGAACAACAACAACCCGGCCCAGCCCAACGACGCCGTCCGCCAGCAACCCGGGGCCGATCCCGACAACCAGGTGGCGCCGGGGCAGATGGATCAGCCGGGACAGCGCCAGCCCAACCCGCAAGGCGGCAACCAGCAAGGCAAGCCGCAGGGCGCCAATCAGCAGGGCAACCAGCAAGGCGGCAACCAGCAGCAAGGCGGCAACCAGCAGCAGGGCGGCAAGCCGCAGGGCGCCGACCAGCAAGGCGGCAACCAGCAGCAAGGCGGCAACCAGCAGCAAGGCGGCAACCAGCAGCAAGGCGGCAACCAACAGCAGGGCGGCAACCAGCAAGGCGGCAACCAGCAGGGCGGCAAGCCGCAGGGCGCCGACCAGCAAGGCGGCAACCAGCAGCAAGGCGGCAACCAGCAGCAAGGCGGCAACCAGCAGCAGGGCGGCAACCAACAGCAGGGCGGCAACCAGCAGGGCGGCAAGCCGCAGGGCGGCAAGCCGCAGGGCGCCGACCAGCAAGGCGGCAACCAGCAGCAAGGCGGCAACCAACAGCAGGGCGGCAACCAGCAGCAAGGCGGCAACCAGCAGCAAGGCGGCAACCAACAGCAGGGCGGCAACCAGCAAGGCGGCAACCAGCAGGGCGGCAAGCCGCAAGGTGCCGACCAACAAGGCGGCAACCAGCCGCAGGGCGGCAACCAGCAAGGTGGCAAGCCGCAGGGCGCCGACCAGCAGGGTGGCAACCAGCAAGCCGGCAACCAGCAAGCCGGCAACCAGCAAGGTGGCAAGCCGCAGGGCGCCGACCAGCAGGGTGGCAACCAGCAAGCCGGCAACCAGCAGCAGGGCGCGAAGCCGCAAGGCGGCAACCAGCAGGGCGGCAAGCCGCAAGGTGCCGACCAGCAGGGTGGCAACCAGCAAGCCGGCAACCAGCAAGGTGGCAAGCCGCAAGGTGCCGACCAGCAGGGTGGCAACCAGCAAGCCGGCAACCAGCAGGGTGGCAAGCCGCAGGGCGCCGACCAGCAGGGTGGCAACCAGCAAGCCGGCAACCAGCAGCAGGGCGCGAAGCCGCAAGGCGGCAACCAGCAAGCCGGCAACCAGCAGGGTGGCAACCAGCAGGGTGGCAACCAGCAGGGAATGAAGCCGCAGGGCGCCGACCAGCAGGGCGGCAACCAGCAAGCCGGCAAGCCGCAGGGCGGCAACCAACAGCAAGGCGGCAACAACCAGCAGGGCGGCAACCAGCAAGCCGGCAAGCCGCAGGGCGGCAACCAACAGCAAGGCGGCAACAACCAGCAGGGCGGCAACCAGCAAGCCGGCAAGCCGCAGGGCGCCGACCAGCAGGGCGGCAACCAACAGCAAGGCGGCAACAACCAGCAGGGCGGCAACCAGCAAGCCGGCAAGCCGCAGGGTGCCGACCAGCAGGGCGGCAACCAGCAGCAGGGGGGCGACCAGCAAGCCGGCAAGCCGCAAGGCGGCAACCAGCAGCAGGGTGGCAACCAGCAGGGAATGAAGCCGCAGGGCGCCGACCAGCAGCAAGGCGGCAAGCAGCAAGGCGGCAACCAGCAGCAGGGTGGCAACCAGCAAGGTGGCAAGCCGCAGGGCGCCGACCAGCAGGGTGGCAACCAGCAGGGAATGAAGCCGCAGGGCGCCGACCAGCAGGGCGGCAACCAACAGCAAGGCGGCAACAACCAGCAGGGCGGCAACCAGCAAGCCGGCAACCAGCAGGGAACGAAGCCGCAAGGTGCCGACCAACAAGGCGGCAACCAGCAAGGCGGCAAGCCGCAGGGCGCCGACCAGCAGCAAGCCGGCAATCAGCAGGGCGGCAAGCCGCAAGGTGCCGACCAACAAGGCGGCAACCAGCCGCAGGGCGGCAACAACCAGCAGGGGGGCGACCAGCAAGCCGGCAAGCCGCAAGGCGGCAACCAGCAGCAGGGTGGCAACCAGCAGGGAATGAAGCCGCAGGGCGCCGACCAGCAGCAAGGCGGCAAGCAGCAGCAGGGTGACAACCAGCAAGGTGGCAAGCCGCAGGGCGCCGACCAGCAGGGCGGCAACCAGCAGGGTGGCAACCAGCAGGGAATGAAGCCGCAGGGCGCCGACCAGCAGGGCGGCAACCAACAGCAAGGCGGCAACAACCAGCAGGGCGGCAACCAGCAAGGCGGCAAGCTGCAGGGCGCCGACCAGCAGCAAGGCGGCAATCAACAGGGCGCCAAGCCGCAAGGTGCCGACCAACAAGCCGGCAACCAGCAAGGTGGCAAGCCGCAGGGCGCCGACCAGCAAGGTGGCAACCAGCAGGGAACGAAGCCGCAAAGCGGCAATCAACAGGGCGGCAACCAGCAGGGCGCGAAGCCGCAGGGCGCCGACCAGCAAGGTGGCAACCAGCCGCAGGGCGGCAACCCGCAGGGAATGAAGCCGCAGGGTCAGCCAAAGGGACCGGGAGATCCGCAAGAGAAGGGCGCACAACAAGGCAGGGCCGGCGATCCCCAGTCCGACGCTCCCAGGCCGCAGGGGAACCAGCAGTCGTCGCAGGGGCCGAAGGACACCGAGCGCGCCCAGAAGCCGGGCTCCGGCTCGGACGCCGGCAACCCCAAGAACGGCGAGAACCCCAATCCCGACGGCATGCGGCAGCCCGACAATAAGCCCGACCTGCCCCGCGGCAACGCGGCGGGTGGCGATCAGCAGGACATGAACCCGGGCGGCGCCTCGGGCACCACCAAGGACGATCAGAAGCCTCCTTCGGCCGAGAGGCAGCCCGGCGCCGGCGGCAAGCCGAGCGATCCGTCGAAGCCCCCGACCACCACCCGTCAGACCGATAACAAGGAACCCACGACCGACCCCAAGGCCCAGCCGAAGGCCGACGCCCGCAAATCCACCTCGGACAAGCAGGACACCGACCCCAAGGCCAAGCCCAAGCCCGGCGAGGAGAAGCTCCCTCCCCACCAGGACACCGAGCCCCAGGCCAAGGAAAAGACCCAGAAGAAGCAGCCCACCGAGCCGGACGCACCGCCCCCCCGCGCCGATGAACTGCTGCCCCAGCAACCCCAGACGCCCCCCTTGCAAGACGAGCTCCGACCCAGCGGAGTGCCCTCGCCATCGCAGGGAGCACCGGGTCAGCCCCAGGCCGGTCAACCGCAGGGCGGTCAGCCTCAGGGCAACAAGCCCGGCCAGGGCAATCAGCCGGGCCAAGGTAACCAACCCGGCCAGGGCAATCAGCCCGGCCAAGGCAACCAGCAGGGTCAGGGCCAGGGTGAGGGCAACCAGCCGGGCCAAGGCGAGGGCAACCAGCCCGGCCAGGGCAATCAACCCGGCCAAGGCCAGGGCAATCAGCCGGGTCAGGGCAACCAACCCGGTCAGGGCCAGGGCAACCAGCCGGGCCAGGGCAACCAGCCGGGCCAGGGCAATCAGCCGGGCCAGGGCAATCAGCCGGCGCGGGCCAACCCGGCGAGGGTCAGGGTGCGATGACTCCCGGCCAGCCGGGCCAGGGTAATACGGATGCCCAGGGCAAGCCGCGGCAACCGGGCGAGAAGCCCGCCGAGGAGGGGAGAAAGCCCGGCGGGAATCCTCGGGCGGGCAACCAGCAGATGCCGGGGGCCGGAGAGAACGAGCCCGCCGAGGCCGGCGGCGGCCAGCACGGCGCCGGCACGCAGAAGGCCGCCTCGCGGGTTGGCGACGAAGCCGGAAATGGTTCGACCCAGCCCAGCGGCAGCAGCCAGCCCGGCCAGTCCGACGGCAAGGGCTCGCCGTCGGGCGAACAGAGCGGCCAGCCCGGCAGCCAGCCCGGCCAGAACGGCGGCCAGCCGGGCTCGGGTCAGGGTCAGTCAAGCGGCACCGGCAAGGGCCAGGGCCAGGGCCAGGGCGAGTCGCCCGGCGGCGGCGGCATGAGCAACCCCGTCACAGGCGGTAAGGGCCCCGAAAACGGTCCCGACCGGCAACGGCGAGCTGCCCAAGGACGAATCCCAGCCCTCCCCGCCCGCCGAGCAACCCGACAAGCCCTTCGGCACCGACGACGTGGCGCCGAAAAACGGGCCCCAGGCCAACCTGTCGATCGGCAAGATCACGGATGCCCTGAAGGACGCCAGCGTCGTCAAGGAGCTGGAGGATCGGGGCTACACCAAGGATCAGATCGCCCAGTACGCCGCCAGGAAGTTCGAGAAGCCCAAGCGCAGACGTGGGCCGCGAGGGCCGCGAGGTCGAGGTCAAGGTCGGCGAGCAGCCCGCCGCCGCGCCCGGCTCGGACCTCCCCGGCGCCGGCACCCGGAAGTTCAGCACCGACAAGATCCGCCAGGGCGGGATCGCCAAGGACACCGACCGCGGCAATACCCAGGGCATCACCAACGAGGCGCCGCGAGTCGGCGCGACAAGCTCAGCAGCTACCGCTCGACGCTCGCCACCAAGGACGCGCCGCGCAAGAAGGCCGCCAACCCCGCGGCGGCCGCGACCGCCAGGCCCTGATCGATCCTCGCCGGGCGGGGCCTCGACGGATACGATAATCCTGGTGCCTGGGGCGGCCCTGCCCCAGGCACCAAATCTGTCGTAGGAGACGGCCCTGCCGCCGATCCGGAAACTGCCCGGGCCGGCGGCAGGGCGGCCTCATACCAATCCATGCCTGTTCCGGAAGGGGCGGTCGGGTTCACCTCCCGCCGCAGCCAGCAACCGGGCCGAGACCGGCCACGACCCAACGATCGACCGACGATCCCCAGGTTCCACCGGACCCATGACGCTCCACCCCTCGATCCGTCCGCGGCGTTACCTCGTGGGCTTCGACCCCCGCGAGCTGCCGCACCATTTCACCGATGTCCTGGTCATCGGCGGCGGGATCGCGGGCCTGCGCGCCGCGCTCGGGATTCCCGAGCGCTACCGCGTCCTGGTCGTGACCAAGGACGAGGTGCGCGAGAGCAACAGCCAGTACGCCCAGGGCGGCATCGCCGGCGTGCTCGACCCCGAGGACCGCTTCGACAACCACATCGCCGACACGCTGGCGGCCGGCAAGGGCCTGTGCGACCCCGAGGTCGTCGAGATGGTCGTGCGCGAGGCGCCCGTCGCGGATCGGCGAGCTGATCGATTGGGGCACGCACTTCGACGAGGTCGACGGCCACGTCGCGCTGGGCCGCGAGGGGGGCCACTCGCACGCGCGGATCGTCCACGCGCTCGGCGACGAGACCGGCCGCGAGATCATGCGCGCCGTGATCCACAAGGCCCGCGCCCGGCCCAACATCCGGCTCTGGGCCAACAGCTTCACGATCGACCTGCTGACCCACGACGGACGGTGCCGGGGCGTGCTGGTCTGGGACCGTCGCCGCGGACCGTCGCTGGTGTGGGCCCGGGCCGTCGCTGCTGGCCACCGGGGGCGCCGGCCAGCTCTTCCGCGAGACGACCAACCCGCCGATCGCCACCGCCGACGGCCATGCCATGGCCTATCGCGCCGGCGCCGAGCTGCGCGACATGGAGTTCATGCAGTTCCACCCGACCGTGCTGTACATCGCCGGCTCGACGCGACACCTCCTGACCGAGGCCCTGCGCGGCGAGGGGGCCTATCTGCGCGACTGTCAGCGGCGAGCGGTTCATGCCGGGCTATCACCCGCTCGCCGAGCTGGCCCCGCGCGACGACGTCTCGCTGGCGATCGCCGCGCAGATGGCCCAGACGCAGCACCCGAACGTCTACCTCGACCTCTCGCACCTCGACGCCGACGCGATTCGCCGGCGGTTCCCGGGGATCGACCGGCTCTGCCGGACGTTCGACCTGGACATCACCCGCGACCCGATCCCGGTCTGCCCGGGCGCGCACTACATGATCGGCGGCGTGACGGTCGACTCGCGACGGCCGGACGACGCTGCCGGGCCTCTGGGCGTGCCGGCGAGGTGACCAGCTCGGGCCTGCACGGCGCCAACCGGCTGGCCTCGAACAGCCTGCTCGAGGGCCTGGTCTACGGCGCCCGCGCCGCCGAGGACATCGTCGCCGATGCTCGACGGCGAGGGCCCGCGTCCGCTCGAGGTCCCGCCGGTCTCGGCCCCGCAGCCGCGGTGAGGCCCGCGCCCGGATCGACGTCGGCGACGTCCGCGAGTCGCTCCGCTCGCTGCTCTGGCGTCGGCTGGGCATCACCCGCGACGCCGCCGGCCTGGCCGAGGCCGCCGACCGCGTCGACCGCTGGAGCCGCTACATCCTCCCGCTCGAATTCGACGACCCGGCCGGCTGGACGATGCAGAACATGCTGCTCGTCGCCCGGCTGATGATCGCCGCCGCCTCCGAGCGCCGCGAGTCGCGCGGCGTCCACTACCGCCGCGACTTCCCGCGGCCGGAGCCGGGGCTCCTGCGTCACATCGCCCTGGACGGTGCCCCGACCGCGGGTGTCGAGAACCGGGAAGCGGGTACCGAGCCGTTGAAGAGTCTGCGGTAAGCTCCGCGAGCGCCGATCGTCGCGATCGGGGCTCACAAGGTGCGTGGTGAGCACCCGGCAGGACGGTTGGATTACAGGTCGTGCCCACGTCGAATCGAGGTCGATCCCCATGGCTGGAGCCGCCATCCCGCACGTTTACCGGTACGGCTTCGCGTCCCGGGCGGACGCGTCGACCGCCGGGCTGGACCTTCGCCTGGCGACCTCAGGGAACGACGGCGAGGCCCGCGCGTTCTTCCGCGGGCGGATCACTCGACCGACCCGCGCCGCGGACCTGCTGCGCGGGGTGGTGGAGGTCGTGCAATCGCGGTTCTACATCCCGCCGGCGATGCTGGCCCGGATCATCCCGGCCGATCCGGTGGTCACCTGCGGCGACGAGGTCGTCCGGTTCGAGGGGTTCTCGTCCTGCTGCAGCACCTACGCGCGGGCGGACTTCCTGCCGCCGGCCCTGGACGGCGAGCGGATCGGCCGGGGCACCACCAACGTCGACTTCCACGCCGGGATGCGCGCGGCGCTGGCGCGGGTCCGCGATGGCGATCGCCTCGGCCTGGCGATCGGGGCCGATGCGGTCGAGCTGTCGCGGGGCGGCGAGTCGATCGTGGAGCGAAAGGTCGCGTTGCCGCTGCGATGGCTGGCCGGGTTCGTCGAGGTCCAGGCGTACCAGGCGCGGATGTTGCGCCGGCTCGAGCTGTCCGGGCCCGAGGCGTCGCGGTTCCTCCGCGCTGCCGCGCGGCGGCGGAGCCGTGTCGGCGTGGCTCGTCCCGGCCGGCCGGGGCCTGAGGCTCGGCCAGACGAAGGCACCGGGGTCGATCCGGCTCGGCGGGGTCGGCCGCCTGCGGGTCCTCGAGCCCCTGGCGCGGCATGCGCGGTCGTTGCGGATCCACGCCGACGAGTCCTCCGGCGCGACCGCGTGGGAGCTGGTGCTCGACGAAGCCCGGTTCCACCTGGTGCTGAGCCCCGAGGCGTCGCGCGGCTTCTCGGGCGAGGGCCAGGTGCTCTCGTCGCTGGCGCAGGAGCGCTGGGCCGAGGTCTTGCCGCGAGTCCGGGCCTCGCTGCAGTGGGAGGCATCCGTCGATCCCGACGTGCTGGCGTCGCGATTCGCGATGGGACGCGACGAGATGGTCGCTGCGCTGGCCGCGCTCGGCTCGCGCGGCCTGGTCGGCTTCGACCTGGCGGAGGGGGTCTACTTCCACCGCGAGCTGCCATTCGACCTGGCGCAGGTCGAGGCCCTGCATCCCCGCCTCAAGGACGCCCGCAGGCTCGTGGCCGGCGGCGGTATCCGGATCACCCGCCGCGACGAGGCGCGGGTCGAGGCGTATGTGCCGGGCACCGACGTCGAGCATCGCGTCGCGATCGCCGGCGATGCGGCGACCTGCACGTGCCCGTGGTACGCCAAGCACCACGGCGAGCGCGGACCGTGCAAGCACGTGCTGGCCGTCCAGATCGAGCTGGGCGACGAGGCCGACGGTGTGGAGGACCTCGCATGAAGCCCGAGGACTTGCACGCGGTGCTCGACGGGAACGACGTCGCGGCGTGTCTGGCGTTCTTCAAGGATGCGACCGAGGACCAGCGCCGGGCGCTGGCGAAGACTGCGGCGGCGCGGCTGAAGGCGGCCTTCGCGGGCGTGCCGGGCCCTCTCGTTCGTTGGCTCGACATGATGACCGACGACGAGCTGAGACCATTCCGCGCGACGGTCGCCGCGCGGCCCAACGGCGTGCGGGTGGCCCGGATCGTCGTCCTGGCGACCGCGACGCTGGCCGAGCTGAAGAAGCTGGGCAACCGCGGCATCCCGCCGATGATCGAGGACGCTCATGCCGTCCTGTCGGCGCGGCGGCCGCCCTGGCTGGGCGAGTCGGCGCAGATGATCCTCGCGACCGCCGGCCACGATCGAGTACGGCTCGTCCTGCCCGACCGCTGGCGACTCGTCCGCCGACTGGTCCGCGAAGGGCTCTGCGACCGGCCGCGCTGCCCCGAATACCTCGACGGAATGGTCGCGGCGATCCCGGATCGGTTCGTCGGCGGCGGTGTCCGCGAGACCCTGCTCGATGACCCGGGACTGCTCGACGACGAGATCTGGGAGCTCTTCGAATCGGAGCCCGACCGGGGCCTGCCGGATCGTTCGTGGATCGCCGACCTCGCGACGCTCGCCGACGAAGGCCGGATCTCCCGCGTCCGCCTGCTCGACGCCAGCCTCGGCGGGCTCGAGCGCGACCTCCGCGAGGATCGGGCGAAGTGGTTCGCCAGCCTGCACCAGGCGCTCGGCCCCACCCTCGACGAGCAGGCCGAGCGAGATGGCCGCTACCTGGGACTGCTGGCCAGCCGCAATCCATCGACGGTGGCCTTCGCCCTCAAGGTCCTCG
Source organism: uncultured Planctomycetota bacterium (assembly GCA_963771445.1). Taxonomy (GTDB): domain Bacteria; phylum Planctomycetota; class Planctomycetia; order Isosphaerales; family Isosphaeraceae; genus JAKAUH01. Next base: position 212,557 of record CAVYTQ010000026.1, on the reverse strand, counting down.
GCAGCCTCGAAGAGGCGGGCCGGCTCGAGCCGCGCCGCCTGGTCGAATCGGTCGGGCCCGCGCCTGCTCGCCCGCACCAAGGGAATCGTCCTCTCCGCACTCGAGCTGGTGGAACGGGCCGCGCGTCGAGACGCCGCGATCGGCCATCGCGCCGCCGTGGTCGTGGTGGACGCGCTGGTCCACGAGTCGCCGGCCGTGCAGGGAGCGGCGCTCGACCTGATCGAGCGCCTGGGCGATCGCACCGACGCCGTGCTGGCCGAGCTGCTGCGGGCTCGCGTCGAGACGGTCGCGCCTTCGCAGCGCTGCGCGGATCGCATCCTGGATCGGCCCGCAGCCGGTTCCCTCCGCGAGCGTCGACCCCGAAGGGTCGATCGACGGCTTGCTGGCCCGGGCCGAGGCCCTCGACCCCCGGCTGGCCGAGCGGACGGGCGTCGCGGCGGCCATCGAAGTCCTGAAGCGGGGCGGCGGCGAGGTCCCCGTGGTCACGTTCTCCGAGGTCGAAGCGCCTCGGCTGGACCCCGACCGGGCGATCGTGCCGATCGAGGACCTCGATGAGCTGATCGCCGTCGGCTCGGCCGTCATCGAGGGCCCGTCCGACCCCGATGAGCTCGAGCGGCTGCTGGACGGCGTCTCGCGTCTCTGCGGACTCCGGCCCGACGACTTCGAGGCGCGGACGGGCCCGCTCCGGAAGCGGGCCGAACGACCGCCCGTCAGCGTTTTCTATTATCTCTCCCTGCCGATCGCCGCGCTGGTGGCGGGCTGGATCACGGGCCGGCCGGTGACGGTCCAGGCCGAGGTTGCCGAGGGCCACCTGCTGGGATTCCATGCCCGACGAGCCCGGGCGATCGCCCGGCGCGATCGAGCGACAGCCGGCCCCGATGCTCGGGCGCCGACCCACCGCGGGGGATGGATTGACCCGCGAATCCTCGTCGAGCGGGTCCGGAACTGGGCGATCCTGCCCTGTCGGCTGGATCTGCTGGATGGTTCGGTCGCCCTCCTGCGATTGGCCCCCGATCCCGGCCCGCGGGCCGAGGCGTTGCGCCAGGCCGCGGACCTGCGGGGACCGTACGCGTCGGCGCTGCGGCATGCGCTGGGCGGCGACCGTGAGAGGGTCGGGCCCGATGTCCCGATCTGGGCCGCTGCGGCCCGTGCGCGGGGCTCCGCGCAGGATGATCCGCTCGTCGACCAGGTCCATCCCGGGCTCGGCCCCGACGCGGCGCGGGCCGCCCGGTGCACGCTCCGGCCCGGTCCCTATAGGAGCAGTCCCGGGCCGTGGAGGCAGCCGACCCCCGTGTACATCGTCCGCGAGCCCGCCGTGCCCGAATCGCAAAAGCTCGACCTGCCGGCGGTCTTCCTCCACAACCCCATCGCCGGGGCGTCCACGGCCGTCCGATGGGTGGCCACGCTCTGGCCGCTGGGGCATGAATCCTTCTGCGCGGCGGGACTGGACAAGCTGCTCGGCGACGAGGGCTCGCCGTCGGATGTCCCGTTCCTGAGGAGCTTCCCCGAGGCGCTGCTCGACCCCGACGCGCCGCTCGGCCCGATGGCCCGGCTGCTACTAGGGGCGACCCTCTCGTCGAAATTGCCCGAATTGCAGGGCGTGGCGGTCAACGCCCTGGTCGCCGCCGTCGACGACGGCCGGATCGACGGCCGTCTGCTGGGTGAGGCGATCCAGCGGCTGCTGGCCGAGGGGCTGGTGAAGCGAAACCGCGTCGCAAGGGCCCTGGCGGACGCCGCGCGTGTTTCTCCGCTCCATGCCCGGGTCGTCTCGCGGGCGCTTCAGGTCGCCCTGGTCGTGCCCGAACCGGCGGTGCGCGACCTCCACGTCCTCCTCGAGCCGCTCAGGGAACTGCTGCTCGAGACCGGCGAGCGGCTTTCCGTCCCCGAGGCCGAGGCGTTCCTGCGGGACCTGAAGGTCGCGGGCAAGACGGCGAAACTGGCGCGCGAGGTCCTCGCGCTGGAGGACCGGGTCGAGCCGGGCGCACGGACGGCCGCGGTCGTGCGTGCCCTGGCGGGCCGCCTGGCCCGCGCCGGCGCTGGATGCGGTGCAGAGATCCGGCGGGCGCGGCTTGTGGCACTCAGGAGGACCAAACCGAGAGCTGTTGAACGCGATCGCCGACCAGCACGGGGGGATCGAGCCAGCGCTCCTTGGGCACGATCCGGGGGGTGTAGCCGCCGACGGATTCGGGCCGGAAGTGCCGGATCGAATCCAGCCGGCGATCGATCGACGGGATTCCGGCCGCGTCGAGCTTCGCCAGTACGAGGTCGTCCTCGGTCATCAGGTCGTCGGGGACGACGATATTGCGGCCGAGCGCATCGCGAATCGCGTCGGCGAACTCGTTGTAGATGAACGCCTCGGTGTCGCTGGCCCACCAGTCGCGGTTCATGTCGCCGAAGAGGCGGACCGCCTCGTGGGCCACCTCGACATCCGTCATGACGATCCGGGAATCCTTCACGGCCAGGTGTGCGAGGATCCGACTCGGCCGCGTCCGCCGAGACCACGCCGCAGGTCATCCCGTCGCGGAGGAAGTAATCGAGCCGGTCGGCGCACAACCAGGGCAAGGGCTGTTCGAGCAAGGGGTAGATCGAATCGTCGTAGAACTCCGCCGGCGCGAAGCCCAGCCGCTCGATGCGCCGGGCGACGTCGGGCCGGTCGAGCATCAGGGGCTTGAGCCGCTCGTGATGATCCTGCTCGACCGACGAGATGAGGAAGTCGACCGCGTGCGAGAACGCCGTGTGCGAGATGTCGTGCACCAGGCCCGCCACCTGCTCGCGCGGCCCGGCGCCGAGGCGGCCCAGCAGGAAGTACACGCCCAGGCTATGCTCGTACCGCGTGACGTTCTTGAACGGGAACGCCAGCGCCGAGGGGCCGGCCTGGCGCACGCCTCCTAGTCGCCGGAACGTCGGACAGCCGATCAGGTCCAGGATCGCCGGCTCCTCGATCGTTACCTCGCCGTAGACCCGATCTTGCCACTTCATCCCGACGCGTCTCCCAGCAGAATCCCCGGCCGCCTTCCGAACCAGGCCGGCCCGGGCCGATTCGAGTGATCCGATCCGTTCCGATGCCCTATCTTGCGAATCTCCGGCCGGACCGCCCGCCGCGTTGTCCGACGATGACGATGACGAGGAGGTCGTTTCTCATGGTCCCCCTGTTGGTTATGATAGCAGACCGTCGATCGCATTTCGGCAGTCGGCTCAGCCTGGGAGAATCCGTCGTGTCCACCAAGAAAACTCGCCGGGATCCGGCGTGCCTGCTCGTCGTCTCGCTGCTCGCGTGCGCCGGCTGCGGCGATGCACCGTCGGAGGGCGGCGGCCCGTCCGGCTCGAAGGGTGCCGGGGGGTCGTCGCCCTCGGGCAGCTCGGGCCCGCGGCTGGTCTTCATCACCAATGGCAACTCCGACTGGTGGAACGCCGTCGAGAAGGGGATGACCGACGGCGGCGACAAGTTCGGCGCCGGGTCGAGATGAAGCCGCAACGAGGGGGACACCGCCGGCCAGATCCGCCTGCTCGAGGACGTGCTGAGCCTGCCCGATGTGAAGGGAGTCGCGATCTCGGTGATGGAGCAGGACTCGCCCGGGATCGCCGACAAGATGAAGGCGCTGGCGAAGGACGGCAAGGTCGTGATCGCGATCGACTCCGACGGCCCCGCCGACACCCGGCGCGCCTACATCGGCACGATCAATCGCGAGGCGGGCGAGGTCGCCGGCCGCGCGGCGAAGCAGCTCCGGCCGCAGGGGGGCAAGGTCGTCGCCTTCGTCGGCACTTCCTCGGCCGCCAATGCCCAGGATCGCCGCGCAGGGCTTCTTCGTCGGCGCCGGCGAGTCCTTCCGCATCGACGGCAAGCATGATGCGCTCGAGGTCTTCGAGGACGGCGTCGACAAGAGCAAGGCGCAGACGAATGTCCAGACGGCGATCAGCAAGCATCCCGACGCCAACGTGTTCCTGGGCATCTGGTCGTATAACGCCCACTACATCGCCGAGGAGGTCGGCAGGTTCCCCGAGCTGCGCAAGAAGGCCACGGTCGTCACCTTCGACCTCGACGAGCTGGCCGTGCAGGACCTTGCCGAGGGCAAGATCGACGTCACCGTCTGCCAGAACCCTTATGAGATGGGCTATCAGGGCGTCCGGCTGCTCAAGGCCTACATCGACAACGACAAGAAGACCATCGACGAGATGCTCCCCGGCGGCAAGGATACCATCAATACGGGCGTCCGCGTCGTCGTCCCGAAGAAGGACTCGCCCGTCAAGGGCGACAACGTCATCGACATCGACGCCATGAAGTCCTGGCTGGCGAGCAAGGGGCTGAAGTCGACCTAGTCCCTGGTCATTGGTCCTTGGTCATTGGTTCGCTGACGCGAATGGCGTGGATTGCCCGAACAGCGATGCCCTCAGATGACCACGGACCACTGACAGTCGATCCCGGCAGGTGGATCCGTTGTCGTAGGGTGGGTCGAGCGGAGCGAGGCCCACCGCGATCGAGCGGCGGATATCGGTGGGCCTCGCTCCGCTCGACCCACCCTACGGGAATGAACGATGACTAATGACCAAGGACCAAGGACCAACAAGAAATGGATTTCGCCTTCAATGAAGCTCAGCAGCCGGTGGCACGATGCTGCGGTGGAGTTCGCCCGGGGCGAGCTGGCGGTTCCGGATCAGGGCGGTGATGGCGGCGCGTCGGATCGGGGCGGGTTCTGGCGCGAGGGGTATTCGCGGTGCGCTCGGTTCGGGCTGACCGGACTGACCGTGGCCGAGGAATACGGCGGCCGGGGACAGGACCTGCCGACGACCGTCGCGGCGATGGAGGGCCTGGGCTACGGCTGCGTCGACTCGGGGCTGATCTTCGCGATCAACGCCGCGCTCTGGACCGTCACCATGCCGATCCAGCTCTTCGGATCGGAGGAGCAGAAGCGCAGGTATCTGCCGGGCCTGTGCGACGGCAGCCTCCTGGGCGCCAACGGGGCCAGCGAGCCCGAGGCGGGCTCGGATATCTTCTCCATGACGACCCGGGCCGAGCGTCAGGGCGACGGCTGGGTGCTCAACGGCCGCAAGATCTGGATCACCGCCGGGCCGATCGCCGACCTGTTCCTCTGCTTCGCCGCGACCGACCCCGGCCGCGGCATCATGGGGATCTCGGCCTTCCTGGTCAATCGCGACGCACCCGGGTTCCGCATCGTCCGCGAGATCCCCAAGCTGGGGATGAAGACCGTGCCGATGGGCGAGCTGGCGTTCGAGGACTGCCGCCTTCCGCAGGATGCCCTGCTCGGCCGCGTCGGGCGGGGCGCGACGATCTTCCAGGCGTCGATGGAGTTCGAGCGGGGCGCGATCCTCTCCAGTGCGCTGGGCACCATGCGGCGACAGCTCGACCGCTGCATCCACCACGCGAGGACGCGGAAGCAGTTCGGCCAGCCGATCGGCAAGTTCCAGTCGGTCTCGAACCGGATCGTTGACATGGCCTTGAGACTGGAAACCAGCCGGCTGATGGTCTATCGTTACGCCTGGCTGAAGTCGCGGGGCGACGACGAGGCCGTCCGCCGCCGCGTCGATGGCCAAGCTCCAGGTCTCCGAGAGCTTCGTGCAGAACAGCCTCGACGCCGTCCGGATCTTCGGCGCCGCCGGCTATGCCGAGGAGACCGGCCTGGAGCGCGACCTGCGCGATAGCGTCGGCAGCGTGATCTTCTCGGGGACCAACGACATCCAGCGCAACATCATCGCCGGGTGGCTGCGGCTGGGATCATGACCGTTGCAAGCAGGACTCGAGCAGGGCGGGCATCGCCCGCCGGCGAGGGCCTCGGGTCGGTGGGCGATGTCCACCCTACAACAGCGGACGACTCAGCATGAGCACGACTGCCCCAGCCGCCGCCGAAAATGACCGCAGGCCCGCCTCCGGCCGGGGGCCGATGGCCCTCCTCCGCATCCTCCGGTCCCCCGAGTGGGGTCTGGCGATCGCCATCGCGGCGGCATTGCTGATCATCTATCGACTCGACCCCAGCCATGCGTTCTTCCGGGGCTACCGGGTCCAGACGCTCTTCCATCAGGTCGCGCTGTTTGGGCTGCTGGCCGTCGGCGCCGCCATCGTGATCATCTCCGGCGGGATCGACCTGTCGGCCGGGTCGCTGGTCGCATTGTCGTCGGTCATCGGCGCCAAGCTCGTGACCGAATGGCTAAACCGCGGCGCGTCCCCCGGCTCGGTGCCCTCGACGGCAATCATCGCCACGGCGATGGCGCTGACCCTGCGCTGGGGCTGGGGATCGGGCTGTTCCACGCGTTCCTGATCACCATGGTGCGCCTGCCGCCGTTCATCGCCACGCTCGCCACCATGGCGGGCCTGCGCAGCCTGGCCAAGATCGCCGACGGCAATCACACGGTCACGGTGCGTTATGAGGCCTTCCGCGTCCTCGGCGACGATTACCGGGTCTCGCTGGGGATCTTCGTCGTCGTGGCGATTGTGTTCAGCGTCCTGATGGGCAACACGGTGCTGGGCCGGCACATCTACGCGATGGGCGGCAACGAGACCGCCGCGCGGCTGAGCGGCGTCCGGACGCGACGGATCAAGTTCATCGTCTACGGCGTCTCGGGCTTCCTCTCGGCGCTGGGAGGAATTCTCTTCGCCGGCAAGAACGGCCTGGGCGACCATACGCTGGGCATCTCATACGAGCTGATCGCGATCACGGCCGCCGTCGTCGGCGGTTGCAGCCTGTCGGGCGGCATCGGCTCGGTCCGCGGGACGGTCCTGGGCCTCTTGCTCACGCAGATCGTCATCCAGGGGACCGGCCAGGTCGTCGCCCGCCGGGATCGACAGCACGACGATCGAGGGCCTGGTGCTCGGGACCGTGGTGATCGTGGCGGTCGCCTTCAACCAGCTCGTCCGGGCCCGCCGCGAGTGATCCGCCTGTCCGCCCGGACATCGAGCGACGCGGCCACGGAACCTGTCAACGCTACGGACGGCCCATTGTGCCGAATGAACCCTCGACATCGCCGACCCGGATACCGACCTTCTGGCAACGGCGGGCCGTCCGCCGGGTGCTCATGGGCTTCGCCGTCATCCAGCTCGTGATCGTCTACGGCGTGATCGGCTACTGCTGGATCGGGTGGTCCTTCGCCGACGCCTTCTTCCAGGTGGTCATCCTGATCTCGGGCGTGGGGCTGGGCGAGGTCCGGCCGCTGGAAGGGCCATTCGCGCGGACGCATACGATCTTCGTGATCGGCGATGGGGATCAGCGCGGTCGCATTCACCCTGGCCTCCTTCGTGCAGTCGCTCACCGAGAGCGAGCTGCTGGCCTACTTCGGGCGACAACGCAAGATGAGACAGATCGATTCGCTCAACGGTCATACGATCGTCGCCGGCTACGGCCGCGTCGGCGCCCTGGTCTGCGACGAGCTCGCCGCCGCCGACCAGTCGTTCGTCGTGGTCGACCTGGCCCCGGCCCACGCCGAGGAGGTCGAGGCCAAGGGCTATTTCTGCGTCACGGGCGATGCCACCGAGGAGAAGGTGCTCATGGAAGCGGGCATTGCCCGCGCCCGCGTGCTGATCTCGGCGATGCCCGCCGACGCCGAGAATGTCTTCATCACCCTCACCGCGCGGCAGATCTGCCCCGAGCTCCTGATCATCGCGCGGGCCGAGCAGCCCGCGACCGCCAAGAAGCTCAAGCACGCCGGCGCCAACCACGTCGTCCTGCCCGCCGCCATCGGCGCCCACCGGATCGTCTCGCTGGTCACCAATCCGGCCGCAGTCCAGTTCGCCGAGCTCGTCACCAAGCGCACCAGCCTGGCCATCGAGATGGACGAGATCCCGATCCTGGCGTCGCACGCCCTCGCCGGCCACAGCCTGCGCGACGCCGACATCAAGCGACGCACCGGCGTCATCGTCGTCGCCATCAAGCGCTCCGACGGCCGGCTCGACTTCCCGCCGTCCGGCGACGAGATCCTCGCACCCGGGGACAGCGTCGTGTTCCTTGGCCGGCGCGAGAACCTCGAGCAGTTCCGGCAGCAGTTCTTGCGGGCGAGTCCGTGAGTAATGGTCAGTGGGTAGTGGTCAGTGGTCAGTGGTCAGTGGTCAGTGGTCAGTGGTCGGTGCTTGGGCGGGTTGGGGAGGACGCATGGAACGGAGATGGGGCTTGATGCGGCTCGGGTTCGTCGCGGCGGGAATGCTCGTTCGGGCGGCGGTTGCGGGGGACGGGGACGCCGAGAAGAAGGCGGCCTTCGTGGCGAGGGTGGTGCATCCCGACCGGCAGGCCGCGGAGGTGCTGCGGCTGTTCGACGGCGCCCGCTGGCCCGATCCGGCCGCTGCGCTGGCCGCCTGGAAGCAGGCGAGGGCGGGCGGGCCGGACGTTCCTATGAACAAGCCGGCCGAGGCCGTCATCGCCATGTTCAACCCCGAGATGGTCCGCGAGTGGCGTGCCTTCGACGGCGCCGAGGTCCGCGTCGACGTCCAGCCGGCGGGCGGCCGGCTCGAGTGGTTCGCCCGCGTGCCGCACGACGACGGCGTGCTCGCCGCGGGGGTCACCGCGATGCGCCTGTCCTATCCCGAGGACCGGCCGCTCACCATCGGCGGCCGCGAGCACCCGGTCGCACGTCTGAGCCGGTCGGGCCTACCGCTCGCCGGCCAGGACGGGTCGGTCGTGGTCATCGCCGGCTCGCGCGATTCGCTCCTCCGCGGGCTCGAGATTGGCACGGGTCCGGCCGTCGGCCGCGCGGATCTCTCCCGGGAGCCCGGTGGTCCTGGTGCGGCCCTGCCGTCGCCCGACTCGGGGCTGGTCTTCCGCCTCCTGCCCGGCGAGCTGCCCGCGCTTCGCGAACTTGGGCTCGCCCCGGCGCGGGCCGTCGAGGCCCTGCGTGCCATCGGCTGCCGACGCGTGGACGGGACCGCCTGCCTGAAGGACGGGACGCTCGCCCTGGACGTCAGGTCCGCGATCGACGGAGCCCCCGCTCGACCGGGTGAGGTCGTACCGGATCCGCCGGCCGTCGATCCCGCCTGGCTCGCGTCGCTGCCCTCGGCGGGCGTCATGGCGGCTGTCTCGATGGCCATCGATCCCCGCGCGCCGGCCTGGGAACGCACCTTTGCCCTGGCCGACCGGGTCGAGCGCGTCGATCCCGCCCGCGCCGGGCTCAGCCCGGTGCGCGTGCGGCTGAACCTGCTGGCGGCGGCCGCCGGGCTGAAGCTCGAGGGCGACCTGTTGCCTCACCTGCGCGGGGCCTCGGTTGTCCTGTTCGGCCAGCCCGACCGGCCGGGCCGGGTGACCGGGGCGCTCGTCGTCCTGCACCTCGACGATCCCGAGGTGGCGCGCCGGGTCGTCCGCGACTCGTCCGCGCGGCTCGCCGCCGTGCTGAGCGGTCGGACCCCCGCCCCGGACGGCGGCGACCCGGCCGCCCGCGCGGTGGTGATCCGGGCCCTCGGCGGCGAGATCCGCGTGGCCTGGGGTGACGCCCGGACTGTTGCGACCGCCGACAAGGCGCCTCCCGCGGGTCATTCGCTCGCCGATGTCTGCTGCGGCTGGCTCGCCGAGGGCCGTGCGGCCCCGTCGCGGGTAGGCGCGTTCTGGCCCGGCCGGCTCTGGCAGCCGACCGGCCGCACCCCCTGGCCGGGCGATTCACTCCAGGCCCTCGCCGACGACCCGCCGGCCGTCTGGTGGGGCTGGACCGAGCCCGCCGCCGCTCACGACCTGGTCCGCTGGCGCGGCCTGAACGACCGCGTGCGACGGTTCCTCGCGACGCTGCCGGTCCCGGCGCGATAGTATGGCAGCAGGTCGGTCGGCCTGACTCGGCCGGGCGGATCCTGCCGAACCGTCCCTCTCGAAAGCCTGCCCCCCACACGCGAGGAACACGCCGATGCGGCTCGTCGACCTGCATTGCGACTGGCTGCGGCAGTACGCGGCCGAGGTCACCGATGTTGAGGGTCCGCCCGACCCCGATCTGTCTGGCGCCTCGGCCGGCTCGACGGCTACTTGCTCGGCACCTCGATGGCGGTCCTGGCCTGCTCGCCCTCGCCCTCGCACGGGGACCACGACGATCCCTGGCGCCCGCTCGGCCTCTCTCGCGCGGTACGAGTCGGAGTTCACCGGCCGGCTGATCCGCGACGCGGCGGACACCGCGCGCTGGCGATCCTCGCCGACCGACGGCCTCTGCTGGGGCGTGCTGGGCGTCGGCGGGTTCGACAGCCTGGTCCGGACGGCCGACGACCTCGACCGCCTGCCGGGTCTCTTCGGACGCGGGGTCCGGGTGTTCCAGCCAATCCGGGCGGCGGGCGGCGTGCTCGGCGGCGCCAATGAGCCGGGCGACGACCGCGGGTTGACCGAACTGGGCCGGGCCTTCCTCGACCGGATCGCGGCGCTGGCCCCGAGCGGCGAAGCGGGCCCCCGGCCGATCCTCGACCTCGCCGGGATGAGCACCATGGCGATGGCCGACACACTCCGGTGGTACGACGAGGGACCGGCCGGGCGGGAACGACCGCTGCTCGTCGTCAGCCATGGGACGGTCGGCTATCGCGACCTCGGCGACCCGTCGAGTCCGTCGTCGCGTCACCTCGCCGAGCTGCGGGCACGCGGCGTTATCCTGGGACTGACGCCCGGCCTGCCGGGCTGCGAGACGGTTGACGAGTTGAAGGCGGTGGTCGACGCGATCGCGGCCATCCCGTTCGAGGGCCGCCCCGGTGCCGAGGGCCTGGCGATCGGCGCCGACCTGCTCGGCATCGACCGCCCGATCCCCGGCCTCGATTCGGCCCGCAGCCTGGTGCGCTGGCTCGAGAAGACCTTCGACCGCGAGACGGCCGCCGCGATCGTCGCCCGCAACGCCCGCCGCCTGCTCCTGCCTCGGCCGCACCGGTGGAATGACAAGCGCGCGGAACAGGCCCCGGCCCGGACGCGGTTCGGCGCGGGTCTCCGACCCCGCCGCCGGCCCTAACCGATAGGTCTCCACCGGTCCGGTCCGCCCGCCCGGGAGGCCTGTCGGTCAGGTCGTGGCACTTCCGCGTTCGCGGGCCAGTAAACGATTCGGACCATCGAACCACAGCGCAGCCTTCGGCCGCAACCAAAGTGGCAAGTGGCAAGTGGTCCGTCCCATAGGGTGGGTCGAGCCACCACTTTCAAGGTGTTGTTTGCGTAAGCTGGATGAGACCGGGGGATCTGAGGGCTTTCCGAAAGCCGACGGTCAGTTCCTAGGCTCTTTTTCGGCCCTTCGTGAACCACCCTTCCAGGGTGCGAGACCCCAGCATATTCACTGAATTGGTATCCGTTGGTAATTCCAGCAGCAAGAGTTCCCTTGTAGGACGTTGCAACCGACGAGATATCAAGACCTTACGAACACCTTGAAAGTGGTGGGTGGGCCTCGCTGCGCTCGACCCACCCTACGGGTCTTGCCACTTGCCACTTGCCACTTTGGTTGCGGCCGAAGGCTGCGCTGGGTCTCTGCGAATCTCCGCGTCTCTGCGTGAAACTCCGCTCCTGTCCCTCGGCACGTTGCGTAAAACTCCGATCCTGTCCCCCGGCCCTAGTTCAGCGGCTTGCGGCGTCGGTGGCCGGCAGGGGCGATGCGGCGGTTTCGGCGCGGACGGTGCGGCGGGACAGCCGCGCCTGTCGCTGCTCGGACCGCGCGACGACGGCGTCCAGGCCGTGCTCGAGCAGGAGCTGGTGGATACTCTCGCGCGAGGCGAACACGCCCAGCCGGCGCCCGCGGACCAGCTCGGCATGCCCGACGCAGACGCCGACCAGCTCGCCGTCGGGCAGGAAGAGGCCGCCGCCGGATCGGCCGTTCTCGGGCGTCCGCGCGGTGAGGAAGAATAACCGCTCGTCGCGGCTGTCGTTCAGCTCGAACCACAGGACCTCGACCAGCCGGCTCGACCAGCTCGACAGCCGGGTGCCCAGGTCGATCCCGATCGACGTGACGATCGAGTCGATCGCCGGATCGCGCCGCGCCGGGGCCAATCGCGCGATGTAGGGCAGCGGCACGAGCCCCTCGATGCGCAGGACCGCCAGGTCGGCCGCGACGTCCGCCGCCGCCAGCCGCGCCACGATCGGCTGCGGCCACGGGCCGGGCAGGCTCCGGCTGCGCTCGACGCCCAGGTTGTACCGGTGCAGCTCGATCGAGATCGGGCCCGTGTCGCGGATCACGTGCGCGGCGGTCAGGATCAGAGTCTGATCGTCCACCGATGCGATGATCGTGCCGCTGCCCTGCGAGCCGCCCCGCCGGACCACCACCGTCGGCCGGAACGTCCAGTCGTCGGCGGGGATCAACGACCGGGGCGAATGCAGCCGGGCCGAGGAAGTCGTGCCGGTGCCGGTGCCCGCGGCCGATCGACGCGAGGCCCCGGCGCCCCGATCGTGGCTCGAGACCGGCCGAGCCGTGTCGCCGGGCGATGCCGCGGCGCACCCGCCGCCTCGAGACCGAGCAACAGGACGCCGATCAGCCCGGTTGCCCAGGCTCGCCACGCCCAGCGGGCGGCGTGGGCGGCCGCGCGCCTCAACCCGTCGAAATCGGCCCCGAACCGCCGCCGCTGGTCGCTCATGATTGGCTCGCGGCTCCCCTCGCTCGCCGGCTGCACGCCGCTCTGTTCCGTTTCGACGCCATCGCAATCGTCGGGGACCTTCGCCGAGGTCCATCCTGGGCCCGGGCGCGATCCGATTCATGGTGACCATCTTGCGACGGCCTTTCAAGCCCGTCGCGCACGATCCGCCCGCATCGGGTGCGGTGGACCCGCGGCGACGGGGCCTGCCGCGCCCCTTGCATGGCCACCGCCGAGATGATTCAATCCAGTGCCGAGGAGCGGTCAGGAACCCCGCCCGTCCCTCGATGTCCGAGGGAGGATCGCCGGACTCCTCGACCGGGTATCGCCCACGCCCCGGCGACCGGGATTCCCCGGCAACCCAAATCCACAGGAAGGACGATTTCCATGGCTCTGCCGAATCGAATGGGTCCGCGTGCATCCGCGACCTTCGCCGCGACGCTCCTGATCGGGGTCGCCGGCCTGGCAATGGCCGATGACAACGAGCCCGCCAAGGTGCTCGAGTCGCTCAAGGGGACCTGGGTCTCCGCCGAACCCTTCGAGTCGAAGTGGACCTTCGAGGGCGAGAACCTCAAGGCCAGTGTCAACGGCATGGACTACACCTGCAAGGTCAAGGCCGACCCCAAGGCCAAGCCCGCCACCCTCGACTTCATGATCAACGAGGGCCCCGACGAGGCCAAGGGGACGACCTCGAAATGCATCTACAAGCTCGAGGACGGCAAGCTCACCATGTGCGTCTCGCTGCCCGGCAAGGACCGGCCCAAGGAGTTCGAGGGCGTCGAGGGTGAATCCTTCCTCTTCGAGCTGAAGAAGGAGAAGCCCAAGGCCACGGAAGAGAAGAAGAAGGATTGAAGGCGAACCGGCGACGTCAGTCGCCGGGTGATGCCCGCAGAAACCCGGCTGCTGCGACCTATCGTTCGCGCCCACCCGACGCCGACCTGGCGGCCCGCGTCGAATCGCGGGCCCGTCAGGTCGCGGGTTCCGGCGCGCGGGCCTTGGCGCTTTCCTGGCGAAGCAGGCCCCAGACCTCGACGAAGGCGCGGGCCTCGGCGTCGCGCCACGACAGCCCGGCGTCCTCCAGCTCGTTGGCCCGACGGCCCCAGCGCTCGCGCCAGCCCTGCGGCCAGCCGGCGATCACGCCGCGGTAGACCGGCGGATGCGACACGACGGGCGGGCTCGAACGGGATTCATGCCCGGCATGGCGCGACGACCGTGCCCTTCGGCCGCCTCGCCGGATCGTCCGACCCGCCCCCGGGGTCGGCCTCGCCGGCCTCCTCGTCCCCGAACATCATCGAGAGCCGTCCCTGGACGCACCGAACCCGAGGCCCACCCAGGCCCCGCTTCAGGGTCGCAAGATCGCTCACGGGTCTGCCCCTTCGCTAGGATGACCGGTGAATTCCCCTCCCTGATGTTGACACGCCGTGGTCACTCGAATCGATCTAACGGATTATTCGACGCTCCGATACAATGAGTCTACTCCATTCTGTGTAAATTCATCAAATTATCGCAAATCGGACATCCGGATTTGACCTGACCACAGTATCACGGGACCCATGATGTCGAAAATCCACACAACGCCCGAGTCGGCGGCCGAGCCGGGCCCCGAGAAGGAGGCGATGCCGGCCGAGTTCGGCCTGGCGACGGCGGTCTTCGTGGTGGTGGCCAGCATGGTCGGCACCGGCGTGCTGACGACGTCGGGTTACACAGTCGCGACGGTCAACAGCAACGGCTGGATGCTGATCCTCTGGGTACTCGGCGGATTCACGGCCGTCTGCGGCGCCCTGACGCTGGCCGAGCTGTCGGCGGCCATGCCGCGCACGGGCGGCGATTATGTCTACCTGCACGCGGCCTACGGACCGGTGCCGGCCTTCCTGTCGGGCTGGGTCTCGTTCCTGATCGGATTCGCCGGGCCGGGCGCGGCGTCGGCGTTCGCCTCGGCCAAGTACCTGCTGACGCCGTTCCAGGTCGAGCTGGCGCCGTCTCTGACCGCGATCCGGATCGACATCGTCACGCTCGAGCGGCTGGTGGCGACGGTCCTCATCGTGGCCTTCGCCGCGATCCACCTGGTGGGCCGACGCCAGACCGCGCATGTGCAGGGCTGGATCACGGCCGTGAAGCTCGTCCTGCTCGTCATCTTCGCCGCCGCCGGCCTGTATGCCGGCTGGCCGAACCGCTCCAACCTCACCGACCTGACCCCGATCACCGGCGAGAACGCCCTGATAGGGATGCTCACCTCGCTGGTGTATATCTATTACGCCTACACCGGGTGGAACGCGGCGTCGTACATGGCGGGCGAGGTCCGCGACCCCCAGCGCCTGCTGCCGCGGGCGATCCTGCTGGGTACCGGCGGCGTGCTGCTGATCTACATGGCGGTCAATGCCATGTACGCGATGGCCCTGACCCCTGCCGATCTTCAGGCTATCATCAAGGACCCCAACAACAAGGAGGGCTTCGACGCCGTCGCGCCGATCGCGGAGCTGGCCGCCCGCCGGCTCTTCGGCGCGAGCTGGGCGCGACCGCTGAGCGTGGCCGTCGGAGTCATGCTGCTCTCCAGCCTGAGCGCCTACCTGCTGATCGGCCCTCGGGTCGTCTACGCCATGGCCCGCGCCGGCCAGTTTCCGGCGGTGGCCGCGCGGCTGACGCCCCGGGCCCGCACGCCCGGCGTCGCCACCGCCTTGCAGGTCACCGTCACGCTCGTCATCCTCTGGGTCAGCTCGGTGCAGAGCATCATCGTCTACGCGGGGGTCGGCCTGTCGATCTTCTCGATGCTGGCGATGAGCTCGATCTTCATCTTGCGGTGGACGCAGCCCGACCTGCCCCGGCCGTTCCGCACGCCCGGCTACCCGGTCACCCCGGCGCTCTACCTGGTCCTCACCGGGATGATGACCTTGGCGGCGTTCCGCCAGAAGCCGGTCGAGTCGGCGTATGCCCTGGCGAGCATCCTGGTCGGCTTGCCCATCTATTATATCTGGCGGTTGCTCGCCCAGGCGAAGCCGGCCGTTGACGGGTCGCTCGAATGACGGTGCGGGACGGCTCCCCCGCCGTCACTTCGAGAAATCGATGAGGTTGTCCCAGGCGACCCCGGGTTCGGCCGGGTTGCCGGCGGCCGCTCGCTTCTCGGGGCCGGCCCCCGCCGGGGCAGGCTCGGTACCCGACGCCCTGGCGATCGCGTCCAGCTTCTCGGCGAAGGCCGCCGATTGCCGGGCCGACTCGGCCAGCACCGCGTCCAGGTTGCGGCGGAAGGCCAGCAACTCCGAGGTGCGGCCCAGGCTCAGGACGACCGGGTCGGGCTTCCGCGCGAGCCGAAACCGCAGCGCGGGCCGGGCCGTAAGCCCGTAGTAGACCAGCCCCTCTTCCATGTCCCCGAGCAGCGCCTTGCGCGGTATGGTGAGGCTCCAGGACCCCGTCCTGTCGGAGGGAATTCCGATCATGTCGGGCATACCCCCCACCTCGATGACGTGCGTCGACAGCGAGATCACGCCGGTGTCGGAGACATCCCATGCGACCCGGAAATCGCGGAGCAACAGGCTATCCCCGCTGCTACGGCGGAACCGGCCCGATGCCCTCAGGTTGACCGTCGCGTCGGCCCCCGGTTCACCGGCGGCCGCGGCCGCGGCCGGTGTCCACGCCGCCGTCCGTCGGAAGATCAGGTTTCGCCGAATGATGCAGGTCGCGAACAGCAACAATCCGCAGAGCGCCAGGGATGCCCTCGCGATCGCCGCGCCCCGACCGTCGCCGAACAGGGCACCTGGGGTCATCTCGTCCATGCGCCAGACGCCATCCGCAAAGACCCCGGCGAGGACCGCCAGGGCGAGCCAGTTGGCCGGGATGGAGTAGAAGCGGACGGTACCGAGGACGCGGTTGACTGCGGCCACGCTGCCCATCGCACGATAGAAGATGCCCATCCTTCGCCCTCCGCAACGTCGCCACGATCCGACCGGCCCGCGCGATCGCCAGATTGGCCATGTCAGCCCGTTTCAAGCATCACTATACAAGCAATTGGCCGCCCAGCAAGTCATCGGCTCGCGGCCCGGTCGCTGCGTCGTCGTGTAAGAATTGCAAGGACGACAAGGGCGCTTTCGACGGAAGGCCGCGGCAATCCGGCCGAGTCGCAAAAGCCGCAAGCCCCGATTTCACCGGGCTTTCACACTCCTCCTTCGCCGCGGCGCCACCTTCACATTCCACCCCGGCACGATCGTTGCTTTCATCCCACCGGGCCGTGCGCATCGTCGCACTCGTCGTGACCGGCACAGGGCGAACCGCGCGTCGGATAATTCACGATTTCCGCCCAAGTTGCCCGAGGTGCCTCGTGTTATACTTCGATCGATGTTTCATCACCAAGAGTGCGCATCCTGAACGATCGGAATGCCGGGCAATGTTCCCTCGCGGGGCATTGGCCGCGCCCTGCCGATCGATGCCGTGCCGTGGCCGGCGGGTTGTCCCCGTCGGTATGCATGACGTGACGGCTTCGCCTCGCCCGTTCGAGTGAAAACGGCCGGGGCGCGCATTCGCGAGGATGAAATGAGGGGCCTTCTCACGGACGGGACCGCACCTCCTGGGGCTGATTCGAGCCGAGTCGACCACTAATGGCGAATCGCGACAGGGATGCCCGAGGATCCGCCGAGGAGTCCTGAATGTTCACGTCCACGAAAGCGATGCGATGGGCCGCGCTGGCGGCCGTCGCGTTCTTCGGGGGGTCGTCCACGTCGGCGTGGGCCTCTTACGGCGGCGGCGCGTGCCACCGCTGTGCGCCGCCGGCCGTGGTCGAGAGCCAGTGCAACGTCGTCGCCCTGGCACCCCAGGTGCAAACCGTCTACCAGACCGTCTATGAGACCGTCTACGACTACGTCCCCTCGACGGTGATGGAGACCCGATACCGGATGGGCTATCAGACGGAGAACTACACCGTCATGCGGCCCGTCACGGAAACCAGCTACGTCGAGCGGCCTTACACCGTCACCAAGCCGGTGTACCAGACCGAGAATCGCGTGCGGCGATTCACCGTCATGAAGCCCGTGTATCAGACCGAGCGCCGCGAGCGACGGTACACCGTGCAGAAGCCGGTCTATCAGACCGTCAACACCGAGCGTCGATACACCGTCATGAAGCCGGTCGTCCGCACCCAGCAGATGGAGCGGCGCTATACCGTGCAGAAGCCGGTCTATCAGACCGTCAACCAGCAGCGGAATTACACCGTCATGAAGCCGGTGTACCAGACCGAGCGCCGCGAGCGTCGGTATACCGTCATGAAGCCCGTGTATCAGACCGTCAACCAGGAGCGGCGATACACGGTGATGAAGCCGGTGTACGAGACCTCGATGGTCGAGCAGCCGTATAGCGTCTGCCGGCCCGTGACGACCTGCCGCCAGGTCGTGGTCGAGACCGGGTATTACGAGCGGCAGTACACCAGCGTCCCCGGGCCGGTCGTCGAGCGGAAGGTCCGCGTGCCGGTCGAGGAATGCGGCTGCGAGCCGCGCGGGCTGTTCAGTTGCCTGCACCACAAGAAGAAGGTGACGGCGACCGTCGCCGTCCAGTGCCCGCCGCGCACCGTCAGCCAGCGCGTGTTCGTCTCGCGCCCGGTGACGCAGAATGTCTCCGAGACCCGCTACATCCGCGAGACCATGGTCCGACAGGTGCCCGTCCGCACCTGCCGCATGATCGCCGAGGAGCGGACGCAGGTCACCCCCGTGACCACCTGCCAGTATGTCGCCGAGGAGCACGTCGAGCCGTATGAGGTGCGCACCTGCCAGATGGTGGCCGAGCAGCACACCGAGACGATTCCCGTGACCACCTGCCAGTACGTCGCCGAGGAGCACGTCGAGCCCTACCAGGTCCAGACGTGCGAGATGGTGGCCGAGCAGCGCAGTGAGACGATTCCTGTCACCACTTGCCAGATGGTCGCCGAGGAGCACGTCGAGCCCTACGAGGTGCAGACGTGCCAGATGGTGGCCGAGGAGCGGCAGGAGACGATCCCGGTGACCACCTGCCAGTACGTCAGCGAGCAGCGCACCGAGCGCGTGCCGGTGACGACCTGCCGGATGGTGGCCGAGACGGCGTCGCGTCAGGTGCCGGTCTGCGTGCCCGAGCAGGTCCCGGTGACGGTGACCCGCTGCGTCGCCCGCGTCGTCCCCCGCACGATCGCCGTGCAGCAGTGCACGATGGTCCCGGTGGCCGTCCCGACCTGCCAGACCTGCAACTGATCGAGCGATCGATCGCCGAGAAAAACCGGCCGCCCTCGACGACCTCGAGGCGGCCCATGGACGGCGGCGGCCTGGTTGACCCCTCCGGTCGATCGGGACGCCGCCGTCTCGCTTGCGCCGGCATCCCCGGTCAAGCGCCCGATGCTAGCGGACGACGCGATGGGCACCGTCCATGAGCAGCCGTTCGTTGAAATTGATCAGCAGCCCCAGCCTGAGCTTCGTCGCCTTGAGGTAGGACAGGATCTGCGCGTAGTGGATGGACGCGATGTTCTCGACGGCCTTCAACTCGACGATCACTCGGCCGCCGACCAGCAGGTCGAGCTGCTGGCCCGCGATCGCGATGCCCTTGTACGGGACCAGGATCTCCTTCTGCCGCTCGACGATCAGCCCGCCACGCGAAAGCTCGTGCTCGAGCGCTCATTCGTAGATCCGTTCGAGGAACCCGGGGCCAAGCCCGCGATGGACCTCGATGGCCGCCCCGAAGATTCGACGGGCGATCACCTCATCGGCCTCCGGGATCGGCTCATAAGTCTTCCGCTTCATCGCCAAGCCCCTCGCGCGAACGGCGATCCGCCACGAAGACGGACACCAAATTCCATCGCATCCAAATTCGGCCCACGCCGGCCGGGATCAAATACGGAGATCAGCCACAAAGATCACGAAGACACAAAGGATCATTCAACCTCGCGCCCAGTGTCTCGTCTCCTCGCCATCTTCCCTTCGTGGTCTTCGTGCCCTTCGTGGTTCAAGTCGTTCTCATGCCTGCGCCACCCACGATCAAGTTCCCAGATCAGCCACAAAGCTCACAAAGACCACGAAGGATCATTCGCCCTCGCGCCCTGGGGCTCGTGTCCTCGCCGTCTTCGCTTCGTGGTCTTCGTGACCTTCGTGGTTCAAAGGATCGATCAGTGAGATCAGCCACAAAGATCACGAAGACCACGAAGGATGATTCACCTTCGCGCCGCGAGTCTCATCTCCTCGTCGCCGTCTTCGCTTCGTGGTCTTTGTGTCCTTCGTGGCTCAAGTCGTATTCAGCGTCTCCGGCAGGTTCCGCCCTGTGGTAGCCGGCTGGCGTGAGTGCGGAAACTGCGTGCACGATGCGGGGCGGCGAGGTAAAATCGTGGAGAGTCGGCTTTCGCAGCCCCGTGGCAGCCTTCCCGAGTCGAGACCCGGCATGAACTACATCGACCCCCACATCCACATGGTCTCCCGCACCACCGACGACTACAAGCGCATGTCGCTGGCCGGCTGCGTGATGGTCAGCGAGCCGGCGTTCTGGGCGGGCTTTGATCGCTCCGGGCCGGAGGGGTTCCGCGACTACTTCCGCCAGTTGGTCGACTACGAGCCCCGCCGCGCGGCCCTCTACGGGATCGCGCACCACACCTGGCTCTGCATCAACGCCAAGGAGGCCGAGAACGTCTCCCTGTCGCGCGAGGTCATCGCCATGATCCCCGACTTCCTCGACCGCCCCGGCGTGCTGGGCATCGGCGAGATCGGGCTCAACAAGAACACCCGCAACGAGGCCACCGTGTTCCAGGAGCACCTCGACCTCGCCGCGCGGACCGGCGAGCTCGTGCTGGTCCACACGCCGCACCTTGCCGACAAGTACCAGGGCACTCGGATGATCCTCGACATGCTCCGCGAGGACGGCCGGATCCCTCCCGAGCGCGTCTGCATCGACCACGTCGAGGAGCACACCATCCGCGCCGCGCTCGATGCCGGCCATTGGGTCGGCATGACCCTCTACCCGATCACCAAGTGCACGCCCGCCCGAGCCGCCGACATGATCGAGGTCCACGGCACCGAGCGAATCATGGCCAACTCGGCCGGCGACTGGGGGCACAGCGACCCCCTGGCCGTGCCCGAGCTGATCTTCGAGATGCGACGCCGCGGCCACGACGAGGCGACCATCCGCAAGGTCGTGTACGACAACCCGCTGGCGTTCTTCTCGCAGTGCGCGCGGTTCGAGTACACGCCCCGCGACGCGAGCCTCGAGGCGGCGGTCGGGTGAGGACGTTGCCGACAGGGCCGTCGCGATCGGCCGGCCGATCAGGACGACGGGAACAGCGACGGATTCCGCGCGCGGCGGCGGAAGGCCGATGCGGCGGGTCGGCGGCCGGCGAGTGTCGGGCGGAACATCATGGCAATCGCCAGCGGGAGGTAGAGCATCACCAGCGCGCCCCCCTTGTCCAGGTACCAGAACTGGCTGGCGACCAGCAGCGCCGCGGATAGCGCGATCAGCTCGGCGAGGTTCTTCTCGGCGGGCCAGAGCATCGTCGCGATCGTCAGCATCAAATAGGCGATCAGCACGGGCAGGCGGTAGCTGGAATCGATGCTGGCCCAGAAGCTTCCCGAGGTCCCCGGCTCGAAGTGCGGCAGCAGGCCGACCTCGACGACGCTCCGCGCACCCAGGGCGCGGGCCCAGCGCCAGGCCCGGGACGCCCTGGCCGAGCAGGACGCAGCCCGCCACGACTCCCAGGGCCACCAGCGTGAACCGGATCGCACCGCGGCCCCGGTAGAACCCGCACCAGAGCGCCACCAGACCCAGGCAGGCCGGCACCCAGCCGGCCGCCAGCCCGATCAGCACGCCCGCCACCGTCGGCCGGGTGTACCAGAACACCGCGCCGACGATCAGCGCCGAGGCGATGAGCTGACCGCTGTCGACCAGCGACATCCGCGTGTAGGGCAACAGCAGGTAGCACGCCGCCATCGCCATGCCGGTGATCGGCCGGTCGAAGAGCCGCCAGCCGATGCCCAGCAGGCCCAGCACCAGGGCGATATGCGCCACCGCGGCGATCACCCGCGACGCGATCACCTGGGGCAGCTCGCGCTTGAGCGAGCTGGGCAAAAACGAGTTCCGGATCAGCGTCTGCACGGCCGGGCTGTTGCCGCCCGGCGCGACAGCCGGCCGGTCCTCGCGGCCGGTCGGCTCGGCCGGGTTACGCGCGGCGCCTTCCTCGACGGGCAGGATCACGGTCTCGGCCAGCAGCAGGCCGAGCAGCCCGACCGACAGGCAGAGCAGCCCCGACGCGTTGAGATTAGGCTCCAGCAGCGGGCGACGGGTCAGCCCCAGGTCGAGCACGCAGCGCAGCAGCCAGAACCCCGACCCGACGAACAGCCAGATGTACCCGGCCCACGGCACGCCGCCGGCGCGTCCCATGGTCATCAGGGTCCCCGGCACCAGGGCGAACAGGAGCAGCAGGTCGAGGTTCCGCACGCTCCAGAATCGGCTGAACTTGAAGAACAGCGTCAGGCAGGCCAGCACCGACAGGAACAGCCAGGTTTCCCAGCCGAGCCCCAGGGCGGAATCGAGCGACCCATCCACGGCAGCCTCGTCCGATCAATCAGTCCGACTCGAAGGGGAGGGGTTCGCCAGCGATCTGGCACAGCGCGTTGAGGGCCGCGTGCTGCTCGGCCTCCTTCTTGTTGCGGCCCCAGGCCGGGGCGAATCGCCGCTCGCCGATCCGGGCGGCGATCTTGAAGCACTTGGAATGGTCGGGGCCTTTTTCGTCGAGCAGCAGGTAGCCGGGCGTCTCGCCGAACTGCCGCTGCGAGACCTGCTGCAGGCGGCTCTTGTAGTTGACGCCCCCCTGGCCGTCCTCCACGGCGTCGATCTCCGGCCCGATGTGCCGGGCGATCGAGCTCACGCGCCGCCTCCATGCCGCCGTCGAGGTACACCGCCCCGATCAGGCTCTCGAACACGTCGGCCATCATCGACGACGGCGTCTGGTCGTGCGTGCCCATCCCCTTGCCGATGATCAGGAAATCGTCGATCCCCATCTCCTCCGAGATCTTGGCACACGTCCGCCGCGAGACGACCGACGACTTGATCCGCGTCAGGTCGCCCTCGAGGTAGTCGGGGAACCGCCGGTACAGCATGTCGCAGACGACCGCGCCCAGGATCGCGTCGCCGAGGAATTCCATCCGCTCGTTCGAGACCAGCCGGTGGTTGGCCCCCGACGCATGCGTCAGCGCCTCGCGGAGCAGCGCAGGGTCGCGGAAGCGGTAGCCCAGGACTTCCTGGCACCCCTCGAGCACTTCGGGATCGTCGCGGTTTATGATCCGGGCCATTGCTCTTACCAACATGGCACCCAACGAGTTGCGTTGCAAAATCTCAGCCTATAGCTGGCGCGGGAGCTTGTCAACGGCCCGCAGGCCGGCCGCCGCGATACAATCGTGGCGGGGCCCGATCCACAATTCCGGGAAAATCGCGTATCCACGACCCTCGCTGCCGGCAGTACGTCTATCGAGAGGACTCGCGGGCGGCGGGGGCCACATCGGTCGGGGAGGAATCGCATGCAAGGCGCGTTGCGAGGACCGTTCAGCGGCGCACTGATCCAGCGGCTCGAGCGGCTGTTCGACCAGGGGACCGCGATCGGCGCCAGCGAGGGCGAGTTGCTCGAGCGATTCCTCCGGGCCGGCGACGAGCTGGCCTTCGAGGCGCTGATCGCCCGCCACGGGCCGATGGTGCTGGGCGTCTGCCGCCGGCTCTTGCGCGATCCCAACGACGTCGATGACGCCTTCCAGGCGACGTTCCTGGTCCTGGTGCGCAAGGCCGGCACGCTCCGCCATCGCGACCTGCTGGGCAACTGGCTGTATGGCGTCGCGCACAAGGTCGCTGCCCGCTCGCGTGCCGTCTCCGCCCGCCGGACGGCCCGCTCGCCGCATGGCCACGACGCCGTCAACCGGCTGGTCGCAGGCGAGGGCGGGCCGTCCGCCCCCGGCGGCGAGCCGATCCCCTGGATTCACGAGGAGGTCCGCCGCCTGCCCGAGAAGTACCGCTCGCTGGTCTTGCTCTGCTACTTCGAAGGCCTGACCCACGAGCAGGCCGCCGAGCGGCTCGGCTGCCCGATCGGCACGGTCAAGGGGCGGCTCTCCCGCGCCCGCGAGATCCTCCGCAAGCGGCTGGTGCGCCGCGGCGTGACCATCACGTCGGCCGCGATCGGTTCGCAACTGGCCGAGGCCCCGCTGAGCGCCGCGGTCCCCGAGTCGCTCATCGCCGCCACAGTCCAGGCCGCCCGCGCGGCGGCCGCGTGCTCCGCCTCGTCGCTCGTCGCCGGGGCGGGCGTCTCTCTCCCTGTCGCCGCACTCACCGATGGAGCCCTTCACGCCATGGTCATCACCCAGTTCAAGGCCGTCGCCATCCCGCTCTTGATCGCCGGGGTCGTCACCACCGGGGCCGTCATCGGCGCCGCCGCCCAGCAGGCCGGCTCGGGCGGCTCCGCGGCGGCATCCTCCGGGGGAGGTCAGCCCCCCAAGGTCTCCACTACGAATGTCTCGACGGCCGCATCCGCAGGTGCTGCCGATTCCCAGGAGGCCCGCCGCCTCCTCGCGGTGGCGGACCTGCTCGAGGGCACCCAGCAGCTCTACGACCAGCTCGCCGGCGATGATCGCCTGCTCAACTCGCGAGACCTCCCGAAGTTGAAGGGGCTCTCGGAGCGGATCCTCATGGCGAGCTGCGAACTCGGCCCCATTCACGGCTCGCGGATCGCGGAATACACCGCACACCTCGATCGCATGAAGGCGCTAGCCGACCGCATGGAGAAGATCGCCAGAGAGAATGACCAGGCCGCCCCCGACGGCACCACCGCCAGCAGTCAGGCCAAGCTCGCCGCGGACTACCTCGCCGAGGCCGAGAAGCTCCTCGAGGGCCAGAAGACCAAGGGGTCGGCAGGGCCATCCGGTTCCGCCATCGCGGGCGGGACGGCCGGGGGCAAACTCGAGAACCAGAACGGCGCCTCGGCGGGCGGATCCTCATCATCGAACACCGCGAAATCGAAGGCCGCCAACCCAGGGAAAGGCGCCACCGCGACCGCCAAGACCAGCACTGCCACCGCCGGCATGGTGGAAGCCCAGGGCCGCATGAACGGCATGGGCGGCGGCATGGGCGGCTTTGGAGGCAGGGGGTACGGCCCGTCGGAGGCCGAATTCCACGACCGCGTCGAGATCGCCCAGCTCGCCGCGGTCCTGGCGGCCAACGGCACCAACCCGCGTGACCAGGCGATCCTCAAGCGGCTGGACGAGCCGCTCACACGGGCGTTCGCCCGCCCGACGCCGCTCGAGGACGTGCTGAAACAGCTCAGGTCCACCCTGGAGGACGGGCCCGGCACGACGATCCCGATCTACGTCGATCCCAAGGGGCTCGACCAGGCCAGGGCCACCCTGCAATCGCCGGTGACGATGGACATCCAGGGGATGCCGCTCCGGACGGCACTGCGGCTGATGCTCAGGCAGATCGGGATGGCCTACTGCGTCCGCGACGGCGTGCTGATCGTCAGCTCGTTCGAGGGCATCCGCGAGGAGCTGGCCGAGGCCGCCGGCGAGCTGCGCGGCAAGGAACCGTCCAACATGGAGCGGATCATCAACTCGACGTCGGTCGGGAACGGGATGATGGGCGGCGGGATGCGCTGATCGGTCCGCCGCGTGAGCCACCCGGCCGTCTGGCCCACCCGATCGCCGGCAGGAGCCTGGGGGGTGAGGGGTGAGGGATGAAGGGTGAAGGGCGAGGAGGACCGGGGCGCGGCCGTGCGGCTTCGTCCCGGCCGATCGCCGGCACGAGCTGGGTCCTTCAGCGGACCGGGTCTCCTCCCCCGATCCGGGCGGCGTGTCTTTTGTAGGAGGGGGCTCCGTCCCCCGATCCGGGCGGTCGGGCGGTCGGCCCGGCCGATCGCCGGCAGGAGCCGGCTCCTAGAACAGACCGGCCCAGTCCGATCCGATCGGTCTAATGAGATCCGGTCGGGATGGGATGGGTCGGCGGTCGGTGGACTTCGGTCCCGCGTCCGCGGGCCGACCAGGTGTTACGCGCTCGAATCGCCGCGAGAGCCCTGATCCGTCCGGGGCGTTCCGAGGCTCAATCCACCAGTCGCCCGAGCTCGACGGCCTCGCTCCAGTCGCCGCGGAGGAGCTGGCAGATGGCCAGGAGCCGTCGCGATTCGGCGCCGGGCGCAGCTCGTGGCAGCGGCGGGCGTGGCGCCAGCGCCGCGTCGTACCGACCCTCGTCGAGGTCGACCAGCGCGGCCTGCCAACTGCGCTCGTAGGACGCCAGCGCGGCGCGCAGCAGCCGCAGGTCGCTCTTGCACCGCCGGCAGGTGGCGACCCAGCCGTCCTGCCGCGCACCGCAAGTCGGACAGCGCATCTCGTCGATGGGCCGCGAGGCCCAGGCGTCCGGGCTCGACATCGCGGGCCGCGTCGTCACGCGTCCTCCAGGTAGAAGACCAGGTCCTCGAGCTCGTGGAGCACGGCGCGGATGCGGTCGACCGACGCGGCATCGACCGCGCCGTGCAGGTCCGCGAGCATCGCGCGGAGCTCGTCCGCGTCCTCGGCGTTCGCCGACGGCAGCACCCGCTCGGCCTTGGCCCGCATCGCCTCGGCCGCCTCGAGGGCCGTTCGCAGCTCGGGGTCGGCCGAGTCCGAAGGCTCCTCCGGCGCCGGCAGTCCGAGCGCGCCGGCCCGACTCGTCGGGGCCCATCACCGCGTCCAGGCGGTCGACCGCGTCGCTGCGCTGCCGCTTGCGGAACCGCTCCATCGCGTTGTCGATCACCACGTGCTTGACCAGCCCCGTGGCCCGCTCGGTCGCCGTGACCTTGAGAATCCCGCTGAGGTCCAGGTCGAACCGCACGAGGATCTGGTTGCCCGCCGGCACCTCCGCCAGCCCCTCGACCATGAACTCGCCCACCAGCGTGTTGTACCGCGTGTCCGGGTTCTCGCCCTGGAAGATCCGGATCTCCGCCACCTTCTGGTCGTCCGACGCCGTCGAGTAGATCTCGGTCCGACTGGCCGGCAGCGGCGTGTTCCGCTCGATGATCGGCGAGTAGTGGTTGTGCGACATGAACCCGTACAGCTCGCCCAGGGCCTCGATCCCCAGCGTGTGCGGCGTGATATCCACCAGGATCGGGCCCAGGTCGATCCCCGCGATCAGCCCCCCTGCACCGACGCGCCCAGCGCCACGGCCAGGTCGGGCTCGATCTCGCTGTGCACGGGCCGACCCAGGCGATCTTCCAGCAGCCTGTGGACCAGCGGCGTCCGCGTCGCGCCGCCGACCAGCACGACCTTGTCGATCTGCTGCGCCTGGACTTTACCGTCGGTGAGCGCCTGGTCCAGGTTGGTGAGCGTCTTCATCAGGAGCGGGCGGATCAGGTCCTCGAAGTCGTGGCGGTTGACCTCCATCTTGAGGTTCAGCGGCCGGCCGTCCTTCTCGGCGATGAACTCCTCCTCGACCCAGGTCACCGGCTCGGCCGAGAGCCGCTTCTTGGCGTCCTCGGCGGCGCGGAGCACCCGGGCCTTCGAGCCCGGCGCGGCCCGCAGGTCGACCCCGTGCTCCTCGCGGAACTCGTCGCAGATGTAGTCGAGCAATAGCTGGTCGAAGTCGTCGCCGCCGAGCTGCGTGTCGCCGTGGCTGGCGCGGATCTCGACGACGCCGTTCTCCACCTGGGCCAGCGAGACGTCGAACGTGCCGCCGCCCAGGTCGTAGACGAGCAGCCGCTCCATCTCGGTGGGGTGCGGGTCGTAGGTCAGCACGGCGGCCGTCGGCTCGTTGATGATCCGGACGACCTCGAGCCCGGCGAGCTCGCCGGCCTGGCGGGTCGCCTGCCGCTGGCCGTCGTTGAAGAACGCCGGCACCGTGATCACGGCCTTGGAGACCGGATGCCCCAGCGCCGCCTCGGCGCGCCGCTTGAGCGTCCGCAGGATGATCGCCGAGATCTCCTGCGGCGAGTACTTCTGGTCGCCCAGCGTGACGGTCACCTCCTGGCCCATCTTCCGCTTGATCGACCGGATCGTCCGCTCGGGGCCAGCACGTACTGGTTCCGCGCCGCCTTGCCGACCAGCAGGTTGCCCTGCGGGTCCAGGCCGACCACCGAGGGCAGGATCGGGTCGCCGTCGTCGCCGGGCAGGACGACGGGCCGGCCGTCGCGGATGACGGCGACCTCGCTGTTGGTCGTCCCCAGGTCGATGCCGATGATCGTCTCTTCCGCCATGTCACCCGTTCCTTCCGTCGCTGCCGATCGATACCGTCGATCAATAAGTGCGTGGCCGATCCGACCCGGGGCCGCCGGCCTCGATATTCAGGTCGACGCCCTCCGGGTCGTCGCCCAGGAAACTGACGTCGCGATCGGGGTCGAACGACACCGGGTCGTCGTCGGCCTTCCTCGAAGTCGCCGACCGACGGTGACGGTCCGTCGTCCGTCCCGCGGCCGCCGCTCAGGACGCTGGCGGCCTGGACCTCCGCATAGCGGAGCAGCCGCCCCTTCCAGGTGTACCCGCTACGCAGCTCTTTCACCACCGTCCCGGGCTCGTGCACGGGGTCGTCGACCACCTCGATCACGACCATCCGCTCGGGATCGGCCGGCCGGCCGACGCACGCGATCCGCTCGATCTGCTCGGACCCCATGACGCGCGTCAGCCGGCCCTGGATCAGCCCGTAACCCTCGATGATGGCATCGAGCAGCTCGCCGCGCAGCCAGCCGGCGCCGCGGACGACGTTCTGGACCTGCCGGTGATAGTCGGCCGTGAACATCTTCCGGAGCCACGACTGGCGGCGGAACCGCTCGTCGACGGCCTCGAGCAGCGCCGAGGTCGAGTCCTCGCCGAGTCGCCGGCTGATCCGCTCGATCTCGCGGCGGCCGCGCGCCAGCGACTCGTCCAGGTCGGCCAGCGCCTCGGCGATCGGCTTGCCCGCCGTCCAGGCGGCCCGCGCCTCGCGCGGCTCGACCGAGCGGAACGCGTCGATCGCCTGCCGGAGCCCGGCGGTCATCGACTCGGATTGCTCGATCAGGCCCCGCGTGCTCCGGGTCTGGAGCTTCAGCTCGTGCCGCAGCGCCGTGAACTCCTCGACCAGGCGGATCAGGCCGAACTCGGCCTCGGGGCCCTCGGCGCGGAGCCCGTCGCATCCGAGGTCCCCGGCCCGTCCTCGGCCGCGGCGCGGGCGTCCTCCAGCCAGCCTCGGAACCGGTCGAGCAGGTCCTCGATGTCGTCGTCGGGATGTCCGTCGTTCATGGTGACCCCGCCAGCTCGAGCAGCGTGGCGACCGGCAGCCGGACCCGGCGCAGCCGCCCCCGCAGGTCGGCCGCCAGCGCCTCCAGCGAGTCGTTCTTCGTCTCCCAGGTGAAGATCTGGGCCTCGAGCCGCCGCGCCGGGTCGCGCAGCGCCTCGTACGCGGCATGGATCTCCGCGAACCGCTCGGGCGCCCGGTCCGGCGGGAACTCGCGGACCAGCTCGAGGTAGCGGCGGCGGATCTCGGCCTCGCCGGCGCCCGTGTCCAGTCCCATCGTCTCGTAGGGGTCGTTCATGGTGCTCGTCACTTCTTCCGGCGTTTGCTCTTCTTTTGCTTCTTCCCGGGCCCCGAGCCCGACGCGGCCCCCTTGGCGGCGGGCGGCGGGGCCGAGCCCCCGTCGAGCGTGAACGGTACACCGTCGAGGTCGTCGCCCTCGTCGTCGAATTCGTCGTCCTCGAATTCGTCGTCGAAGAAATCCGGTATCCCGCCGCCGAACGGGACGCCGAAGGCGCCGGCGAACTGGTTGAACATGCTCGAGATGTCGTCGAGCGTGCCGAGACCCCGCTGGATCTGGGGCAGCAGGCTCCGGACGCTGGGGTCGGTTGATGCCTCGGCCAGGCGGAGCGCCGTCTCCAGGTGCCGCCGGGCGGCCCACGGGCCGCCGCCGCCGCCCATCCAGCTCGGCCGACGGCTGGGGGGCTTGGTCATCTCGACGTCGGCCGCGTTCAGGTGGAGCAGCGCCGAGTCGGGATGCTGCTTCACCCCCGCGGCCACCAGCTTGCGGTAGAGGGTCTCGTTCTCGGGCAGCAGGTCTCGCAGGAAGTCCAGGATGCCCTCGATGTCCTCGCGGCGGAACTTCATCCGCCCGGTACTCGAGCAGGTAGGCGACGACCTGCTTGGTGTGCGCCACGCGGCCGGAGTAGTCGATGCCGGCGATGCGGTGGGCGTCCATCAACCTGGCGATCGCGCCGGCCGTCTCGGTGCGACGCTTCTTCCGGGCGTCGACCTGCCAGAGCCGGTTGTACTTGTCGAACGACGGCCTTCGGCATGCCGTACCGCACCGCCTCGATGGCCATCGCCAGCCAGAGCGGGGCGGGCTCGACGAGCGTCGCGCGGGCCTGCTCGACCAGGCGGTCGCCCTCGGCGTCCTGCCCGGCCTTGTACTCGAGCATCGCCCGACGCGCCAGGTAATAGTAATCGCGCAGGTCCTCGGGCGTCAGCCCCTCGACGAGGGCGAACTCGGCCCGACCCTCGTCGAACTTCCCCTCGCGGGCGAGCTGCCGGGCCAGCGCGATCCGGATGGACGATTCGAGCGAGCGCAGCGACTCGTCCAGCGGCTTGAGACGCCTGGCCTGGATCACGTGCGGCAGGGCCTTGTGCGGCTCGCCGACGTTCAGGAAGTGCCTCGCCAGCAGCCGGACGGTCCCGAATTCCTCGGGGAACCGCGCCAGCAGCCGGTTGGCCGCCGCGACCATCGCATGGTCGTCCCTGCATTCACGGTGCACTTCGACCAGCATCCGGTAGGACTCGACGTGATCGGGCGCCAGCTTCAGGCTCTCCTCGACCGCCGCGATCACGTCGCGCCGGGCCGCGGCGACGTCGGGGTCCACCCGCTCCGGCTTCGCCGACGCGCCGGTGCCGGCCTTGCGACCGCCCTGTCTCCGCCTCCTCGCCTTGTTGTAATCCTCGCAGGTCGGCGAGATCCTCGTGGTGGATCTCGGCGATGTGCCTCCACACCAGCGCCTGCGCCAGCTTCCGCTCGTCCGGGCCGAGGGCCTCGGACGTCTCGAGGTCCTCGAGGTACGCCTTCCAGTAATCGACGGGGGCGCCGACTTCACCTTCCCCGACGTCCCAGACCATCGCCAGGAACCGGTTCCAGTGCGGGTCGATCGGCAGGGGCTGCGCCGCGCGGATGAACCGGGTGACGACGGCATTGCGTCTCGTCCCAGTCCATGTCCTGCGCGGCCTTGATGATCGAGCCCATCAGGACGAGCGTGAGCCGCTCGGCCAGCCTGGGATCGATGCGGTACAGCGCCAACCGGACCGAGCCCAGCAGCGGCAGTGCCTTGTCCCAATCCTGCCCCGCGAACAGGGTGCCGAGCGTCCGCAGCCGGTCGAGGATCGGCTCGCCGAAGGCCAGCTTCTCGGCCGAGGCGAGGCTGGCCGCGGAGAGTCCCCCGGCGTCGGCGGCCAGTCGCCGCAGCCGGCCGACGATCGCGGCCGGCGGGCGGACCGGATCCAGCCGGTCCCAGTTGGCGCGGCTCTCGGCCTCTTCCCCCCGCTGGAAGGCGGCCAACCCTCGGATGAACAGCTTCCACTCGCTCAGGGGCGAGCTGCGCGACAGCCCGCGCAGCCCGTCCATGGCCCCGGCGTCATCGCCGGCCTGGAGCTTCTCGAGCGCCTGGCGGACCAGCCGCGCGTCCGCCACCAGCTCGGCCGAGGCCGAACCCGTCCGATCCGGGTGCAGGACGAGCTGATCGGCCACGGTGCGCGCGATCTGCTCGGTCATCCCCGAGGTGCCCAGCTTCTCCTGCAGCGCCACCGCGGCCTTCTCGAAGCCCAGGCTCGCCAGCAGCCGGATCAGTTCCTCGGGCGCGTCGGACCCGGTCACGCCGAACTCGAGCAGGTGCCCGGCAACCTCGACGGCCGACGCCCGCATCCCCTGCTGCATGAGCTGCCGTGCCCGCAGGAAATACGCCCGCTCGAGCAGCCGGTGGTTGTCGGGCGTGGCGGCTTCCTTGTAGGTGAGCTTCGCCTGCTTGACGGCGTCCTTGTACCACTCCTTGGCGATGAGGCGCTCGGCCTCGTCGCGAAGATTCGTCGCTCCCCCGGCGCCGGCCTTGGCGGATTTGGTCGGTGTCTTTGAAGCCATGTTGGATCGCGGGCCGTCGAGTGGAACTTCAGATCGGGACCGTCGGTTCGCCGGACAAGGTCTCCATTCTATCTCCCGCATGAGGCGAAATCAAAACAGCAAGCGGCAATCTGGTGGACGCCTGCCACACGCCGGCCACAACCGGCGACCGGCCCTGAGAGCGACCGGGCATGGCTTTATGCAAGCCAACATCGATACGCATGCATCATCCCGGTCGGAAGCACCAGGCCATACCATCGAACAAAAATGCCGCCGAGGCATGCGAACGGATGGAAACACGATTGGTATGGGCATCGATTGCGAATTCGCAAGAACTCGGAGAGGAAATGCGGAAAAGACTTGGGGTGGGGAGGTGTGATAGTGACCTCTAATGGAAAGGCAAGATAGCGATCGGGTTTTCGCGTCTCTCTATTCGTGCAAGGCCATGTCATGTAGACTCGGTCCCTGTCCAGCTTGTCTCCATCCATCGGGATTTCGTGCGTGTCCAGCGTCTGTCGGTCGGCCGCCGGGTCGTTGCGGCGATCATGACGCGACGATGGAGTCCGCGAGACTTTCCATGAATACAACCTCGCTCGGTTTGCTCGAGCGGCTCAGGCACGCCGAGCCGGATGCTTCGGAGTGGCGCAGGCTCCGCGACATCTACCTGCCGATGATCCGCCATTGGCTGTCGCGCCTCCCCGTCTGCATCATGAAGTCGATGACCTGACCCAGGAGGTCCTCGTCGTCCTGTTTCGCGAATTGCCCACGTTCGAGCGGCGTCGGGACGGTTCGTTCCGCGCCTGGCTGCGGCAGATCACGGTCAACCGCATGCGGGCGACTTTTGCAGGACGCGGCGTAAACAGCCGCTCGCCATCGGCGGCCCGGAGACCGACGTGCTCCTCGCCCAGCTCGACGACCCCACCAGCGACCTGGCCCGGCAATGGGACCAGGACCACGACCGGCACGTCTTCCAGAAGCTGCTCGCCATCGTCGAAGGCGACTTCGAGCCCGGCACGTGGCAGGCGTTCACCCGCTTCGCCGTGGAGGGCCGGCCGGCGGCGCAGGTGGCCGGCGAACTGGGCCTGACGGAAAGCGCCGTCGTGCAGGCCAAGTTCCGAATACTCAAGCGCTTGCGCGAAGAGGCGGGCGAGCTGCTGGACTGATCGCGCGTTTTCGCAAAATGTCGGCTCGATAATCGGACTTTCTCTTGTGAGGGGCCGTTGCTGCACGTGGCGCCGGTGGCGATGAACGGGTTCCAACGAAGCAGGCCTTTCCGATGGCAGCTCAACCTGGCCTGCATCCGTCGGCCGACGCCCTGAGCGGGTTCGCCGTGGGCAAGCTGGACGATAGGACGGCCGAGGTGATCATGAGCCACCTCGACGGCTGCCCCGACTGCTGCCGGGCGGCCGCCGCCCAATCCGGCGATGACTTCCTCGACCGCCTCCGCCAGGCGCTCAGCCTTGGCCCAGCACCCCCGCCCCTCGCCGAGTCGCCGACTGGGGCCGAGTGTACTCCGACGCCGGCGGCCAGGCCGATCGCCAACCTGCCGCCTGAGTTAGCCAACAACCCGCAGTACGAAGTCCTTCGCGAACTGGGCCGCGGCGGTATGGGCGTCGTCTACCTGGCCAGAAATAAGCTCATGGACCGCCTGGAAGTGCTCAAAGTCGTGAACAAGGCCCTGCTGGATCGTCCCGGCGCGGCGGAGCGCTTCCTGCGCGAGATCCGCTCGGCGGCCAGGCTCAACCACGCCAACGTCGTCGCGGCCTACAGCGCCGTCCAGTCGGGCGAAGTGCTGGCCTTCGCCATGGAGTACGTCGAGGGAGAGGATCTCGCCCGGCTGGTCCAGAGGCAGGGTCCGCTGCCGGTCGCCGACGCCTGCGACTACATCCGACAGGCGGCGCTGGGCTTGCAGCACGCCTTCGAGAAGGAGATGGTCCACCGCGACATCAAGCCGGAGAACCTCATCCTGGCGCGCGACGGCGAAAGACACATCCTCAAGGTGCTGGACTTCGGCCTGGCCAAGGCGACGCGCGGCAGGGACGAGGACACGGGCCTCACCCACCATGGGGTCATCCTGGGGACGCCGGACTACGCGGCCCCGGAGCAAACCCTGGACTCGGCCAATGCCGACATCCGCGCCGACGTCTACAGCCTGGGCTGCACGCTCTACTACTTGCTGACCGGCGAGCCGCCGTTCAAGCGGCGGAGCCTCTACGAGGTCCTCGAGGCGCATCAATCGCTGGTGGCCAGGCCGCTGAACCTGGTCCGTCCGGATGTCCCGGAGGAGCTGGCGGCGGTCGTGGCGGAAGATGATGGCCAAGGACCCGGCCCGGCGCTATCAGACGCCGGCGGCGCTGGTGCAGGCCCTCGCGGCGTTCGTCAATCCAGGGGCGAACGGTCGGGTGGCGCCCGAGTGCTCGCCCGATCGGCGCGTTTGGCGACGGCCGCCTGCGGGGATACCGTGGTCGAATCGCAAGAGGCTGATCGGCGGCATCGCCGGAGGGGTGCTGCTGATGGGCCTGCTGGGGATGTGGGCCGGCTCGGTGTTCCGCGTGAAGACGCTGGACGGGACGCTGATGGTCGAGGTGGACGAGCCGAATCCCGACGTGTCCGTGGACGGTGGGAACATGAAAGTCCGCTGGGATCGGGGCGGCAAGGAGGCCGAGATCCGCGTCCAGCCGGGCACGCACGACGTCAAGGTCACCAAGGATGGGTTTGCGGCCCTGGGCGAACGGGTGGAACTGTCCGAGGGCCAGCGCGTCGTGCTGAGGGCGCGGCTCGAACAACTGCCGCGAAAAGAGCCCGGCCCGGGCGGGCCGCCGGAAGCGGGCACCTCGGTGCCGAAACCGGCGGTACAACCGCGGCCGGCCTCGACGGCCGACGAAGGCCGCCGCCCCGGCGCCGTGCGCGACGACAACGCGCTTGAAGATGAAGTTCTGCTGGTGCCCCACCGGGACGTTGCCCGGCTTCTGGATCGGGAAATACGAGGTCACGCAGGCGGAATGGGCGGGCATGATGGGCTCACTGCCAACCCACGCGCTGAACAAGGGGAAGGGAGATCGGCACCCGATCTACAACGTGAGCCTCGACGACGCGACGGAGTTTTGCCGGAAATTGACAGTCCGCGAGCGGGACGCGGGCAGGCTGCCCGCGGGATGGGCGTACCGCCTGCCGACCGACTGCGCAATGGGAATACGCGTGCCGAGCAGGAACGACGACGGCCACCGCGTTTGGCGACAGGCTGGACAGCACGCAGGCGAACTTCGGCGGAGAGTGGCCCTACAACGGGGCGCCGAAGGGACCCAGCCTGCGGAGGGCCGCGCAGGTCGGTTCGTACCGCCCTAATGCCTGGGGAATTCACGACATGCACGGCAACGTCGGCGAGTTCATCGACACGCCGGGTCGGGTCCGAGGCGGGAGCTGGTACGACAGCGGCAGGAACTGCTGCTCGGAGATCTCGATCGCTGACCCACCCGACGCGTCCGATCACCTGGGGTTCCGCGTGGCCCGAGTAACGTCGGAGTAGACCCAGGCGCCCGGATCGCCAGCGGTCGCGCGGGCCCATCTCCCCATCATCACCTGGCTGGGCTTCCGCTCACACCTGCGGGGTGAACACGATGACCTCGACGCGGCGCGAGGGCTGTCCGGCCGGCGCGGGTCGAGCGTGCGGGGGGCGTGGCTGCCGAAGCCGACCGAGGCGACCTTGCGGCGCTTGAACCAGCCCGCCGACTCGATCGAGTGATTCGTCACCAGGTAGTTGCGCACGGCGTCGGCCTGCTCCTGGGTCAGGATCTCGGCGAGGTCCTCGTCGCGGTCGTCGTCCGTGAACGCCGCGATCACGACCTGCGAGCCGGGCTGGCTCGATCGCTTGCACCACCGGGCCACCTCGTCCAGCCGCACCCGGCCGGTCAACGTCAGGACCGACGTGCCGGGCTGGAACAGCTCGTCGGCGTGCAGCAATCGGCTAGCGCGGTACGAGCCGGGCTGGTAGAGCACGCGCTCGCGGTCGAGGTACGCCCGCCGGTCGAAATACCGCGAGATCGGCCAGGTCTGCTTGAGCGCCGAGAGGTTCTCCTCGAGGGCCGCGAGCGACCGCTCACCCCGGCGCGACAGGCCCAATAGGTCGCGATAGAGCGTGTCGTCGTTGACCAGCTTGCCGAGGCTCCCCTCGCCGCGGCGGATGGTGCCGGCGATCGCGTTGATCTCGCCGAGTCCCCGCTCGGCCGAGGTCGCCAGGGTGTCGAGCCGACCCAGCGACGCCGACGCCCGCTCGAGCACATCCGCCAGCTCGACCGGCCGCGTCGAGGCGATCAGGCCCATGTCGGCGACCGCCGGCGCATCGGGACGGCCCGCGGTCAGCTCGACCACCTTCGACCCGACCAGGCCCTCGGCGACGATCCGCGCCACGGTGTCCTCGCGGACCAGGGGCCGCAGCCGCTCGTCGATCCGCAGCACCAGTCCCACGGGGCCGCCCGGCTCGGACGGCGCGACCACCTGCTCGACCACGCCCGCGTCGATCCCCTGAAACCGCACCCGGTGACCGGCCTCCAGCCCGCCGATCGACGGGAACTCCGCCCGCACCCGGAACGTCGGCTGCACCTGCCAGTGCCGCCCCGCCACCCGGTGGACGCCGTACCCCGCCAGCGCCACCACCCCCAGGACGAACCCCAGGCTCACCAGCGCACGCCACCGGCCTTTGTTGTTGTGCTGTCGCATGGGGGGCTACCTCTGGCAAGTGGCAGGTGTTTAGTGGCAAGTGGCAAGTGGCAAGTGGCAAGTGGCGAGCGGCAAGTGGCAAGTGCCCACTGATTAGATTCTCAATGGTCAGTGTTCAGTTGAAGGTCGGGCCTGCGCATGCGCTATCAGAGACGCCAGGCCGCTAACCAGTGCTCAATCATGAGCACCACGCTGACCGCGGCCACTTGCACTCTGCCACTGACTTAATGACCAATGAAAGCCTGAATCAGCGGGACCATCAGAACATTGCTGCCGAAGACGGCCAGTACGGAGCGGACGACGCCGCGGATCGCCGCTCGGCCGACGGCCTCGGCCGAGCGTCCCGCGGTGAGTCCGGTCCAGCAGGCGACGAGTCCGATGAGGAGTCCGAAGACGCTGGTCTTGAGCGTGGCCGGGATGATGTCGTTGAGTTTGAGGAAGGCCAGGGCCTTGCTGGCGAACAGCTCGGGCGTCATCTTGCCGGCGGCGAGCTCGGCGCCGAGTCCGCCCAGCAGGGCCGAGGCATCGAGGATCACCGTTAATAACGGGACAGCCAGGACGCACGCCATCGCCCGCGGGGCGACGAGGCTCGGCAAGGGATCGGAGCCCAGTGCGATCCGGGCATCGATCTCCTCGTTCAGCCGCATCGTACCCAGCTCGGCCGCCAGCCCCGCGCCCATCCGGCTGGCGACCAGTAGTCCTGCAAGGATCGGGCCGAGTTCCACCAGGACCGTCACGGCCAGGAAACTCGGCAGCATCGATTCCGCGCCGTTCTGCACCAGAAGCCGGTGCGTCTGGAGCCACGTCACCAGCCCGACGCTCAGCCCGGCACACACGACGATCGGCGTGCTCCGCACGGCGATCTGCTCGAACTGTGCGACCAGCTCGCCGGGGTGCCGCAGGATCGCCGCCGGCATCGCCCAGCAGGCCCGGGCCGCGAACCGGCCGAAGCCCCACCAGTCGCCCAGCCAGCCCATCCCCTCGGTCGTCATGGGTGCACTCTCTTCCCGGCCGGACCCGGGGACCCGGCCACTCGGATGGGCGGCGCGGCGAATCGAATTGCGACAGGCTCTCGGGTGATTCGTCCGCCGCGCCCTATTTTATTATATTGGGTGGGCGTCACCGCGAGCGATGGAGGTGTCCCCGGCGCGAAGGCGGGCTGCGCTGCATGGGGGTCTGATGAGCGTCGGAGAGATCCCTCGAGCAGACGCCTTTCGCATCGGTGCCGTGCTCAATTTGTAGTGCAAGAGGGCAATGAACCGAGGAGAGCTCGTCATCGAGACGGACGCTTACGCGATCCTGGGAGTCGCAAGAGGCTGCACGGCCGGGGAGGCCCGCGAGGCGTACCGGGCCGGCGTGCGTGCCCTCCACCCAGACCACGGCGGTGACGAGTCGGCGTTCATCCGATTGTGTGCCGCGTATCGCCAGGTCGCCGAGGATCTGGAGCGGCCCGCCGGCCCGGTCCCGAGTTCCCCGGCCGCGGGCGCTGGCCCCGGTGCGGACGACGATCGCCGCGACCGGCGGGCCTACGTCGCCTGGGTCCGCGAGCACTCGCGGTCCACGGCGAGGCGGCGACGTCGCCGCGCCTGGTGGGAGAAGCGCCCGAAGCTGGCGCGCGCAATCCTGTTCGGCCTGATCGCCGCGTTCGGCGGATCGGTGCTTGGCGTGACCGTGCTCCTCGGGCCGTCGCTGCTCGACCGGGCCGAGCGCCGGGCGCGGGGATCATCGCGTGCAAAGGCCGCGACGCCGTCGCGGGCCCCATCGAGCGTCGCGGGCCCGAGGCTGCGTTGAGAACGACTGGCTCGCCCTCGCCTCGACGAGTGTATCCTTCAAAAGGGGAGGGCGCGGCCAAGGGTGAGGAGGACCGGGGCGGGGCGGTGCAGACAGGGTGAGCGTGTTCCGTTCCAGAGCGAGTAACACATGGGTGGCTAAAGACGTGTGAGCGCAGTCCACCGACCGGGGACCCGGTCCGGTCCGCTCGCATCGGACGGACCAGGCCGGGCCGGACCGGACCGGACGGCTGTGTGTTCGGCGCGGGTCTCCGACCCCGCCGTCGGCGCGACCGACAGGTCTCCCGGGCGGGGGAATCCGCATCGCAGGGGCAACCCGCGGGGACGATTGAACCACAGAGGCACCGAGGCACAGAAAGAAGACGAGAAGAGCCCCCGCGTGGATCACCGAGGCTGTGGCGCGGTCCCCCGGCCCTTTCCCACCTCGACGAGGTTCGGTTCCCTTCCCTTCTCGACACGACTCGACGTCGCAAGCTTGTCCCGCGAGCCGGATCGTCAACTTCCGCGGGATTTCTCTGTGTTTTCTCTGTGCCTCTGTGCCTCTGTGGTTCGATGGTCCGAATCGTTTACTGGCCCGCGAGTGCGGAAGTGCCACGACCTGACCGACAGGCCTCCCGGGCGGCCGGCGGGCCGGACCAGTGGAGATCTGCGGTCCCGGCCGCGGCCGGGCCGGCCGGCCCGGGTGACCGCGGACCCGGTCCGAACCGATCGATTCGGACCAATCCGGTCCTGGCCGATCCGGTCCGTTGTAGGAGCCGGCTCCTGCCGGCGATCGGGCGGGCCGTCGGCAACGGATCGGTCGGGCACGGGGCGCCGGTCGTTGGGCCGTGACCCACCCCAACGTCCGGCGCCCTATCCGAACAGCCCCGTCAGCGGTGTTCCGCTGTTGATGCGAAGCGGGCGGCCGACGGGATCGCGGACCTCGGTCGCCGGGTCGATCCCGAGCGAGTGCAGGATCGTGGCTCCCACGTCGTCGGGGCTCACCGGGTCGCGCGCCGGATATGCGGCCCATCGGTCAGAGGCGCCATGCACAGCACCGCCGACGATCCCCGCGCCGGCCATGACGGCACTGTAACAGTGCGGCCAGTGCTCGCGGCCGGCATTGCCTCGACTGATGTGCGGCTTGCGACCGAACTCGCCCACCCAGACGACCAGCGTCTCGTCGAGCAGCCCGCGGGCATCGAGGTCGTCGAGCAGCGCCGAGAGCCCGCGGTCGGCGGGCGGCATCAGCCGGTCCTTGAGCTGGTTGAAATTGTCGCCGTGCGTGTCCCAGAAGTTCATGCCGTCGTCGTGCCAGTTGACCGTCACCAGCGGGACGCCCGCCTCGATCAGGCGGCGGGCCAGCAGCAGGCACTGGCCGTGGATGTTGCGGCCGTAGCGGTCGCGCAGCCGCGGGTCCTCGCGATCGACGCGGAAGGCGCCCGCGGCCTCGGCCGAGCGGAGCGAGTCGAGCGCCGCGTGCGCAGTAGCCGTCCCACGACGCCGGCCCGGTGCCCGAGAGCTGGACGGGTTCATCGATCACCGAGCGTAGCGCCCGGCGTCCGCCCAGCCGCTCGGCCGTGATCCCGTCGGGCAGGCCGAGGCCCTCGACCACGAAGTCGTCGGAGTTGGGGTCGCCCTCGACGCGGAACGGGTCATACGCCTTGCCCAGCCAGCCGCCGTGTTGCCCGGGCGCCTTGCCGCCCGGCGCGGCCGGATGCGACACGGTCCACGGCATTGTCACCGCCGGGGGCATGCCACCGCGCTGCGGGCGGACCCGCGCGACCAGCGAGCCCAGGTGCGGCCAGTCGTTCGGCGACGGCCCCGCGGCGTCGGAATTCGGCGTCGGCGCCAGGTGGCCGGTCAGGATCCGGTGCGCCGTGGATAGGTGGGTGAAGTCGTCGTGACACATCGACCGGATGATCGCCAGCCGGTCGGTGCGCGTCGCCAGCATCGGGAAATGCTCGCTGATTCGCACGCCCGGGGTCCGCG
Organism: uncultured Planctomycetota bacterium; assembly: GCA_963771445.1. Classification (GTDB taxonomy): domain Bacteria; phylum Planctomycetota; class Planctomycetia; order Isosphaerales; family Isosphaeraceae; genus JAKAUH01. The sequence continues at coordinate 172,545 of CAVYTQ010000026.1, read as the reverse complement.
TGGCGATAGTGCCGAAGCTGCCGCGGATCTCGGCCGGCGCGTCGGGCTTGGGGTCCCACGTGTCGAGCTGGCTCGGCCCGCCCCACATGAAGACCAGCAGGCACGATTTCGCCCGGCCGAACCCCCCCTGCCCCAGCTTCATCCCGGCCGCGGCCGCCCGGCCCCGGAAGAGCTCGGGCAACCCCAGCCCGGCCATCGACAGCGCCCCGGCACGCATCGCATCGCGCCGCGAGACCCCTCGCCCACTCCGGAAGTCGCGGCACCCTTGCCGTCGATCCATCCCCGGTGCATCCATCGCGACGCCTCCGGTGTTCAACCCTTGATCAACAATTCTCAGACGGGACTGTACCTGATGGACGCCCGGGCGTCCACCGGATTCCGTTGCGTGGGGCGGCAGTGCCTGGAACCCCGAGGCCGACTCATGCCGAGGATCAGCGGCCCGCAGCAGGCGGGTCCGTTGCATCGCCTCGTGAGACGCCGCCCTGTTCGTCAAGTCTCGGGGAATCCCCGGAAGATACCGTCTCGATCGACGGACTCGGCGTAATCATCGAAATCCATATTCGCGATCGATAGGTTGTTCTCGACGGACCACATCGAGGAGGGAATGACCCGGAAGGATTGCCCGGGCTGATCGTCCAGGTCAACGACGAGGATCGGATGATCGGGGTGGGTCAGTGCCGTCCGATCGACCACGAAGAAGAAGCTGCGCGAGGGCCTCGGCATGAGGGAACGCAGTTGGTCCGGCGCGAGGCCGTCGTACTCCGGATCGCCGAGGAAGTCCACATGGGCCCGGAATCCGAAGTCCCCGACCGGTTCTTGAATCGCGTCGCAAAGTGCCTGCCATGCCATGTCATCCGAGAAGTCAGTCCGCACGACCAGCGATTCCTTGGTTTCCGGGATCTCCTTCACGCCGGCCTCCCTGGGGGACGTGCAGCCAGCCAGCAGCGAGAGCGGCCGCGATCCGGAGAAGTTGTGGCATTGCCGGGCTATCCCGCCGGCCAAAGCTACAGATCATCGCCTCGTTGGGCGGTGGACTCATCTGCTAACGGGCGGAGATACTCTTCCAGGACGGTCGTCCCTTCGTAATCGATGCGCAAGCCGACGGCCTCGTCGGTGAGGTCGGTCTGCGGCTCATCGAACGTGATCAAGTACTCGACACGGGTCGAGCCATCCCAGATCACACAGGGCCGCCCAGGGCTGACGACCGTTCCCCGGCTGTCCGCCTTCCAGTCCGCGTGTTTGATCATCAGGACGCGGTCCCCTTCGTTCAATCTTGGCACCACGCTCATGTCCGGCTTGAGCCGGGCCAGCCACTCCGCATACTCGACATGGCGGGCCCACTCCTCCCAGCTTGCAAAAACGGCAGTGCACGGGAACGGCGGCTCCATGCGACTGTGTTTCCAGGGGAGGATCACCTCCGCGACTCGGGATGAACCGTCTTCGAAGCCGAAGAGCGTGTGGATGTCGTCCCAACGGCGGCCGATCGCTCGTACAGGCAAGCCGAACAAGAGATGTCCCGGGGCGAGCGTCGTGCGAAGCTCGGCCAGGAATGCGGCAACTTCAGAGGGATGGCTGATCGGCCGCCACCGCTCGGGCCACACCATCGATGTCTCCCCGTCCCACGCCAATGATTAGCAGCCCGCGCAGCGCGTCCGCTGGATCGCATGGCTAGCCGGGATCTCCCGCCCCGAGTTCGTCATAGTCCTTCTTCTCTGCCACCCAGACCTCGAGCGGATCCTCGCCAGCGACCTCGAATTGCTCGCCCCACTCGGCATCCCAGCGAATGACCTTACCGGGAAGGTCGGTCTTCATCCCCCAGAACGGACCACCGCCATTGTCTCCGAAGAAGATGCACTGCGATACGAAGTCTCTCGGGAACTCATCGCCTTCGCGCAGAAAGCGATTCATATCGACGAGGCCGGAATCTCCCCATTTCCCCGCGAACAACGGCCAGAAGAACACCGCGTCCGTCGGGCCGAGGAAGACGTCGAAGGCGCGGTAGAGCTCCAGCAGCACTGCGGGCAGCGGCTCTCCCAGGGCGGCTTCGGTGCGCCGGATCTCCGCCTGGGAACATCGAGCGCCGAAGTTGAAGCCCGCGAATTCACCGCGCACCTTGTCGGGAAGGCTCATCATCGCCACCCAACGCATGAGCTCAGCGGACCCGCACCGCCGAGAGAGCGATGGTATCAGAAAAATTGCCGCGGCGGTGCAGGGTCCGCCGCGGCGCGAGGTCAAGCGGCGGAGTCGTTGGGCTCTGCCCCTACCGGCAGCCCGCAATGGACACACCGACGTGCGAACGGATCGCCGCGCCACCATGTGACATGGAAAGGCAGCCGGCAGCGGGGGCAGCGCCACAGGACCCGCCTCAGATGAGCAACGGCGATCATGCCCAACGCCGGCACGACGACGGCCATCAGGAAGGCCGAGCCGCCATCGAGGCCGTGGCCGACGAGGCCCCTGCGAACCAGCGATCCGGGGATCAGCCAGAGCGCAGCCAGGAGCAACGACCATCGGCATGCCCGGCGCCGCTTGCGGTAATCATCCCAGGGAGTAGTCATGGCCCGGCTCACGCCGGCTGGTGATTCGGTCATCGTTGCCGCCGCCGTCAAATGACCCAGATCAGCAGACTGCGCAGCGGGTCCGCTGGATCGCAAAGTTAGGCGCCCTCACGGCTCACGATGACGGCCGCCTCGTAGTTGCGGCGGAACTGCCAGACCGCCTCGAGCAGTTCGTCATCGTCGGCATCCCAGAGGCCGCGTCCGTGGAGGTCGGTGCATAACTCCCCGACCGCGGCCATGAGTTGGCCGGTGCGCATCTCGGGGATGACCTCCGACAGTTCATGAAGGGCGGCGAAGACGTCCGCCCGGCTCTCGCTGGTGCTCACATCCGATCCCTCACGCGGGGCGAGCCGGCCCGACTCCGGCGGTACTGGCCAATCACCACGATCGGCACCATCTGACCGGGCGCGAGTTTGGCGATCCGGGTGGCCCCGGTGACCCCGTCGGACATCTCCAGGATCCCGTCCGGGTCCTCGTACACGAGGATCGGCGGCATCCCGCTCCAGGACGAACCGTGCTGCCGGATCTGATGGTGCAGCTTCCACGGGTCGGCGCCGCTGGCCCGACTCGGCGGGAGCCGCAACTCGCTCGGATCGACCTCTCGAAGCGGCTGGCTTATCCACCCAAGGTACAGCGCCTCAACGCGAGCCACAATCCGACTCGGACGCGGCCCCGCCCGACGCCAGAGCCGGGCGCCCCGCCGAGCGGGTCCGCTGCCAACGAAGGTCTGGCATCAACGGCGACCGCTCCCGTCGGCCTCCTCGCGGGCCGCCCGCCACTGGGCCATCAGTTTGCTATTGCCGTGGCGGTTGACGCGATACCCCGCGGCATGGAGGTCGTTGAGCATGGCGAAGTAATCGGTGCGCGGGTGCTCTCGCAGATAGGAGGCGATCGCCGCCGAGACATCGCCGCGCCGGCGCCTCGTCTTCCGCGCTTCGGAGGGTAACTCGCCCATCGGGATAGCCTCAAGCCACCTAAAGACCCAGATCAGCGGATCGCGCAGCGGGTTTGCTGGATCGCCTCGTTAGTCGTCATGATGACCCGACGATTGCGCGAGCGGCCGCCCGGGGCAACTCGACGGCCACGAAGCAATCGGACGGATAGAGATAATCCTCGCCCGACTCGTCGATGACCCGGACGAAGCCCCGCGACGCCGCGACCGGATCGGGCAATGCCTGATAGACCTTGCGGACTTCCAGCGACGCGGGATAGGACTCATTACTCACGCACAGGAGGAACTGCGCGGACGGGTCATGGTCGGTCATGGTGAATCATCCAGGAACCGCTTGATCTTCACTTCGACGCGGCCCATGCCGTGGGCCTCGTACCAATGGAGCTCGGCGCGATGGGTCGTCCCGTCTTCGAGGCGCACTCGTGCGATGCCCTTGCGCTTCCGCCAACGCCCTGCACCGTAGGCACGGCGCAGTGCGGGAGCTCGCGGATCGATGAACCGACGGCGAAGGTCTCGACCTCGGCGATATCCCCAACGACCTCGAAGTTCATGGCCCCCGCATTGTACCAAGCGGCGACGTTCCCAGCATCGCCGAACGCCTGACTTCAGCGACCCGCGGAGCGCGTCCGCTTCATCGCCTCGTTTCGTTAGCCATCAATCATCGAACTGCTCCAGTCCGACCACAACCCCTCCGCGACAGTGAACCTGGAACATGCCCAAAGCGACCGCCGACGGGGCGTAATTGTAAGTCCGGGTCCGGCCGCCCGGTTGATCGTACTCCCATACGGAGGACGGCGGGCCGAGGACGGACGCAATGTCGCTTTCAGGCCGCCCGACCAGACCCGCCCGGACCGAGAGTCGTAAGCACTGGTTATTGTACCAGGTGCAATAGGGCCCGTGGGCAAAGGCATCGATGACGAGACCGACTCGCGTGGCCATCCAGATGCCGAGCGCGGCGACCGCGATTATGGCGATGAGGTGCCGGATTCTCATGCGCCGTGAGGCTGTCTTCGGAGGCACGAGCTGCCACCCTCCGCCGGCTAGAGCCAAAGGTCGGCGGCCCGCCGCCGGCGGGTCCGCTGCATCGCAATGTTAGCCATCCGCGCCCACGATGGCGACAGCGCGTACTCTCACACCGCAGTACGTACTGGCCGCCTGGATCGACGACCCGCAGCTCTCCGGTGTCGAGGTTAGGCGGGCTGCGGTTCGGGGACCTCGACCACTGACGCCGCCCAGAATGACGGCACGCACCAGTCCGGCTCGAAGCTGCCCACCCGCACACCGATGTCCTCCATTTGCCTGCCGCGCACGTCCGCGACGTAGACCCGACACCAACTCCCCATCACCCCGCTCACCCCGCGGGGTATCTCGACCTCCCGCGGGGCGAAGAATCGCAGTCGTCGCTCGACCCCATCCCGTGCGAACAGCAGGTCGATGTGCGTCTTCCGCCAGTCGTCCGGGTCGCGGCGATAGGTGAACTCGAGCAATTCCCACGAGTACGGGTCAGGCAGGAGCGGGTGGTACGGATCATCGTCAGGGGCTGTCACCTTGAAGAATCCCTTTCCCCCTTGTCCCCACGGTCTCCGTCGGAATGCCGGCTTCGACGCTCGGCGTCGCCGGCGGAGGCCCAAGGACGCAGGAGCGTCCCGGACGAGGTTACGTCGTTGACTCGTTCGGGGGCGCCAATAACCCGGTGGTCTCAAGCGAGGAGTGTCATTTTCGGCCGTGTGGAATCACGCCCTTTCGTCCGTTGATTTGCGCCGACACTTCGATCATGCCCGGATCTCCGCCGGCCGGCAATGCGTCGCCGGAGATAAGCGGACCTCCCGCCGAGGTTCTGGCTCGAAGCAACCGCTGCCCGACGGGATGCTGGTTCTCCTGCGACCCGCGCGTCACGGCGGCAACCTGCGCCCCGCGTCGTACCTTGCGATTCCGGCGTGCGCTCGCCTCGGCCGTGCCCGTTGATTACTAGTGTGAACGCCGCGAATCGGCGGCATGAGCGGCCGAACCCTTCGACGCCGCTCCGATTATGCATAACTGCATGACTGACAACATCGACGACCTCGCGGCCCACCTCGCGGGGTCGATGCTTCCGTCCAATCCCGGGACTTCCGGCGAGCCACCGGACGTAAGCCATTCCGCAACCGAGTTCCGGGCGGCCCGCGTCGCGCGGTGATGACACTTCAATTATCCGCCATGTCGTGCCGCGCGACCCGATAGCTCCATCCGCGGGTCGTATCCGACCTGGGCCAGCCAGTTACCGTGCCATCTTGAGAGGTCACCATGATTCGTTCAACGCACGTCCCGTTTCCGTCCGGGCCATGACCAGTTGGAGCCGCGATGCCTGCTATCCACGGCGGTCATCGACATCGAGAACAACAGCCAGGAGACGGTCACCTTCAAGTTCCGGTGGTCCCCATCGTCCGCCTGGACCACCTATACCGAGGCACCCGGCCAGAGTGAGGTCATCACGACGGCCTACTCCGCTTCGCTCAAGCCGCAGGTGCTGTACGACAAGACGGCATCCCCCAGCTCGAAGACGAAAGTCACGCTGCAACATGGCTACGGCGAATGGAGCGGGAGCAGCCCGGCGTCGGCTTCCGTCGCGACGGACTACCAGTTCTCGAGCGTGAAGAAGCGCGTCACATTCGGGCACGTTCCCACGTCCACGCCGACCGCGATCGCCATCCCCATTTCGTCGCCGACGTTGACGGCGACAACCACCCCCACGCCGACGGCGACCACGACCCCCACTCCCACCCCGACGTTGACCACGACCCCCACGCCGACGTTGACGGCGACAACCACCCCCACGCCGACATCCACGACCACGACCACAACCACGCTGGCGGCGAACCCGGACGCCTCATCGAGCACGAACTGGTCGGGATACGCGGCGGCCACCAGCCTGGACGATCCGCAGTCGGGGTCGGTGACGGCCGTCAGCGGCTCCTGGATCGTCCCGACCGTGACCGCCACCTCATCGCGGGGTACGACCTATTCGTCCGTGTGGGTGGGGATCGATGGCTACTCCAACTCGACGGTCGAGCAGATCGGCACGGAGCAGGATGTCGTCAACGGGACCCCCGAGTATTCGGTCTGGTGGGAGATGTACTCCTCCGGGCGCAGCAGCCGTCGCAAACCATCACCAGCATGACGATCGAGCCGGGCGACTCGATCAGCGCGTCGGTGCAGTACATCGCCTCCGGCGCCCACGCGGGCGATTTCGAGCTGTCGATCACCGACAATAGCCGGTCGAACGACTCGTTCACCACGTATGTCAGCTCGTCGCAATTGCAGAACCCGACGGCCCAGATGAGCTCGGCGGAGTGGGTCGTCGAGACCCCGAGCCTGGGCAGCAGCGTCGCGTCGCTGGCGAATTTCGGGGGCGTCACGTTCACCAACGCCCTGGCCACGATCAACGGCGTCACCGGCTCGATCAACGACGCCGCCTGGCAGTCCCAGGCGATGAACATCGTCTCGGGGAGCGGGGCCACCCAGGCGACCACGTCGGTGCTCGACGGTTCCGGGACGAGCTTCGCCGTGACCTACGATTCGACGTCCAGCTCGGCAAGCCCCGGCTCGGGCGGGGGCTGGTGGGGCCTGTCGCAGGAAGGGCCGGAGTCCTCGGTGAGCGGCCCGGTCGCCTCGTCGTCGGCAACGGCGACGGTGCCGGTGTTCTACGGCACGACGCCGCCCTCCCGGAAGCCGCCGTTCAGCTCCGCTCGCGGCTCGCTCTGGGTCTGAAGTCTGACGGGGAAGCTCCCGGCGCCTCTCCTGGCCCTCCACCGCCAAGGCCTTCGGATCCGGTCCGGCATCGGCTCTCAGGGTGTGTAGGCCGATCAGGCGAGGATCGGCCTCGACCACGTTCCCCGAGACGTCCGTGAGCCGGTAGTCGCGGCCGGCGTGGCGGTAGGTGAGCCGGGTGTGGTCGAGGCCCAGCAGGTGCAGGATCGTGGCGTGGAAGTCGTGGACGTGGACGCGGTCCTCGTGCGACCGCGATGCCGTAGCTCGTCGGTGGCGCCGTGGATCGATCCCGCCCTTGACGCCGCCGCCGGCCAGCCACGACGAGAAGCACTGGTGATGGTGCTCGCGGCCGGCGGCATCGGGGGCCGCGTTGTACGGGGTCCGGCCGAACTCGGTGGTCCAGACCACCAGCGTGTCGTCGAGCAGCCCGCGACTCTTGAGGTCCACGATCAGCGCGGCGATGGCGCGGTCGACGTTCCGGGCCAGGGGGACGTGCTCCATCATGTTGCCGTGGGCGTCCCAGTTGTTCGACGAGCCCGAGTCGATCAGCTCGACGAACCGGACGCCGCGCTCGGCCAGGCGGCGGGCGACCAGGCACTGCCAGGCGAACCCGTCGGTCCGGCCGCGCTCCAGGCCGTAGAGGGCGAGTGTCGCGTCGGTCTCGCCCGAGAGGTCGAACAGCTCGGGCGCCTCGCGCTGCATGCCGTAGGCGGTCTCGAACGAGCGGATGCGGGCCTCGAGCGCGGCGTCGGCGCGTCGGGCGTCGAGGTGCCGGCGGTCGGCCTCGGCGATCGCCGCCAGCTCGAGCCGCTGGAGCGCGTCGGAGCCGTCGAGCCGGTCGACGTTGGCGATCGGCGACGGGCCGGGCACGATGTGCGTCCCCTGGTGGCAGCCGGGCAGGAAGTCGGAGCCCCAGGTCTGCGTGCCGGCGTACGGCACATGGGGCGCGACCGCCACGAACGAGGGGAAGTCGCGGTTCTCGGTCCCCAGGCCGTAGCTGACCCACGCGCCGAGGCTCGGCCGGGCGAAGGTGAACGACCCGGTGTGCATGCCGAGCGTCCCCTCGTAGTGGTTGGTGTGGTCCGACGACATCGAGCGGATCACGCAGAGGTCGTCGACGCACCGAGCGCACGTGCGGGAACAGGTCGCTGACCTCGGTGCCGCACGAGCCCCCCGGCCGGAAGGCGAACTGCGGCGCCTTCAGGTACATCGTGAAGTCGCCCGGCTTGCCCTGGAAGTTGTCCACCCGCACCGTCTTGCTCGCGCCGGCGAACAGCCGGGGCTTGGGGTCGAACGAGTCGATGTGCGAGACGCCGCCCGTCATGTACAGGAAGATCACCCGCTTCGCCCGCGGGGCAAAGTGCGGCGGCCTGGGCGCCAGCGGATCGGCGGCCGGGGCCGATCGGTCGGCCGCCCCGGCGAGTGCTCCCTCCTCGGCGAGCAGCGCGGTTCAGGGCGATCGCGCCGAAGCCGCCCGCCGCCAGCCGGAGGACCTGGCGCCGCGTGGGTCGTTCGATGGGGTGGCGGGATTCCACGGCGGGTCCTCCGGGATCAGTCGAGAAAGACGAATTCGTTGCTGCGCGAACAGCGTGCGTGCCAGCGCCGACCAGCTCCGCCGCTCGTGCTCTCCGGCCGGGACACCATCGGCCGCGAGTTGGCGGCGATAGGTCGCAAGGAAGCGGCTCGCCGCAGCGACCTCGTCGTCCGCCGGCTCGCGGGCGACGGCGATGGCGTAGGCCAGGCGGATGCGGCCGGTCTCGTCCGGACGGGCCGCGAGCACTCGCCGCGCGAAGCCCTCGGCCTGCTCGTGCACGAACGGGTCGTTCAGGAAGAAGAGCGCCTGGGTGGGCACGGTGGTGACCGACCGATGTGCCGTGCTGGCGTTCGGGTCGGGTCCGTCGAACAGGGCGAGGTACGGGTGGCGGCGGATCCGCTGCGTCATCAGGTAGACGCTCCGCCGACCGCTGGGATACACGGCGGCGAACGGGGCGTGCTGGGTGAATGTCGTCCCCACGGTCGGGAACGGATGCGGCCCGCCGGGCGAACGATCGAGCCCGCCGCCGATCGCCAGGATCGCGTCGCGGATCGACTCGGCCTCGAGCCGTCGCCGGGGGAAATGCCCCAGCAACGCATTGACTGGATCGAGATCGGCGGCCGTTGCGGCCGACGAGGGCGAGGGCGAATCGGGCTCGCTCGACTGCTGATAGGTCGCCGACAGCATGATCCGCCGGTGCATCGCCTTGACCGACCAGTTCTCCGCCACGAACCGCTCGGCCAGGTGGTCGAGCAGGCCGGGGTGCGTCGGCCGACCGCCGCGGCGGCCGAAGTCGTTTTCGGTCGCCACCAGCCCGGTGCCGAAGTGGCCCGACCAGATCCGGTTGACCATCACCCGGCCGGTCAGCGGGTTCGTGGGCCGGGTGAGCCAGCCGGCCAGCTCGCGGCGTCCGCTGCCCTCGGAGGCGCGGGGCAACGGGTCGCCGCCGAGGACCTCGAGGAACCGCCGCGGCACCGGATCGCCGGCGTTGGCCGGCTCGCCGCGGCGCTGGAGCCTCGCGTCGTGCGGCGTCCCCTCGGCCACGGCGTAGGCCAGCGCGTCGTTCCGCCGCGCCACCAGCTCGGCAAGCTGTCGGGCGTGATCGGCGGGCGGCGAGCCTGGCGGCGCGATTGGGGCATCTCGCACCGCGATGTTGTCGACGTCGAGCGCCGGGCGGGCGCCCCTGCCCCGCCCCGGCCGTCGATCATCACGTGATCGATGGTCCCGTCCCAGCCGGCGGCGAAGCTCCGCTCGGCGATGGTCGTGACGGCCTTGGGCGTGCCGATCGTACCCGAGTAAGTCCGCCGCTCCAGGTCGAGCGCGAGCCGGAGGTTGTACCAGGTCGCCGGGCGGACCTCCTGGAGCAATCGCGGGGCCTTGCCGTCGCTCGATTGGATGCCCTCTCCGCCGAGGAACACCTCGACGGCCGGCGTTCCGCCGGTGTCGTGGCCCAGGGCGAACCGGTACGAGCCCGGCCCCGTCGCCTTGCCGGCGTGCAGGCGAAAGTCGAGGTTGATGAAGATCCGGCCGCCGGTGCCGGCGTTGGCCTCGCGTGCGGGCCAGAGGCGTTGCCAGACGCGATGGCCGCCCGCGTCGGGCGGGAAGCGGACCCCGGTCGAACCCTTGCGGCCCGTCAGGTTCGTGAATGGGCTTTGCGCGTCGCCGATGACGTCGGGCTGGCCCTCGAATAGCCAGGGGGTGACCAGGCAGCCGAGGCTGCCGCCGGACGACGGCTTCTGCAGCTCGAAGTCGCCGTCCATGTCGTCGAGCGTCGCGATCACTGGTCCGGGTACGCCGCCGCTCCGGGCGAGCTCGTCGCGGAGAGCCTCGGTCTGCGCCGCGGGAGCAGCGAGGCCATCGATCGCATGTTCGGCTTCTGCTCGGAGCCGGCGAACGGGTAGCGGGTGCTGTCGAAGATCCCGTAGAGGGCATAGTAGTCCCGCGCGGTGACCGGGTCGTACTTGTGGTCGTGGCAGCGGGCACAGCCGAGCGTCAGGCCGAGGAACGCCTGGCCGGTGGTGTCGATCGTGTCCTGGATCGTCAGGTGATGGTAATTCTCGGAGTCGAACCCGAACCGCCGCGAGACGGCGAGGAAGCCGGTGGCCGTCACCATCCGGGCGAAGGTCGGGGCGTCGGTGGCGTCGCGGGCCAGGATGTCGCCGGCCACCTGCTCGCGGACGAACTGGTCGTAGGGCAGGTCGCGGTTGAAGGCGTTGATGACGTAGTCGCGATAGCGGACGGCCTCGCGGACGGGATAGTCGGCGGTCTCGCCCGCGGTATCGGCGTAGCGGACGACGTCGAGCCAGTGGCGGCCCCAGTGCTCTCCGTAGGACGGCGAGGCGAGCAGCCGGTCGACGACCCGCTCGAAGGCGCCGGGCGACTCGTCGGCGAGGAAAGCGTTGACCTCCTCGGGCGTCGGCGGCAGCCCGGTCAGGTCGAAGGTGGCGCGGCGGATCAGAGTCCGCCGATCGGCGGGCGGCGCTGGATGCATGCCCCTGGCCTCGAGCTCGGCGAGGATCCAGGGGTCGACGGACGTCCGGACCCATCCCGCGTTGCGGACCTGGGGCGCTGGGAGGGCGTGCACCGGGCGGAGCGACCAGAACGAGCGATCGTCGGCCGTGATCGCGCCCCGGCGGATGGAGGCGCCCTTGGTGTCGTCACTGGCCGGCCAGGGGGCGCCCTCGGCGATCCAGCGCGTCAAGGTCGCGACCTGGCCGTCGTCGAGCCGCGAGTCGGGCGGCATCCGGAGGTCGCCCTCGCGGCGGATCGCCTTCACGAGCAGGCTCTCGCCCGGCTTGCCCGCGACGATCGCCGGCCCGCTGTCGCCGCCCTGCATGATGGCGGCCCGCGAGTCGAGCCGCAGGTTCGACTCCTGCTTCTTCGGCCCGTGGCAGGCGAGGCAATGCTCGACGAGCAGCGGCCGGACGCGGTTCTCGAACTCGGCCGCGGCGGCGCGATCCGCCGGGGCCGACGGCCGCGCCGGTTCGTCCGCGCGGGCGGCCGGGCCAATCAGCAGCACGGCGGCCATCGTCAGGAGGGATCGCGCGGATCGGATCATGAAGGCTCCCTGGGGTGGATCGGGCGTTCCCCCCATCATGGCCGCCCCGCGGCCCGAGTGCCAACCCCGGATCGGCCGGCGGACCAGCCGGCACCCTCGCCAACACTTTCGACCGCCCATCCCCGTTCGGTGCGGGTCTCCGACCCCGCCGTCGGGGCGACCGACAGGTCTCCCGGGCGGGGGAATCCGCATCGCAGGGGCAACCCGCGGGGACGATCGAACCACAGAGGCACAGAGGCACAGAGAGAAGACGAGAAGGGCCCCCGCGTGGATCGCCGAGGCTGTGGCGCGGTCCCCCGGCCCTTTCCCTCCTCGACGCGGTTCGGTTCCCTTCCCTCCTCGATACGACTCGACGTCGCGAGCTTGTCCCGCGAGCCGGATCGTCAACTTGCGCGGGATTTCTCTGTACTACTAACTTCGAGAAGCTTGTACGCCGTACGCAATTTCACAAACCGTCCGACGGCAATGACTTCCGCCCGGTGCTTACTGACCACTGAGAGGATATCGGTGGGCCTCGCTGCGCTCGACCCACCCTACGGGACTGATCACTGACCACTGACCACTGACCACTTTGGTTGCGGCCGAAGGCTGCGCTGTGCCTCTGTGGTTCGATCGCCCGAAGCCTTTCCTGGCCTGCGAGCCCGGAAGTGCCAACGACCTGACCGACGGGTCTCCCAGGCGGGCAGGCCGGACCGGACCGGTGGAGACCTTCGGGCACGGCCGCGGCGGGGTCGGAGACTCACGCCTAATCGAGATCGATTGGCCTAATATGAACCGGCCGCGAAATACCGACCTTGCGCCGGAAAATCTTGGAAAAATTCCCGAAATCTTTTGTGCTTCCGACCCAAAGACTTGCGGCGAAAAGATGCCACTTCTCGCCGATAGGTGCATTTCAGTTTTTGCAAACCTGACGTCGCCGACAGAAGTCCGCGTGTGAGGGGACTGGATTTTTGGCTCAAGCGGCGAATGAGGCTGTCCGGCGATGAAATCCGCCCCAAGAACCCCGAAATGCCCCCACCCAGCCCCACCAGGGCCACGGTGCGGGCACGCGAGACGGCTTATTCGCCCCAGTCCCTCCTCCCGACAGCGTCTGCTCCACTTGAACCTTAACCCGCGCGCGCAGCTTCTTCGACGCCGCCGCTCGCAGCACGTTCCATCCCGCCACCTTGTGCAGGATCGCACGGAACACGCTCCCTCGACCTCGCACTCGCAACCGGTCCATCCCCAGCCGATTCTTCAGGCCGCTGTTGGTCAACTCGATCCCCGCTCGCTGCGCGTACCGCTCGGCGAACACCGGCGTCTCTTGCTCTCGACGCCGACCGGCCAGGCGGTGTTCCTTGTCGCTGAACTCCATCGTGTACCGACCGTCCCGCGTCGTGTCGATCGGACAACTCGCGCGGAACGGACAGCCCGCGCACGCCGCCGCCGGCATCTCGATCCGCGTCATGCCGGCCGCCGCATCTCGCTCGACCACCAGCGGCACCTGCCCGCTGGGGCAGGCTTCGACTTGCCCGGTCCGCTCGTCCACGGCGAAATCGTCCACCGTCAATGCCTGGGGAGCCCTCACCGGCTCCGGGCCGGGGATCGGTCCTACGAGGTCCACGCCGCGCCCCGCGGCGGCCCGGACATTCTCGTCGCTGCAATACGGCGTGTCGGCCAACATCTCCTCGGGGAGCAGGCCCGACCCCGCGAGCTGATCGAGCATCGGCACCATCGCGGCGACGTCGGGCTCGCAGGCCGTCTGCGGCAGCGCCGCGGTGATCAGCTGCACGTCATTGGCCGGGCTGCACGTCTCGGCGAGTTGCACCTGGTAGCCGGGACCCTTGCGGCCATCGTAGGTGGCGTCGGGGTCCGACGGGTTCTGGATGCGGTCGCCGCCGGTCTTGGCCTTCACGACGACGGTATCGCCGACGACTTCGCACTGCTGGTCGAAGATGGTGCGCAAGGCCTTGTAGGTCGAGCGGCCGGTCCACTCGGGGCGATCGGCGAAGTGCTCGATGGTCCGGAGCAGGTCCTCGGCGGCTCGCTGCCGCGACCGCCGTCGCGCCTCGGCGTCCTTGGCGGCGGCGAACAACTGCGATTCGGCGGGCTCGTAGCGGTTGCGGAAGTCCTCGGGCAGCGCGGCGTACTGCTCGGGGGCATGGCGCCTGACCTGGGTCAGGAACCGCTTGATGGCGACGGCCATCAGCCTGGTGCGGCCGAAGGTGGCCATGTGGCTGAAGACGTGGGTCGAGTCCAGCCGCTGCCGCGCGACGTCGAGTTCCAGCTCGTCGGCCAGGTGGATGGTGACGTCGTGGAAGACCTGGGTGGCCAGCTCGTCGTCGCGAAAGAGGGCCTGATCGCGCTCGACGGTGCGCGCGGAGATCTCGACGCCCGGTTCGAGGTTGAGGGCGTACTGGACATCGCTGCGGAAGATGTAGGCTTCGGCGGCCTCGGCGGCGGCCCAGTCGAAGAAGTCGGCCAGGAAGACGAGGCCGGCCATCGAGTAGAGTTCCTTGGTGGGAGCGCGAGGTCATGGCTGAAATGACGGGCGAGCTCACCGACGGGGAGGACGTCGAGGACGACGTGGCGAAAGACGCCTTGCCACCCCTCGGCGATGATCCGGTGGCCGGCGGGAGGGATGACGCCGTCGAAGGGGTCGAAGAGGCGTGTTTGTCGGGGGTCAACGATATGGATCATGGCGGACGCAACTCCTCTGATAAACTGGAGTTAAGTATAGAGCCGCGTCGGGGAAAGTCAAGAGGAAAAGCGACGAAAACCGAGTAGATTCAAGGACTTATGACGAGAATTGGCCCCCGATGCACTTTTGTCGGGAACGTCAAACCTGATACATCCTGATAGTAGGGGGAGAAAGAAGAGCTGAGGGGGTACAGGGGGTTTTGGGGGCACCGGAGCATAAAATGCATGCAAACACTCTAATGCTGGACCCGATGGGATTGTCATGAGCGGCGGTCCCCGCAAATCCTTGAGACCATGTCGTCGGGTGGGCACCGCGCATCGTATTCGAGGTCTCGACGGATGGCTCGCACTGTGCCGCGTGGTATGAGACTTCGCGAGAGGGCATCGCCGTGTTTTTCAGGATGACCCTGCGGCGCTGGGCGATCGTCATTGCCGTGGCCGCGGTGGGCTTCACACTGATCGCCCGGGGGGACTCGCACGCTCTGGCCGTGTTCGCCCTCTTCGGGACGCTAGCCGTCATCCTCCTGGCGCCCGTCATCCTGCTCTTGCTCTTGCTTGCTTCCCGGGACTGAGCCAGCCCGCACGTCTGGGCTCGTCTCCCCATCGAGGAACGCCGCGAGGTCGTCGAGGCCGTCGTACGCGTCCTCACGGAGGAGGTGGAGAATGAACGGCTCGCGGGAGATCCAGGTCTGCCATCGGTCTCGTCAAGCTGTCATCGACATCCGCCAATCGACCGGGTCAGCTCCTTCAGCGGCACCTTCGTGATGCCCGGCGACCCGTCCAGGAGCGATTTCCTCTCCTTGCATGATGGTGGACCCGGGTTCCGGCCGATCTGGCGGGCGGGCGGCACCGAGGATCTCCAGGAGACGTCCGAGGCAATCTCACCGATATGCTGCATATCTCGATGCAACTCATTGACAGTACCTTGCAGGGAGTCTAGGATGCTGCATCAGTGCTTGACCTCGACGATGCGGGCCGGTGGCAGGTTGACGCAATGGACGGCGTCCCCAACTTCCGCGCCCGATGGCGCAGAAGCGCAAGGAATAGGTGATGCTCGCCCTGCTGAGATCGCGCGGTGCGAAGGCTCGAATTCGCAGATCGTGGCATCCCGGGTCGGTGGCGCTTGAGGGACGGCTCGCTCCCGCAACGCTCGCGGGCTGGGCGAGCCTGCCGAGTGCCTATTCGGCCGGCGCTCCGGTCGTCAATGACCAGGGGATCGGTTACGTCTCGTATTCCCTTCCGTACGGGGGTACCGGCGGCAACATAGGCGGCATCGCGAAGATCTTGCCCGATGGTTCGATCGATGCGAACTTCGCGACGTTCCCGATTTACAGCGCCGGCTCGACCTACCTGGGCGTTCCTTACCCCGGATTGGTGGGGGATCCGAGTGACGGTGATTTCGAGCTTTTCGGAACAACCACGGATGGAGGCAGCAACCGCGACGGGTCCGTGTTCACCGTGAATGCGTCGGGGGCCATTACTACGATCGCCTCGTTCGACAATGCCAAGAGCGGCTCCGGGCCCGACAGCTTGCTCCTGTCCGACGGCATGCTCTACGGCACGACGTACGGTGGCGGCCCGAGCAATGATGGCGGCATCTTCTCGCTTCCCGTGGGCGGCGGCACACCCAAGGTCGTCGTTGCGTTCAACGGCACCGATGGAGACTTGCCGAATGCCGGGCTGACCATCAGTAACGGCATCCTGTACGGCACGACTCAGTATGGCGGAACCTATTCGAGCGGCATCGTGTTTTCCGTGCCCGCCGGTGGAGGCGACATCACGCCGCTCGCCAGCTTCCCCGCCGGCACCATCGCCAATGGCCCCGTCGTGATCCAGGATGGATTCGTCATGGGCACCACGGCGCAAGATTCCGACAGCTCCGGCGACGGATCTCTGTTCCGAGTCCCAACCTCACCCGGAGGCCAGCTCTACAGGGTCCCCATCGGCTCCGGATCCAACGTCGGATCGAACCCCATCGGGGGACTCATCGACGACAACGGCACCATCGTCGGCGAGACGGCCACCGGCGGTTCCGATGGGACCGGGAGCATCTTCGAGGTGAACGTCCCCAGCTTCACGATGACGACGCTCGCCGTTTTCCCGCACCACGGCACGGCGGGCGTCCTGCCGCACAACACCATCACAAGTGACGCCCATGGAAATGTCTGCGGCGTGGCGCACGGATATGAGGGCGTCTCCAACTACCAGGCGATCTTCTGGAAGCTGAGCGACCTGGCGAGCGGCGGCGGCGGTGGCGGTCCGGCTAATCTGACCGCGCCCAGACTGTCGCCGCCGGCGCATGGGACGATCCTGGAGACGACGACGCCTCGGTTCAAATGGACGCATGTTCGCGGCGCCACGTCCTATGAGCTCCTCCTCACCGATTTCACGCCAGGGATCGCGGACGTCCTGTCTCATCCCGTGGACGAGGTCGTAACGGGAAGGGCCTTCACGCTGCCCGATAGCTACACGTTGAACCCGGGACATTATTACAGGCGCAGGTGAGGGCCATCGGCAGCGACCCGAGTCAGCAGGGCCCGTGGAGCAATGTACATAAATTCAAGGTTGCGGAACAGAAGACGAATAATTATCGCATCCGATTGGATTTCGCCGGGGGAGTCAGCCTGGCGGCTTCGGGCGGGGTTTACGCTTTCACGATCCAGGCCCTCGATGATTCCCGCGGACGCCCCGCACTCGGCCCGCCGCGGGTGATGCTCTTCGGTGGGGCAGGAGCGGGTCTGCCGAGCTGGCTGCAGGCATCCTTCTCGACCACCTCGGAGTGGGTTTCGTTCACGACGCCGAGGCCGATATTAGTTGACGAGCTTGCCGGGATCGGTGGCATTACGAGTTCTCCTTCAATCACCACTCCATTCTCCTTCGATGGCGGCATATTGGGTGAGCTGACGACGACCAGGCTCATCCTCGGGTTCAAAATCAAGGGGAGAGGCTATCAGACGAATCTTAATTTCAGCGATTCGAAGGGCATCGGGCTGGACACGGGGACGACGCTAGGTGGAGCGTGGTACGTGGTGAAGCCGCCGCAGTACGACCCAACATTGTGGCCCAACAAGCTTGTTCCGAACTGACTCACCTTGCGGTGAGCACGAACCAGATCACCCGCATGACGACTCGGTGGGCGGCCCGATGTCGTACGCTCTCGCCGTGCGGCCCGCTTTGCTCGACCCCCGTCTGCCTGCCCCGGTTTGATCCGCCAGGTTCGACTACCTGGCATCGTGCTTCCAGGCGGCCGGGCGCGGTCGAGCGATCCCCTCTCTTGCCGGCGAATCCACCGAAGGTCAATCCTGCCTGATTCCAGCTATCACACCCCGCATTTGCCGGGATCACGATCATGGAGATTGCTCGGGCCGGACGGTGACGCTGCCATCAGATATCAGCCGCGCTTCGGGCACCTCGCCGACCCCGGCAAATGCGGGGCGTGATCATTGAGCACATTCTCCACGCGCGTGAAGTCCGTATGGTGCCCCCCGAGCCCCCACCAAGCCCGACGGAAGTTTGTCACAGCAGAGGCCGACGTCTCACGGTCCGGATCGGTCACGGCCTTACCCGTGTCGGCGTCCGGGCTCGGATCGCATTCCCTGGCAACTGCAACCTCCGCCAATCGCGCCGACCGGCCTAATGGTCGAGCGCGTGCAGCGCTTTCTCGATCCATTGAGCGAGCTCGGAGCCGCTCTTGACGACGTCTCGGGCCTTGCGGAATTCGGCGACCGCCTCGTCCGGCTTCCCCTGCTTTTCCAGGGCCTTGCCGAGGTTGTAGTGGGGCTCGGCCAAGTCGGGCTTGATCCGGATCGCCGCGCGGTATTCGCCGATCGCCTCGTCCGGCTTCCCCTGGCCTGCCAGTATGGTGCCGAGGTTGTAGTGGGACTCGGCGTGATCGGGCCCGGTGCGTATCGCCGCGCGGAATGCGGCGACCGCCTCGTCCTGTTTCCCTTGTTTTGCCAGGACGACGCCGATGCCGTAGTGGGCCTCAGTTAGGTCGGGTTTGATCCGGATCGCCGCACGGCATTCGGCGATCGCCTCCTCCAGCTTCCCCTGGCTTTCCAGCGCGTTGCAGAGGCCGTAGTGGGCCTCTGCGTCGTCGGGCTTGATCCGGATCGCCGCGCGGAGTTCGGCGACCGCCTCGTCCAGCTTCCCCTGGACTACTAGCGCGAGGCCGAGGCTGGAGTGGACCTCGGCGAAATCGGGCTTTATCCGGATCACTTCGCGGTATTCGGCAATAGCCTCGTCCCGCTTCCCCTGGTCCGCCAGCGCCAAGCCGAGGTCGAAGTGAGCCCCGGCGTCGGTCTGGCGTCTCCGCTCTTCGGACTGGCGCCACAGCCCGATCCCGAGCCATAGGCCCCCCAAAAGGATCGCGCCGATCACCGCGGCTGCCGGAGCCAGCCACCTCTTGCGACGCGCTCCCTGCGGAGAAGACGGGGAAACCGCGGCATCCTGGCTCTGGCCAGGTTGCGTGCCAGTCGGGAGGCAGCGTGGGCAGAGGCCCGCCGGGCCGCCGGCCAAGATCTGAGCGCCGCATCTGGGGCACGTTGCAGGGTCTAGATCGGTCATGACGTCGACTCCCACTCCTTCCAGGAAGTTCCAGGCATTTGGGAGCCGACCTGATCTTCGCTCAGGGTCGGTCGATCTGATTTATGGTGGGTCAGAGCTCTCGAAACCTTACAGAAAATCGGTGAAATGTGCGAGGTACTGAACCCTCGGCCCGTGCACGCGTACACCGCAATTTACAGCGATTGCGCCACCTGGACGGCGGGTTCCAACCCCGCAACCGGCCGCGGCGGATGCCGTCGCATCGTGTCTTCGGTCACTTCCGCAGCTTCCAGAGGTCCACCCAGCCGCGGAGGCTGCCGGCGACCGCGTACCGGCCGTCGGGCGAGAAGCCGACGGCGCGGGGGACGAAAATCTCGGGCATCTCGGTCTCGGCGACGATCTTGCCGTCCATCCCGCGGATCTTGACGAGCCGCCCGTCGTGCGCCGTGAGGATCCACTTGCCGTCGGGGCTGATCGCCACGTCCTTGTGGTGGTCCTCGCCCAGGAACACCGAGCGGATCGGCTTGCCGGTGTCGGCCTCCAGGACCTTCAGCTCGTGGTCCTGCGACCAGGTCCACGCCGCGATCTCCTTGCCTCCCGGCAGGAAGACCGCCTGGACGATCATGCCGTGGCCGGGGATCGCCTGGACGTTCTTGAAGTCGTCGAACGTCCGCAGCAGCTTGCCCGTCTCGGCGTCCCAGAGCCGGACCGTCTTGTCGGCGGCCGCCGAGAGCACCTGCTTGCCGTCGGGCGAGAACACGGCCGAGGGCACGTCCTCGTGGCCCTCGAGCTTGCGGAGCTCCTGGCCGGTGGCGAGGTCCCAGATGCGGAGGGTGTTATCCTGGTGCCCGGCCACCAGTCGCTTGCCGTCGGGCGAGAACGCGATCGTGCTGCCGCAGGCCGAGGGCGCCTCCCAGTTGCGGGCCTCTTCGCCCGTGTCGATGGCGAAGACGCGGAGGACCTTGTCTCCCTTGTGTCCGACCACGCTCTTGCCGTCGGGCGCGAACCAGGCGACCGGCACGGGCAATTCGAGGATCTGGTTTCCGGAGGAGACCTCCCAGATGCGGACGGTCCCCATGTCGCCCCCGCCCAGGTAGAGCCCGCCGTCGGGCGAGAACGACGTCTGGTAGATGTGGTTGCCGGGCCACTCGATCCGGCGGACGAGCTCGAAGGCCGGATCGGGGTCGCGGGCCTCGGCGACGGCGGCGGCCGCCGCGGAGGCCCTCGGGCTTCGCCCCGGGTCCTGGGGACTCCGACGCACTCGATCGACCGGCCGGGCACAGGCACGCGAAGGCCAGCAGGGCCCCGATCGCACGTGTGGGCATCTCGCGGTTCATGGGCGGGAGTCCCTTCTTGCCGGGCCTCGTTGCCGGGCGGTGAGAGGTGATCCGGTTCTTCGAGAACGGATTTGTCGCCGAGGATGTGTGGGACGTTCGGATGTGGATGCTACTCTCTTAGCCATCGGGTTGCAACGTGCCGACCGGCCGGATCGCGGGGCGACGGCCCGCCGAAGCTCCCGCTTGGCCGGCCCGGACCGCTCTGCTAGGCTCGGATGTCCTGGGGGAGACGCGACCTCGTGAATCCGTTCGGCGCTCGGGGCGGCGGCGTCGAGCCCTGAACTCTCCACCTTCACTTTCCCCGCTCGTCCGACTCTCCGGGAGGACCCGTCCATGCGTCGTCCATCCGCTCTCGCCTCGCTCGCCTGGCTCGTCGCGGTGGCCACCGCGGCTCTCGCACCGCCGGCCCGCGGGGATGACCTGCCCAGGGCCGAGACCGTGCTCGAGGACTACGTCAAGGCTACCGGCGGCAAGGCCGCCTATGAGAAGCTCAAGAACCGCACCGCCAAGGGGACCATCGAGATCGCCGGCGCCGGCATCAAGGGGACCGTCAAGTTCATCCAGGCCGCGCCCAACCGCATGCTCATGGCGATGGATCTCGGCCAGCTCCAGTTCACCCAGGCCACCGACGGGAAGACGGCGTGGCTGGTCTCGCCGGCCCTGGGCGATCGGCTCATCGAGGGCGACGAGAAGGAGCAATTCCTCCAGGACGCCGAGTTCAACGATGAGATCCACTGGAGGGACCGCTACACGAAGATGGAATGCACCGGCGTCGAAGACGTCAACGGCAAGCCGGCGTACAAGCTGGTCCTGACGCCGAAGGTCGGCAAGCCCCTCACGAAGTACTACGACAAGGAGACCCACCTCCAGGTCAAGGAGGTGAAGACCATCATCGGCCCCAATGGTGAGATGACGTCCGAGCAGTATGAGAGCGACTATCGCAAGGCCGACGGCATCCTCGTCCCCTTCGCGTTGACGCAGAAGCAGGAGGGCCAGACGATCGAGTTCAAGCTGACCGAGATGAAGCACAACGTTGACCTGCCGGCCGACACGTTCAAGGTCCCGGTGGCGCTCGAGCCGGCCCTGGAGAAGTAGTAGGCCCGACGCACGCCCGCGCCGTCTCTCGTGCCGTCCGTCGCCGCCCGGCCCCGCCCGGCGGATTCCGCGCCGCGGGGCCCACCGCACCGCGATCGTCGCTGAGTACTAGGGCGGGTTCCCGCGATCGGTGCGACGGTCGGAGGGTGCGCGCCCGCGACCCTTTCCTTTCCCATTGCAGGAGATGCACCCATGATGTTCGCGCGAAGTCCCCGGCTCGCCGGCCTGGCCGCGCTGGCGGCCCTGGCCATCACCGCCGGCCGGGCCGAGGCCCAGGGCCAGCGGCGTCAGCCGACTCCCAACGACACGCTCAAGTTGACCGAGGTCGGCTCCGACCACAAGGTCACCTTCCGCATCTACGCGCCCAAGGCCGACGAGGTCTCGGTCGGCGGCGACTTCGGCGGCGGCAAGATGACCAAGGATGAAAAGGGCGTCTGGTCGCTCACCGTCGGCCCGCTCGAGCCCGACTTCTACACCTACACGTTCAACGTGGACGGCGTCCGCACGGTTGACCCCAAGAACGCGATGGTCAAGCAGGGGCTCGGCAGCATCGACAGCATGTTCCTCGTGCCGGGCGAGCAGGCCGAGTTCGAGGATCTCAAGGCCGACGTGCCGCACGGCGAGGTCCGCCAGGCCTGGTATCGCTCGGGGACCCTGGGCGAGATCCGCAGCCTGCACGTCTACACGCCGCCGGGGTACGAGGGGAGCAGCGAGCGCTACCCGGTCTTCTACCTGCTGCACGGCGCGGGGGACGACGACCGCGGCTGGACGCACCGTCGGCCGCGCCGGGTTCATCCTGGATAACCTGATCGCCGCCGGGAAGGCCGTGCCGATGGTCGTGGTCATGCCCAACGGCAGCCTGCCCCGCCCGGCGAACATGCCGCGGTTCACCCCCGGCACCCCGCCGTCGCCCGAAGCCCTCGCCGCGATGGAGGCCATGCAGAACCGGTTCACCGACGAGCTGCTCAAGGAGATCGTCCCGTTTGCCGAGAAGCACTATCGCGTGCACTCGGACCCCGAGCACCGCGCCATCGCCGGGCTGTCGATGGGCGGCGGTCAGACGTGGCGGGTGGTCTCGTCGCACCCGGACCAGTTCGCCTACGTGGGCCTATGGAGCGCCGCACTGTTCGGCCGCAATGGCAATGCCGACGACGCCGAGAAGCGGTACGAGGCGTTCCTGAAGGAGCCCGAACGGATCAACAAGTCGATTCGTCTGATGTCGATCAGCGTGGGCGACAAGGACTTCCTGGTCGCGGGGTCGAAGCAGCTCGACGAGATGCTCGAGAAGCACGGGATCAAGCACGAGCTGCACATCAGCGGCGGCGGTCACACCTGGATCAACTGGCGGCACTACCTGAACGACCTGGCGCCCAAGCTGTTCCGTTGAGGTCCGCCGGGCGGGCCCGTTGGCCTCCATCGGCCCGATGCCGTCGGCCGGGTCTCGCCTGGAAACTGCCCCGTTCGACCGGGTAGAGTGACGCCGGATTGCCCGGCGTCGCGCCCGACGGGGGAGTTCCGGGCGACTTCCGCCCCGTCGTGATCCGGACCGATGGAGGTTGAGCCATCGAACTCGAGGAGCTCCGTCGCGCCGTGGCGGCGGTCGACCCGTCTGCGATCCTCGTCCCCGACCGGATCCTCCGGCGGGTGATCCGGCAGGACCGGCGGATCCGCTGGCTGGGCCGGGTGAATCCCCGGTGCTATGCGATCGCCGGCCCTGCGCTCGGGGCGATCGTCGAGTGCCCCGAGCTGGGTTGGCCGGCGGGTCGGGAGTGGCCGGCGACGGCCCTGCTGATCGAGCGGCCGCGCTCCGGCGAGCTGGCCGCGGGCGAGGCCGGGGCGGTGTTGACCCAGGTCTGGCGGCGGCTGTTCCGCGCGGGTCGAGTGCGAGCTGGCGTGCGCCGTGGGATCGGGCAAGCTCGACGACGAGGCACTGGCCGCCCGGATCGAGGCCATCGGCCGGACCGAGTTCGCCGAGGCCCGCGCGGTGCTGCGGCAGGACGGCGCGTTGCTCGAGCCGGCGACCGACGGCTCGGCGTATGCGGCCTTCGCGGCGGCGTTCCTGGAGCTGACGTTCTTCGACCCGTCGGCGAGGGCGGCGACCTTCCCGGCCATCGCGTCGCCGTCGGCCGTCGAGGCGGTGCTGGCGGCGGACGTTGACGGCCGCGGGTGGCTGGCGGCGACGCGGCCGACCGGGGCGCCCGACCCGACGCCATCGGCCGAGCGTCCTGGAACGCCGGATCCGGAGAGTCCCGGCGAGTCGAGCGCCAGTCGGCTGGTCGCGGTGCTGCGGGGGGCGGAGGCCGGCCCTGCGCCCGCGCTGGTCCGCCGCGCGCGGGTCGCGGGCGAGCGGGGGAACCACGTCCGGGCGGCGATCCTGTGGACCCGCTCGGCGCGAAGGGCCCGGCCCGAGGGCGGCCAGGCGGACCGCGCCGCCCGCGCTCGGCGCTCAACCGGCTGGCGGTCCGGCTCGCGCAAGGCCCTCTTCGTCCGGAAGGGCGAGGCCAGCCTGTGGGTCGAGGCCCTGTCGCCGCTGCTGGACCGGGCCGCCTCGGGGTTCTGGAGGCCCGAGCGCCGGCTGCTGCACGACCTGCAGAACGTCTGCCTCGATCACGAGCGCGAGGCCTACCGGCTCGAGCCGCTCGGCTGGCTGTTCTCGCTGGGGCGCCGGCCGCTGCGGCACCCGCTGCCGCACCTGCGCGAGGTGACGATGTCGCGGCACCTGCACTCGGCGGCTAAGCGGCTGCACCGCGTCGCCCTGGACCGCGATGCGCGGGCGCGGCTCGAGGGCCTGCTGCATTCCGCCGGCCATCGCGCCGAGGATGCCCTCCGCGAGCGGTTCCGCCATCGCATCGGGGCCGTCCTCGATGCGAAGTGGGTGCCACCGGCCAACCTGCCCGAGCGCGTCGCCCGCGACAAGCTCGTCGAGGAGCTGCTGGATCCGATCGTCGCCCGCGGGTTCACGACGCTCGGCGACCTGCGCGACGCCGCTTCTCGGGGCAACCTCAAGCTCCCCGACGTGGCCTCGCCCGCCGAGCTGATCCGCGGCGACCGGCTGCTGGCGACCGACCGCGAGCTGGCGACGGCCATCGACGGCGTGCACCGCCGGGGCGAGGTCTACCTGCGGTGGCTCCAGCGCGCCAGCGCTGCGGCCTTCGGCACTCCGGTGGGGCGGCTCGTCACGCTCTACCTGGCGCTGCCGTTCGGCGGGGCGTTCGTGCTGCTCAAGGGGCTCGAGGAGATCTACGAGCTGTCGATCGGCCGGCTGACCGGATTTCACCTCGAGCTCGTGAGCCTCGAGACCGTCGTGCCGCTGGGACTGGTGGCGCTCGGCGTGATCAACGTCGCGCGGTTCCGCGGCGGGCTGCTCGCCGCGCTGCGGAGTCTCGGCCGGGTGCTGCGCCTGCTGCTGCTGGAGCTGCCGGCTCGGCTGATCGAGCATCCGCTGTTGCGTCGGCTGGTGCACAGCGTGCCGGTGGTCGCCGCCTGGCGGTTCGCGATCCGTCCGGCTCTGGTGGCGCTGCCGGTCTGGGGACTCGCCCGGCTGGTCCGGCTGGCGCCGGCGTCGGCCGGTACGATCGGGGCTTCGACGTTCGTCCTCGCGTTCGTCCTGTTCAACACCCGGCCGGGCCGTCGGGTCGTCGAGCGGTGGGTCGAGGCATTCAGTCGGGCCGGGCACACGCTGGTGTTCGCGGTCTTGCCGGGGCTGTTCCACCTGATCATGGCGTTCTTCGACCGGCTGGTCGAAGGGGTCGAGCGGGTGATCTACGCGGTGGACGAGTGGCTGCGGTTCCGCCAGGGGCAGTCGCTGGCCATGCTGGGGGTGAAGGCCGTCCTCGGGCTCGCCTGGGGCGTCGTGGCGTACGTGGTGCGGATCTACATCAACCTGCTGGTCGAGCCGCAGCTCAACCCGATCAAGCACTTCCCGGTGGTCACGGTGGCGGCCAAGATCATGCTGCCGTTCGCCAAGGTCCTCACGCTCGGCCTGGCCGCGCCGATGGAGCCGCTGCTGGGCAGGTGGATCGCCGGGGCCATCGCCGCCGGCACGGTCCTGTTCCTGCCGGGCGTGTTCGGCTTCCTGGTCTGGGAGCTGCAATCGAACTGGCGGCTGTACGAGGCGAATCGGCCCAGGAACCTCGGGCCGCTGGCCGTGGGCAGCCACGGCGAGACGGTCGTCCGGTTCCTCCGGCCGGCGTTCCACTCGGGGACGCTGCCCAAGCGGTTCGCGCGGCTGCGGCACGCCCTGGCCGACGGCAAGGACGGGGCCGCGGCACGGCACCGCGAGGCGATCCACCACGTCGAGGAGGCCGTCCGCCGGCTGGTCGAGCGCGACGTCGCGGCGCTCCTGAACGCCAGCCGGGCCCTCGGCAACCGCTCGATCGCACCGGGGTCGATCCGGCTGGCGACCAACCGCATCCGCATCGAGCTGGTCGACCGCGAGGCGGAAGGTCCGGGCCTCTGGATCGACCTGGAGGACCTGGCGTCCGTGCTGACGGCCGGCATCCATCGCGCCGGCTGGCTTGGCGGTGTCGAGGACATCCGGCGCCGTCCGCTGGCCGACGCCCTGGCGGGGCTGTACAAGCTCGGCGGCGTCCAGCAGGTCTGCCCGCCCGACGAGCCGACCGAGGGCGTGCAGGCCGACGAGTCGTCGCCGTGCCCGGACGGCGAGTCGCCCGGTCCGGTGGACTTCGCCGCGGTCGATATCCCCTGGACCGAGTGGGTCGAGGTCTGGGAGGCCCACGCGTCGGGACAGCCCGAGCTGGCACTCCATCCCTGGCGGGCGGGCGTCCTGCCGGCGTGCACGCCCTCTTCCCCGGCGCGGGGCCGGGTCTGACGGTCGCCGAGCCGCACTCGGCGGAAGGAACCATCCGCCTCCAGGCTCGCCTTTGCGCAAGACCTCCTTCCGGATCCGACGCTCATCGCGGCCGGCGCGACACCCTCGCTCGCGCGGCGGGTTGAATCCAGTAGCGGGGCGAGTCGCGACCCGCAGCCGTTTCCCAGTCAGGATGCAGGCAGCCCGGTTCGCCCGCGACGCGCGAGAATCGACCACGGGAGGGCTTTCCGATGCGACGGGTCCACGCGGCGACGATCCTGGCAGCCCTGGGCGGCCTGCTGTTCCTGGTCGATCCGCCCGCCCAGGGCGGACATGGCGGTCACGGCGGACATGGCGGACATGGAGGGGGCCGGGCACCTCGCGTCTCGACGCCCCATCACGCGCATGCCCAGCAGGCCCCGGCCCCGCACGCCGCTCGTGCCGCTGCTCCGTCGCGGTCGCACGCCGCGGCCCGCACGTCGAGCCGGCCGTCCCGCTCGAATCCGAGCCTGGCACGGGCGGCGACGACCACCACGCGGGCCAACTCGCAACACGCCTCGTCACGCTCGCATCCGGCCCAGCTCGGGACGGCCGGCGCGGCCGCCAATGGGTCTCGCCTCGCATCCGCATCCACATCCCGCTCCAGGAGCAGCACGCCCTCCCTGGCGACGACGGCCGGCGCGGTGGGCCCGTCGGCGTACACCTACCGATCGCGGGGGCAGGCTCGTTCCTACCGGGCTTATGGATACGGCGTCGGCTACCGCAATCGCTATTACGGCGGCCGGTACGGCTACGGGCGGTCGCAGGGCAACAACCGCGCGATCGTCGGCAGGCTGCGCTCGGTGCATGCCAGCCTCGCGCGGATCGATCGCGATTACCAGGGGCACCGCGTCCGGGCGATGGCGGCGATCTCGATGGCAATCCGGCAACTCTCGCACCGATCGATGATCTCGGGCGGGGCGGGCCTTGGCGCGGGCGGGAACATCGGCCGAGGGATGGGGATGGGCAACGCGATGGGAGCCGGGATGCGGCGGAGCGTCCTGGGCGGCGCGGGACGACGGGGTGCGCCGATGAGCCAGGCCCAGTCGGACTCGCGGATGCTCCGGGACCTGCGGATCCTCCAGGGGACCGGCATGCAGCTCGTCAACCTGGGCAGCCCCACCATGAGCCACTCCCGGGCGCTCGGGCACATCCAGCAGGCGATCCACGAGCTCAACACGGCGCTGGCGATCCGCTGAGCAGGCATGATGCGGACGGATCGGCGTCGGCGAC
The DNA here is from genome assembly GCA_963771445.1 of uncultured Planctomycetota bacterium. Classification (GTDB taxonomy): domain Bacteria; phylum Planctomycetota; class Planctomycetia; order Isosphaerales; family Isosphaeraceae; genus JAKAUH01. The sequence continues at coordinate 144,958 of CAVYTQ010000026.1, read as the reverse complement.
CGGCCTTACCTTCGCACGCCCAGGCCCAGCAGCAGCTTCGAGCCGTCGGTGAGGAACGGGCGCTCGCAGAAGAAGACCTGGTTGATCGGCGTGCGGATGTTCGCCGAGAACTGGAGGTCGCCGTCGAGGGTCAGCTCGCAGCGGAGCCGGACCTTGCCGTCGTCGTCGAGCGGGCGGACGAGCGTGGTGGTGGACTTGTAACCGTGGCCCAGGTCGCATTTCACCGACTCGCCCGAGACGATCCGGGCGCTCTCGACGTCCAGCACCTTGAAGCCGTGTTGCGGCAGCAGGTGGTTCAACTGCGGCAGGACGTCGGCCAGCCGGGTGTCGCTGGTCTTGCCGCCGGGGATCGCCAGGATGCCCAGCACGGTCACCTGGCGGACGATCGTGCCCTCGGCATCGCCGTCGCCCTCGGCACGGGTCGGCCGCAGGCCCGACAGGCCCAGCACCAGCCCGTGCAGGCCAGGCCCGCCGCGGACACGCCGATTCGCAAGGCCCATCGTCTGGAGATCATGGTCGCGGCCTCTTCCCTTCTCTGCTCTTCTCTTCGCCTCGCCTCGCCTAACGGACACTTACCTCACCGGGCCGCCATGTGTGGCGTGGTCAGCGATTCCATCAGGTTGAAGAACACCAGGCCGCTATCGGAGCCCGTATTCATCTCGGGCGGCGTGGCATTGACCACCCGGGCGCCGTTGGCCTCGGCGTGGATGACCACCAGCGAGCTCTCCTCGATCTCGGCGTCCACCCGGACCGGCCGGTCGACCCGGATAGGAGCCGGGACGCTCGAGGGGCCGGCGTTGTCGGCGACTTGCGGGGGCTGGTCGGCGTCGTCGGGCCTGGGGGTGGGCTGCCAGGCCAGGCCGATGGCGATGAGGATCGCAGCGGCCTGGGCCAGCCCGACCAGGGCGATGGCCCCGAGTCTCCAGCGGCGGGCCGGGCGCGAGCGAGGGCGGGTATCCGCCCGGTCACCGGGTTCGGCGAAGGCCGGCACGGCCTGAGGACCGGCGACGGCCGCCGACGGGCCGTCGAGGGCCGCCGAGATGCCCGACCAGACCGCATCCCACGCCTCGGCCGAGGGCTCGGCCGGGCGGGTCGCCTCCCACAATCGATCGAGGCGGTCGGCGTCCCGCGCCCAGGCGGAGCACGCCGGGCATGCCGCCAGGTGATCGGCCATCACGCCCCGGTCTCGACCGGGTGACGGGGCGGCCAGCTCGCGTTCAACCTCTTCGCATCGCATCGCAATATCGTCCTAAGCTATTCTAGCACAGTTCGTTAAGGTGGTCCCAGTCCAGGGCCGCCTGGAGCTTTGCCCGCGCCGCGTGGATGCGGCTCATCACCGTTCCGATCGGCACATCCTGGACCTCGGCGATATCCTTGTAACTCATCCCCAGCTCGGCGAACAGGATGAAGGTCTCGCGGAGCGTCACCGTCAGGCCGTCCAGGCCCACCGCCAGCGCCCGCCGCAGGTCCTGACGCTCGAGCACGACCGACGGGTCGTCAATCACGCTCGGCTCGCCGTTGTCCGATCGCCGGCCGCTGTACCTTTCGCCCATCATGGGGCCCGGACGCAGGTTACGACGCCGGCCCCAGTCCAGCGCCGTGTTGCGCACGATCCTGAGCAGCCAGTTGCGGTAACCGCTCCGGCCGTCGAACTGCGCCAGGGCTGAGAAGGCCTTGATCATCGCTTCCTGGACCACGTCGAGGGCGTCCTGTTCGTTCCCCAAGTGCCGATACGCCAACCGGTAAGAGTCGTTCCGGTGCCGCCGGAACAGCTCCTCGCACGCCGACCGGTCGCCATCCCGGGCGTCGCGCACCAAGACCTCGTCCTGCGTCGGCACTTCGGTTGTCGGCGGGGCCTGGGTCATGCTTTCACCTGACCGTAGAGACGATGCGGCCCGGCGCTCTATTCGATCCGGCCGCAAATTCTTTTCTGGCGGGCGGAGGGAGGTTTCCAGGGCGGGGGTCTGGGCGTCCCGGGGCGACGAAGACAGGTCATCCCGGCCGACCTCCCGCGAGCCCGCGGGCCGAAGGAGCCGGGCCTCCTCTCCAACGCGGCCATCGGTCGGATTGCTTCTCTTCCCACCTCAGGCCCCTGTCCGAGGGATGAGGGATGAGAGATGAGGGATGAGTCGGACTCCTGCTCTTCTCACCCCTCGCCCCTGCCCCCGGCTGCTCGCACGAGCGGGGCCGATCGCTCTCCATCCATGGTCGCCGGGCGAGGGATCCGGGTCAATGCTTCGCGGGGACTGCGAGTTGGCGGTGGCAGGCTGCTGGACACGCGATGCCTCCGTGCTATGATGGTCGGCTCATGCGTTGAAAGCTCGTTCGCGCGTACGTTCGTTCGGGGGGAGGGGCACGGCGATGATCTACACTCTACTCGCGCTTGCGGTTGGGCTTCAGGCACCGCAGGGCGGCGATTCCGACTGGAAGACGTATACCTCGAAGGCCGGGTTCTCGGTCATGATGCCCGGCGTGGTGGCCGAGCAGAAGCAGCAGTTGCCCGGCCTGGGCGAGACCCTCATGGCAATGGCCAAGGACGGCCCGAATGTCTACCTGGTGATGAAGATCCGCAACCCGAAGCCGGTGCCCAAGGCCGCCGAGAACACGTTCTTCAAGGAGATCGCCGAGGCGACGGCGAAGGCCGCGCCGATCGTCTCGCAGAAGGTGATCGCGCTGGCGGGCCATCCCGGCCGCGAGTACGTCCTCGAGAAGGAGGTGCCCGGCGCCGAGACCCTGGTGATGACGTCGCGGTACATCCTGATGAGCCCCGAGCTGACCTACAACCTCCAGATCATCCGGTCCAAGGCGAGCCCGGTGCCCCCGGCCGCGGAGATGGCCAGGTTCTTCGACTCGCTGAAGCTCGTCGCCGCCGCGAACGCCCCGGCTGAAGCCGGGCGGAACAAGCTCGAGTTCCAACCGTTCTCGCCGCCGGGCGCCGGCTTCGCCACGGTGATGCCCGGCAAGCCGAAGGAGACCCGGGTCAAGGCCGGGGCGGGCCCGGGCGCGTTCACCGCCATCACCTACGAGTGCGAGACGATCATGGGGGCTTACGCCGTCACCGTCTTCGAGTACCAGCCGCAGGTGGGCAATGCGACGAACGCGGTGAAGCAGCAGATGCTGGCGAAGATGTGCGAGGCCATGGCCACCCAGCGCCAGGGCAAGGTCACGCAGCAGGAATCGGGCGAGTTCCAGGGGCTGCCGGCGCACACGGCGAAGTACACGTTTCCGCTGCCGGGCGCGCCGTTGCCCGCGGTGGGCGAGTCGCGCGCCGTGATGTCGGGGCCGAAGGTCTACCTGCTGACCGCCCAGGGCCGCCAGGACCTGGTGGACGCGAACCAGCAGGCGACGTTCCTGGACGCGTTCAAGCTGACGGACGCCTCGGCGACGCCGGGTGCCGCCGCGCCGGGAGCCATGGCGCGCCGGCCGCGAGCGGGCGCCCGGCCGGTGGCCGGGCCGGGGCGAGCCCGGCGCCCGGGGCCGGCGGTGCCGCCGCCGCGGCGCGGGCGAAGCGGGGCGGCGCACCGCGGGTCGCGTGGAAGAAGTACGAGTCGGCCGCGGGCGGTTTCTCGGCCAACATGCCGGGCGAGGTCACCAACGGCCACGAGGACACCGGCCTGCTCGGCGCCAAGGACGTCGAGATCTTCGAGGCACGCAATGGCGAGTACCGGTACATCGTCCAGTACCAGGACCTGCCCCGCACGGCGCTGCGGAAAGGGTACACGGCGATCCTCAAGGCGGCCCGCGCCAGCGACGAGAAGGTCGTCAGCGGCAAGGCCGTGGCCGAGAAGGCGGCGACGCTGAAGGGGGCGGCCGCCGGGTCGTCGTACCAGATCGAGACCCCCGGCCGCGACGGGGTCCTGGCCCGCGTGCACGCCCACCTGGTCGGGTCGCGGCTCTACCAGGTGATCGTCGCCGGACCCAAGACCGACTTCCCCGTCGCCGACAGCGAGCGGTTCTTCCGCTCGTTCCGGGTCGAGGCGCGGAACTAACTGACCGGGCAACGGTGGCGTTTCGCCGATGAGCCCGATGCGCCAGCGAGTGGATCCCCAGCCGATCAGGCCATCCACTCGCTGGCGCGTCGGGCTCGTATCGGTTGGGTCTTCCAGCGTGCGTACAATCCAAACCGTTCGGCGCTCTGACCGGGCGACCCGGGGCATCGACAGAACGGGTTCAGGGGAGGGAAGGATCCGCCACAAAGGGCACGAAGGACACGAAGAACGCGGATCGACCGCGATCGGGAAGCCTGGCTGGCCGGTCCCCACTTTCGCGGACCTCGTGTTCAATTCTTCCCGTGCCTGGCTGCTCGCCACCGACGAAGCGGACGGGCTGCGGGCCGCCATGGCCAGGGTGGCGACGAGGAGCAGCAGGCCCAGCCACTGGAAGAGCCGGGCGAATCGCCGGGCGGTTTGGCGGATCGGATCGGATCGGGCGTCTGACGGCGTCGATCCGACCGGGACGGGTCGGTGCGTCCGGGAGGACGCCGAACGCGGGCTCGGACGGGACGGTCGCGGGCCGAGCGATCGCGGCTGCAACTTGTCGGGCACCTGTCATCGGAGCGAGCGCAGTGCCACCATCGCGGCCGATCCGCATCGTCCCGGGTCCGCATTTCTCCCCGGGAAGTCGGCCGATTTCCGGTGTCCCATTGTCGGATGGCGGAGATCCGGGCATGATCGGAGCGCCGGCGCAAATCGACGGACGAACGGGCGTGATCCCACACGGCCGAAAAGCGGCCGAATTTATACTGGACGGCGTGTGTCGGGGCGGTCTATGCGACATGACCTAACGCGGGAGCAACTCGTCGAACTCGTGCGGCGCATCATCGCCGTGAACGGCGGAGAATCCGAGGTGGACGGACTCATCGCCGAGCTTGAGGCGAATGTGCCGCACCCCGCCGTCTCGGACTTGATTTTCTGGCCGGGGCGACGCGAACTCGGCGCCGAGCAGATCGTCGATGAGGCTCTGGCCCATAAATCCATCGCCCTGTAAGCGGATCGTCTCACGAAGCGATGCAGCGGACCCACGACGCGGGCCGCGGATCTTCGGCGTTGCCTTCCATGGAGCTTGCGAGTCCGATGGAGAAATCGTCGCCGATTCTTACCTTCGGTCGTTGGTTCGGCGCCATCGTTTGCGTGTTCTCGGGCTCGATTGGCGGTTGTTTCCTACTCAAGATGTGTCTGACGGCTCGGGCGACTGGGGCCTGGCCGTCAGTTCCAGGGGTGATTACCAGGGCTGAAGTCGGGATGCGCGGCGGCAGCTATTACGCCGATGTGTCGTATTCCTACGAGGTCGGGGGGCTGGAATTCACCGGGATTCGCATTGATAGATACGACTACGGTTATAATGGCCGTGATGGTGCGGCGCAAGCGATCCAGGGCCTGGCGCCCGGTCAACGGGTGGCCGTCCACTTTGATCCCGGTGACCCCGCTCAATCCGTACTTCGGCCGGGTGCGAGGCCCCGAGATTACTTACTGCCTCTCGCCGCTCCCATGATGATGTTCATTGGGCTTGCCGGGCGTCCGATCACTCCTGCGGCGCGGCGCTGGGCGTAGGCCGATGGGCGCGAATTCGCCAGTCGAGCACAATTCCCCCAATCGGACGGGGACCAAGGCCGCCAAGAGTGGTGATCGTGCGCTCTCGGTTCGCGAGGCGATCATCAGGGCTTGGGGCGATCTCCTCGCGTCCCGGCAGAGTTTGCTGCTCCGGGCCTATTCGGAAACGATCCGCGCCCGCGACCCCGACGACTTCGATCCAGCCACGGTCGCGGAGGTGCGCCAACGATTCGATGCGATGCATCAAGACGAATTTCCGTCGGATTCCGCGAGGGGCGCCCAGGAGTTTCGGATCGTCCTGGAGGCGAGGATAAACGCCGCGTGGTTTGTCTTTTGGACGACGATCGTGCCGGCGGGGATCGTCGGGTGGTTGCTTCTCCTTCGAATCCGAGAGCGTATAGGGTTCCCAGACGTAAAAGGCTTTGTCCAATTTCTAATCTCGGCGGTGGTTGTGTTGCTGGTCTCGGGCGCCATAGGTCTCTTTATTGGAGCAATCCTCAGTCGGCCGTTTGCTGCCGTGGTGAACAGACTGCTGGCTTTGGCCCCCAATACCGACCGAGCACCGATCGCCGACGAGCCGAAGAATCCGACTAGTAACAATCCCGGCTAACGAACGGTTGCCGCGGACCCGCTGCGCGGGCCGCTGAACCTCGGCGCTAGACAACTCGGGGGAACCACGGTTGGCGAGCCAACGGGTCACTATCGCGAAGGTCGGCGGGATCGCCGCCGATGTCCTCGCGGCGCGCCTCCGGGAGTGGGCAGCCGCACGGAAGGCGGCCGAGCTCGACGAATGGGCGAACGACCAGTGGCCTCCGGTCGTGCGGGCCCAGGTGGACCAATTCGCCGATCGGCTGCGTGCTCACGGTTGCTCCCTTCCGGTGGTCCACTTCGTCGAGTGGTCGGACCTGTGGTCGATGGGTGACCTGTTCGCCCGCTGGCTCGCGCCGCCGGGCGGGTTGCCGCTGCTCGCCACCCGCGGCGATCGGTTCGAGGTTTATGGGTACGCCCTGCCCGACGGTGGCTGCCTGACACGCTTCCTGACGACCGGCCCGCAACAGTTTCCCGAGTACGACCAGTTCGTGGGCCGGTTGCACGAGGCGGCCGTGGCATGGGAGGGCCTGGTCGATCGGGCCGTCCTCATCGTGCTCCGCGAGGTCGTTGGGGGCCTCGTTACCGATGAGGAACTGATCGCTTCAATGGCTCTTGTGCCGAGTTGGGTGTCTGAAGGCTGACTGCCTGGAACCCGGAAAAGGCTCAGGAACCGAAAGCAACACAGTTCCTGACCTTTTTGCGGACTCCCCTACCGTCCCGGATCGCGGTGACGGCGGTCCGACCGGGCCGGTCCGGGCGGGTCCATGACGACGATCAACTCGGGCTCGGCCGGGGCGGTTGCGAGCGGGCCGCGGGATCGCGCCAGCGTTTCGTCGGCGCATCTCCTCCTGGTCGTGAGTGGTGTTCGGGGCTTGAGGCTCGCCCCGTCGCCTCTGGTGCGTGTTCCTCCGCGGGACGTCCGCATCTTTCCGGCCGCGCGTTGCCGGATGGCGGAAATCCGGGCATGATCGAAGTGCCGGCTCAAATCGAAGGACCAAAGGGCGTGATTCCAAACGGCCGATAGGCGGCTGAATTCTTGTTTGGCCCCACGAGTTCAAGACTATAGGAAGGGATGTGACGCGTGTCTCGACGCCTGATCGCCTCCTTATCCGTGGGTATCTTACTCCTCGGCTTGCTCGGCGGGGTCGGCTGGTGGGTCCTGGCCAGGGAGCGGGATCGCCGCAAGTCCATCGGCGGTGCCACGGCGAAGACCGTCGCCGCCGCTCGGGCGGACTTGAGGTCCGCCGACTCCCAGAAGCGACACTCCGCCGCCGGGAAGATCCTGGAGTTGGGCCCATCGGCCGAAGAGGCCGTGCCGGATCTGTTGGCCGCGCTGAAGGCGGAGGCCGAAGGGCTCCCCGCGGAATACAAGAAGTCGGAGAATATCCTCGGTCGAGACGTCGCGCCCTTTTCCCGCGCCCTCTGGTCTATCGGCGAGCCGGCCGAAGCCAGCCTCCTGGACCTGCTGAACGAGCGGGACGTCGCTCCTCGATTCGCTACAGTCCTGGCCCTCCGTGCTTACAATTGGCCTGCCCAAACAGTCCCTTCCAGGGACCCGGTCGCCGTCCGCGTCCTCCGCAAGGGGCTCCGTGATCCGGACGCGAGCGTTCGATTTCACGCCTGCAATGCACTGGGAACCTTGCGGCATGCTCCTGCCGGCAAGGCCGCCTTGCCGGATCTGATCGAATTGCGAGCGAACGACCCCGATCCGGAGGTCCGAGCGATCGCCGGGATCACTGCCGAGCAACTCGCATCGGAGGCGCGTGTACAATATATCGGAACAGATACCGAGCCAGGAGTTCCCGTACCCATTCGATAGCGATCCCCCCTTTCTGAGTCATCCCGGTCGCGGTCGGGTTCGCCACGGTGCTGGGTGTCGAGGATCTGTCCAGCGTCCTCCTCGCTCCTCTGCCGGCAGGATGCAGGAATGAGCAACGCTTCGAGTTCGAGGTAACTGGCGAGTCTAACGAAGCGATGCAGCGGACCCGCCTGTCGGTGCGCCCGCCGATCGAATCCTTGATATTTAGTGTCACACATGCTCTCGTTTGTTGTGCCGGCACATAATGAGGAGCGGCACATCGGACCGACGGTGCGTGCGATCGCCGATGCCGCTGCGGCTGTCGGCGAGCCATTCGAGGTGATCGTCGTGGACAACGCCTCGACCGATGGGACGGCATCGATCGCCGAGCGGCACGGCGCCCATGTCGTCCGCGTTGGCCATCGCCAGATCGCCGCGACTCGTAACGCGGGTGCTCGGGCGGCTCGGGGGGACGTCCTCTTCTTTGTCGAACGCCGACACGCTCGCCAACCCGGCTGCCGTCCGTGCCGCCCTGAGTGCCCTGGGGCAAGGCGCCGTCGGCGGCGGCTGCCTCTTTCGATTCGACGGCGAGCTGCCCCTCTGGGTGCGCTTCGCCTTCTACCTGCGCTTGTCGTCGGGGCGCGGCTCCTGAAGCTGGTCGGAGGCTGCTTCCTGTTCTGCACCCGCGAGGCATTCGAGTCGGTCGGCGGGTTCTGCGAGCGCTACTACGCTGCCGAGGAGGCGGCCTTCGTCCGCTCCCTCAGGCGGATCGGCCGATTCGTCGTCCCCGGGCCGGTCGTGATCACCTCGGGCCGGAAGCTGCGGGCGTACTCAGCCTGGCGCATCATCGGCGTGGTGTCGCGTTGGCTGATCGCCGGCCCGGAGTCGTTCGCCCGGCGTGAAGGTCTGGAGATCTGGTACGGTGTGCGAGTTGCCGATGAGACCGGCCCGTCGGACGAATCATGCAGCGGAACCGCTCGGCGGGCCGCTGATCCTGGACACCGAAAGGGGTCGGGAATCGAAAACAACGGTTCGTAACTCCATTCTGAAACTTGACCCCTTTCCGAAACTCGTTGATCTTCGGCGTTCGGCGGCGGAGGGCCTGGATATGGCGAGCCCGTTCGAGGTCGCACGCGAGTGGGACGGCCGCCTCCGCCCGATCGCGTTTCCCATCCCGAAGCCGCTGCTGCCTTCGTCCACGGTGACGTTCCTGCACTACGCCGGGGTGCCGACGCAATTCGAACTCGCCGCCCAGCAGCGGGTCCGATTCGAGTTCATGACGACCGCGGCCAACCTCGCCGGCGTCTGGGCCCGAGCGATGCCGGACTACTCGTTCCCGGTCGGGTGGGGCCGGCTGTGGCAGATCGGCGAGATCGCGTACACGCAGGCTGCCGCGTGGCTGTGCATCGAAGAGCTGACGGGCCGGGTCGTCGCTGTGGACGTGGACGTTAACGATCCGCTGTACTTCGTCAACGAGTCGGTCGCGGGGATGGTGCGGTGCATGCGGTTGGTTTACGATTGGGCCCATTCCTCCGGCAGGTCGCCGGCCCGGGCGGCATCCCTGGCATCCGCGCTCGCGCACGACCCTGCCCTTCTGGCGGGGGAGGCGGCGCATTACTGGCTGCCCATGGTCAAGGCGGCTGCCAAGTCGGGATGCGAGCTAATTGAAGTCGCGTACGAGTAGCTGCGGCATCCGTCGTGTGCGAGGCCGCCGAACCTTGCAATCCAGCGGACCCGCCCGCGGCGGGCCGCTGAACCCCGGCGTTCGAAGTCTCAGGAGCGATCTCGTGAGCGAACTCGCAAGATATCGGCATTCCCATACCGATGCCCCCATCGAGGTGCTGCTTCGATCGGAGGATTGGCGGCCCGTCAGTCATTTCGCGGAGGGTTGGCTCCGACAACCGATCTCCGATGCCACGGGAGCCGCCTCGTCCGCGCTGGACGAGTTGGAGCGTCGATTCGGGCGGCCGATCCCCTCGGCCTTGCGAGAGTGGTATCGCATGCTCGGCACGCACGAATGGACGCTCACCGACACCAACCAGGATTACGAGATGCCCATCGAACGGGTCGGCGAAGTGATGCGATGGCTGATCATCTACGAGGAGAATCAGGAGGGCTGGGATTGCGGCGTCCTGCGCGAGGACTGCGACCTGCAGGATCCGCCGGTGTACTTCGAAGCACTGCGCGTTCGACCTGATTCAGGACGCGGGGTACAAGCCGGAGGATCTCGTAGACGGCCGATTCCTTCGCGTCTCGCCCAGCCTTACCGAGTTCCTCTTCGGCATGACCTTGAGGCAGTTGGTCACGCGGCAGGACCCGTCCCAGCTCATGGTCCCGGGTGTCTGCGCGGCCTCGTTCGCCGGGTCCGGCGGCTCCGACCGGGTCCGGGAGCGATTCCGGACGCGGCCCCTATTCGACCTCCCCGCCGGCTTCAACGCCGAATTCGACGGCTCGGGCCTCGTCTTGCTTCCGGAAGTGATGGTGGTGGCCCGGACACCGGAATTGCTGCAGGAAGTCGAGGAGGTCGTGAGGTCCGCCGGCGATTCACTTACGCCGGAATGGCGAGCCGAATAGTCGGCGAGATCGCGTAACGTCCGGATGGTCTACGGACGAGGGAGCGAAGTCCGCTGACCGCGGCGCCATCCCGACCCGACCCAATTGAATCGGACGGATCGGATCGGATCGGTGGAGACTATAAGTCCCGGGCGGGTGGCGGGCGGAGCGGACCGGCCGGGTGGAGACCTGCGGTCCCGGCCGCGTCGGGGTCGGAGACCCGCCGAACCGCGGTCCGGCCGAACCGCAGTCCCGGCCGAACCGCGGACGGCCCGCCCGGGCCGGGTCTTCTGTGGGACCTTTATACGCTCAAAAGGTTTCTGCATTGGTCGATCTCACCGAAGCGGGCGGCGAGAGGATGAAGAATACATCCGGTCTCGGCCGCCCGACGATCAAGCGGGGCCGGTGGCCGCCCGGTCGCTCGGCGGCAATCGGGTCGGCGTGCGCGGCGGGAATCGCGCCGGCTTGCCGAATTCCATAAGCCTTTAACTAACCGAAGGATCGCGTCGAGCCTGTGTGCTGATCGTTACTGCAATCACATTCTTTGGTCCTGCTTTGCAACCGGTGTGCGGATAAGGTGTATGGGGACCTTCTGGAGACGAGATGCCCGGCGACTCGGACGATGCGATGAAGCGGCACCGCGACGACGACCGCGAAGCGCCGGCGACGTCCTTCGACCCGCATCGCGAGCGGCTCCGGCACATGGCGGGGCGGCGCCCTGACCTGCGGAGCACGAGCACCGGCCGGCGCGTCGGGTGTTGTCCAGGGGGGCCTCGACATCGCCCGCGAGCACGACGAGCGACGGCGTATGCCTGGCCTTTTTTGACCTGATTCGTCGCCGGCAAGGAAAGCTGCAGGGCAGGGTCGGCGTCGGCAATATGCATGGAACCACAGGATGAAATTCCGATGATCGGCGAGACGGTTGGCCACTACCGCATCACTGCAAGGCTGGGCGCGGGCGGGATGGGCGAGGTGTTCCTGGCGGAAGACATCCGGCTCGATCGGAAGGCGGCGATCAAGTTCTTGCCGGCCGACCTGGCGGACGACCCCGACCGCCGGCAGCGGTTCCTGACCGAGGCCAAGGCCGCCTCGGCGCTCAATCATCCCCACGTCTGCGTCGTGTACGACGTCGGCGAGACGGGAGATGGGCTGCCGTTCATCGCGATGGAGTTCGTGGAAGGGCGATCGCTCGCCGAGCTGGTCAAGCAGGGACGCCCCGAGATCCCCACGGTCTTGCAGATCGCCGCCCAGATCGCCGACGCGCTCGATGCCGCCCACTCGCGCCGGATCGTCCATCGCGACATCAAGCCGGAGAATATCAACATCAACGAGCGTGGCGAGGTCAAGGTCCTGGACTTCGGCCTGGCCAAGCGCATGCTGGAGGAATCCGAGGGCTCGCTGGGGCCGACGCTCGACGTGCAGCAGACCCGCGACGGGCAGCTCCTCGGGACCCCCAGGTACATGAGCCCCGAGCAGGCCCTCGGCAAGGCCGTCGATCATCGCAGCGACCTCTTCAGCCTGGGCTCGGTGATCTACTGCCTGCTCACGGGCCGCCCGCCGTTCGTCGGGGACAACATGGGCGAAGTCCTGGACAACGTGGTCCACAAACAACCCGAGGCCATCGCCCGCTTCAATTACGACGTCCCTCCCGAGCTGGAACGGATCACGCTCAAGCTGCTGGCGAAGCAGGTCGACCGACGCTACCAGTCGGCCCGCGACCTGCTGGTGGACCTCAGGAACCTGCAACGCGACTCCGACGACTCGCCGACTCGCCCCTCGGCCGAGGCGGCCACGTTGATCCCGTCCCCCAGGGAGATCGCCGAGAGCGATATTGTCATCACCTACGCGAACCTGGATGACCAACCGGTCATGTCGGGGCGTCAGGGTTGGGTCTCGCAGCTCGAGCAGAACCTCCAGTTGCGCGTGGCGCAGCTCTCGGGCAAGCAGGTAGCCGTGGTCAAGCAGGCGGACGCGTCGTCGTCCGCCGACGTCGAATCGGCGATCCTCCAGCAGATGGGGCGGGCCAAGACCGTGGTCTCGGTGCTCTCTCCGCCCTTTGCCCGGTCGAACGGGTGTCACCGGATGGTCGACACGTTCGCGAAGAGCGCCCAGGCATCCGGGCGCCTCGAGGTCGGCAATCGCTCGCGATTGCTGAATGTCATCAAGACGCCCGTGGATATCGAGGATATCCCGCCCGAAATTCGCCCCCTCTACAGCGGCCTGGTCCCCTACGAGTTCTTCGAACGCGACGCGGTCTCGGGTCGGTTGCGCGAGTTCGACGAGGCGTTCGGAACCGCCGCGCTGCAACGTTTCCACGAGCGGGTGTACGACGTCGCCTACGACGTCTCGCAGGTCCTCAAGTACCTGGGAGACTCGGCCCACACCGCCGACAAGCGGACCTCCAACCCGAAGACGATCTTCCTGGCCGCCACGACCTCGGACCTCGAGCCCCAGCGGGACCAGTTGCGTCGCGAGCTGATCGAGCTGGGGCACACGGTCGTCCCCAAGCAGCCGCTGCCGCTGGTCGCCAGCGAGCTCGTGAAGGTGGTGCAGGGCTGCCTCGCCCAGGCCGACGTCGCCATCCATTTCGTCGGCGAGCACTTCGGGCTCGTCCCCGAGGCGACCGAGCTGTCGATGGTCGCCCTGCAGAACCAGGTGGCCGCCCGATTCTGCGACAACTCGGCGCTGAAGCGATTGATCTGGATCCCCAAGGAGCTGCGGCCCAGGGACGAGCGGCAGGCCTCGTTCATCCGACAACTCGAGTCCGAGCCGAGCCGCGGTCACGGGCGCCGAGCTGATCGCCGACACGCTCGAGAACCTGAAAGTCCTGCTGCGGACCCGCTGGGAACGCGAGCAGGCGGAGCGCGACAAGCCGCCGCCGAAGCCGGCGAACGGCGGCGCACCGCGGGTGTACCTGATCTGCGACCACCAGGACGAGGCGGCCATCGAGTCGCTCGAGGACTTCCTCTATGCCCAGGGCATCGAGGTCAGCCTGCCGGGCTTCGAGGCGGAGGAGGCCGAGGTCCAGCAGATTCACATCCAGAACCTGCGGGATTGCGACGCGGCCCTGATCTATTACGGGTCCGCCGGCATGCACTGGGTGGACTTCAAGATTCGGGACCTGCAAAAGGCCGCCGGCTACCGGGACTCTCGACCCATCGCGGTCGGCGCGGTCTACGTGGCACCTCCCTTCAACCACCGCAAGGAACGCTTCAAGAGCCTCTCGACGGAGGTGATCCGCCAGGCCGGAGATGCCTTCGACCCGGGCCTGCTCGCCGACTTCGTCGCGGCCGTCCGTCAGACGAAGGAGGCCAACGGATGAAATCCGCCAACTTGCCGCCCACCAACCCGTTTCCCGGCCTCCGCCCGTTCCGCAGCGAGGAACACCATCTGTTCTTCGGCCGCGAGGAGCAGACCGCGGCCTTGCTGCAACTGCTGCGCACGAACCGGTTCCTCGCGGTCGTGGGCACCTCGGGCAGCGGCAAGTCGTCGCTGGTGCGGGCGGGCATGATCGCCGAGCTCTACGGCGGCACCATGACCCAGGCCGGCTCGACCTGGGAGGTGATGCTCCTGCGCCCCGGCGGCAGCCCGATCGAGAACCTGGCGCGGGCCTTCGTCGACGCCGATCTCTACGACGCGGAGGATCCCAGCACGCTGCCCCGATTGCTCGCCACGCTCAGCCGCAGCCGCTTCGGCCTGGTCGAGGCGATGAAGCAGTGCGAGCTGTTCGAGCCGGGCACCAATCTCCTGGTCGTGGTCGACCAGTTCGAGGAGCTGTTCCGCTTCCGGCAGCAGGGCGTGGATTCCGAGGAGACCGCCGCCGCCTTCGTGAACCTGCTGCTGACCGCCGGCGAGCAGGCGGAATGCCCGATCTACGTCACCATCACGATGCGATCCGACTACCTGGGCGACTGCTCCGAGATCCCGGGCCTGGCCGAGGCGGTGAATGAAGGCGAGTACCTGATCCCCCGGCTGTTGCGCGATCAGAAGCGGGACGCGATCGAGAAGCCGATCGGCGTCGGCGGCGCGAGGATCGCGCCCTTGCTGGTGCAGCGGTTGTTGAATGACGTGGGCGACGATCCCGATCAACTGCCGGTGTTGCAGCACGCGCTCATGCGGATGTGGGACGCCTGGTCGTCGGGCGGCGACCGCGATCGGCCGATCGACTTCGCCGACTTCGAGGCGACCGGCGGACTCGGCGCGGCGCTCTCCAACCATGCCGACGAGATCTCATGACGCGCTGCCCGACGACCGCCATCGGGCCGCCTGCGAGAAGATCTTCAAGACGCTCACCGAGAAAGGGGACGACAACCGAGGGATTCGTCGGCCGACGCGGCTGGCCCAGCTCCGGGCGATCGCCGAGTCGGATCGCGACACGGTGACGACGGTGCTGGATGCCTTTCGCGGCCACGGCGTCACGTTCGTGATGCCCGGCACCGAGGTGGAGCTGGTCGACCGGACGGTGATCGACCTGTCGCACGAGAGCCTGATGCGCGGCTGGCAGCGGCTGCGGATGTGGGTGGAAGACGAGGCGCAATCGGCGCGGATCTTCCGGCGGCTGCTGGACACGGCCCGGCTCTGGGGCGACGGCAAGGCCGGGCTGTTCCGCGACCCCGACCTGCAGATCGCGCTCTCCTGGCGCGAGCAGGAGGCGCCCAATGCCGAGTGGGCCGACCAGTACGGCGGCGAATTCGAGGCGGCCATCGCCTTCCTGGAGACCAGCCACGCGGCGGTGGAGGCCGAGGAGCAGGCGAGAGAAGCGGCGCGTCGGCGGGAGCTCGAGCAGGCCCGGCAACTGGCCGAGGCCCAGCAACTGCGCCTGGACCAGCAGCAACGCGCGGCGCGCAAGCTCCGCCTGATGATCGCGGGCCTCGCCGCCGTCGCGGTGCTCGCGGGCGTCGCGTGCGCGCTGGCGCTGCTCGCCAACCAGCGGGCCATCCGGCTGGCGGCCGTGGCCCGGCAAAACGAGGAGACGGCCAACCGGAACTCGACCCGGGCCGAGCAATCTCAGAAGGAGACGGCCGGCGCCCTCGCCGAGGTCGCATCGCAGAAGGTGCAGGTCGAGGCGAGCCTGTCCAAGGCCGAGGCGGCCGAGCGGCTGGCGCGGGCCGCCGAGGAATCGGGCCGCAAGCTGCTCTACACGACCGATATGCAGCTCGCCCCGTTCGTCTGGCGCGACGATCGCACCACGGCCGAGCAGCTCCGCGTCCTGCTCGCGAAACACATCCCTCCGGAAAGGATGAAGGATGAGGGAGGAAGGATGAACAGGACAAATCCCCCTTCCTCCTTCCTCCCTCATCCTTCATCCCTGGATTTGCGCGGCTTCGAGTGGCGCTATTACCAGCACTTGCTGGAGGATAGCGCCACCGTACTCTCGGGGCACGATAAGTCGGTCGTCGATGGGGCGTTCACCGCCGACGGGCCGGTGGTGACGCTCGATGAGGACGGCCAGTTGAGGCGCTGGGACCTGGGCTCGCAGGCCGAGGACCTTGCGAGCCGGCGCGACCTGCCCCGCGGCCCCGCCGCCCAGCTCCGGCGTCCTCTCGCCCGACGGCCGCCTGGCCGCGCTGGCCATCGGGAACAAGGTCCATGTCTACGACACCTCGACCGGCGACGAAAGGTTCCGGATCGATTCCGCCGATACTTCCGTCCGCAAACTGGTCTTCTCCGGGGACGGAGACACGCTCGTCATCGTCGACGACAGGATTCGCTGGTGCGGCGCCCGCGACGGGCACCTGATCGCGACCGTCAATCAGAAATACGAACGCCTCCTGGACCTCGCGTTGTCTGCCGATGGACGGAGCCTGGCCGTGGTCGGCCACGGCATGCTCGCCCATCTCATGTCCGCCTTCCGTCTCGATGCGACCGGGAAGGTGGCCACTCCGCTGGCGAAGGACTTCGGTAACGGCGGGTCGCTGACGGCCGCGGCGATGACTCCGGACGGCGGGCGCGTCGCGGCCGGCACGAAGCTTTCGGGATCTCTGGCCGTCTTCGACATCGCCACCGGACGCTCGATCGCATACCACTGGTCCGCCCACGCATCGCCGATCTCGGCGTTGGCCTTCTCTCGGGACGGCGCCAGGCTGGCCACGGCCGACGGCGAAGGGACGATCAAGATCTGGGCGGACCCCCAGAAGCTGAATTCGAAGAGCACGGCACTCCTGGCACTCAAGGGCCATCGGGGTGCGATCACATCCGTCGGTTTTTCCGACGATGGCAAGCGGCTGATCACGACGAGCGCCGACAAGACGGCCAGGATCTGGGAACTGGAGAATGCCGGCGCGGCGATCCGGTCGCTGGAGGCTCGTTCCGGCGATTCGTGGCCGGTGGTACGCTCCTCGCCCGACGGCCAACTGATCGCGGTCGCCCATGGTGTGTCCCTGCGTCTGTGCGATGCCGCCACGGGGCGGGTCGTGCGGGACCTGCCGGCCGGCGACAAGGGTCACATCTACAGCCTGGCGTTCTCGCCCGCCGATCATCGCCTGCTGGCGGTCGGGTGCGGCGGGGCGGCCAACGTCTCCCATGTCGCGCTGTGGGACATCGATGCCGGGACCGAGCTGGCGAGATTGGAGGGAGCGACCGATCTGCCCGGAGCCCGCGTGCGCCAGCAGGCCGGTGGGGTCGCCGCCCTGCGGTTCTCGCCCGACGGGAGATCTCTGGTCGCGGGCTTCGGTTCACCCCTGCTGACGACCAATGAACCTGTCGCCCCGCTGAAGGTCTGGGATGTCGCCACGCGACGACCGATCCGCCGGCTCCAGGGACACATGAACTTCTGCGTCTCGCTCGACTTCTCGCCGGACGGGACGCTCATGGCCAGCGGCGGCCGCGACGGGACGGCGATCCTCTGGTCGACCGCGACCTGGACCCGGGCGCGGACGCTGCTGAATCCCGACAAGAACTCGCTATTCGAGGATGGTAGTCGGGGCATGGTCGAGGATGTGGCCTTCTCGCCGGACGGCAAGACCCTGGCGCTGGCCAGCCGCGAGGCGAGCGTCCAGTTGTGGGAGGTCGCCACCGGAAAGCTCCTGGAGACGCTCAAGGGGCATCCCAGCTCCGTGAACGCCGTGGCGTTCTCGCCCGATGGTCGCACCCTGGCGTCGGGCGGCGCCGACCAGACGGTCCGCCTCTGGAATGTCGAGACGCGGCGCGAGCTGATGCAGCTGGATCCCGGCGGCGTCGAGCTGGGCCAGATCCAATCGCTCGCGTTTTCCCCCGACGGGCGGCAGTTGCTGGCCGCGGGCGGCCGCACGGCCTTCTGGTCCACCACCGCGATCGTCTGGAACGATCCCGACCGGGCCGCCGAGAGGCTGCGATCGCTGCTGGCATCCAACGCCGACTTCGCGAGCCGCATCCGGATGTTGTCCGAAAACCTGAGGCTGCACGAGGCGCTGGCGAAGCTCGACGCCGGAGAAAGGCGCGTGCGGGCGGCGCTCGCCGCCGCGCAGGCCAACTGGCACGCGTCGCGCAGGGCATGGCCGGAGGCCGTTCGCGCCTTCGATCGCCTGGCGGCCGCCGATCCCGCCGCACCGGAGGCCTGGCTGGACACGCGGGGCTCGCTGCGCGTGGCGACGGCCCTGTTACACCAGGATCGGCCCGTCGTCGCGGCCGCGCTCTTGCGAGGCGGCGCGAGACGCCGCGGCCAGGAAGGGCTTCCCCCGGCTGTCGGCAAGGTGGGCATCGGCTTCGAGTACTCGGCCGAGGGCGCGACCGTCCGGGTGACCGGGCCGCTGCCCGGGTCCCTGGGCCCCCGGGCCGGCCTGGTCCCGGGCGACATCATCGTGAAAGTGGACGACACCGAGATGACCGGGGAATCCATCCCCAGGCTCGGCGACCTGCTCGCGGGCGAAGCCGGGACGAAGGTCCGACTCGCGGTGCGGCACGCCGACGGCGACCGGCCGGAAGTGATCGAGGTGATCCGGGCGCGATATGTCGAGGACACTGCGACGGGAGGCCAGTTATGTCCCCTCCTGGCGGTGGTCGACGAACGGCTCGCCAGGGCTCCGCGAGACGCCGGGCTGCTCGAGCTGCGCGCCGAGCTCGCCGATCAGTGGTCCGATACGTATGCCCGGGTGGCCGACTACACCGCCGCCATCGAGGCGCTGGCCGGCCGGAAAGCCGAGGCCGCCGCCGACCTCAAGCGGCTCTACGCCCGCCGGGGCCACGCTCATCTCGCCTTGAAGCACTGGCAACGGGCGCTCGACGATTACGCCCGCGTCGTGACCGACGCGACGACCGACGAGTCGCTGCTGGCCGACCGGCGCTGGCCCAGGCCGAGGTCCTCCGATGGACCGTGCTCAGGCCGGTCCAGGCGAAATCGGACCGGGGCTCGACCCTCTCCGTGCTCCCCGACGATTCCATCCTCGCCGGCGGCGCCAATCCGCTGGACGATCGCTACCGCATCGCCACGACCATCGGGGCCGATATCCAGCTTTCCGCGGTGCGGCTGGAAGCCCTCACGCACGGGTCTCTACCCAGGCGCGGCCCCGGCCGCAACCCGGGGGGACACCACCACCAGGCCTACTTGAAAGTGGTCGCCTTGCTCCCGGGCGGGAAAGACCCGATCCCGCTCGAGTTTGCCAAGGTCTGGGTTGACCGGAAGTCCGCGTTTACGATCCAAACGAATGGGGACTGGAATACCTACGGCGGCGGTGAAGGGCGGGACTTCACGGCGATCTGGGCGACGCCGAAACCCGTCTCCCTCGTCGCGGGCACCCGGTTGACTTTCGAGCTTCAACACTACTACGCCGCCGGCAAGAGCGAGAATCTCGGCCATTTCCGCCTGTCGGTGTCGAACGACCCTGCCGCGATCGAGCGGGAATCCGAACTGAACAAGCTCACGGATCCCTGGGTCAAGCTCGCTGCGGCGTATCGACTCCGGGGCGACCAGCCGGCCATCGACCGGCTGGTTGACCGGCGTCCGACGCTGGCCGGCCCGATCGGCGACCTGTTCGCGCAAGGCAAGGACGAGAAGGACTGGAGGCGTGCGATCGCCCTGTACAGCAAGGGGATCGCGGCGAAGCCGACCGACGTTGACCTCCCGGCGAAGCGGGCGCGGGCCCACGAGGCGCTCTGGAGCTGGGACGCCGCCGCGGCCGACTGGTTGCGAGCCGCGACCGGGAATCCGGACGCCGCGGAATGGCTCGCCGACTTCGCGCGACGACTCGTTGCCGGCGGTCAGTTTGCGCCGGCGGACGAATACTTCGAGAAGGCCCGGGCCCTCTACGAACGATCGCTGGCGGCGGACCCGGAAAATGACCTGGTCGCCGACAAGCTGCGCAAGTGCTGCTGGATCGGCGCCGCACTCGCTGGACGGTCCTCAGGCCGTCGGAGATGAAATCGGCGGCGGGAGCTACCCTGACGTTGGAGCCTGACAATTCCATTTTCGTCAGCGGGAACCTCCGGGCCAAAGAGAGCTATACGCTCGATTTCCGCGACATCCCCGGGGATATCAAAGCGATTCGCCTGGAGGCCCTGCGCGACGACCGGCTTCCGTCCGGCGGACCAGGGACAAACTCCAGCGGGAATTTTGTGCTCAGCGATCTCACGGTGTCGAGACGGGGCAAAACAGATCCGAGGGCGCTGAAGCAGATCCCGCTGCGAGCCATCTTCGCAACGTTCGAGGACGCCGCGCCGAAACTTCTCTGACCCGAGGCGAGAGTGGCTGGAGCATCTACGGCGCAACCGGGAAGTCCCACAGAGCGATCTTCGCGATCGAGCCCGACAAGAGCGAGCGAGATTCCAGCCAGCTGCGCGTCGTGCTCGACTTTTATCACGGAACCCCCGGCCCCGTAATGGCACTACTCGGGCGCTTCCGCTTTTCGGTCTCTTCGGATGATCCGAACGCCATCGTCGGGGAAGAAGACAAACTATGGGGCGCGATGAAAATCTCCGATCCCTGGGCGAAGCTCGGGGCGGCCTACGCACTCAACGGCCTCGACGATGAGGCGTTGGCATACTTCGACCGGGCACTCCGGCAGGCCGACGGCGACGGGGCGAGGAAGACGATCCTCGAGGTCGCCGCGCGTCATCACGAGGTCGTTTCCGCCCTGGCCCGACGGCATCCGGATGATCCCCAACTGCGGTTGGCCCTCGCCAGGGCCCTGGCGAAGCATGGCAAGCAGCGCCTGGCCGAGAAGCGGCCCGCGCAGCGCAGGCCGAGCTGGAGAGGTCCCGCGAGATCTTCTCCCGGCTCCGTCCCGCCGGCGACCACTGGACGACCCCGTCGCTGGTCGAGATGACGAGTCAGGCGGGCTTGCGGATGGAACGGCAGGGCGATGGCTCCGTCTTCGTCCACCGGGCCGGCTCAGTCCAGAACGAGGTCTATTCGCTCGTGTTCGTGTCCCGGGGGGAGAGCATCAAGGGACTGCGCCTGGAGGCGCTGGCCGATCCCCGCCTGCCCGAGAACGGACCGGGCTGGGCCGAGAACGGGACCTTCGTGATCAACGAGCTCACGCTCGAGGCGGCTCCCGCGCGGGGCCCCGGCCCGCCGAGGCGAATCCCCTTGCGGAACTGCGCAGGCCGATTTCAGCGCGCAGGATTTCGACATCGGCGGCGCGATCGACGGCAACAACGCCACGGGCTGGGGGATTCGTCCGGAGTCGGGCAAGGACCACACGGGGGTCTTCGAGCTGGCCGAGGAGATCGGCGCCGGGCAGCCCATGCGGCTGACGGTTCGGATCAACCAACTGTATCGATCTTCCGGTTTCGTACTGGGCCGATTCCGCCTGTCGACGACGCACGATGCGAATACGTTACAGGTCGCGCGGCTACTCACGGATCTCAAGGACAGCGAGATCGCGGAACTGTGCACCGACCTGGCAAGGGCCCGGGCCGAGCAAGGTCACACCGACCCGGCGGTTGCCACGTTCGCCGAGGCCCTGCCCCTGGCCGCGGGCCGCGCCGGCAAGGCCAGGATCATCGCCGCGGCCGCGCCTTTGGCAGGCGTGCTCGAGAGGCTGGCCGAACGAGCCGCCGGGGACGGGCCGTTCCAGGCGGAGCTGGCCCGTCATTTCGCCGACCGAGGCCATGCGCAACCGGCGGACGCGGCCCGCGCCAGGGCCCGCCTCGCGTTCGAACAGGGGCTGGCGCGGGAGCCCGAGGACTCCACACTGGCCGGGGAGCTGGCCGACTTGCTGCTGCCCCCGATCGACGCGAGGACGGCGATGGTGGTCCCCACCTCGGAGAACGAGGAGGTCCGCTGGCGCTTCGCCACCGCGAAACCCCCCGCCGATTGGACCGGCGAGGCGTTCGACGATTCGGCCTGGAAGACGGGCGCCGGCATCTTCGGGAAAGACTTGCCCCAGGGGGTGGTCGTGCGCACGGAGTGGAGCACGAGCGACATCTGGCTGCGGCGGAAGTTCGAGTGGAAGCCGGATCCGGCCGTCCGGTCGCTGCTCGCTCGGGTCATCCACGACGACGGGTTCGAGCTCTTCATCAACGGACAGGAGGTGCTCAGCCGTCAGGGCTTCACGCCCGATTACGACTCCTATCCCGTCGATGCCAGGGCGGTCGGCCTGCTGAAGCCCGGGACCAACACGATGGCCGTCCATTGTTCCTCGCCTTCGGGTGCCCAATCCATCGACGTAGGCCTGCTCGGCCTGCCGTCGAGTCCGCGCGTCACCCGGCTGCGTCTGGCGGCGGTGAAGATCGCCGATCCCTGGGCCAGGCTCGCCGCCGCCTACATCGTGATCGGCGACCAGCCCGCCTCCGACAGGCTGCTCGCGGCCCACCCATCGGCCGCCGCCGGCATCGGCGATCTGTTCGCGGAGGAGCAGGAATGGGGATCGGCGATCGCCGCATACGACAAGGCGATTGCGGGCGGCGGCAAGGACGCCGGGCTCTTCGCCGCGCGGGCCGAAGCCCATGAGAAGCTCGAGCACTGGGAGCTCGCCGCCGCCGACTGGGGAAACGCCGATCTCCACGCCGCCGACAAGACCGTCCGCTATGGAATCATCCAACACCCGGCCATGGAACGACGGGCCGATATCCACCTGCGTCTCCAGCAATACGAGCAATTGGCGGCGGATTACAGCGAATTGGTGAAACCCGAACGACTGGGGTACCATCCCCTGATCCTCATCAAGCGCGGCGAGACTTATGATCGACTGCGGCAATGGCCGAAGGCCCGGGCCGACTACGATCGGGCGATCACTCATTGCCCGCCGGAGGAGCGGAATACCTATCACTTCTGGCGAGCCCGCCACTACGCCGCCCAGGGCCTATGGAAGCAGGCGGCGATCGACATGCGACCGGTCTACGACGGGCGTGTGGATTTCCGACGCGGCTCATGGACGGATTGGTGGGCGATCCGCGATGGGGCATTGATCGACGCCATCGCCGGCGACGTGGACGAGTTCGACAGGCTCCTCGCCGGATTGTATCAGAATCAATCCGCCGCGACGCCCGACGCGGACGCGAGCAAGTGGATCGTCCTCACGACGCTGCTGTTCCCCGAGACCATCACCGACGCCAATCGCCCGCGTCTGCTGGAGCTGGCCGGGAAGGACGGATGCCTTCTCGCGGCCCCGGCTGATTGCCGCGATCCAGTACCGCAGCGGCGATTACCGGAAGGCGGCCGAGTTCTTCGATGCCAACGACCCGGGGCCATGGTACGTGTTCCTCGCGGCGATGAACGACCAGAAGCTGGGCAGGCAGGATCGCGCGAGGCAACGGCTCGACGAGGGCAATGCCTGGATTCGCGGAGAGCGCGACAAGGACCGAGGGGCCGGCGTGCCGCGGCCCTATGACTGGCGGGATTGGGCCACGATCGTCACGCTGCAGTACGAGGCATGCGAATCGATCGCCGGCCCCGACGCCGGGTCGAAGGAGCTGGCCGAGCGCGCGGTCGGCGAGGCACAATTCCAGGCCGCGCTGGCCCGGCATTATGCCGGGCTAGGCAAGGCGGCCGCTGGCCAACGCCGCGCGGTCCAGAGCCCGCCAGTTGTTCGAGCGGAAGCTGGTCCAGGAGCCCGAGAACTCCACGTTGGCGGGGGAGCTGGCCCACCTGCTCGGGCATCGTCGGGAGATGGAGGACGCCGCCCGATGGACGGTCCTCAGGCCGACGGAGATGAAGTCGCCCGGGGGCGAAACGTTCACGTTCGAAGGCGACGGCAGCATCTTCGTCGCCGGTCCGAACCCCGATCGGGCCGTGTACACGCTGAAATTCCGGGCCGATTCGCCGACCGTGACCGCGATCCGCCTCGAGACCATTCCCGATGCGCGACTTCCCCACGGCAGTGCCGGCCGTTACCCCGACAACGGCAACTTCCATCTGGCGGAATTCACCGCCGCGATCGTCCCCGGCCCGGCGGACGCGAAACCGACGCCGATCGAGTTCGGCGCGGTGATGCGAGGATGCGGCGCATGAGCATTACGACGCGAAAACCAGCATCGACGGCAACCCGCGGACCTACTGGGACACCTATCCGAAGCTGCGGGAACCCCACTGGGCGATCTTCGGCCTGAAATCCCCGGCGCGGATCGACGGCGGTTCCCTGAGCATCACGCTGGACTCGGGGATCACCGGATGGAAGAGGCATGGGCTGGGCCGCTTCCGCCTCTCGGCCAGCCACGATCCCGCGGCCCTCGGGCGCGAACGGGAACGAATCGCGCTCGCGAAGGTCACCGATCCGTGGGCAAGACTCGTCGTCGCATACTCCCTGGCCGGTGATGCGGATCGGGCCGCCGACCTGCTCGCGCGATCGGGGGAACCGAGCAGGATCGTCGCCTGCCTGGAGAGCGGCTTGCCGATCGACGCAGTCCTCGCCTCCATCCGGGCCAGGCACCCCGAGAAGCTGGCGACCCTCTTGCAAGGTTCGGTCGCCGCCGCCGCCGAACGCGGACAGATCGACCGGGCTCGCACCCTCTACGCGTGGCTGGTCGAGTCGCAGCCGAAGAATGGGCTGTGGAAGGAGCGGTCCGATCAGCTCCGACCGGGCGTGCTCGCCGTCTGGAATTTCGATGACGGCCTGGGAACCTGGGGAAATGCCAGTCAATGCGTCCTCTCGGCGAAGGACGGCGTCCTCACCGCGCGGTCGACCGGTGGCGATCCCCTGTTCTCGACGCCGATCGGCGCCCGGCGGGCGGCAAGGCCATCGTGCTGCGGTATCGCGCCGACCGGGCCTTCACGATGCAGGTCTTCTGGGCCGATACGTCCGGCAATCCGGATGATTACCGGCACGGTGATTATCCGGTGCAGGCCACTTCGGGCGCGTGGCGGGAAGCGATCCTCCCCTTCTCCTCCCGGGGGGCGCTTTCTCTGTTGCGCCTGCACCCGAAGACCGCCCCCGACCGCCCACTGGAGTTGGATTCCATCGTGTTGCGGGAGCTCGAGCCGGGCGACATCGCGAGCCTTCCCGCCGACAACCCCCTGTCGGCCCGACTGGCCGACGCCTCGCAGGCCGCCGGCCGCACGCGCGAGTCGCTCCTGTTCCTCGCGAAGGCTTCCGCCGACAATCCGGAGGACACGATCCTCTCCCTGAAGGTCGCCGCCCTCCAGGCGTGGTTCGGGCAGGAGGAGGAACATGCCGCGACCCGGCGTCGGGTGCTCGCGTTCGCGAAGGTCGACGACAAGGAACTGACGGCCGAACGCGCCGCCAAGGTGTGCAGCATTCGACCGTCCGCCGGCAAGGCGGAGATCGAGGCGGCGCTCGGCCTCATTCGCAAGCTCGGCGAGCGTGATACAGGCGGCTGGGTCTTGCTCGCCCTCGGCATGGCGGAGTACCGCGGTGGCAACCACGCCGCCGCCGAGAAGGCCCTGCTCGCCGCGGCGGAATCCGTCCACAGCGACCCTTGGCGCATCACGGGAACGGCCTCATTCTTCCGCGCGATGAACCTGTTCCAGCAGGGCAAGCGCGACGAGGCGCGCCAGCTCGCGATCGCGACGGCGGCGAAGATGAAGCCGCTGCCCGCGGACGACCAGAACCCGCTGGCCGGCGATGCGGACCACGACGACCTGGTCGTGTGGCTGGCCTACAAGGAAGCGAAGGCCCTGATCCAGTTCGACGCGGCCCCCGCGGCGCCGTTGACGAACGACCGGAGATGAACGCGTCGCGGGGATCGGATCCGCTCCCCGTGTTGCTCTCGCCGTCTCGCCTCACCCGGCCCCTGCCCCGGCCCCGCACGACGACGTCGCCAGCGGGATCGGCCCATCGGCCTTTATCCGCCGCGGTCCCCCGGCGAGAACTTCACGTTGCCGGGGCTGACGAGCGTCTCGGTCTCCTTGATCAGCGAGGAGATCTTCAGCACGGTCAGGGTGAACTCGGTGAGCTCGTCGATCCCATCGGGGCCGACCCAGACGAAGCAGTCGCCACACCTCCCGACGTAGCACGCGTCCCTGGGGACGTCACGCCTGGAACCGACGTGGAACCATCCGGGTCGGATCTCGGCCAGGTCGCCGAGGATCATCTCGATCTTCCCGCAGACGTTCGACGCCAGCGGGGAGCGTTCGAGCGATGGGCCGACATTGCCGCAGACGGAGGCGTCGTTGGTCGTGATGACGTGGGCATCGAGCTCCCGGAAGCTCCGGTTGGCGCGACTCTGGTATTCGTAGAACAGCTCCGACTCGTTGCGGAGGTCGGCGTTGGATGCGAACTGGTTCTTGAGCTCATGGGCCAGCTCGTCGAGGAACCTGGGCGACGGCATGTCGGGGCGCCGTGGGCGCGGCGATAGGCGATCCGGAGCAGGCGCAGCTCGGTCGCGTCGACCACCGGCGACATCCCCCACTGGGCCACGGCCGTCCTCGAGCCCAGCAACTGCGGGAACCAGGTGACCGGAGGGCCCAGGTCCACCGCGGCACCCCCCGAAATCGAGTCGGTCACCTGGGTCGTCCCCTCCCTCAAATTGACGTGCCACGGCAGCGAGCCGGGTTGCGTCGCGAACAGGGCGAGGTTGTCCAGGACTTGCTGGTACTGCAACCCGGGTAGGGTGGCCCCCTGGTTGATCGTCCGTTCGCGGAGCCGACCGGTCGTGCAGCCGGTTGCACAGGCCAGGGCGAGGATGAGGGAGACCCGCGCGAGCCGCATCAACGTCTCCGATGGCGACGACGGGACCGTTTGCATGGGTTGTATCGGCAAAGGGTGGCCTGGACGTGAGAATGGCTACGATCTCGAATGGCCATTGCACTCGCATTCATCCCATCGCCTCGAAGCGACCCCAGGCTATCATGGCTTGCCCGTCGGGCTTATCCTGCACGGTGGTCCTCCGCCCTCAGGGCGGTCTCGCCTGGTCTGGGCCGGGACGGCGGCGTCCCGGGGTCGGACGTGATCCCGGTACGAGCGGATGGCCCCGGACGACCCTTCCCCATGACCGATGTCACCCGCATCCTCTCGGCGATCGGGAAGGGCGACCCGCGGCGCCGCCGACGAACTGCTCCCGCTGGTCTACGACGAGCTGCGCAGGCTCGCCGCCCAGAAGCTCGCCCACGAGAAGCCCGGCCAGACCCTCCAGGCCACGGCGCTGGTCCACGAGGCCTACCTCCGCCTGGTCGGCGCCCAGGCGGGCCGCGACTGGGACGGCCGCGGCCACTTCTTCGCCGCCGCCGCCGAGGCGATGCGGCGGATCCTCATCGAGAACGCCCGCAGGAAGAAGCGGGCGAAGCGGGGCGGCGATCGCCAGCGGATCGAGCTCGACGACCCCCGATTGTCCTATACCGAGCCGCTGGAGGAGCTGCTGGCCATCGACCAGGCCCTGGGACAGCTCGCACTCGACGATCCCCAGGCCGCCCAGCTCGTCAAGCTCCACTTCTTCGCCGGGTTGTCGATCGAGGACGCCGCCGAGATCGTCGGCCTCTCCCGCTCGACGGCCTACGAGCATTGGGCCTATGCGAGGGCCTGGCTCCATCGCCGGCTGCGCGACACGCCGGAAGGGCCGCTGGCCTGAGGGAATCCGGCCGATCTCCGGACGGATCGCGCGCCGAGGGCGCATGGTGGGTTGAGGACCTTCGAGGAGTGGACCATGAAGCCCGAGCCCAAGAGAATCCGGGAGCTCTTCATCGCGGCCGTCGGCCTGGGCGACCCCCGGCGATGGGGGGCGTTCCTGGAGGCCGAATGCGCCGGCGATCGCGAGCTGCTCGCGGAGGTGCGGCTGCTGCTCGAGGCCCATCGCGAGGCGGGGAGCTTCCTGGAGGGCCCGGCCGCGGGCCTCGCCGCCATGGGAGAGAGCCGGACAGCGCCGGCGCCCGGAGGCGGCCGGCCCGAGGCGGCGGCCCCCGATCGCTGCGGCGCGATGATCGGCCCGTACAAGCTCCTCCAGGAGATCGGCGAGGGGGGCATGGGCACGGTCTTCATGGCCGAGCAGGCGCACCCGGTGCGGCGGATGGTGGCGCTGAAGCTGATCAAGGCCGGCATGGACGGCCGCCACGTGCTGGCGCGGTTCGGGGCCGAGCGGCAGGCGCTGGCCCTGATGGACCATCCCAACATCGCCAGGGTGTTCGACGCGGGGGCCACCGACGACGGCCGCCCCTATTTCGCCATGGAGCTGGTCAAGGGCGTCCCGATCACGCGGTATTGCGACGAGCGCCGGCTGACGCTCCGCGAGCGGCTGGAGCTGGCGATCCCGGTCTGCCAGGCGGTGCAGCACGCGCACCAGAAGGGGGTCATCCACCGCGACCTCAAGCCGTCGAACGTCCTGATCGCGCTCTACGACGGCCAGCCGGTGCCCAAGATCATCGACTTCGGCGTGGCCAAGGCGACCGGACAACGGTTGACCGACGAGACGTTGTATACCGAATTCGGCGCGGTGGTGGGCACGCTCGAGTACATGAGCCCCGAGCAGGCCGAGCTGAACCAGCTCGACATCGACACGCGGAGTGATATCTACAGCCTGGGCGTGCTGATCTATGAGCTGCTGACCGGCTCGACCCCGCTGCAGCACAAGCGGCTGAGATCCGTCTTGTTTCTCGAGGTGCTGCGCCTGATCCGCGAGGAGGAGTCGCCGCGGCCGAGCCGGCGGCTCTCGACGACGGAAGAGCTGCCTTCGATCGCGGCGTGCCGGCATGTCGAGCCGCGGAAGCTGAGCGGCCTGTTACGTGGCGAGCTGGACTGGATCGTGATGAAGGCGCTCGAGAAGGACCGCAACCGCCGCTACGAGACAGCCAACGGCCTGGCGTCCGACCTGCGGCGGTACCTGGACGACGAGCCGGTGCAAGCCTGTCCGCCAACGGAGTGGTATCGCTTGGGCAAGTTCGCCCGGCGGAATCGCGCGGTGCTTACGACGGCGGGCCTCGTGTCCCTGGCCCTCATCGCGGGCGTCGCTGCCAGCACCTGGCAGACCATCCGCGCGACGCGGGCCGAACGAGCGGCCCGCGTCGCCGAGGCGGCGATCCGCAAAGAGGCGCAACCGTGCTGTCCTGCTCCAGCAGCGGGCCGAGGAGCGCGTCCGGTGGATGCTCCGCGATGTCGCCGAGACGGCGGCCGCGGTCGGGGAGGCGTGGATGCTCGGGACGCTCGACCTCGAACCTTGGCAAAGGGAATTGATGCAGCGGAGCTTGATCACCCTTGAGAACCACGTCCGGGAATTCGGCGATGACTTCGATTCGCGATACACGACCGCGGTGGCGTGCCTCCATCTCGGACGCATTCAGCATTACCTCGATCGGTTCCAGGCAGCGGAGGCCTATTACCGCCGCGCTTTGCCTCTGTGGGAGGCCTTGGCGGATGAGCTCCCCGCCAACTCGGAATATCGCTTGAACCTGGCGGGGTGCCTGATGAACGTCGGGACCATCGCGTATGGAAGGAATCCGGTCGATGCAGAGCCGTTTTACCGACGCGCGCTTCGCCTCAGCGAAGAGCTGGCCGTCCAGCGTCCCGAAGACCCCGGAGTCCGCCTACAACTGGCGAACTGCCTGATCTCCTCCGGGCGAGTCTTTGAGCGTTCAGGATTTCCCGAACAAGCCGGGCCCTTTTACCAGCGGGCCCTGCCCATTATCGTTCGGCTCACGGCCGAGCCTCTGGAAAGCTCCCAAGCCGCATTGCTCAAGAAACTCCTGTCCGACACCTGCAAGTGCCTGAGGTCGGTCTTGACTGCCACCGGATATGCGGATGCGCTCGATCGCCTCTTCGGCCATACTCTGCTCCAGCTAGAGAGCCTGGATCCGGTTCCCAGCGATTACAGCGCCCTCGTGCAAAATCAGTGGGCTTGGTCCCTGGTCACCCGCCCCGACCTCCAGTCGCGAAACCCTCGAAAGGCGGTCGAGCTTGCCAAGAAAGCCGTCGGACTGGCGCCGAAGGAAGCGACTTATCGGAAAACGCTGGGCGTGGCCCTCTACCGGGCCGGCGACTGGAAGCAGGCGGTCGAGTCCCTGACGAAGTCGATGGAGCTCGGCAACGGCGGCAACGGCAACGACTGGTTCTTCCTGGCCATGGCCCACTGGCAGCTCGGCGACAGGACACAGGCGCGCTCCTGGTACGACAAGGCCATCCCATGGATGGAGAAGAACCAGCCCAAGAACGAGGAACTGGTCCGGTTCCGCGCCGAGGCCACGGCCTTGCTGCAGGTGGAGGAAAGGCCGCACTGATCCCCGAACCCCCGAGCAAGATCCCATCGCAGTAAGTGTCGTCCCGGTGTGACCGGGGCTCGGGAGGATCCCTCGAAAACGATTCGCAGCAAAGCGGAGGGTGAACGCTGCCCGGAGCAGCGCCCTCACCGGCCCGTGCTCGGTCTGCGGCGCGGAATCGATCGCGTTTTCATCGTATCTCAGACCGCCCCGCCGTGGACGGGCGGCCTACCCTGCAACGGTTCAAAGAAGGGCTCTCTCCGCCTGTGTCCCCCGGTGAGGCATGCGCCCCACCGAAACGTTTCTCCTGTCTCCATCACGAAGGAGTCGCAACATGTCTCGCTTTTTTGCCCTCAGTTGGTTGCAAGCGGTCGCACGACAGTCCCGTCGCTCGCCCGGGAAGCGCCGCCCGGGGATCGGCCGTCGGTCGGCGCGCTCCGCGCCGAGACTGGAGGCACTGGAAGCCCGCATGGTCCTCAGCACCTTGACTGTCACCAGCACCGCCGATGACGGCTCGAGCGGGACGCTGCGCTCGCGGATAGCCGCCGCCAGTCCGGGATCCACCATCGTCTTCGACCACAAGCTCGCCGGCGAGACGATCGCGCTGAAAAGCGGTGCGCTGCAAGTCAACAAGAGCCTCGACATCGAAGGGCCCGGCGCCAGCCAGTTGACCATCAGCGGCAACTCCGCCAGCCGGGTCTTCGACGTCAGCAGCGGAGCGACCGTGACCATCGCCGGCCTGAGGATCGCCAACGGGGCGACCGTCGGCGGCCTCGGAGGCGGCGGCATCCTCAACGAGGCCGGGGCCACCCTGACCCTCAATCGCAGTGTTGTGGCGAACAACATAGCGAACTCCTCCTCCGACACGGTGGATGTCTTCGGCGGCGGCCTGCTGAACGAGGGCAGTGCGACCGTCATCTGCTCGACCTTCAGCGGCAATCAGGCCCTGGGCGGCGGCGGCGGCTCCTTCTTCGGCGGCAGCGTCGGCGGAGGCATCGACAACTTCGGCGGCGCCACCCTGACGGTGACCGCCAGCACGTTCAACAACAACCAGGCCCTCGGCACCGGCGCGGGTAACTACGGCATCGGCGGTGCCATCGAGAACAACGCCGGTCTGGACCTGGCGCACCCCTCCACGGCGACCATCAGCACCTCCGTGTTCCTGGGGAACGTGGCCGGTGGGGGAGCGGGAGTCGCCGGCAACGGCGGCGCCATCGATAACGAGGGCCCCGGGGCGACCATGACGCTCAGTTGTTCCACCCTGCTGGCCAACCAATCCGCCGGCGGTGAGGGGGGCTTCGGCGTCGGCGGGGCGATCATGAATTATGCCGACAGCACGTGTACCATCCGCAACAGCACGCTGATCGGCAACGTGGCCCGCGGGGCGGCGGAGTCCACGAACAACGGTGGCGGCATCGAGAACCAGACCGCGACCATGTACGTCATCGGCTCGACGCTCATCGGCAACCAGGCCCTCGGGAGGCGATGGCACGAGTCCCAGCACGAGCGGCCAGGGGGTCGGCGGCGGCATCCTCAACGTTTTCAACGCGACGCTGACCGTCGTCAACAGCACGCTCGCCGGGAACCAGGCCATCGGAGGTAATGGTGGTACCGCCGCGACCGCCTACCCGCTCACCGGTGGGGCCCTGGGCGGCGGCATCGCCAACGCGTCCGGCTCGACGCTGAGCGTCAGCGGCAGCACGCTCATCGGCAACGTGGCCCGCGGCGGCTCCACCAACGCCGGGCTCGGCGGCTCCGCCCTGGGTGGCGGCATCGAAAACAACCAATCGGCGATGCTCACGGTAACCAACAGTACTTTCGCCGCCAATCAGGCGCTCGGTGGCACCGGGGGTAGCGGCTTCGCCGGCGGGTTCGGCAGCGGCGGCGGCATCGACGATTCGAGGAGCTCGACCGCATCGGTCAGCGGATCGGTTCTCACGGGCAACCAGGCCCTCGGCGGCGGTGGGGGCGCCGGGGCCAACGGCGGCAACGGCCTGGGCGGCGGCATCGACGTGGGCATCTACGCCCTCCTGGGTTTCGCGGACAATTCGGTCCTGACGATCGCCGATGGCACCCTCGATCACAATGTCGCCCAGGGCGGCGACGGCGGCAAGAGCGGCAACGGTGGCGACGGGTTCGGAGGCGGTCTCGCCATCCAACCCGGGTCGAGCGCCACGGCGAATGGCAGCACGATCACGCACAACCAGGCCATCGGTGGCAAGGGGGGCGCCGGGGGTAGCGACGGGATGGGCGTCGGCGGCGGCGTCTACAGCCTCGGGACGTTCACCTTCGACAGTTTGACGGTCGTCAAGAAGAATCATGCAACCACAAGCAACGACGACATCTTCTCTTGATCCGTCCGAGGAAAGCGGGGAGGTCCCACGACCTCCTCGCTCCGAGGAACTGGCGGTAGGGACATCTTCGTCCACCCGTGGAGCGTCCTCCGCCACGCCAAGAAAACCCGTGAGCGGCCCACGCCGCAACCGAGAAGCGGCCTCGCGCGGAGCGTGGCCGCCCTCGATCCAGACGCGCACCCCATGACAACCCGCAAGCCAACCAACAGTGTCCGTGACAAGGAGATCATTTCAATGTTGCGAAAACGCGTTTCCTCCCGCCGGCGGCTTGACCTCGAATCGCTGGAAGTCCGCCTCTGCCTCTCGACCCTGCCGGTCGGCACCGCGACCACCGTGCCCGATGCCGCCACGCAGGCCCATCTGGCCGCGGCCTACGGCCAGCTTCCGCTGAGCTTCCAGGTCAACAAGGGCCAGACCGACCCGCGGGTCAACTTCCTGACCCAGGGCGCCGGCTACACGGCCT
This sequence comes from uncultured Planctomycetota bacterium, assembly GCA_963771445.1. Classification (GTDB taxonomy): domain Bacteria; phylum Planctomycetota; class Planctomycetia; order Isosphaerales; family Isosphaeraceae; genus JAKAUH01. Next base: position 112,158 of record CAVYTQ010000026.1, on the reverse strand, counting down.
TCCTGACGCCGACCGGTGCCGTGATGGAGCTGCGGCAGGGCGATGGCGGCAACGTCGTCGCCATGAAGATCGTCGGGGCGAACCCCGGCTCCCGCGTCGTCGGTCGCGACAAGCAGGCCGGCGTGAGCAATGACTTCGTCGGCAACAAGCCCTCGAAGTGGCACACCCACATCGCCAATTACGCCGACGTGGCCTACAGGGGTGTCTATCGCGGGATCGACATGGTCTACCACGGCGACCAGCAGCAGCTCGAGTACGACTTCGTGGTCAAGCCCGGCGCGAGCCCCGGCGCAATCCGGCTGGCGTTCGACGGCGCCCTCGGGAAATCACTCGACGCCCAGGGCGACCTCGTCCTGCACACCTCGGGCGGAGACATCGTCGAACACGCCCCCGTCGCCTACCAGGTCGTCGATGGCGTCCGGCACGCGGTGGCCAGCGGGTTTGTGATTGGCCATGGAGGCCAGGTGGGGTTCCGGGTCGGGCACCACGATCAAAGCAAGCCGCTGGTGATCGACCCGGTCTCGAGTCTGGGCTACTCGACCTATCTCGGCGGCGCCAACGGCTCGACGCAGGGCACAGGCATCGCCGTGGACAGCTCCGGCGACGCTTACGTGACGGGCTGGACCCAGTCGCCCAAGTTCCCGACCACTGCGGGTGCCTTCAAGACATCGGGTGCCTTCGTCAAGACAGACGGCTACGGCGCCTTCGTGACGAAGTTCAATGCCGCGGGCTCGGCGCTCGTCTACTCCACCTTTCTGGGTGGGGGATTCTCCTCGGGTATTGCCGTCGATTCCGCCGGCAACGCCTACGTGACGGGCTCGACCACGGCGACCGACTTCCCGACGAAGAACCCCGTGCAGGCCGCTTACGGCGGCGGGCCCACATACGGCGGGGCGCTTGGTGCGGATGCCTTTGTGACCGAACTCAATGCCACCGGTTCGAAGCTCGTCTACTCCACCTATCTGGGCGGGAGCGGGCAGGACTATGCCACGGGCATCGCCGTGGACGGCTCCGGCGACGCCTATGTCACAGGCACCAGCAGTTCGACCAACTTCCCGACGACCCCGGGATCGTTGCAGCCGGTCCTCTCTCAAGGGGGTCCTCAGGCCTTCGTGGCGGCGCTGAAGCCCACCGGTTCGGCGCTGATCTACTCCACGTTCCTCGGAGGTCCGACTGGCGGCGCGTTTGGTAACGGCATTGCCGTGGACGGCGCTCACAATGCCTATGTGACGGGTGTTTCCTACAGCAACACCTGGACGACCCCAGGCGCCTTCCAGAGCGGTTCTGAAGGCGGGGCCTTCGTGGCGAAGTTGAATGCCACGGGTTCGGCACTGGCCTACGTCGCCCTGCTCAGTGGCAGCGGCGGCACTTCTCCCGACAAGGGCTATCGAATCGCGGTGGACGGTTCCGGTAATGCCTATGTGATGGGTCTGACATCGTCGAGCGATTTCCCGACCACCCCGAGTGGATACCAGAGGACGTTCACCAGCGGCTCCGGCTCCGAGTCCGCCTACGTGACGGAATTGAACGCCGCGGGGACCGCTCTCGTCTATTCCACTCTCCTGAGTGGCGGCATCGATGGTGCAGCCCAATTCTTCAACACCCCTCTCGGCGGCATCGCCGTGGATACCCACGGGAATATCTACGTGACGGGCGTCACCGGCTCGACCACCTTCCCCACGAAGAATGCTCTGCAACCCGCGTTCGGCGGAGGCTATTCCGACGCCTTCGTGGCCGAGATCAATCCTTCGCAGGTGGGAGCCGCTTCGCTCGTCTACTCCACCTATCTCGGCGGCAGCGATCAGGATGAAGGCTATGGCATTGCCGTGGACGGCGCGGGCAATGCGTATGTCACGGGGTTCACGTATTCCTTGAACTTCCCGACCAAGAACGCCTATCAACCGCAACGGACCGCATCGAACGGCAGGAATTGGCCCAGCGATGCCTTCGCGACGAAGCTCACGTTCAATTGAGGTTGAACGGCGATTAACGGGGTGGGGATAGCGAGTGCCCGTGCTGCCGGAGACGGTTCACCGACGCTGGCTGGTGCGGTCGATTCGACCGGAACGCGTAACGCTCTGGCCCCTCGGAAAGCTGGTCCGCGACCATTTCCCGATAGGGGTCGGTCCGACCGTCGTGTTTCCAGCGGCCAGTCGGCGCGGACACCGGCAACCTGAGCATGAGAGAAACCACGCCGCCGGGGGGGTGTACGTGCCCCCTCGATACCAGACCGGCAAAGCGACCCAGGGTATCATGTCTTGGCCTTTGGGTTTATCCTGCACGGTGGTCCTCCGCCCTCAGGGCGGTCTCGCCTGGTCTGGGCCGGGACAGCGGCGTCTCGGGGTCGGACGTGATCGTGGTCCGAGCGGATGGCCCTGGACGACCCTTCCGCAATGACCGATGTCACCCGCATCCTCTCGGCGATCGGGAAGGGCGACCCACGCGCCGCCGACGAACTGCTCCCGCTGGTCTACGACGAGCTGCGCAGGCTCGCCGCCCAGAAGCTCGCCCACGAGAAGCCCGGCCAGACCCTCCAGGCCACGGCGCTGGTCCACGAGGCCTACCTCCGCCTGGTCGGCGCCCAGGCGGGCCGCGACTGGGACGGCCGCGGCCACTTCTTCGCCGCCGCCGCCGAGGCGATGCGGCGGATCCTCATCGAGAACGCCCGCAGGAAGAAGCGGGCGAAGCGGGGCGGCGATCGCGCAGCGGATCGAGCTCGACGACCCCCGATTGTCCTATACCGAGCCGGTGGAGGAGCTGCTGGCCATCGACCAGGCCCTGGGGCAGCTCGCGCTCGAGGATCCCCAGGCCGCCCAGCTCGTGAAGCTCCGCTTCTTCGCCGGGCTGTCGATCGAGGACGCCGCCGAGATCGTCGGCCTCTCCCGCTCGACGGCCTACGAGCATTGGGCCTACGCCAGGGCCTGGCTCCATCGCCGGTTGCGCGACACGCCGGAAGGGCCTCGTGCCTGAGGGAATCCGGCCGATCTCCGGACGGATCGCGCGCCGAGGGCGCATGGTGGGTTGAGGACCTTCGAGGAGTGGACCATGAAGCCCGAGCCCAAGAGAATCCGGGAGCTATTCGTCGCCACCGTCGGCCTGGGCGACCCCCGGCGATGGGGGGCGTTCCTGGAGGCCGAATGCGCCGGGGATCGCGAGCTGCTCGGCGAAGTGCGGCTGCTGCTCGAGGCCCATCGCGAGGCGGGGAGCTTCCTGGACGGCCCGGCCGCGGGTCTCGCCGCCATGGGAGAGAGCCGGACCGCGGCGGCGCCCGGAGGCGGCCGGCCCGAGGCGGCGGCCCCCGATCGCTGCGGGACGGTGATCGGCCCATACAAGCTCCTCCAGGAGATCGGCGAGGGGGGCATGGGCACGGTCTTCATGGCCGAGCAGACGCACCCCGTGAGGCGGACGGTCGCGCTGAAGCTGATCAAGGCCGGCATGGACGGCCGCCACGTGCTGGCGCGATTCGGGGCCGAACGCCAGGCGCTGGCCCTGATGGACCATCCCAACATCGCCAGGGTGTTCGACGCGGGGGCCACCGACGACGGCCGCCCCTATTTCGCCATGGAGCTGGTCAAGGGCATCCCGATCACGCGGTATTGCGACGAGCACCGGCTGACGCTCCGCGAGCGGCTCGAGCTGGCGATCCCGGTCTGCCAGGCGGTGCAGCACGCGCACCAGAAGGGGATCATCCACCGCGACCTCAAGCCGTCGAACGTCCTGATCGCGCAGTACGACGGCAAGCCGGTCCCGAAGGTGATCGACTTCGGGGTGGCCAAGGCGACCGGCCCGCGGCTGACCGACCAGACGCTGTTCACCGAGTTCGGCGCGGTGGTCGGGACGCTGGAGTACATGAGCCCCGAGCAGGCCGAGCTGAACCAGCTCGACATCGACACGCGGAGCGACATCTACAGCCTGGGCGTGCTCCTCTACGAGCTCTTGACCGGGACGACGCCGCTGGAGCGGAAGCGGGTGAAGGGGGCGCTGTTCCTGGAGTTGCTGCGGGTGATCCGCGAGGACGACTCGCCGCGGCCGAGCCTGCGGCTCTCGACGACGGAGGAGTTGCCTTCGATCGCGGCATGCCGGCACGTCGAGCCGCGGAAGCTCTCGGGGTTGGTGCGAGGCGAGCTGGACTGGATCGTGATGAAGGCGCTGGAGAAGGACCGCAATCGCCGCTACGAGACGGCCAACGGGCTGGCGTCCGACCTGCGGCGGTACCTGGACGACGAGCCGGTGCATGCCTGCCCACCGACAGTGGCCTACCGTCTCAGCAAGTTTGCGAAAAAGTATCGTACGGCAATGGCAATAGCATGTGCTTTCGTCGCTGTGCTGATCGCAGCCTCGGTCATCAGTGTCTGGCAGGCGGTTCGTGCCAATCGGGCCAGGGCAGAAGCGGTCCTGGCCTACGCGGCCGAGACCCTGCAGCGTCGCGAGGCACAGGATCAACGTGACCGGGCACTCAGGGCGGAGGATGACGCCAAGGCCAACCTGGTCCATGCTCGCGCCGCCGTCGAAGACTACTTGACGACGATCAGCGAGAGCCGGTTGCTCAATTCGCCGTTGCCCGGCCTGCAACCTCTTCGCAAAGAGCTGCTGGTCACGGCCCTGAGATACTACGAAGACTTCGTTCAGCGACATCAGGACGACATGGATCTGCGGGCCGAACTGGCCGCGGCCATTCTTCGCGTCGGCGAGATCACCGACCATATCGGCGCGAAGGGAGAGGCCGTGAAAGCATTTCAGAAGGCGTCGAGCATCTACGAGTCGCTCGCCGGAGCGGCCTCTTCGCCCTCGATCCGGTCTTATCGGGCCGGCCAGGGGCGCTGCCTCGTCAGGATGGCGATGATCCAGTTCGACCAGGGCCAGTCGGACGAATCACTGAGATCGTTCGAACGATCCATCGTGCTGCTGGATCAGCTTGAGCGCGACCGACCCGGCGACCGGGCGATTCGCGCCGACTCGGCGCTCGCCCGCCATTATCTCTCCCTCGGGCTCTTGAAGCTCGGAAAACGGGAAGAGGCGGCACGCCACCAGAGTGCGGCCATCGAGATTCGCAAGGCCCTTGTCGGAGAGTTTCCGACGAGGTTGTCGTACCAGATCGACCTGGCGCTCAGTTTCAGCAACCTCGGCTTCATCCAGATGCGCGGCGGACAACTCACCCAGGCTTTCGATTCCGTACACCGAGCCAATGCAATCCAGCGGACCCTGGTGCAGGACCACCCCGAAGACTCGAATTTGCGGCACACACTGGCCCTCAGCACCCGCGGGATGGCCAGTATTCTGGACAGCCTGGGCCAATCGAAGGAGAGCAGGCCGCTCTTGGTGGAGTCCGTTGAGATCATGAGCCGGGTTGTTTCCGAGAACCCGGCCGTCACCGAGTTCCGGAGAGTGCTGGCGACCAGCGCCGCGGAGCTCGGCCAGTGGCTCATCGACCACGATGAGATCGACGCCGGATTGGTCGCCTTTGCCAAGGCGCGCGATCAATCGGAGACGGTGCGGAAGACGAACCCCGATGACGTCAGTAACATCAATACCCTGTCCTCGATCCATCGCGGGATCGGCAAGACACTGGCGAAGCAGGGAAAGACCGCCGATGCCCTGGTTTCACTCCACGAGGCCATCGTCCTCGGCGAGCGGATCGCACTGGAGGACAACTTATTCACTTATGACCTGGCCTGCGGACTCGCCCTCTACGGGGAATACGTCGGTCGCGACCGGTCCGGGCCGGCACAGGCTCCGAACAATAATCCCCAGTATTACTCCGACAGGGCGATGAAGGTACTTCAGCAAGCCGTTGACCGAGGTTGGGGGCAGGCCGATTGGACAGAGCGGGATCCAGACCTCCGCTCGCTACGGTCCCGAGTGGATTTCCAGGCATTGATCAAGTCGCTGCGGCGGAAATCGACGTCCGCTCCGGCCGGCCGATGACGAGCACGTCGGCCGTGGGCGGTGCCCTTGCCGGAAGGACCGAGAAACGAAACACAGACCCGTAAGGCACCAAGAGCAGGGTTCAAGATCCCATCGAAGTTCCCGTCCCCATTCACTGACCGGGGGCCGCAGGGGTCCCTCCGGAATCGGTAAGACGCAAAGCTGAGCGTGAACATTGCCAAGGGCAGTGCCTACAGCACCCCGGCGCTCGGTCTGCGCGCCCGTAGCGGTGGCCTTGTCACGCAGACCAATTCTCAAACACGGAGATGCACAATGTGGAAGTTAAAAAGTTCGGTCAGTCGCAACGAGGCGCCGTACCGGCCCGGGGACGGGCGGGGAACGGTCGAGGCCCGAAAACGACGGCGGATCCGGCCGACGTTGATGGCGCTCGAGGGCCGCAGTCTCCTCTCGACGTTGACGGTGACAAGCAGCGCGGACGACGTGACCGATAAGCACACGCTGCGCTACGCCGTCGCCCATGCCCAGAACGGTGACACCATCCAGGTGACGGCCGCCGTCAAGAGCCCGATCGTGCTGACCCATGGCGAGCTCCTCCTGAGCCGAGACGTGACCATCGAGAGTGTGCCCGCCAGGACGCTGACCGTCAGCGGTGACGGCCTCTCGCGGGTGTTCGAGATTTCCGCAGGCGCCGACGTCAGCCTGATCAACCTGAACATCATCGACGGCAACGGCGTGGCCAACAACCCCGGCGGCTCCCCCGCCCACGACGGCGAGGGAGGCGGGATCCTGAACCTGGGCACGCTGGCGGTCAGCGACAGCACTCTGACCCTCAACGCCGCCACCAACGGCGGCGGGATCTTCAACGAGAACGGAGGCTCGGCCACGCTCACCGCCACCACTCTGTCCGGGAACTCCGCCACCAACGCCGGCGGTGGAATCTACAGCGATAGCACGATGGCGGTCACCGGCAGCACCCTGTCCGGGAACTCCGCCACCAACGGCGGCGGTGGGATCTATAGCGACAGCATGCTGACGGTCACCGGCGGCACCCTGTCCGGCAACTCCACTTTCCTGATCGGCGGCGGCGGAATCTGGAGCGACGGCACGCTGAAGGTCACCGGCAGCACCCTGTCCGGCAACGCTGCCACGTTAAGCGACGGCGGCGGAATCTCCAACGACGGTACGCTCACGGTCAGCGACAGCATCCTGACGGGCAACTACACCTTTTACTACGGCAACGGCGGAGGAATCTGGAGCGACGGCACGCTGGCGGTCACCGGCAGCGCCGTCACAGGCAACGATACCCTTTCCTACGGCGACGGCGGTGGCATCTGGAGCAGCGGCACGCTTGCGGTCAGCACCAGCACCGTGTCCAACAACTCCGCCTTCGGTGACGGCGGCGGCATCTCCAACTTCGGCACGCTGATTGTCAGCGGCAGCACCCTCTCCGGCAACCACTCCGTTTATACCGGCGCCGGCATCTACAGCAACGGCACGCTGGCAGTCAGCGGCTGTACCCTGTCCGGCAACTCCGCCCGCTGGGAAGGCGGCGGCATCTACAGCAAGGGCACGCTGACGGTCAGCCAGAGCACCCTGTCCGGTAACTTCAGTGGCGAGGACGGTGGCGGCATCTCCGTCGATGGGACGCTGACGGTCAACGACAGCACGCTCTCCGACAACTCCGCCACATTCGGCGGCGGCATTGGCAGCGATGGGTCCGTCACGCTCTCGAACACGACGCTGACCGGCAACTTCGCCAGCTACGAAGGCGGCGGCATTTACAACTGGCACGGCTCGCTGACGGTCAGCCACAGCACTCTCTTCCAAAACACCGCCAGCTCCGACGGCGGCGGCATCTGGAGCAACGGTACTGCAACTCTTATCGGCAGCACCCTGTCCAGTAACATCAGCGGCGGCAACGGCGGCGGAATTTGGAACATTGGAACCCTTGACGTCGGCACAAGCACGTTCAGCGGCAATACCCCCAACAGTATCTTCGGCGGGTACAACGACCTGGGCGGCAACACCTTCTAACCAGGCCGGTCCTCGGCATCGGTCGGCTCACCGGGTGCGACCCGGAACCGACCTGACGTAGAACCCCCCATGATTCTCGGGGAGATCGGTGGGCCAGGACCGACTCGCTCTCGGCCACCGACTTCCCGCAAGGAGACCTTCCCATGACGCGCAAACAAAGACTGACTCGGACGGCCTTTTCCCTCGAATCGCTGGAAAACCGCCTCTGCCTCTCGACCCTGCCGGTCGGCACCGCGACCACAGCGCCCGATGCCGCCACGCAGGCTCGCCTGGCCGCAGCCTACGGCCAGGTTCCGCTGGGATTCGAGGTCAACAAGGGCCAGACCGATCCTCGAGTCAACTTCCTGGCACAGGGCGCCGGCTACACGGCCTTCCTGACGCCCACCGGCGCCGTGACGGAGCTGCAACAGGCCGATGGCGCAAACGTCGTGACCATGAAGCTTCGCGGGGCGAACGCCGACTCCCACGCCGTCGGTCTCCACAAGCAGGCCGGTGTGAGCAACGACTTCGTCGGCAGCGACCCGTCGAAGTGGCACACCAACATCGCCAACTACGCCGAGGTTGCCTACAAGGGTGTCTACCGCGGGATCAACATGGTCTACCACGGCGACCAGCAGCAGCTCGAGTACGACTTCGTGGTCCGGCCCGGCGCGAGCCCCGGCGCCATCCGGCTGGCGTTCGGCGGCGCTCTCGGGAAATCGCTCGACGCCCAGGGTGATCTCGTCCTGCACACCTCGGGCGGAGACATGGTGGAGCACGCTCCCGTCGCCTACCAGGTCGAGGGTGGCGTCCGGCACGCGGTGGCCAGCCGGTTCGTGCTGGGCCGCGACGGGCAGGTGGGCTTCCAGGTCGGGCACCACGACCACAGCAAGCCGCTCGTGATCGACCCGGTCCTGAGCCTGAGCTACTCGACCTACCTCGGAGGCGCCGGAGCCTACACGAAGGGCTTAGGCATCGCCGTTGACGGTTCAGGCGACGCCTACGTGACGGGCGTGACATTGTCGCCCAAGTTTCCGACCACGAAGGGGGCTTTCCAGACCTCGGGGGCCTTCATCAACACGATCGGGTTCGGCGCCTTCGTGACGAAGTTCAATGCCGCGGGGTCGGCGCTGGTCTACTCCACGTTCCTGGGCGGCATCAGCGCCGTTGGCATCGCCGTTGATTCCGCCGGCGACGCCTACGTCACGGGCTCGACGTACGATGTCCCTCCCCTGAAGAACGCCTTTCAGGCCGCTGCCGGCGGAGGGGGCGATGCCTTCGTGACGAAACTCAATCCCAGCGGCTCCGCGCTCGTCTACTCGACCTATCTCGGCGGGAGCGGGCAGGACAGTGCCAGCGGCATCGCGGTCGACGGCTCGGGCGACGTTTACGTGACGGGCGACACCGTTTCCACCAACTTCCCGACGACCCCAGGTTCCTCGCAGCCGGTGATGGGAGCCCAGGAGGCCTTCGTGTCCGAGTTGAATCCGGCCGGGTCCGCCCTGGTCTATTCGACCTACCTGGGCGGCATGGCGGAAAGCTTTGCCAACGGCATCGCCGTGGACCGATCCGGCAACGCCTACGTGACGGGCTGGACGCCGTCCGGGAATTTCCCAACGACGCCAGGGGCCTTCACGTCCGGCTCGTCCGGCGGCGCCTTCGTGGCGAAGCTGAATGCGACGGGTTCCGCGCTGGTCTACGCCGCCCAGCTCGCGGACGGCAAGGGCTCGAGCATCGCGGTGGACGGCTCGGGCAACGCCTACGTCACCGGCATCGCGACCGCGCCCGACTTCCCGACGACCGCGGGGGCGTTCCAGACCACCTTCGGCACCTCTTCGGATGCCTTCGTGACGGAACTGAACGCCGCCGGCACAGCGCTCGTCTACTCCACCCGCCTGGGGGGCAGCGGCGGCGCATCGTTTGAGAGCGTGTTTCCCGGCGGGATCGCCGTGGATGGTTCCGGGAATATCCACGTGACGGGCATCACCGGCTCGACCAACTTCCCCACGAAGAACGCCTTGCAGGCCGCCTACGGTGGCGGTCAGTTCGACGCTTTCGTGGCCGAGCTCAATCCTTCGCAGGCGGGGGCGGCGTCGCTCGTCTACTCGACCTACCTCGGCGGCGGCGATCAGGATGAAGGTCTCGGCATCGCCCTCGACAGCTCGGGCAATACTTATGTCACAGGTTTCTCGTTTTCACTCGACTTCCCGACCAAGAACGCCTATCAACCGCAAAGGACCGCACAGACGACCAAGCACGCCTCGATCGGCGATGCGTTCGTGACGAAGATCTTGTTCAACTGAGGTTGGACGCCGTCCCGTCAGCAGTCAGCCCTCGGCCAGAGCGGCGGCTCTCGGCCGTGTGGTTGCCGGATTGTCGAGGATCGCCGACGTCTCGCCGCATCCAGCTCAGGCGGCGGACGCCGGTCACTTTTCATGCCTTGCCTCGGTGGAATATGCGGGCACCTACGGGCCGCCTTCCGGCTGCCGTGATCAGAGAATTGAAGGACTGACGGGCGAGCGCCTGGCTCTCCGTCTCGGAACTCGGCCGGATCTCGGCCCTCGCGTGACACTCCACCAAGAGTCAAAGGGCAACGGCAATGTGGACGATTGAGGAGACGACCCGGGAGGGTCGAAGTGTCGGGATCGAACCCGGGCGCCGGATCGTCCTGACCGTGTTCGGTACTCTCGGCGACCTGCACCCGTTCCTCGCCATCGCCCTGGGATTGAAGGCGCGAGGGCACCAGGTCGTCGTCGCCTCCAACGGCCGCTACCGCGAACGGGTCGAGGCGCTTGGCCTAGCGTTCCACACGGTTCGCCCGGACCTGTATTCGCAGGCGGAGTCCGACCCCGTCCTGGCCCGGCAGGTGATGGACCAGCGGAGGGGGCTCGAGACGGTGGTTCGACGGCTCATGGCCGACCTCCGGGGCAGCTTCGAAGACCTCTCGGTGGCGGCCCGGGGCGCCGACCTGCTGGTCTCGCACGCCATGACATTCGCCACCCGGCTGGTCGCCGAGGTGCAGGGCATCCGCTGGGCGTCGATGGTCATGGCGCCATGCGGGTTCCTCTCCGCCCACGACCCGCCGGTGATCGGCGAGGCGCCCTATCTCACGCCGATGCGCTCGCTGGGCCCTGGTTTCCACCGCACCCTGTACTGGCTGATGCGCCGGGTGATCCGCTCTTGGGGAGAGCCCTGGCACCGTCTCCGCTCTGAACTGGGACTGCCGCCGGCGGGCGAGCCTGTCCTCGACGGGCAGCATTCTCCCGAGCTGGTCCTCGCACATTTCTCCGAGCTGCTCGGTGCGCGGCAACCCGACTGGCCGCCGCAGGTACGGCTCACCGGCTTCCCGTTCTATGAACCGCCCGGGGGCCCGGGGCTGCACCCGGACCTGGAGACGTTCCTGAACGACGGACCGCCCCCGATTGTCTTCACCCTGGGCTCGTCGGCCGTGCTGGACCCCGGCCCTTTCTACGCCGAGAGCATCAACGCCGCGAAATTGATGGGGCGGCGCGCCGTCCTCCTCATTGGCAGCGACGCTCGTGGACTTTCGGCGGGATCACTGCCCGAAGGCGTGGCCGCCTTCGCCTACGCGCCGTTCTCGGAACTGTTCCCCCGGTCTGCGGCGGTCGTTCACCAGGGAGGGATCGGTACGGTCGCGCTGGGGATGCGTGCGGGTGTGCCGATGCTGATCGTTCCGCACGCCTTCGACCAGCCCGACAACGCCGCGCGAGCGGCTCGGCTCGGGGTCGCACGAGTCATCCCCCGTCGCCACTACACGGCGACGAGGGCGGCCCTCGAGCTGCGGCGGCTCCTGGAGGGGCAGGACTATGTGCGTAAAGCGGTCGATGTCCGCCGCCGGGTGCACGATGAAGACGGGGTTGGAGCCGCGTGCGATGCCCTGGAAAGGCTGATGGGCGATCCGTACCGCGGCAGACGGCCGTGACCTCGAGGCATAGGGTCCGCGACCGGGCCGAGTGACTCTGTACGGGTGGCCGATGACTACAAGAGCGGCGCTGACCTGAGCACCCGGGCGCGACGGACCGCTACTTGGCTCCAGGCCGCCGCTCCCCCGGCGGAGTGGGAGCGCTACGGGCGGAGCGTCTTCATCGCCGAAGCGTCGCACGTCTGCATGCCCGACGCGCCGGAGGACCAGGCGGGCTACCTGCCATTCGTCCGGCGACACCGAAGCGTGCATCGTCGCGGGTTTGGTCCGGACGATCGCGTCGTGGCGCGTGTCGCGCTCGGACCCGGAAAACATTGGCGAACAGCCATCGATCGATGATAGGATCCTCCTTCAGCCGGCGCCCGAGCGGCCGGTTGATCGACGCGAAGGCGGCCCCGTTTCTCCCGCGGGAGCGGACATCTTCATGTGCCATCGAAACCTTGCGGATTGGCGTTGCGCGTGCCGGCATCGGCTGCTCTTGGTCGCGGTGCTGGCCCTGCTCGTGGTCCGACCGGCCGGTGCGGTCGAGGCGGGCACGCCCGACGACGCCTTCGTCAGCGACCACTGCGCGAGATGCCACAACGACGTGAGCCCAAAAGGCCGGCTCGACCTGACCGGCCTGGCGTTCGATCCGGGCGATCCCGCGAACCTGGCCATCTGGATCAAGGTGCATGATCGTCTGAAGGCGGGCGAGATGCCGCCCAAAGATCGGCCCCGGCCCGACGCGTCCCGGCAGGCCGCCTTCGTCGAGGGCCTGGCGCGGGCGATCGTCGACGCGGAGCGGGCGGCCCTGGCCGGCGAGGGCCGGGCGATCCAGCGTCGGCTCAATCGCCACGAGTATGAGAACGCCCTGCGCGACCTGCTCGGAGTTCCGTGGGCGCAGGTTGCCGACCGGCTGCCCGAGGACGGCGAGGCCTATCACTTCAACAAGAGCGGCGAGGCGCTCGACGTGTCGTACCTCCAGATCGCGCGGTTCATGGACTCGGCCGATTACGCCATGCGGCTGGCGATGGCATCGCACCTCGAGCGGCCGGCGAAGACGACCCGCAAGCTGTACGCTCGCGACGAGCGGAGCCTGCGCAACTGGTGGCCGCGCGAGAACGGGACCCTTCCCGACCGGCTGTCGTTCCCCGTGCTCGATGGGCACGCGCAGCCGGACGTGCGCGCCGGCCGGGCCCCGGCGACCAGCCCCGCGACCCGCGATCGCGAGGCGGTCGGCAGGGTGTCGAGCATCTTCAGCGATGCGGGCGGCTATAGCTGGAGCGGTTGGCGGGCGCCGGTCTCGGCGCGGTACAAGCTGCGGATCGCCGGCTACACGATCTGGGTCGCCGGCGGCGGGGTGGCGCGATGGTTCTACGAAGGCCAGGGGGCCGCGAAGGTGCCGGTGTTTCACACGCTCCTGTGGCACCGCCCGAACCTCGACGAGGTCTACCCCGGCCGTCGCAACGAACCGATCGGCGTGTACGCGCAGGGGGGCAGTCAGACCCGCCCGATCGGGGACGTCGATTTCACGACAAAGCCGTCGGTGAGCGAGATCGAGGTCTTCCTGCTGGCGAACGAGGTCGTGCGGACCGACGGCTCCCGCCTCTTCCGCACGCGGGTCAACGGCACCGACGAGCAATACGTCAATCCCCTCGCGACCGAGGACGGCATGCCGGGCTACGCCATCCAGTGGATCGAGGTCGAGGGCCCGTTCCACGACGACCCGGCCGGCGGGTCGGGCTACGAGCGGCTGTTCGGCCGGTTGCGGCTGGTGCCGTCGAAGCAGCCGCGGTCGGGCGTACCGCTGGAGATCGTCGCGAGCACGCCGGCCGCCGGGCCGGGTCCGGCGGCGGGAGGCGGCAACGGCACCGGCCCCGGCGGCGGGCGCCGAGGGCCGCAGGGATTCGGCCGCGCCGCCGTGCGCGAGGCGCCTTTTGAAGTCGAATCCGAGGCGCCGCGGGAGGACGCCGAGCGGCTGTTGCGATCGTTCCTGAAGCGGGCCTATCGACGGCCGGTCGCCGAGGCCGACGTGCAGCGGTTCCTGCGGTTGTTCGACGACCAGTTTCAGAAGGGCGCCGGCTTCACCCGGTCGGTCCTCTCGGCCTACACGGCCGTCCTGTCGTCGCCGGGCTTCGTGTTCGTCGAGGAGAAGCCAGGACAGCTCGACGGCTACGCCCTGGCCACGCGGCTGGCCCTGTTTCTGTGGAATTCGATCCCCGACGACACGCTGCGGGCCCTGGCGGAGCGCGGCGAGCTGGCCAGGCCCGACGTGCTGCGCGCCGAGGCCGGGCGCATGCTCGACGATCCGAAGGCTCGCCGTTTCGTCGAGGCGTTCACCGACTACTGGCTCGACCTGCGGAAGATCGACGACACGTCGCCGTCCACCACGATCTACAACGATTACGAGCTCGACGACACGCTGAAGCTGGCCGCGGTGGAGGAGACGCGGCTCTTCTTCGCCGAGCTGCTGCGCGCCGACCTGCCGGCGCGGAACATCATCGATTCGGACTTCGCCTTCCTCAACGAGCGGCTGGCCGATCATTACGGCATCGCCGGCGTCGCGGGCGTCCGGTTCCGCAAGGTGACGCTGCCGGCCGACAGCCTCCGCGGCGGCGTGATGACGCAGGCCAGCGTTCTGAAGGTGACGGCCAACGGCACGACGACCTCGCCGGTGCTGCGCGGGCACTGGATCACCGAGCGGATCCTGGGGCTGGAGACGCCGCCCCCGCCGCCGTCGGTGAAGGCCGTCGAGCCGGATATTCGCGGCGCGGTCACGATCCGCCAGCAGTTGGAGAAGCACCGCGCCGACGCGAGCTGCGCCTCATGTCACAGCAAGATGGACCCGCCGGGCTTCGCGCTGGAGGGCTTCGACGTGATGGGCGGCTTCCGCGACCGCTACCGGGCGGTCTCGGAGAAGGTCCCGCCGGTCCGGGGCTTCGGCCTGAACGGGCAGGCGTTCGCGTTCCATTATGGCCCGCCGGTCGATTCCGCCGGCGCATTGCCCGACGGCCGGCCGTTCAAGGACGTGCGCGAGCTCAAGCGTCTGCTGGTCCAGGACGAACGGCCGATCGCGCGGAACCTGGCCCGGCAATTGGCGATCTTCGCCACCGGCGCGCCGGTGCGGTTCTCCGATCGGCAGGAGATCGAGAAGATCCTCGACGCCTCGCAGGCGAGCGGGTACGGCGTCCGCAGCATCGTCCACGCGATCGTGCAGAGCGACCTCTTCCGGAACAAGTAGGCTTTTGATCGTGGATGGAATGGATGGAATGGATGGAATGGAAGAGTTTCACGCAGAGCTACGCAGAGAGGGCAGAGCGACGCAGAGAAGACCGGAGGAGAGATGAATCGAGGCCAATCCGAAGCCGCAAGTTCGGTAGCCGGAATCTTAGACTTGAAATCTTGGATTTCTCTGTTTTCTCCGCGTAACTCTGCCCTCTCTGCGTGGCTCTGCGTGAAATCCGGTCGAGGTGACCAGAGCAAGTAGAGCGATGCGGAGGAGAGTCGCACACGGGTCGATCCGAAGCCGCAACCCTGGTCGCCGGAATCTTGAATTTCTCTGCCTTCTCTGCGTGGCTCTGCGTGAAATCCGGTCGGGGTGACCGGGAAGGACAAGCGATGAACAGGCCAACCGGATCAAGGTTCACGGCCCCCTTTGCGTCCAGGCGGCGGCCGATCTCGCGGCGGCGGTTCCTCCGCGGCGCGGCGGTGGCGATGGCGCTGCCGGCGCTGGAATCGATGGTATCCCCGTTCGCGCGATCGGCCGACGCCCCGGTGCCGCGGCGGATGTTCTGCATCTGCAACAACCTCGGCCTGCTGCCGGGCTCATTCTTCCCCGAGGGCGCGGGCCGCGACTACACCCCCTCGGCGTACCTGAAACTCCTCGAAAAGCACCGCGCCGAGTTCACCGTGCTCAGCGGCGTGTCGCATCCGTTCGTGGACGGCGGCCACCCGTCGGACATCAGCTTCCTGACCGCGGCCGCACACCCGGCCAGCAGCTCGTTCCGGAACTCGATCTCGCTCGACCAGTTCGTGGCCGAACGGATCGGGATGTTGACGCGGTTCCCCTCGCTGACGCTGGCGGTTAACGGCGGCCGGAGCCTGTCGTGGACCCGCACGGGCGTCGCGATCCCGCCGGAGGGCCGGGCGTCCGGGGTATTCCAGCAACTCTTCCTGCAAGGCACCCCCGCCGAGATCGAGCGGCAGGTGCGCGAGCTAGACACGGGGCGGAGCATCCTGGACGTGGTCTCCGAGCAGGCCCGGGAACTTGGGCGGAACGTCGGCGCCCGCGACCGCTCGCGGCTCGACCAGTATTATTCCGGCGTCCGCGACCTGGAGCACCGGCTCCAGGAGTCGCGCGGCTGGGCCCACCGGCCGAAGCCCCGGGTCAAGGCCAGCCCGCCGACCGACCCGGCCAGCCCGGCGCAGTACATGGCCAAGGTGCAGGTCATGTATGACCTGGCGCGGCTGGCATTCGAGACCGACTCGACCCGCGCGATCACGCTGATGCTCAACAGCGTCGGCACGCCGGTCGTTCAGATCGCCGGCGCGATGATCACCGACAGCTATCACAACCTGTCGCACCACGGAATGGCCGAGGAGAAGCTGACGCAGCTCAGGGTGATCGACGAGTGGCAGATGAGGCTGCTCGCCGGCCTGTTCCAGGGCCTGAAGTCGGCGAGGGAAGGCGGCGCGACGCTGCTCGACCGCACGATGGTCCTGTACGGCTCGAACCTGGGCGACGCCAATGCGCACTCGACGACGAACCTGCCGACGCTCGTCGCCGGCGGCGGCTTCCGGCATGGCCAGCACCTGGCCTTCGACCGCGGCCGCAACTACCCGCTGCCGAACCTGTTCGTGTCGATGCTCCAGCGGATGGGGATCGAGGAGACCAGCTTCGGCCCGTCGACGGGCACGATGCGCGGCCTGGAGATTTTATAAAATGACGCATTCCCGAACGATGATCTTTCTGGCGGTCCTCGGCGTAGTCGGCGCGCCGGCCCGGGGGGCGCGTGCCGATGCCCCGGTGGTTCTCACTTTCGACAAGGTCGAGACCGGCAAGCCGATGGCGAGCTACGCGGACCGGGGCGTCGTGTTCGCCCTGTCGCGCCCGCCGGCCAATGGCCGTGCGACCGGCAGGGTGATGTTCTTCCCGCACCTCAAGACGCCGCGGAAGGGCATCCTGAATGCGATGGCGAACGAGTCGATCCCGGTCGAGGTCCGCTTTCCGAAGCCGGCGGCGAACGTCAGCCTGGTACTCTGGGGCTCGATCGGCAGCAAGGCGCTCGTCGAGGCGTGCGACGCGGCCGGGAACGTCCTGGACCGGGCGTCGAGGGACGCGGTGCCGGAGCGAACGGGTCCGGAGCAGCCGGTCCCGAGTTTCGAGCTGACGGTGAAGGCATCGGCCATCGCGTGCGTCCGCTTCTCGGGCGCGCCGGCGGGCGGATACCTGGTCTGCGACGAGGTGCGATTCACGCCGGAGGCCAGTCCGGCGAGCGATCCGCCGGCACCCGGCTCCGCGTCCGGGACGCTGCGCGACGCCGTCAAGGGGCGATTCCTGATCGGCACGGCGATCATGTCCCGGCAGTTCGACGACCCGGCGCTGGCGGCGATGATCGCCGGGCAATTCGACTGCCTCACCGGCGAGAACGAGTTCAAGCCCGGGTCGCTCCACCCGCAGCCGGGCCGGTTCAACTTCGCCGCGGCGGACAGGATCGTCGAGTTCGCCCGCCTCCACAACATGAAGGTGGTCGGGCATACCCTCTGCTGGCATAGCCAGTCGCCCGCCTGGTTGTTCCGGGGCCAGGACCGCAAGCCGCTGCCGCGCGACCAGGCGCTTCGGAACCTCAAGGACCATATCGACGGGGTCGTGGGGCATTTCCGGGGGAAGGTCGTCGGCTGGGACGTGGTCAACGAGGCGATCAGCGACGCCGACGGCCAGTACCTGCGCGACACCCCGGCGCGCCGGGCGATCGGCGACGACTACATCATCAAGGCGTTCGAGTTCGCGCGTGCGGCCGACCCCCACGCCGAGCTGTATTACAACGACTACGACAATGAGAACCCCGGGAAGCGCGACAGGACGATCCGTCTGGTCCGCGAGCTGAAAGCCGCAGGCGTGCGCCTCGACGCGGTCGGGATCCAGTCGCACTTCCGGCTGGATGACGCCGACGCGCCGGATCGGCTCGACCGGGCGATCGCCGCCTATGCGGCCGAGGGAGTGAAGGTCATGCTCACCGAGCTGGACGTGGACGTCCTGCCGCGCCGCGCCGCGGCGCCGACGTCGCGGCCCGCGAGCAGGGCGGAGCCGACCCGTATCGGGGCGGCCTACCGGCTGAGGTGGCCGAGGCCCAGTCGCGCTATTACGGCCGGATCCTCCGGGTCGTGCTGAAGCACCCCGGCGTGGTGACGCGCGTCACCTTCTGGGGCACGCATGACGGGACGTCGTGGCTGAACTTCTGGCCGGTGGCAGGCCGCACCAATTACCCGCTGCTCTGGGGCCGGGACCTCAAGCCCAAACCCGCCCTGGGGGGCGTACTGGATGCCCTGGCCAGGCCATGACCAGGCCCGGTCAACCCTCCGGAGCGGAGCCCGGGGTAGTGGACGCACCCGGGCGCGAGCGGCCGGCGAACGCGAGCGTCCAGACCGGCATCTCCTGGTCCACGGTGCTCGCCACGCCCTGCCCACTTCATTTCTTGGCGGGGGTCGTCGCTGCCTCCGGGATCTCGACCTTCCGATCTGCCGGCGCAGAGTAAACGCCGGGCTTGCCGTTAACGGTGTAAACGATGATCAGGGTCTTCTTCACCCCGTAGGCCGAGTCGGGCTGAAAGTCGTATTCGGGCGAGTCGACTTTCAGCCGATTCTCGCGGACAAGGCTTCGGGCAGGCACCGTGACATCGTTCCATTGATCGCCCACGCCGATCTCGGCGCGGATGATGCGGAAGCCCCGAGGGTCTCCGGCCTCGGAATCCCCGAGATTCGTACGATCGGTCTCCGCAACGAGCTTCGGACGAAGGGCGGCGTTCTTCTTCGTGAGTCCCTTGCTCGCCTTGTCGAGTTCCGCGAGATACTTGCGACGGATGGCCTTGGCCTCGCCGTCGTAGCGATCGTTCAACTTCTCGAGGGCGGCCTGGAACGTACTCCGCGCCGTCTGCAGGGCGGGAGTGTGCGGCGGCTCGGCCGTCTCCAGCGGCTCGATGCGGACTTTCACGGAGATCGGAAAGGGCTCGTCGGACTTGAAGTCGAAATAGAAGACGTATTCCCGCCCGGCCTGGAGATTCCGCCCGTAGAGCCGATATTGGCTCCACCAGTTGGGTTCGGGCACTCTCATCCCGGCGATCGCGACGTCCTCCTTCACCTCGGGATAAGTAAGTATCAAGTCCTCGCCATTCACATCTATAATATTGAGGGCCGCGATGTTGTGGGTCTTGCTCGTGCCGGGATAGAGGAAGGACAGATACATTTGATACGTCCGACCGGCCGAGGGAACGCGGAAGCGAAATGCGTCGAAGCCTCCGCCACGGGAGTTCAGAGTCAGCTTGGTATAACGCGCCGGTCGCCGGGCGCGGCGACGACCTCCGGGAACGATTCGCGGGTCCCGAGGACGACCTTCCGGAACTCTCCTTCGGCGGCGGACTTCGCATTCTGATCCTTAAGTTTGGCGATGCGTCCCCGCAGTTCGTGGGCCTTCGCCGCCGCTAGGCGCCGCTCGCGTGGGGAAGGGCCATCCTGGCCCGCCGGCACCTCGCCCAGGCCGATCGCGGCGACCATCAGCCAGGGCGTCGCCGCCAGGGCCAGCGCCTTGCGTGTCGTTGCCATGGTTTCCGCCTCCTTCAAGGTTGGGAGGACCCGACCGGCGGAATCCGGTCCAGGATCGGGGCAGTCGGCGGCAACTCGACCCGCTGCTTTTCCGCGGTGATCGAAACCCCAGTGTTGCCATCGACTGCATAGACGATGATCAGGCGCTTCAGCGTTCCGTAAGCGGGGTCGGCCTTGAAGGTGAGATCCTTGCCGTGGTCGAACCTCAGGACATTGCCGCGGATCCGCGGCCGGAGCTCGTCGGTCACGTCGGCCCAGCGCTCATCGACGCCGTAGTACTGCGCGAAGGATTCGAAATCCCCGGCGGCCGGCGGGGCCTCCTTCGCCGCGCAGGATCTCGTCACGCTCGGCCACGATCCGTTCGACTTCCGGGGTGTCCTTCTGCCGAGTGGCTGCCTTTACGCCCTCATCGAGTTCCGTGAAATAGGACTTGCGCAGGCTCTTGACTTCCGCATCGTACCGTTGATTGAGCGCCCTGAGAGACGTCTGATATCTGCCTCGCGCGTTCTGGACCCCGATCACCGGAGGTGGCGTGGGCGCCCTGATGGGCGTCAGCCGGACCTTGACGAAGGCGGGAGTCGTCTGATCGCTCCTGATGAGGTCGAACCAGAGGATGTACTCCGAGTCCGGCCTGAGCGTCCCACCGATATGCGAGGAGGCGCAGTAATTCTCGTCCGGGAAGCCGGCGCCCGGGAGGTCGAAGCTGTCCCGACGGCTGAAGCCGTCCACAGGGGGAGCGGTGGAATCAACGCCCAAAATGTCCCATTGCTGCAAATTCCTGGTCTGATCGCTGCCCGGGATGACGGTTTCCCAGAGGAGATCGAATTCCTCACCCGTGGCCGGGGTCCGGAATCGG
This sequence comes from uncultured Planctomycetota bacterium, assembly GCA_963771445.1. Lineage (GTDB taxonomy): Bacteria > Planctomycetota > Planctomycetia > Isosphaerales > Isosphaeraceae > JAKAUH01. Next base: position 91,663 of record CAVYTQ010000026.1, on the reverse strand, counting down.
ACCGCGTCGAAGCCCGCTCCGGTCCCATTGAGGACCACTCGCACGAAGCGGACCTGGTCCCCTCGACCTGCGGGGATCTCCTGGAGTCCCGGACGAGCCTCGCCCAGGATCGACCGCAGAGATTCATCCAGGGCCCCCCTTGCGGCCTCGTCCTTCGTCGCCCGCCAATGCTCGCGATTCGCATGGCCGAGCGCCAGGATCTTGCACCTCGATCCCGATTCGGCGCAACCTGTTGCCCCGGCGGATTCGATGCACTCAGGCCGGGCAAGGGGAGAAGAAGCAATGCCGTCGCCGTGAGTCGCCAGGATCGCGCGCGAATCGTCATGAGTTCCCCTTCAGATCAGATTGAGCCGGAGGGAGTTCGTGCCCATTCCATCGGGTGGTGTCGGGCGTCAGCGAGCCCCGCGACTTCCGGGGGGGCGGTCTCGCCCCTCATGTCACATCCGGCGCGATCCTGCCTTGGGAGAATAACTTTATACAACAGACAAGGCACGCAAAAGGCAAGCCACTGATCCAGCGATCAACCCGCGTCCGTAGTTGTGTAACGGGTATTTGGTTGTTGGTTTGTCCGACCGAAGTGCGTTGCCGAACGAGAAAGGCCATCGGGCTGGGGTGCGCCGCGGCGCGAGGCTCAAATAAGGAGACTCCTCGCTCAACGCGACCGCGCGGGCCCCCTCGCCCCTCATGCTTCATCCCTCTCCCTTGCCCCTCCCTAGAATCGTCGCTACCCGCAAGGTCGGGCGGACGCGGCGGCGAAGTTCTGCCGCCAGGCGCCGCCGGCCGCCGATTCCGGCGCGATCCGAGCCCCCGACTTCTGACGCCTCCCTCCCCCCGAGCCCCGGGCGGGGAGGAGGTGCCCGAACGGCGGCCGCGAATAGCCGGACCGCCGGGAGGCTCGTCCTCCCGGCGGCGCGCATGGCCTGGAAGCCGGCTCGCCGGGAGGCTCGCCCTCCCGTGAACCTCGCTTCGGGAGCGAGTTCTCAGTACTCCTGCGTCTTGGTCATGCCCGGGTTGGGAACGGGGTACTTCCCGTCCTTGTCGGGCTTCAAGCGGCGCCGGCGAGTCGGAGGTCAGCTTGTCGAGGCCCGGGGCGAACTCGTGCTCGCAGTTGAGCATGTCGTCGAAGGTGATCTCCTGGCCGGTGTGGGCGGCCATGCGGCCCATCGTGGTCACCAGGCTCGCCTCGACGCCCCGCTTGACCTCGTTGTACGGCTTGTCGTTGCGGATGGCGTCGATCAGGTCCTCCCATTCGTTCTGGTAGGGGTTCCCGCTCCTCCGGCTTGATCTTGGACTCCCAGACCAGGTCCGGGCGCTTCAGGCTCTGCGTCTTGTAGATGCTGGAGGGCTGCCCGCTGTCACCCGCCTTGGAGACGATCGCCGAGCCCTTGGTGCCGTGCAGGTAGCTCGCGTAGAGTCGTTCGCAGCCCGTCCATGCAGCGGCCGTCGAAGAAGAACTTGGTCCCGTCGGCGAACGTGTATTCCACGGAGTAGGTGTCGAAGTTCTGGTCGACGTAGTCGAGCCCTTCGGGGCTCTTGCGGTAGTGGCGGCCGCCCAGCGCCTGGGCCTTGACCGGCCAGGCGTTCTTCATCCAGCAGAGATGGTCGATGATGTGGATGTAGAAGTCGCTGTAGTTGCCGCCGCTGGCCCAGAGGAAGCTGTGGAACCGCCGGATCTGGTACACCAGTTCGTTGATCCCTCGGGGTGTGGGCAGCGACTGCGAAGTAGCCGACCGGCGCCGTGCATGCGGTAGCCGCGCATGAGGATGATGTCGCCGATCTCGCCGTCGTGGATGCGCTTGGCCAGTTCCTGCATCGCCCGGCTGTGGCGGGACATCAGTCCCACGCCGACCTTGAGGTTCTTCTTCGACGCGGCCTCGGCCAGGCTTGAACATCCGCTTGCGACGTGGGGCCGTCGACCGTGACCGGCTTCTCCATGAAGACGTTCAGCCCCTTCTCGATGGCGTAGGTGAAGTGCACCCAGCGGAACGCCGGCGGGGTGGCGAAGATGGCCACGTCGCCCGGCTTCAGGCAGTCCATCGCCTGCTTGTAGGCGTCGAAGCCGATGAATTGCCGCTCGTTCGGCACGTCGAGCTTGCCGCTGAGTGGCCTTGTCGTCGTGAGGTCCTTGTAGCTCTTCCAGAGCCGTCCTCGAAGACGTCGGCCATGGCGACGAGCTTGATCGGCCCGTTCTGGCTGGCCAGCGCGTTGCCGGCCGCGCCGGTGCCGCGCCCGCCGCAGCCGACCAGGGCCACCTGGATCAGGTCGGTCTCCGGCCGCGTGGACCGAGGGTATGGCCATGCCGGCGAGGGCGGATGCCGCCGCCAGGCGGCCGGTGTTCCGCAACAATTCACGGCGTGAGGAAACTGGAAGGTTCGCGTCCCTCATGTTCGGGCTCCGATTCTGGAGGGTCCGTGCCCTGGGGTCGGGTCAGCGGGACCCCAGTGTGGTAGGCGGGGAAACCAGGTCGGATCGCCGGTCGCGACGATCTCGGTTAAATGGACCGTATGGCCGCGCGTGCCCTCCTGTCAAGGAGGAGACGCCGGCTCATGCCGTTTCCAGTCCGGGGAGGGCGGCGGACGGCGGGACTCGCCTCCATCCGCTTCTCCTGACGCCGGGGTTGCTCGCCGTTGACGTCATCGGGTGGGTCATGGTGTTCGCGGGGCCGACCGGTCGGGCGCAGCGGCGGGGAACTCGGCGACGACCCGGTCGTAATGGGCCTTCAGCCGGGCAACGATGTCGCCGTGCTCGGCGGCGACGTCGCGCCGCTCACGCGGGTCGTCCCGCAGGTCGAACAGGCTCATCGCCCCGGTCGGATCGCCTTCCCGCTCGCCCGGGTACTCCGACGGTTGCGCCTGCTCGTACGGCGCCAGGATGGTCACGCCGTCGGGGCCCCGCGGGTCGATCCAGCGCCTGCCGGACAGGGCCTCGCGGCGGTCGCGAGCCGGCAGGACGTGCAGCTTCCAGCGATCGTCGCGGACCGTCGCCAGGAGCGCCCCTGGTGGCCGAAGACCACGTCGTGCACGGGCCGGTCCTCGCCCGAGAACAGCGGCAGCAGGTCCTTGCCGTCGATCACGCGGTCGCGCGGATGCGCGGACGCCCGCGGCGGCCAGGGTGGTCGCGAAGAGGTCCATGGTGACGGCCACCCGGTGGCTCACCCGGCCCGGCGGGATCCGCCCGGGCCACCGTGCGATGCAGGGGACGCGGAAGCCCCCGTCCCAGGTCGTCGCCTTCATCCCGCGCAGGCCGCCGGTGCTGCCGCCGTACCAGGGGCCGTTGTCGCTGGTGAAAATGACCAGCGTGCGGTCGTCCAGCCCCAGCGCCTTGAGCCGGCCGAGGACCTGGCCGACGCCCCAGTCCAGCTCGGCCAGGGTATCGCCATAGAGCCCCGCGCCGCTCTTCTTGTAGAAGTCCTCCGAGCACGCCAGCGGCTTGTGGGGCATGGCGTGGGCCAGGTAGAGGAAGAACGGCCGGTCCTTGTTCCGCTCGAGGAACCGCAGGGCCCGCTCGGTGTAGCGGCGGGTCAGGGTCGCCTGGACGACCGGGTACTCGACGACGGTCTCGCCGTCGAGGAGCCGGACCGGCCGCATGTCGTTGCTGTAGGGGATGCCGAGGTATTCGTCGAAGCCGCGGCGGGTCGGCAGCGACTCGGGCCGCTTGTGGCCGAGGTGCCACTTGCCGACCATGCCGGTGGCATAGCCGGCCGCCTTGAGGGCCTGGGCCAGCGTGACCTCGCCCGGGGCGAGTGCCAGGGCATCGGCCTGCGGGCCGCCGTCGGGGGCGGGGTTGTCCGTCATCCCGTTGCGGAACGGATAGCGCCCCGTCAGCAGCGACGCGCGGTCGGGGCGCAGAACGGCATCGGGGCGTTGAACTGCGTCAGCCGCACCCCCTCGGCGGCCATCCGGTCCAGGTGGGGCGTCTTGAACCGGGGATGGCCGTAGCAGCCGAGGTCGCCGTAACCGAGGTCGTCGGCCAGGATGATCACGACGTTCGGCCGCGGCGGCGGGTCGGCGGCGCGGGCCGGGGCCGCCGGGGCGGCCGCGGCGGTGGCGACGGCCAGGATCAGGCCGAGGGCGGCGACCGGGACGTTGTGGGCGTTCATCGTGCGTGCCCCGGCGATGTCAGTCGCCGGGTCTTTTCTGAAGGCGTAGGCGTATTGAGGTCGCGCGGTTGCCCACGCAATGTGCGCGAGGGGATCGAGGGCGGTCGTGACCTCACGTCGCTCATCCCAGCAGCCGGTGCACATCCTTCAGTTTGGCGGCGATGTCGATCTCCTGCGAGCAGGTCGGCAGGCAGTCGCCGCAGCCGACGCAGGACGTGCCGTTCCGCGTCAGGGCGGCGTATTCCCTCCTCGCCCGGTCGAGGTCGTGATAATCCCGGGCGTACCGCTCGTACCGGAAGATGTCCGCGATCGCGATGTGTTCGGGGCAAGCGGTGACGCACTCGGCGCACAGCAGGCAGGTCAACCCCTTGTTGTAGCCGGCCAGCAGGCCGAGCGCCGCGTGGTCCTGCGGGCCCATGGCGAGGCTGGCGGCCGCGCCCACATTCTCGCGGAACTGGTCGAAATTCCTGGTCGCGATCACGGCCGCGGTGAGGTTCTCGTTCGACTTCAGCCACTTGACCATCGCCGCGCCGGGGGTGCTGCCCTGGAATTTCGGATCCGCCAGGAGCTTCTTGACCTTCGCATCGTTCGCCGCACGTCCAACGCCGCCCATCGTCTTCATGGCGATGGTCCCGATGTCCTTCTTCTTGGCCACCTCGATCCATTCCTGGACCTCCTTGTGGTCGCCGTAGGTGTAGAAGAACTGGGCCGCCTCGTAGGGCTGATGGTCGGCAAGGTAGTCCAGGACCTCCCAGGCCATGCCCCCACCGATCGAGTTGTAGTGATGCTGGGAAATGGCCAGGTGCTTGACCAGCCCCTCCTTCTTGAGCCGCTCGAACGCCCGGACCATGCCCGGGTTCTGCTTCACCTCTTCGACGGAGTGATAGCCGAAGTGGAACTTGAAGACGTCGTAGTATCCGACGCCCGCTGCCTTGAGGCGGCTCTTGACGAACTGGTAGTGCTGCTCCTCATCAATCTGGCCGTGGAAATGGTCCCCGTTGACGCGGTCGACGACACACTCGAGATAATACGACTCCCTCGGCTGACTCTTGAGGGCGGGCGGCAGCGTATCGGCGCTCCACACCTGGGCCTTGTGCCAGTAATTGACGCCGGCGTTCACCGCCCTGGGGATCAGCGCCTTCGGCCAGTCGGACGCGCCGACGAGCCAGCCGATCTCGAGGCCGGTGCGGCCGTATCGCCGCCTGGGCAGTTTGGCGGGGGCGGTCTTCTCGTCCGCCAGCACCGGCAAGTTGGCGATGCTTGCCGCGGCCACGCCCGTCGCCCCGAGCCGCATCATGTCCCGGCGAGAAAGGTTCTGCGTGCCGTCCGACATGGCCGTGCTCCTCTCGTTGTGATGATGAAAGCTGGAAAGCGGCGTGGGCCCGCAACGCATTCAGTCTACAGGGCAAGCTGTGGCGGGCCAACAAGCGAGCTAACCGACAGGAGAGGGGCAGTCCCGAATGACACGGGTCATCCGGTGAGGCGCGACCGGGGCCGTCGCGGTTCGGTTGAGATCTCGCCATGGTCGAAGCGCCGGCGCGAATCCGAGGACCGGCCCATTGCCATCAGGATCCTCGGGGGTCAGAATCGGGGTCTCGAGGTGGTGGTCGCACGGTGCCTGCTCCGCTAGCGATCGGGCGATCGCACAGGCCGATTCTGCTGTCGTGCGATGCGGGCGGCGGATCCTGGTCGTTCGGCGACGACGAACGAGGGCTTATGAGCCGCGAAGAGAAGCCGAGGCCGAAGCCGAGCAAGATCGTTCAGTACTGCGCGTACGGGTTCCTGGGTGTTGGGATTGCGGCCTACCAGGTCCTTGGCCCGAGGGGGATTGTCTCACCCGGCATCTCGTGGAGTTGACAGATGTTGCGCCCACCGGGCCGGGTCGGCGTGGAGCAACTCCGGCCTGACCGGCGGTTCGCGGTCCGGCGCGGGTCTCCGACCCGGCCGACGCGACGGTCGGTGCGATCGGGTTCGGCGCAGGCCTCCCCACGCCGCCGCCGGCCCGGACCGACCCCCACGTTGGTCATCCTCCAGCCCGACGCCGATCCGGTCGGGCGGGGCGGACCGTGACCGACATCGGCCCGGGCCGACAGCCCTTCCGAGCGGGCCAGAGGGGCCGTTTCGAGGCTTTCCGCCTCGCCAAGAGCGGCTTCCGAGACTCACGCCAAACCGCAAACCAACCGGCCAAATATGAACCGGGCCACGGAAACCGCCGCCGCGGCGGGAAATCTCAAGAAATTTCCAAAAATATTTTCTGATTCTGGCCAAAGGGGTTGCGTCGAGAAAATGCCCCGCTTCGCCGATAGGTGCATTTCGGTTTTTGCAAACCTGATACATCCTGATAGTAGGGGGAGAGAAGAGAGCGGAGGGGGTACAGGGGGTTTTGGGGGCCCTGGAACATGCAATGCATGCACACAATCTCCTCCCGGACCCCGCGAGATCGTCCTGAGCGGATGGATGTGCACGACGCTTGCGGAGCGTCTCGATGAGCTCGTGCCGAGTCTGCTCGCGGATCCCGGCGTGCCGGCTGTCCCCGCGGAGGCCGGTCACATCTCGGTGAGGCGACAGCAATTCATCGGTAGCAGGACCGGTGAGTCCATGCGCTGCCGTGTGGTGGCAAGTCCTGGCCGACTGTCATTCCGACACGGAAGGGCCCCGCCTTCCACCGATCTGTCAACTCGCTCGCCGGCGATCTCCGCCGATTTGAGACAATCCCGCCCGAGGTGGTTCCCGACGCCGCCGGGCGGTGGCCTTAACTTCGAGAGGATGCTGGGCGCGGGGCTCGTCGGTGGCGTCTGTGCGGGGCTCGGTGCGGCCGTCGGCACGCTGATCGAACGGGCTCGCCGATAGGCCGACTTGTCTCGTCTCGGGTCTGGCGGGAACCTCTCCCTGGGGGCGCCGGCCGTCCCGGGTCTCGGCGGATTCTCGTGGACCTCGCTCCGCTTGACCCGTCCTGCCAAGACGGGCCGTTCTGCTGGGTCCTGTCGTCGGGTGGCGGAAAGACGAGTGGAGGGCGCCGATGAATCTGATCACCGCGTTCGTTCTATGGCTGGCTTTCGGACCGGAGGCCGCAACCGCCCCCGAGGTCAGCGGGTTGATCGCCACCCGCGTCACGTTCCAGGGAGAGGCCCGCGACAAGATGGGGCTGGCCGTCCTGGAGCTGCTGTCGAACTGCGCGACTCGGCTCGGGCGAGCGAAGAGGACTGGCTGGGAGCCCAGCGCCGATGCCACGTGCGGGTCCGGTATCCGATCCCGCCGCGGGACGTGGACGTGTCGGGCGCGGAGAAGATCCCGGTCGCCGACGTCATCGTCACGTTTCCGCTGGCGACGACGGGCGGCATCTGGGTAAGGTCCGGCGACCGCTTCGCGTATTTTTCCAAGTTCGTCCCCCATGTTCCGAGTCCCGGCAGGGAGCTGCGGCACTTCCAGGAATTGCTCCGAGAGGCGAGGGCCACGGAATGACGACCTGGTGAAGCGAGGCGCTGCGGCCAACCCGCCGACCACCCCGGCCGCTGAGCCCGCGAGTCCGGCGGCGGATGCGGTTATCCTTTCCCGTGGTTTCCATAAGGAGTTCCCCGACAGTGGCAAACTCAGTCACGCCGTTCCTGATGTTCGAGGGGGCCGCCGAGGCGGCAATGAGCTTTTACATCTCCTTGTTCCCCAACTCTCGAGTTCGACCAAATCGAGCGCTACGGCCCCGGCGAGCCCGGCGCGGAGGGGAGCGTCAAGCGGGCCGACTTCACGGTCGCCGGGCAGCGGCTGATCTGCATCGATAGCCCGATCGCGCACGGCTTTACGTTCACCCCGTCGATGTCGCTGTTCGTTGAGTGCGAGAGTGAGGCCGAGCTGGACGAGGCGTTCGCTCGGATCTCGGACGGTGGCAAGGTCATGATGCCGCCGGGGAACTACGGCTTCAGCACCAAGTTCGCGTGGGTTGGTGATCGCTTCGGAGTCTCGTGGCAGCTCAACCTGGTGTAGTCCATCCTCGCCATGGGGTTGTCCTCCGGACAGGCCATGAGGCCAGCGAAGATAGCCTTGCCTCGAGATCAAGGAGCCGACATGGCGTGCGGGCCCTGACGGCGGTACATCACCGTCAAGCCTGGTGGCGCGGCGCCAGGTCAACAGGCCGGTCTATGCCGGCGCTCGCCGACAAGCTTCAGGCACGATTGGTCCGGGCGATGACGACGAGCTGGCCGGTTCTTTTCCTGTCTAGATGCAAAACCCGACGCGAAAGAACCACGTACGAGCATGCGCTCTGCATCTGAACAGGACTCGGGCGATCGCTCACCTCGGCAAGACGAACGCCGCGCGGACGGGCGGGGGCATGGGGGAATCCTTGCCCTTCACGGCCTTCCAGATGATCTCGTTGAACATCAGGTCGTCGTTGCGGTCCTCGATCTCGAGGTCGAGCTTCCTCGACACCTCGGCCAGCGGCGCGTCGCGCTGGTTGCGGGCGTTCACGTCCACCCTGGCCGGACGGTGGACGAACGGCGTGAAGTCGGGCGTGGGGGCGAACGACGCGAACATCGGCCGGGCGGCGGCGTCGAACTGGCTCATCGGCTGGAGGCCGAGGATCAGCTCCATGGTGCGGAGCATCGACGAGGTGCTGTAGAGCGTCGAGTCGACCGTGTGCCGTCTGATATAAGGGCTGATCGCCAGGGCGACCGTGCGGTGGGCGTCGACGTGGTCGGAGCCGTTCTGCGCGTCGTCCTCGACGACGAAGATCGCCATCTCCTTCCAGAACCGGCTCTTGCCGAGCGCCTCGACCAGCCGGCCGAGCGCCAGGTCGTTGTCGCCGACGCACGCGGTGACCGTCCACTTGCCGGGCGTGGTGCCCGAGGTGTGGTCGTTGGGCAGCTTGACGATCGCCAGGTGGGGCATCTCGCCGGTCTTCTCGAAGCCGGCGAGCTCGTCGAGGAAGCGGTCGACGCGCTTGACGTCGGGGTAGTCCATGTCGAAGCCGCGGTAGAGCGGGTCGAAGTGGCCCTCGAGCGCCTTGACCGAGGTCGAGGCGGGCAGTCCGGGTCGGATCGCGTTGCTGACGAACTCGCCGTAGCTGCGGTAGCGAATCCCCTTCTCGGCGGCCTTGTCCCAGATGTAGCCGCCGGCGGGGCGGGCGATGGCGTCGAGGCTGCCCTCGGAGGGATACGGCACGCGGCGGTCGCCGCGGTAGCCGAGCGGCCAGATCCGCTCGACGAAGTCGCTGGCATACGCCCCCATCGACCACTCGTGCCCGTCGGCCGAGACCTCGCTGTCGACGTAGAAATTGTCGAGCAGGACGAACTCGCGTGCCAGCGCGTGGTGATTGGGCGTGACGGCCTCGGGGAACAGGCAGATGTTGGGCTCGCCGTTGCCCTCGGGCATGTCGCCGAAGACCTGGTCGTAGGTCCGGTTCTCCTTGATGACATAGACCACGTACTTGATCGGCGAGGGATCGCCGACCTTCGCGGGGATCGGATGGCCGGGTGCCGTCGGGGCGCCGCGGACGGCCGAGGGGTCGCCGCGGCGGAGGGGGCTGCACTCGTAGACGGCCTGCGAATAGGCGGCCATCCGGCGGGCGTCGGGCATGGGGATCGTGGAGAGCGTGCCGGGGAACAGCCCGCCGACGTATTCGATCGTCGGGCCGCCGGCGCGGGCGAAGCCCGGCCGCGGGCCGTCGCGGTTGGCGCGCGACGTCGAGCCCTTGCCATTGGCGACGTAGATCGTCTTGCCGTCGCGCGCGACCCGCACCGAGGTCGGATACCAGCCGACCGGGATGAAGCCCAGCGGGGCGCTGGCGCCGGGCTCCTTGACGTTGACCACTGCGAGGTTGTTGGTGTTGGCGTTGGCCACGAAGAGCATCGACTCGTCGGGCGACAGCGCCAGCGAGCTGGGCGTGCTGCCCGAGGGGGCCTTCGGGTCGATGGCGGTGCCGATCGTCTCGATCGGCTTGCCGGCCTGGGCGTCGATCACGGTGACCGTGTTGCGATTCGCGTTGGCGACGTACAGCAGCCTGCCGCCGCGGGCGGCGAGGATCTCGTTGGGATGCTCCTGGGTCGGCCAGGTGGCGACGACGGCCGACGACTTGAGGTCGATCGCGACGACGGAGGCGCGGCCCCACAGGCTGACGTAGAGCCGCCCGCGGGCCTCGTCGAGCGCCAGGCCGTAGGGATAGCTGCCAGCCTCCAAACGGACCTCGCCGAGGAACTCTCCGGAGACCGCGTCGAACCGGCCGACGGAATGGCCGAAGGCGGCGGCGACGTGGAGGGTCCGGCCGTCGGCGGTGATCGCCAGGCCGGCCGGCGTGCGCTGGCCCCTGCGAACGGGTTCGCCGAAGCCGGGGATACGCTCGGCGAGGAGCGACTTGCGGTCGGGGTAGTGGAATACGGCCGTGTTCGACAGCAGGCCGTCGGCGTGGTCGAAGCGATAGAGGACGTCGTCGAAGCCGCCGCCGACGAAGAGCCGCTTGCCGTCGGGCGACCAGACGAGCCCGGCGAAGGACGTCGGTAGTGTGACCCGGCCGATGACCCGGCCGGATTCGCGGCCCGCGGTGGCGTCGACGGTGACGACCTCGTGCTCGCCGTAGCCGGCGTGGAGGATCGCCAGGATCGGCGCGGAGGGATGCATGGCGATTTGCACCGGGAGGTCGCCGAGCTTCGACTGCCGCCCGGCCGGCCGGAGCGACCAGCCGCTCGGCAACACGATGGTGCCGTCGCGGGTCATGCCGGGCCAGGTGACGCCGGGCTTGCCGGCCGTCGCGACGGATCCCGAGCCTTGCGCCCGGTCGCCCTCGACCGTGGCGTGATCGGCGGCCTTGGGTTGCGGCTCCTGTTGCGACTTCGCCTGGGCCTGGGCCTGTGCCCGTTGGACCGGTCCTGCTCCGACCGCGCAGGCCAGGGTCATCGCGATTCCCGCCAGGGACCCGCCGCAACATGGATGCTCCTCCCGCTGGTGCTCGCCGTCCCGACCCGCCACCCGGCTCGGGATGATGTGAACAGGGTAACGGCTCGATCAACGCCTGGCCACCCCGAGGGACCCCCTTCACGGAATCTTGATCCTCGCCCGTCAGCATCAAGTACGATGGGGTGCCGACCGGTCTGCCAGGACGCCGGCGGCCATGGCCCGCCAACCATCGCCCCGATCATCCCGGATTCCCGGCCTTGAACCCGAATCTCGGGCGAGCCCGGGCTGAAGGCTACGGCCGATCCCGCCTGCCGGGTTCAGGTCGAGCCGTTCGCGTCCTTTCAGAAAATCATCCGCCGCCTCGTTCGGTCTTCGGGGGTTTCGGTCCCTATTAGAGAGGGGCCTTCGACGATCCGCCGGGTGGGATGTCCCGAGGCGGTCGTCTCGAGGTCCCACGGACAGGGCATCCTCGGGTGTGGTGGGTCGGTGGTACGCCGAACTCACGATGCCCGGCAGGCCGCGCTGCGCGCCGTGAAACCTGTTAACACCAGCAGTCTGAACCGGGAGGATTGACGCCATGCGTCAGGCATTTCATCGGGTACTCGATCGACTCCGTCCCCATCCTGGCCGCCCGGCACCACGCCGGCGGCAACCCCGATTCGACCGGCTCGAGGGGCGCGAGCTGCTCAGCGTGACGATCGTCGACCTGGGCGACCTCGGCGGCGGCTCGAGCACGGCGACGGCCATCAACAACGCCGGCCAGGTGGTCGGATACTCGAAGCTCGCCGGCGGTGATTCTCATGCCTTCCTCTACAGCAACGGCACGTTGACCGACCTGGGGAGCGCGGGCTCGTCGAGCTACGCCTATGGGATCAACGCCTCCGGCCAGATTGCCGGCTACTCGGTCACCGACGGCACCGACGTGATCCACGCCTTCCGCATCTCGGGCGGCACGACGACCGACCTGGGCACGCTGGGAGGTGGCTCCAGCTTTGCGTTCGGCATCAACAAGTCCGGCCAGGTCGTCGGGTACTCCGCGACGGCGGCAGGCGGCGTGGACGCGTTCGTGAGCGACGGGACCACGATGACCGACCTGGGCTCGCTCGCGAAGGACAGCGATGGGAACGGACTCGGGAGCGAAGGCCGGGCGATCAATGATTCCGGGCAGATCGTCGGCTTTGCGTACGTATCGACCGACGGCGGCGACACGGTCGGGGAACGCGCCTTCATCGACAGCGGCGGCGTCATGACCGACCTCGGGGCGGGCGACTCGAGCACGGCGCTCGGCATCAACAACGCCGGGCAGGTCATCGGCCCCCGGGACGGCGGATACTACGTCGAGACCAACGGCGTCTTCACCAGCCTGAGCGCGCTGCCGTCGGGGATCAACGACGGCGGCGACATCGTCGGCTACTCCCAGGGCGAGACCAGCCAGAGCAGCCCGTACCTCTACACCAAGGGCCAGACGATCGACCTGAACTCGATCCTCCCGGCGAACTCGGGCTGGACGCTGACGAACGCCGTCGCGATCAACAACCAGGATCAGATCGTCGGGATCGGGACGTACCAGGGCAAGCAGCAGGCGTATCTGCTCGACATGAACGCGACCGCAACTGGCGGTGGAACCGGTGGAGGTGGCGGCGGTGGCGGCGGCGGTGGCGGCGGTGGCGGCGGTGGCGGCGGTGTCGCGGGTGGAGGTGGTGGTGGCACGACCACGACGCCGACCGTGCCCACGGTGAGCGCGAGCCCGGCCCTGACCCGGATGAAGAAGGGCCTGACGGCGATTACCCTCACCTTCAACGAGGCGCTGGACGGTAGCGTGGTGCACGACCAGTCGCTCTTCAGCGTGATGGGTGGCGTGAAGAAGAAGGGGCACCTGGTCTACAAGAAGGTCGTGCCGATCAAGTCCATCACCTTCGACGGTTCCATGCGCGTGACGGTGAACCTGGCCAAGCCGTTCAAGGGGCACGCGATGCTGACGGTAGGCGCCGGCATCCTGGCCGCCGACGGGGCCAGGACCCAGGGGCCCTACACGTCGGTCGTCGGTTGACGTGCTCCGATCGCCTGACGCCCGGGGAAACGAGGGTCGGACCCGCGCCGATTCTCGTCCGTCCTTGAACCTCGCGGCCCGGCCTGGATTATGATGGGAGGCCGCCCGCCCGCCGCTCGCCGCGGGGGCGTGGCGCCTCCCCTCGATCCCCGGAGTACCGCGATGCGACGCTTGACTTGCCTGGCGCCCCTGGCGATGTGCCTCCTGGTCTCCGCTGGGTCAGCCCCCGCGCAGACGGCGAGCAACCTGCTGCAGGATCCGTCGTTCGAGGTGACGCGGGACCGCGACCAGTTCGGCCACGTCTTCGCCAGGTGGGGCGGTTGGAATTACGAGGGGGAGTGCGCGTTCCGCGTGGGGCGGGTGGCGCACTCGGGGAAGACTTCGTGCCTGCTTTTCGGCGGGTCGGCGTGCAAGATCCGGATGGCGCAGGACGTCGAGCTCGGGCCGGGCCGCTACAGGATCACGGCCTTCCTGCGCGGGCTGGATGTCGGCACGGGCACGTACGGCCAGAGCACCGAGTTCATGTTCGACGGCAAGTACATCCCGCTGGGCAAGAACGGGACGTTCGGCTGGACGAAGCTGACGTATGTCGGCGAGGTGAAGGAGGAGAAGTCGACCGGCCCGTCGTTCGGGCTGATGGCGCCGGGCTACCTGTGGGTCAACGACGTGACGCTCGAGCGCGTCGGCCCCGAGGTCGCCCTGACCGAACGGCCGTTGCTGGGCGCCGAGGAGGCGCCGATCGAGCCGCCCGGCCCGCTGCCGCCGGACGCCGGCGCGCTGCCCCGAATGCGGCTATCGCAACGGTACGTGGGCCGCCTGTTTTGCCTGCGGCGCGGCGTTGTCGACGAATCAAGGACCTGCCGCGCGGCGGTCGCCTCCGGTCCGGATGCTCGCCGAAATCGGGCGAGAGAACCCGTTCTCCGGCGGCGAGGTCGTCGCGATGGGCGAGCCATCGGGCCGCAAGGCGCTGCGGATCGACCGCGGCTACATCAGCCTGGATCGGCCGCAGGACTGGACGGGCTACGACTTCCTCGAGGCCGACCTGGATTCGGCCGCGACCCTGCCGATGGGGCTGACGGTCGAGATCCGCGATGCGAGCTCGCGCGATTACTGGACTCGCGTGAATTACGAGACGGTCGTGCCGCCGGGCCGCAGCACGCTGATCGTGCCCGTGAAGCAGCTCTACGTCGGCGAGAAGGCGCGGCCGGGCCGGATGCTCGACCTGTCGCACGTCACCCGGCTGGTCCTTGGCATCGGCGAGAAGCCGGCGGGCGCCGCTGACCGTTGATCGCGTGCGGCTGCGCCGCGACGACGCGGCGGAGCGGGCGACGTTCCCGGGCCTGTTCGCCTTCGACCTCGGGCCGAGCACGGGCCCCGTGATGGACGGCTTCACTGCGATCACCCCGGCGACCTCCTACAGCAAGGGCCGCGGCTACGGGCTGAAGGACGCGAGGGTCTGGCGGGCCCTCGACGCCCTCCAGCCGGATCCGCTCTACCAGGACTTCCTGTGCATCGAGGACGGCGGCCTCGCCGTGGACCTGCCCAACGGCAGTTACCGCGTCTTCGTGAACATCGATAGCCCGTCGGGATTCTGGGGCGAATACCAGAGGTATCGCCGCCGCTCCATCCTCGCCGAGGGGACGCCCGTCGTCGACGAGTCGATGGATTTCGACGCCTTCCGGGCGAAATACTTCCGATTCTGGGACGTCGAGGATCGGCCGGGGGACGACACGTTCGACAAGTACCAGCGACCGTACTTCCACGAGAAGCTCTTCGACGTCCAGGTGGACGACGGCCAGTTGAACCTGGCGTTCCGGGGCGAGGACTGGGCGTGCTGCGTGTCGGCCGTCGTGATCTATCCGGCCGCCGAAGAGTCGTCGTGGCCGGGCGTTCCTCGACTTCGTGACCGCGCGGCGGCGTTTCTACTTCGACAACTATTTCAAGCGCGTCCTGCACCGGGCGACGGGCGACCCGCTGCGGCCAACCGAGGACGACCGACGCCGCGGGTTCGTGACGTTCCAGCGCGACGCCATGCGGGACGTCTTCGCCAACGATCGGCCCGACCCGGGCGAGATCGTCGGGACGCTCCGCGCCGAGGCGTTCGCGGGCGAGGCCGAGCCGCTCACGCTGGGGATCGCCCCGTTGCGCGACCTGGGGAAGGTCTCGGTGACGGTATCGGACCTGGCCGGCCCGGGAGGACGGATCCCGTCCGCCGCGATCGAGGCCGGCCATGTCTCGAACCGGATCACCCGGGTCACGGCCGAGGGGAGCGTCTACACGATCGCCCCGCGGCTGATCTTGCCGAGCGGATCCGCCGACGTGCCCGAGGGGCTGACGCGGCGGTTCTGGCTGACGATCCGCACGCCGCCCGATGCGCGGCGGGGCCTCTACACCGGGACGGTCACGATCCGACCCGAGCGAGGAGAGGTCGCAAGCCTCCCGCTGGAGCTGCGGGTCCGCGAGGGGGTGCTCGACCCGGTGGACGTCCCGGCGGGTCCGTTCGGCTACGAGGTCGGCATCCCCTGGTATGGGGACGATCCCCGCGCGGCCGAGTTCAACCGGCGGATGGACGAGGCGTCGTTGCGCAAGCTGCGGGAATACGGATTCACGGCCTTCAGCGGGATGCCGAAGGTCGCGTATCACGGGTTCCGCGACGGCCGGCCGGTCCTCGACTTCGCCGCGGCCGACGCGCAGATGAAGCTGGCCAGGGACCTGGGTTTCCTGGCGGTGGTCAGCTACGGCGCGGGGGTCTCGGGCTTCGACGCCTATCACGTTGACACGGGCCAGATGGCGGCCGCCGGATTCCGCGACTACCCGGAGTTCCTCAAGGCGGTCTACTCCGAGGTTCGGAAGCACGCCGAGCAAAACGGCTGGATTCCCGTGTATTACAACATCGGCGACGAGCCGGTCGGCGATGAGCTGGCCCGCGCGGCGGAGAACGCCGAGGCGTACCGCGCCGCGTTCCCCAAGGGGCCGCCGATCTTCACGGCGGCCAGCTCGTTCTCGGGGAGCGATCGCCGCGACCCGCACTTCCGGCTGTCGCGGGCGCTCGATGTCGCCGACTGGAACCTCCACGATGAGGCGTCGGTGAATCTGATCCACCAGGCCGGCGGCGACTGGGCGTTCTACAACGGCGGCAATCGGTGGACCTTCGGGACCTACATGTACAAGGCCGCCAAGCAGTATGGCATGAAATACCGGCTGTCGTGGCACTGGAATGCCGCCGCTGGCGACCCCTACTACGCGCTCGATTGCCGCGAGGATGACTACGCGTGGTGCAGCGCCGCTCCCGATGGACGGCTCATCCCGTCGGTCGAGTTCGAGCGGCTGCGCGAGGGGCTGGACGACTACCGTCGCCTGCGGACGCTCGCACGGCTCGTCGCCGCGAACCCGGACTGGCCCGCCTCCCGTGCCGCGCGTGCCCTGGTCGACGAACGGATGGCCGCCTTCCACCTGGGCCAGCGCAGACCATGATGCGCTCTTTCCCCCGGAAGACTGGTCGGCCTTTCGGCGGCGGATTGATGACGCGCTGGAGTCGTTGCGCCGCGATCCACAAGCCGTGGCTCCGTCTCGATGAGCGGATTGAGCGCGGGGCTCGGACCGACCATACGAAGCGAGGCTCTGGTGCACACCAACCAACCGCCAGGATCGCAAATCCCCGATCGAGGCGGCCCGCATCTTGCATCATTGCGTGTATAGATTTTGGGCGTCACCCGCGAAATCGGGTTGGCCTGGGGTCGATTTCGAAGAAGAAGCCCTGAGGCGGCGCGAATACACCCCAGCGACCGAGGGACCGGGCCCGCAACCGGACGGCGAGATGCCGGCCGGCCCGAGCGGGCGGCCAGGTTCGGCCGCGAAGGACCCGCGTGAGCCGTGTTGGCTCAAGAATGCCAATGTGCGAGCGCCGAGGAACCGTCGTGTCATGCGACGGCGACCCGACTCGCCGGCCGCGCGGGCGAATCGCTAGAAAGTTGGGAAGCGTCCGTGAAGACCCTGTATCGTGGTGCGCTCGTGTTGTGGCTGGTCTCCGGTTTCGGGATCCAGGCCTACTTCTCTCGTGCCGCCCAGGGCCCCGTCGCGGTCGAGCAGAAGCGGGACCTGCACCTGCGGCAGTTCGAGAATAGTGACGAGGTCGCTCGGGCGATCCGCGTGGAACGCTCGAACGCTGATTTCCGGATGACGGCTACCTATGGAGTCTGGGGCCTCGTCGGCTTTGTGCTGGTCATGTGCGGCGTGCGTTCGCTGTTCCGCCGCGCCGACCGGGTGGCCGACGTCGAGAAGTTCCTGGCCGCGTCGCTCGTGCTGCTGTTGCTGCCGGGCTGCATGCGGCAGCCGTTCGAGCCGGTGAAGCTCGAGACCATCGGGACCAATGAGGAGGGGTTCCTGATCCCCTACGTCGGCGACACGCGGAAGCAGACCTCGACCAATAACGAGGATTTCCTGCGTGCCAACCTGGTGGCGACCAAGCAGATCCGGATCCCTCAGCAGTGGATCCAGCTCGGCTACGAGACGACCGGCTGGAACGGCGAGTGGCGGGACGCGGCCAAGCTGATCAAGGTCGACAAGAGCCCCGTCACTCGCGAATGGACGGCCGACCCGAACACGGGCACGAGCAACCGCAACGAGGCGATCTGGGTGATGACGTCGGACCAGGTCGAGTTCAGCACCGGGTGGACGTGCACGGCCCGGATCGCGTCGCGCGACGACGCGGTGAAGTTCCTGCACAACTATCCGTCGGGCTCGCTCCAGTCGGTGATGGACACCGAGGTGCGGGCCAAGATCCAGGCGGTGTTCGGCCTCGAGGTGACCGACCTGCCGATGGATGAGCTGCGCAAGAACGCCACGCCGCACCTGAAACGCGTCGTGGGCGATGTCACCAAATTCTTCGAGGAGCGCGGGATCACGATCACCAACCTCGGCATCTCGGGCGGCTTCGTCTACAAGGACAAGGCCATCCAGGACATGCTGGTGAAGGTGTTCAACGCCGAGCAGGAGACGAGCATCGCCGTGGCCAAGACGCAGGCGCAGGAGCAGGAGAACAAGCGCGTGCTGCTCGAGGCCGACGGCAAGGCCCAGGCGATCCTGGCCGAGAAGAAGGCCGAGGCCGACGGCATCAAGGCCGTCGCCGACGCCAAGGCGTACGAGATCCAGAAGGCCAAGGAGGACCTGGCGACGTACCTGCGGCTCAAGCAGATCGAGATCGATGCCAAGCGGACCGAGAAGTGGGACGGCAAGTTCCCCGTGTACTACATGGGGACCGCCGGCAGCACGCCCGACCTGCTGTTGCAGATGCCGGTCTCGCCCGTCGAGACGGTTAGGAAATGACCCGACGCGAGCCGACACGCGGGGGGGCGGAACGGATGCCGCCCCCTCGGCGTGCGCGCCGATCGCCGAGTCCCATCGATCAGGGCAGGAGCCGCACGCCGACGGCCGTGTTGATCGACAGGGCTTCACGGTGGACCCTGGCCAGCCCGGTGACGTACCCGGGCTCGAGGGCCATGACAGCCTCGCGGGCGGCGAGCACGTCGTGGACGGTGGCCTTGCCCTCTTCGTACTGCCGCTGCATGTCGGCGATGTGGCGGAGAGCGACCTTCAAGCGGAACCAGCTTGAGCGCATGGAGATGATTTGAGAGTGATAGCGATCGGGCGATCGCTCGAGGTCACGTCGGACGGCGTCCTCCAGGGTCCGAAGCTGGAGGCGGCACTGCTCGACGTTGATCCGGGCTCGTTCGACCGCGAGTTTGTGAGCGGCGTGTCCGGCGTCAACATCCAGCCGCGGGTCGGCTGGATCCTGCCCGGCGGCCCGCACCCGATCCGCGTGGGCTCTCTCCGCCAGCTTGATATCGGCCTCGGACCGCGCCAGGCCTAGCCGCAGGGCGGCCAGGTCCGGCCGCGCGGCCATCGCCATGCGGATCAGGTCCTCCGGACCAGGGTTCGCCGACGGATCACGCGTCAGGTCCTCGACGACGAGGTCGCGGGCCTCGTCGACCGGGAGATCCAGCAGCATGCCGAGGCTCACGGCGGCATGGGCCTGCTTGTTCCTGGTCTCCATGAGCCTGAGTCGAGCCATGCGGAGCGCGTTCCCGATGCGGGCGAGCTCGTCGGCCGTTTCCTGGCCGCGGTCGGGCCGCTTTCTGGCAAGCCGGTCCAGCCGCTCGAGCGCCGCCACATCCTCTTCGGCCCACTTTACCCGCTCGCGGGCTTCCTGGGCGTTGACATAGACTGTGTACAGGGTGTCGATGGCGTTCACTGCCATGTCCTGGTACTGCGCCTCGGCGACGCGATCCGCCGTGCAGGTCCAGCGCGCCCGCGCCCGGCGCTTCAGGCTGACATCGAGCGGCACGCTGATGTTAATGTCCATCTGGGGAGGCGGCTCGGCGAGCAGGTCCCGCGCGGGGTCGGGCGGGGAGCAGAGCGCCTGGTCAGCCGGTCGGCGACGGCCGGGGGGATCTCGAGCCGATCGGCGTGCGTCCGCTTCTGCTGGTCGAGCAGCCGCTCGATCGCGGCGTTCAGGGTCAGGCGCTTCCTCAGACGAGGCGGGGGCTGGGCTTCCTGCACGCCCGGGGATTCGCCGGTTGCGACGGCGCGGGCCGCCGGCTTGTCGTCGCCCAGCGCGGCCGGTGCTCCGCCGCCGCCGGCCGCGGCGATCCCGATCGCCAGGGCCGACGCGGCCGCGGCCGCGATCATCCACCGGGTCAATCGTCTCATCAACGGGACTCCTTCCAGTAGATCGGCGACGGCCGCCGAGAGGCTCGCCGGACCCGCACCGACCGGCGACGGGGACTTCGTCATGGTCATCGCGGTGCGGATTGTGGCGAGGGCCAGCGCCGGCGGCACCCGCGCCGGGCGATCGCGTTTCGCGGGGCGTTCCTCCATGGCGAGCCCCTCAGCCCGGACGAGCCGCGAGCGCAACAGGCCCCGCGCCTTGACCAGTCGGCCGCGGATCGTGCCCTCCGAGACCGCGAGCCGATGCGCCGCGGCGCGGTAGGTCAGGTCCTCGAGGTAGCAGAGGACGACCGGCATCCGCAGCACCTCGGGCAGGCGGTCGACCTCGTCGCGGAGGGCGCCGGCCAGGTCATCCCGGCGGGTCGGATCCTCGTCGGCGCGAGGGACGGCGCGGCCCTCGTGCCGGCGACGGCGGGCCGCGGCGACCCGGGCCTTGCGTGCGACCCGAAGCGCGATGCCGTGCAGCCAGGGGCCGAGCGAGTCGGGCCGCGCGATCGACCGCGTCCTGGCCCGGCGAGCCAGCACCAGGAAGGTCGCCTGGAAGGCGTCGTCGACGTCGTTGGAGTCCGCCAGGACGCGGCGGCAGGCCTTCAGGACCTCGGGGCCGTGCCGCGCGACCAGGGCCTCGAACGCGGCCTCGGCGGCGCGGCCGCCGGCGAACAGCTCGATCAGCTCGGCATCGCTCTGGCCGCCGATCGCGCCGTAGGCGAACAGGGTGCCCAGCGGCGTGAATCCCCGGCCGGTTGATCGGCCCACCATGGCTTCGCCTCCGAGTCGGGTCGCGTTCCTCCCCTACTGCCCGGCGGCCGCCCGATCGTCACGGGTTTCTCGCATCTCGCCGCGAATCCGGGCGGCGGCCCGGCGGCCAAAAAGAAAACCCCGGCGGGGTGCCGGGGTTTGGTTTCCTTGGGGTCCAGGTGCGCCCGGACGCGCCGGCGCGGGGCGGGCTTCGACGGCGATCACGCCTTCTTCTTGGGCTGGCACTCCGGGCCTTCCAGCGCCTCTTTCTTCTCGGTGACGACCGGGCAGACGGTCGACTGCTTGGCGTTCTGGGCGATGAAGTCGTTCCACTCCTCGGGGAGATTGTCCTCGTGGAAAATCGCCTCGACCGGACACTCGGGCACGCACGCCTCGCAGTCGATGCACTCATCGGGGTGGATGTAGAGCATCTGCACCCCTTCGTAGAAGCAATCGACCGGGCAGACCACCACGCAGTCGGTGTACTTGCAGTCGAAGCAGGGCTTGGCGACGACGTGAGACATTCGCGATTCCTTTGTCTCTCAGATCTGTCCGGAGGATGGATATCGAGGGAGATCACACCGCACGCCGGTCCCGATACCGCGCGGCCCGGCGCGGGCGGGGACCGGCCGGATGGAAAGCCATCTTATGGGCACGTCCGCGGGTCGGTCAAGGGCCGCTCCGGGCCGCGGCCCGGAGTAACATCCGCTAGCTCTTGTCCTTCCGCCGGATGCTCTTGATGATCACCGGCTCGACCGGGACGTTGCGCATCGGCTCGAATCCACCACGCGGGTCCGGTCGCGAGCCCGTGCGGACGCTGGCGATCTTGTTGACGACGTTCATCCCCTCGATGACCTTGCCGAAGACCGCGTAGCCGGGCCGCTCGTCGAGCCGGTGATTGTCGCCGTGGTTGATGAAGAACTGCGAGGTCGCCGAGTGCGGGTCGCCCGTGCGAGCCATGGCGATCGTGCCGCGGTCGTTGGTCAGGCCGTTGCCGCTCTCATTGCGGATCGGCGCCCGCTTGCCCTCTTCCTTCTCCTTCAGGTTCGCGTCGAGGCCGCCACCCTGGATCATGAAGCCCGGGATCACCCGGTGGAACGCCAGGCCGTCGTAGAACTTGGCGTCGACGTACTTGAGGAAGTTCTCGGTGGTCTTGGGGGCGTTCTTGGCGTCGAGCTCGACGGTGATCTTGCCCAGCGAGGTGTCGATGACGACGACCGGCTTGTCGTCGTCGGCCGCGGCCGTCGCGAGGGCCTCGAGGCCCAGGATCAATCCCGGTGCCAGGGTCAGCGCGAGGAGGATCAGGATGCGTCTCATGGTTCGTCCCGTGGTCGTGGATGAGGTAGGTCGGGCCTTCCCGCCCGAGGCCGAGCGACGGTCGGCGCGAGGGCCGCAAAGGCCCTCGCGTCGTCGCCCTGCGATGAGGCGAATTTAACAAACATCGCCGGCCGATGTCGAGCGCCGCGGTCGGGTCAGGTGCAGTCCCGACCGGGCGCCGATGGGCTCGGCGAGTCGCGTCGCCGGCGGGCGGTCAGTTCGCCCGGATGCCGCCGCCGCCGAGGTTCTTGAGCAGGCTGTCGGCCTCGTGGGCCATCGTGGAGCTGAGCCGGCCCCGGTCGGCCAGCGCCTTGTTCAGGTGGAACCGGGCTCTCGAGGCCCGCGTTCGGTCGGTTGCGAGCAGCCGGCCGAAGTGGAAGTTCAGCACGGCGTTCCGGTCGTCCTTCTTGAGCCCCTCGAGGTACGACGACTCGGCATCGTTGGCCTTGCCGACCGATTCCTGGATCGCACCCATGGTATCGAAGAACTCGCAGGGCAAGGTCACGGGGATCGCCCGGCTTCGCAGGGCGACGACCAGGTCGAGAGCCTCGCGGCTGCGACCCAGGTACGTATGCATGATCCATGCTTTGTTGTTGACGGCCTCGATCGAGTCGGGCGCGGCGGCGAGGACCCGGTCGTATTCGGCGACGGCCTCGAGGAAGGTCTTGCGGGCCGAGGCGTCGGTGGGGTGCTTCTCGGCGACGGAGAGCAGGAGGTCGCCGAGCGCCAGGTGGACGGACGGCGAGTCGAGCCTGGCGGCGGCCCGGCGAGCCAGGGGCAGCGCCAGGTCGAGCTGATCGGCGCGGTGGAAGCCGCTCGCGAGCGACGAGCATCATCGTCCCCTTGGTGTCGCGGCCGGCGATCTCGTCGGCGAGCGTCCTGGCGGCGGCGAGGTCGGCCGCGGGGGCGGGCTGATCCTTGCCGCGGGGGCCGGCGAGCAACTGGACGAGCTGGCCGGCGGCGCGCGGCGTCCTGCGGGTTGGCGCCGCAGGTCGTCGCTTGAGCACGGCGACGGCGCCCGGTCGCGGTCGCCGGACTTCAGCTGGATGTCCGCCAGGGCGTGGTAGGCGTCCGCGGTAGGCCGGGTTCTCCTTGATCAGCGTGCGAAGCCGGGTGACGGCGTCGCGGCGGCGGACCTCGCGGTCGCTGGGCGTCGCCCCCGACTCGGCCAGCGCCCTCGCCTGGAGCAGCAGCGCATCGATCCGCCGCTTGTCGACGCCGAGGACCAGCCCGGCCTGGCGCATGGCCTCGTCGGCGTCGCCCATCCGCAGCCGGACCTGGCCCAGCAGGATGCGGTAATCGAGCCTGCCGCGCGCCGCGCTCGCGGTCGATCGCCTCGCCATAGGCGCGCGCGACCTCCTCGGGCCGATCGAGCAGGCTGAAGAGCCGGACGCGGAGCAAGGGCCCGAGCGTGGACGAGCGGCGCGACCTTGTCGATCTCGTGGGTCGTGGCGATGGCCTGGGTGAAGTCGCCCCGCCGCGCGGCCATGTCGCACTCGGCCTGGAGGAACGCGGCGTCGCCCGGGATAGCGGGTGCGGTACTCGCGGATCATCGAGGCGACGCGATCCTCGAGCTGCCGGCGCTGGTCGGCCTGGCCGCGCGCCGACGCCTCGGCGGCCCGCAGCGAGACGATCTGCACCAGCGCCGCGGCGAGGTTCGACTCGCCGGGGAATTCCTTGTGCAGGTCGACCAGCATCGCCTCGGCCCGGTCATAGTGCTTCTGCTCGCGAAGCTTCTCGACGAGCAGCCGGCGGAACGGGCCCTTCGGGTCCTCCTTGGCCTTGGCCTCGAGGAACGTGATCGCCTCGTCGGCCCGGCTGGCGGCCGTGAGCGCCAGGTACCGGGCCTTGACCAGCTCGCTCTCGAGCGGGTGGATGCTGCAGGCCATCGTCGATCGCCTTGATCGCGCGGTCAGCGCGTCGGCGGCGGGGGGCCGCTCGTTCTCGACGGCCGCGAGCATCAGGAAGAACACGGCCGGCGGCTCGGCTTGCCGGCGGCGGCGGTGGACCGCTCGATCGCGGTGCGCAGCACGGCGGCGGCCTGGTCGGGCTGCTTGTCCTGCAGCAGGATGTACGACCGGGTCACCACGGCCGACGGGTTGGCCGGGTCGACCTTCAGCACGTAGTCGAGCTGCGCCATCGCCGCGGCGCTCTCGCCCTGCTGCCGGTAGAAGCCGGCGCCGCGGACCCGCTCCTCGTGGGTGGGGGGTGTCCTGGGATCGTTCAGGATCGCGGCCATCTCGGCCTGCGCCGCGGGCCATTCGCCCTTGTTCACGTAGGCCGTGATCAGCTTCCAGCGGTCGGGGCGGCTGAGAGTGCCGGTGCGGCTGCTGCGCTTGAGCTCCTCGAACCGGCGGATGGCCTCGTCGAAGTCGCGGGACTGGAGCGACAGGCCGGCCAGCGCCGACTGCGCTGCGGAGAGCAGCGTGGTGCCGTCGTCGACCTCCTTGACGGGCCGGTCGCGGACGATTTCCTCGAGGGCGCGGGCGGCCTCGTTCGACCGAGCCGGTCCGGCTGTCGAGCTGGGCCTTCCAGTACTGGACGATCTTGTTGTCCGGGTCCTTGCGAAGCGCCGCGTTGAAGTGCGCGATGGCCTCGGCCGGCTTGCCGCGACGCAGGGCTACCTGGGCCTCGAGGACGTTGACACTGGCCGAGTCCTTCCAGCGGGCGCGGATCCTGGCGACGACCGCCGCGGCGTCGTCGATCCGGTTGGCGTCGAGCTCGAGCGCGGCGAGCTGGATCAGCGGGGCCGAGCTGTCGGTCCGCCCGGCGACCGCCTCGAGGATCTGGCGGGCGCGGTCGGGCGCCTTGAGGTCGTCCGACTGGATCTGGGCGCGCAACATGGCGAGCCCGGTGTTCTCGGGCTGCTCGCGGAGGAACCGCTCGAGTGCGGCGTCGGCGTCGGCGGGCTTGCCGTCCTTGACCAGCAGCGCCGCCTCGAGCCCGGCGAGCTCGACGCTGCGCGGGTAGGCGGTGCGCGCCTGCTTCAACAGAGCGCGGGCCTCGGGCCTGCGCCCCATCTCCTCGAGCGTGAACACGGCGAGGTGCTCGGCCGACGCGCCCCCCTTGCCCTGCGACCGCAGCTCCGCGAGCCGGGCGAGGGCGCGGTCATACTGGTGGAGCTGGACGTCGATCTGCGCCAGGCGGATCGCGACGGTCGGCGTCATGGCCTGGCCGGCGGCACTCGCCTTGTCGAACTCGACGATCGCCCGCTTCAGGTCCTCGGGGCTTCGGCGGGCCTGGTAGAGCTCGCCCTGGAGCAGGTGCAGCGAGGCCTCCATGTCGCGGGGAAGCGTGCCCTGCTCGACCTGGCGGAGCATCGACTGGACGATCGGCTCGGCCTCTTCGGGATAGCCGGCCTGGAGGATCGTCCAGGCGGCCCAGAACTGGTACTGCGAGTCGAGCACGCCCTGCGGCTGCGTGCCCTGGAGCCGCAGGGCGTTCTGGAGGTACTGGCGGCCGAGGTTCTGCTCCTGCGACAGCACCAGCGCGACGCCGTACTTCGCCTGGGCCTCGGCGACGTCGGGCAGGCCGGCGGCGGCCAGCTTGAGGTGATTGAGCGCGCTGTTGCGCAGCTTGGGCTGGACCGGCTTCGCGGGCCCTGCCGCCGCCGCCCCGGCCTTGCCGTTCGCGTCGTCGCCCGCGGTCAGGTCGCGCGAGATCCCCGAGCGGTCCAGGTCGATCGAGCCGGCCAGCAGGTGCCCCAGGGCCTGGTATCGCTGCCTCGGAGCTCTCCAGCAGCGCCTTGACGTGCGGCATCGCCTTGTCGAACCGCTCGGCGTCGCCGGTCCGCGAGAGGATCATATCCACGGCCACCAGGTGCAGGCCCAGCACGAAGGCCATCGAGGCCCGCTGCGACGCCTGGGGCGTCTGCAAGGCGCGGTGGACGATCTCGAGGCAGCGGTCGGCCTGGTGGCGGAGTCGCAGATGGTCGGCGTACGAGAGATACGTCTGGAGGTCGGGATGCCGGCCGTCGGCCAGCACCTGGCGGAACACGGCCTCGAGGTCCACCTCGATCGCGTCGGCCAGGTCGGCGACCGACCTGCGGCCCTCGGGCGGCAGCTTGGTCGAGCGGTCGGTCAGCGACCGCTGCGTGAGCTCGAGGATCGACCGCAGCCGCACGACCCGGCCGGGCGGCAGCTCGTCGGGCTTGCCCAGCGTCCTTGACCTGCTCGCGGAGCCGCGCGACCCGTTCGGCCAGCGGCTGCCAGGCCGGACTCCTTCTGGACGTCCATCGCCGACAGCCTCAGCCGGGCGAAGCGGTCGACGACGTCGGTGTCGCCGCCCGCGGGCGTCGCCGCCGAACGGGCCTCGGCCAGCGCCGCGGCCACGCCCTTCTCGTCGCCCGTGCGATCGGCCAGCCGCGCCCGCAGCCAGAGCCGGCGGACGGCCGGGGCCTTGCCCTTCTCGATCACCTCGATGTGCCGCTTGACCTCGGGGATGTTCGGCGTACGCTCCTCCAGCGCCTCGGCGGCCAGGACGTAGTGGGCGTCCACCTCATCGGGCTGGATGTCCAGGAGTGCGCCCGACCCAGTAGATCGCGTCGAGCGTCAGCTCCAGGTCCATGGCATCGCGAAGCCGCTCGCGACGCGGGGCCCGCGCCGACCTTGTCGTACTTGACCGCCTTATCGGTCTGCTCGAGCCACTTGGCCCGCAGCACCGGCCGCTGCTCGTCGGTCGCCTGGCGCGACCAGTCGCGATACAGCCCGGCGAAATCCTCGTGGATCGCGGCGTTGCGCGGGTCGACCTGGAGCGCCCGCTGGTAGTGGATCGCGGCATTATCGAACTGCCCGGCCTCGCGGGCGGTCCGCGCGACCTTGACGATGTCCTGCGCCGATCGCGGCATCATGGCCACCGTGATGGCGATGACGCCCACCAGGGCCACGACCAGGAACAGACCCGACAGGATCATCAAGGGCTTCCAGCGAACGGTCATCGGGCGATACTCCTTTTGCTCGAGGTGCCGTGGGGCGCGCCGCGACGGTGTACCCGCGACGACGACCATCCCGGTCGGGTCGCGGACCATCGGCGGTCGCCGCGGGAAATCCGGAGGAGGCGCAAGGCGATGGCGCCGGCAGGCGCGCCGGAGCCCAGGATGGGCAGGAAGGATGCGACCCATCGCGCTCGGCCCGGCTCGGGCCGGAGTCCGCGTTGGCTGCGCAGGTGCGGCGTTCGGGAGGGGCAACATCATTTGCCCTGATACCTCGTCGAGGTCGCATTCCATTGCCGTGCATCCGGGAATCAGGTCGGCGATAACATAGACGCTCTCGCCCGGGACATCAAGCGGAGTTTTTCCGCCTGCACCGGACACCAGCGTGCCGACCCCCTGCTCTGTCGCAATCCGGCCGCGGCAGCCGACAGGGCTCTCGATCGATCACGGACTTGGTTTCGATCCTCGACGGAATGCTCGGCGCCGAACGGTGGGATTGCGGACGATGAGACCATCCCGCCGATACGAGCCCGACGCGCCAGCGAGTGGATCCCCGGGCCGACCAGGGAAGGGATGAGAGATGAGGGATGAATGCAACGCGCCAGCGAGTGGATCCCCGGGCCGACCAGGTCATCCACTCGCTGGCGCGTCGGGCTCGTCTGAGCAACGCAACCGCGAGGCGCTGCGACCAAACGGTCGCCGCGACCCTGTTTCGTGAGTTTCGTGTCATTCGTGTTCAAATGACCGGTATGCCACCGGACCGTGCTGGCCCCTCGCATCCCTGTTGAGTCGCGCCCTGCGACTCAGCGGCGGGTAGTGGCGGAGGGGGCATTGGCCGTGCTGGCCGCCGAGGCGGCATCCGTCGATGAGGCCGACGGGGCCGCCGCAAGGTAGGCCGCGCGGTGGGTGTCGTCGGGGAACCAGTAGCGGCGGCCGTCGCGAGTGACGGCGCACTTCGGGTCGCCGCGGACGAGCAGGCCGGTCTCGCCCAGGCAGTGCGGGCAGAATCCCTGCTCGGCCACGTTGACCATCGCGTACCGCAGGGGATCGTCGAGGAACCGTCGCCGGGCCTCGTCGCTGGCGAAGACGAACAGCCGGCCCTGGTAGAGCAATCCCCAGCGGGGATTCCCGGGCTTCGCGGCGTCCTGCTCCATCTGGGTCACCGGGCAATTCCCGCGGTTCACCGGGATGAACCGCTCGGGGTCCTTGCGGAACTGGTCGACCTGCGACGCGCCGGCGAATCGGTAGCGGTGGCCGTCATGCTCGACGGTGTGCTCGGCCCGGCCGGGCACCAGCCGCCGGTCGGTGATCAGGCTGACCGGGCAATAGCCCGCCAGCGCCGGCTGCGGATCGTCCTTGGCCTTCGGTTTGGCCCCAGCCGTCCCGTCCCGGCCCGGGTCGAGGCGACCTCGGTCTTGCCCGCGTCGCCGGTCTTCTTGGCCGCGGCCTCGCGGTCGCGCCAGGTGGCCAGGCTCTGGCTGAGCAGCTGGTCGAGCTCTTCGGGTCCGAGATAGCCCTGGCGGACGGCCACGATCTCGCGGGTGGGCGCGACCAGCACGGTGGCGGGCAGGCCCGACAGGTTGAACGCCAGCGCCAGTTGCTCGTGGACGTCGGAGCGGAGCTTCAGGGGGACGAACGACCGCTGCGTGTGCCCGATGATGTCGGCGTCGGGGAACGAGTCGCGCTCCATCCTCACGCAGTTCGGGCACCACGGCCCGGTGAACTGGATCCAGACCAGGCGGTTGGTGGCGCGGGCCTCCTCGAGGGCGCCGCCGTAATCGTCGCGCCAGGAGATCGGGGTGGGCTCGGTGGCCCGGGCTATCGGTGCGAGCGTCGAGGCGCAGAGCATCCCGGCGGCGATGGAGAGCGCGGCCACGGCGGGGCCGCTGCGCGTGCGCGGAGTGCGGAGTATCGTCATCGAGCATCTCCCTCGTTGACGGCGGACACGTGTTGTGGGGATCGAAGGTGCGCGGCAGGACGCCGCACACTCCATCCGTGGAGATGCCACCCGGAAAACTCGAGCGGGCCAAACCATTGGCGTTGAGGACGAAATCGATCCACCCAAACGGGAAGAGCGGCGAGCCGAGCAGCGTGGCGTGGCTTGGGCATCGCCCACCGGCGAGGGCCTTCGTCGGTGGGGAGTACCCACCCTGCTCTCCCGATCGCGTGGACCGCTTTGGTACTTCGGATCGCCATTGAGATCGGTCGCTTCACGAGCCCAGCTTTACAAGATCGTGGGGACCGGCCCGCCCTCGCGCCGGTGCAACCGAACCGATCGGAACCAGGTGAAAGACCCGCACTCACGGCGGCTCGGGCGGGTCGGGCTCGACCGACATCGCCCCCCGTGCCGCGGCCTCCTCGTACTTCCGCCGCATGGCCGCGTGGTAATCGGCCCGCGCGGCAAACATCCCGGCGAGACTGTTTACCGTCTCGGCATCCAACCTGGCTTTCAGATGATCCACAAACTCCCGGTGACCTGTTTCCCACCGCGCATGCCGGAGTGCCAGGCGCCGGAAGAGGTCTCCTCTTGTGGTGCGCCACCGATGGACCCCGAACCCGAGCAGCACCGCCAGCATAGCCACCGCGATCATCAGTCCACGCACAGTGATCTTGATCCGCCAATGCGGCGTGACCGGGAGAGCGACCTGCCTACTCGCCGAATCGACGGCCGGCATGGTTTCGAGACGCAGCGATCCAAGCCGGGTGGCGGCCATCACCGCCGCCGCCACGGCGTATGACAGGATTGCGAATGGCAGGAGGAACTCCATGAACCATACGTGCTCCGTCGTGTCGGCCACGAGGGCGCGGTGGATACCCCCAATCACGAAGACGATGACCGGCCCGCTGGCGTAGAGCACAAACGCCAGCGAGCGGGGGAGATCGAGGAACGGACGGAAGGCGACCCGCAGACAGAGCATCGTCTCCGGCTCGCATTCGACCGAGAAGATCGAGCTCCGCATGAAGCCCATTCGCGCCGACACCTCGTGGCGGCCGGCCTGGAGCGGAACTTCGACCTTCATCCCGGCGGCGAGATAGCCGGCAGTCCATCCGTCGACGAGGATGTGACTCGCTGGACCCCTAAAGACGCTAGGCTTGACCGGCCGCATGATGATCAGCTTCGCCATGGCCAGTCCCCCGTCGGACCCGCGGATCGGCCGGTTCGAGGATTCCCGCCCGCCGGATCAGTGCGGGCGTCGAGTCGGCCGGAGCGCGACCGGCGGCTGGAGCAGCTCGCCGAGCAGCGCGACCTCGCGCAGCTTGCCGGGCGTGGCGATCAGCGAGCGCACCTGTTCGGCGGTCATCGACGGCTGGGCCGGCCGGCCCGTGCTCGTCTCGGCCAGCATCGAGTGCGAGGCCGAGCTGAGCGGCGAGGCGATGGGAACGAACTGCGAGGTGAGCGGCGTGATCGACAGGGGCTTGCCCTGCTTCACCCCGAGGGCCTCGCCCGTAAGGCCGGTCAGACTGCGCGACCGCTCGCGCTCGACGGGCTTGCTGGCGGGCGCCGGCGCCGCCCGTCCTCGCGAGACTGCCCGCCGCAGGCCCGCGCCGATGCCGCGCGCGCCCCCGAGGGCTCGCCGCCGAGGAGGAGGGTGAGAACGAAGACGACGAGCCCGCCGACGAACGCGTCTGGGACTCGAGGATCGTGATCCCGTCGTCGCCCCGCGCGGACCCGCCGGCCGGCCGTCCCGACCCCGAGCCCGCCGGCGCCGACCATCGCGCGGGCGCGGTCCGCTCGACCACCGTCCGGCCCGCTCCGGTCGCTCGACCGGCGGCCAGAGCCTCGCCGCGCGCGACGGCGAGAATCCGCCCCCTCCGCCGGGCCGGGGAGGCCCGCCGCCCGGCCCCCGACTCGCACCGGGCCGCGGTGGCATCGGCTGCGCATCGCGGTTCAGGAGCGACGTCAACGCCCAGATCGCCAGGAACGTCAGTGGGATGATGAACTGCAGCAGGAGCTGGAACTGCATCCGGGTGGGTCCTCGGTCATCTCTGGGGTGGGAGATTCGCGGTCAGCTTGCGGCCCCGCAATGCTGGGGAGCATACCCCGGCAGGGCCGATGGCCATGTCTTCAACACGGGGTAAGCTTCCACGATCTCGGCGGCCCGGGCCTCGAATTCCTCACGCGATGACCAGGCGGGTCGGAACGGTGGAAGCGGAGTATCCGTGATCCAGTTGATGTAATCCTCGTTCGAGCTCTGCTCGGCGTACTGGAACGGCTGCATGGTGCTCGGGAAGATGTCGTGTGCCCGGAGCCAGCGAGTGGCCGGGCCCGGCTCGCAGTCGCCCGGCTCCTGGACTCCCATCACGACCTCGCGGCAGTAGTGATGGACGAAGTCGGACTCAGCCTCTGTCAAGACCCGTCGTTTTGACATAAAGGCTTTGCCCATCGATTCGCCGGGCTTCACCCGTCAAAATCCACCCACACCGCTTTCCCAACCTTCCGGAGCGAACCCTCATCGCGAATGCAACAGCGGCTCGACCTCGGCAATCCTCGCCTCGACGTGCTCCCGCGAGTCCCAGGGACAGGACATCTCGGGATCGTCGGGGAGCGGAGGATATGGACCACCCCAGTTGCCGGCCCCGCCCCAGTATTCCATGTACGCCGGCTCGAGCCGCAGGTAATGATCGTACGTGATGCCGCGGTCCCGGGAAAGGCGATGAGCGTGCCCGGCATTCTGCCCCAGGTGCATCTCGCGGATGTAGAGATCCATGAACTGCCGTTCTCGAGGGAGGAGTGGCATGGGTCCTCCTGCGGTTCAAGGCGTTGTCCAGGTCTCGGCACGACCCTCCCGCGGCCACCGCGGACGCCCGCCCGCATCGCAATCACGACGGCGAGATGTTATCCCGCCGCGTGTTGCCCGTGCCGGCGATCGCGTTGCGCATCTCGGTATCGGCCTGGACGTTCCTCAGGTTGTAGTATTCGTTGACGCCGATATTCCCCCGCCGGAATGCCTCGGCGATCGCGCGGGGGATCTCGGCCTCGGCCTCGACGACCTTGGCGCGGTTCTCCTGCACCTGCGCGATCATCTCCTGCTCCTTGGCGACGGAGAACGCCCGGTGCTCCTCGGCCTTGGCCCGCGCCACGCGGGTATCCGCCTCGGCCTGGAGCGCCTGGAGGTTGGCGCCGATGTTGTCGCCCACGTCCACGTCGGCGATGTCGATCGACAGGATCTCGTACGCCGTGCCGGCGTCGAGCCCCTTCTCCAGCACTCGCTTCGAGATCGTATCGGGCTTCTCCAGCACCTGCTTGTGGGTGTCGGCCGAGCCGATCGCGTTGACGATGCCCTCGCCGACCCGCGCGATGATCGTTTCATCCGTGGCGCCACCGACCAGTCGATCGAGGTTGGTCCGCACCGTGACCTTCGCCTTGACCTTGAGCTGGATGCCGTCCTTGGCCACACCGTCGATGCTATTGCGGCCCGAGCTGGGGTCGGGGCACGGGATGACCTTGGGATTGACGCTCGTCTGCACGGCCTCGAGAACGTTCCGCCCGGCCAGGTCGATGGCCGCGGCCCGCTTGTACGACAGCGGGATGTCGGCCCGGTTGGCCGCGATCAGCGCCCGCACCACGTTGGGCACGTTGCCGCCGGCCAGGTAGTGCGCCTCGATGCCCGCGTGGTCATCCCGTCCTTCTCCGAGAGGCCCGCCTGATAGGCCATGATCTTCGACCGCACGATGATGTTCGGGTTCACCTTGCGGAACGACATCCCGACCAGCTCGAGGATGCTGATGCTGGCCGACGTCATCTTCGCCTGGAGCCAGAGGTTGGCGTACTTGGCCAGGAAGATGCACAGGAGGATCGCAATGCCGACCAGTACGAAAATCAGGAACCAGACGTACGTGGCGGGATTCATCTGGGAGAGTATCCTGGGGGTCATGGTGATTCCTCGATAGAGGGGCCGCACCGTCGGGGCCGGCTGCGGTGGGGGCGCCAGGGTCGCCGCGGCCGGAGGGCCGCGGCTCCAGGTCCCACATCCCATATATTACTCGATCCTTCGGGTCGGCCGCCAACCCCCGATCGCCGCGCGGCCTCCTGGCGAGGGTCGCCCGTCGCGAAGAGCGAGGCCCCGTTCGGGCCTCTCGGACAGGGTGGCTTGCCCTCTCATCCCGGCCCGCGGCGAGCCTCATCGCCGAACCCTCGGGTGGGATGGCGCACTGTCGGCGGGATCGGTCGGGCCGAACCGACTGGGTGGTGGGAGCGAGGCTCGGCCCACCCGATCGGTTCGGCCCCCCGAGGGCTTCTTCAGGAGACCTCGACCAGGTCACCGACCTGCTCGTCGGAGCTGCTGGTCTCCTCGGAGGCCTCGATTAGCATGCCGTAGAAGCTGCGGTAGACGAACGCCAGCGCGGCGGCGAACGACACGACGGCCAGGATGGCTCGCCAGGCGACCGGCATCACGACGGCCAGCTCGGCCGCGAGCAGGCCGAAGAGCGTCGCGAACTTGATGATCGGGTTCATCGCCACCGAGCTCGTGTCCTTGAACGGGTCGCCCACCGTGTCGCCCACGACGGTCGCCGCGTGCAGGGGCGTGCCCTTCAACCGCAACTCGGTCTCGACGATCTTCTTGGCGTTGTCCCAGGCGCCGCCGGCGTTGGCCATGAAGATCGCCTGGTACAGCCCGGAAATCGCCAGGCCGATCAGGTAGCCGACGAAGAAATACGGGTTGACGAACGCCGCGCCCAGCGTCATGAAGAAGATCGTCAGGAAGATGTTGAGCATCCCCGCCTGCGCATATCGCGTGCAGATGGCCACCACCCGCTTCGAGTCCTCGATGCTCGCCTTCGCCGTGCCGTCGAGCCGCATCGTTCGCTTGATGAACGCGACCGCGCGATATGCCCCGGTGATCACCGCCTGCATGCTCGCCCCGGTGAACCAGTAGATCACCGCGGTGCCGAACAGCATCCCCAGCACGAAGGGCGCGTGCAGGATCGACAGGTTCGCCACGTGCGACGGGTCGAGGCCCGTCACGTGCCCGGTCGCCGGGTCGGTCACCCCCGCCAGCAGCACCACGATCGAGAAGATCATCGTCGTGGCGCCCACGACCGCCGTGCCGATCAGCACCGGCTTGGCCGTGGCCTTGAAGGTGTTGCCCGCCCCGTCGTTCTCCTCGAGCAGCAGCTTGGCGCGCTGGAAGTCGGGCTCGAAGCCGAAGTCGCGGCGGAGGTTCTCGGCGATGTCCGGCTGCTGCTCGATCAGCGACAGCTCGTAGACGCTCTGCGCGTTGTCGGTGACCGGCCCGTAGCTGTCCACCGCGATCGTCACCGGCCCCATCCCCAGGAAGCCGAACGCGACCAGGCCGAAGGCGAAGACCGCCGGCGCGACCATCAGGCCGGACGGGAAGGTCTGGGTCATCCCGTAGGCGGCCGTCATCAACGAGACGATCGCCACGCCGCCCACCCAGAAGGCCGAGAAGTTCCCCGCCGTCAGCCCGCTGAGCACGTTGAGCGACGCGCCCCCCTCGCGACTGGCCGTCACCACCTCGCGGACGTGCCGCGAGTGCGTCGAGGTGAACACCTTGGTCACCTCGGGGATGATCGCGCCGGCCAGCGTGCCCAGCGTGATCACCGTCGCAAGCTTCCACCACAGATGACCGTCGCCGGCCAGGTTGGGGATCAGCAGGAAGCTCGCCAGGTAGGTGCCGACGATCGAGATCGCGCTGGTCACCCAGACCAGTCGCGTCAGCGGGTCTTCATAATTGAATTGCGAATCGTTCAGGTACATCTTCCGCGAGATCGACTCGTTCACCAGGTACGCCACGCCGCTGGCGACGATCATCAGGATCCGCATCGCGAAGATCCAGACCAGCAGGTCGGCCTGCACCTGCGTCTGGAACACGGCCAGCGTGATGAACGTGATCAGCGCCACGCCGGTGACGCCGTAGGTCTCGAACCCGTCGGCCGTCGGCCCGATCGAGTCGCCCGCGTTGTCGCCCGTGCAGTCGGCGATCACGCCGGGGTTCCGCGCGTCGTCCTCGTCGATCTTGAAGACGATCTTCATCAGGTCGGCGCCGATGTCGGCGATCTTGGTGAAGATCCCCCCCGCGACCCGCAGCGCGGCGGCCCCCAGGCTCTCGCCGATCGCGAACCCGATGAAGCAGGGCCCGGCCAGCGTCCTCGGCACGAACAGCAGGATGCAGAGCATGATCAACAGCTCGACGCTGATCAGCACCATGCCGATCGACATCCCCGCCCTGAGCGGGATCGAGTAGCACAGGAACCGCGAGCCGGTCAGCGAGGCCATGCTGGTCCGGCTGTTGGCGAACGTGTTGATCCGGATGCCGAACCACGCCACGGAGTAGCTGCCGACGATGCCGATGAGGCTGAACAGCAGGATGATCCCGACCCGGCCCGGCCGCGAGATCCCCGCCGCGCCGTCGGCCGCCTCGACCTCCGAGCCCGGCGACAGGAACCCGAAGTAGGCCACGATCACCGCCGCGATGAACAGCCAGAGCAAGACGATGAACTTGCCCTGGTTGAGCAGGTAGGTCTTGCACGTCGCATAGATCAGCTCGGAGACCTCCCGCATCGACTGGTGGACCGGCAACTGCTTGAGCTGCCGGTAAATCACCAGCCCGAACACTAGCCCCGCGGCGCAGATGAATAGACCCATTATCAGCAGCGTCTGGCCGCTCATCATGCCGCCGAGGAACCGCGTCTGGTGGACGTCGGGCAGGACCAGGTCGGCCTCGCCCGCGCGCGCGGCGCCGGGCAAGGCCAGCATCATCAGGGACGCCGCGAGCCAGCCGAGCTTCGAGACATGATGCCAGCAGAAGTGAATTCTCTTCATTGATGCAAATTCCTTTCTGACGGCCCGGATGGGAGAGGTGGGCCGCACCGACATTGCTCCGCCCTGCCGTCGCCGTTGCGGCCGGCCGATTCGCCTGAGTTTTGTCTCGCCCGCCCCGCGGTACGTCGCGGAAGGGCTTGGCCCGCCCGGCGGCACTGCCACGGGACGCCTGATAAGGTTCAGGTCTCCTTCTCATCAGGCAATTCCGGTGCCTCCCTCGGTCGCCGCCACGGGCGGGCGTGTGCCCTCTCGGGCACGAATACCTGGAATTGTAATCGATCGCGAGCTATCGGCGGTAGGCTTCCGATTTCCCGGCGAATTTCCCACGCCGACGGCCCTCGACTACCCCGCCCCATCCGCATGGCATGCCCCGGACGAAACGATGGAACCAATTTCCAGGAAACGGCTTGCGTTTGTAGTTTGGCGCAATCCCCGCGACCGTCGCCATCAGGATACGATGCGAAACGGCCGCGTCCGCCGAACGCCGCGTCGCCAGCTCGTCCCGCATTTCCAGCGGCGATCACACGCGTGAACGCCTGCGGGGCGTGGCCCGGGCGATCGCTTGTCGGATCGAGATCAGGGATGCGAATCGCGCCAATCGGCCCGGAATTTGCCTTATCGATCGGGACCGCTCGAGCCCGGCTCGGCGGTCCTCCGGACGAGGAGATCGCGCCTGCTCTCCCGCAAACCGCGTCCACCGTGTCGTTGCGCGTGTCGGGTGCGGTATGCTGTCGCGGACGATCGTCCGGAGACTCGGCCGGTCCTGCTCCAGCGATCGGCCGGGCTGCGAGAACGGGCCCCGGGGATGTCCTGGGTCGGATCGGGCCGGAACCCTGATCCTTCCTTGCCATGCCATAGACAGAAATGAAAGCCATGAATCCAACCGCGGTGCGACCGGATGTCGCTACCGGCGAACCATCCTGGCCGACCAGGCTGGCCTGGTTCGCCGTCAACCTGGGTCTCGGACTGGCCCCGACGCTCCTGTTCTTCGCCTGGGTCGAGCAGGACGCCGCGCTGCCGGCGGTCGCTCGGCGCCTGGGATGGCCGTGGGTCAACACGGGGATCGCCTCGGTCGACCGGCCGGTCGCTGTGGAACGTCGCGTTGTTTGCCCTCTTCGGATTCGTGCATTCCTTCTTTGCCCAGGTCGGTGTGCAGGCGCGGGTGCGCGCCGAAGGTCCCCGCGCCGGCGATCCGGTCCTTTTTCCTCGCGGTGACCGGCACCGCGCTACTGCTCGTGATGGGCATGTGGCAGCCGACCGGTCAGCTTGTCTGGCGGCTGCCGGTCTCGGAGCCGGCCGGTGCGGCGATGGCCGCCGCCATCTTCGCGGTGCCGGCGGCGGTGATCCTCTGGCTGGTCGTCCGGCTGGGGTTCTTCGAGTTCATCGGCTGGTCACAGCTCTTCGGCCCCGCCTCGGCCTCGGACCGGACCGCCGGCACGCCCGAGCTGCGAACTACCGGGATCTATGGATGCGTCCGGCACCCGGTCTACACCGGGTTGCTGGCGATGTTCCTCCTCGGGCCGACCCTGTCGCTCGACCGGTTCACCCTGTTCCTCGCGGCGCTGGCGTACCTGGCGATCGGCATCCCGGTCGAGGAGCGCAAGCTGATCCGATTGTTCGGCAACGCCTACGTCGAGTACCGCCGGCACGTACCCGCGCTCCTGCCGGTCGGGTTCGTGAGCGTCAGCCGGGCCGGGTCAACGCCCGCACCGGCGATGGCACCCACATCGGCGCCGGCCGACCGGCCCGCGATGCGGCCGTCCCGACGACCGCCCGCGATCAGGAAGGGGGTGCCTCGTGTATCGATCGATAACCGTCCTGTTCCAGAGGGACGCGTCGCGCGACCGTTGGCGGGACCGGTTGCAATTCGCCGGGTATCGCCTGCTCTGGCCCGACAGGCGGGAGGTGGACGTCGGCCTGGATGCTTTCTGCCGGTATGGCCAGCGGCTGCTGGGGCTCGACCGGCACCTGGCCGGGGTCTCCGAGCGGCTGATCGAGATCCTCTGCTTCCCGATCTCCGAGCCGGAGGGGCCGATGAGCCGCCTGCCCGGCCACCGCGTCCGCCGATTCTTCCTGCACCGGTCGGGTCCGCGCGGACGGCTCTACTTCCTGGACGGGACCGCGACCGAGGTCGAATTCGTCCTGGGTCGCGACGAGCCGGCGGTCATGCGATGGATCGGGCTGGCCGATGCGCCCGACCCTGCTCGCCTCTGCATCGACCTGGCCGCCCGCCCGCGAGCGCCGGCCGCTTCCCTTGTGCCCGTGCCGGCCGCGATGGCGCCGGCCCCCGCCGTCGTGTCCGTGTCGGCCGCGATGGCGATGCCGTCGTCGTCCCCCCTGGCTCCATCACCATCTTTATCCTCGTCCCCGCCGAGGCTCATGCTCGGCCCCCTTGCTGAGGAGGGATCCCGCTCGTGAGCGACATCATCCTGCTGACCGGGGCGACCGGTCTACTCGGCCGCTACCTGCTCCGCGACCTGACCCTGCGCGGGACGCCGATGGCCGTGCTGGTGCGCGGCGATCGCCGGCAGTCGGCCGACGCCCGCGTCGACGCCATTATGGCCGGCTGGGAAGAGTCCCTCGGCCGGCCGCTTCGGCGCCCGTACGTCCTGGACGGCGACCTGACCGCGCCGGGCCTGGGCCTCGACGGCGACGACCTGCGGTGGGTCTCCCGACACTGCGGCCAGGTGCTCCACAACGGCGCCAGCCTGACATTCCACGGCGCCGACCGGGGCCGCGACCCCTGGCTGACCAACCTGACCGGCACCGCCAACGTGCTCGACGTCTGCCGGGAGGCCGGGGTGCGGTCGTTCCACCACGTGTCCACCGCGTATGTGTGCGGCGTGCGGTCCGATCGGGTCGCCGAGGACGAAACCCCGCGGCCGGCGACCTACCGCAACGACTACGAGGCCTCCAAGGCCGAGGCCGAGCGGCTGGTCCGGGCCGCCGAGTTCCCCGGCGGGGTCACCGTGTATCGCCCGGCGGTGATCGTGGGCGACTCGGCCACGGGGTTCACCTCGACCTACCACGGGCTGTACCTGTACCTCCAGTACCTCGTCCTGATGAGCCGATACGCCCAGCACCGTCCGGATGGAGGCTGGGACCTGCCCGTGCCGCCTCGACCTGACCGGCGACGAGCGGCGAAACCTGGTGCCCGTCAACTGGGTATCGGCCGTCATGACGGACATCCTCGTCCGCCCGCATCTCCACGGGCGGACGTACCACCTCACGCCCGACCCGGCGGTGACGGCGCGCGGGCTGGAGGACGCCATGGCCGCCTACTTCGGCTATACCGGCGTCCGCTTCATCGGCCCCGGGGCGCACGGACCGCCACCGACCTGAACGACACCGAGGTCCAGTTCTACGAGTTCGTCTCGCAGTACGAGCTGTACTGGACGTCCGAGCCGCAGTTCGACGCGACCAACACCCGGGCGGCCGTGCCGGACCGCCCGTGCCCGGTGATCGACGCGGCGATGGTCCGTCGGCTGATCGACTTCGCGATCCGCGACGACTGGGGCCGGTCGGCCCGCAAGAAACGGCCAGTCGCCAAGGCGGCCGCCTCCTGATCGCCGCCTACTCTCGATCGATCCGATTACCCATCTTCCGGAGGTCCGCCATGCCGGCCCCCGCCCTGTCGCGCTGGGCGCTCCGCTCACCACATTTTTGCTCGGGTCGCTGTTCGGCCTGGGTCTGGCCGGCGGCCTCTACGTCGCCGCGTCCCGGGTCCTGCGACCGCCACCGCCCGCACAAGCCCCCGACCCGGTCTACCCGCGGCCGGAGTTCTCCCGGCGAGTGATGGGCAAGACCGAGTCCGAGGTCATCCAGGCCGTCGGCAAGCCCGACGATACCAGCGAGGACAACAACGCCCGCTACTGGCACTTCAAGAAGCGGACCCTCGACCCCCTGACCCAGCAGAAGGATTCCGACGTCCAGGTGGTCATCAAGCAAGGTAAGGTCAGCAACATCAATTACTGAGGCCCGCGCCGGCCGTCGCCTCAAGGCGGTCGGGGCCCTTGCCGATACGTGTGCAGAGGGACCGGTCCTTCCACGAGTCCGGATCGAGCCGATTCGACGTGGATGCGTCGGAAGGACCCGCGAGTCCGATGAGCCGGGCGGCATTGTCGGAGGAATCCGACGATGCCGCACGACCGTGGAGGCCGAGCAGGCTCGGCCGAAGCTTTGCCCACCACGCAACCGCATACGACCCGCGATGCCATGTATGAGAGAGGTAACAGGAGTTACGGACGAGGAGGAGGAGGCGTCAAGTCCGAGCTCTTCCCGCCCGACCAATGGGCCCGAGCGGCCAGGAACGGTGCGACGTGCCCCTCTCGACCGTGGCATCCGGCGGCTCGCTTCGGGATCCTGATCCCTCCCTTCCCAGTCCCCCGGGTGCAGGAGGTCTGATGCGTGTACGCCCCGTCCTCATCCCGTTGTTGCTGGCCGGCATGACCGGCTGCTCGTCGTTCAAGGAGCGGCTGTTCTCGCCGCTGACGACCCGGTTGGACGTGGTCAACAGCCAGCTCGCCGATGTCAAGCGCGAGCTCCAGACGGTGAACAGCCAGCTCGGCGAGACCAATCAGCAGCTCGTGATGGTCAACGGGCACCTGGGTCACGTCAACGAAAAACTCGACGAGACCAACGGCCACCTCGGCAAGGTGGAGAGCCTGCTCGTGGAGACCAACACCAAGCTGGGTGGGGTCCTCGGGGCGCTCGGGACGACCAACGAAAGGCTCGCGGGGGTGGACGCCAAGCTGGGCGACACCAACGGCCGGCTCGACATCACCAACAGCAAGCTCACCGCTACTAACAGCAAGCTCGATACCACCAACGGCAAGCTCGAGGCGGTGGACGGGAAGCTCAGCATCACGAACCAGCGCCTCGAGCGAGTGGAAGTGCGGCTCGACGACACCAACAAGAAGCTCGACACGGTGGTCCAGGGCGTCCTCAAGATCCCGGGCGTCAAGCCGCCGCCACCATGAGAGCGCCGCGGTGTCCCGAGACGGATTTGATGAGGACAGGGGCGGCGCGGGAATCGGTCTCGATTTGCGACCTTCGCGGGGTCATTCCCACGCCGCCGCGAACGTCCGCAGGTCGCCCGCCACCGCGCCGGCCTCCGGGTAGCGGTCGTCCGGGCTCCTGGCCAGGCAGCGCAGGCAGACTCGCTCCAGGGCCTCGGGTACGCCGGGCTCGATCGTCCGTGGCGGCGGGACGTCTCCGGCGAGGATCCGCTCGCGCAGGTCCAGCGGCGATGCGGACTGGAACGGCCGACGGCCGGTCAACAGCTCGAACAGGACCACGCCCAGGGCGTAGATGTCGGCCCGGTGATCGGCGGGTCCGAGCGTGCTGTCGAGTTGCTCGGGAGCCATGTACGGCAGCGTCCCGGCGGCGCGTACGTCCTTCAGCATCTCTTCCTCGACCACGGCGATGCCGAAGTCGGTCAGATACGCTCGGCCCGCGCCGTCGAGCAGGATGTTGGCGGGCTTGATGTCCCGGTGCACGTATCCTTGCGCATGGGCATATCCCAGCGCGTCGGCCACCTCGGCGACGATCCGTGTGACCTGGTCGTCGGGCAGCCGTCCCCGCTTGATCCGGCTCGCCAGGTTCTCGCCCTCGATCCACTCCGAGACGATGAAGCAGCTTCCGCCGTCCCGGCCCACGTCATGCACGGGGACGATGTTGGGATGCCGCAACCGGGCGACCTTCTTCGCCTCCATCCTGCACTGGTCCACTTCCTCAATCCCCACCGGGCGATCGACCTTCGGCACCTTCACGGCGACGGGTCGGTCCAGCCAGATGTCCAGTCCCTGGTAAACTCGCCCGAATCCGCCGACGCCGATCAGCCGGTCGAGCCGGTACCGATCCGCGAGCGTCCGGGGCAGGTCCAGATCGGGAAGGGTCGCGGCCTCCCGCCCGAGCTCCGAGGGCGTCCCGTCCCCGAGCGGTTGGTCGAGCCATTCGACCCTGCGCAGCCTTTCGATCTGCCGGCGGAGCTCGTCCAGCCGGTCGGGGCAATCGCGGCACAGATCCTCCGGCGAGAGCGACAGGCCCTGCGCCTGGCTTCCTCCCATCGGACGATTCGTT
The DNA here is from genome assembly GCA_963771445.1 of uncultured Planctomycetota bacterium. Classification (GTDB taxonomy): domain Bacteria; phylum Planctomycetota; class Planctomycetia; order Isosphaerales; family Isosphaeraceae; genus JAKAUH01. The sequence goes on along the minus strand of CAVYTQ010000026.1, from coordinate 50,055 downwards.
CGAGCATCTCGTCGCGGCTCGTGGTCATGGAAGTGAGCTCTCTGAGAATGCGTCACAAGAGGTCGTAGGGTGGGTCGAACGCCGCAGGCGTGAGGCCCACCGGTTCGGCGGCGGAGAATGGTGGGCCTCGCTTCGCTCGACCCACCTACCCCTGTGAACTTGCAGATTTCCTTTTCTCATTCTCTTGATCCGGCGGAGCTCCGGGCCATTGGCTTTCGAGCCTTACCGGCCCGATCGAGCAGCTTCTTATTGGAGACGTGATGAATCCGGTTACCACGACTCCGCTTCGGCCTCGTCTTCTTCGGGCCACGCCGGCTCCGGAACATCCGGTGCACCGGCACCCGCCTGGCCAGGTCATTGAGCACCTCGCCCAGCTCCTCGGCCCCATATTCCGCCACTCGCGGCCAGGCCGCCGGAGGGACCGCCGTCATCATCCCCGGGTACACCTCCGCCACCTCGCCCACCAGCGCGTACAGCGACACCTCGCCCGCTATCTCCTCCCCGTGCGCCGCCCCCAGGCTCCCGCGCAGCACCGCCAGGGCGTTGCCCGCCATCGCCGACATCGCGAAGGCGAACAGCGCCGCGCGGGGCCGCCCGAGGCTCGGCACCTCGCAGTGCAAGAGGTCGGTCATCGTCTGGAAATGGCCCTCGATCGACCATCGCCCGTGGTAGGCGGCGCAACAGGCCTCGGCCGAGACGTCCGGCGGCAGGTTCGTGATCAGCACGATCTCGGTCTCGCCGTCGCGCGTCGGCTCGTCCAGTTCCAGCACGATCCGCCGCAGCGGCAAAGCCGCGCCGGTGCCATCATCGGCCTCGATGGCCTGCTCGAGGATCCGGCCAGAGGCGCAGACGGCCCTGCTCTCGCAGCGGGCCGGTGGCGACGAACGGGAGCGTCGAGCGATGCCAGCGGACCAGGAACGACGTCCCGGTGGCGATGATCCGCGACAAGAGCGAGCGGACGCAGAAGTTGCGATCGGCGATATACAGCGCCCCGGGCTCGATCGCGATGCGGTCGAACAGGGCCCGCTCCTGCGAATGCGCGTCCTCCTGGAGGACCAGGTCGCCGATCAGCCTGCTGGCCGGCTCGTAGATGGCCAGCGACATGCCGGGCAGGCCCGCCGACCAGGTCGTCCGCAACGGCTCGATGCGGTGCTCGGTGCCGGCCAAGATGTTGCCGTCGATGATCCGTGCCGCGTATCCCGGGATCGGCTCGGGGAGGAGGCCGCCGGCGGCGGCGATCAGCTCCCGCGCCCGCGCCGCGGTGCGGCGGACGATGTCCTCGGTGACGCCCAGTTCCATGCGGCCGAGCTTGCGGTAGAACGCGGAGATCGAGGCGACCTGCTCGAGTCCCCGCCTGAGGAAGGCGGCGCGGGGCGTGGGGCGAAAGCCACAGGCGACGTCGAGCATGACGTCAACGAAGTGGCGGAGGGTGAATTCGCGCTCGTATTGGGCCTCGGCGACCTCCTGGAGGAGGTGGTCCAAGGGGGTGCTGTCAATGATCCAGTCGAGCGTCAGGCGGGTCATGACGGCGGCCGGTGCGTCTTGGATGAAGGGGTCGAGGATGGGGGGAAGGGTCATGGGGCCTCCCTGGTGATCGGATCGTATCCTAGGTGTCTAAGGATGTTACGTCACCAGGTGGCCTCATGTTCACAGGGGTAGCTCGACCCACCCTATGGGCCTCCTGACCGCCGTCGGGCAGTCGTAGGATGGGTCGAACGCCGCAAGCGTGAGGCCCACCGGCTCGGCGGCGCAGGCCCACCGGCTCGGCGGCGAAGAATGGTGGACCTCGCTGCGCTCGACCCACCTGACATGCCTCCTCAGATACCTTCTCATTCGCCCTCGGGCGGTTCGCCGTCCAGCGCGTCCTGGAGCATCAGGCGGGCCGAGGCCCAGCGCCGCTGGACGGTCTTGGTCGCCACCCCCAGCACCTCGGCCGCCTGGGCGTGCGTCATCCCCCGATACCAGAGCAGGCCAAATACCTCGCGCTCCTCCACGGGCAGCCGCTCCACGGCCTCGTGAAAGGCCATCCAGCCCTCGAGGGTCTCTGGCCGGCCCGAGCCGTCGCCGACCACCTGCGCGAGCCGGCCGGCGGGATCGCTGCCGTCGGTGTGATGGTTGGCCCCCAACCCCTCGGGACCGTAGTAGCCCCGCACAGGTCGATCAGCTCGCGGCGGATCTGCGTCGCCGCCAGGTTGTCGAAGTGCCGGACCGTCTCGGGCCGGACGTCCGCCAGGCTCCGATCCAGCCGGGCCAGCGCCGCGTTGAGCAGGTCGTCGGTCTGCTCCCAGCGATGGAGGTGCGGGTGGCGGCGGAGCATCGCCCGCGCCAGCGCCGAGAACCGCGACTGCGCCAGGCGGACCAGTCCGTCCCGGGCCGATGCGTCCCCGGCCCGATGGCGCCCGAGCAAGTCGTCCGCTTCGCTCGTCTGTCCCATGACCCGCCCGCCCTCGTGAGTGCTCCCGTCCCGCCGAACACCCTCATCTTACCGGCCAGTCCAATGGGCGACAGCCATCGCGTCTTCAAGCCCCGTGCGCCGCGAGGCTTGCGCGACACCCGGCCCGCTCCGAGCGGGAATTTCCGAGAGGCGATGTCCACCACCGAGCCCGGCTCTCGCATTCTCTCCCAGGGCGGTGGCTCGTGATCATCGCCCCGAACCGAATTTGAGAAGGAAGTGCGTCATGGCCAAACAGATAAGCTCGACGGAATGGGACGCCGAGGTCATTCAATCAACCGTGCCGGTCCTGGTGGACGTATTCGGGACCTACTGCGGTCCGTGTCATTCGCTGGCACCGACGGTCAACAAGCTCGCGACGGAATACGAGGGTCGCGCCAGGGTCGTGAAGCTCGATGTGGAGGCCGACCGTGACCTCGTCGCCGGCCTGCACGTCACCTCGGTCCCGACCGTGATCGCCTTCCGCGACGGCAAGGAGACGGGCCGCCTGGTGGGCCTCCGGCCCGAGGGGGCCTACCGCCAGCTCCTCGCAGAGGCCGGCACCCATAAGGCGGCGCAGGTCGTCTCGGTCCTGGACGGGGTGCGCGAGCCACCCATTCCGGCCTCCGACCCGATCGGCCCGGCTCGGTCGCGACCCGGGCGGGCCGCAGCCGGTCGGGGCCGACGGCTCGCCGCCTTGCAGCGCGTGTCCCGAACGAGGGCACGCGCCCAATCGTCGGATCATCAGCCGCCCACCCGTCGGCGGTACGGCATCCGGGAGGTCCGACCGATACCCGGCGCTCGTTCCTTCGCCAAGAATTGAATTGAGTTGCGGCAACCGACATGGGGGCCGGCCTGTGCCGCGGTCGCGCGGACTCCCCGCTCGAAGGCGGCTGCGTGAGGCGGTCCCATCCCGTAGAGATCGGACGCACTACCTTCGGCGGAAAGACCAGCGGGCAGGATACGCTTCCGCTCATCCACGTGAGGTGGGCGACAGGCGATTTTTCCCTTTGACAGGGCTCGGGCAGGATGGTGTCATAGTCTGCTCAGATCGTTCGTATACTATGAAAGATCGAGAAATGCATTGAATTGAGCATGACACTTACTGATCGTGGAGGTCGAAATGGGCTGTCCCGTCGTACATTTTGAGATCGGCTGCCGAGACAAGGCCCGCACCGAGGCATTCTTCAGCTCGCTCTTCGGCTGGACGATCACGGCGTCGGGGCCGGCGTCGATGATTGACACGGGCGCGGAGGGCGGGATCAACGGCCACATCACTTCGCTGGGCCACGAGCCGCACCACTACGCCACCTTCTATGTCCTGGTCAACGACATCCCGGCCTACCTCGCCAGGGCCGAATCCCTGGGCGGCAAGACGCTCGTTCCGCCCGTCACGATCCCGACCGGGACCTTCGCCTGGTTCGCGGACCCGGATGGGACCGTCGTCGGACTCTGGACGGCGAAGTCCGGCTGAGATCGTGTCCTCGAGCGAGCGTCGCGAGGAATCGTGGCTCGACTTTCGCGTCGGCGACCGCTATCGATGACTGGGTTCGCGTCCGGCTCGTATCGGCCGGATCGTCCCATCGTGCGTGCGATCTGACCGTTCGGCGTCTCACCCGGCGACTGAGGTCGCCGGGTAATGCCCCCAGACCCCGACACCCTCAGCTCCCGTAGTCAGGCGAGGACCTCCCGGATCACGCGGCCCTTGACGTCGGTCAGGCGGTGATCGCGGCCGCCGCTCCGGTAGGTCAGTCGCGTGTGATCGATCCCGCAGAGGTGCAGCATCGTCGCGTGCAGGTCGTGGAAGTCGCGGACGTCCTCGACGGCCTTCACGCCGAACTCGTCGGTGGCGCCGTGGACCGTGCCGCCGCGGATGCCGCCGCCGGCCAGGAACACCGAGAAGCCCTCGGTGTGGTGGTCGCGGCCGTCGGGGCCGGGGCCATGCGGCGTCCGGCCGAACTCGCCGGCCCAGAGCACCAGCGTGCTCTCGAGCAGCCCGCGCTGCTTGAGGTCCCTGATCAGCGCGGCGACCGCGCGATCGGTCTGCCGGGCGTTCCGCTCGTGGCCCGCCTTGAGGTCGCCGTGCTGGTCCCACGTCCCGTTCGACTGGCCATAAGGGCAATTCACCTGCACGAATCGCACGCCCGATTCGACCAGCCGACGCGCCCGCAGGCATTGCCGCGCATACAGCCGCGTGTTCCGGTCGGGATCGTCCAGTCCGTAGAGGTCGCGGGTCGACCGGCTCTCGCGGGACTCGTCCAGCACGTCGGGCACGAGGGTCTGCATCCGGGCGGCCAGCTCGTAGTTGCGGATGGCGCCCTCGACGGCGTCGTCGCCGCCGAGCGCGGCCGAGAACTCGGTGTCCTGCTGTCGCATCAGCTCGAGCTTGATCCGCTGCGATGCCCGCGACTCGGCCGGCGTGAGGTTGTCCAGCGGCACCCCGTCCGCCCGCAGGATCGTGGCCTCGTAGCTCGTCGGCAGGAACCCGCTGCCGAACGCCTCCAGGCCGCCGACCGGCACGTGCCCGAAGCTCAGCACGACGTAGCCCGGCAGGTCCTGGTTCTCGCTGCCCAGGCCGTAGAGCACCCACGACCCGAAGCTCGGCCGCCCGGCGAGGTTGTGCCCCGTGTGCAGCAGCAGGACCCCGCTGGAATGCACCGGCAGCTCCGCCTTCATCGAGCGGATCACCGCGATGTCGTCGACGCAGGTTGCGATGTGCGGGAACAGCTCGCTCACCCACATCCCGCTCTCGCCGTGGCGGGCGAATTTCCAGGGACTCTTCACCCATTTCCGCGACGAATCCCCGGGCCAGGGCTTGCCCTCGTGCGCGGCCAGCGCCGGCTTGGGATCGAAGCTGTCAACATGCGAGACGCCGCCGTCCATGAACAGGAAGATGACGCTCTTGGCGCGGGCCGCGAAGTGCGGGCGCGGCGCCGAGGGCGCGCCGCTAAAGGCCGGGTCCTGGGCCAGCGCCGAGAGCGCCAGCCAGCCGAAGCCCGTGGCGCCGGCCTGGAGCATCTGGCGGCGGTTGATCGGCGGGAGTCCCCGGCCCGGGCAGAATCCGTCGGCGCGGCTCATCGATGCCCTTCCTGTCCCCCGCGCATCACGGGATGAAGATGAATTCCTTGAGGTTGAAGAGCGCGTGGGCCGCGTCCTTCCACACCGGGCGGCTCTCCATGATACCGTCGGCGGGCACGCCGTGCATCTCGGCGAAGGCGTTGATTGCCGCGGCGAACCGCTCACGCTCGCGAGCCGATGCGGGCCGTCCGAAGCCCGCGCGGAACATCCGGTCGAACGCGGGAATCGACCGCCGCGCAGCCGTCGACGACGAGGCGGGCCGCCCAGGTGTCGGCCATCGCCATCACGAACGGGTCATTGAGCAGGGCGAGGCTCTGCGCGGGCACGTTCGAGGCGTCGCGGCGGCCCTGCGCGACCTTGCCGCCGGGCAGGTTGAAGGCGCTGAGGAATCGGGGGGCCTCCATCAACTGGAACTTGATGTAGAGGCTCCGCCGGCCATCCCCGTCGAGCGGCCCGGCGTACAGCCGCTTCTCGGTATCCTCCTTCTCGCGATAGGGATGGACGCTCGGGCCGTACAGCCGTCCGTCGAGCCGGCCCGACACCGCGAGCAGCGCGTCGCGGATCACCTCCGCCTCGGCCCGACGCGCCGGATAGTGAGAGAGCAGCACGTCATCGGGGTCCTGCTCGCGGGCGTCGGCGGACGGGGCGGCCGCCGACCGGAAGGCCCGGGTCAGCACCAGCTCGCGGCACGAGCCGCTTCACCGACCACCCTTCGTCGACGAATCGCGCGGCCAGGAAGTCGAGGAGCTCCGGATGCGAGGGCGCCTCGCCCATGTGGCCGAAGTCGTCCGGCGTACGCACCAGCCCCCGGCCGAACACCCACTGCCAGACGCGGTTCACCATCACGCGGGCCGTGAGAGGGTTCGTCGGGTCGGCGATCCGCTCGGCGACCTCGGCGCGGCCGCTTCCGTCGGTGGGTTGCGAGCGTCCCGAATCGTCGGCGTCGAGTGCCCGGAGAAAGCGACGCTCGACCCGCTCGCCCGGCCGGGTGAAATCGCCCCTCACGAGGATCGGCTGGTCGAACGCCGCCCCCTCGTCGGCCAGCCCCGGCATCGTCCGGGGCAGCGAGAGCCCGCGCTCGACCTCGCGGTATCGGGCGAGCCGCGCGGCCAGGCGAGGGCTGGCGTCGGCCCTGTTGGAAACCAGCCCGCTCCTGAGCAGCCAGTCGAGCCACCGCACGTCGTCGTCGGTCGCCCGGTCCGCCGCGAAGGCGTCCACGGCCCCCGACGCCACCCGGGCATATCGCGAGGCCAGGTCGTCCACATCCTTCGGCGGCGGGCCAGAGAGCAGCCGCGACAGGTAAGCGATGTCCTCCTTCGGGGTCTCCGCCGCGTCGTGGGTCACGACCCGCCGCACGCCCCACCATGTCCGAGGATTCTTCGCGTGGACCGCCCAGGGCTGCCGCTGGTTCTCCGTATCCTGGCCCAGCGTACCGAGCGGGTCGGGGAACTTGGGGCTGTCCCAGAAGGTGAGCAGCTCGGCATAAGGGTGCAGCTCGGCCGTCTTGTCGGGGAAGTGGACCGTGACCCAGGTCCAGTCGTTGTGATGGAGGCCATGCTGGTTGTTGTAGTTGATCTGGCAGTTGTTGAAGACCAGCCGTGCCAGGCTGCTGCCGCCGCCGATGATCTCGAAGCTCACCCGGCCGCCCGGCGCTCCAAAGTCGGCGACCGCACGGCACCGTTGAGCTTGTCCGACACGGCGCAGGTGAACAGGCCGGCGGGGAGCACCGCCCTGATCGCGGACCCGCCCTCCGGGGCCACGACGAAATCGCCGCTCCGGCCGATCCCGTCCCGCAATCCCATGCCGGTCATGGTCCAGCCGGGCTCGGTCCGGGTGCGGAAGTCGGCGACTGTCCGGAACCGGCCTCGGTTGAACTCGGCCCGGGCGGGGATCTCCGCCGCCAGCTCCGCGACCAGGCGGGTCCAGGCCGCGGCGATGTCCTCGCCTTTCGCCTTTGCGCGGGCCGCGGCGGCCCAGGCGCGAGCCGGGCTGGCGAGCGGGGGCAAATCCCCGGTGGACCCGCCGAGCTGGGCCGCGAGCTTCCGGCCGTCGATCGAGGCCGCCTCGGCCGCGCCAGACGGCCGCGAGCTGCGCCCGGACATCGGCCTTGATCCGCTTCAGCTCGGCGATCGGCTCGCGATTCACCTCGGGCTGGTCGAGCGTATGCATCACCGACCGCGAGCTGCGCAGGATGCCGAGCAGGGCGTGATAGTCCCGGGTCGAGACCGCATCCATCTTGTGGTCGTGGCATCGGGCGCAGGCGACCGTCGTCGCCTGGAAGGCCTTGGTGAGCGTGTCGAGCTGATTATCCGCGATGTCGTAGCCGATCGTGCCGAACTCGATGCAAGAGTCGTGGTTGACCTCGCCGAAGCGATAGAACGCGGTACCGATCGCCGACTCGTTGAATCGCCCCGGCTCGTTGCGACGGGGCCGGGGCAGCAGGTCGCCGGCGATGTGCTCGCGGACGAACTGGTCGTAGGGCACATCCTCATTGAACGCGCGAATCACGTAGTCGCGATACCGCCAGGCATAGGGCACGTCATAATTCCACTCGTTGCCGTGCGTCTCCGAGAACCGGACGACGTCGAGCCAGTGCCGGGCGAACCGCTCGCCGAATCGCGGCGAGGCGAGCAGGCGATCGACGAGCGCCTCGTAGGCTCCGACCTGGCCGCGACGCGCGGCCTCCTCGAAGGCCGCGGCCTCCTCATCCGTGGGTGCCAGGCCGGTCAGGATGATCGAGGCGCGGCGGATCAGCGTACGAGGGCTCGCGACGCCGGACGGCGATACGCGCGCCTCCATCATGCGACGGTAGAGGAAGCGGTCGACGGCCGTGCCGGACCACTCGCTGGGGTCAACCCGCGGGACGGTCGGCGTGGCGACGGGCTGGAGGCTCCACCAGGCCCGACGCTCGCGGAACGTCTCCGCCCAGGAGGTGTGTCCCGCGCCGGGCTCGGCGCGCCCGGGGATCGAACGCGCCGCGCCTGATCCAGGTCTCGAGGTCGGCGATCTGATCCGCGGACAGCTTGCCGCCGGCCTCTTTGGGGGGCATGCGCAGGGCCTCGTCCTGCCAGCGGACGGCCTGCACGACCGGGCTGCCGTCGGGGTCGCCGGGTCGGATGGCCGGCCCGGAATCGCCACCCTTGGCCCAGCCCCCCTTTGTATCCAGTGAAAGCCCGCCCCCCTGCTTCTTCGCCGCGTTGTGGCAGCGGTAGCAGCGGTCGACGAGGATCGGTCGGACCTTCTTCTCGAAGAACTCCTCATCGTCCCCGGCAAAGGCGGCGGGCGACGACCACAAGGCGAAGGTTGCCGCAAGGATCAGCAGCTTCACCGAGAGGTCGCGGAACCGTCGCGGATCGGGGGCGTGCGGCCGGGTCTCGTCCGTGTCCATGGCTCACGATCTCTTTTCATCGAGGGAGACGAAGGAACGGCTCGCGGCGCCAGGCGTATTCTACCGTACGAAGGAGCTCGCGCCAGGAAGGTCTCTCGAGGTCTAAAGGGGCATGCGAGCCATGGGGCGGGGCTTGGGTCCAATCCCTCGCAGCCGTTCGGAAGGAGCCTCCATGCGAACCATCATTATGCATGTCGTCCCTTGATTTTCAAAGGTGTCTCTTTCCCCTGGCCCTGCGCATGCAGGAGACGAGGAGGCGACGTCGAAGACGAACGCCACACTGGTAGAGACGCCGGCTGGAGTCATCAACTGACCACCGCCCCGTCCCCGACCGATCCGGCCCGATCCCTTTGTAGGAGGGAGCTCCTGCTCCCGATCCGGTCGGCCCGATCCGTGCCGATTCGGCCCGCCCGATCGCCGGCAGGAGCCGGCTCGCACCACGGACCGGATCGGTCAGTCTCCCTGTAGGAGGGAGCTCCTGCTCCCGATCCGGTCGGCCGGATCCGGTCGGCCTGATCCCGTGGGCATCGGCCCGCCCGATCGCCGGCAGAGCCCGCTTTCCCTGCGGAAGACAGAACACTATTCTTGGTCAAATCGGTCTCGTCGGAACTCTTGACGATCGAACTCGAGGCGGAGTCACCCGGGATGACGATCGCGTTCCAGGACCAGAATCCCGGTTCCTGGCGGCTGCGCGGTGGGCGAATGTCGGCACCGTTCCAGACGTATTTCGTGACCAAGTGCGTCGAGTCTCGCCGGCCGATCCTCGCCGTTGCCTCGGCGGCCGAGATCGTCATCGGGTCCCTGGCCCACGTCCGCCGGCAGGGACAGATCAAGCTCCTGGCCTTCGTGATCATGCCGGATCACTATCACGCGGTGTTCACCTTGCTCCCCGGCGCCGAGCTCTCGGCCCTGATGAGACGGATCGGCTCATTCACCGGGCGTCGCATCGGCGAGGTGCTGGGGCTCGTCCATCCTGTCTGGCAAGACGACGGCTTCCACGATCGTGCCTGTCGCACCGATAAGGAGGTGCTGGATGCGGCGGAATATGTGCATAATAATCCGGTTCGCAGAGGCTTGACCGAGCTGGCGGAAGACTGGCCGTTCTCCAGCGCCCACCCCGGCCGCCGGGACCTGTTGGACTGGGACTGGTGGGTCTGATTCGAGCAAAGGAAAGGTCCGTCCAAGCGACCACCGCCGGCCGGTGAGCCGGTCCAGTCCGATCGCATCGCATCGGACGGATAAGACCAGGCCAATCCGTTGTAGGAGCCGGCTCCTGCCGGCGATCGGGCGGTCGGTCCGGCCGATCTGGGCCGAGTCTGTTGTAGGAGCCGGCTCCTGCCGGCGATCGGGCGGTCGGCCGGCCCCGGACCGGTCGATCCGGATCGGGGGCAGAGCCTCCTCCGACCGAAGGACCAGAACGAATCGGTCGCTGACGGGAACCTGGTCGTCGGACCGTGAGCCACCTAATTGTTCGGCACACTATCCCGATTCGGTTCGGCCCGACCGATCGCCGGCTGCCACCAACTGCGAAAAAACGAACATAACCCTTGTTGAACGCAAACGTGCTTGCGGTATGAGTTATATCCTCTTTCCATTTCTCCCGTGCCGGAAGCCAATGTCGGGCGTCTGGCCTGTCAACAGTCGTGAGAGCCGAGTAGACTCCGCGTGAGATCGCCTCTTGCCGATCTTCAACAAGTGAGCTGGATTTCCCGCGGCGGCAGGCGTCGATGAGATCCGAAGTTTAGTCGAAGCCCGCAGGAGGCATGGGCCATGCGTTTGCCCCAGATTCGCTTCTCGGTGGGAACGCTTCTCTTCTGCGTCGCGGTCGTCGCGGCAAACTGCTGGGGCTTCCGGCATTGGACCGAGGAGGCCCCGTTCGTGTGTGGCCGCCCGTCGTATCGCCCCCTCCCCGTGAGCGTGGGTGCCCTTCCTCTGCTCGACGCCGCGTCGATCGGCCTCTGGTGCTTTGCGACGAAGTGGCTTCGCTCTCGTCGTCATGCGCGTAGCGAGTATGACCCTTCGCCCTGGCCCGGGGCGATTTATTTCAGCCTGCACTTCCTCCTCCTGGGATTCGTGATCAGCTCCTGGTCGCCGGGCGCAGCGGAAGAGGCAGCGGGCTTGCTCGATGACGTCACCGGATGCGCCGCAATAGCCTGGGAGGCCGTCTTGAGTGAACCGGGCGAGGGCATGTCGTGGTGCATCCTGGATTCCTCGATCCTTGGCGTCCTCGTCTCAGGTCCACCCCTGATCCTCTCCTGGGTCGGTGGAGTGCTTGCGATGCGATGCGCCGCGAAGATGTCCCGGTTGCGGTTTCGCGTGATGACTTGCTTGATTTCGCTCGGATTCGCGAGCGCAGGCTTGGCGATCGCACTTGCCCCCCAAGAGTTTTACGAGGAGCAGGACGTAGGATTCCAGGTCGAGGTGATCGATCGGGCTTCGGGGCGGCCGATCGAAGGAGCCGTCATCTGTGTGACCGACCCATTCGCGTAAGATCTGCGGACGCCCGCTCCCAGGACACTCACGGACTCCGGCGGCCGCGTGACGATGACTGGCCGATTCGTGCTCTTGACTTGCCTTGCATGTGCCCGACCCGTCCGCCCGCCGCCAATCAACCCGCCCGCCCTGCCGAACCTGCGAAAGCGTCCCTATGGGTCAACCAGCAGGCCACGACGTTGTCCGTCGTCGGCCGTCCCGCCGACGATTTAGCGCAGGGGGTGGGATTCGCACCCACGGCTCCGGGGGATTAGCCCGGCGAGTTGCCTGCTACTCCACCCCTGCGTCGTCCTCGTTCGGCGAACCCAATCGGCTGTCACGGCTTCTTCGGCGGCGGTGAAGACTTCACCGGGATCGCCTTGGGAGCCGCGGCCTTCTTGGGTTTCTTCTTTTCCTTCGTCCGCGCGTTATTGCCTTTGCCCATGGTCGTTACCTCGATCCGGAGTAATGGATGCCGATCAGATCACAGGAAGCATCGCTCGAAGCGGCGCAGTCGCAATCTGGGTCGCTTACCTGCCATTCCGTCTCACGTGAGGCCGTGGTGGATGGCCGCGGAGAGGAAACCGGGATGGTCCCGCCACGCTGCTGCTCGGGACCGGCGTCCCCTCGGACACTCCGCAACCTCCGCGCCTCCGCGTGAGACACTTCCGCTGGCCCGGATCGCGCACGCACAGCGACAAGATCCTTTCCCGTCCAATTCTAACGCATGGCGCCGGCGACGAGGAGATGGAGAAGGCCAAAGCCTGCTCGAACCGCGAGTCAAGAATCTCCTTCCGGTTCTGCCGGGTCCATCGCAACGACGTTCTCGCCCCCAAAACGGGGCGAGCCATGCAGACGGCGCCCCCTCGATCCCGCGGATCACGGTCGCGACCGCCACGACCTGCCCCGTTCGGCGCCCGTTTTTCCCGGCACAGGGGCTCACCCGGAGCATACAACACATTGGTGCGATAACACCCTGTGGAAGAAGCGTGCAAACTGCGGACCCGGCCTGGCCCGATCGCATGGGACGGATCAGAGCGGGCCGGTCCGGGCCTTGGAGAGCCGGCTCCGTAGGCGATCGGCCGGGCCCGGTCCGTTGTAGGAGGCGGCTCCTGCCGGCGATCGGGCGGGCGGACGCCGCACGGATCGGGCCGACGGATCGGGAGCAGGAGCTCCCTCCTACAAGAGCGCCGGTCCGGACCGATCCGTTGTAGGAGGCGGCTCCTGCCGGCGATCGGCCCGGCCGATGCCGACCGGGTCGGGCCGACGGATCGGGAGCAGGAGCTCCCTCCTACAAGAGGACCGATCCGGACCGGGCCGTTGTAGGAGCCGGCTCCTGCCGGCGATCGGCCGGGCCGAAGCCGCACGGCCGCGTCCCGGTCCTCCTCGCCCTTCACCCCTCACCCCCCAGGCTCCTGCCGGCGATCGGTCGGTCAGTCGGCCCCGGACCGGGCCGCCCCGATCGGATGGGGACGGGACCGGTCGCTGGCCTGTGAGGCTCGAGCGGGAATCGTCGCGGGCGCGAGGCGGCACGCGGTCCGACTCCTCGCCGGTCAGGCTGGCCACCTGACTCCGCCCGACCGCTCACTGACCACCGACCACCGACCATGACTCTTTCAGTCCGCCGGATCAGGCAGGCTATCGCGGTTTTCGTGATTTTGATCGTGGCGGCCGACGAGGTGCGAGGGCGTCAGGCGGGCACGGTCAGATCCCTCTTGAGGGGAAAGCTAGACCTTCTTGACGACGACGCGAGGCCCCTGGACGTCGACCACCTCGACGAGGCTATCGGGCTCGACGTAGCCGGCGGTGCTGGACACGTCGATCACCAGGCCGCCGCCGAAGCGGGCCTTGCCGGTGGGGCGTAGCGGTGTCGTGGTCCGGCCGGTCTCGCCGATCAGGAAGGCGAGCGATTCGTAACCTTCGGGGGCCGCCGGGCGGTCGGGCGATTCCTCGTCTTCCACGCCCGTCCACGGCTCGGCCTTGAGGATCAGCCGGTTGAATAGGGGCAGCGACGGGAAGTAGCGTGCCAGCACGGCCGCCAGCACCCCGACGCCCACCAGCACGCAGGTCAGCCGGAAGAGCGTGCCGCCGAGCTCGCGGTATTCGTAGTCGTGCGTCGGCCAGACGAAGGTGTGGCTGGCCAGCACGATGCTGTAGAGCATCAGCAGGATGCCGCTGATGCCGAAGATCCCGAACCCCGGCACGACGAACAGCTCGAGTGCCAGGCAGACCAGGCCGATCAGGAACAGGATGATCTCGAGCTGGTCGGCCGTCCCGCTGAGGTAGTGGCTCCAGAAGTACAGCAAGAACGCCAGCGCCGAGATGATCGCCGGCAGGCCGATGCCGGGCAGCTTCAGCTCGACGACCAGCATCATGACGGCGACGAACAGCAGCAGCCAGCTCACGTAGGGGTCGGTCAACAGCGCCACGACCGAGTTGACCCAGCCGGGCGACTCGATCGTGATGTCCTTGCCGCGCAGGCCGTACAGGGCCTTGAACTGCTCGGTGTCGCCGACCGTCTTGCCCAGCCCGTACGAGGCAATCTCGGCTCCGATGAGCGAGAGGACCGCGCCCGAATCCTTGCGGACCTTGAGCAGTTGATAGCGGCCGGGCTCCTGGTCCAGCTCGTCGCGGCCGATCAGCCGGGTGGCGCCGGTCTGGGCGTCGCGGGCCTCGATGACCTCGACCGAGGGGTCCACCATCGCGCGGGCGAGGGCCTCGGGGCGGTTGCGGGCCCTGGCCCAGCAGCGCGGCCTTCTTGGCCAGGACCGAGACCTGGCGGTCGCTCAGGTCGCCGGCCGGCCTGCGCCGCCCGTTGGCGAACGGCCTCGCGTCGCCCAGCCTGGCCGTCTTCTTCATCACGATGTCGCGGCAGGCCAGCGGCACCAGCGCCGCCAGGCCGACGGCGCGGTCGTCGATGTAGGCGACCGTCTTCAGGTCCTCGATCCGCGAGATCAGGTCGCCCAGAGCGTTGACGACCGTGTCGCTGCCCCCGGGGCTGTTGATCTGGAGGATCAGCAGGTTCGACTTCTCCTGCCGGGCCTGCTCGATCCGCTTGGTCAGATGGGCGACCATGACCTGGTCGAGCGGCCCCTCGAGGCGGACCCAGACGGGCTTGGGATCACTGGCCGAGCGTCGGGTCGTCGACGGCCGACTCGCCGCCGAGCCGGTACGCGGCCGTCACGTCGGCCTTGGTGGCGGCCGTCAGCTTCGAGAAACCTTCCTCGCGGGCGCGCTGGGCGGTCAAAACGCCGCGGAGGCCGCCATCCCACGCCGGCTGCTCCTTCAGCACCTGGTGCGTCCGCTGGAAGGTGTCGAGGTTCTCGGCCAGGACGTAGTGGACGGCCCGTCGGCCGTGCGGACCAGCCGGAGGTCGGCGTCGCGGTCGAGCATCCCCAGCAGGAGGTCGGGGTCGCGGGCCTTGCGCAGGGCCAGGAAGCGGACGATCTCGCGGTAGGCCGCGTCGAACGGACGCCCCTCGGGCGTGATGGGTCCGAGGCTCGACTCGGGTCCCATGACGATCTCGTGGCAGGCCAGGATGGGCAGGACGGCGTAGCCGCGCAGGGCTTGGGCGTGTAGGCGACCGTCAGCCGGGCGCCGGCCAGCTCACGCGAGATGACGTTGGCCAGGTCGTAGCAGGCGCCGAACTCGCTGGTGCCCGGGGCGACCTCGCCGGGCAGGAACTCGAAGACGAGGATCGGCCGCTTGCCCTGGTCCTTGGCGGTGGCGTTCGACGAGCTGCCGCGCGGCGGCGTCGGACCCGCTCGATGGTGTCGGTGGTGATGGGCTCGACGATCGGGAAGAACTGGCCGGGCGTCTCCTCGGCCGAGTCCGCGGGCTGCTGGGCGACGGCGGCCGGACCGGCGGATCCGATCAAGAGCAGCGATGCCGCGAACACCAGGAGAAGCCGCGGCGTCTCGCAAACGCAAAGGCTCGCGGGGCGGGGGCGGATCATGGTAGTCGGGCTCCCTACCGACGGGGCGGACCCGCGCCGGTCGGCACCGATGGCGTCGGGGCCGGGAGCCCGGGGCGATCGCATCCGATCTGCCGCGGCACCGATCCCGGCCGCTCGCCGATGACCGCGGGCGCAGGCCGATTCTATCGAGTGCTGACCGCGGTGATTATAAGCCCGGCGGCGAGGTGGGTCAAACAACCCCGCCCGCCGCCGTCGCCCGGCATCAGCGCCGGGGCATGGCCTGCGCCCCGCCCGGCCTGCCGGCCGCCTTGCCGTCGGCGATCCCCGCGGCGGGGTTTTTCTCCACTTTCCAGTCCTTGTACACCCCGCCCTTGAAGTAGACGTCGTCTACCCTGACGTTCGGGCTGATGACCTCGAGCTTGTAGTCCTTGGTGCTCTTGCCGTCGGGTGCGATCAGGAGGATTCGCGAGGGCAGCAAGTAGCTCTTGTCCAGGTAGAGCAGCGCCGACTTGAAGCCGTCCTGGTCCTCCTTGAGCTTGGGGTGCACCCGCACTGCATAGGACTTGTCGGTCTCGCCGAGGAAGGTCATGTCGTACCGCGCCAGGGTATCCTGCTTCTTCATGTTGAACAGGAATGGCAGCGGCCCCTCGTACAGCGCCCGCTGCCGCTCTTCCCTGGCCAGCGGGAAGATGATGATCTGCCGGGTCTCATGGCGGTAGTGCCAGATTTCGTTCTGGCCGCAGACGATCGTGTCGACCCGGGTGGTGAGGCGCTTGCCGGTCTTGGGGTCGACGACCGGTACGGCCTGGCCCTTGTCGTTCCTGGTGAAATTGATCCGGGCAAAATCCAGGTAGGCCAGGTTGGGGCTCTTGAACATGGCCCGCCCCTCGTAACGATCCTCGGTCCGCCACTTGGGGTCGGAGTCGACGCGGTTGATCTTCACATCGAGCGTCTTGAGCTTGGCGCTCTGGCCCTCCCACTTGTCGAGCAGCCAGTTCATCTTGACCGCGTTCTTGGCCGCCTGCTCCTTGGCTTCGGCCGGCGTGAGGGCCCGGGGGGCCGTCGCACCCTTCCTGGCGGCGGCCGGGGCGTTCGCCCGGGGCGCCGGTCGGTCGGTGGCTGCGTCCTGGGCATGAACGAGCGCGGGACCGCTCGTGAGCAGGACGATCAGGGTAGACAACCGCATCATGCGTGATCGTGGCATCGGCCAACTCTCCGTGCGAGCTCCCCGCGAGGCGGGCGGCGACGACGTGGGGCCCGGCCGCCTCCTGTCACACCGGGACCCCGCGCGGAACCTACCACAGACTGTCCGACCCGGCCAGTGCAAGCGAAGCGGAAGGTAAGCAACTCGCCGGCCGCGGCCATCGCCGGCACTTGGAACACAGGCCCTGTCCGCTTTCGCGGCGTCGTCGCCTCCGGAATGGGCGTCCGACCGGCCGGATGATCGTTCGTGTTACCCGGACTTCACATCGGCCCGATCCGGCCGATCGGCGGGCCGCCCGGCTGGATAGGTCCGAACTTTGTCGCGAGGGCGGGCACCCCGGGGAGGAAATCGCGAATGTCGGCGGCTGGGAGAGGACCAACGTGCCAGGTGTCGCGTCCTGAAGCATCGTGCGGCCGGCGGCATTGCGTTTGCGTTTTGGTATGTAGTGAGCGTCCGCGGAGCCCAGAAATCCGCCGGCCGATGGCCGGTGTCATGACGGCCCGAGCTGAGGAGGGGATGATGAGCAGGCCAGGACCCATCCGCGAGATTGCCCCGCCCGCGTGGCCCCTCCCATTAATCACCAGCCAGCCGCGTGGTCCGCGGCGGCTCGCTTGACGCCGCCCAACGCCCGATTATCATGGTAGTCGTGGCGTCACCGCCCAGGGTGCAGGCCCGCCCGGTGATGTACAGCGGCTCGGAGCCGGCACTGGCGATTCCCCGAATCGTGTCGAGGATGGGGACGGGCGGTGAGCCAAGTCTGCGACGCCCGACAGGCGCTGAGCACCCGTCGCTGGAGCGGCCCAGGCTTCGCCCGCTCCCTGCCGCCGGATCGAGCACCAGGGCCAGTCGTTCGTGATGCTCCAGGACCCCGCCGGCGTGGTCCCCCAACCGTACCTCCTGCCGCTCGACGGGTTCGCGCGATGTGGTCCGCCACTTCGACGGCCGGTCGACGCTGGGTGAGATCCAGGCCCGCGTGCTCCGCGAGACCGGGCAGTTCGTGGCGATGAAGCAACTGGAGGACCTGGTCCGTCGCCTCGACGAGGCGATGGTCCTTGATGGGCCCGCCTTCGCGATGTTCCACGAGCAGTATCGCCAGTCCGGTCGCCGCCCCGCGGCGCTGGCGGGTCGGTCCTACGCCGCGACCCTGCGATCGCTGAGTGCGCAGCTCGACCAGTTCTTCGTCGGCCAGGGTGGTGCGGGCGCACCGTCGGTCGACGGCGACGGAACCGCGACGGCCGCCTCGGCGGATTTCCGCGGCATCCTCAGCCCGCACATCGACTTCCAGCGTGGCGGGCCGGTCTATACCTGGTCGTACCGCGAGCTGGTGGAACGCACCGAGGCCCGACACGTTCGTCATCCTGGGCGTCGCGCATCAGTATTGCCGCAGGCGGTTCGCGCTGACGTGCAAGGACTTCGAGACGCCGCTGGGCGTCGTGCCGACCGACCGGGCCTTCGTGGACGGCCTGGCCGATCTGGCGGGCCGCGACCTGTTCGACGACGAGCTGGCGCACCGGACGGAGCACTCGATCGAGTTCCAGGTCGTGTTCCTGCAGCACCTGCTGGGCGGGCGGCGGGATTTCACGATCGTGCCGATCCTGGTCGGCTCGTTCCACGACCTGATGGAGCGGGGCATCGACCCGATCGACGACCCCGACGTCAAGCGGTTCATCGACGCGATCAGGACCGTCGAGGCCGGCCATGGCCGGCAAGGTGGCGTACATCGGCGGCATCGACCTGTGCCACGTCGGCCCCGAGTTCGGCGACTCCAGCCCGGTCGACCCGCCGCTCCAGGAGCAGATCCGCCAGTTCGACGGCGAGATGCTCGACCGGGCCGCGGCCGGCGACGCCGAGGGGTGGTTCAAGCACGGCCGGCGCGGTCGACAATCGCTGGCGGGTCTGCGGCCTGGCGGCGACCTACACCTTCCTGCACGCCATCGGCCCGGCGACGGGCAAGCTGCTCAAGTACGACCAGGCCCTCGACGATCGCCGCACCTGCTGCGTCAGCTTCGCCAGCATGGCGTTCCACACCGCCGAGCCGCGCCGTCGCCGTCGCCCGTCGCGGTCGAGTCCCTCGTCCCGATCACGACGGCCGGCTCCTGACCGGTCTCGGCGGCCGTCGGGCGCCGTCCCGCCCGCGCGGATAAGCTGGATCACCGGGCGAGCGGCGAGTAGAATGTCCGGGATGCGGGCCGCTCCGGCTATTGACTTGTAGGGGCTGGAGATCGGCGCGGACCGGGCAACACGAAGGATGGCGGCGGTGAGCGACCCCCGATCGAAGCTGGTGATCCTGGGGATCGGCGACGACGGCCTTGCCGGCCTGACCGAGTCGGCGCGGCGGATCCTGATGGACGCCGACCTGATCCTCGGCGCGCCGCCGATCCTGTCGCTGCTGGAGGGCGTGCCCGGCCGCAAGCAGCCGCTCGAGCCCGACATGAGCCTGGCGATGCGGCAGGTCCGCGAGGCGCTGGCGAGCGCGTCGGCCGGTGCTGGTCAGCGAGGGCGACCCGCTCTTCTACGGGGTCGCCCGCTACCTCTGCGACCGGCTGGGCAAGGACCACTTCGAGGTCGTGCCGCACGTCAGCAGCATGCAGCTTGCCTTCGCCCGGATCAAGGAGAGCTGGGAGGACGCCTACCTCACCAGCCTGGCCGGCCGGCCGATCGAGTCGGTCGTCGACCGGATCCGGACCGCGGAGAAGGTCGGCGTGTTCTCCAGCGACGAGTGCCCGCCGTCCCGGCTGGCGCAGGCGCTGCTGGACCGCGGGATCGACTACTTCCGGGCGTATGTCTGCGAGAACCTGGGCTCGCCCGACGAGCGGGTCACGCAGGGCGAGCTGGCCGACATCGCCGGCGACGGACTTCGACCCGCTCAACGTGGTGATCCTGATCCGCAAGCCGAACCGCCCCGACCGGGCCATGCCGGGCCGAGCCGGCACCGGCTCTTCGGCAACCCCGACGACGCCTTCGCGCAGACGCTGCCCAAGCGGGGCCTGATCACCCAGGCCGAGGTCCGGGCCGATCGCGCTGGCGCAGCTCGACATCCGGCCGACCAGCGTCGTCTGGGACATCGGCGCCGGCTCGGGCTCGGTGGCGATCGAGGCGGCGCAACTGGCCCACCAGGGGATGGTCTACGCCATCGAGCCCGAGCCGGCCGACGTGGCGCTGATCCAGGCCAACGCCGAGTCGTTCGGCGTGCCCAACGTGCGGCCCGTCGCGGGCCGGGCGCCCGAGGTCCTGGCCGACCTGCCCGAGCCCGACGCCGATCTTCGTCGGCGGCACCGGCCGCCAGGTCGACCCGGTCCTGAGCGCGGCCTACGCCCGGCTGGTCCCGGGGGGCAGCATGGCGGTGAACGTCGCGACGATCGAGGGGCTGGCCACGGCCTACCAGACGCTCAAGGACGCTGGCCGGCGCGGTGTCGCGTCTGGAACGTCTCGATCGCGCGGGGGATCGAGCAGATGGACCGCCTCCGGTTCGAGGCGATCACCCCGACGTTCCTGCTGGCCGTGACCAAGCGCGAGCCGGTGATTGAGCGGACCGGCCGGCGCGAGTCGGTCGACCGGATCGTCGCGTTGTCGGCGGGCGGCGACGGCTAGATTGGTGCGATGGCGGATCGATCCGCCGGCAGGCGAGGTGGAGAGCGCATGGCCGAGTCGCAGGACCCGAGCTCGACCTGATCGCCGTCGGCGCCCATCCCGACGACGTCGAGATCGCCTGCGGCGGGACGCTGGCCCGGCTGGCCCGGCAAGGGTTACGCGGTCGGGATCGTCGACCTGACCGACGGCGAGCCGACGCCGCTCTCGCCCGGCCCCGACGTCCGGCTGGCCGAGGCGGCCCGCGCCGGCCGAGATCCTCGGCGTCCACGTCCGGATCAACCTCAACCTGCCCAACCGCCGGCTGTTCGACGACTTCGAGGCGCGGGTCGCGCTGGCCAAGGTCTTCCGGCGGCACCGGCCCAAGGTCGTGCTCGGCTTCGGCGGCAAGACGGTCCTGGCCTCGCCCGACCACTACCAGGCGATGCTGATCACCGACGCGGCCGTCTTCTACAGCCGCCTGACGAAGTGGGACGAGCACTTCGACGGCCTGCCCGTCCACACGATCCACAACCAGCTGAGCTTCCCGATCGCGCTGCACGGGCTCGACCTGCCCGAGGCGTCCGGCTACATCGTCGCCGACATCGGCACGACGCTGGACGTCGAAGCTCGAGGCGATCCGCTGCTACAGACCCAGTTCCCCGCCGAGCAAGGCGGGCATCTTCGCGGCCGTCGAGACGATGAACCGCTATCATGGGCTGACGGCGGGCTTCGAGGCGGGCGAGCTGTTCCTGACGTATCGGTCCGTCGGCGTCGACGACCTGATGCGATGGGCCAGCCCGGCACACGGCCGGACATGAGCGGAGGGGCGATCCCATGACGTCGGCGTCGGGCATCGCGGCGAGGGGCGTGTCGGACTCGCGGGGCGGTCGGTGGTCGAGCGGCCATGTCGTGCCGGGTGGCGGGGCCGCGGCGGCGGGCGGCGTCGAGCGCGGGCGTGGATCAAGCCGGGTGCGTCCCGAAAGGTTGGACACGCGGTGAGCTGGTTTTCGCGATTCTTGGCGATGGTGGCGCAGGACTCCTCGGTCGGCGAGCGGGGCCGCGACCGACCCCGAGGCGACCGCGGAGTTCGCCACCCTCTCGTCGTTCACCCTGCTCGCCCGGCCAGCATCAAGCTGCGCGTCGGGGTCGTCTCGGTCCGCGGCAACTACCGCGAGCACAACGAGGACAACTTCTACGTCCCCGGCCGGCGGTCGGTCCGGCACGACAGCGACCTCGGACAGCCAGGCCGACATGGCGCCGTCACGCTCGAGCCCTCGCAACCTGTTCATCGTCGCCGACGGCATGGGCGGGCCAGCAGGCCGGCGAGAAGGCCAGCCTGATGGCCGTCGAGCTCATCCCCAGGGCGATCGCCCGCCGCCTCGGCCCAACGAGGAGCCGACCCGACGCGGATCAAGGAGGCGATCCGCGACGCCGTGGCCGAGGTCAACCAGGAGATCCTCGGCAGCTCCGGCGCGGTCACCGAGTTCTCCAACATGGGGACGACCGTCGTCCTCGCCCTCTTCCGCAACGACCGGGCCTTCGTCGCCGGCATCGGCGACTCCCGCGCCTACCGGCTCCGCGACGGCCGGCTCGAGCAGCTCACCAAGGACCACTCGCTGGCCGACGCCCTGCTCGAGGCCGGCACGATCACCGCCGAAGAGCTGCCGAACCACAAGTTCAAGAACGTCCTGTACCTCTACCTCGGCAGCAAGGACGCCCGCGGCGGCCCCGAGGACGTCCGGGTCCTCGACGTCCGGCCCGGGCGACCGGCTGCCTGCTCGCCAGCGACGGCCTGACCGGCGTCGTCCCGGACGACGAGCTCGCGCGACGTCCTGGCGACCGTCGACGACCCCCAGCAGGCCGCCGTGACCCTCAAGGACATGGCGCTGGCGAACGACTCCAAGGACAACGTCACCTGCCTGATCATCCACGCCGTCGCCCAGCACCGGATCGCGCCGCCGCCGGCCCCGCGCCCGTCGGAGTCGCGACGGACGGCCCGCCGCTCGTCCCGCTGGATGCCCCGCGGACCGGGGCCTTTCGGCCATGCTCCGCCTGGAGGACTTCGCGGCCAACGTGATCAAGTCGGGCTGGTCCCGCCGACAGTCCTCGACCGGGCCCGGGCCGGGCTGCCGCCGGTCGGCCGGCGACGCCGGCCGTCCACCTGGCCCGCCTGCTGATCCAGGACAAGCGGCTCACCGCCTTACCAGGCCCGCAAGCTCCTCTCGGGCACGACCAGCGGCTTCTTCCTGGGCGGATATCGCCTGCTCCGCCCGCTCGGCGAGGGGGGCATGGGCAAGGTCTACCTGGCCGCAGAACGACCGGCGGCGAGCGGGTCGCCATCAAGGTGCTCCCGCCCGCGCAAGGCCGCTCGAGGACGAGAACGCGCTGCTCCGGTTCCGCCGCGAGATGGACCTCTCCCGGCGCTGCGTCGCACCCCAACATCGCCCGCACGCTGGACGTCGGCGACGAGGGCGACGTCCACTTCATGGTGATGGAGTACATCCCCGGCGAGAGCCTCTTCGAGATGGTCAAGGGCGAGCAGGGCGGGCCCGCTCCGCGTCCCCGACGCCGCCCGGCTGTTCCTCAAGCTCGCTCGACGGCCTCGACGCCGCCCACGCGGCCGGGCCTGATCCACCGCGACATCAAGCCGTCGAACGTGATGATCACGCCCGACGGCGAGGTCAAGCTGCTCGACCTGGGCCTGGCCCGCGCCCTCGACGACGAGAAGGGGATCACCCGCGCCAACACCGTCCTCGGGACCGCTCGACTACGCCAGCCCCGAGCAGCTCGGCGACGCCGCCAAGGCCGACCGCCGGAGCGACCTCTACAGCGTCGGCTGCACGCTCTACTTCGCCCTCGCCGGCCGGCCCCCGTTCGAGGGGGGCGACATGATCAACAAGATCTTCAAGCAGCGGATGGAGGACCCGCCGCCGCTGGAGGGGGTGGCCCGCGGCGTCCCGTCGGCCTTCGCCGCGATCGTCCGCAAGCTGATGAACAAGAAGCCCGACGAGCGCTACCAGGACTGCGCCGAGCTGCGCGCCGACCTCGCCCGCTGGACCGACCCGGCGGCGCGTCCACGCCATCCTCGGGGCCGAGGCCGAGGCCGCCCGCAGCTTCCGGCCCCCGCCCCCGGAGCTCGACGAGGACGACCTCCGCCTCCTCGATCGGCGACGAGTCCGAGCATCCGCGACGCCGTGTCCCTCCGCCATCTGGGCGATCCCGAGCCCTCGGTGGCCCCACGCCACCAGCTCCCCCTGCCCCCGATCTGCCGCCGTCGTCCGCCCGTCTCCCTCGCGAGAAGCCCGTCCGCGCCCGGACTTCCGCCCGCCCGACGGCGACGATCCGCCTGGCTCTTCCAGTTCGCCATGGTCGCCATCGCCGTCGGGCATCGTCGCCATCATCCTGATCGCGATCTTCTTCCGCTCCTGAGCATCGGCGCACGGTTTGCCCTTGATAAGGCTCCGGCCCGCAATAAGCCAGGGCATGTCACCGTATTGGACCGAGGTTTTCGTATGTCCATGATCGCCATCAGTTCCCAGCCCGCCTCGATGCGCGACGCCGCTGCTCAAAATTCGGGCAGTTGCCGCAGCAATGACGTCGTCGAGATCAACCTGCTGCTGCCCATCGCAGTGGGCCGACGAGCTCATCGAGCTGTCCCGGCGAGCGGCAGCAGAGCGTCGGCCAGCTCCTTCGCTCGATGATCGGGCAGGCGCTTGCATGAAGCCGCCCCCGGATATTGATTGACGGCCGAGCCCGACGACGCGATCGTCCCGTCGCGTCCGAGATCGGTCAGGATGTCCTCAGATCGGGTCACGTCAGTCGTCGGCTTTTCGTCGCCGCGGGCGCCTGCGTGGCGGGCTTGCGTGTCCGGGAGATCCGCCGCAGCCACGCCCGTAGGCGGTGGGACCAGGCGATCTGGTCGCTCGAATCTTCGTCCACGACCATCGTCGGATCTCGACGGCCTTGATCGGCAGAAACCGACTCTTGGCGTAGCGACGGCATAAGTCCCGTCTTCTCCGAGCTGCTCGATCGTCACGTCTTCCCCGTCGAAATACCAGATCTCGGCGACTTGCAGTCTCTTGTAAATCCCCTCGCGATCCACCTCAGGCGGCGAGATGTCGATCTCGACCGCCATGTCGGGGTTGGGATAGTCCGCTACATTCCTTGGACGACGCTTCAGGGCCGCCGCGACGAGGCGGATCTTCTCCGGCCAGGAAGTAGTAGCAGTCATCGGCCTCGAGACCTTGTGCGAGCTCGGGACGCTTCCAGGTCGTCTGGCCAGCGGCGATCGCGGGGATGGCCAGGCCGATCGCTAGCCTCGTCCACGAATCGACTCAGCAGATCGCTTGAATTAGCTCGTGGATATTGCTCGTCGTCATGATCTCGAGGTCCTTGCCGTCATAGGTCACCCGGACCTGCGATCCCTCACGCAACCGCGTCGGAGAGGATGTCGTAGACCTCCCACTCCGACGCCGCGGATCGCGATCCGCGTTTCCGCGCCGTCCCGGACGTCCAGCGGCCTGATCGCACGCTTGGCCCGCGTTTTCGACGGCTTCTCCCCTGGGACCGTGCTCATGGCATCCTCCACTCCCCTTCGATCCGGCCCGACGGTTGTCCTGTATCGACCGACATCGCCCCGACGGCCCTCGCCATTGTAACAATCTGCCGATCGATGGCCGGAGCATTGCACAAACCGGACTCGTCTGACTCTAGACGAATGTATAGGAATGCGCCTTGCGATCGCACGGATTCCGGGCGAAAATGGGTTGGTCAGGCCGGGGATCGGATGGGGCCGACCGGGGGTCGTCTCACGCCATGAATCGCGGCGACGAGGGCGTGGACGAGGTGCTCGACCGGTTCCACCCGGCCGTGGCGCTCGTGGTTCCGCGAGCAGTTCGGCGAGCCGACGCCGCCGCAGCGGATGGGCTGGCCGGCGATCGCCTCGGGGCAGAATACGCTGATCGTCGCCCCGACCGGCTCGGGCAAGACCCTCGCGGCCTTCCTGGCCGCGCTCGACCATCTCTGGCAGACGCCCCGCCGCGAGAAGGGCGTCCGGATCCTCTATGTCTCGCCGCTGAAGGCGCTCAACCAGGACGTCGGGCGGAACCTCCAGTTCCCGCTCGACGGCATCCTCGAGCAGTCCCAGGCGATGGAGACTCCCCTGCCCCGGCTCGACGGTCGGCGTCCGCAGCGGCGACACGCCGAGCCGCGGACCGGGCCAGGATGGTCCGCAAGCCGCCCGACATCCTGATCACGACGCCCGAGTCGCTCCACCTGATGCTGACCAGCCGGGCCCGGGCCATCCTCCGAGGCGTCTCGCATGTGATCGTCGACGAGATCCACGCCGTCTGCGGCAACAAGCGCGGCGTGTTCCTGTCGCTCCTGCTCGAGCGGCTCGAGGCGATCAGCCTGATCCGTCGGGCTTCGTCCGGATCGGCCTCTCGGCCACCCAGCGGCCGCTCGAGGAGGTCGCGCGCTACCTGGGCGGGCTCCGGACGACGCGACGATGGCTCGTTCGAGCCGTCGGCCCGTGACGATCGTCGACGCCGGCTGGCGGCGCAACCTCGACCTGAGCGTCATCTGGCCCGCGAGCCCCGATCGCCTGCCCGCCCCGGGGACCATCTGGCCGGCCATCGAGGACAGGCTGGCGACACTGGTCGGCCAGCACCGCTCGACGATCATCTTCACGAACAACCGGCGGATGGTCGAGAAGCTCACCGCGCACCTTCAAGAGGAGTCGGTGGCAAGTGGCGAAGAGCGGGGAGTGGCAGGTGACGAGTGGCAAGTGGCAAGTGAGGAAGCGAGCGTCTCAACCGCGATGCCTCGCGACTTGTCACTCGCGGCTCCTGGAGACGCTGGTCAAGCTCACCTGCCACTTGCCACTTGCCACTTGCCACTCGCCAGTGTACCGCGCCCATCACGGCAGCCTGAGCCTCGAGGAGCGGAGGGCGACCGAGGAAGCCCTGAAGAACGGCGAGCTCGCGGCGGTGGTGGCGACGGCCTCGCTGGAGCTGGGGATCGATATGGGGGCGGTCGACCTGGTTTGCCAGGTGGAATCGCCGGGCGAGGTCTCGCGAGGGCTGCAGCGGGTCGGCCGGGCCGGGCACGTGGTCCACGGGACGAGCCGGGGCCGGCTGATCGCCAAGTCGCCCGCCGACCTGCTCGAATCGGCCGCGCTCTGCCGCGCGATGCTCGCGGGGCGAGATCGAGCACCTGCGAGTCCCGCGGGGATGCCTGGACGTCCTGGCGCAGCAGGTGGTCGCGTGCGTCGCGGTCGAGCCCTGGGACGTGCCCGGCGCTTTTCGACCTGGTCCGCTGCGCCGTATCCGTACCGCGACCTGACGGCCGGCGCGTTCGAGAGCGTCCTGCGGCTGATCTCGGGCCGGTTCCCCAGCCCGGGCCTGCGCGACCTTCGGGCCCGCGTGGCCTGGGACCCGATCCACAACCGCCTGGCACGCGCTGCCCGGCACGGCGCAGCTTGCGCTGGTCGGCGGCGGGACGATCCCCGACACGGGCCAGTTCCCGGTCTACCTGGGCGACGGCGGCCCTCGGCTGGGCGAGCTGGACGAGGAATTCGTCTTCGAGCGACGGGTCGGCGAGACCTTCATGCTGGGCAACGCGGCCTGGCGGATCGAGGCGATCGAGCCGCATCGCGTGCTGGTCAGCCGCGCCGAGGGCCAGCCGGGCGTGATGCCGTTCTGGCGCGGCGAGGCGGCCTCGCGCTCGCCCGAGCTGGGCGAGGCGGTCGGCCGGCTCAGCCGCGAGATCGCCGGTCGGCTCGATGACCCCGGCCTCCTGCGCTGGCTCGAGGGCGAGTGCCGGCTCGAGCCGGCCGCCGCGCAGATGCTCGCCGGGTTCCTCGGCCGGCAGCAGCGGCGCGGCCGGCTGCATCCCCGACGACCGCACGATCCTCATCGAGTCGTTCCACGACCAGGCCGGCGAGCTCGGCCTGGCGGTGCTCACGCCGTTCGGCGGCAAGATGCACCTCGGGCTCAAGATCGCGCCTGCTGGCCCGGATCCGCCGACGGTTCGGCCTGACCCTCGCCTGCCTGCACCTCGACGCCGGGCTCCTCTTCCGGCTGCCCGACCTGGACGAGCCCCCGCTCGACCTGCTTCGACGGCCTGACCGGCGCGCTGGCCGAGGAGCTGATCCGCGAGGAGCTGCCCGAGACGGCGCTCTTCGGCCTGCGGTTCCGCCAGAACGGCGTCGCGGGCCCTGCTCGATGCCGCGCCCCGACCCGAGCAAGCGCACGCCGCTCTGGCTCCAGCGCCTCCGCGCCAAGGACCTGCTTCAAGTCGCCCGGCAGCTACCCCGATTTCCCGATCGTGCTCGAGACCTTCCGCGAATGCCTCGACGAGGACCTCGACCTGCCGCGGCTCCGCGGCTTCCTCGACGCCGTCCAGGCCGGGATCGATCCGCGTGGTCCGCCGCCGCGGCGAGGTCCGCCTCGCCGATGACCTCGGAGCTGGTCTTCGCGCTGACCGCGGCCTATCTCTACTCGTGGGACGAGCCGCAGCACGATCGCCGCAAGCCGGCGTCGGCCGTGTCGACGAGGACCTGCTCGGGCCCTTGCTCCGCGACGGCGCCTCGCCCGGACCCCGACTGGCTCGATCCCCAGGCGATCGGCCGGGTGGACACCCGCCTCCGGCGAGTCGTCCCACCCGCCGCGGACCGCCGACGAGATGGCCGAGTACCTCCGCCGGCTCGGCGACCTGACCGAGCTCGGAGGTCGTCGGCCCGATGGCCGCCTTCCTGGCCGCCCTGGGCGAGTCCGGCCGCGCCGCCGTCGATCGAGCTCGCCCGGCACCGCCGAGCCCCGCCGCGGATCGCGGCCGAGGACCTGGCTCTGTATCAATCGGCCTTTCCGGATCTGATCGCCGAAGGGTCGCCGATCCCGGTCTTCACGGCACGACCGCGGCGGGCGAACTCGCACCCGGACCAGGCCCGCTCGACGATCGTCGAGCGGTTCCTGCGCACGCACGCCCTGATCGGGCTCTGGCCGACCTCACGGCCCGCTATCCGATCCCGCCGCACGAGGCGACCGACCTGCTCGAGCGGTGGGCCGTGGAAGGGCAAGGCGGTCCGGCTGGGCGGCTCGGACGACCCGGCCGGTGACCGCTGGGCCGAGCGCGAGAACCTGGCCGAGATCCGGCGGGCGACGATGGCCGTGCGGCGGCAGGAGAGCCTGGCCGTCGCTCCCGAAGTCTTCGCCGATTTCCTGCTCGCGCCGGCAGCACGTCCACCCGTGCGACCCGGGGCGAGGGCCCGGCGTTTTTCGAGGTGGTGCTCGACCAGCTGCAGGGGCTAGCGATGCCGGCGGCGGTCTGGGAATCCGACATCTTGCCCGCGGCGGGTGGCGGGCTACCGGCCGGCCTGGCTCGACGACCTCCTGGGCCGCGGGCGCGTGGCTCTGGCGGGCCGACGGATCGGCCCGAGGCGAGCCGCGGGTCGCGTTCTTCCGCCGCGATTCGGCGGACCTGACTCGAGCGCGCCCGGATCGGCGGCGAGGGGCTCGGCCCGGACCGAGTCCCGGGTGCTCGAGTCCCTGGGGCGGCTGGGGGCGAGCTTCGCCGCGGAGCTGGCGCGGCCGTCGGGCCTCGAGCCCTCGAAGGTGCGTCGGGCGCTCCTCGATCTGGCCGGGCGCGGCCTGGCGACGAACGACCGCTTCGACCCGATGCGCGTCCGGCTCGGACCCGACCCTCACGGCCCTGGCCGAGGCGTCGCGCGGACCGATCTCGCGGCCGCTCGCTGCGGATCACGCCCGCGACTCGCGGGCAACGCCGGCCAGGCCGAGGGTCGCTGGTCGCTGCCTGAAGCACCCGGCCGACGATCCCGACGCCCGGCGGCTCGCCTGGGCGGCCGCGCTGCTCGATCGCTACGGCGTCCTCAGCCGCGAGGTGGTCGTCGCTCGAAGCCGCCGCGCCCGGCTGGGGCGAGCTGGCCCCGCTGCTGGCTCGCGCCGAGTGGCGGGGCGAGGTCCGCCGCGGCTACTTCGTCGAGGGGCTCTCCGGCGTCCAGTATGCCACCGAGGACGCCGCCGCCGAGCTCGTCCGGCTCGCCGGCGGCACTGCCTCGGGGCCGGGCGCGGCGGGTCGTCCCCGTGTTCCTGGTTCCGGCCGTCAACCCGGCCAACCTGTACGGTGCCGGCGCGCCGCTGGACGTCGAGCTGCTCGACGGCGGCTCGGCCCGCCTGCCGCGGGTCGCCGGCCACTTCCTGGCCATCCGGGACGGCCGGCCGGTCCTGATCGTCGAATCGTACGGGCAGACGCCTGACCGCGCTGCCCTGGGCCTCGCCGGCCGACATCGATTCCGCACTGAAGCTTCTCCCCACCTTAACCGAATCCGGGTCAACGCGTCCTCAAGGTGGAATTGTATAATGGCATGCCCGCGGCGGAGTGCCCCGGCGGCCGCCCGGCTGGCCGAGCTGGGCTTCGTCCGCGACTATCCCGGCATGGCTTATTACGCCGGCCTGGGCGGCACCCGCCGCTCGGCTCTCCTCGATAGAGAGATCCAGATCGTCGGACCCCACGCGTGCCGCAGAGGCCGGCCCTCCGCCGAGACCTCGCGCCGACGACGCACCCGGAGCCCCGCGATGGATACTGGATTCGAGCCCCGCCCCCGAGCCCCCGCCGGAGCGTGCCCGACTATGATTGCATCGTCATCAGCGACCTGCACCTCGGCAGCGACGTCTGCCAGGCGAAGCTCCTCGAGGAGTTCCTGATCTGGGCCGTCGGGCCACTGCCGCGAGCTGGTGATCAACGGCGACATCTTCGACGACCTGAACTTCAAGCGGCTGACGAAGCGGCATTTCGCCTGCCTGAAGGTCATCCGCCGCAACTCGGACCGCGACGATTTCCGGCTGGTCTGGGTCCGCGGCAACCACGACGGGCCGGCCGACATCGTCAGCCACATCGTGGGCGTCGAGATCCTGGACGAGTACGTCTACGACAACGGCCGGATCAGGCTCCTGATCCTGCACGGCGACCAGTTCGACATGTTCACCACGGCCTATCCGCTCTGACCGAGGTCGCCTGCGGCGTCTTCTACTTCATCCAGAAGTACATGCCGCACGGCGCCGCGCGGTGGATCCGGCGGATCTCGAAGCGATGGCAGCGGAACAGCCAGCTCGTGCGAGAGCCGGGCGATCGAGTACGCCACGCGGCCGGGGATTCCGATTCGTCACCTGCGGCCACACCCACCTGCCGCTCGAGGCCGAGCACGACGGCGTGCGCTACGTCAACAGCGGCACGTGGACCGACCATCCCCCTTGCCCGTTCGTCGCGGTCCGCGGCACCGAGCTATCCCTCGAGCACTGGCCGATGACCGGCGCGGTCCCGACATCCGAGCGCGAGACGACCGAGCGCGAGACGTCCCCGCACCCGCTCGCCCGGCCGGCGCCGCCACTGCCGGCGCTGGGCTGAGTCTCGCGTAATCGATCCGACTAAATGGGATCACGCAATGGGGAAAGAGAAGGAGAAGATCGCCGGACGGAGCCGGCTCCGACAAGGAGGCGGATCCGCCGGCCTTCCTGTAGCAGGCGGCTCCGTCCGCCGATCCGGGCTTTCCCCATTGCGTTGACGATTCAGCGGGTCACGGGAGCGCCGGCGGCAGGGGACTGGCCGGGGGCGGCACCGGCAGTGGAATTGCTGCGTCGCCCGGCTGCGGCTGCGGGTTGGGATTCGCCCGATCATCGGGCGGCGCCGGCGGCACGGGCGGCATGGGCGGACCGGGAGGTCCAGCGGCGTGGTGCGGGACCCGCAGGCGTACCTCCGCGATGTTCTCGATCGGATCAGCACGCATCCGGCCAGGCGGATCGACGAGTTGCTGCCGGACCGCTGGCAGGAGTTGCGCCGGGCCGGCGAAGCGGCCATTTCCCCCAATCGCGCAATCCGCTACTCAAGTCAGAACCCGCACAGGTCGATCAATACACAGTCCCGCGCCGTATGGCCCTCTGGGCCATTCGCCGAGCGCCTGCCTCGGAAGCGGGAGGGCGAAGCTCCTGCCGAGCCGCCGATGGCCGCGAGGCCGGCTCGCCGGGAGGCTCTCCCTCCCCAAGACTCCTCTTCCGGGACAGACTCTACGGGCGTTCATGAATGAGCCCTGCACGACCGAGGGGCTGATCGCCTATTCTTCTTGGGCGGGGTCGCCGATGCGCAAATCTCTCAAGGACGGGGCGGATGAACCAGATAGCGAGACGCTTGAACGCAAGAACGATGAAGCACGCGATTGCGAGAGCGATTGCTTGCGGCATCATGATGCTGGTCTTGCCGTCCTGCGGAATCCCCCCACTCCGCCCGCCGGAGCCGGGACCGGGCCTGCCGACCGATTTCAACGGGGCGGCCAGCTCCGACAACTCGGCCAAGCTCCCGATCGAGGAGTTTTACAACGATCGCATGCTGACATGCCTGATCGAGAAGGCACTGTTCGATAATCGGGAGCTGAAGATCCTGAACGAGGAGGCCCGGGTCGCCGGCAACGAGGTTCTCTCGCGGTCGGGGACATACCTTCCCTTCGTCAGTGTCGGGGCGATGTCGGGGCTGGACCGATTCAGCCGGTTCACGGAAACAGGAGCCGGCATCCTCGACGATCCGTATCAACCCGGGGATGTACTTCACCAATCCGTCGGGGAATTTCGGGCTGGGCATCAACCTCTCGTGGCAGGTTGACATCTACCGGCAGTTGCGGAACGCCAGGGACGCGGCGATGCAGCGCTACGTCGCCGCGAGCGAGAGGCGGAACTACTTCGTGACCACCCTGGTCGCGGACATCGCCGACAATTTCTACCGGCTCATGGGGCTCGACAAACGGCTGGAGAACCTGGATCAAATCATCCAGCTCAACCAGCAAAGCCTCGAGATCGCCAGGGCCAGGAAGGAAGCCGGCCCGCGGCACCGAGCTGGCTGTCCTGCGTTTCCAGGCCGAGCTTCAGAGGAATTTCAGCGAGAAGCTGATCATCAATCAGTCGATCATCCAGGGCGAGAACCGGATCAACTTCCTCACGAATCGCTACCCGCAGCGGGTCGAACGCGATTCATCGAACTTCTACGACCTGAAATCCACCCGCTGAGCGTCGGAGTGCCCTCGCAATTGCTCCAGAACCGACCCGATATCCGCCAGGCCGAGCGCGAGCTGGCGGCTGCCGGGCTCGACGTGAAGGTCGCCCGGGTCAACTTCTTCCCTCAGCTCGTGATCACCAGCGGCGTCGGCCTCGAGTCCCTCCTCCTGAATCATCTGTTCGAGCCGAACGCCGTGGTCGGCAGCATCGCCGGCGGCCTCGTCGGGCCGCTGGTCAACAGGAGGGCGATCAGGGCCCAGTACCTGACCGCGAATGCCAGGCAGATTGCAGGCCATCTACAACTACCAGCGCGTCATCCTCGAGGCCTTCACCCAGGTGATCAACCGCATGACCATGGTGCAGAACTACAGCAACAGCATCGAGATCAAGAAGCAGCAGTTGAAGACGCTCGAGTCCGCGGTCCGTATTCGCCGAGGACCTCTTCCAGAATGCCCGCATCGAGTACATCGACGTGCTCTTCTCCCAGCGTGACCTCAGGGATGCGAGGGTGGCCCTGATCGACACCAAGACGGAGCAACTGGCCGCCATCGTGAACACCTATCAGGCCCTCGGCGGCGGCGTGTGGACGATTCTCCACCCCGCCCGACTTCCACGGGCAATTCCCGTACACCCACACGGTCCGCGCCGGCGAGAACTTCTGGACGATCTCGCTGCTCTACTACAGGTCGAGCCGGTATGGCAAGGCCCTCTGGGCGGCCAACAAGGATGCCGTCCCCGCCTTCGACCGCCTGGCCGTCGGCGACAAGATCATCATCCCTCGGGTCAACCAGCTCGACCCGGCCCTGATCGAAGAGGCTCCCCCGCCCGCCCCGGCCGGCCCCGACGCCGCGCCCGGCGACGGACCGGCGACGCCGCCCGCGCTGCCGCCCGCCCTCCCGGCCGCCCTCCCGGCCGCGCTCCCCGCCGCGCCACCGCCCGCGGACGCGCCCGGCCCGTTCGGCCAGAGGGGCACCCAGGACCCCGCCGAACCCGCCGGCGGCACCAGGCCCCCCGCGGCCTCGCCGAGGCCGGCGACGACGGGAACGTGACCGGATATCGCCGGCCGCCGATCCCATCAAGCCGAAATCGCCGCCTTCCGGGATGGCGCCCGATTCGTGTGGTAGACTCCCGCCGGAGAGATCTCGAACGGACTCGACGGCGGAGGAACGCATGTCCAGATTACAATGCCGAGGCTCGATCGCCGGTGTGGCCCTCGTGGTCGCCCTGCTCTCGTCCAGGCCCGCCGCGGCGCAGGTCGGCGTCAACCCGGGCCCGCCCCGAGAGAGCCAGGGAGTGGTGAGGGGCCTGGTCACCGGGGTGACGTATGACGTCGTGAATATGGAACTGGCCGAGAAGAAACTCCTGAGGCTCGAGGCGAAGTACAGGCGCGACGCCGAGCGGGGCCACGAGGGCGCCCTGAAACACGATGTCCGTCACATTGAAAACACCAGGTATCGCATCGCGATCGAGGACTGGGTCATCCACTGGAATCGCCTCCAGTACCCCCCCTTCTACGCGATCCGGAACGATTCCGTGTCAACGGCCGCCATTATTCAGGCCGCCTGCCCGACGTTCGTCCCCAACCCCCAGCAGCGCGTCCCGGGTACGCTACCGACGCCCGGCGCCCCGACGCTCTCCGTCACGATCCTCAATGCCGAGACGGCGGGGACTGGGGTCGTCTTTGCCATCGATGGCGTTGTCTATCACGCACCCATACACTCGCGTCAGGACCTGGTCGCGTCCCCCGACTCGATCCTCACCTACGACAGCGGCGGATCGCTCGGCCTGCGTCGCTACCGGATCTCGCCGGGCATTTACGAGTTCCGACCGACCACCGCGGGGTGGGCCCTCTACAAGGTTGCGGGTATACCCTGATTCGACGATGGTGCCCATGCGCGAGCAGCGCCGCCGGGAAAGGGCCAACCCTTACCCGCGATCGGTTCTCATTATAGACATCGTAGCTGTTCATAAGCTGGCTCGCGGGCCCGCCCGACCGGGCATCTCGGAAGACAGCCGGAACGGTGCCGGTGGCGCGCACCGCTTCGCCCCGAAACACGCGGTGAGGTGGGGCTCCGCGCCCTCGCCTCGCCGCCGGCAAGGCTCGACCGTCGAGGGCGACCGGGCCGTTGGCCAGGCGCTCGGCCGGGCGTTCGCCATGCACTCTTCCGAACCCTGCGCCGTCCTTGACTTCCGTCGATAGCGAAGTTATAAATTATACGACTTGGATGTCGTGTATTGTTCGTCCGGATTTTCGGGTTCCCTCGCACGTCGAGACAGGGTATAGAGTGCGAGGCTCGCGGGCTTCACCCGGCCCGCCGGAGAATCTCGCGAAGCGATCTGGTAGAAAGCCATCTCGCCGGACGCCGGCGAGCGAGCCTCGAATCACGACGTTCGAGAAGCGAGTGGCCATGCCCGACCGTAAAAGCCTCGTCTCCACGCTCTGGCTCACATCCTCGCTGGCGCTGCTGGCGTCGGTGCTGGTTTCGCCGATCCGGACGTCGGGGTTCGCCATCGTCTCGTCCCGGCCCGATTGCCTCCGCCGCAATTTCGCCCTACCCCGGGCCAACCTACGACCCGCCTCAGCGCGGCGATGGCCACCGACGCCGTCCTGGAGGTGGATGCCCTTCCTTCCGAGAGTGAAGAGCAGGATCGGGCCGATGCTCTGGACGAGCCTCGAGTTTCCTTCCTGATCCCTTGTTCCTTCCGCAAGGTCCCCGATCGCCAGTTGATCGCCCCCCGCTCGATCCTCTCCCTCTACCCCCTCCGCTGTTGATCGTCCGCTGACCGACCCCTGATTACCGGCTCGATGTGTCGCCGGTCCTTCACGCGTCGTCCAGGCCCCGGCCTGGGGGATGGCGTGCAATCGACGTCGCCGACTCTGCCAAACCGTGCCTCGCCAATGCCCAGGTCCTGGGCTCGACGTCCCTCGTGGTCGTCGGTTCGGCGTGACTCCGGACGCCGACGTCCGCGATCGATCGACGACGACCTGGTCGGGAGATCATCCCGCACACCTGCCGGCGCCACCTCCCCGCTCTGGCGTCGAACCGAGTCGGATCGCCTTCCGTACTCGAATCCCTCCAATCCACACCGCGTTTCCTTGCCCAAGGGATCGGGACAGAGTCAGAGTCGAACAGGAGCCCTGCGATGAATCCGATTGACCGAGTCCAGCATGGTCCAATGAGACGTTGGTCGATCATCGATCGAGGGAGCTCAACGGCTCGCCCGTCGACCAAGGTCTCATCGAACATGCTCGGAGCCAATAAGGCGTCCATCATGGGGCGGCTGGTGAGTGACCTTGATGCTGGTCGCCGCCCTGTTCGGCGGCGCGATCCTCGTCCTGTACAAGATGCGCGTGGACATCCCGTCGCTGAACACCTCCATGATTTACGCGCATCTCGATTCCCTGAGCGTGCACATCGAGGCGCTGAAAGGCCGCGTCGTCGGCCAGCATGGGTCGAGCTTCCACGAGGGCGAGGAGGAGGCCCACCACGAGGAACATACACATCGTCGGTCACCAGCCCGATGGCCAAGGACGTCGTCATCACCCAGCAATATGTCTGCCAGATCCACTCGCGGCAGCATATCGAAGTCTGTGCCCTGGAGGACGGGTATCTCAAGGCCATCCGGATCAAGGAAGGCCAGCGGGTGAAGAAGGGCGACGTGATGTTCGAGATCTTGCCGATCCTCTACAAGGCGGAGTGTGAGGCCGCGGTGGCCGAGCAGAGATCGCGCGCAACTGGAGTACAACTACCCCAGGAGTTGGCCGAGAGAAAGGCGTCTCTCCGAGAATGAGGTGGCGCTGTTCAAGGCCAAACTGGCGAAGGCCCAGGCCAAGGTGGAGCTGGCGGAGGCCGAACTGAACTTCACCACGATCAAGGCACCTTTCGACGGCATCGTCGACCGCCAGCGCGAGCAGCTCGGCAGCCTGGTCAAGGAGGGGGACATCCTCACGACCTTGTCCGATAACAGCGTGATGTGGGTCTATTTCAACGTGCCCGAGAAACAATACCTCGAATACATGGCCCACCGGAAGCAGCATGAGAAGGAGGACAGGATCGAGCTCGTGCTGGCGAACCAGGAGATGTTCCCGCATCCCGGCAAGATCGGCGGCAGCAATCGGTGCGATCGAGGGCCAGTTCAACAACGAGACTGGGAACATCGCCTTCCGGGCGGATTTCCCGAACCCGGACGGCCTGCTGCGTCACGGTCAGACCGGCACCATCCTGATCCACCGAACGCTCAAGAATGCCATCGTCATCCCCAGCGGGCGACGTTCGAGCTCCTCGACAAGCGATACGTTTGGGTCGTCGGCGAGGATGACGTGGCGCATCAGACGCTGATCACCATCAAGCACGAGCTGGAGGACATTTTTGTCATCGAGAGCGGACTTGACGTGAAAGACAAGATCGTTCTCGAAGGGGTTCGGGAGGTCGAGGAAGGCGATGAAGGTGGAATACGAGTTTCGCAAGCCGGAAGAGGCCCTCAAGAACCAAAAATTCCACGCGGAATAGCAACCGCTCACCGACATTCTCGACACCGAACACAACGAAAGTGTTCCCGAACCATGTTCACGAAAATCCTCCATCGGCCGGCATTCGCGATCGTCATCTCGATCATCCTCTTGTTCCTGGGGGTGCTGGGGATCAAGACCCTTCCGATCGCGCAGTTCCCCGACATCGCGCCGCCGACCGTCATGGTTTCCATCTCCTATCCCGGCGCCAGCGCCAATGTCCTGGTCGAATCGGTTCTGATTCCGCTGGAGCAATCCATCAACGGCGTCCAGAACATGCGCTTCATCACCTCCTCCGCCACCAGTGCCGGCGAGGCGGCGATCATCATCTACTTCGAGCCGGGCACGGACCCGAACATCAACGTCGTGAACGTGCAAAACCGGGTCAACATCGTGCTGTTCCAGCTCCCGCCCCTGGTGGTGCGCGAGGGGATCCTCGTCAGCCAGGTCGTGCCGAGCATGCTGATGTACGTGAACATCTACAGCACGGATCCCAACGCCGACCAGAAGGACCTCTTCAACTTCGCCAACGTCTACGTCATGCCCCGGCTCAAGCGGATCAAGGGCATGGGCATCCCCAGGAATCTCGGCAACCGCATCTTCGCGATGCGGGTCTGGCTGAATCCCGACCGCATGCGGGCCTACAACGTGTCCTCCGAGGACGTCATGAAGGCCCTGTCGGAACAGAGCATGATCGGTTCGCCCGGACGACTCGGCCAGGCCACGGGGAAGACGTCGCAATCGAAAGAGTACGTGCTGACCTATATCGGGCGCTACAACAAGCCAGAGCAGTATGAAAACATCATTTTAAAAGCAAATCCCGATGGGGAGATCCTGCGGCTCAAGGACGTCGGCGAGGTGGAGCTGGGCCCCCAGTTCTTCGACATCTACTCGGACATCAACGGGCATCCCGCGGCGTCGATCGTTCTCAAGCAGGCCCCCGGCTCCAACGCCGCCGAGGTGATCGAGGCGATCAAGGCGGAACTCGAGCAGATCAAGAAGGAATCATTCCCTCCCGGGATGGACTACGAATTCGCCTACGACGTCTCCAAGTTCCTGGACGCCTCGATCGAAAAGGTGCTGCACACCCTGCTCGAGGCGTTCATTCTGGTGTCTCTCGTGGTCTACATGTTCCTCGGGGATTTGCGATCCACGCTGATCCCGACGCTCGCGGTTCCGGTGTCGCTGGTCGGGACCTTCTTTGTCTTGCGGTTGATGGGCCTCTCGATCAACCTGATCACGCTCTTCGCGATGGTGCTCGCGATCGGCGTCGTGGTGGACGATGCGATCGTGGTGGTCGAGGCGGTGCATGCCAAGATGGCCCAGAAGCACTTATCGCCCTACCGGGCGACCATGGAGGTCGTGCACGAGATCTCCGGCGCGATCATCGCCATCACCCTGGTGATGACGTCCGTCTTCGTTCCGGTGACGTTCATTCCCGGGGCGGTCGGCACCTTCTACCGCGCAGTTCGGGATCACGATGGCCACGTCCATCATCCTGTCCGGCCTGGTGGCCCTGACGCTGACGCCCGTGCTCTGTGCGATGATCCTCAAGCCCCACAGCCACACCGGCACTGACTCCCACACGAGCGACACCGACCCTAACACGCCACGCACGAGCAACGTGGAAAGGCCGCGCGGACTGGGAGTCAAGCTGCTCTTTGCGCTCGGAGGGTTGCTGGTCCTGGGCGGAATCACGTATCTGGCGTATGAGTTGTGGGGGCCGGTCGGCTTCGTGCTCATCCTTCTGCCGTTCGTGCGGGGCCCTTTTGACCGCGCCGTCGAGAAGGTCACGGGCGGTTATGCCGCGATCGTGCGGCGGATCGCCACGCGCCGCACGCTGACCATGGCCGTCGTCGGGGGCTTTGCCGCCGGCATCGTCGTTGTCAACACGCAGCTCGCGACGGGTTTCATCCCGGGCGAGGACCAGGGCATCATCTACGCCGTCCTCCAGACGCCTCCAGGCTCCACGCTCGAGTACACCAACGCCAAATCCCAGGAGCTCGAGGAGATCGCCAAGGAGATCCAGGAAGTCACCTCCGTCACCTCGTTGGCCGGTTATGAAGTTCTGACCGAAGGCCGCGGCTCGAACTCGGGAACCTGCATCATCAACCTGAAGAACTGGTCCGACCGCAAGCGAACCGCACGCCAGATCATTGTGGATCTCGAAGAAAAATGCCGCCGGATGAGCAACGTGAAGCTCGAGTTCTTCGAACCGCCCGCGGTTCCCGGCTTTGGCACCGCCGGGGGTATCTCCATGCTGGTCCTCGACAAGACGTTCTCCGCCGATTACCAGCGGCTCGGAGAGGTGACCGAGAAGTTCATGGCCGCCCTGAAAAAGCGTAAGGAGGTGACGAACCTGTTCACCTTCTACGCCGCCAACTACCCGCAGTACGAGCTGATCATCGACAACGACGTGGCCATGCAGAAGGGCGTGTCGATCAAGGCGGCGATGGACAACCTCAACATCCTCATTGGCAGCACCTGGGAGCAGGGATTCATTCGCTTCAACCAGTTCTACAAGGTCTTCGTCCAGGCCCGGCCGGAGTTCCGGCGCTACCCGGAGGATCTGGACAACCTGTTCGTCAAGAACGACAAAGGGGAAATGGTCCCCTACTCCGCGTTCATGACGCTCAAGAAGAAGCAGGGTTTGAATGAGATCACCCGGTACAACCTGTACACCTCCGCCGCCATTCAATGCGCGCCGGCTGCTGGCTACAGCACCGGTCAAGCCATCCAGGCGATCAAGGAGGTCGGCGCCGAGACGCTGCCTCGCGGTTTCGACATCGGCTGGTCGGGTCTCGCTTACGACGAGGCAAGGAAGGGGAACGAGGCGGTTTATATCTTCCTCATCGTCGTCGCCTTCGTCTATCTGGTGCTGGTCGGGCAATACGAGAGCTTCATCCTGCCGCTGGCGGTGATCCTGTCGCTGCCGGTCGGGCTCTTCGGTTCGTTCTTCTTCCTGCAGGCCATGGGCTTGGCTAACGACGTGTACGCCCAGATCGGTCTGGTCATGCTGGTCGGTCTGCTCGGCAAGAACGCGATCTTGATCGTGGAATTCGCGGTCCAGCGGCGGCTGGAGGGCGTGTCGCTCAAGGACGCGGCCGTCGAAGGCGCAAGACTGCGCTTCCGGCCGATTCAGATGACCTCCTTCGCCTTCATCGCCGGTCTCCTTCCGTTGGTCGTGGCCACCGGCGCCGGGGCGATCGGGAACCGGACCATCGGCACCACGGGAGCCGGCGGCATGCTCGTCGGCACGGTCATCGGAGTCCTGGTCATTCCCGGCCTTTATTATTTATTCGGCCAGCTCGACGGCGGGCGCAAACTCCTCAAGGACGAGTCGCATACCCCGCTCACTGAGAGGTTTGAGCACGACGCCATCCTTGGACCGCCCGGCGAGGATTCCGGAAACGGCGCAGAGGAAAATCACGAACACGTGTAGCCTGCTGCCGGTTCTGCCGTCCTGTGGAATCCCTCGGCCTCATCCTCGATGATGGAGGCGAGACGGCGGCGCCCGGCCAGGGCGCCGCCGCGTCTGAGGTCTCGGCCATCGCGATGGGCGTTGCCATCTGGTCGGATCATTTTGCCGGCGACGCGGTGGCGGATTCGGCGGTCGTGAGGCTCGCCTTGATGGTCATGGGCTTCGCGCCATCGATCGAGAGCGTGAACGTCCAGGTCTTCGACGAGGTCGGCGTGGTCCTGGCGGGGCCGGTCCCGGCCCCGGGCGCCGGCACGTCCACGGCCTTCGGCTTCTCGTCGTGCCACGACGCGGTCACGACCTGGTCGTCGGGCCCGGTCGGACGACGGCCGGCCTGATCGGCCCCGGCGGGCTGGACCCCGGCGGTCGGGTGCGCCGAGCGGGACCTCGGCCACGATGACGTTGTCGTAGGCGAGCAATGTGCCCCTGGCCTCCTCGAAGGCAGCGAGCGAGATGTTGTAGGTCGCCTTGTACTGGGCCTCGGTGGCCACCGCCGTCGCGTACTGGGCGATGGCGTCGAAGAAGCGGTCGATCGTGATCCGGCCTTCCTCGTAATAGGCCCGCTGGGCGTCGAGCCGCTGGGCGGCGGCGGCCCGCAACCGCGCGGCCGTCTGGATTTGCTTGTAATTGGCGTCGATCTCGAGGAAGAACCGGGCGAGCGCGTGCGTCAACTGATGCTCGACCTGCCGCAGGTAGGCGCGAGAACGCAGCAGGATGTCTTGCGGATGGGGGGGGTTGCCCACGGGGCTCAGCGCGGAGAGCCACGGGTCGCTCGCCAGGAGGAACTGGATCTCGGCGGTGCGGACGAGGGCCTTCTGCTGGAGGACGTCGGGCTGCGAGCAGAGCATCTCGGCCAGGCTCGCGTCCCAGTCGGGCTGGACGCGCGCCTCGGTCACCGGGGTGATCGGGACGATCCGGCGGTTGTCGGCCGGCGGCAGGCCGAGCAGGTTGCGAAGCTGCCGCTCGGTGGTGATGACGTCGGAGGTGCGCGTCACCAGGTCGAGCTCGAACTGCTCGACCCGCTGCGCGGCCTCGGCGACGTCGGCGATCGTGCCGTGGCCGGGCAGGAGCTTGGCCTCCTCGCGGTTGAGGACCTCTCGGGCCAGGCTGACGGCACGTTCGGCACACCAGAGCTGCACGT
Source organism: uncultured Planctomycetota bacterium (assembly GCA_963771445.1). Taxonomy (GTDB): domain Bacteria; phylum Planctomycetota; class Planctomycetia; order Isosphaerales; family Isosphaeraceae; genus JAKAUH01. The sequence continues at coordinate 8,811 of CAVYTQ010000026.1, read as the reverse complement.
GGGCCTGCGCCAGGTTCCAGTACTGCTGCTCAACCGAGCGCACCTCGGCCATCACCTCCGACCGGAACCGCCAGGCGTCGGTATCGGCACAGGATCGAGCGATCACGATCGGCGGGCGGTTGGCCTCCTCCTTCCGCGGGCTCGTGCCCGTCTTCAGGGCCGTGGGCTCGGCGCCGCCCACGGGCCTGGCCTGTCGGTCGGAGGCGATCACCCGGACGATCTCGCTGTTGTCCAGGGCGATCCGGAAGGCCTCGGAGAGCGTCATCGGCCAGGTCTCCCGCGGCCCGGGCGAGCTCAGCGTGCGGGGCGGCGCGACCTTCGGCATCGCCATGGGAGGCGATGCCGGATGCGCCTGCAGATACTCCCAGGTCGGGATACCGAAGCATGCACTGCCCGGCCCGCTGGACGCACTACAGGCGTAGATCGCCGTTCCTTTGATAATGTGATTTAAGCCCAGAGTGGCGCAGATCGTCTCCAGACTGGCACGGTCGCCAGCCGGCATGCGGGAGAGGGCTTTGATGGCGGGGGGAACTTCGTATGGGTATGTTTCCGGATACCTGACGTAACCGACCTGTTGGCACGGCCAGCACCCGATCCGTACTGCGTTTCCGGTCACGAGGGAGATCGCGGTTGGCGAATTGGGGCTGATGGCGTGGCTGGGCTTTTGGGGTTCGTCCGCCCCCATCAGGATGAGTGCCAGGAAGCTCGCGGAGAGAGTCATGAGTCATGGTCCTCCATGCCGAAGAAAGGATCTGCATCCGTGCCGGACAGCTTCAAGGGGACCGCGACAGGGATCATGTTCCCGGTCGTCGGTGGGAATTCCGGGCGGCCCCGGCGCAGAGTCCGGAGAGGGATTGCAGCCAGCCGCCCTGGGCGAGCGTTTCTCATTGAGGAGTGCTGCGGCCCCGGGTCTCACCCACGCCACGCGCGACGGCACGCGCGACGGCGATTGTGCCACTCTGGGATTGCCTTTTTCCCGGCTTCGGCCAACAATGCCGCCTCTTCGGGCGAGGCATCCGGCGCGAGGGAACGCGGCGGATGGAAAGCTCGCGGAGATCGCAGGTTGCGGCCCGGACCGGGCTGCGGCGTGCGGACGCGGGCCGACAGGTGCGAGGCGAGGCAAGGAGGCGTGAGCCGATGGTGCGCTGGTTCGTTGACCGTCTGCCCCAGCGGGGGATTCCTTCGGTGAGCCTGAGGCGACTGCTGCCGGAGGCCCACTTCCTCGGTTGCGCGGACTGGGAGGTCTCCGGCTGCTGCGACGATCATCGGCGGCTCGACCCCGGTCAGGTGTTCGTCGCGGTCCGCGGCGGCCGGCCGGGTTACGACGGCCAGGCGTTCGTCCGCGAGGCGCTCGACCGAGGCGCGGCGGGCGTGGTCGTCGAACAGCCCTGCCCCGACGTCGGCCGGCTCCAGGTCGTGGTCCCCGACGCCTCGTCGGCACACGCGAGGATCTGCCAGGCACTGGCCGGCGACCCGTCGCGGCAGATGCTCACCGCGGGCGTCACCGGCAGCTTCGGCCGGACGATCGCCACGCTCTTCGTCCGCTCGATCCTCGAGGCGGCCGGACGGCGGACGGGCTCGCTCGGGGCGCAGGGCTTCTACGACGGCACGACCGCCCGGCCGCTCGGCGCGGGGCTGACGCCCCGTCCCTGGGCCCGGCCCGCGAGTCGGACGGCATCGGCCGGCGGACCCTCCGCGGGGCAAACCGGCACGTCGCGGCGCTCGACCCGCGCTCGATTGGCCGCCCGGCACGTTCCTGCCCGACGCCACGAGCCTCGCCGCCTTGCTGGCCGAGATGGTCGACGCCGGCTGCAAGGCGGCCGCGCTCGAGGTCTCGGCCGAGGCCATGGCGCACCGCTCGTTCGACGGGATCGCCTTCCACGCCGCGGTGGCGACGGACGTCGCGCGCACCCTTCGGATTCCCCGACGAGGTCGTCCTGGGCCGGCGACGCGCCAAGGCGCGGCTGTTCCGCCAGGTGGTCCCGGGCGGGCTGGTCGTGGTCAACGCCGACGATCCCAACGCCGAGATGCTGGGCGCCGTGAACCTGGACGCCCGCCGGGTGGCGTTCGCCATGGAGCCGATCCGCCGGCCGGAGCTGGGCGTGGACGTCTCGGCGCGGGTCGTCCGGCTCGACGGCGGCGGCACGCGGATGCTGCTGCACGGGTTCGGCCGCGAGCTGTCGGTCAGCCTGCGGCCGGTCGGCCCGAGGGCGGCGCTCTGTGCGCTGGCCGCGGCGGCGCTGGCCTGGGCACTCGAGGTCGAGCCCGACGCCGTCGTCGAGGGCCTGGAGCGAGTACCGTCGATCGCCGGGCCACCTCGAGGCGGTCGACGAGGGCCAGGACTTCGACGTCCGGGTCAACGCCGCCGCCACGCCCGCGGCGCTCGGCGAGGCGCTGGCCGCCGCGCGGGCGGTCGGGGCCGGGCGGGTGCACTGCGTCCTCGGTGCCGAGGGGGGCAGCGATCGCGACGAGCGCCGTCACCTCGCCGAGGCCGCCGAGGCCGGCGCCGACCGCGTGATCCTCACGCTCAACAATCCCCGGTGCGAGGCACCCGATACGATCCTCGACGAGCTGCTGGCCGGCTTCCGCCGGCCGGGGAAGGTCCGCGTCGAGCCCGACCGCCGCCGCGCCATCGGCGCGGCGCTGGCGGACGCCCGTGCGGGCGACTCGGTGCTGATCGCCGGCAAGGGGCGGCAGAGCTACCAGATCCTCGCCGACCGCGTCGTGCCGTTCGACGACGCCCAGGTCGCCCGCGAGTGGCTGCGCCTGCACACCACGCCGCGGCGGACCGCACAGCGGTCGGCCTGAGGCAAAAACACCCCGATCGATGCGATCTTGATCCCACGATCCGGATTCTCCGAACAAATCGGCCGCCGGCCGCGTCCAGATAACATGGTACCGCGGAGGCGAGCGGGGGCCGCGAGGGCTTCCCGGGGCCGCGGATCGATCGAGGACGGGGTCGCAGGACGATCCCGACGCGATTCCAACACGACACAAACGAGCCCGCCACCACTCGAATCAGCCAGGGCCAACCCACCCACCGCCAGGAAGGTCGCACCCGCCGCCAGGCACCCCGCGACGATGGCCTGACGCCCGCAAGCCAAGGCAGGGCGAGACCACGGTCAGGACGGCCGTGCGATCACGAGTGACCGGAGCACGCGAGGAGCGGAACGATGACATCGACACGACTTATCCCCGTTCGCCGGGGGCAACCCCCGCGCTTCCCCGATCCGTCGAGGATCTCGGCCGGTCCTACCACGACCCGGCCGGCCTCGGCACCACGCTTCGCGAGGTCGCCGCGCAGGCCCACCGGGCCGTCCGTGCGATCGATGAGGCCACGCGAGCCGGCGGCGATCCCGCACTTGATGCCAGCGACGCGATGGCCGAGCTGGCCGCGCTGCAACCGCGGATCGCCCAGCTCCAGCGCCGCGTCGAGGCCGGCACGCACAACCGGCTCGCGTCCTACCTCTCGGCCCTGCGCCGCGAGGTCGAGACCCGCCTGGCCTGACGGCGCCGATCGGAACGAATCGGCGGACGGTCGAGCGCCCCACGATGGGGGGACGTCTACGAGCCCGACGCGCCAGCGAGTGGATGGCCTGGACGGCTCGGGATCCACTCGCTGGCGCGTCGGGCTCGTCGGCGGAACGCAACCATCAGGCGCTCCACGTAACCGTCCCGGGCATTCCCCTCTGCTCTTGCTTCCCCGCGATCTCGATGGACAGAAAAAATAGGAAAGTCGTCGGGCAACCTATTGACGCCGCCTGCGCGACGAGTTATCCCTATCCACCAGATCGACCGAACGGTTCCTAATCCCCTCGCGGCTCGCATCGTGCGACGACTTGCGAACATCGCGGGCCATCCCACCCTTCTCGCCGCCTTTGGATCGCCCTCGGCTCGACGATTGTTGCCCAGACGTCGGTTCCGCGTCTCCCTCGCGAGGATCGCACCATGCCGCCGCAGCTACCGTGGGTTCACCGAGCGCCGTCGCCGCCAGCTCAAACTCCAGGTCGCCGAGCAACTCGATACCATCCTCGAGAGCCGCTCATTCGGCACCCCCATCGGCGCCGCCGCGCTGGGCCTCGGCGCCCTCGGCGTCATGTCGCAGGCCGGGAGCATGCATGCAAACAGGGGGTATTGACGGCAGTCTGACCGGGCCGGCGGGGGCCGGTGGGGGCGGCGCGATGGCGAGCTCGGGGCGGACGGTCGAGGCGATGGGGGCGGTCTCGATCCCGTTCGACGCTGACGGCGCCGGGCCGGCGGGCTCGCTGGCGGGGGGTGGAGCGCTGCCGGACGTCGCCGACGCGTCGCAATCGGCCGCGCCGAGGCTGGCAAGCGCCAGCGCCGACGACGACTGGCTGACGCTGTTCGACGCGAACGACCCGGCCGACACCCAGTCGGGCCTGTCGACCCCGTGGCGGCCGGCCCATTCCCCGGCGGGCACGGAAAAATGAACTGACACCAATTTCCTCCTGACACCAATTTCCTCCTGACACCAATTTCCTCCGGCGGGCGCGGAAAAATGAACTGACACCAATTTCCTCTGGACACCAATTTCCTCTGACACCAATTTCCTCTCAGAAACAGAGGGAAGCTGCGAATGCAATCACCGAGAAGCTTATGAACAACCAGGACATGATGGATATCCAGGCGTATCTGAAGGCCCTGCAAGACCAGTTGAACGATCTCAAGAATCGACGTCACTGACCTTCGCAATCGCGTGCAGTTGGCGATCATGTGCACTACCAACATTTCGTTTCGGACGACTTTGACTGGGAGACCGACAGGCAATGGTGAAACAATCGTCGGACAGCCACGCCGCGGGTCACAAAACCGAAGGACCGGGGCCGCTCCGCTCAACGAAGCTGTTGCGGATCGCAATTGCACGCTGCTTGTGGTGGTTTCCTGTCGTCGTACTCCTTCCCGGGTTTCTCTTACTAGGACGACATGCCAGAGCACTCCAAAAGGAAAACGACATACTTCGCGTGAAAACGATAGAGGTCGAGAAGTTCGTGCTTCTGGGTCCAACCGGAGCACCTGCGGCTACCCTGATCTGTTCGCAGGCCGGAGCACCGCTCTGGACATTCAAGGATGGGAGCGGAAGAGTTCGACTGTTCGTTGGGATCGACGCCAGTGGCGTACCCAGCATCTCATTCATGGACGAAAAGGAGAAGTTGAGAATGGCATTGGCGCTCGACGCCGATCTAAGATCCTCGGATGTTCAAATGTTCAATGACAGCGGCATTTCACTGCTACACATAGGATTGCACGATGGCCAGGACCCCTTTATCAAGATTGGCCGCGTGGAGAAGAATCACATCCTATTGGATGTTTCAAGAGATCAAGGACCGTCGATCACCATCGTCAATGACAAGAACCAACCAAAGGTACAACCGAGGAAACTGGTGCCCAAGTAAGCCTGATTTGGGCTTTTTGTCATAGCGTGGCAATTTAATTGGTGTCAGTTCATTTTATTGGCGGAAAAATGAACTGACACCAATTTCCTCGGGCGGAAAAATGAACTGACACCAATTTCCTCGGACACCAATTTCCTCGACACCAATTTCCTCTCGGGGCATTGGGGGCATTATGACTTCGGCGCGATCAAAGTCCGGGTGGCGCGACTTCAATTTCTGGTCGTGATCGTAGCTATTGTGGCATCCGGATCTTGCCTTGCATTGTATTATTTATATAGAATTGCTCATGAGATTTCAATAGAGGCGAATAGTGAGCCGGGCTATGTCAGTTCGGCAGCCGCCGGAGTCGCACCAGTGCAACGTATGCGTGCAGACGAAGCTGCGATCGCATTGAAAAGAATCGGGTTTGATAAGAACCTCTTCCTTCCCGGCGATGCAATCGGAGACCAACTCAGGAAGGTTCAATCGCTTCTGGAAAAAGACAAGCATAGCTCTCACAGGGATTATGTATTTTGGGATTCCCCACGCTGTATTATTCAGGATTGGTGTTGCGATCTTGACGACGGGGTGTTCAAACGAGTCCTTGGATTGCCCGGTACATCCCCGGTCAGAGTGTCCGGTGACCTGGTGAGGAAAAATGCCCGAACACCCACGGGAGCAATTATCAAGCGGATCACTCGTTTGCGGATAGGATTGTCTTCAAAGGAGAATTCAATAGTAAGGGACAGATTATCGGAGGAGCCAATCCCTACATTCGAAGAAGCCAGGATGGCGCTATTGACGTTCTTGCGATCAATGAGAGCCGTGACGCCCCTGCCGGACTCACTTGTTAGCTTACCGAAGGAAGTGGTTGGCTACCTTTATCAAGACGGCTCCATACATGCCCTGGAAAATGGACTAGACCAAGCAGATGGTCCGATCTCATCTGTTCACGGCTGGCACATCAGCACCTTGTACAAATATGCTATTTTTCGTTTCAACCACAACGAAGTTCGCTATGTGATAGAATTCCGTTTTGCAGATGTGGCGGAAAAACAATGGCGAATTGTTGTAAAGAGATACGATTCTTGGGTGCGCTAGGGGGTCGAAATTGGTGTCGGTTCAGAATGCCATTAAGCTAGGCATTAACTCCCTGCTGGAACAAGGCTTCACGCAACTCGCGGTCGAAATTGGGCCGGGTCGCCCTGGGGGATCGCTCCCCCAGGGCTCCCACAGATCCGGACTTGCCCGATCAAGGCATCCGGCTCGTCATGTCACGCGGCGCTACGGGACGGCACACCGAGTGGACCGCGATCGCTGGCGGAAGCGGGTGACGCTTCAGGAAGCGGTTGAGGCGGTCCCAAGTCGTCCGGCCGCCACGCCGACGGCGCGTTAGCCGGCGCTTCCAGATCCAGGTAGCCGCAGGGGAGGCCCTTGGGGGTCGGAGGCCCTGGCCCTTGTGGCCCTTGGGGGTCAGGCCCTTGGGGGTCGCAGGCCCTTGGGGGTCAGACCAGGTTAGCGGTTTATTTGACGATGCCGTCCGGGCACGGGACGCTCGTCTTTCAACATCCCACACAGGAACGTCGGAGACCTCGAAATGAACGATCCGCCGGACCGGGGGACAACGATCGCGACTTACACCTACGAAGTTCGCGCCGCCGCCGGTGCGGTTCGAGCACGACCCGGCCGGCCGGCGGGAGGAAATTGGTGTCGGAGGAAATTGGTGTCAGTTCATTTTTCCAGCGGAAAAATGAACTGACACCAATTAATCCCCAGCGGAAAAATGAACTGACACCAATTAATCCCCCAGCGGAAAAATGAACTGACACCAATTAATCCCGACACCAATTAATCCGACACCAATTAATCCCCCGTGTGGCCCCTGCCCGGCTCCGCCCCCCGGCGCCCGCCAGGCCGCGGACAGCAGAAGCGGGACAGACAGCAGAAGCGGGGCAGGTCCGCTATTGCATGGGGAAAAGGGGGACCCGTAGCATATCGACAGTTGTCATAGGGAGTGAGCTCGTGTCCGACATTTGTTGATATTCAACATGTCCCCCTTTTTGGTACCGTGGGGGCATTGTACAGATCAAGCGATCGTGGCGCAAGCGTTACATCTTACCAGGACCACCCGGAGTGCGCGCTGGCCCTGCCCCCGGGGCGACCCGGTCCTTTTCTCCAGGCTTTCTGCGTCTCATGCAGAATCGGTCGGCTGCGTTATGAGAGGGACCGGAGGATTCAAAGCCGGGTCCTTCCGGAGTATCTCAAATTGGTGTTCGTCCGACGGTATAAAGGAAATCCGACACGACATTTTCGACTGATCGTCTAACCACTGCTCAACTATTAATGCATATAACTGTGTTGGAATCTGAACCACAGGCCGTCTGCTATGCTCGCTATCTCAACAAGCCCAGTCGGTCCAACCTCGAACGGAACCCGTATCGCCCGAATCGTCCGATCGAGCAAAGCGATCCGATCGGCAAGTTGAACAGCGACAACCATGTCGCCTGCACTCTCGAGGGTCGCGAAGGAAACCGCCTGCGGCCGCCAGGCGAACCCTTTCGCGAAATGCGCCCGCGACCGATAATTTAACGGGTCCTGCAAACTTGCCTCAAAAATTGAAAACTGACGATATGACACGTAAATCTCAAAATTCTTAGACATTTTGTTATCGCTGGGAAGGGGTCAGTGTGATCGCTGGAAAGGGGTCATCGCTGGAAAGGGGGGGAAAGTCGGTGTCGGGGAAAGTCGGTGTCAGTTCTCCATTGGGGAAAGTCGGTGCTAAGTTCTCCATTTACCCGTAAAGCAGAACTGACACCGACTTTTTCCCCGACTTTTCCCCAATGGTGAACGATTGTGTCCAATGGTTCGTTGCCACGTTTCCAGTGTTCGGTGTAAAGAGATTGTATTGACAAGCTGTTAGCTTGTTGTCATACTTGTGTAGGGAGGATCTAAAATGAGTGTTATACCTGTGGGCTTCTTCGTCGAGCATTTTCCGGGCAGCGACTACGAATCCGTCCGTGATGCCATTCGTCCAGCCGCACATGAACACAAGGACGTGGTACTGAGATATCTGAATAATGGAAGAGTCCTTGTGGCCTCGCCTGGCGTTGAATTTGACGAGGTAAGTCCGACTAGTCCTAAAACAAGCGTGAGGAAATATATAATCTATGTACAACTCGCTTGTTCAACTCGCTCGCGTCCAGACGTACCTTCCACTGCTCGGGGGACCTCGCCCCCTTTTCGCTTTCCGGTTGGCCTCTCCGTCATCGCTCACCCGCCTCTCGCGCTCGATGGCCCTCTCGGATCGGGGCATCCGGACCCCGATTCAGTCGCCCGCCCTTCAGCACTGCCAGCAACCGTTCAGCCGCTCGACCAGCCGCAGGAAGGCACCCTGCCACGGATTCCACGACAGCAGCGA
>CAVYTQ010000025.1:0-849989 GCA_963771445.1 uncultured Planctomycetota bacterium | reverse complement strand
TGGTGTTATGTGGCGTACCTGGCTCGGTTGGTCTTGCTCGGGTCGTACTCGGTGGGGGGCACGATGATCCGGCCATTCGTGCCGGTCGCCCCCAGGAAGGTGCCGTCGCGCAGTCCGGTCAGGAAGGCACCGATGACCGGCCCGTCGAGCGCGAGTACGGATATTCGAGATGGTGCTCTGCGTGCAGAACCTCACTGTCGGCCATGCCGGATCTCCCCTTGGCTTACGTCGGACGTGACGGACGAAATGTAGAACAGATTTCAGTTTTGTGCCTCCCAGGGGTCCGAATTCCGGTCGCCGGGCCCACCACCGGCCGCCCGGGCGTACCCGCCGGCGGTACCGTGCAGCCATGGCCGACACCCCCACCGCCGCCCGGCGTCCGAACATCCTGCTCGTCGTGTCCGACCAGGAGCGCCAGCGCTCGTGGCTGCCGGACACCTCGTTGGCCCTGGCGGCCGGCTTGCGCCGCGCCGAGGGCCTCGAGTTCACCGACTACTTCACCCACTCGTCGCCGTGCTCGCCCAGCCGCCAAGGAAATCGTCGGCGTCGGTGGGCCGGGAATCGATGCCGCTTCTCCCGCTTCTTGAGCTCCTCCTCGCTGTTGATCAGGTGGCCATCATCCTTGAGCCGCTGGTGGATCTCCCGGACCGCGGCGAACATCAGCTCGGCCTGGCGAATGGCCATCTGGGATGCCATCGGCTGGATCGATTGGACGTTGCGGCGGACCCGTTCGCAGAGGGCCAGGTCGGTCGTGCAGAGGAGGATGGTGGAGTCCCGAAGTCGGGGATGGTGATCTGGGTTCCGCCGGGACATGCGGTCGATCTTCTCGACGAACCGAGCGTCGCCGGGGCTGACCTCCAGGAATGTACGCCCCGGTGGCAACGCTGCCGGAGGATCAGGTCGTGATAGGCCATCTGCGAGGGCTGGTACTGGGCGTCGCCCGCGAAATCGGCCACGAGCAACAGCGAGCCGGTGCCACCGCTGAGCGGGACGGCCGCGCATACAGGCCCGGCTTGCCGTCCGTCTCGGCGACCAGAGGCATCCGCTTCTGGTTGACATTGGCGGTCGTCGGCCGCTCCATGGGATCGGGGTCGTAAACCTTGTAATCGGCGATGGTCTGGGTGTTGCCCGCCAGGATCTCGTCGAACAGGTCGATCTCGGCGTTGAGGAAGGCCATCTCGATGAGCAGCGGCTCGCCCTCGGGCCGGGTCAGCTCGGCATCGCCGACGAAGGTCAGGCCCCGGCACCCGCCGGCCAGGGCCATGTAGGTCATGAGCCGGAGCTGCTCGGGCTGGACCAGGCGGGGTCCCCCAGGCGGTACGGCGTCGGCCCCCCAGATATTCCGGGTGACGGACTCGGGAGCGTCGCGGGCAGCCATGCCCAGAAGAGGGCTTCCGGGTTGTCGGGCGCGTCGACTGCCGGCGCTGGATCAGGTACTGGAGCCCCTCCATGAACGACATCGACCGCCCCAGATCGGCAGGTCGAGCCCGATGACGTCGAGGTTCGACGGCGGCCCGGCGTAAGCAGCCGGAACTCGCCTTCGATCGACGGCGGTCGCCAGGCCGAGATCGTCGCTGCCGTCGTGGACGGCCGAAGAGGACCTCGCGGACCCGTTGTCAACCTCCTGCCTACGCGCGGCCTGGACCTCGCGCTCGGCTCCCAGGCGATCGCCGATCGACCACATCAGCACGCGAGCCGGAGACGGGTAACCGGCCATCGCGTGGAGGGCGCGACCGGCGCCGCCGTCCTCGGTGGCCCCCGAGAGGCGTGGCATGAGGTACATCCCGCGGTCAACGGCCGGGGCGAGCGACCGGGGATCGGGCGACTCGTCGGTGACCAGCACATCGAAGCTGGACCGCCGGAGCTCGATCGGGTTGGCGCCCGGCGCGTCGATCGCCACGGGCAGCCAGGGGACATACCGCCGCGAGGCGTCGAGCTTGCTGAGCACGCCCCGCTTGAACCGGATCGCCGGCAGCCGCCGGCCGCTTGCGGACCGGTCGCGGCGGGACGTGATCCTTCCGGCGCCGTGGCCGCGGCGGCGGGTCGCTCGGGCCGGGGCCGCGATCGGCCGGCTTCCCAGGCGGCGACCAGCTCCGGCGGCACCGGTCCGACCTCGAGGTCGTCCAGGAAGGTGTCCGTCCGCCCCTGGCCGCCGAGCAGGTTGACCACCACCCGCCGCCAGATACGCCCCCTTGAGCGAGACCGGCCGCCGCGACGAGGCCCGCAGCACGCGGGCCTGTTCCTCGATCGCCGGCAGCATCTCCGCCAGCTCGAGCTTCTGCCAGCGGTCGGGCCGGTTGAACGTCGTCCCCGGCACCATCAGGTAGGACGGCGCCTTCGTATCGGGGTCAATGTCGGCGGGCAGCACCACCCAGGCGAAGACCTGGGCGCCCGACTGGTTGGACCGGACATAGACGCTCAGCTTCAGGTCCTCGGTCACCGGGACGTTCGGCAGGGCCTCGCTGACGAAGAACCGGTCCCCGCCGCGGCGTCGAACACGAAACGCTCCGATTGCCTGCCGCCGTGCGCGGCGCGGTCCGATCGCTCGTGGGTCAGCAGGCGGACGGTCGTATCGGTGTACTCCTGCTGCCAGGTCGGCCGCTCAGCCTCGTAATCGTCGCGCAGCGACGCACCCTCGGCTGCCGGCCGGGCCGCCGGCTCCTGCGCCACGGCACCATCGCTGGCCAGCACCCCGGCGAGAATGGCCACCGCAAACCTGTATCGCGACAAGAGCATCCGTTCAGACCTCCGTGTCAACGACCCCACCCGCTCCGTCCTGGAAATCGGGGAGATGCTAGCGGGAACCCCGGTTCGCCGGAAGACCAATCGCCGGCCCGCGTTGCCGTCACCCTACGATTTCTTCCGGCGCGGGCGTGCGCAGGAGGCTTCTGACCGGCGGTCACCCGATCCAGGTACTGGCGGATTTCCTCCGGCGTCAGGCCGGCCAGCCGCTCCTCAGCCGGCACCGACCGCAACCACTCCTCGCGCTTCTTCGGCGTCAGCTCGAGAAAGCGCTCCACGAAGAAATCGCGTTCAAAGTCCGCCATCGTGTATGGCACGATCAATCCCTCCCCACGGAACTGCGCGAACAACTGGTACAGCACGCGACTCGTGTTCTCCGAACGCCGCCGATAGGCTCCGCTGCCGAAGCCCACCAGGTCCGGCGAGGCGCTGAACAGATGCAGCGGCGCGTTGTGGGCCTCGCGCGGCAATTCCCCCGCCACGACTACGCGGACCGCGTCGGTGCCCCGGCTGGCAATCATACACCCCGCGTCTGGCGCCCCTGCCACGGCACCTCCTGCGGCAGCTTCGTGCGGCCCGCGCGCGCAGACCGCGAACAGCCGGAAATGGTCCTCGGGGAGCAGACTCGGACGGCGAAGGCTGACCGCCTTGCGATAGGCCACGTAATGGCCCACCAGCTCCTTGACGGCCCAGGCGTCGAGCGCCTCGTGGTGCGACTTGAAGGTGATCAGGTTGTGCGCCGCCAGCTCCGTCGAGGCCGTCGGGCAGGCGGTCGGCGAACCGCCCGGGTCCGCGTCGCACGACGACCACGTCGAGGAACTGCTGCTGGACCGACAGGTCGCGCTCGACCTCGACCACGAAGGTCGAGCCGGTGAAGTAGTCGATCAGCAAGAGCCCGAAGAGGCGGTGCCAGTCGCAAAGCGCCGGCTGTTCAGCATCCATGCCTCGCCTCGTTCACGATGAAGAGGAGTTGAGCCAGGACCAACGCGCGACGCGACAGAAACACCGACACTCGTCGGCATCATCGAGTAACACGCCGTCGGCGATGGGCCGAGTTCCTGTCACCCCGCCCGATCCCACAGGGTTCCTCGGCTCCCACTACGTCCGCTACAGACCAAACACCTTACTCAGACGAATCAGTTTCGCGGACCCGCCCTGTCCTCCCATTTTGTGGTAGAGTAGAGCAGCACCCAACTGACGAGGTACACCTATGATTTCGACCAACGATGTGGCGAACGCGAGCCGGAGGACCGAGGAGGTTCCGACCGAGCTCATCGAGTTGAAGGAACGGATTCAGGAGCAGCCGGCCGCGGTGCGTGCGGAGCTGGAACCCCTGATCGATGAAGTGATGGAGCACGCGATGTTTCGGAACCGCGTGATGATGATCGCCCGGGATGCACTGAGCGTTTCCGGGTCGACCTGGCGACGGTCCGGTTCGACCGGGACGCCTCGCGCCGTGAGCGATCGGCGCTCTGATCGGTCGAATCGATCCGGCGGGAATCGTCGGGGAGAGTTCTACCGGACGAGCCGATCGAGCATGGCTCGGAAGGAGAATGTCGCCTTGAACCGGCGGTCGAGCTGGGCGGCGAGCCGGCTGAGCTCGCGAGCGGGGATCGGCTCCTCCGAGGTCGAACGCGACCATGACGAGGCCGCCGAAATTCAGCTTGAAGACGTAGGTCGAGCCGAACGCCTCGCGGATCATCTTGACGTCGTCCGCCTGGCCGGGGTGGGGATTGAGGTTGAAGACGACGATGCCGTCGGGGTTGAGCTTCTCCTGGACGGCCTTGTAGAAGTTCACCGTCTTCATTCGGACCGGCACGCCCGTGTCGTCGGTCTCGGCGGACGGCTTCAGGAACGCGTCCATGTAGATCACGTCGTACTTGAGCTTCGTGGTCTTGAGATAGTCGAGGCCATCCGCGTTCATGATCTTGAGGTTGCCGCCGCTGCGGACGCCGAAATACTTGGCCGCCACCTGGACGATGGCCGGGTCGATCTCGACGACGTTGACCTTCGCCTTGCGGTCATATCGGGTGATGAAGTGCGGCATGGCGCCGCCGCCCAGGCCGACGATGAGCACCCGATCGGGATTGGGGCGGAACAGATAGCTCGCGAACATGAAGCGGGTGTATTCGACGAGCAGGTCATAAGGTCGCTCGATGTTGACCTGCGACTCGACCACTTCCTCGCCGTTATCGCGGACGAACCAGAGGGTCCGGGTCGAGTTCTCCCGGCTGACCTTGAAGTGGGAGTACTTCGACTGATAGTCGAGCTCCAGCACGCTCTGGCCCGGGAATCCGCCCTCGTCCTGCTCGGCCTCGCCGCGTGCCCTCGGCTGGTGGGAGAAAGCGGAGAGGCCCAGGCCGACGATCACGGCGAGTCCGCCCGCCGCGAGCAAGGTACGGGTGCTGGTGAGTCGCGGGTAACCCATCCTCGTGAATCCCTCCGGAGCCGGGCGGACGGCGAACGCACACGATTGGATTTTATCGATCCGCCCGGATGTCCGCCAGACCGGCTGATCGGGGTGCGGGCCCGCGATGGCCGCCGTCCGGGGTTCAATTGGCGTTCTCCGGGTTCAACGCGCTGGTCCGCGGAGGCCTTCCGGACCCGAAAGGTCCCGCCGGCCGCGCCCCCGATGCTCCAGTCGCCCTCGATCGTGGTGCCATCGTCCGAGAGGGTGCCGGTGTACTCGACCGAGTGGCCGACGCCGGCGGTCCCGTCGTAAGTCTTCGTGAACCTGAACTGCTTCGCCGCCGCGTCGAACTGGCCATCGCAGACGGCATACACGTACGGCACGTCCTGAGGCGCGTTGGGGTCGGTCCCCCCGAAGGTCTTCGGCTCGCGGATGTTGGCCGAGACCTTCTCTCCGTCCTGGATGACGAACAGGCGAAACTTGACCGTAGCGCCGCCGCCGGGGTAGACATACGCGCCGTACCAGACGCCGGTGAGGCGATGGTCGGAATTCTTGGGATCGAGCTTGATCGCCTCAATGGCGTCGGCGTTGGCCGCGTCGTATTTCTTGAGGGCGTTCTCGACGAAGGCCTCGCGCCACGCGGGCGGCGGCGAGGGATGGTTTGAGCCTGACCGCCTCGTCGAGCTTCTCCAGCGCCTTCTCGAAGTCGCCCGAGGCGGCCAGCTCCTTGCCGCGGCGCAGGGCCTTGGCGGCCTCGTCGGCGCGGGCGATCGGGGCCGATGCCGTGGTCTGGCCAGCCAGGAGCGGAACCTGCTTCTCGCCGTACTTCTCCCGGACGAACGCCGTGACCTTCTCCTTGACGAAGGGCTCGAGGCGGGCGAGCGTCACGTCGGTGCCCGCGCCCTCGGCCGCGGCGCCCGAGATCCCGCCGATGACGAAGTGGAAGAAGACGCCGTGCTTCAGGTTGACGTGCTCGTACGCCTCCTGGCCCTCGGATGCGCTCGTCAGCAGCGCGATGCCCGCGGGCGGCGCGGTCCGCTGGGGGCGGGGAAGGGTCTCGAGCACCTCGCCCAGGCTGGCGCGCGAGTTCTCGGACTGCGGCTCGCGGTGCGCGACGTCGAGGAGGACCAGCTTCACGCCCGCGGGGGACTTCTCGAGGGCCTTGTAGACCTCGCCGAGGGAGATGAGCGTCGACTTGTCGCCGAGCTTCGCGTCGGCCGGGCAGAAGTACACCTCGGGCGAGCCCTTGAACTGCACGCCCTGACCCGAGAGGGCGACGATCACGGTGTCGTCCTTCTTGCCCCCGTCCGACAGCCGCTTCAGCTCGGCGCGGATCAGCCCGGCCATGGGCAGTGCCGCTCGTTGGCTTCGCCGGTCGCCTGCGTCATCACCACGACGTGATCCGGCTTGTAACCGGCGGCCTTGAGGGCGTCGGCGAGGTCGATGACGTCGGCCTCGGGATACTGGAGGCTGCGCAGCTCGTTTCGGTCGTAACCCTTGACGCCGACCAGGAGGGCCCGGCCGTCACCGCCTTGCTGCTCCTGGGCCCGCGCGGCGGGGAAGGCCGAGCCGATGAAGGTCAGGACCGCGAAGAGCCAGGCCGTATGACGCGACTTCACGATGAGCCTCCCGTGGCAAGTAAGGCGAGGTCGCCGAGGGGCGCCGTCGCGAGCTTTCTGCACGCTCCCAGCAGGCCATACGATCGCGGCGATGTCGGTTCGCACATCGGCCCGCCCGTCGCGACGGACCGGCTTTCACGCCGACATCCCATCCGTAGGCTAATCCTACCCCCGACAGGTGTCAACGGGGCGTGCTGTTGCCGCTCATGGACCGGGCGGGACGCCGGGCAGGCGGCTTGCCTTTTCGGATCGACCGGGTTACAAGGTCATGGAGGTGAGCCTTCATGTTCGACCGCGGTTTTACCACGCCGACGGACCACGGGACCGAGTCATGACAATCGCGGCCGAGCGACCCTTCCGCCCTGTGCGACAGAATGGATTCGGGGCTGCCCTCCACCTGCCGCGGCTCGCGGCATGGGTGGCCCTGGCGGCCGTGCTGGTCCTGACGGCGCGCGGCGGCGCCCTAGGCGGTGCCTGCGAACCCGTCGGCCGATGAATCGAGGGCCGAGACCCCCTCGAAGCCGGACGGGCCGGGTGCACCGGCGGCCAAGGCCCCGACGCCTGCCGGGTCGCGTGAGCCCGTGATCCTGCTCACCGGCTTCCAGCCGTTCGGCAAGTGGCGGTCGCCCAACGCGTCGTGGCAAGGAATCAAGCGGCTCGACGGCCAGAAGTGGAACGGCTACCGGATTGTCGCCCGCGAGATGCCGGTGGACTGGGCGCCCCGCTCATCTACCTGCCCCGCTGGATCGACGAGCTCAAGCCGGTCGCCGTGTTCTCGTTCGGGATGGGCGGGCCGGGCGCGTTCAGCCTGGAGACGGTGGGCTCGAACATGCGCGGGAGGTACAAGGACAACCGGGGCAAGCGGCCCGAGGCGCGACAGATCGCCGCGGGCGGACCCGACGTCTTCAAGGTCGGAGTCGATAGTTTGCAAATGGCCCGGCTGCTGGCCGACAAAGGCGAGCCGATCCGGATCTCGACCCGCGCCGGCCGGTATCTCTGCGAGGAGAACGTCTACAGCCTCCAGTACATCAAGAAGACGAAGGACCTGGACGCGAAGGTCATGTTCTTCCACGTCCCGCCGCTGGGGACACGAATGTGGGGTCGAGTGGTGATGCGCGACGACGTCCAGCGGTTTGTCGTGCACGTCCTGGAGAGCTGGCTGGCCATGTCGCAGGACACGAGCGCCTCGAAGAAGGAGCCGGCGGCCCCGCGGGTCCAGCCGGCCGTGGCGCAGGCCGGTCCGGCGCCGGTCGTGCCGGCCAGCCTTCGCACCGAGGTCCAGGCCGCCAAGGACGAGGAACCGCGGCTGCGCGAGGTCCGCACATTCGTCGAGCATTATTTCAAGAGCTGGTCCGACCAGGAAATGGACGACTACGACGCGTGCTTCGCGCCCGAGGCGATCATCCAGTACCTGGACGACCGCGGGACAGTCCGGAACACGGCCAAGCGGCCCTTCGTCGCCTCGCAGCGCGAGGTGCACCGGAACTCCGACGTGCGGAACATCGAGGTCCCCGAGACGATCGACGTCCGCATGGAGGGCCGGCTGGCGCACGCCGTCGTCTTCTGGAAGCTCACGTCGGGCCAGCAGGTCCAGAAGGGATACGACCATTTCACCCTGATGAAACGCGACGGCAAGTGGCGGATCGTCAACCTGGTCTTCTACGCGACGGCCGTCGAGAAATGACAGCCGGCCGCCGTCGCGCCTCGGCTCGAATCACCCGGGCATCGCGAGGCGGGGATAGGCCGCCAGCAGCGCGGCGAGTCGCTCCATCGGCAGGCCGACGACGTTCGAGAAGCTGCCCCGCGCCACGCTGACGAACGGGTCGCGGTCCTGGACGCCGTAACCGCCCGACTTGCCCTCCCATCGCCCCGAGTCGAGGTAGGCCTGGCGCTCGCGGTCGTCGAGCGGGCGGAAGCGGACGACGCTGATCTCGACGGCGCCGACCCATTCCGGACGGTCGGCCCGGTGGAGGCAGAGCCCCGAGATGACCTCGGTGTCGCGCCCCTCCTGCAGGCGGATCATCCGCTCGGCGTCGGCGCGATCCTCGGGCTTGTTGAGGATCTCGCCCGCGACCGAGCAGACCGTGTCGGCGGCCAGGATCAACCCGTCGGTCCGCCTGCGGGCGACCGCGACCGCCTTGAGCCAGGCGAGGTGGGCGGCGTAGCTTGAAGGGTCGGTGCCCGGTCCCGGCGGCGGTTCGTCGACGCCCGACGCCTCGACCTCGAAGGTGTACCCAGCCTCCTCGAGCAACTGCCTGCGCCGGGGCGAGGCACTGGCGAGGATCAGGTGGGGTCGAAGCGGGTCGATTTTCACGATCGGTCGGAATCCTCGAGTTGCGAATCTGGGGAACGTTCCAAGATCGTAGCGTCGGTCGCGCCGCGGCCACAAGTCGCGAGCCGACCGCTTCCGCCGCCGGGTTCCTGCCCCGCGCCAGGCGGATGTGCCTCGCGAGGTACTCACGGAATCTTCGAACCAATTTCTCGCGCGACGGGTTATGCTCTCAGGGGAGAGGAAGGCGTCATGCGAGAATTCACCAACGACGTGAATGGTCCCGCCGACGGCCCGGAAGGGCATCAGGCGCCTCACGCCCGTTCCGGCCGATCTCGGCGGCTGTCCTCGATTCCGGCCGTGCTCGGACTCGCCGCCGTGGCACTGGCGGCGGCGTGGTGGTTCTTGAGCGAGGCGGATCGCATCAAGCGAGCGGGGCCGGACCTGGAGGCTGGCCGCACGCCGGATGTCGCGCAGCGGCTCGCCACGATCGAGGGGCTCGAGCGGATCGACCGCGAGTCGATGGACTCGGCGCTGATCGCCCTGGCAGGTTACCTGCGCGATCCGGCCCCGCGGGTGCGGGCAGCGGCGGCCACGGCGATCGTCACGGTGGTGATGCCGGGCTCGGCGGATTCGAAT
This sequence comes from uncultured Planctomycetota bacterium, assembly GCA_963771445.1. Classification (GTDB taxonomy): domain Bacteria; phylum Planctomycetota; class Planctomycetia; order Isosphaerales; family Isosphaeraceae; genus JAKAUH01. The sequence continues at coordinate 840,310 of CAVYTQ010000025.1, read as the reverse complement.
CCGCAACGCCTTCAGGTCGCGGTGGCTGGGCTCCTACCGCGCCTCGAAGATCCGGAGGCCGTGGTCCGGGCCGCGGCCACCAGGGGCGCTCTGGATGGTGGTCCTGGTTGGCGGCGGGTTGCAAAATGGGTTCGACTCGACGCCGATCACGGCGGCCATGCTCGAGCGGATTCACGATGCCGACGCGACGGTCCGGCTCGAGGCGATCCGCGGCCTGGGGAGCCTTGGTTCCAAGGTGTTCGACACGCCGCCGCCGGAGCTGACCGCGGCGCTCGACGACGAGTCGGAGGCCAATTGCGAGGCGGCGGCGATGGCCCTGGCAACGTACCGGACAGGGCTGCCTCCCCTGCTCCTCTCCATCGTCCAAGCCGCCGACGAGCGCAGCCCCCGATACCGCAAGGCGCTGGTGAAGTTGCTCGAGCAGATCCGGGGCCCGCCCTTGAGGGGTGCGAACCAGGACGCGGCGTTCGGCCCCGCCGCCGTGGACGGGCTGGCTGCGGCACTTCGGTCCCGCGACCCCGAGATCCGGTGCCGCGCGGTCACTGCGCTCGCCTCGTTCCGCGAGGCCGCCGGACGGGCGGCCCCCGAGCTCGCCAGAGTACTGGAGCAGATCTTCGGATCGCAGCCCGGGAGCGTCGCTGTCCCGGCGGGCCGTGAACTGGAGCAAGCCATCGCGCTCATCGATTGCCTGCGAGAGGTCGTCGTGGGCGCGAGCAAGCAGGCTGAAGCCGGGGCCGCTCTGGCGAAGGCCCTTCAGCCCGAGCGCGGGACCCGGATGCGAGTGGCCGCGGCCAGGGCTCTCGGGAGATTCCGCGAGGATCCAGCCGTGTTCCGGACTCTCACCGCGTACATCCTCGATCGCGACCCGGCCGTCCGCCATTCGGTGATCTGGGCGATCCACGACGTCGATTTCGGCCAGGGTTACACCATACCCATGGACCTTGCAAGGGCGCTGGAGGACCCGTCGCCCGAGACGCGCGTTGACGCCGCGGCGGCCATTTGCCACTCGGGGCTCGGCGGTGACGCCTTCGTCCCGGCGCTGGTCCGGCACGGACTGCACGACCCGTCCAGCGAGGTCCGCAGCATGTGCGGAACATGCCTGGCGATGCTCAAGGGCCCGAAGATGACCAGGGCGTCGATCCCTTACCTGGTCGAGGCGCTTGACAGCAAGGATAATGGGTTCCTCGACACCGTCTGCCAGGCCCTCGCCCGATACGGCCCCGATTCCGCGGCGGCGATCCCTCGCCTCATTTCCGTCGTGAAGAGCTCCACGGGCAAGCAGGCCGTGCAGACTCGGCGCTTCCCCATTTACGCGCTCTGCCAGGTGACCGCTCCGAACGATCCGGAGGCGGACCGAGTGCTCGAGGTCCTGACCGAGTTCCTCAAGCTTCGCGAGGACGGCTGGATCACCACGGAGACGCTCGACGCCCTGGCGAAGTTCGGACCCCGGGCCAGGGCGGCGATCCCTCGCATCCGCGAGCTGCAATCGTTCGACGATGAGCGGGTCCAGAAGTCGGCGGCAGCGGCCCTGGCCAGCATCGAGGGAAAGAAGTAGCGGTCGCGTCAAATTGTCGCGCAACGCCGCCGATCCGCGCCGGACGATTGCTCGGTGATGGTTCCTCCGGTAGCCTTGGGGGCATCGAGACCGCCCGGTCGTGCCCGCGAGGAACCCTCCCATGCCGCGCCTCGCTGCCCTCGTCTGCCTGTTTTCGATCGCGTACTGCTCGCTGCCGGGGGACGCCGCGCCCCCCGGAGAGGGTCGCTCGCCTCGCACCCTGGAGTTCGAGCTCTACGCCCCCCACCGCAACTGCGCCGAGGCTGACCACGCCGGAGTGGGTCGGCGAGCCGGGCGTCGAGGCGGTCGTCGTGCTGGCGATCGACGACATGCACGACCCGGCCCGCTACGAGCGATTCCTCCGGCCGATCCTCGATCGGCTCAAGACGATCGACGGCCGGGCGCCGGTCAGCATCATGACCAACCAGGTCGACCCGAAGGACCCGCAGCTTCAGGCATGGCTCAAGCGAGGGACTCTCGCTCGAGGTCCACACGCTGACCCACCCCTGCCCTTGCCTGCAGAAGGGCGACTTCGCCGAGGCGGCGCGCACCTACCACGGCTGCGTTCGACCTGATGAACCGAGATTCCCGGCAACAGGCCGGTGGCTTTCCGGATGCCGTGCTGCGACTCGATCAACTCGGTCAGCCCCCGCTTCTTCGCCGAGATCTTCAACCGGACCAGCCCGCGGCGGAATCATCTTGCGATCGACTCATCGGTCTTCACCGTCCTCACGCCCGATGACCCGTCCCTGCCCCGCGAGCTGGTTTTCGACGCCGACGGCCGCGAGCGGTTCCGCAAGTACCTCCCCTTCCCCGTCGTTCGTCAACACGATCGAGGACTATCCCTATCCCTATGTCATCGGCGGGACGTGCTGGGAGTTCCCGTGCATCGTGCCCAGCGACTGGGAGGGGCAGAACCTCAACAAGGCGAACAACCCGCGGACGCTCGCGGACATGAAGGCCGCGCTCGACGCCGTCGTGATCAAGCAGGGGTGTGTTCAACCTGGTCTTCCATCCGCACGGCTGGATTCAGCAACGACCAGGTCGTCGAGCTGATCGATCACGCCGTGCGGAAGCACGGCAAGAAGGTCAAGTTCCTCACGTTCAAGGAGGCGCTCGAGAGGCTGAATGCTCAATGTTCCTCCGGCGGCGAGCCATTGCGGCAGGCCGACGGCCTGGACGGCCCGGGCCTGAGCCGGGCAAGGGTCGACGTCGGCCGTCGATTCGTCGATATCGACGAGGACGGCCACCTTGACGTTGTCTTCTCGAACGACGACGGACTATGGCCTCTACCTCTTCGACCCGGCGACCAAGCGACTGGACGCGGAAGGTCATGGCCGGCAAGGCGGGCGAGCCCGGGGCGCTGCCGAAGATCGTCCGCGACGGCGGCCGCGAAAACGGCTTCTTCGTCCACTCGCGGAGCCTCTGGTGGCAGAACGAGGATACCGCGAAGCTGCCGAACCTGGTCGATCGCCGCTCGTTCAACGAGCTCCTGAAGGACGTCGAGCCGCGGGCCAAGTCGCCCGAGGCGTCGCTGCGGTCGATCCGGGTCGAGCCCGGGTTCACCGTCGAGCTGGCCGCGGCCGAGCCGCTGGTGAAGGACCCGATCGCCTTCGACTGGGGCGCCGATGGAAGGCTCTGGGTCGTCGAGATGGGCGATTATCCCGCTGGGGACCGACGGCAATGGCAAGGCCGGCGGCGTGGTCCGTGTGCTCGATGACGTCGACGGCGACGGCCGGTACGACCAGGCGACGACGTTCCTCGAGGGGCTCGGGCTTCCCGACGGGCATCTTGCCCTGGCGTAACGGCGTGCTCGTCGCGTGCGCCCCGACATCTTCTATGCCGAGGACCGCGACGGCGACGGCCGAGCCGAGCACCGCGAGGTGCTGTTCACCGGCTTCCGCGAGGGCAACCAGCAGCACCGGCTCAACGGGTTCGAGCTCGGACTCGACGGCTGGGTCTACGGCGCCAATGGCGACAGCGGCGGCAGCGTCCGATCGCTCAGGACCGGCAAGACGGTGGATATCAGCGGCCGCGACTTCCGATTCCGCCCGGATACCGGCGAGTTCGAGGCCGAGAGCGGCCAGACGCAGTACGGCCGGCACCGCGACGACTGGGGCCGATGGTTCGGCAACAACAATCCCAACTGGGCGTGGCACTACGTCCTCTCGGAGCAGGACATCCGGCGCAACCCGCAGTATGCCCCGCCCGACCCGCGCCACATGCTCGAGCCCGAGTCGCGGCTCTACCCGATCAGCCGGACCCTCGCCCGGTTCAACGACCCGGCGCGGCCGACCATGCGACGTCGGCCAACAGCGCGACGCCCTACCGCGACGAGCTGTTCGGCCCCTGGTTCGCCACCAGCCTGTTCGTCAGCGAGCCGGTGCACAACGTCGTCCACCGGATCGTGCTCGAGCCCGACGGGATGACCTTCCGCGGCCGTCGCGGTCCGAACGAGTCGGGCGCGAGTTCCTGGCTTCGAGCGACAACTGGTTCCGGCCCACGATGCTGAAGACCGGGCCGGACGGGTCGCTCTGGATCGCCGACATGTACCGCGCGGTCATCGAGCATCCCGAATGGATTCCGGACGACTGGGAGCGTCGGCTGGACCTGCGCGCGGGGAGCGAGCAGGGGCATATCTACCGCGTGCGGCCGGTTGACCGGAAGCCGCGCACGATCCCCCGGCTCGACCGGCTCGACGATGCGGGACTGGTCGCCGCGCTGGACAGTCCCGGCGGCTGGCAGCGCGACACGGCGGAGCGACTGCTCCTGCATCGCGGCGGACGGGGAGCGGTCGGGGCACTCCGGTCGCTGGTGGCGAGCACGAAGCGACCGCAGGCCCGCGTGCAGGCGATCTGGACCCTGGCCGACCTGGGCGGACTAGATGACGCCTCGGCGATGGCCGGTCTGAATGACACCGACCCAAGGGTGCGCGAGGCGGTGGTGGCTGCCGTCGAGCCGCTGCTGCGGGGCTCGCCGGCCGTGGCGGAGGCCGTGCTGCGTCTGGCCGAGGATCGGGCGGCGCGGGTGCGATTTCGCGTCGCGCTCCTGCTGGGGAACTGGGACGATCACCGCGCCGGCGAGGCCCTGGCGCGGCTGGCCCGGCGGGACGGAGGCGATTCCTGGATGCGTGCCGCGATCCTCTGCTCGGCGCTGCCGCATGTCCCGGCGCTGCTGGCCGAACTACTGGGCCGCGAGGGCGAGGGGACGCCGCCGCCGATCGTCGAGCCGGTGCTGGAGCTGGCGGGCTCGCTGCCGGGCGGGCTGAGCGAGGCCGTGGTCCGGTCGATAGGCCGGCCGGCGGGTCGTGACGGCCGGTTCGCGACCTGGCAGTACGCCGCTCTGGCCGGCCTGCTCGCGGCGCGCGAGCGGAGCAAGACGCCGCTGGCGCTGGACCTCGATCGCCCGTTCGCGGGCGTCTGGGAATCGGCCCGGCGGGTGGTCGCCGACGACTCGGCCGACGAGGCGAGCCGGCTGGCCGCGGTGGGGCTGATCCGCCATTCGGCCGACCGGGACGCGGCCGACCGCGGGCGGCTGGTCGGGCTGCTGGGCCCTCGCACGCCGCTGGCCGCCCAGCAGGCGGCGGTCGCGGCGCTGGGGCGGCTCCGCGAGCCGGGGGTTGCGGCCCTGCTGATCGAAGGCTGGCGCGGCCGGACGCCGCAGGTTCGCGCGGCGATCCTCGATGCACTCCTCGGCCGCGCGTCGTGGAGAGCCTCGCTGCTCTCAGCCCTCGAATCCAAACGGATCGCGCCGGCCGAGGTCGACCCCGCGCGGCGGCAGCGGCTCCTCGGAGACCGCGATCTCGCCCTCCGCAGCCGCGCCGCGGAAGTGTTCGCGCGAGGGACGATCGACCGGCGGGCCGCCATCGAGGCATATCAGCCCGCGCTGCGACTTCCGGGCAACCCCGCCGCCGGTGCCGCGGTGTTCCGCAAGCAGTGCGCCTCGTGCCACCGGCTGGGCCAGGAGGGCGTCGAGGTCGGCCCGGACCTGGCCACGCTCAACGACAAATCGCCCGGTTCGTTGCTGTCCGCGATCCTCGACCCGAACCGGGCCGTCGAGGCGAAGTACACCGGCTTCACGGTCGCGACCGTCGACGGGCGGGTGCTCAGCGGCATCATCGCCAGCGAGTCGGCCACGTCGGTCACCCTCCGCCGCCAGGAGGGCAAGGATGAGGTTTTGCTGCGGTCCGAGATCGAGGAAATCGCGGCGTCGGGTCAGTCGTTGATGCCGGAGGGTCTCGAGAAGGACCTCACGCCGCGCGACCTGGCCGACCTGATCGCCTACATCCGCGCGGCGGGCCCGACACGCCCCAATCCGCCCCAGATCCGGAGCGAGTGAATCCCATGGCCAGGCCCACCGACGTTCGACCCGTTGCCGTCGAGCTGTACTTCCTGCCGATCACGGCCCGAATGCCGCTGAAATTCGGTCCCGAGGTCACCACCGAGGTGACCTGCGCGGGTGCGGATGACCGTCGAGGACGGCGCGGGTCGGCGTGCGGTCGGCTGGGGTGAGACGCCGCTCTCGGTGCAGTGGGTCTGGCCCAGCGGGCTCGGCTACGAGGAGCGGCACCAGGCGCTCCGGCGCTCTGCATCGCGATTGCGCAGGCCTGGGCGACACGTCACGGCGCGGCGGGCCATCCGATCGAGGTCGGACACCACTTCCTCGAGCACGTCCTGCCGGGAGTGAGGGCGCATGCGAACGCCGGCCGCGCGGGGCCGAGCCGATCCCGCACCTGGCGTCGCTGGTGTGCAGCTCGCCCTTCGATCTGGCGCTGCACGACGCGTTCGGCGTGCTGCACGGGGTTTCAAGCTTCGAGACCTACAACGACCCGTTCATGAGCCACGACCTGGCCCATTACCTGGAGCCGGCGCCCGGTTCCGCCGTCTCGTTCGCGAAGAAGTACCCGCGGGACTTCCTGGTCCATCCCCGGCCCGACACGATCGCCGCCTGGCACCTGGTCGGCGGCAAGGACCCGGTCGACCCGTGGGACCTGACCGGCTCGGAGCCGCAGGACGGCTACCCGGTCCTGCTGCGCGACTGGATCCGCCAGGACGGGCTGGAGTGCCTCAAGGTCAAGCTCCGCGGCGATGACGCCGACTGGGACTACGACCGCCTGCTCAAGGTCGGCCGGATCGCCGTCGAGGAGAACGTCGACTGGCTGACCGCCGACTTCAACTGCACGGTCGGTGACCCGTCGTATGTCAACGCGATCCTCGACCGGCTCGTCGAGGAGCACCCGCGGCTTTATGGGATGCTGCTCTACGTCGAGCAGCCGTTCCCGTATGACCTCGAGGCACATCGGATCGACGTGCACAGCGTGTCGGGCGCAAGCCGCTCTTCATGGACGAGAGCGCGCACGACTGGCGGTTCGTCCGGCTGGGCCGCGAGCTGGGCTGGTCGGGCGTCGCTCTCAAGACCTGCAAGACGTTGACCGGCGCGCTCCTGAGCCTCTGCTGGGCCCGGGCGCACGGGATGACGCTGATGGTCCAGGACCTGTCGAACCCGATGCTGGCGCAGGTCCCGCATGCGCTGCTGGCTGCCCACGCCGGGACCATCATGGGCGTCGAGACCAACGGCATGCAGTTCTACCCCGACGCCTCGCTGCCCGAGGCAGCCGTCCATCCGGGGCTGTTCCGTCGCCGCGACGGCCGGCTCGACCTGTCGACGATTCGCGGGCCCGGCCTCGGTTATCGGATCGAGGAGATTGCCCGCACGCTGCCCGAACCCGCGTTCTCGCATTCGTAGGGCAAGATCGCCCCAGTGCTGAAATATCGAGCCCCTCATGAGCCCCTCGGACACCTCCTCCCCGGCCGGGGCTCGGGTGGAAGGGTTCGAGATCAGGAGCTCGGACCGCGCCGGAATCGGCGGCTGGCGGCGGCTGGCGGCAGAATTTCGCCGCCGCAACCGCCCGACCTTGCGGGTCGTGACGATTTCAGGGAGGGATGATGGATGATGGATGATGGATGAGAAGTCTCGAAAAATCCGAACGGCGGATTTCCCGGCTTGACTCCTCAGACGCCTCGTCTTAGACTGTCTCTCAGACACGTTGTCTTGGAGCGAGGGCGGCGATGGGCGACTTGCAGCAGGATGTGACCGAGGCGGAGCTGGCGGTCCTCCAGGCCCTCTGGGATGCGGGGCCGGCGACGATCCGCCAACTGGTGGAGCGGGTGTACGGGCAGACGGGCACGTCAGTCTACGCGACCGTGCAGAAGCTGCTCGAGCGCCTGGAGGCGAAGGGTTGCGTCGGGCGAGATCGCAGCGGTCCGGTCCACGTCTTCCAGGCGGTTGTCGACCGCGACGAGCTGATCGGCCGGCGGCTCCGTGCCGTGGCCGACTCGCTCTGCGGCGGGTCGATGACGCCGCTGCTCTCGCACCTGGTCGAGGGCAAGGGCCTGTCGGCGAAGGAGCAGCGCGAGCTGCGGGCGTTGATCGACCGGCTGGACGGGCATCGGCGGAAATGATGGGTAGCGGACGGTACGGGCGCCGGCGCCATGCCTGCGTCCCGACGGGAGGGCGACCGTGGACACATTCCTGCGAGCCATGCTGAGCAACGCCGCCGCGTCGTCGGTCCTCGCGCTGGTTGTCGCATGCCTGTCGCGGCAGCTCGAGCGCCGGCCGGCGATCCTGCATGGGCTCTGGCTGCTCGTGCTGATCAAGCTGATCACGCCGCCGCTCTACGAGGTGCCGATCCCCTGGCCGGCCACGAGCCCTACGCCGGTTTCCCGCGATTTATCGGCCGCGTCCGCCAATCTGACGGTCGTCACGATCGAGTCGAACGATCCCCGTCTGCCCGCCGCGGGCGACGAGGTCATCGACCTGGAGGCAGCGGACCGTGATCGGCGACACGTTGGTCCCAGGCCAGATACCATCTGCCGCCTCCACCCCGTTCGACTGGCGGCGATGGGCCGCGGTTGTCTGGCTGGCTGGGAGTCTGGCGGTCCTGGCGGTCACGGCCCGGCGGACCATCAGGTTCCATCGCCTGCTTCGCTCGGCCCGGCCGGCCACGGACGACGAACGGGAATGGGTCGAAGACCTGGCGCGGCGGATCGGGATGCGTCGGGCACCGGAGATCGGCTTCGTCCGGGCCAGGATCTCGCCACTCGTCTGGTCGGTCGGCCGCCGGCCGCTATTGATCCTGCCGCAAGATCTGTGGAAGACCCTCGACGATCGGAAGCGCTCGACCCTCGTCGTGCACGAGCTGGCGCACCTGCGGCGGGGCGACCATCTCGTGCGATTTCTCGAGGTCCTCGTGACCTGCATCTACTGGTGGCACCCCCTGCTGGGGTGGATTCGCCAGTCGCTCCGCGACGCCGAGGAGCGGTGCTGCGACGCCTGGGCCGTCTGGGCGTTCCCCGATTCCGCCGGTCGTACGCCGAAACGCTCCTCGATGCACTCGACTTTGTTCACCGATCCGACCCGGTCGAGCCGCTCCTGGCGAGCGGGCTGGGGAAGGTCGCTCATCTGCAAAGGAGGCTGACAATGATCATGACGGGAATGTCACGAAGGACGCCCGGACTACCTGGCCGACTGGTATTACTGGCGGTCGCTGGCGCCCTCCTGCCGCTCGGGGCCACCTGGGCCCAGGCACCCGCCGAGGCGAAGGACGACCAGGTCGAGCCCGCCCGCGTCCGGGTTCATACCGGTGACCTGACGATCGTCTCCTCGGACGTCAAGCTCGGCGGCGAGGGCAAGATCATGTTCCTCGGAGACACACAGGTCGCTCCTCGCGCGACCACGATCGAACTGTCCGGCCCGCCCGACGACGTGATCGTCAAGCTCGAACAACTCATCGCCGACCTGAAGAAGAACCCGGAAGCCTCTGGAGCGGGGCGCCTGCAAGTCGAGGAGCTCGAGAAATTTCGCGACGACCTCAAGCAAAAGAAGAGACAAAACGGCGACGGCCGTCGCATCGTTGTCGAGTCGATGAAGCTTGATGTCGCGCAGGCCCCTGCGGCCGAGAAGCAGGCCGAGATCACCAAGGCCCGTCAGGAGGTCTTCAACCTGAGGGCCAGCCTGGAGGCGAACCTGAAGAAGCTGGAGGCCACACAGGCCCGGATCCGCGAGCTCGGCGGCGACCCCGGCGATGTCCCCGTCATCCGCTGGCAAAGGACAGCAAAGCAACCTCAACCGGGGGTACGCGTCCAGCAATACACAATCATGAAGCCGGTGACGACCACGACCACCAGGCCCGTGCATGTCCTCCGGGTCGAGCCCGCGGAAAAGAGCGAGACGGTGACGACCACGACCTCCAGGCCCGTGCATGCCGTCCGGGTCGAGCCCGCGGAAAAGAGCGAGACGGTGACGACCATGACCACCAAGCCCGTGGATGTCCTCCGGATCGTGCCTGCGGAAGCGAGCGAGACGGTGACGACCACGACCTCCAGGCCCGTGCATGCCGCCGACGTCAAGGACCGAGTCCGGTCCAGTACGGACGCGCCCGATGCGCAGCGGATCGACCAGCTCGAGAAGCGGCTCAAAGACCTTCAGGACGAGGTCGAGCGGATGAAGAACTCCGCGGGCCCCGCGGGAGCTGGATCCAAATAGTCGATTTGCGTCAGGTTGGCCGCACTGCCGCGGTCATTCGACCCGGCAGATCATGCACTTCAAGTATTCCGTCTCGAGGCAGCTTGCCGAGATGGGGTGATCGGGCGGCTGACCACGCTGCTCGAGGACCTGGATCGGCCGCCGCGACTGCTCGGCCACCTGGCCGAGCATGTCAAGGAACAGGTCGCGGCCGACCAGGCCCGAGCACGAACATGTCACCAGAATCCCGTCGGGAGCCAGGACGTCGAGCGCGGCGAGGTTGAGCCGGAGGTAACCCTTGAGCGCGTGCTCGACATCCCTGGCCTCCCGAGCAAACTTGGGCGGGTCGCAGATGACCATGCCGAATCGCTGCCCCTCGGACCGCAGCCGTTCCAGGTTTTCGAGCACGTCGCCCGCCTCGAACCGCACCCGGTCGATGCCGTTGATCGCGGCGTGCTCGACGGCCCGGAGGATCGCCGCGTTTGAGCTGTCCACGCCGATGACCTCGGTGGCGCCGCCGTGGCGGAGGACGTTGAGCGCGAAGGCCCCGGTGAAACAGAAAAGGTCGAGCACCCGCCGGCCGGCCGCGTAGGTGGCGACCGCGGTGCGGTTGTCACGCTGGTCCAGGTAGAACCCCGTCTTCTGGCCGGTGCGCAGGTCGACCCGGTAGCGCAGGCCGTTCTCGACGATCTCGACCGGGCGGTCGGGGGCCGACCCCACGACTTCCTCCTCGCCGGCCTTAAGTCCCTCGCGCGAGGCGATCCCGCGCTCGGTCCGGACGATGATGCCCTCGGCGCCGGTGCGATCGGACAGGAGGCGCAGGATCAGCTCGCGGCGGGAGTGCAGTGCCAGGCTCGTGAACTGGGCCACCAGCCAGCGGTCGTAGCGGTCGACGGTCAACCCCGAGAGCCCATCGGCCTCGCTGAAGACCAGTCGACCCGCCGAGGAGTCGCCGCCGAGTGGACGAGGCAGTTCCTTCCTGAGACGGATGGCCAATTCCAGCCGCCTGGTCCAGAAGTCATCGTCGAGCGGGCCTTCATCCCACCGATAGAGGCGGACGCGGATCGTGCTGGCGGGGTTGAAGAGCCCGCGCGCGACGTACTTGCCCTCGGCCGAGTGGACGACCACCTCGGCACCCGGCTCCGGGTCGCCCTCGACCCGCTGGATGGACGTCTCGAAGACCCAGGGATGCCGTGCGAAAAATGGGCGGGCACGGCGAGCTTTGAGGACGACACGAGCATCGGAGGACATCGGTGGTGCTTTCTGGTCCAATCACGGCTCGGGCGTCTCGGCCCGGCTGGCGGACTCGAACTCCGCCAGGTAGGCGAGCGTGCGGTCGAGCTGCGTCTTCAGGTGCCGGACCCGCAGCAAACTGCGGATGCGGCAGAGCAGCTCGACCTTGTTGACGGGCTTGGTAAGGAAGTCATCGGTTCCCGCCTGGACGCCGCGCTCGAAGTCGGCGGCCTCGTTCAGCGCCGTGACCATCAGGATCAGGAGCTCGCGCGTCTACGGATTGGCCCGGATCTTCCGGCAGACCTCGAATCCCGAGAGACGCGGCATCATCACGTCGAGCAGCAGCAGGTCGGGGGCGTACTCGTTGACGGCCCGAAGCGTCTCCTCGCCGTCATGCGCGGTACGGATCTCGCACGGGAAGTCGCTGAGGTAGGCTTCCAGCAGCTCGACGTTCTGCGGATTGTCGTCGGCGATCAGGATCTTCGGGGGCGTTGACGATGGGTCCAACGGCCGTCCTCCTCGAGATGGGCAATCCGGCCGACCGGCCCGCCACGGAGTTCACACCGGAAATTCTATCACCTTCGGCCAGCCGCGAAAACCGAGAAATCACCCGTCAACCGGACGGCGATTCCGTCCAGCAGTTGCCGAAGCGGCCGTCCATGATAGAATTCAACAGTCTCCCTGCCATTTCCGGGACGGGGACCTTCCGACGCCTCTTGTGACGCGGACTTCGCCGAGAGGAGGACGCTCCGTGCCATTGCGTGATATTGATCGCAATCTCATCGATCGCTGCCTGCGGAAGGAACCCGGAGCCTGGAATGATTTCGTTGACCGTTACATGGGCCTGATCTACCATGTGATCCACCACGCGGCGCACGCGAGAAGCCGGGTGCTCTCCAACGAGGACACCGAGGATATCGCCGCCGAGGTCTTCCTGAAGGTGGTGGACGAGGATTATGCGGTGTTGCGGCGGTTCAAGGGAAATAGCTCGCTGCCGACGTATCTCACCGTGATCGTGCGCCGGATTGCCGTGAAGGAGCTGATCCGCAGGCACCGCGAGGAAGAGCTGGGGCACACCAACGCCCACCGGGCCATCCTCGACGACGGCTCGCCCGAGGAAGCCGAGGCCATTGCCTCGGCCGAGGAGGTCGAGCGGATGCTGGAAGACCTGCCGCCGCGCGAGGCCGAGGTCGTCCGGCTGTATCATCTCAAGTATCAGAACTACCGGCAGATCGGCAAGAAGCTCGGTATCCCCGAGAATTCGGTGGGCCCCATCCTGGCCAAGGCGCGGAAGCGGCTGCGCGAGACGGCCGAGGAGCAGCGGAGCGCCGGCTGAGCCGGTTCGGGCGGCCGCCTCGGCCGCCTGCGGACGCTCGACGCTATTGATCGCGGCTCATCGTCATGCTGGGTGCCCCCGAGTAGGTGGACACCGGGTTGACCCCCGAAGAGCCCGCTCGCGGGGTCGGGGCCCCGACCAGGTCATCGAGTGTGGGCAGCAGAGGGCTGTCGTCGGCTGGAGGTGCCGGACCCCGCGTCCGCATTCCCACCCTGGGGGCGGGCGGCCCGTCGTCGACGTCGGGCGCCGGGCGGCCGAGGCCGATACTGTCGTCCGAATTGGGCGGCGGGATCGTTTCCCGCGTTGTGGTGCGGCGATCGGGGCGGGATCCCTGGCTCAGGTCGGCCAGGTTGCGGCGGGAATAGCCGGGCATGACCGGCTCGACGAACATCTCGGCGCTTCGCACGTGGTCGAACTGGTTGAGACGCACGTCCTTCAGCGAGACGTCCAGCACGAGCTTCTCGCGCTTCCACTCGAGCTTGAGCGTCTGGGGCAGGTACGCGGTGGAGGCTGCGGAGGCAGTGGACGTTGCGGACGCGCCGCCGGCGCGACCGTTCGCGGCGACCGGCCCGGCGCCGGGGGCCGGGAACGCGGCGTAGCTGTTCGGAGTGGCCTCGGCGATCGGGTGCGGGGTTTCTCGCTGAAGATGATCAGCCGCTTGATCCGCCGGTCGGTGTTGCCGACGATCATCTCGCGCGAGTAGGGTTCGCCCCGGTCGCGGACGACCGGGAAGGTCAGGATCGACGTGCCCGGCTCGATCCCCTCGCGGACGCGGATCATCGCCGCCTCCTCGGGCGGGATCGGCCGGAGCCCCAGAGCCTCGACGATCCATTCCGGCTGGTACGTCACGGCCAGTGAGCTCGTTTCGACATCGGCGTAGTTGCACCAGTAGACGTAGGGCTGTTCCTTGTTGCTGAGCCAGTACCAGAATTCCTCATCATTGGAACCGATGTCGGCCTTGGTCGTGCCGAATGAGCTGAGCTCGAGCTTGAAGTTGCGGGGTCGCTCGAGTGCCATCCTGCCGTTGACGTTGGCCGGGTGGCGGCCGATCATGGCGTGGATCGCCAATCGTTGAGCCTCGAGAGTCTGGACATTCTCGGCGTTGCGGTTGTGCTCTGCCACGAAGTCGTCGAGGTCGAACGCCTTGTGGGCGGCCAGCCCGGGCGCGGCCGCGGCGTGAGCGAGCCCGTGCTGGCGGCCCGGCAGCCGGTCAGGCTTGCGGCCACCGCCGCCAGGAGCCAGGTTCGTCGCCCGACCGTCATGGGGCCGCACTCCCGAGAAAGAGCCAGGGAGGATGCGCTCGACGCGCACCCTTTACGATTATGATCGAAAAAACCGGGCGCGGAGGTGAATCGGATATGGGGGCGGTCACCCTATCCCATTCCCCTCCTTTCCACAAGCCGACTTGATCGAAGGCTCGCCACCAACCCGGTTCGCCCCGGATCGATCAATCGCCCAGGAACTTCTCCAGGGCATCGAACCCCTTCTCGAGCGTCTTCAGGTCGGTGGCAAACGACATCCGGGCATAGCCTTCGGCGCCGAAGGCCGAGCCCATCACCAGCGCCACGCCGGCCTCGCCGAGCGCCGCCATGCAGAATGCGGTGGAGTCCTTGATGACACGACCCCGGAGGGTCCGGCCGAAATGTGCCGAGACATTCATGAAGGCGTAGAAGGCCCCTCCAGGCGGGAGGCAGGTGACCTCGGGCAACCCGCGGATCCGTTCGAGCACGTACTCGCGGCGCTTCTGGAACTCGGCCTTCATGGCGGCGACCGAATCCTGCGGGCCCGTGATCGCCTCGAGGGCCGCCCACTGGCTGATCGAGCAGGGGTTGCTGGTCTCCTGGCTCTGGACGTCGCCCATGAATTTCGCCACCGAGGGCGGCGCGACGGCCCATCCCATCCGCCAGCCGGTCATCGCGTAAGTCTTGCTGACCCCCGAGATCGTGATCGTCCGATCGGCCAGCTCGGGCCGCAGGGAAGCGAAACACGTCGGACTGCGCGTCGCCATAGGTCAACTGCTCGTAGATCTCGTCGGAGAGGACACCCACGTCGGTCGTCAGCACCGCATCCGCCAGCGCGGCCAGCTCGTCGCGGGTATAGACGACGCCCGTCGGGTTCGAGGGGCTGTTGATCATAAGCAACCGCGTCCGCGGCGTCACGGCCTCAAGGAACTGCTCCGGGGTCAGCTTGAACCCGGATTCCTCGGGCGTTGTCAGGATCACGGGCTCGGCGCCGGTCAGCTTGACCAGATCCGAATAGCTGACCCAGTACGGCGCCGGGATGATGACCTCGTCGCCCGGGCCGCAGACCGCCATCAGGGCGTTGTGGATCGAGTGCTTCGCCCCGTTGGAGATGACAACCTGTCCGGAATCGGTCGGCAGGCCGTGCTGGCGGGTGTAGAGCTCGGCGACCGCCGATCGCAGTTCGGGAATCCCCGACGGAGGCGTATAGTGCGTTTGACCCGACTGCATCGCCCGGATCGCCGCCTGCTGGATGTTGGCCGGCGTGTCGAAGTCGGGCTCACCCAGGGCGAAGTCCAGGACCTCAACCCCCCGGGACTTCAGCTTTCGCGCCTCGGCCCCCATCGCAAGGGTCGCCGAGGGAGCAATCAAGGTCGATCGAGACGCCAGCGCTAGTGCCATGGCTCAGCACCGCCTCCCCACAAGGTCGTTCGCGTTTCCGGTGATTCCAACCCGACTGGAGACAATATCCTACCCGGATACGACCCGCGACTTCGACGTTCAGCCGGGTCCAGTTTTTCCGAAAATTACCGCGATTCTGCATATTGCCCATTCGCCTCAAACTATTTGCTTCGATACCATACGGATGGTAATCTATGTTAGAGAGGTAACTTCTGAGGGACATTATCGATAAAGTTGGGAACGGGATGAGCAGGCTCTGGGGACGGAGCTAGAGTCGAGGCAAGCGTCGCGACGAGATCGGATTGTCATGGACGGACAGGAGTGAAGACGAGCTAGAACCCACAGACGACCTGTGATGTATCGACGAGAGCGTGGGGGAACCAATGCACCGCGTGGTCGTAACCGGAATTGGCGTCGTTGCGCCCAACGGGATTGGCCGTCGTCAGTTTTGCGACGCGACCTTCGAGGGACGCTCCGGGGTGGACTATATCCGGAGCTTCGATACGACCGGGCTGGAAATCAAGATTGCGGGTGAGGTCAGGGACTTCGACGTTCTACCCTATCTCGGCGAGCACAAGAAGAACCTGAAGCTGATGAGCCGGGCCGTCCGGTTCGCGGTCGGGGCGGCGGCGATGGCCGTCGAGGACGCCGGGGTGGACGCCAGCCGGCTGGACCCGGCGCGGTTCGGGGTGTGCATGGGGGCCGGGATCACGCCGATCGACGTCGGCGAGCTGGTCCCGCCGATCCTGCGGGGTGTGGGCGAGGACGGTACGTTCGATATGGGTCGGTTCGCGCAGGCGCGGTCGGAGTCAATCTTCCCGCTCTGGCTCCTGCAGCACCTGCCGAACATGGCGGCCGCGCACATCTCGATCCTGCATCACGCCATGGGTCCGAACAATACCATTGTGACGGCCTGTGCGGCGGGGACCCAGGCGGTCGGCGAGGCGTTTCGCCTGATCGCCCGGGGCGATGCCGACGTGATGCTGGCCGGCGGGTGCGACAGCCGACTGGACCCGCAGCTCCTGGTCGCGTATTCGGCGATGAAGGCGGTCAGCCAGTCGATGCGGCCACCCGCCGAGGTCTCGCGACCGTTCGACGCCGAGCGCGACGGTTTCGTCCTGGGCGAAGGATCGGCCGTGCTGCTCCTTGAGGACTACCGGCGGGCTCGACGCCGCGGGGCGCGGATCTACGCCGAGCTCACCGGATACGGCAGCTCGTTCGATGCCTTCGGCATCACCCGGCCCGAGCCGGAGGGCCGAGGGGCGGCGCTGTCGATGTCGGCGGCCCTGCGGGAGGCCCGGCTGGACCCGGCGGACGTGAGCTACATCAACGCCCACGGGACGAGCACGCGGCTCAACGACCTGATGGAGACGGTCGCCGTCAAGCGCGTCTTCGGCCACCGTGCCGCGTCGATCCCGATGAGCTCGCAGAAGTCGATGATCGGCCATCTGATCGGGGCATCGGGTGCCGTCGAGGCGGCCGCGACCGCGCTGTCGCTCGAGCGTGGGGTCGTCCCGCCGACGATCAACCTGGCGACGCCCGACCCGGATTGCGACCTGGATTACGTCCCCAATACCTCGCGCGAGGTCCCGCTCCGGACGGCGATCTCCAACAGCTTCGGTTTCGGCGGGCAGAACGCCTCGCTGGTGATGACCCGCATGTGCTGAAATGCCCGTCCGCTCGACTCGCCCGCTCGCGGGGCGAGTCCTTTACCGCGACGTCGCCCGCCCATAGAGTCGATGCCCTCGGGCTTGACGGGCCTCGGCGTCGCGGTGGAGGACGGTGTCGATGTTGCAGCGGCGGCTGGGTCTGCTCCAGGCGGTCAGCCTGAACATGTCGATGATGGTGGGGATCGGGCCGTTCATCACCATCCCCGCACTGCTCGGCACGATGCTGGGCCCGCAGGCGATGCTCGGCTGGGTGCTCGGCGGCATCGTTGCCGTTTGCGACGGGATGGTCTGGAGCGAGCTGGCGGCGGCCTTCCCGGGCTCGGGCGGCACCTACCACTTCTACGACGCCGTCTACGGCGAGGGCCGCGCCGGTCGCCTGCTCAAGTTCCTCTTCGTCTGGCAATTCCTCTTCAGCGGACCGCTCGAGGTCGCCACCGGGGCCCTCGGCGTGGCGCAGTACCTCGGTTATTTCTTCCCCGCGCTCGACGGCACGGCCTGGAACTGGGGAGCCCTGGTCCACCGGCCGGTCGGCCCGGTGGCCTGGGGCCAGGTGGCCGCGGTCGGCGTCCTGGCTCTCATCACCATGATGGCCCACCGGCGGATCGCCGCGGCGGGACGACTGATGGTGGTGCTCTGGGCCGGGATGCTCGTCACCGTGGTGTGGGTCATCGTCGCCGGCCTGTCCCACTTCGACGCGGCCCGTGCGTTCGATTTTCCCGAGTGGGCCTGGCACGTCGACCGTCGATGGTCGATCTCGCTGGGCGCTGGCGCTCGCCATCGCGATGTACGACTTCCTCGGGTATTACCAGATCTGCTACCTGGGCGACGAGGTGGCCGACCCGGCCCGCACGCTGCCCCGGTCGATCCTGATCTCGACGATCGCGGTCAGCGTCATCTACCTGGTCATGAACCTGGGCGTGGTCGGCGCGATGCCCTGGCGTGAGGTCGTGGCATCGCGGCGAGTGGTCAGCGACCTGATCGTCCGGACCCAGGGGACGCAGGCGGCGAGCGTGGTCACCATTCTGATCATCTGGACGGCCGTGGCCTCGACGTTCGCGGCGGTCCTCGGCTACAGCCGGATCCCGTACGCCTCGGCGCGGGAGGGGCACTTCTTCCGCTACTTCGCAGCGATCCACCCGGTCGGCGATTTCCCGCATCGATCGCTCTGGCTCGTGGCCGGAATGGCGATGCTCGCCTGCCTGGCCGACCTCCAGACCGTGATCGCCGCGCTCTTGACCGCGCGGATCCCGATCCAGTTCATCGGCCAGATCGCGACGGTCTTCTACTGTCGGTCACGCCGGCCGGACGTGAAGCTGCCGTTCCGGATGCGGCTGTATCCGCTGCCGGCGCTGGTGGCGGTCGTGGGCTGGCTTTATGTTTTCGCGGCCTCGACGCCAAGTGTCGTCGCGTATGGGGTCGGCTCGGTGGTTCTGGGGGTGGCGGCCTTCGTGGTCCGCGATACCTGGAACGCACGGATGCAGGCGCCGGCGAGACGCAGGCCCGTGGATCGCTTGCGTCCAGGCGGCCTGGCGAGTAACATCGGGACAATTCTGTCTCGTGGATCGTGATTTGCCCCGAGGGTCCGATGTCGCTGGATAAGAGCCTGAAGAAGTCGGCGAGCATGGCGCGTGCGCGGAACGTCTTGACCCGTGCCGAGCGGCTGGCCGTGTTGCAGGAAGACGACCGCTGGACGCCCGGAAAG
This sequence comes from uncultured Planctomycetota bacterium, assembly GCA_963771445.1. Classification (GTDB taxonomy): domain Bacteria; phylum Planctomycetota; class Planctomycetia; order Isosphaerales; family Isosphaeraceae; genus JAKAUH01. The sequence continues at coordinate 821,649 of CAVYTQ010000025.1, read as the reverse complement.
GGCGTGTACAACCTGCCCAAGACCAAATTCCGCCGGCTGGCGCCGGGGCAATCCGGCCCCAAGCGCCCCGCAGCCCAGGGCTGACGCGCGGTTTCGACGGCCGTGTGAACCCGCAGGTGCCTCGGTCGTCGCGAGGCGGTCGTCCGCGCCGTCGGACGAGCCCGAGAACGGCGAGGGACTCGTACGTCGTGCGCGCAGACCTGGGCAGCGAGCTAGCGGTCGGTGGGCAGCTCGTTGATTTCGGCGATCATGGAGAAATCCCGGTCGGTCAGCCCGCCGACGTCGTGGGTCGAGATCTCGATCCGGACGCTTCGGTACGTCAGGATCAGGTCGGGGTAGTGATCGTGTTTCTCCAGCACGGCCGCCACCTGATTGACGAACTCCATCGCGCGGCGGAAGGAAGGGAACTGCCAGGTCCTTACCAGCATGTCGCCGTGGCGATCCCACCCCTTGGCCAAGGGGAGCCTGGCGAGGATCTCGGGTTCACTGAGCTTGGACATCGGGACCACCTTGTACCCAGGTCGGGATAGTGAGCCGACGGAACTGGAATCTCCCTGGCTGCCGGCCTGACTGTCCCGCTGTGACCCTTTATTATTTCGCGTCGGATCGGCGTTCACAAGGGACGAGCACCGACCGGTGCCCGAGGGTGCGGGGACCCGATCGATGAGCCTAGCCTTCACCCTCGCCGCTTACTCGGCGGCCGTCGTGATCGTCAGCGTCCTGGGCGGGATGCTGCCGCTGGCGCTCATGCTCAATCATACCCGCCTTCAAGTGTACCTCAGCTTCTCGGCCGGGACGATGCTCGGGGCCGCATTCTTCCACATGCTTCCCGAGGCGGTGCGGCTGGGCTCGCCCAGCACGGTCTACTGGTCGGCGCCGGGGCTGCTGGCCCTGTTCTTACTGGAACGTTTCTTCTCGTTCCATCGCCACGAGTCGCCCGACCCCAGCCACCCCGAGGCCGCGGCCGCCACGAGCCCGGGTCTCGAGGCGCACGACGCCGATTGCCATGGGCATCACGAGGCTCGCCACGTCGAGGCACCGGCGCACTCCTCAAGGGCCCTCAGGTGGGGTTCGGCGGCCGTGGGCCTGGGTGTGCATTCCCTGGTCGGGGGCGTCGCGCTGGCCAGCGCGGTGAAGGCCGACTACGAGGTGGGACGGGGCCTCCTGGGCGCCGGACTCGGAGTCTTCGTGGCGACCCTGGTCCACAAGCCCGCCGACGCGTTGACCATCACCGCACTCATGCTCGAATCGGGAGTGAGCCGGCGTTACACACACGCCATCAACCTGGCGTTTGCCCTGATGATCCCCGCCGGAGTGGCGCTGTTTGCGGTGGGGGCCAGGGTGCTCCTTCCGGTCTCGCCGGGTGCGGCGACGGCCGCTGCGCTGGCGTTCTCGGCGGGCACTTTCCTCTGCATCGCACTGAGCGACCTGCTACCCGAGCTGCATTTCCACTCGCACGACCGCCTGAAGCTCTCGATTGCCCTGCTGGCCGGCGTCGGCCTCATGGCCACCACGGCCCTCTTCGAGCCCCCCGGGCACGGGCAAAACGCCGTGGAACCCATCTCCCGCCCGCATGTCGAGTGAGACGCACCACGGCGGATCGGGCCGACATCACGGATCTCGGCCAGCTCGCCGTGGCGGCGATTCCCGCTCTTTTTCGGGTTTGCCACGGTTTCCAGCGACCGGGCCGCTTGCGTTGCCGGCCCGAACGCCGGATGATCTTGACGGGTCGAACGTCGATCGGTTTGATTCGAATGACGGGATGTGGGACTCACCCGATGACGCATGTTCGACCGCACCGAGGACCCGTTGCCATGTCCACGAAGACGATTCGCGGCGCAAAGGCCCGCGGGCCTGTCCTTGCGGGAACGTTGCTGTTTCTACTGGCGACGACGGTTGCCGCGCGGGGCGGAGAGCCCAGGGTGCTCGGCGAAACGAGCCTGCGCGGGCTCGACGGGAACCCGATCGATCTGACCCCGCCGACCGGCGGCGCATCGGTCCTGATCTTCTATTCCACGGAATGCCCGATCTCGAACGCCTATAGCCCGACGTTCGACTCGCTCCAGACCCGGTTCGCCGGGCGTCCCATGAAGTGGATCGGGATCTGCGTCGACCCGGACCTGTCGGACGCCGAGGTTCGCACTCACACACGCGATTTCAAGCTGAAGCTTCGCGGTCGCTCGCGACCGTCGCGGCGCGTTCGCCCGCAAGATCGGCGCGACCGTGACGCCCGAGGCGTTCGTGCTGGATGATCCGATCGGCGAAGTCCGCTACCACGGCCGGATCGACGACCAGTTCGCCGCCCGGGGCGTGCGGAACGCCGCTGCCCACCGGGTCCGACCTGAGGGACGCCGTCGCCGCCGTCCTCGACGGCAAGCCGGTGGCCGCCGAGCACGTCGAGGCGATCGGCTGCCCCATCCCCGAGGCCCCCGACGTCGTCGCCCATCCGACCTACACCCGCGATGTCGCGCCGATCCTCCAGAAGAACTGCCAGGAATGCCACCGCAAGGGCGAGGTCGCGCCGTTCGCGCCTGGAGACCTACGAGCAGGCCAGGAAGCGCGCGTCGGACATCGCCTCGGTCGTCGAGGATCGTCAGATGCCGCCCTGGAAGCCCGCACCGCACTATCGGGCCTCAGGTTCCGCGACGATCGGTCTCTCGCCGAGAAGGACGTCGCCACCCTGGTCGCCTGGGCCGAAGCCGGTGCGCCGGAGGGCGACCGCCGCGACCTGCCGCCCACTCCGAAGTTTACCGATGACTGGGCGCTCGGCAAGCCCGACCTGATCCTCGACATCGGGACGGACTTCCCGGTCCCCGCCTCCGGCGAAGACATCTATCGTTGCTTCGTCGTGCCGACCAGCTCGACCGACGACCGATATGTCACGGCCATCGAGTACCGCGTCGGCAATCGCCGGGTCGTGCACCACATCCTGGCGTATGTGGACGTCTCGGGCGAGGCGCGGAAGCGCGACGCGGCCGAGCCTGGGCCGGGCTACACGTGCTTCTCGGGCCCGGGCGAGCCGATCCACGGCGACCTCGGCGGCTGGGCGCCCGGAATCCAGCCCATCCCGCTGCCCGACGGCATCGGCCGATCGCTGCCCAAGGGCGCCGACGTCATCATCCAGATGCACTACCATCCCAGCGGCAAGCCCGAGACCGACCGCACGCGAATCGGCCTGCACTTCGCCCGCAAGCCGATCCACCAGACCCTGCACTGGGCCGCCGCGGTCAATCCCGGCCTGAAGCTCCCGCCGGGAGAGTCCAACGTCGAGATCAAGGCCGCGTGGCCGGTCCCGGTCGACCTGGTCGCCCACGCCGTGACGCCCCACATGCACCTGCTCGGCCACGACATGACCATGTCCGTCACCTACCCCGATGGCCGGGTCCAGGAGCTCATCAAGATCGACGACTGGGACTTCAACTGGCAGTATGCGTATTTCTTCCAGAAGCCCCTCGACCTGCCGAAGGGCTCGGTCCTGAACGTCGTCTCGCACTACGACAATTCGGCCTCGAACCCGCGGAACCCCAATCATCCGCCCAGGCTCGTGGAATGGGGCGAGGCCACGACCGACGAGATGTGCGTCGGCTTCATCGCGGTGACCCGGAAGGGGCAGGACCTGAGCCGCCCGGCGAGAAGGACGACCTGCCCGAGATCTTCGCCAGGGAACGCCAGAAGCTCGCCAAGGCGATGAAAGAAGCCCAGGAGCGGGACGCGAAGGCCCGATCGGGCGGGGCCGGGAAGTAGAGAAGACGGTTCCGTTCGAGCCTCGGATCGCCGGCGGGGATGGACTGGATGGATGAGCCGATCTCCGACGGAGGCGATGACACCTTCGTGGTCGGGACGGCCGGTCACATCGACCACGGCAAGACGGCCCTGGTGCGGGCCCTGACCGGGGTCGACACCGATCGCCTGCCGGCCGAAAAGCAGCGTGGAATCACGATCGACCTGGGCTTCGCCTCGCTCGACCTGGGCGACTACCGGCTGGCCATGGTCGACGTACCCGGGCACGAGCGGTTCATCCGCAACATGCTGGCCGGCGCTCGGGCCTGGACCTCGCGCTCCTGATCGTGGCGGCCGACGACTCGGTGATGCCGCAGACCCGCGAGCACCTGGAGATCCTGCGCCTACTGGGCCTGCCCGGGGGCGTGGTCGCCGTGACCAAGTGCGACCTGGCCGACCCGGGTTGGCTTGACCTGGTGGAGGACGACGTCAGGTCGCTGGTGCGCGGGACGTTCCTGGAAGGCGCCGAGATCGTCCGGACATCGGCGGCGACGGGGCTCGGCCTCGACGCCTTGAGGCGTGCGCTGGAACGCCTCTGCGCCGCGCGTGCGTCCGGCCATGGACGCGGGGATCTTCCGGATGGCGATCGACCGGGCGTTCACCGTCGCCGGCCACGGGACGGTCGTCACCGGGACGGTGGTCTCGGGCCGTGCTCGGGTGGGCGACGAGCTCGAGTGGCTGCCGGCGCGGCGAAGGGTCCGCGTGCGCGGGCTGCACCGTCACGACCGGCCCGTCGAACAGGTGCAGCGGGGAACGCGGCGCGGCGATCAACCTGGTGGGGGTCCATCACGCCGAGGTCCGCCGGGGCGACGAGATCGCCGCGCCCGGCTACCTCGAGCCGTCGCGCGTCCTGTCGGTCGAAGTGGTTGCGTCGGAGGGATCGCGGCTGGCCCTCCGGCATCGCGGGCGGTACAAGGTGCACCTAGGCACCGCGGAGGTCCCGGGCGTGCTGTCGCTGCTGGAGCGGGACGGCGACGCGGTTGTCGGGGAGGTCCAGGGCTCGCCGCGACTGGGCCAGGTGCTGCTGGCCGAGCCGGTGGTCGCGGTGCACGGCCAGCCGTTTGTCCTGCGCCGAGAGCCCGCCCGCGACGCTCGGCGGCGGCCGGGTGCTCGAGCCGTCCTCACGCCGACTCCGCCGCCGCGAACGGTCGGCGGTCGAGCGGCTGCGGCAACTCCGCTCGCCCGAGCCGCTGGAGCGGCTGCGCGCGGTGCTGACGGGCCTCGGGCTGGCGACGTGGACCGAGGGCCGGCTCGCGGCGATGGCCGGGCTCTCGCTCGCGGCGGTGCATGAAGGGCTCGCCGCGCTGGATGGGACCGCCGCGCTGGTCGAGCTGCCGCTGGGCCCGAGGCGCAGCGTCCGGGTCCTCGCCGAGTTCGCCGACGAGCTGGAGGACCGCGTCATTCGCGCGATAGGTCGGCTCCACGCGGCCCGACCCCGGCTCGCGGCGATTCCGCGCGTGCACCTGGCCGCCGAGCTGCCGGACCTTCCCGGCGAAGCAATCGTCTCCGGACTGGTCGAGCGGCTGAGGGCCAGGGGACGCGTCGTCGCCGACGCCCGTGCGGTGGCCCTGCATGGACACGAGCCGCGGCTCAGCCAGGGCGAGCGCCGGCTGAAGCAGGAGCTTGCCGAGTCGATTCGGGCCGGCGGCATCGCGCCGCCCGAGGCGTCCGAGCTGGCGGCCTCCGCCGGACCGCGCGCCGGGGGTGGTCCCCGACCTGCTCGCCCTCCTCCGCGACGAGCATCAGATCGCCGAGATCAACTCCGGGCTCTACCTCGACGCCGACGTGGATGCCGAGCTCCGCCGCAAGGTCCGCGATCGGCTCGCCGACGGCTCCGCGATCACCATGTCCGAGCTCCGCGACCTGCTTGGCACCACCCGCAAGTACGCGGTGCCGATCGGCGAGTACCTCGACCGGGTCGGCCTGACCCGCCGCGAGGGCGACCTTCGCCGCATCGGCCGGTCCGCAACAGCCGCCGATGTTCCCGAGCCCGTCGCCGATCGGCCGGATTGACCGAATGCCGACGGCGGGCGCGGCGACGACGGCTCAAACGCAGCCCAGACCTCGTCGCCGCGGACCTCGCAGCGGAACCGGTGCACCGAATTGCCCCGGACGGTCGTGCAACGGCCATCGGCGAGCCGGAACCGCCAGTCGATGCAGCGGGCAGACGACCTCGCCCTCCTCGATCCAGCCCAGGCCCAGCGGGCCGTTGGCATGCGGACATCGCCCCGAGAGCACCACCACCTCGCTCGCCCGTAGCGGAACACGGCCACCCGCACGCCCGCCGCGTCGCGCGAGACGCCCCGCCCTTCCTTGATCTCGTCCAGCCGGCAGACCGCGACCCATTCGGCCATCGACCCACCTCCCTCACCACCGAAGGAAATCGGAAAACGGACGGCCTATGACTTGCGTCCGAGGCCGTCCTCTTATTAGATTCTACGGGATTGCACGTCCGCGTCCAAAGCCGCGAGGCGGCCCGGGGAAGCATCCGTGAGACGCACAACGGGGAAGTTCGATCGGCGCCGAGGACCCTCCTGCCGCCGGGCAGTCCTGGGGATCCTGCTGGCCGTGGCGGCCGGGTGCGACCTGAAGGCCCGGTCGGTCCCGGAGCTGGTCTGGGGCATCCACGGCGTCAAGCCCGGGCCGGCTGCACAAGCCGCGGGTGGCGGCGTTCGACGCCGAGGACCACCTCTACCTGGCCGACCTGACCGACCGCATCCAGGTCTTCGACCGCGACGGCCAGTTCCTCTGCAGGGTTGGCGGACGCCGGACTTCAACGTCGACGGCCCGAGCGGCCTGACGATCGACCGGCACGGCCGGCTGCTCGTCGCCGACACCCATTTCTATCGCGTGCTGGTCTATTCGCCCGAGGGCGAGCTGCTGTTCCAGATCGGCGACGGCGTGCAGGGCACGACGCCCGGGCCGGTTCGGCTATCCGACCGACGTCGTCATCGACCGCGAGGGGAATTTCTACGTCGCCGAGTACGGCGAGAACGACCGCATCCAGGTCTTCTCGCCCGAGGGGAAGTGGCTCCGCCAGTGGGGCGGCCACGGCTACGAGCCGGGCGAGTTCCTCAAGCCCCGGGCGCTGGCGATCGACGAGCAGGACCGGATCTTCGTCGCCGACAGTTGCAACCACCGCATCCAGGTCTTCGACACGCAGGGCAAGCTGCTGCGACGTCTGGGGCTCGCGGGGCAGCGGCCCGGGCGAGATGTGTTATCCTTACGACCTGGCGATCGGGCCCGACCATTGCCTCTACGTCTGCGAGTACGGCAACCACCGGGTCCAGAAGTTCACGCTCGACGGGAAGCCGCTCGGCACCTGGGGCACGGCCGGGCCGCGGGCCGGGGCAGCTCTACAACCCCTATGCCCTGGCCGTCGACCGCGAGGGCGCCGTCTCGGTCATCGACTCGAACAACCACCGCGTCCAGCGGTTCCGGATGTACGGGGGACTCAGGCGATGATGCTGGGCCGATGGTCCGATCACGGTGGGCAACCCCTGGTGGCTGATCCTGATCCCGCTGATCCTCCCGCCCCTGGTCTGGATGAGCTATCGCAGCCTGGCCGGGCTCGGCCCGGTCCGCCGCGCGCTGGCGATCCTGTTCCGCGCCACGGTGATCACGCTGATCGTGCTGGCGCTGGCGCAGGCTCCAGTCGGTCCGGCGTCACCGACCGGCTGACGACCGATGTTCCTGGTCGACGCCTCGCAACAGCATCCCCAACGAGCAGCCAGAAGTCGGCGCTCGATTACGTCACCGAGGCGTCGAAGAAGCGCCGGCGCGACGACATGGCCGGCGTCATCGTCTTCGGCCACGAGCCGCGGGTCGAGGTCCCGCCGGCGCCCAGCGAGCTGAACCTGATGGGGATCGAGAACACGGATCGACCGCGAGTACACCGACCTCGCCGCGGCCGTGAAGCTCGCCCTGGCGACCTTCCCCGAGGACACCGCGCGGCGGATCGTCGTCTTCTCCGACGGCAACGAGAACCGCGGCAACCTGCTCGAGCAGGCGCTGGCCGCCAAGACGCTGGGCGTCGCAGGTCGACGTCCTGCCGATCGAATACTTCTACGACCGCGAGGTCCTGGTCGAGAAGGTCTCGATCCCCCCCGACGTGAAGAAGGGCGAGACGGTCAACATCAACGTCGTGATCCGCGCCAGCGAGCCGACCCGCGGGACGCTGCAGATCTTCCAGAAGTCCGACGGAGCCCCCGTGCCCGCGGCCGCCGGCAACGAGCAGCCGAGCCCGATCGAGCTGGATCGCGGCGTGAACGTCAAGACGCTCAAGCAGCTCATCACCGAGCCCAACTTCTACACCTTCACCGCCGAGTTCATTCCCGGCGAAGGGCAGGGCGACCAGCCGAGCGATCAACAACCGCGCCGAGGGGTTCACCCACGCCCGGGGCAAGGCCCAGGTCCTCCTGATCGAGGGGACGCCGGGCGAGCACGCCGAGCTGGTCAAGGCCCTGCGCGAGAAGAAGATCGAGGTCAAGGTGCTCGTCGCCCCACGGATCGACGGCTCGACCGGATCGGCGGCGACACGCTGCCGACCGACCTGGCGCAGCTCCAGCCCTATGACGCGGTGATCCTGGCCAACGTCCCCAAGGAGGCGTTCACCGAGACCCAGCACGAGCTGCTGGCGACCAACTGCCACGACATGGGCGCCGGGCTGATCATGCTCGGCGGGCCCGACAGCTTCGGCGCCGGCGGCTGGATGAACACGCCCGTCGAGAAGGCGCTGCCGGTCGACATGCAGATCAAGGCGCTGAAGGTCCAGGGCATCGGCGCCATGGTCCTGATCATGCACGCCAGCGAGATCCCCGAGGGGAACTACTGGCAGAAGGTCGTGGCCAAGGCGGCGATCAGCTCGCTGTCCAACTACGACTACGCCGGGATGCTCCACTGGGAGGGCCAGGAGGCCTGGCTGTTCACGCTTCGGCCGATCGGGTCCGGCCGCAGCAGCGATGCTCCGCGCCATCGACCGCATGACGCCCGGCGACATGCCCGACTTCGACCCCTCGCTCCAGATGGCCATGAAGGGGCTCAACGCCGTCAAGGACGCGATGAGCAAGCACATCGTGATCATCAGCGACGGCGACCCGACGCCCCCCAGCGCCCGGGTGATCACCCAGCTCGCCGCCAGCAAGATCACCGTGACGGCCGTCCTGACCGCCGCGCACGGCAACGACCCCGGCGCAGAGCGTCATGCGGAACCTCGCGACCCGAGACCAAGGGCCGGTTCTACAACGTCACCAACCCCAGGGCCCTGCCGCGGATCTACCAGAAGGAGGCGCGGTCGATCTCTCGCCCGCTGATCTTCGAGCAGACGCCACCCTGGTCGCCCAAGCTCAACTACCCGATCACCGAGCCGATCATGGGCCTGCCCGAGACGCTGCCGGCGATCATCGGGCCTGGTCCTCACCTCGGCCAAGGAGAACGAGCTGGTCGAGATCCCGATCGTCTCGCCGCTGCCGGCCGGCCAGACCAACCCGGTGCTGGCGCACTGGACCTACGGCCTGGGCCGATCGGTCGCCTTCACCAGCGACGCCGGCCGGCGCTGGGCGAAGACCTGGCCCGACTGGCAGAGCTACGCCGCGTTCTGGTCGCAGGTCGTCCGCTGGTCGATGCGGCCGGCCGACCGCGGCAACCTCACGCTGAACGTCCGGCGCGAGCAGGGGCGGATCAAGGTCGTCGTCGACGCCCTGGACAAGGACAACCAGTTCCTCAACTTCCTCCGGATCCAGGGCAACGTCGTCGACCCCGACCTGAAGCGCGCGCCGATCGAGCTGGTGCAGACCGCCCCGGGCCGCTACGAGGCGACCGTCGAGAACGCCGACGCCAGCGGCAATTACTTCGTCAACCTCGGCTACCGCGGCCCGGACAACGTCCAGGGCGTGCATCTCCTCGGGCGTCTCGGTCCCCTATTCCGACGAGTACCGCGAGCTGCGGAGCAACCCCACGACGCTGGAGACGCCTGGCGACCCTGACCGACGGCCAGGTGGCCAGCTGGAAGTTCCTGCCCGACGGCCGGGTCGACCTGCCGCACACGCTCGCCGGGGTCGACCACTTCCGCCGCGACCCGGGGCTGGTCAATCCGCGCTCGTTCGCCCCGCTCTGGCCGCGCTGCTCTGGCTGGCGGCCTGCGTGTTCCTGGTCGACGTCGCCGTCCGCCGCATCGCGCTCGACGTCGACCGGATCCGGACGGCCGTCGCTCAACGAGTGGCGGAAGCTCCGCGGCCAGGAGGTCGCGGCGGCCAGCGAGTACATGGAGAAGCTCAAGAGCCGCAAGGCCGAGGTCGGCGAGCAGCTCGACCGCTGCCGGTCCGCGGCCGAGGCGACCGGCCGGTCCGAGGCCGCATCGCCGCTCTTCCCGACCGCCGCCGTCGGGGCCGATCGGCGAGCCGCTGCTCGAAGGGACCGCGTCGCCAGCGAGCCGGCCGGCCCGGCCGAGCGCAAGGCCCCCGGCATGGCCGACGCCGCCCAAGGAGCCGCCCAAGGAGAGTTACACCAACCGCCTGCTCAAGGCCAAGCAGAGCGTCTGGGAAGAGCGCGAGAAGGACAACAAGGACAAGACGTCATGACGCGGACCCTGGCAACGATCAATCGAGCCGTGCATCTCGACCGGACGAACCGGATTCGCACCGACTCGATGCACCCGACTGCCCGGAAAGGACCGTCGTCGATGGCCGTCACCCATGCCGAATCGATGGAAGCCCGTGCCGAGGAGTTCCGCTCGGCCTATGACCGCGTCAAGGCCGAGATCGGCAAGGTGATCGTCGGCCATGACGAGATCGTGCACGGCGTCCTGACCTGCCTGTTCGTCGGCGGCCACGCCCTGCTCGAGGGCGTGCCCGGCCTGGGCAAGACGCTGCTGGTGCGCACCCTGGCCGACGCGCTCGACCTCGACTTCAACCGCATCCAGTTCACGCCCGACCTGATGCCCGCCGACATCATCGGCACCAACATCGTGATGGAGCTGCCCGACGGCCGCCGCGTCTTCGAGTTCCAGCCGGGCCCGATCTTCTCGCAGATCGTCCTGGCCGACGAGATCAACCGCGCCACGCCCAAGACGCAGTCGGCCCTGCTCGAGGCCATGCAGGAGCACTCGGTCACCGTCGGCGGCACGATCCACCGGCTCAAGGAGCCGTTCTTCGTCATGGCCACGCAGAACCCGATCGAGCAGGAGGGGACCTATCCCCTGCCCGAGGCGCAGCTCGACCGGTTCCTGTTCAAGCTGATCGTCGGCTACTCGACCCGCGAGGAGCTGAGCACGATCCTCGACCGCACCACCCGCGGCGAGCGGCCCGACGCCGCAGAAGGTGATGGACGGCCCGACGCTCCTGCGGTTCCAGGCCCTGGTCCGCGAGGTGATCGTCGCCCCGCACGTCCAGGACTACGCCATCCGCCTGGCGCTGGCGACCCACCCCAAGGGCCCATTCGCCGACCGACGCGACCAACCAGTACATCCGCTGGGGCAGCAGCCCCCGCGGCGTGCAGACCCTCGCCCTGGCCGCCAAGGTCCGCGCCCTGCTCGACGGCCGGTACAACGTCAGCTTCGAGGACCTCCGCCGCGTCTACCTGCCCGCCCTGCGGCATCGCGTCCTCCTCAACTTCGAGGCCCAGGCCGAGGGGATCGATCCCGACGAGGTCCTGCTCAAGGTCCTCGACGCCGTCCCCGAGAAGGCCGCGACGCAGGCGGCCTGATTGGTCACCGGTCGTGCGGGATGCGGCGTTGCACCGGAGGATTATGGAAACGAACGGCGTTCGATCGATCGACGCATCGCGAGAGCCTGGGATTAGGTAATAACGAATGACGAATGACGAATGACCAATGACGAACAACCAGTTGAAAGACATCTACGATCCACCCCCCGCCCTCGATCAGGACTGGACGCCGCCCAGGCGGGAGCCGCTGATCTTCACGACCGGGCGACCTGATGTGCCTGGTGGGGCTCTGCGCGGTCCTGTTCGCGGCGTCGGTGCTGGGCTGGCACTCCGAGCCCGAGCTGGCGATCGCCACGGCGGCGGCCGGCGCGCTGGTGATCCTCGAGAGCTGGCTGACGGCGCTGGGTTTCCTGCACCGCTGCCGGCCGCTGGGCCTGAAGGCGCGGTGGACGATCTTCATGGCCGCGCTGGTGCCCTGGCTGGTGGGCCTGGGTGTCGCGGTCATCGTTGATCCTGTCGCTGTTCTGGATCTCCGACCTCGTCGGCTGAAGTGAGGACGAGAACCGCATTGGACGCCGGGCAAGTTTGCCGATTCCCGGCCGATACGAGCGAGATCGAGGGATTTCCATGGCCGCGACCGCACCCCGCAGCCCCATCGCCCACGTCGCCGAGTCGCAGCCGCGCCGGCCGGCGATCCCGACTCGGGCCCCTGCTCGACCCGGAGTTCCTCCACAAGCTCGAGCAGCTCGAGCTGGTCAGCCGCAAGATCTTCGTCGGCCGGATGAAGGGCGAGCGCAAGAGCAGGCGGCGGGGGTCGTCGGTCGAGTTCGCCGAGCATCGCAATTACACGGCCGGCGACGACCTGCGGCACATCGACTGGAACGTCTACGGCCGGCTCGACAAGCTGTTCCTCAAGCTGTTCCTCGAGGAAGAAGACCTGCACGTCTACACGCTGCTCGACACCAGCCTGTCGATGGACTTCGGCTCGCCGACCAAGCTGCGCTACGGCAAGCAGGTGGCGGCCGCGCTGGCGTTCATCGGCCTGGTGAACCACGACCGCGTCCTCGTCGACACCTTCAGCGCCCGGCTCGAGCAGGGGCTGCACGGCATTCGGGGCCGGTCGCAGATGTGGCGGGTCGTGCAGTACCTCGACCGCCTGCAGCCGACCGGCACCAGCGACCTGACCGCCGCCGCCCGCGAGTTCGCCATCCGGCACGCCGGCAAGGGCGTCGTCGTGGTCATCTCCGACTTCCTCGACAAGCGCGGCTACCAGGAAGCCCTGCGCTACCTCCTGGCGCGCAACATGGACATCTACGTCGTCCATGTCCTCAGCCAGGAGGAGGTCAACCCCGAGCTTGTCGGCGACCTACGCCTGGTCGACGCCGAGGACGGCGACTTCGCCGAGATCACCATCAGCGCCCCTTTGCTCAAGCGCTACAAGGATACCTTGAACGCCTTCGTCGGCGGCATCAAGGAATGGTGCACCAGCCGAGGCATTACCTATATCTTCACGACGAACCAGTTCCCGTTCGACAAGCTGATCCTCAACTATCTGCGGGAGCGCGGGCTGGTGAAGTGAGGCGGATTTCCCCCGTTTTTCGCGAAGGAAGCTATGAATCGTTGGTCGATTACGGATCCGTGGTTGTTCTTCGGCGGGGCGGGCGCGCTCGTGGCGTACCTGCTCTACACGATGGTGCGCAACGCAGGGGCGAGCGGGTCGGCGAGCAGAGTCGCGAACCGGAGCTCTGAACGAGTCGTGCGCACGAAGGCGGCCGACCGACGTCGAGAACTGAAAACCGAAGGTCCTGGACGGAAGCGATGAGCAACCTCTGGCAATCGCACTGGGTCCGATGAGCTCGCCGATCGAGCTGAACTCGCCGCTGGGGCTGGCGGCGTGGTCGGTGCTGGCGGGCATGCCGGTCGGGATCATCGCGCTGTACTTCCTCAAGCTGAGGCGGCGGCCGGTCCGGGTGCCGAGCACGCTGCTCTGGCAGCGGAGCCTGGAAGACCTGCACGTCAACAGCCTGTTCCAGCGGCTGCGGCGGAACCTGCTGCTGTTCCTGCAGCTCCTGGCCGTGGCCCTGGTGATGCTGGCCCTGGCCGGCCCGCAGATGAACGGGAGCGGAGCCACCGGCCAGCGGTTCGTGCTGATGATCGACAACTCGGCGAGCATGTCGGCCACCGATGTCGCCCCCAGCCGCCTGGCGCGGGCCAAGGAGGCGGCCAGGAAGGTCGTCGCCGACATGGACTCCGACGACCTGGCGATGGTGATCACCTTTTCCGACACGGCGCGGGTCGTGTCGAACTACACCGGCGACCGCAACCTCCTGGCCCTGCGGATCGAGTCGATCGAGCCGACCCAGTCGACGACCTCGCTGCGCGAGGGGCTCCAGGTGGCCGCCGGGCTGGCGAACCCGTCGAAGCAGATCGGCGAGGGCGTCGTCGCCTCGTCGGTCGTCACGCCCAAGCTCTTCATCTACACCGACGGCGGCTTCTCCGACGTCGAGGGATTCAGCCTGGGCAACCTCGAGCCCGAGGTCGTCGTGATCGGCCCGCCTCCACCCGCGTACTCGCCACCCGCCGAGGGGAGCCGGACCGGCCCAGACGGATGAGACGTCGCGGGTGCGCATATCCGTCCGACAACGTGGCCATCGTGGCCCTGCAGTCCCGTCGCGACGAGGACAAGCCCGACGTCTATCAGCTCTTCGGCCGCGTTCACAACTTCCGGGGCGAAGAGGTCTCCACCGAGGCGCAGCTCTACCGCCTCGCCGCCGACAAGCCCGGCGTTGCCGGCGAGCTGATCGATGCGATCGCCCTCAAGATCCCGCCGCAGACCGACCAGTCATTCAAGTTCGACATGACCGATCCGGCGCTCGCCCCGTACGAGGTGCGGCTCACGATCAAGGACTCGCTCGACGCGGATAATCGCGCCTACACCGTGGTCGGCACGACCCGAAAAGCACAGGTGCTGGCCATCACCTCGGGCAATCGGTACCTGGTCGATACGTTGAAGACACCCCTGGTCGCCGAGCGGGCCGACATCGCCGTCATGACGCCCGAGGAAGCCCGCGCCGAGGCCGTCGTGCGCGAGGTCAAGGGAGGCCGTTACGACCTGATCATCTACGACGGCGTGCAGCCCGAAGCGCCGCCCGAGGCCAATGCTCTTTACTTCGGTGTCTTCCCGCCCGGACCTGCCTACGCCAAGCCAAAGGACGTCCAGCAGCCAGTGGTGCTCGACTGGGACATCAGCCACCCGATGATGCAGTACATCCGCGACCTCTCGCTGGTCTTCATCGCCAAGGGCAAGGTCGTCGAGCTGCCGCCGGGCGCCAAGGGCCTGATCGAGAGCAACGTGGGCCCGCTCGCCTTCATCGCCCCGCGCGAGGGGTTCACCGACGCGGTCGTCACGTTCCCCCTGATCGACGGCAATACGCCCAACACGACGTGGTTCCGCTACATCAGCTTCCCGCTGTTCATCCTCAACAGCATCCAGGCCATGGGCAACGTCCGCGAGGGGAGCGGCGAAGAGGTCACGCAGCCCGGTCGTCCGGTCGTCCTGCACGCCGAGACAATCCAGAAGGGGATCCTGGTCAACTCGGCCAGGGAACCCGGCAAGCAAGTCGCCCGGTCGTCGCAAGGGACGTTCATCTACAGTGATGCCGACCGGACAGGAGTCTATCTGGCCCGATGGGAGCCAGGCGGCCGATTACCCTTCGCGGTGAACCTGTTCGACTTCCGCGAGAGCGACCTGGCGCCGCGGGGGCTGGCACCGGAGGGAGCCCCCGAGAGCCTGGCCGAGTCGTACAAGATCAAGATCGGCTACACACCCGTCACCGGCACCCGGAAGGCACCCGACGTTCAGAAGGACATCTGGTGGTACGTCGCCCTCGCCGTGCTCGCCGTGTTGCTCGTGGAGTGGTACGTTTACAACCGGCGAGTCTACATCTGATCGGGCCGTGCCCGGCGGGAGCCGGTCGTGGCGAGCTCCGACTGGAGCGACGCGACCGGTGCCGGATGCAGCACGAATCGCGTGACCTCCGGCGGACACCCGTAGCGGATCGGATGCATCCCGGCGATGCCGTCGCTGGCGTACATCAGCGTCCTCCCGCGGCGGAAGAAGCCTCGGTCGAACCGCCGCGAGTAAACGCTCGGCATGAACACCGCGCCGAGCAGCGGGAGGCGAATCTGCCCGCCATGGTTGTGCCCCGAGATCATGAGGTCGATACCCCAGCGGGCGGCGCGGTAGAACCGATCGGGCGAGTGGCTGAGCAGGATCCGGAAGTCGGCCGGCGGCATCGCAGCCGGGTCGACGTCAGGCCCCCAGGGTGCGGAAGTCCCAGCGACGGCGATCGTCGCGCCGTCCGCGGACACGGTCGTCCATCGGCCCTCCAGCGTCTGGAACCCGGCACGCCGCAGCGCCGCGACCACCTCGGCCGGCCGATGGTCCGCGTCGTGATTGCCGAGGATCGCCAACTTCCCGAGCCGGGCCTCCAGCGGAGAGAGCAACGGCTCGATCCAGTCGATCACCGTGTCATCCTCAATGACGTCGCCGGTCAGCACGACGAGGTCGGCCTCCCATTCGCGACAGGCGGCGATCACTCGCTCGAAGAACGCCGGGCGAAAACACGGTGCCATGTGAAGGTCGGTGAGCTGGACGATCCGGAGGCCGGCGAGCTGTTCCGGCAAACCGGGCATGGCCACGTTCCAATCCTGCAGGCCCAGCCGGAACGACTCGTTGAGGGGCAATCGCAGCAGCCAGGTCCCGGGCCCCTCGCCGATCAGGTCCTCGCGTCGGCCCGGACGGGAGAGATCCAGGTCGCGTGTCGCCGTACCCCGCGAGATGCCCTCCGGTCGTCGCCGGAACGCGAGTGACAGCGAAGAAGCCGGCCAGATTACCAGGCCGGAAATCGTGCAGAGTGCCGCATACCACCGGAACGCCCAGGGCCAGTCCCACCACGGCGTTCGCAGATGGCCCCAGAGCAACAGGGCCGCGGAGGCCCAGAACACCGAGAACAGCACGAGCCGGATCCGGTCGAGCACGGCCTCGCGACGGCCGAGGCCGCTCGTGATGTTGACCGCCAGGATCAGGTGACACAGGTGCCCGAGCGCGGCGGGAGCGGCGGCCAGCAGGACGAGGGACGTCCGCGGCCCATCAAGACTCATGATGCGACGCCTCGATGGGTCGAGGTTCCCCGGGCGGACCGGGGGGGAGATTCCGTGTTGGAGGGGAATGGCCGTCCGAATGGGCCGCGCCCCGGCTGGCGTGGACGTCGTGGGACGCCGCCGCGGGTGCCTGACCGGTGGCCGGCGCGGTGCGAAGTGCCTGCTCGACGGCCTCCATCAGGCGGTCGGCGCGGAACGGCTTGTAGAGCACTGTCTGCAGTCCCGCCTGGCGAGCCTTGACGATCGAATGCGAGGGGTCCCAGCCGAATCCCGTCATCAGGATGATCGGGACCTTGGGTTGGACCTCGCGAAGCCGCTTGTAGGTCTCGAACCCGTCGAGGTCCGGCAGCCGGATGTCGAACGAGCGCCGTCGAGTAGGGTGCTTGCCGCATGAGCGCGATGGCCTCGTGCGCATCGCGTGCCGTCTCGACGTTGGCCCCCTGGCTGCCGAGC
The DNA here is from genome assembly GCA_963771445.1 of uncultured Planctomycetota bacterium. Lineage (GTDB taxonomy): Bacteria > Planctomycetota > Planctomycetia > Isosphaerales > Isosphaeraceae > JAKAUH01. The sequence continues at coordinate 804,591 of CAVYTQ010000025.1, read as the reverse complement.
AGGTGGTGGGCCGATCGCCGGATCGACTCGTCGGCGTCAACGACGAGGATACCGCGATCCGGAGAGCCGCGGCGCCGCGGCCGGCGGTCCCTGCTTGGCCGGCGGGGCGATCGTCGAGCCCGCCTTGTGGATGAGGCTCCGGATCTCTCGGGCCCGGTAGAGCAAATGTCGCAATCGGGCGATGATGTCCTCGTCGTGACCGGCGTATCGATCGAGCACGGTGGTCGCGTCGGTGATGATGTCGTCCAGCGGGATCGCCAGCTCGCGGTTGATCGCCTCGACCGAGGCGCTCGCCGTGCTGACCTTCTCGGCCTCGAGCAGCTCCAGGGTGTTCAGCGCCGCGGCGATGTTCCGGCCGTAGATTTCGATGAACTGCCGGTCGCGGTCGTCGAAGGCGTCGGGCTGCGGGCTCTCGACGTTCAGGGTGCCGATGACCGTACCGTGAAAGATCAGGGGGACTGTCAGCGAGCTGCGCGAGCCGGCGGCACCCTCGAGGTAGAGCGCATCCTTCGTGGTATCGGGACAGAGGTAGCTCATGCCGGTCGCCGCCACGTAGCCCGTCACCCCGTTGCCCTCCTTGCGCGCATAGAGCTCGCGATTGGCGGCCAGCGGGGTCATGCCCTCGGTCAGGAGCGGGATCAGCCGCTTGGTCGCGCGGTCGAGCAGGCGGATCTCGATGAAGTCGAGTCCCAGCAGGTCCTTCATGTGCCGGGCGATGTTGTACTTGAGCAGGTCGGTGCGCTCCTCGACCCCCATCTGAGCCAGCTCATCGGGAGTCAGGTCGGCCAACTCGTCGCCCGCCTTGTGGATGGCGTTGACCTTGAGCTGCTGCTGGGTCTCGTCGGTCGTCTCGCGGGTCAGCGCGATCAGGTGGGTCAGCGCGTTGGCCGCGTCGAAGACCGGAGTGACGGTGATCCGCAGGTAGCGGTTGCCACCGATCTTCATGGCCGTGCTCGCCGGCTCGCGCGAGGCGACCGCCGTCGTGAACGGGCAGAGGTCCGGGCCGAGGATCTCCGCCTGGCCGAGGGCCTGGTAGAACGGAGAACCCACCGGATGGACCGATTGATCCGTCAGCGAGTAGAACTCGGGGTTGGCCCAGATGATCCGCAGGTCCGGGTCAACCACGGCGACGCCGTCGGCGATCGCGTCCAGGATCTCCTCCGCCTGGATCATCATCCCGACCCAGCGGACCGCCGATAGCTGCGACGCGTCAACGTAGACCGCCGAGAATTTCTGGTCGCGTAACAGCGACAGCGCCTTGGAGATCGTCCGCGCGACCACCACCTCGAAAGATTCGGAAAGGCGGTCGAGCGAGGTCTTTCCCTGGGTGCTTTCCCGGTCTATGACCAGGAGTCGAGGCCTTCCAGCCACGCCGGTCACCCCCACATCATCAGGATCAACGCCTTCGTCACGACCCCGACCGAGCCGTCCTCGACTTCCGTGCCGATCCAATCATGGTTCAATTCTTTATCCTACTCCGCATAGCAGGTCGCGGCAAGTGTTGCTTTTCAACTTCGAGGCGAGACGGCGACGAGAGTTCCACGACGACGAGCGGACGGCCTCTCGCCGATCGACGGATCATCGGTCCGCCGCATCGCCTCGCTTGACATCCGCGGCTGGCGGTCCGTAGCATCGCGGCTGCATGGCCGTCGGCCGGACTTGACGGCCAAGGCGAGCATCCCGAGGACTTCTCACCATGCGCCCGACCCAGCGATTGACGTCTCACCATGGCGGGCTCCTGGTGGTGGACCTTCAGGACAAGCTGCTGGGATTGATCCCGGATCGCGAGGCGGTCGTTGCCGGTGTGGCGGCCCTGATCCGCGGCGCCGGACGCTCGGCATGCCCGTCTGGGGGACCGAGCAATATCCGCGCGGCCTGGGACCGACGACGGCCGCGATCGCCGAGCTGATCCCCGATCGGCCGGCCAAGACCAGCTTTCATTGCTGCACGGTCCCCCAACTCGTCGAGCAGCTCTACGGGCGGAACATTCGCCATGTCACGGTCGTCGGGATCGAGGCGCACGTGTGCATCGCCCAGACGGCGCTGGAATTGCTGGATCTCGGCTTCCGGGTCCAGGTTCCCGCCGACGCCGTGGCCTCACGCCGCAAGATCGATTGGGAGTTCGCCCTCCGCCGCCTCGAACAGGTCGGCGCCGTCGTTTCGACCGCCGAGTCGGCGCTCTTCGAATGGACCGAACGCTCCGACCGTCCCGAATTCAAGGCCGTCAGCGAGATCGTGAAATCCATGGGTGGCGGATCGCGACTCGTCGCGTGACGAGTAAAGGCCCTCGCTCGCGAAGGCAGGGCCCCCCGATTCACCTCGTTTTCCGACCGCGACGATCCGTCCGCCGCCAACACCAGGAGATCCCCGTGTCGCCCGTCCCCAAGCCCCCGGTCCCCGGTCCTTTGAATCCCTCGCCGCGGTTCTTGATGGGTCCGGGCCCGAGCGACGTGCATCCGCGCGTGCTGGCCGCGCTGGGGATGCCCCTGCTCGGCCACCTCGATCCCGAGTTCGTCGCCCTGATGGACGAGACGCAGGACTTGCTGCGATACGTCTTCCAGACGACCAACCGGATGACGCTGGCCGTCTCGGGCACCGGCTCGGCCGGCATGGAGACGGCCGTCGTCAACCTGATCGAGCCCGGCGACCGGATGCTCGTCTGCATCAACGGTGTCTTCGGCGCCCGGATGCAGGACGTGGCCGAGCGCGCCGGCGCCGAGGTGACCGTGATCGAGCGGCCCTATGGTCAGGTCTTCGACCCGGACGAGGTGAAGGCCGCGATCCATCGCGTCGGCCCCAAGGTCGTGGGGATTGTCCATGCGGAGACCTCCACCGGCGCCTGGCAGCCCGTCGAGGAGATCGCGCGGATCACGCACGATGCCGGCGCGATGATCGTGCTCGATACCGTGACCGCGCTGGCGGGAGTCCCCGTCGAGATCGACGCCTGGGAGATCGACGCGGTCTATTCGGGGACGCAGAAGTGCCTGAGCTGCCCGCCTGGACTGGCGCCGGTCTCATTCGGGCCGCGGGCCGTCGAGACGCTCAATCGTCGCAAGAAGAAGGTACAGAGCTGGTATCTCGACCTGACGATGATCCAGAAGTACTGGGGAAGCGATCGCGTCTACCACCACACCGCCCCCATCAGCATGAACTACGCACTCCGCGAGGCCCTCGCGCTCGTGGTGGAGGAAGGTCTCGAGGCCCGGTTCGCACGGCACGCCTTGAATGGTCGGGCGTTGCACGCGGGGCTCGCGGGGATGGGCCTGGGACTCGTCACCGATCCGAAGCACCGCTTGCCGCAGTTGACCTGCGTCAAGATCCCCGATGGGATTGATGACCTGACGGTCCGCCGTCGGTTGCTCATGGACTGGGGGATCGAGGTCGGCGGCGGGCTCGGGCCGTTCAAGGGGCAGGCCTGGCGGATCGGGCTGATGGGGTATGGCTCGCGGCACGGCAACGTGACGTTGTTCCTGGCCGCGCTGGAGACCTGCCTCCGCGACCTGGGTGTATCCCTGCCGGCCGGCGAGGCCACCCGCTCCGCCGCCGCAGTATATGCCGAGGCATCGTCGTGAGGCGGGTGCCACGCGTCCCTCGGGAGCGGTTCGTGGCACCCCGATCGAGCCGCCATGGCCTGGGGAAATCAAGGCTGCGAGGCCGACTCTTTGATGATCTGCTCGGCAATCGCGATGGCATCTCGGAGGCGGGCGCGGCGGCGGGCGAGCTGCCGGATGCGTAATGCGACGTCGTCGACATCGACTCGCGTGATCGCGACGTCGGCCTCGGCCACTTTGAGCTCGGCCTCGGCCCTGGTGACCTCCTCGGGACCGACGACCCCCGGCTTCCGCTCGTTCAGCCGCCGATTCCGGGCCGTGACGGACTCCGCGACTTCCCGCTGAGCGACTGCCTTCTCCGCTAGCGCGCCCTTTCGGCTGCGCTCGAGCATGAGGCGTTCCATCTCATCCTGGAAATCGTGGTCGAGCGCGACCACCTTCCCCGCGACGCTCTGAGCCTTCAGGAGGTACTGGTCCACCTCCTGGGAACTGATCGCCTGCCGTTCGGCCAGCTTCTTTGCGTACCCGTACTCCTTGACGGACAGCTTGAGTCGGGCATCCAGCTCCTCAATCGGATCGGAGGGCCTGGGCACCCGGTACTGGTCGACGGCCGCGGCGTCGGCGTTCCGGGAATTCAGGGCGGACGTCGTACCGCCGGCCTGGGCTCGTGGATTTCGGTTGCCCTGGATCAACGCCCCTTCGCCCAGCAACTGGCCGCTGAGGCGATCAATCTTGTCTTCCAGGGCCTTCAGGCGCTCTTCCTCCAGGGTCTTGACGGGGCGAGACTCCGGCGGCCGCTGTGCACCATCCTCGCGGACGGCCTCGGCGGCTGGCCGTCTCGGCGCGGGGTCCTGCGCCGTCGATGAGGCAAACGACACCGCGACGACGCCGCCGGCGGAGAGCGTGGCGGCCAGGGCAGCCAGTCCGACCCACTTGAACTGTGTCATTTTCATGGTTGTGAGCACTCCATGGGCGAGGGCCAGCGACGAGGCGCCGGCCGTCATGGTGAAGGACGATCCGAATTCGAGGGCCGCCCGGACCGTGGTGGCGGCCAGCGGCGGCGGTACGGTGGCGACGAGGAGTCGGGCCGGGAGCGTCGCGTCACTGCCCAGCAGGACCGCCGTGGCGGTCGGGGCGACGCCCCGGCGCGTCAGGCGGTCGCGGAGAAGGGCGCGGCCGCGTGCCAGCCGGCTGCGGACAGTGCCCACAGGGCAGCGGAGTTCTTCCGCGGCCTGATCGTGGGTCCGCCCGCGCAAGTAGCAGAGCACCAGAGGTGCTCGGTACTTGTCCGGCAGTCGACGCAACTCCTGATCGAGCACCGCATCACATTCGGACCTCACCGCGGAATCCGGGTCTGCCTCGACCACTGCCTCCGGCTCGCCGACGGCCGTCTCGCGGTCGCGGCGGCGGAGCGTCCGGCTCCGGGCCCGCCGCGCGACGCGGACGGCCACGCCGTAAAGCCAGTTCGACAACAAGCTTCGGTCCCGGATTCCCGGCGCCTTCTGGACCAGCACCAGGAAGGTCGCCTGGAAGGCGTCCTCGATGTCGCGCGGGTCGCGGAGCATCCGGCGGCAGAGGCCCAGCACCATCGGCCCGTGCATGTCCACCAGGGCCTCGAAGGCGCCCTCATCCCGTCGCGTCAGGTAACGCTCCAGGAGCTGGCCGTCCCCCAGACCCGTGAGAGTCCCTTCGCCGAAGAGCCGTCCCATCTGACGCAAGACGATCCCACGCCCGACACACGACATGATTCACCTCAACGCGGGGGAAAGCGGCCAGTGCCCCGATCCCGGAGAGTGCTCGATCATCCAGGTTACTGCACTCCGGGCATGGACCAATCCCGAATTTCCGGAAATCGTCGTGATCGGGGTCGCGTGCCTCCCACCAGTTGACCTTGCGTTATCCCACGATGCCGGCTCAAATCTCCGGCCCGAAGCAGGATAGGACAGGCTTCGATGCCGCCCAGGAGGCCCGATCCATGGACAGGATGACCCGACGCGACACGCTGAAACTGGCCGGGTTATCGCTCCCCATGGCGGCCGCCGGCGCCGCGCAGGCAGGTCCCCACCGGACCAGGCCCTACCTGATCCTGTCGTGCGACGGCGGCGGGATTCGCGGCCTGCTGACCGCCAGGGCGATCGAACGGCTGGAGCGGGAGGTCCCGTTCCTCGACAAGGTCGATCTCTTCGCGGGGACATCCACGGGCGGGATCATCGCACTGGGCCTCGCCTACGGCCTGTCCCCGTCCGAGCTCGTCGCGCTCTACCGGGACCGCGGCCCGGCGATCTTCACGGCGGTCGGCTCGCGGCGCCCATCGCGAAGCCGGATCCTGGAATTCCTGAACGGCCTCGACGTCAGGTTGCGCGAGCGACTGAGGGACCTCCATTTCGATCCGCTGGACCTGCTCCACCCCGAGGTATTCGAACGCCGGGCTCATGGAGGTCCTGACGCACTTCTTCGGCAGGACGACGCTGGGCGACCTGAAGCGATCCGTGCTCGTCACGACACTCCGGCTCTTCTCCGAGGCCGGGAACTGGTCGCCGTTGGTGCTGCACAACCTCGGCGACGACGAAGAAGGGCCGGCCGACGTCCGGCTCCAGGACAGGCCGACCCGCTCGACCAGGCTGGTCAACGCGGCCCTCTGCACGAGCGCCGCCCCGCTGTATTTCCCGCCATATCCACATCCCGACTTCGGATTCTGCGTCAACGGCGGCCTCTTCGCCAACTGCCCCGCGAGCATCGCGCTGGGCCTGGCGTGCCGGGCCAACAGGGGGCACGTCCGCAGTATTCGCATCCTCTCGATCGGGACGGGCGTCCAGATTAGCGGGATCGACATCCCGCACTCGATGCCATTCGAGAGGGCGGCCGAGTACGGGGCCCTGGCGTGGCTCTCGCCGCTGCCTCGGGGGGCGAGCCTCGGGAATCGGGAGACGCTCACGCCCGCCTTCCCGCTGATCTCCGCGTTGCTCGACGCCAGTTCCTCGGCGAATAGCTACATTTGCGACCAGGCGCTGGCCGGGAACTACCGCAGGATGCAGATGTACTTACCGAAGCCGGTAGCGCTCGACGATACCTCCAAGGGTACGCTCGACTTCCTGGGGCAAGTCGCCGATCGCATCCCCAAGGCCGAATGGAAGGCAACGACGGACTGGCTGCGGGCCCAGATCGGCTGACCCCCACGGTGGATGAAGTCGAAGCCGAGCGGCGAGATCTTGTTCGAGGGCGTTGGGGGTGTTAGATATCAAGCGGTCCATCGCGGGCCTCATGTGTCATGGTGATTGTGACAACTACCGCCGCGCACGGGGCTGCGTTTTCCTCAAGGGGCTGAACCGCTTGAAGTTATCCCCGCGTTGATGCGACACCGCTGCAAGCCCCTGACTGCCTCCCGGCCGGCCACCCGCAAGACAACCGCGGTGGGCGGCTCCGCGTCGAGAGCGCGGAGCGGACGCCGGGTGACTCGAGATTTCGCCGAACCACTTGTCCCGGAGGCGGCGGTGCGTAGATAGAGATGAGGGAACGGCGATGGCGCAAGCCCGCATCCGTCGTATCGTAATGACCGGCGACGATTGTCTCAAATCGGCGGAGATCGCCAGCGACCGAGTTGACGGATCGGTGGAAGGCGGGGGCCCTCCGTGTCGGAATGACCGTCGCCCAGGACACGCCACCAACACGGAGCACACTATAACTCACCGGTTCTGCTACCAAAGAATTGCTGTCGCCTCACCGAGATGTGACCGGCCTCCGCGGGGACGGCCTGCACGCCGAGATCCGCGAGCAGACTCGGCACGAACTCATCGCGACGCTCCGTAAGCGTCGTGCACATCCATCCGCTCGGGACGATCTCGCGGGGTCCGGGAGGAGATTGCGTGCATGCATTTCATGTTCCGGGGCCCCCAAAACCCCCTGTACCCCCTCCGCTCTCTTCTCTCCCCCTATATATAGGATGTATCAGGTTTGCAGAAACTGAAATGCACCCATCGGCGAAGAGCGGCATCTTCTCGACGCAAGCCCTTTGGCCAGGAGCAGAAGAAATATCTGGAGATTTCTCGAGATTTTCCGTCGCGGCGGCGGTTTCCGTGGCCCGGTTCATATTTGGCCGGTTGGTTTGCGGTTTGGCGTGAGTTTCGGACGCCGCTACTAACGAGGCTGAAAGCCTCGAGACGACCCCTCTGGCCCGCTCGGGAGAGCTGTCGGCCCGGGCCGATGTCGGTCACGCTCCGGCCTGCACGGTCCGGCCCGCACGACCGGATCGGCGTCAGGCGGAGGCATGACCGCCGTAGGGGCCGGCCCAGGCCGGCGGCGGCGCAGGGAGGCCCGCGCCGAACCGGACCGCACCGACCGTCGCGTCGGCCGGGTGGGAGACCGGCGCCAACCGCGAACCGCCGGTCAGGCCGGAGTTGCTCCACGCCGACCCGGCCCGGTGGGCGCAACATCTGTCAACTCCACGAGATGCCGGGTGAGGCAATCCCGACCGGCGTTCGCTCCCGACCGCCGTTACCCGCTACCGTTGAACGTGTTCCGTCCGGGAACGTCGCACCTCAGGGCGATAACCGCCCGCCCATTGCGTGACGACTACCATTTGACGAATACTCCGCCCTATGAGACCCATCATGCTCGTTCCCGGCCTCTTCAAGGACCGATCGCGTTCACGGGGATTCGTCCGCCGCCGGCGTGCGACCTGGCTGCGGGGTGGGATTCGCGACTTCCTCCTGGAAGAGCGCTGCCTGCTGACGTCGGGCGTGACGTTCCCGGCGCCTACCGTTCAGCATCTGGATCAGGTTTTCCCCAGCGCTGATCACCTGACGGCGCAGTACGAGAAGACCATCACGATCACCAACAATTCCACCCAGTCCCTCTACGCGTTCCTCGAAGGCGAGGATAGCCGCCAGGCCATCGCTCCCTACCAGGGGACATCCGCCTTCGATCCCTATGATCCCGCCGACCAGGAATACAGGGGCTACATCGGCTACACCGACGGCACGACCGATTACGCGGGCCTGCCCCCGCTCTCCTCGATCACCATCACCGTCCCGCTCGCCTTCTGGGATTCCGGCCGGGTCATCTTCTCGACCGACGGGGCCGACCAGTTCAGCACGGCCGGCGGGGACAATGGAGCGACCCCCACAGGTGCCCCGTTCTACTACCTGAACGCGAACACCCAGGCGACCTTCTTCGGCAGTATCGCCCAGAACAGCAACCAGTTGACATTCACCCCCAGCTACAACGGCTTCGACGCCGCGAACGGCGGCACGCCGACCACCGCCGGCTGGCAGTCGCCGGTGGCCTCCGGCCAGTTCCAGGACGGCCAGACCTACAACGTGACCGGGCCCGGCCTGCCCTCGGGCGGCGTCCCGGTGACCATCGATTCCACGAATCCGGCCGGCGTCACGCTGCCGGCCAACGAACCGGCCGAGACGGACCAGCCCTACGTGTTCAGCCTCACGTCCGGCGCAAGCATCTCCCCGACGGACCGAATCATCCAGGGGCAATTCAGCCTCACCACCCAGGGGTCCTCCCCGACGACCGATGGGCTCGTTATGTGGTACCACGGCCTGACCGCCCAGGCGCCCAACAACGATGCCCCGTTCCAGCTCACCGAGGTCACGTTCCGGGGCACCTTCTACAATCCTACGATCAACACGGGGACGGGATTCGGGTACCTGCTCGGCAACGACGTACTCAACGGCGGTGCGGACGTCAACTCGGCCGACTACGACATCTCGTTCGTCAACTCGCTCAACGTGCCGGTCGCCATGGAGGCGAGCGACGTCACGCTCCCGAGCACCGGCCCGGATTCCTCCACCTCGGCGCCGTACGGATGGGTCGGGTCAAGACAGAGCGAGACCGACCTCCAGGCCGCGATCTCGGCCTTCACCTCCCCCAACCCGGACGGTACCACGAACGACAACTACCTGGGGACGTACTTCGGCGGCCAGGGCTACCCCACCTTTTACAACGTCGAACGGGGAAACCTGAAGATCCCCTCCGGTCAGAACCTGTTCTTCGAGAGTAACGCCTCCGGGAATAGCTCGGATATCGTCTTCCACATGTCATTCCCGGACGGGACGAGCATCAATGAGCCCTATCCTGCGCTGTCGAGCGGCGGCTCCGGCCCGGCCGTCGTTTCGATCGGCGGCGACCCGACCCACCCGAGCCAGGGCCATACGATCGGGCTGAACACGACCGCCGGGGCCGATCAATACGCGCTCGCAAACTGGATCGAGCCCGACATCGAGGCCGGTCGCAACTACGACGTCACATATATCGAGAACGGTGTGACCTATTCGCTGGGGACCACGACCGGCCTGGCCATGGAGGGGGGCCAGGTCGTCGGCGTCAACGTCACTGGGACCGCGCCCTCCAACGCAGCCGACCAGGTCTACAACTTCAGCGCGGCGAACGCCGACTACGCGGCGACCACGATCGCCGGCCTCTGGTACTCCTGGGCGAACTACTACGCCGCGAATGTGCCGTCAACGCCCGCGGCCGATCTCGCCGGGACGATCGCCAACGGCAACATCCTCACGCTGAGCCAGCCCGCCGCGGGACTGGTCCCGGGCATGGGGGTGGCCGCGGCCGGCCTGCCGGCGGGGTGCATCATCCTGTCGGTCTCGCCCGACGAGAAGACCATCGAGCTGAGCGTGGTCCCTCAGGGATCGAACAGCCCCACCTCGTTCAGCTTCACCGCGCCCTCGTTCTCGGCGATCGCGGGGTCCAACCCCAATCCCGCCGGCAACATCGATTTCACATTCCCGAGCTCCCAGCAGCCCCTCGCGCTGGCCTTCGCGCAGACCGTCTTCGTGGTGATGAGCGCCTGGAGCGCCAGCGTCCCGGCGGGCTCGATGCACGGCTGGAATACCCTGCTGGGCAACATCATCGGGGGCAACATCGACTCGAATTTCATCCCCAACACGGACGTGGACATCGTCAACAAGCTGACCGTCCTGAGCAAGTCCGCGCTGCGGAGCGTGCCGGATTACACCAACCCGCTCTACTCCGACCCCGAGCGTTGGTACCCCGATCCGGCCCTACCGGCCGGCGGGCAGACGTACAATGTCTTCAATCTCGATCCGTTCGTGTGGTTCGTCCACGACAAGCTGGGCCTGACCGCCTACGCGTTCGCCCTCGACGACGACATCGGCAACGTCAATGCCGGCGGTGCCACCGACATCGCGATCGCCGTCGCGGGCCTCGGGGCTCAGGGCGAGGGACTCCCGCAGAAGGACCCGTACACGACGCTGTCGCCGTTCGGCGTCGTGACGACGACCTCCTCGACCGCGCAGGGCAACTCCGGAGTGCTCGGCGGCCTGGGGGACGAGCAGATCGTCTATCAAGTCTCCGCATATCAATACGAGAGTGGCACGCCGGGCACGCTGATCAACGGCCCGGGCGTGCCGATAGGGACGACCGTGCAGTTCCTGCAAATCAATGGCCAGACGCCGAGCCAGTCCGACCTCATCCTCTCGAACCCCCTGACGAGCGCGTCCGCCGGGTCCACCTATTCGTTCTTCGGGCCGCTCACCTTCACGGGGAGCGTGCTCGGCGCCGGCCAGGCCGGCGACACGATCCTGCTCAACAGCCTGGACGCGTACAACACGCTGGAAAAGATCGGCCCGCTCAAGTACATCCAGGTCACGGGCGAGGGGATCGATCCGGGGACGACGGTCACGATCCACCAACTGACCAGGGACGCGACGACCGGCGTCATCACGCTTGAGCTCAGCAGCCCGCTGGATCCGACCCTGGTCTCGCAGCCGGGCAGTTTCTACGCCTACACGTTCGGCAGTGCGGTGGTCCCCCTGATCCACGACCCAGGCTTCGAGTGGGCCGACGTGCAGGACCTCACCGGCGGTTTCAATCACGGGGCGCAACTGTCCCAGAACACGGTCGACTGGACCTTCACCGATTCCGCGCCGTCTTTCGCCGGCATCGCGTACAGCAACACCAGCACCTACACGAGCAAGAACCAACTGCCTCCCCAGGGCGTCCAGGTCGGTTTCATCCAGGGGACCAGCAGCATCACCCAGACCGTGACCCTGGCGACCGGGACGTACACGCTCTCGCTCGACGCGGCCCAGCGGGCCACGGCCCAGTCGCCCCAGACGCTGGAAGTGCTCGTCGATGGCAACCAGGTGGGCACCATCCTGGCGACCGACACCACCTACCGAAATTACTCAGTGGGGTTCACCGTCGCGGCCGGCCAGCACACGATCACCTTCCAGGGCACCCAGTCGGGTGACAGTACGGAGTTGATCGATGCGCTCTCGCTGGCTCCCGCGTCGCCACAGTCGCCGCCGGCGCTCGCGCTGGATCCGATCCCCGTCCAGTCGGTGAACGAAGGCTCGACGGTCGCGTTCACGGCGACCGCGACGGGCTCGACGACGGCCCTGACATACAGCCTCGACCCGGGAGCCCCGGCCGGGGCGACGATCGACCCGACGACCGGGGCCTTCACCTGGACCCCGTCCGCCCCGGGCAAGTACTCGGTGACGGTCCGGGTGACCGACGGCGGCTCTCCGCCCCGAAGCGTCGCGGAGACCGTCTCGATCACCGTCAACGACGTCGCCCCGGCCGTTCGCATGGGTCTCGCCCAGATCGAGGGCGCGACCTTCCGCGACACGGGTTCCTTCTCGAGCGCCACACCGGGCTCGTTCGTCGCCAGCGTGGACTACGGCGACGGGACGGGCCCCCAGCCGCTGCCCCTGGGCGCGTCGGGGACGTTCGTCCTCGCCCACACGTACACCCAGCCCGGTACCTACAGCATCATCGTGGGCGTGCGGGACGCTTTCGGCGGAGTCGGTACGGCGGATCTCACGCTCACGGCAACCGCCTCGCCCCTGGTGTCGGGTTACGGCACAGGGCGCGATGCCTTCGTGACCGAGCTCTTCCGCAAGGACCTCGGTCGGATGCCCGACCCGGGCGAGTTGCAGCTCTGGTCGGGGCGATTGGCGGCCGGGGTCCGCCCGCAGGCCGTGGCGCGGCGCATCTGGGGTGGCAACGAGCATCGCAAGCTGGTGAAGAGCGGCCAGGTCGCCCGGATTGGGTTCGAGCGATCGTTCCGCGACGCCGTGGTCGCGAAGCAGCAGGCCATCCGACGCCACCTGCCGCCGCCGGCCGGCCCCTTGAACCTGGCGGTCACGAGTCGGTCTCCCACGACGACCGGGATCTAGGGAAATGCACCGAAATCTTTCGTCCGACGCACTTGCGGCCAACCCGTCCGGTGGATATAGTGCTGTATGACGTTCGTCAGAGATGGGAGGGCGAAGCTCCATTCGAGCCGGCATCGTGACGATGCGCAAGCTTCCCCAGGTAATATCGCGAAGATTCTCTGTCGGAGTGTCGCTCCCCCAGGGTCCCCTGAGCTAAGGAGTCGCCCAATGCGCGAGCTGGAGAAGCCGGTGGCCCGGGTATTTCGACGGCTGCGATATCAGCGGTTCCTCGGGGCCCTTGTCTGGTCGTGGGCGATCGGGCTGGCGATCGTTGCCGGCATCATCGGCGGCGAGAAGCTGCTCAATCGGACCCTTCGGGGTCCGGACTGGGTCCCGTTCGCGGTGGCCGGCGGGCTGGGCATCGTGGTGGCGGGGCTGGTCGCAGCCTTCTCGGGCCCAAGCCGGATGGACGCCGCCGTCGCGATCGATCGGGTCTTTCACCTGAACGAGCGGCTGAGCTCGGCCCTGACCCTGCCCGAGGACCTGCGGGAGACTCCCGCGGGGCTCGCACTGCTCGCCGACGCGATCAAGAAGGTCACGGACCTGGACGTCGCCGCCGAGTTCGGCCTGCGGATGCCCCGCCGCGCGTGGGTCGTTTTGATCCCGGCGTGCACCGCCGTGCTCCTGCTCTTCGCCCCGGCTCTCGTGCCCTCCAAGGTCCGCGCCGGCAACGCCGAGGCGACCGACACCAAGGCACTCGCCAAGCAGGCCGAGATGCTGAGCAAGAAGATCGCCAGCAAGCGCCAGACGATCGACAAGGAGAAGTTCCCCGAGGCCGACAAGCTGCTGGCCCAGATCCAGAAGAAGTCCGACGAGCTGGCCAAGGCCCCGCCAGCGGCCAAGGATAAGCTGATGGTCGAGTTCAATGCGCTGACCGACGCCCTCAAGGAGCGGCAGAAGCAGATCGGCTCGCCCGAGCAGATCAACCGTCAGCTCCAGCATCTCAAGGATATGGGCACTCAGGGACCGGCCGACGAGTTCGCCAAGGAGCTCGCGCGCGGCGACTTCCAGAAGGCGGCAAAGGAGCTCCAAAAGCTCCAGGAGAAGATGCAGTCGGGCAAGATGAACGAGGCCGAGAAAAAGGCCCTCAAGGAACAGGTCGGCGAGATGGCCAAGAAGCTCAACCAGCTCGCCAACATGGAGGAACGGAAGAAGCAACTTGAGGAGGCCCGCAAGAACGGTGGCCTCAGCCAGCAGCAGTTCGAGCGCGAGATGGAAAAGCTCAACGAGCAGGCCAAGGGGCTCAAGCAGCTCAAGCAGCTCGCCGACAAGCTGGACAAGGCCCAGCAGGCGATGGAGCGCGGAGACATGAAGCAGGCCGCCGCCGAGCTGGGAGTCTCGCAGGAACAGCTCGCCGAGATGGCCAAGCAGCTCGAGGAGATGCAGTCGCTCGACGCTGCGATGGCCGAGCTTCAAGATGCCAAGAGCGGCGCCGGCATGGAGGGCATGAACCAGCTCGGCGACGACCTCAACATGCTCGGCATGAACCGGGGCGGGCGGCCGGGCAACGGGCAGAATGGCAGCAACCGCGGCCGCGGACAGGGTGACCGACCCGAGGCCCCCGACGACACCGCCACCTACAAGGCCAAGGTCAAGAACCAGATCGGCAAGGGTAAGGCCGTCATGGAAGGCTTGACCTCGCCCGGCAAGACCGTCAAGGGGGACGTCAAGATCGACATCCAGGCCGAGCTCGACGCCGCCACCGCCGGCTATGCCGACGCCCTCTCCAATCAGAAGATCCCCAAGAACGTCGAGAAGCACATCCGGGCGTATTACGACCAGCTCAACAAGGGTCGATGATCGGCGCGGGCCTGAGCGAGCGGGGAACCCGCGATTGAGGTTCCCGCCTCCTCGCCGCGGTGGAGGCTCACTCGCTGCATCCTTCGGATAGGTGGGATCGGGGCCTCCCGGGCCAATCAGGCCAGAGCGCCAGCCGCCAGGAGCGCTTCACGATTCGGTTGCGCCGACGAGCCCGACGCGCAAGCGAGTGGATTCCCGCGGAGATTATCCACCCACTCGCTTGCGCGTCGGGCTCGTATCCGATCGGGTCGGCCTTGTGTGGGGACCGACCGTTTCGCGCCTCTAACTCACGGCGATGGCCAGCGCCAGCGCGAGCCCCACGAGCACCAGCAGCACCACGATGATGATCAGACTCGCGCTGGGCTCTGCCAGGTAATCGCCAACTTTCTCGCCGAGCCGCTCGAGCCAGGTCTGCCCCTCGTCGGAATTTTTGTCCGTCGATGGGTCGACCGAGCGAAGCTCGGACATCACCCGGTTCATCTGGATCAGCTCGTTGCGGTATTTCTCGTGCACCTCGCGGCCCGATTCGCCCCCTTCTTCCTCGAGTTCCTTCCGGTGCGAAGCGAGGGACCTCGACGGCGGGGCCTTCGGCTCCTCGCGCTCCACCAGCCGAGTGGCCGGCCGGGCAGGCTGGGCGGACGGACGCAGTGCCGACTCGATCAAGGACCAGTCGAGCGACTCCTCGTCGGAATGGACCGACGGCGCGCCGGCGCCGGGCTGGGTGTTCCCCGTCCTCGCGCCGCCGCGCAGCCGGCCGCGCACCGAGGAAGGTAGCAGGGCCTCAAGCGATTCCGCAACATCGACGGCCGAGTCGAAACGATCGTCCGGGCGGAGCGCGAGCAGGCGGTCGACGACCCGGGCCAGAGTGGGCGGGACCTCCGGCCGGACGTCATTGATGGGGACGTGGCCCTCGCGGACCCGCTTCACCAGACGGTCCTCGCGGCGTCAGGCCGGGGAAGGCATAGGCGCCCGTGAGCAATCGGTACATCGTGCAGCCGAGTCCGAACAGGTCCGTGCGGGTATCGATCGGCTTGTCCTGGATCTGCTCGGGTGACATGTAGTCGGTCGTCCCCACGACCACGCCCTCGTCGGTGTCGAAGTCCTTGTCCGATTTGATGGCCGGGCCGACCAGCTCGCCGAGGCCCAGGTCGAGCAGCTTCACGACTCCGTTCCTGGCGAGGAACAGGTTCGTCGGCTTCACGTCGCGGTGGATCACGCCCTTGTCGTGCGCATGGCCAAGGCCCCGGCACGCTTGCGCCATGTAGTCCAGGACATCGTTGACCGGCAACGGTCCCCGGCGGGCGAAGACCTCTTCCAGGTCCTCGCCCTCGATGTACTCCATGACGATATACGGGGTCCCTTCCTGGACATCGGCGTCGATGGCGCGGACCACGTTGGGGTGGTCGAGCAACGCGACCATCTTCATCTCACGGAAGAACCGCGCCACCGAGTTCTTGCTCAGATGAGAGTCGGGCCGGATGACCTTGAGCGCAACCACGCGGTCCATCAGGCGGTGCCGCGCCTTGTAAACTTGCCCACGAGCACCCCGACCCACGAGGTCGATCAGGACATACCGGCCATAAGCGATCCGCCTCTTCCCTTTCAGCAACCGCCGGGCCTGGAACTCGGTGAGCAGCCCATCCTTGATCAGGCGACGCGCCAGCGCCGTCGAATCACTCAGGCCGCTGCCATCGCCGAAGCGTTGCTTCACCTCACGCCATTGCGCATCGGGCAGGACCCCGAACCGTTCCAGGGCCAGCAGGAACTCGGACGGCGTACGCCCGATCTGCCCCGCCTTCGCGTTATCCGCCATGGCGTGACGCCTCCCGTTCACCTGGATGAAACGAGGGAAGTGCAGACACTCTTGCACGCTATTGATCCGACAGGATCAGATTGGTGCGACTTTCTGCTCTATCGACAATAAGCAGTGAAATGGCAAATGGCCAGAGCGATCGGCGGGTCTGGTCGCCGCGTCGCCGGGTGCGTGCGTCGATGACCATCGGTGCATCTGTTGAACGCCGAGGATGACCTGGACGTGGAAGGGCTGCGTTGGTCGCCATCAGGCGCGAGATCAAATGTCGTAATAGAGCGCGAACTCGTAGGGATGGGGCCGGACGCGGATCTTCTCGACCTCGTGAGTCTGCTTGTACCAGATCCAGGTATCGATGACGTCGGGCGTGAAGACGTCGCCGCGGAGCAGGAACTCATGGTCGGCGCGAAGTGCGTCGAGCGAGGCGTCGAGCGACCGCGGCGTGGCGGGCACGTCGTCGAGCTCCTCGGGCTGGAGGTCGTAGATGTCCTTGTCGAGCGGGTCGCCGGGTCGGACCTTGTTCTGGATGCCGTCGAGCATCGCCATCAGCATGGCGGAGAAGAGCAAGTAGGGATTGGCGGCGGCGTCCGGCCCCCGGTACTCGATGCGTCGACTCGATGGACTGGGGCTGCCGACCGGCACCCTGACGATCGCGGCACGGTTGCGCCGGCTGTAGGAGATCTTGGTCGGGGCCTCGAACCCGCTGACGAGCCGCTTGTAGCTGTTGGTCGTCGGGTTGGCGAAGGCGCACAGGGCCGTCGCGTGGCGGATCAATCCGCCGATGGCGTAGAGGCCCAGGTCGCTGAGGCCCGCGTAGCCCTGGCCGGCGAAGAGCGGCTGGCCGTCCTTCCAGAGCATCAGGTGGGTGTGCATCCCCGAGCCGTTGTCGCCGAAGAGCGGCTTGGGCATGAAGGTCGCGGTCTTGCCGGCCCGGCGGGCGACGTTGCGCACGATGTAGCGCGCCAGCATCACGTGGTCGGCCGCAGCGACCAGGGGAGCGGGGACCAGGTCGATCTCGCACTGGCCCCCGGTGGCGACCTCGTGGAAGTGCGCCGAGGTCGCGATCCCGCACTCGTTCATCCGCTGGGCCATCTCCGAGCGGAGGTCGGCCAGGCTGTCCGTCGGCGGGCAGGGGAAATACCCCAGCCCGGCCCCCGCCTTATAGCCCAGGTTGGGCGTCTCGGCGCGGCCGCTGTTCCACGCGCCCTCGGCCGAGTCGACGTGGTAGAACGCCTCGTGACCCTTCTGGTCGAACTGGACGTTGTCGAAGACGAAGAACTCGAGCTCGGGCGCAGCAGGCACTCGTCGGCCAGGCCGGTGTTCCGCATGTAGCTCGTGGCCTTGCGCGCGATGTTCCGCGGGTCGCGGGTGTAATCCTGGTGGGTGATCGGGTCGTGGATGTTGCAGATCATCGTCAGCGTGGACTGCGAGGCGAACGGGTCGATCACCGCCGTCTCGGGCTGCGGCAAGACCAGCACGTCCGCCTCGTTGATCGCCCGCCAGCCCATCACGCTCGAGCCATCGAAACCGATCCCCTCCTCGAAGGTCTCTTCCGTCAGCGCATCGGCCGGGATGGAGAAATGCTGCCAGACGCCGGGAAAGTCCATGAACCTCAGGTCCACGGTCGTGACCTCGCGTTGCCGGATCTGGGCCAAGACTTCTTTGGGAGTCACCGGAAGCGTCTCCTGCGTCGCCTAGCAAATGAGAACGAGCTCAGTCGGCCGTGGCTCGGGAGGTCGTCGCGACCGGAGGATTGTCGCATCGGATGGATTGAGCCGGCTGGTTGCTCGGTCGTAGACTGGATGCCATTATGCGGGCGCCCGCGGCGAGACGGAAGGTCACTGTTCGCGGTAACCCTTCCGGCGCTTCCGGTTGCGTGGAAGGAAAGGGCGGCCGCCGGGGTTCGGGCCATGGCGAGGTTCGTGCTGCTGGAGCATCGATGGCGGGGCGTGCACTGGGACCTGATGCTCGAGCGCGGAGAGACCCTGCGCACCTGGGCCATCGACGCGCCGATCGTCGCCGGGGTCGAGCTGCCCGCACGCTCGCTGGCCGATCATCGAATGGTCTACCTGGAATACGAGGGCGAAGTTTCGGGGGGCCGGGGGAGCGTCCGCCGGCTGGATGCCGGGACGTATGCCACGATCGATTGGCGGGACGACCGCGTCCGGGTGACGCTGGAAGGGACTCAGCTCGTCGGCGAAGCCGAGCTCCGCCAGGTCGGGACAACCTCCGCCGAGGGCGAGGCGTGGCGGTTCCGTCTGGGGAAGGTGGATTGAAGCACCCGGCGCGAGGGGAGCGTCGGCCGCATGAAGGCGCCTCGGGTCCGATCCGAGCGACCGGCCAGCCGGAGCTGGCCCGTGCGGATCTGCACCTCCTCGAGCTGCACATCGTCACGCCGGAGCGACGGCGAGTAGCGGATCAGGACGACCGGATATCCGTCGCGGCGGGTCCACTCCACATCGACCCCGTGGGCCCGGGCATACTCGACGATCCGGTCGAGGACCTGGTCGGCCGGGACGGGCAGGATGCCGGCGCGGATCTTTTCCAAGGTCAGCTCGATCGTGTTGCCCTGCGGGACCCTCGGACGGGCCACCACCGTGATCACCGACTGGACGCCCCGCTGGCGGAGCTGGAAGGCCAGGATGATCCGGTCGAGCTCGAACAGCACGCGGGGCTCGTTCACCTCGGGCGGGAGCTGGTCGGCGAAGTGGGTAACCAGGTCCTCGGCGAGCCAGGCGTTGACCTCTTGGTCGGAGAACACGGCCTCCCAGATCGGCTCGTTGACAGATATCGTTGCGAAGCTGGGCGCTCTGCGCGACGAAGGTGCGGGCCTTGCCCTCGCGGTGCCTGCGGGACTGCCGCATCATCGCCCGGTAATACGAAGGCTCATAGGTCAACGACAGCCAGATGGCCACCGGAATGGCGATCACCGTCGCGAGGGCGATCCCGGCCCAGAGCAAGCTCCTGGTCTTTATGCGCATGGGACATCCCAATCTGGGGATGGAGGGACGCAAGCGAAGACCGAACGCAGACCCCGGCGAATCTGGGAGGGAGATCTCCCGTCGCGGGGTTCGAGGCAAAGACGTGGCGTGGCCTCTATAATGGAGCATACGGCCGACGCCCGGATCGGTCAACCCGGACTCTCGCGACCGGTCCCACGGCGATCTCCGTTCGCTCCGAAGGGGCGTCGCGGGGGTTCGAGCCCACCTCCGACGGATCAACTTATGACCCGTGCAATGCAGCGAATGACGTGCCAGCCCGGCCAGACGGGGCGAGGCTGGCGCACCCGGTCGGGGTCGTTGTGGGCGGGACATTGTGGGGCGGTGCCCTTCCGCCTACATTAGAAGGATCGGGCCGGCCGGCCGGCCGCTTCGCGCGGCTGGCCCGACCACTCAACTCACCGGATCACAGCGAGGAACCCGGGCCATGCCATCGCGATTGATGTCGCTGCTGATCCTCGTCTACTGGTCGATCGCGGCGTTCCTGCTGCTCAAGTGGGACGTGCTGCCCGAGCTGACCATGGGCTACCCGCCCGACCTTCGCGGGATCGCATTCGCCAGCGATTCGTCCCGCCCGGTCCGGTGGAGCATCCAGGTGCTCGACGACCCGCGATCGCCCGACGACAGGCGGACCGTCGGCGAGGCCGTGACGACCTCGACACGGCAATCCGACGGCTGGTTCGAGATGACCAGCCGCGTCGAGTTCGACGCGGGCGACCTGCTCAAGGGCACTATGCTCTCCATGCGCGAGAGCCTGCGCGTGGAGGTCAAGAGCCGCTACCACGTCGACCCCACGGGCAACCTCCAGAACTTCGAGGTGCACGTCTCCTCGGACCTCGGCGACGAGATGGTCCACGTCACGGGGCGGCTCCGCGAGGGGAAGATGGAGATCGTCTCACGCGGGCCGATCCCGATCCTCAATCAGAAATTCTCTCCGCCACGTACGAGCCGCGGAGCGTCGTCAGCGACATGCTCGGGCCGCTCGACCGGCTGCCGGGCCTGCACGTCGGCCAGCGTTGGGAGATGCAGGTCGTCAACCCGTTCACCGGCCAGCCCGAGCAGGTCCAGGGCCGAGGTGACCCGCCGGACCGTGATCCACTGGGCGGGCAACCCCGGTCCAGACGTACGAGGTGGAACAGCAAATGTCGAGCTTGCGAATCCATACCTGGGTGCAGCACCGAGGGAGTCATCCTGCGGCAGGAGGTCCCGTTCCCGTTCGTCCGGATGCTGATCCTCGAGCGCCGCGGCGACGACGGCGAATCGACGTCCGGGCCGGCACCGCCACCCAACCCGCTACGGGGAGGCCGGCCACATGATCGAGGTCCGGGGCGTCACGAAGCGGTTCGGTGCCAAGTGCGCGGTCGACCGCCTCGACCTGGAGGTCCGGGCCGGCGAATTGTTCGCCTTCCTCGGCCCCAACGGCGCGGGCAAGACCACGACGATCAAGATGATCTGCGGCCTGCTCGCCCCGTCCGCGGGGACCGTGCGGATCGGCGGCTTCGAGGCGTCCAGCCAGTCAGGCGCGGCAGTTGCTCGGCTACGTCCCCGACCAGCCCTACCTCTATGACAAGCTGACCGGCCGCGAGTTCCTCCGGTTCGTCGTCGAGATGTACGGCCTGGAGCCCGAGCGCGCGGCCTCGCGCGATCCTCGAGCTGATCGACACCTTCGAGATGGGCGATTACGTCGACGAGCTGTGCGAGAGCTACTCGCAGGGGATGAAGCAGCGGGTCGTCTTCGCCTCGGCGCTGGTGCACGACCCCCGCGTCCTCGTGGTGGACGAGCCTCTGGTGGGCCTGGACCCCCGCAGCGCCCGGATCGTCAAGGACCTGTTCGTCCAGCAGGCGCGGTCGGGCTGCGCCGTGCTGATGTCAACGCACCTGCTGGCGATCGCCGAGGAGCTGGCCGACCGGATCGGCATCGTCGACCATGGCCGGATGCTGGCCTCGGGTACGCTGGATCAGCTCCGCACGCAGGTCCAGCACCACGGGCCGCTCGAGGAGCTGTTCCTGAAGCTGACCGGGGACCGATCGGCCCGACCGTCGCCGGCCTGTCGGATCCCGCCGCCGAGTCCCAGCCTGCCGGGTCGCCATCATGAGCCTCGCCATCCCCAAATCCGCTGCCGACCCCTGTCGGCCCCCCTGCCCCCGTGCCGGCCGACCGCACCGCCCGCGGCGCTGCGGCAACTGCGCTGGTGCCTGACGCGGAACACCGTCCGCTCGATCCTGGCGGGCTCGCGGCTGCGGCTGTCGATGATCCTGATCTGCAGCGCCATCTTCTGGCTGGGCCTTTTCGGGCTGTTCCTGGGGCGGCTTCGAGTTCATGGGGATGAACGACGCGCTGTTCAACGGGATCTTCGAATACCTGTTCAGCATGTTCTTCCTGTCGATCCTGGTGATGCTCTTCTTCTCGACGGGGATCATCACCTACACGGCGCTGTTCCACTCGCGCGAGGGGACGTTCCTGCTGACGACGCCGGCGACCGACCGACCGGATCTTCGCCTACAAGTTCGCCGAGGCGGTCGGGCTGTCGAGCTGGGGGTTCTTCCTGCTGGGCAGCCCGCTGATGGTCGCCTACGGCCTGACGATGAGGGCACCGGCGGGCGTTCTACGCGATGTTCCTGGCGTACCTGATCTCGTTCGTGCTGATCGCGGGGAGCCTGGGGGCGATCGCGGCGATCGGGGTGGCCAACGTCTTCCCGAAGCGGCAGCGGCTGGTGCTGGGGGCGTCGGTGCTGGCGACCTTCGGCGGGATCGTCGTGCTGGCGATCCGGCTCTGGACGGCGCCGGGCGACGCCCTCAGCGGCGACTGGCTCGGCAGCGTGCAGGACCGGCTGGCGTTCTGCCAGAACCCGCTCTGGCCGAGCCGGTGGATGTCGGCCGGGCTGATCGCGGCGGCCAGGGGCGACTGGACGCGCGGCCGGTACTACCTGATGGTCCTCTCGGCCCACGGCGGCCTGTGCTACCTGGCCGCGGCGGCCATGGCCCGCGACCTGTATTTCCGCGGCTACAGCCGGGTGCAGGGGAACCGCAGCGCCCGACGCCGGGTCGGGCTTCTACGCCTTCGACGCGCGTGTTCCACCGCGTCTTCTTCTTCCTGTCGCGGCCGGTCCGGCTGCTGATCCTCAAGGACCTCCGGACCTTCCGCCGCGACCCGGCGCAGTGGTCGCAGTTCCTGATCTTCTTCGGCCTGCTGGGCTTCTATTTCCTCAACATCCCGCGGCTGGGCTACGCGGTGCAGTCGCCCTCGTGGCGGAACCTCGTCAGCTTCCTGAACCTCTCCGTCACGGCGCTGATCCTCTCGACGTTCACCAGCCGGTTCATCTTCCCCCTGCTCTCGCTCGAGGGGCGGAACTTCTGGGTGCTCGGCCTGTTCCCCCTGCGACGCGAGCAGATCCTCTGGGGCAAGTTCGTCTTCTCGGTCGGGATCGCGCTCTTGCCGACGGAGCTGCTGGTCTCGCTGAGCGACCTGATGCTGGGCATGGGCCCGCTGATGATCGGCCTGCACGCGGCGATGGTCGCCGTGCTCTGCATGGGCCTCTCGGGGATCAGCGTCGGGCTCGGGGCCCGCCTGCCGAACCTGCGCGAGAGCGACCCCTCGAAGATCGCCGTCGGCTTCGGCGGGACGCTCAACCTGCTGGTCAGCCTGGTCTTCATCTTCGCGATCGTGACGGCCCTCGCGGTCCCCTGCCACCTCTACTTCCTGGGCGTAGGAACATCCCGAGGCGCAGTACGCCCTCACCCACGGCGGCTTCCGCTTCTGGCTGGCCCTGGCGATCGCCGTCAGCCTGGTGATCGGCGCGGCCGGGACGATCCTGCCGCTACGGATCGGCATCCAGGCGTTCCAGCGGATGGAGTTGTAATCGTCCCATGCGACTCCCCTTGCGATTCTCGCCCTGGTCGCCTATAATTTCAAAGGATTCTGAAAGTTCCACCGAAACCGGTGGCACCGATCGGCCGTCGAGGCGAAGACAACCCGTGCGGCCGGCGCGGTCCCAGACAAGGAGGGTGCTGGCCATGAAGCCCCCGATCCGGGTCGGAGCGGTGAGCTATCTGAACGCAAAGCCTTTGTATTACCGGCTTTGCGAGTTTGCTCCCGACGTCCGACTGTCGATGGACGTGCCGAGCCGGCTGGCCGAGCAGCTGGCCGCGGGTGAGCTGGACGTCGCGCTGATCCCGTCGGTGGAGTACCTGCGGGGCGTGGAGCGGGGATATGAGATCATGCCGGGCTTCGCGATCGCGGCGCGGGGGCCGGTGCGGAGCGTCAAGCTGTTCAGCCGGGTCCCGTGGGACCGGATCGAGCGGCTGGCGCTCGATGCCGGGTCGCGGACGAGCCAGGCCCTGGCGCAGGATCTGGCTCGACGCGCGGCATGGCGTCCGGCCGGCGGTCGTCGAGGAGCTGCCGCTGGGCGTCTCGGCGCTGGAGAGCACGGCCGACGCCGTGCTCGTGATCGGCGACCGGGCCATGAAGGTCCCGCACGAGCCGTTCCACGACGTCGTCGACCTGGCCGAGGCCTGGGTGGGGCTGACCGGCCTGCCGTTCGTCTTCGCGCTCTGGGTCGCGCGCGGCGGCGTCGACCTGGGTGATCTGCCCGAGCGCCCTGGCGCGGAGCCGCGCCGAGGGCCTGGCGCACGCGGACGAGCTGGCGCGGACCCACGGGCCGCGGCTGGGACTCGACTTCGCGACGTGTTACGATTACCTGACCAAGGTGTTGTCCTACGACCTCGGCGAGCCCGAGATCGCCGGGCTGCGGCGGTTCGCCGGCATGGCGGCGCGGCTCGGACTGGCCCCGGAAGGAGTGAGCCTTGTCTTCCACCGTCGCC
Organism: uncultured Planctomycetota bacterium; assembly: GCA_963771445.1. Lineage (GTDB taxonomy): Bacteria > Planctomycetota > Planctomycetia > Isosphaerales > Isosphaeraceae > JAKAUH01. Next base: position 780,403 of record CAVYTQ010000025.1, on the reverse strand, counting down.
GCGATCTTGCATCGCGCCGTTGAGGGACGGCGTCTGGGCTTCGACGAAGGGGTCGAGCTGTTCCGTTCGGCCTCGCTGCTCGAGCTGGGCCGCGCGGCCGACGCGGTCTGCCGGCGGCTCCATCCCGAGCCGTACCGCACCTACAACATCGACCGCAACATCAACTACACCAACGTCTGCGCGGCGGTCTGCGACTTCTGCGCCTTCTACCGCAAGGTCGGCGCGACCGACGCCTACGTCCTCGACCGCGACGTGCTGCTCCAGAAGATCCGCGAGACCGTCGAGCTGGGCGGCGACCAGATCCTGATGCAGGGCGGCCTGCATCCCGACCTGGAGCTCGAGTGGTACGAAGAGCTGCTCCGCGACATCAAGGCGCACTTCCCGCAGGTGAACGTCCACGGCTTCAGCGCCCCGGAGATCTACTTCCTCACCAAGGTGGCGAAGATGCCGCTGCGCGAGGTCCTCGAGCGGCTCAAGGCCGCCGGCCTGGGAAGCCTGCCCGGCGGCGGCGCCGAGATCCTGGTCGACCGCGTCCGCAAGGCGATCACCCGCGGCAAGGTCATGACCGACGACTGGCTCAACGTCCACCGCGTCTGGCACGCAGCTCGGCGGCCGGTCGACGGCCACCATGATGTTCGGCCACGTCGAGACGCTCGAGGAGCGCGTCGAGCACTTCGAGCGGGTCCGGCAGCTCCAGGACGAGACCGGCGGCTTCACGGCGTTCATCTCCTGGACGTTCCAGCCCGAGCACACCGACATGGCCGACGTCCCGGCCGCGGGGGCGTTCGAGTACCTCAAGACCCAGGCGATCTCCCGGCTCTACCTCGACAACGTGCCCGAACATCCAGTCGTCGTGGGTCACGCAGGGGCCCAAGATCGGCCAGGTCGCGCTCTATTTCGGCGCCAACGACATGGGGAGCCTGATGATCGAGGAGAACGTCGTCTCGTCGGCCGGCACGGTCTATCACCTCTCGCTCGAGGAGATCCGCCGGGCGATCCGCGAGAGCGGCTACATCCCGCGGCAGCGGAACGTATTTTACGAGTATATCGACCAGGAGCCGGCCGCGGTCGCGACGCCGGGTCGAGCCGAGGCGCTGGCCGGTTGAGCGCGGCGAAGACTCGGAGGAGGCGGGCGTCGACAGCCCGCCGACGTTGTCGTGATCCAGGTCGAGCATCTGTGCAAATCGTTCCTCGACTATCAGCGCGGCTGGGTCGCGGCCGTCACCGACGTCTCGTTCGAGTGCCAGCCCGGGGCGATCTTCGGACTGCTCGGGCCCAACGGGGCCGGCAAGACGACGACCCTGCGGATCCTCAGCACGGTGCTCAAGCCCACCGGCGGCCGCGCGATCGTCGCCGGCCACGACGTCCGCGACCGAGCCCGAGAAGGTGCGGGCCAAGATCGGCTACATGTCGGCCAGCACCGGGATCTACGACCGGATGACGGCCTGGGAGCTGGTCGAGTACTTCGGCCAGCCTCTACGGCCTGACCGCGAGCGGCTCGCGCGAGCGGATGGAGACGATCTTCGACTGGCTCGAAGATGAACGACTTCCGCGACGTCCTCGGCTCGAAGATGTCGACCGGGATGAAGCAGAAGGTCTCGATCGCCCGGACGATCGTCCACGACCCGCCCGTCCTGATCTTCGACGAGCCGACGTCGGGCCTCGACGTGCTGGTGGCGCGTGCCGTCCTCCAGAAGATCCTCGAGCTGCGCGACCTGGGCAAGACGATCGTCTTCTCGACGCACTCGATGCACGAGGTCGAGAAGCTCTGCTCGCGGGTGGCGATCATCTACAAGGGCCGGGTCCAGGCCGAGGGCGCCCCGCGGCGAACTGCTCGACGGTTTGACCAGCCCGATCTCGAAGAGCTATTCTTCTATCTGGTCGAGCGGGCCGAATCCGGCGCCAACGGCGCCGGCCCAGGGCCCGTCCGTCCCGCCGAGCGCGACGCGGGATCCGTCCCCGCCGTGAGCTCCGATGCCTCCCCTCACCTGCCCGTGAGCCGAGACACCTCGATGCGCTGGTCCAACGTAGCCGTGATCTTCCGCCGCGAGGTGCGGGACCAGGTCCGCGACCGGCGCACGCTGTTCATGATCTTCGTGCTGCCGATCCTGCTCTATCCGCTCCTGGGGTATCGGCATGCGTCCAGTTCGCCGCGGCGTTCGAGCAGAAGCCCCGGACCGTCGTGGTCGTCGGCGCGCGAGTACCTGCCCGACGAGCCCGCCGCTGCTGAACCGAGGCGGCGACGGCTTCGACCCGAGCCTCTTCGACACCGCCGGCCGAGGCCGAGCGGCTGGTCGTGCGGCGCGAGCCGGCCGACGGGCCCCTGGGGCGATCCCGAGCGTCGCCAGCAGGCGATCCACCGGGGCGAGGCGTCGGCCGCGCGTGATCGATCCCCGACGACCTCGCCGAGCAGCTCGCGCGCGAGAGGCGAGATCGAGATCCCGATCGACTACAACAGCGTCGACGAGCCGAGCCAGATCACCTACCTCCGGCTCAAGGAGTGCTCGACCGCTGGAAGAAGCGGATCGTCGCCGGCCGGCTCGAGCGCGACAAGAAGCCGGACGAGCTACGCCGAGCCGGTCCGGGTCAAGCGCGAGGACGTGGCCACGCCCGGCGAGGTCGGGAGCGAGCGTCTGGAGCCGGCTCTTCCCGTTCCTGCTGGTCATCATGGCGCTGACCGGGGCCTTCTACCCGGCGGTCGACCTCTGCGCCGGCGAGAAGGAGCGGGGGACGATGGAGACCCTGCTGATCAGCCCGGCGAGCCGGTCCGAGATCGTGCTGGGCAAGTTCCTGACGGTGATGCTGGCCAGCGTGCTGACGGCGCTGCTGAACCTCGTGAGCATGGGGCTGACCGGGCTGCGGCTGGCCAGGCAGGTCGGCACGCTGGCGGCCTCGCCGGGCCGGCGGGCCGCCGGCGCGGCGGCGGTCACGCTCGCCGCCCCGACCCTCCAGGCGGCGTTCTGGATGCTCGTGCTCCTGATCCCGCTGGCCGCCTTCTTCAGCGCCGTCTGCGTGGCCCTGGCCGTGCTGGCGCGGAGCATGAAGGAGGGCCAGTATTACATGACGCCGCTCTACCTGGTCAGCCTGCCCGCTGATCTTCCTGTCGCTGGCCCCCGGAGATCGAGCTCAACCTGTTCTACAGCCTGGTGCCGATCACCGGCGTCGCGCTCCTGCTCCGGGCGCTGATCCTGGGCAGCTACGACGTCGCCTTCCGGCTACTTCCTGCCGGTGCTGGTGCCGATGGTGATCTACGCCGCGGTCGCCCTGCGGTGGGCCATCGACCAGTTCCAGCGCGAGGACGTCCTGTTCCGCGAGGCCGAGCGGTTCAGCCTGGGCACCTGGCTCCGCCACCTGCTCCGCGACCGCGAGCCGACGCCGACCGGCGGCGCAGGCCGTGCTCTGCTTCGCGCTGATCCTGACGTCGCTCGTGGTTCCTGACTGAGTACCTCGGCGACGCGCGAGGCGGCGACTGGGCCTGCGGACCGTGGTCGCCGGCCAGCTCGTTCATCGTCATCCCGCCGGTGCTGATGGCGGTCCTGCTTGACCTCGTCGCCGGCGCGGACGCTCCGGCTGCCTGGCCCGAGCCGCGCTACCTGCTCCTGGCCGTCGGGCTGGCCTTCGCGCTCAACCCGCTGGTCAACGAGCTGCAGCCGGTCGTCGAGCGCCTCTTCCCGATCTCGGACGCGATCAAGGCGGCGCTGGGCGAGCTCGATGGGCCAGTCGCCGAGCCTCGGCGACGGCGCTCGCGGTCTTCGCCCTGTCCCGGCCGTCTGCGAGGAGCTCGCGTTCCGCGGCTTCATCCTCTCGGGGCTGGAGCGGCAGCACCGGACGCGGTCGGCGATCCTGCTCTCGGCGCTGATGTTCGGCTTCCTGCACGTGCTGATGAGCCTGTTCCAGCAGCTCTTCAACGCGACGCTGCTGGGGATCGTCCTGGGCCTGCTGGCGGTCCGGAGCCGGAGCATCCTGCCGGGGATCGTCTTCCACTTCCTCAACAATGCGATGGCCGTGGCGCGGGCTCCTGCGATCGGAGCACCGCGGCGGATGCGCGCCGATCGCCGGTTGGATCTATCGCGACCCCGAGCGACGGGCTTTATCATGGCGTCTGGGTCGTGGCGGCGTGCGTCCTCTCGAGCGGCCTGCTCTATCTCGCTCTGGAGCCGGGATCGGCGGCGGTCCGACTCGGCCGGACGAGGCGGAGCCCACCGCCGGTCGACGACCGGCCGTGTCCGATGCGCGCGAGCCGCGTCCAGCCGGGATGACTCGGGATGAACCCGGCTCCGCTCCGCCGTCCGGACGACGCCCCGGGGAGATCCTCGATGAGGCGCGACACGCTCACCATCCGGCGCGGTACGTCTTCCCGGTCGAGGGCCAGCCGATCGCGGACGGCTGCCTGACGATCGCAGGGGCCGCGGATCGGCTGGCTGGGCCCGGCCGACCGAGCGGCGAGCCGACCTCGACCTGGGCAACGTGGCGATCGTCCCGGGCTTCGTCAACGCCCACACGCATCTCGAGCTCGCGCCGCTGGCGGACGACCGGACGGGTCGCTCGGCGGCCGGAGGACGAGCTGGCCTGGCTCCGGCGGGTGATCGCGCAGCGCGCGGGGTCGGCAGCGACGCGACCTGCCGCGTCACCGCGGCCGAGAACCTGCGGCGCCGCGATCGAGGCGGGGACGACGCTGCTCGCCGACTCGACCACGGCCGGCCTGAGCTGGGAGGCCGATCGCCGCGGCGCCGGTCCGCGCCGTCGTCTTCGCCGAGGTGATCGGCCTGCAAGCGCGACCGCGGGCTCCAGACCGACGCCGCGGCCTGGGACTGGCTCGGCTCGGTCCGCCCCGAGGCCCAGGTGGCCGCCTGCGCCCGGCCGGGCCTGAGCCCGCACGCGCCGTACAGCACGGCGGGCTGGCTCTACCACAAGGCCGTGGCCAGCCGCCTGCCGCTGCTCGACCCACCTGGCCGAGATGCCCGAGGAGCTGCGCCTGCTCGAGCACCGCGACGGCCCGCTCCGGCGGTTCCTCGAGGACATCGGCGCCTGGGACGACGACTGGGAGCCGATCGGCCCCCGCCCGGCCGACTACGTCCGCCGCGGCGAGCTCCGCAACGCCGACTGGCTGATCGCCCACGGCACCTACCTCGAGCCCGACGACTTCTGGCAGCTCCGCCCCGAGGCCGCGCCCGACGGCAAGCGCGTCGCCGTCGCCTACTGCCCGCGGACCCACGCCCGGTTCGGCCACGCCCCGCATCCCGTACCGCGCGCTGCTCGAGCGCGGCGTGATCGTCTGCCTCGGGACGGACAGCCTGGCGTCGAGCGAGAGCCTGGGCATCCTCGACGAGCTCCGGTTCCTCCACCGCCCGCGACGAATCGCTCTCCGGCGCGCTCTGCTGACCATGGCCACCCTCTTCGGCGCCTGGGCCCTCCGCGCCGAGACCACGACGGGCAGCCTCAAGCGTCGGCAAGTCGGCCGACCTCGCCATCGTCGCCCTGCCCGACCGCGACGAGCCGGACCCCTACGAGCTCCTGCTCGAATCCGACCTGCCCGTCGTCGGCACGGTCTTCGAGGGCGACTTCGTCGCGGGGCGGTGGGACGACCCATGGCGTGAGGGTTGCGATCACCTCCGACCTCGACGATCGGCCCTCGCTCGTCGGCAGTTCCGGCTCGCGTCCCGACGATGACCTCGGTGGCGTCCCGTCCACCTCGTGCCTCAGCCAGAGATAGATGCAACGCCGCCGCCGTCCAGAAGAAGCTGTAGACCCAGGCGTGCGCCACGTAGCCGGGCCACGCTCCCAGTCCAGAACTGATGCGCTGCCAGGGCGAACGGGCCGCTCGATTCAGGTCGGCCGCCAGAACAGTGCGCCGAGCGAGCGTCGCCGGGACCGGTCAGCGAGAGGCTCCAGTGGTCAGCCGGATCACGCCCTCGACCAGGAGATCGACCAGGGCCAGCCCGCCGATGCCGGTCGCCCAGGCGACCGCCACGCCGAGCCCGAAGAGGACGAGTCGCTGGTTCAGATAGCCGATAGGTCCGGCTCAGGGCATCGAGTGCGTCCGTCGGCCCCGGCCGCCACGGCGGCGTGGAACATCGGCCAGCCCGCGACGAGTGCCGCCGACGAACAGCGTCATCACCACGCCGGCAGCCATCGGGATGAAGAGCACGATTCCCGCCGCCGTCGAGCCGCCCGGCACCCGATAAAGCAGTCCGAACACCAGTCCCGCCAGCGAGCAGAAGGCCACGCCGAATAGCGGGCACAGTGGCGTGAAGACCAGCGAGGCGTCGCGATCGCCAGGCGAACCGGAGCGGCTTCGACGACCCTGACGCTCCTCAACTGCGTGTTGGACGACGGCGATCCGCGCGATTGCCCCCCCGGCCAGTCCCCATACGATCACCAGCCAGCCGATCGCCAGCAACGCGTGTACCTTCGCCGATCCAGGAGCCATCGGGGGCCAGCAGCCTCGCCAGCGGGGTCGTCAACGCGCGGGCCGGCTCGAACAGGCGATCGGTAAGTCGCTCGACCGTGCGCCAGGTAAACGCCAGGCTCTCCGGCGACTGCGCAATCGTCTCGACCGAGGCCAGGGCCTCGGGCGTCACGCCCGCCGGGCGGACGAGCGCCAGGTCGAGGACTCGCCAGCCGACCTGCAACAGCAGCAACCCGGCGGCCGCGATCATCAGGTTACGCACCTGGAACGCCATCCGCACCGCGCGCCAGGATTCTCAGCCCATGACCGGCCGATCGGACCGCTGGTACGACCCGCCCCGTGCCATCTCCCGCTTCGTCCACTCGGTCATCCTCCCATCCTGCGGATTCCGGCCATTCTCCCCTGCGACGGCTTGCATCGGCCCGTACTCCCCGGTCGCATCGCCCCGACCAGCAGGATTCAACCCATGGCGTTCATGGCATGATACAGGTCAGCACGGCGGCCTCGCCGTGCGGGACGAGCCGGCACTCCCCGACGGACCGCCGGCAAGAGCACCGTCTCGCCGAACCGCAAAGGTACGACTGACGCCGGATCCCTGGATCTCGAACTCTCCATCGAGGCCCACCAGGATCACGAACGATCGGCCCCCCGCGCCGATACGGATCGGCTCGTGAAGACGCCAGCGTTCCAGGCGAAATACCGCGATGAGGGGAGTTGCTCGCGAGTGCCGGCCCCGCCGAAGTCGTTGACCTCGGTCTCGATCGGGTTGACCGGCCCGCGGCCGAAATCGATCGATTCCATCGCCTGCGCGATGTGGAGCGTCCGTGGCCGGCCGTCGGGGCCGACGCGGTTCCAGTCGAAGATCGCGGAACGTCGCGTCCGACATCTGCTGGATCTCGGCCAGCAGAACGCCCGCGCCGATCGGCGTGGACCGTCCCGGCCTCGATCAGGATCGCGTCCCCGGGCCTGGCCGCGAAGCGGTGCAGCAGCGGCTCGACGTCGCCCGCCTCGATCGCCCGGCGGAGGTCCTCGGGCCGACGCCCGGCTTCAGCCCGGCGTAGATCACGCTCCCCGGCTCGGCGGCGAGGATCACCCAGGTCTCGGTCTTGCCATTGTCGCCGGCCAGCCGGCGGCCCTTCTCGTCGTCCGGGTGGACCTGGACCGACAGGTCCTGGTTCGGCGTCGATGAACTTGACCAGCAGCGGGAACTGGTCGCGCGCGGCCGATCGGCGGGCCCAGCAACTCCATCGGCCGCGACCGGACCAGCTCGCGTAGGGTCGTGCCGGCCAGCGGGCCGTCGCTCGACGACGCTGACCTGATCGTGATAGTCGGACAGCTCCCAGCTCTCGGCGTAGTCCGTCGCCGCGTCCGATCGGCTTGTGCAGGACCGTCCCCAGGCGGCGGCCACCCCAGATCAACTCGCGCAGGATCGGCTCGAATCGCAGCGGGTACAGCGGTCGGTATCCGGCATGTACGCACTCCTGGCTTCATCCTGGCCGGACTCTGCGAAACCTCGCCACCGTCCGACGGCGGTGCAAATTGTTGTAACGCCCCCGGTTCGGAGACTGTCCACCCCGTAGTCACCAGCCCGGAGACGACGGCCGGGTCGACGTGCGGAGAGCCGTTGCCAGGCCGACCCGTCGCGGCGAAGTTGACTTCTCGCCTCGCGGGCCAGTGAGACTCCTCAATGGAAACGCCCCCGCGCGCCCGGCCGTCCCGGCGAGGCCGACGTGCGGTGCCGCCAGCAAGGGTTCCGGCCTCGGGACTGGCCGAAGCAACCCGCGTCTCCTCCGCAAACTCGCCGTCTCTCGGCGATCTCCATCCCGGCCCGTTCGGATGGTCCACTTCCATGCCTACCGATCATGACCTCTTCGCCGAAGAGCAGTCGATGGCGACGATGAGCTTCGGCGAGCACATCGAGGAGCTGCGCGTCCGCCTGATCCTCGGGCTGCTCGGCCTGGTCGTCGGCGTGATCATCGTCTTCCTGCCGCCCCTGGATATCGCCTGGCGCGTCATGAAGAGCATGGAGGCCCCGGCCAAGCAGGCACTCGAGGAATTCTACAAGGGAGAGTACGCCAAGAAGGCCCAGCAGGCCCGGGACGCGAAGGCCATGACGCCCGTCGTCCAGGCGCAGATCCCGGCCGACAAGTTCGTCGACCAGGCTCACGACGCTCTTCCCCGACCTCCGCCCTGCCCGAGCCCGGCTCGCTCGGGGGGAAGTCGATCGAGCTACCGGTCCAGTTCTTCTCGGCCGGACTTCATCAAGTCGGTCGAGAGCTCGACCGTGCAGATCGACCAGAGCCTCGTCTCGCTGGCCGTGCTCGAGACGCTGACGATCTACTTCATGGTCGCGCTGGTCGCCGGACTGGTCGTCGCCAGCCCCTGGGTGTTCTACCAGATCTGGGCGTTCGTCGGGGCGGGCCTGTACCGGCATGAGCGCGCGTATGTGAAGAAGTTCCTCCCGTTCTCGCTCGGCCTGTTCCTCGCGGGCGTGTTCCTCTGCTTCCTCTTCGTGTTGCCGATCACGCTCAGGTTCCTGCTCCAGTTCAACGTCTACCTGGGTGTCGCGCCGACGCTCCGCCTGAGCGAGTGGATGAGCTTCGCCACGCATGCTGCCCCTGATCTTCGGCCTATCCTTCCAGACGCCGCTGGTCATGATGGTGCTGGAACGGCTGAACATTTTCACGATCGAAGACTTCCGCTCGAAGCGCAAGTTCGCGATCCTGATCATCACGATCGCCGCCGCCGTGCTGACTCCCGGCCAGGACCCGTTCAGCATGCTCCTGCTGGCGATCCCGATGATTTTGCTCTACGAGCTGGGAATCCTCATGATCGCCCGAGGGAAGCGCTACCGGCGTCTGGGCTCGAAGGCTGATCGAACCGCGGCGCCCCGGCGGCCCGCGAAGGAGGGTGCTCTCCGAGCACCGAATGGCGTGGGGCACGAATGCCGCCTCGATATCGACGACCCGCGTGGGGACGGTCTACCTGGTCGGTGCCGGGCCGGGCGATCCCGGCCTGCTGACCCGTCGGGGCGCCGATCTGCTCGCGATCGCCGACGTCGTCGTCTACGACCATCTGGCCAGCCCCCGCCTGCTCGAGCTGGCCCCGCCCCAGGCGCTGCGCATCTGCGCGGGCAAGTCCGTCGGGCACTGCACGATGAGTCAGGACAGAATCCACGAGGTCCTGATCGAACACGCCAACGCGGGTCGCGCGGTGGTCCGTCTCAAGGGGGGCGATCCCCTTGATCTTCGGCCGGGGTGCCGAGGAGGCCTCGGCCCTGCGCGCGGCGGGGATTCCCTACGAGATCGTGCCCGGAGTCACGGCGGCCGTGGGGGTCACGGCTTATGCCGGCATCCCGCTGACCCACCGCGACGGTCTCCTCGGCCGTCGCCTTCGTCACCGGACACACCGACCCTCGCTCGGCAGACGGCCGGCTCGACTGGTCCGCCCTGGCGCGATTCCCGGGCACGCTCGTGGTGTACATGGGGGTGACCCACCTCGCGGCGATCTGCCGCGACACTCGTCGAACAGGGTAAGGCCGCCGACACGCCCGCCGCGATCGTCGAGACGGGAACGCTGCCCGATCAGCGGGTCCACGCCGGCACGCTGGCGACCCTGCCCGAACTGGCCCGCCAGTCCGGTATCCGGCCGCCAGCCCTCCTGATCGTCGGCGAGGTCGTGCGACTGCGCGACCGGCTCGCCTGGTTCGAGCGGCTGCCACTTTTCGGCCAGCGGATCGTCGTCACCCGACCCGAGGCCGAGCTACCGCGGTCGTCGGCGATCCTCGAGGCCATGGGGGCCGAGGTCCTTCCCGCGCCGGCCGTCGTGGTCCGCCCGATCTCCGATCCGGGACCGCTCGACGACGCGATCGGTCGCATCGAGTCCTTCGATTGGCTGGTCTTCACCTCGCCCAGCGGCGTCCGCTTCTTCCTCGATCGCCTGGAGCAGCTCGGCCGCGACCTCCGCGCCCTCGGCCGCATCCGGCTCGCGGCCATCGGCCCGACCACCGCCGAGGCCCTCGCCTCCTACCACCTTCGCGCCGACCTCGTGCCCGAGTCGTTTCGCTCGGAAGCACTTGCGGCCGCGATCGCCTCCCGCGCAGCCGGGGCGCGAATCCTCCTGGCACGCGCCGATCGCGGCCGGACCGTGCTCCGCGACGAGCTCCAGCACCTGGCCGATGTCACCCAGGTCCCCGTCTATCACAACGCCGACGCCGATTCGCTCCCGGAAGGGGTCGCCGACCGGATCGCCGAGGGCTCGGTCGATTGGATCACCCTGACCAGCTCGGCGATCACCCGGCGTCTACACGACCTGCTCCCCGCATCGGCCCGCCGGCTCATCGGGGATCGGGTGCGGCTCGCCAGCCTCAGCCCGGTGACCTCGGAGACCGCTCGCCAGCTCGGCTGGGATGTCGCCGTCGAGGCCCGAGAATACACCTGGCCAGGACTCGTCCGCTCCCTCGTCGAGCGGGTCGCCGCGGATCGCGGCGGTCCTTCAGCCGATCGCCGACCGGAATCCGCCGATACTCGCTTGCGTCATCGCAGCTCCAGGACCGTCTCAACGCCCTGCCAGAGCAGGAAAGCCGAAGCCAGGATGAACATGATATCCATGGCGATCAGCCGGACGCCGAAAATATTGAAGACCAGGTCGAGCAGGAAGACCAGGCACACGATGCCGGCGATCCCGATCGACATGTAGGTCACCAGCTTGTTGATCCCCATCTCGTGAAGCTCCGCTGGGTCTGTCAAAGAGTCCTGGTGTACCACTTTACCACAATTTCGCCGCGGCGGAGCAGATCCCCCGCGTGGCGGATGTGGGTCTCGCCCAGGACCCTGCCATCAGGCGGGACGGACGGGGATGGTCCGCGTCTGGGCGGCTGTCCGCTTCGGCAGGCGAACTCTCAGGACCCCCTGATCCATGGCGGCTTCCGCCCGGTCGAAATCGACCTCGTTCGGGAGCGTGATCTGGCGGTGGAATCCGCCGAAAACCCGCTCGCGCACCCGCAGCATCGGCTCGGGCAGGTCGCCGGCCTGCTTGGCCCCCTTGAGGCTCAGTACGTTCCCCGTCACCGCCAGGTCGATCGACGAGGGATCGACGCCCGGCACCTCGACGACCACCAGCAGCTCCTCCGGCGTCTCATAGACATCCACCGGGGGACTCCAGGTCGAGGGCTCCAGGTCGGTGGGCCGCGCTCGGCATCGCCGGAACCGGACCGGGCCGATGTACTGGTCCAGCAGGCGATGGAGCTCGTTCTGGAGCAGGTGGAACGGCGTCGCCGCATCGCGGGGCCACTGACTCGACCGGGACATGACTCGCGCTCCTGGGATCGGTGAGGATTCCGTCCTGACTTTCCGGCTTCCGCCCTCGGGGACTCGTCCGTGGTCCTGGATCAGCCGCTTCACGGACCATTTCCTTCCGTGGTGCAATTGCGGTCTACGATCGGTGTCATCCTGACGGACCGAAATCCCGCGCGTGGCCCCGATTCCGGGCGTGGACCCAGAAACCGAAAACCGGCCGCCGCCCACTCAGGACTTGATCTCGATCCGCCTCGTCTGTTTCCGATCGGCCTTGGGCAGGAAGAGGCGAAGGACGCCATTGGTCAGCTCGGCGGTGATCCGGTCGCGGTCGACCTCGTCGCCGATGATGAACGACCGCTGATAATCGCCCAGCCGATACTCTTCGTGCAAGAGTCGGGCGTCTTCGGGGGCGGGCGAATCGATCTGGGCATAGAGGCTCAGGACGTTGTCCTCCAGCTCGATCCGCAGGTTCTTCTCCACGGCCCCGGGCAAATCGGCCTCGAGGACCAGACCCTCGGGCCCCTCGTGGATGTCGATCGGGGGGTGAAGGCCTGGACCGACCGGCTCGCTGATCCTCGCGCGCCGGCCGTCGGCGTGCCCGGCTCGGGCCGTTTCTTCGCCCACCGTCACCTGGATCGTCGGATTCTCCACGTTCATGGTCACCTCGGCACCGGCGTTGGGTCGCTCGCCGTCCTGGTCTCAGGCGAGTCGTGCGCTCGGCCTTGTCCCCGGCTCGTTCCGGCCGTCACCGCGATGTGGCGCGGCCGGGCATCCTCGGCCTTGGGCAGGTTGACTGTGAGGATGCCGTGGGCGAACGACGCCGAGACCCCGCCGCCGTCCACCCGGTTCGGCAGCGTCACCGTGCGGGACCATCGCCCCATCGGCCGCTCCTGGCGGCGATAGCTGTCGTCCTTGATCCCCTCGGGCCGCTTCCGCTCTCCACGCATCGTCAAGCGTCTCGCCGGTGATCGTCAGCTCGATATCGCCGGCCGTGATCCCCGGCAACTGGGCCGTCAGGACGTAACGCTCGCCCGCGTCATAGAGGTTCATCGGCGGATAGACCTGGACCCGGCGCGCGGCCTGGAACGGGTCGAACGACTCGAGGATTCGCCCGACCTCGCGCTGCAATTCCCGGAAAGGGTCCCATCGTCGCTGCCAGGGCAGGCCACTCATGGATCGTCCTCGCTGCACGGACCGCCGTGCGACCGGCGCTGTTCCTGCCGAAGACCGAACGCCTAACCCATCGATCGGTGATTCGCAACCCGCCGGGCTTCCCGGACCAGCCTCGAGAAGGCAGACTTCCTGCCCCGATCGAGAATCGTCGACCACTGATGCAGTGCATGCCAGCATCGCAAACGACCGGCATTGGCCCGCCGATCTTCGTTACAACTGCTCTATGGGCGAATAATTTGCGTCTGCACACTTTGTTGCGGTCCTGGAAGAGAAGCGGAACCCGCGGCCCATCCGTCTGCCATGTTGACAGTTGGACTGTCGAACGGCTGTCAGAAGGCCGAACGTGGCTGTCGTTCTGGCAGTCGCGGCCAAACCGATGCCGTCGGAGCGTTCAGGAATTGTGCCGGTTTCACCAGGTGACGATCAGACTTGCGGAATTCGACGGGACCGTTGGACGGTCGGCTCGATGGTCAGCCAGTTGGACGATGGCGTCGGCGGCTTCGGGGGGGTACGGAGCGGAATCGGCCCTCGACGACGAGCGTGATGTGGCGATGGTCGCGATGGATCCGCACGTGCCGCCAGCCCGCGGCTCGTCGGGAGAGCCGGCCGGCTCAGCCGATTGTCGGGCATCCGATCCGGCTGGGTCGCGGATGCCGAGCGGGACGCCGACGATGCGGACATGGGCCAGGTCGGACTGCGTGGATCGGACGTCCACCTCCAGATCGAAGGCGGCGGGCAGCGTCAGCGGCAGCACATAGACCAGCGATCGCTGGCCGCCCGTCGCGTCGTGGATCGGCTGGGCCACGAACTGGTTGACCTGGAACTTCGGGCCGAGGTCCGCCGCCGCTCGCCGTGGTGCGGCGGCAGCGCGAACGACGCCTGAGGCCACCGAATCACCAGGCACGCCGCCAGGACGCACGCCACGACCACGCCGACCCGCGACGTCCACGACCACAGCCGCGGCGTCCGCGACTCCACGGGATACGGACAGTGCAGCAGCATCAAGACACGCTGGAACAGCGGCGATGGCTCGCCCATCGTCCCCGAACTCGCCGCCACCGCCGCCGGAGCCGACTCGCCGGCGCGGCCCGCCGCCGGGCGTCCGGCTGATGGAGGGCCAGAGACAGCAGCGACGAGGCATATTGCGACGACGTGCCGTAGCGGTTGGCGGCCGAGCGGTCGGCAAGGAATTCCTGGTCGATCATCAGCCGCGAGCGAATCCACCAGACCTGGGGCAGGAAGAACCAGATCGCCTGCGCGGCGCCCGCGATCGGCCCAAACCAGTGGTCGGAGTGCTCGGCGTGGGCGATCTCGTGCAGAAGTCCCAGCCGCAGCGGCTCGGGATCTACCTCGGCCCGGTCGAGTGCGTCGGGAATCAGGATCGTGGGGCGGAACAGGCCCGCGACGACCGGATGCCTCAGCCGGCCGCTGACTCGCAGCCGCGCCCGACGCGCCGCCCCCGTGCGACCCGCCACGAGCTGCTCGAAGAGCCCTCGCGTCGCCGGCGTCGCCGGCCGCGATCGGCCGATCACCCAGTGGACTCCGCCGACCCCCAGTACCAGCCAGGCCGCGGACAAACCCACGCACGCCAGATCGAGCAGCGTCAGCCCGCGGGGCAGCCAGTGCATCACGACCACCTCGTGATCGACGACCCAGCGGGGCAGTAGCCGGATCGTCGCCCATCCCGGATCGTCCGGCGGCTCTTCATCGCCAACCGGCTCGGGCGTCAGCGACGCGAGCAACGGCGAACCCGGGAAGAAGCGCGACTCGGCCAGCGTGTCGATCAGGTCGAGCCGAGGAAGCCGTCCCAGCGCGACCAGCGGCAGGATCGCCAGCGAGGAAATCAGCGCCACCCTCGCCACGAGGATCCGCCGCGCCGGCTGCCGGCACGCCAGCATCATCAGCATGATGAACGTCGTGAATACGGCCGTCGACAGGGTCGCATCGAACAGGACGATCCAGATGCGGTCCATCCAGGCCAGCATGGCTTTGTCGCGTCGGGAAAGGTATGCTCTGCGCCGGCCCTGGGTGTCGGCGACACCCGACGAGGGGCGGATCCCGAGAGGTCGAGGCCGAACGGCGATGAGCCATCCCTCAAATGCGAAGACGCGCGGGCAAAGCCGCGCGTCCCGCTGAAACCAGGTTCCATGCGATGGCCCGACGTCCCGCCCCTTCCAGGATGACGGCACCGGGCTCCCCGCGTCAAGACTCGAAGGTCGTTGACGGATCGGCCAATCCTCGGCAGGCTGGCTCGATCTGCCGCTGTGCCTCGTCGATCATGGCACGCAGCCGATCCAGCTCTTCCGGGGTGGGCGACTTCGAACCGAGCAATGCGACCATTACCCGATCCAGCGCCCCGTCGAACACGCGGTCCACGAACCGCCGGGTTAGCTCGCCGATCGTCCGCTCCGATGTCTTCTTCGGAATGTAAACGAACGTCCGGCCCTCGACGACATGGCGAACCAGACCCTTCTTATCCTCCATGATGTTCAGCAAGGTCTGCACGGTGCTGTAGGCCACCGGGCCCGCCGTCCGATTCAGGTCCTCTTGAACTTCTCGCACACTCGCCCGGCTGCGCGCCCACAAGACCTTCATGATCTCGAGCTCACGGTCGGTCACCATCTGGGTCTTCCTCACGGCCTGCTGCTCCTACGATAACTGGAAAAACGGGAATAATCATGCTCGTAACGTAACGTGCTCCATCACAATACGCAAGCCGAAGCAACTCGGAATGATGACCTCCAGATCCGGTATATACGCTCAAATCCGCTCACCTATCCGCCCCGTGAATTTCGAAATTCGCGAGCCACAAAGCGATAACATCAATGAACCAAGCATTCATTCAGGCTTGGTCCTATCCGCATCCGCTACGGCTGCGAGAACTTCGGCAAGGCGGCCGGCAAGCATCTGGGGAAAGCGGTCGTACCAGCGCCGATTGAGCGGCGAGGGATGCGGCAGCGGATAGACCGTGATTTCCCTGGGGTGAGCTGCACCAGACCCGTGACGAGGAAGTCGGCAGAGAAACGACGATTCGAAACGGACGTCACCCTTGCCGTGAGCCGCCAAGTCGTCTGGCTCAAGATAAGGTTCGAACCAGCCGAACGCCTCGGCACCGAGCGTGATCAGGTGGCGGCCTGTCCAGTAGTCAGCCAGCAGACGTTCGACGAACGGGCGGAATCGGCGGCGGACCGACTCGGCATACGCCTTGTTCCCGGGCGGCTTGTAGGGAACTGTGTTGGTCAGGAGCACATACTCGAGCGCCTCCTGGAGCGGCGGACCCGCGTCGGCGTCCTTGGTTTCCCCCGGAGCCGGCCGGCCCCAGGCTTCCAGCACGCCGATCCGGACGAGCCGGCCGGCTGCGCCGATGAGCGGCTGCGCGGCGGCGACCTCGTCCTTTCCCAGGTCGCGGCCCATGAAGCACAGGGGCGCCTCGATCGAACCGGCGAACAGCACCGGGTCGTGGGGATCACGCCCATTCCGGCGGTAGACGGGCTCGTCCACGGGAAACTCGGCCGCCTCGGCCTCTCGCCGCACTGCGGCAACCAGATCCTCCAGGCTCTCCTTGGACACGACATGACCTCCGGCCAGCGGTTTTTCGCGACCGACGAACCTCGGCGCCGGCCGATGTCGTCTGTCGGGGCATTGGGCGGATCTGCTAGGATGGAATCACAAGCCCGGCCGCAGGCCGGGCCGATCCGCCCGCGCGAGGATCACGGCCGCTCATGACACGCATCTTCCTGTACGATACCACGTTGCGAGACGGAAGCCAGGGCGAGGGGGTCAATTTCTCCCTCCAGGACAAGCTCCTGATCACCGCGCGGCTCGACGCGATGGGCTTCGACTATATCGAGGGCGGCTATCCCCTCTCCAACCCCAAGGATGCCGCCTATTTCCGCGAGGTCCGCGACCTGGATCTCGCCCACGCCAAGGTTACGGCCTTCGGCATGACCCGACGCCGCGACGTCGCTCCCGAGGATGACATCGGCATGCGGGCGCTCGTCGAGGCGAAGACCCAGGCCATCACGATCGTGGGCAAGAGCTGGGACCTCCACGTTCACGACGTCCTGGGCGTCTCGCTCGAGGAAAACCTCCGCATGATCGGCGACTCGGTGGCCTACTGCGCCTCGCATGCCCCCGAGGTCGTCTACGACGCCGAGCACTTCTTCGACGGCTTCCGCCGCAACCCCGACTATGCCCTCCAGACGATCCGCGCGGCCGCCGACGCCGGCGCCCGCTGGATCGTGCTCTGCGACACCAACGGCGGCACCCTGCCCGAGGACGTCGCCTCGGCCCTCGACCAGGTCAGGGCGGCGATCGACACCCCGCTCGGCATCCATACCCATAACGACGGCGAGCTCGCCGTGGCCAATGCCCTGGCCGCCGTCCGCCACGGAGCCCGGCAGGTCCAGGGGACGATCAATGGCCTGGGCGAGCGCTGCGGCAACATGGACCTGTGCAGCGTGGCGGCGAACCTCGCGCTCAAGTATCCCGATTACGAGCTGCTTCGACCCGGCCGGCTGGCGCAGCTTAACCGAGCTCTCGCGGTACGTCTACGAGACCGCCAACATGAATTTCCGCCCCGGCCAGGCGTTCGTCGGCACGAGTGCCTTCGCGCACAAGGGCGGTATGCACGTTCACGGTGTACGCAAGAATGCCGCGAGCTACGAGCACATCGACCCGTCGACCGTCGGCAACGAGCGCCGCGTCCTGGTCTCGGAGCTCTCGGGCAAGTCCAACATCGCCGAGAAGCTCAGCGAATACGGACTCCAGCAGGATGGAGAGCTGCTGGTCAAGGTGCTCGACGTCGTGCAGGAATTGGAGAATGAAGGATACCAGTTCGAGGCCGCCGAGGCCTCGTTCGTCCTCCTGGTCGAGCGGCTCGCCGGGCGGCATCGACCGAGCTTCGACGTGGTGAACTTCCACGTCAGCGTCTCGGGACGTCCGGGCGGCCCACGACACCTCGACCGAGGCGACGATCAAGCTCAGGGTCGGCGAGGCGGCCGAGCACACCGTCAGCGAGGGCGACGGCCCGGTCAACGCTCTCGACGGCGCCCTGCGAAAGGCCCTCGACGGCCATTTCCCCCGCCTCAAGGAGATGCGGCTCGTCGACTACAAGGTCCGAGTCATCAACGCCCGCGCGGGCACCGCGGCCCGCGTCCGCGTCGTCATCGAGAGCCAGGACAACGACGACGTCTGGGGCACCGTCGGCGTCTCCGAAAACGTCATCGAGGCCAGTTGGCTGGCCCTGGCCGACGCCTTCGAGTACAAGCTTTCCAAGGACCGCCGCGCCGCCGCGAAGTGAGAGACCCCCGATGCCATCGCAACCCGAATCCGCCGAGCTGGCCCGCGTCGCGGGCGAGGAGTTCGCCCGCTACTTCCGCCACCTGGCCGGCCGCGTCGAGAAGGCCGCACTGGCGGTGCCCGACGACCGGTTCTGGACCAGGCCCTTCGCCTTCGGCAACAGCATCGGCCACCTGGTCCTGCATCTCACGGGCAACCTCAATCATTATGTGGGTGCCCTGGTCGCGGGCACCGGCTACGTCCGCGATCGCGAGCACGAGTTCGTCGACCCCGAGAATCACCCGCGGGACGAGGTCCTCGCCGGCTTCCGCCAGGCCGTCGCGATGGTCGTCCACACGGTCGAGTCCCAGGACGAGGTGGGATTCAGGACCGAGGTCGACGCCCAGAAGCCAATCCAGACCCGCCTCGGCCTCTTCCTCGTCTGTGCGGCGCACCTGAACAACCACATCGGCCAGATGAGCTATCTGGTCCAGGCCCTCGAATCCACCACGAATGAACCGCCGGTGTGGTGAGGCGACCGCGAAGTCACCTTCCAGACACGAATCGAACCTATGAGCACAATCGAACTCCCCAAGCAGTACGAGCCACAGGACGCCCAGCGCCGGTTCTACGAGATGTGGGTCGAGCGAGGCTACTTCCACGCCGACCCCTCGACCGATCGGCCGCCGTATTGCATCGTAATCCCCCCGCCGAATGTCACGGGTGCCCTGCACCTGGGCCACGCGCTCAACAATACGCTCCAGGACATCCTGACCCGCTGGCGGCGGATGCAGGGCTTCAACGCCCTCTGGATGCCCGGCACCGACCACGCCGGAATCGCCACCCAGGCCGTCGTCGAGCGCCGGCTGCTCGAGGAGGAGAAGAAGACCCGCCACGACCTCGGCCGCGCGGCCCTGGTCGAACGGATCTGGGCCTGGAAGGACGAGTACGAGGCCCGCATCCTGGGCCAGCTCCGGCTCATGGGCTGCTCGTGCGACTGGGAACGCACCCGGTTCACCCTCGACGAGATGTGTTCGCGCGCCGTGCGCCGGACGTTCTTCAACCTCTTCAGGGCCGGCAAGATCTTCCGCGGCAAGCGGCTGGTCAACTGGGATACCCAGCTCCGCACGGCCGTCGCCGACGACGAGATCTATTACGAGGAGGTCCCCGGCCACCTCTGGACGATCAAGTACCCCGTGGCCGACTCGCCCTCGGGCGAGGTCCTGCACATCGCCACCACCCGGCCCGAGACGATGCTCGGCGACACGGCCGTCGCCGTGCACCCCGACGACCCGCGCTACCAGCACCTGATCGGCCAGCAGGTCCGCCTGCCGCTCAGCGGCCGGCTCATCCCGGTCATCGCCGACGCCATCCTCGTCGACCCGGCGTTCGGCACCGGCGTGGTGAAGGTGACCCCGGCGCACGACCCCAACGACTACCAGGCCGGCCTGCGTAACCAGCTGCCGATGATCAACCTCCTGAACCCCGACGGCACCTACAACGAGCATGCCGGAGCTTACGCCGGCCTCGACCGCATCGTCGTCCGCAAGCGGGTGGTCAAGGACCTCGAGGCCCAGGAGCTGCTCGAGCGGGTCGACTCGTACCTCGTGCGGCTCAATCACTCGGACCGCAGCAAGACGCCGATCGAGCCCTACCTGTCGGACCAGTGGTTCGTCCGCATGGCCGACGAGCCCGACGGCTCGCCCGGCTTCGCCCAGCAGGCGATGGACGTCGTGACCTCCGGGTCGGATGAAGATCCACCCCGAGCGCTACGCCAAGAGCTACCTCGACTGGCTGGGCGAGAAGCGAGACTGGTGCATCAGCCGGCAGCTCTGGTGGGGCCACCGCATCCCGATCTGGCATTGCGCGACGGCGACCGAAGAGCTGCTGCAATCCGCGTTCGCCGGCCGCGACGACGTCACCTGGCGGCCCGGCGAGTCGGGCGGCTGGCTGGTCTGCTCCGAGACCGACCTCGACGGCGGCGAGCTCGGGTCCGGCCATCTGCTCGTGCAGGACCCCGACGTGCTCGACACCTGGTTCAGCTCGGCGCTCTGGCCGCATTCGACGCTCGGCTGGCCCGACGCCGACCCCCGAGCTGGCCAAGTACTACCCCACGAGCGTGCTCTCGACGGCCCGCGACATCATCACCCTCTGGGTGGCGCGGATGGTGATCTTCGGCCTGTTCAACTGCAAGGACATCCCGTTCCGCGACGTCTACATCCACCCGGTGATCCAGGACGGACACGGCAAGCGGATGTCGAAGACCGCCGGCAATGGCATGGACCCGGTCGACATCATCGAGGTCTACGGCGCCGACGCCCTGCGTTACACCCTGGCCGCCGGCGCCACCGAGACCCAGGACCTGCGGATCCCCGTCGAGAAGCTCAAGCTCGCCGACGGCCGCACCATCAACACGTCGGACCGCTTCGAGCAGGGCCGCAACTTCGCCAACAAGTTCTGGAACGCCGCGCGATTCGCGATGATGAACCTCGAGGGCTACGAGCCGGCCGAGGTCGACATCGCCTCGCTGCCGATCGAGGATCGCTGGATCATCGACGGACTGGACCGGACGATCGCCGACGTGACCGCCGACCTCGAGTCGTTCGCGTTCGCCGAGGCGGCGCGTCGGCTGCGGGACTTCACCTGGGGCGGCTTCTGCGACTGGTACCTCGAGTTCGCCAAGGGTCGCCTGCGCGACCCCGAGACCCGGCCGACCGCCCAGCGCGTCCTGGCGGCGCTGCTCGACGGCCTCTGCCGGCTGCTGCACCCGATCATCCCGTTCGTGACCGAGCAGGTCTGGCAGGGCCTGGCGGGCCTCGCGCCTTCGCGGGGCTTGCCCAGGCCGGAACCGGCCGCCGAGAGCGTCTGCATCGCGGCCTGGCCCAGGCCGCTGGGATGGTCGGACGACGACGCGAGGAAGACGGTCGAGCAGTGGTGCGAGGCGATCAAGGCGATCCGCAACCTCCGCGCCGAGCGGAACGTCCCCAAGGAAGCGACGGTCGAGCCGATCATCGTGGCCCAGGGGGCGGTCGCCGAGATGCTCCGCCAGGGCGAGCGGCACCTGTGCAGCCTCTCGCCGGCCGCGTCCGTCCTGATCGTCGACACCGCCATCGATCGTCCGCCCGACTGCGCCGTCGCCGTGCTGCCCGACGCCGAGATCCTGATCCCGCTGGCCGGACTGGTCGACAAGGAGGCCGAGCGGGCCAAGCACAGGAAGACCCTCGTCGACCTCGAACGCCAGATCGGCGGCCACCGTTCCAAGCTGGCCAACGCCTCGTTCGTCGAGCGCGCTCCCGCCGAGGTCGTCGAGCAGGCCCGCGCCCGGCTCGCCGAGCTCGAGGCCCAGCGCCAGGCGGTGCTCGCCCTTGTGGGCGAGCCGGTCTGACCGGATCCTCCGCCCGGCCAGCCCCCTGCCCCGTGACGACTGGACTCCGGCCGATCACCGCCAGTATCATCGTGTCAGGTCAGGAGGCAGGCAGGAGCCGGGCGGATGGTCATGCCCACTACCTAACGACCTACGGCCTACTCCCCACTACCCCCCTGAGGTGCGATTGCCGTGGCGGTCCAGATGGAGCTCACGCGGATCATCATCAATGAGTCAAGCGACTCGCATATCATCTTCCTCAAGGAAGTCGACGGCGAACGGATGTTCCCGATCGTCATCGGATACTACGAGGCGACGAGCATCGAGCGCCGCGTGAAGAACGTCACGACCCAGCGACCGCTGACGCACGACCTCCTGGCCAACGCCATCGACCTGCTCGGCGGCGACCTCCAGGACATCTACATCAACGAGCTGCGAGAGCACACCTACTTCGCCAAGCTCCGCATCCGCCACGAGGGCGAGATCATCGAGGTCGACTCGCGCCCCAGCGACGCCATCGCGCTGGCGGTCACCGTCGACGTACCGATCTACGTCGCCGAGGACATCATCGAGGAGGTCGGCCAGCAGTAGCGACGAGGGACGAGGAATTCGGACGAACGCGGATCGCGGCGACGCCCAGGCCAGCTCCGATCTCTCCCGTCTTCCTCGCCCCTGATGAACGAGGAGGGGTGCCAGAGTGGTCGATTGGGGCGGTCTTGAAAACCGCTGGGCGGCTCTGCCGTCCCGTGGGTTCGAATCCCACCCCCTCCGCTTCGCGAACGCCACCAATGACGAGGCTCCCGACCGGCCGGCGCGGCGATGTCCGGGTCGCCGGGAGCCTCGACTTGACCGGTCGCTACGGACTCGGCGAGTGCCCGCTCAGATGAACTCGTTGATCAGGTTCTCGAGCATCTCCTGGCGGCCGCTCGCGTTCTTGGATGCGTCACCCTTGGGCAGGATATACGCCTCGAGGTCGCTGAAGCTCGCCTGGCCCCCCTCGACTCGGCGGCCCAGCTCGCAGTCCCAGCTCCGGTAACGCTCCTTGACGAACGCCGCCAGCCGGCCGTCGGCCATGATCGCGCGGGCGATCTTCAGGCCGCGGGCGAAGGCGTCCATGCCGCCGATGTGGGCATGGAACAGGTCGATCGGCTCGAAGCTCTCCCGGCGCACCTTGGCGTCGAAGTTGATGCCGCCCGTGGTGAATCCGCCCATGTTCTCGATGCAGAGCATGCACTGGGTGGTCAGGTAAATATCGGTCGGGAACTGGTCGGTGTCCCAGCCCAGCAGGTAGTCGCCCGTATTGGCATCGATCGAGCCCAGCGCCCTGCGCCGATGGCGACCTCCAGCTCGTGCATCATCTCGTGCCCTGCGAGCGTGGCGTGATTGGTCTCGAGGTTGAGCTTGAAGTGCGGCAGCAGGTCATACGTCCGCAGGAAGTTCAGGCAGGCCGCGGCGTCCGAGTCGTACTGGTGCTTGGTCGGCTCCTTGGGCTTGGGCTCGATGTAGAACGTCCCGGCGAAGCCGATCTGCTTCTTGTAATCGACGGCCATCCGCAGGAAGCGGCCGAGGTGGTCGAGCTCGCGCTTCATGTCGGTGTTGAGCAGCGTCATGTAGCCCTCGCGGCCCCCCCAGAACGTATAGCCGGTGCCGCCCAGCTCGTGGGTGACCTCCATGGCCTTCTTGACCTGCGCCGCGGCGAAGGCGAAGACGTCGAAATTGGGACTGGTGGCCGCGCCGTGCATGTACCGCGGGTTGGTGAAGAGGTTGGCGGTGCCCCACAGCAGCTTGACACCCGTCCGCGCCTGCTCCTCCTTGAGGACCTTGACGACCTCATCGAGGTTGGCGTGGCTTTCCTTGAGCGTGCGACCCTCGGGTGCCACGTCGCGGTCGTGGAACGCGTAAAACGGGACTCCCAGCTTCTGGAAGAACTCGAACGCGGCCCTGGCCCGCCGCTGTGCGTTGGCGACCGAGCCGCTGCCGTCGTCCCAGGGCCGGACGGCCGTCCCAACGCCGAAGGGGTCGGACAACGTATTACAGAATGTATGCCAGTACGCGACGGAGAAGCGGAGGTGCTCCTTCATCGACTTGCCATCGATGACCTCGTCGGGGTTGTAGTGCTTGAACTCCAGCGGATTCCGCGACTTGGGACCGCCGTACGAGATCCTGGATACCTCGGGAAAGAACTCGGACATCGTCGCGACCTGACCTCTCTGTAACCTCTGTTTCCTGGGTCGACGATCGGCACGACCGCCAAACCGTTAATGTAAGAAGGCGTCATTGGTTGGGCAACCCCCCTGCCCGGCTTTCGCCGGTCTTGGCCGAGCGCCAGCATGCGCCGACATGCGCTCTCTTGCCGACGGCGGATTGGGTCGTTATCCTCGGTGATATGCGAGCGGCCCATGGGAACACGGGCCGAGGCTCGGGCGGCTAACTCAGCGGTTAGAGTGCCATCCTCACACGGTGGAAGTCGCTGGTTCGAATCCAGCGCCGCCCATTGACGCAAGCGACGGAAAGGCTTGAACTTACGAACGGTCGAGGAGTGACCGGCCGACCGAAAACCTCAATGCTGAAACGGTAATCTACCGCAAGCATGCATGAGGTTCACGATGCCCAGACAAGCGAAATCTCCCATCCCCACCTACCGCCGGCACCGCGCCAGCGGGCAGGCCGTGGTCACCCTGAACGGCGTCGACCACTACCTAGGTCCCTGGAACTCCCCGGCGTCGAAGGCCGAATACGACCGGATCACGAGCGAGTGGCTGGTCCGCGGGCGCAGGCTCGTCCCGGGCGACGATGCCGAGCCGATGCTCATGAAGGAGCTCATCAACGGCTATCGCGGCCACATCGAGGCGACCATGCCCGACGTCGAGGCCGACAAGGTCCGGCTGGCACTGAAGCCGGTCAAGGACATGCATGGCGAGACGCCTGTGGCCAAGTTCGGCCCGGTGGCCTATGCCGCGGTCCGGGCGAAGATGGTGGACTCCAAGCTCTGCATCTCGACGATCCGGGCGCGCCTGGGGGTCATCAAGCGGATGATCGCCTGGGGCGTGGCGCACGAGCTGGTGAAGTCGGCGGACACCCTCCATCGCATCCAGGCCCTCGAGAAAGCCGAACCGCTCCGGGCCGGCAAGGATCGGGTCAAGCGGTCGAAGAAGGTGCGACCGGCCGACCCCGATCACATCAAGGCGATCCTGCCTCACGTCAACCCGACCATCCGCGCCATGGTCGAGGTCCAGGCGCTCACCGGCATGCGGCCCGGCGAGGTCTGGCGCATGACGACCGGTCAGATCGACCGGACGGGCGAGCTCTGGCTCTACTCGCCCGATCGCCACAAGACGGACGAGCTCGGGAAGGTCCGGGAGATCCCCCTGGGACCGAAGGCGCAGGAAGTCTTGAAGCCGTGGCTCAAGGCCGACCCGGCCGCGCCGCTGTTCTCGCCCATCGAAGCGACCGAGCGGCAGTATGCCGAGCGGCGGAAGAGCCGGAAGACTCCTCACACCCCTTCGTCGCGGGCCCGGAAGCGGAAGCGCAATCCGCTCCTCAAGCCGCGCCGGCTCTACGACAAGAACTCCTACAAGCAGGCGATCGAGCGCGGCTGCCTGAAGGCCGGAATCCCGGTCTTCCGGCCGAACCAGATCCGCCATTCGTTCGCGACCCGCATCCGCCGGGAGTTCGGGCTGGACGTCGCACAGGTCATGCTGGGCCACTCTCGGGCCGATGTGACCCAAGTGTACGCCGAAGCGAACCGGGAAGTGGCGTCCGAAGTGGCACGCAAGATCGGCTGATCTGATATCATCATCGGAGACACGGGACGGCTTTCGGGGTGGCCACCCTGGAAGCCAAGCGGACCGGCCGGACGTGGTGGCTCCCCTGCCTATCACGCCGCGTCGGTTCGGCCCGTGGCAATTGCAGGGGGCGATCATGAGCGACCATGTCCCATCGGTGAAAACCGTTCGGCTTCTGAGGCGGCAGATTGGCCAGCTTCTCGCGATCAGTGAGACACCGCCCCTTTTCTTGAGCATCCCCGACGAGGCGCTCTCGATCAGTATTGTGCGTTCGATGCACGAGACGACGCTGTCCTATCGCGAGGGCAACGGAAAAGGCCGCACGACTCTGCTCTGGCCGTTGTTCTTCGCGGATGCTCTCGAGAAGGTCAACCGGCTAACCGAAGGGCCGATGCGAAGATGGGGGTTGATGGGCGATCCGCCGCGCCAAAAAGCTCCTAAACGCTATGCCCTCAAGTCCGACGAGGTGCAATGCCTCAAGATGCTTGCTGCGACTCTAGACAGGGCGCTCCAGGGCGTGAAGACGGCTGCGAGCGGACCCCTGATCAGCGCGTCATCCTCCCCGCCCCTGCGTGCCAATGCGGCCCGGAACAAATGGCTGTACGAGCAATACTGCGACCCTTCCAAGACGGTCAAGGTCATCCTCGCTGAGGCGAGGAAGAACGGCTGGATATTGAGCAGCAACATGGCCGTGAATCGGGCAGTCGAAAGCCATTGCAAGAGCTCCGGCATTCCCATGCCAAATCGCAAGCAATCCAGCATTAAACAGGATTAACGGCGGCTGCGATAATCCTGTCGATTGAGCACCATGTCTTGAGTTAGGCAGACTTGATCCCGGTTGGAAGCACTAATCCACCGGAGTCAAGTGATGAGCAATCCCCTGCGGATTCTGGACGAGCACCGCATTGATCTCGACGGGATCTGCGAGCTCATCGGCACAGCCGAGAAGCCGGCGAGCACGGCGACGGGCCGTCGCGCGATGAACCGCGGATCGGCGACCCCGGACGGCGGGTGGACCTATCTCGAGCACCTGCACGTCGGCGGCAAGATCATCTCTTCCCGAGAAGCGGTCGAGCGCTACCTGGCGGCGATCAACGGGATTTCACTCGACGCGCCCGAGGCCGTCGAGCCGACCCCCGCGCTGAGCAAGCGCCGACGGGCCGAGCTCGAACGCGTCGACCGGGAGTTGGCGGCGGCCGGGTACTGACCGCGCAAAGGGACGGCCGGAGGTCCCCCGACCCCCGGCCGTCATGATTCGGAGTGCACCTTGAACTCTATTCGACCCGACAACGTGAGTCAACCGACGCTCGGCGGAATCGCCGATGAGCCGGCATGTCCAGCGTGCGGACGGCCGCTGAAGTTCATCCATCGTCGCGGGCCCAAGGTCACGCGGGAATGCCTGAACCTTGATTGCCCCGCGACGCTGGTCGAGACGATCGACTCCGCGCCTGCCCGGCCGGCAGGGGGTGGACGGCAATGAGCGCGGCACCTTCCAAGGGCAACATCCACCTTGACGTCGCACTGAAGCGCTCGACCTGGGCTTCTCCCCGGTCCTGCCCAGAGAGGATGGTTCAAAGCGACCGGACCGACTATGGAAGCCCTACCAGACGAAGCCGGCCACTCGAGGAGAGATCATCGACTGGTATCGGCCGGGCAGGACCGGCAATGGGCTGGCGACCGGATACGGAAACGTGGAGTGCCTCGAATGGGAGGACGCTGGGCTCTACGAGCGGTTCAAGGAAGCCGCGGCGAAGTTCGGGCTGGGCAGCGAAGTGGCCCGCGTTGAGGCCGGCTACTGCGAGGCGTCCCCGGGCGGCGGGATTCACTGGCTCTATCGGTGCGAGGAGGTCGGCGGCAACACCAAGCTCGCGGAACGGCCGGCGCCGACGGACCAGAGGCCGGACGCGCGAGAGCCGCTGATCGAAACCCGGGGCGTCGGCGGGTTCATAGTCATCGCTCCGAGCAACGGGAAGGTGCACCCTTCCGGCGGACGCTACAAACTCCTCAGCGGTGGCCTGGATACGGTGGCCATCATCTCGCCCGACGTCCGGGAAGCGCTCTTCTCGCTGGCCCGATCCTTCGACGAGATGCCCGAGCAACCCGAGTCGTCCCGACCGCCGGCGACGAAGCCGGCCGATGATGGCGGTGGGTGGCCCGGGCAAGGCGTCTCGCCGGGCGACGACTTCAACGCTCGCGGCAAACTGGCCGACATCATCGAGCCGTTCGGCTGGTCCAGGGTCCTGACCATGGGGGCCGTCGAATACTGGCGACGGCCCGACAAGGATCACGGCTGGTCGGCGACCTGGGGGAAGACGAAGGGGTTCCGGGTCTTCACGTCTTCGACGTCGCTCGAGGCCAAGAGCCACACGCTGCTCTACGTCTACTGCAAGCTCCGGCATGGGGGCGACTGGAAGGCGTGCATCAGGGACCTCGCCGAACAGGGGTATGGGACGTGGATCGACGAGGGGGGCAAGAGCGTCAGAACCCGGTGCCGAAGGACTGGAAGAAGAAGGGCGGCCCGTCTTCCGCGGCGAAGAAGTCTCCCCCCAAGTCCCCGCCGACGCCGGGACCCGCAACGGAGTGGGACAAGCTGACGAACGCCCAGCTCGGCATCCGGCCGGCATCGACCGTCAGGAAGCGGCCAATCAAATGGATGCTCAAAAATCGCATCCCTGAGAACGATTACACCCTGATCGCGGGACGGGGCAAGCAAGGGAAATCGCAACTCACGATGGCCATCGGCGCCAAGATTTCGACCGGCGGCGAGTGGTGGGGCGATACGGGCAGGGCGCCATGCGGCCATGTTCTCTACCTGTCGGCGGAAGACGACCCCGAACGGATCATCGTCCCGCGGCTCGAGGCGCTGGGGGCCGACCTGGACCGGATCACCATCCTGGAGGCGAAGTACAAGGTCCCCGCGCCGGACGGCAAGGGGCAGCTCGTCTCATTCGCCAACCTCCAGGATCTCACCTACTGGCGTGAGGTCTTCAAGCGGATCGACGACCCGGTCGTCATGTTCGTGGACCCGCTCCCGAGCTACATGGGCCGGGGCGTCAACGATCGCAGGAACAGCGACGTCAGGGCGATCCTTGGTCCCTTCATCGACCTTGTCAAGGAATTCGGCATGACTCTGATCGGGGTTACGCACTTCGGGAAGTCGATGGACGCACGGAGCGCGGCTGACAAGATCCTCGATTCGATCGCATACGTGAATCTGGCCCGGGCCCTCCACTACGTATCTCGCGACCCCGACGACCCCGGGCGCGTCCTGTTCATGCCGGGGCCCAGCAACTATGCCGGTCCGGATGTCCCGTCGCTGGCGTTCAGGATGGTCGAGAGGACCATCCCCGACGACGAGGGCGGACAGATCACCATCGCGGTTCCCGAATTCGATGCTGGCACCGTCGAGGCCGATCCCGACGACATCGTCAACAGGCCGGCCCGAGTGAAGGCGGGCACACGCGGTCCTGACCCTTCGGAGACGCCGAAGTTGGCCGTGTGGCTGGTCGAGTTCCTGAACAGCAAGGGCCCCGTCTACTTCGGGGAGATCGCTGACGCGGCGGGGCAGGCCGGACACCTTGGGACGCAGAAGTGGAACGCGGCGAAAGGCCGGCAGGAATGGAGCAAGTTCACCGCGATCTATCGCGCCGTGGACGCGGTCCTGACGCTCCCCGCTCCGAGCGACGGGTGGGAGGTCGTGACCTCCAAGATGGACCCCTCGCTGCGGTCGGCGAGCGGCAAGGTGCGATGGGCTCTGAGGAGGCGAGGAAGCCCGTTCTAACACACAAACCTGTGAAACCTGTGAAACCCTTTGGCGGCAAGGGGTTAAACCTGTGAAACGATCCCGTGAAAACCTGTGAAACGGAGTCAGTATCGTGTGAAACCGAACCATCGACCACCAATGAGTGACACTATCGTTTCACGGGTATTCACAGGTATTCACAGAGCCGTTTCACAAGTTTAACTCCTTACTCTGTAAGGATTTCACAGGTATTCACAGGATTCACCAGATATCTAGGCGGGAGGGCACCTTGAGCACCCCAGAACTCTTGACGACGACCGCGGCCGACATCCTCGATCGCCGATTCACGTTCGACGAGCACCTGAAGGGCTGCGAGGGAAGTTATCGCCGGGGCGTCCACCATGGCGTCAGCCTCGCTGCCGACCTGATCGGCGATGCAACCTCGCTGGCCGAGGCGCGGCGGATTCTGGCGAGGGCCGATGCGGTGGCAGCCGACTACCGGAATCAGGGCAGGCACCCGGGGCGACCGCCGATCGTGGACGAGATCCGGGGCAAGATGGCGCGGCGTCGGAAGCCCGCGATAGGAGGTCGAGCATGAGCACCCCGACTTGCTGCCGGCGCTGCCGGTCACCGCTCACCGTCTGCGGTCTCACCCTGCGCCCCCTGGCTGGCGGGCTGATCTATCAGACCGGCGATGTCGTTCTCTGCGACGGGTGCGCGGACGACTTCATGCGGTGGCTGAGGGCAGCCGAGCTCTTCGAGCGCTGGGCTCGGGCTCGCTGCTCCTGGACCCGGAACCTTTTCACGCCGGGGCCGACGAGCCGGCCGGAGAGGCAGGGCGAACATGATGGGTGCATGCGAAGTGGGTGCATGCAGAAGCGTGAACGCATAAGAGGGGGAGGGGGTATTGTTTTCTACGGCTTTAGCTTTCGGTACCGCAGCGACCCCTCCGTGCGCTTTTATTTCGGTTTCCAGAGTGAAAAACCTTCCGAGTAAGCCAGAATCGCCATGAAATCGACGATTTCCTACCCCCGTTCGATCCCCCTGCTGAAGCGCGGGAGTCGCGCCATCGCCGAGCCGAAGGGCCGCTTTCGCCTGGGCCACTCACAGCGGCTACGCGGCGGCGCCGGCCCGATCGTGGGCACCTGGGCGGCCTACCTCTCCCACGAGCTGCGAACCCGGCTGATCACCTGGAAGGCGGCCGCGCCGTTCGATCGCGCCGCTGCTGGCCGGGTTCGCCGCGGCGCTGGCCGAGCTGGTGAAGCTCTGGGATGGCGGCGTCCGTCCTCCCGGGACGGTCGTCACGACCCCGCCGCAAGGCGCCTCGGCTCCCGGACCCTATGCGGCCGAGGCCCTCGGCGCGGCCGCGGCCGACGCACTCGGTCTGCCCTTCGCCCCGATGCTCAGGCGGACCGACTGCAAGCTCTACCACTCGCCGTGGGACTCGCGGCGCCAGGCGCCCTACGTCGTCGAGGTCCCCGACCCCCGGCCCGGCCTGGTGCTGGTGATCGACGACCTGCTCACGAGCGGGACCACGATGAGGCTCTCGCTCGAGGCACTCCGGGCGGCCGGCATCCCCTCCCACGGATTCATCTACAGCGGCCATTGAGGACCCCGACCATGGCCAAGCGCGGACCGAAGGTGAAGCTCAAGACCATCGTCCCCCTGACGCAGACGTGGGCGCCGCCGGCGCACCTGTCCCCGGCGGCCCGCGCCGAGTTCTCCCGCGTGGCCGAGCTGCTGCGCCAGCGCGGCTCGCTCGAGCGGACCGACGTCAACCTCGTGATCCGGCGAGCCGAGCTGTGCGACCTGGCCGAGACGGCTTACCGGCAACTCCAGGCCGACGGCGCGTTCGTCGAGTCCGACCGCGGCAACCTCGCTGCCCACCCGGCGGTGAAGGTGCACGCGGGCGCCGTGGCCGGCATCGTCCGGATCGACGCCGAGCTGGAATTGACCCCCGCGTCGGCCCGTCCAGCGCCGGCCGGCTCGGGCGGCGCCTACGGCGACTGGCACGCGTTGCTGGGGGTGACATCATGAGCACGACCGCCCCGGATAGCTTCGCGCTATCCCACGTCGCCACGGGCGAGCCCTTCCTCCGAGGCTTCGGCGAGGCTCCGCTCCGCGAGAACCCGCATCTGTGGAAGCAGCTATGGGAGAAGTTCCGCGACCTCATCCTCGCCGAGCACCTGCGGCGCTCCCCCGGCAGTCGGCCCGAAGCCTGGTACCAGTTCGACCGCGACCCGGGCGACGTGCAGGCCGAAGGCGAGCCCGAGGTCGAATTCCTGCACCGGATCGGCGAGCTGCCCCCCGGCGAGATCGAAGCCATCCGCCGGTGCGCCCTGGAGCTGGTGCGCTACAACTCCTGCGGGCGGCGACCCGACAAGCCATCGACCAATTTCGTCCCCCCGGATTCCCGCGCCCGGTTCGCTGCCCGCGTCGGGCTGATCACCGCGGCCGAGCGAGCAACCCTGTACATCGACGACCAGGGCCGGAACGTCGGCAAGAGATGGGACGGACAATCCCGCTAGCCTCGAACCCGCGAAAGGACCCCCCATGGCAAACCGAATCGCTGCCTTCTACCCCCGCCAGCCGACCCCGCCCGACGACGACCAGGGCGACGGGCTACTGGCCCGAGTGGAGATCCTCCACGAGCAAGGCTTGACCCTGCTCTGCACCCGCCCCGACGGCCGGGACGCCATCCAGGCAGTTATCCCGCGCGGCTGCGTCGTCGAGGTCCCTCGCGAGGCCGCCGCCGGCCTGGCCCGCGCCGGCTTCGCCACGATTCTTTGACCCTTGCCCCGTCCCCGACCGAAAGGACCCCTCGCATGACCATGACAGCAACCCTCGAGGCGCCCCCGCCCGTCTCGAGCAACGACCTGGTGCGGTGCACCATCGCCGATCCGACCGGCGTCGTCGCCGGTACCCGTCACCTGCCCGCGGGGAGCCAGCAGCATCTCCCGCGCGACCTGTACGCCGCGCTGGCGGCCGAAGGGCGAGTCCACGCCATCGTCCCGGGCCGGTATGTGGTCCTGACGACGACATTGATCGGCTCGCGCCTGCATCACCGAAGCCCCGAAGTCGTCGAGATCGACGAGGCGCTACCCGACGTGTTCATCAAGGCCGGGTACGCCATCCGCCTCGAGCCCGGACAGTCGCCACCCGTCCCGCTCCCCCCCGACCCGATGGATTCGGTGTACTGGACGAAGGGGCCGCGGGTCCGGGTGGAGGTGCTCAAGCCGACGCGAGTCCTGCCCGGGTTCGGCATCTCGCCCGTCGGCACGATCCTCGAGCCGCGCGAGTATCTCGCGGTGCACCACATCCATCACGGCCATGTCCGGGCGCTGGACGAGCTGACCCCGCTCGGAAAGCAGGTCCTCGCGGTGCTCAATCGCGGCGAGTCGATGGCAAGCTACGAGGCGGCGGCGCGAGCATGCTCGCGAGGCCCGCGCGAAGGCCTCCGCCGGTCCGACCGTCGCGGTGATCGCGCTCGAGGCCGGAGAGTACGGCGGCCAGCGGCGCATTCCCGGCCGGCAATTCCGCATGGACGAGCGAGAGGCAGCGATCCCCATCGCCAAGGGACTCCTGGAAGTGCAGGGCAAGCCGTCGCTTCGCCTGGCGCGGTTCCTCAAGTCGGCGGCCCGGTTCTTCGCCACCCCGGGCGCCGACATCAAGACGTTCCCGGCCTACTGACCCGACCCGACCCGACCCGGCCGCGCGGCCGGGCATCGACCCCCGTTCCCGATGAGAGGATGAAGATAGATGAGCACTGTTTTCGTGAAGGTCCGTGGTCCGTTTTTCAAGGAAGGCCGCCGGCTCGTCAACGCCGGCTCCGTGGTCTCGATGAGCGAAGCCGACGCGGCCGAGTTCGTGGAGAAGCGGGGCATGGGCGACTTCCACCCCGGGCCAGAACACGACGCGCCGGCGACCCACCCGCACGGCACGCGCCGACGGCTCCCCGATGCCGAACGTATCGTTCGGCCAGCCCATGCAGGCGCCAACCCCGATCGAAGCCCCGGTCGTCGAGCGCGCCGACATCGCCGAGAAGCTCGCGCGTGCCGAACGCGCGACGGCGCGACCTCAGCGCGCCGGCCTGAGTCGCCACCACGACAACCCCCATTCCTCCCCCGACCCCAAACAAGAAAGAAGTGACCGATGGACAAGTCGAAGATGCCCGCGCACCCAGCGACCGGCTTCGACGGATAGCTCGGGTTCCGCCGCGGCGGATCTCGCGGTCTCCACTCCACCGCCGACCGGCGCGACCGGCGGCGTCCCCGACAACGTGCCTGGCATCCTGGGCCTGTCCACCAGCGGCGCCAGGGCCGGCAACGGGCCGGCGCCAGTCGCCTCGAGCGGCGGCATGCCAGGCATGGTGTCCCGCAACATCACCGGCAGCGCTCCTGCGCCGTGCGCCCCGCGGCCGACGTTGACCCCCTCGCCCCGCGCGTCGTCCTCCGAGGCGGCGCGCGTGGCATCCCCCGACCCCGAAAGGATCGATCGACCGATGAGCCAGATAAGCGCGATCCAATCGCATTCGCTCGCCTGTATGACGACCACGTTCGCGCGGGCGAGCCAGTTCTTGAAGGCCCACCCCAAGTGCGCCTTCTGCAAGCTCCCGGCAAGCCAGGTTGTGTCCAGCTACGACCACGGGCGCCGGATCGCGACCTGCGCCGGTCATGCCGAAGCCATCGTCGCGACGATCGCACCAGGAAACCGCCAACCGGCCGGCACCCTCGCCGGGATGGGCGCGCTCTCGGCGTGCGCTGACACGATACTTTCGCCTGCCCGCGGTGCTCTGGGAGGCGGCGTCCGCGGGCGGGATCAACCTCCGAGGATCGCATGCCCGACCTGTCCGAGCCGTTCGTGGTCCCCGGCATCGGCACCGTCTACTTCCGGCGGCTCGAGCCGGTCGAGCTGCACCGGATCATGATGGGCCTGGCTGGCGACCGCAAGCATAGCTGGCGGCTCTGGCCGATCATGGTCGCGGCGGCGGCGTGCGAGGCGAACGGGGACCGGATCTTCGACATGGACGACGTGCCGAAGCTGGAGAAGCTGCCCAGCTACGCGGTCGAGCCCATGGGGCGGGCGGCGGCGAAATTCAACGGTATCAAGGCATGACTGGAAAGGAAGCTTGCAATGGCGTTGATTGGTAGCATCGGCATCAACATGGTCGTGGGGACCAAGGGCCTATCCTCCGGGCTCAACAAGGCCAGCGGCATGGTGAACGACTTCGGGGCGAAGGTCGCTGGGCTGGGCACCGCGTTCAACGGGCTGATGGCGGCGGCGGCCGGGGCCGGGCTCGGCGTGGCCATCTACAAGGGCGTGACGGCAGCCTCGAGCCTGTCCGACGCGATGACCGCCTCGAAGGCGATCTTCGGCGATGCGTCGTCCTCGATCATCTCCGAGGCCAACCGGATGGGCGATGCGTTCGGCGTCTCGAAGCGGTCCTTCATCGAGGCATCCACAAACTTCGGGTCGATGTTCCAGGGCGCCGGGATGGCGGCCGACGCATCGGCGAAGCTCGGGACCAACATTACCAAGCTGGGCATGGACCTGGCGGCCATCAAGGGCATGCGGACGGACGAAGCCTTCACGGCGATCGGGGCGCTTCGAGGTGAGTTCGACCCCATCGAGCGATTGGGCATCTTCCTCAAGGCCGACGCCGTGGCGACGAAGGCCGTCTCGATGGGACTGGCTAAGACCGCGGCGACCGCGACCGACGGGGCCAAGAAGATGGCCGCGCTCGCGCTGATCCAGGAGCAGGCGCCAAGACGCGGGTTTCTTCGCGGCCAATCAGGGCCGGTTCTCGAGCCAGTCCGAGGCCCTCTGGGGCCGGATCGAAAACCTCTCGGCGGCGATCGGCGACAAGCTGCTCCCCGTCGCCACCGCCCTCATGTCCGAGTTCAACGTCGGGCTCACGGTCGTCTCGAGCCTGTGGAACGACACCGGCAACGCGGCCGTCTCGGGCTCCGTCAACGCCATCGGGGCCATGTCGCAGCAGGCCGCCTCTATCGGCGTCCTCCAGCAGTCGATCGGCTTCGTCTCGAACGCATGGCAGACGATGGGGCTGATCGGCCAGGCCGTGTTCGTGGGGCTCCAGAAGCTCTCGAGCGGCCTGTACTGGTTGCTGGCCCGGATTGTGCAGGGGCTCGAGTGGGTCGGCAAGCAATTCGGCATCGCCGAGATCGGAGCGGCCAAGTTCTTCGACGAGATTTCCGCCGGCATGTCGATCAAGGCGGACGAGAGCTGGCAGAAGCTCGGGGTGATGGCGAACTCGCCGTGGAACTCGGAGAAGGTGGACAAATTCTTCGCCGACGCGCGGGCGAAGACGGCGGCGCTGCAGAAGGATCTGGCCAAGTCCCCCGCGGCCATGGGGGCGATGAAGTCCCCGGTGATGGAGGCGGGCGGGCCGAAGCTGGCCAGTGCCATCGTGGCCGGGTCGAAGGAGGCAAATAACGCGATCCTGATGCGCCCGGTTCGGCGGCGCCACCCAGGCCAAGGGGCCGGCCGAGGCGACGGCCAAGAACACGGCGAAGATGGTGGACCTGCTCGGCAAGATCGGCGGCGCGATCGGGGCCGAGGCGCGCGGCTGGGCGGCCGGGAAATCGCCTTCGCGGCCATGGCGGGGAACTTCTGACCGGGGCCGGGGCCGTCCAGTCTGCCCCCGTTGGGGCGATCGACGGTCCCCTCGCCCGATTGACCGTCCAGGACCCGCGGCACGCCAGCGGAGCAACCAGAGGCCCGAGAGGGCCGGGAGTAGGTGCATGTCGATCATGACGCAGCGGGAAGTCTTGGCCGTAGCCTGCCCGAAATGCTCGGCGCCGGCCTGGCGCATTGCCGCGAGGGCGAGCGGCGCCGGCCGCCTCATCTCCGGCGACGGCTCGAGGCCGATCGGCTGATCGAGTTCATCCGGATCGGCGGCCGACCCTCGAGCGCCGCCGGCCGGGCGGACGCAGGACAACCAGCAGGGGGGCGACATTGACCAGTGTCGAAGTCCGGGCCGCGGCTGCATGTCCGCGTTGCGGGTGCCCGAGGGCCTACGCTGCCTCCAGGACGGCCGACGGGTGGCGAAGGTGCATCCTGCCCGCCGCGGCCGCGCGGAGACGCTGGCGTGGCGGCTGGCCGGGTCGTTGCCGATCAAGGCGAGCACCAGGCACCGGCGGGCGCTGGCGAAGATGGTGCGGCGGTCGGGGTGAGGTGCAAAGCAGAACCTCGTGTCGGACCCAGCGCCAGAACTCCTTGGCCTTCGGCTTGTTGCTCTTGGAGAGCAGGTGATACAAGCCCGGCTCGTTGACGACGGCCATCTGTTGGAGGCCACCAGGGGTCTCCATTTGATGGAGACCCTTTTCGTCAGCATCAAGTGAAACCAGGGCGTTCCATGGGTTCACAATCTCGATCGCCCCGCAGACGTCCACTGCCACCCACCACTGCTCACCCTTGAGCCAGATGGTGCGGATCTCCTGCCCGTCGGCGTCGAGCCCAACCATGGCGAGCAGAACGGCCGCGGTCCCTCGAGCAAGAGGCCGCGGCCGGATGGAGGCCGGGTAGCAGGCGGGGCGGATCACTCAGGCCGTCGCGGCGGCCAGCTTGGCGGCGGCGCGTTCCGCCTCCTCGCGCTCGAACTCCTCGGCCAGCGCGGCCGTCGGTGGTTGTAGCCGTGGCGCTTGCAGGCGCGGCCGAGCGCGGCGTAGTAATCGAAGTCGGGGGCGTCGTCGGGCCTGGCCATGACAGCATAATCGAGGTCCACGGCCATCGCCTCGATATGGTGAATCTCGGCGTCGGTGATGTCGTCGGGGCAGTCGGCGAGATAGCCCGGGAGTGCGCGACGAGCAAAGCCAGGATGGCGTTCGCCGGTCCCCCGGCCCACGCGATGGTGCGGCGGAGGATCTCATCGAGCGGGAGGTCCGGTGTCGGGAACGGCGGGAGGTCCCGGGGTCCGGGGGAATCAACCGTGATAATATCACGGTTGATTTCGGACGCGGCGCCGACGAGCTGGTCGGGCAGGACCGTGGCGGCGGCGGATGCGAGCGAGGTGGCGATCGCGGTTCGGCGGTTCAACATGGTGAAGTCTCCTGGTTCTGGCGATGGGGTCGGAAGGAAAAGATGGGGCGCGACACCGCGCCCCGGCGGACGGGACGGGTGGACTCAGCGGCCGAGTTTCAAGGCCCGATCCTCGATGGCCTCGAGCCGGGGGACGATGGCGCGGTGGAACTCGTCGGCGCCGATCGAGTCGTCGAACTCGTAGGCGGTGCGCAGCAACTGCACCAGGCCGTCGAGAAGCCACGCCTTGGCCTGGAGCCGGGGGCAATCCTTCGACTGCACCGCGATGATCTCGGCGGTGACGTCGGCGAGTTCGCGGTCGATGGCGCTCGTCCGGGCCGGGGGCTCCGGCCAGGGCGGCGGCAACGGGGGCGGCGATGCCGAGTCCGGCGATCGCGGGCAGGGCGGAACGCAAGGCGTCTCTGCGGTTCATCGGGTGTCCCTTCGTCGGTGGAAATGCTGGCCCCGACATCGGGGCCAGTCGTATCAGCAAATCATGGGATGCAGAACAAAGCAAGTTATACGCCGAATGGCGGCAGGTTAGCCGAGTCGGAACGGGAACGCCTCGCGGATGGGCGAGACGGGAAGCTCGAGCTCGAGGCGCTTCACGGCGGCGTCGAAGTCCATCCCGGCCCGGACCAGCCGGCGGCGGGTGATGAGGCGGCGCATCTCCGCGGGGTCGCGGGCGGCGTTGAGCTGACGGTCCAACTCCCTGGCTTCAGCGGTGGCACTCTGCATGGCGTTGCCCCTCGTGGTGGCGATTGGCGGGCCGACGTTGGCCCGGCGTGAGGTATCCTATGGATAGAGGTAACCTGAATCAATAGGGTACTCCG
This sequence comes from uncultured Planctomycetota bacterium, assembly GCA_963771445.1. Classification (GTDB taxonomy): domain Bacteria; phylum Planctomycetota; class Planctomycetia; order Isosphaerales; family Isosphaeraceae; genus JAKAUH01. The sequence continues at coordinate 742,483 of CAVYTQ010000025.1, read as the reverse complement.
AAAACATCGGTCACCTTGAATAGAGCGGATTCGCTTCCTACAATGGGAGAGACGAAGCTCGGTTCCCTTGCTACACTCACGACCCTGGAAACGGAGGAAACCATGCCTGCGACTCTCGAGGGGATCATGCCCCGCAAGAAATCCGAGACCGGCCCGAAGCTCGGCGCGACGAAGATCGACCGGGACCTCATCCACAAGGCGAAGCTCATCGCGGCGGACCGGGGCGAGCCCATGGCGGGCTATCTCTCGAAGATCCTGCGTCCCGCGGTCGAGAGGGATTGGGGCAAGATGATCCGCAAGGCCGGGTCGGACTCCATCACCGAGGACTGACCGCGCCGGCCCGTTTCTACCGTCCACTACCGGGTTAGCCTCGGACGGCAGTAAGGGGCGATTCCGCAAATACCGTCCAGCGTTGCACTTGCGAGATCACGGTTGCTCGCGCTTGCAAATGAGGGCTGGTTTCCACAAAGCGTTGACAGCATTGCGGTTACGGTCGGCATTTCGGGCCATTTCGCTTGCCTCACACGGTGGAAGTCGCTGGTTCGAATCCAGCGCCGCCCATTCTCAAATCGCCTTCGCCCCTCGACCGATCCACGTCGGAGTCATCGGAAGTCCCTGGACCGATGATCCAGCTCGGGCAGCCGGCCCGTCAGGTCGTCGAGGCTGTCCACGATCAGGTTGATCACACCCTCCTGGCTTTGCAGCATTCCCGTCGCGATGAGCGCCCCACCTCCATTGGCGACGCGTCGAAAGCGCCCCCACACCCTCGGCCGGATGATCAGGTTGGCTGTACCGGTCTCGTCCTCCAGTGTCATGAACGTGATCCCCTTGGCGGTTTCCGGCCGCTGTCGCGAGAGGACCAGGCCCGCGACACGATAACGGCGATCGGGGGCCAACTCCCTGAGACGCGCGGTCGGGACGACGTCCAGCCCGTTCAGAGTTTCACGCAGCTCGCCGACGGGGTGGCCTCGCAACGAGAGCCCCTTGGACTGGTAATCCAGGACCACTTCCTGGGGAGACGACAGCGGCGACAATGACGGCGGTGGATCCTCCTCATCAGTCAGGCCGGCGAACAGCGGAAGCGGCGGGCCCGCGGCCAGCGAGCTCCAGAGCGCCGGCCGCCGCGCCACTCCCAGCGAGCCGAAGGCGTCGGCGGCCGCCAGGCGAGCCAGGACCGCATTCGTCAGTCTCGACCGTGCGACGAAGTCGCCGTGGGATCGAAATGGACCGGACGCACGCGCCTGGACGATCGTCTCGGCCACCAGTTCCGGCAATCCCTTGATCATGGAAAACCCCAGCCGCACCGCGAGCTTCGCGTCGTCGGCACGGGGTTCGATCGTGGTCTCCCACTCGCTGTGATTCACGTCGACCTGGCGGACCTCGACGTCGTGCGCCCGCGCGTCGGCCACGAGCTGGGCGGGCCCATAGAACCCCATCGGCTGGCTGTTGAGGATGGCCGCCAGGAAGATCGCCGGATGATGGCACTTGATCCAGGCCGAGACGTAGACCAACAGTGCGAATGACGCCGCGTGCGACTCGGGGAATCCATACGAGCCGAAGCCCTCGAGCTGCCGGAAGAGGTTCCGGCTGAACTCCTCGGTGTATCCCCGCGAGAGCATGCCCTGGATCAGCTTCGCCTCGAACTGTTCGATGACGCCGGTCCGCCGCCAGGCGCCCATGGCGCGTCGGAGCTGGTCGGCCTCGCCGGCCGTGAAGCCGGCCGCGACGACGACCAGCTTCATCGCCTGCTCCTGGAACAGCGGCACGCCGAGAGTCTTCTGCAGCACCTCGCGCACCGCCTCGTTCGGGTACGCAACCGCTTCCTGACCGCTGCGACGACGCAGGTAGGGATGGACCATGTCCCCCTGGATCGGTCCCGGTCGCACGATCGCCACCTCGATGACCAGGTCGTAGAAACACCGCGGCTTCAAACGCGGCAGCATGCTCGCCTGGGCGCGCGACTCGATCTGGAACACGCCGATCGTGTCGGCCCGCTGGATCATCTCGTAGACCTCGGGGTCCTCGGCCGGGATCGTCGCCAGGTCCAGCCGCTGGCCCGCGTGCCGGGCCATCAGGTCGAGACCTCGCCGGATGGCCGACAGCATCCCCAGCGCAAGGCAATCCACCTTGAGTATCCCCAGCGCGTCGAGGTCGTCCTTGTCCCACTGGATGACGGTCCGGTCGGGCATGCTGGCGTTCTCGATCGGCACCATCTCGCAGAGCGGGAACTGGGTCAGGACCATCCCGCCGACGTGCTGCGACAGGTGCCGGGGAAACCCCAACAGCTCGCGGACCAGGTGGACCAACTGCCGCGCCAGCCGGGTCGAGGGCTCGAGCCCGGCCTCGCGCAATCTCGCGGGCAAAGACTCGCCCGCGTCGTGATGGCCGATGACCTTGCTCAGGTGATCAACCCGGTCGAGCGACAATCCCAGCGCCTTGCCCACGTCGCGCATCGCCGACCGCGGCCGGTATGTGATCAGCTCGGCCGTCATCCCCGACCGTTCGCGGCCGTACTTCTCATAGACATACTGGATCACCTCCTCACGCCGCTGATGCTCGAAATCGACGTCGATGTCGGGGGCTTCGTTCCGCTCCTTCGAGATGAACCGCTCGAACAGCAGGTCGATGCGGTCCGGATCGACCGCGGTGACTCCCAGGCAGTAGCAGACCGCCGAGTTGGCCGCGGAGCCCCGCCCCTGGCACAGGATGCCCCGCCCGCGGGCGAAGCGGACCAGGTCCCAGACGGTCAGGAAATAGGCCGCGTAATGCAGCTCGTCGATGATCGCCAGCTCCCGCGCCACCAGTTCGCCGATCTTGCTCGGAATCGCCTGCAGGGTACCGCTCCCGCGCCCCGGCCCAGGCCAGCCCTGTCAGGTACGAGATGGGGGTCTCGCCCGCGGGACACAACTCTTCCGGATAGCTATACCGCAGCTCGTCCAGCGAAAACCCGCAGCGGTCGGCGACCTCGACCGTCCGTCGGATCGCCGCCGAACACTGGGGGAACGCCCGGAGGATGTCGTCGACCGGACGCAGGCACCGCTCGCCGTTGGGGAAGCGCGGCGCCGAGCGCGGCGACCGTCGTCTTGAGTCGGATCGCCGTCAGCACGTCCTGAAGATAGCGGCGCCGGGGATGGTGGTAGTGGACGTCGCCGGCGTAGACGATCGGGACGCACGCATCCAGCGCAGCGTCTTGCCAGCGCCCGAATCGCCGATCATCGCCGAGATCGCGACGCAGCTCGGCGACCGCATAGGTCCGATCGAGGAAGACGTGACGCCAACGCGCCAGCCTGGCCGCGAGGTCCCCCTCCGTCGCCAGCAACACGCCGATCAGCAGTCCCTCGGCATGGGCGGCGACATCCTGGAACGACAGCCGGCATTCGCCCTTGGGCGCCTGGCGTCGGCCGTGCGTCAGGAGCCGGCAGAGCCGTCCATATCCGCCGCGATCCATCGCCCATAGCACGATCGGCGCGGCGTCGACGAGCGTGACCTCCGCCCCGATCACCAGCTTGAGACCGGATTCCCCGGCCGCACTATGGGCGCGGACCACACCCGACAGCGAATTTCGATCGGTCACCGCGAGGCCGGCATAGCCCAGCCGCACCGCCTCCGCGACCAGCTCGTCGGGATGCGACGCACCCTCCAGGAACGAGAGATTCGTCTTGCAGTGCAGCTCGAAATAACGCTCCGTCGGCACGTCCGAGAGAGCGTGCCCTGTCGGCCGTCGCGGGCGATGGAGTTTCCCCGGTGGTTGGTCAGGCATTGCATCTCAATCGAAGAAACCGTGGAGGAACCAGCGATCCGTGCGGCGATCGCGGTAGACCCACGCGTGAGTGCCGTCCTCCCACTCGGCGCGGTAGTAGTCGCGCTCGACGTCCACGCCCCGCCACCAGCCCGTCGCGATGCGTTCGGGTCCCCAGGCGCGAATCACCGGATAGGCCCGGCCGCGCCAGACGATCCGGGTCGGCGGTCCGTCGGGGATGATTGGCAAGACCTCCACGCAATGGGGATCGGCGAACAGCCGCAACGGCCGTCCCCGCGAGGTCTCCGGCGGCAGGAGGAAAGCCCCGACCGCACCCGCGTCGGCGTTCATCCAGGGCAGAGGCCGCGCGACACACTCGGGCTGCGCATCGGGAATGACCTCGACCCGCAGCACGGCGCCCGCGTCCAGTCGGCTGCTGAGCCGGTCGATCAGCGCGACCAGCGTACGCGCACGATCCGCCTCGGGATCGTCGTCGAACCATCGGCATTGGGACTCTCCGACCCGGCCCAGTCGCACCGCGGTCCAGCGCACCGAAGTGATTCCGCCGGACCATTCCTGCCGCTCGAGCTGCAGCTCGAGCAGCTTCTCGAGGTGCGCTGCGTCCCGCGTGGGCTCGGTGAGCCGGATGCTCAGTCTGACAAGGCCTCCCTCGGTCTGAAATTCCCCCTCGAGCTCCTGGAGTCCCATCGCATGCCGATCCGCCATCGAGACCAGCTCGCGCAGCATCCGATGGCACAGCTCGACGAGCGCCAGCCGATCGTCGATGGGCCTTTCCCATTCGCGCAGCGTACTGAGCGGCTCCGCCAGCCGTTCGCACACAAAAGGCTCGGGCGACAGCCCAAGGGCCTGGTCGAGCCGACGAGGCAGCAGAACCCCGAATCGTGCGCCGAGCGACTCGCGAGGGAGCCCGAGGACATCCCCGATAGTGTCCAGTCCCAGAGTCCTCAGCCGGCCGAGGATCGTGTCGGTCAGCCGCAATGCTTCGACCGGCAAATCCGACAGGGCCCTCGCGGCCTCTCCCGACGGCGCCACCGAGAAACGCGATGTGTGCGCCAGCGCCCAGGCCGCCGTCACCGAGTCGGCCAGTGCGAGCTGGACCTCGTACCCGCGGTCACGCCAGTAGGCCCGGACCTCCTCGACGAACGACGCCTCGCCGCCCCAGAGATGCGTGCAGCCCTCCACCTGTCCGAGCAGCGACTCGGGCTCGGGACTCTCTTCCAGCCCGACCAGCGGCGAGAAGCGCTGACACTCGAGGGCCAGTTGCCGCAGGCCGGCGAGATCGGCCCCGGGATCGGCCGGCGAGAACATGGCCCGGGGCAACAGCGCCCTGGCCTCGGAGAGAGGCAAGCCGGCCCGCACGCCGCGGCGTCCGGCGCCAGGAGAACACTGCGTCACAACCGGTCGCTGCGACTGGATGCCGTGAAGGACGATCTCGCGACGCCTAAGCTCCGGCCGCTGCGCTCCGCAGCCGTTGGATGGACCACCTGGGGAACCAGACGCACATCACCCGCGGCATGGTCGATCTCCCATACCTGGGCGATGCCTCCGAGGCCGCCCCGGCGATAGAGCACGTCGATTCTTATCCGTCTGGCTTCACCCTGGCCTCCCGATAACGGTGAAACCCGCAGACGGAGGTCGGCCCAGGTCGGTTCCCGCCGGGCCAGGTCCGGTCGAAACAGCAAGCCCAGCCCGCCGCCGGCCTCCGCCGCCATCTTCCAGCGGCGCAACACCGTCGGCGATAATCGATTCTCGATATAAGCCCAGGTGACCGACACCCCGGGACATCGCAGGCACTGCTCGATCACCCAGCACGTCTCATGGAGCGTCGACGGCCGCAGCAGCAACGCCCGGCTCGGATCGACACCCCAACCCGAGAGGGCCGGGACGTAGACCTCTCCGGGTGGGTCCACGATCGCCCAGGTGCCTCGCCCATCGAGGCAGCGTGACAGGATGCCCAACGTCGAGGTCCACGCCCCCGACCCGGGCCGCGCCACCAGCCACTCCACGATCACCCCCGGTCGCAGATCCAGGTCCAGCCCCGGGACCGAGCCCGCTCGCTCCCCGCATTCCCGTCGACCCCCTTCGCTCTCGAAGGAGAACATCCCCAATCGCTCACGCAGTTCCTTGACCTTCTCGATCGCGTCGCGGCTGGAAGTCTTGAGCGGGACCGGCATGGCGAGCTCCACGGTACGACTGAACACCAGGCAAGGACATACTACCCGCCCGTACAGTGTTGTCAATCGAGACCGAAAAGAACTCGGCCCAGGTGGCCAGAATCATCCAGGTGGGGTGCGACCGATGTTTGATGTGAGGAGTCGCACGAGAGGGAAGACCGGGCGGCTGACGTCGCCGGTTCGCCCGGCCGGTCCCACGGCGCGGGGGGAGGACGGACGTCGCCGGCCCCACGGCGCCGACTTCGGCGACGTCAGTCGCCGGGTCCTCCAGGCCGGGCTGAGATCATTCGTCGTTCATACTCAAATGGACCTCGTCCGAATCCGATCCGCAACGAGCCCCGCGACGTGAATCACGCACGACGGCTACCGCGGGCCGACCCGAGCGGCGGACGAACGGGCGCCCGCGTCGCTTTCGATCGCAACGCGAGCCGCCCGCCACTGTCGCCTCTTGACCGCGAGAATTACGCGACCGGCGATGCCATCGCCGGCACCGAGTCACTAGCCGCCCGGGCACGCTCGCGGACGGGTACTATGGCCTCTACCAATCGCCCGATCAGCTCGGTCGGCAGGAACGACGCACAGCCGACCAGCATGATGAGCCCGAAGGTCCACATGCCCAGGCAGGCGCCGATGCCGATGTGCAAGGCCACCGCCAGCGTCAGCACGATCGGCCGCAGCCGGGGCCGCCAGATCAACGCGGCGAACGAGATCTCCCACAGCACCGAGACGTGCGTCATCAGCTCGAGCAACCGCGGATGCCAGGCCAGCCAGGTCATGTCCATCGACTGGTACTCGAGGTTCGAGAAGGACCGCCACATCGCCTCGCCGTTCCACCACGCCTCGCCCTGGAGCTTGGAGATCCCGGCGAAGAAGTAGATGACGCACATGTGCACGTTGATCAGCCGGAGCGCCAGGTTGGCCCCCGCCACCGGCTCGGGCCGGCCCGACCCGACCCGTCCCAGCCGGACTGCCAGCCAGCGATCCAAGGACAGCGCACGGCCGCTCGGCCCGATCGCCAGGTACAGGGTCAGCATCGCGTTGATCTGGTCGAGGCCGAAGGTCGCCTCGGGCACGCGGTAGATAAATGACACAGTGACCAGGAACGCGAGGACCGAGGTGACCCGCGTCCACAGGCCGATCGTGAACAGGGCGAGGATCGCCATCGACGCCCAGTACGCGGGCCACATCCCCCCCGCTGGCACGAGCCACCAGAATGAGTAGCTGTAGAGTCCGTCGGACAGGCTGCGTACCAGGGACTCGCTCAGCCAGGGCGTCTCGCCGAAGAATTCGGGCAGGACGAGCCCCCAGACGGCGTGCGTGTACAGCAGCATCAGGCCGGTCAGCACCCGCAGGACGCCCAGCAGGCTCGGGTCGGCCGGCGTGAACCAGAACGCGTCCCAGGACGAGGACAGGGCGCCGACCGAGTCCTTCACGTAGGCGACGAAGGCATCGCGGATTCGCCTCATGGGAACACCCCCAGTTCTTCGTCGTCGTAGCTCTCCGGATCGTCCAGGTGTCCGCCCTCGCGCACCCGCTCCATGGTCGGCAAGTTGTGCGTCTGCTCGATCAGCCGGACCCGCTCGGCCCCCTGCTCGCGGGCGATGTGCTCAGCGTACGAGGCGTACCAGAGCCCAGCGACCTCTTCGGGGGCGTCGCTCATGTGCTCGGTGAGCATGAAATATCGATGATACAGCAGCCGTGGATTCGTCGAGCGGTCGGGAATCCGACCGTGGACGACCGTCCCATCCGCGCGTTCGGCCGTATAGGCAAGAAGGGTGCTCTCCGCCGGCTCGGGGGCGAAGAAGTGGTACCCGTGATCGAGATAGAGTGCGCCAAGATAGGGCTGGAGGAGCCGGCAAGCCCCGCGCGCCAGCTCGGAGGCGGGTGCCACCGACGCCGGCGCGATGATGATGGCGAAGAGGTGGAGCACCAGCCAGAGGCTGACCGCACGTCGCAGCCATCGTCGCCTGGGCTCCGTCCCACCGCCGGCCTCCGGCGCGCAGCAAGACCATCGGCGTCATGGACGCTCACGACAGGAACTCCCCAAATCTGTTCCGTGGGATCGGGACCGGTTCGCCGAGCAAGGCCCGGGGAGACGGACGAAGTCGTCGCGTCATCCCCGCGCGGTGACCATCAAGTTTGACCGGGTGGCCGGTCCGCCGGGCAGGCGGACGGCCGGGCCGATGCACCGGCTCAGTACGAGCCACCGCTCGAGCCGTAGACGACTCCGCCGCCGCTCGAGCCGCCGCTCGAGCCGTGCTTGCTCTTGTGGCCGCCGCCGCTCGAGCCGTGCTTGCTCATCAAACCGCCGCCGCTCGAGCCATGCTTGCTCTTGTGGCCGCCGCCGCTCGAGCCGTGCTTGCTCATGAAACCGCCGCCGCTCGACCCGCCGCTTGAGCCGTGCTTGCTCATGAAACCGCCGCCGCTCGAGCCGTGCTTGCTCTTGTGGCCGCCGCCGCTCGAGCCGCCGCTCGAACCGTGACCGGCGAAAGCCGGGGCCGCCGCCAGCACAAAGCTCAGCGCAGCCGCGGTGGCACCCTTGATGAAAGAGCGTCGAATCTTCGTCATGGGAATCCCTCGTGTGTTGCAAACTGCTCTGGTTGGTACATCCACCCGCCAGCAGGACAGCCCCTCTGCGAACCATCCCGCCCGCTGCCCGTCCCCAGGACGTTCAGCGGACCGAGAAAGTCCCCCCGGCCTATCCGGCTCAGCACAAGCTCCGCCGCCCGCGAGTTGCCTCTCAAACCCCGAAATCCGCCCGCCCGCCGCATGACTGCCTGGTCTCGCGTCCCATGGGCGACGCGCCAGGCCGCCATCACGTCAGGCCGATGATCTCGAGGCTCTCCGTGTCCTGGGAGGGTAGCCGCTCCAATGATACTGGATAATTTGGGCAATGCAAATGGATTGGCGAGGTTGGGCCGTGAAAAAAGTATGAGTAATTCAGGCAAGAGAGAAGAGGTCGCTTTCAGAAGAGGAACGGATTCTCAGGGGGATGGGAGATGGCTTTGTCGTTGAGCCGTCGCTGGTCACCTGGAGGGTTGGATAAGACCGTTTCCAAGTGGGATAGCGAGCGAGCTGGCACGTCGCCGATTGAGTGGGATTTCTTGCCCGGGCCTGAGTTTGCGGATATCCTTCCCGCGGAGAGCGAGGCTTACCGGAACCGACGCATCGGCCTGGAACACCGGGCGGGCGCTCCGGGACATCGGAACAGGTGCAGTGATGTCGGCGACCGCACGGTCGGAGGCCAGGCCTTCGTTCAATGACCCGGCACTGAACCAGGAAATCATGAGACTCCGGGCCGGCGATCACGCGACGAACCTGGGTTTCCTGGCGATCGAATATGCCAGCCTGGCCGCGGTCATCGGCGGGGCCATCGCGTTCCGAGAGTGGCGGCGAACGGCGGGACTGTCCTGGGGTTACGACATCCCCGTGTTAGCCCTGGCGATCGTCCTGGTCGGTGCGATCCAGCATCGGCTGGCCGGACTCGGCCACGAGGCGACTCACTACAGCCTGCTGCGGAACAAGTTCCTCAACGACCTGGTCGGCGACCTCTTCTGCCTGTTCCCGATCCTGTTCGACCCTGCACTTCTACCGCCTTTTCCACCTGGCTCATCATCAGTACACCAACGACCCGAACGCGCGACCCGGACCTCGTCAGTCTGGGCGGGAGCAAGATGGTCGAGCGGTTCCCGATGCCCCGCTGGCAGTTCATCAAGTCGTTCTACCTCCGAGCGTTCACCGACCCGGTGGCATTCCTCCAGTACGAGCAGGACTACCTCGACATCAACGTGCTGGGCCGGGCCGAGAACGTCTACCTCCGTAGCCTGCCCGAGAGCCACGGGTCGGGCCGGGTCTGGCCCCGGACGGGCGCCGTGCTCGGGCTGATCTACCTGCTCGCCTTCATCGCCGGGCAGTGGGCGATCACGCTGGCGGGCCGGCCGGGCTGGCTGTTGTACGAAGGGATTGCCGGGACGCTGCTCATCGCGGCCGTGGCGCCGGCACTGCCGGGCCGGTTCTTCTTCCAGTCGCCGTTTCGTCAGCCGTATTCGGGCCGGACCTCCGGCGTGCTGCGGCTCGCGTACTACTCCTGGTTCCTCGTCGCGCTGGGGCTCTTGCGGGCCGCGACGGACGGGCGATCGTCGTTCTACTTCTGGGTCCTCTGGGCCCTTCCCCTGGCGACGTCGTTCCCGTTCTTCCTGCTGCTGCGTGACGTCTACCAGCACACTAACGCCGACGACGGTCGACTGACCAACACCCGGGTCTTCTTCCCGGACGCGTTCACGCGATGGGCGGTCTTCGTCTACGGGCAGGACATGCACCTGCCCCACCACCTCTTCCCGGCGATCCCGCATCACCGGCTCGGCCGCCTGCACCGGTTGCTCAAGGCCCGCCACCCCGACTATGCCGGGTCCGTCGTCGAGTGCCACGGCACCTTCGCCAACCGCAACGGCATGCCCACCATCCTCGACACCCTGACCCACCCCCGGCCGGAGCGTTGAGCCTCGACCCGTCGGCGACCGAGGTCCGACGCGCAACCAGACGCGACGCGCCCTGGTTCGACATCGGCGACGACGGGTATCATCGCGTGCCGATGGACCGGATCGATCATGCCATCCGGACCGTCGATGCCTCGCGTCGCATCAATCGGGCGGCCCTGTCCGCGCCGGCCGTCGCGACCAATCATCCAGATCATGACGATGTCGAAGCAAACCCGAAAAACCCCGAAGCCGAAGCGTAGGCGAACCGCCGCCGAAAAAAAGGCCCGGCGCGAGCGGAATGCGAATTTTATGATCATATTTGTAAATGGCAAACAAAAGCGGGTTCCCAGGCCCCAGACGATCGAAGGCTTGCCCGTTCGACGCATTCATTGCCAGGAACGCCGACCCCATCTGGTTGCAGCAGAATGGTCTTTGGGAATTGGTGACTCCAGATGACCAGAAGTGACGCGAGCCCACGGCGCCGAACGAATTGAGAGCAGATCCCCCGCTCGCCCCTGAGCCGCCAGGTTATAGAATGGCACCAGGTCAGCCCGATTCGTCCTCCATCCCCCGGATAGATCCAAGGAACCGATCGGTCCGACGAACATCTAAGAAGAAGACGCCTCGGTCGTCGACGTGGTAATTCTCGCGCGTCCGCCGTCGCCTCGGGGTGGCGGTGTTCGCTCGTCAACCGCTCCCTGGTCGAACGCATTTCTCCCATCTTCGATCCTGTCATCCCACGTCGGGACGAACGCCGTGCGCCGGAGGACGATTTCCATGAGTGATGTCTCTCTGAGGAAGCGGTATCTATCGATCCTGGCCATCGTCGGGTTGACCCTGGCCCAGGCGGGATGCCAGGAAGACGCCGAGCATCGTGGGGTGGCCCGGGATTTCCCGCCACCGCAGGGCAGGGTCTCGGGCCCTGCGCCCGCCGCTGCACCAGGGGCGGAGAGGGCAAAGGCCAAGATCCTTGCACTCGCCGACGGATCGGTCCAGTACAAGACGGCAGATGATTCCAGCAGCCGTACGGTCAAGAAGTACATGGCCAAACGCGAGTTGGATGGCCCCTCGCCCTCCGAGACGCCGCAAGCGCCGAGGCCGAGACCTACACCCCCATCGCCGAGAACCCGTTCCACCAGTCGGCCGCCGAGCCGCTCTCGACCTTCTCGATCGACGTGGACACGGCGAGCTACGCCAACGTCCGCGGCTATCTCGCCCGGAACATGCTGCCGCCCAGCGACGCCGTCCGCATCGAGGAGCTGCTCAATTACTTCCCGTATAACGACGCCCCACCGGCCGCCTCCAACGCGGATCCGTTCGCCGTGCACGTCGAGGTCGCGGGCTGCCCGTGGAACGCCGCGCACCGCCTGGCGCGGGTGGGGATCGCGGCGAAGCCGATCGACCAGTCGCGCCGTCCGGCGAGCAATTTGGTGTTCCTCATCGACGTCTCCGGGTCGATGCAATCGCCCAACAAGCTCCCGCTGGTGCAGTGGAGCCTGCAGCGGCTGGTCGAGCAGCTCGGCGAGAATGACCAGGTCGCCATGGTCGTGTACGCGGGCGCATCGGGGCTGGTACTGCCCGTCCACGTCGTGCCTCCACAAGACTCAGGTCCTCGAGGCGATCGAGCAGCTGCAGCAGGCGGCTCGACCAACGGCGGGGCCGGCATCCAGCTCGCCTATGACGTCGCCGCCAGGAACTTCATCAAGAACGGGACCAACCGCGTGATCCTGGCCACCGACGGCGACTTCAACGTCGGCACCACCAACCTCGACGAGCTGGTGGGGCTGATCGAGGCGAAGGCGAAGAGCGGCATCTTCCTGAGCGTCCTGGGCTACGGCATGGGCAACCTCAAGGACGCCACGCTCGAGAAGCTCGCCGACAAGGGGAACGGCCACTACGCCTACATCGACTCGCCCCGGGAGGCGTACAAGGTGCTCGTCGAGGAGATGGGCTCGACGCTCGTGACCGTGGCCAAGGACGTCAAGATCCAGGTGGAGTTCAACCCGGCGAAGGTCGGCGCCTACCGTCTGATCGGCTACGAGAACCGGATCATGGCCCATCAGGACTTCAACGACGACACGAAGGATGCCGGCGAGGTCGGAGCCGGCCATCACGTGACGGCGCTCTACCAGCTCGCCCCACCCGACGGCGCCTCCGGGATCGATCGTCTCAAGTACACCCGGACAGGCACATCGGTCTCGGCCAGTGACGAGTCGTTCACGGTCAAGCTGCGCTACAAGCCGCCGGCCGGCGACACCAGCCGCCTGATCGAGGTCGGCGTGGTGGATCCCGGTCGAGCGTTCGCCGACTCCTCCGAAGACCTGAAATTCGCCGCGGCTGTCGCCGGGTTCGGGATGCTGTTGCGCGACTCGCCGAACAAGGGCACCCTGACCTTCGGGGGCATCCTCGAGATCGCCCAGCCGGTCTCCGCCCGCGACCCGGGCGGTTATCGCCGCGAGTTCCTCGCCGGCGTGCAGCGGGCCAAATCCCTGACCGAGCGCTGAGCGCACAAGCGGCCGAGTGGCTCACGATCGAGAGCTAGCCCGCCGGCCCCGAACCAGATCTTCCTGAAGAATGGGCTCCTGCCCCCGATCCGGACCAACCGCCTCATCGCCGGCAGGAGCCGGCTCCCACAGCGGACCGGCCCGGATCGGTCTCCTTGTTAGGAGGGAGCTCCTGCTCCCGATCCGGTCGGCCCGATCCCGTCGGCCCGATCCGGTCGGCCCGATCCGGTCCGCACTGGCCCGACCGATCGCCGGAAGGAGCCGGCGGGGCTAGGGGCTAGGGGCTAGGGACGAGGGGCGAGGAGGACCGATCCGGGCCGCTCAGTTCGGCCCGATCCGATCCCTTGTAGGAGGGAGCTCCTGCTCCCGATCCGGTCGGCTCGGCCAGACCGACCGCCGGCAGCAGCCGGCTCCCACAACGGACCGGACCGGCCCGATCGGTCCGATGCGATCGGGCCGGACCGAGTCCGCGGTCGGCGGACTCCGGTCCCTCGTCGGCTTGAGCTTGGCCATCTACGGTCACTCTCCGGCCTGATCGAGGATTTGCCTGGCCAAGTCATCGGACACGTGCTTTCCAGTCCGTCGTAACCGTTCCAGGACGGGGCGAACTGTCGGGATCATCCCCAGTTGCTTGGCCACGAGGACGAGTCCGAGTGTACCCTGGACAGGGAGATTCAGAGTCCTCGCACTCCGCCGGGCCGCGAGATCGTCGATGGTCACCTGGGAATCCGGCTGCTCCAGCGCGACGGCCAGGACGGCACTTTCGCCCGCGTCCAGGGCTCGAGACTGGACCGCAACCGGGATCGGAGGAGTCGGCACGACTTTCTGCCACGTGTTTTGACGAACCGCGATGGCCGCCGGGTCGTTGGGCCCGTGCCCGCCAAGCTGGGGTAGACCCAGCAGTCGTGTCACCAGCCGCCATTTGGCAGTGACACTCGTGGTTTGAGCGTGATCGAAGCCGCGCCGCTACCGGGTGAAAGTGTAGCCTTGAGGCTGCTTCGGCGAAGTGACGCCCGCCTATCTTGTTCTGGACTCATGGTTTACTCTTGAGACTGGTCGTCCGCGCCCTCGCGGCATTCTTATCCAACTCGAATCGGGGCCACGGTGCTCCAGGGTAGGCCGCCGCCGCCGCGTCGGGAGCGAAGGGACCGAGGGCGGCGTCTTCGATGAATGAAGTGACACGGGTCCTCTCGGCGATTGAGCGGGGAGATCCCCAGGCCGCCGATCAATTGCTGCCGCTGGTCTACGACGAGCTACGAAAGCTGGCCGCACAGAAGCTGGCCCAGGAGAAACCGGGGCTGACCCTCCAAGCGACGGCCTTGGTACACGAGGCGTATCTCCGGCTGCTCGATTCCGAGCGAGGGCAGGACTGGAACGGCCGGGGTCATTTCTTCGCCGCCGCCGCCGAGGCGATGCGCCGCATCCTGGTCAACAACGCCCGCCGCAAGCGACGGCCCAAGCACGGCGGTGATCAGAAGCGGATCCCGCTCGACGCCATCGTCCTTCCCGTCGAGGACCGGTTCCACGATCTGCTCGCCCTCGATGAAGCGTTAACCAGGTTCGCCGGGCAGGAGCCGCTCAAGGCGGAAGTGGTCAAGCTCCGTTACTTCGCGGGCCTGTCGGTCGAGGAGGCCGCCGCGTGCCTGGGCATCTCCCCGACCACCGCCAAGCGGTACTGGGCCGTCGCACGCGCCTGGCTCTATGACGCCTTGTCCGATGGCGAGGGATTGGGCCCGGGAAAAAATAATTCCGGCCGGGGTGATCCCCCTTCGTCCTGAAACTCGCACTGTGCTTTGAACGGACGTTCTCAGGACATCACCATGACCCGCGACGACCCCAGCTTCGACACCATTTTCTCCGGCGCGATCGAGATCGCCTCGGGGGAGGAACGGGCCGCGTTTGTCGCCCGCGCTTGCGGCACGGACGAGGAACTGCGTCGTCGCGTCGAGAGGCTGGTCGATGCTCACTTCCAGGCCGGGAGCTTCCTCGAATCTCCGCCCGCTTCGTCTACCTCCTCGATGGCCTCGTCCTCGCGGAACGAGTTGTCCGGGGCGGTCATCGGCCCGTACAAGCTGCTCCAGTCGATCGGCGAGGGGGGATGGGCACGGTCTTCATGGCCGAGCAAACCCAGCCGGTGCGGCGGACGGTGGCGCTGAAGCTCATCAAGACCGGCATGGACTCAAGGCAAGTGCTCGCTCGATTCGGCGCCGAACGCCAGGCGCTGGCGCTGATGGATCACCCCAACATCGCCAAGGTCTTCGACGCCGGCACCACCGACACGGGCCGTCCTTACTTCGTGATGGAGCTGGTCAAGGGTATCCCGATCACCCGGTTCTGCGACGAGCGCCGGCTGACGCTCCGCGAGCGGCTCGAGCTGGCCATCCCGGTGTGCCAGGCCGTGCAGCACGCGCACCAGAAGGGGATCATCCACCGCGACCTCAAGCCGTCGAACGTCCTGATCGCACTGTACGACGGCAAGCCGGTCCCCAAGGTCATCGACTTCGGCGTGGCCAAGGCAACCGGTCCGCGGTTGACCGACCAGACGCTCTACACCGAGTTCGGGGCGGTCGTCGGCACGCTCGAGTACATGAGCCCCGAACAGGCGGAGCTGAACCAGCTCGACATCGACACCCGCAGCGACATCTACAGCCTGGGCGTGCTGTTGTACGAGCTCTTGACCGGCTCGACGCCATTGGAGCGGAGGCGGCTGAAGGAGGTGTTGTTCCTCGAACTCCTGCGGGTGATCCGCGAGGAGGAATCGCCGCGTCCGAGCATGCGGCTGAGCACGACCGAGGAGTTGCCGAACATCGCGGCATGCCGGCACATCGAGCCGCGGAAGCTGAGCGGACTGGTGCGGGGCGAGCTCGACTGGATCGTGATGAAGGCGCTGGAGAAGGACCGCAACCGCCGCTACGAGACAGCCAACGGCCTGGCGGCCGACCTGCGGCGGTACCTGGACGACGAACCGGTGCAGGCGTGCCCGCCGTCGGCGTGGTATCGCTTCGGCAAGTTCGCGCGGCGGAACAAGGTGGCCCTGACCATGTCTGCGGTGCTGATGCTAGCGGCCACATTGGTGGCAGGGAGCATCGGCTGGTCGGTTCGCGACCGAGCGGCCCGCCGGACCACCCTGGAACAGCAGGCGGTGCTGGCCCTGGACGAGGCCCAGGCTCAGCTCGACCGGGGAGCGTGGCCGGAGGCCTTGTCGTCGGTCCGGCGGGCGCAGGGAATTCTGGGCGGGGGCGGCAGCCCGCGATTGATCGCGCGAATCGCGCAACGGCGAATGGATCTGGAGCTGGTGGCCCGGCTGGAGGAGATCCGCCTGGTACCGCTCACGGTGAAGGGCTCCGACCTCGACGGCGACAACGCAGGGGCTATCGCGGCGTATGAGGCGGCGTATCGGGAATTTGGCCTGCCGATGACAGACCTGGCGATCGACGAGGCGGCCCAACGGGTCGCGGCATCGCCGATCCGACCGTTCCTGCTGGCCGCGTTGGATAGCTGGGCCGGCCTGGACCCGGAGGGCCGGACAAGGCTGGTGAGCATCGCCCAGAGAGCCGACAACGATGCCTGGCGGATGAAATACAGAGAAGCGATACTGCGGGTCGATCGGCCGGCGCTGCTCCAGCTGTCCCTGCTGCCGGAGTCGCTCGCGCAGTCACCCGCCACGCTGGTATTGCTAGGCGACCTCCTATCCCGGTTCGATCGCCCCGCGGCGGTCAAGCTCCTCGGTCAGGCCCAGCATCTTCATCCCGCCGATTTGTCGATCAATTTCCGAATCGCCTCCGTCCTGGAGAGCATGGAGCCGCCGCGCACAGAGAATGCCATAGGTTATTATCGGGCCGCAGTGGCGATCCGCCCCGAAAGCGCCGGGCTCCGCAACAACCTCGGCTCTGCCCTCCTCAAGAAGGGCGAGCTCGACGAGGCGATCGTGGAGTACCGCGCGGCGATCCAGCTCAAGCCTGATCTCGCCGGCGCCCACAGCAACCTCGGCGCGGCCCTGCGGATAAAGGGCGAGTTCGACGCGGCGACGGCCGAATGCCGCGAGGCCATCCGGCTGAACCCCGACTTCCCCTCCGCCCATAACAACCTCGGCCTCATCTTGCAGGCCCGGGGCAAGCTGGAGGAGGCCGTCGGCGAACAACGGGAGGCGATCCGGCTCAAGCCCGATCACGCCCAAGCCCACAACAACCTCGGCATCGCCCTTAGGCATCAGGGGAAGCTCGATGACGCCATCGTCGCTCACCGGGAGGCGATCCGCCTCAAGCCCACCAACGCCGCGAACCACGAAAGCCTTGGCACCACCCTGAGCGAGCAACTTCGGCTCGACGCGGCGATCGCTGAATATCGCGAAGCCATCCGCCTCGACCCCGACTTTGGCCCGTGTCATAGGAATCTCGGACTCGCCCTGGGCAAGAATGGCCAACTCGACGCAGCGATCGCGGAATTCCGCGCGGCGATCCGGTTCGGGCCGAAATACGCCGCGGCTCACAGCGACCTGGGTGTCACCCTGGGCGCACAGGGCAAGCTGGACGAGGCCTTCAACGAATTCCGCGAAGCGATCCGGCTCGAGCCCAACTACATTGAGGCATGGCGCGGCCGAGCCAGTGTTTATCAGCTGGTTAGCAGGTTGACGGAAGCCCGAGCTGACCTGGAGCATGCCTTGACCCTGGCCCCAGACGATCCCGCACTGAATAACGATCTCGCCTGGCTACTGGCGAATGATCCCAAGGCCGGCGACCGCGATCCGAAGCGAGCAGTCAGGCTGGCGGCACGGGCGGTCGAGCTGGCGCCTGGTGTCGAAGCTTTCTGGAACACCTTCGGCGTAGCCCGCTACCGCGCGGGCAACTGGAAGGCGGCAATCGAGGCCCTGACGAAGTCGATGGAGCTCGGCAAGGAAGGCGCCGGCCTCGACTGGCTCTTCCTGGCCATGGCGCACTGGCAGCTCGGCGACAAGACGCAGGCGCGCTCCTGGTACGACAAGGCCGTTCCTTGGCTGGAGAAAAACCAGCCCAAGAATGAGGAACTCATCCGCTACCGCGACGAGGCCGGGGCCTTGCTGAGGGTGAACTCGAAGAGGTAACCCCGGAAGGACGGGGGGCAACGAACCAAAGCCCGCCGCCGTGGCTGTCGTCCCGGTGAGCCCGAGACCGGCACGGATTCCCAGATTCGATTCGATGCAATGTGGCCGATGAGGCGCAGCGCGAAGCGGTGCCCTCACCGCCCGGGCGCTCGGCCTGCGCGCCCTGGACAGTGACCTTTTCCCAATTCGCAGACCGGCTCTCTAGACAAAGAGGTGCACCGTGATGTTCTCGACGAGATCGAAGACCAGTTCGGCGCGGCGGTCCACCAAGCACCGCTGCCGCCCCCGCTGTGAAATCCTGGAGGGCCGAGCCCTCCTCGCGACCTTCCAGGTGGCTGATGTGGCGGGTTTTCAAGCGGCCGTCCTTGCAGTAAACGCCAACCCCACCCAACCGGCCACAATCTTGCTGAAACCCGGCACTTACGATCTGACGGACCAGTTCAGGATCGTGGGCGCGAGCGACTTGACCATCAAGGGGAAGGGTCAGGACCAGGTCATCCTCGACGAACCGACGCATGCTGGAAGACTCTTGGATATCGAAGGCGGAACCGTTGCCCTCGACGGATTGACGATCACCGGTGGAGCGGTCGCGTCCGACTACGGCGGCGGCATCTTCGCCGAGTCCGTGAAGTTGACCATCGACCACTGCACAGTCTCCGGAAACATGGCGGGCGCCGGAGGGGGAATCTACACATATGGCAGCGCTTTGACGATTGACCATAGCACCATTTCCGCAAACTCGGCCTACGAGGACTCGGCGACGACTTCAGCGTCCGCCAATGGCGGCGGCATCGCAGTGATCGGGGGAAGTCTGAACGTCAACCACAGCACCATCTCCGCAAACGCCGCGTCGTACGGGGCCGGAATCTACGTCGAGTCAGGGGCTCTGACAATCAGTCACACCACGATCTCCGACAACTCGGCGGGCCAGGGAGGAGGCATCTATGGCTTTGTCTGCGAAGCGACCGTCAACCAAAGTACCATCTCGGACAATACCGGGGACCTCGGCGGCGGCATCGCGATCGTAAGTCGTTGCTCCTTGAACATCGACAACAGCACTGTTG
Organism: uncultured Planctomycetota bacterium; assembly: GCA_963771445.1. Taxonomy (GTDB): domain Bacteria; phylum Planctomycetota; class Planctomycetia; order Isosphaerales; family Isosphaeraceae; genus JAKAUH01. The sequence continues at coordinate 723,423 of CAVYTQ010000025.1, read as the reverse complement.
CTGATAACTCGACCAGTGATTATGGCGGCGGCATCTTCGCGTCTGACAACTGCGACGTGACCGTCGACCACAGCACGATCAACGACAACGGCAAGACCAACGGCCGGGGAGGCGGTATCTACGTGACGGACTATGGTACTCTGACCGTTGATGAGAGCACCGTCTCTGGCAACGACGGGTGGGGCATTTATTCGGTTTCGCTTTCTTCTCTCACCGTCGGACAGAGCACCGTCTCCGGCAACGGCGGAGTTGGCATTGCGTTTTTTGGAGACCTCGTCAACGGAATGACGATCGACCACAGCACGATCAACGACAACAGCGGAGGCGGCATCTTTGCCAGCGGGTGCACCTTAACGGTCAACCACAGCACGATCAACGACAATAGCGGCTTTGGGATCTATGCCAATAGCTGTACCGCAACCGTCGGCCACAGCACGATCAACGATCCTCTCGGCGGCGGGATCGTCAACGTCGGCGCGACAATCCACCTGAAAAAGACAGTTGTGGACGGTGTTCTGTACGTCAACCAATACTATCCCTGAGCACACCATCCCCGCAATTCGTTCAGCTTCACTTCTCCTGGAGCTTGCGGCGCAAGGCTATAAACGTCCGCCGCTTCGCGTCTGAAAACTCTCGCGCCTCGACCATGCACCAAAGCGGGAGACGACAAATGCGGATCTCTCTTTCCACGAAGGATGCGAACCCAATTCAAGGCACAACCTGACAAACACGACCCTTCATAAGGAGAACTCACGATGTCCCGAAAACACATCTCCACTCGCCGGCGCCTTGGCCTCGAAGCCCTCGAAGACCGCCTCTGCCTTTCATCGCTGCCGGTCGGCACCTCGACAGTCTCAGCGGATGCCGCCAGCCAGGCGCGGCTGAGCGCGGCCTATGGTCAGCTCCCTCTGAGCTTCGAGGCCAACCAGGGCCAGACTGACTCACGAGTCAACTTCCAGTCCCGTGGCGCCGGCTACGAGCTGTTCCTGACCCCAACCAGGGCTGTGCTCTCACTGAAGCACGGAGACACAAGCAACGTCGTCGGCATGCGAATCGTCGGGGCCAACCCGACGGCCCGCGCCGTGGGCCTCGACAAGCAGGCGGGCGTGAGCAACTACCTGATCGGCAGCGACCCGTCGAAGTGGCACACCGACATCCCCAACTACGGCAAGGTCGATTACCAGAGGGTCTACAAGGGTATCGATCTGGTCTACCACGGCAACCAGAATCAGCTTGAGTACGACTTCGTCGTTGCCCCGGGAGCCGACCCGCGCGATCCGACTGGCCTTCGACGGCATGAAATCCGCCTCGCTCGACCGAGCGGGCAACCTGGTCCTGCACACCTCCGGCGGAGACGTGGTCGAGCACGCGCCGGTCGTTTATCAGGAGGTCAACGGACAGCGCCGGGCGGTGGCCGGCCGGTACGTCCTCCAGGGCAATCATCAGGTGGCCTTCCGGGTCGGCCATTACGACCACGGCAAGCCGCTGGTGATCGACCCGACGCTGAGCTACTCCACCTACCTCGGGGTCGGCTTCGGCTACGCCATCGCTGTGGATAGCTCCGGCAGCGCTTACATGACAGGCAGGACGTTCAAATTCCCCACGAAACACCCGTTCCAGGCAGGTAATGCCGGAGGGGAAGATGTTTTCGTCACGAAGTTCAAGGCGGACGGTACTGGGCTGGTCTACTCAACTTATCTGGGAGGAGGCGGCAACGATGACGGTTTCGCCATCGCCGTGGATCCCGCCGGAATTGCTTATGTGGCCGGCACGACGGCATCAATTAACTTCCCCACGAGTCGTGCCGCTCAGGCCAGCTTTGGCGGCGGCTCCTCAGATGCTTTCTTGACTGTGTTGAATGCCGCCGGCTCCGGGCTGGTCTATTCCACTTACCTGGGGGGCAGTGGGTCTGAGTACATCAACGATCATGTAGTCAGCATCGCTTTGTCCACGGACGCTTCGGGCAACACCTCCGCCTACGTCGCGGGCTCTACGACCTCCACCGACTTCCCGACGACCACCGGAGCCTATCAGGTGGCTTACGGGGGGGGTAGCGACGCCTTCGTGACCAAGTACGGTCCGGCAGGTGCTGTGGTCTATTCCAGCTACCTTGGCGGCGTCGGGGAAGATGAAGCCTACGGTATCGCCGTGGATGGCGCCGGTAACGCCTATCTGACAGGCAGGAGCACCTCCATGCCGACGACCCCGGGGGCCTACCAGGCGACCCCTTCGGGAGGAGTCGCCGCCTTCGTGACGAAGTTCAATCCCACCGGATCCGGGCTCGTCTATTCCACCTACCTCGGAGGTAACAATCTTGATGTCGGATACGACATCGCCGTTGATGGCTCCGGCAATGCCTACGTCACCGGATACACTCAGTCGACCAACTTTCCGACGACCTCGGGGGCCTACCAGGTGGCTTTCGGGGGAGGATACCATGACGCCTTCGTGACAGAATTGAACGCGACCGGCACCGCTTTGCGCTACTCCACCTATCTCGGTGGCAGCGGGCAGGACGAGGGCTACGGCATCGCCGTGGACGGAGCCGGCAACGCCTACGTCACCGGGGTTACCGGGTCAACGAACTTCCCGCTTCAGAACGCTTTCCAATCTGCTTTCGGAGGGATCTTCGACGCGTTCGTGGCGAAACTGAATCCCTCACGCTCCGGCGCAGCCTCGCTCGTGTACTCGAGTTACCTCGGAGGCAGCGACACCGATGCGGGTAACGGCATCGCCGTCGACAGTTCCGGCAACGCCTACGTCACAGGGATTACTCAATCAACCGACTTCCCCACGAAGAATCCCTTCCAGGGCGAGAAGCAGGGGGGGAAGGGCGCCTGGGACGCCTATGTGACCAAGATCACGGCAAGCTGAGACCTTGCTTGGTCGCAACGAACCCAAGGGCGGACGACGGACCGGCGACAGCCCATGCCGGCCATAAACCAACGCCGCAGACTCTCGGGCTACCTGATCCTTGAAGACGGCCGGTGTCCCGCCGCATCCAGTCGATGCGGTGGGCGCCGGTTGCACTTCATGGGTCAACAAGACGGAATCTGTCAAGTCCCTATGGCTCAGCGCCAGATTCCTTCAAAGCGGCTGCCGACGACGCGCGTGTAATGGACGGTATGTCGGGGATCGCGGTGGCCCAGGTCATCCTGGATCAACCTGACATCGTAGCCCCGATTCGCGAGTGCGAAGCCGCAGGAGTGCCGCAGCATGTGAGGATGAACCGGCGGCAAGCCGGCTCGCTTCGCCGCGGCCGCGATCAGGTAATTGACCGACTGACGAGTGAGCGCCTGGCCGCGCTCGGATACGAAGAGCCATGGGAGGACGTCCGGACGGGTTGCCAGATAGCGCTTGATCGAGCGGAGCTCATCACCCGTGATCGGCTGTTCGACGGCCAGCCCGTTCTTGAGGCGACGAACCCAGAGGCGAGCCCGATCAAGGTCGAGGTCGTCGCGGCGCAGGCCGATCGCCTCGCTGACACGCAGTCCATGGCGGTACATCATCAGCACCAGCGAGTGATCGCGGACGCCGTGTCGCCCCCGCCTGGCGGCCTCGAGCAGGTCCGCCATTTCGGTGTCGTTCAGGAAATCCCTGCGCCGCTCATGGGCATCGGTGGCAACAGCCGAGCCACTCTTGACACTTCGCCTCTTCGGCAGCGAGGTTGATCCCATCGGAACCCCGCGAATTTCCAGTGTCGTCCTCGCCCCTCTCTTAACAAAATACGCCTTCTGTCAAAAGTGAGTTCGCCCTCATCGGCTTGATCTCGGACCCTTGCCGTGGAAGTTCTTGAGGAAACGACTCTCTCCGAACGTTGGACGCTGACGCCCGCCGATCATGCGCTGATCGCGGCCAAGAGCCGTGCCAACCGGCTGGGATTTGCCGTTATGCTGCTATTCTTCCGCGAGCGCGGGCGGTTCTCGGCGAGCGGCTCGGAGATCGACCGTAAGATGGTGTGCGAGGTGGCCCAGCAGATCGACGTTCCCGTACCCGAGGGCCAGACGCTGAACCTGACAGGGCGGACTACCGAACGTCATCGCGCCGAGATCCGTGCCCTGTTCGGATATCGCGAGGCGACGGTTGTCGATGCCGAGGTCCTGGAGGATTGGTTGTGCGATCAGGTAGCGGTGGTGGGCGGCGTTCCCGATCATCTCGTGGTGCAGCTTGAGGCGCGCTGCCGCGAGTTGTCGATCGAACCGCCATCAGCCGATCGCGTCAACCGGATCGTGCGCGCCGCGATCCATACCCATGACGAGCGCCTGTATGCGGGCATTCTGTGTCGTTTGACCTTGCCGGTCCGTGCTCGACTGGACGCCTTGTTGCGACCCGCCAGTGGTGCGGAAGATGGTTCCGACCGCGATGGATTGACGGGAACGGCCTCCGCCCTGATTCTGCGGTTGCGCGGTGATCCAGGCGCCAATCGCTACCGCAACTCGGACGACGACGTTCCGGCCGACTTCGAGTCGCAACGAAGCGCGTATTACCAGGCGCTGAATCTGTCAACCGAACCCGGGTATCGAGATACCTCCCCTTGCCCCCCGGCAGGCTGAACGTGCTCTGGATCAATTCCGTGTGAGTTATCCGCCACCGCTTGCTACGTCTGGTCTCGACACCGTCGTTCCATTTCCCGCCATCACCATCGACTCGCCGGCCCCGGCGTTGACGTCGAGCCGCCCGGGCTCCTGCGCGCTCCGTGACCGCAATGACCGGGATGATCCGAGCTTCTTCTCGGGGCCGTTGCCCAGGACCTCGGCGGGCGGGATTTTGCCCGGGTCAATGTGGTAGTGCTCGACCTGGACCACCGGGGTCCATCCCAGTCGGGCCTGGTCTGGAATCGCGTTCAGTTGAGCCGCCCCCGCGCAGTTGAAGACAACCTACAGCCAGTAGTGCGGCCTTCGCCGCCCGGCCGGCTTGGACTCGTTGGCGAGTACCTCGATGGGCTCGGGCAGCAGCAGACCCGGGATTACGGTCCCGACACGGACCTCGTCTGGCATCATGATGTTCCGACGGCAGTGGTGACCGGCAATCGCATCGGGCGGCTTCACGACGGCCTCAGTGGATGTTGGCAACCAACCTTAACAGGGCGGTGGCCGTATGTCACCCCATCCGAAATTTTCGACGATGATGCCCGGGGCAAGGGGCCTGGATGAATTGATGACTGCTTCGAATCGGCGACGATGGCGAACCGGTGACGTCAGTCGCCGGATTTCTAGGGGCATCACCCAGTTCAAGGGCATCACCCGGCGACTGACGTCGCCAGTTCGTCCGGCCGCCCCGTCGCATCACCCGGCTGCCGCGTCGTATCACCCGGCGACTGACGTCGCCGGTTCGCCCGGCTGCCGCGTCGCCCGACTGGCCCGGTGCATCACCCGGCTATCGCGCCGCAGTACCCGGCGACTGACGTCGCCGGTTCGCCCGGCTGCCCCATTGCGACACTTCAGCGTCGGGCGAGAGCCTCTATCATTCGTCTGTCCCAGCGGCTGATCCTTATGCCGCCGTCGTCGCGATATCCAGTGCAAACCCTACACAGAGCCCTGTACGGTTACCAGCGAGGGGCTCAAGAAATCCGTGGCAATCGCGGAAAATCTTGAAAATCCGCATTTTGCCGTTATTGATTTATAGAAAAAGACTTGCGTCGCGAATCCGGTCGTTCTTCCTCGCCGCGTTTTTCAGGATTTGCAAATCCGATACACCCTGTAGATAGAGGGCTCACATATTCTGGCAACTCACAGCAGCTCAGCTTCCCACCACCTCCCTTGCTTCGCCAACTAGGGCACCAGAACCCGAACTCCGGGAGCCACCCATGGACACCACCTCATGCCGGCCTCACGACCGTCGGCGTCGATGTTTGTCCGCATGGCTCCATCATTTTCCTGGATCGTCTGGCCGGCCAGACACGCAAACGAAGCCAATCTACATCGATTTTTCACAATGCGTCTGTGTTTCGGCGCCGAAAGTTCGGCGCCGAAGCCCGGAAGTGAGAGCAAACGAACCCAATCCTGCCAGAATGGCAGCCGACGGGCCATCCGAAGGTGCGCAATTGCGCGAACGAACCCAATCCGGCCCGGCTCACCCGCATGGCGCGAGCGAGGACTCGGCGCAGGCCATGGAAAGGCCATGAGCCATCGCAGCGTGATTGTGTCGTCCGTGAATCCGTGGTGGCAAGCGCGAGTGGGTAACGCCATGTCGCATGACGATCGCGCCGCCCTCAGGTTGGTGGGAGAGTCCGAGGCTTTGGACTCGACTATCCCCATACAGCGAGAGGCGACGGCGCGATCGACGATCGAGGGCAGGTCAGGGCTGGGGGACGACGGTGCCGCGCTTGGCGGCGACGGAGTCGCGGGGGCGGAGGTCCTTCATCACCTCGGCGACGGCCGTCTCGAGCTGGCGGTCGCGGCCGGCGAGGTTGTCCTCGGGGGTGTTCTCGACGAGGATGTCGGGCTGGACGGCGTGGTTCTCCATGTTGGTCCGGGCCGAGTCGGCCAGGAAGACGCCGACGCCGGGCGTGCGGATCGTCGAGCCGTCGATCAGCGAATAGCTGCCGGTGCCGATCACGGCGCCCATGGTCGGGGTGCCGATGACCTTGCCGAGTCCCAGCGCGCGGAAGCCGGCCGGGAACATCTCGGCGTTGGAGGCGCTCCGCCAGTTCTGAAGCACGACCTTGGGACCGAAGTAGCCGGTGAACGGGCGCTCGGTCGGCTCGACGCCGCGCGGCTGCCAGATCTCATAGGGGCGCTGGACCAGGATGCCCAGCAGCTCCTGCTCGATGTTGCCGCCGCCGTTGAATCGCTCGTCGATGACCAGTCCCTCCTTGTGGCGGAACTCGGCGAGCTCCTTCTTGAACTTCGCCAGCGACGGCTGGTCCATCGCCTGGATGTGCAGGTAGCCGACCCGGCCGCCGGAGAGCCTGTCCACCATCGCGCGGCGATCCTTGACCCACCGCTCGTAGCGCAGGGCCGAGTAGGCGGCCAGCGTGATCGGCTCGTACTTGACCTTCCAGGCGCCATCGGCGACCGGCTTGTCGTTGAGCGTGAGCTCGACTTTGCGGTTGAGCCGTCGTCCCAGGAAGGCGAAGTAATCGTCGCCGGCCTTGACCGGCTTGCCGTCGATGGCGATCAGGTAGTTGCCCTTCGCGACCTTGATCCAGTCCTTGTCGGCCGGCCCGTCCTCATAGATGTGGGCGACCTGGTAGCGGCCGGCGGCGGGATCGGGCCGCAGCTCCATTCCCAGGTGCCGCGTGAGGACCGGGGCCGACTCGCCCGCGGCGCCTCCCGGCCTCGGCTGGCGGCCGCGCCGGTGTGCGAGGCGTTCAGCTCGCCGATCATCTCGTTGATGACGTTCATCAGCTCGTGGCGGTCGGCGACGTGAGGCGACCAGCGGCTTGTACTTGGCCCGCATGGCGTCCCAGTCGGTGCCGTGCAGCTTGGGGTCGTAGAAGCGGTACTTCATGCACCGCCAGGCGTCGTCGAACATCTCGTCCCATTCCTGGGGCTTGTCGATCCGGACGGTGACGCTGAAGTTGATCCGCGCGCTTCGAGCCCGAGCCGACGGAGCCAGCCTCGCCCGTCGCGGCTGCCTCGGTACGTCCTCGGCCGCCGAGTACGGCCATGGCACCAAAGCCACCGCCTCCGCTACCACCTCCGCCACCGACCGGGCTGGTGTAGACGGACTCGCCCTCCTGGAAGTAGAGGGTCCGGCCGTCCCGGGTGAGCCGCAGGTTGGAGATCCCGCCGCGAAAGCCGCCGCGGGCGCCGCGGGGCCGGTCGTCGCCGGGGTCGGCGGCGGGTCGAGGGGTCGCCGCGGCGATCCGCGTCATGCGCTTGCCGTTGTCCTGGATGCTGTAGATGGCGGCGGTGCCGCCCGCCTCTCCCCGGCCGCCGCCGCCCGCTCCGCCCTCGCTGGCGACGAAGATCAGGGTGCGGCCGTCGACGCCCGTCGTGTAGCCGAAGACCGAGCCGGCGCGGGTGACCTGCCGTGTCCGCCGCTTGAGGCCGTCCCAGTCGATCTTGGGCGTCTTCGGCGTGACCGGACGGCCGGCGGCCGGCCCGCGACGCCCCTCGGGGGCTCCGCCCTCGGCGGTCCCATCGGCCCGGGGCTCGGGCTCCTCGGGGTTGCGGGTCAGCTTCTCGAGCGGGACGCAGTAGAGGTGCATGGTCGCCCGCGATTCGCCGCTGAACTCGCCCTCGCGCCGCACGAAGTAGACCTTGGTGCCGTCGGCCGAGAACCGCGGATTGGCCTCGTCGGCCGAGTCGAAGGTGATCTTCCGCGCCTCGCCGCCGCCGGAGGGGACGAGGTAGACGTCGTCCGACCGGGTGACGTCGGGCCGGGCAAACGCGATCAGCTTGCCGTCGGGCGACCAGGCGGGGCGCCGATCGGGCCGTAGCTCGACGACGCCAGTTCCTTGAGGCCCTTGCCGTCGGCCGCGATGGTGTAGAGCTTGCGGTCCGACGTGGTGAAGGCCAGCGACTTGCCGTCGGGCGACCAGACGACCGACGACTTGAGCGCGTCGATGTCGGTCAGCTTGCGGGCGGGTCCCGAGCCATCCGCGGCGATCGCGTGGATCTCCTCGCGGCCGCTCTGGTCGGAGACGTAGGCGACCGACTTGCCGTCGGGAGCGACCCGGACGTCGCGGTCGCGGGCGGCGCCCTCGGTGAACTGGCGGAGGTCGTCGCCACCTTCCTCATCGGTCGGCACGCTGAAGAGCTCGCCATGGACGCTCAGCGCGATCCGTCGGCCGTCGGGCGCGAGGTCGTAGTCGTTGACCGTCGAGCGGAAGTCGCGGAACTCGGTGAGCGTCTCCTGGGTCTCGGCGGCGATCTCGAGGCGGATCGGCTTCACCTCGCCGGTGGCCGTGTCGAGCTTCCAGATGGAGAAATCGTGCTCGAAGACGATCGCCTTGCCGTCCCCGCCGATCGCGGGAAAGCGGACGTCGCCGGAGGTGAACCCGGTCACCCGCTCGGCCTCTCCGCCCGACTCGCGGACGCGCCAGATGTTGGTCAGGCCCCGACCCTGGCGGTCGCTGACGAAGTAGATGAAGCCGTCGCGACCCCACATCGGCCACGAGTCCACGCCGTCCGAGCGGGCCACGTCATGGAAGGTGTGGGTCACGAGGTCCATGACGGTCACGTCGCTCTGATACGCACCCCGGTAATACTTGCGCCAGTAGGCCTGCGACTTGCGATTGATGGCGATCCGGCCGCCGTCGGGCGAGAACGAGCCGGCGACGCCCATGTCGGGGCCAGCGTTGCGCGGCAGGCCGCCGTCGATGGGCGCGACGTACAGCCTGGGCATGAAGTCCTCGCCCCGCTGGCTGGTGAAGAGGACGCCCTTGCCGTCGGGCGTCCAGTCGAGCACCGTCTCGTCGGCCGAATGCACGGTCAACCGGCGGACGGCGCCCCCGGCGGTGGGGATCACGTAGACGTCGAGGTCGCCCTCGCGGTCGGAGGAGAAGGCGATCCATCGGCCGTCGGGCGAGAACCGCGGAGAGACGTCGCGGGCCTTGTGCACGGTGAGCCGCTGGACGTTGCTGCCGTCGGATCCGGCCAGCCAGATGTCTCCCAGGTAGGTGAAGACGACCCGGCCGTCGTGGATGTCGGGATAGCGTGCCAGCCGGGTCTCCCCGGCCCGGGCCGGGGCCGACAGGCCGGCGATGAGGACCGCGGCGGCGGCGAGCGCCTTCATCAGGTGTCATTCTCCTCGATCTGGAGGTGCGTGGGCCGGTTGAGATCGCCGGAAAACGTGATCTCCTGCCAGGAATCAGCGACGTTGGGGCAGCCCGCGCCCCCGGGCGGGCGGATCGGCTGTAGCCGGCGAATCGCCGGGCCGGCGGCGAAGGCGATGCCGGGAATCGTCGGAACAGGATATCATGGATCGCGCGGTAACTCGATGCCCGGCCGCGAACAGCGGCGATCCGGGAAGGACCGCCGGCCGGTCCCGACCGGGATGACGCCTATAGGAAGTGAGGGCGCGCGCCTGCCCCCTCCAGGCGGGCGGTCGAATCGTCCGCCACGTGCGACGGTCCCATTCTTTGGCAGTCGATCGACTCGGGGTACCCCGCAAATGATCCGGCGAATCCGCGAACTCCTGTTCAGCCTGACCGGCGTGATCATGGCGCTGCTGGCGCTCTCCTCGTTGCTCCTGGCCAGCTATGAGATGAATGCCTGGCCGTTCGGCGACCATCGCCCGCTCCGCGAGCGATATCCCACCTACCGGCGCATCAGCAGCAACTGGATCCCTTCCTCAGCGCCCCGGGCGGGTCAGAGCGCGCGCCGGACGATCGTGAAATGCGAGCTCGAGAACATGGCCGGCAACAGCGGCGGCACGACGCAGGGCTCCTCGACGATCCTATGGCTGATCCCCGAGGGAAGCACGGCCAAGAAGGGCGATGTCCTGGCCCGGCTGGATGCCTCCAATTACGAGGAGATGCTCCGGCAGCAAGCGATCGTGGTCGAACAGGCCAAGGCCAGCCATCTCCAGGCACAGCTCGATCACGAGATCGCCCAGATCGCACTACGCGAATACATGGAGGGCGTGGCGAAGGAGTCGGAGCAGTCGATGGAGGCCAACATCACGATGGCCCGCTCGACCCTCACCCAGGCCCAGGAACGCCTGGAATGGACCAAGAAGATGAATAACAAGGGCTATTCGTCGGTCGCGCAGATGGTGTCGGACAAGCAGACCGTGATGACAGCCGACCTGGCGCTCAAGCAGCAGCTCTCGAGTTACGAGCTCTTCCAGAAGTTCACGCTGCCGAAGACCGAGAAGACGCTCACCGCCGACATCACGACCACGCGGACAACCCTCGAGAGCGAGGAGGTCAAGCTCAACCGGCAGGTCGAGCGCTTCAAGCTGCTCGAGAAGCAGGTCGCCCGCTGCACGATCCGGCGCCTCACGAAGGCGTCGTCTATTACTTCTTCGAGGCCGAGCGTCGCGGTGGCAACACCAACGCCACGACCATCGAAGAGGGCATGCCCGTCTACCAGGAAATGAAGCTGTTCTATCTGCCCGACCTTGGCAACATGGAAATCCAGGTCATCCTGAACGAGTCGGTCGTACGGCGAGTCAACGAGGGCCTGAGGGCGAACGTCGACTTCGAAGCTCTGCCGGGAGTTCGTCTCACCGGCCAGGTGACGAGCATCAGCCAGATCCCCAACCAGGTGAACCCTCGCGGTGAGGACGTCCGCTACTTCCTCGGCACCGTCAAGCTCGATCGATCGGCCGAGGGTCTCAAGCCCGGCATGACCGCCGCGGTGACCTTCGACCTGCCCGGCCGCGATGGCGCGATCGCCGTGCCCCTGACGCGGTCGCCAACGAGAACGACGTCCAGGCCTGCTACATCCTGGCCGGCGACCATCTCGAGCGGCGTGAGGTCCAGCTCGGCACGACAACGGCGCATCTGGTCGAGATCAAGAAGGGCCTGGTCGATGGAGACGAGGTCATCCTCAACCCGCCCGAACGGGGCACGCGGCTGCGGAGCCTGGCGGGCTTCGAGGACCGTCCCTGGCCCAAGGTCGATCCCGCGCAGGCCGAGGCGGCCCGAGCCACCGGACCCCGCAACCCCGGGGGACTCGGCGGCGGCCAGAGGCGGCGAGCCGGCGGCCCGGGCGCCGGGGCTCCGGGCGGCGGCCAGGGCGGCGGAACACGCAAATCCCGCAAGAAAGCCGTCGTCGATGACGAGTGATCGCCGTCGCCGTCGGCCCGAATATGGGTGTGTCCCGGTCAGGCTATGGGACGGCGGGATGGACTTTGTATAAACCTTGTTTTACAATCCCCCGTGGAGGAACGGTTGTCCGCCTGGGGCGGCCGGCTCCTGGAGTTCGCCGGGTCAGGTGGTGATCGCCGCTGGCGGCACCATAAAGCCCCCGACTGATCCAGCCTGCATGACCGCCGCTGACGGGAAGATCGATCATTCCCGACGGACGGCCCCTGCCCGATGGTTTTGGCCAGCGCCGTCCCAGGGCGCGATCCCAGAACCTGACCGACGCCAGCGGATCTGCCCTCCGGGGCACGCTGCCGGTCCGTGAAACCTGCGTCCCCTCGCGAGCCGGACGTGCTCTCCGGCCCCGCGACCCCGAAGAGGAAGAGGTCCAACGAGATGCATCGGCAAAAGACTTCCACGGCCGCGCGGGATGGGCTCGCTGGCGATGATCGCCCTGGCGGTTGCAGTGCTGGGCGGGCTGTGGTGGTATCGGGCTCGACTCAACAGCCGTAAGGCACCCAAAGAGCAATATACGCTGATCGACGTTCGACGGGCCGACCTGTATCCGAAGGTCCGGGCGAGCGGCCGGGTCCAGAGCGGAAAGCGGACCGTGGTCGAGTGCCAGCTCGAGCGGTTCGCGGACGGCGGGAATAGTCAGGCGGCAGCCTCGGGAGGAGCCTCGGTGGTCCTACAGCTCGTACCCGAGGGCACCCGCGTCTCCAAGGGAGACGTCCTGGCGCTGCTCGACTCCTCGGACTACGTCGAGATGGTCCGGGTCCAGGAGATGACCGTCGAACAGGCCCGCGCCAGCAAGCTCCAGGCCGAGCTCGATCACGAGATCGCCCGGCTGGCCCTGATCGAGTTCCGCGACGGCACGATGAAGGAGACCATGGAGGACTTCCAGCGCCGGATCACGCTGGCACGGGCCGACGTCGAGCGAGCCCAGGACCGGCTCCACTGGTCCCACGCGATGAAGGAGAAGGGCTACGTCTCGGCGGGCACGGTCAACACGGACGAGTTCACGACGGCGCAGTTCCTCGAGACGTTGAAGCAGGAAGAGGGAGCCTTCGACCTGTTCCAGAAGTTCACGGCTCCCAAGACCATGCGCGAGCTGGAGGGTGTCATCATGGGCGCCCGGGCCAACCTCGACTACGAAGACCTCAAGCTCCACCGCCAGGTTGACCGACTCGCCAAGCTGCGGAAACAGGTCGAGCTGTGCACGATCCGGGCACCCCACGACGGCTATGTGATCTATGCCAACGACGCGAGACGCCAGATCTTCATCGAGGAGGGAATGCCGGTCCGACAGAACCAGAAGCTCTTCTACCTGCCCGACCTGGCCGACATGGAGGTGCTTGCGCTCCTGAGCGAGTCGGTCGTTGACCAGGTGCGGGCCGGGATGCCGGCGGTCGTCCAGGTCGAGGGACTGCCCCAGGGCACGATGAGCGGCCGCGTGACGAAGGTCGCGGCGCTGGCGCTGCCGCCTGACTGGCGGAGTGATACCCACTATTTCGAGGGCGTCGTGAAGATCGAGGACCCGCTCCCCAAGCTCATGCCCGGGATGACCGCTCAGGTCGAGGTGGCGATCCCGACGCGGGAGGACGTGCTGGCCGTGCCCTCCGAGGCGGTGACCATCGACGAGGGGCAGGACATCTGCTTCGTCGTCCGCGGGGACGCCCTGGAGCGGCGCGAGGTCAAGCTGGGTCAGGTGACCCGCGACCTGACTGAAGTCACCGCGGGGCTCATCGAGGGTGAACAGGTCGTCCTCAATCCCGACCCGGACGACATGGAGATCACCCCGACATCGGCGTCGGCTAACTCCGCGGCCGGCTCGACCAGTCCGGTCGGCGTCGGGGCCACCGCTGCAAGCAGCGAGGTGGATGCGTCGCATTAGATCATCCCGTGGCCGTCCCTGAGGAGGGTAATGCTCGGAGTGATTACGCCGGCCACGCGGCCGCAATCTATGAAGGGACCGACTGGAGTCCTCAACCATCAAGGGCCGTCCGGACGACACCCATAGGGTGTGGGTCTGCCAAGGTGAACACCATGCGACCAATTCGCCCGCGCCGGCGAAGTCGAGAACCTGGGTGTCCCGCGCCGACAATGACTGGCCCCCCGATCAACCGTCTTCCGCGAGCGAAACCCGATGAGCGCGAAGCGCACTGCCGGAGCCCCGACCCGATCGGCCCCGTCGTCGGGGTCGGCGGTCACCAACGCGATCCTGGTGGCGATAGCGGTCGGTTGGGGCCTGAGTCTGCTCGTCCAGCGTGGCCGGTTGACCTGGCCGCCCTATGCCCTGCTCTCGAGCCTGGCGACGCTCGCCGGCTGCCTGGCCCTGGTGGGTCCGGTGATCCTGTTCCGCACGAGCGAAATGCAGGGGAGCCTGGGCGAGTTGGCCTGGCTGACGGCCGGGGTGTCGATCTGGCTCTTCGACATCGCGGCGATGATCCAGGGCCAGTGGCGGACGATGTCCTGGGCCACGCCCCTCTCCGACCGGACCCTGGGCCTGATCGTTCTGGCGGTCCTGGTGGCCGGCTGGAAGTGCGGGCTGGCCCAGCGGAACTGGTCGTGGACCAACGTCGCCGGATGGATGCTGAGCGCCTTCTGGGTGGGGATGGCGGTATGTTCCTGGATGCTTTCGGGGCCGGGTCGGCCCAGCGTGGCGACGCTCTGATCCTTGACGGTTCCGACCTCGGAGATTAGCCTCGAAGGAGGAGGAAATCTCCATATGCCCGGGCGAATGCGCGCCGCGGCCCGATCTCCATCGCTCCATCATCCCGACGCCGTATGCAGCCAGCCGGAGGAAGCTACCCGTGTCGATCAACCCGACCGCCCCCCTCGCCGTCGAGGCGGCGCCGACAAACTCCTCGCCCATCGAGAATGAAATCCCGACCTACCGAGCGATCAGCAACCGCGCGATCCTCAGTTTGATCTGCGGCGCGCTGGCGGCCATCAGCGTCGCGGAACTGTGGTTCCTCGTCTTCGCCGCGCTGGCGGTCGTGCTCGGCGTGACGGCCAACCTCGCGATCAAGAGGCGCCCGGACCTGCTGACCGGCCGCGGCCTCGCCAACACGGGGGTCGCGCTGGGGCTGGTCATCGGCCTCGGAGTGAGCACCTACACGATCGTCCAGGGCATCATCATTAAACGGGAGGCCTCGAAGTTCGCCGTCGTCTACGCGGACGTCCTGAAGAAGGGCAGCTTCGGCGACGCCCTGCTCTATCGCATCGATCCCGCGAACCGTAAGGACAAGACGGCCGCCGAGATGGAGCAAGAATTCCAGGCCCAGAAAGCCCGCGAGCGCGGCCTGGCCGAACAGAAGATGGCCAGCCTGATGAACATCCGCAAGGCACTCCAGGTCAAGGGCACCGATTTGCACTTCATCAGCATCGAGACCCAGGGGCTGGATGAGGAACGCGTGGACCGCGTCGGTGTCTTCGCCGCCGCCCTCTACGAGCTCGACGGCTACGATCCCAAGGTCCACCTCGAGGGCGGCGAACATGCCCTGGCGCTGCCTGAAGGGCGCCGTCAAGGGGCGGCACTATGAATGGTACGTCGAGAATCTCGTCTATCCCTACAAGCCCAGCACCTATCAAGCGACCGCCAAGCCGATCGACGACGGGCATGGCCATGCACCGGGCGGCCATTGAGCCGCCCGGCTACCGGGATAGCCCACACGGCAAGCTCATCAATGGCAAGCTGGAGGGATTGTCTCACTCGCCATCTTGTGGAGTTGACAGTCGTTGCACAACTGGGCCGGGTCCGCGTGGGGCAACTCCGGCCTGACCGGCGGTTCGCGGTTCGGCGCGGGGCTCCGACCCGGCCGACGGTCGGTGCGGTTTAGTTCGGCGCGGGTCTCCGGACGCCGCCGCCGGCCCGGACCGACTCCCACGTCGGTCATGCTTCCGCCTGACGCCGATCCGGTCGGTCGGGCCGGACCGTGCAGGCTGGAGCGTGACCGACATCGGCCCGGGCCGACAGTTCTCCCGAGCGGGCCAAATGGAGCCGCTTTGAGTTTTCCAGCCCCGCCAAGAGCGGCTTATGAGACTCACGCCAAACTGCAAACAACCGGCCAAATATGAACCGAATGACGGAAGTCGCCGCCGCGGCGGAAAACTTTATGAAATTTCCAAATAAATTTTCTGCTTCTGGCCGAAGGACTTGCGTCATGAAAATGCCGCTCTTGGCCGATAGGTGCATTTCAGTTTCTGCAAACCTGATACATCCTATATATAGGGGGAGAGAAGAGAGCCGAGGGGGTACAGGGGGTTTTGGGGGCCCCGGAACATGAAATGCATGCACGCAATCCCCTCCTGAACGCTGCGAGATCGTCCTGACCGACCGTTGCCGAGTCAGCCGCAACCCCAAGAACTTCGCCATCTCGCGCGTCCCTGTCCTGACCCCAGCCGAAGCGCTCGAACCATTTCCGAGAGTCGACCTGGCCTGAATCGCAGAGATCCCATCTGGTCGAAACTACCGTCCGTGTTGACCTGGCATACAGGACTGGGGTATCAGAACAGATGCGCAACCAGGCTTGCATGATTGCTTGCCATATTAATTCCGTTCCTTTTTCCACCGCGCTCTGTCCGCTCCGCCGCCCGGCATCGCCGCGGGCCCGGGCCGGCCGAACTGCCGGTCGGGGTGGCGGCCGTCGCGGGGACGGGACGGGCCGGGAGGGTCAGGGCCGGGGTCGCGAGGCTTCGGCCGCACTTCGCCGGACACGGGCGTCCCCGCGTCGACAGCGCTCGCTGCCTGGGATAAGCTGAAGACTCAAGGAGAAACCCTATCATGACGATCCACTTACCCGCCGAGCTCGAGCGGTTCGTCCATGACCAGGTGCTCGCCGGGCGCTATCCGTCCGAGGAAGACGTCATCCGCGACGCGCTGGAGCAGTTCCGCAGGCACGCCCCGACGCCGATGACCGGCACCGGCTCCATCGGCGCGATGCGCGAGGATGCCGATCTGCTCGACCAGATCACCCGCGACATCATGGAAGGCCGCCGTACGCGGACGTTGAGGCCGGCCGCGGATGAATAGGGCCCTCCTCGACACCGATATCTATTCGGAAGTCCTCAGAGGCGTCAACGCGACCGTGGCCGCCCACGCCCTCGCGTACCGCCAGGCGCAAGGCCGTCTCACCCTCTCTGTCATCACGGTCATGGAGATGGTCAAGGGCTTACAGAAGGCCCAGCGGCCCCAGAAGATCGCCGCGCTTCTGGCCAACACCGCCGCCGAGGAGACGCTCGAGTTCGGTCAGTCCGCCGCCGAGACATCGGGCCGGATCTGGGGCGACCTCGAACGGATCGGCCATCCGATCGGCATGGCCGACCCGATGATCGCCGCCCTCGCTCTGGTTCACGGCCTCGAGCTGGTGACCGGCAACACGGCCCAATACCAGCGTATCCAGCAACTCGGCTATCCGCTCACGCTGGTCAACTGGCGGCTTCCGTAGGACGGTGGGCCGCATCCGTGACGACCCGTCGGCCGCGGTTGGCTCGCTCCGTCCGCTCGGCCGGCATGGCCGCGGGCCCGGACCGGCCCGATCGCGGGTCGAGATGGCGACCGTCGCGGGGAACGGGGCCGCGGGCCGGCCGATCCCGACCGCGCCGGCCCCGGTCCCGGAGCGGCCGGGCATCGACGGGGCCGGCCGGTCGCAGCCCGTCCAACCGTCCGTCGGCCGGTCCAGGCCGGCAGCGGCCCGAGGCGGCGGCCGCCTGCGCCGGCTGCCGCCGGGTGCGACCGATGTCTGATGAGAGGAATCGCGCGGGAGGTAGGACCCGGCGACTGACGTCGCCGGTTCGCCCGACCGGTCCCACGCCGCGGGGGGAGGGCTGACCTCGCCGGGCTCACGGCGCCGAATTCGGCGAACCGGCGACGTCAGTCGCCGGGTCCTCGAGGCCGGGCTGACATCATTCCTCGGTCATACCCCTGCCGCCGTATCGCGAGCATCTCTCGCAGGCGAGCGCCCGGTACTTCATGCGGGTCGGGCTACCCCAGGATATTCCGCCGTTCCGTGGATTCCCGGTGAGGAGCCGAGCAGCGATAACGGCCCGCCCTGACGCGACGGGCGATCGGAGAAAACGGGATAAACGGCCCCGGCCCGACGGCCGACCACGCGAGGCCCCCCCGTGCCGATGGGCCGCCGGCAAGTCCATGGCCGCTGCGCTCGATGACACCGGGCCGGCTCCGCCCTCGGCTCTCGCCCGACGCGACCGCACCGTCCGTGCGGGCCCGGCCTGGCGTGCCCGCGAAACCGGACCGGCGGGACGGCGGATGACCGGGCGGGCGACAGCGGGCGGGCGGGCGACGGACCGGAGGACAAAGAGAAGCAACACCAATTTCCGCCAATTTCCGCCGCGAACTGCTAAAGGCCACACGCCCAGATTCCGACACGAAGCAGGACAGGACAGGAATTGACTTTTATAGTAAATTTCCTATAGAATGGGGCGTCGGCCATTGGCGAAGGAAGAACAGGAAGGCCTTGAAACGCCGGTCATGCGACCTGTCGTATGGCTGGGCAACTCAAGAAAGAACATACAAGAGTTTCCATCCGACGCTCGCAGGCTCATTGGCGGCCAGCTCCAGCTCTGCAGTACGGCGGCATACCGAAGGATGCCAAGCCATTCAAGGGGATCGGCAGCGGTGTCATCGAGATCGTTTTGCGGCATGACGGCGAGGCATACCGCACCGTGGTGGCGCTCCGGATCGGCGGGGCCATCTACGTGCTCCATGCCTTCCAGAAGAAGTCGAAGAAAGGCGTCGCCACGCCGAAGCAGCATGTAGACTTGATCAAGCAGCGATACAAAGAGGCGAAGGAGCTGGCGGAAAGTGAGCAAGGCTAGACGGGCAGGCATCGAATACGAAGAAGGCTCGGGCAACGTCTTCGCCGACTTGGGCCTGGAAGACGCGGACGAGCTGTTCACGCGGTCGCGGCTGGGCTTTCATGTCCACCAGATTTTGACCGAGCGGCAGCTCAAGCAGCGGGAGATCGCGACGCTCCTGGGCATCAAGCAGCCGGAGGTCTCGCACCTGATGAACGGGCATTTCAGCCGGTTCACCGCCGATAAGCTGCTCGGCTACCTCAAACGCCTTGAACAGAAGGTGACCATCCGTATCACCCAGCACCGGCCGGGCGAGCCCTATCAGGACATCGGCGTCGGCGTCTGAGCCCGAAGCCCGGACGCCTGGCACGTGCGGCCAGGCGTGCCAGGCTAATAGGCATAGGCAACACGATGACACATAATGACTCCAACCCGATGCGCCATACCTCCACGGCTCTCCCGCCGGAGCAGATGCGGCAGCTTCGCGACGAGATCGGCCGGAAGCTGTCGGCATTGGCCGCCGACGGTGGCGATGCCGTCGTCAATCCGCTCCTGGGGCTCTGGCAGGATTATGCCGATGAAGATGGACAAGGTTGTTGCGGACGCATACCGCAAGGCGATCGGTCGGTGAAGTCCTACCCGAGGCCGACACTCGCCTGGGGGACTCCGGGGTCATGCCGGTAGGACACTTGCCGCCGATCGCCCGAGACCGGAATCCGGGTATTCTCTGATCCGTGCAATCCGTGGTGGAGGACCCGGACGTTTCGACCACGGATCGCACGAATATCACGGATCAAGACCTCAATCCTGGCGTTGTCTTATGCCGATCGGTTGGTGTATCTCGACCCGAGGACCACGCCGGCCTGAAGGTGCCCCGGCATCATGAGGGTAGGCTACCTCCTGCCGATCCCCCAAGCGGCAGGAGGGAAATGAACGCACACTGGGGAGAGGGCGAGGGATATTGGACCCACAGACCCAAAGGAGACGTAACCATGCCGTCCTGGATACCAGTGCCATCGTCAAGCGTTACATCATGGAAACCGGCACAGCCTGGGTGCGGAGCATCGCCGACCCGGCAGCCTCAAATCTGATCTACCTGGCCAATATCACCGACGTCGAGATGACATCGGCCGTCGTCCGCCGCCGGCGTGGCGGCAGCATCTCTGCCGCCGATGCCGCCGCAACGCTGATGCAGTTCCGTCACGACCTGGTTGCGGGCTATCGCATCATCGACGTCACGCCCGCCCTCCTGTTAGCCGCCCGCTCCCTCGCGGAACGGCACGGCCTGCGTGCCCATGACGCGGTGCAGCTCGCCGCCGCCGTCGGGTTGAACGCCCAATGGACTGCGGCAGGCACAGGCACCATCACCATTGTTTCCGCCGATCATGAGTGAAACGCCGCTGCCATCGCCGAAGCCTTGCCGATCGATGATCGGAATTTGCACCCATGATTTGCAATCGGCACGGGGAGGGAAAAGGGTGGACATGTTGAATATCCACAATTGTCATGGGGATTGAGCCGGCGTCCGACATTTGTCAATATTCAACATGTCCCCCCCTGTCCCGCTTCCTGTCCCCAGCTCTAAGCGGACCTGTCCCGCTTCCTGTCCCCAGCTTTTCCAACATCTTTTGACACCAATCTTTTTGCCCCGGGCACCGTCGCAGGCGAGGCGATGAGGCCGGAAAAATGAACCGACACGAATGGCACTCGCTTCGATCACGTGCGTTGGATGAAGAATGTGACGGTTTCCTTATGTACGGGGCACTGGATCAGGAGCCCATGCCCACCGCGCCCGAAGTTGAACGACAAATGATCCATCGAGGCGATCTGGAAGACAAGACGCATCGCCCGCCCGCAACGCGGGCAACTCGGGTATTTCGGCGCCTGCCACCACATCGGCCAGCCGCCGAGCTTATCGCCCAGGAAGCACCTGAACAGATCACTCGCTTCATCCTCCGAAAGCCCGGTGCCAATCTCCTTGAGGGCGATGCCCAAGGCAAGGTGTCGCTCCAGAAAGCAGGGGTAATCCTCGACCGCCTCCCAGCCGACGATCTCCCTGGGCGGAGAAACGGACCCCCAGTCCGGACCGATCGGTCCCGCGTCGGCTCCGGCCGGCTCGATGACTCGGACGACCACGGCAGAGGAGAACGGCTCGTAGGCGACGATATCGCAGGGCTGAGCGTCCGGGCCGCCGAAATCCGGGTCATCGGAGTCAGGGGGCTCCAGCCGGGGATTCGTGACGCAATAGTAGAGCTGCAGCAGTCCCTGCCCGAAACGGTGACGCTAGGCCTCATCGAGATCGTCGGGCATCCCCGGGAGGAGGGGTGATCGGTGGACCAACCGCTCGGGAAGCTTCCCCAGATCGAGTTGGAGGAAGAGAGACATCGGGCGGCGACACGATGGGCACATCGGCCAGGGCTCGCCCTGCGCCCGCCAGGGCACTCCGGAGAACTTCGCCGCAACGAGCGGCCCGTTCCCGTCTCGGATGATCGGTCGCCAGGCCACTCGGCGGAGCCCATCGAAGGTCGTCCGGATCGAGAGAGATGCCGGCTGTTCCGGTTCGGGACTCATTCCGGGGGCGGTCCTCTCCGTCGCCTAACGATCGAATTCAGAAAGAGAACTCGGTGTCAAAGAGAACTCGGGGACAGGAAGCGGGGACAGGTCCGCTTAGGCTAAGTGACTGTCCTATAAGGTGAACAAATGGGGTGTAGCGGGCGTAATCACGGTATGAGATTGCACCCTTACCCGAGTGACCTCACCGATGACCAGTGGGCCCTGATCGAACCCCACCTGCCACCCGAACCCGGCGGCGGTCGGCCCCGCAAGACCGATCTGCGGGCGGTGGTTGACGCCGTCTTCTACCTCACCCGCACCGGCTGCCAGTGGCGTTATCTCCCCAAGGACTTCCCGCCCAAGAGCACCGTCTGGCGGTACTTCGACAAGTGGCGGCACGACGGCACCCTGGATCACATCCACGACCGGCTCCGCACGAAGGCCCGCACGGCCGAGAAGCCCTACCACCCGCGCACCTCCGCCAGCGTCGACAGCCAGTCGGTTGACGCCAGTTCCGGCGGCGAGCAGCGGGGCCGCGACAACTTCAAGAATGTGGACGGCCGCAAGCGGCATATCGTCGTGGACAGCATGGGGTTGCTGCTGGCGATCCTGGTGACCGCCGCCGACGTCGACGACGCCAGGGCGGCGGCCGAGCTGTTCGCCCGGCTGGAGGGCCAGCCGATGGGCAAGGTCGTGCGGATGTACGCCGATAACAAGTATCACAACTATGCGCTCTACGAGTGGGTGGAGACCAACGCCGACTGGGACCTGGTGATCGTGCGGAAGCCAGAGGGGACCGGGGGCTGGGTACGGCTGCCGATCCGCTGGACGGTGGAACGGACGTTCGCCTGGCTGACGAGGTGCCGGCGGCTGAGCCTGGACCGGGAGAAGACGGTCTTATCGTCGGAGGCATTCGTCAAGTTGGCCATGATCCAGTTGATGCTCAATCGGCTTGAGCCGAAGGGGACGGAGGCCGAGTTCCACTACCGGGCGGCTTCGTAAACCCACTTATGGGACAGTCACTAAGAGACAGAGAAGCGGGACCGGAGAGAGAAGCGGGACAGGCTGAGAGAAGCGGGACAGGTCCGCTTAGGCCAAGCTGGGAATAATAGGAGCGAAAAATGATGTCGGAGCGAAAAATGGTGTCGGATCTGAATGGCACAAGGATAACGTAAGCATCCGGGGGCGTCCGACTCGCGCACGACGCCTCGGGGATGCTGAGCGGCCCCCTTGGTGGGTAGACTCGCGGTTATCAACTCCCCGCCAGTCGCCGCACCAAGGAGGCCACCATGGCGCAGTCTACCGCAACGGACCCCCGTGACCAATTCGTCTCCACCCGCGAACAGCTCGCTTCCCACCAGGGGCTCCCCTTCCTGGCCCTCCTCTCCCGCTTCCGCGTCGAGGCCGCCTGCCGCGCCCTGGGCCATCACTGGAGGGAGCGGATCTACCTCCCCTGGATCACCCTGAGCTTGTTCCTCTCGCAGGTCCTCTCCGACGACCACTCCTGCGACGATGCCGTTGACCGATTCCAGAAGTTCCGCCACGACCGCGGGCTCCCGCCGGTCTCGCCCGCGACCGCCAGCTACTGCGAGGCCCGCGACCGCTTGCCCGAGGGCGTCTTCTGGGACCTGGTCCGCCGCACCGGACGAGCGATCCACGACAAGGCCGATCCCTCCTGGCTCTTCCATCTCCGCCCGGTCAAGATCATCGACGGCTCGACTGTGTCCATGCCCGACACGCGGCGCAACCAGGAGGAGTACCCCCAGCCGAGGAGCCAGGCCCCCGGGCTGGGCTTCCCGATCGCGCGGCTGGTGGTCGTCTTCAGCCTGGCCGTCGGCACGGCCCTCGATGCCGGGCTCGGCCCCTATCGTGGCAAGCAGACCGGCGAGCTGGCGCTGTCGCGCATGGGCATTGACGAATTCCGCCCCGGCGACATCGTGCTGGCCGACCACTCTTCTGCCCCTACTGGGCGATCGCGACGTTGAAGGCGCGGGCGTTGACGTGGTGATGCGCGCACCAGCGCCGATGGTCCGACTTCCGGCGCGGGCAGCGGCTGGGCCGGGACGATCACGTCGCCGTGTGGAGGAGGCCCGAGCAGATCCCCGCCTGGATGAGCCGGGAGGAATACGAGGCGATGCCGAAGTGGCTACCGATCCGCGAGGTCCGCGTGAGGATAACCGACAAGACCAAGCGGGTGCGTCAGCTGGTGATCGCCACGACGCTGCTGGACGCGAAGGAGTACCCGATCGAGGAGCTGGCGGCGCTGTTCCGGCGGCGGTGGCACGCGGAAGTCTGCCAGGCAGACGACATCCCAAGATGCGGCTTGTATCCGTCCGCCCGATCGTCCCATAGTGAGCGTGGCGGCGCTGCTACGCCTGGCCCGCTGGTGCCAGGGGCGCCGTCGAGACACCGGAGGGCCGTTGCCATGCGAAGCGACAACGAGCGACCAGTCCCCCCGCCCCCGGGCGGCCTGACGCGCCGCGTGCGCCTTGACCGCCTCTGGAAGGAGCTGCCGGAGACGGCCCGACACGAGGCGATCACGGCCCTCGGCCGGATGGTGACACGGGCCCTGCGACCGCCCCCGGACGGGCCGGAGGTGGCGCATGAGGACCGATGAGATCGACGCCCGCGCCAGCCGTTCGTGCACCCCGGAGCCGCGCCCGACGGTCGGCCCCACCGCGGGGGCCGGGCAAGATCCAGGCCCGGCACCTCGAGCGGCTGGCGGTCGTCTACGTCCGCCAGTCCAGCCCCCAGCAGGTCCATGAGCACCGCGAGTCGGCCGACCTGCAGTACGACCTCCGCCGCCGCGCCACCGAACTGGGCTGGCCGGCGGACCGCGTGATCGTCATCGACGAGGACCAGGGCCGCAGCGGCAGGACCGTCGCCGGCCGCCCGGGCTTCCAGCGGCTGCTGGCCGAGGTCGGGCTCGACCACGTCGGGATGATCCTCGGCATCGAGATGAGCCGGCTGGCCCGCTCGTGCCGGGACTGGCACCAACTGATCGAATTGTGCGGCATCTTCCATACGTTGCTGGCCGACCAGAACGGGCTCTACGACCCGACCGACCACAACGACCGCCTCCTGCTGGGGCTCTCGGGGATCATGAGCGA
The DNA here is from genome assembly GCA_963771445.1 of uncultured Planctomycetota bacterium. Classification (GTDB taxonomy): domain Bacteria; phylum Planctomycetota; class Planctomycetia; order Isosphaerales; family Isosphaeraceae; genus JAKAUH01. The sequence goes on along the minus strand of CAVYTQ010000025.1, from coordinate 699,240 downwards.
GGCGGAGCTGCACATCCTCCGCGGCCGGATGCTCGCCGGGGCGCGGAACAAGGCCCGCCGCGGCGAGCTGTTCAACCACGCCCCGATCGGCTACGCCCGGGTCCCCGGCGGCGGGCTGATGCTCGACCCCGACGAGCAGGCCCGCGACGTCGTCCGGCTGATCTTCGACAAGTTCGACGAGCTGGGGACCGTCTCGGGGCTGCTGCGGTACCTCGTCCGCCACGGCATCCGCCTGGGCGTTCCGCCCCCACTTCGGGCCCCACAAGGGCGAGCTGGAGTGGCGGCGCCCGAACCGGACGACGCTGAACTTCCTGCTTGCACCACCCGATCTACGCCGGGGCCTACAGCCGCGGCCGGAGGCCGACCGACCCGCGGCGGAAGGTCCCCGGGCGGCCCGCGACCGGCCGCGTGGTCGTCCCGAGGGATCAGTGGGAGGTGCTGATCCCCGACCACCTGCCCGGCTACATCACGTGGGAGCGCTACGAGGCGAACCTGCGGCGGCTGGCGCGGAACAGCGCCCGCGCCGGGGCCATGCGGGCGGCCCGCGAGGGGGACTCGCTGCTGGCCGGGCTGGTGTCTGCGGGCGGTGCGGGCGGCGGATGATGGTGGCCTACACCACCAAGGAGCACGGCCTCCGCTACCAGCTGCCAGCGCGGCGCCCTGGACTACGCCGAGCCGCGGTGCCAGAGCCTGGCGGGCGGCCCGCTCGACGAGCTGGTGGGCCGGCAGGTGCTGCGGGCGCTGGAGCCGGCGGCGCTGGAGCTGAGCCTCCGCGCCGTCGGCCGACGCCGAGCGGGAGCGGGACCGGTTGGCCCGCCACTGGCGAGCAGCGGCTGGAGCGGGTCGCGGCACGAGGCGGAGCGGGCGGCCCGGCAGTACCACGCGGCCGAGCCGGAGAACCGGCTGGTCGGGCGGGAGCTGGAGCGGCGGTGGGAGCAGGCGCTGCTGGAGCAGCGCCAGGTCGAGGACGAGTACGACCGGTTCCGCCGCGGGCGGCCCGCCGAGTTGACGAGTTCGGATGTGAAATGATCGAGTCATTGGCCGGCGACATCCCGGCGCTGTGGCGGGCGGCGACGACGACGGTGCAGGACCGCCAGGAGGTGGTGCGGCACCTGGTCGAGCGGGTGGTGGTCGCGGTCCAGGGGGAGACGGAGTGGGTGGACGTGGCGATCCACTGGGCCGGCGGGTTCGTCAGCCGCCACGAGGTCCGCCGCCCGGTGAGTCGCGTCGAGCAGTTGCGCGACTACGCGGAGCTGATGAGCCGGGTGGCCGAGTTGCACGGCGCCGGCAAGACGGCCGGAGAGATCGCCGAGGCGCTGAACCGGGAGGGGTTCCGCCCGCCGAAGCGGCGCGAGACGTACAACGCGGCGATGGTCCGGCAGCTGCTCTCGCGGCGGGTCCGCTCCGGGTCCGCGCCCCGAGGACAGTGACCGGAGATGACCCGCGCGGGGACGAATGAGTGGTGGCTCAGCGACCTGTGCCGGGAGCTGGGGATGCCCCAGCCGACGGTCCATAGCTGGGTCCGCCGCGGCTGGATCCGCGGCCGGAAGTCGCCCGGCGCGGGGGGCCGGTGGATCCTGTGGGCGGACGCCGAGGAGCTCGACCGGCTCCGCCGGCTCCGCGCCTATCGGCGGACCTGGCCGGACGAGACGTACCCGACGGAGTTGACCACCCCGAGGTGAGACCGGATCCTGAGCCCATCGGCCCCTCCCCCGGCCGCGGAGGCCACGGGGACGGGCCGATACAAGGTGTGACAAAGGAGGCATTGTGGCTGGTACAGCGAGCTGGACCTGCGGACGCTCAAGTCGGATATGCAGATGGATATCCTGCGGACGCGGAGCCCGGAGATGGTGAGGAAGGAGGTGGCGGCGCACCTGCTGGCGTACAACCTGATCCGCGGCGTGATGGCCGAGGCGGCGCGGGCGGAGGGTATCGAGCCGCGTCGGCTGAGTTTCAAGGGGTCGTTGCACACGGTGAGGAACTTCGAGGCGTCGCATCTGTACGACGCGGAGCGGATCGCATCGGACTTGCCGCGGCTGGTGATGTTGATCGGCAAGAAGCGCGTGGGGGACCGACCGGACCGCTACGAACCGCGTGCGGTGAAGCGGCGGCCGAAGCCGCATCCGCTGCTGCGGATGACTCGCAAGAAGGCCAAGGCCCTGATCGAACGGGGGATCATACCATACGAGAAGATAAAATAGCACTCGTTGATGAATGAGACACAAATCTTTGTCCCTCAGGGACTTGAGCTATCCTTGTGCCATTCGGGTCTGGCCCTGTTCGCCGGCCTCAATGTCGTCCCCAAGCGCTCGTTCCTGACGGAATATAGCTGCCGGGTCGAGCCCGCCTGCTATCCCGCCTTGATGCGACACTGGTTCGACACCGTCAGCCGGTTGGGCCTGGAATGGGGGACGTCGTTCGACCTCGACTTCCATACCATCCCCTTCCACGGCGACGATGCCCTGGTCGAGAAGCACTACGTCTCCAAGCGGAGCCGGCGGCAGAAGGGGATGCTGGCATTCCTGGCCCAGGACGCCGACACCCGCGTCTTCTGCTATGCCAACGGGGAATTGCGCAAGGGCGAACAGAACGACGAGGTCCTCCGCTTCGTCGAGTACTGGCAGCGACGGACCGGCCGGTTGCCCGAGGAGCTGATCTTCGATTCCAAGCTGACGACCTACGCCAACCTCAACAAGTTGAACCGGATGGAGATCCGGTTCATCACCCTGCGACGGCGGACACCGCAGCTCCTCGACGCGATCGCCCGGACACCGGCGTCGGCCTGGCGGCGCATCGAACTGGAGAGCGCCTCGCGGGCGTACCGGACCCCGCGCGTCCTGGACGAGCGGATCGCGCTGAACGACTACGAGGGCCCACTCCGGCAGTTGACCGTCACCGATCTGGGGCACGAGGAGCCGACGCTGCTGCTGACCAACCGGCTGACGCGCTCGCCCAGCCACCTGGTCGGCCGGTATGCCCAGCGGATGCTGATCGAGAACAACATCGAGGACGGGATCGACTTCTTCCACATGGACGCGCTGTCCTCGGCGGTGGCCCTGAAGATCAATTGCGACCTGCAACTGACGCTGATGGCCAGCAGCCTGTATCGCCTGCTGGCGGTCCGCGTCGGTCATGGCTACGAGGCGGCCAAGTCGCGGCATCTGTTCCGGGACCTGATCGACGCCTCGGCGGAGGTCGCGATCACCGAGGGTGAGATCGTGGTGCGGTTCCAGAAGCGGGCCCACAACCCGCTGCTGATCGCCGCCGGGTTCGACCGGACGGATGACGTGGTCCCGTGGCTGGGGAGGAAGCGATTGCGACTGGTCTTCGGATAGCGTCATCCCGCCACCCCGGCCGAGCGTGGTGTAAAGCCGAAAACTAACATTATGGAATCACTACGCGAACATTGTTTCGGGTCGTTTTGTTAGCCGGATCTGGTCCCGTGGGAATCCAGGCTAGGAACGCCTCGGGCCCTGCCGCGGCCGCCCGCACGTTACGAGATGATGGCCAGGAAGCAAGACACGATGGTCTCCATCACGAGCAGCCCGAGGAGAATACGCCCGCCCCACTCTCGTGCGTCGAGTGGGCCATACCGGGGCTCCCCCGAGAACCAAGACGTGACGAGGACCGCGGCCAACACCCAGCCAGCGGAGGGGTAGAAGGTCGTGAAGGTCGAGTTCCGCACCCACGCGACGGCTGCCTTTGCGGTGAAGTGCGCCGGGCGTGTCCTCCAGATTACCCCCATTTGGGTCGCACAGAGGCCGGCCGCGGAGAAGAGGGACGTCAGCGCGGCGACCGACCAAATCCGCCGGCCGAGCCCCCAGGTCGCCGGCGACCGTCGCAACCATGACTCCACCAAGAGCCCGAGCCCGCCGGCCAGGGAGACGCCCACCAGGAACGGTTCGGCGACGAACTGGACGCGCCTGCCGAGATCGGCCTTCGCGAAGTAAGCCGGCGCGCCCGGGTAGGAACGGACCACCCACCGCGCGCACGCCATCCCGACCGCGAGGACGAGCACCAACTCGAGTGCGTAGCTGACTCGCACCTGAAGACGCATCACCCGCGACATGCTCCCTAACGAAGAAGGTTTTATCCGGAGGGCCGTGAGACAGCGGCGCTATCGCGAACGGCCCCGACGGCCCTCCGGATAAAACCTCGTTGGACTGAGCCGCTTCGCGGTGGGCCTCGCTCTATGGGGATTCAATCGTCCCGCCTTCCCGCCCCCCGCCTCGAACTCTAGCCTATCCGCCGGCCTCACCCCGTGCCAGGCCCCGCCTCCCGGACATCGGGACGTACTCCACGGCACCTCGACACCGCCGATCTCCCCCCTCCGCCGCCTCCCGACACCGCGGCGCAGGGACTCCCCCGGCCGCCACGCGCGGTGATCCCTTCCCGACCGCCACCACCGCCCCACCTCAAACCCGGCTCACGACGTATCGAAGATCACACCCCGAGCGACAGGCCCCACGCCGATCCGCGCCATCTCCCTCGCCGAGAGCTCCGCGATCACCACCAGCCGGCCCGCTCCGCACACCGGGCAGGCTCGCGTCGGCGTCACCGGATTGCAGCCCTCTCGCGGCGCCGTCAGCTCCTCGCCCTCGACCTCGCTCGCGGCGACGCCCAGCAACTCCCGGCACAGCGCCAGCTTCTCCCGGCGGTGGCGATTCGCCAGCAGCCCGTAGTGCCGGATCCGCACGAAGCCCGCCGGCAGCACGTGCATCAAGAACCGCCGCACGAACTCGACGGCGGTCAGCGTCATCGTCCGCCACCCCCCGCCATGCGGCATAGTCCTTCCAGCGGGACCGCACCTCATCGCCCTCCAGCTCCAGCAGCCGGTGGTTGCTGATGGCTGCCCGGTGCGTGTACAGGGCCAGATACTTCAACACCACCTCGGGGCCGCCGAACGGCGGCTTGGCGTACACCACCCAGTCCGTGGCGACCGCCTCCGACACCAGCCGATCGAACCCCCTCGGCTCGGCCAGCGGCGCCAGCTCGCCCGCGAGCCGGAGCCGCCCGCGAGGTGAAGGCGGCGCGGAGGCCGGCCAGGAACTTGCCCCGAAACACCCGGCTCAGCACCCGCACGGGAAGGAAGAAGCCGGGACGGCAGCCGATCCAGCGGCTGCCGTCCGGCGACGGGCCGCCGCCCGGCACGACGCAATGGACATGGGGATGCAACTCCAGGTTCTGGCCCCAGGTGTGCAGCACCGCCAGCACGCCGATCTCGGCGCCCAGGTGCTTCGGATCGGCGGCGACCTCGATCAAGGTCTCCGCGGCGGCCCGCATCAGCAGGCCGTAGGCTTCGCGAGGGTTGGCCAAAGCGATGGGGTCCGGCGCCCTCGGGAGCGTGAAGACGACGTGGAAGTAGGGCACCTCCAGGAGGTCGGCCGCCTGCGCCTCGAGCCGCGCGCCGACGCCGTGCCGTAGCACTTCGGGCAATGGCGGTTGCCGCAGGAGTTGTAGCTGATCTCCTGATACCCGCACTCCGGACAGCCCAGGACATGCCCGCCCAGCGCCGCCGTGCGGCAGGCCGTCAGGTCGTCCAGGGCTCGCCTTTGCGCGGGGGTCAGGCCGGCGCCATACTCCTCGAGGAACTCGTCGTAACAGCTCCGGATCACCTCGGCCACGTCGAGTTGGGGTCGGGTCATGATGGCCGCCCCTCCCCGCCGAAGGGCGGGAGGAGGTCGAGCGGGCTCGCGGTCCCGTGCAGCCGCGCCGACGAGATGTGGGTGTACCGCGCCGTGGTGCTGAGATGGCTGTGGCCCAGCAGGACCTGGATGGTCCGCACGTCGGCGCCGGCCTCGAGCAGGTGGGTCGCGAAGCTGTGGCGCAACGAATGGGGGCTGATGTGCTTGGTCAGGCCCGAGGCCCGCACGGCCGCCCTGCAGATCCGCTGGACGGCGGAATGGGAGATGGGCCGATCGGGTCCCCGGCCGGGGAACAGGTAGTCGCCGGTCCGGACGACCTGCCAGTAGCGGCGGAGGAGGGCCAGGAGCCGGGGCGATAGCATGACCTCGCGATCCTTGCGGCCCTTGCCCTGGCGGACGCGGATGACCATGCGGCGGCTGTCGATGTCCTCGGCGTGGAGGGCGGCGACCTCGGAGAGCCGCAGTCCGGCGGCGTAGGCGGTCATGAGGATGGCGCGGTGCTTGAGGTTGCGTATGGCGGCGAAGAACTGGGCGACCTCGTCGAGGCTGAGGACGACCGGGAGCTTCCTGGGGGTCTTGACGCAGACGACGCCGTCGTTGACCCATCCCCGCTTGAGGGTGGTGCGGAAGAGGAAGCGGAGTGCGGAGCGGGCCTGATTGAACTGGGCCCAGGAGGCGCCGTGCTCGACGAGGTGGAGCAGGTAGGCGCGGATGTGGTCGGAGCCGAGGTGCTCGGGCGAGGTGCCGAAGTGCCGCGCGAAGGCGGCGACGCGATCCACATAGGTATCGATGGTGCGATTCGCGAGGTTCCGGAGGCGCATGTCCTCGATCATGCGACGGCGCAATGGGGTCATGTGAGGCTCCTTGGCGGGTGAATGGGTCTGGAAGTGACGGACCCGTTCATGATGCCGCAACGGAGCGGAGGAGGGGCGCATCGAGGCCGCGAGATCGGACGGCGGGGTGCTACGGATGATGCGCCGGGCGAAGGGCTGGGGGACAGGTAGGGGAAGGAGTGATGGCCGTCAGGAGTCGAGCGGCAGCTCGGCTTTGCCCACCGCGAAGCGGTTTAGTTCAACATGAATTCGACCGCGAATTGTCCGCCTAATGCGCCTGGAGCGGGATTATACGGATGAACAGGTATGATTCAACACGCCGATTCAGCCGCCTAATCCCCGCGACGCATGTTAGTCTGACCGGTCGGAGCGATAGCGTCAAGGGCGTGCGGGCACACGCGGAAATGGGAAATAACCGATATTGGATGATTGCTTGCAATTTCGTTATATCCCATCTCCGGGTGCCTTTTCTGAGGCCAAGCGCTGTTCATGTATTTCGACAATGCCAAGCTGGAAAATTCTCCCAAGGTTTTACCCGAATCGCTGCCGGTATTTGCGGCAAAAGGCCGACGATTCGGCCAAGTGCATTTCAGTTTTTGCCAATCCGATACATCCGATTAGTAGGGGCAACGCGCAAGACAAGGGATAAGCGAGGGATCAGAGCCCAGGAGTTAGGCTAAGAGCATGTGTGCACAGCCCGCCGACGAGGTCACGACGATGCGCGATCTGATCCCCTTGCCCGATCGGGCGTGTAGGACGAGCAGCAGTGATCCGTCTCCCAGAGGACGACCTCGACGACCGGTAGCCCGGCGTCGTGGGCCTGCTCGAAGATCAGCCGGGCGATGTTCTCGGCGGTCGGGTTGTCGTCCATGACGAAGACGCGCTCGCCGCGTCGCGGAGGATCGGCAGCAGCGGATCGTCGCGGCAGAGCAGCATGTTGTGGTCGAGGTTGTCGTCGATCCAGCGCTGGACCTCGCGCTTGATGTCGCCGAAGTCGACGAGCATCCCGCGGGGGTCGAGCTCGGGGCCCTCGAGGGTGATGACGGCACGGCCGTTATGGCCGTGGAGGTGGCGGCACTTGCCCGAATAGTTGAGCAGGCGGTGGCCATAACAGAAGTCGATCTCGCGGGTGACTCGGAACATCGCGGGCGGTGGCCCTCTCGGGATCGAAGGCAGGTTCGGGCGGCCTAACCGTGGTAGGCCGTCCGGTCCGGCAAACCGGCCGAGCGGAAGCCGTTCTTCCGCTCGGCGCACTTGTTACAGCGGCCGCAATGCAGGCCGTCGACCGGGTCGATGCAGGATAAGGTGAGGTGAAGCGGCAGGCCGCGGCCGAGGGCCAGGACCTCGTCCTTGTGGAGCGTCGCGAACGGCCGGACGAGGCGGAGCCGGCCGCCCATCGCCCGGTTGACCAGCGACTCGAGCGCGGTGAAGAACACGTCGTGCCGTCGGGGAACGGGTTGGAGCCGAGCGTGCCGAGCGCCAGGGTGCCGACGCCGCGGAGGCGGCACCAGACGGCCGCCTTGACCGTGAGCAGCAGGTTGCGGCCGGGCAGGTAGACCGATTCGTCGGGGGTGTCGGCGTCGGGGACGGCCAGGCCGGCGGTACTCCAGTGGTCGCCGTAGACGTCGGCGACGGGCTCGTCGAGCATGACGAGACGATCGAGTCCGGGTGCCTCGACGGCGGAGAGGAATCGGCGGAGTGCGGCGATCTCGGCGCCCTCCCAGCGGAGTCCCGCGCGGATGTAGATCGGTACGACCCGGGGGAACTGGCGGAGTAGCTCGAAGCACAGGATGGCGCTGTCGAGTCCCCCGGAGACCAGGGCGGCGGCCGCTTCACGATTGTCTGGGCCCATGGGGCGACACCGCCGGCACCGGGGAAAATCGGGCCGTCCGGCCCGAGGGGGATTCCGCGTCGGGCGGTTCGGCCCGACCTCCGGGGCTATTCTAGGCCCGGACCGGCCGAACGGCAATCGCCCGAGCGGTTGGCGGCGGCCGGCTCGCGACGGCCGTCGGCCGGCGACACCCGGTTCGCTGCCGAACTGGCCCTCGACCCATTCGATGGCCTCGCGCTTGCTGCGGATGCGGCCCTCGAGCTGGCCCTCGCGGACCTGTTCGAGCAGCACTGCGAAGCGCGGGCCCGGCCGCAGGCCGTGCCGGACCAGGTCGTGGCCGGTCAGCAGCGGCGGCGGGTTGAGCGGGCCGGTCGGCTCGTTCTTCAGGTAATGCTCGCAGTATTCCACCTGGCCAATGTCCCCCGTGGAGGCCAGGGCGTCGGCGCGGTGGAGGACCAGCAGCTCGTCGATCCCGGGCTCGGCGAGCATCCGCTTGAGCTTCGATTCGCGCAGCCGCTTGGCCTCGCCGAGGTACTGGTGGTAGCGAACCAGCCAGGTGAGGCGGTCGCGCTCGGCGTTGGACAGCTTGAGCCGCCGGGCCGTCGCCTCGGCGATCGCGGCGCCCTCCTGCTCGTGGTTGTGGAACGTATATCGTCCGTTCAGATACATCCGGGTGACGGGCTTGCCGACGTCGTGCAGGAACGCCGCCATGGCCAGCGGGAACGAGGGCTCCGGCGGCAACAGCGAGAGGACGAGCATCGTATGGTCCCACAGGTCTCCCTCGGGCTGGACGGGCTTGCCCTGGAAGAGGCCCTTCATGGCGACGGCCGCCGGCATCACGGCGTCGAGCACGCCCAGCTCGAGCGCCAGGTCCATCGCCCGCACCCGGGTCGGGTGGACGAGCATGCGCCGCAGCTCCTGCGCGATCCGCTCGGCCGAGACACTCGAGGCCCTGGCGGGCCATCGCTCGGACCGCCCTCCGCGTGGCCGGATCGATCGCCAGTCGGAACCGAGCCGCCATCCGCACGGCGCGCAGCAGTCGGAGCTTGTCCTCGCGGAAGCGGGCAATGGGGTCGCCGATCGCCCGGAGGATCCGGCGCTCCAGGTCCTCGCGGCCGCCGACGTAGTCGATCAACTGCTCGGCGACGGGGTCCCAGAACATGCCGTTGATGGTGAAGTCGCGGCGCGATGCGTCGAGCTCGGGCGAGCTGTAGACGACCGACTCGGGCCGTCGGCCGTCGATGTAGGCGCCGTCGCTGCGAAACGTGGCGACCTCGACCTCGCCACCGGCGTGCGAGGGGTCGAGGACCCGCACGACTCCGAACGAGATGCCGACGGTGACCGCGCGGAAGGGCAAGGCCCGCATGACCTCCTCGGGCGTGGCGGAGGTGGCCACGTCGAAATCGGCCGGGGTCTGGTCGAGCAGGAGGTCGCGGACGCAACCACCGGCCCAGTAAGCGAGATAGCCGGAATCCTGGAGCTTCCGCACGACGCTGAGGGCGAACCGGCGCTGGGCCTCGGACTCAATCATCGCCGTGGCCCTCCGCCGACTCGGGTTCGTCCGACTCGGGTTCGTCGGACTCGGGTTCGTCGGCCGGCTCCTCGGCGGGGCCCGGGAGCTCGGTCCGGGCCTCGCCGGACGACTCCGGACCCGATTTGACCAGGAACGCAAGCTGGGTCGTGCCGTACCGACGGACGTCCCATGCCTCGAACTCGGGGAGGATCCGGCCGTCGAGGATGCGGCCCGACTCCACGACGATCACCGAGCCCGCCGGCAGTTTCTCGACAAGGTCGGCGAGCATCCGGTTCAGGAACTTGGCATGGATTTCATATTCGCGATAGGGCGGGTCGAGGAAGACGATCGCCGGTCGATTGTCGTCCGGGCGATAGGACTTGGCCCATCGGTAGGCGTCGCCGTGGCGGATCACGGCGCGGTCCTGGTAGCGCAGGGTCGCCACGTTGCGGTAGATCAGGCCCACATTCTCCTTGTCGCGCTCGACGAACACCGCACGCGAGGCACCGCGGCTGAGGGCCTCGAGGCCCAGGGCGCCGGTGCCGGCGAACAGGTCGATCGCGGGCCGATCGACCACCAGGTCGCGCACGATGTTAAAAAGCGACTCGCGCACAAGGTCGCTCGTCGGCCGCGTGCCGTTCGACGCCCTGGGCCCGTCGATCCGGTGCCCGCGACGCTGCCCCGAGATAATCCGCATGGATGGGATACTCCGCCCCGCAATGAACCCAGTATTATTCTATCAGCCGGGTCGCACCGGGGCCATCGCGGAGGGGATTCCGACCGTGCGAGAAAACTTCCGAGGGGACGCACCGCTGGCGGACGATCCGATACGATCCGGCAGGCTCCGAGCGGCGGGACCGGCTTGCGCCTGCTCCACGAAGATACGCCGCGAACCTGGACGGCCATGCCGGATCGACGCACAGGCGCCATTCGATGGGATCGCGGCGGGTGTTCCCCCGTCGAGCTTGAAACCTGTCGGCGTTGCTCACGCCGCCCTGCGGGGTGATAATGAGTGCGTTTATTCGCCCGAGACGGGTCGAGTCGCACGGTCCCTGGGAAGGTCGAGGCGTCCTCCCCGATCGCGAAGAATTCGAGGCCATATATCATGTCGCGCTCGTGCGTTGAAGCGGACCTCCTCTTCGGGCTTCGCACGCTCCAGAATGGACAGATTCCCGAGAAGCAGCTACTCGCGGCGATCCGGGCGTGGTCGGCCGACGAAGGCCGGACGCTGGCCGACCACCTCGCCGCGCTCGATGCGGCTGGCAAGCCTCCCGGGACCTCGAGCGAGGATGCCGCCACGGTGGCCGACGCGATCGTCAACGAAGCGAAGCCGAGGAACCAGGCGGCCGCACCCGCCGACCTGACCATCGGCGCGACCCTCGACAGCGCGGGGGCAGTGAATCTCGCGCAGACGCTGGCCATCGACGACCCGGCCCGGGATAGCAACGGCGGCGATCGCGCGGACTTCGCGCTCGGGACGTCCGCACCCGTCGCCGAGGGACGGCGGTTCCGGATCCTCCGACCGCACGCCAAGGGCGGACTGGGCGCCGTCTTCGTCGCGATGGACCAGGAGCTGCACCGCGAGGTCGCGCTCAAACAGATCCTGGACCGACACGCCGACGAACCCATCAGCCGGGCGCGCTTCCTGCTGGAGGCCGAGGTCACCGGAGGGCTCGAGCATCCGGGCATCGTCCCCGTGTACAGCCTGGGCTCGGATGCCGCAGGACGGCCCTACTACGCCATGCGGTTCATCCGGGGTGACAGCCTCAAGGAGGCGATCGACCGCTTCCACGCCGCCAAGACGGGGCCGGTGGAGCAGAGCAAGGCCCACGGGAAGGGGCACCGGCCGGCGGGCCTCGCCGAGTCGTCCCACCCGACCGGTGACCCCGGCCGGCGGATGCTCGAGCTGCACAAGCTGCTGCGGCGGTTCACCGACATCTGCAACGCGATCGATTACGCGCACAGTCGCGGCGTGCTGCACCGGGACATCAAGCCGGCCAATGTCATCGTGGGCAAGCACGGCGAGACGCTGGTCGTGGACTGGGGGCTGGCCAAGGTGATGGGGCGGAGCGACCCCGAAGCGGCCTCGGAGGAGCCGGTGCTGATGCCCAGCCAGGACGGCGGCTCGGCCGATACCCTGCCCGGGCATCGCTGGGCACGCCGGCCTTCATGAGTCCCGAGCAGGCCGACGGCGATCTGGAGCGACTGGGGCCCCAGTCGGACGTCTACAGCCTCGGCGCCACGTTGTATTACCTGCTGACCGGCCGGCCGCCGTTCGAGGGGACACTGGGTGCGATCCTGGGCGCCGTCAAGCGGGGCGAGCTGCGTCCGCCGCGGCAGCTCGACCCCACGATCGACCGGGCCCTTGAAGCCGTCTGCCTGAAGGCGATGGCGCACCGCGCGGACGATCGGTACGCCACGCCCAAGGCGATGGCCGAGGACGTCGAGAGGTGGATGGCGGACGAGCCGGTGTCCGCCTGGCGCGAGCCAGTCGGCCGTCGGGCCCGTCGGTGGGCGCGGCGGAACCGGACGCCGGTCACCGCAGCGGCGGTCGCACTGGTGGCCGGCGTGGTGGGCCTCTCGGCCGTCGTCCTCGTGCAGAAGCAGGCCAAAGGCGTGATCGAGCAGTCGCTGACACGCGAGACCCAGGCCAACAGGGCGCTGAATTCGGCCTACGACGAGCTGACGCGCTCCAAGGCGGCCGTCCAGGCGCGCTATGACCTGGCCGTCGAGGCGGTCAAGACGTTCCACACCGGGGTCAGCGAGGACTTCCTGCTGAAGGAGGAGCGGTTCCGCGAGCTGAGGGACCGGCTGCTCCGCTCGGCCTCGGACTTCTACGGCAAGCTCGGGGCGCTCCTCGGCCGCGAGACGGATCTCGCCTCGCGCCGGGCGCTGGCGACGGCGAACTTCGAGCTGGCGGGGTTGACGGCGAAGGTCGGCCGCAACGCCGATGCGCTGGCGGCGCATCGCTCGGTCCTGGCGGCGCGGCGGGTGCTGGCCGCCGAGCCCGGGGCGGGCCTGGCGGATCAGGCGGACGTCGGCCGTAGCCTCACCGAGATCGCCGGTCTGCTCGACGCCGCGGGCAACCCGGTCGATGCGCTCGCCGCCTACCGAGAGGCCGAAGGCGTCCTGACCGAGCCGGCCGGGCAGTCGCCGGAAGCCCGGGCCGCACTGGCCGACTGCCGGTCGCGCATGGGTTTCTTCCTCACGACGATCGGCAAGAACGACGAGGCCCTGGCCGTCTACCGCCTGGCGCGGGCCGACCAGGAGGCCCTCGCCTCGGCCCCCGGCGCCGGGGCCGAGGCGCAGCATGAGCTGGCGGACACGATCAACCGGATCGGCCGCCTGCTGGCGAACACCGCACACCCCCACGAGGCCGAGATCGAGTACCGCCGGGCGCTGGCGATCCGCCAGGCGCTGGTCGACGCCCATCCGACCGTCACCCTGTACCGGAACAACCTCTCGGCCAGCTACAACAACCTGGGCCTCGTGCTGGTCGAGACCGGCCGTGCCGGGGAAGGCGAGGTCGAGGAACGCAAGGCCCTGGCGATCCGGCAAGAGCTGGTCAACCGCAACCCGGCCGTATCGCTGTTTCGCGAGCACCTGGCCGCCAGCCATTTCAACCTGGGCATCCTTCTGATCGGGACCGCCCGGCCGACCGAGGCCGAGGCCGAGCAGCGCAAGGCGCTGGCGATCTACCAGGAGCTTGCCGACCAGAACCCGTCCGTCACGCAGTATCGCGGCATCCTGGCCAATACCCACGTCAATCTGGGTCGCCTGATGTCGAGTACAGGCCGCCCGCGGCTTGCCGAGGACGAGTACCGCCAGGCCCTGGCGATCCAGCGGGAGATGGTCGAGCGTAATCCCACGGTCACGGGCTTCCGCAGCAGCCTGGCCAACACCTACATCAACCTCGGCGTGGTGCGCGCGGAGTCGGGCCAGTCCGCCGAGGGCGAGTTCCGCGCGGCGCTTGCGATCACGCAGACGCTGGTCGAGCAGGCCCCGGGGGTCACCGAGTTCCGCACCCGGCTGGCACTCTGCCACGTGAACCTCGGCGACCTGATGACCGAGCTGGGCCGCCCGTCGGAGGCCGAGCCCGAGTACCGCGCCGCGGCCGATCACTACAAGGAGCTGGGCGATCGCAATCCGGCCGTGACCCTGTACCGCCACTACCAGGCGTATAGCCGCGATCATCTCGCTGTGCTGCTGACCGAGCTGGGCCGGGCCTCGGAAGCGGCGACCGAGGCGCGTACGGCACTGGGGCTGTACCAGGAGCTGGCCGACCGCAATCCGAAGGCCCCGGATTTCGCCGACGGGGCGGCCTCGGCGTTCACCAGCCTCGGCGACGCGGTCCGTGCCGACGGCCGCCCGGCCGAGGCCCGCGACGCCTACGACCGCGCGATCTCGATCCGCGAACGATTGGCGAAGGAGAACCCGAAGATGCCGATGTTCCGCGGCGGCCTGGCGGGATCGTTGCGGAGGCGGGGGCTGGCCCTCATCGGGCTGAAAGATCCCGCCGGCGCGGCCGGCGACGCCCGCCGCGCGCTGGAGCTCTACGACGGCCTGCCGGCGCGGTCGCGGCAGGAATGGTTCGAGACCGCCTGCTGCCACGCCGCGCTCGCCCGGCTGGGGGGCATGGCCGGCTCGGGTGTCGGTGCCGACCAGGCCGCGAGCGAGACCATGGCCGCCATGGCCCTCCTGCGACGGTCGGCGGCCATGGGATTCCGGAACGCCGACGCCTTCCGCGCCGAGGCCGCGCTCGAGCCGCTCAGGGGCCGGGCCGATTTCCAGGTCCTGATGATGGACCTGGAGATGCCGGAAGAGCCGTTTGCGCGGAATCAGTAGGGTACGCTTCCGTTGATTTGACCGAAGGCGAATCTTGATGAGCGACGAGCCCGACGCGCCAGCGAGTGGATCCTGACGGCGATGATCCATCGACTCGCTGGCGTGTCGGGCTCGTCTGTGCAACCGATTCGGGACGTGCTCCAGACCGACTCGGGCTGCCGGATCGCGTCGGATCACAGGTGGGCCGCGTATCCGGCCTCGGACAGGGCCTCGACCAGCGCCTTCAGGTCGTCGAGCCGGTCCTTGCGGGCGACGAGCGTCGCCTTGCCCGAATGGACGACGACCAGGTCGTCAACCCCCAGGGTCGCCACGATGCCGCCGTCGTCGGAGATGATGATCGAATCCCTGGTGTCGCGCGCCACGACGTGCCCCTGGAGGGCATTGCCGGCTTCGTCGCGTGCGAGCAGGGTCGCCATGGCCCGCCAGTCGCCGACGTCGTTCCAGTCGTACGGGACCTCGAGCACGCGGATATTCGGGGCGTGCTCCATCACGGCCCTGTCGATCGCCACCCGCTCGAGCTGGGGGAAGACCTCGGCCAGGACCGCCGCCTCGTCGGGAGTTCCGAGCGCCCGGCGGATCGGCTCGAAGGCTGCGCCGAGGACCGGTCGATATTCGTGGATCGCCTCGAGGATGCGGGCCGTGCGCCAGACGAAGATACCCGCGTTCCACAGGAAATTCCCGGCGGCCAGGAACTGCTCGGCGGTGGCCCGATTGGGCTTCTCGCGGAACTGGCGGACGCGGTAGGCGGGAATCCCCTGGGGTGAAGCGACCAGCTCGCCACGTTCGATGTAACCGTAGCCCGTCTCGGGCCGGTTGGGCGTGATCCCGAAGGTGACGAGCGTGGAGGGATCGGCGTCGACGATTTCGATCGCGGCCCGCAGGCTGGTGCGGAAGACTTCGACCGGCTCGATGACGTGATCGGCGGGCATGACGATCATCGTCGCGCCGGGGTCGATCGCGGCGACCAGCGCGGCGGCCAGCGCGACGCACGGCGCCGTGTCGCGGGCGCGGGCTCCGCCACGATGTTGCGGGGCGGCAGCTCGGGCAACTGCTCGGCGGTCGCCTCGGCCTGGTCGGCCCCCGTGATGATGAAGACCCGCTCCGGCGGGACGAGGTGCTCGACCCGCGCCACGGTCTGCTGCAACATCGTCGACTCGCCCGCCAGCCGGAGCAACTGCTTGGGCCGGTTGCGTCGGCTGCGGGGCCAGAAGCGGGTACCGCTGCCGCCGGCCATGATGATCGCGTGTAACATGAGGCTACTCGTTGGGGGAGGGACGACCGCGTGCCCGGGACCGCGCTCAGCGCAGATAGATCGGTCGATCGACGACCAGGCCGGGCTCGATCTTCGACTTGAGCTCGGCGGCGTCGAGGGCGAAGAGCGGGCTGATCTCGATGCCGAACGGGACGGTGCCGTCGCCGCGGCGAGGGACCACCGCGCCGGCCTGCTCGAGCCAGCTCGCGAACAGGTCGCTCATCCGCTGGTGCACCGTGGCGGGGCTATCCGGGCCGATCGCATTCTTGAGCGGCTCGAATTCGGCCGCGCGGTCGGTCTCGACGATGTTCCACCGCCCGGCCATCGGCAGGGCGTCGAAGATGAACTGCTCGAACTTGACGGCGTTGGGCTCGTCGGGCCTGACCACCGAGCCGCCTTCATCCACGTAGGTGACCTTCTTGATCGCTCGATGGAAAGGGAGCCGATGCGACGACTCGCCGGTGAGGCGCTCGATGAACGCGCGCTCGAGGATGTGCACGGCGATACTGCCGGCCCAGAGCTCCAGCCGTCCCTCGGGCTCGCGGCGGCCCGCCAGGTCGGGCGGCAGGTCGGAGTACTCGATGACCTGCGGCCGGCCGTTGACGCTGACGACCACGCCCAGCTTCTCCCCGGGCGCGATGCCGCTCGACGACCTTGAACGACATCTCGGCACCGGCCTCGCGATGCAGGCCGATGAACGCGGGATCCGCGATGCGGACCAGCGGGTTGTCCACCTGGAAGTAGAAGAGCGTGCGGACGCCGAGCTGTCGCATCTCGTCGAGGCAGCTCGGCGAGCCGCCGGGGCCGGGGGCGGCCAGCGCGGCGAGCGTGCCGCCGTGGCCGTCGGGCGACAGCGCCACATGATCCCTGGCCGCCAGCAGCACCTTGCCGGTGGCGCGGTCGACGGCCGGCATCTGCCCCTGGACGAAGAACCGGACGTGCTCGAGGCCGAACCGGCCGTTAGCCTCGAAGAAGTCGACGGTCGCCCGGTGGTTCTCGGGGCTGGTCATGATGTACAGGGGGATCCTGTGCCGATGGCGCCGGGACAGCGCCAGGATTTTTTCGGCGTGGATCTGGAAGAGCGTCGCCGAGGAGACCGGGCCGATCGGGAAGGTGCCCTTGGGCCCCTCGAACCCGAGCCGGGTGCCCGAGCCGCCGGCGACCAGGATCACGCCGACCTCGCCCGCGGCGATGGCGTCGGCACCGACGCCCACCGCCCGGCGGATCGCCACGCGCTCGCCGTCGGTCTGGGGCAGGCGGACGACTTCAATCGGGCGAACCCGATCATCCGGCGGTGCGGGCGCGCCGTCGCCCCGCACCAGCTCTTCGACAAGCCGATCGAGCTGGTCGAGGTCGATCGACGCGACCTCCGCCGCCAGCCGCGATCGCTGGTTGACGTCCAGCTCGCCCCACCAGCGAAGGAGGTGACCCTGCCCGTGCCGCTCCAAACGCTCGACCAACTCCGCTTCGGGGGACATCAGTCCTTCCACTCCCTCATCGATTCAGCGGGCACCGACCGCGCGAGGCCATCCCGCGCCGTGGCACCCTAGAATTCCACAGTCAGCCCGTCGTGGGCCATCGTGACGCCCGGCGGCAGCGCCGCCTGGGCCGGACCATGATCGAAAGCGTGCGACAGGTGCGTCAAGTAGGTCTGCCGTGGCCGCAACGACTCGGCGACGGCCAGCGCCTGCGAGAGCGAGAAATGGGTCGGGTGGGGATCGTAGCGCAGGGCATCGATCACCAGGACGTCCAGGCCCTCGAGCAGGGCCCGGCTCGCGTCGGGGATGCGGCTGACGTCGGTGCAGTAGGCGAGGCCCCCGACGCGGTAGCCGAGCACGGGCAGCGGCCCGTGCTCCAGCCGGATCGGCAGGACCTGATCGCCCAGCACGTCGAAGGGAACGCCCGGCTGCACGCGGATGAAATGCAGCTTGGGGACGAACCCGGTAGGAACCTGGCCGTCCTCTCGGACCGCGTAGTGGAAGACGCGCCGGATGAATTCCTCGGTGTCGCGCTCGCAATAGACGGGCACCGGCCCGCCGATCCATCGCGGGAACAATCGGGCGTCGTCCAGCCCGAACAGGTGGTCGGCGTGATGGTGGGTGAACGCGATGGCCGAGACGTTCCGGACCTTCTCGCGCACGAGCTGCAGGCGCATCTCGGGCGTGGTGTCGATCAGCAGGTTACCCCGGGGCAGTTGGAAAAGGACGCTGGGCCGCGTGCGTTGATTGCGGGGGTCGGCCGAGGTGCACACGGAGCAATCACAGCCGATCATGGGGACGCCCGTCGAGGTCCCCGTCCCCAGGAAGATGAGGCGGCGGCCCGAGGCCATCGCGGAATCACTCAATCGTCACTCCCGTCCCGGCGGGGACGCACTCGATCGCAGTCGACAACTTGGGCCTTCCATCATACGATAATCGCCCCCAGACTGCGACCTCCATCCGCCTCCAGGAAGGAGACCGGCGATGGCGACGAGTCAGATGGCCGAAACTGAGCTGAGCCAGGGACTTCGGCTGCATCACCAGGGGCAGCTCGACGGAGCGGCGCGGCATTACCGGGCGGTCCTCGACCGCGATCCGAACGACCCGGACGCGACCTGCCTGCTGGGTATGGTGCTCCAGCAACAGGGCGAGCTGGTCCGGGCGATCGAGCTGATCGGCCGGGCGGTAGCCCTGCGGCCCGATTGTGCCCGGCTATCATGCCAGCCTCGGCCTGGCATGGCAGGCGATGGGCCGGCCGGCGGAAGCCGCCGCGGCATTCGCCAACCTGCTGGCGATCTGCCCGGACGACGCCGCCGGCGCACGTCAACCGCGGCGTTGCGTGCTGGCGCTGGGGAGCCGCGACGCGGCGCTGCCCACTTCCGCCGCGCCGTGGAGCTCGACGGCTCGCTGGTCGAGGCCCGGACGAACCTGGGCGCCTTGCTCGTCGAGCTCGGCCGACGCGCACGAGGCGCTGCCGCATTGCCACGCCGCGCGTGTCGTGCGCCCGACATGGTCGAGGTCCGCCTGGCGATGGCCGACGCCTATCCGCGCCCTCGGCTGCGCGCTCGAGGCCCGGTCGGCGTATGCCCACGTCCTCAGGCTCGACCCCGGCCGGGCGCGGGCGGCGGCCGGGCCCGGCCTGATGTCGATCCGCGCTGGACCTCTGGGACGAGGGCCTCGGCTGGCTG
Organism: uncultured Planctomycetota bacterium; assembly: GCA_963771445.1. GTDB lineage: Bacteria > Planctomycetota > Planctomycetia > Isosphaerales > Isosphaeraceae > JAKAUH01. The sequence goes on along the minus strand of CAVYTQ010000025.1, from coordinate 680,155 downwards.
CGGCTCGCCGTCGAGCTCGAGCCAGGGTCGCAGGAATACCTGCGATACCTCGCCGAGGCGACCACGGCCCGCGGCCTGCACGCCGAGCTGAAGTCGTGCTGCGAGCGGCTCCTCGAGATCGACCCCGGTGACGCGGGGGCCTCGAACACCCTGGGCTGGTGCCTGCACCTGGACGGCCGCTACGAGGACGCCCGTCGTCGCTATGAGGCGGCGATCGCGTCTCGCCCCGACCTGGTCACGGCCCAGTATCACCTCGGCGTGCTGCATGAAGAGCTGGGCGAGACCGCCGCGGCCGAGGCCCGGTATCTCGAGCGCTTCGCATCGACCCCGCCCACGCGAACTCTCTGGCCCGCCTCTCGTGCGTGCTCCGCGGCAAACTACCGGACAACCAGCGGGAGCTGCTGGAAAGCCGGCTGCTCGAGCCCGACCTGCCCGAGGCCGACCGGATCAACCTGCTCTTCGCCCATGGCGAGGTCCTCGACGGTCGGGGCGAGTGGCCCGCGGCAGCCGCCCGGTTCGCCCAGGGCAACGCGATGGTCCTCGAGCAGCTCGCCCGCCGTGGCCGCAGCTATAACGCCGAAGAGCATCGGCGATTCGCCGACTCGCTGATCGCGGGCTTCACGCCCGAGCTGTTCGTCCGCCTGGCGGGCGCGGGGCTGGAGACCCGGCGACCGGTCTTCATCATCGGGCTGCCCCGTTCGGGCACGACCCTGATCGAGCAGGTCCTCGCCAGCCTTCCGTCGGTCTTCGGCGCCGGCGAGGTCACCCTGGCACGCCAGAGCCATGAGGAAATCCCGGCGCTCCTGGGACGTCCCCGATCCCCCTTTGGTCGGCCGCGGAGCTGACTCCGGCGATCGTGGCCGAGCTGGCGCGACGCCACGATGGGCGGCTCCGCGAGCTCGACGGCGGCCGGTCGGCCCGCGTGATCAACAAGATGCCGGAGAACTTCTTCTACCTGGGACTGATCGCGCTGATGTTCCCGAACGCCGTGGTGATCCACTGCCGCCGCGACCTTCGCGACGTGGCGCTGTCGTGCTGGACGTCGAACTTCGTCGAGGTGCTCTGGTCCAACGACTTCGACCTGATCGCCGGCCGGTTTGCCGAGTACCTCCGGCTGATGAAGCACTGGACGGCCGCCCTGCCCCCGTCCTTCGCGATCCACGAGGTCCGGTACGAGGAGGCCGTCGAAGACCTCGAGGGCGTCGCGCGCCGGCTCGTCGCCGCGATCGGGCTCGATTGGGATCCCGCATGCCTGGAGTTCTATCAGACCCGGCGGCCCATCCAGACCGCCAGCCAGAACCAGGTGCGCCGGCCGATCTACAAGACGTCGGTCGGGCGCTGGAGGCGTTACGAGCGTGAGCTGGCGGGGCTGTTCGCCCGGGTCGAAGACCTGGCGTGCGCGCCCGGCGAAGCACTCACTCGCTGGCCGGTCCGGACGGGGCCAGCTTGACCTTGGCGTAGACCTTGCGCAGCGTGAGGGTGCAGCCGATCGATTCCAGGACAACCGTCTGCTCGATGTCGTGGTAGTCGCTGGGAATCCAGTTGTCGCCCTGGCGCACGAAGCGCTCGACGAGAACCCTGTCCTGCTCGACGAGCAGGTACTCCCTCAGCGACGGGATCGACTTGTAGTACTCGAACTTGCCCTCGCGATCGTATTCACTCGTCGATAGAGAGAGGACCTCGATGATCGACGTCGGGTTGAGGAGCGTGTCGAGCGTATTGTCGAGGAAGATGGGCTCACCGCAGCAGACGACGACGTCCGGGTAAGTGTAGAGGCCGGTCGGGCTGGTCCGGACCCGCATATCGCCGATGTAGACTTCGCAGGGACGATCCGCGAGCTGGCCGTGGATCTCGGCGTGAATATTCCCCGCCACCAGGTTGTGCTTCCGGGTCGCGCCGGACATGGCCGTGATATAGCCGTCGCAGTACTCGCTCTTGAACGGGGCGTTCCGTTCGAGCTCAAGGTATTCTTCGGGCGTATAACGCTTGACGATCGCGGCGGTAGCCATCTGGGACCCTCGAGGTTTGAGCACTGCTTAGCTTATCGGGTTCATTCACCGCTAGCATATGGCAGGCGGGCGTAGATCTCGCGGAGCGGGATCGCGCAGCCGATCGATTCCAGGACGAGCGTGTCGTCGATGTCGCGGTACTCGGTCCGCACCCACTCCTCGCCCCTTCTCACGAATTGCTCGATCAGCACCCGATTCTGGGCGATGAGCAGGTATTCCCTCAGCGATGGGATGGTCTTGTAGTCGTCGAACTTCTCGCCGTGGTCGTAGGCTTCGGTGGCGCGGGACAGGACCTCGGCGATCATCGACGGATTGGTGAGCGTTTCCAGCTCCCCGGGGGCAAACTGGGCTCCCCCGCACACGGCCATGACGTCGGGATACGTGTAGAAGCCGGTCGGGGGAACCAGGAGCCGGACATCGCTCATGAAGACATTGCAGTCGCGGCCGCGCAGTTGGGCCCGGACCTCACTCGCGAGGTTCAGCGCGATCGTGTTGTGTTCGGGGCTCGTCCCGGACATCGCCGTGATGTCGCCATTCCTGTACTCGCTCTTGAACGCTGCTTTGCGTTCGAGCTCCAGGTACTCTTCGGGCGTATAACGCCTGACGATCGCGGCGGTCGCCATGAAATCCTCCTGTCCCCTTGCGGTCTGGACTTCACTTCCATTCTATCCTGAGATCACGGATCGCGACGAGATCGGCCGGGCTCCGCCGCGTCGATCAGGGGGTTTTCGGAAGCGACTCGCCCGGTGGCAGCGGCACCTGCGCGGGGCTGGCGAGGTACTGGACCAGCGAGCGGATCTCGTGCTCGGAGAGCGGCTTCCAGAGGTCCTCAGGCATCATCGATTGTTCGCTCTGCCGACGCGCGGCGATCTCGCTTCGTGGCAGGACGAGCGTCTCATTGGCGGTGACGAGCGTGACGGTGTCCTTGTCCTCGGCGCGGATGATCCCGGTGAGGACGCGGCCATCCTCGGTCGCGATTGTCTGCGCGAGGTAGTCGCGGCCGATCAGGGCGCTGGGATCGAGGACGTTGGAGAGCACGTAGTCGAGGTCGGCGCGGTTGGAGCCGGTGATCTCGGGCCCGACCTTGCCGCCGACGCCGAAGAGCGCGTGGCACTGCTGGCAGGTCTTCGCAAAGACGGCGCGGCCGAGGGAGGGGTCGGGCGGCGTCGACGGCTTCGACGTGAGCATGGCCCGGTACCGGGCGATGGCGCCGGCGCGATCGGCGGTCGTCTCGCGGACGCTGCCCCAGACCTTCTGGACGGCCGCGTCGACCTGCGGATCGCGCAGGTTGCGGAGCTGCCGCACCAGGTCGGCGGTCAGGTCGGCGGAGGGCAGCCTCCTGATCTCGACGGCCGCGAGCAGCGCGCGCGCCCAGTCGCGGCGCGAGGCCAGGGTGTTCAGGGCGTCGCGACGCTCGGCCCGGCCGAGCCGAGAATACGAGGCGAGCAGGATGTCCGGGGTCGCGGGATCGTCGTACGAGCCCAGTCCGCGCACCGCCTCGCCGCCGAGCGCCGGGTCGAGGACCAGGCCGCGAAGCTGCTCGGGCAGGTGCTCGTCCTTGACCCTGAGCAGGGCGGTCAGGGCCTCGCGACGCGGCTCGACACCGGCCCGGCTGTCGGTGAGGACGGCCCGAAGCGCGGCCCGCGCCTTCGGGTCGCCGAATCGCAGGGCCAGGGCGGTGGCCCGCGACCGGACGCGTGCATCCGGGTCGGCCGCCAGCGAGGGGAAGACCGACGGCCACTCGGCGGGCATCGCCACCTGGCGACGGCCGCGCAGGCCCTCCTGGATGCCGGTCAGCATGATCTCTCGGGCCGGCGATCGAGCGGGGGCCCGGCCCAGCTCGCGCACCAGGACCGCCAGCGACTCGGGCGTCCCGATGGCCCCCACGCGGCGGGCGAGATACTGCCCCACTCGCGGGATCGGCGTCGCGGCGGCCAGCCGAGCGGCACGCCGCGCATCGACCGTGGCCAGCGGCTCCGCCGCGTACCAGTCCATCAGCGGCAGGTTCGGGTCGTCGCGGTCCTCGGCGTGCGCGACCAGGCCCGCAACGACCTCCTCACGCTTCGGCCACGGCATCCGCTGGGCCGCCGAGGCCAGGTAGAGACGCACCACCGACGATGGGTCGTCCCGCGCCATAACGGCGAAGCGATCGAGGATCGCCTGCGGGGGCGTGGCCTTCTCGGTCGCGAGCTGGATCGTCCAGGCGCGGACGATCGGCTCGGGGTCGGACAGCTTCTCGAGGACCTGGGCCGGATCGTCGAGTCCGCCCACCGCATGGAGCGTCCAGAGGACGCGAAGCTGCACGGCCGGCTCGCGCGGGTGCTCGCGGCCGAGCGCCCGCAGCATCGAGGCGACCTCCGCCGACGGCCCGCGCTCCTGGAGGATCCGCCGCGCGTGGCGGGCGTGCCACTCGTCGGTGCCGGCCAGGAGGCCCACGAGCTCGGCGTTCGAGAGCCGGGTCAGGTCGCTGGGGGCCTTCCGCGCCTCGCCGTAGGAGACCTTGAAGATCCGGCCGTTGGTGCGGTCATGCCCGTTGACGTCGTTGTGGTGGCACTGATTCTTGTCGTACCAGTCGATCATGAAGACGCCGCCGTCGGGGCCGGCCTCGAGGTGGACGATCTGCGACCAGGAATCGTTGGCCAGCAGGAAGTCCGGCGCGTGCGAGCCGACGAAGCCCGAGCCCTGCCGCTTGAGGACGTCACGGTTGAGCCGGGCGCCGTGGATGTTGTTCATGAAGAGCGACCCGCGGTACTCGGCCGGCCACGAGTCGCCCTGGTAGATCAGCGCCCGGAGTGCGCATGGCCGCCGCCGGCCGAGTCCGAGCGGCCGTTGGCGGCGTGCGGATTGGCGCCCAGGTAGTGGCGGTGATCGGCGATCGTCTTGATGTCATCGTACGTGTAGGGGTCGAAATGCTGGCCGGCCTGGCGCTCGTACCGGCCGCCCTGCACGATGTGGTAGAGGTGGGGGATGACGCACGCCGTGATGATCAACTGACCGCGCGCGTCGAAGTCGATGCCCCAGGGGTTGCTGGTGCCGTGGGCGAACACTTCGAACGTGTGGCGGGTCGGGTGATACGCGCCAGATGCCCGCGTTGATGGCGGTCCGGCGATCCTGCGGCGAGCCCGGCGGCCCCACGAGGGAATGAGTGAACACGCCGTGGCAGCCGTAGAGCCAGCCGTCCGGCCCCCAGGTGAAGGTGTTCAGGGTCTCGTGGGTGTCGTGCTGTCCCCAGCCGTCGAGCAGCACCTGCGGCGGCCCGTCGGGCCGGTCGTCGCCGTCGGCGTCGGGGATGAACAGGAACTGCGGCGCCGCGCCGACCCAGACGCCGCCGAAGCCGACGGCCAGGCCGCTGACGAGGTTCAGATGCTCGGCGAACACGGTGCGACGGTCGAAGCGGCCGTCGCCGTCGGAGTCCTCGAAGATGAGGATGCGGTCGCGCGCCTGCGCGGCGGGGACGCGGCGGGGGTACGAATACGCCTCGGCGACCCAGATCCGGCCCCGGTCGTCGATCGCCATCGCGATCGGCTGCACGACGTCGGGCTCCCCCGCGAACAGCGAGACGTGGAACCCCGGCGGGACGGTCATCGCCCGCGCGGCCTCCTCGGGGCCGAGTCCGGCATGCTGGTAGACGTCGATCTTCGACGGGCGACGACGCGGCGGGACGTCCGGCCGGGTCGCATGGAGCCGGAAGTCGTCGAAGTTGATGTGCCCCCATCCGACGGTCTCGCGGTCGACCAGGCGGATCCCGATCTCCCGGCCGACGAAGGGCGAGAGGTCGGCGACCACTCGCTCCATGTCCTCGGTGTCGTCGCCCGTCGCGCGGAAAATGACCTTGCCCGAGTCCTTGAGCACCAGCTCGACGGCCGTGTCATCGAACGAGCCGGCGCCGACCAGGAAGCTGGCGAATGGCTTCGTCAGGCGGAACGGCACGGAGGTCAGTGTCCCCTTGGGCTGATCGCCGACGCCCTCGAAGCTATTGATCCAGAACCGGCCGGCGTGCCGGCTGTGCATGTCGCCGCGGCGAAGATGGACCGCGTCCCCCTCGATCGCCCGCCTGGGAAAGGCATTTCCCTCGGCCGTCCAGTCCGCCAGCGTGCCCGTCTCGAAATCCGTGTTGAGCGGGCGGCCGTCGGCGTCGGTCGGCAGCGTGCCGGCCTCGACGGGCTCGTCCTTCGCCCCGCCCGACTGGCGCGAGCGGCGACGACCGGGAATACGACGAGAAACGAGACCAGGAGGAACCGACGCATGACGAAACGCTCCAGCATCTGCGATGTTGATCACATTTTGGTCAGGGCATGGACCCTTGCACCGGACCCCCGTCCGGCCGTGCCGCCGGTCGCGGTGCCGATCGCGGAACAGACCAGGATACGACGCCCGGCGGCGGATTTGCTAGGGTGGTTGCGCCGCACGCGGAATGGGGGGTTCTCGATCGAGGAGGCACGATGCAGACTCTCGACCTGATTGGCGTGCTGACGGTCCTGACGGCGGCCTTCGGCTATCTGAATGTCCGCGTGCTGAAGCTCCCGCCGACGATCGGGCTGATGGGCCTGACGCTGGTCTTCTCGATGGGACTTCTCGCGATCGGCGCGTCGTACCGGCCGTGAAGTGGCAGTCGCGGCACGTGGTCGAGCAGTTCGCCTTCGATCGGGCGTTGTTGCACGGGATGCTCGGCTTCCTGCTGTTCGCCGGGGCGATGCACGTCAACATCGACGACCTGAGGACGCACAAGTGGCCGATCGCCGTGCTGGCGACGATCGGCGTGCTGATCTCGACGGCCGTTGTCGGGGGCCTCACCTGGGCGTCCTCCGTGCGCTGGGGATGCCGATGCGCTTCGTCGATTGCCTGCTGTTCGGGGCCCTCATCTCGCCGACGGACCCGATCGCCGTGCTCTCGATGCTCAAGCGGATCGGCGTCCCCAAGATGCTGGAGGTGCAGATCGCCGGCGAATCGCTGTTCAACGACGGGATCGGCGTGGCGGTGTTCACCGGGCTCGTTGAGGTCTCGTCCGGCCGTCGTGAGCTCGCCGCGGGCTCGTTCCTGGTCCCGTTCCTGCGCGAGGCCCTGGGAGGCGCCCTGTTCGGCCTGGCCGCGGGAATCCTCGTCTACCGCCTGATCAAGACGATCGATCATTACCGGCTCGAGATCCTGCTGTCGCTGGCGCTGGTCGCCGGCGGATATTCGGCCGCCGAGGCACTCCACCTCTCGGGCCCGATCGCGATGGTGGTGGCGGGGCTGGTGATCGGCAACCAGGGCCGCAGCTTCGCCATGTCGCCCACGACGGTCGAGCACATCGACCGGTTCTGGGGCCTGCTCGACGAGTTGCTGAACGCCGCCCTTTTCGTGATGATCGGCATCGAGGTGCTACTGGTGAGCTTCACAGTCCGTTTCCTGATAGCCGGCGTCCTGGCGATCGGGATCGTCCTGCTGGCGCGGCTGGTCTCGATCGGACTGCCCATCTGGCTCCTGCGGCAGTTGGAGCCGCTTCGAGCCGACCCTGATCCCGATCCTGACCTGGGGCGGCCTGCGGGGGGAATCTCCGTGGCGCTTGCGCTGTCGCTCCGCGGTGCCCAGGGCCCGGCGTCGCGCGGCGCGAGCTGATCGTGTGCATGACCTACGTCGTTGTCGTCTTCTCGGTGCTGGTCCAGGGACTGACCGTCGAACGGCTGACGCGCGGGCTGGCGACGCCGGGCCAGGGCCGAACGACCGAGGTCCCCGGCGGGGCTGATCCCGCGAGCGTCAGCGCGCCATCGCCGTCATGATTCGGGCCCGAGTTGGTCCCGCTCGGCCGCGTTCCTCTGCAGGTTGACCCGAGCGGCCGGTCCGGGAGCCCGTCGGCCGTCCGGATGTCGCGAGCCGCCGGATCGAGCGGGGTGGCATGTCGCCCCGGATCGGATTAACCTTTGATGGGCACGCGCGATGCCGCCCGTGGCCGCGTGCGTGGCCCACGGTCGCCTCCGACGGATCGACCCTCGCCCCGGCGCCTTTGCGCCGCCCAGGCCCACCACCCACGAACGACACCGAGACACCGAGGCCCTTTTCATGATTGACCGCAACGGGATATGGACCCTGATCGTGGCCCTCGCCGGGACGTGCGCGGCGGCCGACGAGGGAAGCCCCAGGCCGTCCGAGGGCGGCGGCACCGCCTCGTCGGCCGATCGCGTCCTCACCGGCAAGGAGGCGATGGGCGACTGGACGACCGACGCGCCGGGCGTCCGTCGCCGGATCACCACGGCCGAGCTGCCGCCCCCGTTCGAGACCCCCTCCGTTCGACAACGGCCCACGCCGGATGATCCCCCGACCCGACGGTGCCTGGCCCCGTGCCCCGCATGGGTTCCAGGTCAGCGAGTTCGCCACCGGGCTGAACAACCCCCGCAAGATCGTCACGGCGCCCAATGGCGACGTGTTCGTCGCCGAGAGCATGCCCGGCCGGATCCGCGTGCTGCGCGACGCCGACGGCGACGGCAAGCCTGAGATCAAGGAGGAGTACTCCAGCGGCCTGACCCTGCCGTTCGGCATCGCGTTCTATCCGCCCGGTCCCGAGCCGACGCACGTCTACGTCGGGAACACGGACTCGGTCGTCCGGTTCGAGTACAAGAAGGGAGACACCAAGGCCACCTCGGCGCCCGAGACGATCGTGTCCAACATACCGGGCCACGGCCGGCTGCGCGGAGGCGGCCACTGGACCCGCGACATCGTCTTCTCGCCCGATGGCAAGCGGATGTTCGTCTCGGTCGGCTCGCTGTCGAACGTTGACGACAACGACAATGAAAAGCGCCGCGCGGATATACTGGTCTTCACCCCCGAGGGCAAGGACGAGAAGATCTACGCCTCGGGCATTCGCAACCCCGTCGGCCTGGCCGTCCATCCCGACACCGGCCAGGTCTGGGCGTCGGTCAACGAGCGCGACGCGCTGGGAGACCACCTCGTCCCCGACTACATCACCCACGTGCAGGAGGGCGGGTTCTACGGCTGGCCCTGGTACTACATCGGGCCCCACCAGGACCCTCGCCATAAGGGCAAGCATCCCGAGCTGAAGGATCAGGTGATCGTGCCCGACGTGCTGCTCCAGTCGCACTCGGCATCGCTCTGCATGACGTTCTACACCGGGAAATCCTTCCCCGAGACCTACCACAAGGACGGCTTCGCCGCCGAGCACGGCTCGTGGAACCGCGCGCGTCGGACCGGGTACAAGGTCATCCGCGTCCCGATGAAAGACGGCAAGGCGACTGGCGAATACGAGGACTTCCTCGTCGGCTTCATCACGGAAGGCGGACAGGTGTGGGGCCGTCCGGTCGGCGTCGCCGTTGCGAAGGATGGCGCCCTGCTCGTGACCGACGATGGGACGGGAACCGTCTGGCGCGTCAGTGGCTCGACGGACAAGTAATAGAACCCGGGACGCCCGGCCGAGAGGGAGGGCGCCGAGCGCCGGGGCCAGCAAGCCCGACGCTCCGCACCTCTCCGTTCTTCGGCCGGCGTCGCCGTGGTCATCGCGGTGGATCGGCGAGGGCCCGCGCCCGCCGCGGGAATCGCGGGCCCGCTCGTCGTGTGGCTCACAGTCCGCTGAGGTCGACGGCCGTGACGCGGATGCCCTGCTTCAGGCCCAGGGCCTTGACGACCTCCTCGCTCGCCGGGACGGTCATGCTCCGGCGCGGCGGCATGCTGATCCCCAGCAGCATCCGCGCCTGGACGTCGGGCTTGCTAATAACGCCGACCGCCGCCACCCCGTTGAGCCGCAACGGCGACACGTTGTCGATCCGGATGCCTGTACGTCAGCTTGCCCTTCTCGCGCGGACCCTTGACGAGCTGCGCCCGGACCAGCCGGCCCAGCATCCCTTCGGCGATCGCGTCGGCCAGCATGGCCGCGTCCCGCCTCGCCGTCGGCACCGCGCCGCCGGCACGCGTGAACTTGCCGAAGGCCACCCACGTCCGCGCCCGCGCCGTCGCTGCTGCTCAACTGCACCTGCACCTGCTCGCCTTGGATCCGCACCCGGCAGGCCAGCGACGGGCCATCCGGCCGCGCCGGGACGCCCATCTCCGCCCGCAGGCCCAGCACGACCTTGCCCTCGAGCGCCTTCTTCAGCTCGGCGGCCTTGGCTCGCCGGCCGCGTCCGTCGCCCGCGGATCTCGAAGATAGATCCGGCCCGTCTCCCTCTCGGCAGCGCGTCGGCGTCGAGGCGGTCGACGAAGTCCCGCGCCAGCGCCAGCTCGTAGCGGTTGGCCCAGTCCCGCGACAGCTCGGCGATCGTCTCCCAGTCCAGGCCCGACGGCCACGTTCCACATCACCAGTTGCGACGACCGGCCGTCGACGCCTTCTCGGCCGACAGCCGCCGCATCGCCTTCTGCACCCGCGGGTTCGGTGCTGACGTCGGCGACGTCGCCGACCCGGAAGGCCTCGCCCTCCTCGGGCCACTGCACGCCCGCCTGCGGGTCGGGCGGGTTCAGGCTGACCACCCGTGTAGGCAGGTTGCGGGTCTGGCCGGGCCGGAGGTCGGCGAACGGCAGCGCCGGTCGGCGGGACCGAGCCGCATCCCGCCGCCCATGCCGCCCATGCCGCCGCCCATGCCGCCCATGCCGCCGCCCATCCCACCCATCATGCCGCCGCCCATGCCGCCCATGCCCATCATCAGGCTGCGCATGTCCCAGCTATCGTAGTCGCCGCAGAAGTACATGATCATTCGGGCGAGCATCATCATGCCCATCATGGGGGGCATCGTCCCGCCGCCACGCCCGCATGCCACCGCCGCCCATGCCACCTGCCGCCGCCCATGCCACCGCCGCCCATGCCGCCGCCGCCCATGCCTGCCCATACCGCCCATCCCGCCCATGCCGCCGCCCATCCCGCCCATCATGCCGCCCATCTGGCCGGTGGCATTCTGGGCGATGATGCCGGGAGGCAGGACGACGCGCAGCGGCTTGTGGGTGCGGTTGGTCACGGCTACGTCGATGCGGCCGTCGGACCGGCCTTCGGCGTGGACGGTCGACCTTGCCCTGCTTCATGGCATCGAGCAGGTTGACCGCGGGCGGGTCCTCGGTGATGGTGGCCGCCGCCAGACCGGTCCCATTGCTCCGGTCCGATGCCGGCTGCGTTCGATCCCTCGTGGTCTTGTCGTCGGCCTTAGCCCGGCCGGTCGATACCGGCAAGGCCAGGGCCAGCATTAGAACGATCAATTTGTCACGAATTGGCTGTCGCATTTGTTCTCTTCCTTGGTTTGTGAATGACGAAAACGACGGATAACGCACAAGACAAAGCCGCGGAGTCGATGACATCCGCGCCGGAGCACATCCCGATCGCGGAGGGTCCACGACTCAGGGAGGTACCCAGCCCGGATGGGCGGAGGGCTCCCGCGAAGGGCGGTTTCCTCTGCAATGGCACCCGGGACGGCAACGAGAGTTGCGGGACCCGCGGTCTCAGGGGAGTGATGCGCCGAACGGTCCTCGGGCCGGGGAACGCGAGTCAATGAGCTCGAGGGGACGTCGGAATGGCCAGCCGGTCCAGTCGGCACGCGGGCGCGTGCCTGCCCGCCTAGCAGCGGAGCGGGACCGGTGCGAGAAACCTCGCGAATTGCGGCCTTGCGGTGGAGCGAAGCTCGGACTCATCGGGGGGTGCCAGGAGCCCGAGAGCGGTCTCGGACATCTCTGGCGTGTGGCCGTCCGTTCGGACGAACCTCACGCGATACCGGAAGGGGGAGAAACGCGAGAGGGATTCGGGGGGATGGGACGATTCAGGAGCGGATACGTCGGGCCGATCATCATCAAGAGGCTGGATCGATGACGTCCGGGACATACATGTGCAATTGCGACCAATCTGCTCCCCGGGTGCGAGGCAGATTATCGAGAATACAAGGATGGCGAGGCGGCTCGAAAGCATCGGCCCGACCCTTGTCTTCACGCGCAAGTAGCATGACCAGTGTTAGCACATGTTATATACACAGGCAGGGTAATGTACCTTTCGCGACGTCGCCTGTCAAGGCAGGGCAAAAAAGTACAGTCCGGGCAACATACTGCCCAGGCGGGACGGTTCACATCTGGCAAGGCAACGAAGCGGCCGGCGAGCCCCGGGGAGCATGCCCGGGGCTCGCGGCCGCATCATCAAACCAGAATTTGATCCGTCGCGGATGGCGAGACCGGCCCGGGCTCAGAGGCCGCCGAGGTCGGCGGCCATGACGCGAATTCCCTGCTTCAGGCCCATCGCCTTGACGGACTCCTCGGTAGCCGGGAGCACCAGGTTTCGCCGCGGCGCGACGCCGAAGCCATAGAGAATCCCGGGCTTCTCTTCGCCCTGGCCCTTGGCCCCCGCGACGGCCAGGCCGTGGAGGATCAACGGCGAGCCGTTCTCGATCTGGATGCCGTAGGTGATCTTCCCCTTCTCGCGCGGACCCTTCACGAGATGGGCGCGGACCAGGCGGCCGACGACACCCTCGGCCAGCGCGTCGGCGAACCGAGTGGGGTCGATCGCCTCATCCTTCTTGGTCACCGGCAGGTTGAACTTGGCGACGCTGACCCAGCTACGGCCGTTGCCGTCGCTGGTCGCCATCTGGACCCGAGCCTCGGTCGCCGCCGAGCCGCACCCGGCAGGCCACCGACGGACCGTCCGGCTGGTCGGCGACGCCGATCGTCGCGGGCATGCCCAGGACCGTCTTCCCCTTGAAGAACTTCGCCAGGTCGTCGGCCGCCCGCTTCCCGGCCGCGTCGGTCCCCTCGAACTCGAGCTGCAGCCGGCCGCCGCGATCCTCGTCGGTCGCGTCCAGCCGATCCACGAACTCGCGTGCCAGCGTCAGCTCCTGACGATTGGCCCAGCCGCTAGCGAGAGCTGCGCGATGGTCTCCCAGTCCAGGCCACCCACACCGCCACATCACCATCTGTGCGACGGTCGTCGGACGTCTGCTCAGCGCCGAGCTTCCGCAGCCCCTTCTGAATGCGCGGATCATTGCTGACGGTCCCGATGTCGCCCAGCACCTTGACCGCCTCGCCCTTCGCGGGCAGGCCCACGCCACCCTCGTCATCGGGCCTCGAGAGGCTGACGATGCAGGTCGGAAGGTTCCTCGTCTGGTTCGGCCTCAGCTCGGCGGATGGCAGGCCCGTCGGGGGCACGGAACGCATGCCGCCGCCGCCCATCCCGCCGCCGCCCATGCCGCCGCCCATGCCGCCGCCCATGCCGCCGCCCATGCCGCCTCCCATGCCGCCCATGCCCATCATCAGGGCGCGGGGGTCCCAACTATCGACGTCGCCGCAGAAGTACATGATCATTCGGGAGAGCATCATCATGCCCATCGTGGGAGGCATGGTCCCGCCGCCGCCCCGCATGCCGCCGCCGCCGCCCATGCCGCCGCCGCCGCCCATGCCGCCGCCGCCCATGCCACCGCCGCCCATGCCGCCGCCGCCCATGCCGCCGCCGCCCATGCCGCCACCGCCCATGCCACCGCCCATCATGCCGCCCATCTGACCGGTGGCACTCTGGACGACCACACCCGGCGGAAGGATGACGCGGAGGGACTTCCGGGTCTTGTTCGTCACCGACAGGGTGATCCGGCCGTCACCGATCCCCTCCGAGTTCACGCTCACCGCGCCGGACCGCATCGCGGTCAGGAGGTCCACTTCGGGGATATTTTGTTGGGGTGCCGCGGACGGCTTAGCCGGTCCCGCGGGGGCGGATGGCCGGGTTGCCTGGGCCATCGCCACGGGCGAGACCCCGCCGCCGGCCGCGACAGCGGCGGCGATCAAGGTCGAGGATAGCAGGGATCGGCGCATGAAGTGAGACTCCTGACTGGACTGCTGGACACTTGGGTGCGACATGGATTCGAGGGCGACGCGCCTTCGCATGCCTGGTATATAAGACCGTTTTCGACTCAACGCACTAGGTTGAGCGACATTTCGAGACCGACCGGACGGGAAGATCCGTGGGATTCCGAGAATCGCCAGGATCGACGGAACAGCTTGAAGTCTTGAGACCTCTGGGGATGAACGGCTAGGGCAACGTCGAACCACCCGACCAATCACCCGGCCTCGTTGCGAGAGAAGACGAATGCATGCGGCGGATTATTCTATGGCATCGAGAAGATTTTCGATCTCCTTTCCGTGGGGCTGGTGCGGACTCGGGCGGGCTGGGGCTGGCCGCTCCGGGAGCGGCTCGTATGTCAGGCCGAACCGTCGGACCGGCCGCAGCGAAGAAAGTATGAACGACTGTCCCATGGAGAGAGGAACAGCAGGCCCCGCGGCAGCCGTGCCGGTGGTCGAGCCGGCTTGACGGCGCGAGGCGTTCCGATGTAAGATACGATATTTCAAAGACTTAGTACATCATAACCTTGGGTACTTCGCGAGGCCGGGGTGGCAATGGAACTGCTGACTGAGATTTGGGATAAGACGACCGACGCCTTCTCGGCGCTGTCGGAAGGGGTCTCCGAGGGACTGGTCCGGCTGTTCGGCAGCTCGAACGAGCGGAAGATCCGTCAGATGCGGCCGATCGTCGAGCGCAGATCAATGAGCTCGAGCCGGGCATGCGAGCGCTCTCGGCCGACGAGCTGCGGGCCAAGACCGACGAGTTGCGCGAGCGGCGGAAGCGGGGCGAGTCGCTCGACGACCTCTTGCCCGAGGCGTTTGCCGCCTGCCGCGAGTCGGGCCGCCGCTACCTGAACATGCGCCATTTCGACGTCCAGTTGATGGGCGGCATGGTGCTCCACGGCGGCAGCATCGCCGAGATGGTCACGGGCGAGGGCAAGACGCTGGTCGCGACCCTGGCGGCCTACCTGAATGCGCTCGATGGCCGGGGCGTGCACGTCGTCACGGTCAACGACTACCTGGCCCGCCGCGACGCCGAGTGGATGAGCCCGCTGTTCCAGGGCCTCGGCATGACCGTCGGCGCGATCCAGTCCGAGATGGACTCGGAGGAGCGGCAGGCGGTCTACGGCTGCGACATCACCTACGGCACCAACAACGAGTTCGGCTTCGACTACCTGCGCGACAACATGAAGCCGACCCGGGACCTGCAGTCCCAGGGCGAGCTGTTCTACGCGATCATCGACGAGGTCGACAGCATCCTGATCGACGAGGCGAGAACGCCCCTGATCATCTCGGGGCCGGCGTTCGACGACGTGCGCAAGTACGCCGAGGCCGACCGGATCGCGCGGCTGCTGCGCCGCGAGGTGCACTTCGAGGTCAAGGAGAAGGAGCGGACCTGCCACCTGACCGACGAGGGCGTCCGCGAGGCCGAGCAGCTCGCCGGGCTCGAGAGCTTCTACACGCCCGGCAACATGGAGTGGCCCCACCTTATCGACAATGCGCTCAAGGCGCACCACCTCTACCGACGCGATCGCGACTACGTCGTCCAGCCCGACGGCGAGGTCGTGATCGTCGACGAGTTCACCGGCCGGCTGATGATCGGCCGGCAGTGGTCCGACGGCCTGCACCAGGCCGTCGAGGCCAAGGAGCGGGTCAAGATCAAGGAGGAGAACCAGACGCTCGCCACGATCACGCTCCAGAACTTCTTCAAGCTGTACAAGAAGCTCTCGGGCATGACCGGCACGGCGATGACCGAGGCGACCGAGTTCTACAAGGTTTACGGCCTGGACGTCGTGGCGATCCCGACCAATCGCGAGCTCTCGCGGGTCAACTACCCCGACGTGATCTTCCGCTCCGAGCGCGAGAAGATGGAGGCGATGCTCGACGAGATCCGCGAGGTCCACGAGACCGGGCGGCCGGTGCTGGTCGGCACCACCTCGATCGAGAAGTCCGAGGAAGTCTCGGCGATGCTCGAGCGGTACGGCATCACGCACCAGGTCTTGAACGCCAAGTACCACGAGCGGGAGGCCGAGATCGTCGCGCAGGCCGGCCGTCGCGGCGCCGTGACGATCGCGACCAACATGGCCGGCCGCGGCACCGACATCATCCTGGGCGGCAACCCCGAATTCATGGCGTGGGCCGACCTCAAGCGGCTGACCGACGAGGACGGCCGCCCGCTCTATCCCGACCCGCCTGGAGGTCCCGCAAGGAGGTCTGGGAGCAGGCCGTCGGCCGCTACGAGCCCGAGATGAAGGCCGAGGGTCGCGAGGTCGCCGCGCGTGGGCGGCCTGCACATCATCGGCACCGAGCGGCACGAGAGCCGGCGGATCGACAACCAGCTCCGCGGCCGTGCCGGCCGCCAGGGCGATCCCGGCAGCTCGCGGTTCTTCCTGTCGCTCGAAGACGACCTGATGCGCAAGTTCGCCGGCGAGTGGGTCTCCGCCGTGCTCACCCGGCTGGGCATGCAGGACGGCGAGGCCATCGAGAGCAAGATGGTCAGCCGCCGGATCGAGGGTGCCCAGAAGAAGGTCGAGGAGCGGAACTTCGACATCCGCAAGAACCTCCTCGAGTACGACGAGGTCATGGACGAGCAGCGGAAGCGCGTCTACTCGTTCCGCCAGGCGCTGCTCGACGGCGCCCCGCCCAAGGACCGCGTCCTGGAGATGATCGACAGCCAGATCCAGGACGCCGCCAACCGATTCCTCGCCGACGACTACGGCATCGGCCAGCTTCGCCGAGTGGGTCGGCCAGCGCCTGGGCGTCGAGCTCGCGGCGCGCGACATCAAGGGCGTCGCAGTTCGAGGACGCCGAGGAGATCGCCCGCGACCGGGCCGAGCGGCAGCTCCACGAGGCGATCCGCCAGGCCATGGACGAGAACCTCCCCGCCGACGCCGAGCCCTCGGAATGGACCTGGCAGGCGCTGACCCGCTGGGCCAACGACCGCTTCGAGCTGAACCTCAAGGATCGCGACCTGAGGAAGTTCGCCAGCGGCTCGACGGCGACGAGCTCGAGTTCGACCGCAACGAACTGGAGGAGTATCTCTACGAGCAGGCCGCCGGCTCGATCGAGCAAGGTCGACCTCGCGCCGGCCCGCCGAGTTCCTCCTGCCCGAATGGGGCCGCCGCTCGCTCTGCGGGCTGGGTCCACCACAAGTTCACGATCGCGATCGACCCGGCCGACTGGGCCGGCATCGACCGCGGCCGAGATCGTCCGCCGGATCAGGGCCGAGGCCAGGCGCCTCTACGGCCAGAAGGAGTCCGAGCTCCCCGCCCGGATCGCGCTGCTCCGCTTCCTCGCCGAGCGGAACGACGGGCTCCCGCCCCGGTACGACCGCGAGGGCCTCGCCGCCTGGGCCTCCGAGCGCTACCGGATGCCGTCCTCGACGGCCGAGGAGCTCCGCCCGATGCTCCGCCCCGAGATCGAGTCGCTGCTCATCGACCTGGCCCACCGCAACTACCGCGGTCGTCCGGCTCGCCGAGGAGCTCGACACCCGGCTCGCCGCCGCCGGCATCGGCTCGGCCGCGGCCGCCCGGGAGGCCCCTGCCCCCGACCCCGCCGCCGTCGCCGACCTCGCCCGCTGGGCCGCCGAGACCCTGCACGCCGAGCCTCCGCCGACGACCTGCGCAGCCTCTCGCCCGCCGGCATCCGCGATCGCGCTGCTCGCCGCCCTCGACGCCGTCTACCGGCCCGAGATGCGCGAGATGGAAAAGGCCGTCCTGCTCCAGATCCTCGACTCGAGCTGGATGGAGCACCTCCGTGCCATGGACCACCTTCGCAGCTCGATCGGCCTGCAGGGCTATGCCCAGATCGACCCCAAGGTCGAGTACAAGCGCGAGGGCATGCGGATCTTCGCCGAGATGTGGAACGCCGGCGCCGACCGCGTCACCGACCTCATCTTCCGCGTCGAGCATTTCGACCCGGAGTTCCTCGATTACCTGGGTTCGCGGTACAACAAGCTCGATCGGGCGCAGACGATCCACCAGCAGGCTGGACTCGCAGCTCGCCGCGGCACCGGCCTCGGCGGCGTCCGCCAGCAGCAGGAAGCCGCGATCGCCGGCAGCCAGCAATCGACCGAGAAGAAGCGCGAGCCCGTCCGCAACATTGGAAAAAAGGTAGGCCGGAACGACCCCTGCCCGTGCGGGTCGGGTAAAAAGTTCAAAGCCTGCTGCATGCGGAAGCACTCGGCCTGCCGACCCCTTCTGACGGCCGAGCAGCAGGGTGCCGCCATCAGGCGTATCGCCCGCGTGGCCGACCGGTCTGTGTGATAACTACCTATCGGCAAAGATATTGCGGTTCCGAACCTGCGCGCGGCCCCGGGTCCTCGCATGCCGCTGGCCGCGCGGGAACCGCCCTGCGGGGCGGCCCGGACGGGTCTGGGTCGGGGCCTGGCGTGGATGTCGCCGTCGTGTGGGCACGCCAGTTGCTCGTGGTGGGCTCACGCTTCTGCTCGACAACAGGGGGCAACCATTCCGGGAAAGGATTCCCCGAGATGCCGTTGGCGTCTGAACCTGATCTACCTGGCGGCCCTGGTCGTCTTCGCCCCCTATCTGGCCTATCGATGGGCCAGCACCGGAAAGTACCGCGAGGGGTGGGCCGAGAAGCTCCGCGGCGAGGCGCCGCTGCGGATCGGCAACCGGCCCTGCCTCTGGTTCCACGCCGTCAGCGTGGGCGAGGTCCTGCTGCTCCGGCCGCTGATCGACGAGATGTCGCGGCGCAGGCCCGGCTGGGAGATCGTCATCTCGACCACCACCTCGACCGGCCTGGCCGTCGCCCGCCGGACCTTCCCCGACCTGGTGACGTTCTACGCGCCGCTGGACTTTAGCTGGTCGACCCGCCGGGCCGTGGCGCGGATCCGGCCGACGGTGCTGGCGCTGGTCGAGCTGGAGCTCTGGCCCAACCTGATCCGCTCGGCCAAGCGGGCGGGGGCCAAGGTGGCGATCATCAACGCCCGGCTCAGCTCGCGGAGCTTCCGCGGTTATCGGCGGCTGCGGCGCCCGCTTCGATCGACCCTGCTGCGGATCGACGCCGTCGCTGCCCAGGACGCCGAGTACGCCGCCCGGTTCGTCGAGCTGGGGATCCCCGAGGATCGCGTGCGGGTGACCGGCTCGGTGAAGTTCGACGGGCTGGAGAGCGACCGGAACAACACCAGGACGCGGGCGCTCCGGACGCTGCTGGGCCTATCGGCGAGCGACCTGGTCTTCGTTGCGGGCAGCACGATGGAGGGCGAGGAAGCGGCCGTGCTGGCGGCCTACAACGCGGCGCGGGGGCAGCATCCGTCGCTGCGGCTGGTGCTGGTGCCTCGCCATGCCGAGCGGTTCGACCGTGTGGCGAGCTGGCTGGAGCGATCGGGCGAGTCCGTGCTCCGTCGCAGCGTGCTGGATGGTCCCGCGCCCGACTCGGCGTCCGGGCTCCCCGCCGCCCGTGATCCTGATCGACACGATCGGCGAGCTGGGAGCCATCTGGGGCCTGGCCGACGTGGCGTTCGTCGGCGGCAGCCTGCTCCCCGGCCGCGGCGGCCAGAACATGATGGAGCCCGCTGCGTTCGGTGCCTCGGTGATGTTCGGCCCGCATACCGGCAACTTCCGCGAGACGGTCGACCAGCTCCTCCGTCACGAGGCCGCCCGCCGCGTCGCCGACGCCGAGGACCTCGCCCGCAGCCTGCTTGCGGACCTCGATGACCCGGAAACCGCCGCCAACCGAGGCGCCGCCGGCCGACACCTGGTCCTGGCCCAGCATGGCGCCGCCGGACGCACCCTCGCCGAGCTCGACCGACTCGTCGACCCCACCCCATCGGGCCGCGCGGCATGACCGCGGGACCTCACGGTCCCCGCTCGGTCGGCGATCGGGATTCATTCGCTTCCCCTCGCGCCAACAGACCACCGGCTTGCCTTTTTCCCGGCGAACGGATGAAATAAGGTCCGTCTTCGGGACCCGCGCCGTCGCGCGTCCGGGCCCCGACACCGGGGCTTCGTCCCCGCCAGTGTCCGACCGCCAGGAGATACGGAGTTTCACATGAGCGAAAAAGAAGAAGGGGCCGCAACCCTGCAACCGCAGCAGGCTCAGGCCACCGAGGTCGTCGTCGACGACTCGCAGACGCTGCCCTCGTATTCCAATTTCTGCCGCGTCACGGCGACGCCCGAGGAAGTCATCCTCGACTTCGGACTGAACCCTCAGCCGTTCGCCACCGGTCGCCAGGACGTCAAGGCCAATCAGCGGATCGTGATGAACTTCTACACGGCCAAGCGACTCCTGACCGCGCTGAGCATGACGATCCAGCGGCATGAAGGGACCTTCGGCGCGATCGAGCTCGACGTCCGCCGTCGCGCCGCCGGCAACACGGCCCAGAGCTATCCGCAGCCCGGCCGCGTCGGCCCTCAGGGGGTCGTCGAGTAATAATCGAGCCGACCGCCGAATCCAGCCGCAGCATCGCCAGGCGAGCCCGGACCAATCGTCCCAGGGCTCGCCTCTTCCATTTCCCCGATCCGCCGTCCCCGGGCCTCCTGCTCGTTCCTCTCTCGCCCGCTCGCCGTCGCCGGGAAACGACCCATACCACCGGGCACACCGCATGCGCATCGACAGACCTTCGCACGCAGGCAATCGCGGCCTGGCATCGCCCGGCAGAGGGTCCGAAGTCACATGGCGACGGATTTTCCGGTTTGAGCGGGTCTTTGGCTGATCGTCACCGCCGGTTTCTACCGATTTTGAGGTTGTGACGATCCCGCCGGCGCATGCGGGCTTTGTCGGAGAGGGCGATCTTGCTGAGTCTTTGGGCTCATCTTGATGCGCCGTGGGCGCCGATATTGGGTTGTGCCGGACAACACGGCCTCGGTCCAGGACGGACGAGTCGAGCGTTAGGAGATAATGGAATGTCTCAGCCATCCCGACCGCAGGCACGCGGCCCTGCGCAGCGGCGTCGTCGTGAAGTCCAGCTCGAGCGGCCGATCCCGTTGGAGGATCGGCGGCTGCCGGCGCCCGTGGTCACCCTCTTCCCACTGACGGCGACGTTCACGGCGACGACGCCGACGCCGACGAATTCCGATCTGGGAACGATCACGGTAACGTCGAGACTCGACCGCGGCGCCGCTGACGGCGGCCCCGATCACCTCGGTCGCCGAGCTGACGTCGAATTCTTCGTTCGGTGGCGACATCGTCAACATCACCCCGGGCCCCGGCGGCGTCTTCGGTAGCGACGTCTACGCGATCTCGCGGGGCAACGGCGGGAACACCCAGGCGATCAACCGGCCCGGCGTGATCTATCGCGTCAACCCGGCCACCGGCAAGGCCAGTGTCTTCTTCGACCTGAATACGGTCCTGAGCCAGACCGACCCGACCAGCACGACCCCCACGCCCGCGGGTAATTCGTTGGGCACGGGGACCGGACTGGTCAACTGGTACAGCATGAGCTTCGACCCCGAGGGGACGTTCGACGGCACGCCCTCGCTGTTCGTCAGCAGCGTCGACCGCTCGGATCCCGAACAAGAACATCATCTTCCAGATCTCGCCGAGCGGCCAGTTGATCGGGGTCTTCACCCAGTTCACCGACGGCCTGGCGGAGCTGAAGTTCAACATCAACCCGACGGCCATCCTGATCCCCCCCGTGCAGGACCAGTCGTTCCTGAGCGGCATGATCGCGGGCAGCGGCACGACCACCACGGGACCGACCCCTGCCTTCGCCGCGCTCTATTTCAACTCGAGCGTCTACTCGCCCGGCCAGGTCATCAGCAACGACAACAACCTGCCGGCCGGCGTGTCCGAGACGAATCTCGGCCTGCCCGTTAGCACCGACTACCTGAACAACAATAACACGGTCGCAGTGACGACGGTCAACACCGGCCCGATCATCGGCCTGACCGCGTCCAACGCGACGTACGGAAACCAGATCTTCTCGGTCTTCACCGACTTCGGCACTCCGGCCGGTGGCGGCATCCCCGCGCGTCCGGGCTTCAGCGGAGTGCAGGAGAGCGGCGACGGCAGCCTGTTCATCGGCATCGGTGCGAATGCCTCGGGCACGCTCGCCACCGGCGCCGCCACCGATACCCAGCCGGCGGCCACGACGCCGTTCCGGCGGTTCTACGGCATCGCGTTCGACCAGTTCGGCTACTTCTCGCAGGGATTCGGCATCAGCTCGACTTCCTCGTCGGCCACCGGCGGGACCACCTTTACCCTCGGCAGCAACGGGGCGGCGTACGCGGGCAGCCTGTTCGTCAGCGACCTGTCGTCCGGCTTGTACGTCACCGTCACGCCGATCGCGCCCTTGCCGACGACGCCGATCCTCGTACCCGTCCAGGGCTCCGGCGGGACCGTCAGCGTCACCACCGATGCCGCGGGCAACGTCATCCCGGTCTCACGGTCGGCAATACGACCGGCGGCACCAACGTCGGCGGCCGGATCATGCGGATCTCGCCCACCGGCGTCGTCTACCAGTTCGCCCAGGGCTTCGACACCTCGGGTGCCCAGGACGCGAGCAGCTTCGTGGATTCGACCCTGTGATCGGCTTCTCCGCCGACGGGACCATCTTCTACGCGGCCGATGACGACGGCATCTGGCAGTTCAAGACCACGGCCGACCTCGCCGACTCGACCAGCGGCAGCCTGATCGGCCTGAGCGACCTTCGCGCCTGGGCGTCCCCTACGACGGCCAGAACGCAGGCCGTCGCCGTCGTGGACACCGGCGTCGATGCCAGTGCGACGTCGTTCCGCGGCCGCGTCGCCGCCGGGTCACGAACGTCACCACCGGCGGCCTGGGCAACAAGGACCTCGCCCCGGCCGGCGGCTCGACCTCGACCACCGGGACCGGCGGAACCGGCGGCGGCGGAGCCGGCGGTGGCGGCGGCACCGGGAACACCGTCAACGCCGTCCTCTCCAACAACAACGCCGGCCACGGCACTCCCGTCGCCGGAGTCATCTCACAGTTCGTTCCCGATGCCACCATCGACCCGATCGACATCTTCAACCCGTATTTCAGCTTCGGCACGATAAGCCTGGGCGGCACCGGCACCACCGGCACCGGCAGCAGCGGCACCGGCGGCACCGGCGGCACCGGCACCGGCGGGAGCATCGTCACCAACGACATCGGCGCCTCGGCCACCACGCTCTACGACGGCCTCCAGTACCTGGTCCAGCATCCCTTCGTCAACGACCCGCTCCGACCCGGTCAGGTGAATCGCGTGATCGCCTCCGTGTATGCATTCGGCACACCGTTCACCTACCAGACCGAGGCCGATGCCTACAGGCAATTCCCCCAGACCGTCATCGCGCTGAAGAACGAGTACCACAAGCTCCGCAAGGAGGGGATCGCCAACATCGCCGCCACCGGCGAATTCGGCGCGCCGCTGCGGCGCCAACGGCACGACCTCCTCGACGACCACCGGCGGGACCGGGGCCACCACGACCATTCCTTAGCGACCAATAACGCCGAGAATTCCAGGGTTGGCGACGTCCAGGGCATCTCGCTACCCGCCGTCTTCAACGAGGTCATCTCGGTCACCGGCGTCTACTCGTTCCCGTTCATCGTCACGCCCTCGACGCTCGCCGATCGACACGCCCACCGGCGTCATCCCCAACCCGGCCGGGCCCGATCCTGCTCTTCGGCAACAACCTGACCATCAGCGCACGCCCTCGGCGCTCGCAGCCGGCGGGACCGGCGGCACCGGCACCACCGCCACCAGCAATGTCAGCCTGCTGGCGGCGGGCGACGTCAACATCTGGTCCGACCGCATCCCCGGGGCCGTCAACCGCAACGTCACCACCGACTTCGCCGCGCCGGCCTTCAACGTCCCGACCTTCAGCCGCACCTTCGCGCCGACGAGCACCGCGGGCAGCAGCGGCAGCAGCGGCACCGACCGGCGACCGGCGGCACCACGACGGGCGTCGATCTCCAACCCGCTGACCTTCAACCAGGTCGGGACCTCGATGTCCTCGGCCATCGTGACCGGCTCGTACGCCCTGGTCTCCTCGGCCCTCAATTACTGGACCGGGCTGGCCCAGTCCCAACGGCTACACGGCCGACGCCTACCTCAACACGCCGGTGGGGACCAACTCGCTGAACTTCGGCAAGCACGCCTTCAAGAACCTCGCGCGCCTGGAACACCCCCGACGGCATCAACGGCATCCTCGCCTGGACGGCCGTGCCCGCGACCGACGTCAACGACATCAATACCCTCTCGACGCCATACCAGCTCCCGAACAGCACGGCCTATCCCATCCTACGCCCGGGTCTCGGTCAGCAATGCCGTCGCCGCGATCGAGGGCACGCAGGCCATCAACTACCTCACCAAGCACCACGACTGGTCGCTACATCGACACCAGCCACGACGGCCTCATCACCGCCCAGGAGCTCACCAACTTCGTCAACAACGCCGCCTCCATGGGCCTGCCCGAGGCCGGCGCGATGGCCGCCCTGCTCGGCGGCACCGCAGACCTACGGGCCCGTCCAGGCCGGCATCAACAACACCGTCTACAACGAGAACCCCGACCAGCCCGGCGGCCGAACAGCGGCGGTTCAACTTCTTCGACTACGCCGCCGACGGCCAGCTCAACGGCTCGATCAGCATCAACGAGCTCAAGATGCTCGGCCGCACGCCTGCTGCCCTCGCCGGACGCCTACACGATCATCGATCGGCAGCGTGCCTCGGCCAACGGGTTCCTGCTGGCGCCCGCCACGCCCAACGCAACTTCGACGACCTCAAGTACCTCTCGCCCAGCTTCCTCTGGATTCCCAAGGCGGCGATCGCCAAGTACCGCAACATTTCGCCGGCCCAGTTCACCGTCGGCCAGAACGAGAAGACCGGGACCTACCTCCCGATGTTCACCCTGTTCGACCCCAAGTTGCCGCCCAGTACGGTCAACACCCAGGTCCTCACCACCACCAGGAGCGGGAGCTACCAGGGTCAGAATGTCACCGTGGGCTTCACCACGACGGTGCCTTCGTCCACCTCGACGAATACCTCGTCGTCCCCCACCGGCACGCCGACCCCGACCCCGTCGAGCACGGGTAACTCGAGCACCGGCATCAGCTCCGCCGGCACCGGTCCACGAGCACCAGTACCGGGTCGGGCTCGAGCAATTCGGGATCGAGCGGGTCGGGCTCGAGCAATTCGGGATCGTCCGGTTCCGGCACCGGCTCCTCGAGCACCGGCACGGGCACGGCGACCGGGTCCGCGGGCAGCGGCAGCACCTCGCCGAGCTCCAACAGCCTCTCCGCGTCAACGACGGCCTCGACCGAGCAGGCTCTCCTCAACGCCCTGCTGACGTTGGCCGGCCAGAGCGGCTCCTCGACCAGCTCGCCGACGACACCGAGCCCCACCCCGACGACACCGAGCCCCACCCCGACGACCACACCGTCGAGTACCGCGCCAGCGTCCTCTCCGTCCTCGCTCACCGTGGCCGGGACGATGACGCCGGTACCGACTCCCACGCCCACGCCGACTCCCACGCCGACGCCGACGCCGACTCCCACGCCGGCACCCACGCCGGCACCGACTCCCACGCCCACGCCGGCACCGGCTCCGCTCGCCTACGCCGTCACGATCGGCGCCTCCCCGACGTCCACGCCCTCGTCGGCGAGCTCGCAGGCACAGGTCCCATCCCTCGCCGAGCGAAGGGCCATGACCCGGATGCTGATCAAGAGGCAGCCCAAGAAGAAGGAATCCTCGCTGGCACACGCACTCGACCAGTTCTGGACCAACATCAAGAAGCCCTTCCATTGAGCCCGGCGGAAGGATCCAGGAACCCCCCAGCGAGCCGGCCCTCCCCTGCGACACGGGGGAGGGCCGGCTCATTTCACATCCTCGGCTGCGCCGAGCGGCAGGGCTGGACCAGAACGGAGAGCCCCCTGGCACCCGGGGCGCGCCCCCGTATCCTGGCCAGCGACCCGACCGGCCGCGCCGTGCCAGCACCCGCGCCTCGGTCAGACCGGCCCGTCGAGGAGAACACGACATGGGACCCATCGAGGCAGGACGTTTCTCCGCACCGCCAGCCTCTCATCGGCCGCCGCACTGCTGCCGGGCGGGCCCGCGCCTCCCCCGGCGCGGCGATGGAAGAAGGCCTTCATGCTGGGCCTCGCCGAGGGCTCGCCCCTGCCGGCCTTCCAGCTCCTCAAGGACGCCGGATTCGAGGGCGTCGAGCTGCCAGTCCCAGCCGCCTCGACCGCGCCGCCGTCCTCGGGCGCGCGACCGCACAGGACTGGTCATCCACGGCGTCAGCGGCTCGCGGCACTGGCAGGATACGCTCTCCGACCCCGATCCCCGCGTCGTCGACCGCGGCATCGCGGCCATCCGCCAGGAGTTGGAGGACTGTCGCGCCTACGGCGGTACCACCGTGCTCGTCGTGCCCGCGGTCGTCAATCGCCAGGTCGGCTATCGCGCCGCCTACGAGCGATCCCAGGCCAATATCCGCAAGCTCATCCCCGACGCCGAGAAGCACGGCATCAAGATCGCCATCGAGGAGGTCTGGAACCGATTCCTCCTCAGCCCGCTCGAGTTCGCCCGCTACATCGACGAGTTCCAGTCGCCCTGGGTCGGCGCCTATTTCGACGTCGGCAACGTCGTCGAGTACGGCTACCCGGAGGAGTGGATCCGCGAGCTGGGCCGCCGCATCCTCAAGATCCACATCAAGGAATACGCCAAGTCCAAGCGGTTCAGCTACAAGCTCGGCGAGGGGAACGAGATCGACTGGGCGCCGTCCGCGATGCCCTGCGCGCGTCGGCTACGACGGCTGGATCACCGCCGAGGTCCCCTTCGGCACCCTCGATGAGATGAAGGACGTGGTCCATCGCATGGACCGGCTCCTGCACAGAGACTGAGGATCCGCAGGAGCGGCGCAACCCGGACCCCTCGCGGTTGCGCCCGGCTCGGCCATGGCGGCCTTAATTCGAATGCGATCCCGAGGCAGACGCCTCGAGGAGCGGGTCGGCCTGCGACGGCCGGGCCCGCGACTCGCTCGCGGACTCCTCCGGACGCATGGCGTAGAGCACCAGCGTGATCGCGCCGGCGACCAGCATGTTGTCGGCGAAGTTGAAGATCGCGCAGTCGAACCGGATCGGATCGACGTGAAAATGGACGAAGTCGCGAACATGGCCGAGGACCAGGCGGTCGTAGCAGTTCCCCATCGCGCCGGCCATGATCAGGCCCAGCGCGACGGTCAGCGCCCGGCTCGATGCCGCGCCGAGGAAGAACAGCCAGTAGCAAATGATCACCGCGGCCAGCACCGAGAGCCCGGCAAAGAACAGGGTGCTGCCCGGCCAATCCGCCCCGAACCCCCAGAGTGCGCCGGTGTTCTCGCTGGTTTGCAGCTCGAGGACCCTCGGCACGAGCGACACCACGTGACGGTTCGGCGGACCGATCCGCGCGAACACCATGGACTTGGTGACCAGGTCGAAGGCCATCCCCCCCAGCGCGATGGAACAGAACAGGACCAGGCGCCGGGCCGCACTCCGCCGCCAAATCGACTCATTCGCCACCCTCCAGCTTCCGTGCGCAGCGGATGCAGTGCCGCGCATAGGGGATCGCGTGCAGCCTCGGGCGCGAGATCGACTCGCCGCACTCGCCGCACTGGCCGAATGTCCCGAGCTCCATCCGGTCGAGGGCCTCATTGATCATGCCCAGCGTCCCCTGCTCGTTCTCGATCAGTCCCAGGGTGAACTCTTGCTCGTAATTCTCGGTCCCCAGGTCGGCCATATGCAGGGGGACGCTCGACACGCTCCCGCTGCTGCCGTCACCCGGCCGGCCCAACGCCTCGTCGGTCATTCGGTCCAGGTCGCCGCGCAGCCTCGACCGGAGGGTCTGGAGCACGCGGCGGTACGATACCAGATCCTCGTTCTTGAGAGCGCTCGCCATCGGACGTAACCTCTCCCGTCCTGCGGTTCCCTTGAAGTCCGCGACGGAGGGCCAACGGAATCCTAGACCCTCGCCCCGTCGGGGTCAATCCGAACACGTCTCGCTCGCCCAGGAGGACTCCGGACGGTGCTGCATCGCCCTGGGCTTTCCCACGCCAGGAGAAATCCCAGCCTACACCGCCCCCGACGGCGAAAGCCACCCCCGACCCGGGGAACCTTCCCCGCGGGTCGCGTCGATGCTCGCATCTCTCCTCGGTCCGTTCCGGATCGGATTTGCCACGCGTCCCCAATCCGTTACCATTGGGGCGTTCCACCTTCCTGACCTCCGTCCCCCGCGGGACACGACCCCGGAGACGCCATGACCCACGGTCCCGGCCCGACCAAGATCGATCTTCATCACCGGCGCCACCGGCCTGGTCGGCGGCCACGTCGCCGAGGAGGCCTTCCAGCGCGGCCATCGGGTCCGCGTCCTGGTGCGTCCCACCAGCGACACCCGCTGGCTCGACCGCCTCGGCGTCGAGCGTGTCGTCGGCGATCTCGAAGACGCCGACGCCCTCCGCCAGGGCGCCGCGGGCGCCGACTGGATCATCAACTGCGCCGCCAAGGTCGGCGACTGGGGACAACTGGCGGAATTCCGACGGCTCAACGTCGAGGCCCTCCGCCTGCTGCTCGACGCCGCCCACGACGCCGGCATCGAGCGGTTCGTCCACGTCAGCTCGCTGGGCGTCTACGAAGGCCGCGACCACCACGGCACCGATGAGACCACCCCCCGGCCGCCGACTCGCTCGACGCCTACACCCGGTCCAAGACCGAGGCCGAGGCCCTGGTGCTCGACGTACTTCCGCCGCCGCGGCCTGCCCGCGACCATCGTCCGACCCGGCTTCATCTACGGCGAGCGCGACCGGACCGTGCTCCCCAAGCTGCTCACCAACCTGCGCCGCGGGACCTTCGCCTTCTTCGGGTCGGGCGAGCAGCGGCTCAACTGCGTCTACGTCAAGAACCTGGTCCACGCCATCTTCCTCGCCGCCGAGTCCCCGGCCGCCCTCGGCGAGGTCTTCAACATCACCGACGGCCAGCCCGTGACCAAGAAGCTAGTTCGTCGGCCGGGTCGCCGAGCTCGCCGGCCTGAAGGTCCCCAGCCGACACATCCCGCTCCCGATCGCCCGGCTGCTCGCCACCGTCGTCGAGGGCACAGCCAAGCTGATCGGCGCCGACGAAGCCCCCGATCATTAACAAGGCCCGCTACAAGTTCCTGGGCCTCAACCTGGATTATTCGATCGACAAGGCCCGCCGCGTGCTAGGCTACGAGCCTCCTTACTCCTTCGACCAAGGGATCGCCCGCGCCATGGCCGAGCACCAGCCCAACGTCTCGCCGGAGCCCGCACTCCGCTAGCCAAGGATTCCGCATCCGACCCAGATTTCCTCGCCCGTTCGTCCTCCATCGAAGTTCACGGCAAGGATGCCTCGTCCAGGAGCGTCATTCACCACCAGGGAGATCGTCCCCATGAGCGCCAACGTCAAGGGCAAGTCGCGTCGCCGTGCTCGTCGAGAAGTTCTACGAAGACCTGGAGCTCTGGTATCCGGTCCTGCGGCTCCGCGAGGCCGGCTGCGACGTCAAGATCGTCGGTCCCAAGGCCGGCGAGACCTACGCCTCGAAGCACGGTTACCCCGCCAAATCCGACATCGCCGCGAGCGACGTGAAGGCTGCCGACTTCGACGCCATCGTCATCCCCGGCGGCTACTCGCCCGACCACATGCGACGCCACCCGGCGATGGTCGACCTCGTCACCCAGGCCGCCCGCCAGGGAAAGGTCCTCGCCGCGATCTGCCACGGGCCCTGGATGCTCTGCTCGGCCAAGTGCCTCAAGGGCCGCAAGGTGACCGGCTTCTTCGCGATCCGCGACGACGTCGAGAACGCCGGCGGCGTCTGGGAGGATGCCGCCTGCGTCCGCGACGGCAACCTCGTCACCAGCCGCACCCCCGACGACCTCCCGGCGTTCATGCAGGGCATCTTCGCCGCCCTGGAGGAAACCGGCCAGAAGTGACCCGCCGCCCGCCCGGCCCCGGCCAAGTCCTGCCGCAGGCGATCACGGGGATTCCGGAGCGAGCCTCCGGAATCCCTTCGCGCTTCGACGACGTCTCGCTCCTCCGTTCGCGCCCGGCGATCCGCACCGAACGCCGAACGCCCGGTCGAGCGCTCTCCTTACGCTCGCCGCTGCGCCAAGACCCGCACCAGCTCCTCCGGATCGACGGGCTTGACCAGGTAGGCGTCGAACAGCAGGCTGGTGGACTCGCTGGGGCCGTAGCCGGTGAGCGCCACCAGCGGAATGTTCGTCTGCCGGCGCAGCTCTCGGGCCACCGCATAGCCGTCCAGATGGGGCAGGCCCACGTCCAGGATCACCAGGTCGGGCAACTGCCGGAGTGCCTTCCCCAGCGCCTCCTGGCCTTCGCCTCGCCACCTCCACCGCGTACCCCGCGTGTCGCAGAAGCAGCTCGGTGCTCCGCGCCGCGTCGCGGTTGTCGTTGACCAGAAGGACCCTGGGTGCGCTCTGGCCGGGGCGGACTTCCCTTCCGTCGGTGCGGTGGGATCGTCGTCGGTCGCGAATTCCGGCCGGTCCGCGAGCGGGGATTCGTCAACCGGCTGGGCCTCGCTCGCCGCACCCTGCTCGGCGGCCGGACTCGCCTCCGGTACCTGGCCGCCCGACGCCGACACCGGCAGGCGGATCGTGAACTCGGCCCCCTGCCCC
The DNA here is from genome assembly GCA_963771445.1 of uncultured Planctomycetota bacterium. Lineage (GTDB taxonomy): Bacteria > Planctomycetota > Planctomycetia > Isosphaerales > Isosphaeraceae > JAKAUH01. Next base: position 649,791 of record CAVYTQ010000025.1, on the reverse strand, counting down.
GGCCCCTCACTGGCGCCCTCGAGGGTGCCGCCGTGCAGGCGGACCAGGTGCGTGCGCCAGGGTCAGGCCAATGCCCAGTCCCCCCGGCGAGCGGGCAAGACCCTGGTCGGCCTGGACGAACATATCGAAGGCACGCGCCAGCAGCTCGGGCGATAGCCCGACGCCGTCGTCGCGGACCTTCACCACGGCCGCATCACCCTCGCGTCCCAGGGCCAGCTCGATCCGGCCGCCGGGGTCGGTGAATTTCGCCGCGTTGGACAGGAGCGCGTTGATCGCCTGCTCCAGCCGCACGGGGTCGCCCGACAGCGGAATCGCCGCGGGATCGGCGGTCACCGCGATCGACTGCTGGCGGCGCCTCGATCGTCGGCCGCACCAATTCGACCGCGCGGCCGGCGACCTCGACCAGGTCGATCGCGGACGGGCGAAGCTCGATCCGGTTGAGCGAGATCCGCGAGACGTCGAGCAGGTCGTCCACCATCCGCTTGAGTACGGCCGCCTGCCTCTCGATCATGTCGCGAGTCTCGAGCGCGATCCTTTCCTCGGGCTGCAGCAGCTTGCGAAGCAGGTAGACCCCCGTGAGGATCGGCGCCAGGGGGTTGCGCAGCTCGTGCGAGAGCATCGACAGGAACTCGTTGCGTCGGCGGTCGACGGCCACCAGCTCCTCGGTCCGGGCGCGAAGGCGTTCCTCCATCAGCTTGCGCTCGGTCAGGTTGCGCATGACCTTGACGAATCCCCGCTGTTCGCCCGACTCGTCCCTCACACGCATGAGCACGCCGCTGCACCAGAATCGGGAACCGTCCTTCCTGACGTGCCAACGGTCGTCGGACGCCCGGCCGCTCGCGGTCGCATCGGCCATCTCGCGGCCCGGGACCCCTTTCTCGAGGTCCTCGGGCGTGAAGAAGATGGCGATGGACTGGCCGATCGCCTCGGATTCGCCGTATCCCAGGATCCGCTCGGCGCCCGCGTTCCAGCTCGCGACCCGGCCATCCGGATCGAGCAGGATGATCGCGTAGTCGCGCGCGGATTCGATCCAGGCGGCCAGTAGCTCGCCGGTCTGGTCCATCGAGTGCTCCGGGGTTCCGATCGTTCTCATCTGGAGGCCGGCCAGTGGCAACCCTTGTCATGTCAGGCCGGAGGTTGTTCATCGGGGCAGAGCGTCAGCCCTAGGGAGTCCGCCAGTTTGTCGGCCGTCGTCAGGTTGAGACCGCGCTCATCTTTGAGGAACCGCTGGACCGCATCCACCGACACGCCCGCCTGCTTCGCCGCGGCGTAGGCCGTCAGGCCACGCCCGCTGATCGCTTCCTTCAACCCCTTGCTGATCGGGCCCCCGTCAAGGGTCTCGATGCCTTGCTCGCTCATGCGTGTATCCCTCCCGGAAATCGGCCGACACCGACCGAAACACTGGTCCGCCTCAACCAGCAATCTATATGCCGAATGGCGGCTAATCCGTTTGGCGGACAGGGGTGTCTCAGGGAACGGTTGGCCGGACCTCCGGGCCGCCCGGATTGTCCGCGGGTCGGCGAGTCCGCTATGCTGTCGCCTTCCGCCCGGGCCTCCGGGCGGACCCGCGCAGCCGGCGTGGCGAAACGGCAGACGCTGAGGACTTAAAATCCTCTCCTGGGGAACCAGGGTGTGGGTTTGAATCCCACCGCCGGTAATGGACTTGCGAAGACTCCGCTGGGCGGATGAGGGTCAGCGACCTAGATCTCTCGGCCGGTGTCGTAGTAATCCGAGAAAAGAAGAGGGCACACGACCGCCGGACGACGCAGAGGGTGCCGCTCTCGACCAACCGATCGGCCATCCTCCGGGAATCGCTCAGCAACCACCGCGGCGGGCCGGACCGCTTCGCCCGGTGTGCAGCGACCGTATCGGCTCCGGGCCGGCAGGCCTGATCCTGGTTTTCGAGCGAGAGCGGAGCGAGACGCCCGCTTCGATCCTCCCCGATTCACTCGCGTGCGACTTTACACGGGTCAGTGCCCGCCTGCAAAGGACGATCCGTCGTCGGCGTCGGACTCCCGGCGCCGGGTGCGGGCCCGGTCGGCAGGTCGCGCGGTCCGCAGGCCGGCACCGACGCCGCAGAGGCCGGACGCAAGCAAAATGTCCGTAGGCCCGGCCATGCGCCGTTGCCGCACGCAACGAGATAACGGGCCGGCGGGGATCGCGGACGGCCCGTGCTGATCTGAGCCCTTCTCACCGCGCTCAGCCCGTAACTCGTCGGCCGGCAGCAGAGCGGGTGGTCGGAGGTCGATGGGCCGATCCGCCTTCTGCTGGCTCCTCACCGCCGGGTCGGCGGTAAGCTCGTCGAGCAGCTCGTCGTCGAGTCCCTCGGCCCCCGGTCGGGGCAGGCCGAACTCGCGGCCGCCATCCTCGTCGATTGCCTGGTGGATCAGTGACCGCACGGCATCGGCCCCGTTCGCCAATGCCGGCGACGCAACGAATCCGGCGGTGCGCCGCGGGTCGGCCGCCTGCCCGATCACGATGGTCGAAACCTGGGCGATCGAGAGCTCACCCGACAGCGTATCGCCGCCCCCGGCCGCCGTAGAGGCCGGAGCCGCGGATGCGAGAATCGGGGCGGGCGGGCCGAGCGTTGTCATCGGGCCGGTCGCCACGGTGGGTTCGCCGCCGAGCGGGTGGGCCTTGGGTTGAGGCACCAGGACGGCGAAGCCGGCCGCCAACTGGGGGTCGGCGTCGGCGGATGGGTCAGGGATGTCCAGGTCCCGAGCGGTCGGGACTCGGTCGGCCACGCCGGTTGCCAGGGTCGCGTACATCGGCGAGGCCGGATTCGACGAATGGCCCAGGCCCAGCGCGTGGCCCAGCTCGTGGACGACCGTGGTCTCGAAATCGTACTGGTCCGGCCCGATCGCCGCGGCGTTGGCGCCGGCGTACCAGCTCCAGCCCTGGATGATCGCGACCTCACCATCCGAACCGTCGTAGCAGCCCAGAACCCCCTGCGACAGGCCGCCGCAGGCGCTGGTGGACCCGAAATCGATGACGACGTTCGCCGATGCCCGATCGCCGACCTCGGTGATGGCCACGCTCTCCGGGGCCAGCACGGCGTCCCAGGTCGCGATCGCGTCCTGGATGCGGGCCAGCTCATCGGGGGTGAAGGCGCCGGACGGATTGACGTAGACCTCAATATCCCCGGCCAGCAGCGTGTTGCCGATACCCGCCGTATCGCCCAGGCCGCCGCTGCCCGCCGCGCTCTGGGTCAGGGCGACGTTGCCGCTGAGGTTGATCGAGTCGGCCACGACCGTGCCCGGGAGCTGGCGCTGCCCGAGACGGACACCTGGGCGCTCGGGACATAAATCAGCCCGGTCAGGGAGGGATGGACATTGCCGCTGAGGGACAGGCGCGGGTATTCTGGCGGGACTGGAAGATCAGGATACCCGCATATGGGCCGGTGGTCGAGGCGGTGAGGTTGGCCGTCCCGCTGCCGCCGATGGTGATCCCGCCGAAGGTGCCCCCCGAGCCGGGGTAATTGCTACCGGCGTTGTAGATGAAGACGCCGGAGCCCTGGAGGACGGCATTGCCCGTCACCGTGAGGCCGCCCCCGGTGATGATATAGGTGCCGGGATTCAGCGTCAGGACGGCGCTGCCCGAGACGCTGATCTGGCTGTAGATCCCCGGGTTGATGGTCGCCTGGGAGATCCCGGAGAGGACCTCGGCCGCGTAGGTCTTCAGGCCGCTGGTGCTCGGCGACGGCAGGGTGGCCAGCGGATCGGCGCCGACCGCGGCGCCCGTGGTCGGCGCCGGATGGAAGGTCGGGCTGCCGCTCTTCTGGACGCCGCCGTGCACGAGGGTGGCCGCGGCGGTGATCGAGCCCGTGCCGGAGACGGAGAGGGCGCTCGGCGAGCTGGAATCCACGATGACGTCGCCGGAGACCTGGAGGCTCGAGCTCCCCGAGATCGTCAGCGCACCGGCCGCGGTCGGGTCCAGGACGAGGACCGAGTGGCTGATCGTCACCGCGGCGGTGCTGGTGTTGCTGGCGAGGAAGTTCGCATCGCCGGCATAGGTCGCCTTGATCGTGTGCGAGCCCGGCGTCAGCCCGGAGAGGCTCAGCGAGGCCGAGCCGCCCGAGAGCGTTACCGTACCCAGGTCGTTGCCGGTCGTCGTGTCGAAGAAATCCACGCCGCCCGTGGGCGTGCCCGAGCCCGGCGCGTTCGCGGCGACCGTCGCCGCGATCGTGATCGACTGGCCGAACATGCCGCCTGTGGCCGTGGCGGTCGTCGTGGTCGCGTCGGGGCTGATCGTCAGGGTAGCCGGGCCTGTAGGCGATCGTGTAGTCGGGGTTGACCGCTCCGCCGGCGGTGATCGGATACGGGCTGCCCGACACTGGGCTAGAGGTCGTCGCCGTGGTGGTGATGGTCGGCGGCGTCTTGAGGCTACCCGGGCCATCGCCGTTGACGAAGCCGGAGTCGCTGGCCGTCAGGACCGGATTCGCCTGGCCATAGACCCGGGACTTGTTGTTGACCGTGATGGTCAGCGGGGCCGGGGTGATCGTCAAGTTCGCCGCCTGCGTGCTGCCCTGGTGGTTGGCGTCGCCGCCGTAGACTGCCGTGAGCTGGTAGGGGCTGCCGCTGACGTGCAGGATCGACGTGCTGAACGTCACCCGGTCCTGGCCGTTGACCACGATCAACGTGCCGGACCCGATCACATCCGCCGGATTGACCGCGCCGAGATAGAGGATGACCGTGCCGGTCGGGGTCCCGTAGCCCGTGACCGTGGCCGTCACGGTCGTCGACTGACCGTAGACGGACGAGGGCGACGAGGGCGTGACGACTGTGGAGGTCGCGGCCGGGACCACGGTCGCCTTGCTAGCCGCCATCGCGGTCGGCGCATCCTGGTGGCTGATAGTCACCGCGATCGTGTCGCCCCCGGCCGCGGCGTAGGTATGCGATCCGTAGACCGAGAACACGCCCGAGACGCTGTTGTACGCGATCGTGGCGGAAGAGGTCTGGCCGTCGCCCCAGTTGATCGTTGCGCCGTAATCGGAGGTCGGCCCGGGGCCGGCGGGATCGGTGAAGGCGGCGACGAGCACGCTGCCGGTCGGGATGCCCGCGGCCGCCGAGACGGGGACACCGGTGGGCAGGACCGCCGGGTAGGAGACGACGACCGGCTCGGGGAAGCGGACGCTCGCCGACAGGCCATTGGACTCCAGGACAGACTCGGAGATCGTGTACTGGCCCCTCTGTTGATACGCGTGCGCGAACGAGAGCGGCCCGGAGCCCTGGGGATGGAAGGTCGAGGTCTGCCCGTCCCCCCACTGCACCGTCACCGTCCACGGGCCCACCCCCTTGACGGCGAGCGTGCCGAGATCGATCGAGGTGCCCGACATCGCGACGGCGTGCTGGATCGATGTCGGGGCCGTCAGCACGGGCTGGACCGCGAGCGATGTGACGTGCACCACGGCCGAGGCCGCGCCGCCGTTCTGGTCCGAGACGGTGAACGTGACCGTGTACGTACCGGCGTTGCCCGGGGAGAAGGCGAACGAGGGGCCGGTACCGTCGGCGATCGGCTGTCCGCTCGTGCTGACGACGTGCCAGTCGTAGGTGTGCACGTCGTCGTCGAACGGGTCGAAGAACGAGCTCGTCAGCGTGACGATATCCCCCTCGTTGACCGTGCGATCCGCGCCCGCGGTGACGCCGAGATAGGGGGCCTTGTTCAGGAGGGTGACCGCGCCCGAGCCGTAGAGGAGCGTATCCTTGGTCAGTCGTGCCGCGATCGTGTCGTCGCCCGAACCGGCGACGACCGTGTCCTTGCCCGAACCGGCGTACAGCGTGTCGCCCAGGGGCGGGCCGCCATCCGTGGCGAACGTGTAGAGGAACAGCTCATACGCGCCGGACGGGTCCTGCGGGTCGGGGTAGGCGGTCACCTCCACATAATACGTCCCCGTGGTGGGGAGGGTCAGGTCGATGATCGAGGAATCCTCGTCCTGGAACGAGTCGTCGTCGAACGCGATGACGTGGCCGTTGGAGTCATAAACCGTCAGCGTCGCGTCGAACGAGCCCTGGGGCCGGTCCAGCACCCGCGAGAGGACCTGCAGGTTGATCAGGGTGCCGGCCTGGGCGGTGAATGAGTAGAAGTCGGTCCGGCTCTGGTTGCCGGCGTCGACGCCGAGGTCGCCGATCACGTCGGCGGCCGTGACGTCGAAGACGCGATCGGCGTTGACGCCGACGAGGTCGGTGTCGGGGACGACGAGCGGCTGGAGCGTCAGCGGCTGGGCGTCGGCCATCGCAAAGTGCGGGGCGGCCTGCTCGGCGGTCACATCGCCGTGATCGCCGAAGGCCAGCTTGATCGCCTCGCGCTCCCCGAAGAATGGGTTGTTGACCGCGTCGAACAGGGTCGCGTGCACCGAGGCCCCGGACGCCATGATGTGCTGGACGGTCTCGTCGGCCGCGACCGGGCCGGGGTAGGTCGGATGGTAGAGGGACGGGTTGACCCCGACGTAGATCCCCGAGCCGATCGGGCCGTAGGAGTCGCCGTGCTCCAGCCCCGAGAGGTGCCCGAGTTCGTGCGCGGCGATGGTGGCCGACATGGCGACGAAGTCGGCGCTGCTGGCCACGGGCTGGCCGGCCCGGCCCAGCAGGCCGTTGACGTTGACCGAGGCAAAGTCGCTGGGCGTGATGTCCAGGGTGGTGCCCAGGCTGGTCGTCGCCGCCAGGCCGAGGTTCGCGCCAGTCGATCCCGGTCGAGCGGCCCCCCTCCAGGCCGACGAGCGACGGGTCGTTGAAGGAGAGCGTGGTGTAGGGGCCCGATGACGGCGGCGTCTGGGTGAACGTGTACGAGAACGCCGAGTAGTCGGCGGTCAACTGCGCCTGGACTGCGTCCCGCTCCTGCTGGGTGTAGATGTGCTCGCCGGGGATCGTCAGCGAGTCGAAGTCGAGCAGGACGGTCCGGTTATCGCCCCCCTCGAGGACGTCATTGCCGCCGAGGCCGGCGATCAGGTCCAGGCCGCCGCCGCCGATGAGGGTATTGTCGCGGGCGTTGCCGAAGATCGTATCGTCGTACGGCGTGCCCAGGACGTCGGTAATCCCCTGCGGATCGGAGAGGGTCAGGGTCAGAACGCCGGGGATCACCGCCTGCGGGCCGGCCTGGCCCAGGTTGATCGACAGCCCGGCGGGTGCGGCGGAGAAGTCGAGGCCGGCGATGTTGGGCCCGGCCGGCTCGATGATCGTCTGCTTGCCGCTCGAGCCGCCGTTGAAGACGAAGAGGTCATTGCCGCCGCCGCCGACCAGCGAGTCGTTCCCGCCGCCGCCGACGAGCGTATCGTTGCTGTGCGAACCGAACAGGGTATCGTCGCCGCTCGCGCCCTGGAGCAGGACATTCCCCGAGAACGCCGAGGCATCGAGGGTGAAGTCGCCCGGGCCGGCCGAGAGGATCGCGTTGCGGAACCCGCTGATCGAGGAGACGGCCGGGGGCGACCCGCCGCCCGAGGTCGAGAGCGTCGTGTCGGTCAGGTTCATATTCATCGAGCCGTAGAGCCCCAGCCAGGAGTCGAAGCCGCTGGCCGTGAGGTGGTCGCTGCCGCCGCCGCCGATGATCGTGGCGTCGCCCGTCCCGCCGTCGATCATGTCGTCGCCGCTACCGCCATAGATGAGGTCATTGCCGCTGCCGCCGATGATCGAATTGGCCGCGTCGCTGCCGTAGATGATGTCGTTGCCCTGACCGCCCGTGATGGTCGTCGGCGCCGAGCCAGCGTAGATGATGTCGTTCCCCTGGCCGCCCGTGATGGTGGTGGGAGCCGAGCCGCCGTAGATGATGTCGTTGCCGCCACCGCCCAGTATTGAGGTGCTCCCCTTGCCGCCGACGATCGAGTCGTTCCCGCTGCCGCCGAAGATGATGTCGCTGCCACCGCCGCCGACGATCGTGACGTCGCCGCTACCGCCGACGATGGAAGCATCGCCGGCGCCGCCGTAGATGATGTCGTTGCCGCTACCGCCGGTGATCGTCGTCGGTGCGGATCCCCCGTAGATGATGTCGTTGCCACTACCGCCGGTGATCGTCGTTGACGCCGAGCCGCCGTAGATGATGTCGTTGCCACTGCCGCCCGTGATCGTCGTGGGTGCTGACCCGCCATAGATGATGTCGTTGCCACTGCCGCCCGTGATCGTGGCCGGCCCGGCTCCGCCATAGATGATGTCGTTGCCGCTACCGCCCGTGATCGTCGTCGACCCGGAGCCGCCGGTGATCATGCTGTCGGCCGAGCCGCCGTAGATGATGTCGTTGCCGCTACCGCCGGTGATCGTCGTCGGTGCGGAGCCGCCGTAGATGATATCGTTGCCCTGGCCACCGGTGATCGTCGTCGACGCCGACCCGCCGTAGATGATGTCGTTGCCGCTACCTGCCGTGATGCTGGTCGGGGCAACGCCGCCGTAGATGATGTCGTTGCCCTGGCCGCCCGTGATCGTCGTCGGCGCCGTCCCGCCGTAGATGATGTCGTTGCCGTGCCCGCCCGTGATGGTGGTGGGAGCCGAGCCGCCGTAGATGATGTCATTGCCCTGGCCGCCCGTGATCGTGGTGGGAGCGGAGCCGCCGTAGATGATGTCGTTGCCGTGCCCGCCGGTGATGGTGGTCGGCGCCGACCCGCCATAGATGATGTCATTGCCCTGGCCGCCCGTGATCGTGGTGGGAGCGGAGCCGCCGTAGATGATGTCGTTGCCCTGGCCGCCCGTGATCGTGGTAGGAGCGGAGCCGCCGTAGATGATGTCGTTGCCGTGCCCGCCGGTGATGGTGGTCGGCGCCGACCCGCCATAGATGATGTCGTTGCCCTGGCCGCCGGTGATCGTGGTGGACGCCGAGCCGCCGTAGATGATGTCGTTGCCCTGGCCGCCGGTGATCGTGGTCGTTGCCGAGCCGCCGTAGATAATGTCGTTGCTCTGACCGCCGGTGATGGTGGTCGGCGCGGACCCGCCATAGATGATGTCGTTGCCCTGGCCGCCGGTGATGGTGGTGGACGCCGAGCCGCCGTAGATGATGTCGTTGCCCTGGCCGCCGGTGATGGTGGTCGGAGCGGAGCCGCCGTAGATGATGTCGTTGCTATGCCCGCCGGTGATGGTGGTTGGGCCCGCGCCGCCGTAGATGATGTCGTTGCCCTGGCCGCCCGTGATCGTATTGTTGCCGGCGCCGCCATAGATGATGTCGTCGTCGGCGTTGCCCGTGACCTTGTTGCCGTGGGTCGAGCCGATGAATTCGTCGAAATTGCCCTGGAGGGAGACCACGTCGTTGCTGGGGTCGACGTATTGGGTCTGGCCGGCATCCAGGCCCAGGTCGATCGCGATCGCCTGGGCGGCAATCGAGAAGTCCAGCGTATTGAATCCGCCGGTGTCGACCAGGGTCGGGTCGGTGCCGGGGTTGATCCGGTAGTCGTCGTTGCCCGAGCCGCCATAGAGCGAGTCGCAGCCGAGGTTGGAGACGAGCGTGTCGTCGCCGGCACCGCCGACCAGGCTGTTGGCCCCCGCTTGGGCCGTGTCGCTGGCCGCCAGGCCGGCCGTGAGCAGGTCATTGCCCGAGCCGCCGATCAGCGTCTCATTGCTCCCGTAGCCGTCGAGCTCGATGGAGATCGTCGCCGGCAGGCTGCTGGCATCGACCACGTCGTCGGAGCCATAGATCAGGGCAATGATCCGGTCGGCGCCGGCCGTGGGCGTGCTCTCGACCGTGTTGCCCCCCTGGGTGATGGTGATGGCGGACGTGGTGATCGTGGCCGTCGCATTCCCCTCGAGGATGAGCACGATCTGCGCCGTGTCGCTGCCCGTCCCGCCGTCGCTGTCTGTCGCGGTCGCGGTGACCAGGAGGATTCCGATCGGGTTGGGCGTGCTGAATGCGAAGTCCGGGCCGGTCGTCGTGGCGAGCACGGAGGTGCCCTGGGGAAGGGTCCGGGTCAGGGTCCAGGTCACGCTGACGCCGTCGAGGACCCCCGGGTCGGTCGCGCCGGCGGTCAGGCTGATGGTGCCCGCGCCGAAGCTGCCCGTGCTCTGAATCCGGACCGTGGGCGGCGCGTTGTTGACGACGATCGGCCGATCGGCCGAGGTCGTGCCGACATCATCCGCGACCGAGACATGGATGTCGAAGGTTCCGCCAGTCGGCACCCCGGAGGGATTGTCCAGGTACTGGTGGGAAGCCGTGTACGTGAAGAGGCCCGGGGTCGTGGATGAGGCGGGGACCCGGCCGAGCACGCCCAGGAGGACGGTCGCAGGCGAGCCGTCTCCCCAGTCGATGGTTACGGTGTGCGGATCGAGCGTGCCCGGGTCGGTGAACTGTCCGTTCAGGGTGACGGTGTCGCCCTCGTTGGCGGTCGTCTCGGAGAGGCCCAGGTCACCCGCGGCGAACTGTGGTAGGACGTTGGCGACGGCGATGCTCGTAGACGCCCGTCCGATCTTGCTGTCGTCGGCGACCACCGTGGCGTGGATGGCGTCGATCCCGGTTGGGATGCCCGCCGGCTGATTCAGGTACATATGGGGCACGGAGAAGTCGAAGGCGCCCGCGTCGAGATCGACGGACGTCGGCACCGAGCCATCGCCCCAGTCGATCGTGACGGTGTTCTTGTGGATCCCGCCGGGGCTGACGATCGTCCCGCTGAGAGTGACCGTGTCGTTCTCGTGGATGGAGGATGATGAGAGCACCAGGCCGGGGGCGGCGAAGGAAGGGGCCGGATCGCTGACGGCGACGACCACGCTCGAGACGGAGGTACCGCCATAATGGTCGGCGAGGGTGGCCGTGATGCTGTACCGGGCCACGGAGTCGTCGGTGTAACGATGCGGCGCGGAGAAGGCGTAGGACCCGAAGGGCAGCGAGAGCACGGTCGGCGCCGAGCCGTCGCCCCAGTCGATCGTCGCCGAGATCGGCAAGAGGCCCGGGTCGGTGAAGGTGCCGCTCAGCACGATCGAGTCGTTCGAGCCGTTGGCGAACGTGACCTGCGAGGAGAGGCTCAGGGGGACGCCCGGCTGATACACGTACGTCGCCTCGGCGCCCGTGGTGCCCGAGCCGGGGGCGCCGGAGGCGCCGACGACCAGGGCCTGGTTGGAGAAGGCAACCGCCTCGCCGAAGGAACTGGCGGCCTGGGGCGTCGGTGCCCCGACGACGGCGATCGCGGCGCCGAAGGTCGGGCTGGTCGGGTCGGCGTCGAAGAGATAGCCGGCGCCGGCGTCGGCCTGCCCAAGGTTCGAAACCAGGGCGCCCACGAAGGCGGTGGTCCCGCTCCCCGCGACGGACGTACCGAACCCGCCCCCGCCGCCGTCGGGCTGGGCCAGCGAGGTCATCAGCGTCCCGGTCGTGCCGTCGAAGAGGAACGCCGCGCCGGCGCCGGGCCCGGCCGTGCCATCCTGCGGCGCGCCGACCAGCACACTGGAACCGACCGAGGCCACCGCCGAGCCGAAGCCCGGCCAGGCCGGGTGTGGGTTGGGTAACGACAGCAAGAGCGCACCGTTCGCACCGTTGAACAGGTAGACGGCGCCGGCGCCAGGCCCGGCGGTGCTGTCGGAAGGGGCGCCCGCAAGTACGTCGATGTTCCGGCCCGATACCGACGCGCCGAAGTGGGCGGCGGCCGTCGGGCTGGCGATGTCAATCAGCAGGCTCCCGAACGTGGGCTGCGTGGGGTCGCCCTCGAAGACATAGACCTCGCCCGTGCCGCCGGCCTTGCCCGGGGCGCCGATCACGACGTTCGTGCCGGCCGAGGCGACCGAGGCGCCGAACTCCGCCTGGTGGGCGGCGTCGGGGTTCGGCACGGCGAATGTCGCCAGCAGGGCGCCGAAGCTGGGGCTGTCGGGGTTCGAGTCGAAGAGGTAAGCCGCGCCGTCGCCGGGCCCGGTCGCCGAGCTCCCGGGCGCCCCGATGAGGAGGTTGTTGCCGACAGCCGCCACCGACGCGCCGAACAGGTCGCCCGCCGCAGGATTCGGGTCGGTGTAGACGCGCAGCAACTGGCCGTAGATGTGGATGCTGTTCAGGCCGCCGGTGTCGTCCGGGTTGGCGTCGTAGAGGTAGACGGCGCCGGCGGGCACGGCGCCGCCGCCGGTGTCGAACCGCGCCCCGACCGCGACGGCCTCGTTGACCGAGGCCACCGCCTCGCCATAGCCGTCGCCGGGGGACGGCGTCGGCAGCACCAGCGGGGGCTCATAGGAACCGGGCACGAACAACGGCGGTACATTGAGCACGATGACGGTCGCGTGCGCCGTGTTCGTGGCGCCGAAGCCGTCGTTGACCGTCAGCGAGACGGTGAACGTGCCGGGCTGGCGATAGATATGGATGGCGGTCGGGTCGCTGGCCGTGCCGCCGTCGCCGAACGACCAGGAGTAGGTGAGCGAGTCGCCGTCGGGGTCGGTCGAACCGCGGCCGTCGAAGAAGATCGCTCCCCCCTCGTCGACCGTGCGCGTCGTGAAGCCGATCACGGCCACCGGCGGGAGGTTGGTGCCGAACTCCTGCGAGAACTCCGAGGTGTTGCCGGTTGGGTCGGTCGCCGTCGCCGCCACCATCTTGGCCCCACCGGCGGGTGTCGGGAAGGCCAACGAGAAGCTGCCGTTGCCCGAGGCGTCAGTCTTCAACGGCGCCGAGCCCAGGACGTAACGCCCCTCGCCGTAGCCCGAGGGATTGATCGAAGACAGGGTGTAGAAGTCGAGCGTGAAGGTGGTACCCGGCGTGCTGTGGAACGTGCCGGCGACCGTGGTGGTGCCGCCGGAGCTGGTGACCCCTGTGATCACCGGGAAGTTCTGGTGGTCGTTGGGGCCGGTGTGCGGCAACGAATCATTCAGGGTGACCCCGTCGCCGCCCAGGTCGATCCCCAGCCCCGCGTCGGAGAAGATCGAGTTGAGCCGGATCAGGTTGCCGGTGCCGGCCGTCGCGTTGACATCGACTCCGGCGCCGGCGCTATAGGCGATCGTGTTGCCGGCTCCGGCGGCGGTCCCGCCGATCGTGTTATTGAACGAGCCGCCGCTGATGAGCACGCCGATCCCGTTACCCAGGGGCTTCGATCCCGTGGAATCTGTGCCGATGAGGTTACCCTGCACGAGCTCGCCGTTGGCGTCCGAGACCAGCGCGACGCCGGCGCCGGCGTTGCCCGAGATGACGTTGCGGGCCCCGCCAACTGTCCCGCCGATGACGACGCCGGACGGATCGGCGACGGCGACGCCCTCGGACTTGTTACCCAGGGCGACGGTCCCCGTCTTGTCGGTGCCGATGAGGTCGCCCAGGACGGCGATCCCCGGCGGCGCGCCCCGTAGATCGACACGCCCGCCCCGCTGTTCGCCGAGACCACGTTGCCGGCGCCGATGGCCGTGCCGCCGATCGTCGTGCCGGGCGCGGCGTCCACCGCGATCCCGGCGCCGGCGTTGCCCAGCGTCTGCGTCCCGGTCTGATCGACGCCGACGTAGTTGCCCTGGAGGATCGTCTCGGTCGAGGTGCCCACGACGTCTACGCCGTCACCGAGGTTCCCCGAGATGACGTTGCGGGCGAGGGCCGCCGTCCCGCCGATCGTCACCGCCGAGGCACCCGACACGCTGACGCCGGCCATCTTGTTGCCGACGGCGGCCGTGCCGGCGGCGTCGGTGCCGATCAGGTTGCCCGCGACCAGGACCCCCGACGCGGCCCCGCCGATGGCGACGCCCGAGGCGTTGCCCGAGATCACGTTGCGCGAGCCGCCGACCGTCCCGCCGATGGTGTCGTCCGGCGCACCGTTGACGTTCACCCCGGCGCCCGCGTTGCCGATCGCGACCGATCCGGTGGTGTCTAGGCCGATCAGGTTGCCCTCGATGACGTTGCCGGTCGCGCCGGTGTCGACTCCCACGCCGTACTGGGCGTTGCCCGACACGATGTTGCGCATCGCGGCGGTCGTGCCGCCGATCGTGTTGCCCGAGGCGCCGTTGTCGATTTCGACGCCATCGGTGCTGTTGGCGATGGCGTCGGTGCCGACGGCGTTCGTGCCGAGGAGATTGCCGGCGACCAGGTTGCCCGTCGCGGCGGCCCCGACGATCTCGATGCCGGCGGCCGCGTTGCCGGAGATCACGTTGCCGGCGCCGTCCGCCGCGCCACCGACCGTGTTGTCGGGAGAGCCGATCTCGACACCGTCGATGCCGTTGGCGAGCGCCGCGGTCCCGGCGGCGTTCGTGCCGATGAGGTTCCCCTCGACCAGGACGCCGCTGGTCGAGTCGGTGATGTAGATGCCCGACCAGTTATTGCCCGAGATGAGGTTGGCGGCGCCGGCGGCCGTCCCGCCGATGGTCTCCGACGAGGTTAGCGTAATCAGGATGCCTTCGAACTGATTTCCCAGCGCGACCGCCCCGGCCTTGTCGGTGCCGATCCGATTGCCCTCGACGAGGTTGCCCGTCGCGGCCGAACCAGTGATCAACACGCCTCGGCCAAACCCTGCGACGACGTTGCCGGCGCCCGCGGCCGTGCCGCCGATGACGTTTGCCGGCGCGTTGTTGACCAGGATTCCCGCGTGCGTTGACGCGTTGAGGATCGCCTCGCCGGTCGCATCGGTGCCGATGAGGTTCCCTTCGACGATGTTCCCCGTCGCGGCCGGGCCGGTGAGCCAGATTCCGGTGCTGACATTCACGTCGCCGCCGCCGGGATTGACGAACCCCGAGATCAGGTTGCTCGCCCCGGCGGCGGTCCCGCCGATCGTGTTGTTCGCGGAGGCGACCTCGATCCCACTCACGTCGGGCAGCGCATGCGTCCCGGTGATATCGGTGCCGACGAGGTTGCCCTCGACGAGATTCCCGGGCGAAGTCGCGTCGATCAGCACGCCGGCCCCGCCGCTGGCCAGGAGATTCCCGGCGCCGGTCGCCGTGCCGCCGATGGTGTTGTTGGTGGCCCCGCCTTTGATCACCATGTCGTCATACGTGGCGATCCCGTTTGTGCCCGTGACGTCGGTGCCGATCCGATTGCCCTCGACGAGGTTGCCGGTGGCCCCGGGGCCGTTCAGCACGAGTTCTCCGTTCTCGCCCGAGGAGACCAGGCCGGCGAGGATGTTGGCCGCGGCGGCGGCGGTGCCGCCGATCGTGTTGTCGGAACCGTCGATCTCGATAGCCGCTGTTGTTGCTCAGCTTGGTCGTGCCGGTGATGTCGAGGCCGGTGAAGTTGCCCTCGACGAGGTTGTGCTGGGCCGAGCCCTTCAGCCAGATGCCGTCGGTGGGCAGGATGTTCCGCGCCGCAGCGACCGTGCCGCCGACCGTGTTGTTCGACCCGCCGAATGCGATGCCGCCGTAGGTCTGACCGAGGGCCGCGGTCCCCGACGGATTCGCGTCGATCAGGTCGCCCGCGACGAAGTTGTCGCCGGTGAGCAGCATCGCATACGTGCCGGCGCCACGGTCATCGACCAGGTTACCGGCCCCCGCGACCGTGCCGCCGATCGTGTTGCCGGCCGCGCCATTCTGCTCCCAGATGCCGGAACCGCCGTTGTCCAGGACCGTCGTGCCTGCGGCATCGGTGCCGATGTAATTCCCCTCGATCAGGTTGCCGGTGGCCGATGCGTAATCGAGGTTGATCCCCAGCGCGGTGAAGCCCGAGATCACGTTTCGCGCCGCGATCGTCGTGCCTCCGATCGTATTGCCAGGACTTTCGATCGTGAGCTCACTTCCCGGATCGCCGATCGTCGTCGTCCCGCCGCGGTCGAGGCCGATCAGGTTACCGGCGATCAGATTGTCGGTCGCGTGAGTGTCCGTGAGGACCAGCACATTGCCGTTGGTGTTGCCGGAGATGACATTGCCGGCGCCGACCGCGGTGCCGCCGATGGTGGTCCCGACGGCCGTGGAGACCAGGCCGGCGTTGCCGTCGGGAACGGCGGCCTCTCCCGTGGAATCCGTGCCGACCAGGTTGCCTGCGACCACGTTGTCCAGGCTCGCGGCGTCGAAGATCGAGGACCCGATCTGGACGCCGTAGGACGTATTCCCCGAGATCACATTGCCCGCACCCGTCCCCGCCATCGCCGTGACGCCGCCGATCGTATTGCCGGACGCGCCCGCGTTGACCACGACCCCGTTCGTGTTGGGCAGCGGGTTCTCGCCGCTGGCGTCGGTCCCGATCCGGTTGCCCTCGACGAGGTTGGAATTCGCCCCGGAGCCGGTGATCGCGATGCCAGCGACGCCCGTCCCGGTGTTCCCCGCAATGATGTTGCCCGCCCCGGCGGCCGTCCCGCCGATCGTGTTCGCGGTGGATCCGCCCGTGATCTCGACGCCGTCGCCCGTGTTGCCGACCGCCGCGGAGCCGGTCTTGTCGGTGCCGATGAAATTCCCCTCGATCGTGTTGCCGGTCACGCCGGCCCCGGTGAGGTAGACGCCGCCGAGCGTATTGCCCGAGATGACGTTTCGGGCGCCGGCGGCGGTCCCGCCGACGGTGTTCCCGGCCGCCCCGGTGTCCATCTCCACGCCGTACCAGCCGTTGGCCAGCGCGGCGGTGCCGGCCGCATTGGTGCCGATGAGGTTGCCGATCACGACATTGTTCGAGGCGCTGCCGATCGACACGCCGTACTCGGTGCTCGCCGAGACCACGTTGCCCGCGCCCACGGCCGTGCCGCCTACCGTGTTGTTCGTCGCCCCGTTGAGGATGGCCACGCCGTCCCGGCTCGGGATCGCAACGGTGCCCGTGATATCCGTACCGATGTAATTTCCCTGGATTACGTTGCCCTGGACGCCCGCCCCGTCGAACTGGACCGCCACGAGACCGGCCGCGGAGATGACGTTCCGGGCGCCGCTCGCCGTGCCGCCGACCGTGTTGCCCGTGCCGCCCATCCGCATCCCGACGGCATTGGCGATTGCGTGGACGCCGGTGGCATCCGTGCCGATCAGGTTACCCTCGATCAGGTTGTCGGCACCCAGCCCAAAGATGCTGTACTTGCTGCTCCCCGAGATGACGTTGCCCGGGCCGGTCCCTGCCGTCGCGGCCAGCCCGCCGATCGTGTCGTTCGAGCCGGTCATCGCGATGTCGTTGAAGTTGCCGAGCGGATGCGCACCGGCGATGTCGGTGCCGATGAAGTTGCCCTCGATGAGGTCGCTGTTACCGGGGAGTTCGATACCATTGATCGTGTTCCCCGCGATGATGTTGCGGGCGCCGGCGATCGTTCCGCCGATCGTGTTGCCAGGGCCGCTCAGATAGATGCCGTCCTGCTGGACGCCCGGCACGGCCGTGCCCGCCGGATCGGGCCCGATCAGATTCCCCTCGACCAGGTTTGCGGTCGAATTCGAAGCCAAGATCGCGACGCCGATGTCGCTGTTGGCCGAGATGACGTTGCCGGCATTCTGACCAGGCGTGGCGGTCAGTCCGCCGATCGTGTTGGTCGTCGCGCCGGCATCGACCTCGACGCCGATGTAGTTTCCCAGGGCCGCCCCGGCGGAAGACAGGCCGATCGTGTTCCCCTCGACGAGGTTATTCGACGTGCCAACGCCGGTGATCCGGACCCCGACATTGCCGGCGTGATTGTTCCCCGCGACCACATTGCCCGTCCCCGCCGCCGTGCCGCCGACCGTGTTGCCCGAGGCCCCCGTGGCGATCAGGACGCCGTCGTCGCCATTTGCCAGGGCACTCGCGCCGGCAAGGTCGGTGCCGATCCAGTTACCTTCGACGACGTTGCTCGTGCTCCCGACCCCCGCGATCACAACGCCCTCGGTGTTGCCCGAGATGATGTTGCGGGCCCCGGCCGCGGTCCCGCCGACCGTGCCGCCGGGGGAGTCGTCGAGGTATACGCCGGCGGCGTTCGGGACCGCGGCGGCCCCGGCCGCGTCGGTGCCGATCCGATTGCCCAGGATGGCGTTGCCGGCACCCGCGGCGTCGAGCTCCACGCCGTCGCCGGTGGTGTTGCCCGAGATGATGTTGCCCGCCCCGGCCGCAGTCCCGCCGACCGTGTTGCTCGCGGCGCCGGTGGCGATCAAGACGCCGTTGACGTTCGCCAGCGCGACGCTTCCGGTGATGTCGGTCCCGATCCGATCACCCTCCACGACGTTCCCTGTACCCGCGGTCCCCGCGATCACGACACCGTCGGCGGCGTTGCCCGAGATCAGGTTGGCGGCGCCGGCGGCCGTCCCGCCGACCGTTCCGCCGGGAGAATCGAGGACGTACACGCCCGCGGAGTTCGGGATTGCGGCCTTGCCGGTGGCATCGGTGCCGATCAGGTTGCCGAGGATGACGTTGCCGCTGCCCGCAGCGTCGAGCTCCACGCCGTCGCCGGTGGTGTTGCCCGAGATCACGTTTCCCGGGCCCGTGCCGGGGCTGGCCGCGAGGCCGCCGATCGTATTGCCGGTCGCGCCCGCGTTGATCAGCACGCCCATGGCGTTGGCCAGGGCCGCGGTCTCGGCGTCATCCAGACCGATGACGTTGCCCTCGACGAGATTGGCGGTGGAGGTGCCCGTGATCTCGACGCCGCTGTTGGCGTTCCCCGAGATCAGGTTGGTCGCGGCGGCGATCGTGCCGCCGATCGTGTTCGCGGATGCGTTGCTGACGACGACCCCGTAGCTATTGGCCAGCGCCGCGGTACCGGTCGTGTCGGTGCCGATACGGTTGCCGATGACGAGGTTGCCGGTCGCTGTCGCACCACTGATGAGAATCCCGTCTCCGGTCGTGTTTCCCGAGATCAGGTTGCCGGCTGCAGCGGCAATCCCGCCGATCGTGATGCCGGAATCGCCGTTGATCTCAACACCGGCGGTCGAGTTGGGGATCGCGGCGGTCCCCGCGGCGTTGGTGCCGATGAGATTGCCCTCGACCAGCGTGCCGGTGTGGCTACCCTCGATCGTGAGACCGAGGATATTGCCGGAGATCACGTTGCCCGCGCCGGCGAGAGTGCCGCCGATGGTGTTGCCGGCCGTCTGGATGACCACTCCGCCACCGTCCGAGATTGCGGCCGTGCCGGCGGCATTGGTGCCGATGTAGTTCCCCTCGATCAGGTTACCGGTCGAGCCGGAGCCCGCGCCGAGCAGGATGCCATTCTGGGTGTTGCCCGAGATGACGTTGCGGGCGGTGGCCGTCGTGCCGCCGATCGTGTTTCCGGTGCCGCCGTTGAGGAGGTAAACGCCGATCCTCTGGTTGCTGGCCGGCCGGGTGGTCCCGGTCGCGTCGGTGCCGATGAGGTTGCCCGCCACGAGGTTGTTCGATGCCGACGCCCCGGTGATCGCCAGTCCCCAACTGGTGTTGCCCGAGATCACGTTGCCGGCGCCGGCGACCGTCCCGCCGATCGTGTTGGCGGGGCCGACGATGTAGACGCCGATATTGTTGGGCACCGCGATGGCGCCCGACGGATCCATGCCGATCCGATTGCCGAGGACGACGTTGTCCGTCGCGGTCGCGGTCGAGAGGTAGACGCCGAAGCTCGAATTGCCGGAGATCACGTTGCCGGCGCCGGCCGCCGTGCCGCCGATGCTGTCAGCCGCCGCTCCCGAGAGGATCTCGACGCCCGCGGCATTGGGCAGCGCCAGCTCACCCGTTGCGGCGGTCCCGATCCAATTGCCGGTCACGACATCGCCGGTCACGCCGGCGCCGATCAGCCGGACTCCGTCGTCGGAGTTGCCCGAGATAAGGTTGGCCGCGCCGGCGGCCGTCCCGCCCACCGTGTTGCCCGGCGACTGGATCAGCACTCCATCGATGTTGGCGATCGCGGCGGAGCCGGTCGCGTCGGTGCCGATCCGATTGCCGAGGATGACGTTGCCGGTGCCCGAGCCGTTGAGCTCGACGCCGTAGCCGGCGGTCTGGCCCGAGATCAGGTTCCCCGGCGCCGTGCCGGGGGTCGCCGTCAGGCCGCCGATCGTGTTGCCGGTCGCTCCGGAGTCGATCAGCACGCCCGTGGCATTGGCCAACGCCGCCGTCCCTCCGAGGTTGGTACCGATCCGGTTGCCCTGGACGGCCACCGCCGTCGCGTAGGGCCCCGAGATGTGGACGCCGTTGCCGGTGTTGCCCGAGATGAGGTTGGCGGCGCCGGCGGCCGCCCCGCCGATCGTGTCGTTGAACGAGTCGAAGTCCTTGATCCCGTCGCCGCCGTTGGCCAGGGCCGTCGTGCCGGTCCTGTCGGTGCCGATCAGGTTGCCCTGGATGACGATCGACTGGACGCCGCTGCCCCCCTTGTCCACGCCCCCGGCGGAATAGATGTGCGCGATCTCGTCGGGCCGCAGCGCCCTCGGGTAGACGGCGATCTCGTCAATCCGGCCGTCGAAGGTGTGCGGGACCGCGCCATCGTCGCCGCCGACGAAGATGGTCTGGTCATCCTGGGTCGTCGTGACCTCGGTCGGCGTCCCCACGATGGCCTCGGTGTCGAACAGGGCTCCATCGACGTAGAACCGCACGTTCGTGCCGTCGGCCGTCACGGCCACGTAGCGGAAGGTGCCGGTCGTCAGCGTCAGGGGGGCCGAGTTGATGGTCTGTGAGCCCGTGGTGCTCAGGTACTGGAGGGCCAGACGCGTGGCGCCGCCGGAGGTGGTCAGGAAGACGGCGGCGTTCGGGTTCGTCGGGTCGCCGTTGCCGAGCAGGAGGTATTCGTCGCCCGGCGCAGGGCAGGCTCGCCGGATTGATCCAGCCCTCGACGGTCAGGTCGGTCGCGTACAGGTAATCGTCGGCGGCCGTCTTGGCCACGTAGCCCGGGTTCGCTCGGCTGAACTGGAACGCCTGGCCACCGGCCACGCCGGGTCCGTAGGCCACCGTGCCAGAGACCACGCCGGGGGGACCACCGGCGGCGTCGTTCGTATTCCCGCTGGCGCTGTACCAGATGAGTGCGTAGTCGGGCGTACCGCTGGCGTCGATCCAGATCCCGGCGCCGGCGTTGCCGCTGATCACATTGCCGGCGCCGGCGGCGGTCCCGCCGATCGTGTCCAGCCGCGTCGAGTCGGCCAGGTAGATCCCCGTGGCGTTCGGCAGCGGGTGGACCCCATCGGCCTTCGTGCCGATATCGTTCCCCTCCACGACGATCCCCGAGGTCGTACCGCCGGCGATGTCGAGCCCGATCGAGGTATTGCCGCTGACGACGTTCCGCGCGGCGGTGGCGGTCCCGCCCACCGTGATATCGGTGCTGCCGCGGTCGAGGACGAGGCCATCGGCGTTCGGGACCGCAATCATGCCCGTCGGGTCGGTGCCGAAGTCGTTGCCCTGGATGAGCCCGCTGTCGCTGTAGCTGATTTGCAGTCCGGTCCCATTGCTCTCGCCGGAGAAGACGTTGCCGGCGCCGGCCGCCGTCCCGCCGATGGTGAAATTGGAATCGTTGTCATTCAGGAGCATCCCGAATTCGAAGTTCGGCATCGACGCGGTGCCGGTCGCATCGGTGCCGATGAGATTGCCCTGGACCAGCAGTCCCGTCGTGTTGACGATGTACGCCCCGTAGGCGGCGCCGCCGGCGAGGACGTTGCCGGCCCCCGGCAGGCCGATCGTCACGTCCTGGCCCGCGAGGATGTAGAAGCCGTAGCTCTGGGTCCCCAGCTTCACCTTGCCGGTGATGTCGGGCCCGATGTAGTTCGACAGGACCGTCGTCCCCGAGCCGGTGATGGAGAATCCCGCGAGGTTGCCCGAGATGATGTTGCGGGACCGGGGCGACATCCCGCCGATGGTGTTGCCCACGCCGAAGGCTCCCACGGCGGCGCCATAGTTGTAGCTCAGGGCCACGGTCCCGGTCGCGTCGGTGCCGATCAGGTTGCCGAGGACCGTATTGTCGTCGCCGTAGAGGAGGACGTGGTACGCCTCGACCGCCGCGGTCCCGGCGCTGGAGATCACGTTGCCCGGCCCGGTGCCCGGCGCGGGGCCGCCCGAGCCATCGTCGGTCAGGCCGCCGATCGTGTTGCCGCTGGCGCCGTAATAGATCTCAACGTCGAAGACGCCGTCGTCCAGCGACGCCGAGCCGGATGGATTGACCCCGATGAAGTCGCCGGCGACGAGGTTGCTCGTCGTGCCGGTGTCGGTCAGGTAGACCCCGCCGCCGCCGTTTCCCGAGATCAGGTTGCGGGCCCCGGCCGTCGCGCCGCCGATCGTGTTGGCGTAGGCCCCGGTGTCGATCCGGACGCCAATGACGTTGCTGCCGCCGAGCCCGGCCGAGCCGGTCGCGTTGGTCCCGATCGAGTCGCCCTCGACGAGGTTGCCCGTCGTTGTGCTGCTCGTGATCAGGACGTTCGCGATCCTATGGCCGCTGATGACATTCCGATCGGCGGCCGTCGTGCCGCCGATGGTGTTGCCGTGGGCCCCCGTGGCGATCTGCACGCCGTAGCTCGCCGCGCCGCTGACGGCCGCGGTGCCGGCGAGGTTCGTCCCGATGAGATTGCCGGCCACGATGTTGCCGGTGGCCGATGCCGTCTCGAGCACCAAGTCCTGGATCGAATCGCCCGCGATCACATTCCCGGCGCCGGCGGCCGCGCCGCCGATGCTATTGCCCGCCGAGGTGACGTCGATGCCCACGTTCTGGGTCGCGCTGAGGGCCGTGGTCCCGGTGACGTCCAGGCCGATCAGGTTGCCCTGGACGAGCGCGCCCCGCCGCCCACGAGGAGGCCGCCGCCCGATGCCGAACCGTTGCCCGAGATCAGGTTGCCCGGAGCGGTCCCGGGCGTGGTGGTCAGGCCGCCGATGACGGCGTTCGCCGCCAGCACGCCGACGCCGATGTAGGTGTTGGCCCGCGCCAGCGTGCCGGAAAGGTCGGTCCCGATCTCATTCCCCTGCACGACCAGGCCGGTCGCGCCCGAATCGGTGAGGATGCCGTAGCCCGTGTTGGACGAGATGACGTTGCGGGCCCGCGGGTCGGTCCCGCCGATCGTCACGTTCGGCGAGTTCAGCGCCAGGTAGATGCCGTACAGGGCGTTGCCCAACGCGGTGACGCCGTCGGACCCGAGGCCGATCAGGTTCCCCTCGATCGTGCTGGCCGCCGAGCCTACGTTATAGAACAGGATGCCCTCGGCGGTGTTGCCGGCGATGACGTTCCCGGCGCCGGTGCCGGGGGTCGTGGTCAGGCCGCCGATTGTGTTGCCCGCCGCATCGGCCCGGACGCCGTACGAGTTGGGCCGCGCGGTCGTCCCGCTGGCGTTGACGCCCAGATAATTGCCCGCGACGAGGTTCCCCGAACTCGACAGCTCGACGCCGGGGCCGGCGTTGCCGGCGATGACGTTGCGGTCCGCGGCCGCGGTGCCGCCGATCGTGGTGCCCGACGCCCCGCTGTCAACCTCGACGCCGAGGGTGTTGCCCAGGGCCGCCCCGCCCGAGGACAGGCCGATCGTGTTCCCCTCGACCAGGTTGTTCGACGTGCCCGCCCCGCTGATCTCGATACCCGCGGCCGTGCCGGCATTGTTGCCGGAGATCAGGTTGCCCGCGCCGGCCGACGCGCCGCCGATGGTGTTGCCGGTCGCGCCATCGTAGATGTAGACGCCGGCCAGCTTATTGCCGAGCGATGCGGTACCGGCGGTATTGGTGCCGATCTCATTGCCCTCGATCGCGTCACCGGTCGTGCTCGATCCGTCCAGGACGACCCCGTACTGCGTCGCCCCGCCGATGACGTTCATCGCCGCCGGTATGGTTCCCCCGATCGTGGTCCCAGGCGCATTGTAGAGATAGACGCCGAACTGGGTCGGCCCAGGCACGGTGGCGCCGGCGGCGTCGGTGCCGATCTTGTTCCCCTCGACCAGGTTGTTCGACACGCCATCGAGCCAGATATCCACGGAAGGATTCGACGAGATCACGTTGCCGGTACCGGCCGCGACACCGCCGATCGTGATCGCCGAGGCGCTCGCATCGACGTACACGCCCGCCACGGAGTTGGGGATGGCCGTCTCGCCGTCCGCGCCGAGGCCGATCAGGTTCCCCTGGGCCGCATCGTCGCTCGCACTGTGCTCGAACTCGAGGCCCGTATTGCCGTTGCCGCTGATCACATTGCCGGCGCCCGGGCTCGAACCGCCGACCAGGACGCCGACGGCATCGATCCCGCCCACCTCGATGCCTTCGCTGACATTCGGCAGCGCGACGTTGCCCGTGACGTCAACGCCGATGTAATTGCCCTCGATCACCGTCCCGGCGGCGGCCACGCTGACCTGGGAATCATTGATCCCGTTGACCGTGTTGCCGGAGATGACATTCCGGGCCGCGGGGGTCGTGCCGCCGATCGTCGTGGCGGTGTCCTCGGAGATGTCGATGCCATAGACCTGATTCGGGATCGCGGTCTTGCCGGTCGGATCCGTGCCGATGAAGTTGCCGACAACCAGGTTCCCGCTGCCGCCCCCCTGGATCTCCATCCCCATGGACGCGTTGCCGGAGATGACGTTGCCCGACCCCGGCGTCGTGCCGCCGATCGTGTCGTTAGAGCCGGTGTAGATGTCGACCCCGAACAGATTCGGGGCGGCGGTCGTCCCGTCCGGTTTCAGGCCGACGTAGCAGCCCTCGACCGCGTCGTGGCTGCTGCTCAGGACAATCGCCCCCCCGGCGCAGTCGCCCACGGCGAGGCCGCTGACCGTGCTGCCGTCCGAGCCGGTCGCCAGCCAGAGGCCGAAATCGCCGGAGTCCACGTTGATGCCGTCGATCATCACCAGCGGCGCCACCGCGTAGCCGGACCCGCCCTGGCTATAGCCGTCAAGCAGCACCGGGTTGGTCACCACCGGCAGGACCGAGAGCGGCGTGATGGTCTGCTGGCTCCCCGTTGTGCCGATGCCGAAGTCGATCGTGTTCGTACCCGCCGTGTTACCGTTGGAGTCGAGGATCGCCTGCCGCAACGAGCCGGCGCCCGAGTCGGCCGTCGTGTTGACCAGGAACGTCGCCGGCAGCATGCGCCGTTCCAGGTCGTGGAAGCCCGGCTGGAATGACCGCCCCCGCGTCCTCATCAGCGCTTCCCGGCGGCGACTCGCCGGCCGGCGACGTCGGTCGTGATCAGGTCCGCTCGACCCCGGCTCATGATGTATCGTCATCGCTCAGCCCTCTTCGGCGACCGATTCAAGGCAACACGACACGTACGCTCCAGAAAGTGCGGACGGCGCACCTGGAATCCTCTCCGTCTCCAATCTCGTCGCGCCCTCAATCACGCGACGAAGGCCCCCACGGCCCTCGACCCCAGAACCGATCATCGACCGAGATATGCAAGCCGATCGGGATCAGCAGGGCCGGGATCGCACCCCCCGGTTTGCCGACGGGAGCTTCTCCAGTTCCCGTGGCCCGGCCGCCGAACCATGGATCGACATGACTTGTGATCTTTCCACAAGGCACACATGTGCATTCACGCGAGATGCGCAGCATGCTACGTTAGCCATGCGACCCGTCGGCTGCAAGGGCCCCGGGGCTGGATCGGACAAGTTTTTTCGACTCATGTTTAATTGGCCGAGCATGCTGGTTTATCGGCTATCTGCATTCGGCCAAGTTGGTCGATCGGGGATGCCTATCCGGCCTGGTTCGGCCAATCCGAAGGTATGCGGTCGGTTGACATCCCCTTTCGAGTGCCGCCAGCCTCGCAGCAGCGGCCTACGTTGCTGGATGTCGATCCCTCGAGCGCATCCGGGTGCACTCGGATTCTCCGAGGGAATCAATGCGAAGCGGGCCGCCGTCGCCGTCGGTCGCCGGGCTCTTCCCGGTGCCTCGTTTGCCGCGGTCGGTGGGGGTTCTTCGCCGCGAACTTCCCCCCGAACCGGGCCTTGCCCAGCATCCCTTCGGCCGCCTGCAGCTTCCACACGACCTGACGAGTTCGACGCACTCGGCGACCGGCACCGCCCAGATCGAATCGAGGACCCTGAACCGTGCCGGGGAGGGTCCGCCGCAGCGCGCGGCTAGGCTGAGCAGTCGGACGAAGGGAGCGGACTCACCTCCATGCCTTGGAGCAGGCCGCGCTCGAACGTGAAGCGATGGCCCACCTGCTCATCGGCCAGCACGCGACCAGCCAGGTCGCGCACCACTTGATGCACCTCAACCAGGATGCGCCCGTCATCCTCCAGGTGAAAGGTCACCGGCTCAACATGTGGATCGACCTCGCTCCATTGCTCGGTCCAGTATGCGCGCACGGCCTGCGGACCGCGGACGAAACCGCCTTTGAACGCGCGCGGCCAGGCCACGTCGGCGGTCATGAGGGCGAGCGCGGTGTCGATATCGCGCGCGTTGAAGGCCGCGTAAGCCGCGCGGAGCAACTCGATCTCTGGTGGGGATTGATCTGGCATGGAATCGATGGTGACGGACAAGGTGTAGGGACTAATAACCTGGCTCACCTGCCGCGGCGGCAGAGGAGACGATGAGCTCCAAACCAGCGCATCCCGTGGCGATCAGGTGCAGCGTCCGGTTCGGCAGGATGGCTGCCCGGCTGAAAGTGGGAATCGACTTCGTGCGAACCCGGTGAGCCGCTGTCTCATTCCCTCATTCCAGCAGTCGATCGACGGGCGCTTTGAGATAGTATGTGAACGCGCCAAGCAGATCGCCCTCCTTGGCGTGCGCGTGACAATCCAGACAGCCCACCTTCGCGCGGATCGCGCCGAACATTCGGGTCGGTGCTTCCCGCGTCCACACGAGTTCCTCACCGGACCGCACGGCGTTGAGCCCGAGGCGTTCGAACTCGTCGAGCGGC
Source organism: uncultured Planctomycetota bacterium (assembly GCA_963771445.1). GTDB lineage: Bacteria > Planctomycetota > Planctomycetia > Isosphaerales > Isosphaeraceae > JAKAUH01. The sequence continues at coordinate 623,336 of CAVYTQ010000025.1, read as the reverse complement.
CGACGCTTCGCTTGCCGGGCGAGCGGCGGCGTCGCCATCTCGTCGAGCACGTACACCGAAGGCTCCTCATCGGTCAACAGGCTGACCAGCTCGACACGGTCAATGTCCCGCGACGCAACATTAGTGACTGTCCCATAAGGTGAACAAATGGGGTGGTATGGGCGTAGTCATGGTATGAGATTGCACCATTACCCGAGTGACCTCACCGATGACCAGTGGGCCCTGATCGAACCCCACCTGCCACCCGAACCCGGCGGCGGTCGGCCCCGCAAGACCGACCTGCGGGACGTCGTCAACGCCGTCTTCTACATCACCCGCACGGGTTGCCAGTGGCGCTATCTGCCCAAGGACTTCCCGCCCAAGAGCACCGTCTGGCGCTACTTCGACGACTGGCGGCACGACGGCACCCTGGACCTGATCCACGATCGGCTCCGCACGAAGGCCCGCACGGCCGAGAAGCCCTACCACCCCCGCACCAGCGCCAGCGTCAACAGCCAGTCGGTCGACGCCAGCTCCGGCGGCGAGCAGCGGGGCCGGGACAACTTCAAGAACGTCGACGGCCGCAAGCGGCATATCGTCGTGGACAGCATGGGGTTGCTGCTGGCGGTCCTGGTGACCGCCGCCGACGTTGACGACGCCAGGGCGGCGGCCGAGCTGTTCGCCCGGCTGGAGGGCCAGCCGATGGGCAAGGTCGTGCGGATGTACGGCGATAACAAGTATCACAACTATGCGCTCTACGAGTGGGTGGAGACCAACGCCGACTGGGAACTGGTGATCGTGCGGAAGCCGGAGGGGACCGAGGGCTGGGTACGGCTGCCGATCCGCTGGACGGTGGAACGGACGTTCGCCTGGCTGACGAGGTGCCGGCGGCTGAGCCTGGACCGGGAGAAGACGGTCTTATCGTCGGAGGCATTCGTCAAGTTGACCATGATCCAGTTGATGCTCAATCGGCTTGAGCCGAAGGGGACGGAGGCCGAGTTCCACTACCGGGCGGCTGCGTAAACCTACTTATGGGACAGTCACTTAGAGCCGCGATCATTCTTCCAGGAGAACATGCGACGGGCGCCGAAACCCGAGCTCTCCACGAATAAGTCGACAGTGCTGTTGTGGGCATCATACGGTCCGGTCGTCCGGTTCGTGTCTTTCGGGGCGCGTTCGATGGATCGGCAGTAGGTCGGCGGCATCGGCTCGGCGGGTCTGGGCCGCAACGTGCCACCCTCCCACCCCTTCATAACCCCCTCGTAGGTCAGGCGATACTCCCGCTTGGGATCACCCGCGGGCCGTATGGCCCGCCGGCTCCGCTCCGCCTTGCGAACGTCGTCGGGCGGCTCCGCGGTCACGATCGGCTCCTGGGCCAAACCGGCGAACTCCCTCGGCTCCCGAGAGGGGTCGATTCGGGCGATCGGTCGGTGGTTCCGATCGAAGGAGAAACTGGTGCTCATTCCGCCAGCGACCACGACAGACAGGACCACGACGGACAGCATCACGATGTTCCCAAGTTTGAACATGTGATTGGCCTCCCGTAGGAATGCGGGCCTAACGAGAATGAGGCGGACGGGCTTATGCCGAACACGCCCAGGTATTCTGGCGACCACCTGGCGAACGCGGGTTGGCTGATCTTGCTTACGCCCCGACCTACAGAACCGATTGTATCCCCACGAAACCGGCACCGCCAGCGGCGCGGCCACCTGCCGGCATTCACGACGAACATCAGGAAACTCGCGGGCTGCATCGACCCGGGCCTGGGCATCGCTCCAGGAGCCGACGACCTCTTCCGCGAAGCCAGTCCCGATCTCGGCAATCCCGCCCCGCTGGCGCCTCAGGCCGGCTTTGCCGACAGGCTTCCCGTCGTTCGCGGCCGGGACGGTTCTTCGTGGGCCTCGTCCAGTCTCGATCGGCCCTTCGTCCAGACCGGGGGGGCCGCCGGCTCGAGGTTCAGCGAGTAATCATCGGCCCTGCGCGACAGGTTCGCATTGTAATAGGGATCGCGGGCGACCACCGCGCCCCAGCGGCGTCGCAGATACTCGGACTCGCCAGGATTGTCGAGCGCGTCCTTGGTGGCCGACTCGTGGTGGAACAGGACCGCGTGCGGCGTGTACACCACCCGGTAGCCACACTCGCCGATGCGCAGGCACATGTCCACGTCGTTGAAGGCCACGGCCAGGTTCCGCTCGTCGAGGCCGCCCACCTCGTCATAGACCGACCGCCTCATCATGACGCATGCAAAGGTCACTGCGCTACAATTTCGGACGAGATGCGGCAGGTCATGGTGCCCGGGATGGTCCTCCGGGAACAGACGAAACGGGTGCCCGCACGTCTCATAAGGCCCCAGGATCACGCCCGCGTGCTGGAAGCTCCGGTCCGGGAACAGCAGCTTCGCGCCGACCACCCCGACCTCGGGCCGCTGCGCGTGCTCGAGCATCGACTCGACCCAGTCGGGCGTGATCAGCGTGACGTCGTCGTTGAGCAGGACGACATACGGCGTGTCAACCAGCGTCATGGCGAAGTTGTTCTGGGTCGGATAATTGAACGGCACGACCCGGTGTCTCCGGCACGACAGCCGCGAGTCATTTCGTCCCAGGTCCTGGCAAAGCTTGGCGACGGCCGTCCCCTCCGAGTTATCGATGACCAGGAGCCGCAGGTTCGCGTAGGTCGATCGCTCCAGCACGCTCTCGAGGCAGGGCCGCAGGTGCTCCATCTTGCCGCCGCTGGGGATGACGAGCGTGACCGCCGGCCGGCCTTGCAGCGTATCGCGCACCCGCCATCGACCGGGAGCCCAGCCGGGCTCGACGCTCGCCGCCACCCCGCGCCGCCGGATCGCGTCGGCGATCGCTCGCCGCGCGGCATCCTCGGCACGACCCTCCACCGGCTCGCCGCCGGTGAGAGAGCCCCCGATCGTCCGCCGGGAATACAGCACGCTCGCGAGATGAATGATCCGCCCGGTCCGCTCGGTGAACCGCAAGACCAGGTCGTAATCCTGGCTCCCTTCATACTCGGGGCGAAAGCCGCCGATCGCCTGCACCAGCGTCCGACGATAGACGCTGAGATGGCCCACGTAGTTCGTCAACAGCAGCAAGTCCGGCGACCAGTCCGGCTTGAAGAACGGATCCCACCGCACCGTTCCCGTTGCGTCGAGCTTATCTTCGTCGGTATAGATCAGATCCGTGTCGGGGGCCTCGTTCAGGGCGTATACGACCTCGAAGAGCGCCGATGCGGCCAGCGAGTCACCCGGATCGATGAGGCCGATGAACTCTCCGCCGGCAAGGGCCAGTCCCGCGTTGCTGCGCTCCGCGATCCCGCGGTCTTCGGTCCGATGGCAAACCTTGATGCGGGGGTCCCGCTCGGCGAGCCGATCCAGGAAAAGTCGCAGATGTTCAGGCGTGGAAGCACCATCGGCCAACCAGAGCTCCCAACCGCCGTAGTTCTGGGCCAGGACCGATTCCGCCGTCGTCCTCACGGCATCCTCGGACGTCTCGCCAACGGGGACGATGAGGCTGACGATCGGCCGATAGGCGAGACGTTCCCCCTCCGCCCGCATCGATTCCAGCTCCGTCCCGGACGGGACCCGCCGGGCCAGCCATTCGAGATACTCCGCATCCAGCCCCTCCGGATCGGGCCGGGTCTCGCCGGGCATCCGGAACCGGCGGGTCAGCTCGATGCAGCCGCCGTCGCGGCTCCGAACCTGGAGGACCAGCGTGTGCTCGCCCGCGGGCAGGCCGTCCACCGCCACCCGGCCGGAGAAGCCGCACCTGACCGAGTCGCCGAATTGGGGGAGCGCCGCCGCCACGTCGGGACGCCGGCCGCCATAGGAAAGGCTCGGACGGTGCTGGCCGTCAACGAGGACCTGGATCTCCTCGACGCCCGCCTGCGCGAGGGCCCAGCCATGAACGATCAGGAACCCATGCCGGACCAGCGGCGCATCCGGACCGGGGCCATCGCAGTGCCCCACGATCGCACCGGGCTGCGGGTCGGATGCGATCGCCGGCGCCGCGATCGTCCGCCGTGCGCCGAGGCCGGGAATCCCACCGAGCAGCCGCGCGACCATCTTCCTGGCCGGTCGCGATAGACCCGATCGCCCGGTCGCTGCCTCTCCGGCCTCGCCCCACGAACCCCGCTTGCTCGGTGACATGTCCGATCGCTCCCTGATCGAATCTCGGGTCGTGGACCGGATGACCCGGCGTCTCCGTCGGCCGGTCGAGCCCGACGGCGCATTGGCCGCGGATCATACCGCATTCACGGCCCCGGGAAAGCCGAACCGCTTGAATTCGACACCGCATTGCCCGGTCGTACACCCCAGCCAGAAATTCCTATTGTCCCGCACGGCCGAAGGGCTAGAATCGCCCGCCCCGGGTCCGAAGTGCCGCCCGGCGGACGGCACCGGTGTCGGTCGCGATCGAGGATCTCAGCCGGATCGAACGGAGCGAGTCATGATTGAGCTGAATGCGCTCGCCACGACCGAGAACTATGACGAGCTCGGCTATCTGACCAACAATCCGGATGTCAAAGGGTATCTGCCCACACCCTACCAGCATCTGCTCAACCACGGCATGGCCGAGGGGCGGACGCTCCGGCGCAGCAAGGAAATCGTCGCCATCAAGGCCGCCAAGCTCGAGCGGATCAAGGGCCTCATCAAGCGCGGGCAGCCCTACACGACGATCGACGGCCTGAGCGGGCCGACGATCTGCGTCCTCGACGATGACCTCAAGGCCAGGTACGGAGTCGAGGACACCGACAACGTCTCGGCACATGACTACGACGCCAACATCGTCGCCATGATCGACGAGTACAAGGATGGCCTCCTGCTCGACTGCGGCGCAGGGGAAGCGCGGGGTCTACTACGACAATGTGGTCAATTATGAGATCGTCAACTACGACTCGACCGACGTAGTCGGCGTGGCCGAAGAGCTGCCGTTCAAGGACAACTCGTTCGATGCGGTGATCTCCGTCGCGGTCCTCGAGCACGTCCGCGATCCGTTCCGCGCAGCGCGCGAGATCGCCCGGGTCCTAAAGCCGGGGGGCAAGCTCTTCTGCTGCGTCCCGTTCCTCCAGGCCTTCCACGGGTACCCGAATCATTATTACAACATGACTTACGCGGGCCTGGCCAACCTGTTCCCGGACCTGAAGGTGTTGCAGCAGGCCGTCTACCCTTCGACCGGCCCGATCCATACCCTCGTCTGGTTCTTCCGCAACTGGCTCGACGGACTGGAGGGGAAGACCAGGGAAGACTTCCTCGACATGCGGGTCCGCGACCTGATCGACGACCCGTGGAGCTACCTCGACAGGCCGTTCGTGACCGAGGTACCCGAAGCGGTCAACTTTGCCATCGCCTCGGCGACCATCCTCATCGCCACCAAGGAAGCTGCACCGGCCCGAGGAGAGCCGGCGGGGCTGGTTGAGATCCCCCCGCGCCTGGCTGACGTCCCGATCGCTCAGAAAGGGCGCTCAGCCCGAGCCCGGAGCGCAACCAGGAAGATTCCCAGGAGCGAGCAATCGCCAAGGTGGGCCGCATCGTGTGGTCGATGCCGACCAGGCTTTCCCGGTGGCGCTCGTCACTCGGGAGTTGAAATCGCGCAACGTGAGACTTCGTGTTGCGACAGCGACAGGATCAATCGCAGGCGTTCACCGGGATCGAATGGGCATCCGACGGGCGGCGATCACCGCGCGGCGACGCCTTTCTCGAGGATCCGCTCTCCCTTGAAGGCGAATGATCCCGACGCCCAGAGATAGGACCAGCGGACATCCCCGCAGAAGGTGTCCCCGTCGGGCTTTCCCGCGTAGGTGAGCTGATATCGCGAGCCCGCGAAATCGCCGTCCACCTCGACGCTCAGGATTCCCTTGGCGTAGACGACGCTCCGGGCCGCCCGCGTCACGCCATCGGCCTTGTACGACGCCTTCAGTACCTCACCATCCCTCGAGACGACGATCACGCAGTCGCGTGCCTTGCCGTCGGGGCAGGTGCACTTCAAGTTCCAGCTCCCGACCGGATCCTCGGGAGCGCACGGCCTCGCAAGCCGAGGCGAGGCCCAAAATGGCCCACGTGATGACAATTCGACTACTTGCACGAAGCATTTCCTGACGGATCATGGGTCTGTCCTCTCCTGTTGAGACCTGCTGAGACAGCACCAACCCTTGCTCCTGCGTGGCACGAGCCTCTTCCCACTCCGGTTGTCGCGTCGATAGAAAGCGATTTGCGTACCGCGCCGCAAAATAAGTATAACCCCCCCAGTCTACCAAGACGCGAGTGGCCTGGATTCGCCCAGGAGCTCGAGACCGCCGGCACGCGCCCGTGATACTCATACGTGACCGATCGGGTGACCCGACGTCTTGCTGGCCCGATCGCGACCCGGGGGCGACGCCGATGGCCCAACTGCCTTCGGAGCGTCAAGACTACGCCGACCTACTCGCCCGCATCCGCGCCGGGGATGATGGGGGAGCCGAGGGAGCTGGTGCGGCTGTTCGAGCCGGAAATCCGGCTGGAGGTGCGGCGCTGGCTCCGGCTCCGCAATCCCCGGCTCCGCCGGGTGCTCGACTCGATGGATATGGGGCGCAAGGAGTCGCCGGTGATCTTCCGCCAGATACTCTCCGCCTGGACTGCCGGAGAAAGGATGCCGAGGAAGCCTCGAAGCTGGCCCCGAGCGTCCCCTTGATAGGTCGGCAGGCCCGCGATACCCACTGCACCGTCGCACTCGCAAGCTATCGCGCTGGGCGGTGGGCCAAGGCCGCTGAGAAGGCGGCTCGTGAGGCCCAGCAGCTAGCTCCCGGCCGGGCGTTCGCCTGCTGTCCCATGATGGCCATGATCCACGCGAAGGCCGGCGAGGCCAACCTGTCGCGAGCCGACCTCGACAGGGCCGAGCGGTTCGCGGCCGGGTTCAGCTCGGCCTCGGCCGGCAATGGAGGCACCCGACTGCTGCCCGACGACTGGCCCGAGTTCCGCCATTTCCTTGCCCAAGCGAGGGAAGTGGTCGCCGGCGGCGCCGGGCATTGGTGGCTCTCCAGGCGATCTTGCGATCATCCGCGGAGAAGAGCACCATCCCGACGCCGCCGTCTTCCAAGCCCCTTGGTTATCGCGCCGGTCTTGTCGCGCAGCTCGCGGAATGCGGGCGAGTCGACGAACTGCCAGCTTCCACCCTCGTTCCACGGGCCGCGGAAATCCCGGCCGGCATCCCCCTCACCGGTCGAGTCGTTGAAGAACTGGTCGACCAGGCCGGGCGTCGGCGGGATGCGGCCGACCGCGAGCGGGTCCTTGCCCATGCTGTCCAGCGCCTTCATGAACGCCTTCATGTGGGTGATCTCTCGCGTCATCAAGAACTGGAGCGCGTCGCGGGTGCCGGCGTCGTCGGTGAAATTGATCAGCCGCTCGTAGACGATCTTGGCGCGGGCCTCGGCCGCGATGTTGCTCCTCAGGTCGACGTCCAGCTCGCCGGTGATCTTCAGGTAATCGGCCGTCCAGGGATCGCCCTGCGAGTTGTACAGGTTGACGCCGCCCCCGCCCGCGATGGCGATCAGCGGATCGGCCTCGGCCGCCGCCCTCGTGCTGGCGGTGGGCTTCAAATGCATCCGCGCCAGCGTACCGATCACCTCCAGGTGGCTCAGCTCTTCGGTGCCGATGTCCATCAAGAGGTCCTTGCGTGCCGGATCGTCGCAGTTGATCCCCTGGATCGTGTACTGCATGGCCGCCGCCAGCTCGCCGTTGGCACCGCCGAACTGCTCGAGCAGCATCCGTCCGAATTGCGGGTCGGGCGAGCCGATCCGCACGGTATACATCAGCTTCTTGATGTGATGATACAAGTTGCCTCTCCTGTTTGTACCGGTGCGACCGAAACGTCGAGTTCCGAGCAAGTAGGGAGTCGCAATTCCAGTGCCGATCGTTGCCCCGGTTTAAGGGCCAGCCTGGACCAGGAATTGCGGGAGAGAACCCTCGAGCACGGCCGCGACAAGCATTGCTCTGGAACCGAGCATGCATTCAAGTGTGCGGCGGTCGAGCAACGGACTCGTCCCGGCTCACGCGCCTCGGTCGTCCGATCGAGGGCCTCGATCCCGCCGGGCCAGAAACCTCCGCCGTCGCACCCCAAGGAGAACGGATCGATGCCACCGATCGTCAATCGCCGCAAGTTCCTGGCGACCACCTCCGGAGCGGTCGCGGCCTTTGCGGCCTTCAGTTCCGGAGCGGCTTCCGCCCGGGTGGACCGCACGCCAATGCCGACCGGTCCCGTCGCCGGCCGGACCGACGAACGGGGCATCGCCCCGGGGACGGCCCGCGACCCCTCGCGTGGCCAGGTGGTGCTACTCGACGGCCGCGTGATCGACGTGACCCATCCGGGCGGCATCGGTATCGCGCCGGGCCGGAGCGTCCTCATCGCCCCCGAGGCCGACGGAAGCTGGTCGATCCTCTACGCCGAGCTCTCGGCGTAAGACCGCACGGCAAGACATCGACGACAGGCTCATTCCGGGAGGATCCTCATGGTCGACATCACCAGGAAGCACTCGCTCACCGAGGCCCTCGAGGGCCAGTTGCCGACGGGTCCCGGGGCCGACGCAGGCAAGAACTCGGGGCCTCCCGATCAGTCCGCGACGCCCGACCAGGTGGCCGAGGAGACGCGTCGCGAACAGGAGGCACGCAGCCACGGCCGACCCGACCGGGACGATTACCTGGTCAATGTGGGACGAGGCCAGCAGACGCACGGCTGAGCCGCAGCCCGCGCCATCCACCACGGAACACTCCGGGAGCCAGGGATAAGGCCCTCGGTTCTGGATCGGCGAAAGGGTAAGATCGCGGTCGGAGTCGAGGCTTGGTCGACGATCAACAAGGGACGAACGCAAGGGAGGCGATCGATGAAGAAGCTCTATGGGATTAGCCTGGTGGTCGTGCTGGGCCTGTCCGCCGCATGGTGGGCGGGGACCAGCTTCGCACAGCAGGACGGGCCGGCCGAAAAGGCCGGCGAGAAGCTCGATCGGTTCGGCCGCAAGATCAGGCAGGGCCTCGACAATGCCGAAGGGGCCGTCCGCGAGGGATTCCACAAGACCCGCGACTCGGTGCACAGCATGGGTGTAGCAGCCCGGGTCTACGGGCGGTTGCACTGGGACAAGGCGCATCAACACCTCCACGCTCAATGTGAAGGTCGAGGAAGGCGTTGCAACCCTCAGCGGTAGCGTACCGACCGCCGAGGCGAAGACCCGGGCCGTGACCCTGACCGCCGAGACCGTCGGCATCAACAAGGTCGTCAACGAACTGATGATCCCCGCCTCGCAGGCGGATGTCCCGGTATCCAAGTCTTCGCGCTGATCGCCCGTCACAGCAAGCACTTTCTCGAAGCGCCTTGCACCAATTCGGGAAGCAAGTTGCCTGGGGGCCGTGCATGGCCCCCGGGTTCCCCGACTTTTTACCGGAAATAGGGTATCTGCACACAAGTCGAGTCGATCCATCCCGCCACGGTCAACGTAGTGTCCTTGGCTGTCTGATGGGCGGAAAATTCCGATCATTCCGGCTCCGCAAACCTGGATGCCGAAACCGGCATTGATTTTGCTCGAAACTGCGCACCGTAGGGGTTATACTGAAGAGCCGATTATCTTCGAAGTACCTGCGCCGGAAGATGATCCGGTTGTCAGGACCCCGACACGACGCCGGCCCGGATTGACTTGCCCAGCGATGATTTCGCCACAACCGGCAGCCGATGAATCCAATGGCTGACCCAACGAGCCGTCAGGCGGGATTCGGCATCCTCCACCCGCATGACCTGCCCACAAGGATCGAGGCCCTGACATATGAGTGGTATTCTTGCCTGGTCCCTCTCGCTCGTGCTGTTCCCCCCCGAGGAACGCGAGATGAGCGCGAGGTTTGCGCCACCCGGTTACGAGGCGAACTACTGGGGTCCCGAGGCGACCGAGGCACGCCAGGAAGGCAAGCTGCCGCCCCTCCCCATGACGCCCCACATGGCCCGGTGGGACCGATGGGGCCGCCAGTTCCTCCGCGACGGCGACATCGTCTTTCGCATGGGAGACGCCCGGCTGTTGCATGGCTACTTCCCCATGAGCCGCTTCCTGGCCAACTGCAGCAACAGCAAGTTCTCGCATACCGGGATCATCGCGATCGAGAAGGACGGGCCGGTCGTCTACGACACGACCCGCCCCTCCGTCGCGCGGCAGCCGTTCTGCGTCTGGATTCTCGACAACGTGGGCTGCATCGGCGTCAAGCGGCTGCGACCCGAGTACCGCGGCAAGGTTCCGCAGGTGCTCGCCTACTGCCGACGCGTCTACCATGAGCAGATCCCCTTCGATTATGAGCTAAGCCTGGACGACTCGGCGTTCTACTGCATCGAGATGACCCAGAAGGCGTTCATGTCGGCGGGGATCGAGCTTTCGAAGCCCGTCCATCTCGGCGACATGGAGCGTGCCGCCGAGTTCCCGGCGTGCATGTTCGGCCTCCAGCTCGCCTCGAAATACACCCTGGTGCATCCGTTGACCTTCGACACCGAGGTCTATTTCCCCGGCAACGAGCGGCACGGGCTCTGGTCGGCCAAGCAGCTGATGACGGTCGTACCCCCGACCTATGCCCCGGGGTATCCCGACATCAGCACCGGCGACCTGCCGACCGTCCAGGTTCCGGCCGAGCCGGCGACGGCGCGGCCTCGGAAAGTCTCCAGCCCGCCACGCGGGCGCGGCGAGACGACTGCGTCGAACCGCAAGGGGACCTGACAGGCGCCAACCGATTCCTGGTAGAATAGAAGGATCGATTGCCCCGGGCACGGTCGTCCGGGGCGACTATTCCTTCTGCCCTTCCAGGCAGGCGTCGATGACGAAGATTGCACCCGCGTCCGCCGATCCCTCAGCGATCGACGCCGTACTGAAACGACACTTCGGCTTCCCCACCTTCCGCCCGCACCAGCGCGAGATCGTCGAGGGCCTGCTCGCCGGGAACGACATCCTGGCCCTGCTCCCGACGGGCGGCGGCAAGTCGCTGTGCTACCAGCTCCCGGCGGTCCTGGGTAACGGCCTGACCGTCGTGGTCTCGCCGCTCATCGCCCTGATGAAGGACCAGGTCGACAGCCTGGAAGAGCTCGGCGTGCCGGCGACGTTCCTCAACTCGTCGCTCTCCGGCGAGGAGAGCCGGCGGCGGTGGAAGGACCTGGTGCGCGGGGCGTACCGGATCCTCTACCTCGCGCCCGAACGCCTCGTGACCGACGACATGCTCGAGGCGCTCCGGGACTGGAACGTCGGCCTGATCGCGGTGGATGAAGCCCATTGCATCTCGGAGTGGGGCCACGATTTCCGGCGGGAGTACCGCGAGCTGGCCGTCCTGCGCGAGCGATTCCCGCACGTGCCGATCATCGCGCTCACGGCCACGGCGACCGGCCGCGTCCGCGACGATATCATCTCCCTGCTGCGCATGCGGGAGCCGCGGGTCCACGTCGCGAGCTTCAACCGCCCCAATCTCTCCTATCGGATCGTACCGCGCACCTCGCCGCTCAAGCAGGTCCTGGCCATCGTCTCCGAGCATCGCGGCGAGAGCGGCATCGTCTACTGCATGACCCGCAATCGCACCGAGGAGCTGGCCGAATCCCTGGCCCGCGAGGGAGTCCTGGCGCAGGCCTACCATGCCGGGCTCGATTCGCAGGATCGCGCCCGGCGTCAGGAGATGTTCCTCAAGGACGAGGTCCAGGTCATGGTCGCGACGATCGCGTTCGGCATGGGCATCCACAAGCCCGACGTGCGGTTCGTCGTGCACCACGACCTGCCCAAGAATATCGAGAGCTACTACCAGGAAACCGGCCGCGCCGGCCGCGACGGGCTGCCGAGCGAATGCGTGCTGCTGTACAGCCCCTCCGACGCCGTCCGGCTGCATCGCCTGATCGACGAGGGGACCGACGAGCAGGAGAAGCTCGTCTCGCGCCGGCACATCACCAAGCTCACCGAATTCTGCGAGAGCCCCCTGTGCCGCCGCGTGCAGCTCCTCCGCTACTTCGGCGAGACCTACCAGGGCCAGGACGGCGAGCCGCTCGAGGCCTGCGGGTCGTGCGACAACTGCCTGACGCCCCGCGAGCGCTTCGATGGCACGCTCGAGGCGCAGAAGCTCCTCTCGTGCATCCTTCGCATCGAGCAAAAGAGCGGGTTCAACGTGGGGCTCCACCACGTCATCGACGTCCTGACCGGCGCCGAGTCGGAGAAGATCCGCAAGTGGGGCCACGACACGCTTTCGACGTACGCGATCGGCAAGGAGCATACACGGAACGAGTGGATCCACTTCGCCCGCGAGCTGATGCGGCTGGGCCTGATCCATCAGAAGACCGAGCAGTTCAACGTCCTCGAGGTCACCCCGACCGGCCGCGACTTCCTGCGGGACCGGGCCCGGATCGAGCTGAACCGGCCGATGGCCACCGCCCGGCTGAGCCGAGAGAAGCGGGATCAGCAGCGGAAGATGACCGGCTCGATCAGCTACGACGAGGGCATCTTCGCCCGCCTGAAGGAGTGGCGCAGGACGACGGCGGCCGAGCGCAAGGTGCCCGCCTACGTGATCTTCCACGACTCGACGCTCCAGGCAATCGCCCACGAGAAGCCCACCAGCATGGCCGGCCTCTCGCGGATCGCCGGCCTCGGCGAGCGGAAGCTCGCCGAGTACGGCGAGCGCATCCTGGCCGTGATCCAGGCTTCCGGATAGTGGGCCGTTCGGCCCCTGGCATGCGATACCAGCCGCGGTGCTAACTATCCGCGAGCGGCGGCCAGCCGAGCCGCGAAGGCGGCATGCTCGGGCGTCGCCACTCCCTGCTCCAGCACGGCGACCAGCCCGTCGAGATCCTCGGCGTAGAACGCCGCCGGGTCGAGCCAGAGGCCAGGGAAGACCTCGGACCGATAGATCCCGTCCGCGCCCGGAAGCAGGTTGACGAATCGATCGCCGCGGCGGCTGAACCAGTGGACGCGATCCGGGTCGAGCTCGAAGACAACGTATTCGAGCACCCCCGCCTGCTCGTAGCCGTCCTTCTTCTCGTTCAGGTCGTAATACCGGCTCGAGCGGGAGATCTCGATGACGAGCTCGACTGGACCGGCCACGAAACCCGACTCGACCCAGGACTGGCCGCCGAGCTCTCGCGGAATCCGCAGGTGCCCATCGGGTTGGCACTCGCTGCTCTCGCCCAGGATCATCGTGGCGTTCTTGCCGCTCTGGACGCCCTTCGTGAACCGCCGGTAGTGGCCGACCCAGTAGGATAGGACGTCATCGTAACCCGCATGTTCCAGGCGAACGGGCGACGGCATGTAGACGACTCCCCCCACCAGCTCGGCCCAGGTCCCGTCCGGCATCGCCTGGTAGCGCGCGTGGAACGTCGGCTGGTCGAGGCGCTCGCCCGCCATGAGCGGCGGGACGAGCTTTGCCGGCTGAGCGTGTTCGACCGTGCTCATTGGCCGTGCCCCGATGAGGGAGGGAGAAGCCTCGGGCCGCATCCATCGGCCCGGCGGCGCCCTACGCGCTCTCCTTCTTCCGCTCGCGCTCTGCGGCCTTCGTGCCGGTCAAGGGCGTCGGCGTGCTGTCGAAGAGGCTCTTCTCCTTGCGGACGATCTCGGGCGTGACCTGGAACTTGCCCTTGTCCTTACTCGCCCGGTCGGGCAGCGTGAACATGATGTCGAGCATGATGTCCTCGACGATCGAGCGAAGTCCGCGGGCGCCGGTGTCCTTGGCCTTGGCCATCTTGGCGACTTCGTGGAGGGCCTCGTTGCTGAACTCGACGTCTGCGCCTTCCATCTCGAAGAGGCGGCGGTACTGCTTGACCAGCGCGTTCTTGGGCTCGGTCATGATGCGGACGAGGGCATCGATGTCGAGCGGCATCAGCGGGCAGATCACGGGGAGCCGGCCGATGAACTCGGGGATCATGCCGAACTCGAGGAGGTCATCGGAGGTGACCTTGGTCAGCAGCTCGCCGAGCTGCTCGGTGTGCGCCTCGACCTGGGTCTGACTGCCGAAGCCGATCGTCTTGCGGCCGACGCGGCGGGCGATGATGTGCTCGAGGCCGACGAACGTCCCGCCGCAGATGAACAGGATGTTCGAGGTGTCCATCTGGATGTACTGCTGCTCGGGGTGCTTGCGGCCCCCCTGCGGCGGCACGTTAGCCACGGTCCCCTCGAGCATCTTCAGCAGGGCCTGCTGGACGCCCTCGCCGGAGACGTCGCGGGTGATCGAGACGTTGTGCGTGGTCTTGCCGATCTTGTCGATCTCGTCGATGTAGACGATCCCGCGCTGGGCGGCCTCGAGGTCGAAATCGGCGGCGTGCAGCAGCTTGAGGAGGATGTTCTCGACGTCCTCGCCGACGTACCCGGCCTCGGTGAGCGTGGTGGCATCACCGATGGCGAAGGGGACGTTGAGCACGCGGGCCAGCGTCCGGGCCAGCAGGGTCTTGCCGCAGCCGGTCGGGCCGATGAGCAGGATATTCGACTTGTCCAGCTCGACCTCGGTCTCGGGATCCTCGCCGTGGACCAGCCGCTTGTAATGGTTATGGACGGCGACCGACAGGACCTTCTTGGCTCGCTCCTGGCCGATCACATAGGCGTCGAGCTGTTCCTTGATCTCCCGCGGGGCGGGGATGTCGGTGAACAGCGTCTTGGGGACGCCGCGACGTCGCCGCTCCTGGTCGAGGATCGACTGGCAGAGCTCGATGCAGTCGCCGCAAATGTAGACGTCGCCAGGACCTTCCACCAGCGGGCCGACATCGCGATAGCTCTTGCGGCAGAACGAGCAGAAGGCGTTCTTCTTGTTGGCGCCGCCGCCACCGCCGCCGTTCCCAGTGCTCATGCTTGCACCGCCGCTCCGCTTGCCGCCGCCGCCCCCACCCATGTCCTTGCCAGATGGCATGCTATATCCTTTCATCCCCGAACGAGGATCATGGCGATTGCGCCAGATTGAATCGGCCCGACAACGTACCTGGGCCGGGCGTCCGCCGGGGGAGCCCGATCACCTCAGGACGAGTCGGCCTCATGGCCTTACCCGGGGCAAATAACCGTTGCCGACATCCTCGCGTAGGCCACGTCCTCGCTCCTCCAGCGGCCGTCGGTGATCCCGGGGCGACCACTGGTCCAGACATTATGACTCACGGGGACGGAGAAGGGAAAAAAGATCTCGAGCAGCCAACGAACGCTGGTGGCGGACCATCGATTCGCTCGGCGAAGCCAGGTGGCTCAGTTCATCCGCCGCGATGCTTCTGCCTCGCCGTCATTTCGGGCGGTCCAACAACCGTCCGCCTCGATGCCGCTCGCTCATGAACGGAGCGACTACGTTCGAGCGGGTCATCCGTTCGCCCACACCCGTCACCCGCCCATCCCCATCCCGTTGATTGTCACGGTCCGGGCAAGTCCCTCGGCTGGGCGTCTCCACTCCCATCCAAGTCTATCTTAGATGACCCGATGCCGGGGAGCAAGTCCGCAGGCGCTTCAAGCACTCGAAGCTTCGCCGCGCGGTCTCCTCGGCACCCGGCGAAAAGTCGAAGACCTCGACGGAAACCCAGCGGTCGTAACCGGTTTCGACCAGGGCGTCGAGGATCGGGCCGTAATCGACGTCGCCCATCCCCGGGCCGCGGAGGTTCACATCCTGGGCGTGGAAATGGCCAGCTTCCGACGAATACCGCCGGATCAGGGCCGGCACAGTCGTCCCCGTCTCGCCACTCTGCGCCTTCACATCCATGTGGAGCTTCACCCGGGGATGGCCGACCCGTCGGATCAGGTCCATCGCCTGTTCGCAGGTGTTGAGGAAGTTCGTCTCGCTCGGCGCCAGCGGCTCGAGGCAGAGGTCCACCTCGCAAGCGTCGAGGACAGGCAGGAGGTCGTGGAAGACCTCCATGGCGTAACCGGCGGCCTGGTCATGAGTAACGCCCGGCAACAGGTCGCGCTGTTTGGGCGAGCCGAGGACCATGAGCGAGCCGCCCAGGTCGCGAGTCGCCTCGGCCAGTGCCTTCAAATAATCGCCAGTCGCCCGCCGGACCGAGGCGTCGGGCGAGGTCAGATAGAAGCCTTCGGTCCTGGCGAGCAGCCAGTGAAGGCCGATCGTCTCGAGGCCCGCGTCCTCGACCATGGCCTTCAGCTCGCGCCGCCTCGCTACGCCCAATGCATCAATGCGCGGAGCCAGGGTGAAAGGAGCGATCTCCAGCCCGTCGTAGCCGACCAGCTTGACGGTCCGGCAGACCTGGTCGAATTCCCAGCCCTCGAACAGCTCGTTGCAAATGCCAAGCTTGATCATGGCCGTGTCTCCGTTAAGCCTCGAGCCGCGTTGAGCGTGTTCCGCAGCAGCATGGCGACGGTCATCGGCCCGACGCCGCCGGGGACGGGCGTGATCTTCGAGGCGACCTGCGAGACACCGGCGAAGTCGACGTCGCCGCAGAGGGTGCCGTCGCGGACGCTTGTGGATGCCCACGTCGATCACCACCACGCCGGGCTTGATCCAGTCGGCGGTGACCAGCTCGGGCCGTCCCATGGCGACGACCAGGATGTCGGCCTGGCGGGCGAAGGATGCCGGGTCGCGGGTCGCGGTGTGGCAGACCGTGACGGTGGCGTCGGCGGCCGGACCTTTCTGCATGAGCAGCATCGCCATCGGCTTGCCGACGAGCTGCGACCGGCCCAGGACGACCGCATGCGCGCCGCGTGTCTCGACGCCGCCATGCAGGAGCAGCTCGCGGATGCCCAGCGGGGTGCACGGCACGAATCGAGGATTCCCCTGCGCCAGCAGGCCGAAGTTCACGGGGTGGAACCCGTCGACGTCCTTGAGTGGCGTGACCCGCTCGATGACGGCGCGCTCGTCGATCTGGCGTGGCAGGGGCATCTGCACGAGGATGCCATGCACCGCCGGGTCGGCGTTGAGCCGGTCGATCGTCGCGAGCAGCTCGTCCTGGGAAACCGTCGCCGGCAGTCGGAGCACCGTCGCCGTTCATGCCGGCCTCGGCGCCGGCCTTCTGCTTGCTGCCGACATAGACCCGGCTGGCCGGGTCGTCGCCAACCAGGATGACCGACAGGCCGGGCACGACCCCGGTGCTGGCGGTGAATGCGGCCACTTCCTCGGCCACCTGCCGGCGGACCTGCTGCGCCAGGGCCTTGCCGTCGATGAGCTCAGCGGACACCGGCGCTCCCTCGATCGAATTCGGACGAATGACAACGTGACCCGGCAATACTGACGAGCCCGGCCGGACTCGCCCTCATCATTCGTAGCAGGGTCGTCCGTCCGCGGTCAACCCGATGACGGGCTGCTCGCGATGCCGGACGAAAGGGGAATTCCATCGGCCTCACCGTCTGAGGAGTCCGCCGGAGGATCCCCCGGCTCGTACGCCAGCCGCCAGCCCGGGCTCGTCACGGGCTGATGGCCTTCGGCGGTGCGGCTCGACCAGCTTGCCGTAGAGCTCGGGCCGGCGGGCGCGGAGGTACCGGCGGCCGGGGGCCTGCTCGAGGGCCTCGGCCGTCAGCAGGCCAACGACGATGTCATCGCCCAGGGCGTGGCTCTCGACGATGACCTCGCCGCTGGGGTCGAGGATCATCGCCAGCCCCGGCTTGATCGTGTCATGGTCGCGGCCGATGTTGTTGGCGAACACGGCGAAGACGCCGTTCTCCCAGGCCCGCGCGGGCAGCCATCGCATCAGCCAGCCGCGGCCCTTGGGACCCCGGAACTCCTGGCGCAGTCGCGCCGGGTCGCGGTGGCGGTTGTCCCAGAGCGCCGGATCGACCGTCGCCGCGGCCGGGCATCGACGAGGGGGTGCAGCCGGTGACGTGCGGCATCACGATCACCTCGGCACCCAGGAGCGCCGTCGCCCGCACGTTCTCCGGCAGGTTGTTGTCGTAGCAGATCAGGAACCCGACCTTCACGCCCCGGATCTCGGCGACGTGATGACCCCGGCCCGGCGTCAGGTGCGGGCTGATGAACGGGTGCAGCTTGTGGAATTTGGTGAGGAATCCCTCGGGCCCCACCGCGACATAACTCTTGAACAGCCGGCCGTCCGGCTCGCGCTCGATCAGCCCCGCCATGATCACGGCCCCGGTCTCGCGGGCGATCCCGATCAGCGCGGCGACCGACGGACCATCGGGGACCGGCTCGGCGATCGCTTCGAGCTCGCGGCGCGAGAGCGTCTGGAGGAATGTGTACGCCGTGATGCTGCACTCGTGGAAGCAGACGACCTCGGCGCCCGCCGCGACGGCCTTGTGGGCGAGGTCGCGGATGCGGCCGAGATTATACGACTTGTCGCCGTCGCGATGCTCGAACTGCGCGGCGGCGATGCGGATATCGCGCATGGCGAGTTGACCCAGGTTGGGAGTCTCTTCCCGAAGGCTTCGGGCTTCGCGGCGGGCATCGCGCACCGACGAGGACCATCGTCGGCCGGCGATATCCACGCTGCGGAGCCCGCCAGCCCGTTGCAACGCGCGTCCTCAATACCCGCTCAACACCTTCTCGCGGTCGCCGATCATCTGGCGGGCCATGGTGTAGGCGTGGTAGTGCATGGCGCACTTGAAGATGTAAGTCAGGATCGTCCCCGGATCGGGTCGGGCGCGGATCAGGCGGCCGATCCGATAGCGGTACTCGCGGCGGAGCTCCGGATCCGGAATCCCCATCATCATCCGGGCGTACAGGCCGGCCGCGTGCGCCACGAACATGGCGTTGGTCTTCAAGCGCATTCAGCGGGTGCTTCCGCCAGTACTTGGCGCGGCTGCGTCCCATGTTGACCCTCGCCCCGATGAACAGGCTCTCCAGCCGCCGGAAATAGTTCTCGGGCTTGTAGAGCGTCTGGAGGACGCGGAGGTAGCCGTCCTGCATCTCGTCGCGGGTCATGCCCAGCGGGATCACGTTGGTCCGGTAGCCCGAATTCTCCGAGTCGTCGATCCGCCCCTCGGCGAGCAGGCGGTCATAGAGCGGTGTCCGGGGGATGGCGTGCAGCATCCCGACCAGCCCGCTGGCGATCCGCGCCTCCTCGAGGAACGCGATCTGACGGTCGAAGATCGTCGTCGTCGTCGTGGTCGAAGCCGATGATCATGCCGCACCAGACCTCCAGGCCCTCGTCCTGGATCGCGTGCACCTTCTCGATCATCGAACGGCCCTCGCGGCACGTTCTGGTACTTCTTGGTCTCGACCAGCGACTCCTCGTTGGGGCTCTCGATGCCGATGAAGACGCTGATGATGTTGGCGTTGACCATCATCTCGATCAGCTCGGGGTCGTCGGCCAGGTCGATCGACGCCTCGGTGAAGAACGTCACGGGATACCCGTGGCTCCGCTGCCATTCGGCCACGGCCTGGAGCACGGGCGGATCCCCTTCTTGTTGCCGATCAGGTTGTCGTCGACGATGAAGGCGATCGGGATCCCCTGGCCGACGCATGGCCTCGATCTCGATGACCACCTGCTCGGGGTTCTTGATCCGCGGCTTCCGGCCGAACGTGACGATGATGTCGCAGAACTCGCACTGGAACGGGCACCCGCGGGAGAACTGCAGGCTGCCGAAGAGATAGCGGCTCGATCTTGAGCAGGTCGAACCGCGGCGTCGGCACCTTCGTCATGTCGGTCTTCTCGGCCTGCTCGTAGCGATAGCCGTGCGGCCCTGCTCCCATTCGTCGAGGAACCGGGGCCAGGTCTGCTCGGCCTCGCCGATGAAGATCGCGTTGACCATGCCCTCGAAGAATTCCTCCTTGACGGTCGCCATCGGCCCGCCGGCGACGACGAAGGCGCCTCGCGCTGCTTCAGCTCGAGGATGACCTGCGTGAATCCGCTGCCGCTGGATGCCCATCCCGGTCACGCCGACGATGTCGGCCTTGGCGCATCGGTCGAAGTCGATCGGCTCGGCATTCTCGTCAATCAGGGTGACGCGGTGCTTCCACGGCGTCAGTGCGGCCAGCAACGGCAGCGAGGCGACCGGCATGTTCGCCCGGCCGGCCCATGAAGGGGAGGACCAGCTCCATCCCCCAGAAGGACATCTCGAATCGCGGGTTGATCAGGACGATGTCGGCCATGGACGGGGAGGCTCCTGGTAGGTCGTGGTGGTAGCGGGCCCGAGAAGGTCGGTGACTCGCGTCGGATCGAGACCGCGACCGGGCCCGGCGGCCGGCCGTGGGCGACGGCCCTGGGTCCCGGCGCGTCGCGGGCATAGCGGCCCGCAATCGCGTAGATCTCCTCGGGCAGGAAACCGCGGATCCGTGCATCGAACTCGGCGTTGATCACGGAGACGAGCAGATTGGCCAACAGGGCCCGGCCGACGGTCCCGGGGTGGCGGCCGTCGTCGAGCATCAGGCCCCGACCCGGATGGTCGCGGTCGATCTCGATTCCCTCGATCTTGATATGCTTGAGCCTCTAGATCCATTCGCCCCACCGGAAGAGGTCGGCGATCGCGACGCGTTTATCTTTGGCGGCTGCCCGCAGGTGATCATTATAACGGCGGATTGCGCGAGTGAAATTGGCTACCGACTTTGTTGGCAAGCCACCGGACCGGACCACCGCGGCGAATTCCGGCAGGTAGCACACGTCGGGCACGGTGACCAGGACCACGCGGACGTCGGGGCTGGCCGCCAGGATCGCCTCGAGCGCGAGGTCGACGTTCCGGCAGGCTTCCGCGACGATGCCCTCCAGGTCGGGCTCGCGGTCCCCGGATTTCAGGGCCCCGATGAAGTCATTCCCGCCGATGAAGATGCAGACGACCTTCACCTCGCCGCGGGCCACCTGCCGGGCCAGCCCCGTGTGCTGGCCCTGCGCGATCATGTCGCGGGTCGTCGCGTCGCTCCGCGCCCAGTTGTAGGCATAGCCGCCCTTCCGCGGCTCGCCGCGGCTGGCCTCGCTGAAGGCCCCGAAATCAACGCCGCGGTGCTCGGCCAGCAGCTCGAGCCAGTTCCTCGCATGCCCTCGCCCGGGCTCGAACTGGTACTCGTCGGTGATGCTGTCGCCCAGCGCACCGACGCCGCCGAGGCCGTCCGCCCGCGTCGTCGCCGCCGTCATTGCCAGGACCAGTATCCCCACCGCCGCCAGGCCGCTGCGCGTCGACATCGGTCCCGCCCCCCGTTCGCATCATCTCGATCCAATGTCTCGATGCATGCGATTCCCATGCCGTCGCCTTCGGCGGGCTTCGGCCGCGGGGACATCAGGGCGAGGGCGGCAGCAGGTGTCGGCCTAGCCAGCGGAGCGCCGGCGGGATGCTCGCGCGGAAGTAGCGCGCATTGTGTTGTCCTTCCGGATCGGCCTCGAGGGTCAGGCCGATCCCCACGGCTGGCGGCCAGCCATGCGAACGACTCGGCCTGGGCGGCAAAGTTCCATTCGCCGCGCCCGGGGTAATGGATGTAGATCGCCAGCTCGCCGGGCTGCAAGCCGGTCGTGAAGATCAGGTCGGCCGGGTTGACGGCCGCCACCCGCGCCATCACGTCATCTCCCCGGCCGAAGACCGGCGTGATCGGCCGCCACGCGGGGATCTTCACCAGGCCATGATAGTAGGCGGCAACGATCTTCTCGGGCTCGTACCGCGTCTGCCACCGGTACGTCGCCGGGTTGAAGGCTTCGAACGGGTCGTCGTTGAGGTTCGAGTACCGCAGGTTGAGCGGCGAGCCCAGCGTGACGACCGCGCCGATCCGGTCGCGATGGCGGATCGCCATGCTCATCGCCCCAAGGCCGCCGGCCGAGACGCCGAACAGCGCGTGGGCCTCGCGCTCTCGGCCGGATCGAGTACCGCGACTCGACGAACGGGATCACCTCGTACAGCACGTGGTCCTCGAACCGCCCGCCCAGGCCGTTCAGGAAGAACGAGTGGGATTTCGCCCGGCGATCTCCCTCGCCCTGGGTCCCGTCGGGTCCGGCGATCACCATCGGCGGGCATTCTCCGCTGGAGATCAGATCGTCGATGTCGCCGAGAGCCCGCGAAGTCGAGGAAGCTCCGCTCGTTGACGGTCGCCATGTGCAGGAAGACGACCAGCGGGTACGCGCGGCGCGGGTCGTAGCCCGGCGGAAGGTAGACGTACAGGTCGCGCGGCATCCCGAGGACGTTCGAGAAGACCCGGCGATCGACCCCGCCGTTGTTCGAGTAGTTGACGACGCAACCCGCCAGCCGGCGACTGATCCGCTCGGTGTCGGGGCGGCCGCGGACCTGGCGCGCGGGCGGGACGATCAGCAGGACGAACAGGACGGCGATCGCGGGACGCATGGCCGCCCACTCGTTTTCTGGCACGGCCACCGTCCCGGGGACGAGCGCCGAGGGGTTGTTCTCTTCTCATGTCCGGATCCTCCCATCATCGGCCGGATGGCGGCCCCGACTTGAAGGCATCGCCGGGCCGGGGCAGCTCCGGCCTCAACGCCGGGGCGGCGACGATCGGGCGACCAGGGCGAGCGACTTCTCGATCAGGATCTCGCCCGTCATCTCGCCGAGCGACGTCCGCGAGACGTACTCGTAGCGCGGGAAGCTCGCGAAGTCGACCTTCGTCAGGATGTAGCCGAACGCGTCATTCGTCAGGCCGAAGAGGAAGTTGTGCCTGCCCGCGCATCTTCCGCTTGAGATAAAAGCCGATGTTCGGCAGCGCCTCGCCGGGGATCGTCAGGATCTGCGCATCGCCGAGGTTCACCAGGTTGATCCGCGCCCGGACCGATCGATCCTCGCCATGCGGGTATTTCAGCGGCGAGTCGACACCACGGCCCACATCGCGTCGGACTCGACCGGGAATCGCACATGGTCGAATCGCAGAAAAGCGCGGGTCCTTCTGCGCCGGGGCGTCCTTGACGATCCGCAGCGCCTCGTCGGCCATCAGGTGGCCGATCCGAAGGCATTCCTCCCAGGTGCGGTGTCGTCCCAGTAGCCGCGCAGCGGGTCGCTGGGGCCGGGTCAGGTCGCGGTTGTCGGCCGTGACCATGCCGCCCTGCGCACTGTTCATGAACAGCGCCACGCCGCCGGCCCGAGCCTCGATCCGCTCGCAGAGCGGGCCGACCAGGTCGGGGCTGATGATGCCGAGGCTGTTGCCCAGGACCTCGGGATGGATCGCGTAGTTCACCAGCGTGGCGATCGTCTTGCCCTCGGGACTCATCGCCTGGATCACGCCCATCCGCCGGTCGTAGAGGTCGGGCGCGTAGTAGTTGTAGGCGATCTTGCCCTGGGCCTCGCCGGTCGCGACCTTGATCCACGCCGGCTGGAGACGGTCGATCGCCTCGTTGATCGCCTCGGCGGCGCTGGTCGCAGACGAAGTCCATGTAGGCCAGGTCGCCGGTGTGCCCACCCTTGCCGTCGGGAAAAGCGTAGCAATCGGGCGCGCTGTGGGTGTGGGTCGAGCCGATCAGGATGTTCTCCGCCGGGATCCGCGGCACCTTCGCCCGCACGCGATCGCCCAGCACCGACGGAAACCCCAGCAGGTCGAGCGACACCACGGCGACCGAGACGTCCCCCCTTGCGCACCACCAGCGCCCGCGCCGTCAGCTCGCCCCGCTTCTCCCGCGACGGCTTCGGAATCCCCATCCCACCCGAGACCGGCAGGAACTTCTCCGGCGTGATCACCCGAACGGCCGCACCGGCCTGGATCTCGGCCCGCGCCTCGGGCACCGCACGCCATGCTCCCCACAGCCCATCACGGCGCACACGGACAAGACGAGCCATCGCCACCTCATGGACGACCTCCCCTGGTTCTATCGCTTTCCCGCGCCCGGCCGCCTCGTCCGGGACTGCATCATCCTTACCGCGGATCACGGCGCGGGGGAAGGGCTGGCAGCGACGAGGTTGTCCCTCGAAAAGACATCGCTCCGCCCAATGCGTGCATGCATGGCTGGATATTCGGCCCCTAAAGTCCCCTGTACCCCCTACTGATGTTCCTCTACTAACAGGATGTATCAGGTTTGCAAATTCATAAATGCACCTATGCGCGAAAAAGGCAATATTGTCGCCGTAACTCTCGACAGGCCAGGCAGAAAATATTTCTGGAGTTTCCTAAAGATTTTCCGGGAGAATCCCGGTCCAGCCGCTTGACTATTCCGAAATTGACGATTGCGCCGACTTTGCCGACGTCGGGGGGGGGGGGATCGCGAGGTCAGGCCAGGATCTCGCGGATCGGCTGGCCGTGTTCGATCTCGAGGCGCTTGCGGCCGGGGATCTCGAGGCGGCGGGAGTCGAGGCCCAGAAGTTGGAAGATCGTGGCGTGGATGTCGGTGACGTAATGGCGGTGCTCGACGGCGTGGAAGCCCAGCTCGTCGGTGGCGCCGTGGACGATGCCGCCCTTGATCCCGCCGCCGGCCATCCAGACCGAGAAGCCGTAGTTGTGGTGGTCGCGGCCGTCGGCGCCCTGGGCGCACGGAGTCCGGCCGAACTCGGTGGCCCAGACGACGATCGTGTCGTCGAGCAGTCCGCGGCGCTTGAGGTCGGCGAGCAGGCCGGCGATCGGCCGGTCGACCTGGGCGCAGAGCGTCGAATGGTTGGCGCGTAGCCCGAGGTGCGCGTCCCACGAGCCGGCGGCGCCGTCGCCGTGAAAGACCTGGATGAACCGCACTCCGCGCTCGGCCAGTCGTCGGGCCGCCAGGAGCTGCTGGCCGAACGGGCGGGTGACGTCGTGGTCGAGCCCGTAGAGCCGCCGGGTGCTGGTCATCCTCGTCCGAGAGCCGCAGCAGGTCGGGCACCGCGGTCTGCATCCGGAACGCCAGCTCGTACGACTTGACCCGGGCGCGGAGCCGGGAATCGTCGGGGTATTCGAGCGCGGCCAGTCCGTTCAACCGACCCAGGATGTCCGCCTTGATCGCGGCCTCGGCCCGCCGACCGGCACCCCCGGGCGGGCGAACGGCAACGGGTCGTCGGGGTCCACCTTCAGCACGACGCCCGCGTGCTCGGGGCCGAGGTAGTTCGGCGTCCACGCCGCCCATGCACTGCGACTCGAGCGCGGGCCCCATCGAGATGAACTGCGGCAGGTCGTCGCTCAGGGCCCCGAGGCCGTAGTGCACCCAGGCCCCGAGCGTCGGATAGCAGCCGTCGAGCAGGTGCCGGCCGGTGAGGAACTCGAGCTGGGCGCCGTGGTTGTTGTCGGTCGTGTACATCGAGCGGATCACGGCGATGTCGTCGACGCTGCTCGCGGAGGTGCGGCCACCAGTCGCTGACCGGCGATCCCGCTCTGACCGCCCCGGCCGAAGCCGATCTGCGGCGGATAGATCCGCGCCGTCTGCTTGTCGATGATGTTGTTCGCCACCTGCTCGCGGACGTTCTTCAGATGCGGCGAGCTCGAACACCGCGGACTTGTAAGGGCTCTCGGCCATCGTCTTGCCGGCGTACCGGTCGATCGCCGGCTTGGGGTCGAAGCTCTCGAGGTGGCTGACCCCGCCGCGCATCATCAGCCAGATCACCCGTTTGGCCCGGGGACGTTGATGCGGCCGGCCGTCGGGCGGGGTCCACCTCCGTCGTCAGGCCGCCCGCCCGGGCGATCCCGTCGCGATGCAGCATCGCCCCGAGCGCCAGCCCGACGAAGCCCATCCCCAGGTCGGCCAGTGAACGGCGCGTCTCGTGATCATGACCGGGTCCTTGTGGTCCGAGGCATCTGGTCCAGCGGCTTACCGGATCATGACAAAGTCGTTGTGGTTCAACAGGACGTGGACCATCGCCGCGCGGGCGCGGGCTTTCGAGGTCACGTCCGGCGCCCGAGGTTGCCGGCTCGGCCTCGAGGGCCGCCGCCAGTCGTGCCAGGCCCGCCTGCGCATTCGGACTGCTCGGCCGCGCTGGGCGGTCGGCCCAGGATCCGCTCGAACGCCGACGCGACGAACGCCGGGCGGCTCGCGGGTCCAGTCACCGACGCCCCGGTCGATGATCGCGGCGATCCGTCCGGCGGCCGTGAGCGCGGTCCCGCTGTTCATCAGGGCGAGTGCCTGCTGCGGCACGACCGTCTCGTGTCGTCGGTAGCACTCCTCGACGTTGGGCGGGTCGAAGGCGGTCAGTAGCGGGATCCGCTCGTCGCGGGCCGTCCGGTAGTAGAGCGACCGGCGGGTCCCCGAGTCGGCGAACTCGATCGCTGCCTCGGGACCGCCCATCGCGCCGTCGAGCCGCCCGGACAGGAACAGCAGGCAGTCGCGGATCACCTCGCCTTCCATCCGGCGAGCGTTCATCCGCCAGGCAAATCGGTTATCGGGATCGATCCGCAGGTTGGCATCGTCCGGACGGTCCGGCGAGGACCGCATCCGGTACGCCTCGGAAGTGCAGATCAGCCGGTGCAGGTGCTTGAGGCTCCAGCCCGATTCCATCAGCTCGACGGCCAGCCAGTCGAGCACCTCGGCGAGCTCGGGTCGCGGCGCGCGCAGGCCGAAGTCGGACATCGAGGCAACCAGCGGCTCGCCGAAGTGCCGCGCCCAGACGTGGTTGACCGCCACCCGGGCCGCCAGCGGATTGCCCCGGTCGACGATCCACCGCGCCAGGGCGAGTCGCCGGCCGGTGCTGACCTTCGCGTAGGGCGAGGTCGGCGGCACGTCGCGATAGGTCGTCTTGGCCCGGGGGAATTCGAGCGGCCGCGCGGTGTATTCGGTCGAGGGCGGGGTTCGTGCGCAGAACCTCGGCCTGTTCGAATCCCTTGGCGGCGGCCGTTCGTCGCGTGCGGGCCTCGACCAGGCTCGCCGCGGCCTTGCTCCTGGGCTCCTTGCCCGCGGCGTCATCCCGACCGGAGGAGGCGACAAGGAGGGCCTGGAGCGCGCGTCGGGCGCGGCCCTCGTCGCGTTCGGCCTGGAGGAGGGCTCGCCGCGCCTCGGCCAGCCAGGCGGACCGCTGGGCGGCCGTCGCCGCGCGGGCGGCTTCGGCCCAGGAGGCCGACCCCGACGCCCTGGCTCCATCATCTTCGAGCGCCTCGACGGCCAGGACCGTGAGAAGCGACGCACGACGCGCCTCGGCCTCCGCCAGCTCGGCCGCGGCGATGGCGTCCTCCTCCCGAGAATCGGCGGCCGCCAGACGGGCGCGGGCCGACCGCTCGACGGCCGCGGCCGCCGCGGCGCGGAGTGGAGGCATTTTATCGGGAGCAGACGCCGCCGCGGCCAGACCAGCGATCGCCGTGTCCTCGGCACGCTCCGCCTCCGCCAGCTCCTTCTCGACCGCCTCGCGACTGTGTCGGGCCGTGTCGGCCGTCGAGCGTGCCTTCGCGATCGCCCGGTCGGCCGCGGACCTCGCCTCGTCGATGACGAACGGCCGCTTGTCGGGGCACGATGCCGTCATCGGCAGCGGGACCGCTGCGATCCGCAGCGTGCCGCCCAGGACGGCCGGCGTACCCGGCCGGAGCGGATGGGCCGTTTCGGGCCGCGACTCGTCGCCTCGGGCGAACAGGTGCGTCGGCCGATCGAGGAAGTCGTCGAACGCTCGCGGCACGCCCGCCTTGGTCCGGTCCGGCTCGCCCGGGACGCGGTCGACCCGCACGTGGTACGGCTCGAAGATCGCCCGCATCCGGTAGTAGTCGACCTGCGAGATCGGGTCGAACTTGTGGTCGTGGCAGCGGGCGCATTGCATCGTCAGGCCGAGGAACGCGCGGGACGTGTGCTCGACCGTGCTCGCCAGCCAGACGTTGCGGTTGAAGATGTCCCAGTTGCGGGCCAGGAACCCCGTGGCACGGACCGTCTCGGGATCGTCCGGCGCCAGCTCGTCGCCGGCCAGCATCTCCAGGACCATCCGGTCGTAGCCCTTGTCGGTGTTGAGCGACTCGACGATCCAGTCGCGCCAGTGCCAGAGGTGCGGATGGCTGAACCGCACTTCCTGGCCCAGGCCGTACCAGTCGCTGTAGCGCCAGACGTCCATCCAGTGCCGCCCCCAGCGTTCGCCGTACCGAGGGCTGGCGAGCAGCCGGTCAACGATCCGTCCCTCGGCGTCGGGAGCCGTGTCGTCGCGGAAGGCGTGGAGCTCTCCAGGAGTCGGCGGCAGGCCGATCAGGTCGAGCGTGACGCGGCGGAGCCAGCGATCCTTGCCGATCGGCGGGGCCGGAGTCAAACCGCGACCGCGGTGGGCCGAGGCGAGCAGGCCGTCGATCGGGTTGCGGCCCCAGGGTGAGCGAGGATCCGCCGCGATCGCGGCCCGTCGCGGCGGCTGGAAAGCCCAGTGCCGGCGCAGGATCGGGCGGAGTCATCTCGGGCGGAGCCTTGGCGCCGCCAGTCGATCCAGGCGGTCAGGACGGCGACCTCCGCCGGGTTCAGGGGCACTCCCTCGCTCTCGGGCGGCATCCGCTCCGACGCCTTCGCGGCCGTCACCCGCTCGATCAGCAGGCTGGCGCCGGCGCGACCGGGCTCGATCGCGGGGCCGCCATCGCCGCCGCGGCGGATCAGCTCGGCCGTGTCGAGCCGCAGGCCGGCCTTCTGGCGGATCGACCCGTGGCAGCTTGTGCAGCGTGCGGCGAGGATCGGCTTGACGTCGCGCCCATAGTCAACGTCGGGCCCCGCCGCCACTGCGACCGCAGCCAGCAAGATCGATGTTATCATTGATCCGATTGCGCCCCAATGCCGGAGATCAGCCTCGGCTGCGACGGTCGCCGACCCCCGATTATCGGGGTCGCCTCGAGGGGGCGTCAAGCAAGCGACACACATGTTGAACGAAGGCCCCGTGATGTCGAAGCGTCCTGAAGATGGTGCGCCGCCACTCTCGCGCAGGCCGGAACAGACGGCCGTCGGTCCGGGGGACGATTGCCGGCGGGCCCTCGCTGGGATAAGGTGACCTGATCGAGTCGGCGGCCCGGGGATCGTCCCACGTCGCCGGCATCCGGGTCGTGGGGCACCACCGGGAGGTCAGCCATGAACCAGTGCACGGTCGCCGGCGCCGGCTTGAGCCGCCGCGCGATGCTGGGGGGCGGCACGGCAGCCGCGCTCTCGGCCGCGTCGTACGGTCGGGTCATCGGGTCCAACGACCGGATCGGCCTGGGCTTCATCGGCTTCGGCCTGATCGGCAAGCGGCACGTGCTCGACTTCCGCGAGCAGCCCGGGGTGAACATGGCGGCCATCGCCGAGGTCCACCGAGGCCGCCGCGACGAGGCGGTCGCGCTCGATCGGCGGCGAAGTCCCGAGGCCACGACGACTTCCGCGGCCTGCTCGACGATCGCGAGGTCGACGCCGTCGTCGTCTCGACGCCCGATCACTGGCATGCCCTGATGACCATGATGGCCTGCGCCGCGGGCAAGGACGTCTATGTCGAGAAGCCGCTCAGCCTGTTCGTCCGCGAGGGCCGCTGGATGGTCGACGTCGCCCGGCGGCACAATCGCGTCGTCCAGGTCGGCACCCAGCAGCGGTCGGGTCCTCATTATCAGAAGGCTCGCGAGCTGATCCAGGCCGGCCGGATCGGCAAGGTCGTGGCCGTGCGGATGTGGTACTACCGCAACGTCATGCCGGGCTTCGGATCGCCCCCGGACGGTGAGCCGCCGCCGGGTTTCGACTACGACCTCTGGCTCGGCCCCGCGCCCAAGCGGCCGTACAACCCCAATCGGTCGATCTATCACTTCCGGTGGTTCTGGTCGCATTCCGGGCGGTCAGATGACCAACCTGGGTCAGCACTCGCTCGACATCGTCCACTGGTTCCTCGGTGCGTTGGCCCCGTCGGCCGTTTCCAGCTCGGGCGGGCGGTTCGCTCTGAAGGACAACGGCGAGACGCCCGACGTCCAGGACGCCATCTTCGAGTATCCCGACTGGACGGCGACCTGGTCGGAGCGCGAGTGCAGCCGGGGCGC
Source organism: uncultured Planctomycetota bacterium (assembly GCA_963771445.1). Classification (GTDB taxonomy): domain Bacteria; phylum Planctomycetota; class Planctomycetia; order Isosphaerales; family Isosphaeraceae; genus JAKAUH01. Next base: position 593,737 of record CAVYTQ010000025.1, on the reverse strand, counting down.
ACCGCCGACGCGAGGGCTGGAGTTCTGCGGCACGCTGGGCAGCCTCTTGATCACCCGCAAGGGTTTCGACCTGACGCCCGACCCGAAGCTCGCGCCGGCCGATGCCATCCCGACATTCGGCGGTCCGCATCCGGCCGGCGGGCCTGCCTCGACGGGCGAACGCGAGCTCGACGAAAGGCGGACCGCGGGCCTCGAGGACCGCACGGGCGACGAGTTCGACCAGTTCCGCCGCCACGCCGCCAACTTCCTCGAGTGCGTCCGCTCGCGCCGCGAGCCGATCTCGGACCTCGAGGGCGCCCACCGCGTCGTCACCGCGTGCCACCTGGCGAACATCTCGCTCCGCCTCGGCCGGAAGCTCCGCTGGGACGCCCGGCGCGAGACCATCATCGGCGACCCCGAGGCCGAGGCCATGCTCGAACGGCCCTATCGCGCCCCCTGGGACGCGGAGCGAAAGGCGCTGCTGGGGAGGAACTCGTGAAGCTTTCCCGACGCGCCCTCATCGCCGCTTCACCGGGGCTCATCGCGACGACGGTCGCAGGGGGCTCCATGCTGCGCCGGACCAGCGGGCCGGCGGCGGCCCGGACGGTTCCCTCGGCCTGGTGATCCACTCGTTCATGGTCCAGACCGCCGGCGATCGCGGACGGAAGGGCGAGGACCGGTTCGCCGATCCGCTCCGGTTCCTCGAGCACGCCCGGAAGCTCGGCGCCCGCGGCGTTCAGGTCGGGCTGGGGATTCGCGACGAGGCGGGTGCTCGCGCGATTCGCGAGCGGTTCGAGGCCGCCTCGATGTACCTCGAAGGGATCGCCCCCTACCCCGCGACGGGGCCGACGCCGACCGGTTCGCGGCCGAGCTGCGGACGGCCCGCCAGGCCGGGGCCGAGGTCGTCCGCACCGTCATGCTCTCGGGACGTCGGTACGAGACGTTTGCATCGGCCGACGCCTTCCGTCGGTTCGCCGCTTCGTCCGAGCACTCGCTCAAGCTCGCGGCACCCGTCGCCGCGCGGCAGGACGTCCGCCTCGCCGTCGAGAACCACAAGGACTGGCGCGCCGACGAGCTGCTGGCGATCCTCGATCGGGCCGGCAACGATCACGTCGGGGTCTGCCTCGATACGGGCAACAGCGTCGCCCTGCTGGAAGACCCGATGGACGTGATCGAGGCCCTCGCGCCCCGGTCGTTCACGACCCACTTCAAGGACATGGGCGTCGAGGAATATCGCGAGGGATTCCTCCTCTCCGAGGTGCCGCTCGGCAGGGGAATCCTCGACCTGTCCCGCGCGGTTCGCGTCCTGCGAGCGGCCCGGCCCGGGATTCGCTTTAACATCGAGATGATCACGCGCGACCCGCTCAAGGTCCCTTGCCTGACCCAGCACTACTGGACGACGTTCCCCGACCTGCCCGGCCGCCAGTTGGCCCGGGCCCTGACCACAGTGAGGGAACATCCGCCGTCACACCCCCTGCCCCGGATCGGTGGTTTGACACACGACCAGCAGGTCCGGGCCGAGGAGGAGAACGTCGCGCTCTGCCTGGCCTTCGCTCGCGAAAGGCTCGGCCTGTAGGATGGACCCCATTCGAGGCGATGGGCAGGTCCGGCGGTTCGGCCGGCTCTCTGACCACGTCAACACGGGACCCGATCATGAGCGAGCTGGACTGGAACGCCGAGGCCGAGTCGATGGCCCTTCACGCCGCTGAGCACCTCCCCGGCGTCTCGCGAGGAGCATTCCCGGGGCGGCAGTCGCGAGTCTCGGTCGTCTTCGGCAACGAGGCCGGACGCGACCCGGTCGCCGTCGTTGACGAGATCGAGCGGATTCGGGACAGCCTCGATCAGGGGGGGATCCGCATCCTCGGGTTCTCCCAGGCGCCCGACGACAACGAGACCTGGGCCATGATCGTCGAGTCCGAGGATGTCGAGCTGCTCAACGAGCTCGTAGGCGAGCAGGCCGACTGAAGCCGGCGATCCCGCGAATCCCTCGTCAACGGGAATTGATCCGGTACCGATAAGTCACCGCTCCGTCGGGCCGCCGGTGTCCAGGCGAGGCCAGCAGGACTCGGCCGGCCGACGCGGCGACGATCGAGATCCCGCCCAGCTCGAGCAGCCAGTTCCACTTCATCCCGCCGAGCCGGGCCGCGAGGAAGGCGTCGAACGTTGTGAAACGACGCGGCGCGAATCACCACAAAGCCGAGGATGAACAGCATCCCCACGACGGCCGGCCACCGGCGGTCGAGTGTGGATCGCGCCGCCCAGAGGAACCATCCCAGCGTCCCGGCGCAGACCAGCACGACGGCAAGGATGAACCCGAGCTGAAGCTCGCGACGCTCCGAGTAGAGTCCCCACGACCGGATGATGTCGCGGCCGACCTGGGTGGCGAGCGTCTGCAGGTCGAGCTGCTTGTTGATCCCCAGCGCGAGCATCAACACGGCCAGGGCCAGCCAGAACCGCGACGGCTGCGAGGGGGTCCGGCGGGTCCCGTCGCGCAACGGCTCGCGCCAGGCGGCCAGCCCGCATCCCGCGGCCGCGAGCAGGTAGGCGACGACCGTGACCCAGCCCACGACCGTCGGGTCCCCGATCCCCGGCCGCCACCGACCGCCCACGGTCTCGGCCAGCATCATCGATCCCGGAATCATGAATCCTCCCCTCCAGCCGCCCGCGTACCCCTTCCCCTCGCCGGGTAGTTCGGCAGGTTGAGCGGGCAAACTTCCGTTATGCGACTTCCGGAACGGGGCGCCAAGTGAGCCGCGACCGTTGGCGGCCGGACAGAAAGGGCGAGGTCACCCGGCCAGGTACCACGGGACGTTCAGCACAAACACGCGGCGAAGGCCGCTGAACAGCAGATACGCCTTGATCACGGCGGCCGTCTGGTTGTGCAGCAGGTAGTGATACCACCGCGTCGCCACCAGCTCGGGGATGATCACGGCGACGTCACGGCCGGGGTGGGCCTTCTGGATGTCGGTCACCGCCTCCATCAGCGGCGCGTAGAGCTGCCGGAATGGCGAGAAGATCACGATCAGGCGTGGCGGCTCGACGCCGGCCTCGAGCGACGGCTGGCGGACGCGAGTGACCCAGGTGTCCTCGAGATCCAGGACCGTCCTCTCGTCTCCGGCGATGTGCAGGACATAGACCTCGGGAGAGATCTTCATCGCGACCCGAAGCGCCTTGCGAGTGATGGCGCTCCAGCCGCGGATCGGCAGGAGCGCGATCGGAGGCTCGAGGTGCGAAGCGTCGAGCGGGGTGTCGCTGCTCACCTCGCGGGCGACATTGCGGTAGTGGCCCCTCACGCCGACGAACAGGATCAGCAGGACCGGGACCAGGAAGACCGTCACCCAGGCCCCCTCGGTGAACTTCGAGACCAGCACCACGACCAGGGTGACGGCGGTGCAGATCGCGCCCACGCCGTTGATCGCCATCGATCGCCCCGAACCGGGTCCGCCGGCCCGCCGCCAGTGCACGACCATGCCCGCCTGCGAGAGCGTGAACGCCAGGAACGCACCGACGGCGAACAGCGGGATCAGGGCGTCGGTGATGCCGCGGAAGACGACAAGCAGCAGACCGGACAGCACGGCCAGCACCAGGATGCCGTGCGAGTAGACCAGCCGACGGCCCCGGTGGGCGAATGCGTTGGGCAGGTAGCCGTCCTGGGCGACCACCCGGCAGAGCCGGGGGAAGTCGGCGAAACCCGTGTTGGCGGACAGGGCCAGCACCGCCAGGACCGAGGCGATCGTGATGTAATAGAACACGCCCCGGCCGACGACCGCCGCGGTGAGCTGCGACAGCACGCTCTGGTATCCCGCCTCCTCGGCCCGGGTCGCGCCAATGCCATAGGCCGAGCACAGAAAAGCGATGCCCGCCAGCAGGACGGCCAGCAGTACGATGATGGCCGTGAGCGTGCGGCGGGCGTACAAAACCGACGGCTCCCGGAATGCCGAGACACCGTTGCTGACGGCCTCGACGCCCGTCATCGCCGTGCAGCCGCTGGCGAACGACCGCATCAGCAGCCAGATCGTCGCGACCTGCGGGGCTGATGACAGCGGCGCAGGCGGGTGCAACGGGCGCGGGATGTCCGCCCGTCGAACAGGGTCTTGTAGATCCCGATGGCCAGCACCGATAAGAGCGTGGCGACGAAGAGGTACGTCGGCACCATGAATGCCGCACCCGACTCCTTCACGCCGCGAAGGTTCACGATCGTGATGAGGGCCAGCGTCAGCAGGCAGAGCGGCACGATGTAAGGCTGGAAGACCGGGAGGCGCCGAGACCAGGGCTCCGATCCCCGCCGAGACCCCGACGGCCACGACGAGGACGTAGTCGAGCATGAGCGCCGCCGCGGCCAGCAGTCCCCACGCGTTCCCGAGGTTCTCCCGTGCGACCGTGTACGACCCGCCGCCGCTGGGATACGCCGCGATCGTCTGCCGGTAGGAGAAATACACGACCATCAAGAGGACGATGATCAGCGTGGTGATCGGCTCGATATGTCCGACGCCGCCCAGGCCCAGCGGGATCAGGAGCGCTAGGGCCGCCTCGGGCCCGTAGGCCGCCGAGGCGAGCGCGTCGAGCCCGAGCATCGGGATGCCGGCCAGCACGCCGACACGCTGCTGTTCCTCTTCGAGGGTGGCCAGCCTGCGGCCGAACAACCAGTCGGAAAATGCCATGCGAGAGGAAGCTCCGAGGAGGAGATCGACCAGCAGCGACGACTTCCGTCGCCGTCATGGACGCGGCGAGACGATTGTATCCGCGAGGTCCGGACACTACGATCGAAATCGATCGGGGTCCCTATCGACACCCGTGGAGGCGGCGGATGGAGTTCTCGATCCCCGAATCGCTGCGTACGATCCTTGGCCGGGTGCGCGACGTGGTTGACCGCCAGGTGCTTCCGCTCGAGCCGATGCTGCTGAGCGGCCCGTTCGCCGACCTGCTGCCGGCGCTCAAAGCGGTCCGCGACGACGTCAGGGCACGCCGGCTCTGGGCGCCGCAGCTCCCTCGGGAATTCGGCGGCATGGGGCTCAGCCTGCTCGAGTTCGCCCTCGTCGCCGAGGAGCTGGGCCGCAGCCCTCTGGGAAACTATGCCTTCAACTGCCAGGCCCCCGACGCCGGCAACATGGAGCTCGCTGCGCGAGTTCGGCACCGACGAGCAGAGGCGAACTTACCTCGAGCCCCTGGTGCGCGGCGAGGCCCGAAGCTGCTTCGCCATGACCGAGCCCGACTACCCCGGCTCGAACCCGGTCTGGATGGGGACGCGGGCGGTCCGCGACGGCGAGAGTTACGTCATCGACGGCCGCAAATGGTTCGCATCGGCGGCCGACGGGCGCGGTTCGCCATCGTCATGGCGGTGACCGACCCCGAGGCCGAGCCGCACCGCCGCGCCAGCCTGCTGATTGTGCCGTCCGGAACGCCCGGCTTCCGCCGGGTGCGCAACATCGCCTGTATGGGCCACGCCGGCGACGACTGGGCCAGCCACGCCGAGCTGGCCTTCGAGGAATGCCGCGTCCCACGCGAGAACTTGCTGGGCGAGGAAGGCGCGGGGTTCGCCATGGCGCAGGCGCGGCTGGGGCCGGGGCGGATCCACCACGCGATGCGATGGATCGGGGTCTGCCGCCGGGCCTTCGCGATGCTCTGCGACCGGGCGGCATCGCGTGAGCTCGCGCCCGGCGACCCGCTCGGCGGGCGGCAGACAGTCCAGGAGTGGATCGCCGAGAGCCGCGCCTCGATCGACTCCGCCCGGCTCCTGGTCCTGCACGCCGCCTGGACGATCGACACGAGCGGACCCGCCGCGGCGCGCGAGGCGATCTCGCTGGTCAAGTTCCACGTCGCCGGGGTCATGCAGCAGGTGATCGACCGCGCCATCCAGGCCCACGGGGCGCTGGGGATCAGCGACGATACCGTGCTCTCGTGGTTCTACCGCCAGGAGCGCGCGGCCCGCATCTACGATGGACCCGACGAGGTCCACAAGGCCGTCGTTGCCCGCCGCATCCTTGCCGGTCGGGCACGTCCGCATTCGGAGGGCCAGCGATGACGATCTTCCCGAGCGATGCCGCCGGCCCGGTTCGGGCGGGCGAGGAGCTCGACCTGCCGAAGCTGGGTGCCTACCTGGCCGGGCAGCTAGGCATCGCCGCCGAGACGCCGGTCGTCGAGCAGTTCCCGCATGGGCATTCGAACCTGACGTATCTGGTCAAGCTCGGCGATCGCGAGCTGGTGCTGCGCCGGCCGCCGTTCGACAACCGGGTCCGCTCGGCGCACGACATGGGGCGCGAGTACCGCATCCTCGCCCTGCTCTGCCGCGTCTATCCGCCGGCGCCATGCCCGCTGCTCTTCTGCGAGGACGAGTCGATCCTGGGCGCGCCGTTCTACCTGATGGAGCGGCGTTCGGGGATCATCCTGCGCAGGCCGCCCGCCGACGACCGGCCGATCCCGCCGGCGACCGCGCGTCGGCTCTGCGAGACGCTCGCCGAGGGCCTGGCCCGGCTGCACGCTGTCGATTTTCGCGACGCCGGGCTCGGCGACCTGGGCCGGCCCGAGGGCTACGTCGAGCGCCAGGTGGCCGGCTGGTCGCGGCGGTACGGCGACGCCCGAACCGGTGAGGTCCCCGGCCTGGAGCGGGCGGCCGAGTGGCTCGCCGCCAACCGCCCCGCCGAGTCGGCCGCGGCGCTCATCCACAACGATTACAAGTTCGACAATCTCGTGCTCGACCCCGCGGACCCGACCCGCATCGTCGCCGTGCTCGACTGGGAAATGGCGACGATCGGCGACCCGCTGATGGACCTGGGCACGACGCTCGGCTACTGGATCGAGGCCGACGACCCCGAGCCCCTGCGACGCTACCTCGCCGGCCCGACGGCCATTCCGGGCTGCATGTCTCGCCGCGAGCTGGCCGAGCACTACGCTCAGGCCAGCGACCGGACCTTGCCCGACCTGCGTTTCTACCGCGTCTACGGCCTCTTCAAGATCGCCGCGATCGCGCAGCAGATCTATGCCCGTTACGTGCGAGGTGCGACGCACGACCCGCGATTCGCCGCGCTCGGCGAGGTCGTTGCGGCCCTCGGCGAGGCCGCTGCTCGGGCCCTCGACGAGCCGTGATCGCTCGGCCTCGGGACCGGCCTCGCCTCGACGGGGCGGGCCGGACCCGCGGGCAGGCAGCCGTCCGTCGCGTCAACCGCCCAGCGGCAGGGTCAGCAATGGCCCGGGGCGCCTGTCCTCCGACTCCTGGAGGGCGAAAAGCACCTCGAGGACCGCCAGCATGGCCCGCGAGTTCACGTCATCGGTGGCGATGTAGTACCAGTAGCCGCGATAGCAGACGGCGACCTCGGCGTGGGCCGGCCGATGCTTCTGAGAGCGGACGAAGAACTGGCCGGCCGTCACGCGCGTCCAGTCGAACGGCCGTCCGTCCGGCCCGGGCGTCATCGGCACGATCCCGGCCCGGACATGCTCCTCGGGGACGCAGACCCCCTTGGAGAGGAAGGTCATGATCTGGAGAACCGACCTCAGGTTCAGGTAGATGGTATCGCTGCCGAGCGGCTCGGGCGCGTTATCGCTGTCATCCTCGTTCAGCTCCGACGTGATGCGATACTGGATCAGGCCCGGGGTCAGCTTGAAGATGTGCGCCAGCTCCTCCATCTCGGGCGAGTGGACATAAGGAGGGTGGATCTTCAGGAAGAGCTCCCGCTCGCGCCGGTGGATCGCGAGGCGATCGGCGCCGCTGGCACGGAACACGTAGCCGTCGCGCGCCGCATCGATCAGGTCGTGCCCGCCCACGGCACTTCGAGCGACGGGGTCGGACAGAGCCTTCCTCCTCGTCCTTGGTGCGGATGACCAGCTCGGTGGCCTCGCGATCCCGGAGGGAGGACATGATGCGGATGCCGCGGCGGAACTCGCTGTTGTCGTCCGGGATCACGGGAGTGAGCGTCGTGGCCCGGGGAGCGTTTGGCACGTCGTTCAGGTCGTTGATGGTCAGCAGGAGAAGCTGCTCGATGGTGGCCCCGGCGTTGACCACGCTGAAGAAGTCGGCCGAGAGCGGGGTCAGCAGGGCCTTGGCGATCTCGCGGCCCTCGCGCGGGTGATAGCTCAGGGTCGGTGTATCGCGGCCCATCATCCCGACGACGCCGAAAGCCGTCTGGCTGCCGGAACGCCCGGGGTCGCTCCCTCCGGCCGACAGCTCGAACTGGCTGGTGATGGTGGGCAGGTCGATGAAGACCGGCGAATCGGCGTAGCGCAACCGCACGATGTTCATCAGGAGCTGCTGGTCGTTGGTGTCGCGGACGACCTCGTTATAGCGAAGCCGCGTGTAGCGGATCGCATTGGGACCGAGGCAGCCGCACGTCCCCGCCGCGAGGGCGAAGAGGGCCGCGATCCTCGCCCACCAGGGCCTCATCCCGAAATGACCTGTACGGGCCCGCCCCATTCATGACGCCCTGCCATAACCATCGACGACGATATCCCCGGTCCCCGAGGAGACGCGATTCGCCGGCGCCTCCTCTCCGTCATCGTCGCCGCCGCCGGCAAACTTGATGGAATCCGGAAAAGCGAAACCGGCAAGGCCCCCGCTCGAGCGGGATCCTTGCCGGCTGTATCGAAATTCGATCGGCAGAGCGTGGTGGGTCTGCGGAGCGGCGGTGGTCAACGACCGCCCGGGCCCGCCTGGTTCAGTCCACCCTGGATTCCCAGTCCACCCGGCAGCGAGGGAGCCAACTGATTGGTCAGTCCCGGCATGAGGGTCGGGGCTCCGAACTGCGGCGCCATCGAGTTGGTCGGCGAGGCGATGCCCGGCGAGGTGCCGGCGGGCGAGCCGGGGATGGCGTTGCCCAGCGGCGGCAGCGAAGGCACGGGCGCCGATTGCTGCGATGTTTGCGACTGGCCATTGGCGGCGTCCGGCGTGCCCGTGCTCGATCCCGAGCCGACTTGACCGATATATGCCATGATCGGAGCGGCAGGACCCTGGCCCTGGCTGGTCCGCGAGCTTGCCGGGCCGGGGCCACCGTCCTCATCCGCGCCCGATCCGACCTGGATCGTGAGGCCCACTCCGCCAGACGCGCCGGTCACCCCGCCGACCGTCGGGTTCCCGGTGAAATTGCCCGGCAGGAACGTGGAGATGCCCCGCGTTCCGGTCACGTAGAAGCTCGTCGGCATCGCGGCGCCGCTCACGCTCGCCGCGGTGTTGCCCGAGCTCGATCCACCGATCGCCCCCGCGTTGACGGCGCCCGGGAACGGCGTGACCAGGCTGAAGCCACTGGTCGTCAGCACGATGACGCCCAGGTTCGCGATGGCGGGCGCGATCCGCTCTTCCAGGATGCAATCCAGCAGGTTCGGCTTGAGATCCCAACTCCGCTTCATCTGGGTCCTCCCGGACACTCCGGCCTCGGATTTCTTCCGCCGGTCTCTCTGACTGACTGGTCAGTCCACTCTGTTAGTCTCATCTTATTGGGTATTTCCCCGATCGACAAGGATCCGTCCACCCGACTTCTCAAGTTTTCTTCCAGCAGGGTCGATGTTCCCAAGCTCCTTAGCCACCAAGGCATGGGACGAACTGTGCAAGCAATCGTCGTGGAAAACTGGCAACGCCAGGAGGCAACGGCAATCACTCCGTCGGCGGGGCTGGTTTTTTTCACAAATTGAGTCACCCAGGAAAGAGAGGTAGCAAATCGGAGACGGGGAACAACCCTTGTTGAAAGGCGAGCCTTGTGCCAAGATCTCCCGGAACGCTGTCGAGTCACACCTCTTTGACGGGGACACCGCGATGCCGGGCAAGTTGATCGTGGAAGCGATCGGGACCTTTTTTCTCGTGTTCACGATCGGCCAGACGGTGAAGGGGCCGAATTCCTCCGAGCTGGCGCCTCTGGCGATCGGGGCGGTGCTGATGGTGATGGTGTATGCGGGGGGGCACTTCTCGGGCGGCCACTACAATCCCGCGGTGACCCTGGGCGTCACGATCCGGGGCAAGATGGGCTGGAACGAGGCACTGCCGTACATGTTCGCCCAGGTCCTCGGCGCCCTCGCGGCGGCGGGCCTGGTCCTGTTCATCAAGGGGAGCACCGAGGCCGCGTGGAAGCCGCCAGCGGCCAACGAGTACCAGCTTATTGCCCAGGCCGTTGGGGATTTCCTCTTCACGTTCGCCCTGGTGTACGTAGTGCTGAACAGCGCGACGGCCAAGGGGACCGCGGGGAACTCGTTCTACGGCCTGGCGATCGGGTTCACGGTGATGGCCGGGGCGTTTGCCGTCGGACCGGTCTCGGGCGGGGCGTTCAACCCGGCGGTCGGCGTCGGCGTTACCCTGATGGGGCTGGCCGGCATCAAGGGACTCATTGTCTACCTGGTCGCGGATTTCCTGGGCGGCGCCGCGGCGGCACTGCTGTTCAACGCCCTGGACATGGGCGGCGACCGGCGGGTTGTCTGAGCTGAGCGTCGAGCCGGTTCGATCGATCGGGCGGGGGTCTCGAGGATGTCAGGGCCGGACCGCGAATTCGATCGGCAGGACCGGACGAGGCCGAGCAAGGCGGAAACCGGGCGGGACCAGCTCGACCGGTCGATGATGGCGCGGGCGCTCGAGCTGGCCGCGGCGGCGCGAGACATGGGTGAGGTTCCGGTCGGGGCCCTGGTCGCGCGGGACGGCCGGGTGGTGGCCCGGGCGTACAACTTGCGTGAGACGCTGCGCGACCCGACGGCCCACGCCGAGCGGCTGGCATTGACCTGGGCAGGTCGGGCGCTGGGCTCGTGGCGGCTGGATGGCTGTACGCTGTATGTGACGCTCGAGCCGTGCGCGATGCTGCGCGGGCGCGATCGTGCTGAGCCGGGTTGCGCGGCTGGTCTACGGCGCGACGGATCCCAAGGCCGGTGCCTGCGAGAGCCTGTATCGACTGGCGTCGGACCCGCGGCTGAACCACCGGCCCGAGATCACCACGGGCGTCCTGGCGGCGGAGTGTGGGGAAATCCTCACAGAATTCTTCCAGGAACGCCGACGTTTTCGTAAACTGAGGTCGAGCGATCCGCCGGATTCCCGGCCGACGGTCACGGATCCCGGATAATGGGACCCGTGGTAGCCGCTCGCGATCGGGAGGGGTGCCTGAGTGGTTGAAAGGGCCGGTCTCGAAAACCGGTGTACCCCTCCGGGGTACCGTGGGTTCGAATCCCACCTCCTCCGCTATTGAATCGATTCGAGAACGTCATCACGACGAGGGCCGCGCCCGCAGCGCGGCCCTCCTTGTTTCCAGGCAACGGCCCTGAGCCGCTCCGCTCCGGACACCTCGCGCCTGAACCAACCGTTGCCGCGCCCTGGTTACGAAAGGGATACGAAGCCGGAGCACGCGGATCGAGACGGTTACCGATCAGCCGATCCCACGCCCGCGTCGAGCTCGCCCGCTCACCGGCTGCTTGGCCTCCCTGCTCGCTCTTTTCTCGACCAGGTCGTTGTGCGCCGCCAGCAATTGCGCAACTGTCCGTCGCCCGTCGATTCGTGGCCGATCCTTGCTCCGCGGCGCGGTCGCCTCGCGGAAACGCCTCGACAGCTCGGCATGCAGCAGGATGTCTTCATCCTCGGCAAGGAAGCGAATGAGGTAATCGTCCTTCTCGGCGGTGGGTAGCGACTTTACCCAGCGCACCATCTCCGCCCGCGTGGGAGCCGCGGCGGGCTCGCCGGTGCTGCCGGCCGCCACCGCCTTGAGCAGGTCGGCGTCAACGCGCAGGTATTTCCCCAGCGATTTCAGTGGCGCCGAAAGTTTCGCCAGGCCGGCGGGCACCGGGGGCTCACGAACATCATCGGGGGCCTCGCCGTCGTCCCAGCCGCGTACGGCGAACGAGGCGAGCCAGCCGAGGTAGAGTGCCCGCAGGTCGCCGCGCATCAGCTCGTCGCGGATCGGGGCGAGCGAGGACATCAATCCCTCCCCCTCGATCCATTCATCCTCGTTCTCGTCTTCCGATCGGAAGTCGAGCACGAGGTGCTCTTTCCTGGCCGTGAGCGAGAAGAGCTCGCCATCGCAGTATTGCTTGACCGTGGCGACGTCGAGGAAACTCCGGGGATCCGGAACATCAGCCGGTGGGTGCCCCAGTTGGCGACGTACACGAACGCGTCGAAGTAACGGTCCATCAGGATGGCCGGGTCGCCCTTGAAATCGCCGTATTGGTACTCGTTGACGAAGCTCGTCGGCGTGATCTCGGCGCGGGTGGAAAGGTTGCGGAGGCTGGCCATCTCCCGGCTTTTCAGGGGACGATCGATTGCCCGGAACTCGTAGTGCTGATACTCGCTCATCGTTCGGCCTCACCTGGATATTCAGGGGCGAGGAGAAAGGGCGGCGTCGGCGAGAAGCTCGCCTCGTCGTGGCGGCCCGAGACAACGGGCCGGCCCAGGTGCTGAATGGAACTTACCCCGGATTGCGGCAAAGCGATACCGGGCGTCGCCGGCGACCGGCACGCGACCGACGCGTTGCCCTGGCATCGCCTTCATTGCTCCTGGGTCCGGGCGATGATCGACCGCAGCATGAGGAGGTTTCGCTCGATCTCCCGGCTCCATTGTCGATCGTAGAGGTTGGCATTCTGGCCGTTCGTGGGGATCGACGGCAGCCAGAGGTCGGGCGCGGCGGAATCGTGGAGCCGGGTCAGGGTCGCGAAGTAATCGCGGAGGTCGCCGGGCGGCCTGAGCAGGTCGACCACCAGACGCTCGCCCGTCTCGTCGGTGAGCTTTACCGGGATCTGCCCCGAGAACAGCACCGACTTGCCGCCCGTCGCCAGGCGATAGGCGACGGGGGCGAATCCCCTGCCGGCGACATCGACCTTCTCGACGGCGAGCCCGGATGCGGTCGCCAGCTCGTCGGCGGGCCGGATGTCCGTGCCGGCCGGACAGGTCCGGCGGACGTCCGCCAGGCCAGCCTGCGCGGCGTAGACCCGGGGATGGCAGCGGTCGACCAGCTCTCGCAGCCCGGCCATCTCGCCGGCGCCGCAGGCGGTGAGCAGGACCGCGGTCGGAGCCACTGCCGGCCGGCCGAGCTGTCGCCGCCGCTCGTCGACGAACTCCAGCAGACCCGGGCCGCCCGGGGCGTTGACCAGGTAGTATTGCGAGCCGGCGGCGAACGCATAAACCGCCCGGCCTCCCCGATCGCCGAGGTAGTCGAGGTCCGGCAGCAGGCTCTTCGGGTTGCCGTCGAGGAAATCGGCGCCGTCGGCATTGTAGCGGGCGACGAGGATCTCCATCGCGCGGATGCCGCGGACGAGGAGCGCGTTCCACTCGTGCGGCGAGAGGCTGGGAGACGGAGGCGTCGGATCGGAGCGGGGATGACCGGGAAACACCAGGTCGGGGGCCAGCAGGCGCTGCATGCCGCCGCAGCGTGGCGAGCGTCTCCCGAGCGTCGCCCCGGTAGCGGGGCGGCAGGTAGGCCGAGTACGTGCCCAGCGGCTGGTCGGGCTCGTCGGGCGGCGGCCGGTCGCCCTGGATCGTCATGATGACGTCGCCGCCGAACAGGACGCGGCGGCCGCGGGAATTCACGAGGTAGCAGATGCTTCCCGTCGTATGCCCCGGCGCGGCGATCGCCTCGACCTCGACTCCCCCGATTGTGATCCGCTCTCCGCCGCGGAGCTCGACGTCGACCTCGGTCGAGTGGGTCATCTGCCCCGGCATCGGGAAGGTGCTGAAGACCGCCTCGCGCGGGCCGCCGGAGCGGATAACGGCGGCGTCGCCGGCACCGGCGTAGATCCGCGCGCCCGTCGCCCTGCGCAGGGCCTCGGCGCCGCCGGTGTGGTCGCCGTGGGCGTGCGTCAGGAAGATGGCCCGCACTCGCGTCCAGTCGAGCCGAAGCGCGGCCATCTGGGACTTCAATTGCCCGGCGTCGGCGTCGAGTCCGGCGTCGATCAGGATCAGCCCGTCCGCCGCCTCGACGACGTACGCGGGCGATGGCGAGAGCCCGCCCAGCATGTGGATTCCCGGCACCACGGTCATCGCCCTCGGCTCCAGCCGGGGTGCCCGGCCGATCAGGGCGTTCCAGGCACGGCGACCGTACGGCAGGATGACGAGTGCGAGGGTCGCGGAGACGACCAGGATTGCGATGGCGAGCCGACGCCTCCAACCCTTTCCACGAACCGGTCGACCCGCCATGCCCGTTCCTTCCCGTCCCGAGGACCTGCCGGCCGCGCACGGCGCGGTCCCTTCCCGACCATCATGCCGCGGGCTTCATCACGCGGCAATCGGCGGGCGGGCGACGGGCGCCGGGATCAGCGTTCGGCGGCGGGCTTGAGCACGGGCTGGCGCACGACCTCGTAGCCGTCGCGCCCCTCGGTGATCGCGATCATCCGGTCGGGGGCGAGGTCGCGGATCTCTTGCTGAGTGCCGCTGCCGGGCCAGGTGATGACCAGGTGGGCGACCGACTTCGCATCGCCCAGGCCGATGGTCTCCGCCAGCGGGTTGCCGCCGAAGCTGCCGTTGTTGCCGATCGTCCGGTAGATCGAGCGAGTCCGACCGTCGGCCGCCTTCAGCTCGGCCTGGATCCGCGCCCGACGGCCGATCGGTTGGTGCGGGTGCCGATTAGCTTGACCCTCAGCCAGTGCCGGCCATGTCCGGGATTCTGGAAGAGCACGTTCGAGGCGCGATCGCCGGGAAAGGCCCCTCCCATCACGGCGAAGAGGTCGAGGTCGCCGTCGTTATCCCAGTCGGCGAATGAGACGCCATGGCCCTTCTGCAAGTGGCCGGTGCGCGACGACTCGGTGACGTCCTCGAAGCGCTTGCCGTCGACGTTCTTGAGCATCACGTTGGGCACGAGCTCGGAGAACGTCATCCGGCCGGTCCCGAAATAGGCGTCGAGATATCCGTCGTTGTCGATGTCCCCAAAGTTGGCGCCCATGGCCGTGATGGTCCAGTTCAGACCGACCTCTTCGCTGACGTCGCGAAACCCGGCCTTGCCCAGGTTGCGATAGAGGTGCGGATGCCCGGCTACCTCGACTTGCCGGCCGATATAATGTGCCACGACGTCGGCGAGCATGCCGTTGTAATCGTTGACGAAAAGGTCGAGCAGGCCGTCGTTGTCGAAGTCCCAGAACCAGCACGAGAAGCTCGCCGGGCCGCCCTTGACGCCCATCTCGTGCGCGACGTCCTTGAAGGTTCCGTCGCCCTGGTTGTGGTAGAGCCGGCAATCCTCTCGCATGCTCGAGACGAACAGGTCGAGCCGGCCGTCGCCGTCGAAGTCACCCCACGCCGAGCCCTTGGCCATCCGCTCGTTGGTGACTCCGGCCGCGGCCGCGACGTCCTTGAAGGTGCCGTTGCGCTCGTTGTGATAGAGCCGACACCGACCGGTCTTGACGAGCTTGCGCGGGCGGGGTCGGGGTCGCTGTTATGGAATTCGCCGCAGACGAAGAGGTCGAGCCAACCGTCGTTGTCGAAGTCGCCCCAGGCCGCCGATTCGCTGGAGATCGGCTCGCCCAGGCCGCTGGCGCGGGCGACGTCCTCGAAGGACCCGTCGCCCCGGTTGCGCAGCAGGCTCAAGGGGGCCGGGACGTCCCAGGCGCCGCGGAGGAGCAAGATGTCGGGATCGCCGTCATTGTCGTAGTCGCCCCGGACGGCGTTCAGGACGTAGATCTCGGAGTCCAGGCCGGCCGACGCGGAGTGGTCGCGGAAGCTGCCGTTGCCCGAGTTGAGGAACAGCGAGGCCCCGCGATCGCAGTCGATCGACGTCGAGAAGACATCGACCAGCCCGTCGCCGTCGAAGTCGTCGAGGATGCTGCCACCGGCGAGGTTCGGTCCCCGCGCCGTCAGGCCCACCGCCGACGCAACGTTCTCGAACCGCCCGACGTCGAGCTTCGAGCGAAAGCCGTCGAGCGGGACCAGGTATTCCCGCGGGACGCCGTCGGGATACTCGCCCAGCGTCATGTAGGCGAGGTTCAGCAGCCATCGCACGCGCAGGTCGCCGGGTTCGGACTTCAGATACTCGGTGAACTGGCGGATGGCCTCGCGTGAGCCGTCCTTGCGACGGTGGACCGCCGCGGGCGCGATCGGCAGGATGCAGCTCGACGGCCCGGCGCATTCGAGGCAATTCTCGATCTCGCCGCGGCGCAGGGCGTTGATCCCCAGGAGCGCGTGGAATTCGGCCCGGATGATGGGGGGAAACTCCTTCAACTGGCTCAGCTCCAGGCCGGTCTCCAGCCAGCGCGCGGCCTGGTCGAATTCGCCTCCCTGCATCGAGGCGTAGGCGATCGCCCGTGCCAGCGGTATCGCCCGGATCGCCTGCGCCGAGGTGGGAGGCGACCCGAGGTTCAGGCCGTCATAACGAGCCCGTAACGACACCATCTCGCGAGGCCCGCGCATCCGGAGGGCGTCGCGCAGCTCGCCGAGCGAGGTCGGATCCTTGATCGTCTCGGCATAGGGATTCAGGCTGCCGACGGCATTGTCGAGGGTCCGGCGCTCCACAAAGAGTCGCGTGTCCCCGCCCGCGGCGCCGGCATCGGACAACCAGACCCGGTACGGATCGGTCTCCTGGTCCGGTCGCGCCGACGTGATGCTGTCCGCCGAGGGCCTCGCCCAGGACCACCCGGATCTCACGCCGAGCCAGCAAACAACCCCCGCCGCGATGGCCAGACAGCACGTCAGCACGAAGGCGAATCGGATACCCGAGTGCATACTGACCCCTTCCCGGGTGCCCCACTGAGTCAAGGAGCATGGCACGATTCAATGGATTCGGGTACGGCGACTCCAGGTCAGCCCGGGCTCATCGAGATCCGACGAAGACCCGATACGCCTCAATGCCTTTCGGCCGAGGGCTATCGATCGGCCCCTCGCTCGCCAACACGTCGCAGACTCGACTACATGGATGAGCACGAGAAAATCAGAAAATCGGCAAAATCCACCAATGCAGTCAGAGCGTGGTCTCGCCCCCGACTAACTCTTTAGGCTATCAGCGACGATCCCGTCGGCCTGGTCCGAAAAAAATCGTACAAACGGCACGAAGGCCAATCGGGACGGGTTGGACGGAAGGAGCGGCCGAGGGTTCGCCCTGGAACGGTGGCGCCATCGGAACTAGCCCGAGCTGGTCGGGCGGGGGCATTCCCGGAGGTCGTCCCTACCGTGCGACGGGTGCCTGGACAATGGCATGCCGCTGGGCGATGATGCGGCTTCCCGCCGCGTCGCGGCGCGAAGCGGCAATCATGAATTGGCGTTCTGGCAACGCGCAGCGCGTACCGTTTTTCTCCGAGCCCATCAGCCGTGCAACGATCCACGCGGCGAGGTCGGGAATGCACGGTTCACCCGACGCTGGCGCATCCGAGGTGCCGGCACTCTTGGTGCGGAGAAGGCCCAGGAATGAACTCGATCGAGATGACGGCGGGGCCGGAACTGGCCTCGACCCGCCGGTTCCTGCCCGCGTTGCTGGTGTTGTTCGTCGGCAGCGGCTGCGCGGCGCTGATCTACGAGATCGTCTGGCTGCAGCTCCTCCAGCTCGTGATCGGCTCGACGGCCGTATCGCTCGGGGTACTGCTGGGGACGTTCATGGGCGGGATGTGCGCGGGGAGCCTGCTCTTGCCCAGGATCGTGCCGATCCGCCGACACCCGCTGCGCGTCTTCGCGGTGCTCGAGTTAGGCGTCGGGGCCATCGGGCTGGCGATACTGTTCGGCATGCCCTACGTCGAGCGGGTCTACTCGGAGCACGCGGGCCATGGCCTGGCCGGAATCCTGCTGCGTGGGCTCGTGGCCGGGGCGTGCCTGCTGCCACCGACACTCTTGATGGGCGCGACCTTACCGGCGATCGGCGCCGGGTCGAGGCGGATGCCGAGGGCGTCTCGTGGATGGGGTTCTTCTACGGGGGCAACATCGCGGGGGCCGTCGTGGGCTGCCTGCTGGCGGGGTTCTACCTGTTGCGGGTCTACGACGTGGGCGTCGCGACCTACTGTGCCGCGGGAATCAATGTGGTGGTCGCCGGCTTCGCGCTGTTCCTGGCGGCCGCGGGGGGTCGTCACGAGCCGCAGGCGGCTCCCGCGGCCGAGGAAGACGCCGAGCGGGCGCCCGGACGGCGGGCGTCTACCTGGCGATCGCGCTATCGGGGACGGCGGCGATGGGCGCCGAGGTCGTCTGGACTCGCCTGCTCTCGCTGATGCTCGGCGCGACGGTCTACACCTTTTCGCTGGTCCTGTCGGTGTTCCTGGTCGGCCTGGGGATCGGGAGCACGGTCGGCGCCCTGGTGGCGCGGCGGACGACATCGGCGCGGACGGCGCTCGGCGTCTGCCAGTGGCTGCTGCCCGCGGCGATCGCCTGGACGGCCGCGATGATCGCGCGGTCGCTGCCCTACTGGCCGATCGTGCCCTCGATGGCGCCGAGCCCCTGGTTGAACTTCCAGCTCGACCTGGTGCGCTGCCTCTGGGCCGTCCTGCCGCCGGCCTGCCTCTGGGGAGCGAGCTTCCCGATGGCGATCGCCGCGGTCGTGAGGAGAGGTCAAGACCCCGGGCGGCTGGTGGGAGGGGTCTACGCGGCCAACACCGTCGGCGCGATCGTCGGCGCCCTGGCATTTAGCCTGGTGCTGATCCCGACGATCGGCACGTTCGGCTGCGAGCGCGTTCTGATCGGGCTGGCCGCGGCGGCGGCGATCGCGGCATTGCCCCCGCTGCTCGGTCGTTCGTCCGGTCGATCGCACCCGGTCGGCATCGTGGCGACGCTCGCCGCGGTCGGCGTGGCGACGTGGCTGGGCTGGAGCGTCGCGCCCCTGCCCTGGACAGTCGTCGCCTTCGGTCGACAGACGGCGGCCCTCCACGCGGGGACGTACCCCGAGATCGTGAAGGACGTTCCCAGCGAGCCCGGCGATCCGGACGTTTACTGCGTCTACGTCGGCGAGGGTATGAACGTCACGGTCGCCGTCACCCAGTCGCGCGAGGGCGTGCGCAGCTTCCACGGCGCGGGCAAGGTCCAGGCATCCACACAGCCCGACGACATGCGAATGCAGCGGTTGCTGGCCCACCTGCCGGCGCTCCTGCACCAGAAGCCGCGATCGGTGCTGGTCGTGGCCTGCGGCGCGGGAGTCGCCGCCGGTAGCTTCATCCCGCATCCCGACGTCGAGCGGATCCTCATCTGCGACATCGAGCCCCTCGTGCCGAAATTTGTCACGCCGATGTTCGGCAAGGAGAACTACCACGTCGTCGACGGCATCTCTCGTGAGAACCCCCACGTCGTGGGCGGCAAGCAGGTCGGGGTCACGTACGACGACGGCCGCCATTTCCTCCGCACCACGCGGGAGAAGTTCGACATCATCAGCTCGGACCCGATCGACCCCTGGGTCAAGGGCTGCGCGGCGATGAACACCGTGGAATACTATCGGATGTGCCGCGACCACCTGAACCCGGGGGGGATCGTCTGCCTCTGGCTCCCCCTGCTCGAATGCGACGAGGAGACGGCGCGCAGCCTGATCTCCACGTTCTTCGAGGTCTTCCCCAACGGCATCCTCTGGACCAACGAGCGCGAGGGCTACGGCACCGACGCCTTCGGCATCCGCGAGCGCTACGGATACGACGCGATCCTGTTCGGACAGGTCGAGCCGACGGTGATCGACGTTGACGAGCTGCAGAAGCGGATCGACCGTCCCGATCACCAGCAGGTGAAGGAGTCGCTGCGCGAGGTGGGTTTCGGGATGTTCGACACGCTGACCGACGGCGCGATCCAGCGAGAGGAGGCGATCGACATGCTCGCCACCTATGCCGGCCAGGCACCCCTGATGAAGGCGTGGTCCCGGGGCGCTCAGATCAACACCGACCGCAACCTGCGGCTCCAGTACCTGGCCGGCATGTGGCTCAATACCAACGTGGGCCAGCAGATCCTCGCCGGGATCTTCTCGAACTACCGCTTTCCCGACCGGACCTTCGTCGGTTCGAAGGACCGGATCCAGGCGCTGAAGCAGGCGCTGAACCGGGCGGGGCGCAGGTCCCCTGCCGGCCCGGGGACGGTCCGGGCCGCCGAGGAAGGGTCGGATGTCGTCCCCCAGCCTTGATCCGGCATGATCTTGCGACGCGATGGCCGGCCTGGTGCGCCAGGACGTCGTCACCTTCGCCGCATCGCGCAGGAACGAGGGGTCGATGGTGATGCCGTAGCCGGGTCCGGATGGGATGCGGACGAATCCCGACTCGCATCTGAGCGACGAGGTCGCGCACGTTACGGGGATGTCGGTGTGCCCCTTGAATTCCGTGAAGGGGACGGGGTTGGGGATGCACGCGGCGAAGATGGCCGCGTCGAGGTAGCCGAGTCCCGAGCCGGACATGTGGGGCGTGCAGAGGAGCCCCGCGGCATGGGCCATCCGGGCCACCCGCATCGAGCGGATGAATCCGCCGTAGTAATGCAGGTCGGGCTGGACGACGTCGAGCCCTCGGTTGGCGATCACCCAGCGGAACCGGTCCTCGCTCGACTCCTGCTCACCTCCGGCGATCGGGATGCGCAAGGCGTCGGCGACGGCCTTGGTATCTTCGAGATGGTCGAAGCGGCACGGCTCCTCGTAGAACGCATAGTCGTATTCCTCCATGAGCCGGCCGATCGCGATGGCCTTCGGGACGTCGTAAGAGCTGTTCGAGTCGGCGTAGAGCGTCATCTCCTTGCCGAACGCCTCGCGGACCATCGGGATCAGCCGCTCGGTCCGACCGGGCCGCGAGTCGGCGTTCTTGCTCATCCGGCCGCCGAGGCGAAACTTCAGCGCCCGGGCGCCGGTCTCGGCGACGAGCTCCTTCAAGTAGGCGACCTCCTGTTCGGGTGTGTTGCCCCGAACACCACTGGCGCGGTACACGGCGATCTCGCGGCGATGGACCCCGCCCAGCAGCTCGCCGACGAACTTGCCGGCGATCTTTCCCAGCAGGTCCAGGATCGCGATCTCGGCGGCGGCCACGCAGACCCAGAGCGCCAGGCCCTGATACTTGTAGTTGTCGTCGTGGCGATAGAGCTCCCAGAGCAAGGGCTCGAGCTGTCGGGCGTCCTTGCCCACGAAGAAGGGCGCGACCCGGTTGAGGAAGATCGGGTAGGTGTGGACCATGTGCATCGCGTTCGGGATGCCGAGGCCCTCGGCGCCGTCGTCGGTCCGGACCCGCACGACGAAGTTGCTCCGGTTGCGAAGCAGCTCGATCGAGGCGATCCGGACCGGCCGGTCGAGGCCGTTGACGGCCAGGACGGGGGCCTCGGCGGCGGCACCGATCCGCTGCTGGAGCGCGCGGGGATCCTCGTCATCCGCGCCGCGTGCCGCGGCCGGCGCGACGATCGACGAGCCCAGTCCGGTCGCGAGGAATCTCCGACGTGTGCCCTGCATGACCGAGTCCCCTGGTACGGACGATGAACGTTGCTCGGACCTTCAGGTCTCGGTGAGCTTTGCGGGTTCCGCAAACGGAGTGAGGCGGGGCCGCCTCGCTACCACCAGCCCGGAGGGACGACCTCGCCCGGGCCCGGCTCGGGCGAGATCCGGTCCGCCGGGACGCGGTCGTCGGGGTGTAGGGCCGGTTCCGCGGTGGTGGCCGAGTTCCCCGGAGCACCGACGCGGACGACGAGCCGACGGCCGGCCGGCCCCTCGGCCGAGGGGCGTCCGCCGGGATACGCAGCACGACCGGCGCGTGTCACGAACTGGTGGAAGGGACTGAGGATGTCTTGCAGCATCGTGATGGCTCCCTGCTCGGGTGCACGCTCTGAATGGAGAGCTCCTCCCATCCGATTGCCGGCCCCAGGACATGAAGGAGCCGGTCTCCCCCATTCTTTAGCGTCTCGGCAACGGGTGCAAGGCGAGTCTTACGACTTGCCTGGTGGATACACCGATGAGGGTTGGCCCGAGGTGACGCCGAGGCACCGGGATGCGCCGCCGGGCGCGGGCATTCCCCTGGCAATGGTGCCGGGTTAGGATGGCGCGCGCGAAGGCGCGGCCGTCGGCCTCTCGGCGTTGGCGTGAACTGTCGCCGATGACACGGGCGCCGGCGCCGCCGGATGCGAACCGATCGATTCATGTCGGGGCCGTTCGGGGAGGGTCTTCCTCTCGCGAAACCGCCCGTCCGGCATCACCTTGAGTGACGGGGACCTGTGGGCGATGGGATCGGTAGCCGAGTCCAGCGAGCTCGATCGGCCGGTGGACCGGTTCTCCCGCCTCTGGGAGCCGGATGCCCCCGTCCCCGACGTCTTCGACTTCCTGGCGTCGTACCCCGACCTGCCGCTCATGGATCGCCTGGAGGTCCTGCTCGCCGATCAGCGGCAGAGGTGGATCCGCGGCCAGCCGCTGCCGCTGCGCGGCGTATCTCACGGCCTTCCCCGACATCGCCGAGCGGGGCGAGATGATCCGTGCCCTGGTCGATGGAGAGCGGCACGGACGGCGGCGATCGGCAGGGCGCCTCAACGAGACGGTCCTCGACCCGAGCCCGGAGGTCCTGCTGTCGGAGACGCCGACGGAGGCCGTCGAGGTGCAACTGGTCGGCGGGATGTCGGGGACGGGAGCGGGTGGCGCCGCGATTGTCGACGAACACCCGACGGGCTCGAGCCCCGCACCGGGCGACAGCCTGCGGTCAACCCGAGGCCCCGCCGAGGGCGATCCCGCGAGCGACGGCAGCGCCCTCGGGTTCGACCTCGACGAAAAGCATCATCTGCGCTCGGAAGCCGAGGCCTTGCGGGCGATGCTCGATTCGGTCCGGTTCACGCTGGTCCGCCGCCTGGGGACCGGCGGGATGGGCGTGGTCTACGAGGCGTATGACCAGAAGCGGGGCGAGCTCGTCGCGCTCAAGACGATGCGGCGGGTGGACGCCACCGCCCTGGTCCGCTTCAAGCAAGAGTTCCGCTCGCTCGCCGACATCACG
Organism: uncultured Planctomycetota bacterium; assembly: GCA_963771445.1. Classification (GTDB taxonomy): domain Bacteria; phylum Planctomycetota; class Planctomycetia; order Isosphaerales; family Isosphaeraceae; genus JAKAUH01. Next base: position 571,009 of record CAVYTQ010000025.1, on the reverse strand, counting down.
CATCCCAACCTGGTCAACCTCTACGAGCTGTTCGCGATCGGCGACCAGTGGTTCTTCACGATGGAGCTGGTCGAGGGGACCGATTTCGTGAGCCACGTGCGGTCGGCCGCCCCGGCGATGGGCCGGGGGATGGTGCGGACGGACGGCAAGGCCGCCGACGAGGATGCCGGATCACCCACGCCGAACCACGATCTTCCGGCTCCGCCCGTGTTCGACGAGGTCCGGCTGAGGGACACGCTGAGGCAGCTCGCCGAAGGGATCGAGGCGCTGCACCACTCGGGCAAGCTGCATCGCGACATCAAGCCGCCGAACGTGCTGGTGACGCCCGAAGGTCGGGTCGTCCTGCTCGACTTCGGGCTGACCGCCGACCTCGAGAGCACCGGGCGGCACGGGGGTGCGGACCGGCAAATCGTCGGGACGGTGGCGCACATGTCGCCGGAGCAGGCGGCGGGCCTGTCGATCGCGACGGCGAGCGACTGGTACAGCGTCGGGGTCATCCTGTTCGAGGCGATGACCGGCCGACTGCCGTTCGTCGGCCCGTCGCAGGAGGTGATCCTGGACAAGCAGACCAAGACACCGCCCTCGCCCGCCGAGCTAGTCGCGGGCCTGCCGGATGACCTGGTGCGGCTCTGCGTCGAGCTGCTGGACCGCGACCCGGCGGCGAGGCCCGGCGGCCGCGACGTCATCCTCCGGACGACCGGTCAGGACCCGGGCTGTGCCGAACCGCCGGAGCGTTCCAGGCCCATGCCGCTGATCGGCCGGGCGCGACACCTCCAGGTGCTCGACTCGGCGTTCGCCGGACTGGTGCGCGGGCGCAGCCAGTCGATCTTCGTCTTCGGTCGGACGGGCACGGGCAAGACGACGCTGATCCGTTCGTTCCTCCAGGGCCTGACGGCGCACGAGGAGGCGGTCGTGCTGTCGGGGCGGTGCTACGAGCGCGAGTCGGTGCCCTACAAGGCGCTCGATAGCCTGTTCGATGCCCTGGCGCGCTACCTCAAGGGGCTCAGGCCGAGGCGGATCGCGTCGCTCTTGCCCGCCGATGTAGGACACCTGGCGCGGCTTTTCCCGGTGATGCAAGGGGTGCCGGCGGTCGCCGCCGCCCGTCGCCAGGCGCCCAACCTGCCCGACCAGCAGGAGCTGCGCAGTCGGGCATTCGCGGCGCTTCGCGAGCTCTTCCGTCGGCTGGCGACGGATGTGCCCCTGGTCCTGGCGGTGGACGACCTCCAGTGGGGCGACGCCGATAGCGCGATCTTGCTGGCCGACGTGCTCGGCGAGCCGCAGTCTCCGGTGCTGCTGTTCCTGGGGAGCTTCCGGGCGGAGGACGCCGAAGACTCGCCCTTCCTGGTCGAGCTGCGGCGGTCGATGGAGGGCCGGCCGGCGCAGCCCGAGCACCGCGAGCTGGCCGTCGAGGCCCTGACGCAATCCGAGGCCCGCGAGCTGGCGCTGGCACTGCTCGGGCGGGAAGACTCCGTCGCGCGGGCACGGCGCACGTGGTCGCTCGCGAGTCGGGAGGCAACCCGCTCTTCATCGACGAGCTGGTCAAGCACATCCAGGGCGGCGGCCCGATCGACCACTGGGAGGCGATTGGTCAGCTCGACCTGGACGAGGTGCTGTGGGAGCGGATCGGCCGCCAGCCCGAGGAGGCGCAGCGGCTGCTGGGCGTGGTCGCCGTCTCCGGCCGGCCGATCGCCCAGGCGGCCGCGTTCCAGGCCGCCGAGCTCGACGCCGGCGTGCGCGTGGCGCTGGCGGCGCTCCGGACGGCCCGGCTGATCCGGCTGATCGGCCAGGCCGACCAGGAGGAAATCGAGATCTACCACGACCGGATTCGCGAGACGGTGGTGTCGCACCTGCCGGCCGACCGGGTGCGCCGGCACCACGCCGGGCTGGCCCAGGCGATGGTCGCCGCCGGCCTCGTCGATCCCGAGCTGCTCGCCGGGCACTATCGCGGCGCGGGCGAGCTGGCGATGGCCGGCGAGCATTACGCCCGCGGCGCCGATCAGGCCGCGGCGGCCCTGGCCTTCGAGCACGCCGCCCGGCTGTATCAGACGGCCGTGGAGCTGCACGCCGGCCCGCCCGAGGAGGCCCGCGCCCTGCGTCGCAAGCTGGGCGACGCCCTGGCCAACGCCGGCCGAGGGGCCGAGGCGGCGCAGGCTTACCTCGACGCGGCCGGGGCGGCCCCGACCGACGAGACGCTCGAGCTCAAGCGGCTGGCCTCGACGCAGCTCCTGATCAGCGGACAGATCGATCGCGGCCTGGCGCTGCTCCGCACGCTGCTCGACCCGCTGGGCCTGCGCATGCCCGAAACGCCCGGCCGCGCCCTGCTGTCGCTTTTGTGGCATCGGACGATCCTGCGGGCGCGCGGCCTGCGATTCCGCCCGCGCGACGAGTCCCGGGTACCGCCGCGGGCGCGCACCCGGATCGACCTCTGCTGGTCGGCCGTCGCCGGGCTGAGCATGTTCGAGCCGATCCGGGGTGCCGATTTCCAGGCCCGCGGCCTCTTGCTGGCCCTCGAGGCCGGCGAGCCGTTCCGGATCTCGCGAGCATTGGCCATGGAGGCCGCCCACCAGTCCACGGTCGGCCCGGTGGCCTCGAAGCGGGTTGCCGTCTTGATCGAATCGGCGTCGGCACTGGCCGAGCGGATCGACTCGCCCCATGCCAAGGGCATGGTCGAGCTCGTCCGCGGGATCAGCTCGCTGCTGTTCGGCCGCTGGAAGGCCGCGGTCGAGGCACTCGACCGCTCCGAGGGCCAGTTCCGCGACCATTGCACCGGAGTCGCCTGGGAGCGGGACACCGGTCACAACCTGGCCATGTGGGGCCTGTTCCAGATGGGCGAGATCGCCGAGCTGCGACGGCGCTGGACCGTCCTGTTTCGCGAGGCGCAGGAACGCGGCGATCGCTACGCCGTGGCCAACCTGAATACGTTCTACGCGACGATCCTCAACCTGGCCGCGAACGTCTTCCCCGATTCCGAGGCCAATATCGAGTCCACCCTGAACGCGCGGCACGGCCGGGGATTCAACCTGCCGTGTGCCTCGGCGTTCGACGCGCTCATGCACATCGATCTGTACCGCGGCGACGTCACGAGGGCGTGGGCCCGGATGGAAACCACCTGGCCCGCCTACGCCCGCGCCCTCCTGCTGCGGGTCCAGCACGTGCGCATCCAGATGCTCGAGTTGCGGGCGCGGACGGCGGTGGCGGCCGCCGAGCGGTCGCACCAGCCCGCGCCCCTGCTGGCAAAGGCCGAGCGCGACGCGCGACGGCTCTCGCGCGAGGGCCCGGTATGGGCCGCGGCGCACGGGCGCTACATCCTCGCCGCGGTCGCCGCCTGCCGCGAAGACACCATCCGCTCCGCCGAGGAGCTCGAGGCCGCCGCGAAGCTCTATGAAGGCGCCGACATGACGCTCCACGCCCGGCTGATGCAATTTCGACTCGGCGAGATCCACTCCGACCAGCCCTCGCGGGACGTCCGCGACTCGGCCGAGCGCTGGCTCCGCGAGCAGGGAATCGCCGACCCCATGCGATGGGCCTACATGCTGACCCCCGGATTCGCGCGGATCAGCTCGGAGTGAACCGACACGAGCTTCTGAGCCCCGGCTCGGTCCGTGCTCCCTTCTACGCATGGCCGTCGGCCGGGCGGCGGCGTTCAGGAAGTCGCCGGGGCGGCCAGCTTCCGACCGTTCGCCGAACTCTCCCGGGCGTCGGAGATCCGGCCGACGAGGTGATCCGCCTGCCGGCCCGCCTCGGTGGCCCCGTCTCGCAGGCCCCGGACCAGCGCGTTGTCCATCGGGCCGATCCACGCGGCGACGGCGTATACCGGCAGTGCCACGCCGAAGCTGACGCCGTAGCAACCCGAATAGACGGCGCGACCGATCAATCCGGACCAACCACCCTCGACCGATCGCTCGTGTGCCTCCGCCGGCTCGATCGCCTCGACCTTGCCGTTGTCGCGAAGCCAACGCTCCTGGAACACCATCCTTGCCGTATTGGCCACCCGTCGTATGAAGGACCAGTTGAACGCCGCCCCCGTGACCAGCCCCACGCCCGGCACTTCCTCGAAGAACTCGAGCTGGAAGATGAACGACAGCGCCTCCTCGGTGAGGACGTCCTGCTCGGCGTCCTCGATCATGAGATCCTCGAGCTCGTGAAGCTCCCTCACCCGCTGGCGGCGCACCTCCAGCGAGCCGGCCATGGCCGCGATCAGCACACCCAGGACATAGTTCTTGCCCCGGTGACCCTCGAGCGGATACCCATAGCAGTGTCCGACCCGCCGGATCGTGCCCAGGCTGAGCACGAACAGCAACGGGACGTCCAGCAACGACGTGAAGAGCCCGCCGACCCCCGTGACGCCCCCCTCGACGGCCGAGATCGACTCGGCCGTGACCTTGACCCCGCCGGCCAGGGCATCGCACCGCTCGAGCGGCCCCCGGCGCAGGACTTCCAGGTCATCGACACCCGCCCGGCGCCGGATCTCCGCCTGGCCCTCGATCAGGGTCGAGGCGTCGTACGACCTCTCGATCGCGGCTCGGACCATCGAGTCGGGGATCAGCCGCTCGAACGCCTTCGCGGGCGGCAGCGAGATCCGCTTCCAGAACTCGGAGAGAGGATGCGGCGGCTTCGACTTCCACTCGGCGATCCGGCGGACCTGCTTCTTCTCGTAGGCCGTCAGTTCCGGGCGCCGGGCCTGTGTCGCGACGATCATGGCTTCCCCACTCCAGTCCAGCACCGGGGACCGACGTGGGATCCCCGCATCCGTCGGTATGATGCGGCAATGGCCGCTAGACGATCATACAATCGAGCTCGTCCCGGCGCAGGGCTTCCTGGAGGATACCGGTCGCCGGGGTCGTTAGAATCCGAAGCCGGCGTCCCGACGGGCGTGGACGGTCTCATGGCACCGGCATTGCGTGAGCTTCCCGGGGGCCGGTCGTACGAAAGACTTCCGAGGCAAGAAACGGACGACGAGGAGCGGATCGCATGGCAAGATTGGACCTGACGGTCGAGCACGGACAGCCCCTGGACGTCGCGCAGGCGAAGTTCGAGGAGGGGATCGCCGAGGCGATGGCGCGGTACGGCTCGTGGGTCGGACGCCTGGACTGGTCCGACGACCAGCATTCCGCCACGGTCTCGGGATCCGGCTACGAGGTCCGGCTGTGGTACGACGAGCAGTTCCTCCACGCGCAGGGGCATGTGCCGCTGGCATGGAAGCTCTTCGAGGGCGCCATCCGGTCGCAAATCCGCAAGGTCATCGACCGGCCGCTCCGAGCCACCGACAAGGCGTGAGCGAGCTGCGCAGCGACGGCGCTTCAGGCCCGTTGCGAATCGGGATAGCGACGGTCCAGGTCGCGGTGCAGATCGCTGGCGAAGTGGACGAGCATCCGGAAGACCCGGGGAAACCGGTGGGCCAGCGGGCCGCCGGTGCGCACCAGCACATTCGGCCAGAGGATGACCGTTCCCAGCAGGATGAACGAGGCCCCCGGCGGGATCGGCCCCGGGATCGCGACGCCCACGAGACCCAGGGAGATGAGCATCACCGCCATGTCCTTGGGCAGACAGCCGATCTCCGCGGCGAGCTGGCACTGGAGCGGCAACGCGACGCCCGTCGGCACGGCGAGGATTGCCGGCGCGACGGGAAGGCCCTCGACGGATGCCTCACGCGCGGGCCGCTTTGCGGGGGTTCGTGCCATGGTTGCCTCCTCGCGCAAAATGAGGACGCGCCGATACGGCCGCTCGATGGCGGTCGCCCTGCGCGTCGGAGTGCCCATCTCTCCCGCGGGACAGCGAGGTGCCGGAGGCGCGGGTTAGAGCACCTCAACAGTGGGGGCCATCTTCGCTCGAGTGGGCGACCAGGACGAAACGATCCTTGCAATCTCCGGGCCGGGCCCGGGCGGAGCGTGTGGGGAGGACGCCGGCCCGCCAGTCCGTCCGATCAGGTCGCGGTACCGTTGGCGGTCGAGAAGTGAGGAGTCGCGGAATCCGATGCCCCGGCCGCTCCCGCACCCGCCGCCTGGCGGCTCTCGGCCATCGCGTCTTGCATCGTCTCGAGCTTCTCGCCCACGCGACGGGCCGCCGCCGTATAAGCGTCGCCAACGGCACCGCCCGCCGCCGCCAGCAGAGGACCCGCCTTCTCCTTGATCTTGTCGTAATTCTTGGCCGCAAGGGCCCCGGCGACCGCGCCGCCGCACAGGAACATTAGCTCTGATCTCGTCACCGGCATGCTCAGGTTCCTTTCGTTCCCGAAGTTCAACGGACTCGCGATCGCCCGTGTCCGGCGTGCCGACACTCTGCCGAGTTCATCGGCTCCGGCGATCCCGACACGCCAGGGAGAGTCACATCAAAAACGTGGCGATCCTCCGAGATCCACGGAGCGATCGGGCGCGGCCTGGCCCCCTCAGCTCTTCTTGCGAGAGGACGACTTGGTTGTGGTCTTGGTCTTGCGCGGTGCGGCGGCCGTGGTGGTGGTTCGCTTGGGCTTGGCCCGACGACGCGTCGAATGCTCGGCGGAACGGCCGTTGTCGTGGTGGGCCGATCCGTTCCCCGCGGCATGGTGGGCCTCGGCGGCGGTCTCTTTCGGTTCCTCGACGATGGCCTCGGGGCCCCAATCTTCCACGCGGTCACGCGCGGCCTGGGCACCGTCAACCAGCCCGTGCACCATCGCGTTGTTCTTGGGCATGATCCGCACGACCATCATCACCGGGAATGACACGCCGAAGGAGACCACGTAGGACGTCTTGTACACGGCCCGGCCGAGGAACCGGCCGGTGGCGGGAAGCGCCTCGGAGACCCGCGTCTGGATCTCCGTGGCCCCGCGATTCATGGACGAGAAGATCGATCCCGCGGCATGCGAGGCGGAACCGTTGACCGTATCTGTAGATATTCTCGATGCGTGCGCGGACATCGGAGTCCCTCTCTGGCATGGGTGTTTGGACGACCGTCCTCAATGCAGTCTGCCGGCTCAAACCCAGGACTCCCTTCGGCCGGCCTCTCCCCCGTCTCATCAGGCCGGTTCGCCCACGAGTTCACCGGATTACACGTAGGCCTAACTATTGCTAGTTTAGCGAATCGCGTGCCCGATTGCGCCGGGGCACCGAAAAAACCTTGAAAGGCGCCGAGTGCCGGCTCGGTCTTCCGGGATTCTCGGAATCTCTGTACACTATATGTCGTTCGATCCGATGAAGGGCGCAATCCCGGCAGGTCTCGGGATTCTTCGGGTTTTGCGTCCGGGGGCAGGTTGCGATGAAGGTCGTCCTGGCCGAAAAGCCGTCGGTCGCGCGGAGCTGGCCTCGTTCCTGGGTGCCTCGACCCGGCGGGAGGGTTACTTCGAGGGCAAGGGCTATCAGGTCACCTGGGCCCTGGGCCATCTGGCGACCTTGAAGGAGCCGCACGACTACGACCCGGCATTGAAGAAGTGGTCGCTGGCGTCGCTGCCATTCGTCCCCGAGCGCTTCGGGATCAAGCCGATCGACGAGCCCGGTGCGCGGAAGCAGCTTGCGGTGGTCCGACGATTGTTCCGCGACGCGGATGAGCTGGTCTGCGCGACCGACGCCGGCCGCGAGGGCGAGCTGATCTTCCGCTATATCCAGGAGCTCGTCGGCTGTACGGAGAGGCCGGCGCAGCGGCTCTGGCTCAGCTCGTTGACCGAGGCGGCCATCCGCGAAGCTTTCCGCCGGCTCCGGCCGCTGTCCGAGTACGACAACCTGTATGCCGCCGCGAGGTCGCGCAGCGAGGCCGACTGGGTCGTCGGCCTCAACGCCACGCGATATTACACGGTCCGCCACCGCGCCACGGGCGTGCTCTGGAGCGTCGGCCGGGTGCAGACCCCGGTCCTGGCGATGATCGTCCGCCGCGACGACGAGATCCGCACCTTCAAGCCCGAGCCCTTCTGGGAGCTGCTCACCCGCTATCGCGACGTGGCCTTCAAGTTCGCCGGCGATCGCTTCGCCCGCGAGGAGGATGCGCAGGCGTTGCTGGATCGCGTGCTGGACCGGCCGTTCGCGATCCGCGACGTCCGCACCCGGCCCGAGCGAGTCCCGCCGCCGCAGCTCTACGACCTGACCGAGCTCCAGCGGGATATGAACCGCCGCTATGGACTGTCCGCCGACGCGACCCTCAAGGCCGCCCAGACCCTCTACGAGGACAAGCTGATCAGCTACCCGCGGACGGACTCCCGCTACCTGGGGCCCGACATGAAAGGGCAGATCCCGGCCATCCTGGAGGACCTGCGTGCCATCAAGCCGGCCGAGATCGACCGGCTGGACCTCGCGGCGCTTCCCTTCACCGGTCGGATCATCAACGGCGCCAAGGTCACCGATCACCACGCGATCATCCCGACCGGAAAGCGGCCGGGGACGGCGGCGTCGGGCTCCGCCGCGGGCAAGGTCTTCGACGCCGTGGTCACCCGGCTCATCGCCGCCTTCTACCCGGCCTGCGTCAAGGAAGTGACCACCGTGGACGGAGCCTCCAACGAGGTTCCTTTCCGGGCCCGGGGAGTGCGGGTCCTCGACCCGGGGTGGACGGTCCTCTATCCCCGCAAGGACGACGGTTCAAGAGACAAGATCAAGGACAACGCGGACGCCGCGACCGACCGCGAGCGCGACGACGAGCAGGAGCTGCCCGCCTTCCGGGTCGGCGAGACCGGCCCTCACGAGCCATTCGTCCGCCGCGGCGAGACGACGCCGCCCCGCCCCTTCACCGAGAACACCCTGCTGGGCGCGATGGAGACGGCCGGCAAGCTCGTCGAGGAGGAGGCGCTCAAGGAAGCCCTCAAGGAGCGCGGACTCGGCACCCCCGCCACCCGGGCGTCGATCATCGAGACCCTGCTCGACCGCGGATATATCGTCCGCGAGAAGAAGTCGCTCGCCGCCACCGAACTCGGCCGCTACCTCGTCGCCATCGTGCAGGATCGCGCCCTCAAGAGCCCTGAGCTGACCGGCGAGTGGGAAGCCCGGCTCCGTCAGGTCGAGCGCGGGCAGCTCGACCGCCGCGAATTCATGGACGGGATCGTCCGCTACACGGGCGAAGTCATCCGGTCAGGAGGCTCGGCCGTCGACGCGACCCGGCTGGGCGACTGCCCCCGATGCGGGCGACCCGTCATCGAGGGCAAGCGCGGTTACGGCTGCTCCGGCTGGCGCGACGGTTGCCCCTTCGTCCTCTGGCGCGACTACCGCGGCCATGCCCTCGGCGAGGAGCAGATCCGCGAGCTGCTCCAGCGCCGGGTGATCCTGGAACCCCTCACCATCGAGGGGTCGGGCGACGTGATCGTCCAGCTCCTGGATTCGGGCGTGGTGACCGACGTTCCGGTCCCGGCCGTCGCCAGGCGACGGCCCGGCGGCGCCAGGGCCGCCGCCACCGGCAAGACCTCGCGCCGGGGGACGGGCCGGCGCGGCGCAACCCGCGATCGCAAGGAGGCCCCCGCGCCGCCAAACGGCGAGACGCGCGAGGAGGAAAAGCCCCGACGCCCGCGGGCGGCCGCCCGCAAACGGGGCGAGGCGGACGACGCGCAAAAGCCGGCGGATGAGTTCGGACCGGTCGGGCTCGGGAGCTGTCCCCTCTGCAAGGCGGCCGTCATCGAGCAGGAGAGGTCGTTCGGATGCAGCGGCTGGAAGCAGGGGTGCAAGTTCGCGATCTGGAAGACGATCGCGGGCAAGTCGATCGGCGCCCGCACGGTCCAGGTGCTGCTACGACAGGGACGATCGCCCGTGCTGCGCGGTTTTCGATCGAAGGCGGGCAACCGGTTCGAGGCCCGGCTCAAGCTCGACGGCGGCGAGGTCCGCTTCGAGTTCGACGGCTCTGATCGGCGACGTCCGCGCCAGGGCGACGGCGAGGCCGGATAGGGCCCGGCGATCAGTACCGCGCCCGCTTCCTCCGATACCGCGGGTTCGTCAGGTCGTCGATCGCCCGGTCGACCAGGTGAGGGGCTCCGACCTGCCGCCCTTCGGACCCGGTACCGCCGCGGGGTCTCCGCAACGAACCAGTCCTGGACTCGATCAGGTCGTGCAGCTCGTCGAGCTTTTCGGCCGGGTACAGGCACAGGACCGGACCCGTCGGCCTCGTCGCGAGCCGGACTGTCGTCTCCGGCCAGGTCGAGCTGAAGGCCGCGGGCTTGCCGGTCCATGAGGAAAGGAGCCTCGAGAACAATCGGCGACTCATGGGTCTCTCCGGGTGGATTTTCGGGGTGCGTCGGTGGTAGTCGCGAGCGATGGCGGGCGGGCCGGGACGGCCCCAGCTCAACGGCTGGCGCGGGGGTCACACGGCCGGGGCGAACGGCCCTGGCCCGCGGCGGGAGCAGAGGCCGGACGATCGTCCCGGCTGGCGGCCGGGCCGGGCGTCTCGCTCAGCAGCTCTTCCCGGAAGATCGGGACATCGGGCGGCGCCTCGATGGCCACGCGGACCTGGCGACAGCGGATCGCCGTCATCGTGACCCGGATGTTCCCGCCGATGACGATCGCCTCGTTGACCTTCCTGCTCAGGACCAGCATCCGAACCTCCTCTTCGAGTTCGACCGGAGCGGGGCACGATTCGCTCGAAGCGTGCCGGCGCTGCGGTTCCAGGGTGCGCGGTCTCGCCGTCACGACGATCGTCGAACGAGACGCTCGGATCGCGGATCGCGTGGCGTGGGTGCGAGTGTAGGCGGACGAGGCGCCGACGAATCCACGGGTGTTCGGCTGCCAGCTCGGTGCGAGGGTGCGCCGCCGCATGAGGCCGGCGGCGCGGAGTGATCGAGGAATGCTGGGGTCTGCGTCATCCCGGCGTCCGGTTCAGCCAGGCCCATCGGCCAGCCGGGAGGGCCGGGCCGAGAAGCCTTGCGATCGTTGCCCCTTCCAGCAAGAGAATCGCAGCTCGGCCGCGAAAGCGCGCGGCGGATCCACGACTCTTCAACCCGGGGGGCGAAACGTCAGGGACAGCAGCGTCGCATGGCGTCAGATTGCCGCGGCCGAGTAGATCGGGTCGATCACCTGGCCCGAGCACAATCGCAGCGGGCGGCCCAGGCGGTCGCGCAGCTCGGTCGCCGGGTCGACGCCCAGCGCCGCGAAGATCGTCGCGGCCAGGTCGGGCGGGCCGAAGGAACGGGTGACCGGATGTGCCCCCAACCGATCGGACTTGCCGATCACCTGGCCGCCGGCGACTCCCGCGCCCGCGAAGACAGCCGGGAAGACGAAGGGCCAGTGATCCCGGCCCGGCACGGCTCCCGGCGTCAGCTCGGAAATCCGGGGCGTCCGGCCGAACTCGCCGAGCAGGATGACCAGGGTCTCATCAAGCAGGCCGCGCTCGGCCATGTCGTCCAGGAGCGCCGAGACCGCGCGGTCGAGGCGGGGCAACAACTCGTCCTTGAGCCGGGGGAAATTGGCCACGTGCGTATCCCATGTTTGCACGATCCCCATCGTCGCCTGCACGATCGGCACGCCCGCCTCGACCAGCCGACGAGCCAGCAGCAGCGACCGGCCGAAGAGCGTCCGCCCATACCGATCCAGGACGCGAGGATCCTCGCGGTCGACCTCGAGAGCCCGGCCGACCTGTCCATTGCACAGCATCGCCAGCGCGGCGTCCTGCTGGTCGAGGAAGGCGTCGCCGGGCGGCGAGAGCATCGCCTGGCCGAGCAGGTGGCGGCGGCGATGCAGCCGGTCGGAGTCGAGCCCCGGCGCCAGGCCCAGGCTGTCGTCGCGGAGGTCGGGCCGGTTCGGGTCGAGCTTGAGCTGCCAGGGGTCATGCCGAGTGCCGAGGAACCCCGCGTCCTGGCCCGGCCAGGTGAGCGGCCCCTCGACCAACCGCATCGGCAGCGCGACCCCGTTGGGAATTCCGTCGCGCCGGGGCCGCACCCGGTCGAGCGCGGCCGCATAGCAGGGGAAATCATCGCGCGACGCCACGCGATCCAGGTCGCTGGCCCCGCGCGGGTTCGAGGGATGCCCGGTCAACACCCGATGGACCGCCAGCAGGTGATTCCCCTCGGGATGCGACATCGTCCGGACGACGGCCAGCCGGTCGGCGCGCTCCGCCAGCCCGGGCAGGTGCTCGCAGTAGTGGATCCCCGGCACTGACGTGCCAATCGGCCGGAACTCGCCGCGAATCCCATCGGGGGCCTCGGGCTTCATGTCGAACGAGTCGTGCTGGCCCAGTCCGCCGCTGAGCAGGATCACCAGCACCGATCGTGCCCGGCCGGGCCTGGCACCCCCGGCCCCGACCGCCCGCGCCGCCAGCAGTCCCGGCAGGCTCAGGCCCAGTAACCCCGAATAGCCCGCCTGCACGAACCCTCGCCGCGACAGGCCGGCCCCGGTCTCCAAGGCCCTTCCCCGTGTGCTCATCGCATCCCTCCCGGGTCGGTCCCCGCTCGCCGGATCCCCAACCACCGTCGCGGCGCTTCGTCTCGACTCCTCCCGGGAGTTTAACATTTGCTGGAAGGTTTTGCAGCAGTCTTCCGGCCGCTCAGAGCCCTGCCGGCCCAAAGGTCGCGCGATCCTCGATGAGCGCGGACACGACTGCGGAGCCGCGGTGGCCGGCCACGAACCTGGTGCCGGCCGTCCGATGCGGGCTCGCCTTCGGCCGGTGGCGGCTCGGAGATGGATGGGGGCGCGTCTTGTGCCTGGTATGCGACACGGGCTGACTCGGCGTCGTGGTCGACGACATCGGCGACGCTGCCGGCGGGGGCGTGGGCGACGGGGTCGGGGTTGGTAGTGGAGTCGGGTTGGGACCGATGACGGGGATGATGGGGGTCGCCGTGGGCGTGGAGACCGGCGAAACGACGTGGACGGGAGGTTGCAACCGGATCGGCACCGGCGTGGGGGCCGGGCTGGCGACCGGGGTGGGGGTCGGGGCCGGCGCGGTGATCGAGGTCTTCACCAGCGCGGAGACGAGGACCGAGCCCGCGGGCGAACCCAGCCCGGCCTGCGTGTTGTAGTTCGCGGTGCTGATGACCGTGTTGGCGGTGGAGAGACCGCCGGACGGCGTCAGGGGGACCTTGTAGAACGCCGATGTCAACAGCGAATAGAGCGCGGGCACTGTCTGCGTCGCGCCGGTCAGGCTAGCCTCGCCGGCGAGGGATCGCCCCTGGTCGGCGATCGCGATCAGACCGGCCCAGGCAGGGGCGCCGATGCTCGTGCCGCCGACTTCCGACCACTGGCCCGGGCTCGTCGGACTCGAGGGCGGGACGCTGTAGACCGACACGCCGGTCGCGGGATCGGCGACGAACCCGACGTCGGGCGTGCTGCGCTCGCTCGTGGTATTGACGCCTCCCTGGTAGCTCGGAGCCGACTCATCGGCGCTCAGGCCGCCCCCGGTGCTGGACCAGCCCGACTCGGACCCGTAGCCGCCCAAGGTCGAACAGCTCGAGCGTCGTCCCGCCAACCGACACCACATCCGGCGAGGCCGACGGCCAGCTCACCTGATTGTAGTCGCCCGCCGACGCGATGAAAGTAACACCCGCCGCCGTGAACGCCGAGTCGTAAGTGCCCTCGCCGCTGAACTCGTCGTACCCCCAGCTCATCGAGACGACCGACACGCCGGGCGCCGCCGCCGCCGCCCTCACGGCCGCCAGCATGTTATCGAACTGATCGTCGTCGCCCGACCCCGGCGACGCCTCCTCGACCAGGATACTGGCCCCCGGCGCGATCGCGTGCGCCCGCTCGACGTCCAGCACCTCCTCGCTCGACCACGCGTTATCAACCTGGTTGCCCGCCAGGTTGTTCACCGTCAGGGTCAGATGCGGCAGGTTATACCGGGCATCGAACCCGTCGAGCGACGCCTGGATCGTCGGGTCGTGGTAGAGCTCGATGATTGCGATCGTCTGCCCCGTGCCGTCGCCGACAATCGACGCACCGCCGGCCGTCGTGTAATGCATCGAGCCCAGCCCGTAGGCCGCCTCGACCTGCGACGGCGTGTAGCCTGACAACAAACAGCGATCGTCGAGGATCTCCCCACGCGGACAGTACGCCCGCGCACGACGATTCCGAATCATCGAGCCAACTCTCGAGTGGTTCAATGGATTGCTGGCCAGGACGAGACGACGGATCGCGAACCTGCGGTGTCTGCGAGGTCGTGTCGAGTAAGCCGTTCCCACGGGGCGCCGGCGGGCGCGAGTCGCATTATTACTCCGAGCGTCCTCAAAGGGAAGGCCGCATTCGCCCGTTTCGATCGGAATCATCAGGAACCGTGAAACTTCCGCCTGGCACCTTGACTCCGCCGCCCACTTGTCTTACATTTGTCGTCGGAATGAGAAGAGGCCGCTTCCACGCGGCTCCAATCGCCGGAAATCCTTGCCGGGACACACCGCATGCCACGGGCCTTCGTCTTCCTCATCATCGCGACCATCATCGCGGCCCCCCCGCTCGATCCGACGACAAGGCAGCACCTCCGGAGACCCTGATCCGGCTGGATTTCCAGCCGGCGGCGGCTCCCGAGGCCTGCCCTTCGCTACATGCTGTTGCCGGAACTCAACGAAATGTCTCCCGGGAACCCAATCTATCACTACATGAAGTGCTGCATGGAACAGCAGGGTTTCCTGTTCGACAAGGAGTCCTTCGAACGCCGCGAGCGGCTGCTGGCGATGCCGCTCAAGGAGTTGCCGGTCCGCGAGATGCAGGACTACGGCCGCTCGGTGCTGATCCAGGCCGACCGTGCGGCGCGGATGGACAAACCCGACTGGCAGGTGCTCCAGCAATTGAAGATCCACGGGTTCAACCTGCTGCTCCCCGAGGTCCAGCAGATGCGTGGGCTGGCGCGGGCGCTTCCAGGTCCGGTTCCGGGCCGAGATCGCCCTCGGGCATTTCGACGACGCCATTCGCACCGCGAAAACGATGTTCGCCTTGGCAAGGCACCTGGCCGAGCACCCGACCTTGATCGGCAACCTGGTAGGCATCGCGATCGCCAACCTGGCCGTCGAGCCGCTCGAGGAGATGCTGGGCCAGCCGGGATGCCCGAATCTTTTCTGGGCCTTCACATACCTTCCCGACCCGCTGGTCTCGCTCAAGGCGGGGATGGACGGCGAGCGGGTGATCGGCCTGGCCGAGCTCCGCGACCTGGACGATCGCGCCCCGATGGCGGCCGGCCGGATCGCCAAGTTCGTCGCCCACATCCACGAGATCCTCGGCCAGGAGGACATCGTCATCAAGGCCGGCGGCGTGCGGGGCTGGCTCGGCGCAGAAGTCGAAGGACGAGGCCTATCTCGCCGCGGCCCGGCGCCGCCTGGTCGAGAGCGGAATTCCCGAGGAGCGGATCCTCCGGTTCCCCGCCGAACAGGTGATCCTGCTCGACGAGAAGCGCGAGTACGAGGTCCGCCGCGACGACGTCATGAAGTCGATGTCGCTCGCCGAATGGCGGGCCGAGGCCATCGACGAGGAGGCCAAGGCGAAGCGTCCTCCGGCATTGCTCGCCGACGCCATGCTACCGGCGACCCGGGTCGTCCGCCGGTCGCAGGGAAGGCTCGAACAGCGGATCGCCCTGATGTGCACGGTCGAGGCGGTGCGGCACTTCGCCGCCGAGCATGACGGCCGCTTGCCCGAAAGGCTGGGCGAGATCGCCTTGCCGCTGCCGGACGACCCATTCACGGGCAAGCCTTTTCGCTACGAGCGGGCCGGGGCCACGGCGCAGCCTTCGGGGCACCCCGCCGCATGGCGCCGAGAAGGACGCTTTCTTCAACGTCCACTACGAGCTGACCGTGCCGAAGTGACCGCGTCGCCCCGGGGTCGGGGTCCGCCAATGAACATACGCCCGTGCCGGGCTCGCCTTCCGACCGGCCGCGCCCTGGATAGACGAATTCGCTTTCGGGAGTCTCTGATGATGTCCTACCCGATCCTGATCGCGGCGATCCTGGCCGCCGGGCCGACGACTCCTGGCGCGGACGAGTCGGCTGTCCGGCTGTACGTCCGGCCGGCCCCGTCGCCCCGGCCCGCGCTGAAGTATCAGCTCCTGCCCGACGTGGCCGAGCTCCGGCCGGGCAATCCCGCCCAGAATTACCGTCAAGTGCTTCATGGAGCAGCGGAGCCTCTTCTACAGCAAAGAGGGGATCTCGGTGCGCGCCCGGTACCGGACGATCCCGCTCGTCGAGCTGCGGCTGGACGGGACGGCCGAGGGCTATGGCGGCGGTGCGCTGCGACAGGCGGACTGGGCCGCGCGGCTCGATGCGCTCGACTGGCAGGCGCTCGCTCGGCGCAGGAGGGCGGACTCGAGACCCTGCCCGCCGAGGTCGGGCCGCTCCAGATCCTGGGCGAGGCACTCCAGGCGCGATTCCGCATCCAGGTCTCGCGATGGCGGCACGACGATGCGACCCACGCCGCCGCGACCATGTTCGCCCTCGCCCGCCACCTGGGCGAGCATCCCTCCGAAGTCGGCAACCTGGTCGGCCTGTGGACGGCCCACCTGGGGCTCGACACGCTTGAAGAGATGGTGCAGCAGCCGGGATGCCCCAACCTGTACTGGGCGCTGACCGACCTCCCCTGCCCGCTGGTCGACGTGCGGAAGGGCGTGCAGGGCGAGCGGGCTCTCGTCGCGGCCGAGCTGCGGGGTATCCGCGACGACTCCCCGATGACGGCCGAAGAGATCGACGCCTTCGTCGGCCGGATCTCGGGACTGCTGAGCTACTCGAGGGAGCGGACCGGCCGGCCACCGCGCAGCCCTCGCATCCGGTTCGAGGCCCGCGTCAAGGACGAGGCGCGGGTGCTCGCGGCTCGCGCACGCCTGGTTGAGGCGGGACTCGGACGCCTGAAGGTCAGCCTGTACCCGGCCACCCAGGTCATCCTGGTCAACGAGAAGCGAGAGTTCGAGGCCCGTCGCGACGATCGCATCAAGCTGCTGGGACTGCCGATCGTCGACCTGGACAGAGCGGCCGGTGCCGAGGGACCCGCGTCCGACGGCGACAACCTGTTCGCCGACCTGCTGCCGCGGATCGCCGTGCTCCGCCGGACGCAGGCGCGGATCGAGCAGCAGGTGGCGCTGTTGCGGCATGTCGAGGCCGCTTCGGCTCCACGCGGCCGAGCACGGCGGCCGGCTGCCGGCGAAGCTCACCGAGATCTCCGTGCCCCTGCCGCTCGACCCGGCCACCGCCAGGCCGTTCCGGTACGAGGTCGAACGGGACGACCGCCCACCTGCGCGGCGGGCCGCTGGGCGACCAGCCATCGGCCGCCGAATCCGCCATCCATTATGTGGTGATCCTGGGGAAGTGAACGGAACTGAATCGGACAATGGGAATGATCCGGCCGGACAGACGGTTTGTCCGGGCCGTCCAATCGAGGTGCAGCATGGCCGACACTCTACAGCCCCTGGACCAGGTTGACCCTGATGAGGCATGGCGCCCCTGGCGTCCCACCGCCTCCGATCCCTGGGGACCGAAGTGGGCGGCCCACCTGTACCGACGCGCCGCGTTCGGACCGAGCCCCGCCGAGCTGGCGGAGGCCATTCGCCTGGGCCCGGACCAGGCGCTCGACCGACTGCTCAACGCCCCGCCCGGCGACGACGAGCTGACCGCGACCCTGCTCGACGTCGGCCGGATCGCCGCCGAGCGGGATGACGGCGGCGAGGGGCTCCGCGGCTGGTGGCTCTACGTCATGCTCCACGGCGGCTATCCCCTACGCGAGAAGATGACCCTGTTCTGGCACAACCACTTCGCCACGAGCCTCGCCAAGGTCCAGGACCCCGCGCTGATGTTCCGCCAGAACGTCCTCCTGCGCTCGCACGCGCTCGGCCGGTTCGGCGCGACGCTGCAGTCGATCAGCCGCGACGGGGCCATGCTGGTCTGGCTGGATTCCAACAGCAACGTCAAGGGCCACCCCAACGAGAACTACGCCCGCGAGCTGATGGAGCTCTTCAGCCTGGGCGTCGGCCACTACACCGAGAAGGACGTCCGCGAGGCCGCCCGCGCATTCACCGGCTGGCGCACCGATGGCGTCGGCTTCGTCTTCGACCCTCGCCTGCACGACGGCGGCGCCAAGACGGTGCTCGGCCAGACGGGCCCCTGGGACGGCGGCGACATCGTCCGGATCGTGCTGGTGCAGCCGGCCGCGGCGCGGTTCCTCGTCCGCAAGCTCTACCGCCTTTTCATCGGCGAGCAGGACTCGCCGCCCGACGCGCTGCTCGAGCCGCTCTGCGCCGCCTTCCGCCGCAGCGATTACGACATCGCCGAGCTGATCCGCACGATCCTCGCCTCTCGCCATTTCTACTCGGCCCACTCCTTCCGCCGCAGGATCAAGGACCCGCTGGAATTCGTCCTGGGCGCCGTCCGCGCCGTCTTCAGGCCCTCCAGTCCCGACGAGGCTCTGGCGCAGCAGGTTCTCATCGGCCGGCTCGAGGCGATGGGCCTCAGGCTCTTCGCGCCCCCCAGCGTCAAGGGCTGGCCCGGCGGTCCCTCGTGGCTGAATACCTCGACAATCCTCGAGCGCGACAATTTCGCCGGGCGCTGGCCATGGGCTCGCTCTGGCCCGGGTATGAGCAGGACCTGAGCCCTGGCTCCCCGGCCGGCGCCCAGCGCCTGGGTCAGCTCGTCCGGAAGCTGGCCGGCGCCCCCAGGACGGTCGACGCCCCCGAGCTGCCGCCGCCTCCCCGCTCGCTCGATCCCGCCCGGATCCTCGACGAGGTCGGGACCGGCCTGCCCGAGGCCATCATCGACGCTCTCCTGGCAACCCACCTGACCGGCGGCGTCCGGCCCGAGGCGCGGGCGAAGCTCGTCGCCTTCGTCGCGCAGGGCCGACCCGTCGGCGCCGCACTCGCCCGCCGGGTGCGCGAGGCCGTCCACGCCATCATGACCATGACGGAATACCAGCTCGCCTAGCCTTCATTCGTTCCCCGAGGGACGACGATCGGGCATGGCCCCGATCTTCCCCTCCCAGACCCTGGAGTGTGACCCATGATGACGCGGCGGCAACTGCTGAACCGGGCCCTTCGCGGCTCGTCGCTCCTGGCCTTCGGCACCGCGGTCCCGCAGTTCATGGCCCGCGCGGCCGGGGCGGCCAAACCGGGGGCCGACAACATCCTCGTCGTGATCGAGCTGACCGGCGGCAATGACGGGCTGAACACCGTCATCCCCTACGCCGACGACCTGTACCACAAGGCCAGGCCCACGCTCCGACAGACGAAGTCCCAGGTGATCCGCCTGGATGACCATGTCGGGCTCAACTCGTCGATGGTGCGGTTCCGTCCCCTGTGGGACCAGGGGCACCTCGCGGTCGTTCAGGGCGTCGGCTATCCCAACCCCCAGCGCTCGCATTTCGAGTCGATGGACATCTGGCAGGCGGCCGATCCCCGCGGCGCCGACGCGAAGACCGGCTGGCTGGGCAGGGCCGCGGCCGCGACCGACGACCACACGGGCCATGTATCGATCCTCCACCTCGGCGAGAGTCGCCTGCCCCTGGCGGTCGAGGGAGCGCCGGCGGGCGGTGCGGTCACCGTGAACGACCAGGGCTCGTTCCGGCTCGCGATGGACGGCAAGGCGGCCGAGCAGCAGGCGAGGCGCCAGCTCCTGAACGACCTGGCCGCGCCTTCCGCCAGCGACAAGCCAGGCGACGGCGACCTCGCGTCGTTCGTCCGGCGCAGGCAGGTGCAGACGCTCTCGGCCGTCGAGACGATGCGCGAGCTGCTCGAGGGCCCCGGCGCCGTGGCACGGTTCGGCGGCGGCCTCACGCAGAAGCTCCAGCTCGTCGCCGGCCTGATCGCCCGCGGATTCGGCACCCGCATGTTCTATGTCAGCCTCGACGGCTTCGACACCCACGCCGGCCAGGTCGGGCAGCACGGCGGGCTGCTCGGCGACCTGGCCAGCTCGATCGCCGGCTTCTTCGAGACCCTGAAGTCCACCGGCAATGACCGTCGTGTGCGGCTGATGACCTTCTCCGAGTTCGGCCGCCGGGTCCGCGAGAACGGCAGCCGCGGCACCGACCACGGCGCCGCCTCGTGCATGTTCGTCGCCGGTCCCTCGGTCAAGGGGGGCGTCGTCGGCAAGCATCCCAGCCTGTCCGACCTCGACGACGACGACCTGCGGTTCCACACCGACTTCCGCCGCGTCTACGCCTCCCTGCTCGACGGCTGGCTAGGCTGCGACAGCAAGGCCGTCCTCGGCGGCAAGTGGGAGCACCTCGCCGGACTCGAGCCCCGTGCCTGATCGGATCCGGCCGGCCGGTCGAGTCGATTCACGGAGCCGCCGTTCGCTCGGGTTTTCGAGGCGACGGCTCCGTCGTCGGGGCGGCCTTCGTCGGCTGTCCTGGTGCAATCGGGACGGGTCGGGGGAGGCCGAGGTTCGGCAGCCCCAGCGACTCGACGGGCTCGCCGGCGACCAGGCGGTCGTAGGCGATCGCATACCTCGCCGTGCGCTCGACGCGCACCGTCGGGTCGAATCGCAGCCATCGCGAGTAATTGCCGAAGTGCACGCCCCAGAGGCAGATTTTCTTCCAGGCTTCTGAGTCCAGGCCGCCCCAGTCGGCGCAGGTCTTCGGGTCGAGGGCGGGCGCCGGGGTTCGATCGGGCCAGCCGAACGCGTGGCGATTCCGGACCTCGCGCAGCACGGCCTGCGCCAGCGCAAGCTGGCCGCGCATCGACGGGTGCATCGCGTCCTGGAATAGCTCGTCGTCGAGCCGACCGCGGCTGCCGATCGCGTGCAGCTCGGCCCTCGCGTCGAGCAGTATGGCGCCGTGGCGGGCGGCCGCCTCGTGATAGATCTGGAGGAACGCACCGAGGCAGCGCATCGGATATCCGTCGCCATCTCGCGCGGCGGCGAAATGCCGGTACGACCCTTCCTCATCGCCGGCGGCGTCGAGCAGCACGCCCAGGCGATAATGGGCCTCGGCGAACCCGGGCTGACGGTCGACCAGCGTCCGATAGGCGGCAATCGCCGCCTCGGGGTCCTTGGGCTCGAGCTCGCGGGCCGCGAGGAACGCGCTCCCAAACGCCTCGCGCACGGGCCGCGTCGTCGCCGCCGGCAGGAACGACCGATTCGGCTCGTACCCCGCTTCGTCGCCGGGCGGCGGGATCAGGACGATCGTGGCGCCGATCTCGCTGCCCCACCGCGCGATGGCCTCCAGGCGGCGCCGGAAGTCCGCCAGCAAGAGGTCGTACTCGTCAGCCGTGTACGCCGGCCGGTCCACCAGCTCGCGATTGCCGCTCGGCGTGGGTGGGACCTCAAGCCGGCACTTCTCCAGCGACTGGCGGATCATCTCGCACAGCGGCGAGATCGCCTCGACGTGCTCGCACACTCGACGCCAGCCGCCCGGCTCGCGGTCGTCGACGTAGTAGGGCAGATCGCGAGCGCCGTTGAGCCGCGACGAGAATTCGTTGTGGCCGCAGTAGACGATCAGCAGGTCGGGCCGGCGTTTGAGGTCGGCCAGCCGCAGGTGCTGATGCTCGAGGATCGAGGCGGAGGCCGCCAGGACCTGCAAGCGGACCTTCCGACCGGGTATCGCCTCCTCGAGCTTCCAGGCAACCAGCCGGCCGATCGACAGCCAGTCGCCATAGGGAACACCCGCGGCGCTCGACTCACCCACCACGACAAGGTCGATGTCGGTGTCGTCGGAATCGTCCTCGAACCGCGTCGGCAGCCGAACCTCCGCCAGCGAAACCGGAGGCCACATCGTCGCCCGCGCGACTCGCATTTTCCGGCCGAATCCCCCCATCGGCACCACGGTCGATCGCCGCGAGTGTTGCAGCCATGTGGCACCGACCACCTCGGCCGCGAGCAGGCCGATGGCCAGCGAGCCGACGGCCAGCAGCCCGCCGCGGCGGCCGTCCGTCGGCTGCGACCGCCCCGGACGAGCAGCGCGGCGAGCACCGGCACCCCGACGATCACGCAGCCGACGGCCACGATGTAGGCCGCCTCGATGACGGTCAGGACCAGCAGAGCTCCTCGCCAGAAATTCGGCCGGCCGATCTGTTCGTCAAGCCCGAACAGCGCCAGTAACAGGATCACCACGGCCAAAACCGCGACCATCGCCAGCCGAGTCAACCGACGCATCGGCCTGCCGCCGAACCTCCACCCGGACCATTTCATCCCCGGCACGCTCCCCTATTCCTGACCGCCCCCGTCAGGCAGTGTAACCCCCGCCCCGATCGCGACGCAATTTTCGCGCGGTCGCCCCGGGGCAAGGGACTTTACAGCTCCACTCGAGCGGATTGACTCGCCACGGGTTTGCCCGCCGACTCGGCGGCGGCTAGTATGAACGAACGAGCCGTTGATTGCACCACTCCGACCCCGATCCTGGAATCCGCCATGGGACGCAAAATCCGAATCCCCGCACGGCTACCGCTGGTCTCGCTGCTGTTCCTCGCGATCGCGCCAGCCGTCGGCGCCGAGGACGTCCCGATCGGCATCCTCTCGGACTGGAAGTACCACAACGATGCGGCCTGGAAACTGCTCAACAAGGGCGATTATCCCCGCGCCGAGCAGCGGTTCCGCATGGCCATCGAGCTGATCCGTCCCTATCAGAAGCAGGAGCAGCGGCTGCTGGCCCGCAGCTATGCCGACCTGGCCCGGGTCCTCTATCACGAGGGCCGATATGCCGACGCCGAGCCGCTGGCGAAGTGGGCCCTGGGGGTCCGCGAAAACCACCCGCGCCGGAATCCCGACGCCGTCTTCCAGAGCCTCTACACCCTGGCGCTCATCCACATCGCGCAGGATCACTTCGACCAGGCCGAGCCCCTGCTCCGGCGCGCCCTGGCCATCCAGGAGACCGCGATTGGACCGACCCACGTCCAGACCGGCGCGACCCTCGACGAGCTTGCCGGCGTGCTGGCCCAGCAGCGGAAGTTCCCCGAGGCCGAGCGACTGTACAAGCGGGCCATCAACGTCTACGGTCGGTTCGACCCCGAGGTGAACCTGGACCTGGCGGCGTGCACCGGGCGGTACGCCGCGATGCTCGAGAAGATGGACCGCACCAACGACGCACGCAAGTCGCGCGAGGCGGCCCAGGCCATCCAGAAACGAGTCAAGGACCGGGCCGAGCGCTCGCGGGATACCAGCCCCCGACCGGGGTTCCGCGCCTTCAAGTAGACGGCCATTCCGGATACAGCCATCGGGCATCCTGGCCGGCGGACGACGAGCCGACACCTACGGCCGGAAAATGGTGGCCGCGATGTGGCGCGTCGGCGAGGTCCGGTCGCTGAAGTAATACACGGCGACGACCCGGCCGTCCGGCCTGACGATCGCTCGGGGATATCCGATGTCGGTGCTGCCGCCGTCGTCGCGCAGCACGATCGCGGGACCCCAGGTCTTGCCGCGGTCGCCGCTGATCCGCGCCCGGATCGAATACGGCGCGGAGCGGACGCCATACACCAGGCAAATCCGCCCATCGGCCAGCCGGACCAGGCTGGGCGGGTTCCCCTCGCCGGTATCGGGCGCGGGAGTTGACAGGTGCTCCCACGACCGGCCGTCGTCTTGCGAGCCATAAGCGCCGATCCAGCTCCGCGCGTCGTCCTTGCGGCGGATCGTCGTCACCAGCTCGCCGGGCCCGACGCGGACCGTCGACGGCATGATCGCGTATCCCGACGGCTCGGGTCCGATGAAGGACAGGAACGTCCACGTGCGCCCGCCGTCGACGGTCCGGGCGCAGAAGGGTCGCCCCTCGCGGCCGTCGGCCTTACTCGCGGTGAGGAACAGCAGGCAGTCGCGCGGTCCATCGACGAGGTAGTCTGTTCGACCCATGACCCCCGGCCGATCGAAGAGGGGTAGCGCGAACGGCCCGCGCCACGAATGGCCGCGATCGTACGAGTAGTAGAATCGCGAGACCCCGTTGTTGGAATTCTCCATGCGGACGGTCATGGCGAAGTCCGGGCGCGTGAAGTCGATCGGCTCATCGAGCGGCCCGGGGCGCTGGATCGGCGAGCCCTCGGGAAGCCGCCCGTGCCGCATGCCGGCCGTGCCCGCCAGCGCACCCGGCGGAGCCGGGCGCTCGACGCTCCAGTGCTCGCCGCCGTCTCGGCTGCGGGCCAGCAGGAACTCCTCGGGTTGGTCGTGGTCGATGTGGTGGAAAGGGCCCCGGTCCTTGTACGTCCCCTGACTGAACCCGACCAGGATCTCGTCGCCCCACGACCAGATCCCGTGATTGGCCGGCCAGCCGGCGAACCGCCCTTCCTCGCGGTACACGACGACGTGCCGCGCTTCCACCGGCTCCTCCGCCCGCGCGGCGGATGCCCAGGCGATCAGTCCGATCAATGCCGCGACGCTCGACCTCATGACGCGGTATCCCCCTCGAGGATGGTGCCTCAGCAGAGCTGACGAGAATACGCGAGGCGGGTCGATCAAGGCGAGGCCCGATCTGCACTCCTGTCACATCGACCCCTCCAGGGTCCGCCAGCATCCGGAGCCCCCGCGCGATGAGCCGGTCCAGGATGATACGGCGGCGATGGCGGCCGGTCATCAGGTAGGCGCCGGTTTGCGATGAGGCGGGGTATTGAGAAGGTCCCCCGGGGCCCGCCGGCCCATCTGCGCCGGCCCTCGCCGCGGGGACCGCGTCACGAAGGCGTCTAGCGGAGTAGCTTGATGATGAACGGGTTACGACGCCGGGTCGCCGAAGGGCGACCGGCCTCGCTCGCGCTGTTGATGGTCGTCTCGCTCGCATGGTGTGGCGGGACGGCCATGGCCCAGATTCCCGGCCTGCCCTCGGCGCCCGCCAAGGGAGGGGGCTCGCCGGCCGCCGGGAAATCGGCCGGCGGAGCGACCGAGAAAGGCAAGCCGGCGGTGGCGGCGTCCGCGGGACCGATCACCGTCCACCGGCAAATCTCCGACGAGGAGATCCAGCGATTCCTCGACAGATTCCTCCCCAAGTACCCAGGCGTTCGACATATCAAGGTCGCGGTCGACGCCGGCGTGGTGACGCTCGAGGGACGCGTCAACGACGGCGACACCCAGGACGATCTCACCGACGTCGTCAAGCGGGTCGAGGGCGTGCGGCTCGTCCTCAACCAGACCAATACCGACGACGACGTGATGACCGGCTGGGACTTTGCCCGCCAGGAGTTCGACAACTTCATCGGCTACTTCCGGCGCCATTGGATCTTGATGCTGATCGCCCTGGTGATCGTGGCGCTGTCATGGTTCCTGGCGCAGACGTTCGCGACCCACTCCGAGACCTTGCTGGCCCCGCTGGTGCACAACGTATTGCTTCGCTCGGTGATCGGTTCGGTGATCAGCGGCCTGATCGTCATCGGCGGCCTGATGCTGGCGCTGGCCGAGCTGCGGCTGACCCAGGCCGTGATGTCGGTCCTGGGCGTCTCGGGACTGGTCGTGCTGGCCGTCGGCTTCGCGTTCCGCGACATCACCGAGAACTTCATCGCGTCCGTGCTGCTGGGCCTCCGCCGCCCGTTCCAGATCGGCGACTACGTGACGATCGCCGGCCAGTCGGGCGTGGTCAAGTCGCTCAACACGCGAGCGACCGTGCTGGTCACCCTCGACGGCAAACACGTCCGCATCCCCAACTCGACGATCTTCAAGGAGATCATGGTCAATGCGACCGCCTCGCCGAGCTTCCGGGCGAATTTCGACGTGGTGATCCCCAACGAGGCGTCCACGGCCGCCGCCATCGAGGCGATCAATCGTGCCCTGCACGAGACCCAGGGAATCCTCGCCGATCCGCCGCCCCGCACCCTCGTCGAGGCCCTCGAAGCCGGCGGCGTCCGCCTTCGCGCCGACTTCTGGACGCCCACCCACAACATCGACTGGTTCCAGCTCATGAGCGAGGCAAAGCTCCGTGCCAAGGTGGCGCTCCAGGAAGCCGGTGTGATCGGTGCCGCCGCGGCGCCGGCCCCGGCTCCATCGCCGGCCCCGGCGCCAGCACCGGCACCCGCCCCGGCGCCCGTCGAGTCGAAGCCGAACGGTCCGTCTTCCGGTCGAGCCAACGGCACCCCGGCGGCCAGTCCGCCGCCCGCCGCGTCGGCCGAGCAGCAGGCCGAGGCCAACCTCGCCCGCGACGCCGAGGCCGCGTGCAATGGCCCGACCGCGGTCCTCGCCAGCCACGAGACCCCGATGGCCCGCTTGCTCCAGGAGCCCGAGACCCGCGTCAGCAACGAGGGCGAGAACCTGCTCAAGAACGCCAAGCGCGAGTGAGTCGCGCCGGGCCGCCGCCGGATTGTTTTTCGAGGCCGACTTGCCCTCGTCGCCGCCGGGCCGTATGAAGGGACCGGGCATCCCGCCCGTCTTGTCCCCAACGATTCGCATCCCGGAGCCCTCGACGATGGTTGTCCGATCCTTGCGCACGCCGTGGCGAACCTCGGCGGTCGCGCTCCTTATGGTCATGCTGGGCCTCGCATGGTTCTTCCGGGCCGTCGGTCAGGAGCGGACGGCCTCGAACGACGACATGGGCCCGGCATTCGCATCGCCGCCTCGCACGACGAGCTGCTGGCGCTCACCATCTCGTGGAAGGGCCAGCGCCACCGCGACGGGCGGCCGCGAGTTCCCGACGACCTGCTCCGCCGGATGAAGGAGGTGTCGATCGAGGAGGCATGGGACGTCCTGCGCAAGCGGGGATACGACAGCCAGTTCGCCCCGGATGGCAGATGATCCACCCCGACCGTCCCTTCGTCGGCCGGGCGCTGACGGCCGCCTATCTGCCCGGCCGGCCCGACCTGGTCGAGCGCGTCAATCTGACGGGCAAGATGGAGACCCGGGTCGGCCCCTCCAACTCGTGGCCGATCGACATGCTCCAGAAGGGGGATGTCTACATCGCCGACGGCTGCGGCAAGGTCGCCGACGGGACCCTGATCGGCGACAACCTGGGTAATGCGATCTACGCGAAATCCGGTACAGGCGTCGTCTTCGACGCCGGCGCCCGCGACCTCGACGGCCTGCGGAAGATCGAGGGCTTCAACGCCTGCGTCCGCGGCTGGGACCCCACGTTTCTGAAGAACATGGTGCTCTCGTCGATCAACCGACCCATCCGGGTCGGGATGGTCACCGTGCTGCCGGGTGACGTGATCCTCGCGCACCGCGAGGGCGTGATCGTCATCCCGGCGGTCCTCGCCGAGGAAGTCGTCGTCACTGCCGAGGTCGTCGCGCTCAAGGACGAGTTCGGCCACTTGCGGCTCCGCGAGGGGACTTACACACCCGGCCAGATCGACGTCCCCTGGACGGCCCCGATCAAGGCGGATTTCTTCCGGTGGCTCAAGGCACGCCCCGACCGCCCTCCGATCGCCGACGCCGAGATCGAGAAGCATCTCTAGGGTGCCCGACGGTTAATCGGCTCACAGTCCAGGGCCGGCACCCCGCCCCGGAGCGGAGCCGACCGGACCGATCCGTCCGATGCGATCGGATCGGACCGGGTCGGCAGCCGTCCGGGCTTCGGTCCCATCTCCGCAGGCCAACCCTGCGGCACCCGCTCCAGGAGGGAGCCTGGCCGCCGATCCGGGCCGAATCCGACCGCCGGACAGAGCCGGCTCCTCCGACGGATCGGGCCCGGCGGCCCCGCTGCACCGGTCCGGTTCCGACGGGCCGAGGGAGGTCTGCGGGCCCGGCCGCGGCGGGGTCGGAGGCTCACGCCTAATCAGAAACTACTAGCCTAATATGAACCGGCCGCGAAATACCGCCCCCCGCGCCGGAAAACTTTGGAGAGGTCGCACAAATTTTTTGTGCTTCCGGCCCAGGGACTTGCGTCGCGCCGCGGCCACTTCTGGCCGATAGGTGCATTTCAGTTTCTGCAAACCTGATACATCCTGATAGTAGGGGGAGAAAGAAGGGCCGAGGGGGTACAGGGGGTTTTGGGGGCAGCGGAGCATAAAATGCATGCAAACAATCTCATGCCGGGCCTGAGGAGGTGGTCATGGGCGGCGGTCCCGGGGCGATCGGTTGATGCCGGCTTGCTCGAGGGTCGTCGCCGCAGGACGGGGCTCCGGGTGAGATAGGCAGGAGACATCATGCCGGACGCACGACTCAAGGCGATTTCGCCGCTGGTGCAGCCGCTTTCGGCCTCCCGGTGCCCTGGGGCGAACGACCGGCTCCCGCGGCCCGCCAGGCGTCCTGGCGCAGCAGGAACAGGCCCTGCGCGTCCTCGGCCGCGAGGATCAGGTCGCGGCCATCCCAGGTGATACCCTCGATCGGCCGCTGGCTGTACCGGACCTCAGCCAGTGGCTCCCAAGCGTCTCCCTTGCCGCGCCGATAGACCCGCGTCACGGCGTACGAGCAGACCGCCAGCATCGTCCCGTCCTCGCTCAGATCCGCGCCCGTGACGGGCTCCTTGAAGCCCGGCAGCCGGCCGATCGGGCGGGGCAAGCGGGGAGCCTCTCGGGCGCCCGGCGTTTCGCCCGGCGGCGGGGGCACCTCCATCGACACCGCGAACAGCTCGGCCTCGCGGCCGTCGCGGTACTTGGCGACGACGACCGCCGTCCCCCGGTCCAGGAACAGCCCCTCGGCATCGAACCGATTCAGTGGCGGCAAGGCATACGAGACAGTCCGCGACACCGAGAGCGGCCGGTCTCCGGCCGCGTCCTCCGCCGACGAGGGGTCGGGCTCGTCGAGCCGGTAGATCGTGCGGACCCGCAGGAAGCCGGCGTTGTTGCCGATGTCGCCGAGATACAGATGCCCCGCGTCGTCGGTCGCGATGTCCTCCCAGTCGAGGTTGGGGATCGCCAGCCGGAACCGCCGGACGACACTCCCGTCCCGCCGTACTGCAAAGAGCAGAGGCGCGTTGCCCGAGTCGTTGTGGACCCAGTAGATCCCCGGATGGCGCCGGCTCCTGACGATCCCGGAAGCTTCCGGAAGCTGCTTTTCATCGAATCGCCCCAGGCTCTCGAGCGCGACCAGGCCCGACTTTCCATCCTGGGCCGCCGCGTGGGCGATCAGTGCTGCCATCACTATCCACATGCGAGTGAGTCCTTCCCTGCGAGGACGAGCGGCCTCCGGCGGGGCTGAATGCTCCTGGCCGTGCCGAACGCGATCATGATACCCGCTCCAGCCGATCGACGTTCTGGATCGCCGACCCTGGCCGATGGGGTCGGACCCGCCTTGCGGTCGGCTCAGTCATCCGGCAAACTCGGATCTCCGCTGATAGTCGTTCGCCGCCGCGAGGAAGCCGCCCCATGGAGAGGCCGCAGGTCGGGCCCGGCCTGGTTCAGAACGCCCAGCCCAAGCCTCGATATGGTCCAGGATGCCTCGACCCGCCTGGGGAGACCGCGCCATGAGGATCGCCCTGTCAATCGGCATCGTATCGATGATCGCCGCCCTGAGTGCCGGAGCACCGGTCCCGCCCCGAGCCGGCGCCGACGAGCCCGAGCGGGGCGACATCCCGTCGTTCGCCCGGGCCGTCCCGGTGATCCGATCGGGCGAGCCGACTTTCCGGTTCAACGGCCAGGACCTGACCGGCTTCTACCCCTACCTGCGGGGCCGCGGCCGCGACAGCGACCCGCGCCAGGTCTTCTCGGTCCGCAACGGCGTCCTCTGCATCTCGGGCGAGGAGTTCGGCGGCCTGACGACCCGCGACGAGTTCCAGGATTATCACCTGGTCGCCGAGTGGAAATGGGGCGAGCGCACCTGGACGCCGCGTCAGAGCAATGCACGCGACTCGGGCATCCTGGTCCACTGCGTCGGCGAGGATGGCGCCTCCGGCGGGACCTGGATGGAGTCGCAGGAGTGCCAGCTCATCGAGGGGGGCACCGGCGACCTCCTCATGGTCGGGGGAAAGGGCAAGCCCAGCCTGACCTGCGAGACCCGTGTTGGCCCCGACCAGCAGCTCTACTTCGAGAAGGGCGGCACGCCGGTCACCCGCGACTCGGGCCGGTTCAACTGGTGGGGCCGCGACCCTTCCTGGAAGGATCGAGCGCGGCTTTCGAGGCGCCCGCGACGTGGAAAAGCCCCCCGGCGAGTGGAACCACATGGAGGTCGTCTGCGACGGCGACACCATCACGACGATCCTCAACGGCTACCTCGTCAACATCGGCACCAGGTCCAGCCTCACCCGCGGCAGGATCCTCATTCAGTCCGAGGGCGCCGAGATCTTCTTCCGCAAGATCGAGGTCCGGCCGCTGATCAAGTGATGCGATGGGCGTCGAATTGGGCGGGGCGATTCAGAGAAACTCCACTCGGTTGGCCATCTCCGAGGCGTCGAGCACTTCCCAGATCAGCACCAGGTTATCCACAATCTGGCCGATCGACCGGGCTCGTTGTTGACAGAAGGTGATGCCTGCGTGGGGAAGGCCGGCCGAGTGTATGCGGAGGAAGTCCTGGTCCTGGGTGAATATGACTCGCGAGTTGGCGATTCCGAAGGTCACATGATCTTCGTCAGGCGCGTGGGTGAGACCGACCTCGCGGGTCGTCGTCACGTCGACGCCCCGGCGACGCAATGCCTCGGCGATGGCCGGGGCGACGTGCTCATCCAGGTGGAAGCGGATCGTTCGCGGCATCCCGTTGCCTGAGCTTCTCCTGGAGCAAGGACGGGCCGGAGCGGGCTTTCAAGTCTTCGACGAAGCGCGATTCCTCGGCGATTGCCTCCTGGAGCTCGTCGCGATGTTGGTCATAGTAATCCAGGGCAGCGTGCACCTGGGCGAGCGTAATGGTTGGATACGTCGCGACGATCTCCGCCGGACTCATACCCATCTGCTCATGCCAGACCGCCACATGCCGCACCTTGATGCGATGGCCGAGGACATGTGGCTCACCGCCGCAGTAACCGGGACGGATGCCGATGAACTCGGAGATCGTATGCCCGTCTTCCGGGTCTCCGGGGGAGGTCAGAGGGTTAGCGGTGCTCGGTTTCATACCTCAATCTTACGCCGGACTCTCGCAATGAGCAATGCGAAGGCGTCGGCAGGGGATTCTCATGCGCCAGGCGCTCAGTATCCCATCGCGCAACCATCTTTCCGCGGGTCGGACCCGCCGATCAGGACGCCGTGCTCAAGGTCGATCCGGATGGCCTGGTACCCGCCATAGGTCCCCGGCGCGGGCCAGCCGGTGGCCCCTGGCCTCGAGCTCGCGGCGGACCTCGGCGGGGATCGTCGATTCCAGAGCCACCGAGCCGCCCCCATCCGCCGGCTTGCCCGTTGGCTCGGAAGAACCGAAGTGGCGGAACCTCGGCGCATCGCCGGCCTCCTGCACGTCCATGCCGAAGTCGATCATGTTGCACAGAACCTGCACGTGCCCCTGCGCCTGCATGTCGCCCCCCATCACGCCGAAGCTCAGCCACGGCTGGCCGTTCTTCGTGACGAATCCAGGGATGATCGTGTGAAACGGCCGCTTCTTCGGCTCCAGCCGGTTCGCATGGTGCGGGTCGAGCGCGAACAGGCACCCGCGGTTCTGGAGCGCGAAGCCCAGGTTGCCCGGCACGTGCCGCGACCCGAACCCGTTGAAATTGCTCTGGATCAGGCTGACGCAGTTGAAGTCGCGATCGACGACCGTCATGTAGATCGTATCGGCCTGCGCGGGCTCGCCGGCCGTCGGATGGGTCGCGGCGTGCTCGGGGTCGATCGCGGCGCGGCGACGGTCGGCGTACGCCTTCGAGATCAATTCCGCGACCGGCACCTTCGCGAAAGTGGGGTCGGCGTAGTACTTGGCTCGATCCTCGTACGCCAGCTTCTTGGCCTCGATCATCAGGTGCAGCGCCCGCGAGGATTGCGGGCCCATCGTCTTCAAATCATAAGGCTCGAGCAGGTTGAGCATCTGCAGCGCGGCGATCCCCTGCGTATTCGGCGGCAGCTCCCAGACGTCGTAACCCCGATAGCTGGTGGAGACCGGGTCGACGAACGTGCTGGTGTGCTCGGCGAAATCCTGGTGGCTGAAGAGCCCCCCGGCGGACTGCGAGTACCGCACGATCGCATCGGCAAGCGGGCCGGTGTAGAAGGCGTCGCGGCCGCCGTGCGCGATCGCCCGCAACGAACGCGCCAGGTCCGGGTTGCGGAAGATCGTCCCGGCCGCCGGTGCGTGGCCGCCGGGCAGGTAGCAGGCGGCCGAGGTGGGGATCCTCGCCAGGTTCCGCTCGGCCAGGCTGCCAGTCGGCGGCGATGATCTCGCTGACCGGGAAACCGAGCTCGGCGTATTCGATGGCCGGGGCGAGCAGCTCGGGCCACGACCGGGTGCCGAAGCGGCGGCGAAGCTGGTCCCAGCCGTCGACGCAGCCCGGGACCGACCAGCTCAGCGGGCCGTTCTCGGGGATGTACTCGAGCCCCTTGCCCCGGAACAGCTCGATCGTCGCGGCCCCCGGCGCACCGGCCGCTGGCGTTGAGCCCCACCAGGCGTCTTCGTCTTCGCGTCCCAGACGATCGCGAACAGGTCGCCGCCGATCCCGCAGGACATCGGCTCGACCACGCCCAGCACCGCGTTCGGCCGCGATCGCCGCGTCCACGGCGTTGCCCCCTTGCTGGAGCACGCGGATCGCGGCCGCCGTCGCCAGCGGCTGACTGGTCGCCGCCATCCCGTTGCGGGCCATCACGGCCGATCGCGTCTTGTGCAAGGGGCCCGACGGCCGGTCGTGGCCCTGCGCCACGCCGCGCTGGAAACCGCCAGTTGCAGCCACGCCACGGCCGCTGCGGCGATCAGCATCCACCACCCCAGATCCGGCCGGTTCGGCATCACGCGCCCCTCTGCTCGTTCGCTTCCGCAGTATTTTCGATGTCACGATCTCTGGCGTGCGCAACCTGCTCCGCCAGCTCATCGATCTCGCGGCGGTGGGGCAACGACGGCTGGGCGCCCGCTCGCGTCACGGCGAGCGCCGCGGCGGCGCACGCCCAATCGGCCGCCTCGGCAATCAGTCGCCCCTCGGCCAGCGCGACCGCCAGCGCCCCGGTGAAGGCGTCGCCGGCGCCGACGGTATCCACCGCCTCGACGGGCACCGCAGGTATCACAAAGAGACCCCGCCCGGCCTTCGCCGCCAGGCAACCCCATGGCCCGAGCGTGATCGCCACCTCCCTCGCGCCGGCCGCGAGCAGTCGCCGGGCGGCGGCCGCCGCCTCGCCGTACGGTCCCATCGCCTCCGGTTCGCCGGGGGCTCCATCATGATCTGCCGGAACGGCCGCCGCCAGCGCCAGCGCCGCCGCCTCGGCCCGATTCGGGGTGAGCACTCGCGCCGTCGCGATGAGTCCGCGCACCTCCGACCACGACAACGCCGGCACCGGAGCCGGGTTGAGGACCGTCAGCATACCGGCCGCCTCGCCGCGCTCGAGGGCACGACGCGCGGTTCCCGGCGGGATTTCCAGGCCGGCCATCAGGACGCCTCCCCCGCGGAACAACGAATCGGGAAGGCGGTCGAACGTCGTCCGGAGTCAGCCCAGGTTGGCCCCAGACGCCACGCCGATCATGTTCTCACCACGGTCGTCGACGAAGATCAATGCCACGCCCGACGCCATCCCCGGGACCACCCGCGCGAAGCCGACGTCGATCCCCTCGCGGCGGTAGCCCTCGAGGGCGTTGCGGCCGAGTTCGTCGTCGCCCACGGCCGTCACGAACACGACTTCGGCCCCCGCTCGCCGCGCCGCGACCGCCTGGTTGGCCCCCTTGCCGCCCGCTGATGTCAGGAACGACCGGCCCAGCACCGTCTGCCCCGGCGCGGGCAGGGCCGGCAGGCGCACCGTCATGTCGGTGTTGCTCGAGCCGAAGACGACAACACGGGGCATGAAGAGAGCACCTTATCGTCTGGGGTATCGGCGGCGGAGACGGTGAGGAACCGAGCAATCCCGGCAGACACGGATCGGCCTATTTCCCGCCATGTCCGAGCATCGAGGCGGGGCGAGACGGCGTCGTCGCCTCCGCATGGTCGGGCTCGCGGTCGAAGGGGTTCAGCACCGGATGGACGAAGCTGAAGTCGTGGACCAAGAGCTTCCCATCGCCGACGAAGAAGTCGCGGTCATCGGCGACGTCGAGGTTATATACCGGCTGCTGGGGACCCGGCTCGACCGCGCGGACCTCAGCCGTCCCGCCGACGACCCGCAGGCGGTCGCCCGCCTTGAGGTCGCGGGCCATGGTCCACCCCTTCCCGGCCTTCCAGAACCGGTGGATGCCGGTGGCGACGATCGTCTCGTCGCCCACCGCGATCTTCAACGTGGCCGTCGGCCGGTTGCGGTGCACGGCCAGGACCGGCCGGAAGGCGAGCTGACCGGTCGCCGGGTCCTGCGAGAGCACACGGTCCCCGACGACGATCGACTCGATGGCGCGGGGACCGTTCAGGGTCATGACCGGCGTGCCGGCCGCGAAGCACGCGGTATGCGCCGTGCCGACAGTGAACGGCGCCGTCACCGTGTCCGTGAACGTCGGCTTGCTCTCGGGAACGTTCGACTCGTAGACATATCCGAGCTGGTCGGTCCACCAGGATTTCCACTTCTCCGGCTCGGCGCCCAGGTCCTGGCCGGTGATCATGCCCAGCACCGGCAGCACCCGGCTGTTGAGCGCGTTGATGGTCGTGTTGGTGGCCTGGACGGCCTGGACGTCGCTGGCCAGGCGCTGCTGCTGGATCTCGGTGTTCTGCGCGGCCTCGCGATAGACCTCGGCGATCTGCATGTCGCGGTACGCGGCCTGGGCGAGGAGCTGATAGGAGAGGTCGCTTGCGAGGTTGGGCGCCGTCGCGGGCGCCGCCGCCGCGTTCTTCAGGATCGCCGCCGCATTCCGCGGGTTGGCCGCCAGGGCATGGGCGGTCTGCTGCATCGCGGCCGCCGACGGGCCTGGCGAGATCGTCATCCCGTTCATCGCCGACGAGACCAGGATCATGTTCTGCACGCTGAAGGGGTCGAAGGGGACGGACGGGGCGTACAGCCGCCGCGGCAGATTGTCTGGGTTGACGGCAGGATCCTCGTAGAACCGCTGGACGTTGAACCGCTCTCCCTCGACGAACAGCCTGCCGACGGAACCGGGGCCGTCAACCTTCCGCACCTCGTACTTGTACGGCTTGCGGATCATCGCGATCAGCCGGCCGATCACGTCCCTTGGGTCGCGGCGCGAGAGGGTCTCGATCGCCCGGGCGCGGACCTCGGGCGACGGGTTGAAGATCGCAAGCGCGGCCAGCGCATTCGACGCCGCCGGGCCGTCGATCTGGCCGAGCATCTGGAGGGCCGCCATCCGCGCCCGCTCGTGGCCCCGGAGCAAAACAGCCCAGATCATCGGTACCGCGCGGGTCGTTCACCGCGGTGATCGCCTCCTGGGTGCGAGCGCACCGCGCCGGGTCCTTGCTGTCGAGCCCGTCGCGGATCCGCTCGAGCTTCGGCTTCCACTGGCGGTCGGCGTGCTTCTGCCGCTCGGCCTCGAGCCGCTCGGCGGCCAGCTCATCGGGCTTGACCCACCGGCCCCCGACCTTCTTGAACCCCAGGTGCCGCCATGCCGCCTCGCGGCCCGGGGCCAGCCGCACGACCTCGGAATAGTGCGCGATCGCCTGCTCGCGCAGGCCCTTGTCCTCGCACCAGGCCGCCAGCTTCGACTGCTCGTCGGCCTTCATCGGTGTCTTCGCCCGGCGGGCCAGGTACTCCTCGATGACAGCCCTTTGAGCCGGGTCAGACTCGATCTTCTTGCCGATTTCCTCCGGCCGGCCCCATGTCCCCTTGTAGGCGACCATCCCCATCAGGCCGCGCGCCAGGGTATTGGCGGGATCATACGCCACCGCCAGGCCGAGGTGCTTCAGCCGCTCGGCGTTCATACCGTGCGCCTCGCACCAGAGAGCCAGGCGAACATGCGCGCGGGCGTCGTGCCCGGCCTTCTCGGCGGCTGCGCGGTAGGCCGCGGCGTCCGGCAGCTCGCCCGGCGAGGGCTTGCCGCCGTCGTCCCCCGCGGCGAGTCCAAGGCAAGTCAGGAGTATCGCGAGCATGACATTCGCTCTCCAAGGATTGGGCCCGGTCGTTACCGTCCGAGCATCGACTGCCGCCTGGGTTGAGGGGAGGAGGAACCCGGTCCAGCCCCGGGCAAGCCCACCGCGTCGAACGGCTCGGCGACCGGGTTGATCGTGCTGTTGTCGTGCGCCAGCACGCCCGTTTTCCCCACGAAGTAGCTCTCCCCCTCCGCCACCTGAAGATTGTACACCGGCTGCCTCTCCTCCGCATCGACCGACTCGACGCGAGCCAGGCCGCCGAGGGTCCGCAACGTATCGCCGGGCTTCAGGTCGCGCGCCATGGTCCAGCCCTTGCCGGCCTTCCACAGCCGGTGGATGCCGGTGGCGACGATCGACTCGCCGCCGTCCAGCCCGATGCGATAGGTCGCGTTAGGCGGGTTGTGGTAGACCTCGACCACGGCCTGGTACCTGAGGAGTCCAGTGTGCGTGTCCTGCGTGAGCACCAGGTCGCCGACCCGTAGCGACTCGATCGGGCGCTGGCCGTCGAACATTCGCACCGGGGTCCCTGCTCCAAAGCAAGAATGGTGGAGCAACTGAACCGACACGACCTGGTTGACCACAAACGGCGTGGCCTGGGGCTGATACGCCAGCGGGACCTGCTCGACGATTGTGGTCTGCGAGTCGGCCGACTGCATCGGGGCGTACGCATAGCCGAAGAGGTCGGTCAGCCACTTCGTCCAGGCGGCCCGGTCGTCCCCCAGGTCGTTGCCGATCGCCTCGGAGAGGATCTGTCGGGGCCTCTGGTTGCTATCGCGGATCGCGGCGTTGTAGTTTTGGATCGCCTGGAGGTCCCCCTCGAGCTGCGCCTCGGCGACCTGTGCCGCTACCTGTGACTCCCTCAGCATCTCGCCGATCGGGATCTGGATACTCTCGTTGTACCACTCGCTCGCCATGATCGGTGCGTTCGGCGCTCCCACGATGCTGACGGCCTTGTTGGCGTTCGCGTTCAATTGACTGCTGAGCTGTTGGGCCATCGCGGGTGATAGTCCGGCGTGATTCAGGACACCGGCCAAGTTTGCCGTCTGTGCCGGCGTAATCGGGGCCATCCCTAACATTGCCAGCGCCTTGGCGTCGGAATTGGTGCCGGTTTTGAAGGCGCCCGACTCGTGCAGTCCCAGGTATCTGGTGATGACGGGGAGCCCCGAGGCATCCGTCGAGAGATAGTCGTTCGGACCCATCATGAAGCTCGGAGTCGGAGGCGGCGAGTACAACCGCTTGCGGTTAGTGGTCCCGTCCTGGATTGTCAACTCGCCCGTCGTGCCCGGCCCGCCCACCTTCCTCACGTTGTACTTGATGGGGCTGCGGATTAGCGCCACCAGCATCGGTGCGAAGTCGCGCGGTCGCGCTGCTTCAGCGTCTGCGCCGCCCGCGCCGGCACCTCACCGCTGGGACTGGTCAGCGCCAGGACCGCCAGGGACCGCGACGAGGCCGGCGCGTCGATTTGACCCAGCACCTGCACGGCCATCTTCTGGCCTTCCCAGCCGCGCGGCAAGAATACGGCCAGGACCATCCGGACCGCCCGCGGGTCGGTGATCCTCGCCAGTGCCGCCTCGGCCTCGACGCGACGCGCCTTGATTCGGCTCGCCAGCCCGATGCGGTACTGCTCCAGGAGCGGTTTCCAGTGCTTGTCCGCCCGCGACTGCTCCTGGACCTCGCGATGTGCCGCCGCCTGCCACTCCGGCTTGATCCAGTGGTTCCCTACCTTCTTGAATCCGAGGTGCTTCCACGCCGCCTCACGCCTGGGATCGAGCCGGATCACCGATCGGAAGTGCGCCACGGCCTGCTCCTTCAGCCCGTTCTGGTCGCACCAGGTGGCCAGCCGCCACTGGTCGTCGACCTTATCAGGCGCCTTGGCTCGACGGCGAAGGTACTCGTCCATCAAGGCCCGTCGCCTTGGGTCGTCCCTGGCCTGCTGGGCGACATCCTCCGGCCGCTGCCACTTGCCCTGGTAGTTCACCAGGCCCATCAGGCCCCGCGCCAGGGCATCGGAAGGGTCCCGCGCCACAGCGGCGGTCAGGTGCTTGATCCGCTCGGCGGTCATCCCGTGCGCCTCGCACCAGAGCGCCAGCCGCACCTGAGCCGCGGCGTCCGGCCCGGCCTTCGCCGCTGTCGCCGCGTAGGCGGCCCGGTCCGCCGGGCGATCGGCGCCTTCCGGCCGGTCATCGCCCGGACCGGCGGCAGCCATCGCCAACCCCACCAGCCACGAGCACGACATGGACATGACCGAGCCTCCCACAACCGAGACGCGCCAAGGTGAACAGCATGCTTGCTTACCAGCCGCCACACCGATGAGATCATCCTATTGGAACCAGGCGTCAACCCGGGCAAGAAACGCACGCGTGATCCGGAACCGGTTGACCCGCACCCGTTGAATCCCGGGCCGGACTCGGGATAATCGTCGCTACGGATGATGTCCGGCACAGTTCGACGACTCGACGGAATCCACCAGCGAGGGAGTACAACCGATGACGAGAATGCGTAAGCATGCGACGGCCCTGGCGGCGACGGTGTCGCTGATCGGCCTGGGGGCCGCGATGGCGGCCGCGTCCGAGCCCACGGCGAGCCTCAAGCAAGGGAAGCCCGACATCAAGTCGGCCGGCCCATTGACGTTCGGGCCGGATGGCATCCTGTTCGTCGGCGACACCCGGGGCGCCTCGGTCTTCGCCATCGACACCGGCGACCGCACCCCCGCCGCCACCAAGAAGCCCGTCCAGGTCCAGGACGTCACCGGCAAGATCGCCGCCATGCTGGGCACCGACGTCCGCCAGGTCCAGATCAATGACATGGCAGTGAATCCGACCTCGGGGACGGTCTACCTGTCGATCGCTCGGGGCCGCGGGCCCGAGGCCCTGCCCGTGATCGTCCGGTTCACCGCCGACGGCAAGGCCGAGGAGCTGAGCCTCGACAACGTCCGGTTCGCCCGCGCCGAGGTCCCCAACGCCCCCGCCCCCGGCGCCGCCGCTCCGGGGCCTCGCCAGCGCGGTGGCGATCCCCGCAACGAGTCGATCACCGACCTCGCCTACGTGGACGGCCGCCTGTTCCTCGCCGGCCTGTCCAATGAGGAGTTCTCGTCGCGGCTGATCGCCATCCCGTTCCCCTTCAGCGCCG
The DNA here is from genome assembly GCA_963771445.1 of uncultured Planctomycetota bacterium. Classification (GTDB taxonomy): domain Bacteria; phylum Planctomycetota; class Planctomycetia; order Isosphaerales; family Isosphaeraceae; genus JAKAUH01. Next base: position 532,226 of record CAVYTQ010000025.1, on the reverse strand, counting down.
AGGGCGTCTGACGGCGCCTCGATCGAGATCTACCACGGGGCCCACGGGCAGGTTGAGACCAAGTCGCCGATCCGGACCTTCGTCGCCTACCGCATCCAGAACGAGCCCTACCTGCTGGCGGCCTACACCTGCACCCCGCTGGTCAAGGTGCCCGTCGCCGACCTGAAGGCCGGCGCCCACGTCAAGGGCCACACCATCGCCGAGCTGGGCAACCGCAACCGTCCGCTCGACATGATCGTCTATCAGAAGGATGGCAAGGACTACATCCTCATGGCCAACAACAGCCGCGGCGTCATGAAGATCAAGGCCGAAGGCGCCGGCACTGCCGAGCCGATCACCGAGCACGTCCTTGGCGGCGGAACCAAGGGACTGGGCTATGACGTCGTCGCCGAGCTCAAGGGCGTCGTGCAGCTCGACCAGCTCGACGACCGGCACGCCGTGATCCTCGTCACCAAGGACACCACCACCAACCTCGACACCATCGACCTGCCGTGATCCGACGCGTCTCACTCTCCTGGCTGGCCTGCGGGGTGCTCGCCGCGATGGCGGGATGCACCTCGCAGGCGCCCGCCGAGCCGGTCCTCGCCACCTGCGCCACCGGCCCGGTCGTCCGCGCGCCTTACGTGGAATGGATGCCCCGCGACGATCCCCGCCAGAGCGTCGTCGCGGTCCTTCGCCTGAAGGTGCCGACGCTCCAGCTCCTGCGAGATTCCCGACCGGCCCCGGATCGGTGGGCGACGTTCCTGACCGTCCGCGTCGTCCGCGAGGGCGACGGTAAGACGAAAGCCGAGCCGCTCCCGCCGCTGCTCGGTACCTACCGGATCGTCGGCGATGCCATCCGATTCGAGCCCCGGTTCCCCCTCGAGCCCGGCATCCGCTACCGCGCCGAGTTCGACCCGCGTCGGCTCAGGGAACTCGAGCAATCGCTTGCCCGGGGCCCGGCGGATCGCAATTCGCAGCCCGACGCGCCTCCCGGCGAGCCGCAGGCGGTCGAGTTCTCCTTCGCCGGCCCCACCTCGGCCCCATCGACGACCGTCACGGCCGTCTATCCGTCGCGGGCGGTCCTGCCCGAGAACCTGCTGCGGTTCTACATCCACTTCTCCGCCCCCATGAGCCGGGGCGAAGCCTACCGGCACATCCACCTGCGGGATTCGGCCGGGAAGGCGGTTGACGCCCCGTTCCTCGAGCTGGACGAAGAGCTCTGGTCGGGGGACGGCCGGCGGTTCACCCTGCTGTTCGACCCCGGCCGGATCAAGCGAGGGCTCAAACCTCGCGAGGAGGTTGGCCCGATCCTCGAGGCCGGCCGGTCCTACGAGCTGATCGTCGACCCGGGCTGGACCGACGCCGCGGGCCATCCCCTGGCGGCCGGATTCCGCAAGCCATTCCGCGCCGGTCCGCCGGACGACTCGTCGCCCAACCCGAAGACCTGGACCGTTCGCCCCCCCGCGCCGGGGACCCGCGGCCCGCTGGAGGTCCGCTTTCCCGAGCCGCTCGACCGGGCCCTGCTCGACCGGCTGATCGCGGTCCGGGACGCGTCGGACCGCCCGGTCGAGGGCACGATCGCGGTCGCCGACGAGGAGACGACCTGGCGGTTCACGCCGGCACTTCCCTGGCGGCAGGGCGACGGCCGCCTGCTGATCGGCACCGAGCTCGAGGACACCGCCGGCAACAGCATTGCCCGCCCGTTCGAGGTTGACGTCGTCACCCCGATCACCCGCCGGATCGTCAGCGAGACGGTCGCCCTGCCCTTCCGCGTTGTGCCGCCCTCGCGGTGATTGCTCGACCCGCCGCGGGCTTTCGGGTCACTTGGCCGCCCCGACCTGCTCGAGCACGAACACGCCCTTCTTGTTGGCGGTGACGATGTCGAGCAAGCCGTCGCCGTTGAAGTCGGCCACGACGAACTCGGTGCCGATGCCGCTCGCGTCGTCGACCTCGCGCGGGGTGAAGGCGACCCGGCCGTCGCCGCCGCGATGGGCCTCGAACCAGTACAGCCGCGCCGGCTTGTCCGAGCCGGGCTCGTTCTTCCCGTGCGACCAGAACCGCTTGCCCGTGACCAGGTCGACCTGGCCGTCGCGGTTGATGTCGGCGGCGATCAGGGCATGCGTCTCCGAGACCAGGTTCGGGAACAGCTCGTGGCGGGTGAAGACGGGCGAGCCGTCCTTGACCTCGCCCTGCTCGAACCACCAGATGCCGAACTGGTGAGCCGAGCTGGCGATGACGTCGGCCTTGCCGTCGTTGTTGACGTCGTACACGATCATGTCGGCGACGGCGTCGCCCAGGTGGGCGGGGTGGAACGTCCAGGGCGTCGCGCTCTTCCGGCCGGTCTCGGGCTGTTCCCACCAGCCGCCGGTGCAGATGATGTCCTTGCGGCCGTCGCCGTTCAGGTCGCCCACCCCGAGCCCATGGGCGAATTTGAACGTCCCGGGGATGACGTGACCGGGCGCGCTGGGCTCGCTGACGGCGTGCATCTCCCAGGTCGGGTTCGGTTCAGCGCCGGGGGTGAACCAGGCCATCTGGCCCTCGTTGTCCTTGCCCTTCGGCTGCCAGCCCATGACCAGCACGCGATGGCCGTCGCCGAACAGGTCCGTGAAGAGCGGCGTCTCGTTGCAGGCGCTATGCCAGATCTCGTGACGGGTCCAGTGGCCCGGCTGGCCCCTGGGATTCTCGTACCAGGCCGCCGGGTCGCCGGGGAAGCCGACGACGATCTGATCGACCCATCCATCACCGTTGACGTCGTCGGTCCAGCAGGCCATGCAGTGGCTATAGCCATGCAGCCCATCGCCGTAGTCGCCCGGCTTGCGGATGTCGTGCTTCGTCCAGCCGGGTGCCTCGTACCACGAGTCGCCGATCAGGACGTCGGTCTTGCCGTCCTTGTTGATGTCGGCGATCGCCACGCCCTCGGAGCGGAACTTGCCCTCGACGACCGTCTTCTTCCACGAGACGGGTGAGGTGGCCCCGTCGCCGCCCCAGGCGGGAGCCGTCGCCAGCAGGACCGCCGACACACCCAGGGCCCGGATCATCCCGGTTCGTGCCATCTTCCTCATCATTCGCCCGGCCTTCCGATTTCGTAGGTGACTTGCCCGGAGCACGCGATCCTCGGTGGCTAGCGTACGGCCACGTTGACGTCGGCCGCAAGGTGACGGGCCTCCTGGTCGCCGAACAGGAACCGGAGCCGCTCGAGGAGCCTCGGTCGATCCTCGTCCGAGGCGACCGTCCCGAGCAGGACGAGCTGGCCGTCGGAGGTGGCCTCGGCCTGGACGGCTCGGAAGGCCGGATCGCGGAGCACCGGTTGGACCCGGCTGATCCGATCCTCGCCCTGCAGCCGGTAGAGCAGCGTCTGGCCCACCAGGGCGCCGGCCACGAATCCAACCACCCCGCTGCCTGCCATTCCGCCGAGGAGCAGCAACAGCACCACGAGGCGACGACTCCAGCCCGCTCGACTCGACACTGGCCCCGTCTCGTCGGCGCGCCGCCCCCTCATCGCCGTGGCGATCACGAGCACCAGCCCCACGATCACCCCGGCCGCCGCACCCTGTGTACAGCCCAGTCCGAACCCGACTTCCGCCGGCCGGAACCCCGGATCGGCGGCCGCGCGGAACACGCCCCGGTAATACCCCGGCATCCCCACGCCCAGCGCCAGCCCGAGCAGCCCACCGGCCACCCCGAACCCGACCGCACTGATCGCGACGATCGCCAGCCCGCGCCTCACGGACATGACCGACCTCCGACGAGGATCTCGAGGCGCCGGGGCAGCGGACGTCCGCCTCGGGCGAACGACCTCCGCCCTCCCGCCTCGCCTCATTCTCGGCGGGGTGGACGCCATTGTCACGCGGCTACCCGCACCGAAGCCAACGATTTCCGACCCTGGCGAACCACGGATGGATGCGTCCCGTCTCGCGACGTCGGAGTGCACGCACCACCCGCCGACCGAAACGTTGCCACCGTCAAATCCGATACAGCTCCGAAGACCGTGGCTTCGTTCGCGCTGTTTCGGCCCCTGAGGCGGGGTCGCTCTTCCCGGACGACCCCGCCTGATCGGCAAAGTCGTCCCATCTTTGGGTTCGTTCGCACGTTTTTTTGAGGGCCGGCGCCCGGGCGACCTGCATGCCATGAGAATCTCACCCAACGACGCATGCGAGCGAGATGAGCACACCAATTCAAACAATCACGCACAGTAGCGTGATCCAAACGAAGCGACTCTGGCTGCCAACGCGAAGGAGGCATGAAATCCCGATCGAGCCGATAGCCCGGGCGATTAAAGACCATCGACCGAATTGCCAAAGAGCTGAGAATCTGGGGAGGACAGCGAACTTATATTAGACGCAAGAGACCGGCTATTGATTCGATTTTCTTGAGAATTTTCGAAAAATTCTTCGGTTGAGGCCGTGCAGGCCCGCCAACGGATGTTTTATCCAATACGTCTAACGAGCCGACCACCTTGAGATGAGTGTTCGAACGATTGCATGGATTGGCCTGAGAGGCGAAGACAGTCCAGGAGACCTGGACGAGCGGAGGGCTCCCAAACTCCCGCCCCGGCGGCTCATCCCTCGATTTGACCCGGCCTAGCCCGACCCGGTCGCGGGATAGAGCCGGCTCCACAGAGAAGCTCGGGTCGGTCCGATGCGGTGAATGCGTCCTGGACAGACCGGGCCGAGTCCGCAGTCGGTAGGCTTTGGCCCCTCGCCCGTCTGCCGCTACCAATGCGTGACACGATTAATCGGCGACAGCGGGTTGCCAGTGCGGCCACATGGCGGCGTGGCCTTGTGTCAGGTCGGTGATGCGATGCTCGGAACGGTCCGCGAGTTGGAGGACGTGAAGCTGGCGCACACCCCGCCGCTGCGATCCGAAGCACAGGTAGCGGCCGTCCGGCGATGGGGTCGGATGATAATGGAGCGTGCCATCGGTGGACCGCGTGAGGGGTTCGGTGCGGCCGTCGAGCGTCGCGCGGAAGAGCTCGACTCGGGGGCCGACTTTCGCCGTGTAATAAACCGCGGCGCCGTCGGCCGACCAGGCCGGGACGTCGCTGCTGCCGGAGTGGAAGTCGGGTACATCGAGGAAGGCGATCACGCCGCGGTAGCCGCCCCGATCGGCGAGCTTGCGGAGGCCGGTGCCGTCGGCGTTCGCCACGTAAGGGTGGCAGTTCTCGTGCTCGCCGGCGAGGAACAGCAGGTGCCGGCCGTCGCTCGACCACTGCGGCCCGAAGTTGAACGGCTGCCCGGTGTCGATCCGGCGCGCGTTCGATCCGTCGGCGTCGGCGACGTAGACCTGATAGCTCTTGTGGTAGGCGATCCGCCGGCCGTCCCGCGACGCGACGAACCCGTAGGCGAACTCGCGCGAGCCGGCCGTCAGGTCGCCCTTGTTCCGGCCGTCGCGATCCATCCGGAAGGGGTGCGAGTTGCCGTCGATCAGCGCCTGGAAGCCGAGCCGGCCCGGGTCGCCCGGCCAGAAGAAAAGTCCCGTGTTGTAGAAGCTGACGCGGTCGATCGCCGTGAGGTTGACGGCCGAGCCGGCGACCAGATCGACCAGGTACATGTCGTGGAGGTAGCCGTTGGCGGTGAAGCGGAACTGCCGGTGTTCCTCCTCCCAGCGGGCGTTCTCGGGGCTCTCCCAGCCGCGGCCGACGATCGCCAGCCGGCCGTCGGGCGACCAGCCCGCGAACTGGGTCGAGGTGTCGGGCTCGCGGCTCAGGCCCTCGGCGATCGGCCGTCGGCCTTGACCGTTGACCGCGACGACCATCGCGCGCATCGTCGACACATTCGCGTGCCGGCCGCCCGGAAGGTCGGTGCGCAGCTCCGAGTAGCCGATGAGGACGGGCCGTCGCGGCGGCTCGGCCCCGGCGGAAGGTCGGGCCACCCCGATGACGAGCAGGGCGATCCCAACCTGGTGGAAGATCTCGCAGAGCCGATGGGCCCGGATCGTCATGATGACCTCTCAATCGAGGAGAACCCTGGGCGCCGAAAGAGTTCGTCGCCGAACCCTTTCCGTTCGCGCCCTCGCCGGGACTCGATTGTACCACCGGCATCGCCGGTCGCAGGAGGACCACGGCCACCCTCACATCCACCCGCCGTGGGACGGTTCCGTACTCGCTTGCGATCGAAACTTCTGTTTTCTTGTCCGGCATCGAACCGCTTCGGCAATGTCCCGGTAGAGGAGTCGTCGCCCGGGGATGATCCGATGGACATCCGGCTGAACGTCTCCGTCGGTTCCCTACCCTGACGAGCGCCCGACGTCCCGCATCGACGTGTGCTCGTACAATCACGAACCCCAAGGAGAGCAGACCATGAAGATGCTGCGCGCCCTACCTACCGCCACCCTGCTGACGGCACTCGTCTGGACGGCACCCGCCCGGGCCGGTGGGAACCTCACGATCATCGGCCAAGTCTCGGGGTCGGGCTATGGTTTCACCAATTTCGACGGTCCGACGCCGAACGGCGCCGGGACGACGATCAACGGGATCTCCAACACGGGGACCATCGTCGGGTTCGACTCCGACGCCAATGGGAACTTCCAGAACTACACGGCCAACCCGCTGGTTTCGACGGCGACAAACTCGATCAACATCAACAATTCGGCATTCGGCGTGGTCAACGGGGTCAACTCGTCGGGCACGGTCGTCGGCAGCGACGGGAACAACAACGCCTTCACGCTCACGAATGGCGATGTCAGCACGTACATCCCGAATAACGGCGTCTCGGCGGCCGCCTTCGGGATCAACGATCACGGCTTGATCGTCGGCCAGTACACGACCAACGCCGATATAACCCCCGGCTACGTCCTGGACGGTTCGAAGCTCACCACGATCAACGCCCCGTCGGGACCCGATGGCGTCAACGCCCAGGGGATCAACAACAATGGCCTCGTCGTCGGCTTCTATCTGGGCAATGACGGGCAAGATCACGGGTTCATGGCGCAGTTCAATGCCGCCAGCCCGCCCAGCACGCTCACGGGCACCGCGATCGCCGATCCGATGATCTCGGCGGTCCCCGGCGAGCCCGGCGCGACCTTCGTGTTCACGCAGATCCTCGGCGTCAACGACCAGGGGATCGCGGTCGGTTACTACGGCGACTCGACCACCAGCCAGCACGGCTTCCTCTTCAACACCAACACCGGGCAGTACTCGTTCCTCGACGACCCCGGCGCGGGGTTCAACAACGGCGTCGAGGTCACGCAGATCACGGGGATCAACAACTCGGGTGAGATCACCGGGTTCTACACCGACGCGAACGGGGCGGCCCACGGCTTCGTGGCCCAAGCTTCTGTGCCCGAGCCCGGCTCGATGGTGCTCACGGGCGTCGGCTTCGCGGCGGTCGTTGTTGTGGTCCGACGGAGCAGCCGCCCTCGGATGGCCGCGTGGTGATCGCCGGCGCCGCGGCCGGGTCATGGATTGCGGCCAGGTCGGATCGTCGGCCGAGGGGTGGGACAGGCCATGTCCCGCCCCTCGGCCGGATCCGATTCCGGCCGTTCGAGTTGACGATCATGCCCCTCATGGCGCACGCTGTTTCGATTCGAAGTGCCACTCCGCGGAATGGGGATTGCCCATCCTACGAGGTTCGACCGGCGGCGGCGGATACCCGCGCCGAACACACGGTTGGGTCCGGCCTGCCGACACAGGTCCGACCGGCGGCGGGGCCGGAGCCGATCCTCTCGAAGAATCGCCGGACGGAGCCGGCTCCTACAGCGGCTGAACCCCCGCGTCATCTTGTAGGAGGCGGCTCCGTCCGCCGGATCCTCTCTTTTGCCAATCGCTACAAATTAATTAACACTTGTACACAGAATGCTGATTCCCACAATTAGCACCAACCTCTTGACAACCTCGTCGCTCCTGCTATTTTTCTAGCATGGTGCTAGTTTTCTAGCCGGGCGGGAGGGTGCGTGATGGGCGGGGAAGGCAAGGACAAGGCGGGGCTGAGCCGTCGCGAGCGGCAGATCATGGATTCGATCTACCGACGGGGGCAGGCGACTGTGGCGGAGGTGCTCGAGGACATGCCGGATCCGCCCAGCTATTCGGCGGTGCGGGCGATGCTGCGCGTGCTCGAGGAGAAGGGGCACCTGCGGCACGACCAGCAGGGGCCGCGGTACGTGTTCCTGCCGACCGTGCCGCGCGACCAGGCGCGAAGGTCGGCCTTGCAGCAGCTCGTGCGGACCTTCTTCGACGGCTCGACCGAGCAGACGGTCGCCGCGCTCCTGGACCTGTCGGATACCAGGCTCTCGGACGACGAGCTCGACCGGCTCTCGCGGCTCATCAAACGGGCCCGGAAGGAGGGACATTGATCATGAACGCCACGATGATCCTCGACCTGCTGTCCCGATCGCCCCGCGCCACGCTGGCGGGGGACATCGTCGCCAAGGCGACCCTTGTCCTCGCCGCGGCGGGCGTGGCGAGCTTGCTGCTGCGACGGTCGTCGGCCGCGGCCCGGCACCTTGCCTGGTGCCTGGGACTCGCCGCCGCCCTGGCGATCCCCGTCCTGTCCTTCGCCCTGCCCGGCTGGAGCTGGAGCGTCCTGCCCATGACCGGGGATGACGGCACGGACTCGCAAGGGTCCCGGGCGCTCGCCCCCGCCCCAGTGTCCACGGCCATGATTACCTCGCCGGATGACCAGGACGGACGCGCATTCGAGGGGAATGAGCTCGACGGGGCCGCGCCGGCACCACGGCCGACCACCGCGCCGACGATCGCACCGCCGCCCGCCCGAACCTGGCGTTTGCCGCCTCCTTCGTGGTCGTGGATCTGGGCGGTCTGGCTGGCCGGGAGCCTGGGTGTCCTGGCGAGACCGGTGGCCGGCCGGATCGCGTTGCGACGGTTGACGCGCGACGCCCGGCCGATCGATGACGCGGATTGGCGCGACCTGCTCCATGAGCTCGCGACGCGGCTGGGGCTGACCCGTCGCGTCGTCTTGCTCAGGAGCCCCGGCGCCGCCATGCCGATGACCTGGGGCGGGGTCCGGCCCGTCGTCCTACTCCCGGCCGAGGCCGACGCGTGGGGCCTCGACCGTCGTCGCGCCGTCCTGCTGCACGAGCTGGCGCACGTCCGGCGGTTCGACTGCCTGACGCAGTGGCTGGCTGTCGCGTCTTGTGCGCTGTACTGGTTCCATCCCCTGGCCTGGGTCGCGTCGCGCCGGATGCGGATCGAGCGCGAGCGCGCCTGCGACGACGTCGTGCTGCTGGCCGGCGCGCGGGCGAGCGATTACGCGGACCACCTGCTCGAGATCGCCCGGGGCCTGCGCGTCGCCACGCGCCGCTCCGATGGGTGCGCTGGCGATGGCGCGGCCGTCGCAGCTCGAGGGCCGGCTGCTGGCGATCCTCGACCCCGATCGGCGCCGGCGCGGGCCGGGCCGCAGGGCCGCGGCGCTGGCGGTGTCTGGCCGCGAGCATTGCCGTGCTGCCGATGGCCCTGCTGCGCGTCGAGGCGCGGGCAACCGCCGACGAGGCGGCCGGGCAAGAACCGGGCGCCGGCAATCGGGCGGCCGACGATCCGGCCGCGCGGATGACGTTCGCCGGCCGCGTGCTCGATCCCGCCGGCAAGCCGGTGCCCGGTGCGGCCGTGATGGTGATCCTGCAATCCAAGCTGGCCGACCGGCCGACGCACCAGCCGGTGAGCATTCCGATGACCGAATACCCTGCGCGGTGTGATGGCTCGGGCGCGTTCCGGGTCGAGCTGCCGCGCACCTCGTCGATGCGGTACGACCGATTTGTCGCCACCGCCATGGCGCCCGGCTACGGCCTCGGCTGGACCGAGATCGATCCCGACATCGATCCGCCCACGGCCGACATCGCCCTGCGAGCCGAGCAGGTCATCCACGGCCGGATCTTCGACGTGCAGGGCCAGCCCGCGCGCGGATTGTCGCTGTGGGTCCGCTCGGTCCATGCCATCGTGAAGAAAGAGATCACGACGCCGATCTTCCGGCCCGACTGGATGGATCCTCCCTGGCACGAGCTGTCCGGCTGGCCCGGTCCGGCGGTCAGCGACGATGACGGCCGGTTCACCCTGCGCGGGGTCGGGCCCGAGGTGCAGTTGCTGCTCACGACCGAGGATCCGCGGTACTCGCTCCCGCTGACCGACGTGTCGACCTGCACCACCGAGGACCGGCCGATCCGCCCACCCTTCCCGGTGGTCAGGGCCGAGCCCGGACCGAACGCCGCGCCGATCCGGCTGACCGTGCAGCCGGCGCGGCGGATCGTGGGGCGTGTCACCTATGCCGATACCGGCCAGGGCTGTCCCGCACGCCGTGGTCACGGCCGGCCAGCGTCGGTACACGGCCGACGGCGAGGGACGGTTCCGCGCCGGGTACACGCCGGTCTCGGCGTTCCTCATCCATGACTCGGTCAATGCCAACGCGCCCGAGCCCGGGCCGTACCTGATGGTGGGCAAGCCGGTCGAATGGCCCAAGGGGACGGTCGAGCAGTCGGTCGACCTGGCCCTGCCGCGGGGCACGCTCTTGCACGGCAAGGTCACCGAGGAGGGCACGGGCCAGCCGATCGCCGGCGCCGTCGTTTGGGTCCTTCCCGCGCAGCTCCCTCGCAACCCGTCGCAGGGGATGCCCGGCTTCGCGTTGACGGGACCCGATGGCATGTACCGGATCGCCGCGCCGAACGAGCGCGTGCTACCTGAGCGCGACCGGCTCCGACGAATTCGTGCTCCGCGAGGTCGGCGGGATCACGGGCGCCTTCGGCGGACCGCGACGCCGCGATCGGCTCTACGGCCAGGCCGCCCGCGCCATCGAGGTGAAGCCCGGAGGGCCCGACGAATTCGACCTGACCCTCCGCCGGGGCGCGACGGTCCGCGGCCGGGTCGTCGACCCCGACGGCCGGCCTGTCCCGGACGCGTGGTTCTACAGCCGGATCGTCCTGCAAAAGGTGCCCGATGGGAGGATGGCAGCGCTGGTACGTCACCGACGACCGCGGCCGCGGCCATGTGCGCGACGGCCGGTTCACGCTGCACGGGCTCGATCCTGCCGAGGATGCCGAGGTCCCCGTCCATTTTCTCGAGCCGAATCGCCAGCTTGGCGGCACGGTCCGGATTTCGGCCAGGAACGCGGCGGACGGGCCGATCACCGTCCGCCTCGGGCGCTGCGGCCTGGCGATGGCGCGGCTGGTCGGTCCCGACGGCAAGCCGCTCGAGCGATATAACGCCGGCAACCTGGTCACGATGATCGTTGCCCCGGGCCCGGTGTTCTCGGGCCTGGCGGCGAAGGAAGGGCCGTTGTTCGCCGACGCGTCGACGATGGCGTATCTTGACCCGGTCCATTACGGCACGCTCCTCGAGACCGACGCGCAGGGCCGGGTGACGTTCGCCGCGCTGATTCCCGGCGCGACCTATCGGATTGTGGATTTCACGCCGGCGTTCGCCGGGGGCGAGCCCGTGATCTGCCGCGAGTTCACCGTCGGCGCCGGCGAGTCCCTCGAGCTGGGCGACGTCGTCATCGCCAGGCCCCAGCGGCGGAACGGACAGTGATGGAATTCGGGCGGTCCTACAACGGATCGGCCCGGTCGGCATCGGCCGGCCCGATCGCCGGCAGGAGCCGGCTCCCACAACGGACCGAACCGATCCGAACCGATCCCCTTGTAGGAGGGAGCTCCTGCTCCCGATCCGATCCGGTCCGCCCGATCCGGTCGGCATCGGCCCGACCGATCGCCGGCAGGAGCCGGCTCCTACAACGGATCGGACCGGACCCGGGCCAGCCGACCGACCGATCGCCGGCAGGAGCCGGCTCCCGCAAGAGACTGAACCGGTCCGGTCCGTCGGATGCAATCGGGTCGGACCGGCTCCCCGGTCGGTGGACATCGCTCACACGTCCGTAGGCCAATCACGCTTCGCGCACGCTAGGGCTGCGGCCAGACATACGTCCCGACGGCACCCGACGGCAAGGTCGAAGTCACCCGCTTGTCCCCGTCGCGGATCTGGAAAGTCTGCGACGAGTCGCCATCGTTGAGCACGATCAGCACCGTCCGACGGTCGGGCGTCACGAAGGCGACGTTGGGGAGCCCGCGAGGCTCATTGGTCGCGACTCGAACCGACCCGGGCCGGACGAATTTCGAGGCGTGCGCGACGACGTAGTACGCGGGGTTGCGCGTGATCGCGTTGCCGTCGATCGTGAGGGCGCCCAGGCACTTCGTACAGCCTCCCGGCGTGTGGGGTTCGAGGTTCGGATCGGAGGCGAGATTCCATTCGAGCACCGTGCGGCTCCAGTTGCGGGTGGCGCCGATCGTCAGCTCGCGGGTGTGCCAGTCGAGGTCCCCCTTCAGACTCCCCGGGGCGCCGATCCACTGCTCGGTGAAGTAGAGGTTCTTGTCGGGATGGGCCCGGTGGACGGCCGAGAGGGCGTCGATCTTGCCGGCGTAGAGATGGAACGCGGAGCCATCCACGAACTTCCGCGCCTCGGCGATCGTTCAGGATGGAGATCGGATAATCGGGCCGATCGCAGTTGTGGTCGTAGACGATGATCTTGGTGTCGAGCCCGGCCCGCCGGAACGCGGGGCCGAGGTGAACCTTGATGAACTCGGCCTGTTCGTTGGCCTGCATGAGCAGGCTCGGGTTGTTCCCGGGGTGCAGGGGCTCGTTCTGGATGGTGATGGCGTCGATCCGGATGCCCTCGGCCTTCATGCCGCGGATGTACTTGACGAAGTAATCGGCGTAGGCGCCGTAATACTCGGGCTTCAGGCTGCCGCCGACGGACTTGCCGTTGGTCTTCATCCAAACGGGCGGCGACCACGGCGAGCCCAGGATCTTGATGTCGGGGGCGATCCTGAGGATCTCCTTCAGCACGGGGATCACGCCGCGCGATCCGGGGCCAGGCTGAAGCCCGTCGAGCTCGGGATCGACCTGCCCGGGCGGAAGGTCGTCGTAGCTGAAGACGCGATCATCCAGATCGGATGCCGCCGATCGAAACACGCAGATAGCTGACGCCGAGGCTCGGGCCCTCGAGAGAAAACAACTCGCTTCAGCAGCGCCTTGCGGCTGGCGGCGTCCATCCTGGCGATCAGCCCGGCGCTGCCGCCGGTCAGCGTGTACCCGAACCCGTCGATGGCCTGGTAGGTCTTCGTTCGATCGAGCACAATCGTGGGATGCCGATCCAATGCGCCGGCGGGTGCTGGGCCGTCCGGCTGCTTCTCGAACTGCGCCGACCCGCCCGGGTCGGTGAGCCATAGCTCCACCTGGGCATGAGCATCCGAGACGCCGAGGAATAACCCGGCGGTCAGGATGATGAGGGCGATGGGCGTCCGGAACATGGTGCTCCCCCTTCGATGTCCGGCGTCCTGCCGGCGATCCCGGGCGAATCATCGATTTCGCCCGGACGTTTCTGGGATGGATGAAGCCGATCGACCCCAGTTCTTCACTCTCGGGGGCCAACCTTGATGATCACGCTGGTCACGTCGTCGCCGAGGGAATCGTTCTTCGCGAAGTCGCGCACCGCCTGATGGAGCACCTCGACGATCCGGCCGGCGGGCTCGCCGCGGTGGGCCCGGACGACGTCGAGCGCACGCTCGAGGCCGAAGTACGACTGGTCGGGCCCGACGGCCTCGAAGATGCCGTCGGTCAGCAGCAGTATGCAGTCGCCGGACTCGAGCGCGACGGCCTCGGACTCCGGGAATTCGGCTTCGTCCAGGAGGCCCAGCGGCAGGCCCGTGCTCTCGAGCACGGCGCGGACTCGAGCCGTCGTGTCCCAGGACGTAGCCGGGCGGGTGGCCGGCATTGGCGTAGACCAGGACGCGCGCGGCCGGATCGAGGCGGCAGAGGAACAGGGTGACGAACCGGCCTTCGTCGACGTCCGCGGCGAGTGCTCGGTTGGTCAGAGTGAGGATCTCACCGACCCGCGCGTTGGTCAGGGCCAGGGCCCGCAGGTAGGCCCGAGTGGACGCCATCAGCAGGGCCGGGCCGAAGCCGTGGCCGCAGACGTCGCCGATGGCGACCCCGACACCGTCGTCCGGCAGCGGGAAATAGTCGAAGTAGTCGCCGCCGGTCAGCTCGGCTGGGTGCGACATCCCGCCGATCTCGAACCCCGGGCACGAGGGCGCGGCGGCGGGGAATAGCTTCTGCTGGACCTCGCGGGCGACCCGAAGCCGGATCTGCATCCGCTCCTCCTCGGCCCGCCGCCGCTCCTCGGCGAGCCGGTGGTCCATCTCCCGGCGCTCGTTCTCGCGGAGCTGCTCGGCCTGGCGCCGGACCTGCTCCGTCGCCCAGTGCAGGTCCACGAACACCCGGACCTTGGAGCGGAGCACCTCCGGCACGATCGGCTTGAACAGGAAGTCGACGGCGCCGGCGGAGTAGCCCCGGAACATCTGCGAGTCGGTGCGCTCGTAGGCGGTCAGGAAGATGATCGGGGTGAGCCGCGTGCGCTCCCGCTGGCGGATCAGCTCGGCGACCTCGAAGCCGTCCATGCCGGGCATCTGGACGTCCATCAGGATCAGCGCGAAGTCGTCGCTGAGCAGGCGTCGCAGCGCCTCCACGCCGGAGCCTGCCGCGGACGAGGTTCTGCCCCAAATCGCCCAGGGTCGCCTCCAGGACGAAGAGGTTGTTCGGCGTGTCGTCCACCATCAGTATGTTGACTTGCGGCTCGGCGGGCACGGGCGGGTCTCCGGGGGCAGGCGGCGGCGGTCGGGTTCGGCCTGGGCTCGGGGTGCGCGGAAGAGCGGGATCGGAGATTCAATACTGGACGCTGAATGATCCGTCGAATGCCATCTGCTGCCGGCACCTGGGATGGTTGGATCTGCGATTTCGGAGATTTCTATCCTGGGGGAATCCCTGCGGCCTCTCACCGCGGGCGGTCGAGCCAGACCCGCAGGAGCGACCGGAGCTGCTCGCCCTGCACCGGCTTGGCGATGTAGTCGGAGGCGCCGGCGTCGAGGCATTTGCGGCGGTCGTCCTTCATCGCCTTGGCCGTCAGGGCGATGATCGGCAGGTCGCGGAATTGCGGCAGCTCGCGGATCGCGCGCGTGGTCTGGTAGCCGTCCATCTCCGGCATCATGATGTCCATCAGAACCACGTCGATGCCCGGCGTCCTGGCGAGGATATCGAGCGCCTCGCGGCCGTCCTCCGCCGCGGTCACCTCCATCCCCCAGAGTTCGAGCATGCTGGTCAGTGCGTAGAGGTTGCGGACGTCGTCGTCGACGATGAGCACCTTCTTCCGGGCGATGTTCTCGCCGGCCTGGCGGACCTGTTGCACCGCCTCCTTGACGGATGGCTCCAGATCCTTCTCGACTCGGTGGAGGAAGATCGCCGTCTCGCCGAGCAGGCGCTCCAGCGAGCGCGAGTCCTTGGTGATGACCGACTCGACCAGGCCTTCGAGCTGCACCTTCTCGCCGGGCGTCACGTCCCGGCCGGTATAGACGATGATCGGGACGTTGGTCGTGGCCGGGTCCTTCTTGATCGACTCGATGAGGTCGAGGCCGGCCACGTCGGGCAGGCCGAGGTCGACGACCACGCAGTCGAAGGGCTGGGCCTTCAGCGCCGCCATGGCCTCGGCGCCGGTCGCCGCGGCGGTGACGCGGACGTCGTCGTCGCCGGCCGAATCGACGATGTGGCGGCGCTCGACCTCGTTGTCCTCGACGACCAGGAGCGACCGGATTCGCCGCTCGAGGAAGCTCCGCAGGTTGGCGAACGCGTCCTTGAGCGACCTGGGGTCGACGGGCTTCTGCAGGGCGGCGAAGGCGCCCCGCTTGACGCCGCGCCGCCAGCTCTCGTCGCCGGAGATGATGTGGACGGGGACATGGCTGGTGGCCGGGTGGTGCTTGAGGCGGTCCAGGACCACCCAGCCGCCCATGTCGGGCAGGCGCAGGTCGAGGGTGATCGCGTCGGGGTTGGTCAACTGGGCGAGCTCCAGGGCCATCTCGCCGCGCGAGGTGATCAGGCCCTTGAAACCCATCTGGTGGGCCATCTCCAGCAGGATCGAGGCGAACTTGGGGTCGTGCTCGACGATCAGGACGAGGCGGTCGCCCGGCTGGAGGTCGTCGCGGTCTCCGCCCACCTCCACCTGGGGCAGGGCCGGCGCCCGACCGCGCGGCGCCGTCGGCGGGGGAGAACGATTCGGTGCGGGAGGCGATCTCGAGGGCGGCGGCGCGGCCGATGAGGGCCCCCGTCTCGCCCGGCAAGGCCGGCGGGGTGCGGTGGGCCGGGGGCTGGTAGGTCACGGGCAGGTAGAGCGTGAAGGTGCTCCCCTCGCCGGGGGTGCTGCGGACCCGGATCTCGCCGCCGAGCAGGCGGGCGATCTCGCGGCTGATCGACAGGCCCAGGCCGGTCCCGCCGTAGAGGCGGCCGGTCCCGGTGTCGGCCTGCTGGAACGGCTCGAAGATGATCTTCAGCTTGTCCGCGGCGATGCCGATGCCGGTGTCGACGACGGACAGGGCCACCACGCGGCCGGCCCGGCCGAGGACGGCATGGTCGGCCGACCAGCCGCCGTCGGCCAGCTCGATCCGCAGGTCGACCCGCCCCTTCTCGGTGAACTTGCAGGCGTTGGACAGCAGGTTGCGGAGCACCTGCTGGAGCCGGCGGGCGTCGGTCGAGATCGAGGCCGGCAGGTCGGCGCCCAGCTCGACGCCCAGCTCCAGGCCCTTGGTCTGTGCCATCGGGCGGAAGGTGCGCTCGACGTATTCGCGGAGCTCGGCGAACGCGAGGTCGCCCGGCTCGATCGCCATCGTCCCCGACTCGATCTTGGCCATGTCCAGGATGTCGTTGATCAGCGAGAGCAGGTCGGAGCCCGCCGCGTAGATCGTCTTGGCGAACTCCTCCTGCTTGGACGTCAGGTTCTTCTCGGCGTTCTCCGCCAGCATTCCGAGAGGATCAGCAAGCTGTTGAGCGGGGTCCGCAGCTCGTGCGACATGTTGGCCAGGAACTCGGACTTGTATTTCGACGTCAGCTCGAGCTGCTCGGCCTTCTCCTGGAGTGCCAGCTTGGCCAGCTCGATCTCGCGGTTCTTGCCCTCGACCTGGGTCTTCTGCATTGTGAGCTGGCCGGCCTTGGTCTCGAGCTCCTCGTTGGCCCGCCGCAGCTCGTCCTGCTGCTGCTTGAGCAGCTCCTCCGAGGCGCGGAGCGTCTCGGCCTGCTTCTCCAGCCGGGTATTGGTCTCGCGCAGCTCGTCCTGCTGGGTCGTCAGCTCGCCGGCCAGCGACTGCGACTGCTTCAGCAGCGACTCGGTGCGCATGTTGGCCTCGATCGTGTTGAGCACGATCGCGATCGTCTCGGTGATCTGGTCGAGCAGGCTGAGGTGGATCTCCTTGAAGCTGTGGAACGAGGCCAGCTCGATGACCGCCTTGACCTCGCCCTCGAAGATGACCGGCAGCACGACGATGTTCAGCGGGGTCGCCTCGCCCAGCCCGGAGCCGATCCGGATGTAGTCGTCGGGGACGTCGGTGACCAGGATCCGGTCCTTCTCGTAGGCGCACTGGCCCACCAGGCCCTCGCCGACGCGGAAGGCGTTGTGCAGCCCCTTCCGCTCGCGATAGGCGTACGTGCTCGTCAGCCGGAGCACGGGGTTCGCGTCGGGTTGATCCATGAGGTAGAAGACGCCGTGCTGCGCCGAGACCACCGGCGCCAGCTCGGAGAGGATGAGCTTGGTGACGGTCATCAGGTCGCGCTGGCCCTGGAGCATCCGGGTGAACTTCGCCAGGTTCGTCTTGAGCCAGTCCTGCTCGGTGTTCTTCTGGGTGGTGTCCTTGAGGTTGCGGATCATCTCATTGATGTTGTCCTTGAGCGCGGCGACCTCGCCCAGGGCCTCGACGGTGATCGAGCGCGTCAGGTCGCCCTTGGTCACCGCGGTGGCGACCTCGGCGATGGCGCGGACCTGGGTCGTCAGGTTGGCGGCGAGCTGGTTGACGTTCTCCGTGAGCATCTTCCAGGTCCCGGCCGCGCCCGGCACCTTGGCCTGGCCGCCGAGCTGCCCCTCGACGCCCACCTCGCGGGCGACGGTGGTCACCTGCTCGGCGAAGGTGGCCAGGGTATCGGTCATCTCGTTGATCGTGCCCGCCAGCGCGGCGATCTCCCCCTTGGCCTCGACGATCAGCTTGCGCTTCAGGTCGCCGTTGGCGACGGCCGTGACGACCTTGGCGATGCCCCGCACCTGCGCCGTGAGGTTGCCGGCCATGGAATTGACGCTGTCGGTGAGGTCCTTCCAGACGCCCGCCACGCCCCGGACCTGGGCCTGGCCGCCGAGCTGGCCCTCGGTGCCGACCTCGCGGGCGACGCGGGTGACCTCGCTGGCGAAGCTGTTGAGCTGGTCGACCATCGCGTTGATGGTGTTCTTGAGCTGCGAGATCTCGCCCTTGACGTCGACGGTGATCTTCTTGGACAGGTCGCCGTTGGCGACGGCCGTGGTGACCTCGGCGATGTTGCGCACCTGATCCGTGAGGTTGCCGGCCATCGAGTTGACGTTGTCGGTGAGGTCCTTCCAGACCCCTGCCACGCCCCGGACGACGGCCTGGCCGCCCAGCTTGCCGCCCGTCCCCACCTCGCGGGCGACGCGAGTGACCTCGCTGGCGAAGCTGTTGAGCTGGTCGACCATCGCGTTGATGGTGTTCTTCAGCTCGAGGATCTCTCCCCGGACGTCCACCGTCACCTTCTTGGTCAGGTCGCCGTTGGCGACGGCGGTGGTGACCTCGGCGATGTTGCGCACCTGATCCGGTGAGGTTGCCGGCCATGGAATTGACGCTGTCCGTCAGGTCCTTCCAGACGCCCGCCACGCCCTGCACCTGGGCCTGGCCGCCGAGACGCCCCTCGGTGCCGACCTCGCGAGCGACGCGGGTGACCTCGCTGGCGAAGCTGTTGAGCTGGTCGACCATCGCGTTGATGGTGTTCTTGAGTTGCGAGATCTCGCCCTTGACGTCGACGGCGACCTTCTTGCGCAGGTCGCCGTTGGCGACGGCGGTGGTGACCTCGGCGATGTTGCGCACCTGCGCCGTGAGGTTGCCGGCCATGCTGTTGACGGAGTCGGTGAGGTCCTTCCAGACGCCCGCCACGCCCCGGACGACGGCCTGTCCGCCCAGCTTGCCCTCGGAGCCCACCTCGAGGGCGACGCGGGTGACCTCGCTGGCGAAGCTGTTGAGCTGGTCGACCGTGGTGTTGATGGTGTTCTTGAGCTCGAGGATCTCGCCTTTCACGTCGACCGCGATCTTCTTGGAGAGGTCGCCGTTGGCGATGGCCGTGGAGACCTCGGCGATGTTGCGCACCTGGCCGGTGAGGTTGCTGGCCATCAGGTTGACGTTGTCGGTCAGATCCTTCCAGGTGCCGGCCACGCCCTCGACCCGCGCCTGGCCGCCCAGCTTGCCCTCGGTGCCGACCTCGCGAGCGACGCGGGTGACCTCGCTGGCGAAGCTGTTGAGCTGGTCCACCATCGTGTTGACGGTGTCCTTCAGCTCGAGGATCTCGCCCCGGACTGGCACGGTGATCTTCTTGGAGAGGTCGCCGTTGGCGATGGCCGTGGAGACCTCGGCGATGTTGCGCACCTGCGCCGTGAGGTTGCCGGCCATGCTGTTGACGGAGTCGGTCAGGTCCTTCCAGACGCCCGCCACGTCGCGGACGACCGCCTGTCCGCCCAGCTTGCCCTCGGAGCCCACCTCGCGGGCGACGCGGGTGACCTCGCTGGCGAAGCTGTTGAGCTGGTCCACCATCGTGTTGATGGTGTCCTTCAGCTCCCGGATCTCGCCCCGGACGTCGACGGTGATCTTCTTGGAGAGGTCGCCGTTGGCGACGGCGGTCGTGACCTCGGCGATATTCCGCACCTGGCCGGTGAGGTTGCCGGCCATGCCGTTGACGGAGTCGGTGAGGTCCTTCCAGACACCGGCAACGCCCTGCACCTGGGCCTGCCCGCCCAGCCGCCCCTCCGAGCCGACCTCGCGGGCGACGCGAGTGACCTCGCTGGCGAAGCTGTTGAGCTGGTCCACCATCGTGTTGATGGTGTTCTTGAGCTGGAGGATCTCACCCTTGACGTCGACGGTGATCTTCTTGGACAGGTCGCCGTTGGCCACCGATGTCGTCACCTCGGCGATATTCCGCACCTGGGCCGTGAGGTTGCCGCCCATGCTGTTGACGGAGTCGGTGAGGTCCTTCCAGACGCCCCCGACGCCCCGGACATCGGCCTGTCCGCCCAGCTTGCCCTCGGTGCCGACCTCGCGGGCGACGCGGGTGACCTCGCTGGCGAAGCTGTTGAGCTGGTCCACCATCGTGTTGATGGTGTTCTTGAGCTGGAGGATCTCGCCCTTGACGTTGACGGTGATCTTCTTGGACAGGTCGCCGTTGGCCACCGCCTTGGTCACGTCGGCGATGTTGCGCACCTGGCCGGTAAGGTTTCCGGCCATGAAGTTCACGCTGTCGGTGAGGTCCTTCCAGGTCCCGGCGACGCCCTTGACGTCGGCCTGTCCGCCCAGCTTGCCCTCGGTTCCGACTTCCCGGGCGACGCGGGTCACCTCGGCGGCGAACGACCGGAGCTGATCGACCATCGTGTTGATGGTGTTCTTGAGCTCGAGGATCTCGCCCTTGACGTCGACGGTGATCTTCTTGGAGAGGTCGCCGTTGGCGACGGCCGTGGTGACGTCGGCGATGTTGCGGACCTGCGCCGTGAGGTTGCCGGCCATCGAGTTGACGCGAGTCGGTCAGGTCCTTCCACGTACCGGCGACGCCCTTGACGTCGGCCTGTCCGCCCAGCTTGCCCTCTGTCCCCACCTCGCGGGCGACGCGGGTGACTTCCGAGGCGAACGAGCCGAGCTGATCGACCATCGTATTGACGGTCGTGCCGATGCGGAGGAACTCGCCCTGGAGCGGCGTCCCCTCGTGCTCCAGCGGGATCCGCTGCGAAAGGTCGCCCTTGGCGACGGCGCCGATGACTCGCGCGACCTCCTCGGTGGGCCGGACGAGATCGCCCGTCAGCGTGTTGATCGACTCGATCCGGTCCGCCCAGGCGCCGGTGGCCGCCCCGACGTTGGCCCGCTGCGTGATCCGGCCCTCCTTGCCGATGACGGTGACGATCCGGGCCGTCTCGCGGGTGTCGTGCTCGAGCAGGTCGGCGAGGTCGTTGAACGCCTCGGCGATCGCAGCCCCGACGACGGTGTCCCCCGCCGGCAGGCGGACGCTGAAGTCTCCCTTCTTGAGCGTCTTCAGCGCCGCCAGCAAACCCTTGGCGTCAAACTGCCCGTTCGTGGACGGGGCCGCGGCCCGGATCGCCGTCGTGTCGTCTGACACGCCATCCCCGGCGTTCATCGTCTGTCTCTTCGCCACGGGAAGACTCCGCGGAGGTCGTGCGATGGGTCGTCGGCATCGAGGGCCCCACCTGATGACCCTCGGCCGGCGTGTAGAGGAAAGTTATGCCAACTTACCTCCAATGCAGGTGCACAAACAACACCCTTTGCACGGATTCGATCGGCTGAGATCCGATCCAAGGCGGCATCCCGAAGAACGCGGTGAGGTGAATGGACTCGGCCTAAGGCGGCAACTCCGGGACGTGAACATACCACTTGAACGAATGGATCGTCCCTTCTGCTGGCCTGACTCCGGCTTAGGACCCGGCGACTGACGTCGCCGGTTCGCCCGGCCGGTCGCACGGCGCTGGTGTAGGCCGGACGTCGCCGGTCGCACGGCGCCGATTCCGGCGAACCGGCGAGGTCAGTCGCCGGGTCCTCAGAGCCGGGCTGACCTTATTCGTCGGTCATACCCGAGGAGATGATCGGGAAGTTCGCCGCCGATGGTTTGCCAGAGAGGACTAGCGGGCGATCGTGCCGGGCAAGCGGCCCGCGCCGGAACAGGGGCAGATGTGGCTGTTCGACGAGTTTCGCTGCTTCCTCTCACCACCGCAGACCGGGAGATGCCGGCGGATGCGCTGAGCTTGCCGGTGAAGGGAGATAAGAGTCGCCACAGGATCGGAGAAAGCTCGAGGGGGCGGCCTTTTCTCGGCGCAAGCGGGGGCTCGGGAGGACGTCTCGTGCACCCTCCCGGCCCCTCGTTCTACGCTATTTCTGAAAATCCCCCGCGCGGATGACGACCAGCCGCTGGGGATCGATGTGCTTGCGGAACGCCTCGAGGACCCGGGCCGGCGTCAGCTCGAGGATGGCCTTCTCCTGGTCGGCGGCGAAGGCGAACGTCCGGCCGGTTTCCAGGTTCGAGGCGATCTGGCCGGCGATCGCCGCATCGCTGGTGCGGCCGACCTTTTGAGATTCGACGAACGCCTGCTTGGCGTCGTCGACCTCCCGGTCGGTCGGTCCGTCCTTGAGGAACCGCTGGAGCTCCTCCATCACGGCCGCGGTGACCTTGTCGATGTTCGCCGGGTTGGTGCTGACGGTCACCGTCAGCGAGGCCACCGGGTCGTGGGAAGAGGCCGATAGCGATGAGGTGGCACCGTACGACAGGCCGTCCTTCTGGCGGATTCGGTCGCCGATCCGCGAGGCCAGCGTGCTGCCGCCGAAGATGAAGTTACCGATCCGAAGCGCAGGGTAGTCGGGGTCGGCGTCCGACAGCGCGAAGGATAGCCCCGCGAGGTATTCCGCGTTCGACTTGTCGGGCGTGACGATGTCGTCCTTTGTCCCCGTGCCGCTGGCGCCGACCTTGTGGTCGATCCGCTCGAACGGTGTCTTCGCCTCCCAGCCGGCGAGCATCTGCCTCACCAGCCGCAGCGTGCTCTCCGGGTCGAAATCGCCTACGACACCCAGCTCGGCGTGCGTGCCGCCGAGCTGCGTCTGGTAGAGGGCCTTGACCTGCTCGAGCGTGACGGCGCGGTTGCGGTCGATCGTCTCCTCGAGCGTCGGCACATAACGCACGTCATCCTTCGCGTAGGGCGACAGGGCGCGGCTGAGCTTGTTGCGGGCCAGCGGAGCCGGCTCGGTCCGGCCGGCGGAGAGCATCGAGGCCGAGCGGCGCCGGGTCGTCTCGAACTCCTCCGGGGGGAACGCCGGCTCGCGGAGGATCTCGCCGAGCAGCTCGAGCCCCCGCGGAAGGGTGTCGCGCTTGGCCTCCACCGAGAAGGTCAGTTGGCCCGGCGTGCCGCCGCCCCCGCCGCCGCCGCGGCCGCCGCGACCTCTTCCCCCGCCGCCGCCGCCCGGCGAGATGCGGATGCCCAGCGAGTCGAGCTCCTCGCGCAGGGCCTGGCGATCGTGCTTCTTCGTCCCGGCCATCATCAGGCCGGGCAGCATGCCGGCCACGGCCGTCTGGCCCTTGAGCGATTCGGGGTTGCCGTAGTGCAAGGTCAGCACGAGCGAGACCGTCTCGCCGCGGTTCTTCTTGGGCAGCAGGCCGGCCTTCAGGCCGCCGTCCTTCACGACCTTGATCCGGGCGTCGAGGTTGGCCGGCGAAGGGTCGAACGCCTCGCCCGCCGCCCCCACGGCGCCTCCCTTGTAATCCTTGACGACCAGGTCGATCGGCGGGGCGGCGGGGACCGCCAGCCGCGTCGATTCGCCCGTCGGGATGAAGATGCCGACCGTGCGATTGGGCTGCCGGAAATAGGTCTTCGCCACGCGGTTGACGTCGGCCGCGGTCACGGCGGCGACCCGATCGCGCTGGATGAACAGCAGCCGCCAGTCGCCGTGGCTCGACGACGAGCTCAGCGCCTGCGCCATGGCCTGGCTGTTGGATTGGAGCATCTCGGCGTTCCGCTTGTTGCGAAGCTTCGCCTTGTTCACCTCGTCGTCGGTGAAGGGCACGTCGCCGAGCGATTCGAGCGTCTTGAGCAGGGCGTCGCGCACCGCGTCGAGCTTGTCGGGCTCGCAGGACGCCGAGGCCGTGAACAGGCCGGGGTCGTGCGAGTTGTCCGACCGGGCCGACGCGCTCGTGGCCAGCTTCGACTCGACTAGGGCCTTGTACAGCCGGCCGTTGGGCGACTGCGAGATGATGCCGCCCAGCAGGCTCAGCGGCGCCCAGTCCGCCTGCGAGGCCGACGGGACGTGATAGGCCACGCCCACCGACCCGACGGCCCCGACCCGTCGCAGGGTCACCGTGCGCTCGCCGTCCTGCGGCGGCTCCTCGGTGTAGGTGGCGTCCAGCCGCCGCGTCGGCTTCGGGATCGAGCCGAGGTATTTCTCGACGAGGGCCAGGGCCTTTGCCTCGTCGAACTTGCCGGCGACGATCAGCACGACGTTATCGGGCTGATAATACTTCTTGTAAAAGGCCTGGAGGTTCTCGATGGGCACGCGCTCGATGTCGGCCCGGCTGCCGATGGTGTCCTTGCCGTAGTTGTGCCATTCGTAGGCCGAGGCGTAGATCCGCTGGTTCAGGATCGAGGCCGGGTTGTTCTCGCCGCGCTCGAACTCGTTGCGGACGACCGTCATCTCGGACCGGAGGTCGTCGCCCTTGACGAAGCTGTTGACCAGCCGATCGCATTCCATCGCGATGCCGAACTCGAGGTTCGCATCGGTGGCGGGCATGGTCTCGAAGTAGTTGGTGCGGTCGAAATTGGTGGTGCCGTTGAAGCTGGCGCCGTGATCGCGGAGCGCCTTGGGGATGAGCGGGTGCTGCGACGTCCCCTTGAAGACCATGTGCTCGAGCAGGTGGGCCATGCCCGATTCGCCGTATCCTTCGTGGCGGCTGCCGACGAGCACGGTCAGGTTCACGGTCACAGTCGGCCGCGACGCCTCCGGGAACAGCAGCACCCGCGCCCCGTTGGCGAACCGGTACTCGGTCACGCCCTCGATCGAGGCGATTTTAGCCGGGGGCTCCGCCATCACGGCGGCACCGCCCAGGAAGATCCAACCGAAGACGAGCCAGCGTCGCATGACGAAAACCTCCCGAGGGTTCTGGTGAATCTCGGGATTATAGTCGGGGTGGATGCCGGCCGCCAGCATGCCGCGAGCCCAAAGATTGTCATATTCTGTAAATGCGCATCCGGACTCGCTCCCGAATGTCGGAGCCACCCCCGACGTCATTCGCGCCAACCATCGGCAAACCCGGCAACGCGCCAGGACCGGAGCCCGGCCGGGGGCGCAGGCCGCTCGGCCTGGTGCCAGTTGACCGGGTCACCGGCGCGAGCGGCCTTGAGACTTACGAGGGCGGCGGCACATGGCTTGCGGAAACTCGCTGTCAAGCCGCCATGGCTCGTCCGCTCACTCTGCGGGACAGAGGAAGAGGAACCTGGCGGGCGAGTCTCGGCCTCCAGATGGAGGCCGCCGGCATCCACCGGTCGGTCGCGATCGGCCTGCGCCCGGGGTCGCCTGGGATACCCCGAGTCGGATCGACGGGCCGGCATTTTCCCGCATTCGCCAACACCATGAGGAGCTTGACCAATGAGAATCATACCGACCCGCGTCCACGGCATGATGGACTATCTGATGGGGGTCCTGCTGATCGTAGCCCCCTGGCTGCTGCAGTTCCGGGCCGGACCCGAGAGCTGGGTCCCCATCGCCCTCGGGGCGGGGGCGATCCTGTACAGCCTGCTCACTCGTTACGAGCTGGGCGCCTACGGGATGATCCCGATGCCGGTCCACCTGGGGTTGGATGCCGCATCGGGGCTATTCCTGGCCGCCTCGCCCTGGCTGTTCGGGTTCGCCGACCACGTCTGGATGCCCCACGTCGTCCTCGGCGTCATCGAGATGGCCGCGGCCGCCATGACGCAGACGGTCCCCGCGCGGTCACCGAGCGGGAGGCTCGCGGTCTAACCCGATCCCGGCGGGAAGCCGGTGAGTCGCAATGCAAAGGGCCGGGAGCCGAACGAGGGAATCGGCTCCCGGCCCTCGCAACACGATCGGTCCGGGTCGCGGTTCGAGTCGGCCCGGTGGTTCAGCGCTGCGTGGAGCGGACCTGGAAGTTGACGCCATCCTGCGACTCACCCGGGCGGAGCTTCAACGTGTGACTCGTCCCCTCGGGCGCCTGGCGGGCGTCGAGCCAGAACGGATCGACCTGGATGAACTGCTCGCCCGGGCGGATGAACTTCAGCTCATAGGTACCATCGGCCCGGGTCGTGGTGGTGGGGTCATAATAGCGGTTCTCGAGCTGGTCCGCCGCGCTGGCGCGGACCTCGCGCTCGGCGATCGGCCGTCCCTGCGAGTCGGTCACACGGCCGCGGACCGTGGCCGGCCTCGTCAGGGAGAGCTCGACGCTGTTGATCGTCTCGCCCGGCTTCGTCTGGATCGGCAGGCCCACGCCGTTGGCCCAGGTCCGCCACTGCTGGTACTTGCCGTCGTGGGCGACGAGGTTGTATGACCGCCTGCCGCTGGCCGGCAGGCACGCGGTGAACCGTCCGTCCGCGCCGGTCTCGACGCTGAACCGGGTGTCGCCGGTCAGCGAGTTACCCGTGCCGGTCAGCGCGGGGGCGACCGTGGCGCCGGCGACCGGCTTCCCGGCCGGGTCGAGGACCCGACCCGTCACGGTCACACCGCGCTCCACCGTGATCGTCACCGGCTTCATGTCGGGCTGGACGTTGAAGTCGATGTGATCGAAGTTCCGCTGCCAGCCGCCACGGGTCTCGTCAAGCTTGTAGCGGCTCCACTCGCTCGTCGCCTCGTCCGACCACCAACGGGCAAAGCCCACGGCCTCGACCTGGAACTGGAACGGGCCGGGCATCATGTCGGCGACCTCCACGACGCCATCGTCCTTCGACCGGCCCTCGACGCCCGGGTGCTGCCAGTGCCAGAGACGGACGCCCGGCACCGGGTCGCCGGTGAGGCTGTCGACCACCTCGGCGCGGAATGTGACGCCGCGGGTCAGGGCGATGTCGAGCGTCTTCGCCTCGTCGGCGCCGATCGCGGTGCCGGGCCGCCGCGCCGAGCCGACGCCCGGCACGCGGACCTGGATGTCGTAGACGTCGGCCTGGGCGTACATCCGGTATCGACCGTCGTCTTCGGTGGTGGCCTCGGTCCAGATCTCGGAGATCATGACGCCCTCGGCCCGCTTGGGGCCGTTATTGGCGCGGATGCGGGCGCCGGGGACCGGCTTGCCGTCGGGGCCGGTGACCCGGCCCTCGAAGTACGTCCGGTTCCCCAGCACGATCACCCAGCCGGGCTGACCGGTCGGCTGCATCAGAAAGAGCTGGGGTGTATAGCCCGGCTTGCTCACCCGCACCTCGACCTTGCTGTTCCTGTCGAGGTTCTTGATGCGGAAGAGGCCCTTCGCGTTGGTCGTGGCCTCATTGCCCGGATACCAGGTCCACGCGTTCACCTCGGCGCCGCCGATCGGCTTGCCCCGGGCGTTGACCACGATGCCGGCCAGCTCGTCGGGCGCGACGTCGCGGGGAGCCTCGGCGGAAGCCACCTGGCCGCCGCCGACGGGCAGCTTGACCGTGACCGAGCCGTCGGCCGCGGGGACGGCGGCGGCCTCGTGCTCGGCGCCGTTGCGCAGGCGGATCAGCAGCCGCGCCGCCTGGCCCACGGGCACCGTGTTGTACAGCGACGGCGGCAGGCGGAACTCGCCGAGGGCGTCGGTGGCGGTTTCGGTGCCGGGGATAGGGCGGCAGACGCCGCCCTCGCAGGTGCCGACCACCGTGGCGCCGGCGATCGGTGAGCCGGTCGAGTCAACCACCCGGCCGCGGACCGTCACGGCGGGCACCAGGTCGAGCGGCGGCACCTCATACGTCGGAACCCCATCGGGGATGGTCACCGTGCGGCCGGATGCTGCACCGGGGCTGATCCTGGCGTAGCCTTTCGGCGCCCCCGAGACGTAGAAGTATGTCCCGCCCGCCGGGAGCCGGAGATGGTAGCGGCCCCTGGCGTCGGTGGTGGCCCCGGCGATCGACGCGCTGGAACGAGGGCGATGCGGTCCGTGGACTCCGACATACGCCCCCTCGATCGGGGTGCCAGTCCCCTGCGCGACGACGGTCCCCTCGACCTCGACGCCGCAGGTCAGCTCGATCGTGACCTGGGGCGACGCGCCCGGCTTCAGCTCGACATCCTCGACGGCGCGGTAGGTCCAGTCCCTGGACTCACCCTCGCCGTGGACGAAGACGTTGACGAACCCCTCGTCCAGGCCGTCGAAGATAAATCGGCCATTGGCGTCGATCGGGATCTCTCCCCCTGGTTGGCGCTCCGGGTCCGCCGCTCGGGCGAGTGGCTTTCCTGGTAGGAAGCCTTCAGCCCGGCGAGGCGCAGGCCCGGCAGCTTCGTCACGACTCGGCCCGCGATCCGCGCCGCGGGGACCGCCGTGAACCGCGTCGCCTTGCCGGTCGGCGCGGTGAGGTATCCCATATCGTCCATGCTCCGCCGCGACCGTCCGGACACGGTCTCCGACGCCTGGTAGCGGGGCACCACCGGCCGGCCATCGGCGGTGGTGACCGCGAGCTTGAGACCCCAGCCTGGGGCAATCGCGCGGAAGGTGAACGCCCCGTCGGCGCCGGTGGTCGTTGCGAAGAGATCATCGAGCGGGCTACCCGCAATGACCTCGCGAGGGACCCGATTGAACCCGATGGAGACCGAGTTCCCCTCCTCGGAGGATACGGCGATGACCTGGATCCTGACCCTGGCGCCGGCGACCGGCTTGCCCGCCTCGTCGATCAGCGCGGCGGCGAAGGGCTCGGGCTTCCTGAGCCGGAGCTTCATATCTTCGGGAGCGGTCAACGCATGGGCAGGGAACGCCATGGCATCCGGCGTGAAACCTTCCTTGTAGGCGATGAGGCAGACATTATTGGCGGACTCCGGACGGTTCCAGGCGAACCGCCCCTCGGCGTCGGTCTTGAGCACTTGATGGCCGGACTTGCCCGTGTCGTAACAGCCGGCCACGATCGTGGCGCCGGGGACGGGCCGGCCGTCGGGATCGAGGACCATCCCGCGGAATTTGGTGGGGGCCCTCTTGTCGGAGGGCGGGGCCGTCGCCTGGTACGCAGCCACGACCGGAAAGGCGGGCGGCGCGGGGGCCTCGGCGCCCGCACGGACGCGCAGACCGCCGACGATCAAGGCGGCGAACAACGCCAGGCCGCCGAGCAGTAACGAACGGATAAGAGTGGGCCGGCCGGTCGAGCCTGAGAGTGAACGCTGCATGTCGTCCTCCAGGAGTCGTTCGATGCGGACCTTGACGGTGGATTGATCGAGGAACGGCAGCCATCCCCGGCGGACGCTCGCGGTGACGGGGACCAGCCGGCCAGGGCGGCGGGCCAGGTCGAACAGCAGCCGGGCGTAGGCGACGGGGTCCGATCCCAGGGCGACCACCGCCTCGTCGCAGAGCAGCTCGCGCTCGCGATCGAGCCGGGCGAGCAGCCAGCGGACCGCCGGATGGAAGAAGAACGGGATGCGGAGGACCTCTTGCGCCAGCTTGAACCAGTCGTCGTACGCCGACAGATGCGCCAGCTCGTGGAGCAGGCAGGCGCGGCGATCTGGCTCGGGCCAGTCGGCCCAGTCGGTCGGGACGAGCACGACAGCACTCCGCCCGCCGACGACCGCCGGCGAGGCGACCGTCGGGTGCGCCGCGACCCGGACCGGCCGCGATAACCCGAGCACCCTCCGACACTCGTCAAGGAGACCTTGCGACTCGTCATCGGCCGCGACGGCGTCGCGCCGCAGCCGGGCGAGCGTCATCCAACCGCCCGCCATCCGGACCAGCAAGACCAGGACGATCGACGCCCAGGCGAGGCCCGCCGCCATCGCCGCGAGCCGCCAGTCACCCGGCGAGCGGGCCGCAGCACGAACCGGAGGGCGGGGCGCGACCGCTAATGCCGATTTCGGTGGACTATCCGGGGCCTGGGGCGTTGTTTCCACACTTACACGCGATCTCGGCGTCGAGGCGGGATCGAGTGCGGCGAGCCGGGGCGCGGCCGTCGGCGTGATCGGCGCCGCCGGATCGAGATCCCCGCGGTGGGCCGGTGGGGGCCAGGGCACAACGGCGTCGCCCCAGCGCGGGGCGACCGGCAGCAGGACGCCCGCCAGCAACACGGCGAGGCAAATGGCGTGGCGGGTCGCGGTCCCACGCGGCGGCCGAAGGGCCAGCCAGGCCGCCAGCGCCGCGATGATGAGGCCCCAGCGGACCGACCACTCGACCAGCAGCGCCAGCCCAGGGAGGATCCACTGCTCGCTCATGTAGGTCATGGTGTCTTCCTCCCACCCCGCCCCTCGCCCCGGCGGACTGCATCTCCCGCCGCCGGTTCCGAACAGCCGCGCTCGCCAGCCTGGGCAAGCCGGGCCTCGATCGCGCGCAGGTCGTCGGGCGCCAGCGCCCTGGCGTCAACCAGGCCCACGATCAGTTGCTCGGCCGAGCCGTGGAAGAACTTCGCCAGGAAGTCCAAGAGCAGGCTGCCGGTCGCATCCCCGCGCGACACGGCGGGCCGGTAGAGGTGCGCCAACCCCCGCTTCTCGTGGTCGACCAGCCCGGCCTTCTCCATGGCTTGCAGCAGGCCGAGCACCGTCGTGTACGGCTGCCGGTCGCCCCCTGGCAGGTGCTCCATTAGATCCCGGACTGACATCGGCCCGTGCTCCCAAAGCACCCGCAACACGGCGAACTGCCGCTCGGTAATCGCCAGGACCTTCCTGCCCGCCATCGCGTGTTCCCCCTCGACGACCTTCTACCCGTGACTGCGTACGTATCATTGCGTAGCTCGGCGCGACGGTCAAGGGGGCGGTCGCATGAACCGCCTGATCGGCGCCGTCCCGGGGCCTTACCATGGCAGGCGGCTCGTAGGCGACGCTAAGCTGAAGGCGCGGCGATGACCCGACGGCGGGACTGCAAGAGGGGGCAGAAGCCATGACGCCTCAGGTCGAGCGCGGATTGCCCCTGCACGCGGGCGAAGCCGGGCCGGATCGAGCACAAGACCAGGGTGAGGAAGCCGAGGACCATCGCGACGCGGCCGAGGGTGACCGGCAAGTCTCGGAGGAATTGCGCCAATCGGCCGAGGAGGGCCGGCAGGATTCGGAGCGAGGCCGGGAGGAGTCTGAAGAGGGCCGGGAGGTTCGCGAGGAACTTCGCCAGGCCGCCGAACAGGCTCGTGGGGCCGCGGAGGAAGCCCGCCAGGCTGCCGATCAGGCCCGTCAAGCCGCCGAAGAACTGCGGCGAGAATGCGAGGCGATGCGGCTTTTGGCCGAGGAGGCCCGCCAGGCCGCGGTTGACCAGCGAGTCGTCACGCAGGAGATGCGCGACACCCTTCATCAGCTCGAAAGCATGAAGGAAAGGCTCCAGGGACCATGAGTGCGTCGCACGCTCCACACCCTCGGGCCAAGCCTGCGATCCTTGCGGGCGATCTAGATCCGTGCGCCCCGATGCCGCTCCGGGCCGCGAGTTTTCCACCCCCGACGAGGCGGGCAACCACGTGGAACCGATGCGAAGCGCGGCCGGCACTTGAGCACCGCGCCGTTCCCAGGTAGAATCCTTTTCGATCCACTTTCGATCGGACATCCCGGGTCCCTTCATTGTAAGGAACCCCCGCCGATACCCGTGAGAGAGTGGGACCGGCTTCGGCCGGTCGCGAGACAAATCGGAGAATTGCCCGCTCGGTGCACGGGAACCCGGTGAGAATCCGGGGCAGGCGTGCTGCTGTAACGGCCAGATGTCCCCGGCGGATTGCCACTGCTCACGCGGGAAGGCGCCGGGGCGGCCGAAGCCAGAAGACCGGCCGAGCGGCAGGCATCGTCCTCACGACCAGGGACCCGATGCAACCCCAGGCGCCGCGATCCCGCATCACGGCTCCCGGTTGTGTCCGTCCGTGGGGATCGGGACACGCCCGGGAGCCGGTTGCTTTTGCGGATTCGGAGCGCAGTCGATGGTTACAGCAGCCACAACCAGAACCCCGGTCGTCATGTCGTGGAGCGGCGGCAAGGATATCGCCCTGGCCCTCCACGAGCTGCAGAATGACCCGCGGTACGAGGTGGTGGCGCTGATGACCTCGGTGTCCGAGGAGTTCCGCCGCATCAGCCACCATGGCGTTCGCGAGGAGCTTCTGGAGGCGCAGGCCGACGCGATCGGCCTCCCCTTGACCAGGATCTACCTGCCGTCGGGCGGTGCCGTACCGTGCACCAACGAGGTCTACGAGCAGATCATGGCCGCCGTCCTGTCCGAGTTCCGGGCCAGGGGCGTCTTCACCGTCGGCTTCGGCGACCTCTTCCTCGAGGACCTGCGTGCCTGGCGCGAGGCGAACCTGGCGACCGTCGGGATGACCGGCGTCTTCCCGATCTGGAAGCGCGACACCCGGCTCGTGGCCCGAGAAGCCATCGCCATGGGCTTCCGCGCGATCCTGTCGTGCGTCGAGGGCAAGGTCGGGCCGGGCTTCGCCGGCCGCGCCTACGACGAGGAACTGCTCGACGACCTGCCCGACACGATCGACCCGTGCGGCGAATACGGGGAATTCCACACGTTCGTCCACGACGGGCCGTGCTTCGCATATCCCGTGCCCGTCGAGGTCGGCGAGACCGTCGTCCGCGACGGCCGGTATTACGCCGACCTGCTGCCCGCCGGACGCGCGGCGGCGGTGCCATGCCTGGCCGGCGATATGCCCCCGGTGTAAGACAAGACCCGAACCCATTCGACTCGTTCCTTCGTCGAAATCAAAGAAGAAGAAAAGGTGATCACGACATGAGCAAGCGGACAATCTTCCTGGCGGGGACGGTGATCCTGGCGGCGATGGCGCGGCTGATCGACCATCCGCCCAACGTGACGCCGATCGGCGCCATGGCCCTCTTCGGCGGGGCGTGCCTGGTCGATCGCAGGCTGGCGTTCCTGCTGCCGCTGGTCGCCATGCTGCTGAGCGACGTGGTGCTGGGCCTCTCGAAGTATGGCTTCTGGAGCGTCCTGGGGATCCAGCCGGTCGTCTACGGCTGCATCCTCGCCAGCACGGCGATCGGCCGCTGGATCACCGACCGTCGTTCGGTCTGGCAGGTCGGTGGCGCGGTCGTCGCGGGCTCGCTGCTGTTCTTCCTGGTCACCAATTTCGCCGTCTGGGTCGGCTGGTATCCGGGCAATCATTCGCTCGCCACCCTGGCGAAGTGCTATACCGACGCGATCCCGTACTTCCGCAACACGCTCCTCGGCGATATCGGCTTCTCGACGATCCTGTTCGGCGGCCTGGCTTTGATCGAGAGTCGGGTCGCGTGGATGCGGGAAGGCTCGGCCCCGATCCCGGCCTGAAGCGAATCGAGGGATGGGTATGCGGGTCGTCTCCCTGCTGGCCAGCGGAACTGAGATCGTCTGCGCCTCGGGCGCGGGCGATCAGCTCGTCGGCCGCTCCCATGAATGCGATAACCCGGAATGGGTCAAGGCATTGCCATGCTGCACCCACCCGGCCTTCGACATCACCATGTCGAGCGGCCGGATCGACGCCGAGGTCCGCCGGCGCCTCAAGTCCGGCGAGCCGCTCTACCATGTCGAAACAGAGTTGATCGATTCCCTGACGCCTGACCTCTTAATCACCCAGGAACATTGCGAGGTCTGCGCCGTCACTCCGGCGGACGTTGAGCGAGCCGGATGTGTCCGGGCCGGGCAGGTGGTCGCCCTGCGCCGGAAGTCTCGCCGGCATCTTCGAGGGCATCACGGCCATCGGCGCCGCGATGAGTCGTGATCGCGAGGCCGCCGGCCTGATCGATAAGATCCGGCACAGGATCGATTCGGTCCACCAGGCCGTCAAGCACCGGCGGGCGCCCAGCCTCGTCATGCTGGAGTGGACCGAGCCGGTCTTCGTCATGGGCAACTGGGGGCCGGAGCTCGTCGATGCGGCGGGCGGCCAGCTACTACTCGGCGAGCGGGGCGTTCACTCCAGCGCAATCGACTGGCAGCGGGTCCGCGACGCCGATCCCGACTGGCTGATCGTCGCCCCGTGCGGATTCGGCCTGGCACGCACTCGTCGCGAGGTGGCGACCCTGGAAGCCCTGCCGGGATGGGCCGAGCTGCGTGCCGTTCGCGAGGGCCAGGTCGTCCTGGCCGATGGGAACCGCTACTTCAACCGCTCGGGGACGACGATCGTCGAGACGGTGGAGATCCTGGCCGAGGTGTTGCACGGCTATCCCGCCGGACACCGAGGCACGGCCTGGACGAGCTATGCCCGCCATGAGGTCAGCGCCACGGCCCGAGCCCGTCACGCCCTCGCCTGCGAGCGTTGACAGCCGACATACATCGATCCCGATACGGGCTACAGCGTCTTCACCGCCTCGTTCTTGAAGGAGCGCGGATACTGCTGCGGTAACGGCTGTCGCCACTGCCCCTGGTGAAGATCCATCCCCGGGTCGGGCCGGCCAGGCCCCCGATCAACTTGTGGGTCGGACAGGCGCGAGGAAAATCGCGAACACACTTCGTGCCGGCCGGACCGTGAGCTGGCCGTAACCTATCGGACTCGCCCCAGCAGGTCGGAGTCGCTCGAACTTCGAGCCCGTGTAGCTGTCCATGAATTCCTTGAGGAACTCGCTGGAGATGAATCGATCGCGGAACCATCTGCCCGTCATGGTCTCGGGATCGAATGGCCTGTGGCCGGAGAGGCCCGCGACCGTATCGGCGAGGATTGCGCGAAACGTGCGCATCCGACGCAGGACCTCTTCGCGGATCACATCGGGGTTGACGGGTTCCTCGAGGAAGTGCCGGACCCCGGAAGCGACCGCCTCGACATCCGGCGGGACCAGGCGCGTGTTGGTCTCGGTCATGAAGACATCACGGCCCCCCTTCGACGGCGTGCTGACCACCGGAAGGCCGCAGAGCAGGTATTCCGTGAAGGCGAACATCCCACCCTCGCGCTCGGACAGCGCGAGCCCGCAGCGACACTCGTTGAGGCTCTCGGCGACCCTCTGGGGATCGAGCGGTTTCTCGTTGAAGTCCGCATGGCCCAGCCCGAGGGCTGCCAGCCTCTCGCGCGGATTCTGCGTCCGGGTGAGCACCTTCAGCGATTTCACCCCCGCGGCGAGGTGGAGACGCTTGTACGGTTCCACCACCGCCGTATAAACCGCGTCATATCGCTTCTCTCGCGGCATGATCCGGTTCAACGTCTCGTCGCAATAGCAGTTTTGATGGCACCAGAGTGTCCGGTACCCCACAAGGGCAAGCCGCCTGGCCTCGAGCTCGGTGTTGCATACCCAGGTCATCGGCCTTCGCCGAACACCCCGAAGCTGCCAGGCGGCCTTCAGCACCTCGGCGACCGGCTCTTTCGTCCACATTGGGAAAACTAACATGTGCACGTTTAAACGTTCGGGAATCAAATCAATGAAATGCGGAATCCCGATATCCGGGATCGAAATGATGGGAGGATCCTCGGAGAGGAGGTAGACGCCGAACAGCAGCATATTATGGGATTCTCGGGTAGGTGGGGGTTGTCTTGAATGTCGCCGGCGAGCGGGGGTGAATCGGTTTCGCGAATCTCCCAGATCAAGGTCGTGGTCGGCGACGGATGAGGCAATGTTATGGGTCAGGCTGACAACGATGCGAGGAAGTCGATGGCACCGAGCTCTTTTTTTTCGAAAATGATTCTAGGCGTCGCGGTGATGCAGCGTCCAGACGAAAGGCTTGCGGCGAACTGCGTCGAGGACGGCGGGAGCATGAGGGCGGAAAGCGCGTGGAAGCCGGCCATTTTTTTGTTGCATCTGCCAGCACGAAATGTCTAATATCCACGAAGGACTTCGTGGTCGCGGCACGCGGCCAATGAGTCCTGACATGTCTCGATACCGCGGCATTCCGCCGCGGGGGCTCGGTTCGCGGGCATTTTCCGGAGGTGGCGAGATGACGGGCAGCCTCTTGATCTGCTGCGCCTTGCTGGGGATGGGACCAGGCGACGGCGGGACGGCAGCCGCCGGAGCGATGCCGACCGGGCCTCGTACGAACGGGCCGCTCCGGGACACCGGCCGCGATTCCGGTGCACATCTGCGACTGGCGCTCTGGTGCGAGGAGCACGGCATGGGCGCCGAGCGGATGAAGCACCTGGCCCTGGCCGTGCTGTATGACCCGTCGAACGCGCTGGCGCGAAGCCTGATGGGCCTGGTCGCCTACAAGGGCAAATGGTCGAGGCCCGAGGAAGTCGGCCGGCGGATCCAGGAGGATCCCGAGTATCGAAAGCGGGTTGACGAGTACCTCCAGCGGCGTGCCCGGACGGCCGACGAGCCCGAGGCCCAGATGAAGCTGGCGGCCTGGTGCCAGCAGAACGGGCTGAAGGCGCAGGCGGTGGCCCACTATCATGTGGTGGTCCGGCTCGATCCGTCGCGCGAGCAGGCCTGGAAGCAACTGGGCTACAAGAAGGCGGGCGGCCGCTGGGTCCGGCCGGAGGAGGCGACCGCGGCGAGGCTCGAGTCCGACCGCCAGCGCCACGCCGACCGGCGGTGGAAGTCCCGGCTGGAGAAGCTGCGCGAGGGCCTTGCATCCAAGGACGCGGCGCGTTGACTGCGGACCGAGCGGGCGCTGGACGCGGTCGACGACCCGCTGCGCCGTGCCGATGATCTGGGCGATGTTCGTCGCCGGAAATAGCCGCGCGATCGCAGGCCGCGGCCGTGCGGATGCTGGGCCAGATCGATGGTCGGGGCTCCTCGGCCGCGCTGGCGACTCTGGCGATCGCGCTGCCCGAGGGGATCGTCCGCGCCCGGGCGGCGGAGACGCTGATACGCCGCGACCCACGCGACATCGTCGACCGGCTGATCGCGCCTGATCCGCAAGCCTTTCACGTACAAGATCGAGACAGGCCGACGAGCCGGGCTCGGTGGGCGAGCTGTTCGTCGAGGGCGAGACCTTCAACGTCCGCCGGGTCTACCGGATGCGACCGGTCGGCGTCGATCAGGTCCCGGCCGAGGCGTTCGCGCCTTCGGCCACCACGTCCTCGGGCGCGCCGCTCGCCCCTGATCTCCAGAACTTCCGCCAGGTTGCGCAGGCCACGGCGCGGACGA
The DNA here is from genome assembly GCA_963771445.1 of uncultured Planctomycetota bacterium. GTDB lineage: Bacteria > Planctomycetota > Planctomycetia > Isosphaerales > Isosphaeraceae > JAKAUH01. The sequence continues at coordinate 495,575 of CAVYTQ010000025.1, read as the reverse complement.
GCTTCGGCCAGGGTGCCGGCTCGATCCGCGACCCGAACGGCGACGTGCTGGCGCAGACGCTGGCCGCCAACAACCTGCCGGACAGCGGACGACGCCAGGGGCAGCTCGCCGCGATCCGCCAGGATGTCCAGTTCCTGCGCCAGCGGCTCGCCGAGGACGTCCTGACCGTCGACGCCATGAACGCCGAGATTCGCCAGCTCAACGGCCGCGTCCTGCCGATCGTGACGGCGATGACCGGCAAGGACCTGGGCGCCGAGCCCGAGAAGTGGAAGGCCTGGTGGACCGACAAGGTCGGCTACGCTTACATGTCCAAGACGGCCGAGACCAAGCCGACGTTCACCGAGTTCGTCGACTCGCCGAGCTGGTCGGCCTCGCTCGAATGCTTCGGCGCGGGGACGCTGGTGCACACGATCGACGGCCTGCGCGCGATCGAGTCGATCCAGGTCGGCGACCGGGTGCTCGCGCAGGACACGACGACCGGGGCGATCGACTTCCAGCCCGTGCTGGCGGTCCACCACACCAAGATGGCGGCGACCGTCCGGGTCGCTCGACGGCGAGACGCTCGATCGCCACCGGCATCCACCGCTTCTGGAAGGCCGGCAAGGGTTGGGTCAACGCCCGCGACCTGAAGCCGGGCGACCGCGTCCGTGCCCTCGGCTCGGTCGTCGAGGTCAAGTCGGTCGAGGCGGCGGACTCGCAGCCGGTGTATAACCTCGACGTCGCCGGCAGACCAGGACTTCCTGGTGGGGAAGAAGGGCCTGCTGGTCCATGACGCCAGCTTCGTTCAGCCGGTCCTCGCCCCCTTCGACCGGGCCGCCGGGTCTCGATCGGCCGTCCAGGCGAGGACGCACTGGCCGACGGCGCCGCGACCTCCGCGACGGCGGACCGGTCGTCCCGACGGGCTGCGAAGTGAGGAGCATGACCGGTGCGGATCGCCCTCGGTCCCTGGCATCTATGGATCGTCGCGGCCCTGGCGGGGCCCGTCTTCGGGCACGGCCCCGGGGGATCCGCCGGCGCGTGACGTATCGCGCGGGCCCGGGCAATCGGCACCGACAAGACCCAGGACGAGCCGGCGCCGCCGATCGTGACGGAACCGGGTCGTGCCCGGCTGAGCTTCCCCGGCTTCGTGCTGGGCGTCGAGAAGCGCAGCCGCAATCTCATCGGCTGCCCGCCCGACCGCGGCCTTGATACCTCGCTCGCCCCGAAGGTCGTGCGCGACCAGATCCGCCGCACGTTCCATGAGACGCCCCTGGCGAGGGAGTGCCTGTTCGTCACACACATCGCCGAGTTCGTGCCGACGGACGACCCGGGCTCCTTCGCGCCGGTCTTGCGATATGACGCCTATCGCGAGGACTCTCCCCCCGAGCCCGGCGACGTGTTTGCGGCCGGTCGGACCGCGACGCTGGAGCTGCGCCGCCGCCTGGGGGCGGTCGCGGCGGAGCGGGCCGCCGCGGGCCGGCCGGTGTCGCACCTGATCGTCTTCATTACCGGCTGGCACACGCCGCAGTTGAAGACGCTCAAGCAGATGGACGAGCTTTACGGCACGCTCGCCGCGGCCGACGACCCCGCATTCTCGCCGATTCTCGTCGGCGTCTCCTGGCCGTCGTTCTCCGACGAGATCGCCGGGCATGTGCAGAAAGGGACCAGACTCGTGACGGCCCTGGCCGAGGGTCGGCTCGATCGCGATCGGGACGACGACGCCCCTCGCGGAGGCGCGAGGTCCCGCGTCGCCGACAAGCTCGACCGCGTCGTGGGCGACCTCCGCGTCGCCGACAAGCTCGGCTACCTCGGGTATCCGGCGGTCTCGAAGGACGCCGACGAGGTCGGCATGGTCCCGGTGAGCACGCTGGTCAACCAGGTGCTGATCCCCCTGCGCGACACCCTGCCGGGGAGGCCGCCGGTGGTCGTGATCGGGCACAGCTTCGGTGCCCGGGCGGCTTCGTGGACTCCGTTCACCGCGGGGCTGTTGCCCGCCGTCGCGGGCGTGGCCGACACCGCGGGCCCGGACCTGGTGATCGGCCTCCAGGCGGCCTTCCCGGCGGCGCGGTTCGACGCGACGGTCGTGCATCACCGGCCGTATGTCGAGGGCGCGGCGTTCGCAGATCGTGGGGCCCTGCGCACGGCCTTCGCCTACACCTGCGCCCGCGATATCGTCCTGCGCCCGGCCCGGGTCTTCGACGTCATGATCGGCGACTCGAGGGCCTACGAGCGTGCGCGACGATGGCGTCGCGGCCTTCGCGACCTGCGAGGCCGGCGACCTCCTCGACGGCGCGGCCGGCGCGATCCCGCGCCGGGGAAGGTCCTGCTGATCGACGCACACACCATCATCAAGGGACATGACGACGTCCGCAATGAAAAGGTTGGCAGGCTGCTTCGCACGCTGATGGGGCGGATCGGTCCTCGCTGAAGTCTCCGACCTTTGTCTTGGTCAGGGGCGCCGGCTGGGTGGCCACCCAGCCGGCGCCCGGGGTGTCAGGAGGCGTGGAGCCGCTGCCCGTTGGATCGGACGTTCACACCGTTCTCGAAGAGGAACTCGAGGCAGCGGCGCGGCAGGCGGCAGTGGAGTCGGACGCGGTCGGCGTCGTGGTAGGTGCGGTCGTGGATCTGGGCGTGCTGGGCCAGGTAGGCGAGCACCCGGCCGTCGCCGACACCGGTCTCGACCTCGGCCTCGAATGCGCGGTCGCCGAGAGCGTCGCGGACGGCGGCCTCGAGCTGGTCGAGCCCCTCGCCGCGGGCCGCGCTGATGGCGACGGACTCGGCGTGATGCGCCCGGAGCACATCGAGGAACGAGCGGTCGGGGACCTTGTCGGACTTGTTCAGGACCAGGAGCGTGGGGTGGTCCTCCAGGCCGAGCTCGGCGAGGACGGACTTCACCGCCTGGATCTGGGCCTCGGCCTCGGGGCTGGAGGCATCCACGACGTGGAGGAGCAGGTCGGCCTGGCGGGCCTCCTCGAGGGTGGCCTTGAACGAGGCGACCAGGGCGTGCGGCAGGTCGCGGATGAAGCCGACGGTGTCGGACAGGAGCGCCTCGCCGCCGCCGCGGAACCGCCAGCGGCGGGTGCGGGTGTCGAGCGTGGCGAACAGCTTGTCCTCGACGAGCACGCCGGCCTCGGTCAGCGCGTTCATCAGGGTGCTCTTGCCGGCATTGGTGTAGCCGACCAGGGAGACGGTGGCCATCTCGTCGCGGCTGGCGACCTCTCGCTCCTTGCGCGCCTGGATCTTGGAGAGCTTGGCCTTGAGCTCCTGGATGCGGTGGCCGACGAGCCGACGGTCTTCCTCAAGCTGCTTTTCGCCGGGGCCGCGGACGCCGATGCCGCCCTTGTAACGCGACAGGTGGGTCCACATCCGCTTGAGCCTCGGCATGGCGTACTCGAGCTGCGCCAGCTCGACCTGCAGGTGCGCCTCGTGCGTCTGCGCGTGGGTGGCGAAGATGTCGAGGATCACCTCGGTGCGGTCGACGACCTTGATCTCGAGGTGCTTCTCGAGGTTGCGCGTCTGCGCCGGGCCCAGGTCGTTGTCGAACACGACGACGTCGGCCTCCTGCGCCTCGACGAGCTCCTTGAGCTCGTCGAGCTTGCCCGAGCCGATGTACGTGGCGATGTCGATCTGGTGGCGCTTCTGCAGCAGAGTGCCGACGACCTGCAGGCCGGCCGTCTTCGCCAGGCCGCGGAGCTCGTCCAGGGGGTCATCGGTCGTCGGATGAGCGTGGGGCAGGATGACCCCGACCAGGATGGCTCGCTCTCCACGTCCCGAACGCTCGCTGAGATTGGTTTCGATCAAGGCGGGCTTCTTCCTCAACTTCACCGGGACTTCGATAGGACCCGCGACATGGACCACCATTGGCCACAGTCGGATTCTAGGGTCCGGGTATTCAAACGTCAACGACGGATCGCTGGATCTCGCTCATTGGCTCAGCCTACCCCCATCCCGGGTCCGTCATCGTGCGAGGACACGCTCTCGACACGGTCGGAAGGCGGTGAGTTCGGGGCGACGGCCGGCCCGTCCGGCGGCTCGCGGTCCCTCGACGCGGGCTGACGGAATTCTTGGCTGACCAGCACCTTGCGGGGCTGGATCCGGCCGCCCGCCGCGTCGACCTCGGCCAGGGCGACGAGCCGGCCATCTGCGTCGATCAAGGCGATCGGACCGCCCGCGGCAGCGGGGCCTTCGGGGCCTGCGGGAAGACCTCGACCGGCCGCCACATCGGCCCGTTCATCGGCGTCGAGGATTCGCCTGGGTAAGCCGGCGACCGCTTCCAGGGTCGGGCGGAGCATGCCGGGCAACGAATCGGCGGACAACCGGGATAACTCTACGGCGCCTTCGATGGCGAACGGCCCGATCCGGATGCGGACCAGGACATCCACCAGCCCGCCGCAGCCGAGCGCCTCGCCGACGTCGCGTGCGATCGAGCGGATGTAAGTCCCGGCGCCGCAATCGATCTCGAGCTCCAGCTCGGGCCACTGGTAGCGGACGACCTGGATGCGGTCGATCCGGACCTTGCGTGGGGCGAGCTCGACGGCCTGGCCGGCCCGGGCCAGGTCGTAGGCGCGCCGGCCGCCAACCTTCAGGGCGGAGAACTCGGGCGGGAGCTGGTCGACCTCGCCCACCAGCGGCGCGATGGCCGCGTCCAGCTCGGCCAGCTCTGGACGGCGTGGGTTGGGCACCGGCTCGATCCGGCCGTCGGCGTCGAGGGTGTCGCTGCGGGCACCCAGGCGGATGACCGTTCGGTAGGTCTTCGGCAGTCGCTGGACCTCCTCGACCAGCCGCGTCGCCGGGCCGATGCAGACGACCAGGACGCCCGACGCCAGCGGATCGAGCGTGCCTGCGTGGCCGACCTTGGTCTTCCGGACGATGCGGGTCACCCGGTTGACCACGTCCCGCGAGGTCATGCCCCCCGGCTTGTCGATGACCAGCAGGCCCTCGGTCACGGGTCGCGACGGCCCCGCGCCGCCGCGGTCGGGACGCCCCGACGCGTCCTCTCGCCCGGCGCTCGCTTGACGCATCGCAGCCGACTCGAATAACATATTCATCTCACCTTAATTGACGCTTCGATTCGCGGAATCCTGTCTGCCCACATGCACACAGTTGATCCTGGAGCTCCTGGTCCGCGATGCCCATCCTGCCCGCCGAGCCCGACTGCCATCCGCCCGACCTATGGGAGGACAACGGGAGCCTACCTGTCAACCCGGAGGGGAAATGGTGGTGCTTGCACACCAAGCCCCGACAGGAGAAGGCGACCGCGCGTGACCTGCGTGAGCAGGGATTGGCTTACTACCTGCCGCAGGTGGTACGCGAGACCCGGACGCCCCAGGGCCGTCGGCTGCGCTCGGTGGCGCCGTTGTTCGCCGGTTATGTGTTCCTCCACGGTGATGACCATGACCGCGTGGCCGCGCTGCGCGGCAACCGGCTGGTGAACGTGCTGCAAGTGATCGACCAGGACGGGCTGGTGCGCGACCTCCGCCAGGTGAGCCGGATGCTCGGCTCGGGCCTGTCGGTCTCGGCCGAGGGGACGGTCCCGATCGGGGCGAGGGTGCGGATCACGACGGGCCCGTTGTCGGGCATGGTCGGCACGGTGATCCGCCGGGGCAATCGCGACCAGTTCGTGGCGGTGGTCCAGTTCCTGGGGCGGGGTGCGACCGTGGACCTGCAGGATTGGCAGGTCGAGAAGATTGCTTGAGGAGCGCCGGCGATGGTGGGACCCGGGGCGGGCGGCGAGTTCGCGCTGATCGACTGGATTCGCCGGCAGGGATCGCCGCACGCGGCGGGCTCGTGGACCCGGCTGGGCATCGGGGACGACTGCGCGATCCTCGACCTGACCCCGTGCGCCGGCCATGGTGACGGCGAGGCACCGAGGCCGCCTCGCGAGCTGCTGGTCACGACCGACATGCTGATGGACGGCCGGCACTTCCGCCTCGATCGCGACGGAGCCGAGGCGATCGGCTACAAGGCGATGGGCGTCAACCTGTCGGACATCGCCGCGATGGCGGGGATTCCCCGCGCGGCGGTCGTGGCCGTCGCGTTGCCGAGGCGCGTGGCGGCTGAGGTCGCCCGCGGGCTTCACGCCGGGATGCGGACCCTGGCGGACCGGCACGGGGTGGAGCTGGTCGGCGGCGACACCAACGCCTGGGACGGCCCGCTGGTGATCGCGGTGACCGTGCTGGGCGAGGCGACCGAGCGGGGCGCCGTGCGGCGCTCGGCGCGCGGCCGGGCGACGTCGTCCTGGTCACGGGCCCGCTGGGCGGCAGCCTGGGCTCGGGGCGGCACCTGCAGCCCGAGCCGCGGGTCGACGAGGCCCTGGCCCTGGGCCGGGCCGCGACGATCCACGCGATGATCGACCTGTCCGACGGGCTCTCGTCGGACCTGGCGCACATCCTCGAGGAGAGCGGCGGGCTCGGCGCGATCCTCGACGCCGGCGCGATCCCGATCCACGACGACGCGCGGCGGCTCGTCGCCGGCGATGAACATGCGGCTCTCGATCATGCGCTCCACGATGGCGAGGACTTCGAGCTGTGCCTGACCGTGCCGGCCGAGGACGCGACGCGGCTGTGCACGCCAGACGCCATGCCGCGGGTGTACCGGATCGGCGTGATCACCGAGGGGCCCGGGCTGTTGCTGCGGTCGCCCGATGGCAGCCTGACACCCGTCGAGCCGCGGGGGTTCGACCACCTGCGCGGCGACGAGAGCTGAGGGCACCGCAATGGACGTCACCCGTCTCGAACCCGGCGTCATCGAGGTGCGGCTCGACACCGAGGAGGACACCGCGCGGCTGGGCCGGGCGATCGCGGAGGTCGTCGGGGCGGGGACGGTGATCGGGCTGATCGGCCCGCTGGGCGCCGGCAAGACGCGGCTGGTCCGCGCGGTGGCCGAGGCGATGGGCGTGGACCCGTCGGTCATCTCGAGCCCGACGTTCGTCCTGATCCAGGAATATGACGGCCGGATGCCGGTGTACCACTTCGACACGTACCGGCTGCCGACGCCCGAGGCGTTCGACGACCTGGGGAGCGCCGAATACTGGCGCGAGGGGGTCTCGCTGATCGAGTGGGCGGACCGCGTTGCCGGGCTGCTTCCGGAGGACCGGTGGTCGATCGCCATCGAGCCGGTCGGGGCGACGGCGCGTCGGGCGCGGATCGTCGTGCCGCCGGGGCGCCTGGAGCTGGCCGAGGCGCTCGTCGCCCGTCTCCCGGAGCCCGAGTCCCCGGGCGTTCCGACGGCACCCGCGGCCGATTTGACGGACCCGTCGCGGCGACCTACGTTCGAGTGAGTACCTCCTCTCGCCGTCCGGGTCCGGTCGCATTCAACCGCGACCGGCCCGGCGGCGACGTATCCCGCCGCGATCGGGTCCGCCTCGTGCGAGGCCGCGGCGGCGGCTCGATCAACCGTGGCCCATCGTGGCATGAGGCGAACGTGGGTATATCGGCCCCTTCGGTCCTGGGCGGCATGGCGACATCGAACGGCAAGGCACCGTTCGTGCCGCGGGCGGTGGCGAGCTTCGAGGAGACGGGGCTCAGCCACGCGCTCATCGAGGGCCTGGTGCTCAAGTTCCTGGTGAACGTCGGGACGGCGACGGGCCGGCGGATCGCCGCCGAGCTGGGCCTGCCGTTCGGCCCATTCCCCGACTTCCTTCGCCAGCTCAAGAACCAGCAGATCGTCGCCTACGCCAACTCGGCGACGGCCAACGATTACGTGTACTCGCTCACCGATACCGGGCGGCTGCGCGCGAAGCTGTACTTCGAGGAATGCGCTTATGTCGGCACCGCGCCGGTGCCGTTCGAGGACTACCTGGAGTCGGTCGCCGCGCAGACGATCACGTCGGAGCACCCGCGCGAGGAGGACCTTCGGCGCGCGTTCTCGGACCTGCTGATCTCGGACGAGATCTTCGCCATGCTCGGGCCGGCGATCAACTCGGGCCGCGGGATGTTCCTGTACGGCTATCCGGGCAACGGCAAGACGAGCATCGCCGAGCGGATCACGCGATGCTTCGGCACGAACGTGTGGATACCCCGGGTGCTGTCGGTCGAGGGGCAGATCATCAAGCTGTTCGACATGGCCAACCACGAGCCGGTCGAGCTGGAGAAGACCGCGGGCCTGCTCGACGCGCTCGAGTACGACCGCCGCTGGGTCCAGATCCGTCGGCCGACGATCGTGGTCGGCGGCGAGCTGCGGATGGAAGACCTGGAGATCCACTACGACCCGACGACCAAGGTGAGCGAGGCGCCCATGCAGCTCAAGAGCAACCTGGGCACGTTCCTCATCGACGACTTCGGCCGCCAGCGGATGCAGCCGGTCGAGCTCCTGAATCGCTGGATCGTCCCGCTGGAGAAGCGGTACGACTTCCTCAGCCTGGCCAACGGCAAGAAGATCCGGGTGCCGTTCGACCAGTTGATCCTGTTCTCCACCAACCTCGAGCCCAAGAACCTGGTGGACGAGGCGTTCCTGCGCCGCATCCCCTACAAGATCAACGCCGCCGACCCCACCGAGGCGATGTTCCGCCAGATGCTGGGGATCTTCGCGCCGAAGCTGGGATTCGGCGAGGTCGACCAGGCGTCGGTCGACTACCTGGTCGAGCGGCACTACCGGAGCTGCAACCGGCCGTTCCGATGCTGCCAGCCCCGCGACCTGTTGCTCCAGGTGCGGAATTACTGCATCTACAATGCGGTCCCCCTGGAGCTCAAGCCCGAGTACTTCGACTTCGCCGCGCGGAACTACTTCACGGTGACATGAAAAGATGTCGTGGAGTGCGCAGGGCTTTCTCTCGGGATCACGAAAGCGTGAAAGCACGAAAGCACGAAACGGACCGAAGGGTCTGGGCGCGATCGTCGCACGGGATCGTATCATCTCGCCTCCTCCCTTTCGTTCCTTCGTGCATTCGTGATAGGGCTTGCATCGTGATGCAGTAACCGCGCGATCAATCCTCGACGCCGAGGCGGATCTCGTCGGAGTTGCCGCGCAGCTCGGGGGCGTACATGGCCTGGGCACGCGCGGGCAGGGCGTGGAAGCGGCCGGGGACCTCGGCGCGAAGGCGGTAGGAAACGCTGTGCTTGCCCCGCGCAAGCTGGCCGACGAAGAACGCCACGCGCTCGTCGCGGAACTCGACGTAGGCGCCCAGGTCGTTGCCGTTATAACCGCTCTGCAGCTCGACCGGCTCGAACCCGGCCGCCTTGAAGTCCTCGAACAGCAGGTACTCGTAGTCGTTCTTGCTGTCGATCTCGAGCTCGACCTCGACGAGCTCGCCACTCTTGACGGTCGCCCCGTCGGCCAGCGGCTCGCGGCGGTAATGCTCGACCCGCTGGCCGACGGCCTGGCCGCGGCCGCCGGCGACGTCGACTTTCCGGTCGTCGCGGATGAGTCGGTAGACCTTGCGGTCGACCTTCACCTCCAGGCCGGCGCGGGCGATCGGGTCCTCGCGGGTGAAGTTGGTCACGTAGGCATTGAAGTAGACGGGTCCCCTGCCCTTGCGGCTGACGGTGATCGTGTGCTCGCCGGTCGTCAGCTCGTTGCCCTCGAGGACGAAGCTGTTGTCGAAAGCGAAGAGGTCCTCGGGCGCGATCTGGACCTGCTTGCGGACGCGGTCGTCGACCGTGATCGTGACGGTCATCTCCGGGCGGTCCTCGCCGCTGGCCTTCAGGTACTCGGCCATGGCCTCGACGCAGAACGCAGTATCGCGGGTCGAGTTCCAGTAGGCGCCATGGCGGCGGTTGTTGAGGACATAGCGGACCAGTCGGGGGGCCAGCTCGCCCTTGGGGTCGGTGCGGGCGAGGAGCTTCAGATAGAAGGCGTGGGTCTCGATCTCGCTGCCATACCAGTACCACCAGGAGCCCTGGTTGGGCAGCTTCAGGTAGGCCGTGCCGTTCTCGTCGTCGCGGACGACGTACTGGCCGATGTTCCTGAGCACTTCGGTGAGCTTCTGCTTCTCGTTCAGTCGCTCGAGTGCCAGGCCGAAGAGCGCCTTGCCGTAAACCGAGAGCTTCGTCCGGTCGCGATCGAGGAAGGCGACCATCCGGTCGTTGCGGTTGCCGGCGTCGGCCAGCACCATCAGTACCAGTGCGTCGAGGTCGTCGGCCGAATCCTTCCAGGGCTGCACGCGTCCGGCGGCGTTGTCGAGACGCTGGACCTGCCCGGCCTGGTGGTTCGACAGCCAGGCGACGCCGCGGTCGATCATCTCCTTGGGGATGGCGAGGTCATTGCCGCGCGCGATCAGCAGGCCGTGGACGACCAGCGCCGTGGTGTGGGCCGTGGAGTGCTCTCCGTACCCTGAGAACCAGCCCCAGCCGCCGTCGGAGAGCTGCATGTCGGCCAGGCGCTGGAGGCCCGCGCGGGCCATCCGGTCCACCTCGGCCTGGTCGAAGACGGGGTTGTGCGCGTAGCCCTGCCAGCGCTTCGCGCGGTCGCGTGCGTCGCCGAGCTCCTGCGCGTTGAGGTTGGTGTGGCGGGCGTGGATCGCCTGGAGGTCGACGCCGAGGTCCCGCAGCACTTTCTGCGCAATGACGGTCGGCACGAAGCGGTTCAGGGTCTGCTCGGTGCAGCCGTAGGGATAGTCGGCCAGGTACGGCAGGGCGTCGACGACGGCGCCGGCGAGGGTGGGCGAGTAGCGCAGCTCGAGCCGCGACTGTTCGGGGCTGCGCTCGGCGGGCACTCGCACGACGACGCGGGCCGAATCCTGGTCGGGCCGGATCGCGCCGGCGAACGCCTCGGTGCGGAGCATGCCGTGGACATAAGACGGGAACGACATCTGAGCGGCGTCGGATTCCTCGTCGGTGAGGGCCTTCATGCGGACGATGGCCTGGCCCTCGCGGACGACCTTCACCCGCCAGTTGACCCGGGTCTCGGCGCCGGCGTCTATGGCGACGGTGCGCGCGGTCCCCTCGATCGGCTGGAGGACGCCGCCGTCGAGCTCGAGCAGGACCTGGACCGACTTGCGGCTCTTGAGCTTGTTGTGGACGTTGGCCGACAGCACGACCTCGTCCTTCTCGACGAAGAAACGGGGCGCCTGGATGCGCACGAGCAGGTCCTTGGTGGTGACGATCTCGGCGTCGGACTGGCCGACGCGGGTGCCGCGTCCCATCGCCCACGATCGGACCTTCCAGGTCGTCAGGCTCTCGGGGAGCGTGAATTCGACCTCGGCGGTGCCGTCGCCCCCGGTCTCGATCGACGCCGCCCAGAAGGCGGTGTCGGCGAAATTGGTGCGGACGACGGGCGGGACGTCCGGGCCGGCGGCATCCGGCTCCGAGGAGTCCCTGGCGCGCCCGGCCTCCGTGGTCGGCAGCGGCGCGGCGGCCATCGGTGCGGCCATCGGCCCGGCCGTCGCGCCGGCCGGCATGGCCGACTTGTCCTGGGCCGCCCGCTTGCCGCCTCCCATCCCAGCCATGAGCCTCCCGGCGCGCATCGATCGCATCGCCAACGGCCTCTCCCCTTGCTGCTGCTCATCGCCGGCGGCGTCGCGGTTGACGGTGAGATCCCCGAAGACGCCGATGTCCTCCATGGCCGCCTCGCCCGGTCTGAGGAGGTTCTGGGACCATCGGTCGAGGCTAGTCTCGGTCTGCGGCGCGTGGTGCCGCCGCCACTGCCAGAAGAATGCCTTGATCTCGGGGACATTCGAACCGCCCGAGATGTACTCGATGGCCTTGTCGTAGACCGCCAGCACGGTCGAGCCGACGATCGGCTTTCCGTCGGGACCGGTGAGCGTGACCTTCACGCGGGCCTTCTGTCCGGGCTTGAAAGTCGCCTGCGACGGCTGGACCGCGACGGAGACGACCCGCGACTCGGGCGGGACGACGACCTCGCGAGCGACGTCGTGAACGCGGCCGTCGGCCACGGTCAGGGCCTCGACGTAGAAGTTGGGCATGTCGTGGGCGACGACGCCGATCTCGGCGACCGTGCTCTTGCCCCGCAGGTGGAGGACCTTCGGGGATTCGTAGATGCCATTCACGGGACGGAGGAAGAGCAGCACGGTCGACCCGGCGTGGTTGGTGTTGATCAACAGGCGGACCGTCTCGCCGGCGCGGTACTCCTTGCGCTCGGGGATGACCTCGAGGTCGCCGAACCGGAAGCCCGCGCCGTCGAAGCCGGGGCCGGAGACGGTGAGCAGGTAGCCGCCCTCGATCGAATGGCCCTTGCCGTCGTCGATCGTGGCCGACAGCCGGTACTGGCCGGGCTCGGCGTCCCCGATCTTCTGGCCGGCGCGGCCGTCGGCGTCGAGCGCGACATCCCAGCTCGCGACGGGGGTCTCGACGGGCCGGCCCTGCGGGTCATAGGCGATCCTCAGGAGCCGGAGCGTCCCCTTGCCGGCGACGGGCTTGCGGTCGAGCGTCTGGGCGCGAAGGCCCGCCTCGATCGCATCGCCGGCGCGGTAGTGGCCGCGGTCGACCCAGGTGTATACCGCGAACGGCTTGCGGGCGACCAGCACCGTCCCGGTGCCGGTGATCGTCCGCCGCGATGCATCGGTGACCTCGGCCGTGATCTCGTAGCGCTGGTCGTCGTCAGGGTGCGCGGCCTTCGCCGGCGCGGTGTCGATCTCGACGGGGAACGTGCCATCAGGCCGGATCAGGACCTCGGCGTCGGCGAGGACCTCGGGAGGTCCCGCGTAGAGACCTCCGCCCCATGACGGAGCCGGGGCGGGTACGCCCCAGCGCGACCAGCCGGGGTACCACGATGAATTGGGGGCGAACCACCAATACCCGGTGCCGAAGAGCCAGTCCCAGCGCGACGCCGGATACCAACGCGCATCGGCGGTCGTTCGCGTGACCTTGTACTTGACCTTCGCCCCGGCCACGGGGCCGCCGAAGTAGTAGCTTGCCTTGATGGTGGCCGAGACCTTGTCGCCCAGCATGGCCGGCGCGGACGGGGCCTCGACGTTGACCTCGAACTCGGGCTTCTTGTACTCCTCGACGCGGAACGTGCCGCCGCCCACATTCGGGATCATGACCGCGTACACGCCCAGCGCGGCGTCGGAGGGGAGCTCGAAGGACCCGCCGAAGCCGCCCACGCCGTCGGCCACGTAGTCCATCGTGTAGACCTTCTCCTGCCTGGGGTTGAGGATCTCGACGGTGAACTGCCGCCCCGAGAACTCCGAGGCGTCCGCCCGGTCGTAGCGAGTGCGCCGCGACCCAGAGCTTGAACTGGACCTTGCCGCCGGGGCGGTAGGCCGGCCGGTCGGTGATCGTGTAGACCTTCACCGCGTCATAGGCCGGGTCCTGCCGGTCGATGTTCCAGAACCATGAGAAGCCCTGGTGGGCGCGGCGGCCGTCGGGCGTGGTCGCGGTGACGACCCACTGGTACGCGCCCTGGTCGCCGTTGAGCTTATCGCCGGGCAACTCGACCTGGCCATTGACGTCGGCGCGGGCGGTCAGGATCCTGCTCTTGCTCCGCTTGCCGTTGCCGACCATCGTGGCCGGCATCCAGCCGAACACCCGGAGGTCGGCATTCGACACAGGCCGGCCGGTCCGGGCGTCGGCCACGAAGTAGTACACCTTGCCGGCCAGGGCCTTCCTGACGATAACTGTGTCGTCGACCCAGACGACGATCCGGCTGGTGTTGCCTTCGTCCATCCGGGCGATCAGCAAGTAGGCGCCGGCCTTCTGAAGTGGCGTGGTGACGGCGATCCGCCGGTCGAGATGGCCCGGCGGTGGGTCGAGGACCAGGTCCCAGCTCGCGACGCGAGGACCCAGGTACTGGGCCTGGGACGCCGAGACCACGCGGCCGCCGACGTTGTTGATGTCGAGCTGATCCCAGGAGACCTGCGCGGGATTCGTCGAGAGGACGCTCTCGACATCCTTGATCAGTTGGTCCTCGTCCAGCGCATACGCCTCGAAATGCACGCCGCGACCGTTACGGAACCGGAAGTCGACCGTGGCGCCCCGGCCGGCGGGCTGGGGCTGCGTGGACTCGAACTGGCCCCAGGCCCCCCTGATCTGATCGATATGCCGGGCCTTGACGTTGTCCTTGTCGCCGAAGCGGGAGCGGCTCTTGTCGAGGAACTGCGCGGCGCGCTCGAGCTGGCGGCGGTCCTCGGAGATCGACGTCAGCGAGGCCAGGGCTTCCTCGCCCCAGCCGGTCTTCGGGTTGTCGGCGATCGACTGGTAGATCCGGATCGGGTTGAAGTCGTCGGGGAGCTTGAAGCGTTTCACTCCGGTGGCCAGCCGGGCGATGGTCTCGTCGTCGGTCAGGGTGTCGAGCGCGTACGGACCGGCGGCGGCGTTGGGTGCATCGGGCGGGTTGCTCAGGCCCATCCCGGCGATCGTCTGGGTGCCGAACTGGCTCTGGAGGAACGCGGCGAGGTCATGGCGGGTCCAGTTCAGGGTGGAGGGATCGACCTCGGCAGCCTGCATCAGCGCCCACCGCCAGCGCTCGCCGTCGCTGGCGGCCCTGGCGAAGGTGGCGGGGACCTTGTAATACACGGGCGTGCCGTCGGGCGCGACGGGTGCGCCGGGCTGGCCACTGTCTCCGAGGAAGACCATCTCACCGTAGTCGGGCAGGCTGTCGAGCGGGGTGAGGGCCTGGAGCCGCCACGCGCCCCCCTCGATCCGGTCGGCCATCGCGACCTGGGCGAGCGCGATCAGGTACCGTGCGGCCGCGGCGCGGTCGGGGTCGCCGAGGGCGCGGTCGAGCCCCTGGGCGAGGAGTTGCAAGGCACGGGCGCGGTCGCGCTCGTACGAGCCGGCGTACCGGTTCCCCTGGTACTTGCCGCGGAGGAACTTGCCGGCGACGATCGAGCCCTGGTGCTCGGGCCCGTTGAGGTAGCTGATGGCCGCAGCCTGGAGCAGCCGCCAGCTCCCGGGATGGGCGGCGATGGCGGCCTCGCGGAAGGCGTCCACCTCGTCGACGCGACCCAGGTTCGTCAGGCACTGGACGCCCAACTCCAGGTCCTCGCCGACGACCAGCGGGTTGGTCTTCGGGTCGAGGGCGGCGCTGGCGATAGACCTCGTAGGCGTCCTTGAAGTTACCGGCGGCGCGCTGGCGGTCGGCCCATTCGCGCCTGGACGAAGCGGCCTGCCCCTCCCCGCGCCGGGCCCACAAGACGCCAATGGCCAGCCCCGAGATGGCGATGGCACTGAGGATAATCAGCCGGCTGATCTTCATGGCGGCCTCGCTCGACGGGTGCCCTTCGCAGGCACGGGGACAGGATCGGTGAGACGACAGGTGGCATCAGTACAACGGTTGGCCGGGTGAAAGTCTTAGGTTGAGCGACCAGGACCCCGTCAGTCTCAGTGGGCGGCGATCGGTCCCCGTCGCCGGAACGTCCGGCGGACCCGATCTCGTCCCACCGACCTCGCCGGCGGCCTGAGCCCTTCTACTGATCCAGAATGCACCCATGCTGGAGGCAGAACATTGTGAAGGAACCGAGTAGATTGGGTTCGTTTGCTCAATTTCGGGGGAAGGGAGACCGGTCGAAAGCCCAGATTATGAAGAATCGATGTAGATTGGCTTCGTTTTGCAGTTATCCACCAGGGGCGGGCAAGGACACCCAACCTATTCCGTGGAATCAAGCTACCAACCAAGCAATGGCAAATTGGGTTCGTTTGACGTGATTGGCGGTGACGGAAGTCCGCCACGGCTACTGGATTCGATGCGTGGTTGATTGACTAAGGCTGGCCGCCCTCGCTGAGCGAGCCCCCGTCTTCAGGAGTGAAACTACTGCCAGCATGGTTGGTTGGTTCTTCTGGTGTCTGGTCAGGAGTGAATCGCCTCTATCTACTAGATCAGCAAAATGGTGGTCGATTTTGCGCAAATCTTGGCTTATGGGACATTTTTTGGGGAAATGGGGTCGGGCGACTCGAGCCGGTCGAGCGCCTGACGGGCGGGCGCGGTGTTGCATTCGGCCAGGAGGGCCGCGATCCGGTCGAGGTCACGCGTGAGTGCAGGTCGAGCTTTGGCCGACCTTCGGATTCTGTACAGGCGGATGGGTAGGAGGAGGTCCGCCTGGGTGCCGGAGAACGCGGGCTCGACGCGGGCCTTGCGTCGGCGCTGGAGGACCTGGAGGTCGCGGTAACCGAACTCGATCGATGGCTCGATGACGGTGCCCTCGCCCCAATCGTTCCAGGTGGCGAGCTGGACGAGGGGAAGGCCGGAGCCGATGGCGCGATCGAGCGTGGTCTCGAAGGTCTTGCCGCCGTCATCGTCGATCCGGCCCCAGCTCTCGTGGACGCCGGCTTCCTTGTAGATGTCGTGGAAGCGGGGGAAGGCGACGGCCATCGCGGCCGGCCAGTCGCGGGCCTGGCGGTTGAACGTCGCCTGGGACCCGAGACCGGCCCTGGGCAATGGCCAGTCGAATGCGCCGGCGGCGGCGGGTCGGCGATTGTGCTCGCTCAGGTAGATGAGCTGCCCGCTGGTGAGAGCCAGGGCGTCGGTCCACTCGCCGTCGGTCAGGCCGCCCTGGCCGAACGAGAGCAGGACGGGTTTGCCGTCGAGCTTGAGGTATCCGGGCTCGTTGAACCAGCTCGATCGCAGCCAGTCGAGCTCGCGGTGCGCGTGGGCGACGCGGTCGGCCGCCCTGATCCGGCCGGCCTCGATCAGCCTGGGGATCGTCTGGTCCTCGTAGCAGACGGCAAAGCTCAGCCGGGCTCGGACGGCGGCGTCATGGAGCCTGGTGGTGTTGCGGTGGATCGTGGCGTAGTCGAACAGGTTTTCGCGTCCGTACCAGTTGACGATGACGCCGTCGATCCCGGCGAGCCGCATCAGCAGGGTGTGGTACTCGAGCACATCCGGGTCGCCCGAGTCGTACGGACCGATCAGGGGGTGATGGTGCGAGGCGATTTCGGGTTTGCCGTTGACGGGTGCGCTCGGGGTGGAACTTATTCATCGTCCAGTGCCAGCCCCAGTGCGGGCTGACGGGGGGAGTCTCGTACCAGGCCATGTAATGGGCGAGGATTCGCGGGCGGGGGATCTCGCGGCCGCCAGGCGGATCGGCGCACGCGGCGGGGATCGCCAGCAATAGAACACCGGCAAGGAACGCGATCGCGAAACAGATCGGCTTCATCGGATGCTTTCTGCTGACACGCAAGCGACGACGGAGGTCCCGCGCCATTTGTCATGGGTCGTTCTCTTGCGCGGGTGGATCTCGGCGCTCCAGAGTACCGCGCCGCGGCTCCGGTCGCATCCGGACATCGGAACGGCTCGCCGACAGCCCAGGGGCTCGCCCACGACGAAATCCATTCCAACCACGGATTGCGCGGCGAGCACCTGCTCAACGGCTTCCGCAACCGCGACCTGCGTGCGCTGCTGTTCCCCGCGGCGGCCGCGGCGAGCGCCGAGGAGGCCAAGCGGCAGTCGGGGCGGGTGACGCGGTTGATCCGCCTGCTGCGGGCGCATGGGGTGATCGCCAAGGTCGGCAAGACCCACCGCTATCAGGTGACGGCGGAGGGCCGCCGCCAGGTGATCGCCTTGCTGGCCGCCCGCCAGGCCGGCGTCGAACAATTGCTCAAGGCCGCATGAGAGAAGGGGTTGGAGAATCTGTGCGCCGCGCGAAGAAATCGAACGTTAGTAGAACGGATTCCACGGATTCAGGCGGATCAGATTGGGGGGCTTTGATCCGTACAATCCGTGCAATCCGTGGTAAGAGTCCTCGGGTCCGGGCCGAGAGGGCGCGGGGTGGTGGCGCGGCGGTCGCGGTGAGGGCTCGAAGGGGTGGCAGTGGCTGGCATCGCGAGTGGCCGGCCCTTAGAATCCCGGTCTACACTCCGGGGGCCGGTCGGGGCCGGGCCTCCTCATTCCCGCGGGTCCAATCGAGAGGGGGGCTGCCATGAGATGGCGCATTGCGCTGGCGCTTTCGCTGTCTGTCGCGTTTCTATCGGCCGGGTCGGTCAGGGCGGCCGACGGGATGTCGGTGAAAGCACTCGAAGCCCGGCTGGCCGCTCATCCGACCGGTGATGACGCCAGGATGCTGGCCGACGAGGTCCGCACCTGGTTCGGTATCGAGCGTAACGGACGGCAGAACCTCACCACCGGGGCCAATCCCAAGGTCGAGGGCCTCGATACCGCCTGGGCCATCGAGGCGCCCAGGGGCAAGTCGGCCGAGGTGGTGACCAGCGATCACAGGACCATCCCGCTCGTCCGGATCGGCGACTCGCCGATCTTCGCGGGCACGCTTCCCCTGGCCAACGGGTCGGGCTTTCGCTGGACCTATGTCGTTGACGGGGGCAAGCATCGCAACGGGACGGTCGAGGCCTATAACGACCCGCCCGAGCTGAAGGAGCAGCCGGGAGTGCCGAAGGGGAAAGTGACCAAGAAAGAGCCCTGGGAGAGCAAGATCTACCCGGGCACGAAGCGCGACTGGTGGGTCTACGTGCCGGCCCAGTACCGGGAGGACCAGCCGGCGTGTGTCATGGTGTTTCAGGACGGCGGCGGGTATCTCGGCTTCGTGCCGACCGTCTTCGACAACCTGATCGCCAAGGGGGATATGCCCGTCACCGTGGGCATCTTCATCAACCCGGGAAGCGGACGCGGCGAGGAAGGCCGCGGGCAGCGGAGCGTCGAGTATGACACTCTGTCCGACCGATATGCCCGATTCCTGCTCGAGGAGATCCTGCCCGAGGTCGAGAAGACCGTGAAGCTGCGGCACGACCCCGAGAGCCGCGCGATCTCTGGGCTCAGCAGCGGCGGCATCTGCGCGTGGACCGTCGCGTGGGAACGACCCGACGAATTCCGCAAGGTCCTGTCGTGGGTCGGCAGCTTCACCAATATCGCCAGCGGCAAGACCCGGCGCGAGGGAGGCCACAATTACGAGGCCCTCATCCGCAAGACGCCCAAGAAGCCGATCCGCGTGTTCCTCCAGGACGGGGCAAATGACCTGGACAACGCCAACGGCAACTGGCCGCTCGCGAATCAGCAGATGGCCAAGGCGCTGGAATTCGCCAAGTACGATCACATGTTCGTATTCGGCCAGGGATTCCACAGCAACCGGCACGGCCGGGCCAGCCTGCCGGATTCGCTCCGGTGGTTGTGGCGGGATTACAAGCCGGGCGGCGAGTCCGCGGGCAAGCCGTGATCGGCCGGCCGGACCGACGGCGCGGACGAGTCGTCGGGTCGAGCCTCGACGCCGAGGCGACGGCTACGACAGGCTGGGGTATCCGTAAGCATACGCCTCCTGGGCCTTCTCGAACTGGTTGACGACGAGGCCCACCGGCGGCGTGCCGATCATGCGGAGCAGCTCGGCGGTGCGGGTGGCCTCGGAGTGGCGGAGGGTCGCGGCCTGGACGACGAGGAGGATGCCATCGGCGATGCCGCCGAGGATCGAGGCGTCGGTGACCGGCAAGAGCGGCGGGGAGTCGACAAGGATCGTGTCGTAGACCTCGGCGCCGAGCCGAGGAAAGCCGCGGAGCACGGGCGAGAGCAGGAGCTCGGCCGGGTTGGGGACCTCGTCGCCGGCGGCCATCAGGTCGAGATTATAGACGGGCGACGAGCGGATGACCTGCTCGGGCGAGAGCCGGCCCTGGAGGACGTCCGACAGGCCCGGGAAGCGGGGGATGTCGTAGAGCTGGTGGACCGACGGGCGGCGGATGTCGGCGTCCACCAGGAGGACGCGACGGCCGGCCTGGGCCAGGGTGATCGCCAGGTTGCTGGCCGTCGTGGTCTTGCCGTCGCCCGGCGACGGGCTGGTGACCAGGATCACCTGGAGCTGGCGGGTGCGCCGGTGGAAGTCGAGCTGGGTACGCACCGCGCGGTAGGCTTCGGCCACGGGCGAGTTGGGCAGCGAATGGCCGAGCATCCCGAGGCCGCCGGGCGTGTCCACCGCGACGAGCCGGGGGATCCGGCCGATGGGCGGAATGCCCAGGATGCGGCGGATGT
This sequence comes from uncultured Planctomycetota bacterium, assembly GCA_963771445.1. GTDB lineage: Bacteria > Planctomycetota > Planctomycetia > Isosphaerales > Isosphaeraceae > JAKAUH01. Next base: position 475,799 of record CAVYTQ010000025.1, on the reverse strand, counting down.
CGGCCAGCGAGCGGAGCCGCTGGTCCATCCGCTCGGCCGCGACGGCGATCCCCAGGCCCAGGCCCGAGCCGCCGAGCAGGGCCAGGCCCAGGAGCAAAGCGACCTGGGGCCGGACGCGGTCGACGCTGGGCGGGTCGATCACCTGCGCGGTGATCCCGCTGAAATCGCCGGCGAGCTGGACCTGCTTGAGCTGGTCGACCACGGCGTTGAACAGGCCGCGGTGGCGCTCGAGGCTGTTGCCCAGGGCGGCCTCCTTGAGGCGGCTGTCCTCGGCCGAGCGGGCGGCGGCGAGGTCGGCCTCGAAGCGGCGGTCGATCTCGGCGCGAAGGATCTCGACGGCCTCGAGGCTGCGTTCGACCGAGCCGAGTAGCTCGTGGGCCGCGTCGCGCGGCAGCCGGGAGGAGGGTCCGCCGCGGCGGGCCCGGGTGATCTGCTGGTCGAGCGCGGCGAGGCGGGGATCGCCGGCCGGTACCGTCGCGGCGAGGCGTGCGCGATCGTGCTCGAGGAGGCGGAAGGATTCGTCGTCGAGCTGGTCGAGCTTGTCTCGGATGGCCCGCTCGCGGGCCTGGGCGGCGATCAGGGTGGTCTCGGCGTCGAGCGCGCCGCGGTCGCGGCGGATCGAGGTCTCGAGCGCCGGACGGCTGGTCTCCCAGAGGTGATCGACCTCGGCGCCCAGGCGGTCGACGCGGGCGACGAGGGCGACGATCGAGGGATCGCCCGGCGAGCGGGCCGAGCGGCGGGCCTCGGCCAGCGAGCTGCGGGCCTCGCGCAGGTCGTCGACCAGCGCCGAGACGCCCGGCTGCGAGAGGAACAGGCTGGTCAGCTCGTCGACCGGTCCGCGGGCGGTCGACGAGCCCGAGGCGCTCCGGCTTGCCTTGCTGCGGCGGTTGCGGGCGCGGTCGGCGCGCTCGAGCTCGTCGACGACCGACTCGGCCGAGCGGGCCTGGACCTCGGCGCCGATCAGCTCGGCCTCGAGCTGCTCGCGCGGGGTGGTGCGGGCATCCCCGTACGATCCGGCCATGCCGCCGCCGACCTGGTCGAGCGCCTGGGCGAGGGTGGCGGGACCCGCGCCCTCGGCGACGAGCTTGCGGCCGAGCTCGAGCTGGGTCCGGAGCTGGACGGCGCGGATCATCGCCTCGCCGGCGGCGCGGTCCCACTGGTCGAGCCGCCGCATGGGAAACGTGCGGCCGGTCTCGTCCATGCCGAGCGCGGGGTTGCTGCGCTTGAGCTCGAGATATTGCTGCTCGAGGGCCTGGAGCTCGCGGCCCAGGCCTTCGCGGGCGTTGCCCAGCAGGCGAGAGACCTCCTTGTTGGCGTCGCGGCTGTTCTCGTCGAGGAATGCCTGGTAGCTGGCGACGACGGCGGAGACCAGGGCCAGGGCATCGGCCGAGTCGGGCGCCCGGTAGCTGACCAGCAGGACCCTGGCGACCGGGTCGGGCCGGGTGACCGCCAGGCGCTCGATGACGGCGCGAGCGGTCAGGTCTTCGCGATCGATCGATTGCAGGGCACGCCAGACGACCGCGGGGCTGCGGATGATGAGCGTGTGGGTCGGCAGGTAGTCCTCGTGGGCCTCGACGATCCGGCCGGCCTCGCCCGACGAGACGCTGAGCGGGGCCTTGCCCTCGACCGTCACCAGCAGCCGGCTGGTCGCCAGGTAGCCGGGTCGGGATCGCACCAGGTACAGGACGGCGATCGCCAGCGCCACGCCGGTCGTCGCGGCGATCACGCGCCACCACAGGCGGGCGATCGCCGCGATGCCGCGAAGGTCCTCGACGAATCCCCCGGCTGGCACGGACGCGGCGGGGGCCGGCAGGGACATCGGCGGTTCGCCGAGCGAGACGGCGGGCTGGAGCATCCGGTCGGTCATGAGTAATCCCTTTCTGACGGAAGGACTCGTCTCTGAGTCGGATCTCACGGGCCGGGCTTCGCGGACGAGGTTGGGGTACCGTCGGGGTGGCGAGAATGAATGACCGACGCGGGTCGCGTCGAGCCTGTTCGGTCGGGCGGGACGGCCTGGGCTACGGGGTCGCCGCCTGCTGAAGGCTTCCGGGAGAGACCGTAGGACGCAATCGAGGCCCGGGCAATTCGACGGCGACGGGCCCGCGGGCGATGGCCGCGTCGATCTGCTCGAGGGAGCGGCGGAGGGCGGGGCGTTCGGGATTCATGCGGACGCCGAGCACGGCGTGGCGGTGGGCGGCGTCGAGGTCGCCGCGGCCGAGGTGCCATGCGACCAGCTCCTCGCGCCAGTCGCCGCGCATGGGCTCGCGGCGGACGGCCGTCTCGTAGAGCGGCGCGGCGCGGTCGGGCTGTCCCAGCCCGGCCAGGGCGTGGGCCTCGATGTAGAGCCGCTCGCCGGGCGGCAGCGATGTGTCGCCGGGCAGCCGATCGAGGGCCGCCTGGAGGAATGCCCTGCGGGTGGCGCCGTCCTCGGGCTGGTGATAGGCGAGGTCGGCGACGGCGGCCGGCCACGAGGCGCCGGCGGGCAGCACGCCGTCGAGGACCTCGCGGGGCGACAGCGACGCCGCGGCCTGGAGGACCAGGTCTTCCCACTCGGCCGGACGCACCTCCAGGCCGCGCCGCCAGCATCGCGCCGCGAGCTCGGTGTCGCCGGCCTGAAATGCCGCCCGCGCCGCCAGAGAAAGGGTCGTCTGGTCGCCGCCGGCCAGTCGCAAGGCCCACGACGCGTGGACCGGCGCGGGGACACCGCCAGCGAGCAGGTAATCGAGGGCGGCGAGGCGCGCGTGGGCGCGGCGAGGGTGGCGGCGCTGCGGCGGGCCTCGAGGAAGCGGCGCGCGGCGGGGACGAGGTAGAGACGGACCGGCTCGTGCGCGACGATCTCGACGGCAGAAGTACCCGAGTGGGCCCGGGCATGCAGCCAGAGCGGGTCGGCCATCATTGCGGCGAGCGCGTGGTCGTCGGTCGCGACGGCCATCCAGTCGAGGGCCGTCCGCTCGTAGAGGGCGACGAGGGTCAGGCCGAGCCGCAGGTGGCCCTCGGCCCAGTCGGGCCTGTCGACCAGGGCCAACTCGAGCGCCTGTCGCATCGCCTCGAGCTCGGCGGCCGTCGCTTCACGAGGTGTCAGCGCGGGCGACGACGAGCCTGGCGGCGGCAGCCGAGTGCCGGCGAGCCGGGCCTCGGCCCGGGCGCGGGCCAGGAAGTGCGGCAAGAGCGCGAGGGCCAGCAGGGCGACGCCGGCCGGCTCGAGACGATGAATCAGGCGAGGGCGAGCTGCCGAGGTCTCCCGCGAAATGGCGATGGCCCTCGTCCCCGAGGGTTCGACGGCGCAGATGTAGGCGGCCAGCACGACGGCCGTGACGGCGATGGCCGGGATATGCGGGCTGAAATCGCCGGCGGACTGGACGGCGAGCGCCGTCAGGCTGAACAGCGCGCCGGCGATGGCCACGCGATCGCGCGGGCTGCGAGCGGCGGCCAGCGCTCGGCGGCCGCGGAGAGCCAGCGCGACCAGGCCGGCCAGGACAATCGCCAGGCCGATCAGGCCGCCCTCGACCAGGATATCGAGGTATTCATTCTCGGCCCGGGCAAAGAGCACGCCGCGGTCGGTGGGGAACTCGGGCGCGGCGGCGACGGCGAAGCTGCCCAGCCCGGCCCCGACCAGGCGATGATGGGACCAGGCGCGAGACGCCGCGCCCCAGATCTCGAAACGGTCGGCGAGCGAGCTGGTGTCGCCGATCGTCGCCAGCCGGCGTGACGCCGGGCCGGCCTCGAGGGCGATGAAGAGCACGAGCATGGCGAGCGCCGCGAGGATCCCGATCACGGCGGTGCGGGACGCGATGCGACGGCCGGCGGCGATCGCCAGGAGAACTCCGGCCACCGCCATGCCGACGAACCCGCTGCGCGACTGCGAGGCGATCAGGCCGGCGACCAGCACGGCCGCCGTGAAGGCGGCCAGGATGATCATCGCGGGCCGGCGCCGACCTCCGCCCTCGGGGATGAGCAGCTCCGCCAGCGCCATGCCGAGCCCGAGGTTGAGGTAGGCGGCCAGGGCCCCGTGGCCGACGAATGGGCCGCCGGAGTCCCAGCCTCCGGCGATCGGCGAATGTCGCGACCAGTAGATCCCGCCGCTCCAGGTGATCGACTGGACCAGGGCAAAGAGCGCAATCACGGCGGCGTTGATCGCGGTGGCGCGGCCGAACCGCCGGAGGGCGCAGGGACGGGTGCCGAGCCCCTGCACGCACACGAACAGGACCCAGAGCGTTGCCAGGCGGGCCGCCTCGTGCCGCGAGGCCTCGGGCAGCAGGCTGAGCGTGCGCCGCGGTGATTCCACCGGCGCACCAGGATCGCCCAGCACCGGCTCGGGATGGTCGGAGATGATTTCCGCCGAGGCGGCTGGGCCCATCCGGTCGAACAGGGCGCGCGGCATTGGCCATGCCTGCGCCAGGCCCAAGAGCGCGAGCCCGACGATGGCCAGGCCCGGCCCGCGGAGCAAGCGAGGGCGAATCCCCGATCGGCCCTGGTCGATCGCAGCCAACACCGCGGCCAGGGCAACCCCGGCGCCGATCAGCCACTCCGCCCAGGCCTCAACGGCGCCGAAAGCCCAGGGCGAAAGGACGGCTACAGTCAGGACCACGAATTCGGCGGCCCGGCTCGTCCCGGATGGGCCGCCGAGGTGCGGACTTTGATCCGCGTCGTTACGGTGCCTTTGATCCGCGTCGTTACGGTGCCGTCGCATGGCGGTAATTGTCCTGTTCTTCCGAAACCTGTTTGTCAGCGAGCCCCGGCGCGGCGACCGGGGTGTCCCTCGTTTTCCTCGGTAACGAACCTGGCGGACTGGCCCGGGTGCCGCACGCGGGCGGCGGAGCTGAGGCCCAGGGGGTTGACGGCCTCGCTCGGCGCCATCGGCGATGCGAGCCGGCGCTCGAGCGCCCGATGGCGGTTACGGCGGAGCGCTCCTCACGGGCGAGGATGGCGCGGGCGTTGGCGATCCACTCCTGCTCGGAATGGCTGACCGGGACCGCGGAACGGAGCCGCTCCTTCTGGAAATCGATCCGCGCAACCCTTCGCTGGAGGACGGTCGCGCGTTGCTGGAGGTAGCCCACCGACCGCGACGGAGGGGGACGTCGCCGCGATGCCGCGACGGAGGCCGTCCCGGAGGTCGCGGACGTGGAGGGCGAGCCGAGCGCCGGGGTCGATGCGGGGCCCGGCAAGGGACGAGTCTCGGCGATCCGCTGCCGTGCGTGCCCGGCGATCGGGTCGGCGCCGCTGAGCAACAACGCGGCGAAGCGGTCGCGGCGGTCGGCGGCGGAAGCCTGCTGCGCCCTGACCTCCTGCGCGAATCCCAATATGAAGGCGAGGAACAGCAAGGTGAAAGGCGGCGAGCGAAACGTGCTTCTTCGCATATTTGGATCCCTGGTGAAGAAGGTAGGTCGAAACGTCGGACGCGGGGCGGCCTCCGCACGTGCGAGAGGAAATGGCGAAGCCTGGACGCTTGCATGCCACCGCTCTCGCGGCCCGCGATGGGAAGGTAGGACGCGGCGCCATGCCGGTCAACCCGCGGCGCCGCCCCGATCGGGGTGATCCTGCAGGCAGCTCAGGCGCCGAACGCCGGTCTCGGTCGTTGCCCGCATGTCCGGGTTTTTCCCGGGTCGGAACGCATCTGACCGATGAGCGCTCTAGGGTAAGGGAGAACGGGAGCAGGCCAGGGCCCAGGGAACCAGCGAAGGTCGAGGGCGATCTCACGAAGGGTAGAGCCGCATAATGTCGATGCCGATCAATCTGGCGAGGATCGCTGCCGTCGGACAGGAGCCGCGCCAGGCCGCGAGGCGAGACCGGGCCGGGCGCTGGCGAAGACTCACGAAAAAGGCCCGCGCCGGGTGGGGCATGTCTTGACCGAGGCGCGGGGTACTGCAACGGTCGTGGTCGCGGCGCATGCGGCGGCGTTCGCCGCCATCTACGTCGCGGCCGTCGCGATCCGGTTCGACGGCTCCGTTCCGGCGGCGCTTTGGGACTCGATCGAACGGACGCTGCTCGCGCTGGTCCTGCTGAAGACAGGGGTTTTCGTGGCGATGGGTTGCCACCGAAGCCGGGGGAGCTCTGCCACGTTCGCCGATCTGACGGGGCTGGCCGAGGCGGCGCTGCTGGGCTCGGTGCTAGCGGCTCCCTGGCTGCTGATCGGCGCGGCTCCGCCGATTCCCCGATCCGTGATCGTGATCGACTGGATCGGCGCGACGCTGGGCCTCTGCGGTGCGCGGCTGGCCGGTCGGCTGCTGAGAGAGCGCTATGGACCGATGCTGTCCTCGAGCCGGCTGCGGCGAGTGGTGGTCGTCGGTGCGGGACCGGCGGGCGAGGCGATGGTCCGCGGGATCGGGGCGCAGCCGCAACTGGGCCTGAAGGTGGTCGGCCTGCTCGACGATGACCCTGCGCTTGCGGGACGAGTTCGCGCGGGCGTGCCGGTGCTGGGCTCGCCCCGCGAGCTGGCGCGGATCGCCGCGGGGCATCGGCTGGACCTGGCGCTGCATCCCCACGCCGGCGACGCCGAGCGGCCGAGTCCGCGCGTTGGTTGAACGCGTGCCGGCGCGCCGGTCTGAAGGCGCAAGTGGTGCCGGGCTTCGATGCGCTCCTCAGCGGCAACCTGGTCGTGCGGCCCCGGGACGTGGATCTCGACGACCTGCTCGGCCGGGCCCCTGTGCGGATGGAGCGACCGGGGATCCTCGAGCTCGTCGAGGGACGCGTCGTGGTGGTCACCGGCGCCGGCGGGAGCATCGGATCGGAGATTTGCCGCCAGGTACTCGAGCTTCGCCCGGCGCGGCTGGTGCTGCTGGATCACTCGGAGAACGGGTTGTTCTACCTCGAGCGCGAGCTGGCGAGCTGCAGCGGCGAGACCGAGCTGACCCCGTGCATCGCCGGGATCAACGATGCCGCTCGGCTGCGGTCGGTGTTCGCGGCGTATCGTCCGGACGTGGTGTTCCACGCCGCGGCGCACAAGCACGTGCCGCTCGTCGAGGCGAACCCCGGCGAGGCCGTGAAGAATAACATCCTGGGTACGCGTACGCTCGCCGATGAGACGATCCGCTGCGGCGCCGGGGCATTCGTGTTGATATCGACCGACAAGGCGGTGAATCCCACCAGCGTGATGGGCGCCTGCAAGCGGCTGGCTGAGGGCTACGTGAAGTCGCTCGCGGGGAAGTCGGCGACCCGGATGATCGCGGTCCGGTTCGGGAACGTGCTGGGATCGAGCGGCAGCGTGGTGCCGATCTTCCAGCAGCAGATCGGCCGCGGCGGACCGGTGACGGTCACGCATCCCGAGATGACCCGGTACTTCATGACGATTCCCGAGGCGGCCGGCCTGGTGCTGCAGGCGGCCGCGCTGGGGCGAGGCGGCGAGATCTTCGTGCTCGACATGGGCGAGCCGGTGCGCGTGCTCGACCTGGCGCACGACATGATCCGCCTGTCGGGCCAGGCGATCGAGATCGTCTTCACGGGGCTTCGGCCGGGCGAGAAGCTCACCGAGGAGCTGTCGGACACGACCGAGGACCTGCTGCCGACGACGCACCCCAAGATCCGGACACTTCGGCACCGGTCGTCGTCGTTCCGGCGGCTGCTGGCCGGCCTGGAGCGCCTCGAGGCGGTGGCGGACCTCTCGGACGACGATGTCATCGAGACGCTCCGCGCGGTCCTGCCGTGCTATCGCCCCGGACGGCCGATGCCGGCGGACGGGGATTCTGGCGACCGTGACGAGCCGAACCATCGGGGAGCCGCAACGATCCGCCCCGAGGAGGCGATGGCCTGCGGCTCCTGAGCGTCGAGTCGGACGGCGATCGCGACGGATCGAGTCGCCCGGGGCCGCTCGGCGTCGTATGGTCCAGTCGGTCACGCGGCACGGTGCCCCGCGACCGCAAAAGCGAGAGGCCCAGGGCAGGACCGCTCCCATGATGGACTCCGGCGTACCGCTATCGCGGCCGTCGATCGGCGAGGACGATATCGCCGCGGTGCTCGCGGTGCTCAGGTCGCCGTCGCTGAGCCTCGGCCCCGCGGTGCGGCGGTTCGAGCGGGCCGTGGCCGAGTATGTGGGGACCGCCGATGCGGTCGCCGTCAATAGCGGCACCAGCGGGCTGCACCTGTGCCTGGCCGCGGAAGGGATCGGGCCGGGTGACGAGGTGATCACCACGCCCTTCAGCTTCGTGGCGTCGGCCAATTGTGCGCTTTACCAGGGGGCGAGGCCGGTCTTCGCCGACATCGACCCGCTCACGCTCAACCTCGACCCGGAGTGCGTCGAGGCGGCCGTGACGCCTCGGACCCGCGCGATCGTGTCGGTCGACGTCTTCGGCCAGCCGGGCCCGACCGAGGTCCTGCGCCGATCGCCGGTCGAGACGGGCTGATCCTCGTCGAGGACGCGTGCGAGGCGATCGGCGCCGAGCGAAACGGCCGACGCGCCGGAAGCGAGGCGCGGTCTGCGGTCTTCGCCTTCTATCCCAACAAGCCGATCACCACCGGCGAGGGAGGCATGGTCGTCACCGACGACCGCGAGCTGGCGGGCGTGGTGCGCAGCCTGGCCAACCAGGGCCGCGACGACACCGGGACGTGGATGAATCATGTTCGCCTGGGATTCAACTATCGCCTCGACGAGATGAGCGCGGCGCTCGGGATCTCGCAGATGGCGAAGCTCGATCGAATCCTCGATCGCCGGGCGCGGGTCGCGGGGTGGTACGCCCAGCGGCTGCGCGCGACCGGCGGCATCCGGCTGCCGTACATCGCCCCCGAGACGACGCGGATCAGTTGGTTCGTCTACGTCGTACGGCTCGACGAGCGGATCGACCGGACGGCCCTCATGGCCGAGCTCGAGTCCGACGGCATCCCGACCCGGCCGTACTTCGTGCCGATCCATCTCCAGCCGCTGTACCGCGAGCGATTCGGTTACAAGCCGGGTGATTTCCCGGTCGCCGAGCGGGTCGCCCGCACGACGCTGGCGTTGCCGTTCTTTACCGACATGACCGAGGACCAGGTGGACTTCGTCTGCGAGCGTCTGAACGGCCGGCTGGGAAAATCGCGGTCGCGGGGGAATCAGGTCCTCGTGCCGATGGGGGAGTCGTCATGATCGGCACGACGGGCGATCTCGGGCGGCTGAGCCTCGCCGAGCTGGATGACCTGCACTATGAGTGCGAGGTGCACTTCCGCGAGCGGATCCTGGCGGCGAGCGCGGGCACATCGGAGCGGTCGGCGCTCTTCACGGAGGCATACGAGGCGCTCGCCTTGATACTGGGAGAACGACGCCGACGATCGGGCGCGACGATGGGCGCCCTGGGGCTGCCCGGCGACGCCGCCGCGCGGATCTGCGAGCTGCTCGGCCCGCCGCCGGGCCGGGTGCTCGACATCGGCTGCGGGTCGGGAGTCCTGGTGCAGTCGCTGCTCGCGTGGGGTTATCCGGCGCGTGGGATCGACGTTTCACCCCGGCTGGTTGCCGTGGGTCGCGAGCGGATCGTCCGCGAGCTGGGGGCGCGATGCGGCGACGTGCTGGCCTGCGGCGACTTCCTGCACGCCGGCGCGATCGAGGGCGGACCATTCGACCTGGTGCATTCGAACGACGTGCTCGAGCACATCCACCCGGACGACGCGTCAACCTTCGTGCGGAGGGCGTTCGAGCTGCTCCGGCCCGGCGGATGGTTCTGGCTGGTCACGCCCAATCGCTGGACCGGGCCGGGCGACGCAACGGTGCTCCGCCACCCGCCAGGCACCCCGAGCCGGGGTCTCCATCTGAAGGAGTACACGCTGGCCGAGCTCGCGGGGCTTGTACGTCGCGCCGGGTTCGCATCGATCCGGGCGCGGCTCTGGAGCGGCGGACGGTTGCGAAATGCCACTGCTTTCCTTCCGGCGTTCGCGACGGTCAAGCTGGCCATCGAGCCGGTTCTCGCCATGCTGCCGCCGCGGGTGCGTCGACGGATTCTCTGGATGATGGATTATGCGACCGTGCTGGCCCGACGGCCCATCGCGGTCGTGTCTCCGAGCGGATGGGAGGGCTAGCCCGATGCGTGTGATGCACTTCCGGCAGGTTTTCACCGCGCTGACGGAGACCTTCATCCACGACACGGTCGTCGAGATGGAGCGACAGGGGGTGGATTGTCAGGTCCTGGCGCTGAGGCGTATCGATTTGCCGGGTCGCCCGTTCGACCGGGTCTCGCTGGTGCGGCTGCCCCACCGGCTGGGGCCGCGGCGGGTCGCCCAGAAGCTCGCGTCCGTCTGCCTGGGGCGCGACCGCGAGAGGCTCGCCGCGCCAATGATCCGCCGGGGGATCGCCGAGCGGATCGACGCGATCCGGCCGGACGTGATCCACGCGCACTTCGGCCCCGACGCCGACATCATCGCCCCGATCGCCGCCGATCGGGGGATCCCGCTGGTGGCGACGTTCTACGGCTACGACTTCTCGGTGCGCAGGGTGCTGGAGCGGCACGCGGCGGGATATCAGCGACTGTTTGCGCAGGCGGCCGCGATCGTGGGTGTCTCGCGACACGCCTGCGAGCGGCTGGCACGCCTGGGGGCCGACGAGTACCGGCTGGAGCTGGTGCGGCTGGGCGTGAGGACGGCCGACTTTCCACCTCAGGCGGCTGGACGGCGAGAGACTGACGACACCGGGCGGGTGCGTTGCCTTCACGTCGGGCGGCTCGTGCCGAAGAAGTCGCCGGTCGAGCTGGTCGAGGCGTTCGCCGCGGCGGTGGGGGCAGCCGGCGAGGATATCGAGCTGACGCTGACGATCGTGGGGGACGGGCCGCTCAGGGAGGCGGTGATCCGCAGGGCGGCCGAGCTCGGCGTCTCGGGGCGGGTCGAGCTGAAGGGGGCCCTGCCTCGCGTCGAGGGCCTGCGGCTGATGGCGCGGTCCGATATCCACGTGCAGCACAGCGTCACCGACCTTGACGGCGACCAGGAGGGCCAACCGGTGAGCCTGGTCGAGGCCGCCGCGACCGGCCTGCCAATCGTCTCGACCCGGCATAGCGGGATTCCCGAGGTGGTCAGCGACGGCAGGACCGGGTTCCTGGTGGACGAGCACGACGTTGGCTCGATGGGCGAGCGGATCGCCCGGCTGGCCCGCGACCCGGCGCTCCGCTTCGAGATGGGCGCGGCGGGACGTCAACACATCGAACGCGTGTTCTCGCTCGAGCGCGAGACGACCCGGCTGATCGAGATCCTCGAGCGGGCCGCGGCCGGGGGAGTCCGCCTGAAGGCACCCGCCGGGCGAGCAGGAGTCGTCGCCGGATTGAAGGGAGGCATATGACGAGCGTACTGGCCCCGATGACACAGACGGCCGCAGGCCGCGGCGAGCGGCTGAATCCCCCCCGCGGAAGCCGGATCTACTGGCACCTGACGAGCCTGAGGCGCAGCGATCCAGGAGGTCATCGACGAGCTGCTGCCGAGCGATCCGACGGGGTGCCTGGTCAACTACGGCTGCGGGAACATGCCCTACCGGCCGCTGTTCGAGCCCCGCCTGGCCGATTACATCGGCTGCGACTTCCCCGGCAACGAGGCGGCCGACCGGATCATCACCGAGCGCGATCAGGCGCCGATCGCCGATCGGTCGGCCGATTATGTCCTCTCGACACAGGTGCTCGAGCACGTCGCCGAGCCGGCGCGATACCTGGCCGAGTGCCGGCGGATGCTCGGCGACGGCGGTCACCTGATCCTGTCAACGCACGGGATCTGGCGCTATCATCCGGACCCGCGCGATTACTGGCGATGGACCAGCGAGGGGCTGAAAAAGGCGGTCGTGGAGGCCGGATTCGAGGTGGTGAGGTTTCGCGGGATCATGGGCGAGGCCGCGATCGGAATGCAGCTCTGGCAGGACGAGGTGATCGGGCACCTTCATCCTCGGCTCGCACGGGCCTTCACGACCTTGATGCAGTACCTCATCGAGAAGGTCGAACCGGGGATACGACCCCGCGCGGCGTGATGCCAGCGCGAGCGTGTTTCTGCTCGTCGCCAGGGGGACCTGACGCACCATGGCCGTCATCTCGGTCATCCCCCGAGCCTCGACTGGTGAGCGAACGAGCCTCCGCAACCGCACGGCCGCGGGGATCGCGTGGTCGGCCGCCGGACGGGCGGTGCAGCAGGCCGGGACGATCGGAGCCTCGGTGGTCCTCGCGCGACTCTTGCTGCCCGAAGAGTTCGGGCTGGCGGCGATGATGGCGGTATTCGGCGATTTCGCCGCGATCCTGGTGGACGCCGGGATCGGCGACGCACTGGTGCAGCGCAAGAGCCTCGGCCCTCGGCATCGGGATTCGGCGTTCTTCCTGACCGCAACGATCGGGATCGTAGCCTCGGCGGGGCTGGCGCTCGGGCGCCGGCGCTGGCCGCGCTGTACGCCGCGCCGGCGCTCGAGCCGGCCTGCCGGGTCGCGGCGTGGGGTTTCGCCCTGGGCGCGCTGGGGACCGTGCCCCGCGCGGTGCTGCGACGGCGGATGGACTACCGCTCGCTCGCGGAGGCCGACATCGCGGGCATGATCGTTCGCTGCGTCGTCGCAATCGCGATGGCCGCGGCGGGAGGCGGCTTCTGGAGCCTCATTGTCTCGGCACTCGCAGGTACGGCCGTGGTGACGGCCGTGGTCTGGGCCCGGTGCGGCTGGTGGCCGGCCGAGGCGCCGAGTGCGGCGTCGATGATTGAGATCGGCCGGCTCGGCGGCGGACTGCTGGGGTTCAACCTGGTGAACTACTGGGCCAGGAACGCCGACAACCTGCTCGTCGGCCGGCTGCTGGGCGCGGCCGCGCTGGGCGTGTACGCCCGGGCGTATGCCCTGATGCTCTTGCCGATCACGCTGGTCGCCAACGTGTTCGCCACGGCCATGCTGCCGGCGCTGGCGTCGATCCAGGACGATCGGCCGCGGGTCAAGGCGATCTACCTGCGGGCGATGGGTGCCGTGGCGCTGATCGCCGCGCCGATGGTCGTCGGACTGTTCGTCGTAGCCGACCGGCTGATCCCGGCCCTCTACGGCTCGACCTGGAGCGGCGTCGTGCCGGTCCTGCGGATCCTCTGCGTCGCGGCGCTCTTGCAAGCGTTCTGCAACCCGGTGGGCTGGATCTACACCTCGCAGGGTCGGACCGACGCGATGTTCCGATGGGGGTTGGCGGCCTCGGCCGTGCAGGTCGCGGCGATCGGACTGGGTTCTCTCGGCGGCTCGCTCGAGTCGATCGCGGGCGCGTATGCGGCGTCGTGCGTGCTCCTGTTCTATCCCTGCGTGGCGATCCCCGGACGGCTGATCGGGATGAGGTTCGGCGAGCTGGCGAGGGCGATCGGCGGGCCGATCGCCTGCGCCTCTTGATGGCGGTCGTGGTGCACGCGGCCGCCCTGCCAATGGCGGGCCGGCCGGCGTGGGCCGTCCTGTTCGTGCAGATCGGGGCCGGAGCGGCTTCGTACTGGGTCATGGTCCACTCGCTGGAGCTGCCGGCGTACCTCGAGCTGGCGTCGTTTCTCCGGGCGAGGGGAGGCTCGGCATGACAATGCCCGCGATGCGCCCGCCGGTCCTTCGAGGGTCCAATCAGGGCCGGGATCGGAAAACCGGCAGTCCCTTGGTCGCCCATATCATCGACGAGTTGAAGGTCGGCGGCGCCCAGACGCACCTGGCCACGGTGCTCGTGGAGGGCATGAGGGCTTATCCCTGGGTCCGGCACCGCGTGGTGAGCCTGTTCGGGGACGGACCGATCGGCGAGCAGATCCGTGGACTGGGAATCCCGGTGGATGTGCTGGACCTGCGGCGCCCGTTCGCGCGGCGGCGGTTCGACCTGGCGGCGGAAGTCATTCGAGAACGACTCGTGCGGCTTCGGCCGGACGTCGTCGAGGGACACCTGACCTGGAGCCGCCTGCTGGGGCTATACGCCGGCTGCGCGCCGGAGTGCCGGTGCGCATCGGGTTCGAGCAGGGCGACATCTACCTCGAGTCGTGGAAGTTCCGGGCGGCGAACTTCGTGGGCCAGGCGCTGGCGCACCGGATCGTCGTGTGCAGCCGGGCGCTGGCCGATCGGAATCGGCGGGTCCACGGGCTGTCGCGGCGGCGGATGGTGGTGATGCCGAATTGTGTCGAACCGTCAAGATTCGGTCCCGCCGCGGGCGCGGTCTCGCCGGTTGAGCTGGGCCTGCCCGAGGGCACGACGGCATTCTGCGCCGTGGGAACACTGGGACGGGGAGTCAACAAACGGACCGACGTGCTGGTGCGGGCCCTGGCGGCGGCGCAGGCCCGGGGCGCGGCGGTCGGGCTGATTGTCTGCGGCGACGGCGAGCGCCGCGCCGGGCTCGAGGCCCTGGCCGACGCGGCGGGCGTCGGCGCGTTCGTGCGGTTCCTGGGCACGCGGGACGACGTGCCGAAGATCCTGGCCGGCTGCGATGCGTTCTGCCACGCGGCGCCGTTCGAGCCGTTCGGCATCGCGTGCATCGAGGCGATGGCCTCAGGCCTGCCGGTGGCCGTACCGGACTCCGGCGGGATCCGCGAGGTCGTCGAGCCGGGCATCACGGGCCTGACCTATCCGGCGCTCGACGTCATCCGCCTGGCCGAGGCGATGCTTCGGCTGCACGAGAATCCGACCCGGCGTCGCGCGATGGGCCAGGCGGGGCGGCGGGCGGCCGAGGAGCGGTATTCGGTGACGAACTATGTGCGGGGACTCCACGGGTTGTACGGGCTGGCCGGGTGCCGGCCCGGGGAGGCGTGCCGGTGAATCGCTCGATCCTGATCGTGACCCCGTATTTCGCGCCGCAGAGCCATGCCGCGGTCTTCCGCGCGTACAAGCTGGCGAAGCTGCTGCCAAGGTTCGGCTGGAAGCCCTACGTGCTGACCGTCGACACGAATTATCTCTATAACGAGGACTGGTCGCTGACGGGCCGCGCTACCGCCCGAGGTCGAGGTCGCCACGGCGCGGTACATCGAGCCGACCTTGCGCGGGGTGCGGATGGCCCTGGGCGGCAAGGACAGGACATTCCTGGCGATGAAGCGGCGGGGCGAGCTGCGATTGGCGCCGACCGATGAGGGCGGGCGCGAGGCGCAGGGCGGCGGGGCGCCCTCCGGACGCGCGAGACTACCTGCGCGAGCGATGGCAGCATCCGCCGGACGCCTACTGGACCTGGTACGGCCCGGCGGTGCGGGCCGCGCGACGGCTGATCTCGGAGCACGGAATTCCGCTGGTTTTCACATCGGCCAATCCCTATACTAGCCACCGGATCGGTGCAACCCTGCAACAGGAAGGCTGTCGGTGGATCGCCGACCTGCGGGATCCGCACACGTACTGCCATCACATGCATTCGCGTTACGACGCGGTCTTCGCGCGTCAGCGTCGGCTGGAGGAGACGGCCGTCCGGCGTGCCGATGCGCTGACGGTGGCGTCGTCGGCAATCGCGATGATCCTGTCGGACACATACGGGACCGAGGGCGCCCGCCGGGCTCGATTCATCGCGACCGGACTGGACGAGGCGTTGATCCCGCCGCCCGGGGCGCCGCGGCCCCGGCCCTTTCCGTATCTGCTCTTCTCGGGCGAGTACCTGCAGGATTACGGCAGCGGGTTCCTCGAGGTCTTCGCGGCGGCACTCGAGCGGCCGGAGGTTCGTGCGCTGGGGGTGAAACTGCTGATCGTGGGCCGGATGGACGTGAACGGCCCGCGACTGGTGCCCCTGGTGCGGCGGGCCGGGATCGAGGACCACGTCGAGCTGATCGACCATGTGCCCCAGCAGGAACTCTATGGGCTCTTGCACCATGCCGAGGCGGGCGTGCTGACCGCCCGGCATTTCCGCTGGTGGTGTCTGTACGCGAAGCTGGTCGACTACATCGCGATGCGCAAGCCCGTCGTGGCGATGGTATCCGACCCGAGCGAGGCCCGCACGCGGCTGACGCGCGCCGGGTTGGGTGTGTTCCTCGAGGGAGACAGTGCGCGGTGCGCCGCGACGCTCGCCGAGTTCCTGCTCGGCCGATCCCAGAGGCCCTATCCTGTCGCCGACGAATGCGACCGCTACCTCGCCACGGCGCAGGTGCAGTCGTTCGCCGAGATTTTCGAGGAGTTGCTTTCGACCGCGGGGACTCGGCCACCGGCCGGGCCCCATCGGCGCGAGGAAGCGGGGATGAGGACGGCGGCGGGCGCGGTCGGCTCGAGTCGCACGCCGTCCTGACCGACGCTCGGATTCGCGGGAGGGGGACCGCCACGCATGATCTTGCATTCGTTCGACTATCCGCCCATGGACGGCGGGATCGCGCGGCTCTGCGGCGAGATCGCCGCGGGATTGCGCCGGCGCGGCCGAGAGGTCGAGGTGGTGACTCAGGCCGGCGAGTCCGGGGCCGGCAGCCGGGTTCCCGAGCTGGCCGAGACCCGAGTGACGGCGCAACGACCCTGGCGCGAATGGCAGGCGCTGCGACGGCTTCGAGGGTCGGTCGGCGGGGATTCGCCGGTCATCTGCGGGACTTGGTATCCCGAAGGGCTGCTGGCCATGCTCGCGGGCGTGCGGCCGATCGTGATCCTGGCGCACGGCAACGAGCTGTTGCCGGTGGCCTCGCGCTGGCGGCGGGCGACGTGGCGCGACTGGCGCGAGTCGTCCTCGGCTCGGCCGACCTGGTCGTGGCCAACAGCGAGCACACCGGCCGACTGGTCCGCGCCGCGGCGCCCGACAGCCGGGTGGCATCGATCCCGCTGGCCGCCGATCATCGCCGCTTCGCGCCCGGCGATCGCGAAGCGGCTCGGCGCGACTGGGGCTGGACGGCGACTGTCGGGTGATCCTCACCGTCTCGCGATTACTGGCGTACAAGGGTCATGACGTGGTCTTCCGGGCCCTGGCGGCGTTGCCGGACGAGGTGCGGGGGCGGTTCGTCTACCTGGTCGCCGGACGCGGGCCCGATCGCGGCCGGATTGAGGCGACGGCCGATCGGCTGGGGGTGGCCCACCTGGTCCGGTGGCCGGGGTTCGTCGACGAGGACAGGCTGCCCGAGCTGTATCGAGCGGCCGACCTGTTCGCCCTTTGCACGCGAGCGACCGATCGGCGGGAGGTCGAGGGATTCGGCCTGGCGCTCCTGGAGGCGCAGGCGTGCGGCACGCCCGTGGTGGGCACGGCGAGCGGCGGCATCCCCGACGCGGTCGTGCCGGGCGAGGGCGGCTGGCTGATCGACCCGGACGACGACGAGGCGCTGGCGGACATCCTTTATCGGCTGGACGACGACCCGGCCTCGTTTCGCGGCGCCGGCGCGGCGGCACGGGCGCGGGCCGAGCGTGACGGGACCTGGGACCGCTACCTCGAACGATTCGAGGCGGCGCTGCGGGCGGAGGGCCTGCTGTCATGACGGACGACCGCGGGGTGACGGTCGTGGTCCCGACGCTCGGCCGGGACGTCTACCTGGCCGACTGCCTGCGTGACCTGATCTCGCAGCGGCACCGTCCCATCGAGATCCTGGTCGTCGACCAGTCGGCGAACCCCGACGCGGCCGCAGAGCGGCTGGCCGAGAGTCATCCCGGGCTGATTTCTCACCGTCGGGTGGCGTTTCACGGTCTGCCCCGGGCGCGGAATTTCGGCTGGCAGCAGGCGCGCCACGAGGCCATCGTGTTCGTCGACGACGACATCCGGTGCGGTCCCGAGCTGGTCGCCGAGCACGTTCGTGCGCTGCGGTTGCCCGGCGTGGGCGTGGTGGCCGGGGGCATCGATGTCCCCCGGGCGACGGCCGACGTGCGCCGGCGGCCCGGGGCCTACCGGCGGTGGACGGCGACACCGCTGCGCGGGTTCGCCGCGCGGACGGAAGGAGACGCCGACCACGCGGCCGGTTGCAACTTCTCGGCGTGGCGGGCCGTGCTCGCCAAGGCCGGCGGGTTCGACGAGGCCCTGGGCTCGGGCGCGGCGCTCTATGAGGAGCTGGACCTCTGCCTGCGTGCCGGGCGGGCCGGATACCGGGTTTACTTCAACGGGGCGGCGAGGCTCACGCACCTGGCCGCGCCGGCCGGCGGTTGCCGCGTCGACCGCGTGATCGACCACGTCCGGGCACTGGCGCACAACCGCGCGATGATGATCCGCCGGCATGGGCGGTGGTATCACGTGCCGACGGCCGCGCTCCGGCTGGCAGCGCTCGGGCTGTCGCATGCGCGACATTACCGCGAGCCGAGGGCGCTGATCGCCTGCGCGAGGGGGAATCCGGGGTTATCGCGAGGGTGCCCAGTCTCCGTGGTGCACCGATCACCGACGGGAGGCCGCGTCATGAGGTCGATCTGGATGTTCCTGGTGCCCCTGGTCTTCCTGCCGAGCTTCGGCCTGGGCGTCCCGACCGGGCTGGGGCTGCTGGAGCTGTGCGACTACCTGATCGTCCCGATGCTGGTGACGACATGGTGGGCCGGCGCGGGCAGCCGCGACGGCTGGCGGACGCGCTCTGGCCGCCGCTGCTGTTCTTCATCGGCTGGTCGCTACTCTCGACGCTGCTGATCCGCGAGCGTTACGGGTACGACACGGATCATCAGGTGATGGTCGGATGCGCCAAGCTGGGCAAGTTCGCGCTCTACCTCATGGCGGGGCTGCTGGCGTCGCAGGCGCTCTTCGACGAGCGTGAGTGCCGTCGATTCCAGTGGACGCTGCTGGCCTCGGGGCTGATCGTGGCGGCCAGCCTGGTGTGGTTCTCGGGCCTGGGCGAATCGCTACGGGTCGGCCGGGTGCTCGAAGGCTACAAGACGAACAACGGGATCAGCGTGCTGATGGCCATGCTGCTCTGCTATATCGGGGGTCGGTGGCTGACGCGGCACGGCACGCCGAGCTGGCGTGCCGTCGCCCCGCTGGCGATGGGCGCGATGGCCGCCGGCTTCCTGGTCTCGCAGGGCCGGGGCGGCTGGCTCGGGGGGCTCGCCGGCGCCGGCTATCTGCTGTATCGGTGCCGGCTCCGCTCGCGGGTCGTGGTCGGCCTGGCGGCGTCCGTGATTGCGGTCGCGGTCGCCTACCAGACACTGCCCTCGTTCCAGCGCGGCGTTCGACCGGACGATCAGCCCCGACCCGGGTTATTTGAAGGAATCCATCCAGATGATCCCGGGCATCGACGATGGCAACCGGCTGTATATCTGGGGGGTCGAGGCGAGCAAGTTTGTCTACTCGCCCGTTCTGGGGACGGGTTTTTTCCACCGTGGGGCGTCTTCGGGATTGTTCTCGGCGGGGAGCCACAACTTCTTCCTCCAGATCGCTCTCGAGACCGGCGGCCCGGGAATCATCGCGCTCCTCATGATTTTTGCGCGGATGTGGCGGCAGGCCGGCGGAGCGGCCGCGCGGGCCGAAGGAGAGGATATCCCCGTCCGCGCCGCACTGGTGGCTGCGATCGTCGGCGCCCTGTCGGGTGAATACTTCTACGGCAGCACGCCGCTCCTGGGCCTGATGCTGATCTATTCCCAGGTCGGCCGGCTGCCGGTGGTGGCGATCGGCGAGAGCCAGCTCACCCACGACGATGGGCCGGGCGAGATCTGGGGGTTCGGCGAGGATCCGGGCCCGCCTGCCACGAGAGTTGCCCACCCGTGCCCGACATCCTAGGTTCGGAGTGGGTCGGCTCCATTCCCTGGTCGCGATGAGCCGGCCGGTGACTGGATCTGGCCGTGACTGAACCC
Source organism: uncultured Planctomycetota bacterium (assembly GCA_963771445.1). Taxonomy (GTDB): domain Bacteria; phylum Planctomycetota; class Planctomycetia; order Isosphaerales; family Isosphaeraceae; genus JAKAUH01. The sequence goes on along the minus strand of CAVYTQ010000025.1, from coordinate 456,277 downwards.
GACTCTAGGACGATGTGACATGGCCCCGCTGGTCTCGGTGATGATGCCGTGCTTCAACGGCGAGCGCACGCTGCCGCGAGCCCTGGCGTCGCTGGTGGTGCAGACGTACCGCGACTGGGAGTGCGTCTTCGTCGACGACGGCTCGACCGACCGATCGGCCGACGTGGTCGAAGGGCTGGAAGACACCCGTTTTCGCGTGATTCGCCTGCGGCGTAACCTGGGCCGCGGTGCCGCGCGGCAGGCCGCGCTGGCCCACTGCTCCGGCGAGCTGCTCGGCATGCTCGATGCCGACGACTGGATCTACCCGGACAAGCTCGCGACCCAGGTCGCCGCGATGGAGGCCGCGCCGGACCTGGCACTGGTGAGCACGGGGCTGGCGATCGCGGACGCCCGGGGCGAGCTGGCCGGCGTGCGGGCGGGCGGGCCGGATCGGCCGTTGCGGGCGGTCGAGACCGCGCGGGGACTCGCGATTCCGCGGGTGGCCTTCGCACCGTCGATGATCCGGATGGACCTGGCGCGCTCGGTCGGATTCGATCCGGACCTCCGTGCCTGCGAGGACCTGGCGTTCCTGATCGACCTGCTCGGCGGACGCCGGTACGCGGTCCTGCCGGACGCTGCCTACGTCTACACCGAGCACGAGTCCGGCACGATCGCCAAGCAGGCCATTGCGGCCCGGATGAGCCGGCGAGTCTTCCGATCGTATCGCAGCCACTATCCGGTCGCGAGCCGGATGCGTGGGCTCCAGTCATTCGCCAGGGAGGCCGCATATCGCGCGGCGTTCGCGGTGGGATTGGGCGAATCGTTGATCCGCCGGCGCTCGCGGCCGCCGACGGAACGGGAGCGCGACGGGTATCGCGCGGCCCGTCGCGTCGTGGATGCCGCGACCGCCCGGCTTTTTCCATTGAGGGCTGTGAACCAGGGCCACGAGGCGTGGGCAGTCCTGGCCGGCGAGGGGGTATGATGAACGATCCGCATATTGCCGGCGAGTCGCCCGGCTGCATCCCGATCGGTCGCGCGGGGATGCCTGCCTCTCCGGGAGGGATCGCCCTGATGATCGGCGAGGGCCCGGCGGGTCGGATGGCTTGCCATGCGCTGCGACACGAGTTCGGCAGCGTCACGGTCATCCTGGAGGCGCGGCCGTCGCGAGTGCGGATGCTCCGGCGAAGGCTCGCGAGGCTGGGTCCCGCGACGGTCGCCGGGCAGGTCCTGTTCCACGCGGCGGTCCGGCCGCTCCTCGACCGCTCGGCCGCCGGGCGGATCGAGGCGATCAAGCGGCTGCATGGCCTGGACGACGCGGCGATCGAAGGCGAAATCCTGCGAGTGCGATCGGCGGATTCGGCCGAGGCCCGTGATCACCTGCAGCGGCTTGCCCCGTCGGTGGTGGTCGTCGTCGGGACGCGACTGCTTTCCGACGAGACCCTCGGCTGCACGTCCGCGCCGTTCATCAACATGCACGGCGGGATTACGCCGTTATACCGCGGCGTGCACGGCGGCTACTGGGCACTGGTCGAGGGACGGCCCGAGCTGGCCGGGACGACCGTGCACCAGATCGACCGCGGGATCGACACGGGACCCGTGCTTGGCCAGGCGACCTTCGAGGTCACCCGCGGCGATTCCTTCGCGACTTATCCGTATCTGCACGCCGCGGCCGGGCTGCCTGTCCTGGTCGCGGCCGTCCGCCGCGCGATGGAGGGGAACGCGGACGGGGTCCGCAACCCTCGGCGCTTGCCGTCGAAGCTGCGGACACACCCGACTCTCTGGGGATACCTGGGCCGGCGGATCATCCGGGGGGTCCGATGATCGCGGCGGCCGTCGTGGGCGGGATCGATCGTGAGGAGGCGCACATGGGCCGGATGACAGCCGCATCGGAACGGCCCGGCGCGGGGGCACCGCCGATCCTGGTGCACATCACCACCGTGCCCGAGACCCTGCTGTTCCTGGCAGGCCAGGTGGCCGCCATGAAGCGCAGGGCTACGAGGTCCACGCGATCGCCGCTCCCGGTGAAGCGCTCGACGGGTTCGCCGGTCGCGCGGGGATTCGCTGTCACGGGGTTCGGATGAGCCGCCGGATCGACCCGCTTCGCGACCTCGTTGCGCTCGTGCGACTCTGGCGGTTGTTGCGGTGCTCCGGCCGGCGATCGTCCACGCGCACAGTCCCAAGGGGGGACTGCTGGGCATGGTCGCCGCGCGTGCGGCCGGCGTGCCCGCGCGGGTCTACACGCTGCACGGCCTGCCGATGGCCACCTCGAACGGTTGGCGGCGGCGACTGCTGCGGTGGTCGGACGGGCTCGCCTGCGCGGTGGCGAGCCGCCGGCTGTGCGTCAGCCGTTCGCTGCGCGAGGCCGTCGATCGCGAGGGGATCTGTACCGCCGATCGGCTCGAGGTTCAGGGAGCCGGCAGCGTCAGCGGCGTGGACGCGCGGGGACGATTCAACCCGACGCTGGTCGCCGCCGCCGCACGCCGCGCGATGCGCGAGCGCCTCGGCATCCCGGAAGATGCTCGCGCGATCGGGTTCGTCGGCCGGGTCGCACGCGAGAAGGGGATCGTCGAGCTGCTCGACGCCTGGGAGCTGCTGCGCGCCGAGCTTCCCGACCTCCGCCTGCTGGTCGTCGGGCCGATGGAGCCGAACGACGCGATCCCGCTCAACGTCATCGAGAGGATCGTGAACGACGACCGTGTGCATTTCGTCGGCCCGGTCGCGGACACCGCGCCACTGTATGCGGCGTTCGACGTCCTGGCCCTGCCGACGCACCGCGAGGGCCTGGGCCAGGTGCTGCTGGAGGCCGCCGCGATGGGACTGCCGGTCGTGGCCTCGCGCGTCGTCGGCTGTGTGGACTCGGTCGTGCACGGCGTGACGGGCACGCTCGTCCGGCCTGGCGACGCGGCCGCGACGGCCGGCGCCCTGCGGGCCTACCTCGACGATCCCGACCTGGCGCGCGAGCACGGCGAGGCCGGTCGCGCCCGCGTCCTGCGCGATGACGCCCCCGAGCGGCTGTACAAGGAGACCGCCGCGCTCTATGCGAGCCTCCTGCGGCCCACGCGGGGAGGATCGCCGTGGACACGTGCGGTCAAGCGGTCGATGGACCTCGCGATCGCGGCGGCGGGGCTGGTCGTGCTGGCGCCGGTCCTGGCCGCTGTGGCCATGGTCGTGGCCGTGGCGATGGGCCGGCCGGTGCTGTTCCGCCAGGACCGGCCGGGCCGGGCTGGACGGTCCTTCGTCCTTTACAAATTCCGCACGATGCGCGAGGAGACCGGGCCCGGCGGCGAGTCGCGGCCCGACGCCGACCGGCTGACCGCGCTCGGGGCCCTGCTGCGACGCACCAGCCTCGACGAGCTGCCACAGCTCTGGAATGTGCTGAAGGGGGATATGAGCCTGGTCGGGCCCCGCCCGCTCCTGCCCGAATACCTGCCGTACTATGATGACCGCCAGCGCACCCGGCACGAGGTCCGGCCCGGGATCACCGGGCTGGCGCAGAGCCAGGGCCGCAACCGGCTGGGATGGTCCGATCGGCTCGAGCTGGATGCCCGCTACGTCGAGCGGATCTCGATCTGGCTTGACCTGAAGATCCTCGCCCGAACGGCCATGAAAGTCGTGCGCGGATCCGGCGTGGCCCTCGACTCCATCCGCTTCGACGACTTCGCACGCCGCGAGGCGAAGCCAGGAGGTCGGGCATGAAGACCGACCTGATCACCGCCGATTCGCCGCGATGGTCCGCGGCGCTCGTCGGCAGCATTCACGATGTCTACCACCTGCCCGGCTATGCCCGTCTGTTCGCCCGCCAGTTCGGCGGCGAGGCCCTGGCGTTCCTGGCCGAGGAGGGAGGCCATCGGCTGCTGATGCCGCTCGTCGTCCGGTCGATCGATGAAGAGGACGCTCGGGGAGCCCGCCGGTTCGATGCGACCTGCCCGTACGGATATCCCGGCCCGGTCCTGGCGACGGACGATCCGGGCCCGGCGAGCGAGGACTTCCTCGACAGAGCGCTCGTCGGGCTGCGCGGCGAGATGTTGCGGAGCGGGATCGTCTGTGCCTTCGCGCGGCTGCACCCGCTAATCGAGCTGCCACACGGTCCGTTCCGCCGTGCGGGTACGCTTGTCCGTCACGGCGAGACCGTCTCGATCGACCTGACGTCCGATCCCGAGGCCATCTGGCGGGGGATGAGCGCGACCTGTCGCAACGAGGTCCGCAAGGCCGAACGCCAGGGCCAGGTCGTCCGGGTCGACGATGGCTGGGTGCGCTTGCCCGAGTTCCTGGCGATCTACCGCGAGACCATGAGGCGTCGGTCGGCCTCGGCGGCCTACGACTTCGACGAAGGGCACATCCGCGCGCTGCGCGCCTGCCTGGGCGATCGCCTGATGCTGATCGTCGCCGAGATCGGCGGCGAGGTCGCCGCGGGCGCGCTCTTCATCGCGATGGATGGCATTGTGAACTACCACCTCAGTGGGACCCGCGGCGCCTTCCTGCGACACCACCCATCGCGGACGGTCCTGCACCACGCGCGGATCGTCGCCGCCGCGCGGGGCCACCGGGTCCTCCACCTGGGCGGCGGACTCGGGGGAATGCGGGACTCGCTCTTCGATTTCAAGGCGAGCTTCTCGCCGGCGCGGCATCCCTTCCACACGTGGAGGTTCGTCGCCGACGGACCGGCCTATCTCGCCCTGGTCCGGCGCTGGCGGGAGCGAACGGATACCGATCCCGAAGGCTGCGACGGATTCTTCCCGGCGTATCGCCAGCCGTTCGCGCCGGCGCGAGCCGAATGCAAGGCCGCGCTCGCGCCGGCGGGCTAGCATCGGGACGGGCCGAGCTTGCGGGCGCCCTCGGTAACTTACTTCGCCTTCGGGCGGCCGGCGGCGGGCGGCTCGGGCGATGGCTTCCCCTGGGCCTTGCGGTACTCGAGCCACTGGGCGTACTGCGGCGACTTGACGAAGCCGGCGTATTCCTCCTGTTGCTCGATGTCGTCGAACGAGACCTCGAACCTGGATTCGACGTCCTTCATCCGAGCCAGTGCATCGTCGTACTTCTGCTGCTTGAGGTCCTGGCCCAGCAGGGTCAGGTGGGCTTCGAGCATCGTCGGCTCACGCTCGACGGCCCGCCGGGCGCTCGCGATGGCCGCCTTGCTGTCTCCCTGGAGATCGTGAATATTGGCGCGGAACACGTCCAGGTACGGGTCACCGCCCACGGAGCGATCGAGCCGGCCGATGACCTTCAAGGCGCCGGGATAGTCCTTCTTCAGCAGGAACGCGTCGATCGAGATCATGTCGAGGCACGGGTCGTTTGCGAAGAGCTTCTGGAAGTCCTCCATGACGGCGATGTATTCCTGCTCGTCCACGGCCTGCGCGGTGCGCAGGCGTCCCAGCAGGACCGCCTTGCTCTTGAGCGTCCCGGGGCGAAGGGTCTTGTAGATGGCCATCGCCTCGGCCGGCTTCCCCTCGCTGAGGAGCTTGCCGGCCCGGCCAATCTTGGGGAAATCCTTGACGTAATCCTGCTCGCCGGCGATGAGCTTGTCGAAGAGGTTCCGCGACCTGTCGGCGATCACCGGCAGCATGATGCGCCGGAAGGTCACGGAGAGGTACTCTCCGGCCAGGTAGACGTAGATGTCGGCCGCGCGGACCTTGCCTTCGGGGAAGCGGCGGGGCAGGTACTCGTAATAGGCAATCCCACCTTGCCCGATCGGAAAGGTCATGCGGAACAGGAGGACCGGCTGCCCGTCGCGCCGGCGGGCCCCCAGGAAATGGAAGGAGCCTCCGTTCCGGGCGTTCTCGATCGTCTGGCCGGCGAACCCGTGCTCGCCGCTGCTCACGCCGAGCATGCCGTTGATGGTCCCCTTCCGCTCCTTCTCGGGCATTTTCCACCCGGCGGCCGCGCCCTCGAAGATGGACTTCCAGTCGATGAGGTTGTCGAAGGCCTTCGGGTCCTTCGCATCGAAGGCCGCGACCACCGACTTTGCGTAGGCCAGCCGCTCGGCCTCGGAGGGCTCGGTGTGGCTCGGGGTCGGCGCCTGAGTGGCCGACGAGGTGGGCACGCCGGCCGGCAGCGTCATCGCCCCCAGCAGGGTCAGGATTCGAAGGATCGAGACACGTACCGAGTGCGGGTTTCGCTCCATGACGAATCCTCATGCGACGAGATGACCGCGAGCGTCGAATTGATCAGCGAAGCATTCTAGCGAGCGAAGGCAAGGGGACGCGACGGGAGCCGAGCGGAATGGCCCGCGACGTCGCCCGAGGGACCGGCCGGCCGGCCGCTCGCGCGCCCCGGGCTGTTCGATGGGGCTGCGGCACCATACAATGGCGAGTCAGGATCCTCGCGAGTGCTCCATCAGACAGGGAAAGACGAGTCATGTCCAAGCCACGCCCCCACCGCCCGAAGGGACAATCATCGGGCCGCCCGCCGTCGGGTCCTCGACGGCACACCGGCCCAGGGCCGGGCGGATCGGGGCCGCGACCTCCTCGTCCGGGTGGCGGGCCCGGCGGTCCGAGGCGCAAGCCCGGGGCAGCCGCGCAGGGAGCCGGCGACCATCGTGCGCGTCGCAAGGAGCACCAGGGGGCCGGTCCCGATCGGCGCGATTGCGCCGCCGCCGCGAGCGGCGAGCCAGGCCCGCGCGCGAGAAGGGGAGCAAGAAGGCGGACCGACTCCAGAAGGTTCTGGCGCAGGCCGGTCTCGGCTCGCGACGGGGTTGCGAGGAGCTGATCCTCCAGGGCCGGGTTACGATCGACGGCCAGGTGGCCAACGAACTGGGGACGCGCGTCGAGCCGTCGGCGCGAGTCGCCGTGGACGGCGAGCCGATCCGGCGCGAGGCCATCGTTTACTACGCCGTCAACAAGCCGGAGGGTTACATCTCGACAACCTCCGATCCCTCGGGACGGCCGCGGGTCGTCGACCTCGTGCCCGAGATCCCGCAGCGGGTCTATACCGTCGGCCGGCTCGACGAGGACAGCACGGGCCTGATCATCCTGACCAACGACGGCGACCTGGCCAACAAGCTGGCGCATCCCAAGTACGGCGTCGAGAAGCTGTATCGCGCGCTGGTCGCCGGCTCCCCTGCCCCCGAGACGCTTTCCAAGCTGACCGAGGGGGTGTGGCTCTCCGACGGCAAGGTGCGGGCCAAGCGGGTGCGGATCGCCGGCCGGCAAGGCCAGGCGACCATGCTCGAGCTGGTCCTGGCCGAGGGCCGGAAGCGCGAGATTCGCCGGATGCTGGCGAAGCTCGGGCACAAGGTGATGTCGCTGACCCGCATCGCCGTGGGTCCGGTCACGCTCAAGGGCCTGCCCGTCGGCGAAAGCCGGCCGCTGACGCGTCACGAGGTCGAGCTGCTTCGCAAGGTGGCGTCGGGCGTGGCCCTGTCGGTCCCCGGCTTCGCCGACGAGCCGCGGGCGCGAGCGCCTCGTCCCCCGGCGCGGGGACGTCATGGCGCGGCGGATTCGCCCCGCGATCGCCAGGACGACCGCGACGGCCCGAGGGAAGGCCGCGGCGGACAGCACCGCCCGGGTGGAGACCGCCGGCCGGGTCATGCACACCGTCCCGCTCACGCCCACGGACACGGACACGACCACGGGCCCTCGCATCGTCATGGCGGCCCCCGGCCCGGCGGTCCAAGGCGGCCCGACGGCCCTCGCGGCGGCGTGGGAGCGGGTCGACCTCCGCGTCCCCGCCCCGTGGACCTGGAGGCAGGCCCGCGCGAGCACGGACCTCGGCCGCACGGACCTCACCAGCATGGACCTTACCAGAGTGGACCTCGGCAGCATGGACCGCGCCAGCACGGACCGGGTGCACCGCCGCCGGGTGGTCCCGGGCGAGGCCCGCAAGGCCCGCGGGCAGGTGCCAGCGGCGGGGGACCGCCCCGGCCGGCCGGACCTCGCGCCGCGGGCGATCACGAGGTGAAGCGCCCCGCAGGACCTCGCGCCGGCGGCCACGACGTGCAGCGCCCCGCTGGGCCTCGCGCCGGCGGCCACGATGTGCAGCGCCCCGCAGGGCCTCGCGCCGGTGGCCACGACGTGCAGCGGCCCGTGGGGCCTCGCGCCGGTGGCCACGACGTGCAGCGCCCGGGTGGGCCACGTGCAGGTGGCCACGACGTGCAGCGGCCCGCTGGACCTCGCGCCGGTAGTCATGAAGGCGAGCGGCCCGCTGGACCTCGCGCCGGTAGCCATGAAGGCAAGCGGCCCGCGGGGCCTCGCGCCGGTAGCCATGAAGGCAAGCGGCCCGCGGGGCCTCGCGCCGGCTCGCAGGGATCAGGGCGTCCGGAGGGGTCAAGGCCGCCGGCTCCGCCCCGGCCTCGGCCGGCCTCGGCACAGGCGCGGCCGACGGACGAGGACGGGACGCCGCGACGTCGGATCATCGGCCTGAAGACCCCGGTTGCCGCGGCGGTTGGCGGCCCTCCCGCCGGGCGGAAGCGGCCGGGCTCGCGCAAGTCCAAGCCACCGCGCTCGGCGCTGGGGAATCGGCCCGACCGCCTGCGGCCCCCCCGCCCCAAGGGCGGGCATGACGAGGGTGCCGACGACGAGTGAGCACCGCCCCATGTCGCCGGCCGCTCGCGTGCGGCCGGCGATGCGGCCCGGCGCGAAGGATTTCGTGGAAGTCGCGGGGAGACCCATTGCACGCGGATGTCGGATGGCGTATAAAGGCCCTAACGATCGTCACCGATCCGCCCCAACATGACATTACCCTTCGGCTCATCTCGCCGATCCCCCTCTCCTGCGGCGCCTCCCCGCTCTGAGTAGCCCTGGACGAGCGATGTCGGCAAGACCACCTTCAGGGACCCCACCTGCTTGGAAATCGAGTGACTCCGTTGCGTGAATCCCGTTCCGTGCCCGCGGGATCCTGATCCACCCCGAGACACTCCGCCGGTCTGCCCCTGGGTCGTTGACCCATCGATTCCCCGCACGATCATGCTTTCGCAGCCAGGTGGGGGACGTCTTCCGCCAGGGAGACAGCATGGTCGAGCCCTGGCGCGGTTCGAGACCAGTGATGCAGACAGACCGCGGCCCTCGCCAGTCAAAGGTCCGCCACCGGTATGCCGGGAGCTTCCCGACGATGATGCCTTCGCCATCTCCCGATCGTCCGCCGCGCCGTCGCGACCCGTGGAAACACGGGGCCGTCCCGGTTGTCGGCCTGATCGGCGGCATTGGCGCGGGCAAGAGTGAGGCCGCACGATTGCTGGCCGCCCGCGGAGCCGGGGTCATCGACGCCGACGCCGTGGGTCATGAGCTGCTGGCGGATCGCGTGATCCGCGCCCGGATCGTCGAGCGGTTCGGACCGGGCGTGCTCGAGGCGACGGCCGTCGATGGTGGCGACCCAGCCATCAGCCGAAGGGCCCTGGGCGCGATCGTCTTCGCCGACGCGGCAGCCCTGCGCGACCTGGAGGGTATCCTGCACCCGGCGATGCGCGAGCGGTTCGTCCGCGAGATCGAGCGGACGCCGGAGTCGGGCCCGTCGCCGTGCGTGGTGCTCGACGCGGCCGTGCTGCTGGAGGCCGGATGGGACGACCTGTGCGATCAGGTCATCTACATCGACGCACCGTATGAGGATCGCCTGCGACGCGTGGCATCCACACGCGGCTGGACCGCCCCGATGCTCGAGGCCCGCGAGCGGTCGCAATGGCCCGGCGATCGCAAGCGAGGACGCTCCGACTTGATCATCAATAATGATGGCGACCTCGATCGCCTCGCCCGCGAGGTCGACCGGCTACTCGACCGGCTCTCCCCGACGGACGCCCCGCTCGAAGCGCGATCCCACCGCCGCGAGGACGGCCCGCGCGACCCGGCACCGAGCTCACGATCGACGGCCGCCCGATCCCGCTGAGATGAATTGAACCCGCCCGCCGGGGCGGCCGCGCCTGGAGCCCGGCCGACGGCGCGACGCCCCACGAGATCCACACTTCGGCTCGAACGAGGAGAATGGACCCGATGCCCAACGAGACTCGCCCCCGCCGGGAAACGTCCGGAACGTCCCGGATTCGCAAGACCAGCAGCACCCCGTCGGCCGCCGCGCCGCCGGAGGATGCCGACGCGACCGCCGCCGGGGCCGCCTCGCCGTTGACCTTCGGCGCCGGGTTGCCGGATTCGCCCTCGCCCGCCCTGACCGAGCCGACGCGCGACCGCAAGGACCGCGAGCCGTTCCGCGAGGAAGCTCCCGGCCGACCGCGAGCCGATCCGCTACCTGCGCGAGCGCGCCGAGCGCGAGCCCGCCCGCGAGCCCGTGCGTGAGCGGGAACCGCGTCCGCGAGCGCGAGCCGGCCGATCTCGGTACGCGACCGCCTGGCCCGCGACCGCGCCGAGCGCGACAGCGCCCCGATCCATCACGAGGGCATCCCCATCGCTCGCGACCGCGACCGGGATCACGACGCGCGAACGCGAGCCGGCTCCCCTCGTTCGCGAGCGCAACCGCGACCTCGACCCGACCCCGGCGTACCGCGAGCGCCCCGAGCGCGACTCGTTCTACGTCAACCGCGACCGGGATCACACGCGCGAACGCGACCGCGAGTTCACGCCGCCGGTCCGCGCCGAGCGACCCGCTGCGCCGAGCTTGCGGCGACGTCCCCGTCGAGTTCCCGAATGAAGACGAGGGCGACATCTTCGGCGACGCGGCGCTGCACGACCGCTACGAGGACATCAAGCGCGGCGAGATCCACCTCACCGAGCTGCAGAAGATGACGATGCCCCAGCTCATCCGCACGGCGAAGACCGAGGGCATCGCCGACTACATGGGACTGAAGAAGCAGGACCTGATCTTCAAGATCCTCAAGGAGCGGGTCAAGCAGAACGGCCTGATGTACGGCGAGGGGACGCTCGAGGTCCTGCCCGACGGGTTCGGCTTCCTCCGCAGCCCGGATTACAACTACCTCCCCTGCCCCGACGACATCTACGTCTCGCCCAGCCAGATCCGCCGGTTCGGCCTCAAGACCGGGGCGATCGTCTCGGGCCAGATCCGGCCGCCCAAGGAGAACGAGCGCGTACTTCGCCCTGCTCCGCGTCGAGGCGATCAACTTCGAGGACCCCGACAAGCTCAGCGAGAAGGTCGACTTCGACGACCTGACCCCGCTGCATCCCCAGGGCCGCATCCACCTCGAGACCACGGCCGAAGAGGTCAACATGCGGGTCGTCGACCTGGTCACGCCCATCGGCTTCGGCCAGCGCGGGCTGATCGTCGCGCCGCCCCGCACGGGCAAGACGATCCTGCTGCAGAAGATCGCCAACAGCGTGCTGACCAACCACCCCGAGTCGTACGTCATGGTCCTGCTGATCGACGAGCGGCCCGAGGAGGTCACCGACATGGAGCGGTCGGTCAAGGGGCCCACCGCCGAGGTGATCAGCTCGACCTTCGACGAGCCGGCGTCGCGGCACATCCAGGTGGCCGAGATGGTCATCGAGAAGGCCAAGCGGATGGTCGAGTACGGCAAGCGACGTCGTCATCCTGCTCGACTCGATCACCCGGCTGGCCCGTGCGTATAACACCGAGGCCCCGCACTCGGGCAAGATCCTCACCGGCGGCATCGACGCCTCGGCGCTTGCAGAAGCCCAAGCGGTTCTTCGGCGCCGCCCGCAAGATCGAGGAGGCCGGCAGCCTCACGATCCTCGCCACCGCGCTGGTCGACACCGGCAGCCGGATGGACGACGTGATCTTCGAGGAGTTCAAGGGCACCGGCAACATGGAGCTCCACCTCGACCGCCGCCTGGTTGACAAGCGCGTCTGGCCGGCCATCGACGTCAACAAGTCGGGCACCCGCCGCGAGGAGCTGCTGATGGACCCCGAGGAGCTGCGGATGGTCTGGATCCTCCGCCGCGTCCTCAACGACATGAACCCGGTCGACGCCATGGAGCAGCTCATCGGCCGCATGAAGAAGACCAAGACCAACGCCGAGTTCCTCTTGAGCCGGAACCTGGCGTGAAGATTCCGAGCCAAGGGCTTCGTAGGGTGGGCATCGCCCACCAGGGACGGCCTCGGCCGACCGAAAATGCGGACCTGAAACGACGGGATCTCACCGGCCACCACCGGTGGGCATTGCCCACCCTACCTCGCTCTGCCAGCTTGAACGACGGAACCACTGGCCACCACCGGCGGACATTGCCCACCCTACGACCCTCTTTCGCCGCTAGCGACCCAAGAAACGTGCAATTCCTCGGCGACTACTCACCCCCCGCCGGCCGGTTCGCGATCGTCGCGGCGCGGTTCAACGCGATGGTCACCGAGGCGCTGCCTGGCCGGCTGCCGCGACGCGATGGCCCGGCACGGCGTGCCGGAGGACCGCGTCGACGTGGCCTGGGTGCCCGGCTCGTTCGAGATCCCGCTCGTGGCGCCGCAAGCTGGCAGAGACCGGCCGGTACGCGGCCGTCATCTGCCTGGGATGCGTGATCCGGGGCGAGACCTCGCACTACGACCACGTCGCCGGCCAGGCGGCGGCCGGCGTGATGCAGGCCGGCCTGGCGACCGGCGTGCCCGTGATCTTCGGCATCCTGACCACCGAGACCGTCGAGCAGGCCCTCAACCGCGCAGGACTGAAGTCCGGGAACAAGGGGGCCGACGCCGCCCTCGCCGCCATCGAGATGGTCAACCTGCTCGCCCGGATCGGCGGCTGACGCCGGGCCGATGCCGACGGTTTTCCCTTTCGATTGCTCGGGTCAAGATTCGGTGCCGTCCGCCGAATCCCTCTGCAATGTCGGCCGATCGGCGGCCGCACCGATCGGGGAACTGCCTCGAAGTTTTGGGGGAAGCGGGCCATGTGGTGGACGCCGGAGCGTGCCCATGCCGTGACGGGCGGGATCTGGATGATCGGGCTGGGTGTGCTGTTCGCGACCAACTACTGGTTCCCGGGCATCCTCTTCCTGGTGCGGGATCACCGCCATCGTCGAGGGTTCGGCCCGCGGCGCCGGGTGGCAATCGGTCCACGGCGGGCTGTGGGTCCTGATCATCGCCTGCTGGGCAATGATGCGATTTAGCATGACCGTCTTCTTTGTGGCGATGGGCGTGTACGTGATCATCGCCGCGTTCCTGAAGCCGAGCCCATTCCGCAAGCCGTACGTCGACCAGACATTGGAGTGATCCGGCCCGCCGCGCGAGTCGGGGGTGTGAGGGAGCGAGCAGACGATTATGTCCAAGGCCCTGCTGCCGCAAGCGTTCTGGTTCCGGATCGCGGCGCGATGTCATCGCGTTGACGAGATGCCGCGGCAGGATAAATCGAAACGGCTGCTCGACCTGCCGGAATCGTGCCGGCTTCCTCAAGGTGCCCGCCTGGAGGGTCGATCGACCTGGGCCGAGGTCCGGCTGGCGTGGAACCCACGCGGGCTGGGGATCGCGGTGAGCGCCGAGGGAATCAACGCCAACCAGCTCTCCGGCGACATCGTCGAGGGATTCGCCGACGTCCAGTTCTGGGTGGACACCCGCGACACCCGCGACGTGAGCCGGGCGACGCGGTTCTGCCACCGGTTCGCGGCGTCGATTCGCCTGAAGCCGCCGGGCAAGAAGCTCGACGTCCAGGTCACACAGAAGCCGATCGCCCGCGCGGTCGCCGATCCGCCCATGACCCGCGGCGGCGAGATCGCCGCGCGAGCCGACCTCGCCCGCAACGACTGGTCGCTCGAGGTCTTCCTGCCGGCGACCGTCCTGAACGGCTTCGACCCCGAGACCAACCGCCGGCTGGGGTTCGCCTACCAGGTTTCCGACCACATCCGCGAGGACCAGTTCCTGGGCGTCGGCCGCGATTTCCCCATCGGCGAGAACCCGAGCCTCTGGTTGACCATCGAGTTGATCGACTGATTCGCAGGCCGGTCGGCAATCCCAGCCATCGGCCCCGCCCGCGCGAATCCCGGGAACAAATCGGCGCGTCGGCCCTTTATGATCATGGTGGTCGGACGGCAGAGGGCCGCCGTGGAAGCCGCGCCTCGGGGGTCGCGATCCGCGGTGGTCGCGTGGAGCGGACGCCGTGATCCGGGATCTCCAGGCGCTCTATTCGGTCGGGGCTCTGACGGGCCTGTCAGACGGAGACCTCATCGAGCGGGTCCGCTCGGCGGGTCTCGATGGCGACCTCGCCGGGGCCCAGGCGGCCCTGGGTGCGGTGATCGAGCGCCACGCCGCCATGGTCTGGAGCGTCTGCCGAGCGGTGGCGGGCAACCCGCACGATGCCGAGGACGCGTTCCAGGCGGCGTTCCTCATCCTGGTGCGCAAGGCGGGTACGCTGCGAGTCGGCGAGACGTTGGGGCCGTGGCTCCACGTCGTCGCCTACCGGACCGCGCTCGCGATTCGAGCTTCCACCGTGCGCCAACGGCGGGTCGAGACCCGCGCGACGGCCCTGCGGGGTGAAGCATCACAGCCCGATCATCCGGATATCGATCACGATCGGCCCGACCTTCGTGTCACCTCGATTCACGCCGAGATCCTGCGACTGCCCGAGCCCTTCCGCGCGGTCGTCGTGCTCTGCGACCTCGAGGGCCTGAGCTACCTGGAAGCGGCGCGTCGGCTAGGCGTCCCGCTGGGGACGATGCAGAGCCGACTGGCCCGGCGCGGGCCCGCCTGCGCCAGGGGTTGGAGCGTCTCGGCATCGGGCCGGACGATCGCGGGTCGGATCAGGCGGCCGTCGTCGGCGCGATGATGGTCGACGGCCTGCCGCCGACGCTGGTCGGGCGGCTGGGCCGGCTCGGCGCGTTGATTGCCGCGGACCCCACGAAATGGAAAACGAACGTGGCGGGCTCGGTCCGGGCCCTGATCGAGAGGGGACTGCGATCCATGAGATTCGGCTTGTTCAAGCAGGTATCGCTCGCGGCGCTGGGCGCCATTTTGATCGGCGGCGCCCTCCTGTACGCAGAGGGCGGGTCCGGTCGGGACGGGCCGCGGGCCGCGGGCCCCGCGGTGCGGCAGGCGGTTTCCCGGCAGGAAGTCCCGAAATCGTCGGGAATCCCGGCCCCGAGCCGGCTCAAGGTCGTATCCGGTCGAGGAAGGACCGAGTTGTACGCGATCGGGGAGAACGGGCGCATCCCCGCCCCCGCCGGCGACTCGAAAGGTCCATACGTGATCGAGGAGCGTGAAATCCGCTGGGCCGCGATCGTCGGCACCTTCGATCACCGCGAGCTCCGGCAGGCACTGACCACGCCTGGTCATTCGCCCCTGCCGCCCGCCGAGAGGCTGTATGCGCGCGTCGAGCTGGAACGTCAGACGAGGCGGGAAGATGGAGCGTGGTCGAACTGGGAGGAGGTTGACGCGATGGCGAACCTGCAGATCCTGGACCGGGTCCGGGCTGTCGAGGCGGAACGCGTCGCCCTGTCCTATCGGGTCGATAACTTGCTGGACCCGCTCCCGTGGTTGACCGTCGGCCGCTGGATGGGCGTCGACGTCGAGGAGTTCCTGCCGCCCGAGAAGAAGGGTGGGGTCGAGCGGCCGCTCGGCCGGGAGGAGAGGCCGATCCCGCCGCACGCCGCGATCCCCCGGATCCCGAAGGAAAGGCCGCCGGCCTTGATGATCCGCGCCCTCGATTTCACAGCAGCATCGGGCCGATCCTGCCGCTATCGGGCCCGGGTGGTCCTCTGGAACCTCGACTACCCGGCGAAGCGCCAGGGTCCGCGCTGGCGCTTCGGACCGTGGAGCGACGCAACCGAAGCCGTCACGATCCCATAAGCGCGCTCAATGGAACGCCATGATGTCCTCGGCCTCGGTCGCCGGTGCATCCTGGCTGGCGATCCGGTGCCAGGATCGCCAGGCGCGGTCGAGCTCGCGGACGTCGGCGAGCTGGTAGTGGACCCGCGTGGCGGTGTCCCAGCCGTCCTTCATGCCGTCGCGGATAAACTCGAGGAACCGCGGCCGACCGCCCATCTCGATCAGGAACCGCGAGATCGAGTACCCCTGGCCGTAGAAGCCCATCAGGTCCCTGGGATAATTCTCGACCACGAACAGCCGGGACAGCGGCAGCTCGCCGCGGCGGGCGAACAGGTCGATGGCGATCTGATCGTGCCGTCGGCGCTCGATCAGGTCCTCGCTGAGCAGCGACGCCCCCTCGTCGGCCCACCGCGGCATCGGGCCGCCGAAATAGGCCGCGAAGATGGTGTGCGTCACCTCGTGCGGCAGCGCAGAGGCCAGGATGCGATCGAGCCGCCCCTCGACGGTGATCGCCTGGTCGCTCACCCGCCCCTGGTGGAACCCGAAAGAGGTCAGCCCGCCGGCCTCGCCCGCGGTCAGCTTGACCCGGACCGGGCATGGCGTCTTCCAGTCGGGCAGGTCGTGGCCCAGCCAGGCCCGGGCGATCGTGGCCCGGCATTGCTCGGCGTGCTCGGCCACCCGGCGGGCGACGTCCGGCGTCCTCGCCTCGACGACGAAATTGGTCGAGCGATGCGAGGCCCCGCCGAGAAACGGCAGGATCAGGACCAGCCCGAGCGGAGCGAGTACCCGTCCTCCAAGCCCCGCCCGCCGCGCACGACGACCCTCGTGATGAGCGTCCATGCTCCGTTCTCCCGCGTGTCAACGGCCTCGTTCCTTGAGACGGACGGGGACCTTACCAGAAGCCGCGGCGGCTGTCGCCCCATTTTCGAAAAACCGTGCTGGTGACTCCATGGAGAGAACAGCGGCTTCTGAGACTCACGCCATACCGCGAACAACCGGCCAAATATGAACCTAACCCCGGAAACCGCCGCCGGGCCGGAAAATCTTTAGGAATTTCCAAACAAATTTTCTGCTTCTGGTCAAAGGGCTTGCGTCAAGAAAATGCCCCTCTTGGCCGATAGGTGCATTTCAGTTTTTGCAAACCTGACGTCGCCGACAGAAGTCCGCGTGTGAGGGGACTGGATTTTTGGCTCAAGCGGCGAATGAGGCTGTCCGGCGATGAAATCCGCCCCAAGAACCCCGAAATGCCCCCACCCAGCCCCACCAGGGCCACGGTGCGGGCACGCGAGACGGCTTATTCGCCCCAGTCCCTCCTCCCGACAGCGTCTGCTCCACTTGAACCTTAACCCGCGGCGCAGCTTCTTCGACGCCGCCGCTCGCAGCACGTTCCATCCCGCCACCTTGTGCAGGATCGCACGGAACACGCTCCCTCGACCTCGCACTCGCAACCGGTCCATCCCCAGCCGATTCTTCAGGCCGCTGTTGGTCGACTCGATCCCCGCTCGCTGCGCGTACCGCTCGGCGAACACCGGCGTCTCTTGCTCTCGACGCCGACCGGCCAGGCGGTGTTCCTTGTCGCTGAACTCCATCGTGTACCGACCGTCCCGCGTCGTGTCGATCGGACAACTCGCGCGGAACGGACAGCCCGCGCACGCCGCCGCCGGCATCTCGATCCGCGTCATGCCGGCCGCCGCATCTCGCTCGACCACCAGCGGCACCTGCCCGCTGGGGCAGGCTTCGACTTGCCCGGTCCGCTCGTCCACGGCGAAATCGTCCACCGTCAATGCCTGGGGAGCCCTCACCGGCTCCGGGCCGGGGATCGGTCCTACGAGGTCCACGCCGCGCCCCGCGGCGGCCCGGACATTCTCGTCGCTGCAATACGGCGTGTCGGCCAACATCTCCTCGGGGAGCAGGCCCGACCCCGCGAGCTGATCGAGCATCGGCACCATCGCGGCGACGTCGGGCTCGCAGGCCGTCTGCGGCAGCGCCGCGGTGATCAGCTGCACGTCATTGGCCGGGCTGCACGTCTCGGCGAGTTGCACCTGGTAGCCGGGACCCTTGCGGCCATCGTAGGTGGCGTCGGGGTCCGACGGGTTCTGGATGCGGTCGCCGCCGGTCTTGGCCTTCACGACGACGGTATCGCCGACGACTTCGCACTGCTGGTCGAAGATGGTGCGCAAGGCCTTGTAGGTCGAGCGGCCGGTCCACTCGGGGCGATCGGCGAAGTGCTCGATGGTCCGGAGCAGGTCCTCGGCGGCTCGCTGCCGCGACCGCCGTCGCGCCTCGGCGTCCTTGGCGGCGGCGAACAACTGCGATTCGGCGGGCTCGTAGCGGTTGCGGAAGTCCTCGGGCAGCGCGGCGTACTGCTCGGGGGCATGGCGCCTGACCTGGGTCAGGAACCGCTTGATGGCGACGGCCATCAGCCTGGTGCGGCCGAAGGTGGCCATGTGGCTGAAGACGTGGGTCGAGTCCAGCCGCTGCCGCGCGACGTCGAGTTCCAGCTCGTCGGCCAGGTGGATGGTGACGTCGTGGAAGACCTGGGTGGCCAGCTCGTCGTCGCGAAAGAGGGCCTGATAGCGCTCGACGGTGCGCGCGGAGATCTCGACGCCCGGTTCGAGGTTGAGGGCGTACTGGACATCGCTGCGGAAGATGTAGGCTTCGGCGGCCTCGGCGGCGGCCCAGTCGAAGAAGTCGGCCAGGAAGACGAGGCCGGCCATCGAGTAGAGTTCCTTGGTGGGAGCGCCGAGGTCATGGCTGAAATGACGGGCGAGCTCACCGACGGGGAGGACGTCGAGGACGACGTGGCGAAAGACGCCTTGCCACCCCTCGGCGATGATCCGGTGGCCGGCGGGAGGGATGACGCCGTCGAAGGGGTCGAAGAGGCGTGTTTGTCGGGGGTTGACGATATGGATCATGGCGGACGCAACTCCTCTGATAAACTGGAGTTAAGTATAGAGCCGCGTCGGGGAAAGTCAAGAGGAAAAGCGACGAAAACCGAGTAGATTCAAGGACTTATGACGAGAATTGGCCCCCGATGCACTTTTGTCGGGAACGTCAAACCTGATACATTCTATATATAGGGGGAGAGAAGAGAGCAGAGGGGGTACAGGGGGTTTTGGGGGCCCTGGAATGTAAAGTGCATGCACACAATCTCCTTCTGGCCCTGATGGAATCATCCTGAGCGGCGGTTGCCCAGAGTGCTTGATACCATGTCTTCGGGTAAGCGCCGGATACCGAATTCGAGGTCTTGACCGGTGAGGATGGCCCAATCCCTGCGGCCGGAACGCCCGCCCCAGGTCGAGGGCTGAACCGGTGAGTCAATGCGCGGTAGAGGCGGCACTCGACCGACTCTGATCGCCGCTGGTGACCCTTCGCCGGTTTCGGGGATACAATGGGAAGATGCGGCTCCGTGGGGGCCCTTCTTCATGTCGAGGGAAAACGGCGATGGCGATCGCTTCCGGGACCGTGACCGACCCGGCATCCAACGGCGTCCCGATCGGGGACTCCTCCGGCCCGGCCCCAACAAACCACGCCCGACCGGGCCGCTCGGATGACCTGGAACGGCGAGCCCGCGATCGGCCGCGAGCTGTTCGATCGGATCGGCCGCGAGCGCCGGCCCTGGCGGCGATCGTGGTGGGACGACCGGTTCATGGCTATGACGCTCAATGAGCCGGCGGTCCGCGTCCAGCTCTTCCGGTTCATCGACGCCCTGCCCGCTCTCAAAGATGCCGGATCGATCCGCCGGCACCTGGCCGAGTACCTCGACGAGGCGGGCGATGCCGTCCCCTGGTGGCTGAACGTGGCGCTCGGACTGGCGCCCGAGGAAACCGTCCGGGCCGAATGGCTCGCCGCGTCGGCGCGGCACCGCGGCCGGCGTGATGGCCCGCAAGTTCATCGCCGGAGCCACGCCCGACGAGGCGCTGCGGACCGTCCTGGGCCTGCGGAAGCGGAAGCTCGCCTTCACGGCCGACCTGCTCGGCGAGGCGATCATCAGCGAGGCCGAGGCCGACTGGTACCAGCAGACCTGCCTGGCGATGATCAACGAGCTGACCGGTCCGCTCGCCGCGGCGCCCGAGGTCCCGATCATCGACCGCGACCAGCACGGCCCGATCCCTCGGGTTAACCTCTCGCTCAAGCTCTCGAGCCTGACCGCGCACTTCGAGCCGATCCACGCCGAGGCGTCCATCGAACACGCCGCCGGCCGGCTCCGGCCGATCCTCCGCGCGGCTCGCGACCGGGGCGCGTACGTCCACGTCGACATGGAGCAGTACGCCTACCGTGCCCTGACCTACGAGCTCTTCCGCCGGGTACTGGCCGAGGCCGAGTTCCGCGACTGGCCCGACGTCGGCATCGTCGTGCAGGCGTATCACCCCGAGGCGGAGGCCGAACTGCGGCATGCTGCGCGACTGGGTGGCCACGTCGCGCAGGGCGCCGATCACGATCCGGCTGGTCAAGGGAGCGTACTGGGATTACGAGGTCCTGAGCTCCCGACGGCTGGGCTGGCCCGAGCCGGTCTACCTGGAGAAGTGGCAGAGCGACGCGTCGTACGAGCGTTGCACGCGGTTCCTGCTGGAGCATCACGACCGGCTGCGGCCGGCGTTCGGCAGCCACAACGTCCGGAGCCTCGCCCACGCCCTCGCCGCGGCCGAGGCGATGGGCCTGCCTCCGTCGGCCTACGAGCTCCAGACGCTCTACGGCATGGGCGAGGCCATCCAGGGGCGCTGGTCGACCGCGGCCATCGCGTGCGGGTCTATACTCCGTATGGCGCGCTCCTGCCGGGCATGGCCTACCTGGTGCGTCGGCTGCTCGAGAACACGTCGAACGAGTCATTCCTGAAGCTCAGTTCGGCCGCGCAGGCGCGCGATCGACGAGCTGTTGCGCGACCCCGAGGAGATCGGAGCCATGCTGACCCGGACGCGACGGCCCAGACGCGGCGCGGGCCGCGGAACGCGGCGAGCTGCCGCCGTTCCGCAACGAGCCGCCGACCGACTTCGCGCGGGCGGAATCGCGCGAGGCGATGCGGCAGGCGACCGACGAGGTCCGGCAGTCAGCTCGGCCGGCATTACCCGCTGATCATCGGCGGCCAGGAGGTCGACACCCGACCCGCGCCGGCTCGCGTCGCTCGATCCCGGCCACAGCTCGCGGGCCGTCGGCGAGACGTCGATGGCGGGGGCCGACGAGGCCGATCGCGCCATCGCCGCTCGCCCGCGAGGCTCAGCCGGCGTGGGGGGCCTTGCCGGCCCGCGACCGCGCGGCGGTCCTGCTCCGGACGGCCGCGATCTTCCGGACCCGCCGGTTCGAGCTGGCGGCGTGGGAAGTCTTCGAGTGCGGCAAGCCCTGGGCCGAGGCCGACGGCGACGTCGCCGAGGCGATCGACTTCTGCGAATTCTACGCCCGCGAGATCGTCCGGCTCTCCGAACCCCGCCGCCGCGACGTCCCCGGCGAGACCAATTTCACCGAGCACCTGCCGCGCGGCGTCGCCGTGATCATCCCGCCCTGGAACTTCCCGCTCGCGATCCCGACCGGGATGACCGTCGCGGCGCTGGCGGCGGGCAATGCGGCGCTCGTCAAGCCGGCCGAGCAATCGCCCGTGATGGCCTGGCACCTCTGCCGCGCGCTGCTCGAGGCCGGCCTGCCGCCCGGCGTGCTCGCCTTCCTGCCGGGCGTCGGCGAGGAGGTCGGCGCAGGCCCTGGTCAACCATCCGGGACGTGGACGTCATCGCCTTCACCGGCTCGCGCGACGTCGGACTGTTGATCAACCGCCAGGGGGCCGAGGTCAAGCCGGGCCAGGACCACGTCAAGCGAGTTATCGCGGAGATGGGCGGCAAGAACGCCATCATCCTCGACGACGACGCCGACCTCGACGAGGCCGTCGTCGGCGTGATCCAGAGCGCCTTCGGCTACTCGGGCCAGAAGTGCTCGGCGTGCTCGCGCGTGATCGTCCTGGAGGGGGTCCACGACGCGTTCGTCGCGAGGCTCGCCGAGGCCGCCCGCGCGGTCAAGGTCGGGCCGGCCGACGACCCCGAGACCCTGGTCGGTCCCGGTGATCGACGCCGACGCGCGCCGGCGGGTGCTCGAATACCAGCGGATCGCCGCGTCCGAGGGGCGAGTCGTCTACCACGGCGATCCAGGACCGATCGTCGACCGGGGCTTCTTCGTCGGCCCGATGATCGTCGCAGACGTCGCGCCATCGTCTCGCGTGGCGCAGGAGGAGATCTTCGGCCCGGTGCTGGCCGTCCTCAAGGCGCGCGACCTGGACGACGCCCTGCGAATCGCCAACGGCACCCAGTACGCCCTGACCGGCGGCGTGTTCTCCCGCAGCCCGGCCAACATCGAGCGGGTCCGCCGCGGGTTTCGCGTCGGCAACCTCTACATCAACCGCGGGATCACCGGCGCGGCCGTCGACCGCCAGCCGTTCGGCGGCTTCAAGCTCTCCGGGATCGGCACCAAGGCCGGCGGCCCCGACTACCTGCTCGAGTTCCTGCTCACGCGGTGCGTGACCGAGAACACCATGCGACGCGGCTTCGCTCCCGAGGACACCGCGAAGGGCCGGCGCCGGTCGTCGAGATGGCGCGGGGGATCTGAACCCCGATCGGGGCAGGAAACGAAGGACCAGGCGGTCGGTCCTGCTCCACGCCGGGGTTCGGGCTGAACCAGGATTTGGACGATACCCGCTTGCCGGAGAGATAGATCTATCCCGCGCGGCGACCGCCGATCGACCGACGGCGACGGGGTTCGCGGCTCTCGGTGGCGATCCGCTCCGCGAACGAGCCGATCAGCGGCTCCTCGATCGCGACGTAATCGCTCGCGCGCATCCGCAGGCCCTCGTGCCGCAGGTTGCCGCCGAAGACCAGCTCGCCCAGCTCCAGCAGGCTCACGTCGAAGACCGTGCCCAGGTCGTACAGCTTGCCGAACGGCGGCACGACCCCGGGCTCGCAATCGGTGAAGACCCCCACCAGCTCCTCGGTGGTCGCCAGGCGGACCTCCGAGCCGGGCAGGCCCAGCAACGCCGCGAGCAGTGCCAGGTCGATCCGGCTGGTGCACGGCAAGACCGCCAGCACGAACCGCTCGCCCGCCTTCACCAGCACCGTCTTGGCCACCATCCGCCCCGGCACATGCATGTTGTGCGCATGCTTGGTCGTCGACGAGGCGGGCTGGACCAGCAACTCCTCGAACCAGACGCGACGGCTTCGCAGGAACTCCACGGTGTACATCGATGGGTGATCTCCTCGACGAGTCGTAACGCAGTCCTCATCGTCATGAATTATAGAGCGTCTAGGAAATCCTGGATGGTAGTAACGAATAAAATGTCGAGGAAAAATAAGCAAAATACGCAATATCCGCATTGGTTGCCGTCGTGGTGACGCGCTTATGCTCGAAGATTTCGAAGAGACGTTGGCGCGGCCGGGGCCTCGACAGGATGGAGGGAGGCCCGGAGGAGACGACCGGGGTCTTGAAACCGGCGCGGAAGTCGCTACGGTGCCACAAGTTCGTCCCGCGAGCTTCCGGGAGGGCCGCGACGATGCCAGCCAATTTCCCCCGCAGTATCTCAAGGCCGAGGAAGAGTTTCGCAAGGCGCCGACTCCCGCGGCGCGGCTGGAAGCGGTCCGCGAGATGTTCCGCCTCTTGCCCAAGCACAAGGGAACGGAGAAGCTGCAGTCGGACCTCAAGCAAAAGATGAGCCAGTTGCGCGAGGAAGTGGACCGAGGCAAGGCGGGGGGGAAGAAATCGGGGGTGAGCCATCGCGTGCCGGCCGAAGGGGCCGGCCAGGTCGTGCTGGTCGGGGCGCCGAACGCGGGGAAGAGCACACTGCTGGCGGCCCTGACCAACGCCCGGCCGGAGATCGCGCCGTATCCGTACACGACGCGGGGCGCCGCAGCCGGGGATCATGATGTGGCAGGACGTGCCGGTGCAACTGGTCGACCTGCCGCCGATCGCGCCGGAATTCTTCGAGCCATGGGTGCCGAGCGTGATCCGTTCGGCCGACGCCGCGCTGCTGGTGGTGGACCTCGCCAGCGACGACGTGGCGGACGCGGCCATGGCCGCGCTGGACCTCCTGGCCGAGGCGCACACCGAGCTGGTCGGCGAGCTGCCGTACGACGTGGAGGACGAGCGGATCCGGCACGTCAGGACGGTGATGGTGGCGAACAAGCTCGACGCCGACGGTGCCGGCGATCGGCTGGAGATCGTCCGCGACTGGCTGGGGCCGCGATTTCCGATCGTGGCGGTCTCGGGGCTGACCGGGGGAGGGTCTGGAAACGCTCCGGCAGTCGGCATACGATTTACTTGGGAGTGCTTGCGGGTCTATACGAAAGTCCCTGGCAAGCCGGCCGATCGGACGAGGCCGTTCACCATGCCCATCGGCAGCACCGTCCTCGACCTGGCCAGGGAGATCCATCGGGACTTCGAGCATTCGCTGAAGTCGGCCCGGATCTGGGGCTCGGGTATCTTCGAAGGCCAGTCGGTCAAGCGCGACCACGAGCTGCATGACGCCGACGTCGTCGAGTTGCACGTCTCGTGAGGCGGCCGCACGCGGCCGGTCGGGATGGGCCGCCGGATCCGCGGCCCGAGAGATCGGCGGATCGCGTCGAGGTCATGCCGCGGAGGCGTCGGGGAGAGTTCGATGGGAACGGCTCTGATCGTCGAGGACCACCCGGAACAGGCAGACCTGGTCGCCCGGATCCTCCGCCTGCGCGACTACCAGCCCATCCTCGCCGAGGACGGCGAGGCCGGTCTGCGCCTGGCCCGCGAGCAGCACCCCGACGTGATGCTCCTGGACCTGATGCTCCCGGACATCAACGGCTTCGACGTCTGCCGACGCCTGCGCACCGACCCGACCACGCGGCTCATCCCCGTCGTCATGCTCACGGCCCTCAACGACGTCCAGCACCGCGTCCACGGGTTCCGCGTCGGCGCCAATGCGTATGTCACCAAGCCCTACGGCGTCGACGAGCTGTTCGAGGCGATCACCATGGCACAGGCCTGGCGCGCCAGCATGGAACAGCGGTCGCTCCAGGGCGAGATCCACGTCGAGCTCAACAGCGAGATCACCCTGCTCAAGGACCTGAACGACTTCCTGATGCTGGTCTGCCAGTCGACGCCGCTCCAGCAGGATCAGGTGGTCCAGATCCGCCAGGCCGTCATGGAGATGGCCCACAACGCCATCGAGTGGGGCAACCTGCACCAGAGCGATCGCCTGGTGAACATCACCTATCGCATTCACGACGACCGCCTGGAGATCGTCATCCAGGACCAGGGCCCGGGCTTCGATCGCAGCCAGCTCCCGCACGCCGCGCTGCCGGACGATCCTTTCTCGCACCTGGACGTCCGCGAGAAGCTGGGCCTGCGCCGGCGGCTTCGGCCTGTTGATTTGCCAGGGAATGGTTGATGAAATGAGCTACAACGACGCCGGCAACGAGGTCACGCTGACCAAGCGGTTCCCGGCCGCCTGACGCGGCGGCCGCAACCGACCCCATCCCCACCGGCCCCGCGATGCGCCGCGCCGCTCCGGCGAGCAGGAGGGAACGCTCTTGACGAGGGATTCGACCGCCTCTGGGCGCCGCGCCGGGCCCTTCGACTTGCCCTCCGCGCCGGCCGCCAACACCGACCGGGTCCGCTCCGACCTCGCCGTCGGCTCCGCCACACCCGGCCGCACCCGCCGAGAGCGGCCCTGCCTGCTGGTCGTCGACGACGAGCCCGACGTGCTGCGCTCGGTCCACGACCTCCTGCGCCTGGATTATCGGGTGCTCACCCGCGGTTCGGGCGCCGCGGCGCTCGAGGTCCTCCGCTCGCCCGAGGACGTCCAGGTCATCATGTCCGACCAGCGGATGCCCGGAATGTCGGGCGTCGAGCTCCTCCACGAGGCCAGGGCCATCCGCCCCGAGATCACCCGCCTGCTCTTCACCGCCCACGCCGACATCCGCGCCGTCATCGACGCGATCAACCAGGGGCATATTTTCCGCTACATTGCCAAGCCGTGGGACCCCGACGAGCTGGCGGCCGTGGTTCGCCAGGCCGTCGAACATCACGACCTGATCGTCGAGAAGTACCGACTGGTCGCCGAGCTCCGCGACGCCAATGCAAAGCTCACCGAGGCCAACCGGCTCAAAGGGGCATTCCTCGAGGTCGCCAGCCACGAGCTCAACACGCCCGTGAGCGTCATCCTGGGCCTGATCGAGCTGCGGAAGGTGGCAGCGGGCGACATGGCGGCCGCCGATCGGCCGTGGTTGGATCACGTCGGCTCCGCCGCCCGCCGGCTGGCGCGGACCGTCGAGCGCATGCTCAAGCTCGTCCGCAACGGCGACTTCGGCCGCCCGCTCGAACGGCGGCCGATCGACGTCGAGTCGCTCATCCGCGGCGCCGTGGACGAGCTGAACCCCTATCTCGAGCTTCGCCATCAGTCCGTGGCGATCTCGCTCGAGCCCGGCCTCGAGCCGATCGAGGTCGACGCCGAGAAGATCGGCGACGTGCTGGTCAACCTGCTCGCCAACGCGATCAAGTTCACCCCCGACGGCGGAACCATCCGCGTGGACGCCTCGGCCGAGCCGGGATGGCTGCGTGTCGGCGTCAGCGACGAGGGGCCCGGCGTGCCGGCCGGCGACCAGCAATATCTCTTCGAGCCCTTCTTCACGGGCTTCGACACGCTGCGACACTCGTCGGGCGATTACCAGTACGGCAAGCGCGGGATCGGCCTGGGACTCTGGCTGGTGAAGGCATTCATCGACCTGCACGGGGGCCGCGTCGAGCTCTCCAGCCGCGATGGCGAGGGCTCGACCTTTGCCTTCGTCCTGCCGCGTCGCATCCCCGCCAGTCTCACCGACGGCGCCCCGACGGCCGGCTAGAGCGCCTTGCGGTCGCGTTGCTCATACGAGCCCGACGCGCCAGCGAGTGGATGTCCGGATCGGCTGGGGAATCCACTCGCTGGCGCGTCGGGCTCCTAGCGGCGGGATCGTCCCATGTGCGCAATCCAACCGTTCGGCGTCTAGCTCTAGCCCATGGTGACGCTCCGACCGCCGGGTCCACTCACCCCGGTGGCAGGCCATCCTTGCGGCTCTCGATGTAGTCGCGCAGGTAGCGCAGGAACGTGGGCAGCCCGGCCTCATCCCAGGCCCTCTCGATGAGCTCCTTCAGCCGCTGGTTCTCGGTTTGGAGGTCGCGGAACGCCTGGGCATCGACCTCGCCCAGGCTGATCCCGGCGACCTGGTCATGCGTATTCACCGAGAGCATGAACCCCGCCTCGTTGGGCCAGGGCTGAATCTGCAACTTCATATGCGGATAGCGATAGTTGCCCAGCCGCAGGGCCGAGATCGGCGTCTGCCGCCCCGGCACCTTCCCGGCCCGCTCGAACGGCGGCCCGGCGAGTAGCTGGCTAGGCCGGCAATCCTCACGCCAGTCGAGGCGTCGCTTGACGGCCTCGGGCAACGACCCCGACGGGTATGCAAGGTCGAGGTAGAGCCCCACGGCCTGCCGGAGCAGGTCCAGCCGCAGCCCCTGCATGTCGTCGGGCTCCGCCACGTTCGTCGGCTCCATGAGCAATTCCCTGGATGACATCGGTGGCAAGCCCCTTCATGTCCCTCGCAACCAACGGGGACCCCCGACATGCCGGGATGGCCCGGCCCGTCGCGATCGGACGGCCCAGACAAACCCCGCGCTTTCAATCATACCCGCGACTTCTACACCGAAGGATGACGATCGAGGCCGGTACATGTGACCGGGCCCTACGGATCTCGCACGTATTTCCGTGCCTCGTAATGCCTTGGAACATCCTGCAAAAAGCCCGCCCGCGGGCTCCCGCCGGACTTGACGCCAGGTGGCCCGCCCGGGACGATCGGCCCTGGCACCGTGCGGACATGGATCGAGCAGTCCCGGGCGTCAGATCCGTAAAGCCAGGACTATCCAGGTTATCCCGCTCATCACTCGCACGGATTGAAGCTCCCCGAGCTGGCCATGCGGCTCCAGGTCGCCGTCCCAGACTGGCAGATGATTGATACCAGCCATCTGCTTCCAACCAGAGTTATCCGGCAACTTGACGCAAGTAATTGTTGGCGAAGTATTTAACCACTGTTCATCAACTCCACGTTTGTTTGACTGCTGTCGCCGCTCGGCCTGCATTACGATGAATCATATAGGATCGCCTACGCGCGATACGTCTCGACTGGAGCTCATGTCTCACAGCATGCTGGTTTTTCTCGCAAGTTTCCCTTGACTCACTTTAGTTGGCTGCTAGGATGGATGTGAGAAGACCGAGAAGGTATGAGCCCACCACGCAAGCTCGACCGGGTTCATAGGGCCTTGGACGAGAGGAGTAGAGGATGGAATCCGAACTGGTGGTCACTGGTGCGATCGTGGATTCCTGGGTCGAATCCGGACGTACGACGACCCGCGGTAGTCGGCTGGTGCTTCAGGTGGCTCCTCGGGGCCGTCCGAAGGACCTGATCATCGTCGAGGCCGAGCCCTCGTTGGTCCCCGACCGTTTCTGGCTCGAGGACCTGAGCGAGAATCTTTGCCACGGCAGTCCCGTGCAGGCCGTGGGACGGGCCTCGTACAACGGTTACGTCGCGGCGACGCAACTCCAGCTCGTCCGGTAGATTGACGCGTTTCGCGGGGTAAATCCTCGGGCAATGGCCGTCCTGGCTCCGGAATCTCAGGGGCGGCCGTCGAGCTGACACAGCGCCGTACGTCCGGCCCCCTGCTCTCTCAATTCATTTCCGCATTCGGCAGGCCGGACATCCGGATCGTCCCGCGACCTTCGCCCACCCATTCCAGGGAGGGGTGATGTGATCTCGGTGAGGTAGGCCGCGAGGCCGGTGACCATTCCCGAGCGACGGCAGGCGCCCTTGCCGCCCCGATCGGCAAGATCATAGCCTCGGGTCAACCGGTTCGCTCTCCAGCGCCAGGACGCCGAAGACGCACTCGTGCACCCGCCGCAGGGGCTCTCGCCGGACGAACCGCTCGAGCCCCTCGACGCCCAGGGCGAGCTCACCGAGGGCCAGCGACCGCTTCCGGCCCAGTCCTCGCGATCGCAGCCGGGCGAGGTTCGCGTCGGCCGTGTACTCGGGCCCGTAGATGATCCGCAGGTACTCGCACCCCCGGCACTTGACGGCGGGCTGCGACAGCCCACGCCTCCCCCTGTGCAGGAACGTCAGCGGCTTGACGACCATCCCCTCGCCGCCCCGGCCCGTCAGCGCGTGCCACCAGTCGACCCCGGCCGCCTGGCTCGCCGCATCCGTCACATCCACGACCTGGTACTCGGTCGCCAGCAGGAGGTCCGGGGCGGCCCGGCAGACATCGGCCAGCGTCTCCATGTGCCAGAGGTGGTCCCTGTCGATATGCACGTGCCCCTCGGTGGCCAGCAGGTGGAATGGGGCCAGCTTGAGGTCGGCCAGCGACTCGACCCGCCAGCAGTATTGCCGATAGGCCGCGACGAACCGGCCGACATCCTCCGCGCGGCGGCGATACTCGCCCTCGACCTGGAGCCGCGTTCGCTCGCTCGTCGCCCTCCAGCCGGCCCGCGGTCTCTTCCAGAACCGCAACGGCACGAGGCAATGAGGCCAGCCCCGCCGCGCCGACCGCCGCGTACTGGGTGCGCAGCAGGTCCTGCGCCTTGGCCGACCACGGCATCAGCTCGCAGTCGAGGCACGCCCAGTTCGTTTCGAGCTTGCCCCAGATGTCGGCGGCCGTCAGGGCCTCCCGAACGCGGTCGAGAAGCCGCCGCTCCAGGTCGTCGTCGTTGAAGAACCGGCGTCCGGTGCGGGTGGTGACGATCCCCGTTTCGCCGGTGGCGACGCCGAACCGCTGCCGGGCCGCCTCTTCGTCGCGGCAGACGACGACGACGGCCCGCGATCCCATGTGCTTCTCCTCGCAGACGACCCGCGGGACGCCCTCGCCGCGGTAGTAGGCGAACGCCTCGGCGGGATGCTCGAGCAGACCCGGCTCGCGCGCTGGTTTCGCAGGGCGACATCGTGGGCGGCAGGTAGATCAGCCACCGCGGGTCGGCGGCGAACCGGCTCATGACTTCCAGGGCCGCGGCGGCGTTCTCCTCGCGGATCGTCACGTTGCCCCGCAGCCGGGTCGGGATGATCCGCTTGCCCAGCACGTCCTCGGCGTCGAGGACCTCGTCGTGCGCCTGCTGCGCGCTGCAGCGCCGGGGCCTGCTGCTCGACGGGCAGGAACGGGCGAACGGGCTCGCAGTACGTGCCGCGCGGCGGGGACCGAGACCAGCTCCTTCTCCGGGTAGCGCAGCGCCGTCAGCCGGCCGCCGAACACGCAGCCGGTGTCGATGTTGATCGTGCGGTTGAGCCACTCGGGCTCGGGGACGGGCGTATGGCCGTAGACGACCATGGCCTGGCCCCGATATTCCCTGGCCCAGTCGTGGCGGATGGGCAGGCCGAACTCGTCGGTCTCGCCGGTCGTCTCGCCGTAGAGGGCGAAGTCCCGCACCCGGCCCGAGCCCCGGCCCTGCATCTCCTGCTTCATCCCGGCGTGGGCGACGACGAGCTTCCCGTCGTCGAGGACGTAATGGCTGACCAGCCCGTCGAGGAAGCTCGCCAGTTCACCGCGGAAGAGGCTTCCATCCACACCGGTTCGTGCATCCAGCTCGGCCAGAGAATCCGCGAGCCCGTGCGTGACCTGGACGTTCTTGCCCCGCAGCGCCTTGAGCAGCTTCATGTCATGGTTGCCGGGGACGCAAAGGGCCGACCCGAGGTAAACCATGTTCCGCACCAGACTGACCGCATCGAGAATCCGGGGGCCGCGGTCCACGAGGTCGCCGACGAAGACGGCCTTGCGGCCTTCGGGGTGCACGAAGCCCCGATTGCCCCAGTGGGGATCGTCGTAATCCAGACTCGCTTCGACATAGCCGAGCCGCCCGAGCAACTCCTCCAGCTCATCACAGCAGCCGTGGACATCGCCGATGATGTCGAACGGGCCGTGCTCGTCGCTCCGGTCGTTCCAGAGCGGCACCCGCTCGACCGTGGCCGTCCTCGACCTCCTCGGGCGTGACCATGGCGAAGACGTGGCGGAAGCCCTCCTTGCGCAGCCCGCGGAACGACCGCCGCAGTTGCGATTTCTGGTTGCGGACGACATGCGGGCCGAAGTCCCGGTCCGGGCGAGCGGCGTTCCGCTCGTGGCAGACCCGCTCGGGCAGGTCGAGCACGATCGCCACCGGCAGGCAGTGGTACTGCCGGGCCAGCTCGACCAGCGGCTTGCGCGCCTCGGGCTGGACGTTGGTGGCGTCGATGACCGTCAGCCGCCCCAGGGCCAGCCGCTTGCCGGCGATGAAGCGGAGCACCTCGAAGGCGTCCTTCGTGACGGTCTGGTCGTTCTCGTCGTCGCCGACCATCGCCCGGCAGGCGTCGGACGAGAGCACCTCGGTGCTGCCGGAAGTGCCGGCGGGCGAACGTGCTCTTGCCCGACCCGCTGGGGCCGATCAGGACGACGAGAGCAGGTTGGGGATCGAGATCTTCATGGCGGTGTCTCGCTCAGCCTCCCGCCGTCGAGGCGTCAGGCCCGTCACCAGTTCCCGACAACCCTCGCACGAGTCGTACCGGCACTCCTCCATCAGCCACTCGGGTGCAGCACGGCGATCGAGCAGCAGCCGGACCGCCCTGCGTCGGCATTGCCCGCACGGAGTCGAGCGTAGGCGAGGACACCTAGCGGAGAGCAGTCGGCCTCCGCGTTGGCCTTGAGGACCTCGATGACATCCCACAGGAAGCCGTGAAGCTCGCAGTCGTCGGGCATCGGGAGTGACCCGAGAATATGGTGTTCATCGCCCATCTGAAAATTCCGGACGAGGAGGCCGACACCTTGTGGCCCCCTCTCCAGCTCGGCGAGCGCGAGTTCTCGAACGAGCGGGTGTTGCACCTTCTCCAGTGCAATGATCGCCCGGCGCCGCACCTCGTCGTCGTCGTTCCGAGCCAGATGGATGAAATGCTCATCGAACTGCAGCATGGGGCGGTTCGAGAAAACGTGGAGCAAGCGCACGACGACCTCGGGGTCTCGCGCAGACCGGAGATGCCGGAGGATCCGCTTCAAATCGGCCTCGTCGGCGAACATCCCCCATCCACGGAAGAAATGGAAGTCAGGCTCGTCCGACTCGGCGGCCAACAAGATCTCCTCGACAGTGATCGCTTGCATCCGTTCCCGGCGCGACAGGGAAGGCTTTCGCCCGGCCTCGGCCTCCTTCTGCCGTCGCCAGGCCGTCCGAAACGACACGATCGCCCCATCGCTCGCGTCATCCAGGAGGCCGTTCACCCGTTCCTCGCCGAAACGTTCGACGGCCTGCCCGACGAGGCTGCCGTCATCCCACTCCCATTCACGGCCAGCCACCTTTTCGCCTCGGATTCGCGCGGCGAACAGGAATGCCTCCTCGCCGTCGAGTCCGATGATCTCTTGCTCGCCGAGCCAGGCACTGGCGGTAATCGGCTTCTGTTCGACGATCTCGTAAAGCCGCGTGCGAAAGGTCTGGTCCCCCGCCCCGGCGTAACATCGGGCGAGCTCGCAGAGCTGCTCGGCGCTCCGCTCGTCGGACAGCTCATGCAATGCATGAAGGATCGGCACCCGGAAGCGATCGACCGCACCGACCTCCTGGATCATCCGCCAGAGCCACTCCCCTCGCGGCTCCTCGAGCTGCCCATCGTACCGGAGATCCTTGACGCATGCCTCCAGCAGCGGCGCGTCATCAAGCCTTCCCGCCATCGCCCACTGTAAGGCGCGGCCGAGGCCCTTCCGCAAGGCGTCTCGTTGCTGGTCGAGGGATGGCGACGATGGCGGTGCGTCATGCGACAGCGGCATGAAAGACTCCTCAATCAAGCAACCAGGGCCCCGCGATCCGTCCATCCCATGCCCCGACTGTCCGAACTCGAGCCGGGCCGCCGAGGCCGACCAGGACCACTCTGCTGAGGTTGGGGATAGTGATTTTCACCTGGACCTCAGGCTTTGATCAATCGGCGGCAGCGCGTCCAGGCGATGGCCAGGCCGCGCTGGAGTTCGGCCAGCCACCTGTCGGCGAACTGTGAAAAGAATTCCGGACGCCTCTCGACCATGGTGCCCGCCGCCGCGATCGCGAGGGGGTTGACCTTCCCGCGGAGATCCCGTCCCAGCAGCGTCCCGACCAACCGGGCGATCTCGATGGACGGCGCGAGCTGGGACCAGGCGAGGAAGAGCCGGCCCGCGCAGTAGACGAGCATGCGGTCATTGGAGAAAACCGCGTGGACCAGGTACGGATTCCGGTGCAGGGCCGCCCCGACCTCGGCCCATCGGTGGACGACGGCGGCCTTCAGCAGATCCGCATCGTAATGGATCCAATCCCACGACTCGTCGATCGCGCGGACGGCCTGATTCCGCAATCGCTCGATCTGGTCCGCCTCGAAGAAGACCTCCAGCGCGGACGGCGTGAGCCGCGAGAGCCGGTTCCACACGTAGTCGTCCCCGGGCTCGATCGACGCGGCGACGTATCGCGCCGCGATCCAGTCTCCGATGCCGCAGCGCGTCTCGGCGTCCGGGCAATCCTCGCACGGTGCGGGGGCGAACCATTCCTTCGCCATGTCCGGGTACTCATGGCGGTATCGGTAGACACTGATGATCTCGGCCTGCGAGTTCTCGCCGTGATGCCCGACCCGGCCCAGCATGGTCAGCCACCCGTCCACA
Source organism: uncultured Planctomycetota bacterium (assembly GCA_963771445.1). Lineage (GTDB taxonomy): Bacteria > Planctomycetota > Planctomycetia > Isosphaerales > Isosphaeraceae > JAKAUH01. Next base: position 423,058 of record CAVYTQ010000025.1, on the reverse strand, counting down.
TCGTCCGCCACGCCGAGTTCCAGGCGGATGAGTTCGGCATCCGGGTTGGTGAACTCCTCCCCCCGGAATCGGTTCGCGGCGTGAAGCCAGTCCTCCCGGGTGACCCAGGTGTCGCAGGCCGGATCGTAGAGCAACGGGTCGAAGAAGGCGTCGAGCACCTCCCGATCCTCGAGGTATCGGTCGAGGATCGAGCGGGCGAGTTGATCCACGCGGGCCAGGTCGAGTTCCCTGATCTGCGGGATCGGGACGGGCGGCGATTCCGGGGGCAGCAGGACGGCCGTCCTCGGCTCCGGCACCTTGTCCGGCCGTCCCGGCGGCAGGGCCGTCGCGACCTCCTCCGCCAGCCCCGGATTCGTGGACAGGAGGGTCCGGACGGCCTCCGTCGCCGTCCCCGGCCGGAGGGCTTCGGTCAACGTCTTGCCGAGATCGAGATAGGCCTCGCGCACGCCGCGTCCGTAGTGGAGCCGGCCACGCTCGTCCTGGACGTCGAAGCCGAGCCGCGGGAGGCCCACCCGGAACGCGGTAATCACCCGGGCGCGGTCGGTGTTGAGCCTCCTGAACTCCGCGATCAAGTCATCCCCTGCCCGCTCCGGGCCATCCCGGCGGATCGCCGCCACCAGCTCGCGTGACCTGGGGCGGATGCGGTAGCTGTCCAGGCGGTCGTCGAACTCGACCATCATGACGCCACTGATCAGTTCGACCGAGGCCCGGGTATCCGGGAGCGCGGTGGCGAAGCGGGCCAACGCCCGGCCGATGCGCCCCTGGGCTGGGCGACCTCGGCCATGTCCTCCGGACGGGGAAGACGGCCCTCGTCCGCGGTCTCCCCGCAGAGGCGGATCACCTTGCACAGGCCCATCACGGCGAGCACGGCCATGGGGGTCTGGCCCGACGCGATGGCGGGCGGATCGTCCAGCCAGGGGAGGTCGCCGGGGGGATCGCCCTCTCTCGCCAGGTATCGCTCGATTCGCCTGGGGCTGGGCGACCGGACGATCGAGGTCGCGAAGACGCCGCGCACGGCGGCGACCACATCGTCCGACCCGGCGAACCGCGCCGTGAGCGACGCGCCCACACTGAGTTGCGAGGAGACGGCCCCGTTCTGGATCGGCCAGCAACCGCTCCGGATGGGTTCCGTACGGACACCCCGGTCGACGAGGTGGTGCCGGATGGCATGGATCGCCCGGGATCGCAGCGCATCCAGCCTTCTGTACTCTTCGAGGATCGCGCCGGGGTCGGCATCACCGAGCGACGGCACGGGCACCGATGAGAGGGGGTCATCCGGCAGCAGCCACCAGACGTCATTGCCGTCGCGGAACTCGATGCCGATCCCGGCGGTCCCGGCGTCGATGATCTTGCAGCCGCGTGCCGCCAATTCGGCGCGCAGGTGGTCGAGGAACTCCGGCATGAAGTCAACCTCGGAAGTTGAGGGTTCACGGTACGTCGAAGATCGCCATCTGCGTCGGAGCCCCGACGGCCTCGTCCACCGGCCCGATCGGCTGGAATCGAACGGCATAGCCGAACCGCCCGGCGATCCCCGCGGCCCAGTCCTGGAACTCGCTCCTGGTCCACTCGAAGCGGTGATCGGGATGACGGAACTTCTCGGCCCCGACATTCTCCCACAGCACGTTGTACTCCCGGTTGGGAGTGGTCAGCACGACCGTCCCCGGCCGGGCGAACTCGAACAGCACCCGCTCGAACGCCGAGAGCCGGGGCGGGTCGAGGTGCTCGACCACCTCCACGACGGCGGCCGCGTCGAAGCCCTCCAGCCGACGGTCGCGGTAGATCAAGGACCCGTGGACCAGCGTAAGCCGGGCGGCCTGCTTCTCGGGCATCCGATCCAGCCTGAGCCGGTCACGGGCGGTCTCGAGGGAGCGGATCGACACGTCCATGCCGACGATCTCTTCGAACTGCCTGTCGTTCAGGAGTTCCCGGATCAACTTCCCCTCGCCGCAGCCGAGGTCGAGCACCCGCCGCGCACCGCAGGCCCGGATCGCCGACAGGACGGCTCCGAGCCGCTGCTCGTTCAGGCTGAGCGGCCGCTCCAGCACCTCCTCGGCCCGGTCGGCGGGCCGCGACTCATCCGCGCCGGCCTCGGTTGGCTGCTCGTCCTGCACCAGTCGGGCGAGGGCCTCGCGATACAGACTCGGCCGGAATTTCAGATAGCGACGGGTGATCTCCTCCTTCTCGGGGTGGCCCGCCAGCCAGCCGCTCCCCCTGGCCAGCAGCTTCTCCAGCTCGTCCTCGCCGACGAAGTAGTGCTTGGCGTTGTCGAAGACCGGCACAAGGACGTAGAGATGCGCCAGCAACTCGGCGAGCGTCGTCTCCCGGGCGATGGTGACGGAGAAATACGGGCTCTCGCCCCACTCGGGGAATCGCTCGTCGAGCGGGTGGCGGAACACATCGACGGCGTAGCCGAGCGGCTCGAAGACCGCCCGCAGGAACCGCTCGCCGCCCCTCACCGGCAGCACTTCGATCCGCGCCTCCAGCGGCATCGCCGTGGCGGCCAGCTCGGGCCGGTCCTTGCAGCGCCCCTGGAGCGCCGAGCCGTAGACCTGCGAGATCGCCACGCTGAGGAACGACGATGCGGCATACGGGCGATCGTTGACGTACTGCGCGAGCAAGCCCTCCTCCGACCCCTTGCCCCGGACGAGGCCCACCGGGTCAACGTCGAGCAGCAGGCAGGCCGTGCAGCGGTGTTCCGCGACCTCGGGGTAGAAGACATGCGCCTTGCCGAAGCTCAGGTCGTACCCCTGGAAGCGTCCCGGATGCTTGTGCAGCAAGTAGCCGAGGTCCGTCGCGGGCCGACGGGTCGTCGTGATCGTCAACAGCATCGCTCCGGTTCCTCGCTCCCGTCGGGCAGGAAGGAATCATCTCCTCGGGAATGGCGTCCCCTCGCGCCGACGCATCTGGCCGGATTGTGACCTGACACACCACGCCGGTACAGGGTTCGCAAAGGCCGTCACCGTCTCCCATCTGCGAACCCGCTACTTGACCGCCGCCGGGATTCGACGGGATCAACGCCCCGACCCCTCGCCAATTCACCGCTCATACAGTTCCAGCGGCAGCCCGTCCGGGTCGGCGAAGAACGTGAACCGCTTGCCGGTGTACTCATCGACCCGCACGGGCTCGACGGTCACGCCCTGGCCCGTCAGTTCCTGCACGGCCTCGTCGACATCGGCCACCTCAAACGCCAGGTGCCGCAGTCCGCATGCCTCGGGGTAGCTCGGACGCCGCGGCGGGTCCGGGAAGGAGAACAGCTCGACCTGCGTCCCGTCGGGCAGCCGCAGGTCGAGCTTGTACGAGTCGCGCTCGCGTCGGTAGACCTCGCCGACGACTTCCAGGCCGAGCACGTCAACATAGAACCGCCGAGACCTGGCGTAATCCGAGCAGATCACGGCGACGTGGTGCGTCCGCAGCAATTTCACGATCGATCCTCCCGAAGTCGATAAACCGGCCGCGCCCGGCTGTCGAGATCGCAACGCCCGTCGAGGTCGCCCCCGGTCACGACGCAACCGGGGTTTGATAGAATCCTTGCAGCAGGACGGTCCGCCAGTGATGCCAGGCGAACGGCGTCATCCATCGTGCAGGCCAAGCGCTTCGCGATCGACCCGCTCCGCTCGCCTCGGACAGAGGGCCGGAGTGAGTGGGCTCCGCCTTTGCAGCGAATTACTCCTGAGGCTCCAGAATCCCATGATACCCTTCGTGACCTCGGTGGCAGTGGCCTGCGTCGTATTCCAGACAGCCGGACCCTTCGGCGAACCGGGGTCCAGACAGACCCTCACCACACTTGCCGGAGGGTATTACAAGGGTGACAGCCTCAGTGACAACTCCGAGAAGCCGGTCGCGGGGAGGAATGTCGAGGCCCACCACGCATCCCCACCCGACCAGCCGAACGGACCCGCGGCCGAGACGACGGCCGGGTGGGTCAAGTCGCCGAAGAGTCCGGTCCTCGGCGGCGACCTCGGGACCTGCTTCGACGTCTCCCTCCTGAAGGAAGGCGACACCTTCCGCATGTGGTTCTCGTGGCGGCCGAAGAAGAGCGTCGCCCTGGTCGAGAGCCGCGACGGGATCGCATGGTCCCGGCCGGTCATCGTCCTGGGGCCGAACGACCAGGCCGACTGGGAGGCCGACATCAATCGCCCGGTCGTCCTGAAGGACGGCGACACTTACCGGATGTGGTACACCGGCCAGGCACGCGGCCGCTCGTGGATCGGCTACGCCACCAGCCTCGATGGTAAGACCTGGAAGCGGGAGAGCGACAAGCCGGTCCTCTCGCCCGACCAGCCCTGGGAAAAGGTCGCCGTGATGTGCCCGCACGTCATCCGCGACGAGCCCGCCGGGCCCTACCGGATGTGGTACTCGGGCGGCGAGCAATACGAGCCCGACGCCATCGGTTATGCAACCAGCAAGGACGGCCTGAACTGGACGAAGCACCCCGTCAACCCGGTCTTCCGTCCCGACCCCGCCTCGGCATGGGAGAAGGACCGCGTGACGGCCTGCCAGGTCATCCGCCGGGGTGAGGATCATCTCATGTTCTACATCGGTTTTCGCGACCAGGAGCACGCCCAGATCGGCGTGGCCCGCTCGAAGGACGGCATCACCGACTGGAAGCGCCACCCGGCCAACCCGATCATCCGCCCCGGCCATGAGAAGTGGGACCATGATGCGGTCTACAAGCCCTTTGCAATCTTCGACGACGGCAGGTGGCTCCTCTGGTACAACGGGCGGCGGGGCGGCGTCGAGCAGATTGGCCTGGCGTCCCACGAGGGCGACGACCTGGGCTTCTGATCGACGGCCTTGGCAGCTTTCGACAGATCCGATCGCATACACGTTGTTTTCTGCACCCGGTACAATCCAGGGGCTTGCCGACCATGGCAGCTCCGGGAGGACCACGATGAGCAACATCCCCACCCGTGAGACCTTCGAGTCGATCTACGCCAGGAAGCCCCCCTGGGACATCGGCAGGCCCCAGCGCGTGTTTGTCGAGGTCGCCGACCGGGTGACGGGGACGGTCCTCGACGCCGGCTGCGGCACCGGCGAGAACGCCCTGTTCTTCGCCGGCAGGGGGCACGACGTCCTCGGCATCGACTTTCTCGAAGGTCCCATCCAGGAGGCCCTTCGCAAGGCCCAGGAACGTGGCCTCACGGCCGAGTTCCTCCCGAAGGACGCGCTGACCCTGAAGGACCTCAACCGCCGGTTCGACACCGTGATCGACAGCGGCCTCTTCCATGTCTTCTCCGACGAGGATCGGGCTCGCTACGTCGCCGCGCTGGCCCACGCGACCTTGCCCGGCGGCAGGCTCTTCCTGATCTGCTTCAGCGAGGAAGAGCCCGGTTCGCACGGCCCGCGACGGGTCGCCCAGCACGAGATCCGCGAGGCATTCGTGGCCGACTGGGACGTGGAGGAGATCCAACCCGCGAGATACGAGATCCGGCCCAACCTGGAGGGCATCTCGTTCAGCGAGGGCGGCGCGAAAGCATGGTTCGCCGTGATCCGGCGCAACGCTTGACCCCCCGCCCGCCTTAGGTCACCGACCCTCGAGCGCACGTCCCTCGAATCTTGCCACGCGGCCGTCGTCGCCCACCGCCCAGCCCGACGCCGGTCCCGCGAACCCGACGCTGTGAAAGCCCGTGGTATCGAGCGGCCTCCAGGTCTCTCCGCCGTCGACCGAGATGTCCGAGCCGGTCGGACCGACAGCCACCAGCGTCCGCCCTCGCGTTCCCGGCACATAGGTCACGGCCGATCGATATCCGCCCGGCCCCCGGCCCGACGGCCGCCGCCAGGTCATGCCCCCATCCGAGGTGATGGCGATCAGATCTTCCGCCCGGCCCGGCACCTTGTAGTCGCCCCCGACCGCGACCCCGCGGGACGCATCGTGAAACGCCAGCGAGAAGATCCCCGACGATGGCCCGCCCGCCATGACGGGCGCTCGTGCGCCGTCCAGGTCTGGCCGCGGTCCGTCGAGCGGAAGACGCGCGAAACCCGCGCGCCCCCCGTGGCGAACCAGGCGCGGCCGTCCTCGCCCGCCACGAGGCACGTCCCGCTGGCGGCGAACGCCCCCTCACCCGCCAGCGCCAGGGGCATCCCGTCGGCGGCGATCGGCGCCCAGGTCTTGCCCCCGTCGGCCGTCCGCAGGATCACGAACCTCCCGTCGACCGGGTCGCCGAACGCCAGGCCGTTCTCTCCGTCCCAGAACGCCAGGGCATCCAGGAACCCTTTCGGGTCTCGGTTCACGTGGGCCGTTTCCCAGGTCGTCCCGCCGTCGGTTGTCTTGAGGATGCGAGACTGATCCCCGGCGCCAATCGAGAGCACGAAAGCCGTCTTGCCGTCGACCGCGTGGACGTCGCGGAAATCCAGCGCCGAGGCGCCCGGCAGGGTGCCCGTCCGCCACGTCTTGCCGCCGTCACGCGTGCGGAGGAAGGTGCCGCCCGTGCCGCTGGCCCAGACGACGTCGCGATCCACCACGCATAGGCCCCGCAGCCGTGCCTTCGTCCCGCTCGCCTGGACGGTCCACTGTGCCGTCGCCGATCCGGCGGACAGCCAGGCGAATATCAACAGACTGATCAAAAAAATCCGAATCCGCGGGGATGACCGTGCCATGATTGCTGCCTGTTCGGTTCACTTTACCTCGGGTGCTTCCGCGACGCCGCGAGAGCTTTCGACCCGCTTGAGGTCGCGGCTGAGATCCTTGCCCAGCTCGGCCCTGTCGAAGTCCGGCGAGTCGTCGAGCTTGACCACCCAGGTCTCGCAGACGTCATAGGAGACCCGTCCCGACCGGACCCGGCAGTCCAGGACATGACCCCCGAGCTTGCGATCGTCGCTGAGGAAATGCCAGTGGTAGCCGGGGACATTCAACCCGTTGACCCACCCGGGGCAGCGGATGCCTACGAGCGTCCCCTTCACGTCCTGGTGCGTCCAGACCGACTGGCTCTTCGCCACCTCGCCGAGCGGCCGGTACGGCGGCTCCTGGCGGCGGACGCTCCGCAACGTGATCGGACCGAAATGCCCGTCGACCCGGACCGCCACGAAGTGGTTCCGATGCGGCAGGGCGTCGTCCAGGTGGGCGTCCAGGGCGGTGAGCGCCTCGACCTGCGGGCAGGCGAACTCACCGTCCTGATCGAACGGCGTGACCACGGCGAACGGCGTCGAGCGGCCGGCGTCCACCGTCGCGACCGCGCCGTCCTCGCCCCGCACCTGGTAGGCCGTGCCATCCAGCACGATCAGCTCGCCATCGAGGTGGTCGAGCGTACCGACCCCGAAATCGCCGCGGCGCAGCAGCTCGCGCACCGGCATCACGCCGTCGTACTGGCCGAGCATCAGGGCGTTGATCACCGAGACCTGCGTGATCTCATCCCGGTCGCGATGCGGCACGGCTCTGTGGCGCTGCCACCACCAAAGCCCCAGCATCAAGAGGATCAAGGCGATGCAGTAACGTTTCTTCATGCAGTGTTCGATCCGTCCTGGAGGTCCACCGGGGCGACGGGTCCGGCCGGCCCGTCGCCCCTCGACGGCGAAATTGTACGCCAGGACCTCCCGGGAAGTCGCGACCGAACCGTCCCGGAGGAGTTTCCAATTACTTCCAGGTTCCCTCGAAGAGCGGCCGGATCGAACGCTCCGAGCGCCTCCAGGTGCAGATCCCGGAACACCTCGGCGCTCTCCTCATCCTCGGGCTCGGGCTCGAGGATGATGCCCAGGTCCTCGCCGCGATCCTCGCCGGCGATCAGTACGAGCTCGGCCCCCTCATGGTCCAGGAACTCGGGCGGGTCCGCGCCGACCCATTTGCGGTCGCCGAAGAGTGTCCGCAGCTCCTCCGGAAACTCGGCCTTGCGCCCGTCGTCCAGTCCCACGCCGCCTGGCGAGGCCGCCTCGGGATTCTTGATCACCAGGGTCAACCGTCCCTCTCGCTCGATCCCGAGCGCACGCTGGACCTCGCCCGGTTCCTCGGGCAGCTCGAGCGCGTAGGCCAGCACCGTGTTGCGACCCCGCCGAGCCAGGGCATAAACACCCTCACCGGCCGGCCTGGCCGCCGCCCGACCCGCGTCGACCAACGCCTGTTTCAGCTCCTCGGCCGAGGCAAACACGCCGTCCATGAAGCCCCAGTTGCGGCGATCGCCGTCGTCACCCGGCAGCTTCTTCTTGCCGATGGTCAGATAGCGCAGCGTCTCCTTTCCCTCGGGCCTCAGCACCAGGTGGAAGCGGTTCACGTCCAGCAGCCCTCCCGGCGCCGACTCCTCGGCGACCGGACGGTAGAAGAAGAAGATATCGCCCCGCTCCAGGATGTCGCGATCCTCTCCCCCCTGCCCGTCCGCCCGGCCCCGGCCATTCGACGCTCGCGACCCGGCCTTCTTCGACCCCGCAGCACGCCCCCGGCCCGAACGGCCCTTCGGATTCGCCTGACTCTTGCTCGCCATGATGGTCCTCGCTGATGTCCAGTCCGTGGTGGATCACACGACTACTGAACTTCTGTTCTCAGCAAGAGCCGTGCCGAATCGCTCCCGAAGCTTCGCTCAGGGACTCGCCTGCGGGACCAGGTCTTCGATGGGGACGACCTCGATCACCGCGTCGGCGTTGATCGGGCCGTAGATGTGGGGGAAGAGGTTCAGGGTCTCGTGAGGATTCTCCCACTTAAGGGGAGACTTCAGCCTCTCGGTGTCGATCCGGAGGACGACCAGCCCGGGCCGGCCCCGGTAGAACTTGCCGTAGACATAGGGCAACTGCTCCGGGGTCGAGGAATGGATGAAGCCCTCGGCCGCCAGGTCGTCGCTGCGAAACTCGCCGACGGCGACGGCCTGGTCCCACTCGGCGCGGGTCGTGATGCGAAGGATCTCGGACATCGGATCGACTCCTTTGCCTTGGCGATGGCAATCACCCCGGCGTCCACGGCCCACCAGGGTCTTGAAGACCTGCTCGGGCGGCAGGCCAACCTTGCGCGCGGTCTCGGCGGCCAGGTCGTCGGGGTCGACCTCGTACCCGCGCAGCTCGTAGCGATCGAGCAGGCGGACGGCGTTGGTCTTGGCGGTCTTCACGTGCCGGGTCCTCCGTCATTCCGCCGGGACCCACCGGAAATCGCCGAAGATTGGCTCATCGCCCGGACCGCCCTTCGAGTCCAGCTCCAGCATGTCGATACCACGCCAATCCTTGAGCGTCCCGCCGTTCTCGGACCGGAAATCCCCCGCCGAGAGCCGAATCGTCTGCCAGCCGTTCTGGGGCTTCAGTTGCAATTCACTGCGCGTACCGTGTCCACCCGATCGCGAATTCCTTCTCATGCATGACCACGCGGACGGTGCGGACAGCGCGGACCCAGGCCCGGAACTGGAGCGCGGCCCCCTCGGGCCCTCGCCAGCGGGGATCGCCGACCTTGTGCGTGATGATCGGGATGGCCTGTGTGACCGTCATGCCAGGCCGGCCATCGGGGCCTTTCGCGGCCCTGCAGGAGCGACGGGATCGGCGGCACGGGGTCCGTCGCCGGCGACTGCGTGACCCAGCCGTCGATCCCGCCTGCGAAGTCGTCGATCACGTCCGTCGCCACGTCCGTCGCCCTGGCCGCCCCGAGCTCGCCCGGGACGACCCTCACGAGGTTTGTGCTCAGGCAGACGCCCGACTCGTACACGACGTTCGCGAAGGCGAAGAGCGGCTGTTTCGTGTCGTGCACGGGCAGGCTGGCCGTCCAGGTCTCCCCTTCCCGACGGCCGGTCGCCGACCGCCAGTAGCGATTCTTTGGGTTGCGATTCTCGAGCGGCGTCGAACAGGTCGACCCTTCGCACCGGCTGCGAGCCGTCGGGCCGGACGACCAGTCGGAGGACGCCCTCCCCATCCAGCCGCACCTCGGCGAGCGGAGATCTCGGAAACGGCGCACCTCCCTTCAGGTAGGCGTCCATCCACAGCGGCAGGTCGGCCCCCTGCTCGGCGGCGATGTGATGGCGGTACCGGGGCGTGAATGCCCAGCGGACCTCGGCCTTGACGAGTGAGCAGGGTACGGAACGCCCAGTCCATGTTGCCGTGCTGGTCGTTGGTGGCGTCCAGGAACAGGATCGGGCACCTCACCAGCGCGGCGTACGACTCCGGCTCCATCGCCCGCCGCCAGGTGGTCACCTCCGCATCCGTGGCCTTCGGGTCGGGTCCGTCGATCTCGTCGGGATGGGTGGTCCAGCCCACGCCGTAGATGGCACAGGCCGCCTTGACACGCCGGTCCATCGCCGCGATCGGCCAGACGATCGTGCCGCCCATCGAGACGCCGAAGACGCCCAGCCGCTCGCGATCGACCTCCTTCATGTCCTCCAGGCAGGTCAGCGCCCGTCGCGAGACCCGAGTCCACAGATACCACGACGATTCCCGGACCGAGGGCTTCGTCGCCATCAGCCGATCTCCCGGCATCCCTGTGGTTCCCCTGGGTCAGCTTGCCCCAGTCGGTGAACTTCTCCCGCCCCGGCCAGACGCCACCCCAGTTGAACGTCAGCGCGGCGTAACCCCGGTCATTCCAGAACCGGAGCCACGCGGGATTCACGGTCTGTCCGCCGCCGTGCACGTGCAGGACGCCCGGCAACCGCGTCCGGCCCTCCGGCACACTTGCGATCGCGTAGACCCGGACCCGCGATCCCTCGTGCGTCATCCCGGTAAATGTGAACTCCCGATACGACGCGCCGTGCTCCGTCCACCGCCTGAGGACCTCGACCTCCCTCGGCTCGTCGCGAGGGTCGAACCCCGCCCAGACCGATTCCGGTGTCGTCGGACCCTGCCCGCGGGCACTGCCGCCCAAACCAATGCCGACCACCAGCGCGACCGATGTCATGAAGACTCGTGGATGACACATGGACGACAGCCCCTCGGGTCCTCGTCAGCCGATCGCCCGCACCACGCCGCCATCGACCCGCAGCGCCGCCCCGTTCGTGGCCGAGGCCACCGGGCTGCATACGTAGACGATCATGTTGGCCACCTCCTCAACCGTGGCGAACCGCTTCAGGAGCGAGCTCGGCCGCGCCGTCTGGAAGAACTCCGACTCGACGGTCGAGCGGTCCACGCCTCGCTGCCTCGCCAGGTCGGCCACGAACTGGGCGACACCCTCCGATTCGGTCGGTCCGGGCAGGACCGAGTTGACCGTGATCCCGGTCCCGGCGACCGACTCGGCCACCCCTCGGGCGATGGCGATCTGGGCGGTCTTCGTCATCCCGTAGTGGACCATCTCCGCCGGGATCTGCAGGCCCGACTCGCTCGAGATAAACACCACGCGTCCCCAGTCTTTGCGTCGCATCCCCGGCAGGTAGTGGCGCGTCAGCCGCACGCCGCTCATCACGTTCGTCTCGAAGAACCGCAGCCAGTCCGCGTCCGGGATCTCCTCGAACGGCTTCGGCTCGAAGATGCCGAGGTTGTTGACCAGGATATCGACCTCCGGCAGTTGCCGGACGAACACGTCGATGCCCTGGGCACTCGACAGGTCGCCGGCGATCCCCGAGACCTCGCCGTCGCCGCCCGATCCCTTGACCCGGGCCACCGCCTCGTCAACCCGCTCCCTCGTCCGCCCATTGACGACGACGGAGGCCCCCTCCCTGTACAGGCCGATCGCCGCGGCCAGGCCGATCCCGGCGGTCGAGCCCGTCACCAGTGCGCGTTTGCCCCGCAGTTGCAGATCCATGTCGACAGCCCCTATTCTGGTGGTCCTCGGATATCACCACCACGATAACGGCCAGAGGCCGGGGAGTTGAAGGCCGTTGCCCCGACCACGACGAAACCCGCTGGCCCGGCTCGCCCTGATCGCCCTCGTCGTCTGCCTGGGGATCGGATCCCGCCGCTTCGCTGCCCACCTGCCGGCCCTGGTGGCCGCCTTCGCCGGGGACACCCTCTGGGCGCTCGCCGCCTTCCTTGGGATCGGCCTGCTCTTGCCCCGAGCCTCGACCGCGACGATCGCCCTGCTGGCGCTTGCGTTTGCGTTCGCCATCGAGGCTAGCCAGTTGTACCACGCCCCCTGGATCGACTCGATTCGCGGGACCACCCTGGGCGGCCTGGTCCTCGGTTTCCAGTTCGTCTGGAGCGACCTGGCCTGCTACACCGTCGGAGTCGCTATCGGCGTCATCGCCGAGCTGGCACGAGCACGCGCAACCGCCTCGCGAACCTCTTCACCGGCGCCCCTCACCTCAACGGCCACTCCGCAAAGCCTTGAACCCTTCCCCTCGGCTCGTTAGAGTCGGCTTCGTTCAACAATTGTTCTTCAGCCCTTGAACCTCGTTGTGAGTGAGGCCCGGATGCTCCACCTGCTCGGACCTGGCGTGCGTCTCTGCGACGGCCGCAGCCGCCGCGAGGTGATCCGGATCGGCGGCCTGGGGCTGCTGGGAGCGGGGCTGAGCCTGACCGATCTGATTCGCGCGGCCGGCGCGGCGGACGCCCCGGCGACGGGCTCCCGCTCGTTCGGCCGGGCCAGGTCGTGCATCCTGCTCTTCCTGATGGGCGGTCCGCCGCAGCATTCGACCTGGGACCCCAAGCCGGACGCACCCGCCGACGTCCGCGGCGATTTCCGTCCCATCGCCACGACGGTCCCCGGTCTATCGATCTCCGAGCTGCTGCCCCGCACCGCGCTGATGGCCGACAAGCTCTGCATCCTGCGGGCCGTCTCGACGGGCGACAATGCCCACTCTTCCAGCGGCTATTACATGCTCACCGGCCGTCCGCACCAGCCGATGAACTTCGAGAACGCCAACCCGGGCCCGCCCAATGACGCCCCCTGCCTGGGTGCGATCTTCAGCAAGATCAACCGTGGCGCCGCCGCGATGCCGCCCGCCGTCACGCTGCCGCACCGCATCTTCAACACCGACGGCAGCGTCTGGCCGGGCCAGGACGCCGGGTTCCTGGGACGCGCCGCCGACCCCTGGCTCCTGAACGCCCGACTGCCCCTCGAGGGCGATACGATCCAGGAGATCAGCCTGCCCGTTGACATCGACCAGGCTCGGCTGCGACGCCGGCGGCACCTCCTCGACGGCCTCCAGCGACGACTCGACACCCTCGATCGCGCCCCGAACGCCGGGGGCTTCGACGAGCAGTCGCGCCAGGCGTTCGACATCCTGGGCTCGTCGCAGGCCCGCCGGGCCTTCCGACTCGAGGACGAGCCCCAGGCCAGCCGGGAACGCTATGGAGAGACCCCCTTCGGCCGCGGTGTGCTGCTGGCCCGCCGCATGGTCGAGGCGGGGGTCCGCCTGGTGCAGGTCAACTGGTACCGTGGTCTCGACGAGCCCCCCGCCAACCCCTGCTGGGACAGCCACACGCAGGAATCCGCCCGCCTCAAGGACGTCCTCGTCCCGCCCACCGATCGCGCCTACTCGGCGCTCCTCGAAGACCTTCATCGCCGGGGCCTTCTCGAGGAAACCCTCGTCGTTTGCATGGCCGAGTTCGGTCGTTCCCCTCGACTGGACGGCGGCGGAGGCCGCAACCACTGGGGCTCGGTCTTCTCGATCACGATGGCCGGCGGCGGCATCCGCGGCGGCCAGGTCTACGGCTCATCCGACCGGATCGGCGCCTACCCCGCCGAGGGCCGCGTCCGTCCCGAGGACCTGGCGGCTACAATCTTCCACTGCCTCGGCTACGCCCCGTCAACTGAGTTCCAGGACCCACTCGGCCGCCCCCATCCCATCAGCCGCGGCGAGGTCCTCCAGGCGATCCTCTGAGACTCCGCCACGAACGCAGGCTGTCGGGTCTTCATGCGGTGGGTATGACCACCTCCTGCAAGAGTTCGCTGCCCGGAGCCTTCCCGCTGGAGCCGGCCGCGTCCGGCGATCTTCTTCCCGGCGTTCGACGGGCTAGCCGTGGTTGCGGATGACGTAGGAGCTCTGCAATACAGTGTTGCCGGCGCCGACCGCCACGACCTTGTAGAAAGGTCCTGCGTTTGTGGTGGAAATGGCCGTCTCGAAGCCCGTACGCGGTGTCGTCGAAACCGGAGTCAGCGACCCCTTCGTGGGCCCGGCGAGCAACTCCCAGGCGACCGTCTCGGTCGAGCCGTTCCACGAGGCGTACACGATCGCGTGCCCGTTCGCCTCGCCGACGGCCGCCGCCGGATTTCGGGTCGGGACCCCGACCCACGGAATGCTGTAGGCGCGGTAGGAAACGTCCTGGCCGGCCAGCTCGTAATCCGCCAGGACCGCCCCGCTGCGGGAAAACTCCGTGTAATACGAGCTCAACACACCGCCGGCCTGCGTCTCCGATCCCCAGCCGACCAATGCGTCGCCGTTCCCAAGATTCTGAAAGTTGCCCTGGCTGTTCGCATGGAGCGCCGGGTTGTGATAGTCCGCTGGGCTCGCGAGACTTGCCGTCTGGTCCTGGAAATTGAGGTTCAGGATCATCCCACGCGCGGGTCCGAAGGGTCCGCCGTAGGGCGGACCGCCCAGGCCGGCATCGTCGAACAGGCTGATCCCTCCCGGCACGAACCGCGCATCGTGCTGGTACTGGAACGCCGAACCATACGGGCCGGTGACCAGGCTGGATGGCATGACGAACTGGTTCTCCTTGCCCCCGACCTGCCAGAGCACCTGCCCCGACCCTCGGCTGATGTCATAGATCCCCCAGGTATTCCGCGCCGATAGCAGGATCTGCGAGCCGTCGGGACTCACTTCGATCGAGTTGAGATGGTATGCGTCCCACGGGTGGCCCGGTGTCGTCGGGGCCGGTACGAGCGAATCGCTCAGGGGGACATGCGCAGCCACGTTCCAACTGTAGATCACCCTCCCGGTCCGCAGGTTGACTTCCTGGATCGCAGGGTCTTCAAACGCACCGTCCTTCGGGCCGCCGTAGGCGGTGAGATTCGCCTTCATGACCCTCGTCGCGATGTAATACGCATCCCCTTGCGGCGTGATCAGGAACTCGTGCTCGTCCATCGAGAAGCCGGGCGGTGCCTGGATCGACCGGATCTCGTGATAGTTCTGGTTGTAGATCACGAAGTGGCCCCCCGGCAGCGGCGAGCCAGCCGGCAGGTTGCTCGGTTCAATTCCCGAGATCGTCCCCTGCCACCACGTCAGCACCGGCTTGCCATTCCAGGTCTGAGCCTGAAAATCTATCGCCTGATACTTGTTGTGGTTGGAAAGCGGGTGAAACCAGATCGGATTCCCCGCGCTATCCATGATCAGCGGGCCCGTCTGGCCGACCAGTAGATTCGGGTCGGAGGACTGGTCGTAAGGCGCGACGAAGATCGGGTTGAGATTCGCGGTGGGCTGGAGGCTCAGCACGGTCGGATCCATCGGATGAAGGTTCGGCGCACTCGCAAAACTCCAGACGCCGCTCAGCAGCGCGCGACCCTCCAGTCCCTCCAGCCGCTCCGCGCAAACCCCAACTCGCGACCGCGTGATCCGCGATCCGGATTCGCGGACAGGCACCGAAACGTCCGAGTCAGCCAGTTGCCTGCGCAGGATGCCATGGACCACCCCCTTCATCGCTTGCCGAATTCGCGGGTCCTCGAAGGGGTTCCCTCCGCGCAAGGTGAGCACCGCCCGCCGCCGAACATTGCGTCGCCGGGCCTCATCCACCCACGCTCGCCCGCCAGCTCCCCTCCGAAACCGACTCTCGATTCGTGAGCATTGTCGTCGCAATCTCGAAGCAAGGCAATATGGGCGATCTGCGATGTCTCTGCAAGTGACATCTTGTCTGGGCCGGGTGGTCATCTCGATCAACGATTCGGACTGACGCCTCCGGGCCTCCCACTCGCACAGGAGACGAGCAAAATGGGAGATCTGGCCAGCTTGCTGGCCCCTGGGAACCGAGTTGGATTTCACATCCCAGGGAACGCCATTTGAAGAGAAAATTTCGACGCGAAAGAGGTGACCTGGCTGATTAGGCAACCTGAACTGAGGAGGACTTCATGCTCCATCGAAGATCGATTTGCGTGGCCATGACCGGCTTCATGACACTGCTTGCGCAGCCGGTGAACCGGGTGGCGCACGCAGCCTGGCAGCCGCAGACCTCGCCATCCGGCCAGGCCGCGGCGACATCGGCGGCGGGCCAGTCGCCCGCGGGAACAACGACGACCTACGAGCCTCGAGACCAGGTCGTCCAGGAGACGGTCTACGACACCGAATGCTACCAGGTGCCGGTGACCCAGATGCAGACGCGGTACCGGACCGAGTATCAGACGCAGACCGTCCCGGTCATCGCGATGGGTGACCGACCAGGTGCCCGTGACGGCCGAGCAGGTCCAGCACCGGACGGAGATCCGGCCCACGATGGTCGAGCAGATCCGGACGACCACCGAGCAGGTGCCCGTGACCGAGCTGCAGACCGATAACCGGCTCGAATACCGCACGGAGGTGATCCCGGTCAAACGGACGATCTACGACGTCGTCAACGTCCCGCGCACGGTGACGAACTACGTCGCCAAGCAGCAGACGGTGAATCAGGTCGTGACCCGGATCGAGATGGTGCCGGTGACGCAGATGCAGCCTCGGGTGCACTACGAGACCGTGATGAAGACGGTCAAGCAGACGCAGTATCGGCCGCGGACGGTCACGGCGATGGTCCCGCGCGTCGTCACGAGCTACCAGTCTCAGAGCTATACCGAGAACGTGCCGGTTACCACCATGCGCCAGGTGGTGGAAGCGGGCGGTTCCTACGAGACGCGCCTGGTGCCGGCCACGGGTGCGGTGCCCGCCTGTGGCCATCGCTGCGGCCACCGTTGCGGCGGCGGCTGCGGCCTCTGCAATGGCGGGACCTTCCGTGGCGCGGCGGGAGGCTACTCCGGCACGACCGTCATGGCGTGCGAGCAGGTCTATCGTCTCCCGGCCGGTCGTCCGCACGGTCCCCGAAACGACGTATGTCCAGCAGACCCGGACGCGGATGATCCCCGTCCAGCAGACCGTCCAGGTCGCCGAGGCCCGGACCGAGCTGGTCCCGGTGACCGTCGATGTCCAGATCTCCGAGCAACAGCCCCGGACGACCCAGGTTCCGGTGACCGTCTATCAACCCAGGCAGGTGACCGAGACCGTGCCCGTCACGACGACGGTGATGATCCCCCAGCAGAGGACCGAAACCGTCGCGACGGTCGTGAGCCGGCAGGTGACCGAGGAAGTCACCCGGCAGATCCCCGTCTCGGTGCCTATGCGGACGCTCGTCACGTCCCTGGTCACGCGGGAACGGCGGGTAGCCGAGGATGTCATCCAGCAGTTGCCCGTCGAGGTCCCCGTGAAGGTCGCCACGACCGTCATGAGCACGAGCCGGCGGCCGGTGACCGAGACCGTCACCCAGCAGGTCCCCGTCACGATCCCCGAGCAGGTGCCGGTGACCGTCATGACGACGCAGCAACGCCAGGTGCCGCGCCAGGTCGCCGTGACGCGACGCGTCATGGTGCCCGTGACGCGCCCCGCGGCCGTCGCACCGGCGACGGTCCCTTCGCCCGCTGCCTCGCCCCAGAAGTAAGGCCACGGTCGGGGCGGCCGGAACCCTTCGGCCCCGCGAGCCGGCGAGGCAACGCGAGCGGCCTCCGCGGGAAGCCTAACGGCCCACGACATGCCCGCCGGACGGATCCACCCGATCCGTCCGGCGGGCCCGACGGTCCGAAAGATGAGGCACGCGTCCCGACCCTCGCGGGACTGCCGGTCGGCGCATTCCACAGGGCCCTGCTCGTGCCCGCCGACGCCGTCCGGGCCAATGCCGGCGTGGAGTCTCTGTTCGTCGTAGCCCCGGATGGTATGCTCGAACGACGCGCGGTGAAGCTCGGCGTCGACCACGACGGCAAGCGTGAGGTGAAGAGCGGCCTGCACGCCGACGAGTGGGTCGTCATCCAGCCCGTGGAGCAGCTCCCGCATCCGCTCCGCGCCGGGACGAAGGTCGAGGTGGAAAAGGTGCCGATGCCGGATGGCCCGTAGTTGATCAGGCCCCGGGACGGAGCGGCCGGGCGAACCGGCGACGTCAGTCGCCGGGTGATCCGCCGACGGCCCGCGTGAGACCCGGCGAGAGACGTCGCCGGTTCGCACGAGCCGATCTCCTCTATGGTGAATCATTCTCGTTTGGTTGAGGACCCGACCCGATGAGCCAGACTCTGGCGGAAACACCGGCCACCACGCGGGCAACGCCCGTCTCGGACGCGCGGAGACTCAGGGTCCTCGACGCCCTCCGCGGCGTCGCCCTGCTGGGCATCCTGCTGATGAACATCCCCGGCTTCTCGATGGCCCAGTACTCGACGGAATCCTTCAAGAGCGACCCGAAGAGCATCAACTTCTGGCTGAACGCCTTCATCACGGTCTTCTTCGAGGGCAAAATGCGCGCCCTGTTCGGCATGGTCTTCGGGGCCGGAGTCCTGCTGTTCGTGGCGAAGAAGGAGCAGACCGGCCGCCCCGTAACCGGGCTGTTCTACCGGCGGATGTTCTGGCTCGTCGTCATCGGCCTGATCCACGCCGCATCTGATCCTGTGGATCGGCGACATCCTCTATCTCTACGGCGTCTGCGGCATGCTCGTCTATCTCTTCCGCAACGTGAAGCCGGCTTACCTGCTGCTGGGGGTCCCCCTCGTGGCGGTCGTGGACTTCGGCGCCGGGACGCTCTTCTACCGGCAGATGCGCGACTCCCGCATCGCCTACGTGGAAGCCACCCGGGCCTCGTCCCAGGGCGACGCGTTGACCGCGGCCCAGACCGACGCGCTCGCGCGATGGCGCGACATCGAACGGACCCTGGTGCCGAGCCGCGAGGACGCCCGGGAGAACACGCGCAAGATGAAGTCCAACTACGCCACGGTCGCCGGCTACCTGCGGCCCCTGGCCTTCAGGTTCCAGACGCAATTCCTGCCATTGATCCTCTGGGACTCGCTGGCGCTGATGCTGCTGGGCCTCGCCCTCTACAGGTGGGGCTTCCTCTCGGGAGGCTGGTCTGCCCGCGACTACGCGAGGGTGGCCGCGATCGGATATGGGATCGGCCTGCCCCTGGTCTGCTACAGCTTCTACGACGATTTTCTCCACAAGCCGAACCTCGAGACGACCCTGAGCCGGATGGAAGCGGTGCCCGTCGAATGGGTCAGCCTGATCTATCCGTTCCAGCGGATCTTGCTGGTGATGGCCCACGTGTCGGCCATCGTATTGCTCTACAAATCGCGGTACGTCCGGCCTCTGTTCCGTCGCCTGGAATCGGTCGGTCAGATGGCCCTGACGAATTATATCATGCACTCGATCATCTGCACGCTTGTGTTCTTCGGCTACGGGTTGAATTACTACGGCGAGCTGGAGTTCTACCAGATCTACTTCGTCGTCCTGGCGATCTGGGCCTTGCAACTGTTCCTGAGCCCGCTCTGGCTGCGGCATTTCCTGTACGGCCCGCTGGAATGGGCCTGGCGGAGCCTCACCTACTGGCACCTCCAACCCTTCCGGCGCCCGGCCACCTCGTAGCCGGCGGCCGTTCTCCCCGGAGTGACGCGACCCACGATTCCCCGCACGTGGCCAGGGCGAACCGGCGACGTCAGTCGCCGGGTCTCACGCGGGCACGACGCCATCACCCGGCGACTGACGTCGCCGGTTCGCCCGGTCCTGCGACGGCCCGACCCTTGACCCGACGACTCCTGCGACGGATCGTTCGCTCGCACACCCGACTTGACACGCGGGACGACACCAACGACAATTGTCAGACAAAGGGTCCTGGGGTCGTCCTGCGGGGAAGTCTTGGCGCGGCTCGCAGGGCTCGGAAGCGGGGGAGTATTCTCATGGCGAGCCGTCGACCAGGTCGGCTGCGGTTGGTGTTGAGCGTAGCCTTCCTGGGATTCGTGACCGCGGGCATGACGAGCTTCGCCCCCCCGGCGGCCCGTCGAGGGCCGGGCCGACCCGCGTTGGCCCACGCCGTCGAGAGCGTCGTCGTCCGGCGAATGGACCTGGACACCATGATCCTGGCCGGCGGCGACCTGTTGCCGTCGAAACAGACGACGGTCACCTGCGAGGTCGAAGACGTGGACAGGGGAATGGAAAGCGGGGAAACCGCGGGGACGGTGATCCTGAGCATCGTTCCCAATGGCGCGGTCGTCAAGAAGGGGGACGTGCTCTGCGTCCTGGACTCCTCCGGGTTTTCGGAACGGGTGCGGCAAGAGCAGATCGAGGTCGAGAGTGCGCGGGCCGAGCATCGCAAGGTCGAGCTGACCCTGGAGACTGCCAGGTCCGCCCTGCGCGAGTACCGCGAGGGCCTGCTAGGTCAGCGAACCAGGGAGTTTGAAACGCGATTGGTCTTGCTCGATTCCGATCTCCACCACCAGCGCGATTACGTCGCCTGGGCCGACCGCATGCTCGACAAGGGGTATTACTCACGCGGACCTGTCGTGAGCGCACGCCAGGCGCTGGCGCGCCTCTCGCATGAACGATCCGTGGTCGAGCATGAGTCGCGCGTCTTCCGGCTCTTCACGGCACCCAAGGAGATCCGCGAGATTGAAAGTCAGATCGAGGGAGCCCAGGCATCTCTGGGATACCAGGCCATGCGGCTGAAGAGCGAGGAAGACCGCCTGGCCCTGCTCCAGAAGCAGGCCGAGAACGTACACGATCCGGGCGCCGCATGATGGGATGGTCGTTTATGTACCCATGTTCGCATGGCGTGGCTACCCGCTCCAGGAAGGTCTGGAAGTCTTCCAGCACGAGGAACTCTTCTTCCTCCCCGACCTGTCGCAGATGGAGGTCGAGGTCGCGATCCACGAGTCCATGGGCCCGCGGGTACGGGTCGGTACGACCGCCGAGGTCCGCCTGACTCTCGCTGCCCGGGCGGCAATTCTCGGGGAAGATCGTGTCGATCGAGTGGCTCCCCCGCGTGAATTACAAGGGATGGGAGATGATGCTGCTATTTCTACGCACGATTGCGGCTGGACCAGAGGCCCCCGGGGCTTCTGCCGTTCATGTCCGCGGAGGTGCGGTTCGACACCGGCCGGGTTAAGAACGCCCTGGTGATCCCGGCCGAGGCGATGACGCGGGCCGACGGCCAGAGGTGCTGCGATGTCGTCGGACCATCCGGCCTCGAGCGGCGTGCGATCGCGATCGGCCGTTCCACGACCGGGTTCCTCGAGGTGACCGACGGCCTGAAGGAAGGAGAGCAGCGTCATCCTCCACCCGGTGTCCGCCGGCCCCGCGAGGACCGACGATCGGTTTCAGACGAATCGGTCGTGTCGGTTCATCCCACAGGCAGCCCATTAAATCAACGGCCACCAATTTCGAGCCGATGTTTCGGCGATGGTCACGATGACGATTTGCTCGCCAGGGAGCGCATCACCTCGGCGACGTTCGAGCTTTGCCATCCTTCGATCATTTTTCCATCACGAATCCGAACCCACGTCATGCCTCGCAGGGAAACCGCCTCTCCCGTCGCTCGCAATCCCATGCCCTCGCCGGAGTGCGTCCCGGTGGCCGTCCAGCGGACCACAACCTGATCGGCCTGGGCCAGCGTCGCCTCGACCTCGAGGTGGAGATCGGGGAACATGGCGACGAACGGTCTGTATTGCCGTTCCTTGAACTCTTCAGGGCCCGTGATGGGCCCTTCGTCGGTGTGGCAGACGCTCCCGCTCGTCATCAGATCATCGATCGTCTGAATACGTCGTTGATTCCAGACGTCGTCGAACCAACGTCGAACGACAGCGACAGGATCCTGCGACATGCCGATACTCCCGGAAAGCTGGACTGCAAGAGCCGCTTCCTTGCGAGAAAAAAGACCAGGGACGGAACGGAGAGACGGGCCGCAGCTCGACTCGACAACGAGCCTCGTCCCCGTCAAGCCTCGCGTTCTCCAGACTCAACGATCGAGTTGCCAGTCAAAGAGATGGTCTGCCGGCGCTAGCTCCGGCCCCGTCCGCGGCCGCCCGGGGAACATCGCCGACCCGATCGCGCCGAGCAAGAGGGCCCCGCTCATCATGATCAGGCCCATCGAAAGCGTCGCGATCAATCCGCCGATCGGGGTCGCGACGCTCATGTCCCCGCCGGAGGTACGAGTCAGGGCGCCCGCGAGGTTGACGCTCACGACGCCCGCGATGATCTGGAGAATGGGCAAGAGCTGGGTCGGGGCGACGACGATACCGCCGAACACCATCGCGCGGCCCCAGGCGTCGCTCATTCCACACACGCGGTAACCCAGGTACCAGAGCAACCCGATTCCTGCCGCCATGCCGATGCGCCCACCGTCATTCGTCACGTGGCACCCGATATAAAGCGGGACGACCAGGTTCACCCCGAACGCTATCGTCCACAGGCCCAGGCGCGATGGGGGCTTCTCCGGAATGAATTTGTCCATGAATCCCTCCCGCATGGCCCACCCGGCGCGTTCCCGGCCAGCCATCGCCGATCGGCTCGACCTTGCACCCGATCCTAATCCATAGGCCGTATCGCAATCCAGACATCGTCCCCGACCGCCGTGGGAAGGTGTGTGAGAAGACGTCGTAGGGTGGGTCGAGCGAAGCGAGGCCCACCGATCTGCACCGCCGAATCGGGTGGGCCTCACGCCTGCGGCGTTCGACCCACCCTACGACCTCTTCTCACACCGTCCAAGGAGAACGCCTCCCGGTCCGGCTAGTCGAGCCCGAGCCCTCCCGGCCCGGCCCCCGCGGCGGCCGGCACGCCGAACCCGGACCCGGCCGGCCCGGGGCCAATGCGAAATCGGCCGGGCGGACAGACGGACCGACCGAGTGCAAGCCAGCTCTCCACCAGGCCAGGTCCAGCGGCCCCGTTCGCTGCCCGCCCCCGGCTTCGCTGCTCGTTCCCGTTTCGCTGCTTGCTACGACACGGCCATCGGCGCGGGGTAGATATAGACCTCGTCGATGCCCATGTCGCCGAAGACCCGATCGCGCAGGCGGATCACCTTGCCGGGATAAAGTCGCTGATAATCCATCGCCGAGCGGGCCAGCGGGTGGCCGGGCTTGATGAGTCGCACTTGCAAGAGCTCGAGCTGGGGCTCACCGAGGGCCATGGCAACCCGGACGGCCTCTCCCCGGGCTGCACGCTCATCCTCGCCCTCGAACCGGTCGGACGTGACGTAGAACGTCCACGACTCCGGATCGGCCGACTTGAGCCAGAAGCCCGCCGCGACCGGGATCCTCTTCTCCAGCTCGGCGAGGAGCGCGGCACCGGCCTCGATCTGCTCGTTCACCAGCGGATTCGGATCCATGGCAGCACCCCGTCGGCGTTGTCCGTGACGGTTTGGTAAAGGCCGCGAGCGTCGGTTTCGCTCGTGGCCAGTTAACGGCGATCCACGTTCCGGTTGAAGACGGTATCCCAGCTCAGTCCCGGGGCAGGATTCGCGGCGACATCGCGCCCACGCGAGATCTCCAGGTCGGCCGCTTTCACCAGAGATGCGAGGTCATGGGTATAGCATCTCTCGGCGAACCTCCTGTCGTGGAAGATGATGCCGGTCCTCTCGATGTAAGCGAGGACGCAGGCGACGCTGAGCCAGACGGTGTTGGCCGGATCGCGTAGGGCCGCTAGCGCGCTCCAGCGGAGAGCTGTGCCGGATCGCTATCCCATCAGATAAGAGTCTGTTCAACAATCTAGATCTAACCGGTGTAGGGTGGGTGAAACCCACCGACGAGGGCCCCGGAATACGGTGGGTTTCACCCACCCTACAGGAACCCAATCACCCATTCGGAACAGTCTCTAAATGCATGGGTGTCGAGTAGCAGCGTCACGGCTCGCCGAGCCAGAGGTCGTCCGGCAACGGCGCGTCGAAGTCCGGGCTGACCTGGATCGCACCGACGTGAAGTCCCGCAACGCGCGGACCGGATTCTCCGCACGGGACGAGCCGGGCACGAGGGGCCGCGCCGTCCGTCAGGAGCACCTCGCCGCCCGCTGCCGCCAGGGCCAATGCCTCCTCGAGCCGTGCTGGTAGCTCCCGGATATCAATCATCGTGATCATTCGCCATCCCCCTTCTGACGAGCATGATACCCGACCGCCGGCCGCGACGGCGAACGCTCAGATTCAGCGGGTCGCCTGCAATGCTTCGTCAGTCCCGCTCGCCGCATTCCAAGGGAAACCCTCCCGGTCCGGCCCGTCGAGCCCGAGCCGCCCCGGCCCGATACCCGCGGCGGCCGGTACGCCGAACCCCGACCGGGCCGACCCGCGGCCGTCGGAGCGGTGCACCCTCGTAACGAGCGGAGGATCGATGATCGAACTCCGACGACTCTCGGCCGCGGACGGGGTCTCCCGCCCACTCGCGCAATCCACCGCGCCTTGGCGGGACTGAACGTCTTCGCTACAGTCGCCACCGAGGGGAAAGTCACCCCGCTGCCGCGTGGAACCGACCATCGCAACGACGACAGCCATCTCCAGTGGCCGGGAAGGCGCGATCATGGCGCGATTGATCCAACCGGAAGACGCCAACCTTCCTCCCGAGGCCGCCCGAGCCTTGTTGAATATCCGGTTTGACCGCGTCGACCTGGACCGCATCCACGAGCTGGTCACGAAGAATCAGGACGACGCCCTGACGCCCGACGAGAAGGCCGATCTGGAGAGCTACCTGCACGTCAGCTCCATCCTCGACCTGATGCACGCCAAGGCCCGCCGATCCCTGAAGAAGCGCCCGTGAGTAACCCTGGCATGGACGCCGCACTCGCCCGAC
Organism: uncultured Planctomycetota bacterium; assembly: GCA_963771445.1. Taxonomy (GTDB): domain Bacteria; phylum Planctomycetota; class Planctomycetia; order Isosphaerales; family Isosphaeraceae; genus JAKAUH01. Next base: position 398,547 of record CAVYTQ010000025.1, on the reverse strand, counting down.
AGGTCAGAGAGCGGTCGGGTGGCCGGTGCGCGGATACCCAGTGTCAGATCTCCATTTTCCGCCTGCCTCGCGGCAGTTAAGAGCCATCGCAACTCGCCATCTGGAGTGCTACTTCACCCCCGAAACCTCGAATGACTCGAAGAACTTCGTAATCTCGGCGGAACGGTCCTGGCCCTTCGGGTAGATGACCTGCAGCGAGTACATCCGCCCGCCCACGGCGTACAGGCGGCTCTTGTAGACGCTCGCGGCGTTCTCCATGACCGACTCGAGCCCGGGCCAGGTCCTGCCGGCCGCGGGGATGGTGACCTTGGCCTCGCTCTTGAGCGTCCCCTGGATGTCCTGGATGCTCATGTCGCGGTCCCGCTTCATCGTGGCCTCAGCCACGTTGGGGGCGATCGACCCCGCGGGCGGGTCGAAGTAGGTCACGTAGAAATCGGCACCGTCCTCGGTGCAGGTCGCGATGTGGACGGTGAAGAGCTGGCCGGGCTGCGAACTGATCTGCGGCTCCTGCGGCAGCAGCACCGAGAACCGGCCGCCCTCCGGCTGAAACCTCTTCCAGCTCGGCGCCGGCTTGCGGACCGCGTCCCCCTGCGGCCCGGCTGGTGGCATGTCGGCGGCGACCTGAGGCGGGCTCTCGCCCTGGCAACCTATCAGGCCGAGGACGCCCACGACCATGAGCATTCGACAACCGGCAGCAACGCGCATCGCGGGCCTCCTCCTCGCTTCCGGGTGTTCCCTGGTTCGAGCCCGACTCCATCCGCCGACCGCTCGGGCAGCAGTCGTCCGGCATCGACGGCCACGGCCGGATTTCTGGAGAACGGAAGCCACGGAACGCGCGGAGGCCATCAAACAATCCGGCCGGTGGGCCTCTTCTCCCCTTCCGTGGATTCGGGGCGGTCCGTGGTTCAATCTCTTCCTATCCGACCGCAAGGCTTCGCACATGGCCGGACCACATCGCTCGGCTCACCGCCCGGTCACGACATGGACAGGCAGACATCATATTCTGAGGTCCCGGATCGCCAAATGCGAGAGGGTATCGCCGGATCTTTCTCGGATTTCTTGAACTCTCCCGGGCTGGTCCCGCCTGGCCGCCCCGAGCCCCGCGCGGCGGACCGCTCCGCGTCGAAGTCCCGTCCTCCGCCCCGGGATTCCAGCCGCCCGGCTCCGGCCGGCCCGGGGCCCGCGTTCCCCGTCGGCCCGGGGCCGACCCGACCTGTCCCATGCTGCCGAGGATCCGCCGAACACGCCGGGGACGGCTGGCCCCCGGTGATGTCCAGGCGGACGCCGTTGCGGTATTCCAGGATGAGGATCGAGCGGCGAGCCCGCGACGACACCGGGCACCGCTCCGGTTCCCCGCTCGCGGCCCGGACGTCGCCCGCAAGTCAGGCGGCGGGAATCTCCACCCGGACCAGGTTCTATTTTCCGCCCACCGACTTCCGCAAAGGCCGCGTCTGGCCCGTCCTTGTCCCTCGTGCGACATCGCTATCGGCCGGCCCGATGGCGATGATCCGTCCCCGGAAGTGGTCCGGCGAGATCGCAATCTCGTCGAGGAAGCGGCGCGCGATCGGGGACGGCTGGCGCAGTCCCTGCTCCCACGTTCGGATCGTCATCGGGCTCACCGCCAGCAACTGCGCGAAGACATCCTGGCTCGCGCCGATCCGCTCCCGGACGGCGCACCTGCGCCGGAGTATAGACCGAAGGCTTCGGGATGACCCTCACCGTCCGCACCGTGTATTTCGAGGCGATCGGGGCATCCGACTCCAGGTGGGCAGCGAACTCCTCGAGGGCCGCCACGATCCGCTCGCCCCTCGCGGAGGTCTTGCTCTTGCTCATCGAATTCTCCCTTCGTCAAGGAGCTTTTGGATGCGGGCGACGGCCCTACCGATGGCCTTGTAGTCGTCGGGCTCGAACGGTACGAGGCGAAGGGTCGAGTCCATAGGTCCTGGAGGCTCTGTTCGGTCGCTCTTGGGCAGAATCCGCTGGACATCTGCTCGTAACCGCGTGCGATTCGGATCTGCGTCCATCTGCGTCATCTGCGGACAATCTCCCCGATCCATCGGCCTATCGTGCTCGGTCCAATGCCCCCATGGCAAGCCGCTGCCAATAGGGGATTGTCCGCAGATGGCGTAGATGGACGCAGATGGAAGAGCCGCGAGGTCTTTCGGTCACCGAATCATCGATCGAGGTCGCTTCGCCGTTGACATGATCACTTCTTCCCCCTCCTGGGCGTCTCCTTGATGGTCTTCGCAAAGAACGCATCGTGCCAGGCGTCAACGCGGCCGATGATCTCATCCGCCGACTTTTCGTCGAGCGGATGGCAGGACGCTTCGACCTGCGCCCGGAGCTCGAAGTCACCGCCTCTCGTGATGTGCGGTTCGGTCGCCCACGTGTACCAGCCTTCGCCGTTCTCCATCGTGTAGAAAAAGACGACGACCGGGTAAGGAAACGGGCCGTAACGGAGCATCTTCCGCATGGTCGGGTACAGGACCGCGTTGGCGTGCTTGGCCGTGACCTTGGTCCAGACGCCCCCGAGTTTCACCCCGAATTGCCGCAGTCCCGGCTTCTCGTCGTGGTTGATGGTGACGATGAAATCGAGGCCGAGGTCCTCGCTCACATCGAGGATCGACGTATCCTCTCGTCGCGTCAGCAGGATCGTGGCCAGCGCCCGGACACGCTCCCCGATCAGGCGCGTCTGCTGAGCGGTTTGCTGGGCCATGTCTTTCTCCTAGATGACGAAGGCGGATGTCTTCGAACCGGAGGTCTGGCCGAAGGTCGTCCAGTACACCACGACCTCGTCCCAGAGGACCTTGAGGTTATTGCTATCGAGCGGATAGGTCGAAGGAATCGTGGTAATCCGTCCGGACAACGTTCCATGGATCGAAGCGATATAGGACCTTGCAGCCGGCTCATCGATGCCGATCAGGTAAGTCGGAATCGGGCAGCGAACCATCTTCTGGACGTCCGCCGCCTTCAGGGCGATCTTCAGGCCGATGGTGCCCATCGTAAATCCCTGTTTCGTCGATTTCACCTGGGCCAGGAAGTAAGGCGGGCTGGGACCCGCGCCAAGCAATTCGACCAGGAAATCGTAGGTCGGGCACTTCTCGCCAAGGAAATGCGGGTCGAAGTAGGGTTCCGGGTTCCCGCAGAAATCCAGCAGGTCCGCCATGGCGATCGCTTCGCCACGCTTCCCGATGTAATCCCGCCCGACCGCCTTCTTTTTGGCCGCGCCGATCGTCCGGCCCGACGCCGCCCCGTCCACCGCGATCGAGCCCACCCCGCGGCCGCCCGCGGCCGACCATCGTGCGGCCGCCGACTCCGTCCGGCCGGAATCCGGCCTCGCGCCAGTGACCGCCGATATCCTCCGGCCCGAGGATTCCCCGGCGTCGATCGCGGCCAGCGAGCCCGCATTCGCCGAGGCCGCCGTCGAAGCCCAGGACTCGGCGAACGAACCCAATGCCGACGAACCACAAAACACGACGAACGAACCAAACACCGCCGATGGCGGCCCCTCCAGCTCGACGCTCAACCCGCTGATCCTGGCCCTGGCCCTGTTAATCCCCATGATCGTGACAACTCCGGCCGTCGGGACCGTCGCGGGCCAACCCGGACGGGTAGCCCTGGAACGCAGAAGCCAATCCGCACCGGGAAGGAAGCCGGGAGACGCGAGCCCGTCACCGGCCTGGCGCGGGGGCCCCGACGCCGGGACCATCCCGCTTTTCTGATGCTTCCTGGCTCGACTCGCGGCGATCCGGACATGATAGTGTGGGGGGACCTGGACCATGCCGTCCGCCCAGTGGCCATATGAATGGCACTTTCGAGACGATGCGAGCTGGGAAGGAGCATTCGGATGAGCACCGACGGCGAAACACACACCATCGCCCCCGAGGCAACCGCAGCGGGGCGGAAGCACCCGATGGCTGGGCTGATCCTGGCGCAGTTCCTGGGCGCGTTCAACGACAACGCCTGGAAGCAGATCGTGATCCTGCTGGCGATCGCCGCCTCGGCGAGCGCGTCGGAAGGCCAGGTGCATACCGGGATGGCGCAGATCATCATCCTGATCCCCGCGGCCCTGATCTCGATCCCGGCGGGCGTGTTCGCCGACCGGTTCAGCAAGCGGACGATCCTGATCGGCACCAAGCTCTTCGAGCTGGGGCTGATGCTCGTGGGCGTCGCCGCGCTGATCGTCCAGCCCAATGGCGGAACGCTAGCCCTCGTGGTCCTCGGCCTGCTGGGCATCCAGGCCGCGCCTCTTCGGACCGGCCAAGTACGGGATCATCCCCGAGCTGGTGCCACCCGACCAACTGGCACGGGCCAACGGCGTGCTCGAGATGGGCTCGAACCTGGCGATCCTGGCCGGCATGGCCGCCGGCGCGGTGATCCTCCAGGTCTGCGGCCGGTTCGCACCAGGGCCCGCCGTCCCGGCCGATGTCCTCGCTCTGGTCCCGGCGGTCGGCGGCGCGGTGATGAGTCGAGGCGTTGCGGCCGCACCCGGGACCGCTCTGGATCGGCGGCCTGCTGCTCGCGGGGCTCTCGGCCTGTCGGCGTGGTCGCGGCGATGACGATCCCCCGCGTCCGCCCGGCGCGGTCCGACCGGCGGGCTGGCGGCGACCGTGCAAATCGCCTGGAAGGCCATCCGCAACGACCGGGTGCTCCGGCTGACCGTGGTCGGCCAGATCCTGGTCTGGAGCCTCGCCAGCCTGGTCCCGGCGCCGATCCTGCCGTATGCCTCCAAGATCCTCGGCCTGTCCGAGGGGCTGGCGACGCTCCCCCTGATCGCGCTGGGGTTGGGTCTCGGCGGCGGCTGCTTCCTGGCCGGCCGGCTGTCGGCGGCCGAAGGTCGAGTACGGCCTGCTTCCCCTGGGCGCGCTGGGTCTCACCGCCTGCACCATGATCTTCGGCCTGATCGGGCCCGATCTCTACGGGCTGATCGTCATCATGGCCCTGATGGGCATGTTCAGCGGCCTGCTGTTCGTCCCGCTCAACGCCTTGCAGCAGGCGCGGTCGCCCGACGACGGGCGAGGGGCGGTGATCGCCGTGTCGAACGCGCTGACGTGCGTCGGCATGATCGGCGGCTCGGCCCTGGCGCTGGGGCTGGGCCATGCCGGGATCGGGCCGCGGGAGACGTTCCTGGGCCTGTCGCTGGCCCTGATGGCCGGATTCATCTGGGCGCTGATCCTGGTCCCCGACGCGTTCTTCCGGTTCCTGCTCGATCGGGCTGGCGCACACGATCTACCGCGTCCGCGTGATCGGCCGCGAGCACATCCCCCGGCACGGCGGGGCGCCCTGCTGGTCCCCAATCATGTCTCGTTCGCCGACGGCCTGTTCCTGTTCGCGGCCGTCGACCGGCCGATCCGGTTCGTCGTCTACTCCGCGTTCTTCGAGCATCCGATCCTGGGCCGGTTCCTGCGGTCGATGAAGGCGATCCCGATCTCGCCGAGCGGCGGGCCGAAGATGATCCTCCAGGCGTTTCGCGAGGCGGGCCGGGCGCTCGACGCGGGCGACGTCGTCTGCGTGTTCCCCGAGGGCCAGCTCACCCGGACGGGGATGATGGCGCCCTTCCAGCGCGGCCTGCAGCGGATCGTCAAGGGCCGGACGACGCCGATCGATCCCGATCCACCTCGACCGGCTGATGGGCAGTATCTTCGCCCCGGCCAGCCACCGACGCCTCCCCGAACGGCTCCCCTACCCCGTGACGGTCTCGATCGGCGAGCCGATGCCGCCGGACTCGTCGCTGTTCGCGCTGCGGCAGGCGATCAGCGAGTTGGGCCAGCAGGCCTGGTCGTACCGCAAGCCGCGACCGACGGCCCCTGCATCACGAGTTCATCCGCCGGGCCCGGCGGCACCCCTTCCGGCTGGCCTTCGCCGACCTCCAGACGCCGCGAGTCGGCTACTTCAAGGCACTGGTCGGCGCCCTGGCCGTCGCCCGTGCGCTGCGGGACACGATGGCGAGGGCAGCCGGCGGTCGGCATCCTGCTGCCGACGAGCGTCGGCGGCGCGCTGGTCAACCTGGCCGCGTCGCTCGCCGGCCGCGCCGCCGGTCAACCTGAATTTCACCGGCCGGCCGGGCCGGGATGGAGTCGGCCGCCACGCAGGCCGGCCTCCGTACCGTCGTCACCAGCCGGGCCTTCCTCGAAGAAGGCCAAGCTCTCAGCCCCCCGACGGGCCTCGAGCTGATCTACCTCGAAGACGTGATGGCCGGCCTCAGGACCCGCGACCGGGCGGTCGCGGCGATGCTCGCCCTGGCGGCACCCAGGCGGTCGCTCGAGCGGGCCGCCGGCGCCCCGCGGGCCGTCAGCGTCGACGACACCGCGACGATCATCTTCAGCAGCGGCAGCACGGGCGAGCCCAAGGGCGTGGTCCTCTCCCATTTCAACATCGACTCCAACGTGCAGGCGATCCGCGAGGCGTACCGCGTCCTGCCCGGCGACCGGCTGGCGGCGATCCTGCCGATGTTCCACTCGTTCGGCTACACGATCTCCTGGTTCGCGATCAACTCGGGGATCGGCTCGGTCTGCCACCCCAGCCCGCTCGACGCCGCCGCGGATCGGCGAGCTGATCCAGAAGTACGCGGCGACGGTCATGCTGGCCACGCCGACGTTCTTGCATCTCTACATGAGGCGGTGTGCCCCGGCGCAGTTGGGCTCGCTCCGGCTGGTGCTGGCGGGCGCCGAGGCGTTGCCGGACACGCTGGCGCCTGGCGTTCGAGGACACGTTCGGCATCCGCCCCATGGAGGGCTACGGCATGACCGAATGCTCCCCGGTGGTGGCCGTGAACACGTTCGACCACCGCGAGCCGGGCTTCTTCCAGCCGGGCTCGCGCCGACGCTACGTCGGCCGCCCGCTGCCGGGCGTCGCGGTCCGCGTGGTGCAGCCCGACACGTTCGAGCCGCTCGGCCCGGACACCGAGGGACTGCTGCTGGTCAAGGGCCCGAACGTGATGCAGGGCTACCTGGGTCGCGACGACCTGACCGAGGCGGCCTTCCACGACGGGTGGTACATCACGGGCGATCTGGGGTTCCTCAGCGAGGACGGCTTCCTCAAGGTCTCGGGGCGGCTGTCGCGGTTCTCGAAGATCGGCGGCGAGATGGTGCCCCACGGCCGCGTCGAGGAGGCGCTCCAGCAGGCGAGCGGCGCCGATTCGCAGGTCTTCGCCGTGACGGCCGTCGGCGACGAGCGCAAGGGAGAGAAGCTCGTCGTGCTGACGACGCTCGACGACGCCGAGGTTGACCGCGCCCTCGCGAGCCTCGGCGGCATGGGCCTGCCCAACCTGTTCATCCCCCGCCGCGAGAACGTCGTGAAGGTCGAGTCGATCCCGATGCTCGGCACCGGCAAGCTCGACCTCAAGGCGATGCGACGGGTCGCCGAGGAAGCCGTGAGCTCATCCGTCCCGGCGGCGACGTGATCGAATCCCAGTCCGGGAGATGCCTCGATCGTCCGGTCGATGTCCACCTTCACCCAGCCCGACCGCACCAGGAGCCATCGCTTGCAGGCCCGCTCACTTCCCACCCTCGGCCATGCGCTCGAACTCGGCCTCGTCGACGACGGGGATGCCGAGCTGCTTCGCCTTGGCGAGCTTGCTGCCGGCGTCCTCGCCGGCCAGGAGGTAGCTGGTCACCTTCGAGACCGAGCCGGAGATCTTGCCGCCGCGCTGCTTGATCAGGGCCTCGGCCTCGGGGCGGCTGCGCTTCGGCAGCGTGCCGGTGAGGACGAACGTCAGCCCGGAGAACGGCAGCTTCCGCCCCGACGTCGGCGCCGGGGCGAGCGGCTCGGGCTTCAAGCCGACTTCCTGCAGCTCGTCGAGCAGCGCCTGATTTTCCGGGTCCTGGAAGTACTCGTGGATGCTCGCCGCGACGACCGGGCCGACCTCGGGGAGCGCCTCCAGCTCCTCGAGGGTCATCGCGCGCAGCCGGTCGAGGGTAACCACCTTCGCCGCGATGACCTCCGACATCCGCGTCCCGACGTGCCGGATCGTCAGGCCGGTCAGCAGCCGGTCGAGCGTCCGCGTCTTGCTCGCCTCGATCGCCTTCACCAGGTTCTCGGCCGACTTCTTCCCCATGCGGTCCAGCTCGGCGAGCGTCGCCGCGTCGAGGCGGTAGAGATCGGCCAGCGACTTCACCAGCCCCTTGTCCACGAGCTGGTGGATCAGCTTCTCGCCCAGGCCGTCGACGTCCATCGCGTCGCGGTGGGCGTACCAGCGAATCCACTCCTTGAGCTGCTCGGGACATCGGCTGGCGGGGTTGGTGCAGTGGTAGTTGACCTCCTCGGCCGACCGCTCCACCGGGTGCCCCGCAGCTCGGGCATTCCGTCGGGAAGCGGAACGGGATCTCGTCCCCCTTGCGTGCGTCGGCCTCGACGCGGACGACCTGGGGGATGATCTCGCCGGCCTTCTGGATCACCACGGCGTCGCCGACGCGGATGTCCTTCCGCTCGAGCTCGTCGGCGTTGTGCAGGCTGGCACGCCTGACCGTCGTGCCGGCGAGCAGCACCGGCTCGAGCTCGGCCACCGGCGTCAGCTTGCCCGTCTTGCCGACCTGCACCGTGATCGCCGTCAGGCGCGTCACCGCCTGCTCGGCCTCGTACTTGAACGCGATCGTCCACCGAGGGCTCTTGCTCCGCGAGCCCAGCCGCTCGCGCTGGTCCAGGTCGTCCACCTTCACGACCAGGCCGTCGGTCTGGAAGTCGAGCGTGTTCCGCCGGTCGCTCCAGCTCTGCGCGTGCTCGATGACCTCGTCGATCGTCTCGTAACGCGCCGTGTGCGGACTGACGGGGATGCCCCAGGACTTGATGACGCGGGTCAGGTCGTAATACGAGGTCTCGTCGATGCCGCGGTACTCGCCCAGCCCGTGCGAGACGAACCGGAGCCGACGCCGGCCGCAGAGCTTCGGGTCGAGCAGCTTGAGCGAGCCCGCCGTGGAGTTGCGCGGGTTGGCGAACGGCAGCTCCTCGGCGGCGCGCCGCAGCTCGTTGAGCCGCAGCAGCTCCGAGTTGGTCATGTACACCTCGCCGCGGACCTCGAGCAGGGGAGCCGGGCAGTCCCTGAGCGACAGCGGGACCTCGTGCACCGTCCTGAGGTTGGCCGTGATGTCGTCGCCCCGCTCGCCGTCGCCGCGGGTCGCGCCCAGGACCAGTTGGCAGTCCTCGTAGCGGAGCGACACCGCGACGCCGTTGACCTTCAGCTCGACGACGTATCGCACCGGCTCGCCGGGGTTGAGCCCGCGCCGGACCCGCGCGTCCCACTCGCGCAGCTCGTCGTAAGAGTACGTGTTGTCGATCGAGAGCATCGGCACGACGTGGCGGACGGTCGCGAAGCCCTCGAGCGGCTGGCCGCCGACGCGCTGGGTGGGGCTGTCGGGCGTGACCAGCTCGGGATGTTGCGACTCGAGCTCGGTCAGCCGCTCCATCATCCGGTCGTATTCGCGGTCGCTGACCTCCGGCCGGGCCTCGACGTAGTACAGGTAGTTATGCCGGTCCAGCTCGGACCGCAGCTTCGCGACCTCGCGCTCGATCGCCTTGCTGGCCATGGCCGGTCTCCATCAACCTCGGGACGACGTGAATCGGTGCTCGGGTCGTCGCGCAGTCAACGGGCCCGGGCGGCGCGACCGTGTCGGGAATCCGAGCCTGGCACGGCTCCGAACGGGTCCACGGCGCGAAGCCTTACCCTCGTCGCCGCGATCCACGACCGTGATGGTACGCTTCAGGTCGGCCGCCCGACGGGGCGACGGGACGCCGCCTCACGACCCACCGGAGACCCAGCTTTCGCCCTCGATCGTGTAGTCGGCGAGCTCCGCCGGCTCGAACCACATGGCGATCTCGCGCTCGGCCGACTCGGGGCTGTCGCTGCCGTGGACGAGGTTGTTCTGCTTGCTGATCGAGTAATCGCCGCGGATCGTGCCCGGGGCTGCGGCGGCGCCGTTGGTGGCGCCGAGCATCGTCCGGACCACCGAGATCGCCTCGTTCCCCTCCAGCACGCCCACGACCACCGGCGACGCCGTGATGAACGAGATCAGGCCCTCGAAGAACGGCTTCCCCTTGTGCTCGGCATAGTGCTTCTCGCCCAGGGCGCGGTTGACGCGAATCAGCTTGAGCGCGACGATCCGCAACCCCTTGGTCTCGAAACGTTGCAGGATGGCGCCGACCAGCCGGCGCTGGACGCAATCGGGCTTGAAGATGATCAGGGTGCGTTGCATGGAACTCGGTACGATTCCGGGACTTTGGGAGCGTCAATAAGGCCCGTAGTCTATGCACGCCGCGGCGTGATTGCAACCTCAAGAGGCGCCCTCGCCCACACCCGGCTCGGCCGTCCCGACCTCGACGATCCGCCAGCCGAGCTCCTCGTACGAGTCGGGGTCGAGCCGCCAGACGCGGACGGCCGGGACATCTTCGAGCAGCGAGACGATGATCCGGGGAACGGCGCCATAGTGGTTCTCGCGGAGGTCGGTCTTGCTGGGCACGGCCTCCCACTGCGGGTGCGAGTGATAGATCGCCAGGATCTCGGCCCCGCGCTCGCGCAGCGAGACGACCGCGGCGATCAGGTCCTGGGGATCGGCGTCATACCGCGTCTCGCTGGCCGCGGCGTTGCGCAGCGGGTGGAACGACGAGACCCGCGGCGCGACCCCGCCCAGCAGCCCGCAGCACTCCAGCGGCGAGTCGCGCAGGCAGTGCGCGACCATCGCGTCGTGGAGGTCGCGCGGGATCTCCAGCGGAGCCGGCTCGATGTTATCGGCTGTGGGAGCGTTCAACGTTCTCAAGCGTCGCGGAGGGATTCGGGATGGGCCGAGGCCGCCGGCGTGGCCGCCCGGCCCGGTGGGTCATTCGGGGAACAACGGCGTGGACAGATACCGCTCGCCCAGGTCGGGCAAAACGACGACGACAAGCTTGCCGGCGTTCTCGGGCCGAGAGGCGACCTGGATCGCCCCCGCGGCCGCCGCGCCGCAGGAGATCCCGCAGAGCATCCCCTCCTCGCGGGCCAGCCGCCGCGACATCTCGAACGACTCCTCGTCGCGGACCGTGACGACCTCGTCGATGATCGACGTGTTGAGCACGTCGGGGATGAACCCGGCGCCGATCCCCTGGATCATGTGCCGGCCGGGTCGCAACGGCTCGTTATGCCGCATCTGGCTGATGACCGGCGAGTTCGCCGGCTCGACCGCCACGACCTGGATCGAGGGCTTCCGCGACTTGAGCACCTCGCCGCAGCCCGTGATCGTGCCGCCCGTGCCCACGCCGCAGACCAGGATGTCCACATGGCCATCGCTGTCCCTCCAGATCTCCTGGGCCGTCGTCCGGCGGTGGACCTCGGGGTTGGCCGGGTTCTTGAACTGCTGGGGCATGAAGGCGTTCGGCGTGCTGCGCACCAGCTCCTCGGCACGGCGGACCGCGCCGGGCATCCCGTCCGCCGCCGGCGTCAGCACGATCTCGGCGCCGAAGGCCTTCAGCAGCCGACGCCGCTCGAGGCTCATGCTCTCAGGCATCGTCACGACCAGCCGGTAGCCACGCGCGGCACAGGTGAAGGCCAGCGCGATGCCCGTGTTTCCGCTCGTCGGCTCGACGATCACGGTGTCCGCGGTGATTCGCCCCTCGGCCTCGGCGGCGTCGATCATCGCCACGCCGATCCGATCCTTCACCGACCAGAGCGGATTGAAGTTCTCGAGCTTCGCCACGACCTCAGCCTTGCAGCCTCGCGTCACCGAACGCAGCCGGATCAGCGGCGTGTTGCCGATCGTCTGCGTGATGTCGTCGTAGATCCGCCCGCGAAAGCCCTTCCCCTCGACCTCGCCCGTCGCCATGACTCGCTCCCTCCTGGCCGCCCCGGCGACGCCACCTGGCGGGCGCCGGAAGAGTGTGCTCATCGTAGTCGAGAATCGGATCGGGGGCAAGCATCGTCGAGCCTCCGGCGGCCCCTTCGGGACCGGTGGTCGGGGATCGGTCGCCCCATCCTCCCGTCTTTAGCGCAGGGCCAGCGGCCGCAGGGCGAAGCCGGCCGCCGTGCCCTTGATCTTGTTCACGGCAGCGACGTAGCAGAACGTGTACGCCTTCGCCCGGCTGAGGCCCTCGAGGTTGTGGAGCTCGCCCAGGTGGACACCTTGATCGACCAGCAGGTAACGGTGTACCGGGATGCCCGTGTCGGTGGGCCCCGGCGGCGGGTTAACCTCGTAACCGCTGGTGTCCGAGCCGACCATGATGGCCCCCTGGTCCTCGACCAGCCACCGGGTGGCCGCCAGGTCAGGCCCGGCCGTGTCGTGGTCGGCGATCCGGGCGTGGTCGGCGCCGTCATCGCCCCAGTACCGCGCGGTCCCGGTGCGGACGAGCACGACATCCCCCGGCCGGAGCGACACGCCCTCCCAGGCCAGCGTATCGCGCAAGTCGCCCGTCGAGATGACTGTGTGGCCGGGCAAGGCCTCAACCCGCTTGAACGCCGCGACGTCGATCAGCACGCCCCTGGCGACGATCGGGGGGATCGTCGAGGCGTCACACTTCCGCGGTCCCCAGTCGCCGCCCCAATCCGCCTCCTTGAAGCCGTTGTACCAATGATCGTCTGCCCCGGCTGTGATGTGGCCCAGGCCATCGATCTGCGTCGCGACGTTGTCCGAGATGAAGAGTGCAGCAGAGTGCCAGTAGACCTGCGCCCTATTCGCCGCCTCGGGCGGCGCATCGGGGTCCTTCATCCGGCGGATACCGTCGGGGCTGCGGAAGGTGATGATCTCGCCCGGGCTGTGGCCGGCGAACTTGTAGCTCCGGCGGCTATAGGTCAGGCCGAGGTCGTACACCTCGCCGCGGGTCGCCAGGGCCATCGCCGCGGCTCGCGAGCCGTCGGTTATCGCGTTGAGGGAGCCGACCTCGTCGTCCTTCCCCCAGATCCAGCCCCAGCCCCGGCCCTTTTGCCAGCCTCGGATTGGTTCGGCCTGTGTGGTCCCACCCTCCCCGGCGGCGGAGGCGCCGAGCCCCCTCGCGGCGGCCACGGCCAGGCCCCGGCCCGAGGTTGCCAGCACCAGCAAGCCGCCGAGGATCGCACCCATCCCGAGGATCGCCAGCGTACCCAGCGTCCGACGCACCTTCATGAGCACCTCCACCCGAAGATTGGCATGACCGCGGCCCGAGCCCGAAAGTCCAGGCATTCTATGGGTTGGGTGATTCGGCCGCAATCGATTGATCTCCTCCGCGGTGGGTCCGGTCCATCGGGTTCGCTTGCGGGCCGGATCACAGAGCTCGTAAGATAGGAAATCTGAACTGACGAACCGTGCTCGTACAGAGGCCTGGGACGATTGACCATGTCGCAAGGTGCCCCGGAAACGTCCGCCCCGCCCGAGTCGGGACCCGGCACGACAGCCCACGCACCGGCCCGTCAGGGCGGTCAGCGACCATCCGCCGCGCCCCAGGCGATGTTGACTCTCGTGCCTGAAGAAGGCTGGCATTTCCTCCACCTCTTCTACCGGATCGACCGGGCACGCCTGGCGGACATGCCCGCATCCCACCGCGAGCGGGGCGTTGACGAGCTGCGTCAGGCCCTCACCGACCGCCCCGCGGGCGGCCCCGAACAGCTCCAGTGCTTCGCGATGCCCGGGCACAAGGCGAACCTCGGCGTCGTCATGGCGGGCCCGGACATCAAGGGCATCCACGGTGTGCAGACCGCCATCGAGGCCTCGAGTCTCGGCCCGGCGCTCTTGCCCACCTACGCGTTCTACTCGATCACCGAGATCTCCGAGTATGTCCCCGATGCCGAGGAATACGGCCGGATCCTCCGCGAGCGCGAGGGCCTCGACCCCGAGAGCAGCATCTACCAGACCAAGGTCAACGCCTACACTGAGCGCCTTGGCCCGATGAACCGCCAGCGGCTCTATCCCGAGTTCCCGAGCTGGCCCTGCCTTTGCTTCTACCCGATGAGCAAGATGCGGGCGGCCAGCCAGAACTGGTACATGCTCCCGTTCGAGGAGCGGGCCGAACTGATGTCCGCCCACGCCAGGAGCGGGATGAAGTTCGCCGGCAAGGTCTCGCAGCTCATTACCGCCTCGACGGGGCTGGACGACTGGGAATGGGGCGTGACCCTCTGGGCACGCAATCCGACCTATCTCAAGGACATCGTGTACACCATGCGGTTCGACGAGAGCTCGGCCCGGTACGGGCTCTTCGGCGACTTCTATTTCGGCTACATCCTCCCCCCGGACGAGCTGACAGGCGCGCTCCGGATCTAAAGCGTTGACGGGCCGGCTCGACCGGCCTCGGAGGTCCATGAATATGCCCGCGGTCAAGAAACTCACCTGGCGCGAGAAGCTGGACAAGGACGAGGGCTTCCCGAAGGTCGTGCCGATCGGCTCCTCGATGTCTGCACGCTGGGGAGAGGGGACGATGGTGATACCCTCGCCGCGCGAGGTTGACGCGATCATGAAGCGTGTACCCGCCGGAAAACTGATCACCATCAACGAGATCCGCTCGGTCCTGGCGAAGCGGCACAATGCGACGATCGGTTGCCCGATGACCACGGGAATCTTCACGTGGATCGCGGCCAACGCGGCCGAGGAGGCGCCAGGGGCTCACCGATCCACCCGGGCCCGCGACGCGGCCGTCACACCCTACTGGCGGACCCTCAAGTCGGGCGGATTCCTCAACGAGAGGTATCCCGGAGGCGTACCCGCGCAAAAGGCCCGGCTCGAGGCCGAGGGGCACCAGGTCGTCAAGCGCGGCGAGCGATTCGTCGTGGCGGACTACGAGAACGTCCTGGCCGTCGAGGAGGCCGCCGACTGATGCCTGCCGCGGCGGCCCATCCGCCATTTCCCGAGTCGAGGCTGGTCCTGGCGAGCACCTCTGCCTATCGGCGAGCCCTGCTCGAGCGGCTGGGTGTACCGTTCCGCTGCCGTGCCCCCCTTTTTGACGAAGCCGCGATCCAGCAGGAGTCGCAGGGCCTGGACCCGCTCCGGCTGGCCGAGCGGCTGGCGATGGCCAAGGCGTCGAGTCTGATCGAGGAGGAGCGGGCCTCGGTCATCATCGGCTGCGACCAGCTCGTCGCCTGCGAGGGACGGATCTTCGGCAAGCCAGGCACGACGGATCGTGCCGCCGAGCAACTGTCCACCCTGTCGGGCAAGTCTCACGACCTCATCACGGCGATGGTGGTCCTCCACGATGGGTCTGCACGCCGCCACACCGACGTCACCCGTCTCCGCATGCGACCGCTGAGCCGGGAGGCGATCGCGCGCTACATCGAGGCGGACCATCCGACGGATTGTGCCGGCAGTTACAAGCTCGAATCGCGTGGGATCGTGCTCTTCGACCGGATCGAGAGCGACGATCATTCGGCGATCACGGGACTCCCACTGATGGCCCTGGTGACGATTCTGCGAGACCTGGGTCTGGCAATCCCCTGATCCCTAACCCTACCCATCCCGACAGCCTCCTTTCCTCGACTGGAGCCGGAATCCCGGCCGACAAAAACCGAGACTTCTCGCTCAACGCCACTGCGGCAAGTGTGTTGCCGGCCGAGCTGCCGAGGCACCGACCGCCCCTTCATCCGCCCGCTTCGGGCACCTTCTCCTCGCCCGGTGCTCAGGGGACGGGTTGGATCTCAGGGACCTGGATTGCACCGGAATCGGCGCCTGGCGGCAGGTTTTCGCCGCCGCGCCCGCCCGGTCGTGCGGGTAGCGAGGATGGCGCGGGCGTCATCTGGCCCGGCGAAACTCTCGGAGAGGGATCAGGGGCGGGGGCCCGAGCGGTGGTGTTGAGCGAGGAATCTCCAAGAACCTCGAACAACCCGCATCAGATCAGCGGGTCAAAGATCAAGCTTCTGGCTGGGCTCGCGCACGCCTCAGGTATGAGAGCTCGCCGTTGCCACTCGCGGTCGGGTCGGGCCCCTTGACAAACCGGGACCCCACGGTTGGAATGAAGAAGCGATGTGCCCGTAGCTCAATTGGATAGAGCGTTAGCCTCCGGAGCTAAAGGTTGCAGGTTCAAATCCTGCCGGGCATATTATCCCAATAGCGTGAATCGCAACCATTTAGGGCAACGGCTCTCGTCAGGAGCCGTTGCCCTTTTTCGTTTGACGGCTCTCCCGAAACCTGAGCAGCCGCCAGGAGGCGACGACGAGATGAGCGGTCGCCATGAGGACTGAGCCTCCTGCCGCGCTCTCTCGACGCCAGCCGCCTCGAGACGCGTCTCGGCCTCCTCCCGCGCTAAAATGCCCTGTGTCGAATTCCGCCCTCGGATGCCTTCAGAACGCGATTCTCAGTCTCTCTATATCTATGATGTATCAGAATTGCAAATCAAAAATAAGCGACTTTGGATTTCGGGCCATCTTTCTGACTTAAGTTTCTGGATCGTAATGTTTTAAAAAATTCGAAAAATTTTGAAAATAGTGGCCGCTCTAACCAATTTGCTTATCATTTCAACCATCTTACGATGATCCCCTCCCGATGGTTCGCCGTTGTCGTGATGCTCGTGCGGTCGCACATCGACAAGACATCCCGGTCATGCAGTCGAGGGCAATCGAGAGGCCAATCACGGCGTCCGGCCCGCTGAGGTCCACATGCAGCGGTATTTCCCCGGTCAGCCCCCGGCCGTCCACGATATGACCCTGATGCTAGAGCTTCAGGGGTTTCCTCTCCCGAGAGCCGGTCGAGCCCCGGCCGAGCCGCCTGCTGAGTCGGGATGAACGGGCACGAACCTCCGACTATCATGACGGGTCTGCTCCTCGCGGGAGGCGATCTCGCCGCCAGGAGCCCACGACGAGGCCGACCGAGGCTGGACATCACGAGGACGGTGGCGGCATGAGCCTCATCCACTTCTACAGCGTCAGCGGCCACTACGGCTGTTTTTCCAACTTCTCGCCGCACCCGATCACGCTCAAGGGCGAAACCTGGCCGACGAGCGAGCACTACTTCCAGGCCCAGAAGTTCGCCAACACACCCGATGAGGAGGAGGTCCGGCTGGCGAAGTCGCCGATGATCGCCGCCCGGATGGGACGCAGCCGCAAGCGGCCGCTCCGCAAGGACTGGGAGTCGGTCAAGGACACGATCATGCACGAGGCGGTCCGAGCCAAGTTCACCCAGCACGCCGGCCTGCGGGAGGTCCTGCTGGGCACGGGCGATGCAATGATTGTCGAGCATACCGAGAACGACCGCTACTGGGGCGACGGCGGGGACGGCAGAGGCCAGAACAAGCTCGGCCGAATCCTCATGCAGGTACAGGAGGAGCTGCGGTCGGGCATTACCATGTCGCCGGCCGCGGACTCGGCCATGGCGAACGAGTAGAGCGGTGCACCTTGGATCAGGAGGGGCCGCCGTGCGAGAATGAGGCCGCCAAGCTGGAGTCGCCAGGACGTCGGAGGAGCCATGCCGATCAAGAGGCCTGTCTGGGACATTCGCCGAGAGAGTCGCCCCTGGACGAATGAAGAGTTCGAGGAGCGGATCTACCAGGCCCCGGAGAAGATCGAGTTCGTCGGCGGCATCTTCGCCAGCGAGCGAGAGAGGCTCGTCGTCCTGGGGATGCTTCTGGAGAACCTGGGGATCGACAAGGCGATCGGGTTCGGGAAACTCGAAGACTGGAAGGCTGCCATCGCCGATCGTGAGAAGCAGCGGGGGCCGCGGGACCAAGCATGATCGGGGAGAGAGACCGGGGTGGGGTGGCGGATGCAAGTTCGTCATGGCAAGTTATTGAATGTCCATGGAAGGCCGGCAAAGTATGCTGGCTTCACATTCATGCCCGCCCATGTCGTTCTCGACGGAACGGCCTTCGGCCTCGATGACCGGCTGGGCGACCACGTTGGCGAAGGGGAGCCTCCTGTCCTTCGACACGCAGTCGAGACCGGCTTCGATGCCGCCTGGGTTGGTGCCCGAATCCCCAACACATTCGGCTTCACCCCGGAGAGGGCCGAGGTCGAGAAGGCTCTGCTCGACGTCGGGTTCGTTGCGGTACCGGAGGGAGAGTCCGTCTGCTATCCCTTCGTCTGCACCGACTCTTACGGCAGGACGGGCTTGATGTTCAGCGATCACGGCCCCGAAGAGGCGATCAAGCGGTCGATCGCAGCCGGCTTCTGGGGATTGCTGACCGAGGAACCGGAGGACGTGACCAACTTCGAGGAGCGAGTCTACCATCCCGGTGCGGGCGTCTGGCTCAACTATGGCTGCGAGGACGGCCGTGTCTACTGCGACGAGGCGGATGAGTAGGCCCCTGACGTTCCCTGCTTGGATGGACATCTTGGAAGGGATGGATGATGCGTCTGCCCGATCCGTTGCCCCGGAAGTATCTCGCCGGCCTCACCCTGGTGGCGCCGGACTACCACCATCTTGTAGGGAGCGGCACGAGCATCGAGGTAGAGTCCAGCGTATATTGGAGGGAGGCGGCATCGAGCCTCACCCGAGGTCGTAATGGTCATCTCATCAAGAACGCCCGAAGGCCGACCTAACTTCTGCCCGGTCTGTCGTTCCGAGATCAGGATCGAGCCATCCGATCCGGCGAGTGATGCTCCCTGTCCGAATTGCGGCCATCTCCTCTGGTTTGCGTGGGAGGATCCCGGTGGCCTCGTGGTCATCAAACCGACCGGCGCCATTCTTCGAGCGGAGGATCTGGATACAATTATCGATAAGGCCTCGGACAAGAGCGGGATGCAACTCGTGCTCGACCTCTGCAACATTCAGCACCTGTCCAGCGCCGCCCTCGGCAAGCTCATCAACCTCAAGAAGAAGGTTATGGGCGTGAGGGGTGGATTGAGGATCGAGAACCTCCACTCGGACCTCCTTGAGGTCTTTCGAATCACTCGCCTTGATCAAGTGCTTGAAATCGGGCGGTAGAGCGAACTCGGTCCGGCGGGTTGCACATCTGGACGTCAAGCCCCCCGATCCGCCGCCTCCACCGAGTAAGTCGGGTCGGCTTCATCCCAGGTCACGTCGCCCGAGGGCCCATAGATCGCCGGCACATGACGCCCGGCCAGCCGTAGCCAGGTCTGGACCTGGGTCCGATGGTGGCAGGTGTGCAGCACCCTCCGCCAGAACGTCCAGATCCGCTGCCGCTTCAGGCCGCCGAAGAAGGGCCGCTCCTCCAGCCACCACTCGGCTGTCGCCGACGCAAGCTGGGGCAACCGCAGCTTCGCCAGCCCGACGTACCGATCGAGATAGGCCGGGACGGCAGGACTCTTGCCGGGCGGCAGAAGTCCCTCGACCGCCGGCTCCTCGGTGCCGACGAACTGGGCGAAGAACCGCCGCTCGGAGAGGATCTGGTGGACCAGAATGGCCCGGATCGTGTTCGTCTTCTCGTGGGGCCGAAACTCCAGCAGATCCTCGGGGATCGCCCGCCACATGCCGGCCGTCTTGTTGGTCTCGCCCGCGTAGGTCGTGACGAGGTGCCGGAACAGCGGGTCCGCTGCCTGCGGCACCTCTTCCTCGGGGATGGCGACGGACTCGTAGTGCATGGCCGCTCCAGGTTTGGATCGAAGGCCCTGATCTCGCCGTACTTCCGCACGCCCCCGGGCGTCCCATAACGTACGGTGGACACCCCGATCCCGGAGCGGCGGATCGCCCTGGCATCGCAGTGATAACCGTCGCCCTGATACCCCGATGGCGCGATGCTCTCGCTCGCCAGCAAGCGGCCGGGCCCGCCCAGGTTCAACAGGCCGGCGCAGAACCACATGCGCCCGTCCGCCGGAGTTTCCGGTCATGTCGTCGAGGGTGCTCGAGAGGGCAATCCTCGGGCCTCGGTGATCGCCCGCTGGATGCGCCTCACGGACGCCGGCCGGTCGGATGGGGAAGACGTCCAGCGACGTCCGATCCTGGACGGCCGTGGGGTTCTTCAACCCCTCGATCAGATGACGGCCGATCTCGAAGCTCGCGGGCGTGACCAGGGCCAGCCAGAGGCTCGACAGGTAGGGCGTCAGGACCGGAACCGAGATCAGCCAACGCCGCAGACCTTGCTGCCGGGCATACTCGCGGATCAGGTCGCCGTAGGTGGAGACATCCGTGCCGCCGATCTCGAAGATCCGACTCTTGCCCGGAGCGAGCTCCAGGGCCGCCAGGAGGTAACTCAGCACGTCGTCCACGGCAATCGGCTGCGTCGGCGTCGTCAGCCAGCGGGGGCAGAGCATCACCGGCAGCCGGTCGGTCAGCGACCTCATCATGTCGAACGACAGGCTTCCCGCGCCAATCACCATCGACGCGCGGAACTCGATCGTCTCGGCGCCCGATTCCCGCAGGATCTCCCCGACCTCGTGACGGCTGCGGAGGTGCGGCGAGAGCCGGGGGTCGGCGTCGTCGCCCAGGCCGCCGAGGTAGATGATCCGCCGAACCTGGCTCTTGCGGGCGGCCGCGGCGAGGTTCGAGGCCGCCTGACGGTCGTCGCGCTCGAAGTCCTTCGACCCGGACATCAGGTGGACGAGGTAATACACCGTATCGACACCCTCGAGCGCCCGGTCGAGGGACGCGGGATCGAGGACGTCCCCCCGCACGACCTCCGTCGTCTCGTGGACCCGGGCCCGGAGTGCGTCGGGATTGCGGGCCATGCACCGGAGTCGGGCACCGCGCCCTTCCAGCACGGGGATCAGCCGGCCACCGATGTAGCCGCTACCACCTGTCAGCAGGATCATCGGCCGGTCGGCCGTCTCGGCGGTCGGCATCGTTGCGGAATCCCGATCGTGAGAGTTCGGAATGCGAGCGGCGACTGCCTATGATATCCCGGTGGGCGTGAGACAGGACAGACGACAACCGACCGAGAGATTGCGAATGATTTCCCTGCGTCGGCCCTCGAGCCTGGCCATCCGGACATTCCTGGCCTCGCAATCGGACCTGGGCTATACCTACGAGGCAGTCGGCGCGACGGCAAGCGTACCCCCGAACGGGTATACGATCGATCATACCCGGATCAAGCTGGGGAAGGGCGAGGAGGTCTTCCTGAAGGCGAGGGCCGCCCTGCGGGGTTGGGAGCAGTCCCGCCTGAGCTGGGTGGCCGCGTGGCCGTACCAGGATACCCCCGAGGCGGGTGTTCTCGTGGCGATCGTCGCCCATGAGCTGGGTCTCTGGTGGCTGAATGCTTGTCGGATCGTCTACGTCGTGGACGAGCCGGGTCCGGCCGGCCGGTACGGATTCGCCTGGGGAACCCTGCCGGATCACGCCGGGACCGGCGAGGAGCGGTTCCTGGTGGAGTGCGACCGTGCGAGCGGAGAGGTCTGGTACGACATCCTGGCGTTCTCGCGACCGCATCTCCTCATCACCTGGCTGGGATCTCCCTACCTGCGCCGGCTCCAGAAGCGGTTCGGCAAGGAGTCGTCGGCCGCGATGCTGAAAGCGGTCGGGAGCGGCGCGGAACGAGCGTCCCACCGGGAACCACGCGGTGGCGAGCGGAATCCGTGAGCGAAGCGGACGGGCGGCGGCCAGGAGAGCGGAGCCCGGCGGTCCGATGACTGCCGGGGCCTCAGGGCTTGCGGGCGAGCAGGACGTCGATCCGGGCATCGAGTTCCCGGGCCCGCCGCTGGGCCTCGTCGAGCGCCAGACCCCGCTTCATCCCCGGGCGGTTGTGACCGGTGGTCGTCAGCCAGGCGTCCTTCAAGAGCCGCTGCTTCGTCTGGACCAGCTCCAGGACGGCCAGTCCGTGCGGCCGGTCGGCCAGGGCCTTCTCGGCGCTGAGGCGGCTCGCTGGGGCCAGGATCCCGGACGCCCCAGTGCCGCAAGATCTCGCGGGCGATGAGCCAGTGCCCCGTGGCGTTGACATGCACGCCGTCGTCGGCGAGCCGAAAGGCCGGGTCGCGTCGCCGGGCCTCGGCGAGATAGCTGCTTCATCGGGCCGTGGACGTCGACGACGTCCCAGCCGTCGGCCTTCCGGGCCAGCAGCCACCCGGAGTAGCGATCGAGCACCTCGTCATATCCCTCGTACGGCTGACGGTATTCGTCGCGGCCGGCGGGCAGCGTGTTCGCGCTGATCGGCACCGGGTCGAAGACCGGCGGGGTGACGTGCAGGACCCTGGCACCGGCCGCCGCCGCGCGTTCTCGCAGGCGACGCATCCCGGCCTGGTACTTCTCGAACCGCTCGGCTCCGAACGGGTAGTAGATGCCGTCGTTCATCCCGTAGCAGGCGACGACCAGGTCGGGCCTGGACTGCTTGAGCACCCGCTCGAGCCGCTCGTGGAGGTCGGGGCGTGGGAATGGCCCCCGGCATGACCCGGCTCGGAGAGGCCCGAGACCGTCTCGCTGGGCAGGCCGAGGTTGAGAAACTCGCAGCCGGAGCGCCGGCTGACTGGTCCGCAGGACGGCCTCGATGTCTTCGATGTACTGGCCGGAGTAGGTGATGCTGTCGCCGAGGAAGACGACTCGGCGGACCCCGGCCAGCGGCCGATCTTCATCGGCCCGCGATCCGCCGGGGACGAACAGCAGCGCCGTCGCCGCGGCCAGCGTCAGGAGATGGGGCATGGGATGTCCTCGAGGTCGCAGGATGGGCGTCGTGCCATCGGGCCCGCGGGGCGGAAGGGGCTGGAGCCGGTTCCGCGTCTCGGAGCCGGGGGACCGAGTGGATGATCGCCGAGCGAGCATCCAGCCTGCCCTCCGTGAAAAACGCCGCACCAATGTCATAACACGGTCGCGACGCCTGGTGTTATGATCCGTCTCGGCTATCTCTTGGAAGGATTCCCCTCGGCGGGCATCCAGGCGAGGGCGGCCCAGCAACCGGAGACCTCTCATGATTTCGAGATCCTGGACTATCGTGATCGTGGCTTTCCTGGTGGCGCACTCCGGCAGCATGGCATTCGCCAACGACGAGGGCTGGACGGCGCTGTTCGATGGCAAGACGCTCGACGGGTGGAAGGTCAACGGCGGCCACGCCCGGTACGCCGTCGAGGACGGGGCAATTGTCGGCACGACGGTGGACGGGAGCCCGAATACCTTCCTGTGCAAGGAGGCTTACACGGACTTCGTGCTCGAGCTGGAGGTCAAGTGCGACCCCCGGCTCAACTCGGGCATCCAGGTCCGCAGCCACGTCTATTCGAAGGATGACCCGGAAGCGGCCAACCGCAAGAGGGCCGGAGTGGTCTATGGCCCGCAGTGCGAGATCGCCCGCAAGGAGACCGGGACGGCAGGGCGATTCTACGACGAGGGGCGACGGGGCAAGTGGCTCGCCGAGATCAAGCCCGAGGCCAAGGAGGCCTTCCAGGACGACGGCTGGAATCGCTATCGGATCGTCGTCCAGGGGAACCGGTATCGGTCGTGGGTCAACGGCGTGGCTGCCTCCGACTTCACCGACGACCTGGACCGAAGCGGCCTGATCGGACTTCAGGTCCACGGCATCCAGAAAGGCGAGGGCCCGTATCAGGTCCGCTGGCGGAACGTCCGCATCCGGGAGTTGAAGCCCGGCGAGGAGGCACCCGGGGAGAAGTGAGGCGATGGGCGAGTGTCCGATGCCTCGACGATCAACCCGCCACCCGCATCGAAGTCTCGGGTGGCAGGCCGTTCTGTCGTGAGCCATGCCCGAGCAGCTCGGTCAATCGATCCCGCAAAACCTTCGACTCGACAAGGGTCAGGTCCTGCGCGCTGAGCCGCTCGATCAGGCCCCGCAGGGTTTCGACCATCTCGGTCTGCTCGCGCTGGCTGGCCATCACCTTCCACCTCGAATCACCCGGCATGACGATATTCGATCCCGGGACCTGGATCCGTAACCTGGAACCGCTTCCCACCCGATGCAAATCAGCGGCCAGTGGTTCGCGCCGCTCGCCACTTGGTGAGAGAGGTTTCCCATACTTCTCCTCGGCAAGGACTTGCGTTCGGGGCGGACATTGCCGGTCCGCGATTACGGCGGGCACACACATTGATCTGAAGCCTGAGATTGAAGCAGGAACGCCCGACAGATTGGCAGAGTCCCGGCGTGCCGAATCGATCGGATGAAGGAGAGCGGGCGGCTCGGATGAAGGTGAGATGAAGGAGGATTCCATGCCCATCGATCGACAGCGTGTCGGCATCCTGATCTTCCCCGACGTCGAGGTCCTCGACTTCTGTGGACCCTTCGAGGTCTTCTCCGCCACACGACTGGACGAAGAGCGAGGCGGGGGAGCTGTCGCCGTACGAAGTGGTGCTCGTGGCCGAGGAGGCCGAGTTCGTCCTCGCCACCGGCGGCATGAAAGTCGTACCGAACCACGCCCTGGACGATTGCCCGCCGCTGGACATGCTGGTCGTCCCCGGCGGCTGGGGGACCCGCAGGGAGATGGCGAACGACCGGCTCATCGCCTGGGTCGTCGTTCGGGCGAGGCAGGTCGCGACCCTGGCATCGGTCTGCACCGGGGCGCTCTTGCTGGGTCGGGCCGGGTTGCTGGATGGCCGGCGGGCGACGACCCACTGGAGGGCGCTGGGATTGCTGCGCGAGCGATTCCCCGCCGTGACGGTCGTGGACGACCTGCATGTCGTCGAGGACGGCGCATTGATCACGTCGGCCGGGATCTCGGCGGGGATCGACCTGGCCCTGCGTCTGGTGGCTCGCCACCACGGCGAGACGGTGGCCCGGGCGACCGCCCGGCACATGGAGTATCCGTTCCCCGTCGACAACCGGAGACGGGTCTGAGCAGGGGTTCCAAAGTTGATCACCTCGCGGCCTCGCTCGGCCGGGTGGATCGGCTTCGCCCCGCCGGGCTCGGGACGGCATCGGCCAGCTCTGCTTTCGACGATCATCGCCGGATTTTCGGGGCCGTTCGCTCGTTGGACGGGGTCACTTCTTGAGGAAGTCGGCGGCCTTGCCGGCATACTTGACGGACCCATCGGGATCGACCTGGTAGACGAACTGTTTGGTGATGATCATCTCGGGGACGGACGGCTTGCGGCTCAGGACGTGGAATACGTCGGTGTCCTCGGGAGTATCATCGAGGACGTGGCTATGGATCCCCGCCACCTGCTGCTGGTCCTTATCCTGCGGCGGCTCGATCTCGATGATCGTCTTGTGCAATTGTCGCTTCGCCTGGATTCTGGTGCCGTCGGACGAGATGAGGTAGCGGAAGTCGCCGCCCAGCGGCCAGATGTTCGGCTTGGTCGGTGCGGGAACGAAGTAGACCCACAACTGGCCCTTCTCGGCGGGCAGCACGGCGACGTTATACTGGCGCCGCTGGCCCTGGAAATTCGCGGTGATGTCCTTGACAGTCACGTCGATGGCCCTCGCCGCCGCGCGGAAGAAGCCCGCGTCCTCCTTCGGCTGCTCGAGTTCCTTCACCTCGAACCGGTCGGGGGCCTTGCCCTGAACGGCCTCGTAGGCGATGAGGAACCGGTCCTTTTTCTCGTCGAGCCGCCCGAAGACGACGGTCCAGCCCTGATCGGTCTTGCGGGCGAGATAAACGGCGACGCTGCCGGGCTTGACGTTCTTGCTCTGCAAGGCATCCGACGCGTGCCAGGCGGCGGAATCGTAGGCGGCGAGGTTGCGTCCACGCTCGCTGATCGCCGCCAGTTCCTCTTTCGCGGGCGGCTCCTTCCGCTCGGGGGGGTCGGCGAGAGCGAGGAGGGCGAGAGCGGCGAAGGTCGCCAACATGACGAGTCTCCTGGAGGGGCGTCTGAGGGCAGGACCACGGTTGAGCCTACTCCGACGGCCAGGCCGATGCCATGGGCCGGCGATGAGCCCGGATCGGAGCGTTGCGACTCCATCGGCGTGTCGGTCAAGGCGGCGAGAATGGCCGCCATGCAAGACCAGGGACCGGGGGCCGACTACTCGTCAAGCTTCTCCCCGCCGTTGGCCGTCAGCATGGCCCGCAGCCGAACCGGGTCGAAGTCGTCCCCGAGGGTGCGGACACCGCCGTCGGCGAAGGCCACTCGGACACCACCGAGCCGGCTGCCCAGCCCCCTGCCCGTCCCGTCGTTGATCCGGAAGCTCATCCGGTCGAACTCCAGGTCCCTCGGCTCCATCCAGCGGAAGAGACCATCCGGGACCTCGACGACCATCAGGGTCGTTTTCCTCCCATCGCCGATGTCCTTATCGGTTAGGGCGCGTGCGCCGGGCCAGGAGGTCTCGGGGCCGACCACCGCCACGAAGCTGGTGGCCTGGCCGTGGGACGAGTCCAGGCCGGAACGGAGATAGATCTGCCCGATCTGGTCGGCCAGCTTGCGGTTGTTGGGGCCGTCCCAGGGCTCGGCGAAGTTGTAGGCGTCGTAGAGTGGCTTCTGATCGAGGAAAGGGAGGATCAGGACCCGCCAGCTATGCATCGGCCTGCCGTCGCGATCGGCGACGTAGGCCGGCGGGAAGCAGCCGTAGGTCTCGTGGTAGTTGGCGACCGCCAACGCGATCTGCTTGAGGCTTCAGGTCGTCGTCGAAGCTTCGGCGGCCCTTCGGGCCTTCCGGATGGCGGGGGCCAGGATCGCGACCGGTATCGCCACGAGGCTGACCCCAAGCAGGGCCGGGAACGCCTTGCGGAACATCCGTCGCCAGTCGGGGGCCGCCATGGTCTTCATCCTGTTCGTCGGAGATCGTGATGTGTGCCAGGCCGCAACCTCATCTTAGGCTTCGTTGCAAACGCGTTCCATCCTCCGATCCGCGCGGCCTCCGCACGACGGCAGGCGCAAAATCGGACCGCCATCTCTTTTTTACTGTACACCCGTTGACAACCGGACGATAAGGAGGTGGAATCTGCGAACTCGTCCGTCGTCTGTTCATGTGGACAGGCGGGACGGGCCACGAACCTGGACAAATGGAAGGGGGCTGGTGATGGCGCATCCCATTCCGCAGGGTTATCACACGATCACGCCGAGCCTGATGGTCAAGGGGGCGGCGGCGGCGATCGAGTTCTACAAGAGCGCGTTTGGCGCCGAGGAGATTTCGCGGATGCCGATGCCGGCTCCGGACGGCACGATGCGGATCGGCCACGCGGAGTTGAAGATCGGCGACTCGAAGATCTTCCTGGGGGACGAGTTCCCCGAGTATGGGATGCTCGGTCCTCAGGGGCAGACGGCCGTGACGATCTTCCTTTACGTCACCGACGCGGACGCATCGTTCGCGCAGGCCGTGGAGGCGGGCGCGACGGTGCAGATGCCGCTGGCGGATATGTTCTGGGGCGACCGCTACGGTAAGCTCGTGGACCCATTCGGCCACCTGTGGTCGATCGCCGAGCACCTCGAAGACCTGACCCCCGAGCAGATGATGGAGCGGATGCAGGCGAGTATGAGCGGCGCGGAGTGCGCCTCGGCATGACGGGAGAGTGGTGAGGGGCCTCGGGGTGGGATCGAAGACCTTGGCCAGGAAAAAACACGCCGGTCACGAGACGGTATCGCGAGTCAGGGTGTGGCCTTGACCGCAGGACTTTTTCGCGGAATTCGTGTTTTTCGTGGTCAAGTCTTCGCTCCCGTGGAGCCGGCGGTGGCGGGATCGCTCGTGGCGTTTCCTCTCTGGCCCCATACCTCGGCGACGATCGCGACTCCCCGCGAATCGTCGGCGGGAGTGCGTGGACATTGCTCCGGGCACGGTTAGAATGAGCGCGTTCGAGGCGCCCTCCCTGCCGTTTCGGGTCGTGTTTGGCCGGGTCGGGCGTGCGGTTATTCCTCGGAGCCATGCGAAGCCCAGCGAGGCGGGTCGGCATCGTTCGATCGATCGTCGCGGTCCGTGCGTACCTTGGCCGGCGAGCTGATCGAGCGAGTGAGTCGGCCGTCCGTCCTCAATGATGCCGATGCCTCCTCCGACGCCGCCGGGAGCCAGCCGCATGATCATCGGCGTACCACGAGAGTCATTCCCCGGCGAGCGACGGGTCGCCCTGGTGCCGGGCGTGATCCCCAGCCTCACCAAGGCGGGTTTCGAGGTGGTGATCCAGGCCGGGGCGGGCATCGAGGCCGGGTTTCCCGACGCCGATTTCACCGCCAAGGGGGCACGGATCGTCGCCGACCGCGCCGGGGTTTTCTCGGCGGCCGAGATGATCGTCCAGGTGCTGGGCTACGGCTCGAACGACCGCACCGGGCGGGACGACCTGCCGCTGTTGCGATCGGGCCAGTCGATCGTCGGCTTCCAGCGCCCGCTTGGCGCGCTCGAGCCGATCCGCGAGCTGGCGGAGCGGGGCGTGACGGCGTTCTCGATCGAACTGATGCCGAGGACCACGCGGGCGCAGAGCATGGACGCGCTCTCGTCGATGGGGACGGTGGCCGGGTACAAGGCGGTCGTGCTGGCGGCGGAGAAACTGCCGCGGCTGTTCCCGATGCTGACCACCGCGGCGGGCACGATCACGCCGGCCCGGGTGCTGATCATCGGCGCGGGCGTGGCGGGCCTGCAGGCGATCGCGACCGCGAAGCGGCTGGGCGCGGTGGCCTCGGCCTACGACATGCGGCCGGCGGCCAAGGAACAGGTGCAGAGCCTCGGCGGCCGGTTCGTCGAGCTGCCGATCGAGGCCAAGGACGCGCAGGACGCGCGGGGATATGGCCGCGCCCAGGACGAGAACTTCTACCAGCGGCAGCGCGAGCTGCTCGGCCGGGTCGTCGCCGAGAGCGACATCGTCATCACGGCGGCCGTGATCCCCGGCAAGAAGTCGCCCGTGCTGGTCACCGCCGACATGGTCGAGCGGATGGCTCCGGGGTCGGTGATCGTCGACCTCGCCGCCGAGCGCGGGGGCAACTGCGAGCTCACCCGCGCCGAGGAGATTTACAAGGTGCACGGTGTCACCATCGTCGGCCTGATCAACCTGGCGGGCACGGTGCCGTATCACGCCAGCCAGATGTACGCGCGCAACGTCACCGCGTACCTGCTCTACCTGGTGAAGGATGGCAAGGTCCGCACCGACGCGGACGACGAGATCGTCCGCGAGACGCTGCTCACTCGCGACGGGCAGGTCGTCAACGCCCGGGTCCTCGAATTCTTCGCGCCGCGCAGGCGCTGGGAGCGACGACATGAAGCTCGACCTGGTCTCGAGCCTGTATGTGTTCATGCTGGCGGCCTTCATCGGCTTCGAGGTGATCCAGCGGGTGTCGCCGCTGTTGCACACGCCCTTGATGTCGCTGACCAACGCGCTCGACGCGATCGCGGTGGTGGGGGCGATCATCCTGGCCGGCTCGCAGCGCGGGACCCTGGCGACGGTGCTGGGCACGATCGCGATCGTGGCGGCGACGAGCAACGTGGTGGGCGGATTCATGATCACCGACCGGATGCTCCGGATGTTCAGGGCGAGCGGACCGAAGAAGCCATCATCATGAACGATTTCATCCGCGGCGAGTACTTCATCGAGGGGACCTACCTGGTCGCCACGGCGCTCTTCATCCTCTCGCTCAAGTGGATGAGCTCGCCGACGACGGCGCGGCGGGGGGTCTGGGCCGGCGAGGTCGGCATGCTGCTGGCGATCGTCGGCACCCTGCTGCACCGCGAGATCCTCGACTACAGGTGGATCGCGGGTGCGCTCGTGCTGGGCTCGATCATCGGCGTCCGGCTGGGCATGGTGCCGATGACGGCGGTGCCGCAGCGGACCGCGCTCAGCCACGCCTTCGGCTCGCTCTGCGTGACCCTGGTCGGCGCGGCCGAGTATTACCTCAACCTGCCCGACGTGCCGCCGTTCCTGATGTCGGTGCTGTCGATGGAGGTGATCCTGGGCTCGCTGACGTTCACCGGCAGCCTGATGGCCGCGGGCAAGCTCCAGGAGATCCTGCCGCAGCGGCCGATCACCTACAAGGGGCAGAACCTCGTCAACCTGGGCGTGCTGGCGCTGGCGGTCGTGGCGGCGGTGTTCCTGGTACGCAACCCGTCCAACCCGGTTCTGTTCCCGGCGATCATCGTCATGTCGCTGGCGTTCGGCGTGATGATGATCGTGCCGATCGGCGGCGCCGACATGCCGACGGTGATCTCGCTCTTGAACTCGTACGCGGGATTGTCGGCGTCGGCGATGGGGTTCGCGATCGACAGCAAGCTGCTGATCGTGGCGGGCGCACTCGACGGGGCCTCCGGCTTTATCCTTTCCGTGAACATGTCCAAGGCGATGAATCGTTCTTTCACGAACGTGCTGTTCGGCGCCTTCGGCCAGGAGCAGGTGGCGGCGGCCGGCGTGCAGGAGGCCCGGTCGGTGCGGAGCGCGACGCCCGAGGAGGCCGCGGCCATCCTGACGGCGGCGAACAAGGTGGTGATCGTGCCGGGGTACGGCATGGCCGTGGCGCAGGCGCAGCACAAGGTCCGCGAGCTGTACGACGCGCTGACCAGGCGGGGTACCGAGGTCGTTTTCGGCATCCATCCCGTCGCCGGACGGATGCCGGGGCACATGAACGTGCTGCTCGCCGAGGCGGACATCCCCTATGACCACCTGCTGGAGATGGACGAGATCAACGGCGACCTGCCGCAGACCGACGTGGCGCTCGTCATCGGCGCCAATGACGTCACCAACCCGGCGGCGCGCGAGGACCGGAACAGTCCGATCTACGGGATGCCGATCCTCAACGTCGACAAGGCGCGCACGGTGATGGTCATCAAGCGGGGGATGAGCCCCGGGTTCGCGGGCATCGACAACCCGCTCTATTACCTGGACAGGACGCTGATGCTCTTCGGCGACGCCAAGTCGTTCGTGGGGTCGGTCGTGAACGAGATCGGCGAGTCCTGACGGGAGAGAGTCGGAAAAATCTCGACGTAAGCCCTTTCGCTCCTGCAACATGAAGACAATCCTTCCGGGCACCGGGACAGACCAGGGGATGGCGGAACAGTACCCGGTGAGGGGATGATTGGACGTTCGGCGCGGTCGGACCTCGACCCGCGCAGGAATTCGGGAGCGATGCGCCATGGCATCCGGGGCGTTGGGGGCTGTCGCCAGGAAGCTGGGATCTCTCTTCGAGGGCGGCTCGATGGCCGGGCTATCCGACCGGGAGCTGCTCGAGCGGTACATCGCCGGCGGGGGCGACCCGGCGGGCGAGGCCGCCTTCGCGGCGATGGTTGGCCGGCACGGTCCGATGGTGCTGGGCGCCTGCCGCGAGCTGATGGGCGACCATCAGCACGCCGAGGATGCCTTTCAGGCGACCTTCCTGGTCCTGGCGCGGAGGGCCCGGTCGATCCGCGACCCGGACCTGCTGGGCAACTGGCTGTACGGGGTCGCTATCCGGACGGCGCGGTGTGCCAGGCGGCAGATCGCACGGCGTCGGGCTCGCGAGGGCAGCGATGCCGCTCGTGAACCTGACGAGGATCGAGGCCGGGGATCAAGCGGCCAGGCCGGGTCCGTCGCCCCGCCGGCCGACCGGCGGGCGATCGACCGTGAGCAGGCCGAGGCGCTGCACGAGGAGATCGGCCGTCTGCCGCGGGCCTTCCGGCTGCCGGTGGTTCTCTGCTATTTCGAGGGCTTGACCCTCGACGTGGCCGCCCGGAGGCTCCGCTGCCCGACCGGCACGCTGCACAGCCGGCTGGCCCGCGCCGGGAAAAGCTTCGAATCCGACTCGAGCGTCGCGGGGTCGTGACGCCCGCGGCCGCGCTCGCGGCGGTCCTGTCGGCCCGCAACGCGTCGGCGTCCATTCCTCCCCTCCTGTGCGATTCCACCACCCGGGCTGCGGTCCAGATCGCGGCCCGAAACTCGGCCGTCGGGGTGCCCCCCACCGCGACGGCCCTGGCCCAGGAGGTCCTGCGTACCATGCTCTGGCAAAAGCTGAAGATCGCCTCGACCACGCTCGCCGCGTTCGCGATGATCGCCGCGGGCGCCGTCCACCTGACCCGTTCTCCCGCCAGGGGAGATGACCCGGAGATGCGGCGTCCCCCGGCTGCGAATGTGGCGCCGTCGTCAACCCGGCCGAACGACCGGGTCCAGAGTCGGATGAGCATCGTCGGCCGCGTCGTGGACCCGGCCGGCCAACCGATCCGCGACGCGCGGGTGACCGCGCTGGCCGACCGCGAACGGCAGGTCGGCGATCGCGATGGCCGCCATCGCAACATCCCCGTAAGCGCCGCCGCGACCGATGCCCAGGGGCGATTCACCCTCGAGTTCCCGGCCATGGCCGCGGCCCGCCTGCAGCACCTCTCGCTGGTCGCCGGCGCACCCGGTCGGGGCCTGGAGATCGTCGAGCTCAAGACCGACACCCAGCGGCAGGAAACGACGATCGCGCTGCGGCCCGAGACGCCCGCCGAGGGCCGGATTGTCGATGTTCAGGGTCAGCCGGTCGTCGGGGTCACCGTCCGCGCCACCAGGCTGCAAGCCGACGGGCACGAGATCCGGACCTCCGATGCGGGCAGGGCGCCGACCGCGTGGCCTTCGCCCGCGACGACCGATGCGAACGGCCGGTTCCAGATGCGGGGGCTGAAAGCGAACGCCCCGGTGACGTTCGAGGTCAACGACCCGCGGTTCGCCCGCCAGGTGTTCAAGTTCCCCGACGGCAAGCCGGCGGAGGGGAAACTCCAACCCGGGACGATGGTCATCCTCCAACCTGCGAGGGCCATCGACTTCCATGTCGTGCACGGTGACGACGGCACGCCGGTCGCCGGGGCACGAGTGGACCTCCAGCCGGCGCCCAGGATGGGCTCCATTTCGGCCGAGGAGGACGCTCGCGGCCAGACCGATGGGCAGGGCCGCGTCCGGATCGTCGGCTGGCCGGCCGACTCGTATCGCATCCGCGTCTATCCGCCCGAGGGCGATTCCTATCTCCCCGCCATCGACGAGATCAACTGGCCGAAGGGCGCCGTGCGGCAAACCGTCGAGCTGAAGCTGAAACGCGGCGCGGTCGTACGCGGGCGGGTGGTCGAGGGATCAGACAACACTCCGGTGGCCGGAGCCTGGGCCACTTATAACCAGACATATCGTGGCAACCGTCGATACATCGACCTGCCCCCCGTCGAGGCCGTGAGCGGCCAGGATGGGACCTTTGCCATGGTCGTACCCCAGGGTCCGGGCCACATCCTGGTCCAGGGGCCGACCGCCGACTACCTGCACGTCGAAACCAGTTCCAGCGCCATGGGGACCGGCGAACGCCCCAGCTTCCATAAGTACCCGGACGCCCATGTCGCGCTGGACATCCCGGAGGGCGAGGCAACTCGCAACCTCGAGGTGCGGTTGCGACGAGGCGTGACCGTCACGGGCCGCGTCGTGGGGCCCGACGGCAAGCCGGTTGCCAGCGCGTTCGTGTTCGGGAGGAGCTATGTCCCCTACCGAGAGAACATCTTCCCCCTCGTGGGATTCAACGGCAGCCCGCCGACAATCGAGGTCAAAGACGGCCGATTCGAGATCCCCGGCTGCGACCCGGAGCGACCGAGCACATTCTACTTCCTCGACACCAAGGATCGGCTCGGTGCCACCGTGGAGCTGTCAGGCCGCCCGGCGTCCGGGGAGCCGGTCACCGTGCGGCTGGCACGCACCGCCACGGCCCAGATCCTCATGGTCGGACCGGACGGCAAGCCGATCGCCGATCACGACTACGGCGACTGGCCCACCGATCTGACGCTCGTCATCACGCCCGGTCCCGACTTCGGGGAGCTGAACGCCAACTTCGACCTGACGCCCGCGGACCACGCGTACCACGTCAACCTTGACCCCTCCGGCTATCGCGGCGGTCGAAGCGGGCCCGACGGCCGCGCGACGCTCATCAACCTGATCCCCGGCGCCCACTACCGCTTCCACGGCCGGGAGTTCACCCCCGAGCCCGGCCAGACCGTTGACCTGGGCGAAGCCCGGATCGAGCGGCCGTCGAACTAGAGCGCTTCGGCCCTGGGTCGCGCATGCCCGGCAGCGGCCCGAATGGGTGCCCGAGGGCTCTCCCGCTGCCTTTCAGGCCGTCGAGAAACCGGACGCGATGCCGGCCCCTTCATCACGAGACCACGAAAGAACGAAACCACGAAATGGGAATCCGACAGGCGCGGCCCTCGACAATGAGCCTCGCCCGCGGCCGGACCCTCCCCCTTCATGGTTTCGTTCTTTCGTCGTTTCATGATCGATATTACGGCGGACGAGGTCTCGTCGCGGATGTCGGCCCGCATCACGACAGATCGCCGGATCGCCATCAGGGCCGGCTCCAGGTCGAACTCGGGCCCCACTGGGCCGCGGGTCGCCACGGTCGCCCTGGCCGTCCCTGTCGTTCCGGCGCCGCGGCGGATTCGTCGAATGCAGGGGATGCCCCAGTGCCTGCGTGCGCCGGGTCGTTGAGGAGGGGTCCCATCAGGGCGGCAATGCCGAGTGCGGCCTGATCGGCGGCGGCCGTCATGGGGACGCCCGGCGCGTGGGAGCCCACGACGAAGCTCGTGACCGCCGGTAGGCTCCACGTGCCGGCGACGTCCATCACCGCGGCCGCCATGACGTAGACGCCGGACGGCAAGCCGGCCCCGGCGACCGGGTACGACCAGTCGCCATGGATATCGGCCTCCGCCGTTCCGACGACCATTCCCCCGCCGTTGAGGCCCACGAGGTCGATCGCGACCACGGCGAATGGCTCGGTCTGCCCGGTGAATGTGGGGTTCCTCGCGCCCCCGGTGGTCGAGCCGGCCACCTGGACGACCGGCGGGGCCGGCACGTGGGTATCGATGACGACCTGGTAACTGAACGAGCCCGAGGTCACGTGGCCGGAGGGGCGGTCCCCCGGACCGTGAAGAGATGGTGGCCGTCGGTCAGCGCAATCGACCGGTCATCATAGGTCCAGGTGCCATTGGCCTGGGCGACCGCGGTGCCGATCGCCCGGCCGTCGCAGGCGACCGCGACAGTGTCCCCCGCCGGGGCCATCCCGTTCAGCACAATCCTGGGAACGTTCGTGATACCGTCGCTGCCGCTGGTGCCGTCGTCGGGGCTGATGCCCGTGATGATCGGGCCGTCCTGCCCCTGTCCCGACGTACCCGAATAGTAGGCCTGACCGCCGCCCGAATGCTCGGGATTGCCGTCGGCATACGCGACGATCGGCGAGGGCTCGGTCGGCGGCGCCGACCCGTTGAAGCTCAGGCCCACGGCATAACGGCCCGTGCCCATCTGCGTCGTATTGGCGCCCTGCGCCATGACGTAGAATACCTCGCCGGGCGTGACGTTCGGGACGCTCACCGTCAGCGTCGTCCCGTACTGGCCCGCCCCGCTGGCGCTAGCCAGGACCGTCGTGCCGTTGGATCCGTAGACCGTCACGTTCGGGGCCAGCAGGCTGAGGCCGCTGCTCTGCACGTCCAACTGCATCGTGCTGCCCGCCCCGGCCGGGGCGGCGAACGCGAAGTACTCCTGCTGGCCGGCCGTCGTGATGTCGAGGTTCGGCACCAGGCCCGTCAGCGTCGTGGTGTTGATCAGCGAGGTGATCGAGGCCGCGGTCGATAGACCGCCGTTCGAGGCGCCGTTGCTGTTGTAGGCGTCCGGGGCCCGCGGCCCGTTGGAGCTGTAGATGCTCTGGATGCCGGCGATGTCGTCCGGGGCCAGGGCCGTCTTCCGGGCTGTGTAGGTGCCGTACATCACGGCGCTGCGTCACGCTGCTCTCGTTGAGCCCCATCGCGTGGCCGAACTCGTGCATGGCCACGGTGAACAGGTCGTAGGTGGAGCCGATGTTGAAGCTCTGGCCGGTGTTGAACGTCATGTCGCCGGCGATGGAGAAATTGTTCTGGGGAGGCGGCTGATAGGTCAAGGCCAGGGTGGAATTGCCGAAGCTGTAGCCGCCGATCCGGATGTCGCCGAACCCGGGGTCGCCCTGCTCGTCGGGGCCCGCCCCTGCCGACTCGCCATCGTCGGGGACGACGGTGAAGTTGATGTTGGTCTGCTGCGCCCAGACCTGTGCCGCCTGGAGGATGACGCTCTGCCAGCGTCCGTTCAGGCCCGCCTTGCCGTTGAAGGCCGAGTTCAGGTTGCTGGTCACGCCGCCGCCGAGGTTCGTCCCGTCGGGCATGAAGCTGATGGTGATGACCGCCGGGTTCGGCCACGCGCTGCCGCTCGCCGAATAGAGGACGACCCGGGATTCCAACGATTCGAGGACGGGGCACACCTTGCCCCGCCTCCGAGCGTTCCCCCTGTCCCGTCCGTCGCGAAGCAGGCGTCTCATCGGATTCATGGTGCTGTCTCCCGTGTTTGGAGTTCGGCGGTCCTTCTTGGTCAGCCGGGGAGCCGGCAGCGTCCCGAGTCGCGATGGGCGCAGGTACCCCGCCCTGCGCCTGCGCTGCGGTCGCACTGTGGAACACCAGGCTACGGCCGATCGCGGCCCGATTGCGCGCCCGAACGCCCATCCAGGCGTGCGGAGTCACCGCCCGCCGAAATGTCACCGCGTGCCTGCGCACCGGTCTCACATGACTGCCGGGAGAGTACTAGTACACGGAATGAGCCCTGGCCAGTAAATTTTTCTGGAATTCTCGTGTACGAATAATGACTGTGTGAGTGGGGCACCTACGCGGTGCAGGGCCAGTGCCGATCGGCGCGTGGTGGCCGCCGGTGTGAGCTTGCCTCCGACCGGCCCTGGACCCAACCGCCCAGGAGGCCGCCGACTTCCTCCGGGACGAGGCGGAGGCCCAGGGCTTCACGGCGGGGTCTGGACGTGTGAGCGAGCCGCCGCGTCCACCTGATGGGCGCACCGAGTCTCGTATCATGGACGCCGCGTCGAGCCCATGCTGGCGGGGTGGTTCGCTGCGGAACCATCGAACGGGATAACGGGCCTTCGTCCCCGTCCGCACGGGGCCGGAACGGGGGTTCACCCCTTCCGGCCCCGCCGGGATACGATGATCTACTTCTTCTCGTCCTCGATCAGCGGGGGCTCGTCGAAGCGGAGCTCGCCGCGGAACGGGTGGCCGATGATCTCGTGGAACTTCGTCTCCTGCTCGTCGGTGAGGAGGTCGAGCAGGCGCTTCTTGCTGGTCTCGTGGAGCTTGCGGAGCTCGGCATGTCGCTCGCGTCGGGTCTCGGAGTGGAGCAGCTCCTCCATCTCTCTGGCGGGCGAGCTTCTGGTACTCGGCGGCCTTCTGCTTCTGCTCGTCGGTCAGCTTCAGCTCGGAGGCGACGTCGGGGCGGGTGATCCAGAGCAGACCGGCGACCTGGAGCGTGATCTGGTCGAGCCGCTTGCGCTGTTCGCCGTTCAGGACCTCGCCGAGGAACCGCTCGTTGTCCCGGGTCAACTCCTCGTAGCGACGTTCGCGCTGGCTTCTCGTCGGGCAGTTCCTCGGCCTTGAGGGCCTTTTTCCACTGCGGCCTCGGTGAACTCGTGGATCTTGCGGGCCTCGCGGTGGGTGAGCTTCAGGTCATCGCGGACCGACTTGTGCCGCAGGAGCACGACCTGGAGCGCGCCTTCCTCCGGGACCATTTTGGGCCGGTCGTCCGCGGCGGCCAGGCCGAGTCCCGCCACGCCCGTGGCGCTAGAGTGCGACCAGGGTCCACGCCCATTTCCGGCATCCGCGCATCGACATGCCATCCTCCTCGTTGGAACAACAATGGGAGAGAAGGTCCGGTTCGGACCGGACCCGGCGGCCGCCGGAGGTCGATCGACCGCCCGGCCAGCCGCGCCTCCCCGCCGGAGGCCGCAAGTTCGATACCGCTTGCGAGATTCGAAGGAAAACGGGCCGGATTGGGCAAGGCACTGCCGTCCCCCGCGCCGGCAAGAGCGCAGCCGATGGACCCGGGCGTAACGACTGGCCGGAGGCGAGACGGTGGCAATCGGCGATGGGCCCGCCTTATGTACAGGTGGAACGTGGAAGGTATGGCGGGCGGGCCCGCCTGCGCGGGGCGATCCGGAAAACGCAAGCCAGAGCCGCAGGACGGCCCGGGTTGTGCGTGCAGGCTTGTCGCCGAGCCGGGGATCCGGTGACCCGCTCCGGGATGTGATCAAGGATCCGCGCCGCCCGTGCTTGATGGAAGGAATCAAGGGGGAACATCATGACCGCACAGCCAGCGATTTCGGGGAAGTCCTGGAGCCGGATCGTCGCCAGGGCCTGGGCCGACGACGCATTCCGGGACCGCCTGCTCTCCGACCCGAAGGCCGTCTTACGCGAGCACGGTATCGAGACCGAGCGTGATGTCCGCGTGAGCGCAACGGATATGGATGGCGACATCGACGCCGAGGAGAGCGAGTCGGCGTACGCGAACGAGACGCTGCACCTGATCCTGCCGCCGCCGCCGTCGGATCTGTCCGAGGAAGATCTGGTGCCGACGGGCGCGGCGTATTGTGGCTGCGGCGGCTGCCACCGCTGCGGACGGTGCGGATGCGGCTGCGGTGGATGCGGCGGCTGCGGCGCTGTGGGCTCTGCGCCTAGGCCCGGACCCTGGGGATGGTCAGTGGCTTGCAACGGCAAGGTGTCGTGGCTCGTGAAAAGTACGAGCAAACGGAGAGTCCGCCGGCCGCGCGAGGATTCGACATGCGATCGAGCCGAGGCGCACGGATTACCGTCTTCTCTCGCCACTCGTGAGCCACCGGCCACTCCCCCATTCGAGCGGACCGGGTCATTCGATGAGGTAAGGCTACCCCGATGCTGGAGCGTCCGCGATTCAAGCCGCACCTGCGAGTGGATGTGGTGCCGGGCGAGGGGGCGTTCGTGCTTTCGCCGGACGCCGGGCAGACGCTGCTGCGCGGCCGGCTCTATGAGCTGGTGGTGCCAGAAATCGGCGGTGGGCGGGCGGCGGACGAGGTCTGCGATGCTCTCGAGGGCCGGGCCTCGGCGGCGGAGGTCTACTTCGTCGTGGGCCAGCTCGAGAAGAAGGGGTTCCTGTACGAGGCAGAGGCGGAAGAGGGGGTCGTGGATGGCGAGTCGGCGTGGTGGTGGTCGCAAGGTGTGGACCCGCGCGACGCGGGCCGACGGCTGGCGGCGGCTCGGGTGGCTGTTCGGTCGCTGGGGGTGGACGCGCTGCCGCTCCGTTCGCTGCTCCAGGGGATGAAGGTCCGGATTTCGGAGGATGACCGCGATCACCCGCCCGGCGAGGGCCGGCTGCTCGTCGTGGCGGCGGACGGATATCGAAGGACCGAGCTCGCCGCGATCAATGCCCGGGCGCTGGCGGAGAAGCAGCCCTGGCTGCTGGTGCGGCCCGTCGGGCGGCAGGTCTGGGCCGGTCCATTCTTTCGACCCGAGGTGACCGGGTGCTGGGAATGCCTGGCGCAGCGATTGGCGCGCAATGCGCCCGTGGCCGCCTATCTCGAGTCGAAGGACGAACGCGGCGACTCCGAACATCCCGCCGGGCCGACGGCTCCCGATGATCCCGCCGCGCCGCCGGCCTCGTCGATGATCGCCTGGGGCCTGGTCGCGAACGCCGTGGCCGCCTGGCTCGTCCGGGGCGAGCTGCCGGCACCTCGAGGGGAAGGTCCAGACGTTCGACCCGTCCACCTGGAAGGCCGAGTCGCACGCGATGGTCCGCCTACCGTTCTGCCCGGCATGCGGCCGTCGTGACGTTGCCGACGGCAAGCTCGCGGTGCGACCGATCGTGCTGTCGCCTCGGCGCAAGGACCGATCCCGCGACGCCGGGCACCGGACGGTCGCGCCCGAGGAGACGATCCGTCGGTATGGAGCATCACGTCAGCCCGATCACGGGGGCCGTGTCGACCCTGGAACGCATCGGCCCCGAAGCCGACGAGTCGGGAGGAACCGACGACGTGATGCACGTCTACCTCGCCGGGCATAACCTGGCGCGGCGGCACCGCAGCCTGGCGCACCTGAAGGGCGACCTGCGGAACAACAGCTCGGGCAAGGGGACGACCGATGCCCAGGCGCGCGCAAGCGGGCTCTGCGAGGGGCTCGAGCGATACTCGGGCGTGTACCGCGGCGACGAGTCGCGGCGGCGGTCCAGCGCGCGGGACCTGGGCGAGCTCGCGGTCCCGCTGGCCGACTGCCTGCTGTTCAGCGAGCGGCAGTATCGCGAGCGCGCCGAGTGGAACGCGCGGAAGTCGCATTACAACTTCGTCCCGGTTCCGCTCGACCCGGACCTCGAGATCGACTGGACGCCGGCCTGGTCGATGTCCCGGCGCGAGCCGCGGTATCTGCCGACGGCGTTCTGCTATTACAACGTGCCGGCTCCAGCACCTACTCCCTCATCGTCTTCCGCGTCCTCACCCGAGGGCGAGCCGTTCTGCATCGGCGATTCGAACGGATGCGCGGCGGGGAACACGATCGAGGAGGCCATCCTTCAGGGGTTCCTCGAGCTGGTCGAGCGCGACGCCGTCGCTTTGTGGTGGTACAACCGGGTCCGGCGGCCGTCGGTCGATCTGTCGACCTTCGACGAGCCCTACCTCGAGCGGGTCGCGAGTCACCTGCGCGTGCGCGGGCGGGAGATGTGGGTGCTCGACCTGACCACCGACCTGGGGATCCCGGTGTTCGCCGCGATTGCCCGCGAGCTGGGCGGCGGCGAAGAGCGGATCATGCCGGGCTTCGGGGCGCACCTCGACCCGCGCGTCGCGCTCCTGCGAGCCGTGACCGAGATGAACCAGATGCTGGCGAATGTCCCCGAGCGCGGGCATACGCCCGCCCCGGGGGGCGGGCTCCAGGATGGCGAGACTCTCCACTGGCTGAGGACGGCGACCGTCGCCAATCAGCCGTACCTGCTGCCGGCCGCGGGCGAGTCGGCCGCTCCGCGACGGGCCGAGGACTTCTCCCGCGAGGCAAGCGACGACCTGGCCGAGGACATCCGGCGCTGCCAGGCGATTGTCGAGGCGCGGAAGCTCGAGATGATCGTCCTCGATCAGACGCGGCCGGAGATCGGCCTGCCGGTCGTCAAGGTGATCGTGCCGGGCCTGAGGCACTTCTGGGCGCGGTTCGCCCCCGGGCGGCTGTATGATGTGCCGGTGGCCCTCGGCTGGCAGGCGGAGCCGACACCCGAGGAGAAGCTCAATCCGGTTCCGATGTTTCTATGAGGGGCGAGGAGATCGGGGGCAAGGGGAGAAACGAGGAAAGCTGCCTCGCCCTCACAAACATGGGCGCATTAATCTGGATCGCACTGCGGAATGGGGTCGTGGCGGTGCGAGCCGAGGGCGGCGGCGCGGTCGTCGAGGGGCATGGCGTCCGGGTCTCGGTCGGGGCGGCAGGGTCGGCGATCGTCGAGGCGGTATTGGGACTGGCTCCGCCGGGTGGCGATGAGGACCAAATCGCCGAAGCCATCCTGGAGGCCGGCGGTCCCGACGCGATGGCGGCGTGGTATTACGCGGTCGAGCGACTCGCCCGGCGTGGGCTGATGACCCGAGCGGTGGTCGAGGACGGCCGCCCGATCGCGACGCTCGTGCCGATCACCACGACCCCCTCGGCGACAGCAGGAGTGGGCGGCGGACCGGTCGCCGGACGGCGGTACCGCCTCTCGCGGTTCGCCTACCTGCGGCGCGAGGGAGAAACGCTGGTCGTCGAGTCGCCCCGGTCGAGTGCACGCGTCGTGCTGCACGAGCCGGCCGCCGCGGCGGTTGTCGCCAGACTCGCCGCCTTCACCGGGATCGGCGATCTGGCGGCGAGCGCAGCGGGGTAGACGAGGGCGTTGCCGGGCGGTTGCTGGGACTCCTCGACGACGCCGGGATGATCGAGGGCGAGGAGAAATCGGGCGGGACCGATCAGGGCGGGCTCGCCACCGACGCGGCCGAGTCCTGGGAGTTCCACGACCTGGTCTTCCACGCAAGAAGCCGGCGCGGCCGCAGCGACCTGCCGTTTGGGGCGACGTACCGGCTGGCGGGGCTCGTCGAACCGCCGCCGCCCGTCCGGACCGTGCCGGAGGGTCCATCGATCCGCCTGCCGCGTCCCGACCCGGCGAGGCTCGATCGCGAGGATCCGCCGCTCTTCCGAGTCGTCGAGGCGCGGCGGTCCGAGCGGTCCTACGGCGATCATCCGATCGACCTGGAGCGGCTCGGCGAGTTCTTCTTCCGGGTCGCACGGGTCCGCGACGAGCAGGTCTTCACGCTCGACACGCCCGCCGGCCCGGTGCCGATGGCGATGGCCGCGCGACCCTATCCGTCGGGAGGCGCCCTGTACGAGCTGGAATTCTACGCGGCCGTGGGCGCCTGCGAGGGGCTCGAGCCGGGCCTCTACTATTATGAGCCGAGGGGCCACACGCTGGTCGCCGTCCGCAGCTTGACGCCGGACGTCGAAAGCCTGCTCTGCGACGGTGCCGAATCGGCGGGAATCCCGCGTGAGACGGTCCAGGTCCTGCTGATCCTCACGGCACGCGTGCCTCGGCTCTCATGGAAATACGCGGCGATGGCGTATGCCCTGGTCCTCAAGCACGTCGGGGTCGTTTTCCAGAACATGTACCTGGCGGCGACCGCGATGGGACTGGCCCCCTGCGCACTCGGAGGAGGGGATTCCGACCTGTTCGCCCGCGCAAGCGGGGTTGATTACTACGCCGAGACGTCGGTGGGCGAGTTCCTGCTGGGGGCTCCTCGTGAAGCTTGAGCCTGGGGGCAATAGGCGAGGAACGCAGGAAGGGCCGGGGCCGACCTTCTATCTCCCGGGTCCGGAACGAGGGAAGGACGGATTTTTTTCATTCATCGGTTATGATGGGACGGCCTGACCCACGAGTCGCGAGCCAATCACCACGCACCCGGCATGGATGTTATCATGGCATCCCATTCGGAGGATGCGGTGAGGGGTTCGGTGGATGGGGAGGGTATTGGGCGGGTTTTCTGCTAGAATCCGTGGTGGTAATGCGGCGGGGGGCGTGGTCCGCCGTCGAAGGCGCGGCGAAAGGGCGTGGGACGCCATGGCTACTCCGCAGAGCATCGTCCCGACGTTGCAGATCATCAGCGGCCCCTTCACGGGCCAGCTCTTCACGCTCGAGCGCGACGTGACGATCATCGGCCGGAACCCCGAGTGCGACGTGGTGCTGCAGCCGAAGTCGGTGTCGCGTCGGCACGCGGCGATCGTGCGCAAGGAGGGGGGCTTGCTGCTGCGCGACATGGGCAGCACGCGGGGAACGTTCGTCAACGGGATGAAGGTGACGAACCCGGTGATGCTCCAGGACGGCAACACCTTGCAGATCGGCGAGTTGTTGCTGGCATTCAGCGGCCGGCTGGTCTCGATCCAGGAGGGTGACGAGGAGCAGTCGACCGTCTACGCGGCGATCGACGTGGTGAATCAGAGCAGCTCGAAGAATTTCCCGGTGGTTCGGCCGGAGGTGAAGCTGCGGGCGCTGCCGGTTGATCAGCCAGGAGCTGGGCGGCACCCTGGTGCTCGGCGAGCTGCTCGACCGGATCTTCAACTCGCTGTTCGAGCTGTTCCCGCGGGCGGAGCGGGGTTTTGTGCTGGTACGGGACGCGGCGAGCCAGACGCTGGTCCCCGAGGCGATCCGGGCGCGCACCGGGCCGCCGGGCGAGCTGACGATCAGCAAGACCGTATTGAACCGCGTGCTCAACGAGGGTCAGGCGATCCTGTCGAAGGACACGGCCAAGGAGTTTCCCGAGAGCCAGAGCGTCTCGGAGAGCGAGATCCGCTCGCTGATGTGCGTGCCGCTGCTGGACCAGGACCGCAAGCCGGTCGGGATCATGCAGATCGATACCCGCGACGGCCGAGGCCGGTTTGACCAGGACGACCTGGACCTCCTGGCGGCCGTCGCCAGCCAGATCAGCGTGGCCGTGCAGAACGCCCGGCTGCACAAGGCGCTGGTGCGCCAGCGCGAGATGGAGCAGGAACTACTGTTCGCCCGCCAGGTGATGACGGCGCTGTTGCCCGATCGGCCGGCGTCGGTGCCGGGATACGAGTTCTGGGCGTACTACGAGCCGGCGCGGCACGTCGGCGGCGATTACTACGGATTCTTCCCGATGGGACCGGTGCCGGCCCAGGCGCCGAGCTGGGCCGTGGCGGTGGGCGACGTGGTCGGCAAGGGGATGCCGGCGGCCCTCTTGACGGCCAAGCTCTCGGCCGAGGTCCGGCTGTTCCTCCAGGGCGACCCGGACCCGACCTGGGTCGTCGGCCAGCTCAATCACCAGTTCGACGACGGGGGCGTGCTGGACCTTTATATCACGTTCCTGCTGGTGATCCTGGACGTCCGGAGCCACCGCCTGAAGGTGGTCAACGCCGGGCATCCCTGCCCGATGATCCGCCGCCGCGACGGCCGGCTCGAGGAGGTCGGGCGGGGCGTTTCGGGCCTGCCGCTGGGCATCATGCCGGGTTACCCGTATGAGGTCGCCGAGACGACGCTCGAGCCGGGAGAGACCGTCATCCTCTACACCGACGGCGTCACCGACGCCATGAACCCGGCCGGCGACCGGTTCGGCGAGCCCGAGCTGCGCCGGGCATTGATCGGAGCCGGGCCGAAAGCCGCCTCGGCCGGCGACGCGATCGTCAAGGCCGTGCAGCGGTTCGTCGCCGAACGTCAGCAGTTCGACGACATCACCCTCGTTTGCCTGGCGCGAGACTGACCGCCGGAACGACGAGTCTCCATCAACGCGGGCCAATGTTGATCTTGAAGGGGTTCAGCGACTCGCCGCCGCCGGCGTCGACGAGCGCGGCGACGTCGGCGACGATCGTGGCGATGCTCGACGGATTGCCGCCCAGGGCCTGGTCGAGCGCCGGGGCGTCGTTCGCCAGGCGAGTTGCCGATGCGACCCGCGCCGAGGTGGCAGCCGGTCCGAGGACGGTGATCAGGTCCGAGCGAAGCTGCGTGACGGCCGTGGGAGACGGCGGTCCCTGGGCGAAGGCGGCCACGTAGGTCGTGCCGAAGGTCTCGTTCATTGTGCTGGGTATCCCGGCGCCGATCGTCTGGAGGATCTGGACGTCTCGCGACACCACGGCCGCGCCGGCGGGGCTCGTCCGCGCCGCCGACTGGACAGCATGTAGGTCGCGGTCGAGCTGGCCGCGTGCCTGGACTTTCTGCGTGCCCC
The DNA here is from genome assembly GCA_963771445.1 of uncultured Planctomycetota bacterium. Lineage (GTDB taxonomy): Bacteria > Planctomycetota > Planctomycetia > Isosphaerales > Isosphaeraceae > JAKAUH01. Next base: position 354,001 of record CAVYTQ010000025.1, on the reverse strand, counting down.
AGCCGCGGAAGAAGCCGCGGAGGTGCTGCGTGTAGAACAGGCTCGGGTCCTCGAAGTGATATCCCGAGTTGGCGGGGAGCGCCTGCTCGGCGTTGCGGAGCGTGGTGAAGTCGTTCGTCACCGTCGCGTAGTCGTACGGGCCGACACCGGCCGAGACGGCCAGGGTCCGCATGTCGGCGACCGTCTGCGCGATGATCGACGCGGGGACGTTCAGGCCCGAGAGGTCGGACGTCAGCCTCGAGGAAGTCCCCGCCCAGCCGTCGTCGCCGAGCCAGCCGTACAGCGGTGCACGGTCGAGCTCGAGCGACGTCTCGACGGCCTTGTACTGCACGGCCTGGCCCGATAGGCCCGGGTTGGGTGAGGCGGCGTTCGAGATCGCGCGGGCGTCGTCGCGCAGGGCCAGGTACTCGGCGGGCGTCGCCTGCGAGGCCAGCTCGATCCGCTTCACCTCGCTGACATACTGGTCATACTCGTGGCGGACGATCGACGCCTGGTAGGAGGTCTGGTTGTAGTAGCTGGACGAGCCATAGAAGCTGGGTAGCAGCCGGCCCTCGAGCGACTCGGCGGTCGGGAGCATCCGATGGGCGTGGGTCTTCCGGTCCTGACGGTCGTGGCGCCGCATGATTCGAGCCCTTCCGTGGTTCCAGGACGTCGATTCGTTCCGGCCAGTTGCCAGGGCAGCGATCGGCCGGCGTGATGGACGTCGATACGACGCGGATAGGCGACGGGTTCGCCCGTCCTCCTCGCGGGCGGCGGTGGAAGGGCTCGAGTTGGCGGGGAGCTCCTAGCTTGCGGGCTGGATGGCCTTCGGGGCGGCCTGGCTGAGCACCTTTGCAACCGCCGATTTGAGCCTTTCGCCCCGGAGCCCGGTGGCGAGGATCCGGCCGTCGGGGCCGATCAGGAAGGTCGCCGGGATGGCGGTGGCGCCGTACGCCGCGACGACCGGGGAGTCGGGCCCGACGTGGCCCTGAGTCCAGCCGTATTCCTGGGCTTTCACGAACGCCGACGCCTCGGCCGGCTTATCGTCGAGGCTGAGCGAGACCACGGTGAACCGTGGGTCGGCTCCGTGCGCCTTGTGGATGGCGTTGACGTTCGGCATCTCGGCGATGCAAGGGGCGCACCAGGTCGCCCAGAAGTCCAGCAGGATGTACCGGCCCCTGAACTGGGCGAGGGTCAAGTCCTTGCCGTCGAGGGTCTTAAGGGCGAACTCCGGGGCGAGGTCGCCGGCCTCGAGCGGCCGGGCGCCGACCTCGGCGGCCTGCACGCTGCCCAGGTCGAGCGCGCCGTCGCCGGGTCCACCCGAGACGTGGAACTCGTGCCGGTAGGCGGCGACCAGCCGTCCCCAGCCGCACGAGCTGTCGGGCGGCGGCTCGTGGAGGGCGACCTTCATCGCGTAATCGCCGGGGGCCAGGTCGAGGGCGCGGAATCGGCCATCGTTGGTGACCTGGACGCCGATCGACGGCTGATCCTTCTTTGCGGATGAGGCCGGCTCGATCGACGCCTTGCGGACCATCCAGGCCGACGCGGAGGGGATCACGAGCCGGCCTGAGATCATTTGCCCCGATTCGCCGATCCGGAGGCGAGCGGTGCCACCGCCCTCGACATCGACCGTCGCGAGGTTGACGGTCCAGAGCCGCCGGTCGAGGTTGTTGGGCACTCGCAGTCGGACGACGTGGCGGCCCGGCAGGACGCGGGGCATCACGAACCGGCCGGCGGCGTCGGTCTTGGCCAGCAGATAGTTTTGAAGACGGAGCTCACCATCGTCGGGCGGATCGTCATCGAACGAGTGCAGCTCGACGTCGGCCGTCGGTACGCCACCCACCTTGAAGGTCCCCTCGATCCGCGCCCAGGGGTGGAGGGGGATCGCGCCGTCGCCGGGGAGGTCGCGACGATGTACGCTGGCGTAGCCGCCGTCACCCACGGCCACGAGCAGATAATCGTCCTTCTGCGGCGGCAGTGAGAATCGACCGACGCGGTCGGCCTTCACGCGCAGCCGGTGTTGCCCCTGGAAGAAGTCGCCGTTGTCCAGCCGGAGCTGGCCCTCGCCCATCTCGAGGTAGATGAACGCATCCGCGGCCGGTGAGCCGTCGGGGTTCCTGAGCGTGCCCCGGATCGGGTCGGAGGGGACCAGGCGGAAGGTGTGAGTACGGAGCTTCCCTTCCGCGGAAACGAGGGGGGAATCGTCGGGCAAGTAGCCCTCGGCCTCGGCGCGGAGGAGTTCGCCGTAGCTGGGCTCGTCGCTGCGATCGAACTCGAAAGTACCGGGGGCCCGCGTTGCATTGCGGTCGAAGTGGTTGACACGAGACCACTTAAGCAGATGCCGCCCTTTCCACATTGAACCGAGCTTGAGCGAGAACTGCGGGATCGGGTGCCCGGTGCGGGCGTCGGTCACCGTGCCCTGGATCTTGAACCTGACCAATGGGGTGAGGGCGACGTCAATCGACCGGCCCGGTTGCACAGCCAGATCGTTCCTTCCGCGATAGCCCTCGGCAGTGACCGAGATCCGGACCTCGTCGCCGGGTGCGTCATTCCAGGTGAAGCGGCCGTCGCCTTCGGCCTTGAATGCGTCGGCGATCGCCTCGGTGCCGCGCCACGTGCGCACGCCGACCTCGGCGCGGGCAGCGGTTTGCCGTCGAGGCCAACCACCCGGACGTTCATCTTCTGGCCTGACGGCGGGCGCAGGGTGATGCGCTGGGGCTCGCTACCGACCCGAAGGGCCTGCATCGCCGGCCCGAAGCCGGTGTGGCGGGCAATCAGCGTCGTGGCGATTCCGGGTTTGAATCCCAGCGTGAGGCGGCCCCGGGCGTCGGCCTTCACCGAGGGGATCGAGTTGCCGTAACGGCGTTCGTTGCCGACGATGACCTCGGACTCGGGGACGGGGCGGCCGTCGGGTCCGACGACGGTGACCTCAACCACCGTGCCCCGGCGCAGCCCCAGGGTCGCCGAGCCGTCGCGAAGGGCCGAGGCCGGATTGTACTCCACCGGCAGGAAGCAAGTGCTCTCGGTCCTGCAGAGATCATGATAGGCCGTGACCTGGATGGATTCGGGATGCTCCGGGACGCACGAGAACGACCACCGGCCGTCGGCGTCGGCCACGGTCGAGCGGAACATCAGGTTGACCCGCTGCGGCGAGCCCGGATAGTCCTTCTTGACGTCGATGACGACCGTCGCGCCGGCGAGCGGCTTGCTGTCCTGGTCGACAACGCGGCCACGGATCGCCGTGGCTTTCTCCATCTGGAAGACCACGCGATCGGGGAGTGAGGATTCGTTGCCCGTGCGCACCCACTGGATGAACAGGGGGACCCTATCCTCGCGCCCGGCGCGGAGTACAAAGAGTCTGCAGTCGGCCGGGATCGAGAACCGGGCCATACCCATCTGGTCGGTCGTCGCCGATGGCTGCTCGTTCGAGCCGTACCTTTGCAGCGTGACATGAACTCCCGGCAGGTCGGCCCCGGTGGCCAGGTCGCGGGCCGCGACGGTGAGCGCGACCTTCCCGTCCGACTCGGTAACGCCGGGCCTGGGCTCGTCGGCAATCGGCGCAGCGATCGGGTGCTTCGGCATCTCGGGCCGGCCGGCGCGGGCAGCGACGAGTCCGACGGAGATGATCGTCGCCATCGCCAGGATGGCCGACGCGGCAAGTCTTACCCGGGTCACGAGCGAGGTCCTGATGATTGTGTGGGCGAGGGCCGCCACCGTCTGCGGGACGGGCCCACCGGTCGCCGCGGCGAGGGCGGCGTCGGTCCAGGCGACCGGTACCGCGGCGGCCGATCCGCGGGAAGCATCAACGGCGACGCCCGCCGCGGCGGCCATGATCCCCCGGCGGATCAGGCGGTTACGCAGCCGCTTGCGGCCGGCGGCCAGCCGGTGATAGAGGGAGGGCGCGGTCCAGCCGAGCTGGCCGGCGGCCTGCTCGTAGGTCCGGCCCTCGAGGTCGCACAGCACGACCGCCAGGCGCTCGAGTTCGGGTAGGCGATCGACCTCCTCGTGGAGGATCGACCGCTCGTCGAAGTCGAGTCCGGAATCGTGCTTCGCGGGAACTCCCATGGCCGGGGCCTCCGACTCGTGGCGGCGTCTTCGCCTGATCTCGGCGCTCCGCTGGACGGCCGCCCGGTGGGCCACCCGGTGCAGCCAGCCGCCCAGCGCGTCGCCGCCTCGGATCGAGTCGGCCCTGCGTGCCAGGACGAGGAACGTGGCCTGGAATGCGTCCTCGGCGTCGTGCGGGTCGCGGAGCACGGCGCGGCAGGTCGCGGCGACCATCGGGCCGTGCCTCGCCAGCAAGGCCGCGAACGCCGCCGCGTCCCGGTTCGCGGCAAATCGACGCAATAGCTCGCCGTCGCCGAGGCCGACCGCCGTCCCTCCGTCGAACAGGTCGCACAGTTGCTTCAGGCTCGAGGTGATCGTTCCGCTCGTCATGATCGCTCGGCTCCCCGGGTCGCCTTTCCCGCCCTCCACAAGTTTAGGAGAGCCGCGACGTCCGTGGCGCACGGATTTTCCGAGAAAAACCGGGAGGATGCCCCGCGATCGGATACCGATCGCGGGGCCCGTCGTGATCCGGATGCCGCTTGCATGTGCCGCTGGCGTTTCTGACAATCGTCGGGTCGGACGGGCCTCGGCTTTGAGTGGCGTCGAAAGGCGACGCGGGCGAGTGCACGGCCAATCTCGAGGATATCAGGAGGGGGAGCGATGAGGGAACGTGGGATACAAGCCTTACGGGCCGGCTCGCCGGGCCGGAAGGCGTATGGCTGGTTAGTGGCGGTCTTCCTGCTCTCTGCGGGGACGTGGAATGTCACCGGGGCCCAGCAGCCGGGGCCAGGAGACAGCCCCGCCCGCTATGTACCGCGGCAAGACCTCTTCGCCTACATGGAATCCGAGGGGCTGGACGCGCATCCCGACGCCTGGCACGCGACGGCCGCCTACAAGCTGCTCACCGAGACCAAGCTAGGTTCGATGATCGAGGACCTTTCGAGGCAGGGTCTCGAGATGGCCTTCGCCACGCAGGACCCGCCCCCGCAGCTCAAGGCCGACGAGATCATCGCGCTGGCCAAGCTCGGCGCCCGCAAGGGCGGCGTGATCGCCGCGTGGGGCAAGGCACCCAAGGATATCCATACGGTCATTGTCGTCCGCGGCGGCGACCAGCCGGTCGTCCGCCGGCTCATCGACCTGGCCGCGGACGCCGGCCGCAAGCAGCGCGGCCAGGCCGGCGAGGCGCCGGCCCCCGTCCAGAAGGCGGGCCGCACGCTCCACCCGGTCGGCAACGAGATGTCCTGGTGGTTGGAGAAGGGGGACCTGGTCTTCTCGGATGAGCCGGATACCGTGCTCGCGGTGCTCGACGGCAAGGCCCCCAATGCCGTCGATCACCCGATCCGCTCCGCGCTGGCGAAGAGCTCGGACGGGTTCCAGCCCGCCATGGTCGGCTTCGTCGACCTTGCCGCGCTGCCGCCGATGCCGCCCGAGGCGGCCAGGCTCGGCCTGGACGGGCTCAAGAGAATCGAGATGGCCTGGGGCTTCCAGGATGACGCGCTACGCAGCGTGATCCGCGCCGTGGTGCCCGCACCCCGCAAGGGCATCATGGCCCTGTTCGACCAGCCCACATTCACGATCGACTCGCTGCCGCCGATCCCGCCAGAGCTCAGTGGGTTCACCGTGGTGTCGATCGACCTGGCGAAGACCTATGACAAGGTCCTCGACATCATGAAGACCCAGAAGCCCGAGATGGCCGACCAGATTCCGGCGATCGAGGGGGCGATCGAGCAGCAGCTCGGAGTCAACGTCCGCAACGACATCCTGACACGGATCGGCCCGAAGGCGAGCCTCTACATGGAGATGCCGGCCGGTGTCATGGCGAACCCGATGATGGCGATGTTCAGCATGTTCAACGGGATCACCCTGACGTTCGACGTGCACGACGAGGACAAGCTGGCGAAGTCGCTCGACACGCTGATCGGCCGGGTCAACGACATGCTCCGGCAGCAGCAGGCCGCGCGCGGCGGCGACGCGCCGGCGATCGAGTTCACCAAGCTCACGGCTCCGCAGAAGGGATATGTGCTCAACTTCCCGCCGGGTACGTTACCGCCGGGGCCGCTCGCCTCGATCCAGCCGACGATCCTGCTGGGCACCGACCGGCTGGCGATCGGCAGCACCACCCCCGCCGCGCGGAAAGGCATGGCGCCCAAGCGCCCCGACGGGGTCTGGAAGCCCACGGGGGCCTACGTCCCGGTGATGCGCCGGCTGCCCCAGGGCATGGTCCTGCTGTACGTGACGATCCCCGCGAGACCTTCCCCGCGACGATCGCCATGATCCCGGCCCTTGTCCCGCAGGCCAACGCCTTGATCGGCCAGGAGCGCCGCAAGGACGGCAAGCCGGCTGTTCCTCTGCTGCACCTCGACGCCGACCAGGTGCCGACGACCGAGGAGCTGACAAGCCGGATGTTCCCGTCGACGATGGCGCTGGCCGTGGATGACCAGGGGATTAGCATTGTCGGCCGCGAGCCTATCCCGGGGATCAGCTCGCCGGCGACCGGCGCGGTCCTGGTCGCGCTGTTGCTCCCGGCGGTTCAGGCCGCCCGCGAGGCCGCCCGCCGCGCCCAGTGCGTCAACAACCTGAAGCAGATCGGGCTGGCGATGCACAACTACTGCGAGCGCCACCGAAGCATTTCCCAAGCCGGCGATCACCGACAAGGACGGCAAGCCGCTGTTGAGCTGGCGGGTGGCGATCCTGCCCTACATCGAGCAGCAGGCGCTGTACAACAAGTTCAAACTTGACGAGCCGTGGGACAGCCCGAACAACAAGGCGCTGATCAAGGAGATGCCCCGGACCTACCTCTGCCCGAGCTGGACGCCGACTGGGCCGGGCATGACGACCTACCAGGTCTTCTCCGGACCGGGCACGATGTTCGAACCGGGCAAGGGGACGAGCATCGCGCAGGTCACCGACGGCACGAGCAACACCATCCTGGTCATCGAGGCCAAGGACGCGGTGCCCTGGACCAAGCCCGACGACCTGGAGTTTGACCCGGCCGCCAACGGCGATCAACAGACGCTCTTCGGCGCCTTCTCGAACCATCCGGGCGGGTTCAACGCCGCTGTTCGCCGACGGCTCGGTCCACTTCATCAAGCGATCGATCAGCCCGATCACGCTCAAGGCGCTGATCACCCGCGCCGCGGGCGAGGTCGTCTCGAGCGACCAGTACTGACCAGAACCGCGCGGCCATCAAGGCTCGCGTACCACGGCCGGCGTCGCCGCCTCGTTGACCGCGAGGCGGAAGACGTCGGGCCGAGCATAATGTCCGGCGACGTCGAAGTCGAACTTGCCCCGCGCGATCTCGTCGAGGTCGAGCTCGGCCTCGAGGATCGCGGGGCCGTCGAACGCCGGGCCGGCGAGCACCCGGCCCAGCGGGTTGACGATGCAGCTCCCCCGCGCGACATCACGGTCGAGGGTTCTTCCCCCTGATGTGCGGGATAGTCCGCCGGATAATCCGACCGCCGCGCGAACTGGTTGCACCCCAGCACGAAGCAACGCCCCTCGAGCGCGATGTGCCGCATGGTTGACAGCCAGGTCTCGCGATCGTCGGCCGTCGGGGCGCAGTAGATCTGGACGCCCCGGGCGTACATGTGCATCCGTAGCATCGGCATGTAGTTTTCCCAGCAGATGACGGCGCCCAGCCGGCCGACCGGCGTGTCGAAGACGGGCATCGTCGAGCCATCCCCCTGCCCCCAGATCAGCCGCTCGGCGGCCGTCGGCATCAGCTTGCGGTGCTTGCCCATCAGGGCACCCGCGGGGTCGAAGAACAACACCGTGCAATACAGCGTGCCGCCGTCGCGCTCGATGACACCGATCACGAGGTGGGCATTCGCCTCGCGCGCCGCGGCGCCGAGCTCCTCGACGGCCGGGCCCGGGACATCCACGGCGCTCTCCCAGTAGCGACGGAACAGCTCGCGGCCCTCGGGCGTGCGCGAGCCGACCCGCACGCCGAAATCCAGACCCCGGGGATATCCCGACACGAACGCCTCGGGGAAGACGATGAGCTGCGCGCCTGCGCCGGCCGCCTCGACGGCCAGGTCGCGGACCCTCTCGATCGTCCGATCGCGGTCGAAGGCGACCGGCGCCGCCTGCACGACCGCCGCACGGATTCGCTTCATGGCCCGGGCCTCACGTCAATTCTTTCCTCGCAGGGCTTCGAGCTCGCGGCGGAGGCGGTCATTTTCCTCGGCGATCCGGCGGAGCTCAGCCTCGATGCCGGCCGTGCGCCGCTCGGCCGCCTCGGCATGCCGCTCAGCCGCCTCGGCATGCCGCTCGGCCGCCTGCTGTCGCTCGAGCCGCGTTGGCAGCCACATCCCGGTCGCCGGATTGTAGAACCGCAGGGCGTGTCCCGATCGCTCCAGGTGCAACCCCAGCGCCTGGCTGGGAAGCCGGCCCGCCACCGGATCGATCGGCACATAGTCGCCGTCGATCAGGCGGTATCCTTGCATCGAAGGTTTCAGGTACTCGGACAGGGGATCGAACAGGAAGTATTCCGGTATCCGCAGGATATCGCGATAGATCACCAGCTTGGTCTTCTGGTCCTCGCGCCGGGTCGTTTTCGACGTGAGCTCCATGACCACATCGGGTGACTTCCCCTCCTTCCACACCTGGTAATAGAGTCGAGGCGGCAGCTTCGCCACTCCGCGGGCAACCAGCACGTCGGGCGAGACGTGCTTGCGGGGGTTGCCCTCCTCGTAATAGAGCAGGAGATTACCCGACACATAGATGTTGGACTCGTCGGAGTAGTGGTCCTGGAGCTCCTGGATAGCGTCGGTCATCTCATTGCGATGGAGGTCGGTCTCCGCCATGGGCTTTCCGTCCGACGTGGGATAGTCGACCTCGCGCGGTCGTCGCTGTCGTGGGATCCGTCGACATGCTCGCGTTCCTCCTCGGGGGCGGCCGGCACGGACGTGCGCGGGCCTCAAACCGAATTGTAGCATCATCGCCGCGGACGAGCAGGAGAGGAGGACTCTCCCCTCGCGCCTCCCCCGGCCACACTCCGATCCGGTCGCCGCCCCGGACGGCGGTCAGAAGTTCTTGACCAGCATGAAGATCGTCTGGGTGTGGGAGGGCAGCGGCCCGACCAGCGGGACATCGAGGCCCCCGAGGAAATACCAGTGGTTGCCGAGTCCGAAGCGGAAGCCCGGAGTGAGGGTGAAATCGGTGGCGTTGCCGCCGCTGAGCGCCGTGTGCAGATTCGAGGAGACGTAGAGGACGAGGTTCGGGAAGAAGCGGGACTCGGGCGAGGTGATGTACCGGCCGACCGCCAGCCGGCCATCGAACGACGTGAACGAGCTGGGCGTCGCGTTGAAGCCGCTGTACGGCGAACGGTCGAGATACGGCTGTCGGGCGGCGGTCTGGTTGGTCGGAACCGTCACGCCGACCGCGCCCCGGATGACGAATCGATCCACCGGGTTGACCCAGAACTCCAGGTCGGGCGAGAGAGTCGCGGCGCCGTTCGAGTTGACGATGCTGCCGGTTGGCAGCCGGGCATAAAGGTTCGTGGTGAGGGTATAACGCCGATCCTCGGCCAAAAGGACGCGGGGGGCGATCGTCAGGTCGCCGACGGTCGTGGAATACGGGAACCCTCGCGCGTTCAGCAAGTTATGGGAAGCGTCCACGAACGGCAAGAACCACGCCACCTCGAGACGCCGGCTGAACGGGGTGAAGACGAACAGTTCTCCCAGGTAGCTCGTGCCGTTACCGGGCGTACCGTCCAGATAGCCGAAATAGAAGGCGAACAGGCGGTAGAACGCGCCGTCGGCACTGTTGATCCAGGTCTGTCGCGGTGCGGCCCGGGTCCCGCTGATGGGCACGGGTGCATAGGGCTCGTCCCACCCTTCGGAGAACAGATTGCCCAGGCCGAGCGGCCGCCAGTGCTCGGGACGCAGTGGGCCGAGCGCGGACTGGCCGATGACCTCGAACCAGGGCAGCTTGTAGGTCGGGTTCGGAGGAGCCTCGTCGGTTGCCTCGACCAGCTCGGCGAGCGAGCGCGGACTCTCCGCCGGACCGGATTCCTCGACGGACTGGCGCGGAGGCTCCCGGGCGCGAGCACGCCCCAGCACAGTCCGGCGAGAAGGAACCACCCTGCCTGCCCGGCGGGAATCGGTCGAGGACTGCCCCGGATGGCTTGGATCGTCGGATCGCTCATCCGCGCCCTCGTGTCCCGTCGGGCGGCCATGTCCGACCGTCGCACCGGTTCCGACGGTGTGCGCAAACAAAACTCCTACTGGAGGGACATTGCTGCCCTCTGGTAGGAGTGATTCACCCCGCAAGGCGTGGTTCAACTCTGGAGCGAACTCCATCGCCCCGGCCTACGCGGGCCAACGACCGTATTACTAGCCTGGATCGGCCAGCGAGCCAGGCGACTTTAATGGGCATGCGAACGCGAGTCGGACGGACCGTTCGGTCCTGGCCTCGCGGAGAGGGCCCAGATCGGCCGCGATCGGCGCGAGTCCAGGCGTCTGTGGGCGACAGACACGCTGGAGATCATCGACCGGCCGAAAGTCCGCTCAGGCTTTCACGGGCGGCACATAGGTCGTCCCGCTTTCATCGGCCCGGGCCGGCTCGTCCACGTAACGGCCTTGCCGGGGAACGGCGATCGCGCGGAAGTCACGGGCGAGAGCATGCAGGGCCTGGAGCATCTCGGGGCCGCGCATGGCTCGGCCGTGGCCCGGCACAATCAGCTCGGGCTCGAGTGCGGTCAGGCGCTCGACCGACTGACGGGCAGACTCCCAGTCGGGCGTGTAGTACATCGGCGGGCCATGCAGCTCGGGCTCCTGGGTGACCACCCCATAGGCCGATTCCTGCGCGGTCGTGATGAAGGCGTCGCCGACGATGAGCGTCCGGTCGGACTCGCGCCAGAATGAGACATGTCCGGGCGAGTGCCCCGGGCTGGCAATCCAGCGGAAGCCGGGCATCCCCGGCACCGTGCCGTCGATGGGCAGAGGACGCAGCCAGGGCCGCACGTCGATCGGTCCCCGCGGGTAGAACCCCGCCAGCCGCGCCATCATCCCGCCACCGACCGTCGGGTCTGGCGGCGGATACGACGAACGGCCGTCGAGATAGGGCAACTCCAGCTCGTGCGCGTAGATCGGCACGTCCCAGTGCTCGGCCAGGTCCTTCAGCGCCCCGGTGTGGTCAAAATGTCCGTGCGTCATCACGATCGCCGCGGGTTTGCTGCCGGCTCCGAACCGCCGCTCGGCGGCGCCCAGGATCGTGTGGTAGGTCCCGGGGACGCCGGCGTCGACCAGCACCCATCCTCCAGACCCCACGCCTGGTTCCCCCTGGTAGACCACATTCACCAGCAAGAGGCGCTGATAGGCAACGTCCGGCGCCGCCTGAAGCGTCCCGTCCGATACGTCCTCGCCGACCACGCAACGCGGGTCGACCGGAATCTGCTGCGCCATGTCGCCTCCCCCCTGCCCTTCGGTCCGATCGGGTGTACTGCTCGCGGGGAGATTGGCTTGCAACGCGCGTACCGACATCGTTCGACGAGTCGGTCCGATCTCGGCGGGCGACTCTCCGACTCGACTAACCACTCAGCCCACCAAGCCGCCCGGTGCTGTCGCCGAAGCGGGGGACGGTGACTCCCAGCCGGTCGAGGATCGAGACGAACAGGTTGGACAGGGGTGTCTCGCGCGGGCAGCGGAGGTGCCGGCCCGGCTTCACCGTCCCGCCGCCGCGACCCGCCACGAGGATGGGCAGATCGTCATGGGCGTGGGCGTTGCCGTCGCTGATGCCGCTGCCGTAAACGATCAGGCAGTGGTCCAGCAGGCTGCCGTCTCCCTCGGGGATGGACTTCAGCCGCTCGAGGAAGTAGGCGAGCTGCTCGACGTGGAATCGGTTGATCGCGGCGATCCGCGCCTGCTTGGCCGGGTCGCCGCCGTGGTGCGAGAGGTCGTGGTGGCCGTCGGGCACGCCGATGGACGGATAGCTGCGGTTGCTGCCGTCGTTGGCGAAGACGAACGTGGCGATCCGGGTCAGGTCGCACTGGAAGGCCAGCACCAGCAGGTCGGCCATCAGCCGGAGATGCTCGCGATAGTCGGCCGGGATGCCCAGCGGCCGCGGCGAGCCGCCACGCCGCCGACATCGACGCGTCGGCCGGGCGCCGTCGAGCTGGCGTTCGACCTCGCGGATGCCCGTCGAGGTACTCGTCCAGCTTGCGGCGGTCGGCCGCGCCAAGGGTCGCGCCGATCCGCCGGGCGTCCTCGCCGACGAAGTCCAGGACGCTCTTGCGGCGGCGGTCGGCGCGGGCCGGGTCGCCGTCGCGCATCGGCCTTGCGGTGCGCCGAAGAGCCGATCGAAGACCAGGCGGGGGTTGATCTGCTTGGCGACGGGCGTGGATTCGCCCCGCCACGAGAGGTTCGACTGATAGGCGCAGCTATAACCATGGTCGCATTCGCCGCCGTTCCGGCCCCCCTCGCAGCCGAGCTCCAGCGAGGGGAACCGGGTCGCCTGGCCGATCCGCGCGGCGGCGAGCTGGTCGACCGAGATGCCCGGCCTGGAGGTCGGCGCCGTCGGTCTTGCGGGGGTGGCGGCCGGTCAGGAAGCTGGCCATGGCCCGCGCGTGGTCGCCGCCGCCGTCGCCCAGCGCCCGCGCTGGGTTCAAGCGTCAGCCCGCTCAGCACGAGGACGTCGTCCTTGACCGCGGCGAAGCGGCTCGAGGATCGGCGGCAGGTCGAGGCCGCCGCCGGCTGCGGCGATCGCGGCGTCCAGTCGGGCATGTGGACGCCGTTGGGGACGTAGAGGAACGCCACGCGCAGCGGAGCATGGCCGGCATCGGCCGATGCCGCGCGGAACGATCCGGGTCGCATCGCCTCCAGCAACGGCAGGGCAATCGAGACGCCCAGGCCCTTCAGGGCCGTCCGTCGCGAGAGTCGTGCGCGGTCGATTCATGGCTGCACCTCCGGTCCGCTCGGGAGCCAGGAACGGGTCGCTCTCGACGATCGGCGAGGACCAGGGCCGAGAACCGATAGTCCTCGGCGGCGAGCCGGGCGACGATCCGGTCGACATCGCGGTCGATCGGACCGGTCGAGCCCGCGGCCGAGGGCGTAGGTGAGCATCTTCTCGGCCAGGCAGCGGGCGAAGGCATCGCGGCGGGACGCGGAGCACGGCGCGCAGCCCAGCCGGCCCCTCGAACACCCGGCCGGCCGGTAGCCGGCCCGAGGCGTCGATCGCTTGGCCGTCGTCGACGGTGCGCCAGGCGCCGATGGCGTCGAAGTTCTCCAGAGCGAAGCCCAGCGGGTCCATCCGGCGATGGCACGAGGCGCAGGCCGGGTCGGTCCGGTGCCGCTCCATCCGCTGCGCGGAGCGTGCCTGCCGGCGACGAGCCCGCGCGCCTCCCTCGCAGCGCCTCCACGCCCGAGGGCGGCGGAGCCGGCGGCGTGCCCAGGATGTTCTCGAGGATCCACTTGCCTCGCTTCACGGGCGAGGTCCGCGTTGGGGTTGGACGTGGCCGCCAGGACGCTCGCCTGGGTCGAACAGCCCGCCCCGCGGCGTGCCGGCCAGCGAGACCCGGCGGAACGCCGTCGCCCGACACGCCCGCGATGCCGTAATGCCGCGCCAGGCGCTCGTTGACGAACGTGTAATCGGCGTCGAGGAAGTCGAGGATGCTGCGGTCTTCCTGCTGGATCGCAACGGAAGAAGAGCTGCGTCTCGCGGACCATCGCCGACGCGGAGCGCCTCGTCGAATTCGGGGAAGAGCGACGGGTCCGGAGCCGCCTCCGCCAGTCGTCGGATCTGGAGCCATTGCCCGGCGAAGTCGTCCGAGAGCGACTCGGCCCGCGGATCGGCGAGCATCCGGCGGACCTGGGCGCGCAGGATTTCCCGCTCGCGAGCAATTCCCCGCGCGGCGAGCCGGAACAGCTCGTCGTCGGGCATGCTGCTCCAGAGGAAGTACGAGAGGCGCGAGGCCAGGTCGAAATCGCCGGCCGGAATGCCGCCTGGCCGCGTCTCGCGGACCTGCTCCAGCCGGAAGAGGAACTGCGGCGACGCCGAGCACGGCGCGGAGCGCGAGCTGCAAGCGCGGCCTCGGGGTCCTCGCCGTCCTTCTCGGCCGAGAGCGCGATCGCCAGCAGTCGAGTCAGCTCGTCGTGGGTCGCGGGCCGGCGGAAGGCGCGGTCGGCGAAGCCGCGCAGGATGTCGTAGATCCGCTGCTGCCGGGCGAGCTCGGGGTCGACCGACGCGACGGCGTCCGCGGAGCGGCTTGTCCTCGCGCGCAGCGCGGACCGGCGGCGTGTACTTCGCGGAATGCCAGCGGGACGCGTCGGCGGCCGGCGGGTTCAGGATCCGACGGCGGGCCTCGGGGATCGCGGAAGGCCGCCTCGATCACCGCCTCGGCGGCGGCCAGCTACATCTCGACCAGGATCGGCGGCGTGGCCAGCACGTCGGCGATGTTGTCGAAGCCGTAGCCGACGTCGTCGGCCGGGAAGTCGTCGGCCGGGCGCAGGTCCAGGCCGATCAGGTCGCGGATCGTGTGGTTGTACTCGGTCCGGTTGAGGCGGCGGATCGTCGCGCGCGACGCGGCTCGGCTGCGATCGACGGCGCGAGAGGGCCGCGTCGAGCCAGGCATCGAGGGTCTCGCGCTCCTCGGCGGCCGGTCGCGGCTCTTCCGTCGGGCGGCATGCTCTCCGACGCGCAGGACGGCCTCGATCCGCAGCAGGATCGGGTGACCTTCGTCGCTCGGCGGATCGTCTCGGCCGACGTGCTCGAGCGTCGACGCCGCCTCTCGGTCGCGTCGCCGTCGTGGCAGCCCAGGCAATAGCGCTCGAGCAGCGGCGCGACGTCACGCGGGTAGACGGGACGAAGTGCGGGGTCGGATCTCGGGCGACCGTCTCGCGGACGCGGTGACTCGCGGCGACCGGGGCTGCGATCGGCCGGCCGCCGGCGACGGCCGCGGCCCGATCGCAGCCGGCGAAGCATGCCACCGCGAGGAAGTGCCGAGAAGCTCGATCGTATCGGGACGTTCATCGGTCGTGAGTTGCCCGGGCAGGCCCCGCCACGCCGCCGAGGCGGACGGGCGGGGCCGGCTCCAAGTCGAGTTGAGGCAATCAATACTGGTCGCTGCTGACGATCTCGCCGCCGGCCCGGGTGACCAGGGCGGCGATGATCTGCACCGAGGCGACGTCCTTGATGAAGTGCACCGAGCCGTCCACGAACAGCGCATTCGCCCCACCGGGGTGGAACGCGTAGATCTCGTTATTGCTCGTGCAGTTGACCATGCAGGTGCCGCCGCGGATGCCGTTCTGCCGGCCCTGGGCGCCGGCCAGGCTGGAGTACGTGAAGTGGTCGGCCCAGGCGCCGCCGCCGCTGCTGACCGGCTCGATGACGCCGTCCACCGGCAGGCCGTCGACCTCCGAGTTGTAGATCTGGCGGAATCCGTTGTAGCCGATCGGCTTCCCGCCGCATTCCGAGACCATCAGCGTGTTCGACGTGCCGTCGGTGATCGACGCCATCCGGATCTTGTTGGTGATCGTCCAGCCGGTGATCGTGCCCGAGTCCTTGCCCTCGCCGACGGCGGCGATGTAGCCCGGGCTCATCCCGGCGGCCAGCAGGGCCGTGTTGTGCAGACCCGGGGATCGGGAAGTAGTCGGTCCGGCCCCAGATCTGGGTCGGGGGCGGATTGAGGTTCGATACGCTGCCGGTCGGTGCCGGCGCGCCCGGCGTGCAGACGTCGCCGCCGCCGTCGCCGTACGGACCCCAGAAGGTGTTGTAGTAGTTGATCGTCGGCGGAGCCCGGCGACGACGGGCAGAGGAAGGCGTTGATCGCCACCGAGTACACCGAGTTCAACCCCGAGTGCAGCGCACCGGACCCGACGCACGGCGGGATGTTCACCGTGTCGGACGCCGCCGGGCTCAGGTTGATCTGGTTGTAGATCACCGTCTGCTCCATGTACGGCAGGATCATGCGTGATGTACGACGCCGAGATGTTCGGGATCGCGGCCTGCGCGTCGGCGTTCGGGTCGGTCGCGTTCCAGTTGGTCTGGTTGACCGGCATCCCCTTCGGCGGCAGGTACGTGTACGTGCTCTCGAAGTTGAGCGTCGCCAGGCCGATCTGCTTGAGGTTGTTGACGCACTGCGCCCGCCGCGCGGCCTCGCGGGCCGCCTGGACGGCGGGCAGCAAGCAGCGCGATCAGCACGGCGATGATCGCGATCACCACCAGGAGCTCGATCAGGGTGAAGCCCGCCGGGCGTGCCGATGGGCGAGAAGGACCTTTCATTGCGAGAAGCTCCATGTCGAAGAAGAACCAATTCTCTGCCAGGAATCACGCCGCACCCTTGCGGCACCATGTGATACGGGACAATCGAACGCTTTCCTCAGTCGTTCAGCTCGAACGTCGGCAACGTACCGGACCCCGCCATGACGTCGGCATGCAGCAGGGGCTTCGCCAGGTCGAAGTACCGGCCCTTGAGCCGGTCGGGGCCCGACCGTACCCGGCTGCGCTTCACCAGCTTGGCGTTGCCGCGGCTCTTCACCGGCGTGACGCCGTCCCCCTGGTCGTGCCACTCGACCAGGACGGAATACTTCCCGGCCGGGCGCCGATCCAAGGCCCTCGGTGGTCAGCGAGTACGTGCCATCATCCTCGACGATGCCGAAAGGGATCGGCGAGCCGAGGCCGCCGGGCTCCGCCTGCCGGTGGAAATACACGACGGCGCCGGCGGCCGGCTCGCCGTGATAGAGCACCTTGCCCGAGACGGGGACCAGCCCCGCCGGGCTACCGCAACCCCCGGCCGCTACCGCCACCACCAGCACGAACCACAAGGCCCATCTCATCGTCAGAACCTCCTTCCGGGCGTACCGACGCCCGATTTGCCCACCGGGCCGCGGCATCGCGGCGTGGCGCCGCGGTCCCTGGTGGGGCCAGCTCCGTCATAGCACCGGCCGTGCCGCACACTTACCGAATTCTCTATGTGAAAGCTGCGCGAACGCTTTAAATCAAATTGCCGCGGCGCGGCGCGTGTGGCCCCAATCCCGGCCGTCGTGCAACATGCGGGGTACGCCGTGCGGATTGCACGAGCGTAGGCCGAGCACGCCGAGGCTCACATCGGAGGCCGTCCGATCTCGTGACCTGGCTTTCCTGGCCGGATGGTCGGGGCAGAGTCGACGAAAACCGCCGTCGCAGGAAGGCGGGATACGCCCCCTTGCGTCTCCGCGGCACCCGCCCGATACTCGAAGCGGCTTCCGGGGCCGGGGCGCCCTGCGCGGGGCGGGCGTGGCCCGTCGGGCCCTTCCGTATCAGGCAACGAGGTGACCGGGATGGATCGATCACAGATGTTGAGGTTGTCGGCGGCGATCGCCCTGGCCTCGGGTTTCGCAGCGGCCGGTCCGGCCATATCGACGGCGAGGGCCCAGCAGCCCGCCGCCGCCCGCGAGGGGTCATTCCGTCCGCCGGCCGTCCCGCTGGTCGCGAGCGACCCGTATCTGAGCATCTGGTCGATGGCCGACCGGCTGACCGACGACACCACCCGCCACTGGACCCGCCATCCGCACCCGCTCGTCAGCCTGATCCGGATCGACGGCAAGGCCTATCGCCTCATGGGCCCCGAGCCGAAGGGCGTGCCGGCCATGAAGCAGGTCGGCCTCGAGGTCCTGCCCGACCCGGACGATCTACGAGTTCGACGACGGCCACCTGCACGTCACGCTCACCTTCATGACGCCCGTCGCTTCCCGACGACCTGGACGTCCTGGCCCGGCCGCTGACCTACCTGACCTGGGACGTCCGCTCGGTCGACGGCGCCGAACACTCCGTCTCGATCTACGACAGCACGAGCGCACTGCTGACCGTCAACGCGCCGGCGCAGGAGGTCGAGTGGCAGCGCGAGACCATCGGCGGCCTGACGGCGCTGCGGGCCGGCACGGTCGACCAGACGCTCCTCCAGCCGGCCGGCGACGATACGCGGATCGACTGGGGCCATGTCTATGTCGCGGCACCTTCCTCCGAGGTCGAAGGCGGCCATCGGCGCGAGCGCGCGACCTGGTCGCCGGCTTCGTCGCGAACGGGAACGCTCCCCGATCGCGACGACGACCGCATCCCCGCGCCGCCGAACGACCGCGAGCCGTGCCTGGCGTTCGCTCTTCGACCTGGGAAGGGTCGGGGCAACTCCCGTCTCGCGGCACCTCATGATCGCCTACGACGAGATCTACGCGATCAAGTTCCTCGGCCAGAAGCTGCGGCCGTACTGGCGGCGCGACGGCGACGACCGGCCGAGCTGCTCCACGACGGCCGAGCGGGACTACGCCGAGCCTGGTCGCGCCGTTGCGAGGCGTTCGACCGGGATCTGATGGCCGACCTGACGAGAGCGGGCGGCATCCGCTACGCCCGGATCTGTCGCGCTGGCCTATCGCCAGGCGCTGGCCGGCTGCGGCCTGGCGGCCGACGCCAACAAGCAGCCGCTGCTCTTCCCCAAGGAGAACAGCAGCAACGGCTGCGTCGCGACGGTCGACGTGATCTATCCCGCCGCGCCGCAGTTCCTGCTGATGGGCCCGACCTACGCCAAGGCGCTGGTCGCCCCCGCGATGGTCTACAGCACCTCGCCGCGCTGGAAGTTCCCGTTCGCCCCGCACGACGTCGGCACCTATCCGCAGGCCAACGGCCAGGTCTACGGCGGCGGCGAGGACTCGAAGAACGAGGCCGACATGATGCCGGTCGAGGAGAGCGGCAACCTGATCCTGCTCTGCGCCGCCATCGCCCGGATGGACGGCAACGCCGATTTCGCCTCGCGATGGTGGCCGCAGCTGACCCGGTGGGAGGCCTACCTCGAGAAGTACGGCGAGGATCCCGAGAACCAGCTCTGCACCGACGACTTCATGGGCCACCTGGCCCACAACGCCAACCTCTCGGTCAAGGCGATCCTGGCCATCGCCGCCTACGGCGACCTCTGCCGGATGCGCGGCGACGCGCGCGTCGGGCGCGAAGTACCTGGCCCTGGCCCGCGAAAACGCCCGCCACTGGATGAAGATGGCCGGCGACGGCGACCACTACCGCATCGCCTTCGACAAGCCGAACACCTGGAGCCAGAAGTACAACCTGGTCTGGGACAAGCTCCTGGGCCTGGACGTCTTCCCGCCCGAGGTCGCCCGGCAGGAGGTCGCCTACTACAAGAAGCGTCCTCCAGCGCTACGGCGTGCCGCTCGACTCTCGCGCACCCAGCTCACCAAGACCGACTGGTGCCTCTGGAGCGCGACCCTGGCCGACGACCGCGGCGACTTCGAGGCGATCGTCTCGCCGATCTACGACTACCTGAACGACACCACCGCGCGGCTGCCGTTCGTCGACTCGTACGTACACCGACAACCGCAGGAGCGACGGCATGCATGCCCGCCCGGTGATCGGCGGCGTGTTCATCAAGATGCTGGACGACCCGGCGACGTGGAAGAAGTGGGCGGGCCGCGACCGGTTCCAGCTCGGCGACTATGCGCCCGCCCCGACCCCGCCGCAGTGTCACCGAGCTCGTGCCGGCCTCGCGCGAGCGATCGTTCCCCTGGCGGTACACGACCGAGCCGGCCGTCGGATGACTGGACCCAGCCCGGCTTCGACGACAGCGGCTGGAAGCGAGGGCCCCGCCGGGTTCGGCACCGCCGGACACCCCGGGCATCCGGGTCGCGACCGGCTGGAACACGCCCGACATCTGGCTGCGGCGCGAGGTCACGCTGCCCGCCTCGACCGACCCCGCCCGCGTCCAGCTCCTCGCTCTACCACGACGAGGACGTCGAGATCTACATCGACGGCATCCTCGCCGCGCGAGAGTCCGGGCTACGTCACGACCTACCAGCCCGTCGAGATCGCCGAGCCCGCCCGCGAGCCTCCTCAAGCCGGGCGCGAAGGTCGTCCTGGCCGTTCACTGCCACCAGACGGGCGGCGGGCAGGGGATCGACGTGGGGCTGGTGGACGTTGAGGAAGGCAAGTAAGCGATTCAGGGTTTCCTCCGGCTCTCGCCCTGGACCATGACCCGCGCCGGCGCCGCCAGCCGCGGATCGCCGCGCTGCTCAAGGCCCTCGCAGAACGTCTCCGGGCTGGGCCGGGGCGTGAAGGTCTCCTGTGGCCGTCGCGCTCGACGACGACCGGCCGGGCGAGGTCGACCAGCGGCGCATCCAGCCAGAGGGCGACCTCGCCCTGGTGCTCCGTCTTCAGCGTGATCGTGTTGTCGTGCAGCCGCGGCCTCGATCCGGCCCGAGGGGTCGGGGTGCGGGGCCTCGAGCCAGTAGAAGTGCTTGAGGACGTCGTCGGACATCGCCCAGATGACGCGGTCCGGCCGGGGAGTCGCGATGCCCGATCTGAGCATCTTCGGCCACCATGTCGCGGTCGGGTACCGAGTGGCCGACGCCGGGCAGGATCGCGGACCTCGCCGGGATAACCGCCGTATCGGGCCTTCAGGCCCGTCGATCTCCTTGACGAACGCCCGGCAGCGATCGGCGCGGCCGTAGGCGGTGTCCTTGTCGCCGACCATGACGGTGAATCGCAGGTCGCGGAGGTTCTCGCTCATGCGTCTCGCCCGGCGTCGGCGCCGCGGCCGAGGCGTGGACGGCGGCGAACCGGTCGGGCATCTTCGGGCCGATCACGAACGCGCCGTAGCCGCCGTGCGACGCCCCCAGCGCATAGACCCGGTCCGGGTCCACGTCGGCGAACAGCGACGAACTGCCGGATCAATCGCTCGACCATCGGGCAGATCGCGTCGTCGTAGAAGCCGTTCCACTCGTCGTTGGGGGCCCGGAGCGCCAGGTAGACATAGCCGCCCGCCTCGGGATGCTCCTTGTAGTATCGCTCGAACATCGAATGCCACTGCTGGTCGTTCACCTCCTTCGGGTGCACCGCCGCCGCCGTGCATCGCGATGACCAGCGCCCAGCCCCCGGCCGGCTTCTGTGCCGACGTGCCGCCAGAGGTAGGGGCTCGTCCGATCCTTCGTCGCGACGCGTCTTCGCCTCGAACTCGCGGCGGAGCGGCTCGTGGACCGGCGAGGCCTTGTAGGCCGCCCAGGCCAGGTCGCGCATCGACTCGTCCCAGGGCAGCTCGGCGAGGAGCTTCCGGCGGCCGTCGCGCACTGGACTCGTCGGCGGAGAAGCGGTCGGCGAAGATCCGCTCAGCTCGGCGCGGGTCTCGCGGCGGCGCGGGGCGATCGAGGTCCACGCGGACGACCGTGTCGCCGGCGACCGTCGACCGGCCGGACCGCCGCGGATTGCCCCTGCCGGGCGACGACCAGCAGCGAGCCGCCGGAGGGGGCCTCGCAGGTCAGGTGGCGGTTGATGTCGGCCGTCGGGCCGAGGCTCGAGCCGAGCGGGCGAGGATCCGCGTCATCGCGGTCGAGCGTGCCGTACCTCGGCCTCGACGCGATGGCCCCGTCGCCGCACCTCGACCATCAGCCGAGGGCGGCGAGCGGAGTGCCGCGGCCAGTCGCCCCGCGCGTGTAACGGTCGGTCACGTCCTCGCCGGGCACGCGGTCGGACTCGGCCCAGACCATGGGGAAGAAGGTCCCCGTCGGGCGATAGGTGACGGCGTGAATCGCATTGCGACCGCTCCCCTTGATCGCCCTGGCGGCGTCGCCGACGAACCAGGCGTGATCGAGCCCCTTCTCGTCGGGCTCGGCGGCGCCGACGAAGTGCCAGCCGTCGTCCCAGACCTCGACCCAGGTGTGATTGCCGCCCCGAGCCGGGCCAGGCCGCGATCCCGGCCAGCCGCGCCGGCACCCCGACCGACCGGCACGCCTCGACCAGCATGATCGACAGGCCCGTGCACGTCGCCATCCCCTGCTTGATCGACTCGCTTCGAGCTCTGGTCGGTCCGCAGCCGACGCGTGTTGTACACGACCTTGTAGTCGCGGAAGAGCACCTTGTTCATCGCGAGGGCCGCCTCGCCGGGCCGCCTGCAGTCCCGGACCACCGGCAGGTACCGGTCGTGGAACTCGGCCCGCATCGAGTCGCGCGGCTCGGTCACGCTGACGTGGGGCAGGACCGCGTCGAGGAAGACGTCATCGCGGCAGGCCGGCGCCCCAGGGGACCTCGCCGCGGGCCCGGTAGGCCAGGGCCGACGTTGGCGGCAGATCGCCTCGGACGGCAGCGATTCTCGAGGTCGCGGAGCGGCAGGTACGCCACCAGGTACGCCAGGCCGGGCGGTGCTCGGCCGGGCACGACTCGAGCAGCTTCACCCATGGCCGCCTTCACGCGCGGGGCGCGATCGAGCGACGCCTCGACCCGGGCGTCCCACCACCCGGAACCCGGAGTCGAGCCGATGGCCGCCACGACGATGCCGATCCAGGTCAAGAACGCGGTCATGTTCTCTCCTAACGGCTGTTTCCCATATTCCCGAGACAGCTCCACCTAACACCTATAACCGATCCAGCCCCTCTCCTCAATCCTCGGCAGCCCGACCGAGCCGCCGCAGGATCTCGGGCATCCACTCGCGATGCTCGGGCTTCATGGCGCAGGCGCGAAGGCAGACGATCTCGTCGGCATCCCAGTCGCTCGACGGGCCTGCGCGGCCTCGGCCATCGGCGCGGGAACGTCGCCAGGGCCAGATGCAGGTCGCAGCCGCTCGGCGGCGTCGGAACAGACGGCGGGCCCGCGTCGGAGGACTCGCCGGCCGTCGCCGCGCGGACGGCCCAGACGACGATATCGAGCTCGGGCGGGAACAGCGGGGCGAAGCGGCCGTCGGACTCGAGCGCGCGATGGAGGATCAGCGCCGCCTCGCGGCAAGATCTCGAGCCCCGCGGCGAACGCGCCGCCCGGCTCGGGCGGCAGCAGCCGCATCGTGGCCCACAGCGCCGCCGCCGAGGCGCCGGCCCGCGAGCATTCGAGCGAGATCTCGCCCAGGTGCAACTCGGCCGAGCTGAAATACGTGTAGGGCGAGTCGTGCCTGTAGAACCGCCCCACGGCCGGGTCGCGAAACAGCACGCAGCCGCAGCCATACGGCTGGAGCCCGTGCTTGTGCGGATCGATGACGATCGAGTCGGCCTCGGCGATGCGGTCGAACGCCGCGCGGGCCTCGGCTCCGAGGTTCGTCCGCCAGCGTGAAATAGCCGCCGTACGCGGCGTCGACGTGGATGCGGAAATCGATAGCGTCGCCGCAGCTCGAGCACCCGGGCAGCGGGTCGACGGTGCCGGCGGCCGTCGTCCCGAGCGTCACGACCACCGTCCCGATCTCGCCCTCTTCGCAGGGCGTCCTCCAGGGCCGGTGACATCCATCCGACCCGCGTGCGTCGACGGGCGACCTTGACGAACGGCACGCCCAGCACGGCCGAGAGCCGCGAGTGGGTGTAATGCGCCTGCGACGAGGCCGCGACCGCCTTGCCCGGGCCGCAGCTCGCGGCCGACCCAGAGCGCCTCGAAATTCGCCATCGTCCCCCCGCCGCACGAGATGGCCCAGGTGCGAGTCCCAGCCGAACATCGCGGCGATCCGGGCGACCGACTCCTTCTCCATCGCCGAGGTCGCCCGGCCGCCGTCGAGCGCGTGGTTGTTCGGGTTGAGGAACATCGCCAGGGCATAGGCCATCCGGGCGACCGGGTGCGGCGGCTTGAGCATCTGGCCGACGTAGAGCGGATGGTGATACGGCTAGTTCTCCCGCAGCCGCTCGGCCGTCTCCAGCAGCACCGAGCGCATCGCGGCCGAGGTCGAGCTCGCGGCGCGAACTCGGGGAGCTGGCTCGAAGCCCCGGTCCAGCGACTCGCAGGCACTCGGCCAGGATGCGGATACTCGTCGTGGTCGAACGTCATGGATGGCCCTTCTGTCGTCATTGTCCACCGATCGCATTGCCACCCGGCGACTTCAGCATCGCGGCGGCCGGCGGTCAAGGAGACGTCGACGTTTCCTCACGACATTCTCCGCACCCGGCCGATGAGATGAGGGCGAGACTCTCGTCCAGGAGGGGCGGTCTGATGGTGCGCGCGGTGACGACTTGGCGCGATCGCGACGATCCTCGTGCATCTGGTCGCCGGCCGACGGGGGCGATCACGCCGAGCGCGAGCTGCCGCCGAACGCGGTGCAGCCGCCCGGGCGCGAGCTTCGAGCGGACCGTGAGCCCCGGGCAATAGCTGCTGATGCTCCGCGAGACGCTCGTGCGCGAACCTGCGACGAGTTCGTCCACGCGTCCGATCCGCTCGCTCGAGATCGGCTCGGCCCGGCTGATGGAGCGGCTCGGCGTGCGGGTCGCCGGCTGCGTCCCGCACGGCCCGGTCCCGCCGGGCCACCAGTGCCCGGAGGCGGGCGGCCCGCTGCACCCCGGCGCGGCTCACCCCGCTGTTCGACAGCCAGCCCGGCCTACGACGCCCTGATGGAGCTGATCGCCTCGGCCCGCTGCCGCATCGATCTCATGATCTTCGGCTGGGGCGACGACCCGGCGGGCCGCCCGGTCGCCGCGGCCCTGATCGAGCGGGCCCGCGCCGGCGTACTGGTCCGCGTCATGATCGACCGCGGCGGCTTCGTGATCGGCGAGACCAACGCCCACGTCGACCAGGGCGGTGCCCCCTCGTTCCTCGACGCCCTCAGGGCCGAGCCGAACGTCCACCTGATCGAGACCCCCGACCCCGGCTTCCGCTTCGATCATCGCAAGCTCGCCGTGATCGACGACCGGATCGCCTGGTCCGGCTCGATGATCCTGACGCAGCCCTCGCTCGAGCGCTGGCACAACTTCAACTACCTGGCCGAGGGCCCGATCGTGGCCCAGCTCGAGGCCGTCTTCGCCGAGCGTTGGGAGTCGCTCGGCGGCTGCCGAGCCGTCGCGTGCACGCCGCCCGACGTCGCCGCCGACGATCGTCCCCCAACGCCGTGGTCCGCGTGGTGCGCACCGACGTCGACCCGCCGATCCGCACGCTCAAGGAGGCCGTCTACGGCGCCGTCGACACGGCGCGGCACCACATCTACCTCGAGAACCCCTATTTCGACGACCGCATCCTCATCGAAGAAGCTGGTCGCCGCGAGGGCGCGCGGGCGTGGACGTCCGCGCCGTGCTCACCATGCGCGGCGACGTCCGCACCATGAACAAGTACTCGGCCATGACGGCCAACGCCCTGCTCCGCGGGCGGGGCCCGCGTGTTCCTGTATCCCGCGATGACGCACGTCAAGGCCATGGCCGTCGACGGCACGATGGTCTACATGGGCACCGGCAACTTCGACGACCTGAGCCTCCGCAACAACCGCGAGCTCTCGCTGACGGTGCACGGGCCCGGAGATCGTGCGCCAGATCGAGGAGGGGCTCTTCCTGCACGACATGGCCGTCTCCGAAGAGCTGCACGCGCCGCTGCCCCTGCCGAGGGACTGGCTCCTGCTGCAGCTCGATGGGCCTGGTTCTGAAGCCGTCCCGCGACCGCGGCGACGAATCCTCCGATCGGCAGACATTTCGAGATTGCACGCGCCAGTTGCGGCTCGGAGCCGGTGATCCACCGCACCGACGAGCGGGTCGGAGTCCGTCCCGCCCGGCTGGCATCGATTCGCTGCGATCCGCAACCGCCACGCGGTGCCGAGACAAAAGGGGATCGATCGCGCCATGGCGATGAGGATCGAGGACTACGCGATGATCGGCGATTGCCGGACGGCCGCGCTGGTCGGCCGCGACGGCTCGATCGACTGGCTCTGCGTTCCCCGGTTCGACTCGGGGGCGTGCTTCGCGGCGCTCCTGGGCTCGCCCGATAACGGCCGGTGGAAGCTGGCGGCCGACGAGAAGAAGGTCGAGGTCAAGAAAGTCGAGCGGCGTTATCGGCACGGCTCGATGGTGCTCGAGACCGACTTCATCACCGTCTCGGGCGCGGTGCGGATCATCGACGCGATGGCCATCGACAGCGATACGCCGACGGTGGCCCGCGTCGTCGAGGGGCTTGCGGGCGAGGTCCCGGTCCGCTCGGAGCTGGTGATCCGGTTCGACTACGGCTGGATCGTCCCCTGGGTGACGCACCACGAGCGGGGGATCGCTGCGATCGCGGGGGCCGACAAGCTCCGGCTACGGTCGTGGGTCGAGCAGAAGGGCGAGGGCTATGCGACCGTGGCCGACTTCGTCGTCCGCGAGGGCGAGAAGGTCCCCTTCACCCTCGCGTGGCATCCGTCAACCGCCAAGGCTCCTGCGGGCCTCGATGCCGAAGGCGTCATCCACGACGCCGACGATTACTGGCATGCCTGGTCGAAGCTTTGCAGCGGCGACCAGAGCTGCGAGGAGGAGCCCGTGCTCCGCTCGCTCCTGACGCTCAAGGCGCTCACCTACGGGCCGACCGGGGGGATCGTCGCCGCGCCGACCATGTCGATCCCCGAGAAGATCGGCGGCGTCCGCAACTGGGACTATCGCTACTGCTGGCTCCGCGACGCCACCTTCACCCTGCTCTCGCTGCTCAACGCCGGATATCTCGACGAGGCCCGAGAGTGGCGACACTGGCTGCTCCGCGCCGTCGCCGGCCGGCCCGAGAACCTGCAGATCATGTACGGCGTCGGCGGCGAGCGGCGGCTCACCGAGTTCGAGCTCGACTGGCTCCCCGGCTACGAGGGCTCGCGGCCCGTGCGCGTCGGCAACGCCGCCTCGGGCCAGTTCCAGCTCGACGTCTACGGCGAGGTCGCCGACGCCCTCTACCAGGCCCACCGCCACGGCCTGAGCGACCTCGACGACGCCTGGCACGTCGGCAAGGTGATCCTGAACTTCCTCGAGCATGCCTGGAAAGAGCCGGATGAGGGCATCTGGGAGGTCCGCGGCGAGCGCAGGCACTTCACCCATTCCAAAGTCATGGCCTGGGTCGCCTTCGACCGCGGGGTCAAGGCCATCGAGGAATTCGGCTATGCCGGCGCCGACCTGGAGAAGTGGAAGAACGCCCGCGAGACGGTCCACCGCGAGGTCTGCGCGAAGGGCTTCGACACCAAGCTCAACTCATTCGTCCAGTCTTACGGGTCGCCGCACCTCGACGCCAGCCTGCTGATGATCCCCCTGGTCGGCTTCCTGCCCGCCGACGACCCTCGGATGAAGGGGACGGTCGCCGCCATCGAGGAGCGCCTGCTGCGCGACGGGTTCGTCCAGCGGTACGACTCCCAACCCGAGGTGGATGGCCTCCCCCCCGGCGAGGGAGCGTTCCTGCCTTGCACCTTCTGGCTGGCCGACAACCTCGCGCCTCCAGGGCCGCCGCGACGAGGCCCGCGAGGTGTATCAGCGGCTGCTCGACATCCGCAACGACCTCGGCCTGCTCGCCGAGGAGTACGACCCGATCGCGAAGCGACAGCTCGGCAACTTCCCCCAGGCGTTCTCGCACGTCTGCCTGGTCAACACCGCGCGGAACCTGTCGCAGCACCGGGGCGGCCCCGCCGAGCAGCGGCACAAGGAAATCGGCCCGCTGAGCCAGCCCTGAGGGCCCGGCGCCGTTCATGGATCGTATCGCCAGTAGTGGTAGATCAGGATTCCCGCCGCCACCGCGACGTTGAGCGAGCTGGCACCCGCCCGCATGGGGATCGTGACGGCGTGATGGCACCGCGATAGCCACGCGGGGGCAATCCCCTCGTGCTCATCGCCGAGGACCAGCGCGAGCCGCCGAGGCCGCGGTACGGCCTCGAAGGGGGCCGCACTCGGGTCCGCGACCGCCGCGACCAGCTCGAAGCCGCGCCCGTCGGCCAGCCGAGACGCGGCCGCGAGGAGGCCATCCGCGACGATCACGGGCACGCGCAGGGCCGCTCCCATCGACACGCGCAGCACTCGACGTGACAGCGGGTCGGGGCACTCGGGACCGGCCAGGATCGCGTCCACCCCGAACACGTCGCCGATCCGCGCCAGCGCGCCGAGGTTCTCCGGGTTGCTCAGCTTGGGGCAGACGACGACGAACATCGGGCGCGAGTCGTCGGCAGTCAGTTCCTCGATCGACGGCCAGGGCCATCGGCGGCCGCAGGCGAGCGACGCCGCGATGGAACGGGAACCCGACGATTGCGTCGACCATCGCGTGGGGCGCGACATACACGGGCACGTCCTCGGGGATCTCCGTCGCCAGGCGTCCCTCGTGGCGGTCGCCCACCAGGACCGACACGGCCGGAAACCGGCTCGCCAGCAGCCGCTCGACCAGCCGCTCGCCCTCGACCACGAACTGGTCGAGGTGCCTCGTCGCGTTGGTTGCCTTGAGGGCGCGGTACGCGGCGATCCGCGGATCGTCCGGGTCGTCGATCGCGATGCGGGGCATGTTCGGAAATCCCGGAGCCGGGCCGCCGGCGCGGATCGGTCGGCCCGCCAACGGCTTGCGGCAGCCGCTCCGTCCCCGCGCGCCTCGAGTGCGACCTCGACTCGTAATCGCACTTGCGTTGATCTTCCACCTCACGGTATCCTGTGGCCGCGATCCGCGGTAGCTACCTGGTCGTACCACTCGACAGGCCGACCGCGACGGGCTACGCCGCACTCGTCCCCGTCGCCGAATCCCTCGCATTGCGACTGCTCCATGGCGGACGAACGGGAATCGCTCCGCAGATATTGAGGACCCTTGCAGGAGGCATCAGGGGCATTCACCGGAGAAGCGTCGGCCCCGCGGGATGGAATCCCCCGAGCCGGCGAACGAATCGGCCATGAGGCCACGCCGGCTGGCGTTTTGCGATCGATAGCAACGCGCCGCCGGGCCCGCCGCGCGGAGGGATCGCTCCCGACGCGGCAACCGCCGAACACCGAGGGTTGAACCCCTCGCTGCGCGGGTCTTCGGACCCACAACCTGGAGAAGGATGGAGTCTTCCGGGGCGAGAGCCCGATCGGTCCGATGGAGCGAGGCAAGATCGGTCGTCGCATGCAAACCGACGACCGCCGAGCCCGACCCCGCGGCCCGACGCCGCATCGCGTCCCCGGCCAGCACAAAGGAGTTGCGACCTTGGCCAAGGTATTGATCACCGGCGGCGCCGGCTACATCGGTTCGGTCCTCGCGCCCATGATCCTCGAGCAGGGGCACGAGGTGACGATCTTCGACTCGCTCATGTTCGGCGCTCAGCCGCTCCTGGGCTTCTGCTCGCACCCGCGGCTGAAGATCGTCAAGGGCGACATCCGCGACGCCGCCGCGGTGGCGAAGGTGATGCACGACCCCGACTGGATCCTCCACCTCGCGGCGATCGTCGGCTACCCGGCCTGCGCGGCCGACCCGACCCTGAGCGTCACGACCAACGTCGACGGCACCAGGAACATCCTCGACCAGATGGGCCGGGGCCAGCGGCTGATCTTCGCCTCGACCGGCTCGACCTACGGCAAGGTCCTCGGCGTCGCCAACGAGGAGACGCCGATCGCGCCCTTGACCCTCTACGGCCAGACCAAGCGCGACGCCGAGATGCTCATCCGCGACTCGGGCCGGCAGCACAGCATCCTCCGCTTCGCCACCGTGTTCGGCAGCTCGCCGCGGATGCGGCTGGACCTCCTGGTCAACGACTTCGTCTACCAGGCGGTGCACAACCGCCAGATCGTCCTCTTCGAGGGCTACTTCCGCCGCACCTTCCTCCACAGCAGCGACGCCGCCGCAATCTATCCGTTCGCCATGCAGAACTTCGACGCGATGAGCGGCAAGGTGTTCAACGTCGGCGACGAGTCGATGAACTACACCAAGCGCGAGATCGCGGTGAAGATCAAGGAATACGTGGACTTCTACCTCCACGAAGCCCAGGTGGGCAGCGACCCCGACCAGCGCGACTATGAGGTCGACTACAGCCGCCTCAAGGCGCTGGGCTTCCGCGCCAAGGTCGACCTGGACGGCAGCATCCAGGAGCTGGTGAAGATCCTCCGCGTGCTGACGATCTCCAACCCCCTGCGCAACGCCTGACGGGGCATACCCGAAAACGTGGGGTGGGTCTGAAATCGTAGGGTGGGTCGAGCGCAGCGAGGCCCACCGGGATTCGCCAGCGGTTTCCGGCGGGCCGCGAGGCGAGGCCCACCCTTCACCCTCCACGTCCACCTCTCGAGCTCTCGACCCCACCAGACCGATTCACCCAAGGAGCGGGAACCATGAAGGAGCGCGTGCTACTGACCGGCGGGACCGGGTTCTTCGGCCGCCGGATCGCCGAGGCCCTGCGTCGTCACGACTACGACGTGGCGGCGCCGGGCCGGCCCGAGTTCGACATGATGGACGCGTCGCAGACGAGGCGCGTGGTCGAGCGGCTGCGGCCGGACACCATCGTCCACTCGGCGGCCTACTACGGCGGCCTGGGAATCTGCATCGCCGAGCCGACGCAGATCTTCGCCAGGAACATCATCATGGGCGTCAACCTGCTCGAGGCGGCCGCGAAGGCCGGCGTGAAGAAGGTGATGGCCATCGGCTCGGCCTGCTCGTACCCCGGCGCCGTCGCCGGCGACATGAAGGAAACCGACTTCTGGGCCGGACCCTTGCACCCATCGGTCGAGTCGTACGGATTCACCAAGAAGGTCCTCGAGGTCGGCCTGCGCGCCTACGGTCGCGGGTACGACATCGTCGGCCAGATGCCGATCGTCACCAATTTATACGGCGAGTACGACGTCTTCGGCGAGTACCGCTCGCACGTCGCCGCCGCCCTGATCAAGAAGTTCGCCGACGCGGTCCAGTCCCGCGCCGACAAGGTCGTCTGCTGGGGCACGGGTGCCCCGGTGCGCGAGTTCATCTACTCGGGCGACGCCGCCGAGGCCGTCGCCCGGCTGCTGAGGAGCGGTTACAAGGAGCCGCTCAACATCGGCACGGGCATCGGCACGTCGATCCGCGAGCTCTCCGAGGTCGTCGCGAAGCTCACCAATTTCCGCGGCGAGATCGTCTGGGACACCACCAAGGCCGACGGCGTGATGCGCAAGGTGCTCGACGTCTCGAAGATGGAGAGCGTGCTCGACTGGAAGCCGCCCACCAGCCTCGAGGCCGGCCTGGCCCGGACGATCCGCTGGTACCTCGAAAACAAGGCCGAGGCCGACGCCAGGCCCTGATCTCTCGCACCCGGGACCGGCGGGCGCGGACCGCCGATTCTCGCCGATCCCGGGAAAGACAACTGATTGGTCGCCGCCCCCGTGCCCCTCATGTTGGACCAACAACCTGAGTGGCAGTCGTCGGGGCGCCTTCTGTGATCATCAGTCCATCGACCGCGGCGAGCAATCTGACCTCCCTGTAGCCCCCTCCAGCTCCTCGATCGCCCGCCGCAGCTCGTCCGGCACCGGGCTGGGGCACTTCGCCACATAGTCGTAGACCACCGTGGTCGACGTCCCCTCGGCCGCGAGCGCCCGCTGCTCGACGCTGACGATCCGGTGCTCGAACGCGATACTCGTCCGTCCGATCCGCGGGGCCCGGATGCCGACGCGCACCGTGTCGGGGAACACGATCGCCCTCCGGTAGTCGCACGACGATGCGGCGAGGATCGGGCCGACCTGCGATCCCTCCAGCGGATTCATCAGATTGACGCGCAGGAAATAGGCGATTCGCGCCGACTCGAACCAGCGGAAGTAAGTCACGTTGTTCACGTGCGCGAATGCGTCCTGGTCGCCCCACTGCACCGGGATCTCGATTGTCACGGGATAGCCCGCGAGCAGCCCGTCCACCTCGTTCGCATCGTCCTCGGCCATGCATGCCTCCCCTCGCCGCTCCGATCCCGGTCTGTTCCGCCCCAGGGTCCAGCGTACCGGTCGCGGACCATGCTCGAAAAGTCCCGCCGAGGCGGTGCTTACGCGCCGGCATGCCCCTTGACATCCACACCGGCGGCGTGTGAGCCTGGCATTCCCGGCCAGGCCCCCTCAAGGACCCCTCGGACCATGCCAACGCCCGACCAGCCCGATGACCATCATCCCCGAGGCGGCGACGGCGATGCCGCATCCGTCGCCTCGCTGGCGCACGACTACCGCCGGATGCGCGACGAGATCGCCCGGGTCATCATCGGCCAGGAGGCCGTCGTCGAGGACCTGCTCACCGGGCTGCTGGCACGCGGGCACGTCCTGCTGATCGGCGTGCCGGGGCTGGCCAAGACGCTGCTGGTGAGCACCGTCGCGCGGATCCTCCACCTGGACTTCCGCCGCATCCAGTTCACGCCCGACATGATGCCGTCGGACATCACCGGCACCGACATCCTCCAGGATGACCCCGAGACCGGCCGGCGTCGGTTCACGTTCATCGCCGGTCCGCTGTTCGCCAACATCATCCTGGCCGACGAGATCAACCGGACGCCGCCCAAGACCCAGGCCGCGCTCCTCGAGGCAATGCAGGAGCGGCACGTCACCGCGGGCGGGACGACCTATCCCCTTCCCGACCCGTTCTTCGTCCTGGCGACGCAGAACCCGATCGAGCAGGAGGGCACCTATCCGCTGCCCGAGGCGCAGCTCGACCGGTTCATGCTCAACGTGCTGGTGCCGTATCCGACGGCCGACGAGGAGCTCGAGATCCTGCGACGCACCACGGGCGACGCGACCCCGGCACCCCAGCCGACCCTCTCGGGCGAGCGGATCCTCGCCTTGCAGCACCTGGTCCGCCGGGTCCCCGTGGCGGACCACGTGTTCCGCTACGCGCACGACATCGTCCGCGCCACCCGTCCCAACGAGCCCGAGGCCACCGAGCTGGTGCGCAAGTGGGTCTCCTGGGGTGCCGGCCCGCGCCGGCCAGTCGCTGATCCTCGCCGCCAAGGCCCGCGCCGCGCTCTCGGGCCGGCTGCACGCCGGGATCGACGATATCCGCCGCGTCGCTCGGATCGTGCTGCGGCACCGGATCGTCACGACCTTCCACGCCGAGTCCGAGGGCATCGGCCCCGACAAGGTCATCGAGCACCTGGTCCAGGCCGTCCCCGCCGAGACCGAGAAGGCCACGGCTCGCCTCTTCTGGACCAGTTGACGCCCGCCCCGCCGCGAGCCGAGCCGAGCCGAGTCGAACGCGCCGACCTCCACGGAGCCAGCCCCGCGATGATCGAGCCGCCCGCCGCCGGATTCGACCCCACCGCCGTCGCCCGCTTCGGCCGGCTCGAGCTGATCGCGCGACTGGTGGTCGAGGGCGTGATGACCGGCCTGCACCGCAGCCCCTTCAAGGGCTCCTCCGTCGAGTTCGCCGAGCACCGCCAGTATGGTCCCGGCGACGAGATCCGCCACATCGACTGGCGCACCTTCGGCAAGACCGACCGCTACTTCGTCAAGGAGTACGAGGAGGAGACCAACCTGCGGGCGTACCTGGTCGTCAACTCCTCGGGCAGCATGGCATACGCCGGCCGCACGGTGGCGAAGTTCGAGTTCGCTCGCCGGCTGGCGGCCTCGCTGGCCTACCTGATGATCGGCCAGCGCGACGCCGTCGGCCTGGTCACATTCGACACCTCGGTCCGCGCCATGATCCCGCCGCGGTCGTCGCCCGGCCAATTCTCGGTCGTCTGCTCCGAGCTCGAGAAAACCCAGACCGGCGGCGAGGCCCGACCCGGCCGCATCCTCCACGCCCTGGCCGAGCGCATCCGCCGCCGCGGGCTCGTCGTGATCCTCTCCGACGGCTTCGACGACCCCGAGGACCTCGCCTCGGCGGTCCGCCACCTCCGCCACGATCGCCACGAGGTCCTGTTCCTTCACACCCTGGCACCCGAGGAAGAGGAGTTCCCCTTCCGACACCCGGCGCGGTTTCGCAACCTCGAGCGCACCGGCCACGACCTGCGCGTCAACCCCCTGGCGATGCGTGCCGAATACCTCGAGCGGTTCCACGCGTTTTGCAACACGCTCAAGGAGCGGCTGCACGCGATGGGCGCCGATTATCATCGGGCCTCAACCGCCGAGCCCGTCGACCGCATCCTGCTCGACTACCTGTCAACGCGCGCGCACCGGGGCCGAGGACGAGGAGGCTGACGCCGTGACCTGGGGCGTTCTCAACGGCATGATGCTCGTCGGGCTCGCTGGCGCCGCCCTGCCGGTGATCATCCACCTGCTCAATCGTCGCCGCGATACGGTGATCGAATGGGGCGCGATGCAGTTCCTCGAGCTGGGCAAGCGGAGCCGGCAGAAGATCCGGCTGGCCGAGCTGTTGCTCATGCTCGCGCGGATGAGCCTCCTGGCCCTGGCCGCCCTGGCGATGGCCCGGCCGTTCCTCGCCCGCGGCTCGAACCGGGGTACGAGCGCGAGCGCCGGCGCCCTCGCTCTGGCCGCCGATGCGCCCCGGCGTGATGTCGTAGTCGTGATCGACGCCTCGGCCAGCATGGAACGCCGCGATGGCGGACCCGCCGCGACGACCGCGCACTCCCGGGCGATCGCCTGGGCGCGACGGTTCGCCGGCCGCTCGCGGCCGGGCGACGCCATCGCCGTCCTGCTCGCCGGCCAGGGCGTCCGGCACCTGGTCGAACCCGCCCAGCTACGACCCGGCGCGGCTCGACGCCGCCCTCGCCTCGGTCCCCCCGGCGGGCGGGCTCGGTTCCAGCGACATCCCCGGGGCGCTGCGTCGAGGCCTTCCGCATCCTCGAGCGATCGGCCAACCCCGATCGCCTGGTGATCGTACTGACCGACAACCAGCGCCTCGCCTGGCGACCCGGCGAGACCGCCCGCTGGGCGCTGCTCCGCGAGCTCCACCGCCGGCTGCCCGTGCCGCCCGCCATCTGGTCGGTGTCGCTTGCACCCGAAAAAGCGAACGAACCCCTGCCCAACGCCTCCGTCGGTCCGCTCAACCCGTCGCGCCGGGTCCTCACGCCGGGCCTGCCGTTCGTGGTGACCACATCGGTCGAGAACGCCGGCCCCGGCCCGGCCACCCGATCGGCCGAGCTGCTGATCGACGGCCGCCCCTCGGCCGCCGCCGCGCAGCCCGTCGGACCGGTCGCCCCGGGCGGCCGGGCCGCGGTGAGCTTCCACGCCACGATCGCTTCGCCCGGCTCGCACGTCCTCTCGGTCCGGTTAGATGGCCTCGATGCTCTGGCGGTTGACGACGTGTCCAGCTTGCCGGTCGAGGTCGTCGCCGCGTTGCCGGTCTTGCTGGTCGACGGTGCGCCCGGCACCCAGCCGTTCCAGGGCGCGACCGATTTCCTTCGTGCCGCGCTGGCACCGACGGGCGACGACGCGCCGCAGGTCCGCACCCAGATCATCGCGCCCGACCGCCTGTCCGCCGAATCGGCTCGAACAGCTCGGGTCGTCATCCTCGCGGGGATTGAGCGCCTCACCACGACCCAGGCGTCCGCGGCGGGATCCTTCGCCGAGGCCGGCGGCGGCCTGCTGATCGTGCCGGGCCATGCGCTCGACGCCCGGTCCTGGAACGCGCCGGGCTGGATGCCCGCGACGTTCGGCGACCGTGTCGGCGATCCGGCCGACCGCCGCGCCGTCGCGCACCCTGCGCCTCGGACGTTCACCGGTCCGCTGATGGCACCGTTCGCCCAGGGTGACGACCCGCCGCTCGGGCAGGCGGATTTCTTCTCCTACCGACGCCTCACCGCGGCCCCCGGTGCCGCCGTCGCCGCCCGGCTCGACACCGGCGACCCCTGGCTGGTCGAGCGTTCCGCCGGGCGCGGGCGTGTCGCGCTCCTCGCGGCACCGCTCGACGCCCAGGCCGGCACCCTGCCCGTCAATCCCGACTTCGTCCCGCTGGTGCACGAGCTGATCGCCAGCCTCGCGGGCAGCGGCCCCGCTACGGTCGTCGCGGCCGGTGAGCCCCTGAGCTTCCCGCTCCCCGAGGCCCCGCCGCCGGACGTGAAGACGCTCCCCGTCGAGACCCCCGGAGGTGGGCTCGCACCCGCGTCCGTGATCTCGGGCGACGGCACGGATCGGGCCGAACGCCCGCTGATCGCCCGGCTCGACGACGCGACCGAGGCGGGCGTCTACCGGCTCCGCCTGCCCGGCTCATCGGGCTCGTCGGTCTACGGCATGGTCCGCGGCGACCCGCGCGAGTCGGACATGACCCCACTCGACCCGGCCGAGTCGGCGCAACTGGCCCAGGGCTGGCCATTCACCTTCACCGACGGTCCCGACCGCCTCGAGGTCAGCCTCGCCGCCGCCGCGCCGGCCGGGAACCAGGAGATCTGGCGACTTCCTGATCCTTGCCGCCCTGGCCTTCCTCTGCGTCGAGGTCTTCCTCACCCGCCGGATCGTCCGCAAGCAGGGCCTATCGGGCTAACGTACCTCACGGTTGCGTTGCACCGACGAGCCCGTGAGGGACTCCAGTGGATTGGACCGGCAGCCGCAACCGGGACGATCGAGCATCAACTCGCCGGCCGGGGCTCTTTAGGGTCGTGCTCGACGACTTCGAAGACGTACCCGTCCGGGTCGCGGAAGAAGAATCGCTGGAACGGCGTCTCGCGGATCGGGTCGATCAGCGTGGCGCCGCGGGCGACGAGCCGCTGCTTGAGCGCGGAAAATTCCGCCAGCGGGAAGGCCACGGCGATGTGCCGGCCGTATTCCCGCTCGAAGGGCGAGGGGGCGAACTCGGGCTCCTCGACCAGGTGCAGCTCGACCCCCGGCGTGATCGACAGCCAGGCCGCAGCCCGGCCGATGTTGCCGGGCCGCGTGATCGGCCGCCAGCCGAGCGCCTCGGCGAAGAACGCCGACGCCCGCGCCACGTCGCGGGTCGCCAGCGTGATGTGGGCCACTGACATTGGAGGATCCTCGGCGGGTCGGACCGCTGACGCGGGGCCTTGACCTGTCCGGCCGCCGCGTCATCGTCCGTGTCCGCCGTCCATCCTATCATCACCAGCCCAGCCCCTGCGCCTCCCGGAGCATCTGGTCGAGGCGGCGAGTGACGATTTCCTGGCGGTTCTCCTGCCGCCGGTCGATCAGGTCCTTGAGCTTCTTGACCTGGTCCTCGAGCTGCTTGACCTCCTCCTGGTGCCGCTTCTGCCGCTCGTCGAACTGCTCGACCAGGATCGTGGTCAGTTGCTTTCGGATCGTCTCGCGGGCGGATTCGGACGACTCGTGGGCGTACGTCTCGGCCAGGGTCTGGGCCTCCTTGGTGCGAGGGCCCAGGTCGGTCGTCACGGTGTACCACCTGACGGAGCTCCGCCCCGCGCGTTGCAAGGCCTGCGGCTCTGCAGGGTTCACCATATAAACGGGCGGCGGCGCGGGTGCCGCAATCACCGACTGGGTCCCGCCGTCAGGGACGAACGAAGTCCGTGGCGGCGCCTGCTGGGCGGGTGCGACCAGGGCCGCCGAGCCCAGCGTGGCCAGCAGCAAGAGGGCAATCTTCATCTTCATGGGTTCTTTCCTTTCAAAGGTCATCGAGGCTGGGAAGGGCTTGAGGGTCGAGCCGCCGGCGCCGCGTCGCCGCCGGGGGCGAGCTCGCGCTCCAGGCCCTCGGCCCGATCGGCCAGTTCCCGGGCGAGCGCGCTGAAACTGTCGGAGTCCGGCGGGGCGGCCGGCCGATGGAGATCGGCCTCGAGCCGCGAGGCGCGGTCGCGGGCTTCGCGGAACGAGCTTTCGTCGTCCGTCGCGGGTCGGAATGCCGCCGCCTCGACGGGCTTGGCCTGCGGCGGCGCCGCGGGGATGACCGGCCGGAAGATCCGCTGCGGCACGACGGTGATGCCCAGCAACAGAATCACGCTCGTCAGCAAGCTGGTGGCGAGGAAGGCAAGAGCAGGCCGTCTGTAGTAAGGGCCTTTTGCCCGCTTCGGTATCAGCTCGGCGTCGAGGGGGACGTTCAGCGGCTCCTGGACGTGCGCCAGGCAGCGGCCCAGCAGGTCGGCGACCTCGCTGGCCGAGGCGAAGCGGTCGGCCGGGTCCTTGGCGTGGAGCCGCTCGACGATCGCCTCCAGCCATGCCGGAATCTCGGGGTTGATCTGGCGGATTGGCCGGGGGATGTCGTCGGAGACGCGCCGGAGGACGGCCACCGGGGTCTCGGCGCGGAAGGGCGGGATGCCGGTGCACATGGCGTAGAGGGTGCTGCCCAGGCTGAACAGGTCGGCGCGGTGGTCGGTCGCCTCGGCGCGGGCCTGCTCGGGGGCCATGTAGTGCGGCGTGCCCGCGACGACGCCGCTCTGGGTCATGCCGGCGTCGGCGGCCGCGCGGGCCAGGCCGAAGTCGGTCAGCTTGACGCGCTCGATCCCGTTCTCCAGCAGGATGTTGGCCGGCTTGACGTCGCGGTGGACGAGTCCCTGCGCATGGGCGGCGGCCAGCCCGGCGGCGGTCTGCATGCCGATCCGCAGCACCTCGGCGAGCGCCAGCGGGCCGTGGTCGTCGAGCCGGTCCTGGAGCGACGGGCCGGGCACATACTCCATGACCAGGAACGGCGGCCCGGCCGTCTCGACGACGGCGAAGACCGAGACGACGTGCTCGTGCACGACGGCCGCCGCGGCCCTCGCCTCGCGGAGGAACCGCCGACGCGACGCGCCGCAGCCGGCCAGGTGGGGCGAGAGCACCTTGATCGCCACGGTGCGGTGCAATGCCGGGTCGAATGCCTTGAGCACCACACCCATCCCGCCGCGGCCGATCACGCCCTTGACCTCGTAGGTCCCCAGCCGGCCCAGCGAGTCGGGCCAGTCCGATGGCGCCAGCGCGTCCAGCGTCTCGCCGATCCCGGGCGGCGCGTCGGCGGACGGGTCGAACGCGGCTGTCGGGTCGGGGCCGAGGTACTGGCGGACGTCGCCCAGCCACGAATCGCCGCCGGCCAGGTCGTCGAGGGCCGCGCGGCAGGAATCGCAGTACTGGAGATGGTCCTCCAGCCCCGATACCTCGTCGGCGGGCAGCCGGTCCTGGGCCAGCAGCCGCAGGCGGCGGAGGTCGCAGGGATTGGTGCGGACTTTCATGATTCGGCCTCAATAAGGAGGGCGGCGGCCGTCGCCTCGCCCATCTGGTCGATCCGAGCCCGGAGCCGGGCGAGGACCCGGCTGCGGGCGACGTAGACGGCGCCGACGGATATCCCCAGCTCGGCCGCGGTGTCGGCCGGCTTGCGATCCTCGACGGCCGTGAGCCAGAACGCCCGCCAGGTGGACGCGGCGAACTCGCCCCGGACCTCGTCGGCCGCCCAGCGGAACAGCCGCCGGCGATATTCGGCCTCGAACACGGCGGTGGCCGAGGGGTCGTCGGCCGGCTGCGACTCGAGGAGCTCCTGCACGCTGGTCGACCCGCTGCCGCGCAGCCGGTTGGGCCGCCGGGTGAGGAAGTTGATGAGCAGGTTGCGGGCGATCCGCGACAGCCAGCCGCGGAAGCTCCCCCGCGCCGGGTCGGCCTCCCACCCGCCGACCGCGCGGGCGACGGCGCGGAAGACCTCCTGGCAGAGGTCGTGCGCGTCGGCGTCCTGGAGCCCCTGGCGACGCGCCAGGCGATAGACCAGCGGCTGATAGACCGCCACGAACTCGCGCCAGGCCCCATCTTCGGCCGGGTCGCGGAGCTTGACGATCAGCGAGTATCGTGTCGCCGGCGCGGTCGGGTCGTCCATTGGTCATCCTCCCGTGTCCTTCCACCCAGATACACACAGCCCGGGCCGGAACCTTTCAGGATATTACCCGGACAGGGAGTCTTGCACTCTCCCGGGCGCGGCGCGGGCGGTCATTAGGAGGCCGCAGATCACCATTCAAGTTGACAGGCCGCCGGCGTGTCCTAGGCTTCTGTGGCAGGGCTCGCAAGTTCGGTCGCCACGTCGCGGCCGGTCACCGCCCACCCGATGGGCCCTGCTCCCACCCGGTATCGCTCCTCCGACACTCTATCAAGGATCGACCTGCCATGACCGCGCGCCGGACCGATCGCCGGGAGCTCAATCCGGCGGCACCCCTGCAGATCTACCTCCAGGATATCAACGACACGCCGCTGCTCTCGGCCGAGGAAGAGCGCGAGCTGGCCGAGCGCGTCGCGGGGGGGACCCCTATGCCCGCGAGCACATGGTCAAGGCCAACCTTCGCCTTGTGGTCAACATCGCGCGCGGTTACCTGGGCAAGGGCCTGAGCCTCGAGGACCTCATCGAGGAGGGCAACCTCGGGCTGATGCGCGCCGTCGAGGGCTACGACGGCATGATGGACACGCGCTTCAGCACCTACGCCAGCTACTGGATCAAGCAGTCGATCCGCCGGGCTGTCATGAACAACGGCAAGCCGATCCGCCTGCCCGCCTACATGGTCAGCCTGCTGTCGAAGTGGAAGCGGGCGCAGGCCGTGATGGCCGACCGGCTGGGCCGGCAGCCGACGATCGACGAGATCGGCAAGGCGCTTCGGCTCTCGAAGCGCAAGATCGGCATCGTCGCCAAGGCCATCAAGGTGAACAACCTCTCGCCCCACGCCGAGAATCCGCTCGACGAGTCCCCTGCCCTCGATGATGTGCTGACTGACGACCGGAGCAAGGCCCCCGAGGCCCAGTTGATCGAGTCCGACGACCTGGGCCGCGTCTTCGAGTACCTGAGCGAGCTCGACGACCGCGAGGCCACCGTAATCCGCATGCGGTTCGGCCTCGACTCGTACGACCCGATGACCCTGCGCGAGGTCGGCGAGAACCTCGGCCTGACCCGCGAACGCGTCCGCCAGCTCGAGGGCCAGGCGCTCGGCAAGCTCATCAACGCCCTCCGCGAGACGACCGGGCCATCGGCCGGTTAGGCGCGCTCAACGCTGCGTTGGCCGACGAGCCCGACGCGCCAGCGAGTGGATCCCCGAGCCGATCGGGCCATCCACTCGCTGGCGCGTCGGGCTCGTATTGGCCAGGCGAGCCATCGGCAACCTATCCCTTCTTGCGAGCCGATGGCGGCTTCACCCTGCTCGCAGCGGTCACCTTCTTGGCGGTCGCGGATTTCTTTGGGGTTGCCGACTTCTTTTGACTTGCTGACTTCTTGGCGGTCGCAGCCTTCTTTGTGGATGCCGACTTCCTGGCAGTCGCGGACTTCTTGGCGGTCGCGGACTTTTTCGCGACCTCCCGATGAGCCGGCACTTCGGGGGCGATGGCCTCCGCGCCGGTGGCGGGGTCCTGCTCATCGACCTCGATGCCGAAGATGTTCCCCAGGTCCTTGGTGGCGATCGTCGGAGCACCGGGCCGCGACCGCGGGGGCGCGGCGGGAATCGCCTGCTCGATCAATTCCAGATGATCCACGCCCCTGAGGAGGAACAGCATCTCCGGCGAGGCGTCCAGGCGATTGCCGACGCCGTAGAGCACCGCCGCCAGGTGCTTGCACATCCCGGCGTAATCGGGGCAACTGCATCGCATGGTGATCTCACTCGGCTTCGGGAATAGCCCATGCTGCCGATCGGTCACCAGCTCCATCACGCCCTTCGACAGCCTGCCCTGCAACAGCTCGACCAGCGAGGTGATCTGGCCCGCGCACCGTTGCTTGAGCGCCCGCCAGTGGGGCGTCGGCAGCGGGTCGATGTCGATCCGGATCTCGTACAGCGCCGACCCGCTCACCAGGGCGTCGATCCGCCCTTTGGCGATCTTCAGGTCGACGACCGACCCGTTGCGAACATAGGTCCGGCCC
This sequence comes from uncultured Planctomycetota bacterium, assembly GCA_963771445.1. Lineage (GTDB taxonomy): Bacteria > Planctomycetota > Planctomycetia > Isosphaerales > Isosphaeraceae > JAKAUH01. The sequence continues at coordinate 312,763 of CAVYTQ010000025.1, read as the reverse complement.
CTCGGCAGGCGGTTGGCATAGTCGCCGTAGCTCTCGAGGTTGGTGCACCACGCCTTGCCCCAGAAGGTCGAGGCGATGGCCCGGCCCCCGATGATGACGGGGGAAACCATCTCGCCCTTGCGTGTCCGCTTGGCGACCTCGCGCGCCGCCTCGGCGCGCCGCTGGGCGACGGGCACATAGGGCTTGTATCCGTAGCGATCCCATCCCATTTTCGGCCTCTCTTCTCCCGATCCGAATCAGCCGTCAATCGCCTGACGTATGTCGAGCTTCACGAATTTCAGCAGCGTATCGTTATCCATCTCGGTCAGCAAGGATTCAGCGGACGCGCCGCCGCCGATCACCTGGTCCGCCACCCGCGACTTGCCGGCGATCATCGCGTCGATCCGCTCCTCGACGGTCCCCCGGCAGATGAACTTGTGGACCAGCACGTTGCGCCGCTGGCCGATCCGGAAGGCGCGGTCGGTGGCCTGATTCTCGACGGCCGGGTTCCACCAGCGGTCGAAGTGGACGACGTGCGAGGCCGCCGTCAGGTTCAGGCCGGTCCCGCCCGCCTTGAGCGACAGGACGAAGAAGGGCGGTCCGTCCTCGCGCTGGAACTGGTCCACCAGCTCCTTCCGTTTCTTCACAGTTGTCCCCCCGTGGAGGACCAGCCCCGATCGGCCGAACAGCCCGGCGAGGAACTCGGCCAGCGGTTCGGTGATCTCGCGGAACTGGGTGAAGACCAGGACCTTCTCCTGCCGCGACGCGATCTCCTCGGCGATCTCGGCGAGCCGTCGGAACTTGCCGCTGCGATCGGCGGCGTAGTCGTTCGTGCCCGTCGCCTGCGCGGGGTGGTTGCAGATCTGCTTCAGCCGCATCAACTGCGCCAGCACGAGCCCGCGCCGGCCCATCCCCTCGGCGGACTCGAGTTGCCTGGCGAGGTCGTCGACCGCGTGCTGGTAGAGCGCCGCCTGGTGCTTGCTCAGCGCGCAGTAGGCGTTCACCTCGGCCTTGTCCGGCAGGTCGGCGATCACGCGCCGGTCGGTCTTGAGCCGCCGCAGGATGTAGGGCCGCACGAGTTCCCGCAGGGGTTCGAACGTCGGGCTCGGGCGCGGCCTGCAACCGCTTGACGAACGAGCCGAACTGCTTGGCCGAGCCCAGCAAACCGGGGTTGAGGAAGTCGAAGAGCGACCAGAGGTCCGACAGGCGATTCTCGACCGGCGTGCCGGTCATGGCGATCCGTCCCCTGGCGGTCAACTCCTTCACCGCCCGCGTCTGCCGGGTGCCGGAATTCTTGATCGCCTGCGCCTCGTCCAGGATCGCCAGCCGCCAGGGGTGCCGCCGGATCCACTCCGTGCGGCACGAGCATCCCGTAGGTCGTCACGACCAGGTCGAAGCGGTCGGCGTCGTCGGCGCCGACCTCCGCGGCGGAGTTGCCGGCTTCCGAGGGATGGACCACGGCGAAGGCGAGCTCCGGCGCGAACCTGGTCAGCTCGGACTTCCAGTTGGCGATCAGCGAGGCCGGCACGACCAGCAGACTGGCGCCCTTGGTCCGGTCGCGTTTCAGGTCGAGCAAGAGCGAGATCACCTGGATGGTCTTGCCCAGTCCCATGTCGTCGGCCAGGCAGGCACCCAGGCCCAGCCGGGCCAGGAACCGCAGCCAGCCGTAGCCCGTGCGCTGGTACGGGCGAAGCTCGCCCCGCAGGCCCGGCGGCGCCGGCTCCTGGAGGGCGTCGGGCGAACGCAGGCGGCCGAGGACCGAATCCAGCTCGGGGCCGGCGGCCAGCCCCGACCATTCGCGGATCGCCGCCGCGTCCTTGCCGGCCTCCTCGTGGGCGACGTCCGCGCCGGACAGCAGCCGCATCCCCTCGAAGAAGCTGATCCCCTCCCGGTGGACGTCCCGTTCCACCTCCTTCCAGTGCTCCAGCGCCTGCTTCAACTTCTCCGGGTCGACCTCGATCCACTTCCCCCGGAGCGGGATCAGCCCCCCGCTCGACTCGAGCAGCCGGGCGATCTCGTCCTCGCCGAGCGTCTCGCCCCCGAGGCTCACTCCGACCGAGAAGTCCAGCAGCGCATCGACGTCGATGCCCGTCGCCCCCTTCGTGTTGACCTTGACGTTGACCGTCGGCCGCGCCGGCTTGCGGGCGTTCCACCAGTCGGGCACACGCACCGTCAGGCCGCTCGATTCGAGCACCGGGATGTCCCGCAGGAACTCGTAAGCTTCACGCGGCGACCATGCCAGCGGGTGATAAATCTCCCCCGAATCGACGAGCCGACGGACCAGCCCCGACGACTCGGCGGCCCGCGAGACCGGCAGCAGCAGGGTCAGCATCGCCTCGCGGTTCCGCTCGCCGGCGTACTGCTGGAGCGCCGGCCGAGCGGCTCGTGCTTCACCTTGCCCTGCGCCGTCAGGCCGTTGGCGAACGTGGCCAGGAACGCGAACGGGTAGTCGGGGTCGCGCTTGTTCTCGGCGAGGTGGAAGGTCACGCGGCCGACCGCGCGCCACCGCGGGTTGCCGCTCGCGCAGGTATTCCGGGGCGCCGCCGGGATGCTGCGCGATCTCGTCGCGGACCAGCGCGTCGAGGTCCCGCCACCAGCCGGCAAGGGCCTCGGGACGCAGGTATTCCAGCCCGGTCATGGGCGGGGCCTGCAGCGCGCAGGCGCTCGAGCTCCCCCTCCGGTGGCGGGATCTCGGGGACCGCCGCCGCCCGGCTCCGCGAAGACGGCCCGGAACAACGACGTGAGATAAAGCCGCGCGATCGATCGGGCGAACTCGAACGCCGCCGGCAGGGCCGCGTCGGCCTCCTCGGTCGCCGAATACAGCATCCCCCGCGCCGGGCTCGCCGCGTAAGCGTCGATGCAGCGCGTCCGAGATCGTCCCGTCCGGCGTCCCCTGCGGCGATCTCCCGGACGAGGATATGTCCGAGCGGCGTGATTGTCAGCTCGTGCATCGTGCGGCCATGAGCTCCAGCATAGTCATCGAGTACTCAAAAAGCGTGACACCCCACTCTCCATTATACCGCCACGTCTTCTACATCTACGCCATGAGACTCGCCGCGGCGGCAGACCGGGCTCCCGGACGCCCCATGGAGGACCACAGGCCAAACCCGTACACTGTGACCTGCATCCATCGTGGAGCCAGGACCCATGGCCCAGATGAACGCCAACCGAATGGGTCGCCGACGCAGCTTCCTGGTGCAATGAGGCCCCGCAACCCATGACGTTCGACCTGACGGGAGGCCAGAGGCTGTTGCTGGCGGGCTGGCGACTCGGCGGCTTCTGGATCGCCGCCGGGCTGGCGGCCGTCGTGCTCCTCTTCATCCTCTACCGTGCCGAGCGTAGGATCGTCTCGCGCCGGGCCGGGTTGTTCCTGCTCGGGCTTCGCCTGGCGGCCGCCTCGGTGCTGGTGGCCGCGCTGTTCGAGCCGATCGCGTCGCGGGTCACGCGCGAGGTCCAGCGCGGCCGGGTGATCGTCGCCGTCGATGTCTCGCAGAGCATGGAGACCGCCGACCCCGGCCGCACCGAATCCGAGCGCACCGCCCTGGCGCGAGCCATCCGCCTGACGCCCGGCGAGGACCATTCGACCCTCCCGCGCCGCGAGGTCGCCCGCCGCCTGATCGACGGAGCTGGCTCGCCGGTCGCCCGCCTCGCCGACGAGCACGCGATCGATGCCCGGGCCTTCGCGCGCACCACCGCACCGGCCAGCCTGGCCGCCCTGGCCGAATCGCTGCGATCGCCCGCCAAACGCGACGATCCTAACGCCCGCGAGACCGACTGGCAGCCCGTGCTCCAGGCGGCGCTCAGGGCCTCGTCCGGCGAGGCGCCCGTCCTCGGCGTGGTCCTGCTGACCGACGGCCGGCAGAATGCTCCGGTCGCCAATGATGCCGCCTCCGCGGCCGACCGCCTGGCGTCGCGCGGCGTCCCGGTCTACCCGATCCTCATCGGCTCGACCGTCCCCCCGCGCGACGCGGCAATCGTGTCCGTCCGGGCCCCTGAGACCGTTTACCGCGGCGACATTGCCAACGTCACCGCGACCCTCAAGCTCGACGGCTACCCCGGCCGCGAGGTCGCCGTGACCCTCGACCGGCCGGGCGGCTCTCCGATGCGGCAGGTCGTCCGCGTCCCGGCCGATGCCGGCTCGTCGCGTCCCTCGGTCGCCTTCCGCGTCCCGCTCGAGACCGCCGGCCCGGCCGCGCTGACGCTCGCCGTCGGCCCCGTCGACGGCGACGTCCAGCCAGCCAATGATCGCCGCGCGCTGGCGATCCAGGTCGTCGACGACAGGGCCGAGGTCCTGCTCGTCGACGGCGAGGGCGCTGGGAGTTCCGCTACCTCCGCAACGCCCTGGCGCGCGACCCGCACGTCGCGGTCAAGGCGGTCGTCCTGCACGCCCCGACTTCGGCGGGGCCCCGACCGGGACAGTCCCCGGCCCGCCCCACCTATGACACCACTCTCCCCCCTCGCCCCCCGGCATCCGCCCGCCAGCCCGATCCCCTGGGAGCCTTCACGGCCATCGTGCTCGGAGATGTTGACCCCGCCGACCTCAAGCCCGACGACTGGTCCCGGCTCGAGTGGTTCGTCGCCGAGCGTGGCGGCACGCTGATCTTCGGCCCGGGACCCAGGTCGTGGGCGGCACTCGCGGGCCAGGAAACCGTCCGCAAGCTGATCCCCGTCCTCGAGCCGCGTCCCGTCGCGATCGACGCCGCGGCCGACCCGGCCCACCCGGCGTTACCCCGCGGCGCGGCGATCGTGCCGACCTCCGACGCCCTCGACGGGGGCTCGACCTGGCCGATGTTCGCCATGGCAACCGACCCTTCGCAGAACCGCGCGACCTGGTCGGCGTTCCCGCGCATCCCCTGGGTCCTGGCCGGCCGGGCGAAGCCGGGCGCCACGGTCCTGGCGACGCCCGGCTCGAATAGCCGCGACGCCGCGATCGCCTCGCAGCCGTACGGCCTGGGCAAGGTGCTCTGGATCGGCACCAACGGCACCTGGCGCTGGCGGCACCGGGTCGGCGATGACTACCACCACCGCTTCTGGGGCCAGGTGGTGCGATGGGCAACCTCCGGCAAGCTGGCCGCCGGCAACCGCTACGTCCGGTTCGGTCCGACCGGCCCCCGCGCCGCCGAGGGCCAGGGCATCCGGATCGAGGCCCGCATCGCCGATGGAGTGGCGGGCGTGACGCCCGACCTGCTGATCGCCGCGCGCGTCCAGCGCCTGGATCCGAAGACCGGTCGCGGCGCGGGCGAGCCGGTGGCCGTCGTCCCGCTGGCACCCGCCGCCGGCCAGCCGCGGACCTACCAGGGCACGGCCCCGCCGCTACCGACGGGCGCGTATGCGATCCGCCTCGAAGTGCCGCAGCTCGCCGCCGCCTTGCAGATCGACGCCGACCGCGACGGCCGCCCGATCCCCGAGGCTCGGCTCGACGTGGTCGTCCGCGAGACCTCCGAGCTCGTCGAGCTCGCCGCCGACCGCGACCCGCTCGAGCGCCTGGCCGCCGCCACCGGCGGCCGGGTCCTCGCCGACCACGAGGCCGACCAGCTCGCCCCCCTGCTCCACTCCCGGACGCGCACCATCACCCGCACCGAGGAGACCCCCCTCTGGGACCACCCCGCCGCCCTGATCCTGTTCTTCTCGCTCCTGACCGTCGAATGGGTCGCGCCAAGCGGCTGGGGCTGCCGTGATGCGAGGCCCGGGCTCGGTCCCCGCTGTCCAAGGCGATCCGGAGAGACTTCCTCTACTGTCGTAGATACAGACAAATTTCTATTCTACAGAGCCAGGTCACTTCGGCGGGAAAAGACCTTCCCGAATGAGGTCCTCTCGGGTCGAGACCACAACAGGGTCATTGATCGCCAGGACATGAATCGTGAGACACCTCGCTCAAGACCACCGGGTTGTCTGCGCAATCCCGAACGAGTCAAGGACATAACCTCGTTCCCACGCTCCGCGTGGGAATGCCGTCCGGGACGCTCCCGCGTCCGATTGCCTCCGCGGACGACGCAGAGCGTCGAAGACGGCATTCCCACGGAGACCGTGGGAACGAGCAGGATCGCCTGCGCGGTGGTGGTCGGCGAGGAGTGTCTGAATCGTCGTCCGAGCGACCGCCGTCAAGCCGATGAGCACCGCCCCCTGCCACGCGAAATGCTCGCGCCACCGGTCCTGTCGCGGATGGTAGAGGCGGGTAAGCTCTCGGGTCACCGGGTCGATCCCCGAGAGGTTCGGCCCCTTGTGCCGGGTTGCAGTGGGCGCAGGCCAAAGCGAGGTTCATGGGCTCGTCGCCCCCCTCGTGCTGATCGGCGACGATGTGATCGACCTGGTGGCGGATCGGGATCACCGACTGCGGGAGCTGACAGTACTCACACCGATATCAGGCCCTCCGTCTGACCTGCCGTCTGAGATCCTCCTTCATGACGAAGGATTCGCCCGCTTGAGCGACAGCCTGGCCTTCGATTGGAGGACCGCCAGCTCATAACCGACTCGGAGATATTCGTCGAGCTCCGCCCCTTCATTGGGCGTTAGCGTGCCCTTCTGGGCCTTCGCCGAGAGTTCATCCACCCACCGATGGTCCTCGGGATCGAAGGCGAGCTTGAGGATGGCGCGGGCCGCCTGGGGTGTGAGATTGGCCTGGTCAGGTTTCACGATCCGACTCCAGATCGCTGGCGCCGTCTTGCTGGGTGAAAGCGTCGGATCGGTGTTCTCGGGCTCGGCCCAGACGGGTGCCGCCGGCCCGTTCACCGCGGCCTTCTCGGGCGAGGCCGTCCGCTTCGGGCTGGCCTTCCTGGCCGCGGGCCTCTTGGGCGTCAACCTGGTCGTCATGGCTCATCCCCTTTCCGCCTCGCGGAGCCAGTCGTTCGCCGCCGGTTCCATCTCACCCGTTTCGCCGATTTCCTAGAAATCCAACCCCTCGGCTCGGAGAACGGGGACAGGGTACAAAGTGCAGAGTTAGAATAAAAATCGACAATTGAAGGACAGTTCTTGCTCCTCCGCCAATCGTCGATCTCCATTTATCCGATCCCGCCGAGGGACCCGACCGCATATTCTCCTGAACTCCCGAACCGCGAGGGAGCAACCGGATCACGCCGTCCTTGTCCCGCGCGCCGAGGGTGCGATACTCGAAGTCGTTCATCCTGACCGCCCGAGACCGTCCCAACCCGGGAGCACTCCATGACTCGCCTCCTTCGCGGATCCGTGGGCCTCGCCCTCGCCCTGGCCGTCGGCTGCGCGGACGAGAAGCCGGCCAAGCCCAAGATCGAGGCTCGCACGACCATCGGCAAGACGACCCAGGAGGTCCGCAACCTCAAGCCCGAGCTCGCCAAGGGCGGCCAGGTCACCGACGGCAAGATCCACGCCACCGCCTACCTCGACATCCAGGCCGATGCCTACCGCACCGAGGTGGCCAACATCGCCAAGATGCGGGTCAAGCACGACATGGACATCTACGAGGCCATCAACGGCGAGAAGCCCAAGACCTACGAAGAGTTCATGGAGCAGATCATCAAGAAGGGCAAGGCCGAGGGCATCCAGCTCCCGATGCTGCCCTATTACCAGGAGTACGGCTACGACCCCGACAAGAAGGAGCTGGTCGTCATCGAGTACCCCGAGAAGAAGAAGGCGATGGAAAAGCAGAGTGCCCGCGAATTCGGGCGGGAATAATTCCGGTGAAGCTCCCCGAGATCAATCGCTACCTCGATCGGATCACGCCCACGCCGCTGGTCCCGGTCCGGCTCGACCAGTCCGGGCCGACGATCTGGTGCAAGCTCGAGTTCCTCAACCCCAGCGGCTCGACCAAGGATCGGATCGCCCGGTTCATCCTGGCCAAGGCCCTGCGCCGCGGCGCGATCGCGCCGGGGGGCATCGTGGTCGAGGCCTCCAGCGGCTCGACCAGCATCGCCATGGCGCTGGCCGCCGCGCAGATGGGGCTCCAGTTCGTCGCCGTGATGCCCGAGGGCGTCAGCCGCGAGCGGTCGCAGATCATCGAGGCCTACGGTGGCCAGGTCGTCTTCTCGCCCGGCCCCGAGGGGATCCTGGGCGCCCTCGCCGGCGCCGGTCGCGAGGCGGCCGATCGCGGCGGCTATCTCCCGCTCCAGTTCTCCAACCCCGACAATCCCCAGGCCCACCGCCAGACGACCGCGCAGGAGATCCTCTCCCAGATCCCCGGCGGCTGCGTCGACGCGGTCGTCAGCGGCGTCGGCACCGGCGGCACGCTCGTCGGGCTCTGGCAGGGGTTCGTCGACCACGGCTGCACGGTCGCCGCGTTCGCCGCCCGGCCGGTCCGCGGCACGGCCCTCGACGGCGCCGAGTGCTGCTCGTTCAGCGGCCGGATCCCCGGCGTCGCCGACGGCCTCTCGGCCATCTACCGCGATTTCCAGCAGCAGGGCCCCGAGACCTCGCTCGTCGAGCTCGATATCGCCGACGACGAGGCCCTCGACACGGCACGCCGGCTGATCCGCCGCGGCTTCCCGGTCGGGCCCAGCTCGGGGCTGAACTACTGCGCGGCCCTGATGGCCGCCGCCCGACTCGGACCCGAAGCGCACGTCGTCACCGTGTTCGCCGACCGGATGGAGCGCTACTTCTCGACCGAACTGTTCCGGCCCCGCGATCCGTCGCGGCCGACGATTTGACCACCCGGCAGCCAACCCGGGCCCCGCGGCACCGCACCGATCATCGCGGCGGCCCGTCGCTCCTCGACGGTGCATACCGCCAGATGGTCCAGCTCTCGTCATTGGGCAGGGTGGACCGGCCGAAAGGCTCGGGGCGGCCGAGCCGCGACGCGAGCGCCTGCTGATAGGCCGCGACACTCGGCTCGGAGAAGAAACGGTCGTCGCCGTGCCTCTGGACGATCAGCCAGAGCCGGCCGCCGGGCGCGAGCGCATCGGCCTCGGCGAGCGGATCGGGGTGCCAACTGATCGGCGCCGGCACGTAGCTCCGCAGGTAGTACCGCACCACCGCCACCCGCTGCAGCCATCGCGTGATCATCAGGTCAGGGATCGACGGCGGCGGTGTCACCCCGTTGAACACCACGAACCGGTCCCCGGGCCGGGCGTACTCCGCCAGTTCGCGCGCCAGCCGCCGTTGCACGACGTTGTCGTATCCCACATAGGGCCAGGCCAGGTCGTGCACCATCCCCCCCAGGGGCAGCGTCGCCAGCAGGCCCGCGACCACGATCGACCCCCGCCGTACCCGGCCCAGCCGCTTCAACAGCGCCGACATCCCCTCGGCCGCCAGCAGGCAGAACGCCGGCGCCATGTACAGCATCACCCGCGTGCTCGTCCCATAGGGATACTTGCGCAGGGCCGCGGCGAATAGCGCCAGCACCAGCGGCACGAGCAGCAGCGCCAGCAGGGGCCGGCGTGCGCGCCTTCGGCCCATCGTCACCGCGCCCGCGACGACCAGGAGCATCGTCGCCGTGCTGCCGAAATCGTGCCCCCCGTGCGGATAGGCGAGCATCATTCCCGTGTGCACCTGGACCAGCCACCAGGGGATCCACCACGGGCGGCTGATCGGCGGGAACGCATCGCGCCAGGTCTTCAGCTCGGTCAGGAAGGTCGCCGACTCGGCCTGCGGACCCGCAAATGAGGCATACATCCACCCCCAGCTCACCGCCAGCACGATGCAGTAGGCCGCCCAGAGCGCCGCCAGGCGGCCCGGCCGCTCCCGAACCACCCGGGCACCCGTCACGATCGCGACCGACCCCGCGATGAACACCGACGGGTACGAACACCACACACCGGCCGCCGCCGCCAGGATGAGCGTCGTCCAGTACCGCAATGAGTGGGCCCGTCGATAGACTTGCCAACCCAGCATGGTCAGCACCAGCGAGATCAGCAGGTCCGTCGCGTAAGGCTTGACCTCGGCCGCATGACGCACGGGGTAGACCGACGCCGCGAGCACGGCCACCGCCACCAGCGTCGTCCGCCGCGTCGTGACGCCCCGGGCGAATCGCCAGAACAGCAGCAGAGTAACCACCCCCGCCGCAAACGGGATCAGCCGGAGAGCCTGCTCGCCCGTGCCGAGCGCACGGACCATCAACCACTCGGCATACAGGAACCCCGGCGGGACAATCTGGTAGAAATCCGGCGGCCGCGACAACCCCGCCAGGTCGCGCTCCAGCAGTGTCACCGCAACGTACGCCTCGTCCCCCCACAGCGGGAACGCCAGCTCATACCGCAGGGTCCGCCACGAGAGGCCCAGGATCAACAGCGCCAGGGTCATCCGCTCGGCCGTCCGACGGCCCCATCTCCGCGGAACCCGGCGGGGATCGGCAGCGGCCGCGGTGGACTCGATGGCCCGCTCCCACTGGCGTGGACTCGCCATTGTACTGGTTGCGATCCCCATCTCGAATGTCGCTCCCGGAGTCCCTTCCCAGGCCCTATCTTGCCGCCCAACCGCCGCTCCATCAACCCATCGCAACCTACCGCTTCCGGCGCACAGCGCACGCCGCCCCGCGCGGCATTCCGCCGATCCCGACCCCTCCCCCGGCAACGCATGACCATCGGCGGTCATCCCGCCAGACTCACATCCATCCGGCACAACGGCCAGTGCCCTGGCAGAAGAGATGCAAGACCCAGGCTGCGATGACGCAATCTCCACAGAGCTCCAATCCGGGTGACGCGGCCTACGAACATACCCACGACCGCCGCGGCCGACCCTGAGGATTCCGTGAGCCAGCCGGCGCGGGATTCGAGCTGCCGTCTTCTCCTGCCGCTCCAGCCTCTCTATCGTCCGCGTCAGGAGACCATGACCAGCCCGCCAAACCTCCGATCGCGCGGGCGTCCGTCATCATCCGCGGGACTCACCGGAACGACGCAAGGCCAAGTCGTGCATCCCAGTCGCCATTGGTGCTCGCACGCAAGACTTGGAAAATCATATCATCCATGGTGGTGGGCGGTCCGGCCGCATGGCACGGGCCATCCTCACTGGTGAAGAGACCTCGAATTCGGTCTCCAGTGGTTAGCTGTCAACATGGTATCTAGCACTTTCGACAACCGCCGCTCAGGACGATCTCGCGGGTGCCAGGAGGGGATTGTGTGCATGCATTTCATGTTCCAGGGCCCCCAAAACCCCCTATACCCCCTCTGCTCTCTTCTCTCCCCCTACTATCAGGATGTATCAGGTTTGCAGAAACTGAAATGCACCTATCGGCAAAAAGCGGCATTTTCTTGACGCAAGCCCTTCGGCCAGAAGCAGAAAATTTATTTGGAAATTTCATGAAGTTTTCCGGCCCGGCGGCGGTTTCCGTGTTTCGGTTCATATTTGGCCGATTGTTTCTGGTTTGGCGTGATCTTCAGATGCCGCTATCAACGAGGCTGAAAGCCTCAAGACGGCCCATTTGGCCCGCTCAGGAGAACTGTCGGCCCGGGCCGATGTCGGTCACGCTTGAGCCTGCACGGTCCGACCCGCCCGACCGGATCGGAGCGGCATCAGGCGGAAGCCTGACCTACGCGGCAGTCGGCCCGGCACCAGCCTGGGAGACCTGTCGGTCGTGCCGGCGGCGGCGTGGTGAGACCCGCGCCGAACCAGACCGCACCGACCGTCGGCCGGGTCGAAGACCCGCGCCGGACCGCGAACCGCCGGTCAGGCCGGAGTTGCTCCACGCCGACCCGGCCCGGTGGGCGCAACAACTGTCAACACCACGAGATGCCGGGTGAGACAATCCCGGTGTGGCGGACCGAGGAGGCCCCATCTGGTCCCCCGAAATCGAGCGAACGCACCCGATTCGCGCCGCGCGACCGGATCGGGCGCCGGCTTGCGGGTGATTGGCCTCGGACTGCGGGACCGATCGCGGGCACCGCCGGACGGGTCGAATGGCTCATCATCATTGTGTGGAGGGTGCTCACACGTCCCGGATATCGGGGGCGTTGCGAGTCTGCACGCGCGTCCGTACGCTGGTGTTGCCCTGTCGCGGTCCCGTCCAAGGCCCACGTCCCGGTCGGTCTGGCCGGAGGAGAAGCACGGATGAGCGATGCCTCGATCCCATTCCGTTCCGCGGGCCACGCGCTGCCGCGTCCGATCGGCCGCGTGCTGGGACGGCTCGGCGCACGGCTCCGGATGGCCGCGGTGCTGCGCGGACTGGGCACCACCGCCTTGGTCCTCTCGATGCTGGCCGTCGCCGGCATGGCCGTGGACTTCGCCGTCGACCTGCCCCGACCCGCCCGGTGGGCGATCTGGGGCGCCTGGCTGGCGGTCGGTGCATTACTCGTCACCGGAACCGTGCTCCGGCCGCTCGGGCGTCGGATCGGACCGTTCGACCTCGCCGCCGCCGCCGAAGAGGGCCACCCTGAGCTGGGCGAGAGCCTCACCGGCGCCGTCGCGCTGCTCGAAACCGGCACGCCGCACGGCTCGCCCGAGCTGATCGCCGCACTGGCCGACCGGGCCGCCCGGTCGTGCCAGAGCCTCCGACCGGCGCCGGCCGCCACCTTCGCCCGCGCGGGCCGTCGTCTCGCCCTGGGCCTGCTGGCCGCGGGGATCGTCATCGCCCCCGCGCTGGTCCGCCCCGACCCGTTCGGCTCCCTGTCCCGGCGGTTCCTCATGCCCTGGGCCGACATCGACCGCGTGGCGCGGATGCTCCTCACCGTCGCGCCGGGGGATAGGGTCGTCTCCGCCGGGTCAGACCTCACGGTGACCGCCGAGGTCCGCCCGCGGCTCGGGCTGGGACTCGACCGCGCGCTCGGCTCCCTACCGGACTCGGCCTGGCTCGAGTGGACCGACGAGGCCGGGGCCGGACGGCAGCGAATCGCCATGGAACCGGCGTCGGCCTCCGAGTCGCCCGGGCCGGCCGGCTCGGCCGTGCGCCGCTTCACCCTCACGATCCCGCGGCTGGCCCGCTCGATCGCCTACCGGGTCGCCAGCGGCGACGCCACCAGTCGACTCTACCGGATCACCGCGATGGAGCCCCCGACGGTCGCGAAGCTCGCCGCGCGGGTCGAGCCGCCGGCCTACACCCGACGCCCCGCCGTCACCGTCCGCGACCCCGCGCGGATCGAGGCGTTCGAGGGGGGTCGGATCACGCTCGAGATCACCCCGAGCCGCCCCGTCCGGTCGATCGACGTCGCCTGGCCATCGGACGGGACGCCCACCACGACGGACCGCCCCGCGACCCTCGCCGACGGCGGCCGGGCCGGCTCGTTCGCCGCGACGGCCGAGCGATCGGGGCCGTATCGCCTGACGATGGTCGACACGCACGGCATCGCCGGCCGGCGCGGCGACGAGGGCCAGATCATCGTCCGGCCCGACGAGCCACCGACCCTGGACGTGCGCGGGGCCGACGCGGTGAAGGAGACGAACCCCGATGACACTGTGACGCTGGCCTTCGCGGCCCGCGATGACGTGGCGGTCGGCTCGGTCGAGGTGCATTACACGATCCGACGCGGCGGCTCGGCGGCCGGAGAGCCCGAGACGGGCCATCGCGACGTGAAAGCGACGGGCCTCGGTACCTCATCGGCGCGGGGGGTCGCGGCGGTCCCGCTGTCGGCCTTGCAACTGCGGCCCGGCGATGCGATCGCCTACCGCCTGCGAGTAGCCGACAACCGCCCGGCCCCGAAGGGCCCGAACGTCACCTGGTCGCCCGAGGTCGAGCTGTCGATCGTCGCGGGCGCCGAGCCGATCGCCGCGCGGCTGGCGCGGCTGCGTCGCGCGGCGATCGACTCGGCGATGCATGCCCTCGAGAAGGACGTGGCCGCCGCGCGGCAGGATGCCGGCCGGCTGCGCCAGGGGGCCGACGAGGCCCGCCGCGGCGACGCCCGCTGGGACGCCGCCCGCCGCCACGCGATCGAGGAGCGCGAGCGGACGCTCCGCGACCTGATCGAGCGGCTCAAGCAGCTCGCCCGCCTGCTTGCCGAGGACCCCGCGACCCGCGCGCTCGCGCGGCCGGCTCGTCAGATCGCCGAGCTCGAGGCCGAGGCCGCCCGCGACCGGCTCGATCGCGCCCGGCAGGCCGAGGATCCCGCCCGCGCCGCCGAGGACCTGGCCCAGGCCGCCGGCCGGATCGCCGCGGTTGGCGAGCGGCTCGGCGAGCTGCATCGCCGACTCGAGGCGCGCGACCGCGACGCCGCCCGCCGCGGCCAGCTCCACGAGCTGGCCGGCCGCCAGGAGCGGCTCGCCCAGGATGCGGCGGCCGCGCCAAGGTCCCGCGTCGAGATGGACCGGCTCCAGGCCCGCCAGGCGGCCATCCGCAACGACCTCGACGAGCTGGTGCGCAAGACCCCCGACCTCCGCGCCGCCCTGCTCGACGCCGAGGCCCGCGAGGCCGACCGGCTCGCCCGCGCCGCGCGCGACCTCGCCGGCCGCCAGCGCGACGAGACCCGGCGCGCCGGCGACCCCACCGCGCACGCCGCCGAGCTCAAGGCCCTCGCCGAGTCGCAGCGCGCCATCGAGGACGACGCCCGGCGGCTCGCCCTCGAGGTCGATCCCACGCTCTCCGCCAGCGGCCGATCCGGGCTCAACGTCGAACATCTTCGCCAGGCCGCCGACCCCGTCGAACGCGGCGACGTCGAGCAGGGCCACCAGCACCTGGCCGTCGCCGAGGACGAGCTGCGTCGGTTCGCCGCCGATATCGCGGAGGTCCCCGCCGACGCCAGGTCGCTGGCACTCCGGCTCATCCACCGCCAGGACGTCCTCAACGCCGATCTCGGCGAGGCCCAGAACCAGCTCCGCCAGCAGGACCGGATGAACCAGGACGAGAAGGACGCGCTGGCCAACCGGCTCGCCGCGCTGGGCCGCCGCCAGCAGGCAATCGCCCGCCTGGTCGCGTCGATCAAGCCGCCGGAGGGCCCGCTCTCGCGCTCGCGCTTCCCCGAGCAGGCCGCCCGCGAGGCCGCCGACAAGACCCGCCGCGCCGCCGAGGCATTCACCAACCCCGCGCCCCAGGTGCTCGAGGAGCGCAAGAACGAGGCGCGGCAGGCGATCGATCGGCTCGCCCGCGAGCTGCCCGACCCCTGGCGACGCGGCGAGCCCAGCAAGCAGAAATTCGACGAGGCCCGCCGCACCACCAACGAGCTGTTCAACCAGGTGAACCAGCACCTGCGCGAGACCGAGCCCCGGCCCGACCGGCCCTCCACCGCTGCCAGGGCCGCCGAGGAGCTGGCCAGCCGCCTCGGCGACTCTCCCGACCGGCTCGCGCAGGCCGTCAAGAACCTTCGAGAGATGGAGCCCGACCCTCGGGCCGAGCCGCAGCGCAACCGCGCCGTCCGCGCCGGCGCCGCGATGGAGAAGGTCCTCCGCGACCTGCGCGACCCCGCGCACCGCGAGGCCGCCCGCGTCGCCCTGCCCGCCGCGGCCGTCCAGACCCAGGCCGTCATGGATCGCCTCGAGCGGAAGCTCAACAATCAGACGCCGGCCGACGACCACGCCGTCGAGCTCGCGGCCGACCAGCACGAGGTCGTCGACCGCCTGGCCCGTGCCCGGCCCGAGGACGCCGCCGACGCCCGCGCCGATGCCGACCGGTCCCAGCGCAGGATCGCCAATGCGATCCGTGCCCTGAACGCCCCCGACGCGGCGCTCGACCAGGCCGAGGCCGTCCGCCTGGCCGACCGTGCCGCCCGCGCCCTGGCCGATCCCGCGGCCAGGCCGGCCGCCCTCGATGCCGCCCGTGCCGCCGCGGCGGCCGCCGACCGCCTGGCCGCTCGCCTGACCGGCCGGCAGTCCCCGGCCGAGCGGGCCTCGGCGCTGGCCATCGCCCAGCGCGGGCTCAACGAGCCGGAGGCCCAGGTCGATCCCGCCGGCAACGCCGCCCGCCAGCAGGCCATCGCCGCCGAGCTGTCTCTCCTGCCGATCGCCCGCGGTGCGAAGCAACAGGCCGCCGCGCGGGTCGCGCAGGCGTCCGAGCTGGCCGGGCGCACCGATATGCCCGACGACGACCACCCCGGATCCTCCCGCCCCACGCCCGCCGCGGTGTCCGAGGCCCGCACCCGCGCCGCCGAGGCCCTCGACGCAATCGCCGCCCACGCCCCCAAGGAACCCGACACGAAGGCCCTCACCCAGGTCGCCCGCCGCGGCGAGCCGCCGGCCGCCGCCGACCCCGAGCTGCCCCTTCGCCCGGCGCAGCAAGAGGCGGCCCGCGACCTGGTCCGCCGCCAGCGACAACTCCACGACCAGTTCCTCGCCGTCCTCGGCCGGCACGTCGAGCCCCAACAGGCCATCCGCGCCGACACCGTCGCCCTGGGCCGCGAGCTGATGGACCTTCGCGACCGCGTCCGGCCGATCAGCGAGCGGGGCGCGTACCCCGCCTTCGAGGCGGCGCACAGCCTGCGCGCGCTACGCCGCGCAGGCCGCCGATCAATCGCTCGAGTACCTGGCGAAGGGCCAGTTGCCGTATGCCCGCGACGCCCAGCGGCGGACGGCCGAGAGCGTCGAGCGCGGCGCCCAGCACGCCGAGGACCTCGCCGCCGCGCTGCGGGCCGAGCGGATGGCGCTGGGCGCCGCGGGCAATCCCCCGCCCTCGTCCCGCCCCGAGACGGCGGCCCCGCTCGGCAGCGCCCGCTCCGCGATCGCCCAGGCCGCCGCGCGAATCGACCAGGCACACGACCCCGGCGCGTGCCGAGCCCGCGCTGCCCGCCGCCCGCTCGGCCATGCAGCAGGCCGCCCGCGACCTCGCAGCCGCCGCGCAGGCGGCCGACGCGGGCATCGCCTCCTCGGCGCCGGGCGAGCCAGACTCCGATGCCAACGACCCGCTCGCGCCACCGTCGGCCGCCCGCCCGCCGGGCTCCTCGCCGCCCGACGAGACCACCAGGCCCGGCCAGCTCGCCGACACCGACCTGGCCCAGCTCAAGGAGGCCGTCCGCCGCGGCACCGGCCGCACCTGGGGCGAGCTGCCCGGACACCTCCGCACCGAGATCCTCCAGTCCGCGCGCGGCCGCTACCGCGACGACTACGCTCGGCTGATCCAGCTCTACTTCCGCGAGATCGCCGCCGGCGCCCCCGACCGGCCGGCCTCGCCGCCGAAATGACCCGTCGCACCGCACCACGATCCGCCGCGCCCCGATCGAGGAGACCTCCATGACACGCCGGCCGCACCGACCGATGACCGCGACAATCGCACTCGCGACCGCCCTGGCGAGTGCGGGCGCGGGGCCGGTTCGCGCCCAGCAGGCTCCCAGAGGGGGCGAGGCGAAGCGTCCGGCCGCACCGGCCGTCGACGCGTCGATCCACCGCGCGCTCGAGCACCTCAAGGCCGCCCAGCGCCCCGACGGCGCCTGGGACTCGGGCGGGTTCGGGCCGGCCACCTCGGTCACCTCGCTGGCGATCATGGCCTTCCTGGCCGCCGGGCATGTCCCGGGCGAGCCCGGTCCCTATCGCGACTCCATCGACCGGGGGCTCCGCTACGTACTGGAGCACCAGCACCCCAACGGCGTGATCGCCTCGAACGTCAGCAACGGCTCGATGTACTGCCACGGCATCAGCACGCTGATGCTCGCCGAGGTCGTCGGCATGATCGACGACGCCGAGCTCGCCGAGCAGGCGCGCGCGGCCCTGGCGCGGGCGGTCCGCGTGATCGTCGCGGCGCAGGACCGCAAGAAGGGCAATGAGCACGCCGGCGGCTGGCGCTACCAGCCGACCAGCGACGACAGCGACCTGAGCGTCACCGGCTGGCAGCTCATGGCCCTCGCGCCGCCGCGCTCGGCCGGCTGCGAGGTCGGCTCGGATCACATCGACCGCGCGATCGCTTACATCAAGCGATGCGCCGTCAAGAACGGCGGCGGCTTCACTTATCAGCCCGGCGGCGGGGCCAACAACCCGCGCACCGGCACCGGCATCCTCGCCCTCGAGATCTGCGGCGATCACCTCTCTCCCGAGGCCATCGCCGGCGCCGAATACCTGCTCAAGCACCCGCCGCAGTGGTCGGGGCACTCGTTCTTCTACGAGGTCTATTACTGCCCCCTCGGCCTGTTCCAGCTCGGCGACAAGTACTTCCTCTCCTACTATCCCAAGCTCGTGACGATCCTGCTCGCCCACCAGGACAAGGACGGGAGCTGGCTCTCGGGCGACGCCCACGACCGCACCGGCGGCCGGAACTACTGCACCGCCATGGCGGTGCTGGCGCTGACGGTCGAATATCGCTATCTGCCCATCTACCAGCGATAATCCGGCGACACGTTTCCACCTCTCCACACGTTCGACGCACCGAGAAAGGAGACCGCGATGACGCCCCTCTCCCCCGCACAGCCCCGCGGCGTTCGCCGGCCGGTTGCCATCTCTCCTTGGATGTCGACCCGCCTGGCGGTCGCCCTGATCGCGTTATCGGTCGTGGTCTTACGGCCCGAATCGGTCACCGACGCGAGAGCGGGGCAACAGGCCCCGGCTCACGAGAAGCCGTCCGCGGGAGGCGAGCTCAACCGCGCCCTGCTGCCCAGTTGGGATCAGCGGCTCGCGGGTCTCGACCGCCGCCTGACGGCTCTCGCCCAGCCCGTCCTCAAGGACGTGGCCGCCGCGCAGAAGATGCGGGAGGAGTCGGTCGGCCAGGCCATCAAGACCCGGGAGGCCGAGGCCAGCTACCTCAATGCCAAGCTCGCTCGCGAGGTCGCCGAGATCGAGCTCGGGTCCTACGCCGAAGGGACACGACCGAGCGAGCTGGCCACGACCGAGGGCAAGATCGGTATCGCGAAGGCTGAAATCGAGAACGCCCAGAGGAAAATCGCCGAGGCGAAGGAGCGGCTGACCCGGATCTCGGCCCTCGCCGACGAACAAACGCCCCTTGGGCTCAACCTCGTCTACATCTACACCGACCAGGTCGAGAGGGCCGAACTCCTCGAGAAGCAGGCGAGGGCTCAACTTTCCATCTTGGAGAGCGAGAAGGACGTGCTGACCAGGTATACGGTCGTCAAAAGGTTGCTGGAGCTCAAGTCCGAGGTCAAGGGGGCCCACTCCGTGGAGCTTGCCAAGCAGGCCAACTGGGAGCTCGCCAAGGGCAGGGAGAAGGAGCTGCCTGGGGAGATCGAGCGTTCCGCATTTACCGAGAGCCGGCGGCAGATCCTCGCCCTGATCGACCAGGCTATCAGGATCGAGGACAGGATCCGCGCCAAGCTCGTCGAGTTCGACAAGCCCGGGCCAGTCACGGTGGAGCAGAACAACGAGATCGCACGCCTCATCCAGGAGCTGGAGCGGATCGTCGGCCGCGCGGAATCGCTCCGCGACATCGATGACTTCCGTCGGTTGAAGCCGCGGCTCCAGCAGGCCGCCCAGCGCTACAAGGTGTCATCCTCGAACGAGGGTCCCACAACCTCTCCCACCCGGTGATCCACAGCAGGAGTCAGCAATGAAACGGCAACCCAGCGCGTCTACACTTGACGTAGGGACAATCCCCACCTCCGCCCGGCGGCCCGGCCTCCCATCCGTCCTGTCGGCCGGAGTGGCGGCGGCCGTGATCGGGCTGGCCGCATCCCAGTGTCCCTCGTCCTCCGCCCGCGGTGGACAGGAGCCGGCATCCGAGGGCACCGCGACCCGCCGCGCGGCGGGCCTCGCCGAGATCCGCCGCGCGCTCAAGGATGCCGACCTGCGGCTCGTCGCGCTGGCCGCCGCCGTGGTGGACGACCCGGCCGACCCGAGGAAGCTCGACGATCCGGTCGGCCGGCTGCGGATCGAACTGATCCAGGCCGAGGGCGGCTCCGACGACACCACCCGCCGCCGCGAGCTCGCCGAGATGGAGCTGAAGGGGTTTGTCGAGGCCGAGTTTCCTCAGGCGGTGACCCAACTGGAGAGCGAGCTCAAGGTCGCGCAGGCTGAGGCCGTCCGCGCCGCCGAGCTGGTCAAGAACGCGAATAACGGTGTGGAGAAAGTGAGCGCCGAACTCGCGCAAAGGAAATCCGCGTTCTCGGTTGAGCAGGTCGAGCAGAAGAAGCTGGCCCTCCACAAGTACACCAGGGACTACCGCACGAAGACCCTCGAATCGGGACTCAAGAAGGCCCAGGCCGACGAGCGGAAAGCCCGCGAACAGCTCGACCTCGCGAAGAAACACGTCGCCTGGGCGGAGAAGGCGGCGGCGGCCGGCCAGCGCTCGACCGAGGTCCAGGCGCGAATCCTCGCTCTCGTTGACCGGGCGCTTCCCGTCGAGGAGAAGCTCCAGGCCGGGCTCGCGCGGTTGCAGAAGGACCCCAAGCTCGGCGAGGCCGAGGCCAGGGAGCTGCACGTCTGGGCCGACGACCTAGCCGCACTGATCGACGAGGCCGAGGCCGTGAAGGCCGCCGCCGATCTGGAACAGCTCAAGCCGCAGCTCCGAAAGGCAGCCCGGCGCTGAGGACCGCCAGCGGCGAACGTCCCGATCCGCCCGCCCCCTGGGAGACCGCACTCCGATGAAACCCTCACAGTCATGCAACCGGATCGCCGCGCTCGCGTGCACGATCGCCGTCCTCGCGGCCCCGGCGCATCCTGCCCGTGCCCAGGGCGCGACTGACGCCGGCACTCGCCCGGGTGCGCCCCGCCAGCACCTCCGCCGCGAGATCCAGCGAGCGCTCAGGTCGTCGAGCGACCGACTCGCGTCGCTGGCACGGCGGCTGGTGGAACAGGCGGACGGAAGCCTCAACCTGCGTGACGAGTTCATTGAGCTGCGGATCCGCGCCAGGTCGGCCGAAGCCGAGTATCTCAACGCCAAGCTCGCCCGCGAGATCGCCGAGATCGCCATCCGGGAGTACAGCGCGGGTGTCTACGACCAGCAAATGGCGAAGATCGAGGGGACGATCCGACTCGCCGAGAGCGACCATGAGCGGGCCCGCGACCTGATCGAGCTCGCGCAGACCGACGCCGCTCGGCAATGGGCGCAGCTCCGCGAGGAAGGCACTCGCCTGGCGCTCGACGCCGCCCAGATGAAGCGGACCCATCTCGTTAACGATTCCGGTCCGCGCCGGGTCAGGGAACTCGAGGCCGATGTCGCCCGGCGGCGTACCCTCGAGCGCACTACGGAGGCCCGGTGGAAGGCCCTTGTGGCGCAGGAGAGCCGGATCCAGCAGGCCATCGGCGACGAGCCTGCTCAATCGACCCCCGCTCGCCGAGGCCCCGACGCCGTCGCTCGGGCCGTCGCTCTGCTGGAACAGGTCCGCACCCGGCTTGATGGCCTGGCCAAGGGTCCGGAATCCGGGGAGGCCGTCCTCAAGGAAATCCGCGAGCAAACGAATGAGCTGGAGACCCTGGTCAACGAGGCCGAGGCGGCGGTCGCGTCGGACGAGCTGGAGCGAGTCAAGCCGTTCGTCCGCGCGACGGTCGCCGGGCGACGATGAGGGGATTATTGGAACGACTCCGAGCCGACTGGCACACTTCCAGGACCATTGGACATGAGGCCGTCGTTACAGGTCACCGGGGACAGCAACGGGAGAACGCCGATGGGGGGCACGGGATGATCAAGATCAAGGACTTGCGGGTCGATTACGACGACCTCTGCGCGGTCAAGGACCTGTCGCTGGAGGTAGGGCCGGGCGAGGTCTGCGGGCTCATCGGGCCCAACGGCGCCGGCAAGACGACGACGATGCGCGCCATGCTCGGCCTGCTCGAGCCGACCTACGGCGAGATCGAGGTCATGGGCGTCGACGTCCGCGAGCGGCCCAAGGACGTCTGCCGGATCGTCGGGTTCATGCCCGACTTCCCGCCGGTGTATGAGGACCTGATGGTCTGGGAGTTCCTCGACATGTTCGCCGCCAGCTACGGGCTGAACCCGTCGCAACGGCGGCACGCGGTGGCCGACCACCTCGATATGGTCGGGCTGACCGAGAAGCGCGAGGCCATGGTCGGCGAGCTGTCGCGCGGGATGCGGCAGCGGATGATGCTGGCCAAGACGTTGATCCCCGATCCCCACGTCCTCCTGCTCGACGAGCCGGCCAGCGGCATCGACCCGCAGGGCCGCATCGACCTCAAGAACATCCTCAAGCGGCTCGCCGAGGAGAAGAAGATCGTCCTGGTCTCGTCGCACATCCTCGCCGAGATGAACGAGTTCTGCACCTCCGTCGTGATCATGGAAAAGGGCCAGGTGATCGTCTCCGGCCGGATCGAGGACGTCCAGCAGAGGGTCATGGGCGACTCGTACCTCTCGGTCGAGGTGCTGGGCGAGGTCGAGCTGTTCGAGTGGGTCATCGGCGCCGACGATCGCGCCGGCGCGATCGAGCCGCGCGGCAAGAACATCTACGAGTTCCGCTTCCGCGGCGACGCCGAGGCGGCGAGCGAGCTGTTGACGAAGCTGGTGCAGCAGGGAGTGCGGATCGCCGGCTTCTCCCGGCGGCGGGACAACCTCGAAGAACTCTTCCTCAAGGTCGGATCGAAGGAGCTCTCCTGATGTGGGACCGCATACGCGCCTGGGTCGCCAACCCAATCATCGTCAAGCACGTCCGGACGCGCCTCCGCCTCCAGGCGGCCCTCACCTCCCTGTCCGTGGTCGTGATGCTCTGCCTCTGCATCGCCTATGCCGGCTACCAGCTCCAGCTGTTCCAGACCGGCCGGGCCTCCGGGCTGATCGTGGCCCTCCAGTTCGTGCTGCTGCTCGTCATGGGCTCGGGTCAGATCGGTGCCTCGGTCAGCGGGGCCCGCAACTCGGGCATCCTCGACTTCCACCGCGTCTCGCCCATGAGGCCCTCCGAGCTCGCCTTCGGCTTCTTCTTCGGCGCACCGATCCGCGAGTATGCCCTGTTCGCGGCGACACTGCCGTTCATGGTCCTCTGCATGGCCTTCGGTACACCCAGCTTCCGCGGCTTCGTCCAGCTCATGCTGCTCTTGCTCATGCTGGTCTGGTCGATGCACGCGTTCGTCCTGCTCGGTGCGCTGGTCGGCAAGGGGAAGACCCCGAGCGGGGGGATGGTCATCTTCGTCCTGTTCCTGCTGTTCTTCGGGTCGCCGCTGGTCCTCGGCGGGCAGGTCTCGGCGAACTGGGTCGAACAGGACAATCGGCTCGATTTCTACGGAGTCTCGCTCCCCGCAGTACCGGTGCTGCTCTTGTACCAGTTCCCCTTCCTGTTCTTCCTGCTCCTGGCGGGGACCCGCAAGATGGAGTCGCCGCGCCTGCACTCGGTGACCAAGCCACAGGCGATCGTCGCGATGGTGGTGTTCTCGGCGCTGACCCTCGGCATGATCTGGCGGAAGCCGGATTTCGAGCCCTACGCGATCGCGGCGCTCTACCTGTTCGCCGTGCCGGCGCTGGTCCTCACGCTCATCGTGGCGCCCACGCAGGCCGAGTACGCCAAGGGGCTCTATCGCGCCCAGAAGCTGGGCAAGACCCGGCTTCCCTGGTGGGATGACCTCTCGGTGAGCTGGCTCACCGTGGTGATCCTGGCGGGGATCATCCTGGCATTCGGGACGGCCGTGACCACGCTGGCCACGGGCACGCCCAGCCAGTTTCCCGGCTTCCGCGAGCCCGGATCCTATCCGCTGGCCCTGGCGATCACCGTGCTGACGGTCGCCTATTTCGGGCTAGGCTACCAGTACTTCCAGCTCCGCTTCGCCAAGCGGGGCGGTATGTACTTCACGCTGTTCATCTTCATCGCCTGGATCCTGCCGATCGTCGCCGGTTCGATCCAGTCGATGAGCAGTTGGGGGCCGACGGGACGCGACGCCGGCGCACCCGATCTTCGCCGTGAGCCCCGGTGCGGGAATCGGCATGGTCGCCGCGATCGGCGACGAGAATCTGGCGACCTCCATCCAGGCCGCCGCGATCACGCCCGCCTTGCTGTTCACCTTCGTTTTCAACTACCTGATCATCGGCGCCCGGCGCCGGGTCATGAAGCGGGTCTTCGCCGCCACGGCAAAGAAGGACGAGGACGGGGTCTCCCTCGAGCTGGCCGAGCCGGTCGTGGAGGGCGTCTGACGATCAACCCGCACCGTTCCGAACACCGCAGCTACTGGACCACACCACCAGGACGGGGCACCCCCCGGGAGGCTCGACCGTGAAGACCTGGATCTCCCTGCGACTCCTCACGCCGGCCCTCCTCCTGGTGGCCGGGACCCTGGCAAGCCTCGGCGAGGCGGCGGCCTCCGATGAGCCGGCCGCGCCCGCCGGGGCCGCGCGCCGGCTCTACGTCGCCGAGCCGGGCATTCGTAACTACCTCGAGTATGGCGGTCACGGCGTGCTCGTCTACGACATCGACCACGGCCATCGCCTGCTCCGCCGCATCCCGACTGCCGGGCTCGACGAGCAGCGCAAGCCGATCAACGTCAAGGGGATCTGCGCCAGCGCCCGCACCGGGAGGCTGTACATCAGCACGATCCGCCAGTTGATGTGCCTCGACCTGGTCTCCGAGAAGCTCCTGTGGGAAAAGCGGTACGACTCAGGCTGCGACCGGATGGCGATCACTCCCGACGGCCGGACGATCGTCATGCCCAGCTTCGAGGGGCCGCTGTGGTACGTCATCCGCGCCGACGACGGCGAGGTCGTCGCGCGGATCACCCCGAAGTCGGGCTCGCACAACACCATCATCGGCCCATCCGGCGCGAGGGCCTATCTCGCCGGGCTGAACTCGCCGCTCCTGACGATCGCCGACACCCGGACGCACCAGATCGTCGGCACGGTCGGCCCGTTCGCCGCCAGCATCCGGCCGTTCACCGTCAATAGCAAGGAGACGCTCTGCTTCGTCAACGTGAACAAGCTGCTGGGCTTCGAGGTCGGCGAGATCACTTCGGGCCGCAAGCTCCACCGCGTCGAGGTGACCGGCTTCGAGCAAGGGCCCACCAAACGGCACGGCTGCCCGAGTCACGGCGTCGCGCTGTCGCCCGACGATCGCGAGCTCTGGCTGACCGACGCCTTCAACCGTCGGCTGCACATCTTCGACGCCACCGTGATGCCGCCGAGGCAGGTCGAGTCGGTCGTCGTGCGCGACGAGCCCGGCTGGGTCACGTTCAGCATCGATGGCCGCCTCGTCTACCCCTCGACGGGCGACGTGATCGAGGCAAAGACCCGCAAAATCGTGGCGACGCTCCAGGACGAGTCGGGCAAGGACGTCCAGAGCGAGAAGCTGCTCGAGGTGGACTTCGTCGGCGATCGACCGACCCGCGCGGGCGACCAGTTCGGCTACGGGAGGCCCGCCGAATGATCGAGGCTCGGCGACCATCGGGCCGGAGCCGGCACCGCCATACGGGGGCCGCCGCCTCAGCGCCGCCGGCGGCGGCCGGGCGCTTGATCAGCCGCGCCAGCGCCTCGTCGAGCGCCTTGCCGCGCAGGTCCAGGCGGATGATGGTGCCCTCGGGATCGATCAGGTAGGTCGCGGGGATCGAGACCACGCCGAACGACTGCACCAGGTCGCTCGAGCCGCCCGCGTTGTGGACCTGCGGCCAGGGGACCTTGCGTGTCCTGGCGAAGTTGACCACCGCGTCCTTCGACTCGTCGAGGCTGATGCCGACGATCTCGAGGCCCGAGGCGTGATAGCTGCGATAGGCTTCCTGGAGCCTCGGCAGCTCGGCGACGCACGGCCCGCACCAGGTCGCCCAGAAGTCCAGCAGCACGTACTTACCCCGGTAGTCCGCCGAGCGGATCGTGCGGCCCTGGATGTCCTGGGCCGTGAACGCCGGCGCCGTGCGGCCGACCTGGTCGAGCCGCTTCAGGTCCGCCTGGACCTTCTGCCGGAGCGTCGCGCTCTCGCCGAAGCGGTCGAGGAGCGCGGCGTATGCCTGCCGCGCGACATTGTATTCGCCGGCCGCGATCGCCGCCTGCGCGAACGTGTCGGAGAAGGTCGTGGCGAACTCCTCCTGCGGCCCGCTGGCCTCGATGCCGGCGATCAGCTCGCGGAACCGCGCGAGCGCCTCGTCATAGCGGCCGGCCTGCGCCCGCGACATCGTCTGGATGATCTGTGCCAGCGCCTTCACCGGGCCGTCGGGGTCGGTCTTGAGATAGCCGTGCGCCAGGTCCTCGACCTCGGCGAACCAGTCATGCTCGATGGCCTTGTTGAACAGCGATGCATAGGCCTGGTCGCGATCGGCGGCCTTGGGGTTGGCGGTCAGGTATTCCGACAGCTCGCGGACGAGCGCCCGGTCGTGCCGGGCCTGGATCTCGGCGACGCTCGTCGCGGGCGGCTCGCCGCCGATCGCCGCGGGGGTCGGGGCGAGGGCGAGGATCAGGCCCGCCGTCATGCACAGGGGCGCCAGGCCGGTCATCTGGGCTCTCATGGTCACGGTCCTCGATGTTCCGGGAATGAAGTGGGAAGAGCCATTGGGCTCGCGGCGGTGACGCCGGCGGCCGGCTCAGGCTCAGCGCAGGGTGGTTGCGAGCGGCGCCTCGACGGCCGGGGCGACCGGGCGATGCCGCGGCTTCGCCCGGCGAACGCCCCGCGTCGGCCGGGTGGGCCTGGCGGCGGCCTGGTCCTCGCCGCCGATCAGCTCGTCGATCAGGTCGCGCCACTGACGGCAGCAGAGTTTCTGCTCGAACCCGGCGAGGAACGCCGATCGGCCTCGCTCGCCCATCCGCCGCGCCAGCGCCGCGTCGCCCGCCAGGCGGGTCAGCGCGGCGACCAGGCCCGCGACGTCGCCTCGGTCCACCGTCATCCCGCTGCCGGCCGCGCGGATCGTGTCGGCCGTCTCGCAGTGCCGCGGCCCGACGAAGATCGCCGGGCGCCCCGACGCCATCACGCCGTACAGCTTCCCCGGCACCACGATCCCCGTCATCTCCGACCGCATCGAGATCAGGTGCGCATCGGCCACCGACAGCGACATGTGCAGTTGCTCACGCGGCACATAATCGAGGAAGCGGACGTTCTCAAGCCCCTCGCGCTCCCGCGCCGCCTTGACCTCGCCCAGCCGGGGCCCGGCGCCGGCGAACAGGAACACGATGTCCTTGCGGTCGCGCAGCCGACGGCGCCGCCTCGATGAACTCGTCGAACGAGTGCGCCAGCCCGAGGTTGCCCGAGTACATCGCCACGAAGGCATCGCCCAGGCCGAGCGAGCGCCGCAGCGCGTTCGACTCGCGCGGGATCGGGTAGACTTCGTCGCGCCGGCTCCAGACGGGGATCGTGCGGATGCGGGCGTCGTCCACACCCTTCATCGACACCCGGTCGGCCATGTACGGCCCGAGCACGACCACGCGATCGGCCTGCCGGTAGACCAGCGCGCTGAGCGCTCCCAGCGCCCGGACGATCGGGTTGCTCGGCGACATCCGCCCCAGCGCCAGGCTGGCGTCGGGGTGCAGGTCCATGCTCCAGAAGACGTGCCGCGAGCCCTTCAGCAACCGCAGGATCGTGCCCACCAGGCCGATGATCGGCGGCGTGGTGAGCGTGACCACCGCGTCGAACCGCCGCAGTATCATCGCCCTGACCAGTGCCCCGGCGTAGAAGCTGAGGTAGTCGGTCATCCGCGCCAGCGTCCCGCGGCGGCCCAGCGACGTCGCCCGGACGCGGTGGATCTGCACCCCCTCGTGGACCTCGTAGGCCGGCGGGATCGGCTCGCCCGGCTGGTAGCGGCCCCGCGCAGAGCACGTGGCACTCGTATCCGCCGCGGCCAGCGACTCGGCCAGGTCGGCCAGGTGCTGCGCCGTCGAGGCGTTGTCGGGCCAGTAGTACTGGTTGACGAACAGGACCTTCTTGCCGGCGCCCGGGCGCCGTCGGCGAACGCCGTGGCCGTGTCAGGCTGACCGGCTCCGCCGGTGTCGAGGTCTCGCATCGTGGGCTCCATCCGTGGCGGCGAGAGTCGCGTGGGGAACTTCGAGGTCGATCGGGCTCGTGCGGCGAGGCAAGGGGGGCGGGATCGCGCGGCGGGCCCTCGTCCTTGTGGCCTTCCCGCGTCGCGTCGCCCGGGACGAGAGGCGACAGGCCGTGTCCCGGGCGCGGCCCGGGATGGCCGGTCCGGGTCCGTCCCATCGCGGCCCACTATGTCCCAGACCCGAAGGGCTGTCAACGCCACTTCCGCCGGTCGGCGCCCGCCCGCTTTCGCCCTATAATCGGGCCGGGTGGCGCCCCGCCCGCGGACCCGCCGTATTCCCCCGCTGGAGGCATTCCCATGCACGTCGTCGCCGAGAAGACGTATACGCCCGAAGAGCTCCTGTCGATGCCCGACGGGAAGCATTACGAGCTGGTCGACGGGCGACTGGTGGAGCAGCAGATGAGCCAGTTGTCGAGCTGGGTGGGGAGCCGGCTGTACCGGATTCTCGATACCTTCGTGGACGATCTCCGCCTGGGCTGGGTCTGGCACGCCGACCTCGGCTTCGACTGCTTCTCTCCGCCTCCCGGCAAGGTGCGCCGGCCCGACGTCGCGTTCATCCGGATCGAGCGGATGCCCGACGGTCCGACCTCAGAGGGCTACTCTCACATCCCGCCTGACTTCGCCGCGGAGGTCGTCTCGCCGAACGATTTGTGGCACGACGTGATGTCCAAGGTCGAAGAGTACCTGGCGTTCGGCGTGTCTCTGGTATGGGTCATCGACCCGGAGAGCCGGATCGCATTCGTCTACCGATCGGACGGCAGCTTCAGCCGGATCCGCGAGCCCGACGACCTGTCGGGCGAGGACGTGATCCCCGGTTTCCGCTGCCCGCTTGCGTCGATCTTCCCCAGGAAGCCGGAGCCGGAGGCAGCCACGCCTCCAGCCGCCGAGTGAAGTGAAAGGAGTCGCCTCATGTGTGGGATCGTCGGATACACCGGGTCGCACCAGGCTGCGCCGATCCTGGTCGGCGGGCTGCGCCGGCTGGAGTACCGCGGGTACGACAGCGCGGGGCTGGCGACCCTCGAGCGCGGCGGCATGGTCGTGCGCAGCGCGCGGGGCGGGTGCGCGCGCTCGAGGAGCTGCTCGAGACCCAGCCGGCGCCGGGGGGTTGCGGGATCAGCCACACGCGATGGGCGACCCACGGGCCGGCCACCGACCGCAATGCGCACCCGCACCTCGGCGGCCGAGGCGGCTCGGCCTCGGTGGCCGTGGTGCACAACGGCGTCATCGAGAACCACACGGTACTCCGGCGCGAGCTCGAGGCCCAGGGCTTCGCCTTCTCCAGCCAGACCGACACCGAGGTCATCGCCCACCTGATCGCCCGCGAGCTGGAATCGACCGAGGACCTCTTCGCGGCCGTCCAGCGTGCCCTGACGCGGCTGGAGGGGACCTACGGCCTGGGCGTCGTCAGCCCGAGCCGCCCCGGCGAGGTGATCGGGGCGCGGTTCGGCAGCCCGCTCGTGGTCGGCCTGGGCGAGGGCGAGCACCTGCTCGCCAGCGACCCGGTCGCCATCGCGCCGCACACGGCGCGGGTGGCCTACCTGCAAGACGGCGAGGTCGTCCGCCTCACCCCGGACGACTTCGAGATGCGGCACATGGAGCATGGCCCGATCACTCCGAGAGTGGACCGGCTTGACTGGAAGCCCGACGCCGTCGAGCTGGGCGGGCATGCGCACTACATGATCAAGGAGATCCGTGAGCAGCCCGAGACGGTCGTTCAACGCCTGCCGCGGCCGGATCCGCCGCGCCGAGGCGACGGCCGTCTTCGGCGGGCTGAACCTGTCGCACCGGCAGCTCAGGCGCGCCCGTCGCGTCGTGTTCGCCGCCTGCGGCACGAGCTGGCACGCGGCGCTGGTCGGCGAGTACCTGATCGAGCGGCTGGCGCACCTGCCCGTCGAGGTCGAGTACGCCAGCGAGTTCCGCTACCGCAACGCGCCGCTCGACGATCGCACGCTGGTCTTCGTGCTCAGCCAGTCGGGCGAGACCGCCGATACCCTGGGCGCCTCCGCGAGGCCAAGCGCCGAGGGCATCCGACCCTGGCGATCGTCAACACCGTGGGCAGCACGATCGCCCGCGAGGCCGACGGCGGCATCTACCTCCACGCCGGGCCCGAGGTCGGCGTCGCCAGCACCAAGGCGTTCTCGGCGCAGGTGACCGTGATGGCGCTGCTGGCCCTGTACCTGGGCCGGCTGCGGCACCTCTCGTTCACCGACGGCCTGGCCGTCGTCGGGGCAATCGAGTCGCTCCCCGCGCTGATCGGCGAGGCGCTCAAGTCCGAGCCGGCCGTCGAGCGGGCCGCCTCGGCGTTCGTCGGCGCCCGCAACGCGCTTTACCTCGGCCGCGACATCCACTTTCCCGTCGCGCTCGAGGGCGCGCTGAAGCTCAAGGAGATCAGCTACATCCACGCCGAGGGGTACCCGACCGCCGAGATGAAGCACGGCCCGATCGCCCTGGTCGACCGCGAGACTCCCTGCGTGTTCGTCGCGCCCGCGGCGCCCTGCACGCCAAGACGCTGGGCAACATCGAGGAGGTCCGCGCCCGCGAGGGGCGGATCATCGCCGTCGGCACCGAGGGAGACGAGTCGGTCGCCGAGCTGGCCGACGTCTTCCTGCCGATCCCCGACGCCCCCGAGATCATCCAGCCGCTCCTGGCCGTCGTCCCCCTGCAACTGCTGGCCTACCACGTCGCACGCCAGCGTGGCTGCGACATCGACAAGCCCCGCAACCTCGCCAAGAGCGTCACCGTCGAATGACCACAGCGACCGGCCGGACATCCCCTGCGCGCGAAAAGGCCCCCGAATCCGGAGAGGCTCGGGGGCCGAATGCGCGTCGGCGCAGCGGTCGGTCAGGAAGGGCCCGGCGTGTCGCCCGACCCCGGTCGGGCGGCTGCCTTCGGCCTCACTCGTACTTGATCTCGAACGGGGTCCCGGTCATCTCTTTCCACGTCTTCTTCTGCTCGTCGTTCAGCTTCGCCTCGGACTTCTCCAGGATCTTCTTGTTGAGCTCGCCCATCTTCTTCATCATGACCTCGCGATCTCCCTGAGCTTCTTCGAAGATCGCCCGCCGCTCCTGCATCGACTCCTGCTGGATCTCGCCCATCGCCGTCTTCTGTTCGTCGGTGAGCTTGAGCTTCTTGATGACGTCGGGGTCGCTGAAGTTCTGGGCTCCGCGGACCTGGTGGGCGATCTGCTTGAGCCGGGTGATCTGCTCGGGCTTGAGGAACTCGCCGGCCGCCTTGAGGGTGGCCGTGCCATTCTCGTGCATGATCTCCATCATCTTGCCCCGGCGCTCCTGCGGCTCGAGGTCGCCGAGTCCCTGGAACTTCTCGACCATCTCGGCGTTCATCTTCTCTTCGAGCGACTTGGACTTCTCGGCTTGCTTGTCGTCGAGCTTGAGCTCTTTCTGGACGCTCGGGTTGGCGAGCAGGCCGCTATAGCTGCCCATGCGGGCGCCGAAGCCGCGCGGGGGTCCTTGCGCGGCGGCCGGGCCGGCGCCCAGGGCGATCAGGCCGAGGCCCAGTATCGAGGCGAGGGCGGTCTTCATCGGGTCGGTCTCCTGGATGCGATGGGGGAAAGCTCCGGTCGGTCGTGGCGGTCGGCGGGGCCGACGCCGTGGTCGGGCCCGGCCGCCCGCGGAATGGCCCGCCCGGAAGGCTCCCGGGCGGGCGCGACGCGGCCGGCCTCAGTTATTGCGGGGCGGGTACTGGACCTCGAACGGCGAGCCGATCAGCTCGGTCCAGCTCTTCTTCTGCTCGTCGTTGAGCTTCGCCTCGACCTTGGCCATCGTCTGCTTGCGCAGCTCGGCCATCTTCTTCATGGCACCCTCGCGATCGTTCTGGAACTCACCGAAGACCGACCGCATCTCCTGCTGCGACTCCTGCTGGATCTCCTGGATCGCGGTCTTCTGGTCGTCGGTGAGGTTGAGCTTCTTGGCGACTTCGGGGTCGGCGAGGGCCTGGGCGCCGCGCTGCTGGTAGGAGATCTGCTTGAGGCGGGCGAGCTGCTCGGGCTTGAGGCACTCGCCGAGGGCCTTGGTGGTCTCGGTGTTGATCTCGGCGTTGATCTCCTGCATCTTCTTCATCCGCTCGTCGCCCTGGAGGTCCTGGAGCGACTGCCGCGCCTCGCGCGCCTTCTCGCCCATCTTCTCCGAGACTTCCTTGGCCTTCTCGACCTGCTTGTCGTCGAGCTTGAGCTCCTTCTGGACGCTCTCGTTGCCGATGAGCTGGGCGATGCCGCCGCCGCGGCCGAAGCCGCCGCGCCCTGGCCCTGCGCCGCGGCCGGGCCGGCGATGATGACCACCAGTCCCAGGCCCAGCATCGTACGGATCACTGCGTTCATTGCGTCGGACTCCTCGGTTGTCGAATCGAGTGCTACAGACGGAAAGGAAGCGCGTCGGCCCCGTCGCCCCGGTTCGTCGCGGCGGATCGCGACGGACGCACGGCGATCATTCGGGACCGCTCCTGTAGTGAGAGAGCGACAAACCGGCTGGATCGGTCCACTTCTTGTCCCGGCCAGGGACGAGTTGTCGCGCCGGGCCCTGGCCGATGGAAGGATGCGTGGTCGTGCCAGACTCCTCCGAACGCCGCGAATCCGCCGGCCCGGGGGTTACTTCACGTCCTCTTCGATGAGCTTGAAGAAGTCGTCGTCGGTCGGCGGCTTCTTGGCCGGCTTGGCCGGCCCCTGGAAGTGGTCGGGGACGACGTCATCGAATTCGGCCTCGTCGGCCGAGAGCCGCTCGATGGTCGTCGGGGCCCGCTTGGGCCGCTTGGCCTTGACCTGGGTGTCGTCGGTGTCGAGGCCGGCGAGGTTCATGAGCGAGGCTTGGCCCGCTCCTGCACGACCTCCTCGTCCATGTCCTTGCGGGAGCTGAGGAACGCCTCGGGCCCGGCCGGGTCGTACTCGATGGTGAAGAGGTGGCCGGCGACGCCGAATTCCTCGTCGGGCATGATGCTCTGCTCGGTGGCGATCCGCGAGCCGTTGACGGTCGTGCCGTTGGTGCTGCCCAGGTCGCGGACATTCCACACGCCGTTGAGCAGCCGGAGCATGCAGTGCTTGCCCGAGATGTTCTCGAAGTCGAGCTGGATGTCGCAGGTTGGCCTGCGGCCGACGACCATCTCGGACTTGTGCAGCGGGATCGGGTCGCCTCCTCCCACCGGCTGCAGGATGCCCAGGATCTCGGATCGGGGTCGCATGGCTCCTCCCTCGCGTCGAGAATCCGCCAATCGCGCGGCGTTGCCGGTCGAATTCGTATCGAAACGTCCGGCATCTTACCAGAGCCGGATTTCGGCCCTCAAGGGCGGACCACCCGCGGGCGCGACTTTGCGAATCGCCGCGCGGGCCTGGCGTCCGGCGGGGACTTGCGATAGCCTCGCGACAGGCGAGGCTTTCGGTTTCCCCACCTCCCGGCGCAGCGCCGCGGGGCTTTGCGGAGGCAGCGACGATGTCGACAGGCGTGGACCGACGAGACTGGACGCGGCGGCGGGTGCTGGCCGCGGGATGCGCGGCGGTCGGGACGATCGCGATGGGCGGGGCCGCGGCGGCCGCCACGCGGAAGCCGGACGAGAAGTCGGCGGCGGACGGGCCGTTCAAGCTGGGGCTCCAGAGCTACTCGCTGCGCGGATACCGGACCGCCGGCCACCCCGATACCGCCAAGGCGCTGAAGGTCAGCGGCGAGCTGGGCGTGCACTACTGGGAGGCCTACCCCGATCACATCCCCCTGACGCACAGCCCCCAGCAGATCGAGGAGCGCAAGCGCCAGCTCAAGAACGCGGGCGTCCAACTGATGGGCTACGGCGTCGTGCACCTGGGCAAGGACGCGGACGCCAACCGCAAGTATTTCGAGTTCGCCAGGGCGATGGGGCTGAAGTACCTCTCGGTCAGCCCCGACCCGGCGGCCTTCGACTTGCTCGACAAGCAGGTCGAGGAGTACGGCATCCCGATCGGCATCCACAACCACGGGCCGGGCGACCCCTTCGCCAAGATCGAGACCATCGCGAAGGCGATCAAGGACCATCACCCCAAGATCGGCTGCTGCGTCGACACGGGGCACTTCCTGCGTTCGCGCGAGGACCCGGTGCACGCGGTCGAGGTCTTCGGCAACGCGGGTCTACGGCGTCCACCTGAAAGACGTGAAGGACGCCAACACCTTCACCGTCCTGGGCAAGGGCGACCTGCGCACCGTCGACCTGCTGAAGCTGCTGGCGAAGAACAAGTACGAGTACTGCCTGGCCATCGAGTACGAGGAGAATCCGGAGAGCCCCGCGGCCGACATCGCCGCCTGCCTGGCGGAGGCCCGCAAGGCCATCGCCGAGGCGTGCAAGGCCTGAGCACCCGCCGCGCACCCCGCGGGACGCCCGCACCGGGCGTCCCGCGAGGCCGGGCGACTGGCCTCGGCGCCGGATCGGGGCCTGCTACACTGGGTCGGTGCGGGCCGGGGCGGCCCGTCGGCTCGGGGGACGCGTCGAGATGAAGACCGAACGGGACAAGGCGGCGCCGACGGCGGCCCGCGACATCGAGGTGGACGCGTCGGGCGGCCTCACGCTCCGCGGCCGATGGTGGCCCCAGTCCGAGCCCCGCGGCACGCTCGTCATCGCGCACGGCTTCGGCGAGCATGGGGGCACCTATCCGCCACGTGGCCGAGTCGCTCGGCCCGACCCTCGGGGTCGACGTCGTGGCCGTCAACTTCCGGGGACACGGCCGCAGCCCGGGGCGACGCGGCCTGGTCGGCCGCTACGACGACCTGACCGACGACCTGGCCCGCGCCCTCGAATGGGCCGCCCGGCACCGGCCCGACCTCCCCAGGTTCCTGCTGGGACACTCCAACGGCGGCCAGGTCGCGCTGCGGTCGGCGCTGGCGGGCTCGGTCCCCGTGGACGGCCTGATCGTCTCGAACCCGGCGATCCGGATCGCCCTGCCGATCCCGCCGCGCAAGCTCAGGCTCGGCCGGTTCCTGCTCCGGCACGCCGCCCTGGATCACGCTCCGCAGCCCGATGCGGGTCGAGCTGCTGACCCGCGACCCGAGTTCCAGCGCGCCGCATCGCAGCGATCGGTTGCGGCACCACCGGATGAGCGCGCCCCTCTTCTTCGGCATGGTCGAGGGCGGCGAGATGCTGCTCGCCCGCGCGGGCGAGATCCTCGTGCCGACCGTGATGGTCGTCGGCGGCCAGGACCCGATCGTCGACCCGGCCGCGGCGCGCGAGCTCTACGACCGGCTCGGCAGCGAGGACAAGACGCTCCTGCTGTATCCGAAGATGCTGCACGAGCCGCTCAACGAGGTCGGGCGCGAGCAGGTGCTCGACGACCTGGCGAGGTGGATCGCGCCGCGGCTGCCGGGCTGACCCCCGTGGACGTCGGGGCTCACCGACCCGATCACGCCCTGACGAAGCGGTGCCCCGCCTGCCTGCGGACCATCCGCTTCATCTCGAGCACGCTCAGCGTCGCCATCACCTGCGCCGCGGTGAGGCCCGTGACGGCGATCAGGTCGTCGACGCCGACCGGCGTGTCGTCGAGCCGGCCGAGCAGCGAGCGCTCGACGTCGGTCAGCGCCAGCTCGGCCGGGTGCCGCACGGGGGGCTCGTCGGGCGTCGTGCGGACCTCCTGCACCAGCGGGCCGAGCTCCTCGAGGATGTCGTCCACGGTCTCGACGAGCCGGGCGCCGTCGCGGATCAGGCGGTGGCAGCCGCGGCTGCTGAGGCTGTCGACCGGACCCGGGCACGGCGAACACCTCGCGGTTCTGCTCCATCGCGTGGTGGGCCGTCGACAGCGAGCCGCTGCGCGGCGCGGCCTCGACCACCACGACGCCCAGGCTCATGCCGGAGATCACCCGATTGCGCTGCGTGAACAACCCTGCGAGGGGGGCCTGGCGCATGGGCATCTCGCTCAGGATCGCCCCGCCCTCGACCACCGCGCGGGCGAGGTCTTCGTGCTCGGGCGGATAGATCGAGGCCAGGCCGTTGGCCAGCACCGCGAGCGTGCGGCCGCCCGCCTTCAGGGCGCCGCGATGCGCGGCCGCGTCGATGCCGCGAGCCAGGCCCGAGACGACCGTGATCCCCACCCGCGCCAGGCCGCCGCCGAGCCGCTCGGCGATCCTCGCCCCGTAGGGCGAGCAGTGCCGCGATCCGACCACGGCGATCGCGAGCTGGTCGCGCGGCTCGATCGTGCCCTTGCAGTACAGCAGGCTGGGCGGGTCGGGGATGTTCTCGAGCGAAGGGGGATAGCCCGGGTCGCCGCGGGGCACGACCGCGACGCCCGATCGGCGGCACAGGTCCAGCTCGGCGCCGGCGTCGCAGTCGCTGCGCGGCCTGCACGATCTTCTCGGCGAGCTTGGGGCCGACGTTGGCCACGCCCTTGAGCTGCGCCGGGTTGGCCGACAGCACCCGCGAGGCCGAGCCGAATCGCTCCAGCAGCGCCCGCGCGGTCTGCGGACCCGACGCCCGGGACCATCGTCAGCCGGATCAGGTCGCCCAGGTCTGTCATCGGTTCGCGGTTCGGTCAAACCCGGCCCCTTCGCCATCATCGGCCCTGTCTCCGATCAGAGCGTCGCCAGCACGGCCCGCACGTCGGACTCGTCGGCGGCGTCGGTCAGCTCGACCCGGCCGATCGACCGTCGGCAGCACGAAGCGGGTTCGGCCGCCCCGGTTCTTCTTGTCGCGGCCCATCGCCTCGATCAGCCGGTCGGGGTCGAGCCCGAGGCGCCGAGGTCGGCAGACCCATGCGAATCGAGGAGGCGTTCGATCCGGCCGACGTCGTCCGGGCCGATCCAGCCCAACCGTTCGGCCAGCCGTGCCTCGGCCACCATCCCGACGGCGACGGCCTCGCCGTGCTGGTAGGGCCCGTCGTAGCCGGCCACCGCCTCGATGGCGTGGCCGATGGTATGCCCGAAGTTCAGCACGGCGCGAAGGCCGGTCTCCTCGCGCTCGTCGCGCTCGACCACCGACGCCTTGAGCCGGCAGCTCCGCGCGACGATCCGATCGCAGCGCCCGGGCTCGCGGGCGAGGATCGCCTCGGCGTGGCCTTCCAGCTCGTCGAAGAACGCCGCGTCGAGGATCACGCCGTACTTCACCACCTCGGCCAGCCCGCACCGGAGCTCGCGGTCGGGCAGCGTGCCGAGGGTCTGGGTATCGATCCAGACGCCGCCCGGCTGATGGAACGCGCCGATGATGTTCTTGGCCCCGGGGTGATTGACGCCGACCTTGCCGCCGACCGAGCTGTCCACCTGCGCCAGCAGGGTCGTGGGGACCATCAAGAGGGGGATGCCGCGGGCATACGTCGCCGCGACGAAGCCGGCCAGGTCGCCGACGACCCCGCCGCCCAGCGCGACGATCGCGGTATGGCGGTCGGCCCCGATCCGCACCAGCTCGCCGTACAGCGACCCGGCCGCCTCGAGCGACTTGGTCGCCTCGCCGGGGGGCACGACCGCGAGCGAAGGCGCGATGCCGACCGCGGCGAGGGCGTCACGATAACCCTCGACGAGTCCAAGGTCTTTCAGATGCCCGTCGGTCACGATCAGGGCCGACCGGCACGACCGGCCCGACCAGCTCGATTCCAGCGCTTCCCGGGCGAATGCGCCGAAGCCGGCGGACCCACCGCTGACCACCCGCACCTGGTACGATGCCGGCCCAGCGCGATCGCCACGCGAATCTCTTCCTCGACCCGGAGTTCTTCCATCACGCACCTCGCGGCGGGCCCGGACCGGTCCGGGTCCATCAACGACCTAATGTAGCACGGTCGGGCCGGGATCGGTATGCCGGCCGTCGGGACGATTCGCATCGGCCGCAGGCTCCCCCGGCCTCGCCTGAGGAGACGGTCACTCCGCCTGGACTGGAGTCTCCGCTTGGGTGCGCCCTGTCATTCCGCCTGGAGGCGTCCGGGATCAGTTCGTCGCGGTCAGGCGGTACACCTTCGCCAGGATCCGCTTCTTCAGGTCCTCGTCCGTCACGTCCTTGGCCAGGGCGTAGAAGCTGTACGGGTACTTGACCGTGTGGCTGCTGACGATCTCTCCGATGCGCTGCTTCGCCTGAGCGGCCCAGTACTCGCGGGTGAGCGGGGTTGGTGCCCGAGGCGGGGCAGGCGCGACTTCGCCCCCGCCCTCGTCCGCTCGTGCCCCTCGGACCCACTGCCAGTAGGCCGGAACACCCTTGCGGGCCAGCTCCTTGTGCCCCATG
This sequence comes from uncultured Planctomycetota bacterium, assembly GCA_963771445.1. Lineage (GTDB taxonomy): Bacteria > Planctomycetota > Planctomycetia > Isosphaerales > Isosphaeraceae > JAKAUH01. The sequence goes on along the minus strand of CAVYTQ010000025.1, from coordinate 275,047 downwards.
CGGTACAGCTCGACCAGGGCGTGCCCGATCGTCACCACGTGCCCGTCAAACCCGTCACCCTTCGCCCTCAGGAACTCCTCGAAGACGAAGTGGACGAACTTCTGCTCGTCGTCGAGGCCCACGAGCGGGTCGGAATCCTTCCGCGGCCCCGCCCCTCGTCTTCCCGAAACTCCGGACCATCTTCCGCAGACCGTCGATCCGCTCGGGCGTCGCGGCCTCGGGCACCGCGCGGAGGGCCTTGAGGCAGGTGACCGCGAAGATGATGTTGTGGCCCTTCCCGCGCAGCGTGGCGATGCCGGCGTCGAGGTCCTCGAGCAGGCCCTCGATGAGCTTCGGGTCGGCGGCCTCCTTCGGCCGGGCCGCCGCGTAGATCGGGTTCTTGAGCAGCCGGGCGTCGAGGTAGGCCAGGATCTCTCTTCTGCGTGTCGGCGTCGAGCCTCTGCTCGCGGCAGAAGAACGCGGAGGAGATGACGGCGGCGGCGTTGTGTCCGCCGGCGAACGTATTCCTCCTTGTCGGCGACCCGGCTCATGCCGTCGAGCCCCTTGACGATCTCGCGCGGCCCGATGGGGGTGTCTTCCGCCGGCTTCTCGTCGTCCGCGGCGGCGCGACGGTCGAACAGGGCCTCGGGGCAGAACGGTGCCCCGGCGACGATGAGGCCGGCCTTCAGGAGTTGCCGCCTGACGATCGCGTCGGAACGTGTCATGGAACCGGTCCCCCTGGTGGAGTGTGTGCCGGGGTTCGGCGAGGGGCCCCGACTCACGGCCCGAACCTGGCCTGACTCCCTCGCTGCGAGGGAGCGAGTCTAACGACGGGCCGTCCGCCTCGGACTCGCTCATCATACTAAACCCCGGCTGCCATGCTGTCCGCAATCTGCCAGTAATCGAGTCTATAACCCCCGGTTGTCTCGCGGGATTCGTCGAACTGGGGGGTTGCCACGAAGGGTTTCCGAGTCCGGGTCACTTCCTCCGTTCTCGAGCTTTCCTGGCGCCATGACACCAATTCTCGCCACGATCGATCGGCCCCCACGACGATTTAACCCGGCGCCGATAATCATCGCCTCGACGCCTCGACCGTCAGCCCGTTGACCGCTGGCGGGCCGCTCGCATGCCGGGGCGAGGAGCCGGGTCGCAGGTCCTCCACTGCCACCTTCGACGGCGTCGCTCGGTTCACCGATCGCAAGTCGAAGGTGAGAGAGATTGAGAAGGACGAGGAACCGCGAAGGCACTTCCAGGGGTTCGGACGGGCAACGCCGGCGGGCGGGACGGACCGGGCGGATTCGTCTCCCGATCGGTCCGGACCGGCCGGTGCCGAAAAAACCACCAACCAGGTCTGACTCCCTCGCCTCTGGTCTGACGCCCTAGCCTCTCTCGCTTCCGTCACCTCCTCGCTTCCCGACGCTCTTGACCTTCCCAAGGAGCAGGACAGGATCGACTGACGGCACGATCCAGCGGACCTCGCTGATCTGGTGCGGTGGTGAGTCCGACGTCATGGCGGTATGATGTCGGGATGAAGCCGCGTGTCCACCTCGAGACGACCATCCCGAGTCACCCTAACGGCCTGGCCGAGCCGAGACCTCGTCCGGGCTGCGCCACGAGCAGATCACCCGCGAGTGGTGGGAGAGACGGCACGCATATGAGCCGTTCGTCTCCCAGTTGGTCATCCGAGAGTGCCAGGCGGGTGACCCCGTAGCGGCCGCGGCTCGGCTTGAGGCCCGGGAGGGGTTATCCCTGCTGGCAGAGAGCGAGGAGGCCGATCGCTACGCAGGGATCTGCTCGATCGATTCCCGTGCCCGATCGGGCGACCGCGGTCGCCCTCCACATCGCGACGGCTGCGGTGCACGGGATGGATTACTTGTTAACATGGAATTGCACGCACATCGCCAATGCGGCCTTGCGCGGGCGTATCGAGGCGGTCTGCCGGGACGCGGGGTTCGAGCCGCCGGCAATCTGCACGCCGGACATTGCCTGGGGGCGAAGACGATGAACGAGGATGACGTCGTGCGCGAGGTCCGGGCGGCCCGCGAGCAATACTGCCGGCAATCGGTACGACCTGGGGGCGATCGTCCGTGACCTGCGCGAGCAGGAGCGGGCCGGGGGACGGCCGTCGTCCGCTTATCGCCGCGCCGCCGTGTGGGCGGGTCGTGGAGTTGTCGGAGGGCCCGGCTAATGAAGCGATCCAGCGGACCCGCCTGCCGGCGGGAGCTGCTCGACTTGTCGATCGGCAGGGGGTCCACGATGGTCGAGACCTTCAGCGAGCGATGCGCCGGCCAGAGCTCGCCAGTGTGGCCTGGAGTTCCATCGCCTCGGCGCTGGTAGCCTGCGACGACTGCGCTCTTGCCCCCGCGACGCCGCTCCTTGTCTGACGTTCGACCGAGCCGCGCGGCCCGGCACCGTACGGGAGGTCTACGGCTCCCGCTCCGATTGGCCGGCCGCGGACCGGATGCGGCTGGCACGTATCGCGTCATCGGATCGGCATCGGTGCCGGTAATCCGATCTGCCTGGAGGAGGGCTCCGGGGCGGTGTGGTTACTTGACCATGAGGACGGCTTCGGCACCCGCCAGTTCGTCAACGTCAGCGTCGAGCAGCTCGCGGAGTGCCTCATCGCGTACATGGGCGAGCAGCAGTCGGACCGGTTCCGGTCGGCGGTCGAACCATCGACCCGTCGGCGTTATCTCGACGGGGCATTCTGGTCTCATGAGGTTGTGGCCCTGTACGCCGAGGCCTAACATTGCGATCCGGCGGACCGGCCTGCGGCCGTCCGCTGAATTTCAGTCTGTTGCCGTCGGGGAGGAACACTGTGGTCGCCAACTACAACACCATCGTCACCGACCGCTGGTCCAGCCCGGCCTCTGAGCAACTCTACGCAGCGCGGTGGCCCGATGAGCTCGACTGCCGGGCCAATATGAGAATGGCTTGCAGTGCGGCGGATGCTCCTTCTTGCCGCGTTCAACCAGGATGGGGCCTTTGTTGCCATCCGGAGTCGCGGCACGGGCTCCAGACAGTCTTCGAACATTTCATCTGCCCGCGCTACGTCCACGAAGGCTGGGGGCCGCACAGCTTCACCGAGGACACCTGATTTGATTTCACTGCCGGTGCGGGACAGGGCTCGGAGTACCGGGACCGGATCGCCGCGGTGTTAAACGCCTCGAAAACAAGCGGCCCGGCGCCTGACGCGACCCAGCGGACCCGCTGCGCGGGCCGCTGATCTCTGGCGTTCGGCGGCTCGCTCACTCCGTCGGAGGACGCCATGGAGATCTTAAGAACCACCTCGGGATTCAGTGCCGTCTGGACAGCTCAACGTGACGGCTTCGACTACACGACGGAGCTCCCGGCTCCCGAGCGGTTTCGATTGAAGGCCGTCGAACGGCTCACGTCGAGCCGCGATCCGGTTGACCTTGAGGCGGCGGAGATGCTCGGCCGGTGCGACCTGTCGTATGAGGTGGCGGTGGACGACGTCGGCGACGAGGCCGATCGAGTCGGGGTCGTCATCGCCGCGCCGGCCGACGTCGCCGCTATCTTGGAGGATCACTCCCACCTCCTGACGGCGACGATCATGGAGGCGCTGTGCGAGGCCTTCCCCGAACTCGGCGGTGATCGGGTCGTTCGTAAATCGGAGGGCGCCGACTGACAGGGCGATGCCGCGGACCCGCCTGCCGGCGGGCCGCTGATCTGGGTCGTCTGATCGCGAGAGGTGCCCGACATGGCTCGATCCGATACGGTCGGTTCCATACTCCAAGAGCCAAGCATCCCTGCGGCTCCGACCCCGCGACAGCGTGCGCCTCGGTGGGCGATCATCACGATCTTGCGCTGGCGGGCGTCGCCGCGATGCTGCTCTCCTGGCCCGTCGCCCGCATCTCCCCGCAGACGGCCGCCCGCATTACGCCTGGCATGACCGTGGAGCGCCAGACCTCGATCGTCGGTGCCGAGCCCGGCTGGTACGATGGCGTGACGGGGATCTCGACCAACGAGCAGCCTCACATGGGAGCCTGGCACGAATGGACCGGTGCCCGAGGCCGCCTCATCCTGGAGCCGGATGCGAGAGGTCGCGTCAAGAGGGCGACATTCTACGCGGCCCTCTCGGTAGAGCAATCCCTATGGCAACTGCTCGTCGAGCGGCTGTCGCCGAGCACGGAGACGCAGTGGCAACGCTGGTGGATATACGGCCAAAGCTATTAACGAGTCGATCCAGCGGACCCGCCTGCGACGGGCGGTCGCTGATGTCTGGTGTTATCCGGCGTGGGGGCGGACGGTGGATGCATCGCGGAGAGAGCTATCGGAGGTGCTTCGCGAGGCTCGCGCCTGGCTCGCCTTGCCCGGCAACCGCTTTGACTGGTCGTCGTGGACGGACGCTGATGCCGCCCTCCGCGAGGTGGATGCCGTGATCGCGACCCTCGACGCGGACGACTCCCGAGCCGGCTGGCTCCGTATCCTGTTCGCTCCGACTGGCCCGATCCAGGAGGTCAGCCTCAGCAGCGGCTGGGCCTACGAATTCCTGCGCTCGCCGAACGTTCGATCGGGCCGAGGAGCAAGCCTACGACCAGGGCACCTGGTGGCGGCGGCTCCTCAACCGACGGCAGACTCTCGTCTAACCCGCCCGGCAGGCAGCGGACGCGGCCCGCCGCGGCGGTTTCCGGAACATCCTGGTAGAATCGGGGGGGCCGCCGCCATCGGTTGGCTCGTCGGTGCACGGGACGCTTCCACATCCTCCTTTCTGTCGGCCTTCGGGTATCGGGATGTCGTTTCAGGACTTCAGTTTCCTTCAAGTTCAGCAGGATCTGGACCTCACGCTCCACGAGGCGGACCTCTATTCGCATGCCGCCGCGCCCTGCCCCTCCGCGAAGAGTTTGCCGCAGCCCTCGCGGAAGGAACGACCCTGGCCCTGGCCGTGAATACGGAGAAGGCCAGGTCCGAGTTCATCATCGCCCCGCTCCTGCTGTCGAATTGCGGCGATCGCTGGGGATCGCGTCGGCCTCTTCTCCGAGGTGGAGCTAACCGTCGATCCGGGTCGGGACCTCGACGGCGTATGCGATTTCATCATCACCAGGTCGGCGAAGCAATTCGTGCGCACCGCTCCGCTGATCGCGATCGTCGAAGCGAAGAATGACAACCTGCGATCCGACCTGGGCCAATTCATTGCTTCCATGTACGCGGCCCAGCTCTTCAACCAGCAGTCCGCTCCGTCGATCGAGGCGGTTTTCGGGGTCATCACGACCGGCAGTCGCCTGGAAGTTCCTGAGGCTGCAGCAGTCCGTGCTAACGCTCGACGTCAAGGAATACTACATCGATAATGCGGGCAAAATCCTCGGCATTCTTACACACGTCGTTCGAGACGCCTGACGAGGCGATGCGGCGGGCCCCTGTATTTGTCGCTGAGCTTGAGAGGGCGAGGCATGGCCACTTACCTCCTCACGGTGGAGCAGGCCAGCGCACAGAGCAAGGTCAGCGCGTCAGTCCCGGTATCTGCCCCAGCCAGACCAGGGATCGACCGGCCATCGGCAAGATGCGTCAGGGCGCGAGCCTGGAGCTGCGCGTCCCGATGGGGTGCGGCGGCTGACCCGCCTGGTCACCTACGGCATCTCGGTCTGGAGGGGTGAGGACGGTACGTTGCACACCAACGAAGATCCCTCCGACCCGGAGATCATGCTCACTCTCCCGGACGACCTCTCGCCGGAGGATGTGGCGGCAGGCACGGAGGTCTGGTTGTGGAGGCGAGCGACGGCTAACCCGGGCGGCCCCGCTGCGCGGGCCGTGGTTCTGGTCGCCGGCGCCGAACGGTGGGGTGGCGACTGATGGGACCCTCCCGGCCGAGTCGGGCCCGACGCGCCAGCGAGTGGATTCCGGGCCGACCCCAGGCTATCCACTCGCTGGCGCGTCGGGCTCGTATGAGCAACGAAATCGTGCGGCGTTCCGGTATGCGAGACATGCGATGGTCAGAAATTGGTGTCGGCCGTCACGCCGCCGACACCAATTTCTCGGGCAGGGGCGAGCGTGGTATCGGCGAACATCAACGCCGTCGGCGTCGCGCGAGGATGACGATCCCCAGTATGCCGCTCGCCATCAGGCTGACCGTGGTGGGTTCGGGGACCGAGAGCGCCTCGAAGCCGTGCAAGTCGCCGTTCGCGTCCAGATACCAGCCGACGAGGTCGCCCTGGTCGTTGATCCCCGTGATGTCCGTGCCCATCGCACCGGCAAAGTTGACGTCGAGCGGGGTGAACTGGCCGTTGTGCCAGACGAATCCGTTGTAATTTCCCGAAGCGTCCAGATAGTAGCCGGTCACATACCCAAGATTGTTGATACCCTGGGCGGAAGTGGTCCCGTCCGCCCCCGGCGCATCGAGCGTCGTGTAGCTCGAGCCGTCCTTGAGATAACCGTGGATGACGCCGTTGGAATCCTGGTAATAACCTACGATCTGTCCCGCGTCGTTGATGCTGTAGGTGGCCGTCCCCAGTTGAGTCGGGTCCGAACCGGGGGCGCTGAACAACGGTGAGTAACTGGACCCGTTCCAGGTCCATCCCACGCCGCCGACGAAGCTGTTGTTGACGAACGGGTCGCCCAGGACCACCCCGTGGTTGTTGATGCCGCCCGCCAGGTTCTCCGCGTAATTCGGCACGTCGGGGAGATAAGTCCAGGAGGAGCTGCCGCTATTATACACGGCCGCATGATAGATATTGTCGGCGCCGTAGTAGGAAGTGGCGATTTGACCGGCCGAATTGACCTGATAAAACTCGGTATCGACGGCTCCCGGTGTGGACACGAAGGTCGGCACGCCGCCGTTGAAGATGACACCCGTACTGAGGTACGTCGAGTCGAGGGCGACGCCGGTCAGGACTCCATTGTTGTTAATGCCGTAGAGCTCAGTCTGGTAGTTCCCCCCGGCGTCGATGGACACGAAGTTGTAAGACTGCGCTCGCGCGGCGGGCGGGCCGACAAGGCTCAGGGCCAGGAGAATCCAGGTGCGGATGCGGATGCGTCGGGGTGTTTCGATGGACATAAGTGACCTTTCGACTTCACCGGTTCAGGCTTGGACCGGGCCTCGTCTTGAAGTGATCGACCCAGACGGTCAGTCGCGGAGGCGGGTACACCGCTGGTATCGAGAAGCAGATTAGCTATGCACTTCATGGATGTCAATACGCCGCCAATCCATGGTGGCCGGGACCTTGTGGGACTGGCGGAGGACATGGGTGTGTCGAGGCATGCGCATTGGGGCTCCACGATGCGGAGGACAATGGTCGCGAAACCGTCTGCTCGGATGACACACGCCGAGGGGATATGAGCCCGCCGCGCCGGCGAGGGAATCAGGCGGGGATCAGCCATACGCTCGCTGGCGCATCGCGTCGGGCTCATCGGCGCAGACCGATCGTGAGGCGATCGAACGATCGCCGAGCCGAGGCCGATCTGAAGGCGGCGAGGCGGGAAGGGTGAAAGGCCCGCGGTAGCCACGAGCCGCCGCACGATACGAGTCGCCAGGGCAAAGGAGCCTTTGGTTGATCTCAATGAAAAGGGAGATCGCGTCGCGCACGCCGAGTCAGGAGGTTCAATTCTCGCTTGCTTGTGTTCTTCGCCGGGTCTTTTAGTGGGCAAGCCCGGGGTTCGCCGCGGGGGACGACGCGAACGCGGCCGGTGGCGATGCGAGGTCAGCGCGGCATGGCGGCGGGCTGGTGAACCACCCCTTGCCCGGCCGCCCCGGCGTCGGCCTCGGCGATGCCGGCCCGGGGCGCCAGGAGCGCCGAGAGGATGTAGTAGCCGATCGCCACCCAGAGCAGGTGGCTGAAGCCCAGGACCAGCGAGAGGTACTCGCTCAGCCCGCCCAGGATGATCCCGCCGATGTTCGAGCCGAAGTCGACGTCGGGCCGCGCGCTCCTCGCGGAAGGCACGTCGCGAAGATCACGCCCGCGAAGAAGCACCGGCACGAACACCACCGCGCACGACGCCACCACCCTGGCCGGCCCGGGGAGCGACAGGAACACGTCCATCGGCACGAGGCTGTTCGACGGCCAGCGCGGCGATCAGCAGGGCGTAGTACGGCCAGAGCCGCGCGGGCCGCAACACCATGCACGGCGAGGTTGCTGCAGCAGGACCATCGTCAGGATGGCGAAGAAGACGATCGAGTTGACCATCCAGGTCGCCGCCGAAGAGCAAGGCCATGTGCACGACGGCCTTGGTCTCCAGCAGCATGAAGCCGGCGCCCAGGAAGAACATCTGGCCGTTGGGCCGCGCCGCCGGACCGGGGCGAAGAGGAAGAGGATCGCCAGCGAGAGCACCGCGACGATCGCCATGCCGCGGAGGTTGAGTGCGGGGATCATCGGCCGCCGCAGGTACAGGAACGGCCAGTCGTCGGTCGGGACGCGGTCGATCGCCGTCGCGTCGACCCGCGCGGCGACGATCTTCTGGAATCCCGGCGGCTCCTGGCGCCGGCCGGTCTCGCCGACGGGCGGGGCTTCGCCGACGCCGACGACGCCGGCGGCGGTCCGGGCCCATAGCCGTTGACCGCCTCGTTGCAGGATCGGATGGGTGTTGAGCCAGAAAGAACGGTCGCGGGCCAGTCGCGCGGCGATGGCCTCGACGGCCGGCGTGCCGGGCGGCGCGGCGAGCAGGAACGTGATGAAGCCCGCGCTGGTTGTCCTCGGCCGCGATCGTCTCCTGCGCGGGCAGCGAGAAGACGATCGGCGGTGGCGCCGAAGACCGCCTCGGCCAGCTTCGACCAGCCGGCCGACGACCCAGCCCTGGCGGTAGTAGTTGTACATGGCGAACACGCCCGCCGGGCTTGAGCCGGGCCTGGACGTCGCGGAACGCCTCCTGGGTGAACAGGAAGCTCTCCAGCCGGACGCTCGAATAGCTCGAGTGCAGCGCGAGCGAGTCGACCAGGGCGTAGATGATCAGGTCATACTTGCGCGTCGGTCTTCCGGACGAAGCCGCGGCCGTCCTCGAGGTGGATCGTGACCCGCGGGTCGCGAACGGACGGTCGGGATGGTCGCGCCGGCCCAGGGCGTTGATCACGGGATCGATCTCGACGGCGTCGACGTGCTCGGCCCCTTGACGCAGCGCGGCGGCCACGTCGTTGCCCGAGCCGGCGCCGATGATCAGCACGTCGCGCAAACGGCCGGCCGCCGGCGTCGCGGTTGAGCAGGTACGGCAGCATGTAGGCCGAGCCGCCCTCCTCGATCGCGAGCATCCGCTGGTGGGCCAGGTTGTTCACGTCGATCCCGCGGTGCCAGGCCTTGTACGAGACGAAGTTGTAGGGCGACCAGGCGATTCGTGGGCCTCGCGGCCGGGCGGCGTCGCGCGGCCAGTCGATCCGGGTGGCGACGATGAACAGGACGCCGAGCGCGGCGGCCGCCTGCAGCCATCGGCGACGGGGGGTGAAGTACAGGCCCAGCGCCAGGCGAGACGGCGAACCAGGCGGTCGGCGGGCACGGTGGCCAGTCGAGGCCGCGCCGAAGGCGGCGATCCCGGCCAGGCTGCCGACGATGTCGGCGGTGTACGCGGCCAGCCGGTCGGGGATCGCAGCGAACCGGCGGCCCACGACCTGCCCGGGCCCCACGAACACGAGCGCGATCAGGACGAAGAAGACGCCCGGCGATCGCCTCGATCGGCACCGACGAGCCGCGCCGGGTCGGCGACCCGCGAATCGGCCCCGAAATAGACCTGCTGCGGCGACTTCTGGCCGCCCACGTCGATCATCAACTGGCTGTCGAAGCTTGAAGTACCCCCAGAGCACCGCGTACGCCAGCGCCGACGGCGATCAGGATGCCGGGGATGAACCCCTCGATGAAGTCCCAGCGGCGCGAGGCCGACAGGCATCCCACCGAGACCCCCAGGAAGCACGCCATCAGCACCACGTTGGTGAAGAACGTCAGGAACAGGACGACGCTGCCGAACCAGCGGATGCAGGTGAGCTCGAAGAACAGGACCAGGAAGCTGGCGAGGGACAGCTCGACCAGGGCGCGGCGATGGGCCGGTGTCGCGGCCCGATCCGCGTCGGGAGTCGGGCGGGCCGGTGGCTCGCCGGTCGGATCGGTGTCCGTCGTCACGAAAGTCCCTCGCGCCTCGGTGGCAGGACAGGATGCGCCGGGACTCGCGAGCCCGACGGGCCGGTCGGACCGATCGGCATCCGCGCGGCACGCGCCCGATCGGGCCGACCATGGAACTTACCCGCTGGCCCCCGCCGCCGCCACCGCACTTCTCGCCGGGATCTCGGTTATCCGGCCTTGGCCGCGGCCGTCCCATGCCAGCAGCCCGGCATGGTCTTTGCACGCCACGTTGCGACCGAGGGCGTCGCCTGCTAAACTCAATTATTCGGGGACACGAGCGTCCCGTGTTGCCACGCTTGCAATCCAGTCAGAGTGGCCGGCCATGAGCGATCCCCTGACCTGGTCGCCGATCCGCCTGGGCCGTTGGTTCGGCACGTCGGTCCGCGTGCACTTCCTGCTGATCGCCTTCGTGGTCCTGCGGCTGCTGGCGTCGGTCGGATCGCCGGCCGTGGGGGGCCGGCTGACCCACCTCGGGCATACGGCGTCCTGGCTGGGGCTGCTGCTGCTCGCGCTGGCGCTGCACGAGCTGGGCCACGCGATCATGGCCTCGTGGCTTGAGCATGACCAGGACGAGGTCCATCTCTGGCCGCTGGGCAGCCTGGTGGGGCCTTCGTTCCGGATGCGGTCGAGCGAGCAGTTCCTCGTCGCCCTGGCCGGGCCGCTGGTGAGTGCGTCCATCTTCCTGTTCACGGCGATCGGCCTGGCGCTGTTCGCGCAGTGCGCAGGTCGCCTGGTGGCCGTTCGGCAACGGCAAGCCGGACTTCGGGGCGCCCTGGGTCGGCAAGGAGCTGGCGGCGCCGATGGGCGTCGTCTGGATGGTCGGCTGGTTCGCCTACTGGAACTGGATCCTCCTGCTCGCCAACCTGATCCCCGCGCTTCCCTTCGACGGCGGCCGGGTGGTGCGGGCGATGATCGGCGGTGCGTCGGGGGTCGCGTCGCGCGACAGCGCCGGCGCGTTCTGGGCGCGCGGGGCTGCTCGCTGATCCTGGGGTTCTCGGGCCTGTACCGGCTGATGTGGAGCTGGGGGACCGACGGCTGGACCCTGATCGCGATCGCCATGGTCATCGAGTACATGCTCTACATCGAGGCGCGGATGCTCGAGGAGGGCGGTTACTTCGACGACGGCGTCTTCGGCTACGATTTCTCCGAGGGATACACGAGCCTGGAGGCAGGCGCGGCCAAGGTCCGCCCCTACGGCGAGAGCGCGCTGAAGCGATGGCGACGCCGACGCTCCGACCTCCGCCGCGAGCGCCGGATGGCCCGCGAGGCCGCCGAGGAACGTCGCATGGACGAGATCCTCGAGAAGCTCTACCGCGAGGGCCGCGCCGCCCTCTCCGACGAGGAGAACCGGTTCCTCGTCCGCGTCAGCACCCGATTCCGCAACCGAACGAAGCACTCGTGAGCTCGACCAACCCTGGATCGTCCGATCCGCCGACGGCGGCCTTGCGGCCGACGGCTCCGGCCCGGGGCCGATTCCTCGATGCGCTGCGACTCGGCCCCCTCGTCCTCGACGCGGGCATGGGGACGCGGCCTGTGCGACCGGGGGCTGGACCTCCGACGCGAGGACCCGTGCCTGTGGAACCTCGATCGGCCGCACGACGTCATCGATCTCCACCGGCGAGACCGCGGCCGCGGGCTGCGCGGCCTGTTCACCAACACGTTCGGCGCCAACCGGGCGTGGCTGGCGCGGTTCGGGCGCGGCGGACGATCTCGAGGCGATCAACCGGGCGGCCGTCGACCTCGCCCGATCTGGCGGCCGGCGCGACGGGCTTCGTCGTCGGTGACATCGGCCCGACCTCCGCCGACGAGCCCGGCGCGGCGGGCGAGCAGGCGGCGATCCTGGTCGATGCCGGGGTCGACGCCATGGTCCTCGAGACGTTCCTGCTCGAGACCGCGCTGGCCGCGCTGGCCGAGGTCCGCGCGGTGCTCGCTGCCACGCCCCTGCCCGTCGTGGTCGGGCTCTGGCGATGGCCCGACGCGGTCGAGGACGCCGCGCGGCGGCTGGTCGAGGCCGGGGCCGACGTGATCGGGTCAACTGCCGGCCGGCCGTCGCCGAGCGTGCCGGCGTTGGTGCGTCGCACTGGCGTCGGCGGTCTCGTGTCCGCTGCTGGTCAAGCCGGGCATCGCGCCCGGCGACGCCGAGCACGACTCGTCCCCCGCCGCGTTCGCCGCCGCGGTACCTCGTCTTGCTCGAGCACAACGTCCGGCTGATCGGCGGCTGCTGCGGCACGACCGAGGCCCATGTCGCCGCGATCGCCGCGGCCTGCGTTCGCCGCGAGATCCCGTCATCCTGTCCCATCGAGAGCCCGCCGTGACCGCGACCGCCTCCGCGACGACGACCCGTCGGCCCCGGAAGTCAAAACCGGCTCGCGACGAGCTGAAGCCGGGCGAGTGCCTGTGCGACCACTGCACGGGCAAGTGCTGCCGGTATTTCTCGCTGCCGATCGAGACGCCCACGACCTGGGACGACTACGACTCGATCCGCTGGTACCTGGCGCACGAGCAGGTCGCTCATCTACGTCGAGAAGGGGACCTGGTACCTGCTGGTCATGTCCCGCTGCAATTACCTGCGGGCCGACAACCGCTGCGGGATCTACTTCAACCGCCCCAAGATCTGCCGCGAATACAAGACGACGAACTGCGAGTACGACGCCGACTGGTCGTTCGACAAGATCTTCGAGACGCCCGAACAGATCTGGGAGTACGCCGAGGCCATCCTGCCGCCCCGCCGAGGCCCGCGCGATGGACGCCGGTGGCGGAGCTGCCGATCGTGACGGTCGTCGGGTAGAATCGCCGGGCACGGCATTGACGCACCGGGCGGAATCGCGATGATGGGATGGAATTGCGGGGCGGAGGCCCCGCGCCGAGGGACGGCCGATGGCCAAACGATCCAACCACTACGAGGCGGCGTTCGAGGGGTTCATCCGCTCGCTGCGCGTACCCTGCGTGGCGATCGACGAGGCCAAGCGCGCCATCTTCGGCGACGAGGGGCTGAAGAATCCCGACTTCCTGCTGTATCCTCAGCTTCAGCACCAACCTGGTCGTCGAGGTGAAGGGAAGAAGCGGGCAAGGACTCGCGGGGCGTGCGCCCTGGGAGAACTGGGTGACGACCGACGACCTCGAGGCCCTGGTGCGGTGGCAGGCGATGTTCGGGCCCGGGTTCCGGGCGGTCCTGGCCTTCGCCTACGCCGAGCCGATCCGGCCGTTCCCGCTGCCGCGCGACAACGGCGCCTACGAGTTCCGCGGTCGAGAGTACCGCTTCTGGGCGGTCGGCCTGGACGATTACATCGCGAACCTGCGCTCCCGGGGCCCGGCGTGGAAGGCGGTGGCCATGGCCCGCCGGGCGTTCCGACGCCGCGTCCGCCCCTTGCGGGAATGGCTCCCCATGACCCAGGATTCGACGCGACGACCCGTGACCCTCAAGGAACGCGAACGATGATCGGCTCTGCTGCGGTGCCGCTCCGCCGGTTCGCCCCGATGCGTGCTGGCCCTCGGCCTGGTCCTGTCCCCGGCCGCGACGCCCACGGCCCGGGCGCAGGAGGAGTTCAACCCGGATGGTCCCTCGGCGTCCAAGGGCGACCCCGTCCCCGGCTACCTGGGCGCGGGCCTGCTGACGCTGCTGATCCTGTTCGCCGTGGGCAAGTCGGCGCGGCGCTGAGCTGGGATTGATGAGGCAGGTGGTCCGCGCGGCCCGCCGACCGGAACGGAGGCTCAAGGCGTGGATGGATCGCCCGCGATCGACTGGGATGCCGTCCGGGCGGCCGAGTTTCCGGTCGCGCGCCGCTGGGCCTTCTTCGACCACGCCGCGGTCGCGCCCCTGCCCCGCCGCTCGGGCGATGTCCTGCGGGAATGGACGGCCCGGCAGGAGGACGACGGCGTCCTCGCCTGGCCCGACAACGACCGGCGGCTGGAGACGGTCCGCGACCGGGTCGCGGCGCTGATCAAAGCCCACCGCGACGAGATCGCCTTCGTCAACAGCACGACCCACGGCATCGGCCTGATCGCCGAGGGATTCCCCTGGCGCGAGGGCGACTCGGTCGTCACGGCCGCCGACGAGTACCCGTCGAACCTCTTCCCCTGGATGAACCTCGCGGACCGGGGGGTCGGCGTACGGCAGGTCGCCAGCCGCGACGGCCGGATCCGGATCGAGGACCTGGACGCCGCGATCGACGGCTCGACGCGGCTGCTGGCGATCAGCCACGTCGAGTTCGCCACCGGGTTCCGCAACGACCTCGACGCGCTCGGCCGAGCTCTGCCGCGACCGGGGGATCGCGCTGTTCGTCGACGCGATCCAGGGCCTCGGCCCGCTACCGGATCGACGTCCAGGCGCACGCCGATCGACTTCCTGGCCGCCGACGGGCACAAGTGGCTGCTCGGGCCCCGAGGGTGCGGGGTTCCTCTTCGTCCGCCGCGACTGGATCGAGCGGCTGCGGCCGATCGGCGTCGGCTGGCATAGCGTCGTCGGATCGTACAACGCGCCCGTCCCCGAGTTCCGACTCCGGCCCAATGCCCAGCGGTGGGAGGGCGGCTCGTACAACATGGCGGGCCTCGTGGCCCTGGGCGCCAGCCTCGACCTGTTCCTCGAGTGGGGACTCGACGCCGTCTCGCGGCGGATCATCGACCGCGCCGACGCCGTCCGCGAGCTGGCGGCGTCCGCCGGCTGGTCGATCCACGGCTCGCCCCGGCCCGAGGACCGCTCGGCGATCGTCGTGCTCGAGCGCGAGGGCGTCGACCCGGCCGAGGCCGCCGCCGTGCTGAAGCGCGACCACGGGGTCGTCGTCGCCTGCCGCCGGGGGCGGCTTCGCATCAGCCCGCACGTCTACAACGACTCATCGGATCTGGAGCGGCTCCGAGCGGGGCTCGCGGGCATCCGCTGATCGCGTCCACGATCCCCCTTCCTCGAAGACCGGGACGGCACGATGGAACTCAAGACGGCGGATCCCTACCGCACCGCGGTGTTCACCGGGACGTTCGACCCGATCACGCTCGGACACCTCGACGTGATCCGCCGCGGCCGGCTGCTCTTCGAGCACCTGATCGTGGGGATCGGCGTCAATCCCAACAAGCAGTCGCTGTTCAGCGTGACGGAGCGGGTGGAGATGGCCCGCCGGGTCACCAGCGAGTTCCCGAACATCTCGGTGGAGTCATTCGAGGCGCTGACGGTCCAGTACGTCCGGAGCATCGGGGCGCGGGTGATCCTCCGCGGCCTGCGCACGCTCTCCGACATGGAGTACGAGTTCGGCATGACGCTGACCAACCACCGGCTGGACCCGACGATCGACACGGTGTTCCTGATGGCCGACGCCGAGTACTCGCACGTCTCGAGCTCGCTGATCAAGCAGGTCGCGCGCTACGGAGGTCCCGAGAGCCTGAAGCGGTTCGTCCCCGAGGAGCTGGTCGCAACGATCCTGGCCAAGGCCGCCGCCGTGGGCGATGGTGGTCGCGCGCGGTGGATTGACTGGGGACGCGTGAGCGGTCGGCCGACGAACCGTGGCATGACCGGCCGGACCGTCCCGCTCGGCGGCTACCGTCACCGATCGACCTCAGGTAGAATTGTGTCGGAGGCGCGCCATGATCGAGCTGGATACCGAGCAACGGCAGGCGATCGCACAGGGCCAGCCCGTGCGGATCATCGATCCGCTGACGAATGCTGCGTACGTCCTGGTCCGAGACGACGAGTACGCGCGCCTGGTGGAAGCCACACAGCGGGCTGAACGACCGCCCAACCCGGAAATCAAGCCCATGGTGCTCCGCTCGATGCGGGCGTTCTGGAAGGACTTGCCCGGGCTGCTGACGAACCGGCGGAATCATCGGAAGTGGGCGGCCTATCACGACGAGGAGCGGGTGGCGATCACGCGCGACGACGTTGACGCCTACCAGGCGTGCTTGCGCCGGGGGCTCAAGAGCGGAGAGTTCTACGTCGGGAAACTGGAGCCGGCTCCGGACGGTATCCCTCCATGGGGGAGGCTCGAGGGTGACTGGTCGCTGTACGAGGGCACGGAGGTGGGCGAAGCCCCGACCGACGACGGATGAAGATCCTTGATCGACTCCCTATTACGAGAAATCGAGGTTCGCTGGAGTTCGGTGGCCGGTACATTACCGTCCACCGGAATCAGGCCATCGTTTGGCTGAGCGTCCTTCCGCCCGAGGTCCGCACGCCCGAGCCAAACCATCCGGTATTCCCAGCCCTGCTGGATAGTGGGAACAACGTGGGCTTGTCCATTCAGCACCGCCATCTGCATGAGTGGGCAGGGGTCGGCATGGGTCTGTGCGAAGCAATCGGTGAGCTCGAGATCAATGCACAAGTCGTCACGCGACGGGCCGCGGCGGTCTGGCTGTACCCGAACATCCCCGATTGCCAGGATCTGCGGAGTGGCGGGCCGCCGTTTCGGTTGAGTATGAGCCAAGGGATCGCCGTCTACGACCGGGACGCGGTCCCGCCCGGCCCACGACTGCCGCTGCTGGGGCTGCCCGCCTTCCTCGAGAACGACCTGGATTTCTGGCTCGATCCCGATCGGCGACAGGTCACCGTGCGGGAGCGTTCCTGTGCCGGCCCCTGATCCGCCTGCTCTGTCGATCGTGACACCTCATCATCAGAGCGGCGCGGAGGTCCCCGTGATGATCGCGCTCACCGACGCGCCTGGCCGTGCGGCTCGGTCCGGTCGAACTGCCAGGCGCGGGGCAGGAACAGGTCGCGCGACCACTGGCGAACCCCCAGGCCGCGATGCCGGAGTGCCTGGTGCAGGCCCTGGAGCGCCTTCCACGACCGGTCGAAGCCCGAGTAGCTCAGCCAGCCGCTGAATCGGTCGTTCTCGACGTGTGATCGCGAGTTGATCACGCGAGTGCCGATGATCGTCGCGTCGACGACCTCGCTAACGGCCGCCAGGATCTCGGCGTGGTCGGCGATGACGGTGCCGGGCGAGAATCCGGCCGCGTCGGGCCAGCTCAGGTTCAGGCTACAGCTCAGGAACCGCTGTTCCTCGGGGACGCTCTGGCCCAGCCAGAGATAGGACGCGTCGTCCCAGAGGTAGCGGACGCAAAGGTGCTCGACGGCGACGATCCGCGAGGGGTCGACGTCCTTGTCGTGGATTCCCGGGTGCACGGTCTCGGCGCTCGGCTCCTTGCGCGGGCGGGTCGGCGGCGTCGCGTCGGGAGTGGCGGCAAAATGTGCGGCGCGGACCACGCGGGCCGAGCAGAGCAGCTCGTACGACTGGCTGAGGATGCGGAAGATCCAGTCCTCGCCGCCGGCGTCGGGGTGATAGCGCTTGGCCTTGTGGCGGTAGGCGTCGCGGATCTGCTCGAGGCTGGCATCGGCCGTGACGCCGAGGACCTTGAGCGGGTCGATCTCGAAGCTGAACTGGGACACGGCCACCCCCCTGGCGGGTGGGCGGGCTGCCCACCGGGTTCCGCGCTCGCCGGTTCGCCCGGCACCTGGCTGGTCAGTTCCGCGGCGCCTGCCGGCCGTTGGACAGGCGGCTCCGCAAGTACGAGGCCCGCGCGACGTTCCGCTCCTCGACGCCGAGCTCCGAGCCGCGGATCTTCTGCAGGAAGGCCGGCTGCGTCTGGATGAATAGCTCGTTGACCGTGGCGATCGACAGGTCGTCGATCAGGCCCAGGTTGATCCCCATGCGCACGCTCGACAGCAGGAGCATCGTTTCTTCGCTGGAGATCGTCTGGGCCGTCTTGAGGACGCCGTAGGCGCGGCTGACCTGGTCGTGCAGGTGCTGCCGGCGCTCGGTCAGCAGGGTCTGGCGGGCCGCGCGCTCGTACTGGAGCACCTGGGGCACGACGTCGGTCAGGATCTTGATCAGCTCGGGCTCGGCCTTGCCGAGTGTCTGCTGGTTCGAGATCTGGTAGAAGTCGCCCGAGGCCTGGCTCCCCTCGCCGTAGAGGCCGCGGACGGCCAGGTTGATCTTCTGGAGGGCGCGGAAGACCTTGTCGATCTGCTTGGTCTGGACCAGACCGGGCAGGTGGAGCATCACGCCGACGCGGATGCCCGTGCCGACGTTGGTCGGGCAGGCGGTCAGGTAGCCGAGCTGCGGGCTGAAGGCGTAGGCCAGATGTTCCTCGAGGCGGTCGTCGAGCTGGTTGACGGCGTCCCAGACCTCGCCGAGGCGGAAGCCCGAGAGCATGAACTGGACGCGCAGATGGTCCTCCTCGTTGACCATGATGGCGACGTTTTCCAGCGAGCTGATGGCGACGCCGCGGGGTCCGTCGCCGTTCGCCAGCTCGCGGGAGATGATCTGGCGCTCGACGAGGAACTGGCGGTCGAGCATGCCCAGCGTGTTGACGTCGAGGTAGGACAGTTCGAGCCCGGCGTGGTCGACGGCCGAGCGGAAGTGGGCCTCGATCTCGGTCTTCTCGCTGCGGTTGGCGCGGTTGGTGAAGGGGAAATCGGCGAGGTTGCGCGCCAGCCGGATGCGGGAGCACATGACGATATCGCTCTCGGGGCCGGTGCCGCGGAGCCACTCGCCGGAGGACTTGGTGAGGTCTTCGAGAGTCATGCCTGATGATCCTTGGGGCGGAGCTGGTCGCGCAGCCGCGCGGCTTCCTCGTAGTCTTCCCGGGCGATCGCCTCGCGGAGGCGGGTGCGGAGCCGCAGGCGGCGGCCGGCGTCCTCACGCCGCCGAGCGGCCTTGCCCACGTGACGGGTGGCGCCGTGGTAGCGCTGGACCAGCGGGATCAGCCCGGCGGCGAAGACCCGGTAGTCCTGCGGGCAGCCGAGCCGCCCGCCGGCACGGAACTCCATGAACTTGATGCCGCAATCCGGGCAGGAGCGCTCGGCCAGCTCGCCCACCAGCTCGCCGACGTGCGCCACGATCAGGCCCTGGACCACCGCGTCGAGCGCCAGGTCCGGCGGCGATTCCGGCAACGACAGGCCCGCCTTGCGGGCGCAGTTCGGGCACAGGTGGAGTTCGCGCCGCTGACCCTTGATCGGCTCGGTCAGGTGGATCGTGGCCTCCTTCGTGCAACGCTGACACCTCATGG
Organism: uncultured Planctomycetota bacterium; assembly: GCA_963771445.1. Lineage (GTDB taxonomy): Bacteria > Planctomycetota > Planctomycetia > Isosphaerales > Isosphaeraceae > JAKAUH01. The sequence continues at coordinate 256,028 of CAVYTQ010000025.1, read as the reverse complement.
GCCCGCCCATCTGGGTAAGGACGGCCGGGGACGACTCGGCGGACCGATCCGCGACGGGGCCATCATCGTCCCTGCTCTTGTTCGATGCCCTTGATCCGGTCCCTCAGCCGCGCCGCGGCCTCGTAATCCTCCGCCGCCACGGCCCGCTTCAGCTCGTTGCGCAGCTGGATCAGGGTCGTCTGCTGCTGCGTGTTCCGCGGCGCCCGCCGGGGCACCTTGCCCGAATGCCGCGTCTCGCCGTGGATGTTCTCCAGCAGCGGCATCAGCTCGTCGCGAAACACCTCGTAATCGTAAGGGCATCCCAGCCGGCCCGAGTTGCGGAACTCCAGGAACGTGATCTGGCAGACCGGACAGACCTGCTTGTCCGCCGGCGACGGCTCGCGCAGCGACCCCGGGGCGTTCACGATCAGCTTCTTGGCGATCTCGCTCATGGTCGGGGCCTCCAGGGCTTCCTCCGGAGGTGCCAAATGCTGCCGCGCATGCTCGTCGCAGAAGTGGTACTCGCGGTGCTTCCCCTTCTCGACGATATCCGTGATGTGAAATGTGGCGGGCTTGGCACATTTCTGGCATTTCATGGAGCGACTCCGCCGGTCCGATCCACGCCACCGGCGGACGCCGGACCCAACGCCCCGTCCGGGGGCGGATCGTGGGCGTGCCGCTTGGGAGTGTCGCCGTCAATTTCCGCGAGGAGAGTGATCTCCCTTCGTATTCTAATTCGCCTGCCGGGGGTGTCAAGCAACCGAGCACACGCCCCACGACGCCCGGGTCGCAGCGATCGGATCAGGGCGACCTGCGCGACGACCGCCGGGCCGCGGGCGGCTCGGCGATTCCACCGCCGTGCGCGCGCCTCGGAATCGATGCCGGACCGCGCCGGTTGCGGCTCCATCGGCAACTGCGAGCACTCAATTGTTTTCTTTGGTCGTTTGTTGATCTCGATATCCAACAAGAGGGGCGCCTGCCGGCCGCAGCACGACGTCCGCGTTCCGGACGGCGGGCCGGGTCGGGTTGCACCGGCTCTTGTGGGCCCGCCCTCCGGCTGGTAACGTACATGCATTGCAGTTGAGGCAGGAAAATGGCAGCAAGACGACCCGCCGATGAATCGCTACCGCCCGCCGTACGAAGAATTCGCCCGCCGGCTGGATCCTTCGGTGTCCTGCGTGCCGGTGTACCGCCAGTTGACCGGTGACGGCCTGACGCCGGTCTCGGCCTTCCGGCGGATCGAGCGCACCGCCCCCTCGTTCCTGTTCGAGAGCGTGATCGGCGGCGAGAAGGTCGGCCGGTTCAGCTTCCTGGGCACCGAGCCGTTCCTGACGTTTCGAGGCGCCGCGGCCGCGAGGTCCGGATCGTCGAGCCCGGGCGAGCGGCGAGGCGCGCGCGGTCTTCACCGCCGACGACCCGTTCGACGAGCTGAGTCGGCTGCTCGAGCGCTACCGGGCCGCGCCGATGCCCGGCCTGCCCCGGTTCGCCGGCGGCGCGGTCGGCTTCGCGGCCTATGACGCGGTCCGCTACACCGAGAACCTGCCCGACGCCCCGCCCGACGATCGCGGCCTGCCCGACCTCTCGTTCGCCTTCTACGATCGCATGGTCCTGTTCGACCACATCCGCAAGACGATCCTGGTGGTCGCGCAGGCGCACGTCGGCCCGGGGGCGGACCCCGAGGCCGCCTACGCGACGCCTGCGACCGCATCGACGAGCTGGTCGCACGCCTGGCCGCCCCCGGCGCCGACCTGGGTGTCCACGACGTCGACACCGATGCCCCGGCCACGCTCGAATTCCGGTCGAACTTCACCCGCGAGCGATACGAGCAGGTCGTCCGCCATTGCCAGGAGTACATCAAGGCCGGCGACATCTTCCAGGTCGTGCCCAGCCAGCGGTTCGAGGTCGAGACCCGCGCCGAGCCGTTCGACATCTACCGGGTGCTGCGGGTGGTGAACCCCAGCCCGTTCCTGTTCTACCTCCCGTTCGGCGACTTCTGCGCTGATCGGCAGCTCGCCGGAGATCCTGGTGCGCGTCGAGGACGGCATGGTGACGATCCGCCCGCTGGCCGGCACCCGCCGCCGCGGCCCGAGCGAGGAGGAGGACCGGGCGCTGGCCGAGGAGCTGCTGGCCGACCCCAAGGAGCGGGCCGAGCACATCATGCTGGTGGACCTCGGCCGCAACGACGTCGGCCGGGTCGCCGAGTACGGCAGCGTGCAGCTCACCGACGTCATGAAGGTCGAGCGGTACTCGCACGTGATGCACATCACCTCGAACGTCAACGGCCGGCTGCGGCCCGATTGCTCGGCGTTCGACGCCCTGCGCGCCGGCCTGCCCGCCGGCACGGTCTCGGGTGCCCCCAAGGTGCGGGCCATGCAGATCATCGACGAGGTCGAGCCGAACCGGCGCGGTCCGTATGCCGGTGCCGTCGGCTACATCGATTTTACCGGCAACATGGATACGTGCATCGCGCTGCGGACGATCGTGATCCGGGGCCGCACCGCGTATGTGCAGGCCGGCGGTGGCGTGGTGTACGATAGCGTGCCGTCGGCCGAGTACGACGAGACGGTCAACAAGGCCGGCGGGCTCCTGAAGGCGATCGAGATCGCCGAATCGCAGCTCGGCCAGTGAGAGATCATCAACCGGCCCTGCCGGGGGAGGCCCGGCCGACCGGTCCCGAGCCCGAGCCCGAGCCAGGGAGTCCGAATCGCGTGGAGACCCGGATGCCGCCCGAGGAGAGCCAGCCCCCCGACGCCCCCCCAGGCGATTCCGCGGCATCCGCCGACCACCCGGACGGAGCCGCCGGCGCGGACGGCACGCCCGGCGCACTGACTCCGCTCGACGTTCGCGGCATCTGCCGCGAGACCTGGGCGACCTTCGCCGCCGCCTGGCCGGCGTGCCTGGTGGTCTACTGGGCGCGACCGCGTCCTCGTGGCTGATCGTGACCCTGCTGACCCTGACCCTCGCCAGCTTCAACGTGCTGGCCGCCGACCGGCAAATCACGATCCTGCTGGAATTCCTCCGGTTCGTCGCAATCATCGTCGTGCCCGCGTGGCTCTGGATCGGCCAGAACTCCGCCTACCTCAAGCTCGCCCGCCGCGAGCCCGTCGCCTTCGATGACCTCTTCCGGGGCGGGCCATGGCTCCTGACGACCCTGTTGGCCCTGGGGATCGTCCTGGCCATCGTGGGCGTCCCGACCATGCTCTCCTACTTCCTGGCCGAGACCCTCCTCGAGCGGTCTGGCGGCGGCTCGATGACCCCGATCCTCCAGAAAATCCTCGAGGGAGACATCACCAACCCGAAGGCCGAGTTCAAGTCCGCCCAGACGGCGCTGGAGATCGTCGTCCTGCTGGCTTACGCGGTCTACCTCGCGGTCATGTCCCGGCTCGGCCAGTACCCGTTCCTGATCCTCGACCGCAACAAGGACGTCCTCGAGGCGCACCGGACCTCGCTGCAATGGACCCGCGGCCGGGCCGCGTTGACCTTCGTCGTGTACGTCCTCCAGCTCGCCATCAACCTCGCCGGCTTCCTCACCCTGTACGTCAGCATCTTCCTCACGCTCCCGCTGATGTCCCTCACGCTGCCGCTGACCAGCCTGAGCTCCGCCGTGCTCTACCAGGCGATGTCGGCCCGCGAGCCGGCCGAGGTCCCGGCCGATGATGACGACGAGGAATAGGAATAGGGCACCCCGGTCGCCTTGCGGAGGCAAGAACCCACGTCCGTCCCTCGTGGGCCTTCTCGCCCCGAGGAATCCGACGGCCCGCGACTGCGCCTCGGCGCTCGCCCGGCGGTCGAAACGGGCGGACACTCGGTGACGGAAGCCGGCCGTTCCGCTGAGAAGGCGCGTGAGGAGGCCCACCGCTCTTCGACGCCATACCGGTGGGCCTCACGCCTGCGGCGTTCGACCCACCCTACGACCTCTTCTGACGCACTGTCTCAAGGCGTGCGGGCGGCCCCGGCCTCGTCGGCGAGCTTCTCGAGCAGCGCGATGACCTCGGGCGTGTCCCAGTCGGCGGCGCCTCCTCGGTGCTCACGATCCGGCCGTCGGGGGCGATGATGAACGTGATCGGGATCCCCTCGCTGGCGAACACGCCCGGGACGCTCTCGGCGCGGTAGAAGCGCATCGGCCACGACTTTCCCTCGAGGAACCGACGGACATCGGCTGCCGACTCATCCGTCGCGACGCAGACGAACGCGATCCCCTTGTCCTTGAGCCGAGGCTCCTCCGCCAGCCGGGCGATCGACGGCATCTCGCGCACGCACGGCGCGCACCACGTCGCCCAGATATTGAGGAACACGGCCTTGCCCCGGAACTGCGCGAACGGCGCGGGCTCGTCCTTCAGGTCCAGGAGCGTCCAGCCGTAGCTGGCCTTACTACGTGCGCCCCGGTCGTCCAACCGGGGCGATCGCGGCCCTGGGCCGAAGAGCGACATGTAGAATACCCAGAAGACGCAGAACGCGGCGCCGAGCAGCAACCACGTCCGCCGCGAGCCGCCGGCGGCATCCTTCCGCCGGCCGTTGCCGACCGGACCACCATCGTCTGTCATTGCTGGCTCCGCTCCGCTGGGGCGGCGGTCATTCCTTCTCGCCGCGGGTCTCGGCGACCGGCGCGAGCAGGTTCTCGACGGGCGCGTAGTCGTCGGTCAGGACGATGCCCCGCGACCGGTCGTTGACCACCGTCTTGAAGTCGTCCTCGTCGTAGGGCTTGGCGGTGGTCTGCCGGCCTCGGGGCGTGTAGTAGCGGGGGTCGTCCTTGCGAAGGCCCAGCTCCTTCAGGTCCAGGGGCTTCATCGAGGCCACGACCACGAACGTCTCGCGCCGGCCGCTGCCGGGCTTGTCGGTGCCGAAGATGTAGACGTTCTCCTTGCCGAAGGTGAGCTGGCCGTCCGGGTCCAGGAGCCGACGAAGCCGCCGTAGTTCTTGGCCCGCTGCTTCCATTGCTCGCGGATGCGATCCTTCTGCTCGTCGGAGAGCGGGACGACCTTCTTGATGTCTTCCCGGCGCCACGCTCGGCCTCCTCGTCGGAGAGTTTCTGACGCTCGGCCTTGAGCCGCCACTCGTCCTCGATCCGATCGGTCAGGGCCTTCTCCTTGTCCGCGATCTCCTCGGCGGCCATCTTGGGGACCTCGGAATCCGCCAGGTAGACGTCGATGATGTTGATCATGTAGACGCCGTCGGGCGTGAGCATCTTCTTGAGCTTCTCGTTGAACTCGCGGGTCGTGAGGTGCCAGGGGACCGAGAAATCGTTGAAGGCGTCGCCGAAGATCAGGTCGTACTTCTTGGTGTCCTGGTGCAGCTCGACGAACTGCCGGGCGTCGCCCCAGTAGGTGACGATCTTGTTGGGATGCGAGGCCGGGTCGTTCTCGGTGCTGCGCCCGGAATCGAACACCTCGTGCTGGGTCGGCGACAGGCCGGTCCCCTGCTGGTTGGCGCGGGTGACGGCCGGATCGATCTCGGCGACGTCCACGCTCGACCCCGGGATAGGCGTAGTTCATGTGCCGCTGGAAGCAGTAGGCGCCGCCGCCCAGGAATAAGGTCTTCAGGTCCGACGACTCGACGGGCGGCAGGTACGGCTCGGGGCGATTGTTCCCCGGCGGACTCAGCGCCTTCGAGAGGTCGCCGATGCTCTTGAGGTCCTTGATGGGCAGGTTCAAGGGCGGCATCGGGCCCGCCAGGACCTTCTTCTCATCCGCCGAGCCGGGCTTCTCCTGAGACTCGGGCTTCTTCGCTTCGGGGGCGGGGGCCTTGCCGCCGTCGGCCTTGCCGGAATCCGCGGGGGCCTTGGCGTCGGCAGCGGGCGCCGCCTTCTTGTCCGTATCGGCCGGCGCGGGCGACGGGGCCTGTGTCGGCGCCTTGCCGTCCTGGGCGGCCAGCGCGACGCTCCGCAATCCGGCTCCGCCCTTGGGGGCGGAATCGGGCTTCGCCGTTGGCGCGGCATTCGGGCTTCACCGTCGGCGCGGCCGGCTTCGGAGCGGGCCCGTCGGACTTCGCCGAGGGATCGGGCTCGGCCGGCTTCGCCGGCGCCGGATTCGCCGGGCGGCGGGACGCTTGATGGACTGCCTGGAGGCGTCGCGCCTGCGGGCTGGCCCTCGGGCGCCGGCTTGAACTTCACCTTGCCGCTGGCCTTTGCCGCCCGGTAGGCGACCAGAGCGTAGATGTGCTCATAGTCGTAATCGAGCCGCTCGGGGTGGTCGAGCAGGAAATAGCCGTGGATCAGGTTGTCGAGGACCAGGGTCCGGCGCTGGAGCTCGCCGCCGTCCTCGGGCTCGTTCTCGATCTTGATGTAGTAGTAGTCGCTCTCGTCGATCCAGGCTATCTCCTCGAGCTTGGTGGTCGGGTCGCCCACGGGCTCGCGAATGCCCCATGTCCTCGCCCATCTTCCGGAACGATTGCTCGTCGATCCCCGCGGGGAGGAACCGGACGAAATGGGCGACGTTCCCGCCCAGGCGGGCGGCGTGAAGGCGATGACGCAGAGGCCCAGCGGGATCCCCGCCCAGATGGCGTGCACCAGGTCGCCGAGGAACGTGGCCGAGAGCGCCAGGATCGTCCCCAGGATCAGGATGACCCCCTTGGTGCCGAGGACGTCGATGAGGAAGAACCCGGTCAGGAACGTGCCGAGGATACTGCCGACCATGCCCCAGGCGTAGACCTGGCCGATGGCCGTCCCGGCGGAGCCGAGCCGCCTGCGGCGGTCGACGGCCAGCTTCGCGACCACCGGGCTCACCGTCCCCAGCGACAGCGCGGGCAGGAAGAAGACGAGCGTCACCACGATCAGGATGCGGTACGGCCAGGTCAGCGGCACCTGGTAGCCCCCGGGCAGGCTCAGCGATGTCATGCTCGGCGCGTTCATCAGCACCGAGTGCTCGGGGATCCAGGCCGCGACCTTAGTGGGGAGATATTTGACGAGGAACCGATAGGGCGGCGTCTCCATCACGATGACCGACAGGGTGAGGATCGAGGCCAGCAGGAACAGCCAGCTCGCCTGCTGCTCGTTGCGGATGAAGTCGGCAACCTTGCCGCCCAGCAAGTTGCCCAGGCTCAGGCCCGCGAGCAGCACCGCGATGACGCTCGACCAGCCGTAGATGCTCGAGCCCAGGTGGCGCGTGACCAGCCGGCCGGCGACCATCTCCAGCGCCATGAAAACCATGCTGGCAAGGAAGGCCAGCGCCGCCAGGTCGCGCAGCCCGGTGCGGGTGTCGGCCGGCTCGGCGAGCGCTGCCCTTGGTGGGGCTGGTCTCCAGGGCGTACCCCCGTCTCCTCCGCCAGGTCCTCCACCCGTCGGCGGGCGGCGAACAGCCCGGCCACGCCGGCTCCCGCGACGAAGAGCGCCACGAGATACCCGGCCGCCACCAGGTAATTCACCCGGTACAGCCCGACGGGCAGAGCCTCGGGGCCTCCGACCCGATCGACCACCGCGCCGATCGAGCCCAGCACCAGCAAGACCGCCGTGACCAGTCGCGGCGATCCGCGGGATCATCCCGACCATGAGCGCCGCAGCCAGCAGCGACAGCCCCGCGGCGACCAGAAGCGTGATGGCCGTCGTGCCGAACCAGACCTGCAGCTTGAACCCGCACAGGAGGGTCCCGGCGATCGACCCGACGGCGCCCAGAAATACACGTCGCCGATCGCGCTGCCCGCCCGCCTCGCCTGCTCGACGGCCATCTTGGCGACGACCGGCCCGATCATCCCCAGCACGGTCGCCGGCACCAGGAAATCGATCAGGACCACCAGGATCGTCCGCAGCTCCCAGTTCATCTGGTCCGGACGGGGGAGGATCCGGCCGATCTCGGCGTTCATCCAGAGCGAGCAGAGTGTCAGGAACGCGCCCATCGCGAACAGCGGCCCGACGGCCCGTCGCGGCTCGACGCGGTCGCTCAGCCGTCCGCCCAGCACGTTGCCCAGGCAGATCCCGCCCAGGATGATCCCGATCACGCTGGTCCAGACCGTCAGCGACGAGCCGACGTGTCGCGCGACCAGGCGGCTCGAGACCAGCTCGAGGATCATGATGCACAGGCTGCTGGTGAAGGCCAGGGCATACGGCAAGAGTCGGACAAGAACTGGCATAAAGCGGGCACTCCCCCCCTGCGGCGGACCGGGTGCGGTCGCGACCGAATCGCTTCGTCGAATTTCGACCGAAAGAAAGACCGCGTCCACCATATCCGACGCCGGCTGGTCGCCACAACGGGGCTGTCTCCCCGCCGGGCCTCCGATTTTTCCCCACCCGGACGTTGTCTCGCGGGCGATTCCCCGCACAATAACCAGGGTGGGAATGCCCGCCACCGCGTCCGAAACTCCTCCCGGCCGTCCCCGCGCCTCGGCCCCGCGATGATCCTGTGCGTCACCCTGAATCCCTGCCTGGACAAGACCCTCACCGTCCCTCCCTGGCGGCCGGGCGACCTGGTGCGCGGCACCGGCGTGCGTGAGGTCGTCGGCGGCAAGGGGAACAACGTCGCCCGCGCCCTGGCGCGGCTCGGCCGATCGGCGCGGCCGGTCACGTTCCTGGGCGGCGATGTGGGAACGGCCTGCGAGACCCTGCTCCGCCGCGACGACGGCCTGGATCCGCTGGTCATCCCCAGCCGTGCCCCCACCCGGGTCATCCTCACCGTGCGTACCGGGTCGTCGGCCGAGCAGACCGCCTTCTTCGACCCCGATCCGGCCGTCACCCCCGAGGAAGCCGGGCGGATGCTTCACGAGGTCGATGCGGTGCTTTGGTCGGGCGTGCAGGCGCTCTCGCTCTCGGGCTCGAGCCCGTCGACCGCCACGCACTCGCTCTATTCCGGTCTGATCGCGCTGGCCCTGGCGCGGCGGGTCCCGGTATTCCTCGACACTTATGGACCCGCGCTCGAGGCCATCGGCGGCTCCTGGCCGACGGTCATCCAGCTCAACCGCCGCGAGGCGGCGGCGCACGCCCGCAAGCCGTCGCTATCGGACGACGACGCGCGCACCCTGCTGGAGGACTGGCGGAGCCGCGGCGTGTCCTGCGCCGTCATCACCGACGGCCCTCGGCCGGCCGAGGTCGTCCTGCACGGCCGCCGCTACCGGGCCGTCCCGCCGCCGATCGAGCCGGTCAACCCGATCGGATCGGGCGACTGCCACCTCGCCGGCCTGATCGACGGCTGGCTGAACGAGCTCGGTCCCGACGACCTGATCCGCCACGCGATCGGCTGCGCGGTGGCCAACGCCATGACCTGGGACGCCGGCGCCATCGACCCGGCCGAGGCCGCCCGATGGGCCGAGCAGGTCAAGGTCGATCCGATGCCGCGCGGCGATTGAACGGGTCGCCGCTCAGGTCGGCTCGACGCCCTCCGGGAGGCGACACGGGGGTTGCGCTCGACGGCACCCTCGTATTGATATGAGCCCGACGCGCCAGCGAGTGGATGACCGGGTCGGCTCGATCATCCCCGAAAAGTGGGTTGCGCTCGATGGCACCCTCGTATTGATACGAGCCCGACGCGCCAGCGAGTGGATGACCGAGCCGACCGAGTCATCCACTCGCTGGCGCGTCGGGCTCGTAAGCGCAACACAGCCGTGAGTCGCTCGGATGGTGGGCCGCCGGGCTGGCGCGGTCCGCCGGAAACTCTCTACCGCAGCCCCGCGCCCGCGGCGCGACGCCCGACGCTGCCCGACTCGCCGGCCGGTCCGCTGCCGGACACGCCACCCGGGGCGAAGGAGCTCGAGCTCGAGCCGCCCGGCTTCTTCTCCGGGGCAGTCCTACCCTCCTTCTCGGCCTTGAGAAGCTGGATCAGCTCGCGGACCTCCTTGATCAGCTCCTGCGTCGGGTTGGGGCCTCCCTGGACAGCCTCCTCCGGCTGGTCGTGATGGAGCCGGCTCACGTGCTTGCTCATCTTGACCACCTCCATCAGCTCCTTCATCTCACTCAAGGTCATCTCGCCGCGCTCGGCCTTCTCGACCATCCGATCGAGCGGGGTCGGACTGGCCATCGTCGGCGGCAGCGGGTTCTTCGCCGATTCCTCCGACGTAATGACCAGCATGCCGTCCTGGACGAAATACGCCAGCTTGAGCTGCGTCAGCATCAGTTGCAAGGTCCGCCGCAGCGGCACGCCCTCGACGTCGATCTGCACCGTCGAGTTCAGTGAGGCTCGGCCTCCTGGAGGCCGACCGGATCAACATAGATCGGGATGCCCGAGAAGGTCGGCGTGGTCGTGGCCTGCTTGATGTACTTGATCAGGTCTTCCAGCGGCGTCTCGTTCGGGAACGACATCGAGATGGGTTCATCGAGCCGGGCGACGATCTGGAGCGACCTGGGATTGTTGTCGCGGGCGGCGTCACGCTCGTCAGTCCGGCCGTCGCCCTGCTGCTTCTTCCGCACGGTCCCGATCCTACCGCCGTGGCCGGTCGAGTCGGCCGGTTTCGGGTACTCTGGGGAGGGGGCCACCGTCTTCTGATATTCGGTGATCTCCTTCTTCATCTGCGCCTTGCCGAAGTCCTGCTCCGGCTTCGCGGAGTCGGCCTTCGGTGCCTCGCGCTTCGGCTGCGAGTCCTGGCGGCCGAACCCGGCGGCCGAGGTGAACGCGAATCCGGTGGCGACGACCGCCAGTGCGAGCCACTTGATCTTGCTGAGGAACATGGTGTACAGAGCTCCTTCGACGAGAGACGTGACGGACCGGGAAACGACCTGAGAGATGGACTCGCCCGCCGCCATCCGGGCGGCCGGGCCGACGATGCGCTCGACCAGCGGCCGATCGAGCGCCGGGATCAATTCCGGAGACGCGAATAGCCCCAGCACGCCCGAGGCGGGCGCAAAACCCCGCCGCGACAGCCGAGAGCGCAGCAGCTCGCGCCCGCGTGCCAGCCGGCCCTTGACCGTCCCGACCGGCCATTGCAGCTCACGCGCGGCCTCGTCGTGGGTGCGGCCCTCCAGGTAGCAGAGGACCAGCGGCGATCGGTACTTGCCCGGCAGCCGGTCCAGCTCGGCGTCGAGGATCTCGACCAGGTCCGGGTCGAGCCCCCGGGCGGGCCGGTTGACCGGTGCGTATTCCATCGGCGAGCCCTGCACCCGCCGCCGTCGCGTCGCCTGCGTCCGGGCCCGCGACGCAACCCGCGTGGCGACGCCATAGAGCCAGGGACCAATCGCGTCCCGCGGACCCAGGTCCCGCGCCCGCCGGACCAGCACCAGGAACGTCGCCTGGAACGCGTCCTCGGCGTCCGAGGTGAATCCCAGCATGCGACGACACACGCCCAGGACCATTGGTGCGTGCCGGGCCACCAGGGCCTCGAACGCAACCTCGTCGCGTCGCTCGAGATAACGCTCCAGGAGCTGCCATTCCGACAGCCCCGAGACCGTCTCGCCCCTGAAGACGCGCCCCAGGTCCGCGATCGCCAGCCGTTCTGCACTCATCGCTCGCCCTCCACCTCGCGACCTTTTCCGTAATGATGCACGTCCCCCCGGCTTTCGATACAGGATTCTCCGAAAAAGTTCCGCGATCGCGGCCCGGATGCCCTTATACCTGCTCGCCGGGCCGCGCCGGCCGCACTGCGCATCCGCCAGCCCGAGACCCGCATGCGGGGTCTTCTATGCGACTCGCCGACGGGCGGGAAACATGGGCTCGCTCAGCGGGATGGGACAGCCTTCGGACGGCCGCCGACGAAGGCCGCCAGGTGCTCGCCGGTCAGCGTTGACCTCGCCGCCACCAGGTCGGCCGGGGTGCCTTCGAACACGATCCGCCCGCCGTCGTGGCCCGCGCCCGGCCCCAGGTCGATGATCCAGTCGGCGTGCGCCATCACCGTCTGATGATGCTCGATCACGATGACCGACTTGCCCGAGTCGACCAGGCGGTCCAGCAGCCCGAGCAACTGCTCGAGGTCGGCCAGGTGCAGGCCGGTGGTCGGTTCGTCGAGCACGTAGACGCCGCCATCGGCACCCATGTGCGTCGCCAGCTTGAGCCGTTGCCGCTCGCCGCCCGACAGCGTGGTGAGCGGCTGGCCGAGCCGCAGGTAGCCCAGCCCCACTTCGGCCATGCGCCGCAGGACCGCGTGCGCGGCCGGCGTGCGCGCCTCGCCGGCGCCGAAGAAGTCGACGGCCTCATCCACCGACAGGTCGAGCACCTCGGCGATGTTGAGCCCGCCGAATCGGTAGCCCAGGACGGCCGCCTGGAACCGCCGGCCCTCGCAGTCCTCGCAGATCGTGGCGACGCCGGCCATCATCCCGAGGTCGGTATAGATCACCCCGGCGCCGTTGCAGGTCGGGCAGGCGCCCTCGGAGTTGGCGCTGAACAGGGCGGGCTTCACGCCGTTGGCCTTCGCGAACGCCTTGCGGATCGGCTCCAGCATGTCGGTGTAGGTCGCCGGGTTGCTCCGCCTCGAGCCGCGGATCGCCGCCTGGTCGACCGACACCACCCCGTCCCGGCCGCACACCGAGCCGTGGATCAGCGAGCTCTTGCCCGACCCCGCCACGCCGGTCACCACCACCAGCACCCCCAGCGGGATGTCGACGTCGACGCCCCGCAGGTTGTGCGTGCGGGCGCCGCGCACCTCCATCACACCCGACGGCTTCCGCACCGACGGCTTCAGGAAGGCCCGGTCGCTCAGGTGACGCCCGGTGAGCGTGCCGCTGGACCGCAGGCCGTCGACGGTGCCCTCGAAGACCACCTCGCCCCCGGCCGTGCCGGCACCCGGGCCGAGGTCGACGACGTGGTCGGCGATCGCGATCGTCTCCGGCTTGTGCTCGACCACCAGGACCGTGTTGCCCTTGTCGCGCAGCCGCAGCAACAGGTCGTTCATCCGTCGGATGTCGTGGGGGTGCAACCCGATCGTCGGCTCGTCGAAGACATAGGTCACGTCGGTAAGCGACGACCCGAGGTGGCGGATCATCTTGGTGCGCTGCGCCTCGCCGCCCGACAGCGTGCCCGACGGCCGGTCGAGGCTGAGGTAGCCCAGCCCGATCTCCACGAACGAGTCGAGCGTCTCTCGCAGCGTCGCCAGCAGCGGCGCGACGGACGGCTCATCCAGGCCCCGCACCCACTCGGCCAGGTCGTTGATCTGCATCGCACAGGCGTCGGCGATGTTGATCCCCCGGATTCTGGAGGACCGGGCAGCCTCGTTCAGCCGGGTCCCGCCGCACTCGGGGCAGGCGGTGTAGGCGACCGCCCGCTCCACGAACGCCCGGATGTGCGGCTGCATCGCGTTGACATCCTTGGACAGGAACGACTTCTGGATCCGCGGGACCAACCCCTCGTAGGTGATGTTGATGTTATTGATTTTGACCTTCGTCGGTTCTCGGTGGAGGAAGTCGTGCAGCTCGCGCTTGGTGTATTTGCGGATCGGCTTCTTGGCGTCGAGGAACCCCGACTCGGTGAACATCCGCACCGACCAGCCGTCCGCATTATAGCCGGGGACGGTGATCGCGCCCTCGGCGAGCGACTTGGTCTCGTCGTACAGTTGGGACAGGTCGATGTCGGTCACCGATCCCATGCCCTCGCATCGCGGGCACATGCCGCCGGCGACGGTGAAGGTGCGCTTCTCGGTCTTGCCGGCGATTTGCTCGATCGTGACCTCGCCGCCGTAGTGGGGTACTGCCGATCCGTCCTTCTCGGCGCGCACCTTGGTGCTGGTGGTCCCCTTCTCGATCGTGATCACGCCGGTTGCCCGGACTGATGGAATGTTGAAGGAGAAGGCATTCGACGGGCCGATGTGGGGCTTTCCGAGGCGGCTGAACAGCACCCGCAGCATCGCGTTCGCGTCGGTCGCCGTGCCGACCGTCGAACGCGAGTTGGCGCCCATCCGCTCCTGGTCGACGATGATCGCGGTCGTCAGGCCGTCCAGGACGTCGACCTCGGGCCGGGCCAGCGTCGGCATGAATCCCTGCACGAACGCGCTGTAGGTCTCGTTGATCAGCCGCTGCGACTCCGCCGCGATGGTGCCGAACACCAGTGACGACTTGCCCGATCCCGAGACGCCGGTGAACACGGTCAGCCGCCGCTTGGGGATCGCGACGCTGACGTCCTTCAGGTTGTTCTCCCGGGCGCCCTGGACGCGGATCAGGTCGTGGCTGTCGGCCGGGTGCTGGTCGGAGGATGCCATGTTCGCGATCTCGTCGTCGAGTAGAGCCGATCCGTCAAGACACCTCGGGTCGGTCGAAGCCTGACCCGACGGCGCGGAGCTAGAAGTCTATATCAAGGCAACCGCCGGTGGGAATCCGGCCGCGAAAGGACGACCCACCAGAACCCCGGTATCGTTGCGACAGTCTCGGCATGGCCATCTTGAATCCTCGTCCAGGCTTGACCCCGACCGGGCCCATAAGCAACGGCTCCTGACTGTCTGGAATCCCCCAGGCTTATTGCTGAAGCAGGCCCTCGACCGTCCCACCCGCGTGATCTGCATCACTCGTCGCAGTCGCAGTCGAGCGACCTGCATTGGCCAGATCGCCGATATGCCGTGAATCGCCCAGAAGCCGCGTCCACCGGGGTAAGTCGGGCGGAATTTCTCGGTCGGACAGAAAATCCGGGATTGGACGCGGGGTGCCGCGCATAGATATGGTTGGCGAATCACAGGGAGGGAGGGCCGAGCGGCACATGGTGAACGGACGCACGAGCGGGGCGATGTGGCAACTGGCGCACGTGTTCCAGCAAGGGACGCTGTCGGGCCTGTCGGATCGTGAGATCCTGGTCCGGCTCGCGGATGGCCGCCAGGAGGCGGCGTTCGACGTGCTGCTGGTGCGACACGGTCCGATGGTCCTGAACGTCTGCCGCCAGATCCTCCGCGACCCCGACGACGCGGACGACGCGTTCCAGGCGACGTTCCTGGCCCTGGCCAGCAAGGCGGGGTCATTGCGGCTGGCCGACTCGCTGGGCCCGTGGCTCTACCGGGTGGCGAACCGGATTGCGGCCCGCGCGGGCCAACCGTCGCCGTCGCGGGGTCCGCGAGCGGTCGGGCGGCTCGATGCCGGAGCCGGCCGAACCGGCCGATGTCGGCCGCCCGGACCGCGACGAGGTCCCTCGCGTGGTCCACGAGGAGCTGGGCCGCCTGCCCGAAAGGTTCCGGGCGCCGATCGTCCTGTGCTACCTCGAAGGGATGACCCACGAGCAGGCCGCGCGACAGCTCGGCTGTCCGGTCGGGACGGTCCGCAGTCGGCTCGCCCGCGCCCGCGACCGGCTCCGCGAGGGGATCGCCCGGCGCGGGGTCGTCACGTCGTCCGTCGCGGTCGGTGCGGTGCTGGCGTCGAATGCCTGCGCGTCGGCCGTCCCCATGCCGATCTCGAGGTCCCTGGTCAAGGTCGCGGCGCAGATCGCCGCCGGGACCGCCTCGCTTCGGGGCGGGTGCGGTGTCCCGGCGCGTGTCGCCGCACTGGTGGAAGGAGTCCTGAAGGTGTTGAGAGCCAAGCAGCTTGCCGGTTCGATGGCGGCCCTGGCGGCATTCGGGATCGTGGCCGCGGTCGCGGGCCTGTCCGTGTTCTCCGCATCCGGGCAGACGCGCGACCTCGTTGATGAACGGAAGACCGACGATTCCGGCCGGCCCGCGAATCCGGCAACCAGCGATACGTATGTCAAAACGTACTACGTCGGCGACCTGATCTCGGCGAAGCCGATCCCGAAACAGACCATCCGGGTGGGGGAAACGCCCACCGCCTCGCAAGCCCGGGTCAACATGAGCCCGGTCGTCAACCTGATCACGGCGACGGCCGCCAGGGGCACGTGGACGGTTCGAGACGAGCAGGGAAATCCGCTCGGCCCGGCCGGTCCACCCGTCGAACGCCGCGACGGTGACCCTCAATCGCAGAAGGTCGGCCGGATCACCCCCTTCTATCTCAGCCTCAGCCTGATCGTCCGGCAGACGAAGGAGGGCCACGAAGAGGTCGGTGATGTGCTACGGAAACTGCGCCGATTCATCGACGCACGAGAACTCGCCAGAGAGGCCGGACGATCCGACGGCGAGACCGGCAAGGACCGCGAAATCCGCGTCCCTCATCCGAATCCGCCGCTCCCGGCCATTCGACCCCCGGCGACCCAGGTTTCGCCGGCCATGCCGGACAGGAAGGCGGACGCCCTGACGCCTCCCGATCGAAACGCACGCATCCGCCAGCTCCTGGAGGAACTCCGCCAGGAAGTCGAGAAGCTGTCCAGGGATCGCGAGTGACACGAGCCGAACCAGCCCGCCCCGGACGGGCGCAGATCCCGGTCGTTGTGCAATCTCACATCTCGCGCTCCGCGTCCTCCGCCGCCCGGTGCTCGACGGTGGGACCGGGAATTGCTTGAGGTCGCTATCTCCCGACACCATCGTGCGTTTGCCCAGGACGAGCGCGATGGCGGCGCTCTGGATGTTCACCTGCTGCATGGGTTGGCCGATCCGCCTCAGCTCGTCGAAGAGCCAGCCATATACCTCGGCCACCTCCCCTCCGTAAGGCCACAGCATTCGCCGCGAGAGGCCGAATTGCAGGCGATGGATGTTGCGCTCACGGCTCTCGCTCCCGGCGAGCCCGGCCCACAACTCGCCAAGCACCGGCATGCCGTAATCCAATAAATCCGGGAGAATTGTCCGCAGATAACGCAGATGGACGCCGATCCGATCTCGGCCGCGGCCTCTCTCATCGGTCGGCAAGCTATGACGCGGCCCCAGTCACCGATGACCTCGCGGCTTCTTCATCTGCGTCCATCTGCGT
Source organism: uncultured Planctomycetota bacterium (assembly GCA_963771445.1). Classification (GTDB taxonomy): domain Bacteria; phylum Planctomycetota; class Planctomycetia; order Isosphaerales; family Isosphaeraceae; genus JAKAUH01. Next base: position 239,437 of record CAVYTQ010000025.1, on the reverse strand, counting down.
CATCTGCGGACAATCTCCGCCTCTGCGGCGGCCTGCCAGGGGGGCATTCGACCGAGCGCAAGAGGCCGGGGGGTCCGGCAGGATTGTCCGCAGCTGACGCAGACGGACGCAGATCCGATCCCGGTCCGGCCCGCTCTCCTCGTTCGCCAAGCCATGACTCGGCCCCGGTCACCGAAGAACGTCGCGGCTTCTTCTATCTGCGTCCATCTGCGCCATCTGCGGACAATATCCGTCTCTGCGGCGGCCTGCCAGGGGGGCGTTTGACTCAGTGGTCACCTACAAAGCCACCGACGCCACTGGCAAGTGTCACTGATCGAAAGTCGGGAACAGGTCGGCCATCGACTGCTTGTAGTATCTGGGCAATCTGTAGCGATTAGCGAAAATCTTGAGGATTCGTCAAATATTCTTATCTCCTGCCAGACAAGGACTTACATCCCGAATTTGGCCATTTCCCGGCGTGGTGCGTTTCAGAATTTGCAAACCTGATACATCCTGTTAATAGGGAGTTCTTCTCGCCCGTCCTCTCGCGACTCGCAACGGCTCCCCTCCCCTCCACCCGTCCTCCGGGAAACCGGACACCAAAATTGGAAGCCCACGAGAGCCCCATGCTGAGCAGAGCAGGCGGGACAACTGATCGCTTCCTTAATAGCTTGCATGAGAGCTACCGGAATACCAGAGAGCCTCCTGGACGGCGAAGCCACCAAAACGAAGCCAATCTTCATGAATCCTTCATGATCGACAACAGGTTTCGGCGCCGAACTTCGGCGCCGAAGGCCGTTAGATAGGTAAAACGAAGCCAATCTTCATGAATCCTTCACGTCGGGGAGGCAGCAGGAGGCCAAGAGATCGGCGACGAGGTCGGTAAGCCGATCAAACGAACCCAATCCTGACGTTCCCGACAAAAGTGCATCGGGGGCCAATTCTCGTCATAAGTCCTTGAATCTACTCGGTTTTCGTCGCTTTTCCTCTTGACTTTCCCCGACGCGGCTCTATACTTAACTCCAGTTTATCAGAGGAGTTGCGTCCGCCATGATCCATATCGTCAACCCCCGACAAACACGCCTCTTCGACCCCTTCGACGGCGTCATCCCTCCCGCCGGCCACCGGATCATCGCCGAGGGGTGGCAAGGCGTCTTTCGCCACGTCGTCCTCGACGTCCTCCCCGTCGGTGAGCTCGCCCGTCATTTCAGCCATGACCTCGGCGCTCCCGCCAAGGAACTCTACTCGATGGCCGGCCTCGTCTTCCTGGCCGACTTCTTCGACTGGGCCGCCGCCGAGGCCGCCGAAGCCTACATCTTCCGCAGCGATGTCCAGTACGCCCTCAACCTCGAACCGGGCGTCGAGATCTCCGCGCGCACCGTCGAGCGCTATCAGGCCCTCTTTCGCGACGACGAGCTGGCCACCCAGGTCTTCCACGACGTCACCATCCACCTGGCCGACGAGCTGGAACTCGACGTCGCGCGGCAGCGGCTGGACTCGACCCACGTCTTCAGCCACATGGCCACCTTCGGCCGCACCAGGCTGATGGCCGTCGCCATCAAGCGGTTCCTGACCCAGGTCAGGCGCCATGCCCCCGAGCAGTACGCCGCGCTGCCCGAGGACTTCCGCAACCGCTACGAGCCCGCCGAATCGCAGTTGTTCGCCGCCGCCAAGGACGCCGAGGCGCGACGGCGGTCGCGGCAGCGAGCCGCCGAGGACCTGCTCCGGACCATCGAGCACTTCGCCGATCGCCCCGAGTGGACCGGCCGCTCGACCTACAAGGCCTTGCGCACCATCTTCGACCAGCAGTGCGAAGTCGTCGGCGATACCGTCGTCGTGAAGGCCAAGACCGGCGGCGACCGCATCCAGAACCCGTCGGACCCCGACGCCACCTACGATGGCCGCAAGGGTCCCGGCTACCAGGTGCAACTCGCCGAGACGTGCAGCCCGGCCAATGACGTGCAGCTGATCACCGCGGCGCTGCCGCAGACGGCCTGCGAGCCCGACGTCGCCGCGATGGTGCCGATGCTCGATCAGCTCGCGGGGTCGGGCCTGCTCCCCGAGGAGATGTTGGCCGACACGCCGTATTGCAGCGACGAGAATGTCCGGGCCGCCGCGGGGCGCGGCGTGGACCTCGTAGGACCGATCCCCGGCCCGGAGCCGGTGAGGGCTCCCCAGGCATTGACGGTGGACGATTTCGCCGTGGACGAGCGGACCGGGCAAGTCGAAGCCTGCCCCAGCGGGCAGGTGCCGCTGGTGGTCGAGCGAGATGCGGCGGCCGGCATGACGCGGATCGAGATGCCGGCGGCGGCGTGCGCGGGCTGTCCGTTCCGCGCGAGTTGTCCGATCGACACGACGCGGGACGGTCGGTACACGATGGAGTTCAGCGACAAGGAACACCGCCTGGCCGGTCGGCGTCGAGAGCAAGAGACGCCGGTGTTCGCCGAGCGGTACGCGCAGCGAGCGGGGATCGAGTTGAACCAACAGCGGCCTGAAGAATCGGCTGGGGATGGACCGGTTGCGAGTGCGAGGTCGAGGGAGCGTGTTCCGTGCGATCCTGCACAAGGTGGCGGGATGGAACGTGCTGCGAGCGGCGGCGTCGAAGAAGCTGCGCGGCGGGTTAAGGTTCAAGTGGAGCAGACGCTGTCGGGAGGAGGGACTGGGGCGAATAAGCCGTCTCGCGTGCCCGCACCGTGGCCCTGGTGGGGCTGGGTGGGGGCATTTCGGGGTTCTTGGGGCGGATTTCATCGCCGGACAGCCTCATTCGCCGCTTGAGCCAAAAATCCAGTCCCCTCACACGCGGACTTCTGTCGGCGACGTCAATCCTGCCAAAATGGCAGAAGCAGGCGAGGACACCGGGCGGCGTCACCGCCGGGGCGTGGAGAGCGGGAATGGAAACGTATCACTTGGCCTTCGATCCATTCCGAAACGTGACAGCGACTTGCCAGTGCGTGCATGAAGGCAGTTCTGGGCAGGGTGCATCTTCTCAGGACCAGGGCATCCTTGATCAATCCACTCGTTCCCTCGGAGGCCTCCTCAATGAACGATCAATCGGACGAGGGGGCCGAGGATCGCGGCGGATCTCCACGACGTCTGCCGCCGGCGGCGAGACCGGTTCGAGCACAACCGGCCGGCCGGCGGTTCCGGCTGATCGGGTCGGAGGCGACGATCGAGGTCTGCACCGACGGACCGATCCGAATCCTCGGCGATGGGCCCGAGACCGGCGCGGTCCGGCCGGTGACCGGGCGGGGTAGAGGATTGGCTCACCCGCTCGAGCGACCGTTCCGACCCTGCGCACGGCGGTTGCTCGTCCCCCGGGCGTTGGAGACCGGCGTTTCCGAAGATGCGCAGAGATCGCGGTCTGGAAGCCGTCCTGCCCGGCTTGAGGTGTCGGCGGCTGTCGCCGCGTCGTCGCCGTCCGGCTCGCATTGCCCCTTTGGCCTCAATCTGTTACGTTCACCGCTCCCGCACCCGACCGGGTCGCGACGGCAGTGCACAGGTGCAAACGGAGCAGGGAGGCTCGGGGTCATCATGGACGCAGCGCGGAGCGCGGACGTATCCCCCGTGAACGTCGGCTTTATCGGCGACCTGGATGACCCGTGGATCGCGGCGATCGCCGACGCCGTCGCCCAAGGTCGCGCGGTGCATCGCCTGAACGTCGCCGGGACGCTGCCGGAACACCCCTTCGACCGGACTTCGACGCCCCGGGTGGTCGTGGTGCACCGGCATCACCTGACCGACCGCGACGCCGCGAGGCTCGAGACCTGGCCGGCCCGGGGCCGCGACGAGGGGCTCCGGCTGGTGCTCTGCATCAGCCCCTATGCCCGATACGCCGAGCTCGAGCGTTGGTCGGCCCTGGTGGACATGGTGGTCTCGGAGGCGATCGCCGCCGAGGTACTCCCCGGACGACTCGCCCGCTGGCTCGACGGGGCCGCCCGGACCCGGTCGCATCCGCCCGGTCCGTCCGTCCGGATCGAGGTCGCCGGCGGCGACGGCGAGCTCGGCCGGGCACTGGTCGAGGCCTGCCGGTCGGCCGGCTACATCGCCCAGGATATCGACGAGTCCGAGGTCGGCGGCACGCCCGGTCCCGCCGGGCGTCGCGGTCGGCCCGCCCCGGCCGGTCAGCGGGTGCTGACGGTCTGGGAAGTCCCGGTCCTCGAGCCCGGCTGGGCCCAGCGGCTCGAGTGGCGCGCCGCACGCACCGGGCCCGTCATCGCCCTGGCCGGATTCGCCGACCGCGCGGTCGTCGCCCGCGCCCACGAGGCCGGCGCGGCCGCCTGCCTCGAGCTCCCCTGCGACGTCAACGACCTGATCGCCGCCGTCGATCGCGTCATCGATACGACACCCGCCGACTCCTGGCCGGTGCCCGGGCGGGCCGAGCCGCCCCATATCCTCCCACCGCCGCGTCGCAAGGCCCGCCAGAGCCAGCCTCGCGGCATGACGGTTGCCCCCTCAACATGGCCGGACCGCGGGGCGTCCCTACAATACCTACGAGCGGTCGGTGAGCGGGTGGCCGGTGTCTCGTCTTGAGTGGCAAGTGGCTGGTGGCTCGTTCCAAGCGAGAGTGCGAGAAGAGGTCGTAGGGTGGGTCGAACGCCGCAGGCGTGAGGCCCACCGGTTCGGCGGCGAAGATCGGTGGACCTCGCTGGGCTCGACCCACACTACTTTAGATGGCAAATGGCTCGTGACTCGCGGCTCGTGACTGGTGACACCTGACTCGTGGCGAGTGAAAGTGATGCCGAGATCCAAGGCGGCGGAAAGTGCGATCGTCAGCGACTCCCCCCCGGAGCGCCGCCAACGGCCGGGGACGGACCGGCGCCGGGTCCCCACTTGCCACTCGCCGTGCTCCAGCCTCCACCCCCAGCGAGGCCCCCGCCACCGCGGGCAGGTCTTCACTGGCCACGCCGAGCCCGGCGCCCGCCACGCTCAAGGACCTGACGCGACAGATCCAGCGCTCGGCGGGGTTTCCCGAGGTGATCGCGGCGCTTCGGAACGGCCGGAGTGCCACGATCGACGGCGCCTGGGGCTCGGCGTCGGCGCTGACGGCCGCCGCGCTGGGGCTCCATGCACCGACCACCCTGGTGATCCTGATCGCGCACGTCGGCGACGTCGATGATTTCCGCGACGACGTGGCGACGTTCGCGGGGATCGTGCCCGAGGTCTTCCCGGCCTGGGAGAAGCTCCCGCGCGAGCTGGCGGCCGACGACGAGATCTTCGGCAAGCGGCTGCGGACCCTCAAGCGGCTGGCCGGTCCCGAGCCGCCCCGCCTGGTCGTCGCGCCGTTCCAGGCGATGATGCAGCCGGTGCCGAAGCCCGATGCGCTGCAGGGCCATGTCGCGGGTCGTCAAGGTCGGCGACACGATCCCCGTCGAGGAGCTCTCGCGCTGGCTGATGGACCGCGGGATGGGCCGGGTCGAGGTCGTCGAGGTCCCGGGCGAGTTCAGCGTCCGCGGCGGCATCCTCGACGTCTTCCCGACCGACTCGCCCGACCCGGTCCGCATCGAGTTCTTCGGCGACGAGGTCGAGTCGATCCGCCCGTTCGACGCCGAGTCGCAGCGGTCGCTCGACCGGTGGAACTCGGTCGCGCTCACGGCCGCGATCGAGCTCGACGAGCTGGACCCGTCGAAATTCGGCCATCCCGCCGACTTCTTCCCCGACGGCACCTGGGTGCTGCTGCTCGAGCCCAACGACCTGCGCGAGGAGGGGCGGAACTACCTCGGGCGCGTGCCCGATCGCGAGGGCCTCTTCACGGTCGAGCAGAGCTTCGAGCGACTGATCCGCCGCCCGACGATCGCCGTGTCGACGCTCGCCGCCGACTCGCTCGAGACGACCTGCCACCTGCGGGTCGAGAGCGTCGAGCGGCTCGGCGGCGACCTGGGACGGGTCAAGGCCGAGCTCGAGGGCGTCGCGGCCGGCGACCGCGTCCTGATCGCCTGCCACAACGCCGCCGAGGCCGAGCGCCTGGGCGAGGTCTTCTCCGACACCGAACTCGCCCGGACCGATCGCCTGATCCTGACCGTCGGCCGCGTCCGGTCCGGATTCCACCTGATCGACGCCCGCACGCTCGTCGTCGGCGATCACGAGCTGTTCGCCCGCGCCGAGGTCCGCCGGCCCGTCAGCCGACGCCGGTACGAGAGCCGCGCGATCGACAGCTTCCTCGACCTCAACGAGGGCGACCTGGTCGTCCACGTCAACCACGGGATCGCCCGCTATCGCGGCCTGCAGCTCCTGCACAAGTCGGGCGACTACGACGAGGAGACCCTGCTCCTCGAGTTCGCCGAGGGGACCAAGCTCTACGTCCCCGTCGCCAAGATCGACCTGGTGCAGAAGTACGTCGGCGGCGGCAAGGCCGAGCCCACGCTCTCGAAGATCGGCTCCTCGTCGTGGGAGAAGCGGAAGAAACGGGTCGCCGAGGCCGTCGTCGACCTGGCGCAGGAGCTGATCGACATCCAGGCCCAGCGCGGCAGTCAGCCGGGCTTCGCCTACCCGGCCGAGGACAGCCACTGGATGGCCGAGTTCGAGGCCGCGTTCCCCTACGAGGAGACGCCCGACCAGCTCGCCGCCATCGAGGCCGTCAAGCGCGACATGGCCCAGACCCGGCCGATGGACCGCCTGATCTGCGGCGACGTCGGCTACGGCAAGACCGAGGTCGCCATCCGCGCGGCGTTCAAGGCCGTCGACGCCGGCAAGCAGGTCGCCGTCCTCGTCCCCACCACGATCCTGGCCGAGCAGCACCACCGCAACTTCGCCTCGCGGATGGCCGAATACCCCTTCACCATCGAGGTCGTCAACCGCTTCCGCCCCCGTGCCGAGATCCGCGACGTGCTCAAGCGCACGGCCGCCGGCGCGGTGGACATCCTGATCGGCACGCACCGCATCCTCCAGAAGGACATCGGCTTCAAGGACCTGGGCCTCGTCGTCATCGACGAGGAGCAGCGGTTCGGCGTCGAGGACAAGGAGTGGCTCAAGACGTTCCGCGCGACGGTGGACGTGCTGACCCTCTCGGCCACGCCGATCCCCCGCACGCTGCACATGAGCCTGCTGGGCATCCGCGACATCTCCAACCTCGAGACTCCGCCGCCCGATCGCAAGGCCATCGAGACCCGCGTCCTCCGCTTCGACGCCGAGACCATCAAGCGGGCCATCCACCGCGAGCTGAACCGCGACGGCCAGATCTACTTCGTCCACAACCGCGTCTACGACATCGAGAGCATCGCCGACAAGATCCAGTCGATCGTCCCCGAGGCCCGGATCGCCATCGGCCACGGCCAGATGACCGGCGAGCAGCTCGAGCGCACCATGCTGGCCTTCATCCGCCGCGAGTACGACATCCTGGTCGCCACCACGATCATCGAGAGCGGCCTGGACATCCCCAACGTCAACACGATCTTCATCAACGAGGCCGACAAGTACGGCCTGGCCGACCTGCACCAGCTCCGCGGCCGCGTCGGCCGCTACAAGCATCGCGCCTACGCCTACCTGATGCTGGAATCCGACAGGCCCGTCTCGCCGAACGCCGCCCGACGGCTCAAGGCGATCGAGGAGTTCACCGACCTGGGCGCCGGGTTCAAGATCGCGCTCCGCGACCTGGAGATCCGGGGCGCCGGCAACATCCTGGGCGCCGAGCAATCCGGCCACATCGAGAGCGTCGGCTACGAGCTGTATTGCTCGCTGCTCGAATCGGCCGCGCGGATGCTGACGAACCAGCCCGAGAAGCCGCTGTTCGAGTGCTCGGTCGAGCTGGGCTGGCGGGCCTACCTGCCGCGCGATTACGTCGAGGCCGCGCGAGTGAAGCTCGAGTTGTACCGACGGCTGGCGCGGCTCCGGTCGCTGGGCCACCTGGCCGATTTCCGGCAAGAGCTGATCGACCGCTTCGGCCCGCCGCCCAGGCCCGCCGAGAACCTGCTCTCGGAGACCGAGATCCGGATCATGGCCGGCGCCTGGAAGATCGAGCGGATCCACGTCGAGACCGGCCAGTACGTCGTGCTGACGTACGCCGACTCCGCCCGGATCGAGGCCCTCGCCCGCCGCCACCGCGGCCAGGTCCGGATCGTCGACGCCCGCAAGGCGTATGTCCCGCTCGGCGACGACCCCCTCAAGCCCACCCAGATCGCCGAACGCGTCCGGACGCTGCTGCGAACCGCCCCGTGAGCGCGAGTCGTCGCCGCATCGCGAACACGCGCAGTTCCTCGCCTTCACCGAGAATCCGTGTGAGGATCGACGGATCCGTGGCACTCTACCAGTGGCCGGACAGGACCGAGTCGCGTCGAGTTGCTCCTGCTGAGAGCCTTTCCCCATGGACCAGCCCCGTACGCAAACCGCCTGGCCGTCGCTGGATGCGCTCCTGAACGCGGGGACGCTCGGCAGCCTGCCGGATGGCGAGCTCCTCGACCGATTCCGTTCGGACGGGGACTCCGCCGGCCAGGAAGCGTTCCGCATCCTGGTCGAGCGGCATGGGGCGATGGTGCTGGGACTCTGCCGGAGCCTGGTGGGCGACCCACACGAGGCCGAGGACGCGTTCCAGGCCACGTTCCTGGTCCTGGTCCGTCGGGCCGGCTCGATCCGCCAGCGCGAGACGATCGCCCCCTGGCTCCACGGCGTGGCCCGCAGGGTCGCGAGAAAGGCCCAGGTGCGATTATCCCGCCGACGCCGGCGCGAGGTCCCGACGAACGTGGACCTGCCAGACCGGAACCGACCGACCGTCGACGTCCCCGCCACCGACCAGGGCGTCCATGAGGAGATCGCCCGACTGCCCGAGTCGCTCCGTGCCCCGCTGGTCCTCTGCTGCCTGGAGGGCCAGAGCTACGACCTCGCCGCGCGTCGACTGGGTCTGCGCGAGCCGACGCTCCGCGGCCGGATCCACCGCGCCCGCAAGACCCTCGAGTCGCGGCTACGACGCCGCGGGCTCCTCACGCCGATCGTGGCGCGACTCTTCGAGCCGGGCGGCCTGTTGCCGCCGGCCGTTCCTCCCTCACTCGTCGAATCCACAACCCAGATCGCCGCGCGGTGGTCGAACGCTCAGCGGCCTGCTCGTCGGAGCCGGCGCCGTGCCCGAACCGATCGCCGCCCTGGCCCAGGGAGTCCTCCATACCATGCTGCTCCAATCGATCAAGGTCGGTGCTCTTGTGACGCTCATGTCCGTGGGAGTCGTCGGCACGCTCGTCCTGGCCCAGCAGGACGGAGCCGGTACCAAACCGGCGGCCGGCCAGGAGGCCAAGGCCACACCCGACCCGAAACCGGACGAGAAAGTCGCGGGGGTTCCGCCGCAGCTTCCCGACCTCGACGAGAAGAACCGCCAGATCCTCCAGAAGCTCGACGAGACGATCGACCTCAAGGTCGAGAACAGCCCCACGCTCAGCGACTTCCTCAAGGCGATCAAGAAGGCCACGACCGATCAGACTTTCCCCGGCATCCCGATCTACGTCGATCCGCTCGGGCTGCAAGAGGCCCACGTCAGCCTGAACCAGCAGATAGATTTCCGCAAGCGCGATAAGCTCGGATTCGTCATCCGCGAGGCGCTCCGACCATGGCACCTGGTGTACCGCGTCAAGGACGGCTTCCTGATGATCACTTCGCGGGATGAGATCAACCAGCAGCGGTTGGAGGACCTCGAGCAGAAAGTCGACCGGCTGCTGGAGTCGATGGAGCGGATCGAGGGGCAGGTCGGCGTCATCCGGACCCGGACGCGAAAGCGGTGAGGTCGTAGGGCCGACGCATTCCCGATCGGTCGGACCCGCGCAGAATCCCGATTCGATCGCCGATGCGGGACACGACGGGTGGAGAGGCAGTACCGAGGGTCGCGGCGTCCTCCACCGAGGCCCGGTCCTCGCGGGCCGGCTCGACCGGTGTCCCCGCCACGGCACAGCCCGTCCTTTCTACCCGCTTAACCTTCCCGAGCCGCAGCAGAGCATTCGCCAGCGCCCCCAGCGCCGAGACGTTGTTGGTGACCACCGACGCCATGATCCCGAATCCCATCGTGAACACGCCGACCATGATCGTGACACTGGGCGTCACGATCATCGTCCAGCTTCGGCTCACATTGGGGTCGAGGTCCGTCGCGATCTGACGCAGGTCGCGGATCCGCGACAGGGCCCCTCCAGGAACAGGAATACCACATGCGCCGTGTCCGTCGCAAACGTCGAGGCACCCCGCAGCGAGATCGACACGTCCGCCTCCTTGAGGGCGATCGAGTCGTTGATCCCGTCGCTGACGAAGCAGACCTTCCGCCCCTCGGCCGGCAGCCGCGCCACCGAATCGACCTTATCTGCCGGGAGCACACCGGCGAAGTAGAGGTCCATCCCCAGCGTCTCGGCGAGTGCCCTGGTCGGGGCCTCGTGGTCTCCCGACACGATGGCCATGTGGTGAATCCCCGCGCGGTGAAGATCGGCGACCGCGCGGGCCTCGGGCCGGATCGACGCGCGGAGCTCGATGGACCCGGCGACCTGGCCGTGCACGACGACCGGCATGGCGGTCTGCCGGTCGCGATCGGACGCGGCGTGATCACCCGCGCCGCCTTCCCGGCGGTCCTGGCGCGGCCATCCGGCGGCCTGGCCAGGGTTCATGACTTCCGAGCCCGACGGGGCGGCCCGCGACCGTCGGCCCGAGACGCCGGCCCCGGACGCTCGGTGCCCAGGGCGATCGCGTCGTCCAGGCGATCCGAATTCCTGCCGACCCCGACTCGCCTTCGCGTCCGGTCGCCCTTGCATTCCCCGGCGATCGGGGTATCATTCCGCGTCGCGGCGATCCATGTCCGGCGGGTCTTACCCTTCTCTTTAGCGGGGTCGCCGATCATTCGTGCTGTCCGGGGCGACGATCGCGTCGCAAGGCCGGGACACGAGGGGAGCGCATTCCGAATTCCCCAGGTGGCCGGGAGGGCCGCCGACCGACCGACCTTTCTCTTCGAAATCGGCGCCGCGGGCTCGTCCGCGGCGGTCGGCCAATCTCCAGGGATGGAGACGTTCAGATCATGAAACGACAGTTCGTTGCCGGCGTGATGGGCCTGGCGCTTACCGGGTGCGCCACTTCCGCTCGGACGCGCCAAGGGTCCGACTGCGAAGAATCCGATCGAGCCGGTGGGGATGAAGCCGGTCCCCTCCATCTACGACTCGATCAACCGGGGCACGGGCAATCCCGCCATCGCCCAGAGTGCCCTCGGCAACGCCAATGACCCGCGGTGGGCCGGCCAGGCTCCCGCGCCCGGCGCCGCAGGGCCCGGCGCCGCGGACCCCGCGCGACCGTCTTCGTCCACTCAGCCGGCCCAGATGGCCGATTCTGCTCCGCCGACCGGGCCGAGGGGATACGGGGCGGGACCGGCCGGGGCGCCGCCTCAGCGGACGTCCGCCTCCATGGCGGCGTCCGGCGATGCGCCTGTCCCGGCGCGGACCTGGGCCACTCCGGTCGCCCAGCCGACCGAGGGCCTCGAGCAATCCGTCGTCATGCCCGCCGGCGACCTGAAGTCGGCCGCGGCTGCTGCCGAGTCGACGCCCGGCCTGGCCCCAGCCGGCGGGGCGGCACCAGATGCGGCCTTCCAGCCGACCCCGGGCTCGCCGGCGATGGCCGCAGGCGATCCGGCGGCTCCCTCGGCGAATCCGTCAGCCGGAGCCGCGGGCCGCACGCCTGCCATGACGATCCCGACGACGCTCCCTCGGCTCGGCGGTCCGATGCCCGACATGATGGCACGGCCCGGCGGCTCGCCCGCGCAAACCGGGGCCTCGCCGGCGCCCGCGATGTCCGACGCGCCCGCGGCCACCGCGATGGGCCCCGGCGGTCCCCCGCCGGCCGCCGCGATCACGCCAGGCCCCGATCCCTCCATCGGCGGACTGCCGCAGGTCGGTGAGCCCCCGGCCGCGATCGCCGGCCCCGGGACTGCGGACGCCGCCGTAAGCCCGTCCTCGGCACCTGCCGGACCCGCGACGAACGCCAGGGCCGCCCGCGCTCAGGCGGCCGGCGATCCCCTCCTCGGACCGAACCCCGAGCTGATGCCCGAACTGCCCCCCCTGCCCGACTCGATGCCGACCCCGTCCCGGCCGGCCGCCTCCGCCAGGCCGGCCGCCGCGCCGGCGTCGGCCGCGGCTCCGGCCACGCCCGGCGACGGGCCATCGCTCGCGCCGACCCCCGATCCGTCGGGCGCACCCCCTGTCCTGACGCCCGCGCCCGATTCGGCCGCGGACGCGGCGACGCCACCCGAGAATCCCCCCGCACTCGCGCCCGTCGGCGATCCCCCGGCTCTCGGGTCACCCTCGGCTGCCAACGAGCCGGCTCCGAGGGATCCGCCAGCCGGCGAGCGGGTCGCCGACCTGCCGCCGCTCGAGCCTGTCCCGTCGGCCGAGCCGGCTTCAACCAGGGCCGCCGTCGTCCAGACGGCGGTCGCCTCCACCTCCTCCGGCATCCCCGTCCGGCGCGCCTCGGCGCGCCGCGACGGCCAGATCCTTCGCGCCGCGATGGCCTCACCCGGCGACACGCCGCGGTCGGCCGCCATCATCCGATCCAAGCGCGACGCCAGCATCCCGGTCGCCCGCGTCGGCGACGAAGTGATCACCATCAACGACCTGAATGCCTTCATCCAGGACGCCCTCGCCACCAGGGCGCGACGATCCAGGACATCCCGCGCGAGGTGAAGCTCGCCTTCTACCGCAAGCAGCTCGACGACATGATCGATCAAACCCTGTTGATCCAGGAAGCCCGCCGTCTCCTGAAGGATCCCAAGCATTTCGATCAGTTCTCGCAGGAGGTCGACCGCATCTGGAAGCAGGAGGAGCTCCAGCGGCTGTTGAACAAGTACAATGCCAAGGACGAGACCAAGCTCCGCGACCGCTTCAAGGAGATGGGGCTCTCGTACGACGTCCATCACAAGACGTACCGCCGCGCCGCCATGGCAGAGCTCTTCCTCTACACCAAGCTGAAGCACCGGATCAGGGTCGAGCTTCCCGAACTGCGCAAGTACTACGCGGAGCATCTCCACGACGCCAAGTTCGACCGACCCGCCGCGATCGTCTGGCACGAGATCGTCGTCGACACCAGTAAGCATCCCAACCGCGACGACGCGAGGCGCAAGATCGAGGCCATTCGCGGCGAGCTGGGCCGCGGGGGCAACTTCGAGCAACTCGCCAGGAGCCAGAGCGACGGGCCGTCCCGCTCGCGCGACGAGGGCGGCCTGATGGAGACCTCGCCCGGCTCGTACGGCGTCGCAATCGTGAATTCCGCCCTGGAGTCGATGCCGGCAGGCCAGGTCAGCGGCGTCCTGGAAGGGCCCGACAGCTTCCACATCGTCCGCGTCGACAGCCGGCAGCGCGGCCGGCCCTGCGCCCTTCGAGGAGGTCTATGACCAGATCCGCACCACCCTCCTCGAGAAGAAGCGAGAGTCCGAACGCGAAACGTTCATGGCCAAGCTCCGCCGCGAGAACCCCACCGAGATCTTTACCCCTTGATCGGAACGAAGCCGCCCCCATAATCGCCCGAATCCCGATCCTCCGAATCTGCCCGCCATTCCCACCGACCCCACTGTCCCTCCCTTCCGCTCCGCATCCTCCTCGCCGAGCCTGGCATCACCGACGATCCCGGCGAATCTCCATTGCGTCTGCATCTGGACACATCTATCCGGACCACCGTCCCTCACCGACAGATGAGCGGGGAATGAGGGTTTCTACTCCAGCCCACTTTGGGCTTTAGGAGGAACCGACGGAAGATGACGTGCACCTTTGTCCGACAAAAAATCCGTCGGACTCTTGACATTCTTTCCAGGGCGGGTATCGTGACAGATGTCGGCAGTGAAGCTTCTGGGAAGCCTCTCCTCCGGCCGGGGTATCTGCCCCGTTTATATTCGGCCTCTTCTCTGTTCCGGCCCCGTCGATTCGTAGCAATACGGGTCGGCGGGGTTTTTGAGTTCAACCCTTGAGTCAACTGCCATGGCGGGGAGACGGGCTGGTCTTCACCGCCGATCTGGCCGGTCGGACCTGGCGGTTGTCGCTCGACGAACCACATCCCTGCCTGTCCTCATCCGATCTGAGCGACCGGGCCAGGTTCATGGCTCTCGAGCATGTGGCGGCCGTCGGCCGCTGTGATGTTGAAGCATTCGCCGGGCGTTCGCTCGTCTCGTGGGCCCGCCAGGGAAGCCGCCTGGAGGCGACGTTCGCCCCGCCGGCCTGGCCCGGCCTGAACGTCCGGGCCGCCTGGCAGCCGACCGGTGAGGTGGGGTTCGACCTCGAGGTCCAGGTGTGGATGACCTCACCGGGCATGCTCCGTCGCGTCGAGATCGCCGTCGGCAGCGTCTGGTCGCCGTCGGCCGACGGGGCGACGATCAGCCGCGTCCATCGGGTCGAGCCTCGGGACGTCCACGCCGCCGCGCTTTCCTACGACGGCCGCGAGAGCCGCGACCTGCTCCAGTCCCTGATCACCATGCCGGTGCCCGCGGAGTCGCCGCACCCGCTCGGCCCGACTCTCGGCCCCATGACCGGGAATCCCGACGGACCCCATTACGCCGAGATGGTCCAGCCCAATGACTGCGCCCGTCGGATCATCGGCGAACCGGAAGGCGACGCTTCCGGACCGCTCCGATCCTGCTGGGTCCGCTATTGCCTGTTCGGCCACGACCTCGAGAAAGGGGTTGTCCTGCGCGGGCGGATCCGTGGATGCTGGATCGACTCGCCCCTGCCCGATGAGGACGCCCTCCATCGTTACGCAAGGTTCCTGAGCGAGCCGCCGCCTCTCGGACCCTGAGCTGGCCAGGACACGGCCCGGCCTGCCGGCGCATCGGGCGCCTGGGCCATCCATGCGGGTCCGGGGTTCCGATGGAAAATCGCCCTGGCGTGCCGGGTCGTTGCAAGAGCGCGGCCTGCCGGGGGCAGTATGCGGTGAGGCGGGATGCGTCGGGGCGGCGGATGGCGAGGGCGGTCGCATGGCGGGAATTCCATCTGGGGCCGACTGGGGGGCGTTGCGGACTCTCCTCGAGGCGGGGTCGATGGCCGGGATGACCGACGGCGACCTGCTGTCGCGATTCGCGGCGGGGCGGGATGCCGGGGGCGAGGCGGCGTTCGCCGCCCTGGTGGCCCGGCACGGGCCGATGGTGCTGGGCGTCTGTCGGCACCGGCTCGGAGACCGGCACGCGGCGGATGACGCCTTCCAGGCCGTGTTCCTGGTGCTGTCGCGTCGGGCGGGGTCGATCCGACGTCCGGACCTGCTGGGCCCCTGGCTGCACGGCGTCGCCACGAGGGTCGCGCGGAAGGCGCAGGCGCGGGCCGGGCGGCTGCGTCGCCGCGAGGAGCCGGGTCGGGAGGGTGCGATGAGAGATGTCTTATCGATTGGAGACGGGGTCGAGGCCCGCTCATCTCGCGATGAGGAGGCCGCGGCCGTCCACGAGGAGGTCGGCCGGCTGCCGGAGCGCTATCGCCGGGCCGTCGTGCTCTGCCACTTCGAGGGGCTGACCCATGCCGAGGCCGCCCGACGGCTGGGCTGCGCCCCGGGGACGGTCGGCTCGCTGGTCTCGCGGGCACGCGACTTGTTGCGCGTCCGCCTGGCTCGTCGCGGCCTGACAGCCGCCGCGCTGGCGACGGCCGGCGCGATCGAGGCGAGGGCGGCCGCGGTCGCGGTGCCCACGGCCCTCGCGCGTGCCACGATCGGGTCCGCGTTGAGCTATGCGGCGGGCCGGGCGTCCGCGGCGGGCGTCGCCTCGACGACGGCCGTCGAGCTGGCCGAGGGGACGCTCCGGGCCATGACGCTCGGCAAGCTGGCGGTCGGCGGCGCCCTGCTGGTGGCGCTGGGAGCGGTGGGGATCGCATCGGGCGGGCGGGCCGCGGGGGGCGCCGCGCCCGACGACCCGCGACCCCCGGTCGGCCAGCCGGGCCGGGAGCAGACGGTTCGCGCCTCGTCGCCGGGCCTGCCGGGCGCCGTCAGCCGGCCGCCGGACTGGCTGGTGAAGGACGCGCCGTTCGACGTCGCCGCGTTCTTCGCGGCGCCGCCCGATGAGGACAACGCGGCGACCCGATACCTGGACGCACTGCTCGAGTTCGACCCCGCGATGGCCGCCTGCTTCCCCGAAGGACCCGACCGCGAGAGCCGACAGCGGGCCGCCGAGCGGCGATCGGTCCGCCTCTCGCCCGTCTATCAGTCCTGGACGAAGGACCCCCGCTCTGTCACCGCCGAGACGATGGATGCCGTGCTCGACGCGTACGATACCGGCTTCCGCAAGCTCGACTGGGCCCAACAGCGGCCGCGGTGCGTGTTCCAGACGGGCCTCGGCGTCACGGCCCGGGTCCCGCATGCCCATGCCGCCAACGCGGTCGCTCGCGTCGCCGCGCTGAAGGTTCGCCGCGAGCTGGAGCGCGGCGAGTTCGACGCCGTCCTCCGCGACCTCGCGCGGCTCCAGAGGCTCTCGCGGGACCTCCTGCCGTGCGCCGGCATGGTCGCCGTCTTCGTCCATCTCTCACTGGATCGGATCGCGACCGAGCAGATCGTCGTGCCGATGCTCTCGGCTCCGGGGATGACGGTCGACCTCTGCGATCGGATCCTCGCGCTGCTGGCCGACCACGAGCGGCGATCGATCGACGCCTATACCGAGTGCCTGCGGGGCGAATATGTACAGAACCGGGTCACGCTCCGCGACCTGATCGTCGACCAGGCCCGGCTCCGCAAGGAGTGGGACAGCTTCGGGAATCCCGCCGGCCCGTCGATCGTCGCCGAGGTCGCCGAGCCTGTCCTGTTCGCAATGGCCGGGAACGGTCCGTTGCCGCAGCCGGGCGTCGGCGAGCGACTCGGGGCGATGGCCCGTCAGATGATGGCGCTGAAGAACATCCCCGACCTCGACGCCCGTGTCGCCGCGGATGACTCCCGAGGAACAGGCCCGACAGGTCGCGAAGATCAACGAGTTCTACGGCCAGTTGCTGGGCATGGCGGGCGCCCCATATCCCGAGCGATCGCGCGGCGGGCGGCCGGCCGAGGTCGATGGAGACCATGGACCTCCCCACGCGGGTCGCCCGGGGCATGCTGGGCGCGTATGAGTCGTTCGTGGAGGCCCTGGCCCGGGCGACGGGGCGGGCGCGGGCCGCGGAGGGCCTGGTCCTGGTGCGTCGCTGGCAGCTCCGCCACGGCGGAGATGCCCCGCCGTCGCTCGAGGCCGCCGCGACGGACGCCGGCCGGCCTTCCGTGCCGATCGATCCCTACGACGGCCGGCCGGTCCGGTTCGCGATCGTCGGCGGCCGGCCGACGGTTTACTCCATCGGGCTGGACGGACGCGACGACGGCGGGCGGATCTGACAATCACGTCCGACCCCGGTCGGGCGACGTCGTCCTGCGATTGCCGGCGCCGTGACGCGCGGCCCCGAACCGCCGCGAGCGGTCGGGGCCGGGTCGCCCCGGGGATTGCGGAGTCGGCCCCGCTGGCGATCGGGCGGCCGGCCGGGGGCGTCCCGTCGCGGACAGCGGCCTGAAGAGATCTAACCACGAGGCCCGGCGAACCAGGGCCGCAATGCATCAAGCAACGGGGATCGAACCAGCAGAGGCACAGAGGCACAGAACGAAGACGAGAAGAGAACAGCTCTCACGCGGATCGACAACGCCATGGCACGGCCCCACGCCCCACCCTTCCTCGATCAGGTTCGGTCTCCTTCCCCTCTCTGGACGGGTCAATTGCGAAGACTCGTGCTTCGGTGACGATGGACAGACGGGGTGGGATCGATCGGGCTTTTCTCTGTGATTTCTCTGTGTCTCGGTGCCTCTGTGGTTCGATCCATCTGGGTGCATTGCGGCCCGACCGCGCCGTGGTTCGATCGTCCGACTTCGATCCGATCCCGCGGACCGAATGAGCACCGCCGGCCAGGCCGAGCCGGGTCTCATGGCGGAGCTGGCTCCGCCGGCGATCGGGCGGATTGGCCCGGAGATGGCACGCTGCAACTTCGGGCGCGGCCGCTGGTTGTCCAGGCCGACGTCGGAAGCGACGATTGTATGCCGGATGCTCGCAAGAGGAGAGGGACGGCGATGGAGAAGAAGTCCATCGCGACGCTTGCCGTGAGACGGTTTCATCAAAGGCCGCTGGCGAGCCTGGCAACCTTGATCCGACGGGGATTTCGCCGATGAATCGCTTCGTGCTTTGCGGGGAATACTCGCGATGCTACCAGCTTTCGCCTCCGCACAGGCCGTCAAGCGGGCCGAATGGCGGATCGTCGAGACGAAGGCTGAGCGGATCGAACCGGGCTCGGTCACCCCCGAGATCGGATTCTGCTATACGGCCGTCCTGCACCACGGGCGGCCGGGTGACTCCGAGACCGGGGGCGGATCGGACTGCGTCCTGACCGAGGACGGCAAGGCCCTCGGCCCGGCCCATGCCGTCCACGCCGACATCCGCGCCGGGGGCGCGGTGCCTACAGCCCCTTCACCGCCGACACCCTCTACTTCTCCGCGAGCGACAATTCCGACCCGCGGAAAAACGGCCGGGCCTACGCCCTCGTCAGCCGGTTCCGCGGCTTTCGACACTCCGCCGTCGTCACCGTCGCCGCGCTGTCGGCCTCCTATGACGTCCGGGCGAAGGACAAGGAGGTCATCAACCGCCGCCTGACGCTCCGCAACCTGGACTCTCGCGTCGCCGTGGTGCCCCACCTCCGCGAGAGCGGGTCGCCCGACCTGACCAGTCGCGGGGCCATGGTCCGCAGCATCGTCGTCGCGGGGATGACGCCGGAGCAAGCGTCGATCGCCATCTGGAAGTTCCTCGTCAACCGGCGCTATCATTACCTCCCGGCCAGCGATGACGCCGAGATGCACGACCCGGTCAAATTTTTGAACGTTTATGGTTATGGATTCTGTGATGACTCGGCATTAAACTTCGCCGCGCTCTGCGAGGAGGCGGGCCTGGAGGCTCGCGTCTGGGGGTTGAACGGGCACGTGGTCGCCGAGTCGTCTTACGGCGGCGCCTGGCACATGTTCGACCCCGACATGGCGTGCTACTTCCGCGGGGCCGGCGGCCGGGACCCTGGGCGTCGAGGACCTGGCGAAGGACCCCTCCGCCATCCTCGCCGCCCCCTACACTCCCTCCGGATACCCGACGGCGGAGGTCGCGAAGTTCTACACCACGAGGGCCGACAACGGGGTCTGGCCGCGCGAGGAGGTCAAGCCGGGACACCGCATCGCCCCGGTCCTTCAGCCGGGCGACGAACTGACGTTCGACCTCGCGCCGGCTCGCCTCGTTCACAACACCTACGCGCCCGAGCGCCCCTCCCGCCGCGGGCCGCGAACGGCACGCTCACGCGAGTTGTGAAGGGGCCGGCCGGGGGCAAGAGTCCATCCTGCCGATCGCCTGGCCTTACGTCATCGTGGGAGGAAACCTGACGGTCTCCGACGGCGCAACGGCGGACGTCGCCATCGGCGACGGCGGCGCGGGCTGGACGCCGGTCGCGGCGCGGGCCGAAGGCGACCCCGGAAGGCGGACTTTACCCCCTGGTTCGTGGCGCGGAAGGACGCACGCTATGAATTCTCGCTGCGGATTCGCGGCGCGACCGGGAAGGCGAAGCTGGCCCTGCTCTTCCAGTTTGCACCGCGAGCCCTGCCGTCCGTACGGCCTGGAACGACGACCTTCGATATCTCCCTCTCACCGGCGGGAGGTTCATTCCCGGGTGGCTGGAAGGGTATCGAAATCCTCCACGAGTGGGACCAGCCCGACGACGCGGCGAAATGACGGTAGGGGGCAGAGCCTCCTCCCACAGGAAGACTCATCCATTTCGCGAGCCGGCAACCGGCCCGGTCGTTTTGCGGGGACCGGCCGGGGGCGTCACATCACGGGCATCGGCCCGGCGCGGCGGGGCCGCAACGCCTCTAGCAAGAGGATCGAACCACAGAGGCACAGCGCAGCCTTCGGCCGCAACCAAAGTGGCAAGTGGCAAGTGGCAAGTGGTCCGTCCCGTAGGGTGGGTCGAGCGCAGCGAGGCCCACCGATATCCTCTCAGTGGTCAGTGAGCACCGGGCGGAAGTCATTGCCGTCGGGCGGTTTGTGAAATCGCGTCCGGCGTACAAGATTCTCGAAGTTAGTAGTACAGAGGCACAGAGACGAAGACGAGAAGAGAACAGCTCCCACGCGGCTCCTCGAGCCTGTGCCGCGGCCCCACGACCCATCCTTCCTCGACCAGTTTCGGTCTCCTTCCCCTCTCTGGACGGTTCAATTGCGAAGACTCGTTCTGCGGTGACGATGGACAGACCAGGCGAGATTGATCGGGTTTTCTCTGTGTTTTCTCTGTGCCTCTGTGCCTCTGTGGTTCGATCCCTCTTGATGCGTTGGGGATCGTCTCAAATCGGCCGAGATCGCCAGCGAGCGAGTTGACAGATCGGTGGAAGGCGGGGCCCCTCCGTGGTGGAATGACAGTCGGCCAAGACTTGCCACCAACACGGAGGGACGACCCGATGTTCAAGCTACCGGTTCGCACCTGGATCCTCAACGCCGCCGCCGTCTTCTCCGGTCAGCACGGCGCCGTCACCCGCCAGGCCGAGCAGGCCGGCTGCAGCCGCCAGACCGTCTACCAGCACGCGCAGAAGCTCGAACAGCGGCTCGCCGCCGAGCCGGCGGCCGATTCCCCGACCGAGGATCGACCTCGGCCCGAGGCAGTCGCCGCGCCGGAGCCGGCGGCCGGACCCCGCATCCTCCTCGACAAGGACAAGCTCAAGGAACTGGCGACCACCGCCTTCGCCATGGGCGTGAGCCTGCGGCAGATCGAGGGCCTCCTGGGCGTGCTCCTGCCCGCCGACGAGGTCCCCGACCATTCGACCCTGGGGCACTGGGTCCAGGCCGAGGCCCAGCGCGCCGGGGCCGTGCTGGCGGCGCTGGACCCGGCCTGCGCCGACCGGGTCAGTACCCTGGCCCTCGACGAGATCTTTTTTGGGGGCGACCGACCCTGGTCGGGATCGAGCCGGCGAGCATGACCGCCGTCTTCTGCCGCGCCACGGCCGACCGCAAGGCCGCGACCTGGGACGAGCAACTGGTGCCCTTCACCCGGCTGGAGTTCGCCGTCTCCGACGCCGCCAAGGGGATCGCCGCGGCGGTGGCGCAGCGGGCCGCGGCACGGCGCGACGACCCGTCGGCCCCGCCGCTGGAGCACGGGCTGGACGTCTTCCATACCGCCATGGAAGCCCACCGGGTGCTGGCCCGGCACTGGCGACGCGCCGAGGCGGCCTGGGAGAAGGCCGAGCGGCCGACGCCGAACTCGCCGGGGCGAAGCGACAGGGGATCGATGCGCGGGGCCCGGCGCACGCGGCCCGCGGCCGCCTGGCGGCGGGCGAGTGCGGCCCTCGAGGAGGTCGAGCGGCTCGAGTCGGCCTGGGGCCGGGCCGCCTGTGCGCTGGAGCTGTTCGACGCCGACGGCCGGCTCAACGACCGCGACCGGGCCACCGCCGAGATCGCCGCGGCGCTGAAGGATCTCACCGGCCCGGAGTGGTCGAAGGTCCGGAACTTCCTCACCGACCCGCGGAGCCTGGCCTTCCTGGACCGGATGCATCGCCGGCTGGACGCGGCCGAGCCGCGGCCGGAGTGGCGGGAGGCGATGGCCTGGCGGTGGTGGCTGCGGCACGGCCGGGTCGGCGCGTCGGACCCGCTGACGGAGTTGCTCCGCGGGGTGGCGCGGGGCCGCGAGTTGGACGCGGAGGAGCGGGCCAGTTACGAGCGGGTGGCGGCGGTGCTGGGGGACACGGTCCGGGCCAGCAGCGCGGTGGAGTGCATGAATAGCGTGCTGCGGATGCAGCAGTCGCGGCACCGGCGGATGACGCAGCCGATGCTGGACCTCAAGCGGCTGTACTGGAACTGCCGGGCGTTCCGCTCGGGGCCGCGGAAGGACGCCTGCCCGTACCGGGCGTTGGGGCTGGAGTTGCCGACTTACGACTTCTGGGAGTTGCTCCACGCCGACCCGGCCCAGTTGACGCAACAACTGTCAACTCCGGGAGATGCCGAGTGAGACAATCCCATGCGTTGCGGCCCGACCGCGCCGTGGTTCGATCGTCCGACTTCGACTCAATCCCATGGTGGTGCGAGTCGGCTCCGCCGGCGATCGGGCGGGCCGGACCGATGCTGGCTGTTCTCCTCCCCCGATACTGCTCGATTCTCGACTAACGACTTCACCGACGATCCGGGTCGAGCACGCTCTTGCTTCACCACATCGACGGGTGTAACTTCCTGGCTCCTGGAGTCCGCCGACGCACTTCACCCGGACCGTTCCCTTCGCGCACGGGATTTCTCAACCATGTTGCCTCACGTCGAAGCCGAGAACCATCGCACGGCCCGTACCCGAACCGCCCGAGCGGTCCTGCTCGCGGCGCTTTTCCTGGCCGCGCCGGCCGCATCCTGGGCCCAGGCCCCGGCGGACGGCGGCTGGGTCGGCAAGCGGGTCGTGCAGAAAAACGCCGACTTCCGCCTGCGGGTCGAGAACCGGGCGATCGACCCGAAGATTATCGCCACCTACCGCGTCGAGCAGGTGAACGGAGGCTGGCTCTGGCTCTATGCCCCGGGCCGATCGGGCTGGGCCACCGCCGACGAGGTGGTCCCCGTGGAGGAGGCCATCAACTACTTCACCGAGGTCATCCGCGCCAACCCCGGGGCCGCCCACGGCTACACCATGCGGGCCATGATCTGGCAGGATGAGAGGAAGGAGAAGGAGATCGCGCTGGGCGACTATAACGAGGCCATCCGCCTCGATCCGACGAAGGCTTACGTCTACAACAACCGCGGCACGATCTGGTCGAGCAAGAAGGAATACGACAAGGCCATCGCCGACTACAACGAGGCCATCCGCCTCGACCCGAGCGAAGCCCTCTACTTCAAGAATCGCGGCAGCATCTGGCGCACGAAGAAGGATTATGACAAGGCCATCGCCGACCTCGACGAGTCGCTCCGGCTCGAGCCATCCGACCCCATGACCTACCTGAAGCGGGGCACGATCTGGGCCGGAAAGAAGGAGCACGACAAGGCCATCGCCGACTACAACCAGGCCATCCGCCTCGATCCAAAATACGCATTGGCCTACGAGGGTCGCGGGAACGCGTACCGGGCAAAGCTCGACTACGGCAAGGCACTGGCCGACTACGACGAGGCGATCCGGCTCGACCCGGCGGCGTACTGGGCCTACAACAGCCGCGCCTGGCTACTGGCGACCTGCGTCGAGGCCAGCTTCCGCGACGGGAAAAGGGCCGTGGAGTCGGCGACGAAGGCGTGCGAGCTCGCGAAGGGCAAGGAGGCGTACTGCGTCGGCACCCGCGCCGCCGCGTTCGCCGAGGCCGGCGACTTTGACCAGGCGATCAAGCTCCAGGTCCAGGCCAACGCGATGTACGAGGACCCCAAGGACAGGCTCCTGGGCGAGGAGCGGATCAAGCTCTTCTACGGCCAGAAGAAGCCCTACCACGAGCTCAGACCGTACCGCGAGGACGATTGACGACGCAGACACCGGCACCGCGACGGCCACGTCTCCGCGGCGGCACCGCATCGCGAGCCGTTTATTCCCAACTTCCGCGGCGGGCGACCCGCCGGCGGACCCCCGGCTCCGGAGGGCCGGCGGCGCGGCCAGGCCGCTCACTCGCGGCGGGCGAACGCGTCGGACGACATGGCCAGGTCCATCATCAGCAGCCGGAAGTCCTCGCGGCCGCGGATCGGGCCCAGTGCGTCCTCGTTGCGGTAGGCTTCGGGATTGCGATAGCCCAGCGCCACGGCCCGGCGCACCCAGGTCATCGCCCGGTCCGCCTCGGCCGGGCCGTCGCCGGCGGAGACCCCCGAGCTCGGCCGCCCGGCCAGACCCGCAAGGCCCGCGTGGCAGCCCGACCGGAAGAACGCCTGCTCGCCCCTCGGCGACTTGAGCCCGTCGTACAGCGCGACGGCCCGCCTCCAGGCGGCCGCCGCGCCGGCCGGGTCGGCCGACTCCCGCAGCACCTGGCCGGCCCGCAGCTCCGTCTCCGCCAGCCCGCCGCGGAAATGGGTCACCTGGGGCAGATCCCTCACCAGCGGCTGGCGAAGTGCCCGGGCGCGGTCGCAGGCCGCCCGCGCCTCGTCCCGCCTGCCGGCCCTGCGGAGGACGTCGGCCAGGTTCGTCTGGCAGTTCGCCAGCGAAGCCCGGTCGTCGGGCGTGGCCGACGCCGCGTCGGCGAGCGTCCGTCGGACCGCCTCCTCCCGGGTGTAATAGGCGATGGACTCCTCGTCCCTCCCGGCCTGCGCAAGCTGCCACCCGATTTCGAGCAGGCTGCTCGCCAGGTCCCTCTGGTACCCGGTGACGGCGGGGTTGGCCTCGGCCTGCTCCTATCGGATCGCCAGCGCCCGGCGGTACTCGGCCTCCGCCTCCACCGGCCGGCCCGTCTCGGTCAGCAGGACGCCGAGGCCGTTGTGGCTGGCCGCCAGGCTGCTGCGGAAGTCGGTGACGGCGGGGTTGGCCTCGGCCAGCACCCGATAGATGTCCAGGGCCCGCGCGATGTCGGCCCTGGCCCGCGTCTGCACCACCAGGACCGCCGACAGCCCGACCACGACCGCCAGGACCACCGCCGCCGTCGCCACCGCCGTCCGGTTCCGCCGCGCCCAGCGGCGGGCGCACCGCGAGAGCGGCTCCCGCCATGCCGAGACCGGCTCATCCGCCATCCACCGCTCGACGTCGTCGGAGAGGGCCTTCGGCGACGCGTAGCGGTCCGCCTGCTTGTGCGTCATCGCCCCGAGGCAGACGGCCTCCAGCGCCCGGTCGATCGACGCGTCGTGCCGCCGCGGCGGCGCGAACTCGCCCCGCTGCACGGCGCGGATCACGTCGTGCAGGTCGCCCTCGAACGGCGGCCGACCGGGCAGGAGGTAGTAGAGCGTCGCGCCCAGGCTGTAGACGTCCGACCGCGCGCCCAGGTGCTCGAGGTCGCCCTCGGCCTGCTCGGGGCTCATGTAGGCCGGCGTCCCCATCGCGCTGCCCGGCAGCGTCTCCGCCGAGCCGCCGGCCGAGCTCGGCACCAGCGTCCGCTCGCCCGATTGCACCCCGGCTCGACCCGGCCCACCGCCTTGGCCAGGCCCCAGTCGACCACCAGCGTCTCGCCGTGCCGGCCGACGATGATGTTGCCCGGCTTGATGTCGCGGTGCAGGACGCCGCGGCTGTGCGCGTAGTCGATCGCGTTGCAGACGTCGGTAAACCGCCGCAGCAGCTTGCGGAGCTCCAGCGACCGCCGGCCGGGGTCGGACTTCAGCGAGTCGTCGGCATGGAACCGATCGGCGGCCTCCTTGAGGCTGTCGCCGCGGACGAACCGCATCGCATAGTACGGCCGGCCGTCGCCGTAGGTCCCCAGGCCATACACCGGTACGATCCCCGGGTGCTCCAGCCCCCCGGTGATCTCCGCCTCCAGCAGGAACCGCTGCCGGCTGGGCGGGTCGTCGGCGTGCTTCTCCAGGATCTGCTTGAGCGCCACCTCGCGGTGCAGCTCGGCGTCCAGCGCCACGAAACGGCGCCCAGGCCGCCGCGGGCGTGGGGGCGTAATACGCGGAACCGCTGGCCGTCGGAGGTGGCCGTCCCCACCGCGTAGCTGGCCGTACGGTCGGCGTCGCCATCGAGGGCGGTGGCGAGCTGCATCAGCGTGTGCTCGATCGCCGGGTCGCCGATGGCCGCGAGCGACTCGCGGGTAGACGGCCCGGCCGGGACAGCGGCCAGGCTCCGCGTTGCGTCGTTGCCGTGCTTCCTGAGGTGCAGGCCGACCATCGCCTCGACGCCGTTGCGCTGGTCGGGGTCGAGGTCGCCGCGGCCGACGAGGTGGTCGGCCAGGGCGCAGGGCCTTGTCGCGGGTCCAGGCCTGGAATGCGGCGACGAGCTGGCCCTGGTCGATCAGACCATTCTGCAACGCGAGCAGGCCGAAGAGCAGGTTGCGCTCGGCGGCGATGGCGGCCATGGGGCGGGCCTCCGGGTGATCCGGCACGGGGCGGCGGTCGTCCGGCCCCCGACTTTGGAGGCGTCCCGGAGCACGCCCGAGCGGCAAGATCATCTCATTTTCGACCGAACAAAGCATCCCCTCCGCGGCCGATCGGAGTGGGCGAATCGGGACTCCGAACCACCCTCGGGGGCCACGCACGCTGGCTTGTTTAATTGAATTGATATTTGGTCCAAAGGCGACAGACCGACAGACGCGTCCGGATTGTTCTTCCCCTGGCATTCCCCGCATTGCCCCGGGAGACCTCGTGATGAACGACGCGCCGGACCGGGGGGATGACGATCGCAACGTCCATCGACGAGGCTCGCCTTCCGCCGCCAGTTCGGCCGAGCCAAGCCCACCCGACCCGCGCGGCCCGGATCCGGGTCAACGCAGACAGGTCTGTCGATTATGCGGGCCGGCCCTGTAGCATGTGTTCGCCGTCGGCCTGATCGACAGGTCTCTCGGGCGGATACTCGACCGGCCGGGGGCGTCACATCACGGGTACCGGCCCGGCGAAATCGAACCACGAGTCCCAGCGAAATAGGGCCGCAACGCATCAAGAAAGATCGAACCAAAGAGGCACAGAGAGGAAGACGAGAAGAGCACAGCTCCCACGCGGATCGACAACGCCATGACGCGGCCCCACGACCCTTCCATCCTCGCCCGGGTTCGGTCTCCTTCCCCTTTCTGGACGGGTCGATTGCGAAGACTCGTGCCTCGGTGACGATGGTGAGACGGGGCGAGATCGATGGGGTGTTTCTCTGTACTACTAACTTCGAGAATCTTGTACGCCGGACGCAATTTCACAAACCGCCCGACGACAATGACTTCCGCCCGGTGCTCACTGACCACTGAGAGGATATCGGTGGGCCTCGCTGCGCTCGACCCACCCTACGGGACGGACCACTTGCCACTTTGGTTGCGGCCGAAGGCTGCGCTGTGTCTCTGTACTACTAATGCCGGGAATCTCGTATCCCGTACGCAATTTTACAAGCCGTTCGACGGCAATGACTTCCGTCCGGTGTTCACTGACCACTGAGGGGATTGTCTCAAATCGGCGGAGATCGCCGGCGAGCGAGTTGACTGATTGGTGGAAGGCGGGGCCCCTCCGTGTCGGAATGACAGTCGGCCACGACTTGCCACCATACGGAGCGCATCGACTCACCGGTTCTGCTATTGAAGAATTGCTGTCGCCTCACCGGGATGTTACCGGCCTCCACGGGGACGGCCTGCACGCCGAGATCCGCGAGCAGACTCGGCACGACCTCATCGAGACGCTCCGTAAGCGTCGTGCACATCCATCCGCTCGGGACGATCTCGCAGAGTCCAGGAGGGGATTGCGTGCATGCATCGAATGTTCCAGGGCCCCCAAAACCCCCTGTACCCCCTCGGCTCTCTTCTCTCCCCCTACTAATAGGATGTATCAGGTTTGCAAATACTGAAATGCACCTATCGGCCAAGTGGGGCATTTTCTCGACGCAAGTCCTTCGGCCAGAAGCAGAAAATTTATTTGGAAATCTCATAAGGTTTTCCGGCGCAGGCGGCGGTTCCCGGGGGTCCGGTTCATATTTGGCCGGTTGTTTTGCGGTATGGCGTGAGTCTCAGAAGCCGCTCTTGGCGTGGCGGAAAGCCTCAAGACGGCCCAATGGGCCCGCTCGGGAGAGCTGTCGGCCCGGGCCGATGTCGGTCACGCTCCAGCCTGCACGGTCCGACCCGCCCGCCCGGATCGGCGTCAGGCTGGAGCATGACCGACGTGGGAGTCGGTCCGGGCCGGCGGAGGCGTGGGGAGACCCGCGCCGAACCAGACCGCACCGACCGTCGCGTCGGCCGGGTGGGAGACCCGCGCCGAACCGCGAACCGCCGGTGAGGCCGGAGTTGCTCCACGCCGACCCGGCCCGGTGGGCGCAACATCTGTCAACTCCACGAGATGCCGGGTGAGACAATCCCCCGCCGAGAGGATATCGGTGAGCCTCGCTGCGCTCGACCCACCCTACGGGACGGACCACTTGCCACTTGCCACTGACCACTTTGGTTGCGGCCGAAGGCTACGCTGTGCCTCTGTGGTTCGATCCCTCTTGATACGTTGCGGCCTGACCGCGCCGGGGTTCGCTGGCCGCGGCGGGGTCGGAGCCCCGCGCCGAACAGTCGAACGACCGGGTCGGACCTCTTGTGGGAGCGGTCTTCCGAGGGGCAGCGCCCCTCAGCCCCAGGTCCAGCTCCATTCGCCGCGGCCGGCGGGCAGCGAAGACGTCCACTGGACCCGGCCGATCCGGGGATCGAAGGCGGGATCCTCCATCGGCGTCGAGGCCTGCCAGGGGCCGAGCTCCTTCAGGTCCGGGCAGGTCAGGTCCACGTCGAGGTCGACCGGCTCCGTGAGGCTGGCCCGGACCTCCAGGTGATGGACCCGGCCGCCGATCGGCCTGTGGAGGGCATAAGAGACCTCGCCGCAGGCGAAGGCCCGCTTGATGCCGGTCTGCGGCCATGAGCCCGGCAGCACCGGGCGGAGGGTCAGCCTGCGATCGACGGCGTCGTAATCGAGGCCGGCCAGGTCGAGCATCGTATCGATCAGCAGCGCGTGCAGCCGCCACGCGGTGCCGCCGGCCCCGGTGCCGCGGCCCGAGCCCTCGCCGGCCCGACCGGGTAGCCGAAGGGCCAGGCCGAGGTTCGACAGCCGGCCCAGCACGGCCTCGAACATGGCCAGCGCACGCGACCAGTGCCGCCCCTGGCCGTTCTCGCGGCCGAGCTGGATCAGGAACCGGACCATCCAGAGCGTCGCCAGGCTCGAGACCTCGTGCTGATCGCCCGGCGGACCCGCCTGGTCGGGGTTGTAGGCCGTCTGCGCCAGCAGGTGCGACTCGCCCCTGAGCGAAGAATTGAGCCGGAGGATCGACTCGGCGATCCGGACCAGACGCGGGTCGCTCGCGGGGAGCAATCCGAACGGCACGGCCAGCCCCAGCATGAAGACGTCGAGCAGCTCGGACCGCTCGACCAGGTACTGCGGGTCGTCGGTCCAGAGCCCGCGCAACTGCGAGACCCGCCGGCCATTGAGGAACCGCCCGAGATCGGCGTCGGCATGGCCGGCCGCCTCGGACCGGCCGGTCACCAGCTCGCGGAGGATGCCGGTCTCCCAGATCCGCTCGGCGCAGATCGTCCAGCGCCGATCGGCCTCGTCATTGCCGACCGCCCGGGCGAGCCGGGCGGCCGCGCGAAGGCCCGCGACGACCGCCGCATTGGAATACAGGAAGGCCCCGAAGAGCAGGTCGCCCCCGCCCGCCGAGCTGATCAGGTTCAGGTCCTCGAGCATCCGCAGCCCGGGATGCCCGCTGGGCTGCCCGCAGCAGACCCCGGCCGCCTGCTCGACCATCGGCCAGACCGACGTCACCAGGTCGAGCTGGCCGGTCCGCCGGTAATGCCGCTCGAGCCCCCAGGGGATCAGCGCCGACTGGTCGACGGCCGGCGTCTCCCATTCCGGGATGCCGTCGATCGCGTATTTCTGGAACCAGTAGAGGAACGGCCGGTGTCGATGGCGCACGCGGTTGAGCCAGAGGTAGACCGCGCGGTCGATGTCCGGGTGTCCGAGGCGTGCCAGCGAGCCCCCGACCCAGATCGCCTCCCGCGGCCAGCAGTAGGCGCTGAGGCCCCGGTCGAACCCCGAGGCGATCGCCCCCCACTCGGCGTCGGCGTGCAATGCCGCGGCCAGGGCCGACCGCCGCAGGCTCACCGCGATACGTCGGCTTGGGGAAATGGAAGTCGGGGATCGGCTCGATGAAGTCGTCCCACTGGCGGGCCGTCTCCTGCTCCACGGTGTCGAGGTCCGTGGACCGGAACCAGTTGAGCGCCGGTCGGAGCCAGTGCTCGAACGTGCCCCGATCGCCACTCCACCCCGTGAAGGCGCCGCTGACCAGCAGGTCGACCGTCACGGTCTGGCCGGCGGGCAGCTCGACGGCCCGGAACAGGATCGCCTCGTTGGGCCCGGTCGGCTCGCACTCGACGTCGCCCCGCGCCGTCGAGGGCGATGGCGAACTCGACCGTGGCGTCGCGGGCGAGCTTGCGGTTGGAATGGCCGTGCCCGCGGTTGATCGCCAGCAGCGCCTCGTCGATCTCGTGCCAGCTCAGGCCGGTATCGCCGACCCCGCCGTTGATCTCGACCTGCACGTACACCCCGAAGATCGCCCGGCGCGGCTCGGTCCCCTCGTTCTTGATGAAGAACCGCTTGAGATACTGGCCGGGCGACGACTCGCCGCCGGCGTTGTGCGGCAGGCAGTCTCCCATGGCGACGAAATCCGCCTGGAGGACCTGGATCGGGCCCGTGTCGCCAGTTGAACTTGGTGGTCAGGAGGTTGGTCGCGCCCTGGTATTGCTGGAAGCTATCCCAGGCCGTCCGCTCGCTGAACCAGTCCAGCCGACGGCCGACCGCCAGGCCGCCGATGATCGCGCGGAAGTGCGAGCGGCTCTGCGGGTTGTCGCCCTCGCGCGGCCGGACGAAGGAATGCAGGCCGACCGTGGGGAAGTAGACGTCATAGGTCGAGCCGCGGGCGTCGACCCGGACCGTCATGTGGCGGTTGCCCACCAGGCCCTCGGCCTCCAGCAGCGGCGAGCCGATGCCCTCGATCCGCTCGGGCAGGTTCGAGCGGACGATCGTGTCCTGGTAGGCGCTGATGGCCCCGCTCGTCCGGCTCGCGCTCGACGATGGCCCGGTAGTGCAGCCGCGTCCCCACGCCCTGCGGAGGCACCGCGGCGTGCCAGAAGCTGTTCCCGGCCTTGTTCTCGATCCAGTAGGCCGGCAAGGGGCCGAGCCGAAGGTCGTCGGCGGTCACCTCGAGCCAGACGCGCTGACCGTCCTGGACCGGATGCGTCCCGATGACGACAGCCGACCACATCCCCGCTCGGACCGGTCCGCCATTCCGGCCCTTCGCCGGTGTCTCTATCCAGGCTGCCAGCATCACTCGACGGTTCCGCACCCCGGGGATCGCCACTCACGGGCGTGACCGGCACCCCGCCGTCTTCCCTACCGGTGGCCCCGCCCCATCAAGGCATGTCGTCCGATTCTGTGGTTTCCCAGGATCGGCGCCAAGAGGCGGGAAGAATCCGGCGACGCCGGACGCTCATAGGGGTCCGTCAATCCGGTACAATCGGCCCGAGACCGGCGCAGAACCCGTCTCGAGGAGCAGAGCGGAGCGGAGCGAGAGGCCGTCGCCATCGTCGCCGGGTGTCAACTCACCCGGCGAGGGCTCGCGGCCGGCGAATGCGCGACATGGAGTTCGGGGCGGGCAGGATAGGTCGCAGGACGCTTCGGCCCCCGCCGAACGGAGGGGGCTCGACACGAAACCCGCTCGCCTTCAGCGACTGAGGGCAACCGCATCGGCCGTCACGGCCCGAGAAACCCGCTGCGGTGCGATCTCCTCGCGGTAGACCGGCACGTCCTGGGGGGCCTCGATGCCGATCCGAATCTGGTTCCTATCGATCTTGACGATCGTCACCGTGATGTTGTCACCGATCACGATCTTCTCACCCAGCTTCCTGCTCAGAACCAGCATGGTCGTCTCCCGGTTGATGCAAAAGTCGTCTCTCGGTTCTCGAATTTTTCGCCGCCTGTGCCGCCTCCGTATCTTGCATCTCCTGTGCCGCCTCCCTAATAACGAATCGCTTCATCATCCCAAGCTGCTCAGATACCGTTACTTACAGTCCATTGACACCCATTCTATCCGCATGTCCGCTGAACATAAGAATGTCACCCTGATCGCTCCTTTGCCAGCCCCTTTGAAAAAAGGGGAAGTCATATTGGCGATCCGCAGCGATCTGAACATCCCGACGAGCGATCCCGGATGACGTGGAGCGGGCATGGCTTCCCACAAGGAATGCCCCTCAGGCCCCGGTGGAATTTGCGTCGGGGAATGTTCCGATCCGGAGGGGTCGGAAGCCGACGGCATCGGCGGCGACACAGTGATACCGGACGCCCCGGACGACTCCCTGGACGGCCAGCGACCATTGGGCCTGAATATGCAGGTGGCCGTAGACGCAGGCGGCGACCCCGGCGCGTTCGAGCCGCTCGACGCATGGCCCCGGCCGGCCGCCGGCATCGAAGGGGGGATAGTGCCAGAGGACCAGGATCGGCCGGCAACTTCGCCCGCTTCGCGAAGCCTCAGGGCGTGATCCAGCGCGCGTTCGAGGAGCCCGAGCTCCCGCTCGGCGGCGATCCGATCGGCCTCCGCAGGGTCGTCGCCGAGGACCGGCGCGCCTCGGGTGCCGCAGACAATCAGGTGGCGAACTTCCGCGGCGTCGCCGCCGACGGCGATCATCGAGCGGCGGAGCAGCCGGCGGACCGCGTCGGTGTCGTTCCACCAGCGTTCGTGGTTCCCGGGCGACAGGACCTTGGTACCGGGCAGCGCGCCCAGCCATTCGAGGTCCGGCTGGACCTCGCGATGGTTGCGGGCCATGGAGAGGTCGCCGGGAAGGAGCACCACGTCGTCGGGACGGACGGCCTCGCGCCAGCCGCGCTCGATCTTGGCGGCGTGGTCCCGCCACCGCCCGCCGAAACGATCGCGACGATCGGGGCGACCGAACGAGAGATGCAGGTCGGAGATCGCCCAGACGTTCATGACGGCCCGGGCGGGCCCGCGGGTCCGCCGACGTAGGGGTTGGTCCGCCGCTCCGCCCCGATCGTGGTGGCGGGGCCGTGTCCCGGGTAGACCCGCACCTCGTCGGGAAGCGTGAAGAGCTTCTGATGAATCCCGTCGCGGAGCTGGGGGAAGCTGCCGCCGGGCAAGTCCGGCCGGCCGACCGAACCCGCGAACAGGACGTCGCCGCCGAAGACGAACGGCGGGTCGAACCCCTCGGCGATGTAGACGACCGAGCCCGGGCTGTGACCGGGGATCTCGCGGACCAGGAACGCGAAGCCCGCAACCTCGATCCGCTCGCCGTCGTCGACCAGCCGGTCGGCGGCCGGACTGCGTCACCGGCATGCCGAACCCGGCGCTGAGGTTCGCCTCGGCGTCGGACAGCATTGCGGCATCATTCCGGCCGATGATCAGCGGCGCCGCCTCGTAACGCCAGCTTGACTTCGGCGTTGCCGGCGATGTGGTCGGCGTGGCCGTGCGTGTTGAGGATCGCCGCGGGGACGAGTCCCCGATCCTTCAGCAGCCCGAGCACCGAGTCGCGTGTCGAAGCCCGGGTCGACGACCAGGGCATCGGTCCGCCCCGCGCAGCCAGGCGACATAGCAAAGCTGAGCGAACGGGGCCGATTCAATCGCCTCTATCGTGTAGTCCGCCACGACCGATGTACTCCACCCTCGCCGGCGATCCGACGGGCTCGGCCCGGGTCCTCGAGGATTCCGTCCGCCCGAGTCGGGGCCGACCGATTGAAGATTTGACATCTTCTTGTAATCCGGCCACAAGCCGGCTCATTCGGTTATAGCAGTCGGGCCGACTCTATTTCCAGGACGCGGGCCCGGCGGGCCATTTCTGCGGCTGGCCCGGGACTTGCTAAAAGGTGGGGAGCGAGCGACAGCCACGGCCGACCGTGCGTCGCGAGCAAGGACGTGGGACAAGCCCGAGAATCGCACGAATCGACGCGGACAGAGGCGTCGACAACCGACCGGGCCTATGGTCTATAATCAGAAGCACGGGTCGCCCCGTCGAGGACCTGTGATTCCATCTCGACTCTCGTCGATCACCTGGCCACCGAGCCGGAAGTGAATCCCTCATGGCAATCCCAATGACTGGGCCGGTCCTCCCGAGGAACGCGACGAGAAGCCAGGGCCGACGATGGCTTGCCTTCGGCGTACTCACCGCGACGGCCGCCCTGTGGGCGGCCCGCGGCGAGCTGCGGGGCAAGGTCGGAGAGCCGGACGAGGACGAGACCTGGTCTTCGATCGCCCTCGATACGAGGGACGACCGGCCGGGCCCGGACTATCCCGCGTCGTCCCCCCGTCGCGATCCCGTTTCCCTGGTCATCGGTTCGTCCGGGACCGGCCGAGTCGAGGCCGCGCGGCACGTCTCGCTGAAGCCGATCGAAACAACGTCGGTCGGCGAGGAGACCGAGCTGCCGATCTCTCGGGCGATCCGCGTGATCAAGGATTGCCAGGCCCGCTACGAGTCGATTTCCGACTACGTCTGCACCTTCACCAAGCGCGAGCGGATCGACGGGAGCCTGAGGCCCCGGCACGTCATGACGATGAAGATCCGGACCCGTCCCCGGAGCGTCTACCTGCGGTTCCACCAGCCGTCCCCCGGCAAAGAGGCCATCTACATCGACGGGCAGAACGACGGCAAGGTCGTCGCCCACGACGTCGGCATCAAGCGGCTGGTGGCAGGGACGCTCACCCTCGACCCGACCTGCGGCCTGGCCATGGATGACTGTCGGCACCCGATCACCCAGGCCGGGATCGGCCCCCTGCTCGAGACCCTCGAGGCCCGCTGGTCGTCCGAGCTCCACCCGTCCGAGTCGCGGGTCGCCTTCGGCGACGTCGAGCTGGCCGGCTCTCGTCCCTGCATGCTGATCGAGGCCACCCACCCGACCAAAGACCCCGCCTTCATGTTCTACCAGGTGCGGCTCTTCGTCGACCGCGAGCTGGGCCTGCCCGTCCGCTTCGAGGCATACGACTGGCCGAGCAGCCCCGAGGCCACTCCCGAGCTCGTCGAGGAATACACGTACTCCAACCTCAAGTTGAACGTCGGACTCGCGCGACATCGATTTCGACGCCTCCAACGCCGAGTACGATTTCGGCCGGTTCTGAGACCCGGCCGCTGGCTCGCTCCGCACAGGCCCGCCGCCACAACCTCATTCCAAGCCTTGATAAACTCGAGGCTCGGGTGCATCGCCGCGCCACGATCCGAGGCGGACCCCTCGAGGAATCCCGGCCGTTCCCGCCGTCTTGATCCGCGCAATCCTCACGATCGGAGCCGTCGCGGTCCGATATTAAGGTCTGGCTCAGGCGGCGAAGCGCCGGAGGTGGTGCCGGGCGTCATGGCCGGGGCGTGGGGGCGGATTGGCGGGGAGAATTCCGCGGGAAAACCGCGGATGATCCGGCGAGAAGGGACCTTGGCAGGGAGCGGACACTTCGCTAGAATCCGCCTCGCCTCGACGGACCCGGATGAGGGCCCGGCTCTCGCATCACCTCTTTCGCTCGTCAGGGATTCCCGTTCGACCGATCCGAAACCGCCGGAGTCGCTGGTTTAATATCGCTCTGACCGGAATGTCCACGGCGGCATGACGGTCGTCGTCCGTCCGTTCCGTCCCATGGAAGGAGGCGCGATGAGCACGGTTCCAACCTCCCCGGCGTAGACCCGCGTGCACATCCGATGGATGATCCGGCGCGACATGCCCGAGGTCCTGGCCATCGAGCACGCGAGCTTCGAATACCCGTGGTGCGAGGAGGAATTCCTGCGCGTCCTGCGGCAGCGGAACTGCATCGGCATGGTGGCCGAGTACGGCGAGCGGATCGTCGGCTTCATGATCTACGAGCTGCACCGGAACAAGATCCACGTGCTCGACTTCGCGACGCATCCGGAATTCCGCCGCCGTGGGCGTCGGCCGCCAGATGATCCAGAAGCTCGTCGGCAAGCTCTCGGGCCAGCGCCGCAACCGGATCGCGCTGTACGTTCGCGAGACGAACCTGGCCGCGCAGCTCTTCTACCGGGTCTCGGGCTTCCGCGCCACCGAGGTCGTCCGCGAGCACTACCTCGACACGGGCGAGGACGCCTATCCTCATGCACTACCACCTGGACGAGTCCCTCATCGAGGAGGAGCGGGTCGCGACCAACCGGATCGCCAAGCAGTTCGGCGGTTGATCGATCCGATCGGCCGGGGCGGCCGGGAGTTCCATTTCCCGGATTACCCCACCGGCCGAGGAATCAGAGAAGACTTCGGACAAGCGTTGCGAGGGCCCCGACGGGCGGCAGGAGGCCAGCCCGGCGTGGCCCTCGTGCGTATTCGCCCGCTCGTCGGAGACTCGCCGCTGGCCGGGCGGCCGCCGATCCGGAATAATTCCCGCGGAGAGGCAGCCGTCCACTCGCCGGAGTCACACCTCGAGATGTTGCAGATCACCCCCGACAATCCGCCTCACGACGATCCGTCTCCCGACGACCGCCGCGACGCCCACGAGCTCCTGAGCTCTGCACTGCCGGCCCCGGACGGTCCTTCGAGCGACCCGCGCGGAGGGTGGTTCGTGCCCGCCCGGGTCGTGATCCGGGTCGGAATCCTGCTCCTTGGATTCCTGCTGGCCGGATCCCGGCTGCTCACCGGCCTGGTCGAAGGGCCAATGACGACGGCCTCGGCGGCCAGGATCGCGATCGACAGCCTGGTGATCGCGGTTGGCTTCGGGCTGGCGGCCCTATTGATGGAGGCGGCCGGCAAGGCGATTGCCGCCATGGTCGCCGTTCGAGCGGAGCGGGAGGCCCGGTGGTCCACGGTGCTGCTCGACCGTGCGGACCGGGCGATCGCGGCGATCGAGCGTCTGGCGGACTCGATCGAGAATCGCGGAGTGACCGGAGCCCCATCGTCGGCGACGGTGGAACGCGGCCGGACGCGGCTGCTTGGCGAGATCGCCAGGGCCCTGCGCGAGGCCCGGCTGGACGAGGCCGAGGCGCTGCTTGCAGCGGCTCGACGACGAGTTCCCCGGCGAGGCGACCGCGGCCGACCTCCGCGAGCAGATCGACGCCGTCCGCCGGCAACAGGCCGAGGAGCGGGTCGCCCAGATCGACGCCGGCGCGGCGGGTCAACGACCCGGATCGCGTGCTGGAGCTGTACGCCGCCGTCGGTCCGTCGCTGGATTTCGACCGCCGGGGCGAGCTCGAGCGGGACCTGGCCCGCTGGTTCCTCGACCTGATCCATCGACGGCTGCGGGTCGGCCGGATCCAGCCCGAGGTCGTCGTGCTGGCGGGGCGAGCGGCCGAGACGTTCGGGGCGACCGTCGAGGGGGCCAGCCTGCGGGCCTCGCTGCCCGTCTTGCGGCGGAGCGTCGGACTCTGCCCGCGATGCGCCCGGCCCTACATCGGGCGCAACTCCGCCTGCCCGCAGTGCCAGGCCGGCGTCCGCCCGATGCCGTCCTCCCCCCCACGCCGGACCCGCCGCCCGAACCGGAATCCTCCGGCTGAGCCACGGTCCCGTCGTCGTCGCCCTGGACCCTGCTTTCGACCTGGGCCCTGCTTCGGAGCCGGCCGCGCCCCGGCTCGTCGTTCCGGTTGGGTGTGATGGGACGAAGATGACAGGGACGACCCGAATCCCTCCAGCTTGACGCGGCGGCGGTCGTCGGCTAGGGATGAATGAGGGGAGAGTCCGCAACTCATCGTCGCGTCGCGTCGTGGAGCTTTCACGGGTCTTGGAAAGGACCGGGTCCATGTTCCGCCGATCCCTGCCTCTCTGGTTGCTTCTCTCGATGGTCGCCGGGGTCGTCGGCGCGGGCGCAGATGCCCTTTCCCCAGGGACCTGGTCCCGGGCCGCGCCGCCCTCGATCGGCTGGGGCTGGAGCGGCAGTGGTTCTCTGTCGTCCCGCTGGTGGAGACCGAGCGGCTGATCAAGATCAGCCGGCATCGCAGGACCTGCTCTTCGCCCAGACGAACTACGCCCGGCTGCATGCCTTCGACGCCGAGACGGGCCGCCTGCTCTGGACGGCCAACCTGGGCGAGCGGTCGGGGTTCGCCCGGGGCGTTGCGTCCAACTCCTGGGCCGTCTTCGTGACCAACGCCAACATGCTCTTCGCGCCTCGACCGCGGCAGCGGCCGGCGCGATCTGGAGGACGAACCTCGGCGACGATCCCGACGAGCACGCCCGGCCTGCGACGAGTCGCGGGTCATGGTCGGGATGACCAACGGGCTGATCCAGGCGTTCCGGCTGAAGTACCTGGATAACAAGGGCAACGAGCACGATCCGCGACAAGCCCGATCCCGCTCTGGAGCTACCACGCGGGGACGGCGATCACGACGCGGCCCCTGCCGGCCGAGAGCCTCGTCGCCTTCGGCGGGGGCGACAACAAGGTCTGGGTCGTCCTGGCCGACGAGCCGACGGTGCTCTACCGGATCGCGACCGGCGGGCCGATCGGCGAGGGGCTCGGCGGGCTACGGGACCCGGACCCTGCTGATCCCCTCCGCCGACAAGATCCTCTACGCCGTGGACCTGTTCACGTCGCGGATGCTCTGGACGCTTCGCCTCCGGGGCACCGATCACCCAGGAGCCGCTGGTCGCCGACGAGGAGATCTTCGTGATCAACACGGCCGGCGACTTCTCCAGCGTCGACCCGGCGACCGGCCAGCCGCGAGTGGACCGATCCCCACCCAGGGCGGGCGCCTGGTCGCGATCACCCCGACGCAGGATCTACCTCCGGTCGTACAACCTCGACCTGTTCGTGGTCGACCGGGCGACCGGCAGGATGGTGGTCGACCCGGCGGGCAGTCCCACCTCCGCGCCGGGCTGAACCTCCGCGAATACGACCTGAACATCGTCAACCGCTTCAACGATCGGCTGTACTTCGCGCACCGGCTCGGGCCTGATCCTGGCGATCCGCGAGATCGGGCTGCCGCAGCCCAAGCTGCTGCGCAGACCCGAAGAAGCCGCCGTTCGGCTACATCCCGCCGGACGGGCTCAAGGAGCAGCCCCCGACGCCGCCCCCGCGACGGAGCGCCACGGCCGAGGCGAGCCGCCGCGCAAGGACCGGCCCGAGGGCGGCACGAAGCAGGCGACCGCCGGATGCCGCCGCTCCCGGCGTTCGGGCTCAAGCCCGAGGCCGCCAAGAAGGAGCCGGAATGATCGCGACTCTCCCCGACGGACGGCCCGGCATCCGGAGCGGCAACGAT
The DNA here is from genome assembly GCA_963771445.1 of uncultured Planctomycetota bacterium. GTDB lineage: Bacteria > Planctomycetota > Planctomycetia > Isosphaerales > Isosphaeraceae > JAKAUH01. The sequence continues at coordinate 200,800 of CAVYTQ010000025.1, read as the reverse complement.
GAGCGAGTTGGTCCGATTCGCCGGGCCTTGCTGAGCGTCTCACGACAAGACGCGGCCTGGCCGAGCTGGCGGTCGCGCTGGCGGCCGCGGGGGTCGAGCTGCTGGCCAGCGGCGGCACGCGGCAGCCTCGCCGGCGCTCGGGCTCGAGGTCGACCGAGGTGGCCGACTACACCGGCCAGCCCGAGATCCTCGGCGGCCGGGTCAAGACGCTCCATCCCAAGATCCACGCGGGCATCCTCGCCCGCCGCGACGTCCCCGGCGACCTGGCGACCCTCGAGGCCCAGGGCTTCCCGCCCGATCGACCTCGTCGTCGTGAACCTCTATCCGTTCGAGGCCACGATCGCCCGGCCGGCGCCGACGCTCGACGACGCGATCGAGAACATCGACATCGGCGGCCCGACGCTCATCCGCGCGGCGGCCAAGAACCACGAGCACGTCGCCGTCGCTCACCGACCCCGACCAGTACGAGGGCCTGATCGCCTCGATCCGAGCGACCCGGGCGGGACGACCCTGGACGACCGCCGTCGCCTGGCGCGGGCCGCCTTCCGGCGCACCGCCGCCTACGACCGCGCGGTCTCCGCCTATCTGGATCGGGCCTTCATCTCGGCCGATCGCGGGCGACCGACGCCGTTTCCGGCCGACGCTTGGAGCTCGGCTTCACGCTCCGGTCCCCGCTGCGCTACGGCGAGAACCCGCACCAGCGGGCCGCGTTCTACGTCGAGCCGGCCCCGGGCGGGCCGAACCTGGCCACCGCCGACGGTCCGCCACGGCAAGGAGCTCTCGTACAACAACCTGCTGGACCTCGACAGCGCCCTGCGGCTGATCCGGCAGTTCGCCGAGCCCGCCGCGTGCATCCTCAAGCACAACAACCCCTGCGGCGCCGCGATCTCCGAGGATCCGGCGACGGCCTTCGAGCGGGCCTACGAGGGCGACCCGGTCAGCGCCTTCGGCGGGATCGTCGCGCTGAACCGCCCGGTGGACCGCGCCACGGCCGAGCGGATGGCCGCGCCTGGCCGGTTCCTCGAGGCGATCCTCGCCCCGGGGTTCGACGACGACGCCCTGGAGTGGCTCACGACCAAGCCGACGTGGCGGAACAGCGTCCGGCTCATCGACCTGGGCTCGCCGATCGGCCCGGACGACCCGGTCGCCTCGGGCTTCGACCTGCGACGGATCGAGGGCGGCCTGCTCGTCCAGGACTGGGACCGGCTCGAGCCCGACCCGGCCTCCGGGAACGGTCGCGACCCGCCGCGCACCCGACCGACGCCGAGCGGCCGGACCTGGCCTTCGCCTGGCGGGTCGTCGCCGCGGTGAAGTCCAACGCGATCGTCCTGGCGAAGGACGGTCAGCTCGTGGGCGTCGGCGCCGGCCAGATGAGCCGGCTCGACTCGGTCCGGATCGCCGTCGAGAAGGCCGGCCCGCGCGCCGGCGGGTCCGTGCTGGCCTCGGATGCCTTCTTCCCCTTCCGCGACGGACCCGACGTCGCCGCCGCCGCGGGTGTCACCGCCATCATCCAGCCCGGCGGCTCGCGCCGCGACGACGAGACCATCGGCGCCTGCGACGAGCACGGCATCGCCATGATCCTCACCGGCCGCCGGCACTTCCGCCATTGAGCCGCGACGCCCCGAGCATCGAGCCGCCCAACGGGTTCGCCGGGAGGCTCCTCCTCCCGGCGCGATGAAATCGCCTCGGCCTCGGCCTGTATCGCGACCGACGGATCAACGGTGTCCTCCGCCGCCTCCGCCACCCATGTGGCCGCCGCCCATGTGGCCGCCGCCCATGCCTCCCGTGTGCATCCCGCCGCCGAAGCCGCTGCCCATCGACGCGCCGCCGCGATATCCGCCACCGCCATAGCCGCCGCCGCCATAGCCGCCCATCGCGCCGGATGGCCACCGGCCATCCCGTTCATCATACCGGGATGGCTGGCGTAGCCGCCGCCCGTCGCGCCGGGGTGGCCACCGGCCATGCCGTTCATCATGCCGGGATGGCTGGCCATCGCGGATCCTCCACCGGCCCCGGCCCTGCCTCCGGCCATGCCGCCCATCGCCGTGCCGCGGCCCGCACCCCCTGCCCCTGCACCGGCCGAGCCCTGGGCGAACCCCCGGCCCGCGCCACCGGCATTGGTCATTCCCTGGCCGCCGCCGGCAGCACCACCTCGATACACCGAGGCCCCCGCGCCGCCGGCCGTCCCCTGCCGGCACCGCCACCGGCCAATCCCCCGGCGCCTCCGGCATGGGTGCCCGCCGCCGTATGGCCGGCTGCCCCCGCGTGACCGCTGGAGCCCCCGTTGTAGGACGTCCGCCAGCCGCTCGACCCCGACGAGACCGCCGAGGCCTGACGGACCTGGCCGCCCGACGAGCGGCTCGCACCGGCACTCCGCGAGGCGCTTGCGCCCGCATTATGCGAGAACGGATTGGCGTAGGCGTGCGACGAGGCCGGCGCCCCGACTCCCCGCGACGAGCTTACCGAGCGGTTGATGCTCGTGTTCCGCGAGACGCTCATATTCCGCGTGACCGTGTTGCCCGTTACGCGTGACGCTCACGCTGCGGTTGACGCTCACGCTCCGGTTGATGTTCACGTTCCGGTTGGCGTACGCATAGTGGTTACCCCAGCCCCGCGCCCCAAGCCGCGGCCCCAGCCGGCCGGTCAGAGTCCCCCAGTAGCCGCGGCCCCACCAGGGATAGCCGTAGCCATAGCCCCCGAAGAACGGGTAGCCAAAGCCGAAGCCCAGCCCGAATCCGACCCGTAGCCGAAGCCCCCGTAGCCGAAGCCCCCGTAACCGAACCCGCCGTAGCCGAAGCCCCCATAGCCCAGCCCGATCCCGAAGCCGCCGAAGCCCAGCCGCCGTAGCCGAATCCCCCATAGCCCAGCCCGCCGTAGACCGAAGCAGCCGTAGCCGAAGCCGCCGTAGCAGGGCAAGCCGAACCCGAGCCCGAAACCGCCGAAGCCGTAGCCGCCGTAACCATAGCCGCCATAGCCGCCATAGCCGCCGTAACCGCCATAGCCGCCGTAACCGCCGTCCATAGCCGCCATAGCCGCCGTAGCCGCTCCGTAGCCGCCATAGCCGCCGTAGCCCATGCCACCGTACTGGACCGGGCGTGGCGTAGTAGGGATAGCCGTATGCCGCCGGTGGCCGGGTAGTCGAGATAGCCGTAGTAGGCGCCGAGGTTGCCGTAGTCGGCGTAGCCGTAGTAGCGGCCGTTCTCGTCGTAGTAGACTCCCGGGATAGCCGTCATAGTTGGTGTTGGGCCGGCCGAACGCCCCGTTGAGCTGGCCGTACAGCTCGGGCGAGACCGTGGTATAGGGCTGATAGGTCAGGTTATCCGTCGTTCTGGGCCGCCTTGTTGACCTCGGCGGGGGCGAAGAGGGTGCCGCGATCCTCGAGGGTGCGGTCCCAGTAGCCTTCCTGGAAGACCCAGCCGTCGGGCTGGCGGACCCACTGGGCGGGGACCCACGACCAGCCGGGCTGGACCTTGGCCCAGAACCCCTTCTTCCAGACCACGCCGTCGCCGTCGGGATAGTACTGGCCGGGGATGTAGAAGCAATCCTCCGACGGGGGCTGGCCGGGCTCCTCGTCGGGGCGATCCTGGGGAGGCCCGTCCTTGCGATAGTCGATCCGGTCGGTCTTGCGCTCGCTCCAGAAGCCGGGGACGCGATACCAGCCCTGGTCGTCGCGCTTCCAGTAGCCGTTGACCCAGAACCGGCCCGGCGGCGGCACGCGCCAGGTGCCGGTCACCCAGACGTAATCCTTGCGGCCGGCGTCCCATTCCCAGTAGCCCTCGATCCACTCGGCCTGGATGCTGGGCGGGTCGACCGCCGGGCCGCTCGCTGATCGGCGACGGCGGCGCCTTGGCGACGTGCGTCGGCTCCTGGTCCTTCGCGCGGCGACAGGAACGCCTCGTGGAGCGGACCCTCCATCAGCGGCTTGACCGGCGCATTCGCCGAGGCCGGCGGCGCCGGCTCCGGAGGAGTCTGCACGGCCCCCCCACCCTGCCCCGCGTCGCGATCGGGCAAGGGCGAAAGCGCCGAGGCCCCGGCGCCCCGCCGGCGGCCTCCTGCCCCCGGGCCGTGTCGGCGACCGCGACCAGCCCTCCCAGGACGAGCACGACCCCGACCCCGATCGAATGGATGCGGTTCATCGCGAGAACTCCGCCTGCTTGGCTACCTGATCCCTGGAGCGATCGACGCCCATGGCTAGAGTACGCCCGGAAGTCCCCGAAGGCACGGACCCTTTGCCTCGGAGAGGCCGTCATTTCTCCACTATAACCGTCAGCTTCGCCAGCCCGGGCACGAGCGAACGAAAAGACGGGCCCCGACTCGAGCCGCACGACCACACCGCCCCGCCCTGAACCCGGCGATGGCCTTCGTCCTCGATCGAGGAGACAACGCCCGTTCGCTTGATCTGAATATTGTAAGATTGCCGCCATCACCTGATCCATGGCGCACTACCGGGTCGATCCAAGTTCTTCGCCAGGCTCGTCCAGCCCGAGCCCCCATCCGGACTAGCTTGCCCTACGACCATCTTCACCAGTCCCTACAATCCTCCCAGGCAGCATATCCTTGACTTCGTTCTCGCGATTTGGGGCCTGCGGCCACCTGATCGAGGTCGAGGTGGCCGGGATGCTTGGATTCGTTCGGGCAGTTTCGGGCTCCTGGACTCTCGCCCGGGAGCCGGGTGCTCAGCCCGCGATGGGATGTCGATGAAGTCCATTTTACGCATGCATCCGGTCCGACAGACGGCCGAGCACGATGAAGATCCTGGTTTGCAACGGGTTTCACCGCTGGGCAAATCCCGGAGGAAAACACACGGCCATGCAGAACAACACCGTCCCCACCGACTCGGAGCGGACATCGCGGGCCGAGCGGCTTGAATCACCACCGACCGAATTGAGAAAGAGCCAACTGGTTCTACGCAGCCGGCAACCGTTTTATTTGACTTTTTCCCGGATTTCGGAGAACGACTTTGCAGCTTGTAGCGCTTGACGCGAGCGTGTTGACGAACACGATGGCCAGCGGCAGGGGCCGGGGCGACCCTATTCGCGGGCGATACTGCCGCCAGCGATCGGCGGAGAAGGGCGATCCTGGACGCGCCGGGGCCCGATCGAGCAGGACCGTTGGGATGGACGACCGGGGGCCCAAGCGATAGAACGGCCGATACGCCCAAGGTCCTGTGGATCTGGCCGAGATGACGCGCGGCGGGGTCCGCCGGCCGGAACCACGGGGATGGCCGGGGCAATCCGCGACCTCGGGACTCGTCGAGTTCGCTCCATGAGATGCTCAAGGAGGTTGAATATGAAGGCCCCCGTGCTGCATTTGTCCCTGTTAATCCTGCTGCCCTGTGCGCTGGCCGACGACAAGCCGCGAGTGGGGCGGCTGCCCGCGACCTGCGAGGTCGTGATGACGCCCGGGATGCGGATCACGGCGACGACGCCGGCGGGGAAGATCGCGATCACCGCCGTCGATGAAGTGACGCGGGCCTACACCTGGGACGGCGCGACCAGGGCTGTGGAGATGGCGCCTCGGGCCGACAGGTGGTATGGAAGCCTCGGCTTGTGCAACCCTGGCGCGGGCGAGCACTGGCGCGATCATCACGGCATCACTCGGAGCGTCACGGAAGAGGGTCAGCAGCACTTCAAGACTGTGGAGGAGGCCACGGAATGGATCAAGAAGCGCAATTGGATGGCCTACGTCTACCGGGACGACGGTCTGGTGGTCGGATGGCACAAGAACCTCGCCAGGAAGCAGTTGAACGTCGAGGTTTGGCAGATCCTCATCGACGGGAAGAAACCGAAAGGACTGCCCGGTAGCCACGATGACAGGATTGACGTGGCGACCGTGGAGACGGAAACCGTCCCGCTGGTGAAAGCGGTCGCGACCGACGACCTCAAGGAGGCCGCGGCCCTGCTGGCCAAAAGGGCCGACGCCAACGTGAAGAACAGCGTGGAGGTTCCCGTCCTGGTCATGGCAATCCGTCGTGGTTCCATCCCGATGGTCGCTGCGCTGCTCAAGAACGGGGCCGACCCCAACGTCCGGGACCTGGACACCGACTTCACCCCACTTCTGGAGGCGATGCGGAACGTCACGCCCGAGCCAAAGACCGCCATCGTGAGGTTGCTGCTCGCCGCGGGTGCTGACGTGAATGCGGCGATCCGAAACGAGGCCGATCTCCTGAACGGCCTCACGCCGCTGATGCTTGCGACGGCCGAAGAGAGTGGGGACCTCGTCCAACTCCTGCTCGACAAGGGCGCGAACGTCCATGCGAAGACAGGGCACGGCATGACCGCCCTCGAAAGGGCGAAGCTTGACGGGGAAGAGGGTAACCAGGCGGTGATTCGCAAGCTCGAGGCGGCGGCGGCGAAGAAATAGAAGGAACGCCGTCTGCTTTCACGAACGACGTCATCGTTCGACGCCCCGAAACGTTGAGCGCCTGCTGGCTCAGGAACCCGTCCTGGCTTCGGTTGATGCCAGACGCTCCCCAACCGCTTCATTGAGGAGATCTTGAATCTGTTCGCGGTTGCGACCCTTCAGTTGCAGGCTTATCAATTGAGCCATGGCCAGGTCGAGGGAGATGTCGATCCCGGAATCTCCGGCCCTGGGCCGTTTCGAGCCGCTCTCGAACCGAGCCAGGTGGAGTAACTCGAGAACGCACCGAAGGAACTCCTCATTTCGATTCAACTGCCGGAACACCTTTGCCTGGCCGATCAGCCCATCGATGAGGAGCTGCCGCGCGGCGGCGACGCCCTCAGCATAGCTTCTTGAAGCGCCCTTCGGGTCGTCATCCACGTTATCGAGGAAGTGGCCGAGCTCGATTGAGGCGGCGGGCGATCCATCATCGAGCTGGACGGCGTTCTGAAGGGCCTTCCTCGCTTCATTCAAGTCATGACCGGGGACCTCCTGCAACTGCACCAGGCTCGCCCACAGGACGTACAGGTGGGCGTTCCCGGGCCACAACTTAAGCAAGGCCTCGACCGTTGCGAACGCTCGCTCGTACTTTCTCTGCTCCCACAGGCGGGAAATTTCGGCGAGCCTCCGCTTGAACTCGCGAATATCGCTCATGACGGCCGTCCCTTCCCTTTTGCCCGCAGGCTCTCGGTCTGTTCGATCAGCTTCTTCATCTGACGGGCTTTCCTATCCGGCGGGTTCGCGTTGGCCAAGTCCTTGATCTGCTTGTATGTCTTCGACCCATAGTCGGTGTGATAGGAGCGGGACCGCTTCAGACTCCCCGGGATCAGATCATCGGCGATGTCATTATCTAACGGCATCCCATCACCCGGCCACCTGGAGTCGGGTTTCGTAGGACCCATTCCCGCCGAGAGTATCCTCGTAAATCAATTATTACGCTCTGTTTCGTCCTTGTGCTCTCCAATGTAGCAAAACGAGCTGAACCTGCCAGGGCGGGTGGGCCGCGCGGATCACGCCTCGTCGACCCGCGACAGGACCAGCGTCATTTCTCCCGACGCCACCGGCACGGTCATCCCCTGCGGCGTCGTGTCGCCGGGTCGATGCGCGGCGATGAAGTCGGGGATCGCGCAGGCACCCCTCCAGCAGCTCGAGCTCCCAGGCCAGGGGAGGTCGGACGCTCATACCTGGCTCCTTCTTGAACACGCACGGGTATGCCTCGGGTCCCGCGACCTCCCAGCCGTGCTCTCGTCCCGCCAGCAGGTCCGCCATCGGGATGAGCCGAGGCGGGTCGAAGGTTACCGTCAAGGAGACGCTCTGCCGGGCGTTCTCCTCGTCCGGCAGGTTCCGGGCCCACATGTGGCGTAGCAGGTCCAGGTCCTCATGCAGGGCGACGCCCAGCGTCATGCCCGACACCCCCATCACCACGGCGTACCACGGCCCGCTCTCGTACCGGTCGGTCTCGACCCGGATCGCCTCCTCATAGCCGAGGGATTTCCAGGGAGCCCGGCGGTAGAATTCCGCCGCCGCCTGGTAGAAGCGGCCGACCCGCTGGGGTGTGAGCCCCGGCATCTCAAGCAGCCCCGGCCGCTCATTGCCCGTGAGGTGTTCCGTCAAGCTCTCGTAGAGCGAATCGATCAGCTCCAGCTCGTCGGACTCGACGCACGCGATACCGATCTTTCCCATGTGGGGTCGCAGCGCGTCCCAGGTCGGGTTGGGCCGCACCTGCACCTGGGCCGGTCGATGCGGCCGATCCGCCGGCGGATCGCTCATGGCCTGGGCCAGCACGTCCCAGACCCGCGCCGAAGAGGGCGGTTCGATGGCGATCGCCTGGGCCATGATCAGTCCGCTGCTCTGGCTCGCGACCAGGATCGCCCAGGGCTGGACGAGCCGGCCCTCGTCCTCGAGCAGGCTGGCCAGCGGGCGGAAATCCGCCTGCCAGATGTCGAACGGCTGCGGCAACCGTTTCAGACGTCCCTTGACGACGGCCAATGGTCCGACGGCGGGCGGCTCCTCGGCCTTCCGCTGCTTCTTGCTCTTCTCCCGGGTGGCCTCCCTCAGCCAGGGCAATGCCCCCTCCGTGAACCGCCAGGCCGAGAGCCCGATTCCGGCGTAGACGATCGCCTCGTCCTCGTCGCCGAGACCGTGGCAGGACGGCTGGTCCGGCGGCAACGGCGCGTCGCCTAGCAGGAGCGCCGGGACGTGCTTGTTCACCCTCATGGCGACCTTCAACAGGTTGCGGGCCTCGTCCGAGTCCCCTTGCCGGCGGAAGGCGAGCAATGTCCTCGTATAGGCCCAGTTCGCCATGTTCTCGTCGTAGCGTTCCAGGAGCCGGGCCAGCTCGTCGTCCCGATCCAGGTTGAGCAGCCACGAGGCCAGGATGTAGCGGACGCCCTGGTTATCGCCGGGGTTGAGCCGGAGCATCTCGTTCAGGTGCTCGGCGGCCTCTTCCCGACGGCCCAGGGTCCAGAGTGCATGGGCCAGGCCCTCGCGGGCTCGCATGTAGGGCCGGGTCTCCAGCACTCCCCAGAAGTGGCCCAGATTCTCGCGGAAGCCATCCGGCCCCATGGCCCGTTCCCCGGCGGCGACGGCTTGCTGGTAGAGCGCCAGGGCCTCCTTGCGGGTCCCGGCCTGCTCGGCGAGCAGGACGAGGGCATCGGCGCAGTCGGGGGAGAGCGCGAGGGCCTTCCTGGCTAGCCCGGCGCGCTTGCCGGGGTCGCGCTCATCGAACGCCTGGTAGACGAGGTCCTGGGCCTTGCTGAGGGGTGTCTCCTCCGCGGGGCCGACCAGCCCGCGCAGGAATTCTCTCATGGCGCCCTCCATCGACCGCCGGTCGGGGAGCACGGCCGGCGGCTCGGACTGCGGCCTCGCTCGGTGCTGCGGCCCCCTCCTGGATGGTGGCTTCGGCCCGCCGCCGGGCGGTTGACGCTTCTTCCTGGCCATGGGCGAACCTCCGGCCGCACGGTCGTTCGAAACTCGGTGAATCGGAAGTCCATGGTATCGCCTGCTCGGCCCGAGGTGAACGATAACAATCGCCGACCCGCCCCGTTGCGTCCTCGCGGCCTCTCCGCCCTATTCGATTCGATCGAATTCCGGCATTTGATGCAGATCTTCGGAAGCCATGAATATTGAGCTGGCCCGCGGCTTCTTCGTCGGGTGCTCGGTCATCAACCACGTCGGCTGACGGGTGTCTGTTCAGGAATCCCTGCGGCGCGGCTCGTGGACCCTGGGCGGCGCCTGCGCGACGTTCCCGGGCAGGTGTGATATTCGGCGCCGGCCGCCGAATAGACTGCAAATGACGCAACGAGATCACACCCGTCCGGAGTCTTGAATCCATGGTCACTCAGACCGGGGACCCTTCCCCGTCCGTCGATTGGCGACGTCTGCACGCTCGGATGGCCGGCGGGGAGCGTCCGTGCCCTGCTCGCCATCCTGGTCTTCGCGGCGACCTGGGGGCTGCTCGTGGTGGGGCCGTCGCAGGAGGTGCCCGACTACCTGCGCGACCTCCTGTTCATCATCATGGGCCATTACTTCGCCGTCCGCAGGAAGGCGGGCAAGGCCGAGGAAGCCGGGCCCCCGCCCCTGTACCTGCCGCGGGGCACGGTCCGCCTGCTGCTGGTTTTCGGCAGTGCCGCGGCCGCCTTCGTGCTCTACCGCCAGGGCCGGTTGACCGACCTGGAGCGCAATCCGGGCGTCGTGACCCTGCTGCTCGTCGGCGGCTTCCTGCTGGGCGTGGCCGTCGGTGCCGTATCCACCTGGTGGAGTGAACGCGGACACCACACCCCTCGGATCATCGAGGACGCGCGGCGCTCTTCTCGATCGCGGCCGGCTTGATCCTGATCGCCCTGGTCTGGAACCGATACCTGCTCGTCTTCCCGCCCGGGTCGGTCGGGACCCACCTGCCGGCCTGGATTCACCTGGGACGATACGGGCCGGAGCACATCCTGGCCGCGATCGTCGGCTTCTACTTCGGGTCGCGGTCGTGAAGGCGGGCGCCGTCCGGTGGGCCGAGCGGATGGTGCGACGGGTCACTCGAGCTCATCGAACTCGTCGGCGGCGTGCGGAAGGTGGCCGACCTGCCGCGGGTGAACCGGACCCCCAGCATGTCGGTGCGATAGACGCCGGTCCGCAGACGGACGCGCCAGGTCATCTGGTCGGCCAGGTGGTTGACCGAGCCGGGCTCGGAAGCAATGAAGGTCTCGGCGGACTCGCCAGGCCGCAGGGTCGGGAACCTCTGGCCGAGGATGGACCACTCGCTGGTCATCGCCAGGGGGAACAGGCGGATGGCCGGTCCGGACGAGGTGGCGATGTACGGGTCGAAGGTGCGGAGGTCGCGCTCGCGCACCGTGATGAGGTCGATGGGGGTGAAGGTGTCGGCGCTCGAGCGATTGGTCAGGCGAAGCCGCAGGACCAGGCAGCCGTGCTCGCGGCGGCTCCTGGCGGGCGAGATGGCGCGGACCAGCTCGACCGGCCGGGCATTGATGCCCAGCGGAGTCACCTCGATGTCGCCCAGGCGGTGCGCCTTGCCGATCGTGGTGAGGTTGCCCGCCGGCAGCGGCGGCGGCGAGGTATCCGCCTGGTTCTCCATGGGCCGCAGCGGCGACTCGGCCGCCGATTTCTCGGAGGCCGGCGACTCGGGCGATCCCGGCCGGGGGATCCGGCCGGTGCCGAACATCCAGATCAGGGCCAGAGTCAAGGCGCTGGAATAGCTCAGCAGCAGGATCTGGCTCCACGGCACGCGGCCATCCCCGGCGAGCGCGTCGGCATCGCCATCCCCGGCCGATGGGGACCGTGACCCCGATTCCAGGTCTCCCAGGCCCGGGAGCGCCGTCCCAGTCTCGATGGCCGGGCCGGCATCACCGGCCGGTCGGTCGGCCGCGCCGGATCAATCGCCGCCCCTGCCACGACCGACCGGAAGATTTCCGAGGTCCGCGGCGGCCGGCCGGCGGGTGGCAGCTTGCCGGCGATGTCGGGGACCTCGGCGCTGTCCGGGGACGGAGACCCGCCCAGGCCGACCAGGTTCGGGTCGGGATCCGGCTCCTCCATCGACTGCGAGAGGACCGCGTTGAGGTCGTCGAAGCAAGAGTCGTAGGTGGGCTCGTCGTCGACCGCCGGCTCGACCTGCGGCGGCTTGAAGGGAGCGGGGGCTCCCTGGGCCCCTGCCACCGTCCGGGCCAGCTCGCTCCGATCCGAGCCCGGCGTTGCGTGCGGCTGGTCGGGGTGCGGCGTCGGATGCGGCCGATTGGGGATCTTGCGGTTCATGATCTTGGGCCGCGGGCGAGGTCAGTCAGTCGGGGCGAGCCGGCACGCGCGAGCTTGGATTTGTAACGATTGGATTCTAACCGCTCGATTGCCCCGCTGGCGAGTGGATTCCCGCACCCACGGAGGACTCAAGGATTGGTGTTGTCGTAAAGCAACACGCGGGAGGAGACCGAGATCGGCGCCCGGGACGTCCACCGTTCCGGCCACGCGGAGGACCACGGCGACCGATTTCGCGTCGGAGCCCAGGAGCGGATGGCGGTCCTCCACTCAGGACGCCGATGTCGGGAGGCGGGAGAAATTCTTGTAACCGCTCGGGGGCTGGACGGCTCTTTCAACTTCGCAGGGCCGGATGATCGGCGATCGGGACGGCGGCCGGCCACGCGAGCGGCCGCACCCGGGCCGATCCAGGGCGGCGGAGTCCGACCGCGATCGGCCGGATGCCGGCCGGATCGCCCGTTTCACTGGAACCAAGTCGAGCACGTCGGGCGCCCGAGCGCGGCCGACGCCGATGGAGGACCACGCGCATGCAGCCGATTCTTCGACGTCTCGTCTGGACCGCCACTGCGGTGCTGATCGCCGCGGGGACAGCCCGGGCCGACGGCGGGTACACCCAGACGAACCTGGTCTCCGACATCCCGGGCATGGCAAAGCTCACCGACCCGAACCTCCAGGACCCGTGGGGGATCGCCGTGCCGTCCGCCGGTCCATTCTGGATCTCCGATCAGGCGAACGGCCTGACGACTCTCTACTCGGTCAATGGCACGACCGGAAAGCCCGCGATCATCGGCCTGGTGCCGGCGGTGCCGAACCTGAACGGGGCGCCGCCTTCCGGCGAGCTGAACGGCCCGACCGGCCAGGTCAGTACCTCGGCGGCGGGGCTCGTCACCAGCACGTCAGATTTCAATTTCACCAGCGGCAATGCCGCCGGCAAGGCCGCCTTCATCTTCGCCAACCTCGACGGCTCGATCTCGGCCTGGAAGTCGCCGAGCACGCCCGCGGCGATCGTCGCTAAAGTCAACGGCGCCTCGTATACCGGGCTGGCGATCGGCAACTCCACGAACGGCCCCGAGATCTACGCGGCCGACCAGAATAGCGGCAAGATCGACGTCTTCAGCTCGAGCTTCGCCCACCTCGGCAGCTTCACCGACCCGAACCAGCCGCGCTCCAGGCGCTGGGATACACGGCGTTCAACGTGCAGAACCTCACGGTCAACGGCGTGCAGACGCTGTTCGTCACCTACGCCAACCAGGCGACATCCGGCGGCGTGGTGGACGAGTTCACGACCGACGGAAAGTTCCTCAAGACGCTGGTCAGCGACATCAACGGCGATCATCTGTCCGCGCCCTGGGGCGTCGCCATCGCGCCGACCGGCTGGGGCCAGTTCGGCGGCGACCTGCTCGTCGCGAATAACAACGGGCCGGGCGTCGTCAACGCCTACGACGTCAGCACGGGTGCCTTCGAGGGCTCGGTGACGATCAATGTCGGCGGGCCGGCGAGCACGTCGGCCGACCTCTGGGGGATCGCGTTCGGCAACGGCGGCGTCGGGGGATCGGCGAACAGCCTGTACTTCACGGCCGGGCTCCCGAGCGAATCCGATGGCCTGTTCGGAGCCCTCTCGGTCCCCGAGCCGAGCTCGGCGATATCGGGCCTGATCGCGATCGGATCGATCGCGGCCGGGTGCGGATGGAGGAGGCTGAAACGTCCGGCCGCGGCGTGAGGGAAAGATTGGGGAATCCCGGCCCCTTCGAGTCCGGGTAGTATGGATCAGTCTTCGACGAATACGACTCGCCAGCCGCGGCAAACCGCGACCCCGACCAGCCGGCCGGGGTCGCGGTCGTGCCGCGATGCGGCGCGATCGCGGCGAGTCGAGGGGCGGAACGATCCGCCGCACCAGGATCGAGAGTCGCGATCGGGCATCCGGGCTCGGCGGGAAACCACGGAGATGCACGGCATGGCAGGCACGGCAGCGAGTGGCACGGTCGGGCGCGGGCGCGTTGACCGAGGCCGGCGGGGCATCCGACGAGGTCCTGCTCGAGGGATACCTGACGGCGTCGGAGCCGGAGGCCGAGGACGCGTTCCGGGCGCTGGTGGCCCGGCATGGGCCGATGGTCCTGGGCACGTGCCGGCAAGTGCTGCATCACGCCCAGGATGCCGAGGACGCGTTCCAGGCGACCTTCCTGAAGCTCGCGCAAGGGGGCGACCATCCGGAATCGCCGGGCCCTGGCGGGCTGGCTGCACGAGGTCGCCGTGCGCACCGCCGTCCGGCTGCGGGACGACTCGGCCCGCAAGCGTGCGAAGGAGAGGCCGTCGGCGACCCTGGCCGAATCCAGCCCGGTGCCGGCGCCGGACGATCCCAGCCGCAACCTGGCCTGGGACGAGCTGCGGCCCGTCCTGCACGAGGAGGTCAACCGCCTGCCCGAGAAGTACCGGGTGCCGGTCGTCCTGAGCTACCTGGAAGGTCGGACCAACGAGGAGGCCGCGGCGCTCCTCGACTGGCCGGTCGGGACGCTGAAGGTCCGGCTGCTGCGGGCGCGAGACCTGCTGCGGTCGCGGTTGAGCCGGCGCGGCGTGGCGCTGTCCGCGGCGATGCTGGTGACGGGCCTGCACCAGGGACGGGCCATGGCCGACACCGTGGGCTCAGGGCTGGCCGCCAAGCTGGTGGAGCTGGCGATCTCGCACCGCTTCGCGCGACGCGCGATGGAATCGGCGGCGACGCTCGCCGAGGCCGCGGAGGGCCCCGCGGCGAACGGACTGTTCCGGGCGCGGCAGATCGAGGGCCGACGTCCGCTCCGATCCTCGCGACCCCTGCGGATCATGCTGCTGTTGCTGCTCGCCGTCCTGGCGGTCATCGCCGGCAACTCGCTGGCCGTGAGCGTCACGGGGATGGGCTTCGCGGAACTGCCGGCGGTGCGGAGAATCCTGACGATGCGCTTTAACTTCGCGTGGGTGCCTCGCAGCCTTTGCCATTGAAGTCGTCGCGGGCCTGGCGGCCTGGTCCCACCGGCCGGCCCGCCGCCGGAACGTGCCCTTTTCGGTGCCGTCGCCCTCGCCGGGTGGTCGGGGTCGGCGGCCATCGCGACCGCCAGGCCCTCCTCGGGCAGCTAGCCCACCGGGATCTTGCCGCCGAAGAACTTGCCCTCCCATCCCGGCACCGCCCTGGGCCGCCTGGCGACGTCCTTGATCGGCCTGACCTCGAAGACCACGACCGTCATTCCGGCCGGCGAGCGACGTCGCGCGGGAGCAAGCCGGGGCCGAGGGGCGGCCTCGATCGGCGGGATGATCATGGTGTGACCTCCATGTCATTGCCGTTCCTTGTCTTACACACGACGCTCCCGTGGGTTATACCAGAAGACAAGGAACGCAAAGCCGTGGCCTCGCCCTCCCCTTTCCGATGACCGACTCTCAACGGAGCGAACATGCCGGAGCCTCCCACAGACGACACCAGGCGCCCATCCGCCCCGGGCTCGCCGCGCTCGCGGTCGTTGTCCTCTGCGGCCACGCCGCCGCGCAGCAAGCCGCCCAGGTCGGCACGCTCGACGGTCATACCGAGGTCGTCTACGCCGTCTCCTGGAGCCCCGACGGCAAGACCCTGGCGACCGCCGGCTTCGACAACACGGTCCGCCTCTGGGACGCCGCCACCCGCAAGGAGATCCGCAAGTACGAGGGGCACACCCGGATCGTCATGGCCGTGGCGATCTCGCCCGACGGCAAGCAGATCCTCTCGGGCGGCAACGACAACACTGCGAACCTCTGGGATTACCCGTCGCCCGACGCTGCCAAGGACAAGGAGAAGAAGGACAAGCCCGACGCGAAGCCCGCCGTCGCGGTGAAGACGTTCAAGGGTCACACCGGGGCCATCTACGGCGTGGCCTGGCGACCCGACGGCAAGCAAGTGGCGACCGCCGCCGCCGACAAGACCGCGCGGGTCTGGGACCCCGCCAAGGGCACGATGATCCGGTCGATCGCCGCCCACGCGACGACCGTCTACGCGGTCGCGTTCAATCCCGGCGGCGACGTGCTCGCCACCTGCGGCGACGACAAGCTGATCAAGTACTGGAGCGTCGCCGACGGCAAGGAGCTGCGGAAGAGCCAGGGGCACGGCGATGCGGTCTACTGCCTCGCCTGGAGTCCCGACGGCGGCCGCGTCGCCTCCGGCTCGGTGGATAAAACGATCCGGATCTGGAACGCCGGCGACGGCAAGGAACAGCACAAGCTCGACGGCCATCCCGACGACATTTACGCCGTCGCCTTCAGCCGCGACGGCCGACGACTGGCCTCCGTCGGCGGCGCGGGCTACCTGTTCGTCTGGGACGCCAACGAGGCCCGCCCCCTGTTTCACCAGCGGATCGCGCCCGAACCTTCACCTACGGACTCGCCTGGAGCCCCGACAGCTCGCACCTCGCCGTCGCCGCCTCGGACAACAAGGCATACATCTTCAAGATGCCCTGAGCGGTCATTCGATTCCCCGTGTCGGTCAGGCTGAAGGGTATCAATGTTCCCCGCGCGGCGACCGGCCGGTTCAGCCGACGAGGGCCGAGACGACCTCGATCCCGCGGCGGATGACGGCGGCGGGATCCTGCGGCCCAGAGGGCGTGGTTGAAGAGCTCGAGCGAGAGCGGCCCGCGGTAGCCGATCGTCCGCAGGTTGGCGATCACGCGGGGCAGGTCGGCGATCCCCTCGCCGACCATCACGCGGTCCTCGTCCTTCTGGGTGAGCGGGTCGGGCGTCGCCGGCACGTCGTTGATGTGGAAGTTGGCCAGCCGGTCGCCCGGGACCTTGAGCAGGTCGTCGACCTGGCCGCCGCCGCGGATCATGTGGAACACGTCGGCGACGATCGTCGCCCGCGGGTCGCCGGCCCCCGACGCGATCGTCCAGGCGCTCGCGACGTCCTTGATGCCGTCGACGAACCCGAGGAACTCCATCGAGGGGATCACGCCGATCCCCTCGCCGATCCGCATCAGCTCGCCGAAGCGCTCGGTCGCCAGGCCCAGGTCGACGACCTCCTGCGGTGGGCTGGCGACGATGTAGGGGCTCCCCAATTCGGCCGCCTGGTCCATCCGCCGCCGGCAGTCGTCCAGCACCCGCGCGTGCTCGACACCCTCCGAGGTGACCCAGCCGTGCAGGGCGATCACGCTGACGACCTTCAGCCCGGCGTCGGCCGAGCGCCCGCTTCAGCTCGGGCATCGTCCCGCCCTGGTCGAGGTACTCGGTCACCTCGTCGTTCCAGGGCTCGATCGCTGAATAGCCCGCCTCGCCCGCCAGCCGGATCTTGTCCAGCAGCGGCGTCGGCCGGATCGTGCTGGTGTTCAGGCACAGGGTGAATTCGCTCATGGCTGTCCCTCGTGTGATCCACCCGGGCCGCGCAGGTCGCGCAGGACCTCCAGCCCGCGGCGGAGGGTCGCGTCGTCAACGGCGTACGAGATGCGGAAGTGCGTGTCGCGGCGGGAGAAGACGTTGCCGGGGATGATCAGCAGGTTCTGCCGGATCGCCTCGGCGACGAACTCGCTGGCGGTGCCCCAGGGCGCCCTCGGGAAGGCGTAGAAGGCCCCTTCGGGCACGGCCAGCTCGAAGCGCTCGCCGAGCGCGTCGAACGACCATGTCGCGCTTGCGGCGATAGGACGTCGACCTGGGCCGGTCAGGTCCTGGTCCAGCGCGACGACTCCGCGCGTACTGTGCCATGCTCGGCGCGCAGACGAAGCTGAACTGCTGGAGCTTGGCCATCTCCTGGATCAGCCGGGCCGGGCCGTGGGCGAAGCCCAGCCGCCAGCCGGTCATGCCGTACGTCTTGCTGAAGCCGTCGACGACCAGCACGTCCTCGTTCCACCGCGCCGGCGAGGCGAAGGCGTGGTCGTAGCAGAAGGCCCGGTAGACCTCGTCGCTGATCAGCAGGACGCCCCGCTCGCGGCAGAGCCCGGCCAGCTCCTCCAGCTCGCCGGCCGTGGCGACGACGCCCGTCGGATTCGCCGGACTGTTGACCACGACGCACTTGGTACGATCGGTCATCGCCGCGGCGACCTTGCCGGCGTCGATCCGGAAGTCGGGGTAGGTGTCGACCAGCACCGAGACGCCGCCGGCCAGGGTCGCCAGGTGGCGGTACATGCCGAAGTACGGGTCGAAGATGATAACCTCGTCGCCCGGGTTCACCACGCAGCAAAGAGCCAGCAGCAGGCCGCCCGAGGTCCCCGCCGTGATCAGGACCTGGCGGTCGGAGTGGCCGAGCTCGGCGTCGACGGCCGCCTGGATCTTCCCGCGCAGCTCGGGGATGCCCTGGGTGACCGTGTAGGCGTTGTGCCCCTGCTCGATGGCCGCGATCGCCGCTGCCTTGACCGGGTCCGGCACGTCGAAGTCGGGCAGGCCGATCGACAGGTTGATCGGGTCCTTCATCGTCCTGGCCATCTCGAACGCCTTGCGGATGCCCGAGGCGTCGATGTGCTTCATCCTCTCGGCGATCCAGCGGTCGTCCACTTCGGCCTCGCCCCTCTCAATACGTGATCAGGCTGAAGATCTCGGTCGGCTCGAGCTTGGCCCGGCCCTCGAGGAAGGCCAGCTCGATGACGAACGCGCAGGCGACGACCACGGCGCCGGCGGACTGGACCAGGTCGCGGCAGGCGCGCATGGTGCCGCCGGTGGCCAGGACGTCGTCGATCAGCAGGACGCGGCGGCCGGGCCCGAAGGCATCGGTGTGGACCTCCAGCCGGTCGTTGCCGTATTCGAGCTGGTACTCGACGGCGATGGTGGCGTACGGCAGCTTGCCCGGCTTGCGGATCGGCACGAAGCCGGCGCCCATGCGCAGGGCCAGCGGCGCGCCGAAGATGAACCCGCGGGCCTCGGCCGCGGCGATCGTCTGGATGCCCCGGTCGGCGAATGCGCGGTCCAACTGTTCGATGGCCGAGGCGAACGCCTCGGGTGCGACAGCAGCGGCGTGATGTCCTTGAAGACGATGCCGGGCTTGGGGAAATCGGGGATGTCGCGGATGTAATCGCGTATCTCGACGGGCTCGGGGCCGGCCATGGATCGACTCGCTAAGGTTGTCTCGCTATTGATACGATCGGCTCGACGATGGGGCGGCCGCCGCCGAGGGCGGGTCCGGGCCCGCACGCACCGCACCCCCACTATCGGGCAAGAGCCGCGCCATGTCCAGGGCCGACGGTCCGGCCGGCGCGACGGCCGGGACCGGCCTGTCGGCCGGTCCCCGGAGATCGTCGCATCGCCGTGTTCACATCGCCTCGAAGGTCGAGGTCACTGGCTGCCGTCGCCCTGCGCGGGGCAGTCGTGGCGTTGCCGCCAGGCTTGAGCGACCGGAACTGTCTGGCCGCGTCGGGCGAGAGCGCCGCCGGCGGCGCCATCCGCGAGGCAGCCGGGGCCCCGGCGCCAGGAGCGGCTCCGGTCCGGTTGACCGACTGGTCCTTGTTCTTGTCGCCCATCAGCTTGGCATCGGCGTCGACCTGGTAATCGGGGTCGCGCTCCTCGTTGGCCATCTTCACGGCACCGGTCAGCCGGTTCTCGATCGACGCCTGCTTGAGCAATTCCTCCAGGCAGTTCTCCATCGCCTCCTGGAGCTTCACCTGGTAGATGTCCTCGTAGACGCTCTGGCGGATGTGCTCCTCCTTGAGGCTGGCGACCTTCCTGCGCCGGCTCGAGGGTCTCGCGTCGCAGGATCACCCAGGCGGCCTGGTCGACCTGGATCGGGCCGGTGATGTCGCCGTCCTTGGGCTTGTGGGTCGGGTCGCGGTCGCGGGATCCCCGTCGACAAGCTGCTGGAACGCCGCGTCGCTGAGGGTCTGCGGATAGGCGTGCCGGCTGATCGGCTGGGGCACCAGGCCGCCCATCGACTTGGTGCCCTGGTCCATCGACTGGTCCTTGGCCACCACCTCGAACGCCCCGGTGTTATTGTGCAGCTCTTCCCAGATCTGCCTGGCCTTCTGCGACGTGTTCACCAGGATCATCCGGACGTTCAGCCGCTCGCCGTATTTCGCCTCGTAGCCGTCCTTCAGGTCCTTGGGCGTCACCTGGACCCGGTTGGCGCAGAGCTTCCGCAGCGCGATCGCCGGGTAGACGATCTCGCGAGCGTATTGCGCCGGGCTGATGCCCCGTTCCTTGTCCAGCGTGCGGAGCCAGCCATCGCGAGGGATGCCGAATCGCGCCGCGATGGCGTCGATCTCCTCGTCGATCTCGGTGGGCGTGACCGTCAGCTTGGCCCGCGCCATCGCCTGCTCGATGATCGCCCGGCGGATCATCACGTCGAGGACCTCTTTGCCCTTCTTCGCCACGCACTCGTCGGCGAGCTGCTGGCGGGTGATCGGGATGTTGTTCACCAGCGCGATGGCGTCCGACCCGTTGACCGGGATCGCCTTGAACTGGACATTCGGCGTCGGGATCGTGCGAAGGTCCGTCGGCCGGGCCTTCTGCCGGGGCGCCGAGTTCTCCGAACGCGGCGCCGGCGGCAGCACCTGGAACCGCGAATCGTCGCCCTGCTGAGCCCTGGCCGCCCGCGTCCCCGCCAGCGCCAGGACGGCCAGCCCGATCCCGAGCAGCCGCAATCCGCGACCGCGTTCGCATACACTCTTCACGTGGCGTCCCCCCAATTCCCTTTGGTTCGTGCCGCGAGTCCGTCTCCCTATTCTCTTCTCTCGTCGAGGCTCCGGCGACGGGGCGAGACTCTACGCGCCTCGCGACCTTTCGGTCAATCGCAATTCCGGCTTGAGGAAATCCGCCAAGCCTCGATCCAGTTGGGTGACCGCCCCGCGGAGCCGTCGCGGCAAGCCCACGGCCGCTATTCCCAACCACGCCCGACCCGCCCGCCGGGCTGCCCACGGTCGGCAGGGTGATGTCCGTCGGGTCCCGGTCGGTCCCCGCCGAGGCGGTCAGCACGGCCGTCGATGAACCAGTGGACCGTTCGCGTTCCACCGTCGGACGGAGCGGGACGGGGCCGACGAAACGCGATGCGTCCCAGTTTCGGCGTCTCGGTTTGCTGGCTCGGACTGCGATCCAGTGGTTTGGTCGGAGCGATTCGATCGCCTTCAAATTGAGACGAAGACCTCGGTCGTAGGGTCCCAATCATACGTATCGAGGGTGAGGCTGCCGAAGAAGACGTCGAGCCCCAGGCCGCCGTCCAGGGTGTTGCCGCCGCCGTTGGTCTGGACGGTTGACGTATTGAGCAGGTAGGTCCCATTCAGGCCGCCGCCGTTCATCAGGTGATCGACCCGCTGCGAGTAGCCGATGTCGGTGCGGGACCACTCCGCCATGATGGCCTGGAGCGCCGTGAGGTTGGTGTCCCACTGAGTGGTCCCGCCGATCAGGATGTCGTCCTGGTTCCCGCCCATCAGGATGCTTGAGGTCGAGCCGGCGATCATCAGGCTGCGGGTGCCGCCGGCGACGAGCCGGTTGCCGCCGTCGCCGACGAGGATGTCGTAGCCGGGCCCGTTGCTGCCGTAGATGTCCTGGATTTGATTCACGCTGCCGCCGACGCCGGTCGCCGAGGCGAGCGGCAAGTTGACGAGGACATTGCCGCTGAAGCCCACGTAGTCGAGGGCGTTGATTCCACCACCGCCCGCCACATTGCCCGAGACGCTGCCGCCGTCGGCGATCGCGAAGGTGTCGCCCGAGGCGCCCCCGGTGAGGTCCTGCATCGAGCGAAAAGCCACACTGCCCGCGACCGCCGGACCGCCCAGCGTGCCCGAGTCGGCCCCCGTGATGTCCCACGAGTTCGCCTGCGCCGTGCCGGTCAACGAATTGGTCCCGGCGCCGCCATTGAGGACGGTTGCCGTGCCCGACGCGTTGCTTTCCACGAGAATGTTGTTCCCGAGGCCTCCGCCGTTCAGGTTCAGATGGGTGATCGCGCCGAAGGTGATCGTCGTTGCGTTCGACCGGGTCAGGCTGCCGGAGGCCAGGTCATACGACTCGGCCGCGGGCGCGCCCTGGTCGTCCAGGTTGAGCGTGACCACGCCCCCTCCGCCGTTGACGGTCAGGGCCCCGGCGATGCCATCCAGGTTATTCGCGGCGCCGCCGACATCGATCGTATCGTCGCCGTTCCCCGCGAGGACGACGTCCGTGGAGCCCGCCTGCGTGCTCTGCACGGCCAGGTCGTTCCCGACCCCGAGCCCACCGCCTCCGGCGACGAGCGCCATGTAGAGGTCGCGCTCCTTGTAATTCGATGTGCTGATCTTGGCGATCCCCGGCCGGCTGATGCTATTCGCCGTCGAGGTGTAGTTGAGCGGGCCCTGGTTGCCGTCGTCGCGGAGGATGATCTTGTTGCTCCCGCCCTGCCCGTCGATGCTCAGCGGTCCCTGGATGTCGTTGAGCTTGTTGGCCGCGTTGCCCACCTTGATCGTGTCGTCGCCGGCACCGGCGTTGACCTGCGTCTTCGTGACACCCGCCCCGGTCGCCTGCACCTGGATCATATTGCCGCCCGAGCCGCCGTTGAGCGTGACGAACTCGATGGTCCCGTACTGGATCGTCGGCCCGCCGGTCCGCGCGATGGTCGTCGCCGTGATCGTGTAGGTCGTTTTCGCAGTCGTGGTCCCCTGGTCGTTGACGTTCAGGGTATCGCCCGTCGTATGCCCCTGGCCGTTGACCGTCAAGGCCCCCAGGATACCGTCGAGTTTGTTCGCGGCGCTGCCGACGTTGATGGTGTCGTCGCCGGCGCCGGCGTTGATGACCGTCGTGGTCTGAGTCGCGGTCGCGCCCACGGTGATCGCGTCGTTGCCGCCCTGAGTGTTGATCGTCGTCTTTCCTCCGACGACCTGCGTCGTGCCCTGAACCGACACGGTGTCCTTGCCCATGCCGGCGTTGATCGTCACCACGTTGAAGGTCGAGAAGGTGATCGTGGCGGCGCCCTGGCGGTCGAGCGTGTTGGAGGTGAGGTTGTAAGTCCGGTCGGCGGCGGTCCCCTGGTCATTGAAGTTCACGGTGTCAACGCCGGGAGCCGCCCCCGCGGCGAGCGTCAGCGCGCCAGGATCCCGTCGAGCGTATTGGTGGTGCCGCCGACATTGAAGACGTCGTTCGCGGGGCCGCCGTTGACCGTCGTGGTGCCCCCGACGAGCTGGGCGGTCGCCCGGATGTCGATGGTGCTCGCGCCTGCGGCGGTGTTCAGCGTCGTCTTGTTGAAAAGACCGAAGGTGATCGGGGCGACCCCCGTCCGCATCAGCATGTTGGCCGTGAGCGTGTAGGTCAGGCCCGCGGTCGTGGTTCCCTGGTCGTTGAAGTTCAGGATGTCCGTACCCGGCCCGGCCGCGATGTTCACCGGCCCCTGGATGCCGTTCATCTGGTTGGCCGCGTTGCCGATGTTGACGATGTCGTTGCCCGGGCCGCCGTCGACGTTGATCGTCACCCCGGCGCACAGTCCTCGATCGTGATCGTGTCGTTGCCGCCAAGGCCGTTGACGTTGATCGTCTGGAGGGTCAACCACTCCACCGTGAAGTTGGGCGTGGGCGTGTTGTTGTTGACGAAGACGTCGAGCAAGACCGGATTGTTCGGATCGCGGCGGAGGTCGATGACGTCGTCCTCGCCGGGGGCGTCGATGTCACCGTTGATGGTCAGGACGCCCGGCGTGGTGACGCTGGCGCTGACGTTCCCGAGCGTCCACGCGCCGCGGCCGAACGTGCCGGCGACGAGGCTGTCGGTACCGGGGACATAGCGGACGCTCTGGACCAGCGTCTCGGGCAGCACGGTGCCGTAACGGCTCCAGGTGCCGCCCAGCCAGCGGAAGACGCCGCCCAGGCCGCCGACGACCGGCGTGGAGTCGCCGGCCACCCCGGGTGTGTTGTCGAACAGGGCGATCGAACGGATCTGCGTGGTCAGGCTCCCCAGGTTGCCCGTGATGTTCCGGAACGGGCTGGCGCCGAGGTTGGTCACGTTGTCGCAGAGCCAGACCTGGCTGCCGGTGATCACGTACACCCGGCGCCAGTCCTGGGGGTCGATGACGAGCGAGCGGATTGGCGTGCCTTCGGGCAACTGGCCGGCGCCCCCGCCGCTGATCTGCGTGAACCCGGCGCCCGCCTCGCCGCGGAAGAAGAGCCGGCCGCCGGTGGTGCCCACGTAGGCGACCTGGGCATAGTTGACGCCGGCCCGCCGCCCGCCGTACGCCAGGGCGGAGACCTGACCGGCCAGCGCAGCCACGTTGCCGGTGATGTTGGCGATCACGTCCCCTGCGAACGCATTGGGCGTGGTGCCGGCGTCCTCGTAGACCCCGTTATAGCCGATCAGCATCTGGCGCGGGTTCACCGCATTCAGCACGTAAGGGATCGATACGAACCCGTTGGCGGCCTGGTCGGCCGCGTTCAGGCCGCTCAGGTTCGCGGCGCCGATCCCGCTCTTCAGCGTCACGACGTCCGACTTGAACCAGAAGCCCATCGCCGGCATCGTGCCGTCCGCGGCCGTTCCATTCAAGGCGAATGTGTTCGCATTGATCCGTGTGATGTAATAGTTGTTCCCATCGAGGTTCGCGTCGCCTGTCTGTTGGATGCGCACCTGGTCGCCGGTCTGCAGGCGGTTCCCGGCCGAAGTGATCTCGATGGGCGTCTTGGTGGCGTCCACCGCCGTCACCGCGCCGAACCTCTGCCAGGTGCCGCCGCCCAGGTAGTTGCCGTTGCCGGCGGAGCCGACCAATGTGAACCCGTTCGGGCCAATGTTCATGACCCGGAATCCCCCGTTGGCCGCGGCGTTGCCGACGACGCCGCTGATCTGCACGGTGTCCCCGTTCATCAGGCCGCGGGTGTTGTTCGTCGTGATGACGATCGGCGTGGCGTTGGTCGCGCCCGTGATCAGGCCCTGGGTGAGGTTGAGCTGCTGGTTGGCGTTGTTGAACCGGTCACGCTGGAAGGCGCCGAAGGTGTTGGCCAGCGCGTAGCGCAGGGTATCGGTGCCGACCGAGGTGTTGTCCACCTGGTCCAACTGGCCGTCGCCGCCGCCGACCTGGACCCAGGTCTGCGCCCCGGGGCCCGTCTGGACCGAAGAGCCGTTGTCCTGCGCGCCGCCGAAGAGGACGCGGTTGGTCGCGTCGTACGCCACGGAGTAGAATTCCGTGTCGCCCATGTTGCCGACGAAGGACTGCCAGGCATTGGCCGTTGCGTTCGTCGGGTTGGCCATGAAGTCGATGCCGCCGTCATCAGTCTCGATCAGGGTGGTGTTATTGAGGAAGACCAGGTCGCGGGAGTCGGCGTGCGGGGCGGTGCCGGCCAGCGCGCCGGCACCGGCGATCTGCACCCAGCTCCCGGCCCCCGCGGGATTGTAGCGGTAGATGTCGCTATCCGTCTGACCGCTGATGTACACGACGTTGTTGGTGGCCGGGGCGGCGGCGATGGCGAACTTCACCGCGTAGTTGGCCCCGGCGATGAAGGCGGCGGGGGGCGCCGCGAGGGCGGTCCAGTTCGTGCCGTTATTCGGCGACCGGAAGACACCGTTCAAGGTATCGCCGGTGGATACCCCCGCATATAGCACGGTCGAACCGCCGTCGTTCATGGCGGCCAGCTCGATGTCGGAGGCCCCGGCGATATTGGTCAGGCCGGTGTTCACGAGGCTCCAGGTGAAGCCCCCGTTGTTGCTCTGCAGCACGCCCTGTCCCGGGATCCCGGCGTACACCCGCATGGCGTTGTTCGGGTCGGCGATCAAGGATGTAACGGCCCCATTGGGGATCACCGGACCGCCGCCCAGGATCTGTGTGAACGTGACCCCGTTGTCGGTGCTCCGATACAAAGCGCCGCCGAGCACGCTGGGGTCGCGGCTGGCGTCGGTGCTCCGCCCCGTGCCATTGATCGTGCCGACCAGGATGACCTGGCGCGGGGCGGCGGCGGTCCCCAGGTTGATGGCCGTGGGGAGCACCGTCTTGATCCGATGCCCCTGGAGCGCCGACGCGCCCAGGACCGACCAGGTATTGCCGTCGTCGGTCAACCGGAGGAGCCCGATCGCGTCCCCGCCGTCGAAGCCGTTGCTGAAGTCGCCCGTGCCCGCGAATACGGTATTCCCCGTCCGATCCAGCGGGCTGAACGCGACGCTGCCGATCGACAGCGAGCCGAACTGGTCGGTCACCGGCGTCCAGGTGATCGCGCCGGGATTGGCGGGATTGGCGTTGACGGTCCGCCAGACACCGCCGTTGGCGGTGCCGGCAATTAGGTTGGATGCGTTGGCAGGGTTGACCGCGACGCTCTCGATGGCCCCACTGGATAGGTTGGCGGGTGGGACGACGAGCTGGGCGTTGTTCATCGGGGCCGGTCCCTGCGGGCCCCAGTTGGGGACGCCCTGCAACTGGATCGCCATCAAGCAGCGATTCTCCAGCTCCTCGAGCCTCAGACCGCGTCCGGTCCAACGTCGCCGCCGGGGGCCGGTTTCGAGACGAGCGCGCAGATCCTTCGCGGTCACCATGGGTGCTCACTCCTCGCCTCGCGGGCGGGAAAGTCATCGAAGATATGTCAGAAAGCAAGAGACGTGATTCACCCACCGGTCCGGCGGCCGACCAGGCTTCGTCGGAACGGACGCCCGGCTCGCGGCCGGCCTAGTGGCTCGCCCGATGACCGTCGCTTTTTCCGGCCTACTCTCGCATGGCCGAGGGCGGCCGTGCCGAGACCGATCACGGCCAGCGCGAGTGACGAAGGCTCGGGAATCGCGTAGAGCTCAAAGGCCATGTTGCTGGCTTGACCGTAGGCGGTGGATCCGGGAATGGAGGCCGAGCCCAGGCCGAAGCCGTTGCCGGGGTTGTAGAGGTAGGCCTCGCTGAGGGTGACCGGCGTGGTCGCGTACCAGAACCACTGCCCGCCGGCCGAGTCGTTGCGAGTCACGAACGCGGTGATCCAGTACGAGCCGGGATCGAGCGTCTGGCCGTCGAAGTCGATCGTCAGGACACCCATCGCGTCCTCGGCCCCATTGCCCGACATGACCAGCGTCCCGCCCTGATCGGGCAGCCCGGTCCAAATCTCGCCGGTCACCGCCAGGTTCGCGGCCGCCGAGCCGCCCTCGAAGCCGGGGGCGATGAAACGCCCGATGCCGACCTGATCGTCGGTCGTGAAGTCGTCGAACTGATACGTCGTGAAGCTGGACTGATCGGGGAAGACCTGCGAGATGCGCCCGATACTTGTCCCGTCATACGGCTGGTTGACCAGCAGAGTGTCGGCCCGCACCGCGCCGACCATCGGCGCGGCCAGGCAAAGGGCCCAACAAAGGCTCGCGCACCAGGCAAGTCGTCCGCAGTGTCGCCGCATCGCCGGAGCCCCCCTCGGTCCTGTGGAGGGTTAGTTCAACACTTGCCTGCGCCCCGGTCAAGAAAAAAATCGGCGCGACAAAATCCTCTCGGTCATGCAGACGCCTGGAACGGGGAAGACAGGGCCGCGGTGGAGCGAGCTCCGTCGGCGACCGACCGGGCGGACCGAGCCGCTGTGGGAGCCAGAGCGTGTAATGCACCGGACGGCATACGGCCTGGCTGGAAGCGACCGGTCTCCCGCCTCCTTGAGGAGCCGGCCCTGCCGGTGATCGGTCGAGCCGTACAGTGCCCAGCGGTCGCCTCGGTTCGGCGCGGGTTTCCGACCCTGCCGCGGCCGATACCGTCAGGTCCCTACCGACCCGGCTCGCCCGATCGCCGCCCGCCTGGCTCCCGGCGGTCGGCATGGTGATGTCCAGCGGGTCCCGGCCCGCCGCCGCCAGCGCCGTACGGGTGGCTGTAGTGGAAGGTGGTACGGAGCGGGAGACGCCCTCGGGTGAGGCGCCGGACAACCGCGTCGGCCGGACCTCGGTCAGCTCTTGATTTGCGCTATGTCTCCGTATTCTAACCTAATAGAACTTGCTAAGGTATTGGTGTTGTGGGTGATGGCACAAGAGGAGGCCCGGCGATGTCGCCTTCCCGATATCGGTTTACCATTGGCCAGATGCTAAACGCAACATTTGTGTGTGCATTGCTGTTTGCCGCGATCCCCATGAAGGGCCCGGCGGATGTCGTCTTTTTCCTGCCCGCCCTGCCGGTATTCGTCGCCCAGCCGTTTCGCTGGTTCGTATTGATTGGCTGCGGTCTAAGTTATTACATGTGTTTTTACTTCTACCCTGACCCGGCGGCCGAAACGACAGGTGTGCCCGTATTCGTAGCGTGTGCCTTTCTTACTGCCGCATCGTCTCTCGTCGCTCCATCACCATGGAAAGCAAAGAGGCCCCGGAACGGGGACGGACAGCCGGGGGTCTGACCTGCGTGACGCTGACTTCAGGGAGGAACCTGCCCTGGCGGCAACCATGGAATAGCGACTCACGGGGCGGGGCGAACCCAAGTTCAGTACACGCCTGCTCCTAATTCGTCCCACGAAATCAAGTCGGAGGGGATCCAGGACCCGCTGACTCCCCGATCGCGTCCATTGACCGGGGCCATTGGGGCCGGGTATACAGACGCATCGGAAGAGCCTTCAATGGCTCTCTCTCAATCCACACCTGAGGTTGAAGGCCTCGTCCATTCCGCCGCCGCTCCGACGGCTACCGGCTGGAGCGACCGCAACAACGGGTGAACATCATGAAGCGAGCAACCCGGATCGGCTGGGTCGTCCTGATCGGCGTGGTGGTGGCAGGCTCGGCGATGGCCGCCAGCGACGGCGATGTCTTCGCCCGGCACGTGGTCGTCGCGCAGGAGGCCAACGCCGCCGAGGCCGGCCGCGTGGCGCTCCGCGACGGAGGGAATGCCATCGACGCGGCCGTCGCGACGGCCTTCGCGCCTGGCGGTGACCCTCCCCGAAGCCGGCAACCTGGGCGGCGGCGGCTTCCTGGTCGCCTACCTGCCCGACCGCCGCGAGGTCGTCGCGGTCGACTTCCGCGAGCGGGCGCCGCGGTCCGCCTCGGCGAAGATGTATCTCGGACCCGACGGTAAGCCGCGCCCCCGCTATCGGACCGGCGCCTGGGCGGCCGGCGTCCCGGGGACCGTCCGCGGCCTCGCCATGGCCCATGCCAGGTGGGGCAAGCGCCCCTGGGCCGAGCTGGTCCGCCCCGCCGCGCGGCTGGCCCGCGAGGGGTTCCCGATCTCCGAGGACCTCGCCACCTCGCTCAATCGCCAGCTCGGCCGCGACGAGGCGGGCCAGGACGGACGCCGGGGGGCTTCCGGCGACTTCGGCCGGCTCGGCGACTATCCGGAGACCGTCGCCGCCCTGGGACGGCCCGACGGCAAGCCCTGGAAGGCCGGTGACCGACTCGTCCAGGCCGACCTGGCCGCGACCCTCGACCGGATCGCCGCCGGCGGCCCCGACGAGTTCTACAACGGCCGCACCGCCGAGCTGATCGCCCGCTACATGGAAACCCGCGGCGGCTTCGTCACCCGCGACGACCTCCGATCGTACGAGGCCCGCGAGCGACCGCCCGTCCACACCACCTTCCGCGGCTTCGACGTGTATGGCGCACCGCCGGCGTCCTCGGGCGGGGTCACGATCGGGTTGATGCTCAACATCCTCGAGCGCTACGACCTCAAGGCCGACGGCCGCGGCTCGCCGCGTACCCTGCACCGCGTCGCCGAGGCCATGCGGCGGGCCTACTTCGTCCGCGCCACCCGGCTGGCCGACCCCGAGTTCGTCGACGTGCCGGTCGTCGAGCTGACGTCGAAGCCGTTCGCCGACGGCCTCGCCCGCACGATCGGCGACCGCGCCACCCCCAGCGCCGAGCTCGCGACCTTCCCCATCCTGCCGGCCGAGGGCGACCACACCACGCACTTCTCGACGTTCGACTCGGCCGGCGGCGCCGTGGCGCTGACCTACACGCTCGAGGATTCCTTCGGCGCCAAGTGCGTCGTCGAGGGCGCGGGCTTCCTGCTCAACAACGAGATGGGCGACTTCAATCTCGTCCCCGGCCGGACCGATGCCCGCGGCTGGATCGGCACCCCGGCCAACACGATCGAGCCCGGCAAGCGGATGCTCAGCTCGCAGTCGCCGACCCTGGTCCTGAAGGACGGCCGTGTCCGGATCGTGACCGGCTCTCCGGGTGGCCGGACCATCCCCAACACGACGCTCTGGGTCGTCCTGAACCTGCTCGAGTTCGGCATGGACCCCCGCGCGGCCGTCGACGCGCCGCGGACCCACCACCAGTGGTTCCCCGACGTCCTGAGCCTCGAGGGGCCTGGCGACTGGCCCGCCGGCACGATCGATGCCCTGAAGGCCCTGGGCCACCGGACGCGGACCGTCGCAATCCAGGGAATCGCCAATACGATCGTGGTCGAGCCCGCCGCCGCGGGGGCGAATGCCGCGGATCCACGGGGTCCCCGACCGGCGACGCTCGACGACCAGGGCCGCGGGGGATTGAATCCATCGGCCGGCCGGACCCAGGTGGCCGAGGAACGGCGCGCGAGTTGCAGGCGACCAGTCGGTTCATCGGCAGGGAAAATCCGACCGACCGAGGCACAAATCGCCAGGAGGTCCGTAGGTAAAGTGGACGAGGCCGGAGACGGCCATTGGACGACAGACCGGGATCGGCGACTCCTCGCCGAACACCCGGGGACGTCCTCGATCTGCATCGGGAGTTCGACCACCATGAGGACGATTGCACATTCCGACAGCCCGACGGTCCTGCTGCGCGTCAGCGACGGGACCTTCCACATGCACCGCTCGTTCACCGACTTCGCCCAGGCGTCCCGCAGCGCCGAGGCTTATGCCGGGGCAGGCTTCCATGTCGCGATGATCTCCGCAACGGGCCGCTTCCTGATGGGATTCGAACCCCGCCGCCAGCGGATCGCCGTCTGATCCACACCCCGCGGGATCGCGGTTTCTGCCCGGTTTTCGGGCCCAATCTCCCGGTTGCCCCCCGTATTCTCGGGGTTTTTGGGCGAAAACGGCGATTTCCTCCGTGGTTTTGCTGGATGTTTCCGGCATAATCGTCGAAAACGAACTGCAGGAGCCTCGGTCGAAGCATCCTCGGGTGCAGGAACCGTCCGGTCCGCCCCGCACGAGGCGAGGCAGACGATCCCCACAGGAGGAGTAATCGCCCATGGCCAAGAAAGCCGCACCCAAGGCCGCCGAGCCGAAGGCGGCCCCCGCCAGCACCGAGAAGAAGGCCAAGTCCCGGACCAAGGCGGAGATCTTCACGAAGCTCGCCGAGTCGAGCGGCCTGTCGAAGAAGCAGGTCTCGACGCTGTTCGACCACCTGTCCGAGCTGATCAAGAGCGACCTGGGCAAGAAGGGCCCCGGCCTGTTCATCATCCCGGGCCTGCTCAAGCTCAAGGTCGTGCGCAAGCCGGCGACCAAGGCCAGCTCGCAAGCTCAACCCGTTCACCAAGCAGATGCATGGACGTACCCGGCCAAGCCCGCGCGCAACGTCGTCAAGGCGCAGCCGCTCAAGTCGCTGAAGGAAATGGTCTGACGGTCGGCAACGCCGCCACCATCCCCTCCCCTCCTTCCACCTGCCCGATCCTCCCGCCGCCCAACCGATCCGCGCCGATTCGACCGGGACACTGTCCGGCCGGGTCCGGCGCGGACGCGTCTTTCCCGCCCGAGCCGTCGCCGGGCGCGGCCGCCAGCTCGGCTCAGCTCACCGGGCGAGATCCGATCTTCAGAGCCGCTGCTCGTAGGGCGTCGTGTCTCGCCCCGGCAGGTGCACCATGCCGGCGTCGTCGGCGACGTGCAGGCCCGAGTCGAGATAGAGGATCACGCCGCTGACCTTCCGCGCCGGCTCGGAGGCGAGGTACACGGCCGCCGCGCCGATCTCCTCGATCGTGGTGAGGTTGCGGAGCCCCTCCGGAAAGTCGGGCCGGCCGTGCCGGGCCTGGATGACCCGCTCGCCGGGCGTATCCACCCAGCCGGGGGCGATCATGTTGCAGGTCACGCCGTCGTTCAGGCACTCGACGGCCACCTGCTGCGTCATGCCCCAGAGCCCGGCCTTGCTCACCACGTAGGAGAATAGCCCAGGCATCGGCCGCGTGGCACGCACCGAGCCGACGTTGATGATCGTCCCTCGCCGCTGGCGCAGCAGCGGCAGCGCGGTCTTGATGCCCAGCCAGGCACCCTTGAGGTTGATCCCCAGGGTGCGGTCCCACAGGGCCTCGTCGGTCGACTCGATCGTGCCGCGCGGGCTGATCCCCGCGCAGTTGACCAGCACATCGAGGCCCCCCCAGCGGTCACGCGTCCGCTCCACGACCCCGGCCCAGTCGTCCGCCTGGGTGACGTCGAGGTACTCTCCGGCGGCCGCGAAGCCCTCGGCGGCCAGCCCGGCGACCGACGACTCGACCCGCTCGCGCTCGACGTCGGCCAGCACGACCCCGTACGAGGCCGCCGCCAGCGCCCGCGCGATCCCCAGCCCGATCCCCTGCGCCGCCCCCGTCACCAGGGCCACCATGCGTTCCGATGCTCCGGACATCTTGGCCACCCACCCCCCGATCCGGTCCGCCCGCGCCGACGGATTTTCCCGAGCACCGGCGCGGCGCACGGACGGGACTCGCCCCGCGAAAACCTCGGGGAACCGCCCAGACATGATGGGCAAACCCGCCGCGGGAGTCAATCGCCCGACCGCTGCCGATGCCCGGCTCGATCCCCGGTTCGGCGAGCCCGAAGAAATTCGGTGAATCGTCCGGCGATTGGGATCGTCGCGACGGCCGCCCGTTGTTATAGTGATGGGGACGTAATCGACGTCGATCAGAGGTCGGCATCATGATGGTTGCTGTGCGGGATCGTCGGTGATCGTGTCTTGCGAAGGCTTCGACCTGGGCCTGGCCCGGACCAGGGTTTGCGTGCGACCCTCCTGAACCAGCCGGTCATCCTGATTGAAGATCCTCCGGTGCCAGGTCACCACGCCACGGCGACCGCCTCCCGTAGGCTCGAGCGCATCGACGCGCGAGACCCCATGGATGGTGTCGCCGAAGAAGATGGGCTGGTGGAACCTCCACTCGAGGATGGCAAGGAAGGCGAGCGTGTCCAGTCGGGGCGACTGGCTGATCAAACCCGAGGCGATCGCCAGGCCGAGCAGTCCATGGGCGACGGGCCGGCCGAACGGGCCGCGCCCCGCCGCGTGATGATCGACGTGTATCGCGTTGTAGTCCCCGGAGAGCCCCGCGAAGAGGACGACGTCCGCCTCGGTCACCGTCCGCCTTGGGCTCTCCCATTCGTCGCCCACGGCCAGATCATCGAACGACAAGAATGACCAGGAATGATGGGCCACGCTCCCGATGATCCTCCACGAAGGGCAGGCAATGCGATGCCGCCAGACCTCGACCGAGGGTCCCACTCACCCGCTGGCATTGTGCCAGCCGCCCGGATGGCGTCAAGAGATCCTGTCCGGCCGGTGACCGCGGCGATGGCCGTGCACTCCAGCGCCATCGAACTTCAACGATCCGGATTCTATGCGGATTGGAACCGGATTTGCAGAGAGATCGGTCCTCCCCACTCTGCCCGTGTTACGAGAGGAATACGGCGATGACTCGGCCCTATCGTGTTGTGATCGCGGACGATGAGAAACCAGTCGCGGTCGGACTGCAGAACCAACTGGAATCTCTGGGTTACGACGTGGTGTCCGTCGTCAATGACGGGCAGCGCGCCATCGAGATGTGTCGGCGGACGCTCCCGGACGCCATCTTCCTGGACATCGAGATGCCAGGGCTCGACGGGCTCTCGGCGGCCCGACAGATTGCCGTCGATCCGGGAACTCCTGTCATTATCCTGACGGCCCATGGCCATCCCAACCTGATCGACCAGGCGGTCGAGGACGGGGTGATCTCGTACCTGCTCAAGCCGGCGACCAATCCCAGCCTTCACGCCGCCGTCCAGGTGGCGGTGGCCCGCGCCCGCGAGCTCAAGGCGCTCCAGGACGACGTTGACGAGCTGAAGTCGACCCTCCGCGAGCGGAAGCTGATCGAGCGGGCCAAGGGCATCCTGATGTCGCGTCGGCACCTCAACGAGAGCGAGGCCTTCCGGCTTGCTCCAGCGGCAGAGCCAGGACCGTCGCATCCCCATGGCCAAGCTGGCGGAATCGATCATCCAGACCGACGAGCTGCTGGAGGCCCCCAACCAGGCCGGTGCCTCGGGCCTGCGGCCGCTCCGTCGCCACACCGAGATGTCCCACGGCGAGTAGGGTCGGTCGGCGACTCGATGGTTTTTTGCGTTTGACGCCGGCCGATCACTCGATATCCTGCTCGGTATTCCGAAGGATCGGGCCGAATTTCCGTCGATCCTTCCCCGGCCCTGCTGCTATCCCTTGAGTGATAAGAATCTGCCGGTTGGGATCACGGATGGTATGGACCTGGCGCCGCCCCTCCTGGAGATGACGCCCGGCCCATTCCCGAAAGCTCGGGGATTGACCGACCCGAGACTCTCTCCCGATCTCTCGATTGGCAGCGTCCCGCCCCGCGGGCGTCGCCTCGATCGCGAAGCTAATGACGTGGGAGACTGGCATGCCGCTGTATGAGTCGGCGACAGAGCTCCGGCGATTCGGAATGGGCAAGAGCCACAAGGAGCTCGCCCAGTTCATCGAGGGCCACATCAATCGCGTCGCCAGCGGTCGAATCCGTGACCTCCACGTCGTCTATTCCGAGGACATGATTATCCTCCAGGGCCGTTCGCGGACCTATCATGCCAAGCAATTGGCGCATCAGGCCGTACTCGACCTGACCGACGGCCATCCACTCCTGGCCAATCAAATCGTCGTCTCATGACCCTCCCTTATCCCCCTCAGAAGCCGCTACCAGGATCAACCGGGCCGGTACGACGGAGCGTATCCGCCTCGTCCGCGGACAGCACGGTTTACCCAAATTGCCGAAGCGCACCGGGGAAGCTCAGGCCATGGATGTCCAGCACAATGCGTTCCAGCCCACGGAGAGCCGGGCCGGGGGAGACCTCCTGATCGACCGCGGCGAGCTCAGATGGGCGTTCTCCAGCCTCAGCCACGAGCTTTGCCGGCCGCTCACTTCCCTCAAAGCCGGGTTCGACCTGCTGCTGGGGGAGCCAACTTCGGCGTTCACGGCCGATCAACGCACCCACCTGTTGACGATGGTGACGCTCTGCGACGACATGTTGCAGCTCACCCGCAGCTATCTCGACTATGCGGGGATCGTCCAGGGCTCGCGCCCGCTCTGCCTGGGCACGTTTACACTCGGCGCGCTCCTGCACGAGATCACCCGCCAGTTCGCCACGGCCGCGGCGACCCGCCACATCCGCTGGGAGTCCCAGTTGGATTCGCCCCAAAGCCCCGTGGTCACCGATGCCTCGCGGTGCCAGCAGGTCCTCGGAAACCTGGTCTCCAACGCCCTCAAATATACGCCAGTAGGAGGGCAGGTGCGCGTCACTGGTAAGGTGGAGGCCGATTCCTGGTCCGTCACCGTCGCCGACACGGGGCCGGGCATCCCGCCCGACTCCCTTGAGCTGGTCTTCCAGCCCTTCTACCGGCTGTCGCGGGACGAGCATTCGTCCGTCGAGGGCAACGGCCTGGGGCTGGCCATCTGCCGCGAGCTGGTCGCCCAGCTCCAGGGGGAAATCACCCTGTCCTCCATCGAGGGGCAAGGGACATCGGTCACGATCGTCTTCCCCCGGGAAATCCGCGTGCCCGAGGTCTCGGTCCCGGACCCCGAGGTCGCCTGATCCAGGATCGATCCGATCAGCGGACCCGTGAGGTCGGGTTACCCGGGCTGACCGCCACCGGGCTCCAGCGCAGCGGGCCGTTGTAGGACGTGTGCGTCTCGGCATCATCCTCGATGCGAAGCTTCGACGAGTCCGACCCGTTGCTCGGCGTCGCGGCCGGCTGCAGCGGACCGAGGGCTTGCTCGTCGTCGGCCGGTTCGCTCTCCGGCGTCGCCGGGGCGAATTGACCCGGGATCCGGGCAAACGGCTGCCGCCGCCGCTTGCGACTCGACTGCCCGGCGGGGATCGCCCGGGGTCCGCCGGGCTCCTCGGAGGGCTCGCGGTCCGCCAGGGCGTGCTCGGCGGACTCGCCCCCCCGGTCGCGAAGCAGGTTCCGGGCGTCGTCCAGTCGCGCCGTCAGCTCACCGTTGTCCTGCTCTTGCTGGACCAGCCGGTCTTCCATGTCGCGGTTCTCGCGGCGGAGCTTGGCCAGGTCTCGCTTGACCTGCGAGTTCTCGTACTCGAGGTGGGCGAGGCTCGCCTTCATCTGGCCGCGCGTCGGGCCGGCGAGGAACGACGACTGACCCGAGCAGCCCGCCGCCGCGGCCAGCCCGGCGCCGGCCATCGCGGCCAGGACCGCGGCGGCCCGCCGCGATCGCCGATGCGGGCGTCGGCGGGACGGGGAAATCTCGGAGGACGGGAGCGTGGTCCGGGAGGACTCCGGGGCCGGAGCGGCCGCCCGGGACGGTTGGCACGATGTTGGCTGCGCGGTTCCAGGCGACAAGTTTGGGCCCCGATCGCGTTGACTCAGGATGAGAGACGAATTCCCTTCATCTTTCTTCGTCAATTTGACCAGTGAGCATTGGGAAACCCCTCGGTGGTTTTGGCGGCGTAGTCCGGCGGAGGGCGATCCGGGGTCGGATCGGAGGGGCTGGGAGGGTCCTGCGGCGCCGGCGCGCTGCGCAGCCGCCTCACGGCGAAGAAGACCGTGGTGGCCAGGATCGTCAGGAGGGATCCCACCAGGGCACTCAGGAGGATCACCTTGCCGGTCGTGCTTTCCACGCTGGCCAGGCCGAACGGGAAGGTCACGGTGACTGGTGCGTTGTTGGCCCAGATGAACCAGAGCATCAGCCCGAGCAGGACTGCGGTGCCGATCAGCCGGCGATAGACCCAGAAATTCCGGATGATCGACGGCCTGCGCCTCTTGTACTGGTAAGCCATGGAATCCCTCCGTCAGGGGGGCGAGTGCCGGGCGTCCACCGCGCGAAAGCGGACGACGACCGCGAGTGCCGTCGGCGAGCCGCATCGCCCGCTTTCCGGATCAATCCCGGATGTTCTCCACCCCCAGTACCCACCAGAATAACACACGGAGTGTCTTGAACAGTCCTTCCGCCCAGCCCTTCCAGACGTAGGGCCAGGCGAAGAGCAAAGTGGCCGCCGCCATGCTGAGGTAGGGTCCATAAGGGATTTCGCGGTCGGAACTGGATAATTGGCCGCCGCCGATCCATTTCCTCAGGTAGTTCAACAATTTCCATGCCGCGGGCACCAGGCCGAGGAATGCGGCGAGGAAGAAGGTCAGCACGGCCGCCTGCCACCCCAGGAAGGCGCCGATCATGGCCAGCAGGGTCACGTCGCCGAAGCCCATCGCCTCGCGACGGAACACGAAGCCGGCCAGCGACCGGATCGCCTGCGTCAGCCCGGCCCCCACGGCCAGGCCGGCCAGCCCGGTGAGGAAGCCGCCCAGGTGCGTCGTCGCGGCCGCCGGCTGGGGCCGGATCTCCGGCCAGATCGTCCCCATCGCCAGGCCGGCGACCATGCCGGTCACCGTGACCAGGTCGGGGATCATCATCAGGTCGAAGTCGATGAACGTCGCCGCCACCAGCAGCGACAGGAAGATGCAGTGATAGGCCGCGGCGACGAGCTGGTTCGTCGCGACCTGGCCCCAGGGCCTCTGCGGCCCCGCGATCACGTCGACGACGAAGGCGCCCAGGAACAGGAGCCCCACCAGCGCCTCGATCAGCGGATACCGCATCGAGATCGGCAGGCCACACCGTCGGCATTCGCCCCGCAGTGCCAGCCAGCTCACGATCGGGATGTTGTCCTGCGGCGCGATCGCCGACCAGCACCGCGGGCAATGCGAGCCCGGCCAGATGACGCTCTTCTCCCAGGGGATCCGGTAGATGCAGACGTTGAGGAAGCTACCGACGACCGTGCCGATCAGGAAGAACCCGATCGCCAGCGCGGCGAACACCGGCCAGTTGCTCAGCATGACGGCGGCTCCCCGGGCCAGTGCGCCAGCAGGGCCTCGGCGACCTGTGCGGGGCTCAGGCCGTCGGTCGGGATCGTCACATCGGCGAGCCCCGAGTAGAGCGGCGTCCGGGCCTCCAGGACGGCGACGAGCTCTTCGAGCGTCCCGGCGGCGGTGAGCGCCGGCCGGTCGGCCAGCCCCGGCTCGATCGGCCGCGAGCCGGCGGGCCATCTCGGCGGGAGCGGCCGTCAGCCAGGCGACGAGCCCGAAGCCGCGGAGGACCGCCCGATTGGCCTCGCGCAGGATCGCGCCGCCGCCGGTGGCCAGGACGGCCCCGGCGCCTCGGCCGCGAGCCGGGCGAGGGTCTGTTCCTCCCAGTCGCGGAACGCCGGCTCGCCGGATTCGGAGAAGATGGCCCGGATCGATCGTCGGCTGCGGGCCTCGACCTCGCGGTCGGAGTCGAAGAACGGGCGGCCGATCCGCCCGGCGACCAGCCGGCCGACTGTCGACTTGCCCGTGCCGCGGCCGCCGATCAGCACCAGCCCGGTTCCCCGCTTTCCCGCCTCGGCGGGCATCGGTCGGTCGCTCATGCCTGGCGGACGGGCGAGAGCCGGCGGCGGAGCGCCTCGCGCATCACGTCCATCGGAGCCTCCTGCCCGGTGTAGAGCTTGAACTGGAGGGCCGCCTGGCGGAGGAACATGTCCACGCCCGTGACCCCCTTGCAGCCCCGCTCCCGCGCCAGTTTCAGCATCATGGTGTTCTCGGGATGATAGATCGTGTCGAAGGCGACCATGTTGGGCCGGTGGAACGCCCCCGGGGGCATGGGGGTATCGTCGACGTTCGGGTGCATGCCGACCGGAGTACAGTTGATGACGACGTCCGCCGGCGTGCTCGACCGCGCCGACCAGGTGATCGCCCGGCAGCCGACTTCCTCGGCCAGCCGGGTTGCACGGTCGTCGTGGCGATTGGCGATCGTGACGTTCGCCCCGCGCCGCGCCAGGCCGAAGGCGATCGAGCGTGCCACGCCCCCCGCGCCCAGGATCATGACCAGCTTCTCGAACACCGGGCTCGATTCCTCCTCGCTGGCCCGGCCGCCCATGGCGTCCTCGAGCGAGTCCATGGCGGCGCGATAGTCGGTGTTGTACCCGACCCGGCGCCCTTCCTGCTGGATGAGCACGGTGTTGCAGGTCCCAGTGCGCTCGACAGCCCCTTCCTTCTGCTGGAGCAGGGGCACGAGGGCCTCCTTGTGCGGGATCGTCACGCTGCATCCCCGGATCTCCAGCCACATCAGTTCCTGGAAGAACGTCGCGAGCTGCCCGTCGGGCACCAGGAACGGCACCAGGACCTTGTTGAGTCCCAGGTGACGGAACGCCGCGTTGTGCACGACCGGGCTGAGGCTCTGCTCGATCGGGTCGCCGAGCACGCCGTAGACCTCGGTACTCGCGTTGATCCGGTCGTAGTCGAGGTCGTTCTTGAGCGACCGTATACGGCAGCATCCCGGCGGCGAAGACGCGCTCGGGATTGAAGCCGGCGTAGGTGAACGGGGCCCCGTACTTCGCCCCGAGGATCCGGGTGAAAACGCCGATCTCGCCCATGGCGATGGGGATCGTGGGGGCCTTCGACTCGGCGCCCAGGTGCAGGACCCGCGAGGCGTCGGCGAGCGTGTCGGCCGAGGTGGCGACCTTCACGACGTCGGGGTCGAACTCCTCCATCTTCTCGGCGATGTCGCGGACGTCGACGGGCGTGTTCTTCAGGTTGTGGTAGCTGATGATCCGCTTGGTCTTGCCGAACCGGCGGATCTTGGGGGCGATGTCCATCTCGAGGTCGACGTAATCGACGCCGGCGGCGATGGCCTCGCGGAGCAACTGCTGGCGTTTGTCCTCGTTGCCCCGCCAGAGTCCGCCGTCGGCGCCGCGTCGGACGGTGAAGACCATCGGCGTCGGCCGGTCCTTGAGGATTCGCTTGATGTCAGGATCGCGCCGCAGGCAGTCGACGCGGAGCTCGACGAGATCCACGCCGGCCTCCGCGGCGTCCTTCCACTCCTGGGCGAGTGAGGAATGCCGGCCCCGCCCGATGGTCACGCAGATCATCGCCCGATACGCCCCGAGCAAGCGGGGCGCCCCCCGTTCCCCTACGACCGACATCGCCCGACCGGCCAGCCCCATCGCGCCGCGAGCCGACCCACAGCTCGATTCTAAGAGGGGTCAGGGGCGAGGGGCTAGGGGTTAGTGGCTCGCGCGACTGGGCTCCTTGCCGTTCATCGCAGATGGCGTAAGATGTTCGACCGCTTCGATCGGTGGATCCCTGCCCGGAACCGAAAGCCCGAAGTGAGGTGGCGGATGCGCGTTGCTCAGGTCTCGGCGGCCGGCGGCGATTTCGAGTTGATGGACCGTCCGATCCCGGAGCCCGGTGACGGCTCGGTTCGGATCAAGGTGCTGGCCTGCGGCATCTGCCATAGCGATTCGCTGACCAAGGATGGGGCCATGCCGGGCATCCAGTACCCCAGGGTGCCGGGGCACGAGGTGGCGGGCGTGATCGACGCGATCGGGCCCGGCGTCGCCGGGTGGTCGCCCGGCCAGCGGGTGGGCGTCGGCTGGAATGGGGGTTACTGCGGCTATTGCGACCACTGCCGTCGCGGCGACTTCTTCGCCTGCGTGCGCGGGCAGGTGACGGGGATCTCATTCGACGGCGGCTACGGCGAATACCTGGTCGCCCCCGCCAGTGCCGTCGCGCGGATGCCGGACGACCTGGACCCCGTCGAGGCCGCACCGTTGATGTGCGCCGGGCTGACGACCTTCAATGCGCTGCGGAACAGCGGCGCCCGGCCCGGCGACGTGGTCGCGGTGCTCGGCCTGGGCGGCCTGGGGCACCTGGGCGTCCAGTACGCGGCGCGGATGGGGTTTCAAACAGTCGGCATCGCGCGGGGCCGGGACAAGGAGCCGCTTGCCCGCGAGCTCGGCGCGTCGGTCTACATCGATAGCCAGGCTCAGGACCCCTCGGCCGAGCTGCAGAAGCTCGGCGGCGCGGCGGTCATCCTGGCGACGGCGACCAGCGGCGAGGCGATGAGCGCCGTGCAGGGCGGCCTGGCCGTCCGCGGTACGCTGATGGTCCTGGGCGCCGCGCCCTCGATGCAGGTCTCGCCGATCTTGCTCCTGACCGGCAGCCGCTCGGTCAAGGGCTGGTACTCGGGGACGTCGATCGACTCGCAGGACACGCTGGCCTTCAGCCAGCGGACCGGCGTGAAGTCGATGAACGAGGTCTACCCGCTCGATCGCGTCGCCGAGGCCTACGACCGGATGATGAGCGGCAAGGCGCGGTTCCGGGTCGTCCTCAAGGTCGCCGACTAGGTGACCGTGATTCGGGAACGGACCTTCAGCCGGATCGCGGATTCCCACCGTGCTGGAGCTCGTTCGGTAAGGGCGGCGTGTTCGACTTGTCCTGCGGGTCGGCCGGCTGGGCGGACTTTCGCCGGCTCGAGGCGTCGCGTCTCAGAAACCGCGAGGCGATCCCCAGAGGCGGCAGCCCGAGGAGATTGCGAACATAGACCGTCGTCCTCAGCCCATCGTGCATTGCGATCGGCCCGCCCCCCGCCGCGGCGATCCGGACGCCCGGCAACTGGTCGCGGATATGGAGGAAGCACCGGGCATCCTGGGTGTAGAAGAACTTCGGTTCCTCTTCGTGGTAGGTCCTCAACATGTGCTCGTAGCTCTCGAGGCCGACCTCGGGCCGGACCACCATCGTGGCCGTGTCCACGTCGCCCCACGTGAGCTGCTCGATGGCAACTCCGCCCGGCGGCTTCATTTCCTTGCCGTACCGGATCGGGACGAGGAGCAGGTCGGGACGGCCGGCTTCCTCGAGCGCGGCGACGATCCTCGCGATGGCGTGCTTCCAGAACAGGTTGTCGTCGTCCCAGAAGACGCAGTAATCGGGCTGCGCCTCGCGGATCATGTGGCGAACCCTTCCGCGCGAGGCGTCACGCCGTAATTGTTCGACCTTCGATCGGTGTGGGTGTAGGCGACCCGGGCGTCCTGCTCGCTCGCCCGTCGAACGAGCCGCTCGATGTCCTCGTTCGGGCCATCGTGGACGACGACGAGCCTCCAATCGGGATACGTCTGTTGTTGCATTCGCCGGAGGAATCGATTCAGCAGCTTGGGCCGGACGTAGGTCGGCGTGATGACACCGATTCTCATTGAGACTTCTCCCCCTCAGCCATCGATCAAACCAACCGGTCGTCGCCGGTCGCCAGTCGGGCGAGCTCCGATTCTACCAGGGTGCCCGCCCTGAATGCCTGGCGAGACGTGTCTTTGGCGGCGGCCATGCCCGGTGAGCCGCCCTGACGCTGCGTGGTCCGGCGTTCTTGGCTTCATGGCCGTATGGCACGTTGGCGGGTCGGAGCCATCGGCCAGACCGGACGACCTCCGGCGTGCATGCCTGTCTCCTACTTGTCTCTGCCGGGGTATTCGCATAGAGTTCAAAGCATGGGCGTCGATCGTCCTCATACCGATGGGTTGAACATGAGCCCTGTCCCGTTCTGCCACAGGCTTTCCTCGATTGCCGTCCTGGCGATCGTGGGTAGCCTTTTCGCGACCGCGGGCATCTCGGCCTGCGAGATGGCGAAGGACGGCGACTGTGCGACCGCCGCGGCCTGCGGTTGTTGCAGGGCCCTGTCCGCCTCCGGTCGTGATGGCGGCGCCTCCAGGACATCAAATCATCCCGGCCGGCTCTCGGGTGTTGCGAAATGCGGGACGGACGCGTCCGGCTGCTGCCTCTGCCGCACCGAGCGCCCGGGAGCACCTGATCCCAGGCCGGGTCGGGGACCCGAGGAGAACCGCGATGTTGCGGCTCGGGACCTCGGGCAAGTGGCTGGCGTGACACTCCTCGCCCCCGCTCTGCTGGACCGAACCTTGCCACCGACGGCCAGCCCGCCGCAGCACGTGCCCATCTATCTTCTCACTTCCCGACTGCTGATTTGAGGCATCGCCTCTTGCCGGGGCTTTCTCGCCCCGCCGCGGTCGACGTCCCGCATCGTGCCCATGGGACCGGCCGATCGCCGCTGCGCCCGAGATGATCCCGTCGAGATTGCCGGGCGCGAGAACATCGAGGACTCGTGGCCTCCGAATGGAACCGGGGCCGCGCCCCCGCCCCCTCGCCGATCGCAATGGTGAGGATGAGGAGGCGAGGGCGCGGCTCACGACGGGTGAGCCGCCACGACTGTGTCCCCTCAACTCGAGGAGAACATCATGGATCGACGGGAACTGCTGGGCATCCTGGGTGCCGGAGCCACCGGACTGCTCGCCGTGGGCGGCGGCACCGCCCGCGCGGACCACGAGCATCGGCACGAACACGACGAACATATCAAGACGCTGGGCGAGTGCGTCAAGGCTTGCAACCGCGCGGCCCACCACTGCCTCGGCGAGCTGAAGAAGGGGGGGCCACATGCCGAGCACCACGCCAGGTCGCACGAGGCGACGATGGATTGTCAGGCGTTCTGCGCCCTGACGGCCGAGCTGATGGCACGCAGCAGCCCCTATTCCAAGTACGCCCACCAGGCGTGCGCCCAGGCCTGCCACGACTGTGCGGCGGCGTGCGAAGGCCAGGAGGACGAGGTGATGAAGGAGTGTGTCAAGGCGTGTCAGGCCTGCGAGAAGGTCTGCCGCGAGATGGCGCACACCGGCTGATCTCGGGCAACCGACGGATGGCCCCGCGGCGCGATACGCGCGGGCCATCCCGCCGCAGGGCATGGGAGGACAATGGCGGGATTTATCCCCCGACCGTCGGCACTCATCGACCCGGTGTTCAAGGTTCTACGGCGACTGATTCGAGAACCGAACAGTTTGATTGTGCACGAGGCGACGATCCCGCCGATACGAGCCCGACGCGCAAGCGAGTGGATTCTGACGGCGATGATTCATCCACTCGCTCGCGCGTCGGGCTCGTCGGCGCAACGCAACC
Source organism: uncultured Planctomycetota bacterium (assembly GCA_963771445.1). Classification (GTDB taxonomy): domain Bacteria; phylum Planctomycetota; class Planctomycetia; order Isosphaerales; family Isosphaeraceae; genus JAKAUH01. Next base: position 157,465 of record CAVYTQ010000025.1, on the reverse strand, counting down.
GCGCGGCGATCCAGTCTAGATCCTGCCGAACTGCTTCTCGAGGTCGGCGCGGGTGAAGACCAGGGCGGTGGGGCGGCCGTGCGGGCAGTGGTGCGAGTCGCCGACGAGGTGCCGTCGCTCGAGCAGGGCATCGATCTCGGGAGGGGTCAGCGGCTGGCCGGCCTTGATGGCCGCCTTGCAGGCGACCATGTGCAGGAGCTCGGCGAGCAGGCCGTCGCGGGTCGGCGGCAGCGGCTGGGTGCGCAGGTGCTCGGCAAGGTCGCGCACCAGCCGGTTGGGCTCGACACCCGGCAGCATCGCGGGCAGGCTGCGCACCAGCACCGTGTCGCCGCCGAAGGCCTCGATCTCCAGCCCTAGCCGCGCCAGGACCTCGGCCTGCTCGAGGACCGCGACGGCCTCGGCGGCGGGCAGGTCGACCGGCTCGGGGACCAGCAGGCGCTGAGACTCGACCTGGCCGTGCGACACCCGGGCCCGCAGCTCCTCGTAGAGGATCCGCTCGTGCAGCGCGTGCTGATCGATCACGATCATGCCGTCGCCCGTCTCGGCGATCAGGTAACTGTCGTGGACCTGGATCGCCTTGAGCCGCGGGCCGGCAGCCAGCAGTGCGGACGCGGCCGAGCCCGGCGCGGAGCCGACCGCATCATGGGGCGCCCACGCGGCAGCCGCGACGTCCGGCGAGCGGTTCATGTCCGACGAGCCTGGTCCCGTCGCATCCGACCTCGGGCTGGCACCATGGCCCGCGGCGGGGGCGCCGACGTCGTGCCTCCGCCGGCCGGCGAGGCGAATTCGTCGAAAGCCACGCCGGTCCCCGATGAGGTCCCCATCGGCAGCGACTGCGCCCAGGCGGGGGCGGCGGGCTGTGGGTCGAGCCCGGGCGCCGCGGACCGGGGCCGGCTCGGCTCGAACCATGACGCAACCGTCTGGCGATCGGACGGGCCGCCGGCCAGGTCCAGGCGGTCCAGGCTGCCGCCCGGTCCACCTCCAGGATCGGCGCCGAAGGATCCGGTCGGGGCGACCGGGACGCCGCGCCCGAAGGGCCGGCCGTGTCGGCGGCCGATGCTGTCGCCGGCTCCTGCGCCGCCTGGAGCCGGGAGTGCAGGTCGCTCTTCAGGAATGTCTGCCGGAGCGTGGCGAGCAGGTGGCTGTAGATCCGGTTCGAGTCGCGGAACCGGACCTCGACCTTGGTCGGGTGCACGTTGACGTCGACTTCCTCGGGCGGGACGTCCAGGTGAAGGAAGGCCACGGGCATCCGGCCGACCATCAAGAGGCCGCGATAGGCCTCGTTGAGCGCATGGCTGAGCGACCGGTCGCGGACGTATCGGCCCCCCAGGAACAGGAACTGCCCCTTGGCCGTCGAGCGGCTCTGCGAGGGGTGCGCGACGTAGCCCCACAGGTGCATCTCGTCGAGCTGGCCCTCGACCCAGAGCAGCGACTCGGCCAGCTCGCGGCCGAAGAACACGGCGATCCGCTCGCGGGTGCCGCCGACCGGCGGCAGGTCGTGCACGATCTTGCCGCCCGAGCGATACGTCATGTGGATCTCGGGGTTGGCCAGCGCGATCCGCGAGAACATCTCGACGACGTGCCCGGCCTCGGTCATGTCGGACTTGAGGAACGTCCGGCGCACGGGCGTGTTGAAGAACAGGTTGCGGACCTCCATCACGGTGCCGACCGGGCCGCCGCACGACCGGATCGGGCCGAAGGTGCCGCCCTCGATGCAGAGCTCCGAGCCCTCGCCGGCGTCGGCCTGGCGGGTCTGGCAGCGGACCTTGGAGATCTCGGCGATCGCCGCCAGGGCCTCGCCGCGGAAGCCCAGGGTGCGGATCCTGTGCAGGTCGTCGGCCTCAACCAGCTTGCTCGTCGCGTGCGGCTGGAACGCCAGGAGCAGGTCGTCGGGCGCCATGCCGGCGCCGTTGTCGGCCACGCGTACCAGGTCCTTGCCGCCGCGCTCGACCGTCAGGTCGATGCGGGTCGCCCCGGCGTCGATCGCATTTTCGAGCAGTTCCTTGACGACGCTCGCCGGCCGCTCGACCACCTCGCCCGCGGCGATCTGGTTCACGACCGACGGCGGCAACTGCCGGATCTTCCCCATCGCATCCGCCCCCTTATCGCTCGATACGGCCATTATACCATGTGATCTTACGTTCAGAAAAGGGGCGACGCACCTCGTCCGGGCCCGGGTGCTCGGACCGTCCGAGACCACCATCGGCCGATTCGGGCGGGGCGCTGAGGGAGCCGTGCCGGGCGGTCGGCCGCGCCGACCGGCAAATTGAGGTCGTCCGACGGTGTAGGGTGAGCGACGGCCGCCCGACCTTCGGGACGCGGAGCCCTCAGCCGACCTGGTATTCCTTCAGCTTGCGGTACAGCGTGCGCTCGCCGATGCCGAGGAGCGCGATGCCTCCTCGCGGTTGCCGCCGGCGAGCTTCAGCGTCTCGAGGATGTAGTGCCGCTCGATGTCCTCGAGCGACTTGCCGACGAGCGTGTCGACGCCCGAGGGTCCGTCGGACTTGCCCGTGACCGCGACGTGCTGGAGGTCCTCGGTCAGGTCTTCGGTGTCGAGCATGCCGTCGGCATCCATGACGACCATGCTCTCGAGGACGTTGCGCAGCTCGCGGACGTTGCCCGGCCACGAGTAGGCCAGCAGGACCTTCCGCACGGCCGGGGTGACGCCCCGGACCGTCTTGCCGTGCGCCGTGGCGAACTCCTTGAGGAAGTAGTCGATCAACAGCGGGATGTCGTCCCGTCGCTCGCGGAGCGGCGGCAGCTTGACGCTGACCACCTTGAGCCGGTGATACAGGTCCTGGCGGAACTGGCCCTCGGCGATGGCGTCGGCCAGGTCGCGGTGGGTCGCCGAGATCAGCCGGACGTTGACCTTCAGCGGGTCGTTCGTGCCGACGCGGACGATCTCGCCGGTCTCGAGCACCCGCAGCAGCTTGACCTGGATCGTCATCGGCATGTCGCCGATCTCGTCGAGGAAGAGGGTGCCGCCGTTGGCATACTGGAACCGGCCGATCCGGTCGCGGTCGGCGCCCGTGAAGGCACCCTTCACGTGGCCGAACAGCTCGCTCTCGAGGACGTTCTCGCCCAGCTCGGCGCAGTTGAGCGGGACGAACGGCTTGTTCTTGCGGGGGCTGTTGATGTGCAGGGCCTTGGCGACGAGCTCCTTGCCGGTGCCGCTCTCGCCGGTGATCAGCACCGAGGCCGACGTCGGGGCGATCTGGCGGAGCCGGGCCACCACCGAGTGCATCGACGGCGAGCTGCCGATGACGCCCTCGAAGCCGAACTTCTCGTTGAGCTGCCGCTGGAGCTCGATGTTCGACCGCTGGAGCCGCTGCGACTGCGAGGCCTTGTCGGCGACGGCCCGCAGCTCGTTGATGTCGAGGGGCTTGATGAGATAGTTGGACGCTCCGGCCTGCATGGCGGTGACGGCCGTCTTGACCGTGCTGTGCCCGGTGAGGATGACGACGCCGGCCTCGGGCAGCTCGCGCTTGGCCTTGGCGAGGACCTCCATGCCGCCGACCCCCTCCATGATGAGGTCGGTGATGATGATGTCGAAGACCTGCTCCTCGATCAGCCGGAGTGCCTCGGCGCCGCTGGTCGCGACGACGCACTCGTAGCCGACACGGCCGAGGCTCTCGGCCACCGCCACGGCGTGGGGCTCCTCGTCGTCAACCACCAGGACGCGGATCTGCTGGTCCATCTCTTCTTTGTCCTTGGTCCGTTGTCCGTTGTCCGTTGTCCGCAAGCGGATGGCGGCGGCTGGCTGCATCCGGGATGACGAGGCCATCGGAGCGAGGCGACGAGGGCGAAGAGAGCGGTAGCTCGACACGGACAACGGACTATGGGCGAACGGGAAGCCGGATGCGGAAGAGCGACCCCTTGCCGGGCTCGCTCTGGACTTCGATGGAGCCGCCGTGCGCGGCGACGATCTTGCGGGTGGTGGGCAGGCCCAGGCCGCTGCCGGCCGGGCGGGTCGAGAAGAACGCGTCGAAGATCCGGGCGAGGACCGCGTCGGTCATGCCGACGCCCGTGTCGGTGACCTCCAGGACCACGTGGCCGCCCTCGCGGTGGGTCGTGAGGATCAGCTCGCCGCCGGAGGGCATGGCGTGCTCGGCGTTGAGGACCAGGTTGAGCAGGGCCTGCTTGAACAGGTCGGGCTCGAGGCCGACCGTCGGCAGGTCGATGGCGAGCTGGGTGCGGATCACGATGCCCTTGGTCGCCGCATGCGGCTCGTAGAAGTCGCAGAGCTCCTCGACGATCTCGTTGAGGTCGGCGGGCCGGAGGTCCAGGTCCTGGATGCGGGCGAAGCGGAGGAAGTTCTCGACGATGCCGTGCAGCCGCCTGACCTCGTGCTCGAGCCGCTCGATCCGCTGGAGGGCGCGGCGATCGCGCGGGGTCTCGGGATCGTGGAAGTCCTCGGCCAGGAGCTGGAGGTTCAACTGGAGGGTCGACAGCGGGTTGCGGATCTCGTGCGCCAGGCCGCCGGCGAGCTGGGCGATCTCGGCGTATCGGTCGCGCAGCGTCTGCTCGACATCGGTCGGCACCGCAAACGGGCCGCGCGCCGGCGATGGTGTCGCGCCTGATGGCGAGGCGGGCGCCGCGGTCGCCCCGAGGCCGGGCGCGGACGACTCGTCGGCGTTGGATTCCGCCGGGTCGTCGATCGTCGCGTCGGGGACCGCACTCGACAGGAGGTTCGCCATGGAGAGAGATCTCGCCGATAGCCGGCCGCCGCGCAGGTCGGGGATAGACGGATCCCCCGGAGTCGGGACGCGGTGCGCAGCCGGTTGAAGGTCGTCGTCGAGGCCGTGCCGGTCCGGTCCGGCCGGTGCGAGACCGGCCGGCCGACCGGTGTGGGATGGGGGATCGATCAGGGCCGCGACGGTCCGCGGGGCGGTCCGCCGCGGTCGCCGCCGTAGCCGCCGCGGTCGCCCTGGGGTGGCCGCCGGGGCGGTCCGCTCGAGGGGCCGCGTGACTCGCCGCCTCCACCGCCGCCGCCTCCGGGCGCGCCCGGCGGGCGGGTGCGGCTGGCCAGCTCGTCGGGCAGGCCCCGCTCGGCCAGGGCTGCCTTGCGCGAGAGCTTCACGCGGTCCTGGTCGTCGATCGCGATGGCCTTCACCAGCATCGTGTCGCCGATCCGGCAGACGTCCCCCACGCTCGAGACGTAGCCGTCGGACATCTCGCTGATGTGCACCAGGCCGTCCTTGCCGGGCAGGATCTCGACGAACGCACCGAACTCCTTGATCGAGGTCACCCGCCCCTCGTAGATCCGGCCGGGCTGCACGCCCTCGGTCATCGCCACGATCTTGTCGCGGGCGGCCTCGGCGCCGGCGGCCTCCTGGCTGGAGAGCGTCACCACGCCCGAGTCGTCGATGTCGATCTTGGCGCCGGTCTCGTCCTGGAGCCGGCGGATCGTCTTGCCGCCGGGGCCGATGACCAGGCCGATCTTCTCGGGGTTGATCTGGATCTGGATCAATCGCGGCGCATTGGCCGAGATCTCGTCGCGCGGCCGCTTGATCGCCCGGAGCATCGCCCGAAGGATCTCCAGCCGCGCCTCGTGCGCCTGGTCGAGCGTCTCGCGGATGATCTGCTCGGTGATCCCCTGGTTCTTCAGGTCGAGCTGGATGCCCGTGATCCCGCGCTGGGTGCCGGCGACCTTGAAGTCCATGTCGCCGAAATGGTCCTCGTCGCCGATGATGTCGGTCAGGAGGACGAAGCGGCCCGATTCCTCGTCCTGCACCAGGCCGATCGAGATCCCGCCGACGGGGTCGCTGATCGGCACGCCGGCGTCCATCAGGCTGAGCGTCGCGCCGCAGACCGAGGCCATCGAGCTCGAGCCGTTGGACTCGAGGATGTCGGAGACGACGCGGATCGTGTACGGGAAGTGCTGCGAGCCGGGGAGGATCGGCGCGACCGAGCGCTCGGCCAGGGCGCCATGGCCGATCTCGCGGCGGCCGGGCCCGCGGATCGGGCGGACCTCGCCGACGGCGAAGTGCGGCATGTTGTAGTCGAGCATGAACTTCTTGCTGTACTCGTCCATGATGCCGTCGACCCGCTGCTCGTCGGCGGTGGTGCCCAGCACGGTGGTGACGAGCGCCTGGGTCTCGCCCCGCTGGAACAGCGCCGAGCCGTGGGCGCGGGGCAGCAGGCCGACCTCGCACTTGATCGAGCGCAGGTCCCTGGGCCCGCGGCCGTCGAGCCGCTTGCCGTCGAGGATGAGCTCGCGGACGACCCGCTCCTCGACCGAGGAGAAGGCGGCCTTGATCCGCGCCGGGGTGACGGGCGTGTCGGCGGGCACGGGGCTGGGCGCGGCCTCGCCGTGTGCGCCCTCGTGCGATCCCTCGGACCCGGGCGGCGGCGACTCGGCGGCCGGGCCGGTCCCGGACGCCGCGGCGCCCTCGGCCGGGATCAGCTCCTTGGTGATGGTGTCCAGCAGGGCGCGGGTGGTGGCGTTGCGCTCGGCCTTCATCATGATCTGCTTGGCCTGGCGAAGCTGCTCGCCGTAGCGGGCGTAGATCGTCTGCCGCAGCGGCTCGGGCTTGGCCGCGGGGATCTCGCGCGGCGGCAGGCCGGCGGCCGCGACCAGCTCCTTCTGCAGGGCGATGATCTCCTGGTTGAGCCGGTGCGCCTCCATGATGGCGTCGCCCATCTCGTTCTCGGGCAGCTCCTCGCCGAACCCCTCGATCATCACGACGGCCTTGTCGGTGCTGGCGACGACCAGGTCGAGGTCGCTGTCCTCGAGCTCCTCGGCGGTGGGGAAGACGACGAGCTGGCCGTCGACCCGGCCGACGCGGACGGCGCCGATCGGCCCGTTGAACGGCACGCCCGAGAGCACCAGGGCCGCCGAGGCGCCGATCATCGACAGCACGTCCGGGTCATTCATCCGGTCGGCGGAGATCGGGCCGGCCTGGATCTGCACCTCGTCGCGATAGGTCTCGGGGAAGAGCGGCCGGATCGGCCGATCGATCAGCCGCGCGGTGAGGATCTCCTTGGTGGTCGGCCGGCCCTCACGCTTGATGAAGCCGCCCGGGAACTTGCCGGCGGCGTAGGTCTTTTCGCGATAGTTGACCTGGAGGGGGAAGAAATCCAGCCCCTCCCGGCCCGGCGCGGCGACCACGGCGACGAGCGTCATGGTGTCGCCGATCCGGACCACCACGGCGCCGCTGGCCTGCTTGGCGAGCAGGCCGGTCTCGATGCTCAGGAGCTTCCCGCCGATGGTCCGCTCCACCTGTGTACGCTGATTCAAGTTGCTGGACATGGAATGTACCTGTAAGGTCGGTGCTGTGCGGGCACCCGCCCGGATGGGGCGTATGGGTAATTGGAATTGCGAAAGGTCCGGGGCATTCCGGTCCGATCGGGACGGGACGCGGCCTTCCTGTTTCGTGCTGATCGCCGGCGGTCCACCGGGTCGGATCCGGGGCATCGACCGGCGTCGGCGAGCCGGGGATCACCGCCCGCCGCGCCGTCCGGCTCGCGGCGGAGGACCCGCGCGGTCTGGCCTTGCGTTGCCTTGCCTTGCCTCTCTGGTCTGATCTGATCTGGTCTGGTCTGGAGGAGGTCCTGCCCTGCCGGAATCTGGTGGATTCCCGGGAGCCGGTGGGCCTCGACCTCGCGCGGCCACGCGCCGGCCCGGGCCCCGGCAAGGCGGGGCCGGAATTCGGGTTATCCGGGCGGCCCGGAATCCGCGCGGGCCGCGGTCGACGGCCGGGAGCCCGGCCGGGCGGTCACTTGCGGATGCCCAGCCGGTTGATCACTTCAAGGTACTTCTTCCGGTCGTGCAGCCGGAGGTATTTCAGCAAGCTCGACCGCTTGGAGACCATCATCAGCAGGCCGCGGCGGCTGGCATGGTCCTTGGCGTGCGTCTTGAAGTGCTCGGTCAGGTCGTTGATCCGTGCCGTCAGCAACGCCACTTGCACTTCGGGCGACCCGGTATCCTGATCGCCCCGACCAAAGCTCCCGATGAGCTCCGACTTTTTCTCCTTCGTAATCGCCATCTCGCGCCCCAGTACCACCGGCCCGTCTGCGTGGGGCCGAATCGCTCGAAAAGTCGCATCCACTTTAAGTGGTCAAGCATAGGCGAAGGCCCGATCGAATGCAATCCCCTTACGCGCCCTGCGCCGACGGCCGTCCCGCGGCCCGAGCACAGCCCCGCGAGCTTGCCGTTTCCGGCCGGATCCGGCACCATCTGACATCGAACACACGTCGGGAAAGGCACGCCGGTTCCCCTTCCCTGGACCGAGTCCATGGCGACGATCGCACCGAAACGACGGGAAGCCCCGTCCCGCCCCTCCCCCGGGCCGGCGCTGGACCGGATCAGCGTTGATGAGACTGCTCGATCGACGCCGGGGGATTGTCGCACCCGGCATCTCGTGGAGTTGACAGTTGTTGCGCCGACTGGGCCGGGTCGGCCTGGAGCAACTCCGGCCTGACCGGCGGTTCGCGGTTCGGCGCGGTTCTCCGACCCGGCCGACGCGACGGTCGGTGCGGTCTGGTTCGGCGCGGGTCTCCACCACGCCGCCGGCCCGGACCGACCCCCACGTCGGTCATGCTTCCGCCTGACGCCGATCCGGTCGGGCGGGCCGGACCGTGCAGGCTCAAGCGTGACCGACATCGGCCCGGGCCGACAGCTCTCCCGAGCGGGCCCATTGGGCCGTCTTGAGGCTTTCCGCCTCGCCAAGAGCGGCTTCTGAGACTCACGCCAAATCACGAACAATCGGCCAAATATGAACCGAAGCACGGAAACCGCTGCCTCGCCGGAAAACTTTATGAAATTCCCAAATAAATTTTCTGCTTCTGTCCGAACGACTTGCGTCGAGAAAATGCCCCACTTGGCCGATAGGTGCATTTCAGTTTCTGCAAACCTGATACATCCTGATAGTAGGGGGAGAGAAGAGAGCCGAGGGGGTACAGGGGGTTTTGGGGGCCCTGGAACATGAAATGCATGCACGCAATCTCCTCCTGGACCCCGCGAGATCGTCCCGAGCGGACGGATGTGCACGACGCTTACGGAGCGTCTCGATGAGTTCGTGCTGAGTCTGCTCGCGGATCTCGGTGTGCAGGCTGCCCCTTCGGAGGCCGGTCACATCTCGGTGAGGCGACAGCGATTCTTTGGTAGCAGAACCGGTGAGTGGACTGGTATCAATCCTGTTGCGACTCGCCTGTGAGCGGATGCTAGCCAACAGGAGTCTTGCCTATAATCGATGGGGAGATCCAACACGTTCGAGGACGATCGTCTGCCGGTCCGGTAGACTCGAGTGTGATCGGGCGCTGTTGCCGAGGACGGAGACGCGGACTTCCATGCCAGCCCCGCTCACGCTCCAGATCGACGCCGATGAAACATCCTCGGGTTGGTGCGGCCAGTGGTCTCGCGATGACCGGCCGATCGGCGAGCCGATCCTGGTGCAGGGCCAGGACGCCGGGGCCATGGCCGACCTGGAGCACCGGTTCCTCGAGCTGTTCGAGCAGGGCGGCCGGCCGCTGGTGGATCCGGAGGCGCTGCGGGCGATCGGCCGGGGGTTGTTCGCGACCTGGTTCGAGCCGGCCTGGCCGGCCGTCATGGAACATGCCGGATGGCCTGGCGCTGCGCGACCTGATCATCCGCAGCGCCGACCGCCGCGTGCTCAACCTACCCTGGGAGCTGGTGGAGCTGGCCGCCGACCTGCCGGTCGGGTGCGATGCGGCGTGGTCCCTGCGCCGATCGCCGGTGGCGAAACTCAGTCCGGCCGGCGGCCCGTTGCGGCCGGGTCCGCTCCGCATCCTGTTCCTGGCCGCCGCCCCGGTCGACCAGGCCCAGCTCGACTACGAGCACGAGGAAGACGCCATGCTGCGGGCGACGGCCCGGCTGCCGGGCGTCGCCGTCCAGTTCGCCGAGCTGGGCAGCTTCGACGAGCTGATCGATCTGGTGGCCGAGGCCCGGCCTCATGTGGTGCACCTGTCGGGCCATGGCCAGATGAGCCGCGACGGTCAGGGCACCTTCGCCTTCGAGGACGAGCGCGGCGGGACCGATCCGCGGACGGCCGCCGAGATCGTCGCCCGGGTCTTCCGGGGCAGTCCGGTCCAGTGCGTCTTCTTCAACGGCTGCCAGACCTCGCAGGCGGATGCGGCCGGCCTGTGCCAGGCGCTGACCGGGGCCGGCGTCCCGCTGGCGGTCGGCTGGTCGGCCAGCGTCGCCGACGACCGGGCGACCGACTTCACCGAAGAATTCTACCGCCGCCTGGTCCGCGGTGAGCTGGTCTACTCGGCGGCCGCCCACGCCCGCGAGCTGGTCCGCGGCAAAGGGCGAATCGACCAGTTCCAGGATGCGACGTTCGCCATGTTGCAGGTCTATTCCTCGTCCTCCACCGGCGCCGTCTTCGACCCCAGGGCGACCCCGGAACCCTACGCGGGACCTCGTACGGAACACGTGCTGCTGGGCGATGGGATCAAGGGGCTGCGCGAGGGGTTCGTCGGCCGTCGTCGCGAGCGGCAGCGGCTGATCCCCGCCCTGCGCGACGGCGACACGACCTTCGCCGTGCTCACCGGCATCGGCGGGGCGGGCAAGAGCACCCTCGCCACCCGCGCGGCCAATCGCCTGCAATCGGCCGGTTTCGAGGTCGTGCCGGTCCGCGTCGAAGAGGGCCGGGGACCGCTGGAAGCCGGACAGATGACGCTGACCCGGCTCATCGGCGCCCTCGACGACGCCTTCATCCGGGCGGGCCGCGAGGACCTGCACCGCCAGTTGACCGACGGCAACCTGCCGATGGAGCAGAGGCTGCGGCTGGCCGTCAAGGGGCTGAACGAGCTGCCCCTGTTGATCGTGATCGACAACTTCGAGGACGCCATGGAGCTGGCGACGCGCCGGATCGCCGACCCCGAGCTCGCCGCGTTGTACCGACTGATGGCAACCGGCCTGACGCGGGGCTCGCGGGCAATCGTGACCTGCCGTTACCTGCCGGATGGGACGCCAACCGATCTGCCCACGGTCCTGCATCTGCCGCTGCCCGACCTGGAGGAGTCCAGCTTCCGCAAGTTCCTCCGCCGCGACGCCGTCGTCGACGAACGGATGAGCCGTGGCGAGCTTCCTCTCACCCTGGTCCACGAGCTGTATCAGAAGCTGGGCGGCACGCCGGGCTTCCTGGACAACGTGCGGAAGGTACTCCGAACGGCCAGGCCCGACGACCTGATTCGGGACCTCGAGGGCGACATGCCGGGTGCATTGAGCGAGGCGAGAGAGGCGTACTATCAGCGGATCATCGCGACGCGCCTGTACGAGGCCCTCCCCGCCGAGGCTCGGGGCGTGGTCAGCCGCCTGGCGATCAGCGAGCTTCCCTTGCCGATCGACGGCGTCACGCGGATCACCGGAGCCGACGAAGCCCTGGTCAGGTCGAGCCTGAATGCAGGGGTGGCATATGGGCTGCTTCAGCCGTTCGACGAGCCCGATTTGCCCTCGCTCTACCACCCGCCCGGACTCCTCCGCCCGTGGCTCTCCGGCCCGTCCCGCCTCGCCGGGCCGGAGGCTTCCCTCGTCCACCGGAACCTCGCCGCATTCTGGCGATCGAGCCTTGAAGCCGACCGCGAGGCCGAGCTCCGGGTCCCCGTCGAGGTCGAGCTATGGGTCTGTCGGACCCATGCCGGGAGAGGTGAGGATGCCGAGACGTTCCAGTGGGCCACGGTTCGGCTCGCGGAGATGCTGCATCGGCGGGCCGACTGGAGTGCACGCAAGAGCCTTGCTGGAAGAGATCCCGGATACCGCGAGAGACGCCGATTGCTTGCTGGCCCTGGCCCATGTGGAATCGGCACTGGGTGAGTGGAAGACCGCGCGAGCCCATCTCGAGCTGGCTCAGGAATCGACTCTGGATGGGACAGGAGCCAGGGCGGCGACCTGGCACCAGCTCGCTACGATCGACCTCAGGGAGGGGGATCACGCGGCGGCGCGGGAGAAGTTCGACCGCTCACTCAAGATCAAGCAGGCGATCGGCGACCGGGCGGGCGAGGCGGCGACCTGGCACCAGCTCGCCACGATCGACCTCAATGAGGGCGATTACGCGGCGGCGCGGGAGAAGTTCGACCGCTCACTCAAGATCAAGCAGGCGATCGGCGACCGGGCGGGCGAGGCGGCGACCTGGCACCAGCTCGCCTCGATCGACATCGAGGAGGGGGATTACGCGGCGGCGAGGAAGAAGCTCGGCCGCTCCCTCAAGATCGAGCAGGAGATCGGCAACCGGGCGGGCGAGGCGGCGACCTTCTTCCAGCTAGGTGTCGTTGCTCACAGGATCGGTCGCGGGCATCTCGGGGCTCGCCTGGCGGCGATCTGCTGGCTGATCGACCGGTCCATCGGCCACGGGGACGCGGAGAGCGATTTGCGGGCACTCTCTGGGCTCTGCTCCGAGCTCGGCTATGACCAGGCCCAGTTTGAGGGGATGGTGGCCGAGGCTCTCGAGGCCTACGAGACCAATCGGGGTCGAGCCCTGATCGAGCGTGCTTTCCCGGAAGACGAGAAGCCCTGAGATGTGAATGCCGTCCACGCCTGTCATTCGATCAGCGGGGTCGGATCGTCCCGACGACCTCGATGCGGACAGGGACGCCGTCGATCGTCTCGGGGAGATCGGCGTCGGGTGCGGGGGGAGCGCCAAGGTTGACCTTCACGCCGTAACCGTCGCCGACCCGGGTGAGGCCGATACCGACGACCGACGCGCGTCCGGCGAAGATCGACCTGGCCCGCTCCCTGGCCGCGCGGGCCTCGTCCAGACCGGTTGTCTTCATCGCAAGGCCGCCCTGCAAAGAGGGTCGTTGTTCCTGGCCGCCGCGGGCGCCTCGAGGACCGCTCGAAAAAAGTTGTCCACAAGCGAGATGAACAGGGCGACGAGGACGAACAGTCCCTCCGCCGCCGCGGCCACTCGCGCATGGCCGCCTGGTCGATCACGCCGGCTCTTCCCCCGCGCGAGCGCCGTGGAGGTTCGCCCGGGGCGGAGAGATCGAGCGGATCAACGTTTTCCGGATTGGCCCGGCTTGTCCCAGCCACCTTTCGTGACCGTGACGGGCTGGAGCGGCGCGGGCTTGGGGGGCACCGGCCGCTCGATCTGCTGCCTGGGAGCCTGCTGCGGCTTGCTGTCGCCCTGCTGGGAATCCTGGGCCATTTTAGGGTCTCTCCTTCCTGGGGGTGACGAGCTCGACCTTCTGGACGTCCGGTAAACGGGTGACTTCGACCTTGTGCGCCGCCGGTGGGTTCACGACCTCGACCCGCTGCACGGGCGACGGGTCCACCATCTGGATCTTCTGGGGATCGCGGCCCAGGACCTCGACCTTCTGGACATCCGGCAGGCCCGCGACCCCCATGATCCGGACCTCCTGCGGCCTCGATTCCGCCGCGGCGAAGTAATAGAACCCGCGACTGACGATCAGAGCCCCGATCGACGCGATGATCCAGCGGGTCGTCCAGTGCAGCCAGGCGATCCGCCTGGTATTGGTCTGGCGGTTGAAGGAGCCGCATGTCTTGTAGACATTGACGATTTCTTGCTGGATGTCGGTTTTCACCCGTTCATCCACGTCGAGGCCATCCTCCAGCGCCTCGTAATGGGCCTGCAGTCCCTCGACGTTCTCCTGCACATGTTCCGGCGCCGGCAGCCAATCGTACTTGTGATTGAAATAAGAGCGGATCAGGCAGTAGATCGCCGCCAGGAGGCAGACCCCGTAAGCGGCCAGGGCCGTCAAGAACAGGAGGACGCCGGCACGCCATTCGAGCTTCGGGAAATGCTCGATGTAGAAGGCGCTGACCGCCAGGAGTCCTGTCACCACCGCCGTCGGCAGGTTGATCTGGGCATCCAGCTTGTCGGAGCGCTCCAGCTCGAAATCGTGCAGTGACTTGTAGAGCGATTCCAGGTAATCGCCAGTCTGCCCCATCAGCCGCCTCCGCCATCGCAGCGCCCGCCATCCGCGTTCATTATACGGCGGCGTGGCGGCGCGCGTAAGTGACGACGCAACCACGATCGACAACCGTAAACGGATGACATGAGCCGGCAAGCTTGCGACTGATCCCGTATCTCCGTGGCCGGTGGCCGTCTTGATGGCCCTGCCGGTCGGGCGGGAACCGGTGGCAGTTCAATTTTTGCCGTCCGCTCCGCCCGGCTCGCCCGATCCCGGCCGGGAATCACCGGCCCGGCCCGATCGCTGATCGGCCTGGGCGGGTTCCCGTGCCGCGCCTGTCGTCAACCGGGGCGACAGGTCGGACGAGTTGCGGCCGCACCTGGTCTCCGCTAAACGACTTTCGCCCTTGGCCCGTGAACGCGTCCAAATTGAGAGAAGTCAAGTTTCGACCTGACAGGAAAACTCGATCGACCCGACCAAGAGAATTGCCCCGCGGCGACACACGACCCGCGGCCCGACCACCGCCTTGTGAGGTTGCCGTTTCCGGCCGGATTGGGCACCATGAATACTCCAGGCGGCGCGGATTGAGGTCGGAATCCGCGAACCGGAAGTCCGCCCAACTGGCGATGCTCCAGGGTCCCGACCTATAATGCAATGCGAAGCCTATTGGTGGTATGGCTGAGATAGCCAGCTCGCATTGACCGGGCCGATCGAATGCGTATCCGCCCTTCGGATGCCCATTTCGGTTGCGAGGCCATCGTATGCCCGGCAAGGAACTCAAGGATGTTCGCCGCATCGCCCGCGAACGGGAGTTCGACATGGACGATGAGACAGTGAGGGACTTCGGCGACTACCTGGAAGACTGCAAACGGATGGGCGATCGTGGAACCAAGAACGGCAAGGGCGATTTCACCGACGACGAGATGAGGGAAAAGGCCAGGGAATTCCTGGGACTTTCTTGAGGGGCCCGATCGTGCCGAGCCTGATCCAGATCGATGACGTGCGATCCGGTTCGACGGACCTGGACGAGCTGCGCCCACTGCTCAAGAGGCTCCTGGGCAAGCCTTTCCTGTTCTTCAGGGCGAGCTACGGCGACGAGTTGACGCTGCATCTCGGCGAGCCTGTGCCCTACGATAGCCCCAGGATGAAAGGCCGAAGCAAGGGAAGCTTCATCGTGGCCGCCCGCGCCTCTTCCTGGGTCCTCGAGCCCGGCATACCGCCCGGTCGGCTCTTCACCTCGGATGACATCCTGATCCCGGGTCCCTCCTCACATGCCAGGCATCTGGAGCTTGCGGAGATCGAGGTGTCTCCCCCGATCCAACCGGGCTCGGTCGTCACGACTGCTGTCGCCGCCCCGTCGCCGGGCGGGATTCTCCTGTCCCTCTCCTTCTCGGATGGATCGAGCCTGCTCATCCTACCGGTCCAATCCTCGGACTCCGACCACGACGGAGATGACCCAATCTCGGACTGGGAGATCTTCATGCCCCGGCATCGTGTCCTCAAGGCGGGGCCGGGACTCTCCTGGTCGTACCTGGACTCGCACGCGAGGCCGAGTGAGGCGGTATCGGCCTGAACGATCGCCGCGCGGGCTCGGGTTCACGCACCGTTGGCGCCGGGGTCCTGTGCCGCAGCCGCTCGCTCGGGCAGGAGATCGGCGACGGCGACCTGGCCGATCGTCCGGCCCTCGACCCCGACGGGGACGGACTGCTCCGCGACGAAAACCTGGCGCGACCGGTAGCCCGCTGGCGACTGGTCGGTGTGGACCTCGACCTGACGGTGCACCAGGTTGATGATCCAGTAGACCAGGATACCGCGGGACCGTAGAGCTCGTTCAACCAGGGCGCTATCGTTCGCCAGGCTCGAGTCGGCCACCACGATCGGGATGGCGATATCGCCGGGGCCCGGATGGCGGCCCTCGTCATCGCGGATCGTCCCGCGGACGACGCAACGGTCGGGCTCGGGCTCGCTGTGCCGGTTGAGAATCCGGATCGGACCGGCTGCCCGGGCGTGATACCCGGCCGCCGGCAGCATACGCCCCAGCTCGGCGCCCACCAGCTCGCTGGCGATCATGTGAGGGCGACTCTGGGTCGTCTGGTCCACCAGGTATCCGTTAATCAGATGCAGCGATCTCGCCGCGTCAACGCGCCCGAGGCGACCATCCAACCGGAATCGGGGGCAGTTCAACCGGAATCGGGGGCAGTTCAATTTTCGCCGTCCGCTCCGCCCGCCCCGCCCGATCCCGGCCGGGAACCTCCGGCCCCGCCCGATCGCTGATTCGGCACGGGCGGGATCCCGGGCCGCGCCTGTCGTTGACCGGGGCGACAGGTCGGCCGGGTCGCGGCCGGCGGCGGCCGGGGCGGATCAGGGGGCTGATCCCACACGGGTTTCGAGCGTCGCCCCCTTCCTGCTCGGCTCTTCTGCGTGCCGTCCGTCGATCCGGCCCGCCCGGAGCAGGCCGGGGCGAGAGACGGCCAACTGGGTCTGAATCCGATTCGCGGGCCGAGGCGGAGGACCTTGCCAATCGGTTCCAGACCCGAGCCCCCCCTGAGCTGCGAGGCGTGAGCGGCGGCTCCGGGTGAAAAACGCTGCGATTCCACTCGCGAGTTTGAGCGCCTCGCGGTTGCGTTGCTCATACGAGCCCGACGCGCCAGCGAGTGGATGGACTGGTCGGCCCTGGGATCCACTCGCTGGCGCGTCGGGCTCCTTGATGGGGCATCCACTCGCCGGCGCGTCGGGCTCCTTGATGGGGCATCCACTCGCCGGCGCGTCGGGCTCCTTGATGGGGCATCCACTCGCCGGCGCGTCGGGCTCCTTGATGGGGCATCCACTCGCCGGCGCGTCGGGCTCGTATCGGCGGGATCGTCCCAGCGTGCCGCAATTCAACTGTTCGGCGCTCTCGCCAGCTTGTCTGTTTCGAAAGCGAGATCCTTGCGGGAGCGGAGCCGCCCGGCGAGCCAGGGCCGCCACGGCGCCCGGACGAACCGGCGGACTCACGTCGCCGGTTCGCCAGAGTCCGAGTCGCCACCGTCGTCGGCAATGGGGACGCCGCCAGCTCGCATTGGTCCTGGTATGACTTCAACTCAGACCAGTGGGTCCGTCCCCGAATCCTCGTCGGGGAACAACGTCGCGAGGGCGAGGTCATGGGCCATTCGGGTCGACCGGGTCGCGGGCAAGGGCGCGTCTCCTTCGGCGGCGGCTGAGGTCCAGTAGACGTCGACCTGACCCGGACGGACCCCGGCGGCAACAACCGGATTCGACGGGGAGGACTTCGCTGTCCCACCGGACGTGACGGATGAATTGCTCGAGCTGGTGACGAGACCCGATCCCATGACCCCGGCCGGGCTGATCGTTCCCAGGACCGGTGCCGCTGCTCGATTGGTGCCGGCGACAATGGGCCCGCCAATGGCCGGTTCGCCCCCGCCCTGGACGAGCGGAGAGACGGACGCCATCCCCGCCGTCTGCAGCGAGGTCGTAGAAAGCTGGACGATCGACTTCTGCACCGTGATGGTCGTCGCGGCCGAGGTGCTGGTCACGTCGTCGGTGTCGCCGGCGTACACGGCGGTGATCGTGTGCGAGCCCACGCCCAGCTTGGTGGTGGTGAACGTGGCGGCCGTCACGCCCCCGGACGTGGCCAGGCTACCGGTGCCCAGGACGGACGAGCCGTCCTTGAATGTCACGGTCCCCGTCGGCGTCCCGGCGCCGGGGCTCGACACCGACACGGTGGCCGTGAAGGTGACCGACTGGCCGTAAGCCGACGAGGTCGGCGAGGCCGCGAGCGCCGTCTTCGTCGTGTCCTGGGCGACCTTGAACGCCGTCGCCGCCGAGGTGCTCTTCGCGTCGTCGGTGTCGCCGGAGTAGACCGCCGTGATGGAATGCGACCCGACGGCCAGCTTGGTGGTGGTGAACGTGGCGGTCGTCACGCCCCCGGAAGTGCTCAGCTTGCCGGTACCCAGGGCGGTGGTCCCGTCCTCGAACGTGACGGTACCCGTGGGCGTCCCGACGCCAGGGGTGACGACGGCCACCGTGGCCGTGAAGGTCTCCGACTGGCCGTAGACCGTGGTCGTCGGCGCGGCCGCGAGCGTCGTCTTTGTCACATCCTGGGTGACGCTGAACGTCGCCGCGGCCGAGGTGCTGGTCACGTCGTCGGTGTCGCCGGCGTACACGGCGGTGATCGTGTGCGAGCCCACGCCCGGCGCGGCCGTCGAGAATGTCGCCGTCGTCAACCCGGAGGAAGTGCTCAGGTTGCCGGTCCCCAGGACGGATGAGCCGTCCTTGAACGTGACCGTCCCCGTCGGCGTCCCGGCGCCCGGGCTGACGACCGACACGGTGGCCTTGAACGTCACCGATTGGCCGAAGACCGTGGTCGTCGGCGCGGCCGCGAGCGCTGTCTTCGTCGCATCCTGAGTGACCTTGAACGTCGTTGCCGCGGAGGTGCTGGTCGCGTCGGCGGTGTCGCCCGCATACACGGCGGTGATCGTGTGCGAGCCCACGCCCAGCGCGGCCGTCGTGAACGTCGCCGTCGTCACCCCGGCGACGGTGCTCAGCTTGCCGGTGCCCAGGACGGACGATCCGTCCTCGAACGTGACGGTACCCGTGGGCGTCCCGACGCCCGGGCTCGACACCGAAACCGTGGCCTTGAACGTCACCGACTGGCCGTAGACCGTGGTCGTCGGCGCGGCCGCGAGCGCCGTCTTGGTCGTGTCCTGGGCGACGTTGAACGTCGCCGCGGCCGAGGTGCTCTTCGCGTCGCCGGTGTCGCCGGAGTAGACGGCCGTGATGGAATGCGCCCGGCGGCCAGCTTGGTGGTGGCGAACGTGGCGGTCGTCAAGCCCCCGGAAGTGCTCAGGCTGCCTGTCCCCAGGACGGACGAGCCGTCCTCGAACGTGACCGTCCCCGTCGGCGTCCCGACGCCGGGGCTGACGACCGACACGGTGGCCTTGAACGTCACCGACTGGCCGAAGACCGTGGTCGTCGGCGCGGCGACGATCGCGGTCGATGTCGCATGGGGCGCGACGGTCAGGGCCAATGCCACCGAGGAACTGGTCGAATGGTTGGTGTCGCCGGCATAGCCGGCGGTGACCGAGTGGCCCCCCACAACCAGGCTGGCGGTGGTGTACGACGCCGTGGCCACGCCGCCGGAGATGACCAGCGTGCCCGTCCCCAGCGTGGTGGCGCCGTCCTTGAACGTCACCGTCCCGGTGGGCGTGCCGAACCCCGGGCCGGAGAGGGCCACCGTGGCCGTAAAGGTGACCGACTGGCCGTAGACCGTGGAAGATGGACTGGCGCCCACGACCACCGACGTCGCGTCCCGCGCGACCTGGAGGGTCTTCGCGGCCGAGGTGCTGGTCACGTCGTCGGTGTCGCCCGCATACACGGCGGTGACCGAATGCGAGCCCACGCCCAGCGCGGCCGTCGTGAACGTGGCCGTCGTCGCGCCGGCGGAGGTGCTCAGTGTCCCCGTCCCCAGGACGGTGGTCCCGTCCATCCAGGTGATCTTACCGGTAGGCGACCCGAGCCCCGGGCTGGCGACGGCCACCGTGGCCGTGAACGTCACCGGCTGGCCGTAGACCGAGGCGGCCGAGGAGGCGGTCACGGTCGTCGTGGTCTTATCCTGGGCGACCTTGAAGACCGCCGCGGCCGAGGTGCTGATCTGGTCGTCGGTGTCGCCGCCATAGACGGCCGTGACCGAATGCGAGCCCAGCGCCAGGCTATTCGTGGAGAAGGTGGCCGTGGTCACGTTGCCGGAGGTGCTCAGCTTCCCGGTGCCCAGGACGGTGGTCCCGTCCATGAAGGTCACCGTGCCGGTGGGCGACCCGAGCCCCGGGCTGACGACGGTCACCGTCGCCTTGAACGTCGCCAACTGGCCAACGATCGAGCCGGAGGGTGAGGCAGACACGGCGATCGTCGTCGCGTCCTGGGCGACCGCGAGGTTGGAAATCGCCGAGGTGATGCCCAGGTCGTTGGTATCGCCGCCGTAGACGGCCGTGATCGAGTGCGAGCCCACCGCCAGTTGGGACGTGGTGAACGTGGCGATCGCCACGCTGCCGGATCCGCTCAGCTTCCCGGTGCCCAGGACGGTGGTCCCGTCCATGAAGGTCACCGTGCCGGTGGGCATGCCGGCCCCCGGGCTGACGACGGCCACCGTCGCCTTGAACGTCACCGACTGGCCGTAGGCCGAGCCGGAAAGCGAGGGGACCAGGACGATCGTCGTCGTGTCCTGGGCGACCGTGAAGGTCGAGGTCGCCGAGTTGCTCTTCAGGTCGTCGGGGCCGCCGCCGTATTCCGCCGCGATCGCGTGCGAGCCCGGCGCCAGCTTCGACGTCGTGAGGGTGGCTGTGGTCACGCCGGCTGTGGTCCGGAGCGTCGCCGTCCCCAGCGTCGTGGTGCCGTCCATGAAGGTCACGGTGCCCGTGGGCGAGCCGACGCCCGGTGCGATCGCGGCGACGGTGGCCGTGAACGTGACCGTCTGGCCATACGCCGACGACGTCGGTGCGGCCGTGATCGTCGTCGTGGTCGCGTCCGGGGCGACCACGATCGTCGAGGCGATCGAGGTGCTGGCCAGATCCTTGGTGCCGCCGCCGTAGACCGCCGTGATCGAGTGCGAGCCCGGCGCCAGTTTGGTGGTGGTGAAGGTGGCGGTCGTCACGCCATCTGAGGTGACGATCGTGCCGGTCCCCAGCGTGGTGTTACCATCCTTGAAGGTCACGTTGCCCGTGGGCGTGGCCGCATTCGGTCCCAGCAGGCCGATCGTGGCCACGAACGTCGCCGGCTGGCCGTAAAGCGACGCGGTGGGGGCCGTGGTCAGGGCGATGGCGGTGGCGTTCTGCCAGGCGCTCGTGGGCAGCACAGTCACGCTGAAAGTCGATGTGCTCGTGCGGCCGGCGCCGTCGGTGGCCGTTGCGGTCACCTGCGTTCTGCCGACGGGGAACGTCGAGCCGCTGGGGGCGGGTACGACCTGTCCCTGGGCGTTCGTGACCGTGTAAGAGAGCCGCGAGGGTCCGCGCTCGCTCCGCCTGTGGTGAAGGTCTGCGGGTAGCTCACGACGGCACCGGCGCTGCCGGTCGCCACGGCGGACAGGTTGGTGACGTGGATTCCGGGATCGATCACGACAGGGAGGAGCGGGTTGGCCCACTGGCCATACTCGTAGTCCTGATAGCTCCACTGCTCGACGCCGGGGTAGCCGTCGAGCTCGACGTAGCCCCTCAGCTCGCCGTCGTGATCCCAAATTAACCAGTATCCCAGATTCGTGTTGATCGTAACAGGGATGCCGTAATCATTGGCCTGGTCGAAGGGCCACTGCGAGCTGGTCAACCAGGACCCCCACTGGATGTTGTCGCTATTGAAATTGTTCCAGTAGGTCCAGACGACCTTGGCGCCAGTGATCCACGAAGGGCTGGATGTCGTCACCGTGCCGGACCAGCTCTTGTCTCCATATCCGGTGATATCAAAGCCCAACTGTGCAAGCGGGACGATGCCTCCCGACGTTGGGAATGTGTAGTACGCGGACCGTGGCACCTCGGATTCCTGGGCGTAGTGGAAGGTGGCATTGCCCCCGGCGCCGTTGATATTGATGTTGCCCGCACCATCCTCGATCTCGAAGTTGCCGATGCCCGTCAGACTGTCGAAATGATAGTAAGTCCCCGTGGTGTAGTAGTAAGGGGTCCCGTCGCTGTACGTCGCGTACGTGAGCTGCCCGTTGACGAGCAGCCCGTGGGCGTACATCGCGAGGTCGTCATTGGGCTGGGCCCTGAAGACGAGCGGGTTGTTCCCCGTCCCGTAATAGGAGCTGTTGCTGCCGCTGATGTAGAGCCGGTCGCTGTCGTTGCCGGCGTAGAGGTCGTCGTAGCCGCCGCTGCCGCCGTCGAGCGTGTCGCGGCCCTCCCCGCCCCTGAGCGTGTTGGAGTCACCCTGGCCGATCAGGGCGACGCCCATGATCATTTTCGAGGCGTCCAAGGTGTTGTATCCGGTCGGGGCGCCATAGGCCGTCACTCCGGTCATGTTCGCGGCCGTCGCGGTGATGGCGGCGCCGCCAATCCGGCCGCCGATCGTGATGGTGGAGCCCGACTGCGAGAGGTCGATCTCATCGTAGTAGGTGGCGCCTCGGATCACCAGGTCATCGGAACCCACGCCGCCGATCAGGGTGTAATTGCCCGCCGCCACCAGGTTGAACGTGTTGGCGCCGACGCCGCCGGTCATCGACCCGGAGCCGCCGGAAACGTTGAAGACGTTCACGCCCGCGCCACCGGTGGCGACGAAACTTCCCGCGGCATTGAGGTTGAACGTGTTCTGCCCGACGCCGCCGATCGCGTCGTAGGTACCCGTGCCGCTGAGGTTGAACGTGTTCGCCCCGCTGCCGCCGAAGAGGGTGTTGGTCCCGCCTTGGGCCGTCATGGTGTTGGTGGTGCTCGTGCCCTGGCCGCCGAAGAAGGTATTCGTGCCGCCGGTTGCCGTCAGCTTGTTCGTGGCACCGCCACTGCCGCCGACGAACGCATTCGTCCCGCCGATGACGGTGAAGTCGTTCACCACGCCGGTGCCGCTGCCGCCTTCCAGGACCGTCTGGGGGATCAGGCCGCCGCTGAGATTTACCAGGTTATCCAGCGCCGGGCTGCCGGACCACGAGGCACCGACCACCACCAGCTTCTGGAAGCCGGAGGCGCCCACCCAGGTCGCGTTGACCTGGAGATCGTCCTGGTTGGTGTAGCTGTTGAGCCCCTCGATCACCTGCAGGCTCAGGGTGTCGCCGATGATGTCGAGCTCATTCTGCTGATTGTTGCCCGTGCCACCCACGATCTGGGTGTAGATCGGGGTGCCTCCGACGTTCACGGCCGTGGACAGCCGATCGATCAGGACGGTGTCGTTGCCGGCGCCGCCGATGAACTCACCGATCTCCGTGTACGCGGTCGCGTCGATCGTGACATTGCCGTGCAGGCCCGCCAGGCTCGCGAAACCGCCGTTGACGACCTTGATGGCACTGGTCCAGGCGCCCAGCTTCTTGTCGTCGGCCGAGGACGATTTGGGTGCACCCGACTTCGGTGCATTGATCGTGACGGTGTCCGTGCCGCCCATCGTCTGGACGCCGATGGTGCTGACGCCGTGCCCCTCCTTCCACGTGAGGGGCTGCGGGAAACTCGGGATCGTCACAATATCCGAGAACGAGGCGTCGTCGTAGCCGATCGTGATCTTGCCGTCGCCGAGGAACATCAGCGTATCGTTCGACGACTTGCCGCCCTGGACGAGATCATTCGAGTAATTGGCGTAATTCGACGGCGTAATATAGAACGTCGTGTTGGTATTCGCGTCGCTGCTGCCGAGCATCCAGACCGGCTTCGGGCCGGCGTACAGCGAGGCGGCACCCTGACCGCCCTGCAAGAAGTCGATCTCGGTGGTGGCGCCGAGCTGGCTCAGGGCGTTGTTCTCGGCGGCGATGATCCCTTGCAGCGTGTTGTCCAGCGCCAGGCGCTGCTGATTCTCCTGGTCGGTCAGGGTGAACGTCAAGGCGACGCTCTCGGTCTTCGTGGCGGCCTGGGAGAGCTCGACCGAGTTACCCGAGAGGACGGCCGTGACCGAATCGCCCTGGGGGAGCGCCCCGGCCGCGTCGGAGACCAGGGGACCGGCGAACGGGAGGCTGCCGAACGTCAGGGTGCCGGCCCCGGCGCTCGCGGTAGCGGGACTGGAGAGCGTGATCGACGTGCTGTTGGGGGAGACCGAGGCGATCGTGGTCCCCGCCGGGATGCCTGGCCCGCTGACAGCCTCGCCGACCGCCAGGGGACTACTGATGAGGAGCGGGACGTGGCTGGCCGACGCACCGGCAGCCTGGGACAGGACGATGGTATTAGGATCCAGGATCTGAGTAATGATGGCCGTCGAGATGCCGGCCCAGCTCACCGTATCACCAACCGCCAGCGAGGATGCCGTGCCGTTCATGTTCGTGATCTCGAATCCGCCCTGCGTCGTATCGCCGATCACGTTGGTCGTCTCGACGAGTCCGCCGACCATGGCGCTGCCCACCGTGATCTTGCCCGTCTCGAACACGGGCGATTCGATGATCGGGTCGCTGAAGGTCAACGTGTTTGGGCCTGTGTACGTCGCGGTGTTCGACAGGACGATCTCGTTGGTGGTGTTATTCGGGTCGATGCTGGAGATCGTGGTCCCCGCGGGGATGCCGGTCCCGCTGACGATCTCGCCCTGGACCAGTTTCGTCGTGTCCACGCCGGTCACGATGGCCGACTTGGCGGCGGTGGCCCCGCTCTCCTTCAGGAAGTAGAGGTTGGTGATCGCCTTGCTGCCGGCGGTGAGGGTACCGTACTGCGTCGTGTGCGACGTCGTGCCGTCGGGGACCGCCGCGAGGATATTCAGGGGCAGGAACTCGGCGTTGAGCTCGTTCTGGGCGTTCAACAGGGCCTGGTAGACCTGCGTGGGATTCGGCGTCTGCGCCGGCGCGGGCTGGGGGAGCACGACGTCGTACTGGGCTGCCAGCGCCTTGGCCTGTCCCAGGCGCCCGCCTGGAGGGGATCGCTGGGACTGCTGTAGTCGAAGACCTGGTCGTTGCCGGCGCCGGCGAATTCGAAGTTGACGCCGGTGCCCCCGAGCAGGTAGCTCGCGGAGCCCGCCGCGCTATTGCTGGTCAGGACGTTGAGGAGGCTGCCGCCGATCAGGACGTCGCTGCCGGCGCCCCCTTCCAGGACGTCCTCGCCGCCGCCGCCGATGAGGACGGAATTGCCGTTGCCGGCGATCATGGCCTCGCTGGCGCCGCCCACGCCGCCGAAGGCGGCGTTGCCCGCGGCCGGCAGGCCGCCGATCATCAGGTCCCGGCCGGTGCCCCCGCCGCCGACCAGGACGTCGCGCCCGGCGCCCGGGTCGAGCAGGAACTGGCCGGACGAGGCGACGAAGTGGGCGCTGCCGCCGATCATCAGGTCGCCGTGGTCGCCGGCGTAGAGCTCCGAGTTGCCCGAGCCGGCGATCAGGACGTTGTGGCCGGCGGGCTGCTTGCGCAGCCAGGCCATGAGCGGATCGGGCGTCGCGCCGCCGCCGGCCACCGGGCCGCCCGACCCGGCCCCAAGGTTATTGATCACGTCCTGGTAGATCGCCGGGATCGCGCCGCCGTACAGCACGTCGTCGCCGCTGCCGCCCTCCAGGACGCTGGTGCCCGAGCCGCCGATCAGCACGGAATTGCCCGAGCCGGCCGCGAGGATGTTGTGCCCCGGGCCACCGTAGAGGAGAATCCCGCGCTCCACCGACGGGTTGACCGTGATCTCGTTGTCGCCGATCCCGCCCAGCAGCGCGATCCGCTCCACGCCCTGGGGCAGGGGGAACTGGATCTGGCCGACGGCGGCCCCCGTGTCGAGGTTGGTCAGCGTCGCCGTGTACTGGCCGGTCGTGTCATTGCCGGTGAGGTTGATGGAGCTGTCGGTGGTCAGGCTCACCTGGGTGAGCTGGCCCTTGACGAGCTCAGTCTCGATGGGCTTGAGCACCAGGGTGGTCAGGCCATAACCCCCGACCAGGAGGTCGGGCGTCGTGGACTGCTGTCCGGCCGGGAGGAACGGCAACTGGAAGACGTCGCTGCCGTTGCCGCCATAGAGCGAGTCGATGCCGCTGCCGGCCTCGAGATAATCGCCGGAATCGGCGCCGGCGAAGAGCTTGTCCTGGCCGCTGCCGCCGATCAGCGTGCTCTCGACCCGGCCGTTGCCGTCGCCGTAGAGGGTGCTGTTGCCGGTGCCGGCCACGAGGACGTTGACGCCATAGTCGCCGTTGTCCCCGCCGGCATTGATCAGGCCGGTGCCCGCGGTGTTGAGGGCGATGTTGACGCCGTCGCCGCCGTAGAGGAAGTCCTGGCCGCTGCCGCCGAAGAGGCTGTGCGTGCCGGTCGCGGGGCTGAGGTTGTCGCCGGGCCCGCCGCCGTACATCCGCGTGGCGCCGACGCCCGCGTACATCAGCTTGTTGCCGGCGCCGCCGCCGCCGTAGAGGGTATTGCCGCCGCTGCCGCCGTAGATGGTGTCGTCGCCCCGGCCGCCGATGATCAGCGTGTTGCCGGTGCCGGCCTGCATCGTGTAGGCGTGGTTGGCCCCCTGGCTGGCGTTGACCGCGAAGTAATTCGTGACCGCCCAGGCCCCGCCCACGAGCGGCTCGTTGAGCTGCCAGCCGACCTGGAGCGGCTGGTACGTCGTCTTCGAGACGCTGGCGCCCTGGGGCATGTTGGTGAACGTGACTTCCGAGCCGGTGTACGCGACGTCCGAGGTGCCATCCTGGAGATCCCAGCCGACCAGGAGGACGTCGTTGCCGCTGCCGCCGTCGAGCACCTGGCCGTCGGCCTCGCCCGCGTAGAGGTGGTCGTCGCCGCTGCCGGCGATGAGGGTCTGGTTGCCGCCGGTCCCGCCGAAAATGTTGGCGGTGCTGGTCTCGCCCAGGAGCTGCTGGCCCTTCCCCGTGCCGCCGACCAGCGTGGAGACGCCGGTGCCGCCGTGCAGCACCTGGCTGTCGCCGGTGCCGGCGACCAGGAGGTTCGTGCCGCTCCCGCCGTAGAGGACCTGGCCGACGCCGGCGCCGGCGTACAGGGCATCCTGGCCGCTGCCCGCCTGGAGCGTGGCCGGCTCGATGCCGGTCACTCGCATCGTCTCGGTGCCTGGACCGCCGATCAGGGTGGCCCTGGCCGCGTTCTCGACCGTGAGGCTATCGGTGCCGGCGCCGCCGGTGAGCGTGACGTTGCGCGCGCTCTTGACGTCGAACGTGTTGTTGCCGCCGCCGGTCGCCAGGTTGACGTCGATGTTGCTGCCGGCGTCGATCGTGATGGTGTCCGAGCCCGCCGCGCCCTGGGCGGTGATCTCGGTGACGTTGTCGTATTCCTGCGTGACGCCGTAGCCGGTCACGTTGACGCTGTTGGGCTTGCCGGCGACCTGGGTCACGGTCAGCGTCTCGGTGCCATCGGCCGGGATCTTGCCGTCGACCGGGTTGTTGTACAGCCGCTGCGAGGCGTAGGGCCCGACGTTGAGGCGCAGGACGCCGCCGGGCTCGGGCGTCGCCAGTTGCGGCTGGGGCGGCGTGCTGGGTGCCGGCTCGCCGATCCTGGCCAGGGTCACCGAGGCGATCTGGAAGTCCCACTCGTGCGAGACGAAGCCCAGGTCGATCTTGACGTAGGCCTCGAGGAAGGCCTGCAAGGCGCCCGAGGCGTCGAAGATGGTCCCGTTCTGGATGTCGGCCTCGAGCTCCTGGAGGTGGACCTTGCCTGTGCCGCTCGGGTCGTGCACGGTGAAGTTGACCGAGGCGAACAGCCCGCCGCCGACCCCGGCCTGGACGATCCCCAGGTCGAGCGCCGCGTAGGCCGCGATGCTGCCGTAGAGCTCGGCCTGGGGCACCACGGGGCCCGTGCCGTCGGGGTTCTGCCGGTCGCTCACGTAGAAGCCGTCGAGGATCAGAGCTCGGGTCGCGGAAATCGTCCGCCGCGTAGGCGCGGAAGCCCGACGTGTCGAAGCCGAAGCCGAACTGCGCCTCGGCGCCGATCTCGCCGGCGAGGTCGGCGCCCAGCGGGCCGATGATCGGGAAGAACTCGTCGAAGGCGAGGCTCAGGTCGAGCTTCGGCGTCTCGTACGTGACGAGCGGCACGTCCTTGCCCAGCAACAACTGGAAGGCGCTCGCCGGGTCGCTGAGGATCGGGATGCTGAACCCCGGGACCGGGCTGCCGCTGTACGGGGTGTTGGTGGCAGTGCTGCTCGGGTTCAGGTTGCCCTGCGAGGACGGGTCCTGGGCCTTGGACGTATCGAGGGTGAAGCTGCCGAGGTCGATCTTGCCCGGGACACTCAGGCCGCCATTGATGATATCGAGGACCTCCGTGACGAATTCCGCGGTCCCGGGGCTGATGAGGCCCAGCGTCGAGGCCAGATCGATCAGGTCGACGTTGTGACCGGCGAGCTGGCTGAGCACCGGCAGCGGGGCGGAGAGCACCTCGGCCAGGGGCTCGATGGGCTTGAACACCTGGTCGATCTGGTTGAGGAGGTTGTCGATGAACCCGCCCATGTCGAACGTGACATTGCTGAAGCCGAGCTTGTCGGGGTTGGCCGCGGTCGGGTTGACGCTCCAGTCGAAGTAGAAGTCGGTCGAGATGTGGGGCAGGTTGGTGTTGCCGCCGAGGGTGGCGTCGAGGTGCAGGTTGAGCGCGGCGCTCGCGTTCAACCCCAGCGAGAACGACGAGGTGGACGTGAGGTCGTTCAGCATGAGCCGGCCGGTGCCGTGGACGTCGTGCAGGCCGAGGCTCAGGCTGCCCGACAGCGGCGGCGTCGTCGGCGTGCTGTTCGTCAGGTTGAACTGGAGGAAGCCGAGCGAGGCGGTGGCCGACGTGGGGAGCTGCGCGCTGAAGCCCACCGAGGCTGTGTCGGTGCTGTCCACATAGAAGCCGGACTGGCCGACGTTGGAGCCGGCCTGAAGGATCAGGCCGAAGCCGAGCGTGGCGTCGAAGCCCGCCTGGAGGCCGGCGTTGCCGTTGATCGACAGGCCCAGTCCGCTGAGTCCGAGGTTGACGGCGACCGGTGTCGAGACGGCGACCAGGCTCTCGTGCAGCTTGATCAGGTAGTGGATGTTGGTGCTCGATTGCTGCAACTGGACGTAATTGTCCGCGGGCGTCGCACCCGTCGTGGTGAGCTGCACCAGCCAGTTGAGGCCCTTGGGCCCGAGAGCGTCGTAGAGGGCCTGCTGGACGGTCTGCGCGGCGAGCTGGGGCGCGTTGTCCAGCAGCGCCGTCACCTTCTGATCCATCGATTGGAGGAACGCCAACGCCTGCTGCAACTGCTTGCCGACGACCGGGATGTTCGTGGCGTTGATCTGCTGAGTCAAGGCCGACTGGAGCATCCGCATCAGGCCATCCCAGCCGTTGACCACCTGGTCCATGATGCCGTTGAGGTTCACGCCGCTCACCGCCGAGGCGACGTTGGGAACGATCAACTGGGTCGTCGAGCCGGGCTTGCTCAGGTCGCCCACGATCAGCTCGAGGTCGGGCGTGCTCGGGTCGAGCGGCTGGTCGGGGGTCGGGAAGAAAGTTGGCAGGTCGATCTTCAACTGCCCGTGGACGGCGGAGGTGATCTCGGATGCGGCGTCGGTGATCGACCAGAGGTGATTGGCCGAGCTGGCGTTCATGCTGACGGACCAGGTGGCGGGCTGGGGGTTGCTCGCGTTGCCGTCATCGAGACGCACGGTGCCGTTCTCGATCGAGAGCCCCAGCGGCCCCACCGTGGCATTGAAGGAGACGTCCTTCGAGGCTTCGACCATCGCCCCGACGCTGATCTTGCTGCTGTCCTGGAGGTAGAACTTCGGCGACGTCGGCTGGCTGAGGTCGACGACCAGCCCCAGCTTGATCAAGCCGCTGCCCGCCAGGCTCAGCGCCGCCGCGCCGTTGACGTCGATGATGCTGCCCAGGCTGGGCGACAGGTTGAAGTTGAGGTCCACGTCCTTCGACGCCGAGACGCTGTAATTCAGGTTGAGCTGGAGCACGTTGTTGGCATACGACAGGGTCACGGGCTGCCCCAGCGCCGTGCTGAGCTCGCCGACGAGCTGGTCGATCGTCACGGGTGCGGCGTGGATCAGGGAGCCGAGCGCCGCGACGATCGGCGCCGCGGCATCGATGGCCGACGCGACGCTGGTCCCCAGCCCGGGAAGCTGCTGGCTCAGCAGCGATGCACCCGCGGCCTGGACGAAGGTCACCGCGTCCTGAATGCCTTGCAGCACCGGCGCGATCGTCAGGTTCGAGAAGTCCAGCGACGGGGTGACGGCGACCGACAGCGTGCTGGGATCGGTGATGTCCGTCCAGTTGACGGCGACCGTGGCCCCGGACGGCAGGCTGAGGCCGGCCATCGGCACCGCGAGCTTGAGCGGCAGCTTGAACTGCGCCGTGCCCGAGACCGTGGGACTGACGAGCTGGCCGAGGGCGGTGGTGCTCCTGATCGCCTTCGCCAGCGCATCGAAGCTCGTGGCGTTCGCCAGGGTCAGCGACCCTTGCACCAGGATGCTCCCGGTGCCATTCACCATCTGCAAGGCGACGGCGCCCAGGTCGGCCTGGCCGGCCACCTGGCTCGCCGTGCCGGTGATGCTCGCCTGGATCGTCGCGTTCTCGATGAAGAAGTGCTGCTTCAAGGTGTCGCCGGACAGGGATTGCCCCGTGATCGTGCCGAGGCCCAGCACGTCCGAGCCGATGATGCCCAGGTCGGCGGCCGCGTAGGAACCATTGAGGGCGGCGACGGTGAAGGTCGGCGACGCCGTGGCCCCCTGGCCGGGCGGAGGCGTCTGCTCGATGAGATCGAGCGCCTGCTGGCTGGTCGGATCGATGACCACCGACACCCTGCCGCCCGACGCGGTCTGGATCTTCTTGATGACATCCCCGACCGTCGCCGCCCCGCCGAGGCTGACCGTGAAGCTCTTGCCGTCTGACGTGGTGATCTGGAGGTCGGGCGTGGTGCCGTTGACCCGGACCCCCGCCCCGCCGTTCAGCGCCGAGAGCGGCATGGAGGAGGCCAGCACGAACCCCCGGCCCAGCGGCGTCAGGTTGACGCCGAGGGTGAAGCTGGCGGTGATCTTCGGCACCAGGCTCAACTGGCCGCTGATGCTGGCGCTCGCGAGGCCGCCGTGATTCAGGTCGGTCTGCAACACCTGGTTGAGCAGGCCCGAGAAGGTGTACGAGGTGAACGACAGATTATAGGTCAGGCTGTTGGTCGTCGGGTCGAAATGCACGCCGATCTTCGAGGGGCTGACGTCGAGCACCTGTGCCAGCAGGCCGGCCAGGTCCTGCGCCGTCGAGAAATTGGCCACGGTGCGCTGGAGGGTGTCGCTCCAGGCGCCTATCTGGCTGGTGACCTCGGTCTGGAATGCCTGCTCGAGGTTGGCGGCCTGCGCCAGGCTGAGCGAGCTCAGGAAGGGCAGCTCGGTGGCCCAGACCTGCGTGCCCACCTGCCCGAGCTGGCCGGCCAGTTGGTCGAGCAGGTTCAGAACCGCGTCGGGCCCCACCGTGGTGAAGTTCTGCCAGCCGGCGAAGCCCTGGAACTGCACGCTCGGCGCGGCGCCGCCGGACAGGTCGGCGTCGCTGATCGTCAAGGTGCCGCTTGTCAACTGGCTGCCGAGCGTCGCCTGGAGCGGCAGCACGACATTCAGCGAGCCCGAAAGGCTCATCGCCAGCGTCTGCAGGTTGGCGGCGGCCAGGTTGTTGAAGCCGTTGGAATTCGCGGCACGGGCGTCATCTGGATCGTCCCGCCGGCCGTCTGGGCACCCAGGAAGCCGATCGTGATCCCGCCGCCGATGCCGGTCGCATCGATCGCCGCGGACGCGCTGATGCCGCCGGCCGGGATGTTCAGGAAGAACGCCTGGGCGGGGGTCAGGTTCGGCGCCAGATTGACGCCGAAGCTGAAATTAAAGTCCACGCTGGTCGTGACGTCGACCTCGGTCGCCGGGTCCAGATGGATGCCGAGCTGATCGGCCTGGGCGCCCAGGCTCTTCAGCGACGTGGCCGTGGTCTCCGTGGCCACGAATTCTAGGGAGAAGACGACCTTGCTGGCGGACGTGGTCGGCTGGAAGCTGCCCGGGACGACGCTCGCAACGAGACCGCCCACCTGGACCTTCAGGCTGCCCAGCAGGCTCGCGAGGCCCGCGGTCGTCGGTGCGTTCGTGGCGAAGTAGTTGTTGATCGGCGTGAGCAGCCCGTTCTGAAGGGCGTCCTGGATCGCCGTTCCGGTGCCGACGAGGGGGAAGGTCTGGTTGGATGCCCAGCTCACCAGGGAGGCGAGGCCGTTACTGATCGCCTCGAAGGCCGGGGACTCGACGACGAGGCTGGTGCTCCCGCTGACGCTGCCCGCGGCCGCCTTGAGCGTGATCGGCTTCTGGCTCGGATTGCCGAGTGTGACGGTGACGGAGGCCGTGCCATTACTCCAGGCCGGCGTCGAAGGGTTGACCGTGACGAGCTGGCCGTCGCTGCTGGTCAGGGTCACGGGACCGCTGTAACCGGTCACGACGTTGCCGTTGGGATCCCTGGCGGTGATCGTCACGGTGAAGCCTTCGCCCGCGCCGGCGGTGCTCGGCGGCGCCGACCGTGAACGACTCCGCGGCGGCGGGGCTCACCGTGATCTGGGCACTGGTTCCCTGGACCGAGCCGAGGCCGGCCGACAGGGTGACGGTGTTGGCCGAGTCGAGGGTCACGCCGACCTGGGCCACCCCGTTGGTCCAGGTTATGGACGCGGGCGAATAGGAGATCGCCTGGCCGTCGCTGCTGGTGATCGCGACCGGACCGCTGTAGTTGGTCACCGTGTTCCCGAGGCGATCCTCGGCCGTGATGGTGACATTGAAGCTCATGCCGGCCGTCGCCGTGGCCGGGACAGTCACGGCGAAGGATGCCACCGCCGGGCTGACGGCGATGGAGGAGCTCGTCCCCGTGAGATTCGACGATGCGGCCGTGAGGGTCACGGCGTTGGGGGTGTCGAGGGTCATCATGACGGTGGCCGTGCCGCCGACCAGGTTGATCGATGGCGCGGAGAGGTAGGCGGTCTGCTTATCGCTGCTGGTCAGCGTGACCGTCCCGCTGTAGGTGGGCACGAGGTTGCCGGCCTGGTCCTGGGCCGAGACGGTGACCGGGAAGGCGACGCCGGCGATCGCCCCAGCCGGGGCACTGACGGCGAACATCGCGACGGCTTCCGTCTGGAAGGCGCCGATGTCCGGGTTCGCGGGGCGCATCGATCCACGCTGATCCGTCAGGATGCCGCTGACGGCCGCGCCGGCGGCGATGGCGGGGCTGCCCGACTGCAGGAAGGCGGTCGGGGCGGGGCCGCCGTAGTTCCCCACCGGGCCCAGCCGGGGATCGAGCGGGCTGCCGACGGTACCGACGAGGTTGTGTCCGGCGTCGTGGTTCGCGACGCCGGACATCCCGCTGCTGATGCCGATCAGGTCGTTGTTACCGCCGACGACTCCCGAGATATCCGGGGCCGTGGCGGCCGTGTTGGTCGCGACGATCGTATTACTCAGCACGAGCTGTCCGCCGGCCGCGTTGACGATGCCGCCGCCCACCGATGCCGAATTGCCGGCGACGGTGGAACTGATCATCGTCACCTTCTGGCTGCCCACGTTGTCGATGGCGCCGCCGCCGCCCGGGTTCGGGCTGGTGCCCAGGCCACTGACTGTGGCGCCCGTCGTGACCACGTTGTCGACCAGCGTGGAATTGGTCACGCTCAGGGTGCCGGAGTTGTAGATGGCCCCGCCCCCGCCCCAGCCGAGGACATCCGTGGACGCGTTGTCGGAAAGCGTTGACGCGATCAGGGTCAATTGACCGGCGTTGGAGATGGCGCCGCCGTCGCTGTAGAGGCCGCCCGCGAAGTTGCCGGTCAGGGTCGACTGCTGGATCGTCAGGGTGCCGGAATTATCGATCGCGCCTCCCGAACTGGCCGTGACCGCGCACGTCACACCGTTGACCGTCGCGCTCACGCCCGTGCTGACGACCTCCCCGGTGCCGCCGGTGAGGGTGAGCCCGGCCAGCGTGGCCTGAGCCCCCGGATCGACCCGGAAGATCAGGCCGGCGTGGTTGCCGCTGATGGTGACCCCGCCGACGCCCGTGATCGTGATCGGGGCCTGGCCCTTGGTCAATTCCAGCGGCCCCTGCTGGAGGGTGATGGTACTGCCGCCCATCTTGGACGGGTCGAACACGATCGTGTCGGACTTGCCGGCGGCGGCGTTGACGTTGGCCTGATGCACCGCATTGCGGAGGGTCCCCGGCGTCAGGGTCGTCGGGTCGGAGGAGTCGATCACGGTGATCTGGCTCAGCACCAGCCGCTCCTCAAGCGCCTCGAGGAGCAGGCGTGTCGAGGCGGCCTTCCTGCCGGCCCTGCGCCGGAGGGACCCAGTGGCGGACTGTGGCCTTGACCGCTGCGGAAGCCAGGTGGGCATCATGATCGTCGTCCTCTAAGGTGAGACGGTCGAGCACCCCCGGGTTGGGGCGTCGCCAATCCTTGCGCCGCTGGTGGAAATCACGGAGTAAGTCGCTGTTTCATCGAGACTTGTGTAAGTCTGCTCGAATCCGCATCATGGAATGGTTCGGACGGCGACCGGTCCTGGTCGCACGGGTCCTCTGGGCGCAGGAGCGACCGAACCACTCTCGGGGTCGGGCGGCGGATGCGTCGCGTGTCTGCGATCGGTCCTTCTGGGACTCGCGGTGATCGGTTCGTCAATCGTCGTCGCGGAATTCCTGTTCGACGGCCTGCCGGACAATTTCCAGCTTGCGGGTCACGCTGCGGACGGCCCGGTCGATGGCCTCGGAGATCTCCTCACGCGAGTAGCCCTCGAGCCGGAGCTGGAAGACGCGGGAGAGCTCGGGGTCGCCGAGGGCCCGGTGAATCCGCTCGATCCGCTCGGCGAGCTCGACGGCCATCTCGGGAGTCGGCTCCTCGGTGATCACGTCTGCCAGCGACTGGCGTTCGCCCTCACGGGAGGCCATCTCCGACTCGCGGACGAGGCCCTCCCTGGGGTGCCGCTTGTCGGCGGCGGCGCGCTGCGCCTGCGTGATTGCCTTGTTGCGGGTCATGGTCACCAGCAGCTTCCACAGGTCGCCCCGGCTGGTGACCCAACTGTACTCGCCCTTGCGTAGCCGGGAATGAAGGCTTTGCAGCGCATTGAGGGCTGCATCCATGGAGCCTCCCTCAACCCGGGCCGGCGAGCCTACCGGGAGGCGTCCCCGCGCCACCTTGACCAGCCTCTCGAAGTAGCGTTCCCAGAGTGGGGCGAGCGCCGCGTCGTCCCCGTCCCTGAGCCGATCGATCAGGCGCTCGACGGAGCCCTGATGATCTCGGTCCGCCGGCAGGCCGCCGGCCGGGGCCAGATGGCACGAGATGGTGTTCCGATCGATGCTCATCTCCGATGCTCCGGTTGCTCGGCTCGTGCGGAGGCCGGCCCGTCAGCCAACGACGGTCCCTCCAAGAGATTGATCAGGATCTACGACGATCGCGGGCCACCCCGGCCGAAAAAAAATGGGCGGGGGACGATACCAATCATGATCTTGCCGCGATAGGATAATCCCTCCCGTCCGCGATTGATAGGTTCTCCTCGTCGATCGTGGCGATTGTTTGTCGCGATCGATCCGGTCCAAAGTAGCCCGGATGCAGCTCGCCGGTGCACGACCCGAGGAGAGACCGATGCCACGAACCGAACAGCCCCAGACGTCGCGCCACCGCGCCGGCTCGCCGGGCGTCCTACGCGAGATCGACGCGATCTGCAACCGTTTCGAGGACGCATTCGTTGACGAACGGCCGCCGCTCCTGGAGGACTTCCTCTTCGGGTTCCAGGCGGCGCACCGACCGGCCCTGCTGCGAGAGCTGATCGGGATCGAACTCGAGGTCCGCCGCCGTCGGGGCGAGACGCCGCTTCCCCGGGAATACGCCGCCAGGTTCCCCGACCACGGCGACCTGATCCGAGCGGTCTTCGACGAGGAGCAGGAATGCTCGGGATGCAATAGCCCGTCGACCCGCCTCGACGGCCAGCGGTCCCAGGCGAGCTTCGACCTGCTGCTGGGCATGCTGGCGCTGGCCAATGGCCTGATCGATCGGGCCGCGCTGGTCGTGGCGTTCCGCGACTGGACCGAGGACAAGGCGCGATCCGTGGGCCGGATCCTGGTCGATCGGGGGCTGCTCGGCGAGGGAGAGCTCGCCGATCTGGTCGCGATGGCCGAGCGGCACGTCGCGCGGCACGGGGGGATCCGGCCAGGAGCCTCGAACGGCTCGGCTCGATCGGATCGCCGCGGCGATGGCTGGGAGAGATCGAGGATCCCGACCTGAGCGCGAGCCTCGATTCTTGGGGCGATGACCGGGGCCTGGTGCCCGAGGACGACACCCCCGGCGCGACCGCACCCCCGACCGGCCGGAAGGAACGCAGGGCGTTCGCCAGCGGGCGCTACCGCGTGCTCCGAAGCCACGCCAGCGGCGGCCTGGGCGTCATCCGGGTCGCCGTTGACCAGCAGTTGAATCGCATGGTGGCCCTCAAGGAGATCCAGCCCGAGTTCGCCGACGACCCGGCCAGCCGGGCCAAGTTCAAGGACGAGGCCGAGATCACCGGACGGCTCGAGCACCCGAGCATCGTGCCGGTCTACAGCCTGGGCATCCATCCGGGCGGGCGGCCGTTCTACGCGATGCGGCTCGTCCAGGGCGACGACCTGCGCTCGGCGATCGAATCCTACCACCGGCATGCCCCGGCGGACCCCGGCCGCCGCCACCTGATGTTCAACGACCTGCTGCGGAGGTTGATCGACGTCTGCAACGCGATCGCTTACGCCCACAGCCGCGGCGTGCTCCATCGCGACATCAAGCCCGGGAACATCATGGTGGGCAAGTACGGCGAGACCTTCGTGGTCGACTGGGGCCTGGCGCTGGCCTCGGGACGGTCGTACGGCGACGATGAGGGGTTCGACGAATCGACGCTCATCCCCTCGTCGAAACAAGGCGGGGGCTTTCGCGCCCGGGATGCGTTGTCGGCACGCCGGCCTACATGAGCCCCGAACAGGCCGTCGGCGAGGTCGCCGACCTCGACGCCGCGACGGACATCTACAGCCTGGGCGCCATCCTCTACACGATCCTCACCGGCCGGCCGCCGATCCCGGATCCCTCGCCCGAGGAGAGGCAGCTCGAGCCGCCCTCGGCCGTGGTGAAGCGGCAGCTCGAGCTGGTCCGCGCCGGCGCCTTCCGACCGCCCCGCGCCATCAAGCCCGACGTGCCGCGGGCCCTGGAGAGCGTCTGCCTGAAGGCCATGGCGCGTGACCCGCTCGACCGCTATGCGACGGCGCTCGACCTGGCCGCGGACCTGTCGCGGTGGCTGGCCGACGAGCCGGTCAGGGCCGGCGGCGAGCCCCGGATCGACCGCCTGCGGCGCTGGACCAGGCGGAATCGCTCGCTCGTCCTGCTTGCCTCCGCGGGTGTCCTGTTCCTGCTGGCCAACCTCGCCCTCTTCGGCTGGTTCCAGATGCGGGCCGCCGAACGCGATCGCTACCACTCGCGGCTGGTCGTCATCGAGCAGGACCGGGCGCGGCTCGAGCAGGCCAGGGCCGAGGACAAGGGCCGCATCTCGCGGACGCTCTCGGACTTCATCGTGAGGCTGTTCCAGACGACCGATCCCCTCGGGCTCGAGAACCGGGGGTTCAGCACGTTGCACCGAGCGCATGAACATGATCGCGGCGCTGCGCATGCTGGAGCTCGGCGTCGAGCGGATCGAGCAGCCGATGGACCTCGGCCCGTCCGGGACGCTAGTGCGGGCGACCCTGGTTGACGCGATCGGCAATGCGCTGTGCGCCACCTCGGACTTCCGGCGGGCACGCCCCCTGATCGAGGAGGCCCTGAGGATCCGCAGGGACGCCCTTCCCGCCGACGATCCCGACATCGCGTTGAGCCTGTTCCACCTGGCGATGCTCGACCACTTTTCGGGGCGGCACGAGTCTGCCCATGAATCCTACCTCGCGGCCGCCGAGATCCTCGCGAAGGCCCCCGCTCGACACGCGGCCCTGCTCGACATCGTCGAGTTCCATCACGCCTGGGCCCTGGCCGAGATGCAGCGGCTCGCCGAGGCCGGCGCGATGATCGACCGGGTCCTCGAGCGGCGTAAGCGGGTGCTCGGCGTCGACCACGCCGACACCCGGAATGCCCAGTTTGCCAGCTATCTCATCAAGCTCGGATCCGGCGACCGCAACGTGTTGCTCGCGCGAGGCCGCCAGGCTGACGCTTTCGAAAGACCCCCTCGTCCAACATGTCCTCCGCTATCTCCATGCGGACGTCCTACGCAAGCAGGCCGACCGGACCGGGGCCCGGGCCGACGTCGAACGCGCGAGGCAACAGCTCGAGGGCCTCCTGTCCGACGTCCGGGCGGCCCTCCCGTCGCACCATTTCGGCCTGTGCTCCTCCTGGGAGACATGGCCGAGTTCGAGCGCAAACACGATAACTTCCCGCGGGCCGTGGCCCTCATCCGCGAGGCCTTCGAGATCGGGCGGCAGGTCGCCCCCACCCATCCCCTGTTCATCAAGTCGCTGGCCGTCTATGCCGAGGAGATGGCGCGCCGACAGCAGTTCGGCGAGGCCGAGCACGCGCTGATCGAGGCCCTCGATGCCATCGTTGACCGCGACGAGCGCGAGCGCCGAGGTCCCCAGTTCAAGGAGTACCTCGAGCGCCTCCTCGGCCTGCCCAAATATCGAGACAACCCGGGCCTGGCGCGACTCCTGAAAAAGAAATACGAGTAGCCTCCGGAACTTCGGGCGCCCGCCGCTCATTCGCGGATTCCCTTGTCGGGACGGCGATCGGCCGCGACGGTCATTCATGCTATCCTGGCCATCCTCACCAGTCGGGCTGGATCGCGGTTTCGGAGATGGGAAAGATGCGACATGCGGGCTTCGTCGGGGTCGTGTGCCTTGTTAGCCTCGGCTGCGCCGCAGGGGCGCGGGCGGGGTTGCCATCGGCCGAGCCGGCCTCGGTGGGCCTCGACCCCGAGCGGCTCCGACGGATCGACGCGGCCGTTGACCGGGCGATCGAGCGCGGGCAGGTCAAGGGCGCCGTCGTGGTGATCGGCCGCAAGGGAGCGATCGCCTACGCCCGCGCGGCGGGGCACCGGGCCGTTGTTCCGTCGGCCGAGCCGATGACCCGCGAGACGGTCTTTGACATGGCCTCGTTGACCAAGCCCGTCGCCACGGCGACCTCGGTCATGATCCTGATCGAGGAGGGTAAGCTCCGCCTGAACGACCGGCTGGGGCGGGTCCTGCCCGAGTTCGACAACCACGCCAAGGGGGCCATCACGATCGAGCAGCTCCTCCGCCATCGCGCGGGGCTGGTCCCGGACAACCCGATCGGCGACTACAAGGATGGCCCCGACGTCGCCTGGAAACGGCTCGCCGAGCTCGACCTGGCGCGGCCGCCCGGTGAGCGGTTCGTGTACTCGGATGTCGGCTTCGAGATCCTCGGTCGGGTCGTCGAGCGGGTCAGCGGGCGGAAGCTCGACGCGTTCGCCGCCGAGCGTGTCTTCGCACCGCTGGGCATGAAGGACGCCCATTTCCGCGGGACCGATGGCGCCTCGAGCGACCCCGTCCCGGTCGAGCGGATCGCGCCGACCGAACCCGAGACCCGGGGCGGCCGGATGCTCCGCGGCGTGGTCCACGACCCCAGGTCGCGGGCGCTCGGCGGCGTCGCCGGCCACGCGGGGTTGTTCGCCACGGCCGACGACCTCGCCGTCTATGCCCAGACCCTGCTTGAGGGAGGGGTCGGACCCAACGGACGGCGCATCCTCGCGCCGCTGACGGTCCGCGCCATGATCGACCCCGGAACCACCCCGGCCGGCGAGCGCCGCGGGCTGGGGTGGGACGTGCAGACCAATCAGAGCACCCGAGGGGCGGCCTGTTCGGGCCGGGCGGCTTCGGCCACACGGGGTTCACCGGCACGAGCCTGTGGATCGACCCCGAGACCGGCACGTTTGTCGTCGTCCTGACCAGCCGGCTGCATCCCGACGGCCGCGGCGGCTCACCGACCGCGCTGCGGTCCGAGGTCGCCACGCTGGCCGCGGCGGCGATCGTCGACGCGTCACCTCGTCCGCCCGCCGCCGCAATCGCCGGGCCGACCGAGGAAGCCTCACGCCCGGCGAGCCGTCCGGCCAGCTCCCGCCCGGCAAGGCCCGCCGAGACGCATTGCGGCATCGACGTGCTCGTCGAGCAAGGGTTCCGGCCGCTGCGGGGTAAACGGGTCGGACTGGTGACCAACCACACCGGCCGGACGCGCGGCGGGGCCTCGACGATCGACGTCCTGGCTCGCGCACCAGGGGTGAGGCTCGTGAAGCTGTTCAGCCCCGAGCACGGCATCCGCGGCGAGGTCGACGCGGCGGTGCCCGATAGCGTTGACGCGGCGACCGGCCTGCCGGTGGTGAGCCTCTACGGCACGAATCGCAAGCCGCAGGCAAGAGACCTCGAAGGGGTCGACGTCCTCGTGTACGACATCCAGGACGTCGGGGCGCGATTCTACACCTACATCACGACACTCGGCCTGGTGCTCGAGGCGGCCGGCGAGTCGAGGAAGCCGGTGATCGTGCTCGACCGGCCCAACCCGATCGGCGGCCGCGAGGTGGCCGGTCCGCTGCGCGACGACGAGTTCGCCTCGTTCATCGCCTACCACGCGCTGCCGGTGCGACACGGGATGACCGTCGGCGAGCTGGCGCGGCTGTACAACGCCGAGCGCAAGATCGGCGCGTTGCTCGAGGTCATCGCCTGCACGGGCTGGTCGCGCGATGACCTGTTCGACCGGACCGGGCTCGTCTGGGTCAATCCCTCGCCCAATATGCGGAGCCTTACCGAGGCATTAGTCTATCCGGGCGTCGGGCTGCTCGAGGCCACCAACCTGGCGACCGGCCGGGGGACCGACACGCCGTTCGAGCGCGTCGGGGCGCCGTGGATCGACCCGCAGCCCTGGGCCGCCGCGCTCAATGCCGCGAACCTGCCCGGGACCCGGTTCGTGCCGATTTACTTCACACCGAGCCAGCGGCAATACGCCGGCGCGCGGTGCGGCGGCGTCCTGATCGTCGTGACCGACTGGTCGCGCGTTCGACCCGCTCCGGCTGGGCGTGACGCTCGCCGTGCAGCTTCGCGCCCGGTATCCCCGCGAGTGGAAGCCCGAGGGATTGCTCCGCCTGCTCGCCCACCGGGCGACCTATGACGACATCCTCGCCGGCAAGTCGGTTGACGCGATC
This sequence comes from uncultured Planctomycetota bacterium, assembly GCA_963771445.1. Taxonomy (GTDB): domain Bacteria; phylum Planctomycetota; class Planctomycetia; order Isosphaerales; family Isosphaeraceae; genus JAKAUH01. Next base: position 116,929 of record CAVYTQ010000025.1, on the reverse strand, counting down.
ATGGCCCGCTGGGCGGCCGAGCTCGAGCAATTCGGCAAGGTCCGCGAGCGGTACCTGCTCTATCGATAGGCCGAGGCTCACGGGCGCCGGTGTCGCGGGCCGGGCGTCAGCGGGGGCGGGTCGTCGTGGCCATCGGGCGAGCGGTAGTCGTTCTTGACCCAGGCACGGAACCGATCGGGCGTATGCTCCAGGCCGGCGGCGGCGAGCCAGGCGGCGTACTCGCGCAGCGGCTCGTGCAGATGCTCGGGGCCGCCGATCGGGACGTGCAGGTGCTCGATCGTGAAGGCGCCCTCGGCCTCTTCGGGGGGGACGCCGCGCCGGACCATCAGGTAGAGCGCCGTGGCCAGCCCCGTCCGGTCGGCGCCGCTCTTGCAGTGGATCAGGAGCGGATAGGGGCACGAGCGCAGGGTGTCGATCAGGACGAGCAGCTCGAGCCGGCTCGGGCGCCGGGTCGCGTTCATGGGGAAGTCGTAGAACGCGACGTTGCTCGCCCGGGCCGCCGTGACCTCGGCGCCGTACCACCAGTCGGAGGGAGCCCCGCCGCGGAGGTTGAGGATCGCGTGCAGCCCGTACTCGCGAATCCACCCCGGCAGCCGCGAGGTCGGCTGCGCCGAGCGGATGACCAGGCCGGGGTCGACGATGCCCAGGTTGCCCTGGAACCACGGCCGGCGCAGGACCCAGCAGATCGACCCGGCGAGGACCACCGACAGGACCAGGGCCAGCCGGAGGCGCGCCGACGTCGGGCACGGGTCCGTCGGGAAGGGTCGAGGGTCGTTTCGGCCGTGTCGGGGAGCAGGGTCGAGGCCACGGGCGTTTCCTTTTCCTTTCCGCAGGGTTCGCCGAGCAAACCAAAAAAACCGGGAACCGTCCAGCCCACCCGGGTCGGGGCTCTCCGAGGCCCTGATTGACGCCAGGAAGCTCCCTCATCCGGGCAGTTGATGGGATCGGACGAGGATTCCGGATTCATGAGTCCCGGCGAGGTCGAGAGGATCTTCCTTGGGATCTGCAATCCGGAGTCAGGGACGTCGCCAATGCGAACCGGCCGGCCACCCTCTCGCTTGGCGAGGGGTGGCCGGCCGGGGAAGTGCGAGTGCCAGGAGATCGACCGCTCGGCTCGGGCTCAGGCCGGGCTTACCGGGCCCCCGGCTCCAGCGGGAGCTGTGGCGCGATGCGGCCCGTGCCCGTGGTACCGGTCCCGGTGCCGGATGCCGGGGCCCTCAGGAATTGCAGGTAGCGGATGAAGAAGGTCGTCTGCAACCCCGAGCCGACCACGGCCTGGTAGGGTGCGACCAGCCGGTCGAGGAACACCGTGAACCGGACGATCGGGTCGCGGTGGACGACGATCCGGTCGCCGGGCAGGAGCTGGTAGTTGGTCGTCGGGTCGCCGCCGTTGGTGATGGCAGACAGGTTGACCGGCAGCTTCTGCTCGCAGCAGGCGCCCGGCGGTGCCGGCCGGACCAACTGGATATTCTGCGGGGCGGCCGTCGGCAGCAGGCCGCCGGCATACTCGAGCGCGTCGAGCACCGTCTCGTTGCCCGTGATCGGCAGCTTGCCCGGCACCAGGACGTCGCCCAGGATGTAATAGCCCTTGCTGTTGTAGGCGGTGACGTCCACGAAGACGCGGTTGGTGTCCTTGGGGTCGTTGAACAGCGGCTGGTCGGGATTCTTGGGATCCCGCTTGATTTCGCCATTCTCGTCCCGCTCGACCAGGCCGAGGAGCTCGTCGTTGAGGTATTTCCTCAGGTGCAGGACGATCTTCTCCTTGACCTCGCGGGTCGGCAGGCCGGCGACGTAGACCTCGCCGTAGAAACCCAGCGAGATCTTGCCGTCGGGCCGCACCAGCCGCTCGCCCGAGATCGGCCGGCCTGGTAAGGCTTCGAGCACCTCGACGACCAAGAGGTCGGGCGGCTCGACGATGTAGTCGGGCATGCTGACCTTCTGGAACTCGCGCGGGATATTGCTCGCGGCGATCTTCTCCTCGGGCGTGCGGACCGTCTGGCATCCGCACGCGGCGGAGAGCACGGCCACGAGCAGCCAGCCGGCCCGTCGGTGGTCTTTTCTCGCGTGATTCATCCGAAACATCCTCCCGGCACTCCGACATCGGCCGAACAGACACCCGGGGAGGCGAACGACTGCATCCACCCGGGACACTTGCCGACGGTTACCCTATCCCCGAGTACCCGGCGGCTGCGCCGTCGCCTCGGCTCCTGGACCTCGACCGCCGACCCGCTCGGTGCCAGATCGGTCTTGACAGGACATACAATCGGCACAATCGCTCGCTTGCTCAAATCGAAAACCGGCCGGATTCTCGGCACGACCGATTCAGGGGAAGTAGCGAGTCTGCCGGTTGAAATAACCCTGCGGATAGGACGGGCGCGCCGTGGCCCGGTTGAAATAGCGCGCGGCCACGCCGCCGGGCCGCGAGACGGTCCGCCGCATGCCAGTCGGGGACGGACGCGCCGTCGCCGTGTTCGTCGTGCCGGGACGCACCGCGTTCGCCACGCCCGACGTTGGGCTCCGCGTTCCCTGCGTCGCCAGCATCATCATTCCGAGCTGGTTCATGCCGACACCCGCGTTGTTCATCTGCGTGCTGATCGATGTTGCCCCCGTCGCACTTGCCGGCGCCGTCGCCTGCATCATGCTGCTATACAAGAATGGAGCCGCGAACGGGCTGCTCATCAGCCCCGACGAGCCCGACGAACCCGCTGCAGTCTCGCTCATCACGCTGGGCACCGTGGGCGCGAACAGCGGCAGGGCCGGCCCGCCGAGTACGCTCGACGTGCCCGCCACCCCCGCCGAGCCGGTGGTCGCCGGGCCGTTCCCCAGGCTCTGCGCGGCCGCCTCGTGGCCGCCGAACCAGCCCGCGCCCCAGGCCGCCACCGCCAGCATCACTCCCCATTGCAAGGGTTTCATGATCGCCTCCATTCGATCCCGTCCCGCTCGCGGGGCCCCGACGCCCAGGGCCCTCCGTCATCTTCTCATTTCGACGCCCGGACGCCCCTTGGCCAGCAAAATCGCCACAATCCGCAATTGCCTCAAATCCGTCAATTACGTAAAACCCGAATAATCCCTGCTTTCTCTAGATTCGCTGGAGTACGAAGGCGCGTGGATCCGATCGAACGGGACAGGCTCGTAGCAGGAGGGTGGGACTGCCTCCGCCCAGGAGAATTCGGGGGCCAACCAGTCAACCGCGAGCGGATGAGGCTGAGGATGCGAACAAAATTAGGGATGACGACCCGCGCGCTGACGATGCTGGTGCTGACGGCGGTCGTCGCGTTGTCGGGGCGGGTGGAAGCGCAGCAGACCGGGCTCTTCCCGCGGGCTCCGATCCGGCGGCAGCGCGGTGCCGTGCGATCAGGAGGATCCGACGTACAAGGTCTACAAGCAGCAGTACTTCGGCTATCATCCGACCTGCTGGCGGCACCTTCCCGAAGGGGTGGGGCTGCCCGAGCACCGAGGCCCCGGATGTCGAGAAGTCCAAGACGGAAATCCCGCCCAATTATGATGCCGACCCATTGGACCCCAGGGAGGACCCGGGCGACGACCGCGCCGCGCCGATGGACCGTCGCCCCACCGACCGGGCACCTCTCCCCGATGCCGACCCGTTCACCGGCCCCGAGCCCGCCGCGGGCGGCCCGAACATGAATCCCCTGCCGGGTCGGACGCCGGTCCCGGGTCGGACCCCGGCCCCGGGTCGGACAAACCCGGCCCCGAGGCAGGCGAACCCGCCGACAGGTGAGGATCCCTTCGACACGTTGAACCGCCCGGGTACCGGTCCCGGTGCGGCGATGTCGCGTCCCCGCAACGGAGCACGCGGGACGGCGGCAGCCCAGCCGGCCGACGAGGCCCCCGAGCTGTCGGCACCGGCGGCCGGCACGCCCGCGCAGGGATCGGCCTACCGGTCGAGGACGCGCGACGCCGACAGCCAGCTCGCCGCCAATGCCGAGGACGGGCCCGTCCTGGGCCTGCCCGACGACGCCGCGCCTCGCGGCGACGACAGCTCGGCCGGCGATCCGCAGGCCGGTCCGCTCGGGGCATACGCGGTGAGCGATGCGTCGGCCCCCGCGCCGACCCCGCGCCGGCCGCCCAGCCCCGCCGCCGGATCTTCGGCAACCTGTTCAGCAGCATCAGCTCCAACTGGACCCGCCGCTAGGATCTGGGAAGGGATGAAGGATGAAGGATGAGGGATGAATGCGAAGCGCCAGCCAGTGGATCCCCGAGCCGATCTGGCCATCCACTCGCTGGCGCGTCGGGCTCGCATGAGCAACGCAGCCGCGAGGCGCTTCAGGTCCCGGCCAAGCCGTGCTTAGCCGAGCCTCCGTTCTTCCGTTCGCCTCGGGGCCCGCGGCGCCGTCGGTTGATCCGACCGGCTCGTCGCGGGGCCTCGGAATGCGCGAGCGTCGCCGGAGACGGATGCAAAGCCGGCGCGATCCTGTCACAATGAGACTCAGGAATTCGATCGGGCGGCCGACAGGACGCCCGGCGATCCCGGGCCATCACCCTTCGAAATGGCCCAACCGACCGACGCGACCGCGCGAGTGAGCCCCTGCGCATGCGAAGCCGGACGACCTACGCCTACCTCGCCGTTACCGTCATCCTGATCGGCGCCGCGATCGGCCTGGCGGCGTGGCTGGTCAGCTCGCTCAACGAGATGCACGAGCGATTCTCGCGGGAATCGCACGGGCTGGGCCTGGCGTTCCTCGTCGTGCTGATTGTCCTGATGGCGCTCGGAGCCGCCTGGCTCGGCCGCCTGGCCTGGCGGTCCCGATCGGGCCAGGGCAAGGCCCCGGGCACCCACGCTCCCGTCCCCACCGACGTCATCGAGGCCGCGGTCGTCCAGGCGGGCCAGGCCGAGGGCGTGATTCGCCAGCTCGGCAATGTCGACGCCCGCGCCGAGCTCGACCGCGAACTCGGCGAGATCCGCGCCGGCCGCGATCGCAGGGAGTTCCATGTCGTCGTGTTCGGCACCGGCTCGGCCGGCAAGACCTCGCTCATCAACGCGATGCTCGGCCGCGAGGTCGGCAAGACCGAGGCAACCCTGGGCACCACCCGCCGCGGCGAGAGCCACACGCATACGCTCGAAGGCGTCGAGGGCACCGTCTACCTGACCGACACCCCGGGCCTCTCCGAGATCGGCGACGGCGGCGCGGCCCGCGAGCAAGAGGCCCGCGAGCTGGCCGCGCGGGCCGACCTGCTGGTCTTCGTCCTCGATCACGACCTGGTCCGCACCGAGTTCGACCCGCTGGCCGCACTGGTCCGCCAGGGCAAGCGGTCGATCGTGATCCTGAACAAGACGGATCGTTACGCCGAAGCCGACCGCGACGCCATCCTGGCCAAGCTGCGCGAGCGGCTCAGCGGCCTCGTGCCGGCCGACGACGTGATCGCCGGCGCCGCGTCGCCCCGGCCGATGCCGGTGCGGGTCCGCCGCGATGACGGCACCACCGAGACGATCCTCGAGCAGCAGCCGCCCGAGCTCGACGCCCTGCGCGACCGGATCTCGCGGATCCTCAAGAAAGAGGGCGAAGTCCTCCGCGCCGGCAACCTGCTGCTCCGCGCCCACCTGCTCAGCCGCAAGGCGCAGGACCAGCTCTCGAAGGAGCGCGACCAGCGCGCCGAGCAGGTGATCGAGAAGTTCCAGTGGATCACCGCCGCGACCTCGTTCACCAACCCGTTCCCGGCGCTCGAGCTGCTGGCCAGCGGCGCGGTGCAGTTCCAGATGATCTCCGAGCTGGCGAATGTCTACGGCATCACGCTGTCGACGTCGAACGTCCGGGTGATCGGCACCGAGATGATCCAGATGCTGGTGAAGCTCGGGCTGGTCGAGGCGACGACCTCGCTGATCGCGGGGATCTTCAAGTCGACGCTGGTCGGCTACGCGGCCGGCGGCGCCGTGCAGGCGGTGTCACTGGCTTACCTGACGCACATCTCGGGCGAGACGTTCGCCGAGTTCTTCCGCCACGGCCAGACCTGGGGCGACGGCGGCATGCAGGCGGCCTTGATACGGCAGTTCGACCTGACCAGTCGGACCGAGTTCCTCCAGCAGTTCGCCAGGCAGGCCGTGCAGAAGGTCTCGAACCGGATCCTCCACGGCGGGTCCAATGCGAATGCAAAGCCGCAGGAACAGCCCGCGTCGAAGAAGTGAACGACCAGGGGGATGAGCATGACCAACTTCCTGAGCGACCTTCCGCGACTGTTCCCCCGACCCGAGCAGACCATCGCCGGCATCGGGCAACTGCTCAGGCAGGGCGAAGTCAGCTGCGTCGATATCCTGGGCGCCTGCCTCGAGCAGGTCGACGCCTGGGAGCCGAAGGTCCACGCCTGGGTCGTGCTCGACCGCGAGGGGGCAACGGCCCAGGCGCGTGTTCTCGATGACGAGCTACGATCAGGCAATGATCGCGGGCCGCTGCACGGCATACCGGTCGGAATAAAGGACATCATTGATGTGAAGGGGCTACCGACGGCGTCCGGAGCGAAGCGGTGGGTTGACCGGATCGCAAGGAAGGACGCTGCCATTGTCGAGCTGCTCCGGGGGGCCGGTGCCGTCATCATGGGCAAGACCGTGACGACGCCGTATGCCTGGATCGATCCCCCGCCGACGCGCAATCCCTGGGATCTCGCTCGGACCCCGGGCGGGTCATCGAGCGGCTCGGCCGCGGCCGTGGCCTGCGGGATGTGCTATGGAGCGATCGGCACGCAGACGGGGGGCTCGATCACCCGGCCGGCGTCGTTCTGCGGCGTGTCCGGGATGAAAGCCGGCATGGTCGAGGTCTCGACGCACGGAGTGTCGCCATTCGCCCCGAGTCTCGACACAGTCGGCCCCATCGCGCGCACTGTGAGGGATCTCCGTTCGCTCTACGACGCGATCTGGTGGGACTCCGCCGACTACAAGCGGCAGGTTCGCGAGCGAGCCTCGAACGGATCGCCCGGTTCGGCTGGCTCGTCTCAGGGGATTCTTCGACCGCCGCCTGCAAGACTCCGCACGGCCGATCTTCGAGGAGGCACTGCGGGCCCTCGCGGAACGGGGCGCCCAGGTCGTTGACATCGACGACCCGGTCGACTTTGACAGGACGCTCGTCCGGCATCGGACGGTCATGGCCGCCGAGGCCGCTGCGACTCATTCCGAGGCCCTCGACGAGTTCCCTGGGGATTATCCGCCGCGGATCCGGGACCTGATCGAGGAGGGTCGGCGCCTGCCCGCACCCGCCTACATCAAGGCGAGGGACGCCTCCTGGCCCGACATGGAAGTGCTCCAGTCTCCGGTCGGTCCTGGTCACGAGTTCGATGCGTTCGTCACCCCCGCCACGGTCGGTACGGCCCCGGACCTGACGACGACAGGGGATCCGGCGTTCAACTCGCCCTGGACCTACTTCCATCTGCCCACGGTCTCATTCCCGATCGGCAGGGCCGAGGACAACATGCCATTCGCCATCCAGCTCGTCGACTCGGGCCCGGTCGGTGTCTGGCTCCTGGACACGGCCGAGCGGTGCGAAGACGCCATCCGAACCACGCAGCAATAAAGGACCGGCCCCATGACCGGCGAAGACGAGGAGCTGAACGCATTGCTCGAGGACCTGGACCGACAGACCGCCGCAGCGCAGAAGGTCTCGAATCCTCCAAGGCGGTACGAAGCCGCAAGAACAGCCGGCGCCACGGAGTTGAACGCCCGATCGAGGTAATTTCTCATGTCGATGCTCCTGGATCTTCTGCCAAATTGGTACCCGTGCAGGAAGGGAGAAACGATCTCCGGCGTCGGCCGGCTGCTTCGACGGGGCGAAGTGACCTGCGTGGGGATCCTCGAGGCCTGCCTGGCGCAGATCGACCGGTGGGAGCCACAAGTCCAGGCGTGGGCCACCCTCGATCGCGAGGGGGCCATGGAACAGGCTCGGGCGCTGGATGAGGAGCGGCGATCGGGCGAGGACCGCGGGCCGTTGCATGGCATCCCGGTGGGTATCAAGGACATCTTCGACGTGATGGGGTTGCCGACGGCCTGCGGCTCGCGGCGGTGGGCGGGTCGGATCGCTCGGCGCGACGCCCGGATCGTGACGGACCTGAGAGAGGCCGGCGCGGTCATCCTCGGCAAGACCGTCACCACGCCCTATGCATGGATCGACCCACCGCCGACGCGAAACCCGTCCGACCTGGAGCGGACGCCGGGCGGGTCGTCGAGCGGCTCGGCCGCCGCGGTCGCCACCGGCATGTGCTACGGTGCGATCGGCAGCCAGACCGGCGGATCGATCACGAGACCCGCGTCGTTCTGCGGCGTCACCGGGATGAAACCGAGCCGACTCCTCGAGCTGCACCAGGGCGGCGGTGCGCTGCCGCTGGCCCGCAGCCTGGATCACTTCGGCCTCATCGCGCGGACGATCGAGGACCTCAGGCTGATCTTCCACGCGATCTGCACCGGGGCATCGTCGCGGAACGTCGGACCGCCGGCCGGCGACGTGCGTCGGCGGCACCCGCCGCGACTCGTCCGTTTTCGCGGCTTCTTCGATCGTCGCATGGAGCCGCGCGTTCGGCACTTCTTCGAGTTTGCCATCGAGGCCCTGGATCGTCGAAGTGCGACCGTGATCTCGGTTGACGATCCCGTCGATTTCGAGGGGGTGCTCCGGGATCATCGACGCGTCATGGCCGCCGAGGCGGCGGCCTTGCATTCCGAGTGGCTCGACGCGGCCCCGGACGACTACCCGCCGCGGATCACCGAACTGGTGAACGAGGGGCGGGCACTCTCGGCACCGGCGTACCTGCAGGCGAAGGCCCAGCAGGATCGCGTGAAGACGGCATTGATGAACATCCTGATCTATCAGGATTTCGACGCCGCGATCACGCCCGCGACCGTCGGCGCGGTGCCCGACCGCTCGACGACCGGCGATCCCGCCTTCAATTCTCCCTGGAGCTTCTGCGGGCTGCCGACCGTCTCCTTCCCCATCGGCCTGGACATCGATCACATGCCGATCGCGGCTCCAGGTCGTCGGCCGGGACCTGCTCGATACGGACTTGCTGCGCACGGCGGAATGGTGCCAGGACAACATCCTTTATGACGATTACGACCAGCTTGATCACTAGAAGGACCGGTAAAATGACCGGCGACGACGAGGAGCTGAACGCATTGCTCGAGGACCTGGACCGACAGACCGCCGCCGCCGAACCCGACCGGGCCGTCGAGCAGGCGCGCGAGAGCCTGGAGGAGACCCTCGCCGGGCTCAAGCTCACGCCCGAGGAAGAGACCGCGCTGGCCGACGAGCTGCAGCAGCTCCGCGAGCTGACGCAGAAGCTCGACGAGACCACCATCGAGATCGCCGCGTTCGGCATGGTCAGCCGGGGCAAGTCGTCGGTGCTGAACTCGCTGGTCGGCCAGGAGGTCTTCAAGGTCGGGGCCACCCACGGCACGACCGTCGTCCGCGCCGCCCAGCGGTGGGAGCAGAGCACCCTCGGCCGGCCCGGGCTGGAAGGGGCCCGGCTCGTCGTGGTGGACACGCCGGGCATCGACGAGGTCGGCGGCGAGGCCCGCGAGGTCCTGGCGCGCGACGTCGCCCGCCATGCGGACCTGATCCTCTTCATCGTCTCGGGCGACATGCAGCGCGTCGAGATCGAGGCGCTCGCCGAGCTGCGCGAGGCGCAGAAGCCGATCATCCTCGTCTTCAACCAGATCGACCGCTACCCCGAGCTCGACCGCGACCAGATCTACGAGAAGATCAAGGACGAGCGGGTCCGCAACCTCGTCCGGCCCGAGGACGTCGTGATGACCGCCGCCCGGCCCGACGCCTTCCGCGTCAAGGTCCAGCTCCCCGACGGCACCGCCCAGCTCCAGTGGGAACGCCCCGCGCCCCTGATCGAGCCGCTCAAGGTGCGGATCCTCGACGTCCTCGACCGCGAGGGCAAGGCGCTCGTCGCGCTGAACACGCTGCTGATCGCCGGCGACCTGCACGCCGAGATCGTCGCGCGCAAGGTCCAGATCCGCGACCAGGCGGCCAACCGCCTGATCTGGAACTTCGCCCTGGCCAAGGGCGCGGCCGTCGGCGCTCAACCCGATCCCCGTCGCCGACATGGCCGGCGGGCTCGCCGTGGACGTCGGCATGATCGTCACCCTGAGCAAGCTCTACGGCATCCCCTTGACCCGACGGACCGCGACCAGCCTGGTCCGCGACATGATGCTCGCCCTGGGCGCGATGGGCGTGGTCGAGCGTCGCCGGCCGGCTGCTGGCCAGCGGGCTCAAGTCGTCGCTGGCCGGCCTCACGGTCGCCACCGGCGGGCTCGCCGCGCCGCTGACCATCCTGGGCTACGGCGCCATCGGCCTCGGCCAGGCGGCCACCGGCGCGACGACGTCGTACGTACTGGGCCAGGGAGCCAAGACCTACCTTCGCCAGGGCTGCCAGTGGGGCCCGCGCGGCATCAAGACCGTCATCCAGCAGATCCTCACCGAGGCCAAGACCGACTCGGTCATCGACCGCCTCCGCGACGACCTGAAGAAGAAGCTGAAGACCTGACCGCCGTCAAAACCCACTCGCTGGCGCGTCGGGCTCATATCGGATGGTACATCTGCCGGCGCCCCCCGATTGAGTTGCCCATACGAGCCCGACGCGCAAGCGAGTGGATGAATAGGCGCCGTCAGAATCCACTCGCTGGCGCGTCGGGCTCGTCGGCGCAACCCTACCGCGAGGCGCTCTGACCCGGCCCGGGCTCCGCGCCAATGCCGGGCCTTTCGTTGAAACCTCCGCCAATGAGTCGGGGTATTGGTGCTATCATCGAGTCGGTCGTCGCGTCGCTCGGGCGCGGGCCGGCTCCAGGGGAGCCATCACGATGCTCGGACTGCGTTTCTTGGCGAAGGGGCCGGCGGGGACGATTGTCCCGCCCGGCGCGGCGACGGATCACGGGGACGGGCCGACTCGACATAGGATGCTCGCCGGGGCTGTCGTCCTGGCCGCATCGTGCTGCGCCTGGCCGGCGACCGCCGGCGCCGGCGATCCGCCCGCGAAGCCGCCCGCGGCCGACGACGCGACGGTGCTGACGCTCGAGGCACCCCATCCCGATCTCCTGATCGACCGGCTGACCGATCCCCGGATCCAGCAATCGCTCAACCTGCTGCCCCAGTACCGGAAGTTCCGCGAAGGGCCCCAATTCCGCCAGCTCCAGGCGGTCGCCAACCTGATCGCCGGCCAGGTCGGCACGACCTGGGACCGCGGCCTCCGCGACATCACCGGCGGCGGGATCACGGCCCGCGTCGCCATGGAGACCGGCAAGCCGCCGCAAATCGAGCTGGTGATCACGCCGAGGGACCTGAAGGTGCTCGAAAAGGCCCTCGGCGTCTTCGTGAACATGGCCCGCGGCGATGCCAAGAGCAAGAAGACCCCCAACCCGATCCGCACGGCCGACTACCGGGGTAAGCCCTTGTACCTGCTGGGCGGCAAGGATCAAAACCCGGATCTGGCTTATGCCATCGTCTCGGGCCGGCTGGCCCTGGCGAACTCGAGGGCCGGCCTCGAGCGGCTGGTCGACCGACTCGAGAAGTCGGGCGTACCCACACCGGCCCCGGACGCCGGCGCCCTGGTCGTGCTGCGCGGCCACGTCGATCTCGTCCGGCTGCGGAAGCTCGACCCCAAGAAGTTCGGCCTCGCCGCCCGGCCGGACACCGGCATCATGTTCCTCTTCGGCTCGTGGTACGAGACGCTCAGGCAGGCCCGCGCGATCGACGCGACGATCCGCTGGTCCGGGACCGAGCTGGCCGCCGACCTCGACCTTCCGCTCGACGGGTCCACCCGCCCCGCGACGGTGAAGGGCTTCTTGCCGGGCCCCGGCGAGGGCGCCCGCAGCCGCTCCGGCCGCCCGGCACGATCGCCTCGGTCTGCCTCTGGCGCGACTGGGCGACGATCTGGGAGGCGCGGGCCGACATCTTCCCGCCCGAGGTCGTCCAGGGCTTCGCGCAGCTCGATAGCCTGGCCGGGCAGTTCTTCGGCGGCCGCGAGTTCGGCGCGGATGTCCTGGCCGCCTTCGAGCCGCGATGGCGGCTCGTCGTGGCGCAGCAAGACTTCGCGTCGATGAAGCCCGCGCCGGACAACAAGCTCCCTGCCTTCGCCATCGTCGCCGAGCTGAACGACTCGCGGGACGATTTCGCCGACCGGCTCAAGGTCGCCTTCCAGGCGATCATCGGGATCGCGAATGTCGACCCGGCGCAGAAGGGAGCCTTCGCGTACGAGCTCCGCTCGGAGGACGTCGATGGTGTCACCATGACCACGACGAAGTCGGTCCTCGCCCGCAAGTCGGCCTCCGCCGACGAGCCCGGCGCGCAGCGGTATAACTATAGCCCATCGATCGCTCACGTCGGCCGGTATTTCGTCCTCAGCTCGAGCGCCGGGCTCGCACGCTCGCTCATCCGCGAGCTGAAGAACGACGCCGCGGCGGGCAAGGACCGCGACAAGCCCCAGCCCGCTACGTTCGCCGTCGTGGCCGATGGCGCCGAGGTCGCCCGCCTGTTCGGGCTCAACCGCGACCGGATGATCATGCAGAACATGCTCTCGCGCGGCGAGACCAAGGAAGACGCCGCCCGCCGCGTCGAGATGAACCTGTCGCTGCTCCGCTACCTCGGCCATGGCCGGCTGGCGATCCAGGACACGCCCGACCGGACCCACCTCCAGTTGAAGCTCGACCTCTCCAGGTAAGTCCGCCAGTCAGCCCGTGGGAGAACCGACCGATGAGGACGCCCTCGACCAAGGGCCTGATGGATGACCCCGGCCGTGCCTGGGCGCCGTACCGGCCCGAGCCCGCCCGGCCCTGGGACCTCCAGGCCGTCGCCCACCTGCATCGCCGCGCCGGCTTCGCCGCGCCGTGGGGCACCCTGCAGCGCGACCTGAAGGACGGCCCCGCCGCCAGCATCGACCGCCTGCTCGCCGGCGAGCCCGCGGCGGCCGACGGCACCCCGGCCGCCGAGTTCGAGTCGTTCCTCGACGCCATGGCCGGCCGGCTGGGTGCGACGGCCGACCTCGAGGGCCTGCAGTCCATCTGGCTCTACCGGATGGTCTTCACGCCGCACCCGCTGCGCGAGCGGATGACCCTGTTCTGGCACGACCACTTCGCCACCTCGATGGCCAAGGTCAACGAACGCCGCGCTGATGCAGCGGCAGAACGACCCTGCTCCGCTCGCAGGCGCTCGGCGACTTCCGCGCCCTGCTGTCGGCGATCGGCAAGGACCCGGCCATGCTGATCTGGCTGGACTCCACGGTCAACAAGAAGTCCCACCCCAACGAGAACTACGCCCGCGAGGTGATGGAGCTCTTCAGCCTCGGCCGCGGCCACTATACCGAGAAGGACGTGCAGGAGGCCGCCCGGGCGTTCACCGGCTGGTTCGTCGTCGGCGACGTGTTCTCGGTCGTCCCTCGCCAGCACGACGACGGGGCCAAGACGGTCCTGGGCCGAAGAAGGGGAACTGGTCGGGCGACGACATCCCGGCCATCCTGCTCGACCAGCCCGCCTGCGCCGAGTGGATCTGCCGCAAGCTGTTCGGCTATTTTGTCAGCGAGTTCGACAGCCCGTCCGAGGCGCTGCTCGCCCCGCTGGCGCGGCGCGTTCCGCGACTCGGGCTATCAGATCAAGGTCCCGGTCGAGCGAGATCCTCCGCTCGAACCTGTTCTTCGACCCGAGCGTCCGTCGCCGTCGCGTGAAGTGCCCCGTCGAGTTCGCCGTCGGCACGGTCCGCTCGCTCGAGGTCTTCAAGCCGACCGTCCAGGCCGCCGCGCTGGCGCGGCTGTGCACCCAGATGGGCCAGAGCCTCTACGCGCCGCCGAGCGTGGCGGGCTGGGACTGGGGCCGCTCGTGGATCAACTCGGCCACGATGCTGGCCCGCGCCAATGTGGGCCTGGCCCTGCTCTCGGACGAGGACGAGGCCCTGGGCCGTCGCTGCGACCCGGCGAAGCTCGCCGCCCGGCACGGATTCGGACGCCCGCAGGAGGCCGCCCGCTTCCTGCTCGACCTGCTGGTCCCGGCCCCGTTCGAGCCGTCCGTCCGCGAGCCGATCATCAAGGCCGTCATGGCGAAGGCCGCCGACGGCGACGCCGCCCTGCGCGACGCTGCGCGTCGTGTCCTGAACCTGCCCGAGTACCAGCTTGCCTGATCGATCCTGCGACATTCGTCTCCTGGAGGGATGTCATGACCTCGCACCGCCGCCGCTTCTTGAAGACCTCGCTGGCCTCGAGCACCCTGGTCGCGATGGGCGCGACGACCGTCCCCGAGTTCCTCGGCCGCTCGGCCCGCGCCGCCGACAAGGCCCAGGAGAAGGGCAAGTCGAACGAGCGGATCCTCGTGGTCGTCCAGCTCCTCGGCGGCAATGACGGCCTGAACACGGTCGTGCCGCACGGGATCGACGGCTACAACCGCGGCCGGCGGACCCTTCGCATCGGCTCGTCGCAGGTGCACAAGGTCACCTCCGAGATCGGCCTGCACCCGGCGATGGGCGGCATGGGCAAGCTGCTGGAGAAGGGACGGCTGGCGATCGTCCAGGGCGTCGGCTACCCCAACCCCGACCGCTCGCACTTCCGCTCGATGGAGATCTGGGAGGCGGGCCGGGTCGAGAACGACGCGAAGGCCACGGAGACCGGCTGGCTGGGCCGCGCCCTCGATCAGAAGGGGCGCAAGCCCGGCGAGGACCCGCAGGCGATGCACGTCGGCGGCCGGTCGCTGCCCCAGGCCCTGCGCAGCCTCCATAGCGAGGTCCCCGCGCTCGAGAGCCTGGCGAGCTACAAGCTCCAGCTCACCGGCTCCGACGCCGAGCGCAAGGCCGAGCGCTCGGCGCTCGGACGAGGTCGCCATGGTCGAGCGCAGGATGGACGATCCGGTGCTCGGGTTCATCCGCCAGACGACGCTCTCGGCCTATGAATCCAGCAGCCGGCTCGAGCAGGTCGCGTCGAAGGCGGGCCCCTCGAAATACCCCAATTTCGGCCTGGCGAAGCGCCTGGAGCTGGTCGCCCAGATGATCAAGGCGGGCTTCGGCACGCGGATCTTCTACACGTCGCTCGACGGCTTCGACACGCATGCCAACCAGCTCGGGACCCATGCGGCGCTGCTGACCGAGGTCTCCGACTCGATCGCCGCGTTCCACGATGACCTCTGCGGCGGCCGGCCAGTCCGACCGCGTCGCCGTGCTGACCTTCAGCGAATTCGGCCGTCGCGTGGCCGAGAATGCCTCGCTCGGCACCGACCACGGCGCCGCGGCGCCGGTGTTCCTGGTCGGCCCGGTGGCGAAGCCCGGCCTCGTGGGAGCCCACCCGGGCTTCGACGACCTGGACGACGGCGACCTGAAGCACCACACCGACTTCCGCCGGATCTACGCCAGCCTCCTGGCCGACTGGCTCGGCTGCCCCCCCGAGCCCATCATCGGCCCCGGCTTCGCGCCGCTGCCCCTGCTGCGCAAGGTCGCAGAGCGCCGAACGGTTGGATTGTGCACGCTGGGGCGATCCCGCCGATACGAGCCCGACGCGCCAGCGAGTGGATCCCAGGGCCGACCAGGTCATCCACTCGCTGGCGCGTTGGGCTCGTATGAGCAACGAAACCGCGAGGCGCGCTCCAGGCCCAGGTCCGGCCGGGGGGCCTCCCAGGGCCACTCGCGTCCCAACCGGTACCACGATCCCGGCGGTCTTTCAGGCCGTTGAGGATCCGCTTCACTTGCGCAACCATCCGCCGGGCGCCTCATCGAGCGACGCGAGCGAGCTCATCGGGTTGGCATCGCCCAGGCCGACGCCGCCCAGAATCGGTCCCGGAAGGGGACGGCGAGGCTCCTGACGAACTGCGCCCTGAATACCCCCTCCCAGACAGACACCTCGTGAAATCCGGGGGGCCGTTCATCGGGCGGAGAGCACGACATAGAGGGTGTCGCCGGGGAGCTCGAGCTCGAGGCCCGCGGCATCGCGGCGGACGCGGCAGGTCCCCCGGGGATTTCCGTTGACGTCGAGAGCGGTCGCCTTGGTCAGGGTCGGGTTGCGCACCTGGATGGTGGCCTTCGTCCGCGCGACGGCCCAGGGCATCGTGCCGGTGGAGTCGATCTGCCGGCCCTGGACGGTTTTCTTGCCGTCGTCGGCCTTGAAGGCGGCCTCGTGGTTGACCCAGCCCGTCGGCCGGGCGCGGGTGCCGACCTGGACCAGGATGCGCGGCGCTTCGGGCCAGCGGCTGGCCATCGAGCGAGACGGCGAGGATCGTGGCGTACTCGTTCTCGCAGCGGATGGTCAGGTCGCCCAGCGCGATCGGACCGACTTTCTTGAGGAATCCCGTGGCGCCCTGGGCGGCCGGGGCCCGCAAGGTGCACAGGCCGCGGCCGTAGTCCCAGGCAAGCTGCCCGGTGTCGGCGCGGACGACCTGGGCCTGGCGGTCGATCCAGCGGCCGAGCTCGGCGACCTTCGTCTTCGACGGCTCGGAGCCATAGACGACCTCGACCGGGCCGACCAGGTAGGCCAGCGGGTCGACGCCGCGGGCCAGGTGCGACCGCCGGGCCGAGTCGCCCAGGTCGCGGTTGGGGTCGTAGCCCGGGTCCTCGGCGATGATCGGCGGCACGCGCTCCCAGACCTGCTTGAGGCTCCGATGCTCGACGACCGCCGGCTTACCCTCGGCCACGTAACCCCGGCGGAACATCAGGGCGGCGGCCGGAAACTGGCCGAGCATCACGGGCGTGGCGATGGACCACTTGGCCCGCGAGGCCGAGTCCCACTCGGCGCGGTCCTGGTTGGACCACTCGGTCTCGCCGGTCGCGAACCAGTAGACGACGTCCAGGCCGGTCAGCGACTGGTAGGCCGCCGACAGGAAGGGCGCCTCCGACTGATAGCGCCAGCGGGGGCACCCAGTGCGTCTCGGTGATCATCATCGGGTGGCCGGCGACCTGCCGGACGTTCATGGGGAACGAGCGCGGGTTGACCAGCGCCGAGACGTCCTCGAACTGGTCGCCCCGGTCGATCCGCCAGCCGCGGTCGGGGCCGATGTGGACCGGGCTATAGTACGTGTTGACCGACAGCACCTCGTTGGCCGTGTACGACCAGCGCTCGGCGTCGTTGAGCCGGATCGCGTCGGCCGTCCTCCAGTTGCCGGCGTTGACGAGCTGGCGGCAGCCCAGGTCCTCCTTGAGATACCGGGCGATCTCGGCGTTGAAGTCGTGCATCGTGTCGGCGAAGAAATGGAGCTGGTCGTCCACCCGCTTCTTGCAATCCGCCGGTCTGATTCTGCGTGAGCTGCCAGACGATGTGGATGCCCAGGATGCCCCGCGACGGGTCGTCCTCGGCCATCGACTCGCCGCCCCAGGCGCGCCGGGCAGACGCGATCGAGCCGTACTTCTTCTTCGCCCAGTCGCCGAACTGCTTGCCCAGCAGCTCGAGCTGCTTGCCCTTGATGGACTGCTCGGTCCAGAACAGCAGGCTGTCCTCGTTCTGGATATGGATCATCGCCAGCGACGGGATCCTTCGCCAGCGGGATGCCGGTATGCGGGTTGGCGGGGACCAGCAGCGCCTTGAGCCAGGCCTTGTAGCCCTGCTGAAGCTTCGGGTTGAAGTACAGCAGTCCGTTGGCGCCTGGTCCTCGGGCCAGCCCTCGATGCCCCACGACGCCGGTACGTGCTTCAGCTCGTTGGCCCAGTACGGGCTGATCGAGGTGTAGATCCCCTCCTTCTTCATCGCGGCGACCAGGCGCCAGGCCTCATCGATGGCCTTGGTGTCGGGGTCGGTGAGCCGGGGGTCCTTCTCGTGCGATTCGAGGAACCCGTGCAGGCGGACGAGGTTGACGCCCGCGCTTGGCGAGGAACCGGGCGTGATGGGCAAGGTCCTCGGGGCTGCGATCGTGCTGGACGCCGGTGTTCACGGCCCAGAATCGGACCGGCGCACCGTCGCCGAGGACGAAGCCGTTGCCGTCGGCCGAGAGCCGGACGAACCCGGACTCGCCGGCGACCTTCTCGTTGAGCGAGCGCAGGTCGAAAAACGCATCGGCGCGGAAGGTATCGCGCTCGGGCATGAACGGCCAGGTGTCGCCGCCACCCCCCTGCCCTGGCCCCTGCCCCTTGCCGGCTTCGGATCGGCCGGGCCGCGGTACCGCGGGGGACGAATGGCTCGGCGGTGAAGACGAAGGCGTCGATCGCGCCGTGATGGTGCACGCTCGCGTCGGTGCGGAACCGCACGACGTGCCGGCCGCGGGTCAGCTCGAGCTCGCCGACCTTCTTCCAGGCGAGGAACCGCAGGTCGGGCTTGCCGTCGGCCGCGACGTTCACGGTGTCGATCAGGTCGACCGTCAGGTCGATCGGCGTCCAGGCGCCGCGGTCCATCGCATAATCGAGCTTCGCCTGCACGGGGTTGGCCCTGAGCCAGAAGGCGTACCGCTTGGCCTCGGGGATGGTCACCGAATATTCGACGCTCCCGGCCTTCTCGTCGGAGAAGTTCGAGATCCAGTCGCCGCCGGAGAGCTGGTCCTTCTTCACCTGGTCGTACCACCACGGATGGCGATTCATCGTCGAGCGGTCGGGCTTCTCGCCCTCGCGCCAGACGGTCTGCGCAGCACGCGCAGGTGCTGCGCCCAGTGTGAGGACCGCGGCGACGATAGCTCGGCTAGCGTGGATCACGGCTTCGGGCTCCTGACCTGGCTTCGGGGATTATTCGATTATGCTGGTGAGAAAGAGGCTCTCATGCGAGCCCGACGCGCCAGCGAATGGATTCCGGTGCACTCCTCATTCGCCCTGCGATCCACTCGCTTGCGCGTCGGGCTCGTATCGGCCGCTCCGCGGATCATCGTCGCTGGTGTGATGGAGACGGGGCGGGCCTCCGTGCCTACCCCGTCGAGTGGCGATCGCGCAGGATCCTCAGCGCGGGATGGCGGTCTCGGGCATCATGAGCAGCACTCCCTCGCGCTGGAGGAGCTGCAGGTGGCCCAGCGCGTCCCTGACGGCGGCGACCCGCGCCGGGTCGAGGTGGCGGAGCAGCGGCATGGCCAGGTCGACGAGCGACTCGGGCCCGGCGAAGGCCGGCCGGAGTCTCATGCCGAGTCCCGGCGCGTCGTCGGCGGCGCCCGAGGCCTCCTCGATCAACTGCTCGAGGAAATTCTTGGAGGCCGGCACGTTGCGGACCTCGTAATCGGTCAGCCGGGCCTGGCCGGCGATGTAGTCGATGGCGTCGCCCAGGCCGCCGATCCGGTCGACCAGGCCGAGCTCGAGCGCCTGCTTGCCGGTGAAGACCCGGCCGCCGGCCAGCTCGTCGATCGGCTTCCTGAGCCGACTGCCGCGGATCGCCTGGACGTGACCCTTGAAGACGCCATAGACCTCGTCCATCCAGGACTGGACCCGCTCGCGCTCCTCCGGGGTGAACGGGTCGCCGGAGGCCAGCAGGCCCGAGTTCTTCCCCCGTTTGTAGGACTTGAAGTTGACACCGACCTTCTTCCACATCTCGACCGTCGAAATCTTGCCGCCCACGACGCCGATCGACGCGGTGATCGTCGACTCGTCGGCGAAGATGAGGTCCGATGCGCAGGCGACATAGTAGCCGCCGCTGCCGGCGACGTTGCCCATCGAGACCACGAACGGCTTCTTCGCCTTCACGCGCTTGGTGGCGTCGAGGATGATCTCGCTGGCGACGGCCGAGCCGCCCGGCGAATTCACCCGGAGCACGACGGCCTTGATCGAGTCGTCGCGCGCCGCCTGGTCGAGCGCCTTGCGGATCTTGCTCGACGCAGCCGACGCCTCGGCGAACAGCGAGGCTTGCCCGCCGCCCAGGGTGATCGGGCCATCGACGTAGACGATCCCCACGGCGGGCTTCGACGGGCCCTTCTTCTGACCCTGGCCCATCATCTCGCCCCAGAGCTTGAAGAAGGCGAACGGCGACGACAGGTCGAGCGTCGGCTGCGCCTTCTGCCCGTACTTCTTGTCGAAGACGACGTCGGCGCCGTACTTCGCCTTGAGCGTCGCCTCGAAGTCCTGCCTGTGCTCGACGGCGTCGATCAGCCCGGCGGCGCGGGCCTTCTCGGCCGTGTAGGGGCCGTCATCGATCCATTGGCGGGCCTTTTCGGGGGTGACCTTACGCCCGCTGGCGATCAGGGAGAGCGACGTGGAAAATGCGCTGTCGAGAAGCCAGTTCTGCATCGCCTCGGCCTCGGGGCTGGGCCCGTCGCGGAGGAAGATCTCGGCGGCGCTCTTGTACGCCCCGCAGGTGAGGAACTCCGGCTTCACGTGGATCTTGTCGAGCAGGCCGCGCAGGTAGGGCGACTCGCCGAAGAGGCCGGTCACCCAGACGTCGGCCGTGGGGACCACGCTGAGCCGCGTCGCGCCGAGAGCAGGACGTATTCGCGGGTCGACAGCGAATCGGCATGGGCATAGATGTCCTTGCCCGCGGTGCGAAGGCGAGCCATCGCGGCGCGGAGCTCCTCGGCCTGCGCGGCGCCGACCGAGCCGCCCTCGTGCAGGAAGACGACCGCCTTGACGTCGGCGTCCTTCTCGGCCTTCTTCATCCGCTCGACCAGGTCGCGCAGCGAGACGCCCCCGACGGCGCCGAACGAGAAGGTCTCGTCCGGCGGCAGCTCGGTCAGGTCGCCCGCCAGCCGGAACACGGCGATCCGCGGCTTCGGCGGAGCCGGCTTCTTCTCGCCGGGAGTTCCCTTCGTCACGCCCCCGGCCTGCGCGACGCGGTCGTCGCCCCGCGCCGGGGCCGCTCCGATCATCGCCAGTTGGGCCAGCAGGCCCGCCGCCATCGCGAGACACTTGATCTTGGCCAGCGCCTTGCTCATGAATCCAATCTCCTGGTTGCCAGCTCCGTCCAGACACCGGGACCGATCGGCCCCGAGCCCGATTATAACGGGCCGGCCGGCCCGAGTGGATGGATTCGTCCGGTTGTTCGTCCGCATCCGCCCTTGTCGGATCCCGGGCGATCCCGATACGTTCATCCAGAGGGCCGCCCGTATCCCTCCGGCGCTGGCCCCGAACACTAGAGCTTGCTGGGGTGACTCATGGGAGAGATCGTCGAATTCATGGGGGTGAAGGTGGAAATCGACCCGCCGCCGGACCCGGTATACGTCGAGTGGCTGGAAGCCGTGAAGCGCGGTGACGTCGCAATCGTGGCCGACCGGCTCCGACGCGGCATGGACGTCAATGCGGGGGGCGACGGGAGCAACGTGACTGCCCTGATGTGGGCCGTGCGCCTCGGTCACACCGAGATCGTCCGGCTCCTGCTCGAGCACGGGGCCGACCTGAACCCGGATGATGGCTGCGGCCGCACGGCGATGACGTATGCCGTGATCAGCTCGAGGACCTGGGAGGATTACTGGCACGTCCCCCGGCCCGATCCCGGGCCGCTTCAGCTCCTCCTCGCAGCGGGAGGCCAGTACCGGCTGTACGAGGCCGTGCTGTTGAACGACGTCGAGCTCGCTCGCGCCCGGCTCGACGAGGGAGCCGACGTCAATACCGGAGAAGGTGAGTACGACGGCCCCATGCTCAAGATCGCGGCCGAGCTCGGCTACCTCGACATGGTGGACCTGCTGCTCGACCGCGGGGCCAACATCGAGTCGATGGATGACCTGGGACAGAGGCCATTATTGAGCGCGGCACGCTACGGTCGGACCGAGGTCGTGCGCCGGCTCCTCGATCGCGGTGCCGACATCAACGCCGACGATTGGTCCGG
Source organism: uncultured Planctomycetota bacterium (assembly GCA_963771445.1). GTDB lineage: Bacteria > Planctomycetota > Planctomycetia > Isosphaerales > Isosphaeraceae > JAKAUH01. The sequence goes on along the minus strand of CAVYTQ010000025.1, from coordinate 95,317 downwards.
TCAGACCGCACTGTCGAACGCCGCGATCGAGGACCATCACGACACGTATGACCTGCTGCTGTCGCGAGGGGCCCGGCGGGGTGTCGTCGACGCCCTGGCGCGGAATGACATCGAGCTCCTCATCGAGAAGCTTGGTGACGAGTCCGACGTTGACTGGCTCACCGACGGTCGCAAGCGCCTGGCGATGCTCGCGGCGGGTCGGGGGAACGTGGCCGCCGTCGGCCTCTTGCTCGATCGGGGCGCGGTCCATCTCAAAAAGGGCTTCATCGGCGAGGACCATTCGCTGCTCGCCGAGGCCGCGCGGCGTGGGCATGTCGAAGTGGCCCAGCTCCTGATCGACCGCGGGGCGGACCTGAACGCCGTCGGCAGGGACGAGCTGACGCCCCTGGCGTGGGCCATCCAAGAAGGTCGGGACGACGTCGCCGCACTGCTCAGGCATGCGGGTGCGACCTGACGTTGCAGGGGTCGCCTGCCGGTCGGTTGGGCCGGTTCCCGCGGCCGAATGAATGACGCGCCCTGGCCGGACGTTTGTTTCGGGCAGGGAGTCTTACCCCGACTCGGGCCGGTCGGGGGCTTCGCTCGGTACCACCCCGCGGCGACAGGACTTGCCGCCGACCGACCGCTTGCCCGCCGGGGTGCCGCCGACGGCGCCGCCGGAGGGGCCGGAACAGGGAACGATGTCCTTGGGGCCTGGTCCTCCAGGGCGGCGATATCCCCGCCCATCCGCCGGTATCCTGCGGCATCTCAGGCCGCCGGGGACTTCGCTTCGCGCGAGCAACCCAGGTTTCGGCGCCCTGACGCCTGTCCGTCCTTCCGACAAAAGAGTGTGCGGTCCGCCGCCGACCGCGTCTCTTTCCTGTAGGATGGAGTGAATTCGCAGGGTCCCAGGGGGTCGCCACACCATGAACAGCGCCGGCTTGCGAGACGTGGGGCAGGATCTCGAGCAACTCTTTCGCGAGGGCAGCCTGGCGGGGGCGTCCGACGCGCGGTTGCTGGAGCGGTTCGTCGCCGAGGGGGATGCCCCGTCGTTCGAGGCCCTGGTGGCCCGGCACCGCGAGATGCTGCTGCGGACCTGCCACGACCTGCTGGGCGACGCGACCGACGCCGAGGAGGCGTTCCAGGCGACGGTGGTCATCCTGTTGCGCCGGGCGGGCTCGATCCGCGAGCAAGCACGCGCTCGGGGGCTGGCTGCACCGCGTCGCCTGCCGGGTCGCCCGCCGCACCCGCGCCGAGGCCGCCCGCCGCCGGGCGGGCGAAGGGCTGGCCGTGGCGATGAGGACGCGGCCGTCGCTCGTCCGACCCGACCCCGACCCGCTCGTCCGCGACGAGATCCGCGGGCGCTGCACGAGGAGATCGACCGCCTGCCCGAACGCTACCGCCGGCCGGTGATCCTCTGCCTGCTCGAGGGGACGACTCAGGAGCAGGCCGCGGCCCGGCTGGGACTGGACCGAGGGCTCGGTGCGCGGGCGGCTGGCACGGGGAAAGGCCCGCCTGCGCGATCGCTTGACTCGCCGCGGGATCGCCCCGGCCGCGGTGCTCGCGGCGCTCGCCGAGCCGGGTCTGGCCGCGGCGACATCCGGGCCGTTCCTGGCCCTGGTGCGAGCAAAGGCCGCCGTCGTCTTGCTGTCGTCGCTGCTGGCCCTGGGCGGCGCGGCGCTCGCGATCGCGGTGCAGGCCGACGACCCGCCGCGGCCGATTGCCGGGGCCGGCGCCGCCGCGGCCCAGCCCGCGCCGAAGCCCGGACCCGAGGCCGAATCCGAACCCCTCGCCTCGTTCCGGGGCGGCGGACCCACCGACCAGTCGCGTGCCAGGGCCCTCCCGGCCGACGTTGCCGCGCGGCCCGTCGAGTTCCGCGGGCGGGTGATCGACCCCTCGGGCAAGGGCGTTGCCGGCGCCCGGGTATCGCTGATCACCGACGCCTGGTCGACGCCCGCAGCCCCAGGCCGTCAGCGGCAGCGACGGCTCCTTCCACTTCGCCAAGACCGTTGGCGACTTCTGGCGTAACTTCGCCGAGGGGGGCAGCGCGGTCCCCCACGTCCAGGCGGTCGTCCTTGCGACCCACGAGTCCTTCGGTGCCGCCTGGGTCAACCTCCGGGTCGTCGCCAAGGACGGCAAGCCCGCGCTCGACGGCGAGTACCCGCTCTCGCTTGCGCATGGTCGCGGACCGCCCGATCGAAGGCCGCCTCGTCGATGAAAAAGGCGGGCCGATCGCCGGGGCCGTGGTTCGGGTCGACCAGCTCTACGCCGTACCGGCCGGCGACCTCTCACCGATCGTCGATGCGCTCCGACGGCTCGACCTCAAGCCTTACCAGAGCTGCCACCGCGGGTCTGGCCGAATAACCTGGCGGCCGCGATGGCGATCCCCCCCGCGACCACCGGCGCCGACGGCCGGTTCCGCCTACCCGGCGTCGGCCGCGACCGCCAGGCCAACCTCACCGCGAGCGGCCCGGGGATGGCCTCGATGCAATGGACCGTCCTGAACCGCGACGACGCCATCGAGGCGACCAGGGCGGTCCGCGCCCGATGGCCGCACACGCCCGAACCCGCCGGCGCGGTCGCGGGCAAGGGTGTTCGCGAACGCAACCCGGGGGTCCAGGTCTACGGGCCGACGTTCGACCTCCGGGTCGACCCGGCGCCCACCGTGCAGCGGGGTCGTGCGCGACGCCATGACCGGTCGGCCGGTCAAGGGGGTGGTGATGTACGGCCTGGCCAACGGCTCCGGCGCCACGACCGACGACCGCGGAGAGTACCGGATGATCCGCGGGGACGGCGGGGACCGCGTCCGGATCTTCGCGCGGCCCCCGGAAGGTGCACCGCTGCTGGGAGCGGCTCGCGAGTATGACCGGGTGCCGCCGGCGGGCGAGTTCACCGCCGACTTCTCGCTCCCGCGCGGCGTCATCGTGACCGGCCGCGCCGTCGAGCGAGGGACGGGCCGGCCGATGCTCGCCACTCAGAACCATGGCTGCCACGGGCCGGGCGACATCATGGGCGGCCGCGTCTGGTACCGCCCGCTGGCCGGGAACGCCACGGTGGCCGGCGGCGAGGTCGGCGCGTACTTCCAGAGAGGTGTTACCGAGCCGCATGGCCTGTTCGTGGGCCTGGTCGGGGCCGACGGGGCCTTCCGGGGCATCGTGCCGCCCGGGCCGGGGGTGCTCCTGCTGGAGCCGATGCCGGGGATGCCGTTCATGTGGGAGTTCACCCTGCCCTGGAAGGAGAGCGACGGCTATCACCGCCGATACCCCTACGCACCCCTGACCCGCCGCCGAGCCGGACGACGGCGCCCCCGGGCCCCCGGCGAGGCACCCGACACGCTGCCCGGAGCCTTCGGCCCGATCAAGCTGGAGAACGTTGTCGCCTACCGGGTCATCAACCCGGCCGCGGACGACTCGACTCACCGGGTCGAGATCTCGATCCCGACCGCGCCGACCCGCCGCGTCCGCTTCGTCGACCCCGATGGCCGACCGGTGCGCAGGGCGCTCGTCTTCGGGGTCACGGCGTACCCTCACCATCGAGTGGCGCTCGACGGCGACGAGGTCGAGGTCATCGGGCTCGACCCGGCGCGCGAGCGCCAGCTCACGGCGTCCAGCCCCGACGGGCGACTGATTGTCGAGACATCGATACGGAGCGACTCCGCCGAGCCGATGACGGTCCGCATGCGGCCGTCGGCCGACGTGACCGGTCGCCTCATCGACCAGGACGGCAAGGCGGTGGCGGGGGCTTCCGCATCGGTGGCTTATCCCTCCGACGACGCGCCCAGCATGCCCCTGCCCCGTACCTTCGCGGTGACGGACACCGAGGGCCGATTCCGGGTCGAGGGGCTCTTCCCCGGGCACCCCCTGATGATCGAGTTCCACCGCTCTCTCAATGCGATCGGGGCGAACGAACATTACCGGCCCGAAGCGCTCCGGAAGTTGATCCTCGACGACGGTCGGAACCGCCACGTCGGAACCGTGAATGCCCGGTCCGCGGCGTATTGAGAGGTCCTGTACTCTCCGGGACGTTATGGCGTTCGGATCGTTGACGCGATGGCCTTGCCGACCGGCCACGAACTCCTTCAATCGAGCGGGCTGAGGTGCGCCACCGGGTTGGGGCCATCGCGCCCATTATCCCGAGTCGCGGAGCAATGGGCTCACGGTGTACTGGGTGGGAATGGAGACGATCGGCTCCTCAAGTCGGGCGTCCGCCCGACGACGGCCGACGGCCCGGGTGTATCCGAGATAGCGGCCCTGATCGGCCTCCAGTGCTGCGATCTCCACCGCGTTGTCCGGCGCGATCGCCAGTTGCCAGGCCCGCCAGAATCGCCAGCCTTCGTCCAGGGTGTCGGCGGCCTCGACGTCCAGGATGCCGGTCCGACTCCAGTGGCGCTGCCACCAGGCCGCCGAGTGGAGGCACCAGGGTTTGTCCTGGGCCCACCACTCCTGGATGTGGTCAGGGACCGGACCTTCGAATTCCTGCACCAGTCCGACCCCGGCCATGGCCACCAGACCACCCGGGTTCACGAACCGGGCGAGGTAGCTCAGATACAGGTCGTCCGTCCCGAAGTAGAAGAACGCGTCGATCGACACGATCGCGTCGAAGAATCCCGTGGCGAATGGCAGCGACCGCGCGTCCGCGTGAATCGGGAATACGCCGTCCTCAACCCCGGCGTCTCGAATCCGCTGCAGGTTCTCCGAGGGGCTGAACCACAGGTCGACGGCCCAGACCTGCACACAGAACTCGCGGCGCAGGAAGACCGAGGAGAGCGCGCGGCCGCAGCCGAGGTCGAGCACCCGCATGCCGGGACGCAGGTCGAGCGATTCGGCCAGCCACTCGGTCATCCACAGGGGATTGGCCCCGCCGCTGACCCCGGCGAGCACCCAGTCGGGGTGGTACTTCGTCGAGCGAGGGAATCGCGCCGAGGCCAACCTCTCCGTCGCATCCATGTGGAGCTCCGTCGCCGGACACACGAAGAGCCGACAAGGCCGGCCCACGCGGGACGACGGTGCTTGCCGAGTGAGCCGGACCCCCGACCGGAGCCGATCACCGACGGTATTCTCTCACGCGACCTCTGCCCCGTACAAGTGGTTGTCCCGCCTTGATTCGATCCTCGACCGCCGGTCCGCGCCCCGGTTCGCCCTGTTATTCCTGGCGCGGTACTGGCCCGTGGCCGGCGGACGGTCGCCAGTCAAATCCGGGCCGCCAGGCTCAGCGCGTTCCGGACCAAGCTGGGGTTGGCGGTGGAACTCTTGCGCTGGGCGGAGTCCTGGCCGGACATTCTGGCCAAGTCCCCCTGGGTCGTGGCCGATGGTGGCTACGGCAGGGCGACTTTCCTCAAGCCGGCGATAGCGATGGGGATGACGGTCGTTGGCCGACTCCGCAAGGATGCTGCTGCCGGACGGAGCGAGGCCCGCCGGGATCGCCCGGCGGATTCCGGTGGGCCTCGCTTCGCTCGACCCGCCCTACGACTCTTGGCTCACCCCGACGACGCCTCGTCCATATCCTCGCTGGGCACGATCCCGCGGCGACGGGACTTGCCGCCAACCGACCGCTTGCCCGCCGGGGTGCCGCCGACCGCGCCGCCGGAGGGGCCGGAATAGGGGATGGTATCCTCCGGATCCTCCTCGATGGCGACGTCATGATTGCCGCTACCCATCGCGTTCTCGAGGTCGGCATTGCCGGGGTCGCCCTCGCCGATGTTGGTCCCCGCCAGCCCGCCCTCGGCCGTGCCGCCGCCCGCGGTCCCGGCGGCGTGGATGTCGGCCAGGTCGGGGCTCGACCGGCCCGAGGTGCCGCGGCCGTTGCCGACGTCCCGGCTGGTGTAGTCGGTCCCCTTGATGGCCTCTGATGCGACGCCGATGTCGAACGACCCGAACCTGTCGCCGGGTTGCGCGGACGACCCTCGTTCAGGTTGATGTCCTTGCCCGATTGCAGCAACTCGGTGCAGGGCGTGCAATGGCGCGCATACGGAGCAGTCTCGAGCCGTTCCTCGATAATCTTGACCCCGCAGTTCTCGCAGGTGCCATACGTCCCGTCGTCAATCCGCTCGAGCGCCGCCATCACCTCGCCGCGCAGGAATTCCTCGTTCTCGAGCAGGGTGGCGTTCAGCTCCTGCAGGTAGACCTCGGTCCCCATATCGCCCAGGTGCATGGGGGCGTTCGACAGGTTGCCCGCGGCCTGGCCGCCGGTCGGCATACGGGCCTGGTCCTCAAGGGTGGCGATATCCCCGCCCATCCGCACCGCGAGCTCCCGGAGCTGCTTCTGAAAGGCTTCCCGCTTCCGCTTGTTCATCCGGCACCTCGATCCGTCCAGGGGTGAATTTGGCCGATTATGAACAACCTTGCAGCCCCCGTGCCGAGTCCGGCAGGGCGATCGGGGCGCCGCGACGGCCGGCGCCATCCAATCACGGTCTCCTGACCGGTCGGCGTCAGTGTGCGGGGCTCGAGCCGGCGGCCTGTTCGAACAGCCGGACCAGCCGGGGGAGGGTGACGTCGATGGCGTACTCGTCGCGGATGCGGCGGGCCGCCTCGCGGCCGAGGGGGTGGGAATCGGCCGGCGAGCGCAGGACGCCCAGGGCGCGGGCCGCGAAGCCCTCGACGTCGTGGAAGTCGCAAAGCAGGCCGTTGCGGCCGTCCTCGATCATCTCGCGGACGGGCGCGGTATCCGACGCCAGCACGGTGCAGCCGCACGACAGGGCGTCCATCAGCGACCAGCTCAGCACGAACGGGACGGTGAAATACAGGTGCAGGTCGCTCAGGCTCAGCACGTCCACCAGCCGGTGGACCGGCAGCAGGCCGGTGAAGACGAACCGATCCAGGTCGTAGTCGTCCTGGGCCAGCACGTGCTCGCGGAACGTCCGGTGGCGGATGTGCCGCTCGTCGCCCCCGTAGCAGACGCGGTCGCTGCCCACGACCACGAACAGGACGTCGGGATATTGCCGGTAGATCGACTCGCGCGACCTTCATGAAGACGTCGAACCCGCGCATCGACTCGAACCCGCGGCTGACATAGGTCACGATCCGCGTCGAGTCGGGGATCGAGCGGTCGCCGATCCGGCGCGGCAGGCCCTCCCGGCGGCGAAAGATCTCGGTCTCGATGCCGTCGAAGATGACCTCGATCCGCGGCCGGTAGACCTCGGGGAAAAGCGCCGCGCTGGAAGTGCGTCGGGCTGTAGCCGCGCCGGCAGTTCTCCAGGTCCAGGAGGAACATCGCGTTCCGCGCCCGGGCGCGCAGGAAGTCCAGCTCGCCCGGCGGGAACTCGGGGCGGAAGTCCATGTCGGACTGGTGCGGGTGGTAGTAGATACTCGAAGTAATTGACGATCGGCACGCCGGGATACAGCTCGGGCAGGAACAGCGTCGAGCCGAACCCGCTGTGGCCGACGATCAGGTCCGGGCGAAGGTCCGGGTGGGCCTGGCAGGCCCGGTAGACGCCGTGGGCGTGCCAGACGGCGTTCTCGAAGGTCCGGCCGCAATAGTGGGTGGTCTCGCGGGCGCCGCCCTCGGTGGTGTAGGCGACCTTGCGGATGCCGTCGACCTCGCCGGCCGACGTCTTCGAGACGAACGTGCATGACCAGCCGCGGGTGCGGATCAGGTGCCGGGCGATGTGGCCGAACTGCGCCGGGAAGTTCTGGTGGACGAAGAGAAGGTTCATGGTCGGTCGATGAGGGATGACCCGCCGCCCGGGGTCGATCGGCCCGCCGACGGGCGGGTGGGGCCATCATAACGACGACGCCCGGCCCGGCTCCAGTGGCGGGGGACTCGCCGCGAGACTCGACGCGACCCAGTCCGGTGAAGGCTCGCCGTTTGCAATGGTGGCCGTCGGGGTCGTAGTATGGCCCGGCGAAGGATCTTGCACGTGGACCGGCGCGGTCGGGCTGCAAGCCCCGGCCTGCCCGGACCATGGCGGAGCTGTGCGGGCCGAACCGAGGACGCCGGGGCCGATCGACGATGGATGACAAGCTGCTCGACACCCACCAGAAGGCCGTCCGGATCAACCTGGACAACAGCAAGTACGGCACGTTCGCCGAGATCGGGGCGGGCCAGGAGGTGGCGCGGTGGTTCTTCCGCGTCGGCGGGGCCGCCGGGACGATCGCCAAGAGCATCTCGGCTTATGACATGACCGTCTCCGACGCGATCTACGGCGCGGCGGGTCGATACGTCAGCCGGGGCCGGCTCGAGAAGATGCTGGCCTATGAGTTCGACCTGATGACCGAGCGGCTGGCGGCGAAGCGGGGCGACAACACCCGGTTCTTCGTGTTCGCCGACACGATCGCCGCCAAGAGCTACTCGCGCAAGGATAACTGGCACGGCTGGATGGGCATCCGGTTCCAGAACAGCCCGGCGCGCCGGCGTCGCAGATCGTGCTGCACGTCAGCCTCCTCGACCGCGAGGCGACCTTGCAGCAGGAGGCGGTGGGCATCCTGGGCGTCAACCTGATCCACGCCGCGCTCTACGAGGTCGCGCCGGTCGCCCTCCTGCGCCACCTGCTCGACGGACTCTCGCACCAGCGGATCGACGTTGACCTGATCGAGTTCACCGGGCCGGCCTTCGCCGGGGTCGATAACCGGCTGATGAGCCTCGAGCTGGTGCACTGCGGCCTGACCGAGGCGGCCATGTTCACCCCCGAGGGAAAGGTCGTCCAGCCCGCCGAGGTGTTCTACAAGCGCCCCATCCTGATCGTCCGCGGCCGGTTCCGCCCGGTCACCAACCAGACGGTCGACATGCTCCACTGCGCCCTCGAGCAGTTCGCCCGCGAGCCGGCAGAACCAGGGCGAGGAGATCCTGGTCGTCGCCGAGATGACCCTGCGGCACCTCCAGCAGGGCGACGTGATCGACGACCGCGACTACCTCGACCGGGTCGACATCATCCGCACCCTGGGCCGGCCCGTGATGGTCTCGAGCTTCGGCGAGTTCTACCGGCTGGCGCAGTACCTCCACGGCCACACGTCGAAGCTGGTCGGCCTGGTGATGGGCGTGCCGACGCTCCGCGAGATCTTCGAGGAGAAGTATTACAACCACCTGGCCGGCGGCATCCTCGAGTCGTTCGGGCGGATGTTCAAGAACGACCTGAAGCTCTACGTCTATCCGCTGCTGGACCCGGAGGCCGGCGTGACCGCGACGGTCGCCGACTTCCGGCTGCCCGCGAAGCTCCAGCATCTCTTCAACTTCCTGATCGAGAGCGGTCACATCCGGGCGATCACCGAGTACAAGCCTGAGTATCTCGGCATCCTGTCGCACAACGTCCTTCGCAAGCTGCGCGAGGGGGACCCGACGTGGGTCAACGACGTGCCGCCGAACGTCGCGCTCATGATCTGCCAGCGCCACCTGCTGGGCTACCACCCGGATCAGTTCGACTCGCCGGCCGAGCTGGTCCCGCCGGGCTGACCGTCGCCGTCGGCGGACGATACGCCGAAACAACCTCCTTGCGACCACGGCCGTTCTCCGCGATCATCCTTCGATACGATCACCGGGACGACCCGGCCGCGATAGGCTCGCCGTCCCAGCCGGACATGGTCGCCCCGATCGAGAATGGCCTCACGCGAAGGCCGTGACGCCGCGCGGGACGAGGCGGTTGGCTTCGGGACGGGACGCAACGAGGCTGCGGGGGAATCCATCGTGTTGACGAAGACCGGGCGGGGACGTGCGGCGGCGATCGGTGTGGCCGGGGCGTGGATCGCAATCCTCGGCTGGCAGGCCCCAGGCACCGCGGCGCCCGTCGAGGTGCCCGGGTTCACCGTCATCGAGGCCATGATCCCGATGCGCGACGGGGTCAAGCTGCACACGGTGATCTACACGCCCGAGGGGGCGCGGGTACCCCTGCCGATCCTGTTCCAGCGGACGCCCTACAGCGCCGACCGTCGAGGGACCGCGCTCGCGACCAGCCTGCGCGAGCTGGCCGACGACGGATATATCTTCGCCTTCCAGGACATCCGGGGGAAGTTCGGCTCGGAGGGCGAGTTCGCCATGATCCGCGCCGCCCCGCGACCCGGTCCGATCCCAAGGGCGATCGACGAGGGCACCGACGCTTATGACACGATCGACTGGCTGATCAAGAACGTCCGGGGGCACAACGGCCGCGTGGGCATGATCGGCGTCTCGTACGACGGCTGGACGACGGTGATGGCGCTGCTCGAGCCGCACCCGGCGCTCAAGGCGGCCTCGCCCCAGGCGTCGCCGGCCGACATGTTCCTCGGCGACGACTTCCACCACAACGGCGCCTTCCGGCTCAGCTACGGGCTCGAGTACGTCGCGCGGATGGAGTCGACCAAGGGGATGCAGTTCTTCGAGTTCGACCGGCACGACACCTACGAGTGGTTCCTGGCCCTCGGCCCGCTCTCCAACGCCGATGCCCGATACTTCCACGGCAAGCTGCCGACCTGGAACGACTTCGTCCACCACCCGAACTACGACGCGTTCTGGCAGCGGCAGGCCGTCGAGCGGTTCCTGACGCCGGCCGAAGGTCCCGACCCTGAACGTCGCCGGCTGGTGGGACCAGGAGGATTATTACGGCCCGCTCAAGATCTACGAGACCTGGGAGAAGCAGGACTCCGGGGCACCTCAGCACGATCGTGGTCGGGCCGTGGAACCACGGGGGCTGGAGTGCCGGCCTGGGCGACCGGCTGGGGCCGATCAAGTTCGAGGCGCCCACGGCCTGGCAGTTCCGCGAGAAGCTCCAGCGGCCGTTCTTCGCGCATTACCTCAAGGATCGCCCGCTCGACGCTGGACAAGGATTTCGGCCCGCGATCCGTCCGGGGACCGGAGTCGCGGCCGCGCCCGGCCCGGATTCCCCGAGGTCATCAGCTTCCGCACCGGGGCCAATGCCTGGCGGACCTACGACCACTGGCCGCCGCGGAACAGCAGACGTCCGCCGGCTCTATCTGCGGGCGGGCGGCCGGCTGGCGTTCGAACCGCCGCCGGCGGCCGAAGATCGGCTGCAGGGCCGCCGACCGACGAATTACGACGCAGTACATCTCCGACCCGGCCGCGGCCCGTGCCCTATTATCCGCGGCCGATCTCGCCGCTCTACGCCAACCGGCAGTGGACCGAGTGGCTGGTCCAGGACCAGCGGTTCGTCCACATGCGCCCCGACGTGCTCAGCTACGAGATCCGAGCCGCTGGCGCAGGACCTGGACGTCATCGGCCCGGTCGTGGCCCGGCTCTTCGCCTCGACCAGCGGGACCGACAGCGACTGGATCGTCAAGCTGATCGACGTCTATCCCGACAGCCCCGCCGACGCCGCTCGCCGGCTACCAGCTCATCATCGCCGACGAGGTCTTCCGCGCGCGGTTCCGCAACGAGCTTCGAGACGGCCCGAGGCCGGTCGAGGCCGGCCGGGTCGAGCGCGTACCCGATCGACCTGCACTGGGCCGATCACCGGTTCAAGAAGGGGCACAAGATCATGGTGCAGATCCAGAGCACCTGGTTTCCGCTGATCGACCGCAATCCGCAGAATTCGTCCCGAACATCTACGAGGCCCAGGCGTCGGACTACGCCGCCGCGACCCAGAAGGTCTACCGAGGCCCGGGCCGGGCGAGCCACCTGGAGCTGGCCGTCATGGGCCGTTGAGGAGCTCGGCCGTCGATCGTTGCTTTTCTGTGGACAGCGGCCGTCTGACGGATAACTGTTGAGGATCGGGCCGCGACCGTCGCGGCCCGGATGCGGCCCGTCGCCGATCGCTGTGCACCGCTCGATGTCGATGGAACCGGAAGGCGATGCCGATGAACGCGAACAAGGAGCCGCTAGATGCCGACCCCGAATTTCCAGCACCTCCGGCTGAGCATGGTGGGCGACGTCGCCCTGGTCGAGATCCGCACCAAGGACCTCCAGGGGCCCAAGGCCGGCAAGGAGCTGGGCTCCGAGCTGGCGATGGTCCTCGCCCAGGACTGGGCCCGGCGAATCCTGCTGGACTTCCACCGGACCGCCTTCCTGAGCAGCTCGGGATTCGCCGCGCTCTTCAAGTTGGTGAATCAGGCGAAAGCGTCGGGCCGGCAGGTGAAGTTCTGCGGGATGGCCCCGGGCGTCCTGTCCGGCGCGGAGGTCGTCGGCCTGCCGAAGCTCGTCGAGATCCACGAGGACCACGCCGGCGCCTTGAAGGCATTCACCGCGGGCTGAGCCGAATCACAGGCGTCCGGACGATGCCCCATCTCACCGCGGGCCGGGCGGCGTGGCGGCTTTCGACGGCTTCACCTCGGGCGGAGCGGCCGGCGATCCGTCGGGAACCGGGCTGCCCACGCTGTCGGGTCCGCGGGTAGCCGGCGGCAAAGTCGCGGGCGGCTCGGCGGGCGCAGGCAACGTGGGGCCGGCGGGCGGCGTAGGCTCCTTGGCTCGAGACTTGACGGGATTATCCGCGAGCGGGGGCTCACCGCCGGGGTCGATCGGCCGAGCAGACCCCTGGCCCTTGGCCTTGTCGCTCGAGTCGAGTGCCGCGAGCAGCTGCCTCCCAGCGGCGGATGCCCGCCTCGACCTTGCCCAGCCGGGTGCGGAGCTGCGCTTCCTCGTCCCGGAGCTTCTTCAGCTCGTCGCTGGCCACCTTGCGGTTCTGGTCGAGGAAGACCTGCGCCGCCTTCTCCGGATCCGGGTTGGCCGTTCCGGCCGAGTCGAGCTGGAAGGGGTCGCGTGCAGCGTTCGGGACCGGCGCCGACGCGTCCGAGGTGGGAAGCGGTGGGAGGGGGTGGTCCGAGGTGGGAACCGGTGGGAGGCCGGCCTCCGAGGCGGGGAGCTCGGGCGGCGCGACTTTCTCGGGCGCCGGCTCGGCCTTGGGACGAGCCGCACCATCCTGGGCCCGGAGGCTCCGCGACACCCAGCCGATCCCGATGGCGCCCGCGATGACCAGGACGACCGCGAGCCGCGACATGATCCGACGCGTGAAACGCATAGCCCACCCCCTTCGCAAGGGACCGGAGACTGCCGAGGTCGGACTCCAGTCCGACGGCGATCAGTCTAGCGATTCACGGCCCGACCAGCCATGCCATCCCTGTACCGCGAGTGCCCAGACCGCGAACTGTCTGCGCGATCCCGATCGAAGACGGGCGAGGCCGGCGTTTCCGCAGCGGACTTCCTCCATCGCATTTTCCTGGGGAGCGAGCCGCGTGATCATGGCATCGGATCCTCGTTCACCGGGTTCGACGCGGCCCCCGCGGCGATGGCCAGCGCGATCCAGCCGGCCAGCATGGCGACGCCGCCGAACGGGGTGATCATGCCGAGCCGCCTCTCGCCGGTGATGCAGAGGATGTAGAGGCTCCCCGAGAAGACCATCGAGCCGAAGAGGAACAGCCAGCCCGCCGCGGCGAGGGAGCCGCCACCGACGCGCAAGGACCGGGCCAACAGGCCGACGGCCAGCAGGGCCAGCGCGCTATACATGTGATACTGGACGCCTGTCTGAAAGGTCGCCTGGAGCCGCTCGGTGGGCAGGCCCCCGTCGATGCTCCCCAGCGACTTGAACCGCTCGTTCAGCACGTGGGCACCGAAGGAGCCCATCGCAACAGCAAGGAAACCCCAGATTGCCCCGGTCCGCAGCCAGAAAGTCGCGCTCATCTCGTGATCTCCTCGATGCCGATGCGACCCGAATCCCCGGGTCGCGGCGATGCATCCCCTATCATACATGCCTCAAAACGCGCCGGGTGATGCGGGATTCCGCCGCATGCTGGCGGATTCAGAGGACGCCGTTGAAGACCGGGGTGGGCTGGTAGTTCAGGACGACCGCGCGGGCCTCGGCGGCGAGGAAGAGCGAGCCGGTGACGCAGATCAGCCCGTCGGGCGCGGTCAGATGCCGGGCCACGTCGAGCGCCTCGGCCGGGCTGGCGGCCGTGCGGGCGGTCCGGCCGCTGAGCATCAGGACGGCCGATGCGATCGTCTCGGGTGAAAGCGAGCGCGGGTTCTCAAGGTAGCAAGTGGCCACGATGTCGTCGAACAGGGGCAGCAGGGCCTGGAGCTGGCCACGGAGGTCCTTGTCGCGGGTCGTACCGAAGACCAGGGTGCGCCGCGAGGGGGGAAAGCAGTCGCGCAGGGTCTCGGCCAGGGCGACGGCCGAGGCCCCGTTGTGGGCGCCGTCGATCACCAGGGTCGGCCGCTGGCCGAGCACCTCGACCCGCGCCGGCCATCGCAGCGTGGCGAAGCCGCGGGCAACGTCGTCGCGACCCACCGCCAGCGCGGGACTCTCCTCGGCCAGGACGTCGAGGCCCGCCAGGGCCACCGCCGCGTTGTGCGCCTGGTGCGGTCCCAGCAGCGGTAGCGTCAGCACGCCCCAGTCGGTCCGCCAGGTCCGGACGGCGACGCGGTACGGCGTGGGACGCACGATCGTCGGCTCGGGCGGGATCGCCTCGAAGGCGAAGTCGGTGCCCAGCTCGTGCAGCCGGCAGCGCCGCAACGCGGCGATCCGGCGGATCGCCTGCTGGGCCTCGCCGGAATGCTCGCCGCTTACGGCCGGGCGGCCTCGCTTGAGGATCCCCGCCTTCTCGGTCGCGATCGCGCCCAGCGTGTTGCCGAGCTGCTTCGTGTGGTCGAATGAGATGCTGGTGATGATCGAGACCAGCGGGTGCACGACGTTGGTCGAATCGAGCCGGCCGCCCATGCCGACCTCCAGCACCACCGCGCCGACCCGTCGGCGGGCGAAATGCAGCAGGCCCATCGCCGTGGTCAGCTCGAAGAACGTCAGCCGGCACTGATCCCGAAGCGACTCCTCGCGCTCGACGCGGTCGACGGCCTCGCGCACCTCGTCGACCAGAGCGACCACCTCGTCGGGCGTCGCCGGCTGGCCATCCACGGTGAATCGCTCTTCCAGGCGATGGAGGTGCGGCGACGAGTACAGGCCCGTCCGAACCCCCGCGGCCGAGAGCGTCGCGGCCATCATCGCGGCCGTCGAGCCTTTCCCCTTGGTCCCGGCGATGTGGGCGATCGCCAGCCCGGAATGGGGATCGCCCAGCCGACGGAGCAGCCGCCGCATCCGGCCGAGCTTCAGCTCGGCGGGGACCCGTGGCATGCCCAGCCACTCGTAGTTGAGCCGGCCGTGCAGGTAGTCGAGGCGTTCTTGATACTCGGACAGCATGGCGGGGCGCTCGCGTTCGACGGGGCTCGCTCGTCGGGGCCAGCAATCGGGCGGGGATCGATCCGGCAGGAAAGGATCGGTCGGGGTCTCGGCTTCAGAACCGGCAGCGTCGCGGCGACCCGGGACCTCGCCCGCCCCGGGTCCGCTCCTGTGCGTGCGGTGCGCGGATGTCATTACGGGTGCGCCGGCGGCCTCGGCGTGGGGCCGAGCAGGTGCTGGACCCGCGCAGAGCTCGACGAGCGAGAGGTCCTTGGTCCAGTAATCGTCCACGCCCAGGGCGAAGCCCTCGAGCCGCGTGTCGGCATCGCCCAGGTTCGAGAGCACCACGACTTTCACCCCCACGGCCTCCGGCGACCGGCCCAGGTGCTCGAGCACCTCCAGGCCGTTGAGCACCGGCATCCAGATATCCAGCAACAGCAGCGCCGGCCCGTGTTCTGCGCACCAGGTTCACCGCCTCGCCGCCGTCGCTCGCCTCCCACACCACGTGCCCCTCGCGCCGCAAGCATTCGGCCAGGACCGCCCGCAAGTCAGCATCGTCCTCGGCCAGGACGATGGTCGTTGTGACCTTGCCGGGGCTCTCGCCGGATGATTGCATGGGATCGCACCACGCCAGGGAAATCGCCAATTGGCCCAGCGGCCCGAGGAGGGGGAAAGATGCTCCAGCATAACCGGAAATCGCGCGGATCCGCCAGGCAGTCGGGCGGGGATTCGCCGCCCGCGAGGGTGAACCCGGGAGCCAGGCGGGCCATCAGACCTCGCCCGCGGCCAGGCCCCTGATGTAGTCGAGCGCCTCGTCCAGCTCGCAGACCGCATGCGCCGGGGACCCGGCCGCGGCGGTCCAGGTCGTGGAGCAGCATCAGGTCGTCGTAGTGCTCGGATTCCTGGAGCCGCCCACGCGCCCGGTTGCCGAGCGTCCCGGCGCAGGGCCTGGGCCTCCATGTGGTGCGCGATCAGCCAGGCGGTCCGCTCGGTGAGCGTGCCATCGAGCGCCTCGAGGGCCGATCCGACGTGATCGTGCGGGTCGATCGCCTTGCCGACGTCGTGCAAGAGCGCCGCCAGCAGGAACTCCTCGTCGTAGGGCCGCTCCTCCCGCGCCAGCTCGAAGACCTGCAGGCTGTGGTACAGCGCGTCCCCCTCGGGATGATACTTCTTGCTCTGCTTCACCCCCTCCAGCGGCTCCAGCAGCATCCGATAGAGCAGGTACGGGTCGACCTTCTCCTCGAGCGCCTCGAGCTCGTTCGCGACGTCGAGGTCCGGGTATTCCTCCCGCAGCATCGCCTCGAGCTCGGCGATCGAGGCCCGCTCGATGGCCTTGCCGGTGATCGAGCTCTTGAAGACGTAGTGCGCCTTGTCCTCGGGGTACAGCGTCAGCTCGAAGTTGTTGCGATCGTAGACATGGATATGCGTGAAAACCCGCTCTTCTCCGAGTTTCACGATCCTCTTGAGCTCGACGTCGTACTGGACGTCCTGCTCGTCGAGCACGTTCGTGACCAGGGCGAGGCTGTCGCAGAAGAGGTGGATGTCGATATCCGAGCCCTTGCGGACGTGGCCCGTGCGAACGCTGCCGATCAGTCGGGGCCGGAACCGGGCCAGCAGCTTCATGAACCGCAGGGCATCGAGCCGCATGTCGAGCAGGTGCTCGAGTCGCTTGGGTCCCTCGTGCATCCGGGCCATGGCCTGGATCTGGTCCCGGATCTCCTTGTTGCTGGGCAGGTCGCCGGGGCGGTGACGGTACTCGACGCCGAGCTGCTTGGCGGCCTTGCGCTTGGCGGTGAAGTACTCGGACTCGGTCCGGCGATACATCATCTGGGCGGCCAGGAAGGCGATCTGGCGCCGGATGCGTTCATCAGCCATGTGGGGGGTGCGCCGATATCAGCCCATCAAGGCGGCGCGGGGCAAGTCGGACGGGAAGGCGACAGGTCTCACCGCCAGGAAAGATAGGCCATTCCCCCGACGCGGTCAAGGCCCGGC
This sequence comes from uncultured Planctomycetota bacterium, assembly GCA_963771445.1. Lineage (GTDB taxonomy): Bacteria > Planctomycetota > Planctomycetia > Isosphaerales > Isosphaeraceae > JAKAUH01. The sequence continues at coordinate 78,327 of CAVYTQ010000025.1, read as the reverse complement.
CGCGATTCCCGGGATTCGCCGCCCCGGGGCTGGTGTCCCGGTCGGAGCCTGCAGCAGGATGTTCCATTTCGCGGCTCGCCCGCATCATCGCGCGGAAACGGCGCATCGAGCCCGCGTAGGACATCAGCTCGAAGCCGTTCCGCCAGTGCCAGAGCATGCTCGACTCGTTGCCCAGGAGGAACGTGCTGATCAGCTCGGTGTAGCCCAGCGACCGCAGGCCGTCGGCGGCCTGCGACAGCAGGGCCGTGCCGACCCCGTGGCCCGCTCGCAGCCCACCGACGAAGATCCAGGTCAGGTGGGCGTGGCCCTCGCGGCGCTCGACGCAGCCGGGCGAGGGCGGCTCCTTCCACCGGAGGCTCCAGAAGTCGTCCAGGTCGACCGGCGGCACGAGGGTCACGACGATCGCCCCGAGCGGGCGGCCGCGGGACGCGTCCACAGCCACGAAGCACGCGGGACGGATGAGCGGCCCGTCGCGGCCCTCGCGAGTGGCCTTCAGGCAGGAACGAGCCGCCGCCAGCCGTTGGCGATCGGTCAGGCTGGCGAACGGCTGGACCCGCGCGAACGCGCCGGAGAAGCTCAAGGACAGCCGACGCCAGTCGCCGTCCTCCAGGCGACGGATCGTCACCGGCTCGTCGGTCTCGATCTCCGGGGTCGGATCGGCCTGGAGAGTGTCCAGTATCAGCCGGGCACTGTAGAACTTCGGCCGCGGCGAGAGCCACGCGGACTTGCTCAGGTACTCGTACTTGTACGCGGGGTTTCGGGGCAGCCGGCGGAACTGCCTCAAGCTCAGCGGCAGCCGGATGGCACGGAACCAGTCGTCGAGCATCGGGTCGGTCGTTCCCGTGGCAGGTTTCCCCTCGACCAGGCTGGCCGAATCATCGCATCCATCATGGAAGGGCAATCGCACGCGACCCGGCGTGAAAAGGACGGGTTGGGGCGATTCTACCGGATTTCCTCAAGTCCGCCGCGACGAATTGCCGAAATCCCAACAGTCCTGCGCCACGAACCCGCGTCGCCGGAACGGCGGTCTTTCCATAAGATGTCGGCCCGGTTTGCCGATTGTAGGTCTGAGTCAGGGCGAGCCGGATCAGGATGCCGGCGCGGACGTGGAAGTCGGCGGCTCGACCCGAGGAGGAGGGGAACCGGACCCATGAGGCACCTCAAGGGAGCGGTCTGGACCGAGCGCCTGCTCCTGGTCCTGATCCTGGCCAGTCTGGCTGGCACCTTGAACCTCGTGATGACGGTGCATCGTCGCGTCCGGGCCATCGCGGCCGGGCCGACGGCCTCTCAACCCGAGCCGCCCGTCGCTGCACCGCCTGCGCCACCGATCGTCGCGGCCCGTCCCCTGCCCGAGCCTGTCCCGCCGACCGCGGCACCGGCACCGGCACCCCCGCCTGCCCCGGCCGAGGACCCGACGGCCGCCATCCTGGCCCGGATCGATCGGGCCATCGCCCGGGAGGTCGAGGCGGCGCGGGACGCGGACCGGCGCGCCGCGTCGCACGAGGCGGCCATCGCTCGCTCGGTCGCCGAATCGCAGCGGTGGAAGCGCCGCGAGATGCTCGTCCGCCAGCAGGTCGCCGAGCTGGGCCGCCGCGCCGACAAGGCCGAGCTCGACGTCGCCGCCCTGGACGCCGAGCGGGACGTGCTCGCACAGGAGCGCGACATCCTCAAGGCCGCGACGGCCAAGGCCGGCCAGAAGTCGGGCTATGCCGTGCTCCCCTACAAGGGGCCGAACGGCACCTGGCGACGGCCGATCGTGCTGGAATGCTCGGGCGATACGGTGAAGCTCCAGCCGAACGGGCAGACCTTCAACGCCCTGGAGCTCTCGCCGCTGATCCACCCCAGGTCCAGCCCCCTCGTGCTGGCGATCGCGCGGGAGATGCTGCACATCCAGCAGTCCCAGACGCCCGACGGTGCCCCGGCGGTGCCTTATCTCGTCTTCATGGTGCGCCCGACGGCATTCGCCCCTACTACCGCGCTCGCGAGCGGCTCGAGCCGCTGGGGATCGCCTTCGGCTATGAGCTGGTCGAGCAGGAGCTCGCGGTCAACGTACCGAACCTCGACGACGTGACGACCTGGGACGGCACGATGCCGCTGGAGTCGCCCGAGCTCGCGGCCCTCGAGGCGTCGCGCCGCGGCCCGAAGACGGGCTCCGGGGCGAAGGAGCCCGAGGCTCGCCAGGACGCTACGCCGGGCTGGCCCTCGAGCGATCGCATCGCGGCGAACGAGCCATCCTCGCCAGGCGCGGGCACGTGGCCGCCATCAGCCAAGGCCGACGCCCCGCCCGCCCTCTCGCCGGCATCGGGGTCGAACACGGCCGGCGACGGACCATCGGGTGCGACACCCCCGGAGATCGACCTCGGTGGGGCGCTCGAGCGCGGCCAGCGTGCCGCGATGGACCAGCCAAGCCGAGCAGGCGACGGGACACCGACCGACTTCGTCTGGCCATCCCAGTCGGGAAGAGCCGGAACTGTCGCGGGCGGCTCCTCGGACCGCCCGGACGGCCGCATCGCGGGCGGCGGCGACGGCGAGGGCGGCGTCACGGGAACCGGCCGCACGGGAGTCAAACCCTTCCGCTCGCCCACCGGCGGTACGTCGCGAGTGCCGTACGTCGGGCCTGGCCGTGGTACGGGCGCCGGCAGTGCGGGAAGCGGGGGTCCGACGTTCACCTCGTCACCGGCGCCCGGCGCCGGCGGATCGGGACTCGCGGAGGCCGGCGAACCCGGCCAGGGATCGGGACCGGGCTCGAGCACGGGCACAGAATCAGGGCTCGACGCAACGGCGGTCGCGGGCGGCGAGCCGCCGCGCGGTCAGGGCGGGCCGGGCGACCTGTCGCCGGGACGGTTCGGCACCGGCATCCGCCGAGGCGGCAGCTCACCGGGTTCCGTTGCGACCCCGAGCGGTGGATCGGCCCCCGGCGGCGGGATCGGGACTGGCACCGGAACCGGCGGCGGCAGCGGGTCGGGTTCGGGCCTGGGACAGTCGAGCGGCGATCCCCTTCCGAACCTGGAACCGGCCCAGGACGGCGTAGGTTCGTCCGACACCCCGCCAACCGGAAAGCCCTCGCCCTCCGCGACGAGTGCCGGAGCACGACCCTCGACTCGCGTGGGAACCGCGACGCCCGGCGGCGGTCCGGGCAACGCCGCATCGACCGGCCCGAACCCCTCGTCGCCTGACCCCGGCTTCGCGCCCTACACGGGCAAACCGACGGAAGAGGTCAAGGGTGGCACAGGCCCGAGCTCGCCGCCTCCAGGCGATGCCGGCCCGCTGGGAGGCGGCGCCCTCCCCTGGCCTTCAGTCCGGGTCAGCGGCCCGGCGCGGTCGAGGCGGGAGCAGGCGGGCAGGCAACGGCCGACCCCTCCACGTTGCCCCCCGGCGGGCTGGGTGGATCCGGGGCCATGGCCGGCTCGCAGCCCCCGGCCGGAGCAAGCGGGACGTCAACCTCGCCGAGCCCTCGGGGTACGGCCGGGCTGACCTTCGGGACGCCGATCAACGGCCCCGCGCCGAGCACCGTCCCGCCCGGGAACTGGTCGGCCGCGCCGGGCAACAGTCCGCCCCCGCCGCTCAATGGTGCGACCCCGCCGCCCGCGCTGGCATCGGCACTCGGTTCCGCGTCGTCCTTGCCGCCCGCGCTGACGAATGCCCTGAGCGGGCTGGCGAGCGCCAGCTCCTCGACCAGCTCGGCGAGCACGACGGGCACATCCTCGACGCCCTCTCCCAACGCCGGCGGCTCGTGGGGCAGCGCAACGAGTCAGCCGCCGCCGGGGATGGGCTCTGCCGGTCAGGGGTTGAGCCTGCCCAGCCCGAGCTCGAGCCCCAACCCCGACAACGAGCCCGACTCGCTCAAGCCGCTGGCGGCTGCCGCCGATCGACACGCACCCCCTGCCCAACCGAATCGATGTCCCGTTCGAAATCGTGGTGGTCTGCCGACGGGACGGCGTGCTGCTGCACCCGGGCGGATACCGGATCACCAATCAGGCACTCCAGGCCCGAGCGGCCGAGGACAACCGCAACGAGGACCTGCTGCGCGCGAGCTGACCGCGATCGTCCGCAGGCGGGCGCAGGTCGACCCGCTGATCCGGCCCAAGCCTCGGATCAAGTTCCTGGTGGAGACCGGCGGCGGGACGACGTTCTGGACGGCCCAGCAGCAGCTCATCTTCTCCAACCTGGACTGGCCGATGACAATGCAGGTCGCCGGGCCGCAGACGGCGCTCATGCTCGACGACCAGCAGGAGGCGCGGCGATGACGTCACCCACCAGCGAGGCCCACGAAGCCGAAACCGCCCCGGACCCGGTCGCCGAGACGGCCGACGGTCCGCCACGACCCGTCGGCCGGTCGTCGCCATCGGCATCGGCGTCACGGATGCGACGGAAGGCCTGGCTCGAGCTCGCGAGCGTGGCCGTCGCGATCCTGGTGCTGACCGTCGCGATCCAGCGGAAACCCGGACCGGCGGTCCCGCCGGTCACACCGCCGCCGCAATCGACGGCCCCCGTGATTTCCGAGCCCGCGCCGGCCATCGCCGAAGCTTCACCGGCCGCGGACCCGGCGGCGCCCACTGCCCCGTCGCCGACCCCGGCACCTCCGACACCACCGCCCGGCCCCGATCGCGCGAAGGTCGCCGCCGCGGAGAAGGCCCTGGACGCCGCCAGCGGCGATCGGGCCCGCGCCGACGCCCGCGCCGACGACGCCTCGCGTCGGATGGCCCGCGCGGCCGATCAGGCGGCGGTCGACGCCCTGCGTGCCCGCAAGCTGGCCTTCCAGATTCGCGACCCATCGCCCCGGATCGCCCAGGCGGTCTCGCGCGGGCGGCTTCATCCGGGGAGAGCGAGACAAGCTGGCCGAGGAGCTCGCCACCCTTCGCGCAGCGCCCTCGGCCCAAGTCGGTCTCGATCCTGAGCAAGAGCCCCGTCGCCCGGCCGGTAGCGGACGACGAGTACCATTTCGAGCTCCGCCGCGAGCGGATCACCTTCATCGACCTCGACAAGCTGATGCAGCTCACGCGGTCCGACGCCCGGATGCGGGTGCAGACTGACCGACCGCATGGGTCCGATCAGCAACAAGGTCGGGCCGGTGGGCGCGTTCTCGCTAGCCTACGAGCTGGGCCCGGCGATCCCCAGCGACGTCGAGCGGCTGATCGATCGCCGCGGATCGAGGCGCTACGAGCTTCGGGGCTGGGAGCTGGTCCCCGAGTCGGACCACCGCGGAGAGACGTACGAATCGGCGAGCAACCCCATCTCGGACTTCTCGCGCCGGTCAACCGGATCAACCCGAACCGGTCGACGATCACCTTGTGGGTCTACCCCGACAGCTTCGTCCTGTACCGCCAGCATCCGTGCCGACCTTGTCGCGCGAGGGTTTAGCGTGGCCGCCCGCCCCCTGCCCGCCGGCCTGGGCATCCGCGGCAGCCCGATGGGCTCGCAGTCGGCGGCGCAGTGAACCGCTGCAATCATGGAGCACACGCCGGCAACACACCCGGCACTCCGATGGGATCATCCCGAGAATCCATCTCCGAGCAACCGACCATCTGAATGGCGAATTCACCGATCAGGCAAGATCTGCCGATTACATCGATCAGGCTGCCCATGACACCCGCGCTTCGGGGCACATTGGGTTCGTTCGCGCGATCTTCGCTCCATCGGCCCCTCTTCCGCAGCCGATCCCGGCCTGCCTTCATGAAGAAACGATGTAGATTGGGTTCGTTTGCTCGATTTGCGGGGTTCGTCCCACTGTTTTCCCCGCCTTCCGCCCTGGCGACCAGTGCATCCACCTGGACCATCTTGCTTGCAAGATGGTCCAGGTCGGGAGCCGCTTCAGCAAGCCACCATCCGAGGCTGCGTGCTGTGAAATACCGCGTTCTCCCCGCGTTCCGCGCAAGCATGGATGCACGGTTATCCGGACAGGATTCCTTCGACACCATCCGCCTAATTGCCAAAAAGCCTGGGGGTCAGAGAGTTGACCACCACCGATATAGACGTTGCCGCTCCGTTTTTATTCACTCCTTTTTGGGATTCTGGCATTTTTTTGCGCCAGATTTTCGCAAGCTTGGATGGAGTCGGTCCCTGATACCTAACCGTTTAGGGCCCTGCGTGGGGATCACGCTGGATATCGCGATGACAGCGACATGGGGTATCAGCCGCCGCTGGCACAGACGGATGGTATAGGCTCTGGCCCGAAACCCGAGCGGCGTCGTGGCCGCGGGCGGCGGACCATCGGCCGCATCGGGTGCGAGCGAACGATGGATCGCCGCAGTTGACGAGTGAAGGGCCGCGACGGGGCGGCCGGGCGAACCGGCGACGTCAGTCGCCGGGTGATGACCTCGGACTCGGGTGATGCCCGCAGATACCCGGCGACTGACGTCGCCGGTTCGCCCGAGCCATCGTCGCCGGACCGAGGCCGACTCCGAGTGGAGCAGGCGGTCCCAGTCCCCCTTCCCGCAGTCCACCATCCTGTGCACGATTAACAATATTACAATATGCAATATTTTTACTATCAATCTAGTCCCATTCTTCTTTTCTATATTCCTTTCCCCCCCGCCGCCAGTCATCTCCCCTCGATCGCCGTTCGGGGCGGGACCGGAAACCCAGGTTTGCCGTCCGACCGGTACGGCCCTCTGTACGACTCATCATGGGAAGCTTGCACTGCGCACCCGATGGTCGAGCCGGGCAAGCTTGAATGCATTCCCACTTTGTCCTCTGGGGTGAGCTGATTTTGATCCGTTGCGGCCCGACGCACCGGGTCGAAAGCCTCGGGTGGCCCGGTAACTCCACCGCCGCTCCGAGGGCGACCGGATGGAGCGAATTCCTCGCCGGGTGGGAATGGCACACGCCCAGAGGACCGATCACCTCACGCGGCGCTCGAGGTCGCAATTATCGGTCCGTTTCGGAGTAGTCGAGCTCTCCATACCCTGGCAGTGGTCGGCCAGCTCCGGATGGGAATCGGCCCGCGACTGCTGAGCCTGGCCACCGGGTGGCTGAGGCGGACTAGGAAAATCGGGAGATTCGGGCGGATCAGTGTAAGCTCGGAGTCGCGGGCCTGGTATCTAGGTGTAAGCGCATGGACTTCATGTCCGAATCGACCCACGTCATCGGGATGCACCTCATGAACGTCTGTCTCGACGAAGACGCCCTGCTGCACTTTCTCGATGGCGACATGGGCGACGATGACGATGCCCGCATCGTGGCCCATGTGGAGGAGTGCGCGGACTGCCAGGAGCGCCTGGAGCGGTTGACGAGGGGCCGGCCCGCTGGGGACCCGGAGTCGGCGATTGCGACGGTGGGCGATGATCTACGAGGAAATTCGGGGAGGCCCGGACGGATCTCGATTCCGAGGCACCGGCCGGTCGGCAGACGGCCGGGGCGAGCTCGACCGAGGACGCCCGCTGCGCGATCGAGCCGAATCCCCGACCACCATTCACGGACCCGACCGCCGACCTTAGCGCCGGGGTTCACGAGGATCCGGTCGAGGAGACCGACGACGTCCCCGGGGGAGGCCCGACGGCGGATGTCGCGGGCGGCCTGACCGTGGCCTCGACGCCGGTCGAGCCGGGGACTCGCCGTGGTGGCGTACGGGACGAAGGCCACGGGAGCCGGCCGACGATCATCGGCTATGACATCCTCCAGCCGATCGGCGAAGGCGGGATGGGGGTCGTGTACAAGGCGCGTCATCTGGGTCTCAATCGCCTGGTGGCGCTCGAAGATGATCCGTGGGGGTAGCCACGCGCGGTCCGACCATTTCACGCGGTTCCGTATCGAGGCCGAATCGGTCGCCCGGCTGCGGCATCCGAACATCATCCAGATCTACGATATCGGCGAGGCGGATGGCCTGCCGTTCGTTGCCCTGGAGCTGCTCGATGGCGGCAGCCTCGGCGATCGCCTGCGGGGCGATCCGCAGCCGGGCCGCCGGGGGGCCGAGCTGATGATCACCCTGGCCCGTGCCGTACAGGTTGCTCACGACGCGGGGATCATCCATCGCGATCTGAAGCCGGGCAACGTCCTGTACACGTCCGACGGCGAGCTCAAGATCACCGACTTCGGGCTGGCCAAGCGGGTCGACTCGGACGACGACCACACCCAGAGCGGCCAGATCATGGGCTCGCCGAGCTACATGGCCCCGAGCAGGCGCGGGGGGCCTCGCGCGATGTGGGACCGGCGGCCGACGTCTATGCGCTGGGTGCGATCCTCTACGAGATGCTCACGGGGCGGACGCCGTTCAGGGGCGAGACCCCGATGGAGACCATCCGCCAGGTCGTCAACGACGACCCGGTGACGCCCTCGCGGCTCGTGCCGCGGGTGCCGCGCGACCTGGAGACGATCTGCCTGAAGTGCCTGCACAAGGACCCGGCGCGGCGGTATGCCTCGGCCCGGGCGCTGGCGGACGACCTGAAGCGATTCCTCGACCGCGTGCCGATCTCGGCCCGGCGCACCCCTGCCTGGGAGCGCGCCGCCAAATGGGTCAGGCGTCGGCCGTTGGCCGCCCTGGCGGGGTCACTTGCGTCCCTGGCGCTGGTCGCGTCGGTCGCCGGCCTGTTCGCCCGCCAGGACGCGCGATTGAAGCACCTCCGGACGATCGCCACGGCGCTGGACGACGGCTCTCGCCGCGAGCGAGAGGCCGACGCCGCCCGGTCGCCGGACGAATGGCGCGACCGCACAGCTTCACATCTCCGGGTTCCTGCCGCAGCTCGACCGTCTGGCCGACGACCCGAGGGTCGAGGACCTTCGCGGGCGCCTCGCGCGGAAGCTGGACGTCGTGGGCTCGCGGATCGATCGATACCGATCGGAGCAGGCAGAGACGGACCGGCTCGCGGCCGAGGCCCGGCAGCTTCGGGATTTCCGCGAACGGTGGGACGAGGCCATTTTCCGCGACAGCCGGTTCACCGGCCTGGATCTGCCCGCCAACCGGGACGCGACGCGACGCGCGGCGGCGATGGCCCTGGACGTGTACGCCGCCCCCGGCGCGGGCGATTCCTGGGCGATGGGACCCCTGCCGGCCAGCCTGTCCCTGGCGGAACGGACCGAGATCGCCGAGGGCTGCTACGAGCTCCTCCTGGTGCTCTCGCAAGCCGAGACGACCGCCGAGCGGGGCCTGCGCCGGCTGGACCAGGCGGCTCGGTTGCATCCCGCACTCACGCGGGCGCATGCCTTGCGGCGGGCGTCGTGCCTGGATCGAGCGGGCAATCGCGAGGAGGCCGAGCGGGAGCGGCGAGCCGCCGAGAGCCGGCCGGTCACGACCGCGTTCGATCACTACCTGGCGGCGCGGGAGTGCCACGGGCGGAACGAGCCGATCGCCGCGATTCGGCACTTCGAGGCCACGCTACGGCAACAGCCGGATCACTTCTGGGCCCAGTGCTTGTCGGCGATCTGCTGGCTCCAGCTCAAGCGGCCGGAGCCCGCGCGGGCCGGCTTCAACGCCTGCCTGAAAGGCCATGGGCGCGAATTCGCGTGGCTTTACATCCTCCGCGGCTACGCCTCCAGTCTCGGCACGGCGGATTCCACGCCCGAGGAGTGGCAGGTCTGGTTCGAGGCGGCCGACGCCGACTACCGCCGGGCGATGAAACTGCTGGAGACCAAGCCGAATGACGAGCTGCGCTACGCCGTGCTGATCAACCGAGGGGTGCTCCGGCTCAGGGGAGGCGACCTCGACGAGGCGGCCGGCCTCCTGGAGCAGGCGATCCGGGCCGATCCGCGGCCCTATTCGGCCCATGCGGAACTGGCGGCGGTCCGCCGGATGCAGGGCCGGACCGGGGAGTCATTGGCCCATTTCACCCGAGCGATCGAACGGAAGCCGGAGCTGGCGGCCCTGTACCGCGATCGGGCCGGAGTGGTCCTGGCGAGCCGGAGTTCGACCGCGGGCCTGCGGGCGCAAGCCCTCGCCGACCTGGAGCGGGCGATCCGGTTGGAGCGGCCCGACAACCGCGTCCTGGCGCACGACCACACGAATCGCGGCCGGCTGCTGGCCCTCGACGGGCGCATGGCCGAGGCCCTGGCGGCCTGCGAGGGCGCGATCGAGCGGGTCCGCGATCACGAGGAGGCCCACCTCCTCCGCCTCGACCTCCTCCTCCGGTTGAAGCGGCACGACGACGTCATCCGCTCCTGCGACCCGCTGATCGCGCGGGGCAAGGCGACGGCCGCGATCTACGAGCGGCGCGCCCTCGCCCGCGAGGAGATCCGGGACCTGGGCGGCGCCATCGAGGACTTCACCAATGCCATGGCATTGCGGGGCGACCGACCGAAGCTCCTGAGGCGCCGGGGCTGGCTCTACATCGTCGCCGACGCGCCGCGACTGGCGCTGCACGACTTCCAGGAGGCGATCCGGCTGGACCCCGGGAGCGCCGATGCCCACAACGGCCGGGGGTTCGCGCGGCTGCGGATCGGCGAGCATCGCGAGGCGGTCGCCGACGCGGAGAGGGCCATCTCCCTCGGCGAGCCGACGCCCGAAGCGCTGTACAAGGCCGCCCGCGTCCACGCCCTGGCGGCGATCGTCGCCTCGGCCGAGGCCCGCAGGACGGGCAAGCCGAGCATCGCCCTGGCGGCCCGCTACCAGGGCCGCGCCGCGGGCCTGCTCCGCGACGCGGCCCGGCGGCTCCCGGCCGACCGCCGCGACTGGTTCGTGAAGGAGGTCATCCTCGCCGACCCCGACCTGCGGACTCTCCGCCGCCGGGTCTCAGCGATGGACCTGGCGGGTCCGATCCCGTCCCTCAAACATTAGCGGCCGCGCCCGGCCAGTCAGCTCGTCCCCGTTCGACGACCGCAGGCACCGAGAGCCATCGCCGAGACCGAACCCATGATCACGATGCTTCGACGTTGGCCGACCCGCAATCCCCGTCATCGCCGCCCGCGATCGACGTCCCCCGCCGCGTTCAGCGGGACGATCTTCCGGCTCCGGCCTCGCGTCGAATCGATGGAGGACCGGATGCTGCTCGCGACCTTCCTGGTCACCGACGCGGGCGACGGCGGGCCGGGCACGTTGCGGCAGGCGATCCTCGACTCCGACGCCGCGATCGGCGGTATCCAGACGATCGACTTCGACCTCGCAGGGACGGGGGTGCAGACGATCCAACCGCTCTCGTCCTTGCCCGCGATCACCGGTCCGGTCGTGATCGATGGCTTCAGTCAGCCGGGCTACTCCGACATGCCCCTGATCGAGCTGGACGGCAGCCAGGCCGGCGGGGGCGACGGCCTGACGATCACCGGCCCGGATGTCACCGTCCGCGGCCTCGACATTGAGAATTTCGCCCAGGGCGCCGGCATTCACATCACGGGCCCAGCGCGCCACCGGCGCCTGGGTCTGCGGCGACTTCCTCGGCACCGATCCGACGGGGACGCAGGCCGGGTCGAACGACGAGGGCGTCGAGATCGACGGCGGGGCCGTCAGTAACGTCATCGGGACCGACGGCGACGGCGTCGATGACGCGGCCGAACGGGACGTGATCAGCGGCAATTCCATCGCCGGCGTCTGGATCGAGGGAGCGGGTACGGATGGCAACGTCGTGGCGGGCAACCTGATCGGGACGAGTGTCACCGGAGACGCCGCCCTGCCGAATGCGACCTCGTATGCTTACGGCTACGTCGGTTTCTATGCCGGCAACATCGGCTTCTACGATTTCCTCGGCGCCGGGGTGGTCATCTCCGGAAGCGCCTCGGGCAACCGGATCGGCGTTGACAGCCAGGACGTTGACGCGGCCGGCGAGGCGAACGTCATCTCGGGCAACGCGAGCGCCGGCGTCCAGATCTCGAACCAGGGCACGAGCGACAACGTCGTGCGGGCGAACGCGATCGGCACCGACTCCACCGGCACCGTCAACCTGGGCAACGGGTCCGACGGGATCAAGGTCGAATCGGGCGCCATCGGCAACACGATCGGCGGGACGACCGATGGCGCGGGCAACCTGATCACGGATAACGCCGGCCCGGGCGTCGCCGTGACCGGCGCCGGCTCGGCTGGCGACGAGATCGCCGGCAACCGCGACTTCGCCAACGCGGGACAGGCCATCGACCTCGGGGGCGACGGGGTCACGGAGGATTACCCCTCTCCGCGGGATGGACCCGATGATTATCAGAATTTCCCGGTCATCGTCGCCGGTGACGACGGCCAGCTCGAGGGCTGGCTGGGCGGCAGCACGCCCGATACGACCTTCCGTATCGAGTTCTTCGCCGGCGCGCGTTACGGCGTGGGCGGATCGGGGGAGGGCCAGTATGACCTGGGCTCTCTGGATGTCACGACCGACGGCCAGGGCCGGGCCGTCTTCGCCGTCCCCTTCGCCCCGCCGGCCGGCCTCCCCGTCATCACCGCGACGGCCACCGACCCGGCCGGCAACACCTCGGAGCTATCGGCCATCCGTCCGACCGAGACCCAGATGCCCGCGGATTCGGTGCGAGCGGAAGCCGGCGGGCCGCTCGTGTTCTCGTCGTCGGCCGGAGATGCCATCGCGCTGTCCGACCCCTCAGCCGGGCCGCTCGACCCGGCGTGGGACCTGACGGTCTCCGTCGCGGTCGGGACCCTCACGCTCTCGGGGACCGCCGGCCTCGTCGGCTCGGGCGACGGTACGGGATCGCTGTCGTACCACGGCGCCCTCTCGGCCGTGGATGCGGCGCTGGCGGGGATGACCTATACGCCGCCTTCGGGCTTCCACGGCGGCTACACCACGCTGGTCCTGGCCGCGAATTCGGCCGGCGCCCGTCCGGTCCAGTCCTCGGTCGTCATCAGCGACGGGGCCTTCGTCGTGACCACGACCGCCGACTCGGGCGCGGATCGCTGCGCCAGGCGATCCTGGACTCCGATTCGGTCGCAGGCGGCGGCAATACGATCGACTTCGACATCCCGGGGCCGGGTCCCTCCACGATCGCGACGGCTTCGCCGCTGCCGCCGATCAGCACGGGCGTCCTGATCGACGGGACGTCCCAGCCGGGCTATGCCGGCACGCCGCTGATCGACCTGACCGGCGCGGCCGGCACGAACGACGTCCTGGGCATCGACGGTGCGGCCGTCACGGTCCGCGGCGTGGGGCTGGGGTCCGCGGACCTGGCGATGTCGGCCGGCTCGGCGGCAGCCGGCCTCATGCTACCCTCGGCGTCGATCCCGTCCGGTTCGACGGAGGTTGGCGGCCTGTACCAGATCGATACGTCTACCGGCGGCCTCCTGATCGCGGAGGTCGATCCCCAGGGCACCGCGACCAGCCTTGCATTGCTCGACTCCGGGGGCCACGAGCTGGTCGAGAGCGATGGCGAGTCGCGCGGCGAAGCCGGCGATGTGATCGACGAGCACATCCCGGCGGGGACCTACTTCCTCAGGGTCGAAGGGAGCGGGGGCACGATGTATTCGTTGACCGCGACCCTGATGCTGGCGGCCCAGCCATTCGGGACGATCGCCGTGGGGTCGAGCCCGTATGACGTCGTGACGGGCGACTTCAACGGCGACGGCATCCTCGACCTGGCCGTCGCCAATTCCTATTCGAACGAAACCGAGCTCGGCAGCACACCATCCGGCACGGTGTCGATCCTCCTGGGCACCGGTGACGGCACCTTCCGGCCCCCCGTCAATTACCCGGCGGGCCAGGAGCCGTTCGCATTGGCGGCGGGCGACTTCGATGGCGACGGGATCACCGACTTGGCCGTGGCCGATGCGGGGAACGGGCTGTACGGCGTCGGGGACCCGGGTAGCGTGGACGTGCTGCTGGGCAACGGCGACGGCACGTTCCGACCCCAGGCGACGGCCGACCCGGTCGTCGGGCTGAGCGCGACGGACTCCCTTGTCGCACACGACTTCAACGGCGACGGGCGAGCCGACCTGGCCGTCTCGACCTACTTCGGCGTGGCGATATTGCTGAGCAACGGCGACGGGACCTTTCTCGCGCCGACGACCTATCCCGTGGGATTCGATCCCCAGTTCGTCGCGGGCGACTTCAACAACGATGGGCGCACCGACCTGGCCGTCCTCGCCGAATCCTCCGACGGCCAGGTTGCGCTTTCGGTCTTGCTGGGCGAGGGCGACGGCACCTTCCAGCCCGGCGCGTCCTCCGCGGTGGGCCCAGGGGCATCCGCCCTGGTGGCGGACGACTTCAACGGCGACGGCAAGCTCGACGTCGCCGTCGCTGGCAGCAGCACCCTGAGCGTGCTGCCGGGCAATGGCGACGGCACATTCCGGTCGGAGGGGACGACCTACCCTGTGGTGTTTGGGGGGATCTCCCTGGTCGCGGGCGACTTCAACGGCGACGGGCGAGCCGACCTGGTCGCCGGCACCTCGGTGCTACTCGGCAACGGCGACGGGACGTTCAGGGTGGCACAGGAGTCCGGGCCAGCCGCCGGTGCCGGGGTCGCCGGCGACTTCAACGGCGACGGAATCACCGACCTGGCCACCGTCGATTACGCCTCCAACGTCTTGTCGGTCTCGCTGAGTCGTGGCGACGGCAACTTCGGGTCGCAATTCACCTACTATGTCGGGGCGGGGCCGCGGGCCATGGTCGACGGCGACTTCAACGGCGACGGGATCACCGACCTGGCCGTCGCCAATAACTTCGCCAATGACATCTCGGTGCTGCTGGGGAACGGTGACGGCACATTCGAGCCGCAGGAGACCTATGCATTGGAGTCGGCGCCGACGGCCATCGTCGCCGGCGACTTCAATGGAGATGGCCGTACCGACCTGGCCGTTGCAACCTACGATGGCGTATCGATCCTGCTGGGCAACGGCGACGGCACGTTCCAACCGGCCGTGAACGACGCGGCGGGCACATTCCCAACGGCCATCGTGGCGGGCGACTTCAACGGCGACGGGATTCTCGATCTCGCCGAGGTGGATTCCGGCGGCGTATCCTACGGCGTGGACCCCGCGGGTGAAGTCGATCTGCTCCTGGGGAACGGCGACGGCACGTTCCGGCCCGCCGTGATGTACGCCGCGGGATCGAATCCGCGGGCCATCGTGACCGGCGACTTCAATGGCGACGGGATCACCGACCTGGCCCTGGCCGACGAAGGCGACGAAGGCGATGGCGGGACCGACCCGGGCGGACTTGGCGTGCTGCTGGGCAACGGCGACGGGACTTTCCGGTCGCCCGTGATCGAGGTGGCGGGCTTCGACCCCGATGCGCTGGCGACTGGCGACTTCGACGGCGATGGGATCACGGACATCGCCGTGGCGGATGGCGGCAAGTACGGCAACGGTGCGCTCAGCGTGTTCCTGGGCCGCGGCGACGGCACGTTCGGGCCCTCGTCCACCTATGCCGTGGGAGGCTATGGTCCCGACGCGATCGTGGCGGGCGACTTCAACGGCGACGGCCGCACCGACCTGGCCCTGGCCGATGCGGGGCAACCCTACATTGCGAGCGACGCGAGCCAGGTGATGGTGCTGCTGGGCCACGGCGATGGCACCTTCGAGACGGAAGCCGCCTACCCGGTGGGAAACCAACCCACGTCCCTGGTGGCGGGCGACCTGAATGGGGACGGCCGGATCGACCTGGCCACCACGGACAACGGAGCCGAGTCCGTGTCGGTGCTGCTGGGAGACGGGGATGGGACATTCGGAGACAACAGTCCGCTCGCCCTGGCCGCCCGCGCGACGCCGCTGATGGCCGACGTCAACCGCGACGGCACCGACGACGTGCTCGTCGTCGACGGCACCGGCGACATCCTCTATCGCCAGGGAATACCCGGTCATCCCGGCACGTTCATGCCACCGGTCATCGTCAATCCCAGCGATCCTGCCCGGGACATCGCCTGGGTTCCCGCGACCACGGACGGTCCGTTGCTGGCGAGCGTTGACGTCCGTGATGACGCCGTGTTGCTCTGGAAATTCTACGACGGCGGCTTCATCCCGCTCGTTTCGCTGGCCACCGGCCCGCTCCCGGCCCAGATCATCGCGGCCGACCTCGATGGCAACGGCTGGGACGACCTCGTGGTCCGCAATGCGGGCGACGGGAGCCTTTCCGTATTCTTCAACAGTGGCCCCCGCGGGCTCCCGCCCGGATCCGTCCCGTTCGAGACCCCGCTGATCCTCCCCGTCGGCGTGGGGGTCTCCGACGTCCAGGCGATCGACACGACCGGCAGCGGCTTGCTGGACCTGGTGATTGCCAACAAGACCACCGGCCAGGTCGGTGTCCTCTACAACCTCGGCGGTGGCTCCTTCGCGACAGCCGCCTTCCTCCGCGCCGGGACCGGGTTGTCCGAGGCCGATCCCGACGTCACGCCGAACATGACCAGCCAGGAGGAGACGGCGGGAGTGGCCGCCGGGTCGTTCACGGCCGGCGGGCCGCCCGACCTCGTGACGATCAACCCCGGCTCCGACACGCTGGACGTGCTGGCGGGCCTGGGAGTCGGCCGGTTCGCCAATCCCGTCGCGATCCAGGCCGCGAGCCCCCCCCAGGTCGTGCGGGTGGGCGACTTCAACGGCGACGGCGTGCCCGACCTGGCCATCCTCTCCGCCGGCGAGGTGAGCGTCTACCTGGGCGACGGCGCGGGGGGATTCCGGCCGCCAACCAGCGACGCGGTGAACCCCGAATCCGACGGGTTGACCGTCGCCGACGTCAATCACGACGGCCGGCTCGACCTGCTCGTCGGCGACCCCTACGGCGACATCCTGGTGCTCCTGGGCGCCGGCGACGGGACGTTCCAGCCCTATCGCCGGGCCGACCAGGCCGTCGAGCTGGCGGTCGCCGACCTCGGCGGCGATGGCTCGAAGGACATCATCTACGCCGATCAGGGCCTCGACCGGGTGGTCGTCGCCTACGGGGCCGGCAGCTCGACCGTAGTCGCCGACCAGTCCACCGGGTTGCTCCAGCCCGGCGCCGTGCAGCTCGCCGACCTCAATGGCGACGGCATCCCCGACCTGATCGTGGCCAACAGCGGCAGCAACAACGTCCTGATCTTCCCCGGACTGGGTAACGGCCAGTTCGGGCCGGCGGTCAATGACGGTCATGGGTACTTCGTTGGCGACAACCCGGTGGGGATCACCGTGGCCGACCTCACCGGCAGCTTGCCCGACCTGGTCGTCGCCGACGAGGGGTCCAACCAGGTATCTGTCCTGCTCAACCGGTCGCAGCAGGGAGGCGTGATCTCGTTCGCGGCGGGCGAACGGCTGAATTCGGGCGGCTCCGGGCCGGTCTCCACGATCGTGGGGAATTTCGCCGGCGGGGCCTTCCCCGACCTGCTGGTCACCAATAGCCAGTCCAACAACGTGGTGCTGCTGCCGGGCGTGGGCCAGGGGTTCTTCAACGACCAGGATTCGCGGACCTACGTGGTCAGTAGCGGCCCGATGGCCAGCTTCGTGGGCAATTTCGACGGCCAGGCCGACCTCGTGACGGTCAACGCGGGCTCCAACAGCCTGACGATCATCTCGGGCTTCGAGGGCCCGAACCTCGTCGTGAGCACGATCCCTTCCGGGGGCGTGGACCCGACGACGGCCTTCGACTTCAGCACCGGCACCGGCTTCGAGGACCTGGTGGTCGGCAACACCGGCGACGGGGCACTGGCGCTCTTCGAGGGCGGACCCGAGGGGCTGAGCCTGGCTTCTGTCGAATCCGAGCCGAACGTGCCCGACCCGACGGCCCTGGCGTTCTCGGCGCTGACCGGCGGACAGGTCCAGTTCTACGCGGCGACGGAAGGACGAGAATCGGCGGAGCTGGTGGCCCTGAGCCTGTCGGCCCAGCTCGATCCCGGGACGGGCACAGGCGGGGAGTCGCCGGGGTCGCCGCCGTCGGCCACGCCGTCGGGAACGGCCGCAGAGTCGTCGTCGGGCTCGTCGGGCTCGTTGTCTTTGACCGGGACGTTCGTTGCATCGCCGTCGGCGTCGTCCTCGGTCCAACTGGTGGCGCTGAATGACGCGACGCTGCCCCTGGTGGCGACCGTGCTGACCCTGACGCTCGAGACCACCGGCGCGGAGCTGGGGACGGCCTCGATGGAAGGGGAAGCGGCGGCCGCGGTCGCGGCGGTGGGACCGGGGACCACCGCGGGCCAGGGCCCGGCCTCGACGGCGGGTGGGGGCGGATCAGCGAACGGCCCGACGGAGGACGCGGATGACCCCGCCGCGGCGGCGAGGGCGTCGGCGATGCTGGCGCCGTGGGAGTCGTTCCTGCTGGGACTCGACGAGGCCCTGGAGGAATTGGGGCGGGAAGGAGCGGGCAACTTTCTGGAACGGCTCGGGCCGCCGGACCAGCCGGCACCTCCGCCCCCGGCGAGTCCGCCGTCGCCCAGGAACGGTGCGGACCCGCCCCCCGTCCCGCAGCCGCCGGCGGAAGTCGAACGACTGGAGCGGGAGATCCCCCCGCCGCCCGAGCAGGACCGCGTGATCGAAACCGCGATCGCGCGGCCCGACGCTGATCCTGCGGATATCGACGCGGAACCGACCCGCCGTCCACCGACCGATCATGGTGCGATTCGGCGCAGCGTGGCGTACACCTGTCTCGCCATCTCGGTGTTCGCGGGTCGGAGCGAGGCCCTCGGATGGGGTAACCCGAATCGGGGGCAGGCGTCGCGACGATTGGGCGATCCTGTTCGCCGCCGCATGTACGTGATATTCTGAAGTGGAGGTGAGCATCCTATTCACATCAGGCCCGATACCGGCCGGCACACGTCGTGCGTCGGCCGCCGGAAGGCCACCAGGGCGAGATTGCGCCGATGGCGGCCGACAGCGATACCGACACCTCCCTGACCCTGCTCGAGCGGATCCAGGTCAATCCGGATGATCCGCAGGCGTGGCGGATCTTCGTCGATCGCTATCAGCCTCGGATCCACCGATGGTGCGTGGCCTGGGGACTGCAAGACTCCGACGCCGACGACGTCGCCCAGGAGGTGATCGTCAAGCTGTTTGCCGCGCTCCGCAATTTCCGCTACGACCCCGAGAAGAGCTTTCGCGGCTGGCTCAGGACCGTGACCCGGCACGCCTGGAGCGATTTCCGCGCCGCCCAGCGCCGCTACCCGGGCCACGACGCCGGCTCGGTCGCCCTGATCGCCGACTCGGCCGAGGCCCAATCCGACCTGGAGCGACAGCTCGACGAGGTGTTCGACCGCGAGCTGCTCGAGGTGGCGACCCGCCGCATCAAGGGGCGGGTCAAGCCGTCCACCTGGGAGGCGTTTCGGCTGACCGCCATCGACGGCCTCTCGGGCGCCAGGGCCGCGCAGGAACTGGGGATGGCGGTGGCCCACGTTTTTGTCGCCAAGCACCGCGTGCAAAAGATGCTCCAGGAGGAGGTGCTTATCCTCAAGGGCAGCGACGACTGAGCCGGAGGACCCTGGGGGTCAGACCTGGTTCCGAAAGAAAAGCTACATACCAGAGCACATCATTAATATTATATGAGCGATTGTTCGCAAGTCTGGTCTCATCGCCGTCTCTCCTTTCCTTTCTCCTCTCTCGATGTACCATGGAAATTTTACTTTTCAGTCCATCAAGGGGGATCGGACCATGCGACTGCCCCGGATGACGACGCGGCGGTGGATGGCCGCGGT
This sequence comes from uncultured Planctomycetota bacterium, assembly GCA_963771445.1. Taxonomy (GTDB): domain Bacteria; phylum Planctomycetota; class Planctomycetia; order Isosphaerales; family Isosphaeraceae; genus JAKAUH01. The sequence continues at coordinate 58,896 of CAVYTQ010000025.1, read as the reverse complement.
GGCATTGCTGGCCTTGCTGGTAGGTGCCGTCAGACGGGCGAGCGATCCGCTGGAGACCTTCCACAGGCGGACGGGCCTCGGTGGGCAGGATTCCTCTCGCGTCCTGGCGACGAGATACGGGGTCACGTTCCACGGAGAACCCGAGTTCGCCGTCGTCTTCGACGTTGACCCAGCGGTGGTGTCGGATTGGGCTTCGCGTCGGCCTCCCGGTGGTTGGCGAGGGTGGTTCGCCGACGATGTACCGCACTGGGTCACCGCCATGTGCCCGGTCGCCAGGGAAGCTTTTCTCGACGTCCCGATCGGCCGGAGTGGCACCTCCAGTATTCGCTGTGCCTTCCGCCACTCCCCCGGGTGCGAAGATCGAGGTGACCTCATCGTGGTGGACCAATCGATCGGGCGGGTGTGGTTCCTGTCCTGGGGCTATTGATCCGCCGACGCTCGGGGGGGCAGACCGAATTCCTCGTCTTTTCGGGCTCACCGGCAGACGCCCGGGGAAGACACCGCGATCCGCACCGGCACGCGAGATCACAACGGCAACCCTGGATAGCCTCGCGACGAGGCGCTGGACAACCGACCGGGCCGCTGGAGGAGTCGGCCCGGCCGGCGATCGCGCGGGCCATGCCGACGCAACCCGACCTGACCCGGCCGTGTGTTCGGCGCGTTTCTCCGACCCCGCCGTCAGCCGACCGACAGGTCTCGCGGACGGATAACCTGACCGGCCGGGGGCGTCACATCATGGACGCCGGCCCGGCGGGGCCGCGATGCCTCGACAAGAGGGAACGAACCACAGAGGCACAGCGCAGCCTTCGGCCGCAACCAAGGAAGTGGCAAGTGGCAAGTGGTCCGTCCCGTAGGGTGGGTCGAGCGCAGCGAGGCCCACCGATATCCTCTCAGTGGTCAGTGAGCACCGGGCGGAAGTCATTGTCGTCGGGCGGTTTGTGAAATCGCGTCCGGCGTACAAGATTCTCGAAGTTAGTAGCACAGAGGCACAGAGACGAAGACGAGAAGAGATCGCACGCGGCTCGACGAGCCTGCGTCGCGGCTCCGCGACCCATTTTTTGCTCGACCTGGGTCGGTCTTTCTCGTCGCTGGACGACTCAATGGCGAAAGCTCGTTCCGCGATCGCGATCGTCAGGCGGGGCAAGATTGATCGGGTCTTGTCGGTGATTCCTCGGTGCCGCCGTGCCTCTGTGGTTTGTCCCTGCTTGATCCGTTGCGGCCCGGTCTCGCCATGACAGTTCGAACCCGATCGCGTCATGCCGTGTCATGGCCAGTCGAGGTCCCTCGGTCCTCCAGGAGAATTCGATCATGTTCGTCCGCAACGACCGCGTCCAGAATCTCGACCGCATCAGGATCACCGACCACATCGCCCGGTTCGGCCCCTGAAGGCCCGCGAACGGCCCAGGGAGCCACGGCCGACCGTGACGGCGACGGGGGATCGTCCCCCGTCCGTACCTACCGTCCGTCCGCCAGTCCGCCGGCACCCGTAGGCCATCGTGAGCCAGAACATGTCCACGTCCACGAAGATCGCACCGAGAGAGCACGCCAAGGCGCTCGTTGACCGCTCGATTCGCAAGATTTTGGCCCGGACCCGACTCCGCGCGAGGGACGGATTCGTCCGGTTCCTCGGCGAGGTTCGGGGCCGCTCGGAGCTCGCTCAGGCCGGCCCGCCTGCGGGGCCGGGTCGAGGAAGGCCGGCTGGACGCCCTCCTCGCCGGCTTGCAGGCCCTGTTCCTCAACAGCGAGCGCTGGCTCCGGCCGGTCCAGGAATGGGAGCCGCAATCGACCAGCCCGCTCCCCCTCTTCTCGTCGCTGGCGCATCACCTGCTGGCCAATTACCCCGTGCCGCCGGTCCTGCTCTCGGGCTGGTTCCGGGGCAACTGCCCGAAGGGCCGCCGCGAGCAGGGCTGGTTCATGGCACGCCGGGCTGGGCCAGAGCCTGCGCACCCTCGGATTCCCGATCGGGCTGACCCGGCGGATGGCCCACGAGCTCGCCCACGCTCCGGCGGAATTGTCCGCCGACTTCGCCCTCCGCTGGGCGCAGGTCATGGGCGTGGGGGGCTCGGACCGACTCGCCCGCGCCGTCGCCTCGACCCGGCTGGGCCGCGAGTTCACGCACGACGAGTTCTGGACGTCGGTCATCCATCTGTTCGTCAACAATCCCCGGATCGACCTGGCCCAGGTCGATCCGATCGTCGAGTACCTGTATCACCAGAAGTTCCACACCGCGCTGGGTGATCATCGGCGAGGATACCCAGGTGTACCTCGATCCCCCGCAGCCCGAGCTATCGATCAAGGGCCGCACGATTGTCTCGCTGTGTGCGGCAGGGTGGTCGAGTGGCAGGCCGAGCCGAAAGAGGTCGCGAAAAAGACGCTGATCCGTTGGGCCCGTTCGTCCATCGGCGAGTTCGTCGGGCGGGACGAGGTCGGCCGCGACTGGACGATCCGCGAGCTGGTTGACAGCGACGCGATCGCCGCCGAGGCCACGGCGATGGAGCACTGCGTCGCCGGCTTCACCGACCACTGTGCCCGTCGGCTGACGACGATCTGGTCGGCGGGGATCGAGACGTCGGAGGGACGCCGACGGGTCGCGACCATCGAGGTCAACCCGACGACCCGTGCGCTCGTCCAGGCCAAGACCCGATGCAACGGCGAGCCCGACGGGTTCTGCCTGGCGATCCTCTCGGATTGGGCCGAACGTGAGGGCCTGAAGCTGGGGCTCGCGGTCGAGAACGACGCCGAGGTCGGTGAACTGGCGGCGGTCGTCTAGATCGCCCCGCGGTAGCATTGTCGCCGATAAGCCCGATGCGCCAGCGAGTGGATGGCTGATGCCCGGCCGAATCCACTCGCTTGCGCGTCGGGCTCGTATCGTGCGGTCGAGGAGATCGCCCCGCGGTCGCGGTGCGCCGATGAGCCCGACACGCCAGCGAGTGGGTGGCTGATGCCCGGCCGAATCCACTCGCTTGCGCGTTGGGCTCGTATCGGTTCGATGTCCCATCGCGAGCAACCCTCGTGTTCGGTGCTTGAGCATCTCGATCGAAGCGGCACAAACCAGCGTCGGACCGTCGGTCCCTTGACGCGCGCTTGCGCCGCCGGGATCCTCGAGATCCTGGCCGCGGGCCCGGATCGGATCGTGGGCCCGGACCAAGGAGCGAGCGACGACCAGGACTCCTCGCCGCGGCAACGAAAACCATGAGCCAATGAAGGGCACATACCATGAGACCGAAACCAGCCCGTCGCGGAGCCCTGTCGGCGGCCGTACTCGCCTGCCTCGCACCCTCGATGGTTGTCGTGTGCACCGTCCGGGCCGATGATCCGCCGGGCAGAATCACGCACGCCTTCCTGGCGACCGGCGCCGAGACCTACATCCGGGACGGCGACGGGAGATCACCTGGCGGTATCCCCGACTCGACCCGCGACGGCTGGGTCCTGCCCGACGGCCACATCCTGCTCGCCCTCACCAAGAGCGAGACCTATCCGGGCGGCGGGGCGGTCGAGGTCGACGCGGGACGGCAAGGTCGTCTTCGAGTACAAGGGGACGCAGTCCGAGGTGAACACGTCCAGACGCTCGACGGCGGCACGTACCTGATCTCCGAGGCCGGCGACCGGCCCCGGTTGCTGGAGGTGCGACAGGATGGGCGAAGTCGTGGTCGAGGTGCCGCTGAAGGCCCAGACCACGCGACCACCACCTCCAGACCCGCATGGCCCGCAAGCTGCCCGAACGGCCATTACCTCGTGCCCGCAACTGCTCGACAAGGTGGTCCGCGAATACACGCCGGAGGGCGACGTCGTCTGGGAGGTGAAGACGCCCGACATGCCGTTCACGGCGATCCGGCTGCCCGACGGCAACACGCTGATCGGCTGCACGCTCGGCAACCTCGTGATCGAGGTCGATCCGCGAGGGCAAGACGGTCTGGCGGTCAGCAACGACGACCTGCCGGGCAAACCGATCAACGACGCCTGCGGCGTCCAGCGGCTCCCCGACGGCAACACGGTCATCACCAGCTATCGAGCCCATGGCGGCGAGGTCAAGCTGATGGAGGTGACGCCCGACAGGAAGCTGGTCTGGGCCTACCGCGACGACTCCCCGCACGGAATCCACCACGTTCCAGATCCTCGACACCAACGGCCGGGCGATCGAGGGAACTCCCCTGCGTTGAGGGTGTGAGACCGCGGCAGATGCTCGAAGCGTCCGCCGATGCGGCGGTTGACATCATCGAACCGGATGCTCTCCGAGATCCAGAAGTCCGAGGTCGGGCGGGACGCGGACAACCCCGCCCCCTCTTCCGAAGGTCGTGCCAGTGGAGGTCCCCGATGACCCTCGACCCCGACGACGCCGAGCGGTTCTTCCGGCTGCACAAGGCCCTGACGCTCTTCGTCAACCGGCGGCTCAAAATCGTCGAGCTGCCCGCCGAGTCGTCGAAGGCGATCATTGCCCTTCCACCGGCTCACCGACTCAAGGTACGGGATGCCCTGGTCGAGCACCTCGACCTCATCGATGCGTTCGTCGAGGAGAACCCGTACAAGCTCGATCCCGACGAGCTGGAGATCGTCCAGTCGTGGCGCGACCTCGTGGCGGGCGACTTCTTCGTCCTGCGGCACTTGAAGAACTACACAGTCTTTCTAACAGCGAAGGAGCCGTCCGTCGCCTACGGCGTGGTGGGGCTGGGCGACCCTCTCTCGGAGGTGATCCAGCAGCCCCTCCCATTCTATTGCAGGACAGTCCTGCTGCCGTTCCGGGGAAAGATCGTCTACGACGGGCTGCTCTGGGGCTACAACATCCTCATCGGCCCCAACATGAGGAGGGACCTCAACGCCACCTACAACGCCGCCAAGAAGCGTTACGGGATCGTCACGAGCCTTCCATGGCACCCCGCCAGGCCGCCGGCCAGTGCGAAGGAGGACGCGGCCCAGAAGAAGCGGGGCAAGCGGGAAAACGGTCTGACCGGCCGCTGGCGGATCGTCTCGATGAGCCAGTGGGAGGATGAGTACCTCGACGAGGAGGTCGAAGCCTACATGGAATTTAACGACCGAGGGGGCGGCTCGTTCCAGTTCGGCTACGTCCAGGGCGTGATGGACTGGCGTGAGGGCCAGCGGGATGGCCAGCCCAGGGCGGAATTCTCGTGGGAAGGCGGCGATGCCGCCGACGGCACACCGCTGACCGGCCGCGGCTGGGCCGTGCGGGGCGGCGACGAGCTGCGCGGCAAGATCTTGATCCACCTGGGCGACGAGTCGGATTTCGTGGCGAAGCGAAAGGGAACGGCAAGACGCCGGAAGAGGACATGACGATGGCCGACCTCACGAACCTGTTCGCCGACATCCCCGCCGACCTGCCGGACGAACGGATTGAGTCGATCCTCAGCACGTCGGGCTTCCGCATCGAGCGGATCGTCTCGCTGGGCCATCGGTCGCCCGAGGGCTTCTGGTACGACCAGGATTCGGAGGAGTGGGTCCTGCTCATCCAGGGGGCGGCCCGGTTGAGATTCGACGGCGACGAGCCGATTGAGCTGCGGCCAGGCGCGTTCGTCAACATCCCGGCCCACCGGCGACATCGGGTCGAATGGACCGACCCCGACGAGCCGACGATCTGGCTGGCGATTCACTACACGGATCGATGAGGTAGCTCAAGGCAGACTCAGGTCCCCTGCGCCAGCCTCCGATAGGCGCCGCGATACGCCAGGTAATTGATCAGGGCCATCGACGGCACGACGAAGCCGCCGGCCACCGGCACCCACTGGAAGGCGACCAGGACGATGATCGCCAGCCGGACGAGCCACCGGAGCACGATGCCCTGGCCGGTCGGGATGTACCGGCGGAAGGGGGCGACGATCGCGAGCCGGTAGTAAATCACGCCGGGGATCACACCGAGCACCGGGATCAGCCCGACCAGGAAGCAGACGACGAGGACCTGTGGCACCCGCCGATCCAGGTAGCCGACGTAGCGTCGGGCGAAGTCGGAGTCCTCCATCAGCCGGTGCCCGCACGCCCCGCAGACCTGCGACACAGACCGCCGGTCCAGTCGGGTCGCACAGACTGGACACCGCTTCACAGCCACGAGTCGAAACGGGAGCCAGCGGGGATCGGCCGGTCGATCCTTCGGCTGGCCGAGCAGCCCGACGTCCCTGGGCTCCTTGACCGGGGCGTGGCAGTGTGGGCAGGCCAGGGCACTGGCGTGGATCGGCTGTCCGCAATCGGCGCAGGGAACCCTGGCCCTCTCACCTCGGGATTCGAGCCGCCGCTCGATCACGATGAGGACGAGGGCGGCGAGCCCGAATGCGGAGATGGCGAGCAGCGGGAAGAGGATGAGCGCCACGGGACCGAGCGCGGACCAGAAGTCTTCCACCCAGCGGATGACCCCCTGGAGACCCAGGTCGTCGTCCTCGTCGGCTTCCGAGAGCGGTCCGAGTACCGCCGCCCGGACGCGGGTGGCGACGTACACACCCGCCCCGACCGCCAGGACGGGGAAATAGTCGAACATCCCGGCCTGGTTGATGATCTGCCGCGCGGCGGCGTGGTCCGTGGCGTTGAGGACGCCCAGGTAGGTCAGGATTGCCATGCCGGTCTTGAGGTAGTCGTGGACCTCGGCGAGGATGCCCGCGGCCTCGGGGAACCGCTGGGCGATCATCTCCAGGGCGGCGAGGACGCCCAGGGCAACCAGGGCGGTGTCCGAGGTGAACCACGTCGGTACGTCCCGGATGTACGGGATGAGCCCGGTGTGGGCCAGCCAGGTCGCATGCGGTCCGAACCGCAGGAGGACGGCGGTGACAAAAGCCGGCAGGAACGCCCGCGAGGCGAAGATGCCGATCGAGCCAAGACCCTGGAGGAACAGCGGAAGGCTCACGACAGATTATCCTGCGTGCCCGGCGATCGGGAAGTCGGGGTCCGAATCTTCGGGATCATCCGCTCACCAGCCGAAAGGCCAGGACGAGCAGCAACGTCAGGACGATCGACGCGAGAATCGAGCCTAGCCAGCCAATCTTGTTGAAGTAGAAGAAGAACATTCGTCGGCCCCTGATCGCATTGGATGACCGTCCCAGGATCCGTCTGTAGCTTTCCGACGGCAACGACATGCACCGGGATGCAAATCAGAGGCCGACCGCGATCTCGGCGAGTTGCAACGGGCTTAGAGCGCCTCAGGTCTGCATTGCGTACGCCGCACGGCGTCGGAACTACCCCGCGATCTCTCCGGGCGTGCCGTCGTGCAACGCCGAGCCGTAGGCCGCATCGACCGCCCCCTTCCTCCACGCCGCCGCCGATCGCATCGCACCCTCGACCTTCGAGATCATCCCATCGATCGGCGCCGGCTCCACGGCGGCGACGGCGCCACCAGGCATGCCCCGGCACCCTCGACAACCTCGGCCGCCGCCTCCCACTCGTGCGACCTGAGCCGGTCCCGGGCCACGACGTCGCCGGGCTCCGGCCCCGCCACCAGGACCTCCTCCACAAGGTCGGCGAACGTGGCCTCGTCGGTGGCGCCCTCGAATGCCACCGCAGCGGTCACCCCGCCGAGCCGCACCCCGCGAGTGAGCGCCATCGAATCCCGCCAGCCCGGCGCCAACCCACGGCATCCCGAGGCCCCTCCCGGCGAGCGACGTCCGCGGTCGGTCCCCACCGACCCGTTGTCTCAAACCATGTTTCATCCGTGATCAGAAAGATCGAGAATCTGGGCCGCGGATCGAACACGGATCGGACCGGGCACCGAGGCGCCCCTCGTCCTCGTGCGTCCGGCGGGACGTCTCCTGCCTATCTCACCCGGAGCCCCGTCCTGCGGCGACGATCCTCGGGCAAGCCGGCATCAACCGATCGCCCCGGGACCGCCGCCCTTGACCACCTCACCGGGTCGGGCACGAGATTGTTTGCATGCATTTTATGCTCCGGTGCCCCCAAAACCCCCTGTACCCCCTCGGCCCTTCTTTCTCCCCCTACTATCAGGATGTATCAGGTTTGCAGAAACTGAAATGCACCTATCGGCCAGAAGTGGCCGCGGCGCGACGCAAGTCCCTGGGCCGGAAGCACAAAAAATTTGTGCGACCTCTCCAAAGTTTTCCGGCGCGGGGGGTGCCATTTCGCGGCCGGTTCATATTAGGCCAGTAGTGTCTGGTTAGGCGTGAGCCTCCGACCCCGCCGCGGCCGGGCCCGCAGGCCTCCCTCGGCCTGCCCGGACCGGACCGGTGCAGCGCGGTCGCCGGGCCCGATCCGTCGGAGGAGCCGGCTCCGTCCGGCGGTCGGATTCGGCCCGGATCGGCAGCCGGGCTCCCTCCTGGAGCGGGTGCCGCAGGGTTGGCCTGCGGAGATGGGACCGAAGCCCGGACGGCTGCCGACCCGGTCCGATCCGATCCGATCGAATCGGACAGATCGGTCCGGTCCGCTCCCGGGCGGGGCGCCGGCCCGGACTGTGAGCCAATCAACCGTTGGGCGGTCTAGGACTGATCAGAACCAGAGCGACTTGTTGACCACGTTGATCAGCGGCTCGCCCCGCGTGAACCGGCCGACGTTCTCGACCAGCGTCGCCAGATGCCGCGCGGCGATGACGGGCGAGTAGCCCGCGGTGTGCGGCGTCAGGATCACGTTGGGGAAGTCCCAGAGGGGATGATCGGCGGGCAGCGGCTCGACCTCGTAGACGTCGAGCGCCGCCCCGGCGAGTCGGCCGGCCCGGAGCGCGGCGACCAGGTCATCGAGCACGACGATCGCACCCCGGCCAATGTTGATCAGGTAGCCGGTCGGCTTCAGATGCGCCAGCATCGCCGCGTCGAACCATCCGGTCGTCTCGGGCGTCTGCGGGCGCGGCGATCACGACGAAGTCGCTCCAGCCGAGCAGCTCGGGTAGCCCGTTGACGCCCATCACGGCCTCGACGCCCTCGGTCGGCTCGACCCGGTCGGGAAATCGGTCCACGCCGCGGACCGTCATCCCGAAGGCCCGCGCCCGCCGGGCGATCTCGCGGCCGATCCCTCCCATGCCGACGATCCCCATCGTCGCATCCGGCAGGTAGATGGTCGCCCGGTCCATGGCGTTGACGACCCCCGGCCCGGTCGCGAAGCTGACCCGCGCCGACTCGCCGCCGGCCGGCTCGTACCGATGCTCGGCCTGCTGGCGGATATACGTGTGCAGGTTCCGCGCGAAGCACAGGACATACCCCATCACCTGGTCGGCGATCACGTCGCCGAACAGACCGCGGACGTTGGTCAGGACACACGGGTGCGCCTCGAGCGCGGGGAACATGTAATGCTCGAGGCTGGCCGTGAAGGTCTGGACCCAGCGCAGGCGGTCGGCGGCGGCGAGCATCCTGGGCGTGAGCTTGCCCAGCACGCCCTCGGCGCCGGGCATTGCCGCGACGGCCTGCGGCTCGTCGTCGGCGTTGATCCACTCGGCGGTGGGGGCGGCGGCCCGCAGGGCCTCGAACCGCGGGGGCTCGACGGCGGGATGGATCACCAGCTTCATGAGAAGTGCTCCGTCAGTCCGGGCGCCGTCGCGATCGCGGGGTTCCGGCAGACCTTCGCGAGGAAACGGGCGATCCGGGCGGCCCCTTCGGTCGGGAACGGAGGCGGGCCGGCATCGACGGCAAGCGCCCGATCGAGGGCCCGCTCCAGCCGGAAGCCCTGGAAGTCGCGCGACGAGACCGGCACCCCGCCCGGCCAGGCACGCAGCGTCTGATCCAGCGAGCGGAACTCGGCGAACCCGCGCCGGGGGCCGTAGATCATCGGCGTGCCGCTGGCCATCGCCTCGCAGACCGTACTGTACCCGGCCTTGGCGACGACCGCGTCGGCCGAGGCGATCAGCTCGCCGCCTGACCAGCCATTCGCGGGCATCTGGTGGAAGTTCGCGGGCCCGCCCCCCGGCGCCGGCTCGTACGCAACGAAATGGATGCCCCGCGCCCCCATCCGACCCAGCCGGGACCAGTCGAGGTCGTCCTGGCCGTATCGGCCGATGTAGAGGTACACCAGCTTCTCGCGACGCGACAGGCCCAGCTCCCGCAGCAGCTCGTCGCGTCGGTTGCGGCCCCTGTGCACGACCATGCCCACGTTGACGGCCGGCCTGAGCCAGGCCATGCTGAGCGCAGGCTGCATCCGCAAGAGCGCCGTGGCCTGTCGGTACGCTCGGCGGAGGTCGGCGACCAGTGCGACCGCCTCGCCGCCGATGGCCCGGGCATAGGGGGCATAGATGTCGGCCCAGGTGAAGTTGGACATCACGAACCCGGGGATTCCTGCGCCTTGGGCGGCCAGAATCGGGACGGCCGGAGCGTCGGCGAGGACGGCGGCGATCCCCTGCTCTCTCAGCCAGCGGACCTCGTCGTCCAGCCCGGCCATCGCCCGGGCATGGACGCCGATCGCCCGCTCGAGGGTCGCCCGGCCATCGGTCGTGTTGCTGTCGCCGGGCGGATTCACCGCCCCCGCGTCCGAGACGTATTGGCCCAGCTCGATGGGGCGGTCCACCCGCCGCGGCCAGAGGCCGAACAGGCTGGAATCGCAACGGATCGACACGGGCACCTCGCGGGGGAGCCGGTTCAGCACGGCCGCCGTCCGGTTCAGGTGGCCGAAGCCGTGGCTGGTCACATAGACCGCCACGCCCCCCGTTCGAGCGCCTCGGCTCATCCCCGGTCCGCTCCTCTCGCGTCCACAAGCCACCGGCTCGCCGGGAGACTCATCCTCCCGGGAACTTCGGTCCGGCCCGGCCGGTGCCCCAACGGTTCTACTGCACCCCTGGCCGTCTTGCCAGCCCTTCTCAGCCCGATGCCGACGAGGCGGTGGGTGCCGGCTGGACCTTGGCGGCCTTGATCGGCCAGTCGCGCGGCCGATGATCGGCGGCCCGCAGGGCGGGCTCGACCTCGGGTTCGGGCGCAGTCGCTTCCGGCCGGGCCTGGGGACGGCTGCTCGCCGTCCAGAAGACGCCGGCCAGGGTCAGTATCCCGCCCACGACCAGGCTGGTGGTGACGGCCTCGCCGAACAGCCAGGCGCCCCAGATCACCGTGAGGATCGGCGAGATGTTGCTGAAGTTCGCCACCTGGCTGGCGTCGAGCCGCCGCATCGCCATGTTCTGACAGGCGAGGTTGACCGGCGTGATGATCAGGGTGAGGACCGCCAGGGCAATCCACGCCGCCGGGGTGACCTGCGAGAGCGGGGGAATCGTCGGCGAGGTCGCCAGCGCCAGCGGCAGGTCGAGCAAGGCGCCCACGAGGAACGTCGCCGTGAGCACCGGCATCGAGCCGTGCCGCATCACCAGCGGCTTGCTGACCGCGAGGTATCCGCCCCAGGACAGCACCGCGCCGATGAGCAACAGGTCGGCGAGCATCGTCGCGCGGGTCTCTTGGGCCGGGCTCCCGCCCTGCCAGACGCTGCCGATCCCGATGATGCAGACGCCCGCCACGCTCGCCAGCACGCCCCAGAGCCGGCCGAGGTCGGGCTTTTCCAGCCGCATCACCCACGCCAGCAGCAATACCACCAGCGGACAGGTCGCATAGAACAGGCCGACGTGCGAGGTCGGACCCAGCCGCGCGGCATTCAGGAAGAAGCCCTGGTTGATCGGGACGCACATCGCCGCGGCGGCGAGCAGCAGCGGCCAGTCGCGCCGGACGATCCGTGCCAGGCTCGACCAGTCGGCGATGACCGGCAACAGGAAGAGCCCCGCGACGCCGAACCGCACCACCGGCACCCAGACCGGCGGCAGCTCGCGAACGATGTAGCGGGCCGCCGCGGCCGTGGTCGAACCGAAGACAACCATCAGCGCGACAGGGACATACGCGCAGATCCGGCCGGCTCGCGTCCCCCCTCCGTCGCCAGATTCCCCGATCGCCCCGTCGCACCCGCCTTCAACACTCGACATGGAAAACCCCGCTGACTCCTCGGCCCCTCGCCCCTTGCGGCGGCCGACTGGCCCGCTCGCGGCCTTCACGATTCGGACCGAATTCCTCAATGACATCCGCCGACGACCCACCCGGTGACAGACTCATCGTAGGTGCAAGGGCAAGTCCCGGGCCGATGAACCAGACGAGGCCACCGACGCCCCCGGCAGTCGGACCCCGCTCGAAGGAGACGGGTTCGGGCGGCGACCGTCGGAATCCGCTCGCCGGCGCAGGGGGGCCCTCGGCCGCCTCACCGCTCGTCTTCCGCGGGAATTCGCGGTACGATCGGCGCGATCGAGGCAGCCCAGCACCGATCGCCCGGCCTCGGTCTCCTGCGGGGGTAGACGGTCATGGCGCACGCGTCCGGGGAGGTTTCCAGGCGGAGGAGGTGGCTCGTCCGGCGGGGCGTGCGGGCGTCGCTCGTCTTCACGGCCCTGGTCGCGATCGCGTTAGGCTGGCTGGTCAACCGGGCGAGGGTCCAGCGCGAGGCGGTCGCCGCGATCGAGCGGGCCGGCGGTAAAGCCTGGTACGCCTGGGAAGGAGATCAGGGCGAGCGAGTCGAGGGCGCGGGACCGCAATGGCCCGCCTGGTTGGTCAGGGCCCTGGGCGTCGACTACTTCGGCCCCGTCGTCGGGGTGCACCTGTCGCAGCGCTGCGACGACGAGACCATGGCGCACGTCACGCGGCTCGATCGCCTGGAATCGCTCGACGTCGTCGGGGCGTCGATCTCCGAGCGGGGCTTCGCCCATCTCGCGAAACTCAAGCACCTGCGAAGCCTCTCCATCGCTCGGACGAGGAACGACGCGGCCGCTCTGGCGCAGCTCGGGTCGCTGAAGGGCCTGACGACCTTGCGGCTGGCCTCGGCCCGCGTGGACGATGCGGCGATCTCCCGGCTGGCGGGGCTCACCGGCCTCGAGGACCTCAACCTGAGCCGGACCGGAATCACCGACGCCGCAATGGCCCACCTGGGGGGCCTTCGGAGCCTCAAGGTCCTCGTCCTGGACCGCACGGCGATCGATGGCGCCGGCCTGGTCCATCTAAGCGGCCTGTCTGGCCTCCAGGAGCTCTCCCTGACCGGGACCGCCGTCGATGACGCGGGCCTCGAGCACCTGAAGGGATTGAAGGGCCTCCAGCGGCTGGTGCTCGGCCATACCCGAGTCACCGACGCCGGCCTGGGCAGCCTGCGCGGGATGGCCGCACTGGAAAACCTCGAGCTCGATCACACGGTCGTGACCGACGCCGGCCTGGCCCAGCTCGCCGGGCTCAATCAGCTCACCGAGCTGAAGCTCGATCACACGAGGGTCACCGACGCCGGGCTCGACCACCTCCAGAATCTCAACCGGCTGGTCGTCGTCTTTCTCTACAGCACCGAGGTGACCGCCGCCGGAGTCAAGAAGCTCCAGGGCTGGCTCCCCCGGACCGACATCGGCCGTTGAGGCTTCGCACGCACCATGGATGCCCACCCGGCGGGGGTGGGCACCCAGGGCGCAAGGTCAGCCTCTCGGCGTGGATCGTACCGGCCACCCCTGCGGGCCGATCAGAGCTCGGCCTCGCCGGCCTCCTGGTCGGTCGTGATGCGGACCTCCAGCCGGCTCATCACCCGCTTGAGCGCGTCTTCCTTGCGGTTGATGAACAGGACGTTGTCCATCACGATCGCCTTGGTGACGTTGGGGATGTGCAGCACCAGCCGGCCGGCGCCGAGCAGGGCGTACTCCAGGACGTCGGGGATTTCCTTGTCGAACTTGAGGTTCGTGGTCGGGTACCGCTCGAGGTCGCTCAGCGGCCCGTGGTGGTGCAGGATCTCGTTGGGCATGATCTCCCAGTAGTCCAGCCATCGCGTGATCCAGACGATCAGGAAGACGAACATCAACGTCACGAAGAACATCAGGTAGAAGCCCCGGTTCGCCACGGCGTAGATGTGCGCGATCGTCGCATGGACGGGCCTGATGAGATCGACCTCGAATCGGGAGCCGAGCCAGAGCAGGAAGAATGTGACGAATAAAATGAGGAAGATCACGGCCACGACCGAGAAGCGGGGCAGGTCGATCCCCATCGTCACCAGGTTGAACGCCAGCATCGCCAGGAAGAGCATGCCGAGCAGGTTCTGCGCCGTCCAGAATCGGTCGAGCTTGTCCATCGTCATGGTCGAGTCATTCAGGGGAGCGGAATCCCCCTTGAACTGACGGGCATCGACCGCCTCGTTGAGCGGGCGGTTCGGGTCGTGGACCTTGTCGCCGATCATATGCATTCCCGCCGCGCAGATCAGGGCCACGATGGCCGTGGGATACAGGAAGATGACTTTCGGCCACATGAAGACCCGGATGCCCTGCTGGCGATGCTTGTGTGTCGGCTCCGGGGTCGTCAACGGGCTCGATGGCTTGGCGTCGGTCGACATGTGGACTTTCTCCGCGCTGAGGGGGGCATCCGAGTTGTTCATCGAGGCGGACCGGCGTACGGGTGCGAATCGCATGCCACCGGTGACGAGCCGCCATCCTAACGCCATGGGGCGCTTGGGTAAAGGCCCCCTCGCCCTCGGTACCGCCGGCCTGCGCCTGCCGGCCGGCGACCGCCGATGGCAACCGTCCTCACTCCAGCATGTTCGTCCGGAACGGCCCGACCTTGACCCGATCTGCAAATCCCTCGCGTCCGGTCCGGTCCGCCCGGTGCCGGCCCTTTCCGGCATCGCTCCCGATCGACTTGCCGGTGGTTCGATCGGCGCCGTGATGAAATTCCAGGACTATATATGGATCTTGGCCTACCACCACATTAATATGTCTGCGGCCTTCCAGGCAGCCAAGGGTGCACTATGTGGTGTGCCTTACCTCAGTCGATTCAAGATCCTGTCCCGAGGACCGATGATGGGAACAATCCTCCGAAGGGTCGCCGCCCTGACGCTCAGTGCGGCGACGATGACGACCCTGGCCGGCACCTGGCCGCTGTCTGCCCAGGAACCCAAGTCAAGCCAGGGTGATTCCAAGTCCAAGATGAAGACGGCGAAGCGGGTCAACGACCCTGCCCGACGGGTCCCGTACAACTTCGGCCAGCTCGGGCTCTCCGACGAGCAGCGGGAAACCATCTACAAGATCCAGGCGCGGAACGCGCCGAAGATCGAGGCCCTGGAGAAGCAGCTCGACGCGCTGCGAGCCGAGTCGCTCAGGGAGTGCGAGAACGTCCTGACGTCCGCGCAGAAGCAGATGCTGGCCGAGCGCCGTGGCGGCGCCCCCGAAGCCCGCGTGAAGAAATCGGCCTCCAAGTCGAAGGACTGAGCCGCCCGCCGATCGCGTCGGGGTCCGTCGAGGACGACGCACCAACCCCCGCCTGACAGCAGCATGACGACGCCTCGGCCGCGGGGGTGGAACGATCCGCGCGGCCGAGGCATCGCCCTGGACCCGACGCCGGACGATCGGCCCTCGACGTTGGCCGCGGGCCGGAATGGACCGCGATGACCCGGCCCTCGATCCTACGGGCGAGATTCGGGGATCCGGCCCAGGCAGCGGTCGAAGCTCCGCAGGGTCGCGAACACCAGCAGCAGGGCGAGTCCCAGGTAGAACACGATCCAGATCAGCGGCCACGTCGCCTCGTGGATCAGCGCCGGGCCGTGGCCCCAGCCGGCGTAGTAACCCGATCCGAACGACCAGCGCGCCGACCACTCCGTCGTCGCGTGGACGCCGTAGAACGGGCTCGCCAGCAAGAGACCGTTCCAGTTCGGCAGGTCGTAGAATGGCGTCGAGCGGAAGTATGGGAGCATCGGCAGCAGCGTCAGCAGCAAGGGCCACCCGACCGAGACCACGATGTAAGACATCACGCTGATGCCGATGACCCGCCCCAACCGCGGCACCCAGGTCGCCAGCGCCAGCCCGATGCTGGTGATCGCCGCGGCATACGCCAGGATCAGGCCGATCATCAGGACGAGGCCCATCCCGTTGCCGGTGATCATCGCCGCCCCGGCAGTGACCCAGATCGGCAGGATCGCCAGACGCGGGACCATCGCGAATGTGCCCCACCACTTGCCCCATACGATCTCTCGGCTGGTCAGCATCGTGGTCATGATCACGTCGAGGCTGCCGCGGTCCCGCTCCTCGGCCAGCGCCGTGGCCGCCGAGACGCTCAGGAGCAGCAGGCCGACCGCGACCTGCCAGGCGTTGACCTGGGCCGCCACGACGTAGATGCCGCTGTGGATCAGGCCCTCGCCCCACCAGGCGTAGTACACGCCGATGACGTACAGGCTGGCCAGGGACGAGACGACCCCATAGGCCGTCCAGAACCGCCCGGTCCACAGCGATGGACGCTTGCGATGCCACTCGCGCCAGAGGATCGGGTTGGTGTCGAGCGGCGGCCCGGGCAGGTAATTCACCAGTCGCGCCGGCGCGCCGGGCGCTCGCGCTTCTGCGGCCGGTTGGCCTGCGCCAGGACCGCCGGCCGCAGCGTCCAGCTCGCCAGGCCGACCAGGGCCATCGACAGCAATAGAGAGACGGCGAGGAACGCCGCCTGATGGATCAGGCCCAGACTCAGACCCGGCCTAGCCAACTCCGGCGCGAACGCGGCGGCGATCGGGTTGGACAGGAACAAGGCCATCTGGATGCCGGTCGAGGGCGGGCCCGTCCGGA
The DNA here is from genome assembly GCA_963771445.1 of uncultured Planctomycetota bacterium. Taxonomy (GTDB): domain Bacteria; phylum Planctomycetota; class Planctomycetia; order Isosphaerales; family Isosphaeraceae; genus JAKAUH01. The sequence continues at coordinate 42,452 of CAVYTQ010000025.1, read as the reverse complement.
AGACGGAGATCACCGCCGGGACCGCGCCGACCCAGGCGCCCGACCAGTGTATAGGCCAGCAAGAGCGCCTGGTGCGGCTTGCGGGACCAGACCGACGCCAGCAGGGCCAGGGTGCAACAGACGGCCGCCACCCCCAGCGTGACCAGCTCGGCCCCGAGCGCCGCGACGAGGTCGATCCCGCCCAGGAAGCTGCCCAGCGCCAGGACCGGCAGCCCGCAGGCCATCAGGCCAAGGACCGGCCCCATCCGCGCCCCCAGCTTGCCCAGGATGATCTCGCGGGCCGTCAGGTCGGTCGCGAAGGCGTGGAGCAACGTTCCCCGCGACTTGTCGACGCAGATGGCCCCCGCGGTCGCCGCCGGCGCCGCCAGCAGCACCACCGCCAACTGGACGCCGATCACGGTCAAGAGCAGCACCCGCCCGATCGCCGCCGCGTCCGCCATGCTGCGGATCGTCTGCTCCGATGGCCCCCAGGACAGCGTCAGTCCCACGAGCAGCAGCGAGACATAGACCGTCCGCAGCGCATAGATCTGCCACCGACGCGCGGCGATCAGGCTCTCGAAGGCGAAGACCGGTCCCAGCCCCAGTCCCAGGCGTATCCTCATCGCGGACCTCATTTCCCACGGAGCCGTCCCATCGGCGCGAGATTCGGCATGATCGACTTGCCGCTTCGCCCTCATCCTCGCCGACCGCCGACCCTCCGCCGCTCCGACCATTGTCCGGGGCGGGTCGGGAACCGACAAGCCATCCGGAGTCGCCGGCAATCGATTTCTCCGGTCACGGCGGGACGCAGCCCTCGGGTGACGCCATGCCGGCCCCGTTGCGACCACGACGCCCATCCAGTAACCTGACGCCCCGTTCGCACTCCATCACAAGGCCACCCGGAGGCCTCACGATCGGCATGCTGCACCGCGTCAAGCAGGCCGCCAAGGTCCTGTTCAACCTGCGACGACTTCCCGGGCCGCGCACCCTCGAGGAACAGGTCTACGCGGCCGTCGTCCAGGACGGCGATACCTGTTTCGACATCGGCGCCAATGTCGGCTGGATCGCGCTGTTCCTCGCCCGGACCGCCGGCGTCGCGGGCAAGGTGATCGCCTTCGAGCCGGTCTGGCCGAACTATCGGCGGCATGTCCGGCGAATATCCAGGACACGATCAACGTCAAGGCACCGATCTTCACGATGCCTTTCGGCCTGGCCGAGCAGGAAAAAACGGCGACCATCCACATCACGGACGGCCAGTTCGAGGGCGGCACCCTGGCGGCGCCGGAGGCGATGGCGCCCGCACCCGCCGGGGCGACGATCGCCCGTTACGAATGCCGGTTCCTGTCGGTTAACGCGTTCTTGCGATCCGCCGCCGACCTCGTCGCCGACTTCTGGAAGGTTGACGTCGAGGGGGCCGAGCTGTTCGTCCTGCGCGGCGCCTCAGATCATTTCGCGGCCGGCTACCGACCGCTGATCGTCGCCGAGGTCTATGCACCCTGGGAGCGTCGATTCGGTTATGGGCCCTGGGAGTACCTCGCCCCGCTCCTCGAGATGGGCTACCGGTTCCTGTTCCTGTGCCCGGGGGGTCTGATCGAGCACCTTCCGTCGGAGCGATCGCCGTTCCCGGCGGAATTCGAGCATGGCTATAACGTCGTGGCCTACGTGCCGGGCCGCCATGCCGGACGGATCCGGGCGACTCGATCGCCTGCGCCTGGCACGGGCGAGGCGCTGGGGGTCGGCCGGGGTCCCCATCCCAATCGGCCCCTGCCCGAGTCGAGCGGCCGGGAGCCTCGACAGGACCGGACCGGGTAGCCTCGACAGGCCCGGACCGGATGACGTGCGCCCGGCCGGGCCGGATTCGCGGACATCAGGGAAGCTCGCCACGGGCCGGGCGGCCGACGGCCCCGAGCTGCCGCGATCGCTGCCGCCACTCTGCGGGGCTCAGCAGCCGGGCGGCGCCGCGGGCGTCGACCTCGATCCCGGTCGTGACCTGGATCGAGAGCACGATCTGGTCGACGTCGCCCTCGAGGGGTGTCGGAACGTCGCAGGTCCGGGTGATCCTGTCCTCGGAGGCGCCGAGCAGGTGAGTCCCCAGGCGGTCGAACACCGCGGCCAGGATCATCCCATGGTGTGCCAGCGGCGGGCCGATCGGCTCGCCGGTGGCCAGGTCCCACAACCGCGAGACACCCGGGTCGCCGACCCGACTGCCGATGAAGAGGGTCCGGCCGTCGGGGGCGAAGGCCAGCGCCCCGATCGGGTCGCGGTTGATGATCGGCGGGCCGATGGGCGCTCCCGTTGTGGAATCCCAGAGCTGGAGCGTCCTGTCCACTCCCCCGGACGCCGCGACGAGGCCGTCGGGGCTGAAACCGACGGCCCTCACCTGGCCGAGGTGGCGGAGCGTGGCGCCGATTTGCTTCAGCTCGGCCGTCTGCCAGAGTTGGGCCGTCTGATCCGAGCTGCCGGTCAGGAGCTTCGCGCCGTCCGGGCTGAAGGCGACGGCAAGGACCGGTTCCTGGTGATGGTGCCGCTCGAGCAGGAGCCGGCCCGAGGCCGCATCCCAGAGCGCGATCGACCCGGAGAGCATCCCCGCGAGGATGAGCCGGTCGTCCGGGCTGAAAGCCAGGCTATAGACCGGGGCGTCGGTCGAGAGGACCCGGCCATCGGGTCGGCCCGAGGCCGCATCCCAGAGCTTCACCACGCGATCGTCGCCGCCGGTGGCGATCCGCTTCCCGTCGCGGCTGAATGCCAGGGCCTTGACCGATTTCTCGTGCAGGAGCGGGGCTCCGGTCGGTTGGCCGGTGGCGAGGTCGTAGACGCGGACGATGCCGTCGTCGCCCCCGATGGCGAGCCGCCGCAGGTCGTCGCTGTACGCCATGCAGTTGGGCAGGCTCGGATGGGGGAAAGCCCGCGCCTGCGATTCGGCGCGGCATCGCGAAATCCCCAGAGTCGGACGTCGGGCATGGAGCCCGCCGTGAGCAGGGAACGCCCATCCGGGCTGAAGGCGACGGCGCGGACCGAGCTCTGGTGCGCCAGCGGGGCTCCGATGGGCCGGGTCGTGGCGGTGCTCCAGAGGCAGGCGGTGCCGTCGAGGCTGCCGGTGACGATGGTCCGGCCGTCGGGGCTGAACGCGGCATCCAGCACCGCGGCCTGATGCCGCATGGGTTCGCCGACGAGCGTCGCGTCGGCCGTATCCCACAGCCGGGCCCTCCAGTCACGGCTCGTCGTCAGGACCCGTCGGCCGTCGGGGCTGAACGCGGCGGTGAGGATCGCGGCGTCGTGTCGCATCGCCGGCCCGACCGCCTCGCCGCTGGCGACCGACCAGAGCCTCGCCGTCTCGCCGCAGCCCGTCACGATCAGCTTGTCGTCGTGCCGCAGGACCGCGATGTGAACCGGCTCGTCGTGCGGCCACGAGCGGAGCAGCCGGCCCGACGCCGCGTCCCACAGGCAGGCGGTGCGGTCGTCGCTCCCGGTGAGGACGGTCCGGCCGTCCGAGCCGAAAGAGGCCGCCCGGATCGCCGCCCCGTGGCGGAGGACCGGCCCGATGCCCTTGCCGGTCGTCGCGTCCCAGAACCTCACCGTCCGGTCGTCGCCGGCGGTGAGGACGGTCCGGCCATCGGGGCTGAAGTGCGCGGCGAGGATCGCGCCCGGATGCACCAGCGCGGGCGCGAGCTCCTCCCCGGTCGCGGGGCTCCGCAGGCTCGCCGGGCCGCCCTTGCCCGCCGTCAGGAGGAGTCGGCCGTCGGGGCTGAACTCCACGATCGCCACCGCGCCGGCGCCGGCGGGGATCATCGCCGCGGCGAGCAGCCGGCCGGAAGCCGCCTCCCAGAGCCTGAGCGTGCCGTCCTGGCCGCCGCTGGCGACCGTGGCGCCGTCCGGGCTGTAGGCAATCGCCTGGGCCCCTCCCGGGTGTTCCAGGCAGAACCGCAGGGGGTGCAATCGCCGGGCCCAGCCGCCCAGGTTCGCGCGGATGACCCGCTCGAGCTCGGCGTCTTCGGTCCCCGCGGCCATCTCCAGGCTTCGGGCCAGCAAGAGCGTGCCGCGGGCGACTTCATCCTTCTCGCACAGGGTCAGGCCGCGCTCGAGGGTCAGGCTGGCCGACAGCCGTCGCGACCCGTCGAGCGCCGCGCGGAGGTCCCGCGCGGCGCGGGCCTGGTGGATGCCGTAGCCGACGAAGACGACGGCCAGGGACACCATCGCCAGCGCCGCCAGCCCGCTCGCGATCGCCAGCGCCGGCTTGCGCCGGCACCAGCGGAGGATCCGCTCGATGCGGCCGATCGGTCGGGCCAGGATCGGCTCGTTCCTGAGGAACCGGTCGAGCTCGTCGGCCAGCTCGCGGGCCGTGGCGTATCGCCGCGCCGGCTCCTTCTCCAGGCATTTCAGGCAGATCGTCTCGAGGTCGCTCGAGAGGCCCGGATGCAGCCGGCCGGGATTGACGGGCTCCGACGCCCGCACCAGCTCGAGGGTCCGGACCGCGTCGGGTGCCTTGAAGGGCGGACGGCCCGCGAGCATCTCGTAGAGGATCACGCCCAGGGCGTAAATGTCGGCGGCCGGGCCGACCTGGCTCGAGCCGCCGATGGCCTGCTCGGGGGCCATGTAGCTCGGCGAGCCCAGGATCGACTCGGTCCCCGTCAGGGCGAGGTCGGTACCGATCAGCTTGGCCAGGCCGAAGTCGGTGATCTTGAGGGAGCCGTCGCCGGCCACCAGGACATTGGAGGGCTTCAGGTCGCGGTGGATGATCCCCCTGGTATGGGCCGAATCGATGGCCAGCGCCAGCGTCCGCACCCAGGCCGCTGCCCTCGGTGCCGGCTGGGGCACGCCGCCGATCCGGTGCGCGAGGCTGCCGCCCTCGACGAGCTCGAGCGAGAAGAACGCCCGTCCGTCCTGCTCGCCCACCTCGTAGACCTGGACGATGTTGGGATGCTGGAGCCGCGCGATGGCCTCGGCCTCGGCGCGGAAGCGGGACCTCGCGGCCACCCCGGCGTGGTTGCCCGCCAGGATCATCTTGAGGGCCACCGGTCGGTTCAGGCCGATGTGCCTCGCCCGGTAGACCACGCCCATCCCGCCGCGGCCGAGCTCGCCCAGGATCTCGTAGCCGGCCACCGACGGGCGACCGCCCGCCGCGATCAGGTCGTCCTCCCACGCCGTCCGCCCGGCGGGCGAGTCGGCGTCGGTCAGGTCCAGCAGCCCCCCCGACTCGAGCGCACGATGCACCTTGCGGAGCGCCGACAGACCCCCGGCAAGGGCGGGGAACCGCTGCGTGTAGTCCCCCCAGTCCGGCGACTCGCCGAGCTCCTCGCGCAGCAGGATCTCGCCGTAGACCAGCTCGAGCGCACGCTCGGAGTCGGCCAGCAGCGACGGGTCTCGCTCGAGCAGCTCCTCCAGGGAGACCCGGTCGCCGCCCGTCCATCGCCGCCGCTGCTCGACGCGCAACGCGTCGACCCGCTCGGTCAGGGGTCGTTCGTCGGTCATCGGTACCGGCGCTCTCTGCGGGCGCGCCCGCGAAGGATGAATGAAGGCACGCGTCCGCGCGCCCGTCACTTGAGGAGACCGAGCTCTCTCCGGACGCGATCGAAGGCGCGACCCAGCCGGACCCGCAGCGCATCGGGGCGGGCGCCGATCTGCGCCCCGATCTCGTCCCAGGCATTCCCCGAGGCCCATTGCTCGGCGATCCGCCGCTCCTCGTCCGACATCCGGTCGCGGACGGCCTCCAGCAAGTCGCGGCCCTCAGCCGCCGAGCCGGGCCCCGGGCCGGGGTCGACGGCCACCTCCACCTCGTCGCCCAGCGGACGGCCGCGGCGATGGTCGCGGCAGTCGGCCTGCTGCTGCAGGGCGTGATTGATGATCCGGTTGCGCGCCATGGTCACCAGCAGGGCGACCAGTTGCTTCGGATCCTTCAGCTCGAACTGTCCCGACACGGCCCGGCCGAAGAAGTTGCCGAGCACCGACTGGCAGACGTCGGTCGAGTCCAGCAGCCGGCGCAGCCTGGGATCGGTGAGCCGCGGCGCGCACCGCGACGCGGATCACCGGCTCGTAGGTCCGCACCAGCTCCGCGCTGGCCTGCTCGTCGCCCGCCCTGACTCGGCGGATGAGGTCGACGAACCCCTCGTCTTGCGACATGGCCGGACTCTTACGAAAGGATTTGTGCGGATTCGTCCCGAGGGGAACATCCTCACGCAGCCCTGGCAGGCGGATGCCGCGCCGGGCGTCTCGGGACGATCCGTCGATCCGTTATACCCCGAAGTCGGCCGCATGGATGCGCGTATGGGAAAAATGTGCCTCGAATGTTCGTTTCGGCCGCGGAACCTGTTCAGGGGGTTGAGGAGACGCGATCGGCCTCGCGCGGCGGCCCTCCACGGGGTCGCCGGTGGCCCGGCATCCCCGTCTCCCGCGGGATCGACACCCATGCGGAAGATCGCTGCGATCGCCGGCGGCGGTCCCCATCACCGAGGAGAAACCGATGGATCGCTGCTCAATTGCCGAGGAACGCTGCGTGCGTGGGAGTGAGCGGTTCGTGCGCGGAGACCTCACCGGGGCGATCGAGGCATTCGATCAGGCCCTGGAACTGCAGCCGCAATACCCCGAAGGCTATAACAACCGGGGCGCCACCCGACAGGCACTCGGCGACCTTGACGGTGCCCTGGCCGACTTCGAGGAAGCCCTTCGGCTCCGGTCGAACTATGCCGAAGCCGCCAATAACCGCGGCCTGATTCGCCACGCCCGGGGCGATCTCGCCGGCGCCCTGTCGGATTTCGACGCGGCGGTCCGGATGAATCCCCGATATCCCCAGGCCTACAATAACCGCGGCGCCACGCGCCATGCCCTGGGGGACCTCGTCGGGGCGGTCGCCGACCTGGATCGGGCCCTGGAGCTCGCCCCGAGCTACGCCGAGGCCCACAGCAACCGCGGCCTGGCCCGCCAGGCGCTCGGCGATCCCGCCGGCTCGCTGTCGGATTTCGACCGGGCCCTCCGGCTGACTCCTCGCGCGTCGGCGGCCGCCGTCCATCACAATCGCGGCACGGCCCGCCAGGCGCTGGGACTCCACGCCGCGGCCCTGGCCGACTTCGATGCGGCCCTGGCGATCGACCCCGGTCATGCCGCGACCTACACCAACCGCGGCGCCGTACGCCACGCCCTGCGGGATGACGAGGGTGCCCTCGCGGATTTCCGGCGCACCCTCGAGCTGACCCCGCGACCGAGGGCGGCCTCGATCTATCACGGACGCGGCGGCGTTTATGTCCTGCAAGGCGATCTCGCCGCGGCCATCGCCGATTACGACGCCGCGTTGCAGATCGACCCGCGTTACTGGATCGCCTACATCTCGCGGGCCAACGCCCGGTACCACCGTCGCGATCCGGGCGGCTATGAAGACTACCTCGAAGCCCTCGCGCTTTGCCCCGTATCCGCCGCTCACGAGATCGTTCGCATCCTGGCCGACGACGTCAACCGCGACCCCGAGGCCGTCCTGAACAACTGCCGGAAACACTTGAGGATCGACCCCGACGATGCCGCCGCCCTGGGCCGGCGGGGCCTCACGTGCCTGCTCCTCGGGCGTGAAGAACTGGCCGAGCAGGACTTCGCACGAATCCGGCGCTACGCCCCGACAGCGAGCATCACCTCGACCTGGCCATCCGCGCGATCAAGGAGTCGCGGGACGCGAGTGCCGGCGATCGCGCCAGGCCCGAGGAAGTTCGCATCGGTGAGCGCTCCGTCGCGTGTCAGGTCTGACCGCCGTCCTCCTACGCATCCCCTCTGAACGACCTCTATGAAGGAGCTGATCGATGTCATCCAGATCAGGTTGGTTGCGGAACTGGCGAGACGCTCGGTCCAGCCTGTCCGGCAGTCAGTCCCGGCGGGGGCGTCATGCGGGTGTCCGAAGGGGCCCACGCGTCCACGGCCTCGTCCTGGAATCGCTGGAACCCCGCACATTGCTCACCGGAACCTGGACTCACCTGGCCGCTCCCCTGGGCGCCGCGCCCGGCGGCACTGCCGTGGACAATGCCCAGACGATGGTCCTGGAGTCCGACGGCACCGTCATGGTCCAAGGGGGCGGAGATAGTCCCGCCACCGCCTGGTACAAGTTGACGCCGGACGGGAACGGCAACTACGTCAATGGGACATGGTCCAACCTGAAGGCGATGAATGTCGGCCGGCTCTTCTACGCCACCAACGTCCTGCAGGACGGGAGGGTCTTCGTGGTCGGTGGTGAGAAAGCCACCGATAAGAACGAGACCAACGCGGCCGAGATCTATAGCCCCTACAATAACACCTGGACGTCCGTCGCGCCGTACGCCCAGGACTCCGTCGGCAACAACTCGCAGTCCCAATTCGGCGACGGCCCGTCCGAGCTCCTGCCCGACGGTCGCGTCCTCGCCGGGACGCAATTCGGGTCGCAGGCCTATATCTTCGACCCCTCCACCAACGCCTGGACGGCGGCCGGGACGAGCTCCTCCGGGAACTTCGGTGAGGAGGGCTGGGTCAAGCTTCCGGACGGCAGCATCCTGGATTACAAGATCGGCTTGCAGACGGCCGAGCGCTTCGTGTTGGGTGCGACGGACGCCCAGGATAAGTGGGTTCCCGCCGGCAGCGTCCCCGTCAACCTGGGGTCCAACGGCGGGCTCAGTACCATTGGCGCCGAGCTGGGCCCGGGGCTACTCCTGCCCAACGGCAATGTCTTCTGGATCGGGGCCAGCAATCAGACCGCGATCTACACGCCACCGAGTGCGGGCAATCCGACAGGAACGTGGATCCAGGGGCCCAACATCCCCAATGACAGCAAGGGGAACGTCGTGGGCGGCTTCGACGCCCCGGGCGCCGTCGAGACGAACGGCAAGGTCCTCTTCGCCGTCAGCCCGAACACACTCACGACGGACTCCAAAGGCAATCCGGTCTTTCCCTCCCCGACCACCTTCTACGAGTACGACTCGACCGCCCCGGCCGGCAGTCAGATCGTCGCGGTGCCGAACACGAACGGGCCGAACCTCAGCCAGCCGGCCTTCCTCGACCGGATGCTGGTGCTGCCGAGCGGGCAGGTGCTCGTCAGCGATGCGTCCGGCCAGCTCTATGTTTACTCTCCGGACAGCTCTCCCAACGCTGCCTGGGCGCCGACGATCAGCAGCATTACCCCGAATATCGACGGCAGTTTCCGATTGACGGGCACGCAACTGAACGGGCTCGACGAGGGGGCGACCTACGGCGACGACAGCGAGATGGGCAGCAATTATCCCATCGTCCAGCTCACCGACCTTGGCGGGCATGTCTCGTTCGCCAGGACGTCGAGCTGGAGCAGCACGGCCGTCGCGACGGGAAACACCCCTGTCTGGACCACATTCCAGCTACCCTCGGGCGATGGCCCGGGCGTCTATTACGTGTCCGCGATCGCCAACGGCATCGCTTCCACCCCGGCCCTGGTTCAACTTCGGGTCGAGCGGCGACGACACGGTGGACGTCGGCACGACGAATATCGGGTTCTTCCGGCTCCCATCCGTGACGGTCAACGGCGACCCGATCTTTTACAACCCGGGCTCCATCTCGGGCATCCACATCCTCGGCGCGGGCGGCAACAACACGATCAACGTGCAGCAGACCTTCGCCGGTACGCCCGTGTCGATCGAGGGCAGCGCCACCGATACGGTGAATATCGGCAGCCAGGCGCCCTCGCTGGGAGGGACGCTGGCCAACATCGCCGGGCCGGTCAATGTCAGCAATACCTCGGGTTCCACGACCCTGAACGTCGATGATTCGGGCGATACCTCGGCCGGCACGGCCCACATGGGGACCCTGGCCAGCAATTCCGGCCTGGGTTACATCTATAACCTGGCGCCCGCCCTGATCACCTACGATTATGCGAACACCACGAGCCTGACGATCAGGACCAGCCACGCCGATGGCGACGTGTTCGGCGTGTGGGAGGACGGCGTCCCGACCACGCTGATCGGCAACGGCGTGGCCACGGTCAACGTCGGCGACGGCTATGTGGGCGTCCAGAGCATCCTGGGCACATTGAACATCGACAACCCGCCCTCCTCGACGACGATCAACATCGACGACTCGGCCGATCCCTCCGCCCGCACGACCACCCTGGGGACTTACACCCCCCCAGGCGATTCCGATTGGGGCTACATCGCTGGCCTGAGCCCGTACGCGCATATCAACTACGAGTACGCCGACACGCCGAGTGTCACGATCGGCACCAGCGCGGCCAGCGGCAATGTCGTCAACGTCTGGGAAAGCGGCGTCTCCCTCGACCTGGTCAGCCACGGCACGACCGCGTACAACATCGGCGATGGCCTCGTGGGCGCAGGTCATCCCCAGGAACGTCAACATCCAGGGATCAGGATACGACACGCTGAACGTGAACGACCAGAGCGACACGGAGTCGGGCCTCACCTGGTATCTGACCGGGAGCAGTGTTACCAATAGCTCGATTTTCCAGGGTCCGCTCAATTACGGCGGGATCAATCTCCTGACTTTCAACGGCGGCAGCGGAGCCGTCACCTACGATGTGGAGAACACCGCGGCCGCGACCGTGATCAACGCGGGCGCCGGCAACGTGCTGGTTAACGTCAGCCCGACGGCGATGAACCTCGACGGCCTCGCCGGCGCCTTGACCGTCAACGGCGGCGGCGCCACGCAGCTCGTCATCGACGACCAGGATGCCAACCTCACCTTCCCGCCCCTCCTGACCCAGGACACGCTGACGAGCACGACGCTGTCCCGCCTTTCCGAGGCGATCAACCCCTTCACGGGTTTCCCCATCTTCCACTTCGCCTCGATCACCTACGGCGGCCTGGCCGGGCTGACGCTCAACACGGGCGTGACGCTCAACCTCGTGCACGTCGAGGGGACGTCGACAGCCACGACGGTCAACGCGGGCACGGGCAACGCGCTGGTGGACGTCAGCCCGACTGCCATGAACCTCGACGGCCTCGCCGGCGCCCTGACCGTCAACGGCGGCGGCGGGACGCAGCTCATCATCGACGACCAGGACGCCAACCTCACCTTCCCGCCCGTCGTGACCCAGGATACGCTGACGAGCACGACCCTGTCCCGCTCCTCCGAGGCGATCAACCCCTTCACGGGTTTCCCCATCTTCCGCTACGCCTCGATCACCTACGGCGGCCTGGCCGGGCTGACGCTCAACACGGGCGTGACGCTCAACCTCGTGCACGTCGAGGGGACGTCGACGGCCACGACGGTCAACGCGGGCGCCGGCAACGCGCTGGTCAACGTCAGTCCCACGGCGATGAACCTCGACGGCCTCGCCGGCGCCCTGACCGTCAACGGCGGCGGCGCGACGCAGCTCGTCATCGACGACCAGGACGCCAACCTCACCTTCCCGCCCGTCGTGACCCAGGACACGCTGACGAGCACGACCCTGTCCCGCCTTTCCGAGGCGATCAACCCCTTCACGGGTTTCCCCATCTTCCACTTCGCCTCGATCACCTACGGCGGCCTGGCCGGGCTGACGCTCAACACGGGCGTGACGCTCAACCTCGTGCACGTCGAGGGGACGTCGACGGCCACGACGGTCAACGCGGGCGCCGGCAACGTGCTGGTTGACGTCAGCCCGACTGCCATGAACCTCGACGGCCTCGCCGGCGCCCTGGCCGTCAACGGCGGCGGCGCAACGCAGCTCATCATCGACGACCAGGGCAATCTTGCCAGCAAGACCTACTCGATCACCGGCGTCGCCTTCCAGCGCACCGGGTCAAGCCCGATCACCTACGGCGGGTTATCAGCCCTGGATATCAATGGGAGTCAGGGTGCGGATAGGTACAACCTCAGCGGCACGTCAACTGGCCTGTCAACGACCATCACCGGCGGCAACGGCATCAACACGCTAGCCGGTCCCGACGTTGCCGACACATGGGAAATCACCGGCCCCAATGCCGGCACGCTCGGCCAGGTGTCCTTCTCGGGCATCGCCAACCTGATTGGCGGCACGGGCGCCGACACCTTCGTGTTCGCCTCGACCGGCAGCATGAGCGGCACCATCGACGGCGGCGCGGGAGCCAACGCGCTGGACTACTCGGGCGACGGTGGCCTGGCCGCCACGGTCAACCTCGCGGCCCTCACCGCCACGAAGACCGGCGGCTTCGCCAATATCCAGAACCTCGTCGGCAGCACCTCGGCGGCCGACGGCCTCATCGGGCCCAATGCGACCAGCACCTGGACCCTGACGGGGATCAACGCGGGCACGGTCGGCGCGCTCGGCTTTTCGGGCGTCGAGAACCTGACCGGCGGCACGGCCGCCGACACCTTCAAGTTCACCGCGGGCAGCGTGACGGGCAAGATCGACGGCGGGGCGGGCGCCAACGCGCTGGACTACTCGGGCGACGGGGGCCTGGCCGCCACGGTCAACCTCGCCACCTCGACCGCCACCAGGACCGGCGGCTTCGGCAACATCCAGAAGCTCGTCGGCAGCACCTCGGCCGCCGACAGCCTCATCGGGCCCAATGCCGCCAGCACCTGGACCCTGACGGGGATCAACGCGGGCACGGTGGGCGCGTTCGGCTTCTCCGCCATCGAGAGCCCGACCGGCGGCGCCGCCGCCGACACCTTCAAGTTCGCCGCGGCGGGGAGCGTGACGGGCAAGATCGACGGCGGGGCGGGCGCCAACACGCTGGACTACTCGGGCGATGGCGGGGCGGCGGCGACGGTCAACCTCGCCGCCTCGACGGCCACCAGGACGGGCGGGTTCGCCAACGTCCAGAGTCTCGTCGGCAGCACCTCGGCCGCCGACAAGCTTATCGGGCCCAATGCGGCCAGCACCTGGTCGATCACCGCGGTCAACGGCGGCAGCGTCGCGGGCTTCAGCTTCTCGGCGATCGAGAACCTCACCAGTGGCTCAGCCAACGACCTCGTCCGGGTGAGCAATGGCAAGGGGGTCGCCGGCAAGATCGACGGCGGCGGGGGCTCCAACACCCTCGACTACTCGCTGTACACGACCGGCGTGACCGTCAACCTGACGACCGGGACGGCCACCGGTATCGGCGCGATCGCCAATTTCCAGAACGTCACGGGCAGCCCGGTCAACGATACGATCACCGGCGGCGCCGGCAACAACACGATCAGCGGGAACGGGGGCACCGACGTGCTCAACGGGGGGGGCTCCGGGACCGATCTGTTCATCCTGGGCACGACGCAGGGCGCGGGCACGATCGTCACCGGGGCGGCTCCAGCGACACCATTCAGGGTGCCAACATCGCCAACACCTGGACGCTGTCCGCCGCCAATGCGGGCAACGTCGATGGGATCGCCTACACCGGGATCGCCAACCTGACGGGCGGCACATCAACCGACGCCTTCGAATTCGCCACGGCGGGGAGCGTGACGGGCAAGATCGACGGAGGGGCGGGCGCCAACGCGCTGGACTACTCGGGGGACGGCGGGGCCGCGGCCACGGTCAACCTCGCCGCCTCGACCGCCACCGCGACGGGCGGTTTCGCCAACATCCAGAAGTTCGTCGGCAGCACGTCGGCCGCCGACAAGCTCATCGGGCCCAACGTGATCACCACCTGGATGCTGACGGGGATCAACGCGGGCACGGTGGGCACGTTCGGCTTCTCCGCCGTCGAGGACCTGACCGGCGGCACATCGACCGATACCTTCAAGTTCGCCGCGGGGAGCGTCACCGGGGTGATCGACGGCGGGGCGGGCGCCAATGCCCTGGACTATTCGGGCGACGGCGGGACCGCGGCCACGGTCAACCTCGCCGCCTCGACCGCCACTGCGACGGGCGGCTTCGCCAATGTCCAGAAGCTCGTCGGCAGCACCTCGGCCGCCGACGACCTCATCGGGCACAACCTCACCAATACCTGGACGCTGACGGGGATCAACGCGGGTACGGTGGGCACGTTCGGCTTCTCCGCCATCGAGAACCTGACCGGCGGCACGGCCGCCGACGCCTTCAAGTTCACCACGGGGAGCGTGACGGGCAAGATCGACGGCGGTGCGGGCGCCAACGCGCTGGACTACTCGGGCGACGGCGGGGCCGCGGCCACGGTCAACCTCGCCACCTCGACCGCCACCAGGACCGGCGGCTTCGCCAATATCCAGAACCTCGTCGGCAGCACCTCGGCCGCCGATAGCCTCATCGGGCCCAATGCCACCAGCACCTGGACGCTGACGGGGATCAACGCGGGCACGGTGGGCGCGTTCGGCTTCTCCGCCATCGAGAGCCTGACCGGCGGCACCGCCGCCGACACCTTCAAGTTCGCCGCGGCGGGCAGCGTGACGGGCAAGATTAACGGCGGGGCGGGCGCAACGCGCTGGACTACTCGGGCGACGGCGGGGCCGCGGCCACGGTCAACCTCGCCACCTCGACCGCCACCAGGACCGGCGGCTTCGCCAATATCCAGAACCTCGTCGGCAGCACCTCGGCCGCCGATAGCCTCATCGGGCCCAATGCCACCAGCACCTGGACGCTGACGGGGATCAACGCGGGCACGGTGGGCACGTTCGGCTTCTCGGGCGTCGAGGACCTGACCGGCGGCGCATCAACCGACACCTTCAAGTTCGCCGCGGCGGGGAGCGTGACGGGCAAGATCGACGGCGGTGCGGGCGCCAACGCGTTGGACTACTCGGGCGACGGGGGCCTGGCCGCCACGGTCAACCTCGCCGCCTCGACCGCCACCGCGACGGGCGGCTTCACCAACGTCCAGAGTCTCGTCGGCAGCACGTCGGCCGCCGACAAGCTCATCGGGCCCAACGCGATCAGCACCTGGACGCTGACGGCGATCAACGCGGGCACGGTGGGCACGTTCGGCTTCTCGGGCGTCGAGAACCTGACCGGCGGCACATCAACCGACACCTTCAAGTTCGCCGCGGGGAGCGTCACGGGGGAGATCGACGGCGGGGCGGGCTCCAACGCCCTGGACTACTCGGGCGACGGCGGGGCGGCGGCGACGGTCAACCTCGCCGCCTCGACGGCCAGCAGGACGGGCGGCTTCGCCAATGTCCAGAAGCTCGTCGGCAGCACCTCGGCCGCCGACGACCTCATCGGGCCCAACCTCACCAATACCTGGACGCTGACGGGGATCAACGCGGGCACGGTGGGCACGTTCGGCTTCTCCGCCGTCGAGGACCTGACCGGCGGCACGCTAACGGACGCCTTCAGGTTCACCGCGGGGAGCGTCACGGGCAAGATCGACGGCGGTGCGGGCGCCAACGCGCTGGACTACTCGGGCGACGGCGGGGCCGCGGCCACGGTCAACCTCGCCGCCTCGACCGCCACCAGGACCGGCGGCTTCGCCAATATCCAGAACCTCGTCGGCAGCGCCTCGGCCGCCGATAATCTCATCGGGCCCAATGCGACCAGCACCTGGACCCTGACGGGGATCAACGCGGGCACGGTGGGCGCGTTCGGCTTCTCGGGCGTCGAGAGCCTGACCGGCGGCACCGCCGCCGACACCTTCAAGTTCGCGGCGGGGAGCGTGACGGGCAAGATCGACGGCGGGGCGGGCGCCAACGCGCTGGACTACTCGGGCGACGGGGGCCTGGCCGCCACGGTCAACCTCGCGGCCCTCACCGCCACGAAGACCGGCGGCTTCACCAATATCCAGAAGCTCGTCGGCAGCACCTCGGCCGCCGACAGCCTCATCGGGCCCAACCTCGCCAATACCTGGACCCTGGCGGGGATCAACGCGGGCACGGTGGGCGCGTTCGGCTTCTCCGCCATCGAGAGCCTGACGGGCGGCGCATCAACCGACACCTTCAAGTTCGCCGCGGCGGGCAGCGTGACGGGCAAGATCAACGGCGGGGCGGGCGCCAACGCGCTGGACTACTCGGGAGACGGGGGCCTGGTCGCCACGGTCAACCTCGCCGCCTCGACCGCCACCGCGACGGGCGGCTTCGCCAACGTCCAGAGTCTCGTCGGCAGCACGTCGGCCGCCGACAAGCTCATCGGGCCCAACGCGATCAGCACCTGGACGCTGACGGCGATCAACGCGGGCACGGTGGGCACGTTCGGCTTCTCGGGCGTCGAGAACCTGACCGGCGGCACATCAGCCGACACCTTCAAGTTCACCGCGGGGAGCGTCACGGGGGAGATCGACGGCGGGGCGGGCGCCAACGCGCTGGACTACTCGGGCGACGGCGGGACCGCGGCGACGGTCGACCTCGCCACCGTCGACGGCCAGCAGGACGGGCGGCTTCGCCAATGTCCAGAGTCTCGTCGGCAGCACCTCGGCCGCCGACAGCCTCATCGGGCCCAATGCGACCAACGCCTGGTCGATCACCGCCGTCAACGGCGGCACTGTGGGCACCTTCGGGTTCTCGGGCGTCGAGAACTTGACCGGCGGCACCGGGCTCGACGTCTTCGTCTTTGGTGCCGGCAAAGCGATCTCCGGGAAGATCGACGGCGGTGGCGGCGGCGACGATTGGCTCGACTACGCGGCCTACACGACGCTCGTGACGGTCAACCTGGCCACCGATACCTCAACGGGCGTCGGAGCGGGAATCGCCAACATCGGCAACGTCCGGGGCGGACAGGGCGGCGACATCCTGACCGGTAGCGCGCAGGGCAACATCCTCATCGGCGGCGCCGGCCCCAACACGATCGTCGGCGGCACCGGACGTAGCATCCTGATCGGCGGCGGCGGAAAGGACACGATCACCGGGAATTCCGGCGGCGACATCCTCATCGCCGGCTCCACCACTTTCAATCCCAGCAGCCTGGCCCATGACCTGGCGCTGGACTCGATCCTGGCCGAGTGGCAGTCGGGGAATTCCTACGCGACCCGCATCAGCAACATCAAGAACGGAGGCGGCCTCAATGGGACCAACGAGCTCGATTGGGGGGTCACCGTCCTCGACAACTCGGCCGCCAACGCCAACAAGCTGACCGGCGGCGGCTCAGGCGGTCTGAACTGGTTCTTCGCCAATACTTCCCACACCGCGACCAACAAGACGTCCGGTGATCAGTTGAACTAGGTCCAACCTCACCCCGGGCCCGGCCAACCGCCGGGCCCGGGGGGCCTTCTCCCCGGCGGCCGTCGGGCCCCTATACCCATGCGCCTGCCGGCCGCTCGAGGCCGCCGGGCTGGCCATCGCCGCCAGCCCGGGTCCCCTCGATCCCGATCCTAATCATTTGAGAAGTCTTAGTTATTCATCTTCAATAATTATGTATATTGTGAATATTTTACATAATCTAATCATTAGGATGTTTCGAGCCCTACCTTCGACGAGGCCCTCAGCCCGGCGACGGCGAGCGACCCGGCCAACTACTCGATCGTCCCCGTCGGTCCCCGCGGCAAGTTCGGCCGCGCCATCGCCGTGAGGCGCGTGGCCTACAGTCCCTCAGCCCGGACCGTGACGATCCGCCCGTCGCGCCGATTGAACGTCCACGACGAGTTCGACCTGATCGTCGACGGGACCTCGGGTCATGCGGTCGCCGGCGGATCGTTGGAGACGCTGGACGGGTGCGCAACCGGTAAGGCGGGCAGCGATTACGTGGGCGACATCGACTGGCGGACGATTTCCGGTCCGTCGCTGTCGGGGGCGCGGTACGCGAGGGCATGGCGGAAGCTGGTCGCCAGCGGGACCGTCAGGCCCTGAGTCCCCGGAGGCGGCCGGCCCCCGGGGCTTGCGGGTCGAGAACGCACCACCGGCCGCGATCAGGGCGGGTCGTATCCCCCCGGGTCCCAGGGGTGGCAACGTGAGACCCGGCGTAAGCCGCGGAAAAGGCCCGGGAAGAAGCCGTACTTCCTCAGGCTGGCGACCATGTAGCGGCTACAGCTCGGCTCGAAACGGCAGGCATTGCCGAACAGCGGGCTGAGCGTGTGCTGGTAGACCCAGATCAAGGCCACGAGCAGCCCGATCGCTGCCCGCTCGGGCCATCGCAGCAGGCGGCGGATCGGGTCGGCGGTCATGGCGATACAGCCCCCGACTACGGCCTGCGGCCGCGGAGGCGGCGCTCGAGGTGGCGGGCCAGCAGCGGCAGCGAGCGTCGGACGTCGGCGAAGCGAGGGGCCGGGTGCCGCGGCACGACGACCAGGTCCAGCCCGGCGGGCAGCTCGGCCTTCGACAGGCGGAAAGCCTCGCGGATCAGCCGCTTGAGCCGGTTGCGTGCCGCGGCCGTCTTGACCTTCTTGCGGGACACCGAGATCCCCAGCCGCGCGTGGTCCAGGCCGTTCTCGACGCCGTGGAGCGTCAGGATCGCGTCGGATTCCCACCGGCGGCGCTCGAACGCCCGGCGGAAGGCGGCGGGGTCCTTGATCCGCTCATGAGGTCGAAACCGCGTCGTCTCGGTCGTGGTCATGAATGTCTCCGTTGCCGGCCGGTAGCTCGGGCCATCGCACGATCCGAGGTTGCGCCTGGCGATGCTGGATCAGCCGTCCGCGGCGGACGAGGTGCCAGATGACCAGGCCGCCGATCGCCGCCAGCGCCGACCAGCGCGGTCCCCAGCAGGGCCGCCACCGCCTCGCCCAGCCGCTTCCGCGCCGCCGGGCCCTGGCCCAGGATCCGACTCAGCCAGCTCCGCCGCGGTTCGCGGGGACGGTCGGCGACGGCGCGGTTGCCTGGGCGATCATCGCGGTCACTCATCGAATTCGGGGCCGCCGGGTGAGTCGTCGGGTTCGAGGGCAGCCCGCAGGTCGTCGGCCAGGCCGCCGAGCCGCCGGTGCACCTCGACGAGCTGCTGCCGCAGGCGGAGGATCACCTCGACGCCCGCGAGATTGATACCCAGGTCGGCGCTGGTAGCTCACGATCGTCCAGAGCCGGCGGATCTGCGCCGGCTCGTAGCCGACGCGCTCGCCTTCCTGCACGACGCGGATCAGGCCGAGCGCCTCGTAGCGGAGCAGGATCCGCGAGGAGACCGACAGCTCACGGGCAACGTCTTCGCGGGGGATGATGGGTCGAGTCATGGCCGGAACGCTCGGAAAGACTTCACCAGAGCCCGGCGCGAGGCTGATACGGATTGCGCCGGGAGAACTCCTCGATCAGTTGCCGGCTCTGGTCGTCGATGCCCTTGGGCACGACGACCTTGATGACGACGAACAGGTCGCCGGCCGGCTTGCCGCCGGAGGCCGGGACGCCCTGTCCGCGAAGCCGGAGCTTCTGTCCGCCGGAGGTGCCGGCGGGGATCGTCAGCGACTTCTGGCCGTCGGGCGAGGGCACGTCGATCCGGGCGCCCAGGATGGCCTCGCCGACGGTGACCGGGACGTCGACCAGGAGGTCGCGGCCCTCGCGGCGGAAATAGGGATGTGGCTCGACGGTGATGACGATCGTCAGGTCGCCGGCCGGTGCGCCCTTGGCGCCAGGCTCGCCGCGGCCCTTGAGCCGCAGCTTGGATCCGGTCTCGACGCCCGGCGGGATCTTCACCACCAGGGTCTCGGTCCGCCCCCCGCCGCGCTCGAGCTCGATCGTCGTCTCGCCCCCGCGAATCGCCGTCAGGAACGGGATCGACAGCGGGGCCTCCATCGCCCGGCCGGTGCGCGCGCCGGGGCGTCCGGCCGGTGCGCATCCGGCCTAGCAGATCCTCGAACAGCCCGCCGCCACCTTCCTCGTCGTCGTCGACCGCGGCACCGCCCGCGCCCATGTTGCCGAAGAACTGCGAGAAGTCGATGTTCTCGGCGCCCGAGCCGGGCTCGCCGAAGTGGAACGTGAAATTGGACGCGCCGGTGCGCGGTCCGGCGGCCGCCATCCCCTCGAACGCGGCGTCGCCGTAGCGGTCGTAACGCGCCCGCTTGTCCGCTTCGGACAGGACGTCGTACGCCTGCTGGACTTCCTTGAACTTCGCCTCGGCCGTCTTGTCGCCCGGATTGACGTCCGGATGGTATTTCCTCGCCAGCGCCGGTAAGCCTTCTTGATGGCTTCCGGCGTCGCGTCGCGGGCCACGCCCAGGACTTCGTAATAATCACGTTCGGGCATCTTGCTGCCGACCTCGTGGGCTCAAGCCGGGGCGGAACAGTCCAGTGCGGTCCAGTGCGGTACGAAGCGGGGCGGCGCAACCATCACCGCGGACCGCGGAATCCCTGTGACAATCGGACCGGATCGGATCATCGCGGCCCTGATGCCGGCCCGCCGTGCTCAGCATGGCGGCGGAGATCGGCCGCGACGACCCGCTTGATCCCTTCCGACTATCGGAAATTCTACTCGCGGGCCGTGAAGCGATTCAAGCGACGACGTGACGCAAGTCCACGATGGAATCCGATCTCGCGTGCCCTCAGGGCTTGCCGGCCATCGCCGACCCGGACTGCTGGGCGTAGCGCCGGGGTTCCTTGTCGAACTTCTCCTTGCACGCCGGGCAGCAGAAATAGAAGGTCTGGCCGTGGAACTCGCTCTGACCGGCCGCCTGCTCGGGCTGCACGTCCATCCCGCAAACCGGATCCTGGGCCATGGTGGAAGCTCCTTGTCTGGAGAAAAGGACCGCGGGCGAATGGCCGTGGCGGCCCAGGAAGAGACAGGAGCAAGCGGTGTGCCGCATGGCCCGGCCGGCCTGGCACAGCCCGGGCGAGCCGCCGACGTTCAGTCGCCCAGATCGGCCAGCAGCTCGTTGACCTCGTGGTGGAGGAACCGGGCGGCGGGATCGGCGGTGGCCGAGGCGTGCACCCCGGCCGGCTGCTCGAAGTCGATATCCAGGTCGAACCGACGTATCGCTCGCCCCGGACCGGGCGGAGGACCGGCTGCCCGGCTCCTCCTGTTTCCGCGACCGGAGGTAGAGCTTGATCGGGACGTCGTGGAACGGCAGCTTCTCGCGGAAGACGTTGAGCAGGTAGCGCTGATAGGTCGCGTCGAACAGCGAGGGGCTGTTGACGAACAGGACGATCGTCGGCGGGCGCGATGCCGACCTGGGTGGCGTAGTAGATCCGCGGCGTCCGGTTCTCGCGGCTGGCCGGCGGGTGGGCCTCGACGGCCTCGCGGAGCACGCGGTTGAGCGTGCCGGTGCCGACGCGGCGCTGCGCCTGCTTGAACATCGACTGCGAGAGGTTCAGCAGCGCCTTGACGTTCTTGCCCGTCTTGGCCGTGATGAACGCCAGGGGCATGTAGCTCATCGCGCGGAAGGCGTGCTGGACCAGCGTCGGCGAACCGGCCCATGGCCCTGAGAGGGGTCGTCGGGGTCGTTGACCATCAGGTCCCACTTGTTGACCGCGAAGATGCAGGGCTTGTACTGCTTGGCGATGTAGTCGGCCAGTCTGCTTGTCGAGCCGGGTGATCCCCTGGGTGGGGTCGAGGAACAGCAGGACGACGTCGGCCCGGCGGATCGACCGCTCGGCGCGGTGGACCGAGTAGAAGTCGAGGCTGTCGCGGATCTTCGCCTTGCGCTTCACGCCGGCGGTGTCGATGGCGATGAACGGCAGGCCGTCGAGCTCGAACCGGACGTCGACCGAGTCGCGGGTCGTGCCGGGCCGCTCGGAGACGATCATCCGCTCGGCGTGGGCCAGGGTGTTGATGAAGGTCGACTTGCCGGTGTTGGGCCGGCCGACGACGGCGATCTTCATCACCGCGTCGGCGGGCGGGGCGGCGTGGGCGTGCGGCAGCATCTCCTCGATGCAGCTTCAGGAGCTGCTTCTTGTTGCGGTTCTGCTGCGTCGAGACGTAGACCGGCTTGCCCCGGCCGAGCTTGTAGAACTCGCCGCCCCGCTGGTCGAACTCGGGGTGTCGGCCTTGTTCATCACCAGGATGACGGGCGTCTTCGGAGTAGCGGAGCCGCTGGGCGACCTCCTCGTCCAGCGGCATCACGCCGTCGCGGACGTCGACGACGAAGAGGATCAGGTCGGCCTCGTTCATCGCGGTCTCGATCTGCCGCTCGACGTCCTCGCTGAGGTCGTCGCGGTCGACCATGCCGATCCCGCCGGTGTCCATCAGCTCGAAGAACCGGGGCTCGTCGTCGTCCCCGAGCTGGACCAGGGTGCCGACGCGGTCGCGGGTCACGCCCGCCATGTCGTCGACGATGGCGATCCGGCGACCGGCCAGCCAGTTGAACAGCGACGACTTGCCGACGTTCGGCCGACCGACGATCACGACCTTCGGGAGTGCCATCGCATCCTCTGACCCGTCGGGGTGGAGCCGCGGCCGGGGCTGAAAGGGGAGAAAAAGCGGGGAGTGCCGGGGGACCCGCCCGTCCATCGACAGGGCGGACAGCCAGAACCGCCCAGACCACCGAGAGCCCGCATCCATCCCGCGGCCATCGAAATCGGGATTCGCATCCTGGTTCATGGCATTATAGGGCCGTCGGAAGTGATCCGGCAATTCGAGGCATCGTATTACGGCGGGAAAAACTTGATCCGAAAGCCTAAAATGAGTCGATTCGGGCCGCCTGGTGGCGGTCGGACGCCGGTCGGGGCAGGCTGAGGGCGGCCAAGCATGGATCGTATCGATACCGCGGGCGGATTCAGCGTCCTCGACGGGGCCGCGCTCGTGATGGGCTCGGCGATCGCCTCGATCCACACGTTGCGGGTTATGCGCAGCGACCTCACCGGCGCCGGATGGATCATGCTCTGGCTAACCTTCACCTGGGTGGCCCTGACGTCCACCGGCCCGTTCCTCTACCTGGCCCGTCGATTCGCCCGCCGCCTGAACGACTATCCCAAGATCGGCGACCGGCTCTGGGCGATGCTTGGCATCCCCTGGCTGCTCACGGCGGTGATCCAGTCGGCCACCGCGGGGGGCACCGAGCCGCGGCAGAACCCGCTGTTCGCCACGACGCTGGGCGTGGGGCTCGGGCTGGTGTGCCTGGTCGCGCTGGGGGTCGTCTGGTCCACCTGGGTCGTGGTCCCGCCCGAGCAGGCCGCCCGGGTCGAGGGGTCGCCCTGGACGAACCGGGTGGGCCTGGTCCTGGCCATCACCTGGCCGATCCAGTGCGGGCTGGGGCTGGTCGTGCTAAGTTGACGGTCGCGGCCCCGATTCGTCGCGATCCCTCCTCGCCTCGCCTCGCCTCGCCGCCGGTGGCCGGCGGACTTCCGGCCTGGCGTCACGATCCCCGAGGTCCGAATGATCCCCGCCCCCACCCCGACCCGGCCGGCTCGCCTGCGGTTCGAGATCCGGGACATCCTGGGGGTGGTGGTCGGCTACGCGATGGCGGCCGCGCTGTTCCGGGCCTTCTGGCCGGCGAGTCCGCCACCGATCTGGGTGGGCGGCCCGGCGTCGGTGTTCTACATCTGGCTCGGCCTGACGCTGAGCGGACCGCTCATCCTGCTGCGACGGCGACCCCCGGCCGCCCCGTCGCCAGGCGGGCCAGGTGCATCGTCACCGCATGCCCCCGTCTCGACGCAGACCTGGGCCGAATCGATCTGGATGTTCGTCGGGATCTACTGGATTGCCTTGGGGCTGTTCCTCATCCCGACGCGGCTCAAGACGTTCGGACCCGGCGACGCCCTCCTCTTCGGGCTGCTGCCCTTCCTGGGCGCGTGGATATCGCGACTGCTCGCGCCGAAGCCTCGCGCGAGCCGTCCCGAGCCCGCGTGGACCCACGGCGCGGCGGTTGTCCTGCTCCTGACCTGGCCATTGGCGTGGGGCTGCATGATCGTGGTTAGCCGCTGGATGAAATGAGAGCCGAACTCGAGAAGCTCCCACGCACGCACGGCATGACTGATCCACTAAGCTCCGAGTCGCAGGCTCGGTGGGTTGCCCCACCCGACGAAGACGCGTCGGTCACGTTGTCTTCGATTCCCAGTCGCGGTCGGCCATGTCGTTCGCCCGAATCGATCACCGGCAACCCGGCACATCCTGGATCTCGGCCGGCCGTTCCGATGCCGAATTTACCGATCGGACAAAATCTCCCGAGCGTATCGGTCCGAGCGGCTGTGACGGTTTCGGTCGGAGCAAATTGGGTTCGTTTGCTCGATTTCCGCCTCCTCGGCGCCCCTTCGGCGCCGAAAGCCTTTCGGCGCCGATGAAGAAACCGTGAAGATTGGGTTCGTTTGCTCATTTTGCGGGGTTGTCTCCCACGGTTCTCCCCGCCTTCCGCCCGGGATTCGAGTGCATCCAGCGTTGCATCTTGCAGAAAAGATCATCGAAACAGGGAACCGCTTCAGCAGGCCACCATCCGAGCATGCGTGCTGCGTTGTATTGCTGGTTCCTGCGGCGCATTGGCGCCATCTGGGATGCACTGAATCCCGGGCGGGATCTCCTTTAACCATCCACCGAATTGCCAAAGACGAGACCGGCCATAATATAGACGCCGCTCGTCTCGCTTTATTTCCAACTTTTTTCGCGATTCTCGGATTTTTTGATCCGAGCTTTCGCGGCCGGGATGTTGGGACTCTTGTATACAATTCGGAGTCTGTTTTCCGAAATTGGAGGAATCGAGGCTCCCGCCGGGACTCTCATGTCCTGCGGACCGGCTCGCCGGGAGGTTCGCCCTCGCGGAAGACCCGTGCCGGGACAGGCGGCATCACCGAGCGAAGGAACGCCTCGTAGCGTAGTACCAGCGCATCGACATTCGAGCGCCGTGCCTCGGTGCGTGCAAGAGACCGCCGCGGAATCTCAGCAGGCCGCGATGCGGGCCTGGCACGCGCAGGCTACGACCGGGCAGACCGCATCGCCGACGCCGGCGGTTCCGGCGGAGTGACTCTCGCAAGGAACTCGGCCCATGCGACTCCCACGGATGACGACGCGGCGGTGGATGGTCGCCGTGGCGATCAGTGCGCTGGTGATCGCGGCGTCCCTGTGGGTGTCGCGGCGCTGCGACGAGCCCAGGAGTATCGCCGGCTCGCCATATTCCACCTCGCCTTCGGGAATCTGTGCTTCGGCGAAGCCGGTGAGTATCGATACGCCGACAACCCGCGCGTCTGACCGCCGTGACCGGGACGAACTGCAAATGCTCGAGGCCCACCAGTTGAAGCTAGCGAAATATCACTACGACATGGCCCGCAAGTACGAGCATGCCGCCCGCTACCCCTGGCTCCCCGTCGAGCCCGACCCGCCGGAGCCGAGATGAGCCCTACCGGACAATGCCGCGAACGCCCGCGAGCGAGGAGACCCACCATGCGACTGCCCCGGACGACGCGGCGATGAGGGCGCAACAGAAAACGCGCCGCCAACCCGGCCTTTTTCCCGGCCGGATGCCGAAGCGTTGCCCCCTCCTGATGGCAATGCAGGCGAGCGGGAAAAGTCCCGACATGGCGGCCGAAGTGTCGCCCGAGACTTGATCGGACGGTCCAGACCTGATGAGATGGGTCCGCGCCCGATCTCGAAGAGGAATCGCGCCGTTACGCCATCGACCATCTCAGCAATGACGCTTCGAGAGACTGATTTCACTCAATGAGGACACCACGTCGTGATCATTCTCGCAAAAAGCCCTTTTCATCGACTCGTCCGGGCGGGCCTCATCGCGATGTCGCTGGCTGCGGCCTTCGGGCTCGATAGCGGGGCGGCAAGGGGAGATACCCACACGAGTTATTCGGTGACGCTCGACGCGAACACGCCCGACGTGACGGATATCTTCATCTACGAGTTGTATCCTACCCTCTACCGTTCCGGCTCCTATTCCTTCCAGGCGACGGGCGGAGCGACGACGACGATCGTGAACCCATTCAACCTGGACGGGATACCCTCGCAGAGCCTTTTGCTCGGGATCGTCAACGGGCTGCCCTCGGATGGAGCCATGCCCGTTGACCACCTCGTGATGTTCCTGAATCCATCCGTCGCCACGACGATCCTCGATCAGAATCTGTCGTTCTCATCCCTGTTCCCGGGCACCCAGGAGTCCGACATCATCTCGACGTTCGAGTTCGTCGTCCGTACCGCGTCCGGTACGCCGGAATGGGAGACGGCATACTCCAAGCTTGAGAGTTTCCTCAACAGCGTCCACACCATGTCGCTCGGGACCGGCGCGGCGGACGGCTACTTCCCCGGGCCGGACGGTTCCACGCCGGGCGAGGGCACGGCCATCGCCTTCAGCGACCCGCAGCAGATCGGCACCGTCACCTCGCACGTGATCGGCGCCTCCGTTCCCGAACCCTCGTCGCTCGCCCTGGGCTCGATCGGTGCGTTGGCGGCGCTCGGCTCCTCCTTCTGCCGGCGCCGGAGGCCCACCGCGCATTGAGTCGCGGGAGCCGGGAGGCCATCCGTCGGAACCCTGGCCGTGACCTCGCGTACGAGCATCCTCCCTGGGGGAAATTGGGCCGGGTCGCCCTGGAGGATTGCTCCCCCAGGGTTCCCTCCGCCGGGTCCCTCGGAATGGTTCCCCGGCCTCATCGGTATTACGGGGCGCTCCGACTCCCGTCCGCCCCTCTCGCCGCACTTCGTCGCCTTCGCTTGGCGATATCACCCTCGCGCCCTGTTCGCTCCCGCCGGCCGGGGCGCGCGGCCGTGGGCACGGGGAGATCGGTGTTCCGGTTCCCGAGCCGGAGATGTCGATGGAGACGGACGGGGCTGCCAAATTCCTGGGGACCCCTCGTGTGCCTTGGACCTGTTCTCCGACCCCGGTGGGATCGGATCGGTCGCGCTAGGCCATCTCGGCGCGCGACGCGGTCCCCGCGGCTGACAAGGGCGAGGACTCCGACGATGATCATTCGAGGCTCGATTGCACGGCCTGGGCACTGGCTGTCTACGCTTCGCAGGGAGGGTCACCCCTCCACCACGCAAGACCCCCTTCCGGCTACTGGCCAGGCTCCGCCGGGCGGGGTTCGTTCACCCACAGGGTTCCGATGAAGAGTTTCTGACTTCGAGGCTCGTCCTCCCTTCCCAAGCTTCTTGTGCAATGTCAGTTCAATTTTCCGGACACCAATTTCCTTCCCCGAGAACCCGAATCGGGGGGCGGGCCCCGCCGCTTTCCTGGGCTCCGGGTGAAGATCCGCGGATTCCACAGAACTATTTATATATAATATTCACAATATAACAATGCGATTGTTTCCGGCGCCGCGGATAATCCCGCTGGGACTACAGCGTCTTTTGCGCAATACGACGGTCTGATTCCTCCATGGCGGTATTATACAACAATAAATAAGATTTGACTGCCGATACAAATGGGCGTCCCAATAGCTTCTCGCGTTCCAATGGGTAACGTGCAAGCTCCTCGTGACGACGCGGATGAGTGAGCTCGTTCCAGATGGCGAGCTCATCGGGTGTTGCTGGCCGATAGGATGTCGCATGGAAGATGAAATCGATATAGCTGAAGTCCGGCTCATACTTGTGCCGATTTATCATGGCAACTGTAAGTGCTGAGAATAGCTCAGAAATCGATTTTTTTGCTGGATCCGTCATCCGCCTCATCGGCTACTACTCCCAATATCATAAACAAAATTCATATATTATAAATTTTGTATCCAGTTAATATTACATGATCGAATATGGTGGTCCAAAATTAAGCGTTCGACGACAGCGGTTAGTTCCTCGATGGAGGCTCGTGCCGTGCCCAATATTGGACGTTGTACGTGATGGACTCGAGATCTCGCCTCAGGTCATGTTCAGCCGCGACGCCACCGTGCTGCTGAAGCACGGGTGCCCCGAGATGCGATGAGGGCTCGAACTCTCGCGCCCGGCCGGGATTTAGCATCCTCAGGGCGTAGAATGCACAGAGCGACACCCTGGTGCAACCTCCCACCGGATTCCCGTGCTCGTCGAGCTGGAACGCGCCGGATTGCAGCAGTCTGGTGAAGAAGTCCTCGGATGCCCGACCATGGACGACGACGAGAGCGGCCGCCAATTGGGGCTCGACAAATGATCCCTGAGTGAACCGCCAGGCAAGGTCGTCGAAGAACCGGGCATCCCGCGTCGCAACCACGGCCGTGCATCCGACGATTGTGTATCTCCAATTCCGGAATCGGATCAATGTTGACCATAAATCCGAATCGCTCTCATGGGACCTGTGAATTTCGACGAGGGCGGCCAGCGTACTCTGGCAGATCTCGTAATCGGTCAGGTTGCGCAGCACGCAGTAAGGGAGATGCGAGCTGGCGGCCACGGCGAGACGGTCCAGGACTTTGTCGAACCTGGCATCCACCTCATACATGAGCCGCCTCCTCACCGAGCTTGAGCCGGCGACTGCGCTCGGCGAACCCACGGTAGCTGCGGCGCATGGTGCGATCCTCGCGCGGGAGATGCGGAACCGACGTCCGGGCAACAATCGTCGAGCCGAGGGCGATCCGAAGGCGGCGGGAAGGGTGGGATGGCCTGCGAGGTCGCGAGCCGTCGCACGTTGCGAGCCGCGAGGGGTAAGGATCCGTTCGGTCGGTCTGCTGGATAGGGATAACTCGTCGCGCAGGCCGCGTCAATAGCCAGACCGCCGGCTTTCTTGTTTGTCCTGTCCATGGAGGTCGCGGGACCGCTCGAGCGCCCAACGGGTGTGATCGCGCGCACGATGGGGCGATCGCGCGAATACGCGATCCTGCTTGCCACGGGAGACCGTCGGCCAGCCAGCCGCCTCGCGGCCGGGGCGACTCCCGCGAGCCGTCCGGGCGGAAGTAGGGCAGGCTGTCAGCCTGTCGCGGGCCGGCCGACCCGACCCGCCGGAGCGTCCCGCCGGCCGGCGTCGGGGTATCCGCCGGACTCGGCCCGACCGGACCGGTTTCCGACCGGACCGCGACAGGCTGGACAGCCTGTCCTACGAAGCGGCCGGCGATCGATCTCGGGCTGGCGACGGGCTTTCCCGGCGCGACGGCACCCCCGGGCTTCATCCCGACCGATAGTTCCGCCCCGTCCTCGTCGCCGACCGGCACCGCCCCGGCGCGCCCCGATCCTCCGTTTGCCCACGGGATATCGTCGGCGACCAACGACCTCGAAGCCGGCCGGCCCGGCGGCGGGTTTCCTTTCAGGGGATGCGCGACTCTTGCCGGTGGGGCTCGCTTGACGGCACGGGCAGGTGGCGGCGGTCGGCGGGGCCGGGGCGGTGGGCCTCGGCGGCGACCAGCTCGATGACATGGAGGGCACGCTGGTCGAGCTCGCGCATCAGCACGTCGATCCGGTTGAGGAAGGTATAATAGAACGCGACCGAGATGATCGCGATCGCCAGGCCGAACGCCGTGGCCACCAGCGCCAGGCTGATCCCGTGCGCCAGGAGCTCGCCCCGCGACGGACCCACGCGGCCGCCCAGGGCGTCGAACGACTGGATGATCCCGAAGACGGTCCCCAGCAGCCCGAGCAGCGGGCCGAGCGTCGCCAGGGCGCTCAGGATGCGGAGGTTCCGCTTCATCTCGACGACCTCGCCGGCCGCGTCGAGGCTGACGATCTGGCGGATTGTCAGGCCCGGCTGGCCCCAGGCGCCCACCACGATCGCGAAGACGCTGCGCCGCGGGCGAATCATGGGCCCGGCAGAGCTCCAGCGCCCGCTCGCGGTCGAGCTTGCCGCTGGCCAGCCGCTCGAGGAACCGATCGGCGAACTCGGCGGGGATCACGCGGTCGCGCCGCACCGCCGTGGCCCGCTCCAGCACGTAGCCGACGGCGACGATCGAGCAGATCACCAGCGGCCAGAGCATCGGGTTGGCGTGGATGAGCAGATCCAGCACGCTCGACCGACCCACGCCCGGCCGCTGCGCCGCCGCCGGTGCTGGCGCCTGTGCCGCCGGCTCGGCCGGTGTCACCGTCTGCGCCGAGTCGCCGGGCGCCTTCGGCTCCTGGGCACACAGCGGCCCGGCGCGGCGAGCCAGACCCCCGCGATCAACCAGGCCGCAACGAGGAACGCGCGTCGCAATCGGACAGGCATCATCGGCTCCCCGAAACGGCTGAGGACATCCCCGGCTAACAGCGCCGAACGGCTGGATTGCGCATGATGGGCCGATCCAGCCGATATGAGCCCGACGCGCCAGCGAGTGGATCACCTTGGTCAGCCGACAAGTCATCCACTCGCTGGCGCGTCGGGCTCATAGACGCAACGAAATCGTGAGACGCTAACGATCGACCACCGATCACTGACCACCTGTCGCGGAAGGCGGGTCGTGGGGAGGGCGAGCCGGCCTATCGGCCATGCGCGGCTCGCTAGGAGCCTCTCCCTCCCCTTCCGAGAACAGACGCTGACCAATGAAGCGGATATTGATGGGCCTCGCTCCGCTCGACCTACCCTACGCCACTTTCCACCTGTCACTTGCTACTCGCCACTTGCCACCGATCCCGATCACACCACCTTGGCATCGATCCAGGGCATGAGGCTGCGGAGCTGCTTGCCGACCTGTTCGACGGGGTGCTCGCGCTCGAGTCGCTTGGTGGCGCTGAACACGGGGCGGTTGGCGCGGTTCTCGAGGATCCACTCGCGGGCGAACTGGCCGGTCTGGATCTCCTTGAGGATCTTCTGCATCTCGGCGCGGGTCTGCTCGTTGACGATGCGGGGCCCGCGGGTATAGTCGCCGTACTCGGCGGTGTTGGAGATGCTGTACCGCATGTAGTTCAGGCCGCCCTGGTACATCAGGTCGACGATCAGCTTCAGCTCGTGGAGGCACTCGAAATAGGCGCTCTCGGGCTGGTAGCCGGCGGCGATCAGGGTTTCGAAGGCCATCTTGACCAGGGCGCTGACGCCGCCGCAGAGGACGACCTGCTCGCCGAAGAGGTCGGTCTCGGTCTCCTCGGCGAAGGTGGTCTGGAGCACGCCGGCCCTGGTGCCGCCGATGCCCTTGGCATAGGCCAGTGCGAGCGCCTTGCCGGCGGGCGAGCAGGTCTCGGTGGTGGCGATCAGGCAGGGGACGCCGCCGCCCTTGACGAACTCGCTGCGGACCAGGTGGCCGGGCCCCTTGGGGGCCACGAGGGCGCAATCGACGCCCTCGGGCGGCACGACCTGGCCGAAGTGGATGTTGAACCCGTGCGAGCAGAGCAGCACGTTGCCGGGCTTCAGGTGCGGGCGGATGTCGCGGGTATAGATGTCGCCCTGGACCTCGTCGGGCAGGAGGATGTTGACCAGGTCGCCGGCCTCGGCGGCCTCGGCGGCCGAGACGGGCTTGAAGCCGTCGCGGACGGCGGCCTCGTAATTGGCGGAGCCCGGCCGCTGGCCGATCACCACCGTGCAGCCGGAATCGCGGAGGTTCTGGGCCTGGGCGTGCCCCTGGCTGCCGTAACCGATCACGG
This sequence comes from uncultured Planctomycetota bacterium, assembly GCA_963771445.1. GTDB lineage: Bacteria > Planctomycetota > Planctomycetia > Isosphaerales > Isosphaeraceae > JAKAUH01. The sequence continues at coordinate 11,540 of CAVYTQ010000025.1, read as the reverse complement.
CGATCGTCTTGCCCTTGAGCAGGGAAAGGTCGGCATCCTGGTCGTAATACATCTTCGCAGCCATCGGCAAATCCTCTCTCGGACGATCTCTCGCATCTCACATCGGCGGACGGACGGGCCGGGACGGGATAGGACGGGCGAATCGCATCCGTCGCGGCCGGCCCGGCGCCGGCTTTCTACCCGCATCGTAACCGATCGCGTGCCCGAGGGGCACCGTTTCAGAGCTCGGAATGCCCCTGGATCTCGGGCTCGAGCTCGGCCTCGACCGCGGCGGCGGATTCCGCCTCGTCGTCGCGATCACCCTCGAGCGGACGGGCGCCTCGGACCAGCGCGATCCGCCCGGTGCGGGCCAGCTCGCGGATCCCGTAGGGCCGCACCTGCTCGATGAACGCCTCGATCTTCCGCTCCTGACCGGAGATCTCGATCATCAGCAGGTCCGGGCTGACGTCGACGATCCGGCCGCGGAAGATCTGGACCAGGGCCTGGATCTCGCCCCGCACCGGCGCCGGGGCGCTGACCTTGATCAGCATCAGGTCGCGCTCGACGTAGTCCTCGCTCGAGATGTCGTGGACCTTCACGACCGTGACGATCTTCTCGAGCTGCTTGCGGACCTGCTCGAGATGGCGGTCGTCGCCCATCACCACCACGGTGATCCGCGAGAGGTTCGGTGTCCTCGGTCTCGCCAACCGCCAGGCTGTCGATGTTGAAGCCCCGCGAGGCGAACATCCCCGAGACGCTGCGCCAGCACGCCCGGCCTGTTCTGCACCAGGGCCGAGAGCACGTGCCGCCGTCGCCCCGAATCGGACTGCCCCGCCATCGATAGCTCCTCGTTGTCTCATTGGTCATTGGTCATTGGTCGATTGGTCATTGGTCATTGGTCAGTGAAGCGGGCTGTCGTCCGCTTGAGCGGCTGGGGGCGAGAGGTCCGGAATCCGCTTGCGCCGGGCTTCCTCGCTCCTTGCCCCTCGCTCCTCGCCCCTCATGAGCCTCTTACCGGCCCGGCGGACCGCCGCCGGGGAATCCGCCGGGCAGTCCGCCGCCGGGGAATCCGCCGCCGGGGAATCCGGCGGGCATGCCGCCGGCGGGCTGCGGCACCCGGGGGCGCCTTGGGTCGAAGCACGGCGTTGACGTCGAGGTTGATCAGGTCTGAAGCTGTCGCCCGGTGAGACGTAGTACCACGGCCCGAACCGGTCGGCGAGCTCCTTGACGCGCTTCTGGCCGTCGGCCAGCTTCTTCTCGTAGTCTTGCCGGGCTTGCTTCGCCTTCTCTTCGGCGGCCTTCTTCTGGTCGGCCGTCCGGGTCTCGTGGGCGAAGACGTCGTCGGGGAGCTCCTTCGACGGGTCGGGGCTGACCTCTCCGCGTCGGCGGACTGGTCTTCCTTGGCTGGGGGATGATCGAGGGATCGAAGGAGACGGTGACCAGCAGGTAGCGATTCTCCTGGCCGCCCTTCGACTTCGGCTCGGCGTCCTTCTTGCCGCCCGCGTCGTCGGCCTTCTTCTTCTCGGCGGCGTCGGGCGTGCCCGCGCTCAGCTCATCGCCGGTGGCGAACACGGGTCCGCCATAGCGCAGCGTGTAGACGACGCCGTCGTCGGAGGTGACGATCACGTCGCCCTGGTCGGAGAACAACCCGTGCCCGGGCGAGAGGTAGAAGCCTCGGTTCTGGAGCGAGACGCACGATCGGCACGGTGAGCTGGAGCTTCGGGTCATTCGGGTCGGTCAGACCCGGCGGCTTGGGCCGGACGCCGACGATCTTCAGGTCGCCGAGCGCCTCGGTGAGCGAGCGGAGCCGTTCCTCGTTGACCTCCTGGTTGGCGGGGATCGGCGTGAGCTTCGCCTGGGCGGTCTTCGGGTCGAACTTCTCGAGGGTCGCGGTCCACGGGCCGAACCCTCCTTGCGCGTCGACCGTGATCTTGTCGCCGCGCTCGGGATGACCACGGCCGTCCTTCCTCGGACCGGGCCTCGCGCATCTTGTAGTTGTCGAAGACCACCTTGCGGATCTTGTTCGTGTCGACCTTGAGCAGGTTGGTCTCGATCCAGTCGGCGAATCGCGTCGAGAGGTCGGCGTTGACGACCACGCCATAGGTCCGCTTCTGGCCGGGCACGCGGACATATCTCTGCGTCTTGCCCTCCTTGCCGGCCACGGCGGGGCCCTTGATCTCGTTGCCGATGATGAAATCGGCGAGCACCTTCTCCGACGAGTCGCGGAGCGTGACCCGCTTGCCCAGCCCCTCGGGAGTCGCCGCCTTGGCGTCGAGCGGGTCGAGCACGCCCATCGCCTTCTGGTCGTCGACCTTGTCGCTGCGGATCATGTCCTTGGTCAGGTCCATCACCGCGGCGGCCGTCTTCGACAGCCGGTCGCGGGCGTCGGCCGGGTAGTCGTAGTGCGACGGGATCACCCACTTCTTGTCCTTGAACATCACGCGGAACCGCGCCGAGGACGCCGTGGTCGGGTCGTAGCTGACGACCTCGAGGTCGGTGCACGCCAGCGGGTCCTTGAACTCGGGGAAGAACGGCTGCCCCTGGTCGCCGAACTGGATGTCCTTCACCGGGCGGTCGCGGTTGATCACGAACGACGCGCCGGTCAGGGCCAGCGCGACCACGACGAAGGTCAGCGTCTTGATGGAATCGTTCATGGGTCCTATCTTCCGATTCGTGGGCTACCGGCTCATGACGAGTTGCGAATAATCAGTGATCCGTGATGAATAGCCCGGGGCGAGAAGGGCCTGGGTCGGCGATCCTCTCGCGCCACGAGCCACCTGTCAGTCAGTCACGTGCCGATCGAAGCCATCAGGCGAGCCGCCTGGGGTTGGCTCCGAGGTTCTCGCGGGTCCGCCGGACGAGCCAGACGACCAGGCCGAGGACGAGCGGGGGGAGCGGGGGAATCGCCGCGGCGGCGAACTTCACCGAGTTCTGGATCTCGCGCGCTCTGCGCTCGAGGTCGGCGCGGCTATCGCGGATCCGCGCCTGCTTCTCGTCCTCGATGATCAGCCGCTTCACGTCCAGCCGGCGCTGGGCGACGCTCTTGAGGTTGGTGAGCTGGACTTCCTTCGATCGATCGTCGAGGTCCGGGTTATTTTCGACGACGTTCGACCTGCTTGTCGAAGTCCTTCTGCGCGTCCTTGATCTCCTGGTCGGCCTGGTCCTCGGCCTTCTTGGTCTCGTCCTCGAGCTTCTCGTAGAACTTGCTGGTCTGGTCCTCGAGGGCCTTCAGGGTGTAGTGCTTGGATCGCTTCTTGCGGAGCTGGACGAACGACTCGTCGCCGGCGAGGACGTCGACGCAGTTGAGCACGAACGGGATATTGTCGACGTCGATCTTCAGCTCCTTGTTGTTCCGCAGCATGAAGAACTGGCCGCCGATCATGTCGAGGTCGGCGATGGCGATCAGGTTGAGGCTGGCGGGGGGCCTGGCCGCCTTCTTCTCGCCGTCCTTCTTCTCGGCATCCTTCTTCTTGTCGGCGGCGCCGGCGTCGTCGTCGGCGATCTTGCCGGTGATCCGGGCGGCGATCGTGTAGCCCTCGCCGCTGGGGAAGAACCGCCGTCGTGGGTTCATGCCGCTGACGCCCATGAAGCTCTGCTGGAAGACGTCGCCCCATTGCTCGCGCCCGCCGCGGCGCCCGTCTTGACCAGCGGCGTGAACTCGGGCCCCGACCCGATGGACCGCGAGCGGAGCATGCCCGGGAAGATCGTGACGATCTCCTGCAGGCCGGCGGTGGCCGACTGCTCCGCGTTGAACCCGTCGGAGTCATTTCTCGCGCCCGACCCACACCACCTCGCGCGGCATGCTGGCGAGCTGCGGATGCGGGTTGTAGTCGTTCCAGACGATGCTCGACGACGGCCAGTCGATGCCGCAGAGGTCCAGCAGCGGCCGGAGGTTTCCCTTGGGCTCGGGGGGCTGGCCGCCGCCGAACGGTCCGCCCGGCGGCATCTTGGGCAGCTCGGGCGAGATCGACAGGTTATCCAGCGGCGCCGGATCGAGCAGGAGCAGCGTCGCGCCGCCGCGCTTCGACGTACGCCGTCAGGTTGTCGATCTGCTTCTGCGTGAGTGACGACGGCTGCGCGACCAGGAGGACGTTCACATCCTCGGAGATCGCGACGTCGGGTGAGACCGACGACACCTCGTACTGCTTCTTCAGCTCGGTGACGATCTCCCACTCGGGGCTCTGGCTGAAGTTTCGCATCTCGAAGCCGCCCATCAGCTTCGCGTCGGTGGTCAGGATGCCCAGCTTCTTGCGACCGCTGCGCGAGACCACGCGGATCGAGCGCGTCAGCTCGTACTCGGTCGGCAGGCCGCGGTCGAAGAACGGGATCACGACCTCCTCGAGCCCCGAGACGAACGCCACCCCCAGGATGATCTCGACCTCGGTGTGCCGCGCCTGGTCGTTGGACATCACCCGACGCGGCTCGATGCCGTACCGCTTCTCGGCGTCCCGCGCCTGCTCGGAATAGAGCTCCGTCGGTACGAGGTGGAGCTGGATCTTCCCTCGGCTGCGGGCCTGGTACTCGCGGAGCAGCCGCAGCAGGTTCGACTGGGTCTGGACGAACTCGCTGGGGACCTCGGGGCTGTAATAGGCCTGGATCATCACCGGGCGGTCGTCGGGGATCTGGTCGATCAGCGATTTCGACTCGCTCGACAGCGTGCTGCAGCCGCGCCTCGCTGGCATCAACCCGCAAGAGCGGCAGCTCGAAGATCCCCGTCAGGGCCACCACGCCCACCAGCACCGCCACGAATCGGACCGTCGAGTGCAGCCAGCGACCCGAGCTCGCCTCGCCGCCGGCCCAGTGCCGCCGGCCGATGAGGACCATGTTCAGGTACAGCATCGCCGCCGCGATGCCGAGGAAATACACCACGCCCGAGAGCGTGACCACGCCCGAGCCGAAGTCCTCGAACCGCTTCGTCGCCGACCACCCCTCGACGCCCACGCCAGCCCGCCGCTGCCGGACGCCGGCCCGACCAGGCCCAGCATCGACCCCAGCGACCGCAGATGCAGCCGATCGACGAACAGCTCGAGCGACGACGATCCGACCCAGTCGAGGAAGATCGGCACGGCGCAGAACACCGCGCCCAGGATGAAGGCCACCGTGACGTTCGACGACAGCAGCGAGGCCACCATGCCGATGGCGATCAGCATCGCGCCCATCAGCCAGTAGCCGAAGTAATTGGCCGCGAGGATGCCGTAATCGGCGCCGCCCAGGTAGGCCAAAATGCCCACGTGCGACAGCGAGAAGAACAGCGCGATCGTGTAGATCCCCACGGCCGCCAGGTACTTGCCCAGCACGATGTCGAGGTCGTGGGCCGGCAGGGTGAGCAGCAGCTCGTCGGTGCCCTGGCGACGCTCGTCGGCCCAGAGGCTCATCGTGATCGCCGGGATGAAGAACAGGAGCAGGTAGCGGATGTAGGCGTTGAGCTGATCCAGGTTCGCCAGGTTGCTGGTGAAGAACGTCGGCTGCCAGAACGCCACGCACGAGCTGATCAGCACGAAGAGCGTGATGAACACGTATCCGGCGGGGTTGCTGAAGTAGCTCAGCAGGTTGCGCTTGAAGACCGCCCCGATCACGTGCGGGCGGAACGGCCGGGGCCGGCCGGCGCGAGCTGCGATCGTCTCACGATCCTTGCTGGTCGGTTGGGTTTCGAGCGTCGTCACCTCAGGTCATCCTCTCGTGTCGATGGATCGCATGTCGGCCGCCGCCGGTCCTGTCCGTCCCGAGGCATCGCGGGCCGCGGCCCTGTCCCTATCGATCCGAACCCAATCAATCAATCCTGCCCCCGGCGGCCGCGGGGCCTCGTGAGTCTCGGCCGCCCCACTCCACTGCCCGGCTGACCCGTCCGCCGCCAATCGATGGCGATGCCCCGCGGAGACACAACGTCCCCGCCCGGGCCATTGGACGGCTCAGACCGGTTGCGCCGTCAGGCCGTAGAAGGCCTGCTCCAGGTTGCCATTCTTCTGGGCCAGCTCCGCCGGCTTGCCGTCGAAGACGATCTTGCCGTCGTGGATGAACAGCACGCGATCCGCGATCGGCTCGACCTCCTGGAGGATGTGGGTCGAGATCAGCATGGTCTTCGACTTGCCCAGGTCGCGGATCAACTGGCGGACCCCGCGGATCTGGTTCGGGTCCAGCCCGCTCGTCGGCTCGTCCATGATCAGCACCTCGGGGTCGTGCAACAGCGCCTGGGCCATCGACACCCGCTGGCGGTATCCCTTGGAGAGCTTGCCGATCGGCTTGTGCCCGACCGACTCGAGCGAGCAGTGGCCGACGACCGCGTCGACGCGCGACCGCAAGAACGACCCCGACATCCCCCGCGCCTCGCCGAAGAAGCGGAGCAGAGCGATCGGGGTCATGTCGGGATACAGCGGCCCGTTCTCGGGCAGGTAGCCGAGGTGCTCGGCCGCGGCGATCCGGTCGGCATGCACGTCGATCCCGGCGATCCGGCGGTGCCGTGCGTCGGCGCGACGAAGCCCGTGAGCAGCCGCATCGTCGTCGTCTTGCCGGCTCCGTTGGGGCCCAGGAACGCCACGACCTGGCCCCTGGGGATCGTGAACGAGACGTCCCGTACAGCCAGGAACGACCCGAATTGCTTGCAAAGCCCATCGGCCTCGATCATGACGGGCATGGACATACCGCTGCAATCCTCCGTTGATGCATTTCTTGGGTCGACGGCGCCTCCCCGTTGCGCTCAACCCCGATCCGATCGCGCGGGCCGCCGATCTCCGTGGCACGAACGATCATGGATAGGGCCGGCCGATCGGTGCGGGGTATCCCCGGCCCGGGTCGCCAACTCAAGGCAAGGCGCGCAGCCCTCTCGACTTTACTACGAAGGCTGGCCGAATGTGTTCATTATGCGCAGGCCCTTCCGCCGACGCAACCGTTCAGCATTTTGGACCGTGGCAAGTGGCAGGTGGGTGGCGAGTGGCAAGTGGCAAGTGGTCAGCGGCAGGTGGTCAGTGGTTCGCTCGCCGGCGGCCTGGCTCGGTGGCGAGTCGGGGATTGTCTCACCCGGCATCTCGAGGAGTTGACAGTTGTTGCGCCACTGGGCCGGGTCGGCCTGGAGCAACTCCAGCCTGACCGGCGGTTCGCGCTTCGGCTCGGGTCTCCGACCCGGCCGACGCGACGGTCGGTGCGGTCCGTTTCGGCGCGGGTCTCCCCACGCCGCCGCCAGCCCGGACCGACTCCCACGTCGGTCATGCTTCCGCCTGATGCCGCTCCGATCCGGTCGGGCGGGCCGGACCGTGCAGGCGGAATCGTGACCAACATCGGCCCGCGCCGACAGCTCTCCCGAGCGGGCCAAATGGGCCGTCTCGAGGCTCTCCGCCTCGCCAAGAGCGGCCTCTGAGACTCTCGCCAAATCGCGAACAACCGGCCAAATATGAACCGGGCCACGAAAACCGCCTCCGCGCCGGAAAATCTCAGGAAATTTCCAGATATTTTTTCTGATCCTGGCCAAAGGCCTTGCGTCAAGAACATGCCCCTTTTTGCCGATAGGTGCATTTCAGTTTTTGCAAACCTGATACATCCTGTATATAGGGGGAGAGAAGAGAGTGGAGGAGATACAGGGGGTTTTGGGGGCCCTGGAACATGAAATACATGCACGCAATCTCCCTTCTGGGCCCTGCGAGATCGTCCTGAGCGGCGGTTGTCGAAAGTGCTGGATACCATGTCGTCAAGCGAGCACTGGATACCGAATTCGAGGACTTGACCGGTGAGGATGGCCCAAGCCATGCGGCCGGAGCGCCCGCCCCGGGTCGAGGGCTGGACCGAAGACCGTCCTCCTGATCGACGACGATGAGAATTCCCGGCCAGCGACGATGAGAATTCCCGGCCCCTGATCGCCGGTAGGCTATCCCATTTCGGCTCGCTTGAGGTCGGAGCCTAGGGATTGTCACTGATCGCTTGTTCCGACGGAGGGGCCCCGCCTTCCACCAATCTGTCAACTCGCTCGCTGGCGATCTCCGCCGATTTGAGACAATCCCGGCGAGTTGACGTCAGGTTGGATGTTCGCCACGGCCAGGCCGGGTACCATCGATGCGGGAACAGCTCGACAACGGACTACTTGCCACTTGCCACGGACCAAGGGCCAAGGTCCAAGATGCCACTCCTCGGCGGTCTGATTGGCTGTGGATTTGTCTCGCGGTTCCATCTGGAGGCGTGGTCGCGGGTCGCCGGCGCCCGGATCGTCGCGCTGTGCGACACCGACCCGGGGCGGCTCGAGGAGGCCGCCCGGCGGGTACCCGGTGCTCGTTGCTATACCTCAGCATCCCAGCTCTTCGACAGCGAGCAGCCGCTGGATTTCGTCGAGATCTGCACGCTGCCCGGGCCGCACCGCGAGCTGGTTGACCTGGCGGCGCGGCGGCGGCGTGCATGTCCTCTGCCAGAAGCCGGCGGCGTCGAGCGGGCCGACTTCCTCGCGATGATGGACGCCTGCGAAGCGGCGGGCGTGCGCCTGATGATCCATGAGAACTGGCGGTTCCGCCCGTGGTACCGCGCCCTGCGTGCCGAGCTCGACCGCGGCTCGATCGGCCGGCCGATCCGGCTGCGGATCACGCACCATGACACGCGGGCCATCCGCCCGGACGGCCTGGCGCAGCAGCCGTACCTGGCGACGATGCCGCGACTGATCCTGATGGACATGGGCTGTCACCTGGTGGACACGTCGCGCTACCTGATGGGCGAGCTCAGCACGATCGCCGCCCTGATCGGTCGCTTCGGCCCGAATGACGGCCGGCGAGGACGTGGCCATGCTCTCGATCGCTTTTGAGACGGGTGCCCTGGGCTGGCTCGACATGAGCTGGTGCACCCCGCCCGAAGGCGCCCGACCCGAGTGGGCGCTCGAACCCGACGGTCGTCGAGGGCACCGAGGGCACCCTACGCCTGCGGACCGACGGCTCGCTCGAACGGACCAGTCCCGACCGGCACGAGCGACCGCCGCCCCGTCGCCCTGCCGCCCGACGACGCGGTCTATGTCGACGGCTATGCCGCGACCCAGCGCCATTTCATCGAGGGCCTGATCACCGGCGCCGAACACGAGACCCGGGCGGCCGACAACCTCAAGACCATGGACGTCGATCTGGGCCGCCTACCGCTCGGCCGAGGAAGGCCGGACCATCGCCGTCTGACCCGCCCGAACCCGGCAGTCCCCGCCACGACGGCCCTGCTCCGCGGAGAGAACCGCGCGGCCCGCTTGCCGCCCGACCGTCCCGACGTTAAGATGAAAGTCCTCGGCTCGACCGGAATCGCCATGCACCCGTAGCTCAATTGGATAGAGCATCGGTCTACGGAACCGAAGGTTAGAGGTTCGAATCCTCTCGGGTGTACTGACTTACGTCACGGACAGTCGCTCTGTCCGGGATGTTTGTCCGAGAAGCGAAGGGCCGAGGACGCTGCAACGCCCCCGGCCCCTCCTAGCACGAGCCCTTCCAGGCCCGAACCAGTGGTTCAAATTCCTCTGGCCTGGAGGTCCCGATGCCCCGCTTCCCCAAGCCGTTCTTCAAGAAGTCCCACCGCTGCTGGTACGTCGAACTCGACGGCAAGCAGGTGCGACTCGGGCCCGACGAAGCCGCGGCCCATAAGCGCTACCACGAGCTGATGGCCGAGGGGCCGAAGGCCGCGCTGCCGACCCGGCACGAGTCGCCCCGGCTTGGTCCGACATCTTCGACCACTTCCTGACGTTCTGCCGCGAGCAGCGGGCCGCCGAGACCTACGAGTGGTATCGCTGGCGGCTCCAGATGTTCGTTCGACGAGATCGCGGCGAAGCTCACCGTCGCACAGCTCAAGCCTTTCCACCTGGACGACTGGCTGAACAAGCACCCCGACTGGGCCAGCGGCACCAAGAACGGCATGTGTAGGGCCGTCCAGCGGGCCCTGCGTTGGGCCGAGCGTCGCGGGCGCATCGAGCGTTCGCCGGTCGCGTTCTACGAGAAGCCGCGACTCGGCAAGCGGACCGTGGTCGTTCCCGCGGCCGAGTTCGAGGAGATGCTGGGGTGCGTGCCGCAGGAGGAGTTCCGCGACCTGCTGACGATCACCTGGGAGACCGCCGCTCGGCCGCAGGAGTCGCTCGTGGTCGAGGCCCGGCACGTCGATCTCGAAAACAAGCGGTGGGTGTTCCCGCCCGAGGAATCGAAGGTTGACAAGTGGCCGCGGGTGATCTACCTGACGCCGAGGGCGTGGGAGATTACGAAGCGGCTGATGATCGCCCACCCGACCGGCCCGATCTTCCGCAACTCCAACGGCGACCCGTGGACGACGTTCTCCGTCAACTGTGCATTCATCCGGTTGCAGACGACGATCGGCATGAGGCGGGCTCGTCGAGCAGGGGCTCCTCCTCCGAAGCTTCCCCGGCTCAAGGGCTCGGCGAAGCGGGACGCGAATCTTCGGGCAGAGCAGGATCGCAAGGTCATCGATGCCGGAAGGAGATTGCCACGCTTGCACGCAAGCACGGACCGAAGCGGTGCCTCTATCACCTCCGGCATTCGTGGCTTGACCGGGCGTTGAAGTCGGGCGTCGACGCCATGACGTGCGCGATCTTGATGGGTCACCGGGATCCCTCCACCATCGCCAAGACCTACCAGCATCTGTCACAGAGCCCGGATTACTTGCAGGGTGCGGCGTCGAAGGCTTCGCCCGCCGCTACTTCATCCGAATGTGCTTGAGCCTGCCGCGGTGCTCCTGGGGTGGCGTGGCTTCCGCCGCCCCTACTTCCCGCGATTGCCGATACTCCTCGAGCGCCTCCTCAGAGATGCGGATCGTGCCGCGCTTCAGGCCGTGGTGCCGTGGCGGATTTTGCGGAGCTGGATGAGGCCGTAGACCAGGGCGCACGAGATGCCCAGGCGTTCCGCGGCTTGTTTGACCGTCAGCAGCTTGACTCCCTCCTCGAAGCCTCTCACCGTTGCCTCCCGTGAATCGAAAGTATGGTCAAGATCCACGCCGACGCGTGGACGAACGCCTCGGCGTTTGGGAACGATGGCTTGCCCTCGGAGATGACCCGCCGGGCGTCGTCGAGCGTCGAAGCCCGCACGCACGCAATCAGGCCCGAGTAGTCGTTGCCGAGCGCGTAGTCCGCGTGGAGCTCGCTCGGCGGCGCAGGGTGCAGCCCCGGCACGCGAGAGGCGAGCGCGAAGAACTGGTAATCGAGCCGCAGCAATTCGCGGATCGCCTCGTCACCGGTCATGGCGCTACCTCCCGAAGAGCCAGGCGAGCAAGCCGCCGCGGCTCGGGGCCGGGAGCTGGTGGACGACCCGCGCCGGTAGTGCCCATTGTCCAGGCCGCTGCTGCGGCTGCGGAGCCGTGACCTGGACGACGACGATCTTCGGGCTCGGCCTGCGCTGCTGGGAGGGCACGGAATAGTTGGGCTTGACGCCCCGACGGGCTGGCGTAAGTTCCCAGATCTTGCCGCAGTTGTAGCACCGCCACTCGTCACCGTAGCGAACGGTTTTCGGCCAGTGGATCTCGCGACCGCAGTCGCAGTAACTCATGGAATGCATCTTCGGTCTCCTAAGGTGAAGGTCATTGAAGTTCGACGCGGGTTATCTCGATCGCTCCCGCAGCGA
>CAVYTQ010000024.1:0-544533 GCA_963771445.1 uncultured Planctomycetota bacterium | reverse complement strand
CTGCGGGATGTCGAGCATCGCCCGCGCCTCCTGCGACGGTCGCCGGCCGGCGCCCGACGTCTTCGGTCATCTGCCGGGCCTTGGCGATCAGCTCGCCGTTGGAGCGCGCCATCGTCGCCGTCGGGGAGGTAGAGGTTGTCCTCCAGGCCGACGCTGATCGAGCCGCCGAGCGTGAGCGCGGCGGCGACCGAGCATCCACTGCTCGCGCGAGATCCCGATCACCCCCCAGTGCGAGGGCTGCCCCGTCGGCGGGATGTTCTCGACCATCGCGGCGAGGTTGCGCGCGGTCGGCGGGATGCCGCCGACCACGCCCATCACGCAGTCGACGTGCAGCGGCGTTTTCAGCACGCCCATGTCGATCAGCGGCGCGAGGCTGCCGACGTGGCCGATGTCGAAGCACTCGTGCTCGGGTTTGATGCCCAGCTCGTTCATCGCCTCGCAGCAGCTCGACGATCTCGTCGAAGGGGTTCGCGAAGACCATCTTGAAGACGAACGTCCTTGCGCGAGCGCGAGTACTTCGCGTAGTTCATCGAGCCCATGTTCAGCGCCGCCACCTCCGGGCGGCAGGCGCGCAGGTATTCGATCCGCTTCTCGACGGGCACGCCGATCGTGCCGGTCGAGTAGTTGACGATCACCGCATCGCCGACCTCCGCCCGGATCGCCTCGGTGATCGCCTGGAAGTCCTCGATCTCATAGCTCGGCGTGCCGTCCGGTTTGCGCGCGTGGATGTGGATCATCACGCCGCCCTCGTCGACGATCCGCCGCGCCTCCGCGCGCGTACTCCTGCGGGCGTGTAGGGGATCGCCGGGCACTGCTCGCGGTTGGCGATCGCGCCCGAGATCGAGCAGGTGATCACTGCGGGATGGTCGAGGCTCATCACGGGCACCACTCCTGCTCTCTTCGCTACGGGCGCTCGACCTTCTTGCTCGCCGCCATCTCCAGCGCGCGGCAGATCGTCGCGCGCGTCTCGCGCGGGTCGATCACGTCGTCGATCATGTCGTTGCCGGCGGCGATGTAGACGTCGATGATCTTGCGGAGGCCGCGATCAGCTCGGCCTTCTTCGCGGCCGGGTCCTCGGCCTCGTCGACCTGTTTGCGGAAGACGATCTCGACCACGCCCTCGGCGCCCATCACGCTGATCTCGGCGCTCGGCCAGGCGACGATCAGGTCGGGCTCGTAGGCGCGGCCGTTCATCACGTAGTAGCCCGCGCCGTAGGCCTTGCGCGTGATCACGGTGATCTTCGGCACGGTCGCGTTGGCGACCGCGTAGAGCATCTTCGCGCCGTGGCGGATGATGCCCGCCGGCCTCGACCTTCGTGCCGACCATGAAGCCGGGCACGTCCATCAGGAACACGAGCGGGATCGCGAACGCGTTGCAGAGGTTGACGAAGCGCGCGGCCTTGTCGGCGGAGTCGTTGTCGAGGATCCCGCCGAGCTGCTTGGGCTGGTTGGCGACGATCCCCGCCGGGCGCCCGCCGAAGCGCGCGAAGCAGGTGATGATCGTCTTCGCCCACTGGCCCTTCATGTCGAAGTAGTAGCCGTCGTCGACGATCCGGCGGATCACCTCGTACATGTCGTAGGGCTTGCGGTTGGACTCCGGCAGCACGTCGAGCAGCGCCTCCTCGCGGCGCTCGATCGGGTCGCTCGCCGCGCGCACGGGCGGCGGCCTGCCTCGCAGTTCTGCGGGCATGAAGAGAGGTACTGCTTGATCCGCTCGATGCACTCCTCGTCGTCGGCCACCTCCATGTCGCCGACGCCCGACTTGCGGCAGTGCACGCGCGAGCCGCCGAGTTCCTCCTGGGTGACGTCCTCGCCGACGGCGGCGCGCACGAGGTGCGGCCCGGCGAGCGCCATCGAGCCGCGGCCCTTGACCATCGGCACGAAGTCGGCGAGGCCGGGGATGTAGGCGGTGCCGGCGGCGCACGGCCCCATCAGCGCGGCGACCTGCGGGATCACGCCGCTCATCACGACCTCCTCGCGGAACAGGTGCCCGGAGCCGGCGAACAGCGAGCCGACGGCCTCCTGGATGCGCGCGCCGGCGGAGTCGAGCAGCCAGATGAACGGGATCCGCTTGCGTCAGCGCGAGCTCGCGCAGGCGCGTGACCTTGAGCTCGCCGGTCATGCCCATCGAGCCGGCCATCACGGTGAAGTCGTACGCGCACACCGCGACCAGGCGCCCGTCGACCTTGCCGTAGCCGGTGATCACGCCGTCGGCGGGCGCCTCGACTTGCCGTCCATCGCGCGCTGGGAGAAGTGCGGACGGCCGTGGATGCCGAGCTCGACGAACGTGCCGTCGTCGATCAGCAGCGCCAGGCGCTCGCGCGCGGTCAGCTTCTCGCGCGCGTGCTGCTTGGCGATCTTCTCCTCGCCGCCGCCGAGCGCGATCTGCGCGCGGCGCGCCTCGAGGTCCTCGACGAGCGGGCGCAGCATCGAGGTCGTCGGCGTCTCCGGTGCTCATCGCTCGCGGCTCCCACGATCGCTCGCACGCCGATCGGCGCTCGCGCGCGCATCAGCGGCCTTTCCAGTGCGGCTCGCGCTTCTCGAAGAACGCGCTGACGCCCTCGACGATGTCCTCGGTCGACATCGCGAGCGTCAGCTGCGCACGCAGGTAGTCGAGCGCGTCGTCGAGCGGCATGTCGAGCTGGCGGCGCATCGCCTCCTTGCCGAGGCGCATGATCACCGGCGACTTGCCCGCGAGCTTGCTCGCCCATCGCGCTCACCGCCGCGTCGAGCTCGTCGTCCGCGACGACCCTGTTGACGATCCCCGCCGCGAGCGCCTCCTGCGCGCTCCAGCGCTCGCCGAGCGAGCAGCAGCTCGTTGGCCTTCTTGCGCGGCACGTTGCGATAGATCAGCGCCATGATCATGAACGGGAACGTGCCGATGTTGATCTCCGGCGTGCCGAACGCTGGCCCGCTCGGAGGCGACGATCAGATCGCATGCGAGCGCGATCCCGAGCGCGCCGGCGAGCACGTGGCCGTCGCGCGGCGCAGACCGTCGGCTTGCCGAGCTCGCCGATCAGCTTGAACAGGCCGACGAAGCGCTCGGAGCCGAAGTGCTTCTGCACGAGCGGCGTCTCGGCCGGCGAAGCCGCCGAGGTTCGCACCCGAGGAGAACGTCTTCTCGTGCGAGGAGCGCAGCACCACGCAGCGCGCGCCCGCTTCCTCGCGGGCGCGCTCGAACGCCGCGATCAGCCCGGTGAGCATCTCCGCCGACAGCGCGTTGCGCGTGTCCGGATCGTTCAGCGTGATCGTCGCTACGCCCGAGTCGTCGAGCTCGTACAGGACCATGTCTGTGGCCACCGGCGCATCCTAGCCGGATCGCGAGCTCGCAGGAAGTGTGTAGCTCTACTGTTTACTTTTGCGAACGCGTCGGAGCCCGGCCGACGTCCCCGGCGGGCCCCGCGCGAGGCCGCTGCTCGCCGCGGCCGCCGGGACCGCGGCGAATGCTTTCGCTACTTGCCCGCCGGGCCCTTGCCGACGCGCTTCTTGCCGCCGGGCTTCTTCAGCAGCTTCTTCAGTTCGGCGAGCGTGATCGTTTCGGCGGCCGGCGGAGGCGCGACGGCGGGCACGGGGAAGTTGATCGCGAGCACATCCGCGGTCGTGCTGATCTTGACCGGGCCGACCCCGAGCACGAAGCGCGTGCGCACCGGCAGGCCGCTCGGTGCGATGAACGCTTCGATCGAGCCTTTGAGCTTGACGTGCCGGCTGCGCAGCGCGCTCGCGCAGCTTCGGCGGCAGCAGCGTCTGCTCGAGCTTCCGCGGGGAGAGCGTCCCGGCGAAGCCGCTCACGGCCTGACCGTCGACCGTGCTCGTGCCGAACGCGCGGAGGTTGCCGGAGGCCTTCAGGATCGCGACGACGCTTTGGAAGTTCGACGCGCCGCCGGCCGCGCCGAGCCGGAGCCGGAGCCGCCGAGCCCGGTCCCGCTCCCGAGCGTCGGGTTGGAGTTGAACAGCTGGCTCGAGCCCTGCTGATCCTCCTTGATCCACGGGCGCCCGCCGTCGCGGCGCGCGATCGACGGTTCGCGCACGTACAGCGATCCGCCGACCTGCGTGATCGTGAGCGTTTGGCCGAGCAGCTTCGTCGTCACCGTGGCGGCCGGCGGCGAGATGCTCAGTTCGCCGGCGAGCGAGACGCTCAAGCCGTGCAGCGCGGAGAGCTCGCGCGGGGTCTTGCGCGGGCTCGATCACCTCTTTGGCCGAGAACCGCTCGGTGCTGATCTGGATTTCGCTCATCTTCTGCTCGAGCGGCACCAGTTCGGGCGGCGGCGCGGCGGCGGACGCGGGGACGGCGAGCGTGCCCGCGAGCGGGACGAGCGCCAAGCGACAGGCAGCAGATCAGAGGCACGGTTTTTGAGCTGCGAATGTTTCTTCATCTGCTTGGAATCCCCGCAATCGCGGATTCGTAACCAGCTTTCGCATCGCCGCCACGATCGGCCTCCGCCTCGCCGGGCAGAGAGTAGGTAGCTCTACTGTTTACTTTCCGATCCGGCTGCGTTAGCGTCTGCGACGACGCCGCGGGCTCCCCGCGCCCCGGCGCACGCACCCACGACAAGGAGACCGCCCGACATGGCCGCGACCGCCGAGAGCGTGCTGAAGCCCGACTTCCAGAGCGCGCGCAAGCACTTCATCTTCACCGACGAGCACGAACAGCTGCGCGAGTCGATCCGCAACTTCGCGATCAAAGAGCTCGCGCCGCACGCCGAGGAATGGGAGGAGACGACGTTCCCGGACTCGGTCTTCGAGCGCATGGGCGAGCTCGGCTTCCTCGGCCTCGACAAGCCCGAGGCCGTACGGCGGGCAGGGCGGCGACTACTACTCGGCGCTGGTGCTCGCCGAGGAGATCACGAACGCGAACTCGGGCGGCCTGGCGATGGGGCTGGCGGTGCAGACCGACATGGCGATGCCGCCGATCCTCGCGTTCGGCACCGAGGAGCAGAAGCAGCAGTGGGCGGCGCCGGCGATCAAGGGCGAGAAGATCCTGTGCCTCGGCATCACCGAGCCGGACGCCGGCTCGGACGTCTCGGGGATCAAGACGCGCGCGGTCAAGGACGGCGAGGACTACGTGATCAACGGCTCCAAGACGTACATCACCAACGGCCACCGCGCCGATGTGATCGTGCTCGTGACCAAGACCGACCCGGACGCCGGCTACGACGGCTTCACGCTGTTCCTCGTGCCGATGGACGCGCCCGGGCGTGATCCGCGAGAAGAAGCTGCGAGAAGCTCGGCATGCACGCCTCCGACACGGCGCTGCTCGCCTTCCAGGACGTGCGCGTCCCGGCCTCGGCGGTGCTAGGCCAGGTCGGCAAGGGCTTCTACCACATCATGTGGGAGCTCCAGGGCGAGCGCCTGATCGGCGCCGCCGGCTGCGTGGCGGGCGCGCAGAAGTGCTTCGAGCGCACGCTGCAGTACGCGCACGAGCGCAAGGCGTTCGGGCGCGAAATCGGCAAGTTCCAGGTGATCCGCCACAAGTTCGCGGAGATGGCCACGAAAATCGAGTCGGCGCGCCAGATGGTCTACGTGACCGCGTGGCGCTTCAACAACGGCGAGTACCCCGTGCGCGAGATCTCGATGGCCAAGCTGCACGCCGCGCGGATCGCCTGCGAAGTCGCCGACGAATGCATCCAGATCCACGGCGGCGCCGGCTACATGCGCGAGTACGGCGTCGAGCGCGTGTGGCGCGACATGCGCCTGAACCGCATCGGCGCGGGCACCGACGAGATCATGCTCGACGTGATCGGCCGCTCCTACGGGCTGTAGTCCGATCTCGGGTCGTCATCTCCGTGATGGGAGGGCCGCATGCGGCCCTCCCCCAGGCCGCACATGTGCAGCCTGGCCGACGGCACATGTGCCGTCCGGAACAGCATCCGGATTGGATGAGCGCGTGCGCCGGGTGCAACTACTCGATGTAGGACACGTTCGCGCCCACAGCCTCGTACGCCTCGCGCGCGCGGCGGTCGGCGCTGAGCAGCGTCGCGTCGTGTGCGCGCGCGGTCGCGGCGATGAGCGCGTCGTACAGCGCGCCGCCACGCAGGCCGGCGTCGACCGCGCGGTGCAGGCACGAGCGTTGGGCGTCGGCGTCGAGCGCGAGCCACGGCTCGGGGAATTCACGCTCGAGCGCATCGAGCACGAACGACGCCTCCATCCTCTGCCCTTCGGGCATGCGGCTCAAGACCGAGGAGGTCTCGAACGCCACGTGGACGATCAGTCCGGGAGCGTCGCCGACCGCATCGAGCGCACGCTCGTGCGCGGCGTGATAGCTCGCAAACGCGGCGATCAGGACACTCGAGTCCGGGACGATCACTTCCGGACACGTTCGAGCACTTCGCGGACCAGCTCGGTGGTCAGGGGCGGAACGGGCTCATCGGGAACGATCACCGTGTGCCCGTCGCGATCCTCGAGATGGGCTTTGATGTACGGCACGGTCAGCTCGAGCGCCCCGTCGCGCTCGGTCAGCTCCAGCTCGCTCGGCCCGTGGATCCCGAGCACGTCTCGCATCGGCTTGGGGATCACGACCCGGCCCACGCCATCGATGGCAACTCGCATACCATCAGATTACCAATCGACCGGAACCTGGCTGCCATGAGCACTCTCACACCCCCTTTCTCCGACGAGCACGAGCAGTTGAGACAGTCCGTTCGCGGCTTCATCGAGCGCGAGCTCGCGCCGCATGCGCAGCAGTGGGAGGAGGACCGCTGGTTTCCCGACGAGGTGTTCGCCAAGATGGCCGCACAGGGCCTGCTCGGGCTGAAGTACCCGGCCGAGTACGGCGGGCAGGGCGGCGACTACCTGCACGAGTCGGTGCTCTGCGAGGAGCTCGCGCGCGTCGGCTCGGGCGGCACGGCGGCGGGCATCGGCGCGCACACGAACATCGCCACGCCGCCGATCTGGAAGTTCGGCACCGACGAGCAGAAGCAGCGCTACCTCGTGCCGTCGATCGCCGGCGAGCTGATCGGGGCGCTGGGCATCACCGAGCCGGGCGCCGGATCGGACGTGGCCGCGCTGAGCACGCGCGCCGAGCGCGTCGACGGCGGGTGGGTGCTCAACGGCGAGAAGACGTACATCACCAACGGCGTGCGCGCGAACTTCATCGTCACGGCCGTCAAGACGACGGCCGAGGGCGGCCATCACGGCATCTCGTTCCTGATCGTCGATCGCGGCGACGGCGTCGAGTCCTCGGCGCTGCACAAGCTCGGCTGGCACATGATCCGGGATGGTCCCCATCACCATCGCCCGGGAGTTCGGAGCCATGGCGACGACCTCGGGGCCCCGACGACGCAAGCGAATCTGGACATTGCCGTCGGACAGGTTGACGGACGCCAGGTCGTATCGCTTCATGACGTGGGCCAGGTACTGGATCCTTCGTACATCGAGCGGCTCGGACGGACCCGAGGAGTTCTCCGCCATGCGTATACCCCGCAATCTGCCGGCGCGTGATCGCTCTCCCCCGGATCACCCGAGCGAATCCCGGCGTCGGGCGGGATAGCGCGGGGCTCAGTCGGCGAAGGAGGCGGATTCAGTTCACTTGGAGCGAATCGAGCGATTTCGGAACGTGCGAGAGCACCTCGCAGCCGGCAGGGGTCACCAGCACATCGTCCTCGATCCGGACCCCACCCCAATCCGGCAAGTAGATCCCGGGCTCAACCGTAATCACATTCCCCGGCTCGAGGACATCCGGAGAACCCTTGCGGATTCTGGGTGCCTCGTGGATGTCCATACCGAGGCCGTGGCCGAGGCCGTGGTCAAAAAAACGCCGAAACCCGCCTCCTCGATGACAGAGCGGGCTTCGGCGTCGATGTCATGACCCGTGGCACCCGGCCGGATTGCGGCGATGGCCCGTTCCTGCGCGGCCAGGACGGTCCGGTAGATCGTCTCGAATTTCGAAGTGACCTTACCCGTGAGGAGAACTCGCGTCAAGTCACTTTTATAGGGCTCTCCCGAAGCACCCCAGTCGAGCAACACGAAGTCGGCATCACGGATCCGGGCGGTTCGGGTAGGCCGGGCATGCGGTAAGGCAGCCCTGGCGCCGACCGCGACGATGGGGGGAAAGCTCGACGCGGTGGCCCCGCAACGTCGGAGCGCCGCCTCGATCGCGTCGGCGACATCCTTCTCCGTATCGTCGGGCCGCATGCCGGCCCGGACCATCGTGAAGGCGCACTCGGCACATCGGACTGCCTCGCGGATCGCCGCGACCTCGGCCTCGTCCTTGACGCGCCGAAGCGTCTCGACCCAGCCGCCAACAGACTTGAGCTCGACGCCTGACAAGCGTTCCGTCATCGCGTCCCGCTCGGCCACTGTGCAGCTCGATTCGAAGGCCAGGCGGCGCCAGCCCAGCGACTCGACCAGGCCGGCCACGGCCCGCATTAATTCGGTTCCCGACGGGCGGATATGGACCTCGAGACCTGGGCACTCCTGCTCGATTTGGATGGTGAATCGGCCGTCGGAGACCAGGGTCTCTCGATCAGGACCCATCAGGAGGACCGACGAGTCGCCCGTGAACGCCGTGAGATACCGGACGTTCGTCGGTGAACTGACGAGGAAGCCGTCGGCATCGCTGGCCTTGAGAGTCCGCCTCAGGGCCTCGCGCCGTTCGGTCGATCGATCCATGAGTGTCGCCCACCCCTCGTGATTCGTTTTCTCGGGCGCCCGTCCGACGCCACCTATCGCAACCATGGAATGAAGCGACCGGCGCAGGCCAACGCCGCGCCGGTCGCCGCGAGAGATTCGGTGAATTCAGGATCGGACAGGGCCCTTACCAGTCGCCGCCGCCTCCACCACCTCCGCCGCCACCCCAATCACCACCGCCGCCGCCCCAATCGCCGCCGGCATCACCGCCACCCCAGTCGCCGCCACCGGTGCCCGCGCCGCCATCATCCCAGGAGCCGCCGCCCTGGCCAACGTTGTCGTCGGCGCCAATGATGCCCTCGTCGCCTGCGTCGGTCACACCGGCCGACGGATCGTCCGGTGAGGTCATGCCGGCGGAAGTCGTCCCGCTGTGGCGTCCCGACATCTGGTCATACAACCAGTTGCCCGCCATCGCACCGCCGAGCCCGCCGAGGAGTCCCGAGAAGAAACCGCCGCCGCCCCCCCGGCCGCCGTAACCTCCGCCACCGCCGTAATATCCGGGCCCGCCGGGGCCCATTCCGGGGCGCGGGCCGCCCATTCCCATCGAGCCGGGGTAGCCGGCCCCCTGCGAGCGTCCGAATAGATTTCCGAGCAGACGCAATATGATCAGCACGGCGAAGATGCCCAGGCCGATCATGAGGAAAGTACCCAGCATGCTTCCACCTCCGCCTACCTGTCCACGACGGGCCTCGTGACCGACTGGTACAGGCACACCCGCCCTTGCGCTGCACGATGCTTGGTGTCCGTATAGCCGTCGAGCGTCCGCTCGATTTCGGCGACGCCCGCCATCAGTCCACCGTCAAAATCCCGCTGGTGGAATGGTCCGAGGAAGGCCTGACGGATCGCGTCTCGACGGGCCTCGTTGACCACGTTTGCCAGGTGTTCGCGGACCAAGGGTTGCGCCATGACCGAGTCCCGCTTCGACAGCAGGATATAGATCCCCTCATCGCGTAGTTGCTTGTCGCGGCTGAGGGCCAGCCGCTGGATTGCTTCGTGCCGCTCCGCTTTGGAAGCCTTGGGATCGAGATTGGGTATGTGATCCGTCGTTTCGATCACGACGGGCACATGCGTCTTCTGCTCGAGCCGCTCGAGCCGGCGCTCGGCATTCTTGACAGCCTCGGGGCTGAACATGCGACCCTCATCACGGATCGACGAGGCGCCGGCGGCCGAGCCCCAGGCCAGGGCTGCCATCGCGATGGCAATCGACCAGCTTCGCGTAACCATGAATCCACCGTCCTCGGAAAAGTGTGTGCGGCGACTCGCCGATTGCTCCGGAGGGGAGCCGACCTCTCACTCACGCCGGTCCCAGTTCCCTCGCGACGTACCGCGAATCGCGTGCGCTGTATATCTGTTCGCTCGAAGTCGCGGTTTCTCCAGGATTTCGTCCCCACCTGGGCCATTCCACCACCGCGCGTCCCTCGGTCAAGTCTCGGCGATTTCGTCGAAGCGTGCGATCGAAACGACCTCGTCAAGGCGAATGAGGGTCCGCACGCGGTTGCGGCGGATACCGAGACGGACCGAGTCGTAGGTGTAGATTTCCCGAGTCGCCGCGCTGTCGCGGAAGTCGTGCAGATCGGCGTCCCGGATGTCCAGGTATTGCCCATCACAAGCGATGAGCGTGCCGAGGCACACGTAAGTCGATCGAAGGTCCACCACCACGACCTGCCCGATCATCGCCTCCAGGAACGGAGAAGGATTGCACGATGTCATGTTCTACGGCTCGCAGCCAAGATGCCATTCTCGCGTCAGATAACTTCTTGCTCAACCCACCTTGACGAATTCTAGGGTCTTCTCTATCTTGCCGCCACCATTTCCGCAGGAATCCCTAATTCCGTTGGCTCGCCTCCGGCCCGGGTTTCGACGAACCGGGTGGAGCGTTGCAAGGTTCCACGCACATGACCCATCAAAATCGGCGTTTGCTGGCCGCGGGACTCCTGGCCGGTGCGATCGTCCTGCCGGCTCTTGGCCTGGGGGCAATTCCGGACGAGCCGGGACGCGGCGAGCCGGTGTCATCCGGGAAAGAGGGCGGGTCGGACATCCGCTACCTGCTGCTGACCGATGGCCGGTTGATTCCCGGGGTCATCTCGCACGACGATAGCACTTACACGGTGACACAGAAGATCGGGTGCTGCCGCATTACCCCAAGAAGCGGGTTGAGCGGTCGTTCGACTCGGTCAGGCAGGCCTACGAGTACCGACTTGCGCGTCTGCCGGAGGACGATCCATCGGAACGCATTGCACTGGCGCGCTGGTGCCTGAACCTTCACCTGACGGCCGAAGCTCAGGAGCAACTGAAAAAGGTGGTCGAGCTCAGCCCGAATCACTCGCAGGCGAGGGCGATGCTCATCAAGCTCGCCCAGTCGGAGGCCAGCCGGGCGATCCCGAGCGAGTCGAAGATTGATACGGCGGTCAAGCTCTCGTCGGGCGAGGAGGTCGTTGAGGACCGTGCGTTTGCGCTCGATTCGTCGGTCTACCGCGGCGCCGCCAGGGAGTTGGGGATCACGGGCGCGCCGGTCATCTTCGACCTGCCACCGCCGCTGGCGCAGCGCCGAGCCGAGCAGTTCAAGCACTTCGTCCACCCTATCTTGCAGGCGTACTGCGCCAAGTGCCACAACAGTGCCAGTTACGAGGGGTCGTTCCAGCTCATCTCGGCGAGCACGGCCAAGCAGCGGACGCCGGATGTTCTGCGGGCCAACCTGGATGCGACCTTGCGCCTGATCAACCCTGAGAGTCCGGCCAAGAGCGAGCTGCTTTCGAGCACGCTCCGGCCGCACGGGGTCGGCGGCCGGCAGCGGCCGATCTTCCCCGGTTCGAACGATCGGGCCTACCAGATTCTCTCGAGCTGGGTGGCGAGCCTGGACGCAGGCCACGCGGCGGATGCACCTCGCCGGGCGACTCTTCCCGAGGGAACGGAGCCTGCCGAAGACTTTGCGACCGAGCGGAAGGCCGCGGGCCCATTGCCGATCGAGGATGTCGCGCGTGGGGTCAAGCCGGCGGATCGGCGCCGTTCACCGGCGGCCGACGGCGCCCTGGCGGCGAGGCGGACATGCACCGATTCTATCGGTTCGTGGAAGGGCAGGGGATGGTCCCCGAGCAGAACGGGCCGGCCGATCCGAAGGAATTCCCGCTGCCTTACGTGGTGGGGGGGGCGCGTCCAACCGACCCGAAGCGGGGTGCCGGGAAGTCTGACGTTCCGATCCAACAGGGCCCGAGCCGGGGCCTCGCGGGCGAGGTCGATCCCGCGGCCGTTCGCGCAGCCAGGGCTGCGGCGGCCGAGGAGTCCGCAAAGACGGGACGCGACGAGACGGCTCCGGCCGCTGCTGGCAAGGCGACCACTCCCGCCAAGCCCAAGAAGCGCGCGAAGATTGATCCCGCGATCCTCGAGCGGATGCTCCAGCAGAGCCCCGGCCGTCCGGCGGGGCAGTGAGCACGCGGAGCCCCGCAACCGGGGTAGGCCGTGTCAGGGACAGGGCCGACGCGACCGTTGCGGTCTGGCGGACCATCGACTCGATCGCTTAGACTTGAAGGATCGCGGCGGCAAACTCAGGCCCTGTCCGTTCTTCTCCAGCGACCCGCCGCGCCGCCGGGAAACCAGCCGACGATGACGGACGAGCCGCAGAGTACGAGTTCGAGTCCGGAACCTCAGACCGACGCGGCCAGGCGGAATCGTTCCGACCGGCTCCTCGAGGTCCTCTCGCCGTTCGACCGGGTCGTCGTCGTCTCGCACGTCAACCCCGACCCGGATTCGCTGGCGAGCATGATGGGCATCCGCGCCCTCGTTGCGTCGCGGGACCCGGACAAGCCGGTGATCCTGACCGTCGATGGGATGATCGCCCGGTCCGAGAACCGCGCGATGGTCGAGCTGATCCCGATCGCGCTCGAGCCCGTGGAGTCGGTGAACGTCGACGCCGGGACGGCCGTCGTGATGGTCGACACCCAGCCGCACACCGGGCGTCGGCACAGCGAGGCCGCCATGCCCCAGGTGGTGCTCGACCATCACGAGACCGGGGGGTTGCTCAACGGTGTCCTGTTCAAGGATATCCGTACCCACCTGGGTGCAACGAGCACGATGATCACGGGCTACCTGCTCGAGCAGCAGGTAATCGTCCCGCCGTCCCTGGCCACGGCGCTGCTCTACGGGATCGAGTCCGAAACGATGGGCTACCCTCGAGAGGCCAGCTCGCTCGACGACGGGGCGCTGATCTGGCTCTACCCGCGGGCCGAGAAGGACCTGCTGGCACGCATCCGCAACCCCAAGCTGCCGCAGAGCCACTTCGCCACCTTTCAGAGTGCGCTGGGCAACGCGTTCCTCTACGACAAACTGATCTTCGCCTGGTGCGGAAACGTCACCCAGCCCGACATTGTGGCTGAGATCGCCGACTTCTTCATCCGCTTCGACCAGGTTGACTGGTCGCTGTCGGCCGGTGTGTTCGACGGCCAGATGAAACTCTCGCTTCGCGCCGGCCAGCTTGGCGGCGCCGCGGGCGAGGTCCTTCAGGAGGTCGTCAACGGGATGGGGAACGCCGGCGGTCACGACAAGCGGGCCGGCGGTGCGCTTGCCCTCTCGGACAGGAGCGACGCGGCCATCCTGTCAACCCTGGGCGTCATTCGACATCGCCTGCTGAACCGCCTAGGTATCGACGAGCAGCAAGGGCATCGGCTGCTGGCGCAGTGCCCCGTCATTTCGGCTCCCTGACGACTCGCCGCGCCGAGGCGACCGTCCTGTCGCGACCTTCCACGTTCGCCTGGGCGCCCCTCACGGAAGCTTCATCGAGAGGCGACGCTTCGCCCACGGGCAGACTTGCCGCAGAGGCCATTCGAGATGTAGAGTAACTAGGGCCTTGCTGGCTCCGGTGTGACCTTCAACTGGGCCTTTCTCCTTGTTCGTTCGGCGACGTGGATTCACGATGCGGCCAACCCAAGATCCTTCGGCGCTGGAAGTCTACTTGCTTGGGCTGGTCGACTTCTCCGAACTCCAGCAGCTCCAGCGGAAGATCGTCTACGACCTCGGCGAGCAGGGTGCGGCCGCGCTGGTGCTTTGCGAGCATCCACCGACCATCAGCATCGGTCGCTCCGGCAGCCGGGCCCACATCGCCGCGGACGACGAGGTTCTGCGCGGGATGGGAATCCGCGTGCACTACGTCAATCGCGGAGGCGGCTGCATCCTGCACCTACCGGGGCAGCTCGTCGGTTACCTGATGATGCCCCTCGAGGCGCACGGCCTGAGCTTGCAGGTTTACGTCGATCGACTGCATGAGACGCTCGCGCGGCTGCTTCGGGAGTTCGACCTCGAGGCATCAACTCGCCCGGACCTGCCCGGCGTGTTCTCGGGGACGGCACGGATCGGGACGGTCGGGATCGCGGTCAACCGCTGGATCGCGTACCACGGGGTGACGCTGAACGTCGGCCCGTATCTCGAGCTTTTCGACATCCTGGACGAGCCGGGCATCGGCGGCATCCCGCTCCGTCAGACCTCGATGGAATCGCGGCGGCAGAGGGCGGCGCCGATGCCCAAGGTGCGCGAGTCGCTGATCCGCCAGGTGGAGGCGGTCTTCGGCCTCGACGGCCACCACCTCTATACGCACCATCCCCAGATCCGCCGGAAGGTCCTGACGCATGTTTACGCTCCCAGTCCTGGATGAGAGGCCGACGCCGCCCGAGGGACCAGCGGCCCCCGACGCCGACGGGGCGACGACGGCCGAGGCTCCTGCCCGACCGCGTCGGCTGCCCGAATGGCTCCGCCGGCCGATCCCGGCGACGCGCGGGATCGGTTTCACGCAGTCGCTCGTCGAGGAACTCGGGCTGGAGACGGTCTGCGAGAGCGCGCGCTGCCCGAATCGTTCGGAGTGCTGGACGCGACGCACGGCCACCTTCATGATCCTGGGCGACGTCTGCACGCGCCCCTGCGGCTTCTGCGCCGTCAAGCGGGGCCGTCCCGAGGCGGTCGCGCACGACGAGCCCGACCGCCTGGCCGAGGCATGCTTCCGCCTGGGCCTGCGGCACGTCGTGATTACCTCGGTGACCCGGGACGACCTGCCCGACGGCGGCGCCGAGCACTTCGCGCGATGCGTCGAGGCCGTCCGGAGCCGGACCGGCGCGACGATCGAGGTGCTGACTCCCGACTTCGACGGCCGGCCCGAGCCGATCGATCGGGTCCTCGCCTCCCGGCCCGAGGTCTTCAATCATAACCTCGAGACCGTCGCGCGGCTCCAGCGGCACGTTCGGCGCAAGAGCCGCTACGAGGTGAGTCTCTCGGTCCTGTCGTACGCCAAGCGGTCGCGGCCCGAGACCTTGACCAAGAGCGGGCTCATGCTGGGCCTGGGCGAGACGACCGAGGAGGTGATCGAGACGATGAGCGACCTTCGCGCGATCGGCTGCGATTTCCTGACCCTGGGCCAGTACCTCCAGCCTTCGCCCGGTCACCTGCCGGTTGCGCGGTACCTGCCTCCCGCCGAGTTCGACGAGCTCGGCCGGATCGCCCGATCGCTGGGCTTTCGCGAAGTCGCAAGCGGCCCGTTCGTCCGATCGAGCTACCACGCCGACGAGATGGCCGCCAGGGGCGACGCCTGACACGCAGAGGTCGCCCATCGGATTCCTGGCTTTCGCCGCGAACGGCGATCAGATGCCCACAACGCGGTCGCGCGCGGTCACGTCCCATCGGCCGATGTGCTCGCCATCCTCGATCACGTCGACCCGCCGGTGCAGTGCCATGGTGGGGCAGACGTGCATCGGCACCGCCAGGAGCGGCGTGCCGATGGGGAAATCCGCCGCGTGCGCGGTCTCGATAACAAGGTGTTCCTCGCTGTGCATCACCGGCTGGGCATCGTCGATATCCAGCAGCCGCGCACGCGGTCCGGCGGGGTCGGCGGCCACGGCCTTGTGTCCCAGGTCGAGGCACAGGCGTCCGGAACGGGGTCGGCTGATCACGCGGGTGAACAGCAGCGCAGCCGGCCGGAACGGCAGGTCGGGGTATCGGGTGGAATAGCTCTGGTCCTGGAGCACCGTCGTGCCCGGCGAACACTCGACGCCCGGGATGTCGAGCTCGGCGTGGATCGGCAGCGTGGGGGTTCCCCCCAGGACCACCCGCGGGACGTCCTGCCCTCGCTTCAGGAGCCGCTCGCGAAGCGACAGCACGCGCTCCATCCCGGCCTGTGCGTTCTTCCTTCGCTCCACGAGGTCGGTGTCGTGGATATGCCCGTCGTAGGCATGAAGGCCATCGGCGACCAGGTTCGGCAGCCGGTCCACCAGCGCATACAGCTCGGCGGCGGCGTCACCGGGATCGATGCCGGTCCGACCCATCCCGATTTCCAGGTCGATCAGGACGGGGACCGGCCGGTCGAGGGTGGCGACGGCGTCCGAGAGTGCTCGCGCCGAATCGGGATCGTCCACGGTTGCGCGGAAAGTAGTCTGACGATAGCCCCGGACCAGGTTCGTGAACCGCTTCAGGTTGGGGCCGATCAGGGGATACGACACCAGCACGTCCGAGCCTCCCGCGGCGGCCACCATCTCCGCCTCGGCAAGCGTCGCGCACTTGTGCTTGCGGATGCCCAGCAGCTCGGTCATCCGCACGATCTCGGCCATTTTGTGGGTCTTGACGTGGGGCCGAAGCCGCTCGGCCCCCTGCGCCATCGCGATCATGCCCTGGAGGTTCTGGCGCACCAGGGCGGGGAAAATCAGCACGCCGGGACTGAGGAGCTCGGAGACGTCGGGCAATGCATATACTGGATCTCTCATAGGATGCAGTCTCCTGCGTGTCGTTCCGCCTGGACTCTCTTTCAGGTTAGCGAACGACGACCCGACTCGCGAGTCGAAATCCGCCGACGAGCGCGTTGTGTCGCCTGGATTCAACGAGTGTGGCGCCGTGGCGGGAGCCGGTAATTTGGGCAGGAACCGGCGACGCCGTCGAGCTTGACCGCGTGAACAGCCCCGCGGGTCACCTGGGCGGCAGGAGCTTCACAACCGCCGAGGTCATCGCGCGGATACCCGTCTCGATGCTCGGACCCGGGTCCGGATAGTATTTCGACGAATGCAGGGCCGGCAAAGCTTCCTTGCGGGACCGGGCTGTCTCGAGGCGAGCGGGATCCATCGTGCCGATCCAGAACATGCAGATCGGGATCTTGGGCTCGCCGAACAGCCCGAAATCCTCGGCGCCCATGACGGGCGAGGTCTTCATCGCGTGGTCGGGTCCGAGAGCGTCCCGAAACGCCGCCACGACGCGCTCGACCAGCTCGGGAGAATTGATGGTCGGCGGGGTCGATTCCTCGACCTCAACCGAGGGCTTGGGGGCCTGATGTGCCTGGGCAAGTCCCTCGACGCGACGGCCAATTCCGTCGAGCAGTTGCTGGCGGACCACCTCGGAGAACGCGCGGAGGGTGAGCTGGAGCTTCACCTCATCGGGAATGATGTTGTGCTTGGTCCCCCCGTGGATGGAGCCGACGGTCACGACGGCCGGGTCGCCGGGAGGGACCTCGCGGCTGACGATCGTCTGGAGGTCCAGCACCACCAGCGACGCGAGGACGATCGGATCGACGGTGCGATGGGGCCATGCGCCATGCCCCCCCTTGCCGCGAATGGTGATCAGGACCGACGTCGAGCTGGCGAGCATCGGGCCCGGGCAGTAGTGAACGGTGCCCGTCGGCTGATCGGCCGTGCAATGCAGGGCCAGAGCGAAGTCGGGCCGAGGAAATCGGGAATAAAGGCCATCATCGAGCATGGCGCGTGCGCCGCCGATGGCTTCCTCGGCGGGCTGTGCGACGAGCAAGACGGTCCCCGACCACCGGTCCTTGTGATCGGCCAACCAGCGAGCGGTGCCGACGAAGCACGTCATGTGGACGTCGTGGCCGCAGGCGTGCATCACGCCGACGGTCCGCCCGGCCTTGTCAGTCGCCTTCTGGCGGCTGGCATAGGGGAGGCCGGTTTCCTCGGTCACGGGCAGGGCATCCATGTCGGTTCGGACCAGGACGACCGGTCCGGGGCCGTTGCGCAGCAGACCAACCACTCCCACCTTGCCAACGCCCGTGGTGACCTCGGCGCCGGCTTTCTTCAGCTCCTCGGCCATTCGCGCGGCGGTCTGGTGCTCCTGGAAAGATAGCTCGGGATGCGTATGCAGATGCTTGTAGAGGCCATCGAGCTCCGGCATGTGCGCGGCGATCCAGGGATCGACGGCGGGCCGGTTCGAGGCAGGCTGGGGGGGCAGCGGGGCGTTGCCCTCGCCTGCGCGGCTCACCGACGACGCGATGGCGGCCAGGACGATCAGGAGGGAAGTGCGCGCGGAGCGTGGACGGGGCATGCTCGGGCCTCTGGTCGAAGACTCGGGGGGTTGCGCGGGCCGCCTACTCGAAGCCCATCTGTTTCTGCCAGGCCATGGCCTTGGCTTGCTCGGCCTCGGGAATCCGCCCGCACCGCTGATAGATGACCGACAACGCGGTGTAGCTGAAGGTGTCGTCGGGCTCGAGCTCGACGACGCGCTGGGCGTGCTCGATGGCCTTATCGGCCTCGGCGAGGTCGGCGTAGAGCTTGGCGAGCATCCCGTGCCCGATCGCGAAGGCCGGGTCGATGCCGACGGCTTCCTCGAGCTGGGCGACGGCCGCCGGTTTGTCGCCGTGGTCCCGCAACTCGATCGCGCGGTCGTAGAGTTCGTTGGGCGTGGGCATCGGAACCAGTCCTCGTCCTCAAGACCGTTTGGGTATCCATGGCCGGGTCACCCACATTCTAGGGACTCGCGTCCCCGGCCGCCATCCCCTGAGTCGGGCCCGCCCGGCTTCCGTCCCGTCGGGGACAAGTCGCAGCGTCTCGCCGAGCGGACGGGCCGGCACGAGCGGTACCGACACCGCGTATGCTTCACGGAGACGGCTCGATTCCGGCCATCACCGGACTTATAATCCAGGGATCGGCCCGCCGACACCCAGGGAGATGTTCGATGCATCTGGCATTTACTGATGTAGGGCCGGGGCCCGCGGTCGTTTTGCTCCACGGGTTCCCGCTCGGTCGGGGAATGTGGAAGGAGCAGCTCGACGCGATCGGCTCGACCTACCGGATCATTGCGCCGACCTGCGCGGTCACGGTGACTCGCCGGCTCCCGATGGCGACTACACGATCGACGAGATGGCCGACGACGTCATCGAGCTGCTCGACACGCTGGGCCTCGACGTGCCCGTGGTCGTCGGCGGTCTCTCGATGGGCGGATACGTGGCGCTCTCTCTGGCCGAGCGGTACCCGGATCGGTTGAGCGCGCTCATGCTGATGGACACGCGAGCCGGGGCCGATTCGCCCGAGGTCGCCGCGAAGCGCGAGGAGCTCGCGCAGGCCGTCCTCCAGGCCGGAGGTCCCGGGCCCGTGATCGAGGCCATGATCCCCAGGCTGTTCTCGCAATGGACGATCGACAACCGCCCCGAGCAGGTCGCCCCGATGCGGCGGCTGATGGAGCGCAACAGCGCCCGTGGGATCGTGGGAGCCCTGCGGGCCATGGCCTCGCGGCCGGACCGGACGTCGGTCCTTGCCGGCATCCGCGTGCCGACGCTCGTGCTGGTCGGCGAGGAGGATCAGGTCACGACGCCGATCGAGCACCAGGCGATGGCCGACGCGATCCCCGGCGCCCGACTCGAGGTCGTTCCCCGCGCGGGGCACCTGGCCCCCTATGAAAATCCTCCCGTGTCCAACGGCGTGATCCTCCGCTTCCTCGACGAGCACCCGGACGCGCCGGCGCGTCCGCCATCCTGATGAACCGGGCCGGAGGGACGGACCCCGGTCCGGAGCCAAGACGGACGAGACGGACGCCCAGATCCTCGTTGGATGACCGCAGCAATCCGGCCCTCCCGGCCCCTCTCAAGAACGGCGAACCATGGCCACCGTCTCGGGCGAATCCCTGATCACGACGCAGTCACAGCTCCTTGCCCTGGTCGACCATCTGAGGGCCGCCGGGCGATTTGGCTTCGACACCGAATTCGTCTCCGAGTCCACCTTCGAGCCGCAGCTCTGCCTGGTCCAGGTCGCCTCGAGCGACCGGCTGGCCCTGGTCGACCCGCTGGCCGTGCGTGACCTGGACCCGTTCTGGGACCTGGTCTGCGACCCGTCGATGGACGTGGTGATGCACGCCGCCGGCGAGGACCTGAGGATCTGCCTGCTGCGGACGGGCAAGCTGCCGCGGCGGGTCTTCGACGTGCAGATGGCCGCCGGCCTGGTCGGCTTCAGCTATCCGCTGTCGCTCGTCAACCTGGTCGGCCAGCTTCTGGGCGTCACGATCGGCGGCGGCGAGACCCGGACCGACTGGCGGCACCGGCCGCTCTCTTCGGCTCAGATCGAGTATGCCCTGGACGACGTGCGTTACCTCCTCAACCTGGCCGACGACCTAGCCGGGCGGCTCGCCGAGCTCGGCCGCAAGGAGTGGGCCGAGGAGGAGTTCGAGGCCTACATCCTGGAGATCTCTCGCCGGGCCGACGAGGACCGATGGCGCCGCCTGCCCGGGCTGAATCAGCTCAATCGCCGGGGCCTCGAGGCGGCTCGCAGGCTCTCGGAATGGCGCGAGGACGAGGCTCGGCGGCAGAACCGTCCCCTGCGTCAGGTGATGCGGGATGACCTGCTCGTCGCCATCGCCAAGCGGATGCCCGCCAACCGCCGCGGTCTGGAGGCCCTGCGCGACTTCAACCGCCCGGGACTGCTGAACCGCGGCGACGAGATCCTCCGCGTGCTCGATTCCGCCCGGCAAGTGCCCGAGGAATCGCTCCCCGAGGCGGCCTCGCGATTCGAGGAGCCGCCCGGGATCTCGACCCTCTCCGGCCTGCTCTCCGGCGTGCTCGCGCAGTGCTGTTCGCTCAATCGGATCGCCGGCTCGCTGGTGGCGAACCAGTCGGACATCAAGCACCTGATCCGCTGGTTCCTTGAGGGTCGCCCCGCGCATCATGACCCGGTCCTGCTCCAGGGCTGGCGGGCCGACCTTTGCGGCCGGACGCTGCTCGCCGTGCTCGAGGGCCGGTACGCGCTCAGGATCGCCGACCCGGGCGGCGAGTTCCCGATCGCACTCGAGCCGCTCGATGGCACGAGCTGACCGTTCCAACGTGCCAATCACCCGACCGCACGGCCATCCCGGGGCATCCCTCGCATGAAGCGGATCATCAGTTGTTTCACCAACAGCTACGGCCCGTCGGGCGTGCGGGCGGCGGCGGAGAACATCCGCGCCGCGGGCATCGCGCACCTGGAGCTCGCCCTGCGAGGCCACAACTTCGGCGGCCTGGTGATCCCCGAATCGGCCGTCATCACCGAGAAGGACGACGACCGGACGGTCGAGGACTTCAAGGCCCTGCTCGATCGCCACGGTGTCCTGATTAGCGGCTGTAACGTCGGCGGTGCCGACATCCGCACGGCCGAGGGCCTCGCCCTGACCGAGCGTCGCATCCGGTTCGCCGCCCGGTGGTTCCGGGTCGAGGTCTGCGTCACGGGTGCCGGCCAGCCGACCGACGACGCCGAGCGCCGGACGATCGTCGCCCATGTGAAGCAACTGGGCGACACGGCCCGCGAGTCGGGTATCACGCTCGCGCTCGAGACGCACAAGGGCCCCACGCAGAACGCCTCGGCGATGCTGGCCCTGATGGTGGAGGTGGATCATCCGAACGTGCGGCTGAACTTCGACACCGGCAACATCGCGTATTACAACCAGGGCGCCGACCCGTGCGACGAGCTGGAGCGAGTCAAGCACCTCGTCCGAAACGTGCACGTCAAGGACAACCGCGGCGGCTACGAGGACTGGTATTTCCCCGCCCTGGGCGACGGCGGCGCCGTGGACTTCGTCCGGATCCGCGAGATCCTCGACAGCGTAAGATTCGCCGGCCCCTACACGATCGAGCTCGAGGGGATCGGCGGCGAGCACGAGCCGGGCCTCGAGGCGCGGCAGGCTCGCGTCGCGCGGAGCGTCGAGCACCTGAGGGCCTGCGGCTATTTTGAAACCTGATCGTCAGCAACGGGAGCGGATGGGAATCGAACCCACCTGAGGCTTGTCTCCAAGTCTCACACTGGTTTTGAAGACCAGGGGCGGCACCAGCCGGCCAAACGCTCCCAGCGGCTTCGGGTGCCGCGGCGACTGATCATACCACGGGAGCCCGGTCAACGCGGCCTTCCGGTTACTCGGTAGCAGCGGCCGCCAGGCGGATGTTCGTGATGCCGGCCTCGCGGATCAGCCGCGTCGCCCGCTCGACGCGATGGAAGGGCGTGGATGAGGAGACGCGCAGCAGCACCGAGGCGCCCGTCTGCGCCTTCGCGGCGGCGGCCAGGGCCGTCTTCAGCTCATCCGCCGATCGCGATGCCCCGTCGAGGACATAACGGTCGGCTTCGGCCTCCAGGCCGACGACCCGGATCGTCGAGGCCAGGGTGGGCGGCGATCGCGGCGGACTGATTGCCTCAAGAGTCTCGGGAAGCAATCCAGCCCCCTCGCGGACCGCGATGAAGCTGTAGGGGTGCTCCTGGATCTGCGCGGTCCCGGCGAAGACGTTCTTTTCCTCGGTCCAGAGCAGACCCTCGTAAACCTGCCGCGACCGGGGGAACTTGATCTCGAACTCGATCCGACGGGCTAGGTCGGCCGCGACCTTACCGCTGACCGGGTACTCGGCGCCCGTGCGATCGGTGCGGAACCGCCCGCTCACTTGCCCGCCGGCATCGACCGCGATCTCGAGCGCGCCGGAAGTCTGCCCGTTTGCCACCAGCGTATAGCGGCCGCTGAAGTCGCCCGGCAACACGCCCGGGCCCGGCGACGGCCGACCTGGCACCGCGGCCGGGACGGCGATCGGCCGATCGACGGCGAAGAGCTTGCTGGTGCCAAGGGCCGTCAGCTCGGGTCCGCGCTCGCCTTTGGACGTGTAGGCGACGTCGCCGCCGAATCCCGGCGGGACCACCTGACCGGTATCGAGATCGAACTCAAATCCGTCGAACAGCAAGACCTCGCGGCCCCGCGCCTTGCGGGCGATCCGGTCGCCGGCGTCGATCGTCTCGAACCGCTCGATCTGGAGGACCGCGGCGAGCTCACCCTTCCTCCCCGCGCCCGCCTGCCGTCGCAGGACGGGTGCGACCAGCAGCTTCGCCAGGTTGCCCTCGTCGGTCGCGACGATGATGAAGGCCGCACGCTCGCCGCGCACGACCTCGGGCATGGCCTCGATCTCGCGGACCGTCAGATGCCCCGTGCCCTGTGCGGCCCGTTTCGCAGGAACCTCGAAAAGCGGAGGCCCGATGATCCGGCTGAAGTCATCGGCGGACGCCGACTGCCCCGCCGCGAAGAGGATCAGGGACGCCAGACAGCGGGCGAGCGGGCCTCGCCGCAACGATGAGCGCGAGGATTCCATCACGAGGGTCGCTCCCGTCCCGGGACGTTGATCGGGTTCGTGATCGAGCACGGCGCCCGAATCGCTCGAAAGCCGATTCATGGTGACCCCGAATTCCTGAAGTTTCAACCGGCCGGGTGCCGATTTCCTGGGATACGCCGGAAGGTTTTCCTCCAAGAACCGACCGCGGCCGACGAAGATACTAAGAAATGACACCCGACAAGACGATGGCGATGGGGGGGATCACGATGGGTCTGGACGTGGCATTGGGCATCCTCATCCTGATCGTCGCCATTCGTGGCTGGCTCCAGGGTTTCGGCTACCAGGCGATCCGGCTGGGCGGAACGGTCGCGTGCTTCTATCTGGCCGACCCGGTCCGCGGCCAGGCCAAGCCGTACGTCGTACGCTACCTGTCGGCCATCCCGCGCGAGTTCCTCGACCCACTGCTCTGGTGGGTGGCGGCGGCTCTGAGCTACGTCGTCCTGGTGGGTGCGACCACGCTGGTACTCAAGATGACCCGCCGGCCCGAGATCCCCGGCCTGCCGCCCAGCGCAGCCGCAACGATCAGTTCGCCGGGTTCCTGGTGGGGATCGCCAAGGGGGCCCTCATCGCGGCATTCGCCACGGCCGGGATTCAGTCTCGCGGCCTGAAACAGCTCGAGGCCTTTCCCTGGGCCGCCGAGCAGGCCCGTGCATCGTGGGCCATCCGCTGGGATAACCAGTATCACCCTGCCGACCGGATCTGGAATTCGCCTCCGGTGCGTCATCTTGTTAACCATATCAAGAGCAAGGGGTTACCGCAGGAGGCCGAGGCGAAGGCGGCGGACGAGCAGGTGGTCCAGACCGCCCGGCGGGATGAGGCGGAGCAAAACGTCCACGAGGCGACGGCCGTGGACCGTGAAGGGGTCGCCCCGCCCGCGCCGCCCGAGTTGCCACAGGCCAGCCGACTAGTCACGGACCCGGTGCTCGAGAAGGCCATTTCCGACATCAAGGCGAGTCTCGATAGCGCCGCCCGGCCGAGGTGAGGTTGACGGGCTGAGCCGATCGCGGCACACTCCGGCCGCCGTTGATCGACGTGGCCCCGGGATCGCCGTGCGTCATCGGCCCGAGCCCACGGGATGGAGCCCGTGCCGATGAACAGAGATTCCGCAACGGGCGAGGGATCGGGCCGACGCGTCCCCGGCTGGCTGCCGGTCGTCGTGGTCCTGGGCGTCTACCTGACGCTCCGGGGCTACCATAGCTTCGACGGCGACCAGGCCTACCGGCTGCCGCTCCTCCTCCACCGCCAGGACCCGGCGCTCTACGCGGACGACCCCTTCATCCAGGCGGTTGACGCGTTCAATCCGCACCGCGGCGCGCTGGCGATCCTCGATGTCGCCTCGCGCTTGCTGGGACTGCCGGCGGCCCTCTTTTTCGCCTTTGTCGGGACGTTCCTCGCGACCTGCTGGGGAATCCGCCGCCTGGCTGATGCGGTCTGGCCGGACCTCGGGCAATCTGCGGGCTGGCTCGCCTTCATCCTGCTGCTCGGGGCCAAGGCCGGGAACATCGGGACCAACCACCTCTTCGAGGCCATGGTCCTCGACCGCCTGGTGGCCCTCGCGCTGGGCTGGGTGGCCATCGCCTGGGTCGTCAGCGATCCGGCCCGGGGAACCTGGCGATCGGCGCTCGCCGTTGCACTGGCAACGGTCATCCATCCCTCGGTCGGTCTCCAGCTTGCGATGACCATCGGGGCGAGCTGGGTCGCCTGGGCGGTCATAGGGACGGCGACGCGCGTCCGTCCGGCTCTGGCCGCGCGAGGACTGGCCGCGGTGGCTGTCGCTGTCGGACCCGGACTTGCCATCAACCTGCCGCAGTGCGCGACGCTGTTCGGCGACCTGCCTTCGCCGATCTTCTGGATGCTCAGCGTCGAGCTCCAGAATCCCCAGCACATGCTGCCGCATCTCTGGCGGATGCCCCAGTGGCTTGCCTGGTTCGGCTTCGTGGCGCTGGGCTGGCTCGGGTTCATCGCGGCGGGTGCCTCACGTCGAGAGGACCGGACCTCGGCAGACCACGACCCGGCCAGCACGCAAGCCGCGCGGAACCGGCTGGCCTCGATGCTACTAACATTGCTGTTCGGGCTCGGGCTGGCCTGGTGTGCGATCGAGCGGTTCCACGCGGTTCAGGTGACCATCTCTCAGCCATTCCGGATGGCGACGGTGTCCCGCGGGCTGGCGCTGACCTTGATCGCGGGGCGAATGGTCATGCTCTGGAAGAGTGGGGATCGCCTCGGCCGGATGCGATGCGCCGTGCTCGCGGCCGGTTTCCTGGGCGATTGGCGACTGGTGGTGGCGGTTTGTGTTGAGCTCGCCACGACGGCCGGAGTCTGGCTTAGCAATTCTTCCGCCGGCCGCCGGGTTCCCCGAGTTCTCCCCTGGATGGCCTTCACGCTGGTGGCGGCCCTCGGCGTGGATTTCCTGTCGCACCACGATACCGAGTCGGGCCAGACCTCGATGCTGATCGCGCTCGGGCTGGGCTGGATCGCGGGCAGTCGCCGGGCGTGGATTCGGTGGCCGGTAATCGACGCCGGAGCAACCGGGGCGGTCAGATATCGAAGACGCGCCGTAATCCTCGGGGCCGCCTGGTTCGTGCCGATCGCGGCGATGCTCGCGACGCTCATCCCGGCGGACAGTCCCGCCGCGCGAAGCTCCTTGGTCCGGGGGCTGATCGACCGCTGCCGGTTCGCACCCGTGCCGCTGGACGACGTCGAACGGCTGGCCGCCTGGTGCCGCGATCATACCCCGCGATCGGCCCGGTTCATCGGACCGCCGGGGCCCAAGACATTCCGCCTCTGGTCGCGCCGTTGCCTGGCCTTCAACCGCTCGGGAAGCCCCTACCATGCGGCCGGCCTGGCCGACTGGTTTGCTCGATTTGCGGATCACGTCGATTTCCGCGGGACGCCCGAGTCCTTCGTATCCGCCTACGTGGCGCATCGGCACGAGTTCGAGTCGCGGTACGACGCGATCCCCGACGCCCGGCTCGCCGCGCTGGCCGTTCGCCAGGGGGCCGACCATGTCATCGCCGAGCTGGCGGCTCAATCGTCAGGCACGACGTCCACCGAACGATCGGCACCGCTCGAGCTGCTCCACGTCGAGGGGCGATACGCGGTCTACCGGGTCAACGCCCGGGCGCTGGTCCAGCGCCAGCCGTAGCGAAGGCGATGGGTGAATGTGCCGGCCTGGGTGGGCGCAATGATCTGGACGCGCGTTGCGCCGCGGCCGGCCTCGGCCATCGCGAGCGAGCACGGCGCCACGGCCGACAGCTCGAGCCGGCCCTGGTCCGGCGGCCCGACCTGCCAGACGATCCGAGCGGGATCCGCCGACTCGAGCGCGCCCGAATTCAGCGAGACCACGTAGGTCGCCGCCAGCACCTGAACCGGCGATCGGCAGCGGTCGGCGGCGTCGTAATCGATCAGCACTGCGTCCGAATTCTCGGGATCCGCGCTCAGCGTGACGGCGGCCGAGAAGTGATGGTCGAACGAGAGCCCCGTGAACAGCAGGCAGACGCTCGCCGCTCGCGGCGCTCCGTGGAGCTGAGCTTCCTGGTAGACCGGGTTGACGACCCGCGTGGGATCTTCACCCTCGGCCGTGATCGGATGGGAACGCGCCAGAACAACACCCGTCTCCGCCCCGATCAGCTCGTCCGACCAGCGGTCGGCCAGCTTGCGGAACGCCACGCCGAAGGAGCGGCTCCGCAGGCTGGCGCGACCGTCGATGAACTCGGCGAGGAATGCGGATTCGGGCTGTTCTTCCATCGAGGCGCTCATGACCTGGCGGTGGCTCCCGCCAGCTTTGCTCGCAGGTACGACTCGATGAACCCATCCAGCCCGCCGTCGAGCACGGAGCGAGGGTTGCCGACCTCGTGGCCGGTCCGCGAGTCCTTCACGAGCTGGTAGGGCTGGAGCACGTACGAGCGGATCTGGTTGCCGAAGCTGACGTCGCCCTTCTCGTCGTACTTCTTGGCGTACTCGGCCTCGCGCTTCTCTTCCTCCATGCGGATCAGCTTGGCCTTGAGGAGTGCCAGCGCATTGGCGTCGTTCTTGTACTGCGAGCGTTCGCTGCGCGACTCGGCCGCCACGCCGGTGGGCATGTGCGTGTATCGGACGCCCGACTCGGTCTTGTTCTGGTGCTGGCCGCCGGGTCCGCCCGAGCGGAACACGTCGCGCTTGAGGTCGTCGTCCTTGAGCACGATGTCGATCGTATCGTCGACCTCGGGCAGGACGTTGACCGAGGCAAACGACGTATGCCGGCGGGCCGCCGCGTCATAAGGGCTGATCCGAACCAGCCGGTGGACGCCCGACTCGCCGCGAAGGTAGCCGTAGGCGTACTCGCCCTTGATGTAGAGGCTCGCCTCCTGGATACCGGCGGCTCCACCGTCCTCGCGGTCGGTGATCTCGGCCTTGAATCCCTTGGATTCGGCCCACATCAGGTACATCCGCATCAGCATCTCGGCCCAGTCGCACGCCTCGGTCCCGCCGGCCCCGGCGTGGACCCGGACGAACGCGTTGCAGTGGTCGTTGGGCCCGCTGAGCATCGAGCGGAGCTCGAACGTCGCGGAAGTCGGTCTCCGCCTGGCGGACGGCCGAGCGGATCTCGTCATCGAAATCGGACGAGTCGGCCTCTTCGGCCAGCTCGATCGTCGCCTCGAGGTTCTCGGCCTGGCGGACCAGGTCCTCGAACGGCTTCAGGAAGGAGTTCAGCCCCTTCAGCTCGGCGATGATCGTCTTGGCCCGCTCCTGGTCGTTCCAGAAGGTCGGACCGTTCATCTCCGTCTCGAGCGTGTCGCGGTGAGCTTGCTTCGAGCCCAAGTCAAAGAGAGTCTCGAACTTGAAGGATCTGGTCGGTCACGCCCCTGCGCCGAGCGCTTCAGGTCGGAATCCAAGGGAGGCTCCTGACTCTCGAAAAAGTGGGAAGATCCGCGGCAAGTCCCGGATCGTCGTATTAGGATGACAGTCGATCGGGCGGCGCGGTTCATCCTCCCGCGTCACCAGTTCCATTAGACCCGATCCGCCGGGACGGAACCAGTCGAACCTCGTCGCCCGACAGCGAGGGAGGCCACCAACGGATGTCCGAGTCGCGACATGCCAGGGACAGACCGAGCTTTCCGGTCGGACGGCTGGCGCCCTCGCCGACGGGCGGTCTGCACCTCGGCCATGCCCGGACCTTCCTGATCGCCTGGCTTGCCGCCCGCAGCCACGGCGGGCGGGTCGTGCTCCGTGTCGAGGACCTCGATGCCTCGCGGGTCCGGCCCGAAGCGAGTGCAGGCGCGTTGCTGGACCTCGCCTGGCTGGGGCTTGACTGGGACGAGGGCCCCGACGTCGGCGGCCCGTCAACGCCCTATGTCCAGTCGTCGCGACTCGCACTTTACGCGGCGGCCCTCGAGACGCTGAAGGCCGGCGAGGCCGTCTACCCCTGCACCTGCACCCGGGCCGACATCCAGCGCGCGGCCAGTGCGCCGCACCCGGAGGAAGAAGGACCGAGCTACCCCGGCACCTGCTCGGGCCGAGCGGCCAACGATGCCCGCGAGCTCGGCGAACGGCCCTTCACCTGGCGGTTCCGCGTCCCGACGGGCGAGGTCGCCTGGGACGACCTGTTCCAGGGCCCCGTTGCGATCGACCCCTCCCGCGCGGGGGGCGACTTCATCGTGGCGCGGAACTCCGTCGGCCCGGCCTACCAGCTCGCCGTGGTGGTCGACGATGCCGCGATGGGGATCAACCAGGTCATCCGCGGCTCGGACCTGCTGACGAGCACGCCCCGCCAGATCCTGCTGTACCGGGCCCTCGACAGGGCCGAGCCGCGCTTCGCACACGTCCCGCTCGCGGTCACCCCCGACGGCCGACGGCTGGCCAAGCGCGACGGCTCGCTCAAGCTCGCCACGCTTCGCGAGGCCGGGGTCGACCCGCGTCGCTTGGTCGGTGCGCTGGCGTCCGCCTGCGGGTGGGCTGACGCCGTCATCCCGTCTGCCCCGCGCGACTGGCTCGACCGCTTCGATCTCGGCCAGATACCTCCCGATCCGTGGGTCGTCACGCCCGAGTGGATCGAGGCCCTGCTGCCCGGATTGTCGTGAAGGGTAGGGAACCTTAGCGACGCCCGATCACGCCCGTCAGTGCCCCCAGGACAATCCCAAACGCGGCGACTCCCAGCGTGAGCCACGTCACGTAATCGCCAACCTTGCCGCTGTGAAGCGCACGGATCGGGCCGAGCAGGCCATCCACGATTCGCCTGCTCACTCGTCGAAAATTGCCCGGGAGACGATCGCTGAACAGCGAGAGCGCCGCGATCACGAGCGTGAGGATCAGGATCACCGCGGTCGAGAGCGACGGCCCGGCGGCCGACGTTCCCACGGCCGCCGTGATCGCTCCACCCTCGCGGCTGCCGTCCAGGATCTGCGCGTGATATTGCCGGGTCTCCATGAAGCTCCGGGCCGCCGCCTCGACGGGTTGACTCCAGATGGCCAATCCGCTGGACAGTCCGGCCGCCACGAGCAAGGCCCACACCGGCGTCAGCATCACCAGCGAGGCCCGCCCATCATTGGCGGGAGTCTCCCGCTCGTCCTCGGGTTGAGGCCGAACGTCACCGTCGTCCTCCGGCCGCCCCCAGCCGAGGAAGACCCGCCCCGCGACCCGCAGGACGGCCCCCGCCGTCATGGCGGCCGACGGCGCTAACGGGATAGCAACCCAGCCCCGTCCGCCCACGCTGCCGACGTGCTCGATCAGCTCTTTGCCCGGCCCGGTGGCGAACGGCGGGACGCCCGCCAGTCCAAGCGCGCCCAGCACGAACGCAATCCCCGTGAGCGGCAGACTTCCGCCCTGGCCCCGCAGCTCGTACTCGTCAACCGTCCCCCTGCGATCGAGCAAGATGCCCGCGAGCAGGAACAGCGCGCCCTTGATCAGCCCGTGTGCCACGACGTAGATGGAGGCCCCGGCGAGCGCCAGCGGACTCATGAGTCCCAGCGCGATCAGGAGGATCCCCATGTGGCTGATCGTCGAGAAGGCCAGCAATCGCTTGATGTGCCGCTGCGCCAGGCACATCACCCCGCCAACGACCGCCGAGAAGCTGCCGACCGCCAGGAAGATCCCGCCCACCGCCGCGCGGTGCGTCTCGAGGGGCAAGGCGTAGGCCGTCCAGTAGACGCGAGCGATGCCATAGAGTCCCAGCTCGACCATCACCCCCGAGAACAGCACGCAGACCGGCGACGGCGCCACCGCGTGCGCATCGGCCAGCCAGAAGTGAAACGGCATGATCGCGCCCTTGACCGCCAGGCCCGAGACGATCAGCACGAACGACGCGATGACCAGGCCGTCCGCCGGCTGGTCGCCCAGCGCCCGGCCGATCTGCGCGAGGTTCAGCGCCCCGGTGCGGGCGTAGATCAGCGCGATCCCGATCAGGATCAGGAACGCCCCGACGCTGTTGACCACTGCGAAGTTGAGCGCCCCCTCCAGCGACTTCTCCTCCTCGATCTTGTAACCCGTCAGGCGCATACGCCGCGACGCTCATCAGCTCGAAGAAGACGAACATGTTGAAGAGGTCGCCCGTGAGGCAGAAGCCCGACCATGCCGGCGAGGAACACCAGCAGGAGCGCGTGGTAGATCGCACCGACGGCCTTGAAGTACCGCCAGGAGTAGATCAGCGAGGCCGTCGTCAGCGAGGCCGCCAGGCAGGCGAGCCCCGATCCGATCGGGTCGACCGACGAATGCGACGCCCAGCGCCACGCCGTCGCGGGGCCGCCACGCCCCGGCCCAGTCGATGATCGGCACCGTCCGCGCACCGCCATGCCAGCAGTCCGCACAGCATCGCGACGAACGCCGCCGTCGCGATCGCGGCGGAGTCGATGATCCGTCGGTGCAGGATCGGCTGGCCGCCGACCAGGATCGCGGCGGCCAGGAGCGGCACCGCCACGGGCAGGACGGTCAGGTGCGCCACGTCAGCCTCGCATCTCCCGGAGCCGCTCCGGATCCAGCGACCCCTTCTGCTTGTGGATCTGCACGGCGAGCGCCAGCAGGAGCGCCGACACCGTCGCCCCCACGACGATATCGGTCAGTACGAGCGCCTGCACGACCGGGTCAACGGCCGGCGTCCCGGGCGGAACGTCGTAGAAGATCGGCGGCCCTGCGCCGCGTCGATAGCCGATGCTCAGCAGCAGCACGTAGGTCGACGACTGCACGACCGCCAGGCAGATCACCAGGTGGATCAGGTTGCGACTGGTCGTGATGCCGTACAGGCCGACCAGTAGCAGCCAGGCCCGCCGTAACATAAGGCAGCGCGCTCATGAGCGGCCTCCGCCGGTGTCTTCTCGCGTCTCCTCGAGGAACTCGACGAACAGCAGCGCGAACCCCGCCGCGACCTCGAGCCCGACGAAGAGGTTGATGACCGGGATCGTGCCCGCCGACAGCAGCGTACCCGTCTGGCCCAGCGGCAGCAGGTTCTCGAGGAAGGCTCCCCCGGCCGCGAGCCCCGCGAGGCCGACGAGCGGCGTAACCGCCCGCGCCGACCGCCTCGGCCAAATCGACCCAAGGCTTGAGCACGGCCTGTCGGTAGTTCCGATAGCTCTCCGCCAGGTAGACGAGGAGCGACCCGGTGCCGAGGATCACGCCGCCCTGAAATCCGCCGCCGGGCGTCAACTGGGCATGGATCACGACGTACAGGCCGAACAGGTTCACCAGCCCGATCATCCATCGGCCCGACCAGCGGATCGCCGGGCTCCGGTGCTGCCAGACGCGGTCCTCGTGCCCCTCGGGCCTCGCACTCTCCGACTCGCCGCGAGCGCTGCGCGGAGCAGAAGCGCGACCCCGATCGACCGAGGCGAACAGGATGTATTCCTCGCCGAGCGTGTCCAGGCCGCGGTAGTCGAAGTTCACCGCCGAGACCACGTTCGTGAGGTGCCGCTCGGCCGTGCACACCCGGTTGAGCCAGTCGCCGACCGTCCGTTCGGGCGGCGACGACGAGCTCCCGAACGGCGCGAGGCCGGCGAATCCGCTCGCCAGCACGAATCCCAGACCCGCCGCCGCGGGCAAGAATAACCGGAGCCGCGTCGCGGGTTTCATGATCGATCGCCGCCCCCCGCGGCCCCCTCCGGCCCTCCGCCCTTCGATGGCTGCCTGACGAATACTCGCCAGCGCCACCAGGATCATCAGGGGCAAGCGCCGCGGCGCCGACGGCGACCTCCGATAGTGCAACATCGGGCGCCTGGAGGACCAGGAACAGCACGGTCAGGCACATGCCGAAGAGGCCCTGCATGAGCGCCTGGCGACGCGGCTCGCGAGTGAGGACCACGGCCGTCCCCGACGCGGCAACCAGTAGATAGCTGAGGGCCTCAAGGAGCTCCATGGGACCCGCCTTCTCCCGCCTGCGACTCGCGCTTATGCCCCTCGATCCGTAGCCATTCGGCCCGCGCCGTCGCGTGCGTGATCAGGCCGCCGCCGGCACCCAGGATGGCCGCGATCAACACCGCGCGAACACTCGACCCGGCCGGCATCCCCGCCAGCAAGATCGCCATCGCCAGGCCGGCCGGTCCCAGCAAGGACCGCCGCGCCCGCGAAATGCAGCCGGTCAAATGGACCCCGCGACCGCACCAGCCCCACGATGCTGACCCAAATAACGACCACCGAGGCCGCCAGCAGGAACATCGCCACCACGAAAGCCACGCGACTCATAGCCAGCGCTCCAGGAAGTGCGCATAGAGCAGGCTCGAGCCGAACGACAGGACCGCCAACGCCATCGGGATGTCGGCGATCGTCGGCCTCTCCAGCCCGACGGCCAACAGCAGCGTCGCCAACGTCGCCAGGATCCCCGCGAGCTGGAGCGCCGCCATGCCATCCGCCAGCCCCTTGCGAACGATCACCGCGGCCGCACGGCACCAGCCCCATCAGCAGGGCGGCCGCCGCGACCAGCCACGGATTCAGATTGGCCACCGGCGATCCCCCTGTCCTGGAATTTCTCGCGACGGGACGAGCTGGTGGACCAGCACCCCTCGTCCCCGGGCTCGAACTCGTCCCGAGCATCGACCGTCACGACGTACGAGTTGGGAGCAAGCGACGCAGCCGCCACGACCAGCGCCCGCCGCGATCCCGCCCACGGTATCATCGCCGCCGTATTCGAAGGGCACGGTGATCAGCCGCCCCCGCGGCCGCTGCGGCCCGACTGCGGCCCCCAGGACCCGGACGCTGTCAACGAACACCCGGCCGGGTAATCGCTTCAGGATGAGCAGCCACCAGCTCAAGGGCATCCGGCCGAGATGTTCCGGGCTG
Organism: uncultured Planctomycetota bacterium; assembly: GCA_963771445.1. GTDB lineage: Bacteria > Planctomycetota > Planctomycetia > Isosphaerales > Isosphaeraceae > JAKAUH01. The sequence continues at coordinate 511,326 of CAVYTQ010000024.1, read as the reverse complement.
CCCGATACGAATACGGCCACGCGTCGCCAGTGCCGAGGCCACCGCTCCCGCCGCAAGCTCCGCCCAGCTCAAGCTCCCCGCCAGGATCGCGTACAGGATCCACAAACCCGCCCAGCACGCGGCGGCCAGCAACCACCGGGGACGTGCGACTCCCCGGTTATCGCCATGTGGCATGCTCCCGCCCAACCCCAGTGGGGTGCCTTCATGTACTGGATGAATACTGGATGAACATCGAACGCTAGCAAATGGCATTCCGCCGCGCGGCAATCGGCTGGCGAGCGTGCAGCCCTTTCCTACCAGATAAAATGACAGAACGACTGGCAGCGTTTCTGCTAGATTGGGACGATCCTACTCAATCATCTATGATGTGGAACTCCGCGTGATGCGATCCAGCGAGCAGCCCCGACAGTTGCTCGAATGTCCGCCGATCGCGGGCGAGCCGGCGGCCGCGCTGGCGCGAGCGGCTATCGGAACGTCCGGCGCGATGACCGTGCGGCTGGCCGAGCCCCTGAGCGCCCGAGGACTGCCAGGTCCAGCCGATGCCCGACGCCAGCCCGGTCGAAGTGGCACCTGGCCCACACGACCTGGTTCTTCGAGACGTTCCTGCTGACGCCGCACGCGCCGGGATACCGCGCCTTCCATCCCTCGTTCAGCTATCCTGTTCAACTCGTATTACAACGCCGTCGGCCCGCGGATCGCGCGCGCCGAGCGGGGCCTGATCACCCGGCCGAGGCTCGACGAGGTCTTCGCCTATCGCGCCGCCGTCGACGCCGCGGTCGCGATTCCTGGCGACGGCCGACGGCCGGCGTTCTCGCCGCGACCGCCGCGGTCATCGAGCTGGGGCTCAATCACGAGCAGCAGCATCAGGAGCTGATCGTCACCGACATCAAGTACACGCTCTCGCGGAACCCGCTGCGACCCGCCTACCGCGACGACGCGGCGCCGCCCGACGCGGCGGTCGTCGGGCCGATGGCGTGGCACGCGTTCCCCGGCGGCGTGCACCGGATCGGCCACGACGGCGGCGGCTTCTGCTTCGACAACGAGATGCCCCGGCACCGGGTGCTATCTCGAGGATTTCGAGCTCGCCTCGCGACCGGTCACGAACGGGGAATATCCTGGCCTTCATCGAGGACGGCGGTTACGACCAGCCCGAGCTCTGGCTCTCCGACGGCTGGACGCATGCGCAACGCCCGCGGCTGGAGGGCGCCGCTGTACTGGGAGAAGGTGGACGGCCGCTGGTGGACGATGACCCTGGGCGGGTTCCGACCGGTCGTCGCCTCCGAGCCGGCTTGCCACGTCAGCTATTACGAGGCCGACGCCTTCGCCCGATGGGCCGGCGCCCGGCTGCCGACCGAGGCCGAGTGGGAGATCGCCGCGCGAGGACGAGGAACCGCGCGGCAACTTCCTCGAGGGCGGACCTTCCACCCCGCGCCCGCCGAGGCCGGTACGGGACTTGCTCAATGCTTCGGCGACGTCTGGGAGTGGACGCAGAGCCCCTACACGCCCTATCCGGGGATGAGGCCCGCGGCCGGGGCCCTCGGCGAGTACAACGCCAAGTTCATGTGCAACCAGATCGTGCTCCGCGGCGGATCGTGTGCGACCCCGGCGTCGCACATCCGCGTCCACCTACCGCAATTTCTTCCCCCCCGAGGCTCGCTGGCAGTTCTCCGGAATCCGGCTGGCGAGAAGTTGATGACGCGAACGACGACGACGATGCGGCCGGCAGCGAGACCGTGATCCCGCAGGGCTCGACCGATTCCGCGACGACGTGCTGCACGGGCTGGCATTGCCCCGCAAGGACCTCCCCTGCAAGTACCTCTATGATGAACGCGGGTCCGCGCCTCTTCGACGAGATCTGCGAGCTCGACGAGTACTACCTGACCCGCACCGAGCTGGCGATCCTGCGCCGACACGCCGGCGAGATGGCCGAGGCGATCGGCCCGGATTGCGAGCTGATCGAGCTGGGCAGCGGCAGCGCCGTCAAGACCCGGCTCCTGCTCGAGCAGCTTCGCGACCCGCGGGCCTATGTCCCGGTGGATATCTCGCCCGAGCCGCTGCTCGCGCTCGGCGGCCGACCTGGGCCGGCTCTTCCCCGCGCTCGACATCATCCCGGTCTGCGACGACTTCACCGGGCCGTTCGACCTGCCGGAGTCGGGACCGCCGCCCGCCTCGCGCCGCGTCGTCTATCTTCCCCGGCTCGACGATCGGCAACTTCCAGCCGGCCGCCGCGCAGCGGCTGCTGACCTCGATCGCCCGCCTGGTCGGGCCCGGCGGCGGCCTGCTGATCGGCTTCGACCTCGACAAGGACGAGTCGATCGTCTGGCCCGCGTACAACGACCGCCTGGGCGTGAGCGCCGCGTTCAACCTGAACTTGCTCGCGCGGATCAACCGCGAGCTCGGCGCCGACTTCGACCTCGACGCCTTCGAGCACCGGGCCGACTACCTCCGCACGCCGAGCGCGTCGAGCTGCACCTCGTCAGCCAAGGAACAGGCAGCTCGTCCGGGTCGCCGGCCGCGAGTTCGCCTTCGACGCGGGCGAGGCGATCCACACCGAGGATTCCTACAAGTACACCCTCGCGCACTTCGCCCGCCTGACGGCCGGCCGGCTTCTCGCTCGAGGCCGAATGGACCGACGAGCGCGACTATTTCTGCGTGCAGTTCCTGACCGTCGACTGATCGATGCTAGTCAACGGCAGCCCCCGCGGCACGAGGAACCGCTCGGCCAGGTCGAACGCCCCCTGGACGGCCAGCGCCAGCAGCGGCCGCGGGGATGGCGCCTTCGAGCAGGATCATCCGCGACGTCGTCGCGGCGGATGCCGGTGAGGATCGGCTGGCCGAATCCGCCGGCGCCGATCAGGGCGCCGATCGTGGCCGTGCCGACGTTGATGACGGCGGCCGTCTTGATCCCGGCCAGGATCGCCCGCGAGGCCATCGGCAGCTCGATCCGCACCAGCCGCGTGAACGGCGGCAGGCCCAGCGCCTCGGCCGACTCGCGGAGCGACGGCGGGATGTCGCGCAGCCCGGTCGCCGTGTTGCGGACGATCGGCAGCAGGCTGTAGAGAAACAGCGCCACCAGGGCCGGCTTCGCGCCGATCCCCAGCCACGGGATCATGAAGACCAGCAGCGCCAGCGACGGGATCGTCTGGATGATCCCCGTCGACGGCCAGGATGACCGAGCCCAGCCGCGGCCGTCGTGCGCGGCGACGATGCCCAGCGGGATCGCCACCACGATCGCCGCGGCCAGCGAGATCGCCACCAGCGTCAGGTGCTCGCCCAGCCGCCGCAGCAGCCGACCCATCCAGCCCTCGATGACGACCTTCGACTCGACCCCGAGCTTCTCCGCCAGGAAGTCGGCGGCGACCTGGTCCTCGGCGACGCGGTCGAGCTTCGCCCGCGCGTTCATCGCGGCCATCTCGGCCGTGCTGATCCGGCCCTCCAGCCGGCCGAGCGCCCCCAGCGCGGCCGGCGAACGCGCCGGCAGGTCGGCGCGATAGAGCCAGACGCATTCGATACGACGGGAAGAACTGGCGGTCGTCCTCGAGCACGCGGAGCTTGTACGCCCGGATCTCGGCGTCGGTCGAGTAGAGCTCGGTCGCGTCGATCTCGCCCGACGGCGATGGCGCGATAGGCCAGGTCGTGGTCGAGGCCGCGGACGTCGCGTTGCGGGCAGCCCGTACCGATCGCGCAGGCCGGGCCAGCCGTCGGCCCGCTCCATGAACTCGTTGCTGAAGCCGAACTTCAGCTCGGGATGCTCGCGCAGATCGGAGAGCGTCCGGATCCCCAGTCGGGCGGCGAGGTCCTCGCGCATGCCGATCGCGTAGGTGTCGTTGAATCCGAGCGGCCGGCTCATCCCGATGCCTCGCTCGGCGAGGGCGGCACGCAGGGCCTCGTCGCCGCGGATGTTCTTGCCCGACAGGATCTCGCCGGTGATCGTGCCGGTGTACTCGGGATAGACGTCCAGCTCGTCGGCCTCGAGCGCGTGGAACAGGACCTGCGTACCGCCCAGCTCGCGGCGGTGCGACGCCGGGATGTCCGCGCTCGTTCAACAATCTGGCGTGGCGATCTCGCCCAGGATCACCGACTCGGTGAACGTCTTCGACCCGACGCGGACCGATCGGCGCCGGCTCCTGGCCGAGGATCGCCGCCGCCAGGATCGCCACAACGGCCGGCGTCATGAGTCACCCCCGGCGCCCAGCTCGACGACCTGCCGCTGGGCGCTCGACGAACCGCGTGACGAACGGCTCGGCCGGCTCGTCGATCAGTTGCCGCAACGTGCCGCGCTGGACGATCCGGCCGTCGCGCATGAGCAGGATCTCGTCGCCGAACCACGCGGCCTCGGCCAGGTCGTGCGTCACCATGATCACGGTCTTCTCCAGCGAGCGAAAGATGGCGCGAAGGTCCGTCTGCAGCTCGGCGCGGACCATCGGGTCGAGCGCGCCCATCGGCTCGTCGAGCAGGATGACGCGCGGATCGAGCATCAGCGCGCGCATCAGGCTGGCCCGCTGCTTCTGGCCGCCCGAGAGCTGCGCCGGATAGCGGTCGAGGCCGTCGACCGGGAACTGGGTCAGCTCGGCCAGCTGGCGACCCGCTCGTCGATCCGTGCCCGGTCCCACCCGAGGATACCGGGCGATCAGCTCGACGTTGCGCCGGGCCGTCAGGTGGGGGAATAACCCGCCGTCCTGGGTCACGTAGCCGAGACCGCCTGCGGACTTCCAGCACGTTCTCGGGGTTCACGAGCTGGCCGTCGATCGCGACGGTGCCCGAGTCGGGCTCGACCAGGCCGATCATCAGCCGCAACAGCGTCGATTTGCCGCAGCCGCTCGGCCCGATCAGCACCGTCGTCCGCCCGGGCGTGACGACCAGGTCGAGCGGATGGAGCACAGCCTGGCCGCCGTAGGTCTTCGACACGCCCCGTAGCTCGATCATCCGTCCTGACCCCTCGCACCGTCCGACCGGCCGGATGCGGAGTTCCGGTCCCGCCCGGTACCATCCTCCGCGTTGGCATCTCGCCGCTTGACAGCCTCGATTATGATGGAAAGTCTCGCGCCGACGCCAGCCGCCCGGAGGATGTGGCGGCCCGGCGATCCCGATCGTGTGCCGACCCGGCGGACTTTTCATGATCCCGATCATCTACCATCCCGGCTATAATATCACCGTCTTCGGACTGGAGCGGCTGCATCCCTTCGACGGCTTGAAGTACCGCCGCATCCACGACGCGCTGATCTCCGACCGCCTGCGTCGGCCCGTCGATTTCCTCCGGCCCGAGCCGATCCGGCCCGACGAGCTGGCGCGGGTCCACACTGTCGAGTATCTCCGCTCGCTGCGCTGCTCGAAGGTCCTCGCCGAGATCCTGAGCGTGCCGATCCTCGCCCGGCTGCCGGCCTCTTTCATCGACTGGAGGGTGCTGCGGCCGATGCGGTACGCGACCGGCGGGACCCTGCTGGCCTGCCGGATGGCGCTCGAGCACGGCCTGGCGATCAACCTCGCGGGCGGATACCACCACGCCGCCGACGCGTGGGGCGACGGCTTCTGCGTCTACGCCGACATCCCGGTCGCCGCCGCCGCGATGCACGCCGAGGGCCTGGTCGAGCGCGTGCTCGTGGTCGACCTCGACGCCCACCAGGGCAACGGCACGGCGGCTACGATCCGCGCCTGGCCGTGGGCGTCGATCTTCGACGTCTACGAGGTCGACCTTTTCCCCGCGTACAAGCAGCCCGAGGACTTCCCGATCCCGATACCCGCCGGGCTCGAGGGCCCGGAATACCTGCGGATCGTCGAGGAGGCCCTGCCGAGCGCCCTCGACCTGGTCTCCCCGGACCTGATCATCTACAACGCGGGCTCGGACCCGTTCGTCGAGGACCCACTCACGCGGCTGCGGCTCGCTCGCGAGGACATTGCCCGCCGCGACCTCATGGTCGCCACGATGGTCGCGCGAGCGGTCGATCCCGATGGCGATGGTGCTGTCGGGCGGATACGCCCGCGCCTCGTGGCGGGTGCACGCAGACGGCATCGGCGCGATCCTCGGCCGCTTCGATCGGCCCGATCCGACCCGGGCGGCCGGCGGGCCGGCCCCGCTCCACAAGGGATGATCCCCAGACAAGGCCGCGATTCCGCTCGTCCCGCCCCGCCCTTTACGCCCGGTCGCGAGTGCCGTAGTCTGTTGCTCTTCGCGAATCGGTCCGGTGCCTGGGCCTGTCGCGATCCGACGAATGAGCCGGGGCCCCGCCCCCTCCCGCGCGGAGCCGGCTCGGCGAGCGTACCGCGTCCCGAGCCACTGACCCCGGGGAGCGCCGATGGGATCGTTTTTCTCGAGCTTCTTCCGCCGCAAGGACGTCAATCACCTGCTCAAGGAGATGCAGCAGGGCGATCGGCTGAACCGTCGGCTGGGCCCGGTCTCGCTGATGGCCCTGGGCATCGGCGCCACGATCGGCGCGGGGATCTACGTCCAGACGGGTCGGGTCGCCAACGAGCTGGCCGGGCCCTCGATCATGCTCTCCTTCCTGCTGGCGGCCGTCGGCTGCGGCTTCGCCGCTCTTTGCTATTCCGAGCTGGCCAGCATGGTCCCGGTCGCCGGCAGCGCATATACCTACGCCTATGCGACGCTCGGCGAGCTGGTCGCCTGGATCATCGGCTGGGACCTGATCCTCGAGTACGCCCTGGGCTCGAGCGCCGTGGCGGCGGGTTGGTCCAACTACTTCGACGACTTCCTGCGCCACACGTTCGGCGTGTCGATCGATCCCCGGCTCCAGTCGGCCCCGTGGGATTTCGACGTCAAGACCAGCGCGTTTCACCTGAAACAGGTGCTCCTGTCCGACGGCCAGATGGCACAGGCATGGATCAACCTGCCGGCGATCGCGATCACGGCGTTCGTCACGGCCATCCTGGTGGTCGGCATCCGCGAGAGCGCCGGGTTCAATGCGGCCGTGGTGCTGCTGAACGTCGGGGTGATCCTGACCGTCGTGGGCCTGGGCGCGGCGTATGTCTCGCCCGGCAACTGGAAGCCGTTCCTGCACCAGGATCACGGCTGGCGGGGCGTGGCCGAGGGCGCGGGGCGGATGTTCTTCGCCTATGTCGGATTCGACTCGATCTCGACGCATGCCGAGGAGGCGCCGGGCCCCAGCGCGACCTGCCGATCGGAATCATGGGCGCGCTGTCGATCTGTACGGTGCTCTATATCTCGGCGGCCGCCGTGTTGACGGGGGTGCTTCCCTATCAGTTGATCGACGTCAAGGCGCCCATGGCTGCGGCCCTGCACGCGAAAGGGCTGACGTTTGCCGGGAGCCTCGTGGGCATGGGCATCCTGGCGGGGATGACCAGCTCGCTGCTCGTCGGCAACCTGAGCCAGCCGCGAATCCTGCTGGCGATGTCCCGCGACGGCCTGCTTCCCCGGGGGATCTTCGCGGCGGTCCACCCGAGATTCAAGACGCCGTGGAAATCGACGATCCTGGTGGGCGTGGTCGTGGCGCTGGCCGCGTCGTTGGCCCCGCTCGAGTTCCTGGCCGACCTGGTGAGTATCGGGACGCTGTTTGCCTTCGTGGTAGTCTCGGCGGCCGTCTGGATCATGCGACGGACCGACCCCGGCGCAACCCGGCCGTTCCGCGTCCCGTGGCTGCCGTTCGTCTCGGCGATGGGAATCCTGGTCAACGGCAGCATGATGTTCTTCCTCGGGCCGGACAACTGGATTCGGCTGCTGGTCTGGCTGGCCATCGGCATGGTGATCTACTTCGGCTATTCGCGGCGGCATTCGAACCTTCGCAAGCCGGCCGTCGCGGACAATTCGCTGGCATGAAGCGCCACGCCGCCCCCGAAACGCGACGTCAGAAGCTGCCCGAGTGAGCGGGCGACTCGTGGTCCGGGCATGGGTGCCATCGAGTCGGCAACCGCTCGCGGATAGAATGGAATGACCGGCTTCCTCTCCGATCGTCCCGGGCAATTCCGCGTACAGGGCCATCCCATGAGCCGAGCATCCAGGTTTCGCCGGACCGGCGTCGTCGCGGCGGCATGCTGCCTGCTGCCCTTCATCGCCGCCACAGCGGCTGAGCCTGGATCGGCATCGATCGCGAAACGGATCTCGCTCGACCCCGGCGAGACGATGACCCACGCCCTGGCAGACCTCGCCGCCGGACGATCCTACCGCCTGCAAGTGGCGATCGTCGACGAACCGTGCCGGCCAGGCGACCGGGTCCAGGCCGTGCTCGAAGGTACGGGCGGCGATCGCTTCACCAAGGACCTTCACGCCGGCGACCCCGACCTGTACCTGCCGTATCGCCCGAAAGAAAAAGGCGCGGCGCAGGCTGAAGCTCGTCCGCGCGGCGGGCGGGAGCGACAGGCCGCTTGCCGTCCGGATCGAATGGGCCCCGATAGCGCTGGCCGACGAGGAGATCCCCGCCTTCGAGGCGGAGCCGAACGACTCGTGGCGTCAGGCGAACGTCCTCGTGCTGGGCCGCGACGTCTATGGCTCGGCCGATGACGTCAACTACCTGGATAACAAGCAGGAAGGCCGGGCCGGCCTCGACTGGTTCCGGTTCGAGGTCACCGCGAAGGGGTCGATCCTCGTCTACTTCCAGCTCGACCTGCTCGACCGCGATGTCTCGGTCGATCTTCGCGTCCACACCGTCGACCCGAAGACCGGCCGGCCCGAGCCCTATCTTCGGGGCAAGGACCCGATGGAGGTCGTGCACGACCGCGAGCGCGAGCGGTATTCCAAGCACCTCAGCCGGACGTTCACGCGCGGGACCTATTACCTCGAGGTGAACGCCAATCATCCGGATTACATCCTGCGCACCCGCGTCCTGGGGGTACCGCCGTACCAGAAGCCCGAGGACGCAGTTGAGGCCGGGATGCACTACATCATGAACGCCGGCGACGCCTGGTTCGCCCAGATCCCCCGCGAGGGCAACCGATACGTCCGGGCGGCCAACCTGCACGAGACGGCGACGCGCTGCACGGCCTGCCACGCGTCGAGCTTCTCGACCGAGGCGAATATCGTCGCCCATGGCAACGGTTATCCGATCCGCTCGAAGTCGGCGATGCAGTACGTGATCGACCGGCTCTATCACTCGCCGACGCCGCTTTACGGCAAGGACGGCCTCTACTGGCAGCGGTTCATCGCGATCCCGCTCGAGTCGCAGGGGCGTCAGGGCGGAATCCTCCTCGACTTCGAGCGTCAGATTTCCGGCGTGACCGACCATGGCGGTCCGCCGGTTCGGCCCGTTCCTGCGAGCGGCCTGGGAATCGCGTCGCGACCTGCCGGAGGACGAGTTCAACGGCGTGATCCCGCTCGACAGCAAGTTCGGCTTCGCCTGGCGCGACTGGCGGGTCCTGAAGGACATGAGCATGAGGACCGCGCGGGCCGACTATCGCCAGGCGGCGGGGCGGATCGCCGAGATCCTCGGCGAGCGGGCCGCTGATCGCCGGGCCGAGGGCTTTCAGGACCGGATCAACCGCCTTTACGCCTGGTCGATGATCGACCGCGAGAAATTCGCCAACAAGATCATCCGCGAGACCGGCGCCCTGCTCAAGCTCCAGAACCCGGACGGCGGCTGGCCCGAGAGCGACGACGGCCCGGGTCCGAGTGCGGTCTACACGACCGGCCAGCTCGTCTGGACCATGCTGAAGATCGGCGTGCCTCGCGACCATCCGGCGATCGCCAGGGGCCTACGTTACCTGCTCGCCCAGCAGCAGGACTTCGGCGGCTGGTTCCAGACCACGACGCACGAGACCTTCCGCACGCCGATGCGCGAGACTCAGTATGCTGTGATGGCCCTTTCCCAGGGCTTTCCGATACCCCGATTGCTGCCGTCAGGCTGGGGCAACCGCAACAAGCAGCGTCCCGGGTTGCCGGGACGTGGCTCGATCGCCCAGATCCTGGACGACCTCGAGAATATCTGGGAAGTTCCGTTGGTCGATCGGGCGATGTTCGCCCGCACGATCGAGCAACTGCTCGACCATACCGAGCCGCTCGTCCGGGCGTCGGCCGCGGCCTGCCTGGGCCGAATCGGTGACCCCGGATCGCCCAGGCCGCTCGCGGCCCGGCTGTCCGACCCTTCGAAGATCGTCTGGCGGGCCGCCGCCTGGGCACTGCGGCGACTCGGCAACGACGGCATCGGGCAAGAGGTGATCCTTGCGTCACTTACCAGCGGCGACGCGGCGACCCGCCGCGGCGCCGCGAGGATCTTCGCCTACCACTTCTATGGCATGGACGAAGACATGGGCCTCATCGAGCCATTCTTCGCCCTGACCCGCGACCCCGACCTGCTGACGCGGCTCCAGGCGATCCGCACGCTCCGCGAGATGTTCTATCGCACGGCCGACACGGCGACCTCGCGGAGGATCGTCGAGACCTACCTGGCGCGGATGTCGGAGCCGCAGGACCCCGTCGTCCGCCGGGCGCTCAGTGAAGGGCTCTACATCATGCTCGACGAGAACCTAGGCGGCGGCGTGAGCCTGCAGAAGAACCTCGCCGAGCTGCCCGAGTCGATGCGCGGACCCATCCTCGAGGCCCGTCGGACCTTCGAGCGGGATGTCTTGCTGACGCCCCTTCTCGCCGCGCTGCGGGAAGGCGACGAGGCCCGGCGGATCGGCGTCCTCCGCGGCTTCGACGGCTCGTTCTTCAAGGGACGAACCTACGCGCGCCGGCCGCCGGGCATGATCGACGTGGGCAACGACCGCGAGTTCGGCTTCCTGTTCCAGCCGCCACTCGCGGAGCGCGAGGCCGCCTTCCTGCCGCTCCTGACGCGCCGACCTGCCCCCGCCGGCGCGGAGGCAGGCCGTGCAGCTCGCCGGTTTCTTCAAGGTCGTGGACGAGACCCGCGATCCCGCGTTCCGCCGAATCCTCGAGCAACGAACGAACGACCCCGAGGCGGGCGTAAGGACCGCCGCGCACGTGGCGCTCGGCGATCGAGTCCCGGTGCACGTCGCCTCCGATCCGAAACGAGCCGATGCCATGACGCCCGTCCGACCACGAGCCCGCGCCGCCGGACTCGGTCCGCCGAGCCTGGCGACATTCCGCGAGCGGATCAACCCGCTGTTCTACCAGGCCGGCGAGGACGGCTATTCCTGCGCCGACTGCCACGGCAATCACACGATCCTCAGGATCGCCCCGGCCGACGCGGCGAAGTCGGGCGAGGACACCGTGACGGTCAACTATCGCTCGGCGCTCCGGGCGATCGACCTGGAACAGCCCGAAACGAGCCTGTTGCTCCGCAAGGCGACCAGCCCGCTCGGCCAGGGCGAGGCCGATCCGTCGAGCCCCACCGGCTTGACCCACATCGGCGGCCCCCGCTGGAGCGGCGCCGACCACCCCGCCTATCGCGCGATCCTCGATTGGATCCAGGGAAGCCCGGATCCTCGATGAACGACGACGGCTCCAGCCAAAAAGCCGCGTTGGGATCTTGACAGGACACGGCCGACCTCTCCAACTGGTACGGGACATTGTGACCCAATCGTCCGAAGGGGGACGAACGATGGTTCTGGGTGAGAGTGGATTCAAGAATGATCGCCGCCGCGGCCCGCTGGCCTGGTTCCGAGAGCTGGGCCAGTTGCTGGGCGGCGACCTGACCGGGATGTCGACGCTCCGACAGCACGGACTCGATGTCTCGCCCTGGCGGCTATCGGTCTGCATCGTCCTCATGGCGATGTTCTACGGGCTCTGCATGGGCATGTTCGCCGTATTCGGCGTCAAGGAGTCGAGGCCGATCCAGCTCCTGGCGAGCATGGTCAAGGTCCCCCTGGTTTTCTACCTCACGCTGCTGGTCACCCTGCCGTCGCTCTACGTTTTCAATGCCGCTCGTCGGCTCGCGGCTGTCGCTGGGCGGGGTGGTCCGGCTGCTGATCGCGTCGCTGGCGGTCAATACCGCGGTGCTCGCCTCGCTGGGCCCGATCGTCGCGTTCTTCTCGGTCTGCACGACCAGCTATCCGTTCATGCTGCTGTTCAACGTGGTCATCTTCGCCGTGTCCGGCTTCTTCGGGCTGAGGTTCCTGCTCCAGACAATGCAGCGGTTGATGGTCGTCGGCCGGACTCGAGCCCCCGCCCCCGCGAGTTCCACCGAGTCGGATCCTTCGACCCCGATGGAATGGGGCGACACGATCGAGGCGGCACAGTCGCAGACCGACTCGAACAGCGTCCTGATGGTCTTCCGCCTGTGGATCATCGTGTTCGGCCTGGTCGGCGCGCAGATGGGCTGGGTGCTGCGGCCTTTCGTCGGCAAGCCCGATATGGAGTTCACCTGGTTCCGACTTCGCGAGTCGAACTTCTTCCAGGCGGTGGCGAGGGCGTTCTCTCAGGTCTTCTCCTGACCGACACCGCGAGGACCAGGCGATGCCCGGGCCGGCCGGACTCTTCCAGATCGCCGACGATGTGCTGCGCGGCGAGCCTGGCCTGGCCGAAGGTCGGCGGACCGGCCGAGCGGCCGGATGGTCGCTCGCCAGCATCGCGGCGGTCGTCGTGGCGTTCGGGATGTTCTACGGGGCCGTAATGGGGACGTTCGGCGGGATGTCGGGCTCGCGGGCCATGCAGCTCGTGTACTCGGCCGTGAAGGTGCCCCTGCTGATCGCGGCGGCGTTCGCACTCAGCATCCCCAGCTTCTTCGTGATGAACCTGCTCGTGGGCCTGCGCGAGGACTTTCCCAGGGTGCTGCGGGCACTCGTCACCACCCAGGCCGGGCTGACGGTCATCCTGACGTCGCTCTCGCCCATGACGGCGTTCTGGTACCTCTCGGGGACCGGCTACCAGGCGGCGATCCTGTTCAACGCGGCGATGTTCGCCGTCGCCAGCCTGGGCGCGCAGTGGATGCTCCGCCGCGAGTACCTGCCGATGATCGCTCGCGACGCGCGGCACCGCTGGATGCTGCGCGTCTGGATCCTGATCTACGTCTTCGTGGGAATCCAGACGGCCTGGGTCCTGCGTCCGTTCGTGGGCGATCCCAGTGTCCCGGTGGAATTCTTCCGCAAGGATAGCTGGAGCAACGCCTACGAAGCCGTGCTGGTCATCATATGGGAGGTGATCCTGGGCCGCGGCCGCTGATCGATCGGCCGCTCTGCCATCGTCGGCTGGCGACCTCTCGCCGCGACGGCTTCCATCCGGCCGGGAGAGCGTTTATCCTCGTACGATCGGATCGACGTCCCGCGGGCGGACGCGACCGACTCCCGAAGAGGATCCATCATGAAGGCTGTTTCGTGGGAAGGGGTCTTCCCGGCGGCGACCACGCAGTTCCACGCCGACCAGTCGCTCGACCTGCGCGCGACGCATGGACCATCTCGACCGGATGATCGACGCCGGAATCCACGGGCTGATCATGCTGGGCACCGTGGGCGAGAACTGCTCGCTCGATTATTCCGAGAAGCTCGAGGTGCTCAGGGCGACCGTCGACCATGTCGCCGGCCGGGTGCCGGTGCTCAGCGGTGTCGCCGAGTGCACCACCGCCCGGGCCTGCAAGTTCGCCGCCGACGCCCAGAAGATCGGCCTCGACGGCCTGATGGTCCTGCCGGCGATGGTCTACAAGTCCGACCCGCGTGAGACGATCGCGCACTTCCGATCGGTCGCCGGCGCGTCGGACCTGCCGATCATGGTCTACAACAACCCCGTCTCCTACAGCGTGGATATCACGCCCGAGATGTTCGCCGACCTTGGCGACGAGCCGAACCTGGTCGCGATCAAGGAGTCGTCGGAGAACGTCCGGCGCATCACCGACCTGACGAACACCTGCGGCGATCGCTACTTGCTCTTCTGCGGCGTCGACGACCTCGTGCTCGAGAGCCTGCTGCTGGGTGCCACCGGCTGGGTCTCGGGGCTGGTGAATGCCTTCCCGGCCGAGAACCGGCTGCTCTGGGACCTGGCTCGCGCCGGGCGCTGGGAGGAGGCGAGGGCCGTCTATCGCTGGTACACGCCGCTCCTGCACCTCGATACCCACGTCAAGCTCGTGCAGTACATCAAGCTCGCCCAGCAGGAATGCGGCCTGGGATCCGAGACCGTGCGGGCGCCCCGGCTGACGCTCGACGGCGAGGAGCGAGAGCGGTCCTGGCGATCGTCCGGCGGGCGATCGCGACGCGACCCTCGATTCCGGCCAGGGTTTGAATCCCATCGGCCCGCCGCATCCCACCCGAACGAGGCCAAGGGAGCCGAAGTGCAGCGCATCCAGGTGATCGACACGCATACCGGCGGCGAGCCGACCCGCGTCGTGATCGCGGGCGGCCCCGAGCTGGGCTCCGGCACCATGGCCGAGCGGCTGGCCGTCTTCCGCGACCGGCACGACGCGTTCCGCTCGGCCGTGGTCAACGAGCCGCGCGGGTCGGACGTGATGGTCGGGGCGATCGTGCTCGAACCCGTCGACCCGAGCGCCGCGGCCGGCGTGATCTTCTTCAATAACGTCGGCTACCTGGGCATGTGCGGGCACGGGACGATCGGCGTCGGCGTCGCGCTCGGCTACCTGGGACGCATCGGCATCGGGCACGCACCGGCTCGAGACGCCCGTCGGCCCGGTCGCGATCACGCTGGAGGGGCCGAACACCGTGGCGATCGACAACGTCGAGAGCTACCGACTGGCCACGGGCCGTCGAAGTCGAGGTCCCCGGCCTCGGACCGGTACCGGGGCGACGTCGCCTGGGGCGGCAACTGGTTCTTCCTGGTCCAGGACCACGGCGAGAGGATCGAGGCCGCGAACGTCGAGCGACTGACCGACGTCACCTGGCGGATCCGCCAGGCGCTGACTGCCGACGGGATCACCGGGGCCGACGGCGGCGAGATCGATCACATCGAGCTGTTCGGCCCGCCCACGCTCCCGGACGCCGACAGCAAGAACTTCGTGCTCTGCCCGGGCAAGGCCTACGACCGCTCGCCCTGCGGCACGGGAACGAGCGCCAAGCTCGCCTGCCTGGTCGCCGACGGCAAGCTCGCCGAGGGCCAGGTCTGGCGGCAGGAGAGCATCATCGGCAGCGTCTTCGAGGGCTCGGTGCGGATCGTCGAGGGCCGCATCCGGCCGAGGATCCGCGGCACGGCCTACGTCAATGCCGAGTCCACCCTGATCGTCGACCCGGCCGATCCGTTCGCGATGGGAATCCGGCCATGAGCGACGAACGTAGCGCGACCCGGGGTACCGCCGTCGTGGTCGGCAGCGGCGTCATCGGCACGGCCTGCGCGTATTACCTGATGAGATCCGGCTGGAAGGTCACGGCCTGATCGACCGGGGCCGGCTGGCCGGGGGCAGCTCGCACGCCAATTGCGGCTTCGTCTGCCCCAGCCACGTCCTGCCGCTGGCCGAGCCGGGCATGGTGCAGCAAGGCGCTCAAGAGCCTGCTCCAGCGCAACTCGCCGTTCGCCATCAAGCCGCGGCTCGACCCCGCGCTCTGGTCGTGGCTGCTCCGCTTCGCCCGACGCTGCAACGAGAAGGACATGATCGCGGCCGGCCGCGGCATCCAGCCGCTGCTGCTCTCGTCGCTCGAGCTCTACCGCGAGCCTCGTCCGCGACGAGCCGCTCGACTGCGAGTTCCAGGAGCGCGGGATGCTGTTCGCCTATCGCGAGCAGAAGGAGCTCGAGGCCTACGCGGCGACCGACCGGCTGATGGGCGAGCTGTTCGACTGCCCGGCCCGTCGGCTTGGATCCCGACGAGCTGGTCGCGATGGAGCCGGCCCTGAAGCCCGGCCTGGCCGGCGGCTGGTATTATCACGACGACGCCCACCTGCGGCCCGACAAGCTGATGCGGTCGTGGCACGCCGTCCTGAGTCGGGCGGCGCCGACGACGCAGGCCGACTGCCCGCTCGAGAGGCTTCGACGGCCGGAATGGCCACGCCACCGTCGGCTCGGACGCCTCGCGGCGAGCTGGCGGCGCGACCTCTTCGTCATCGCCACCGGTGCCTGGACGCCGCTGCTCAACGATGAGCTCGGCTGCCAGGTCCCGATCCAGCCGGGCAAGGGCTACAGCCTGACGATGCCTCGGCCGTCGATCTGCCCGTCGATCCCGATGATCTTCCCCGAGACCCGCGTCGCCGTCACGCCGTTTCAGTCGGGCTACCGGCTGGGCTCGACGATGGAGTTCGCCGGCTACGACGAGTCGATCCGGCCCGAGCGGCTGCAACTCCTCAAGGACGGTGCCGCGCCCTATCTCCGCGAGCCGTATTGCGAGCCGATCGAGGAAAAATGGTACGGCTGGCGGCCGATGACCTATGACAGCCTGCCGATCATCGACCGCAGCCCCCGATACGATAATGTCATGATCGCCGCCGGCCACAACATGCTCGGCCTGTCGATGGCACCCGCCACCGGGAAGCTGGTCGCCGAGCTGGTGAACGGCTCGAGCCCGCACGTTGACCCTCGCCCGTACCGGGTTGGGAGATTCTGAAGGCGGATCGCGCGGAGAGCACCGTCGAATCAGGCGTCGGCGGAAGACTATAATCGAGATCGGCTCGATCGCTGCCGTCGTCGAGAGGACAGAAACATGCCGGTTCACGACTGGACTCGCGTCGATGCCGGGATCTTCCACCACTTCCACCTCGGTTGGCTGGATGACATTACACGGCAGTTGAACCGGGGATTGCTGCCGCCCGATTACTATGCGATGGCGGAGCAGATCGCGGGCGGGTTCGGTCCGGACGTGCTGACGCTCAGATACCCGGTTGAGGGTGGCCGGCCTACCGGCGAACCCATGGGAGGCATCGTTCTTGCCTCGGCGCCGCCCCGCGTCCAGTTCCGGACGCGTGCCGAGCCCGACGCCTACGCGGCGAAGGCACGCTCCGCGGTCATCCGCCACACGAGCCAGCATCAGGTGATCGCCATCTGCGAGATCGTCTCGCCCGGGAACAAGAGCTCTCGTCACGGCCTCCAGGCGTTTGTCGAGAAGGCCGCGGATTTGCTGCGGGCCGGCATCCACCTGGTGGTCGTGGACCTCTTCCCGCCCGGCCCGCGCGATCCCGGCGGCATCCATCGCGCAATCTGGGACGAATTTATCGACAATGATTTCCGCTTGCCGGCGGGCAAGCCGCTCACTCTTGCCTCCTACATCGGCGGCCCGGTCCCCGAGGCGTTCATCGAGCCGACGGCCGTCGGGGCGGAGCTTCCCGAGATGCCGCTCTTCCTGACACCCGACGTCTATGTCCCCGTGCCTCTTGAACCAACCTACCGATCGGCCTGGGATGCCGTGCCGGCCTTCTGGCGGAATGTCGTGGCCGCCGCCGGAACGCCGAGGTCTTCATCCGATCGCCCCGAGCAACCCCCATCATGAGAATTCAGCGCATCCTCGCCTACCGGGTCGAGCTGCCCCTGCACGAGGGCAGCTACAAGTGGTCCGGCGGCAAGTCGGTCGTCGGTCTTCGACAGCACGATCGTCGCGCGTCGAGACCGACGAGGGCCTGGTCGGCTACGGCGAGGTCTGCCCGCTCGGGCCGTTCTACCTGCCGGCGTACGCCGCCGGGGCGCGCGCCGGGATCGCCGAGCTGGGGCCGCACCTGCTCGGCGAGGATCCGCTGCCAGCTCGGACGAGCTCAACCGAGCGGATGGACGCCGCGCTTCAAGGGGCATCCCTACGTCAAGTCGGCGATCGACATCGCCTGCTGGGACATCCTCGGCAAGGCCACCGGGCAGCCGGTCTGCGTCCTGCTGGGCGGGCGTTACGGCGAGGACTTCGTCCTCTATCGGGCCATCTCGCAGGAAGCGCCCGAGGCGATGGCCGGCGGGTCGCCGGCTATCGCGCCGAGGGCTATCGCCGGTTCCAGCTCAAGGTCGGCGGCGACCCGATCGTGGACATCGAGCGGATCCGCGCCGGTCGCCGCCGAGCTCCAGCCCGGCGACCGGCTGGTCGCCGACGCCAACACCGGCTGGCTGATGCACGAGGCGCTCCGCGTCGTCCGGGCCGTGCGCGACGTCGACGTCTACATCGAGCAGCCCTGCCTGAGCTACGAGGAATGCCTCGACCGTCCGCCGCCACTGCGATCATCCGTTCGTCCTCGACGAGGTCATCGACTCGCTCGACGCGCTGCTGCGCGGCCACGCCGACCGGGCGATGGACGTGGTGAACCTCAAGATCAGCAAGCTCGGCGGCCTGACCAAGGCCCGGCAGGCGCGCGACCTGTGCGTCTCGCTGGGCATCGCCATGACGATCGAGGACAGCTGGGGCGGCGACATCACCACCGCCGCCATCGCCCACCTGGCGCACAGCACGCCGCCCGAGTTGCTCTTCACCGTCGACCGACTTCAACAGCTACGTCACCGTCAGCACGGCCGAGGGTGCGCCGCAGCGCCAGGGCGGCCGGATGTCGGCCTCGACGGCGCCCGGCCTGGGCGTCGAGCCGCGGATGGACGTGCTGGGCAAGCCGGTCGTGGTCGTCGAATAAAAAGATCGATGATTACCCCGTGCCAGGAGAACCCCCGCCGATGAACGGCCGCAACGCGATGCTCGCCTCCGTCCTGATCGTCTTCCTCGGGTCGCCACTGCTCGCCCAGGAGCCGAAGGAGGAGGGCAAATCCCACCTGACGGTCGAGCGGATCTTCCAGCACCACGAATTCGAGCGCCGAGGGTGCCTCGGTGCGCTGGCTGCCCGACGGCTCGGGCTACACGACCTGGGAAGGCTCGAAGGAGACGCCCGGCGGCCAGGACCTGGTGCAGCACGACCCGGCCACCGGCAAGGAGACGATCCTCGTGCCCGCCGCGCACCTGATCCCGGTCGGGGAGCATTCGCCGCTGTCGCGTGCACGACTACGAGCTGTCGCAGGACCGCGCCCGGCTGCTGATCTTCACCAACTCGCAGCGGGTCTGGCGGCGGAACACCCGCGGCGATTACTGGGTCCTCGACCGGGCGACCCGCGAGCTGAGGAAGCTCGGCGGCGATGCGCCCGCCGCCGTCGCTGATGTACGCCAAGCTCTCGCCCGTCGGGCCGCGGGCGGCCTACGTCCGGAAGAACAACCTCTACGTCGAGGACCTCCGCGACGGCCGGATCACGCCGCTGACGCACTCGAAATCGCCCGACGAGATCAACGGCACGTTCGATTGGGTTTACGAGGAGGAATTCGGCCTCCGCGACGGCTTCCGCTGGAGCCCCGACGGCGAAACGATCGCCTACTGGAACTCGATACATCGGGCATCCGCGAGTACCCGCTGGTCAATACGACCGACTCGCTCTATCCCCGCATCACGCCAGTCAAGTACCCCAAGGTCGGTGAGACGAACGCGGCCTGCCGGATCGGCGTGGTCTCCGCGTCCGGGGGAGACACGTGCTGGCTGCCGCTGGACGGCGACCCGCGCGAGAACTATGTCGCTTACCTGGAATGGATCGATTCGAAGACTGTTGTCCTCCAGCGATTCAACCGGAGACAGAACACGGTCCGATGTGATCGTCGCAGCGCGCCAGCTCAGGTCGCGAGGCGTACGCCGGGATTGCGGTCTTCGAGGATCACGACGACGCCTGGATCGACCTTCAGGAAGAGCTCCGCTGGATCGACAAGGACGGCGAGGAAGTCGTCGTTCCTCTGGCTCAGCGAGCGGAGCGGCTGGCGGCACATCTACGTGGTCGACGCTCTCCGGCGGAAAGCAGCGACTCCGATCACACCCGGCGACTTCGACGTGATCGGATCGCGCGGAGTCGACAAGAAAGCCGGCCAGGTCTACTTCACGGCCTCGCCGGAGAACGCCACGCAGAAGTACCTCTATCGCGTCGGCCTCAACGGCGAGCCCCGCGTGCAGGTCACGCCGAAGGGCCAGCCCGGCACGCACGACTACGAGCTCTCGCCCGATGGCAAGTGGGCCGTCCACCACTATTCCGCGGCGAACACGCCGCCGGTCGTCGAGCTGATCCGGCTCCCCGTCGCACGAGCGGGTCAAGCTGTTCACGCGACAACGAGGAACTGCGGAAGAAGCTCGACCGAGCTCGAGCCGGTGAAGACCGAGTTCTTCCGGGTGGACATCGGCGACGGGGTGACGCTCGACGGCTGGTGCATGCTGCCGCCGCATCTTCGACCCCGAAAAGAAGTATCCGCTGCTGGTCCACGTCTACGGCGAGCCGGCCGGCCAGACGGTCGCTCGACCGCTGGGGCGGGGGCAACCGAGCTCTGGCACCGGATGCTCGCCGAGCAAGGTTACGTGGTGATGAGCTTCGACAACCGCGGGACGCCGGCGCCCAGGGGCCGGGCCTGGCGGAAGGCGGTGTTCCACAAGATCGGCATCCTGGCCCCGCAGGACCAGGCCGCCGCCGTGAAGGCCGTGCTGAAGGAACGGCCCTACCTCGACCCGAAGCGGGTCGGCGTCTGGGGCTGGAGCGGCGGCGGGTCGATGACGCTCAACGCGATGTTCAAGTATCCCGACCTGTACACGACCGGGATCTCGATCGCGCCGGTGGCCAACCAGCGGCTCTACGACACGATCTACCAGGAGCGGTACATGGGCCTGCCGGGCGACAACGTCGAGGGCTACATCCAGGGCTCGCCGATCAACTTCGCCCACCAGCTCAAGGGCAACCTGCTGATCGTCCACGGGACGGGCGACGACAACTGCCATTACCAGGGGACGGAGAGCTCGATCAACGAGCTGATCCGCCACGACAAGCCGTTCACGATGATGGCCTATCCCAACCGCTCGCACGCGATCAGCGAGGGGCAGAACACGACGCTCCACCTGCGGCAGCTGATGACGAGGTATCTCAAGGAGAACCTTCCGCCGGGGCCGGACCGTCCGGCGAAGGACCGGTGATCGCCTCGCGAAACTCCTCGGGACAGACGCGCCAGGCCTCTTCATAGGACGATTCGAGCGGAGTCGGGACATAATTCTCCGGATCAAGGAACAGCGGCATATCGGTCAGCGAATCGCCCACGGCGACCGGCTCGATGTAGGAACGAAGGATCGACCCGGCGACGTAGGCCGCGAGCGTCAACCGCTTGTCGGGAGGGAGCACCAGCGGCTCGGCGGTCAGTTCGTTCCAGATCATCGGGTTTATTCCTTCGGGGTCGCGCGGTGTCGGCGGGAAGAGGTCGACGATGAGCAGGTTGGTCCCCTGTCGAAGCAAGTCGATGGTCTTTTCGACGAACGACCTGATGGCATTCCGGCTGCTCTTGTTCCCTGGTGAGACGATCTCGATGACGGCCACGACCTCGCGCGAGGCGTCCCGGATCGTCACCCGGTTGGAACGGGCGGCGTACGCCTGCTCCTCGCTCGACTGGCTGACGAATCGGGTGCGGGGTGGGGCCTCGGCCAGTGCGATGGCCGCCCGTCGCCCGTTGGTGGGACGTGGGGTCGGCCGAGCCTGCAGGGTGACCACATCGGGGGCCACACCGAACGTGGTGAGCTCGATCAGGGCAAAATAGCCTGGTGGCAGCCGACCGGCGTTGAGGGCGTCGCAGATCGACGCACTCCAACGCTGGTGGAAATGGTGGAAGAATCCCGGTGGAGCCTGCTTCCAGTCGTGGATCGCCATGTTCCCTCCTCGTTCCGATCGTCTCGAGCCATTATAACGCCCCCGACGCCCGGGAGAACCACCGCCGGATCGCGGCGCGATCTTGTCCCGGCTCCCCGGGGTGAGTCATCATTGAGGACTGGCTCGCCCGACCGACCCGAACGGTCGATCGCGAGAGGGACCGTTCCCCGACGACCGTTGACCGAAGCATGACCACACCGATGAAACCTGCCGCTCGAACGGAATCCCTGATCGACTCCGAAGATCCCGCGATCTACCAGGTCACGACGGCCGGCGAGGGGCCCCAGGGCTCGCTCCCGCTGACCGGCGAGATGCTGCGCGACTGGCCGTCGGGCGACCTCTTCGGCCTGACCCAGAACGCCGGGATGGGCTGGGCAGCCGGCGACGTCGCCCGCGACCCGTTCCTGATCCTGAGCACCCAGGGCGGCCTGCGCGACGCCGACGGCAGCCCGATCGCGCTGGGCTATCACACGGGCCACTGGGAGATCGGCCTTCTGGTCCGAGCGGCGGCCGAGGAGCTACGATCGCTCGACGTCGTGCCGTTCGCGGGGATGGTCTCGGACCCATGCGACGGGCGGACCCAGGGCACCACCGGCATGATGGACAGCCTGCCCTATCGCAACGACGCCGCCATCGTCTTCCGCCGGCTGATCCGGTCGCTCCCCCGTCGCAAGGGGGTGCTGGGCGTGGCGACCTGCGACAAGGGGCTGCCGGCCATGATGATGGCCCTGGCCGGCTCGCGAGGGCTGCCGGGCGTGCTGGTTCCGGGCGGGGTCACGCTGCCGCCGCGTGACGGCGAGGACGCGGGCAAGATCCAGTCGATTGGCGCCCGCTTCGCCCACGGCGAGCTCTCGCTCGAGGAGGCCGCCGCGCTCGGCTGCCGGGCGTGCGGAAGCCCGGGCGGCGGCTGCCAGTTCCTGGGCACGGCCGCCACGTCGCAGGTCGTCGCCGAGGCGCTGGGATTGACCGTGCCGCACGCCGCGCTGGCCCCTTCGGGACAACCCATCTGGCTGGACATGGCCCGACGCTCGGCGCGTGCCCTGGTGGGACTCGCGAAGGCCGGAATGACGATGGCGGATGTCCTCGACGACCGCGCCATCCGGAACGCGATGGTCGTGCACGCCGCATTCGGCGGGTCGACGAACCTGATCCTGCACATCCCGGCGATCGCCCATGCCGCGGGACTCCGGCGCCCCTCGGTCGAGGACTGGCACGAGATCAACGTCCGGGTGCCCCGGCTGGTGAGCGTGCTGCCCAACGGGCCGTTCTACCACCCGACCGTCCGCGCGTACCTGGCCGGCGGCGTCCCCGAGGTGATGCTGCACCTCCGCACGCTCGGCCTGATCGACCTGGATGCCCGGACGGTCACCGGCCAGCCGGTCGGGCGCGTCCTGGAGTGCGTGGGAAACCAGCGAGCGGCGGAAGCGGCTGCGCGAGCGACTGTTCGAGCAGGACGGCGTCGATCCCGACGAAGTGATCATGAGCCAGGCCCAGGCGCGTGAACGCGGGCTCACCAGCACGGTCACCTTCCCGCGGGGCAACCTCGCGCCCGAGGGCTCGGTGATCAAGAGCACGGCGATCGACCCGACGGTCGTGGACGACGGACGGCATCTACCGCAAGACCGGGCCGGCCCGGGTCTTCACCCGCGAGAGCGAGGCGATCGCCGCCATCAAGGGGCAGGGGGACCGGCCGATCCGGCCGGGCGACGTCCTCGTGCTGATCGGCCGAGGGCCGATGGGGGCCGGGATGGAGGAGATTTTCCAGATCACCTCGGCCCTGCGATATCTCTCATTCGGCAAACAGGTCGCCGTCCTGACCGATGCCCGCTTCTCGGGCGTCTCCACCGGCGCGTGCGTCGGCCACGTCAGCCCCGAGGCTCTGGCCGGTGGCCCGATCGGCCGCGTCCGCGACGGCGACCTCATCCGGATCGTCGTCGACCGCGTCCGGCTCGAAGGGTCGCTCGACCTGATTGGCGCCGAGGGCGTCGAACTCGGACCGGAGGAAGGCGCCCGGCTCCTCGAACGGCGGCCGCCCCATCCCCAGCTCTCGCCCGACCCCGCGTTGCCGGACGACACCCGGCTCTGGGCGGCTCTCCAGAACGTCGGGGGCGGCACCTGGGGCGGCTGCGTCTACGACGTCGAGGCCATCATCGCGGCACTCCAATCTGCCCGCAAGGACGCCTGAAGCTGCCGAAAGGCCAAGTTCTCCGGAAAATCCTTGGGATTGTCGGACCCGGCATCTCGTGGAGTTTTCAGTTGTTGCGCCAACTAGGCCGTTTTGAAACTTTCAGCCGCGTGAATAGCGGCTTCTGTGACTCACGCCAAATCACAAACAACCGGCCAAATATGAACCGCATCACGGAAACCGCCGCCGCGCCGGAAAACTTTAGGAATTTCCAAATATTTTTTCTGATTCTGGCCGAAGGGCTTGCGTCAAGAAAATGCCGCTCTTCGCCGATAGGTGCATTTCAGTTTCTGCAAACCTGATACATCCTGTTAGTAGGGGGAGAGAAGAGAGCGGAGGGGGTACAGGGGGTTTTGGGGGCCCTGGAACATCAAATGCATGCACACAATCTCCTCCTGGACCCGATGGGATCGTCCTGAGCGGCGGTTGTGGAAAGTGCTGGTTACCATGTCGTCAGGTAACCACTGGATACCGAATTCGAGGTCTTCACCGGTGAGGATGGCCCATTCCCTGCGGCCGGATCGCCCGCCCCAGGTCGAGGGCCGAACCGAAGACCGTTCCTGATCGACGACAATGAGAATTCCCGGCCCTGGTGCCGACGTTTTACCAGGCCAGGGCGGGCGGGAAGAACTCGGCGATGAGGTCTTCGTAGTAGGGTCTCAGGGCGTCCACGTTGGGCGGCTGGTGGCCCTTGGAGTAGAGGTCATAGGGGTTGAAGGCGCGGACCCAGTCGAGGCGGGCGAGGTCGGTATCGTTCATCAGGTGGGTGTAGGCTCCCTCGCGATGCGCTGCGTAGAACGAGTGGTAGCGGATCATGGCGAGCCCCTCGTCGGGCAGGTAGTCCCTGACGACGTGGTACAGGTACTCGTCGTGTCCCCAGGAGAGGTCGACGCGATCCAGGCCGCAATGCGGGGTGTAGATGCCGCACTCGGACTGGTACTCGGGCCGGGCCGCGTCGGGATTGTCGGCGAAGAACTCGGGGAAGACGACGCGGTCGGAATACCCGCAGCCGACGGGGAAGGTGTCGCCGACGACGGCCCACTGCGGCTCGCCGAACAGGCAGAGGACCTTGCCCAGGTCGTGGATCAGGCCGACCAGGATGAACCACCGGGGGTGGCCGTCGGCGCGGATGGCCTCGGCCGCCTGCATCAGGTGCTGGATCTGCGAGAGCTCGGTGTCCGGGTCGCTGTCGTCGACGAGCGTGTTGAGGAACTCCATCGCCTCCCAGATGCCCATCCGGCGGCGGTCGAGTGCCAGGTAGTCGCGCTTCTTGCTGCGGACGAAGTCGACCGTCTGATGGCGATGGTTGAGCCGGTAGAACTCGCGAACGGCCGGGCGGACGTTGTCGCCGTAGTCGCGGAAGCTCGACGCCTCGCAGGCTCCGGGTAGCGGTCCTTGACGAAGTCTTCCCACTCGTCTAGGCCGGCGAGCGGGCCGTTCGGCGGGGCGGTGGCGTCGTCGGGGCGGGGCATCGGCGATTTCCTCGGGGACGGTCGGGTCGCCGCGAGCAATGTCCGCGCATCGGCTGATGCGGGCCTGCCCGGCCGCGTGGCGATCCCATCTCATCGAGCTTACACCGCGCGGGCCGCGGCCGCGACGTGATTCTCGCGCGGGCGCGTCATCTCGTCGAGGATCGTGGGGCGACCCTCGGGATTGCGGAACGTCCCGTGGGTCTCGATCACCAGCTCGCGGTAGGCGTCGTGGTCGGTCTTGAGCAGCTCGTGCAGGTCGCGAAGGCGGTAGTGGGGGATCGCCGGGAACAGGTGGTGGGGGATGTGCATGTCCTGCCCGTACACGAACACCGCCCATCGCGTGAAGGGATCGGTGTAGAAGACCCGCGAGTTCGTCAGTCGGCCGGCGTCGGCGTTCGAGTGCTGGTAGACGTCGCGCAGGAACATGAAGAACATGAACGATGTCACCATCGGCACCAGCCAGAGCAGGGTGAAATAGACAGCCGACGCACCGCCGGTCATCCACCGCAGGTTGGCGAGGAGCTCGAGCAGGACCGTGAAATAGCCGAGCCGAACCATCGCCCCGATCCGGGGCGAATAAGCCTGTCGAAAGGGCGAGCGGAACATCGCCCACTCGGGCAGGATCGCGGTGATCCCCGCGGCCAGTCCGAAGCTCAACACGCCCGCCGGGATCAGCCAGTTTGCGTGTCGGGAGTTGGTGATCTTCCAGCTCAGCACATTGAAGGCGACCACGTAGGCGAACCCCAAAACGGTGCCGAGCCGGGGCAGGGGCCCTGGATACTTCGAGTCGGCCTTCCCCTCCACGTAGACATTCCGGCCCTGGCCCAGCGTGTTGACCTGGAAGTAGGCCCACTGATAGCGGAAGAACCGGATCGGCGCGACGATGAAGGCGAAGTAGATCACGCGTACGAAGCGCTCCCGCGACATGGGGAACTCGGCGGCCCGCTTGCCATGTCCCAGGTTCTGCAGGTCGGGGTCCCGCGACGGGTCGTTGGTGTACTGGTGGTGCGCCATGTGGAACAGGCGATAGAAGTGCACCGTCGTCATCAGCGGAAACATGCAGAAGAGGTCGGGCACCAGGTCGTTGAGCACCCGGTTCTTCATGAACGAGTAGTGCGATGCCTCGTGCCCCAGCCCCGCCAGCCGGTGCTGGATCGCGCCCACGAGCGTGATCGCCACCGCGAAAACCGGGACATTCCAGCCCCAGGCAAGGCCCCAGTCCGCTCGCGTCTGCGCGAAGACGACCGCCCCCGCGATCACTGCGGCCAGGCAGACATACTCGAAAGCCAGGTAGAGGAGGTTCGTGACGTTGTCCACCTGCCGGAGCTGCATGATCCCGCGTTGAAGGTCCGGGTGCTCGAACGTCGGACGCTCGGTCGTCACGCTCATATCGTCTCCACTCCCGACGGCACTCGATCCGCGCCGATCGTTCGCATCGGACCTTCGCCTGACTGCTGCGGTTCCTCTGGCTCTTGCTCTTAGCTATTTTATCCTACCGTCTACCCATATTTCCCAAAATCACTATCTTTACAACGGCGGCCGAATCGCTAAGGCTGGCGCCACGCTCACTATCGGCCCGACGAGAGATGGGACATGAGCGGCGAAGGGAGGGACGTCCGGAATTTGGGAGACGCGTGATGATGTCCGATCGCCGGACGAGCGATCGGTCCTGGAGGGGCCGGGATGTTGGTGGCATGCAGGGACTTACATGATGCGGCCTTGCCGGGTTGCGGCGGCTCTGTCTTAATGTGGGGAAGATCGGGAGGCGGGCCCGGCGATGGGTCGTCGCGGGTTGAGTTCCGGACGGAACTGTGCAGGAAGGTGTGATATGGGTGGGGGTGGGACGCGGATCGCCAGCATCTCGGGGCTGCGCGGGGTGGTCGGCGACGGGATCGACCCGGCGACGGCGGCGGAGTTCACGGCATCGTACGCCACGCTGTGTGAGCCGGGGACGATTGCGATCGGACACGACGGGCGAGTCTCGGCCGGGGTGTTCGCGGCGGCCGTCGAGTCGGCCGTGCGGGCCACGGGACGCGACGCCCTGATGCTCGGTGCCGCGGCGACTCCGACGATCGGCTGGCTGGTGCGTGAGACCGGGCTGGCGGGCGGCATCCAGATCTCTGCCTCGCACAACCCGCCGCGTATAACGGACTCAAGTTCTTCCAGCGCGGGGGGATGGTGCTGGGCTCGGCGCAGGGGATGGCGCTGCTCGAGCGGTGGCGGCAGCGGGATTTCGGCTGGGCCGCCTGGGATGGGTTGGGCGGCGTGGGACGGCTCGAGGACCCGGATTCGGGCCACCTGGAGAGCTTGCTGAAGGTCGTGGATCGGGACGCGATCCGCCGCGCGGCGTTCCGGGTGGTGGTGGATTCGTGTCATGGATCCGGCGGCCGGCTGGCGGGGCGGCTGCTTGACGAGCTGGGCGTGCAGGCGACCATCCAGGGCGGCCAGCCCGACGGCCGCTATGACCATCCTCCCGAGCCGACCGAGGCGAACCTGCGCGATTTCGCCGCCGGCGTGCCCGGGCAGGGCGCGAATCTCGGCTTCGCGCAGGATCCCGACGCCGACCGGCTGGCGATCATCGACGAGAACGGCCGCTACATCGGCGAGGAGCTTACCCTCGCCCTGGCGGCCTATCACCGGCTCAAGCAGGCGACGGGGACGATCGTGATCAACCTGTCGACCTCGATGACCACCGAGGCGATCGCGCGGGAACACGGCTGTCGCGTTGAACGGACCCCCGTCGGCGAGATCAACGTCGTCGAGCGGATGATCGCCGCCGATGCACTTTTGGGCGGCGAGGGGAACGGCGGAGTCATTGAGCCCCGCGTCGGTTACGTCCGGGACAGCTTCGTCGCGATGGCGATGGTTTTGGACCTCATGGCCGCGACCGGCGAGCCGCTTTCGCGGTTGGTGGATCGGCTTCCGCGGTATACGATGATCAAAGAGCAGTACCCTCTGGCCGATCAGGGCATCCGTGATGCCTCCGGTATCTCGGCGCTCTGGGATCGGATCGCGGCGGCCCATCCCGACGCGCGGGTCGACCGCCGGGACGGCCTGCGGCTCGAGTGGGACGACCGGTGGGTGCACGTCCGGGCCAGCAACACCGAGCCCATCGTGCGGGTGATCGCCGAGGCCGGACGCGAGTCCGAGGCACGCGAGCTGTCGCGTCGCGTCGGCGACTGGATCGCCGGAGTATAGGAGACTCCTGATGCGCACGTCGGCATGGCCGAGCTTTTCCGAGCCGCCCTCCGCGGCTTTCGTGGACGTCGACGGCACACTCCTGGCGCAAACGACCACGTTCCTCTTCGCGCGGATCCTCTACCGGCGCGGGTGGATCCGCCGTTCGTTCTTCCTGCGGGCGCTCTACCACGGCATGCAGCACCGGTTCGGCCGGCTGGATTACGGGCGGCTGATCGAGATCGGCCTGGGATATATCCAGCGGGTGCCGGTGGTTGAGCTCGAGCGGATCGCCTACGAGAATTTCGTCGAGCACGTGAAGCCCCGGCTGTACGAAGGGGTCGTCGAGCACTTCGCGGAGCTGCGCAGGGGCGGGACGCCGATCGTGCTGGTCTCGTCGTCGCCCGGACTGGTCATCGCACCGCTGGGGCTCTACCTGGGCTGCCAGGACTGGCTGACGACGCCCGTCGCCATCGAGCGCGGCCGGCTGGTGGGCCTGGGCACCGGCCCGCCCTGCTACGGCGAGGGGAAGCTGTACTGGGCGCGTAAGTGGGCCGAGGAGCACGAGATCGCGCTCGACCGGGCCGTCGCCTATGCAGACAACTGGAGCGATCGGTCGATCCTGGCACAGGTCGGCCGCGCGGTCGTCGTCCACCCCAAGGCACGGCTGCTCCGGCTGGCCCGGTCCCGAGGCTGGGATGTCGTCCGCCCAGCCCGGCCCGATCGACCTCGCCGCCGCGTCCGGGGCGCCGTCAGCCGGTGGCGTAAGGGCAAGGTTTAACTTTTTCGCCGGCTCGACGGAGAAATTCGCATGCCGGCCGAATAACCTTGATGAGGCCATCCGCGATGTCGCCCGCGACCGCGGTGGGCCGGCGACTCCGAACCCAGGCTCTTTATCTATGCCCTGCAAACGCGTTATAATCCATTTACGGGGCAGAGCGATTCCTGGGGCATCCGGCGTCCGTTGAACGCAGATGGGAGCGCGTGGGTTGGAAGAGAGCGAGTGCATGATGCGAGACCCAGCGGTCATGAGTAGTGAAGAGTCTGCTCGCGAGATGAGGATCGAGGAGCCGACGGCCACCCCGGAGCGGGTCGTGCTGCCGCCGCCGCGGACGCGGAAGGTGGGGCCGACGGCCGTCGCCCTGGTGATCGGCCTGGCCGCGCTGACGGCGCAGGCCACCGAGTCGGACGTGGTGCGCGACATCCAGCGCTACTGCACGGCCTGCTGGCGTAACGCCCGGCTGGACCCTCGGCTGTGGGACGATTGCACCCAGGAGGTCTGCTGCCGGCTGCTCACGAAGGCGCGTGACGGCCAGCTCGACCTGGCCCAGGTGCTGTCCGAGGACACCCCGGACCGCCGCGAGCTGGTCCGCGCGATCGACATGGTTCGCAAGCGGGTCCAGCGAGCCAAGAAATACCAGCCGCTCGACGTCGCCAGTCCGGCCAGCGACCTGGATCAGCGGCAGCGCGACCAGCTCGAGCTGGGCGAGATCCTCGAGGCGGCCCGCCGCGCCGTTCTCAGCAAACGGCAGGACCGGATCATCGAGCTGTGGATGCGCGGCTGGACGGTCCCCGACATCGGCGACGAGCTGAACCTGCCGCTGGCCCGCGTCAGCGACGAGAAGTACAAGGCGCTCCGCAAGCTCGAGCAGCACCTGTGCACGCGGCGCGACATGCTCGAATACAGCGTGGTGGCCCGGGCGAACGTCTGAGGCTTGCCCGTCCGGTGGGGAGATCCGGGCCGCGGCCGCGGGACGGCATTCAGATGTCGCCCACGGCGCGGTGGAGCTCGAAGCCCGCGACGACGGCGTCGTACAGGGCGTTGAAGAGGTTGTCATAGCTCTGGACCCGTGCGGATTCGGCGTCGAGGACCTCGGTATTCGTCCCGTTCTGCTGGAGATAGCGGGTGCGGGCGACGCGCAGGTTCTCCTGGGCCTGCGCGATCGCCGCGCGGGCGACCGGCACGCGCTGCTCGCTCTCTCGGTAGGTGAGCCAGGCGGTCCGCACCTGCAACCGGATCGCCGAGGCCAGGTCGGCGCGGCGGCTCATCTGCGCGGCGGCCCGCTGCTCGATCGCCATGGCCCGTCGGCGTGAGGTGCCGCCGTCGAAGATCGTCCAGTTCACCATGAATGCCGCCGCGCCGGTGTCGGCCTCGGTGGGCAGGAACCGGGCGTTCTGATACAGGTTGGCGACCAGGAAGTTCACCTGGGGGCGCGTCTTGGCCCGCTCGCTGACCGCGTCGGCCTGCTGGGCACGCGACGACGCCGCCAGCGACTCCAGCTCGGGGCGGTTGTGCATCGCCTGCGCGGCCAGCGACTCGATCTCGGCCTCGTCGGGCACGATCGGCTGCGAGTCGGGGATCGGCAGCGGATCGAGCGCCGGTTGCCCCTGCGGACGAGGCGCGGGCCGCTCGGGAGCGAGGTCGACGAGGGGGACGACCGTCTCCATCGGGCGGCAGAGATAGCGGTTGTACGCGGCCCACGCGATGTTCAGCCGGTTGGTGGCCTGGCTCTCGCGCTGCTGGGCGTTGGCCCGGGCGACCTGGGCGGCGAGCAGGTCGTTGCGGATGCC
This sequence comes from uncultured Planctomycetota bacterium, assembly GCA_963771445.1. GTDB lineage: Bacteria > Planctomycetota > Planctomycetia > Isosphaerales > Isosphaeraceae > JAKAUH01. Next base: position 480,529 of record CAVYTQ010000024.1, on the reverse strand, counting down.
GCGTCCCTCGTGGACCAGGTTGCCGACGTCGCGGGCCTGCGCCGAGAGGCTGGCGACGCTGCTTCGCGCCACGCCGACGCCCCGGCCGGCGCGCAGCACCTCGACGTACGCGCGGGCCACGTCGAGCTTCAGGTCGAGCGCGGTGACGTACTCGTCGGCACCCGCCGCGCCGAGGCGGGCGCGGTAGCCGTCGACGGTGCCGCGGATCCCGACCGCCCGAGTAGATCGGCACGATCGCCGCGACGGCCGAGAGCGTGAACGACTGCTGGCCGTTGCTCGAAGGCTTCGGCTGACCGCTCGCGCTCGGCACCGAGACTGGATTGGTCAGGAACGCCTCGAGGTTGACTGTCTGGATTTGCGGCAGCCGGGCGCGGCGGGACGACGCCAGGTCCATCCCGGCCGCCTCGGTCGTCTGTCGACTGGCACGAAGCTGGGCATTGGCGTGCAGCGCGATCTGCCAGGCTTCGCCCAGGTCCTCGGCCCGGGCCGCGGCGGCCAGCGCGGCCGACACGGCGGCCACGGCCGCGGCCGTCTTCCACGCCGAACGCCGACGGCGATCGGTACGCATTGCGGAACCTCCTCATGAGGGAAAGGTGACGATTCCATCCTGGATCGTCGTGCAGGGCGGCGGGGCCGGCACGCGGAATGAGCGCGGATCGCTCGGGCGGACCCCGGCGCCCATTCATTTAGTGGACCGAGATGCCGCCGCCGTCGGACGGCGACCGCTTCATCAGGAACACCAATGGGACAGCGGCGAACGAGAGCAACGAAAAGAGCCAGAACATGTCGAGATACGACACGGCCGACGCCTGCTGCTGCACGGCCTGGTACATGATCTGGAGCCCCTGGCGACGCGACAGGGCCGGGTCGCCCCCGTGCGCCTGCAGCGTGCCCGAGATGCCCGACAGCCAGTGCGCGGCCGCCGGGTTGAGCGGGTTGATGTGCTCGGTCAGCCGGAACTGGTGGAACTGAGTCCGGCGCTGGAGCAGGGTATTGGTCAGCGCCACGCCGATGCTCGAGCCCTCGTTGCGCACCAGGCTGAACAGGCCCGAGGCGTTGTTCGTCTGGTCCTTGGAGATGAACGCGAAGGCGACCAGGTTGATCGGCACGAACATCAGCCCGGCGCCCAGGGTCTGGAAGTTCCGCGGCGAGACGACCATCCCGGGCGATACGCCCAGGTTGAGGCCGGCCATCCACATCGCGGCGATCCCTTGCGTCAGCAGGCCGGCGATGATCAGCTTGCGGGCGTCGAACCCCCGGCTGAGCAGGATGCCGATCACGGGCATCTCGAGCATCGTCACGAACCCGGCGGGCGAGAGCACCAGCCCGGCGTTGAGCGCCGAGTATCCCATCAGGGTCTGGAGCATCTGCGGCAGCAGCACGTTGCTACCATACAGCACGCCAAAGGCACAGAAGACGCAGATCGAAGCCGCCGCGAAGTTGCGGTTGGCGAACAGCCGCAGGTTGACGATCGGCGCGGGTGGCGCAGCTCCCAGAACACCACCGCAACCAGCGCGACCGCCGCGAGCAGCGCCAGGTTCACGATGAACGGCGAGTCGAACCAGTCGTGCTCCTGACCCTTGTCGAGCATCAGCTCCAGCGCCGCGAGCCCGAGCGACAGCAGCGAGAGCCCGATGAAGTCGATCCGGAGCGGCTTGCCCCTCATCTCGGCGCGCGGGCCTTGAGGTAGGGCGGGTCCTCGAGTATGAAGCTGCTGAGGAACACCGACAGAATGCCGACGGGTATATTGATGTAAAAGATCCAGCGCCAGCTATAGTTCTCGGTGATGTACCCTCCCAGCGTCGGGCCGAGCACCGGCGCGACCAGGATCGCCAGCGTGTACACGGCCATCGCCATCCCGCGCCGGGCGGGCGGGAACGTGTCCATCAGGATCGCCTGCTCCGACGGCTGCAAGCCGCCGCCCGCCAGCCCCTGGAGCACGCGGAACAACACAAGTTGCTCGATGCTCGTCGCCATCCCGCACAGCGCCGAGCTGGCGGTGAACAGGATGACGCACGTGATGTAGAACCGCTTGCGGCCGATGAGCGTGGATAGCCAGCCGGTCAGCGGCAGCACGATCGCGTTGGCGACCAGGTAGCTGGTGAGCACCCAGGTGCTCTCGTGTACCGAGACCGAGAGGCTGCCGGCGATGTGCGGCAACGCGACGTTGGCGATCGAGGTGTCGAGCACCTCCATGAACGTCGCCAGTGTGACCGTCAGCGCGATGATCCACGGGTTGATCGCGGGTCGCGCCGACGGGTCGAGCGAGCTCGGGGCGCTCATGGGTGGGCCTCCGTTCGCGCCGTGCTTACGGCGAGTCCCCGCAGCCGCGACCCGGCGTCGGGGCCATCGGGCCGGGCCTTGATGTTGACGGAGGGAACGACCGACATGCCGACCAGCAGGGACGTCTCGCGCGAGTTGGCGTCGACCAGGTCGATCCGCACCGGGATCCGCTGGACGACCTTCACGAAGTTGCCGGTGGCGTTCTCGGGCGGCAGCATCGACGACGCGGCGCCGGTGGCCGGCGCGAACCCCGAGACTCGCCCCTGAAACGTGCGGCCGGGATAGGCGTCGACCTCGACCTCCACCGGCTGGCCGATTGCCAGGTCGGCGATCTGCGTCTCCTTGAAATTGGCGACGATGTAGACCTGGTCGAGCGGCTGGATCGACAGCAAGCCCTGGCCGGCCTGCACCGCGTCGCCCGGGTTGACGGCGCGTCGGTTGACGAAGCCCGAGACCGGCGCGTGGATCTCGGTATAGCCCAGCCGAAGCTCGGCGTCGGCCAGCTCTTTCCACGCCCTGGCGACGGCCGGATGCTCGTAGGGCCGCGCCGGGTCGAATGACGGCCCGCCGAGCATGGCGACGGCCTGGTCGAATTGCGCCCGCGCCGCCCGCACGGACGGCACCTCGTCGTACCACGATTCGGTCGTCCGCGCGGTCAGGTCCGCGAGCGCCCGGTGCAGCGACTCGGGCTGGAGGTCGGCCGCCGCCGCCGAGAGCCCCAGCTTGGCCAGGATCTGCTGACCCGCGGCGACGGCCCGGCGGACGTCGGTCGCCGTTGAGCTCGAGGTCGGCGGGGACGCTGCTCGGGATAGTTGTAATCCGGCGGCAGCGCGAGCAGCGCCCGCGCCTGCTGGACCCGCTCGGCGGCCTCCCGGACCTTCTCACGAGCACCCTGCAACGCCGCGAGCCGCTGGTCCAGCTCCGCCGGCGTGCCGGTCTGCTGGGCGACCAGGTTCTTGATCCGCTCGTGGTCCTTCTGTGCCAGGATCAGGTCGGCGTGCGCCGAGCCGCAGCGCGGCGGCCTCGGCCCGCAGGCTGGCGACCCGGTAGCGCACCTGCTCCTGCTGGCCCTCGACGGTCCGCCACGCCTCCTCGAGCGACGCCAGCGACGACCGCACCTTGGTCGCGGGCCGTGCTCCAGGTCGGCGCGGGCCGCCTCGAGCGCCCGGACCATCCGATCGACGTTCAGCCGAGCTTGCTGCCAGTCGAGCCGCTTCTGCTCGACCAGGAGCTGATAGGGCTCGCGGTCGAGCCGCACCAGCAAGGTCCCCCGCTCGACGTAGTCGTTGTCGTGGACCAGCACCCGCTCGACCACGTCGGCGATCCGGCTGGGCACCGTCGACGCATCCCCCGCCACGAAGGCGTCGTCGGTCGAGACGTGCGCGAAATATTCGCGGATCCAGGGCCCGCCCTTCCAGGCCCCCAGCCCGGCCGCCGCGGCCGCGGCTGCCAGCACCACCAGCCCTCGCCACCGACCCGCCGCGACGGCGGGACCGCCTCGCGTTCCTCGCTCATCGGCTCTCTCCCTCCCTCGACCCGCGGCCCGTGCCGCGACCCGGCCATGCCCGGATGAGGCGATGCTCCGCGAGCCCGTCACCGCCACCCCTCGCCGCCCGATCCTTCAGGCTCCGCCCATGTCCGCGGCCTCCCTGCCGACTCGACCGCGGCGACCCGCGCCGCGCGGACGCTCGCCTCTATCCGTTTATTGAACTGACCGGTCAGTCATTTTATAATACTGACTGGTCAGTCATTATAGAGCGGCCCGGAAAACAGGCAAGAGCAAGGGCGAGGGTTCTGCTAGAATCGTGGGCCGGTCGAGCAGGGGGCGAGGTCGGGGCGTGCCGATCGAGCGGTCGATCGATCGATCGGGAACAACGGCAACCTGTCGGGGCGAGGTGACGCGTGCGAACGGAGGATCCCGCCAAGTCGAGGCGGATCATCGAGGCGGCGATGCGGCTCTTTGCCGAGCGGCCGTACCACGAGGTGCGGATGGAGGACATCGCCGCGCAGGCGCAGGTGGCCAAGGGGACGCTCTACCTGCACTACAAGGACAAGGAAGACCTGTTCCAGGGCATCATGAACGACGGCATGCTGGCCGCTGGTCGAGCGGATCGAGGCGAGCTTCCAGAAGGAGATGCCGGCCGAGGAGAAGATGCTCGTCATGAACCGCGAGTCGTTCCGCTACTTCGAGCAGAACCCCCTGTTGCTCGACGTCATCCAGCGCGTCGAGTTCATGCGGTTCGGCGCCAAGTCCGGCTGCTTCGAGGAAACGCGAGGTCGGATGCTCGCCATCCTGATGCGGGTGCTGCGCGAGTTCCCCTCGCGGGCGAGAGCGTCGGACGAGGAGATCGCGCTCGAGGTCGTGGCGCACTCGGGCATGATGAAGGAGATCCTGCACAGCCTGCCCCGGCCGTGGCCCGAGGACCTGCCCGAGCGGCGTCACCCGGCTGTTCCTGCACGGCGTGGGAGCGAGCCAACCCGCCAGGCCCGCCCCGAAGCCGCGGGCACGCAAGGATGCGGCACGCCGATGATCGATCGTCGGCGGCACCGCGTCCTCCAGCGATGGGGGCCGTTCGGCACGGCGACTACTTGAGCCCCTTCAGGGCCTCGAGAACCGCCGCGCTATGACTGTCGACCTTGACCTTCGGGAAGATGGCCCGAACGATCCCCTGGCCGTCGATCACGAACGTCGTCCGCTCGACGCCCATCGACTTCCGGCCGTACATGTTCTTCTCTTTCCAGACGCCGAATGCCTCGCAGACCTGATGGTCGGTGTCGGCCAGCAGCGGGAACGGCAGTTCGAATTTCTTGGCGAAGCGATCGTGCGACCTGGTATCGTCGGGGCTGATACCGAGAATCCGGGCCGCCTCGCTTCCGGTAGGCGGCGAAGTCGTCGCGGAACGCACAGGCCTGCTTGGTGCAGCCGGGCGTATCGTCCTTGGGGTAGAAATACAGGACGACCGGCGAGCCCTGGCAGTCCGCCAGGCTCACCGCACCGCCGGCCTGGTCGTTCAGCGTGAACGCCGGCGCGGGTTGACCCACCTCGATCATGGACCTGGCTCCTCTGGGACCGGCCTGGCTGGAGACTCGACGCGAATCGGCTCGATCGCGATCGTCAATCCCGACCAGGACAACGAACCCGGCCGGCGGCTCGTTGCACTATGGATCGGGGACGGTCGCGGATCGCTCTCCGAGTTCAGGCGCGCCGGGCGCGGGCAAGGGGAACGCGGGAACAGGAAAGCGAGGCAACCGCCGTGGGACACTCCGAGACATTCGAGCACACCGCCGACCTGGGCCTCCGCGTGACCGGCGGCGACCTGTCCGACCTGTTCGCGACGGCGGCCGACGGCCTCTTCGGCGTGATCGTCGTCAACCGCGACGAGGTGCGCGAGCTCGAATCCGAATCGGTCACGCTGGCTGCCGAAACGCTGTCCGACCTGATGCTCGTTTGGCTCAACGAGCTGATCTTCCGCTCGGAGACCGGGCACCGCCTCTACGGCCGATTCCAGGTGTCGGTGGACGAGACCGGCCCACGCCTCGAGGCCACGATCGCCGGCGAGCCGATCGACCGGGACCGCCACATCCTGGACCATGAGGTCAAGGCCGCCACCCATCACGGGGTGCTCGTCGAGCCGACGGCCGACGGCTGGCTCGCGGAAGTGATCCTGGATATCTGACGAACCATCTTTGCCGGGCCGGCGCGTTTGAGTTGCCCGTCTTGCTCTGGCTGAAATCGGTTGGAGGAAACGATGAAGACGGTCCCACTATCGGAAGTGAAGGATGACCTCTCGAAGTACCTGCGCCTCGCCGAGACCGAGCAGATTATTATCACTCGACACGGCAAGCCCGCGGGAGTGCTCATCGGCTTCGAATCCGAGGACGACTGGTTCGATTACCGACTCGAGCACGACCCCGCATTCGGACGCCGCATCGAGTCGGCCCGCGTTGCACTTCGCAAGGGAGAGGGCATTCGGCTTGAAGATTTGCAAGAATGACCAATTGATCGGCAAATACACACGTCACGGCTCGACTGGCGGGTCGAGCTGCACCACCAGCTTGCCGACGCCCGAATACTGCCCGTAGCCGGGGATGTTGTAATAGCCCGTGTAAAAGAGGGTATAGGTCCCGTCGGCGTTGGGGATCAGGCCCAGCGGCGTGCGGACGACGTTCGTCCAGAGCGCCGAGTCGTCGAGCTGAAGGTACTGCGCCGACGACCAGTGGACGCCGTCGGTCGAGTAGGTATAACCGATCCGATCCGTGTACCCCAGCGCGTCGAAGACGGCGAAGTATCCTACGCCCGGCAGGTGGGTGACGAGCGGGTTCTCGACGCCGTGATTCGGGTCGAGCGGGACCGGGTTGCCCGTGGGCAGGCGGGTCCAGGGGCCGGAAAGGGCAGGGGACCCCGCCAGGCCGACGTCCCAGAAGGGGTCGGGATTCACGGCGCTGGCCGATCCGTAGAAGGCATACCACTGGCCGCCGACCTGGTAGGGGTCGAACGAGTCGGTGCCCTGCACGCCCTCCCAGGGCTGAGAATTTGCTCCGGGCTGGAGCACGACGCCGACATCCTGGTACGGGCCCTCGATCCCACTCACGCCCGGCTCGGTCGAGACCGCCCGGACGATCTCGCCGTCGTAGTTGCCGAGGTACTCGTTCGCCGTGTTCGGCAGCGAGCGATAGGCAACGTAAAAGAGGTCCCAGACGTTCGCCGACGCGTCGAAGACCGGGATCGGCGACCAGAGCGAGGCGCGGGGGTCGGTGCCGTCCGAGGTCCCGCTCGACTGCTCGAGCGTTGTCGCCCGCGTCCAGGTCGTGCCGTCGGGACTGGTCCAGAGCGCCAGCCGCATCGGCACGCCCATCGGGTTGCCGACCATCTCCGACGTGAACAGATAATAGGTCCCGTTTTGCTGGATGACCGTACCACTCTCGAACCCATTCAGGTTCCCCGCTGTCCCGGGATCACCCAGGGAGAGCACCGGCTGCGTCGGCTGATCGACAATGCTCAGAGTCGGACCCAGGTAAGGCACCGGGGCATTCAAAGTGAAGGAGATCGCGGCCGTCGCCGACAGCCCACCCGCACGGTTGGTCACCGTGAATTCCATCATGTGCGTGCCGTTCCACAGGTACAGGGGAGGGCGGAACGGAGTATACGAGAAGCTGCCGTCGGGCTGGACGCTCACCGGGTCGGTCGGCCCGCCATCGAGGCTCACCGACAGCATGCCGACACCCGACTGATCGTCGGCGACCTGCCCGGTGATCGTCACGAAAGTGGCGAACGTGGACGCGGGCGCCGGCGAGAGGATCCGGATCGTCGGAGGCTCCGTGTCGGCGCGATCGATCGTGAGGAACTTGACACGAGGCCGGTGGCTGGTCCCCGCGCCGATGAGCTCGGCCGACGTGAACCCATACCCCGCATCAAATGTGACCCGGAACCGGCCGTGCGGGTTGGCACGCGACCGGGCGGCCACCTCGGCGGATCCGTTCAGCTCGACGCGGACAAACGTTCCCGGTCGCGTCCGGCCAACCGCGACGACCTGCCCGCTTGCGTCGGGGGCGCCGGTCAGGTGGGCCGTGAGGACGGGTGTGCGGCGGACCGGGGCAGCGTCGTGATGGGCGCGCTCGACCGCCGAGGCGTCGAGGACCGCCGTCAGCAAGAGCCGGCCCTCCATCGGCTCGCACGCGACGGCGAGCGACCGGTCGGCGCGGCGGCCACCTTCCATCGAGGGCCGATCAGGCGATCGGCTCGATCGCCAGCTCGGTGTTCGCAACGAAGGCGACGGCCTCGTCGCGGGTGAAGACACCGTCGGTTGTACCGACGGCGCGGACGCAGCTCGCGCCGACGGCACTGGCGAGCTTGAGGCACTCGATCTCGGGTCGTCCCTCGAGCAGGCCGAGGATGTAGCCGGCGTTGAAGGCATCGCCCCCTCCCGAGCCGTTGACATAGGTCGTCGGATACACGCCGATGCGGACCTGCAGCTCGTCGGACATCGAGATGGCGCCCTGATCGCCCAACGTGATGACCACCCGGCGGGCGCCCATCTCGCGGAAGGCCCGGGCCTGGCGGACGGGGTCCGACTCGCCCAGGATCAGCTCGGCCTCGTCGGTGTTGGGGACGAAGATATCGGTATGGGGCAGGACCACGCGCAGCGGGTCGAGGTAGTTCCCAGGACCGGGCGTCACGACGTCGAGCAGCGTGACTGTCCCGCCCGCGCGCACGCGACGGAACCGTCCGGCAAGAGCATCGGCATCCAGCCGGGGCAGGATCAGGAAATAGCCGATGTGCAGCACCCGCGGCGACCGGTCGAGCAGCGCGTCCATGTCGTCCGCCACGAAGCCGCGGTTGGCCCCGCCGGCGTGGATGAATCGGCGGTCCTCGCCCCGGACGTTGATGATCAGGGTCTGGCTGGTGGGCTGGCCCGGGTTCGACCTTCAGGCCGCCGCAGTCGACGCCCTGACCCCTCAACGATTCCGACGCGAACCGGCCAAACGCGTCGTCGCCGACGCGGGCGCAGATGCTCGCCCGAACGCCCAGCCGGGCGAGGTTGACGGCCGTGTTGGCTGCGCCGCCGCCGATGTTCAAGACCAGGTCGTCCACGGCGATCAGCTCGCCGGGGCGCGGCATGTGATCGAGCGGCGGCGTGACGTGATCGGCGACGACGAGCCCCGCGCAGACGACCGGAGGCAAGTCCTCGCGAGACGGGGCGGATTCGGGCGACATACCGGACTCCGAGATCGATCGGTCGAGCAGACGGGCCAACAGGACGGACCTCGGGCCATCGCCCGCGGCGTTGCAGGACGGCGCCACGAGGCCGGCCAGGGACCGGCCCGCAGCTCAGGAGGGGTTGTCGATCGACGCCACGACCGCGTCGGACGCCGGCACCTCGATGCTTTCTTCCTCGTCGATGACCCGCTTGCCGACGAGCTCCTCGAGCTCGCGCTCGGTCAAGACCTCGCGCTCGATCAGCGCCTCGGCAATCCGCTCCAGGTCGTCGCGGTGGTGCTCGAGCAGGCGATAGGCGCGGTCGCTGGCCTCGCGGAGGATCCGCGCGACCTCCTCGTCGATCACCTGCGCGGTGTGCTCGGAGTGATCGCGCAGCTCGGACATCTCGCGGCCGAGGAACGGGTGCTCCTCGCTGGCGCCGGAAGAAGACCGGGCCGACGCGGTCGCTCATGCCCCACTGCGTCACCATCAGCCGGGCCAGCCGCGTCGCCTGCTTGAGGTCCTCCGCCGCGCCCGACGCTCAGCTCGCCGAACGCCAGCCGCTCGGCCGACCGGCCGCCCATGATCGAGTCCAGCTTGGCCAGGATCTGGCTGCGGTTGTAGTTGAACCGGTCCTCCTCGGGCAGGTACTGGGTGACGCCCAACGCCCGGCCTCGGGGGATGATCGTGACCTTGTGCACCGGGTCGGACTTCGCCGTCTTCCAGCCCACGAGCGCGTGCCCCGCCTCGTGGAAGGCGGTGACCCGCTTGTCGGTGGCGGTGATCACGTCCTCGCGCTTGGCGCCCAGGATGACCTTGTCCATCGCCGAGTCGAGGTCGCGCATGTTGACGGCCGACTTGTTCTCGCGCGTCGCCAGCAGCGCCGCTTCATTGACCAGGTTGGCCAGGTCGGCGCCGCTCATCCCGATGGTGCTCCGTGCGATCCTCTCGAGATCGACGTCGGGCGCCAGCGGCACGTTGCGGATGTGGACCTTCAAGATCTCGAGCCGGCCCCGCTTGGTCGGCCGGTCGACGGTCACGTGCCGGTCGAAGCGGCCGGGACGCAGCAAGGCCGGGTCGAGCACGTCGGGCCGATTGGTGGCCGCCAGCACGATCACGCTCTCGCTCGGCGAGAAGCCGTCCATCTCGGTGAGGATCTGGTTGAGCGTCTGCTCGCGCTCGTCATGGCCGCCGCCGAGCCCCGCGCCGCGCACCCGGCCGACGGCGTCGATCTCGTCGATGAACAGGATGCACGGGCTGTTGTCCTTGGCCGTCTTGAACATGTCGCGGACGCGGCTGGCACCGACGCCCACGAACATCTGGATGAACTCGGACCCCGAGATCGAGTAGAACGGCACGCCCGCCTCGCCGGCCACCGCGCGGGCCAGCAACGTCTTGCCCGAGCCGGGCGGACCGACCAGCAGCACGCCCTTGGGAATCCGGCCGCCCAGCCGCTGGAACTTCTCGGGAGTCTTCAGGAACTCGACAATCTCCTGCAGCTCGGCCTTGGCGTTCTCGAGGCCGGCGACCTCCTCGAACGTCGTGCGCTGCTTCGACTTGTCGTGCCGCTTCGCCGGGCTCTTCACGAAGCTCCCGAGGATGCCGCCGTCGAACTGGTCGCGCGCCCGCCGCATCATCAGCCAGACGATCCCGAAGACGAAGACCATCGGCAGGATCAGCATGATCCACGCCAGCCCGCCCGCCTGGTTCGGTGGCGTGGCGATGATCTTTCCATTGCCCTTCTCAATCCGCTCGACGGTGGGCAGGATCATGTCCTCGTGCGGGACATACGTGTAGAATTTCCGGACGTTGCTCGTCGAGCCGGAGGGCTGGCTGAAGGGCGCCTCCTGGAACAGCTCGCCCCGGAACTCGGTGCCCGAGATGGTCACCGTCTTCACGTTCTTCTTATCAAGTTGCTCGGTAAACCAGGGATAATAGGGGACCTCTTGCTCGGGCTTGGGCACCACCTGCCAGAAGATCAGGCCAAGCATCCCGACGACGATCAGCCAGAGCCAGGGAGGGGTCGGGGGCCCGCCAGCCCCGGTGGGCTTTCGCGCGGTGTTAGGAGGCCGGCGCGGGGTCTCCTGCTGCGGGGGTCGATTCTCCATACAATCTCACCAGTTCGGAGCCACGAGTAGGATCAGGCGTCGTCCGTATTGGGAGAGGCGACGCGGCACGGCTCTCGTCGTCCGACGACGGCCATGAATTTATTGTAGCGAACATCCGACAAAAGTTCAGGGGGAGACCCCGTCCGATCCCAGCTACCCCTTAAATCCAACCCAGGCCGGCCGATCGCACTGGCCGGCCCGGCCTATCCGCGACGCCATCAGCCATGATTGGCGCTCGACCCGGCCAGCTCGAGCCATTTTTCGCAATCCATCGATGCCGCGCAGCCGGAGCCGGCGGCGGTGATTGCCTGGCGATAGTGGGTGTTGACCACGTCGCCGCAGCCGAAGACCCCCTCGACGCTGGTGGCCGTCCCGTAGTTCGCCATCCGGTCGAGCAGCCCGGCGGGGGCCTCGATGTCCTTGTAGGCCAGGGCCGTGCGGGTCAGCAGGTAGCCCTCGGGCGTGGTGGCGAGCTGGCCGGCGAAGACGGCCGTGTTCGGCACGTGGCCGATCGCCAGGAACAGGCCGTTGACCTTCAGGTTGCGCAGCGAGTCGTCCCGTGTCGACCGCAGCTTGAGGTTCGTCAGCACGTGGTGGGTGCCGTGCGGCTCGCCCTCGACCGCGTCGACCACCGAGTTCCAGGCGTACTCGATCTTGGGGTTCTGGAACATCCGATCCTGCATGATCCTGGACGCCCGGAGCGCCTCGCGGCGATGGACCAGCGTGACCTTGCTGGCGAACCGGGTGAGGAATGTGGCTTCCTCGGCGGCCGAGTCGCCGCCGCCGACCACGGCGATCTCCTTGCCCCGGTAGAAATGGCCGTCGCAGGTGGCGCAGGTGGAGACGCCGTTGCCGCGATACGGGCCCTCATTTCCCAGCCAGCGGGCCGAGGCGCCGGTCGCGACGATCAGCGCGTCGCAGGTGTAGTCGCTCAGGGTCCCGCTCGACGGGTCGCCGCTGGGGTCGTCGGTGGTCCGCACGCGGAACGGCCTCCGGCTCAGGTCGACCTCGAAGCCCGTCTCCCGCCGGCAGTCGGCGCCGAATCGCTGGGCCTGCTTGCGCATCAGGTCCATCAGGTCGGGGCCCTGGATGCCCTCGGGGAAGCCGGGAAAGTTGTCAACGGCCGTGGTCAGGGTCAACTGGCCGCCGGGCTCCTTGCCTTCGAATACCAGCGGGGCCAGGTTGGCACGCGCCGAATATAGGGCGGCGGTCAGACCGGCGGATCCGGAGCCGATGATGATGACGGCCGCGTGTGACTGGGGCATCGTTCCCTCTCGGTCGACGTCGGTGGTTGGGCCCGGAGCCGTACCGGCTGACGGCAAGGCGGGCGAGACGGCCGCGCCCAACATCGGTTCGCCGGGGCCGGCGCGGCCTTGCCATCATCATACCGCACCCCGTCCAGTGCCGCCCGCACCGAGCGGGGGAAATCCGGTCGGCAAACCGACTCCCCGAGCGACTTCGCGCAAGTTCCCCGGTCGAGCCCCCGGGCGTGATCTAGACTCATGATGGGCCGCGTCTCTCGCCTGCCGGGGAAAGGACCCGCCGGAGCCGGACCAAACCCACCCTTGATGTAACCGGAGAGGGACCCGAGCGATGCTCGTGCTGACTCGCAAAGTGAGGGAGCGGCTCTATATCGGCGACGATGTCTGCGTCACGGTCCTGCGGCTGGCCTCGGGTCAGGTCCGGCTGGGGATCGAGGCGCCGCGCGACGTCAGCGTGGTTCGCGCCGAGCTGGTCGACCGAACGACCCGGGCCCGCCGGCGCCCATCAGGGTCATGCTGTCCCCGACCCCAACCGGCCGATCACGATCCGACGGTCGCCAGTCGCGGCTCGCGAAAGCGATAGCCCACGCCGCGGACGGTCTCGATGAGCTCGCCGGCATCACCGAGCTTCTTCCGCAGGCTCTTGACGTGCACGTCGATCGTCCGCTCGAGCACGATGGCGTCCTCGCCGATCGCGGCGTCCATCAGCTCGTACCGGGTGAAGGCCCGCCCGGCCTGGCGAAGCAGGACCTCCAGCAGGCGGAACTCGGTCGGCGTCAGCGGCAGCTCCTGGTTGCCGTAGAGGCCCGGTGACCGTGGCGGTCGATGACGATCCCCTGGCTCTCGATCACCTTGCCCGCCGCGGGATCTTCCTTCAACTGGCGACGTCGTAGCTCCTTCTTGATCCGCTGCACCAGCACCTTCGGGCTGTACGGCTTGGTGACGTAGTCGTCCGCGCCGGTCGCGAAGCCGACGAGCTGGTCGGTCTCCTCGCTCTTGGCCGTCACCATGATGACCGGGATCTCGCGCGTCCGAGGCCCCATCTTCAGCTCGCGGCAGACCTCGAGACCCGGCTTGCCGGGGAGCATCAGGTCCAGCACCACCAGGTCCGGCAGCTTCAACTGGGCCTGCCGAAGGCCCTCCTGCCCGTCGTAGGCCGTGATGACCTCGAACCCCTCACGCTCCAGATTGGCGCTCAAGACCTCGACCAGCGAACGCTCGTCCTCGATGACCAGGACCTTCGGCTTGGGCATGATCGAACTGTCGCCTCGGTGACTCGTGAATTGTTCGGAAGCCTGCACGACAATTCTACCAAACTGCCACGCCGGTGCATGTCCCGATTATTAAGAAACGATGAATGATCGATGAAGAAGCGGCACCCGAGGGTGCGGGACGTTCTGTTCAAGTGGACTGGGGGCGGGCCGTTCAGGCGGGGCGGGGGCCCGCGGGCTCGGTGAGTGCGATTCCCTGGCGGACGACTTCGGCCAGGTCGCCCGTCTGCTCGTAGACATGGATCTGCCGGCTGGCGCCGGTGGGCTCGTCGGCGAGGTGGTGCACATCCGCCAGGTGGTGCTCGCAGCCCAGCTCCTCGGCGCGGTCGGCGAGCCGGTCAACCAGGGTGTGCAGGACTTGCCGGGCCGGGATCGACTGGAACGTGGTGGGATCGACCAGGTGCGCCTCCATGCCGTATCGGCAGGCGCGCCACTTGTTCTGCCGGACCATGAACGGGTGGCAATCGTACTGGTAGGTCCCGCGGTCGATCTCCTGAGAGAGGTCGTAAACCAGGCACTGCACCAGCGCCGTGAGGCCCAGCACATGGCGAAGCGTCGGCGGCATGTCGCAGATCCGGACCTCGACCGTCCCGAAATTGTGGTGCGGGCGAACGTCCCACCAGATTTCGCGGATCGTCTTGATGAACCCGGTTGCGACCATGTGGTTGAGTAGCCAGGTGTATTCGGACCAGTTGCGCATCAGCGGAGGCAGGCCGGCCGTCGGTAGGGTCTCCATCACCTTCACGCGCTGCGAGTGCAGGCCGGTCTCTCGACCCTGCCAGAACGGGCTGTTCGCCGAGAGCGCCAGCAGGACGGGCAGGTGCTGCATGATCCGGTCGCAGATCATGATCGCCTTGTCGCCCGTGTCAACGCCGACGTGCACGTGCAGCCCGAACGTCACCAGCCGACGCGCCGTCTCCTGCAAGAGGTCGATCAGCGCCAGGTACCGGTCATTGGGCGTCACATCCTGGTCCTGCCACTTCGAGAACGGATGCGTGCCGCTCCAGTAAAGCCTGAGGTCGTACCGCGCCGCGGCCCGGCGCACCGCCTCGATCTTCGCCTCCAGGTCGCGACCGACCTCGTCGACGTCCTGGCAGACGTCCGTGTTGATCTCGAGGTAGCACTGCAACAGCTCGGGCTTGATGCCCGCTGCAGATCGGGCGGCAGCGCCTCGAGCACGTCGCGCAATCGCGCTACGCAGCGCCATGGTGCGCGAATCGACCAGGTTGAGCTCGATCTCGACGCCAAGGCTGGGCCGGTCGTTCGTGACGAACTTGAACAGGCTCACGCGGTCCGACCCCCGTCATTGCTGGAGAGCAGGACGACGCTGTGCGCCAGGAGCCTGGCGCCGAGGGCCAGCGCGCCTCGTCGATGTCGAAATGCTGCGAGTGCAGCATGTGCCTCGGCCGGTCGAGCGAGGCGACGCCCAGGCGAAGCAGGCAGCCCGGCACATGCTTGAGATAGCCCGAGAAATCCTCGCCGCC
Source organism: uncultured Planctomycetota bacterium (assembly GCA_963771445.1). GTDB lineage: Bacteria > Planctomycetota > Planctomycetia > Isosphaerales > Isosphaeraceae > JAKAUH01. The sequence continues at coordinate 465,424 of CAVYTQ010000024.1, read as the reverse complement.
CATGCTGGGCAGCCGGATCTCCTCGACATTCGCCGCGCCGGCGACCTGCGCGCGGCCTGGACGCACGTCGAGGTAATCTCGGGATCATTGATCACGGCCTCGGTGTTGCTCCGGAAGGTCACCTCAATCTCCGAGCGCGTGGCCAGGGCCAGCCCTCGCGTGACCTGCGAGATCCGCTCCTCGATCACGGCCGCCGCGCGGGCGGTGAAGGTCCGGATCGTCCCCAGCAGCTCGACCTCGTCGGGGATGATGTTCGGGCTGGTCCCGCCCCGGATGCAGCCGAAGGACACCACGCTCGGGTCCCTCGAATCCACCGAGCGGGGCAATACCTGGTAGAGCGTCGTGACCACCTGCGCCGCGACCGCGATCGGGTCGACCGACAGATGTGGTCGCGCCCCATGACCGCCCACGCCCCGCACCGCGATCCGGACCTCCTGGCAGGCCGCCGTCATCGGGCCCATCCGGTATCCAATCCGGCCGACGCTCAGCTCCGGGTCGACGTGCAGGGCGATGATTCCTCCCACGTCCTCCACCGCGCCCCCCTCGATCATCTCGTGCGCGCCCTCGCTCACCTCCTCGGCCGGCTGGAAGATTGCCCGCCAGGCGACCGACCTCGGCAGTTCGCGTCGCGCCTCCCACAGCGCCAGCGCCGCCGCCAGCGCCATCGTCGCGTGCGCATCGTGTCCGCAGGCATGCATAACGCCTTCGACGCCCGAGCGATACGGGACGCTCTTGGCGTCGGCGATCCGCAGCGCGTCGATATCGGCGCGCAGGGCGATCCGGACGCGTCCGTCCAGCCCGGGCGGCTCGGCGATCAGCCCGCGGCCCGAGGGCATCACGCGGACCCGAAGCCCGGCCTCCTCGAGCTGCCGGGCCAGGTACTGCGTCGTGCCGAACTCCTCGCGACTGGGCTCGGGATGGGCATGAAGGTGGCGGCGGACGTTCACCCATCGATCCTGAGTGATGCCGATATGACCATCGATCGCGTCCTGCCACTCTTTCATGATGGTCCCCTGCCGCCGTCGCGATCCGCCTGCCACCTCCTCGATCTTACGCCGGATGTCGCGGAGGCGGTAGGTCAGGGCCGCCGCGCCGACTCGAGGGCCTTGCCGTACGCCTCCAGCAGGCCGTAGCGATTGCCCCATGTGGTGTACATGAAGCCCATGACGCCGTTGACGCCCCGCGCGGCGGCGTCCCAGGTCTGGAAGTTCGACAGGTCATCCACGTCGTAATAGCCGGCGATGAGCTGACGGTGGCCGCGACGGTCGAAGAATGTCAGGCTCTCGCGCGCCTTGCCGCCGTTCCAGTTGGCGATCACGACGTCGCGCGACAGGCCCTCCCAGGATCCCTTGAGCGAGCCGTTCACCAGATAATACGAATCGACGGCGTTATGGTGCGGGTCGAACATGTCCGACCAGACGAAGACGCGCGCCCCGGGTTGACCGAGTGGAGGATCCGCGTGCACATCCGGACATTCTCGGCGAGAAGCGCGCCCGGGGTCATCTTCCGCGCCTGGCACGCCTTGCACCAGTTGGCCACGCGAATCTCGTCGTGCGACATGAAATACGACCGCGGGTGGTAGAGGCGCTCGACGCGGCGGGCCTGGTCGCGCAACAGCTCCTCGACCTTCGGCTCGCTCAGGCAGCACATCACCTGCCCGCCGACCGTGATCACCGGGTGATACCAACTGACGAGGATCCGGTCCCCCGCCTTGATCCGCGACGATGGCCGGACGACCAGCCGGGCGCCGGGATGTGCATACTCGTATTCGCCGCCCCAGGGCACGGCGCCGAGCTTCGGGTCAACCACCGGCTCGAAGTCCTTCTTCTCGTCGTAGACTACCCGCCCGTCCGCCGACTTGATGGTAAGCGGGCAACCCGGTCGTCGCAGCACGTTCACCAGCGGCACTTCCTCCAGCTCGATATCGTCGAGCCAGAGCGTGCCGGGCCCCTCGCCCCAGATCCCGGCGTAGAGGTTCGCCTCCTTCTGATCGAGGCTGTTGAACACGACATCGACCCGCTTCCAGTCCTGGTTCGGCTCGATCAGCCCTTCGGTAAAAGTGAGCTGCCGCCCCGCGCCGGTCGAGCCCAGCACCATCATCTGGAACGCGCGGGCCGGCCCCAGGTCACGCGTTTTCGCCCAGCAAGAGAACCGGTAAGCCGTCATCGGCCGGAGCGCGACGTGCTGCATCAGCCGGACATTGGTGGACTCGCGCTTCCCCTTTGCCCCCGGCTCCATCCGGCACGAGACCCGGCCGCCGTGGACGACCTGGCGATCCGCGAGGGTCGCCACCCCCGGGTCGTCCTGGAACGTCAGTCCCGCGAACCGATCGCCCTGCACCTGCTCGAGCCCGCCGTTCCGCAGCCGGGCCGTGCCGCGGGTGTCGAGGAACGCCTCGAGCTTTCGCGGCCCGCCGGCCTTCGACCCTCCCCTCGCCGCCGGGGCCTCGCTCGCCGCCTTGACCACATACGGCTGATCGACGACCGGCAGCCCCTCGGCGAGGTTCGGGTCGTGACTCAGCAGGCCGTTGCTGTAGCCGATCGGGAAGACCGCCGGCACCAGCTCGATGCCGAGCCTGGCCGCCGCCGCCTTCACCCTCTCGACGTTGGGGAAGTAGTAATCCGGCACCCGTTCGAGCACCTGGAGCTTGTAGTCGGCGATCAGCATCGTCGTGTAGCCGTCGGCCCGGGCGCGTTCCATGAGCGCGATCACGCCCTTGACCGACTGCTCCACCTGAAGATTGACCGGGCAGTAGACCCACCGCTCGGGATACCGAGGGGCGTCAGCCTCTCCGGCCTTCGCGGCGGACCTGGCGATCCCGAGAATCGCCGCCAGCACTAGCAGACCTGGCCAGAACCGTGTTCGCCGTGATTTCATGGTCGATGAGCTTTGCGAGGAGAGGAAGACCGATCCTATAGCCGGGTCTGCGCGGAACCACTTGGCCGCCGCGCACCCTGTGACCGGCTCGGGCTGGGGCGCCTGGCGATTGAGATTAAGCCCAACGCGGGGCCAGAGCAAGGCTTCAGGCAGCATTGCAACGCCACGGCCCGGAACCATCCGGCCGCGAACGTCATGCAACGCTTCCCGAAAATCCTACCGCCACGATGGCGCGCTCACTGCCCGCCTCGTCGCACTCTCCGGCGCCGAGAAAGTCGGGCAGCCTGGTCTCAACCGAGCGGGCGCGGGAACTGCGGGGCGGGCGGTGACCGCCGAGCGCGCCTCCGTTGGTTGGGCGTTGAAGATGCCAAACGCCGGCGAGCCGTTACGTCTCAACCGCCGCCACTACGGAAGCGGTGACCGCGGCAAGATGCGGCGTTGACACCTCGGAGAGGGGCACGGAAACCAGCACAGGCGGTGCTGAAATCCTCCGGCGGACGTAGGGGAAGAACCGCTTCAATCCGTTGATCGGTCGCTCGAAGCTGTACCAGGAGACCGAAGCGAGGACAATCGACGCGGCCGTTATATATGCGAAACGGTGAAAGCCCAGCTCCTCGGTGAATCCCAGACTCGACCCGAAAGCGCGACTTTGCAATGTTAAGGGCGGCCGGAATGACGGCGTGGAGTATGTAAATTCCATAACTGATCCGGCCGATATAAAGGAGCGGCCAGGATCCCAGGACCCGGCCCACGCCTCCACCGAAGCCGCTCGACGCGCGGGCGACGAGCCACCATGCGAAGAGGGCGTAGCCGGAGCGTTCCAGGGTGATCCTCGGGAGGAAAAGGACCCCGAGGAGCTGGGCGCCCACCGCCCCAACACCCAGGACCAAACCGATCGCCGCGACGGGCCAGGGCGGCTTCCATCGGGTGATCGCCAGCACGGCACCCAGCCCCAGTCCATCGAGGCACGATAGCGTCGAGCACGTGACGGCGATCTCGTTGAAGCCCGCCGCGGCCAGGATGAGCCGGCTGACCGGGGCCACGGCAATCGCGACGATGGCCGTTCTCAGGAGGATTCGTTGCGGCAGCCACAGGCATGCGAGCGGCCAGACGAGGTAGAACTGCTCCTCGACCGCCAGGGACCAGAAATGGGCCAGCGTGTTGTGCCATTGCCCGACCCAGGCGAACCGCCAATTCGCGAAAAATCCCGCATACCAGCCCCATTCCTGGCGGATCGCCCCGGGCCACAGGAGGACCGCCGCGAGGACCGCATAGTACAACGGAAAGATTCGCAACGCACGTCTGACCCAGAAGGCGCGCCAGACGCGTGGCCGCGACTCGCCGCTCCCCTCCGCGTCCTGCCGGGCATCGAGCAAGATTCCAGTGATCAGGAACCCCGATAGGCAATAGAACAGCCATACTCCAATCGCGCCCGGTGCCCCCGTATAGTGGGAGACGGGCGTGGTGTGTAAGAGAATTACCAGGAACACCGCAATGGCCCGGAGGCCGTCAAGCTGCGGCATGTGCTGCGATCGTTTCATGGCCGTCTCCGCGTCGGTTCCGCCATTGGCTCCATACACTTACTCACGAGGCGAGCGATGCCCCCAGGCCGTTCGTCGGCCAAGACACTGCCCGCGCCGTCCGTCTGCCGGCACCCGAGGTCGCCCGGTGCCTGGGCAACGAGATACCCTCGCCGTTCCTTCCCGGCAAGTCGCCCGGAGATCGTCCCTCGACCTTGGAATGGAATGACCTCGGAAGGTCCGATCGGGGGTATGCCCTACGCTCTACGTCGATGAATGCAACGGGCAGACTGACCTGGACGGCCGGATCATGACGCCCTGCCGTCGTTCGCGGTCCAGGGTCGAGCGTGACGAAGCACGACCTTGGGCACGGTCTACTGGAGTCCCTCGCCCGAACGCCGGGGGAGAGATCGCTATGATAACTGGTGGATTTAGTATTCTGTCAACTTTGCTCGCGCAGAATGCGATCGAGCGTTGACCAAAGACCACATTTTATTCTTAATCATGCTTCCAGTCTTCATAATCAGGAATCGTCCGGCGCGTCGATTCGAGATTAGAACGTCAATCAGCCCTTGGAAGGCTGATTCCCGACACAGGCGATGATCTTCCTTTTATGCCACCTCACGAGCGTACCAGCACCAAGGAGGCGTCCGGAGTTGCACACCAACGGGCAGTTGGCCGCACTTGCGATCTCGCGGGAGGCACGATGATTGGACAGCCCCGCGGAATGAACGGCTATCTGACCCGCGCGTAACCGCATGCAAGCATCAGGAGCCGACGGAAAGGATCGACTTTGCTCACGATTGCCCGTCGCTCACCGCAGCAGATGAGGGTTTGGCGGCGTCTGTTATGCCCATACGACGAGCCCTTGGGTTGGCCGTCCCTCGAGGTCCAGGACATGGGAGACGTTGACCCCTCGGAGCCGAAAGTGATCCATTGCATCAATCAGAAATCCGCTGATCACCACGAATAACCGGACCGCAACGTCGCCCAGAGTCGCCTGGCCTCCGGAGAGTACGGCCCGAGGCTCCTGCTCCCCGGCCCACTCCAAGGCTGGCGGTCGGAGAGTGGCCAGCAAGTCCAGCCTCTGCGTGGTGGCCTCAAGAATGATTTCGAATGGACAGCGAACCGGCTGTCCAGTAGGCAACGGCGCGAGCGCAAGGGTTCGAGGCGGGGCTCGATACGGTTGGAGGCCCTCCCTGACCGCCGCCACACGGGCCGAGGCGAGAGCCATCCGCTTCCTCAGCGTGCTGGCATCAGGGAGGGGGCCGGCTTAAGAGATCCGGCGGCAGGCAGGGATTGACATGGGTTATCGCCTTGGAATAGCAAACATTCCTCAGTTCAGCTTTATCCTGGTTGCATCTTTCATTAATTAGATTCAGCGACGTTGTTTTTTGTCATCTCCATTGTATTCAGGTACGTACCCCTTAGAGTTAGACTGGGTTGGGCTGCGGATGCCTGTGAATGTCGTCCCTCGGCATCCATTGGTGTGCTCCAGGATTGGAGTCATGCGAATGTGCATTAGGGCGTCGGAGACGACGAAATACGGGATCCGGGTCCGCGTGTACCTCAGTTGCACCGCGTAGCGGCTCTCCAAGGGGTTCAATGGGCCCGGTCCCGAGGACTCTTCGCTTCCGTCGAGCGTGTCACGAGCTTATGCTTCGCCGTCAAGGCATCCCGACGAATGGGTATGGTGCTCATTCCGACTGGATCACCCCCGGAACGGATTCTTTCACAATTATCACAGACTCCAATTCCGGCAGCGTCTGAACGCCTCTCGTTCGACGACGCGTGCACCCCAATTCCCGGGGACCGGGGCCCATATAGGCCCGAGAGAGATTCTCGGGTGTCCCGGTTAGGCATGCGACTGCCCCACCCATTGAGTCCGTAAAATCATGACTTTACCCTCCGCTGGCAATGGGTCCCGCTCGGCGCCTCTGGACGCGCTGCGCGGCCTTGCGATCCTGAGCGTGATGATCTATCACTTCACGGGAGTCATCGGCTTCGCGTCGGCTCCCGGCAAGGCGCTCGTCTGGGTCGGGCACCAGGGGTGGATCGGTGTGGACCTGTTCTTCGTATTGTCGGGATATTTGATAACGGGCATCCTCAGTGATGAAAAGCAGGCGAAGCCAAGAAGCTATTTCCTGGTTTTCTATGCACGGAGAACATTGCGGATCTTTCCGCTGTACTACGGCGTGCTCGCGTTTGTGTTCCTGCTCGGCGTCCTGGTTCCCGCGCTTTAATCCTCCGACTTCGCCCGCGTGAGGCATCTCCAGCCGTGGTTATGGCTTTACGGGGTGAATTTTGGGCACGCACTCTTCGGCGTGGGCTGCTTCCGATCGAATTGGGTAGATTTTACACATTTCTGGACCCTGGCGATCGAGGAACAATTCTACCTCATCTGGCCCCTGATCGTCTGGTCCCTTTCCAGAAAGGCCCTGATGAGGTTCAGCCTCGCCGTCGTGATGGTGTCCTTCGCCTTCCGCGGCCACTGGCTACCGATTTCCCCGACGGCGCAGAACCTCTTGGCCGCCGGGATCGGGGCCTCGGGATCTTTGGCCGCCGGGGCTTTCGTGGCGATGCTGCGGCGGAACCAACTGGACCCGCGGACGGCGGCGAAGGCCGGACGTCTCGTGGCAGTGGCCGCGGGGATTCTCTTCCTGTCGATCATCTTGAGCGGGCACGAGAGAGGTAAGGTCCTCGTCGATACGGTCGGGGTACTCCTGCTAAGCGTGGCCTTCGGAGGGCTGGTCCTTGCCCTGGAGAGCGGTCCGTCGGGTCGATTCTTTCATTCCCGAATACTGCAATTCTTCGGCAAGTACAGCTATGGTCTGTACGTCTTTCATCACTTGCTACAGCCCATTTTCATCACGTGGGATTTTCGACCGTGGTTCGGCTCCTACACGGTCGCGACGATCGTTTGGCTCGGGGCGATTTCCGCGGTGTCGATCGGTTGTAGCCTCCTGAGCTGGCACCTGTTCGAGAAGCGGATCTTGGCGTTCAAGCGGTTCTTCGTCTATGAATACCCGCTCCCGACCCCCGCAGCGAGGGAGGATCTCGGATCGATGTCGGCGGGGGCTCTAAGCGAATATTCACCACGGTTGCCGGGTGAACCGGCGACGTCAGTCGCCGGGTGAGGCCCTCGGGCCTGGGTGAGGGACCGGAAACCCGGCCGCCGTTGTCGCCGGTTGGCCATCGTCGCCGGCGCAGGCAATCGGCTCGTGCCCCGGGCTGGCACCAGGACAAGACCCGGCTTATGAGGTCCAAAGGTTCGCGGCAATTTGGCATGAGTGGTCGTCTGCGATAGCCGACTCGCCCGACCTGAGCCTTATCCCGATCGCGCAATGCATTAATTAGATTCGGGTACGTTGATTTTCGTCATCCCTATTGTATTCAGCCAGGTAAGCATTAGAGTTAGGTTGGCATGAGTTGCCGATGACGGCGAGTGTCGTCTCGCGGCACCCGTGGAAGTGCTCCAAGATCGGAGTCATGCGACTGGATGAGCGCGTCGGAGACGACGAGATACGGCCTCGGTTATTCGGGCCTCGCTCAAAGCCTGTCTCCGAAGGGTCTGGATTGGGGGGAAGAGCCGGCCTTTCGGCCATGCGCGGCTCGGCAGGTGCCCGGCACCCTCCCTTCGACGACGCAGTTTCAAGCTAGGGATCACTCAAGGTCCATCCAGAGTCCCGAGTTCCGGAAAATCCTCTGTCTCACCGCGGCGGAGGCAAAGGGTCCGAATTCCTTCTGATTTCCGACTATCGAACCCAGTTCGTAGTCCCCGCGACGCGGCCGACCGCTGAGCTCGAATGCATGAACCAGGCTCAGTGCGGGCCACCTTGATAGCGAACTTCTCATTTGCCCGAGGGGCCGCCCCGACCAAACACACCCGAAGAAAGTTCTGGCACTGACACAAAACTCGACTTCAAAACAGGGGACCATGAGAGTGTCCACCCTCCGCAAAGCCTCTATCCCGCACATCGTGGAATTCGACGGCCTCCGGGGATACCTAGCGCTCTGGGTCATCGTCTTCCACACATACTTGTCGGCCGGTTTGGATCAGTTGAATCTTAGACCGCTGCATCTCACACTGGGCCAGGGCTACCTCGCCGTCCCGATCTTCTTCACCCTGAGCGGATTCGTCATCGCCTACCTCGAGGATGCGCGCCGCGAGCCTTACCGGGTCTTCCTGCTGCGAAGGTTCTTCCGCCTGGCCCCGGTCTATTACCTGATCCTGCCGCTCGGCATTTTCAGCGCATGGCAAGCGGGGACCTACGGCGACAAGCTTTGGGCGCACGTTGTGGCGCACGTCACGATGCTGAATGGTTTGGTGCCCGAGAGCGTCCTACCCGGCTCGCTCCACTCCCTGGACTTCGTCGCCTGGAGCGTGACGGTCGAGTGGCAATTCTACCTGGTCGCCCCCCTGGTTCTCGTCGCGATCACAAGGTCTGAGACGCGAACGATCGGACTCATCGCCTTGTTCGCGGCGCTCGGCTACGTGTTCTCCAAGTACCTCACCGAGGGTTCTCTGGGGACCGTATTCGAGCGAGCTGGGGCCTTCGCTCTAGGTATAGGGTCATTCTACCTGTTCAAGTTTGCGACGACTCACGTTGCGTTGGTCAAGGGCGTGATCCCCTATTTCCTCCCCTTCAGCCTCGCCGTCATCTGGACGTGCGGCGGCCCAACGATTAATTACGGCCTCATCTGGCTCATCGTCTTCTCGGCCGTGCTGGCTACCTATTCTGGTGTGGAAACCTGGGTCACCAGGCCGCTGCGTCTGGCCCTGCGGGCTCCGATCATGGTTTGGTTCGGCCGCCTGACATACTGCAGTTATCTCTGCCACAGTCACGTGCTCGGAGCGGTCGGGAAGTTCGTCATTTCACCGATGGGAGTACAGTCTCCCTGGGCCAGATTCTTGATACTGATGGTCGTCGGCTATCCGCTGGTGCTCCTGGCATCCGAGTGCCTCCATCGATTCGTGGAGAAGCCGGGGATTCAATTCGGGAAGCGGCTGGCGATCCGGCTCGGCGAGGTCCCGCCCTCGCGCACGGCATCCACGGCACCAGTCGAACTGGTCCACTCGGAGAACGGCCCTTCGATCGCACGCGAGACCTTCGCGTGATCCGGGGTCGGGCTGATGGTGTAATGTCATCTTTCGATTCGGAAGGATGCCTGGATTGCTCTGGCGGTTACAGGGACGGATTCCAGCAAGGGCTGCCTCCTGGGATTCAACCACATCCATTCGATCCGGCCCGTGTCAACCCGAACGAAACGCGCAGGCCGCGGTCGCCAGCCGAGGCATCCTCCGTCGCGTCCCGACGGACCGAGACCGGTCGGGCTGACGGACAGTCTCAATGCCCGGCCGCCGACTCGGCGTCAACCCGCCGGATCATCTTGGAATAGAGCGACCCCGCATCGAACGGGGTTTCGCTGTACACCTTGGCTAGCGGATCCAGACGACGCAGTGCGGCGATGCCCGTCCTCCAGGTTTGCCGCTCCTTCTCGAATTGCGACCGCTCATCCTCGACCCGGTCGAAGAACCGCTTGATATCACCCAGGCCGGCGACCCGTAACCTGGCCCTCTGGGCCCTGGTCAACGTCCGCCCGACGGCGTCGGACCGGATCTTCTCGTCCAGGACTTCCTCCAGGTGCTGCCAGTGCTCCTTCGTCGTTTTTTCGTCGTCGAACACCCAGCGGTCGAAGGTGTCCCGCTCGATCACCGCGTTCTGGAGATTGATGTGCTGGACCGGCCGGGGCGGTGCCTCCGCATCGTCCTCCTCGGCACGCTTCGCCTCCTGCATCGAGATCGTGACGTAATGCCGCTTCCGCTCCCCCTCGAAAATCGTGACTACCGAGATCACTGTACCGCCCGGCGGAGCCACGGGAGGCCGCCGGACCTGCCCTCGCTGCGCCACAGCCGCCATCACGACTAGCATTGCGACCACATGAGCCGACATGGCCGTTGCCCTCCGCGGCCCTCGAGTTGTCCGCGCTCAGCTTAGCGGCCCCGCGGCCCCGCCTCAACCGAATTCGGCCCGTCCACTTGGCGGGACTCGGTCTCGCTGTGATATTCTCCCGCCCGGTCAATTGGCTGGCTCGTCGGCCGACAAAAGCGAACTGGGAATGGATGGAGCCTCGAGCAAGCAAAATGGCGTGAGCAATCCGATGTCCATCGTGGAAACGCGCGAACGAACCCCATCTAGGCGAAAAAATCAGGGTTTACCGGCCTGGGCGGGCCAGGGAGGAATCCTGTTGGGATGCACCTTCGCGGAGGATCAGGTCGGAGCCCGCGGGTAGGTTGGTGAAGTGGTCGGCCTGGCCCGACGGCCAGCGGACCGTAACAGTTTCGGCCCCGGGCGATGTGCCCAGACCGATCAGGAGCCGGGGGTCGTGCGAGGAGGCGTAGCTCGACCCGCTCTTGCGGTGGCGGACGATCGCCCGGCCGCCCGCCATGACCTCGACGACGGCGCCGATGCCATCGCGGTTGCTCCGAGTGCCGATCAGCCGCAGGCGAATCCAGCCGTTCCGGGTCTCGGTGTCGTTGCGCAGGAGCGCCGGCGGACCGTCCTTGTGATTCACCACGATGTCGATGTCTCCGTCATTATCGATGTCGCCAAACGCGGCGCCGCGGCCGACGTGATCGGCGTCGAAGTAGGGGCCCGCCCGGCGAGTGGCCAGCTCGAACCGTCCCCGGCCGACGTTGTGGTGCAGGAGCGCGGGCTGGGCATAGGCGTTGAGGATATCGAACAGGGGCAGGTTGTCGTCGACATGCCCGTTGGTCACGAAGCAATCGGGCAAGCCGTCGTTGTCAAGGTCCACCAGCGCACAACCCCAGCCGATCCACGGGAGGCTATCGTGCATCATCCCCGAGGTTCGGGTCCGCTCGATGAACTGGCCGCCGCCGCGGTTCGAGAACAGGGCGTTGGGCTCGTCGAAGTAGTTGGTGACGAGCAGGTCGGGCCGGCCGTCGCCGTCGACGTCCTCGGCATCGACGCCCATGCCGGCCCGCACGTTGCCCTGCGGGTCATACCCGGCACCCGACGAGTCGGTCGCATCGACGAACCGGCCGTCGCCCTGGTTGAGGAACAGGAAGTTGGGGCAGGTGTCGTTGGTCACGTAGAGGTCGACACGGCCGTCCTCGTTCAGGTCCGCCGCGACGACGCCCAGCCCTCGGCCGTCGGTGCGGGCGACGCCGGCCGACTCGGTGACGTCGGCGAATGTGCCGTCGCCGTTGTTGCGATAGAGGATGTGCCGGACAGGCTTGATCGAGCGGGGCGAGCAGTAGAGCCGCAGCTTCGCCAGCTCGGGCCGGGCGGGGTCCCGCTTGCCGCCGCAGAACCGGTCGTCGTCCGGCAGCGACCATTCGCCGAACCGGGTGACGTACAGGTCGAGGTCGCCGTCGTTGTCATGGTCGAGGAAGGCCCCCGACGTTGACCACCCCGAGCCCGCCACGCCGGCCGTGCGGGTTACGTCGCGGAACCGGCCCCCGCCTTCATTGCGATACAGCCGGTTCGACCCATAGTTGCACAGGAAGACGTCGGCATCGCCGTCGTTGTCATAGTCGCCGACGACGAGCCCCTGGCAATAGCCGGCAAAGCCCAGGCCCGACTCATCCGTCGCATCACGGAACCGGTGGCCATCGAGGTTGCGGTAGAACCGGTTCGGCCCGCTCGGGGCGGTGCCGACGGGGAGCCGGGTGGCATTGGCGAAGTACAGGTCCATCCGGCCGTCGCCGTCGGCGTCGAACATCGCCACACCTGAGCCGTACGCCGTGGGGAAGTGCTTGGCCTCGGTCATGCCCGACGTGTGGACGAAGGTGATCCCCGCTTCGCGGCTGATCTCGGCGAACCGGAAGGGGCTGGGCTCGACGGGAATCGTCGGATTGGCGCGGACCGTGCCGAGGTCTCGCGGCGGATCCACGATGCGACGCGATGGCGACGACGAGGACGGGGAGCCAGTACTTCGGCTCACCAGAGAGCGCCTGGCTCCCTCGGCCAGGTAGGCGACGATCACCAGCCCCAGCGCGAGCAGGAGGGCCCGAGGCGCGCGGCCCGGACTGGGATCCGCCGGCTTCCGCCCGTCGGACCTCGTGCCATCGACCGGCCTGGGCCGCCCCGTCATCCCGATGCCTCCCTCTCGCAGGACTTTGCAATCGCCGCCGCTCACCGTATCCTGAGATCGTACCATTCAATGGGCCGTGCGGCAGGAAGCTGGAGCGTCCGGCCGGGTCTGGATCGGGGCGAGGGGATGCCATGGGGTGGCGGATGCGATCGCTGCTCATCGGTTCGGCGGCGCTGGCGATGGCGTTGACGGCCATGGCGATCCCCTGGGTGCGCGACTACCGGGCCGTCGAGCGGGACGCGGCGGCGGCCCGCGCGTCGATCGCGCTGGGCCGGGTCGATCCGGCCCGCGAGCCCCTGCAACGCTGGCTTCGCGCCGGCCGCGATCGGCCGAGGCGTATGCGATGGTCGGCCAGGTGGCACTGGCCGACGGCAGCTTTGCCGAGGTCACCCGCTGCATGAACCAGGCCCGCGATCTGGGATTGCCGAAGGCGGACCTCGAGCGGTTCCACGCGGTCGCACTGGCGCGGATCGGCCGATTCGCCGAGGCCGAGCCGATCCTGGCACGTATCTGGAGCTCCGAGGCCGGAACCGACCCGATGATCGATGACGCGATCGTCCGCGTCTACCTGAGGACCTACCGGCTGGGCGAGGCGCGCGAGGTCATCGGCCGCTGGATGGCCGATGCGCCGGACGACGCGCGCCCGTACCTCTGGCTGACCGAGATCGACCGCCGGATCGAGGTCGACAACCCCGAGTCGTGGGAGCGTCACTACCGCGAGGCACTCCGCCGCGACCCGAGGCTCGAGGCCGCCCGCCTCGGGCTGGCCGAGACCCTGGCCCACGTCCACCGCAACGCCGAGGCCGACGAGCAATACCGTCAATACCTGGGGCGCCACCCCGACGACTCGGCCGCGCTCGCGGGTGCGGGCTGCAACGCCGTCGAGCTGGGCGAAGTCGATCGCGGCACCGAGCTCATCGGACGGGCCCTGGAGCTTGCCCCCGACAACCCCGTGGCGCTCAAGGGAATGGCCGATGTGGACGTTCATCGCGGCGCCCTCGAATCGGCGCTCGGTCGGCTCGACCGGGCGGTCCGCGCCGACCCATTCGACCAGGAGGCGCTCAACCGACGCGCCGCGGTCCGGATGCGGCTCGGCGATGCCGAGGGCTCGCGGGCCGATCGCGTGGTGCTCGAGCGGCTGAAGCGCGACCAGGCCGAGCTGCTGGGCCTGCGCAGCCGGGTGCTTGCCGAGCCATCGAACAGCGACCTACGCTACCGCGTGGCGGCCTGGATGTTCGCCCACGGCCGAGAGCAGCAGGGTGAAGCTTGGGCCACGGCGATCCTGGCCAACGACCCTGGCCATGTCGCCACCTGCCGGCTGCTGGCCGACCACTACGCCGGTCGCCCCGACAAGGCCGGCCTTGCGAATTACTACCGCCTTCGCGCCGACCACAAGCCAGGATCATGAGGCGAGCGATGATGAAGGACAGGCCGTTGCGATGGGGCATCATGGGCTGTGCGCGGATCACGCGACGGGGCCTGGTCCCGGGCATTCGCGCCTCGGCGAGCGGCGTCTTGCAGGCGATCGCCAGCCGGGACCTGGGGCTCGCCCGCGAATGGGCGACCGAGTTCGGCATCCCCGGCGCACACGGCTCGTATCAGGACCTGCTCGAGGACCCCGAGGTTGACGCGGTGTATCTGCCGCTGCCCAACGAGCTTCATCGGCCGTGGGTGACGGCCGCGGCCGACGCCGGCAAGCACGTCCTGTGCGAGAAGCCACTGGCCCTCGACGCCCGCGAGGCCGCCGCCATGGCCGACCACTGCCGGTCCCGCGGCGTCCTGCTGATGGAGGCGTTCATGTGGCGTCATCAGCCTCGGGCCATCGACCTTCGCCGACTGGTCCGCGATGGCGCGATCGGCGAGCTGAGGCTGATCCGATCGTCCTTCTCGTTCCCGATCGCCGCGGGCGACTGGCGGCTCGACCCGGCGCGAGGAGGCGGGGCGCTCTGGGATGTCGGCTGCTATGGCGTGAGCGCGGCGCGGTTCTTCGCCGGGGCCGAGCCGACGAGGTGGCACGCCATCGAGCATCGCGGGCCCACGGGGGTCGACATGACCCTGGCCGCCGTCCTCGAGTTCCCCGGCGGCGTGCTGGCGACCGTGGATTGCAGCTTCGAGCAACCATATCGCTGCTCGGTCGAGATCGTCGGCACCCGCGGTGTCCTCGAGGTCCCCAATGCGTTCGTCCCGCCGGCCGAAGGGCCGCCGTCGGCGCGGTTGCGAACGATCGGCTCGGCGTCGGACTCGGGCGCGGCCGCCGATGACGTGAAGGTCCTCGAGTTCGAGCCGACGGACCAGTACGCGGCGATGGTGGACGCATTCGGCCGCTCGGTCGCCGCCGGCGCCGTGGTCGACCCGGCCGAGGACGGCGTCGCTCAGATGGCCGCACTCGATCGGATCAAGCGGGCGGCGAGCGGCGTGGATGGGGGCGCCGCATAGGGGGCGTCGGGCGAGCTCCGGGTGATCGGCATGGCGGGCGACTTCGGGCGGGCAGGGGGGTACGACGATCATGGCAACGTCGAGGCGGAACACGGCAACGAGCGCGGCATGGCTCTCGCTCTTGCTGGTGGGGCTGGTCGTCGCCCTGATCTTCTCCCGACGGACCGAGGGCACCGCCTCGGCCTCGCGGACTCCGGGGGCTCGCGGTGATTCGGCTCGCCCTTCATCCGCGCAAGGCCAACCCGCCGGCGGCCGGGGGCCTCCGCCCGCGGCAGTGGATGGACCCGAGCGGGTTCGCCGTGCTGATGGGCAACCTCCCGCGCTGGAGTGCGGACGACTCGCTGGAGCAGATCGCCCGGGTCTGGGACCGCCCGGGCCTCCCGCTGATTGCGGCGACCGAGAAACCGCTGGACTCGGCGCGACGTGCCGGCGACCGATCGGGGGCGATCCGACTGCTCGTCAGCCGCGCGATGCTCTGGAACGCCGAGGGCCATCCCGACCGCGCAGCCCGCGAGCTCGATGAGGCCCGCACCCTCGCCGACGGCGACGCCGCCTCACGGGCCGAATGGACGTGCTCGCTGCTCTTCATGCAGGGCGTCACCTCTCTACGTCGTGGAGAGAATGACAACTGCATCGATTGCCGTGGCGAGGGCTCGTGCATCCTGCCGATCGCCCCGACGGCCGTCCACGCCAACCCGGCGGGCTCCCGCGCCGGCGATCGAGGCCTTCACGCAGCTCCTGGCGGTCTATCCCGATGATCTCGAGGTCCGCTGGCTGTTGAACCTGGCGCACATGACGCTCGGCCAGTATCCGGACAAGGTCCCAGCGAGGCACCTCATCGCTCTCGACCGGTTCCGCGATTCGGAGCGCGACATCGGCCGGTTCCGCGACGTCGCCCATCGGGCGGGCGTGAATCGCCTCAACCAGGCGGGATCGGGGATGTTCGAGGACATCGACGGCGACGGCCGGCTCGACCTGGTCGTTTCGTCATTCGACCCGACCGAGCCGCTGGCGATCTACCGCAACTGCGGCGACGGGACGTTCGAGCAGTCCGGTGAATCGGCCGGAGTCGCCAAACAGCTCGGTGGCATGTATTGCATCCAGGCCGATTACAACAACGATGGCCGGATGGACCTGTTCATCGCCCGAGGGTCCTGGCTGCCGACGCCCGTCCGACCGAGCCTGCTTCGCAACGATGGCGGTGGGCGGTTCACCGACGTGACCCGCGAGGCCGGACTTAGTGACCCGGCGAACTCCAACTCGGCGACCTGGGCCGACTACGACAACGACGGCTGGCTCGACCTGTTCGTATGCTGCGAGCTCCAGCCCAACCGGCTGTATCGTAACAAGGGTGACGGGACCTTCGAGGAGGTCTCGCGGCGCGGGTCTCCAGTGCGAGAGCGTCATCCGACGCGCCGGCTGCTGCAAGGGAGCGACCTGGATCGATTATGACAACGACGACGATCCCGACCTGTTCGTGACGTTCCGCGTGGGCGACGCGGCGATCTACCGCAACGACGGCAACGGGTCGTTCACGGATGCGACGAAGCTGCTGGGGATCGATGGCCCGCGCGAGGGCTTCTCGTGCTGGGCGTGGGACTACGACAACGACGGCTGGCTCGACATCTTCGCCACCTGTTACGACCGCTCGCTCGGCGACGTCGTCCGGGGCCTCGTGGGCCAGCCGCACCGCCGGCATGTCAGCCGGCTCTGGCATAACCGCGGCGGGAGGTTCGAGGACGCGACGAGGGCCGCGGGCCTCGACATGGTCTTCGCCGCGATGGGCAGCAACTTCGCCGACTTCAACAATGACGGATACCTGGACATGTACCTGGGGACCGGCGACCCCAGCATCGCAACGCTGATCCCGAACCGGATGTTCCTGAGCGACGCGGGCACGCGATTCGTCGAGATCACGGGGAAGTCGGGGACGGGGCACCTTCAGAAGGGTCATGGCATCTCGTCGCCGACTGGGACCGTGACGGCGACATTGACCTTTTCGTCCAGACCGGCGGGGTGGTGAATGGCGACAAGTACCACAATGTCCTGTTCGAGAACCCCGGCCAGGGGAACCATTGGCTGTCGGTGAAGCTCGTCGGGCGCACCACCAACCGCGCGGCGATCGGGGCGCGGATCAAGGTGACCACCGCGGGCGAAGACGCCATGACCATCCACCGCCACGTCACCTCGGGCAGTAGCTTTGGCGCCAACCCGCTCGAGCAGCACATCGGCCTGGCGAGGGCCGATAATGTCGCCACGCTGGAAGTCCACTGGCCGACGAGCCGGACGACCCAGGTCTTCCGGGACATCGCCGTCAACCAGGCCATCGAGATCGTCGAGCACGAGGCGGCCTACCGAAAGCTGGACCGGCGCCCGATCTCGCACCCGTCGGGCGGCTGATCAATGGGGCGACTGGCGGCCTGCTCGACCTGTGGTTGCGGTTGACCGCGCCCGGCGTTTGGCATACCATCCCGACGCACCTCGACCGCGGCCGACGGCCGCGAGGCTTTTCGTGGCACGACTGGGCGTCCGGCCCGCCGTCCTCTCCACGACACCACGGGCGACCGGGACGGCCCGGATCCTCAGACCGGGGAACGCTGCATGGCCGACTCGATCCCGTCGGAAGCCTCGACTGCGCCCTGAGGCGGCGCCGGTCGCCTCGGCCGACTGGCCTCGCTGGCGATCGTGCTCGAGGCCGCCCTGGCGCTGCGAGTCGCGGCGGCCGACGCGGTCGAGTGGTTCGTCCGTCGTGGTAGTCCGACGCGGCTGGATCTGTTCCCCGACACCGACATCTACTGGGGGCTGGCCCGCGCCATTCGCGCAGGCGGGCCTTACGAGTACGTGGAGTGGTCCGACATCCCCCACTTCGCGATCCGGACGCCCGGCTATCCGCTCTTGCTGGCGGCCTGCCAGTCGGCCTTCGGCGAGCGGACGCTGCCCGTCCGACTGGTCCAGGCGGTGCTGGGAGTGCTGTGCGTGTACCTCGTCTATCGGCTTGCGATGCAGTTCGTGCCGGCCGCCAGTGCCGACAACGGCCGTCCCGGCCGCCCCCACTTGCGAGGGCGGTGGACGATCCCGCTGATCGCCGCCGCGGTGGCGGCCGTCAACCCGCACTACCTGCTGATGTCGTCGCTGGTACTGTCCGAGGCGGCGTTCGAGCCGCTCATGCTGGCGTCGCTGCTGGGCCTGGCCGTTCTCTGGAGTTCTCAGCAGACGGGGGTGGGTCTCACCGCGGGGTGGCGGACCGCGGCGATCGCGATCGGCACCGGCGCGATGGCTGGCGGGGCCGTGATGGTCCGGCCGTCGTGGCTGCTGTTCATCCCCGCGATGCTGATGGCCTGGCTCACGGCGGAGTGGCGGCGAGGGCGGGTCCGTCCCGCGGCGCGGGGCCGTGCTGGTCGCCCTGGGCGCAGCCGCGGTGATGTCGCCCTGGTGGATCCGCAATGCCCGGGTCTACGGCCGATTCGTGCCGACGGCGCTCTGGATGGGCGCGAGCCTCTACGACGGCCTGAATCCCCACGCGGACGGCGTCGAGCGAGATGCTCCCGTTCCTGCGCGATCCGGAAATCTGGCCGCTCGACGAGCAGGACCAGGACGCCGAGCTGACCCGACGCGCGATCGGCTTTGCCCGGGAAGAGCCGGCGCGGGCGATGGCCTGGCGGTCGTCAAGCTCGGCCGATACTGGAGCCCCTGGCCGAATGCTGAGGGCTTCCGATCCTGGCCACTTGCCGTCGCCAGCGCGCTGGTGGAGCTGCCGATCCTGGCGATGATTGTCGTCGGGGCCTGGGACCGGCGCCGCGATCCCCGCGCCTGGGTCATCCTCGCCGGACCGCTGCTCTACTTCTGCGCCTTGCACGTCGTTTTCGCCAGCTCGATGCGATACCGGATACCCGGCGAGATGCCGGCGCTGGGGCTGGCGGCGATCGGCTGGTCGCGTATCCGGTCGGGACGGAACCGGTCATGAAGGCTGGCGGTCGCTGGGAGGCGGCCGCCGACTCGCTCACGGAAGAGGCACGAGCCAATGCGGATCGGTCGTCGGGTGGTGAAGTTATGCTTCTGGGTGCTTGGTGGTCTGCCTGTCGATCCTCGGCGGCGGCCTCTGGTTCGCTTACACCTACGTGACCGACGGCAGCAATGCCGCGAGGTGGATCCGCCAATATGCCGTGCGTTACCTGCCCGGCTCGGACCTCGACCCGGGCAGGGTGCAGATCCGCCCGTTCACGGGCGAGCTGAAACTCAGCAATACCCGGATCTTCCAGCGGATCGACGGCGTACCGTTCCAGACGCTGCGCGTGCCTTTCCTGCACGTCCTGGTGAACACGCGGAAGCTCGTGCGCGGCGAGCTCGACGTGCACGAGGTCGACGTCGTGCAGCCGACCTTGCGGCTCTGCCAGCGCCGCGACGGGACGTGGAACGTCCAGGGCCTGCTCGCCGACCCCTGGCCCGGGCCCTGGCTCGACAACACACCGCCCATCGTGGTCCAGAACGGGACTCTCGAGCTGGTCTGCCGCGAGGATTGCGACGCCGACCCGACGGCGCCCGCGGGCACGGGCCGACCCGTCGCCGACGCATCCGGCCGCGGCTCGATGCTACTCCGCGAGGTCAGCCTGCGGCTCGTGCAGGTCAAGGGCATGGAGTTCCACTTCGAGGGGACGGCCAAGGGAGACATCCTCGATCGGCTCAGCCTCTCGGGGACGTTCGACATGGCGACGGGGAAGATCGGCTTCGAGGGCGAACTGGCCGGTCTGACGCTCTCGGAGGCGCTCCGCCAACGGATCCCGCCCCAGTCGCGGCCGGCACTCAAGGACCTGGCGCTCAATGGCGGGGTGGTCGACCTCGATCGGATCTGGGTCCGCTTCGATCCGGCGCAGCCTCCGGGCGAGCGGCTGCACTACGGGGTGCGGGCCCGCCTTCGCGACGCGATCTGCAACTGTCCCAAGCTCCCCTTCCCGATCACCAACCTCTCGGCGGCGTTCGAGGTCGCGGACGGGGTCCTCACCCTCCATCGTTCCGAGGGCTTCCACGGGGGAATGACCGTGCGAACCCAGGGACGGATGCGGCTGGGCGACCCCCGGCGCGAGCCGATGGACCTACACGTCGAGGTTTCCGAGCTCGAGATGGACGAGCGACGGCTCCGACCATGGACGCCGCCCGAGTACCTCGACTTCTGGGACCTGTTCCAGCCCTCCGGCCGGATCGGCGCCCAGGTCGACCTCGTCCGTAACCTGCCCGGTGGCCCGGTCGAGCTGGGTGCGAAGATCACCTGTCATGACGTGGCCGTCAACTACCGCCACTTCCCCTATCCGGTCGACCACCTCCGGGGCACGCTCCTGTACAGGCGGAAGGACCTGTCGCTGGACCTCCAGACGATCAGCGTCGGCGGCCGCCCGCTGCACATGACCGGCAACATTCACGAGCCCGGGGCCCAACGCCGTCGTCAAGCTCGAGATCACGGCCGAGGCGGTGCCCGTCGACGCCAAGTTGCTCAAGGCGTTCAAGCCCGAGGTCTTCAAGGTCGTCAACCAGTTCAAGCCCAGCGGCCTGGTGAAGACCCACGCGGTGATCTCTCGCGTGCCGAAGGCCGGCAAGCCCGAGGGCCTCATCGCCATCGATGCCGAGGTCGACCTACTCGAGCGTTGCGAGATCACCTGGGTCAAGCTGCCGTACACGATCCGCAACCTCACGGGCCGGCTCGTGCTGCGCCCCGACCTCTGGATCTTCAAGAGCATGCGCGGCCAGAACGGTCAGGAGGTCATCACGGCGCGGGGCTCGGTCGCCAAGCTCAAGGGCGACAAGCTTCCCAACGGCGAAGACCCCCTGAAGGTCCACGTCGAGCTCGAGGCCCGGAACATGCCATTCAGCCCGCAGCTCTTCGCGGCGATGCCCGACGCCTGGAAGAACACCTGGCAGACGATCAACCCGTCGGGTGCCAGCGACATCAAGGCCAGCGTGGACGTCGAGCCCGGCCGGCCCGATCAGACGCATATCGTCCTCGATCCGCTACCCGAGTCGAGCGTCCGGCTGCTGGTGAAGCGCGTCGCCCAGCCCAAGCACCTGGACCCGGGAGGGACCGTCGAGCTGCAGATGGACGATGTCCACGGCCGGTTCGTCTTCGACAATGGCGTGGTCAAGATGACCGACGTGGGCGTCATGTTCCGCGGCGCACCGGTCCAGCTCGCGCGGGGCACGGTCAACGTACGCGATACGGGCCAGTTCGAGCTGCACGCCGAGAATCTGTGGGTCAAGGAGATCCGGATGGACTCCGGCTTGCGGAAGAAGATGCCGCCGCTGATGGCGCAGTTCGCCCAGAAGCTCGACGACGGCCGGACCTTCACCGCGCGCGGCGACCTGAGGATCGGCTGGTCGGGCCGGCCTAGCGAGCCCGCGTGGTGCCAGTGGGACCGGTTTCGCGTGGTGCTCAACGACAACCAGCTCCGGACCCAGGTGCCGCTCGAGCACATCCAGGGCGAGCTGGACGAAGTTAGCGGCTGGTCCAACGGCGAGTCGGTGCGATTGAAGGGGATCATGCGGCTGGAGAGCGTCTCGCTGCTCGGCCAGCAGATCACCCACGTCGAGTCGCCGTTCAGCGTCAGCAAGGGCGTGGCCGAGCTGAGCGACCTCCGCGGCCAGTTCCTCCGCGGCGATCTCTGGGGCCGGGCCTGGATCAGCCTGGATGCAACCCCGAGCTACTACGCGATGATCACCGCTGCAGAACGCCCAGCTCGAGGAATACGCCCGGTCGGTCGGCGGCCGGCGGATGATCCGGGGCAACGTCGGCGCTCGGATCGAGTGCAACGGCCTGGGCGGCGACATACGGACGCTCCAGGGTAAGGGCGTGGTCCACGTCAAGGACGGCGACCTCGGCCACTTGCCCGCGTACTTCCGCCCGGTCGCCCTGGTCACTCGTACGATCAATCGATACGACAACCCGGCCGCCCGGGTCTCGACGGCGTTCGACACGGTCGACCTGGTCTTCTCGATCTCGCACGGACTCTGGACGCTCGACCCGATCAAGTTCACCGGCAATGCCTTCAGCCTGCAGGGTCGCGGGACGCTCGATCCTCTGTCGAACCTCGACCTGCGGCTCGAGCCGCTCCTCGGCCGCGACCGGTTTCACATCTGGCTGCTGAGCGACATCAGCCGCGAGGCCAGCGCCCCGATCCTGAGCGTCCGCGTCCGTGGACCGCTGTCGGACCCCGACTTCAAGATCGAGCTGCTGCCACCGCTCCAGCGCGACCCCGCGCGCCTCGCGCAAGAGCCGCGCGGAGTGAGTCGATCGCGACTTCCGGACCGATGCTTGCTTTTCCTTCAAAGAAGGTTTAACACGGACCTGGGGAGCGAGCGAAGCTTCGAGCCCGCGCAGCGAGCGTCAACCGACCTGGAGAGCGGCCACATGAGACCCATTCTGACGATCGCGCTCGTGGCTGGCCTCGCGCCGGGAAGCGCCGGTCAGACGCCGCCCGGGTCGTCGCGGGCCGACGCGACGAGGGCCTCGAACGAGGCCCGGGCCATCCTCAGCCAGCAGTGCGTGTCCTGCCACGGGCCGGAGAAGAAGAAGGGCGGGCTGGACCTCAGTCGGCGGGCATCGGCCCTGGCCGGCGGCGAGAACGGCGCGGCGATCGTGCCCGGCCGCCCCGGCGAGAGCCTGCTCGTCGAGAAGATGGCCGAGGGCGAGATGCCGCCGAAGGGCGCCCTCTCGAAGGCCGAGGTCGCCACCGTGCGGGCCTGGGTCGAGGCCGGGGCACCGTATCCCGATGAGCCGCTGGCCGCGCGAAAGGATGGGCGCGACTGGTGGTCGTTCCGGCCGATCCGGGCCGCCGCCCCGCCCTCGCCCCGAGGTGACGCCGCGGCCTGGTGCCGCTCGCCGGTCGACGCCTTCATCCGCGCCCGGCTCGCGGATGCCGGGCTCAAACCGTCACCCGAGGCCGACCGTGCCACCCTGATCCGACGCGTCTCGTTCGACCTGGTCGGGCTGCCGCCGACACCCGAGCAGGTCGCCGCGTTCGTCAACGACCCGAATCCGCGGGCCTACGAGGAGCTGGTCGATCGCCTGCTGGCTTCGCCGCACTACGGCGAGCGCTGGGGGCGGCACTGGCTCGACGTCGTGCCGCTTCGGCGAGAGCGAGGGATACGAGACCAACCTGCCCCGGCCGTCGGCCTGGCCCTATCGCGACTACGTCATCCGCGCCTCAACCGCGACACGCCGTTCCCCCGGTTCGTGCTCGAACAGCTCGCCGGGGATACGCTGGCCGCCTCCGAGGCCGACTCGCTCGCCCGGGCGGCGACCGGCTTCCTCGTCGGCGGCACGCACGACATCGTCGGCAACCAGACGGTCGAGGGCATGCTCCAGCAGCGTGCCGACGACCTGGACGACATGATCACCGCCACCGGCACGACGTTCCTCGGCCTGACCGTCCAGTGCGCCCGGTGCCATGACCACAAGTTCGACCCGATCTCGCAGCGCGACTATTACGCGCTCCAGGCCGTCTTCGCCGGGGTCGGCCACGGCGAGCGAGAGGTCGATGCGCCCGACGCCCCGTCGCGTCGCCGACAGGCCGCCGCGATCGAGATCGAGCTCGCGGCCATCGACCGCCGCCTCGACGCCACCGAGCCCCTGGCAAATCCCGCCTCTGACTTACCGGCCCGGCCGATGGTCAACCCCCGTCGCAACGTCGACCGGTTCGCCCCGATCCGCGCCCGGGCGATTCGCTTCACGATCCTCGCCGCCAGCGGCGATATCGAGCCCTGCATTGATGAGCTGGAGGTCGACTCGGTCCCCCGGCCGGGCTCGGCGCCCGCCGAGCCGGCCCGGAACGTCGCGCTGGCCTCGGCCGGCGGAGTCGCCTCGGCGTCATCGGAGTATCCCGGCGACCCGAGCCACAAGATCATGCACCTGAACGACGGCCGGCACGGAAACGGTCGGAGCTGGATCTCGAAGTCGGTGGGCAAGGGCGTGGCGACGATCACCTGGCCCGAGCCCGCGACGATCGATCGGGTGGTCTGGGGCCGCGACCGCGACGGAGCTTACCGCGATCGCCTGGCGACCCAGTACTACATCGAGGCGGCCGACGATTCCGGATTCTGGCGGGTCGTCGCCTCGTCGTCCGACCGCGCGGCCTATCGCGCCGAGGCCGCCACGATCGCCGATTCGCCCCCGAGCGATGACCGTTCCGGCGAGCGATCGGAGCTTCTCGCGCGCCGCGAGCGCGCTCCGCCAGCGGCTCGCGGGGCTGGGAGCGACGATGAAGGTCTATGCCGGCAGCTTCACCCAGCCCGGCCCGACGCACCTGCTCGTCCGCGGCGATCCGACGCGCAAGGGGCCGCAGGTGGTGCCCGCCTCGATCGCGACCGTGGGCCCCCGGCTGGTGCTCGAGCCGGCGGCCCCCGAGTCGACCCGCCGCGCCGGGCTGGCGCGATGGCTGGCCGACCCGGCGAACCCGCTGCCCGCTCGGGTGATGGTGAACCGCGTCTGGCACTACCACTTCGGCCGCGGGATCGTCGCCACTCCAGGCGACTTCGGCTTCAACGGCGCCCCGCCGTCGCACCCCGAGCTGCTCGACTGGCTGGCGTCGGCCTACGTCGCGGGCGGCTGGCGGCTCAAGCCGATCCACCGGCTGATCGTGCTCTCGGCGACCTATCGCCAGTCGAGCCGGACTCGATGAGAAGGCTCAGGGCGTCGACCGCGACAACCGGCTGCTCTGGCGGTTCACTCCCGCGACGGCTCGAGGCCGAGTCGCATCCGCGACGCGATCCTGGCGACGAGCGGCCGACTCGACCCGCGTATGGGCGGGCCCGGGTACAACATCTGGGAGAAGAACACCAACTACGTCGCGGTGTACAGCCCCGCGCGACGCTTGGCCCCGACGACTTTCGCCGGATGGTCTACCAGTTCAAGCCGAGGAGCCAGCAGGACCCGACGTTTCGGCGCCTTCGACTGCCCCGACGCCGCGCTCGTGGCCCCGCGTCGGAACGTCTCGACGACGGCCCTCCAGGCGCTCAACCTGCTCAACGCCGAGTTCATCATCCAGCAAGCTGGCTCCCTCGCCGAGCCGGCTGCAATCAGAGGCCGGCCCCGACCCGGCCCGGCAGGCCGAACACGGATTCCGCCTGGTTTTCGGCCGGACTCCGACGACCGTCGAGCGAGACGCCGCGGCCCGCCTGATCTCCACGCATGGCACGACGGCCCTCTGCCGGGCCCTGTATAATGCCAATGAATTCGTGTACGTGCCGTGAGGTCTGGAGAAAACCGCGATGGAGACGGCAACGGTGGGCAAGGTTCTCGTCTCGGCCAAGATTGAGAACGTCATCGATCTTTACGCGGCAGCCAGGGCCAGATCGGTGACAACGACGTCCGCCGCATCGAGGTCTCCGACGCCCTGGTTGACACCGGCGCCACCCACCTCGGGATGCCGAAGCGGCTGATCGACCAGCTTGGAATCCCCCAGATCACGACCGGTCGCGCCAGGACCACCGCCGGGGTATCGCATGTTCGGCATCTACGGCCCGGTCCGCCTGACTATTCAGGGACGGATTCTGCTCGGCCGACGTCACGGAAGTCGCCGACGAGTGCCCTGTTCTGATCGGGTATATTCCGCTCGAGAACTCTGGACTTCGTCGTCGATCCCAAGAATCAAAGGCTGATCGGCAACCCCGAGCACGACGGTGAGTTCATGATCGATATGTTTTGACGACGAGCGCACGGGGCCTGGACCTCAGCCTCCAAGGGAAGGGGATCTCTCCGGATGACTCGCTGCGCTGCTGGCCTTCCTTATCGTTGGCACGATCCCGGCGCGGGCGCAGTCGCCGGCCCCGACGATCCCCGTCCCCGACACGATCCGGGCCGAGGGAGTGCCGCCGATCCCGGCCTCGGTGGGCGAGGCGCTCAACCGGTATCAGAACATCCGCTCGGCGAGCTTCCAGGACTGGGCATCCGACGGCTCGGGCATGTACGTCATCACCCGGTTCGCCGACGTGCCGCAGGTCCACTTCGTGGCGAAGGCGGGCGGGGCGCGGACGCAATTGACCTTCCTGAACGACCGCGTGCTGAGCGTCTCACGCCCGGCCGAAGCACGACCAGTTCCTCTACATGGCCGATGAGGGCGGCGCCGAGAACTCTCAGCTCTTCCTCCAGGACCGCAAGACCGGCGAGGTCCGGCGGATCACCGACGGCAAGAGCCGGAACATGGCGCCGAAGTGGTCGCCCTCGGGCGCGCTGCTGGCGTGGAGCAGCAACGCCCGAAACGGCCGCGACATGGACATCTACGTCGCCGCCCCGACCGACCCCCACTTCGTCCGCCGCGTCAAGGAGGTCTCGGGCCAGTGGACCGTCTCCGACTGGTCGCCCGATGAGACGAAGCTGCTGGCGGTCGAGTACCTTTCGATCAACGACTCGCGGATCCACATCATCGAAGTCGACACCGGCAAGAGCCAGATGATCGCTCCCCATCCCGAGGACACCGAAGGCCGGCGCTTCTTACAACGGCGAGGCGAGGTGGTCCAGCGACGGTCGTTCGATCTTCTACATCAGCGACCAGGGACAGCGATTTCCGGCACCTTGTGCGACGGGACCCGGGCGACGCGGCGGCGGTGCTGACTCAGCCGGTGCTGGACGTCGAGGAGTTCGACCTGAGCGACGATGGAGCGGTACTGGCCATCGTCGTCAATCAACGGGGCGCGAGCCGGCTCCTTGCGCGGGGACCCGCGCAGTTGCAGGACATCGTCCTCAACATGAAACGACAAGCTCGTCCGGATTTACTCGTCTGGGCGAGTTCGCTGAGTCTGGGACAGGACGAATCCATGCCCTGGCAGAGCGGGGTGATCTCGGGGTTGGCCTTTCGCCCTGGTTCGCACGAGCTGGGCTTCACGCTTGCCCATGCGAACGCTCCGGCCGACTCATACTCGTTTACGTTCTATCAAGCCGGTGGATCAACCGACGCGGCACGCTGGACGACCAGCGAGACGGGCGGCCTCGACACGACTCGCTTCCCCGTGCCGGAGCGAATCGAGTATCCCACCTTCGACGGACGCAAGATCCCGGCGTTCGTCTATCGCCCCTCGACGCCAAGTTCCCGGGCCCGCGCCCGGTCGCTGATCGACATCCACGGCGGCCCCGAGGGCCAGTTCCGCCCCGGCTTCCTCGGCCGGCTCAACTACCTGGTCGAACGAGCTGGGCATCGTGCTGATCTTGCCCGAACGTCCGGGGCTCCTCGGGCTACGGCAAGACCTATCTGAAGCTCGACAACGGCAAGCTTCGCGCCGACGCCGTCAAGGACATCGGCTCCCTGCTCGACTGGATCGCCCAGCAGAAGGACCTCGACAAGACTCGCGTCGGAGTCATCGGCGGCTCGTACGGCGGGTTCATGTCGCTGGCCGTGCAGACGAACTACAACGACCGGATCAAGGCCGGCATCGACGTCGTCGGCATCTCGAACTTCGTCTCGTTCCTGAAGAACACCCAGGGCTACCGCCGCGACCTCCGCCGCGCCGAGTACGGCGACGAGCGCGACCCCGAGATGCGCCGCTTCCTCGAGCAGGTCTCGCCGCTGACCCACGCCGAGCAAGATCCGGACGCCGATCCTGATCGTCCAGGGCCAGAACGACCCGCGGGTGCCGCTCTCCGAGTCCGAGCAGATGGTCGCCGCGGTGCGGAAGAACGGCGTGCCGGTCTGGTACGTCGTCGGCACGAACGAGGGCCACGGCTTCGCCAAGAAGGCCAACCAGGATTACCTCCAGGCCGTCGAGGTCGAGTTCCTCCGGCGCTACCTGCTGGAGCCCGGAGAGAAGCAGGCCGAGAAGCTGCCCCGCGCTGCCCTGTCCGCGGGACCATCCATCTCAATGGCAAGCCGCTCGACTCCGCGGTCATCGTCTTCACCCCGGTGGATCCGAAAGGCCGCAAGGCACGCGGCGAGGTCAAGGATGGGAAGTTCCGGCTGACGACCGTCGGAGCCGATGATGGTGCCGTGCCGGGCGGCTACAAGGTCACGATCGAGCCGATCGCCGATCGGCAGGACGGCAAGAGGCCAGCGGTCCCCGCGCAATACGCGAATCCCGAGACGACCAGCCTTCGCGCGACGGTCGCACCGGCCGTGACGGTCCTCGACTTTCGGATCGAGTCCCACGATCCCGCAGCGAAAGGGGACCGACGATGAGCCATCGACAACCGGGTCCACTCGGCCGCCACCTGCTCGATCGCCGCGGCTTCCTGGGCCACATGGCCTCGGGGATGGGCGGCGTCGCGCTGGCGGCGATGCTGGCCGAGCAGGGCCTGCTCGCCGGCGAGGGAGACGGCGTCAAGAAGGGGACGCAGGCGACCTCGCGACCCTCAATCCGGTCGCCCCGAGGCCGCCGCATTTCCCCGGCCGGGCGAAGCGGGTGCTGCACATCTTCTGCACCGGCGCAGTCAGCCACCTCGACACCTGGGACTACAAGCCCGAGCTGATTCAAGCGGCACGGGCAGCCGATGCCCGGCAGCGAGAAGCTGATCACGTTCCAGGGCGAGAACGGCAACCTGGCGCGCAGCCCCTGGACGTTCCGCCCTCGGGGCGAGTCGGGCAAGTACGTCTCGGACCTGCTGCCACACCTGGCCGCATGCGCCGACGACCTGTGCTTCGTCCACTCGCTGACCTCGAAGACCAACACCCACGGGCCGGGCGAGATGTTCATGTCCACCGGGTTCACGCTCGAGGGGTTCCCGAGCATGGGCGCCTGGGTCAGCTATGCGCTCGGGACCGAGGACCAGGACCTGCCGGCGTACGTGGCGATCCCCGACCCGAGAGGCGACCCGCAACAAGGGCCGGCGAACTGGACGAACGGCTTCCTGCCCGCGGCCTACCAGGGGACCGCGTTCAACGCGACTCGCCCGATCAGCCACCTCGAGCGCCCGCCGACGATCCAGCCCGGCGACGACGCGGCAACCCGCGACTTCCTCCGGCTGCTGAACGACGAGCACCTGAAGCGCAACCCCGGCGACACCGAGCTGTCTGCCCGGATCGCCGCCTACGAGCTGGCCGGCCGGATGCAGTCGAGCGCGCCCGAGGCCGGCGACCTGTCGCGCGAGACCCCGGCCACCCAGCGGCTATACGGCCTGGATGACCCGAACCCGCTCACCGCCGCGTTCGGCCGCAACTGCCTGCTGGCCCGCCGACTGCTCGAGCGCGGGGTGCGGATCGTCACGCTGTTCAACGGCGCCTTCGCGATGGGCGAGGGTGTGCTCAACTGGGACGGCCATCGCCGGATCGAGTCGGATTACAACCGCCACGGGCCGATCCTCGACCGGCCCGCCGCCGGGCTGCTGGTTGACCTCAAAAAGCGGGGGTTGCTCGAGGATACCCTGGTCGTTTGGACGACCGAGTTCGGCCGCATGCCCACCTTTCAGAAGGGGACGATGGGCCGCGACCACAATCCTAAGGGCTTCACCGCCTGGCTGGCCGGAGCCGGAGTGAAGCGAGCCTACAGCTACGGCTCGACCGACGAGTTCGGCCACCGCGCCGTCGACCAGGTGGTGGACGTCCACGACTTCCACGCGACCATCCTCCACCTCCTCGGCCTCGACCACGAGCGGCTCACGTTCAACCACAACGGCACGTCGCGACGGCTCACCGACGTTCACGGCCATGTGATCCGCGCTGTGCTCGCCTAAGAAACCGAGTCCCGGATCGTTTGTCGTGTTGGTGAGTTCCCTTTCCGAGAGGCCATTCCAACGACACGAAACGCCGGAGGTCCTGACGATGAAACCCCAACTCAAGGGCGATCCCATGTCCGCGGCGGGCGAGCTGAGACGACTCCGCACGATCGGTGCCCCGGGCGTGCTGGTGGCTGTGCTGGCTGCGGGGTCGCTGGCGCTTCAGGCCGGTTCGATCGCAGCCACTGAGCCGGCACAGCGGCCGCTGGTGCCGGCACCCGGTGGAGTGGTCACGATCCCCGGCGGGGCGCGCGTGACCCCGGCGCCCGGCGCGGTGCTGCCGCCGATCGCGACGGTTCGCGGCGATCGGTTCGTGATCGTCGCGCCGGCTGATATCGATCCGAAGATGGTGATCAAGGCACCGGCGGATCTCGACGCCCGGATGGTTTTCGACCCCGAGACCGGCCGCCGGGAGCTGGCACCGCTGCCGCGTCCCATGCAGCCGGCGCCGGCGAGGTCCTCTCCATCCACCCGCCCCGGTCCGGGATCACGATAACGGAGAGCCTAATGGGTTCGCGCGATGTGCGCATGCCAGGCGACTCGTCCGGCCGTTTTCCCCGGCCCAACCTGACGATGCGCGAGCTGATCGGCCTGGTCGCCGCATTCGCGATCTCCAACGCGTTCCTCGCATGGCTGAATCCCTGGGCGTCGCGGAATGTGGTGGCCTTCGTCATCTGGAACAGCCTGCTCGGCCTGTACCTCGGATTCGCGTTCCTTCAGGCATGGACCGGGGCGATCATCCGCTGGCTCCGCACGGGGAATCCCGAGCCCCGCGGCGCCCGCGCCGGTGGACGGCACTGGGCGTGGCGGAGGCGACTGTCATCGTCGGCACGATGCTCGGCACGTCGATGCTTATGATCGAGCGGGCGCGCCAATCGCACGGCTACGCATCGCAGTTCCTGGACGAAATCCAGGTTGGGATGCTCATGATCGACCAGGTTCGGGAATCGCGCGGCGGCGCGGACTGGTTCGCGCCCCTGGCGATCCAGGCCATAGGCGCGGGCGCTGGGCTCTTGCTCGTGCGTCCGAGGCGGCGGCCGCCCGGGACAACCGCAACCACAATGGGGCCGTTCGCCCCGGACGAGCGCCCCGCGAGAACCGACCACGAGGAGTCTTCCTGATGTCCACGACCCTGATGATCCTGTCGGTGCTGGTCAGTTTCCAGGCACCCCCCGAGGCCGCAAAATCCCGGCCCCGCGCCAGTGTGATCGCCCCGGGAGCGAAGCTCGAGAAGGTCTTCGGTGAAGGCGAGTTCACCGAGGGCGGCGCGATGGACGCGGACGGCTCGATCCTGTTCTCGGACATCGGCAACCGCATCCTGCGTTATGACCCGAAGTCGGGCAAGACGACCGTGTTCCGCGAGCCGAGCGGCCGGGCCAACGGCATGATCTTCGACCCGCGCGGCCGGCTCATCGTGGCCGAGGGCGCGAATGTCGGCGGCGGCCGCCGGGTCTCGATCACCGAGCGCGATGGGACCGTCCGGACCCTGGCAGACGGCTACGGCGGACGTCGCTTCAACAGCCCCAACGACGTCGCCGTCGATCGCGAAGGCCGCGTCTATGTCTCCGACCCGCGCTACGTGGGCGACGAGCCCCGCGACCTGGATTTCGAGGGCCTGTTCATCATGACGCAGGAAGGACTCATGATCCCCCTGGACGTGGGGGTCAAGAAGCCCAACGGCCTGGTCCTCAGCCCCGATGGCAAGACGTTGTATGTCTCGGACAACGGCCCCACGCGCCGGGTCCTGATCGCGGCGAAGGTCGGCGATCGGGGCAAGCCCTTCGACCCCAAGGTGCTGTACGACTTCGGCAACGCCCGCGGGATCGATGGCATGACGGTCACCACCGACGGCCGGATCGTCGCCGCCGCCGGCTCGGGCGACAAGGCGGGTGCGTACGTCTTCTCACCCGAGGGGAAGCTGCTCGAGATCATCCCCACCCCGGAGGACCCGGCCAACGTCGAGTTCGCCGGCGACGACGGCAAGACCCTCTACATCTGCGCCGGCCGCAGCCTGTACCGGATCAAGACCACCATGACCGGCTTCCGCCTCTGGCCGGCTTCTGGTCATTAGTCATTAGTCATTGGTCATTGGTCATTGGTCATTGGTCACACGCGGCGTCTCGTCGGTGTATGGCCTCAAGAGGCGCGGCTCGTGCGGATTCGGCGGATGCTTCACCAATGACCAGTGACCAATGACTAAGTGACTGTCCCATAAGTGGGTTTCGAAGCCGCCTCGCGGTAGTGGAACTCGGCCTCCGTCCCCTTCGGCTCAAGCCGATTGAGCATCAACTGGATCATGGCCAACTTGACGAATGCCTCCGACGATAAGACCTCTTCTCCCGGTCCAGGCTCAGCCGCCGGCACCTCGCCAGCCAGGCGAACGTCCGCTCCACCGTCCAGCGGATCGGCAGCCTACCCAGCCCCGGTCCCCTCCGGCCGCCGCACGATCACCAGGTCCCAGTCGGCGTTGGTCTCCACCCACTCGTAGAGCTCAAAGTTGTGATACTTGCTATCGGCGTACATCCGCACGACCTTGCCCATCGGCTGGCCCTCCAGCCGGGCGAACAGCTCGGCCGCCGCCCTGGCGTCGTCGACGTCGGCGGCGGTCACCAGGATCGCCAGCAGCAACCCCATGCTGTCCACGACGATATGCCGCTTCCGGCCGTCCACGTTCTTGACGTTGTCGCGGCCCCGCTGCTCGCCGCCGGAGCTGGCGTCGACCGACTGGCTGTCGACGCTGGCGGAGGTGCGGGGGTGGTAGGGCTTCTCGGCCGTGCGGGCCTTCGTGCGGAGCCGGTCGTGGATCTGATCCAGGGTGCCGTCGTGCCGCCACTTGTCGAAGTACCGCCAGACGGTGCTCTTGGGCGGGAAGTCCTTGGGCGAGATACCGCCACTGGCAGCCGGTGCGGGGAGGTAGAAGACGGCGTCGACCACCGTCCCGCAGATCGGTCTTGCGGGGCCGACCGCCGCCGGGTTCGGGTGGCAGGTGGGGTTCGATCAGGGCCCACTGGTCATCGGTGAGGTCGCTCGGGTAAGGGTGCAATCTCATACCGTGATTACGCCCGCTACACCCCATTTGTTCACCTTATGGGACAGTCACTAAGGACGGATCCCATAGAAGTTCACTCCGCTCCCGACGATCAGGTCATGGCGGTATGCCCAGTCGTAGAGCCGGCCGCTCCGCGCGGGGGGTAGCTCGTGGACCTCGGTGAAACCCTCCTCGACGAACCACTGCCTCAGCTCGTCGGGCGTGTGGTGCGACTGGTAGCGTGGCGGCGTACCAGTCGAAGTTGTCGCAGACGCGGAGGGTCCAGTCGGGATGGCTGGAGAAGTTGGCCAGCTTGTTGAGCGTGCGGTTCACGACCGGGACGCTGCCGAGCGCCCCGAGCCCGGCGCAGATCGATTCGAGCACCGGAGCGGGCAGCCGGGTCGAGACGGCGCGGACGCCCGAGTTGAGCCATTCCTGCGGCAGCGTGTTGCGGCGGTAGAGCCACACGGCGAGCCGTCCGCCCGGTTTCACCCGACGGGCGATCTGCTCGAACGCCCGGCGAGGGTCGGGCGTGTGGTGCAGCACGCCGATCGAATAGACCAGGTCAAAGACGCCCTCGGCGACCGGCAGGTCGAGGAGGTCGCCCTGAACGATGGCGACGTCGGAGAACCCGGCGCAGAGCGTGGCGGCCTTGTCCACGGCGGCGCTCAGGTCGACGCCGAGGACGCGGGCGCCGTGGCTTCCCAGCAGCCGGGCATATCGGCCGCCGCCGCAACCGGCGTCAAGCACCAGCCGGCCGGCCAGCTCGTGCGGGTCGAGCCCGGTCTTGACCCGGAACGTCGCCTCGTCCTCCTCGGGCCGCGCCACGTCATAGCGGTTCCACTGGCGGCCGAAGCTCGATGCGTACGATTCCCCCGCAAGTCGCGGCACGCCGCCCACGGTCGGATAGCGTGTGCCGCAAGATGAGCACAGCAGGTCTCGACCCTTCTCGGCCTCGCCCGTGGTTTCCAGGTTTCCGCGGCAGCGGGGGCATCGTAGCAGCGTGATCAGCTCGAGATTCATGGTGGAGCAGTTCGTGTCGACGGTCGGCGGTCGATCGGGTCGAGTCGCATCAAATCGAATTCCAGCCACTACGATAGCGAGGCCGGCGTGTCCGAGGCGAGATCCTGGGTGGAACAGATCGGTCAGAAGCTCAAGCGATGGCGATCGCGCGGGCTGGCCGACGGCTGGGTCGTCGCGGTGTCGGGAGGCGGGGATAGCGTCGGCCTCTTGCGTATGCTGCACCAACTGGCGCCGACGGTCGGCCTGCGGCTGTCGGTCGCCCATCTCGACCACGGCGTCCGGGGCGAGGCGGCGCGGCAGGATGCGACCTTCGTGGCCGAGCTGGCGGGGGCTCTCAACCTGCCGGTCGACCTGGGTGAATGGCGGCCCGGTCGACCGGGTCATTTCGAATCCGACGCTCGCCGTGCGCGGTACGACTGGCTCGCCGAGGTTGCCCGGGCGCGGGGCGCCGGAGTCGTGGCGGTCGGCCACACGCGCGATGACCAGGCCGAGACGATCGTGCACCGGATCGTCCGCGGTACCGGCCCGCGCAGGCCTGGCCGGCATGCCTGCGCACAGGCGGCTCGCCGAGGATCCCAGGGTCGAGCTGGTGCGTCCGCTGCTCGAAGTGTCGCGGGCATCGATCCGCGAGTATCTCGAGGAGCTGGGCCAGCCATTCCGCGAGGACGCGACGAACGCCGACATCGGCCGGACTCGATCGCGGATCCGCCACGACCTCTTGCCCCGGCTCGCCGCCGATTATAACCCGCGGGTCGCCGAGGCCCTGGTCCGGCTTGGCAGACTGGCGGCGGCCGAGCATCGCGCGTTCGATGGCGTCGTGGCGGAGATGACCCGGTCCGCCATCCTCAGCCGGAGCGGCGATACGGTTGTGCTCAAGCACGGTTTCCTCCGGTCGCTGCCGTCATACCTTCGGACGGAGGTCGTCCGACGCATCTGGCGGGAGCTCGGCTGGCCCGAGGCTGGTATGTCGGCACGAAGGTGGCAGCGGCTGGGCGAAGAGGTCCGCAACCCCAGCTCGCCCCAAGTCGAGATCGCGGCCGGCGTGGTCCTTGTGGTCCGGGACCCGTTCCTGGCACTCCACCGGTTCGCTCCACGAGAAGATGAGGCCCAGGCGACCGTCGCCGCCGACTCGATCGCGGTTGACGTCCCTGGCGCCGTCGCCGTCCCATGGGCGGGCGGACGCCTGGTGGCCACGATTGAGGCGGGCGAGTCCATGGACGAGTCGATTGACCTGGATCGGCTGGTCTTGCCGCTGTCGGTCCGCGCGGCAGCGGCCGGCGATCGATTCGCCCCACTGGGCATGGGGGGCCGCAGCACTCCCCTGGCCGACTTCTTCCGCGGCCGGGGCGTTCCGCGCGACCGACGTGGGGCGGTCCCCCTCTTCTGCGATCGTGAGGGAATTGTGTGGGTCGTCGGCCACCGGATCGCGGAGCGGGTGAAGGTCACGGGTGAAACGCGTGCACGACTGGGGCTGCGCTGGATCGCGGAACGCTGAGTCGTCGCGAGATGCCCGAGCGTTGCAGGAAAGGCTCGAGCCCACGGCGGTCGCAGCCAGCATGCCGCGCGACGCTTGTGTGCGAGCTCCGATCGTTTGGTTGGCACCCGACGCGTCGATCCCGTCGATACGAGCCCGACGCGCAAGCGAGTGGGTGCCCTGATCGGCCTGAGGATCCACTCGCTTGCGCGTCGGGCTCGTCGGCTCAACGCAAGCACAAGTCCGAATATCCACTCGCTTGCGCGTCGGGCTCGTCGGCTCAACGCAACCGTGAATCGCTCTATCGCCAAAGCTCAGCGGACCCGCACCGCCGACTGAGCGATGATAGCACAGAAGACGCCGCGGCGGTGCGGGGTCCGCTGCAGCGCGAGGTTAGGCGGGGAAGAAGGTGATGCGGGGTCCTGTGAGCCCACAACGACCGCCGATCGCGCGGTACGCGTGCCGACACCCCGGGCTCGGCCGCTTTCGCTCACAGGGGGTTGTACGCAGTGCCCCGCGCACCGCTCTGTCGGGGATTGCCTGTAGATTGTTGGTGTAGAGCCGCCTAACGAGCCTTCAGCGATTCCTCGGCCTCGCGAAGGAGCTCGAGGGCGTCCAGGCTCGTCGCAGCGGCGCCCCTGGCGATCGATTCTCGGAGCCGCTCCAGTGCCTCGCGGGCTTCGTCTTCGCGGCCCAGCTTGTGCGCAGCCATCGCGGTGACGGCAAGCTCCAACGACGCGGGCTTGCGGCCGGGCCGGGAGCGCTCGGCCTCGTGGATTGTCGCGATTGCCCGCTCCGGCCGACCGACCCGGTACTGGGCCAGGGCGAGCGCGCCGCGGTACTCGGCCAGCCGGTCGGGGTCCTCGGCGACGACCTCGCAGGCCGCCTCGAGGCGGCGAAGTGCCAGGAGGTTCGCCGGCCGGTCGGCGATCGGCCGGATGATTGTCATCCAGGCCGCCTCGTACAGACGCCTCGCGTTCTCGGAACGATGCTCGGCAATCTCGATTGCCGCGGCGCGGAGCCTCGTGCTCAGCTTCCGGTCCGCATTGAGCTGGGCCAGCACGTCCTGCCTGAGCAGGTCGCGGCCGAAGAGCCACTGCACCCGCTCGACCGCCGCGCGGCGGAGCGACAGCGCGAAGGCCGCGTCGCCGCGCGGCTCGTCGATGCTCCAGATTTTGGCCGAGTAATCGATGCTGCCCGACGCGATCTGTCGGCCGTCCCGACTGACGTTCAGGCTGACCACGCCGCTGGTGTGTCCTCGCAGGGTGAGCACGTTCTCGCACGTATTCGCGTCCCACAGCTTGACCGTCCGGTCGTCGCTCGAGGTCGCGAGGCGACGCCCGTCGGGGAAATAGGCCACGCCAGTGACCAGGCCGGTGTGGCCCGTGAACTGGGCGACCTCGCGGCCGGTCGTCCAATCCCAGACCTTCACCTCGGCCGGCACCGGGCCGTGATACGCCCCGCCGACCGAGGCCAGATGGCGGCCGTCGGGCGCGAAGGCGACGTCGCGAACGCCGGTCTCGTGGCCCTTCAAGACCGCGGCCGGCTCGCCGGTCGCCAGGTCCCACACTCGCACGATGCGGTCTTCCCCGGCCGTGGCGAGGTGACGGCCGTCGAGCGAGAACGCGATGGCGTTGTCCCCCGCGCGTGGCCGGGTACGCGCCGGGTCAGCGAGCGACTTTGGACGTCCCAGATCCTGACCGACCCGTCGCCGCTCGCGGTGGCGAGGGTCCGGCCGTCGGGCGAGAACGCCGCGTCGGTGGGCTCGACCGTACCCTCGGCCTCCAGGGTCCCGCGGCGGGCCCAGGTGGCGGAGTTCCACAGGATCAGCTTCTGGTCCGGCCCGGTGGCGGCCAGGGTCGAGCCGTCGGGCGAGAAGGTCAGCGCGATATTGCCCAGCAGCCCGCGCCGGGCGATGACCCGCTTCAGCTCCTCGCCGGTCCGCGGGTCCCAGATCCGCACGTTGCCGTCGTGCGCCGAGGCGATCCGCCGGCCGTCCGGCGCGAAGGCCACGGCTCCGACCCAGCCCGAGCTGTTGCGAAAGGTCACCTGCGAGTCGGGAGACGCGGCCGGCCAGACCTTGACTGTCCCGTCGAGGCTTCCCGACGCGGCCAGCGCACCCTCGGGGCCGAAGGCGACGCAGTGGACGAACCCGGTATGCCCGTGGAAGACGGCCATCTCGCCGCCGTCGAGGTTCCAGCGGCGGACGCTGTTGTCCTCGCTGCCGGAGATGAGCTGGCGGCC
The DNA here is from genome assembly GCA_963771445.1 of uncultured Planctomycetota bacterium. GTDB lineage: Bacteria > Planctomycetota > Planctomycetia > Isosphaerales > Isosphaeraceae > JAKAUH01. Next base: position 428,024 of record CAVYTQ010000024.1, on the reverse strand, counting down.
GTCGGGCGAGTAGGCCAGGCCGCGGACGAACCCGCGGTGGCCAACCAGGCTCTCGACCAGCGCGCCCGATTCCCGGTCCCAGATCCGGATGACCTTGTCCCAGCCGCCGGTGGCGAGGTGGCGGCCGTCGGGGCTGAACGAGACGGCATAGACGAAGTTGACGTGCCCCTCGATCCGGCGGACGAGCGGCCGACCCTCGGCCCCGACGTCGCGCAGGTCGACGACGTCGCGGCTGGTCAGTGCGAGCTGGCGGCCGTCGGGCGAGAAGGCTACGGCCAGCACGCCGCCCAGGCTGCCGGGGATCGTCGCGCCCAGTCTCGGCCGGTCTCGGCGTCGAGCAGGCGCGCGTGGCCGCCCGCGTCGTACTGATTGAAGCGGCCGCAGCCCGCGGCGAGCGTCCGGCCGTCGGGAGAAAACGCCAGTCCGAGGACCTGCGCCCGCGCTCATCGGCCCGCCAGATCTCGCGGCCACTGTCGGCGTCGAGCAGGTAGACCGTTGCGCCCTGCTCGCCGGGTCCCGAGAACCCGTGCGCCATGGCCAGCCGGCGACCGTCGGGCGAATAGGCCACGGCCTGCACGGCGCCCTGAGGCCGCGGCGGGCGAAGACCTCGGCGCCGTTCTGGACGTGACGGACCGAGAGCTCGCCCGTCGGCTGGTTCCCCGGCTCGCCCCACGGACCCGTTCCGGCGGCGATCCGGGCCCCGCTGGGGGCGAAGGCGACCGACCAGACGTCGCGCTGCTGCTCCGAGGCGGCCCAGCTCCCGAGCTCGGCGTGGCCCATGCGGCGGGCGTAGAACCACTCCCAGCCGCGCAGGTCGCCCGGCGAGTGGTCAAGCAGGTCGTCGGCCAGCGCGACGTTGCCGTCGAGGTACTCGCGGCAGGCGAGGTTGACCCGGCTGACGGCCTCGCGGCGGCGAAGCGACTCGGCCTGCCGCATGGCCTCATCGGACTTGGTGCGAGCGAGTTCGCGCTGCTCCTCGGCCCGCTCTCGCTGTTGCTGGGTCCGCCGCTGCTCGCGGCCGACCACGACGATCCCGGCTGACAGCGCGGCGACGGCCGTCACCAGCAGGACGGCAATGCCGGCGACGACCGGCCGGTGCCGCCGGCCCCAGCGGGCCACCCGCGCCGGGACTGATTCGCGGGCGGCTCGCACCGGCTCGTCGCCCAGCCAACGCTCGATCTCGCCCGCCAGCGCCGTGGCCGTGGGGTAACGGTCCTCGGGCCGGTTCTGCATCGCCTTCAGGCAGACCGCCTCGAGGGCTCGCGGCACCCGCGGGTTGACCTTGCGCGGCGGGGAGAACTCGCTCTGGCGAACCCGGTCCATCAGCGCCGTGACGTCGCACCAGACGTAGTCGAAAGACGGTCGGCCCGCCAGCAGCGTGTAGAGCATCGCTCCCAGGCTATAGACGTCGCTGGTCGGCCCGAGCTGGTCGAGGCGGCCGCTCGCCTGCTCGGGGCTCATGTACGCGGGCGTGCCGAACGCCGTGCCCGCCGCGGTGTCGGTCGAGCTCGAGAATCCGAGCGGCGGCTCGGACGACGGAGGTTCGGTCGCGTCCTCCCCACGGGCTTCACCTCCCGGGTCGGTGGCGACGGCCGCGGCGGAGGCTTCACGACCGGCACCCGGCTGCCGCTCGTCGGCGGCAGGTCGCGCGGGCGGCGACGACTCTCCCGCCGGCTTCGTCCGCGTCGGCTCGCTGGCGCCACGGCCGTAGACCTTCGCCAGGCCCCAGTCGACTACCAGCGACTCGTTGAACGGACCGAGCAAGATATTCGCCGGCTTGAGGTCGCGGTGCAGCACGCCGCGACTATGCGCGTAGGCCACCGTCTGGCAGACATCCACGAATCGGGTGAGCAGGTATCGCAGCGCCATCGACCGCTCACGCGGGTCGCGCTTCGGGTCCGCGTCGGCCCGGTGGAACTGGCGGATCGCCTCTTCAAAGCTGGTGCCGCGGACGAACCGCATGGCGTAGAACGGCTGGCCCTCGTCGTCCATCCCCAGACCGTAGACCGGGACGATGCCCGGATGCTCGAGCCGACCGGTGACCTCGGCCTCGAGCAGGAAACGTGCCCGGCTGTCGGCGTCGTCGGCGCGCTCGGGGCGGATCTGCTTGAGGGCGACCTCTCGCTGGAGCTCGGCGTCGTAGGCGACGAAGACCTTGCCGATGCCCCCCTGCGCGTGGGGTCGGACGATCCGGAACCGCATCCCCTCGGAAGTTGTCTCGCCCCCCGACCAGGCCGCTCGGCGAGGCTGGAAGGGCGCATCGGCCTCTTCCGGCTCGGACAGGGCGCTCGCAAGGAACGAGTCGTCCGGATCCGACCGCACTCCCGACGCTCCCTCGGCCGGGCGGGCGCCCCGCCGGCCGGTCGGCCCAGGGGATCGCCATTGATCGGCATCGACGGCAGCGTGGGATTGGTGGCCGTGTTGTGATCCGTCCCGGCCTCCGTCCGGTAGCGCTCGAGCTCGGCGCGAATCCGACCGAATCCGGCCAGCGCATCCAAACTCCGCCGGGCCGTGCGATGGCGCTCGACCAGGCCCTCGACGAGCGTCTCCAGCATGGCGGACTGCTCGAGACTCAGGAACGATCGGTTGACCAGCGCACGGCCCAGGGGAAGCTCGGCCCGCGCCGGGTCGTCCCCTCGCCGCTCCAGCTCGATCTCGCGCAGGACTTCGCGCAACACCAGGCCCAGGTGGACGGCAAGGGCCCCGAACAGCAGCTCGCGATCGTCGCGGTCCCCTGACACGGCGGCGCCCCTCGATTCGGCGCAGGTCCGGCACGGCTCGAGTAAGCGTGCCGTCCTGTCGCCGAAGTCATCCTATCACGCGCCAGGCGCACCGGCCATGGCCCACATCGCGCCATGCGGTGGAGTGGGACAACCGAGAGGAACAGCGACATTGCGCAGCCGTCGCTAGAGATTCCGGACAACATCGTCCGGATTCGACCTCGTCGATTGATCGCTCATTTCGACTCGCGGACCAGGGTGGCCGTCTGCATCCGGCTGGGGATCCTGGTCGCGTGCGGGTCATTGTCGTAGGTGATCAGCAGCCTGGCCGAGGTGCGATTGCCGTCCTTCTCGGTCGAGAGCACGGCAAGTCCCTCGGCCTTCATCGCAACCTCGAAGGTGGCGATCCGGGTCGCGCCCGGGTCGCGCCGTCGGCGATGAACCAGAGCGTGTTGCCGTGGAAGGTGTTGGCCTGGTCCTCCGACGCCGTCACGACGAGGAAGCCCTCGAGCGCCGGGACGTACTCGAGCGAGGTCAGCTCGGAGGTCTGCCCCTCGCGCCCTCGGCCTCGAAGCTGAAGAGCGGCCTGAGCTCGAGTTCGGCCCCGTGCGACGGCGGCCCGGTAATATCGGCCGCGAAGGTACGGACCTTGTCGGTCGGCGCCCGCAGCCCGATCACCAGCTCGCGCGAGGCCGAGCCGTCGGCCTGGCGACGTTCGCGGATGGCCAGGCCCTCAATCTTCCGCTTCCCGACCGCCTTGTCGTCGAGGCCCTGCGGCCTTCAGCACCGACTCGAGCGAGCGGGAAATATCCCAGCGCACGACCGAGTCATCATCGATCGCCGGCTGGTCGCTATCGCGCGAGCTTGAATCGGAGGAGGACGCTCTTGCAGGCCCGCTCCTCGTCGGTCTTGCCCACGTGGGCGCCGATGATGTAGTAATTTCCCTCGGCGTCGCGTGCCATGCCCTCCCACTTCGGGCCGCCGAGCTTGCTCGCCTCGGGGAACTTGCTGGAAGTGATCGGGTCGCCGGCGATCCGGCCGGTGGCGATGTCGACCACGAAGAGCGCGGGGTGCTTGTCGTGCGCGACGAGCACGCGGCGTCCGTCGCCGATCGGCTCGACGCCCGAGGCTTCGATCACGACGTTGACCTTGCCCGACTCGTCCACGAGCGGGATGGGGAGCGACGCCCCTTCGAGGCGGAAGTCGTCGGCCCGGGCAATCGCCGGGGATGCCGTGACGATGGCGAGGGCCGCAAGGCCGAGCGGACGGATGAGACGCGAAAACATGGCACGGGTTCCCTGGATGTGGATTCGCCGATGGTCCAACCTGCCGGCGAGGCGAGGCGAGGCATGCGCTTGCCCGCCGGAGCGTTACTTCAGCTCGAAGGTGAATTCGGTGTGATCGGGATCGACCTCGGCGGTCAGGCCGGAGGCGGCCGCGCTGGCCCACTTGTTGGCCAGGACATCCTTGGAGCTCTTGACGCCCGTATCGGTCACGGTGACCCGATGCTGGCCGGCCACCACCCCGTCTCCATCCTTGAGTGTGGTCAGCACGAACGTACCGTCCGACTGGAGCCTGCCCGAGGCGTTCCGGCCGTAGCCGTCGGGCTCGAACTTGACCGTGCCCTTCTCGATGGGCTTACCCTTGTAGGTGACCCTGCCCTTGACGGGGATCAGGGTCGGTAGCTTCCCATTCCGGCGCGACCCTCCGCACCCGCTGCACGCAATTACGCATGCCAGGGTGAGGAGGCATCGAACCGTCGGGTTCAGTCGCATGATCGATCTCCAGGGTCGAGGGGCGGCGCTCGCTCCGCGCGCGGCGGCCAGCCCCGGCGACTCCGTGTCGTCCTGATGCCGTATCAATACTGGTCCGCGCTGATGACCTCGCCGCCGGCGATGGTGCCGAGGGCCCGCCAGATCACCGGGCTGACCGAGTTCTTGCAATAGTGGACGCTGCCGTCGGCGAACAGGGCGTTCACGCCGCCGGGGTGATTGCTCGTGGCCGCCAGCGACATGTAAGTCGGGCCGCCGTCGTTCTCGTCAACCCAGTCCCAATCCATCGGCAGGCGTCTGGCCCGCGTCGGTGCCGGTACCGGTGGCCCGGCTGACGGTCGCGACCTGCTGATTCGGCGGCATGGCGGTGGTGAAGCCCGAATAGTAGACGCCGCCGTTGCACCAGCGGGTGTGACCGATCGAGCCGCCGGCCTTGACCTTGCCGGTGGCCGTGGCGCAGGAGTTGGTCAGCTGATGGCCAGGGCCGCGGCCGAGTTGGGCCCGGGGAGCGGGACGTTGGTCGAGCGACCAGGTCCCGGTGATCGGGTCCGATGGGACCGACGGTGTGCTCCCGCAGCTCCGCATCTGCGGCGTGGCCGATCAGGCCCTTCGGCGGCCATCAGCGTGTTGCTCGTGCCGTCGGTGACCATGGCGATCCGCCGCGAGTAGTTCGGGCCGAACAGCGAGCGGTTCATCGGCCCGACGGTGTTGGTCGTGCCCCAGTTGACCGACCAGACATACCAGTCGCCGTCGCACGTCCCGTAGCTCGTCGTCGCGTCGCCGGTGCCGCCCAGCGAGGTGTCGTCGATGTGGTCGCCCGGGTCGCTGGGGCAGTACAGGAAAGCCAGCGGCGTGAACGTCGCCGTCGTGTTGGTCCCGTCGCTGTAGGTGAAGTCCAAGTTGATCGAGTTGTAGAAGGCGCTCTGCTCGAAGAACGGCGCCGAACGCGCAAATGCGCTCCACGATGACTGGTATCGACCCACGATGCCCGGGTGCGACCCGGAGCACCGACGGCACGCAGGATCGTCGTCGGCGAGAACGTGCCGTTGGCAGCTCTCATAGTTCATGAAAGCCAGGCCGATCTGCTTCAGGTTGTTGGTGCACTGGGCGCGGCGCGCGGCCTCGCGCGCCGACTGGACGGCCGGGAGCAGCAGGGCGATCAGGACCGCGATGATGGCGATGACGACCAGCAGCTCGATCAGGGTGAAGCCGGGCGCGGGCGCCGGCCACGAATCTCGGGCATGGATACGACCTCTTGGGTGGGGGAGAAACCGACTGTCCGTACAGGACGAGATCCTATCCTGACGGTGCGCCGTTCAGACGTGATGTGGGAGAGGTGAATGTTCGATGAAGCTGGATAGCCACATTTGCATCTCAGAGGGCCGTGGGGGCACCGACGGCCCGCCGGGCGGATTCGGACGCGCCGAGATCGGAGTGGACAGCCGAGGGCCTCGCGGCGCCGAGGCCGATCCGGAGGCGGACCTCCCAGCAGCCGCGTTCGTCGCCGGTGACGTGCCAGTGCGGCAGGATCGGCGTGGACTGGAACACGCCCTCGATGCCCCCCTCGCTGCGGCTTACGGTCCGGATGGGGAAGCACCAAAGTCCGGCGGCCTCGGTCCAGCCGAGCGCGACCGCGAGGTCCTGCCACTCGTCGGTCAGGCCGATGCCCGAGGCGTGGGCCAGGTCGAGCCGGGCGTCGAGCATCCCCAGCCGGCGCCGGCCGCGTCGAGGAAATAGCGGTCGGGCGCGTGGCCGGCCATGGCCGCCACGTTGATCTCGACGGCGAAGTGGAAGCAGACGTCGCCTGCGGCAGGTCTTCCAGGACATAGCCGATCGAGAGATCGGGCGAGCCGGCCCGAAGCTCGATGGTCTTGCGGATGCGAATGGCGTGCTCTCCGACGCGGCCGGGCCGCTCCATGATGAGGGCGACCCGCCGAGGCTCGCGCTGGACCCGCGACAGGTAGGCCCCGCCGACGAAGTCGCCGAGCTCGGTCTCTCGGCCGGCGACCAGATCGTCGAGACCCAGCTCCAGCGGATAAAAATGGTCGACGAGCGCCTTGCGCGGGTGGCGGTCGTAGACCAGCAGGTCCTCGAGCCCCCGCTGCTTGAACGCGATTGGTCCGGAGCCGTCGATCGCCGTGAAGTCGCCGCTCGCCGTGCCGGCGGCGCGCCTCGCGGATCGCCTCGTGGTACGGCTCGGGCCGGCGGTCGAGGGTCGCCAGCAGGTTCGTCGCCACGCGGCGGACGTCCAGCTCGTACAGGTGGCCGCCGCATGCCGGCCGCACTAGCGCGATCATCGCCTCGTTCTCGAGCCGGACCTCCTGCCGCGCGTCGAGGTTGAGGTCGGCCACCTCGAGCGCGACCCTCGGCCCGGAGCGGCCCTCGGCGTCGTCCATGGCGTTGTCGGCGGCGATCAGGCCGCGGTAGATCGCGTTCCGCAGGTGCGGCAGATACAGGCCGCCGAACGAACCGTGCCAGTAGGGACAGTTGCACTGCCCGCGATAGAGCTCCTGCCGCGCGACCTCGAGGTAATCGGGGTCCGCCGAGCCGCCGGCCTCGAGAGCCGCCAGCCGCCGCGAGACGGCCAGCATCCGCGAGTACATCTCGTCGCACTCGGCATACTTCACCTTGAAGTTCCGCCAGAAGCCGCCGGGGCGGAAGAACCGCGACGCCTCGCCGCTGTCGTCGATGGCCTCGACCCGCGTCGACGCCCGCCGGTAGGCCGCCGGTGCATCGGGCTCGAGGGCCCATTCGGTCATCTCGCGATACGAGCCGTCGGGCAGGTAGACCTTGCCCTCGGGCAGCGTGGCGTCGACGGCCCGCGCCAGCGTCGTCGTCTCGAGCCAGTCGCGGTTCCCCAGCAGCATGTCGCAGAAGCGATGGAGCCAACCTTTCTTGTACACATGCTCGAAGGTCTCGGGCCAGGAGCCGAACTTCTCGCCGTCGTCGGCGAAGACGACCGTCGCGCCCGGCCGGCGATCGGCCAGCCTGCGCAGGTATTCATAGCTCTCGTGTGGCTCGCGGAACGGGATGTTGTATCGCAGTGCCTCGGAGCCCGGGAACACCTTGAGCAGCCGGCCCTCGTCCTCGGTCAGGTAGTAGCCCAGCACGTCGCCGGCCGCGCAGCCGGCGCGCAGGAAATGGGCGTCGTCGAGGATCGTGTACTCGATCCCCGCCTCGGCGATCGACGAGACGAGCGACTGCTCCCAGACCCGCTCGGCGATCCACATCCCGCGGACCCGGGCGCCCAGGGTCTCCTCCAGATAGCGCGAGTAATCGCGGATCTGCCCCACGCGATCGCGGTGCGGGATCATCGTCAGGATCGGCTCGTGGAACCCGCCGCCCAGGATCTCCACCCGGCCCGATTCGACCAGCCGACGCAGCCTCGCGATGAACTCCGGCCGGTGCTCGACCAGCCACTCCATCAACGGGCCCGATGTGTGCAGCACGAACGGGATCTCGGGATAGCCCTCGAGCACCTCGAGGAACGGCAGATAGGCCGTCCGATAAGCCTCCTCGAAGACGCCGTCGAAGTTCCCCACCGGCTGGTGGTCGTGCAACGCCAGGATCAGACGGACCTGCGACATCCCTGGGTGTCCTCGCTCGCCGCTTTCGCATCCATTGTATCAATAAAACATACGCCACATATCATGACATCAGAACGCGAAACGCCGCGAAAAATTGAGGGACGTGCGGGCGATCGACCTCATTCCGACCTCGAGAGCTCGATGCTCCCCGGGTCAGCGAGGCATCGGCGCCGGCACGAATCGATCCTCATTTTTCGTGAAATTCGGGCATTTCGTGTTCAACGTCTTCATACCAGAATCTATCGAACCCGCGAACCCGAGCCGACGAGGGCCTTCGCGGTCTCGACCCCGCGGCCGGCGGCGAGGGCCGGGGCCAGCGAGAGCTCGACCTCGCGGAGGAAGCCGGCGGCGTCCTCGGGGGGCACGGGGTTGATGTAGAAGCCCGATCCCCACTCGAAGCCCGCGACCTTGGTCAGCCGGGGGATGATCTCGATGTGCCAATGGTAATGCGGCAGGGCGGCGTGGTCAAAGGGCGCGGTGTGGATGATGTAGTTGTACGCCGGGCGATCGAGCGCCAGCTCGAGCTTGTTCAGGACCTGGTGCAGGACGTGGCCCAGGTCGTCGACCGACGGCTTCGAGATGCCCTCGTAGTGGCTGGCGTGTCCCTTGGGGACGATCCAGGTCTCGAACGGGAACCGGCTGGCGAACGGGCAGAACGCGGTGAAATGTGGCGAATCCAGGACGATCCGCTTCTCGGTCGCCTGCTCCTGGCGGACCATGTCGCAGTAGATGCAACGCCCGCGATAGTGGAAGAACTCGAGCGAGCCGGTCATCTCCTCCCAGACCGAGATCGGCACGATCGGCGTGACGATGAGCTGGCTGTGCGTGTGCTCGAGGCTCGCGCCCCCGGCCGCACCGACATTCTTGAACAGCATGCCGTGCACCAGGCGATCGTCGCGCTTCAGGTCGATCAGGCGGTCACGGTACGCCCAGAGGACGTCGCGGATGTTCTCCTCGGGCAGCGTGGCCATGCTCTTGTGATGGTCGGGGCTCTCGATGATGACCTCGTGGGCACCGATGCCGGCCATCATGTCGTAGATGCCGTCGCCGCGCTTGTTGAGGCTCCCCTCGACCTGGAGCGCAGGGAAGCGGTTGGGGACGACGCGGATTCGCCAACCGGGGCCATTCGGCCGCGAGCCGTGGTGGCGGTAGGCGAGGATCTCGGGCGGCGTCCGGTCCTCGTGGCCCTCGCAGAATGGGCAGGTCGCAGGCGAGTCGACTAGCGTCTCCTCAGCGCGGAAGTCGCGGGGCCGCTTGGCCCGCTCGTGCGCGATGATCACCCAGCGGCCGACAATCGGGTCTTTCCTCAGGTCGGGCATGATCGGTCTCCTCGATGGCTGGCGGGTGCCGGGCGGGCCTTCCTTCACGGGCGGGCGGATCGCGAATGCGTCCGCCCTAAACTTGCCAGAGGACACGCTCGAAATCGCGGGACGGGGTCGTCAGCTCGAGCACGCCCTCGCGAGGCGCCCGGTTGACGCTGGCATCCCCCTGGAACAGCTCGATATAGAACCGGATCGGGTCGCCCGCCGTGCGGCCGAGCCTCGCGAACGGCACGGCCAGCTCGAGCACCGAACCCGTGGCGACGCCGATCGTGTCGCCGTTGGCCGTCGGCTCGCCCGGCCGGTTGAGGTAGGCAACCGGCCGCGCCGATGACGGCTCGAAGACCAGGACCTCGCTCTCGGCCGGGTCAATGAAGCCGATGCGGAGCCGGTCTGCCTCGGCCAGCCGATCCCGCGCCGGCCCTCCCTCGGTGTCGACACGGATCAGCAGTCGCTCGGCGTCGAAGCCGAACCAGACGGCGCGCATCAGCCCGCGGGAGACCAGGGTCATCGTCCCCCGGTCGTTGCCGCAGGCATACCGCGCCGCGTCAATCCACTCGAAATACGGCGCCCGGCCGTCGAGCGTGACCCGCAGGAAGCTCACTGGCTGGTCGTGCAACGGAGCCCGCACCGCGCCCCGCGCGATCGGCGCGAACAGCGAGCCCGGCGGGTCGCAGCCGAGCAGTGCGTACACGTTGCGCAGATGTTTGCGGTACAGGTGGTCGAAGAGCGCGTCCTGGGCGCTCGAATGGTCGTCGCCGAACCACCAGAACCAGTCCGAGCCCTCGGCAATGTAGATCTCCTCCCAGGCCCGCTCGAGCGACGCCGCGTCGTGCCGACCGGCCTGCGACTCGGCGACCAGGAACGTGCGGGCGTCATGCAGGGCGTCCCAGGCGCGGTTGTCCTCGGGATGACCGATCCAGATGGCGAAGTTGTGGCTGATCCAGCTGCCCGGCGAACAGGCGCGGCAGCGTCTCCGACTCGCGGGGCGGGTGCTCGGCCAGGAACTCGTCGACCCGCACCGGCCGGACCCGCGGGTCCCGCGCCGCCGACTGATAGAGCGACCGGAGGAACGACACACCGCCATCCGGGAAGTATTCCCAGCAGTTCTCGCCGTCGAGGATCACCGGGACCAGCGTGCCGGGATCGCGGCGGCAGGCGTCGCCGATCGCGTGGACCTTGCCCAGGAAATCGGCCGCGGCGACCGGTCCCGGGCTCCGCTGGTAGTGGAAACCCACCTGGTCGGACATCGAGTGGTCGCGGAACACGATCGCCAGCTCCGAGCCCCCCTCGCGCAGCCGCCACGGCCGGTACAACCGGTCGGGGTTGCGCACGTGGCCCCGGCTGTCGCGGCCGACCAACCCTTGCGTCGAGCAGCCCAGGATCTCCTCGTCGGTGGCGATCCAGCCGATCCCGTGCTCGGCCAGCAGCGGGACGATGGCCTGGCAGACCGAGCCCTCGCTGGGCCACATCCCGACCGGAGGCCGTCCGAACCGGCGCTCGTGACTCGCCACGGCGCGGCGGACGTGCTCGGCAGCGTCCTCGGGATAGCCGCCCCGATAGGCCGGCAAGGCCACGTCGGGCATCGCCTCGCGCGCCAGGTTCTTGTCGAGCAAGAGGGGCAAGATAGGGTGATAGTAGGGAGTAGTCGTCAGCTCGACCTGGCCACGTTCGGCCAGCTCGCGGTGCAAGGGGATGACGCGGCCCAGCAGGGCGTTCTGCTTCCCCAGCAGCCAGCTCTTCTCGTCCTCGGTGTAGTGCTTGCCCTTATCGCGGAACTCGGCGAGCTCGGGGTCCTTCTCGAAAACGAGCGGGTGGATCCACGCGAGGTTCGACCAGACCTGAAGGTCCCGCAGGTCGCGTGGCCGGAACCGCTCGAGCGCCTGCGCGGCCCCGGTATTCCACTGCGACCGAAGCAGGTAGAGCTCGTGATAGCGCGGATGCGGCCGGATCATCGTGTCCGGGAAGGCCATGAAGAACGAGTCGAGCAGGCTGAGCGCCTCGTCGCGCGTCAGGCCGTCGGCGGGTCGTCGCGAGAGGGTCAGATGGACGTCCGTGGCACCCCCGACGTAAGCCTCGAGCTGGTGGAGCAGACTGGGGACCAGGTTGATCGTGCAGCGAAATTCGGGGACCTCTTCGAGGTGAAGCGCCATTCCCAGGTAATCCTTGGTCGCGTGCAGGCGGACCCAGGGCATGGGGTTCTCGCCACCGACGTCGTCGGGGTAGTACGGCTGATGCTGATGCCAGACGATCGCCAGGGAAGTGGGTGCCATGTGTCTCCCTTCGCGGTCGAGAGGAAAGCCGGCGCGGGGCAATGCCCCGGAGGAACGGAGATCACGCGACCGTCTCGCTACGGCGCACGGCCTCGGTGCCCTCGCTAGAAGGATAGGTCGCCCCCGGAGATATGCTCGGAACATGACGATGGGCAACTTAAGCCGCAATCCAGGTGGTGGCTCCAGGCGTTCCGGGCTGCACTTCATCCAGCTTTTTCTCATGAAGGAACGTTAGATCGCCCGCGGCCGCGGACAGATCGTCGCGTCCCGAGCGATCGTCACAGGCAAGCCGGGAAGACCGTGACGGTTAGATAAACCGTTGTCGCCTGGTCAGAGACGGTGCGACAGGAAGGCGGGGCGGTTCCCCATGTTCATCGACTGCGGCGTGTGTCATAATCCGGGGTGATGGATCACGTGGTCGAGCGTCCGTCCGACCGTGGCGGAGACTCTCCTCAACAAAGGGAGCGCCGAGATGACCGGGATCGCCAGGATTCGCCGGGTCGCCGTGATGGGCCTGGCCGCGGCGTCGGCGTGGGTATGGGGCTCCGGCCAGACGGCTTTCGGCCAGGGCGGGGCGATCGCCTATGAGCCGGTCGTCAACTGGTATCTGAACGGCGCCGCGCTCACCGCGACGCCGGTGGTCTCGGCGGACCGTCGTTACGTCCGGATGACGCTCAACCCGTACTTCAACACCGTCAACGGGTTCACCACATACTCGGCGCAGCTCGGGGCCGTCAGCGGCGGCGGGGTGGGCGGCGGCGGAATCGGCGGTGGTGGTGGCGGCGCAGGCGGTGGAATCGGCGGTGGTGGTGGCGGAGCGGGCGGCGGATTCGGTGGTGGCGGAGCGGGCGGCGGCGCCTTTGTTGGTGGAATGAACGGTGTGGTCGCCGGCGGAGGAGTGGGCGCTCCGATGGGGCCGCTCACCGCGAATAACACGTCCTATCTTGCTGGCGATTTCGCCACGCACGTCAACGCGCCGGGCGAGGGATTCGTCGGAGGTGGGGCCGACCCGTTCGACCAGGCCGCGGGTGCCGCCGCCAGGAACGTCCCGGTGGCCAATCGCCGATTTCCCGGCCAGGCGATGGTCCAGGGCCAGGCCCTCGACGGGGCCGTACCCGAAGAGCCCGCCGGCGCCGGCGCTTTCGAGGATCCGGCGCCGCGTCGGGCCAAGACTTCGACCGCCCGCCGCAAGGCCGCGACGCGGAAGTCCACGCGTCGCCCCTCCTCGGCCGCTAAGGTCAGCCCCTGAGCGAGCTGGCCGGCCCTGTTCTGCCCGCTCAACGGCGATGCCGATGGCCTCACCGTACGGACTCTGAGAAACTCGCACCCGAGTTCGCCCCGCAGATTAGCCGGGAAAGCAGGACCGTGTGGTCGCGGCGGATCGCCGGACCGACGGCCCGAGAAATCGGGACCGTCCTGTCCGCGCTTGGACCCGTTCCGCGGTCTTGCAAGGGGCATGAGCGACGACTGACCAGCCCTACAACGAGCCGGCCGAACGTCGGCCACATTGCTCGCCAGGCAGTCGGCGAGAAAAGCCATGCCACGAGGCACGCGACACATCAGAGCGGCCATGCGGTAGCTGGCGAATCGGCTCCCCCGCGGAGTCTCTCGGGACAATCCGGCAACATCGACCGGCAGATGATCGCGACGACATGCTTGACGCATGCAACCCTCGACGGCCAGGATATCCGGGGCGATGCGACGACGATTCTCGCTCAAGACAATGCTCCCGAAGAGCACTGGTCCTGATCCGGATCAGGGGACGACGAGATCCCGGAGCGAGCGGTCGGATCGCAAGTACTGGGCACATCTACGGCTGCCGAGACTTGTCCATTGCGCCCGGCCGCGGCTGCCGGCTCGAGTTCGAAGGAAACGGGGATGCCCGCGCCACGTCGTCGCGAAGTCGGCGGGTCGGCGGTCGCATCACGGGAGATGACGGCAATGCACCTGGCACTCTCGAGCATGCTCGGCCTCTGGCTACTGGCGTCCGCGCCCTGCGCCGACGACACCCAGAAGCCGTCACAATCGAGCGCCCCACTCCGACAGCGCTACCGGACACTGGTGCGAGAACACCAGGATGCCGTGAGCCGATTCTGGCAGAACTACCAGGCGATCCGGAACCCCGAGGCCAGGCGCCGATACTACCAGGCCAAGTATCCCGCCGCGAAGCTTTACATCCAGAAGTTCCTCGAGATCGTCAACTCGGACCCCCGCGACGACGCGGCGGTCAACTCCCTGATCTGGATCGTTCGCAATGGCGGCTACGATCCCGGAGTCGACCGGGCGGTCGTGCGGCTGACCCAGGAGTTTGCCGCGAGCCCGAGGCTCGGCGAGATGGCCCCAAACCTTGTCCCGAACCTCGTGTATTCCCTGTCGCCATCGGCCGAAGACCTCTTCCGGGCCATCATCGAGAAGAACCCCGATCGCGCGGCCAAGGGACGGGCGTGCGTGGCATTGGCCCAGTACCTCAAGCAGGAGGCGGCGCTGGTCCGCTCGATGAAAGGCGATACCGTCGAGGCGCGCCAGCTCCAGGCGCACTACCAATCCGAAGCGGACAAGGGGCTGATTGAAAGGCTGCGTGACAAGGACCCCGACTCGCTGGCCAGAGACGCCGACTCGGCCGCCGAGCGGGCGCAGAAGGAGTTTGCCGATGTCGCCGACTTCCTCCGCATCCTCGACCCGATCGCCCAGGCCGGACTCTTCGCGGCCGGCTCGCCGGGTATCGGCAACGCCGCGCCCAGATCAAGGGGGAAGACATGTCCGGTCAACCCATGCGGCTCGAGCAGCTTCGCGGCAAGGTCGTTGTGCTCCTGTTCTGGGGCGATTGGTCCGGCCCTCTCGCGCATTCCTGCGCCGGCCCGGTCGCTCGTGGCGCGGATGGAAGGAAAGCCATTTGCCCTGGTGGGCGTCAACAGCGACCCGGACCGAACCGCCGTCCGCGCAGGATCGAGGAGGAGAAGATCACCTGGCCGTCCTGGTTCGACGGCGGCCGCCAGGGGCCGATTGCCTCTCAATTCAAGGTCCCCGGCTGGCCTACGATCTATGTCATAGACCACCGGGGGATCATCCGTCATAAGTCGCTCGGGCCTCCCGACGAAGATCTATTCGATACGATGATCGACGAGCTGGTCGAACGAGCGGTCAAGGATGCACGCGCGGGAACTCCAACGGCCAGGTGACGTGACCCGCACCCGGGATCCCCATTCCCGTTCGCCAGCCCATCAAGGCATTGCCGTTCTCGATCGTCTTACGAGGCCGGCGCGAACGGCTCGACGGGACTGCGCGAGATCGCCGGCTCGACGCGGGACTGGATTCGCCGGATCTCCGACTGGACGACGCTTACCTCATGCGGCGTGGCGAGTATCTCGAGGACCGTCTCGGCGACATACCTCCCGCCCGGCTCGAGGGTGATGACACGACCGCGCTCGCGCTCGAACGGTCGCGGGATTGGGATAGTTGGTGCCCGGCTCCAGGCCGGTAACATAGCCGTCACGCAGACCGGCAGTGTTCTTCCAGAGCGTGAACGCCGGCAGTTGATCCTTGAGGAACCGGAGCACCACTCCTTTGTCGGCCGCCGCGTTATGCAGCATCGCCAGCGTCGGGCCGGCCGCATGCTCGTCCAGAGGGTCAACGTCCGGCCTCCAGGTCGTAGTAGTACACCTGCTCGGAATAGCCCTGCCGAGGGCCGTCGTAACGATCGTGGCTCGCGAGCCCCTCCTGCGCCCGGGCGTCGCGGGGCACCATGGCGCGGATCGGTGCCGAGAACCGCGCGCCTTCATTCAGGAACGGCGGCCCGAAGTTCCAGTGATACAGGAGCTGGAACTCGGCCGGCTGGTCCTTGAGGTTGATGACCGCGTCATGGACGGTCAGCCGGTTCGAACCGGGGATCGTCCCGTAGCGGGTCTCCAGCCGGAATTGGGGTCCGAACAGGCGGACCTCCTCGACGTGCCCCTCGACCGTGATCTCGTGGGGCGGATCCGGGTTGACGTGCACGGCGACGAACGATGCCGGAATGTTGGCGATCCGCCCATGCAGGCCGAATGTCTTTCGTGCCTCGGTACCGTCTGCGTTCGTCGTCCGCTCTTCGAACGGTGCCCCGCTGTTCTCCAGGCCGCATCGGGCCATCAGCTCGTCAAAGCCCTCCAGCCAGCCAAGTCCGCCGGCCGCGGAGAGGTTCACGAGCGCGGGATGGACCGGTCCGTCGGTGACTGGCGACTCCCAGCCCAGGAAGTTCCCCTGGTAGAAACCCTTCCAGAGTCCCATGCCTCGCGTCGGGACCACTGCGAACCGTAGCGCACCGTTATCCACCACGATCAGGTCAACGCCGTCGCGGCGGCCGCCGTGCAGCCGCCGCTTGCTCAACGACCAGGGTGCCGTCACGGCCAGTCCCAGCTCGGCGGAGTCAACCGTTAAGGTCTCGACCCATACCTCGTGCGACACGTCCGTCAGCGTGAAAGTAGGCATTGCGAACCTCGCTGCCGATTGGGGATTCAGGCATACGGCCCGATGGCCGAGTTGCTGGAGTACATGGACAAGCGTATTGATGGAAATCTATTGCGTCGTGTGCAAAGTCGTTCCTGGTCGCGGCTTAGCACAGTTGGAGGAAGACCCATCCTAAGGCCTTCCGGGGACCGAAGCCACCCAGTGCTTGCCAGCGAACGGAGCCGAAACGCGAAATCCGCGGTTTTTCGCCGGTTGTCCTTGACTTCGGCACGGACCTTGCGATAACCAAACAGCAATGGCTCCGAGAACAATGCTCCCCAGGCCCAGAGAGGGGCCGAATCCTTTCCCGGGAGCAACTGAGTCGGCCTTCTGCCGGCGACCTCGAGAGGAAACGGAGCCCGCTTTCATCGGAGATCGACTCCACGGCTCAAAACCGCCGGATCGGGTCTGCGCCCGGGGCCCGGCGACCACAAATGGCGACGGCCGCCTGGCCGCTCGGACCTTTCAAGGAGACCTCATCATGTTGAGCACTCTTCGTCGCGATCGACGCACCCGTCGGCAGTCTCAGTTCCACCTCGAGACCCTCGACGAGCGACTCGTACTGTCCGCCGCCGCCACGGGCGCCGTGGCCGAAACGACCGCGGACGCGGCCGCCGTCGAGCATCGGCAGGAAGTCAAGGCCGCCCGGCACGAGGCCCTCCTCGCCCGCCAGGATGCCCGCCACGAAGCGAAGCTCGCCCGGATCGAGGCCCGCCACGAGGCGAAGATGGCATTCATCTCGGCCCGGTCCGGGACGTCCGCGATCAGCACGGTGGCGATTCCGACCGCTAGCACCGCTGCGATGACCTCGTCCACCTCGACGGGCGTCGCTGCATCGGCCAATCCCGCGACGACTACAACCAGCACACCGAGCGACACCGGCCTGACCCCCAGCAACTACGTCCCCAATTACACCGCGACGACGCCGACTACCGGAACCGGTACCGGCACCGACACGGGTTCGACCACCAACTCGGGCCCGAACTCGTCGGGACCGCTCCCGGCCAATGTTGGGGCGGCCCTCCAGACGCTCTACCAGGAGTATGAGAGTGCGGGCGGCGGCAGCTCGTTCACGCCGAGCTCGCCTTCCGATAATCAGCTCCAGATCAGCGGGACCAGCGTGGGTGTCGACCTCAAGGTGAACAGCCCCAGCGAATTCGACGCTGCCATGACGGCGCTCCAGGCCGATGGTATGCAGGTCTCGTCGTCCTCGGCGACCTACGGCCTGATCGAGGGCATGGTGCCGATCGCCAATTTGCCGACCGTTGCGACGCTCGCTTCCAGCGTGACCCCGATGTCGCCTCCGATGATCCGCTGAGCCGGGCGGTCGAGGTGACGAGAACCGGGGCATCACCCGAGAATTCCGCGGCCCGGGCCGGCTCTTCACAGGAGTCCGGCCCGGGCCCTTTCTCTGCGCCGGCCGCCGAAGACCGGTGCGCCGGGGGCCCGGCGCATGCGTGGAGATGTCAAGGCGCGAACCCCGCGGGTGGTTGACTCGGGAGTCTCCGGCGGTTTAGCCTGAGCGCTGGGTCGAAGTCCGTCCTCGCAACGCCCCCGGGCCCTCACCGGGGCACGGGCTCCGGCCGATCGTGCCATCGCTCTCGCCGGATCACACCCACCACCCGGAGGACGACTCCCATGGCAGACGCAAAGGTCAATGGCCGCGCGGAGGATCGGGCATCGACCGCGGACGGGACGAAAGTCCCGGTCTCGCGCCGCCAGTTCGTCAAGGCGGTCGGCACTGGCATCGTGGCCGCGTCGACTCCGATCCTGGGAGGTCCGGCGCTCGCCGAGGGGCCGGCCCGATCGGGGCCTTCGCCGTCGTCGCCCGCCGAGACGACCGTGGGCCGCTTCTTCAAGACGCTCACGCCCGAGCAGCGCAAGCTGCTCTGCTTCCCGTTCGACCACCCCAAGCGATCCATGGTGGGCAACAACTGGGCGATTGTCGAGCCGACCATCGACGACCTCAAGCCCGAGCAGCAGGCCCTCTGCCGCGAGATCATGAAGGACCTGTGCTCGGAGGAGGGTTACGAGCGGTTCATGAAGCAGATGGACGATGACGACGGCGGATTCGTGAACTACCACGTCGCGGTGTTCGGCGAGCCGGAGTCGGACCGGCCGTTCGAGTGGGTCCTCAGCGGCCGCCACGACACCCTCCGCGCCGACGGCAACAGCGTCGACGGCGCCGCCTTCGGCGGGCCGATCTTCTACGGCCACGCCGCCGACGGGCATGATAACGAAGACGCCAAGCACAAGCATAATGTCTGGTGGTACCAGGGCGAGCAGGCCAACAAGATCTTCCGGGCCCTCGATGAGAAGCAGCGTGCCCAGGCGTTGGTGCAGAAGTCGCCAGAAGACACGCCCGCGACCACCCGACTCAAGGGAACCCGCCTGCCCGCGACCGGGCTGGAGATCGCCGGCATCGACGGCCAGCAGAAGGTGATGGTCCGAGAGCTCGTGGACATGATGCTCCGTCCCTTCCGCGCCTTCGACGCGGCCGAGGTCCGCGAGTGCCTCGATGCCAACGGCGGCGTGGACAAGCTCCGCCTGACCTTCTTCAAGGAAGGGGACATCGGCGGCGACGGCGTCTGGGATCGCTGGTCGCTCGAGGGCCCGGCGTTCGCCTGGTACTTCCGCGGCTCGCCGCACGTCCACACCTGGCTGAACGTGGCGCGGAAGGCTTGATTTCCTGGTTCCTGGTCGGTTGTCCGTTGTCCATTGTTCGCTCCCGCGATCGTCGTTCGTGATGGGGGTGAGCCGGGCAAGCGAACCCGCCATCCCACGAGGGCCGAAGTCGCCCTTGCCGGAGTCGAAACGACGGACAACGGACCAGGGACCACGGACCAAGGACAAGCAAGCTAATTCCACTCCGCCAGGCGACGCCGGGCGGCATCGAGCAGGGTGGCGATCTCGGGGGCTCGGGGGTCGGTCGGCGACGCTGACAGGTACGCCTGCAGCGGGTCGACCGCCTCGCCCGGTCGCTCGGCTCGCAGGCAGAGCACGCCGAGGTCGCGCAACTCGTCGGCATCGCCGGGGTTGAGGGCCGCCAGCCTGCGCTGGATCGGCAGGACCGAGGGAAGATCCTCCGCGCGCAGGTAGGTCGTCTTGAGGTTGCGGAGCATCCGCGAGACGACCGCGGCCAGCGGGGCCGGCGCAGTCAGCTCGTCGTTGAGGTCCACCGGCTGCTGGAGGATTTCCGACAGCCGCTTCCGGCACGCCTCCTTGTCGAGGATCGCGCCCGAGTGGAACGGGTCGACGAACCAGGTCCGGCCGCCGTCCTCGACTCGCAGCATGAAGTGGGCGGGGAAGTTCACACCGGACACCGAGAGGCCCAGCGGCAGGGCGACGGACCAGTACAGGACCGAGAGGCTGATCGGGATGCCCAGCCGGCGGTCGAGCACCTCGTTGAGATAGCTGTTGCGCGGGTCGTAGTACTCGTCGCGGTTGCCGCGCAGCTCTTCCTCGATGAAGAGGACCCAGTTGATCTGGGCGAGGACGTCCCGAGCCGCGGCGCCGCGGGGGCAGCGGGGCCGCACCCGCTCGGAGAGGGCCGCGACCCGGGCGAGGTAGCCGTCGATATCCAGCCCTGGATAGGCGTCGGCGGCCAGCTCCAGGGCGACCCGGGCAGGGTCGACGGTCGTCTCGCCCGCGACCAGGCGGCGGAACTCCGGGCTGTCGGCGAATGGACCGGCACGCAAGCGACCGCCCTCTGGATCGACCATCGAAGGGATAGCCGCGCGAGGCGGCCGCGGGCGGCTGGCGCCCCTCTTTCCCAGGGTATCCGATGCCCCTGGAGGCCACAACCCGCGAGCATCCGCGCCGGCGGAGGCGACGCCCGCCCGGGTCGGTGCTCGATTTGTCCGCGGCGGTCGGATAGGTTGTTAGCCGGGTGAACGACGGGTTTCCGGATCGCAGGGTATTCACACCGCGATCCCAACGAGCGAGGGGCCTCCGAGTATGACGTCCATCGTGAGCAGCGTCGCGCTGATCCTGCCCCTGCTGGGCCAGGCGGGCGACAAGGTCGACGCCTTGCAGACGGTCGCCGAGCGGACCGATTACCGTGCCACGGCGCGTTACGATGACGTGACGGCCTGGTGTCGCGAGTTCGCCAGGACGACGCCGAACGCCCACCTGACCGAGCTGGGCCGGACGGCCGAAGGCCGGTCGATCCCGCTCCTGATCGTGGCCGACCCGCCGATCAAGACGGCCGCCGAGGCCGCCCGCTCGGGCAAGCTCGTCTGCCTGGTCATCGGCAACATCCACGCCGGCGAGGTCTGCGGCAAGGAGGCGCTGCCGATGCTGCTGCGCGACACCTTCCGCGGGCCGCATCCGCCGCTGCTGAAGGACATCATCCTCGCCGTCGCCCCGATCTACAACGCCGACGGCAACGAGCGGGTCTCGAAGACCAATCGCCCCGGACAGGTCGGGCCCGAGGACGGAATGGGCCAGCGCGCCAATGCCCGCGGCCTCGACCTCAATCGCGACTTCATCAAGCTCGAGGCCCCCGAGACCCGCGGGCTGGTCAGGTTCCTGAACGAGTGGAACCCGCACCTCTTCATCGACACGCACACGACCAACGGCTCGTATCACCGATATACGATCACCTACGACGGGCCCAAGAACCCGGCGGGCGACCCCAAGGTCCTCGCCTACATGCGCCAGACCTTCTTCCCCGAGGTCACCACGATCGTTCGAGAAGCGCACGGGGCTCAAGGCGTTCTACTACGGCAACTTCGACCGCGAGCACACCAAGTGGACCACATACCCGGCCGAGGCGCGGTATGGCACGACCTACGTCGGCCTGCGTGATCGCCTGTCGATCCTGTCGGAGGCGTATGCTTACGCCCCATTCAAGACGCGGGTGCTGGCGACGCGCGACTTCGTGCTCGATTGCCTGGAAACGGCCGCCGGACGCAAGGCCGAGATCATCCGAACGCTCGAGACCGCTCGGCGGTCGACCGGAACGGCCGGTCCCGGCGGCCGGCCCGCCGCGCCGGAGGCAGCGACGATCGCGGTCCGCTCGCGAGTGAAGGCCGTCGGCGGCCCCGTCACCCTGCTCGGCTACGAGGAGCACCGCGACGCCGAGGGCCATCGCACCAGGACCGAGACCACGAAGGACTACACGGTCCAGCTCGTCAACGACTTCGAGCCGGCCGAGTCGGTCGAGCGGCCGTTCGCCTACCTGGTGCCGCCCGAGTTCCGCGACGCAGTCGACAACCTCCAGCGCCACGGGCTGACCGTTGAAGAGCTGCGCGAGGATCATCGAGCTCGACCTCGAGGGTCTACAAGGTCGATGCGGTCGAGAAGTCGCCGCGGCGGTTCGAGGGACACCAGGCCGTCACGCTGAAGGTCACACCGCATCCAGTGACGCGGATCGTGCCGGCGGGCACGCTGGTGGTGAAGACCGGGCAGAAGCTGGGCCGGCTGGCGGTCGTACTGCTCGAGCCGCGGTCGGAGGACGGGCTGACGACCTGGAACCTCTTCGACGCCGGCATCAAGCCGGGGGAGGACTTCCCGGTGATCCGGCTGCCGAAGGCTGTCCCCCTGTACACGACGGCCGCCGAGCCGCCTCCCGAGGACCGCGGCGCCGCCGCGACCGATCGCGCTCGACAGCGCCGCCGGCGGAGGCGGACGGGGCCGCGGCGGGTTCGGATTCGGTGCGCAGCCGCGGTGGATCGACGGGTCGCACTGGCTCACGATGCGCGAGGGACGACTGCTCGATGTTCGACGCCAGGACCGGCCGGTCGAAGCCGTTCATCGACGTGCCGACGCTCGCGAAGGGCCTCTCGCGGATCGCCGCGCTCGAGCCGGACGACGTCCAGCAGATCGCCCGCGGATTTCAGTTCAACATGGACCCGGCCCGAAAGGGGTTCCTGTTCGAGCACGGCGAGGATCTCTATTACGCCACCTTCGACGGGACGACGGCGGTCCGGCTGACGAGCCAGCCCGGCCTCGAGCAGTGGCCGGCGTTCAGCCCCGACGGCAAGCACGTCGCCTACGTCCGCGACTACGACCTGTACGCGGTGGACATCGCCACCCAGAAGGAGCGCCGGCTGACCACCGGCGGCCGCGAGGACCTGCGCCACGGCCATTCCGACTGGGTGTATTTCGAGGAGGTCTGGAACCGCCGATGGCCGGCGTTCTGGTGGAGCCCCGACTCGAAGCGACTGGCGTTCATGGAGTTCAACGACGAGGGCGTGCCGTATCACACCGTGCTCGACGACGCCACCAGCGGGACGGCGCGGAACGTCGAGAAGACGCACTACCCCCGCCCCGGCGAGCCGAACCCGAAGGTCCGGCTGGGGATCGTGGGAAGTGAGGGCGGCGCCATCGAGTGGGCCGACCTGTCGGACTACTCGCCCGACTCGTCGCTGATCACCGAGGTCGGCTGGTTCCCCGACGGCTCGGCGTATTGCTACGTACAGGACCGTGCCCAGACCTGGCTCGACCTGGTGAAGGTCACGCCCGGCAGCAGCGAGAAGGCGGCGGCCCAACGGCTGTTCCGCGACAAGACGAAGGCGTACATCGACAGCCCCGGCCCGATCCAGGAGTACAAGGACGGCGAATTCCTGTGGGTGAGCGAGCGCGATGGATGCAAGCACATCTACCTGTATGGCGCCGACGGCAAGCTCAAGTCGCAGGTGACGTCGGGCCCGTGGGAAGTCCGCCGCATCGAGCACGTCGATACGAAGGACGGCTGGATCTACTTCACCGGCACGCGCGAGAAGCCGATGTCGATGGATTTCTACCGGGTCAAGCCCGGCGGCCCGATCGAGCGGCTGACGCGGTCCGAGGGCACCCACACGGCCAGCATGAGCCCCGACGGCAAGCTCTACCTGTCGAGCCGATCCGACATCGGCACGCCCGACCGGATCGGGCTCTACGAGGCCGACGGCAAGCTGGTGCGGACGGTCGACTCCAACCCGTCGCACGAGATGAAGCGGCTCAAATTCGGCACGCACGAGCGGTTCCAGATCGCCGCCCGCGACGGCTACCCGCTCGAGGCCGAGCTGATCCTGCCGGCCGAAATGCAGCCGGGCAAGAAGTACCCGGTGTGGTTCACGACGTATGGCGGCCCGCACGCGCCGCAGGTCTCCGACGGCTGGAACGGCGGCCGGATGCGGGACCACGCGATGGCGAATGAGGGGCTCGTCGATCTTCCACATGGACCCGAGGAGCGCCAGCGGCAAGGGTGCGGTCTCGACCTGGACGGCGTACCAGAGCCTGGGCGTCCAGGAGACGAAGGACATCGAGGACGCGATCAACTGGCTGAAGAAGAAGCCCTACGTGGACGGCTCGCGGATCGGCATGCAGGGGCACAGCTTCGGCGGCTACATCACGTCGTACGCGATGACGCATACGAACCTGTTCGCCGCGGGGATCGCCGGGGCGCCGGTCACCGACTGGCGCGACTATGACTCGGTCTACACCGAGCGCTACATGGGCCTGCCGCAGGACAACCCGGCCGGCTACGACGCCTCGTCGGTGGTGAAGGCGGCGAGCAAGCTGCACGGCCGACTGCTGATCCTGCACGGGGCGATCGACGACAACGTGTCGTTGCGGAACACGATGCGGCTGGTGCATGCGCTCCAGCAGGCGAACAAGGACTTCGAGCTGATGATCTACCCCTCGTCGCGGCACGGGATCGGCGGGGCGCACTACCAGCGGATCCAGATGGATTTCATCCGTCGGGCGCTGCTGAACCCCTCGGCCGCGACCCCGCCCGAGCAGCCCCAATCGCCCGGCGAGATGGCGACCCCCTCGGCACCCGGCGGTGAGCGGCCCCAGGGCCGCAGCCGCCGCCGCGCTGCGGCCGGCGCCGGGCGCAATGAGAACGCACATGCGCAAGGCCTGAGGCTACGATTGGCGAACGATCCGGGGGCGGTCAGAATGACGCACGTCGTCACGCTGACCGTCCCCGCCGCATCCCGACGAGGTCCCGCATGTCGTCCGCAAAGCAGACCGCGGCCACGATCGACGACCTCTACCGACACGACGGCCAGGCCGAGCTGATTGCAGGGAGGATTCTGCCGCTCATGCCCGCTGGGCGTGGTCCCAGTCGAGTCGCCGGGCGGATCGTCCGCAGCCTGGACGATCACGCCGAAGCAACCGGCCGCGGGGAGGCTTACACCGCCAGCATAGGGTTCGCCGTACCCAGACTCTCGTCCGGCCGTGAGTCCTTCTCGCCGGACGCGTCCTATTTCCTCGGCCCATTCCCGGCCAACCCCATGCGATTCCTCGAGGGACCGCCGACCTTCGCCGTCGAGGTGCGCAGCGAGGGCGATTATGGCGATGCGGCCGATGCGAGGATCGCCACGAAGCGCGCCGACTACTTTGAGGCGGGCACAACCGTGGTTTGGGATGTCGACCCAGTCGGCCGTCAGATTCTGAAGTATCGCGCGGATGACCCCGACCGGCCCGAGGTCTTCGCACCTGGCCAGCAGGCCGACGCCGAGCCGGCGGTCCCGGGCTGGCGGATCGCCGTGGACCGGGTCTTCGCCTGAGGATGCCGTCGAGCCGAGTATCAGGCCGTCATCAATCGGGGAGGCGCCTGGCATGACCGACTTCGGGCAAAGAGACCACCGCGGCGTTGTCCTGGGACCGGACGCGCCGGCGCCGGCGGCCTGCGGGAGGGGCCGGCAGTTCACTCTGCTCCAGATGATGAAGGCCGTCGCCATCGTCGGTGTTGCTCTCCCCATCGTCGGTACCGCCGTCGCCGTCATGGTTGGTCGCCCGGAACTGATCGCCTTTCCTGACTACTACGTCATCCTCCTCATCGTGGCCGCCGGCCTTTATGGTCTCTCATGGTTCCCGCTCCGGGTCCGACTGGCCGTCGAGCTGGCCACTGCGTGTACGCTCCTGATCCTCGCCGCCTGGGAGTGGCGCCCGCCGTTCTACGTCGAGCAGGCCGAGCGATCGGAGGAACTGGCCGGCTTGTGCTCGAGGCTGGCCGATCGGGTGGGCGATGTGCGCATGAGGGACCAGTTCCGACGCGAGGCCGACAAGTACAGCCGCCGGGCGTTCGTGCTGCGGGTGCAGTCGATGTGGTACGGCCTGATCCGGTCGGCGACCAAGACGGAATCCCCGATGCCCCTGACCGAGCGCGATCTGATCCTCGACCTCGGCCTTGGGGAATCCCGGGATCAGTACCGTCGTATCGCGGAGGAGATGGGGATTCCCGGGGTCCGGTTTCGGCCGTGATTCTGGAGCCGGATGCCAGGCTCAGAACCCTAGCCGCTCCAGCACCGCGTCGGTTCGCTCGAGCGACTCGATGTAGGTCGCGTCCTCGGTCCAGTCGCCGGGGGGCCGGCGGTGGCCCACCGCGATCCGGCGAATTCCCGCGGCACGGGCCGAGGCCAGGCCGGTCGGCGAATCCTCGATCGCCACGACCGAGCGGGGAGACAGCCGCAGCTTCTTGAGCGCGAGCAGGTAGGCCGCCGGGTCGGGCTTCTGCGCGGTCACGTCCTCCTTGCCGACGATCGCATCGAACGCGCCCGGTAGCCCGGCGGCCTCGAGGATCGCCTGGACGTTCGCCCGCCATGTGCCCGAGACGACCGCCAGCCTCGCCTTGCCGTGCAGCGCCGAGATCAGCCTGGCCACCCCCGGATAGACCCGCGGGGCGTGGCGCAACAACTCGATCGTCAGCTCCTGCTTGCGAGCGACCCAGGCATCGACCTGGTCCGTGGGGACCTCGCGCTCGGCGAACAGGTCGGTCAGGAAGACCCGGTCGTCGACCTCCGCCGCCTGCACCGCGACGTCGTCTGCGATCAGCCAGCCCATGTCGGCCAGGGTCCGCTGCCAGGCGGCGATGTGATGGTTCTCGGTGTCCGCGATCACACCGTCGAAGTCGAGGAGGATGGCTTTCGGGGTCATGGTTCGCCAGCGGTCGGTCGGTCATCGGCAACGGACGCCAGGGGGAGCCATTATGGTCCGATCGAACGGCGACCGTCAAATCATTGACAAGCCCCGTCGCCAGCCCTATGTTGCGATGCATGGCGCCCCGACGGCTCGACCGGCCGGGCGCCCTCCCTCCGTCCGCCGCCGCACGACCCGATCCCGATCCCCGATGACACTGCGTTCCGGAGACCGCACCATGGCACGACCCGTGACCCTCTTCACCGGCCAGTGGGCCGACCTGACGCTCGAGGTCATCGCCCAGAAGGCCAGCCAGTGGGGTTATGACGGCATCGAGCTGCCCTGCTGGGGCGACCATTTCAACGTGCAGAAGGCGCTGAGCGACCCGGGCTATTGCAAGGGGCGGCACGACCTGCTGGGCAAGTACGGGCTCAAGTGCTGGGCGATCTCGAACCACCTGACCGGCCAGCTCGTCCTCGACCATAACGACGCGCGGACCGACGACTGGGTCCCGCCCGAGTTCCGCGGCGACGCGAAGAAGAAGACCGAGTGGGCCATCCAGGAGATGAAGGACACCGCCCGCGCCGCGCAGAAGCTCGGCGTCAAGGTCGTCAACGGCTTCACCGGCTCGTCGATCTGGCACCTGCTCTACTCGTTCCCGCCGGTCTCCGACGCGATGATCGACGACGGCTTCAAGCTGTTCGCCGAGCGGTGGAACCCGATCCTCGACGTGTTCAAGGAGTGCGGCGTCAAGTTCGCGCTGGAGGTCCACCCGACCGAGATCGCCTTCGACATCTACACGGCCGAGCGAGCGCTCGAAGCCGTGGGCAACCGGCCCGAGTTCGGCTTCAACTTCGACCCGAGCCACCTGCTCTGGCAGATGGTCGACCCGGTCGCTGTTCATCCGCGACTTCCCCGACCGGATCTACCACGTGCACGTCAAGGACGCGGCGCGGACGCTCGACGGCCGGTCGGGCATCCTGGCCTCGCACCTGAACTTCGGCGACCCCCGCCGCGGCTGGGACTTCCGCTCGCCGGGCCGCGGCCAGGTGAACTTCGAGGAGATCGCGCGGCGCTCAACGACGTCGGCTACGAGGGGCCGCTGTCGGTCGAGTGGGAGGACTGTGGCATGGACCGCGAGTACGGCGCGGCCGAGGCGGCGCGGTTCGTCAAGGAGCGCATGGGCTTCAAGTCGGCCGGCCGGCTGTTCGACTCGGCCTTCGCCGAGGCGCAGGCCAAGTGAGAGTCTGTCCCTGCAGGCGGGTCGTGGGGAGGGCGAGCCTCCCGGCGAGCCAGGCTTGGGGACGGGCGTGGCTCGGCAGGAGCCTCGCCCTCGCGCATCGAAGACGGACGCTGAGCGACCCGCGCCGGGTGATTTGATACGACCGTGTTTCACGGGTTTCATGGCTGCGTCGCCACCTGCTTCTGATGGGAATTGTGAGACGCCTCGTCGGGGGTGACGACCAGCTCGATGGGCGGCGAGCTGTCGTTGGTGCCGGCCGCCTCGGCCTGGCCCACGGCGTAGAACGGACGGACCATCGGCCGGGCCCAGGGCTCGGCCAGCAGGAACACCCCCCGCTCGGTCTGCGACTCGGTGATCAGCACGCCATTGAGGCCGATGTTCAGCACGCGGACGCCCTGCGGCAGGTTCTTCACGTCGATCGGCACGCGGCCCTTGAAGGCCGGCGACCGCTTCGACGGCCAGCGTCATCGAGACCCGCTCGCCCGGGCCGGATCACGACCCGCGACGGCCGGGCCGTGACCTTCAGGTTGGTCACGGGCGTGACCGTGATCCGTCCGCCGGCGGGACCGCCGGGGTCGATCTCCTGATGCCGCCGAGTGACGCCGGGCGAGTCTTGCCCTGAGGCGAGCTCGCGAGCCACGACCCGCCAGGTCGGCGGCGAGTAGGCCGGCGCCGATGCGTCCGGCCGAGAGCGCCAGGATTCCGCCCAGCTCATCTCCCTGGATGACGGCCGGGGTGGCGGTGATGCCCGGCGGCAGCCCCTCGGCGACGACCTCGACGGGCGCGTCGAAGCCGTCGCGGCGGACGAGCGTGACGTCCACGAGCGCCGTGCCGCCCCGCGGGATGTTGGGTTCTCGGTGGCGAGGAATGCCTGGAACGTCGGGCGGGGCCGTTCGGAGCACCAGGTGATAGCCGTAGTCGTCGCCACCCAGGCCGCGGACGTCCTCGACCCGTACGATGTACGTCGCCGTCGGCCGGCGCGACGAAGGTCACGCGCGAGTCCTTGCCGAGGTCCGGGCCGCCGTCGTCGTTGCGGTAGGAGAGCGTGGTCGGCGGCACGCCGCCGGGCGGGAAGGTCGTGCCCGGCGGGTGGATCTCGACCTTGTACATCAACTGGCCCATCGGGTGCTGCTCGGGCGTGGTCTCGAGCCAGCCGATCCGCTGCCCCTGCTGGCCCCAGAAGACGCAGTCGTCGTCGGGGTTGCGGGGCAGGGCGCGGATCCGCACCAGCTCGCGGCCGAACCAGAGGTAGTCGTTGACCGACAGGCTGTCCCAGTGCGTCAGGCGGATGTTCGGCGTGGTTCGACGGATGGTCGCGGAAGGCGACCTCGGTCTGGTCGACGGGCCGGAGCACCGCACGCGGGCACCGGCCGATCCGCGGGAGTCGAGCACCTCGACGCACCGAGTCGATCCGCGAGCCCAGCCGCCGGCCGTAAGACCTCGACGATCACCGTCTCGCCCTTCCTGGCGCGGAAGAAGTAGACGTCGACGTCCCCGTCGTGGCCGATCCGGCCGGAGACGCCGCCGGGTACGCTCAGACGCTGGGTATGCGCCTCGTTGGGAATGTCGTTGATCTCGCGTTCGACGGTCTGGGGCCCCTCGGCGACGACCACGTTTCGCGTCGCGGTGGGCTGGCGACCCTTGCCGCCGTCGAGTACGACGGGGACACCGATGATCGTCCCCGGCTCGACGGTCGCGGCGCACGGGCAGGGAGACCTCGCGAACGCCCTGGAGGTTGGAGCCGTCGACCTCGATCCGCGCGGTCGTCCCGCGCTCGACGCCCATCGGGAACACCGAGCGGACGAACGGGATCGGCCCGGCCGCGATCCGGTAGAAGTGGGCCCCCGAGCCGCCCAGGTCGGCGTCGGCGACCGACAGGGTCATGGGGCCGTCCGCCCGCGCCGTCCAGGCGAGCATCGGCTCCATCAATGACACCTGAGCCCGATCGGCCCGCGGCGGCCTGCGCCACGACGCGGCCGGTCGGGTCGGTCAGCGTCAGCACCGGACGCAGCGTCGAGGCTATCGACGCGGCCATGACCTGGAAGACCAGCTCCTGCCCGGCCCTGGCATCGAAGCGGAACAGGTCGACGTCGCCGGGCTGGTCGATCGTGCCGATGAGGGTGGCCGGGAGCGCGGTGGGCTGGCTGGGGAGCTGATCCGGCCGGTCGTTCGGCTCGTGCTCGGCGACCTCGGGGTCGGCGACGACGGGGAAGTTCTTGAAGCCCGGGAACGCCGAGCGGCGTGGCGACGCCGATCGTCCGCAGGCCGAGGCGCGCATCCGGGGCGATCGTCAGCTCGACCTCGAGGCGGTTCGGGTCGGCCGCTTTCGCCGGCAGGATCGCGGCGGTGACGCCCGGCTCGGGGAGCAGCACGGTCGTCGCCCGGCCGACGCCGATGCCGGTCAGCGTCACCTTCACCTTGCTGCCCCGCACGGCACCGCGCGGCGAGGGCAGCGTCGAGCGTGGCGTCGCGCAGGAGCATGGGGCGGGCGGGTTCGCCGCGCCGGCGGCGAGCGCGGCGGCTCGCGCAGCACCAGGCTCGGCGAGCGCGGCCGCGTGGTGATGTCGGCATCCCAGAGGGCGAGCGAGCCGTCGTAGCGGCCCAGCGCCAGCCGCTTGCCGTCGGGCGAGAAGGCCAGCGCCTGGACCCAGTCGGCCTGCGCGGGCAGCGAGTCGCGGGGCGAGAGCGTCGGCGAGGTCCCACAGCCGCACCGTCCGGTCCTCGCCGCTGGAGGCGAGGAGCTTGCCGTCGGCCGAGACCGCCAGCCGCAGGATGGCCGCATCGTGCGCGAAGGCCGAACGCTCCAGCCGCGGCTCGGCGGCCGCGCCGCCGCCCGCGCCAGGACCCGCCACATCCGGATCGAGCGATCGACGCCCGCCGGCCAGCACGCGCGAGCCATCCGGCGTGAAGGCCACGGCGTACAGCTCGGCCGTCGATTCCGAGAGCGTCGCCGTGCGACGGCCCGCTGACCAGTCCCAGAGCTTGACCGTCCGGTCCGCGGCGCACGACGCCAGCGTCCTGCCGTCGGGCGAGAAGGCCAGGCCGTATACCGCGTCGCTATGGTCCTTCAGCGGGCGGACCACCTTGCCGGCGGCGAGGTCCCAGATCAGGATCTGCCTGTCGTATCCGGCCGTGGCCAGGGTCTTGCCGTCGGGCGCGACGGCGACGGCGAGGATCGCGTCGGAGTGCCCGCGCACGTCGAGCCGCTTCTTCCAGCCGGCCACGTCCCGGGCGATCCAAGAGCCGAATAGACCCGGCCGGCCGCCGGCCGCGATCAGGGTGCGTCCGTCGGCCGTGATCCGCAGGGCGGTCAACGGACCGGGATGATCGTCGAGGGTCGTCACGGGCTTGCCGGTCGCGACGTCATGCACGACGACCTGTCGCCCGGCGGCCGAGGCGAGCAGACGGCCGTCGGGACTGAAGGCGACCGAGGCGACGGCGTCGGCGGCCGGGGCCTGGAGCGGCGACCTTCGGCAGGCCGGCCAGCACGTCGGCCAGCGAGGCCAGCGGCGTCTCGGCGGCTCGAGGGGCCATCGAAGGCCGCTCCCTCCTTGACCCAACGGGTCATGACGGCGATCTCGTCGCGGGGCAGGGCGGGCTGCTTGTAGGGCATCCGCACCGGCGCACCCGGCTGGATCGAGGCGATCAGCTCGCTGGAGTCGGGGTCGCCCGGCTCGAGGATCGCCTCGCCCATCACCTTGCCGCCGCGCCGGAGGACGGCGAAGGTCGCCATGCTGAGGCCGCCCGACGCCTTGCGGTCGTCGTGGCAGGCCAGGCAGCGCCGCACCAGGATCGGCGCGACCTGGTCGCTTGAAGCTGACCCGCGGGGCGCGGCGGGAGCCTGGGCGGCCGCGATCGTGCCCGCGACCGCGCCGAGGAGGGCGACGAGCGTCCCCGACCGACCCACTTCCTGCACCCGGATTCGCATGCTGCTCGTGACATTGAGCCGGCCTCGATCGATCAATGGATCAATGGTTGAACAGGAACTCGCGGCTGGTCAGGACGGCCCAGTAGAGATCCTCGACGGCCTGGCGACGCGCGGTCGCGACGGCCTTCGGGTCGGCGTTGCCGGCGGTCGCGTCCGTCAGGGTCTTGGTCATGCGGTCGCGCTCGGCGTCGGTCGGCCGGCGCGAGAGGGCGGCCAGGAACAGGCGGTCGACGATGGCGCGCGTCGTCGAGCTTGTCAGCGACGGCCCGGGCCGCGGCGCTCGCGTCCGAGCGGAGCTTGTCGTTGATCGTGTCGCCGTTGGCCAGGTGGAGCGCCTGCGACATCGACGGCTCGGCCGAACGCTCGCACGAACACGTGGCGATCCGGGCCGGCCGGCCGAACGCGTCGAGGAACGAGCTGGCGACCTGGCTGTCGGGCAACTGGAGGCTTCGCCAGCCCGACGGATAGCCCGAGAACGGCGT
Source organism: uncultured Planctomycetota bacterium (assembly GCA_963771445.1). GTDB lineage: Bacteria > Planctomycetota > Planctomycetia > Isosphaerales > Isosphaeraceae > JAKAUH01. The sequence goes on along the minus strand of CAVYTQ010000024.1, from coordinate 396,363 downwards.
CGGTACGCTCCGTCACCCGCGCGATCGCGTCGAGCAGGACCTCGGCCGGCAGCCGCTTGACGCGGTAGTGGCTGAGGAACTTCGCGTCGGACTCGTTGCCCGGCACGGGCACGCTCGACCGGGCATAGGCGGCCGAGCCCATGATCGTGCGGATCAGGTGCTTGACGTCGTAGCGGTGGGCGATGAAGTCGGCGACGAGCCAGTCCAGCAGCGCCTCGTCGCTGGGCGGGTTCGAGACGCGCAGGTCGTCCTCGGGGTCCACCAGGCCGCGGCCGAAGAAGTTGCTCCAGACCCGGTTGACCACCGCGCGGGCGAAGTAAGGGTTGTCCGGGCGGGCCAGCCAGTCGGCGAACACCGCGCGGCGATCGCGCGGGTCGTCGAGTCGCGACCGGCGGCGCATCGAGCGGGGCTCGGCGGCATCGCCACGCCCCGGCGCGGGTGCAGGACCTCGCCGTCGCGCGAGCTCGGCGATCGACCACGTCGCCCGTCGTGTCGCCGTCCTTGAGCTCGACCCGGGCGAACAGGCTGGCGAAGCCGTAGTACTGGTCCTGGGTCCACTTCTCCAGCGGGTGGTTGTGGCAGCGGGCGCAGGTCAGCGACAGCCCGAGGAAGGCCATGCTGGCGCTCTCGGTCAGGTCGATCGGGTCGCGGTGCAAGACGTAGAACGCCGCCGCGCCGTTGGAGAGCGTGCTCCCCTGCGCCGTCAGGATCGTGCGGGCGAACTGGTCCCACGGCACGTTCTTCGCCACGCACTCGCGGACGAACCGGTAGAACGACCACATCGACGGACGCCGTCAGCTTCCGCGACGAGACGAGCAGCAGGTCCGACCACTTGTAGGCCCAGTAATCGACGTATTCGGGGCTGGCGAGCAGGCGGTCGACCAGCCGGGCGCGGCGGTCGGGCGAGCGGTCCGCGAGGAACGCCTCGACCTGCTCGGCGGTCGGCAGAGTGCCGGTCGCGTCGAGGAACGCCCGGCGGAGGAATGCCGCGTCGCCCGCGTCGGGCGAGGGCGGGATCCGCAGCGAGGCGAGCTTGGCGAGGTTGCTTCTCGTCGATCGGATTGCTGCGCGGGCGCCGCGGCGAAGACCTTCGGATCGAGCTTCGCGTCGAACGGCGACCGATCACCGTGACGCGCGCGACCCGGCTGGCGAACCAGACCGAGACGTACCCCTCGCCGCGGCCGTTGACCTTGAAGCGGCCGTGCTCGTCGACCGAGGCGACGCCGTCATCGGTGCTCGCGAACTTCGACCAGTGGGTGACGTCCTCGACGCGGCCGTCGGAATACGTCGCCTGTACCAGCACCTGCTGCGACTGGCCCGGCGTCAAGCGGACGGCGGCGGGGAGGATGGTCAGGGCGCGGACCTCGGGATCGGTCGCCGACGGGCCGGGCATGCCCGCGGCGATCCACTCGGAGATGACGCGGTACTCGAGCGATTCGGTGGTGAAGCGGACGCCGCCGCCGTGCTCGATGGCGCCGGTCGGCTTGAGCAGGATCAGGCTCTCCTGGGGCGCAGTCTTGACGACACGGCGGCCGAGCGTCTGCCGGGTCATCGCGGCGAAATCCACCTCGGGAGCGTAGCCGCGGAGCGTGAGGCGAAAGCCGTTCTTGCCCGCCGCCGCGCCGTGGCAGGCGCCTGCGTTGCAGCCCTGGCGGGTCAGGACGGCCTCGACGTGGTTGCGGAAGCTCCACGGCTCGTCGCGCGCCGCGTCCTCGACCGAGACGACGGCCCGCGCGGTCCGGCCGTCGACGGTCGCCGTGATCGTCGCCAGCCCATCGCCGACGGGGCGGACGAACCCGCCGCGATCGACGACCGCCACGCGGGGGTTGTCCGAGGCAAACACGGCTTTCGCGGTCATGTCGCCGACGCCGACAGCCGCCTCAACACGCTCGACCACGAACCGCTGCCGGGCATGCGGCCCGACCAGGCGGGCCGATTGCGGGAGGATCGCCAGCTCATCACCGGGCGCGGCAAGGCATGCGAGAGACGTCCAGGAGAGATGGAACACGAAATACGCGAAATACACGAAAGGGGACAGGAAGCGGTCAGGACGCTGATCGACGGCAGTCCCGTTAGATGAGCGCGCGAGGACAGGAACTGTCTCCCTCCCTTCATTTCGTGTCATTCGTGTTTTTCGTGTTCCAATATTCTTCTCTTCCATCGCGTCCTTCCCTCCCATTCATCGGTGGTGCGAATCTCGTGGTGGCGGCGAGGGGTCAGAAGAGTTCCTCGATCGGCTCGACGCCGTGGTTGACCAGGCGGAGAGGACGGCTCTGGGGGCCGGGGAGCTCGGTGGCCGGGTCGATGCCGATGGCGCGGTAGGCCGTCGCGGCGATCTCGGCGGGCGTGACGGGGCGGTCCTTCGGAGAATAGCCGATCTCGTCGGAGGCGCCGACGACCCGGCCGCCCTGGATCGGTCCGCCGGCGAAAAGCACCGTCCAGCACGCCGGGTGATGGTCGCGGCCGCCGGCCGGGTTGATCTTGGGCGTCCGGCCGAACTCGCCGAAGGCCAGGACGACCGTCGATTCGAGCATCCCCCGCCGGGCGAGGTCTTCCAGCAATGCCGTGTAGGCGTTGTCGAAGTTGGGGCCGACCTCGTTCTTGTAGCACTCGATCGGGCTGAAGGGTGCCGAGCCGTGGATGTCCCAGGTGATCTCGTTGAACACGGTCTCGAACATGTTCACGGTGACGAACCGGACCCCGCGCTCGATCAGCCGGCGGGCGAGCAGGCAGCTCTGGCCGAACCGGGTGCGGCCGTAGCGGTCGCGGAGCTCGGCCGGCTCGGCGGCGAGGTCGAACGCCTCGCGCGCCTGGGGGCTCGACATCATGCGGAAGGCGCCCTCGAAGTTGGCGTCGAGCAGCCGGGCATCGGCCGACGACTCGAAGGCGCCGACGGCCCCGTCGATCGCCGAGCGCAGCGACCGCCTGCGCGACTCGCGCACGGCCGTCACGTAGTCGGGCGGCAGCAGGTCGGGGACCTTGAATCCCTTGTCATTGGGGTCGGCGTTGAGGATGAACGGGTCGTAAGTCTTGCCCAGGTATCCGGCGGCATGGCCGTGCGGCAGGTTGCCCCCGGTCGGGCCGATTGGCTTCGGGACCACGACATAAGGAGGCGTGTCGTGCCGCGAGCCCTTGAGTTTGGCCATCACTGAGCCGTACGGCGGATGATCGGTCCCGCCGGTGAATAGCCGGCCGGTCTGCATCATCTGGTGGCCCGTGTCGTGGACGGCGGCGGCCGTGTGATACACGCTGCGGACCAGCGAGACCCTGTCCATCATGCCGGCGAGCCGGGGAAGACCTCGGAGACCTGGACGCCGGGCACCTTGGTGGCGATCGGCCGGAACGGGCCGCGGATCTCCTCGGGAGCGTCGGGTTTCATGTCCCACGTATCGAGCTGCGACGGCCCGCCCACCAGGAACAGCAGGATGCAGTTGACGTCGCGATCGCGGTCGACGGCCCCCGACGCCGCCATCGCCTGCATGGTGGGCAGGCCCAACCCGAGCGCCGAGCAGCGCCCCGGCGTGGAGGAAGTCCCGCCGCGTCAGGCCGTCGCAGAAATGGACCGGTTTCCTGGCATCCAGTCGGAACATGATGCGACCCTCAACAAGATGACCGGTGGCGGGAAGGGCAGGGGGGGATCGGCCGGGCTGGGCCAAGCATCCATCCTAATCCGTGTGAGCGATCGGGTCAAAGGGGCTGACGCCTCCGGAACCCCGTCGCCCTTCGGTCTAACCGACCCAGATACGGTGTGCCAGGACGCCATCTTGCGCTTGCTGGCGTGAGGCGACGCGGGTCGTAATCGCGATCGCTGATAGCGTCTCCCGGCATGGAGGTCCTCCCAGTGGTGCATGCTCGACATCGCCTGCGAATTGGGTTCGTTCGCGCGATTTCCGCCCTTGGTCGGGGGCAAATTGGGTTCGTTTGCTCGAAATGCACCTCATGGTTCCTGCAGAATTGGGTTCGTTTGCTCGAAATGCAGCCCTCGGCACCGGCCGATTGGGTTCGTTTGGTTGATTCCGAGCCGGCGCCGCCACTACACGCGAGCAGGGTAGATTGCTGCCAATCGGAACTAAGGCATGGGTTTTCGCGGACGAGTGGCCATCCTCGGGCGTAGCCGGATGGTTTCAGATCTTGCTATATAAGGCTTTCGCTGTTGTACTTCTCGACGGACTTGCAACCTCGTGAATCAACATCAATGCGTGCACGCTATTATCTGTCCTGGTCGATCCTTATCATTTCGAAAACACTCAGTCCCCCCACTTGATAGATCAGCAAAATGGGCATCGATTTTGCGCAAATTTTCTCTTATGTGACATTTTTCCCGAAATTCCGCGTGAGGGAGTGACGGGGGCCGGGCCCGTGCACCTATGCCACGGGACGTGGTCGTGCGAAGAGGAGCGGAGCCGAGACCGCTCCGATGGCTGCCAGGACCAGGGCGAGCAGCGAGTGGCCGGCGATCATTGCCGGGTCCTCGGCGACCGAGAGGGGGCGGTAGGTATCAGGGACGATCCGCAGATGTCCGGCCCGCACGATATAGGTCGCACCGTTGGGTTCGAGGCAGAGTCGCAGGGCTTCCCTGGCCGGGACGTTCTCGCGATCGATCGTCACGACGTCCTGGCGACCCCATCCCGTCCCCGGAAACTCGTCGCGAGGCGTGAAGAGGACCAGGTCCCGGCCCGTCGCGGCGTGCACGGACTGCCGGATCGCGTCCAGGACTTGCTGGACGCGTGTCTCGCGGGGGAAGTGGAGCGAGATCTTCGTGTCGAGCGCCCGGCCGATCCGCAGGACCTCCTCATCGGTCGAGGTGGCCAGGTCGGCAAGCGGGTCGAACGGCTTGGGTCCGCCGAGGCTCACGATCGCATGCAGCAGGTGGTTTGTCGGCAGGTTGGGGCTGGCGAACGGGCCGAAGCTCAGGAGCATGGAGCCGAGGCCCAGCGAGGCCGCACCGATCCAGGTGGCTCGACGAGGGCCGCGGCTGAACAGTGCGCCCAGGGCGGCGATCCCCAGGAGGGTCCACGTCAGCAGATAGCAGACGCCGGCGCCGGTCTCGGCGGCAGACCGCCAGCCGAGCCAGGTGGCGGCGACGATGACGAGCACACCGAGCGCGCCCAGCGACGCGGGCTTCCGCCACCAACCGGCGCCGGCGGTCTCGGGTGGATCCTCTGCGTCGTCTCTTTTCCATCCGCTGAACAGGAATCCGGCCAGGAGCGCTCCCGCCGCTCCGAACGCGAGCGTCCAGGCGTCGTGGGCGATGCGGACGAGCGGCGGCTGCGATAGATACGGGCCGTGCAGCTCGCCCGAGCCGGGGACGAAGGCGACCGTCGGCACCGGGGCCTCGTGGTATGTGTACCAGCGCGCCCCGAGGAAGTACGACCAGCCGACGATCGCGAACCCGAGCGACCAGGCCCGTGCCCGCCGGGCTGGGTCGGCCGCTACGATGGCCGCCAGGGCTAGCACGGCGCAGGTCGCCAGCAGCGAGCAGCCCGTGCAATTCTCGGCCCACTGCGGCCGGAGGGCGGCGATGACAATCGCCGAGCCGACGGCTCCGAGTCCGGTCGCGGCGAGTGCGATGTCGCGTCGGGGAGGCATGGCGGTCTCCGCGGGTCGATGGCGCTGGGGGCGACCGATCGGGGGCTCATATGGCGTTGGCTTCACGGCCGCGTCCGGCCCACGCTGTCGGAGACAAAACGGGCCGCCAGGGCTCCCAGGCCGGCGGCGAACAGAGCGAACAGGCTGTGGCCAACGACCTGGACGGGATCCTCGTAGACGGGGACCCGCGCCGATTCCTCGTCAGTGATATGGAGAAACCCTGACCGCACCGTGAAGCCGAGCCCGACCTGCTTGAGGCAGAGTCGCAGCGCATCGCGCACCGGGATTGCTTCGTGCTCGATGATCACCGTTGACTGGAGGTTCTGCTCAGCGATCTGGAGCCCGACTGGGTCGACGTAGATCGGGATGCCCGGGAAGTCGTCGTCGCTGGTCGCCTGCTTGATGTACTGAAGCACATCGTCCAGCGGTGCCTTGTGGGAAAAGTGGATCTGGATCGGCTTATCGAGCTTCATGAGGATGGCTCTGTCAGTCAGGCGATACCGCGGCGGGGTGGCGAAGTCGGGGAACCCCGCGAAGATCGGCTTGCGGCCAGATTGAAAGAAATTGTTGACCAAATCCTCGGTCGGGAGCCGAGGGGCAAGCTCGAAGAACGTCGGCTGGCCAAACGTGAGTGCCAGGTAGGCGGAGCCGAAGAGCGCGGCGGCGAGGGACGCCTGGCGAGCCCGACCGCGTCGGAGCACGGCGCCGACGGCGGCCAGTCCCAGCAAGCTGCAGGTGGCCAAAAAGCTCGTGCCGGCCCAGATGCCGGGGCCGGGCCATCGCGCGACGACCGCGACCAGCGCCAGGACCCAGAATGCCGCGAGTGCAACGAGCATCCAGCGGCCCCAGCGGCGTCGCGGTGGTGGCGCTGCGAGAGGCGTCTCGGAAGATGGATTCGTTGCGTCCACGGCCTGCGGCCGGCGACCAGGCCGAGGGCCAGGATGGCACCCACCCCGGCCAGCAAGAGCGCCGACAGACAATGGACGATCCGATAGGAAACGGGGAGCCACATCCACCCCGCATTGGACCGGAGACTCGGCGGCGGCATTCCTTGCGAGGAATCGATGGCCTGCACGATCGCAATCGGCGGCAGGGTCGCGGTGGAATCCGCCATGCCGAACGCCAGCGCCAGGTAGCCCCCGCCGAACAGCGCAAACCCGAGCCAACCGGCGCGGCGGGAGGGCTCGCGACTGAGCGCACCCGCGACGGCCAGCAGGATCGCGCCCAGCGTGAGCAGGAGCATCAACCCGGCCCAGCCCTCGGTCGAGTTCCGCAAGGCGGCGAAGCCGACCCCCGCGACCAGGACCACGCCCATCAGCCGGGCGATCGAGAAACGGAAGATCCGCGACATCCCAGTGCCCCCTTGCCATCCCGCCCGACCGGCCGCCTAATCAGAGCCTCTCCACGGAGGGTTCATCCGCTGCCCTTGGATGCGCGGGGCCGGCCGGCCGTTCCCGGCGTCTGACAGCCATCCTCGCCTATCGGGAGATGCCATGATCGCCGCGTTCCTCGGCCTCCTGCTCCCGATTGCGTGCGGAGCCGCGACCGTCGGCTCAGACCCGCCGCCCGGCCGTCGCGCCGCGCTCGGCATCGAAGGCGCCGCGCTGTTCGTCCCGGAAGATTTTGTACCCGGTCCCGGCGGCAAGGTCGATGTGGTGCTGCATCTTCATGGAGCGGCGGCCGTCGTGGAGCCCGCGCTGGTGGAGGCGGGCTGGACCTCGACGGTGCTGGTCACGTTCAACCGCAAGGGGCTCTCGCGGGTCTACGCCGAGCCGTTCTCGGACCGGACGCTGCTGCCCCGGCTTCTCGAGGTGACTCGCAAGGCGCTCAAGGAGCTGGGCGTCGGCGATGATCTCGCGATCGGCCGCCTGTTCGTCAGCTCGTTCAGCGCGGGCTTCGGCGGGGTGCGCGCGATGCTCCGCGATCCCGAGCACTTCGCGCAGATCGACGGCCTGATCATGGCCGACTCGATCTATTGCGGGTACGTCGGCGATCCGAAGGACCACCGCATCGATCCGGCGCTCATGGACGGCTTTCGCCGGTTCGCCCTCGAGGCGGCCGCCGGCCGCAAGGCGTTCCTGCTGTCGCACTCGGGGCTCGTCCCCGACGGCTACGCCAGCACCGGCGAGGTCGCCGACTACATGATTTCCGCCGTGGGCGGAAAGCCCTCGGATGTCCGATCGGAGTGGACAAAAGGCTGGACCCAGACACGTTCCTTCGCGAAGGGCCGTTTCGTGGTGCTCGGCTTTGCTGGTACCGAGGGCGCCGATCACATGAACCACTTGCGCCAGATCGGTCGGTTGTGGAGGCGATTCCGCGCCCTCGAGTCGGACGACGTGAACGACGCACGGCGGTGATCATTTCGCTGGCTCAGGGGTCGTCCGCCGACGAGAAAGTCAGGCCGAGCCGCGCGTCGCGGCTGCCGACCTGGATCTGGTCACTGGCGAGGCCGGCCGGGCCGATTGCGACGAGGTGATACCGCCCGTCGGTCAGGCCGGTGAACTCGAACCCGCCCCAGATGTTGGTGCGCGTGACGCGGAGACCGGCCGGGCCGACCGTTGTGGCGCCGTCGGGCTGCGTCCGCGCGACCACCATCACGACCGAGAAGGGGGAGCTCCATCGCGTCCGGCCGATCGTGACGAATCCCGAGATCGAATCGGAGCGGTCGACCACAAGATCGACGGTTTCGGGTGCGAGGTCGGCGGCGAGGAAGGTCCAGCGATCGACCGCGGCCTTGCCTGCCGCGAACGCCTCAATCTTGTATTTTCCCTTGGGGAGTCCGGTGAGCTCGAACCGGCCATCGGGGCCGGTGCGTGCGGTCCAGGGCTCGGGGAAGTCGACGACGACCTGGTAGCCCCTTGAAGGAATCGGCGAGAACTCGAGCCAGGGCGTCGCCCGGATCAGGACGTCCGCCAGCGGCCGGCCCTGTGGATCCTTGACCGTGCCGCCGAGCTTGAGAGTTCCCTTCGTAGCGCGAAGCTCTTGCGCCAGGTGAGGGCGATGTACTGGATGGCCTCCGGAGGAAGGCGGTAGTCGGGGAGCATGTCGGCCGTGACGTCGCGGGCGCCCGAATTCTTCAGCAGGTTGACGACGGTCTCGACGAGCTTGCCGTCGGGGATCGCGTGGACCTTGCCCACGCCGTCCACGAGGTAGGCCGATTGATAAGTGTTGCCCTCGTCGAATGCCGCACTCAACGTGCGGCCGATCCCATCGGCGTCCGTGTTGACGGCAATCGCGTAGGGCAGACGCAGCTCGCGCGCAAACTGCAACACGGCCGCGTCGTCTTCGGTCGGCGCGTGAACGGCCAGGATCTCGAAACCCGACGGATGGAAGGTCTCGTGGAGCTTCCGCATCGCCGCGTGCTGGCGGCCGTCGGAGTCGGCTCCCCAGGTCTTGCCGCCGAGCGACCAGAACTTGACGAGCGTGACCTTCCCTTTCAGGCCGGCCCAGTCGAGCGGGTCCGAGTTAATCCAGACTCGGGCCCGCAGGGGCGGCGCAGCACGTCCGACGATGCCGTCGGCGGGCTTCTCGCCCGGGGGGTGCGGCGGCGAGGCCATCTGCCGGAGCGGGCTGACATCGACGATCGGCCAGGCGAACCAATTAGCGAAGCGTTCCTTGAGCATCGCCTGGACCTCGGGCCACCAGGGGTCGTTGATGTAGCGGAAGCCGGTGCGGTGGTCCTCGACCGTGGCGCCATAGGCGACCCTGATCGAGAAGTCCGCGGGCTCGAAGGCGACGTCGGCGTGGACGATGGTGAGGGTTCGCCGTTCCTCGAGCGGTAGTAGGCCGGCGGGGAGAGGGGGCGGCTCGGGCTGCGCGACCGGGTTGTCGCCGGCGAAGTCCGGGGGCCACGGGACCGGGTCGGGTCTCGAGCGACGCCTCTCCAGGACGAATTTTCGGGGAATCCATTGGCCGGCGGCATCGCGGTGCACATCGGTCAGCCGGCACATCCCGGTCTCCTTGCCCTTCCAGCGCTCGGTCCAGCCGACGATCAGGTAGGACTGCCTGGGCGAGACCAGGAATTCCACGGATTTCGACGGGCCTTGCTCGCGGCTGACGACATAGCAGCGGTGTCCCTCGACGGTTCGCTGGCCGATGTCGATGTCGGGATCGGCGAGCAGGTCGAGCAGCTTGTGGAGGCGATACTGGAGGAGCCCCCGAACCGTGTAGAGCTCAAGATCCCTGCTCGTGCCGCCGATCACGGCCTGCTGTCGCTCGAGATCCAGGTCACCATGCAGCATGCCGTTGAAGCTGGCGGTCCAGCGGTCGGGATAGAGCTTGAGGTCGCCGCCGATGAGCTGGCCATCGTGCCGGATTCGCCAGCGTTGACCGTCGCTCTGCCGGCGGAAGCGACCGTTGTAGCGGATCAGAATGGTCATCGGATTCTCGCCGACCGCGGGGATGAGGCCGCTCGGATCGTGCTGGTTGTCCTCGACCTCGTAAGTGACCTCCAGGAATTCGTGCCTGGGGAAAACCTGGGCACCGCGGAGTGCAGAGGACAGTTGGCGGGGGGCGACGTTCGGCAGCGTCGCGTCGGGCGCTCGTCGGCGTGGGCGGGGGCGAATGGAGTCAGCCCCAGGAACCCGAGCGCCACGACGTACAGGGCCGGTACGGTCATCCGTCGCCGATCATCGGACGACGACACTTGCGTTTCCGCGATGCGATCCTTCATCGGCGAATCCTCCTGGTTCGACGGCGTCGAGCTGAGACGTCAGTGTCTACGGCGATCACGAGTCGGCACAAGCCCCGTGTCTCATCCCGATCAGGATCGAGGCTAGGATTCAGACCTGGGCGGTGAGGCCGACCTCTGTGACTTCCTCGGTCGGTTCGATCGGCCGCAGGGTCGCGAACTCGAAGTCGCGGAACGTCAGTCGAAGCTCCCACCCTTTCGTGAACAGGATGGAGTGGCGGAAGGTCTTGCATTCGGCCGAGCGGACGAGCTCGACCTCGTCATGGAGCCACTCGAGATAGGGACACTCCTCGTCCATTGTCTCGTGACGGATGAGATCTTCCACAACGACCGATCGGTACTGCAGGATGAGAAGGCCCCTGGATTTCGCGTCGAGCTCGAGGTTGAGCCCGAACGAAGGCGTCCGCGGATCTCGACCTCGATCGTGACCGTTCGCGCCAGTCGCTTCGCCGCGATATGAGCCGAGGAGGAATTCCGCGTCCTCGACAGGGAAGCCGGCCGCGGAGAGGATGCGTGCGTCATGCAGATAGAACTGCTCGACCAACTCGCGGAAGCGGTGCGGCAACACGGGCTCGATCGCGTGGAGGGCCTGGCGATATTCCTCGGCCCTGTGCTCGAGCTCGGCCTGCGCCGCTTCGGCGATGGTCGCGTCGTCGGAGCCGAAGCGCGACAGCAGTTCGGGTACGAAGAATTTCATGGCTTCTTCCTGGCCTTTCGCCTTTCCGTCTCGTAGAACGAGTGGCCGCCTGGCGAGCGAGACCGCTGATGGAAGTGTGGCAAGGCCGACGGCCCGGCGCTGCTCGTGTGCGGAAACTGGGGCCTGCTCGGGGGTCCGACCTGCGACTCAATCCTGAAAGTCAGCGAGCGGTTCGCGGCGGAATCGCCCCCGCGGATCACGATGTCCTGGCCGTTTCGACGCCGGGCGACTGCGGTCGCTTCGTCGATCTCCGCTCCGTATTCTACCGCCCCAGACGGGCCCGGGGCCAGAGAGCCCACGTGGATCGAAGAAGATGGACGACTTGAGCTGGCTCCACCGGGAGCCGCTCCTGGCTCGGCTTCGGGTGCGCTCACGGCATCATTCCTGGCTTCACTCTAGCCCCGGCTCAGGTTGTCCGGAGGATCTCCTTGACCACCCGCGCCGGGCGGCCGTCGGTGAGGCGCTGCTCGCGGCCGTTGGCGTGGTAGACCAGCCGGTTGTGGTCGAGGCCGAAGAGGTGCAGGATCGTCGCCTGGAAGTCGTTGGGCGTGACGACGTTCTCGGCGGCGCGGTGGCCGACCTCGTCGGTGGCTGCCGTAGGTCATGCCCGCCCTTGATCCCGCCGCCGGCCAGCCAGATCGAGAAGCCCTGGCCGTTGTGGTCGCGGCCGGCGCGTGTCGTCGAGGTTCCCCTCGCTGACGGGCAGCCGGCCGATCTCGCCGCCCCAGTGCACGATGGTCGTGTCGAGCAGCCCGCGCTGCTTGAGGTCGCGTCACCAGGGCCGCCGCCGGCCGGTCGGTCCGCCGGCAGATCGCCGGGCAGGGCCGATCGGATCGAGGTGTGCGTGTCCCACGGCTGGCCGCCCAGGAAGAGCTGCACGAACCGGACGCCCCGCTCGACCAGCCGCCGGGCGATCAGGCAGCGCGTGCCGTATTCGCGCGTCTGGCTCCTGGTCGAGGCCGTAGAGGCGGCGGATCGACGCGGGCTCGCCGGAGATGTCGAGCGCCTCCTTGGCGGCGGTCTGCATCGCGGCGGCCAGCTCGTAGCTCTGGATGCGCGCCTCGAGGTCGGCCTCGCCGGGATGCTGCGGCCAGGTGCCGGCGGTTGAGCCGGTCGAGGAAGCGCGAGGTTCTGCTCCTGCAGCTCGCCCGCGCAGGTGCGGCGGCGGGTCGAGGTTGAGGATCCGCGGCTCCTGCGGGCGGAGCACGGTCCCCTGGTAGAGCGGCGGCATGAAGCCGCTCGACCAGTTGATGCGTGCCGTCGACCGGCGGGCCGCCGGGGTCGGAGAGCACCATGTAGGCCGGCAGGTCCTGCGACTCGCTGCCCAGGCCGTAGACGATCCAGCTCCCCATCGTCGGCCGGCCGGTGATCCCCGCGATCCCGCCGTGGAAGTAGCGGATCGAGACCTCGTGGCCGTTGTGGCCGGTGTGCATCGAGCGGACGCACGCAGATGTCGTCGACGATCCCGGCCGTCTGCGGGCAGCAGCTCGGAGACCTCGGTGCCGCACTGGCCGTGCCTGGCGAACTTCCAGGGGCGTGCCGAACAGCTTCTTGCTGGCCCGGTTGACGAAGCTGAAGACGACGTCGCCGCCGTACTCGCGTGCCGTGGTGCTTCGTGAGCTCGGGCTTGGGGTCGAGCAGGTCGACGTGCGACGGCCCGCCGTGCATGAACAGCGAGATCATCGCCTTCGCCTTCGGCGCGAAGTGCGCGGCCGTCGGCTTCAGGTCCAGCGGCAGGTTCTCGCCGGGCTTCTTCGGCTCGTCGGCGAGCAGGCCCGTCGCGCGAAGCAGGTGCGCCAGGGCGAACGCGCCGACGCCGAACGCCGAGTTCGCCAGGAACGCCCGCCGGCTCGGGATATCGCGGATCAGTCCACATAGAGGAACTCGTTGGAGGTGAGGAGTTGCTGGCAGAGGTTCGCGAGCAGCGGCGAGCTCGGGGTCGCCAGGTGGCCTTCGACGCGGGCGAGCGTCGTCGAGCTGCCGGCGAGGAACGTCGCGCGGCCAGGCCGCGCTCCTCCGTCGGTGATCGCTCGCTGATAGGCGAGCTCCAGGCCATGGTCGAGCATCCGGAGTCGCGGTCCGGCTCCGCGCCGGGCCCCGGCAGCGGCCGGCGCCTCGGTGCGGCAGCCGCTGGGCCATGGCCTTCGCCTGGTCGAGGACGAAGTCGCTGTTCATCAGCATCAGCGACTGCGGGGCCGACGTGCTGGGCATCCGGCGGTCGCAATTGACCGCCATCACCGGCGCGTCGAAGGCCGCCAGGAACGAGACCGGCCGGGTCCGCCGGACCTCCAGGTAGAGGCTCCGGCGGGGCGAGTCGTCGGCGGCGTTCACCTGGCCGACGGCGTCCTCGCTCGACCGGCACCGGCCGGCCGAACGAGCCGGTCGATCGAGCCGGCCGCTGGCGGCAGAGCATGCGGTCGCGCAGGGCCTCGGCATCGAGCCGGCGGACCGGGTAGCGGCCGTACCAGGCGTCGTCGGCGTCGAGCCGTCGCCGGCCGACTCGCGCCGCGACGACTGGCGATAGGCCGTCGAGGTCATGATCAGCCGGTGCATCCGCTTCAGGCTCCAGCCCTGACGGACCAGCTCGGTCGGCCAGCCAGTCGAGCAGCTCGGGGTGCGTCGGGCGGCTGCCGAGCGCGCCGAAGTCGCCGGGCGTCTCGACCAGTCCCGCGGCCGAAGTGGTGCATCCAGATCCGGTTGGCCAGCACGCGGCCGACGAGCGGATGGCGTGCCGTCGACCAGGTGCCGCGCATAGGCCAGCCGACGGCCGGAGGTCGGCAGCGCCGGGGTCCTTGGCCGGGACCTCGAAACGCATACCGGCGGGCGCGGCGATCGTCAGGTCGCCCGGGCCGACCGCGGCGGTCGGCTGGCGATGGTCGCCGCGGTGGAAGACGTGCGTCTCGGGGACCGACGCCGGGGACCTCGTCGAGCACGCTCACGAAGTCCTCGACCGGCTTCCTGGCCCGGACCGCGGCGATCTTCTCGCGCTCCTTCTTCAGGTCGTCGGCCGCCGCCTGATTGTACTGGTAGAGCACGCCCTCGGTGATGTTGACGCTGGGGTTCGACGCGAGCAACTTCTTCTGCTCGGCGGTACGTTTCGCCTCGGGAGTCTTGAGGGCGTCACGAAGCTTGCCCCGCAGCTCGGCGGGGAATTTGGTCAGCTCCTTCTCGAGCGCCTCTTCGAGATAGCGGGATACCTTCGGCTCGAGGTCCTTCTCGAGCTTCTGCGGCCTCGGCCTCGACGGCCGCCGCCTTGGCGCGGTCGGCGTCGGTGGCGAGCGAGACCAGGCGCTGCGATGGCCGTCGCCAGTGCTTCGGATCGAGCGCCGGCTCGAAGACGGCGCGCAGGCGGTAATAGTCCGACTGCGGGATCGGGTCGTAGCGATGGTCGTGGCACTGGGCGCAGCCGACGGTCAGGCCCAGGAACGTCGAGCCGACGATCTTGAGTGTGTCGGCCACGACCTGGTTCGAGGCCAGCGCCTGGTCGGCAGCCGCCCGAGGATGTCGGGTCGGCGGCCATGCGCAGGAAGCCGGTTGCCGCCAGCAGCTCGGACCTGCTCGGGCCTGAGGTTCGTCCAGGGACGGGGGACCAGCTCGTCGCCGGCCATTTGCTCGACGACGAAGCGGTCGAGCGGCTTGTCGGCGTTGAACGAGCGGACGACGTAGTCGCGGTACTTGTAGGCGTAAGGGCGCGGGGTGTCCTGGCTGCCGTCGCCGTCGGAGTCGGCGTAGCCGGCGACGTCGAGCCAGTGCCGCGCCCAGCGCTCGCCGTAGTGCGGCGAATCGAGCAGGCGGTCGATCGCCCGCTCGTACGCGTCGGGTCGGCGATCGTCCAGGAACGCGGCGAGTTCCTTCGAGGAAGGGGGCAGCCCGGTCAGGTCGAAGGCCGCGCGGCGAAGGAGCGTGATCGGGTCGGCCTCGGGCGCGAACGTCCCGCCGTGTCGCCGCAGCGCGGCCAGCAGGAAGGCGTCGACGGGCGTCCGGACGCGTGGGGCATCCTCGCGACCCACGGCGGGCGGCTGAGGCCGAATGACCGGCTGGAAAGCCCAGAAGGCCCGCTCCTCGGTCGTGATGCCGATGCCCGGCGGCAGGCTCGGCGGCTCGTCGCGGAACGTCCGCGCCCCTGCGCAATCCACCGCTCGATGACGGCCGCCTGATCGGGTGGGACCTTCTTCTCGCCCGGCGGCATCTCGCCGGCGCGGCACCCGGTCGAGCAGGGGGCTCTCCTCCGGGTTCCCCGGTACCACGGCCGGCCCGCCCTTGCCCCCGGCACGCGCCGTCCGTGCCAGCCGGAGGTCCAGCTTCCCCTTCAATTCCGCCCCGCCGCCGTGGCAGTCGAGGCAGTACGCCTTGAAGATCGGCCGGACGTCCCGCTCGAACGTCAAGGACGTCGGGCCATCGCCCCCGATCGTCACGGCCGGGACCATCCCAAGTCCGATCGCCCCGATCAGGCCCAGCCGGGTCAGTTGCATCTCGAGCTCCTGGCACCTCGCACCGTCATGTCGGACGACCCTGTTAAATTATTGTTAAAGATCCGGGCCGCCGCAAGGTGAACGCGCGGGTACCGCTTGCGGTGGGCGTCGGGCCGAAGCGGTCGGCGGAGGCGGTTGGGCGCGGAGGCTGACGCCGTCGAGGATTGAACGTCGGGGTCTTGTGGAGCCCTTTCCCGGCTGGTCTGATGAGGGATGCTCGGGAGCGGGTCGAACGCTCTCGCGTGGCGGGACACTGGAAGAAGGGGCGGCGCATGTCGGGCGGACGAAATCTCTTTACTGGATTCGGTGGGAGGGCGATGGCCGGGCTGGCGCGGTCGAGGCGCCGGTGGTCGAGCGGGCTGCGGCAGGACCACTTCGCGTTCATGCGGCGTGCGATCCGCCGCGAGCGGACGTTCAAGCTTGCGATCGTGCTCACGACGGCAGTGGTCGTCGCGGTAATCCTTCGTGTGCTCCCGTGGGGGCGCTACCTGGCCACGACGCTCGAAAGCACGGCGAGCCGGGCTGCTCACCAGGCGCTCGGGGTGACGCAGAGTCGGGCCGAGATCAACCGATATTGGGCGAGCTTTCGCCAGGCTGGGATCGAGACGACTCGCCCCCGGGTCGAGAAGTATTTCGCCGACAGCGAGCCGGCGTTCCAGCGGCTGATGCGGTTCGTCGGTATGGACCCGGAGCACGGGCTGTTGCGGTGGGGGAACTACAACTGGATCCTCCTGTTCTCGTCGAAGGTGTTCGAGCCCGACGACCTGCGGTCATACCGGTTTCGGCCCGGGGTGCGGTCGGTCTGGCTGAGGAAGCTGGCGTTCATCACCGGTGCGCCGGCGTTCTACCTGGTGCCGGACGAGCCGGGGCTGACCGAGGCCCTGCGGGGGACGGCCGCGGAGATCATCGAGTCGTCGCGGCAGACGACCAACTCGTGGGGCCTGCGCGGGCCCGAGCCCGATCTCGAGGCACCGTTACGGGGGATCGTGCTGGGCGACTCGTACATGCAGGGCATGTTCGTCAACGACGAAGAGACGCCCCCGGAATGCCTGCGTCGCTACCTCGCGCGGAGCGCGGGACCCGGGTCTCGGTGCTCAACACGGGCGCGTTCGGTTATTCGGCCGAGCAATATTATTACTCGCTGATGGCATACATCGACCGGTTCCGGCCGCACTTCGTGGTGGTGAGCGTGTTCGCCAACGACGGCGGCGGTGAGATCGAGGCAGCCACCCAGGGCATAGGGGACTGGTACGAGGTGATCTACTGGCTCAACCAGATCGTCAAGAACTGCCGGCAGCGCCATTGCAACTGCCTGATCGTGGCGGCACCCTACGAGCTCTGCGTGGTGCAGGGACGTAGCTCGGGGAATTATCCGGGGCAGCTTGTGAACAGGATACCCTTGCCCAGCGAGATGTTCCTGGACCCCATGGATGACTTCCTCGACGCGCACCTGCGGTCTGCGGGCCGAGGCGTGCTCACGCGGGGCTGATCCGAGGACGGTTTCGTTGTTCAATGACGCGCTCGACGACAACCATTTCTCGCCGGCTGCTGCGCAGGCCTGGGCCGAGTCGGTGGGGCGCAGGGTGAACCTGCTGCTGGATCATGACCGCGTCTGCGGAGAGCCGACACCGAACAACGGGAGGACGGCGGCGCCGTATCGTCCCGAGCCGGTTCGTCGGCCGCCGGGCGAAGCGAAGTGAATGGAAACGAAGAAGCCCCTCGCCGCCGCGGCTCGCGACGGAAAGGGGCCTCGTATTTCGATGTGCGGGGCGACGCGCCGTCGAGTCGGCCGTTCGCGATCGGGTCGTCCGGGTTCAGGCGGCCTTGCGCTGGCGACGGGCGCGGTGGACCAGGGCCAGGGCGCCGAGGACGCCGGTCCAGCCGAGGATGGTGGCCGGCTCGGGGGCGGGGACCTGATCGATCGCGCTCGCCGGTCGGGGCATAGGCCTGGGGGTAGCCGGTGACCTGGGGATTGGCGTTCTGGATGCTGACGAACGGCATCGTCGTGCTCTTGACGTTGGTGATCACGACGATGGTGCCGCTGGTGGCGCCGGCCTGGAGCGGCCCGGTGTTGGCGGTCGCGTCGAGGTACTGGAAAGTCAGCGAGCCGGTGGTCGTACCCGGCTGCCAGGCGATCGAGGTCGGGACCTGGACGGTGCTGCCCGGGGCCGCCTGGGGGACGTTGATGTTGCCGACCTGTCCGTCGGTGACGACGTAGACCGAGGAGTTCCCGCCGGAATTGAGGCTGACGGGTACCGGCGTGGCGCCGAACTGCAGCGAGGCGCTGTTGACGCTCGTCGGGGTGCCGGTGCTGTCGGAGACGTTGTTGACGCCGAACTGGTAGGCGTAAGCCGTCAGCCCGCTGTAAATGCCCGTGCCCTGGAAGACCTGCGATTCGACGACGCCGGTCTGGGGCGTGTTCATGAACGTGTAGTTGTTGGACAGGACGCCGGTCGTCGCGGTGAAGTCCTGCTTGAACTCGGCCGCGGTCAGGCTCGAAGGCGTCAGGGCCTGGACGACGGGATTCGCATGGGCGGTCGGGGCGGCCAGGCTCAGCACAAGACCAGCCCCCAGGGCGAGAGCGTACGTGAACTTGTTCATTCTAGCGATCTTCCAGGGTTGATCCGGGTGGTTCGTCACATCACGAACCGTCATGAGCGAGTCAATCCGTAACTCGACTCGCCGGCCGGAGAACGTCCCCGACCGGGCCCCGCGGGCCAAGGTCTCGTCGAGCGCGGGTCGGAGGGCCGGATCGGACACGATGCGTGTCCCGGTCCGGCTACCATCCCGGGTCCCGATCCCCCTCCGGCCGCCGGCTCGTGAACCCCCCATCGGCCATCCGGCCGACGGGTTGCCCTCGACTTCGTCCGGTGGCGGCGACGTCCGTGCCGGACGATCGATTCCGCCGGTGACGGGGCCCCTCCAAACGAGTGATCTGCCTTGGACCCGACGCTGATCTTGCCAAGGCGTCGGGACATTATCAGCAAGCCGGAAGACGGTCAACCCGACTTGAGTGAATTTGCCCCGAGGACTCCGGATTCCTCGGAGGTCGCCGAAGCCGGGCCGCGGATCAGCGCCGGCCACTCGACGGCCGACTGGGCGGGCGGGGTCTCGACGCCGATTCCCAGCGGCGGTTGCGGGCGATCGGGGTGTCCTGCAGGCAGCCGCGACCGAGCGGCTTCAGGGGTCGGCGACGGCGGCTCGTCGGGGCGTGGGGCCTCCGGCTCGGCCGGCCCAACCTCGGTACGGACCGTGAGGGCGATGGGGTCGAGCGAGGCCTCGCTCATCGCCGGCGCGGGCGTAGACTCGGCGGGTAGCAGCGGGAGCGGCGCCTCGTCGTCGGCCAGGACGGGCGGCCCGACCGGCAGCCCGGCGCGCTGCCGCGCCCGGTAGAACCGATAGAGCAGCCAGGCGGATAACCCGACGCCCACCAGCAGGACGATCCACTGCTGCGCCTCGCGGATTCCCTTCTGGATCTGGTTGGCGAACAGGATGCCCAGGCCGTACATCAGCAGGGTGCTGAGCGTGGCGGCGACCAGGTCGGTCACCAGCAGCTTGAGCGCGGGGAGCTTGAGGATGCCGGCGGTCAGGTAGGCGGCCGTGCGGAAGCCCGGCACGAATCGGCCGGAGACCAGGATCTTGAAGCCGTGCCGGTGGAAGTATCCCTTGATCTGGGCCTCGCGCTGGCGGGTGAGCAGCCTGCGGGTCAGGCGAAGCTTCAGGACCTTCTCGCCATAGAAGTAGCCGAGCATGTAGACGACGAAGTCGCCGAGGAGGACGCCGGCCAGGCAGCTCAATAGGGCCGGCACGGCCGACATCTGGCCGTTGCGGGTGAGCACGGCCGCGATGATGATCGGGACCTCCTCGGGGATGGGCAGGCCCAGTCCGCCGAGGATCAGGATGAGGGCGATCCCCACGTAGCCGTACTTTCCGATCAATTCTTCCGCCAAGCCAATCCCCCGGTCGGGCCTGACTGAGACTCTATTCAAGGAGTAGGAGGGCGAGGCCCCCGCCGAGCCGCACAACTCGGAACGGCCGGCTCGCCGGGAGGCTCGCCCGCCCGGCAGACCCGGTCATGGAAGAGAGTCCGGGTGAACGGCGGCCGGCCCCGAGGACCCGCCGCGGCTCGCCGGTATCATAACCGGAAGCCGCCCGCCCGGCAGCGCCACGCGGACGAATCAGGCCGGTTGACGCCGAATCCAGGCCCTCTGCAGGATTGGTTCGGACACGCTGCGGGTTCGCCGCCGGATGGCCTTGACCGATCCGGGGATGAGGATTATGGTCTGGAACACCCCAAGGAAGGGATTCCGGCGGTGACGGCACGGACAGTCCCGACGATCGGAAGATCGGCGGGGGTTCCGTGCGGCGGCGAAGGACTTCGCCGCGACAGGGTCGCACGCCGGAGCGAGCGCTTGCCGCGATCTCATGGAGGAGATGACCATGCCGTCCCCGGACCACCGGGCTCCCGGACGCCGACGCGCCTGGGGGCGCGGGCCCGTCAGGTTGAAGCTCGAATCCCTCGAACACCGCTCCCTCATGACCGCGGGCGCCGGCGCAAGCCTGCCCGACCTGGTGAACTCGTCGCTCGCCGTCTCGAGCAACGCCTCGGACTGGGCCGGCTCGGTCGAGGTCGAGTGGCGAGGTCACCAACCAGGGGAGCGCGACGACGTCCGCACCCGATCCAGGTCGTGCTCTACGCCTCGCCCGTCCGCGGGATCGACAAGTACTCCGTCCCGATCGGCCAGGCCACGATCCCCGCCGGGCTGGCGCCGGGCCAGACCGCGGCGTACCAGACGCCGGTCACGCTCCCCTCGACGCCCGTTCCCGAGGTCAGCAGCAACGGCGGCACGCTCTATGTCACGGCCTGGGTCAACCCCGGACAATACGATCGCCGAGAGCAACACGCGGAACAACCGCGACCTCGGGCCGCCGTACGACTCGTCGCCGATCGCCATCCAGGCCCAGCAGCCGTCCAAACCTGGTCGGGACCACGCTCGCCGTCAATCCGACCCGACGACCACCTGGGGCAGCACGATCTCGGTGACCGCCCAGGTCACCAACCAGGGCACGGGTAGCTCGCCGCAGACCACCGCCCTGCTCTCGCTCACCCCGACCGGCATCAATTACGGGACATCCACGACCGTCGGGATCGGCACGATCACCATCCCGCCGCTGGGACCGTACCAGACGTATAACGTGGTCCAGAATATCACCCTGCCTGCGGTTGAGCCGCTGGCGATCGCCAACTACACCAGCTTCGGCCTGACCATGACGCAGGACGCCGACTACCTCACCAACGACCTGTATCCCAACGAGCCGGACCAGGGAGTCGGATACGACCAGACTCCGGTCACGATCACGACCGAGCCCGACCTCCACGGCCACCTCGGGCCCGCTGCCCGACCTGGCGGCCTCGTCGATCATGGGCCCGACGGGCACGATCCGGTGGGGACAGTCGTTCCCGATCAGCACCGACGTGCAGAACCTCGGCCAGGGAGCCGCGGGCCCGTTCCAGGTGTTCTTCGTGCTCACCGGCCAGCCGGGTCGATCAACGACGCCATCTACCTCGGCCAGACCACGATCAGCAGCCTGGCCGCCGGCGCCACCGCAGGCCATCAACCAGACGCTGACCCTGCCGACCCGCCTGCCCTCGGGCGTGACGCTGGGCAGCGTCGGTTACGCCCGGATCGCCGTGATCGTGGACCCCGAACAACTTCGTCAACGAGACGCTGAAGAGCAACGACGAATCGATCTCGGCCCCGTTCATCGTCCGCCTGCCCGGCACCGCCACGACCGTGCCGACGACCGCGACAGCCGGCGGCACTGCCCTCGTCGCAGAGCGTGGCGCAGCAGAGCACAGGTCGCGGCCAAGACCCAGGCCGCCCTCGAGCATGTCCGCCAAGCTCGCCGAGCGCAGGGCCGCACGCCCGCCCAGGAAGCTCCGGCGCATCCAGCCGCCCAAGAGCAACAGTATCCTGAATAAGGCCGTCAGCCTCGGAACCGAGA
The DNA here is from genome assembly GCA_963771445.1 of uncultured Planctomycetota bacterium. Taxonomy (GTDB): domain Bacteria; phylum Planctomycetota; class Planctomycetia; order Isosphaerales; family Isosphaeraceae; genus JAKAUH01. The sequence continues at coordinate 374,909 of CAVYTQ010000024.1, read as the reverse complement.
TCACCAAACTCCCCCACCAGGCCATCAGCGCGATCTCAAAATCGCTCTAAACGACCCACAGGCAGGCGGCCAGACCGCATTCAAGCATGCACTGGTCGCCAGCCTGGTCCGAACAGGCTTGCCCCGGGCCGATTTTCCGACGCCATCCGGCGGGTCCCCGAAGGACGCGCAACCAGCATAACCCAAGTATCTTCCGTCAATTTCGCGGGGTTTCGGATACCAAAGCCTGAAACTTGAGACAAAATTGGAAACGAACGAGGGGATTTATTGAATCGAGTCTTGCACCTGGCTATGCTTTGCAACGTTGACCCGGTCGGCACGGCAAGCTGGGCAATCGGGCCATCGAGCGGTCCGAAGATGGCGAATGATTCGCGGTAAGCAGGACGTAGGTCGCCACTGGAGGCACCCTGAGATGACGTTCGACCGGTTGCATGCACCCCTGAGCGCGACAACATCCCGAATCCGGCCGCTGGTCGAGGCGCGATTCATACCCCGCCAGTACGAGCCCAACTATGCATATCCTTTGCTGGTGCAATTCCATTCGCGGGGTAGCGACGAGGAGCAGCTCGTGCGGGCGATGCCGGCCCTGAGCTGGCGGAATTACCTGGGCCTGGCGTTGCGGGGTCCCGAGCCGATCGTGAAGCGTGACCGGCTGGTGGGATTCGGCTGGGGCCGTCCGTTCGAGTCGCCGGATCCCGAGCGGATCCATCGGCGGACGGAGCCGAGCGAGGGCGAGATCGTCCGCAGGGTGCTGTTCGACGCCGAGCCCGAAGCCTACGACGGCTTCGAGGAGGCGGTCTTCTCGGCGATCCTCCAGACCCGCCAGCTCTTGCATGTGCATTCGGAACGGATCTATCTGATGGGATGCGGCGAGGGCGCGGCGGTCGCGTACTGGCTGGGCCTGACGTATCCCGAGCGGTTCGCCGGGATCGTGGCGATCAACGGCTGGCTGCCGGTCGGCCTGCGTCCGCTGGGCCGGCTGAAGGCCTGTCGCGACCTGCCGGTGCTGGCCGTCCACGGCGCGTGGAACAACCGGATGCCCCTGCACGAGGCCCGGCGCAACGTGGCGACCCTTCGGGCCGGCGGGCTCCGCGTGGCCTTCCAGTCGTATCCCTGCACCCACCGGCTATCGACGCCGATGCTCGCCGACGTGGACACCTGGGTGATGAACCATTGCACGGGTCAACTCGTCGTGTGATTCGGCATCGCGATCCCCCCATCCCCGCCTCCAAACTTCGAGGCGACCCGGATATGCTTGACGGGAGTCTCCCGGCGTCGCAACGACCTGAGGTTGATGGGCGCCGGGGTTCCTGGGGGGATTGGCAGCATGGATGGGTCGTTCGCCTGTCCAGAATGCGGCAGCGAGATCGAGGTCGAGGGTCTGGCCCCCGGACGTCAGGTCCGTTGCGGGTTCTGCGACCGCCTGCTGGAGGTTCCTTACCTCCCGCGGGTGCCGGCCGCCGGCCTTCGTCGCCGACGATTCGGGCGCTCGCCGTGGATGCGGTGGGCCTGGGCAGGGCTGGCAGCCGTCGCGGTCGTCGCCATTGGCCTGAGCGGATACCGGGCGGTGCGCCGGTATTTTCGCTCGGCGCACGAGGGATCGATCCACAAGCTGCTGGCCTCCTCGCGGGTCAATGAGCAAGCCGGCCGGCTCGACCTGGCACTCGTCGACTTGGATGCGGCGCTCGACCTGGCTCGGCAATCGGCGCCGCCGGAGACCGCCATGGTGGCCGAGCAGCAGGCCCGGCGAGCGGCGCTGGCGGTCAAGGAAGCCGAGAGCGTACTCGACCGGCTGATTGGCCACGGCCCGAAGGCGTTCCCGCTGGGAGATTGGCTGAACCTGATTGCCCGGACGGACCGTGACCCCGATCTGACCTCGCTGGCGGCCCGGATCAAGACCGAGTTCGGCCGCAACGTGCTGCGACAGGCGAACTATGAGCTCGACGCCGCGCGTCGGGACTACGCGGCCGGTCGCGCGGTCGAGTCGCTGCGCCGTTGCGACCGGGTCGCCCATCTAATGCCGCACCTGCCCGCGGCCGGCGAGGCAGCGGTCCGGCGCGAGGCGGGCGAGCTGGCCGCGCGGCTGATCGCATCCTACGGCGTGGCGATGGAGGTCAGCCGCGGTGACTTCATCCTGGGGACCTCCGAGAGCTACCGCGCCCATTTGACGCCGGTGCTGGTCAAGGGGCTCGAGGCCAAGGGCTTTCTGCCCTACCGCGATACCTCCCCCTGGAAATCCGCCTGGGACAAGGCGATGTACCGGCTGCGGCTGGAGATCTCGGAGCGGCTAGAGGGGAACTATATGATGTCGCAGAACCGCCTCACGAAAATCGAGGCGCGGCTGAAGCTATCGACGGTTAACCGGCTGGTCTGGCAAACCGTCCCATCCGCCCGGACGATTGTCCCGCTGCCCAACTTGCCCGTATACCTCTCGGGCAAGCTGGCCTCCAGCACCGAGCGGACCGACGAGTGCGAGCGCCTGCTGTACGACAATGCAAGGGCTCAGATCGACGAAAAGTTCGGCTATGCACTGTCCAACATGCCGGGTTGTTGCCCCTGACGGCCCTTGCCCGCCCAGGGTATCGCACTCACGCCCACGCCACCAAGCACACATTTATGGGATGTGCTTGCGAATGCAGTGCGTTTCGGTGTAGGCTCGTTGGAGCGATGAAGGCGCCTGACAGAGGCGCCCGGCACGGAGGCGGGGGGCGTCGGGTCGAAGAGAGATGAGCTAGGAGGCCGGCCCATGTCTGTCGGCGAGACGGCGCAGCGGGATGAGAGCGAGTTGTCGGAGTTCCTCCGGCGGATTCAGTCCGGCGACGAGGGGGCGGCGCGGGAGCTCCTGAGCCGGTTCGAGGCGGAGGTGCGGCTGGTGGTCCGCCGGCAGTTGCCGCGGCTGCTGAGGTCGCGGTTCGACTCGCTGGACTTCCTCCAGAGCGTGTGGGGAAGCTTCTTCCGGCGGATGCGAACGGCGCCGACGGACTTCGAAGATTCGCGGCATCTTGTCGCGTTCCTGGCGCGGGCTGCGAAGAACAAGGTGATTGACGAGTACCGACGGGCCGCGAGCCGCAAGCAGGACATGCATCGCGAGGAGCCGCTGTGGGGTGACGGCGCCGCGTCCGCGAGACGTGCCGGATCCGGCCGACTCGCCTAGCGAGGTCGCCCAGGCGCGAGAGGTGATCGTGCGGCTGCGCGAGCTCATGCCGGAGGACCGCCGGACGATCCTGGAGATGAAGGCCGAGGGGCTCTCCAGCAAGGACATCGGCGAGCGGCTGGGGATCAGCGAGCGCACGGTCCAGCGGGTCCTGGAAGACCTGCGGCGTCGTATGGAGACGGAGTGGGGGACCACGTGATGAGCCTCTCCGCCAGCCGGCGGACCTGGGAGGAGGCATCCTCGCCCGCCGCGGTCCGACTGGCCCGAGAGTACGAGCAAGCCTGGCGAGATTCGGGCCACCGAGGCCACCGGCCCGATCCCCAGACGTTCCTCGGCACGGCCTGGGCGCTCGGTCGACGGACCCGGTGCGCGGCTGGCGCTGTTGCGGGCCGACCTGTCGCTGCGCTGGGAGGCCGGCGAGAAGGTCGGGGCGCGCTGGTATCTCGATCGGCACGCCGACCTGAGCGACGACACGATCGTCGCCCTCGTCTACGAGGAATTCTGCCTGCTCGAGGACGACGAGCAGCATCCCGACCCCGGCGAGTTCCTCGGCCGGTTCCCGGAGGTCGGTCCGGCGCTGCGCCGGGTGCTGGACATCCACGGGCTGGTCGGGCCGAGCTCGACGGCGACCGGCTCGATGCTGGCGGGGACGGGCTCGGGCGAGCACGCCTGCGCCGTTCCCCGAGGCCGGGCAGACGATCGCCGGGTTCTCGCTGGTCGAGGAGCTGGGCCGCGGGGCGTTCGCTCGGGTCTTCCTGCGCGTGAGCGCGAGCTGGCCGATCGCCCGGTGGCGCTGAAGGTCACGCGGCGCGGCTCGCGCGAGCCGCAGACGCTGGCCCGGCTGCAGCACACGCACATCGTGCCGGTCCACTCGTACCGGATCGATCGCGGCGACGGGCCTGCACCTGCTCTGCATGCCCTATTTCGGCCGCACGACGCTGGCGCGGGTGCTGGCGGACGCCCATAAGCACGATGCGAGGACCGGAGCGGCGCTCGTGGGCTCGCTCGATCGGCTCGAGCCGCCGGACGGTCCTGCCGGCGGCTCCTCGGGCCGGGCGGCGCTGGCGCGTCGGTCGTACGTGCGGGCGATCGCCTGGTGGGGTGCCCGCCTGGCCGAGGCGCTCGAGCACGCGCACGACCGCGGCGTGCTGCATCGCGACATCAAGCCTTCGAACGTGCTCGTGACATCCGACGGCATGCCGATGCTGCTCGACTTCAACCTCGCGCGCGAGCCGATCGACGGCGAACACGGCGGCGAGGCCGCGCCGGGAGGCACCGTCGATTACATGTCGCCGGAGCACCTGCGCGCGCTTGCCAACGGCGAGCCCGAGGGGGTCGACCACCGCTCGGACATCTACGGGCTGGGCGTCGTGCTGTACGAGGCGCTGACGGGCTGCCGGCCGTTCGACACGCCCAGACGCGGCGGGTCGCTGGTCGAGGCGCTCCAGCGGGCCGCCGACGAGCGATCGGGCAGGATCGTGGGTCCGCGAGCGATCGAGCCGGACGTCCCCCCGCGCTCGACCGGGTGGTCCTTCGCTGCCTCGCGCCTGCGCCTGGAGGATCGCTATGCCACGGCCGCGGAGCTCGCCGACCGACCTCCGCGCCGTCGCCGACGACCAGCCGCTGAGCTTCGCCCGCGAGCCGTGGTCGAGCCGGGCCGGCGGCTGGCTGAGGCGGAAGCGGCGGGTCCTGGCCGTCGCGGCGGTCCTGGTGGTCGCGCTGTTCGCCGCCACCGTGACGTTGCTGGCGGCCTCGATCGGCTACCTGCTCATCAAGGTCGAGGATGCCGAGATCGTGCAGGCGCAGATCGACCAGGCGCTTGCATCGCTCGACCGGCACGACTACGTGGCGGCGCAGAAGCAGTTCGAGTCGGCCGACAACCTGGCGACGCACTTCGGCAAGCTCGACGATAAGCTCGACCCCCGCAACTATCGATCCGCCGCGCCGCGGTATAGCATCGACAAGATCGGTGCGATCTTTCGCAAGCTGGGCCGTCTGCAACCCGACCGGGATTTCAACGAGCTGCAGGCGATGGCGCGTGACAAGCACAATGTCGCCCGCCTGCATGCGGAGGCGGAGGCCGACGCCGTTGCGCTGCACCGCGCGGCGGACCGGCTGCGGTTCCGCCTGCTACTCGAGCGCGAGCAGTTCCTCGAGATCTCGAAGGAGGTCAACGGGGCCCTGTCGCGCTTCTTCGTGCTCGAGCAGGCCGACTGGACCGAGCTCCCGCACAAGTTCCGCCTGCTGGACGAGACGCGCGGCGAACGCCTGAAGTCCGAGGTCAACGCGCTGATGTTCGTCTGGCTCGCCGTGATGGCGATGGACGGATCTCGCGGGCTGGGCGATACCGGGCTCGACGACCCGCGCGGGGGCCAGGCGATAGACAGGCTGCTGTCCGATCTGCGACCGCGCCCTGGGCTTCGCCGAGCCCAAGGCCCCATGGAAGGCGCTTCGGGCCTGGATCCAGCACATGCGGGTCGCCGGCCGATCCGACGAGATCCGCACCGACGGAACCTTCGAGGGCGAGCCGCGCGTCGTGCGTGGCGAGAACTCATCGCTGGCTGCCTTCCAGTGGGGCATTCTCGAACACCTGGCCGGGCGCAAGGCCCGGTCGATCGACTGGATGCGGCGGGCCGTCTCGCTGGGTGGCGACGACTACTGGTATCACTACTTCCTCGCGTTCATCCTCGACGATGCGGGCCTGATGGACGAGGCGCTCGAGCATTACAACATCGCCGCGGCGCTCGAGCCCAGCAGCCCCTACGTGCTCTACAGCCGGGCGCGGCTCAGTCGCAAGAAGGGGAAATGGCGTGAGGCGCTCGACGACTTCAAGGTCTGCGCTCGAGTCCTTGAAGGGCCGGCCCGAGGAGCGGCAGATCCAGCTCGAGTGCGGCGTCCTCTACCAGTCGCTGGGCCGGTTCGTCGAGCGCGGGACAGATACACGTGCGTCATTCGCGGCGATTCGCACGATGATCTGGGCCGGTCGGCGCGACTCAATTGCGCGAACATCGACGCGGACTCGGGCAAGACCGGGCCGGCTCTGGCGGAGTACAACGAGCTTCTGGGGGAGAACGCCGCGGACGCCGAGGCGCGGCACAGCCGGGCGATCCTCGAGCTGCGCGACGGCCGGGCGGCGTCGGCGGAGCGCGACCTGGACGTCCTGCTGTCGATCGGCAAGCCGAGCCGGCAAGAGCGGGTCGAGTACCTGTCCGAGCGGGCACAGGCGCGGCTGCTGCTGGGCCGCAAGGCCGGGGCGATGGCCGACGCGGTCGAGCGCGACGGATTCACCCCTGCGCGTCGCACGAACGGCTGGTACAGCGGACCTTCCTGGCCGCCCGCCGATACGATCTGCTGCGTCTCGACGAGCCGGAAGAGCTGGCCGTGCTGCCGCTGGGCGGGCAGCGGCTGTGCGCGGACCTTCGCGCCGCGGATCTCGATCTCGCCCGCCTGGCCGCCGGGCGGGACGGCACGGCCTACCGCGCCGGGCTGAACCGGGCGGCGATCCTGGCGGCGCTCGGTCGGCCGGATGCGGCCCTTGCCAGCGCGGCACGCTCGGCGGCGCTCTCGCCCTTCGCTGGTGATGTCCCGGTCGTCCGGGCTCGCGTCCGCCTGTTCGCCGGCGACCGCCGCGGCGCCGCCGCTGAGGTCCGTACGGCGCTGGCGTTCCGGCCCGACGACCCGGAATTGCTCGAGCTGCGCGGCTCGCTGCAACTGGCCCAGGGAAACGCGCACGCCGCCCTGGACGACTATGACCGGGCCGCCGCGCTGGGTGCCCGCGACTCGCTCCACCGGGGAAAGGCGGCGGCATTGCTCGCGCTGGGCCATCATCACGCGGCGCTCGAGCAATGGTCGCTCGCCCTGCGACGCGACCCCGAGCTGCCCGAGGCGTACCTCGGCCGGCGCGGACGTTCTTCCTGCTTCGCGACTGGGACCAGGGGCTCGCCGACCTCGAGCAGGCCGCGGCGTGGGCGCACGGCGACGTGCGGATCGAGGCGGCGGTCACGTTTGCCTATCTGCGCTGCCTCTCGCTTCGCCCCGACCGGCTTCCGCGGGTCGTGGTGCACTTGCGTCGGACCTTCGACGACTGGTGGCATTCCCTGGGCGGGAATGACCGCCTGGCCGCCGGGCTCGATTGAACGAACACGACCCGAGACTCGAATGAGCTGCCCGCGGCCTCTCACCTGCTGTCGGTAGGCGGCTCAGTCGGCACGCCGGGACGGCGTGGACGGACGCCATCGCCAGTCGGCACATGGCCGCTGACGAGTCCTGGATCGCGGAAGAACCGCGCGGCACCGGCCGGCGCGATGCCGCGTCGCGGCGCGATCGAAGGAATCAGCCGCATGAGATCGGGCAGCACCGGGCCGGCCGTCAGCCCCATGCCCAGGGCCAGCACGAACGCGGTGGTGAGATAGTCCGGCGCCGGCCGGGAATCGGCGTCGTGGTCGACGTCGCCGAACAGGCCAAGCAACGGCCCGGGCTCGTCGGGGCCCGCGGCGCCCTGCGTGCCGTTCGCATCGACCGTCGTGACCGCCAGGGCGGCAAGCATCGCGTCGAGGTTGACGTTCCCTCTGGCCGCCCCGACCGAACCGGGGGCCCGCAGCGGCAGGGGACCCAGGCCGGTGAACCCCGTACCGGCACCCTCGATGCCGGCAGGACCCTGAAGGTCGATCGACTCGCCGGCGGCCGCCAAGGCCGATCGCGAGCGGAAGGCCGGCTCGGTCCCGCTTTCCTCGTCCTCATCGGATTCGGACTGCGCGGTCTTCGATCGCCTGCGAGGTGCCGCGCTCATGGCGGTCAACGGCCGGGGTCGCGTCGAGCCACGCGGATACGAGGTTCGGCCCCATGGGCGCCGCGCTCCGCGAGGCGAGCGGACCGAGAGCAATCCGACCGCTGAAATCCGTCGAATCTCCCGAGATGAGCCCCGCCGCCTCGTCGCCCGGCGACACCGCCAGGGACGGGTTGACGACGAGTACCGGCGCCGATTCCGACGAGGAGCCGCCTGAGCTCCCCCACGATGATCCCGCCTGCGTGGTCGCCTGGCTGGTCAAGCCTTGCAGGGCACCGATACCCGAGTTGGGGTTCGCCCCCTGGACGCCAAGGAGCACTGCCCCACCGGTGACATCGAAGGACGGCAACGAGTCCACCTGCTGCACGTCCAGGAGGAACGGGACGCTTCCGCCCAGCCCGGTGCCCGTGGTGGTGGTGCCCGTCGGGGCGCCCTCGGTCGCAGCCGAGGCGAGCTGGACGACCAGAGTCCCCCCGAATGGAGCCCCGTTGACCGAGACGATCACCGCGGACACCGGGGAATTCGTCTGGGAGTTCCAGATCGGCCCGATCGTCGCCAGAGTGTCCCCATCCCTGTCGATCAGGGTGAGCCCGGTCACGACCGGGCCGCCCGGGAGGGCGTTGTTCGAGCCCGGCTGGATGGTGAGTCCCACCGAGCGTGTCGTCGGCCCGACGGCGATATGCAACTCCATCGCGTTCAAGGGGCCAGCCCAGTTGCCGTCCATCTGGACGTCCGGGGCCGCGGGGATCGCCACGGTGGCGGGATCCGTGCTCGCCGATGTCGCGGTGTCCCTCCTGCCGGAGCCGGTCAACATCTCGTCCGTCAAGGAGTCCGTCTTGCCCGCCTGGGCCGAGGAAAACGAGCCCGGGGAGAGTGCCGCCGCGCCAAACCCCGCTTGCGAGGATGGCATGACGAAGTTCGGCGGGGGCATCACGAAAATCGGCGAGTCCCCGCCCTCGCCGAGATTCCCCGTTCCCGTCGTCGTCACGACGAGCATCCCCGAGTTGGAGAGCCCCACGTGCGAAACCGTCTTCGTCACCATCACGACCCCGGTGCCGACGAACGATCCCTCGCCCGTTCCCAGCTCGCCGAGCGGATGAAAACGGGCCGTCAACGCCGAGGTCGGCTGCGCCGAAAGCGTCCCGAGGCCGTCGAGCGTGCGGGCCAGTATGGGTCCCGGCACCGAGAGCGGGGCCAGCGAGACGGTAGGGCCGCTGCTCGGGAAGACCGAGAGCAGCATTCGAGACTCCAGCGCCTCGAGGACCGAGCCGCCCGCCGAAGTCACCTCCGGGACCAGGCGGAAGGCCCGGCGCGATCGCCGAGCGACCCCAGCCTGACCTTCATCAGCGCGGTCTCGACCCCGGAATCTCACGTTTGGCTCCCATTCTTCCCTGAATGACCGAACGATCTCCCGCTGACCGTTCGACCGGCGATGGCTTCCGCGCTCACCCCGTCAGAATCGCTGTCAACGATACAGGATCTCCGCTATTGTGTCACTTCGGATTCCCACGACAGGAGGCGACAATTTTTATCGAATTCGCTCGCATATCCGCCAGGACCACGAGAATCTGACCGACACAGGCACCGATCACCGCCCATCTCGCCGGTCGATTCCGGCCCGGACGGCAGGGTCTGGCGAGCTAAACACGGCGGCAGTCCAGGGCGGACCGAACCTCGAGCGGCGTGTTCCACGCCCGACCTCAAAGCCTGGTTCCCAACCATTGCCGGGAGGAAGTCGTAAAAACTAAGGGAACTGAAGTTGGTCCGTTAAATCAATAGGCGAATTCAACCTGGTGGCAACCCTTCGGGTTATTTCATCTTCGCGACGCGGTAAAATCAAGAACCTCGTGCGTTCGACCTCCGATCGGAGCCCCGCGTCGCGGGCCGCATGCAATCTTCCTTGCGCTCTCGACGCCCGCAACTCTCGTCCGAATCACGTCCGTCCCAACATCATGGAGTCATGAACAATGAGGTGGACAGGTCATCTGGTGCGCGGCCGGCGTGTGGGGTGCATCTCGCTGGGGATCGGACTGGTCATGTGGGCCGGCGCCTGGGGCGGTGACGGCGATTCGCGGCCGGCCTCGCCGGGACTGCCCGCGGCGCGGGGGGCGGTCGAGCCGGCGGCGCCTGTGCTGCCGGATGCGGTCGTCGAGGCGATGCAGGAGGGCCGATACGCCGAGGCCCGGCAGGCGCTCCTGGCCTTCCGCGAGCGGGCGACGGGCGCGGAGGACCGGGTGTATCTCCGCTACCTGGCCGCCGTGGCGGAGCGGCTGGCGGGGCGACGGGCCGAGGCGAGGGATCTCTTGCAGGCCGCGCTGCGTGAGGCCCCTGAAGGCCGATGGGCGGCCAAGGTGCGTTTCGAGCTGGCGGACGTCGAGCTGGCCAGCGGCAACCTGGCCGCCGCCGAGGAGCTAACGCGGGCCGAGGCGACGCGACTGCTGGCGCCCGGTCGCAAGGACCGGCTGGCCGAGGTCTACCGCACCTTCGCCCTCAAGCGGCTCAAGCCGTCCGATCCGGTCGTGCCGCCCGACCCGGCGGGCGCCTATCAATTGCTGGAGCAGGCCCGCGAGCTGGCCCGCGGCGATGTGCTGCGCGCCGAGCTTTTGGACGCAATGGGGCAGGCGAGCCTCGACGGCGGGCAGGCCGAGCGCGCCGTCGAGAACTTCGAGCTTATCTGCGCGAGCACCCGGCCGGCGCGGCCCGCTTCGCGGTGAGGTTCCGGCTGGGCGAGGCCCAGCAGAACGCCAAACGGGTCCTGATGGCGCGGCTGACCTGGTCCGACCTGGCGCGCGACATCGAGCGGCTGGCGCCGAACCGCGCGACGCCGGAGCTGACCGAGCTGCGTGCATCGGCGCTCTACGAGATCGCCTCGACCTACGGCATCCCGAATCCGCCCGACGACGCCAGCCTGAATCTCGGTGTCGCGGCGCTACGGCGATTCCTGGCCGCCGCTCCGGCACACCCCAAGGGCGTGCGCGCCGCCTACGCGATCGCCGCGTCGTACCTGGCCCGCGGCAGGGGGACAGAGGCCTACGACGCGCTCACGCGGTTCCTGGGCGAGGAGGGGTTCCGGCTCGAGACCGACGAAGCCCGGCGCGACTGGGCCGAGCTGTCGATGACCGCTGCGTACCAGGTCGGCCAGGTCCTCCAGGGTCAGCAGCGGTTCGCCGAGGCGATCGCCGCCTGGAAGGGCTACCTCGCGCGGTTCCCCAACGGCCCGCAAGAGCGCCGACGCCCAGCGAGCCATCCTCGATACCCAGCTCCTGATTGCGGCTGACCAGCTCGGCCGCGGACACTACGCCGAGGCCCGATCGACCTGGGCGGATTTCGTCGCGCATAACCCGCTCGACGAGCGTGTGCCCTCCCTCCTCTACCAGGTCGGCGAGTCGTTCGCGACGAGCGGCAGTTCGACCGGGCCATCGCCGCCTGGGAGACCCTGGCCGGCAAATTCCCCGCCAGCGAGCCCGCGGCCAACGGCCGGTTCCGCGCCGGGGTGATCCTCGAGACCGAGAAGGGCGACCTGGTCGCCGCCATCGATAAGTACAAGGCCATCACCGTCGAGCCGTGGAAGTCGCAGGGCGCAGCAGCGGATCGCAGTGATGGAGTCGAAGCAGCTTGGAGTCGTCACGCCCCGGACGTTCCGTTCGGGGGACCCCGCGCACCTGAAGATCACCACCCGCAACATCGAGACGCTCCACTTCACGGCCTATCGCCTTGATGCCGAGTCGTACTTCCGCAACAAGCAGGTGCTCGGCCAGGTCGAGTCGCTCGACATCGGGCTGGTGGCGCCCGACGCGTCATGGGTGGCACCTGTCCCCGGCTATGCCCGCTACAAGCCGCTCGATCAGACCTTCGACCTCAAGCGGCTCGAGCTGCCCGGCGTGTACGCCGTGAAGGTGACCGACGAGAAGACGCTCCAGGCGACGACGCTGGTCGTCGGCAGCGATGTCGAGGCAGTCATGAAGACGTCGGCCTCGCAGTCGCTCGTTCTGGTGGAGGACATGAAGACCGGCGCGGCCGGCCGGGCGCCCGGGTGCTCATCGCCGACGGTCAGCAGATTGTGCTCGATGGCAAGACCGGGCCCGACGGCGTCCTGCTGCACACGTGGGACCCCGCCGGGCGCGAACCAGGGCCTTCGCCTGCTGGTGCTCGACGGCCCGCACGTCGCGGGCACGGCGCTCGGGGTACCCGGTCAGGTCGCGCAGGGGCTCAGCCCGCGCGCCTACATCGACACCGACCGCCCCGCCTACCGGCCCGGCCAGCAGGTCTCGATCCGCGGCGTCGTCCGCGAGGTCCGCGAGGGCCAGTACTCCGCAACGCCCGGGGCCGTTTACCGGTTCGAGGTCACCGATAGCCGCGGCCGGCTGATCGCCTCGCGGCCCGTGACCCTGTCGGAGTTCGGTACGTTCCACGAGACCGTGCTGCTCGGCTCGGCCACGCCGCTGGGCGCCTACAACGTGACCGTCTCGCAGCCGGGTAAGAGCGTCTTCAACGGCAACTTCATGGTCCAGGCCTACCAGCTCGAGCCGATCGAGCTGGAGTTCCACCTGGCGAAGACCGTCATCCATCGGGGCGAGACGGTCGAGGGCGACGTTGAGGCGCGCTATCAGTATGGCGCGCCCGCTGGCGTCGCGGCCGATTGAGGTGACCCTGCCCGACGGCCGCACGCTCCACGGCACCACCGACGCCGCCGGCAAGTACCACGTCACGTTCGCCACCGACTCCTTTGGCGAAGAGCAGGCGCTCGGGCTGACTGCGCGGCTGCCGCAGGACAATGTCGCCAGCTCGGCCGTTATTCGCGTGGCTCTGCGAGGGTTCGACGTCGCTCTCAAGACGACGCGCGGCACCTACCTCGATGGCGAGTCGGTCCCGCTCGAGATCACCACGACCGACGCCCAGGGCCAACCGGTCGGCGAAGCGCTCTCGGCCACCCTGATCAAGCAAGTGACGGTCGACGGCCGCGTCACCGAGCGTGACGTGCTGCGCCAGCAAGTGTCAACCCAGGCCGGGACCGGCCGCGCTGCGGTGGTCTTTCGCGCCGAGGATCAGGAGGGTGGCCCCTACGTCCTGCGTGTTGCCGGCACCGACCGGTTCGGCACGCCGATCGTCGCCGACCATCCGATCCAGGTCTCGGGCAAGAAGGACCCGACCAGGCTCCGGCTGCTCTCCGACCGTACGCGGTTCAAGGTCGGCGAGGATGCCCGGGTGGACCTGCACAGCCGAGGCCGCGCCGGCACCGCGCTCGTGACCTGGGAGGCCGACCGCATCCTGTCCTACCGGATCGTCGAGCTCAAGGAGGGGGATAATTCCACCGCCTGGGCCGTCGCCAATGCCGAGTTCCCCAACTTCACCCTGACCGCGACACGGATGTGGGAGGACCAGCTCGACGAGGCCCGGCTCGACGTTCAGGTCGAGCGCGACCTCCGCGTGCTGGTCAAGCCGGTGAAGCCGATCGTGGGACCGGGCGAGCCAATCGAGCTCGACGTCACGACCGTGGATCAGCTCGGGCGGCCCGTCGCGGCCGAGCTGTCGATTGCGATGATCGACCGCTCACTCCTCCGCCTGTTCGAGGACCGGCATCCCGAGATCGGCGCCTACTTCTACAACCAGACGCGCACGGGCGCATTCGCGAACGCGTCCACGAACACGTTCCACTACCCGGCCGCGACGATCCCTGTTCCCCAGGCGGTCGTCGAGGAGTCCGAGCGATCGGCGGCGATGGCGGCCAACGCGGCGGATCGGGTCAGGGTTCTCGAGCAGGCCAAGGCCGAGGAGCCGGCTCTTCCCCCGGTGCCGAATGGACAGGGTGGGCAGGGGCAAAATCATATGGCCGGCCTGAACGCGCCGGCGCCGGCCGCCGATGCCGCCGCTTCCAGCCCAGCCGGTCGTCGCAGCACCTTCGCGGTCATGAACCCGGCAACTGCACTCTTTGGCGACGCCGAAAAGAGTCGCCTCTACGATGCGGAATCCAACCGGGCTCCCGCGAAGTCCCGCCTCCGACAGGCCCGCAAACGGGACGCAAGGCCGGACGCTCCGTCCGGCGGCGAGTCGCGTGAGCGGTTCGTAGAATCCGCGTACTGGAACCCGGCCGTAGTGACCGGCAAGGACGGCAAGGCGCGTGTGACCTTCAAGGCGCCGCCGGCCCTGTCGGAGTACCGGATCACCGCGCGGGGCGTGACGGGCTCGGACACCCTGGCCGGCCAGACGACCGCGACGCTGACGGTGAAGAAGAGCTTCTTCGTCGACCTGAAGGCCCCGGCCGCGCTCACGCAGGGCGACAGGCCGCGATTCGTCGCGCAGGTGCACCACCAGGGCGTGAAGGGGCGTATTACGCTGCGTCTCGCGGCCTACGCCGGCGGGCGTGACGATGTCCTCGCGCGAGAGATCGATGTCCGCGGTGATGGCGTCGATGAGGTTGTTTTCGATCCCTACGAGGTCCCCGAGGGCGACACGCTACGACTCACGCTCACGGCCGCGGCGGGCGAGCGGAAGGACGAGCTGATCGTCGAGGTCCCCATCCGGCCCTGGGGTGTGCCAGTCTTCGCGTCGGCGTCGGGGACGAGCCGTGATGGCACGACCGTCTTCCTCGGCCTCCCGGCCGGTCGATCCTACGAGAACCCGGAGATGATCATCTCGCTCGCGCCGACGGTCCGGCGCATGCTCGTCGAGCTGGCCCTCACGGACGACGCGATGCCATTCGAGACGGATGTGCGGAGCGCCTCGGCGCGCTGCATGCCGCCCGCGACCAATACGACCGCGGACCGGGCCGCCGGGTTGCTGGGGGCAACCTCGGTGCGTCGCTACCTCGGCGAGGCCGGTGCCGCGAATCGTGCGGAAACCGAGCGTTTGACCCGGCTCATCCGGGGTTATGTCTCGGAGCTCGTCGCCGCGCAGAACCCCGACGGCGGATGGCCGTGGGTGACAGCGGGGACCGACAAGGTAGGCCAGAACAACGTCAGCGGAAATCAGCCGAGCGACCGCATGACCTCCGCGGCCGTCTACTGGGCCCTGGCCGATGCCGAAGGGCTGGGCCTGCTCACCGAGCCCAAGGTCCTCGAGCAGGGCACCGCCTACATCCGCCAGGAGTTCGCTCGCGTGGCCGACAACGACTGGGAGACGCGCGCCGCCATGCTGCACGCGCTGTCCGACTCGACGCGCCGCCGCCTTCGAAGCGGCCAACACCCTGAACCGCTCGCGAGGAGCACTGTCGGACTCGGCACTCGCCTACCTGGCGCTGACGTTCGCCAACCTCGAGCGGCCCACCATGGCCGCCGAGCTCATCGGTCTGCTGGGCCTACGGGCGAAGTCGGAGGCGACGGCCCCCGGCCGACCGCCGAGGAGCTACTGGGATCGAGCCGGCCGTTCGCCGTTCGCTCGGTCGGCCGCCGAGATCACTGCGCTCGTGACACTCGCCTACGCCCGCGTCCGGCCCGAAGCCGCCGAGCTGCCACGGGCCGTCAACTGGCTGAACGCGCATCGCGCGGGCACCTGGAGCCCGGGCAAGGCCAAAGGGCCGGCCCTGGCCGCACTGTCGTTGTTCTACGGCCGAGCCCGATCGGCCGAGGATCGCTATCGCCTGACGGTCACCGTCAACGATGCTCAGATCGCCGTGCTCGACGTCCAGGGGCCGGTCGAGAGCCGGGCCATCACCGTCCCTCGGGCCGCGATCAAGCTCGGACAAACGAACCGCGTCCGCTTCGACGTGGAGGGTCGCGGCGAGTTCGGGTACTCGGCCGTGCTCTCGGCGTTCACTCGCGACCTCAAACCCGAACAATCCCATGTTGGACGCGTCGCCTGGGTCGAGCGACGGACCTATTCGCCCGCCAACCCCGAGCTGGACGGCAAGACCCTGCCGGTGGGATTCTCGGTCGCAGTCAACCCATCGACCTTCGAGAACCTCGCCAGCCAGGTCGCCCTCGGTGGCGCGCGCCCGCGTCGCGCTGAATGTTCAGCGCAGCGTCCCGTGGAACACGCCCGAATGGGAGCGCGATTTCCTGGTCGTCCAGGAGCACCTGCCCGCCGGCACGACCCTCATCGAGGGATCCGTGAACACGCAGGCATCGTCGTTCGAGCTGGCCGATGGCGTATTGACCCTCTACTTCCCGCCGAGCGTGAATCCCGGCGTGACGACCTACGACGTCTTCGGCTACGTCCCCGGCCAGTACCGCGCTCTGCCGGCCTCCGTGCGGAGCGTCTACGAGCCCGGACGTTTTCATCTTGGCCAGCCGGGCGACCTGAAGGTCCGCATGCCGGGCGAGCCGGGCACCGACCCCTACCGGCCGACTCCGGATGAGCTCTACGCCCGAGGGAAGGCCGACTTCGACGCGGGCCGATTCGCCGCCGCGAGCGACGCGCTCGAGCCGCTTTACGGCGGCTACACCTTGCGTGACGACATCGCCAAGGACGCCGCCCGGATGCTCCTGCTTGTGAATATCCATGAGCGCCAGCCGCGCCGGATCGTCCAGTATTTCGAGGTCGTCCGCGAGAAGTCGCCCGAGCTGATCCTCAGTTTCGACCAGTTGATGGCGATCGGCTCGGCGTATCGCGACATCAAGGAATACGAGCGGGCGTCCATCGTCTGGCGCGGGCTGATCGAGGCCAGCTACCTCGAGGATGCCCGCATGGGCGAGCTGCTGCGGCAGCAGGGCCAGTCGCTCGAGGCGACGGCCTACCTGATCGGCCTCTGGCGGACCTATCCCGATACGCCCTCGATCGAGGGCGACTTCTTCGGGCTGTCGCAGGTGCTGGTACAGGCGGCGACCCGGGCGTTCAGCGATGCCAGTCTTCGTCGCGAGCTGGCCGCGGCCGGGATCACGCGATCGCAATTGCTGCTCCAGTCGATCCGGATGAGTCAAACATTCCTCGCCCGGTCGCCCCGGAACCCGATGGCCGACGAGGCCAGCCTGGCGCTGGTCGGTGCCCACACCGAGCTCGAGGACTTCCCGGCGGTGGTCCGCCTGACGTCGAGGTTCGCCAAGTTGTTCCCCAAGAGCACCTATCTCGACAGCTTCCAGTACAGCGAGGCACTCGGCGACTTCCACCTCGGCCGGTATGACCGCGCGATCGAGGTGGCCGCCGCGATCGCCCGCGCCACGTACAAGGACGCCGCGGGCGCCGAGCAGCCGAGCCCCAACAAGTGGCAGGCGATCTACATCCTCGGCCAGATCCACGACGCGCGTCGGCAGCCTGCCAAGGCACTCGAGTACTATCGACAGGTTGCCGAACGCTTCAGCGACGCCGACGACGCCGTGCGGTCGTACACCCGCAAGGAGCTGAAGGTGGCGGAAGTCAGCGTGATCCGGCCCGCCAAGCCGCCCGCGGTCGCCGTCGAGCCAGCCCCCGGCCTGCGGAACGTCGGGCTTGCTCCCGGCGATGCGGGCGACGCGCCGACGACCCCCTCGATCCCGCTCGAGTACCGCAACATCGCGCGGGTGGATGTGAAGGTCTACCCCGTGGACCTGATGCAGCTCTACCTCACCCGCCGCAACCTCAACGGCATCGCCGGTATCGACCTTTCGGGCATCACGCCGATGGTCGATCAGCGCGGTGGAGCTGGGCAGTGGGGCCGACTTCGAGGACCGGAAGAAGCGGATCGAGCTGGCGCTTCCCAAGGAAGGCGCCTACCTCGTGCTGATCCGCGGCGACAACCTGCATGCCTCGGGGATCGTGCTGGTCTCGCCGCTGGAGATGGAGGTGCTGGAGGAGGACATGCAGGTCGTGGCCAGCCCCAATTCCCGCCGGCCAGATCCCGGGCCGCGTGCGGGTCACCGTGCGTGACGCGCGAACCGGCGACCTGGTTCCGAAGGTCGAGGTCAAGGTGATCGGCAGCGCCGAGACCGCGATTCACCTCGGGCCAGACCGACCTCCGCGGCGTGTTCGTCGCCGAGGGCACGAGCGGCACAATCACGGCCGTGGCGCGAAAGGGCTCGGGCGAGTATGCATTCTACCGGGGAACCCGCTTCGTCCGCGGCGATCAGCAGCCCGGCCAGCCGGCCGGAATGATGGGCCGGATGGGGGCGGTATGGGGGCGGTGGCAGAAATACGAATGCCGGCGCCAAGCCCGACCAGGCCCTCGACGTCAACCTCAGGCTCCAGAACGCGGCCAACTCGCAACGGCAGGTGGAACGGCTCCAGCAGCGCTATGTCCAGCCTTCGAAGGACGGCAAGGGCGCCGCCGCGGGGGGCTTCCGGTAAGACGCGGGGGCATCGGGCTCCTTGTCGGGCGTCGATCGGGCCGTTATAACCGAGCCCGTCCCGGAATGAACGCACCCGACGACACCCCACGAGGAGCCAGTCGCCCGATGAGACGCATCATCCCGACCTTCCTGATTACCCTGGCCGTGCTGGCCCTGGCCCGGGCGGAGGAGAAAGCCGTGCCCGCGAGCACCAACGGCAAGCACGCCGAGTCCGAGTCTGGAGCCGCCCTGCCGCCCGCGGCCGTCCGCCGCGTCTTCGAGCTGCGGACCTACCACGTCAACGAGGGCAAGCTGGAGGATCTGAACAAGCGCTTCCGCGATCACACCTGCGACCTGCTCAAGAAGCACGGCGCCGAGCTGGTCGGCTTCTGGACACCCACCGACGAGAAGGACGGTAAGGGCAGCACGCTCGTCTACCTCGTCGCCTTCCCCAGCCGCGAGGCGGCGAAGAAGACCTGGGAAGAGTTCGGCAAGGACCCCGAATGGCAGCGGGTCTACAAGGAAAGCCACGTGAACGGCCCACTGGTCAAGAAGGTCGACTCGGTCTTCCTCGAGCCCACCGACTACAGCGCCATGAAGTGACGATCCGACTGCGTCGGCTGAATCCAGAAACGTGGAGATTTGAGCCCGAAAATCACGAGACCTTTCGCTCAACGCCACCGTGACGAGTGAATTGCCGGCCGCTCTGCGGAGGCACTGACCGCGCTCTCACCGCCCCTTCGGGCACTTCCTCCCGGCCCGGGGCTCGGGTGGAGGGGTCGGATCAGGGGCTCGGATCGCGCCGGAATCGGCGGCTGGCGGCGCCTCGCGGCAGAAAATCGCCGCCGCAGCCGCCCGACCTTGCGGGTCGTAGCAATTTTAGGGAGGGATTCGTCGGAAGGGATGGGGGATGAGGGATGGGGGATGGGGGATGGGGATCAAGGAGCCCACGCGGTCGCGTTGAGCGAGGGGTCTCAGAATTACCGAACGGATCGAGCGGCCAAACCGTCCCCTTTCAGTGGCCGGTCATTGACTCAGTTGGTCCCTTTTTTCTTGAAACTCGTGTGTCTCGTATTCGGATCTCCCATCTGATAACTCTCCCTGATTCCGATCGCCTACTTATCCGCGCCCGAGGGCGGCGTCAACCGCGCCGATGAGGCTCTCGCCCAGGCCCTTCTGCCGGATCGATTCGACCTCGGCGCGGCAGGCAAACAGGGCGTCGACGACCCGGGGATCCCACTGCCGCCCGCTCCCTTCGCGGAAGATTGCGTCGATCTGGTTCAGGCCCAGCCGCTTGCGATAGGGCCGGTTGCTCGACATCGCGTCGAACGAGTCGGCCACCGCGAGGATACGCGCCTCGACCGGGATCGCATCGCCCGCCAGCCGGTCGGGGTATCCCGTTCCGTCGTAGCTCTCGTGGTGGTGCCGCACGCCGGGCAGGATGTGCTCGAGCTTCTTCAGGTCGCGAAGGATGGTCACGCCGATCTCGACGTGCGCCTGGATCTTCAGGTACTCGTCGTCCGATAGCGGGCTGGCCTTTTTCAACACGTCGTCGTCGATGCCGATCTTGCCGACGTCGTGCAGCAGCCCGGCGACGTACAGGTCGGCACGCCGAGAATCCGGCAGGGCGAGCTGCTCGGCCAGGCGGACGGCGATCCGCGCGACCCGCTCGGAATGCCCCGAGGTGTACGGGTCCTTGGCGTCGATGGCCGCCGTCAGCGCCCGGATCACGCCGAAGAGCAGTCCTTTCAGCTCGGCGTAGATCGACGAGTTGGCGCGCTGGGTGTCGATCAACGAGGCGACGTAGTGGATGCGTTCGACCTCCGAAGGCAGGAACGAGCGTCCCTCGGGCGGGTTCACCGCGACGAGCCAGCCGGCCGAACCGGCGGTGGCCTTGACGAACTGGCGAACGGGGGTTGCCAGGCGGCGTGGGCCCCGTCCGCGGGCGCCCGGCCTTGTGACCTGCGCGGTGTCGCGTCCCGCCGGCAGGGCCAGCTCGCGGTAGGACGTCGCATTCATCCCGTCCACCTGTCCCGAGACGACGGGCGACTCGCCCGGGCTGCGAGGGACCCAGGCCACGGCCTCGGCGCCGAGCGATGAACGGAGCACGTTCGCCGCCAGTTGGTGGAATCGCCCGGGCGGCTGCGAGACCCGCAGTCGACGGATCAGCCGCCCGATCGCGACGTGCTCGCTACCCGAGCCGCCGTTGACGTCGGGGCTCGCCACCGAATCCGGATCCGCCGTCGACAAAACGGCCGCGCCGGCTCTCGCGTCGTATTCGCCCTGCATCGATCCTCCCCGGGCGCGCTGCCCACCGCCAGTCTAGGACACGTTTGCCCTCCCGGCTGGCGATGATGAGCGAGAGGGGATCCTTCAGGTCCGCCGCAGGCTGAGCGGTTGCTCGAGCCCGTGCCGCTCGAGACGATCGGCGTCGCCGAAGACCTCGAGCGTCGGCCCGTCGGCGACCACGCGGCCGCCGTCGAGCAGGACGACCCGCCCGCAGACCTCCAGCACCATCTCGAGGTCATGCGTCGCGATCAGCATCGTGCTGCCCAGCCCCTGGACCAGCCGGATGAACCGCCGACGGCCGCGGGGGTCGAGGTTCGCGGTCGGCTCGTCGAGGACCAGGACCGACGGCCGGCACGCGAGCACGCCCGCCAGGCAGACGCGCTTCCGCTCGCCGAAGCTCAGGTGGTGCGGCGGCCGTGCCGCCTCGGCCGCCAGGTCCACGCGCTCGAGGCACTCCTCGGCGATCCGCCGCGCCTCGGCCGAGGTCATCCCCAGGTTGAGCGGCCCGAACGCCACGTCCTCGATCACGCTGTTGCAGAAGAGCTGATCGTCGGGGTCCTGGAACACCAGGCCGACCCGACGCCGGACCTCGGGTCCGTTGCGGTCGTTGACCTCCAGGCCGTCGATCCAGACGCTGGGCCGTTGTGCACGTCGGGCGGTTGCCGCCGCCGATCCCATGCGAATGACCGATCGCTCCCCGCGCCTTGCCAGGCAAGAGGCCGTTGAGGTGGAGGAGCAGCGTGCTCTTGCCGGCTCCGTTCGGTCCGACCAGCGCGACCGATTCGCCCGCGGGGATCGTCAGGTCGACGCCCCGCAGCGCCTCCTTGCCGTCGGGATAGCGGTACTCAAGCCCCTGCACGCGGACGGCCTCGACCGCGGACTGGTGGTTCGCCGACTCGCTGGTTTCGGTGGCGGGATCAACCGCACTCATCGGCGGCCTCAATCTTCCAGGCTGCGGATCGTCCCGGTCCAGCCGCGGGCGAGCATCGCGTCGTGGACCCGCTCGGCCCGCTCGAAGGTGCGAAGGAACAACATCCCGATCAGCCCGCCCAGCACGCCCCAGCCCAGGAATCCCCGCCGGCGGAAGG
Source organism: uncultured Planctomycetota bacterium (assembly GCA_963771445.1). GTDB lineage: Bacteria > Planctomycetota > Planctomycetia > Isosphaerales > Isosphaeraceae > JAKAUH01. The sequence goes on along the minus strand of CAVYTQ010000024.1, from coordinate 353,417 downwards.
TCCGCGCCCGGCGGGCGGTCGCCATGCGATCGACCTCCTCGAGCAGGACGTGCCGATAGCGCTCCATGAACTGCAAGGTCGCCACCAGGACGAGCGGCACTCCCAGCCGCCGCAGGCCCGTCAGCAGCCGAGTGAACGGGGTGGTCCCCGCCAGGACGATCATCGTCAGGACGGCCAGGGCGTTCTTGACCAGGATGCTCGCGGCCACCGCGGCGAGTCCCTGCTCGGCCCGTGCCGGGTGCGATGGAGCCAGCATGGCCGCCAGGAAGGCGACGGGCAGGAACAGCCCGAGCCAGCGCCGGCCGACGCTCGCCCGGCGGGATGCCCGATACTCCGATCGCAAAGGCCAGCAACAGGCCGACCGCCCCGTAGCGCGCCACGCTCCGATCGGGATCGCGATCACGGCGACGACGAGGGCCAGCGCCGCGATCAGCTTGATCCGCGCGTCGCAGCCGGTGGAGCGGGCTCGTCGCGTACCGATGGCCCTCGAGCCCGTCAGACCGCATCGAGGGTCGCCCCTTCACGCCCCGGCCGCGGCAGGACCCGCGCCATGCCCCAGCTCAGCCCGAAGACGACCAGCGTCCCGACGACTCCGGCCATCGCGGTCGCCACCTGCGCGTGGTCGAGCCCGGGCAGCCGGAGCTGATAATCGGCCATCGGCGAGGGCAACGGCGGCGCGGCGCGGCTTGCTCGTCGGGCAGGAAGTCGAGCTTCTTGCCGACATATTCGAGCCCGTCGGGCGACGAGCAGGCGAAAGGCGCCACGAACGCCGCGATGGCCAGCGAGATCGCCAGCCCGGCACCCATCCACTGCAACCAGTGGCCGCTGGTGGTCGGCCTGTCTACAATTCCCCCGGTCGGCTCGAGCAAGTCGGGGCGTCGCAGGAGGACGAAGCGGACGACGATCCCGGTGATGAGCGCCTCGCCCATCCCGATCAAGGAATGCACCAGCGCCATCCAGCCGAGTACGCGAAGGAAGTCCTCGCGGCGGCCCGAGGCGGCCAGCTCGATCGCGAACGTACCGGACGCCAGCAGCACCGAGAACCAGGCCGCGACCATCGCGGCGATCAGCGTCCCCTTCGGGCCGGCGATCGCGCGGCGGATCGGGGCGTAGATCGCATAACCACCGATCGAGCCGATCAGCCCCATGTTGACGAAGTTGGCCCCGAGCGCCGTGAGACCGCCATCATTGAACAGGAAGCACTGGACGATCAGCACGGCGGCGATCACCACCGCGCCCGCCCAGGGCCCCAGCAGCACCGACGCCAGCACGCCGCCAAGCAGGTGGCCCGAAACGCCCGGCATGACCGGGAAGGTCACCATCTGCGCGGCAAACACGAACGCCGACATGGTGCCCATCAGCACGGTCGTCCGGTCTCCAAGTTGCCGCTCGAGCCGACGCACCGCGTAGAGCAGTCCCGCCCCGCCGATTGCGCTCGTGGCAATCACCGACCTGGGATCGAGCACCATGTCCGGAATGTGCATCGATGTGGCCTCGCCCGGTATGATGTCCTGCCGGCTCCCTGGCGTCTCTTGCGCTCCTGGCCCCTCATGTTAGCCGCCGTATGTCGTTTCGTCAAAAACTTCATACCGCCGGATCTTTCGTCCGGCGGGTGTCCGGTTTTGCCGTCGTGACAGCCGTCCAACTTCGCGGAGACTCCGCCCGTGCCGATCAATATCGAGGAATGGCGCAAGGACCACGGCCGTTTCGTCCTGCGTGAGGAAGATGCGCATCCGGACCCGATCCAGCAGTTCCTCGCGTGGTTCGACGACGCCGTTGACAGCGGCGAGCCCGAGGTGAACGCCATGGCGCTGGCCACCGCCACGCCGGAGGGGCGGCCGTCGGCGCGGATCGTCCTGTTGCGCGGGGTCGACGAACGCGGCTTCGCGTTTTTCACCAATTATGAGAGCCGCAAGGCGCGCGAGCTCGAGGCCAATCCCTTCGCCTCGCTGGCCTTCTTCTGGCGCGAGACCGAGCGTCAGGTCCGGATCGAGGGGCGGGTCGAGCGGGTCTCGCACGAGGAATCCGACCGCTACTTTCACAGCCGGCCGGCCGGATCGCGGATCGGCGCGTGGGCCTCGCCGCAGAGCCAGGTCATCGTCGATCGAACCGAGCTCGAACGGCTCTATGCCGAGGCCGAGGCCCGCCATGCCGACGGCACGGTCTCCCGGCCGCCGCACTGGGGCGGCTACCGTGTCATCCCGGGAGTGATCGAGTTCTGGCAGGGGCGGCCCAGCCGGCTGCACGACCGCCTGCGATACACGCTGACGGGCCCGCTGGCATGGCGCAGGGAGCGCCTGGCGCCCTGAGCCCCGCCAGGAGCCCCGCCCGTCACGACACGGCCGCCCACTCGGGCTCGGGCTTGGGCGTCGGCATAGTTGCGACCGCGGCGGGATCGGGCCGGCCGCTTAAAGGTGGGATCGGCCGCGGCAGGACGGTGCGGGACTGCGGCCGGTTGAACCGCAGGCACTGGCCGTAGAAGCTGTCGATGATCTGACCGTCCCGCGCGTTGTGGAACGCGATCACATCGACGATGTCCTCCCAGCTCATCGAGCGGACCTCGATCCGCCGCCAGGTCGGCTCGAACCATTCGCGGAACCAGTGGTCGCGCTCGCCGCCATAGTCCTCGACGCGGCGGCGGACCTTGCGGCGGATGGCGTCGAGCGCCAGGTCCCACTCGAAGATCCCGTCATCCAGCCGCGCCTCGGCGCCAGCAGGATGAACGCCAGCTCGTCCATCTCCGAAGGTCGGCGGTCGAGGCGGCGGAGCGACTCGGCCATGCAGGCCACGCTTCGCGCCGCCTGGTCGTAGTACGGGGCATTCCTCACGCCGGCCGAGAGACGGGCGAACAGCTTGGCCTCGAGCACGACAAGCTGCCGGGCGCCGGGGGTCAGGGAGAGCGCCGCCGTGCCGGGGTCGCCGATGACGAAGTGCCCCAGGACGGCGTCGGCATGCGTGCGCGCCTCCGCCAGGCGATCGCCGCGATATCGCGTCATAAACGCCGAGGGAAGCCACGCCTGAGAGAACCACCGGGCTCCCGGCATCGGCGATAGCGGATACCGATCGCCTCCGTGACGGGCGAACCAGTCGAGGACGATCCGCAGCAGCCAGTCCTCGTTGTAGAGCTCGGCGGGCGGGAACGCTGCCGCCCCCGCCTCGCACGCCTCCAGCATCGCCTTGATCCGATCCACCACCATCAGCACCACCCGGTTCCTCCCTGTCAACGGCGAGCTTTGACAGGATCATTATAACCCGCAGGCTCGCCGCTGAAGAGGTGCACGAATGTGTCGTCCGAGCGATCGTCGAACCAAGTCAACCAACCCAGGCTTTGCGCGTTCGAGCTCGGGCTGGATGTGGACCTCGACGGATCCTCGGGTCGAAGGGTTGGCGGAGCCGGGCCGCTCGAGCGACCGAAAATGGCAGAACCCGACCGGGCGCGCGCTGGCAGCCTGGGGATTCGCTTGCCTATAATGAGTTCGTTCGTATAGGGAATCGACCCCTCCAGAACATCCTCTCACGGGCGAGAACGCCGATGGATAAAGTCGGGCCCGTTCGGGCGTTGAGACAGGCCGTCCACCGGCGCCTGGAGCGGCTGGGACGGGGTGAATGCGATCCGGAGACGCTTCGCTCGGTCCCGTCGTGGGGCTTGAGCGTGCTGCTCCATGCGCTCCTGATCGTGGTCCTTGCCGTAATGCTCCGCTGGTCGCAGGGCGCGGGCAGTCCCGAGCTTGCGATCGCAAGCTCTGTGATTGACACCCAGCTCGGCGACGTCGAGTCGCTGATCGACGCCAAGCAGGCGGGTGACCCGTTCACCACGGAAAAGAGCGCCGACCCACCCTCGATCGGGATCGATCCCGACCCGCAGATGAAACTCGTGGGCCAGCCCGAGGTCCGCTCGCTCGAGCAGTTCACGCCGAACTTTGCCGGGCCGGCGCCGCTCTCGGACGTCAAGAACGCGACGATCGTCGGGATGAAGTTCCCCGACCTCTCGGGCCGAGTCTCGGCGCCGTTCTCGGGCCGGCAGGGGATCACGCGGGCCAAGCTTGTACGCCGCGAGGGCGGCACGGCCCGCTCGGAGAAATCGGTCGAGGACGGCCTCGACTGGATCGTCCGCCACCAGCGGCCCGACGGCTCGTGGAGCCTGAACTATCACGAGCAGTGCCAGGGCGTGGTCTGTTCGCACAGCCAGGTGATGGAGGCCGACACGGGCGCCACCGGCCTGGCGCTGTTGCCGCTCCTGGGCGCCGGCTACATCCACACGGTCAAGAGCCGGCACCAGGAGGCCGTCCGTCGCGGGCTTGCCTGGCTGGTTGAAAACCAGCAGGACGACGGCAACCTGTTCACCGGCCCGGCCGGCATGGCCTGGATGTACAGCCACGCCATCGGCACGATGGCGCTCTGTGAAGCCTACGGATTGTCGCAAGACCCGAAGCTCAAGCGGCCCGCGCAGCGCGCGGTCAAGTTCATCACCGACTCACAGGACCCGAACGGCGGCGGCTGGCGATACTCGCCGGGCATGCCCGGGGATACGTCGGTCTTCGGCTGGCAGATGTTTGCACTCCGCAGCGCCCACGGCTCGGGAATCCCGGTCCCGAAGCATATCCTCAAGGGCTGCTCGAAGTACCTCGACCAGGCCGCCGTCGACCGCTCGCGCACGATGTACGCCTACCAACCCGGTCGTGGCGGCGCGTCGGCCGTCATGACGGCCGAGGCGCTCCTGGGCCGCCAGCTCCTGGGCTGGGCCCGGAACTACCCGCCGCTGGTCAAGGGCGCATCACAGATCGCGCAGGACCTCGAGACCTCCGACCAGCGAAATATCTATTACTGGTATTACGCAACCCAGCTCCTGCACAACATGAAGAACAAGGACTGGGAGAAGTGGAACCTCAAGGTGCGTGAGGGCCTCATCGGCCTCCAGGTCAAGGACGGCACCTGTGCCAACGGGAGCTGGGACCCCATGATGCCGGTCGCCGACATCTGGGGAATGCGGGCCGGGCGGCTGTATACCACCTCGCTCTCGATCCTGACGCTCGAGGTGTATTACCGCTATTTGCCCCTCTACCGCGGTTACGACGAGGACCAGGAAAAGGACGATCCGCTCTTCAAGGAAGAGGCCAAGGCGAACAGGCCGGCGGCGGTGAAAGCCTCCTGAGCCCAATCGTACGGGGCGGCCCGAGCCGACATCAGGCTGGCCAGCGTGCGGAAGTCCTCGGCCTGATCGCAGCTCTCGAGGTGACACGATGCGCGTCCCACCCCGGAACCACCGGCGGATTCCTGGTTTCACCCTGATCGAGGCGCTGGTGGTCGTGGCGGTCGTCGGCATCCTGATCGCGCTCATACTGCCCGCCGTGCTGGCGGCACGCGAGGCGGCGCGGCTCGCGTGGTGCGTGAACAGCCTCAATCAGATCGGAATGGCGCTGGCGAATTACGATAGTGCCAACATGAGCTACCCGCCCGGCTATAACTCGGCGCACGACGCCAGGGGGAACGACAACGGGCCCGGTTGGGGCTGGTCCGCGCTCATGCTACCGTACCTCGACACCTCGGTAGCCTACAATTCGATCAACCTCGGGCTGGCGATCGAGAATCCCGCCAATCTTTCCTGCCGCATGCTGCCGTTCGGTAACTTCCTCTGCCCGTCGGACACCGTACCGCCCTCCTGGCCGGCGGTGCGCCGCGACACGGCCACCGGAGCCGAGGTGCCGCCGATCTGCCTGTTAGCCTCGGGGAACTACGTCGGGATGTACGGCATCGGCGATCCCGGATCCGACGGCGAGGGTGTGTTCTTCCGCGACAGCCATGTCTCGCCCCGCGACATCGCCGATGGGACGTTTCAGACGATCCTGATCGGCGAACGGTCCCACCGCCTGGGCGCGGCCACCTGGGTTGGCTCGGTGACCGGCGCAGTCCTGTCTTCCACGGGCCGCGACAACCGCGGCCGGTCCATCGCGTCTCCCAGCCCGGGGATGACCCTCGGCTCCACCGGGACAGGACACGGGCCCGGCGATTCCCGCTCCGCCGTGAACCAGTTCCACAGCCGGCATTCCGGCGGTGGCGTCAACTTCGTCTTCGCCGACGGGCACGTGGCGTTCCTGAAATCGTCCATGAATTCCCGGACGTACCTGGCCCTCGCTACTCGTTCCGGTGGCGAGGATGTCGGATCGGGAGGATATTGACGGGTTTCGCGCGGTCCAGGTGCCGCAGGCCGGCGAGGTCAGCAAGATCGAATGACCTCTCTGGAGCGAGTCCAGGCGACGGGCCTCAACGATGCCGCTGGAGGGCCATCACGACGCCCGAGTGGACGACCACGCGGGCGTTGATGACCGGGCTGGACGTCGCGTGCTCCGTTAGCCGGGCCGGCGACGCGACGACCCTGGCGTGCTGAACGGGCCGGGCAGCGATTCGTCGGTTCTTCACCCTGCGAATCGCCGTCCCGTTCTGCCCACTGGCGCTCGATGTGGTCAGCGGCACGGTGATCCTGCTGGCCACCAGGTCGGCGATCAGCGGGCCCCCGTTGGGAGAGCCCAGGCCCGTCGCGCCGGCGTGTCCGGCGCGGTTGGACGCGACCGGGTGGAAGTCGGACGACGGCAGGACATACAGGGTCGGCAAGGTTTGCGAGGCACCGTCCAGGCTGCCGACTCCTTGCAGGGCCCGACCCTGGTCGGCGATCGCGACGATCGCGCCCCAGGCCGGGGTACCCAGGCTCGTCCCGCCGACGACCTGCCACGAGCCCAGCCCGGTGTAAGGGGAGGTCTGATAGACCTCAACGCCCGTGTTGGGGTCGCCGTCGAAGGCAACGTCGGGCGTACTGCGGCGGCCGCTCGACTGGGTGGTCCGCTGATAGCCGGGCTCCGGCACCATGTGGCTCTGGCCGCCGCCGCTGCCGTTCCAGGCGACCTCGGAGATGTAATTGCCGGACCCGTCCACGTACAGCGACGTCCCGCCGACCGCCAGCGCGTCCGGCGAGACCGCCGGCCAGTCCGAACCGGCCGCCAGCCCGCTGTCGCCGCTGGCCCCAACGAACGTAATCCCGATGTGGCCGGGCGGCGTCGTCAGGACGGCCGACGCGTGATACGTCGACTCGGGGAACCCCAGGCTCATCGAGACCACGTTGACCGAGGGGATGTTCCGTGCCGTGTTCACGGCGGCCAACATGCTCTGGAGGCTCTGCGAGTTGGCCTCGACCACCACGAGCGTCGACGCCGGCGCGATCGCGTGCGTCCATTCGACGTCCAGCGATTCCTCCAGCGACCACGCCGGGTTCGAGGCCCCGCCCCCAGGTTCACCACGTCGAGCGGCGGCGTGGGTAGGTTGAATGTCTTGTCGAAGACCTGAAGGTCGCCCGTCAGCGTCGGGTCGTGGTACGCCTCGACCAGCGCGATCGTCTGCCCCGCACCGTCGCCCTTCACCGTCCCGGTGGGCGTGCTGAAGGACACCGAATCCAGCCCGTAGGCATGGGTCAGCAGGGCCGGGGTCAAGCCCAGGGGCAGACCCGAAGGCAGACAACGATCGTCCAGCCGGTCCACGGCCGGCCGCACAACGCGGCGCATTCGCATCGTTCACCTTGCTCGCGGTGATTATCGAAGAGGTTCGTCTAGGGAGTCGCTGGTGATGGCTGTCGGTCGGAGACGGTGATTCCGGCGTCTGGAAGTCCACTCCATTGAACGCTAGAACTCTATCCGATCGCGCCGAATTGTGAAGGAAGTACCCGAGACACCTCGATCCGGATGGCCGGCTCGTTGCGTCTGTACCACATGCCTGGTAGGCTCCGAAGGGTCGAAGACCGGGGTGCCCAACCCAGGTCCGGCATCCCGTGGCGCCACCAACCCGAGGAGACTGCGATGATTCGAATCACCAGCCGCACGGTCACCACCGCGATGGGCCTGGGCATCGGCCTGGCGATCCTCGCCGGCGCGGCCGCGGCCGAGCTGAAGGTCGGCGACAAGGCTCCCGACTTCTCCATGCAAGGTTCCGACGGCAAGACCTATACGCTCGACCAGTTCAAGGGGAAGTCGGGCGTGGTCATCGCCTGGTTCCCCAAGGCATTCACCGGCGGCTGCACCAAGGAGTGCAAGTCCTTCCGCGCCAACAGCAAGGCCCTGAAGGATCTGAACGTCGCCTACTTCACCGCGAGCGTGGACACTCCCGAGCTGAACAAGAAGTTCGCCGAGTCGCTCGACCTGGACTATCCGATCCTCAGCGACCCCGACAAGACGGTCGCCACCGCCTACGGCGTGCTGCGGCCCAACGGAGCCGTGACTAACCGGTGGACGTTCTACATCGATAAGGACGGGGTCATCAAGGAGATCGACAAGAAGGTGGACACCGAAAAGGCCGGCGAGAACCTCGCCTCGAAGGTCAAGGAGCTGGGCCTCGAGGGCAAGTGATCGGTCCGGAAGATGGGTCGGAGCCCCGGCCGGCCGTCGCCGGGACTTCGACCCCTTCAGGCGACCCCTGGTTGATGCTCGGTACCTCATCGATTCCGGACGCGGGTACTCTGAAGACGCGACGGGTTTGAAGTAATTCTATGCAGGTCTTGCCGATGAGTACCGCACCGAAACCCGCGCCGCGACCCATGGTCGTCAAGACGACGATTTTCGAGATCGGCTTGCCGATCCTGTGCCTGTGGCTATGGCGGACCGTCGCCGACAATTTTGGTTTCTCGAGGCCACTGAGCATTCTCATTGGCATTGCGGTCGCTGCACTGCTGGCGGTCGGGGCGGCCGCGCGCCGGCGAAAGCTCCCCGAGCTCCACTTCATTGTGCCAGTCTACTTGCTGATCGCGGCGGTCCTGGGACTGCTCTACGCGGTCACATGGGCCTGGGACGATGGCGGGAAGCTGCCTTATGTCGTGCTGATGTATTTCGTGGTGATCGGGCTGGGATACCTCGTCCTCCCGCTCCTTCGAGTGCTCAATCCGCATCGACCCGATACCAAGGGCAGGCCGATGGAGCCGAGCGCCGAAGACCTGCTTTGATTCTGGTACTCGGGCTCGGATCGCCAGGCCGGCAGGGCAATCAGCCGATCTCGGCGAGCTTGGCCTTCACGAGGCGGTCGACCTCGGCGATCGATGCGTCGGTCACCTCCTGGACGCGGTTCCGCGACCCTCGGCCGGTCACCTCGATCTGCTTGCGGGTCTGCTGGCGGATCGAGCGGATGGCGACCTTGGTTTCCTCGCCGAGCTTCTTCACGTGGCGGGCGATCTCCCCGCGCTGTTCGACGCTCATGGGCGGGACGCTGACGCTCACCGTCGTCGGGTCGAGCGCGTAGGCGCCGAGGCGAGCCTCGACGAGGGCTCTCACCACCGCCGGCACGTTCGCGCGGTCGAAGCAGGCGATCAGGATGCGGTCGCCCTGAGTCCGGGGCGTCCCCAGCCGGTTGATCGGCACGAGGTTGCCCTGCACGGCGACGCGCACGGTGTCGATCAGCCCGATGCTGATCGTCCCCGATCGGATGCTGCGGAGCTGTTCGGCGAAGTGCCGGACCGCTCGTTCCATGATGGCCTTCTCGTTCATATTACGGTCCTATCCGACCGGGCGGCTCGAGCGGTCACCCGACAGTCGCTCTCGAACCGTCCTCGTGCGAATTTACCACGATGGAACATACCGCCGACGAGATTCCCGTGGACAGAACAATCGCAACGACCGAGCCGGGCGAGGACGGAGTCGCGGCCGCCCCCCCGCGGCATGACGACGGCGAACGCTTCCGCGTCCCGGTTCCCGTCTGGCTGGCGGTCGGCCTCGCGGTTTTGATTGGCCTGGGGACCGCCGGTTTTCACGGCTGGAAGTGGTTCCGCTGGACGCGGACTGACGCCTACCAGCTCGAGCGGATTCGCGCTCAGGCCCCCGCGCTCGCAGACCAGCTCGAAGGCACGGACGTCGCCGACCGCTGGCTCGTCGTCCTGGCGTTAACGGATGACCCCCGAAGGACGATGAGCCGTGCCCTGGCAATCAAGGATCCTTACCAGCGAATCCGCGCATTGGGACGGATCGCCGACGCTCTCTCCATGGCTGGATTCGAAGAGCCGGCAGGCAAGGTGCTCCAGGAGCTGAACCGGTCGGCTCAGCTCCTTGCGATCTCGCGCCCCAGATCGCCGACCCCGCGCAGAGGCTCGAGGCGGAGCAGACGATCGCCCGGGCCCTCGTTGACGGGCGTATGCACGAAGCGGCGATCGCCGGCATGCGACGGGCGGAAAAATCGGTGCGAGGAACCTCTGCCGAGCGGTCACTCTGGCTTGCTTGTGGCCAGATCGCCGAGGCGCTCGCTGCCGCCGGCCAGGCGGACCCGGCACTCGAGCTCGTCGGCCGGATCGAGGATCCTGCGATCGGGCTGGAGGCCACGATCGCCCTCGCGCGTCGTTTGGAGGCGGCCGGGTTGCCCGACCGGGCGAGGGAGGCCGCCATGCGAGCGCTCCAACTGGCGGATCGAGAGACCGACACCGCAAAGCGATCGATGGCCCTCGGCTCGGCGGCGGTCGTGCTGGCGGACGTCGGGATGGCGGATGAGGCCGACACCGTTGCGACGCGGATCGGGTCGACGCGATCCCGCCACGAGGCGTTCATTGGCCTGCTGGAATCGAACGCCAGGAGGAATCTCACGGACGCGGCGACCCACGCGGCCGACTCGGCCCGCGACACGGCCCTTCAGGTCCCGGACCTCGAGGGCCGCTGGGGCTACCTCGTTAAGCTGGCGAGGATACTCATCCGACTGAATCGAGGCGAACAGGCTCGGGACGTCGCGCGGCTGCTCCATGAAACGGCGATCGAGATGTCGGCCGAGTCCTCTGGGCGGAGCAATACGATCGGGGTCCTGGCGATGATCCTCGCGGAGGCAGGTTTGACTCAGGAAGCCCACGAGGTATCTCTCGCGGCCATCGAGGCGGCGAGGCGGGTCTCCGGCCCCCGCGCCGATCGCTTGCGCTCGGTACGGCCGCCCGATCCCTCGCAAAGTCCGGCGACCCGGATCAAGCGGTCCTGGTCGCCGATCAGGCCCTGAAGACCGCCCTCCAGATCGAGGATATCCCGAGCCGGGATCGAGCGCTGGCGGCTGTCTGCGGTGTGACCGCGGACGGCGGCTTCGGCCTCGCGTGGAGCCTGAAAGTTGCATTCGCGATCCAGAATCCCGAGATCCGCTACCATGGACTGGAAGACTTCCTGATCGCGGCGACCAGGGCGGAGACGATCGGAGGAAGGCGAGTCCCTGGCGTCGCTTGCGCGACGCCGCCGGCCAGGTTGCCAACCCGATTACCCGGTCGAGCATGCTGCTGACCGTAATCCGGGTGCAGCTCCACCTCGAGCTGCTGGACGAGGCCGCGCGGACCGCCCGAGCGATCTCCGATCCGATCAATCACTCGATGGCCTCGCTCGACGTCGCGGCGCGCTCGCGCGGGCCGGGCGATTGCGCGAGGCGCGCGAGGCCGCCGAATCCTGCGGTCGGCCGGAGGACCAGCTCGCGGCCTTCACCACGATCCTCCTCGAACACACGCGGAAGGCCCGGCCCGGGCTGGCGCCCGCCCTCGATCGGATCGAGAGGCCCGAGGACAGGGTCCCCGGTCCGTTGTTCGATCCAAGTGCATCGCGGACGCGATGACCAGTCCAACCTCGGCCCCTCGACAACGGCGCGGGGCCGCTGGGACGACTCACTCGCCCCCACCGAGCCGGATCACCGCCTTCCCCGCCAGCTCGCGGCTGCGGGCGTCCTTATCGGTACGGCTCATGACCTCGAGCCGTTCCTTGATCGCCGCGGGCGGCTCCTTGAGCTTGGCGGCGGCCATGATCGCGTCGCGGCGGACCAGCGCATCGGCGTCCCCGAGCGCCTCGACAAGCCCCTCGGCCACGGACGGGTCGCTGTCGGCAACATTGCCCAGCTTCAGGACCGCCTGCCGGCGTACCTGCGGGCTCTTGTCGTGAAGGTCGTTGATCCACGCCTTCACCTCACGCCCGCCCGCCAGCAGCGGCCCCTGCGTCTCGCCGCCGCAGCCCGAGAGCGTCGTGGCGGTCGCGACGATCACCAGCCCGAGCGCGGGCATCGTTGTCACGATGCCGGACCTTCCTGCCTGGATCATGCCCGTCCGTCCTCAGAAAGAGTCCGCGCTCACGACCTCGCCCCCGGCTCGGGTGCCGAGCGCCTGGAAGATCAGGCTGCCGGGTGAATATCGGGTCGAGCCATCCGGGTTCACGCCCGCGTTGGCCGGGATGCTCCGGAGGAAGCGCACCGAGCCGTCGGCGAACAGCATGTTGGCACCCATGGGGTGGAAGCTCGAGCGGATCGTCGAGCCCGCTGTCGTAGTCGGAGTTGGTGTTGAGCATGTTGCAGTGGACCAGGACCAGGCAGGGGGCCAGGTACGACGCCGCGGCATTTCCCGGGCACGGGTTGAACGGTCCACGCAGGACGACCCCGCCAACGACGGCGCCTACCCAGGTCCCTTCGGTGATCCCCCAGGCGCGCTCCTCGAGCATGACCGTCTGGCTCGTGCCGTCGGTGATCGAGGCGATCCGGACGTTGCTGTCGCGGTAGAAGAGGCCGTTGCCCAGTCCGTCGTTGTTCATCCCGAGCGCCACGTCCGCCTGATCGTTGCCCGCGCAGGCCCCGTACGAGCTCGGACCCACCGTGGCCAGCGTGTTCCCTAGCCCGTCGGTGACTGGATAGCTCCCGCTCGGCGGGAGCTGGTCCGAGGGGCAGAGGAATCCGGCGATCCGCGTCGCGACCGCCGTCGTGTTCGCCGGGGCCTGGACCGGCAGATTCACATTGATCGCCGCGTACAACGGGGCCTGCTCGAGCTGTGGCAAGATCATCGTGGCCCAGCTCCAACCGGGCGCGACGTCCGTCTCGCCGTCGATGAACCGGCCCGCGGCGATGTAGCCAGGCGGGAACACCAGGAGCGCATCGTGGTAATTGTGCAGTGCGATCCCCAACTGCTTGAGGTTGTTCACGCACTGGACCCGCCGCGCCGCCTCGCGCGCGGCCTGGACGGCCGGCAGCAAGAGCGCGATCAGGACCGCGATGATCGCGATCACCACCAGCAGCTCGATCAGGGTAAAGCCGACTCTACGCCGCATGAAAGGTGACTCCCGAAGACTTATCGATTCCAGTGAAGGCGGCACCTCCTATGGCAAACGCCGCGCCCTTCTGCGCATCAGACGCAAGTGGTTACCAATTCACAGATTGTGCCATCGATCCTCCAACCGGGCGCCAGCTTCGGTGGCCAATTTCTCGTCGTTCGTGGCGAAGAGTTCAACCGTCCGCGCGTGGAGAGGGCGGGCCGACTCGATGTGAATCCGCCCGCCCTCTGCGCTTTCAACTGGTAGACCGACACAGCTTGCCTGAGCGATCAGGGCTCGTTGGCGTTGAGGTTGGCCGAGAGGACCTTCTCGATCCGGAAGCGGATCTCCTTGAGGTGCGCCAGGGAGGTATCGTTGACCTTCGCGCCCGGCTGGCCGACCAGCTTGTCGATCTTCTGACGGATCTCTTCGAGATGGAGTCGGGCGAGATTCTTGGCGTCGGCCGGGGCATCGGAACGCATCCCGTAGAGCATCACGAAGCGAAAGCCCTGGCCGGACGTATCATTCCGCGAGCCGAGGACCATGGTGCTCAGCCGCTTGATGTACTCGCGCTGGAGGTTCCGGCGGATGGTCGAGATCGCGAACGGCTTGCCGGCCGCATCGTGGGGAGGGACGGCCACATCGCTGAAGATGCCGTCGGTGAGCGAGCGGAATACCTCGGCGATCTGGAGGGGCTTGCTCTCGGGGTCGCTCTGCATCTCCTGGTTCTGGATGCGGTGCAGGACGCTCGAGTCGAGGCAATGATCGAGCACGATCTCCTGGATGTTGAGGATCGCCCGATAGATCGGGTAGTCCGCGTCCATCCGGTACATCCGGCCGTCATCCTGCCACGACTCGTTGGTCAGCTTGCGCAACAGCGACGGCGAGAACTTGAACGTCTTGTCGGTCAGGATCTGGTCCACGAGCAGCTTCAGGGCATCGCGCTGCTTGGCGCCCGGGATCGGTTCGATGGGGTCGTGGGCCTTGGGGCTGCCCTTGTAGTCGCGGTGGACCGACTGGCCGCCGATGTACTCGGTCGCCAGGTAGGCACCGTTGCCGTACTGGCTGATGCAGGCCGTGAACGCCGCGCGAAGGCGGGCCCATGAGTCGCCGTCCTTGACCACGCGCTGGTCGAGGTCCTTGAGGATCTCGCTGGCCATGGCCATCCGCTCGCGGCCGTACTCCATCGTGTCGGAGCCCAGGTCGTAGGTGTTGACGAGTGGGTCGTTCTTGGACATGTCGTCGTCGGTGGCGAAGGCCAGGTCGGGATCGGGCGAGCGGGCGGCGATCTTCTTGAGGCCCTCCTCCTCGCCGCCCGTGATGGGCGAGTAGGCGTACTCAATGGCCCAGAAGTCGTAGGGGCCGATCGTGGTGGTGCAGTAGTCGCCCTGCTTCTTGCCCTTGGGTGCGACGTTGACCGGGTTGTAGTCCATCACGCTGCCGACCATCCCCTTGGCGTGGGTGATGGCGACGTCGTTGATCTGGTCGAGGCGGAGCATCCCGCTGGCGCGGAAGTTGTGGCGGAGGCCCAGCGAGTGGCCGACCTCGTGCATCACGACTTCCTTGATGGCCTGGCCCAGGAACTCCTCGGGCAGCTTGAGCTCGGGCTTTTTCTCCTCCTTCTTGGCGGGATCCTTCTTCTCGTCCTTCTTTTCTTCCTTCTTGTCATTATTCTTGGCCGGGGTATTGCCGTCGGCCAGCATCAGCGCCAGGGCGGCGAAGCGCATCTCGTGCGACTTGGCGGCCGAGTAGTTGCAGGCGGTGGCGCGGCCATGGGCGAGCCGCTGCTGGAGCCGCATCTGGATCGGGTCCCAGCCACCGGGGACGATGTCGAGCGCCACCGGAGCCCGGCCACCCTGTCCGCCGGCGCCGTCGACCCCGGCCAGCATCGAGGACTTCCACATCTCGGCCCGCCGGCTACCCGGCGGTGGCATGAGCATGCCGAAGCCCTCCTTGGCCGCCATGATCGGGCTGATGATGTCGCCCACGGCCAGCGGATAGGCCGAGACGCCCGCGTCCTGACCGTTGCCGGTCGGGATCGGCATGCCGACCAGGAAGGCATACTCTTCCTTCCAGGTCTTGATCCAGCTCGCGTCGAAGATGACGTCGCCGTCGATCATCTCGCCGGTGAGCGGGTTGCTGCGCAGGGCCGACATCGCGAATGTCGAGCCGGTGGTGATCCACCTCAAGGTGCAGTAGTTGATGTCCTCGGGCTCGAAATCGTCGCGCTCGTTCTGCCAGCGGACGGCGATGGCGTCCTTGAAGCCAATCTTCTCGAAAGCCTTGTTCCACTCGAGGATGCCCTCCTGGACGTAAGGCCGGTACTCCTCGGGGACATTATCCTCGATGTACCAGACGATCTGCTTCTTCGGGGGCGAGAGCTTGGCGCCCGGGTTGACCTTCTCGAGCCGCCAGCGGTTGATCATCCGCTTGGCGTTGGTCTGGGGATCGGTGCTGCCGTAGTCCTCGACCGCGTTGAGGAAGTGGCCGACGCGATAGTCCGCCATGCGGGGCCGATAGCCGCCATCTGGGGCCTTGCAGAGGCTATAGTGAAGGACCATGGTGACGCCGCGGGAATCGACCACGGCCGACGGCCCGCCGAACGAGAAGAACCCGCCGCGACCGCCGCTGAACGTCGCCTCGACCTGGATCTCGACGTTGTCGGCATAGGCGCGGATCTTGAACCACCGCGAGCGGCTACGGTCCAGGGACCCCATGCCGAGCTGCGCGAAGTCCGTCATGAAGATATCGGCGAAGTTGACCACCAGGCCGCCGCCGCGGGGGCTGATGCTCAGGATTGGCAGCGACATCAGGATCGAGTCGGTGTAGTTCTGCTTGACGGCCTTGTCCAGCGGCGAGCCCGCCGGGGCGGTGAAGTGGATGTTCTTGCGGATGAGCTGGAGGTTGTCGCCCACCCGGCGGAACATCAGCACCCACTCGTCGCCGAAATTGAGCGGTTGCCCGGCGTTGGCCGACCCCCGCGCGATCGTCATCGGCGCCAGGATCGGATGCTCGAGCAGCATCGGCTTGATCTCGGCGTAGAGATGCTGGTCTTTCTCGTGGAGCGGTATGAACCCGTCGTAGCTCTTGGAGTTGCGCGTCAGCTCGTTGAAATCCTGCATCGGCCGCCCGCCGGCCGACGGCCCGAACGACCGACCGCCCACCGCTCGCACCACGATCGGCGGCGACTCATCGCCAGCCTCCTGCGCCCGCACGTTGACGGAGGTGCCTCCTCCGGCCAACATCATCCCGCTGAGCGCCAGTATTAGCACTCGTTGACTCATTGCTGTCTCTCCCGGGGGAACCAGGCTCGAATGGCCCTGACGCCGTCGCCCTGACCGTGCTTGCGAACGTCACCGGACTCGTACCATATCAAACCGAAAGGATCGCCGTTGGCCTTCCGGCCTGCCCAGGCCGCAAAGACCACGGGACCAGGATACACTCCTGCTCGGACGTTCGTAAATGTCCGAGTCCATTCGGTGAGACGAAGGGGGTGCGGACCTGACCGATTTTCCCTGTGCGGCCTGCGATCGCGAATCCGCGGAATCTGCCGGCGATGCGGGCCAGGTACTGCCCGGGGATGCCCGTCCTCGCAGGGCCCGAGAGGGTGTCCGTGCGAGCCGGTTCGGCGGCCGTTCCGCCCGCTCGCGGTGAGGTCGATTCGTCTGGTCAGGCCGGTCGATTGCGGGTAGAACACCCCGCGGCTTTCGGCCTGGCGGGCGATCGCTGACGCTTGGAGAGGATGGAGCGCGATGGCAGGATGGAGTCGATGGGCGGCCCTCGGCGTCCTGGCCTGGGCAGTGACGGCGCCGCCCCCGACGGCCCGAGCGTCGGCCGACATCCGGCTCGATCGCGACTTCATCGCCGGAATCATCGAGAAGCTGCCGCCGGTCGCCTTTGAAAAAGAGGGCCAGTACCGCGGCTTCGTGCATCATTTCCAGTTGATCGCGATCGAGGCCAAGCCGCGGCAGTTGCTGGTCGGCTGCCGGATCGATGGCCAGTTCCACGCGCCGGTCAACGGACCACTGTCCGACCGGCTCGCCCGGAGCCCCGAGACGCCCGAGGGCTGGCGCAAGTTTGGCTTCGACATCCGGGCGCGGGTGAACATCGAGCCGGGCAACGGCGCACCTCGGTTTCATATCGCCATCGAAGAGGTGAAGCGGCGCGACCTGGACGGCGCGACGGGTCTGGTGGCCAAGGCGCTGGGCCAGCTCTTCGACGAGCTGATCACTCAGTTCGCCAACGGCCGCGCGACGCAACTGAGCGAACGGCTGAACGCCGAGATCTCCCGCCGCATCGCCCTCTTCAAGGAATACGGCGTCTTCACGGGCATCGAGTACTCCCAGGCCGAGCTCGTCCTTCACTTCGACCTGACCCGGCTACGCTCCGAGGGGATCGCCGGCTACGTCTTCGCGACCGAGCGGCCGGGAACCGTCCCGCTTTACCGCTGGGTCCACCCGGCGGACCGGTCGCACTTCTACACCATCCGCCCGAATGCGCCCGACCGGCCCAGGGCTGTCGCCGAGGGGGTCGCCTGCTTCGTGATGGACCACCGCGTCACCGACGCCGTGCCGCTCTACCGCTGGACGAACGGATACGACAACCTCTATACCTCGGCGCTCGACGGCGAGCGGGCCGGGCGGCTCGGCTACAAGCTCCGCGGGGTGTCGTTCTTCGCCTTCCGCGACCCTATCCCGGGCACGGTGCCGCTCTACCGCTTCTATGACCCCAGGCGAAGGCAGCACTTCTACTCGCTCCACCCGCAGGCCGAGTTCCTCAAGTGAGGACCGGGCGAGTCCCGCATGATCGATGCTGCCACGATCATCGCGGCGCGGGAACCAGCCGGCGATCGAGCCGGCGATAGCCCTCGGCCAGCTCGGTGATCTCGATGCACTGGTCGGCGGGGATGTCGCGAAACACCTGCGTGGTCCCGCTGGTCGGCCATCGGATCTCGAGTGTGGCGACTCTGTCCGCGCGGGCCAGGCCGATCGTCTGCTCGAGCGGATTGCCGCCGAAGCTGCTGCCCGACGTGACGACGCGGTGCACGGTCAGCGGGGGACTCCCGGCCGTGACGGCCTTGATCCGCGCCCCGATCGCCGCGCGATTGGTCTTCTTGCCGACGAGCTTGACGTTCAGCCAGTGGTTCCCCTGCCCGGGGTTCTGGAACAGGAGATTGTGATACTTGTCGCCGTTGACCCCGCCGCCCATCTCGACGAACAGGTCGACGTCGCCGTCGCGGTCCCAGTCGCCGCAGGCCACGCCGTGCCCCTTCTGGAGGTGGCCGGTCCGCGACGACGAGGAAATATCGGCGAACCGTTTCCCCTCGACGTTGCGGAGCATCCGGTTGGGGACGAGGAAGCCGTAGTTGAGCGCCCCGGTGGCCAGGTACATGTCGAGCCAGCCGTCGTTGTCGAAGTCGGCGAAATTCGACCCCATGCTGGCGAGGAACGGCTCGAGGCCCGTCATGGCCGTCACATCCTGGAACCGCTGGCCGGCCAGGTTGCGATACAGGCGGTTGCCGGGGACGTCGATCGGCTGGCCGATCAGGCCGCGGACCGCCTCGTCGACGGGCCGGTCGTAGGCCACGGCGAAGATGTCGAGCCAGCCGTCGTTGTCGTAGTCGAAGGTCCAGCAGGAAAATCCCCCGCGCGGGCCGTCGATCCCCTTGCTGCTCGTGACTTCGAAGAATCGGCCGTCGCGCTCGTTGTGGTAGAGCCTGGCATCGTCGCTGAAGTTGCTGACGAATAAATCGGGGAAGCCGTCGTTGTCGTAGTCGAGCCACGAGCATCCCTTGGCGAAGCGCTCGGCATCGCCCTTGACGCCGGCCGCCGCGGCGACCTCCTCGAACGTGCCGTTCCCCTTGTTGCGATACAGGCGGTTGGGCTGACGCTCGCAGGCCACGAACAGGTCGACCATGCCGTCGTTGTCATAGTCGGCCCAGGCCGCGGCGTTGGAGTTGACCGGGTCCATGAGCCCGGCGGCGCGGGTGACGTCCTCGAACCGGCCGCCGCGGTTGCGCAACAGGGTCGGCCGCATCGGCCAGTTGTGCCAGGCGCCGCGGGGGATGAAGACGTCGAGCAGCCCGTCGTTGTCGTAGTCGGCCTGGTAGCACACAAGCCCGCCAAGCTGGTCGGCCACGCCGGCCTCCTTCGTCCGGTCGACGAACTTGCCATTTCCCTGGTTGCGGTAGAAGGCCATGGTCTCCGTCGGGTCGTGGCACGTGATCAGGACGTCGAGCAGGCCGTCGTTGTCGAAGTCGTCCATGATCGCGCCGCCCGACTGGTTCATCCGGCCCCCCACGCCCGCCGCCAGGCTGATATCGCGAAAGGCGCCGATGTCGAACTCGGACTTGAAGAACTTCGACAGGTCCAGCACGAACCGGGGATCGACCTTGTCGGGGTACTCGGCCAGCGTCATGTGCGCCAGGTTCAGGAGCCAGCGGACCTCGAGGTTCTCGGGGAACTGCTCGAGGTACTCGGTGAAGTGGCGGATCGCCAGCCGAGAGCCCTCCGGGTTGGAGTGCACAGCCGACGGCGCGATCGGCAGCAGGCAGGCGCTATCGCCCTGGCACGACAGGCAGTTGTCGTTCTCTCCCCTGCGGAAGCCCATCACGCCCTGGAGATAGATCACCGTCCCCAGCGCCGACTGCGCCAGCGCGGGGTCGCCCTCGACCAGCTCGCGAAGCTCGCAGAGGATCTTGTAGGCCGCCTCGGCCTCACCCTCGTAGCTCAGGAGGTTGGCCTTGAGGAAGAGCGCCGAGAATCGTCCGTTGCGGCCGAGCGAGGGATCCGCGAGCTGGCGGTCGACGATCTTGACGCCACGGAAGCCCGCATGCTCCCACCGGCTGGCGATCTCGCGAAGCGGCGCGTCGGGCTTCCACGGCTCCACGGCGAAGAGCACCGCGCGGAAACCGCTCGGGTCCAGGGGCAGGGCATGCGGACGATACCTGACTCCCTCGACGAATGGCCTCGCGCCGGCCGCTGCCCCGTCCGGTGACCCATCGCGCGAACCGACCGGCGGAGTTCGCCCCCCTCCGGCCGCGACTGTGGTATCCGGCCTGGCCGCCCGCCTGAGTACGAACGATGCAGCCCCCGCCGCCATCAGAGCGAGGACGGCCGCCGTCAGGAGCACGTGACGTATTTTCATGAGAGCCCTCGACCGGCTTCGGCCTCCGGGGATGGACCGCGAGTCGGGTCGTCGTTTCGTTGAGCAGTGCCGGTATCGCGCACGAGTTCAGTTGATGGCTTCGAGGCGGCGGCGGAGCCCGTCCAGGATCGGGCGGCTGGACGGGTCCCGGCTGAGGTCTTGGACCTCGCCCGGATCCGCTCGATCGTTGTAGAGCTCCTCGCTACCATCCTTGCGGTTCCGGATATACACATAATCGCCGTCGGCCAGCGAGGCGAGCGGACCGCGGCTCGCCGGCGACCGGCCGTGGTTGGGATTGTAGGGATTGGGGGCCGGCAGCTCCGAGATCACGGCACTGACACCCGGCACACGCTCAGCCGCACCGGGCCCATCGGGCCGCCACAGGGCCGCGAGCGATTGGCCCGCCATGGCCGAGCCTCCGCCCTGACCGGTCACGTCCACGATTGTCGCCGCCAGATCGCGCAGGCTGACCGTCTCGCGGATGACCCGCTCGCCCCGCTTGCCGGCGGGCGGGACGATCACGAGCGGCACATGGATCTCCTGGTCATACAGGCTCTCGCCGTGGTCGAACAGATTGTGTTCGCCCAGGCCCTCGCCGTGGTCGGCCGTGATGAACAACCAGGTATTCTCCAGCTTCCTGCGTCGCTGGAGCTCGACCACCAGCTCGCCCAGGCACTGGTCGACGTAGGCGATGCAGCTATCGTAAGAGTCCCGCGCCAGCTCAAGCGCGACCGGCGGCAACCGCGACCGGTCGAGCGAGTCCCATGATTCCGCCAGGAAAATGAATTCCCTCGCCCCACGGGGCCTGATCCCGAAGCGGTACTCTCCCCGATTCGGCAGGATGTAGGGTGCGTGCGCATCATAATAATTGAGGAAGGCAAAGAAGGGCCGTCCGGGCTGCGCACTCCGATCCAGCCAGTCAAGGAACGCTCCATTGAGCAGCGAGCCGTCCTTGCGGATCTCGCGGAGCGTGTAGGGCGTGACCCACGACTCGTGCATCGGCCGCAAGGGGCCGACGTCGAGGTCGCGCCCTAACCGCAGGCCGACGTCCGTGAGCGAGCCCACGAGACGGTCGAACAGCCACGCCGTTCGGAGCGGGATCAGGAACGCGAGAACGTAGTCCTCGAAGTGGACGAACCCCCTGTCCAGGCCGTTGTCGTACGAGCATTCCATCGTGTTGCCAACAAACCCTGCGGTAGCATAGCCCCTCTCGCCCAGATATCCCGCCAGCGTCATGTAGCGGCGATCGAGAGGGATGCTCCAGTCGACCTTCAGCTCGTGGGGCCATCGCCCGGTGAACATGGTCGCGTGGGAGGGCAGTGTCCAGGGCGCCGCGGACCGGGCATGCTCGAACCGGATGCCCGACCGGGCCAGGGACTCGAGCACCGGCGAGGTGGGCCGGTTATAACCGTGGAGGCTGAGGTGGTCGGCACGGACCGTGTCCATCGTGATCAGGATCACGTTCGGCGGGTCGCCCGTCGGGAGCGGCCGCGCCGCCTCGCGTCGCGCCGCCAGCCACGGCCCGCCCAGGATCCACCCCGCCAGGCCCAGCTCCACCAGCGCCAGCACCGGGAAGCTGACCACCAGCCGTCTTCGCAGGCCGTGTCCCTGCTGTTCGAGGATCGGGACCGCTCGCGTCGCGATGCCCATCGAAAGCAGAACCCAGGCAGCCTCGTAAACGCCCGGCATGGTCACGATCAGGAGCGGGAGCACGGCCAGGAAGACGATCCCGCGGGGTCCGATCCACCGGCCAAACCGCGGCCAGACGCCGCCAGGACCGCCAGGAATATGCCGATCACGCTGAAAGTCAGCAGGTTCGACAGCGGCACCAGCCAGAAGAAATGCCGGCTCATCATGTACAGCCGGTTCGTCGAGACGAACGTCTTGCCGACGACCCTTCCCGCGACCTCCAGGAGACCAGCCCCCAGCCCGCACCAGGCCGCCAGGATCAGGATGTCCAGCGGGCGAAGCCGGAGCGAGGCAGGCCGTTCCGGAACAGAGGGCTCGGACAATGCCGTTCGCTCGCCGGCCGGGGTCGTCGCGCACAAGGGAACTTCGTCTCCTCGCCGTGGTCCTCCCGGCGGAGTGGCACAAAATCACTCTTACTAACTTATCCTGAGTCGCTCCGGCGGGCCAGGCACCTCTCGCCACTCTGGCAACGCAACGAGCGAGGGACCACGGCGATGGGAGGGCGATCGGCCACGGCTTTTCCATCCCGACGCGGTGCTGACCAGCCCCTGGACATCGCACCAGCCCCGGAGTATCAACGAATGTGGCGGCGACCTGAGCCTCTCGCCCCCGCGGGGCAGGTGGGCCGCGACCATAGACAAATCGGTCGCAAATTGAATCACCGACACGAACTCCCGGGGCGGCTCGAAGTGGGTATCGGCGTGGTAGGCGCGGGCTTCATCGTCCGCGACTGCCACCTGGTGGCGTATGCCGAGGCCGGATACCGCGTCGTCGGGATCACGTCGCGGACGATCGAAACGGCCGCGCGAAGTGGCCGCGCTGCGCGGGCGTGCCGAACGTCTTCGAGTCGCTCGAGGCGATGCTCGACGACCCCGGCGGTCGAGGTCGTGGATATCGCCGTGCCGCCGGCCGAGCAGCCGGGCGTGATCCGGCGGGTGCTGCGCATCCCGCGGCGGGTGCGGGGCATCCTGCGCAGAAGCCGCTGGCGATGTCTTACGCCGAGGCCGCCGCGCTGGTCGAGGACTGCGAGCGGGCCGGGGTGGTCCTGCAAGTCAACCAGAACATGCGGTATGATCCCTCGGTGCGGGCGCTCAAGGATCTGCTCGACGACGGGCGGCTGGGCGAGCCGGTGCTGGCGACGATCGAGATGCGGGCCATCCCGCACTGGATGCCCTGGGCCCGCGACGGGCATTCGCTGTCGACCTTCATCATGAGCATCCACCACCTGGACACCTTCCGCTACTGGCTGGGCGACCCGTTACGGGTCCTCGCAAGCACGCGGCCCGACCCTCGCACGAAGTTCCCCCATACCGACGGGATCAACCTGTATATCCTCGAGTACGAAAGCGGGGCGCGGGCATCGGGCTGGGACGACGTCTGGTCGGGGACCGGCACGCGAGGGGGCGGGCTCGAGCATCGCCGTCCGGTGGCGGTTCGAGGGGACCGAAGGCCTGGCGATGGGCGAGATCGGCTGGCCGGCTGGCCCGAGCGCGTCCCCAGCACGATCGATTACACCACGACGAGCGACGGCGGCGCCTGGCACCGCCCGCGATCGGCCGACGCCTGGTTCCCCGACGCATTCGCCGGCACAATGGGCGGATTGCTCCGCGCCGTCGCGACCGGCGAGGCCCCGGACATCTCGGGCCGCGACAACCTGGGGACGATCGCGCTGTGCGAGGCGGTGCTGAGCCTCGGCGCTCGAGCATCGGGTCACTGCAACCCGGCGAATTTACCGCTTAGACGAGGCCAGCCTTGAACCTCGAATCCATCGCCACCGCGATTGCCGATGCCCGCGACGACGCGGCCGTGGTCGTGTCGTCGTCTCTCGCATCCACGCCGGTCGCCGCGGGCTCGCTCGCGAGTGCCGCGGCCTGGACCGTCGCGATCGGCGTGCTCGTCGCCGCGATCGGCTGGGGAGTCCGGGCCCTGCGCTGGAAGGCGCTGCGACGTCGGCGAGTGGCGCAGCTCAAGGCCCAGGCCGCCGAGCGCCGCAGGGCCGAGCGCGCCCTCCGGCAGACCGAGGTCTTCTATCACACCCTGGTCGAGACCCTGCCGCAGATGATCCTCTGCAAGGACCTGGAGGGCCGTTTCACCTTCGCCAACGGCCGCGTCTGCGCCGAGCTGGGAACCACGCTCGGAGGCGATCAAGGGCAAGACCGACGACGACTTCTTCCCGCGAGAGCTCGCCGAGAAGTATCGCGCCGACGACCGGCGCGTCCTCGAGAGCGGCCAGGTCGTCGACGTTGTCGAGAGGCACGTCACGCCCAAGGCCGAGACCCTGTACGTCCAGACGATGAAGACCCCGCTGATGGGTCCCGACGGCGAGCCGATCGGCATCCAGGCCATCTTCTGGGACGTCACCGAGCGGATGCGCGCCGAGGAGCAGCTCAAGGAGCAGAACATCACGCTCCAGGAACTCGCCGAGTCCGAACACGAGGGCCCACGAGGCGCTCAAGGCGGCCCAGAGCCGGATGGTCCAGACCGAGAAGCTCGCCAGCCTGGGCCAGCTCGTCGCCGGCGTCGCCCACGAGATCAACAACCCGCTCGCGTTCGTCAGCAACAACGTCGCCGTGCTCGAGCGCGACCTGCGTCGACCTGGTCACGCTGGTCGGGCTCTATCGCCAGGGCCAGCCCGTCGGCGGAGCAGGGGGCGCCACGCCGGGACGCGACGGCATCCCCGAGCCCGATCTCGCCGCGCTCAACGCCCAGATCGCCGAGGTCTGCCAGCAGCTCGACCTCGACTATTGCCTCGAAAACCTGCCGCGGATCATCGACCGCACCCGCGAGGGCCTGCGGCGGATCGAGCGGATCGTCAAGGACCTGCGGCTCTTCGCCCGGGTCGACGAGGGCGAATGGAACGAGGTCGACCTGAACCCGGGCATCGACTCGTCGGTCAACATGGTGCAGGGCTATGCCCGCAAGCGAGGGGTGAAGATCGTCGCCGAGTACGGCGCATTGCCCGCGATCCGCTGCCGGGCGGCCCGGCTGCATCAGGTCGTCGTCAACCTGCTGATGAACGCCATCGACGCCTGCCCGCCGAGGGGACGGTCACCCTGCGCACCGCGGCGGACCCCGACCACCACGGTGTGCGGATCGAGGTCGCCGACACGGGATGCGGCATCGACCCGGCCATCCGCGAGCGGATCTTCGACCCGTTCTTCACCACCAAGCCGATCGGCGAGGGGACCGGGCTGGGCCTATCGATCAGCTACGGGATCGTCGAGGAACACGGCGGCACCATCGAGGTCCAGTCCACCCCCGGCGCGGGCTCGTGCTTCACCGTCCGCGTCCCGCTCCAGACACGTCGCGGCCCGTCCGCCCAGCGGACCGAGTCCGCCCAGGCGGCGGGCTGAATCCTCCCGACCACCGGCCTCGGCCCGCGCACGAACCGAATCCTCGAGGAGACTCACCCCGTGAAGCTCGGCCTGATCAACTCGGCCTGGGTCCAGTCCGGTCGAGGGACCGCCTTCGGCATCCGCAAGACCCGCGAGATCGGATTCGACACGATCGACATCTTCGCCGACCCGCTCGACATCGATGTCCGGGAGAAACGCCTCATCAAGGAGGAATGCGACGCCGCCGGCCTGCCGATCGTCAGCGTCGCCTGCGTGGCCGTCGGGCTAGTCGACTTCAACCCGAGCGTCCGCCGATTCCACGCCGAGCGGGTGCGGGCTTACCTCGACATGGCCCATTCCTTCGAGGCGCGGAACGTCCTCCTCGTCCTCGGCGAATACATCTGGCAGAAAGAAGTAATCCCGCCCGATGAACAGTGGCGGGCCGGTGTCGAGCAGGTGCGGGCCCTGGGGGAATACGCCGGTGATCTCGACCTCGAGATCGCGCTCGAGCTCGAGCCGTTCGAGCTCTCGCTGCTCAACGACGTCGCCAGCATGGCGAGGTTCCTCGACGACGTCGACCACCCGGCCGTGAAGGCCAACCTGGACATCTCGCATCTCGCGCTGGCCGATGAGCCGGCGGAATCGATCGCGGAGCTCGCGGGCCGGGTGGCCCACGTGCACATCTCCGACTGCGACGGCCGGGTCCACGGCGACCTGCCGCCGGGGCGAGGCGTCGTCGACTTCCCGCCGTATCTCGACGCCATTCGCCGGCTTGACATCCCCGAGGCGGTGATCTCGGTCGAGCTTGAGTACGCGCCCGAGCCGTCGCGGATCGAGGCCTGGGTGGCCGAGGCCTACGAGCGGACGGCCGACCTGATGCGGGTCGCGGGGCTCAGGCAATGAGCCGGCTCACCGGAATCGTCGCCCGCCTGCTGCTGGCCGCCGGGTTGATGGCGCTGGTCGGCTGGCCGGCGGCGGCGACCGCATTTGAGGCGGCCTCGTCCCTCTGGCGACCGCCGGAAGTCCAGCCTGCGAGCGGCTCCGCGGCGATCCCCAGCACGGCACTCGACCCGACCGGCACGGCCGCCGTGCTGAGCGAGACCCGCGGCCTGTCGCGGCCGGCGGGGCTGGCCGTCGAGACGATCGGGCTCGTCGCGGCCACCGAGGCCATGGCCCTGCCGGTCGGCGTCTTGCTGGCGATCGGGCTGTTCCGCACGGATATTCCCGGCCGTCGCATGGTCCTGGCCGTGCTGGCGATCTCGGCGTTTGTGCCGATGCCGCTGCACGCCACGGCGTGGCTCGGCGCCCTGGGCAACGCCGGGCGGATGCAGGTCTTCGGCGTGCGGCCGATCCTCGTCGGCCGCTTCGGCGCGGCGGTCGTGCACGCCATCGCCGCCTTGCCCTGGGTCGTCCTGCTGACCGGCGTCGGCCTCCGCGCGGTCGAGCCCGAGCTCGAGGAATCCGCGCGGCTCGAGTACGGCCCGATACGGGTGCTGATCGGCGTCACCTTGCGTCGGGCGATCGGCGCGATCGCGGCGGCCGCCCTGGCGGTGGCCGTCCTGACGGCCGGCGACATGACCGTGACCGATCTCCTCCAGCTGCGCACCTACGCCGAGGAGGCGTACATCCAGTTCATCCTGGGCAAGGGCCTGGCGGACGCCGCAGTCGTGGCCCTGCCGCCACTGCTCGTGCTGGGGACCGGAATCCTCCTGGCCGCCCGCGCGATGTCGCGGTTCGACCCGGCGCGGCTGGCGGCAGCCGGCGCCGGCGTCCGTCCCTTCTCGCTCGGCCGATGGAGGATCCCCGCGGCAGTCGCGATGCTCCTATTCGTCGCCAACGCGCTGGCATTCCCGCTCTACGCGCTCGATCTGGCGAGCGGGCCGAGTCGGCGGGCGGGTGTCGCTCGGCCGGCCGCCGGCCTGGTCGCTATCGGGATTCGCCGGCACGCTCCGCCGCGCGGTGGGTGAGGTCCGCGAGCCCCTGATGGCCAGCCTCCTCTGGGCCTCGATGGCCGCCACCATGGTGACCGTCCTGGCGTTCGGGCTGGCGTGGGCCAGCCGACGCTCGCGGGCCTGGCGATGGGCCATGCTCGGGCGCACTATCGCTCGCGCTGGCGACCCCGGGGCCCGTGGCCGGCCGGTCGCTGGTGCTCGCCTATCGCGACTTGCCTGCGCTCTACGACTCGTCGGCGATCATCGTGATGGCCCAGGCGCTGCGAGCCTTGCCCTACGTGCTCCTGGTGATCTGGCCGTTCCTGCGGTCGTTTCCCCAGGATTATCTCGACGCCGCAGCGCTCGACGGACACGGCCCGATCGGCCGGATGATCCGCGTGGCGTTCCCCCTCTCATTCCGGCCGCTCGTGGCCGCCTGGCTCGTCGCCCTGGCTCTGGGACTGGGCGAGCTGCCGGCGACCGACCAGGTCTATCCCCCGGGCATCGAGCCGATGTCGGTGTTCCTCTGGGGCCTCCTTCACACCGGCATCGCCAGCGACCTCGCGGGCGTCGCGCTCATCATGCTGGCGACGATCGCCGCGGCCGGACTGGCCGCCGCGCTGGCGATCGGCTGGTCGCGGACGACGATCGGCGATTGAGCCCGGCCCGGGAAAAAGCAAGGGCGAGGCCCCTGGACAGGGCCTCGCCCGCGTATGCTGGCCCACGGCTTCGGTCGATCACTTCGCCTTTTGCCGGGCCGCGGCCGCCGCCGCCTTCGCCAGGTGGAGGTTGCTCGGGAAGTGATCGATCTTGATCTCGCCCTGGAGGGTCGTCTGGCCGCGATGATAGACCGTCGGCGCCACGTACGGCTGGTAGGGCACGCTCGGCGGGATCACGGGGCCCTTCTTGATGTGGACGATTCGCGCGAAGAACGCCGCGTTCACCGGCGCCGAGGTCGAGATCAGCGGGTTCGTCGAGTTGTCCACGACGCCCTCGAACTTCACGTTGATGACTCCCCGCGGCAGCACCAGGTTGCTCGGCGCGCCGAACGGGAAGATGTTCGTGTTCTTCTGCTCGAACTGGCCCGAGTCGTCCACCACCGACGGCGCGATGCCGGACGGATTGGGATCGACCGAGGCCGAGATCACCGAGTTGACGATGTTACCGGCGATCCGGCCCGAGATCGAGCCGCCGTTCTGCGCGTACGGCTCGAGATAGCCCGTCTCGGGCGCCGTGATGTGGTTCGTGACGGTCGGCGGCGGATTGCCGTAGAACACCCCGGTGGGCGACGAGAAGCCGACCGACGGGAAGGCCTCGTCCTCGAACAGGCTCTGGGTGTATCCCGCCTGGATGTTGGTATTCACGATGTTGCCGCCGATCAGCATGTTCCGGATCGACCGGCTGATCGTCAGCGTCGAGTTCGTCGCGTCGCGATTGACCCGAAGGTCCTGGATGAACAGGCTATTGATCGTGACGTTATCCATGCCCAGGCCGAAGGACACGTTGCGCGACCCCGACGGTGAGACCAGCATGACGTTGTTGGTCTCGCCGCCGATGAAGAAGTTGCTGATCTTGGCGTCGAGTGCCCCCTCAGCGGGCGTGGTGCCGAGCGTATATTCATTGACAAGCGTGGTAAAATTGGTGGCGTTGCCGCCGATCCGGACGTCACCGATCTGTCCCGTGCCCGCCGGGCTACCGTCGGAGACCACGTACGTCCCGCCCGGCGCGGCCCCCGTGCTCGGCAAGATGCCCGCGAACTGCGAGGGCAGCAGCGACGACGTCGTGTTGCCGTTGATCGTGTTGGCCTGGAACAGGTTCAACCGCCCCGCGACCAGGAACGTCGCCATGTCCTGGAAGGGTGCCGCGGTCGAGCTCGTGTTCGCCTGGGCGTTGGTGGTGACGCTGTTCACAATAATGCTGGTGCCCGTCGTGATCGGCAGGCCCAGGTTGATCTCGAATTCATTGCTTTGACCGGTCTGGTTGAGCGGCGTAGCCCCGGTCGGGGTGAAATCCGTGGTGACCCCGCCGAGCCGCAGCGTGTTCACGCCGCCCGGGATCGAGATGATCCCCGCCGACATCGCCGACGTGTGGATCGCCGATGCCGAACTCGGCTTCGTGGTGTCCGTGTGCGCCAGGTAGAAGTCGGGCATGTCGATCGAGGCGATGCCGTTCTGCTGGATGCGGTTATTCGACGTCTGCCCCGGGTCGATCCTGCCCAGCTCGCCGGTGGGCGTGACGTTCAGGTTCTCGAAGTAGACGTTGGTACTGCCATCCGGCGCCGGCGTCACGGTCCCGACCAGGCGCGTTTCCGAGCTGATCGCCCCGCCGACCGTGATCGTATTGATCAGGTCGGGCGTGGTCGAGCCGGCCTTGTCGAAGGCGGTCCCGTTCTGATCGACCACATTGAGCGTGCCCGGCCCGTACAACCTGAGGGTCCAGTGTGCCCCGTCCGGATCCGTCCCGCTCACCTGCGCCGTCGGCGTCCCGTAGGCGTTCGACAGGAGCTGCCGCGTCTCCAGGCACTCCCCCAGCGGCCGAAGGGATCGACGTGTTGGCGATTGGTTCCGCTTCGACATGGATCAGACACCCCTTTTCCTGGAGGCAAGGCCGATCGTCCGTCCCGGATCGATTCCGCCCTGGACCCGTTCACGACGTGTTTGGATGCCCGCTCGATCGACGGGGCACGGGTCCGTTACCTGGCACACTGACTTGTTCCCGCCCGCTACGGCCCTGGCAGCCATCTGGCGCGAGGTCCCGCAACTTGTGGAGTCACTTGCTCTCGATCTGAATCGACGGGATGTTCGGAATTCTTGAGGAATTCGCTAGAATTATTGTAATCCAAACAAACGGCACAACCCGTCCATCCAGTAGCTGAGGGCCGGCGGGCCCTCTGGATCCTCGCCGGCTGCGTAACCGGACAGGCGTTCAATCGGCCGTCCGGTCTGTCGGCGTATCCACCTCACGACCTCTCCGCGCGTTGACGGAACTCAAGATGGGCGGAGACGTAAGGATTGCCCCAGCATGAGCAGCACCGCCAGTCCCCGAAGACGACCATCTATCCATATAACCTTGCAACGAGCCGCGCGCTTGCATCGCCTTCTCGCTTTCCTGGCCGGATTTCCTCGGCCTCGTGCCGAGATCCTGACCCATCTGCGAATCGGGCTCCGCACGTTCTACCGAGAGCTCGACCTTCTCAAGAAATGTGGGGTAAAGGTCAAGCACAGGACGAAGCTCTACCACTTACAGGCGACTGCCGAGGAGGCGGAGGGCCGACTGCCGTTTCCGGACCCGCAGTTGAGCTTCGCCGAGATGGCCGAGCTCTCGCGCTGCGATTGCCCGGCTGGCCGACGCCTCGCCGATCTGCTTACCAGCGTCGTCCGGCCCCTCGAGCCCCCGCCCAAACGTCGAGCCGGGTCCCGGAAGAAGACAGGGCCGTCTTCCAGCAATTCGTGAGACTCAC
The DNA here is from genome assembly GCA_963771445.1 of uncultured Planctomycetota bacterium. Lineage (GTDB taxonomy): Bacteria > Planctomycetota > Planctomycetia > Isosphaerales > Isosphaeraceae > JAKAUH01. The sequence continues at coordinate 322,816 of CAVYTQ010000024.1, read as the reverse complement.
GGGTGATGGGGAGGGTGGAAGAGAGACCGCCGCCCTGGTTTGAGGCGCGTCCGACCCCGCCGCCAGCCTGACCGCCAGCTCCTGGGCTGCCGGCAAGCGGGCGGAATCGGACCGGTCAAGAGCCGACCTCGGCGGCCATCCGGCGGGCCTGCACCGGCGCGCCCCGTCCCGGCTCTCCCGACCTCTCGCCTCTACTCGACTGCGATCGGGTAGGCTGGACTGACGCGGCTGGTCGTAGATCTTCAGAGCAGTGGGCTTCCAGCGAACCCGGCCGGCTGCTGGGGTCGCGGCGAGCGTAACATCGACCGGCGGCAACCGCTCCAGGGAGCACCTCGTGGCACCGCTGCCTCTCAGCCCAGCCGATTCTCGGCGCGGCGGAGCAGGTCCGCGACCGGCAGGCCGTGCGGGCAGGCGGCCTCGGCGGCGGCCAGGTCGGCGCGGGCGATGTCACGAGCCTCGGGCGAGAGCGCCTGGAAGAGCTCGCGGGCGCGGGTACGCTTCCCATAGCCCTCGTCATAGCGTAGGAAGCGGAGCATGTCGGCGACCGCAATCCCGCCCGCGGCCGGCGAGCAATGCTGGTCGCAGCCGTGGCAGTAAAGGTGCGCGGTCGCCTGCCGGTATTCCTCCAGCAGCTTCTGGTCGCGGAGCGCCAACTTCGGCCGCGCGGCCGCGGCGAGGTTGTCGCGGAGCTGGTCGCGGTTCGTCATCTCGCTGACCACCGCCTGCATCCGTTGGCCCGCGAAGATGGACTGGATGGCCGCTTGCTCCTTCTTGAAGCCCTTCTCCATCAGGTCCTTCAGCTTGTCGAGAGGATTTGGTCCCTGAGACTGCGGCGCCTGGGCCTTCGCCGCGCCCCGGCCGCGGCCCCGACCACGACCGCCGCCGCCGCCCGGATTCTGGCCGGTGCCCTGCGACTTCATGGCCACCAACCCCAGATTGGCCTTCGCCGCGGCGTCGAGCGCCCGGCGAATCGCGTCGCCGTCCATCGTCTGGAAGTTATAGGCGATCATGATCTGATCGATCCAGCCGCATTCGGCCGCGGCCGTCACGATCTCGGGGAGCATTCCGTCGTGGCAGCTCAGGCCGCAGAAGCGGATCTTCTTCGCCTTCTTCAGCCGCTCGAAGGATGCCTTGACCTCGGGGTTGCGAAGCAGCGGGATCTCTTCGCCGGTCAAGCCGTGCAGGTAGTAGCAATCCACGTAGTCGGTCCGCAGCCGCTCCAGGCTGGCGTTGAGCCGCTCCTCGTACGCGGCCGGGTTCTTCTTGTTCCGGCCGTTCTTGGTGACGAGGTAGACGTCCTTCCGCATCTTGGTCCGCTCGAGCACCTGGCCGAGAGTCTCCTCGCAGCGGCCCCCCTCGTAGCTCTCGGACGTGTCGATGTAGCGGATGCCGGCGGCCAGCGCGGCCTGGACGAAGCTCGGCTGGACGACCCAGCTCGTCCCCATACCCAGCGCGGGGACCTTTTGACCGGTCTTGCCCAGAGTCACCACGGGGAGCTCGGCCGGGTCCGCCAGGCGCGGATCCGACCGGCGCCAGCGCCACCGCGCCGCCCGCGACGGCCGCCGTCTTCAAGAACTCACGCCGACTGCCGCCGCCGATCCCGTCGCTCCGCGTGCCGTCCATCGTGGTTGCCTTTCCTCAGGGTGTGGAATCCCCCCTGGCTGAGGAGGATCTCTTAAGCTTGCCACATTGTGTCCACGCCGGACCGGCCTGGTCAACAAGGTTGCAACATGACTCAAGCATCTCGGCGACGCAATCACCGCTGGAGCGCCGAACGGTGTAATTGCGCGCGAGATAGGGACGATCCCGACGCCCAGCATCTCGGTACGCCGGGCTCACGACCGGGCTCAGCACCGCCGATCCGCCGCGTGAGAGCAAGGAAGCATCGTCCAAACGGACCGATGCCAGGAACGCCGCTACCACCGACCTGGAGCGAGCGGCCGCCGATAGCCCCGTCGAGACAATCCCTATCGTCGGCGGAACCCGAGTTCGACTGGCGACTTCCAACTTCCCAATGCCCCTAGAGCAGGCCAGATGTGTGCGTGACTGCTTGTTCTCGTTTCATGTCCAGGGAAAGTCACGACATGCCGGGTCAGGGCGTGATAAACTTCGAGGGCGAGGACGGTCACGCGGGGCGAGGTGCGGTTGAAATGGCCCGTTGCGGGGCGATAGATTGGGCTCCTGGGAGATTCCAACGCTCGGCGAGGAACTTTCCGCGCGGCTGGTTCATCAAAGAAATAGAGACGGGACGCGAGGGCCGGATCTTGCCCGACGGTAGAGCGGCGATCCGGGACCGAGGCGGACACCGGCCGGGGCTGCGTCGGTTCGTATCCTCTGGTTCAATCAAGCTTTAGGTGGGCCGCTATCGAACGACCGAGGAGCACCGACGGGCATGCCCTCGCCCTGAGCATCCTGAGATTGTTACACTTGGCACGAAGTCCGAAATCGCGAGTCCGGCCGTTTCCGGCCTGCTGAATCCGTGAACTGACGAGGCTGATTCAAATTCTCGACCCCGGTCCGGGCGGGTTCTCCGCATCGGCTGTCCGGAAGGAGTCTGCTCGCATGGCGAAGGTTCAGGCTGTTTGGGCGATCGACATTGGCCAGTCCGCCCTCAAGGCGTTGAAGCTCGTTCCGGGCGAGACGCCCGATCAGGTCGTGGCCGAGGCTTTCGACTTTATTGAGTATCCCAAGATCCTCAGCCAGCCCGATGCCGATCCCGACGAGCTGGTGCGCGAGGCGTTGGCGACCTTCACCGACCGCAATGATCTGCTCGGCTGCAAGGTGGCGATCGCGGTGCCGGGCCAGTCGGGCCTGGTGAAATTCATCAAGCTGCCGCCGGTCGAGAAGAAGCGGATTCCCGACATCGTCAAGTTCGAGGCCAAGCAGCAGATCCCGTTCGCGCTGGACGAGGTCGTCTGGGCCTACCAGCAGATCGGCGCCGACGAGGAGGACAGCGACGAGGAGTTCACGATGGCCGAGGTCGGGCTGTTCGCGATGAAACGCGACCAGATCAACCGGGCCATCCTGCCGTTCACGGTCGCCGGGATCGAGGTCGACGTCGTCCAGATGAGCCCGATCGCGCTCTACAACTTCATCAGCTTCGACCAGATCAAGGGGAGCGGCACGAAGGATTCGGTCGTCCTGCTGGACATCGGCGCCGACAACACCGACCTGATCATCACCGACGGCACGCGGATCTGGCAGCGGAACGTGCCGATCGGCGGCAACCATTTCACGCGGGCGCTGACCAAGGAGATGAAGCTCACCTTCGCCAAGGCCGAGCACCTCAAGCGGAACGCGACGAAGGCGCCCGACCCTCGCGCGATCTTCACGGCGATGCGGGGCGTGTTCAACGACTTCGCCAGCGAGGTCAACCGCTCGATCGGATTCTACTCGAGCATCAACCGCACGGCCAAGATCCGCAAGGTGATCGGCCTGGGCAACGGGTTCAAGCTGCCGGGCCTGCAGAAGTTCCTCCAGCAGAACCTGAACCAGGAGGTCGACCGCCTGGAGGACCTGACGAAGCTGGTCGGCGACGAGGTCAAGGGCGCGCCGCAGTTCCAGGACAACCTGGCGTCGTTCGGCGTGGCCTACGGCCTGGGCATCCAGGGACTCGAACCGCGGCGGCCTCGGTACCAACCTGCTGCCGCCCGAGATCGAGCGAATCCGGCTGATCCGCTCCAAGAAGCCGTGGGCGCTGGCGGCCTCGGCGCTGATCATGCTGGGCCTGACCTTCCGGTTCGCCATGGGCGATTATCGCGTGCTGGCGAGCGTCAGCACGATGCAGTTCGATGACGCCGTCAAGCTGGCCAAGGGTGTCACCGACAAGGGCAAGAAGTACGAGACGGACTTCTCCGCCGCCAAGGGCGAATGGGAGGCCAGGTTCAACGAGGGCAAGTCCCTGGTCAGCGGCACCGGCGAGCGGGCCATGTGGCCGCAGTTCCTCAGCGTGATCAGCCAGTTCTTCCCCGACGCCGGCCGCGATTACAAGCTCGATGCCGAAGACCCGATGTTGCAGGACACTATCGAGAAGCTGGAAGTCCACATCGACGCTGATCAAGCCGGTCTGGCGGACGAATGTCGGCGAGTGGTTCGAGCAGCTCGACCCCGACGCCAAGGCGTTCATCCACCCGATCGACTCGGAGACCGCGCCAACCGGCGAGGGCTGGATCGTCCAGATCGCCTGCCATCACTACAACCCGTATCCCAATCGCGCCCAGCTCCGCCTCGATGCCAAGGATCCCAAGCGGACCGACTTCGGCCCCGTGCAGTTCCTCACCGACAAGGTACTGCCGCGGCTCAACGACCCGCGGCTGCGGATGTACGGCGTGCATCACGTCGCCATCCCCTGGTTCACCATCGAGAAGGAGTGGACCACCGAGAAAGGCCAGGGGCATAACAACCTCGCCAGCAAGACCGTCCCCCTGCTCGATCGGGCGACGGCGCCCGCGGCCGAGGCGGGTGGCGCCGGTGCCGGCAGCACCGCGATGGGAGGGTCCGGCATGCAAGGCATGATGGCCAACCAGGCTGCCCAGCGCTCGGGCATGGGCAAGATGATGGGGGGCATGACCAACATGGGCAACAACCAGGAAGCGATGCGCTCGCGGATGGGCGGCGGCATGATGGGCGGCATGGCGGGTGGCCCCATGGGCGGATCGAAGGACGACGATCTGAAGAAGAAAATGAAGGTGCTGACCCGCACCGACTTCCTCATCCAGTTCGTCTGGCAGCCCCTCAAGCCCGAAGAGTTGCCCAAGACTGACGAGGAGCGCGAGGCCAAGCGGAAAGAGTTCGACGACGCCCTCGCCAAGGCCGAGGAGAAGAACCCGGCTGTCCGGGCAGCCCGCGAGGAGCTGGGGAAGAAGCTCGAGACCAAGTCGCTCGAGAAGTCCGAGCAGCTCGAGTCCCAGATGACCAAGGCCCTCGGAGCGAGCGGAACGGGTACCCCCGGAGCCCCCGGCGCCGCGGGCATGGCTCCATCGGTGCCCGGCGCGGCAGTGCCCGGCGCGGCGGCGCCCGGCGGCGCGGCGCGTCCCTGATCGCTTTCCACCCGGACCATCGGCCGCTGCGCGGACATCGTGCCCGCGGCGGCGGCCCCGCCCGAGACAACATGCGAACGGTCGCCGGCGGCCCTCAGCCGTCGGCGACGGATTCCCCCTCCAGGCACCCTGAACGAAGGTGGCACCGGCCATGGCCAATCAAGATGCAGCCGAAACAGCCAAGGAAGTCCTGCGACAGATCATCAAGTATCGGTTCTGGATCGCCGTCGGCTTCGCCGCCCTGTTCGCCGTGATCGCCTATTACATGGGCGCCAGCCCGGTGCAGGCCCAGGCGGAGACCAAGAAGTCGGCGATTCTCAGCGCCGAGAAGGGCGTCCAGGCCTACCAGAGCCGCGACAAGCCGACGCCTCCGTACCAGAAGGTAGTCCTCGAGAAGACCCAGATCCTGAACCAGGACGTCAACAAGGCCTGGAAGGAGCTGTACGACCGCCAGGCCACGCTGCTGACCTGGCCCGAGGCCGTCGCGGCCCGGTTCCAGAAGTGGGGCCGCCAGTGGCCCGAGAATGTCGACCCCGGCCAGGTCGCCATCGGGATCGTCGACTACATCGAGGCGTACGGGCCCTACGTTGACATGGTCTACCAGACCTTCCAGCCCTTCAATTACGAGACCGGCAAGGGGATCGTGGCCGCGCCATCCAAGGAGGAGCTGCTGCGAACTCCCGTGTACTCGACCGAGAAGCCGCCGACCCTGGGCAAGGTGTGGGCCACCCAGGAGCGGCTCTGGATCCAGCGGGCCCTGCTCGAGGTGGTCGCCGAGGTCAACAAGAAGGTCGGCGCCAAGGACTGGGATACGGCGGCCATCAAGGAGATCGAGACGCTCGAGGTTGGCAACCCCCAGGCGCAGGACCAGCGGTCGATCGCCGGCTCGAAGGCGCTCGAGGAAGCCCCCGACATCATGTCACCTGCCCAGAAGAAGGCCGCCGACGACGCGGCCGCCGGCAGCGGCGGCGGTGCGGGTGCTCCCGGCGGCGGGGCCATGCCTGGCGGAGGCGGAATGGGCGGCGGAATGGGCGGCGGCAAGATGGGTGGCCGTCCCGAGATGGGTGGTGGAATGGGCGCCATGGGTGGCGGCAGCAAGCAATATGACAGCACCATCCACTACGTCACCTCGGATGCCAAGCAGTACAAGATCCTGCCCATCTCGATGCAGGTGCTGATCGATCAGGACCACGTCCAGGACTTCCTCGTGGAGCTAGAGAATTCGGCGATGTCCATCCAGGTGATGGACTTCGAGCTCCGAGCGCCCGGCGGCCCGCGTGAACAAGCCCGAGAAAGGCGAACAACGCGCCGGGATGGGCGGCATGGGCGGCATGGCCCGTGGCATGATGATGGGCCAGGGATACGGCGGCATGGCCTCGCAGATGCGAATGAATCAGCGGGGCATGATGGGTGGCGGCGGGATGATGGGCGGCGGCGGGATGATGGGCGGCATGATGGGCGGCGAGCCCGGTGGCGGGGCCGCCAGCGCCCGGAAGAAGGTCGATGTCAGCAGCGTGGATCGCCAGGCCGAGCGCAAGAAGAAAGAGACTGAGGTGACCGAGAAGAAGGGGCCGCCGCTGTTCGATCCCTACTTCAACATCGTCGAGGTCACGATCTATGGCCAGGCCCGGTTCTTTTTGCCGCCGCCCGCCGATGCCGAGGTGTCGACCAGCCCGGGCGAGACGGCCGCGGGCACGGCGCCGGCAGCCGGTACTCCCGCCGCCGGGCACTCCTGCCGCAACCGGCGGTACCCCGGCCACTCCGGGGACGGCTCCGGCCGCCACGGCGAAGACCGGGCCGGACGCCGGCACGCCCGCCGTCGCTCCTCCGACGCCCGCCAAGCCCGAGACCCCGGGCGCCACACCCAAGCCCGCGGATGTCTCCAAGGCCGCGGATATCTCCAAGCCCGCGGACGCCTCCAAGCCCGCGACTCCGCCGGCCGGGCCCGCCGCCCAGGGCGCGGCGGCCAAGAAGTAACACCCGGGCGGACGGCGAGGCCGGACCGCCCCGGCGCCGGCCACCCGCCGGCGCCGGCAAGAATCACAGAACCAGGGATCGCATGCCAACGACGTGACGAGGAGTTAGTGATATGGCCAATGCCAATGCAATCGTCAACAAACTGGCGACCGTGGGCCTGCGGCACGGCGAAAAGGCCGGCGTGGCGATCGCCATGATGGTCTTCCTCGTCTGCGTCGGGATCGCCGTGTCCCAGCCGACGATCAATACCGACCCTGAAAAGGTCAAAAAGGCCGCCCAGGTCGCCGACACCAATCTCAGCCGCACCGATGATCGCGAGACGATCCTCAAGCGGCTCGAGGAGAAGGACAGCATCAAGGCGACCAATTTCGCCCAGACGGTGGAGGCTTCGATCAACGTCAAGGTCGACCCGGTCGCCTACAAGCCCAAGCGCGACTGGGTCACCCCCGAGCCCGGCGCCGGCCTGATCCGCGATCAGCCGAAGCTCATTGCCCCTTCGGAGCTCTATGCGTATCCCGGCCGAGGCGGCCTGGTGGTCTATGAGCTCGACGCGGAAGGCGAGCGTATCCCGGATTCCAGCGAAGGCAAGGCTGACGAGCCCAAGCAGCAGCGCTTCGGCAACACCCGCAGCCGTCGCAGCGCCGGCATGGGCGGCGGAATGGGTGGCGGAATGGGCGGCGCGCAGCGCAAGAAGAAGTCCAAGAGCAAGGCTGAGATCGCTCGCGAGGCCGAGGAAGACCGCCAGCGGAAGGAGCACCAGATCAAGGGTGCGGCTCGCTGGCAATATCGAGGATACCAAGGCCGAGAAGAGCGAGTCGGAGGCCGACAAGGAGGAAGGCGGCCCCTACAAGCAGACGACCAAGGGCTATCGCTGGGTCGCGATCACCGGCATCCTCGACCATGCCCAGATGCTCGCCAATTACCGCCAGGCCCTGAAGAACCCCAACCTCGCCTATCCCAACTACGCCCACCTCGACCTCCAGCGCCGCACCCTTCAGGACGACGGCACCTGGTCAGACTGGGAGAAGGTCGACGCGGCCAAGAACCTCGACGTCCTCGATAACCTCCCCTACAACGAGGAAGAACTGGCCCCGAAGAAGGTCCTTCCCGATAACCTCGTCGACCCGCTCCCGTTCCTCAATGCCGGCGTCTGGGAGAAGGTTCACATCGCCAGCCTCGTCCCCAAGGAAAAGGTCAAGTCTCCCGATGAGCCCAAGGCCCAGCAGGGCATGCCCGGGATGATGGGCGGCGGGGGGATGCAAGGCATGATGCAGAATCAGATGCAGATGCAGAGCCAGATGAAGAATCAGATGCAGAGCCAGATGCAGAACCAGAACGCGATGATGAACATGATGACAAGCGGGGGCATGGGCGGCGGGGGGTCGGCCGAGTCGGCCGGCGAGTTCTGGAAGTCGGACGAGAACCGGATCATGATCCGCGCCCTCGACTTCACGGCCGAGCGGGGCAGCACCTATCGCTACCGCGTGCGGATTGTGGTCTGGAACCCCAACCTCAACCACGACGACGTCGCCCCCGGCGTGGACAAGAAGTCCAAGACCCTTCCGGGCCCCTGGAGCAAGGAGACCGACGTCGTCACGATGCCGCCCGACATTGAGCCCTACGCCGTCACGTCCCTGCCCGCCAGCGCCCAGTCGGACACCAAGGTCCGGTTCGAGGTTATCAGCTTCAACCCGACCGACGGCTGGACTGTCCCCCGCCGGTTCGAGGCAAGCGTCGGCGAGGTGATCGGCGACTCGGTCCTGGTCCAGGTCCCCCGGTCCGACGGATCGGGCACCAAGACGCGAGACCATCGACTTTCGCACCCACCAAATTGTCATTGATGTCGAGCGCGGCGGGCTGCAGAACCTGCCCACCGGCATCACCGGGCCCCCGGTCGACCGCCCGGCCCTCGCCGCGCTGCTTCGTCCGGATGGTTCGATGGCCGTCCACAGCGTGGTTGACGACCTGGCCAACGAGTTCCGCAAGGATATCGAGTCCAACTACCGGCACGAGCTCAAGGAGTCCACCAAGAAGCGGAACACTCCCGCGGCTCGGGCTATGCGGGCATGATGGGCGGCGGGATGATGGGCGGTGGATGATGGGCGGTGGCCGCCGCTGAGATCCGCCGAACACCTGCCGTCCGGATGACCGGCTCCATCGACCCCCACCCTCGCGGTGGGGGTTTTTCTTTGATGCCGGCCGGTTTGGCCCGGGCGGTTAGCCGGTCGAACTCGACCGCGTGGCTAACCCAGCAGGGCAACCTCGACGGCCAGCCCCGGGCCGAACGCCATCGCGACCCAGGGCCGAGGGGCGCCCGGCCGCCCGCAGCCGCTCCAGGACGAACGCGATCGTCGCCGATGACATGTTCCCGTGCTCGGCCAGGATGCCGAACGACGCCGCGAGCGCCGATCGTTCGAGCGACAGCGACTCTCCGACCGCCGAGAGGATTCGCGGCCCGCCAGGATGCACGGCCCACGAGCCGACCGACTCGATCGTAAGGCCGTCTCGCGCCGAGCCACGCCGAGAGCCACGGTCGCAGGTCGCGGCCGATTAACTCGGGCACGCGCGGCGAGAGCGTCATGACGAACCCGTGGTCGCCGATCCGCCACGACATCGCGTCCTCGCTGTCCGGGGAAGACTGTCGAGCCAACCGCCCGGATCGCCAGGTCGCCAGGCTCCACGCGTCGAGCGCCCGACGCCGCCGCGATCACCATCGCCGCCGCGCCGTCGGCGAACAGGGCATTGGCGACCATCCGCTCGGAGTCCCAGCCGTACTGGAGATGCAGGCTGCACAGCTCGACCGCGCAGAGCAGGACGCAGGCCGACTCGTCCGCCTCGACGAACGCCCGGGCCACCCGCAGGCCATTCAGCAACCCGTGGCAGCCCATGAATCCTACGTGGGTGCGCTCCACGTCGGCGGCCAGTCCGAGCGTTCGCATCAGGGCCTGGTCGACGCCCGGCGCCAGGAATCCGCTGCACGAGACGGTGACCACGTGGGTGATCCGTCGCGGATCCACCCGAGCAGCCTCGAGGGCACCACGTGCGGCTTCCTCGCCCAGGGGCGCGGCGGCGGCCTCGTAGCGTTCCATCCGCTGCAACGTGGTGGGGTTCGACTCGCCGTAAAAGGACTGCCGCGATGCCAGGTCTCCCTCCGACGCCTCCAGCACGACGCTCCCTCGCGACTCGACGCCCGAGCGGCGGAAGATTGCGGAGAACATGCGATCCTGCTCGGTCGTCTCGCAAGAGAACGCCCGCGCGATCGTTGCGGCGTCAGTCTGGCGGATGCGATGGGGTGGCAACGCGGTGGCGATCCCGATGATCGTCGCGGGCATGATCAGCTCGCTTCCGGGAAAGAGGGCGGGGCATTGAGTCGGTCGATGAGCCGGCGGGCCGCGCCGGGCAGGACTGTCACAACGTCGCAGGCCGCTCGCACCAGCCACGGTCGTCGTAGGACCGTGGCCGCGGCGCGGCAGATCGCTTGCCTTTGAACCACCGCGCGCCGGTGTCGGCGGGCCCACTCGTCGGCCAGCCGAGGCTCCCATCGTTCGATCGCCGCCAGCGCCGGCCCCGCGATGATCCGGCCCGAGGCGAGTGCCCAGGCGATCCCCTCGCCCGTGAACGGCTCCACATAACCGGCCGCGTCACCCAGCACAAAAAGCCGTTCATCGGCGAGCGGCCGCGTGCGCCTCGTCAGTCCAGGCGTGCCATGCCAGCGAGCAGTCGCCAGCTCGTCCAGCGCGGGTAGTCCGGCCTCGGCGAGCACTCCGGCCGCCGCGGCTCCCGGCCCGCCCGTCTGGCGGCAGGCACGCGGATCGAACGCAGCGGCGACGTGCAACCCGCCCCCTTGCTGGGCGACCAGTCCCACATAGCCCCCATTCCCGACCGCCATGTGGATGGTCCCCGCCTCATAGCGATCGGCGCCGCGAGCGACCGAACACGCCATGCCGACCCGCGTCCCGGGAGCGATCCGCGTCCGAGGTGCCGCGCCCGACGGAAGGCCCTGTCCGCCCAGGCCCGTCGCCACCAGGACCACGCGCGCCGGACGGTCCGCTCGTCCCCGTCCCGGCCGAGCTGGACCCGGCGGAAGCCGCCCTCGACATCGCCGACCCGGGCCTCGACGCCCGGCCGGAAAATCGCCCCGGCCTCGACCGCCGCAGAGGCCAGCTCCGCGTCCAATCGCGCGCGCGACGCCACCACCCCCGCCGGCAGCTCGAACCGCACGTCCCGCCTGGCCATGCCGAGGCGGAACGATCGCACCTCCAGCGCGCGCCGCCCGGCCCGGCAGGTCGCCGAGCCCGGCCGATCGCAGCACTGCCAGCGCGTGCCCGTTCAGGCAGCCGCCACAGACCTTCTCCCGCGGGAACACGCCGCGGTCGACCAGAAGCACCCGAGCACCGGCGGCCGCCAGCTCCCGCGCGGCCATCGTCCCGGCGGGGCCGGCGCCGATCACGGCGGCGTCCCATGGCCCTTCGCTCGTCGGTGCCTCGCGTGGCGCGGTCCTGTTGCTCATGCTCGCGAACGACTCCACTCCAGAAGGAACCTCTGAGGCCAGTGGTGCGACAGCCGAACCCCGGAGAGTCCGGCATGCTCCGCCAGCCGGCCCGCCTCCGCCGCGGTGAAGGCCGACCGCACCGACACCGGCCCATCGTGGTGGACGATCGGCGACCGACTCAGCAGGCGGCAGCCCGCCCATGCCAGCAAGTAGCCGACCCGCGATCGTTCCAGGTCGTTCACCAGAACAGTCTGGCGGGCGGCGTCCGCCATCCGTCGCAACAGCTTCACCGCGTCCTCCTCCGACAGGTGGTGCAGAAACAGCGAGCATGTCACGATATCGTAGTCCTCGGGAAGCGGATCGTTCAGGGCGTCGAGCCGGAAGAACCGCACGGCTATGCCGGCTGCTCCGGCCGACTGCCCGGCGAACGATACGGCCGAGGGGCTCACGTCGCACCCCGCGACCGCCACCTCCAACCCGGCCCGGCGAGCCCGCAGCGCCAGCCCGATCGGCACGTCGCCACCGCCGGTGGCCACATCCAGGATGCGGATTCCAGCACCACGCCGCCGCCTCGCCTCGGCGGCGATCGTCGGCCAGAGAATCCCCGTGCTCCGGCTCACCCGGTTGATCCGGCCCAGCCCCTCGAGCGCCCGCACGTGCCGCGCCTCGTCGAGGTCCGGCTCGTCCATCAGCTCCGGTCGTCGTGATCGGCGAGACAATTCGAGGAACAACGAGGCATGCCTTTCTTCTTCCGGGTGCGGCCCGTCGCGCCAGTCCATCCGAGCGGTCCGCCTACTGCGCCAGCAGCACGACCCAGTAAGGGATGCCGTCGGAATCGGTGGCCACGCCGGCGCCCACGCGGTCGAAGCCGGAGAGGAGCGTCTCCCGCTCGTTTTCGTCCTTGAGCCAGGACTCGACGATCTTCGACGGGTCGCCGTCGCCGAAAGCGAGCGACATGGCGAGCCGTCGGGCCTGGTAGCCTTCCTTCTTGAGGGCGTCGAACGGGCTCTTGCCCGCCTCGTCCTTGCCGTCGAGCATCTTCCGACGGGCGGCCTCGCGGGCGAACCGGGCGGCCGTTCGCGCGAGCTTTTCATCGGGCCTCAACGCCCGCTTGCTGGCATCGGCCCGCGCCTTGTTCATGGCTGCGATCATCGCGGCGGGACCGCCCGCCGGGTCGACCGGAGCAATCGGCCGGCCGAAGTCGACGCACCAGTAAGGTGTCCCGTCCGAACCCTTGGCGATTGCGCCGCCCATCTCGGTAAAATTGCCCAGGATGTTCTTGCGATGCGGCGGGCTTTCGAGCCACGCGCGCATCGCCTCGCCGACGGAATCCTGGCCGTACGCCACGTTCTCCCCGCATTCCTTGTAGACATAACCGGCCCGCTTGATCCGTTTTGGAGGATCGGAGCCGTCGGTGCCCTCATGGGTGAGCTTGCCGTGCTCGGCCATGTCGCGGGCATGAGCTCGCGCCGCCTCGTTCAGCCGGTCGTTGAGCTTCAGCGGCGGCAGCTTCTCCTCGGCGCGAATCTTGTTGTGGGCCGCGACCAGGTCCTCGGCCGTCGTGTCGGCCGGTTGCGGCGATCCGCCGGGCCTGGGCGACGGTGCAGGCGGTCGGGCCTCCTGGGCCAGCGCCGGCATTGGCAAGGTGAGCATTGCGATGAAAAGGATGACTGGAAGGGCGGCTATGATCGAGATGCGACGCATCGCGTGAACTCTCCGATCGGTCTGGAGGTCATGGCGAACGCTCTCCTCAGGTCATCGGACGGCTCCTTCCCCGCATGCTCTCGGATGCGAATTGCGGGCCGGTCTCGGTCCGACCTTGCGAATCAGCCGTCCTGAGTCGTGGTTTCTCGTCGTCGACTTCCGGCTCCGCAACTCCGCCGATAGCGCCGGGCCACCCACTGGCATCGGCCCTACCGGTTGATGATAATCCACCGGCAAGCGTAGGGCGAGCCATCGAGGACCGCGAGAGCCACGGCTCTCCGGACGCGGAGAACGAGCAACATGACGCGAAAGACTTCCCACGATCCGGCGACTGGTCATGCGATGCACCCTCCTGGCGTACCGCCGATTCGCCCCATCGGATGGGCCGCGGCCTGCTGCGTCTTGCTGGCCTGGACTGGCCAGGTCCGGGCGCAGGGGACCTTCGCGCTCCACGACGGCGATCGGGTCGTCTTCTACGGTGACAGCATCACCGACCAGCGGCTGTATACGACCTACGTCGAGACGTACGTAGTGACCCGGTTCCCGTCGATGAAGGTGTCGTTCGTCCATTCCGGCTGGGGCGGCGACCGGGTGACCGGCGGAGGCGGCGGGCCGATCGATCGCCGGCTGGAGCGCGACGTCTTCGCCTTCAAGCCGACGGTCGTCACCGTCATGCTGGGCATGAACGACGCCAGCTATCAGCCGTTCAAGCAGCCGATCTTCGACGTCTACTCGAAAGGCTATCAGCACCTGGTCCAGTCCCTCAAGTCGAACCTGCCCGGCGTGCGGATCACCTTGATCCTGCCTTCGCCGTTCGACGACGTCACGAGGAAGCCGTTTTTCGAGGGGGGATACAACGATGTCCTGATCCGCTACGGCGAGTTCGTCCGGTCGCTGGCTCAGAAGGAAGGGACGACCGTCGCCGACCTGAACCGCTCGGTCGTGGCCGCGCTGAAGAAGGCCAACGCGATGGATCCGACGCTCGCGCAGCAGTTGATCTTCGACCGGGTCCATCCGGGCCCGGCCGGCCAGCTCCTGATGGCCGAGGCGCTGCTGAAGGCGTGGAACGCCCCGGCGCTGGTCTCCAGCGTCGAGATCGACGCCGCCGCCGGCAAGCTCGTGCGCCAGGAGAACACCAGGGTCGAGGGGTTGATGGCCGGCGAGAAGATCTCCTGGACCCACACCGACAACGCGCTGCCGATGCCGATCAATCTCAAGGACCCCGTCGATCGCGCTGGCCGCCCGGGCCTCGGATGTCGAGCAGGCCCTGAACCAGCAGACGCTCAGGGTTACGGGATTAACCTCCTCGCCCTATCGCCTCGTGATCGACGGCAAGGACGTCGCCGAGCTGACCGAGGCCCAGCTCAGGAACGGCGTGAACCTCGCCGAGCTCGACACGCCGATGTTCCGCCAGGCCAACGTCGTGCATGACTGACTCTTCGCCACAACGATATCCACTTCCACCGCTGGCGCGCGCTTCAGGTCCCGCTGGAGGGAGCGAATTACCCGAGCCTTCCCCGCGCACTCGAGACGCTCGACGCGCTCGAGGCCGAGGTGATCGGCGAGCGAGAGCGTGAGGCACGTCCGGTCCCCCACCGGTTCGAGCTCGTCGAGCGCCGCCAGGAAATGAGCCAGCCGTCGGAGAACTCCATGCCGCGTCGAACGAGCCTGCGGACTCTCGCGATCCTGCTGCTGTTCTCTGCCAGGGCAGCCGAGGCACAGCCGCAGGCCGGGCCGGCCTTCAAGGCCGGTTTCGCCGAGCGCGACATCACGCCGGCGGTCGGCATGGAGGCACCCGGCGGCTACGGCAAGTCGTACCACCGCCAGGTGCATGACCCCTGCAAGGTCCGGGCCTCGGTCTTCGACGATGGCCGCAACCGCGTCGCGATCGTCGGCATCGACGCGCTGGGCATCCGCCGCGAGACCGTCCAGAAGGTCCGCGCGGCCATCCAGAAGCGCACCGGCATCCCGACTGCTTCGATCCTGATCGGCGCCTCGCATTCGCACTCCTCGGGGCCGATCGTCTGGATCATGCCTGGCGAGTTCGACGAGGCCTCGCCGCTCGTCCGTCGCCTGGCTTATGACGAATCCACGTGCGTCGACCCGAGCCTATCTGGCCCGGGTGGAACAGGCACTGATCGACGCTGTCTACGAGGCGCACGACCGCCGAGCCCTGGCCCTCGCGGCGGTCGGGTCGGGCATCGAGCCAACGGTCGCCTTCAACCGGCGCTTCGTCATGCGGGACGGGCGGACCGTCACCCACCCCGGCCTGGGCAACCCCGACATCGTCGAGCCGGCCGGCCCGGTCGATCCCGAGGTCGGCGTCCTCGGCGCCTGGGACGCCGGCGATCCGCGTCGACTGCTCGGCTGCGTCGTCAACTTCGCCTGCCACGCCACGACCAGCCCGGGCGGGATCTCGGCCAATTACATCCACTACCTCGAGAAGGCCGATCCAGGGCTACTACGGCAAGGACTGCGTCGTGGTGTTCCTGGCCGGTGCCTCCGGCGACATCACCCAGGTCGACAACCAGAGCCCTTACCGTTATCCCGACGCCGACCGCTGGGCGCAGCTCGTCGGCGGCAAGGTCGGCGCCGAGGCGCTGAAGACCCTGCTGACGATGGAGCCCGGCCCGCTGGCTCCCGTCGCGTCGCGGAGCCAGGTCCTGTCGATCCCCCGGCGTGCCCCTTCACCGGCCCGGGTCAAGGCCAGCCTCGAGCTGGTCCAGCGGGGCGCCAGGCCGGCACCGATCCGACGACGCTCACGTTCGCCAAGGAGATTCGTGCTCCTCGAATTCCTGATCGGTAAGAGTCCCACGGTGGAGGTCGAGGTCCAGGCCGTGCAGGTCGGCCCGGCGGTGTTTGTGACGACCCCGGCCGAGTACTTCTGCCGCTACGGCCTCGAGATCAAGGCCGCCAGCGGCTTCCCGTACACGTTCCCGGTCTCGCTGGCGAACGGCTGCGTCGGCTACGTGCCGACCGAGGACGCTTTCGGACCGCACGGCGGCGGCTACGAAACGCGGCTGACGAGCTACAGCAACCTCGAAATCGCCGCGGGCACGCGGATGCGCGACGCCGGGATTGCCCTGGCCCGCCAGCTCCGCCCCGGCCCGGCTCCCTCCGCGCGCGCCGCCCGGCCTTCCGGGGCGAGCCCTGGTCCTATGGCAACGTCCGACCGGAGCGGGATTGAAGGCGATCTCTACTTCGCGTCCGCCTTGCGGTCCAGGAATCCCTGGTACTTCAGCCAGGTCTCACAGAGCTTGGGCCAGGCCTTGAACGACGGCTCGGCCGGTACGCGGTACGATGCCACCCCGTCCCCGAGGCCCAGGCCGTGCGGCCCGCGCTCGAACAGATGCAGCTCGACCGGCACGCCCGCCTTGCGCAGGGCCAGTGCGAAGAGGAGCGCGTTCTCGGCCGGCACGCCCGTGTCGGCATTCGTGTGGGCCAGGAAGGTCGGCGGCGTCTCCCGGGTCACCTGCCGCTCGTTGGAGAGGCTCTCGACCAGCTCCTGCGATGGGTTGTCGCCCAGCAGGTTGTGCAGGGAGCCCTTGTGGCCGTAGGGGGTTGCCAGCGCGATCACCGGATAGACCAGGATCATCCGGTCCGGCCGCGAGCTCACCCGCTCGATCGGATCGTCGGAGTCGGCCTTGCCGGCGTCGAAGTGCGTGCCGGCCGTCGAGGCGAGGTGTCCGCCGGCCGAGAAGCCCAGGATGGCGATCCGGTGCGGGTCGAGCTTCCACTTCTCGGCGTTCGCCCGCACGGTCCGGATCGCCCGGCCCGCGTCCTGGAGCATCGCCGGGTGGTGGTAGCGCGGACCCAGCCGATACTTGAGCACGAAGGCCGAGACGCCGATCGAGTTGAGCCACTCGGCGACCTGCTTCCCCTCGTGATCCATCGCCAGCCCGCCGTAACCGCCCCCGGGGCAGATCACGACCGCCGAGCCCGTCGCCGCCTCGGGGCGTGCCTGCCAGACCGTCAGGGTCGGGACGTCCTTGTCGGGATCGTTCCCCACGACACCGGGCGCCCCGTTCGGCCAGAGCGTGATGACGTCGTGCGGTCCCGCCGCCGTCCCCTGCGCCTGCGCCGTCCCGCTCGCCGCGCCGGCGATCATCCCCAGTCCCGCGATCGCCGCCAGGACCCGTCCCCCCGTTCGTCGGGCTGTCGCTCGCATCATCATTCTCCCGAATTGCCGATTGCTGGAGGTCCTCGGCCCCTTGGCCGTCCCGGACTCTCACCAGACCCACAGTCTGACCGTGCCGTCCGCCCGCGTCAAACGGCCTGCTGCCCCGGTCCAGCCGCCAGGTGACAAATCACGCCGCAGTCTGCCAAAACGGCAGATGAATCAGAGGGAGCCGCGTGGGGCGATCTTCTTAACCTTTTACCATTTCTTGACGTTAGTACTACGACTTGCCCAAGGCATACCAGTTGCAAATAGGAGGGGTGTTCTGATCGTTGGGAGGTCGTACGCACACCGCGTCGGTCTCCGCATCGCGCCGGGCGGGCGAGGCCCGGCCGACCCATCGGACAACGACGAAGGAGATCCAACGTGGCGAAGATCTTGGCCTACGAAGAGGAGGCCCGCCAGAAGCTGGCCAGCGGCGTGACGAAACTGGCCCGGGCGGTGCGATGCACGCTCGGGCCCCGCGGCCGCAATGCGGTGATCGATAAAGGGTGGGGCAGCCCGACGGTCACCAAGGACGGCGTGACGGTCGCCGAGGAGATCGAGCTGACCGACCCGTATGAGAACATGGGTGCGCAGCTCGTCAAGGAGGCCGCCTCGAAGACCTCCGACGCCGCCGGCGACGGCACGACCACGGCGACCGTCCTGGCCGAGGCGATCTACAAGGAAGGGCTCAAGGCCCTGGCCGCGGGCGCCGACGCCATGGCGCTGAAGCGCGGGATCGACAAGGCCGTCGAGGCCGTCGTCGAGCACGTCAAGGGGCAGTCCAAGAAGGTCTCGGGCAAGAAGGAGATCACCGAGGTCGCCGCCATCGCGGCCAATAACGACAAGTCGATCGGCGAGAAGCTCGCCGACGCCTTCGAGAAGGTCGGCACCGACGGCGTCATCACCGTCGAGGAAGGCAAGGGCTTCGAGACGACGGTCGACGTCGTCGAGGGCATGCAGTTCGACCGCGGCTACCTCAGCCCGCACTTCGTCACCGACCCCGAGCGGATGGAGGTCGTCCTCGAGGACACCTACATCCTCATCTACGAGGAGAAGATCAGCACGCCGACCAAGCTGATCCCCCTCCTCGAGAAGATCGCCAAGGCCAACAAGCCGCTCCTGATCATCGCCGAGGACATCGAGGGCGAGGCGCTGGCGACCCTGGTCGTCAACAAGCTTCGCGGCATCCTCAAGGTCGCCGCCGTCAAGGCGCCCGGCTACGGCGACCGCCGCAAGGCCATGCTCGGCGACATCGCCGTCCTGACCGGCGGCAACGCCATCTTCAAGGACCTGGGCGTCGACCTCGAGAACATCGCCGCTCACCGACCTGGGCCGCGCCCGCAAGATCACGATCGACAGCGAGAACACCACGATCGTCGAGGGGGCCGGCACGTCCGACGCAGATCAAGGGCCGCGCCGAGATGATCCGCCGCGAGATCGAGGGCACCGACAGCGAGTACGACCGCGAGAAGCTCCAGGAGCGGCTCGCCAAGCTCGCCGGCGGCATCGCCCAGATCAACGTCGGCGCCGCCACCGAGACCGAGATGAAGGAGCGCAAGGCCCTCGTCGAGGACGCCCTGCACGCCACCCGCGCCGCCATCGAGGAGGGCGTCGTCCCCGGCGGCGGCACCGCGCTGATCCGCGCCACCGCCGGCCATCGAGGGCCTCAAGCTCACCGGCGACGAGGCCATGGGCGCCGAGATCATCCGCCGGGCCGTCGAGCAGCCCGCCCGCTACATCGCCGAGAACGCCGGCATCGACGGCGCCGTCGTCGTCAGCAAGATCAAGAAGAGCACCGATCCCCAGTTCGGCTACGACGCCGAGAGCGGCACCTGGGGCGACATGTTCGCCGCGGGCATCGTCGACCCCACCAAGGTCACCCGCTCCGCCCTCCAGAACGGCGCCTCCGTCGCCGGCCTGCTCCTGACCACCGAGGCCCTCGATCGCCGAGCCCCCCAAGAAGAAGGAAGCCGGCGGCCACCACGACCCGCATCATGGCGGCGGTGGCATGGGCGGCATGGGTGGGATGGGCGGCATGGGTGGCATGGGCGACATGGGAATGATGTGAGCCGCCTCTGGCGGCACGGCTGGACGCGAATGTCTTCACTGGCAGAGACATCCCCAACACATCCTGAAGCGAAGGACGAAGATAGATGGCCAAGCTGACGATTCGACCCCTGGAAGACCGCGTCGTGATCCAGCAGATCGAGGCCGAGGAGAAGACGGCCGGCGGCATCGTGCTTCCCGACACGGCCAAGGAGAAGCCCCAGCGCGGCAAGGTGCTGGCCGTCGGCCCGGGCAAGCTGCTCGACTCGGGCGAGCGTGCGGCGATCGGCGTCGCCGAGGGGGACGAGGTCCTCTTCGGCAAGTACTCGGGCACGGAGATCAAGGTCGACGGCGAGGAGATCAAGATCCTCCGCGAGTCCGACATCCTGGCCAAGATCGTCAAGTGATTATTCGATCGCTGTCTGCTGTCCGTCGTCGGTCCCGGCCTCGCCCGGGAGCCGACGGCGGACGGCGGGAGAGCCTTGCCCAGCTCAGGGTGGCACCGCCCACCGACGATGGCCGCGGATGAGGCCCGTCCCACGCAAGCCGAAGACTCGAGCCGAGCGGCACACCGCGGACACTCCCAATACAACGACAACGGACAACGGACCAAGGAGACATAGACGGTGGCCAAGCAATTACTCTTCTCCGACGCCGCTCGCCGCAAGATGTTCGAGGGCGTCGACATCCTCGCCCACGCGGTCGGGACCACCCTGGGGCCGACCGGGCGTAACGTCATCCTGAGCAAGTCGTTCGGCGGCCCGACCGTCACCAAGGACGGCGTGACGGTCGCCAAGGAGATCGAGCTGAGCGACCCGTTCGAGAACATGGGCGCCAAGCTCGTCAACGTCGTCGCCTCCAAGACGTCCGACGTGGCCGGCGACGGCACGACCACGGCGACCATCCTGGCCCGCGCGATCTATCGCGAGGGGCTGCGGAACATCACCGCCGGGCGCCAATCCGACGGCCGTCCGCCGCGGGCATCGAGAAGGCCGTCGAGGCGGCCGTCGACCGAGTTGACCGCCAAGATCTCCCGCCCGGTCTCCAAGAAGGAGGAGATCGCCCAGGTCGGCTCGATCTCGGCGAACAACGACCCGACGATCGGCAACATGCTGGCCGACGCCGTCGAGCGCGTCGGCCGCGACGGCGTGATCACCGTCGAGGAGGGCAAGACGGCGAACACCACCCTCGAGTTCGTCGAGGGCATGCAGTTCGACAAGGGCTACCTGAGCCCCTACTTCGTGACCAGCCCCTCCACCATGGAGGTCATCTTCGAGGATGCGCTGATCCTCCTGCATGAGAAGAAGATCAGCAGCCTTCGCGAGATGATCCCCCTGCTGGAGAAGGTCGCGCAGTCGGGCAAGCCGCTGCTGATCATCGCCGAGGACGTCGAGGGCGAGGCCCTGGCGACCCTGGTCGTCAACAAGCTCCGCGGCGTGCTCAACATCTGCGCCGTCAAGGCGCCCGGCTTCGGCGACCGCCGCAAGGCCATGCTCGGCGACATCGCCGTCCTGACCGGCGGCACGGTGATCAGCGAGGACCTCGGGCTCAAGCTCGAGAACCTCCAGCTCGCGCAGCTCGGCAAGGCCAAGCAGGTGAAGGTCAACAAGGACAGCACGACCGTCATCCAGGGCGCCGGCAAGAAGGCCGAGATCCAGCGGCGGATCGACCAGCTCCGCCGCCAGATCGAGGAGACCGAGAGCGAGTACGACAAGGAGAAGTTCCAGGAGCGGCTGGCGAAGCTCTCCGGCGGCGTGGCGCTGATCCGCGTCGGCGCGCCGACCGAGGCCGACATGAAGCAGACCAAGGCCCGGATCGAGGACGCCCTGCACGCCACCCGCGCGGCGGCCGAGGAAGGGATCGTCCCCGGCGGCGGCGTCGCCCTGCTCCGCGTCATCCCGGCCGTCCAGAAGGTCTACGACGGCGCTCACCGGCGACGAGAAGCTCGGCGCCGCGATCATCCTCCGCGCCCTCGAAGAGCCGATCCGCTCACATCGCGTCCAACTCCGGCCACGATGGCGCGGTCATCGCCGAGGAGGTCCGCAGCCGCGAGGGCTCGATCGGCTTCGACGCCAACACCGGCGAGTACGTCGACATGTTCCAGGCCGGCATCGTCGACCCGACCAAGGTCACCCGCTCGGCCCTCCAGAACGCGTCCTCGATCGCCGCGCTGATGCTGACGACCGAGGCCATGATCACCAACATCAAGGACGACGAGAAGGAGAACGCCCACCGGGTCGAAGGCTCGGTCCGCTGAGCCTCTGGTGGCTCGGTTCCAGCGGGCAATGACCACCGGCGAAGGCCCTCGCTCGGTGGTCATTGCCCAACCTGTCCGCCCCGAGCCAATCGATCGAATGCTGGACTTACGCGAGCCGTTTCGCGATCGGCGCCCCGGGGCGTATGATATCTTGAGAGGAGCCGGAGTCCCCCGGCGATCATTGCCGGGCCCGCTCGGCCGATCGCCCTATCCCCCATCCGCGAGACGCCATGCCGATGGCCGCAACGAAACGCGATTTCTACGAGGTGCTCGGCATCGCCCGGGAGGCCTCCGCCGACGACGTCAAGAAAGCCTATCGTCAGCTGGCGCTCAAGTTCCACCCGGACCGCAACCCGGGCGACGAGGAGGCCCCCAAGAAGTTCAAGGAAGCCGCCGAGGCCTACGAGGTCCTGTCCGACCCGGAGAAGCGGCAGCGCTACGACCGCTACGGCCACGCCGGGCTCAACGGCTCCGCATTCCACGACTTCCGCTCGACCGACGACATCATGTCGGCGTTCAGCGACATCTTCGGCGGCGGCCTCTTCGGCGACCTGTTCGGCAACCGGCGCCGCGGACCCGCGGCCGGGCGCCGACCTGCTGATGAAGATGGAGATCGACCTCATCGAGGCGGCGCGGGGCACGACCCGCACGATCGAGGTCAACCGGCAGGATTTTTGCGGCGAGTGTAACGGGTCGGGTGCGCGGAAGGGGACGGTGGCCACGACTTGCAACTATTGCGGCGGCCGCGGCCAGTTCGTCCAGACCCGCGGATTCTTCCAGGTCGCCACGACGTGCCCGGCATGCGGCGGCGAGGGTGTCCGGATCACCGACCCTTGCCCCGGCTGCCGCGGTGCGGGGCGGGTGCCGACGACCGTTCATCTTCAGGTGAATGTTCCGCCCGGGCGTCGAGAGCGGCATGTGGCTCCAGCAACGCAACCAGGGCGAGCTCGGGGACGTCGGGGCGCCGCGGGGCAACCTGCGCGTCCAGATCATGGTGCGGAAGCACCCGTTCTTCGATCGCCGCCGCAATGACCTGTTCTGCCAGGTGCCGATCAGCTTCCCGCAGGCGGCGCTCGGGGCCCAGATCGACGTGCCGACGCTCGACGGGCGGGACAAGCTCGAGGTCCCCCGCGGCAGCCAGAGCGGCGACATCCTGCGGCTCAAGGGACGCGGCATGCCGGATATCGGCGGCCGCGGCCGCGGCGACGAGCTGGTCGAGGTCGTCGTCGAGACGCCCCGGCACCTGACGCCCCGCCAGGAGGAACTGCTCCGCGAATTCGCCGAGATCGAGCACGAGCAGGTCAGCCCGCGGCGCAAGAGTTTCTTCGAGAAGCTCCGCGACTATTTCACCGAGGAGGAGTCCCGCGATTCCGAGGAGTCGTGAGCGGACCCGCCGTGAGACCGCCCCGATGATCGACCGATCCGATCCCTCGGCCCTCGCGGCGCGATTTCGTATCAGGAGCCAATCGATCATGAGCCATCCGACCGGTCAACCCAACGACGTGCATGCGGACCCGACGCGTCCGGAGCCCTCGGGCGACGGCGAGCGGGCGAACGGGCCGGCCGCGTCCGCCGGCGACGAGGTCTCGCAGTTGACCCGCGAGCGTGACGACCTGCGCGAGCAGGTGCTCCGCGCCCGGGCCGAGTTCGCCAACTACCAGAAGCG
This sequence comes from uncultured Planctomycetota bacterium, assembly GCA_963771445.1. Classification (GTDB taxonomy): domain Bacteria; phylum Planctomycetota; class Planctomycetia; order Isosphaerales; family Isosphaeraceae; genus JAKAUH01. The sequence goes on along the minus strand of CAVYTQ010000024.1, from coordinate 299,473 downwards.
CAGCAAGCAGCAGGCCGACAGCGACCGCCTCTACGCCGCCGGCTCGCTGGCCAAGGACCTGCTCGACCCCCTCGACAACCTCAGCCGTGCGATCGACGCGCTGCGTAGCTCGGGCGTCGAGGGCATCACCACGGGCCTCGATATGGTCCAGCGCCAGCTCTTGGAGGTCCTCGCCAAGCACGGCGTCGAGCCGATCGAGGCGGTCGGCACGCCCTTCGACCCCAACTTCCACGACGCCCTGCTCCAGCAGCCGACGGCCGACCATCCCGAGGGAACCGTCGTCGGCGAGATGAGCAAGGGATACAAGATCCGCGACCGGGTCCTCCGGCCGAGCAAGGTCGCCGTCTCGGCCCGGCCGGCCCCGGGCTGATTGGCGACGTCAGGAGCCGAACCGATGCCGACCTACGACTATATTTGCGACGACTGCAAGCACGAGTTCGAAGCCTACGAGTCGATCACCGCCGACCCGCGCAAGGATTGCCCCGAGTGCGGCCACCTGACCCTGCGCCGGAAGATCGGACCGGGTGCCGCGATCCTGTTCAAGGGCTCGGGCTTCTACCAGACCGATTATCGCAGCGATTCCTACAAGAAGGCCGCACAGGCGGACAAGCCGTCCGAGAGTGCGGCCAAATCGTCGGGCGACACGGCCTCGCCGTCTCCGTCGCCCACGTCCACTTCGGGCGGCGGCTCGAGCTCGAGCACGCCGACACCCACGCCCTCCGCGACGAGCTGAGCCAGCCATGATCCAGGGCCGTTGTCCCATCTGTTTCGAAGTCGTACGCGATCGCCGCGCTCGGCGACCTGCCGTCGTTCCCTTTCTGCTCCGAGCGGTGCCGGCTCGTGGACCTCGGCCGCTGGGCCGACGGCCGATACATGATCCCGGGCCCACCGGCCGCAACGTCGCCGGCAAATGCCGAGAGCGGCGAGGACGAATCCGCCTGAGCCGATCCGCACCGGCCGCGAACCCGTCGAGGTGATCGATGACGCACCACGGACCCTCGGCAGGGGCATCGGCCGCGGCAGCGGACCACCCGAGCGCATCCCGCGGTCCCTTTCAGCGCGATGTGCCGATCGTCGAGAACGGCTTGATCGCGCGCGACACCTACAGGATTCGCCTGGCGGACCCGGCGATCGCCGGCTCGTTCCGGCCGGGCCAGTTCGTGATGGTGCGTCCGGTCGACGGCGAGACCAGCGACCCGCTGCTCGGCCGCCCTCTCGCCCTGTTTGACCTGGTGCGAGACTCCTCGGGAGCTCCGGTGGCGTTCGACCTGGTGTACCTGGTGATCGGCCGGGGAACGACCGCGCTGGCGCGTCGCCGGCCCGGTGATCTCCTGCCGGTCTGGGGGCCGCTGGGAAATGGCTTTGGCCCGGCTCCCGCCGGTCCGGTCGTGTTCGTCGCCGGCGGCATTGGCCAGACGCCGTTCCTCGCCCTGGGTCGAGAGTGGCTGTCCGGCGGCCCGACGCCCGCCTGTACGTCGGCCACCCTGCTGTACGGCGTCCGATCCTCGGCGCTCCTGGCCGGCGTCGACGACTTCCGCGCCGCGGGGATCGACGTCGAGCTGGCGACCGACGACGGCTCCGCCGGCCACCACGGGTTCGTCACCGATCTGCTCGCCCGCCGCCTCGAGCGCGGCGACCGCCCCGCGCGGATCGTCGCCTGCGGGCCGCCGGCCATGCTAGCCGCCGTCGCGCGTATCGCCGAGCGCCACGGCGTCGACTGCGAGGTCTCGCTCGAGAACCACATGGCGTGCGGCTTCGGGGCCTGCTTCAGTTGCGTCGCCCCCATCCGCCAGCCCGACGGGTCCACCGACCTGAGGCGGGTCTGCGTGGAAGGCCCCGTCTTCCCCGCCGGCTCCGTCGTCTGGGGCAGCCACTGAGCGGCGGGATGCCTTCGCCGGCCACGGCGCGTTGGCCGCCTGTCGTTGCCATCTCGCGAGAAAGCACGAATAATGGGTCGAGTGTCGATCCTTCCCCGCGAGACAGGCAGACGTTGATGAGCCGGCAACCAAGCGAACTCCCCGCGTTCTCATGCTGCTCGATCGGGATCGGCCGATGGTTCTGGGTCACCTGGGACAGCGAGTCCGACGCCCGGGCCCAGTCGCCGGCCGTGGCCTGCGGATACGAGGCGTCCGCGTCCCGGGCCGAGGGTAAGGTCAGGGAGCGTGTCGGCCCCGATGCGAAGCGTCTCCCGTCGAAATGGGCCTCCGGCTACAAGCGAGGCGGTGGCAGCTCGGGCCGCGCGTCGAGCACGGCCGAAGAATCCGCAGCCGTCGCACCCAGCCGGCCCAAATCCCGGCTCAGCCGCCCGCGCGGCACGTCCGCGCGAGACGGCGGATCGACCCGCCTCGCCTTCCTGTATTCCGCGGCCGAGCGCGAGCCCGCCGACGCGCTCGGCCACGTCGCGGTGGCCCGGCATCGAATCGTCAAGCAGAACCCCAGGAAGTTCCACGTCGATAGCGAACCCTTCGACCAGGACGAATGGAATCGTTGACGTGAGGCCGGCGATGAAGCGTCGGAGGAAACCCCAAGGATGCGTACGCTGGCCGTCGATCGCGTGCTGCTTCGCACGGAGGGGCATTTCCGCTGTCGTCATGCGGGTCGCGAGCTGGTCTTCTACGCCAGCGAAGAGGACGGCATCCGCGACGTTGAGGCCGCCCTGACGGCGAAACATAACTGGTGTGCCACGCTGGGCGTGCGGTTTCCCTGCTCGGCGGACGCGATCAAGGCCGCCTACCGCCGGTTGGCGAGGGCTTCACATCCCGATGCGGGCGGCGATGCCGCGGAATTCCAGGTGGTCGAACAGGCCTATCGCGAGGCCCTCGCCTACTTCGCCCACGACAACGACGCGACCGGCTGAGCCGACTGGCCGGAGTTCGCACGAGCCGCGTCCCGATTTCGCTGGCATCATGTGAAACAGCAAAAGTACCAGTCGCCCCCGAGCGGTTCGCAGCTCCGCAGGTCGCCGCCGAAGAGGGCCTTCACCTCCCGGAGACGCCGGGTCGCCGAAGTTGGACAGGTCGGACCGGAAAAGGGCCGCCTTGCGGACGAGACCCGACGGGTCGTAGACGACGCCGCACCAGTTATCCAGGACGCCGCCCGGCCACGGGAATGCGACCCGGAGGGTCTTGCCCTTCTCGACGATGGAGCGAGGTTCCGCGGGCGGGACCTGCCCCGCCTCGATCGCTCGGACGACCGCCTGATAACGCGGCTTCAGGACGAGGAACCGGGCGAGCACGCCGATCCTCGTCCCGCCCACCCACTGAAGCGCACCCAGCGACGCGAGCACCGCCACGAGCAGGACGGCCGCGCCCCACTCCCGTTCGCGGAACCCCCGACCCGCAATCGCGATCGCCAGCCCAAGGGCGCCGAGCCACAATGCCAACGGAAAGACCAGGGCCAGGACCCACAGGCGATCGTAGAGGTCGATCCAGAAAACGTCGAGGAAGAGCCAGCCGGCGACCAAACTCCGATCGGGAGCCACGCGAGACCCCGCGAAGCTCGTCCTTCGGCCACTGTCACTTGCATGACCCATCTCCGCCGTGACCCCAGGACACTGGCGCAAAAGGGGCCGCAAAGTCGAGAATATATCCGCAGGCAATGGAAGGAGATTACTTCCACGATCCTGGCCCATTTCCGGCAGCCTGTTTCTCATTCAAGTATCCATAACGCCCTCGCCACGCCTCCGCCTCGCGAATGCCTCGAGGGCTTCACCTCGGGTCCGATAAATCTCGAAGATCCGGCCGAGATGGTGGAAGTGCTGAAGGTCTGGGTTCAACTGTGCCGGGTGGCCGCAGACACCGAGGGCGCCCCCTCGCTCCTTGAGGCGTCGATTGACCATCAGAAGCAGGCCAAACACGCCCCTCCCATTGTCGCCGCCGGTCATGCGGTAGTTGGTGAAATCCACCACCGCGAGCTCGGGTGTCTCGGACTGACCTAGCCCGGCGATCCGACCCCGAAAGTCCTCGAGGTCGCGTTCGCGAGTCAAGTCGGGGTTGCTGACTGCGGGTCCGCGGTTGACGAACCCGACCACCTTCACGTCGGCGATGGTCTCTTCGTAGGTGTAGGTCGAGGGATCCATGGCAGGCTCGCTCTCACCAACCGAGACGAAAGAAGCGGAGGACACGGCACCCTGGTGACGGGGCATAGGACCGAAGATCCGGACGAAGGATGCGATCCAGAGCGAATGTCCTGGAGCGTCCATCCCGCCCGGCCGTCGCCGACCTCGCCGGGATCAAGGCGAAGCCGGCTTGCCTCCCGGGTGCAAGGTCATCGGCAAGGTTCCATCATAGTCGATGCCGAACCTCCGCGGTCAGCGGTTAGAGTTGTGGACGGGCATTTGAGCCCCGCCTGAAACGCGGATGATGCCCTTGGATTGAATCCAACCCACAGATGAGTCCGTTCCTGCCCCCAGATTCACGGACCAGGCCGCCGACAGGACGGGGATTGTCTGCAGATGACGGAGATGGAAGAGACCGCGAGTGCATCGGTGACTGGGACCGCGCCATGGCCTGCCGAACGGTCAGGGCCGGGATCGGATCTACGTCGATCTCCGCGCGATCTACGGACACTCCTCCCGGACACATCGGTCTATCGAGCTCAGTCGATTGCGCCCCTGGTTCACTGGCGAGATCCAACCCTGCGTGATCGTCCACGCGTTGCGGGGAACAGCGTCATCACGTCGCGGAATTCGAAGTCGATCACGCTGTCCAACGGGAGATTGCCGGCGCAGGATCGATGGGAGTCGCTAATCGAGATCGTCGTCCGGCGTTGCGATCGGCTCGGGGGCTTCCATGGGGCGTATGGTCGGCTGTTCGGCCACCCGACGCTGTCGGGTCGTGATCCGGATCTCGAACCGATGATTGAGCCAGCCGCCGAACAGTGCGATGGCGAGTTGCGGCACCAAGAAAACAGACATATATATTAATAGTACGAACAAAAATTGATAGAAGGACGCATCGTTCGAAAGCAGACCGAGGAACTCCAGGATGGGACCTAAGACGACCAGTGAGGAGTGGAAGACCCAGTCGGGCCACAGGAGGCGAACGCCGATGTCGGACAGAATGACTATCCAGCCGACCGCCTGGAACACAATCAGGAATGGATGAGGTCGATGTCGGCCCGCGACCGTCATGACCAGGCTGAGTACCCCAGCACGAGGATGCCTACCATCGGCATGGAGCCCAGGGAAAGTTCCACTCCGATTGCAGTGTAAGCACTGTCGCTATCGAAAAGCGCTCGAATCGCCGCAAGATCGACCGCGACGACGATGACGATCCACATAATCCATGCTATCGAGGATCGGGGCAGCTTCACGGTGAACCCTCGGCAAATCCGGGTTGATCGAAGTCCTCTGAAGAGTGACAATCACCACCCTCGTGGGCCAGGGCATCCGATCAGGAAGTGAGGAAGTTCATGGCAGCCGTTCTTCGAGCGTTCACGGTGATCGAGCTGCTGGTGGTGGTCCTGATTATCGGCCTCACCATCGCGATCCTGCTGCCCGCAGTCCAGGCGGCACGCGAGGCGGCGCGGCGGGCTCAGTGCTCGAACAATCTCAAGCAGATCGGCCTGGCTCTGCACAACTACCACGATTCGCACGGGGTCTTTCCGCCCGCCTACCAGACGGTGGTCAGCGTCATGCCGTCCGGCTCCGCGGGCCCCGAGCTTGGTCCGGGCTGGGGCTGGGGTATCATGATCCTGGGCCAGTTGGATCTGGCCCCGTTGTTCCATGCGACCAACTTCAACATGGCCATCGGCTCCTCGACGAGCCAGACCGTTCGGAGCACGACCCTCTCGGTCTTCCTCTGCCCCAGCTCCCCCAACGACGGGCCGGTCAAGTTCTTCTACGCCCCGGACGGGGGCCCGAATGACCTGGCCGCGGGGCAGTACGTCGCCTCGGGCGGGCGTCTCTTGATGAGCGTCCCGATCACCGGCGCCGACGGCCTGTTCGAACGCAACCAGGTGGTCGGGATCAGCGGCGTTACCGACGGCACTAGTATGACGTTCATGGTCGGTGAGCGGTCGAGGAACCTTGCCGACGCGAGCTGGGTCGGCGTCATCCCCGGCAATCAACTCGCCGCCAATCCCGGTTGGCCGGCGAAAGAATACGTCGTAGGGAACACTCTCGTGCTGGGCTTCACCGGCGAATGGGACGACCTCACCTGGGTCTCCCCGAACGATCCGCGGGCCCACCTCGCCAATTACTGGGCCCTCCACCCCGGGGGTTGCAACTTCGTCTTCTGCGACGGCTCGGTCCGATTCCTCAAGGAGTCGATGGACGCTCACGTCTTCGGATACGTCTCGACCAGGTCCAGCGGCGAGATCGTCGTTGCCGGCCAATTCTGACCTCGAACGCAGGAATCGGTGCCCGCCGGAATCCGCATGCCACCTGCATCAGCTCCGCGAGTCGTTCCTCCATCCGGTGGGACGGGAACGGAGAAAGCGAGAGCATCGCCAGTCTCAAGTAGGTCAGGCTTCCGGCCTGATGGTCTTCAGGCACGCCAAGCTGTCCAACGGGATGTAGGCAATTGCCGGCGCACGATCGGACTCTCTAATCGAGATCGTCTTCCGTCATCGGTTGTGGCGGGGGCCCGACCACATCCTGGATCACATAACGGGACGAGCCGACGACCGAGAAGGGGCGCCCGCCCAGTCCCCAGCCCACGCCGGTCAAGGCCGACGCGCGCAGCTCGGGCGTGGGTCGCCGCCGGGCCCATTCGATCGCGGCGGCGGCCTCGCCCGGCACCGCCGCCCAGGCGTGCGCCAGGATCCGCACGACTTCAGCCGTCGGCGACTCGACCATCTCGGCCGCGCGACGGCAGGCGACCGCCCCGCGCGCCCGGTCGCCACGCCGGGCGAAAAGCATGCCGACCTGCGCGGTCGCCGTGGCGCGAATGGCCGGATCCTCGATCAATGTAGCGGTGTCGAGGGCCGCGTCACCCCGGCCCTCTCGCGCCTGGAGAACGGCCAGCCAGAGCCGGGCCCGGGAGCGGGCCTCGGCCTCCGGTATGGCCGCGATCGTGAGCTTGGCGCCCTCGAGGTCGCCTCCCTTCGCCTGGCGGATGGCCGCATAAGGGCGATTGACGGGCGATCCGATGTCGCGAGCAAGTATCGCTCGCCGGAAGAGCCGGTGCGCGGCTCGATTTCTCCGTAGCGAACCATCAACTCGCCGATCCACGCGAGGTAGTATTCGCTGCCGGTGGGCCCTTCCAGCGCCGCGAGGGCGGCATTCACGAGGGTCTCGGCCGACTTGCGATCACCCTTGTCGAGGCGCGCTCGGGCCAGTTCGAGCAGGTCGAAGGCCCGCGAGACCGCGCTCGGCATTCCTGCCAGGGCGGCCACCGCCGCGCCCGCGTCGCCCCGGTCGGCCCGAGCGCGGGCGACCGCGAATCGGGCCCAATTCTGCATCCGCTCGACGTGCTCCGCCGAGGCGAGGTCCAGCCGAGTCGCCTTCGGCACCAGCCAAGCACCGTCGGCCAGCCTTGCCGCTTCGTCCAACCGACCCTGGGCGATCAGGCGCGGATCAGCACCTGCGCGAGCGATCGCCTCGGAATGCAAGTCTCCGCCGCGATCGACCAGCCGACGCGCTGCGGCCGCGGCTCCGTCCATGTCGCGCGCCTTGAACCGGCCGCGGGCGATGGCCGCCAGGCCCTCGTCCATCGCGTCGGGATGGGCGGCTAGCAGTCGTTCGGTGCAATCCCGCTCGTTCTTCTCGGCCAGGACACCGACGAGCGTCACGATCGCCACCCGGCGCGGCAAGGGAAGCGGAGTACCGGTCCGGAATCGGGGATCCGAAGTGTTTTCGAGCCGCTCGGCCTGGCGGATCGCCCCGTCCACGTCGCCCGCCCTGGCGCGATTCGCGATCACGTCGGCGATCAACGTGGCGCGAATCATCGGGTCGCAGCTTCGCGCCTTCCTCGCCGCGCCGTCCCAGTCGCCGGCGCGGGCCAGTGCCTCCGAGATCCGCTTGACGGCCGTGGTCTTGTAGCCGGCGTTCTCGGCCTCCTGGGTGTTCAAAGCCTCGGCGGAACGCACCTCGCCGGCCACATCGCCCGCCTCGGTCTGCACGTAGACGATGGTCTGGACCACTCCCGCCTGCACCACGGGACTGGCGATGGCATCCTTGACCGTCAGGGCATCCGGGACCGACCCCAGCATTGTCAGGGCTTCGGCCAGATCGCTCAGCACGGCATCGCGCCGGGCCGGGTCGTCGATCGCGCGTGCCGGCTCGATGGCCTCGCGCAGCACGTCCAACGGCCGAGGGGGCTCGTCCGCGCCCAGACCGGGAATCGGACCACCCGCCGCACACACGGCCCACAGACAGACACCCGCGACCGCGGCCGGCATGTTCATGGTGGTTATCGTTGGCGGTCATCAGAGGAACCGGCCGGGCGGGGCCGGGCGCGTGGTCGAAGCGTTCCTTGATCCGCCGTCGCCCCTCCTGGAAGGATGTCTTCTCGCGTGCCGCTCGTTCCTGAAGAGCGGCGCCCACTCGAAAGCCCCCGGGTGCTGGAATGGTGAGGGGGTGTTCTTATCACGATTGTTCCAGGAACATGCAGGGTTATCAAGCTTTTCCCCGGAGTCGGTGCCAACGGAGCAGCGAATCACGCCCGGCCCGGGGACGATTATATAAGATTTGCTCAAGTCTTAATATAGGCTCGGTAGCAGAAGAGCCGAAAGCGACGGGGGAATCGGTCGCCGTCATGACCATCGTCTCGGGTCGATCCGCGGACGGTGTCAGACACGGCGGAATCCAGGCCGCAGCTTCGATTTCCACGGCCCGGCACCGAGCGTAGCGCCCGGTCAGCTCGAGCGACGGATGCCTCATCCGCGGTGGCCAGATCCACGCGCGACATCTCGGCGCCCTTCCCGTCGGGCAACGGGCATACCACGCTGCCAGCGGTCAGCGTGGCGCCGTAGGGAGATCTTTCGCAACGAGGTCGATCGACGGGAGCCTGGGATCGAACCGGAAACGGGTCAGCCGGGAGACATGGGAATCCCCCTGGAGCGGTCGATCACGTTCGAGCCGCGGGAGGGCATCCACTCGGCGGTTTTGCATACCCTCGACCGGCATCTCGACCAGATCGGTAAGCCTGGTTAGCATTGCAGCGGACCCGCGGTGCGGGCCGCGGAATCTCGGCGCTAGATGAATTCGATCACAGATGCGCCGAGCAAAGTGAGGTCAAGACGATGGCAACCCACGATTCTCGGGTAACGATCCACATGGTGGCGAGCCTCGACGGCTTCATCGCTCGAAAGGACGGGCGTGTTGACTGGCTCGAAACCTCGGACGAATTCGCAGAGCGGGGACACCATGGACCCCGGATTTGTCGAGGCATTCCTCAAGACGATCGACTGCTACGTCATGGGGTCGCGAACCTATGAGACCGCGTTGCGTTTCGAAGCGGAAGGGTTCGGCTGGCCGTACGGCGACAAACCCACATTCGTCCTCACCAGTCGCGACCTGCCGCGGACCCGGGACTCCGTCGAGTTCTACTCGGGCGATCTCGCGCAGTTCGTGAATGAGCGCCTGCGGCCCGCGTTTCGGCAGCATCTGGTTTGTCGGAGGCGGTGCCGTTTCCGGCGAATGCCTTCGCCTCGGGTTGGCCGACGAAGTCCGTTATTCGATCCTGCCGATCGTGATTGGCGACGGAATATCGTTCTTCGACAAGCTCGACAGCGACGTCGCCCTCCATCTGGCGGAGGTCAAAGCCTACAAGAACGGCATGGTGCAGCTTCGTTATGAGGTCGCCCCGCCGGCTCGGAAGAAATGAGACCAGGAAATCTGCAAGTTCACAGGGGTAGCTCGACTTACCCCACGCCCATCGGACGTTGATTCCGGTATCAGTTCGCATCGAATGCCACCATGGTAGTTGACGGCCGAGCCGGCGATCATCCGCAGATGGCGTAGATAGACGCAGATGGAGAAGCCAACGAGTTCGTCGGGGACGGGCGCCACGTCATGGCTGGTCGGACGAGGAGAGCGGGCCGGGCCAGGATCGGATATGCGTCCATCTGCGCCATCCGCGGACAATCCTGCCGCACCCATTGCCCTATCGTGCTCAGTCGAATGCGCACCTGGTTCGCTGGCGAGACCCGACCCTGCGTTATCGTCCGTACGTTCCGGGGAGCAGCGTCATCACTTCACTGAATGGCTGCGGATCGAGGTCCAGCATCGAGGCCAGGATGAGCGCACTGTTGACCGCCGCGGTGCCGCGATCCGGCGGTATCGAGTCCTCGACGCTGAGTACCTTCACGCCAGCTCGCCGGGCGTCCCGGATCGCGGCAAGAATGGCGGCCGCCCTGTTCGTCGCTTGCCGGCAAAAATCGAGGGTGGTCCTCCCATTCTGCCGGCCGAACAGTGCATCGTCGCGCCCGGCTTCATAGTCCTCCAGGTCCAACACGAGCCGCTCGCCGATCGCGAACATAGCGGGCCAGCGTGTTGACGGTCGGATTCGGATACCACCCGTTCTCCAGCCTGCTCGAGGATGCCTTGTCGCCTTCCCGCTATTACCGTTTGATCAGAGTAATCTGGTTCCCGGACGCATTGTGAATCACCTCGTCGAGAAAGGACCGGATCAGGAGCATACCGCGGCCGCCGATCCGGGTCAGATCCTCGGGATCGAACGGCTTATCGAGGCTCGTGACGTCGAACCCCGGCCCTTCGTCTCGGATGTCGATCCGGAATCCGTCGTGGTCAATCCGCATCTCCACGTGAATGCGCCGGGAACGGTACGGCTCGATGGCTTGACGTTCGTCCGCCAGTCGATAGAAATCTCGTTCGTCTTCCTGGCGAAGGTCGGAGCAGCATTCGAGGTTGCCGTGATAGAGGGCATTGGCCAGGGCCTCCTGCAGCGCGATTGCTACCCTCATCCTCGTTGTAGCATCCCCGACCGAGAAGGAGAGGAGATCCTCCTGGACCAGGCCGATCAGGGGGGGGAAGAATTCGGGGTCATTACCCATCTCGAATGAGCCGGTCCGGGCCGTCTGGCAGGCCAGGAGCAGCCTTCGCCGCTGGTTACTTTTGACAACCGTGAGGATCAGTCGGAGCGTATTGACGATGTCGGAGGTAAGGCATTCCTTGGGGACGTAGCTCGCCGCACCGGCGTTGAGCGCATGCGCGGCGATGGCCTCGCTGCCGTAGGCTGTCATCAAGATGACAGGGATATGGGGATGGTCGGTGCGAATCGACTGGACCAACTCAAAGCCGTCCATGCGGGGCATCTGGACGTCGGTGATCACGACGCTCGGCTCGGTCGACTCCAGGAGGCGCAGTGCCTCGATTCCATCGTTGGCGTAGGCCACGCGGCAACCGATGCCATCTCGGATCAGTCCGCCGACCAATCGCCGGAACAGGGAACTGTCATCGACGACCAGTACCAAGGGGCTGTCACAATCGACTTCCGGTACCTCCGTCGGTTCGGAGCCGACCCGGAGGGTCTGAACTTCGTTCATGGCTCAATGGCCTCGCGATAAAGTCCTGCGTGCCCTCGGGCGACTTCCCAGCGTGCCCGACTGTGAGAAGTCTAGATCACGAATCTTTACGATCGGCACGCGACCACGCACGATCGTTCGTTATCGAAGGTCTCAGAATTCCGCCTAATCCATTGTGCGAGTGAACCGACCTTCTCGGACTCTCCCTTCCAAAGCAGTCTCGCAACCACGACCAGAACCCGGTCTTGACCGGGTTCGGCACCTGCTTTCTCTTGCAGCCCGTAGACCATGCGAAGGCGACTCCAATGACATGACGACCGGGCACGCCTCGGGAATTCTGCACCTGACCAACGATCGTCTGGCCTTGCTGGACGCGGGCCTCGCCGGACTTTCGGGAGAAGGATAGACGGATCACTTCGCCGCTTTCCAGCGGGCGATCGAGGATCAAGCGGGCGCCGGTGCTACCGAGATCGGCGAGGGAGCCTTTGAGATAAGGCCCACCGTTCCGCTTGTTCACTCACACCTCGCTCGGACTCGTCGGCCGTTCCGCGACGCGCGTAGCATCTGCGCTGATCCCCCGCCCCCAACCGGCCTTCTGGATCTGGGCCTCTGCCTGACTGAAGATGCCGAAACACGGTGCGGGATGTCTTGCGCCGAAGAGAGGACCACCGGTCAGCCTTCCCGGCGGTCCCCGGAATGGGTGAAGGCATGAGGAGCCTGCGAGGATGAAAATTCTGTTGGTCCTTGTTGTGGCCCTACTGGTGTCGCCTAGTCCGCCCGCTTCGCCGGAGAAGTCGCAGAAGGCGGGGACTTGCTGCTGCAACTGTCCCCCGTTCCCGCTCTGTCCCGATTCTCCCTGTCATGAAGAGTGAAGCCAGCCAGCCGCCTCGGGCTCGTGCGGGCTCGGGGCCGCGTTCTTTGCCGCAAGGCATCCTCCTCCGCTCCGATCTGTCCGCCGACGCGAACGCTCGATCATCGATGGGGGCTCGTAATGCCGTCCCCCGCGTTCACCGCCCGGACCGCGGGCCGGATCGGACGGCGGGGCCAGCGGCCGGCGGATCGGAGGAGGTCATCCATGCGGCCCGTTCAAGTGCATTGCGACTCATCCGGCCTATACCTGGTCGCTCTGGTCGGTCCGGAAGCCGAAAAGCTCTGGTGGCCGACGTGGTGCCTTGATGGAAGCGCCGCGGACGGGCCTCGATCGCTGAGTAACTGGATTCGCTTCATCCCGTCGGACTGGCGGCCCGTCGAGGATCCGCTCCCCGAGGATCGATCCAGGAAGAAAGCGAAACCCACCGCCTCCTCGTCCGGTACAGCCGCGACCTTCGGGCCACCGAGCGGTGAGCTATCGTCCTGCTCGGCGTCTTGCCGGTCATGGTGGTGGATCGCCCAGCACCTCGCCTGGCCATCCAACTGCTTCCACTCGCGTAGATGCGCAGGGAGGGCCCGCCGATTGCCCCGCCTGCCCATCCGTTCCAGGATCGTCTGGAGATAACCGCGATCGGTTGCGGCGATCAGGATGTTTGGCCTTGGCTGGGCGTAATGGCATGACCAGAGGTCGCGACCCACCTTCTCCTGGTAGATCGGGACCTGGAAGCCGGCGATCATCTCGGTCTTCGCGGCCCTCTTTTTCAACGCCCTCATCCAGGTTTCACCGGCCTGACCCAGATCATCCTGGAAGACGATGATCCTCGCTCCCTCATAGAGGGTGGTTCCCCAACCATCGGGAGCGCGAAAATGGCGGCTTCCCTCCATCGCGAGCGCGATGCGGTGGTCGCGGAATCCATGCACCTGATCGGCTTCAGAGATGGGGAAGTACCCAGGCCCATGTTCACCCGAAGGCCCATCTCAAGGTTTATTCCCTTCGCAAGTTGCTCTGCCTCTGGAATGCCGACCTGACACGATCCCTAAGGGACGATTAGCGTCTGGGTATCTTCCGGCAGCCACCAGAGGGTACCGTCAATGTCTCGGGGCAGGATTCGACGCTCCGGATCTTGAGCTAAACCGTGCGTGGCAGTCGAGGTCACGATCAGTGCAATCGCTATCGTGACGAGGCATCCAAGCTGACATTCTTCCGCAACCCGCCACGAGCGACTCACGTGGGCCCCTCTCGCATCAGATCTTCTCGATTGACCGGGCTGGGACTCGAACCCAGGACCAACGGATTAAAAGTCCGGAGCGAAGCGATCCTCAGCCCCTGGAAATCAAGGCGAATCCTTCAAATCAGGGACCGCTTGCGCCTTCCCTGCGCCATGACACCTGTCAGACCGACCCTGACTTGGCCGCCGTCATTGAGGCTTGGGATCGACTGCCCGAGGCCGTCCGCGCCGGCATCGCGGCGATGGTCCGCGAAGCGTCGAAGTGAATGATCGATCGCTCCGGGTGGCGGGACAGAACCTTGCCCCCTTAGAGTTCCGGGGTTTTGTCCAGAGGCCGCCCGGGGAAGTGATGCCGGCCTGGCTACTTGTTTCTCGAAACCCTTGAAACCCTCAGGAGCGGGAAACGAAACATGCCCCGACGCAAGCCGCGGAACAAGGGAGGCCGCCCCTGCCGTTATATCGCGCTCATTCCGCTTTGCCGGCGGGCAGGCAAATGGGCAAGCATCGGCCCTGATGGGGCCGCCCCGAAACCCGACGGCGCGGTTGAGGGAAAGGACCCTAAGAAAAGCTAAGGTTCGGCCCGGCGACGCGGAACCCAGTCGGTCCGGCGGGACCGTGCCGGGCAGGGTCAGTGAAGAGCACCGGACCCAACATCGACGGAGGGGCTGGCCCCACCTGTTCCGCACCTGTTCCTGAGGTGGGAGCCCCAGGGGTTCCGAACGCCTATGAGCGGTCTGAATTGCCGGCCGGAATCGCACATCCGGACACGCATCCGGGGCGATCCTGGCAACGAGGAGCGTCCGAAATTGCGGCCCGAAATCTGGCCCTCTCCTCGGTGCCAAGTTCCGCCCGACCGACCGTCACAGCCCCCGAGCCCGCCGAGTCCGTCCCGTCTGTCTTGCGTCTGTTCCTGAGACGATCGCGCTGAGTCTTGCGCCCCGGATTGCGCCTATCTACGGAAGACGACCCCCGCCAGGCCCGCCCCGCGCCTCGAGACATTTGGTCAATCGCCTCGTTGTCGAATTAGGCCCCGAGGCTTGTCGATCGCCTCGTTGTCAGGTCTCGCCCGGCCCGCCCGATTTCCAGCCTGGGAACAGGCAAGGAACAGGCAGAGCCGGCCCGGCCCGACCGGCGGTTGTCGGGACGCCCGCCGGGCGGATCGCCGCCGGCCCGGCCCGCGGCAGGCTCATGGCTCTCTGGCGCCGCCGGGAACGTCTTCCCGCAACCCGGGTGCATGAGTCGAACCATGCCGGTATAATCTGGCCCCGTGCCACGATGAAGAGGACAGGGGGACCGACGATGGAATCCGAGCGCACGAAGCGGCTGGCCGAATTCATCTCTTGGGTCGGGTCGAACATCCGTGGGGACGAGAAGGGGGAAGCCCAAGTCTACCTCGATCGACTGTTCCAGGCGTTCGGCCACGCTGGGGTCAGGGAAGCCGGCGCGACGCTTGAGGAGCGGGTCAAGAAAGCGGCCGGCAAGGGGACCTCGTTCGCCGATCTCGTCTGGAAGCCAGTCGTCCTCATCGAGATGAAGAAACGCGGGGAAGACCTGTCCCGCCATTACCGCCAGGCGTTCGACTATTGGACCCGGCTCGTTCCCGGCCGCCCGCGGTATGTCATCCTGTGCAACTTCGATGAGTTCTGGATCTATGACTTCGACACGCAGATGGACGCCCCGGTCGATAAGGTCAAACTCCCGGACTTGACCACGCGATGGGGAGCCCTCGGGTTCCTGTTCTCGACTCCCCTCAAGCCCGTCTTCGGCAACGATCAAGTCGCGGTGACCCGCAAGGCGGCCGATCAACTGGCCGAGTGCTTCGTGTCCGTCCGGTGAAGTGCATCTGGTAATGGCGGCGAGGGCCGGCGATGCTGCTCTTGCCGGGTCCATTCGATCCGGCGGGGAGCCCGCCTCATGCCGCGAACCCGCACCGTCAACCTACGCTGGAACGCCATCCTCAACGATTTCCGCCGCAGCGGTCTGACCCAGGCCGAGTTCTGCCGCCGGCGCGAACTGCCACTCCACACCTTCCGAAGGCACCTCTACCAGCCCCGCCCGTCTCGGCCCATCCCCGCCGACCAAGCCCATCCGCCCGTCGCCGATCATCACTTCCTCCCCGTCACCATCCTCCCCGATGCGAACCCATCTCTCTCGGCCTGCGGGTCCCACCTCGAGCTGATCCTCGCCACCGGTCATCGCATCGCCGTCCCAACCGGATTCGACCCCCGAACCCTCCGCCATCTCATCGCCGTCCTGGAGGATCGCCCATGTTCGGACTGAGCGCCGCGATCCGCGTGTACTTCGCCGCCGAACCGGCCGACATGAGAAGAAGCTTCGACGGCCTGGCCGCCCTGGCATCGACCCGCCTGGCACTCGACCCCCTCTCCGGTCACCTCTTCGTCTTCGTCAACAAGCGGCGCGACCGCATCAAGGTCCTGTATTGGGATCGCGATGGACTGGCCGTCTGGGCCAAGCGACTCGAACGCGGCACCTTCCGCGTCCCGGCCGCCTCCTCCGATCGCGTCGAGATGACCACCGCCGAACTCGCCGCGCTCCTGGCCGGCATCGACCTGGACACCGCGCGACGGCGGCCCCGCTATTCCCGACCCGCCACCCCACCTCAAAATTCGGAGAATTATGCGCCAACACTCCAGCACGCGTCCTCGTAGTATAGGATATGATCACCCTCGATGATCCACTCCCCGACGACCTGGCGACGGCGCATCAGCTCATCCGCGAGCTGCTCAAGACGCTCGGCCAGCAGTCGCATCTCATCGACAAGCTCCAGCACCAGCTCGAGCAGCTCCTCCGCCAGCGCCATGGCCCCAAGGGCGAGCGGATCGACCCCGCCCAGCTCCTGCTCTTCGCCCGCGAGATCCTGGCGCAGGCCGAGCCGGCCCCGACGACCGCCGCGACACAGGAGCCGGCCCCGGACTCGACACCCGCGCGCGCGAGAAGAAGGATGGTCACGGCCGCAAGCCTCTGCCGGCGAGCCTGCCCCGCAAGCCGATCGTTTACGACGTGCCCCCCGAACAACGCGCCTGCCCCGACTGCGGCACCGAGCGGACCTGCATCGGCCGCGAGGTCCGCGAGCAGCTCGAATATGTCCCCGCGTCGATGGTCGTGCTCGAGCACATTCGCCCCAAGTATGCCTGCCCCTGCTGCAAGGCCCATGTCGTGATCGCCGAGCGGCTTCCCGAGCCGATCGAGAAGGGCCTGCCCGGCCCGGGGCTGATGGCGCATGTGGCGGTCAGCAAGTACGCCGATCACCTGCCGCTTTATCGCCTCGAGGGGATCTTCAAGCGGCTCGGCGTCGAGCTGGCGCGATCGACGATGTGCGACTGGATGGCCGTCGCCGCCGACTTGCTGGCGCCGATCGTCGCGTTGATGCGGAGCCTGATCTTTGCCTCGAAAGTCGTCCAGAATGACGACACGCCGGTGCCGGTGCAGGACCACGATGGCAAGGGGATCAAGAAGGGGAGGCTGTGGGCCAGCGTCGGCGATCACGACCATCCCTACGTGGTCTACGACTACACGCCGGACCACACCGCCGCCGGGCCGAGGGAGATCTTCAAGGACTTCAAGGGCTACCTCCAGGCCGACGCCTATTCGGGCTATGACGGCCTGTTCCTATCGGGCGATATCGTCGAGGTCGGATGCCTGATGCACGCTCGACGGAAGTTCTACGAGGCGCGGAGCACCGACCCGCAGCGGTCGCATCAAGCACTGGCGTGGATCGGTTTGCTCTACGATGTCGAGCGCGAAGCGAAGGAGCGAGAGGTCGAGAACTATGAGGCGTTCGTGGCGCTGCGGCACGAGCTGCGAGCCGAGCGTTCGCGGCCGATCTTCGAGAAGTTCCATGTCTGGCTGGAAGCCGAGCTGCCGCAGGTGCTG
Organism: uncultured Planctomycetota bacterium; assembly: GCA_963771445.1. GTDB lineage: Bacteria > Planctomycetota > Planctomycetia > Isosphaerales > Isosphaeraceae > JAKAUH01. Next base: position 282,050 of record CAVYTQ010000024.1, on the reverse strand, counting down.
CCCAAGAGCGTGATCGCCGACGCGATGCAGTACGCGCTGAATCACTGGGCGGCGCTGACGCGTCCTTTGGAGGCGGGATACCTCGAGCTCGATAACGGCGCCTCGGAACGAGCGCTGAAACCCGTGGCGATCGGTCGGAGGAACTGGTTGTTCGCGGGGAGCGACAAGGGAGGCGAGACGGCGGCCGTATTGATGAGCCTGTGCACGACATGCAAGGATCTTGGGATCAACCCGCAAGCCTATCTGCGAGATGTGCTCGATCGGGTGAGTACGCATCCGGCGCGGCGGATCGAGGAACTGCTTCCCGACCGCTGGCAAGCGTTGCGTCAGGCCGGCGACGACGCGAGGGGTTGATCGCCCCTGAGCCTTGCGATTGGAATAGCCCCGGGTGAAACCCGGCTCGGGTGTGAGCTCGTCGCCCCGCGTTCGTCCTCGCCCTGGACGACCTCGGGGCGATCGCGCGCGTTAAACGCCGGGGACGAATCAAGACGGTGCCCCGAACATGATCCCGCGCCATTCGACCACTTTAAAGATGGGGTTCACCGGACGGACTCAGTGCTTCAACAAGCTGGTGGACCCGAACCGCCCGAGCGGATCCATCGACCCGCGGCATGCCCAGCGCTTCATCCTCCAGATGCTCGTGGCCCTGTTCGCCGAAGATATCGGCATGCTGCCCCGTTACTTGCTGGCGAACTTGCTGGACCAGTGCCAGACGAGGCAGGACAGCCGAGACCTTCTCGGCGGTCTCTTCGAGGCGATGAACCGCCGAGAGAAGACGCCGGATGACCGCTATAAGGGGGTCGATTACTTCAACGGCGGACTCTTCGCCGAGCCGGCCCGCGTCGAGCTGCGCTGGACGAGTTGGGGTTCCTCAAGGCCGCCGCCAAGGAAGACTGGTCCAAAGTCCGTCCTGAGATCTTCGGGACGCTCTTCGAGCACTCCCTCGGGAAAGAGGAGCGGCACGCCTACGGGGCGCACTTCACCCATCCGACCGACATCATGAAGATTGTCGGCCCGACGATTGTCGAGCCCTGGCGCGAGCTCATCGAGAAAGCCGACACGCTCAGGCGGCTGCGCGAACTCTGGCAGCGGATGCACGATTACACAGTGCTCGACCCGGCGTGTGGGTCGGGGAACTTCCTCTATCTAGCTTACCGCGAGTTGAAGCGCCTCGAAGCCCGGATCTTCGAGCGGATGGCCGACCTCTCGGGGAGCTACGACCCGTCGCAACTTGTGTTCGGCTTCGTGTCGGCCCGGCAGTTCTACGGGATGGACATCAACCCGTTCGCGGTCGAGCTGGCCAAGGTGACGATGATGATCGCCCGCAAGCTGGCGATCGATGAACTGCATATCACGGAGCGTGCCCTACCGCTCGACAACCTTGACGAGAATTTCAGGACCGGGGACGCCCTCATCGATGAGATGAGAAACCCGGCTCAATGGCCGCGGGTTGATGTCATCATCGGCAACCCGCCGTTCCTCGGGGCGAAGCGCCTCAAACCAGAGCGCGGCCCCGACTACGTTAACGCCGTTCGCCGTGCCTATCCCGAGGTTCCCGGCATGGCAGATTACTGCGTTTACTGGTTCCGCAAGGCGAACGAGCAACTTCCGCCGTGCCTCCCCGAGGACCCGGTTACCGGCCGGGCGGGTTTAGTCGGGACTCAGAACATCCGCAACAATCAATCCCGCGTCGGCGGTCTGGATTACGTGGTCCAGACGGGGACGATCATCGAGGCCGTCGATAACCAACCGTGGTCCGGGGAGGCGAACGTCCATGTTTCAATCGTCAATTGGGTCAGAAGCCACGACGCTTCGGTATGTCCAGGTGCACGGAAACTCTGGTTCGGAGTTACTCCACTTGTATCGCTCCAGACACCTAAGGCTCGGAGAAGCGGCCCCATCAGTAAAGAGTACGAGTTGGATTACAGGGAATGTGAGATCATAAGCTCATCACTTTCAGATAAGACCGACGTTGCGGAGGCGTCGCCACTCAGATGCAACCAGACTCCTCAGAGGTTTTTCCAGGGGATTACACCCGGACATTCAGGGTTCGTTCTCTCACCAGATGCGCGGGCTGCGATGCTCAAAGACGACCCCGAGTCAGGGCGCGTAATTTTCCCCTATCTTATCGGGCGAGAAATTGTGAGTGGAGACGGAGTGCCCAGGCGGTTCGTCATCGATTTCAATGACAAAAGCATGATTGACGCACAGCAATTCAAAGCAGCTTTCAATCATGTGCGCAGACAGTACTGCATGCGCCGCCATCAAAGGCCGACGAAGGAAAGGATTCAACTGGAAGAATGCGATCACATCATAAGCAATTTTTAGAGCGGTGGTGGCAATTATCGTGGAGCCGGAGCGATATGAAACGGGCTCTGCAGCAACTGAACGGCCGATACCTCACGGGTTCGAGAACTCAGCGCTGGCCCTTCGTGTTTACCTTCATGGAATCCTCCGTCCTACCTGGCGACAAGCTTCAGATTTTTGTATTCGACGATGATTATTCATTTGGTATCATTCAAGGGAAGCCCCACCTGACTTGGTATCAAGCCAAGGCAGCGAGACTAAAAAACGAATAAGATTATAATTATTCAAGTGAGTCAATATTTGAAACATTTCCTTGGCCCCAATTCCCCAAGAAGGGTGAGATAGATGCCATAGCCGAAGCTGGCCGACAGGTGCGGCGTGTTCGCGACGATGCTTTGAGAAAGGTCGAAGGAGGATTGAGGGCGATTTATCGGATGCTCGAGATGCCGGGTGCAAACTCTCTGAAGAATGCCCATGCAGCGCTCGACTCGGCGGTTCTAGCTGCCTACGGATTCTCGCCGAAGAAAGACCTCCTTGCCCAACTGCTGGCACTCAATCTAGACGTCTCCCGACGCGAGCAGGCAGGCGAACCCGTGACCGCCCCGGGGATTCCGCCCGGCTACCCGGACCCGGCCCGACTCGTGACCGACGATTGCATCCGGGCGGACTGAACTCTTGGACAAGCACCCCAGCCCTCTTAGGACTGTTGTCATGCCAGCCGGAAGGCTCAGGCCGGCTCCGTCGAAGGTTGGACGAGGGTATAACTGCTTGCACTCTCCTAGGAATAGAGGAATGGACCTAAGAGCCCTGCGTGGGGCTGGCGAGGTTGCTTGAAGTCGCTTAGATCCATGACTTGCGCTGAAGAGGCCGCCGAGAAGGGTGATGACCTGGCGATGTCGCAACCGATAGACTTGATCGGGACTGTTGTTGTTCGCGCCTAGGCTGAACGTGGACCAATCTGTCCAGTCAGAACGGGGATCGCCAGGCTGATGTTCCTCCCAATCGAGCGTATAAAACCGAGAAGCTTCCTCTCTTTTGGGCCTGAGTCTGAAGGGATCGCGCTGGGCGCCCTGAATGTCATAATCGGTCCAAACGCCTCGGGGAAGTCGAACTTGCTTGAGGCGATTGGTCTCATGGCGGCGACTGCGGAAGACTTGTCCGAGTTTTTCAGAGCTGGCGGCGGATCTGGCCAGTTTACCTGGAAAGGCGGTAATGAGGGCCTGACCGCTTCGATTGAGTTAGTTGGAAACCTCAGTGAGCGCATGCCATTCCGCCACTCTCTCTCATTTGCAATTGTTGGGCAAACATATGAAATTGTCGATGAGACTCTTGTCTTCCCGACGCCAAGTGGCCGTATCTCGAAAATTCCAATATTCTCCTATGTGAATGCTCAGCCAACCTTTCGCTTGGGCCGGAGAAAAAACACGATCAGCCGCGGCAATATCGACATCACACAGTCGATCATTAGCGACCGTCAAGAATTCGACTTCGACAGGCGTTTTCGCTCCTTTCAACGACTGTATCGGTCGTTTCGATTCTACAGTGCCCGACACTTCAGCCAACTAGATCTCGTCCGCAGTGCTCAGACAACGGATCTGCCAAACCGCACTTTGATGTCCGACGGTTCAAACCTCGCGGCGGTTATCAACCGTCTCCTAACCTTCAAGGAGTCAAAGAGATCGATTGACAGGTACATGACTTCGTTGTACGAAGGGTTCGAAAGCCTGAGCACCCAAGTTCAAGGCGGTACAATCTTGCTCTATTTGACTGAAGCAGGGTTGCGATCTCCGGTTCCTGCGACTCGGCTTTCGGACGGCACCATTCGCTGGCTGACATTGCTAGCTATCTTGACTGATCCGGCCCCCCCGCCCTTACTCTGCATCGAAGAGCCTGAGACCGGTCTTCATCCCGATATCATCGTTGACTTGGCTAGGCTCCTCCGCGAGGCGGCAGGACGATCCCAGTTGATCATTACCACACATAGCGACACCTTGGTTGATGCCTTGACGAGCCAGCCCGAAAGCATTGTCGTCTGCGAGAAGCGGGACGGGAAGACTACGCTCAAGCGACTCGATCGGTCACAACTTGTGGATTGGCTCGAGATCTACAGCCTCGGCCCCCTGTGGCGTCGAAATGTGTTCGGAGGGCTACGCTAGTGAGCGTGAAGATAATCGTAGAAGGCGGCGGAGATGGGGGGGCATCAATAACAGAGTGTCGTCGAGGATTCGAATCTTTTTTCAGCAAACTTCTCGCAGGGAGAGACAAAGCCAGCATCACACCGAGTGGAGGTCGGAGTCAAGCGTTCAAAATGTTCCGTGCCGCCCTATCGAACCTCGATCCCGGGGACCATGTCGTACTCTTAGTGGATTCAGAGGGACCGATCGCGCCGTCGGATGATCCCTGGGATTATGTGCGAATGAGAAAGGGTGATGAATGGCTAAAGCCGGCCCAGGCTACCTCAGATCATCTTCATTTCATGGTACAATGCGTGGAAGCGTGGTTTCTGTGCGATATATCATCCCTTTCAAGCTATTACGGACCGAGCTTTAAGCCCGGAAAACTCCCGAAGCCTGTTAATGGTAAAGATATCGAGACCCACTCAAAAGAGAAAATTCTCATGAGACTGAATTCTGCGATTAGACCCGGTAATCCTGATGGTTATAAGAAGAACGATGCTTTCGAGATTATCAAATTAATACATCCCAATGATGTCTGCAAAGTCTCCTACTTCGCCAGGAGATTGAAGAAACATCTTCAGGCCATCTCGTCGCCACGACCTTGACCCCAAGGCCGGTCCAACGCCCTGACGACATCGAGGTGCGACCCGTCCGGCCGGACACTCTCGCCTCATCGCGGGTCCGCGTTGACTTCAGTCTGGCACGCCGGAAGCCCCGGTGCAACCGGCCGTTTCACAACCGCGGCTGGCGTTGTTCGCGTTAATCGCATACGGCGAGCCTGACAATTTCGGGTGGATCGTGAGGCTGAACCTCCGCATAACTTCGCGCTCGATCGCCTCGGAGTCGCCGCCGACCCCCGCCGCGAAGTCCCTACTCCACCCGTGGTCGAACTTGGCCAACTCGGCCAGCCGTGCGGCGTCACCATAGGCGATCCGAGAGCTTAGCTTCGATATGAGATCGTGGGGGATTCTGCGAGCATCCATCAATCATGGGCCGAGTTTACCGCTAGGATCAAGTGAACACTGTCGGTCGGGATGCCTCGTTACCTTTCCTCGTCGCGTGGCATGCGACTGGACCGGATTTCTGGACGACCGGCGAGGTTCCTCCCCTCCCGACTTGGAGCGCTCAAGTTCTCGATGGAACACGTCCGATACTCCAATGCCGATCGCCGCCGATCATCTGGCCCCGGCGCCCCTTGCCAAGATTTCCCCCTTTCTCTCAGGGACTCACCCCCGGATCCGCCGATCCCCTCGGGTATACTAATTAGGACGGGACGGTCCGACGGGTTGCAAACCGGCGGACCAAGCGGACCGGGCCGGGGTGGAGGAACCCCCTCAGCCCACCGCCCGGCTCGGTCCGGCCCGTCCGATGCAGAGGGGAATCATGGCCGAGTACCGCATCCGATTGGCCAATGGGAATGAAGTTACGATCCCGCTGGAAGCCTACATGGAGCGGGTCGTCGTTCAGCGCTTCGAGGACAAGAGCACCTCATGCACCGCCTATTATCAGCTCGACGCAGACCGGTGGGTCGGGCATGATGTCGCCAAATTCCGTGAGATCGGGGAGCTCGAGAGCATCGGTCCGGTCAAGCCCGAGGATGTGCCGGGATACCAAGACCAAATCCTCTGCCCCTGCTGCAACGGGCCGACGGAACTCGTTTGGGAAACGGAGGTGACGGTCTCCAGGAAGACCGGGCCGGTCAGCGTACCCATCAAGGATCCCGAGACCGGGGAGCATTTCGCCACATTCAACCTGATCCCGACCGCTTCCGGGCCAGTGGGGCTGGTCGAGCCCCATATAACACCCTTCACTCAAATGTTCATTCCGCAGTAAACGCGATTCCGGGCCGACAGGCCCTGAACCAAGCCCACCCGCACAGACGGCATGCGCTGAGCCGATCGACTCCCCGACCGATCCGCCGCCCCCGATGGCCGTGGCCCGAGACTTGGGGCCGGCTGTCGCCGGGCCGGATGGCTCGCCTGGGAAGTCTCCTCGGGCCGCCGAAGAATTGGTGACCCTCGATCAGTGTGCCGCCCTGGTCAACCGACGCAAGCGGTCCCTGGAGCGCTACACAGAGAACGATGCCGCGCCCGAGGGTGATCGGAGGCGGTGGCAAGCCGCACGAGTATGCCTACTCGGAGATGAAGCCCTGGCTTGAACGGAAGTTCAATCGTCCCCTCCCTGACGTCTTTTCGGGCGGGTCGGACCACGCTGGCCGACACTGAGCGACACTAACGCGCGACCGCACGCAACCGCCGAAATCCCGAGATGCCCGCCTTAGCATGGGCGTGTCCCTTATAGGAAAGGACATGCCCATGCTTCATCCTGTCTCGATCGAGCCCGAGGCCATTTACGACGACGGATCGCTCCGTCAGGCCCTCGGGCTGACCGATTCGGCACTCGCCGCCGCGAGGCGGAGCCGATCGCTGCGTTTCACGCGCCAAGGGAAGCGCGTGCTCTACCTGGGGAAGTGGATCACGAGCTGGCTGGAGAGCCAAGCCGATCCCCAGACCGAGGCCGCCCGGCCCGAGGGGGTGCGGGTTGCATAAACACGAACGCCCCCGACCCGAGGCCGGAGGCGCCGTGAATGATCAGTCGCATGACCATTCTACCGCGCCGGCCCCATCCGACAAAGAGCCGATCCAGCCCGAGGCCGCCCGCCCGCCCGAGGCCGTCGATTCTACCGAGGGAAGCGTATCACTGGCCCGAGCGCTGAGCGAGCTGACCGCGGTCCTGCCCGGACTGCGCCAGGCCCTCGAAAGCCGCCAGGCCGACCGACCCCGCATCGAGCCATTGGCCTACCGCCTCGATGAGCTGGCCGACGCCCTCGGGGTGTCACGCCGCGCCATCGAGCGAGAGCGGGCCGCCGGCCGATTCCCGAGGCCGGACCTGACCATCGGCAAGATGCCCTTATGGCGACCCGAGACGGTCCGCTCCTTCCTCGAAAGGGGTGGACGCCGATGATACCGCCCCCCTTCGATTGCTGGGTATTGGCCCGCCTCACGGCCGACCTGGCTGTCACGGCCGCCGATCTGGCCGCCATGTCCGATGCGTTCCGGCGGCTGGCCGCGTTGCTGGCTGCCACGCCGTTCACGGACCGATGCCACATCTTCGACGCCTTCTTGGCGGGCCGGGACGATCGAGACGCAATCATCAAGGCGATCAGCGATGCCGACCCGACAGCCCCGGCCCCAGCCGCCGGATCGGCATGGCCATCGAGCGACTGGGCACCCTTGCGCCTTGAGGAACTGCCGCCGGTCGAGCCATTCCCGGTCGATGTGCTGCCCAAGCTGGCCGCCCGCTTGGTGAACGAGGGAGCGGACGCGATCGGATGCCCTCGGGACTTCCTCGGAGTGCCCATGCTCGGTTTGGCCGGGGGGACCATCGGCCGATCGGTTAGCCTGATGCTCAAGCCCGGTTACTTCGCCGGCGCGACCACCTTCATGGGCAGCGTCGGCCCGCCCTCGGACGGGAAGACGCCCGCCTTGAAGGCCACGGCCGCCGCCGTCCGCACCATCGACGACCAGCTTGCCGCCGAATATGCCCGGTACCTCGAGCGATGGAAGGAAGAGGTCGCCGGGACCCCGAAAGGGACCAAGCCACCGCCACCGCCCAAGCCCCGCCGGATCGACATCGATGACGCGACGATGGAGGTCTTGCCCCACATCTTGGAGGCCAACGCCCGGGGACTGATCATGACCCGGGACGAACTGAGCGCGTTCCTCCTCGGGATGAATCAGTTCAAAGGGGGGAAGGGGAACGACCGGAGCAACGCCCTCAAGATTTGGTCGGGGGACCGCATCGTGAAGGATCGGGTCAACCACGAGAACGGCGTCCCGATCCGCTGCCCGCATCCTTCGCTGAGCATCGTCGGCGGGTTAACGCCCGACATGCTGGGTGAACTGGCCGACCCGAAGGGACGGGCCGATGGTTTCATCGACCGGTTCTTGCTGGCCTTTCCCGACCCTCTCCCCGTGGCCGCATGGTCGAATCGCGGGATCCCCGAGGATCTGGCCGCCGACTGGTGTTCCCTTATCGCCCGCCTCTGGATGAGACCCCTCGATTTCAAGGATGGCCGATCCGTGCCCCACGTCGCGTATTTCACGCCCGAGGGCAAGACTCGATGGGAGGAACGGTACAACGCCCATTCGGCCGAAATGAACGCCCCGGAGTTTCCGCCACACCTGCGCGGCGCATGGGGCAAACTCCGCGAGTACGCCGGCCGCCTGACCCTCATCCTGACCCTGATGCACCATGCCGCCGACCCGACGGCCGACCCTTTGGAGGTGCCCCAAGTCCGCCCCTGTCACGTCGATGATGCCTGGAAGCTCATTGGCTACTTCAGGAGCCACGCCCGCAGGATTCAGGCCGTCATCGCGTGCGGCCCCGGCACTGGCGCGAATGCGAGCGGCCAAGGCGATCGTGGATTGGATCCGGGACGGACAACGCACGTCGTTCACCGAGCACGATTTCAAGCAGGCCCGGCGGTGGGTCAAGGATGACGACCTGGCGGACGCCTTGGCCAACTTGATCGGCCGGAACGCGATCCGCACTCGCCAGGCGCCGCAATCCGGCCCGAGGCCCGGCCGCCCCCCTTCGCCCTCCTACGAAGTAAACCCGGCGTTACTCGTTACTCAAGAACCTTGAATTCCTGGAAACCCGCCCGCCCGGTTGGACCAGGCCGGGTTTCAAGGGTTTCAAGAAATAAGTAGGTGGTATGTCATGGGGATGAGAGCTCCAGTGACCGGCCGATTCACGGCGACCGCCCGAGGGGAGCGGATCGACTGGCAGGCGGTCCGGGACACGATCGATCTGGCCGACGTAGCGACCCGATTGCTTGGCCCGGCCCCGGGACGCCGCGGGGAGCGATCGACGCGACGCCTCTGGTGGATTTGCCCGTTCCACGACGATTGGAACCCGTCATTCTGTGTACTGACCGGAGACCGTCGCTGGAAGTGCTGGGGATGCGGATTGGAGGGGGACGCCATCGAGCTGGTGCGCCGCCTCAATCCGGGGTGGACATTCCCCGAGGCCGTGGCCTATGCGACCGGCCAGAATGTTCCCTCGCGGGGTTACTCGAAATCCTCGAAACTCCCGGGCGCCGGCCCCGGTTGGCCCTCGATTCCGGCCGCCCGCCCGCCCGCCCGGTCCGCTGGTAGCCCGCCTGACGGCCCGTCCGGTCTGTCCTTGGCCGATGCGCCTGGCGCTGGTCGATGAGGCTGTCGTGAGGCTCTGGACGCCCGAGGGACGGACAGCGGTGGCTTACCTCGAAGGCCGCGGTCTGACCCCCGAGACGATCAAGGCCGCTCGCCTCGGATCGGCCGACAAGATCCGGATGCCGAAGCGGGATGGTAGCGGGACGTGGCCCCTGGCGGGAATCGTCATCCCCTGGCTCGCGTCCGGCCGATTGACCCGGATCAAGGTCCGGAGAATCGGCTTGTTTAGCGGGGCGAAGTACATCGAGGCGTTCGGGTCCGGCTGGAGCCTCTATCCAAGCCCCGAGGCGATCCGACCCGGCACGCCGCTGGTGATCGTCGAGGGGGAGTTCGACCGGCTCTTGCTCGCCCAAGAGCTGGGGGACCTGGCGAGCATTGTCACCCTCGGGAGCGCATCGAGCCGGCCCGAGGGATCGACATTGCTGGCGATGCTGCGATGCCCGACCTGGTTCATCGCCCTCGATGGCGACGACAGCGGGGACAAGGCCGCCGCCGAGTGGCCAGCCCGAGCGGTCCGCGTCCGGCCCCCGTCGGGGAAGGATTGGACGGACGCTCACGAGGCCGGCATCGACCTACGGCGATGGTGGGTCGAGAACCATTTCCCGGCCGAGTTCGACCGCGAGGAAAGGGCGGCGATCATGGAGTATAACGGCGGGTTGACCCGAGAGGAGGCCGAGCGAGCGGCGGCTCTACAGTCGAACGACTAATCCGGAGACTCGTCAGGTGTGTCGCCGGCAAGTCCTGACCACTCCTGCCGTCCGGGGCCAGGATGCTCTAACTTCAAGGTGAATGGTTCACCCAGGCAATTTGCCGGGATGACCCCTTTGTGCTTGCGTGCATGGGAGTGGCCAAACGTGTTGTCTTGCTCGAGCCTTGAATAAATTCGCTTAGGGAGATACAGCGGTATTATAATCGATGCAACATTTGATTTTCTTCTATATTTAACAAACTGTTCAACTTGTCCGTTTTCTAGACCAATCACCGTATAGATATAGGTAAAATCTCGATCTGTACGTCCCGGGAGATCCAAACCTCTAAGCTTTGATATCGGAATTATCCCTCTCCGAAGGATTTCGCCCTGTTGCGCCGGATTGGCCACGTGAAAGCCATTCGGCTTCCTGAATCTGCTACGCACCCGGCGAAAGCAGTTTAGTACCCAGTCCGTCATTGATTCGAACATCGGGAACTCGTTCGAGGGGTAAAGCGGCTGATCTATTACCACATGAGGATCTTTTAGCGGACGGAGCGGTGAAAAGAACCCGGAGTGATGCGGAAGCACCTCTTGACTCGGAGTTAAGACAAACGTATCATATTTATGTCGAGTCGAGACGTTCGACTCGGGATCGGAAAATGGCCGGGCGAGTGCTGGTAACACCCGCCCGACCGTGGCAAAGGCCAACAAGGAGCCATCGCCATGATCACGATGTTCAATTCCGCCGCCCCCGTCAAGCTGAACCGCTCTTTCGGGATCCTGCCCCCCCGCGAACGCCGGATGCCCTACACTCAGTCTGATCTCGACTGGGCTGCCCAGACCTTCGGCGAGATCGATGATAACCGCCGCCTCGAAGAGCAGGCCCTCCAAGCCGCCTGGGATGACCAGTTCAACGCCGGCCTGCCCGCGGCCGGTCATTGCCTGATGTGTGGCGACCCCTGCGATGACCTGACTTTCCAGGGGCTTTGCGACCGCTGCGATGACCTGGCGTGCGATGCGACGATCGCCGGTCAGAACGCCCGGGCGGGACTCGGCTACCGCGTCTTCTGAGGATCGACCCCGGGGCAGGGACGCCCCAACTCCATCGAGGCGAGATGACCCATGATCGGTGAGCAACTCAGGCGAGCGATCCGGGAGGGAAAGCTCTCGCAAGTCGAATTGGCACGGGCGACCGGGCTGAGCGAAGGGCAGATCAGCTATTTCTTGAAAGGGACCCGAGGTCTCAGCCTAGAGTCGGTCGAACAAGGTGCTCGAAGTGCTGGAGCTGGAGATCGTGATCCGGCCCCGCCGGAAGCGAAAGGAGGTTTGACCGTGGCCGAGAAACTCGATCTGGCGCGGCAAGGCGTGGTATTACCGGCTGACCCTGGCGGACGGCCGCCGTGTCACTCGCAAGGGATGCACCGACAAGCGAGTGACGGAGCAGATGGCCGCCGCCGCGGAGATCGAAGAAGCCAAAATCCGGGCCGGTCTGGTCAATGCCAACGACCTCGCCTATCGCGACCATCAGGCCCGCCCTCTATCCGAACACCTCAAGGCATGGGCGGATTCCCTCTCGTCGAAGGGATCGACCCCCGAGCACATCGAGTTGTCAACCGTCCGTGCCCGGCGAGTCGTGGCGATCGTCATGGGCGCCGCTCTGGCCGACATCGAGGCCCCGAGGAACGGAAAGCGTGCCGACATCGAACGCGCCGAAGCGAACTTGGTTCGATGGGTGGCGCCGGCCCGCCTGTCCGACCTGGACGCGGACCGGGCTCAAAAGGCTCTGGCGACCCTCAAGGCGGAAGGCCGATCGCTGGGGACCTGTAATCACTACCGAACCGCGATCCGCTCATTCTCCCGGTGGTGCCACGACACTCATCGGACCCGGGAAGATGGCTTGCGTGGCGTGAAGGGATTCAACGCGAAGGAAGACCGTCGCCACGACCGGCGGACGCTCTCTCTCGATGAGCTGCATAAGCTGATCGAGGCCGCCGGGCGCGGACCCGATGTCATGGGGATGACCGGACCCGCCCGTGCGCTCTGCTACCGGCTGGCCGCATCGACCGGGCTGCGATACTCGGAGATCGCCAGCATCCGGCCCGCGTCGTTCGATTGGAAGGCCCCCAGCGTCACGGTGGCCGCCGGTTACACCAAGAACGGCGACCCGGCGACCCTGCCCCTTCCCAGCGACCTGGCGGACGACCTGGCCCCCTACGTGGCGAGCCTGGTCCCGGGGACGCCCGTCTTCCGGTTGCCTGAGGGGAAGGGCGCGGAGATGCTTCGGGTGGATCTAGCCGCCGCGAAGATCGCCTATCGCGACGACGCCGGGCTCGTCTTCGACTTCCATTCGCTGCGATGCGAAACCGCGACGTTAGCCGATGCCGCAGGGGTGACGCCTCGGGTCGTTCAGAAGCTTATGCGGCATTCGTCCCTCGAGCTGACCGGCCGCTATACACGGCCCCGGGCCGTCGATATCGAGGCCGCCGCCTCGATGCTGCCGAGCCTCAGGCCGGCCGGGGACGGACCCGAGGCACTGGCCCTGACGGGAACGGGCGGGGACTTTGCGCCACGACATGCGTCCGATTCGACCGACCCGGCCGAGGCGAACCCCGGGAATACCAGGCCGGAAGGCCCGTCCCATCAGGGAAGACTTGCGCCTTCCCTGCGCCATTTTGGGGACGGTTTGGTGCGGGCCGAGACGCTTCCTGGCGGGATGATCCGCCGGGAAGCTCGGATGTTAACCAATGCGAAACCCCTTGTTACCAAGGGGTTTGACGCTTCCGGGCGGTCAGGGACGCGATCTGACGGGAATGACCGGGCTGGGACTCGAACCCAGGACCAACGGATTAAAAGTCCGTTGCTCTACCGACTGAGCTACCCGGTCTCCGACCGTTTTCAGATTACGTCCCGAGCCTCGCGGCGTCCAGCCCCGCCGGTGGCCGACTCGACGCGGCCGGTGCTTGCTCGCGACGGTCCCGCCGGTGACGATGACCACGCGGCGCTCGATCGTCACGGCAACGCGGGCCCCCAGGAGTTGTCGGCCATGGCCCAGCTCGGCATCGTCACCTACAACATCGCCAGGGACTGGGACCTCGACACCATCTTCAAGAAGCTCGAGGCCCTCGGCTATGAGGGCGTCGAGCTCCGCACCACCCACGCCCACAAGGTCGAGGTTGACCTCTCCCCCGCCCGCCGCGACGAGATCCGCAAGCGATTCGAGGAATCCGTCGTCCAGCTCGCCGGACTCGGCAGCACCTTCGAATACCAGTCCCAGGACCCGGCCGTCGTCCGCGCCAATATCGACGGCACTCGGAAATACGTCCGCTTCGCCCATGACCTGGGCGCACCGGGGATCAAGGTCCGTCCCAACGGCATCCCCAAAGGCGCCGATCGCGAGGCCACCCTCCGCCAGATCGGCCACGCCCTCCATGAAGTCGCCGAGGACGCCGCCGCCTTCGGCATCGAGATCCGCGTCGAGGTGCATGGCGCCGTCACCCAGGAACTCGAACACTTCGCCCAAATCCTCCACCACGCCAATCACCCCAACGTCTTCGCCTGCTGGAATTCCAACCCCACCGACGTTACGGACGGCTCCATCAAGAGCAACTTCGCCCTCGTCGCCGACCGCATCCGTGAAGTCCACCTCCGCGACCTCACCGACGAGTCCTACCCATGGCGACAGCTCTTCGCCCTGCTCAAGGCCCAGAACTACCAGGGCTTCACCCTCGCCGAGATCCCTGAAAGCCGCGACCCCGACCGCGTCCTCCGCTACTTCCGGGCCCTGTGGATGGCGTATCAGCCAGCCTGAAAGGTCCAGATGCCGTCCTTGTCCCGTCCGGCCGCCGGTGACCTTATATTCCACGCAACCCGCATAAGCCTCTAATCCGGCACGCCCTTCTAGAAAAACCCGAGATCCGGCCGATTTGATGGAATAAAGATACGGCTCGCGGCGTCTATATCGTAGTTCGGTCCGTCTTTGGCAATTCGGTCGTCGGTATAGGCGGGCGAGCGTCCTCGAGATCTCAGTGCACGCAGCCACACTGGCTTGATGGTGGGATTTCCTGGGCGATTTCCACCATCATCACAGCCATGGTGGACCAACAGGGCGGGTTCCTGTTAACAGCAATCACGGACGACTGTTTGCGTGGATTGCCTCTCGAGGCGTTTGCCCGGGGTCAGTTGGGTGTCTGAGACCCCGACATAGAGCAAACGAAGCCAATCTACACCGTTTCTTCATCATCGATCCGCCCTCTGGGGGATGGTAGGTGCGTTCGGACCCCCAGGAATTGCGCGAACGAAGCCAACTGCCAGAATGGCAGACGGACTTGGACGATACTGCGTGCGTGCGGATTCGTCGTCAGGAGACGATGGGGCGGCGGGATCTCTGTCGTGAGTTCAGCAGTTCGGGCCGGCTCGGCAGGAACAGCCGGCGGACGGCCGGACCCTCGATCGAAATGCTCGCATCCACGCGGGTAGGTCACACTCCAGTGAGTGCATGGAAAAGCAACCAGGCGGCCAGGGTGGCCATGACGGCCAGGACCAGAACGAGTTCGATGGCGAAGAAGGACCAGCGGGGCGCGTCGGGTTCGGCGCTGGGGTCGGGTTCGGCGAGATCGCCGGTCTCGAGGGGGTCGTCTTCCGGATCGAGATCGTCGGCGGGCCAGTCCCAGCCCTGGTCGAGGATGATGCGGGCCTCGGCGGTGAGTTCGGCGGGGACCTGCAGCTTCACTATGGCCGGTGTGCCCATGCGCTCGCCCTCCACGAAGGTCGGGATGCCTTCGGCTTCGAGGCGGATTCGGGCCGCGGCTGCGGCCATGGTGGCTGGGAAGCGTCGCACCGTGGACCAGGACACCGAGGCGCCCGAGGTGGGAGGGGGGCTGAGGTCGGGATCGTCGGCGAGCAGCTCGACGTCGTGCTTGGGGCAGGGCGACCCGACGGGGCCGCACAGCCGGGACTCGCAGACCGGGCAATAGCCCTGGACGATGAGCGTTGCCCCGCAGTGTTCACATAGATCGCTCTCCGCCCGACCGCCGGGGCGGCCGCAGTCCGGGCAGTAACGGGGAAGCTCGGCGAGGTTGGGTCGGAATGGCTGGTTGGGCATGACGCCTCTATCTTGCCAGAGCTTCGAGGCGAGTGGCAAGGCTGGCGCGGTCCCCGTGGATGGCGGCCGGGCGAGCCTGGATCCGAAGCGCCGAGCGCTGGGATTGGGCGCACGATGGGACGATCGGGCCGATATGAGCCCGACGCGAAAGCGAGTGTGTCCCCGAGATGACGAGGTCATCCACTCGCTGGCGCGTTGGGCTTGTCGCCCCAACCCCACCTTGAGGCGCCCTATCGGGTGCGCAGCTCGACGACGTGGATACTGCCCGTGCGGGTGGCGACGGCGATGATGCCACGTTCGGGCGAGTAGGCCAGGCCGGTCGGTCGGGTGTGGCCCAGGTTGAAGGGGCCGAGCAGCGGGAAGCGGCCGATCTCGTGCTGCGGCCGGGCCTGGAGGATCTCGAGGGCCGACTCGTCCTCGCGGGCCGTGACCAGGTAATCGGCGTGGGAGGCCGTGGCGGGCGTCCGGTGGTGACCCGGTGTGCGGGGCGATTCGAGGGCCACGGTCGAGCCCGCGGTTCCGGCGGGCATCATGATCCAGTCCTCGTCGTCAGACTGCGAGACGTACGGCGTGCCGGTTGTGGCGATCGGCGTGCGGCCGATGAGTCGGGGTGCGGCGGGGTCGGTGACGTCCACGGCGGCGATCCGCTTCGACTTCGCCAGGAGGACGGCGGCGTAGTGCGACGAGGCCGACAGGCTCAGGCGCTCAGGGTCATCGGTGGCGTCGAAGGTGACCTGGCCCAACGGGCGCGCGGCGGCCGTTACCGGATCGAGGGAGACGACCTGCAAGGTGGCCGGCGGCTTCTTGTCGTCACCCTCGGATCGGCCCGACCAGAGGACGTACACCAGCCGCCCGTCGGGCGAGGCCGCGAGGTCGTCGGGGTAGAAGCCGGCCGTGATCCGCGAGCCGACGCGACGGCCCGAGGTGTCGAACACCTCCCACCAGCCGGGCACCAGGTGCTTGGCGTCGCCCGCCGGGCGCTCCAGCACGGCGAATCGCTTGCCCAGCGAGACCACGGCGACCGGGCGGCCCTCGAGCTGGGTCTCCGCCGCGTCGTGCAGCGTCTTGGCCTCGTCCACCCGGTAGATCAAGAGGGTGTTGTAGCGGGGGCAGATCCCGGCCAGGCAGTCGCCGCCAGTGGCGAAGGCGACGCGATCGACCCGCTGCTGACCGGTGACGACTCGATCGGTCTCACGCAGCGACCACGGGCCGGCCACGGCCTCGACGGACCGCGCCGCGTTCCGCACCAGCAGGGTCCCGCCCAGGAGCGCCAGGCCCAGCACGGCTAGCAGGATCGCCAGTGTCACGCCGATCCGGCCCGAGCGCGGCGGCGGGGGAGGCGTGGTGCCGTCCGACGGACCGGAGCCGTCACGCTTGCGGCATCGGCCGAAGTTCGCCCGGTTCTCCGTGCCCGCCAGGATCCGCGACAGGTTCGACCGGTGCCGCACCACCAGGAGGCCGACGACGGCGATCGAGAATAGGCTCATGGCAATGTGCTCGCGACTGAAGGGCGCGCGGTCCCGGACGAAGTGCGCCACCGCGAAGCCGACGCCGCCCACCAGCGACGCCAGCGACACGTAGCACCAGGCCCAGAGGACCACGCCGAAGACCAGGACCGCCACGGCGCAGGAGATGGGGTCGAGCGCCAGGACCACGCCCAGGCTCGTCGCCACCCCCTTGCCGCCCCGAAAACCCAGATAGACCGGAAACGTATGACCCAGGATCGCGGCCAGGCCGACCAGGACCGGCAGGTCGACCGAGAGCGCGCCGGCCAATCCCTCGGCCAGCCAGGGGAAGCCGAGCGCGGGCAGGAAGCCCTTGAGCCCGTCGAGGAGCAGCACGAGGAAGAAGTACGGCCGGCCAAGGACGCGGCCGACGTTCGTCGCGCCCAAGTTGCCCGAGCCCACCGTGCGGATGTCGATCCCCCGGACGGCGCGCGCGACCACGTAGCCGAAGGGGATCGAGCCGATCAGGTAGGATGCCGCGACGGCGAGGGCGGAAGCGGCGAGTGGTGGGATTTGGGTCACGTCACTGGTCCCGTCCGATCCTGAGGGTCTCGGCGTGCCGGTCGGGCAGGAACTGCGACCGTCGCGACTCGAAGATCTCGTTGGCCAGCTCGTAATCGTCGTGCCGGCCGATGTCCAGCCAGTAGCACTCCTCGCGGAAGCAGTGGATGTCGTGCCCGTCGCGCCTCATGGACTCGAGCAGGTCGGGCATCCCCAGCGACTGGCCGGGCTCAAGGTAATCCCAGGCGACCGGGTCGAGGATGTAGACGCCCATGCTAACCTGGAACGAGTACTCGGGCTTCTCGTGGTATCCCTTGAGGACGTGGGGATCGTCGTCGAAGAGCAGGACGCCGAAGTCGATCTTCACCTCGCGGGGATACGAGGCGATGGTGGCGGCGGCCTTGCGGGACTGGTGGAACTGGTACATGCCGGCGAAGTCGAGCGTGGTGAGGATGTCGCCGTTGATGACCAGGACGGGCTCGTCGGGGCGGTCGAGCAGCGTCAGGCCGCCGGCGGTGCCGAGCGGCACGGTCTCCCGGCGATAGCCGATCCGGCTGCCATACTTGCGGCCGTCGCCGCAGATGGCCTCGATCAGCTCGCCGAGGTATCCCGTGATGATGGTGACGTCGCGGAAGCCGGAGAGCGAGAGTTGCCGGAGCACCAGCTCGATGATCGGCATGGGCTCCTCGCCGCCCAGCGGCATGAGCGGCTTGGGCAGCACGTAAGTGTAAGGCCGGAGCCTCGTCCCCTTACCGCCGGCCAGCAGTGCGGCTTTCATCGTGGTCCCTCCCCCCGTTTCCTGCCGAGAGGCCGTGAAGCGGACGATCGCGGAAGTCCGTAACGCGGTCCCAGAGCCATGCCATCGGATCGCCTCGAGTCGGGGGCCGAAGCGGATGCCCTTGTTCGATCGGTCGCAGGACCGCCTCACGCCGCGGGCGGGACGCTCCACCGGCTTCCCCGGACCCGGACCTTCCGGGACCTGGCGGCCTCCTCGAAGACGGCAAGAAGCCGCTCGACGTGCAGGTCGAACGTCTGCTGCCGGCCCAGGTTTCGGGCCTCGTCAGACATCGCCCGCCGCGCCCGGTCGTCCGCCAGCCGGTCGAGCGCAGCGACCAGCTCGGACTCGGCATTGGGCGAAGTCAGGATGAAACCGTGCTTGCCGTCGGTCATCAGCTCGCCGGCGCCGTTCTGTTCGGTGGTGATGACGGGCAGGCCGCAGGCCAGGGCCTCCATGACGACCAGCGAGCAGGGGTCGTAGTAGGTCGGCTGCACGAAGAAGTCGCACGACCAGTAGGCGTCGCGGACGTCCGGGTAGAAGCCGAGGAAGTGGACACGGTCGCGCAGGCCCCACCGGGCGGCCATCCGAGCGTAAGGCGCCGCGTCGCCGCCGCCGCAGACGACCAGATGGATCGGGCGGCCCGAGGGGTCCTGGCGATGGCGGCGTCCCAGCGCGGCGATCAGCGGGCGCAGGCCCTTCAGGGCGAAGTTGTGGCCGACGAACAGGCCGAGCAGGTCGCCCGGCTGGAACCCGAGGCGATCGCGGAATCCGGACCGAACGGCCTCGGGCTCGGGGACATCGACGCGTCGGACGTCGATCGCGTTGGGCACCACGTGGATCCGCTGCCGAGGGACGTGGTGGAACTCCTCGAGGTGGCGGCGGACCATCTGGCTAACGGCGACGTAACGGGCCGGCCGCTCGCGGTCGTACTGCCGCTCCTCGATGGCGCGGTGGACCCAGAACTTGGGGTTGGCCGTCTTCATCAGCCGGTAGACCTTCCGCGAGATCGGCGTCGCGAACCGTGCGGAGTTGGCCCGGAGGCTGCCCTCCTGCACACCACCCTGGGGGACGATCACGTCGTGCGCCCAGGTGTTGATGAAGCCGACGGAGCACTCGTGGCTACCCCGCCGCAGCGCCTGTTCCGAGAGGTCGGCGAAGTTCCACAACCGCTCGAGCCTGGACCGCCCCGGGGCCTCGACGGGCACGAGGTTGACCCCGGTGGGGAGGAAGCCCTCGGCGACTCGTTCGGCGTAGAGATCGACCCGGTGGCCGCCCAGGGCCAGGGCCCGGCAGAGGTCGGCGACATAGGTCTCCGCGCCCCCTCGCGACGGGTTGACGCACTGGTAGTTCAGGGCGAGGTGCATGGTTCCATCCCCGGGGATCCGCCGAGGGCCTCCGGCCACCGGCTGCAACTACGGTCGATCGAGCGATCGGTCCGCCTAGTTCGTCTTATCGCGTCTCGTCCGCGCGGCACTCGAGCCAATCGCGACCCGAGGGCGCCTCGGCATTAACGCCGCTTTCGATTGTGCGACCGATAACGCCCCGCGCGGAACCTCACGATCCACGCCTGGGCGGCCGGCCAGGCGGCCGGGCAGCGCTTCCGATACGATCGCCAGAACCGCAACCGGTCGCGGTCGTCGATCCCGTCCACGTCGAAGGTCGAGTAGAGCAGTTGGCCCAGGTCCTTCCAACGCAGCCAGGCGGCACCCGGGCGCGTGGCCGTCGAGGAGAGCCGGTGGAGGTCGATCAGCACCAGGCGGGGCCGGTCCTCGCCGTCTTCGAGCTGCTCGACGTCGAGGAAGAAGTGGCAGAGGTACAGGTCCTTGTGGAACAACCGGGCGTCGTGCAGGGTCGCCGCGATCCGGGCCATCTCCTCGATCAATCGCCGCTTGAGCGATGCGAACGCCCAGGAGTCGAGCTGGCCGGCCAGCCGGGGGATCGCCTCGTGGAGCGGCTCGCAACCGGTGAGCTCGGCGACCATCAGGAAGCCGGTGAGGCCGCCCCGCGGTCCGATCCACTCGCCGGCCGCCACGACCTCGGGAACCTCGAGCCCCAGCGAGCGGCCGCGCTCAAGGTGAGCCCACTCGGCACCGGCCGGCGAATGCCGGCCCGCCGGATGGATCGTCGCCGCCAGCCGGGCCGTCCAGGGCAGGCGGTACTGACGCTTGAGGTAGACCGACAGGCGATCGGGCGGGCACTCGCCCTCGGATCGGGTCGGCTCGCCGCCGTGGAAGACCACCCGGGCGGTCGACCGACCCTGCTTGACGTGCAGGCGGTCCTGGGCATCGAGGCCCATCACCTCGGCGGCAACGTCCTCGGGCAGGCACGACCGGTACCGTTCGTTGACCCAGGTCCAGGCCACGCCGCGGGTCCATCGTTGCCAGAGCGATCCGTAGTTCACCGGGCGATCCCTTCCCATGAGGCCGGGCGGTGGAAGCGGTAGATCCGGACGGCCGGCGTCGGGTCGTCGGGCGAGGCCGGGAAATCCACCAGCCGCGTCCCCGCGAAGGACAGTAACGCACGGAGCGTCTCTCCCCGCGCACTGGGGGCCTTCAGTTCGTCGAGCCCGACCAGGACATACGACAAGCTCGAGTCCGTCAGCGCCTGGCGGACGTGCCAGTAGTCGTACCCCGGCAGTCGCGAGACGAACTGGGCCCAGCCCCGCGTGTCCAGGACCTTCTCGCCGGGTCGCCGCGTGCGACGACAGCCAGCGCCCGGCCGACCAGTGGCCCCAGCGGCTCAGGTGGTTCCAGTGGCCCGGGTTCATCTGCACGGCGATCGACAGCCCCATCGCGAACGCCATCGCCCCCGCCCGGGCCGGTCGGGCGAAGCGTGGTCCCAGCCGCAGTCAGCTCGCCGATCCGCTGGCAGCACAGATAGGTCCCCGCCGCGGCCCACGGCATCGACGCCACCACCAACGGCAGCACGTGCCGCCACGACAGATAGCCGAGCGCCGTGCTGTGCCTCACCAGCCCGGCCAGATAGATGATCGCGAAGAGCCCAAGGAGTCGCCCCTCGATCGGGTAAGCCGGCGATGGCCCTTCTCGACCCAGCGCCCGATGGACGGCACGCCTCCTGGCGATGCCCCAGGCCGTCATCACGGCGAAGAACCAGGCGAGCTCCTCCCACCAGCGGCCCAGGATCCGCTTGAACGCCTGCCGGACGCCCCGGATGGCGATGTGGTCGGTCTCCTCCTTGGGAGAGAAGTCCCAGCGCGGGTCGTCCAGCCCTCGCGGGACCTGCTGCGGGACCGTACGGTTGACTATGACCTGCTGGCCCAGGCCCAGGGCGCGCCGGATGGAGAGCTTCTCCGAGACCTCACCCTTGATGCAGAAGTAACCGCCAATCGACATCGCGGGAAGGAGGAGCATCAGCCCGAGAGCGACCAGGGCCTTCGGACGAGCGGCGATCGTCGGCCGCAGGCGATCGAGCAGCCACGCCAGGCTAATCACGACCGGCACCAGGATGACCTCGGGCCGGGCGAGGTAGCCCAAGCCCGCAGGAGATCCCCGCCGTAGTTGCGAATCGCCAGTTGCCTGTCCTCAGTGCCCGGGCGGCCAGCCAGAGGGTCATGAAGGCGGCGAGCAGGCCAAGGCTATCGGCCAGGGTCTCGTGGCCGACCTCGGCGACGCGAGGGAGCAGCGCCAATACTCCCGCGGCGATGAACGCGACCCGGCGGTCGAACAGGGCCTCGGTGAGGAAATAGACCGGGACCAGCACGCCCAGCGAGGCCAGCACTGCGACGAGCTGCGCGGCGATCCGCCAGGCGTCCGGCCCCTCGCCGACCGAGGCGGAGACCGGCGGCTCGGCGACCGCCACGAGGGCCGGATAGAGCGGATGGACGTCGGCGCCTCGGACGACGTCCGCCCAGGGTTCGACCTGGAACTGCCGCGCGAACCGGATCAGCTTGAGGCCGTCCTGCGCCGGCAAGCAGATGTCCGCGCAATCCCGACGGCGTGCAGGCTCGCGGCCAGCAGGACGATCGCAATCAGACTACGGCGATGGGCCATCGCGATCCTCCATGATCATCGGCCCGGATGGCGACCCACTCGGGCGGGCCGAGCGATGCTCCTCGAGGCGGATTGGCTCGAACCCAACGCCCGCGCAAGGCGGACGAGGGCGGTCCCGCCGGAAGACGACGGCGATTATAGGGAGACCGGCTAGGCGGTCAATGGCAAGCGCCGGAGGGGCTCTGCGAGTCGGAATCGATGGGCGGACGCCATCGGATGGTCGAATGCCCGGAGCCGATCTCGCTCCACAGGTCGCCCAGGCTCGGTCTCGAACGGGATCGACGGTCCCATCCCGTATCCGCCTCGATCCGGCCGATGGCCGGCGCGGGAATCGGGGGTCTCGTGCCGCCGGAGAGGGTCGGGTCCTGCCGCGACACGACCGAGCGGCCGCTCCACTCGATGAGGCGATCGAGCCCCTCGCGGACCGATCGCGAGACTGGCCGGTGCCGACGTGGTAGACCTGGCCGGCACGGCCGCGAAGGGCCAGCGCGATCATCGCCCGCGCGACGTCGCGGACGTCCACGAAGTCGCGGCGTGTTTCCAGTGCGGCCGACGGGCAGGTCCAGCGGGTCGGGACCCGGCTCGGCCAGCCGGGCGGCGAAGGCGCCGAAAGCCTGGGTGGGCGGCAGCCCCGGGCCGATCACGTTGAAGATCCGGGCGGCAACGACCTCGAGCGGGGCTCGCTCCGCCAGTCCGCGGCGGGTCGCCAGCAGCTTGCTCCGGCCGTAGGCTTCGACCGGCTCGGCCGTATAATCCTCGTCCACCGGCAGTCCGGCTGGCGTCAACCGGGCCCCAGCTCGGCCGCCGAGCCCGCCAGGACGATCCGCATCGGCTTCGCCATGCTTGCGCAGGGCGCCCAGCAGGTGCATCGTCGCCCAGAAGTTGGCCCGGTAGAGCTCGTCATCGCCGGCCGGTGGCGTCTTGCCGGCGGTGTGGATCACGTAGTCCGGTCGGACTTCGCCGAGCGCCTCGCTGAGCCGCTCCAGATCGTTCAGGTCGGTCTCAATGAACCGATGACGGGGCCCGTCCTCGCGGCGGCGCCGGCCGAGGACGACGATCTCCGCGTCGGATCCCACCGCCTGCTCGGCACCGCCGCCGAGCGCATCGAGGATCTGGCGGCCCACAAAGCCGTTGCCGCCCGTCACGAGCCACACCGCCATCTCGCCGCTCCTCTGCCCTGTTCGCGTTGCCTCTTGGTCCGTCCTCTGAGACTCTAGCTCACTGCCCTCGCGAGGACGCGGCGTGCGACGGCGTAAACGCTCGTCGGGGGCCAGGTCGCTCATGCAACGATGATGCCCTTCGGGACAGACCGGTCGCTGGCAAGGGCCGCAGGGGACCGGGTGTTTCAGGTGCCAGGCCAGCGGGTGCTGGGTCCGGGTCCAGGCGATGTGCGTCGGTCCGAAGAGGCTGACCACGGGAGTCCCGAAAGCCGCCGCAAAGTGCCGGGGGCCCGAATCGGTCGTGACCAGGAGCGAGGCCCGGCGGATGCAGGCCTTGGTCAGGCCGATGCCCAGTTCCTGATCGGCGAGGCTGACGACCCGCTCGTCCGCCGCGGTCGCGACGATCGCCCGGGCGTTCTCGCGTTCGCCCGGGCCGCACAAGACCAGCACGCGGACGGCCGATTCCGCGACGAGCCGCCGCGCCAGGCTCGGCGAAGTGCCCGACAGGCCAGTTCTTGGCCGGGCCGAAGGCTCCGCCCGTGTTGAGGCAGACGACTGGCTTTGCCCCGGCCAGGCCGAGCTCGGCCCACGCGCGATCGGCCGCGGCCTCGTCGGCCGCCGTCGTGGCCAGCTCGAGGCGGCGTGCGATCCGACCGGACAGCCCAGGTGCCTCGCGAGCTTCAGGTAGGTCTCGACGATCGGCGAGGGGATCCGCCGGCCCTGCTCGTCGGTCGCGTGGTGCAGCACGTCGGTCAGGAGCACGGCGCGTCCGTGACGCTGATAACCCAGCCGTCGCGGGATGCCGGCGAGCCGGGCCACCAGGGCCGAGCGGAACGAGTTCGGCAGGAGCACCGCCAGGTCGAACCGTTCACGCCGCAGCCGGGTGACCACCGCGAGAGTTCGCTGCGACCGTCGCGGCGAGCGATGGTCGAAGAGGATCGGTCTGGCCGAACCATTCGGAGCCGTCGAGCGTCGGCGCCGACCTGCGGGCGGATCACGGCCGAGAGCGTCGAGCCGGCGAGCCCCTCCTTCAAGGCGCGGAACATCGGAGTCGCCATGACCGTGTCGCCGATCAGGTTCGGGCAGAAGACGGCGATCTTCATGCCGGGGCCGCCTTCCCTGGCCGCGAGGGGGTGCGGCCCGGACCGGGCAGTTGAGATCGAGATCGCGATCGACGGCGTGGCGGCGAATCCTTTCGCGCTCACGGCAGCTCCTTGTCGCCCGACTCAACCGGGCGTTTGGCCGGGCAGGACCCTGGCCATCGCGTCGTCCATGACGTCCCCACCGTCCACGATCTCCAGCCCGATCCTCAGGGCACGGAGCGGGATCGATCCCAGGTGGGTGGTGCGAAGCTTGACCAAATCCTTCTGCGTGGTCAAGACGAGATCGACGCCCCGCTCGCGGGCCCAGGCGGCCAGCGATTCCACATCGGCGCGGTCGTAGTCGTGGTGATCGGGGAAGGTGCGAAGGTCCACGAGCGAGCCGCAGAGAGGGAGAAGCGTGCGACGGAAGCCCTCGGGGTTGCCGATCCCGCAGAACGCGGCGACCACGGGCCGCCCCGGCGTCGTCGAGAGACGTGCTCACGCCCTCCGAGTCCAGGAGCTCGATGGGGGCATGGCGGCCCTCGGACCCATCGCAGTGGCCCGGCGTGTCGTTCGGCCTCGGCGCGGATCGCGGCCCGATCCGCCGGGGCCACCAGATCGGCCCGGGACAGGACCACGACGCCGGCCCGCCGCATCGAGGAGACCGGCTCGCGAAGCAGCCCACGCGGCAAGAGCCGTCCCAGCGCCGAACGGGTCGAGCGCATCGATCAGGACAATGTCGAGGTCGCGCGCCAGACGCCGATGCTGGAAACCGTCGTCGAGGACGAGCACCTCGGCCTCGAGTTCGTCGACGGCCATCGGCCGACGAGCGGACGCGGTCGGGATCCTGCAGGTGGGGGACGTCGGGGAGGTTCTCCTCCAGCACGCGGCCCTCGTCGTTGAGCCCGCCGACCTGGCGATAACCCCGACTGAGAATCACGACGCGACGGTCGCGCCGACGGAACCACCGCGCGGCCCACTCGACCATCGGCGTCTTGCCGGTGCCGCCGACGGTCAGATTGCCTACCGAGACGACCGGGACGCCGGCGCGGTGTACGGCCCGCCAGCCATGATCGAAGCCGAGGTTCCGTAGCGAGATCGCCGCGGCATAGCCCGCGGAGGCCGTTGCCAATGCCCCTCGGGCCATCGCCGCGAGCAGCCCGCGATCGCCGCCGCGGATCAGACGGAGATAGGCGTCATGGCCGCGGCCGCTCAAGCACCGGCTTCCATGGCGCGGATGATGGCCTTGGCCATCTCGAGCGTCCCGACGGCCGTCGGGTCGTCGCGGTGCGGCTTCATGTCGTAGGTCACGTCCTTGCCTTCCTTGATCACGTTCGCGACGGCCTTCTCGAGCCGCTTCGCGGCCTCGGTCTCGCCCAGGTGCTCGAGCATCAGCACGCCCGAGAGGATCAGGGCGGTCGGGTTCATCTTGTACTGGCCCTTGTACTTCGGGGCCGAGCCGTGCGTCGCCTCGAACACCGCGCCGCCATCGCCGATGTTGGCCCCGGGCGCGACGCCCAGTCCGCCGACCAGGCCCGCGCACAGGTCCGAGACGATGTCGCCGTACAGGTTGGGCAGGACCATCACGTCATACAGCTCGGGCTTCTGGACGAGCTGCATGCACATGTTGTCGACGATCCGGTCCTCGAACTCGATGTCGGGATACTCCTTGGCCACCTCGCGGCTGACCTCGAGGAACAGTCCGTCGCTGTACTTGAGGATGTTCGCCTTGTGGACCGAGGTCACCTTCTTGCGGCCGTGCTTGCGGGCGTACTCGAAGGCGTACTTGACGATCCGGCGGGTGCCGGTGATCGAGATCGCCTTCACCGAGATCCCCGAGTCGGGCCGGATCGTCTTGCTGTTGAGCCGCTTGATGTCGGCGATCAGCTCGGCCGTCTCGGGCTTGCCCTGCTCGAACTCGCAGCCGAAGTACAGGTCTTCGGTGTTCTCGCGAACGATGACCAGGTCGACGGGCACCTGCGAGAAATACGTTCGCACGCCGCGGTAGATCTTGCAGGGGCGGACGCAGGCGTAGAGGTCCAGCGCCTGGCGGAGATAGACGTTGACGCTGCGGAAGCCGGTGCCGACGGGCGTGGTGATCGGCGCCTTGAGCGCGACCTTGGTCCGCCGGCACGATTCGATGACGCTGTCGGGGATCGGCGTGCCGAGCTTGGCCATGACATCGACGCCGGCGTCCTGCTCGTCCCACACGATCGGGACGCCGGTCGCCTCGATGCACATCTTCGTGGCCTCGGCCAGCTCGGGACCTACACCGTCGCCTCGGATCAGCGTCACTTCGTACGGCATCGCTGCTGCATCTCCCGGGACGATGGAAGGCGCCGCCACGACCGCGACGCCCGGCCCAGGTGGAATTCGTCGCGCGATCGTTGCGGCGGCCGCGCAGTCTGGTATGTTGTAGCTAATGAGATGCCGTCAGGCTAACCGTCGCCTGGGCGGTCGTCAAGCGGCGGCCGCGTTGCGCAACGCCCGCTGGGCTGATCCTTCACCACGCTGTGACATCCCACCATGATCGAGCCGCCACTCCCGCCCGATCCGCGCGTGCGATACTGGCTCCAGCGGCATCCGCGCCCGACCAGCTTCATCCTGCACATGATCGGCATCCCGCCCACCTTCCTGGGTGCGCTGTTCGTGCCGATCTATCTCTGCCTGCTCTCGTGGCCGCTGTTCCTGCTGGCCCTGGGCCTCTTCGTCGGCGGGTATGCCCTTCAGTTCGCCGGCCATTTCCTCGAGGGGACCGACCCGGGCGAGGTCATCTATTTCAAGCGGAAACTGGGCCGGCCCTACGTTGAGTTCCCCCGTCCTCGAGCCGCCCGCGGCCGGCCGGCGGCCGGTGCAACCGTCCCCTCGGCGTAATCCGTCCGGGAAATCCGCCGCGACTCGCTGTCCCCTTCGTTCCGGCGGGGATCGTTCGCCGTTCGGCTCCTCCAGCTCGTCGCCACCGGCCCTCGGGTCTCGGCGAGGGCGCCGGTTCCGCGCATTTTGGGCTAGGCCCGGATCGGAAAAGTCGATAAAATCCGCCCCATCGCTTCAAGTCGCACGTCTGCTCAATCCGATTCAATCCGACAAGTCAAAGGTTCTGATCGACGGGATGGAGATTGCGCCCGACGGCCCATGTCTGCCGTCCTGTCGGATCGTGGCTGACGCCAGGGCGCCGGAGCGGTTCGGCTCGACTTTAGGCCGTCGGGATGGTGAATGGGACCTCGTCGCCGCGGGCGCGACAGCGGACTCGCCCGGCGGCCTCGAGGGCCGGCGACTCGGCAGTAGTACGATGCCAAGCCAGGGACGGCGCGGCGCGACCCGACACGACGGGCGTCATTCCTCGTCACATGGCGATCTTAGTCAAGGACGGCTGGCCATGCGATTGACCTTATGCAGGAACCGATGGACGCGGGCGGCCTTGCTCGCGGCCTGGATCCTCGCCTCCGGGTGCCAGAGGCTCCCCTACATCGACGAATCCAAGCCGGTCCCCCATGACAACATGGGACGGGTCGCCCTGGAGGACAAGGAGGTCAAGAAGGCCGACGCTGCTGAGCAGCACGCCTGCCCATGCAGATGCCCAGGCTGGCCAAGCCGCGGACGACCAACGACCCCGAGGCCCAGGAGGTCTGGCCGATGACGCTGCAGGAGGCGATCCGGATCGGCCTGGACAACTCCGAGATCGTCCGCGTGATCGCCTTCGGTGCCCAGGGCATCCCGATCGGCGGCTTCGAGCCGACGCCGCTGAACACCGGGGCCGGTGCCGGCGTCGCCAGCTCGCTGGGAGCGGGCACGCTCCAGTCGGTCTACGACCCGGCGATCCTCGAGACCCAGATCGCCACCGCGCTGTCGAACTTCGACACCGCGTTCACCACCAGCCTCCTCTGGGGCAACAGCACGCCAGCCGTTCAACAACGGCGTGCAGGGCGGCTCGCTCAGCCTGTCCGGCACGCGGTATCCCGATCATCTCGGTGAACGATTCGGCCACGTTCCAGATCGGGCTGTCGAAGCGGACCGCGACCGGTGCCCTGATGGGGATCGTCCACAACGTCAACTGGTCGTACCAGAACAGCTCGTTCCTCGTCTGCCCGTCGGCCTACACGACCAACCTCCAGCTCACGCTTGACCCAGCCCTTGCTCGGTAGCGCCCCGCTTCCCGGACAGGCCGCCGGGCCGCCGGTCGGCCTCGAGGCCAACCGGGCGCCCGATCGTCATCGCCCGGCTCAACGCCGACGCCGCCGTCTGGCGGTTCAAGGCCGAGGTCATGGCCGAGGTCCGGTCGATCGAGCAGCAGTACTGGAACCTCGCCCAGGCCCACGTGCAGCTCTGGAGTGCCGACCGGGCCGTCAGCCTGGCCCAGGAGATCCTCAACCGCGAGCAGGCCGAGCTGATCGTCGGCCGCGGCACGGTCGCCGACGTCGCCGAGGCCGCCCAGCGGCTCGAGCAGTTCAACCTCGACCTGGTGACCCGGACCTCCGACGTCATCACCACCGAGCGGCAGCTCCGCAACCTGCTGGGCCTGCCGCCGGCCGACAACCGCCGGATCATCCCGGTCACGCCGCCGACCGAGGCGCGCCTCGAGCCCGACTGGGATTCCAGCCTCGCCCAGATGCTCAGCTTCCAGCCCGACATCGTCCAGCAGCAGATCCTCGTCCGCGTCGCCGAGCTCCAGCTCCTGATCGCCCGCAACCAGTTGCTGCCGCAGTTGAGCCTGAACGCCCTCTACCAGTTCAACGGCCTGGGCCAGCAGCTCGACTCGGCCGAGGCGGTCATGACCGGGGCCGACGCTCAAGGCACTCGAACCCGGTCATCGCCAACCAGGAACGGGCCGCGGGCCTGAACCAGAACCCGGGCAATTACAACAACTTCATCACCTGGCAGGTCGGCTTCACCTTCCAGATGCCGCTCGGCATGCGGTATCCGCTGGCCAACACCCGGCAGGCGCAGTACATCCTGCTCCGCGCACGGGCCTATCTCCAGCAGGTCGTCCACCAGACGACGCACTCGCTCGCCCGGTTCTTCCTGGAAATCGACGCCAACTACAAGCAGTTCAAGACGGCCTCGCGGCTGCGGGCCGCCGCCGCCCAGCGGCTCGACGCCCAGCGGGCCTATTACGAGGAAGGCCGGATCACGATCGACCGCTTCCTCGACGCCGTCAGCCAGTACGCCACGGCCGTCGCCACCGAGGCCCAGTACAAGACGACGTACAACATCTCGATCGTCGCCCTCGAGGAAGCCAAGGGCACGCTGCTGGCCTACGACAACATCGCCGTGGCCGAGGGCCCGCATCCGCGGAAGGCGTACATCCAGGCCCGCGACATCCAGAACGCCCACCGGCAGCATCACATCTTGCCCGATGGGCCGATGATGCCCGTACAAGCCGCTGGGCCCGGCGGTTCCGGACCCGACGACGCCCAAGCCGCCGCCGAACTCCGATGAGCCGAACCTGCCGCCGATGCCGGGCCCGATCGGCCCGATCGGCCCGACCCCGACGCCGCTGCCCCCGCACGTGCCGGCGGCGGAAATGCCCTTCCTCTCGCGGAACGGCTCGAGCTCGGGAGCAGCGACCGGCAGCGCGAGTGCGTCGGCCTCGGCGGCCGGCGGCTCATCCCGGGGAACGCCCGCCTCCTCGTCTTCATCGGGCCTGACCCTCACCTCGGGCGACGGGGCCCCGCCCTGGCTGGGCACGGCCTCGTCGGCGACCGGCAGCCGCATCTCGTCGAGTGCCGGCATGCCGGCGGGAGGAGCCTCGCCTCGAGCGGCCGGCGGCTCGCTTTCCTCGGCGGTCAGTGCGGCGA
Source organism: uncultured Planctomycetota bacterium (assembly GCA_963771445.1). Classification (GTDB taxonomy): domain Bacteria; phylum Planctomycetota; class Planctomycetia; order Isosphaerales; family Isosphaeraceae; genus JAKAUH01. The sequence continues at coordinate 251,727 of CAVYTQ010000024.1, read as the reverse complement.
CCCCCGCACGATCGCAGCCGACCGGCGGCTCCGGCACTCCGGCCGAGGACCTGCCCCCGTTGCCGATCAACATGGACCTGCCGCCGCTGCCGCCCCAGGATTGAGAGTCTGTATTGGTAGGCCCCCAGGCATACAGGGCGGGCGGGTGCAGCCCACGGGTATCCTAGAAGAGCGCCGAACGGTCGGATGACGCACAGTGGGACGATCGGGGGCCGATATGAGCCCGACGCGCAAGCGAGTAGATGGCCGGGTTGGCTCGGATCCACTCGCTGGCGCGTCGGGCTCGTATGAGCAACGCAACCGCGTGGCGCTCCATCATTGTGGCCGGTGTTGATCGCCATTCGCATCGCTGGAAGGTGCAACTCAACCGTGAGGCGCCGGACGCCTGCCGGCTGTTGGGGACAACCCGGCTACTTGCTACCCGCATGTCGACCGTCGGGGATTGTCTCAGCCGGCATCTCGTGGAGTTGACAGATGTTGCGCGAACCGGGCCGGGTCGGCCTGGAGCAACTCCGGCCTGACCGGCGGTTCGCGGTTCGGCGCGGATCTCCGACCCGGCCGACGCGACGGTCGGTGTGGTCTGGTTCGGCGCGGGTCTCCCCACGCCGCCGCCGGCCCGGACCGACCTCCACGTCGGTCATGCTTCAGCCTGACGCCGATCCGGTCGGGCGGGCCGGACCGTGCCGGCGGAAGCGGGACCGACATCGGCCCGGGCCGACAGCTCTCCCGAGCGGGCCAAGTGGGCCGTTTTGAGGCTTTCAGCTTCGTTGATAGCGGCTGCTGAGACTCACGCCAAATCGCGAACAACCGGCCAAATATGAACCGAGCGACGGAAACCGCCGCCGCGGCGGAAAACTTTATGGAATTTCCAAATATTTCTTCTGATTCTGGCCAAAGGGCTTGCGTCAAGAAAATGCCCCTCTTCGCCGATAGGTGCATTTCGGTTTCTGCAAACCTGATACATCCTGTATATAGGGGAAGAGAAAAGAGCAGAGGGGGTACAGGGGGTTTTGGGGGCCCTGGAATATGAAATGCATGCACACAATCTCCCCCTGGACCCCGCGAGATCGTCCCGAGCGGATGGATGGGCACGACCCTTACGAAGCGTCTCGATGAGTTCGTGCTGAGTCTGCTTGCGGATCTCGGCGTGCAGGCTGTCCCTGCGGAGGCCGGTAACATCTCGGTAGGGCAACAGCAATTCTTTGGTAGCAGAACGGGTGAGTCCATGCGCTCCGAGTTGGTGGCAACTCCTGGCCGACTGTCATTCCAACATGGAGGGGCCCCGCCTTCCACCGATCTGTCAACTCGCTCGCTGGCGATCTCCGCCGATTTGAGACAATCCTGACCGTCGAATCTCCCGCTCAGACCGAGTCCCTCGATCGCGCCGGCCCGGATTCCCGTAGAGGCCCCCGTCGGCTCGAATTGGGTGAGTTGCTCGATCTCCACCCGTCGCACGGTCCTCGTCGCCGAAACCCGGCCCCATCCAAGATTCGGCGTCGAAGATCGAGGTCTGAGAGCATGCGATTCGCGAGAACGGGGAGGCGGCCAGACTCCAGAACTTGCCGCGTCCCTATATTAGCGATCCACGGTGAACGGAGGTTCGCAGCGGACTCTTACTTCCCGCGTGTGACCTTGATGTTCTCGAGGTGCAGCGTGCTTTCGACGGGGGCGGTGCCCTCGGCGCGGGTCATGCGATAACCGCTGGGGAGCCAGACGCCGTCGATCTCGCGCCAGGTCTCGATGGTCGTTCCGGTCTCCTCGTGGTCGCCGGTCTTGATGCGGAAGGCGTATTCGCGGGGCAGGGTCTTGCCGGTGTCGGCCATCCAGATGACCTGGCGGACGCTCACCTCGGTCAACATCGCGCCGTGGCCGCCGTGGTTCTCGGTGATATTGCCGTCCTTGACGGTGAAGTCCTTGAAGAAGCCGTGGCCCGAGATCTTGATCCTGGTGCCGCCACGGGGGCCGTCGCCCTCGATCGCGAAGGTGCTGTTGCTGAAGGTCTTGTCGAACCGCGAGCCTCGGCTGTGCGTCACCGTGCTGGCGATCGTCAACTGCACGGTCTTCTTCACGTCCTCGTCATCGCAGGTGACCTCGACGCCGCCGTGGGGATTGGTCGCGTCGGCCCGGACAGTGCCCTGGACGGTCCGGCCGTCGCGTTTGTAGGAGAAGTCGGCCGAGAAGCCCTGGAAGTCCTCAGCCCAGCGATATCGGCGATTGAACGCCTCTTCCATCAGCTTCCTGGCGCGGGGGTCGTCGCCGTCGCCGTCGCTGGCCCGCGCGGCCGATGCCAGGGCGAGGGTCGCCAGGCCGGCCATCGCCAGCAGTCCCGTGGCAAGTTTCATCGCTGCGTCTCCCGGCTTCGACGCGGGCCGGGCGTCCATCGACCGGCCGGGGACCGTCCGCGGCGGCCGACCGAGCCCTCAGGATGAGGCCGCGCGATCGTTCGAGCCTCCTCAGGGTAGCGCGCAAGGTTCACCGTGGGTCAAATAGAAAGGGCGCGTGGCGAGGCTCCCGGGGCGGACACAATGACGCAGCGACATGGTCCAGCCCGCCGCGCACTTCTGTGCGTCTTGCCGTCGATTCGTCCGGCCGATCTCGCCCGGGGAACGGTCCGTCCGATCCGGTTCCGTCACGGTCATCGCCCCCCCGGACCGACCGGGTTCAATTGGCGATCGGGACGGTACGGACGGATGGGACGGGCGGGTTTGACCGGAGACGAATGCCGTCTTCGGGTATCGGGCCGTCCATTACGGCCGGGGCGAATGGAACCGTCACCGATCGTCGCTGACCTGAAGTCCGGCGATACCGATCCCCGCCCCGGCGAACTGATCGGAGCGGGCAGTCCAGAGGGGACCATGGGTCGCAACTTTCGCGCAGCCCGGCCGGCCGAGGGCCGGGACGGGAGGGACCAATCCCGACCAGGCGGGCCATCGCGCGGCATTTCCCTCTCTTCGACTGGGGAACTTCGTTGCGTCCGTCCTGGCGGCGCCTCCTCCCCCCGTGGCCCAAGCTCGGCCAAGGGAATCCGGCTTGACCCCGGGCCCGGGCATGCGCACGATGATTGGAAGGGGACCAGATGTTATGTCGATCCATCTCAGTGACGACGATCGCGCCCGCCTGGAACGGCTCGAGGGAAGGCCGATGAAGCCGATGCGCCGGCAGAAGGCGATCGCCTTGCTCCGCCTGGATGAGGGCCTATCGCCGGCGCAGGCGGCGATGCGTGCCGGGATCTCGAAGGAGCAGGTCGAGGCTCTGGCGACCAGGTTTGCCGAGTGCGGTTTGGCCGGGGTCGGTCTGGACGCGAAGCCGAAGCACCAGGTCCTTCTTCTCCGGCTCGGGGTCGGAGCTCAGAAATACTGCCTCCACACGGGGGAAACCCTGGCGGAGCTCCTTCGACGGTCGGGAGTCACCACGACGGACCAGGCCATCTATGTTGACGGCGTCATGGCCGAAGAAACGGTCCCCCTCCATGATGGTGCGGTCGTGACGATCGCCCCAAGAGCCAGCAATACCGCGGCCAATCAACCCTGGCGAGCAACCATCCCTTCGTTTCAGGACGACGCCCTCTTCCGAGAATACACCGAGATCCTGAAGTCCCGACGTCGGAACCTCGGGCCCGATGAAGATGAGGAAACATGAACCTCCTCGACACGGATGTCTTGAGCCATCTTCAGAAGGCGGATACGGTCGGGGTTGCCATCGCCGTCGCGATGTCCGCATCTACGGACCAGGATTTCCGGATCACGACGATCAACGCCTACGAGATGCTGGACGGGGCCTTCAGTCTGATCGAGGATCTGAGAAAGAAACACAAGGCCCTGATCCCTGGTCTCCGGCTCTTCCAGGACCTGCTGGACTACCTCTCGCCCTGGCAGGGACTCATCCTTCACTATGATGATGCGACCGAACGGATCTATCGGAGCTTTGCACCCGTCTGCGTCAGGAGCTCAAGAACGACGCGCGGATCGCGGCGATTGCGTGACGCAAGACGCAGCAGTCTGGACGTGCAACGTGGGTGATTATAAGCGCGTGCCGGGTCTAACCGTCTACGCGGCCGAGACCGGAGTCAAAGTCCCTTGATGGAAGTTAACGGCCAGCCGCTTCCAGCCGGTTCGCGATGATCCACTTCGAGGGGCCGAAGTTCCTGGGGACCGTATCACACGGAGCCCGCCGGGCCGAGACCGGGACCGACGAGACTGGACAAGAAAGGGTACCCGATGCAGAGGCGTCCCCGTCATCGGCGTCCCGTCGGGGCTGGAGCGGCCGACCCGCGACCGTCCCGGCCGGGTTCGGGGCGAGGCGGTCGGGTCCGACGGCCGGCGGACCAGACCGATCAAACCGGGAATCTCGCGGAGGAGACTCGAAGCGGTTCCAGACCCGAATGCCACGAGGTTAAGGGGCTTGTACGGTAGATCCTGGCGCCTTGTCCCATGAGTCCCGGGCCGAATTTGCGGGACATCTGCTCCCGACCTAGAGCTGCCTTGCGGTTGCGTTGCTCATTCGAGCCCGACGCGCCAGCGAGTGGATGACTTGGTCGGCCCGGGGATCCACTCGCTGGCGCGTCGGGCTCATATCGGCGGGATCGCACCAGCGTGCGCAATCCAACCCTTCGGCGCTCTGAGTACCGGATGGCGAACTCGCTATTCACACAAGATCGCTCACCTTTGAGGCCGGGGCCGGCTCGCGAGTGGGAGCATGGTTCGAGGCAGATCCAGGATGCGTGTCGTCGGTTGGCCGGTGAGGCGCGGTCCGATCCCTCGACCCTGGGTGCTCGACGCGATAAACTGACTGTGGGCCCGCGTGCCGAGCGCCCTCACCGATTGAGATCCCGGGAAATACCGGCCGGCGAGGGGATGCGAGCCGACGCGGACGATCGAGCCGGTCGGGAGTGACCTGGAATGCGAGAAACCGTCAGCCAACTGATCCGCGCCCTTGAGAAGGGTCAGCCGCTGGTCCTCTGCCAGGTCGTCGAGACCCGCGGGTCGACGCCGCAGAAGGCCGGGGCGCTGATGGTCGTCGACCCGGGCGGCGGCCAGGTCGGGACCCTCGGCGGCGGCTGCGTCGAGAACGAGGTCAAGCAGAAGGCCCTGCGGCACCTCGATGGCGATCGGCCGCCGCGCTCCATTCGTTCGTCCTCGACCACGACTACGCCTGGGCCGACGGCCTGATCTGCGGCGGCAAGATGGTGATCGTCAGCCAGTCGCATGCGCGGCCCCGAGCCGCTGGCCTACTTCCGCGCCATGGAACGGGCCATCGACCAGGGCGCGGGCTACACCGAGGCGGTCGTCGTGAACCCCGAGCGCGTGCCGGGTGCCGGCCTGGGCGATCGCTTCCTGTTCGACGGCGAGGGCCGCGCCGCGCGCACGCTGGCCGCGCCGGCGTTCGCGTCGGACGTCCTGGTCGATCGGGTCCTGCCGCTCGACGAGCGGCCCAGGCCGAGGCGTCGAGCGCGGGGTCGCGTTCCTGCCGAGCTTGCCGCGCATCCGGCTGGTGATCGTGGGCGCAGGGCACGTCGGGCAGGCCGTCGCGGAACTCGCGGCCCGGGCCGACTTCGACGTCTGGGTGGTCGACGACCGTCACCAGTACGCCAACGCCGAACGATTCCCGACCGGCGCAGCGGATCCTCGTCGGGCCGATCGACGAGGTCCTCTGCGATCGCTGGAGATCACGCCGCGGACCTACGCCCTGATCGTCACCCGCGGCCACGGCCACGACCAGGAGGCGCTCTACCACCTGGCGCCGACGCCCGCGTCGTATGTCGGGCTGATCGGCAGCCGCCGCAAGATCCGGCTGATCTTCGAGGGCCTGCGCGAGCAGGGCATCCTCCGACGACGCACTCGAGCGGGTCGCCGCGCCGGTCGGGCTGGACATCGGCTCGCAGACCGTCGTCGAGATCGCCATCAGCATCGTGGCCGAGCTGATCGCCCGGCGCAACCTCGGGCCCGGCGGTCAGCGCCACGCATCGCCGTCGGTGAGGCCTCCTCCGCGCTCCGGTCCCGTCGATGGTGCGCGGTGCACCGCGAGGCCCTCATGATCGCCGCCCTGGTACCCGCCGCGGGCCGGAGCGTCCGCATGGGCCGGCCCAAGCTGCTGCTCGAATTCGACGGCCAGACGCTCATCCGCCGCGTCGTCTCGGCGCTCCGCGAGGGCGGGGCCGAGCGGGTCGTGGTCGTGCCGCCGGCCGACGCGCCCGAGGCCGCCGCCATCGCCGCCGAGGCCGCCGCGGCCGGCGCCGAGGTGATCGTCCCGCGGCATCAGCCGGCCGAGATGCGCGACTCGGTCGAGCTGGGCCTCGCGGTGCTCGACGTCGACCCCGCGCCCGTCGAGCATCCTGCTCACGCCCGGCGACGTCCCCGGACTCACGGCGGCCCTGGTCGCCCGGCTCGTGCAGACGTCGCCTGGACTCGGCCCGATCGCATCGTGATCCCCGTGCACGACGGCCGCCGCGGCCATCCGATCGTCCTGCCCTGGGACGTCGCCGACCAGGTCGCGCGACCTGCCGGCCGATCGCCGGGGTCAACGCCCTGGTGATGCAGTACCGCGAGCGGTCCTCGAGATCGACGTGCCGGCGTCCCGCTCGATCGACGACCTCGACACCCCGGACGACCTCGAGCGCTGGTCGGCCGCACGCCTCGACCGCCTGTCCGCGACCGACCGCCACGTGATCGTCCGCGTCCGGCTGTTCGCCCTGGCGAGGGAACGCGCCGGCAGCCCGAAGCTCGAGCTGCGAGCTGGTCGAGCCTGCGACGGTGGGCGACCTGCGCGAGGCCATCCGGACCGTGCTCGCCGCGGCTCGGCTCCCTCGGCGCGGCCGCCATGATCGCCGTGGACGAGGAATACGCCAGCGACGAGACGCCGATCTCCGCCGCCTCCCGGATCGCGCTGATCCCGCCCGTCAGCGGAGGCACGGAAGCGGTACGTTCCATGCTCGTCCAGACCATGGGCCACCCGGGGGACGACCAGCAGCGATGATCGAGATCACCGAATCGCCGATCGACCATGCGGCGTCACCGAGCGCGTCCGCTCCAACCGGGCGGGCGCGGTCTGCACGTTCCTGGGCACGGTCCGGGAGATCACCGGGACGACGCGGACGGTCGCACTCTCGTACGAGGCTTATCCCGAGATGGCCCTCAAGAAGCTCGCCGAGCTCGAGGCGGAGGCCCGCAGCCGCTGGCCGGTCATCGAGCTGGCCGTGGTCCATCGCGTGGGCTACCTCGACCTGGGCGAGGTCAGCGTGGCCGTCGCGGTGAGCTGCCCGCATCGCGGCGACTCGTTCGAGGCCTGCCGCTGGCTGATCGACACGCTCAAGGAACTCGTGCCGATCTGGAAGAGCGAGAGCTGGGCGGACGGCTCGAGCGAGTGGGTCCATCCCGGGCTCGAGACCGCGTGATCGACGCCCGGGCCGCCCCGGCCTGCGGCCTCGAGGCAAACCGTTCGACTGACACCTGCATACGCAAGCACAAACCTCGACCCAGAAGACGGCGGACCGCATGACGACGAACTCCCCGGACCGACTGGTCGACTCCTTCGGCCGGCCGCACAACAACCTGCGGATCAGCGTCACCGACCGCTGCAACATCCGCTGCGTCTACTGCATGCCCGAGCAGGTCGAGTTCCTGCCGCGGGCGCAGTTGCTCAACTTCGAGGAGATCGAGCGGTTCGTCCGGATCGCGGCGCCGATGGGGATCGACAAGATCCGGCTCACCGGCGGCGAGCCGCTGGTGCGCCGCGACCTGCCGGTCCTGATCGAGAAGCTCGCGGCGATCCCCGGGATCAAGGACATCGGGCTGACCACCAACGGCATGCTGCTGGCCCCCGCGGCGCGGGCAGCTCCGCGACGCGGGGCTCGAGCGGATCAACATCAGCCTGGACACGATGGACCCGGCCAAGTTTCGAGCAGCTGACCCGCCGCACCGGGCTTCGAGCAGGTGATCGAGGGGATCCTCGCGGCCAAGGAGGCCGGGTTCCACCCCGTGAAGGTCAACGCCGTGGCGATCCGCGGCATGACCGAGGACGACGTGGCCCCGCTCGCCAGGTTCTGCCGCCAGCACGGGCTGGAGCTGCGGTTCATCGAGTACATGCCGCTCGACGCCGGGCACCAGTGGGAGCGAGACAAGGTCCTGTTCGCCGCCGACATCCTCGACATCCTGGCTCGCGAGGTCGGCCCGCTGGCGCCCGCGGCGAACCAGGATCCCGCGCGCCGCGGCGCTCGACTACGAGTACGCTGGACGGCGGGGGCGTGGTCGGCTTCATCGCCTCGGTGAGCCGGCCGTTCTGCATGAGCTGCAACCGGCTCCGGCTCACCGCGGACGGCAAGCTCCGCAACTGCCTGTTCTCGCTCGAGGAGACCGACGTGCGGGCCCTGATCCGCGGCGGCGCGGGCGACGACGCGATCGCGCAGGCGATCCGCGAATCGGTGGCGGCGAAGTGGGAGGGACACGAGATCAACACCGCGCGGTTCATCCAGCCCGAGCGGCTGATGCACTCGATCGGCGGCTGAGAGCGGTCGCGCCCGCCGCGTACGGCTCGGCCCGACCTGCCTTTTCATTCGAGCAATCCCGGACGCGCCGCCGGCTTGGTCACGAGGATCCCGCAGTGCGCCAGCCAGGCGTCGCGGATCGCGAGGACGCACACCACGAATACGCTCGCGGCCGCGCCTATCACCAGGCCGCAGACCGCTCCCAGGCCGATCCCGAACTGGTCCGCCTGGAAGAAGTCAGCCCCGGCCGGCGAGTGAATCCAGCGGAGGAACGACGGCGCGAGACGTGCCAGCACCGCCCCGACCAGACCGCCCAGGACGCCCGAGGCCAGGGTACAGGCGATGACCGACACCATCGCCTGCGGAAATCGGACGAGTGTCGCGACCTTGCTCGCGTCGCCGGCAGGATCGAGCGATCGAACCATGACGCCTTCCTCCACGCTAGCCGGTCATCCGGCCGGAGAATTCCTGCTGCCGCACCTGGTACCTCTTGAGCTTCACGGGGTCGACGTGGAACCCCAGGCCCGGCCGGGTGGGCACCTCGATGATGCCCGGGCCGGCCATCTCGATCAATGGGCTCGAGTAGTCGTTGACGAACCATCGCGAGCTGGGGACGACGTCCGAGGGATACTTGCAGTTGGGCAGCGTCGCGAGGTGGATGGCGTGCGCCTGGCCGATCCCCAGCTCGGGCATGCTGCCGACCCAGCAGGCGACGCCATTCTGGTAGCAGAGGTCGTGGATCGCCCGCGCCGGGCCGAGTCCGCCCAATCGCTGGATCTTGAGGTTCACGATCCGCCCCGCGCCGCGGCGGATCGCCTCGGCGGTCCGCTCGGCGTCGACGGCCGTCTCGTCCAGGCAGATCGGCGTATTGATCGATCGCTGGAGCGCCGCCAGGCCGTCGAGGTCGTCGGGGGGCAGGGGCTGCTCGATCATCAGCAGGTCATGCTCGTCGAGCTCGCGAAAGACCGCGAGGTCGCCGGCCGAGTAGGCACCGCTGGCGTCGATCGCCAGCGGGACGTCGCCGCAATGCTGCCGGACCGCCCGGACGGCTCGATGTCCTGACCGGGCTGGATCTTCATCTTGACCCGGCGATACCCGGCTTCCAGGTGGGACTCGATGGACTGGATCAGGTCGACGATGCTCGACTCGAGGCCGACAGTCAGACCGGCCTCGACGCCCATGTCGATTCGAAGGTCCGAGGCGCCCAGGAGCTCGGCGATCGAGGCGTGCCGGGCCTGTCCGAGCAGATCCCAGAGCGCCGTCTCGGCGCCCGCCGCGGTGCAGGCGCGAACCCGCCAGCCGTCGGCCAGCGCGGCGATCTCGTCGACGTCGCCGATCGACCGGCCCAGGAGCGCCGGGACGATGACCTGGGCCAGCTCGTCCCAGCATAGCTCGAGGCCGCCGGCGGAATACCCGGCTCCCGCGGCCATCGGCGAGCACTCGCCGAGACCGATCCCCGAGGCGGTCGAGACCTCGACCACGATGGCGTCCTTGATCGCGAGCTCCGCTCCCGAGGTCCGGATCGGCTCCTTGAAAGGGACCTGGACGTGCGTCAGGACGACCCTGTCGATGGGGTCGGTCATGCTCATGGTGTCCTCCTCCGTTGTCGACCAGGCATGGCCTCTCGGAAGCCGGCGGCCCGCGCGAGCCGCGCGGTGACGGCCATCGCTGATCCGCGAGACGGACCCGGCGATCCCCGTGATGGGAGAGGATCGGGCCGGAGGTCATGCGTGCAAATCCTGATTTCGCATTTACTTGAAACGCGGGAGGTTGCGACCGACGGCCGGTTCGGATAGAGTAGCCCCAGCCTCGGCGTGGCGACGCACCCTCGAGCGGACGGACGATCCTGCCATGAGTGTACCGCAACCGAAATCGCCCTGGTATCGGGACGGCCTGGCTTTTTCCTGCACGCAATGCGGCGACTGCTGCACCGGGGCCCCCGGCTACGTGTGGGTCACGATCGACGAGATGCGGCGGATCGCCGAATTCCGGGGCGAGACCGTCGAGGCGTTCGCCGAGCGTTTCGTCCGGCTGGTCGAGGATCGCTACAGCCTGATCGAGAAGCCGGGCGGCGACTGCATCTTCTGGGACCGTGCCGCCGGCTGCACGGTCTATTCGGCCCGTCCCGATCAGTGCCGGACCTGGCCATTCTGGCCGGAGAACGTCGCCCGGCGAAAGAGCTGGGAGCACATCTGCAAGATCTGCCCCGGCGCGGGGCAGGGGCGGCTGTATACCCTGACTGAGATCCAGACTTCGCTCGCGATGACTCCCCAAATGAACGCCGGCCCAGAAACATCTGCGATCGACCCGGCCCGGCAGGAGCCCCCTCACCACGAGGACCTGCGGGAGCTGTACGCGGCAGCTCGACGTCGAGCGTGGCCCGGCTGGGACCGGTCTGCCTGGCCAGTGGCCGATGCTGCCGCTTTCGCGAGTACGGCCACACCCTGTTCCTCTCGCAGCCCGAGATGGACTACCTGCTGGCCCAGGCACCCGCTCCCGCCCGGCCGCTCGACGACGGCGAGACCTGTCCCTGGCAGAATGCCACCGGCCATTGCACGGCCCGCCAGGGCCGCCCGCTCGGCTGCCGGATCTATCACTGCGACCCCGCCTTCCAGGAGGTCGCGCCGGTCCTGTCCGAGCAATTCATCGGCCGCCTGAAAACCCTGGTCCAGCGGCATGCTCTCCCGTGGAACTATGCCCCGCTGCACGGCCATCTGCAGATCCTGCACGAGGACGGCCGGTTTCCGACCATGGCCGGCCTGTCGCCGTCCCACTGATCCGCAACAGGACGAGGGTCAACTCGCCATCACGGCGTCGCCGGGGCGTTTTTTTCTTGACTCTAATCCAAGCCACCAATACACTTGAGCCGTTTGCTGCCCAGACCGTACCCAGGCCGCCGACGCGCTCGCTCTCTGTTCGACAGGCTGGGCCGACACCTCCTCCGCGGAGATCGACAACGTGACCAAGAAAGAGATCGTCAAGAAGATTTCCGAGGATATCAATCTGACCCAGCTCAAGACGAAGGACATCGTCCAGCGGACCCTCGATGCGATCATCCAGACGTTGGTTTCCGAGGGCCGGATCGAGCTGCGGAATTTCGGCGTCTTCGAGGTCAAGAAGCGTGCCCCGCGCAAGGCCCGCAACCCCCGCACCGGCGACAAGGTGTATGTCCCCTCCAAGAACGTGGTGACCTTCAAGCCGGGCAAGGAGATGGAAGAATTGGTTCGAAAGATGGATCCCGAGACGCTTCCATTTGAGGAAGCCGACGCCGATGCCGATGAAGATAACAACGGACCGGTCGAACCGTTGGCCGACTCGCAAGGCCCGGACGACGGCCGAGTGACCACCGACCGGGACCCGCCCTGGTGGGACCGCCCGCACGTCCGCCCATGCCCAAAGGCGTGCGACGGCGCGGCTCACCTCCAGCTCACGGGCCGGGCAATCAGGAGCGGCTCGGCCATCTCCGGCGGCCGAGTGCCGACGGACTTCGGCGAACGGAATCCGGCTCGTCTCTCGGGTCTGCACCCGCAGCGACGAGCCCCTCGACTCTCGATCGGGCCAGGACGGCACGACGCGATCCGAGGTATCTGCCAGACGGGAGGAGCCCGACATGCGGAAACTGTGCGCGGCCATGGCGATCACGGTTGCGTCCCTCGCCCTGTTCGAGGGATGTGCTCCGGTCCCCCTGCCGCACTATGCGGCCTACCGCCCACGACGCGTGATGGAACTGCTCGTGGACTCGGAAAACATGCGCCAGGCCGGCGACGACTGGGAGCGGTTCTGGCTCCTCGATCAGCCGTCGCACCTGACCCCGTACCGGACCCACGGCGGCGTCGGTCCCTGATCCCCGCCATGGCGGAATCCTCGGATCGGATCGCGTCGCCGCGTTCCGGCGCCGTGCCTGACCTGACTCACGCGACCCCGGCCCGCCGCGAGAGCGAGCCGGGGCGCATGCTTCTACGCGTTGGACAATGCGTCGATCGGAGATGCGACCGGTCGACGGACAGATCCGCCGGCGTCGGCGTCTCATGGGCTGAGATGGGCGTCGAAGAACGATCCGACGGTCTGGACGTACGACCGCGGATCGGTCTGGTATGCCTGGACGTGCTCGACGCCGGGCAGGGTGAGGGTCCGGCACGACGCGCCGAGGTTCCTGGCCAGTTCTCTGGCCTGGGCGACCGGGACGTCGAGTCCGCCTCGCCGTGGATCAGCAGGACCGGTCGGTCTCCCCACGCCCGGGCGAGCCGGATCGGGATCAGGTCGTCGGTGCGCACCCCGTAGATCCAGCGGGCCGCCAGCAGGATGCCCGGGATTGAACCAGCGCGGCAGGCCGCTGTGCTTGCTGAGCTGATCGTCGAGCAGCTGGGGCAGATCGCCGTACGGGCTGTCGACGACGGCGACCCGGATCTCGGGATTGCGCGCGGCCTCCATCAGGACGGTCGAGCCGCCCATCGAGTATCCCAGCCAGCCGATCCGCTCGTCCGGGTACCCCGCGGCCTTGGCCCACGCCAGGACCGCGCGAAGGTCGGTCCGCTCGCGCCGGCCCAGGTACAGTCGCGAGGGGTCGCTCTGCCCGTGGCCGCGCAGGTCGAACAGCAGGACGTCGAACCCGCGTCGGTGCAGGTCGCGTCCCAGCCCGGCCATCTCCAGCCAGGAGCTCCACATCCCGTGCACCATGACCAGCAGGTGCCGTTTCTCATGGGTCGGCAGATACCAGCCGCGCAGGGTGACCCCGTCGGCCGTCCTGGCCGACCACGGCTCGCCATCGGCGGAAAGCTGCCGTGGATCGATGAGCAAGGGCCGATTCGTGGATCGCGTCAATCGGTCGGCCGTGAACGCCGAAACCCCGACATACGACACGCCAAACAGCAGGACGGCCACACCGAGCATCCAGCGGGCCACCCGCCGGATGCGTATCCCTCGAACACGTAAATCCATCGCCGCTACCTCCTTGCTAGAGCATCCTCAATTTCCTATAGCATGACCGTCGGTTCTCGCCTAGTCGTGGTGGGTGAGACCGCCTCCCCCACGGGCGTATTCAAGCTCGATGCTTGCCCGCGGGCTCGGCCCGGGTCAGAATCATTGTCGGTCGAACACCTTGCCCCGATCGGGCAGGTGCAGTCGCCCATGCCTTGAGTGATGAGCGGGGCGCCGCACCTCCCAATATCCATGGCAGCTAGAGGATTCCGCAACATGACGGGCATCGGCATCGTGGGCGTCGGCTTTATGGGGATGATTCACTACCTCGCGGCCCGGCGGGTCGCCGGAGCCAAGGTCGTTGCCCTGTGCAGCCGTGATCCCAAGAAGCTCGCCGGCGACTGGACGAGCATCCAGGGCAATTTCGGCCCGCGCGGCACCCAGATGGACCTCTCGGGAATTACGCTCCACGACGACTTCGACAAGATGCTGGCGGACCCCCAGGTCGACCTGGTCGACCTGTGCGTCCCCAACGACCAGCACGCCCGGATGGCCATCCGGGCTCTCGAGGCGGGCAAGCCCGTGCTGGTGGAGAAGCCGATCGCGCTGACGATCAACGAGGCCGAAGCCATGGTCGCGGCCTCGCGCAAGGCGGGCAAGCCGCTCATGGTCGGCCAGGTCCTGCCGTTCGTCCCCGAATTCGCGTTCGCCCTCGAAGCCGTCCGCTCGGGCGAGCTATGGCGCGCTGCAGGCTGCCCATTTCTACCGGGTGATCTCCAGGCCCGACTGGTCGAGCGGGATCGGCGATCCGGCACGTAGCGGCGGCCCGGCGATCGACCTGCATATCCACGACACCCACTTCATCAGCCTGCTCTGCGGCGTCCCGCGCGCCGTGCATTCGCGCGGAGTCGTCCAGGACGGCGCGGTCGTGCACCTGACGACGCAGTACCTCTTCGAGCAGACCAACCTGGCCGTCTCCTGCGTCTCGGGTGCGCTGAGCCAGAGTGGCCGGCCCTTCGCGCACGGGTTCGAGCTCTACCTCGAGCGGGCGACGATCGCCTTCGACTTCGCCAACCTGGGCGGCCAGGGTCACGTCACCACGCCCCTCTCGGTGATCCGGCCCGACGGGAGCATCGACCGGCCGACACTCGGCGGCAGGCGACCCGGTGGATGGCTTCGTCCAGGAGCTTTCGGCCGCCGACCCGCGCCGTCGCCGAGGGCCAGACGGCCTTCCAGCTCGACGGCGACCTCGCGCGCCAGGCGCTCAGCCTCTGCCTGGCCGAGATCGAGAGCGTCCGAACCGGCCGGGCGGTCGAGATCCATTAGGCCGTCGCAACCGGCATTCCCGCGACCCGGGCGAAACTGGAAAGGCTGGTCGCGACGGACCGTGCGATTTGCGCCCCGATCAGATCAGCCCTACTGCGCAGGCACATTCCCTAAAGTCGCACCTTTTCGCCACCCGATGCCGAAGGAAGGGACAGGAAGTCGACGCGACTCGCGGGCGGAGGAGGAAATGGCGATGGCAACAATCCTATCGGAGTTGATCCACCCGACCGCGGTGATCGACCCCGAGGCCGCGATCGCGCCTGACGTGCGGGTCGGACCGTATGCGGTCATCGAGGGACCGGTCGAGGTCGGCGCCGGTAGCATCATCGAGGCCCACGCATGCCTCACGGGGCCGCTGGTCCTGGGGCGCGATAATTTCGTCGGTCACGGCGCCGTGCTGGGCAAGAGCCCGCAGCACCGCGGGTACCTTGGCGAGGAGACCTGCGTCCGGATCGGCGACGCCAACGTCTTCCGCGAGTTCGTCACCATCCATCGCGGCACCGTCCAGGGCGGCGGGACGACCTGGATCGGCGACCGAAACATGTTCATGATCGGCAGCCACGTCGGCCACGACGCCCGCGTCGGCAATGGCTGTACCGTCGTGAATTACGCCCTCGTGGCGGGCCACGTCACGCTCGAGGACGGCTGCATCCTGTCGGGCCACACGGCCGTGCAGCAGCGGGTGCGGATCGGCCGCCTGGCCATGCTCGGCGGTATGGCGGCGACCTCCAAGGACATCCCCCCGTTCGTGCTCCAGCAAGGGTACAACTGCGTCACGGGCCTGAATGTCGTCGGCCTGCGCCGGTCGGG
This sequence comes from uncultured Planctomycetota bacterium, assembly GCA_963771445.1. Taxonomy (GTDB): domain Bacteria; phylum Planctomycetota; class Planctomycetia; order Isosphaerales; family Isosphaeraceae; genus JAKAUH01. Next base: position 236,195 of record CAVYTQ010000024.1, on the reverse strand, counting down.
TTGCAGCCACGCCGCCGATCGACGCGCTCCGGCAGGCGTTTCGCATCTTCTACCGCGAAGGCGCAGCCACGGCACCGCCCTCGACCAGATCGAGGCCGAGCTCGGGTCGATCGCCGAGGTCGCCGAGTTCGTGGGCTTCATCCGCCAGTCCAAGATCGGCATCAATCCGGCTCGCGGTGCGGAGCGGGTCCAGCGAAACCTTTGATGCCGCCCGGCCGCTCCGCACGGCCGGCCAAAGGCCCGGCGGCCTGACCCCCTCCTCCCGCCGCGAGCTTGTTTCGCAACCTGCTCCAGCTCGCGGGCGTCGAGCTCGCCCTCGGCATGTGCCCTCTCGAACGACTCGAGCAGATCGTCGGGCGTGTCGGGTTCCTCGTCGTCGTTGATCTCCTCCCACTCGCGATGGAAGACGATGATCGCGACCAGTGTGACGCCGACGACAACCGCCAGGCCAACATAGTATTTCCAGCCGCTGGCGAGCGCCGCGGCCGCTATCGGCGCGAAGACCCTCGATGCGACTGCCCACCCCGTGGTCATGACGCTGCGTCTCCCGGGTGAGATTCCTCAGAACGAGGGGTTAGGGGTCAAATCAGTGCGCCAACTGTCGAGGAACGTCGGATCCGCTGTCCGGACACTTGCGGCTTGTCGCCGAACCGGGGTCAACTGCTCCACCATGCGAGCGCCAGTCAGCCCCATCCCTCGGTCGGATCGCTGGCAATCCCTCAGCCCCGAACCCGCAAACGCTGGCGAGATCCCTCGCGGCTCCTAAGGGTCAGGCTACTCGAGCGCTCGCGGGGCGTGCGAGAGGACTTTTCGGCGGACGAGGCTTGCCGAGCGGCTTATCCCGATTATACTTAAGAGTTTAGCCGGCTGGCTCACTTGAGAGAAGGCACCGGGATTTCGCCTGGCGGGTTGGAACCACCCGGTCCGAATACTCGTGTATCCTCGGTGAAACGACGGCAGCACCACCGGGCCGCTCGCGTAGCGGGGCTTGCCCGGGGGCGATCGATGGGCCCTCGGCCCGGGGGCAGGCGGAAGTCGTCGATCGTTCCGTACCGTACCGTCCCGAGTCGAGATGGGGGTCACATGAAAAGGCACCTGCGTCTCTGCGGTTGGCGCGGCCGTCGCGCTGGGTTTTTGTCTCCTCGCGGGCTCCGGACAGGCGAGGGCCCAGGCCGGCCTGGGCGCGGTGGCGCTCGGGTACCGGGATCTTCGCCGATCCTTTCTCGGCCTATTACGCCATCTACCTGCCGAATCAGCAGCTCCAGGCCATGCGGCCCGCGCCCCTCGATGCGGTCAACCAGGCGATGCCGATCCGGCAGTATTATGCCCAGGCGAACCGCCGCGGGCTCTACCGACCCGATCTCGCCGTTCGCCGAAACCTAGCGACCCGCTTCGGCCCGTTCTCCGGCCAGCAGGACCGCACCTGCCCCGCCCGCCCGCTTCCGCGCGACCCGTCCAATGGCGAGGGAATGGGCCCCGCCCTCTATTTCAATCGGAGTTCCCAGTACTTTCCCGATCTGGCCGGCCGAACCGCGGCGAAATCGCAACGCCAATGTCTACGCGGGACGCCGCGGTGGCAGAAGCGGCGGGATGGGTGGTGGAATGGGCGGCGGCATGGGCGGCATGGGCGGCGGTGGGGATGGGTGGCATGGGCATGTTCTGATCACGCCCGTTCCCGGGCCTTGGCCCCGGAGCTCATCACCGGGGCTGAAGCTCACCCGCTACCAAGGCCCCGGCGCCGCACCAGCAACCCTGAGGATTCGACGTTGATGTCGCGAGGTCCCGAGCAGCTCCGGCTTACCCCCGACGAGCGGGCCGACCTGGTCGCCTATGTGGATGGCGAGCTGCCCGAGACGACGCATCGCGCGCTCTCCACCAAGCTGACCCAGAGCGCCACCGCCCGCCGGGAGGTGGAGATGCTCCGCAAGACCTGGGAACTGCTCGGGCATCTGTCGTTCCCAGAGGTCGACCCCCGGTTCTCCGAGCGGACGATCACCGAGATCCGCCGCCTCGAGCTGGGGAATCCGGCCTGGGAGTCGTCGGTGAAGGTGTTTTCGGGCCACCTGGCCCTGGCGGGCCTGTACCTGCTGCTGGGCATCGTCCCCCTGGGAATTGGCTACGCCGCGACGAGATGGCTGTGGCCTGACCCGTCGGCCCGGCTGATGCGCGACCTCTCGCTGGCCGAGCACCTGGACGAATACATCGATGTGGGCTCCTTCGATTTCCTGAAAGAGCTGACGGATTCCAACAAGTTCAATTCCGAAACCCACTGATCCGGCGCGCCGGCCGATGGGCGAGCCCGACGGTCCCCACGGATTCAACCCCATTTGCCGCCCATGCTCTTCACCAAACGTCAACCACGCGTCGGTCGCTGGGGCCTGGTTGGTATCTCCGCGTCCGCCATGGTCCTCGTCGCGGCGGCGGCGGAGCCCGACTCGGCCTGGGATCGGCTCCGCGCCCTGCCCCCCGATGGCCGCTCGCACCTGATCGACAATTTGCGGCGTTTCGACCTCGAGCTAACCCCCGAGCAGCAGGCGGCCGCCCGAGACCTCGACCACCGACTCGCCGAGCTCCAGCCCGACGAGCGGGCCCGGTATGAGTCGGTCCTCCATCGCTATCACGCCTGGCTGGCGACGCTCCCCGAGAACCGCCAGGCCGAGCTGGCCGCAAAGCCGGCGGCCGAGCGGATGGCCCTGGTCCGCAAGCTCGTCGCCGATTACCCCGTACCGTCCGCCGAAACACACCAGATCCTGAGGGTCGTCGAGGCCGGCGACATGGTCGCCATTCGAGCTGGCGTCGGCCTACAAGATCTGGGAGGTCCTCAACCCCACGCAGCGGGCGAGGATCGAGCGGATGAACGAGATCGCTCGCCACGAGGCCCTGCTCAACCAGGGACCGCGGCTCAAGCCCACGATCCCGCGCGAGATTGTCCCGGAAGACTTCGACGAGGCGAAATGGATCTCCGCCGTGCAGGACTACCTGCGTGCGAACCGCCCCGGCCTCTTGCTCGACGACGCCGAGCGAAGGCGGCTCGAGGAAACCGCCCGGCAGAAAGCCGAGTCGCTCGACGAGCCGGCCCGGAAGAAGTTCGAAGACGTGGTCAAGCGAAAGGACTCGGTCCGGCGGCGGATCGTCCGACACCAGGCGATCAACCTGTACACCGCCCGCACCGAGCCTCGTTCGGTCGACTCGCAGCGCGCTCACGCGGTTCCTTGCGGCCTTTCCCGCCTGGATCCAGTCCTCGATCGATGCGATGCCGCCCGACGAGGCTCGTAGGCGGCTGACTCTCGCCTACCGGCTCGTCTTCCCCCACCCCCTGGAGATCGATTCGTCACCCGGCGCCGCCGACAAGACGATCAAGGCGAGACCAGCTCCCGGCAAGAAGGCCGCCGGTGCCCAGGCCCCTCGGCAGAAGCCGGCGCCGTCCGGCGACGAACCGTCCCCGTTCTGAAGCGGTTCGATCGACCTCGTCAGGGCTGACTGTCCGACGACACCACTCCAACCTCGGCGCCCGCGATGTCCCAGGCCGACGACGATCTCCGGTGGATGAGCCTGGCCCTGGCGGAGGCCGCCATGGGACGAGGTTGGGTCGAGCCCAATCCGATGGTGGGGGCCGTCGTGGTCCGCGACGGTCACCTGATCGCCGCCGGCCATCACGAGCGTTTCGGCGGCCCGCACGCCGAGGTCAGGGCCCTCGACCGCGCCGGGGCATCGGCGCGGGGAGCGACGCTGTACGTTACCCTCGAGCCGTGCTGCCACCACGGCAAGACCCCGCCGTGCACAGACGCGATCGCGGCGGCGGGGATCGCCCGCGTGGTGGCCGCAGTCGGTGACCCCTTCCCCGCGGTCGACGGCGGCGGGCTCGCCGCGCTGGCGACGGCCGGCATCGCCGCCGACGTGGGCTGCCTGGCCGACGAGGCCCGCGAGCTGAACGCCCCCTACTGGAAGCGGCTGGCGACTGGCATGCCCTACGTCGTCGCCAAGTGGGCGATGACCCTCGACGGCAAGACGGCCGTTGCGTCGGGTGATAGTCGCTGGATCTCGTCCGAAGCCTCTCGGCGCCGGGTGCACGAACTGCGCGGGCGGATCGACGCCATCCTCGTCGGCATCGGCACCGCAGAGGCAGATGACCCGCAGTTGACCGTGCGCCCACCCGGCCCGCGTCGGCCCGTCCGTGTCGTGCTCGACGGCTCGGGCCGCCTTGCCGACGATCGATCACTCGTCCGCACCGCCCGCGAGGTCCCCGTCCTCGTCGCCGTGACCGACCGCGCCCCGGCGGCCCAGCGCGATCGCCTGCGCGCCGCCGGCTGCGCGGTCGTCGCCTTCCCGGGCGAGGGACCTGTCCCGATCGCCGAGCTGCTCGCCGAGCTGGGAAGGCGCGGCATGACCAATGTCCTCGTCGAAGGAGGCGGTCGCGTGCTCGGCTCCTTCCTGGACGCGGGTCACGTTGACGCCGCGGAAATCTTCATCGCCCCAATCGTCGAGGGCGGGGATCACTACCGCACCGCGATCCGCGGCGTCGGTCGTACTCAGATGGCCGACGCCATCCGATTGCGCGACATCCGCATCGACCGGATCGGCGACGATACTCGGATTCAGGGCCGCTTCCCTCAGCCCTGGCGGACCGGCGCCGGCTTCTCAAGCGATTGAACCATCGACCCAGCCACCCCGCACGACGTCTTAACCTCCTCGTCTTGACCTCCTCCCCGGCCGATCGTTAGATTTGCATGCTGCGATGGCATGGCTCTTGCTGTCGCGACCCGCCCGGCTTGCCCTTCCCCAGGGCGTTGCCTTCCTCCGCGGAGACGCGCCTTTGAGCGAGACACTACCCCAGCCTCCCGATCACGGAGGCAAGATCGCCCCGAAGGCGGTCGTCGGTCGCGTGAGCCTGTACCTCCGCCAGCTCGAGAGCTATCAGCGCCAGGGACTCACGACGATTTCGAGCAGCCAGCTCGGCGGTCCGCTCTCGATCAAGAATGCGCAGGTCCGCAAGGACCTGGCGTTCTTCGGTCAGTTCGGCCACGCCGGCATCGGCTACCGGACCGACGAGCTGATTGACGCCCTTCGGCACATCCTGGGAATCGACCACGACTGGCCGCTGGCGCTGATCGGCCTGGGCAACCTGGGACGGGCCTTGCTCAAGTACCGCGGCTTCCGGACGCGCGGATTCCACATCGTGGCCCTGTTCGACAATGACCGGTCGAAGATCGGGGCGAGCCACGACGGGATGGTCGTCGAGCCGATCGAATCGCTGGGTCGGGTGGTCGCGACGCACCAGATCCGCCTGGCCATCCTGGCGGTGCCCGCCGACTGCGCCCAGGCGGTTGCCGACCAGCTCGTCGCCAGCGGCATCCGGGGCATCCTCAACTTCGCGCCGGTCCCCCTGCGCGTGCCGCCCGGCGTGAATCTGGTCGGCGTCGACCTGAGCGTCCAGCTCGAGAACCTCGTGTACAAGGTCCAGAAGACGCAGGGCGAGGTCTCCTGCGCCGGGTAGGAGCGGACGGACGAGCGGAGGTCCGGACGGCCTGTCGTCTTGTAGCGAGCGGTTCGCCCGTCAAGATCGTTGACCGCGACCGACGCGGGTCTGGGCCTTGATCCGATCCCTCAGCCGGGCAGCGAGCTCATAATCCTCGCGGGCGACGGCGTCGTCAAGCTGCTCGCGGAGTGTCTTCTCCACCCGATAGTTGTTGCGAATTTCCTGCTCGAAATTGCGCAGATGGTCGATGAGGGCGGGGTTGGGGGACTCGCCGAGGTCGCGCGGCTCCCACCACCCTTGCTGGTGGGCGCTGATACTCTCGACGCCCTCGCGCAGGGTGTCGATGGCATCCTCGTAGCGTCGATTCTCGAGCGCGAGGATGGTCAGGGCCTGGGTCCGGTGGAAGATGACCGGCCCGCGGAGCTGTTCATGCGAGGCGATGAAATCCTCCTCTCGCCCATGGCTCTTGATGAAGTCGAGCAGGGCGAGGGTATGATCGGCGTTGACGATCGCCATGTCGTACCGCCGCAGGGCCAGCCAGGCCTCGCGCCGGTGATTGAACTGGATGAACTCGCGGTCGGCCTCGGTGCACTGTCGGGCCGACATCTGCCAGGGCGCGGGCTTGCCCACGACGGCCTTCCCCCGAGCGGCGACACAATGGCGAAGATAATCGAGATAGGTGCTGAATCCATGGGGCCGGTGACCATCGGGCCGACCGGCGACCTCGAGCTGGAGGACTCCCAGCTCGATCCTCACCTGGATGACGGTCCGTCCATCCCGGCGCGGACCTCGCGGGCCAGGACCTCGCCGGGCTCGGGATCGTATGGCCAACCCTGGATCACGTCATCCAAGTCCCGTCGCATGGCTGGCTGACCCCCGCGCCGCACTGAGCCGAGCCGGACGGGAATCCGGAACAATCCCGGGTCCCCGACTCATTCATCATTTCATTATAGTGCCCGACTGCAAACCGGGACCACAGGACAAACCCGCATCGCGGCGCGTTGTTGCCGGGAGTCCACGTCTTGCAATCCTCCGGGTGCTCTGTCATGATGGGTTCCTCACCTGGCCGTTCTACCGGCCCTCCTAGCTCAATTGGCAGAGCAGCTGACTCTTAATCAGCGGGTTGTAGGTTCGAGTCCTACGGGGGGCACTTTCGCCTGAAGCCGCCGGCTGGCGGCTTCTTCTCCTCAAGTAGCACAAGCACTTCCGACAAAACGGGCCGTCGCCGAATCCGGCTTCACGGCCCTTGATTTTGCCAGTGTCCAGTCACTGACGCGGACTGGCCGATCGGCTAAAATGGCAGAGGAATGGAACGATCGTACGTCGGGTCGGTCGTCGGACGCAACGACTTGCCGGCCGGTCCCGCCATGATGCGCGGGACGAGTCCTCGTCGAGGCCCCACGATGGCCCGGAACAGCGCCGAAATGTCCTCGACGCCAGGCTCGTCTGACGGCGATGCTTCAGTCCGGGGCGAGGACCGGCTGCGCGGCGAGGATCGGACCGGCGACCCCGACGCCACCGCCTATCCCATCGAGCCGTCGTTCCGCCATTTTGCCGAGTCGCTCTCCGACCTCGTCTGGTCGGCACGACCGGACGGCTACTCGGACTATTACAACCGCCGCTTCCTGGAATACCTGGGCCGCAAACGGGAGGACATGGGCGGCTGGACCTGGTCCGAAATGGTCCACCCCGATGACACTGACGGGGCACTCCACGCCTGGGAGCGGGCCTTCACGACGGGCGGCGAGTACGAGGTGGAGTTCCGGATGCGACGGCAGGACGGCGTGTACCGCTGGCATCGCAGCCACGGCTACCCGATGCGGGACGCCGCCGGACGGATCACCCGCTGGTTCGGCACCTGCACCGACGTCGACGACCGTAGGAAGGCCGCCGAGGCGCTGCGGGCGAGCGAGGAGCGGTTCGCCCGATTCATGCAACACCTGCCGGGCCTGGCGTGGATCAAGGACTCGCAGGGGCGGTATGTCTACGCCAGTGACGAAGCACTGCGGGCCTTCGGAGTGCCCCGCGATAGGCTTTACGGCCAGACCGATGACCAGGTCTTCCCGCCCCAGACCGCTGCCGAGTTCCGCGAGCATGACCGGAGGGTGCTCGAGACCGGGGCCGGCATCCGGGTGATCGAGACGCTCGAGCACGAGGACGGGACGCTCCACTACTCGCTCGTCGGCAAGTTCCCGATCCCGAGCCGCAACGGCGGCGAGGTACTCGTCGGCGGGATGGCCATCGACATCACCGACCGGCTGGAAATGGAGGCGGCCCTGAGAGAAGCCGACCGTCGCAAGGACGAATTCCTGGCGACACTGGCCCATGAGCTCCGCAACCCGCTGGCGCCGATCCGCAACGCCCTCCAGATCATGGAAATGGCCCCCGACGACCGCAGACACCGTCGAGCAGTGCCGGACGATGATGGAGCGCCAGGTCACGCACATGGTCCGGCTCATCGACGACCTGATGGACGTCTCCCGGATCAGCCGGGGCAAGCTCGAGCTCCGCAAGCAGCGGGTGGAACTGGCCAGTGTGATCCGCGATCGCCGTGGAGACGACCCGTCCCCTGATCGAGTCGGCCCGGCACCGGCTGGTCGTGACGATTCCCGACCGGCCGATCGACGTGCGACGCCGACGCGACAAGGCTCTCGCAGGTCTTCTCGAACCTTCTCAACAACGCGGCGAAGTACACCGCGCCGGGCGGCGAGATCGCACTCGTCGTCGAGCGGCAAGGCCGCGAGATCATCGTCACGGTGCGGGACAACGGCGTCGGCATCCCGCCCGAGATGCTGCCGAAGGTCTTCGAACTGTTCACGCAGGTCGATCGTTCGCTGGTGCGGTCGCAGGGCGGCCTGGGCATCGGCCTGACGCTGGTCCGAAGCGCTGGTCGAGATGCATGGCGGGTCGATCGAGGCCCGGAGCGACGGCGACGGGCTCGGCAGCGAGTTCGTCGTGCGGCTGCCCGGCGCGGCGGAGCCGGCATTGCCGGCGGCGAGCGGCCGCGGGTGAAGTTTGACGAGGATCATGCCCCGCCCAGGATCTCGCGGATCCGGCGGCCCACCACGACGTCGTCGCCCGGCTGCATCATCCAGACGCCGATCACCAGCGGGTTGCGCGAGCCGGGGCTGACCTCGATGCTCGGACGGCCCTCGCGCAACCGCTTCACCATCTCGGACGGGCTCACCTTCCGCCCCTGCGTGTCCCAGCGGATATGCAGGTGCGGCACCGCGTTGGCGATCGATGGGACGACGACCTGCGTCCGGACGTCCTGGAATTCCTTGAGCGACTCGGCGATCCGTGCGCAACGGCCCTCCCACTCCTTCCACGTCGCGGCGTGGTCCTCCTTGAGGTAGGATTCGAGCGCCACCAGCATGCCGATCATTTCTTCCTTGTTGACCTTGTTGGTGCGGCAGAGCGTGTCGCCGTACGGGGCGTGGTTGAGCTTGGCCGCGTCGATCAGGTCCTTCCGCCCCAGCAACAGCCCCGACGACTGCGGACCGCGCAGTCCCTTGCCGCCCGAGAACGCCACCAGGTCGAACCCCAGCTTGGTGTACTTCCAGAGGTTCTCGACCGGCGGGACGTCGGCGGCGGCGTCGATCAGGGTCGGGACGTTGTGGGCCCGGGCGATCTCCACAAACTCCTCGTGGTGGACGTTCCCCTTGGGATCGGCGAAGTTGAGGAAGAACATCATGGCCGTCTTCTCGCCGATGGCGGACTCCATCTCCTGGCGGGTGACCACCTCGACGAGCCTCGACGCCGGCGTTGCGGATCGCGTGGTCGTAGCCGACGCGATGCGTCTTCTGCACGATCACCTCGTTCTTCATGCCGGTCGTGTCGGGCAGGCGGAGGATCCGTCACGGGGTCCTTGCCAGCGACGCACGCCGCCGTCGCCAGCGCAGAGCGCCGACGCGCAGCCTGCCGTCACCATCGCGGCCGGGCAGTGCAAGAGCTCGGCGATCCGTGCGCCGACGGCGTCGCGCAGATCCTCGAGCTTGACGTACTGCTTCGAGGCGACCTCCATCGCCGCCACGACCTCGGGCCGCATCAGCGAGCCCGTCAGCGCCGTGAAGGTGCCGGCCGCGTTGATGAAGGTCCGGACCCCCAGCTCGCGGATCACGTCGCGCGGCGGCGACTGCGAGTCGGAGGCCTCCGCCGCACCTGCTCCGCCGCTGATGGCGTCGGGCCCGAGCATCTGCAGTGCGGGCACTCCGGCCATCGCCCCGAGGAACGCACGCCGCCTGGTCTTCTCGCGATTCATCCTACCTCCAGGAATCTGGTCCATCGTCCGTCACGCGTCGTGCAGAAGCTCGTCGAGTGCAGGAATCATCCGCTAGGGTCCCGCCGGGTGAGTACCGCCGCCGGTGGCCGGCTCTACCCCCGCGGGCACCTCGTCGCCAAGCGGCTGTCGGGCCGAGGCGCCGTTGGAAGCGCGATTGCCGTCCCAGCGCGGGCTGCCCGTCGCCTTGTAACCCTTCGGCAGCGTCACCCAGTCGGGCCGCGACAGGCCGTTCAGCTCGTAGACGACCTTGCCATCGCGAAGCGTCATCTCGCAGCTCAGCCGCTCTCGGCCCTTGAGGCGGGCGCCATAGACGTCCATGAAGCCGAAATCGCCCCGCTCGACCCGCAGGACCGCCACGTCGGCCGGCGGCGCCGACCGATAGGTGCCCGATCTGTTCCTGATGGATCTCGCGGGCCGGGTTCCACGTCGAGCACTGGATCAGCCGGTCGAGCGGCATCCCCAGCGCCAGGAATTTGCTCATGACGCTGAGCATGTCCTTCACGCCGGTGTTCATGTCGCCGGCGTGGAGGTCGGTCGAGATCGAGTCGGGCAAGAACCCCTCCTGGACGATCGGCACGGCGACTCGCCAGGTGAAGCTGCCCCCGCCGTGGCCGACGTCGAAGATCACTCCCCGCTCGCGGCCCTTCTGGAGTGCCGGGTGAGCATGCCCCGAGGGATCGAGCTCGCCCCGCAGCCCCGAGTACACGTGCGTGTAGATGTCGCCGGGCCGAAGCCTGTGGGTCAACAGCTCGGCCAGCGACTTCTCGGGATAGACCCGACCGAAGTCGACCATCACCGGAATCCCCGCCCTGGTGCCGGCCGCGACGGCCCGGTCAACGCCCGTGAAATCGCGGCCCATGAAGTGCGCCGTCTTGATGCCGACGATGACCCCCTTGTGCCGCATCGCCATCTCGGCCGTGGGCTCGGCCTGCATGTCGGCGACGTCCTGCTCGTAGCGTGACCCGCGCATCCCGTGGCCGACGATGTTCAGGAACGCGAAGACCCGCGTCCGCGAGCGATCGATCACCAGCCGCTTGAAATCCGCGAAGTTGCGCCAGCCCGAGCAGCCGGCGTCGGCCACCGCCGTCACGCCCGCGCGAAACGTGAATCCGTCGGGATACACGCTGTTATCCCCGGCATAAGACCGACGCTCGCCCGTCCCGGCGAAGACGTGCACGTGGATGTCGATCAGTCCCGGCGTGACAAACAGCCCCGCCAGGTCGACCGTCTTGAGTGCCTGCGAGGGGTCGATGCGCTCGGCCACCGCGGCGACCTTGCCGTCGCGGATGGCCAGGTCGCGCGTCCCATTGATCCCGTTTCTCGGATCGATCAGGTGCCCGCCGCGGAGCAAGAGGTCATACTGCGGCCGGGCAGCCGGCGTCGCCTGCTGCTGCTGCGTCGGCCCCACCTGCCAGCGACAGGAAAATCAAGGCATGAAGCCATCTCTTCATGATCGTCCTCGTGGCGCCAATCGGGGTGTGCCCCGCGCATCCAGGGGAGGGGTCGAGCCGACACGCGGGATCCGCCGGGATCCGGACCGACGAATATCTTGCGGTGCCCCATCCGGCTTGTCGAGCGGCAACCCGGCGTATCGTTCAAAATACCGGCCCGATCGCGACCGATCCCGACGCGACGGGCCGCCCCTGGAATAGAGCGGCAGCGCGCGGCGAGTCGGCCCGGCCGCCCCATGGAATCTCGCCGGAGGGCTTGCTAGACTCTGGGCGTTCCCTCCGGTCGAACCCCGGGAACCCGACCCGACCACCGATGTCCGCGGAGCCCCTGCGATGCCAAGGCCTGGACCGAAATTCGTGGCTTGTCTCTTCGTGCTGGCTCTCGCGGCCGTGGGCCCGACTTCCGCTCAGGAGCAGCCCGCCGGCAAGGACACGACGAAGACGGCCAGGCGCCAGGCCCCGCTCTTTTCGGCCGGCGCGCGCGTCGGCAAGACCCTCTACATCTCGGGCAAGGGCGACTATCGCCCCGATGCCGCGTTCCCCGAGAAGGTCGAGAACTGCCTGAGCGAGATCCGCAAGACGCTCCAGTCGGCGGGCCTCGACATGCGGCACGTGGTCAAGTCGTTCGTCTACCTCGAGGACCACGACCGCTACGCCGACCTCAATCCGCATTATGCGAAGTTCTTCCCCGACGACCCGCCCGCGCGGACGACCCTCGGCGTCGCGCAGGTCCCCGGCGAGTCGCGGCTCGAGATCACCTGCATCGCCTACACCGACCTCGCCGAGCGGAAGCGGATCGGCGACGTCGCCAAAGGTCTGCCCTTCAGCCCCGGCATCCTCGCCGGGCGACACGCTCTACGTCTCGGGCAAGGGCGACCAGCTACCGGGCGGGGGCCATCCGTCGACGTTCGAGGAGCAGGTGCGCCAGTCATTGAAGAACGTCGAGACGACGCTCAAGCAGGCCGGGCTCGACTTCCGCCATGTCGTGATGAGCCACGTCTTCCTCGATAAGTACGACAACCTCGAGACGGCCAGCAAGGTCTACTCCGAGTTCTTCCCGCGCGGCACCGAGCCGGCCTGCTCGACGGTGTTCGTCGACTGGATTCCCGGCGGCTCGCACGTCGAGGTCACCTGCTTCGCGACCACGGACCTCGCCGGCCGCAAGGTCGTCCGGCCCGAGGCACTGGGAGATCGGCCGATGGAGGGCTCCGTCGCCGCCAGCCCGGCCGTCTGGGCGGGGAACACGCTGTACATCTCGGCCCTCGACGGCTCGCGGCCGGGCGGCGGCGTCACGGCGGGCAACCTCGCCGAGCAGGTCCACCAGATGGCGCGGAACCACATCACGGTGCTCGAGGCCGCCGGCCTGTCGCTCGAGGACATCGCCTCCGGCTGCGTCTCGCTCCGCGACATGAAGGACTACAAGGCGATGAACGACGTCTATCGCCCCTACTTCTCGCGGGGCACCGCCGTGCGCACCTGCCTGATGCCCAACGCCTCGTATGAGAAGAATGATATCCTCGTCCGAGCCGCGTTCATCGCCGCGCGGCGGCGGTAGCCGGAGGTCGCCTGTACCTTCCCGCCTCACGAGGCCAGGCCGGCCCGCGCCTGGATCTCCTCGATGAACTCCTTCGACTCCTTGAGCCCCGCGCCGGTGGCCTGGCGATAGCACTTGATCGCGCGGATCTTCTCCCCGGCCCGCACCGCTTCCATCACGCCGGGCGGAAGATCCGCCAGCGGGTCGTACGCGATGCCGGCGTCCGTCAGCAGCAAGTCCAGCTTGGCCTCGAGCCGCGAGATGGCGGAGACTTTCTTCCGGAGGAAGCTGATCTGCACCCGGCTTTCCAGCCAGAAGATCACCAGAAGCCCGCAAATCGGCATAAGTTCATTCATCGCCTTATCCCCGGGATACGACCCGGATTTGACGTGAACGGCTTCATTTCATGAAGAATCGTCCTACACCTTCAATCTAATGCGGTCGCGGCCCGAAGGTCAACGCCCGGCCCGCGGAACGAGGGCGATCTCCGTCGCCCTTCGCCAGACCTCGATCCGCCCGAACCGCGCCTCGGGCCGGTAGACTTTCCGGATCACCGCAGCCAGCCGTTCCAGGCGCAATTGCGAGGGCATCGCGAACTCGCCCGGCGACCAGACGACCACGCAGTCGATCTCGCCGCTCGAGCGCGTCGGCGAACTCGGGCTCGAGGTCGATGTCCACCAGCCACATCCAGCAGATGCCCGACTCGGCCCGGAACGGCGAGATCCGGCCCACCGGCCCGTTGATCGCCGGGAACGGCGGCTCCTCGAGCACGTTGGCAATCGACGTCGCCGGGCCGACCGACCGCCGCAGGTAGAGCAGCGTCTCGCGGTAGTCCTCCCATGAGTACCACCGCGCCGGCGCGGATCGAACCACGCCCGACTCCCCGGCGGCGACCAGGCCGGCAGGTCTCGCCGCGCGCGATCGACCGGACCGCGGCCATCGACGCGCCGATCTCGCAGAACGCCGGCAGGCCCACGCTCGCCTCGGCCACGAGCATCAGCACCGCGAGCGCCCGCAACGACGAAGGCACGCTCGCGCGCTCGACGAACCAGGCGATCCCTGGCGCCAGCGCAACGGCCCCGGTCAGCGCCAGGGGATAGCCCAGGTAACCATGCTGAACCGGGTGCGGCAGCCGGTAGAGCAGGGCCCCCGCAACGGCGACCAGCCAGGTTACGGCCCGGCGTCGTGGCGAGCCACTCGTCATCGCGATCACTACCGCGAGCAACGTGATCACGACTGCCGTCGCGGGATGTACGAGCTGATCGACCAGGGTCCGCGCCATCGTGCCCGGCCCGGCGCGATTGTAGGGTCCTCCGAATGCGACCGTCCTCAGCCCGCGAAGCAGGTCGCCACCGATCCCCGCGACCGCCAGCGGCGCGAACGCCAGCGCCGTGAACGACGCCAGCAAGACGAGCCACAAGATGAGACGGCGCGACCGCACCGTCCCGAGCGGCGGCACATCCCCGACCCCTTCGAGCACCGCCAGCGCGGAGGCCGGCAGAAAGACCACCGCATGCGGCCGGGTCGCCACGGCAGCCGCCGCCAGCATCGCCGCCAGCACCACACTCCCCCGCCCGGGCCACGCCTGCAACGCCAGGATCCCCAGGATAGGTGCGAGGCTCGCATGCCAGTCGCGCTGCGCCACCGTCTCGAAGTCGCGATTGAGGTAGTACGTGAGGAACACGACATACGCCGCCAGCCCGGGCAGCGACCCTCCCAGGCAACGACGGCTCCAGGCCGTCAGAACGAGCCCCAACACGCCGATCATCGCCGCGTCGAAGGCGTAGAAGGGCCACGTCCGACCCCAGCCGAACACCTTGCCCAGCAGCCAGAAAAGGTAGATTGCGCCCGGAAAATTGTAGCCGTGGATGTCGCGGTAGGGCCGAACGCCCTGATCCCACGACTGCGCCAGCGTCGCGAACGTGTCGGCGTCGCGTGCCCAGGGCCACAACACATAATGGGGCACCCACGCGGCCAGCATCGCCACTGCAATCAGCCCGAGGATCGCCGCCAGGCCCCCTGCGAGCACCGGTCGGCCGTTGCGTCAACCGCGACGATGATCCGCGCCCTCGTTAGCAGGCCGAGGCCAGACGCGCCGGCCAGGCAGGCGAGCACCAGCTCGGCTCGCCGCGATCGAAGCGGTGCGGGCAACGACCAGAAGATCTCGGGAAGCATGAAAATCAGGAGCGCCGCCGCCAGGACCGCCAGGACGAGCGTCCCGCCCGCGACGAGTCGCCTCATAGCGTTCGACCCCACAGCCCGGAACCCCATCTCCCGCAGCTCCCGCTCGACATCACTCGCGAACTGGACGTCCTCGTCCATCGTAACATCCTCGTGGGATCGATCGATCATTTCCATCGAGACCGAGGAGGGTACAGGGATGGACCCCGCATCGCGTCGCAGGTTGGCGGCGATCCTCGTGGCGATCGCCTGCCTGTTTCCGTTCGAGACTCCGGCGAGCGCCCATGGAGGGGGAGGCCACGGCGGAGGGGGAGGCCACGGCGGAGGGGGAGGCCACGGCGGAGGAGGCGGCCACGGCTCAGGCCGGGCGTCGGCCGTCGGCTACCATGGCCGCAACGGGTTCTCTCGGGGCGGGGGCGGGGGTTATGCTTCCGGTCCTCCCCGTTATGACACGCTCCAGGCAACCGGCTACGGCTGGCCCAGCTTCCCCGACGACCTTCCGTTCGTGCGACTCCAGCATTTCCTCGCCGCGCATCATCACCACGCCGGCACCATGGCCATTTTCGGACATCGCGGCTGATCCGATATCCACGTCCGAAAACGGCCAGACGGCGCGGGCGGGATCGGATAGACTTCCCTCGGTGATGAGGCGATCCACGACGCGAGACGCCGCCCCGAATCGGACGAGGCCGAGCCCGCCATGACTATCGACGACGAGACCTGCTTCCGCGCCCTCGCCGCCCGAGACCCGCGCTTCGACGGCGTGTTCTTCGTCGGCATCACGACGACGCGGATCTACTGCCGCCCGATCTGCACGGCGAGGACCGCGGGCCGCGACCGCTGCCGATTCTACAACGACCCGGCGGCGGCCGAACGCGCCGGCTTCCGACCCTGCCTGCGCTGTCGGCCCGAGCTGGCGCCCGGACAGGCTCCGGTCGATGCTGTGGGTCGGACCGCCCGGATCGCCGCCGCCCGCATCGAGGCCGGCGCCCTCAACGACGGCGGCAGCGTCGAGCGGCTCGCACGCGAACTGGGCCTCAGCTCCCGCCACCTCCGCCGCGCGGTCCAGGCGGAGTTCGGCGTCTCGCCGGTCGAGCTGGCCCAGACGCGTCGGTTGCTGCTCGCCAAGCAGCTCCTCACCGAGACCGACCTCCCCATGGTCCGTGTCGCGTTCGCGAGCGGGTTCGAGAGCGTCCGGCGGTTCAACGCGCTGTTCCGCTCGCACTACCGCCTGACGCCGAGCGACCTCGGCGCTCGCCCGGTCGGCCCCGCGACCCCGACGCGCTCCGCCTGACCCTGGCCTACCGGCCGCCGCTGGCCTGGGACGCCCTCATCGCCTTCCTCTCGGCCCGGACGACCGCCGGGGTCGAGCAGGTCGACGGCCGCGCCTACCTGCCGCACGGCCGCCGTCGGCCCCTGCCGCGGCTGGCTCAGGGTCGAGCCGATCGCCGGGCGCGATGCGGTGGCCGTCGAGCTCGCGCCGGCATTGGTCCCGGCGCTGGCCGAGGTCCTCGCCCGGGTCAAGCACCTCTTCGACCTCGCCGCGCGGCCCGACGCGATCGCCGGCCACCTGCGGACGGATCCCGCGATCGGCGGCGCGGTCGACCGCCTGCCCGGTCTGCGCGTACCGGGTGCCTTCGACGGCTTCGAGCTGACCGTGCGGACCATCCTGGGCCAGCGGATCGCCGTGCGGGCCGCCACGACGCTCGCCGGCCGGATCGCCGCGCGGTTCGGCGAGCCGGTCGATCACGCCCTTCGACGGCCTCGACCGGATCGGCCCGTCCGCCGAGAGGCTGGCCGACGCCGACCCGCGCGAGCTCGCGTCGCTCGGCGTCGCCGCGCCCCGCGCCGCGGCGATCGTCGCGATCGCCCGGGCGGCCGCGACGGGTGCGCTGGACCTCAAGCCCGGCCGCGATCCCGAGTCCGCCCTCGCCGGCCTGCGGCAGTTCCCCGGCCTGGGCGACTGGTCCGCTCAATACATCGCCATGCGCGCCCTCCGCTGGCCCGACGCGTTCCCCTCCGGCGACCTGGGCCTGCTCCGCGCGTCGGGGGTCGAACTCGCCCCGACGCCTCCGCGACGCCGCCGAAGCCTGGCGCCCCTGGCGATCCTACGCCGCGATGTACCTCTGGACGACCGGCAGCCCCCGCCTTCCCCTTTCGGAGAACTCTCATGAATGACCCGTCGAACTGGTCTTATCTCGAGTATCCCAGCCCCGTCGGTCGGCTCGTGCTGACCTCCGATGGGCCGACCATCACCGGGCTGAATCTGCCCGAACACAGCGGCCGCCCCGCCGCGCCGATCGCGGCATCGTGGCGACAGGATCCTGGCCCATTTCGCGAGGCCGTCGCGCAGCTCGACGCCTACTTCGAGGGCGAGCGCACGACGTTCGACCTGCCGCTTTCCATGGGTGGAACGCCCTTCCAGCGCCAGGTGTGGGACGCGCTCCTGACTGTCCCCTACGGCACGACCGTCAGCTATGCCGAGCAGGCGCGGCGGATCGGCCGTGCCGGCTCCGCACGCGCCGTCGGCGCCGCCAACGGCCGCAACCCGGTCGCCATCATCGTCCCGTGCCACCGAGTGATCGGCGCCGGCGGCAAGCTCACCGGCTACGGCGGCGGCCTGCCGCTCAAACAGTGGCTCCTGGACCACGAGGCGACCGTCCTCGGCCGTGCCAGGCCACCCGCCTCGCCCCGTCGCCGCGAGTTGCAGGTCGCGCTTTGACAGGGTAACCTGGAATGAAGGACGTGCAAGTTGTTGGTATCGCTCGAACGCGTTCGCGCATGCGGATTGATCTCTGCCTGCAATCGATCAGAGTATTCCAGTTTCGCGAGCGCGATCTCCGACGTTAAGACCAGCTCCGCTCGTCCCAAGCCAGGACCTCACAGCCGGCCGCATTCCGCCTGGGGGCACCCATGATCCCGCGACGCGACATCCTGCATTCGATCGCCGCCCAGGGCCTCGCCGGTGCCCTCGGCACCTCCGCATTCGCCCAGCAGTCCCCGCGCAAGGGCTCGCGGCGCGGCCGATCCACCAATCAAACGACCAGGGATCCGTCCGCCGAGTCGAAGCCCCCTGTTCGCCTCCACGACGTCATCGCTCCGGTCCGCGACGAGCACCACCTGCCGGGCCTTGTCGCCGCGATCCTCGTCGGCGACCGGGTCGCCGCCCTCGGCTCCGTCGGCATCCGCAAAATCGGCGCGACCCAGGCATTCCACGCCACCGACCTGATCCACCTGGGCTCGTGCACCAAGGCATTTACCGCCACCCTGATCGGCATGCTGGTCAACGAGCGAAAGCTCGGTTGGAAGACGACCATCGGCGACGTCTTCGGCCAGCGAGCCATCCAGGTGCACCCCGACATCCAGGCGGTGACCGTCGAGCAACTCCTGACCCATCGGGCCGGCCTGCCCCCCGACGTCGAGTGGTGGGTCGCTTCCGGCCGCAATCCCACCGAGCAGCGGATGGTGGTCGTCGAGTCGATACTCACGAACCCCCCGCTGCACCGACCAGGAACGAGGTACGGGTATTCTAACCTCGGCTACGTCGTCGCCGGCCTGATGGCCGAGGTCGTCGCCGACCAGCCGTGGGACGTGCAAATCCGCAAGCGCATCTTCGAGCCGCTCCACATGACCACCGGGGGCTTCGGCCCGCCCGGCAGGCGGGGGACCGTCGAACAGCCCTGGGGTCACCAGGCCAAGGGCGGCCAGGTCGTGCCTACCCAGATCGATAATCCGCCCGTCATGGGTCCGGCCGGCACCGTGCATTGCTCGATCGCCGACTGGGGCCGGTTCGCCGCGCTCCACCTGGCCGCCGCGCAGGGCAAGCCCCGACTGCTGAAGGCCGAGACCTTCCGCGTCCTGCACACGCCTCCCCCCGGCTCCGAGTACGCCGGCGGCTGGCTCGTCTGCCAGCGCACCTGGGCCGGCGGCGTCGCCTTCAACCACAACGGCAGCAATACCACGTGGTACTCGACCGTCTGGCTGGCACCCACCCGCAACCTCGTCTTCCTCGCCTCGACCAACCAGGGCAACAAGGTCGCCGAGAAGGCCGTCGACGACACCATCGTCGCCCTCATCCGCTCCAGCCAGCGGTTGGGCTAGGGCGCCCAACGGTCGTTTGGCTCCCAGCCCAACGACAGGTCCCGTCCCCGGCCGATCCCCGGTAGGAGCCGGCTCCCACAACGGACCGACCCGGATCCGTCGGTCTCCATGTAGGAGGGAGCTCCTGCTCCCGATCCGGTCGGCTCAATCCGGTCGGCCCGATCCGGTCGGCTTCAGCCCGCCCGATCGCCGGCAGGAGCCGGCTCCTTCAAGAGACCAGCCCGGCCCGGTCCGATCCGATCGGTCCAATGCGATCGGGGCGGACCGGGTTCGCGGTCAGTGGTCTTCGCCGCCACGTCCGTATTCCACCCAGCGTTTCGCGCTCGAGAGCACCCAACTCCAGGGCTGTTCACAAAGATACCAGCGAATCGATACGGGCCCGACGCGCCAGTGACTGGATTCCTAAACGGACCAGGCCATCCACTCGCTGGCGCGTCGGGCTCGTCGGCGCAGCACTTCCGTGAGGCACCCTGATGGGCGGGCTCGCGCAGCGGGCTCGGAGCCTCCGGCTGCGCATGGCACCGCTCCGCGCCCACCGGGACGGCCCTTCCGATTCGCGTCAACCGCGCCAACCCCTTCTGATAGCCTGACCACATCGATCTCGCCGATCGTTGTCTCCCCCTTTTCGGAGTCCCGCCGATGAGCAGCGTCTCCGGACATACGGGCTCGAGGCCGCAGTTGCCGCCTCCCGGGCCGGATCCCGTTCCGCTACGGCTGGCGATACGTCCGCTCCGTCGGCCCCGACGGCACCGAGGACTGCGAGCAGGTCCCGCTGACCCTCGAGGACGTCCTCCATCCCGAAGAAGGGGATATCCTCGTGCAGAGCGACCCGCACGATACCGACCGGACCTATCTCAGGGTGGTCTTCAAGGCCAAGCTGGCGGCCGACCTCACTACGTTGGTGCTCTCCGACTGCCGGGTCAACTTCAACGTCGCCGGCGTTCGGCCCCTTTGTCCCGATCTCTCCATCTTCACCGACCTCCGCCGCTTCATGCTCTGGTCAACCTTCCGCGTCGCCGAGGAACGCGCGAGGCCCCTGCTGGTCGCCGAGATCACCTCACCGGATACCCGGTCGAACGACCTCGGTATCAAGCTCGACTACTACCACCGCGCGCGTGTCCCCTGGTACCTCATCGCGGATGTCACGGTCGAGCATGAGACCGAGCGCAGGATCGAGCTGATCCTCTACAGGCGCGGGCGGACCGGGTACAAGCGGATACCGCCCGATCAGGACGGCCGCGTATGGCTCGAGCCGATCGGCCTGTTCCTGGGCCAGACGCGCGACCGGGTCGGCGGTTTCATGCGACTAGCGTGCTACGACCCGCAGACCGGACAGGAGCTCGGCGATTACACCGAGGTCAGCCGCGCACTGGCCGAGGCCGAGCAGCGTGCCGAGGCCGAGCGGCTCGCCCGGATCGATGCCGAGCGCCGCGCCGCCGACCAGGCCGACGCCTTCGCGCTCGCCGAGGCCCGCATCCGAGAGCTCGAGGCGCGGCTCGCCGCTCGCGGCGAGGCTGGGGCCTGACCCGAGGAATCGTGCCGGCCTCGCCGGCCACTCGCCCCGAATCGCGCATTTTGAGCTTTCTCGATCCGCCGCGATCTGATATCAACCCTGTCGACTGGCACCATCCCGCCCGGCGCGCACCGGGATTGCGCAGGCGACGCGGCGGGACGCGGCCAACCTGTCCTGTCCTCGTCGGGCGTCAACGCGCCAATCCGGTCCGGTTCGACAGTCCCGCCGTCACCGCGGCCGTTCCCAAGGAGGGGATCGATCCATGGGCCGGCGACTCTTATTCTGCCTCGGCATCCTGCTCCTCACGCCGCCGGCGCTGGTGCCGGTACGCGCCCAGGACGCGGGCGGCCTTCCGCCCGTCCAGGCTGCGCCACCCGACCCGGCCGATCTGCCGCCGGTGAAGCCGTCCGAGCTCCCTACGCTCGACGCTCCCACCCCGGCCGACAGCACCGGGCCGTCATCCCAGGCTAAGAAAGCCCGGCCCGCCGCAAAAGCCGGCGAGCGCAGAGGAAAGTGGCGGGGCCGAGCTCGCGGCTGCCGGGCACCCTCGACCCCACTCCCAACTTGCCGCCCGATGCCGGCACCGAGGCCCCGCCTCCGGCCGGCGCTCCGGTACCGGTCCGCGCACCCGTTGAACGCCTCGATCGAACGCGCCGACGGACCCGTTGCACCCGCCGGCACCGGCCCGGCGCCGATCGCGGCGAGCGGCTGCCGATCGATCGACTGCCGGCCGGCAAGCAGTCCGTCGCGGTCTCCGTGAACATCCAGTCGCCCGCGCACATGAACCTGCACAAGCCCGCGCTCGTGCGGCTCTTCGTCCGCAATACGGGCACCTCCGATGCCCTGCAGGTCCGCGTCCGCGACGAGCTGCCCGAGGGACTAAAATTCGTCTCCAGCGTCCCGCCGCCCGAGTCGGGCGACGGCACCGCGGCCTCGGCGCTCACCTGGTCGCTCGGCACCCTGTCGGCCCGCACCGAGAGCGTGATCACCGTGAAGGTCGAGCCGACCCAGGCCGGCCCGCTCGAGCATGGCGCCTCGGTGACCTTCCAGACCGGCATCAAGGCCCGGTCCGAGGTCCTCCAGCCCCGGCTGAAAATCGACCAGGTCCCCAGCGCCCTGAAAATCCTCAAGGGCCAGGAAGTCGAGTTCAAGGTCGTCGTCACCAACGTCGGCAACGGCCCGGCGCACAAGGTGACCGTCGCCGCCCGCCTCACACCCGGCCTCAGGCCGCGCTCGGGCGAGCGCGGCACCGGCGAGCTGGAAAGCGAGCCGATCGGCACCCTCCAGCCTAACGAGAGCATGGAGATCGACCCCCTCGTCGCCGTGGCCGTCAAGGCCGGCGACGCGACCTCGACGGTCATCGCCCGCAGCCCCGACGTCATCGTCCTCAACAAGGCCGAGGAGGCCCACTCCGTCGTCAACATCACCGTGCAGGAGCCCGCCCTCGAGCTGGCACTCGACGGACCGAAACGGCGCTGCACCGACACCATCGCAAAGTACGAGATCGCGCTCAAGAACCCCGGCACGGCCCCCGCGCCGGGTCCGCGTCGCGGCGTTCGTGCCCCCCGGCTCCCGGCTGCTCGCCGTGCCCAAGGGAGCCCGCTACGACCCGCCCACCCGTCGGATCCTCTGGTCGATCGACAAGCTCGACCCCGACCCCAAGGCGCAGAAGCTCAGCTTTGACGTCAAGGTCGGCGACGTCGGCAACTACGAGATCACTGCCGAAGCGGCTGCCGACGGCAACCTCAAGAAGAAGGGCAACCTCGTCACCGAGGTCTTCGGCATACCCGACATCGACCTCGCCGTCGAGGAACGCCAGCGGGTCGTCAACGTCGGCGGCAAGACGCATTTCCTGATCGTGCTCCGCAACAAGGGCACCAAGGAAGCGACCAACATTCTCCTCTCGGCGATCGTGTCGAAGAACCTCGAGGTGACGGGCGGCCTCGATACGCCGCCGGGCTTCCAGTTCGGGTATGTCGGGGACAGCAAGGTCAAGGTCGCGCTCCTGGACGAGCAGAAGCACGGGATCGCCCGCCTCGGACCCGGCCAGGAGCTGGTCGTCGGCCTCGAGGTCAAGGCGATCGAGGGCAAGCCCGAGGCTGCGACCTGCCGCGTCTTCGTCACCCACGACGGACTCGCCGAGCCCTTCGAGGCCATGGCCCGCGTGAAGATCCTCCCGCCCTCCGGCCAGCCCGCCGAAGCCGCCGGCAAGTGATCCGGTCTGTTGCCAGAAGTGTCCTGATGAGCTACGTTCTCTCCCGAAGTCGATCACTGCGCTCCACCCGCGGACAGGGGATCACCCCGTGATGTCCGATGTCGTACCCTCCAGTCCCGATGAGGTCCCCGCCGACGCCACCCTGGCCATGACGGTCCATTACTTCAACAGGGTCAAGGGGACCTGCCTCTTCGGCGTCCTCGAATGCGAAGAGCTGCGGATCGGCGACGAGGTGCTGGTCCTGGTCGCCGGCAAGCTCCACCGCGGTATCGTCCGGGCCATGCTGATCGGCCACGAGGCCGGCGTGGTCGCCGCGCGTGGTCGAGATATTGGCGTCAACGTCTGGAACTGGGGCGAAGTCCCCCTCGTGCAGGGAATCCCGCTCTACCGACGTCCCGGACCGATCGACGACGGCTCCCTCGATGCGGCGAGGCACACCGCATACGCCGACTCCTACCGATCATTCGGGATCGATCCGCTACCGATCCCCTTCGGGCGGCTCATTCACCGGCTCCGCTACTGGCTCCGATGCCGCCGGCTCCGGGTCGGCAGCGTCTGCGTACGCCGCGAGACCCGCGATATCCGAGCCGAGTTCCTCGTCGCCGACCTCTCCCGTCTCAGCGAGGGCCTGATCGGAGTCCGCGGCCGCCGCTATTCGATCACGCGCGAAGGAAGCTCCCCGCCCCCTTTTCCTGACCGCGTCGAGTACATCGAGGTCCTTGCAATCTGATCGCCCGGTGAACGTTCCTCGGCCTTGCGGCGTTGGTAAGCCCGGATAAGACCACGGACATATTCGCCGACGCTGCTGTAGTCGCCCTCCGAGGCCCGGTCCTGGACGAAGTGACTGTCCCATAAGTGGGTTTACGAAGCCGCCCGGTAGTGGAACTCGGCCTCCGTCCCCTTCGGCTCAAGCCGATTGAGCATCAACTGGATCATGGCCAACTTGACGAATGCCTCCGACGATAAGACCGTCTTCTCCCGGTCCAGGCTCAGCCGCCGGCACCTCGTCAGCCAGGCGAACGTCCGTTCCACCGTCCAGCGGATCGGCAGCCGTACCCAGCCCCCGGTCCCCTCTGGCTTCCGCACGATCACCAGGTCCCAGTCGGCGTTGGTCTCCACCCACTCGTAGAGGCACATAGTTGTGATACTTGTTATCGGCGTACATCCGCACGACCTTGCCCATCGGCTGGCCCTCCAGCCGGGCGAACAGCTCGGCCGCCGCCCTGGCGTCGTCAACGTCGGCGGCGGTCACCAGGATCGCCAGCTTCAGCAACCCCATGCTGTCCACGACGATATGCCGCTTGCGGCCGTCCACATTCTTGAAGTTGTCGCGGCCCCGCTGCTCGCCGCCGGAGCTGGCGTCAACCGACTGGCTGTCAACGCTGGCGGAGGTGCGCGGGTGGTAGGGCTTCTCGGCCGTGCGGGCCTTCGTGCGGAGCCGGTCGTGGATGTGATCCAGGGTGCCGTCGTGCCGCCACTTGTCGAAGTACCGCCAGACGGTGCTCTTGGGCGGGAAGTCCTTGGGGAGATACCGCCACTGGCAGCCGGTGCGGGTGAGGTAGAAGACGGCGTCAACCACCGCCCGCAGATCGGTCTTGCGGGGCCGACCGCCGCCGGGTTCGGGTGGCAGGTGGGGTTCGATCAGGGCCCACTGGTCATCGGTGAGGTCACTCGGGTAAGGGTGCAATCTCATACCGTGATTACGCCCGCTACACCCCATTTGTTCACCTTATGGGACAGTCACGAAGTGCTTCATGGACTCGGGCAGGGCGATATTCATGGGTTCCTCGGACGGCTCTCTTTTCTGCCCATCTTGGCCCTCCGTGATCGCATGATAGGATTACACATATGAAATCGCGTAACTTCGTCAAGGAACGGGCGCTTTCGGGAGTGAAAGCAAGAGGACTTGTCTGCTCCCTGACCTCTCCTCTGCTCCCCATTGCCAACTCCGTCTAGGTAGGCCCCGAACGGTGGTGTGGCTAACGTCCCAACGACGGCGCCCCGTCCGCAACCGATCCGGGCCGGTCCTTCTGTAGGAGGGAGCTCCTGCTCCCGATCCGGCCCGACGGCCCGATCGCCGGCAGGAGCCGGCTCCGACAATGGATCGGACCGGACCGGGGCCGCCCGATCGCCGGCAGGAGCCGGCTCCTACAACGGATCGGACCGACTCGGATCGGGGCCGGCCGGCCGACCGATCGCCGGCAGGAGCCGGCTCCGACAACGGCCCGGCCCGGATCGGTCCGTTTGTAGGAGGGAGCTCCTGCTCCCGATCCGGTCGGCCCGATCCGTGCGGCGTCGGCCCGATCGAACGCCGACAGGCGCTGGCTCCCACAGAAGACCGGCCCGGCCTGGCCCGGTCCGATCGGCCCGATGCAATCGGCCCGGTCCGCCTCCCCTGTCGATGGATATTGACCCCACGTCTGTGTGCCAGCCGGGCGCTACGCGGTCTAGTTGAACCAGAACGCAAAGCCGATGAACCGGCCGCCGAAGAGCTGCTGGAGCCGTCGCCAGGTCTCGGGCTTCGACTTCGGGCCGTTCTCCAGGTAGGGCAGCGCCGCGGTCCCTTGTACCCAAAGCACCAGGTCGAAGCTGCGCGGCTCGGTGAACACGCGCCGCAGGTTGACGCCGCGATCCTCGTTCTTCCGCCAGAAGGGAATCAGCTTCTTGCCCTGAAGCATGGAATCGGCCTCGTCGAGGAACGTCATCCAGCCCTCGACCATGTTGCCGTTGACCGCGCCACCGGGAACGGAGCTGGCCTGATGGGGGTTGGGAATCCACTCGCGGTCGTCGTCCTTCTCGGCGAGGATGAGCTTCCACGACTCGCGGCTCAGCGCGATCACCGCCTCGAGGTGCTTGAGAGCCGCCTGCATCCGCGCCGGCTCCGTCATCGGCAGCCGCAGGACATGGATCATCGCGATGGCGTCCAGGAACAGGTCCTCGTCCCAACGGGCCGATTGCTCCGCAGTTGTCGCCTTCATGAATGGGAATGGCGTGACGGGTCTGGAGAAGAACAGGTGCGCCGAGTGGTTGAACAGCTCCTCCCCGTCATGGGCCAGGTATCCTTCCGAGAGCGTCATCAGCAGGTGGCAATAGCCGCGCAGCCACGCCACGTCGGCCCGGTCGAACGCGACGATGAACGATTCAGCCTGCTGGGGAGTGGCCCAGTCGCGAGCTGCTGATTGCGACGAACAGCGTCCAGAGCCGCTCGTTCGCGCCGGCCTTGCCGTCGCCGTCCAGATCGAGTCGGATGGCGCCAAGGTGCAGCGGCAGCTTGACGTCGCTCTCGCCGATCGCCGCCAGCGTCGATTCGGCCGTCGAACAGGTCGTCCACCATCGCCTGCATAATCTTGCGCAGGTCGGCGTAGCGGATGGGCTCGGGGTGGGCGCTGGCCGGCACAGGGAGCCGGGCGAAGGGGATCAGGTTGCCCATCAACGCATTGCCGTGCAGGCCGTGACGGTGGAACGACTGCGACATCCGCTCAACCGCTCGGAGGAATCGGGTCGCGCGAGTCCGAACCGCGCCTCGGCATCGTCAGGGTGCTGCTCGACGGTCTTCGCCAGCGACGACTCGGCCTCGGCGAGCTTGCCCGCGGAAAGCAGGCGGTCGGTCAGCTCGGCGGGTGTCTCCGCGCGGGCCGTCGAGATCGTGCACGCGGCCGCGAGGGCCAGGATCGCCGATGGGATACGCATGGTCGAAGGCCTCACGAGGGAGTGGCCGTGGTTGGATCGACAGGTCTTACTCCCGCCGGAAGGTGCGGTGTTTCATTCATCCTCCGCGATCGGCGGAATGGCGTCGATCGCGGGCTTGGGCGATCCAACCGGAAGGCTGTCGTGGCAAGTTGTGCAGGCCCCGGCGTTCCGGTAAGATCGGCGACACGATCGGGCCGCCCGCGGATTCTTTCGCCGCGGGACGGAGACTGTTGTCAACGAGCCTCGAGCATGGGTTTGGGTCAGCCTGACGGACGTCGCCGACTGCCGGCGGTCGACGCGATCCTGGGACAAGTAGTGCTGGCAGACGCGCTGCGCGACCGCGGTCGGGTCGCGGTGCGCACGGCGGTTCGCAAGGCGCTCGACGAGCTGCGCGTCGAGCTGCGCCGCGGGTCGGCGATCGACGCGGGCCCGCAGGCCGTGGCGAGGCGCTCGCTCGAGGTTCTCGCGGCGGACCGAACCACGCTGCGTCCCGTGATCAATGCCACGGGCGTGCTCTTACACACCGGGCTCGGCCGTGCCCCGCTGGCCCGCGAGGCGATCGAGGCGATCGCGCTGGCGGCCGGCGACTACTGCAACCTGGAGCTCGACCTGGGCGAGGGCTCGCGGGGCCGGCGCCCGCCGGGGTGGCGAGCGCTGCTCCGCGAGCTGACGGGCGCCGAGGCCGCGTCCGTGGTCAACAACAACGCCGGCGCCACGGTGCTGGCGCTGCGCGCGCTGGCGGCGGGCCGCGAGGTGATTGTGTCGCGCGGGCAGCTCGTCGAGATCGGCGGCAGTTTCCGCCTGCCCGAGATCTTCGAGGTCTCCGGCGCCCGGCTCCGCGAGGTCGGCACCACCAACAAGACGCGGCTCTCCGACTACCGCCTGGCCATCGGCACCGAGACCGCCGCGATCCTACGCGTCCACCCGAGCAACTACCGGATCGTCGGCTTCTCCGAGTCGCCCGAGCTCGCCGAGATCGTGCAGCTCGCCCACGCGCACGGGCTGTTCGCCATCGACGACATCGGCTCGGGCGCACTCGGCCCGGGCTGCCCGCCCGGCGAGCACGACGAGCCGACGGCCGCCGAGGGAATCGCCGCCGGCGCCGACCTGGTCCTGTTCTCGGGGGACAAGCTGCTCGGCGGCCCGCAGTGCGGGATCATGGTCGGCAGTCGCGAGGCGATCGGCCGGATCGAGGTCGACCCGCTGATGCGAGCCCTGCGGGTCGACAAGCTGACGCTCGCCGCACTCGAGGCCACCCTCCGGCTGGCGCGGATGCCGAACATGCCGCCGACCGCATCCCGCTCTGGTCGATGATCGCGACTCCCGAGGCCGAGCTGGCCGCTCGCGCCGAGGCATTGGCGGCGACCCTGCGGTCGGAGCTGGGCCTAGCCGCGCGGGCCGAGCCGTCGGAGGCGTATGTCGGCGGCGGCAGCCTGCCGGTCCGGGCGATCCGCTCGGCGGCGGTTGTGGTCGATCCACCCTATCCGATCCCCGGACGCGAGAGGTCCGAGGCCGCCTGGGCCGAGGCGCTGCGGCACGGCGACCCGCCGGTCGTGGCGCGTGTCGCCGACGGCCGGGTCTACCTGGACCTCCGGGCCGTCCGACGCGATCAGGAGCCGCGACTGCTCGACTCCGTCCGGGCCGTGTGTCAGGATATGAGGGCCATTCCGCCTCCCGGGACCGGCGGCGATGGGCCGGGGCCTTCGACGGTCCCGGCCGGGGTCGAAATCCGTTCGAGCGGGCGCAAGGCCCGGGCATGAGCCGAGGAGCTCCGCGATGCGTGTCTGCCGATTCGGCTTCGACGAGATGGTACTGACCGGCTTCTACGCCGACGACCATGTGATCCCCATCGACCAGGCCGCGGAAGCCTACAGCCGCGAGAATGGCATCGAGATGCTCCTGCCGTCGACCGAGGATCCCATGGACCTGCTGCCGCCCGACGGCATCTCGTACGAGGCGGCCCGCGAGCTGTTCGCCTGGGTCGACAAACTGGGCGAGGGCGATCGCGAGGAGCTCACGATCCCCATCGGCGACGTCCGGATGCTCGTGCCGATCGCCCAGCCGTCCAAGATCCTGCTCCTGGCCGGCAACTACGCCAAGCACGTTGCAGAGCGGGGCGGCGTCGCGGCCGAGCGTCAAGAGACGTTCCCCTACGTGTTCATGAAGCCCCCGAGCACGACCTTGACCCGGCCGGGCGACCCGATCGTCCTGCCTCGCGTCTCGCCCGACCACATCGACTGGGAATGCGAGCTGGGCGTCGTGATCGGCCGGCGGTGCCGCCACGTCGCCGAGGACGACGCGCTCAAGTACATCGCGGGCTACACGATCGTCAACGACATCAGCGACCGGTCCTTCAAGCCCAACCCGGGCCGCAAGCCGCGCGAGCGGGACAAGTTCTTCGACTGGATGCACGGCAAGTGGCACGACACATTCCTGCCCGATGGGCCCTTGCCTCCTGTCCGCCGACGCGGTGCCCGACCCCCAGGCGCTGCCGATCCGCCTGTCGGTCAATGGCGAGGTGAAGCAGGATGCCAGCACCGCCGAGATGGTCTTTCCCGTCGCGGCGGTGATCGCGTTCCTGTCCGAGATGCTCACCCTCCAGCCGGGCGACGTGATCGCCACCGGCACTCCGTCGGGCGTCGGCTCGGCGACCGGGACCTACCTCCGGCCCGGCGACCTGGTCGTCGCCACGATCGAGCCCATCGGCAGCCTGGTGAACCCCGTCGAGAACGAGGACGAGGAAGGATATTGACCGAGCGGCCCGATCGCGACGGGACCCGGCGGCCGACACGCCGGGCGCGAGCGACCGGCCCCGAGGACCACGACGCGCGGCCGGACCGGCCGCACGCAGGCCCCTTTGAGCAACGGGAAGTCTTGATGACCGAGTTCCGCAAGCTGATGGCCGCCAACCGGGGCGAGATCGCGATCCGGGTCTTCCGCTCGGCGCACGAGCTGGGCATCCGCACCGTGGCGATCTACTCGCACGAGGACCGGTTCGCCATGCACCGGCTCAAGGCCGACGAGGCGTACCAGATCGGCCAGCCCGGCGAGCCGATCCGCAGCTACCTGGACATCGCGGCGATCGTCGAGCTGGCCAAGGAGAAGGGCGTCGACGCGATCCATCCCGGCTACGGCTTCCTCTCCGAGAACGCCGAGTTCGCCCGGGCCTGCGCCGCGGCCGGCATCGCCTTCGTCGGCCCACGCGCCGAGCTGCTCGACCTGCTCGGCGACAAGGTCGCCGCCCGCAAGCTGGCGCAGGCGGCGGGGATTCCCGTCCTGTCGGGCAGCGACGCTCCCGTGCAGCCCGGCCCGGAGGCGCAGGAGCTGGCCGAGCGACTCGGCTATCCCGTCATCGTCAAGGCGTCGATGGGCGGCGGCGGCCGCGGGATGCGGGTCGTCGAGTCGGCCGATGCCCTCGACGGGCGCCATCGACCAGGCCCGCCGCGAGGCCGGGACGGCCTTCGGCGTCCCCGACGTCTTCCTCGAGAAGTTCCTCCGCCGCGCCAAGCACATCGAGGTCCAGATCCTCGGCGACCGGCACGGCAACCTCGTCCACCTCTACGAGCGCGACTGCTCGGTCCAGCGACGGCATCAGAAGATCGTCGAGATCGCCCCGGCGCCCAACCTCGACCCGGCCATCCGGCAGGCGATCTGCGACGCCGCCGTCGCCATCGGCCGGCACGTCGGCTACGAGAACGCCGGGACCGTCGAGTTCCTGCTCGACGTCGAGACGGGGTCCTTCTACTTCATCGAGGTCAACCCCCGGATCCAGGTCGAGCACACCGTCACCGAGATCGTCACGGGCGTCGACCTGGTCAAGAGCCAGATCCTGATCGCAGGCGGCGCCGCACTGTCGCGACCCCGAGATCGACCTGCCGGCCCAGTCCGCCGTTCAGGTCCAGGGGTTCGCGCTTCCAGTGCCGGGTCACGACCGAGGACCCCGAGAACAAGTTCACGCCCGACTACGGCCGGATCACGCATTACCGATCGGCCGGCGGCCTGGGCATCCGCACCGACGGCGGCCCGGCGATCACCGGCGGGATCATCACGCCGTTCTATGACTCGCTGCTGGTGAAGATCTGCGCCTACGGCCGGCGGTTCATCGACGCGGCGCGGCGGCAGGAGCGGGCGCTCCAGGAGTTCCGCGTCCGGGGCGTGAAGACGAACGTCCCGTTCCTGCTCAACGTCGTCAGCCACCCGACGTTCCTCGCTGGCGAGTGCACGACCCGGTTCCTCGACGAGACGCCCGAGCTGTTCCACTTCCCGGTACGCCAGGACCGGGCGACCAAGCTCCTGAGCTACCTGGCCGAGGTCACCGTCAACGGCTTCCCCGGCGTCACGCGGCCCCAGGGGCACCGCACCGAGCCCGAGCCGTCGCCGCCCCGCTTCGACCCGCTGACTCCTCCCCCGCCCGGCACGCGGCAAAGGCTCCAGGCGCTCGGGCCCGAGGGCTTCGCCCGGTGGGTCCGCGAGCAGCAGCCGCTGCTCCTCACCGACACCACCTTCCGCGACGCCCACCAGTCGCTGCTGGCGACGCGCGTCCGCACCCGCGACATGCTCCGCGTCGCCGACGCCTACGCTCGGCTCTGCCCGGGGATGTTCTCCATCGAGATGTGGGGCGGCGCGACGTTCGACACGGCCATGCGGTTCCTCAAGGAGGACCCGTGGGACCGGCTGGCGCAGCTTCGCGAGCGGATCCCCAACATCCTCTTCCAGATGCTGCTTCGCGGGGCCAACGCGGTCGGCTACACCAGCTATCCCGACAACGTCGTCCGGGCGTTCGCCCAGGAGGCCGCCGCGGCCGGGATCGACCTGTTCCGCGTCTTCGACTCGCTCAACTGGGTGCCGAACATGGCCCTGGCACTCGAGGCCGTGCGCGAGGCCGGGGCGCTGTGCGAGGCGGCGATCTGCTACACGGGCGACATCCTCAATCCCGCTCGGACCAAGTACACCCTGAGCTACTACGTCGACCTGGCCAAGGAGCTGGAGCGGATCGGGGCCCACTTCATCGCGATCAAGGACATGGCCGGCCTGTGCAAGCCGTCGGCCGCCGAGAAGCTGATCAAGGCGCTGCGCGAGGAGGTCGGCGTGCCGATCCACTTCCATACCCACGACATCGGCGGCGCCCAGGCCGCCAGCGTGTTGCGGGGCGCCGACGTCGGCCTCGATATCGCCGACGGCGCTGTCGCGTCGATGTCGGGGCTGACCTCGCAGCCGAGCCTGAACGCCCTGGTCGAGTCGCTCCGATTCACCCCGCGCGACACCGGCCTCGACCCCCTGGCCCTGATCGAGATGAGCCGCTACTGGGAGGAGGTCCGCAAGCTGTACGCCCCGTTCGAGTCGGGCCCGCGTTCGCCGTCGGCCGACCTCTACGAGCTCGAGATGCCGGGCGGCCAGTACACCAACCTCTTCCAGCAGGCCAAGGCCCTGGGGCTCGCCTCGCGATGGCTCGAGGTCTGCAACGCATATGCCGAGGTCAACCGGCTCTTCGGCGACATCATCAAGGTGACGCCCAGCTCGAAGGTCGTCGGCGACATGGCCCTCTTCCTCGTCGCCAACAACCTGACGCCCGACGACATCCTCGACCCGAATCGCGAGCTGGCGTTCCCCGAGAGCGTGGTCGAGTTCTTCGAGGGCCGGCTGGGCCAGCCGCCGGGCGGGTTTCCCCCGGCGCTCCAGGAGCGCGTCCTCAAGGGACGCAAGCCGCTCACCGATCGACCGGGTGCCGGCCTCGCCGCCGGCCGACCTCGCCGCCGCGCGCGAGAAGGCCGCCTCGCTGCTCGGCCGGCCGGCCGGCGAACGCGATGCCCTCAGCTATGTCCTCTATCCCCGCGTCTTCCCCGACCTCGCCGCGCACGAGCGGACCTACTCCGACACCTCGATCCTGCCGACCTCGATCTTCTTCTTCGGGCCCGAGCCCGAGGTGGAGAACCTCGTCGAGATCGAGCCGGGCAAGACGCTGATCGTCAAGCTCGCTCGCCGTCGGCGAGCCGCACGCCGACGGCAAGTCGGACCGTCTTCTTCGAGCTCAACGGCCAGCCGCGCGAGGTCGAGGTCGCCGACCGCTCGCTCGCCTCGGCGGTCCGCGAGACTCCGATGGCCGACCCCGCCGACCCGAACCAGATCGGCTCGCCGCTGCCCGGCCTGGTCGTCGGCGTGGCGGTCTCGGCCGGCGACCCGGTCCGCAAGGGCCAGAAGCTCCTCTCGATCGAGGCCATGAAGATGGAGACCACCATCTACGCCGAGCGCGCCGGACGGGTCGCCGAGGTTCTCGCCGCCGTCGGCCACCAGGTCAAGACCGGCGAGCTCCTGCTCCGCCTGGGCGGGGAGTAAGACACCCGTGGAGTCGAGCGGGCGCGCTGACCCTGGACCCTGGCCGTTCGTCCGGACGATGCTGACCTTCGACGAGCTCGACTCCACCAGCGATCGCGAGGCCGAGCTGGTTCGGGCCGGGGCCATCGCCCTTCCATTCGGCGTCCGGGCCGTCCGGCAGACGCGCGGCCGGGGTCGTGGCGATCACGCATGGTGGTCGGACGCCGGCAGCCTGACGTTCACCGTCGCCATCGACCCCGCCGCGCATGGGCTCGAACCCCAGGCCGAACCCAGGCTGGCCCTGGCCGCGGCAGTGGCGGTGATCGACGCGATCCACGAGATCGGCCTCGGATCAGCCGGGCTGGGGATTCGCTGGCCCAACGATATCGAGCACCACGGCCGCAAGCTCGGCGGCATCCTGCCGGAACGCATCGAGACCGAACGAGGGCATCGCATCCTGATCGGCATAGGTGTCAACGTCGCGACGGATCTGGGCAAGGCACCCGCCGCGGTCCGGTCGATGGCGACGAGTCTCTCGGTCCTTGCGGATCCGGTGGTGGACGCGCTGACCTCGGCCGGGTTGCTGAGCGCGATCCTGGATCACTTCAGCTCGGTGGTCGGCCAACTCGCTGCCGGAGACCCGGCACTTGCCGAACGCTGGCGGACGATCGACCTGCTGCGTGACGAGTGGGTCAGCGTCGACCTGGGCGACCGGATCGTCACTGGCTCCGGCCGGGGCATCGACGCAGAAGGAGCCCTCTGCCTCGACCACGGTGGCGCCATGCTCCGCCTTCTCGGGGGCCGAGTCCTGCGATAACGCGGGGGCATGCCCTGCCTGTCTGTCTGTCTGTCTGAGACCGGGCAGGCCCCTCGAAGTCCCGAGTTCTCAGTCGCTCGGACCCGGCACGAGTGGCAGCGAGTAGACCTGCTGCCACTCGTGTCGAGGTCCAGGCTCAGCGCACCGCGGCCAGTTGCTTGCCGCTGCCCTTGACAGGAACCGGGCGTGCCGCGACGAAGTCGATCAGGATTGGCGTGGCGATGTACACAGTGCTGTAGGTGCCGCTGAGGAAGCCGACGACCAGCGCGAACGCGAATCCGTGCAGGCCCTCGCCGCCGAAGAGGTAGAGGATGACCACGACCAGCCACGCGGTGAACGACGTGAGGATCGTCCGGCTCAACGTCTGGTTGATGGCGTCGTTGACCATCTTGTTGGTGAGGTTCGGGGTCTTCCCCTTGATCTCGCGGATCCGGTCGAAGATCACGATCGTGTCGTTGACCGAGAAGCCGATCAGGGTGAGGAAGGCCGCGACAATCGGCAGGTCGATCTTGAACTGATCGAGCTGCAGCGCGCTGCTAATCCCCGGGATCTGCGCCAGCCAGTAGGTGACCGCCAGGGCACCCAGCGTGATCAGCACGTCGTGGACGACGGCGAGCACCGCGGCCAGTCCGTAGGTGAACGAGTGGAACCGCCACCAGAGGTACGCGATGATGATCAGCCAGCTCGCCACGGTCGCGACGATGGCGTACTTCTGGGTCTCGCCGGCGACGGTGCCGCCGAAGTTGGTGATGCGCTCGAAGAGCAGGTCGCGGTTGTCCGCCAGCGATGCTTTGAGGGCTTCGAGCTGCGTCCTGGCGACGTCGGGCTCGAGGTCGGTGCGGAGGATCAGGTGAGTGCCGGGACTCGGCGCCGCCGCAGTCTCGGACGACTCGGGCGCCTCGCGGATCTTGAACCGCGTCTCGGGGCCGGTGATGCCGGCCTTATCGAGGACCTTGATGAACTCGGCCGTGACCACCTCGGCGGGCGGGAGCGTGCTGTTGAAGGCCCGGGTGTTGAAGTACAGGTCGTATTCGCGTCCGCCCGCGAACGTCCGGGTTGCGGCGGTTTCCTCGGTCGTTTCCCCGGCGGGTGCCGCCGGGATCGCACGCGGCTCGCCGTAGGTCATCTCGACGCGGGCCAGCGAGGACCCGAACTTCTTGAGGATCGACTCCTTGACGTGGTCGGGATTCTGGTCGGTCGTCCGGATATTGAACCGCGACAGGGTCTTGTCGCCGGTGACCCGCAGGCTCTCGACCGTGACGTCGGGCAGTTCGGGCGTCGCCTTCTGACGGACGAACTCGGCGCGACGGGACTCGGATACATTCTTGACCGTCGGGTCGTTCTCATTCAGCCGGATCGTGACGAGCGTGCCGCCGGTGAAGTCGATGTTGAGCATCCCCTTGCCCCGAGCCACCGTGGCGGCGAGTCCCAGGGTGATCACGATCAGCGAGCCCGCCATGCAGAAGTAGCGCGGCCCGATGAAGTCGATGTTGGTCTTGTCCAGCATCTTCAGCATCGTCAACTTCTTCAGCCAGCCGTGCGAGTACCAGTACTCGAAGATGACGCGGGACATGAAGACGGCCGTGAACAGGTTCCACGCCATGCCGATCATCATCGTGAGGGCGAAGCCCTTGACCTCCTCGGTGCCGACCATGTACAGCACCACGGCGGCGAGGAAGTTGGTCACGTGCGAGTCGAAGATCGTGACCCACGCGCGGTTGAATCCGTTGCGGATCTGCTGGGCCATGCCGGCGCCGCGCTCCTTCTCCTCTCGCATCCGCTCGAAGACCAGCACGTTGGCGTCGACCGCCATGCCGATGGTCAGGGCCAGGCCGGCCAGGCCGGGCAGAGAGAACGTGGCCTTCATGAAAGCCATCGTCCCGATCAGCAGGATCATGTTGATGATCAGGGCGAGGACCGCCACGATCCCGGCGAAGCGGTAGTACGCCAGCATGAAGATGGGGACGACCAGCATCGAGATCCAGATGGCGAAGATGCCCTTGGCGATGGTGTCCTCGCCGAGTGTCGGCCCGACCTTCTCCTCCTGGAGGGGAGTGGGGTCGACGACCGCGGGCAGGCTGCCGGCATTGAGCACGGTGACCAGCCGGTCGACCTCGTTGGGCTTGAAGCCGGTCCCGCCGCCCTCGATGATCCCCGAGTCGCGGATCTCCGAGTTGATGTTGGGGGCGGACATCACCAGATCGTCGAGGACGATGGCCAGCCGATATTTGAAGGCCTCCCCTTCCTCGGGCAGGTGTTCGCGGGTGAGTCGGCTGAACCGCACCGCGCCGCTGCGGTCGAACTCGAACCGGACGGCGGGCTGGAGCTTGTCGTCGTAGTCGGGCTTCACCCGGCGGAGGTACTTGCCGGTGACCTCCTGCCCGGGCCGGTCGCGGTTGCAAAGGATCCAGGTCTCGGTCCGACCGGGACCGACCTTCTCCTCGCGAATGATCGGATCGCCGGGGCTGGGATTGGCGGGATCGCCGCCGCGGATTTCGCTGGGGTTGTATTCGACGAAGTAGGACTCGATGCTCTTGAGAGCGGGGGCCTGATCGAGGATCAGACGGGTGGACGTGTTGCGGCTGACGATCCGCCGCTCGGCGGTCTCACGCCCGGTCGAGTCCTTGCCGGTGAGCGTAACGTCCCTGCCGGCGTAGAGGTCCCTCTTCCAGGACTGCTTCGGATCCTCGATCGTATTGCCGGTGACGGTCGGCTTGGTCCCGTTGGAGACCTCGCCCAGCCGAGCCCATGTGTAGTTTATGGGGGGGTTCTTCAGGCCGTCGGGGCCGAGCGCCCGGCCCATGACCTGCGAGTCGTGTTTCTGGTTGGCCAGGATGCGGAACACCAGCACGCCCTGGTCGCTCAGCATCTTCTTGATCTCATCGACCTCCTGGTTGCTGGCCTGGGGGAGGATGATCTCGATCCGATGCGTGCCGATCTGGCGGATGGGGATTTCCTTGACGCCGTTCGGGTCGGCTCGCTTCTTCAGCGCCGAGACGAGCTGATCCATCGTGACACCCGACGGCAGGTTCTTGACCTGGTAGACCAGGATCGTGCCGCCCGACAGGTCGATGCCCAGCCTGAGCTTCTCCTTGGGCGGCCATAAGGCGAGCAGGCCGGCCAGGGTGAAGCCACCGATGAGCGCAAATCGCCACACGAAATCCTTCATCTCGTCCCTCCAGCCCGGCTGTCCCGCGCCGGCCGAATCCCTGTGCCGGCCCCGCGATCACCCCACCGCAGCCCGTATCCCCGTAGTTGCACGTCGTTCCAAATGCCCCGGCCACGCGAGCCCCGCCCCCCGCGATCCGCCGGGGACGTTGCGGCCTCCGACCTGATGCTATGACTCGGCGCCCTTCTCGGCGGCGGCCTCGAGCACCTTGGCCACGCTCGCGCGGGCGAACGCAACCTTGATCCCCTTCTCGTCATCGATCCGGAGCACGACGCGATCGGTGTCGACCGATGTCACCGTGCCGTAGATGCC
Source organism: uncultured Planctomycetota bacterium (assembly GCA_963771445.1). Classification (GTDB taxonomy): domain Bacteria; phylum Planctomycetota; class Planctomycetia; order Isosphaerales; family Isosphaeraceae; genus JAKAUH01. The sequence goes on along the minus strand of CAVYTQ010000024.1, from coordinate 199,142 downwards.
CCCGGTCGTGACGACCTTGTCGTTCTTCTTGATCGCGGCAACCATGTCTCGCCGCTTCTTCTCCTCCTGCCGCTGCGGACGGAGGAGCACCATGTAGACGATCACCACGAAGCCGAAGACGTACAGCGGGAGCATGACCGAGCTCCCGCCTTCCTGCTGGGCCTGGGCCAGCAGCCACGAGACGTCCCGAGAAAGTCCATGCATGTTCACTGAACCATCCGGCGTCGCCGGCCCGTCAAAGAATGAGTGGATTTCGGCGGGAGACCGGCCGCCCGCGGCGCGACCCGGGCGTCGAGCCGCGGTGCCCTCGGCCCCCTGGTTGCACTCTAACGCCTACAGTCCCGAAGCTTCAAGGAGTTCTCTTTGCAACTGGACGAACCGACCGTCCGAGATCGCCTCGCGGATCCGGCCGGTCAGCCGTTGCAGGTAGGTGAGGTTATGGATCGACGCCAGGATCGGGCCGAGCATCTCGCCGGCCATGAACAGGTGGCGGAGGTACGATCGGCTGAACCGCCGACAGGCGAGGCAGTCGCAGTCCCCTTCGATCGGTCGCAAGTCATTGCGATGAGCAGCGTTGCGTAATTTGACCGGGCCACTGTCGGAGAAGCAGGTGGCGTTGCGGCCGTTGCGAGTCGGCATGACGCAGTCGAACAGGTCGATCCCGGTGGCGACGGCGGCCAGGATGTCCTGCGGCCGGCCGACGCCCATCAGGTAGCGGGGGCGGTCGGCGGGCAGGAGGTGCGTCGTGACGTCGAGGGCGCGGCGGACCTCGTCGCGTCCCTCGCCGACGCTGACCCCGCCCACGGCGTAGCCCTCGAAATCCATGGCGATCAGGGCCTCGGCGCACTCGGCTCGCAGGTCGGCGTGCGAGCCGCCCTGGACGATCCCGAAGAGCGACTGGTCGGCTCGGTGGTGCGCGTCCTTGCACCGTCGGGCCCAGGCGATCGTGCGGCCGACGGCGTCGGCGATGGCTTCCTTCGTGGCGGGGAGCGAGGGGCAATGATCGAGGCACATCGCGACGTCGGCGCCGAGGGCCTCCTGGATCGCGGTGGCGCGCTCGGGCGTCAGCTCGAGCAGGCTGCCGTCGAGGTGCGAGCGGAACACGACGCCGGAGTCGCTGATGCGGTTGCGGGCGGCCAGGCTGAAGACCTGGAACCCGCCCGAGTCGGTCAGGATCGAGCCGTCCCAGCCCATGAATCGGTGCAGCCCGCCGGCGCGGGCAACGACTTCCTCGCCCGGCCGGAGCGCCAGATGGTACGTATTGGCGAGGATCATCCGCGACCCGGTCGCAGCGATCTGGTCGGGCGTGAGCCCCTTGACCGTGGCCTGGGTGCCGACCGGCATGAAGGCCGGGGTCTCGACGACCCCGTGCGGTGTCTCGAGCCGGCCCGTCCGCGCGGCCGATTCCGGATCCTGCGCCGTGACCGCGAACCGGATCCGGGGCCGCGAGGGCGCATCGGGATGTCGGGTCAGGGTGGTCAAGGGAAACTCCGGGGACGGGACGGGAAGGGAACGGTCGCGGGCCGGGTCATCCAGGACGCCCGGCCCGCTTGGAGGAGGTGGATGGATGGTCAAGTCAGAACAGCCAACTGGGCGGCCGGCTGCTCAGTCGTTCTTGAGCTTCAGGGCCATCCCTGTCAGCTTCTCGCGGACCTCGTTGAGCGAGGTGATGCCGAAGTTCTTGCACTCCAGCAGCTCGTCGCCGGTGTGCTTGAGCAGGTCGCCCAGCGTCTGGATGTTGAGCTTGCTCATGCACTTGCGCGCCCGGACCGACAGGTTGAGGTCGCCGATCGGCTTGGCCAGCATGGCCTGCATCTCGGGCGGGACTTCCTGAGGCGGGTCGATCCGATGGTCGTGGGCGCGGTCGCTGCCCTCGAGGGCCATTCCCAGGCGCAGGCCCTTGGCCTGCATCATTTCCTTGATCTCGGCCAGCGAGGTCTCGCCGAAGTTCTTGCTCGAGAGCAAGGCGGCCTCGGTGGTGCGGGTCAGGTCGCCGAGCGTGCGGATGTTCATCTTCCGCAAGCAGTTGCGGCTGCGGACGGACAGCTCGAAGTCGGTGACCGGGATCTCGTGGAGCTGCTTGAGCACGGTGTAGCCGCGCTCGGCTTCCTCGTCGTAGTACATCCCCTTGCTGGCCTGGCAGTCCTTGACGAACAGCCGGGCGCGGGGGTGGTTGGGGTCGTGGGCGAGCACCTGGCGGTAGCACTGCTCGGCCTCGCGGAACCGCATCTCGTCCTCGTAGAGGATGCCCAGGTTGATCCAGGCGGCCAGCGGGACGGGGGGCCGCTCGGTACAGCGGCGGTAGAAGTCGACGGCGACCTCGTCGTTACCGTGGATGTCGTTGATGTAGGCCAGCTCGAAGAGGGCGCCGTTGTGCTCCTTGTCGAGGCTGAGGGCCTTCTCGAATTCGGCCGCGGCCTGCGCCATCTCGCCGTCGGCGGCCAGCAGGCAGCCGTTCTGGAAGTGGTACTCGGCCGACGAGCCGCTGTGTTTCTGCTGCCCGGCGAGGATCTTCTTCGCCTCGGAGAGTTGCCCGGCCCGTCGCAGGGCGCCGGCCCGGTGCAGCTCGGAGGCCCTGGGGTCGTAGCCCAGCTTGTGCGCCTGCGCGAAGGCGTCGGCCGCCTGCTGGAACTGCTGCTGGTTCTCCAGCGCCAGGCCGCGGAAGAAGTAGGCCATGCCGACCTCGCCGGCCTTCTTGAGGTGCTCCAGCCCGGAGTAGTACCGGCCCAGCAGGACCTCGCCGACGCCCAGCCGCAGGGGGGCCTCGCCCTTGGGGTCCTTCTCTTTCCTCTCCCGCTCCTTGATATTGGCGATGGCCTCGCGGAGCGTCCGATACCGGGACGGGTCGCGGTTGAGCAACTCGCGCAGGTCGGCCACGGCGGCGACGTCAAACGGGGTCCGATCCATGATCGCACGGACGTCAGTGGTCATCATCTCGGGCATGCCAGCGTCTCTCCCAGTCAACTGTCGAACCGGCCCGCCAGGCTGCGGCGGACGAACTAAGCATGCTACCACAAACGGCTTGCCTGTCAAAGCCTCGCATCACGGGATGTCCGCTCTGGTTGCGACATCCGGGTGCTCGGCGGACGCGCGGGGTCACCCCGCGGGCTTCGTCGGCGGCGCGGAGGGCTCGGCCGATGGCGGGCCGGTGCGCGACGGCGGGATGATGCTGGGCAGCTCGAGGCGGCGGCTGCCTTCGCCGCTCAGGAGCTGGTGTTTCGCCTGCGTGGTCTGGCCCAGGCCGTGGATCTTGATGAAGCCCAGCGCGGCCGAGGCGTCGTACTGGTCGCCCTCCTCGTAGGTCGCCAGCTCGTGGCGATACAGGCTGTGCTGGCTCTTGCGGCCGACGACCTGCGCGTGGCCCTTGAACAGCTTGATCCGCGCCGTGCCCGAGACATACTGCTGGTTCGAGACCGTGAAGGCCATCAGGTCCTGGTGGAGCTGGCTGAACCAGAGGCCGTTGTAGATCAGGTCGGCGTAGGCCTGGCTGACCTGCGTCTTGAACCGCAGCGACTCCTTGGACAGGGTGAGGAACTCGATCTCGCGGTGCGCCTCGTGGAGCACGATGGCGGCGGGCGCCTCGTAGATCTCGCGCGACTTGATGCCGACCAGGCGGTTCTCGACGTGGTCGATGCGGCCGACGCCGTGGCGGCCGGCGATCGTGTTGAGCTCGTTGATCAGCTCGACTCCGTCGAGCTCGCGGCCGCCCAAGGCGACCGGCCGGCCGCGGTCGAAGGTGATCTCCACCTCCTCGCGGTGATCGGGAGTGGCCGCAGGGTCGGCGGTCCACTGGAAGGTCTCTGGCGGCGGCTCGACCCAGGGGTCCTCGAGGATGCCCGCCTCGATCGAGCGGCCCCAGAGGTTCTGGTCGGTGCTGAAGATTGACTTCTTGGTCGCCTCGACCTCGATGTTATGCTTGGCGGCGAACTCGAGCTCCTGGGTGCGGGTCCACTTCCACTCGCGCACCGGGGCGATGATCTTGAGCTCGGAGGCCAGGGTCTGGAACGTCACGTCGAAGCGGACCTGGTCGTTCCCCTTGCCGGTGCAGCCGTGCGCCACGGCGGTCGCGCCGTGCTCGCGGGCGACGCGGCACCATGAGCTGCGCGATCAGCGGGCGCCCGAGCGCCGTGGCCAGCGGGTACTTGCCCTCGTACAGGGCGCCGGCGGCCAGCGAGGGGAAGACGAAGTAGTCGACGAACAGGTTCCGCGCATCCTCGGCGATGGCGTCGACCGCGCCGGTGCGCAGGGCCTTCTGGCGGATCGCCTCGATATCCTGCCCCTGCCCGAGGTCGCAGGTGTAGGCGATCACGTCCATGTCGTAGGTTTCGTTGATCCACTTGACGGCGACGGACGTATCCAGCCCGCCGCTGTAGGCCAGGACGACCTTCTCGCGTTGTGCGCCCGATTGGCTCGGCACGGATGACTCGCTTTCTTGCATCTGCTGGTGTTGTTTCGGGTCAGAGAGCAAAGGCCCGACGGAGGCATTCGAGGCCCTCGCGGCCGCGTGCAACGTCGGTGCCGACGTTGATCCGGACCTCGCTGGTGTTGATCAGGTTGACGTTGATGCCGCGGTCGGCCAGGGCGGCGAACATCCGGGTGGCGACGCCGGTATGCGTGCGCATGCCGACGCCGATGACGGAGAGCTTGGCCAGCGCCGGCTCGACGGAGACGTCGCGGGCGCCGGCGGCCTCGGCGGCGTCGGCGGCGCGCTCGGCCACCTCGCGCGGGACGGTGAACGACAGGACCGAGTCGCCGGCGATCCCGATGTTCTGGACGATCATGTTGACGAACACGCCGGCCTCGGCGATGGCGCGGAAGACGCGAGCGGCGTAGCCGGGCCGGTCGGGGACGTGGAACAGCGAGATCCGCGCCTGCGACTCGTCGAGCTCGACGCCGGCGATGACGAGGTCTTCCATGCCGAGGGCTCGTGCCTCGGTGGCGGGTCCGCCGTCGCCGTCGGCCAGCGGGACGAGGTTCATGACCGAACCCGGCCGCGACGGGACGAACGGCGCCAGGCCCAGGCCCGTCCGGTCGAGGTGGAACGCCTGGTGGACCGCCCGGAGCGCGGGGACCGCCGAGCTTCGATTGACCAGGACGCTGATCTTGATCTCGCTGGTCGTGATCATCTGGATGTTGATGCCGGCGGCGGCCAGGGCGTCGAACATCTCGGTGGCGACGCCGGTATGCGTGCGCATCCCCAGGCCGACGACCGAGACCTTGGCCACGTCGGCATCATGAGTGACTCCCGTGGCGCCGCAGTCGCGCGCGGCGGCCTCGGCGGCCCGCAGGGTCTCGGGCAGGTCGCCCTTGGCGACGGTGAAGCTCACCTCGGTCATGCCGCCGGTCGAGACGTTCTGGACGATCATGTCGACGACGATCTTCGCGGCGCCGATGGTGCGGAAGATGCCGTGGACCACGCCGGGCCGGTCGGGGACGCCCAGGATCGTGATCCTCGCCTCGTCCTTCGCCAGCGCGCCCCGGTGACGGCCACGCCCAGCCGACGCGCGTCGAGCTCGCCGACGATCCAGGTGCCGGGTGCGTCGGAGAACGAGCTGCGCACGTGGATCGGCACGCCGTACTTCTTGGCGAACTCGATCGACCGCGAATGCATCACGCCGGCGCCCAGGCTGGCGAGCTCGAGCATCTCGTCGAAGCTGATGCGGTCGATCTTCCGCGCCTCGGGGACGATCCGCGGGTCGGTGGTGTAGACGCCGTCGACGTCGGTGTAGATCTCGCACCCGTCGGCGCCGAGCACCGCGGCCAGCGCGACGGCCGTGGTGTCCGAGCCGCCCCGGCCCAGGGTGGTGATGTTGTAGTTCTCGTCCACCCCCTGGAAGCCGGCCACGATCACGATCTTGCCGTCGCCGAGCGCCTGGACCATCGCGCTCGGTCGAGATGTTGCGGATCCGCGCCTTGGTGTGGAAGCTGTCGGTCACCAGGCCGATCTGGGCTCCCGTGAAGCTGATCGCGGGGACGCCCAGGCTCTCGATGGCCATCGCCATGAGCGCGACGCTACACCTGCTCGCCGGTGGAGAGCAGCATGTCCATCTCGCGGCCGGCGGGCGTCTCGGTGATCTCCTTGGCCAGCGCGATCAGCTCGTCGGTGGTGTGTCCGCGTGCCGAGACGACCATGAGGACCCGGTCGCCGCGGTTATGGGCCTGGATGGCCCGCCGCGCCGCGGCCAGGATCTTGTCCGCGTCGGCGACGCTGGTCCCGCCGAATTTCTGCACGAGCAAGGGCAAGGTGTCGGCTCCCGGGGTAGTTCGCTGGTGGCCAGTGACAAGTTACAAGTGACAAGTGGCAAGTGATTAGAAGTGACAGGTTACAGGCGGTTCCGGGCACGTAGCGAGTCGTTGGTGATCAGTGGTGCGTTGAGCAAAGGGCGTCGTGCTTGTCACTTGCCACTTGCCACTTGCCACTTGTCACTCTCAACGCGAAGGCCATCCCAGCCCAGGTCGAGGAAGTGCTGCATGAGCCGGAAGCCCTGGTCGAAGGAGGGGCAGCCGGCCTCGCGCGCCGCGGCCTCGTCGTAGGTGCCTTCCGCTGGCGGGCAGGCCGGTGCCGGCCATGGCCCAGGCGACCGGTGTGCGGTCGTGCGCCCGGGTGCGCAGGAGCGTCGAGTGGTCGGGCGAGATAACCATCCGCCATCGGTCGCGGGTCTCGCAGCGCACGGCGCAAGGGGCCGACGATGTCCTGGTCGATCCGCTCGATCGCATCGACCTTGGCGTCGGCGCGGCCCTCGTGGCTCGCCTCGTCGGGCGCCTCGACGTGCACGCAGACGATGTCGAAATCCTCGAGGGCCTCGATGGCCGCCTCGCCCTTGGCGAGCGTAGTCGGTGTCGAGATAACCGGTCGCGCCCGGGACGTCGATGCGGGTCCAGCCGGCGAGCACGCCCACGCCGCGGACCAGGTTGACCGCCGAGATGATCGCGCCCGTCGAGTCCATGGACCTCGGCGAACCTCGGCACGCTGGGCGCCCGCCCCTGCCCCCACAGCCAGATCGCGTTGGCCGGCCGCTTGCCGGCCGCGACCCGCGCCCGGTTGACGGGATGGTCGGCGAGCACCGGCGCGGCACGGGTCATCAGATCGCGGAGCAGATCCGGCTCCGGGCCCGCGAGGAAGGTGGTCGGCCGCGGGCTGATCGGGGTGGTCGTGGGGCGGGTCGGTCACCGTCTCGTCGGCGAACGGCCGCTCGCCGGGCTTGCCCCGGTACAGGAGGAGGTTGCGATAGCTGACGCCGGCATGGAACTCGGTCCCCGGCCGGCCGAGTTCGGCATCAATCGCCTCGATCAGCGCGCCGCCCCTCGTCGCTGGTGATGTGGCCGGCGGTGAAGTCTGTCAGGCGGTCGTCGAGCGACGGTCATCAGGTTGCAGCGGATCGCCCAGTCGTCGGGGCCGAGCAGGATGCCCATCGCCGCGGCCTCCAGCGGTGCCCGGCCGGTGTAGTAGCGCTCGGGGTCGTAGCCGAAGAGGCTGAGCGTCGCGACGTCGCTCGCCGGCAGGAACCGGTCGGGAACGTTCCGCGACCGGCCCACCAGGCCGTCCCGCGCAACGCGGTCCATCTCCGGGATCGCCGCCGCCTGGAGGGCCGTCTTCCCGCCCAGTCCCTCGAACGGCTCGTCGGCCGCGCCATCGGGGATCACGATCACGTACTTGCAACCACTCGCCATCTGCGTCCAGACCTTGACGACAACGACCAACCAACCCGTCGGGGCGCCCGAGTCCCACGGTCCGCCGACCCGTCCGGATCCCGCCCGACTACATCCCACCAACCTGGTGCGGGGACCCGCCTTGAGCATGACAAGCTGACCCTCGAAACGCAAGCGGATCACCGGGCCGTCACCCCATTGGAGGCCATGGGGCTGGCCCCATCGGCTCGCGCAGTTGAATGCATGGTCCTGCCGATCCAGCGGCCGATTATGAAGACGGCGTGAAGATTGGGTTCGTTTGCTCGAAACCAGGGGGAAGATTGGGTTCGTTTGCTTCATTGCGCGACCGTTATTTATGAAGACGGCGTGAAGATTGGGTTCGTTTGCTCGATTGGGGGCGGCGATACCTCCGAAATGCACGTGCTTGCGGCTGTGAATGTGCGCTGTGTTGTGTGAATGAGTTCGTGGGTTTGTTTGCCGCCTGGTTTCGCCTGGTTGCCCGCGCCGGGAAGTCATGTCCTGCCCTGGAAGCGAGTTTCGATTTGGAGTTGACATCATGGTTGCGTGTCCTGACTTCCTTCCTGCCATGTTGTCCCATTCCCCTCTACCTAACTAAATCAGCAATTCGGGATCGCTTTTTGCGCAAATCTTGGCTTATGTGAAGCCTTTCCGAGAATCTTCACAATGAGGTTGACCTCGGTGCTTTACCTAGCCTCCAATCACGGTGAAACAATCGACCGTTCGACGATCACGCGGAGGGGGTGACGGTGCGACGGGCTCTATTCGTCAAATCTTGGAGAATCTCGGAATAGCTGGCGGCCGTCGCGACGTTCCTTGGTGGGAGGCGACGAGACGCGGGAGGGCGTGGGCCGTGGCGAATGGAGGACATGTTATTCCGCTCCGGCAGATGCAGGCCCTGTTCAACGAAGGGGCGGTCGGCGGGCTGACGGACGCGGAATTAGTGCGGCGGTTCACAACGGTCGGCGGGGACGACTGCGAGTCGGCCTTCGCGGTGCTGGTGGACCGGCATGGGCCGATGGTGCAGCGGGTTTGCCGACGGCTCCTCCGCGACCCGCATGACGTCGAGGACGCGTTTCAGGCGACGTTCCTGGTGCTGGTTCGCAAGGCGGGCCGGTTGCGGGTCGGGGACTCGCTGGGGCCCTGGCTGCACGCCGTGGCCTTCCGCGCCGCGGCGTTTGCCCGATCGACGGCCGGCCGTCGTCGCGAGCACGAACGGCGGGCGGCCGAGACGCGGGCGGAGTGCGCGGTCGAGGACGCGCCCGAGGATATCGGGGCGGCCGTACATGAGGAGATCCACCGGCTGCCCGAGCGGTTCCGGGCGCCGATCGTCCTGTGCTGCCTCGAGGGTCTGACGCAGGGGCAGGCGGCCCAGTCGCTCGGCTGGCCGATCGGTACGGTTCAGAGCCGGCTGGCGCGGGCGCGACCGGTTGCGGGACCGGCTGGGTCGACGGGGCCTGGCGCCGTCCGCTGTGTTGGTGGAGCTGGCCGGTGGCGGCGGGCCATCCGTCGCGGTCGGGACGGCCGGGGTTTCGGTTCGCCTGGCCGCGGCCGGTCGCGGTGCCGTCGGGGTGGTCCCGGCGAGGGCCGTCGCGCTGGCCGACAAGATGATGAGGAGCTTGATGATGACCAGGTTGAGATGGGTCGCGGCCGCCCTGATGGCCGTGTCGGGCCGCCATGGGGGCAAATCGGATCTTCCGGACCGGCGAACTCGACGCGAGGCCGCTCGCGGTCGTGCAGGACCCACCGCGTGCCGCGGGCGTGTTGCAGGGCGTCCCGCAGGATGACCCCGCCAACGACCCGGCGCGCCGCAAGGACTATCGGATCGCCACCATCGGCAACAGCTTGACCGCCGAGGACGGTCGCCTCGTGAACCGCGAGGCCATCCTCTACCAGGACGGAACCGTGCGGCTGTGGAGCTTCGACTCGCGAACGCCGATCGGCGAGCCCTTGCGGCACAAGGGTCCGATCCGCAACCTGGCATTCTTCGACGAGGCGAACCTGTTGGCGACCACCTCGGACGACTCGACCAAGCTCTGGGATGCGGCGACCGGGAAGCCGCGAGGCGAGGTCGCGGGGCCGCGGAACCCACTGCTCCACCAGTCGTACTCGGCCAGGGTCGGTCGATTCGTCACCATCAACCCGGGCCTCCAGGCCCTGTCGGTGCGGGATGCCCGCACGCTCCAGCCGATCGCCACCTCGCCGTCAGAGGGCACCAACATCCTCGGGGCGGCGCTGAGTGAGGACGGCGGAACGCTCGTCAGCTTCGGCGAGAGTCGCACGATCGAGCTTTTCGACCTCGCGACCAACCGGAAGTATGCCACACTACGACCGCCGTCAACCGTCACCGAGATCTTCGGCCAGGACGGCAAGGCGATCGATCAGTCGAAGCTCGAGAGGCTGGGCGGCGGCTTCTGGGAGGTCGTGCGAGCGCTCGCACCGCGAGGACGCGATCGCAGGTAGAGAGCGTAACGTATGGTTGGCATGCAGACGTGGGAGCAAAGTTCGCCGACTGCGGACTCGGTCCGACCGGAACACGTCGGACGGATCGGGCCGACCGGATCGGGCCGATCCGGTCCGTTGTAGGAGCCGGCTCCTGCCGGCAATCGGGCGGCGGGCCGGCCCGGATGGGGGGCAGGAGACCCTCCTATCAAGAAGACGAATTCGGGCCGCAGGAAGACCAATCCGGTCCGCTGTGGGAGCCGGCTCCTGCCGGCGATCGGTCGGGCCGAAGCCGACCGGATCGGTCCGACCGGATCGGGAGCAGGAGCTCCCTCGTACAAGGAGACTAACCGATCCGGGTCGGTCCGTTGTAGGAGGCGGCTCCTGCCGGCGATCGGTCTGGCGGGCGGACCGGGTCCGGGCGGAACGGATCGGGAGCGGAGCTCCCTCCGACAGAAGTAACGCAACGGATCGACAGGGGACGGGGCGACGGTCGTTGGCCAGTGAGCCACCCAACCGCTTGGCGCTCCAGCGGGGCGACGGCGCGTCGAACCTCCACGCGGCAGGCCGAGTGGGGGGGCGACGCCGAGCCTCAGCGGGCGACGCGAGGCGTGACGAAACGGCATGCGACCCTCCCGAGGAAACCGAAGACGGGACCATGATCGGCCGACATCCGACGCGTGACACGGCGGTAGGTGCGGACAACGGCGCCATGATCCTCCATGGAAACACCGGTCTCGCGGCTCAGGGCCCAGAGGCGACGCCAGGTGGCTCGCAGCACCGCGCGGCGCTCGGCGGGGGCGGCATGAACGCGATGGATCAGCAGACGCGCCAGCTCGAGCAGGTAGCGGTTGGTGGCGTCGTAGTTCTTCGAGTCGAGGCCGTCGAGCCACCGGTGAGCCTCCTGTCCGTCGCCGTCGATGAGGTTGTCGAGTGCCAACCAGATCCGGTGATGGGGGACCGTGCCATCCGCCGGCAGCTCGAGCGCGCGGCGGCTGACCCTGTTGGCCTCGTCGACCCGACGAATGGCCCTGAGGGCCAGGACCAGGTTGATGAGCATCCAGGGCTGGGCGTCGCCGCGATCGCGCCAGTCGGCCAGCCACCGCGCGGCCTCGGCGTGGCGGACGACGCAGGTCAGGGCGAATCCGAGCATCCCCCAGCATCTCGTGTTCGCCCGGATCGCCGCGCCGTGGCGTCGCATGCACCAGCGGAGCCGCCATGACGACCGCGTCATCGCCAGCGCGTTCAGATAGGCGTCGAGTGCGACGACGCCGATCTCGCCGCGCTTCAGCAGCGAGCCCAGTCGGCGAGCGCATCGCCAGTCGCCGCTGCGGGCGCAGCGCTGAATCCAGAGGGCGCCCACCCGCGACACCACCTCGGGAAGATCGAGAGCGCGTTCGTAGACCGCGACCGCGTAGCGGCCCCAGCCGGCCTTGGTGAAGCAGCGGTCGGCCTCGTCCGGCGGCCAGTCGTTGCCGGGAATCGCCGTGACGCAGAGCCGCTCGAGCGCGGCGACGGCCGCCGCGCGATCGTTCCTTGCCCCGGCGAGCTGGACCTCGCGGGCGAGCGTGAAGGCCCCGTCGTGGTGTTCCTTGAGGCTCGCGAGCACCTCGGCCGCCGAATCGAGCCGGCGGTCCTCGAGCTCCAGGTCGAAGAGGGAGAGCGCCGTGTAGGCGTGGCCCGGACTGCGCTTGAAGGCGCGGCGGAATGCGGCCCTCGCCCCGTCGCGGTCGCCCGTCCGCAGGCGGGCGTCGCCGAGGTAGCCGGCGGCGACCGGGTCGTCGTCGTCGAGGCGCGCGAGGGCTTCGGCCGTCTCGAGGTACTCGGCCGGGGTCGCGACCTCGGAGGCCCATTCCGCCTGGTTGAGCCAGCCCCAGTAATAGTCGGGGTCCTCGGCAAGGACGGGCTGCATGGCCGCCACGCGCCGGCCAGGTCGCCCCGGCGGGCGAGGACCCACGCGGCCCGGCCGCGCAGAGGCGTGGGCGGATGGTCGCCCCAGGCGGGCGGGCGGCACGATGCCTCGGCCTCGTCGAACCGGCCCGCGTCGGCCAGGAGCTGGGCGCGGAGGTCGTACGCGGCGAACTCGGTGGGCTCGATGGCGATGGCGCGATCGAGCGCGGCGAGCCGCTCGTCCAGGCGGTCGTCGCCGCCGAGCATCCGGGCGAGCCGGAGCCAGTGACTCGCCTCGCCGCCGCGCCGATCGGCCAGCTCGCGGGCCAGGTCGGGCGGGACCTCGGGCCGATCGAGGTGGGTCGACCACTGGCGCAGCGTGCTCCAGGCCCAGTCCTGCTCGGGCTCGAGCCGGAGCGCGTGGAGCAGCCGGTCGAGGGCCGCCTCGCGCTCGTCGAGGTGCCAGAGGGCATCGGCCAGGCAGGAGTGGTTGAACGGGTCGAGCGGGGCATGGGCAATCGCGCGCTCGAGCACCGCGCGTGACGCGGCGTAGTCTCCGTCTCGTTCGAAGGCCATCGCCTTCTGCCGCGCCGCGGTGCCGTGGCCGGGGCTGATCTGGAGGGCCCGCTCGAGCGCGGCGAGCTCGCCGGCGCCGTCCTTGCCGGCGCGGCAGACCGCCGCGAGGTCCAGCCAGACTTCCGCCAGCAACGGGAACCGCTCGGTCGTCTCGCGGGCGAGCTCGAGGGCCTCGGCGTGCTGGCCGCTGCCGACGAGCTCGCGGGTCAGGGCCGACCAGGCGTGCCAGAGGTCGAGGCGCGCCTCGCGCGCGCGCCGGAGCGACGCGAGCAGGGCTTCGGGCTCCATCGTCCCGCGCGCATGTCGGGCGAACGCCAGCAGCCCGTCGCCGAAGATGACCTGCCGGACCAGCTCGGCCTCGACGAAGGCCAGGTCCGCGATCCGCTCGGACCGGCCGGCGCTCAGGCCGATCAGGCGGTCGATGGCATAATCCATGTCGAACCGATCGCGCGATCGCGTCGCGGTAGGCGCGTGCGGCCTGGTCGCGACGGCCGGCCAGCTCGTGGACCTGTGCGCGGACAGCCGCCTCGCCGGGGCTGGACGGCTCGAGCTCGGCGGCCAGGCCGATCTCGACGGCGGCCTCGTCGTGCCGGCCCTGCCGGGCCAGGACCAGGGCGAGCTCGCGGCGTGCCCAGGCGTCGGCGGGGTGGATGGCGAGGATCCGCCGGACGGCCGGCTCGACCGCGGCGGGGCCGTCGGCGCGCAGCCATTCGATCCACGCCTGGTTCAGGGAGTAGTTGTGCGGGAACCGCTCGCAGGCCCCGGCGAGGTGCGCGAGGGCCTCGGGCCGGCCGCGGGTCTCGGCGAGCCGGCGGGCGACGGCGCGGTTGGCGTCAACGGCCGACGGCTCGGCCTCGAGCACCTGCATCCACAGGTCGAGCGAGCCGGCCAGGTCGCCGCGGCACCGACGCCAGGTAGGCCGAGGCCCGCAGCCAGTCGCCGCGCCGACATAACCCGCGGGCCGACTCGAGCCGCTCGAAGGCCCCGTCGAACTCGCCGCGCGACGCCTGGACCTCGGCGGCGAAGATCCGCAGATCGCCGTCCGACGGTCGGAGCCGCAACGACTCTTCGAGGACCTCGAAGCGCCTCGGCCCGGCGCTCGAGCTGCGCGAGCGCCCAGTGGAGCGTACGCGCCGGCCAGGCCGAGCAGCGCTCCCAGGCGGCGGAACCGCCCGCGAAGGAACGCGACGGCGTCATCCTCTCGATGAAGGTACCGCGCCGCCTGGAAGTAGCCTGCGCCAGCCCCTCGTCCTTGTCATCGAGGCAGGCGGCCAGCCGGTAGAGCTCGACGGCCTCGGCCATCCGGCCGGCGTCCGCCGCGACCTCGGCGAGCGTCGACAGGCCGGCGGGGTCCGTCGGCCGGAGCCGGAGCGCGCGACGGGCCAGGCGGACGACCTGGGGATGTTCGCGCGCGTCGGCCAGCAGCTCCTGGGCGTACTGGCGGCGGAGCAGGGGATCGGCCCCGGCCCTGGCGCAGTGCTCGCGGTAGATTGCCAGCCGCTCGTCGCGGCGGCCGAGCATCCGCAGGCAGCCGAGCCGCCCCAGATCGGAGATTCACGTCGTCGGGGAACAGTGCGAGCTGCGCCTCGACGCCGGCCAGCAGCGCGGCGGGGTCGGCGTCGTAGTGCGCCAGCAGGCTCCGCGCGTGCAACGCCAGGCGATGGCCGGGAGCCTGGGCCTCGACGCGCGCGCAGGCGGCGCTCGGCGCCCTCGCGGTCGTGCACCCGCAGCGCGATCTGCATCCGATGCACGAGGTCGTACAGCGGTGCCTCGGGCAGGTCCAGGCCATCGAGCAGGTCGGGGCGCCCGGCCGGCACCATCGCCATCCCGCGCGGGCCGTTCGAGCGATACCGCGCCAGCATCTCCTCGCCCAGGGCCTCGCCCGAGTAGGGGAGGGTGGGGTCGCGGATGAGGAGCGTGCCCCGCCGCGTGTCGTAGCCGATGACCGCCTGGAGATGCGCGCTCTGCGTCTCGACCGTGGCGAGAGTGAACGGCACCCCGCGATCCAGCAGCGCGCGAGTTGCATCCCACGTCACGGTGAACTCGCGGGCCAGGAACCCGTTGCGCTCGGCCCACGACCGCTGGAGGTGGTCGGGGGTTCCGTCGTAGCAGATCTCGGCGGCGAGCTCGAGGTGGTCGGCGGGCCGTCCCCAGAACCGCGACAGCGAGGCCAGGGTCGCCGGGCGCAGGTCTGGTGATGCTGCCGGACGAAACGGACGTCGAGCCGGACGCGGCGCGCGTCGGCCTCGGGTGCCTCGAGGCGGGCGCCAGCACGGCGAAGAACCGTTCGCCGCTCTGGCGCGCGAGCGCCGCCGCTTGGGACAGATCGCCGCACGCGTAGGCGGCGTCCGAGCGTTGGCCCGCCAGCCACTTGCGGGTCCTGTCGTCGATCAGGGGGAACTTCTCCGCAAATCGGTCCCAGGTCTGTCGTGCCTCGGCGTGCCGGTCCATCTCGGCCTGGAGCACGCCGAGCTGCGCAGCCAGCGCACTCGACTCGATCCGTTCGGCGGCCTCGGACAGCAGCGACGACGGCCTCGTCGTCGCGGTCGAGCAATTGGAGCAGGTGGGCCGTCTGCTGGACGGCCGGCCGGTACCAGGGGCGGAGCTCGAGGGCCTGCCGCGACGCGGCGAGCGCCTCGTCGCAGCGGTCCTCCATCTCGAAGAGGCTGGCGCGCTGGACCAGCAGCCAGGGGCATCCGGCGGCGGCATCCTCGGCGCGTGACAGCCACCACTCGGCGGCGTCGAAGTCGCGGAAATGGCCGAGGACGGTCGCATGCATCGACAACCAGTGGCGCCGCGACCCGGCGCCGGCGCATCCGGCAGCGTCCCGACCTCGCGGAGGAACTCCCAGGTGGGCAGCGGACCCCGGCCCGAGAGCAGGGTGAAGGAGTGGTAGAGGCAGGCTTCGGGATCGGTCGGGTCATTCCGCCAGGCGCGAACGTGGAGCGACCTTCCGAGCCGGGGCGAGCCCAGGTGCGCGGCGAGCGACCCGGCGAGGATGCGCGCCCTGGTGCCGGTCCAGGATGCGAGCGGGCCGAACGCGCGTGCCCGATCGTAGGCGCGCAGGCACAGCCCCGCATCGTACAGGGAGCGGATCGCCGCCAGGTCGGCGGGCACGATCGTCGTCGGGTCGCAGGTGGGCATCATCAACATGGTGGCATCGCTCCCTTCCGGCGGTCCGAACGGTTTGCCTGCACCGTTCGTGGCCCGCGAGGGATCCGACACCGGGGACCGACGCAAGGTTCCCCGGCGGAGGGATCGAGGCGTACCATCACTTTCCCGGCCGCCGGCGGGACGAACCCGATCAGGCGCCCGCGGCGGCCGACGACGCGGGATCGGCGACGGCATCGGCGTCTCGACCGGGCACCTCGAGCAGTCGGAAGGGCGGCTGGCCGGGGTAGGTCTTGCGGAGCAGCGGCAGCGAGACGTTGTACACGGGGACCCCGACGCTGGTGAGTCCCCTCGGGGGCGCCGTTGTGGGCATGGCCGTGGACCACCGCCGTGACCGGATAACGGTTGAGCGGGTCCTCGAGGCGGCTGCACCCCAGGAACGGGAAGATCTCGACCGGCTCGTTCTCGACGGTGGCCCGGATCGGCGAATAGTGCAGCACCGCGATCCGCCTGGGCCGGTCCGCAGGCGGGCGAGCGCCGCCTCGAGCTTCATCGCCTCGTTGACCGCCTCCTGGACGAACGATCTTGATGGCCGGCTCGCCCCAGGCGCCGAGCGTCCCGCGGCCGAACCCGCCGGCGAAGCCCTTGGCCCCGGCGAAGCCGATGCCCATCACCTCGACCGCATCACCGTCGAGCATCATGACGCCCGCCTCGACGAGCATCCGCCGGACCTCGGCCTCGCGGCCCGACTCGAAGTCGTGATTGCCCAGCACGGCGATCGTCGGCCGTTTCGCCGCGCCGCGCCATCTCCTTGAGAGGATCTCCGTCTCCTCGGGCAGTCCGTAATCGGTCAGGTCGCCGCAGAGGACCATGATGTCCGCCGCCTCGGCCGCCGCCGCGAACAGCGCCCGGAACTAGCCCCTCGCGACTTCTTGGAGCAATGCAGGTCGCCGATCGCCGCGATGCGGACGACGCTCCCCGGCATCCGGCCATCTGCCGACTCCTCGCGCGTCACGACGGCCGCGGTCGACACCCTGACCGATCCGGCGCCGACACTCATGCGGGCAAGAGTGCGTGCCGAACTGGCACCCGCTTTGCACCTTGCCGATCGGCTTCGTCACGATTCGAGTCTCGCGGTGTCGAGCCGCCAAGGAGAAGCCGAGTGCAGCCGATCAAGGTGGAGCTGGACCAGGCGACGCGTGACTTCTATGTCCGCACCCTCACGTTGCTCAACGAGTCGGCGGATGCCGTACCTCGTCGGCGGGGCCTATGCGATGGGGACGCTCGCGGGAATCGAGCGGCACACCAAGGACATCGATGTCTTCGCCCGCGAGTCGCGATCTCGACGGCAGTCCTGGGCGCCTTCGAGGCGGCCGGCTACCGGACCGAGGTGACGTTCCCGCACTGGCTGGCCAAGGCGTTCGTGCCGAGCGGTTCGCCGACCTCATCTACCGATCGGGCAATGGCGTGGCCGTGGTTGACGACCTCTGGTTCGAGCATGCCGTCGAGGCCGAGCTGCTGGGCATCCCGGTGAGGCTCTGCCCGGCCGAGGAGATCATCTGGTCCAAGTCGTACGTGCAGGAGCGCGAGCGGTTCGACGGCGCCGACATCGCCCACCTGATCCGCAGGAGCGGGCGCAACTTCGACTGGAAGCGGCTGATCCGCCGCTTCGGCGACGACTGGCGGGTGCTGCTGGGCCACCTGGTGAACTTCGGCTTCGTCTACCCGGGCGAGCGGGACGTGGTGCCCGACGTGGGTGACGCGCGAGCTGGCGGGCCGCCTGGTGCGCGAGGCCGACGAGCCGCCACCCCAGGAAAAGGTCTGCCGGGGGACCCTGCTGTCGCGCGAGCAGTACCTGGTCGACATCGCCGCCTGGGGCTACGAGGATGCGCGGCTCGAACCCCGCGGGGCGCGATGACCGCCGAGCAGATCACGCACTGGACGGCCGCCATCGGGCACCACTCAGGCGCAGGCTCCCGAAGCGGGAGGGCAGGGCGGCCGCCGAGCTGATCTCGCCGGCGGTTCTCGTCAGGCGCTCGCTCATGGCCGCACCTCCCGCGAGGGCTTCGCGACAGCCGCCGGCGGGACCTGCGTCGGATGCGACAGGTAGCCGATCAGGTCGCGGACCTCGTCCGGCTTGAGTGGCGTCGAGCAGGCCGTCGGGCATCAGCGACGACAGCGACGGCCGGATCGCCTCGATCTCCGAGCGGTCGAGGTGGATCGCCTCGGTCTGCGTCTGGAGGGTCAACGTCCGGGCCGACTGCTCCTTGATCAGTCCGTTCAGGACGCGGCCGTCCTGCATGGCGACGACGACCATCCGGAAGTCGGCGCTGACCGTCGCGCCGGGATCCACGATGTTCTCCAGCAGGTAATCGATATTGTCGCGGCCGGCCCCGGTCAGGTCCGGGCCGATCTCGCCGCCCTGGCCGTGCAAACGGTGGCAGCTCGGCGCAGATGCGGTCGAACAGGGCGCGGCCGCGGGATCGGTCCGCCCGGCGGAGCGAGTCGGCGTCGAGCCGCGCTTCAGCTCGGCGATCCGCCCGCGTCGGTCGGCGGACGTGACGCGGAGCTCGCCCCAGACCTCTTCGAGCCGGCGGGTGGCCGCGGGATCGCCCAGGCTCTGGACCTGCCGGGCGTGGAACGGCAGTGATGTCGTCGCGGGGGATCGTGCCGGCGGCGACCTCGTCGAGCAGGGCCCGGGCGAACTCGGGACGCGAGACCAGCATCTCGAGGACCGCGGGCCGCTCGGAGGGGTGGAACGACCGGTAGCTTCGCGCCAGCGCCTTGCCGATCGGCCGGGTCGTCCAAGAGCGCCAGGCCGCGGGCCGCGACCGCGTTGAGGAACCGGACGCCGACCAGCCGCTCGCAGACCGCCCGCAGGTCGGGAGGCCGGGCGTCGATCAGGGTGCGGAGCGCGGCCCTGCGCTCGTCGAGGCCCGCCGATTCATCGAGCGCCAGCCGCGGCGGACCTCGTCGAGCGCCCGGCCGTCGCCGAAGAGGACGTCCAGCTCGCGGACCTTGTCGGACGGCTTGCCGTCGCGGGCCTCGGCGAGCCTGCCCGCGGAAGGCGTCCCAGGCCTCGGGCTTCCGGGCCTTGCGACGGCCGGCCAGCGCCGCGATTGAGCCCGCGACGACAGCATCGCGATTGGCCGGCGGCCCGGCGGCGACCGCCGCGAGCAGCGCGTTCACCGGCGCCGGCCGCTCGTCGATCTCCTCGCCCAGCCGCCGCGCGATCGACCCGACGGCGATCGGCATCCGGGCCGTCGCGGCCAGCCCGGCAAGGGCCTCGGGGATCGGCATCGGCCACCGGGATCAGGCCTGTCCAGATCAGCGAGGGCAGATTGTGGTCGGTCGCGTCCTCGGCGTGCGAGAGCAGCGCGGCGGCCATCGGCAGCCGACGGTCGACGGGCAGCCGCTGGAGCGTCGAGGCCAGCACCAGCCGGACGAGGCCCGAGCGGTCGTCGCGGGCCATCGCGGTGAGCCGATCCAGCAGGTCCGCGGGCGGCGGCACGACATCCGTTCCGACCCGTCGGCTGAAGATCGTGTCGATCGGCCAGTCGTCGGTCAACAGCCGGATGGCCCAGGCGCGGATCGATTCGTGCTCGTGGCCGAGCAAGCGGCGCAGGAACGGCCCGTCGGCGCAGCCGATGACGTAGAGCGTCCAGAGCGCCCGCAGCTCGCGGACGGGATCGGGGTCCTCGTCGAGGATCGCCCGAAGTGAGCCCGCGGCCTGCTCGAGTGGATCGCCCTCGGCGGCGCGGGCGGCGAGCTCACGACGGGCCTGCCGGACGAACCACTCGTTGGGCTGGCGATGCAGGGCGACGAGTGCCTGGTCGCCACGCTTCGACAGGTCGAGGAGCGGCATGGCGCCGGGCTTCCCGTATGTCACCCGTAGATCCGGCCCGGTCGTCGCGGTGGACGCCGTCGTGGTCGTGGCATTCGCCGGCGTCGCTCCAGTCGAGGATGTAGACGTCTGCCGCCGGGCCCGTAGCCCGAGGTCGATGCCGCGAAACCACGGGTCGGCGGCGAAGAGGATGTCGGGCTCGTGGCGGCCGACGTAGCCGCTGCCCGCGCGTTCGAGCCGCTCGACGTTGGCGCGTCGGCCGTGGAAATTGAGGGTCAGCAGCTTGCCGCGATACTCGGCCGGCCACTGTTCGGCCAGATAGATCATCGAGCCCGCTGTGAGCGTGCCCGCCGCCGCGGTCGCGTCGTCCGGGCCGACCTTGCTGCCGTAGTTGAGCAGGCCTCGAAGTGTCCCAGTGGTAATGGTCGGCGTGCTGGTCGATCAGCGGGTAGGCGCGGGGGTTGGGCTCGATCGTGTGTGGGCGGACGCAGATGTGAGCCGGGTAACAGGTGCCAGAGGTGGCCATTGACCGTGTTGATGAAGAATAGCTCGCCGAGCGCGTCCCAGTCGTGGCCCCAGGGGTTGGTCGTGCCGTGCGACCAGCATCTCGAATCGCTGGCGCTTCGGGTGATACCGCCAGATGCCGCCCGCGGATGGGGACGCGGCCCGATGCGGGCGTGCCCGGGGCGCCGATCTCGCCGGGCGACGAGGCACCGCAACGGCCATAGAGCCAGCCGTCGGGCCCCCAGCGCAGTCCGTTGGCGAACGTGTGATGGTTCTCCGCTGGCGACCGTCGAAGCCGTCGAGGACGACCTGGGCAGGTCCATCGGGGACGTCGTCGCCGTTGCGGTCGGGTACGAACAGCAGGCAGGGCGGGCAGAGAAGCCAGACGCCGCCGTTGCCCGATCTCGACGCTCGCCAGGCATCTGGACGTCGTCGGTGAAGACGGTGCGGCGGTCGGCCCGGCCGTCGCCGTCGGAGTCCTCGAGGATGAGCACGCGGTCGCGGAGCCGGAGGTCGAAGCGATCGGGGCGCTCGGCGTAGGTGTAGTTCTCGGCGACCCAGAGCCGGCCCCGGCGGTCCCAGGCCATGGCGATCGGGTTCCGGACCTCGGGCTCGGCGGCGAAGACGCCGACGTGGAAGCCGGCCGGGACCCGGAATCCGGCAGCCGCCTCGGCGGGAGCGAGCGGCCGCGTGGCCGAGACGTCAGTGCCCCCTGGCCCAGGGCGGTCATCGGCCGCGACCCGGCCCGCCCCGGCCAGGAGGAGCAGGAGGGCCGCCATCGAACGGAGGATCAGGGGCCGCCGCGTCGGCCGGCCGCGGCCGGGACGCTTCACATCTTGCTGACATCGGGCACGTCGATCCCGAGCGCCGTCGCCAGGTCGATCTGATGCTCCTGCTCCTGGACGAGGATCTCGCGGATCTGCTCGGCCAGGGCGTACTCGCCCAGGGCCTCGCACTGCCGCACCCGCTCGCGGTAGTTCCGCACCGTCTCGTTCTCGTTGTCCAGGTCGAAGCGGAGCATGTCTTCCGCCTTGTCGGACGTCTTGACCGGCTTGGGCGTGACGGTCGGCTGTACCGCCCAGGTAGTCGATCTGCTTCGGAGATCGTCAGTGCATGCTCCAGCTCCTCGCCGGCGTGCGTCTCCAGCTCCTCGGCGATGTTCATGTACTGGGCGCCCTTGAGCACCTGCGAATAGACGACGTAGGCGATGATCGCCTGATATTCGCGGGACAGGTCCTCGTTGAGCAGCCCGATGAGCTGCTCGCGGGTCACCGTCGCAGGGCCCCTGGTCGCGGTCGGATCGTCGGCCATGGCTTCCTCCGTTGGATCGATAAATGGGGTAGTCAAATCAAGCAATCGGGATGCCGACATCGCTCTCGTGACCGGTCGGCGGCGACTGTGACGCATCAGGCGGCATGCTCTTTGCGTCTGGGGCCGGGACGAAGCGGACGGTCCCGATACCCCGACGGGAACCATCGATGCGATATCTCGCGCTGGCCACGGACTACGACGGGACGCTGGCCAAGGACGGCCATGTCGACGAGCCGACGCTGGCCGCGCTCGAGCGATTCCGCGACTCGGGGCGGCGGCTGATCCTGGTGACCGGCCGCGAGCTCGACGAGCTGCTGGAGGTCTTCCCGCAGGTCGACCTCTTCGAGCGGGTGGTCGCCGAGAACGGCGCGCTGATCTACCGGCCCGGAGCGGCGCGAGCAGAAGCTGCTGGGCGAGCCGCCGCCGGAGCCCTGGTCGAGGCGATCCGCAGGCGCGGCGTCGAGCCGCTCTCGGTCGGGCGGGGGATCATCGCCACGGTCGAGCCGCACCAGGTCGCGGTCCTGGAGGCGATCCGCGAGCTGGGGCTCGAGTGGCAGGTGATCTTCAACAAGGGCTCGGTGATGGTGCTGCCCTCCGGGCGTGAACAAGGCCACCGGGCCTGGCCGCCGCGCTGGACGAGCTGGACCTCTCGCCGCACAACGTCGTCGGCGTGGGGGACGCGGAGAACGACCACGCCTTCCTGAGCCTCTGCGAGTTCTCGGCGGCGGTCGGCCAACGCGCTGCCGACGCTCAAGGAGCGGGCCGACCTCGTGACCGACGGCGACCCACGGCGCCGGCGTCGTCGAGCTGATCGAGGGCGTGCTCGACGACGACCTGGCGAGCTGTCGCGCTGCCTCGCGCGGCACCGGATCATCCTGCGGCCATCGCGAGGACGGGTCGGAGCAGTGCGATCGAGTGCCTACGGGCTCAACTTGCTGGTCGCCGGCACGTCCGGGAGCGGCAAGTCGACGATCACGACGGGCATCCTCGAGCGGCTGGCCGAGCAGGGCTACCAGTTCGCGGTGATCGACCCCGAGGGCGATTACTCCGAGCTCGAAGGCGCCGTCGTGCTCGGGCGACCCGCAGCAGGCGCCGACCGTCGAGAGGCGCTCGACCTGCTGGACACCCCGCACGCCAACGCGGTGGTCAACCTGGTGGGCATCCCGATCGAGCACCGGCCCGACGTTCTCCGACGGCCTGTTGCCCCGGCTGAGGAGCTGCGGCGCGCACCGGCCGGCCGCACTGGATCGTGATCGACGAGACGCACCACCTGATGCCGAGCTCCTGGCACCCGGTGTCGCTCACGCTGCCGCAGCAGCTCCAGGGCCTGATCCAGATCACCGTCCACCCGGGCAGCGTCTCGACGGCCTTGCTCGAGGCGGTCGACCTGGTGCTGGCCGTCGGCGGATCGCCCGAGCAGACGATCGCCGAGTTCTGCGAGGCGGTGGAGGAGTCGTGCCCGCCGATGGAGCCGACGGAGCTCGAGCCGCTCGAGGTCATGGCGTGGTGGCGGCGGTCCGGCGAGCCCCCGGTTCGGATCCGCTGCATGCCCCAGCGCACCGAGCGCCGGCGGCACTCGCGCAAGTACGCCGAGGGGAACCTCGGGCCCGATCGCAGCTTCCACTTCCGCGGCCCCGAGGGGAAGCTCAACCTGCGGGCGCAGAACCTCAACCTGTTCCTCCAGCTCGCCGACGGCGTCGACGACGAGACGTGGTTGCACCACCTGCGCCAGGGCGACTACTCGCAGTGGTTCCGGTCGAAGATCAAGGACACCGACCTGGCGGCCGAGGCCGAGGAGGTCGAGAAGCGGTCGGACCTCTCGCCGCAGGACACGCGCACGGCGATCCGCGAGGCCGTCGAGCGTCGGTACACGCTGCCCGCCGAGCCGGCCGAGTACGTCGAACGCGAAGGACTGACGGGCGTCGGCCGGGTATCGGCGAGGCGAGGGTCATCATGGGGTCACCAGGTCCTGACCTCGGGGTTAGCGGACCCGGGAAGCGCCACGCGCGACACCCAGCCGTCAACGTCAACCAGCACCACCTCCTGGCGATCGTTCGAGAGGAAGCAGGCGGCCGTCGGGCCGGCGGCATGAACCCCGCTCCGCAGCTCTCGGAAGGCTACTGTCCCCTCACCGTGGCCCAGCAGGACCAGGCGTCTGGGCAATACGGCGATCACCCGGTCGTTCCACAAGGGGACGGTGGCGAGGATGCCGCCCTCGATGTCCGCCCGGTGGGCCGACGCCAGCTCAATCTTCCCATTCGAGAGGGTGAAGCGCAGGTCGTGGACCGCGCCGTGGGCGTCGAGCCCGACGACCCGGACGTCCGGCGACTCGTACAGGCAACTCAGAGGGACCGCGCAACGCGGGTGCCGGCCGCCGGTGATCGGCTGCCCGGTGGCGCCGAGCCCGTGACGACCTCGCCGTCGCGGTCGTAGAGGATCCAGACCTCGCCGAAGGGCTCGAGCACGCCGAACCCGTCACCGTAGGGCACGACGAGGATCGCGGCGGGCGAGTCGCAGGGGGGATCGAACGAGACCCGGCCCTGGACCAGCCACGAGATCGCCTCGTAGACGACCAGCTCGTCACCGTCGCCCACGCCGACCAGGAAGTCGCAGCCGAGGCGGAGCATCGGGGTCAGGGACTTCCAGGTTGACCCGGGGATGCAGGTCGTTGTGCATCCGCTGGAAGCCGCCATCCGGCGCACGGACGAACGAGGTCGCGACGGAACCGTTCTCGGTGTGGCGGAGCGCGACGACGACCTGGGCCTGGGAGTCGGTCGCCAGGGCGGCGATCGGGCCGCCCGCGTCGCCGACCCGGGTCGTGCGTTCTTGGCCGGGCACGATCGCGTGGACCTGGCCGTCGTCGAAGCCGAGGAACGCCTCGAGTGTGCCCGACGCAGCGACGGCCGCGGTGACCGTCCCCCGGCCGACACGCATGACGCGGGCCTTGAGGGGGACCCCCGTTGCTGGGTCGCGGGGCGTGCCAATCTGGCCGTGGCGGGCGGGCGTGGCCCGGGCGGCGGCGAACTGGGCGTCGCGGGCGATTGCCGGCGTCCACAGCGCCGGCTCACTGAACAGCGACGAGACGACCGGGGCCGGCGGGACGGCCGAATCGACGACCAGCCGCCGGACGTGATGCGCCAGCACCTGGAGCCGCCCGGTCGCGGATGTCATCGATCGGCAGCGCGGGGCCGGGGCTCGCGACCGCGATCGCCGCGACCCGGCCGTAGAAGTCGCGGGCATCGGTGCTGCCCCGGTCCCGCAGGAACGCGTCGGCCTCATCGAGTAGCCGGGCGATCGGCGCGGGCTCGCCGCGCTGGACCTGCGATCGCCAGCAGCCGCAAGCCGCACGCCGTGGCGTTGGCGGCCGGCCGCAGGCGCCCAGCCATTGGCGTAGGCCGGCGCCGGCGGCCTCGACGTCCCCGGCCTTCTCGCCCAGCAGTCGGCCGATCTCGAGCCAGTCGGGGGGCGAATTCGCCTCCTCGACGACCTCGGCGGCCAGGCGGTACTCGGCCTGCGCGGCATCCTCGTCGCCGACCCGGCGGAGCAGGTCGCCGGCCTGCTCGTGCTGGCCGAGCTTGCGATAGAGCGCGATGGCGCGGTCGAGCTCGCCGGCGGCCTCGAACGCCTGCGCCGCGCCGGCCTCGTCGCCCAGCTTCATCAGCAGCAGGATCGCCGCGTCGTGGTCGAGCCCGCCGCGGCGCAGGGCCAGCGCGGCCGAGCGGTCGTCGCCGAGCAGCTTGCCGTAGATGTACGCGCGCGCGACGGAAGTCGCCCTCTCTCAGGGCCTTCTCGGCGGCCTTGTGATACTCGCGGGTCAGCTCGGCGACGAGGTCTGGCGCCGCACTCCAGACACCGACGTCCTGGCCCCGCCGCGCGCCTCCCAGCAGGTCCATCAGGCTGTAAATCGCGCGGCTGAAGGGAAGCTGGCCGCCCAGCGATCGGACCCGCCCGCCGCCCGGCCGGTGCGGCGTCATCGGCAGGGCGTGGCGCAGGGCACGCCCGGGATCGCCCTGGCGGAACTCGCGCAGCAGCTTGTGCAGGCAGTGCCGATTGATCGAGCCCGCGCCATCGCATCGACTCGCCAAGGGACCGGGCGCGGGCACCGGCGCGGCCGAGCAGGCCGCGCAGGCTCTCCCCCAGGCCGCGACCGCCCTCGTCGGCCGATGCCGCCGCACCCTCCGCGTCCTCCTCGCCGCGCCCCTGAGGAACGCCGGTCGCGGCCCGGCTGGCGCCGTGGGTCGGGGTCGCGGAGGTCCTGCTCCATCTGGTCGTAGAGCGCCTCGGGAGTCGCGTCGGGCTCGTCGTAGGCGATCTCGACGATGCGGTCGGCGAGCCGGCGGGGCTCGGGCAGCGGCTGCCACTCGCGACGATCGCCGGCGGTCGCCGAGACGAGCGACGCGAGCGCCACGGCCGCCCGGCGGTCGAAGCGCAGCACCCGGCCGTCGGGCAGGAAGACGAGTCCGCCGTCGCCGCACCAGGCCGGCGCCTCGTCGTCGAGGAGCGCGGGGACGAGCTCGGCGTCGAACGGGGATCAGGAGGCCCGGCGCGGCTCGCGGAGGCGGACCGCGCCGGGAACCAGCAGCGGCTCGGCCGTCGGCTCCTCGAGCTCGACCACGAAGCCGCCCGCCACGTCGCGGACGCGGCCCGAGGGATCAAGGCCAATCCGGGCACAGGCCGCGAGCAGGGTATCGGCCTCGCGGCCGGGGACGAAGACCGACGAGGCCGGCGCCGGCTCGCCTGGGTGACGTCGGCGGAGATGCAGCGGAACGCGGATCGGGGACCATCATGGCTGGCCTCCCTGGCCGATCTCGGCCGATCGCAGGACCCGGGCGATCCGCTCGGCGGCGGCCCTCGACTCTCCGCCTCCGATCAGCCGGCCCGTGCCGAGACGCGTCCCGTCAGGCATCCAGGCGGCAAAGTCGCGGCCGGACATGTAGAAGACGACCCGCAGGTGCTCGAAGCGATCCTGGACGGCCAGGTGGTTGTACGCATCGATCAGGATCCGCAGATGCGAACTCGCGATGATCTGGCGGAACCGCCCGGTGTCGTACGATGGCGGCAACTTGCCAGCCGGGAGGCTCCGACCCTCGGCGAAGACGCCACCCAGCCCCGCGAAGACCTTCTCGGGCTCGTTGCGCTCGAGCTCCAGACGCTCGCGGTCCCAGCGGACCAGGACCTGCGACTGCGGCTGTCGCGGACCGACCTCGGCCATCTCGCGGATCAGCAGGCACGACCGGCCGAGCGAGGCGAGGTGCATCCGGCGGATCTCGCGCGACACGGTACGGATCGACGGTCGGCCGCCGGGCACGTCGCGGACCTCCAGGCAGGACTCGCCGGTCGTCCGCGCGTACCGCAAGCCGTCGCGCGACAGGGCGAATCCGGTCGGGCTCGGCCGGAACCTCCCCGCTGGCAGCGAGCCGATCACCTCGGACAGCGTCATCGACACGAACCAGACGCCTGCGACCGGGCAGCCGGCGGCCTGCACGGCCAGGGTGTCGCCGCCCTGGTGGGTCAACACGAGCTGCGAGCCGCGCGTCTGTAGGGCCGGCACACCGTCGATCATCGGGGTCACCACGCGCTGCTTGCCGTCGCCCCGGGTGTAGTGCAGCTCGCCGGTGTGCGGATCCAGGCGGATGGACGGGTCGGTCACGTCCGGCCAGGGCTCGCTGGGGTGCGTCTGCAACTGCGCCGCCGGGGTCGGGTAGGGCAGGGTCCCGGCCTTTGCCCGCTCGACGGCCCGGAGGGCGCGGGCGGTCTGCGACGACCGCTCACTCGCCTCGGACAGGTCGAACGGGTAGCACGGCGATTGCTCCCTCGCGAGCTGGCCGACGATGGTATGCAGGTCGGCATGGTAATACCACGAGACCGGGCCCTCGCCGCCGGCGGGCATGTCCGTCCTGTGGACCGTGCAGCGGCGATCGGTGAAGTCGTAATGCGCGAGCACCGGGGATTCGGGCCGGCCACAGACCAGGACGAAGCCGCCCTGGACGCCGATGACCGACATGATCGGCCGGACGACCTCGTGATCGACGATCGGCCGGGGCAGGTACTCGCTGGACTTGCCGTCAACGCGATAGCACGCGATCAACCCGTGGCGAACGAGCACCAGGACCCGCTCGCCGCCCTCGTCGAAGTCGATCGTCCGGACCCCGCGCTCGGCCGAATCCACGGGCGGACCGAGGAGGCCATTGCGGAAGGGGAACGGGATCGGCTCGACGGGGCCCTTCCAGATTGCGGTCCGTCGACGGGGGGCCGGCAGGGGAGCGGGCGTTGCGGCGGGCGTCGGGTCGGAAAGGTCGATCCGGCACCGATGGAGCGAGACCGGGCCGCCCCCGTCGCAGCTCGGAGAGCTCGACCTGGCCGCCCGGGTCGACCGCGACGGCGAAGAGGCGGGTGTCGGTGTCGGATGCTCGACCTGCACCGGGGCCGACCCGGCGCGCCGTCTCGACCAGCTCGGGCTCGGCGAGGCTGCGCGGGTGCGTGAGCAGCACGACGTCGCGCGGGCCGGGTCGATCGGGCGATGGCCGTCGCCGCCCATCAGCACGCGGGCCAGCGTGGCGGCCGGCCCGGGCGAGAGGTCGCTGCCCTCGAGCAGTGCGGCGAGCGCCTCGGCGCCCAGGCTCTCGGGGTCCACCGGCTCGCCCTGGCCGCCGGTCGTCGCCAGCCGGACGGCCAGGCCGCGGCGGCGGCCCTGCCGCGCCATCGCCATCGTCGCGCCCGCCAGCACGAGCCGGACGTCGCCCCAGGTGCGGACCCCCTGGTCCAGCAGCAGGACCAGCTCGCGCGTGACGGGGCGGGCCGGCGTCTCACGGTGATAGTACAGCAGCTCACGCTCGGCGAACCGGCGCAGGAACTCCTCTGGCTCGAGCGCGAACTGGAACGGCAGCGCCTGCTCGGGCTCGCCGCGGTTGGTCAGGTCCCAGTAGCCGCCCGCCGGCAGGCCGGTGGGATCGGGCCGGCGCGGCGGCAGCGCCAGCGCCCCCTCGAGGTGCTCGACCAGGCGGGCCAGTCCGGAAAGCCGGGGCCGCTCGTCCAGGTCGGCCAGCGAGCCGCCGAGGCCGCGCGGCGGGATCAGGGACGCGGCGTCCTCGACGGCCTGGGCCGGACCGCGGCCGAACTTGAGCCAATGGCGGATCGTCTCGTGCGGCAGTTCGTCGAACCGGGCGCGGACCTTCGCCTCGAAGTCGTCGGGCTCGAGCGGCGGCTGCTCGGCGTAGTCCATCGCACCCAGCGACGGGTGGCTCAGGACGATCTGGGGAATCCAGCCGCCGCCGCCCAGCAGGCTGAGCAGGTCCGAAAGCGCGGGCGGCTCGGCGACGCCCGGAAGGTCGCGGTGAATCCAGGCGCACAGCGCCCCCGCGTTCCGAAGCGGGTTGCCGAGCTCGCGGAAGGGGTCGGCGGCGCGGGCGATCCTGCGATCGGCCGGCCCTCCCGCGCGGTCGCCCAGGCCGATCAGGTACAGCAGGTGCAACACCGCGCCAAACGCGGGGCAAGGGCCCCCGGGCACCAGCAGCCCCTGGAGGAACTGGACGATCTCGCCGGCGAAGGCAAAGGTCCGACCGGCGCCGGGACCGTCGAGGAACTCGACGGCCTCGCCCCGATGCGCCCACCGCAGGCCGCCGAGGCCGCGGCAGTACGCCGCCGGGATCTGGAGGTACAGGCCCGCCCGATGCTGGTTCATCGCCGGGCCTCCCCTTGAGCGAGAGGTGTCGCGGTCCGCTCGAGCGCCAGCCGCAGGGCCGCGCGGCTCAACCGGCGGAAAGCCCCGCGCGGGACCCGCTCGGGCCCGCCGGGATCGAGCAGGACCAGGTCGTCCGGCGCGGCGGCCACGGCCTCGCGCAGCGCGGGCTCGGGTCAGCGCGGGCTCGGCACGGAAGCCCAGCGGCACCAGGACCAGCCTGCCCCAGTATCGCTGCCCCTCGGCCGTCGCGGGCAGCCGAGCCGCCGGGCCGATCAGCAGGACCTCCGCTTCGCCCGCGTCGCCCGATCGGGCCGGCGTCCAGGCCCCGATCAGCGACTCGATCCAGGCCGACGGCGCCGACTCGGCCCAGACCGCGAGCGAGCCGAGCGGACACCGGATCGCCGACGCCGGCCTCGACCGGCCCGAGTCGTCCCGAACCAGCCGCAGCGGCACCGCGCGGGGCGGCGAGTTGTCGGGGTCCTCGACTCCGACCGGCCCGGGCAGGATTGCGGCGTCGATGGCGGACCCCGTCGAAGTCAGGTCGGCGGCCGGCATGTCGAACGCCGGCAGGCTCTCACCGGGGCGATGCCATCGGCCGCCGTCATCCCGGACGAACAGATCGGCACCCGGCAGCGCCAGCAGCCGCAGGAGCAGCCGCCGTCGCGATCCGCTCGAATCGGCCGACTCGCGCGGCGTGTCGTCCCACCGAACCCACGCGCGCCTCGCCGACGACCGAGATGCGGATGCCCGCCTCGCGGCGCAGGTCGGCCAGGGCCGAGAGGCCCTCGACCGGGATGCTGGCACAGCCGATGTCCGTCCATCGTGGGTTCATGCGAGGTGCAACTCGAAGAGGGGTGTCGATGGCGATCTATCTATCCCAGCCGACGGATCAGCTCGCCGGCGCGGGCGACCAGGTGCTGTCGCGCGGGGTCATCGGGCAGCCAGGCGGCACGGTCGACCACGTCGGCAAGCTGCTCGCGGGCGCGGGCGGCGGCGGACAGGCCGAGCGTCCGCGCCTGCACCTCGCCGGCCAGCGCATCGAGCCGACGCGCGAGCTGTTCGGCGTCGACCCGCTCGGGTGGAGCGGCCAGGGGATGGCGCGGTGCTCCCCCGCGTGGGGCTCGATGACGCCGGCGACCAGCGCCGCCAGCGGCGCGACCTGCTCCTCGCGGTCCCAGACGTAACGCAGGACCCACAGGTCCGAAGCCTGCGGCCTCGGCCCGGCCGCACAGCACCGCCGAGGCCGCTACGAGCTTCAGCACCTTCACCGCCCGGCGGTCGGTCAGCGCCGACCCCCAGGTCGCGGACCCGCCAGACGACCTCGGCATACCGCTCGACGATCCCGCCCAGCTCGACCCGGTCGACCCGACGCGCCAGCTCGCGCAGGTCCTGCGACGAAACGGACGACTCCAGCGGCGACGATCGCTCGAGCTCCCACCCGGCCGCCAGCAGCCGCGGCATCTCATCCCGCGCGAGGTTATCCACGTGGCAGCGCAGCAGGAAGCGGTCGAACAATGCCCCGAGCGCATCGTCGTCGGGCAGGTGGTTCGAGGCGGCGAACAGCGAGAGCAACGGCAGCCGGTGGACCTCCGAGCCCCGGCGATAGGTCCGCTCGTTGAGCACCGTCAGCAGGTTGTTGAGGATCGCACTGTTGGCGTTGAACAGCTCGTCCAGGAAGACGAATTCGCCCTCCGGCAGCATCCCGGTCGTCACGGTCGCCACCGTCCCCTCGCGCGAGCTTCACCAGGTCGATCGGGCCGAAGACCTCGTTGGGCTCGGAGAACCGCGTCAGCAGGTACTCGAAGTACCGCGACCGCACCGTCGTGGCGAACTGGCGGATCAGCGCCGACTTGGCCGTCCCCGGCGGCCCGTGCAGGAACAGGTGCTCGCCGGCCGTGACCGCCAGCGCGATCAGGTCGACCACCTCGTCACGGCCGACGAACCGACGCTTCAGCGGCTCGGTCACCTCGGCCCGCAAACGCTCCACGGCGTCGTCGCTCATGCTTGCACCTCCCCGCGTCGCCGCAGCGTCACCTGCCATTCGGTGGCCCGTAGTCGATCGGCAAGCCAACGATTCTGCCATTCTGGCAACTGGCTTCGTTCGCGCCATTTCGGGCTCTCTGCCATTTTCCACTGACCCGACTGCCGTTCTGGCAATTGGGTTCGTTTGGGCGCTTCGACGGCGCCCTCTCCAGTCCCCCTCGGCGGCCGAATTGGGTTCGTTTGGTGGCTTTCAGGGTGAGAGAGAGGTATAACCGCGGCCGAAACCTCGAAAGCCAACCATTCACACAGAAAGGCACGCATGCAACTAACCATCGAGCGACACTCCGACAGCGATTTTCGGTCTTTGATATCTTGCATGATATCCATTTTGCTTGCTCCTGGCTGTTCGGCTGCGATGCCTGGTCCCTCTATCTCTATAGATCAGCAAAAAGAGCCTCGATTTTGCGCAAATATCGGCTTATGGGAAAGAATCCTCGGGAGCTGGCTGGAGGGCGGTGTTCGGGACGGGTTTCAGGGAGGGGGAGCCGGGGCCGTCGCGGGTCGGGGGCTCGGGCTGGCTCGGACGAATTGTCGGTACTCGTCGGCGAGGCTCGCGGGCTCGGGACGCCAGCCGTCGCGATCGTTGGCGGCGAGTCGTTCGGCATAGAGCAGCAGCAGGCCGGGGTGTTTGTTGAGGTCGAGGGAGATGACGGGCGGCTCCTCGACGTCGGAAAGGACTCCCGACAGCGGCCAGCGGCGGAGGACGTCGGCCAGGATGGCGATCAGCGGGTCGGTTGGGTCGAGTGCGCGGGCCCGAATCAGCACCTGGGGCAGGTAGCGCAGCAGCAGGTCGGCCGAGAGGTGCTGCGCCGGGTTCGTGGCGTCGGGCGTGAAGCGGAGGCGGCGACGGAGCAGCTCGGGAGGCTCGCGGTGATCGACGAGCGCCCAGCTCGCCTGCCGGACCAGCTCGGCGGCCTGGCACGCGGCACGCGGATCGAATGCGATCGGCGGGCCGGCGACCGTCAAAGCATGCGCCGCGAAGGCATCCGCCAGCGCGGCGACGTCGCGGTCGGTCGGACTATCTGCCGGGGGCCGGGCCGCATCGAAGACGATCCGGCCTTCATTCAGCAGCCGCGTAACGAATTCGCCGAATGCCGCCATCTTGGGTTTCCACCTGGCCCGGCCAAAGCTCGCGGGCTGTCCAGCCTGACCGACGATGATTCCTCCCTGCTGGAGTACCCTTCTGTTCTACCCGAGGAGGAAGTCGCGCGTCAGCGTGATGACGCGGTCGCGTTCGCGATCGAGGGCGACGAGGTGGTCCGAGCGGGGGAGGATGACCAGCTCTTTCCGCTCGGAGCCCAGGTGGTCGAGGAGCCAGGTGGCGTTGCGGGGCTCGACGACCGTGTCGAGCCGGCCCTGGATGATGAGCGTGGGGACGCGGATCGACGGTACCAGCGGCTTGACCTCCTCGATCAGCTCGAGCGCGCTCAGGGCCGCCCCGAGGCTGAAGGTCCGGTAGCACGCCTCGGCCGCACACTGGCGCCTGGCGTCGGGGTCGCGGACGGCCGGGGCGCGGCGGCGGAGGTTCGGGATCACGCGGGACGCCAGTCGGATGTAGGTCGCCGCTCGGATGGGGATGAGATGGCTGTACCGGATCGCCAGGAACGGCGCCAGCAGCACCAGCCGCGCGACAGGGCGACGAGCCGCCAGGTGCAGCGCCAGCGTGCCACCGGTCGAGAAGCCGATCACGACCACCGGGCGACCCGATCCGGCCAGCGTGTCGAAGGCGGTTTCCACCGTGGCCGCCCAGTCGCGCCAGGACGACGACGGCATGATCGGCCCGGGCCCCTCGTGGCCGGGCATTACGGGCGCCGCGACAAGCAGGCCCTGGGCCTCGAGCGCGGCGATCAGCGGAGCCAGCTCGTACGCCCCGCCGCCCAGTCCGTGAAGGACCAGGCACGAAGGCCGGCTTTCGAGGTGATCCGGCTCGAGCATGGCGATGGTTCGCTGGCGGAGGGCACATGTGAATCCGGGGCGGCCCGCGGCCCCGGCGTGGATCGGTGCCGACCATCTTGGCCCGGGCGCCGGCGCCGATCAAGTCCGTGCTCGCCGGGAACGTCTCGCGGTACAATCAAGGGACCGATCGGATGGCAGGCAACGGTTTGTCCCGGAGTGGAGACGACCAGCCCGATGGACCTCGAGCCGTACGAAACCCTGGTATGGACAGGACGGCCGGACCGGGCCAGGCGATTGGTCGTCCGGTCGTTGCCGATGGCCCTGGTCGGCCTGCTGATGATCGCCATCGCCGCGATCGTCTTACGTTCGTGCTGGCATGAGTCCGAGCGGAGGAGAGTCGACCGGCATGGCGGTTGGGCAACTCACGCGGATTTCGTCACATTCGCGATTGTCTTTGGCCCGCCGCTGGTACTGACGGGAGGGTACTGGCTCACGTTGCCAGCGCGGCTGGCCTGGCGGCTCGCTCGGACGCAGTATGCCCTGACAGACCGACGCGCCATCATCGTGGAATCGCGATGGCTCGGCTCCGAGGCCCAGCGCAGCTATCCGCCGGATGACCTTGCGTTGATGCGATGCGAGGAGCAGTCCGACGGCTCGGGTGACCTGGTGTTCGAGGATCGCCGGACCTGGGGCACCGTCCGCGAGCCGACCGGGTTCCTGGCCGTCGCCGAGGTGCGGGAAATCGAGTCGCTCGTCCGCATCACCCTCGCACCCGGGCGGCGAGAATCGAGCCCCGGGGAATCTTCGAGGAGTTCGACGAGGTGGGGCCGACGAAGGATTCGCTCGGCCTCGCGCCCGTTCGAACTTACCGTCTGGGTGCCTTGCATCGAGCCGTCTTCTTCATCGCGGGCACGGGGCTTCCGCTCGCGGGGTTGCTGCTGGTGGTCGGCGGCACGGTGATGCTTGCGGCGGCGGCAATGGGCCGGCTCCCCTTCCGCGTTGACGACGAGACGCTGAGATTCCTGGTGGTGGCGGTCCTGCTCATGTCGCCAGCACTCTTTGTATTCTGGGCCCGCGCGGCCTGGACGCCTCTTGCGATCGTCCTCGACGAGGCGCAGCGCGCCGTCGGGTTCCGCGGCGTGTGGCGGACGCGGATCGTACCCGTCTCCGACATCCTGTCGGTCACCACGGGCGGCTGGCGCGACCCGCACTGCTCGATGGTCGCCATCGTGCTCAAGAACGGCAAGCTCCGCATCGACAACAATTTCGGCGATTTCCGCGACTTCCTGTTTCACCTGAAGGCGCTGAATCCCGCCGTCGAGGTCAAGGGATTTTGATCCGGTTGGGGGCTTGACCCGGCAGGGGTCCTGCTCCTACGATTCCGCCAGGCGTGAGGCATGTTGCCCACGCGACGAGTCCCCGCCGGGAGCGTATCGCCCTGGCGAGCCGGAGAAAAACCGATGTGCCACGCCTCGCGCCGCGCTCAGCGGCTTCTTGAGAGCATTCCGTCCTTCCCCTTCTTCGACTGGGCCGAACATCACGAGTTCGATGAGCCGCGTCGCCATCGCGAGCGTGATGAGCGGCGAGACGCCCCATGCCCCACCACGGCCACCGTCATCCTCACCACGACCATGACCATCACCACCATGATGAGGACCGCTCGGCGTTCGGGGTCCGCCGGCCCTTGCGCTTCCTGGCGCACAAGCTCGACCTCGACGACAAGCAGGTCGCCGCGATGGTCCGGATCCTCGACGAGCTGAAGACCGAGCGCGCCCAGGCGGCGGTTGACGATCGTCGGTCGCTGGCCGAGTTCGCCGACGCGATGGCCGGGGAGTCGTTCGACGGCGCCAGGGCCGCCTCGGCCGGCGAGCGCCGCGTCCAGAGTGCCGCGAGGCTGCGCGACGCGCTGGTCCGCGCCCTCGGCGAGATCCACGCGCTCCTGAACCCTGAGCAAAGGGAGCGGCTATCGTACATGCTCCGCACGGGCGTGCTGAGCGTGTGACGCGGTCCCGAATGCACGAGTCAGATCGGGCGCGGTGCCGATCGCCGCACACGCGCTCGATCTTCTCGTGCGAACCCTCGACGATCACCGCGGGCGCGTCGCCGCATTCTCGCGGCGCACGGTGGCGATCGGACCCAGATGCGGGCGGGGCAAGGTCGGTTCTTCGATTTGCAGCGAGCCGCCCGACTGGTGGCGGCACGCCGACGCGTACAGGCCGCCCTGGCGGTAGAGGGTCTCGTGCGTCCCCTGTTCGACGATCCGGCCGGCCTCGAGGACGATGATCCAGTCGGCGTCGACCACGGACGAGACCTTCTGCGAGACCACGATCTGGGTCCGGCCGAACCGCGTCTCGCGGAGCGCGGCCTGGATGCGGGCCTCGGTCGGGCCATCGAGTGGCGCTCGTGCAATCGTCGAGGAGCAGGACGGCCGGGTCGGCGACGAGCGCACGCGCCAGCGCCAGCCGCTGGCGCTGCCCGCCCGAGAGCGTCTGCCCGCGCTCGCCGACCGGGGTGTCCAGGCCCTCCGGCAGCGTCGCCACCCACACGGCCAGGTCGCTGACCTCGAGCGCCGCGCTGGACCTCGGCGTCGGTGGCCGATCGCGCGGCATAGGTCAGGTTCGAGCGGATCGTCCCTTCGAACAGGACCGC
Organism: uncultured Planctomycetota bacterium; assembly: GCA_963771445.1. Lineage (GTDB taxonomy): Bacteria > Planctomycetota > Planctomycetia > Isosphaerales > Isosphaeraceae > JAKAUH01. The sequence goes on along the minus strand of CAVYTQ010000024.1, from coordinate 163,527 downwards.
CTGCTGCGGGACCAGCGCGACCGATCGTCGCAGGGCGGACAGCTCGAGGCGGCGGACGTCGTGGCCGTCGAGGGTGATCGTGCCGCACCACTCGGGCAGCTCTCGAATCCGAGGCGCCAGGGATAACAGCGTGCTCTTGCCCGAGCCGCTGGCGCCCAGGACTCCCAGCGTCATCCCGGGCTCGATCGCCAGGTTGATGTCGTCCAGGACCTTGCCGACGCCGGGATACCCGAACGAGACCTCGCGGAACACCAGCCGGCCCTCGGGCTTTCGCAGGGGGCGAGTCGCATCGCCGGCTGCAGGCACCTCGGGCTCGTCGAGCACCTCGACGATCCGGTCGACGGCGACCAGGGTTGCGGCGATCATCGCCTGTGCACCGGTCAGGCGGACGATCGGCTGGTAGAGCTGTGTCAGGAGCGCCGAGGCCGCGAGCAGCTCGCCGACCGACATTTGCCCCTGGTGCACGAGCACGGCGCCGAAGGTCAGGACGCCCACCATCCCCAGACCATTGATCAGGGTCGCCCAGGCCGACTGGCGGGCCACGGTCCGCATGCTCGTCCAGCCGACCGAGCGCTGGGCGTCGATCCGGTCGTCGAACGCGGCGATCTCGGCGTCCTCGCCGACGAACGAGCGGACGACGCGGACCGCCGAGACCCGCTCGCTGAGGAGCGCGTACAGCGACGCCACCTGCTCGCGCATCGCGTGCGAGAGCTCGTGGATCGACCCCGAGAAGGCGCGGTGGTTCAGGACGAACAGCGGCATGGCGAGCAGGCCGACGACCGCCAGCCGCCACTCGAGCCAGAACAGCAGGCCCGAGATCAAGGTGGCCAGCACCAGGTCGGAGACCAGTTGCAGCGAGCCGCCATTAAGGAAGATGAGCAGCGAGCCAACATCGCTCGTCAGCCGGGTCATGATCCGGCCGGTCGGCTCGCGGTCGAAGTACGCGGTCGAGAGCCGCTGGAGCTTGCGGTGCATCGTGTCGGTCAGCTCGCGGACGACCTCGAGCGCGACCCGCGACATCGTGGCGGCGACCTTCCAGCCCAGGGCCATCCGGCCGAGGTGGCAGGCGAGCATCGCCCCGACGAGGAGCGCGACCGTGGTGCCGACGGACGACGACGGGGCGGGCGACGGTCCCAGCCGGGCGGCCAGCCGGTCGACGGCCATCCCCTGGAGCAGCGGGACCGGCACGCCGAGCGCGGCCTGGGCCAGCAGTCCCAGCAGCGCGGCCGCCAGCACCGCGCGGCGCGGGCGGAGAAATCGCTCGTCGAGGCGACGGAGGCCGGCCCACGATGGCCGCCCGCGGTCATGCCCGCCGGGTTGTTCGGACTTCATGCGAACTCGACCTCCTCCAGGCGATTGAGCGCGGCCTCGCGGAGCCGGACGACGACGGCGGCGGCCGGTCGAGGCGGGACCTCGGCCGGGTCGTCGGCTCGCCAGCCCCCGGCCGGGACGCGTACGGCGAGGGCCGTTGCCCGGTCCCAGAGGCGGGCATAGGGGCCGTCGAGATTTTCGAGCAGCTCGGCGTGGGTGCCGGCCTGAACGATCCGGCCGGCGTCCATCACGGCGATCGTGTCAGCGTCGACCACCGTAGCCAGGCGGTGGGCGATGACCAGCGTGGTCCGCCCGGCGAGCAGGTTGGCGAGCGCGGCCTGGATGCGGACCTCGCCGGCCGAGTCGAGCGAGCTGGTGGCCTCGTCGAGGATCACGATGGCCGGGATCCTTGCAGAAGGCGCGGGCAATCGCCAGCCGCTGCCGCTCGCCCTGGCTGAGCCGGTAGCCGCCCTCGCCGACGATCGTGGCATAGCCCTGGGGGAGCGACCGCGCAGGTCGTCGAACAGCGCCGCGCGGGCGGCGGCGACCACCTGCGCATCGCTCGCGCCGGGGGTGCCGTAGCGGATGTTGTCGGCCAGGCTGGCAGTGAAGACGACGGGCTCCTGCGGCACGATGCCGATCTGTCGGCGCAGGTCGCCGGTGGCCAGCCGGCGGATCGGCACGCCGTCGAGCCGGATCTCGCCCTCGGACGGGTCGTGGAACCGCAGGAGCAGGTTGGCCAGCGTGGTCTTGCCGCATCCCGTCGGCCCGACGATCGCGACCTTGGTACCGGGCTCGGCGCGTAGGTGGATGTCCCGCACGGCGGGTCGCCCGGGCCGGTAGGCGAAGGTGACGCCATCGAACTCGACGAGGCCGACGGGCCGGCCGATCGGCTCGGGCGCCGGGATGTCGACCACGCCCGGGTCGCCGTCGAGGATCTCGCCGAGCCGGTCCATGCTGGCGGCGGCCTGGTGGAAGGCGCGCGATGAGGTCCGACAGCCGGGCGATCGGGCCGAAGACCAGCGCGGCCAGCGCGGCGGCCGAGACGGCCTCGCCGGGCGTCATCCGGCCGGATAGGGCCGCCGAAGGCCCCGACAGCGAACACCAAGGTCGTGCCGATGCCGTTCAGGCCGGCGCTCAGGTTCGACGAGCGCCGCGCCCAGGCCGCCCACGCGAACCCGAGGGCCATGCGCGTCGTCGATCGTGCGGGCGAAAGCGGCGATCTCGGTGTCCTCGCCGTCGCAGGCACGGACGACCACGGCGGCGTCGAGCCGCTCCTTCAGGTGGCCGAATATCCGGTCCAGCCGCTCGCGGACCTCGGTGCTCCCGTCGCGGACCCGGCCGCCGAACGCCGCGAACAGCCCGGCGTAGCCCGCCATCACGGCCAGCGCGACCGCGGCCACGCCCAGATCGCGGGACAATACGAGCGCCAGGATCGCCAGCACGGTGCCGAGGTCGGCCAGGATCGCCAGCGCCTGCGAGGTGACGAGCGCCTGCACGGCCGCCACGTCGTCCATCAGCCGCGAGATGATCGCGCCGGCCGGCATCCGGTCGTAGAACGGCAGCCCGAGCCGCTGCAGCCGGGCGTAGAGGGAATGCCTCAGGTCGCGGACCACGCCCAGGCCGACCGGCCCGGCGACGTGCGCGACGGCCAGCGAAGACCCCGCCTGCGCCGCGAAGACGCCCAGCAGGGCCACCGCCAGGGCCGGCGAGAAACCGCCCGATCCGACGGCCCCGTCGACCAGCCCCTGGATCAGCAGGGGGACCGGGAAATTCAGCAGGCAGCCCACCGCGGTGATTGCGAGGGCCAATGCCGCTCGCCACCGGTAGGGCGCAATGAGTCCGAGGAGTCGCTGTGTGGCGCGCACGTTCGTCCGTGACATCAAGTTGCCGGCGTGGCTCGCCGCGGCGCTCCAGCGCGCCGCGTGAAGTCGCGTGTTCTCATAGGCGATTCTATTCATCACTGGGAAGCGGGTCAATTCGGACCGGCAAAGTGCATGCCAGGGCGGCGGAGCGGCCGCTTGACGCACCGGCCGGATTCTTACACAGTATCGGGAACCGCCTTTCGATCGAACGCTCGTTCGTTCTCTCGCTCGTTCGCCGCCCGCGGGCACGCAGCGGCGGCCGACCCATCTCGAACCGATCCGGGAGCGCCGCACCATGACTCCGAGTCGTCAACTGGCCGGGTGGATCGTCGCGGTATCGCTCGGGCTGGCGGCCGACACGGCCCACGCCGAGGGGGATCCGCTCAAGGCCGGCACGAGGGTCATGCCCAGGGGGCCTGGACTGGTCGTCAAGGACGACGACCGATCCACCCCCGCGCCGGACTACCCGCGCGTCTTCGTCGTCGAGGCCGTCATGGGCGACCAGGTCCGGATGTTCCACTGGAATCAGAAGGGATTGGCCCGCGCCGCCGACGTCGTCGCGATGGACAAGGCGGCCGCCTATTTCGACGGCCGGATCAAGGAACATCCCAGAGAGACCTATGGATACGTCGCCCGCGCCATCGCGCGGCGCGATCGGCGCGACTACGCCGGTGCCCTGGCCGATTGCAATGAAGCGATCCGGCTGGATCCCAAGCTCGCCCGCGCCTACACGATGCGCGCCGGCGTCAACATGGCGTCGAAGGAGCACGACGCCTCCAGTGCCGACATCGAGCAGGCCCTGCGTCTCGAGCCCGGCGACGCCCAGACCCTGGCGATGCGTGGGGCGTTGCACTTGCACCGGACGAAGCTCGAACCGGCCATGGCGGACGCCGATGAGGCGATCCGTCGCGATCCGAACTGCCCCGCGGGCTATCTCCTCCGCGCCACGCTCTGGAACTGGCGGCACGAATACGACAAGGCCATCGCCGACGCTGACAACGCCCTGAAGCTCGATCCCACCGACTCGACCGTCCATGCCCAGCGGGCTTATAGCTGGTCGCGGAAGCACGACGACGCGAAAGCGCTCGCCGATTACGCCGAGGCGATCCGCAGGGATCCCCAGGACGAGGACGTACTGGTTTCGCGCGGCAACTACCACGCGCTGATGAACCGTGACGCCGAGGCGCTCGCCGACGCCGAGGCAGCACTGCGTCTCGACCCGAGATGCTCCGAAGGATACACCCTGCGGGCCCGCATCTTCATGAATAGATCCGAATATGAAAGGGCGGTTTCTGACGCCAGCCGGGCGCTGGCTCTCGATCGTAAGTGCTTCAACGCGTACCTGATCCGGGGTGACGTACACCTGCGCAGGGAGGAGCTGGACCGCGCCTGGCCGAGTATACCGAGGCGATCCGCCTGGGCACGGACCCAGGGAGGCGGAGTTGCGATCCCGGCGTGCCGAGGTGCTCGCCCGGCGCGGTGACTTCGCCGGCGCCATGGCCGATTACGAGGTCACGGCGAAGCTCGACCCGCGGAACCCCTACATGCTGGCCGGCCGCGCGGGCGTTCATACTCTCCGTGCCGAGTACGACAAGGCCGTCGCCGACGCCACCGAGGCCATCCGGCTGGATCCCGGGTGCGCCTACGCCTATCTCCAGCGGGCCACCGGCTATTACATGAAGGGCCAGATCACCAAGGCGCTCGCCGACGCGACCGAGGCCATCAAGCTCGACCCGCGCAATGATGAAGGGTACATGATGCGCACAGCGTGCTACCAGGCGCGGTGGCAAGCGGCGAAGGCGATCGCCGACCTCGACGAGGTGATCCGGATCAACCCACGACAAGCGGTGGCCCATGCCCGGCGGTTCGAGCTGCTGCTGCGCCGGGGCGACCGCGACAAGGCCCTGGCCGACGCCGCCCGCGCACTGGAGCTCGACCCGAAGGACCGGACGACCCGGCTGTGCGCCGCCCAGTTGTACCTCTCTCAGCAGAAGTTCAAGGAGGCGATCGCCGACTACGACGCGGCCCTGCAAACGCAGCCCAGGGACGCCAACACACTCAACCTTCGCGCGTATTCCCACCAGATGCTCGGCGACCGGAAGAAAACGATGGACGACCTGAACGCGTCGATCAAGATCGACCCCCGGCCCGCCTATGCGCTCTCGTTCGCGGCTGCCTTCACGCGATGGCGAACGACCTCGACAGGGCCCTGGCCGACTTCGATCCGCGCTCGAGCTCAACCCGCGCGACGCGGGGACGCTGCTCAACCGCGCCAGCTCCACGGTCAGCGGAATGAAGGCGAGAAGGAGCGGGCGGATCACGAGGCGGCCGGGCGGCTGGGAATCAAGGACCCGCGTATCAACACATGCCTGGCCAAGCACTACTTCGAAAAGGGCGAGCTGGACGAGGCAGTCGCCGAGGCGACCGAGGCCATCCGCCTCTCCCGCGAGGCGGCGGAGTCCTACGTCCTGCGCGGCTACATCCACATGCGGAAGTCGGACGACGACAAGGCGATGGCCGACTTCGACGCGGCGATCGCCCGCGAGGGCAAGCAGCCCGAACCCCGGGCTCGCAGTGCTACTCGTGGCGGGGGCTGCTGCACATGAAGAAGAACCTCGACCTGCGCAGAAGGACCTCGACGCCGCGATCGCCCGGGATGCCCGGTTCTCGGACGCCTACCAGTACCGGGGCCTGCTGCACACGATGAAGGGCGAATTCCGCGAGGCGCTGATGGATTACGACGAGGTGGTCTGGATCGGCGGGCCCGACCCGATGTATTCGGCGGCCTGCGACCGTCGGGCCTGGATCCGCGCGACGTGTTCCGACGTCAACCTGCGGGACGGCAAGCTCGCGGTCGAGTCGGCGACCGAGGCGGTCCGACGGACCAAATCGAGGAACCCCCAGTACCTGACCACGCTGGCCGTCGCGCACGCCGAGGCCGGCGAATTCGACGCCGCCATCAAGGACCTCGAGACGGCCCGCAAGGTCGCCGGGGGCAACGAGCAGATGGAAGAATTGTGCGACCTTCCTGATGGGCCTGTTCGAGCAGCAACAGCCTTACCGTCCCACCGACGAGGACAATCCCTGAGCCGGCAAGGATCCCGCCGCGGGGCATGCCGGGGCCTCCGATCTCGGCTTGACCGATCGCTCGGAGCGTTACACAGTATCGGCGTCGCCTGGATCTGCTCCTGCACCACAAGCCGTTCCGGACGGCCCTCGGCGACGGCGCCGCTGAGCTGACGCGGGGCGGGTAATGCCATGAGCGAGGCGAAGTTTGGTCACGGTCGAGAAGACTTTCGGCCGGCTGAAAGTGAACGTTTTCCGCGGTTTCCCGAGTCTCCGCGCAGGAACCGAGAGCGGGCAACCGGCCCTGAAAGGGGCGCATTGGCGTCGATCCGCGGTCGTGGTTGGCGATGGGACGGGGAAGATAATCTGAAGATGGACGCAGATGGCGAACCAACCTTCCTGCGCGAGATCACCCGGGCTCGCCGCGTGCCGCCCTTTCAAGGCTCGCGGTCGTCGGGCACGATCTTCCCCAGGGCGTTGTCGACCGGATCGGCGGCAGGGCCGCCTCCAACAGCGATCCGAGTCTGGATCTGCTGTAGGAGCGGGCCAGGCCGGCGAGCGGACCGGCCGGGCCGACCGTGCGTTCGGCGGGGTCTCCGACCCAGCCGTCGGCGCGACCGAAGCTCTCCCGGGCGATCGGGTGGCTGGCGGACCGGACCGGTGGAGACCTGACGGTCCCGGCCCCGGCGGGGTCGGAGACCTGCGCCGCGCCGCAAGACCCGCGCCGAACCGCGGAACCGGCCCCGGCGGAGTCGGAGACCCGCGCCGCACGGCCGATCGGCCGGACGGGTTCCATCGTAGGAGCTGGCTCTGCCGGCGATCGGCCGGGCCGGACCGATCCCGGGCACGCCGCGGATCTGCACACTCCGCCTCGGCGTCGCATCTCGTTGACGTGATCGTGGGCGAATCCGCGTCGTCGACGGGCAGCCGGTACGTCGCGGGTCGCCGCGAGGACCGCCGCGATCGCACCCTCCAGGTCGCAGAGGTGCCCCGGCGAGACGAAGAGCGGCTTGACCCGGTCGCGGGTCCGCAGCACGGCGCCGATCGTCTCGTCGCCGTCGGTCATCGCGGCTCCACTCGCCCCGCTCTGGGGCCCGGCTCCTCGTAGCTCGCCGAACAGGTGCGACTTGGCGCAGCCGATCGTGGGGATGCCCGAGCCAGAGACCCAGATGAGCCGCCAGGCCCAGCCGACGCGGATGCGCGATGCCCTGGCCGTCGCAGATCAATACGTCGGGCGCGACCGACAGCCGATCGAACGCCTCGATCACCGGCGGTGCCTCGCGGAAGCTCAACAGGCCCGGGACATAAGGGAAGGTGACATCCTCACGACGCCCGGCCCGGTCGATCAGCTCCAGCGTGTCGGCGCGAAGCACCACCACCGCGGCATACAGCGTCGGGCTGTACTTGTTAAACGAGACGTCGGCGCCGCCCACCGTCCGGTAAGGTCCGAGCGGACGGTCGGCGATCACTCGCTCGGCCAGTTCCGCGCTGGAGGGCCGCGCGGCGGCCGTGTCGAGGGTCCCACGAATGCAGGGGCTCCGCTCTCGACACCGTTCCGGTCCTCCCGGACGGGCCGTCCGTCCGTCCGTCGGTCGGTCGATTCCTCAGTACACGAGCGTCATCGCCGAGACCATCGCCGGCTCGATCCGGCGGATGACCTCGGCGGCCTGCTCGACCTGCTCGCGGGAGACGTCCAGGTGCGTGCAGGCCCGCAGCACCTGCGACCCCAGCGCACTGACCAGAATGCCGTGCGAGCGCAGGTAGGCGGCCACCTCGGCGGCGGTGCCCAGCCGAGCGGTCAACCGGCACCCAGACCAGGTTGGTCTCGACCGGGCCGGATTCCAGCGCGAAGCCTTCGGTTCCCGCGAACGCCTCGGCCAGCAGCTGGGCGTGGTCGTGGTCCTCTTGCAGGCGGTCAACGTTGCTGGTCGAGCGCGTAGAGGGCGGCCGCCGCCAGGATGCCGGCCTGTCGCATGCCGCCGCCGAAGAGCTTGCGGTATCGCCGGGCCTCGCGGATCGCCTCGCCCGAGCCCGCCAGCGCCGAGCCCACCGGCGCACCCAGTCCCTTGGAGAAGCAGATCGAGATCGTGTCGAAGTGCTGCGCCCCACTCGCTCGGCCGCGATCCCCGAGGCGACGACCGCGTTCATCAGCCGGGCGCCGTCCAGGTGCATCAGCAGGTCGTGCTCGCGCGCCCAGTCGGGCGATCGCGCGCGACCTCGTCGATCGGGTGCACCCGGCCGCCGCCGCGGTTGTGGGTGTTCTCCAGGCAGACCAGGCGGGTCTGGACGTAGTGCGGATCGTCCGGCCGGATGGCGTCGCAGCACGATCGTCGAGCGACAGCAGGCCGCCGTCGCCCGCGAAGGTCCGCGCGGTCACGCCCGAGAGCCGGGCCATCCCGCCGCCCTCCCAGACGTAGACGTGCGACCGTCGACGCCGCAGAGCACCTCGTCGCCCGGCCGCGTGTGCACGCCGACGGCGATCTGGTTGGCCATCGTGCCCGACGGCACGAACAGCGCCGCCTCCTTGCCCAGCAGCTCGGCCGTCCGCTGCTCGAGGGCATTGACGGTCGGGTCCTCGCCGTAGACGTCGTCGCCGACCTCCGCCTCGGCCATCGCCCGGCGCATCCCGCGGCGTGGGCTTCGTGACCGTGTCCGAGCGCAGGTCGATCCGCGGCCGTTCCATCATCGTCTCCTCGTTCCCTCTCTCATCCTTCGGAATCGCGAATACGTCCTGCCCAGCCATCGTGTGTCAGCGGGCGGCCTTGGTCTTGCCGGCGGCGGGGCGGGTGGCCAGCGGCCGGAGCTCGTTGCGGCGGAGCAGGTCGTTCCAGGCGTCGTACCCCTTGCCTTCGGGCTTGTCGGGGTTGTAGCCCAGGGTGTCGCGGCCCGTCAGCCGGCTGAGCGTTTCGACGGCCAGCTCGCGGATACCCACGATGCCGCCGTCCTCACGATCGGGCGAGAGCAGGCCGACCAGGCGGGTCTGGACCTCGGGCGCGCCAACTCCTCGGCAGTGTACCCGATCAGCATGTGATGGGCCACGCCGCCAAGCTCCTCGCCGAACTGGCGGTCGAGCTCCTCGCGAACACGCGCCGAGGCCGTGGGCCCCCGCATCATGAAACCGCGGATCGCGCCGATGGTCGCCCGCCGGGCCACGGGGTCGATTCGCGCGGGTGAGCGTCGGCATCAGGTAGGTCAGGTCACCCATCGCGCAGAGCGCCTCGACGGCCAGTCCCTTGATCTCCGGCCGATCGTCGTCTAGGGCGCCGACGACCTCGGTGAGCAGGGGCCGGTCGGCGTGGAATACCTTGAGGAACTCCTCCTTCAACTGGAGCTCGGCCGGCGACGGCTCGGCCTGAGTGAGCCACGCGGGAAGGGCGTCACCCTTGCCAGACTCGAGCTGGCCGCCCGCGCTGATCAGTGCCCCATACATGGGCTTGAGGGTCTGCGACTTGTCGCCGATCTTCAAGGTGATCTCGCCCTGCTGGCAGAGGACGCCCAGCGGCTGGAGCTGGCGGATCGGCTGTCCGTACGCGTTGCGGTTCACGCGTTCCATGCCGAAGACGCCGTCGGAGGTCGCGCCGACGTCGATCGTCTGCTTGGAAAGGACGACCCGGAATGTGCCCGAGTCCGGCCGGCGGATGACGATCCGTCCCTGGACCAGCTCGAAGGCGGGCGGCGACCCGTCGTCGCGGGGCAGGAGCCGGACCTCGGTCTCGCCCACCAGCTCGATGCGCAGCTTCTCCAGGTCGATCGCGGCGCGGAATGGGGTTAGGCAAAGGACGCGGTCGCCCGCCTTGAGCGGGGTCTCGGCCAGGATTCGCTCCCACTCGGGCTTCTGTTCGCTGGATCGCAGGAAGACGCCATCGGGCTTCTCGGCAGTGGCGACCGAGCCCGGGAAGAGCCGTGTCTCGGGGCGAGGCGTCCGGGTCGACCCGTCGGCCTTCTTCGCCGCGTCGGGGTTCGCGGCGGCCCCCTCGCCGACCGGCGTCGTCCCGGCCGCCGCCATATCGGCCTGTCCCGCGGCGGGAGTCGGGGCGCCGGGCGCCGGAGCGGTCGCGTCGGGCTTCCCGGCGTTCGCATCGGCGGCCTGGGTGACATTCACCACCGGGGGCGCCTCGCGGGGAGCCGGGGCGGTCAGGCTTTGCCAGGCCGCCCAGGTCGTCAGGACGATCAGCAGCAGGCAGGCCACCGCGGGCCCGTAGCGCTCGATCCACGGCCGCTTCGGCACCTCGGGGACCACCCACGGCTGGATCGGCTTGGTGACCGGCTCCTTCGGCCTCGGGCCGTCGCGACGGCTTCACGCCGCGGCACGATCGCCTCGCGGCCCTTCACCAGTTGATACATCCGCGTCCGCGCCTCGTCCGGCACCTTCACCTTCTGGCCCAGCAGGCTGAGGATCTGGTGCACGCTCGCCGCCTCGGCGAGGTTCACGTCCGAGGTCAGGCACCGCTTCTCGAACTCGGCGACGCCGTCGGGATCCAGGTCGTTGTCCAGATAGGCGGCCACGATGTTCGGGTCCGTCGCGTCCGCACCCGAGCTGTTCGGGCACCGAGAGCCGACGCTGCCGCGTCACGCGGTTGATCCGCTCGGTCAGCTCCTGCGCGAACGGGCTGTCCGCCACCTGCTTGCCGATCTCCCGCACCTGGCTGGGTTGCAGGGTGTCGTCCATCCAAGCCAGGAGTGTCCTCAGCGTCAGTCTCATCGGATGCCCTCGCCCCGCGCTGGATCTGTGCGCCGTGCCCGACCCGGGACGCCCCCGAGCGCAAGAGTCGTGCGAACTCTCTACATCTTATGAGTGCCTTCCGCTTCGACCATCCGTGCGAAAAAATTCGGATGGCCGTCGATGCACCCGTCACGACCCCTCAGAGTCGCCATCGGCCGTGCGACGGGCCCGGACGACGCGGTACAAGCGGAACCACGGGTCGTTTTCGTCGGCGGGCCGTAGAGCGGGATGAATCGCTCGGGGTGCGAGTCGGCCCAGCGGCGCTCGATCGGGAAACCCTGCGGCATCGGCCACGTTGTGCGGGCCCTCCGCGGGGTTCACCTGGGTGACGACCAGGAGCTGGATCCCCTCGGCCTCGAGGTTGTCCAGCCAGGCCCGCTCGTCGGGCCGGATCCGGTCCCAGCCCGGCCGGGAGTTCGGCCAGAGGCCCTCGGCCCGCGAGCTCGGCCTGGCGATGGTAGTCGTGCAGCAGCCAGTCGCGATGCGCGTCGATATTCACGTAGCGGACCTCGTTGCGCAGGCCCGGGCCCAGCAGGTAGTAGGGGAGATTGGTCCCGGCGTAGGCCACGCGTACGGGACCCGGCGGCCGCAATGCTGCTCGAACTCCTTCCAGCCGACGATAGTAGTCGCGGAACGGCGGGTAGAACCGCAGCCTCGGGTCGAAGTAGCCCGGGTCGATCGACTTCGCAGCCCGAGCCAGACGAACGCCAGCGCCAGCGCGAGCGGCCACGGCCACCCAGGCCAGCCGCCGTCGCCTCGGGGCGGCCTGATCGCCACAGATCGTCGCCACGCCCCGGCCATCAGGATCGCGACGACGAACAGCCCCGGCAGGACGGCCGGTCGCAGGTTCGGCCGCGATTGTAGTCTCGGCTCGATCGAGGGGAAGACGACCATCGAGCGAGCCGATGGCGTTCGGGACCATCGGGCTCAGGTCCCAGGGGATCCGGCCTCTCGGCCGGGCGAACGGCCAGGTCTGCGGGGTCAGGAGATGAAGCGCCAGCAGACCGTCGGCCAGGACCCGCAGCCAGCGGCCGCGGTCGAGCGTGGCCGCCAGCGGCACCACCGCCAGCCCGATGGCGTGCAGCATGAACCGCTGCTGCGTCCGGTACGGGATGACGACCCAGTAGAGGGCCACATTCAGCACTGCCGCGATCGCGAACAGCGCAGATCCAGCACCGCACCGGACGCGCTCGGGCGTTGCCGATCGCCCAGGCGCCGGCCAGGGCCGCCAGCCAGAGCGGGGCCAGCCGGGGGTCGAGCACCGCCATCACGATGTCGGCCAGCGGCCGCCACTCGCCCCGTGGCAGGTAATAGGGGCTCGTCTCCATCGCGTCGGGTCCCGTACCAGCCCGGCCAGATCGTGCGGCCGAGCACGCGGACATCCAGCGGATAGAGCGGATTGCCGGTGAGCCCAGGCGTCGCGGTGAACCAGTAGCCGCCCGTGACGAGCGGCAGGATCGCGACGGCCGAGCGCCGGATCAATCGCCACGGACCGGACCCGGCCGCAGCAGGATTCCGGCGATCGACCAGCGCCGAGCAGGGGCGGCACGAAGACGACGGCCGTCGGCTTGGTCCCCAGCGCCTCGCCGGCCGCCAGCGCGCCGAGATGCCAGCGCCGGCATCCCGCCGTCGCACCGAGCATGGACCGGAGGAAGAAATAGGCCGCCAGCAGGTAGCCGGCGACGAAGATCGTGTCAACGTTCGGCTCGAACGAGAAGAGCAAGAGCGGCGTGACGGTGACGAACCAGCACGCGGCGATCGTGCTGGCCGAGCGGCCGATCCCCAGCAGGCGGGCGCAGCCGTACGCCGCCACGCCGGCCAGGAGCAGGAACGGCGCCTGGCCGACCTTGGCCAGGGTGTCGCCGCCGCAGGACGCCATCAGCCAGGTGAACCAGAGGTCGCCGTTGGCGGGGAAGTAGGTGGCGGCGTTCTCGCCGAAGGGGGCCGCGACCAGGACCAGCCGGCCGGCCTTCCACCACCGCGCCGCGAAGTAGAGGTGATAGATCGGGCCGTCGCTGACCACCTTCACGGCCGCGACCAGCGAGGGGATCGCGTAGAGCAGCGCCGCCGCAAGGACCATGGCCACGCTGACGGTTGCCTCGGGCTGGGCGGGCGAGTCATCGGGCCCGGGCTTTCCGTCGGGCTCGCCTCCCCGAATCCGCCAGGCGATCAGTCCGGCCGCGGCGACCGGGCCCGACAGGGCCAGGATCGGATACGTCGCGATGGCGCCGAACTGACCGAGGACTTCGAGCCCGACCGTGCAGGCCGACCAGAAGATCACGGCCGCCGCCAGCCGGCGCGGCCGTCCGCGTGGCAGGCGCAGCCCGACGCGGCGATCGCGTACGCGCCAGAGGCCATGAGCAGGTTCGAGGCCGCGCCGATGAGCGGGACGACCAGTTGCGTTGCGGCGATCACGCGTCTCCCTCGGGTGGCTGGGCCGCCGACGTCCGCACGGGCCGGAATGGCGACATCGGCACGGCGGCGGTCGGTTGCGGGGCTTTACCATCCCGCCGGGCGTCGTTTATCATTCTAGGGTCGATGGCGCCCCATGCCACCCAACGGGCGGCGTCGGCCTCTTTTCACCGAGGGCCACGACGGCCCCACGCTGTTCCCGCCATCCCAACGGAACCGACATCGAGGCGAACCATACATGCTGGGTGCAAAGCTGGGCGTTTCCGACTACCTGGAGCGGGTCTGCCGACGACATCCAGCCGCATGGACCTCGCGCAGATCGAGAAAGTCAGCGACCTGATCGAGGCGGCCTACGACGACGGCCGCTTCGTCTTCATCATCGGCAATGGGGGCTCGGGGGCCAATGCCTCGCATTTCTGCGAGGACCTGGCCAAGTGCACCCTCCGCGATTTCGAGTCTCAGAAGCGGCTGAAGGTCCTCAGCCTGACCGACAACGCCTCGGCCATCATGGCCTGGGGCAATGACGAGGGTTACGACCGGATCTTCATCGAGCAGTTGAAGAACCTGGCCTCGCCCGGCGACCTGCTGCTGGCGATCTCGGGCTCGGGGAACAGCCCCAACATCCTCAAGGCGGTCGGCTGGGCCAACGAGAACGGGCTGACGACGGTCGGGATCACCGGCTTCTCGGGCGGAAAGCTCAAGGCGCTGGGCCACTACAACCTGCATGCCCCCGTCGACGACATGGGGATCGCCGAGTCGCTGCACCAGGTCGTCTTCCACTGGATCATCGACGACCTGTACCGGCGGTTCACCGCCAAGCTCGCCGCGCCCGTCGCGGCGGCGGCGGTCTGACGCCGTGTCCGGGCCATGGGTCGCGGGCATCGAGATCGGCGGGACGAAACTCCAGCTCGGCATCGGTCGCGGCCAGGGCGAGATCGCCGCGCTCGAGCGGCTCTCGATCGATCCCGCGCGGCAGGCGGCCGGCATCCGCGACCAGATCGCCGCGGCCTTCCCACGCCTGCTCGAATCGGTCGGGAGCAATCGCCAGTCGGTGCGTGCCGTCGGGATCGGCTTCGGCGGGCCCGTGGACGCCGAGCGTGGCCGGGTCGAGCACTCGTACCAGGTCGAGGGCTGGGACGACTTTCCGCTGGCCGACTGGGTTCGCGATCAGCTCGGCGTGCCGGCTGCCGTGCTGCACAACGACGCCGATGCCGCCGGCCTGGCCGAGTCGCGCTTCGGCGCCGGCAAGGGACACGCCCCGCTGCTGTATGTCACGGTCGGCAGCGGGATCGGCGGCGGCCTGATCATCGACGACCGGATCCACCGCGGCTTCGGCAAGGGTGCCGGCGAGATCGGCCACCTGCTCGTCCCCGACTTCCGGGGCGACGGGCCGGCCTATCGCCTCGCCGAGCTCGAGCAGGTGGCGTCGGGCTGGGCCATCGCCGCGCGACGGCCAGGAGCTCGCCGACTCGGGGCGGCTCGATGTCGAGACGCACAACGGCCGAACCTGCCCGGGTGACGGGTTGGATGGTCGCCGAGGCCGCCGGCCGCGGCGATCCCGCGGCCTCCGGCATCCTCGACCGGGCGCACGAGGCGCTCGGCATGGCCCTGGCCCAGGCGATCACACTCGTCGCACCGCGCAGGATCGTCATCGGCGGCGGCGTCTCGCTCATCGGAGAAAACTGGTTTGCGGGCGTCCGTCGCGCCGTCGATCGGTATGTCTTCTCCCCATTCCGCGACGGTTACGACATCGTCCCGGCCGCCCTCGGCGAGGAAGTCGTCGTCCACGGCGCCCTCGCCCTGGCCCATGATGCCGTAAGACATCCCGCGTCCTGATCCGGCAACGCCCGCCCGCCCCTCGGTTCCCAGCCGAGTGCCATCGTCAGAGTCGTGCCGCCCTCCGTCTTGACATTGCCTCTCTCATGCATACAGATTTGATTAGATGGCATGGAGCAAGCCTGTCCGCAACCAGGATTGTTCGTTATGAGGCGCCAGGTTTCGAAGTCTTGAGCTACAATCGAGTTGAAGAGGTTCACGGCGGGCTTCCCGGATTTGAAGGCCATCCCTTATCGTTGGCCATCGGGTGGTGTACAATAGGAGTGTGGTGAGGAGAAAAGTGGCCGAGAAGTGATCTTGCATGGATTGATTGCAGGCTGGCTGCTCGGGGCCGGCGGGGCCAGAAGATGGGCACCATGGAATGATTTGCCTGAGCAATTGTTGCTTTCGTCACACGTGGGGGGGAAAATTTGTTGAGCATCCTGGCAACCTGGCGCTGGTTTTGCCTTGGTGAGGAAATTGGGCCGCTTGAGGTGTTGATTCGGCCCAAGATGTGAGCAATCAGGCGGGTCCGCCCGTCGAATTCTTGGGCAGAGTAGGTGCATCCGGTGTTCCCGAACCAAGTACCCGTCTAACTCGTCTATACCACTAGAGCCCGATCGACCATAATCCTCGCATCCTAAGATTCCTCCGGGCTGAAAGGGAACTGAAGACCGGCTGAGTGGCAGGAGGAGGATGAGAGACGGTCTGCGGGTCGTTCGAGCAAGATTTCGACGCGTGCCTCGAATAACTGACGGCTGCCCTATCTTTTTTCCTTGCGAAGGGGCACACCATGACCGCAAAAGTCGCAGAGACCCAGCTCTGGCAGAAGAACCTCGCATCGCTGATCCGCTCGGGTCTCTTTTCCAAGGCGTGCACGGGCGAGTCGCACGGCCTTTTCACGGTGGTTGGCGTCTACGCGGATGAGACGCGTTCGGCGCCTTTGGCCAAGTACTCCGACCTCCGGCGTGCCACCGACGCCGCGAACCTGGTCAACCGTATCGCCAAGATGCAGGGCTCGGTCGAATCGAATTGACCGCGCCCTGGGTCTCGCACCCGTTCGATCGCCATGGCCTCCCGCAGGATGCGAGTGGAGGCCATGGTTCGTTTCGAAACGCCAAATACCATTCACGGATGTGAGTGGCCGACCGGCCAGACCGGGGCAGGGCAGGAGGCAGGCCAGGCACATGGAAGGGACCAGGCGGCGGCGGCTGGGGTGGCTCCTCGTCATCCTGGCCACGATCGGACGGGGTGAGGCCGCGCCTTCGCGACGAGGCCCTCTCCCCGCGTGAGACTCTGCGACGCGCCGGAATCCGGCTGAGCCGGATCTACTCCGAGCGTGAGCTGGCCGCCATCGCGTCGCGCGGTCCCGATCTGCTGGCGCGGCTCGACCCGTCCGAGCGCCGGGCACTGGGCGAGGGCGATTGCCGTTTCCACGTGGATCGTCGCGTCGTGGTCGACGTCGCGGCGCCCGCCGATTCGGTCCCGTTCTGGCTGGCCGATCGCGGCTTCGAGGCGACCGGGCTGACGCTCGGGAACGACGATGCGACCTGGCGGGTCTACCGCCGCACCTTCGCCCGCGGGGCGGTCGGGCTGGGCGTGAATGGCCTCGACCTCTCGCCGACGGCGCATTACGTCGTCTTTGTCCGTGCGCTCGCGGAACCGGCGGGCCCACCGGATTCGGCCCGCCTGACGGTGCAGCTCGCCGAGGGCCAGTCCGCGTCGTGGAAGTCGACGATCGCGCGACCCGGCGCGAGCGCGGCGTTCGACGAGCATCGTCCCTTCGCTGCGATGCCCGAAGAGCTGGTCGGGTCGGTCCTGCTCCAGCCGTCGCATTCGGCTCGCCACGCGACCCGGCTCGTTGCGGGCCGGGTCTGGAAGACGCATGTCGTCTCGAGCCCGGTCCCCGACCAGGTGGCAATCTCCTACGGCGCCGAGCCCGGCCGCGAGCTGGTCTGGACCTGGCGGACATCGCCCGAGGTCGCGGGATCGGCCGTCCGGATCGCCCCACTCACCGCCGATGGCCGTCCCGAGCCGGACGCGCGGGCCATCCGGATCGTCGCCGGCGACTCGGCCCTCGTCGAGGTCGCGAACGTGCTGAACGACCCGGTCGTCCGCCGACACCGAGTCGCGGTGAGCGACCTCGAGCCGGACTCGCATTATACGTACGCGCTCGGTGACGGGACTTCCTCCGGCTGGACGAGCTGGAAGCCGGTGAAGACCGCCCCGGGGCGGGACCAGGTCCTGCGGTTCCTCTACCTGGGCGATGCGCAGACGGGCCTCGAGGGCTGGGGCCGCCTGCTCGAGTCCGCGGCCCGGCGCGAGGCCCGCGCCGAGTTCCTCATCCTGGCCGGCGACCTCGTCGATCGAGGCAACGAGCGGACCAACTGGGACCATTTCTTCCTGCGGGCCTCGCCCGTCTTCGATCGCTTGCCCGTGATGCCGTGCGTGGGCAACCACGAGTATCTGGACGTCGGCCCACGGCTGTACCGGGCGAGCTTCGCCCTGCCGGGCAACGGTCCGGCCGGCATCGACCCCGGCCTGGTCTACTCATTCGAGGCGGGCGATGCCTGCTTCGCGGTACTCGACAGCACGCTGGCCGTCTGGGATCCGACGATGGCGCGGCTCCAGGCCGAGTGGCTCGACCGCACCCTCGAGCGGACTCGCGCCCGCTGGCGGATCGCCGTGTTCCACCACCCGGTCTATCCTTCGCACCCCTGGCGCGACATGCCGGCCCTGCGCGAGCACTGGGTACCGGTCTTCGACCGATATCACGTCGACCTGGTCCTCCAGGGGCACGACCACGCCTATCAGCGGACGTATTCGCTTCGCGACCATCGCCGAGCGGAAGCCCCCGAGCAGGGCACGACCTACCTGATCGCCGTCTCGGGCGACAAGTACGTCGAACGGCAAGCAGCGCGACCAGGTGGCGAAGGCGATGTCCGGCGTCTCGACCTACCAGACGATCGAGATCGACCCGTCCACGAGACGGCTGACCTACGAGGCGCGGACGGCAGATGGCCGACTCGTTCAACGCGTTCGCGATCCAGAAGTAACCGATCGATCCAGAGGATTCGGAAGGACGACGTCTACTCTCTCGCCAATCAACGCGTCGCTTCGAGACGAGCCTTGACCCAATCGAGCTTCTCCGGTTCGAGCGGCGGGATGATCGGGTCTTCGCCGTAGAAGATCACTCGCGAGTAGGGACCCTGGTCATAGGCGCGGTCGAGAACCTCCTGTAGCGGGAGCCGGACATCGGGCTCGCCGGGCAGCAGGGGGATTGCGACGACCGGCAGCCGGTGCTCGAGCCGGATCGGATAGACGAAAAAGACGTCGGGCCGCTCGAAGCGTCGGACGCAAACGTGATAATCGAACGGCCCGGCCCTGGCGACCGCCAGGTCATGCGGCACGGCAGTCGCCGGCGATCCGCCCCGGAGCACGTCAATCTCGATCAGGTGAGTCGGACCGGCGAGCACCTCGTTCTGCTTTTCCCGGTAGGAGGCGCGACCCGGGTTCTCCGGCGTCTTGTTGGCCGGGCTGAGTACCTCGATCACGGCCACGAGCCGATCCTCGGCGCCGTAGCGTCGGCGGACTTCAACGAACGGCTCGTGGTACGGGTCGTGCTCGATCCGCTCGACCGTCACGGCGACTGGCTCGTCAACGGTCGCCTGTTCGTAGGCGACCTCCGGCTCGGCGATGGCCGCACCTCCGCCATCGGTCCGGCGGAGCGAATGACCCCGGCTTGAGGGCATCAGATCGGCGTCAGGCTCGACGAATCGGCGTGTCGCCTCGAGCCAGACGCGCTGACGCGAACGGGCATAATACGGCTCGGGGAGCCGATGCATCAGCGACCCGACCGTGAAGGTGATGAGGGCGCCCTGGAGATTCGGGAACCAATCTGGACTCTCCAGGTATGGGTCCATGCCAGGGAAGGGCGAAGGCATCATTCGGCTCCCGGGTCCTCGCAAGATCCCCTCGTAGTCTCTCTCGGGTCGTGGGAAAACGCCATCGCGATCCCGCGCGAAGCCCGATCGGCCAATCGTCCGGCCGATCGCTGCCGGATGAGCATCCTCGCCACGCGACACCGTGCAACCCCGCCCGACGGGATCGGTTTGCTTGCGGGTGGCACGTCGCTTGCGGCTCACTGGCCATCGCGAGGGGCGGACCGGCGGGCGCATGTCAACCGTGGTCCGGCCGGCTCTCGTGACCTCTTCCATCGGATCGTTGAGAAGGAGCAAATTCATGTTCTTGAAAGATTGTGCACGCGCCGCGGCGGCCGCCTCGGCACTGGGATTGGTGCTGGTGGTCGCGGGCTGCGGGGACGAAAACAAGCCGGGGGGAACGCCGGGGAGCGGCGGCGGCGGCCCGGCAGTGACCGGCGGCACCGGGAACGCGGGCGGGAACGGCGGCGTCGGCACCAGCACCAGCCCGCGCGGCGGCAGCGACATCTCCTCGTCGCCCAGCGGCGGACCCATTGGCCCGGCGACCGGCGCAGGTGGGTCGGGCGTGTCGGGTACGGGCTCCGCAGGCGCCGGCGGTTCGGGCGGCGTCGGGCGCCGGTTCCGGTGCGGGCAGTTCGGGCACGTCGGGCACGAGCTCCTCGGGTGCCGGCGGCGGGACCACCGACGGCACGGTGGGCACCGGCACGCCCCGGAAGTCTGGCGGTGGGGCCGGCGAGGGCAGCAAGAGCGGCACGCCGTGATCCTGTGGGCTCGGTGGAAGTCGTTTTCACCGGGCCCATTCCCCCTTCGCTACCGGGGAAAAGCCATCCCCAACATCCGCCGCAGCCATCCGATCACTTGCGGCGCCCGCGCGTGGAACGCGGTGACGGCATAGGCCGACCCCCACGCGACGGCCCAGGACAGCGCGAGCCAGCCACGCCAGTCGGGGCGGGCTCGTGGCGGAGATGCGGCCGGCGGGAGGTCGCTGGCGGACATTGATGGGCCTCTCTCGAAGCTGGGTGTCGGGGGTCGCCGCGTCAAAGCGGCGCGTGCGGCGACTCCGCGCGGTGGGTCCGCGACCACCATCGCATCGCGGCGCGGTAGACGCGGTCGGGGTCAGGCCCGACATGCAGGGGTGATCCGCGAGCGGGCAGACCTTCTGGTGGCAGGGCTGGCACGGCACGCGGTGGCGGAGCGTCAGCGAGTGCCGCGACCAGGGCCGCCACTGCCGCGGCTGATTCGTCCCGCTGAAGAGGACGACCGAGAGCGTCCCGGCCGAGGCCGCCAGGTGTGCCGGGCCGGAGTCGGCGCCGATGAACAGGTCGGCCCGCTCGAGCAAGGCGGTCGTCTGGGTCGACCGTCAGGCTGCCGGCCCAGTTCGCGGAGCCGGTCGTGGGCTCGGCGAAGGTCGCCGGAGAGCGCGAGGTCCTCCGACGCCGCCGACCACCACGATCCGCCAGCCGTCCTCGAGGAACCGCCCCACCAGGGCCCGCCACGAGCGCGGTCGGCCACCGCTTCGCCGCGTTGCCGGCGCCGAGGTGCACGGCCAGCAGGGGCGGGCGCGGGCCGAAGCGATCGGCGTGCAGCCAGTCCGGGCGTCGTCGGGCGATCGCTGCAATGACGGCGACGGCCGTCTCCGGCGCGGCCGGACGCATCGGCGCGGCTCCGCCGGGACGACGGCCGGCGCGATGCGCGTAGCGACCTCGGCCCGTCGCGCATGCGACCGCGCCGGCGCGGCCACGCCTCGGCGAGCCGGCGGGCCACGGTGATCCGGTCCTCGTCGGCGACGTGCACGTCGACCCGCGCCGCCGGGTCGGGCGCGATCCCAGCGCGTTCGAGGAGCGCCAGCCGCGAGCGGACCTCGTGCCGGCCCGGCGATCCACTCGGCCACGTCGGTCAGCAGGAACGCGCCGCCGCCCATCGACCAGCCGACGCGGCGGCGGACGCCCGCCAGCGCCAGCACGAGCACGCTCAGCACGTCGCCGCGCACGTCGATGCCCAGGTCGTAGCCGATCGCCGCGGAGCTGCCGACCCAGGCCCCAGACCGCCGTCAGCAGCGCCCAGCGGTCGGGCCGCCGCTCGAACCAGGTCCGCTCGGCCACCCAGACCCGGTCGACGTTCGGGTCGGCCTCGAAGACCTCGTGATTGCTCGGCGAGGCCAGCACGTCGATCGCGGCCGCCGGATAGGCGGCGCGAAGCTCGGCGAGCAGGGGCGTGCTGAGCACCGCGTCGCCCAGATGGTCGAGCTGGACGACCAGGATCGCGCCGGGCGACTCGACCGGCCGGCGCCGGCCGGAATCGCCGCACGATCGCCGCCAGCGACCGAGCCCGCCGCGTCGAGCGCGTGGACCAGCAGCCGCCAGCGGAGCTTGCTGTAGCGGTACTTGCCGACCGGCACGGGCCTGGGCTTAGCGGGCGACCTGGTCATAGACCTCCGCCGTGATCTGGGCCACATTCGGCCAGAGGTAATGAGTGGCGACCCGCGGCGCCAGCCGGGGGTCGGGGCCGTGATCCCAGCAGGTCCGCACGGCGCCGGCGGATCTCGTCGGCCGATCCGGGCGGGCGTACGCCACGAGCCCGCCGAAATACTCGCGCGTCGAGCCGTACGGGGTGATCACGACGGCGCAGCCCGCCAGCGCGGCCTCCAGCGCGGCCAGGCCGGGCGTCTCGAACCAGCTCGGCAGCGCGAAGACCCGGGCCGCGGCGTAGGCCGACGCCAGCAGCGGATCGTCGTGATCGAACTGTCCCAGCCAGGTGACCAACGCCCTCGCCGGCGCGCCGGCATTCCCGCGCGTAGTCGCCGATGAGCCGGCACGGGCATCGCCGATGTGGACCAGCGGCAGGCCCAGCCGCCGCGCCGCCGCGGACCAGCCCCAGCGTGTTCTTCCGCGGCTCGATCCGACCGACCGAGAGGACGAACGGGTCCGGCCCCCACCGCTCGCGGAACGGCTCGGGCGACGCCGTCGCCGAACGCCGGGGCGCACGCCGTTGGGCACGACGCGGATCCGGCTCGCGCGGCGACGCCGAAGAGCCGGGCCAACTGGTCGGCCTCGGCCTGCGAATTGGGCAGGACGACGTCCGCCAGATGCAGCAGCTCGCGCCGCCACGACGGGATGCCCGGCGCCATCGATGCGCAGGCACCACGCCGCCAGCCCGGCGGCCTTCCGCGAGGCTCGGCTCGAGCGCGCGCGATCGCCCGGGGCTCGTACCAGCAGATCGGCGAGAGCGCCACCGGCACGCCGCGCGCCCGCGCCAGCCGCGCCAGCTCGAGCCCCTCGCGCGACATCCCGAAGAGATGGAGCAGCCGCGCCGACTCCAGGCGGTCGGTCCACGGCGACGAACAGCCGGACGCGGACGCCGTGCGCCTCGAGATGCCGGCCCGTCTGGACGAGCTGGTTCTCGCCGCCGCCCGGCGCCTGGAACGCGGCGGCCGGCGCGTGCAGGAACACCGCGCCGTCGGCGCATCGGGCCCCGGCTTCGCGCGGCCAGCCACGCGGCGTCCGAGGGCGGCGACGATCGTCGGCCGGCGGGCGCTCTTCATGAGCGCGGGCCCTCCCGCGTCGATGCTTCCACCACCGCAGCCCACGCTTCGACTCGGTTCGGGAGCGACGATCGGGGGATCTCGCCCAGCGGCGTCACCGTCTCCCAGTCGATCGCCGTCCGGACGGCCTGCCTTGAGGCTCGCGCGCCGGCCGCTCGATCGTCGGCGGATCGGGCACGGCCTGCGAGCCTCGCCGACCGCTGGTAGACCAGGCCGCCCAGCCCCAGCGACATCCGCGGGCCGGTCACCGGGCACCGAGCAGAAGAACCCGCCGCGGTGGATCTCCAGCGCCATCGGCGTACTCGGCGTCCCACTCGGCGAACTGGATCTCCAGGCGGTGTCCTCGCGGGGGATCACCAGCCACCGCCGCTCGGCCCGCCAGCGCCACCAGCGCGCGAGCTCGGCGAACGTCGACGCGCCAGACCAGCGACGCGCGATCGACCGCCCGCGCCAGCGCCGCCAGGACCTCCGGCATCCGGCCGAGCCGGCGCTCGGGGTGCCCGTAGGCGATGGCCAGCTCGCCCGCGTCGAGCCGCGCGGCGACCGCACTCGCGAGGTACTCGCCGATCGCCTGGCCGTCGGTGATGCCCGCCTCCAGGAACAGGCCCTCGCAGACCGGATGCACCGGGACCTGGAGCACCCGCGAGAACCGGTCGCCCTTCCAGGGGAAGAACGGGAAATCGTCGTAGCCGAGCTGGAAGTCGGACGAGTACAGGTAGCCGAAGTCCTCGAGCGCGTCGTCCAGGCCCGGCGCTCCATCGGCCGTGCGGCGCGGCGAAGCCCGTCGGGCTCGAATGCCGAAGCTCGCGAGGATGCGGTGGGCCCGCTCCAGGTTGACGCGATTGGCCTCCGGGTCGCGGTAGACGTGGTGGAAGTGGCCGTGCGACTGCGTGTCGTGGTCCTTCAGGTCCCGCAGCACCGACGGATGATGGGCATAGGCGTGGGTGCTGACGAAGTGCGTGCAGCAATCGGCCAGCGGCGTCGCGGGCCTCGGCGAAGCGGAAGTAGTCGTCGGCGCACGGCTCGTCCAGGTCGGCGCGGAAGCTGAACGCCGAGCGATACGGATACGGGAACGGCGCCAGGCGGATCCAGACGCCCGCCGGCCGCGGTCACGGCCTGCCGCAGGCGATCGATCAGGCGGCGGCGGATCCGGCGCCCGGCC
The DNA here is from genome assembly GCA_963771445.1 of uncultured Planctomycetota bacterium. Lineage (GTDB taxonomy): Bacteria > Planctomycetota > Planctomycetia > Isosphaerales > Isosphaeraceae > JAKAUH01. The sequence continues at coordinate 139,691 of CAVYTQ010000024.1, read as the reverse complement.
GTGCCGCGCGACCCGCTCGGTCAGCCTGCGGAACCCGACCGTCCACGAGGCCCGGGTGCGACCGCGGGTATCGACCAGCGCGGCGAACGGATCGCCCGGCTCGTCCGCGGCGCAGGCGTGTCGACGTCGATCGCGACGTGCTCCGGGGTCAGCAGGCCGCGACAGCGACCGGCGCGGACGTCGTCCGGCCGTCGAACAGGACGAACCGGCCGCCGCGGAAGACGAGCGGATGCGGATCCCGGACCACCTCGAACGGCACGCCTTCCTGGGCGAGGATCAGCTCCAGCCCCGGCGGCGTCTTCCACAGGAGCAGCGGCAGCGACGGCCGGGATCGGCGTGTAGAGCTCCGGTCATGCGGCGCCTCCCGGCGATCCGGGCCGCCCAGAGCACGAACAACCGCGTCGCCGGCGACCATCTGGAACGGGAACCGCCCGGCCTCGTCGCGCGAGAGCAGATGCGCGACCCGTACCTCGGGAACCATCGCCCGCAGCCGACGCCGCATGCCCAGCCGGCCGGAACCATCGCTCGCGCACCGGGCCCCTCGCCGGATACATCCAGAGCCCCCTGCGCTCGTCGAGCCACTTGACCGCCGCGGCCGGCAGCCAGGGCCGCCGGGCGTTCATCGCCAGCACGTTCTTGTCCACCAGCACGACAGGTGCCTCCCGGCCGGAGCACGCGCCGACAGCTCGCGCGCAGGCGGAGTCGACGCGCGGCCGGCTCGATGTGCTCGAAGACCTCGACCGCGATCGCCGCGTCGAAGCTCGCCGCGCCGAACGGCAGCCGCCGCGCCGAGCCCGGACGCGATCGAGTCCCGATCGCCCGGCCTCCGCCAGCATCGCCGCCGAGACGTCCAGCCCGACCACCCGGGCGCCGCGCGCGGCCAGGACCCGGGCGAACCGCCCCTTGCCGCAACCCAGGTCGAGGACGCGGCGGCCCGTCAGCGGGCCGAGGCTCGCGACGATCGCCCAGCACCCGCGGGTCGTCCGTCGGCCACCTCGGCGCTTGAACCGCTGCGTGGAGCGCGTCGAAGCGGGCGGCCACCATCGCCTCGCGACTGCGCCAGGTCGCGACGCTCTCGGGCGATCGCCGTCATGTGGCCCTCCTCGCCAGGGTCAGCTCGCGGTGCTTCCAGGCCCGCACGGCCGCCGACACGCCCGAGAACAGGCAGAACATGAACCCCTCGACGCCGTCGCGGAATCCTTGCTTGAACACGTAGAGCTTGAGGAACGTCCAGGCCGGGCGGACGGTCAGGTCGCCGGGCCGGAACGGCCGACGGGCGCCGGCCAGCCCCTCGGCCTCGAGCGTCGTGTAGCGATTGATCTTCTCGAGGAACGCCGACATCGTCGGGATCGTCCGGTGCCGCAGCTCGCCGGCCACGGAGCCGGCCGGCCCATCGAGGTCGACGGTCTCGTGGACCAGCCCGACCCATCGGCCCGAATCGCGGCGGAACAGCCGCAGGGGCTGGTCGTGCTGCGTCCCCGAGAAGCCGAACGGGCGACCGAGGATCTCGCTGCGGATCGGCACGCGATAGCCGACGCAGGGCGACGTCGGGATCGCGCGATGACCCGGCGGACCTCGGCGGCCAGGCCCGGGCGTGATCCGCTCGTCGGCGTCAACCGACAGGACCCAGTCGCCGGTCGGCCATCGCCAGCGCGGCGTTCCGCTGGGCTGGCGAAGTCGTCGAAGGCCCGCACCGCGACGACGTCCGCGCTCGCGCCGCGCGATGGCCAGCGTCGCGTCGCGACTGGCCGCGTCGACCACGACGACCCGCTCGTCGGCCCATCGCGCCGCGGCCAGGCACTCGGCCAGGTTGTCGGCCTCGTCCCGGGCGACGACCAGGACCGAGATCCGGCGGCTCAGACATGGCGCCACCCCTTCCGAATCGCGCCGGCCAGGGTCCGGGCCGGGAAGTAGACCGCATAAGCCGCCAGCGCGACGTCGAGCCGGCCGAGGGCCGCCAGCACGATCCAGAGGTGCCACCGCAGGTCGGCATGGCCGAGCCAGCCGCACGAGCTCGGCGAGCCCGCGCGGTCGTCGCCTGCAGACGGCCGAAATCGGCAGATGCGGACCCGCCCCGTCGCGACCCTGCCGGTCCAGCTCGTCGCCCAGGCTCGACTGCACGCGGAACAGGTACTTGCCCGAGGCATAGGCGATGCCGAGCAGCAGCCAGACGGGTCGACCGTCGCGGACGAAGGCCGACCAGGCGATCGCCGCGTGCAGGACCAGGTCGACCATCTCGTCGAGGAACTCGTCGAGCCAGCGGCCGAAGGCCGAGCTCGTCCCCTGCAGCCGCGCCAGCCGGCCGTCGGCCGTATCGAGCACGAGGGCAACGGCCATCGCCACGGCGATGCCGGCCGCCGCAACGGTGCCATCGCATCCCGACGGCCACGCCCGCGGCCGCGGCCAGCATCAGGGCCGCCGAGGCGACCGTCACGGCATTGGGCCGGACCCGCGTCGGCCGGAGCCACTCGGCCAGCCGATCGGCCAGCGGGAACGCCCAGTATTTGCCGATCGGCTGATAGGTCAGGCGGCGGGTCAGCTCCTCGTCGGCCGAGAGGATCGCCTCGGGCCGGTCGAGCCGCCAGAGCACGGCCGACTCCGGTCGCCCCGCCGTGGCGGAGCCGCCGCCGCAGCCGGCCGGCATCGTAGAAGCGGTCTGTCCGCAGCACGGCGGCGTCGGCCCTCGGCGGGCCCGGCACCAGCACCAGCCGCGACCGAGCCGCTCGCCGATCAGCTCGCGCAGCTCGCGGTGGTCTTCCGGCCGAGCATGCACGGCGATCGGCTGGCCCGGCGGAGTCAGCTCGAGCGCCAGCTCGGCGACGTGGCCGATCATGGTCCGCCCCAGGACGACCTCGGCCGCGATCAGGCCGCGCGGACCCCGCGGACGGGCATCGATCGTGGGCTGTTGCGGCCGAGTCGCCATCCCTACGCCTCCCTGCGTCTGACCGGCCCGCTCCCCCGTTGGTGCGTGCCCGAACCGAAATCCAACCCCGACTCGACCCATCTTCCCAGGGCCGGGCTTCCATGCCCTGTCGCCCCCATTCGACCCGATCCGATCCCTGTACGACTCTCTCCCGAAGCCTGTCACGCCAGCAAATCTCTCCGAAGGTGTGTGAGAAGGCTTGTAGCTCGTAGCTCGTAGGGTGGGTCGAGCGAAGCGAGGCCCACCGATCTTCGCCGCCATGCCGGTGGGCCTGGCTCGCTATACCGGTGGGCCTCACGCCTGCGGCGTTCGACCCACCCTACGACCTCTTCTCACAAACTCTCTCAGACCCAGCAATCTCGACCGTGACCTCTCGGTGATTCCTCTGTGTCTCTGTACTACTAACTTCGAGAATCTTGTACACCGTACACGATTTTACAAACCTTTCGACGGCAATGGCTTCCGTCCGGTGTTCACTGATCACTGAGGATATCGGTGGGCCTCGCTGCGCTCGACCCACCCTACGGGACGGACCACTTGCCACTTGCCACTATGGTTGCGGCCGAAGGCTGCGCTGTGCCTCTGTGGTTCAATCCCGCGTCCTTCCCTACGACCCGGCCGCGTTCACGACTACCAGCGAAACTGCCGGTAATACGCCTCTTGCCGCGCGGTCCAGCCGCCCTGGCCGACCGCCAGCGCGCGGCGTGACTCGATGACCCGGTCGAGCCGCCGTAAAGCCGCGAGGGTCGCCGCCGCGAAATCCAGCCGCCCGCGCAACAGCGAAGCCCCCAGCCGCACCGGCAGCCAGAGCAGATGGGCCAGCAACCGCGACCCGGCGGTGTTCTTCCACATGAACAGCAAGGTATTCCGCCGCGCCAGTCGGTCCGAGCCCGCCAGTCCGACCTCGGTCTCGAACGTGCCGAACCCCCGGTGGTAGGCCACCGACTCCGGCACATAATAGCCGCGATAGCCGGCCATCCAGCCGCGGAAGCCCAGGTCGAGGTCCTCGATCCGGCCGGGGAAATAGATCGGGTCGTACCCGCCGATCTCGAGGAATCGGCGGCGGTCAACGGCCAGCACCGGCCCGGCCGCGGCGGTCAGGTCGGGTCGTCGCGACGTTCCTCGTGGCCCGGCACCCGGCACATCCCCTGGATCAGGCCGAACCGGCTGCGGACCCGCGTCCGCATGCCCTCGTAGGTCTGGCCGTCGAACGCCCAGCACAGGGGCGCCGAGAACAGGACGTCGTCATGGCTCGACGAAAGGAGCCAGCAAGGGCCCGACCGCGTCCGGATCGAGCTTGACGTCGTCGTTGAGCAGGAGGACGACCGGCTCGTCGAGCCACGAGAGCACGCGGTTGAACGTCGCCAGGCCAAGGTTGCGCTCGCGGATCAGGTCCACATCCGGCCAGTGGGCGACGACGAAGGCCCCCGAGCCGTCGGTCGAGCCGTTGTCGATCACCGTGACGCCGCACGGGACAGGCGACCGCGCCGCCGCGGCGCGCACCGAGGGCAGGCACTGCTCCAGCCACCGACGGCCGTTATAGGTGAGGACCACGATGTGCGTGCGGTCGATCGTCAAGGGTTCCATCCCTCGCGACGGGATCTTCTTCGATTCGGCTCAACGACTTCCGTCATCCCTGATCGTGACCGCGGCCGTCGGACGCCCTCGCGGCGGGCCCGCCGGGCCGAGATCGGTGCATACCATACGGCGGACGCCGCTTGCGGTCAACCCCGGGCGGGGGCATCGAATGCGGCCGGCCGGTAAGGTGGGTGCGGACGGACCGCTCCCCGGGAGCCGGAGCTGGCGCGAAGTAGGACAGGCTGTCTAGCCTGTCGCGGGCCGGCCGACCGGCCGGACGGTTCCTCCGGCTGGCGCCAGGGGTGTCTATTGGACTCCGCCCGACCGGCCCAGCTTCCGACCGGACCGGCTTGCGACCGGGCCGCGACAGGCTGGACAGCCTGTCCTACGAGTCCGGCCGGCGATCGATCTCGGGCTGGCGACGGGCTTTCCCGGCGCGTTCGCCAGTCTGCCGGGGCCGCCGGACACTTCCGCGTGGACGGACTCATAGGTGCGGGAAACGCTCCGGAGGGCTTCCCGTACAATCCGGGCATGACGGGTATTGGGTGGCGGGAAGGGGTGCCGCGGCTGACTCCGGGCCGATGGAGCCGGGTCGAGGCGGGTGCTATGCTGTCCCCGGTCGCGGAGCTTGTCGAGGTGCCGACGCCAACCCAAGCCGGTGCTCGGGTCGCGCACGGCATGGCGGGAGCCGACGCCGTCCCTGCGGATGACTTGAACGAAGAATTCGAGCGGTCCTGGCCGCGACCGTGTCTCACGAGGCGAGACGGCGGACCCGCCTGTTGACGGGCGGCTGATCCTGAGCGTTCGGCGGCGGAAAGTCGGTCGGCAAACGATGAAAAAACGACGGCGGATCATCATGTGGTGCAGCCTGGCTGTCTCCTCCGCGTCGGCCTACGTCCTCGCCCCCTTCCTGCTCGGATTTGAGCGGGTCGAGGCGACCGTCACGCGAGGCGACTTCCACTCGGCCATAGTGTTCGATGAGCCGATCGACTTCACCTACAGAGTGGGGCAGACGAGATACGAGGTGACAGCCGTCAACATCCCCCAGTCGCTTGAGCCGACATGGGTCGGAGGCCCCGGATCGAAGCTCCCGATCTACTGCAATCATTGGTTCCCCAGCTGGTGGAGCTGGGAAGAGCCCCCAACGAGCGTTCGCCAGCGGTGCAATGTCTTCCTTGGCCTCGTCCTGGTGTTCGGGCTGCTGATCGTCCGCGACGCGAGCGGAGACCACCAGCCACCGAAAGGGATTGTGGAAAGGTAATCTGCGAGCCAGCGTGCCTCGACAGGTGTTCTCGTCGCCCTCCACAACGAGCTATTCCGGAGTCTCGAACGCGATCGCCGGTAGAATCCGCGCTGATAGACGCGCCGCTGCGCCTCGCCATCACCCCCGCAACCCCTCGACTCACTCGTCGGAGGATCGTTGCGACTCGGCCCATGCCTGTCGCGACAAGGCTTTCAAGTGGCTCGCGAACCGCATTCCATCGCACAGCGGCGAGCTCGCCATCGTCCCTCGCAGGCTCGAGCGGATCTCCGCCAGGTGCCTCGGATCGCCCGCCAGGGCGATGGCCAGCCGGACATAATCGTCGAGGTCACCGGCGATCATCTCCGTTAGACCCACCAGGGTCAGGTGGCCCAGCGAATGCCGGCTGGCGAAGGTGTCGCCGGGGCAGGTGACCACGGGTACCCCCATCCACAACGATTCGCACGTCGTCGTACTGCCCGAGAACGGGAACGTATCGAGGACCGCGTTGACCTCGGCATACGTCGCCAGATAGTCCGAATAACTGCTCCACGGCCTGAGGTCCAGACGCTCCGGTCCGACCCCCTGCGCCGCGAACTGACCAAACAACCGCTCGCGCACCGCCCGATCGTCCATGCCCCGGTATTTCAGGACCAGCCGGGCATCCGGGACCGCGCCAGACGCGCCCAGGCCCCGATCACGTCCACCGTGATCCTGGCCGGGTTGCTGAAGCTGGCGAACGTCGCATACCCGTTCGCCAGGCACGGAGGCGGTTCGACCGGCGGAGCCGACACCGGCGGATCGAAGCAGAGATAGCCGTCGGGCATCCGCAGCACCCGCTCGCGGTGGTGCCGCTCGGCACCTGGAGGGACCGTGATTCGATCCGCAATCAGGTAGTCCATCGCCGAGAGGCCGGTCGTCCCCTCGTAGCCGATCCAGGTGACCTGCACCGGCGCCGGCTTGCGGGCGAAGACCAGCAGGCGATTGCCCGCGGTGTGGCCCGCGAGGTCGAAGAGGATGTCGATGCCGTCCGCCCGGATCCGGGCCGCCAGCCGCTCGTCGTCCAGGCCGTGTACGTCCCGCCACTCGTTCGACGCAGCCTGAATGCGACGCGTCAGGTCGTCCTTGACCACCCGGTCCGAGTAGCAGACCGTCGTGAGCCCCTCGCCGCCGAGGTTCTCCAGCACGCGCACCAGGAACGACCCGACCGGGTGCCGACCCAGGTCGGGCGAGACGAAGCCTAGCCGAAGCGGGCCATACGGATCGACGGTCGCATCCGATTCCCGCCCGGCCCTTCGGAGGGGGGCGGCATGCCGGCGGTCAAAGTCGGCGTGCGCCTCGGCCAGCGCCGCCGGTGTGACGCCCGGGACGTAATGCATCGTATACAGCAGGTTGCTATGCGCAGTCGTCAGCCCGGCGCCAGCTCGAGCGCCCCGCGGTAGCACGCCAGCGCCTCGGCCAGCAACCCCTGGTCCCGCAGCGCGTTGCCCAGGTTGTTGTACGCCGCGGCGAATTCGGGCCGGAGCGCCAGCGCCCGCCCGTACGACTCGACCGCGGCCTCGAGCTCGCCCCGGTCCTTCAGGGCATTGCCCAGGTTGACGTACGCTTCCACCATCCGGGGCTCGATCTCGATAGTCCGGCGGAACGATGACACCGCCTCGTCGAGCCTTCCGAGATCGACCAGCGCGAGGCCCAGGTTGTATTGCGCGACGGCCAATTCGGGCCGGATCCCCAGCGCCCGCCGGTAGCCATCGACGGCTTCCTCCAACTTCCCCTCGGCACGCAGCGCGTTGCCCAGGTTGTTCCACGCCTCGGCGAGGTCGGGCCGGAGTGCCAGGACCCGCCGATAGCCGTCGATCGCCCCGTCGCGATCCCCGAGTTGGTCCAGTGCGAGGGCCAGACCGTACCAGGCGCCGATCAGGTCGGGCCGCAGCGCAACAGCCCGCCGCAGGCATTCAATCGCCGCGGTGAGTTCCCCTCTCGCCCGCAGCACGCGGCCCAGATTGACGAGTGCTTCACCGAAATCCGGGCGCACCGCGACGGCACGTTGATAGTAGTCGATCGCCTCGATTGCCTTTCCCTGGGTCTCGAGCGCGGTACCGAGGTTGTTGTGGGCCTCGGCCGAGTCGGGCCTGAGCGCAACGGCGCGGCGCAGGACGTGCTCGGCGTCCGCCGGCCGTCGCAGCTCGACGAGCGCGTTCCCGAGGTTCGCCATCGCCTCGGGCCAGTCGGGGCGCTGGTCGAGGGCGCTCGCGAACGACTCCACCGCCGCCGCCAGCCGCCCCGTCTGCACCTGGACGAGACCCAGCAAGTGCAGGACGTCCGCGTTGCAGGGATGGGCTTCCAGGATGTGCAGGTAGATCGCCTCCGCCGCCCCGAGCCGCCCCGCCCGGTGGTGTTCGATCGCGGTCGCCAGCGATCCGGTCGTCATGCTCATCCCGGGATCGTACCGCGAACAAGGACCGTAGCCCCAGAGTCTTTCTCACGCCGATCTTAATGCGAAGACTCCTCCGCTTCATCCTCTCCGCAATCGGTAGGTCCACCGACACTCATCCAGTCTCCGTCCGTCCGGCCTCACGCCGTGACGATCGTCGAACGCGGGACCGCTAACTGACCCGGCGCTCCGACTCGGCCGATAGCCCCGTGCCGACTCCGCACTTCAGCCACCCGTACCTCCCGCGGACACAACTTCTTATCTAATAGGCCCGGGTTACCGTCCCTTGGCCGGTCGCGGTTGATAGATATTCCCAGAAAGACCCTGAGCCCGTCTCCCTGATGGCGCCGATCTTTTGCATCCGTCGATCACCACTGGCTTAAATGGTTAAGACACATGCCGTAGTACCGCAAATCAAGGTCGAGAGTCCGTTCGATCAGGACAATCGTGGCTCTGGCATGTGAAGCTTTCCGAAAAAAATCGGCGATTTCGTGAAGCTCAGGGAGTTGACGATCGGCTTTAAGCGTCTATAAAAATGCGGCTCTTTGGCAATTCGGTTGACGGTTACTCGGGGCGATCGTTCTCGCCATGACACAACTTGCATGCGATGGACCATGGGCTCAACAATGCAGGCCGACAGTTTTATCCTGAGTGGACAGATCTATACAGTGAAAGACTTGGCGCTCAATCCAGGCATACTCCATAGCACAGCCGCATGCATGGTGAAGATGGACCGCTCATAGCGGTCTGATCGCCCCGAACGGCCCTTACCCAGGGCCGAAATTGAGCAAACGAACCCAATCTACACGGGATCTTCATCCATGCCGGAGGTGGTTCGGCGTCGAGCGAAGCCGAATGGGGCGAAAATCCGCGAACGAAGCCAATTTCCCAATTCACCGCATGCATGAAGTGACCACCTGGTTGACTTGGTGGATGGAAACAGGATCGTTGCTAATCTTCCGCGCGGTATTTGACTACAAGCGGTCGTCGGCGAGCCGGGGACGACAAAGTGCGTGCAATCAGGGAAGGGCGAGCGGCGGCGGTACGCGTTTGCGACCCTACCGATCCATGGGGTGTCTGGTCGATCCCACAGGGCGTCGGGGAGTGACCGACTGGTGAGAGGTACCGAAGTGGACAGGGTGGAACGCTTGCTCGGCCCGCACCCGCGACTCCGCGCCGTGTGCCCCGGTCTGCCGGTAGGCGGCGGACGTTGCGTCCTCTACTGGATGCAAAGGGCGCAACGGGGAATCGACAACGGCGGCGCTGAACCTCGCCATCACGCTCGGGAACGCCCTGAAGCTGCCCGTGCTGGCGGTGTTTGGCCTCACCGCCGACTACCCGGGGGCCCAGCGCAGGCACTACCGGTTCCTGGTGGACGGGCTGGTCGACGTGGAAGCCGACCTGCATCGACGCGGGGTATCGCTTGTGGTCCGGCTGGGACAGCCCGACGCGATCGTGCCCGCTGTCGCCCACGAGGTCGGCGCGGCCATCGTCGTCGGCGACGAGAACCCCGTGCGGATCGGGCAGCAATGGCGGGACCGCGTTGCTCGCGAGCTGAAGGTGCCGTTCTACCTGGTCGATGCTGACGTCGTCGTTCCCAGCTCGCACTTCCCCACCGAGGAATTCGCCGCCCGGACGATCCGGCCCAAGATCCATCGACTGCTCGGCGACTATCTCCGTCCGATCCCCGAACCGTCGGCCCAGGTGAAATGGACCGGACCACCGCCGGCCGGCGAGGCGGCCGACCCCGTCGGGCTTCTGAAGTCACTGCGGGTCGGGGGCGTTGCTGAGGTACCCGGCTACCGCGGCGGCTCGCGAGAGGCCATGCGTCGTCTGAAGCACTTCATCCGCGAGCGGCTGCCGCGCTATTCCGAGGATCGCAACGAGCCCACCCCGTACTCAACCAGCGAGCTGTCGGCGCACCTGCACTTCGGTCACGTGAGCCCGCTCACGATCGCGCTGGCGGTCTCGAACAGTGGCGTCCCCCGGACGGAGATCGACGCTTATATCGAGGAGCTCATCGTCCGCCGCGAGCTCTCGGTCAACTTCGTCGCCAGGAACCCGCAATACGACCGGCTCGCCGGCTGTCCCGCCTGGGCGCTGAGAACCCTCGCCGGGCACGCCGACGACCCCCGGCCGGTCCTCTACACGGCGCGACAGCTCGAGCAGGCCGAGACGCACGACCCGCTCTGGAACGCCGCCCAGCTGGAGATGGTCCTGACCGGTCGGATGCACAACTACCTGAGGATGTACTGGGCCAAGAAGATCCTCGAGTGGACGCCCGACGCCGAGACGGCGTTCGGCATCGCACTGGACCAGAACGACCGGTACGAGATGGACGGCCGCGACCCCAACGGCTACACGGGAGTCGCCTGGGCGATCGGCGGCAAGCACGACCGCCCGTGGCCCGAGCGGCCGATCTTCGGCACGGTGCGGTTCATGAGCTACGAGAGCACCCGCAAGAAGTTCGATTCGGCGGGCTACATCGCGCGGGTCGATGCGATCAGGCGAGGCGGGGCGGACACCGAAAGCCCCTGATCAGGGCAGCGTCGAGTACATGACGATGTTGCCGGCGATCCGCACGGCGCTCTCGAAGTTGTACCCCTTGCAGTCGATGCCCGAGTGGCGTTCGAGCGCACAGCCGAGGTCGAGCTTGGAGTAGATGACGGCCCAATGGCCGTTGATCTTGACGCCCTCGAGCTGCGGGTAATCCTTGCCTCCGCCGGCCGCCTTGCTGTACTGCGAGTCCTTCAGGTCGAATCCGCCCTCGAGGTTGTACAGCTCGTCGGTCTTGGGGATGGGCTCGAGCTTGCGGTCGGGCATAAGCTCGGCGACGAACCGGCGGAAGGCGGCGTCGAAGGCGGGGCTGCCGCAGGCGGCGTCGGCGAAGATGGTCCCGCCGGTCTCGAGGTGCCGGCGCAGGGCGTCGAGGTCTTCCTTGGGGAAGGACACGGTCCCGCGGCCGTGGATGTAGAGCAACGGGTAGTGGATCAGCTCGGCGTTGCGGGGGAACAGGTCCTTCTGCTTGAGCACGACGTCGTACTTGAAGGGAGGCTTTCGGAGCGCGTCCATCAGGTTGGGGATCGCCTGCGGCGCAATGTTCCATTCGCCGCCGTACATGAGCTTGGCGACCCGCAGGGCGCCCCGCTTGGCGGCCTCCTCGGTCTTGCCCCGGACCTCGCGAACGACCAGCTTGTCGTCGGGCATCTCGCGGCCCGTGACATAGTTGACGACGTTCTGGCCGATCCTCACCGCGTTCTCCACGGCCGGGTTCTTGGGGTTGTGCTCCCTCTGGTTCCAGTAGCACGAGAGGTCGCGCGGCGAGTAGATCACAACGGTCCGGCAACCATGCTCGATTCCGTACAGCGGATGCTTGTCGGGATCGAGCTCCCAGCGGGCCCGCCACACCGGATGCTCCGGCGGCAGGAGACGGAGCTGGTACTCCTCCTCGGGGAAGATGTCCTTGATCAGCCGCTTGAAGCCCCGATCGAACTCGGGCTCGCCGCAACAGGCATCCACGAACAGGAAGCCCCCCTGGTCGATGTACTCGCGAATCCGGTCGCGGGCCCCGACGGAAAACTCGGGGACTCGGTGGCCATTGAAGAAGATGATCGGCGCCTGGAGCAGGTCCTGCACGGTGGCGCGCGAGGGGTCGACGAGCTGCCAGGTCAGCAGGCTCCTCCAGTCCTTGGAAACCAAGTCCACGAGGTTGCGGACGTCGTCCGGGTCGTTGTTCCAGTCGCCGCGCGGGCTGGTGGACGAGCTTGTTGATCAGGACCGGGTGCGCGACCCTTGGCGAGGAACAGCAGGGCGAAGCTCGTCGCCACCAGCTCGTTCTCCTGGCCGGCCCCTCGCCAGAAGCCCGAGAGCTGATGCTGCTGGTGGACCAGCTCCTCGGCACCCAGGCGATACCAGTCGCTCTGGCCGAAGAACCGCACGCCGGCGAGCCGGCCGGCGCGCTCGATCCCATACAGGTAGTAGAACTTCCAGACCTGCCCCTGGCCGAAGTTCTGGCCCACCTCGAAGTTGCGGGCCAGCCAGTCGATGCCCGCCTTGAGATTGGGGTTGCTGGTCCCCCGGCCGCAGTTGGTGATCCGCTCGCCCTGGATGAACTCCTGGCCCTGGTAGCGCCTCAGGCCGCTGATGATCAGGCTCGAGATCCCGGCGCAGGTCATGCTGGCGCTCGAGACCGGCGAATCGGGATGATAGGACCAGCTCCCGTCACGCTTCTGGGTCCGCTCGAAGTACATTCGCGAGAGGGCCCAGACCTCGGGCTTCACCGGCACGCCGGCCTCGCTGGCCGTGTACAGGCCCAGCAGGGCGTACTGGGTGTTGGAGTTGTCACCGTTGCGGTGCTTGCCGTCGGTGTAAGTCCAGGTCCCGGGCCAGTAGACGTTGTCCCCCGGCTTGATCTGGGCCCGCTCGAGCCATTCGACGTTGGCGGCGATGTGCAGGCGGTCCTGGTCGGGCTCGGCGGCCGCGAAGACCATCGTCTGAAGGCCGATGGAGTAGGTGCTGCGCAGGTCCTCGGGGCGGAGCTTGCGGAGCAGCTCGAGCGACCGGCGGATGGTCGGCGAATCGACCGGCTCGCCGGCCGTGAGCAGGGCGAGGGTGACGAGGCTGGTCATCCCCGATCGCGTGTCGCCATCGACGTCGGGCCACGAGCCATCGTCGCGCTGCTGGGACTTGAGGAAGCGGATGCCGTCGCGGATCGCCCGCTCGACCTCATCCCGGGTGACTCCGGCCGGCGCGGGCCGGGCGACGCCGATCCCGATGCAAAACAGGAGGGCCGGGATACACGCGCGGCCCGCGATCCTCGAGGCGCGAAGCATGGGAGAACCCCCCGCGGTCGCACAGCCGGAACACGCCAGCAGACAGGTGTCGGAAATCCAGCATGACACAACCGGCCGGGCGCGGCAATACGACCCGCAGCGCCGCCCGGACCGGGCGCGAGCCTTCAAGGAGATCGGATCGAGCGGCCGGCCGAGTTGAGCCGGACGGGCCAGCCCGGCGGGGCAGGGGGTTATCGCGAGGGCCATCAACGCCCGGACGATACCCCTCGGTCGCCGGATGCTGGCGATACGAGGGCGCCGTGGCCCCGCTCGGTCAGGCGCAGAGCGACGACGCCCCCGCCCTTTCGACCCGCGTACACGGTGATCCCGTCGGTCGAGACAACGAGCGGCGAGTCGAGCAGCCGGCCGGGTCCCGCCGGCCACCGGCGCGTCGCCGGTCACGGACGAAGGACGCTTCGTCGCCGGGTCGAGCTGGAGCGATCCGGAGTGCAGCCGCCAGGTCCCGCACCGCCCGAATCGAGCGAGGTAGACCAGCCGCATCTCGCCGTCGGGCGACACGGCGACCGTGGGAGAACGCTCCTCGACGGACGACGAGTCCTTCGTCCTGGAACCGAACGTTCCCGCCACACGGCCGGCCGCGACGATGACCCGGCCGCCCTCGCCGAGCTCCAGCCACCAGAGCTGCCCCGGCCCGAAGATGGCCCTGCCGTCGCGATGGACCTGCGAGCGAAGGGTCGCGAAGATCCAGCGGCCCACTCGAGGGTCGTCGGCCCAGAACGGCTCGTTGAGGAGGACCTGCCCGATCCCTGGCGGCCGGACCCCCCATACGATCGGCTCGGGACTCGCCGTCTTGTCCGCGACGCGCGGCGGGGTGTCGCCAGGGCCGCCCGGCTCTCTGGCAGCATCCAGACGGCACCGATAGAGTCGGCCATCGGCCGCGGGATAGAGAAATGTCCGCTCGTCGCCGGGGACCCAGCAAGGACGACCCGAGGGAAGCGACTCGGTCGGCATCCGGACGATCACCGCGCCATCGGACAGGCGGAAGAGTCCCCAGCCGCAGAAATCCTCCGACCTGGGGTCGCTGGTGACCCAGCGGCCGACCGCCTCGAGCTCGCCGTCGGGCCCACGCCAGGGAGAGACCCGCATCAGGGTCCATTGATCCAACTCCGGTAGGCGGATGGGTTGGGAACGCCCGCTGGATCGATCCACCAGCTCGTAACGATCGGCGCGGGGCCAGTTGACGGGCATCGCGTCCACGGGCGGGGGCTCGGCTGCTGACGGCATCTTCGGGGTGGGGGCGGGCATCCGCAGGCCGGAGGCTCCGATCCCGAGGGCCGCCAGGGTCCAGAAGATGGCCAGCGCCTCCGATCGATCGCACCAGGGTCATCAGGCTCATCGCGTCGCGTCCTGTATCAGAGGAAACCGGTCGCTCGAGGTCGTCGCCACCGCGATCCGGTGGTCCAGCGACTGGTCGTCTTCGAGGAGGTCTAAGGACCGTCCCCGGGTCTCTTCCGCGAGCGTGTCTGCCTCTCACCGCCACGGGCGAGTCGGAATGAGGGGCGAGCTCCGGCAGCCGGCCGCGTGCAAACGCACGGGATCGACCGAGAAGGACCCGGATCGCACGCGTCGCAACGATCGTCGCCGCCAGGGGAGAGCGGACATCGTTCGCAGCCGAGCGCCGCGTGGCGACAACTCGGCGAGGGTCCGGACCAGGGAGGATGTCCGATACCCGCAGTCAGGTAGGAATCGGGCAAACGAGGAGATCCAGGACGAGGCCTGGCCTTTAGCTTGCCGTCATGACGCTCCGGTCAATGCAACTCGCGGGCCACGGGGCTCAAGCCGCCCCTTCGAGGTTCGACGATGTGCCACGGTTGCGGCCGTAACATGTGATCGGTACGACCTTTCGCGTCCCTGGCCGGCGGAGCGGTCGGCGATCGAAACTCGATCGATGATCGCATCGATTGTCGAAGGCAGGCGATGGCGTCCCGGGCATTCTGCCGGGAAAATCGGCAAGCCGACGGAGGACAATCCGTGCCGGTGTGCGTTGATGCAAGGGCCGCCGATCCGTATTCGGGAAGGTTGGGCGGATCGGGCGACGGTGCAGGATGATGCCGGCCGATCCGGTGCCTGTCGCGAGCCTGGAGCCGGTGCGCTTGAATTGCGCATCCGGCCGGTCATACAATGGTGGGACTTGCAGGCTGCTTTGCCGGACCGGCGAGGGTCAGGCTTGGCGCATCCGCCTGGCCGGCACGCGGGACGTTCTCCGTGCCCCTGCACTTCGCCCCCTTCATTCCCAGAGAGGTCGAGCACCCCGCATGTCCACGGCCGGCGACCGGATCACGCAGCTTCTCGACGAATTCCGACACTCTCGCGACGTCATGGTGGCCGAGCTGAACAAGGTCATCATCGGCCAGCGCGAGGTGATCGAGCTGATCCTGGCGGCGATCTTCACCCGCGGCCATGTCCTCCTGGTCGGCGTGCCCGGCCTGGCCAAGACGCTGATGGTCAGCTCGATCGCCCGGATCCTCGACGTGAGCTTCAAGCGCATCCAGTTCACCCCCGACCTGATGCCTTCGGACATCACCGGCACCAACGTGCTGGAGGAGCCCGAGTCCGGGCGCAGGTCCTTCCGCTTCGTGGCCGGCCCGCTCTTCGCCAACATCATCCTGGCCGACGAGATCAACCGGACGCCGCCCAAGACCCAGGCGGCCTTGCTCCAGGCGATGCAGGAGCGCGAGGTCACGGTCGGCCAGGAGACGATGCACCTGCCCGAGCCGTTCTTCGTCATCGCCACGCAGAACCCGATCGAGCAGGAAGGGACCTATCCCCTGCCCGAGGCGCAGCTCGACCGGTTCATGTTCGACGTCCGGGTCGGCTATCCGACGCTCGACGAGGAGAAGAAGATCCTGATGGCGACGACCAAGGGCGAGGTCCCCGACCTGAAGAAGAGTGCTCTCGGGCAAGGCGATCGTCAACCTGCAGAAGCTGGTGACCTCGGTGCCCGTCTCGGAGTACACGGTCGATTACGTGACGCGCCTGGTCCGGGCGACGCGACCGTCGGACGCCCTGTCGCCGCAGTTCATCAAGGAGCTGGTGGACTACGGCGCCGGTCCCGCGGGCCGGCCAGAACCTGATCCTGGCGGGCAAGGCGATGGCCGCGATGGATGGCCGCTTCAGCGTCTCGCTCGACGACGTCCGCAAGGTGGCCGTCCCGGTCCTGCGGCACCGGTCAGCACCAACTTCCAGGCGCAGGCGGAGGGCCAGACGACCGACTCGCTGGTCAAGCGGCTGGTGAGCGAGGTCAAGGAGCCCGAGCCGCCGAAGTACGAGCGGGCGGCGGCACGTTAGATGGATGAGTCGGCCGGCGGAGCCCTCGCCCGGCTCTCGCGAGGAGATCCCTTCGATGGCCACCGTCCAGTCCGCCCTCCAGCTCGGCCCGCACGACCACGGTCGACTGATCACGGCCGAGGAGTTCGCCGACGCGCATTACGCCGAGCCCTGGAAGTACGAGCGCGAGCAAGGACGGTTGATCGTCATGCCGCCCGATGGGCCGGGACACGATCGGGGGTCCGAACCGGTGAGGGACTACCTTGGAGCCTACCGGCTGTCCCGACCCGACCTCGTCGAGGAAGTCGTCTCCGAGGCCTGGATCCGCGTGGACGACGGGACGGACCGCATCCCGGACATCGGCATCTTCCTCGTCGGCCCGAGATCGAGCATCGCCCGGCCGGGTCGCGTCCCCGAGATGGTGTTCGAGATCGTGAGCGCCGACCGCGAATCCCGCGAGCGCGACTACGTGAAGAAGCGGAAGGAGTACCGCTCGCTTGGCGTCCTCGAATACGTCCTGATCGATCGCAGACGGCACCGGGCGACGGTTTACACCGCCGGCCAGCAGGGGTATAGCAAGCGGATCTTGCGACCGGGCGACGTCTACTCCAGCCCGCTCTTGCCGGGGCTGGCGATTCCCCTTGCGGGCATCCTTTGAGGGACAGGAAGGCACTATCATGGCCGGGACCGCCGAGAAGTATCTGAAGCCCGAGGTCATCCGCCAGGTCGCGAGGCTGGACCTGCGCGCCAAGTTCATCATCGAGGGCTTCATCGCGGGCCTGCACGCCAGCCCGTTCCACGGCTTCTCGGTCGAGTTCTCGGAGCACCGCAAGTACAGCACCGGCGACAACATCTCCGACATCGACTGGAACGTCTACGCCAAGACCGATCGCTTCTACATCAAGAAGTTCCAGGCCGAGACGAACCTGACCGGTTACCTGGTCATGGATTTATCCGGTTCGATGGGTTACACTTACAGGCAGGAGTTGACCAAGTTCGAGTACAGCATCAGCCTGGCCGCGGCGCTTTGCTACCTGATGATCCACCAGCAGGACCCGGTCGGCCTGATCGCGTTCGACCGCAAGGTCTCGCAGAGCCTGGCGCCGGGGAGCAAGCGGTCGCAACTGGGCAACATCCTGTCGCTGCTGGCCAAGCTCAAGCCGGAGGGGACCACCGAGATCGAGGCGAGCCTGCACCAGGTCGCCGGGATGCTGCGGCACCGGAGCCTGGTGATGCTGTTCAGCGACCTGCTGGGCGATCCCGAATCGATCCTGCGGGCGATCCACCGGCTGCGGTTCTCGGGACACGACCTGATCATCTTCCACATCCTGGACGAGGCCGAGGCAAAGTTCCCCTTCGAGGGGATGTTCCGGCTGGAGGACAACGAGACGCAGCGAGATCCTCGAGGTTGACGCCGATGCCATCAAGGCGGACTATCTCGAGGAAGTCGCAGCAGTTCCGCGCAAGTACAAGAACGATTGCGTCCGCGCACGTATCGACTATGTCCCGCTGGACACCGGGATGCCGTTCGACAAGGCGCTGATGAGCTACCTGCTGACGCGGCAAGCCCGGGCCTGATGAGGGAGTGCTCGACCGGCCATGGAAATGTCGTTGCTCCACGCGGGCCTGGCAGCCGGCGCGGCCCTGGCCGCCCTGCCGGTGATCCTGCACCTGTTCATGCGGCAGACGCCCAAGCACGTGATCTTCCCGGCGGCTCCGGCTGATCCGCGAGCGGCAGCGTCGGAGCAAGAAGCGGCTGCGGGTCAAGAACTGGCTCCTGCTGCTGGCGCGGATGGCCATCCTGGCGCTGATGGCGCTGGCGCTGGCCCGGCCGACGCTCTACTCGCAGGTCCCG
Source organism: uncultured Planctomycetota bacterium (assembly GCA_963771445.1). Classification (GTDB taxonomy): domain Bacteria; phylum Planctomycetota; class Planctomycetia; order Isosphaerales; family Isosphaeraceae; genus JAKAUH01. The sequence goes on along the minus strand of CAVYTQ010000024.1, from coordinate 121,541 downwards.
CTGGGGGATAACTCGGTGCCGACGGCGCTGGGGCTCGTCTTCGACACCAGCCTGTCGATGAAGTACAAGGACAAGGACAAGACGCGGCTCGACGAGGCCAAGGAACGCGCCCGCGAGATCGTGGGCAAGCTGCCCGATTCCAGCCTGGTCTTCGTGGTCGACTCGTCGATCTCGGGCTCGACCGGCCTGTCGCCGGCCGCCGCTCTCAAGCGGATCGACGAGCTGACGATCTCACACGATCAGCCGGCCGCTCAACGTGGCGATGGGCGAGGTGTACGAGGCAGGTCGGCCGAGCGACAAGCCGGCGCGGGTCGTGTATGTCCTGACCGACCTGGCCAGGTCGGCGTGGGACACCGGCCGTCCAGGCCGAGGGCCTGGACAAGGTCGAGAAGATCAAGGCGTCCAAGGGCGGCCGCCTGGTCACCTTCATCCTGCAGCTCAGGCCCCCCGAGATCAAGAACGTGCTCGTCGAGGCGGCCGAGCCCTCGCGCGAGACGGCCACCGAGGGCGAGCCGATCGATATCCGCGCCCGGCTTCGCTCGCAGTCGCCCGGGGACGCGCCGGTCGAGCGGACGGTCGAGTTCTACATCGACGGATCGAAGAAGAATCAGAAGATCGTCAAGATCCCGCCCAGCGGCCTGGATGTCGTCTTCCCGGCCCCGGCGACCCTCAAGGAGGGCGAGCTGCACCGCGGCGAGATCGTCCTGACCGGTGCGCCCGACCCGTATGAAGAGGACGACCACCGCTATTTCACCCTGAGAATCCGGCCGCCGCTGAAGGTCCTGGTCGTCTCCGACCGGATCGTGGACGGCAACTTCGTCGCCGCCGCGCTCGACCCGGAGACGCCGACGGGCGGCGCAAGGACCTTCCGGGTCGAACGCAACTCGACGGCCGAGTTCCAGTCGCGGGACAAGGGCACGCTGTCGTCCTTCGCCAGCATCTTCGTTCTCAACGTCGCCGAGCTCGACAACTCGTCGTGGGGCGCGCTCGAACGCCTATGTCCACGAAGGGGGGCGGCTGGTCGTCGGCGCCGGCAACCGATGCCTCCCGGCGAACTACGACGGCGAGATCCCCGGCCAGCTCCTGCCGGCGCAGCTCGACCGTGCCGGACCGCGTCGCGTGACGACGTTCGGCAAGGTCACGGACATCACGCACCCGCTCTTCCAGAAGTATGGCCAGGACCTCGACGCGCAGCTCGTCCAGGTGCCGGTCTATCATCACTGGGACCTGAAGGTGCAGCCCCAGGCGATGGAAGGAACGCGCACGCTCGTCACCTACGCCGACGGGACGCCCGCGCTGCTCGAGCGCACCTTCAAGGGGCCGCGGACCGGCCGCGTGCTGCTCTGGACGACCCCGCTGGCCCGCAACAAGAACTCGCACGCCACCGACGCCTGGAACGAATTCCCGGTCGTCGGCTGGTCGTTCCTGGTCCTGAATAACCTGACCGTGCCGTACCTGGCCGGCACCGACGAGTCCCCGCTCAACTACGAGGCCGGCCAGTCGGTGAGCCTGCACCTCGAGCCGACGGTCCGCTACAAGAGCTTCACGCTGACCGGGCCCGGCCCCGAGGCCAAGACCTCCGACGTCCCCGCGTCGGCGAGCCGCGACACACTCGACGTGCCGATGAACCAGCCAACCCCCGGGCAGTGGACGGTCAAGGCGCTGACCGAAGGGGACCGGACGAGCGTCCTGGGCTTCAGCGTCAATCCGCCCCAGGCCGAGAGCCAGTTCGAGCGGCTCGAGACGCCCGGCCTCGACGCGATCTTCGGCAAGGACGGCTATCGCCTGGCCGAGGACGAGAAGTCCCAGGAGAAGGAGGAGGGGTATGCACGGAGGGGCTACGAGATCTTCCCGTACCTGATGCTCCTGATCCTGATCGTGGTGACGCTCGAGAACTTCCTGGCGAATACGTTCTACAAGGAGGCCCCGCGGCCCGGCGCGGCCGCGCCGGCGCCTTCGGCCTCGGCGGTCTGAGATCCAGCTCGGGCCGGGTCACGCGGCACCCGCATGCGACGGCTGGGAGGGCAGCATGATCCCTGATTTCAGCGTGAGCTTCACCCCGATCGTCCCCTGGCCGGTGCTGATCGGCATCATCGGCTCGGTGACGTTCCTGACGCTGTGGGCGTACCGCCGCCGGCTCCAGGGGACCAGCGGCGCCTGGCGGTGGGTGGCGCTCTCGCTGCGCCTGCTGGCGATCCTCCTGTGCCTGCTGGCGGCGCTCCGGCCATCGGTCGCGCTCAAGGAGAAGCAGAAGCAGCAGGCGTCGATCGTCTTCCTGGTCGACCGGTCGACCAGCATGACGATCGCCGACGAGGTGAATGACCGGACCCGCTGGTCGGTCGCCGCCGATACCCTGGAAAAGGCGCGCGAGGAAGCCAAGAAGCTGGCCCCCAACATCGACGCGCGGTTCTACGCCTTCGACGCGGACATCGAGGAGCCCAAGGAGACCGAGCTGGCCGCCGCGGCCGAGCCCAAGGGCCGCACCTCGGCGGCCGGTTCGGCGATGCTCGAGGTCTACAAGCGGCAGGAGAACTCGGGGCGGAGGCTATCCCGGATCGTCATGCTCTCGGATTTCGCCTCCAACTCGGGCGTCAACCCGATGGTGGCCGCGCGGCAGATGAAGGTGAAGGGGGTGCCGGTCGTCACGGTCGGCCTCGGGACCGAGAACGCCAAGAGCCGCGGCCGCGACGTGATCCTCCGCGAGGTCATCGCCGGGCCCACGGTCTTCGTGAAGAACGAGCTGGAGGTGCGGGGCACGATGCTGGCGCGTGGCTTCGCCAACCAGACGCTGGACGTCGAGCTCCTGGTCGAGGACGACCCCGTCCCGGTGGCCAGGGCCAAGGTGAAGGTCCCCGACGCCGCCGACGTGGTGCCGATCACGGGGCTCAAGTATATCCCCAAAGAGCAGGGCGAGAAGAAGATCACACTGAAGGTCTCGCCGCAGGAGGGCGAGCTCCTGACCGCGAATAACCAGATCAGCACGTTCGTCACGGTGCTGAGCGGCGGGCTGAACGTCAAGTTCCTCCAGGGGTCGAACTGGTCCTGGGACTACAAGTTCATGATGCTGTCGATCGCCACTTCGCAGGACATCCACGTGGATGGCGAGGTGATCAAGCGCGAGGCCGAGGGGAACAAGGGCGCGGTCTCGGACGACGAGTTCGCGCCGGGCAAGTACAACGCCTACATCCTGAGCGACCTGCCGGCCAACTACCTGACGAGCCGGCAGCAGCGGCTGCTCGCCGAGGCCGTGCGCAAGGGTGCCGGCCTGATGATGCTCGGCGGCCACGCGAGCTTCGGCGACGGCGGCTGGGGCGAGACGCCGCTGGCCGACGTGCTGCCGGTGCAGGTCCACCTCGGCGACGGCCAGTACGAGCCCGAGGGGGGCGTCAAGTTCGTCCCCAATACTTTTGGCCTCGACGACTTCCTCCTGCGGGTCGGCGCCAACCGGATCGAGAATCAACGGATCTGGGACGCGATGAAGCCGATCGCCGGCACGAACCTGTTCGGCGAGGTGAAGCAGAGCGCCAAGATCCTGGCCGAGACGCCCGCCCCCAACCCGATGCCGCTCCTGATCAGCATGGACGTCGGCAAGGGCCGGTCGATCGCCTACGGCGGCGACACGTGGGTCTGGTATCGGTCGTCCGAGGAGAGCCGGCTGGCGCACCGGAAGTTCTGGAGGCAGGTCGTCTTCTGGCTCGCGCACAAGGAGAACGACGGCGATAACAAGGTCGAGATCACGCTGGCGCCGCATCGCCGGATGGCCGTCGGCGAGAAGCTCGACCTGACCGCCACCGCGCACGACGCCAAGGGCGCGACGATCCCGAACGTCCGGTACGAGGCCAAGATCGAGCGCGAAAAGGCCGACCCGCCGGTCACGTCGACCGTCGACGTGTATAACCAGGGCGAAGAGGGCAAGGGCCTCATCTACGCGGTCGAGAAGGTCGGACAGCCGGGCAACTACACCGTCACGGTGGTCGCCAAGCGCGACAACGAGGAGATCGGCCACGACTCGGCCCGGTTCCTCGTCTACCAGGATGACCGTGAGCTCGAGAACCCCTCGGCCGACCTGACCCTGGCCCGCGAGATCGCGCGGGTCACCGAGGGCGAGTCCATCCCCCACGAGGGGCTCGGCACCTACCTCAAGGGCCTCGACCGATCGGGATATACCGATTACGTCACCACCAAGGAGCACAGGGTCTGGGACAACTGGCCCTTCCTGCTGGTGTTCACGGCACTCCTAACCCTGGAATGGTGGCTGCGCAAGCGGAACGGGTGGGTGTGAGGCTCGTCGGACGACCTCCGCGATCCCGCTTGCGACCGTCGGGTCGGGAAAAATACCTATTGCTGCCGGCAAGCGGGTCGGGTACAACGCTGTCCTTCAGTTGACTTGCCATTGACGCTGCTTATGGGATGAGTCGCCTCATGATGGACCACGGCGACTTCCCCGGAGCCGGGCCGGCAGCTTGCCTGGCCCCCCCAGGAATCGGCCTGATCGGCCGGCCGGGGAATCTCGCGATCGTTGCCGCACGCGCATCGCCACTCGAGGTCGATCGCAGCTTCGCCAGAGATTCGAAGCAGGAGAAGCCCGCTGACGGGTTCCTCCGGCACGTCAAGGTCGCAACACGGATGTTGAGGACACCAGCATGGAACGGGACCGAGACGAAGGAGCGCCGCCGGTCGGGGCGGCGAGCTGGCCTTTCGCGCACGCCCCTGATCCTGGCAGCGCTGCTGATCTGCCTGATCACCGGGCTCAATCTCGCGCGGCTGGTGCCCGCGCGATCGCCGCGCAGTCCCTGGGAGGCGATCGAGGTCGTGGAATCGTGGCGGAGCCTGCACGGCCTGCCGGTCTACGAGCTGCGCCCGACGGCCATGCCACGCACTTCTACGGCGCGCTGGCGCCCTGGTTCCAGGGAGAGGTCTTTCGCTGGTTCGGCCCGAGCAACGTCGCGGGGCGAATCCTGACGCTGCTCTCGGCGCTCGGGGCCGTGACCGTGATCGCGGTGTGCACTCGGACGAAGGGGGCGACCTCGACGACCATCGTCGTCTGGGCGGCGCTCCTTGGCTTCAACCACCGCTCATTCCAGTACTACTGCGAGAACCGGCCCGACATGACGGCGCTCTTCCTCGGCAGTACGGCGATCGTGATGCTGTATCGGGGGATGGAGCGGAGCCGAGCCTGGTGGGTGATGCTGGGGACGGCGTGCCTCATCCTGAGCTTCTTCTTCAAGCAGACGACGCTCGTCTTCGCGTCGGTGCCGGCGATCGTCCTGGCGCTTCGGTACCGCTGGCCGTCGCGGAAGGATGTCGTGCTGGTGCTCGTGCCGCTGGCGGCGGCGGTCGCGGTGGTGCTCTGGCTCAAGTTGTTCTGCCCGGCGGTCTACCACTACATGATCGAGGTGCCGGGGTCGTACCGGATCAACCTGGGTCGGGCGGCGAACCACATTCGCGTCTTCCTGCTGGAATCGCCGCTGTTCCTCATCCTGCTGGGCGAGTGGCTGGCGGTGGAAGGGGGGTCGACGCGGAAGGACGCCAGGATGGCCTGGGTGCTGGCCGTCTTGATCGTGGCGCTCCCGTCCGGAGCGATGGCACACGCCAAGATCGGGGGGACGTCGAATAGCCTGCTGCCGCCGCTGCTGGCCATGATGGCCTTCTGCGGCCTGCGGATGCCGGGTGCCCTCGCCTGGCTCGAGCGGCGGTCGTCGACGGCTCGAGGCCGATTGGCGCTGGGCTCGTTCGCGGCCGCGATGTTGCTCCTGACGATCTTTCCGCGGTCTTACCTGATCGCGGAGCGGCCCGCATGGGAATCGTCGTACAACGAGGCGGTCGCCGCGGTCTCGAAGCTGCCCGGCAAGGTCGTCTGCCCCGAGGACCCCACGATCCCGCTGTTCGCGCGGTCCTACCCCGGGCGCGGGCTGTTCAGCGAGATGGACGCGCATGCCGAGAACGGGCGGTGGCCGGAGGAGATGCCGCGGGGGGTGGTGGACGAGCTGCGCACGGCCGACTATGTCGTCGAGGTCAAGGATTACTGGAATGGCCACCTGGATCTCGAGGTGCTCAAGCGGCTCGGCTTCGTGCCGGACGTGGGGCTATTTCCCAGCGTGAGCCACTATCGCTTCTGGCGGCGTGCCACGACCTCGGGGACGGGCGGGTCGCGGACGGCCTGGAATGAGAAGTCGGACGGCCTGCGAGCCGGGTCGATGGAGTGACATCCGAAAGGGTTTCGATTTCTCGCGGACTCTCACGAGAAAGGTGGACGACATGGAGCGTCGTCAAGGCGGCCACCGGATGGATCGCCCCCACGGGTCGTGGGCGTCGCCGCGCGGCCGTGTGGTACCCGAGCCGGATTCCGGGGGCGAGGTCGGCGAGGCGTTCGCCCCGATCGGCGAGTTCGCCGACGCCGAGGAGGCGGGAGCGGTCGTCGTCCTGATCCCGATCTTCAACGACTGGGAGTCGCTCGCCCTGCTGCTGCCCGCGCTCGACCGGGCCATGGCGGCCGGGGGAATGCAGGCCGAGGTCCTGGTCGTGGACGACGGTTCCACCATCGAGCCGGACGAGGAACCGGCGGCCGGGCCGTATGCCTCGCTTCGGCGGGTGGACCTGCTGCGGCTGAGGCGCAACCTGGGCCACCAGCGCCGATCGCCGTCGGCCTGGCGTATATCGAGGACTGCCTGCCGGCGCGGGCCGTGGTCGTCATGGACGGCGACGGCGAGGACGACCCGGCCGACGTGCCGCGGCTGCTCGAGCGCCTTGAGCGAGAGGACCGGGGCCGCATCGTCTTCGCGGAGCGGACACGCCGATCCGAGTCGCTGGTCTTCCGCTTCTTCTACGGGCTGTACCGCGGGCTGCATCACCTGCTGACGGGTCAGAAGGTCCGGGTGGGGAACTTCAGCGCGATCCCCCGGCGGCGGCTCTCCAGCCTGGTGGTGGTCTCGGAGCTCTGGAACCACTACGCCGCGGCGGTGATCCGCTCGCGACAGCCGTATTCCACCATGCCGACCCGGCGGGCGAAGCGGCTGCGGGGCCGGTCGACCATGAACTTCGTCTCGCTCGTCACGCACGGATTGAGCGCGATCTCGGTCCAGAGCGATGTGGTCGGGGTCCGGCTGTTCGTCCTGTCGGTGCTGCTGGCCCTCGCGACGACGATCGGGATCGCCGCGGCCGTGATCGTGCGGCTGACGACCGACTGGGGCGTGCCCGGCTGGGCGACGTCGGCCGTCGGCCTGCTGACGATCCTGCTGAGCCAGGCCGTCATGGGGACCCTGGTCTTCAGCTTCATGAGCCTGGGCGCAGGCACGGGTCGCAGTTCCTGCCGCGCCGGGATTATTCGTATTTCGTCGGGTCGGTCTGGACGCTCCGCGGGGATGATCTGTCCGCCGCACCCTTGCCGACGCCCGAGCTGGTCGAGTCGACCCCCTGGTAGATCGAGGAGAGGAACCTTGTCTTTCACCTACGTCGGTACGGAGCTCGACCTGTTCGCGGCGGCGGTCCGCTGGAAGTCGTACGTGCGGAGGCAGGTGGCCGCGCACCTGGGACGCGACGTCCTCGAGGTCGGCGCGGGCCACGGTGGGACGACCCGGGTGCTGTGCGACGGCACGGCCGACCGCTGGGTCTGCCTCGAGCCGGACTCGTCGCTGGCGGACCGGCTGCACGCGGCGATCCGCGACGGCGAGCTGCCCGATTGCTGCCGGGCGAAGATCGGGACGCTCGAGGACCTCGAGGACGCCGATCGGTTCGACACAATCCTCTATATGGACGTCGTCGAGCACATCGCCGACGACCGCGCCGAGCTGGCGAGGGCCGCGGAGCGGCTGCGCCCGGCGGGCGCCTGATCGTGCTCTCGCCGGCGCACCCGTGGCTGTACACGCCCTTCGACGCGTCGATCGGCCACTACCGACGCTATACCCGCCAGTCGCTGCGGGCCGCGGGGCCGGCGGGTTTGCGGCTCACCCGGCTGGCTTACCTCGACTCGGCCGGGATGCTCGCCTCGCTCGGGAACCGCCTGCTGCTGCAAAGTGCGATGCCCACGCCCGCGCAGATCGGCTTCTGGGATCGGTTCCTCGTGCCGGTCTCTTATCTCACCGATCGGCTCACGGGCCACCGGGTCGGCAAGTCGATCCTGGGCGTCTGGACCAGGCCCTCCTGATCGATGGAGGTGTGACAGCCGTCGCGGTCCGGGCCGTCCTTGCGCGGAAAGAGGGTCGTCCCGGGCCGGCACGTCGGCTATAATGGAGAGGTTGATTCCCCCGTACCTCTCCAACCATCTCTCAGGGGGTGTCTCATGGCAACGGCGACGCATCACGACCTCGTTTCTCCCCGGATCGAGGAGCGTCTCAGGCGCGGCGAGCTGAGCGAGCGTCAGGTCGAGGCGTTCGGCGAGTTCCTCGACCGGGTGCAGAATGACCTGCTGCGGCACCGGATCATCACGGACAACGCCTACACGCGATGGTTCCGCGACGGCCGGGCGACGGACGCCGAGCTCGCCCATTTCGTCCGGCAGTTCTCGGTATTCTCGAACCAGTTCCTGGTCGCGGCCCTGCTGAGGGTCATCAATGCACCGAGCCTGCAACAGGCGCGGGCGGCCAAGGAAATCCTCATGAATGAGCTGGGCGTGATCTACCGGAAGGGCAATGCTCCGACGGCTCCGGCACGCCAAGATGTCGCCGACGACGACGAGGCCAGGGACCGCGAGGGCGACCCCGACCTGGTCAGCACCGAGGGGACGGTCGATGGCGGCCTGTTCCGCTTCCGCGCCGCGCATTTCGAGTGGCTGCTGGCCGTCGGCGAGGCGCTCGGGCTGGGCTTCGACGACCTGGGCAAGCGTCGGAACGGTCGCGATTACACGCTCCACTTCTGCGACGAGCTCCAGCGGCTGCTACGGCGGCGAGGACGACCAGATCGCCGAGGGAGCGAGCTTCGCCGTCGAGAACTGGGCTGCGGCCGGTTTCTGGCAGGAGCTCGAGGACGGCCTGCTGCACATCAAGTCGACCCGCCTCCCGCGCTGAAGGTCGCGTTCTTCACCTGGCATAACCGGGTCGAGGCCCAGCACGCCGGCCATACGATGGAGGAGCTCGAGGGCGTCTTCTTCGACCCGAGCTTCGACGAGTCCCGGTTCTTCCAGGGCGCCCGCGAGGTCCTCGAGGCCATCGCCGGGTTCTGGGAGGGGCTCGAGGACGACCGCGTCCGCGGCGTCGTGTAGAACAAAGTCCGGCAGGTCGGTCGTACCGTCCGTCCCGATTCACCGCGGCGATTGCTCCCCAGAGAGAGGACCGGCATGGCCAGCGACGCGATGGCGTTCAAGCGGATCGACCACGTGCGGATGTTCGTGGGCAATGCGCGGCAGTCGGCCTACTTCTACCGCAACGCGTTCGGATTCGAGGTCATCGCCTACGCGGGCCTCGAGACCGGCGTGCGGCACGAGGCGGCCTATGTGCTGCGACAGGGCCACATCACGTTCGTGCTGGCCTCTCCGCTGCGGGCCGATCATCCGGATGCCGGCCGGCTGGTCCAGCACGGGGACGGCGTGCAGACGATCGCACTCGAGGTCGCCGGACGTCGCCGCGGCATTCGAGGCCGCCGTCGCGCGCGGCGCGCGGCCGGCCTCGCCGCCGCGGACGGATCGAGGACGAGTTCGGGGTCTACGAGTTCGCCGAGATCCATGCCTACGGCGACACGACGCACGCGTTGGTCAACCGCTCGCGGTATCACGGCGTCTTCGCGCCGGGGTTCAGGCCGATCGATCCCGATCGCTACAGCCCCCGCACGTTCCGCCCGGTCGGACTCGCGGCCATCGACCACATCGTCGCCAACGTCGAGGAAGGCAAGATGGGCGACTGGGTCGATTACTACAGCAAGGTCATGGGCTTCTCGCTGCTGGCCAGCTTCGACGACAAGGACATCAGCACCGACTACTCGGCGCTCATGTCCAAGGTCGTCGCCGACGGCCGCGGGCGGATCAAGTTCCCGATCAACGAGCCGGCCCAGGGCCGGCGCCGATCGCAGATCGAGGAGTTCCTCGACTTCTACGGCGGGCCCGGGCGTGCAGCACATCGCGCTGTCGACCGGCGACATCGTCGAGAGCGTCCGGGCCATGGCCGCCAACGACGTCTCGTTCCTCAAGGTGCCGCCGGCCTATTACGAGATGCTGCCCGACCGCATCGGCACCATCCGCGAGGACATGCACGAGCTGGCCGAGCTGGGCATCCTGGTCGATCGCGACGAGGAGGGCTATCTGCTCCAGATCTTCACCAAGCCGGTCGAGGACCGGCCGACGCTGTTCTTCGAGATCATCCAGCGCCGCGGGGCCAAGAGCTTCGGCAAGGGCAACTTCAAGGCGCTCTTCGAGGCGATCGAGCGCGAGCAGGCGCGCGGGGGACGCTTTGATGAGCCTGCGTGTCATGGTCGTTAATGGCAGGCGAGTGGTTCGGTCTTATGCGTCAGCCCTCCCGGCGATCGCCAGCATCCGCGACTTCTATGCCTTCGAGCAGCACGTGGCGACGTGCCGGCGGCATCGGGGGCTCGATATGGTGCCGCAGTGGTACCAGGTGCCGGTCTTCTACTTCTCGAACCCGGCCGGCGTCGATCGGCCATGAGGCCGACGTCTGGGCGCCTCGGGGGAGCGAGGCCCTCGATTACGAGCTCGAGCTGGCCTGCGTGATCGGCCGCGAGGCCCGCGACCTGCCCGACGACGACCGGGCGCTCGAGGCCGTCGCCGGATTCACGATCATGAACGACTGGAGCGCGCGCGACCTCCAGCGGATCGAGATGGCCGTCGGCCTGGGGCCCAGCAAGGGGAAGGACTTCGCGACCTCGCTCGGCCCCGAGCTGGTGACCTTCGACGAGCTGGCCGACCGCTATCGCGACGGCCGGCTGCACCTGGAGATGACCGCCAGCCGCAATGGCCGCTTGCTGTCGCGCGGCGACTCGGGCACGATGTACTGGACCTGGCCGCAATTGCTGGCACACGCCAGCCGAGACGCGACGCTTCGACCCGGCGACGTGATCGGCTCGGGGACCGTCGGCACCGGCTGCATCCTCGAGCTGACGCCCGAGAGGGCAGGGGGGTGGCTTCGGCCCGGGCGACGTCATCGAGCTGGCGATCGAGCGGCTGGGGATCCTTGCGCAACCGCGTCGTCGAGCACCCCTGATCGATCGATCGGGACCGGAACCGCATGCAACGCTGAGGAGGGACGACATGCCGCCGTATCTGCGACTCGGCTCGATCCCGCGGAAGCGGCACATCGCGCATCCGAACGTCCCGGGCTACAAGGGCGAGGGGATCTATTACGAAGAAGTCGTCACGGTCGCCGGCTTCTCGCGGGCCTACAGCATCGTCTATCACCTGCGGCCGCCGACGCGCGTGGTGCGGGTCGAGCCGGCCGGCACCGACCCGATCGAGCTCTCCGACGAGCCCGCGCTGCGGCATCATCACCTGAAGACGCCGTACGATCCCCCGCGCGGGCGACCCGGTCACGGGGCGGCTGCCGCTGCTCGCGAACGACGACGTGATCCTGGCGCGATGCCGGCCGTCGGAGCCGCAGGCCGAGCTCTACCGCAACGCCGACGCCGACGAGATTGTCTTCGTCCACTCCGGCCGCGGCGTGCTGCACACGCACTTCGGCCCGCTGCCGTTCCGCCCGCTCGACTACGTCGTCATCCCGCGGTGCACGACCTATCGGATGGAGTTCGAGGCGGGCTCGAATCCCGACCTGCTGGTCATCGAGGCTTCGGGCGTGGTGACGCTGCCCGCGCGCTATCTCAACCCGGACGGGCAGTTCCGGCTGGGGGCGCCCTACAGCGAGCGCGACTTCCACGGCCCGCGCGAAATCGGCGTGGTCGATCGCGATCAGGAGACGACCGTGCTGATCAAGGACGGCCGTCGGCTGACGCGATACACCCTGGCCAGCCATCCCTTCGACGTCGTCGGCTGGGACGGGATGCTCTACCCCTACACGTTCAACGCCGAGGACTTCGAGCCGATCACCGGCACGGTCCACCAGCCGCCGCCCGTGCAGCAGACCTTCGATGCGCCGGGGTTCGTCGTGTGCACGTTCGCGCCGCGGATGCTGGACACGCACCCCGAGGCGATCAAGGTGCCGTACGCCCATTCGAACGTGCAGTCCGACGAGGTGCTGTACTACGTCAAGGGCCGGTTCGGCAGCCGGCGGGGCGTCGAGGAGTCGTCGTTCACGCTCCATCCGCGGGGTATCCCGCACGGGCCGCACCCCGGCACGATCGTCGCGAGCCGCGACATGACCCGGACCGACGAGCTGGCCGTGATGGTCGACACCTTCCGGCCGCTCCGGCTGACCCGGCAGGCCCGCGACCTGGACGACCCCTCGTATCCCCTGAGCTGGATGGATTGACCGCATGATCATCGACGTATCGACGGCGGACGTCGTCTCGGTCTACCAGGCCCTGGTCGGGGTCGTCACGCCGCGGCCGATCGCCTGGGTGACGACCCTCGACGAGGAGGGTCGGGTGAACCTGGCCCCGTTCAGCTTCTTCAACGCGTTCGGCGCCAATCCGCCGGTCGTCGTCTTCAGCCCGACCAATCGCCGCGACGGCTCGAAGAAGGACACGCTGCTGAACCTCCAGGCCGTGCCCGAGTTCGTCGTGAACGCGGCCGTGGAAGACCTGGCCGGGCCGATGAATGCGACGGCCAGCGAGCTACCGCGCGGCCAGAGCGAGGCCGACCTCGCCGGACTCGCGCTCGTTCCCTCGACGAAGGTCCGCCCGCCGCGAGTCGCTCGCGTCGCCGGTGCACCTCGAATGCCGGGTCCTCCAGATCCTGCCGATCGGCGACGGCGCCATCGCGGCCAACCTGGTGATCGGCGAGGTCCTCCTGATCCACATCGACGACGCGGTGCTCGACGCGTCCGGCCGCGTCGACCCGCGGAAGCTCCGCACGATCGCCCGACTGGGCGGCGACTTCTACTGCCGCAGCACCGACCTCTTCGAGATGAAGAGACCTTGACTCGGGCCGATCCATCCGACAATCGTAGGACGAATTGGGTTCCGTCCAGGACGGGAGTGGCGGGGTGGCCGGATCCAGGTCCGAGGGGCGACGACGATGTTGATGGGACCGGTGTTTCGCGCCGAGCTGCTACGCACTTCGCGACAACGTCGCTATTTCTTCCTGCGACTGCTGTACGGCCTGATGCTGCTGGCGATCATCTGGGCGGGGTATGACAGCCTTCGGCAACACCGCGAGGTCATCAGCGTGGCGGAGCTCACCGGGTTCGCCTCGCAGACGTTCCTGGCGTTCGGGGTCGTGCAGTTGATCACGGTGCTGCTGCTGGTGCCGCCGATCTTCGGCGGGTCGGTCGCCGACGAGAAGCAGCGGAAGACGCTGCACTACATCATGGCCAGCCAGCTCACCAGCGCCGAGATCATCCTCGACAAGCTGCTGGGCCGGGCGTCGCTGCTGTGGGTGTTCGTGGCGATCGGGCTGCCGGTGGTGTGCATCCTGAGCCTCTTCGGCGGGATCTCGGCCGAGGCGGTGGTCGTGGCCTACGGCGGGACGTTCTCGACCGTCCTGTTCGCGGTCTCGCTGACGATCCTGGTGTCGACCTGGGCTCGTCGGGTCCGCGACGCGGTCATGACCTCATATTTGGTTATCCTGTTCTGGATGTTCGTGCCGCCGCTGGTGCTGATCTTCGGCAGCCAGATCCGGCCCACGCTATATTTCTGGGTCGAGCCGGTCAACGACTGGCTGGTCCATTCGAGCCCGCTCGGGGCATTCGTCCGCGTCGAGGGCGGCCCCGGGATGGGACGCGGATGGCCCCGGAGGACGAATTCCTGTTGATGGTGGGCCTGCAACTCGGCGATGAGCGCACTGTTCCTGCTCGCTGGCGATCTGGCGGCTGAGGCCCATCTTCCGCCGCCAGGAGGAGACCCCGGCGCGGCGGAAGTGGTTCCGCCGATCGGAGAAGGAGGTCGTGCGGAAGCCGCGATTCCTCGCCCATCCGCCGTGCGGCGACGACCCGATCTCCTGGAAGGAGCGCTATTTCGCCCCCGTGGATCGGTTCACCCGGATCGTGCTGTTGCCGGCGATCATCGTGATCACGCTGCCGCTGGCCCTGGTGACCGAGGTCGACGGGCGGCTGAGCGGCTTCTTCGCCGAACTGTGGCGGGATCCGCTGCTGGCATTCCGTACCATGAGGTGGGAGTTGCTGCGGGCCATCCAGTTGGACCTGGGCTGGTACGTGGGCTTCTGGCTGCTCGCGGTCGCCGGCGCGGCCGCCTCGTCGGTCACGGTCGAGCGCGAGAAGGACACATGGGTGAGCCTGACCGCGACGCCCCTGACGGGCTGGGAGATCCTGCGCGGCAAGGTGCGGGGTGCGATCTGGAATCAGCGGGGGTTCGCCGCGGTCCTGATCTTCCTCTGGCTGCTGGGACTGGGCACGGGCACGGTCCACCCGGCGGGCGTTCTGGCGTCGATCGTGGCCGTCGGGGTGTTGACGTGGTTCGTCGCGGCGGTGGGGGCCTATTTCTCCCTGAGGAACTTCAGCACGACCCGCGCGCTGACCTCGACGCTCGTCGCCCTGGCGGTCTGCAACGGATATCCCCTGTTGATTTTCCTGTATTTCCAGGGTCATCTCATGTGGAACGGGTCGTTCTCGGTCCTGGGCGTAATGCCGGCTCTCGCGGCCTGGAGCCTGGCCCTGCCGAACGCCGCCGTCACGGCCTGGCGAGCGATCTGGATGGATCCGGTTGCGCTGCTGAACTACCCCAGGCTGCCCCTGCTTGTGTTCCTGGGCTATGCCGGCGCGGCGGCCGGGATGACGTTCTGGATCGCCCGCCAGTTCGACCGCTGGCTCGACCGCCCGCCGGTCTCAGGACCATCCGTGGCCGATCAGGTTCCGGCCTCGAAGCCGAAGGCGGAGCTTGAGCCGGAGAAAGTCGCGGTGTGATGACTGCGCCGTGGGGGCGACCCGCTATAATACGGGGTCTCCCCGGTCGGTCCGTACCATGGTGTGAGCCAGTGCGCGTGGTGACAGGGCGTGGGTTCCGCCGGGCCGCGCATGCCGGAAGAGCCGACACGGCGGGTGCGGCTCGCTCCCGGAAATTTCCTTCCGTCACAGTCTCTGAATGGATTGATCGATGACCGACGCGAGGAGCGACACCTCGGCGCCCGCCGTCAACCCATGGATCATCGCGGGGGCGGTGACGATCGCGACCTTCATGGAGGTGCTGGATACCAGCATCGCCAACGTCGCGCTCCGCTACATCGCCGGCGGGCTGTCGGCGGCCGAGAGCGATAGCGAGTGGATTATCACCAGCTACCTCGCGGCCAATGCCTCGGTGCTCCTGCTATCGGGCTGGTTGTCGGCGTACTTCGGGCGGCGGAACTACTACCTGGCATCGCTGCTGATCTTCACGCTCAGCTCGGCGGCGTGCGGGTTTGCCCGGTCGCTGCCCGAGCTGATTTTCTTCCGCATCCTCCAGGGCCTCGGCGGCGGCGGGCTCCAGCCGGTCACGCAGGCCGTGCTGGTGGACACGTTCCCGCCCGAGAAGCAGGGTGCTGCGCAGCGCTCTTCGGCGTCTCGGCGCTGGTGGCGCCCGTGCTCGGGCCGACACTGGGCGGCTACATCGCCGACAACTACTCGTGGGAATGGATCTTCTTCATCAATATCCCGCCGGGTCTGCTGGCGCTGGCCGTGAATTACGCCGTGCTCCGCGACCCGGACTACCTCAAGGCCGAGCGCGCCTCGATGCGAAGCCGACGGCAGCGGTTCGACTCCATCGGGCTCGGGCTGATCGTCCTCTCCATGGCATGCATGGAAATCCTGCTGAGCAAGGGGCAGGAGTGGGACTGGCTGGGCGACCCGTTCGGCCGCGTGCAAGTCCTGATGATCGGGCTTGGGGTTGGCCTGACCTTCCTGATCGTCTGGGAGCTGCGCCACCCGGCGCCGGTGCTCAATCTTCGGCCGTTCCTCGACCGCAACTTCGCGGCGAGCGGGCTGATCGCGTATGTCGCATTCGCGATCACATACGCCAGCTTGGTGCTCCTGCCGGGGATGCTCCAGACGCTCTTCGGCTACAATGCCGTCTGGTCGGGGCTGGTGATGTCGCCGGCCGGGGTATTCTCGATCCCGGCGATGGTGCTGGTGGGCTACCTGATCGGCAAGAGGGTCGATGCGCGGTGGATCATCATCGCGGCGCCGTGCTGATGTGGATGGGCGCGTCGTGGTACTCGCAGATCACCCTGGAGGTCAGCCCCGGTCAGCTCGTCTGGCCGCGGGTGATGCAGCAGGTTGGCACGGCGATCCTGTTCGCGCCCCTGAGCGTGGCGGCGTTCCTGTACCTGCCGAAGGAGCTGCGTGGGCCCGCCGCGGGCATCTTCGCGGCGATGCGCAACGAGGGCGGCAGCGCCGGCACGGCGATGGCGAACACGCTGGTCACCCGCCGCATCCCCGTGCACACCGACCGTCTGGTGGAATTCATCAGCCCATTCCACCAGCCGTTCAACGAGGCGATGCAGGCCCTCCAGGCGTCGTTCTTCCGGGTGACGGGCGACCCGGTGGGCTCGCGGACGATGGCGCTCCAGGCGATCGACGAGCTGCGGCAGCAGCAGAGCACGGCCATGGCCTACCTGGACGTTTTCTGGCTGTGCGGCATCCTGTCGCTGGCATTGATCCCGCTGGTGTTCCTGATGAGACGATCCGTGGCCGAGGCAGGGACGCACATCGGGGTCGAGTAGACCTGGCGTGGTCGGCATTAGCGAGGAATGGGGCATGAGCGAACCAGGGGGACAGCCGAAGATGCCGGAAGCCGCGGGCCAGCCATCGGGGGGACAAGCAGCGGGGCCGGCATCGGGCTCGAGGCCGTCGACTCCGCACAGGCAGGGGGGCGGCTGGGCGGGTCGCGCGGTGATGATCCTGGTGATCGCCGCGGGGGTGGCCGGCTCGGCGTATTACCTGTATCCGCGGGTCGAGCTGGCGCTGGCGACTGTCTCGACCGACGACGCTTACGTCAACTCGCACGCCACGCAGGTCGCGCCCCGGATCACCGAGAACGTGCGCGAGGTCCTGCGTCGACAACAACGACGTGGTCAAGGCGGGGGACCCGCTGATCGTGCTCGACGACGCGATGGAGCGGGTGCGGGTCCGGCAGGCCGAGGCGGCCGTGGTGGTGGCGAGGCGGTCGGTCGACCAGGCGATCGCCAAGGCGGAGGCCTCGGTCGCGTCGGCCCGGGCGAATCGCTGGAAGCTGGCGGCCGCGATCGCCGAGGTCGACGACCAGGTCGCCGGCCTGCGGGTCGCCGTGGCCAGGTGGAAGGAGGCCGAGGCCGCCGAGAAGCTGGCCAAGACCGAGGCCGATCGCTATGCCGAGCTGGCCCGCCAGCACTCGATCACCCAGGAGCAGGCCGACGTCGCGCGTGACGGACTATGCACAGAGCCGGGCCCGGACCCGTCAGGCGCTCGAGCAGATCCACAGCCTCCGCGCGGCACTGGCGCTGCCCGAGGAGCCCGAGAAGGGCAAGCCCCTGGACGACGTACCGCCGAGGTGGGACCAGCAGCATCCCAACGTCAAGGCGGCCGTGGGCCAGTTCGCCATCAACCTGGGCGAGCTGGGCGTGACAATCCCCGGGTATTACGACACCCCCGATCAATTCGTCGCCGAGATCCGCGGCCGCGCACCCAATGGCAACATCGACGCCCTGATCGCCCGGACCGTGGAGCGATCTCCGGGCGTGGCGTCGCGCAGGCACAGGTTGAGCAGTCCGAGGCGCAGCTTGCCGAGGCGCGGCTGGAGCTGAGCTATTGCAAGATCTCGGCCGACATCGACGGCATCGTCTCGAACCGGAATGTCAACCCGGGCGACCGGGTGACGCAGGGCGAGCGGCTGCTGGCCATCCGCTCGTTCAAGGATATCTGGATCGACTGCAACTTCAAGGAGACGCAGCTCGAGCCGATCCGGATCGGTCAGCGGGTCGAGCTACGAGTCGACGCGTACCCGGGCAGGGTCTTCCGCGGCCGGGTCTCGGGCTTCAGCCCCGGCACGGGCGCGGCGACGGCGCTCTTGCCGCCGCAGAACGCGACGGGGAACTTCGTGAAGATCGTCCAGCGGCTGCCGGTGCGGGTCGACCTGGTCGAGGGCAATCCGCCGGAGACGCCGCTCTTCGCCGGCATGTCGGTCGAGCCGCGGATCTTCATCAAGGAGCCTCCCGAGGGAGAGGCCGCCGGCCAGCGGCTTCGCGGCCGACCGACCGACGGAGCGACCGGCGCGGTTCCGGGCAGGCCCGACTCGCCGCGTTGATCCCACACCTGCTGCCGCTCAGAGCAGGGGAATCGCGGCGAGTCTTGCCCTCGAGGGACTGCCACGCCCCTGAGAGAACGGACCCCGCCCGCTCATCCTTCACCACCACCACTGGGTAGGACGGATCCACATCCTGGAGACCTTGCCCGTCAGACCCTTGCAATTGCCCGACTCCACCGCGATCGAGACCTTGCGCATCCGATCGGTCGAGCCCGCCGCCGGGTCGTCGATCACCTTGATTTGATCTCCGGCCTGGAGCTTGGGAAAGGCCAGTTCCTCGTTCGATGACTCCTCCAGCATCGTCGAGTCGGTCCCGCCAATCGTCGCGGTGGCGCCCGGGGACAGGTGATACTGCCGCTCGTCCCGCGAGAGCAGATAACCGACATATCCGCCCACCGCGAGCACCACCACGACCACTCCGATGATTATCTTCCGTCGCATGAACCTTCCCTCGTGAATGAGATTGGCCAGGCAGCCGGACCGAGGTCGAGCTGCGTGGGTCCATCCGGAGGACCGTCCTGGACTACCGGGTCCGGCATACAGGTCCTAGCGAATCGCGGACCGTGGGGCCGGTTATCGACGATCCATCTCACTGAGTCGGCTCGGCCGTCTTGACCCAGGAGCGCAGGACCTCGGCGACGCTCCAGGCCTGCGCGATGCAGCCGCGGGGCGTGTAGGGAGGCTCGGCGTCGAAGATCTCGCTGATCGTGCCGAGGGCCCCCTCGTCGAGGTGGCGACGAAAGCCGTCGAGGAAGCCGCGGGCGCCGGCGCGGTCGTCGGGATGGACCTTCAGCCAGGCGTCGACGAACGGACCGATCAGCCAGGCCCAGACCGTGCCCTGGTGATAGGCCGCGTCGCGCGAGCGCAGGTCGCCGAAGTAGCGCGGCTTGTAGTCGGGATGGCCGGGGGCGAGCGAGCGCAGGCCGACGGGCGTCAGCAGGTTGCGCCGGACCACCTCGAGCACCGGCTTCCAGCGCGACGCGGTCGAGCACCTCGTGATCGAGCGAGAAGGCGAAGAGCTGGTTGGGCCGGCAGGCGGGGTCGTCGCCGTGCTCGCCGTCGACGACGTCGTAGAGGTAGCCGCCGGGCTCGTACCAGAACCGCCGGTTGAACGATTCGCGCGCCTGCTCGGCGTGCCGCTCGTACTTCTCGGCCGCATCGTCGCCGCGGAGCTCGCGCAGCCAGCCCTCCAGCAGCCGCAGCGCGTTGTACCAGAGCGCGTTGATCTCGACCGCCTTGCCGCGGCGGGGCGTGACGACCCAGTCGTCGACCTTGGCGTCCATCCAGGTGAGCTGATAGCCCTCGGCGCCCTGGCGGAACAGGCCGTCGCTGGGGTCGACCCCGATGCCGAATCGCGTGCCCGTCGATGTGCCGGTCGGCGATGTCGACCAGCCGGGGGAGCAGGGCCGCGAGCGTCTCGCGGTCGCCGGTGGCCGCGACGTAGCGATGGATCGCGTGGAAGAACCAGAGCGTGGCGTCGGCCGTGTGGTACAGGCCCGTGGTCTCGCCCTCGGGGAACATGTTGGGGATCAGGCCGTCGCGGATGTAGTGGGCGAACGTGCGGAGGATGAACTCGGCCTCGGTGCATGCGGCCGGTGCTGAGCGTCAGCCCCTCGAGGCTGATCATGGTGTCGCGGCCCCAGTCGGTGAACCAGTGGTAGCCGGCGATCACGGTGCGGATGTCCTCGCCGGCCGCCTGGCGCGGGTGGCGTCCTCGACGCGGCCGGCGGGCTTGATCAGGAACTCGTCGGCGGCCAGGACGAGCTCGGCGTGGAAGGCGTCCTCGCCCTGACGCTCGCGCCGGGCGATCTTCAAGAGCCGCGAGCGGCGACGGCGCTCGGCCCGCATGCGCCTCGTCGAACGACATGGCCCGCATGACGTCCCACGGCTCCGCCGAGGCGACCAGGACGACCGGCTCGTCGGTGGTCAGCTCGGCCTGGAAGAACCCGGGGCTCCACTGGTCGCCCACCGACGGATAGCCGCGCTGCGCCTCGAGCCGAAAGGTGATCGCCGTCGAACGCGCCCGGTCGAGCGTGAAGGCGGTCTCTTTCCCGTGGAGGATCATCCGGAGCGACGGCATCGGCCCGGGGACGGACACCTCGTAATGGTCGCCCCAGGCCGTGAAGCGGTAATTCCCGGGATGGGGCACGTCCACCGAGGCGTCGTGCGATCGGAAATGCACCAGCGGGCGGAGCTGGAGCTGCACCGAATGGGCCGTCCCGCCGACGACCTGGTAGGCGACGTAGACCGTGTTCTGGAGGTGCGGGATCAGCAGGCGCTTCTCCAGCACGACGTCTCCCGCATCGAACCGCCAGACCGGCAGGCCGGCCTCGAGGCGGAACTCGGCGATCTGGCACTCGGCCAGCCGCGCGGGGCGGCCGTCGAGCGACTCCCAGCCCAGGGCGATCGTGCGGCCGTCGTCGAAGACCAGCCGCTCGAGGAGCTGGTTGAGCAGGATCGTCCGCCCCAGCGGGGCGGGCAGCGCGGCGATCAGCAGCCCGTGATAGCGCCGGGTCGGCAGGCCGCAGACCGTGCCCGACGCGTAGCCGCCCAGGCCGTTGGTGATGATCCACTCGCGCAGGAGCTCGGCGTCGTCCGGCCCGTCAGAGCCGGGCGAGACGGGGCAGGGCTCGGAGATCGTCCGGATGAGGTTCGCCATGCTGGGGTCTCTCGCGCTCGGTTCGGTTCAGGGCGTTCCGGCCGGGTCGCGGTGCTCGTCCGCCTCGGCCGGCGCGGGCGTCATCACGATGGCGGAGTGGGCGGGCAACCGCCAGTTATGCTCCTCGGTCTCGGGCTCGGGGGTGCCGCATCCGCCGTAGCGCGGGTCCTCGCTCGACCAGAGGAGACGCCACCGGCGGCCGTCGGGAGCGGCCAGCAGCGGCTCGGCGGCGACCTTGAGGTGCAGGTCGGTGCCGAGGTTCACGAGCATCAGGCGGTCCTCGCCGGCGTCGCCGGGATCGAACCAGCGGATGGCCAGGGCCTCGGGCCCGAGCACGGCCCCGTCGATCGCGCCGGGACGCCCGCCGGCGCGGAACGTCGGATCCTCGCGGCGGAGCTGCAACAGGTCGCGGTGGAGGGCCTCGATCTCGGAATGCGGCGAGCGGTTCCTGGCTGCCAGGTCGAGCTTCGATCGATCGAAGACCGAGCGGTCGGCCGGGTAGGGCAGCCGGCACTTCATCGCGTCGGTCGCCAGGCTGGCGAACTGCGCGAGCGATTCCTTGCGGCCGCGGTCGAACTCCTCGGCCACTCCGGGTTGCTGGTCGCTGAAGTACAGGAACGGGCCCGGCGCGGCGAATTCCTGGCCCTGGAAGAGCAGGGGCGTCCCGGGTCCGAGCAGCAGCATGGCCGTCACCGCGCAGGCGGCCGCGGGTCGTCAGGTCGTGCAGGCGCTCGCCCCGGCCCGAGTTGGCGACCTGGTCGTGGTTCTGAAGGTAATTGACGAACGCCCACGGCGGGACGCCGCGTGCCGGCGTACCCCGACGCTTGCCCTGGCGAGGTTCCACTGGCCCTGGTAGAGCCAGCCGCGCTTGAGCGCCGAGATCAGCTCCTGCGGCGTGCCGAGATAATCGCCGTAGTACGCCTCACGCAGGCCGGTGGCCGCGACCCGCGCCGTATGGTGGAAGTCGTCGGCCCAGACCATGTCGAGGCCCAGTCCGCCCTGCGCTCCGATCCTGGAGCAGGCGGACGTGCTGCGACTCGTTCTCGCCGACGGCGAGTACCCGACGACCGCCGGCCGCCTCGCGCATCCGTCGGCTGATCGCGCCGAGGATGTGCTCGGGACTTGTGTCGAAGAGCGCCTGAGTCCCGTCGATCCGCATGCCGTCGACGTGGAACTCCTCGACCCAGTAGCCGACGTTGGCCAGGATCAGCTCGCGGACAGCCTCGCAGCCGAGCCCGTCGAAGTTGGGCGGTGCGCCCCACTCGGTCTTGTGCCTCGCCGAGAAGAACTCGTCGGAGACTTGCTTATAGAGCTCGCAGCCGGGTCCCAGGTGGTTGTAGACGACGTCGAGGATGACCGCCAGGCCCAGCGCATGGGCGCGGTCGACAAATCTGCGGAAATCGTCGGGGGTGCCGTAACCGTGGAACGGGGCGAACAGCAGGACGCCGTCGTAACCCCAGCCGAATTCGCCGGGGAACTCGGCGACCGGCATGATCTCGACCGCGGTGATACCCAGCTCGACCAGCCGGGGGAGTTGGGCGATGGCCGCGGTCCAGGTGCCCTCGGGCGTGAACGTGCCGACGTGCAGCTCGTACAGGACCTGGCCCTCGGGCGTGGCGACCCCGCGCCAGTTGCGATCAGTCCAGCTCATCGCCGACGGGTCGACCACCTCCGACGGCCCATGCAGGCCCTCGGGCTGGTACCGCGATGCCGGATCGGGCAGGACCAGGGCGTCCGGGGCCGCCGAGGCGCAGTGAGTACCGCGTCCCCGCGGCGGCCTCGGGCGCGAAGCCCACGAAGCAGCCACCGGCCTCGGGCTTCAGCGAGATGGTGCCCGGGGCGCCGGGGCCGGATTGGAGCACGACCTCGACTCGCCGCGGCTTCGGCGCCCAGACGCGGAAGTGGACGCCGCCCGACGGTACCACCTCGGCGCCGACCGGCAACCTGCGATCGTCACCGGGAGCAGGCTTCTGGGCCGGCTGTCCTGTCCTCTCGTCCATCGTCGTCCTCGATCGCGCTCGCGCAGGCCCTCGCCGCCGGGCGGTCTGCCCGCAGTCGAGGCGGCCGGTCGTCGCCTTCGGCCTTCATGGCAAATCAGGTGCCGATTGGCGACGAATCAAGCGGGTTGGGGTTCATCGCGAGGAATTTCGCGGGCCGAGCGACGCCGGCCAGGGCCTCCCGAACGACCGATGCTCGCCGGAACAGGCGGGCCGGATCGAAAGCCTCTACGCGCCTGGCGGGCGGCCAGGAACGTCCAGACCAGCACCGCGGCGACCGAGGTGGCGCAGCCGATCGCGAGACCCGGCGGATAATATTCCATCGCGACGACGTGCGGCCCGGGATCGGCGAGCGGTACCACTCGCTGCGCGTGGTTGCCGAGGAGTACCGGAGTGGCACGGCCGTCGACGGTCGCTGTCCAGCCGGGCATCCAGGTGTCGGCAACGACGAGCAGTCCCGGCGCCTGGGTCGTCACACGCCAGATTGGCCGGTCAGGGTCTACAGAGACCCACTCAGCCGGGGTGAACGGCTGCCGAGGGACGGTCGCCCGACTACTCAGCGGATCGGCCGCCATGATGACGCTCGAGCGCGGGTCGATCGCCGTCAGCGATTGGAGCACGCCTTCGCGATCGTCTGGCAGGACCGTCGCACGCGGGACGACGTAGGCGCGGGGCAGCGACCGACCGGTTGCGCAGGATCACGTACGGCGACCCGGCGCGGTCTCCCTCCACGGCGACTGGCCACGCGGGTTCAGCTTCCACGCGATCCGAGACGATGAACTCGACGCTCATCCGGTCGAGGACGGCCTGGCGGATCCGCTTCCAGCGATCCTTCGTCGCGGGGCTCATCAGTCGCTCGGCCATCGGCCGGACGCGCGAGGCGATCGGATAGAGCGTCTCGTACAGGGCCGCTGGCCGGTCAAGCTGGAACGCGTCGTCAACGTTGGTCTTCTCGATGCCGGCCTTCGCGGCGGGCAGGTCGCCGTAGAACGCGTCGCGCGCCTTGATCCGAACGGGAGGCTGCACGGATGACGGGGCATCGCCCGGAGATCGCCAGAGCGTCGCCTGCCGCAAGATCGCCTCGCCGATCGGGTCGGCGCCGGCGAACTGATCGGCCGGCGCGACCCGGATCAGCGTCCGTCCGCACCAGCCCAGCTCGGCGAGCGCCACGACGCCGACCAGACCAGCAACGACGCGGCGCCGCCGGAAGCCGATCGGCAAGACGCCGACGATCGCGAGTCCCACCACTCCGCATAACGCCAGTTGGAAGCCAGGATCGCGCAGCACCCGGGCCGCGGCCATCGCCGTCCGTCCGCGGGCTGGAGGGCTGACGGGCGCGATCACGGCTCCGGTCGAGTCGGTGACAACCTGCACCGCCCGCGCAGGTCGGACCGGCTCCCCCTCGAACCGCACCAGCACGAGCAGGCCACGACGACGCAGCCCTGAGGACACAATCACGCACAGCGAAAGCCGGCGCCAGGTCGAGCGGCAGGTCATCCGCGTAATGAGAGTCTGGGTCCCCAGCCCGGCAAGCACGGCGCCGGCGAGGTTGGCGAGGAACAGCGAGCGCGCGGGCACCCGGAACGCAGCCGAAGCCTGGCACGACGTTGTAGCAGAGCGGATACAGTCCACCCGCCCGGCCGCAGGCGAACGCCAGCGCCATACCGGCCAGTACGACCCAGCCCCGCGCCAGCCGACGGTCCGGATGGCGGAGCGCCCGATCACCGCCAAGCACCAGCGGCACCAGCCCGATCGAGCAGACGCACTCCCAGTAGTTGTCGTCGCCGAAGTAGTCGGCGGGTCCGCCCAGTGCCGTCGGGCTGAGCAACTGGAAGGCGTTGAGGCCGCCCAGGTGATACCGGCGCGGGATGCCCGTCTCGAGCCCGGGATCGTGGTTCCGTCGCAGCCAGGGCGCGACGAGCCACTGCGGGCGCCGCGTCGACCGCGGCCAGGCCGACCGATAGGGTCAGGATCCCCAGCCCACGACGCGGCTCCAATCACAGCGCGACCGCGGGTCGCCGGCCCGCCAGGCCCGCAGGCCGTCCCCAGCGGCCCAGGCCGCGAGGGCCAGGACCAGCATCAGCCATTCCTGCGGATGGCCCGTCAGGTAGGTCAGCGCCAGGATCGGCGCCAGCAGAGTTCCGCGGGCGCCGGCCGGTGCGGTGCTCGCGATAGGCCCAGAACGCCCAGGGATACCAGCAGGCCGCCCAGACGTGCGGGTAATGCCCCTCGAACGTGTGGGCCACGAGGTAGGGCGACGCCTGGTAGATGCCCGCTCGCGACGGTCGCCGCCCACCGCGAGACGCCCATCGAGCGGACCAGCAAATAGCGCCCCAGGCCGCCCCAGAGCAGATGCGCGACGGTCAGCCAGCCGAGGACCGCGGGAGCCCGCTAGCCACCAGGCGAGCCAGGCGGGCGGATAGGCCATCCCGGCCTGCGGATTGCCGGCCAGCGGCCGCCCGCCGAACCCGCGAGCGTCCCAGACCGGCCAGTGGCCGAACTCCGCGATCCGCCGCGCGATCGACGCGTGATGGGGCAGGAACAGGAAGACCAGGTCGTTGCCGACGGGGCGCGGGTCGCCCCGGTTGGCGTAGTCAACGCTGGGCCGCCGGCCGTCGACGATCAGCCCGGTCGGATCGGCGACCAGTCGCGCGAAGCAGGCCGCGGCCGAGGCCAGCGAGCGCGGCGGCCGCGAGCGTCGGCCCGGCGATGGCTCGGCAGTCCGGGCGGCACGATCGGCGGCTCCTTCATCGCGGTGAGGTCGATCCGTCGAGTGGACCGTTCCTGCCGGCGACCGATCGGGCGCAACCGATCCCGCGACGGGCGCGAGGCACGGGGCGGTAAGGCGAACGGTCTCTCGACGCGCCGGGCGGCCTCGCTGGAGCAACTCCATGTAACGCTCGACGTGGCGATCCTCGGACCATTCGCCGACCCGCCGGGCGTAACCGCGCGGCGGCCAGAACCTCGCGGAGCTCGGGCTCGTGGACGATCCGCCGCATCGCCGTGAGCAGCTCGACGTCGGTACGGTAGCCGAGTCCGCCGCCGCTCTGCACGCCCGTCTCGTAGATCGCCCCGCCGCCCTCGTGGACGATGACCGGCGTCCGGACCGCGAACGCCTCGAGCACCACGTAGCCGAAGGTCTCGGGGAACAGCGAGGGCACGACCACCGCCGCGGGCGCCGCGGAACAGCCGCGCCAGCGCCGGTGCCGCCGAGCAGTCCCTCGAAGTGGACGTTCGGCAGGTCGCGGGCCAGCTCGCCGCAGCTCGGCCTCGTACGGCCCCGTCCCGGCGATCCGCAGGTCGGCCTCGGGGAGATAACGCATCATCGGGATCAGCCGCTGGAAGCCCTTCATCTTCACCAGCCGCCCGGCGGCGGCCAGGTAGGGCCGCTCGCTCGCGGGCACGGGCTCTCGTCCTCGACGCCGCCGAGCCCAGCCGTCGGGGAGGAAATAGGGCAGGTGCACCAGGGGCACGAACGCCCCCAGGCCGCGCGATCGCGATGCTCGTCGAGCGCGTGGCGGCTGGGGAAGACCAGGGCGTCGAGTTGCCGCAGGCCCGTCCCGACGGCGCCCGATAGCCGCCAGGCCTGCGGAGGCCGACGGCCGGCCAGGCAGCACCGCACGCAGCTCGGCGCCGTCGCACGGCTTCGCGGTCGTACTTCCAGAGCAGGTGCATCGGGCAGATCAGCCAGTGCTCGTGCGCCGTCATGATCCGCGACGGCACGGCGATTCGTGCCCAGGCCGAGCACCCCCGGCCCGCCGACCAGCGAGATGTTGTGGAAGTGGACGACGTCCGTGTCCGGGTCGTCGAGCAGCTCGCGCAGCGGCCGCCGACTTGAACCAGGGATGGCCCGTCGCCTGGGTCGCCAGCGGCGAGAGGATGCCGTACCGGCTCTCGAGCGGGTGGAGGTGCAGGCCGCGGCGTCGGCGTGTACTCGCGGAGCGGATGGTCGCCGCGCACGGCGTTGAAGGCGTCAACGCAATAGAAGACGTGGACCTCGTGCCCGCGCCGGCAGAGCGCCTGGCAGAGCCGGTCGACGTAGGCGGCGTCCCCGCCGAAGCTGTGCGGCCCGAAGAACGTCGTGATCATGCAGAACTTCACGGGCGACCTCCTGTCGCGTCAGTCCCGGGTGCGGCCGCCTCGGCCGCTTCAGGGCCGCATCGCCCGGCCCGACGGCCGGAGCACGTCCTGCCAGAGTCGCGTGTGGCCCAGGCCTCCCAGGGCCAGCCACATGGCGATGTACGTCGCGGCCCCGCCGAGGACCGCCAGCAGCACGTGATACCGCTGGAGCGCCAGGCAGACCGGCACCATGACCAGCGACGCCGACCAGCGGACGGCCCAGGTGATGGTGCCAGGCCGGTTGCCGGCCCTCGCGGGCCAGGCAGCCGTAGCCGGTCAGCACCAGCGCCAGGCCGACCAGCAGCACGCCCACCGCCGCCCCCGGCAGCCCGAACACCACCGGAGCACGGCCACCAGCGGCCCGATCCCCACCGCCGCCGCGATCAGCGACCGCACGCCGACCGTCTCGCGGTTCAGCGCGATCAGCGTCGTCTGGTACAGGTAGGCCAGGATCAACAGCGGCGCCCGCCAGATCCCGACCGCCAGCAGGAAGCCCGCCCCCTCGTAGTCCGTGTTGAGGAACAGGTGCACCAGCGAATCCGAGAGCACCGTGCAGCCCACCGCCACCGGCACCAGCCCCGTGACCAGCACCTCCACCAGCGAGTCGAGCGCCTCGCGGCCGGCGCAGGCCGTCTGCCGCCACAGTCGCGCCAGCGTGGGGAAGGCCGCCTGCTGGAGGATCAGGCCGAACGTCAGCAGGGCAGTCGAGAGCCGGTGCGGCGCCCCGTACCGGCCGATGTCGGCCCAGGAGCTGAGGAACCCGACCACCAGGAAGTCCGCCAGGTTGATCATCGCCTGCGAGAGCTGGATCAGGCAGACCGTCCGCCCGCGCTGGACGATGATCGACAGGAACCGCAGCCCCAGCCGCGGCCGGGGCATCCGGTAGCTCCTTCAGGTAGCTCGCCCAGACGATGGCGATGCCGCTGAGCTCGCCGACCGTCAGCCAGATCGGCACCCAGACGATCCGCGTGGCGTTGCCCATCTGCGAGGCTGTCGCGCCAGCGAGCCGCCGGCCAGCCCCACCGGTATCCAGTCGATCCGCGACGTACCGCGCAGCATGCTGAAGACGCCGATCGCGTAGATGCCCGTCCGGACGCAAAGCGAGAGCGCCACCAGCCCCATCCGCTCCGTGCCGCGATAGACGTAGTCCAGGCCGATCGCCGTCGTGAACAGCATCAGCCCGTAGAGCGACAGGATCGTCCAGTCCGGCCGCTCCTTGAGCGTGAGCGAGCCGACGAGCGTCAGGCCGGTGAACAGTACGAGGGCGAACAGCGACTTGTACGCCAGCACATGGTCAACCAGCGGGCTGATCAGCCGCGGGTGCCGCGAGAGCTCCCGCGTCACGATGTAATCGCTGCTATCCCGCAGCAGGAGCACCAGCCAGAAGACCACGTTGAAGGCGAACTCGATCCGGCCGTAGCTCTCGACGCCCAGGCTCTTGGCCAGGTAGAGCGTCACCAGGACCGAGGTCGTCCGGCAGATCAGCTCGGCGATGCTCAGGAACGCGAAGTTCGAGGCGATCCGCCGACGGACCGGGGCGTCCACCCGCTGCGCTTGCCCGGCAGCGGAGGACGCCGGGCCAGGGACTCACCTCGCTTCGACCTGCCGGCTCGACGCGGTCGGGCGTTGACGGATGTGCTGGCCATTCGAGAGGCACTTCCTTGTGCGTGGTCCAAGGCTCACAGCACAACGAGCTTTACTCGCTCGCTGACAGGTTCCCCCAATTCATCGGATATCCCTTCTTGTCCACCTTAATCAGATTCCCCAGTGTCCTGCCCCCAGGACGGTGCATCCGAAAGGGCGGCAGGTCTACCTGATTCGGCGGCGCGAGATGCCTGCAGCGAGGTATCCTCTTCTGTCGACGGCGGGCATCGTAGTGGCCGGACCGAAGAGTGTCAACCGGAGCTTGCCACACCCACATGCTTGGAGGATCGGCATCACGTCGCCCGGCGCCGACGGAGTCGGTCGAGCGTGACGGCCACAATGATGATGACGCCGATGAGGATGTCCTGGACTCGCCCGCGGAATGCCGGCGTGGACGCATCCGTTCTGGAGGACCGACATGATCAGGCAACCGATCAGGGTGCCGAGGACGGTCCCCTCGCCGCCGCTCAGGCTGCCGCCCCCGATCACGACCGCGGCGATCACCTGGAGCTCGAGCCCGACGGCGGTCGTCGGGTCGCCCATCCGCCGAGAGGTACGCGAACTGGAGCACGCCGGCTAGCCCGGCCGCGAGTCCTCCGAGGGCATAGATCAGCACCTTCATCCCGGGGACGTTGATCCCGCAGAGCCGGGCCGTCGATTCATTGGAGCCGATCGCGTAGGCGTAGCGGCCGAGCAAGCTATAACGCAGGATGATCGCCAGCACGACGCTCAGGCCCACGAGCATCCAGACGCCGGGAGCCACCATCAGCCAGGAGGGCTCCGGCTCGACCCGGACGATCCCGTTCAACCACGCGGGCTTGATCGACTCGGAGACGTAAACCTGCGTGTTCGAGGCCAGCCAGGTCGCCAGGCCGCGATAGAGCTGATACGTGCCGAGCGTCACGATAAACGGCACGACCCGCAACCCCGCGATCAGCCCGCCGTTGACCGCCCCGCACAATCCACCCAACCCGACCCCGAGTACCATCGCCACCGGCATCGCGAGCTTCAGGCCGCGTAAGGTCTCGGGCAGGAGCGGGATCGACTTTCTTGAGGAAGAGCGCCATGCAGACGGTCACCAGGGCGATGGTCGAGCCGACGGAGAGGTCGATCCCCCCGGCGATCATGATGAGGGTCATGCCGAGCGCGGCGGTCCCGACGATCATCGTTTGCACGGCGATCGTGCGCCAGTTATAGATGGAGAGGAATGACCCGGACTCGCGGGTCCAGTATGCGAAGAAGCCGGTGATCAGCGCCAGGCCGAGGAATGGGCCCAGGACCGTCCAGGTCCAGGCGAGCATGCGACGGAACGCGGCGGACTTGCCGGCCAACGCCGTCGGATCATCTTGGGGATTCCCGGCCAAGGCGCTGGACCTTTCTGGGAGTGTCGTCGGGATTCGGGGATGGTCGATCAATCCGCCTCGTCGCCCCGGGTCGCGATTTCCATGACCCGGTGCTCGGTCCATCGGTCGAGCGGCAGGGCGTCGGTGATCGACCCTCGGGACATCACGGCGAGCCGGTCGCAGATGCCGAACAACTCGGGGAGATACGAGCTGACGACCAGGATCGCCTTGCCCTGCTGCGGCGAGCTCGCCCAGCAGGCGATAGATCTCGGCCTTCGAGCCGACGTCGATCCCGCGGGTCGGCTCGTCGAGCAGCAGGACATCGGCAGGCTGGTGGAGCAGCCGCGCCAGCGCCACCTTCTGCTGGTTGCCGCCCGAGAGCCCGCCGACCGGCTGCAGCGGCCCGGTCGCGGCGATCCGCAGGCGATCGATCCACTGCGCGACCTCGCGCTCGCCGCTCATTCAGCCGGAGCCAGCCGCGGGTCGCATGACGGCGAAGGCCGGGGTACGTCATGTTATCCTCGATCGAGAGGCCGAGGGCCAGGCCCTCGCCTTTTCGGTCCTCGCTCAGGAAGCCGAGGCCCTGCTCGATCCTTTGCCGCGGCGTGGCGCAGGCCGCCCTCGACGTGCTCAACCCGCACCCGCCCGGCAACGACCGGCTCGAGGCCGAAGACCGCACGCACCAGCCGCGTTCGCCCGGCGCCGACCAATCCGGCGATGCCGAGGATCTCGCCACGGCGAAGCGTCAGGCTCGCCGGTCGTCCGCGGGTACCGGCCCGGACGCCCTCGAGCTCCAGGATCGGCTCACCCGGCTCATGCGGCACGCGGGGGAACAGCTCCGCGAGGTCGCGCCCGACCATGTGCCCGATGATCGTTCGCAGGCCCGGTCGTGGCCAGCTCGCCATCGGCGACCGAACGGCCATCCCGGAGCACGGTGAACGTCCGGGCCACCCGGCGGACCTCCTCGAGGAAATGGCTGATGTAGACGATCGCCAGGCCCCGGGCCCTCAGCCGATCGATGATCGCGAACAGCCGCTCGGCGTCGCGCTCCGACAGCGAGCTCGTCGGCTCGTCGAACACGATCACCTGCGCCTGGGAGACCAGGGCCCGGGCGACCTCGACGAGCTGCTGCGGCCCAACCCCCAGGTCGCGCACGCGTGCCCCGGGCTGGATATCGGGATGCTCCAGCAGCTCGAGCGCCTCGGAGGCGATCCGGCGATGCTCGCGGCGGTGGATCATGCCGGCGGTGACCCGCTCCTGGCCCAGCAGGATGTTGGCCTCGACGGTCAGCGCCGGCGCCAGGGCGAGCTCCTGGTAGATCATGGCGACCCCGCGCGAGCGCCTCGCGCGGGCCTCGCGGCGCGTACGGCTCGCCCGCCAGCGTCATGGCCCCCTCATCGGGGCGGCAGGCGCCGCTCAGGATCTTCATGAGCGTGCTCTTGCCGGCGCCGTTCTCGCCGATCAGGGCACGGACCTCGCCGGCCTCCACGGCGAGCGAGACCCCGTCGAGCGCCCGCGTCGCGCCGAACGCCTTGCGGATGCCGCTCATTTCCAGGAGCACGCTCACGATCGAGGAGTCCTCGGCCGACGGCCACGGGGACGGCATCTCACCTCAGCATCCCCGCCCCGTCGAGGGCCCGCAGCATCCCCGAGGTGCTCGACTCGTTGGGGCAGAAGATCCCGTCGACCTGGCCGCGGTATCGCGTCAGCAGGCTCTGCGCCTGCTGCTGGGCCGAGTCGGAGGTCGGCCCGGCGTACTCGGTCTCGGAGATCAGCTTGACCTCCGGGAACTCCTTCGCCAGCGTGTCGGTGAACCCCTTCTCGCGCTGCTCGGTGCTCTCGGAGCCCACGGCGTACCGGAGCAGGATGACCCGCCCCTTGCCGCCCAGGACCTCGCCCAGCCGCTTCGCCGCCAGCACGCCGCCGTGATAGTTGTCCGTCGCGATGAAGCTGACCGCCCCCTTTGCCTTGATGCCCGAGTCGAAGATGACGACCGGGATTCCCTTGGCGATCGCCGCCTCGACCGGCGGCGTGAGGGCCTCGGCATCCAGCGGGGCGAGGACGATGCCGTCCACGCCGGCCGCCACCGCGCTTTGCACATAATGGATCTGCTGGACGCGGTCGTCCTCCTTTTGCGGGCCGAGCCAGACCACCTCGACGTTCCCTAACTCCTTGGCCGCCTTCAGCGTCCCGGCGTGGACCGCCTCCCAGAATTCCTGGGTCGTGCCCTTCGGGATGACGATGACCTTCCATTTCCTGGACTTCGGGCCCGAGAGGCTCGCGGCGCTGGCGTTCTCGGCGCGGATGGGGTGGATGAGCCGGGCGATCTCGGCCTCCTTGTAGTTCTGCGGCGTCACCAGTGTCTCGCCGGTGCCGATCCTGGGTTCGACCGGCTGTTTCTCCAGGTGCTGGACCATCACCTTGACGCTCAATTCGCCCATGCGTACCGGATCCTGCACCACCAGGCCCTGGATCTTCCCCTGTCCCAGGGCGTCGACAAGCGGCTCGCTGGCGTCGAAGCCGACGAGCGCGACGGTCGGGCGTCCCGTCTTCGATCCCGTCCCGGACGCTCCTCCCGCCGCGGAACGCGCCGTCTCGTCGGCACCACCGCAGCCCGCGAGCCATGCCGCCGCCACCAGGACCCCGATGCAACGCCAGCCGTCGACCATGGAGGGTCTCCCGGAATTCGCCTCGATCAACCGGAAAGGAGCCACATCGTATGGGTCCCCAGGTCCCCCCGTCAAGGCAGCGGGCCGGGACCATCCTAACCATCTGACGCCGCCCATTTTCACTCGCTTCGCCATTCGCCTGCTCGTACGGGAGAGCATCCGGATGAAGACGGCTCGCCGTGACGTTCGTTGTAACATTGACCCACGGTGAGCTTGTAACATTTCCATTGAGATGGGCGGGAAATCCGGCAAAATCGTCGATTTCTCTTCAAGTTTCCCCCTGAATTCGCCGGAGTTCGGCATTTTGGGGGTCGCATCTTTAGAGATTGGTCCGGGATATGCTCTTGGGGGGTATGCGGGTTCTGTGATGAACATTAGGAAGAGGTTCTTCGCGAATCCCGGTCGGACTCCATCGCCAATGTCCCACGCAGGAACCAAGGAAGGAGCCTGTATGGTCCTCGGGTCTCAGACTCACCTCTCAGCCTGTACCGTCTTCGAAGTCCTGGTTGTCCTGTTCCAGGTCGTGCGGAATCCTGGGCCTTTGCCTGAATCGGCTGATGCCGCGTACGACGCGATGGCCGTCGCGCGGGCAGACGGGCCTGATCGTCGCCCTGTTCGGCCTGGGGATCGCCGGGGCGCTCTGCGGGCGTCACGACTCGGAGTTCGCACTGTTCGCCGGCGGGACCATGACGCTCCTGCTGATCGGCATGACGATGGGGAGTGGATCGATGGAGCGGAACGAGCCGACCAGGCCGTGCGTAACGAGCGAGGCCGAGCTGGCCGCCTGAACTTTTTTCGCCGCCACAACTCCTTTGCAAATATTGATTTATCTCCCTCGGGGCCCTGCGGCCCCGATTTTTTTTTGCCGCGATTTGACCGGCTCCAAATCGTGCGCCATAGTTGCGGGACGACCTGGAATCAGTCGGGCCGGAATCCGCCTCGGAACACCCCTTCGTATTTCACCTCCCTCGGACCCCTGCCGGCTGATTCCTCGTCCCGCTCGGATGCGGTGCCGCGTGTCGCGAACCTGGCCCCTGCCGGTTCATCGGCCGGTCGGCGCCCTGTGTTCCGCGCGGATGCTTCCATCACGTAGGACGATTCTCCGACCCGGACGGCGTGTCCCGCTCGCCCTCCGGACCTGGGTCGAGTCGGATCCACGCGGGAGAAGGACCAGCCCATGATGATCGGACTGAAACGGATTTCGACCGCGCTCGGTCTGCTGGCGGTGGTGGCCACCTCGGCGTCGGCCCAGGGGGTCGCGCCCAGCTCCAATCAGATGACCGCCGACGCCGTGGCCAGCATCGCTCCGGTCCAGCCGCTCTCTCAACGGCCAGCGCATCGAGATCGTCGCCCGCGACGGCGTCGTGACGCTCTCGGGGACCCTGGCGTCCCCCGGCCAGAAGTCGGAAGCCCTCGCCCGCGCCCGCCGCATCGGCGGCGTGTACGGCGTGGTCGACCAGCTTCAGGTGAGCGATCGCTCGGTCCGCGCGGCGCAGTACCAGCCGGAAGTCGCGCTGGGACATCACCACCGCAACTATGACGGCGGTGCCCCCATGTACGACGCCTCGATGGCCGGCCCGACGACGAACACCGCCGGCCCCGCCATGACCTCCGGCCCGATGCCCGAAGGTCCCGCCGGCATGACGGGCGCGACCCAGGCCTGCGATGCCCGGCAAGCCCAACTACGCCTGGCCCAGCTATGCCCCGTACCCCAACTTCTCCGCCGTCGGCTACCCGACCGCCTACCCCTGGCAGGCCTGGCCGAACATCGGGCCGTTCTACCCGTACCCCGAAGTTCCCCTCGACTGGCGGGCCGTCACCCTTCGCTGGGACGACGGCATCTGGTGGCTCGACTTCAAGAAGAACTACACCCGGCCGTTCTTCACCCCCTATCCGTTCGGGATCATGGCCTACTGAGCTGACCTGATCTGATCCGGGCCGACCGGATTCTCTGACCCACGATGCCGCGGTCCGAAGACCGCCCGCGGCAAACTCCGCCGGCTGGGTGCCTCATGCCCCCAGCCGGCGGTTTTTCTTTGGCCCGGCGCGGAACCTCACCCGGGCCGACGCATGATGGCGTGGACGGTGGCCGGGCGGATGCGGCGCCGCGGATCGAAATTGTCAAGGCGAGCCCGATTTTTCTCACAGCCGGTCCGCGATCGTTCGATAACTACACCACATGGACCGGTCGTCAGATCGTGGCAAGTCGCCGGTATGATCGGTCGAATCAAACCAACTCGAATCACGTAACGGTCCCGGCACCCAGAGGCCGGCGGGGCAGGATGGCCTCCCGGCGCGTTCGCGCACGTTCCCAAGGAGGGGAGAAGACCATGTTCCGATCCGCGCGGCACCGGAGCCCGATGACCCCGCGCTGGGTTCGCGGCCTGATTGCGGGTGCCTCCCTGGCGGTGATCGCCACCACCCATACCGGATGCGGCATCGACTACGTCTTCCGCAATATCTCGCCGCTGCACGTCACCGCGTGGTCCTTCGCCTTCCCGATCCTGCCCTCGCAGTCAGCAGCGGCTCGAAGAAGACATGATGCGAGAGGAGCGGAATAACAGGATTCCGATCCTCGACCCGATCCCCGGCGAGTTCGCACCGGCCGTCTGCCTCGACCCGCCCAGCGAGGCCGAGGTCTGGCACAAGGTGCCCAAGTTCAAGAACGGCTGCCCGCCGTTCTACGAGACCCAGCGGAATAACGTCCGCATCCTCATCGAGAAGATCGGCGAGAAGATCGATCCCGTGCAAGATCTACCCGCTGGCCGGCCCCTGCCAGCTCGTCCACTGCCACTACAAGTGCACGGTGTACTACGACGAGCTGTACTGGTCGGACTACCCGATCCCGTTCAACCACGTGGATCACAAGGTCGAGGTCGTCTACATCGACAAGGACCACCTCCGCCGCTGCGGCGGCCCGCCCGGCGGTCGATACGCCCCCGCTCTGATCCGGCGAACGGAGCCGGCCGGCGCACTCGCTGCGATCC
Source organism: uncultured Planctomycetota bacterium (assembly GCA_963771445.1). Lineage (GTDB taxonomy): Bacteria > Planctomycetota > Planctomycetia > Isosphaerales > Isosphaeraceae > JAKAUH01. Next base: position 85,862 of record CAVYTQ010000024.1, on the reverse strand, counting down.
GGCCGGTCGCATCCGGCCACCACGAGGACCGGCCGACACGCGACTCGAATAACTCGACCGAAAGACCGGCCGGTTTCGGTCCATTCGGCAGTTCGTGTGATTCGTGGTCTCTGCCTTCCATCACGCCACCGCACTCGGTCCGACTTCGTCGTCAATGGCCGAAGAACGGGAAGATGCGTGAGCAGTTGCTGCCTTCGAGGGCTGGCGTGCCGTACTCGCAGACCTCGAACGCCTCGGCATACTTGACCGCCCTGCCCTTCTCCGGTCCCGAGCAGCTCGACGAGCTTGGGGCGGAAGCGGTCGGCGATCGCCGGCCGCGCCCCGCCGTGCCGCTTGCGGGTCCATTCCAGCCGGGCCTGCCTTCTCCTTGGGCACCTGGTCGAGGTAGCCGAACAGCCAGGGGTTCCACTCGTAGAACTGCGACTCGAGCGCGTCGACGCACGCGACCTTCTGGTCGAGCGTCGGGTCGATCGGCACGACGACGTCGGGCTCGAACGGATGCGGCTTCTTGAAGTCGTCCTCGGTGTAGAGGAACACCGGGTTCTTGCGCAGGGCCGGCACGTCCGGGCAGAAGCTGGGGACGATCACCATGAAGGCGGCGTCCTGGACGAGGATGCCGGTATACCGGTGGTCGGGATGGTAGTCGTTGGGCCGGTGGCTGATCACGACGTCGGCCTGCCACTCGCGGATCTTCCGGGTGATCAGCCGGCGGTTCTCCAGGGTCGGCAGGAGCTCGCCGTCGTGGATGTCCAGGACCTCGGTCTCGATGCCCAGGATCTCGGCGCAGCGCTTGACCTCGGCCGTGCGGCGGCGGGCGAGGATGGCGCCGGCCATCTCGTGGTGGCCGATGTCGCCGTTGGTCACGCTGACGAACTTGACCTTGTAGCCCAGCTTGGCCCAGCGCGCGGCCGTCCCGGCGGCCTCGAGCTCGCAGTCGTCGGGATGGGCGCCGAAGACGATGATCCGCAGCGGCGCGGGCATCCTGGCCAGGCGCGGCCCGGCCCGACAGGCCGGCGACGAGCAGCAGCATGGCACGAGCAACGCCAGCCGCGCGGGCCTGCCGCGGGAACCGGGGACGTCGTCGTATCATGGCAGTCTCCTCTCGAGTGGCCCATGTCGAAGGCCGTCGATGCCGGGCACAACAGGATACCGGCCTGACATCGCCCCCGCCACTGAGCAGGGGCATGTCGGCGCGGCTTCTCTCTCAATCGTGGCTCACGATCGTCGACATCGATGACACCGCGACACCGCCTCGGATCGGCGCGCCGGCGGACCCGGAGGGGCGGTCCTCGACGGCTCGGCACTGTCCCGGCGTGGCCGCCGGACCCGGCGGGGCGGTCGGCGCCTGCGGCGGCGGGGCCGGCTGTCCCGGCTGCCCGGCCCGACATGCCGCCGGGCACGCCGATCATCTCGATCGGCGTCGAACGGGTCCACCGTGGGGTCGTTCTCGGCCAGGACAGGGTTTCCTTGAACGGCGTGTCGTCGGGCATCGGTTCGCCGGCCTGCTGCAGCGCCCGGTCGTATCGCTTGACGATCAGCCCCGTCTCCTTCTTGCAGAGGTCGTCGTCGCGGTAGGTCGGGTAGTCGTTCGAGCGCCTCTTCCAGACCTGGAGCCCTTCCCTGTACTTCGCGGCGGCCTTGGGAAGTCGCCCGTCTTGTACGCGATCGTCCCCTGGTAGAACAGCTCGCGAGCCCGGACCGCCTCGTCGGTCTGCTCGGCCAGGCACCGCTCCTTCCAGTACCGGTAATTCATCTGGTCGGCCCAGCGGTTCGTCCAGTACCGCTGGTTGTCGCTGATCGCCTTGAGCTTCTCGAGGTTCGAGGCGTCGTCGATCTTGATCGGGTCGCGGTACTTCTTGCCGTCCTTGCCCTCGATCTCGTTGGGCGACATGAAGACGTGCTTGCCGAACGTCTCCCATTCGTCCAGCGCCGAGGCCCCATTCGCTCTTGGCCTTCTCGCCGAACCGCGCCGGGATGCCGTTCATGCTCATCTTCTCGAGCGCCGCCGCGTAGCGGGTCTGGCCGTGCGACGGCATCGAACGGAAGGCGATGTCGTCGGGCCGGCCCTTCCGCTGCGGCGTCGGGTCGACGTACTGGATCGTCGCCCGACGTGCCGCCCTGCAGCCGGCTCGACACCCGAGTCCACCAGCCGGACGGCGCGGCTGAACCAGCCGTAGCCCAGCTTGAAATTGTCGTCGCCGATCGACCTTCGGCCTTGCAGCTCGGGGTCGTAGTACCGCTTGAAGTCATCGTCCTCGTCGTCGCGGAACAGCCGGCGGAGGATGATCGACTCGTCCGAGAAGCCGATCTTGTGGTAGTAGTACCAGGCCGTGTCCCAGACCAGGTCGGGCGAGTGCTGGTTCTTCTCGACGCCCTGCTTGACGAACTTGATCCCCTTCTTGATCCACTCGTACTTGTCCTCGGGCGCGTCCCACTCGACGGCGACGTTGTACGCGAGGTTCCAGCTCTGATAGGTCCAGATCGCCAGGAAGTGGGGCTGGAGCTTGGTGATCATCTCGACCGTCTGCGCCAGCCGGTCCCAGTCGTGCTGCCTTCTTGTAGTCCTCGGCGCGATTCCACAGGTAGTCGGCGACGATGCCGCGGAACCCGCCCAGGAGGAACAGCTTCATCATGAAGCTGCCCGTGTCGATCTGGCCGATGGCCGCCTCGCCGAGGTCGCGCTGCCTGCTTCACTTCCGTGAGCTGCAGGCTGTAGGGATACATCACGCCGAACAGCACCACGATGATCATGCCGTAGACCAGCTTCTTGCGGAAGCCGGGGTGCGAGTAGGTCGAGGTCGGGGTGCTCATGCGGCCACCTCTCGCTTCTTCAGGATGTAGATAACCGGCGACGGAGAACGGGATGGCATAACCCAGGGCCAGCAGCGTGTTGACGCCCAGCGTGCCCCAGCTCGACCGCGAAGCCGTCGGCCACCATGTTGGTGACGTCCAGCGCGTTGAAGTTCGGGACGATGAAGATCAGCATCGACATCACCGGCATGACCAGCGAGTCGAGCGTCTTGGCGAGGATGACGCTGGCCGTCGGGGCCAGCTCGCTCATCTGGTTGTCGTGGGTCAGCAGGCGGATCAGCGACTCGAACGGCCCGCCGCCCATCACCGCCTGGCGGGTGAAGTCGACCAGGAAGCCGAAGGCGAGCTGCCCGGCGACGAAGAAGAAGATCGTGGTCAGGAGCGCCACCGGCCAGCTCAGGAACGTGCCGGCGAAGACGCCGATGGCCGTCAGGACCATCGCCTGGAGCCAGATGCCGAAGAGCCCCTTCATGTAGTTGATGCTCGAACCGCCCCGAGCGCGGCAGCAGGAACAGGTCGCTCTCGGCCATGCCGAGGTACTGCGTCGGGCTCAGGCAGCGGATCTCGATCCGCATGCTAGCCATTCGAGCCGGCCAGGAGCGACGGGGGCAGCGTAACCTTGTTGGTGTAATACTCCTTGATCGGGAAGATGTCGCCCTCGAACTGGGTGCCGGTGAAGGGGTTGCTCGCGGTGATCTCGGCGTAGACGGGCTCGCCGATCTTACCCTTGGTGGTCCGGTAGACGTTGAACGTCATCTCGACGGTGACCGGCGGCGGCGTGCAGCTTGTCGAGCTCCGCTGCGCAGCCGCTTGACGTCATCGGCCCTGCGGCCGCCGCCTCGGCCTCGTCGACCTGCCCTTGCAGCTCGTCGGCCTTCCGCTTCTTGGCCTCGTAATCGGAACGGAGGCGATCGAGCTCCTGGTCTGATTGCGGGCGATCGCCTGGTCGAGCTGGTTGGATCGCGAGGCGGTCACGTCGGCCGCTTGCCTTCGAGGCCTGCTGGCCGTCTTGATCTGCGCCTCGAGCTGATACATCCGGTCGAGGTCCCACTCGATCGTCCCCGGACGGGAGGAACTGGTCGACCGGGATCACCCGGTTGAGGGTCCGGGGCATGCGGCCCGGCGGCGTGAACGGGTCGGGCATCTTGCGGCCGAAGCTCCAGATCGCCGCCGAGGGCGTGGCCCCCTCGATGTGGCTCCGCGGCTCGCGGCGTCGAGATGTCCTGGCCGACGTCGATCCCCATCGCGTGCGGCTGCCCCGCGAGTCGAGGAACGACAGCGAGCCCTTGATCGGCTCCCGCGCCGTCATCCGCGTGTAGAGCTGCTCGGCCTGCTCTCGCAGCTGCTTGGCCTCGGTCAGCCGGCCCTCCGCCTCGGCCTTCTTCATGGCGTCGACCGTGCGGTCTGCGTCCCGCCGACCGTCCGCCAGAGATAGACCAGGCTGATCGCGCCGAAGACCACCAGCAGCACGGTCACCAGCGCCATGTAGCCGATCATCCGGCCCCAGACCATCTCGAGCCGCCGCACCGGCTTGGAGACCACCGTGTAGATCGTCTGCTGCTGGATGTCCGTCGGCAGCGACAGCGGCGTCAGGATGGTCACCATCACCGTCAGCAGCGACCGAGCACCAGCAGGGTCAGCGTGCCGACGTACAGCCGGCCCATCTCGGCGGCCCGCGGCGGCTGGAGGAACCAGTGGGTGAACGCCAGCACCAGCAGGAACACCGTGAGCACCACCCAGGGCGCCCACATCCGCCGGTTGGCCTCGTAGACGCTCAGCCGCGCGATCGCGAACAGCCGGCGGAACCGGCCCTGGAACGCCTCGACCAGGAACTGCCCGGCGACCCGCAGGAAGATCACGTAGCCCATGAAGGTCAGGCCCATCCGCATCCCGTAGACCAGGCCGTCGACCCAGGTGACATCCGCATGTTGGCCGGGACGTACTGGTTGAAGACGACCAGGATGTAGAGTCAGATATCCCTGCGTGCTGCATCCAGAGGCCGACCGCCAGTCCCGCGGCCAGCGCCACGTGGCCCAGCGCCAGCACGGCCGAGTCGATCGGGCCGCCCAGCCGTCGGATCGTCCGCCAGAGGCGACCTCGATCCAGATGGCGTACAGCAGCACGCACACCATCCACATGGCCGTCACCATCGGGACGGAACCGATCGAGATGCGGCTCGATCCGCTTCATGGTCTCCATGCACCCGGATCAGCACGGTCGCCGGCGTCAGGACCAGGGCGAGCGATGCCCAGGTAATCGAACCACTCGCCGCCGGCCGACCACCCGCTCCTTGACGCCCGTGATCATCCAGGAGAACAGCCAGGTCACCAGGCAGATCAGGCTGATCGCCTTGATCCAGGTGATGGCCCCGCCCAGCAGGTCATCCTGGTTGCCGACCAGCGGATCGCCGGCGAAGTAGATCCAGCGCGAGCAAGTTGAACGGTCGCAGGGTCGATCTGCGGCGGCGGCGGCAACTGGGCCGGCCGCGCGCCGGGCTGGCCCGCGTGCCACGGCCTGGGCCTGCGAGCCGCCCGGCTGGGGCAGGGTGGCGGGATCGACGCGGCCCGGGGCGCGCCTTGGTGGCCGGCGCGGCCGCCCTGCGCCGCGACCGGTTGCTGCGTTGGCGACGGCGCCGGCCCCGGCGACGCCGCCGGTTGACCTGCGCCAGGAGGAGGTGCAATGTCAGGAGGATGACGGACATCTGATAGGTCCTCGAGCCCTTGGTCCTGGTGTTCTCGGTCGTGAAATCCGGATGTGTCGGCCCATGCGGGCGGTGTCAGTCGCGTGTTCGGGACCGAGGCGCGGCGGCCTGCGGTCGGCCAGTGCTCGCTTGGCAGCCAGGCGCCATCGCGCGCCGCAAGTCCGAGACGTGGCTGCACGACTCCGGCGGCACGGCCCCGTGCCGGCCAGGGGAGGCAAGACCTCGGCCCCGACACCGGGTGCGGTCGACGCAGGGCCGGGCGGTTCGTCGTGGTCGGGGGCTCGGCGCTTGGCCTGGCCTGCCAGCTCGCCTTCGACCGGGGCGGCGGGCTTGGCGGCGTCGTGACCCACCTTGCGACGGCCCGGGTGCAGGTCGCTCTCGTGCACGATCCGGAGGAACAGCTCCTCGAGCGTGGTCGTCGGGTGGTCGACCACCAGTCCTCGCCGCCGTGTCGGAGGATCACGTCGCGGATCTCGTCGAGGGCGGCGGGCGAGAGGTTCCGCGCCTTGATCTGGGTGACGTCCTGCACGGTCAGCAGGTCGGAGACCCGACCCAGCTCCTTGAGCTCGCCGCGATGCAGGATCGCGATCCGGTCGCAGATGTCCTGCATGTCGGCCAGCAGGTGGCCCGAGAGCACGATCGTCTTGCCCTGCTCGCGCAGGTCGCGGATCAGGTTCTTGATCTCGGCGGTGCCGATCGGGTCGAGGCCCGAGGTCGGCTCGTCGAGCAGGATCAGCTCGGGGTTGTTGATCAGGGCCTGCGCCAGCCCGATCCGCCGCTGCATGCCCTTGGAGTACTCGCGGAGCTGCCGGTTCTTGGCGGCGGTCAGGCCCACCATGTCGATCAGCCGGCCGACCCGCTTGTTCCGCTCGTGGCCGGGAGATCTTGAACAGCCGCCCGTAGAACTGCAGCGTCTCCTCGGCGTTGAGGAACTTGTAGAGGTACGACTCCTCGGGGAGGTAGCCGATCCGCTCGTTCTTGGCGACGTTCGTCGTCGGCTCGTTGAAGATCAGGGCCTCGCCCTCGGTCGGGAAGAGCAGGCCGAGCAGCAGCTTGATCGTGGTCGTCTTCCCCGAACCGTTCGGCCCGAGCAATCCGAAGATCTCGCCGCGATGCACCTTCAGGTCCAGGGCCTTGAGCGCCCTGGACCTTGGGCCGGCCCCAGAAATCTCGGTAGACCTTCGTCAGGTTCCGGGTCTCGATGATGACTTCATGGCTCATTACGCGGGCGCCTTTTGCTTTGCTCGGATGAAGGACGAAGAGGGACGGAGGCGGTCGCCTCGGCGGCCGGAGCTCCCGGGAGACGTCCCGGACCGGAGATTCACTCGCAGCAGAAAAATTTCGTCGGTCGAATGATTGAGATCGAACGGAAGAATAAGGGCGACAACGAGATAGTGCGCCACGGCGCTGGTCGGGCTGCGGCGTTGCGGATTCCGGTTCATCGGGAGACGCGGACCGGCCAGCTCGCCGGCCGTGCCCACGGGACCTCGATCCCGCGCGATCGCGCCGACCCGACCTCCAGCGCTGCTACGATCGAGGTCCACGAAAGGTTCGATCGGATTCTCGCGGCGGGATCCGTCCCGGAATGGATTCGGCGTCGCCAGGGCCGGTCCATCGTGCCCCGGCCGGACGACTACGCGAATCCATGCTAAAGAACAATCGACGCTTTGACAAGCAGTCATGGTCTACCCAGATCGCCGAATCAAGGCAGAGGCCAGGACCGGCCGGCCCGGGTCGAGTGCACCCGGGCTGGGCCCTGTGGGCGATCCGCATCAAGGGGTCAGCCCCGACGTGCCCGATGGCACGAACGGGACCTCCGACCGGCCGTTGAGCCGGGGCACGGTCGTGAATGGCCTGTCGCCCGGCATCGAGGCATACGGACGCACCGGCAATTCGGACGGCCCCTGCGGCGCACCGCCCGCCGGATGTGCGCCGCCGTCGGCCACGTACGGCAGGTAGCGCTGGCCTCGCGTCTCGTAGTGGTTGTAATACGTCGGGAAGAACATCTGTTCCGGCGGGACGGTGAAATACCGCGGGAAGTAGTAGTCGGATGTCCGGTCGGCGTTGAGCGGCAGATATGGGCCGTAGTCGGCCCAGCCGTAGGCGTCCGGGAACCCGTTGCCGAACCCCCAGCCATTCCCCGGCCCGGGGGGCAGGATGTAGTCGTGATGATGCCGGGATGTCCGCTTCTGGTACGGATAGTAGTAGGGGACGGACTGGGGCCCGTTCGGCCCCGTGGGCTGCGGCATGTAGTAAGGGACGTTCCCGAGGGGCGGTTACCTGCCCCTGGCCCGTCGAACCCATGGCCAGGCCCAGACTCAAGGCGACGAAGGCGGCCGACATCACGATCCTCCTTGCCGGGCTGTTCACCGTCGCGTCCCGCCCGAGATACGACCAGGACAAGCCAGTCCGCGTCATGACGCCACAACGCCCCGTGACCACGACCGACGGTATCCCGCAAACATAGCACCCGCCGTGTTCCCGGCGCGCCGCTCGCCCGGATTCTCTTTCGATCCGCCGACAGAGACGCTACGATCATTCCATCGCCACCACCCGGCCCACGCCGGCCGCACTCGTTTCGCCCGATTCGCGGGACTCTCCGGCTAGAGACGCAGACGAATACGCCCTGACCAGGACGCCCAGACGACAACCCCGATGATCCTCCTGATTGATAATTACGATTCCTTCACGTACAACCTGGTCCAGCGCCTGGGCGAGATCAACCCGGCGCTGGACCTTCGGGTCGTGCGCAACGATCGGATCACGCTCGAGGAGATCGAGACGATGAATCCGGACCGGCTGATCATCTCGCCGGGCCCGTGCACGCCTCGGGAGGCCGGGATATCCAACCAGGTGGTGGAGCGATTCGGCCCGCGGATTCCCTTGCTGGGCGTCTGCCTGGGTCATCAGTGCATCGGCCATACCCTGGGCGCCGGGTGGTGCGGGCCGACCGGATCATGCACGGCAAGACCTCGTGGATCAACCACGACAATCAGGGCGTCTATCGCGGGCTTGCAAACCCGTTTCAGGCGACGCGATACCACAGCCTGGTGATCCAGCAGGGCAGCCTGCCCGCGGACCTCGAGGTGGTGGCGTGGACCGACGAGGGCGAGATCATGGGTGTCCGGCATCGGCGGTTCCCGATGGAGGGCGTCCAGTTCCATCCCGAGAGCTTCCTGACTCACGAGGGCACGCACCTCCTCAGGAACTTCGTCGAGTCGCCCCGATGAGGCCGGGCCAGGGTCCGAATCCGGACCAGCTCCCGACCGCCGCCGACCCGAAGGATGACTCATGCTGACGATCGACGAGGCCCTCCGCGCGGTGCTTGAAGCGTCGCGGCCGTTGCCGCCGCGACATGTGCCGCTCCAGTACGCCCTCGGCTGCAAGCTCGGCGAGGACATCACGGCCGACATCGACCTGCCCCCGTTCGACAAGGCGTTGGTCGACGGCTTCGCCGTGCGAACGGTCGACCTGGGCGGCCCCGACCGCTGGCTCGGTACGGGCGAGACGATCCTGGCGGGGCAGACGCCGTCGCGTCGGCTAGGGCCCCGCGAGGCCGCGACGATCATGACTGGCGCCCCGATCCCCGCCGGCTGCGACGCCGTCGTGATGCACGAGCGTACGCAAACCGGCGAGCGCGGCGTCCGGATCGACGAGCCCGAGGTCCGCGCCGGGCAGAACATCCTGCCTCGCGGGCGAGAGATGCGCCAGGTACCGTCATCATGGATGCCGGCACGGTCCTCGGGCCGGCGCACCTGGGCGTGCTCGCATCGGTCGGCCGGACCGAGCCCCGGGTCTTCCAACCTTCGGTCGCGATCATCTCCACCGGGGACGAGCTCGTCGACGCCAGACCGCCGACCCGGCCCGGGCCAGATCCGCAACTCGAACGCCGTCATGCTCGAGGCGCTGGTGAAACAGGACCGGGCGAATCCTGTCGTCTTCCCGATCGTCGCCGACGAGCCGGTCGCTCTGAGGTCGACTCTCGGGCTCGCCCTGGATTGCAACCTCGTCCTCATCACCGGCGGCGTCTCCGCCGGCCAGCGTGACCTGGTGCCCGAGACGCTCGAATCCCTCGGCGTCCGGCAGATTTTCCACAAGGTCCGCCTGAAGCCGGGTAAGCCCATCTGGTTCGGAGTCGGTCCTTCGCGAACGGAGGAGGTCGGCCAGCCGACGCGCGGCGGGCATCGGGACGGCCCGCTCGTCTTCGGCCTGCCGGGGAATCCGGTCAGCGGCGTGGTCGGGTTCCTGCTCTTCGTCCGGCCGGCGCTCCGGGTCCTGTCGCACGGGTTGCCGATGCCGCCGCTCGGCCTGGGTCGGCTCGCTCGACCGTTCCGCCACCGCGGCGACCGGCCGACCTACCATCCGGCGCGCCTCGAGGTCGTCCCGGGCGAGGATCAACCGCGGATCGAGACCCTCGATTGGGCGGGCTCGGCCGACCTTCTCACCGTCGCCCGCGCAGGGATTCGCGGCTTTCGCCGCCGGGGACCGCGATTACGAGGTGGGCGACACGGTCGGATTCCTTCCCTCGGGGTGGCAGCCCTCGTCTTGAGCCATCCAGCCGCTGGCATGGTAGAGTACTGGCACCTCATCCGGGGCCTGGGATATCCTCACAATAATGACAGAATCGCCGTAGCCGACGACACGAAGACCTGTCGGGACACCCCGCCGGCCCGCCGCGAGACGGCCGCGCTTCCCGAAGCTTGCCTCTCCCCTGATGACGAAGGACGGACGACTGATGACTGTTGTGGCGCCGGAACGGGAGACCCAGGCCGCCCCGGCGAGCCCCGAGATCGGCTGGCTGCGCCATCGCCTGGCCGCGGGAGTGGTCTCGGCCCTGGTCCTCTGGACGACCTTCACACCCCCCATGGAGTGGGGAGTGCTGGCCTGGGTCGCCCTGACGCCCCTGTTCTGGCTCGTCACCGTCCCAAATGCGCCCGCCAAGAGCTACCTGGCCGCCTGGTCCGGGGGTCTGGTGTTCTGGATCCTGGCGGTGCCCTGGCTCCGCCTGATCGGGTCGGGAGCCTGGATCGGCTGGATCGTGCTGGCGTCGGTCTTCTCGCTGTGGTGGCTGCTGTTCCTCGCGCTGGCCCGGTGGGCCGTCTTCCGCCTGCGCGCCCCTGATGGTGGCGGCACCCATTGCCTGGGTCACGGTGGAATACCTTCGCGCCTACTTCCTCACCGGCTTCCCCTGGTATTACCTGGCGCATAGCCAGTATCGCTACCTGCACGTGATCCAGGTCGCCGACATCACCGGCTCGCTGGGGATCAGCCTGGTGATCGCGATCTTCAACGCCTGGCTCGTCGAACGTGGTGACGCTGCCGCTGTTCCGGCCGGTCCACGGCAGATTCCGATTGACGCGGGGCCAGTCGGCGCGGCTGTGGGTCATCACGCTCCTGCTCGGGACCACCTTCTGTTACGGCGCCTACCGATTGTCGACGGCCGCATTCCGCCCGGGCCCCGCGTCGCGCTCCTGCAATCGAATCTCGCCCAGGGACAGAAGAACCGCGATCGCGAACGCGTCCTCGCCGGCTTCGAAGCGCTGATCCGCCGCGCCGTGGCCGTCGATCCGCGCCCCGAGCTGATCGTCTGGCCCGAGACCTCATACCCCTACAGCTTCATCATGATGTCGCCCGATGTGAACACGGCGACCCTGAAGCGCCAGCTCGAATCGATCCCGACGAAGATCTCGCCGGCCGACTGGCTCGAGACGCGGCGAAGCGTGCTGGATAACCTGCACGGTTTGACCAACGAGGCCGGCGTGCCGATGCTGGTCGGCTGCGGGGTCTGGGACCACGAGCCCGACCGACTGCATCAGTACAACACGGCCGTGCTGTTCCGCCCGTCGCACCCCGAGATCGAGTTCTACCACAAGATCCACCTGGTCCCGTTCGGCGAGTTCATCCCGCTGATCGAGGCCCTGCCGTGGCTGGCCAGCCTGACCCCCTATCGCGATCGCATCCCCTCGCTGAGCTTCGGCAAGGAACCGCGTACCTTCGAGATCGGCCCGTATCGCTATGCGCCGGCCATCTGCTTCGAGGACACGATCCCCCAGGTCATCAACCTCTTCTTCAGCGAGCCTGGCCAGGCCCACCAGCCCGACATCCTTGTGAACCTGTCCAACGACGGCTGGTATCCCGACTCGTCGGAACTCGACACCCACCTGGCCATCGGTGTGTTCCGCACGGTCGAGCATCGCGTCCCGCTGGTCCGCGCCGTGAATACGGGCTTCTCCGCGCTGGTGGACGGCAACGGCGAGATCCGTAGCCGGCTCGACAAGAGCAAGGAGGACCTGTTGATCGTCTACGTCCCCCTCGACGACCGGACCACCTGGTATTCCCGCTGGGGTGACTGGCTGGGCCTGTCATGCCTGGCGGTCACCATCGGTTGGATTCCGGTGGGCCTGATCCGCCCGCGCCGCCGGATCGCACCACACGATTGACCAAACTCCCCCAATTCGCCAGATCACTTTTCTTGCCTGAACGCCGAGCATGGGTTAGATTTGGTCCAGTGAACGCCGGTCGGGGTGAGGAATCGTGGTCCGGTCGATCATTCCAGCCGACGCAGTGAACGGCTTGCCGCTCCGCGACGTCTAAAGTTAGGATTGAAGAGGTTCGCCGGCCCGCGACGCCTGGCGCGGCGGGTCGCGGTCGGGCCTTCCTCATTTCCGCAACATCCACGGTCCAAGCCCCATCCTGTATCGGCTCGCGGCGGTGACGTCGCGAGGATGGTCGGCCGGCCGTCAACTACTGATTGGTAGGATGGGACCATGACCCAAGTTGGCAAGATCCTCGTACTGGTCATCATGGCCTTCTCGCTGATGTTCCTGGGCATCTCGTCGATGGTCTTCGTGACGTCGAAGAACTGGAAGGATGAGGCCACCAAGCGGAAGGCCCAGGTAGACAAGGTCAGCAAGACCCTGACCGACGCGAAGGCCCAGGTCGAGGCCTCGAAGAAGCAACTCGACGAGGCGCAGGCTGCGGCGGCGCAGGCGACCAAGACTCTCGAGAGCCGGATCCGGACTCTCGAGGACCAGAACAAGCGAGACCTCGCGCAGATCACCTCGGTCCGCGAGCAGCTCGCGACGGCGATTGCAGACCTCGCAGACCTCGCTCGCCGAGGTCGAGGCCCGGCGCAACGAGACGGTGCTGCTGCGTCAGCAGAAGTCGGCCGTGGAGAAGCAGGCCAACGAGTACCAGCTCCGCCAGGCCGAGCTGAACGACCGCATCCGCGAGCTCGAGCGCATGCTCGAGACCGCCTCGAAGAACAACACCGACCTCCGCGAGCGGGTCGCCAAGTACACGACGCTCCTCCAGGAGCATGGGCTCTCCACCGACATCGCCCAGATCAAGGGGATGGAGAACCCGCCCCCGGTCACCGGCGAGGTGAGCAAGGTCGACGCCACGAACAAGCGGCTCCAGATCACCATCGGGGCGGATGACGGCCTGGTGGTCGGCCACAAGCTCCACCTCTACCGCACGAAGCCCCGTGCCGAGTACCTCGGAGAGGGCCAGATCATCGCCGTGGACCCCGACCAGGCCGTGGTCCGAGTCCTGGGCAGCACCGTTCAGGGGAAGAAGATAAAGGAGGGTGACATTGTCTCGTCTACCATCATCCCGCGGTTCTAGCACGGCGGGCGGCCGCTCGGCCGCCACCGCCCAGCGGCGGCCGGGGGGCGTGCTGGTCCAGTCCCCCAAGAGCGATATCTACGTCGCCATGCTCGGTGTCTCCCTGGCGGCCATCGTCATCGCCACGATCCTGATGGCCGTCATCCTGTCGAGGTACGGCTTCTCGACCAAGGCCGTCGCCCAGGCGCAGGTCCCAGCCAACCTCACCCGGATGGCCTGATCCCCGGCCAGGAAGATTTCCGGTAGTATACGCTTGTCTACCGAGCACACAATCGGTACAATCTACCCGTCCGCTCGAGCTGGATGATCATCATCCGGCCTCGGGCGGACGGTGGCTTTTTCGGCGGCCAGGCCGGCCCGAGCAGGGCGGCGGGGTTGCCGGTTGTGCGAGCCACCTCCTGCACCCGGTTTGGGATGACAGTCGAGGGTGGCGGTCACCGCGCGGGGATTCGATCCCGACGGCAGGCCGCTCGATCCTCCGGGGGGCGTTACCTCATGACTCAGCATCGCGATCTCTTTGCGGCCCTCGCCGCGCCTTTCGACTCCGACGAGGTCAAGCTTCGCTCGCAGGCCGGCCGCCAGTTGCACTATGTCACGGCGCGGACGGTGATGAACCGGCTCGACGAGGTGCTCGGGCCGGAGAACTGGTGGGACGACTTCGTACCGCTCGAGCATTCGGTGATCTGCCGGCTGACGATCCGGCTGCCGGACGGCTCGGTCCTCACCAAGTGCGACGCCGGCGGCTACGCCGGCATGGCCGATCCGGGCGACGACGACAAGAGCGGCTTCGCCGATGCGTTCAAGCGGGCCGCCGTCAAGTTCGGCGTCGGTCGGTATCTCTATCGCGACGGCATCCCGCGCTTTGCTCGCGAGGCCCTGCGAGGCCGTGCCGAGGTCGAGCCGGCCACGCCGGTCGGCGAGTCTCCCGCCGCGCCGGCACCTCAGGCCGCCGCGAGCGCACCTCCGCCTCCTCCCTCGGTCAACCCGTCCCCTCGCAATGGCGAGGACGGACCGAGCGTGCCCCGGACCGGGCGGGCGCTCTTCGCCTGGACTAAGGACCAGGACGAGAAATACGAGTACGGCCTGCTCAAGCATCTCAACGCCTGGGCCAAGCGGCAGGACTTCCCCGGCCGGATGGTCGACTGGGAGGGCGAGCAGGTGACGCCGCGCCTATTCCGAGGCCTGCCGTAAGGTCCGCGCCATTCAGAACATGCAAAACGCCACCGAGGCGGCGATGTCGAACTGAGACCCAGCCCCGTCCGCCATCACGCCGAAGAACCAGGAACAGCCCCCGGCTGGCCGGCCAGCCGGGGGCTGTTCGTTTTCTTGCGCCGCGGCGCCGAGGAGCCGCGGATCTCAACGCAAACCGGGCTATGGACCGCGTCCGGCCCACCCGTTAGACTTCGGCTCAGTGTCTAATCCACCCCCAAGGCGATTCCCGGGCATGCTCCGAGCTCTCGCGACGGGTCGGTCGGGACGGCCGCCCATCTTTCCTTTCTCTCCACGAATCGCGGGTTGACTGCCCGGCGATCGGAGGCCGACTCGCGGTGGATGTCGTCCTGGTGGCCTCCGAGGCGGTGCCCTTCTCCAAAACGGGGGGACTGGCGGACGTGGCGGGTGCCCTGCCGGGTGCCCTGGAGAAACAGGGACATCGGCCGGTGCTGTTCCTTCCCGCCTATCGGCGGACCCTGCAATCCGGGCTCGAGCTGGCCGAAGTGAGCATCAGCCTTCAAATCCCGGTCGGGGCCCACATCGTTGAGGGGCGCCTACTGCGGGCACGGGCGCCGGGTTCGGATGTTCCCGTCTACCTCGTCCATCAGCCCGAGTATTTCGACCGCGACGGGCTTTACGGCACCGGCACCGCCGATTACGACGACAACTGCGAACGCTTCGTCTTCTTCCAGCGGGCCGTGCTCGAGTCCGTCCAGGCCCTTGAGCTGCGGCCGCAGGTCCTCCACTGCAACGACTGGCAGACTGCCCTCATCCCGGTCTACGCGCGAACGCTCTACAGAGACCTCCCCGCAATCGCGGGGGCCGGAACCCTGTACACCATCCACAACCTCGCCTACCTGGGGGCCTTCTGGCACTGGGACATGGCACTGACGGGCCTGGACTGGCAGCTCTTCAACTGGCGCCAGCTCGAGTTCCATGGCAAGCTTTGTTTCATGAAGGGCGGCCTGGTCTTCGCCGACCGGATCAGCACGGTCAGCCCCACCTACGCCCGCGAGATCCAGACGCCGCGCTACGGCTCGGGGCTCGACGACCTGCTCCGGGCCCGCAGCAGCGAGCTCCGGGGCATCGTCAACGGGATCGACACCGATATCTGGAACCCGGCGCTTGAGCCGATGCTCGCCCGTCGCTACGACCTCTCGAACCTCACCGAGGGGAAGGCCGCGTGCAAGGACTGGCTCCAGTCGCACGCCGGGCTCGAGCGTCGCCAGGATGTCCCGCTCTTCGCGCAGATCGGCCGGCTCGATCCGCAGAAAGGATGGGAGCTGCTGGCCGAGGTCGCCGACCAACTGCTTGCGGCCGGCGCGCAATTGATCGTGCTCGGCGCCGGCCATCCCCGCTACCATACGCTCCTCGACGAGCTGGCGCACCGGCACAGGGGGCGCTGCGTCGCCTACCTCGGCTTCAACGAGGAGCTGGCGCACCAGATCGAGGCCGGTGCCGACCTGTTCCTGATGCCCAGCCTCTTCGAGCCGTGCGGCCTGAACCAGCTCTACAGCCTGGCGCACGGCACCGTCCCGATCGTCCGCGCCACCGGCGGCCTTGCCGATACGGTCGTCAACGCCAATCCCCGCACCATCGGCGACGGCACGGCCAACGGATTCTGGTTCTCCGAGCCCACCGCCGATGCGCTCTGGCAGGCGATCGAACGAGCCCTGACGACCTGGCGCGACCGCGAGGCCTGGGTCCGGCTCATGCGGACCGGGATGAAAGCCGACTGGTCGTGGGACCGCAGCGCCCGCGAGTATTCGCGGATCTACGAAGAAATCGCCCGTTTCGCCCACAACTCGCGATGATGAGTGCGCGGCCCCGGGAGGACGAGCCTCCCGGGGGTCGGCGTGGCTTCGGGGGTGATGCAGGCGGTGTGCCTCAACGCTTGGTCTGGGACCGCATCGGGCCGTATCGCGGGTTCTTCTTTTCCGCGACATAGCTGATGTCGCAGACGCCCCAGCCCTTCTTCTCCTTGCGAGCCGTGATCACGACCGACATCTGACTATTATTCTGTCCCACCTTGGACAGGATCACACCCAATCGTGCCGAACTCTTCTGCTGGTTCGCACCGCTGATCTGGTAGCCGTCGAGGTAGGTGGCCAGCTTATCGATCTCTTCGTTGGAATACGACCCGTCGAGAATCCGGGTGAACATGTCCTTGTTATGATTCGCGGACTCGTTCGGTGCACGCAGCGCGGTCGCATCGGTGAGACGTGCGAGGTCCTTGGCCTTGACGGCGTCGATGAACGCCTGCACGGCTCCCTCGGGGCTGCGGAAATCGGGCGCCCTGGAGTTAGCGCCGCCACCCGGACTTCCTGGCCCACCGGCCATCATGCCGCCGCCACGTCCGCCTGGCCCGCCCTGCATCTGGGCCTGCATTTGACCCTGCATCTGGTTGGGCTGTTGCATTTGGGCGCACATCTGGGCCTGCATGGCGCCCCCCATCTGGCTGGGGTTCATGCCCGCGCCGGCACCCGGGGCGTTCGGGCCCATGTTCATCATGCCCCCGCCGGCAGTCGGAGGTCCGCCGGGAGCACCCGGCCCCATGTTTGGTGGTCCGCCACCTGGGGCGGGAGCAGCGGGGGCCGCGCCGTCGCCGGACGCCGCCGGCGCGGGCGCGGCCGGCTCCTTGGTCGACAGAGCCAGCATCTCGGCGGTGGCCGAGTTCTTATCCGGCGCCGCAGAAGCACCGTCGCCGGCCGGCTCGGGCGCGGCGGCTGTTGTCTCGGCGGCGGGGGCGGCCTGAGCCGCCGCCTCTTCGGGCTTGGGTTCGTCGGTCTTCGCTTCCTCGGCCGGAGTGTCCGACGCCGCAACCTTGGGTGCTTCCTCCGCGGCCGGCGGTGTCGGGATTGGCGGTGGCGCCGATTCCTGCGGCGACGCCGCCGCCGAACCATCCGAGCTCGGATCAGGTATGTCACTCGACCCGCATCCGGCGACGACCGCACACGCCCCCATGAACGCGAGCCGCGTCAGCCACGTCCTCAACGGCTTCATGGTCCGCCTTCCTTTATCTCAGTCGCTTGTCGATTTCCGAAGTACGCCGTCGCGATTCGGCCCCGAGCAGGCACGACCAGGCCTCGTGATCGCGAACATTGTCCTCGATTATGGCAACAACGGCCTCCCCATGGGAAGGGGGTGTCCGGACGACGCGACATCCCCGGGGATTCTTATTCCCGATCCATCGATTGCACAAACTTTAGCATGCTCATCGAGTGGCCGCCGCGCCCCTTCCCCAAGTCCCCGCGGCGTAGTATGATGTCGGTGAATCCTTCCTGAGGGCCACCGGCCCCGACACACCTGTAGCGAGCCGGCAACCGGCGTAGATTGCGGGAGTCTCCAGAATGCCCCCTCAACAGCGGACGATCCTCATCGTCGACGACGACCACGAGATCCTCGAGTCCATGCGCACGATCCTCGAAAACAAGGGGTTCCGCATCCTGGTCGCCCGCGACGGCAACGCCGGGCTGATGATCGCCGAGCGCGAGAACCCCGACCTGCTCGTCCTGGACATGATGATGCCCAAGAAGAGCGGCTTCCTCGTCCTGGAGAAGCTCAAGAGCCGACCAGGCGGGCTGATCCCGACGATCATGATCACGGGCAACGAGGGAAGCCGCCACCGCGCCTATGCCGAGATGCTCGGCGTACGCGACTACATCCGCAAGCCCTTCGCCATGGAAAAGCTGGTGCGGGCGATCGAGAAGGTCATCGGCGTCAAGCCGCGGGGCGACGGATACGGCGACGAGGAACCCTGAGCCGCCGCGCCTTGCCCGCTCCCCGGCGACGGGCGTAGAATCGGTGATCATGAAGCGAACGACCCGACGCGAGCCGATCGGCGAGGCGGGGCTGCGGGCCGCCCCCGTTCTCGCCTTGCTGCTTCTTCTGCCCGCCCGGCGCTCGCCCAGGCGAACTCCGAGTTCCTCGACCGACCCGGCGGCGTGTCGATTTCGGGACGGATC
Organism: uncultured Planctomycetota bacterium; assembly: GCA_963771445.1. Lineage (GTDB taxonomy): Bacteria > Planctomycetota > Planctomycetia > Isosphaerales > Isosphaeraceae > JAKAUH01. The sequence goes on along the minus strand of CAVYTQ010000024.1, from coordinate 67,547 downwards.
GCCGGCGATGCCCGATCGGGTTTCCGCTTCGTCCCGGCGCAGGGCGGTCCACCGATCGCGCTGGAACCCGGGGTAACGATCCACCGCGACGGCCCCCCGCTCGGCGCGAATCCCGGTCCGCGGGCCACCGCCGGCCCGCCTCCGTTCCACCTCCTCATGGGCGAGGCCGGGCGAGTCTCTGGCTTGCTCCGCTCGCTGGATGGCGCCGAGGCCCGCTTCGCACCCGCCTGGCAGGCCGCCGAGATCGTCGTGCCCCGCCCGAGCGTCCAGGCCATCGTCCAGCGGCCGGGCGAGGCGCGGTACCTCGCCGAGGGTTTCGAGCAGATCGACCCCGCACGGTGGTCGGTCTCCGGCGGCGCGGCGACGGCCGAGCGGTGCCGGCCGGCTCGGGACGATGCCTGCGACTGCCGCCCGGCAATGCATCGGTCACCCACAACCTCGAGGAGCCCCTCGTCGCCGGCCGGCTCGAGGTGGCCTTCCACGACGACGGGATGGTCGCCCGGGGCCGCGAGTGCGTCGTCGAGACGGTCTTCCGCACCTTTTCCGGCCCGAGCCTGACTCGCGTCGTCCTGGGGCGGTCCGAGGACTGCCTGAGCGTCGAGTCGCCCGCCGGGTTGCAGATCCAGCGCCTGGCGCGCACCCCGGGGTGGCACCGCCTGACGCTGCGATTCGGCCCCGACGAGACCGAGATCTCCATCGACGGCCAGGAGCTGGCACACGGCCGCGGCCCGCAGGGGCCACTCACCTCGATCAAGCTCGCGACGACCGCGGCTGATACGACGGCCCCCGCGACGGCCGGAGTAGGGCCGGCGGCCGCCGATTTCGACGACCTGTCGCTCATCCGCCTCGTCGAGCCGCCGGCCAGCCTCAAGGTCGAACCGGCCAGGGACGAGGCTCGGCTCGTTATCGGCGACCAGATCTTCGGCGAGGTGCGGTCGGCCGACTCCGAGCGGATCGTCCTGAACGTCGGCGGCCGGCCGGTGTATCTTCGCTGGGGCGAGGTCGCCGGATTATTCCTCCGCCGCGTGGGCGCCCAGGGCAAGCCGGTCTCCGGGCTTCAGGTACGCGCCGAGTGGCGGGCCACCCCCGTCGCCCGGCCCACCGACGGCGATTTCGCCGAGGGGGCGCTCACGACCCTCTCGGACGAATCCATCACCCTGGCCACGCCCTACTCGGGCATGCTGACGTTCCCCCGCGCCTCGCTGAGCCGGCTCACCGTGCTCGGCCGCGGGCGGCGGATCGTCTTCGACATCTCGGCCCACCACCTCGGCGACGAGGTCTCGATCACCAAGCCGCTCGACCCGCCCGAGTTCGAGGCCCTGTCGCTCGAACGCACCGTCGAACTCGCCGCCGACAGCCAGGGGCCTGCCGAACTGGTGCTCGACGTCCTCGAGGTCGTACCCGAGGCCGGCGATACCATGTACTCGCTCCAGGTTCGCAAGGGCGAGCTCCGGACCTATGCCATCGTCAACGGCCGGCGGATCGACTATCTCAATCGCCACATCCTCACGGCGCAACGAGTCGCCCGAGCGCATCCGCATCGCCATCCCCCGCGAGCTGCTGAAGGCTGGGAAGAACACGATTCGGATTGAGCTGACCGGCGACTCGGATCCTCGCCCCAAGTACGACGACCTGGGCATCCTCCAGATGGCCCTCGAGTTCCCCGATTCCGCCCCTGCCGCGAGCGACCCGGCCCGACGGACCGATTCAGACGCCGGGGGCGCCCGACCCGGGCCTCCGTGAACCCGTACCGGAGCCGACCCGTGAAGACCCTGACACGCAGCATGGTCCGCCACGCGCACGCGATTGCCCGCGAGGTCGGAGCTCGGGTCATCCTGCTGCATGCTGACGTCGTCGAGGAAGACTGCGACCTCGCCGCCCTGATCGAGGACGTGAACTTCCGCGTGCTCCTCGTCTCGCGCCGGCAGGCGTTCGCGGCGCCGGCGGGCTGGGGCGACCTCTGCGCGGTGGTCCGCATCCCCGACGTACCGATGACCCGCACCGGCCAGATCAAGGTCGCCATCCTGGTCTCGGCTGCCGAGGGCCTCATCCATGCCGGCGACCGCGTGCTCTGCCTTACGGGCCTGGACCTCTCGGGGACCATCGACACCATCATGGTCCTCGACATGGGCAAGGAGATCGAGCTCTTCTCCGCGGCGACGGCCGAGCCGCTGCCCCCCGATGTCACCGCCACTGTCTTCGAGCGGCGTGCTGACCCTTGCCGGCGAGCTCGGCGTCGAGGGACGCGAGGGGCGGCCAGTGGGCACCCTCTTCGTCATCGGCGACAGCGACCGCGTCCTGGCGCAGAGCCATCAACTGGTCATCAATCCCTTCCACGGCTATCCCGAGGTCGAGCGCAACATCCTCGACCCGCGGCTGGAAGAGACCATCAAGGAGTTCTCGGCCATCGACGGGGCCTTCATCGTGCGGGGCGACGGCGTGGTCCTCGGCGGCGGGCCGATACCTCGCCCCTCGCGGCAAGCTCGACCCTCCGCTGCCCCACGGCCTGGGCACCCGCCACGAGGCCGCCGCCAGCATCACGGCCATGTCGCAGGCCCTGGCCATGTGCATCTCGCAATCGACCGGTACGGTCTCGATCTTCAAGGGCGGCCGGCTGGTCACCGACATCCCCAAGCCGTGGGGCCGCACCTCCGATTCGCTGTGAGCAAGTCGGAAAATCGGGGGTTTCTCGCTCAACGCCACCGTGGCGAGCGAGTTGCCGGCCGATCTGCGAAGGCACCGACCGCCCCGTCATCGGCCCTTCGGGCACCTCCTCCCCGCCCGGGGCTCGGGGGGAGGCGTCGGAAATCAGGGGCCCGGCTCGCGCCGGAATCGGCGCCTGGCGGCGCCTGGCGGCAGAAATTCGCCGCCGCGGCCGCCCGACCTTGCGGGTCGTGACGATTGCGCGGGCCCTCAGATAGGGATGAGGGACGACGGAACCCACGCGGTCGCGTTGAGCGAGGAGTCTCAAGAAACGAGTCCGGGCCATCGACGACTCATCCTGACGAGTCTACCTCGTCGGGAAGAGGATGAACGGGCCGATGGTGCCGACCGGCTGTTTGGCCAGATCGCCGGCGAGGCAGAGGACCGAGCCTACCAGATGAGCGTCATCCGGCAAGAACCAGCCGGCGATCTGGTAGATGGCGCCCAGACCCTCGGCCCTCAGCTCCACCGAGCCCGGCAAGGACGCGCTCGCCGGGGTGATCCGGCCTTTGACCTGGAGGACCACGCCCGCCCGGAATGTAAGCGTCCCGACGACATCCCCGAGGACCGCGTCGGTGTTCACGTCGAGCGTGCCCACCGGTGCCCAGGGGCGGGCCAGCGCCGGGGAGCCCTCCACCTGACCGTTCAAGACATCGATGGGATCGTGGCGGAAACTCTGGTACAGGAACCGGCCCGAGAGCGTTGGGGCGATCATGATTTCCTCATTTCTGCCATCGCATGATGGCGGGTTCGTCGATTCCATCGGATGTACCGACGCGGTCGTTGCCATCTCCATAGCTCGGGTGGGGAAATCGAGTGCACCGATGCGTAGGTCCAGGATGTCTGGCACAATGGAGCTTGGGGATCCGTCCCTCACCTAATCCCCCGACGGCGGGAAACCGGAACTCGACGGCACGAGGATTCTTCGAGATGGAACCCCCGGCGAATTCGATCGAGGCCCTCGGAGTGCCGGCGATCGGCGATCGGCAGGCGCTGGAGCTGGCCATCGAGTCGTTCCGGTCGTACCTGCTGTTCGTCGCCTGGCGGATCAAGGGGGAACGGCTGGCGGGGAAAGAGGGGGCTTCCGACCTGGTACAGCGGACGATCGTCGCGGCCGTCGAGAGGATCCGCGAGGGGAACGTCCCCGGCTCGACCGATGAACTCCGGAAGGCCTGGCTCCGCAAGCTCCTCTACAAAACCTTCCGGAAGATGGTCCGGCACGAGAACACCCAGCGGCGCGGTGGCGGGCTTGTCCGGGGCGGGCTGGAAGAGCCGGTTCCCGACCCCGCGACCTCCCCGAGCGGCAAGGCGATGCGGAACGAGCAGGAGCATCTCCTGGCCGAGGCGTTCGCGCAGCTCGATCCCGACGAGCAGCAACTGGTCACGTGGCGGTACATCGAAGGAGTGACCTGCGAGGAGATCGGACGACGGCGTGGCTGTTCGGGATCTTATGTCAGCCGGATCTGCCACGAAGTCATCGGCCGCCTGCGGCAGGCCATGAAAGAGTGAATGGCCGGTGCTGGCCGGGCCCGAGTCGGCGACGACGTCGCGATCCTCGCACGGGGAGATCATCTTGGACCGGCCGGAACCATCACCCGAGGATGCCTCGTTTCCCCGGACGCTGGGCGATCTCGACCCGTCGTTCGCCTCGCTGCTGCGTCAAGTCGTGGCAGATTGGCAGCAGGCCCCGGGCGTCAGCCTGCAGGATACAGGACCCTCGACGGATCCGCGCCCGGTCGAGCGGATCGGCCGGTTCGAGGTCATCGGGGTGCTCGGCCATGGCGGTTACGGCACCGTCCTGCGGGTCCGCGACCTGAAGCTCGGCTGCGAGCGGGCCATGAAGGTGCCGAACCCGGACACGTTGGCCTCGCCCCGGTCGCTGGCCCGCTTCATGGACGAGGCGCGCAAGGCTGTGATCATCGATCACCCGAATGTCGTGCGCGTGCTCGAGGCCGACGAGGTCTTCGCGCTCTACTACATGGTGATGGAATATTGCCCGGAGGGGTCGCTTGCCGGCTGGCTGACGCGACGTCCGCCGGACCGGCCGATTCCCCCGCGATGGGCGGCGGCGCTCGTGGCCGAGATCGCCGACGGCGTGCAGCAGGCCCACGCCGCCGGGTTGCTGCACCGCGATCTCAAGCCGGGAAACGTGATGCTGGTGCGAGTGGGCGATCCCGACGACGCCGACCCGCCGGCGTTCCGACCCAAGGTCGGCGACTTCGGCCTGGCCAAGGCGATGGGCGAGAGTCCCGGTCGGCTCGAGTGCACGGCCAGCGGCGCGATGGTCGGGACGCTCGCCTACATGAGCCCGGAGCAGGCCCGGGGCGAGAAGACCATCCGCGAGGGGACCGACGTCCACGGCCTCGGGGCGATCCTGTTCGAGCTCCTGACGCGGTCCGTCCCCTACCCGGGGTCGAGCGAGGCCGAGGTCCTCGCCCGGATCCTCGGCGATGGCCCGCCGCCATCCCCGCGTTCGCTGTGCCCTGTCATCCCGCGCGACCTGGACACCATCTGCCGGACTGCCCTGGCCAGGAAGCCCGAAGACCGGTACGCGACCGCGGCGCAGCTCGCCGACGACCTGCGAAGGTTCCTCCGCAACGACTCGGTCAAGGGATCGCCGTGGTGGAAGCGGGCGCGGGCCGGCCTGCGACGCCACCGGTCGTGCGCGGCCCTGGCGGGGCTCGCCGTGCTGCTCGCGGCCGCGGTCGTCGCCGGGCTGCCCGACGAAGATCGGAAGGACGCCTCGATCTGGCTGACGCGCCTCCGGGCGGCCCACATCTCCGAGATCCCGGACTTGATCGCCGAGCGGCCCCAGCCTGGCCGGCGACTGATCGATCCGTTGGGTCGACTCTTCGTGGGCGACGACCCCTCCACGAAGCTCGCGGCCGCCCTCGCCCTGGCCTCGACGCGAAGCGATTGCGCCGAGCATGCCTACGACCGGCTCCTTGAGGCCCGCCCGGATGAGATCCGCCCCATCGCGCGGTGTCTCGGCGGGCGGATGGAGGGATTGCTGCAAAGGCTGGAGCAGGACATCCGGAAGGTTGAACCATCCGGCGGTCCGCCGCTCACCGCGGACGCGGCCGAGGTCCGCGATCGCCGCCGGGCCAACGCGGCCGCGGCGCTGGTCGCCCTCGGCCGGCACGATGCGGGCCTCGACCTCCTGAGGTTCGATCCCGACCCGCAGGCACGCTCTTTCTTGATCCATGACCTCGGCCCGGCCGGCGTCGCGCCCCGCGTGTTGTATGACAGGCTGATCGATTCCGGTACGGAGACCTCGATCCGGCGGGCGCTGATCCTGGCCCTCGGCGAGATCCCGCCGTCGGCGTGGGATGTCGCCGAGCGCCAGGTCGTCACTGCGACCGTGCTGGACCTCTTCCGCAACGATCCCGACTCGGGCATCCACGGCGCGGCCCGATGGCTGCTCGCCAGCTCGGACCGTCGTGGGGACATCGCGAGGATCGAGGCCGAGCTTGCGAATGACGGGACGCCGCGGGCGGGGTTTCGATGGCGCGTGAGCCGTTGCGGGCTGACGTTCGTGACGATCGACGACCCGGATACGGGCCGCGTGATCGAGATCTCGGACACGGAGGTCCGCGCGACCTCTTCCTCCGGTTCATCCCGGAGCACAAATACCGCACCGACGCGAGCCCCGAGGCGGATTGCCCGATCCTCCGCATCGATTTTATTCTCGCGGCGATCTTCTGCAGCCGGTTGACCGATCTCGACGGACTCGGCGAGGGTCAGCACTGCTATGGGAAGGCCTCGCCACAGGACATCGAGCCGGTCGCGGGGGCACTCGAACGCCGCGGCTATCGACTGCCCACCGACCGCGAGTTCCTGCTGGCCTGCCGGGCCGCGACGACAACCCGGCGGTATTACGGTGACTCGTCCAGCCTGCTGCGGAACTATGCGTGGTTCGAGGAAGTCAAGGGCCTGCGAAGCCATCCCGTGGGGCAACTGAAACCCAACGAGCTCGGCCTCTTCGACATGCTGGGCAACGCCCACGAGCTCTGCGAGGTCTCCGGTGTCCCGGAGAATCCGAGGTTCCGCGCCATCTTCTGCGGTGGATCCGCCGCTTTCAAGGACCTGCATATTTATTGTGAAGAGAGGACGGGCCCGACGACCATCGACCAGCGGCTGGGTGTCGATGACGTCGGTTTCCGCCTGGCCCGCACGGTTCGTCCGGTGCCAAGATCGACGGAGTGATCTGCCCCTTGTCGGTGTCCTCGGACGCGGTTAGACTCTGCTCGTTCTACAATGATCCATCGATTTGGTTGTAGCTTATACCAGCCGGCGCCAGGCTGGATCACGCCAGAACGACAGGACGTATCGACCCGCGCCCGGCTCCCGATCGTTGGCCCTTCGCGCGGACGAGAAGTCCGGAGGTTCGGTCTTGCCGGAGGCCCATGGGGGATTGGTATCGGGCCGGCGACGTGGATCGTTGCTCGGAGGCACCCTACGAAGTCGTTTCGCTACGCTCTCTCAACATAGTCCGGTTGCGGAGGTCTCTCCATGGCGACAATCTGCGGTACGGGTAGCTGCACGTGGGTTTTCACGCCGACGGGCTGGATCGTGACCGCGACGACCTGCACGGCTCCCTGTGGCTGTTCGGCCGCCAGCTTTCCCGCGGGGGCGAAGTTGAATCCCGGTGGGATTCCCCACGATCCGGTCCCGCATGCGGACTTCGCCGACGAAGTGAATACCAAGATGCTCACAAACCCCGCGCTTCCCCCTCACTTCACGGGGCAGATCATACTCGATCGCAAGGTCCTGCCGGCTGTCGGCACAGCCTACTTGATGCCTTGCGTGAAGTGACGCTCATCATCGCCGCTTCCGGACGGACACCGCGAGGGAGGACTGGAGAGCGGCGTTACGGGGACTGCACCGCGAGTGGAGCGGCCATGCTGAACGCCGCCGGGCGCGCCGTCCGGGGCGTGCGAAGAATCCGGAGACGGCGTTGGACGGGACCGTTGTCGTCGAGGCAGGCCGCCGCGGTTTCCCGCGGCGGCCCCGCCGTGGCACCCGAGTCCTCATTCGCCGGGCGCGATCAGGTGAAACTCCGCGATGAGCTCGAGTAGACCGAGATCGTGTTGGCTACGAAATCCCAGTTGGTCAACTCGTTCGACGACACCGACATCAGGGTGGCCAGCAGGCTGCCGGGGCTGGGTGTACCCGTGGCGAAGCTGACGCCGCTCGGCGCCGAGAGGCCCGTGATCAGGCCCCGGATCGCGGGCTGGGCCTGGGCTCCCAGGTCGCTGGACAGTTGATTGCCGAGTCCGTTGACCAGGGTGACGATCTCGGCATTGAGGGCCTGCTGGGCCTGCGCCTGCTGGGCGGGCGTCGTCGCCGCGTGTACGTTATCGACCAGAGTGGGGATGGCCTTGTTGAAGGCGTGTTGGAAGTTGACGAAGTCTCCCCGCACGGCGGTCGCCGAGTGGCCGGAGACCATCGCCTCCTGGTAGACGCTGACCAGATTGCCGACGACGGCCGGGTTGGCCAGGTCGGTCTGGGAGAGCGAATTGAGCGTGGCGAGCATGCTGCCGGCGCTCGGTGAGCTGACGGCGAAGCCGACTGCACCGGGAGCCGAAGCCCCGGTGATCTCGGCGCGAATCCTCGAGTACATCTTGCCATGCAGTTGCTTGGCCAGCTCGTTGCCGAGCCCGTTGACCAGACCGGCGATGTTCGTATTGATCTGCTGCTCGTCGCTGTAGACCTGGTCCTGGGGCGTCGAGACGTTCTGGATCTCCTTGACGAGCGGCGTGATCGTGTTGTTGAACGAACTCTGGAAGCTGGCGAAATCGGCGGCGACGAGGGCCGCCTTGTGGCCATGGATCACGCCCGCGGCGGCCGAGACCGTGCCGTGGCTGAGGACCATGCGGGATTCGAGAGCGTCGAATCCGCTCGCCGTGAATGCTCGTGACTTCTTCATAGGAGTTTCTCCGTCATTGGTTGGTGCAAGCACGTTTCGTGAATACTGCGCCGCCCGCGGACGCGAGCGGCGATCCCCGAGCTGGACCGGTCGAACGGAAGGGGGCCATCGGGATCGAGACCGCCGCGACCGGATGCTCCGCGCGAGGTGCGCGACGTTCGACGACATCCCCATCCCTGGGATCTCGACTGCGATCGTCGATCCGATCTCCTCGAGACGGCCGGCCCGCGAGTCGCTTCGACCTCGCCTGCCGTCATCGGCCAATCTCTAAGGACCATCCGGGCGAGAATCGGAACTCGCGTCGGACTTTTTTTGGGAGAGCTGGTCGTCCCGTAGCGGTTCACGGGGCGCGATCGCTGGGATTACGCGACCTTGATCGCAGGCTCCGCCGCGGGCAAGAGGGAGGGGAACGAATGCCCCTCGCGATCGGCTCGGAAGCACGACTCCAGGGAATCCAGACGTTGGGCCACGCTGCCGCCACGTGGCCACTACCGTCGGCATCCGCATTTCGAACCGGCTGCCGCAACCGCGTGGATAACCATGCGGGGCCCGGGTACCATCAGGAGCTGGGCAACCGAATGACAGGCCCGCGGCGATGCGGGCCGGGGTCGTCAACAGACGAGGTGCGACCATGAAACACGCGCTGATCACCGGCGCGTCGAGCGGTATCGGCGCGGACGCCGCACGGCACCTGGCGAAGGCAGGCTATCGCGTGATTCTCGTGGCGCGACGAACTGCCGAGCTCGAGCTCGTCGCCCGAAGCATCGGCGACCAGGCTTTCGCCGAGCCGTGTGATGCCGCGGACGGCGACCAGGTCCTGGCCCTGGCCGAGCGGGTGCGTCGCGAACACGGCGTGCCCGACGTGATCGTCAACGCGGCGGGTGCCGGAGAGTGGAAGTACATCGAGGATACGACGCCCGCCGAGGCCGCTGCCATGATGGGGGCCCCGTACTTCGCGGCATTCCATACGACGCACGCCTTCATGGCCGCCATGCTCGAACGCGGTTCGGGCACGGTCATTCATGTGAACTCTCCGGCGGCGTTCTTCCCCTGGCCGTCCTCCGTCGGCTATACCGCGTCACGCTGGGCGTTGCGGGGCCTGCACGAGGCGCTCTGCCAGGATCTCGCGGGGACGGGCGTGCGAAGTTGCCATGTCGTCGTCGGTGAGGTCCAGAGCCCCTACTTCGATCACAACCCGGGCACGCGAGAAAAGCTCCCCAGGATCGGCAAGACGATCCGCAGGCTGACCACCGACGAGTGCGGCCGCCTGATCGCTCGGGTGGCGGCGCATCCGCGTCGCGACGTGTTTGCTCCTTTCTTGCTTCGGGTGTATGCGTGGAACAACCGCCTCGCTCCTTCCCTCGTGCGCTGGCTCGTGCGGATCACGGGCGCCCGGAGACGGTAGTGGTCAGGCGCTCGGCCTCGGGGACGACGGCGCCGAGCTCGTCGAGCAACTGCTGGCCGCGGCGGCGGTAGTCGTCGGCCTTCTCTGGGATGACGAGCGAGGCGTCGAGCCAGGCGCGGGCCAGGTCGTAGCGGGCGCCGAGCTTCTCGGCCGCGGCGATCGCCTGCTCCAGGTAGCGCGCGGCCTTCCTGGTCTTGCCAACCGCGAAGGCGGCACGTCCACAGACGCGCAGGGCATGCGATCGGTAGTTGGGGAACCGCCAGCCGATGAAGCGGGCGAAGCGGCTCTCGCGCCAGGCTTTCCGGGCATCCTTCGCGCTCGGTCCGCCCTTTGGCTCGGCCCACCGGGGGCCGAGCAGGCTCTCGACAAGGAGCGTGTAGGTGGGGCCCACGAACTCGATGAGGTAGAGGGTCCGATTGATCGATGCGCGGGAGCTTTCGAGAACCTCGCGCCACCGGCATAGTCCGACGCCTGGAGACGGGCGTAACCGAGGACACCGGCGGCCACGGCGAATGTGGTCGAGCGACTCGGATTCGAATCGACTCGACCGCGCGGGTGGCGAGTTCCTGCGCCTCGTCGCTCCGACCAGCCCGAGCGAGGGCGTCGGCCTTGCCATAGAGTCCCCAGGCGAGCGTCTCCCTGTCGTCGCAAGCCGTGGCGATCGCGATCTCGATCTCCGCTTCGGCGAGTTCCCTCGGGATGTCGCCACGGATCGAGTAGATGTGGCGCAGGAAGTGATGCGAGAACATGCCCGTCGTGTCCTGGACCTTGTCGAGGATCCGACACGCCCCCAGCAGCTCGGCCTCGGCGGCGTCAAGCTGGCCGCTCATGTACAACGCCATGCCGACGTGCGCCCTTGCCCGGTCCTTGACCTCCTCCTGCGGGCACGACTCGGCGGCCTTCTCGCCACGACGGGTGTAGGCGGCCGCGAGCCGATGCAGCGAGAACATGCCCAGGTTGAGGCCGAACTTGGAATAGGCGACGGCGAATAGCTCGGGCTTTCCCGACTGCTTCGCGAGGGCGGCGACCTTGTAGCAGCCCTGAGTATAGTTGAGGAGGTTGAGCGACGCATCGATCCAGGTCAGGCGATAGCAGGTCGCGAACGCCATCTCGATCCGCCGGTCGCGGTCGGGGCCTCCGCGGGGTCGATGTAGCCAGGCCGGGAGCATGTGGAAGTAAACGGAGGTCCGCCAGAGGTCGAAGAGGCGTCCCGGGAGGCTCCGGGGCCGCGGGTATCCGACCTCCTGCAAGGCCAGGTTGAAGTGGCGGATCGCGTCGTCGAACGGCACTTTTTCGCTGGTACGCTTCGCCGATCCCGTGATGGGCCCTTGCCCGGGCGATGCCGTCCCCGGCGAACTCGAGGGCCTTCGTGTACGCACTGATCGCGGAGTCGAGCCGGCCGGAGGAGCCGTGGGCGATGCCGAGCAGATCCCACGCGCGGTACCGCGCCGCATCGTCGGCGACCTCCGGGCAGAAAGCGAGGGCATCATTCAGGTGGATGATCGCGTTGTTGAAGGCATAGGCATCGAGCGCGGCCTGGGCCGCCTCCATCGAATAGGCGAAGGCCCTGGGCCGGTCCTCTGCATTCTTGAAGTGGTCCGCCAGCACGGCCGGCGCGACCGACTGGCCCCGCCTCCGCCGATCCTCGAGCCGCTCGCCGACGCGACGGTGCAGGCTGCGGCGGCGCGTCGCCGAGAGGTCGCCATACGGCAGCTCGCGCAGCAGGTCGTGGACGAACTGGACTCGCCCGGCGTTGCCGGTCTCGCGGAAGACTCGCCGGGGCAAGAGGGCGTCGATCGCGTCCAGCACATCGCCCTCGGTGTGTTCGGGCAGGACCTCGCGCAGCAGGTCGATATCCACCACGGCGCCGATCACGGCCGCGGCGCCGAGGACTTCCTGCGCCCTGGCCGGCAGCCCCTGCAATCGCAGGCGCATCGCCTCGCGCACGGTCTCGGGCAGGTCGGTCGAGTCCGCCGCCTCGGTCGCGAGCACCCACCCGCTGTCGCCGCGTGCGATCGCGTCCTTCTCGAACCACTCGCGCACGGTCTCGGAGACGAAGAATGGATTGCCGCCGCACAGCTCGTGCACGCGTCCGACGAGGTCGTCGGATAGCTCCTCGGGGCGGCAGTTGAGCCGCAAGGCGATCAGCTCGCGGGCCTCTCTGGCGGCGAGCGGCACGAGCTGCAGCTCCATGGCCTGGTGACGCTCCCGGAGCTGGGTGAGCAGGTCATCGAGCTGCGGGTAGCCGGTGCGGGCCGAGGCCACGAGGGTCAGCCGTGGCGCGGCGATCGATCCCTCGGAACCGGCCCTGCGTGCGGCATCCAGCGCCGCGGCGAGGTGCCGCAGCAGGTCCAGAGTGCTCTTGTCGGCCCATTGCAGGTCCTCGAAGCTCAGGCAGATCGGCTGGAGCGTCGCCAGCTCGATGAAGAACGCCGAGAGGGCGCGGAAGATGTAATCGGCCTCGCGGCCGAAATCGACCTGCTGATACGCCTCGCCGGGCAGGTACTTGCGCAGGTCGGGGGCGATGCGGAGCAGCTCGCCGCTGTAGTCGTTGACCACGGCCAGCAGTCGGGCCCAGGATTCGACGGGCTGTCCGGCGGCGTGGGTCCCCGTCAGGTCCAGGTCGGCGGGTGCCGCCTCGCGGCGCTCCTGCAATCGCAGGTCGGCGATCAACTGCCGGATGATCTCCACGAACGGCTGGAACGGCGCGCAGGTTGCCGTCGAAGCATCGCCCCTCGTACACCTGGCAGCCATGGCCCCGCGCGATCCGCTCGGCTTCCTGCACCACGCTGCTCTTGCCGATCCCCGGCTCGCCGCTGACCACGATCAGCGCGGGCGGCTCCTCGCCCGACGCGGCGACGCCCGACGGGCCCAGGCACCGCCGCAGGACGCACTCGAGCACCTCCAGCTCCGGAGTGCGGCAGACGAAGCCGGTGACCGACAGAACCGGGCGCGCCGGCGCCAGCGACGTCGCCGTACGCGGCCGTCTGGTCGTCGATCCCGAGGTATGCGGCGATCGCCTCCCGCAGCAACGCGGCCGAGTCGGGCCGCCGCCGCGCCTCCTTGCGGAGGTAGCGCATCACCGCGTCGGCGATCGGGCCGGGCACCTCGGGATTCACCTCGGCCAGCGGCCGCGGCTTGTCGTTGAGCTGCGCCGCATCAGCGGCCGCATGCCGGCCAGCCGCTCCTCGGGGAAGGGGTAGCGGCCGCTCAGGAGCTCATAGCTCACCAGACCCAGGCAGTACAGGTCGGCGCGGTGGTCCAGCTCGTCGTTGTTGATCTGCTCGGGGGCACAATACGCCACCGTCCCGACGAAGCCCCCCTCCGCCGACAGCGACGACTTGACCCCGTAATACTTGGCCAGGCCGAAGTCCATCAGCTTGGCCTCGAAGCCGGGGCGCCCGTCGGGGCGGGCCGCCGGACGGACGAGGATGTTCGACGGCTTGATGTCGCGGTGGACGATCCCCTGGTGGTGGATGTAATCGAGCGCCAGCGTCACGTGGAGCAAGGGCTCGAGCACGTCCTCGATGGCGCGCCCGGCCAGGCTGGTGATCGGTCGGCCCTGGAACAGCTCCATGGTGAAGAAGGGGCCGCCGTCGAGCTCGCCGAAGTCGTAGACATTGAGGCAATGCGGGTGGTGCAGGGCCGAGATCGAGCGGAACTCGCGCTCGAAGCGGCGGCGCGCGGTGCCGGTCAGCGAGCCCTTCATCAGCTTGAGGGCGACGTCGCGTCCGTCGCGGGCGTCGACGGCGCGGAAGACGACGCCCATGCCGCCCTCGCCGAGCTTCTCGCCGACGCGGAACCGCTCGTGCTTCAGGTCGGTTGCGGCGCCGGCGCGGGGCGAATCGTCATCGTGGTCGGTGGTCGCATCCGGCGGGAATCCGGCCGATGCGCCGCGGGAGGCCGTGGCGTCCCGGGCGTGGTCGGTCGTCGGGTCGGCTCGCAGGCTCGGCATCGGTTCGACCTCGTTGGTGGATTTCCCCTCATCAATGGGGATCGGACGAGAGAAGGCCCGGCGCGACGGTCAATCCGGCCGAAGCAGGCGCTCGGCCTCCGGGACGACGGCGCCCAGATCGTCGAGCAACAGCCGGCCGCGGCGGCGGTAATCATCGGCCTTCTCGGAGATCACGAGCGAGGTGTCAAGCCACGCACGGGCGAGGTCGTAGCGGGCACCGATCTTCTCCGCCGCGGTGATCGAACGCTCGAAGTATCCCGGCGCCCGCTTCGGCCGGCCCAGCGCCGAGGCGGCGCGGCCGCTGACGCGCAGGGCGCGCGAGCCGTAGTTGGGGAACCTCCAGCCGATGTGACGGGCGAAACGACTCTCCCGCCATGCCCTCACGGCGACCGACCGACCCGGGCCGCCGTCCGGCTCCGCCCAGCGCGGGCCGAGCAGGCTCTCGACGAGGAACGGATACGTGTCGGCGGTAAACTCCACCAGGAAGAGGTTCGCCTTGATCAACCGCGCGCTTTCCTCGAACGCCGCTCGCGCCGCCGCGTATTCCGAAGCCAGCAGGCGGACAATCCCCAGCACTTGATGAGCGAGCGCCTCGGTCAGGGAACTTCGAGGGCGCAGCAATTCCACGGAACGCACGGCGAGGCCCAGGGCCTCGTCGGTCCGGCCGGCGCGGGCGAGGGCGTTGGCCTTACCATAATAGCCCCATGCCAGGATCTCCCCATCGCCGCGCAGCTCGCCGTATGCAATCTCGGCCTCGGCCTCCGCGATCTCGCGCGGGATGTCACAGCGAACGCCGTGGATGTGACGCAGGAAGTGATGGGTATAGTTCCCGTAGTAGTCGCTGACCCGGTCGAGGAGGGCCACGGACTCGCTGAGGGCCGCCTCCCCCTCGTCGAGCCGGCCGGCGAAGTAGTGGGCAGTGCCCACCTGGGCGATCGTCCTGGCCCAGATGACGTCGCGTGGGCGCGACTCCACGGCCTTCAGCGCGGCACGGCTGTAGATCCGCCCGAGGGAGTGGAGGCCGAACAGGCCCCAGTTGATCGCGAACTTCGAGTGCGCCACGGCGGCATCCTCGGGCCTCCCGGTCTGCAAGGCCAGGGCGGCCGCCCGGTAAGAAGCATACGTGTATTTAAGTACGTTGCGCGGCGCGAGCATCTGGAGGCACTGGTCGTTGGCCGCCACGCCGATGTCGAGCCTCCGATCACGGTCCGGCCCGCCGCCCGAGGGTGCAGACCAACGCGGCAGGCAATGGACGTAGAGCGCGGCACATGATCGTGCCGAGGATCGTCCCCGGGAGGCGAGTGGGCGCGGGAATCCGACTTCCTTCAGGGCGACGTCGAGGTGACGAAGCGCCTCCTCGAACTGGCCCTTCCGATGGTAGTTCTCGCCGATCCCAAGCTCGGCGGTCGCCCGGGCGATCCGGTCTTCGGCGTGCTCGAGGGCCCGAGCATACGCCCCGATCGCGTCGTCGAGCCGGCTCGAGCATCCGCAGGCCACCCCCATCATCCTCCACAACTGGAATCGCGTCGCGGCGCCGGCGGTCTCGGGCAGGACTTTCTGGGCCTCGTTCAACAGCGCGATCGCATCGTTGAAGGCATACACCTCGAGCGCCGCCTCGGCGGCCTCGACCGTGTAGGAGAAGCCCTTCGCGGATCCCCCGCGCTGCGGAAGTGCTCGGCCAGGACCGCAGGCGCGACGGACTGCCCCCTGGCCCGCCGCTGCTCCAGGAGCTCGCCGACCCGCCGGTGGAGGCTCCGGCGTCTCGAGGCCGACAGGTCGGAGTAGGTCATCTCGCGCAGCAGGTCGTGGACGAACTGGACCCGCCCGGCGTTGCCCGTCTCGCGGAACACGCGGCGCGGGATGAGCTGGTCGATCGCGTCGAGGACGTCGGACTCGCTCAGGGCCGGAAGGGCGTCGTTCAACAGGTCGATGTCAACCACGGCGCCGATCACCGCGGCCGCGCCCACGACCTGCTGCGCCTTCGGCGGCAAGCCTTGCAGCCGCAGCCGCATCACGCCGCGCACCGTCTCGGGCAGATCGGTCGAGTCGGCCGACTCGATCGCGAGGACCCAGCCCCCGTCTCCGCGTGCGATCGCCCGCTTTTCGTACCAGTCACGCACCGTCTCGGCGATGAAGAACGGGTTGCCGCCGCACAGCGCGTGGACGCGGGCGCGAGGTCTTCGGTCAGCTCCTCGGGCGCGCAGTTCAGCCGCAGGGCGATCAACTCGCGGGTCTCGGCCTCGGTCAACGGCGCCAGGAGGAGTTCCAGCACCTGGTGCCGCTCACGAAGCGGCGGCAGCAGGGCCTCGAGCGACTCATAGCCCGTACGGGCCGAGGCCAGGATCACCAGCCTCGGCGCGGCGGCCGATCCATCGGCCGGGATCGCGCATCGGACAGCGCCGCGGCGAGGTGGCGTAGCAGGTCGAGCGAGCTCTTGTCGGCCCACTGCAGGTCTTCGAAGCTGACGCAAATCGGCTGGATGGCGGCGATCTCGAGAAATAAGGTCGCCAGGGCGCGGTAGAGATAATCGGCTTCGCGGCCGTAATCGGCCGGCTGATCGGCCTCGCCCGCGAGGTATCTCCGCAGCTCGGGGGCGATCCGGAGGAGCTCGCCACGGTAGTCGTCGACGATGCCGAGCAGGCGCACCAGGGAACCGGCGGGGAGCCCGGCGACGTGCGTGCCGGTCGGGTCCTCGACATGGGCGGCCTCGCGGCGCTCCTGGAGCTTCAGCTCGGCGATGAGCTGGCGGATGATCTCGACGAACGGCTGGAAGGGGGAGAGGTTGCCGTCGAAGCACCGCCCCTCGTAGACCTGGCAGCCGTGGCCGCGGGCGATGCGCCCGGCCTCGCGCACCACGCTGCTCTTGCCGATCCCCGGCTCGCCGCCGACGACGACCAGCGAGGCGGGCACCTCGACGCCAGGGGAGGTCTCGGGTCGCAGGCAACGACGGATCAGATCGCCGAGTGCCTCCTGCTCGCCGGCCCGGCACACGAATCCGGTGACCGATAGCCCCGGCGCAGCGAGGCGATCGACACGCCGGAGATCGCCGTCGGCTCGGCGACCCCCAGGTGAGACGCGATCGCCGACCGGAGCAGGCCGGCCGAGTCGGGCCGGCGCCTCGGCTGCTTGCGGAGGTATTTCATCACGGCATCGGCGATCGGCCCGGGGACCTCGGGCTTGACCTCGGCCACCGGCCTCGGCTTGTCGTTGAGCTGGGCCTGCATCAGCGGACGCATGCCGGCCAGTCGCGCCTCGGGGAACGGATAACGGCCGCACAGGAGCTCGTAGGCGACCAGGCCCAGGCAATACAGGTCGGCGCGATGGTCGAGCTCGTCGAGGTTGAGCTGCTCCGGCGCGCAGTAGGCGAGGGTACCGGCAAAGCCGGCCTCGGCCGACAGCGACGACTTCACGCCGTAGAACTTGGCCAGCCCGAAGTCCATCAGTTTGACCTCGAAGCCTGGAGCGGCGTCGGGCCGGGTCGTCGGGCGGACGAGGATGTTCGATGGCTTGACGTCGCGGTGGATTATGCCGTGATCGTGGATATAGTCGAGTGCCAGCGTCAACTGGCGCAGAGCGTCGAGCACCTGCTCGATTCCCCGGCCGGCCAGTGCGGTGATCGGCCGGCCCTGGAATAGCTCCATGGTGAAGAACGGGGCGCCGTCCAGCTCGCCGTAGTCGAAGACCTTCAGGCAGTGGGGATGTTGCAGCGCCGAGAGCGACCGAAACTCGCGCTCGAATCGGCGCCGGGCCGAGCCCGCGAGGCTCGACTTCATGACCTTGAGCGCCACGTCGCGACCGTCGCGGTTGTCGCTGGCGCGGAAGACGACCCCCATCCCGCCCTCGCCGAGCTTCTCGCCGATCCGGAACCGCTCGTGTCGCAGCTCGGGCACGGCGCAGAACGGAGGGCGCGAGGTCCCTGTAATCGGCCGTCACCGAAGAGGATACCTCGACCGCCGCGGCCGGCGCGGACAGCGATTGCGTCTCGTCCGTGGCGTGGTCGGTCGTCGGGTCGGCTCGCAGGCTCGGCATCGGTCCAGCCCCCGCGGGAGGGGAAGCGCGTCGATTCAATACGAATCGGACGACATCACCTCGCCGCCCCGGATCGTGTTCAGGCCGATCCAGGTGACGGGGGAAATCGTCTCCTTGATGAAACGCACCGACCCGTCGCCGAAGCCGGCGTTCACGCCGCCGGGGTGACGGCTCTTCGAGGCCTCGTAGACGTCCAGGAAGGGATAGGGGACGTTCACGCAAGGAAGTCTTCCCCCGGGGTCGTTGACGCAGAACCCGGCGCCGAGCCGGTCGCCGCCGCCGCTGGGCGGGTCCGCCACTCCGTAGTAATCCCTCGTGCTATTCGGGGTGAACCGGCTCATGAACATGGTGCCCAGCGTCCAGATCGCGCCGCGGACGTCATTGTCCTGGCCCTGGAGGCACTCGGCCGTGAAGACCGTGTTGCTCGTCCCGTCGGTGATCGCGGCCAGCCGGACCGAGTTGTGGCCGAACGCCGATGGCATGTACACGACCGGCAGGTTGAGCGTCGCAGTTCCGCCGGCGGAATTCTGCTGGGCCCACTGGGTGTTGCCCCAGCTCACCACGTAATTGCCGCGCGTACCCACGATCACGTAGCCGTTGGTCGGCCAGATCAGGTTGAGCTTCCGGTCATTGTCGGTCGGGCACTGGAAGGCGGATAGCTTCGTGCCGTAGACCGTCGAATTGATCGCGAAGCCGATCGGCATGCCGTCGCCGCCGACGGGTCCGTCGATGCCGATCGCGAAGTTGTACGCATTGTAGAGGGTCTGCTGCTCGAACTGGACGAGCATCTGCGTGAACCACGTCGTGTTCTGCTCGCCGACGAAGAACGACGGGAACGGGATGCCCGGCAGCGGCCCCCAGACGCGTCCCAGCGGCAGCATCGTGTGGACCGACTCGTAATTGTGGACCGCCAGGCCCAACTGTTTCAGGTTGTTGACACACTGCGCCCGCCGCGCCGCCTCACGCGCCGCCTGGACCGCGGGGAGCAAGAGCGCAATCAGGATCGCGATGATCGCGATCACGACCAGGAGCTCGATCAGGGTAAAGCCGCCGCTTCGAGTCCGCCGCATCGTCAGGCCCTCCGCTTCTTCCGAATCTAGATGCCGACGCCAGCCGTCCCCGCGCAGAGCCCGACGAAGCTCGAGGGCTCAGGCATGCCCTCCCCGCAGGCGCAACTCGGCACCGAATCGCACCGGCGAGCGGGCGCGGCCACGTGGCCTACATATAGGGACCCGAGAGCAAGAAGAACCGAACGAGCGATAAGATATTTTCCTTAAATGGTGCCGCTCGAAGCACCGGAGATCTATGAGAATAAAACATGTAACCCATTACGGTTTACTATTTTAAGTAATGCGGGCGATGCCCGTAAATGGGATTGTCTCACCCGGCATCTCGTGGAGTTGACAGTTGTTGCGCCAAATGGGCCGTCTTGAGGCTTTCAGCCTCGTTCATAGCGGCTCCTGAGACTCACGCCAAATCGCAAACAACCGGCCAAATATGAACCGAATCGCGGAAAACGCCGCCGCGCCGGAAAACTTTATGAAATTGCCAAATAATTTTTCTGCTTCTGGCCAAAGGGCTTGCGTCGAGAAAATGCCCTCTCCGCCCGATAGGTGCATTTCAGTTTCTGCAAACCTGATACATCCTGTTAGTAGGGGGAGAAAGAAGAGCCGAGGGGGTACAGGGGGTTTTGGGGGCCCTGGAATATGAAATGCATGCACACAATCTCCTCCTGGCCCCGATGGGATCGTCCTGAGCGGCGGTTGTCGAAAGCGCTGGTTACCATGTCGCCAGGTAAGCACTGGATACCGAATTCGAGGTCTTGACCGGTGAGGATGGCCCGATCCATGCGGCCGGATCGCCCGCCCCAGGTCGAGGGCTGAACCGAAGCCCGTCCCCCTGATCCCGCAGCCCCTCGACGACCGGGACGCCTCATATCCAGCTCCCTCAGAAACCGCATATTCGGTGATCTGAGCGAAGCGGCTTGATTCCACGAGATCTCCTGGAGCAGACTGTTCAGGTCGTCCATCCGTGCTCGGATGCCCAGCGATGGCGGGATGGAGCCGATGTGGGTGGCATCATCGGCGGGCCGAATGGGGTCGGGCTCCGCCAGGGCTCGGGAGCGATGAGGGCCGTCATGATCCCGGATGAGACCAGCCCCGAGCCCGTCGACGAGCCACTGTTGTCCCGGATGATGGCCTTCGACGCCCTGCTCCACGCCGATCCCCTGGAGCCGACCCAGGACGCGCAAGGTACCGTCGCCGACGACGAGGCCGACGACCGGGCCCGAAGCCGGCTCCTGCTCCTGCTTCGGATGCTCGACGCGGCCGAGGCCCCCTCGAAAGAGCCGGGCGATGAACGCGGGGATCGAACGATCGACGGCAGCGGCGAGTACCATACGCTGCTGGGCCGGTTCGAAGTGATCGAGGACCTCGGCGCCGGCGGATTCGGCTTCGTTGTCCGAGCGCCGACCGCCTGCTGGGCCGCGAGGTCGCTCTCAAGATGCCGCTCCCCGAGCGCGTGCTCCACGCCGGTGACGTCGGCCGGTTCCTCCGCGAGGCCCGCGCGGCCGCCCGGCTCGACCATCCTCACATCGTCCGGGTGTACGACGCCGGGGAACTCGGTCCGCTGGGCTATTTCATCGCCTCCGAGTTCTGTCCCGGGCCCAACCTGCACCGGTGGCTGGGCTCCCGCAACGGGGCTGTCCCATCTCGAATGGCGGCGTCCTGGCTCGTCGCCCTGGCCGACGCGGCCCAGCACGCCCACGATCGCGGCATCCTCCACCGCGACATCAAGCCCGCCAACATCATCCTGGCCGACCCCGCCGGCAATGGTTCGTTCGTCCCTCGGCTCGCGGACTTCGGCCTGGCGAAGGTACTCGAGGAGGCCCCGGATGAGACGCGCAGCGCGGCGCGGGTGGGTACGGCCAGCTACATGGCGCCCGAGCAGGCGGCCGGGCGGCCCGACCAGATCGGCCCGGCCACCGACGTGTATGCGCTCGGCGGCACGCTTTACGAGGTCCTGACCGGCCGCCCGCCCTTCCGCGGCGAGTCCGAGTCCGACACGCTTCGCATGGTCATCGAAACCGAGCCGATCGCCCCCCGCTCGCTCCGTCCGGGCCTGCCCCGCGACCTGGAGACG
Organism: uncultured Planctomycetota bacterium; assembly: GCA_963771445.1. Lineage (GTDB taxonomy): Bacteria > Planctomycetota > Planctomycetia > Isosphaerales > Isosphaeraceae > JAKAUH01. The sequence continues at coordinate 46,385 of CAVYTQ010000024.1, read as the reverse complement.
ATCTGCCTGAAATGCCTGAACAAGGAACCTTCGCGACGATATGGCACGGCCGCCGGCCTGCGCAACGACCTGCGCCTTTTCCTGGAGGGCCGGCCGATCCGGGCACGCCGCCTATCTCCCCTCGGTCGCGCCTGGTGGTGGTGCCTGCCAACCGGGCGACGGCCGGGCTACTTGCTACCGTCTTCCTGCTGATGGCCGCCGTGGCCGTCGTCGCCTCGGTCGGGTATGTGCGGGAGTCCTCGGCCCGGTCCCTTGCCCAATCGGCCGAGAACCTGGCCCGACAGGAGGCCGACCGCTCGCTCGCCGCGGAACGCAATCTGCGACGTCAGTGGTATGCCGCGAGCATCAACCTCATGCAGCCGGCATGGGACGCCGGGCAGGTCGGGCGCCTTCGCGAGCTGCTCGACGCGACCGAGTCCTATCCCGAACGGCGTTTCGAGTGGTTCTACTGGCAGCGGCTCGGTCGCATGGAGAAGTACGCCCTGACCGGACACCACGCCGCGGTCCGGTCGGTGGCCTGGTCGCCCGACGGGACGCGGCTGGCGACGGCGAGCTGGGACGGCTCGGCGCGCGTCTGGGACGCACGCGACGGTCACGCGTCGCTCGTCCTCTCCGGGCACGAGGGGCAGGTCAATTCCGTCGCCTGGTCGCCCGACGGCCAATCCCTCGCGACCGCGGGCTGGGACGGCACGGCGAGGGTCTGGGACGCCCGAGAGGGACGCCCACGCATCCAGCTCGTGGTTGGCGGCGGTCGGGTCCGCGCGATCGCCTGGTCGCCCGACGGCAAGGCGCTCGTGACCGGGTCCGAGGACGGGGTCGTACGGACCTGGGACGCCGCCAGCGGCGTCAGGCGCGTGGAAATGAAGGGGCCCGCAGGCTGTGTCCTGTGCGTCGCCTGGTCGCCCGACGGCAGGTCGCTCGCCGCGGGCAGCACCGACGGGACCACGTGGATCCGGGATTCCGAGGACGGCCGCTCCCGGGCTTCTCTCGAGGGGCGAGCCGGCTGGGTCACCTCGGTCGCCTGGTCACCCGACAGCAAGTCCCTCGCCGCCGCCACCTGGGACGGCAAGGTCAAGGTCTACGACGCAGCAACGGCCCGCGAGTGCCTGGTCGCGCAAGGATATGCAGGCTGGATCAATTCGGTCGCGTGGTCGCCCGACGGCAAGTCACTGGCCACGGCCAATTCGGACCGAACGGTCCGCGTCTGCGATGCCCGGGACGGACATCAGCTCCTCATCCTCCAGCGTCGTCACGGCCAGTTCCTTTCGGTTGCGTGGTCGCCCGACGGCAAGTCGCTCGCCGCGGGCAGCGCCGACGGCAGTACCCACGTCTGGCACGCCCGCGCCGGCCGGCAATCTCCCGCGCTTCCGGCGCATCCGGACAAAATCAACGGCCTGGCCTGGTCGCCCGACGGGACGCGGCTGGCGACGGCGAGCTGGGACGGCACCGCGCGGATCTGGAACCCCGACACACGCCACGAGCTCGTCACGCTCCCGGGCCATACCGGCGGGGCCTGGTCTGTCGCCTGGTCGCCCGATGGGTCGAGAGTGGCGACCTGCGGAGCGGACGGGACCGCGAAGGTCTGGGACTCCACAACCGGCCGCCAGCGGGCAACCCTCGCAGGGCATACCTCACGCGTGATCGCCGTGGCCTGGTCGCCCGACGGGACGCGGCTGGCGACGGCGAGCTGGGACGGCTCGGCGCGGGTCTGGGACGCCGAGACCGGCCGCGAGCAGGCCAACCTCCATGGACACGCCAGCGAGGTCTGGTCGGTCGCCTGGTCGCCCGACGGCACACGGCTGGCGACGGGGACCCGCAATGGCACGCTACGCGTGTGGGATCTCCGCACCGCGAGGGCTCCTCTGATCCAGCAGCGCCAGGTGCGCCGTCTCCTCAGCGTGGGCTGGTCGCCCGACGGGACGCGGCTGGCGACGGGCGCCGAGGACGGGACCCTGCGCGTCTGGGACGCCACGACCGGCACCGACCTCCTGACCCTGACGGGCCATACCGGCGAGGTCCGCCTCGTGGCGTGGTCGTCCGACGGCTCGCGCCTCGCGTCGGGGAGCGCCGACGGGACGGCGAAGGTCTGGGACGCCGCCGCCGGCCGCGAGCTCCTCACGCTCAAGGGGCATACCGGCTTCGTCCGCTCGGTGGCCTGGTCTCCCGACGACGCGCGGCTCGCGACCACCGGCGACGACGGGACGATCCGGCTCTGGGAGACGCGCGCTGAACCCGGCGCAGAGGCCGATCGCCCGGTCCACTCCGCCGCCGGCCCCGAGGCACAGATCTCCTCTCGATCGCCCGACGCGCCAGGCTCCATTCGCTCGTGGCTCCTCATGATGTTGCCCTGGAATCCGGGCGAGTCCGGCATCCTGGCACTCGACCGCAACCAGCTTCCGCGCGAGTCGAGCCTTCGCCCCAGGCCCGGCGATGACGTGCCGCTCGCGGGTAAGTTCCCGAACTGGCGAGAATATCACTCGCCCACCGCCGTACTGGACCTCAACGCCGCTTTCGACCGGGCAACGGAGCGCAGCATCGCCTACGCCGTCTGCTATCTCGAGAGCCAACGGGCGCGTGATGATGTTTACCTCGAGGTCGGCAGCGACGATCAGTCGAAGGTCTACCTCAATGGCCGCGAGGTCTATTGCTGCCCGCCCCCCCGGCCCCTGGACAGCCTCGATCGTGTCGGACCCTTTCGCCTCGAGATGGGTACCAACGTACTCGTGCTCAAGGTCGTCAACGAAACCGCGAACTGGGAGGCGATTGTCCGGCTGGTGGACCGCGAAGGGCGTCCCGTTGACGGCCTAGGCGCGAAGACATCGCCCTGAGCCCCGACCGGTATCTGGCGATCCCTCCACATGCCCCGAATCCCCGAGGAGCCAGCAATGTCCCGGAAGATCCGAGCCCTTGGAATCCTCCTCGTCCTGATCGCCCCCGCCCGTTCGAACGCAGGCCCGGAGGAAGCGTCGAAGGCTTTCCCGGTCACCATCCGCGTCGAACGCGCAGGCCCCGCGCGGTCCGCTACCGCCGATCTGGCGATTCTTCGGCGCCGACGAGCCGAACTACGCCTACATGAAGGACGGCCGGAAGCTCCTCGCCGAGCTCGGCCGGCTCCGGCCGGGATCGGTCTACTTCCGCACCCACAACCTGCTCACCTCCGGCGACGGCACCCCGGCGCTCAAGTGGGGGTCCACCGGCGCCTACAGCGAGGATGCGCAGGGACGCCCCATCTACGACTGGACGATCGTCGACCGGATCTTCGACACCTACCTCGAGCGTGGCGTCCGGCCCTACGTCCAGATTGGCTTCATGCCCCAGGAGCTCTCCATCAAACCCGACCCCTACCAGCACCACTGGAGCCCCACCGCCGGCTACAACGAAATCTTCACCGGCTGGGCCTACCCGCCCAAGGACTATGCACGTTGGGCCGAGCTGGTCTACCAGTGGACGAAGCACTGCGTCGAGAAGTACGGCCGCGCCGAGGTCGAATCCTGGTACTGGGAGACCTGGAACGAGCCCAACATCGGCTACTGGCGTGGAACTCCCGAGGAGTTCCGCAAGCTGCACGACTACGCGATCGACGCCGTGAGGCGCGCCCTGCCGACGGCGCGGGTCGGCGGCCCCGACTCCGCCGGTAGCGGCGGAAGGTGGACGCGCGACTTCCTCGAACATTGCCTCCGCGGGACCAACCACGCCACCGGCAAGGTCGGCACGCCGATCGACTTCATCTCGTTCCACGCCAAGGGCTCGCCGAGCTTCGTCAACGGCCACGTCCGCATGGGCATCGCCGACCAGCTGCGCACGATCGACGACGGCTTCCGCATCGTCGCCTCGTTCCCCGAGCTCAAGGGCAAGCCGATCGTGATCGGCGAATCCGACCCCGACGGCTGCGCCGCCTGCCAGGGTCCGCAGTTCGGCTACCGCAACGGCACGATGTACTCCAGTTACACGGCCGCCGTCTTCGCCCGCAAGTACGACCTGGCCGAGCGCCACGGCGTGAACCTCGAAGGCGCACTGACCTGGGCCTTCGAGTTCGAGGACCAGCCCTACTTCGCCGGCTTCCGGGCCTTGCGACGCAACGGCATCGACCTGCCGGTCCTGAACGTCTTCCGGATGTTCAGCCTGATGGGCGGCCGTCGCCTCGAGGCGCAGAGCACGTCGGAGGTCGGCCTCGACGCGATCCTCGCCGGCGGCGTCCGCGGCGCGCCCGACGTCTCGGCGCTCGCCGCGATCGACGACCACGCGATCTCGATCCTCGCGCTGGCACTACCATGACGACGACGTGCCCGGTCCCGACGCCGCCGTGTCGATGAGCTCCGCGGCCTGCCCGCCGACGCCGGCCCGTGCTGCTGCACCACTACCGGGTGGATCGACGACCACGGCAACGCGTTCGAGGCGTGGAAGCGAATGGGCTCGCCACCGCGTCCGACGCCCGAACAATACGCCGAGCTCGTCCGCTCGTCCCGCCTCGCGCTGCTCGATCCCCCCGGATGGTATCGCGCCGAGGGGGGCACGACGAAGCTCCGCTTCACGCTACCGCGACAGGCCGTGTCGCTGATCCGCATCGAACGGCCCGTCACCGTCTCAGCTCCGGCTGGTCCCAGACCTTGAGCGTCCGGTCGAGACATGGCGATCCCCTCACGATGTTGTCCGGCATCCCGTAGCACGACACCCTGAACAACCCGCACCGCAAGAAACGGTCCGAACGCCACCGATCCGCCCAGGATTTCCCCATTTTCGTGGGGATTCACGCGAATCCAAGGACCAAGATTCCCGCTTGATCTGTCTTCGCCGCCTTCAGGGAACCTCGGGACGTAGCTGCCCCGACAGGACCTGCAACGACTTGATGTCGTCCTTCGTGAGCCTCATGAACTGCGTGTTATTGCCGTCGGAACGAAGCCCGATAAACCAGTAAACCACGGGGACCCAATAGTCCGGCCCCTTTTGGCCTGAGGTCTCGGTGAGGATCTGGTCCACGAGCTCGCGGACGCTGCCAACTTCCTTCTTGCCGACCTTCCAGAAGACATTTCCCTCGACGAGCGCGCCGATCTCCAGCCGCCTGGAATCCTTACCCGGGTCGAGGATCAGCGCACCGTGGTCCCAGGGAAGGTCATACGCGGTCTTCAACTCCGGGGTCACGTCCGCGAGCTGCATGCCGAGCGCGGTATGCCGCACCAGGTTTGCGGGCAACGCGATCGGCTGGAGCCGCAGCTTGAGGTCGTCCTTGTCGCCGTTGAGGGCCAGCGGCAAGTGCATCCACTGCTTGACGTCCGGCCCGCGCACAGTGATCAGCGTCAGCCCCCCGCTCAGCCCGCGCAACGCGAACCGGCCGTTCGCGTCGGTGAGACCTGCCTGGCGATGGCTGCCGTCCTTGCGCACGGCCCTGACCGCCGCATTCGCGACCGGCTTGCCGGACGCGTTGACCACCGTGCCCGTTAGCTTGAGTCCCGTCGCCAGGACAACCCGCATCGTATCGCGGTCTTTCGGCTCGATCGCGTCGAGATCGTCGAGGCGAAGACCGATGTATTCGGAGTGCGTGAAGGACACGACGGTCCTCGACTTCCCGCCACCCGGGAGATCGAATGGCTTCACGGGGCAGTTGAAGAGCTCGAACGACCCATCCGCCAGGCTCGCGGTCCCTTCGACGCCGCTCGATGCCCGGCCGAGGACGAGCCCGGCGATGACCTTGACCCCCGCGATCGGCTTGCCCTGCTCGTCAACGACAACCCCGCGATAGTACGCCGCCGGCTTGAGCTTGATCGAGGCCTCGACAACCTTCCCCGGCGTGACCTCGACGATGACCGGGACCACGCGGACCATTATGGTCCTCACCAATCGGTGATACCCCGGCTTCAACGCATCGATCGAGACCTTCGTCGGCTTCGCAACGCCGACCAGCTCGAGCCGATACTCGCCCCGAGCATCCGTCCGGGCCTCGCGCAGGTCATTCCCGGTGGTGGGGCCAACGTCCCGCATATCGGTGGCCGGGATCGCCACCCGCACCCGCACCTCGGCGAGCGGCTCGCCCGCCTCGTTCGTGACGCGTCCTCGCAGGACTGCCCGCCCCGGTTCATCGGCCACGGGCGTGCCGATCGGTAGCGCGAGAGCCGCGCAGAAGAGCAGGGCACCGCGAAGCTCCGTCCGGCTCGCCATGGCCATTTGTTCGACCCTCATCGTCGTGGTACGCCAGGACCTCAATACAGCCGGCTTCCCGGATACCACTTCGAGATGACCACTCTACGCAGGGCAACCAGCGCGATCAGGTTCGCCAGCTTGGCCCAGACCAGCCACGACTCCAGCGCGTACGCCTCGCGGAAGTCGGTCAGCCCGAAGCTGACGAACGCCAGCGGCAGTACGACACCTCGATCCGCGACCGTCGAGAAGCCAGGTAACGCCGGTACACCAGCCCACCAATGACGACCCAGCAGACGCCCTCGAACAGGTTGAACGCATGATAGGGGATCGAGAACCACGGATCGCCGGGCTGGCCGTATCGCCACCAGGCGCGCGACCAGAGCAGGTCGATCCACTGGTGAACCGTGGTGGGCATATCGTCTCCTCGCGACCGCCTCAACGCGCCGGCAGAGCCTCGATCGGGCTGGCGCCACAGCCTGACGGCGCCCTCGTGGCTGCACGAGGCGAGCGAAGAGCCGTCGGGGGAGAATGCCAGCGCGTTGACCTGCGACCCGTGACCCTCCAGGCCCAGCAGTCCCTGGCCGGTGGCCACGTCCCAGATCCGGATGACTTTCCCCTTGCCGGCGGCGGCGATGCCGCGGCCCTCGGGCGTGAACGCCAGGCGGCGCAGTTGATCGGCCGCTCCCCGGATCGTCCGCAGCACCTCGCCGGTGGACGGGTCCCACAGCTTGATGCTCCCGCTCAGGTTGGTGGAGGCCAGCACCGAGCCCGACGGCGCGAAGGCGACCGTGCGCACCTCGTCGGCGTCCTGGTAGACAGCGCGCGGCCGACCCGTGGCGACGTCCCAGGTCCGCACGGTCGCGTCGTTCGAGGCCGTGGCCAGCGTCCGGCCGTCCGGGCTGATCGCCAGCGACATCAACCGAAGCGAGTGCCCCGCCAGCACGCTCCGCGACGACCGCGACGCCACGTCCCACAGCCGCGCCGTGCCGTCGTCGCCGCAGGTCGCCAGCGTCTTGCCATCGGGGCTGAACACGACACCTCGCACCGGCCCGACGTGCCCGTCCAGGCTAGTCAATTGCCGGTGTGTCGCGGCATCCCACAGCAGCACGTTGGGATGGCCCGGATCGCCCGAATCCAGGCTGACCGTGGCGAGCACCCGCCCGCCCGGCCCGAACGCCATCCCGGCGACCGTGGCCGTATGACCCTTCCACCCCGCCACGAGCCGACCGGTCGCCGGATCCCATAGCCGGATCGTCCACGGCTCGTGCGTATCGTCACTCCCCGTGGCCAGCACCTTGCCGTCCGGCGAGAACGCCGCCGCCCACGCCTCGTCGGCGTGGCCCTCCAGAGTGTTGGGCTCTGCCGGCGGCTCGACCTTCCAGATCCGCGGGCCGATCCCCCCCGTCAGGACCGACGTGCGGTCTCCCGGAAAGAAGGCCACGTCGCGGCTGTCCACCCGACCGGGGAACACGCGCAGCCGCCGCGACCCCTCGACGTCCCACACCTCCGGCGGCTGCATACCGCCGCGCATCAGCTCGAGCGCCATCGCCAGCATCGTCCCGTCGCCGGAGAACGACATCGCGTAGCCGTACAGGGGCCGCTCCACGCCCGAGTTGAGCAAATGCCGGCGGGCCGGCGATCGGTCGAAGATCGTCACATGGCCCGAGCGGTCCATGACCGCCAGCCGATCGCCGCGACGGCTGCAACGGAGCGCCGACACCCCGCCCGACAACTCGTGCCGGCCCAACTCACGCCACGACTCGGTCTCCCACAGACCCAGGCGATCCTCCGACGCGACGGCCATGAGGCCCTCGTCACCCGAGTATGCGACCTGGAACGCCGTCTTCCGTGAATTGAGGCTCAGCTCCCGCAGCACGCTGCCCGAAGCGGGATCGAGCATGACGGTCCGCCCATCCCGCACGACCACAACGAACCGCGCATTGGCCGAGATGCCTCCCTCGACGAAATGATACCGTCCGAGCGGCCGCGAATGCGGCGTCGCCGAGGGATCCGCAAAGTCCCACGTGCTCACGATCGAAGTACCGTCGCGACGGCCCTCGAACAGGGCAACGCGACGGCCCTCGCGGTCGAAACGCAGGGCGAGGTAGGCCGCGGGGTTCACCCTTTCGATCGGGCCGATCCGGTCGGCCGAGCCCGGTTCCATGATATGGATCACCATTCCCGCCGGAACCTGCTCGATCCCCGCGAGCATCCGTCCGTCGGGCGAGAATTGCAACGTCCAGGGGTCGAGCCGGGGATCCGTCGGCACGACGCGCGGCCGGGCCAGACCCGGGCCCGGCGTCACCTCCCAGAGCACGACCTTTCGGTGCAGGTCCCACGTCACCAATGCCTTGCCGTCCGTTGACCACGACCAGCCCTGGACCGCGGCTTCGTGACCCCCGATCCGCGAGAACTCACGGTGCGCCTGCCGGTGGAGATACCGCCACGCGAATCCCCGCGGATCGGGCCCGCCGGGATCGGGCTGCAGGTCCTCGAGGATGTCCTGCGCCAGGTCGCTCTGCGCGGCGTCGAGGCCTGCCGGACACGCCGAAGGCCCTCCGCATAGTGATGGCGGTTGGCCTGACGCCGCCGCTCCTCGGCGATCTGCGACTGTCGCTCGGCGACCCGCGTGCTGGAGTCGGCCCTCTCGACATGGATCTGGAGCTGGCGATGATGCCACTCCAGCCAGGTCACCCACCAGGCGAGCCCGCCCGCCAGGCCGGCCGCCAGCGCGATCACCAGGCCAACAAGTGCCGCCACGCCGGGCCGTCGCCGCGCCCAGGCCCAGCCGCGGTTAACCAACGAGACCGGACGGCCGACGATCGGCCGACCGTCCAGGAATCGCCGCAGGTCGTCCCGCAGCGCCGCGGCCGAACCGTACCGACGCCCCGGCTCCTTGCGCAGGCACTTGAGGCAGATCGTCTCCAGGTCGCGGGGCAGCCCGGGGCGGAGCGTCCGCAGGGACACCGGCTCGTCCTCCAGCACCAGGCGTAGCGTCTCGGCCTCGGTCTCGCCGTGGAACGGCGGGCGCCCCGCCAGCACCTCGTACAGGGTGGCACCGATCGCGTAGACGTCGGCCGACGGACCCACCTCGCCCCGCCGCCCCGCCGCCTGCTCGGGCGCCATGTACCGCAGCGTCCCCACCCGCGACCCGCTCGCCGAGTCCTCGCCCACCTCCTCGACCAGCTTGGCCAGCCCGAAGTCGGTCAGCCGCGGCACGAGATGCAGCGGCGCCGGACCCGGCGCAAGGATGACGTTATCCGGCTTGATGTCGCGGTGGAGAATCCCCCGCTCGTGCGGCGTGCTGCACAGCGTCGGCCAGCGCCGCGGTCGACTGCGCCGCCGTCCGCGGCGAGACCGCGCCGGACTTCGCCTTGAGCCATCGCCGCAGGCTCGGCCCGCCGCAGAATTCCGACGCGATGAAATAGCCCAGCGGGCCGATCTCGCCGGCGTCGAAAACCCGGACGATCCCCGGATGATCCAGCCTCGCCGCGGGCAGGCCTCGGCAGGAACCGGCCGACATCCTCGGCCGCCAGCAGCCGCTCGGGCATCGGCATCTTGAGCGCGACCTCGCGGCCGAGCAGCCGGTCCCGCGCCCGTACCACGAAGCCAAATCCGCCGGCGCAACTTCCTCGATGATCTCGAATCGGTCCAGCAGCGTCAGCGAGCCGCCGGAAGCCCCCTCGCCGGCACCGGCGCCACCCCCCTCGCCCCCCAATAGCTCGGAAGCCGCGTCGGCCGCGTCGAGCATCCGGAGCAGCATCATGAGCCGCCCGCGCCCTTGCCGATCGTCCTCGGTTGACGGCGGCGAGCCCGACGCAATGCCACGCGGCTCGACGGCCTCTGTGTTTAGAAGGACATCGCACGCCAGGAGCCGCAACATCCTCTGTTCATCGGAGTCGGCCTCAGGTGGCGTCTGCTTCATGGCCGACCCTCATCGACTGCCGCAGCCGCGCGATGGCCCTCGAGTACAGCATCCGGGCAGCGTCTTCGGAGATGCCGATCGCCGCGCCGATCGCCGCGAATGTCTGCGCGATCCCACAGCCGCATCCGGATGACCAGTCGATACTGCGGCGGGAGTTGCTCGAGTGTCGCGTCGAGCACCTCTCGTTCATCCTTCTCCCCGGCGATCCGGCTCGGGCTATTCGTCGTGATCGCCACCGCGCCCGCCGCCCTCCGGCCCGAGCCGACGTGCGTCGCACGCGCCCGCCGCCGGCCGTTGAGCGCCGCATCGATCAGGATCGCCCTCAGCCAGGCGCGAAGCTGACCCGGCGTCCGGCCCCGGAACCGCGAAAACTCGTTCCACCCGCGCAACACGGTCCCCTGCACGAGATCGGAAGTCGCACGCAGGTCCGCATCATCGGCCCAACGGCCACGCCGCGCGACCAGCGCAAGTACCCCCGGCACGCCTCGATGCCCGCCACCGCGCCGCCGGGTCGGTCCCCGCCGTCGCCAGCAGCTCGTTCTCCCGTCGAACGCCAGATCCCAGAGGCCGCCCCGCCGATGACATGATCCACCACGTCTCCACAGCGTCCACGCACATCCACGCACAAATGCGGCAGAGGTCCAGTATGCGACGACCGACCGCGGGAAATCAAGAGGCGTTCCCCACGATCATCAGGCCGGTCAACAAGGTTGAATCGACACCGCGGTCATGACTCTCCGTCGGCATCGACGGCCGGATTCCCGAGGTTTTCCCGGACGACATCCTGGATTCCTGCTCGCCGGCTTTTCCTTCGGGAGCCCAATTGCCAAATGAACCGCGAACCCGCCCGGATCCCGCGGCATTCCTCTTGGAAACGGTCCGTCCGGCGTTGAAAGAGAAGTAAAGACTGCGGCCTGCGGCCTCGAGTCAGCGCGTCTCCGGTCGTTGCGCGGACGGGCGAGCGCGGGATGATATGAAAAAGTTGGATCGAGCGAGGGAGGGTCGAGAGCGGGCAGTCCGGGGCACTCGCAGGGCAGAACTGTTCTCGCCCGCCGCCCTCCTACGGACGGAGCAACCGTATCGGATCCCGCTCCTCGATCGGAAGTCGAGGGACTCGTCGGGATCCCAGGATCATCGCAGGGAACTTGAGGCATGCTCGACATCGATTACCCGGCGGTGCGGGTCGCGGCGAGGGACGCCGCCCGGCGGGCGTTCGCACGAATCCGGGGCGAGCACCCGGACGAGCGGTTCTATGCGTTCGCGCCTCTGCACCGACCTCGAGGTGCGGGGCCTCTGTGCATCGGCCGACACCGAGGAAGGCTTCCAGCGGCGCCTGGAGCGGAACGAGAAATTCCGCAAGAAGACCGAGGCGCGATCGCCAGACACGGGATGACCTGGGCCGACTACACCAACTACTATCGCTGGAACCTGCCCGAGTGGGCCTATCACCGGATCAGGGCGGTGATTTCCGGGCCCTCGACCCCCTGATCCTCGACCCCTTTGCACCGCGGGGAAGTCGAGCTCGAGGAGGAGGACCCTGAAGGGTTCGACGAACACCGGGCCCGGGTCTGCGGGTCGATGATCCTGGCGATGAAGGACCTGGACGACGCGGGGCTGTTCGGGGCGGGAGAGGAGCGAAGCTCCGTGGTGCTTCTCTGCGACCTCGTCGAGCCGCCGGAGAAGTACTGGTTCGCGGTCGAGTCCGCGAGGCTCCTCAACCCGCCGGAGTGTCTTCGACGGCTTCCTGAAGCAGTGGCTCGCGTGGCTAGCCCCGGGGATCGGGCGGCGATCGAGACCCCTCGGCGCATTCGCCGATCTACCGGCCTCTCCGGGCCTTCCTCGACGGCATCGGCCTGAGCGTCCGGCGTCGCTCCGCCGGGAAGGATCGGGAGATCGCCGTGATTGTCGCTTATGTCTTGTTTTTCGAGTACAACGATCCTTCATGCTCGGCGAGCAGAGCTATCGCCCGGCGGACGCCGGCGGCTTCCACGACTGGCGGTATCGGCCGTCAATGGCGTGCCGCATCCGGCCACCTGCGGCACGTGCGGACGGAAGACCGATCCCGCTTTTATCCGGCCGAGCTTCCGGGTGAAGCGGCGGGCGTGGGACCTCGGCCTGACCTATGACGGCTATCTGGTCGTCTCCCGCCGCTTCCGGGCCTTCTGCGAGGAGCACGCCTGGCCGGGGCTGGAGTTCGTCCCGCTCCCCGCGGACGACGGGTTCTTCGTGCTCCGCCCGTCGTGCGTGCTCGCCGTTCGACGCCGAGCGGCGGGGGACGACCTTCGAGAAGCCCTGCCCGGCCTGCGGCGCGTTCTACGATGTCCTCGGGGTCACGCCCCCCTACCTCCGCGGGGTGACCGAACCGATCCTCGAAGGCCTCTTCCGGACCGACCTCGAGTTCGGGTCCGGACCGATCCAGCACCCGCTCATCGTGGCCGGCATGGAGACGTATGCGGAAATGCAGGCCAAGAAGTTCAAGAAATTCTCGGGCGAACCGGTCGAAGCCTAGTGGACACCGATGCGGGAGTCGAAGCATGAAATGGATCAGTCTCTTGAAGGATTTCTCCGCCAATCGCCTGGGTGGCGAGCCCCTTCCCGAGGATCTCGGCATCCTCTTGGCCCACGCCGAGGAACTGTCCGAACGCACGGGCATCGAACTGAATGGGGAGGAGGGCTGGGCACCCTGGCTGGATACCAGCTACCTCAGCGAGGACGATCGACAGAATCCCGGAATCATGGCGAACGTCCGGGCGATCGCAGACGTCTGCGGGCTGTCGCGTTCGTCGCCGCCACCGAGGACGGCGAGTCCTTCGGGTACTGGCGCGGGCCGAGCCGGTCGCCGGTCGCCGAATCCCCCGATCGTCGTGCTGGACACCGAGGGGCAGTTCCGCGTCCAGCGCCCCAGTCCTTCGCGGAGGCGGTCCTCAGGCAGACCTATGGCGAGGAGGCCTTCGACGAGATGCGCGACTGGTTACGTTCCATCGGCATCGAGGTGCAGGCGAACTCGCGGGAGGAGATCACGACCCCACCAGCCGAGCCCCATCCAGCCGAGTTGCACGACCAGTTTTACCGGCGCCACCTGGGGACGCCCCTACAGCCATAAGGCGGCCGTCGAGTCGGATCGGAGACCACGGGGCAGCTTGATGGCGACCCGCGCCGACTCAGACTCGCGTCACATCGGCCCACCTGGACGCGACGACAAAGCTAGATTCCCGAACAAGACGCGTCCCTGTTTCAACCCCTTTTCCGGGCGGGACCGAGCGGTCCGGGCACGATCGGTCCTCCGACGACAGACGCCGCCCCGGCGGGAATCGCCGCGATTGCGGCAAGCCGGATGGCCCCGGACGTGGAGGGGACCACATGCGTCCCAGGCCCTGTCGCTGACGCGGCCTTGCTCTTCGTTCGAGTGCGCCGAACATTCTCGGTGATGGTCGCGGCCAGGGGCAAAGGTAGGGCTCGCCGTATAATCGGCATGGATCGTATTGGGGCCGAGCTGGAGGCTCGATGTCCTGAGGCTCGCCTTGCCGTGGCGAAGAGCGACCGTTCCCAGGCTGACGGTGCCGTCCAGGAACGTGATGAAACCGACGGGTTTACCCGCACGGCGCCCGAGGACCTTGACCGTTGCCGTCAGGGTAACGGGCCGCCCCAGGGTCGCCGCCCTGGGCCTCGCCTTCAGCACGATTCGCGTGCGGGCGGCTCCTCCGATCGGACCGGCAGGGCTGGGTGTCGGCGTCGGCGTCGGATTGGGGCTGGGCGTCGGGGTCGGCGTCGGCGTCGGGGTCAGTCCCGAGACGACGTACTCCGCGATGCTGCCGAGGTTGTTCGGGGAGAGCACGCCAACCCGGCTGGCGTTCGATTCGATGAACCAGATCTTCCCGCTCTTCTGGACGGCGATCGCGCCGGGGGCCGCATTTGCCGTCGGCACCGCCAGCTCGGTGAAGGCCTTGCTCGTGGGATTGATCCTGCCCACCTTATTTGCGGACGCCTCGGTGAACCAGAGGTTCCCGTCGGCCGGATTCGACACGATCTGCGACAGGCCGGCATTCGCGGTCGGTACCCCGTATTCGCCGACCATCGCGCCGTTCTTCGGATTCATCACGCCGATCTTGTCGGTGCCGGCCAGGATGAACCAGAGGTTCGCGTCGGAGCCGACGGCGATGCCCTCGGCCTGATCGTTGCCCGAGGAGTCGATCACGAACTCCTGGATGGCGTGCGTCGTCGGGTTGATCCTGCCGACCTGGTTCGCCCCGGACTCGGTGAACCAGATGCTGCCGTCCGGGCCTTCCACGATCCCGAACGGTTGGGCGCCCGGCGTGGACAGGGGGAATTCGGTAATCACGCCGGTGTCCGTATCGATCATCCCGATCCGGTTCGTGCTGGACTCGGTGAACCAGACCGTCCCGTTCGGCCCGGCCGTGATCCCGTCGACCTGCGGGCGGGAGTTGTTGGGCAACGGGATCTCGGTGATCCGGCCGGTGGTCGGGTCGATCTTGCCGAACTGACCGGCTGTCTGCTCGAAGAACCAGTAGTCCGGAGCGGAATGTCCGCCGACGCCCGACAGGGGGACCAGATCGTCGAGGCCCGCGAGGGGGCTCGTGAGGGCCGTCAGTTGCCCGGTGCTCATGTCGTATCGGTAAATCCTGCTGTCGCTCGACGGGCCCTGGCAGGCCAGGTACACGTTACCCTGCCCGTCGGTTTCGATCCCGTCGGGTGAGAAGGTGGTGGGGAACGCACTGCTGGTGATCAGCGTGGGGTGGAGGAAGCTACCCGATTGCAGGCTCAACTCATAGAAGCCCGCCCGACCCGACCCGGAGTTGACCGTACGCGAGCTGGCGAACAGCTCGCCGGTGAGGGAGTCGAACGCCAGCCCGTCGACTCCCTGCATCGGACCGGAGCTAGCGATCACCTGGAAGGTCTGCGGATCCAGCTCGACGACCGCCGACTCGTCCGAAACCGCGTAGAGACGGCCCGAGCTGTCGTAAACGACGCCATCAAAATACTTGCCGCGTAGCGACCGTGGTCGCCGGCTGGCCGGGGCTGTTCAGGTTAACCTCGTAGATCTTGCCGGTGCTGAAGCTCGTCGCCAGCACGGCGTTGCCGCCCGGCACCAGGGCGAGGTCATGACCCTCGTTTCCGATCGTGGCCAGCAACGTGTCGGACGAGATGCCGACCCTCGGATCAACCCGCCGAACCTCGCCGGCGCCGTCGACCGACCAGGCGCTGTAGATGAGGTCGTTGTTGTTGTCGAAAATCAGGCTATCGAGCCCCGCACTCACCGGGATGGTCTGAAGCAGGGCGCCGGTGGTCTTGTCGACCTTGTAGATCTGGCCTTGATTCAGGTCGCTCGCGTAGAGGATGGCCTCCGGCCCGGCCGCGATCGGTCCGGGGCCCGAGTTGGGGGTCGGGATGGCGTACTGCTTGACCCCGACCGCGGGGTTGTTCGGGTTGATCATCCCGATGCTGTTCGAGCTCATCGTCAGCCAGATGTTCGTGTCCGGCCCGGCCCCGGTTGCCACGCCTTGAACATCGCCGACCGCCGCGGCGAGCAAGCGGCGCGGCTCCAGCGACTCGAGGACCGGCTGGCGACGCCGCCATTGACCCGCTCGGTTCCACGGTCGCCATCCCCGCGAATCCGGCACCCCGCCGTTACCCTGAGCCTGCCATCGTCGGATGCAGCTTTTCATGGTCGTTCAGCCATTTCGTTCTCTGGACAATCCTGGCCCCAGAATCCCTGGCCGAGAGACAAAATGTCAGCACGCTGTCGTCAACCTTCACGCGGAGGTCCTGCTTTCGCGTTACATCCGGGCACACCGTCGAGACAATGCGAGAGGTCCAAATGCCGGCGTGCCTGGCCCTCCCAGATCAACAGAGCCCTCAACAAAGGAGTACGAAGGGTATTAACCCGACTCTCGGCAATTGCGCCGTCTTTGACCCTTTCGGCCAGAGGCGACCTACAGTTCCGCCAGCGCGTCCAACGGGGGTATATCCGCGCCCGGCAAGGTCGTGACCGGCTTCGCCGTCCGCGTGCGGAAGCCCCGCCGGCCGATCCGGTATCGCCGTTCGTGCGCCACGATCGTCCGCGGTTGCCGTGCGAATTCCTCGGACGTCATCCGGACGGCCCGGCTATACCGACCGGCGGCCGACGAGGCGAATCGACGACCATTCGGCAACCTGGTAGGCCGAGCCGGAGAGTCCTCGATCAACTGTGGTGATTCGGCTGAACCCGATTCCATCTCCGCTGGCTTCGTCGGCTCTTTCGCGGCATGACGACGACAACCTGGCTCATCTGTAGGGCCGTTTCGCTGCAGAGTCCCTGGACCCGATATCCGGCCTGTGGACCTCGAGTTTCTCGCTCAGTTCGCGCCAGGATTCGGGACAGGCTGTGGCCCGGTTTCGGGGTCGCGATCCATGGTCCCTCGGGGAAGGCCAAGCTCCTGGCGGGCCTCCTCGAGCAGAGCGTCGATCTCGACTCGTGTCCAGACTTCCGCGATCGGCTTCGCCAGGGACCTGGCCCGGTCGAGGGCCTCGCGGGCGCCGGGTTGGGCCTGCCGGTGCAGAGCCATCGCCAGGAACGCCCAGTCAAAGGCGTTCCCCTGGCCCTTCTGGGCGTCGATCGACCGTTTCAGAAAGGTGATCGCGCTCGGATCTCGGTGCGCGCGGTAGAGCAGGGCGCCGTAGGTGTTGAAGTATGCCTCGCCGGCGTCCTTGCGGTCCATCAATGAGCGGGCCGCGGCGAGCAGCTCGCCGTAGCTGGAGACCGCGTCGGGTACCAGTGCGGCTTGCCAGATGGCGTTGTTCCTCCGCAGCGGATTGTCATCCTGGAGGTGCCCCGAGATTAGCCGTGGGCAGAGGCGGCGATAGGCCGGCCGGTCGTTCACGGCGAGGTAGCACCTCAAGAGCCGACCCGCAATTGTCTCATTCCGAGGATCCAACGCGACGGCCCTTTCGAAGGCCGGGATGGCCTCCTTCCAGCGGCCCGACCTGGCGTAAGCCTCCCCCGCGATCGCATGGATTCGCCGGTCGCCATCGCTCGGGTCGCGGGCGAGGGCCTGCCTGTGGGCCTCGGCCGCGGTCCCACTGCTTGGTGGCCACGAAGGCGCGGTAGTAGTCGACGGGCGCCTCGCTGAACCGCACATCGAAGTGGTAGGGCCCCTTATCATTGATCACCCTGGCCTGGATCGTGTTCCGGCCCGGCTGGAGCGTCGCGATGAGGGCGTGGGCCGCGAGGTCCGTGAAATGGGGGATCTCGTCGACCGGCCGCCCGTTGAGCCAGAGGCGCATCCCGTCGTCGGAGCCGGTCAGCAGCACGACCTCGTGGCGACTGGCCGCGTACACGATCGCCAGGGCGTCGGCGCCGACATGGTCCGACCGGAAGTCCCTCCTGAGGTTGACCGTCCCCGCGATCCCGATCGGGGCGCGTCGCCAGAGTCGCGGCCCGTCGGGTGCGGGCGGCGGCGGCTCGGACGGATCCGGCGCGGGGCCCGATGTGAGCGCCGGCGGGACCTCCAGGTCGGGGGGATAGGGGCCCGCGATCCACCAGCCGGCGTCGAGGAAGAGCTGCGCGTTGCCCGGGGCCAGCGCCGCCGCGGCGCTGAAAT
Source organism: uncultured Planctomycetota bacterium (assembly GCA_963771445.1). Taxonomy (GTDB): domain Bacteria; phylum Planctomycetota; class Planctomycetia; order Isosphaerales; family Isosphaeraceae; genus JAKAUH01. Next base: position 28,727 of record CAVYTQ010000024.1, on the reverse strand, counting down.
CGGCATCGGCCTCCGACGACCGGCCCAGCTCAGCCAGGAGCCGGCCCCGCTCGATCAGCAGCCTCGCATCGCTGGGACGTCCGGCCACCGCCCTGGCGTACTCGGCGACCGCCTCGGCCGGTTTGGCCGCCTCGACCAGCTTGCGGGCCCGCGCGACCGCCGGATCGGGGCGCCAGAGGCGCGCCAGCCCGTCGATGTCGGAGGTCACGATGCGGCCGTCGGGCAGGAGGTCCAGGCCGAGGTGGGCGGCCCCGCGCGGGCCGGGACGATACACAGCCGACGTGACGTCCCAGAAGCCGATGATTCCCCCGTCACCCGGTTCTCCCGGCAGGAACTGGGTAGCGAAGACGACTTGCCGGCCGTCGGGCATTACCTCGAACGCACGGACCTGGCAGCCGTTGACCCGAGTCCTGTTCCGCTCGCGTCGGGTGTCGAGGTCCCAGTAGATCAGATGTCCGTCCGCGCCGGAGGATACCGCGTGACGGCCGTCGGCGGTGAAGGCCACATCCCAGATGACCGCGTCGCTGGAGTGCCCTCTCAACGGCCAGATTCTCCGGTCGCCGTCCAGCTCGCCCAGCCAGACGATCCCGTTGTTCGCACCCGCGAGGAAACGCCGGCCGTCGCGCGAGGCCATCGTTGACACGATCGGCGACTCGAGCCCTTTGAACACGTGGAGCTCGGTCCCCGTGTCGACGCCCGACAGGCGGACAACATTGTCCTCGCCGCCGGAGAGCGGCGAATCGACCGTCGGGCGAGACGGCGACAGCCCTCGCTGGCGCGGTATGTTTGTCCAGAATGCGGATCAAGCGCCCCGTCTCGAGGTCCCAGAGGCGCACGACCCCGTCGAGGCAGGCGGTCACGGCGCGCCGGCCGTCGGCGAGCACGGCCACTCCCCGCTGTCCGGTCGGGTGCCAGAGCCGGCGGATCTCGCGGCCGCTCTCGATGTCCCAGAGGATCGCAGCCTGGCCGCCATCGTTGGTGGTGGTCGTCAGCATCGTCTTGCCATCCGGCAGCACGCGGACCGACTCGACCCAGGGGCCCATATGCCCCACGAACAGCGCCGACTCGACGTAAGACTCGGGTGCCGCGATCGAGGGCACCACGGGCCTCGGCTCCGGGGCAGCGGGCCGTGGCGGGGGTGACGGGAATCCCGGCGATTCGGGCCTCGATTCCTCGTCGGCCTCGGGACCCTTCGCCAGGCGGATGGACTCGGGTCCCGCTCCGGGTGGACCGCCATTGAACAGCACGAACCGCGCGAGCACCATGCCGAGCACGACGCACAGCACGGCGATCGCCCCGATGCCCAGGGCCGTGATGCCGGGGCGACTCGAAAGTTTGCGGGAGGCTGATACCGGGGCGCCCCCCAACGGCCGGACCGCGGCCGCAGTCTCGGCAACCCCGGGCGAACTGGGCGAGGTCCCCGGCCGGACCTCGATCCCCAGGTCCTCCAGGTTTAGCTCGTGGTCGGTCGGAAGGCCACTGGGCTCGCCGCGCAGCGGGGAGAACGTCGGATCCCGCTGGGTCCTGGGCGGATCGGCCGAGCCGCGCGGCACGCCATCGAAAACCATGAGCTCGGGGCGGGATTTCGGCGATTCGCCGATGACCGTCGCCGCCTCGGCGGTCGTCCTGCACGCCTCCAGGAGCGCGATGACCTCGGCCATCGAGGCCGGCCGGTCCTCCGGCCGCTTCGCCATCATTCGCAGATAGACGGCGTTGACCGCCGCGGTGACCGCCGGCCGGACGGAGCGCAGCGAAGGCGGCGGGGTGCTCCACGTGGGCCCTCAGGCGCTTCCAGAGGGTCTCCGCCGGGAACGGGACCCGGCCGGTCAGCAGGTAGTAGAACGTGCAACCCAGGCTGTAGACGTCGGCGCGATGGTTGACGCGATGCGAGTCCTCGGCCTGCTCGGGAGCCATGAAATCGACGGTCCCCATGAACATGCCGCTCTGGGTGAGCCGCCCCTCCGCGGTCTTGCCGAAGGGGTTGGCCGCGTTGACGATCCGGGCCAGGCCGAGGTCGAGCACCCGGACGGCCCCGGCGCCGTCGAGCATGAGGTTGCCCGGCTTGATATCGCGGTGGATGATCCCCCGAGCGTGGGCCGCCTCCAGGCCGCGGGCGGCCTGGCTCACGCAATCGATCGCCTGGCCGACCTGCATCGGCCCGCGCTCTGCGACGATGCGGTCGAGGTCGCGCCCCTCGACGTAGTCCATGACCAGGAAGTGCACGCCGCGGTCCTCGTCGGCATCCTGCGCGGCCACGAGGTTGGGATGGTGCAGGAGGCGAGCGGCCTCGAACTCGCGGCGGAAGCGCATCACGGCGCCCCTGTCCCGCGCGAAGGAAGGCGGGAGGATCTTGAGGGCGCCCACCCAACCTAGCCGACGGTGCCGTGCCCTGAAGACCACGCCCATGCCGCCCTGGCCGAGCTTGTCGAGGATCAGATAGTTGCCGATCAGCAGCCCGCGGCTCTTCTTCTGGTAGACCGCGGCGGCCTGGTAAGCGGTCAGCCGGCCGGCCTTGACCAGTGCGCGCGACAGGTCGAGCACCCCTCCGGCGGAATCCGCGGCGAAAGTCGCGAGTTCATCGGCGGCGATCAGGCCGATATCAACGAGTGCGCGTGAGAACGCGTCGAAGTCCGCGGCCCCTCCCGGTGCGGAGCCTGCGTCGCCCGCCCCCGGCGAGACGTCGCGATCAACGCGAGGGGTGTAGACGACGGTCTCACCTCCGTCGCCAGGCCGGCCCGCGCCCGTGCCGACGTCCCTGCTCAGATCGTTCTCAGCCATAGCACCCCCCTGACCATGACAAGCCGCGCCTCATCGCGTCGCATCGCATCGCCATCGGCCAGATGTCGATCGTCATCATTTTCCCATTTACCGATCCGGGATTCGACCTGGATTATATGGCGCCGGCAGGAAAGTCGCTCTGTCTTTCCGGCCCGGGCAAACCAAATGGGCCGGGGCGGCATCCAGAGGGTGGGGAACCGCGAATCAAGAAGGCCAGGAACCGATTTCGCCGTTTGGTTCCTGACCGCTTTGCTCGCGACGCGATCCCGGCGCTTCCGTCTCGGCGCCTGTGTCATCCCGATCCGCACCGGACGGGCCGAGCCCGCGCCCAGACCGGACAGCGGCCATCCGGCGAGCCGTGTCGAAAAACCAGAAACCTGGTCGGAATCTGACCCCCATGGTCTGACCCCGACCAACGGAACCCGACCGACATATTGTAGCGACAGTCTCCGGTGAGGCGCCGGAAAGGCGTCGGGCCGGCACCGTCCGCCACCGAAAAGCGTATCCGACGATTTCCTCACAGGATTCCGACTCGGCGGGATAAGGATAAAATGGCGTGCGAGCGGGAAGCGCCGCCTACCGCCCAGATCCCGGAGCCCACGGCGATGAACGACGCGAAAGGCGAAGTACCCCAGAAAGGAAAAGAGGGACAGAACGGGGAGGAACGTCGATTCGCTCGACGTCCCCGTTTCCCGTCTTCTTCCCCGCCTCGAGATCAGGTAACTCTGCGAGTCGCCCGCGTTGAAGCCCACCAGCAATGACGATGACCGGCTGGCTCGCGGAAACGCAACTCACGCCATGTTCTCTTGAATTTTTTTCTTCTCACTGAAATCCCCGGGACGACCGACCATGAGGATCAGATCGCTTCTTTCGCCGCTCATCGTAACGACGCTCCTTGCCGTCAAACCCGGGCGCAGGCCGGCACGCCGCTGCCACGGTCCACACCCGAGGCGCAGGGGATTTCGTCCCGGTCGGTTCGCGAGTTCGTCGAAGCCGCCGATCGGATCAACACGCTGCACAGTTTCATGGTCATGCGGCATGGGCACGTGATCGCCGAGGGATGGTGGAGGCCCGAGGCGGCGGACAGGCCGCACATCCTGAACTCGGTCAGCAAGAGCTTCACCGCCACGGCCGTCGGCCTGGCGATCGCGGAGGGGAAACTGAGCCTGGATGATCCGGTCCTCAAGTTCTTCCCCGCCGACGCACCGCCCGAGCCTTCGGACAACCTCAGAGCCCTGAGGGTGCGGCACCTCCTGACGATGACCAGCGGCCACGACACCGAGCCGAGGGCCGCCAACGGAGGCCCGTCGGTGAAACAGTTCCTGGCCCATCCCTTCGTGCACGAGCCCGGCACTCATTTCCAGTACAATAGCATGGGCACTTATACACTCTCGGCCATCGTCACCAAGGTGACAGGCCAGACCACCCTGGATTATCTGAAGCCGCGATTATTCGAGCCGTTGGGCATCGAAAACCCCCAATGGACCACCAGCCCCGAGGGCAACTCCCTCGGCGGCAGCGGCCTCAAGCTCCGCACCGAAGACATCGCCAAGCTCGGCCAGCTCTACCTGCAACGGGGAACATGGAAAGGCAAGCCGTTGATCTCGCAACAATGGGTCGCAACTGCAATCAGCAAGCAGGTGCCGAACGAGGCGGAATCGCACGCCAGGATCGGCATCGACTGGCGGCAAGGTTATGGGTTTCAATTCTGGCGGTGCACCCACAACGCCTTCCGCGCCGACGGTGCCGGCGGTCAATTCATCGTGGTGATCCCCGACAAGGATGCGGTCGTTGCAATCACCGCCGACACCGGCAACATGCAGGGCGAGCTCGACGCCATCTGGGATAAACTGTTCCCGGCGTTCAAAAGCGAGCCCCAGCCCGAGGATGCCGCCGAGCAGGAAAAGTTGAAGCGGGTGATCGCCCACCTGGAAGCCCATCCGACGAAGAAGGCAAGGTGATCGGGACCGTTCTCGACGGAACGCGCTCGACCCCCCTGGAACCATCTCGGCCCCCTCGACGGCTCCCACGAAACGGGCAGACCCGGAGAAATTCCCGGTGGAGGAAACCATGACACGCAATCGACGGATCATCTTCGCGCGGCTGGCCCTGGTCGCGCTGATCGGCGCATCGACGACCTGGGCCGCAGGCCAGACCCCGCCTCAGGCCCCGGATGGGCCGCGGAAATTCCCCGAGCCCAGGCCGCTGGTACCGGGCGCGAAGGTCGTCACCCTCTGGCCCGCGGGATCGCCGACGCTCAAGACGCTCGCGGGGTGGGATCAACCCGAGGTCTTCAACATGTCCAGGGGGAGGGCCGCTCGGGTCGAGTCGGTGGTGAATATCCACAACCCGTCGATCGAAATCCACCTCGCCCCGGCGGACAAGGCCAACGGGATGGCCGTCATCGTGGCCGCCGGAGGCGGGAACCAGACGTGCAACGTCGGCCCCGAAGGCACCGCCATCGCCGAATGGCTCAATGGCCTCGGCGTCCATGCGTTCATCGAACGCTACCGCCTTCGACCCTACGGCTCCCAGACCGATGCGCTGGCCGACACGCAGCGGTGCTTCCGGATGGTCCGGGCCAACGCTAGGGAATGGGGCGTCGATCCCAAACGCGTCGGAATCATGGGCTTCTCCGCGGGCGGCGAGCAGTCGGCGCTGCGTGGCCCTCAAGTTCGACGAGGGCAAGGCGGATGCGACGGACCCCGTCGAGCGATTCAGTTGCCGACCCGACTTCACCGTGCTGGTGTATGCCGGCTGGAGGAGGATGGATTTGAGCAACGTCCCCAAGAACGCACCCCCGGCCTTCCTGGTCAGCGCCGGGCTCGACGACGCATTCCATGCCCGGCAAACCGTCGAATTCTACGACGCCTACTTCAAGGCGAAAATCCCCGCCGAGCTGCACATCTACAGCCACGGCGGCCACGGCGGCGGGATCGGCCCGCGCAAGGGAATCCCCTTCGGAACATGGCACATCCGATTCCTGGAATGGGCGAAGGACCAGGGATTCATGACGCCGACAGTGAAGGATTGAATCCCACGATGCCAACGACCCGCTCAAGGCCAGGGCTTGGGGGACCCGCCCGAAAGTTAGGACCGAGCTTCTCCGTGGATGAGGTGCATGAATACCATGGACCCGGTACACATCAATCTTTCGCGCCTCGCCCTGCTTCGATCGGCGGGTGGCGCATTGGCAACGGCTCTCGAGGGCCAAACCGCCCCGGATCGCGCCGCCACTGCTAATTCCCAAGGGACGGGCGACTGACCGTGGTCCACGCCGCGGACCCGCGAGGCCCGTGCGGCGAGCCGATCGATTTGAAGGTCGGCGGCATTGACCCCGGACACGTCGCGGGGCCGGCGACGGGCCAGGTGACGAGACCCAGCTCGATACCCACTGCTTCGTTCGTGGGAATGGGAAGCGTTGTCGATGAACGATCGGGCCTCCGCATGGCGAGGGCTCGGAAGGCATCGAGTTTCGACGCGCTTGACGCCGGAAGCACATCGGGCGAGCATGGACGACGCGACAGTCATCGGTGCAGCCCGGGGGAGCAGGAATGGCAAGCCAGGCCAGACCCGAGACCATGGCAATCCTCGACGCGATCCGCGATCGGCGGCCGACCCCGTGGCTGGTTGCCATCGCGGGCATCCCCGGCGCCGGCAAGTCCACAATCGCCGCGGACTTGGCGTCCCACGTCCCGGCGGCCGTCGTGATCCCGATGGACGGCTATCACCTCCGGCGTGCCGTGCTCTCCGCCGACCAGATGCAACGGCGAGGTGCCCCCGACACCTTCGACCCCGCGGCGCTGCGGGCCGACCTGGTCCGCCTCCGGGAGGCCGGCGAGGGCAGCTTCCCGACCTTCGAGCACGCCGTAAAAGACCCCGTGGCAGACGGGGTGATCGTGCCGAAGGGCACGCCATTGGTGATCGTGGAGGGGCTCTACCTCCTGCTGAGCGACTGGCACATGACCGACCTGTTCGACTTCACGGCCTTCCTCGATTGCGACCTGGAGGTGGCGATGGGTCGCATCGCCGCCCGGCACCTGGCCTGCGGACTCGCCGCGAGCGAGGACGAGGCCCGCCGCCGGGCTCAGACCAACGACCGCCCCAATGCGCTGACCATCCTCGACGACGGCTGCCGCGCCCGCGCCGACCTCTGCGTCCCGATCGAGGGTTAGATCCGATCTGGTGACGAGGCACGCTTCCCTCTGCCACGAGGCTAGGTAGGTCCCATGTCCGACTCGCGATCGACCGAACTCACCGAGATCCTCGAGGGCCGGCCGTCCCGATTCGCGTTCCGTTCGCTGCGCACGCTCGTGGATTCCTGCCCCGATCCGACCGAGCGAGGCGAGGCCCTCCGGCGGGCCGAAGCGGTCCTGACGCGATGGCCGGCGAGGTTCCGCCACGTCCGGGCCCACTGCGACCGGGATATCTCCACGCTCCTCCGTCAGCCGAGCTGGACGCTGGTCCGTTCTCTGTGGTGGGTGCCGATTGATGATGACGCCGCGATGACTCGGCGGTTGGCCGCGCAGCTTTCGCGTGATCCGAACGCCAGACGCCTGCGCAGACTTCCTGCTCGACATGCCGGATGACGAGGTGCTGCAGGAGTTGCGACTGCGGGGTGGCTTTCCGAAGCTGGCGACTCTCGCAATCAGCCTCGGCTGTGACAACAAGCGTGATTTTATGAACCGATTCCTGAAGGCGGATCTGCCCTCGAGCCTCCGCTACTTGAAGCTCGAGGGCATCCACAACCTGGACGAGGGCATCTCGAATGATGTCCCCGAGGTCGTTGACGCGATCGCCTCGTCTCCCGGATCTCGCCGGCTGCGGGCCATCTCCTTGCCCGGCTTCTCGCAAGCGACGTTCGGCCGTTTCATGGAGACCTTCCGGGTTCCACTCGAGGACGTCGGTCAGCAGTCTCATCCCGAAGTGCTCGAGCAACTCTGCCGCAATCCCGAGCTGGCGTCCGGACTGAAGCGATTGAACCTCTGCGGGTACGGTCTGGGCGATCCCGGAGTCGCGTTTCTCGCGTGCTGCCCATACTTTGCCCGACTTGCCCACCTGAACCTGTCCGCCAACGCGATCGGTCCGGATGGCCTCGCATTCCTGGCGGGATCCCCGATGCTGCCGAACCTCGAACGCCTCGACCTGTCTCGCAACCCGCTCGGCGATGACGGATGGGAGATCCTGGCTCGGTTGCCATTCCGACGCCTGCGGAGCTTGAATCTTTGGCATGCCGTCGAGAATGTCTGGGGCGCGACAGAAATCGAGCTCGGCGCCCGGTCGGCGACCGCGCTGGCGCCAGGTCGCTCGCCCGGAGCGGACGCCTGCAAGGGCTGCAATCCTTGAACCTGAGCGGTCACGGAGACCTGGGCGACGAGGGTGCCTCTCATCTCCTGAAAGCGCCGCTTGGCGGGCGATTGTCGAGGCTCAACCTCAGCATGACGGGAATCTCCGCCGCGACGGCCGAAGCGCTGGCCTCTCGACCGCTCTGCGCGTCTACGCGTGCTGGGCCTCGGCGCCAACCGCGGCGGCCCGGAGTTCGCTCGTCGGCTCGCGCGGTCGGCGGTCTTCCCTTCCCTGTGGTCCCTCAACCTGGACTACCTGCATTTGGGGGATGAGGGTGTGGAATCCCTCGCCCAGGCGCGAGGATTCCCGCACCTCCGGCGCCTCTCGCTGGCAGGGAACGACATCACGAGCCGCGGCGTTCGCGCCCTGGCCGACTCGCCCGCGATGTCGTCGCGTCGCGAGCTCAATCTCGCGAGCAACATCGCGATCGACGACGAGGGAGCTCGCGCTCGCCGAGTCGCGATTCATCACGGAGCTCGTCGCGCTCGACCTCCACGGAGGCCGATTGAGCCAGGTCGGATCGGCGATCCTCAGACGCTCTCCGAACATGCGTCGCCTCGAGCACATGCGGCGCTGTTCCGCCGAAGACATGCAGGCCGATCCCAATCTCGGCCCGTGATGGCGTCCGTCTTGCCCTGACAGCCGGCTGGCGAGGGCGCCACCAGGTTGGATAGCACACTACTATGGGACGATCCCGTCGATACCAGCCCGACGCGCCGGCGAGTGGATCCCTGGGCCGCCCGGGCGATCCACTCGCCGGCGCGTCTTTACCCTCGGGGGTCTTACTCCCGGCTGCCAAACCTACGGCTACCGGACTCCCGGCTACCTTGCATCGCCGGACAGCAGAGCTCCCGGCGAGGTGCGCAAGTCCTTTTGAAGAAAATTCGCCGCTCGATGTCGCTGACGCGCAAACGGGAACTAACTAGGTAGAGGCTGCTCACGACAGCAATAACTCGGGCCAATTCATCAATGGACGCCTGATCTGAATTCATGGGTGGGTGGTTGGTCGCGGCGGCCGACCGGGTTCCCGACTGGGAGCTTGCGGGTGCCCGTGTTGTCGAAAGCCTGCCCGGCCAAACGGGACAGCAGGAGTACTTCCACCAGACGGCGATCGATGGAATCCGATCCGACCCCGCAGGTTCCCGACGAGTTTGTACCGTCCATTCCCCGGCCCGGCCGGAGCGCAGATCGAGCGCGTCCGGCGCGAGCGGCTCCATGACCTGACCCGAATGGCGACTGACCTTCTCTTCCGGTATCGGTTCTCCTCGCCCATCTGGGGTCCGGACGATGCCGTGCAGGATACCGTGGTTGCACTTTGTGAGGCGGCCGATGGAGGCGTCTTGCCTGAACTTGCGGACGAGAACGATCTCTGGAGATACGTCCGGACCGTGATGAGGCGACAGATTCTGCTCGCCAGGGCGCATCACCAGGCTGCCAAGCGTGGCGGGGAGTTCCGCCGGACCGACCTCGACCTCGATGAGCACCCGTCTCCCGGGCTGTCTCACGAGCAGATTACGGAACTGAGGGACGGCATCGAGTGGTGTCTGGATCGGCTGGGTGACCCGGTCCTCCGGAAGGTGATGAACGGCGTATGGGAAGGCTGGACGACCGAGGAGACCGCGGCAAGCCTGGGGATCTCGAGCCGCACCGTGGAAAGAAAGCGGGAGCGGCTTCGCGCGACGCTTAAACAATTAGGACTGGTCGAGTGACGCGAACCGCATGTCGCCATCGGCCGCAACGTCTTGATGCGCAAAGTCCTGGGTGAAAACGCGGACAATGGGTCGGGTTTCATGATGTCATGGACGTCTTAGAGTTCCATGTTGAATATTTGGTTTTCTTGGTCATGCCATGTCGGGTTCTGGCGACATTTCCTGTTATGACTTGATAGAGACGCTTGCTTCTTGACTCTCGTCTCGCGATTGCGTCGGGCTGATCGTTCGGCCGAGGATGAGCGTCTCAATCAGGCGACGGCGGGATCATTTCACGCCGTCGCGCCGTCCCGACCATCGCTCTCGTCTGTCGAACGCCCATTCGGAGGCGCGGGCCTTTCGTCGTTCGGTCGCGCGACCTTGAACCTGGGGTCGCGTCACCGGGCTCGCGCATCGCGCAGATCGAGCACCCGCTTTCCACCAATCCGGTTTGAAGTGCCGCGAGGGCATTGTGCACTGGTGCGCGCCTTGAGGCGCCCAGCCAGGTCGAGCCCCCAGTCGCACTTCCCGTTCGCCGTCCGCGCCGGGAATCCGCACCATCGCACGAGGGATCGCACCATGAGCCGCCGCCGCATGAGCTTCAGCGAGAAGCGCCGCCGCCAGTTGACGATGAAGTCCCAGCTCGATCGACTGGAGACCCGCAACACGATCACCGAGCCGATCTCGGTGTTCGGTCTGGTCTCCGGTGCCTTCGGCGGCCTGGCGCGGATGGGGCTGATCCAGGTGCAGGGCGGAAAGCCCACGGCGTTGCGGCACGAATCGGTCCAGGGGCTCGGGATGCGGCGGGCGGGCGGAAGGGGGCCGGGCATCGTCGAGCCGTCGGCGATCCCGGGCTTCGCCGGCCCGACGACCCGGCCGGCGGCGGGGGTCGGTGGCGGTGGCCCGATCGTCGTGGCGGCCGTACGGCCCCGGCGCGCCCGGCGGCCCCGGCCGATGCGACCATGGCGGCGGACGTCGGCTCGTCGGCGAAGGCGGGGATCGCCGCGCCCTGGAAGCCGGCGGGCCGCGGGGGCGGCGGGGCGGCGATGGCGCCGCGCGGCGGCTCGGGCGGCGGCGCCCAACCGGGCCTCGCGGCGATGCTCGGCGGCCAGATGCAACGGCCGGCCGGCACTGCGGCGCCGGCGCCCCGGCCACGATCCCCGGCATGCTCGGCGGCGGGCCGGTCGCCGGCGCCGTCGCCCACCCGCCGGCGCCCGTCGTCAGCCGCAACGCCGCGGCGCATGGCGCTCGCGGGCGGCGGATCGGGGTCCTCGGCCGGCGGGACCACGACCGAGACCGCGCCGGCCGGCTCGGTCACGTCGTCCTCGCCGATGGCCGACTCGACGACCATCACGGGCCGCAACACGATCAACGAGAATCCCTCGTCGCTGCCCTCGACGTCCGGCGCCGGGCTCGCGGGGTTCTCGTTCCCCTACTTCAGCCTCTACACCATCGACCAGTACAATGGCGTCGTCCTCTACCCGAATCAGTACCAGCAGGCCATGCTGGGCGGCTCCGTCAGCCTCGTCGCCCAGATCGCCGCCGGCTCGAGCTCGTCGTACACCTATAGCTGGACCACCTCGGGCACGGCCTTCACGATGCGTTACCGGCGCGAGCACGGCCAATCTCCAATTCACCTGGACCGGGACCAACCCGACCGCGCAGGTGGACACCGTTACCCTGACCGTCACCAATGCCAGCAGCCAGCAGGAGAGCCAGACGTATGACTTCGTCGTGCCCACCGCCAACCTGGTGACGCTGCCGGGCAGCGCGAGCTGGCCCGTGACGATCTCGCCCGACACGGTCGAGCCCGGCGCCCCGGCGATCGCCAGCCAGAACGTCTCGGTCGACGCCGATCTCCGGCGCGCTCGACACCGCCATCGACCTGCCCGGCTACAACCCGAACGTCCCGGCGCTGTCGCTGACCTACAACTCGAACACGGCGATGGCCAACCCGCGCCGATCATCGTGGTGCACCACACGCTGGCGACGGGCTCGACCGTGCCCACGGCGGTCAACGCCGACGCTGACCTTCAACGGCACGACCGGCACGACCTGGTATTACAACACGTGCGGCTTCATCGCGGGCGACGTGCAGCAGATCGCGCTCCAGTCGACCGCGACCGGCCTGACCACCGGGCGGTACAGCTACTCGGTGCAGGTGGTTGACGAGCGGTCGACCAACACGACGGCGACCTACTCCGGCGTCGGCGACCGTGCTCAACCAGTCGGCGAGCGCCTTCGGCGACGGCTGGACGCTCCAGGGCCTCGAGCAGGTGATCACGGCGACCGGCGGCGTGATCCTGACGCTGGGCGACAACGGCGAGACGCTGTGGTTCTCGGGCAGCCCGGGCATCGGCGGCAATTACACCAGCCCCGCGGGCGACTTCTCGACGCTCACGAAGACCTCGACCGGCTACACGCCGCACGCTGGCCAGACGGCACGCAGGTCACCTACAACTCGTCGGGCTACGAGAACGCCACGATCGACCTCAACGGCCTGCACACGACGTACAGCTACAACGGCTCGAACCAGTTGACCAACGTCACCGACCCGTACACCAAGGTCACGACGCTGACCTACAGCACGGGCGAGCTGAGCACGATCCAGGACCCCGCCGGCCGGCTGACGACGTTCGCGTTCTCGGGCGCGAAGCTCCAGTCGGTCGAGCAGGCCGACGGCTCGTTCGTGACCTACACCTACGACTCTTCGGGCCGGATGACCGCGGTCAAGGACCAGCGGACGAACGTGACCTCCGTGGTCTACGACAGCGCCGGCCGCGTCGGCACGATCACGCTGCCGGAGGGCGCCTCGCAGCTCGTCTCGCCGTACCAGGAGCAGGGCTGGACCAGCAGCGGCACGTCGGGCAGTCCCGCGCCGGCGACGCTGCTGGCCGCCTCGAACACGACCTACACCGACCCCAACGGCAACAGCTTCGAGACCAGCCCCGACTGGTACGGCCTGGGCCAGTTTGAACCAGTCGATCGACCCCTACGGCGACGTGACCACCAACGACCTCAACGCCAACGGCCTGCCCAACGTGTCGGTCGACGCGCTGAACCGGATCACGCAGTACACCTACGACAGCCAGGGGATGCCCGTCACGATCGTCTACCCCGACCTGAGCGAGTCCCAGTTCACCTACAACTCGAATTCGGAGCCACTGACATTCGCCAACCAAGAGAGCAACGCCACGACCTTCACCTACGACTCGGACGGCAACCTGACGGTCGGTGCGGACGCGATGAATAACCGGACGACGATGACCTACACGGCCACCGGCCAGGTTCAGACGGTGACCGACGCTAATGACCACACGACGACCTACCTTTACGACAGCCAGGACCGCGTGACGACGATCCAGTTCCCCGACGGAACGACGAACCTAGTGGCGTACAGCTCCGCGGGTCAGGTGATCCAGGCCACCGATGGCCGGGGCAACGCGACGACCTATTCCTACGATGCACTCAACCGTAAGACGGGCATGACCGACGCGCTTGGCAACCACTCGACATACGTCTACGACGCCGCGGGCAACATGACCCAGGAGCAGGATCCGACGCCCGCTGGCCAGACTCCCCGCACGACAAATCCATGCTATGATTCCATGGATCGAATCACTACAATGACCGACCCGCTGGGCAACAAAGCCGTGACGGTATATGACTCCGATGGCAATAAGGTAAACCTCACCGATTGGATAGGCCGGTTGACGACGACGGTGTACGACGCGCTCGACCGTCCGACGGCGGTCATCGACCCGATGGGCAAGCGCGACCACCACGACTTACGATGCCGACGGGGAGAAGCTGACGGTGACCAACCCTCTAGGCCGGACGACGTACTACAATTACTCGGATCGCGGCTGGGTCTCAACCGATGACCGACCCGTTGGGCAACGTAACGACGTATACCTACTCCGCCGACCGGAAAGGAGACCGGGCCAATACCAGGTGCAAGGCTTCCAGGTCCACGCGCAATCAAGGCAGTACAACGCCGACGACGAGCTGGTTTCCTCGACCGACGGAATGAATGATACAACGACTTACACCTACGATGGTGTAGGCTAATCGTCACCAGCGTCGAGAACGCGGACGGCGACACGATCACCATACATGTACGACGCCGCGGAACCGTGAGTATCGAGAGATCGAGCCGCTAGGCGTGACGGTTAGCTATAGCTACGACGGCTCGGGCAACCAGCAGACAGAGACCGACGCACTGGGGCACACCACGACGATCCTGTACGACGCCTTGAACCGCGCCACCACGATGATCAGCGCCATCGGCGGGACCACCACGATCACATACGACGTGGCCGGCCGCGAGACCAGCCTGACCGATCCGGCCAGCAACACGACCACCTGGGCCTACGATTCCGATGACCGCGTGACCACCGTGACCGACCCCAACGGCGCGACAGTGACATTGGTGTACGACGCCGACGGCGAGCTGACCGATACGACCGACCAGGATGGCCGGCGGACGACATACGCGTACGACAAGGACGGCGACCAGACCGGCCAGAGCTGGCTGAACGGCTCGGGATCGTCGATCTACGCCGCGACCTACACGTTCGACGCCGACCACGAGATGACCGGCGTCGACCGACCCGTACGCGACCCTGACGCTCACCTACGACAAGGACGGCCGGGTGGTGACCATGACGACCTCCGGTCCGGGTTCGGGCCAGCCGACGGTGACGCTGACCTACAGCTACGACCAACTCGGCGACGTGCTGAGCGTGAGCGACAGCTTGTCGAACCAGGGGGTGATCAGCTATGCTTATAATGCGAATCAGCAGGTCACGAGCATCACGCAGTCGTTCGGCGGCACGGTCGGCCCGCAGGTTACGTTCGGCTACGACTACGCGAGCCGGCTGACGTCCACCTCGCGGCAGATGGGACGAGCAGCACGACGACCGAGGTGAACACAGCGATGTCAACTACGACGCAGCCAACCGGGTGGTGACCATGGCGAACAGCGTGGCGAACTACACGTGGTTCGGCGGAGGCGGGTGGACGACCACGCCGATGGCAACGCAGGTCTATAGCTACGACGAGGCCAGCCGCGTAACGGCCGACGACCGACGCCGAGGGGACGGCCAGCTTCACCTACGACAACGCTAACGAGCTGACCGGCGTAACCGGCTCGCGAATCGAGTCGTACAACTACGACCTCAACGGCAATCGGACGGGCGACCGGCTTACAGCACGGCGGTGGATAACGAGATGTCCGCCTCGCCGGGCAACACGTACACCTACGACAACGCTGGGAACATGATCAGCGCGACAACACGTCCACGCACGCGACCACGACCTATACGTACGACTACGAGAACCGCCTGACCGAGGTGACGACCGGCGGAACGGTGGTGGCGACGTATACCTACAACGCCCTAGGCCAGCGGATCGGTGTCAAAGACAACGGCACGCAGACCTGGACGGTCTACAACGGCCCGACCGCGGACGCGACTCCGTACGCCGACTTCACCGGCTGGGAAGCTTGGCGGTCCGCTACCTGTTCGGTCCGACCGTGGTCGAACGGCGCGGTGACGACGGGCATCCTGGCCCGGACGAGCGTCGAGCGGGACGACGGCGTGGTATCTGACCGACAAGCTGGGCTCAGTACGCGACGTTACAGCTACGTCAGGGACCGAGCTGGATCACATCGTCTACGACAGCTTCGGAAACATCCTCAGCGAGAGCGGCGATGCGAACGGCGACAGGTTTATGTATGCACAAATGCAATATGACTCGGCGTCGGAGTATTACGATCGTTCACGTTATTTCAGTCCTCTAAAGGGAGATTTCTTTAGCCAGGATACTATCGGCTTGTCGGGTGCAGACACGAACCTGTTTCGATACGTTGGAAATGACGCCCCTAATGCTGTTGACCCGAGCGGAGAGATTGCGCTCACGATGGTGGGAGGCACGGCCCTTGGAGCTCTTGTTGGTGCCGCAGCATACCTTGGGCCGGCCCTATGGAATCACACTTTTTCGTGGGGAGAGTTGGGACGATATGTCATCGCCGGGGGGCGATAGGTTTTGGGATAGGGACTGGCGGCTTTATATTGGGCAGCCTTGGGGTGAGGGGGGCGATGACGGGTGCACAACTTGCGCAGGCTTTCGGACTCAGCGAGTCTGCGGCCGCGTTCTGGGGCCCATTTTTTATAGGCTTAGACTTTGTCGGCCTTGGCAATTGGACCTACATTGGATTTACAACAGTCACTGGAGTTGCTGCTGGACTCATAACCCCCGTAATAGCGACTCCGCAAGGCTCGTCACCAACTCCCACGAAAGTTCGCCTCTGACCCCAAGCCCCGTTCAGCCACCATCTCAGCCCCCGGCCCCCAAGCAACAAGACTATCCGTTTAAGGATTCAGACCAATTCCAAACCACGGCCGCTGCCACCGGGATCACTAAGATCGTTACCCCTTGGTCGGAGATTCAGTCCGAATACAACACCTACACCTCTCACAACAGCCAAACATCGTACTATTCTTTTGTAGTATTTTTTGGAACCGATGATAATGGTGCTTATAGGGTCACAGAAACGACATATCAATTGTCCGAGTTCATTTATGGCCCACCCCCGACGTAGGAGCCGTAAAGAAATAACTTGGTCATTACACTGTACCGAATGTTCCGCTGTATTGTCGGCTCCGAAGAACCTGCACAAGCCTCGAAGCCTTGTTTTCAGGGGATTTTTGAGCCGTCTGGTGATGTCTGGGGCTCAAGACGGAATTGCCTGCCCTTGGAGGAAACGACCAGGTTATTTCTTTACGGCTCCGTAGCCATATGACTCTGTAGAGTACTTGATGGCAGCCCCGGAAACTCTACCCCCGCTGGCCGAAAATGGCTTATGTTCGCAAATACAACAACTCTAACGAGTTACGCCTTAACTCTCACCATTCGCACCTGATCCCCGTTTGCGGACCTGCATCAGAGTGTCCCGGGGGCGGCAGTGCCAATCGAGCATTTGATGCAAACCTGAAGGGATGTGTGAGTTATGAATGCGAGCCGACGACCACTTTTGATCGGTCACCTTGTCGTCTGCAGTTTACTGGGGCCGGTTTTCGGACTCTTTGTGTATGCCTGCACACGTGCTGGGACGCACTCAACCAAACAGGCAATTGTATGCACGGTGGTAGCGGATCTTTTTGTAGTCATTCTGGCCGTTCTTGGCAGGGGAGCCGGTCCAGCGGCCACCTGGGGCCTTATGGCCGGCATTGGACTTTCTTTCTGCCAAAGTTTACTTGCATGCTCGATAGTCTTATGCATGGCATTTGCCGGTTATTACTTGCCGATTTGGGCGGGCGTAGGGTCCCAGGGCGCGGAAAGGGGACATAGTGCGCCGTGAAAAGGTAAAGATCTTCAGCGGGTGCGATTCCCGCCCGGCAACTCTGGTCGCTCCGAACGGCCGGGGGTCAGATACCAACGACCCCAGACCCTGGGCGTCAGACCAGACCCTGGGCGTCAGACCAGGTTTCAGGTTTTTTCGCCGGCATCGGCAATGGGATATGTCAGCATCCGATGATCGGTGATTGTGAGGCACGTGCAATGATCGCCAGGTCGTTCCGGGACCGCCGCGGGAGAAGTCGGTGTCAGGGAGAAGTCGGTGTCAAAGGAGAAGTCGGTGTCAAGGATAAGTCGGTGTCAGATCTCCTTTTTCGCAAGCAAGGAGCGAGGGAGGCATACCGGTTAACGTTCCACTTGCGATGTCGTCCGGACATCGGACGCTCATCCTTCAACATTCCACACGGGAACGTCGGAGACCTTGAATTGAACGATCCGCCGGACCAGGGAATGACGATCGCGACTTACACCTACGAAGTTCGCCTCCCGCCGCCGGTCCGGTTCGAGCACGACCCGGCCGGCCGGGTGTTCCGGCTCACCGGGGACGACGGGACGGTCGAGGTCTTTCGCGACGTTCCGGTCCGCTATCTCAGCGTCGAGCCGGACCCCCGGACCGGCGCGATGCGCCCGGTGACGAAGCTCGGCAGGCCGGTGTATCTCTGGCTATGCCGCGAGGAGCCCGAGGCGCGGTGACGGCGGAGCCGGAGGCCCGAGCATCACGGGCGTAGCGGCCTGATCGCCAACGTCGGGTGAATCCGCCCGGGCCGCCGGTCCGCCCGTGTTCGAGGGGTCGATCGGCGGATGCGGCCGCCGGCCGGGCCGGGGGTCGGTCGGGCTTTCGAGACGGGCGCGGTTCGGGGCGGAGACGGGGCGGGTTCGGCCGGCGTCGGGGTCGAATGGCTGGCCTACTCGGCGGACCGGATGCCGAATCGGGCCGACTGGCGGCGTCAGGCTGGAAAGCCTGACCTACTCGGGTTTGCCGGTCGAAAGTCCTGGGTGGCTTGGTTTTCTGCGGCTCTGGAGGAGGCGACTCGACAATGCCCATCCGCCGCGTCGCCGTGGTCTTCGACGACCGAATCCGACCTGATACGGCCGGCGTCTACGTCCGGCGGGCGCTGGGGGCTCGTCGATGTCGTGCACTTCCAGCCCGGTCAGGCCGAGGCCATTCCCCGGACGGGCTTCGACCTGTACCTCAGCGTCGATGACGACACCGCGCACCGGCTGCCCGACGAATTGCGGCCCCGGGCCTACTGGGCCATCGACACCCACCTCGATTTCGCCGCCAGGCTGAGGCGGGCAGAGGGGTGCGACCTGGTGTTCGCCGCGCAGCGCGACGGCGCCGAGCGGCTACGGGCGGCGGGGGTCGCGACCGCCGAATGGCTGCCGCTGGCGTGCGACCCGGCGATCCATCGGCCGCACGACGTGGCCAGGGACCATGACGTCGCGTTCGTCGGCAACATCTTCCCCGGGCCGCGGGACGAGCTGCTCCAGTCGATCGCCGCGCGCGTTCCCCGCGCACTTCATCGGCCGGGCGTTCTTCGACGAGATGGCGCGGATGTACTCGGCCAGTCGGGTCGTCTTCAACCGCAGCCTGCGGAACGACGTGAACATGCGGGTGTTCGAGGCGACTGGCGTGCGGGTCGTTGCTCGTCACCAATGACCTGGCTGGGAACGGGCAGGAGGAGCTGTTCCGCGACCGGGTGCACCTGGCGACGTATCGCGAGCCGGGGGAGATGCTCGAAATCATCCGGTACTACCTGGCGCATCCCGAGGAGCGCGAGGCGATCGCGGCGGCCGGGCGGGCGGAGGCGGTCGGCCGGCACACGTACCGGCACCGGATGGAGCGGCTGCTGGCGCGCGGCCGAGCGGGTGCTGGGGCGGGCGGCGGTCGCCGTCGGCGGGCCGGTCGGGAAGGGCGAGGATGGCGGGGGCCACGCTCACGGCAAATGGGGCAGGCACCCGCCGTGGTGGATGCGGGGCGGGTGACCGACGTCGATGGGGCCGGGAGCCAGTCCCCGTTTGCCTTTGCCATCGCGCCGGCCAGGCCGGTCGGTTCGTCGCGGGTCTCCGCGGCCGGTTCGGTCGGTTCGGCGCGGGCCTCCGACCCCGCCGCGGGGCCGACCGCCAGGTTTCCCGGTCGGGTATCGGGCCGGGCGGGCGGATGGAGGCCTTCGGTCCCGGCCGCGGCGGGGAGATCGGATCGCGACCGGCCGCGGCGCGATACCGCTCCCCGGCCGCGGCGGGGTCGGAGGCCCGCGCCGAACGGTTCACCGGGGCTGGGAGCGAGTCCCCTCTTGCCTCCGCCGGCGTGCGTCCGGAGCCCTCAAGCGGAGGGCGGGCTGGGCTGGCGTCGGTGATCGTGCCGTGCTGGGACCAGGTGGCGTTCACGCGGCAGTGCCTCCAGGCGCTCTTTCGATGCACCCGGCCGGGGAGCTGGGAGCTGATCGTCGTCGACAACGGGTCCACCGACGGGACGGCGGCTTACCTGGCCGGCGTGCAGGCCACAGTCGAGGTGCCGATCACGGTGATCACCAATGCCCGCAACGTCGGGTTCCCGGCGGCCGTCAACCAGGGGCTGCGCGAGGCCAGCGGCGAGTACCTCGTGCTGCTCAACAACGACGCGGTCGTCACCGAGGGGTGGCTGGAGCACCTGGTGGCACTGACGGCCGCGACGATACCGGCGATGATGGCGCGGCAGGGTCGGGGTGGCGGAGATCTCCTCCACGGAGAACACGGAAAACACGGAAGGAAGTCGGGAGGTCGGCGGGAGCGTTGCGGCGGGAGAGTCCGCCCGGTTGCATCGCCCAGCGGGGCGGGTCCGTCCGAGGCCGGGATCGGGCTGGTCGGGCCGATGTCGAACTATGCGGCGCCGCCGCAGCTCGTCGAGGGGGTGCCGTATCGCGACCTCGACGAGATGCACGCTTTCGCGGCGCGGTGGCGAGACCAGCATCGCGGGCGGTGGTTCACCGCCGGGAAGCTGTCGGGGTTCTGCCTGCTGATGACCCGGGTCGGCGTTCGACGCGATCGGCGGGCTGGATGAACGGTTCGGGCTGGGGTTCTTCGACGACGATGACCTCGGGATCCGTGCGGGCCGCGGCCGGGTTTGCGCTGGCGGTGGCGATGGATGTGTTCGTCCACCACTTCGGCAGCCGGACGTTCGTCGGGCAAGGGATCGACGCGGGGCGGTTGCTCGACGAGAACGCGCGGCGGTTCGGGGAGAAGTGGGGGATCGGTCCGGGGTGGTCGGGAGTCGGGTGGAATTGACGCCGTGGGGGGCGCCAGGAGGGGGAGGCTCGGTCGGCGATGGCCCCCCTCGCGCGCAAAGGGGACAGGCACCCGGCGTGGTGGACGCCGAGGTTGTGCCCGCGATCGGTGGGGCCGGGAGCCAGTCCCCTTTTGGCTTCGCCGCCGCCGGCCGGGCGGGAGGGCGCAGGGCGGCGGGCTCGCGTCAGCCTGACGATGATCGTGCGGGACGAGGAGAAGAACCTGCCGCGGTGCCTCGGCTCGGTGCGCGGGGTGTTCGACGAGATCGTCGTGGTCGATACGGGGAGCGTCGATCGGACCCGCGAGATCGCCCGCGAGTTCGGGGCCAGGGTCGTCGAGTTCGCCTGGGTCGACGACTTCGCCGCGGCGCGGAACGTGGCGCTCGACCATGCCTCGGGCGATTATGCGTTCTGGCTGGATGCCGATGACGTCGTCGAGCCGGACCAGAGGCAGAAGCTGGTGGCGCTGCTAGAGGGGCTGCGGGCCGGGGAGGATGCGGCCTTCGTCGTCAAGTGCGCCTGCGACCCGGGGGCCGACGGCAGCGGCGGCGAGACCGTCGTCGATCATGTCCGGCTGTTCCCGCTGCGGCCGGGCGTGCGCTGGACCTATCGCGTGCACGAGCAGATCATGCCGGCCTTGCGGCGGGCGGGGATCCCCGTGCGGTGGACCGACCTGGTCGTGCGGCACACCGGGTATGTCCGACGTGGCGCTTCGCGGGCGGAAGCTCGAGCGCGACGCGCGCATCCTGCTGGCGGAGCTGGACCAGCGGCCCGAGGAGCCGTTCATCCTGTTCAACCTGGGCGCGATCGCCATCGAGCGCAAGGACTGGGCAGGGCGCTGGGCTTCCTGGGGCGCAGCCTGGCGAACTCGGCGCCGGGGGACTCGATCACGCGGAAGCTGTTCGCCTTGATCGCGCGGGCGCACCAGATGCGCGGGGACCACGACGCGGCGGTGCTCGCGTGCGACGAGGGGCTGCGGTTCGACGCCGAGGACGCCGAGCTGCTGTTCCGCAAGGGGGTGATCCACCGGCAGCGGGGCGAGCCGGCGGAGGCGGAGGCGTGCTGGCGGCGGATCCTGACGCTGCGCCGGCCCGAGCGGTTCGCCAGCGTGGACATGGGGATCTACGGGCACCTGACGCGGCGCAACCTGGCGGCGCTGGCGGCCGAGCGGGGCGACGCCGACGAGGAGGAGCGGCTCTGGTCGGCCATCCTGGCCGAATGCCCCGGCGACCGCGAGGCCGCCGCGCGGCTGGGCCGGCTGGCCGAGGCCCGGTCGGCTCCGGCAGCGCGAGAGCCTGCCCTGAATCCATCGCGGCGCTGAGACATCATCTCCGACCCGTTCGAGCGGCGAACGCCTGGGTGGCTCACAGTCCAACGACCGCCGCACCGCCCCCGACCGATCCATTCCGGTCCTTCTGTACGAGGGACCTCCTGCTCCCGATCCGGGCCGTCCGATCCGGTCGCCATCGGCCGGCCCGATCGCCGGCAAGAGCCGGCTCCCACAACGGACCGGACCGGATTCGACTCCCTGTAGGAAGGAGTTCCCGATCCGGGTTGACCGATCGCCCGATCGGCGGCAGGAGCCGGCTCCCACAACAGACCGGATCGGTCTTCTGTAGAGGGAGCTCCTGCTCCCGATCCGGTCGGCCCGATCCGGGTGGTCTCGGCCGGCCCGATCGCCGGCAGGAGCCGACTCCTACAAAAGGATCAGTCTGGCCCGGCCCGATCCAACGGAAGCGATCGAGTCGGACCGGCTCCGGTCGGTGGATCTCGCTCCTACGTTCGTAGGCCGCCCCTGGGTCACCCTCTAGCCAGCGAACTCTTCGGCTTCTTACAGCAGTCAGAATGGACCGATGACATCGCCGGGTAATGCCCTCCTCCATTTTTCGAGAGAATGCCACTTTTGACCTCTTGAAAGAATCTCGCCACTCGGTATAATCAGACTCAGGGCGGCCGCCTGGCCTTCCCGGCGGGTCGCCGGGATCGGACGCCCGGGGAAAGGGGATGCGAGGAAGCAGACCCGGACCTGGCCCTCGACGAGGAGGGGGAGACGGCGATGACGACCCCCAGGCAGGTCGAGGCCAACCGGCTCAACGCCCGCAAGTCCACCGGCCCCCGCACGGCCGCCGGCAAGGACCGCTCGCGGATGAACGCCGTGACCCACGGACTCTCCGCCCGGACCCTCATCCTCCCGGACGAGGACCCGCGGAATACCAGCGCCGGCTGGAAAAGTGGACGATCGCGCTCGGGCCTTGCACGGATTACGAGCACGGCCTGGTCGCCAGGGCCGCGGGCCTTTCCTGGCGGCTCGATCGCGCTGATCGGGTCCAGGCCGCGCTGATCGCCATGGCCATCGCCGACCACACCGACGAGCCGACTCGGCGAACTCGGGAGGAAACGGCCGATCTCGCCCGCCGCCTCTGCCCCGAGCTCGCCGAAATCGGCCGGCCTCGGGACAGCTCACGCGAGCCAACCTCGCCGAGGTTGGCCGGACCGGACGATCCCGACGACCCCGCCCGCCTGGTCCCGCGGCTCGAGCGGACCGCCGACGGCTGCCGATGGCTGCTCGACCGCTGGCTCGACCTCCGCAGGGTAGTTGACGCCGGCCAGGCATGGCCGGCCGACCAGATGGTCCGCACCATCCGGCTGCTCGGCCAGCAGCCGCTCGACGCCGCCGACGACCCGCGGGTCCTGGCGATCGTCGTCGCCTGCTTCGCCCTCGACCGGGCCCGGCCCGACCCGTTCGCCGCGCTCTGGGACGGACTCTCTGCCCGCGAGATCCAGTTCTACCGCGAGCGACTGCTCGGCCGACGGCTCCGCGAGGCCATGCCCGCGACGCCGGCCGACGCACGGTCCGTCCTGCTTGACATCGTCAACCAGGCGATTCGGCGCCTCGAGCAGCTCGAGTTGGCCCTCCGGGCTCGACAGTCGGCCCTGGCCGCTTTGCGGCCGTCGGCCTTGCTGTTCGACGACAGTCCGGAGGGCCGGTGGGTCCGCAGCCAGCAGGACCGGTACGACCGCGCCCTCGCCCGGATTGTCGACCGCTTCACGACGGCCCGTCGAACGCGGCCAGCGGATGGTCGCCGACCCGACGCCAAGGCCGGGGCGACGCGGCCGGCCCGCCACGACGTCCGGGAATCCGCCCGCGGCTGCGGCGCAGGTTCCCCCGCGCCGATCCCGTCCCGGCGCGACGTCATCGCCAGGGCCCGACGGCAACGCGGACGGCGATGGCGCACCCGGACCGTCCCGCCCCACCGACCCCCCGGCGGTCGGCAGCCGTCGCCCAAATGCCACGACCCGAACCGGGCGCGGCCGGCGTCCCGCCGTCGGATGTCGCCCGAACAGATCCGCCACACCGCCCTGCGGTTCCGTCAGCTCTTCCAGTGGCTTGGGCTGCTGCTGCTCGTCACGGTGCTCCGACCGACGGTCGGCCATTCCTCGGTCCACGACCGGCGGGCGACGACCGGCCTCATCCATGCAGCCGCCCACCTCGAAGTGACGGTGGGGTGGCTGGCCTGCCTGAGCGACCCGCAATCGCTCGCCGGCCTGGCGAATCCGGCCGTTGACCCCCGAAATCGACAGAACGAACCCATTTCGAGGGCGACTTTACCGACCCCGACGACTCCTGGGCCCGGGGTTTGGCGATCATCGCGGCGATCGAGGGGTCCGCCCGGGCCGGAGATGGCCCGCAAAGCGTCGGAACGTGGTTCGTCGCAACCACCCCTTCGTGGGGTATCGTCGAGGGTGCGCCCCGATCGGGGTCCGGCAGGCGCGGCGGAAATCGGGTCGTCGCGGGCGCACGAGGGTCGGCAGACGGGGCCGGGTCGCGGGCCCCGATTGACCGGGGCGGCATGGCTCTTGATAATTCTGACACCTGTCCGCGTCCAGGCTGGACCTCCGTCCGCGACCACAGAAGGGCCGGGCGGGCCGGCATTATCCCAGGCAGGCGATCCGATCGAGGTAGGTGCTTTGAGATTCCTGGGCCGGGCCAAGAAGTTCCTGAACGAGCTGGGTACCGAACCAACTGGGCGGGCCGAGTACTTCAACGTCCTCTGTGCGCTGGGCCACCGGGTCCGCGGCGAGCGGACGGAGGGATACCAGGCCCTGCGCTGTCCGGCGTGCGGCGAGGGTGTGTTCGTCCTGCCGCGCAGCCCGCTGCCGGAGCCGGCCCCCCCGCCCGGCATGGCCCCCCGGCGCGCCCGGTCGAGCCGCCCGCGAGGGGCCGGCGGCGACGAAGGCACCGTCGAGTTGACCGATCCGACCGACGCCTCGCTCGAGGTCGAGGGATCGGCCGCGGGCCTCGCCGATGATCAGATCATCTGGGACGAGGAGCCGGAGTCCGATGGTCCCGGATCGGCGGCACCCGGGAGGACGCGCGTCTCCCCCGAAGACCTCGCGTCGGCGGAGATCGACGACGCGAGGCGCAAGGAGGCGGCTACGGGTCGCCCGCCCGGATCGGCCGCTGCCCGTGGCGAGGGCCGGTCGGCGGCCGCACGTCGAGCTGCTTCTTCTCCTGCCGGCCGAAGAGCCGCGGGAGCAGGGCAGGGCGGGGCACCCTCGGCCCCGGCGGCCCGCCCGCGTCCCGGAACCGCCGGTCAGACCGGCTCGACCCGACCCGACCGGCCCCGCGGCACGTCGGCAGGCTCGCCGGTCCCCGACCCGATCGAGTTCCGGCCGAAGAGGAAGAACGGGCCGCGCGTCGGGCTGATTTTCTTCCTGCTGGGCTTGCTGGTGGTCAGTGCCGTCGGCTGGTGCGCCTGGCAATTTCGCCGCGACCAATTACCCCAGGTCGTCAAACGCGGAGTGGAGGAAGGAATCCCGGCGCTCGACTCCGGCGAGTTCGAGCTCGCCAACCAGTTGCTCTCCGCCGCCAGGGATGCCGTCAATGCCCTGGGCGGCGCCGTGCAGGACGCCGACGAGATCCGACAGGCCGCCGACGAGGCCGAGATCTTCGCCAGTCTCTGCCCCGACAAGCTCGAGGACCTGCTCGCCGAGGCCGGTCGACCCGACAACCAGACGTGGGCGTCGAAGTTCAACACCCTCTACAAGGGGCGATCGTGCCTCTTCGACACCACGGTCGAGTCCACTCCGGCCGAGGGAGGGTACGAAATCGCCTACGTGATCTTGCCGCCCGGCGAGGCCAGCCGATTCGGCGGCGGCGGCCTGGCCCTCCCCGACCGATACGCCCGGGTGGACCTGGAAGGCTTCCAGCTTTTCGAGGAGGGCCGCCCGGTCCGCGATGCGCACGTCACCTTCGGCGCAAAGATCGAATCGCTCAACTACGACACGACGAAGAAGCACTGGGTCGTACGGCTGGAGCCGAAGAGCGGTCGATTCATCCGGCACCACAAGGCCCTCGAGGCCAGCGGCTTGCCGGCCCCCGATTCCGCCGAAATCCCGACGGAGGCCGCACCATGAATCGTCGAAAGACCGCCGCGGCCGCCGCGGCTACCCTTCTCCTCTCGATCGTGGGAGCGTCGTGGGGCGTCCAGCAGCCCGGTGCGCCGGTCGTCGTCGAACCCGCCGAGCTGGGCAAGCGGCAGGATCTCGTCGGTCGCGAGGTGGTCGTCGACGACCGCGTAGCCTACTACGTCACCCGGGGAGGCACCGAGGACGACGAGCTCCAGCTCAAGCGCACGCCGTTGACGTTTCGCGTGCCGCGCCGGCTTCGGCCGTCGGGGGGCCCGCGGATCGCCTCGGCGGTAGTGCGGGGCGTTCTGGAGCGCGAGGGGGACAGGCTAACGTGCCGCGTCACCGGCCTCGAGGTCAAACCGCCGGACCTCGATCGCCTCAAGGCCGCCGTGGACCAGCTCGGCCCGCGGGACTACACCACGCGACGAGCCTGGGCGCGCTGGGCCGAGCGGCGGGCGACCCAATTCAAGGACGACGCCCTCCTGCGGCAGGCGCGGACGCTCGACGCCGAGGCCCTGCGGATGGAAGGTGACAACGGGCGCGTGGCGGTTGACGCGCCCGAGGAGTGGCTGGGGATGGCCCGGGAGGCCCGTCTCCGCAAGGTGCCCGAGCCCGAGCCCTCGGCGCAGGCCCACCGCGCGTTCCGGGCCAAGCTGGCCTCGGCGGCCGACGCCAATGCGCTCCGTGCCCTGGCGCACGAAGTCGAGGAGTTCTTCCCCGACGCCCGGGGCGACGGGGCCGCCGCGCGAATCCCGCTCGGCCGATGGGAGCGCGAGTACCTCGATGACCCGGCCGCGGGCTATCGTTCGGCACCCGCCCCGACCCGCAAGGCGCTCGATCGCCGCCTCTGGGCCGACGTCCAGCACCGGCTGCTGGATGCAGAACCGATCCCCGACCTGGCGACCGCCGTGGCCCGGTCGGAGCAGGCCGCCACCCTCCTGCCCGAAAACACCGAGCTCCCCGCCCGCCTGCTGGAAAAGGGGGTCGTGGCGGTCCGTCGCGACCTCGCGAGCCTCCGACGCGACGAGGTCAAGGCCCTGGCCGACGTCTACCGGACGCGAATGAACCGCCCGGAAGAGGCCTTGAAGGTGCTCCGCGAGTGGCTGGAAGCCAAGAAATCCCGGCTGAGCAACACCGACGCCGAAAGTCGCGTCGCTCTCGCCAAGCTCTATGAGGAATTGCTGCAGGATCGCGTCACGGCCGTCGAGCTGCTCCGTAAAGCCTGGGAAATCGATCCGACCTCGCGAGAGACTTCGGATGCCTTTCGTGACCGCGGATTCCGGATGGCCAAGGATGAATGGGTCGAGTCGGAACCTCAGGGCGGAGTTTCCCGGCCGAACGAGGCTGCGAATCCGGCCCGACCGTCCGCCTCATCCACTCAGAGCCTCCTCGGCCTGACCCCCGATGAACTCCGGGAAAAGCTGATCCTGAAACCCAGCTCCCGGAACTACATCGCCACCCGCGGCCGGCTCATCGAGCAGCGGATCTATCTTGACACGGACTCGGTCCGTTATGTAAATCTCCTCCGGACACCCGGTGAACCAAGACCTCGGGTGATCGCCGACTACACCTTGCCCCGGCTCGGCCGGAAGGGAGGCCCCCCGGTTCGCTGACATCGCGTGAGCCGGTTGCCGAGATATTCAAGGAAGCTCCTGTGATTCCACCCCATGAGATGACGCTCCAGCGGGCGCCCATCACACGCCGATTGACGGCTGACGTCGGACCCTGCCTCGACCCTCCCCCCGACGCGTTGGCGTGACGCCAGATCCCCCGACTTGCAGGAAGCCCCGACCGACGATGCGCCGGCTGCGATTGTGCTACCAGCGGGGGAGGCGGAGGCTCCTCGACCCGGAAAATGTTTTCCGTTCGGCATCCCAAGAACCCGGGCTTCTGTCCGAAATACCAGGCGTCTCGACAGCCTCAAAAGTTTTTTGGAATTTCGGGCAACCGCTTGCCCTATCGCGACGTATTATTTCTGGGGACGGACGGTGCTCCCGCCTCCCCCTTGCCCGTGGCGCATAATGTGCTAGTGAGTGGCCGTCCGGGTCCCAAGCGTCCCGCCCCGGAACCTCTCGCTCCAGACGACAATACCCGTTTTTCCAACCCAGCCCACCCAGTCCAAGCAATCATCCATTATTGAACATCTTCCGGACGCATGTGTTGACTGGGAAAAGCTGACAGTGGCAGTGCGGGTCTGTCGGCCTGATTCCGACCGCCCTGGATCCGCGAAAGATGGACACCTGGAGGTGTTAAATGGCCCGCAAAGATGCCTTGCTTCGGTTGACTAGCCGACTGATCGCACGGAGAGACGCCCTGCGGAAGGCGCTCAATGGCGACCTCGACAGTTTCCGCAAGTTCTCCGAGCTCAGCGTCGTCGGTGACAACGTTGACGCGGCGGTTGACTCGGCCAACGATGAAATCTGCTCGCAACTCGTCGAGATCGAGAGTCGTGAACTCGGCCAGATCGAGCATGCCCTGCAGCGGATCGCTGCCGGTGTCTATGGTCGCTGCGAGTTCTGCGGCAACAAGATCTCGGAGGCGCGGCTCAACGCCTTGCCTTACACCAATAGCTGCATCGACTGCCAGCGCGAGAATGAGCGAGCCGGCCAGTCGCATGTCCTCGAGCCCGACTCGAAGCGCTGGGCCAAGGTGTATGACAAGCCCGGCGAGGAAGGCGAGAGCGACTCGCCGATCAACCTCAGCGACTTTGAGATGGATTTCAGCGAGTCCCGCTAACCGATCTGCACGGGCTGCCGGGCTCACGTCGCTCTCTGTTGCCACTCATCACAAGGACCGCCGGAATCATTCCGGCGGTCTTGGTTTTTTCCCGATCGACCTGTTAACGGGAGCTCTTCTCGCGACCCGACCCCGATTGACGGCC
>CAVYTQ010000023.1:0-81685 GCA_963771445.1 uncultured Planctomycetota bacterium | reverse complement strand
TGAGAACCGGCTGCATTGGGTCCGCGACGAGGTGCTGGGCGAGGATCGGTGCCGGGTGAGGACCGGCGAGGCGCCGGAGATCCTGGCGGGGATACGCAATGCGATGCTGTGGCTGATGCGATCGTCGGGGTTGACCAACATCGCCGCGACCCTCCGCCGCCACGCCGCCAAACCCCTGGAGGCGTTGGGCTTGGTCATGAACCCGGCCCCTTCATGATCCTTGAGACCTTTGAATGACCCCATTGACGGCACGTCGCTTTGACTTGTGCTCGTCGCGGGAAGTATAGTAGGGCCGTGAGGATGGATGCCCGACGATCGGGGACGTTCGCCGCCGGACCTCCCGCCTCGGTGCTATAAGTCTCTTGATGGTCAGGAGTTCCGTTGATGCTGTCGCGATCTTCCGCGCTCATCCTCTCGTTGACGTCGCTCAGCGCCGGCGTGTTGCTGGGCGTGATGCTGGCCCGCGGCGGGCCTTCGGTCTCGGCGCAGGTGGCTCAACCTCCTCGAGCCGAGGTCAAGGCCGCCGAGACCCCGGCCGCTGCGACGACGGCCGCGGCGGCTCGGACCCGGCGTGAGGACGACGCGGTCTACGACACGCTCGCGAAGAATTACGATCTGTTTCGCCAGGTCGATCGCACGTTCGAGCTTGTCGCCAAGGCCGTTGCGCCCACGGTCGTTCATATCGTGGCCCAGAAGACCGTGCGAAGCGACGAAGGGCGGCGAAACCGACAGTTTGAGGAAACCGGATCGGGGGTCATCGTCCGGTGCGAGCGAGTGCCCGGGCTCTACGTGCTGACCAACCATCACGTCGTCGAGAACACCCGTCCCGCCAAGATCCGGATCTTCCTCCGCGACGGTCGCTCGCTGCTCCCCGCGCGGATCTGGAGCGATGAGAAAGCCGACATCGCCGTCCTGAAGCTCGACCGCGACGACCTGCCGGCGGCCCGGATGGGCAATAGCGATGACGCTCCGGTCGGAAGTTGGGTGATGGCCCTTGGCAGCCCATTCGGCCTGACGCATTCCGTGAGCCAGGGGATCATCAGCGCCCGCAGCCGGCGGATGGAGGAGCTCGAAGACGTCGAGTATCAGGACTTCCTCCAGACCGATGCCGCCATCAACCCGGGCAATTCGGGCGGTCCGCTGGTCAACATGAAGGGCGAGGTCGTCGGGATCAACAACTCGATCGCCTCCAACGGCGGTGGGAACGAGGGCGTGGGCTTCAGCATCCCGATCAACCTGGCGCGGTGGATCATGAACGAGCTCATCGCGCAGTGGCAAGGTGAACCGCGGGGCCCTCGGCGTCGTCCTCGAGACCGAATTCCGCCCCGAGGATGCCGATCAAGCTCGGGATGGAGCGGCCCCGAGGCGCCCGGATCAGTCAGGTCAATCCGTCGTCGCCGGCCGCCAAAGCCGGCCTCCGCGAGGGTGACATCGTGCTCCGATTCGGCGGGGTCGAGATCGCCGACCTCAATCACCTGATCAACACGGTCTCGATGGCCCCGATCGGCGGGACCGCCGAGGTCATCGTGTGGCGCGACCGCAAGGAACAGACGTTCCGGGTGACCGTCGGCGAACGCGAGCGCACCTTCCCCCAGCTCGCCGGTCCGGCAGCCGAGGGCGAGAAGGAGCCCTCCGGTCTGCTCCGACGTCCGAGTCGTCCGGCCACGGCACCCAGCCTGGCCATGGGCCTGGAGCTGGCGACGCTGACCCCCGAGCTGGCCGCCCGGATGGAGCTGCCCGGAAGCTGGCGTGGCGCGGCCCTGATCGTTCAGGTGGACCCCGAGAGTCCGCTGGCACAGAAGGTCCGTCCGCGCGACGTCATCACATCGATCGACAACCAGGCCATCCAGTCCGCCGAGCAGGCTGCGGCGATCCTCAACCAACGCGGCGATCGGGGCCGGCTCACGATCAACCTCAACCGCCCGGTCAACGGACAGATCGAGCCCTACACCATCCGACTGCCCTGATGGACGTTGCGACCTGCCTGCGACTGCTGGCGGTCGGCGACTCGCCCTCCGCCGACGACGTCGAGCACGCCGTCGGGGCAATGCTCGACGGCCAGGCCGGCGAGGTGATGGCGGCCTCGCTGTTGACGGCGATCCGCATCCGCGGCGAGACGGCCGATGACCTGGAGGGTGCGGTTCGTGCGGTCCGCAGGCGGATGATCGCCTGGACGGGTCCGATCCCGTCCGACCGGCTGCTCGACACCTGCGGCACGGGCGGTGACGGGTTGAACTCGGTCAACCTCTCGACGGCGGCCGCCGTCGTGACGGCGGCGTGCGGCATTCCGGTGGTCAAGCACGGCAACCGGGCGGCATCGGGAACCTCGGGAAGCTCAGACGTCCTGACGGCGCTCGGAATTGCGGCCGATCCCGGGCCCGACGCGATCTCGGAATGCCTGGCCGGGCTCAACATCGCCTTCCTGTTTGCCCCGCGGTTCCATCCTGGGCTAGCGGGTGTCGCGGCGGTCCGGAGGCAGCTTCCCTTCCGCACCCTGTTCAACCTGGTGGGGCCGCTCTGCAATCCGGCATCGCCGGCCTTCCAGCTTGTCGGGACGACCGACGAGGGACGGGCCAAGCTCCTGGCCGCGGTCCTGTCGCGCATGCCGCACATCCGGCGCGGGCGGTCGTCGCGGGTGCCGACGGCCTCGACGAGGTCACCCTGGCCGGGCCGACGCATGTCTGGATCGTCGAGGCCGGCGAGATCCGGGCCGAGACCTGGGATCCCGGTAGCTTCGGCCTGGGCATCCAGGGCACCGAGGGCCTGAGGGTCGCCGGCCCCGACGAGAGCGCCGCCCGCATCCGCCGCACTCTGGCCGGCGAGCGCGGCCCGGTGCGGGACTACCTGCTGGCGAACACCGCCGCGGCGCTGAGGGTCGCCGAAGATCACTCCCTCTCCGACGGAGTTGAGCGAGCCGCCGCGGCGATCGACTCGGGAGCCGCCGCGGAGCTGCTGGCGCGGTGGGCGATCCTCGGTGGCGGCCAGTCAGGCCAGCACCGGGCCGGCTCCGACCGGGAAATCGCCCCCGGGGATGGAGACGATCGGGCGACGATTGCATCTCTTAGGATATAGGCCGGGAGCCTGAGGCCTCGAGCCCGAGACCCTCCCGCCCTGGGTTGCCGATCGACGACGTGCGGCCAACCACCTGACAGCGCCCGTCAATCCCGGGAGTTCCCCATGGCCACCTCCGAATCGCGCTCGGGCCTGGTCCTCGACCTGGCCGAGGAGTTCCTCGAGCGCTACCGCATGGGCGAGCGGCCGGGCCTGAAGGAGTACGTCGATCGCCATCCCGATCTGGCGGGCGAGATCCGCGAGGTCTTCCCCGCGATGGCGATGATGGAGAACATCGCGATTCAGGACGACTCGCTCGTGGGCGAGCGGACCGGGGTGGCGGTCGAGCGGCCTGGCCGGGTTGACTCGCGCCTGCCCGCCCAGATCGGCGATTTCCGGATCATCCGGGAGATCGGCCACGGCGGGATGGGGGTGGTCTACGAGGCCGAGCAGGTCGCGCTGGGCCGGCACGTCGCGCTCAAGGTGCTCTTGCCGCAGGTGGTGCGGGACGCCAGGCAGCGGCTGCGATTCGAGCGCGAGGCCCGCGCGGCCGCCCGGCTGCATCACACGAACATCGTGCCGGTCTTCGGCGTCGGCGAGGACGACGGCACGGCCTACTACGTGATGCAGTACATCCCGGGCCTCGGGCTCGACGCGGTGATCGAGGAGATCGAGCAGTTGATCCGGGCGGCGGTCGCCGCGTGGCGCCGACGCCGGCCCACCACCGCGGCCGAGCGCCGTCGCGGGGACGTCTCGGTCGTCGACGTCGCCCGATCGATGCTCACCGGCCAGTTCCATCCGGCTGTGACGGGGCCGACTTCGGGCGGACCGTCGCTCGAATCGACGCTCGCCGACGGATCGCCCGACGCGACGGACGCCGGTACGAGCCGGGAGGTTTCCGCGGCACCGCGTCCTTCCGACCCGTCGCACCACTCGTCGTCCGCACTGCTCCCCGGCGCCGGCGCGGAGGGCCACTCCGGCCGCGACGGCAAGGGCGAGTACTGGCGGAGCGTCGCGCGGGTTGGCGTGCAGGTGGCCGAGGCGCTGAGTACGCCCACAGGCAGGGCATCCTGCACCGGGACATCAAGCCATCGAACCTGCTGCTCGACAACGGAGGCACGGTCTGGGTCGCCGATTTCGGCCTGGCCAAGGCGGACGACCAGCAGAACCTGACCCACACGGGCGACATCCTGGGGACGATCCGCTACATGCCGCCCGAGGCCTTCGAGGGCAAGTCGGACGCCCGGAGCGACCTGTACTCGCTGGGGCTGACGCTCTACGAGATGCTGGCCTTCAGCCCGGCGTTCGACCAGAAAGACCGAGCCCGGCTGATCAGCCAGGTGACCCGCGAGGGACCCGGCGCGGCTGTCGAAGATCGATCGCGCCATCCCGCGTGACCTCGATACAATCGTGCACAAGGCGATCGATCGCGACCCCGGTCATCGCTACGGCTCCGCCGGCGAGCTGGCCGCCGACCTGCAGCGGTTCCTCGATGACGAGCCGATCCAGGCACGCCGGCTGACACAGCGGGAGCGCGTCTCGCGTTGGGTGAGGCGGAATCGGAGGATCGCCTCGGCCATGGCGGTCGCCGCCCTGGCGATGGTCGCGGGGACGGCGATCTCGATCGTGATGATGGTCCGGGCCAACGGCTATGCCGACCGGGCCGCGGCCGCGGCCAGGGAGGCAACCCTGGCCCTCGGCGAGGCGCGGCGGAGCGCGGTCGCCGAGGCGGAGGCCGCTCGCTTGGCCCGCGCCGAGTCGGCGCGGCAGGCCACGGTGCGCGGCCTGAACCTCATCGACCAGAAGGACTCGGCCCGGGGCATGCTCTGGCTGGCGCGGGCGCTGGAACTCGACCCCGACGACGCCGCGGGCGTCCACCACGCCGTCCGGGTCAACCTGCTGGAGACCGCCCACGAGCAACTGTCCACGCCGCGGCTGACCCTCCGTCCGCAGGGGCTTCGACCGGCCACGCCCGGGAAGTTCTCGGATGCGACGGTGCGGAGGTTGGCGTATAGCCCGGATGGTCGAATCCTGGCCACCGCCCATGGGGATGGCGAATCGAGCCGGCGAATCGTGCGGCTCTGGAGGCCCGGGACGGTCGCGAGCTGGCGACGTCCCCCGACGTGAAGGCCCTGATCAACAGCCTGGCCTTCAGCCCCGATGGCCTCCGGCTCTGGGTCGCATGCGGCACGCCGCGGATGCAGCTCCTGACCCTGGACGCGGCGACCGGCAAGCCGGTCGCGCCGCCCCTCGACCTGCCCGGCAGGCCGGTGATCTTCCGCCCCGACGGCCGGGCGCTCGTGGTCGCGAGCCCGGGTGCGACCAACGCCCTGCGGGTGATCGACCGCGAGACCGCCAGGCCGATCGGGCCCGAGCTGATCGACCCGCGCCACCGTAGCTCAGTCCCGGCCGTCGCCTTCAGCCCCGATGGTGGCTCTGTGGTCATGGGAGAATCGAATGACTGGGAGGGGGCAGTGAGCCGGGCGGCGCTGGCCTGGGACGTGAAAAGCGGCAAGCTCCTGTTCGAGACCGGGAAGCATCCTGGTTTTCACATCGGCGCGATCGCCTGGAGCCCGGACGGCAAGACCGTCGCCACGGGAGGAGGAGGAGGCGCGTTGCAGTTCTGGGACGCGACCACCGCGGCGCCGAAAGGCTTGCCTCGCACCATGCCGGCGAGCGTCATCCGCCTGGCGTATCACCCCGATGGCCGGACCCTGGCCGTCGTGATCGACGCGAATGGCGGTTACGGACCCGCCCGGGTCCGCCTGCTGGATGGCCGCACGGGGCTGCCCGTCGGTCCCGAGTGGTCGTACGAGCAGGGCATCCTGTGCTTGTCGTTCAGCCCCGACGGCGACAGCCTCGCGGTGGGATTGACCGACGGCAGCACGGAGGTCCGGGACCTGCCTCGCCCCAACACGCTCGGGCAGCTCGCCCATCCCGTGGTGACAGGCTATTCCATCGCGGTCGGCACCGACGGGCGGATCGCGGTCGGTACCGGATACTACTCGGGCGAAGTCTGGGTGAGCGACCCGGCGTCCGGCCGCAGCTCCGTCCTCACGACGGCCCCGGGCAAGGGCATCCGGGGGCTGGCCTTCGCCCCCGACGGCAAGACCCTGGCGATCGCGACCGGGTATCACTACATGGCCAATAAGGGCCCGCGTGATGCGGAAGTCTTGATCTACGATACCGACACCAGACGCCCGATCTGCCCGGCGATCCCGACGGGCGATGCGATCGCCCGACTCTACGGCTTCAGCCGGGATGGCGCGGTCCTGTACACGATCAAGGTCGGCACCCCCGCGAGGCTCCACCTCTGGGACGCGAGGACCGGCAAGAGCCTGGGCCGCGAGATCGAGGCCCCCCCGGCCGTCACCGGCCTGGCCATCAGCCGCGACGATCGGCTCGTGCTCTTCAGCGATCGCCAGGGGCGCGTCACGCGCCGCCAGTTGGCCGATGGCGCCGCGGTCGGCGAGCCGTGGATCCTCCATCCCCAGGGAATCAACACCATCTCCGCGAGCGCCGATGGCCGCTCGTTCGTGACCTGGGCCTCCGACGCCACGGTCCGGCTCTGGGACATCGAGACGGGCCGGCCGCTCGGGCCGCCGATCGAGAATGACACCAACCTGGCGTCGGTCACGATCAGCCCGGATGGCCGAACCCTGGTCCTGACAACCACATCGGGAGACGTGCGCTTCTGGGACGCCCGGGTCGGTCTACCATTGGGCCCCCCTCGATCCTACCAGGACGCCATCCCAGCCGTCAGGTTTCATCCCGCCGGGGACCGGCTGGTGCTTGGGAGCTGGGGGGTCTTTGTTGTTCCGGTCCCCGCGGGGCTCACCGGGATGCGCCACGGACGTCCGCCGATGGGCGGAGGCCCGGGCCGGCTGGACCCTGGAAGCGAACGGCACGGTGGCCCGATTGAAGCCGGAGGAATGGGCCCGCCGCCGCCGCGAATCCTCGGCGGCTGGCGGCGAGGCGGCGATGGCGCAATCGCAGGCGGCGGCCGACCGAGATCGGCACTACGCCAGCGCCGCCGCCGGCTTTCTTGAAGACGATTTCTACGCCATGACCTGGCACATGGACCGGGTCCTGGCCGGAGGGTCCGACGATCCGGACCCCTGGATCTTCCGGGCGCAGGCCCACGCCGGCCTCGGGCACACCGATCTCGCCCTGCGCGACCTGGAACGCGTGCTCGCCCTCAGCCCCAGGACGCCCGACGTATGGCAGGAGGTCTTCGAGCGTCTCCGGTCGCTGCCCCAGGGTAACCACGCGGTAGAGGCGCTCCGGGACCGAGCCCTGCGCAATGCCTGGCGATCGAGGGGGCTTTCGATGGATTCTCCGACCCTCTTCTCTACGAGACGGCGGCCAGTTGCGGGGCCAGGGGCGCTGGGCCGTCGCCGCGGCGATCCTGCAGGCGGGGCTAAGCCGCGACAGAGTCGACACGTTTCGGAAGCGTGACACCGCCTTGCTCATGGCGGGCGATCAGCCGGCTTATCGGCAACGGCTCAAGCAAGAATTCGCCGCGGTCGCTCCCGGGAAGGAGAACGTCTTCGATGGCTTCTGGCCGTCGTTCCTGGGGGAATGCCTGCTGGCCCCCGACGCCGTCGGCGATCCTGAAGGGCTCGTCCGGGTGGCCACGAACCAGCGGGATGCCGAGAAGGCGCCCGAGGCACGGGCGGAGCTGACCCGGATCGTGGCGCAGTCCTGTATCGCGCCGGGCACCACGAAGAGAGCATCGCCCGCATCGAGGAGGGCATCGGCATGTCGCGGGGCCGGGGCGAGGCCCGCGACTGGGCATTCCTGGCGATGGCCCACGCCCGCCTCGGCGCAGCGCCGAGGCCCGTCGCTGGCTCGAGCGACTGGCGAACGCCAGTCCGCCCGACGGACCGGAGCGGTTCTGGGACGAGCAACGGATCATCTTCCTGCGCCGCGAGGCCGAGGCCGTGGTCCTCCTCGATCCGGCCTTCCCCGCCGACCCGTTCGCGCGACCGTGAACGACCGGGCCTTCCCGACCGACTCCGACCGATCCACAACGGAGATGCCCCCATGGCCAGTTCTGAATCGCGTCGGGCCTTGTCCTGGACCTCGCCGAGGAATTCCTCGAGCGGCATCGCATGGGCGAGCGGCCCGGGCTGAAGGAGTACGTCGACCGCCATCCCGAGCTGGCCGAGGAGATCCGCGAGGTCTTCCCCGCCATGGCGATGATGGAGAACATCGCGCTGGCACGACGACTCGCTCGGGGCGACCCGACCGAGCGCCGGGCCGCGACCGGCGGCGTCGCCCTTGCCGGAGCGGCTCGGCGACTTCCGGATCCTCCGCGAGATCGGCCGCGGCGGCATGGGCGTCGTCTACGAGGCCGAGCAGGTCTCGCTCGGCCGCCACGTCGCCCTCAAGGTCCTGCCGGACGCAGGTGCTATGCGGGACGCCAGCACCGGCTGCGGTTCGAGCGCGAGGCCAAGGCCGCGGCCCGGCTGCACCACACCAACATCGTGCCGGTCTTCGGCGTCGGCGAGCACGACGGCATGCCCTACTACGTCATGCAGTTCATCCCGGGCCTGGGCCTCGACGCGGTGATCGACGAGCTCAGCGGCTGATGCCGCCGGCGGGCTGCCGACGCCGGTGCCGGCCGGCGGCCCGCACCGCGGCCGCGACGCCGATCGCGCCGACGCCTCGGCCGTCGACCTCGCCGGTCGCTGCTGACCGGCCGCTTCGATGCCGGCCGCGGCGGCCGGACCGAGGCGGCGGGCGGTCCCGGGTCGTGCCGGCGACCTCGCCGGACCGCCGGGCCTCTCGCGACGACGCGCCGCACGCGACGCCCACGGTCGCGCCCGGCGACCCGCTCGTCCGACTCGTCGGCCGCATCGATCGTCGTCGGTCATGCTGCCGCGGCGCCGACGCCGAGGGCCGATCCGGCCGGGGCCGGGCGGCCGACCTACTGGCAGAGCGTCGCCCGCGTCGGCGTCCAGGTCGCCGAGGCCCTGCGAGTACGCCCACGGCCAGGGAATCCTCCACCGCGACATCAAGCCGTCGAACCTCCTGCTCGACACCCGGGGCACGGTCTGGGTCGCCGACTTCGGCCTGGCCAAGGCCGACGACCAGCAGAACCTGACCCACACCGGCGACATCCTCGGCACCCTCCGCTACATGCCGCCCGAGGCCTTCGAGGGCCGGTCCGACGCCCGCGGCGACGTCTACTCGCTGGGCCTGACCCTCTACGAGCTGCTCGCCTTCCGCCCGGCGTTCGACGAGACCGACCGCGCCCGGCTGATCAGCCAGGTGACCGCGAGGAGCCCGCCGCGGCTCTCGCGGCTCAACCCGGCGATCCCGCGCGACCTGGAGACGATCGTGCACAAGGCGATCGACCGCGACCCGGCCCATCGCTACGCCACGGCCGGCGAGCTGGCCGCCGACCTGCAGCGGTTCCTCGACGACGAGCCGATCCGGGCACGCCGGCTCTCGCCGGCCGAGCGGCGTCCCGGTGGCGACGGCGACAATCGCGGGCTGGCGGCGTCGCTATGTCGTTCACCGCCCTGGCGATGGTCGCGGGGACGGTCAGTCTCGCTCGTGATGGCGATCCGGGCCAACGATCTATGCCGACCGCGCCGAAGTCGCGCGGTCCGCCCCTGGCGCTGGGCGAGGCCAGGGAGGCCGCTCGCCGAGGAGAGGGCGCGGCGAGAACGCCGCAGCGCAGGCCGAGGCGGAGGCCGCGCGGCTGGCCAGCGCCGAATCGGCCCGCGCAGGCCACCGCGCGGCGGACTCAGCCTCGTTGACCAGAAGGACTCGGCCCGCGGGATGCTCTGGCTGGCCCGGGCGCTCGAGCTGGATCCCGACGACGCCTCGGGCGTCCACCACGCCGTCCGGGTCAACCTGATGCAGACCGCCCGCGAGCCGCTGCGCCACGCCGCGGCTCACGCTCCGCCCCGACGGGCTCAAGCCCATCGAGCTCGGAGGCCCTCCGACGAGATTGTCTCGATAGCCTGGCCTTCAGCCCCGACGGCCGGGCGCTGGCGACCGCACACGGGTTGAAGTCGATGAATCGGGGCGTGGTCCGGCTCTGGAGCACCGAGGACCGGCCGCGAGCGTGCCGCCGCGATCGACATCAAAGTCCCGACTCTCGCTACTGGCGTTCGAGCCCCGACGGCCGCCGGCTCCGGCTCGGGCTGCTCGGCACCGCGGCGGGAGCTCGTCACGCTCGGACGCGACGTCGGGAGCCCCGGCCGGCAGGCCCCTGGAGCTCCCCGGCGGCGATCCTGGCCTTCCGGCCCGATGGCCGGGCGGTCGCGGTTCGACCGACGGCGCGACGCCTTGCTAGTCTCGACCTGGACACGGGCCGGCCGCTCGGCCCCTTGCTCCGGGATCCCCGCCACCGCAGCCGACCTGCCTGAACGTCGCCTTCAGCCCCGATGGCCGGTACCTGGCCGCGGAAGAATCCAACAACTTCGAGGAGGGCGTCAGCCGGGCGGCACTGGCCTGGGAGGTCGCCACCGGCGAGCTCCGGTTTGCGACCGGGAAGCACGACGGCTATCACATCTACGCGATCGACTGGAGCCCCGACGGCAAGACCGTCGCCACGGGGGGACACGACCACACGCTGCGGTTCTGGGATACGGCCACCGGGGCGATGAAGGGCCTGCCTCGACCATGCCGGAGGCCGTCGTCGCCCTCCGGCCTACAGCCCCGACGGCAGGACGCTGGCCATGGCGGCTCTGAGCGGCCGCGTCGAGCAACGAGTGCTCCCCCCATCTCAACTACAGGTACTCGACAGCCGGACGGGCCTGCCCATGGGCCCGGAATGGGCGTTCGAAACTGCGGGGCCCGGAGCCTGGCATTCAGGCCCGATGGCGAGTCGGTCGCCGGTGGGCCTCTTCGACGGCACCACCGAGGTCCGGGACTTGCCGCGTGCCAACCCGTTCGGCAAGCCGCTCGACGTCTACTCGCAATGCGGCGGCCTGGCCGTCGGCGGGGATGGCCGGATGGCGTTCGGCACGGGCAGCGGCGAGGTCCGCGTGAGCGCACCCGGCGACCGGCCGCATCTCCGTGCTCGCCGGTTTCCGGAACAAGGGGATCTGGGGACTGGCCTTCGCCCCCGACGGCAAGACGCTGGCGATCGGCACCGGGCTCCGATTCGACGTCAACAGCGGCCCGCCCGATGCGGAGATCTGGATCTACGACACCGACGCGATGTGCCCGATCGGCCCGCCGGTCCGGACGGGCGAGGAGACCGCCGTGCCCATCGTTTCAGCCAGGACGGCTCGGTACTCTACACCAGGGATTACTACGACCGCACCAGACTCCGCCTCTGGGACTGCCCGGAGCGGGAAGAGCCTGGGCCGCGACATCGCCGGCTCGCCGGACACCACCGTCCTGGCCATCAGCGCGGACGATCGGGTCGTGCTGCAGGGCGATCGACGGGGCCGAGTCACCGACTGGAGCCCGGCCCCGGCGGA
Source organism: uncultured Planctomycetota bacterium (assembly GCA_963771445.1). Taxonomy (GTDB): domain Bacteria; phylum Planctomycetota; class Planctomycetia; order Isosphaerales; family Isosphaeraceae; genus JAKAUH01. Next base: position 70,187 of record CAVYTQ010000023.1, on the reverse strand, counting down.
AGCCTCTGGGCGAACCGTGGACGCTCCAGCCGCAAGGGATCAGCCGGATCGTCATCAGCCCCGATGGCCGCTCCTTCGCGACCCTGGCCTCCGACTTCACGGTGCGGCAATGGGACATCGATTCGGGCGCAGCCTCTGGGACCGCCGATCGAGAACGACTCGGGCTTGAGCGAGATCGATCTCGGCCGAGACGGCCGCACCCTGGCTCGCGGTGACCCGAGGAGTCGTGCCGCTTCTGGGACCTCCGGACCGGGCTGCCGCTGGGCCCCCAGCGAACAGCCGCTGGTCGAGGTCTTCCAGACGCAATTCTTACCCCGCCGGGGACCGCGTGGCGATCGCGAAGTTCCCGGCCGTGGTCGACATTCTGCCAGCTCCCCGACCGGGATCGCCGGCTGATGGCGCGGAGGTCCGCCGATGGGCCGAGGCTCGGGCCGGCTGGACCATCGAGGCGACCGGCACCGTGGCCCGATTGAAGCCGGAGGAATGGGCCCGCCGCGCGGCGCGGTCGGCCGCGACGAGGGCGGCCGGATCGGTCGACCGAGGTCGGCCTTCCGTCGAGCGGGATCGGCACCTCGCCATCGCCCTGACCTGCTTCGACCCTTACGCCGCGGTCTGGCACCTGGACCGCGTCCTCGCGGGCAGGTCGGACGACCTGGCGTCCTGGATCCTCCGGGGCGCAGAGCTGGGCCGCCCAGGGACGGACGGAGGCGGCGCTCCGCGACCTGGAGCATGCCGTGGCGCTCGACCCACGGCGCCCGTCGGAATGGGGCGCAATCCTCACCATAGTCCAGCAATTGCCCGACGGCGACGCGACGCGAGGTTTCACGCTACGGGCCGTGTCGCGCTGGCGGGCGACGACCGGCGAGCTCGACGATTGCGGCATGGCGACGGTCGTCGCGACGGCCGGCCAATGCGGCGCCATGGGACGCTGGGACCTGGCCCTCAGAATTTTCACCTTCCGGGAAGACGACCCCGACACGGAGACCGACCTCACCCGGAATTACTACGACCCTTACTCGAAGTACGCGATCGCGTCGATACTGGCCGGCGACGCGGCGGGGTACCGCGACGTCTACCGGCGGCTCTTCGCCCGCGTCGCCGCGGGAAAGCTCAGGGTAAGGCTTGAGTTCCTGTGGAACTGCCTGCTCGGCCCCGACGGCGTGGGCGACCCCGAAGCCCTTGTCCGCCTGGTGGAGGGCTACATCAAGCCGCTCCCCGACGGCCCCGGGAAGGCCCAGTTCACGCGAATCCTGGGGGCGGCCCTGTACCGCGCGGGGCGGTACCAGGAGAGCATCGCCCGTATCGAGGAGAGCATCCGGATGCGCCGGGGCGAGAGCATGGTCCGCGACTGGGTCTTCCTGGCCATGTCCCACGCGAAGCTGGGCCATCGCGCCGAGGCCCTGCGGTGGCTCGAGCGAGTGCGATCGTTCGAGCAGCCCGAGGGACCGGATCGATTCTGGCTCGACGCATCGAAGTCCATCTTTCGCCGAGAGGTCGAGGCCGTGATATTCTATGACTTGTCGTTCCCGACCGATCCGTTCGGGGCACCGTCCGGGGGAGGCCCCGCACGATGACGTCTTCCGTTGACTCTCCCGGGGCCGCCCGCCCGTCGGCGAATGGGGGGACCATGTCCGAGGGCCTCGGCGACGAAACCGACCTGCTCCGCCGCGCCGCCGACGGCGACCAGACGGCGCTCGATGCGCTCTTCGGGCGATACCGCGACCGGCTCAAGCGGATGGTGCATCTGCGCCTCAGCCGCCGGCTCGCCGGCCGCATCGACGATTCCGACGTGGTCCAGGAGACTTATCTCGACGTCTCGAGGCGGCTCGACGAGTACCTCAAGGGCCCGCCGACCTCGTTCTTCCTGTGGCTGCGCAGCGTCACGGCGCTCAAGCTCGCCGACGTTCACCGCCGCCACCTCGGCACCCAGCTCCGCGACGCCGACCGCGAGGTCACCTTGCACCGCGGCGGCCTGCCGATGGCCGACAGCGTCTCGCTGGCCGCCCAGCTCCTGGGCAAGCTGACGGCGCCGTCGCAGGCCGCGATCAAGGCCGAGACCCGGATGATGGTCCAGGAGGCGCTCAACGGCATGGACCCGATTGACCGCGAGGTCCTGGCGCTCAAGCATTTCGAGCAGCTCAGCACCGTCGAGATCGCCGAGGTCCTGGGGCTCTCCAAGGCCGGCGCCGGCAGCCGCTACCTCCGCGCGATCAAGCGGCTCCGCGCGATCCTCGAGCAGATCCCCGGCTTCGAGGCGTTCTGACGCGATGGCGGCATCCATCGCCGGCCGAGGCCACACAACCCGCCGCCATCGACCGCCCCTCTGCGAAAATATCGAACGCATGAAGACGATTCCTCCGTGTTCGCATTTCTGTTAGATAGCCACGAGGACGAGGTCGCCTCGAGGGAGAGCCTCTCAGTCGTCCCGAACCGACCCTCTGGGTGCGGAATACGCCCCCGGTCAACGACTGGCCAGCGTCAACTTACGGAGATGCCCGCATGGCCACCTCGGAATCGCGCTGGGCCTGGTCCTCGACCTGGCCGAGGAATTCCTCGAGCGATATCGCAACGGCGAGCGGCCCGGGCTGAAGGAGTACGTCGATCGCCATCCCGAGCTGGCCGGCGAGATCCGCGAGGTCTTCCCGGCCATGGCGATGATGGAGAACATCGCCATCCGCGACGATTCGCTCGAGGGCGACCCGACGGACGCGCCGGTATCGGACCGGCCGGTTTCGCCCTTGCCGGGGCAGATCGGCGACTTCCGGATCATCCGCGAAATCGGCCGCAGAGGGATGGGGGTGGTGTATGAGGCCGAGCAGGTCTCACTGGGCCGCCACGTCGCGCTCAAGGTGCTCTTGCCGCGGTTGGTGAGAGACCGGGAGCAGCGGCTGCGATTCGAGCGCGAGGCCAGGGCCGCGGCGAAGCTGCATCACACCAATATCGTGACGGTCTTCGGCGTGGGCGAGCACGAGGGCACGGCGTATTATGCCATGCAGTACATACCCGGGCTCGGCCTCGACGCGGTGATCGAGGAGCTCAAGCAGTTGGAGCCCGAGGGTGGGGTCCGGGGTCATGGCGATCGCGCAGCGTCGGAGACAGACCCGCACCGACGGTTCGGCCGCCCACCTGGCCCGGTCGCTGCTGATCGGGGAGTTCGACCCGGGAACCGTGACCGAGTCGGCGGGGGCGAACGGCGTCAACGAGACCCGGGCCTTCTCCGCCGCCGACCGTCCGACGCCGGAAGAACCGGGCATGGCCACCGCGACGTCCCCGGCCGCGGGCCCGATCTCGCGGACATCCGTGTCGATCGGCTCGACCTCCTCCATCGTCCTGCCCGCCGGCGGCGGCGAAGGACGATCCCGCCGCGCGGGGACCGCGACCTACTGGCAGGGCGTTGCAAGGGTTGGGGTCCAGGTCGCCGAGGCCCTCGAGTACGCCCACGGCCAGGGGATCGTCCACCGCGACATCAAGCCGTCGAACCTCCTGCTGGACAATCGCGGCACCGTCTGGGTCGCCGACTTCGGCCTGGCCAAGGCCGACGACCAGCAGGACCTGACCCACACCGGCGATATCCTCGGCACCCTGCGCTACATGCCCCCCGAGGCCTTCGAGGGCAAGTCGGATGCCCGCGGAGACCAGTACTCGCTGGGGCTCACGCTCTACGAGATGCTGGCCTTCCGACCCGCATTCGACCAGAAGGACCGCGCCCGCCTGCTCAGCCAGGTGACCCGCGAGGCTCCCGCGCGGCTGGCGAAGATCAATCGCGCGATCCCGCGCAACCTGGAGACGATCGTGCACAAGGCGATCGACCGCGACCCGTCGCACCGCTACGCCACGGCCGGCGAGCTGGCGGCCGACCTGCAACGGTTCCTGGACGACGACCCGATCCGCGCGCGGCGGATCACGCCGCTCGAGAGCCTCGATCGCTGGAGGCGACACAACCGCGGACTGGCCCGGGCGCTGGCGTTCGCCATCCTGGCGCTGATCGCCGGGAGTCTGCTCGCGATCGTCTTCATGCTCCGCGCCCAGGACGCGGCCAGGGCGGCCACGACGGCCCTCGCCTCGGCGCGGCAAAGCGAGAAAGCCGAGGCGGAATCCGCGCGTTCGGCCCGCGCAGAGTCGGCGCGTCAGGCCGCCGCGCGGGGGCTCAGCCTGATCGACCAGAAGGACTCGGCCCGCGGGATCCTCTGGCTGACGCGGGCGCTCGAGCTCGACCCGGAGGACATATCGGGGGTGCACCATGCCGTCCGGGTCAACTTGCTCCAGACCGCCCGAGAACAGCTCGCCACGCCTCGGCTGCTGCTCCGTCCCGGCCGCCTCAAGCCCGTCGCGCCCGGCGGCCCTTCGGATGAGATCGTCCGCGACCTGGCGTATAGCCCGGACGGCCGGATCCTCGCGACCGCACATGGCCTTTCGGATGGTCGCAGAGGAATGGTCCGGCTCTGGAGCACCGACGATGGCCGCGAGCTGGTGAAGGCCGTCGACTTGAAGGCGGAACTTTCGAAAATCGCCTTCAGCCCCGACGGGCGCCGGCTCTGGGTCGGATGCGGTCAACCTCGCTGGCAGCTCCAGACCCTGGATGTCGCCACAGGAGAGCCGGTCGGCGAGCCGCTCAAAGTACCGGGCATCGTCGGTGCCTTCCGGCACGACGGCCGAGCGATCGCGGTCGCTCCGACCAGCGATTCCGTGCGGGTCATCGACCGGGAAACGGGCAAGCCACTCGGCCCTCTACTTCGGGATTCTAGCCACCGGAGCGGACTGCGGGAAGTTGCCTTCAGCCCCGATGGCCGGCACCTGGCCATGGGAGAATCGAACGACTCCGAGCAGGGCGTGAGCCGTGCGGCGGTGGCCTGGGACGTGGAGAGCGGCAAGCTTCTGTTCGAGACCGGGAAGCACGACAGCTACCATATCTATGCCATCGCCTGGAGCCCCGACGGCAAGACGGTCGCGACCGGGGGACACGACCGGACGCTGCGGTTCTGGGATGCCGTCACGGGGCGGCGAGGGGCCTGGCTCGCGACATGCCGCATTCCGTCGCGGTCTTGCGATATAGCCCCGACGGCCGGACCCTGGCAGTCGTGCTCGCCGGCCGGATCGCCGGCGAACGGTATGACCCTTGCCGGGTCCGCATGCTCGATAGTCATACGGGACTTCCACTCGGTCCCGAATGGTCATTCGAAACCGGAATCCTGTGTCTCTCGTTCAGCCCCGACGGCCAGAGCGTGGCGGTCGGCCTGACCGACGGCACCGCGGAAACCTGGGAGTTGCCGCGGGCCAACCCTCTGGGCAAGCCGCTGGATCTTCAGACGAAATGCAATGGTATCGCCATCGGCGTCGGCGGACGGATGGCGTTCGGCTCCGACTGGGGCGAGGTCCTCGTCCGCGAATCCGCCGATAGCCGCGACTCCTTGCTCGCCAGGGCCGCGAAGAGGCGAGCAATCCGATTCCTGGACTTCGCCCCCGACGGCACGACTCTGGCGATCGGTACCGGGTATCCCTTCAGGACGTCGGGAGGGCCGCGCGATGCGGAAGTGTTGATCCAGGACACCGTCCTGGGCCGAATGGTCTGCCCGCCGATCCGGACGGGCGAAGTCATCGGATGGATCCATGGCTTCAGCCGGGATGGAGCGAGGATCTACACGAGAGGCCGCAACACGCTGCGTCTCTGGGACGCGAAGACCGGCCTGGGCCCGGTTGCGGAAATCCCGATTCCCCCGGGTACCTCCGAGATCGCCGTGAGCCGGGATGATCGGCTGGTGCTCGAGGGCGATCGGCATGGCCGCGTCACGCGCAGAGACCTGCCCGGGGGCGAGAGGCGGCGAGCCCTGGACGCTCCAGCCGCAGGGGATCGAATCCATCGTCGTGAGTCCCGACGGCCGCTCGTTCGCCACCATGGCGACCGACAAGACGGTGCGACAATGGGACATGGATTCGGGTCGGCCGCTCGGACCTCCGATCGAGAATGAGACGGGCTTGGCGAGAGTCCTGATCAGCCCGGACGGCAGGACCCTGGTGACGTTGACGACCCAGGGAGTCGTCCGCTTCTGGGACGCTCGGACCGGCCTGCCGCTGGGCCAACCCCAGGCCCAGCATGTCAATTACATCTACAGGATGACGTTCTTCCCCGCCGGTGACCGGTTCGCGATCGCGAAAGATCCGGGAGTGGTCTACCTGGTCCCGGTGCCCGAAGGGATCGCCGGGAGCGTCGCGGATGTCCGGAAATGGGCCGAATCTCGGGCCGGCTGGACCCTCGAGGCGACCGGCACCGTGGCCCGATTGAAGCCGGCGGAGTGGGCGCTGACGTCGCGGCGGCTCGGCGGACGACGTCGGGATGGGTCCATCGACGACGACCGACGAGCGGGATCGGCACCTTGCCCTCGCCCTGACCTGCCTGCTCGAGCACGACGATTACGCCGCAGTCTGGCACCTGGACCGGGTCCTGGCAGGCGGGTCGGACGAGCCGTCGGCCTGGCTCCGAAGAGGCGAGGCCCATGCCAATCTCGGGCACCCCGAGCTCGCCCTGGGCGACCTGGAGCGTGTGCTGGCGCTCGACCCCAGGCGGCCCGCCGAATGGGGCGGAATGCTCGCGGTGCTGCGGCGCCTGGCCGAGGTGGACGCGGTGAAGGCATTCGAGGGTCGGGCCTTTTCTCGGTGGCTCGCGACCACGGGCGAGATTGACAATGTGGGCGGGTCCACGGCGGTCGAGATGGCGGCCCGCTTCGGCGCGTCGGGGCGATGGGAACTGGCCCAGGCGCTATTGCGGTCCTATCTCGGCGATCCCGACTCGTTGACCGCGGACCCGAGGAAGCTCTTACCCATTGATCGGAAAGTATGCGATCGCATCGGTGATGGCCGGAGACATGGCCGCTTACCGCGCCCTTTACACGCCGCCGTTCGCCCGGATCGCCTCGGGAAAGCCGCAAAAAGTGTCGCTCGATTTCCTGTGGGACTGCCTGCTTGCAACCGACGCGGTCGGCGATCCGGACGCCATCGTCCGGACGGCCGAGGCGCGGCTGCGGGATAAGCTGGAGGATGGTTTTCGGGCCCAGCTCGTGCGGATCCTGGCGCGGCCCTGTACCGCGCCGGCCGGTACGAGCAGTCGATCGCCCGGATCGAAGAGAGCATCCGGCTGCGACAGGGCGAGAGCCGAGCACGGGACTGGACCTTCCTGGCGATGGCCCATGCCCGCCTGGGCCACCGGGCCGAGGCCCTCCGCTGGCTCGGGCGCCGTCCGGACTACCAGGTGCGCGAGGGACCCGATCGGTTCTGGGAAGATCAACGGTTGCTGATCCACGTCCGCGAGGCCGAGGCTGTGGTACGCCATGACATGGACTTCCCGGCCGACCCGTTCGCGACCGCGTCGGGACGCGAGCCGATTCGATAGGTCGCCTCCGCCTCACCTCGGTGACCATCCCGCTCCGCGGTCTTCAGGACAGCCCGGGGATCCACAGGTCCTCGTAGACCGAATACCCTCCGGGCTTCATGCCGAGGGCCTGGTAGGTCTGCTGGGCCGGCTCGTTGGCGTCCTCGACGTAGAGCCGCAGGCCGATGACGTCGGGGCGGCCCGGGCCTCGTCGCGGATGTGCCGGTAGAGCGTGCGGAAGACGCCCCGGCCGCGGAACGGGGCGGCGACGTAGACGCTCTGGAACCACCAGATCCAGCCCTTGCGCCAGTCGCTCCACTCGCGGGTGACGGCGGCCTGGCCGACCGGCCGCGACTGGCCCGTCGAGCTCGGCGACCCAGTAGCGCAGACGATCGGGGTCGGCCAGGGCGCACGCGACTCCCGCCTTCAGGACCGCCGGGTCGAGCACCTTGGACTCGGTCTCGAGGGCCAGCAGGCGGTTGTACTCGACGATGACCGGCAGGTCGTCGACGGCGGCCGGCCGGACGCGGGGCAGGGGGGTGGCTTCGGGCATCAGATTCGGTCGCTCCGTCGGATGCGGGCGCGTCGGCTGGCTTCCTGGAGGATCCGCTGCTCCTCCTCGCTCAGGCCCTCGCGGTTGCCGTCGCGGGCGATCTTGGCGAGGATCTCGTCGAGCGCGGGCGTCGAGCTGCTCCTCGGGCAGGACCGAGACCGACGGGGCCCGGCCGCCGCCGACGCTCGTCGAAGGCCGCGAGGGACCCGAGCCGCGGCTCGGCGGCCCTGCTCGTGGCCGACCGACGAGAAGATCTTCAGTCGCGGCCGGAACGTCCGGCCCGAGACCAGGCTGCGACCATCGCAGGTCGAGCTGCTTGTAGGCGTAGGCGAACCCCGCCCCGGCCAGCGCGATGCCCAGGTCGATCCCCGGCGACCCGCTGCCGCTGAACCGGACCAGCATGGGGATCACGATGTAGATCGCCAGCAGCACCCACATCGGCATGGGGATGACGAAGGCGAAGAGGATCTCGCGCTTGGGGTAGTACAGCGTGAACAGGGCCATCACCGCCAGGATCGTGCCCCACGACCCGAAGATGAACGCCGAGCTCGGCCGAGGCGGCCGCGGCGAGCGTCCCGCCGAGCGTGGTGACGACCGCCGAGGCCAGGTAGAAGACCAGGAAGTCGAGCGGGCCGTAGATCGACTCCATCTCGCGGCCGATGAACCAGAAGAACCACATGTCGAACGACCAGCGACCAGGTCCGACGTTGACGAACGCTGGCCGTCAGCAGCTCGTGCAGCCGGAACTGGTAGAAGGTGAGCGCGGGCGAGGCCATGAGCCACTCGGCGGTCGATGCCCGCTCGAGTGCCGACCGCGTGCAGCAGGTTCTGGAGGAGGAAGATGACGACGTTGATCGCGATGATGGACTTGGTGACGGGCGAGACGCGCCCGAACAGGCCGGAGCCCGAGGATTCTCCCCGGATGTATTCGCGGTCGTAGATGCCCATGGCGGCTCCGCTCCGGCGGGACGAGACTCCGCCCCGGATGCGACGGCGATCGCGCCGCGTCCGATCGGGTCCGCGCGTCCTCCCGACCTCTTCCCATCCATCATCAGACTCGCCGTCGAGCCTGTCAACGGCGGGCGCGGCCGGATCTCGCGCCCGCGACCCGCCGGCCGCTGGACTCGCGGCGGCGCGACCGGACGGGCGCCAGCGAGATCGCCGCGCGGGCGGATCGAACCCCGACGGACGGCTCAATCCAGTTGCATGGCCTCGATCGCTTCGCCGCTTCGACTGATAGATCGGCCAGACCATGTCGAGCGAGGTGATCCGCAGGAGCTCGCGCGAGCGATCGTCCACCCCGGTAACGCCATGCTACCCGCCCCGCGCGACGACCAGCTTCCAGCAGCGGATCAACAGGGCCAGGAACATCGATCCGAAATAGCGGACCCGGCTGAGGTCGAAGACGATCAGCGGTTGCTCCTGGCGCTTCGAGCGGCTTGAGGATCAGCTCGGAGACCGCCTCCTCCAGGCCGAACTCGATGTGCTCCAGCGCTCGGTCGCCGTGATGACCGTCAGCTCGCCCCGACGCTCGATCGTGAAGGCCTCGTCCGCCGGATTCGTTCTGGTCGGGGACCATCGGACGGGCTCGGCGCGGCCGGGCCGGGATCGCCCGGAGTCCATCGCCAGGCGATCCCGGTCCTCGTGCCCTCTTAAGTTAGACACTTCCGGCCGCCGACGACAAGCCCGTAGCCCCGCACAGTCACGCCGAGGGGCGGCAATTGGCGAAGGCGCGGACCACCTCGTACAGGTCGTTGCTGACCAGCAGCTCGTCCTCCTCGAAGTCGCGGAGCCAGACGTAATTGTCGCGATAGGCCTGGGCCAGGAGCGGATACAGGTCGCTCAGCTTGATGGGAATCGCGGGGCTCTCGCCCGCTCTCGTGCTCTTCCTCGGGTGGGGGAAGACGCGCAGCCGCGCGGTCGCCATGAGTTTTCCTCCTCCTCGCGGTCCTGTGCAGTTCCAGTGCCCGGAGCCGGTGCTCCTCCCGGCTCGGCCTTCGATCGACGACCGGAGACCGGGGCGTCGGGACATCCAGGGGCCACGATCACCCGCTCCCCTGTCCTTAGGTTCCAGCCAAGCTAGGATCGGATGATAGCCGTGGCGAGGATCAGCCTATCCGCGAACAATCTCGATCGGACGGCTCGCCCGCGACCGACGCGCAGTTGCATCCGTCGAGCCCATCGAGGATTCCGGCGCACGGCGACCGGAGCGATCGGCACGATCCGAATCCCCGTGCCGGATTTCGGAGAGGGGCGGACCGCGACATGCGCCATCGCGCGCGGTGCGTCGAGCGCGCCGCGATCCGTCTCGCCGATCGTCAGATCCGCTCGACCGCGGACGCCCGCTCGGCCCGGTCGGGCGTGCGGCTCCGGCGGGACGATCGCCGCGGCATCGCGGCGGACCGGCTGGAGCTCCAGGCGAGTCCGGCTCGCGGTCGTCGTCAGCCCGCTGACGTTCAGCTCGCGCGTCGGCAGCGGGATCACGATCCCCTCCTCCGCGAACCGCCGCTGGATCTCCGAGCAGAGCCGGTGCCGCACCGGGCCCACCAGGCCGGGCTCGGGGACGAACGCGTAGAGGGCGAACAGCAGGCCGAACTCGCCGAACCCTTCCATCATCGCCGATGGGGCCGGGCTCATCACGACGTCCGGCGTCGCGGCGCGCCACCGACATCAGCAGGTCCGACCACCTGTTGCGGGTCGGTCCCGTAGGCGACGCTCAGCTTGATCCGTGACCCGCAGGATCTTGTCCTTGTGCGTCCAGTTGACCAGATTGCCCGTGATGAACTGGCGGTTCGGCACGATCATGCTCTGGTTGTCGCCGTTGACGATCGTGGTGGCGCGGATGTGGATGCGGTCCACCCGGCCGGTCGTATCGGCGACGGTGACGATGTCGCCGATGCGGATCGGCCGCTCCAGCAGCAGGATGATCCCGCAGACGAAGTTGGAGATGATCTCCTGGAGGCCGAAGCCCAGCCCGACGCCCAGCGCCGCCAGCACGACGCCGATCCGCGCCATGTCGAGCCGGATCGCCCCGAGCGCGGCGCATGCGGCGATCGCCAGCACGGCATAGCGGCAGAGCATCACCACCGCGAACCGGACGCCCGGGTCGTCGGGCATGCGGTGGAAGAGGGTCAGGGCGAAGACGGTGCTCATGTAACGCCAGGCGAGGATGCCCGCCAGACGATCGCGCCGGCCTCGCGCCAGGTCGCCGAGCGGTCACGGGCGTCTGGTCGTCCAGGAACCAGAGCGGCTGGTTGAGCAGGAAGCGGACGAAGGCCAGGTCGAGCTCCCAGAGCCAGGCGATGGCCAGCACGCCCAGGGCGACACGTGGCCGTGCCGGCGAGGCGTCGCAGGCGTCGGCGAGGTCGGTCGGGGGCTGATCTGCGGTCCGTGCTCGGATCGACGGCCGGCCGTGGTTTCGTCGTGGGTCGCGTCGTCGCGGCGAGATCGGGCCGAGGCGCGGCGGGCCATCGCGGACGTCAGTGCGACCGCCCAGATTGCGTCGGCGGTGCGGACGCGCCCAGCGTCCCGACGTGCCGATCGATGGCGCGGGCCGCCGCGCGATAGGCCGCGGTGCACAGCGCGATCACGACCGCGGTCTGCGAGCCCGGCCAGGGCCAGCCGGCGAGCCGAGAAGCTGTAGCCGCAGACATCCAGCACGATCATCGCGCCGATGGCCGCGAGCGAGCAGCATGGCGGCCGACGCGACGATGCCGGCTGATCCAGCCAGCCCGGCGTGGATCCGCGATCCATCGCCGGCGGACGCTTCCGCAGCTCCATCGCCAGGGCTAGCCAGCAGCGGCGATCGTCCGGTCAGCAGCCGGACGCAGACCCCCCAAGCGCCAGCTCGAACGCCAGGATCAGGAACCGGCTGAACGCCGGGGCGGCGAGCAGCCGGCCGTCCGGCCGCGATCAAGCCCGTTGTCGATCAGGATAGGCCGGCAACAGCGAACAGCGCGGCCGCCACGATCAGCGAACCGGCCGGCGCGGCCGAGTTGCCGCGCCAGCGGTGCGGGAATCCCCAGGAATTGCTCGGCCCATCCCGACGGCGTGCTCGCCCATCGAATCGAGCTCGTGCAGGAACAGCGACAGCGAGAGCCCGCCAGCGTCGCACAGACCAGGACGCTCATGCTCCGAGACCATGGTGCCTGCCTCGCCATGTAGGCCAGCAGCAGCACAGTACGTCGGCCAGATGGCCGACGTCGCCGTGCCCAGCGCCAGGGTTCGCAGGCCCCTCCGGAATCGCCGGTCTCGTTCGCTCGAGTCATCTCATGCCTCCGTTGGCCCCGACACGTGGATCGACGTATGCAAGCAAGAGGCTCGGTCGAGTGAGGTCGTCCCGCCTGGCCTGGGCTGGTTCCTTGTCGCCGGGACGTCACCGGCTCGCTCGATGCAACGGTCCCGCCCGCGCAGATGGTCGGTCCTCATCCCGCGGGCCGGGTCGCCGGCGGAGGTCGCGGGCGATCAGGGCCCGCAGCACCCGACGGAGCCGGAACAGGCCGATCGGCAGCCCCAGCACCGCCAGCAGACGCCGTCATGAACTCGGCCGAGCGCCGGCCCCAGCGGCCGATGCGGCCGACTCCTGCGCCAGCCGCATCAGGGCCTTGACGCATGCTGGCCTTCCCGCGCCCCCTGCGTAATCGTGCCGGCCGATCGGCTCCTGGTCGCGGACCCAGAAGATGTGCGTGCGGATGAACCCATATTCCTCGTCGAGGATCGCCAGCCGGCGCGCGATCTGGTCGAGCGTCTGGGCGGTGCCGTCGGTCAGGTGCTCGAGGACCGTCCGACGGCGGACCAGCAGCGTCGCGATGGCGCTGCTCCAGGTCGGCGAGCATGCGCCTCGCCCTCGGACCATTGCGACGGCGAGAGCCGCTCTCGCAGCAGCTCGTGCTCGTAGCGGTCGTGCAGCGAGTCCTGGAGCAGCTCGATCTCGACGCCGGTCGAGCATATCCTCGTAGATACTGGAGCCGCGCCTCGACGATCGCCATCTCGTTGCGGAGCAGCCGGTCGCGCTCCGGGCCGATCCGGCGGAAGTCGTTGTTGAGCCGGATGGCGTCGAGCCGGCTGACCCGGCCGTCGTCGAGCAGCTCCTTGATCCGCGCGAAGTCGGCCGCGGCGTGGTCGGCCAGCCCGCGCTGCTCGTCCAGCGACGGCGGAGGGATTCGTGGCCAGCGCCTCCTCGAGCTTGACGACCTGCGCCTCGAGCTCCAGCAGCATCGCCACCCGGCTGGCGCGGACCCGCTCGAGCGGGTCGTCCGACTGCCGCGCCCGGTACTCCTCGGCGGCCGCCTTCCGCTGGAGCGCCTGCTCCTGCTGCTCGGCCGCCGCGTTGCAGCGGCCCTGCATCAGGGCGAGGGTCCTCTCGGCGAGCTGGACCTCGGCCTGGCCGACCTGCATCGCCTGCTCGCGGACGCTCGCCAGCTTGACCTCGAGCGCGATCTCCGCCTCGACGGCCTGCAGCCGCATGGCCTGGACCCGCGCCTTCCAGTCGTCGTTGACCCGGTGCTCGCGAGCCAGCCGACGCGCGGCGGCCGAATGGGCCGCGGACGGCGACGTCGGCGACACCGTGGGCGAGTCCGACGACGCCGCGGCCCGGATGCTCGGCGCCCCGCCTTCAGCGCCGCAACCACCTGGAACAGCTTGTCCCGCTCGGCCCGGCGCGCGTTCTGGCGGGCCTCCCAGCTCGAGACCTCCGTCCGCAATGTTTCGAGCTTCGCCTTCGACTCCTTGCATTCGCCGGTCGCCGCCTCCAGCGCCTCCTTCATCTCGGCGCTGACCCCTTGCCGCGACCCCGTCCCATTCGTCCGGAAGGCGGGGGGCAGGATGACCTCGGGATGGCTCGCGGCCTGGGCCAGAAGGGCCTGGATGCGCACGAGCTCGCTGCGCGCGTCGGCGGCCTGGCGCTCGGGGCTCGGCTCGGGATGCGAAGCTTTCCGGAGGGCTTCGGCGGCCCTGTCATATTCCTCGAGCAGTCGGATTCGCTCCTGCAGGAGCTCGCGAAGCTGCTTGTCGGCGGCGGATTCGGCCGGTGTCGCGGCGGCCGGCGTCGAGGTCGCGGCCGGGGCTCGCGGGGAACTCGAGGCAGCCGGCGCCGTCGCGGCGGGCGTTAACCCCAGTCCCTGGAGCTGCGCGGCGGCCTCGGCCTTGAGGGCGGCGACCTCAGCCTCGGACGGCGACGCGACGGCACCCCCGGCGGCCGCCGGCGGAGACGGCGAGGCGGCGGACACGGGCGGCGAGCCCGACGACCGCGGCGCCGGGGCCTGCTGCGCCAATCCCCCGGCCCCGAGGACCAGAATGAGCGGTACCCAGCCAAGTGAGCCCCGAACCCGCGCCAGCGGACTCACGGGGCATGACAATCGGGCCAACCGGGGCCGTGCGGCCCGTTCCCAGGTAGTCGAACATTGCGCAGGGTTCCCTCCCGCCGGAGACGGCCAGGCGCCGGAAGTGACGAGCATGACGAAGGGGCGTAAGGTATCGGGAAGCCCCGGAGCGGGCAAGGCGAATGTCGATTGCGCACGAATCGCGAGCACGACGCGCAGCGGTCGGCCAGTCCGTCCGGGAGATCGGTCGGTCCGACGAGTCGCGGCGGCGGTCCGGGGACCCACCTCGGGGCGTTCGCCCGAGAATTGGGCCTCCTCCTCAAGAGCTCTGGCCGAGCCGCTGGATGGCCTGCTCCAGCTCGCGAATCCGGGCCTCGGCCCGGCGCGTGCGTCGGCCTCGGCGGCTGCGCGGGCGGCCTCGGCGTTGGCGCGGGCCGCCTCGGTCTCGGCGCGGGCCGCCTCGGTCTCGGCGCGGGCCGCCTCGGTCTCGGCGCGGGCCTCGGCCTGCCGACGGGCCTCTAGATCGAGGCGGGCTCGCTCCTCGAGCTCGGCCCGTTCCGCCATGACCGCCTCGAGCGCCTGGGTGATAGCGTTGTAGTCGCCGACTTCCTCGCCGGTCTCGCCGTCGTAGCAAGCGAGGCGGTCGCAGTCCAGCTCCGCGTCGCGTACCACGCCCAGATACAGCCCCACCGCCTCGATCCAGATCCGCCCGTTTGCATCGGGCTCGATGCGGCGGTATCCGGCCGGCTCGTAGGCGTAGGCGAATAAGCGCAGCCGACGCCGCCCCGGACCGGCCTCGGTCTCATCGGCGATTACGTAGAGCGGCACTCTCGCCTGGTGATACAGCTCCGGTTTCAATTCCAGGTCGTTCTTCCGCGTCAACGGCGAGGTCACCTCGACCACCGGGCCAGGCCGCGCCCGCTCCTCGCCCACGTGGAGCGTCGCCCAGTTCTTCCTGCGGTCGATGCCGAAGAACACCGCGAGATCCGGCCCCAACGGCCGAAGTCCCGGGACGCTCCAGTCGACCCGGCAGTCGGACACGGCCACGGCACGACGGAGACGCGCCAGCCGGGTGTTGAAGACGCTCTTGAGATAGTTGATGTCGGTGCTGTGGAGATCCGTCTGCACGATGATGTCTCCCTCCTCGGGGAAGAGGACGTCCTCCTCGGTCAGCGGCACTTCCTCGTGCGACTCGCTCCCGTCGGGATGGTGGATCGTGACGTATCGCCAGCCATAGCGGAAGGGATCGAGGTCATCCGCGGGCGGCTTCGGCGGGCCGGATATGGAGGCGATACTCATCGACGCGCTCCTCGAACCAGGAGACCCCGGTCGCGATCAGTAACCGTGCGATCACTATTCTACCGAAATAGTGGAAATGCGTCACCGCCATCATCCCCCCCTCGGACCTCATGCACCGATCCGAGCCGACCGAACCGAGATTGCATCTGCCATCTCACCCGGGAAAAGTGGAGCGGTCCGCCCTGGAAACACCCTTGATTTGATCGAGGGTCACCCTATCATTGGAACGTTCCCACTGATTCGTGTCCGATTGAGGATGAACACTCAAGCTCGATCACGCCGATCCCTTCACCGCCTTCACATACTCGCCTCGACTCGGGCCGCAGCATTGCAGGACTCACGGACATCCGTTCCGTAGGTACGGCATGGGTACGCCCGGGAAGTGCGGAGGCGACGAAGGCGCAGGGAACCGGCGTTCCGGATCGGGCGGCAATGTGTCGTGGAAGATCGGCGAAACGCGGCCGACCCTATCATGCACGCATGCGTTGTAGCGAACCGAGCCACGGTGAGCTCGGTCGCCTGACCGATCGGGCTGGGAGGAATGCCAAGGTGCCCCGTCCTGGAAGTCCGCGAGGTGGAAACGGCTGGCTCCCGCGCCTGGGATTAGCGACTGGCGCGAGCGGTTCGGAGCCTTCAATGGCCTGCCTGGCGATGCTGGCCGGGCTGACGCAGCGCGGTTGGCGCGTGCAACATTTCCGGACCCGTGCCTGCCTGACGGCCCGCGAGTCGGTCGGCCAGGTGACTGGACTACCGGGGCGGCACCTGGATTCGTGGCTGATGCCGCCGTCGGTCTGCCGGGGTCTGTTCGCACGGGCGGGCGCGTGTGCCGAGCTCTCGGTGATCGAGGGAACGCTCGGGACACCCGTGGCCGGGGCGAGCGGGCGCTGGTGCGAGCATCCCGGCGACCTGCGGCCGATCGCCGATACGCTCGACCTGCCGATCCTGGCTGTGGTCTCCTGCCGGGGGATCGACTCCGAATCCTTCCACCTGCCGACCATCCCCGATCGCGCGGACGCGGTACTGCTAGACGAGCTCGACGACCCCGCGCTCTTGCCGCGGCTCCGGCGGATGATTCACCTGGCCGCGGGGCTGCCGGTGGTCGGGGCCGTCGAGACGATGCCCGGCCTGCGGGCCGCCGTCGAGCACCAACCTCCCGACCGGGGGCTTTGCGTCGAGATGATCGACGCGCTGGCCCAGGCATTCCTCCAGCATTCCGACCTCGCCCTCCTCGACGAGGCTGGCGCGGCGCCGGCCTTTTCCGGCGGCCACGGTCCGCCGTGATCTGGGAGGTCGCGGACGGCGCCGGTTCCGCGTCGCCTATGCCCAGGACGAGGCATTCGGCGGCTATTTCCCCGACACAATCGAGTCGCTCGAGGCCCTGGGTGCGGACCTCGTCGAGTTCTCGCCGCTGCGTGACGAGGCGCTGCCCGAGGGCGTCGGACTCGTCATGATCGGCTGCGGGCTCCCGGACCTCCACGCCGAGGAGCTGGCGTCGAACCACAGCATGATCGCCGCGCTCGGCGAGCACGTCTGCCTGGGCGGCGGATCTATTCGGAGGGGGGCGGGACGGCCTATCTGGGTCGAAGCATGAACATCGACGGCCGCCGATACCGGGGTGCGGGCATCCTGCCGTTCGACGCCGAGCTGATCGCCGCTCCGCCGCCACCCGCACCCGTCACGCGACGACTGTTGCACGACTCGTGGCTGGGGCCTCGCGGCACGGTCGTCCGGGGGTACAAGAGCGGCCGCTGGCGACTCATCGGCGGCCTCGAGCGGTTCGAGTGCCCGGCGTGCTTCGGCACCCTCTCGGCCGAGGGCGACTGGTTCTTCCACCACCACGCCGTCGGCAGCCTGCTGCACCTGCACCTCGGTGCGCTGCCCGAGGTGGTCGCGGCCTTCGCCGGACCGCATCGCCCCTCGCTCAAGCGGCCGACGGCACGCGGACTCGCCGATCGCGATGCCGATCGCAACCGCGGATTCGACCTCGATGAGGGGCGCGAGCCGACAAGTCCCTGACACCAGCTCACGGATCGGAAGCACGGGGCTCGTCCACCACCCGGAACCCGAGACATGGATTCCGGAGAGCGAATCCCTAATTCGGAAGCAGTGTCAACATAAGGTCGCCCACGCTCCGGAATCGGGAAATCGCTCGCCGAAATTCACGTTATGCAGCCCCTGCTCCTGAGCGATCTTACTCGACCGAAGTAGGCGCTTTGCCGCCTTCCTGCGGTCCGTCGACCTCGAAACGTCGGTAATGCGTCCAGGCGATGTGCGTCTTCTGCTCGTCTCTTGCCCGGCTGATGAGGAGCGTGGTCGTCGAGTTCGACTCTGGTCACGACAATGAGCCGGACCGAGAGAGCTTGCTCCCTGTTGTCGTCCTGGGTGAAAACCGCCCTGGCGTCATCCGCCTTCGGGTCGGGCTGGGTGCCCAGCTCGCCTGGGGCCGAGCGCTTCTCGAACTTCTTCGCATAGTAGGCGACGACCTGATCGAAAGGGGCTGGCGTCGTCAGGACGGCGCGGCACTTGACGTCCACGATCGCCGGGTTGCCGCCGTCGCTCATATCGGCGCCCCCGAGCAAGGCCGAGCCGGGGTATTGCCACTCGGCAAGGGTACCGAGCAGCGTCATGGGCGCTCGACGATTGGCCGCGGCCGCATCCGGCGCCTGGGGTGTCGTTGTCGTGGGGGTGCCGCCTTGCTGTCTCGCCAGGGCGGGCCCGGGCGGGCCCTGTCGCGGGGCGAGGACACGACCCGAGCCCCGAATGCGATGGACCTGGGCGACGGCCCCGACGCCGAGGACGGCGACCAGAAGCGACCCAGCCGCGAGCAACTTGAGTTTGTTGTACAGCATGGACTTCAAGACTCCTTCAGCGAGCGTGGCAACCTGGACCGAGGCGGTCCCGGCGGCAGCCGCACGCCCGGCCACGAACAGGCTGGCGGCACGTGCCGTGGGACGGATCAACGTGGCCGGGAATGCCGCCAATGCTTCCTGAACCATGAGCGCGGCGAGGCTCGCGACCGGCACCGCCACGGCACCGCTGGAGATTCGCCTCGCCAGCAACACCCTCGCCCGCGAGAGCCGGCCGGAAACGGTTCCGATTGGCCAGTCGAGCTGTTCGGCGGCCTCCTTATGAGACCGGCCCTCCAGGTCGCAGAGGACAATGGGAATTCGGTACCTCTCGGGAAGGCTGCGGATGGCCAGATCCAGGCGAGAGAGCTGGTCGTTTCGTTCGTCTCGCGACGGCTCGGCCGGGTCGGGCAGGTCAGAGGACGAAACCTCGCGAGATCGACGCCTCGCCCGCGTCTGCCGGGTCTTCAGCGCCGTCCGGAAAGCCACGCCATGGAGCCAGTGGCCGACCTTCTCGCGCGGCCGAACCGAGGCAGCCCGGCGGGCCAGTACGAGGAATGTCGCCTGGAACGCGTCCTCGGCGTCGTGGTGGTCCCGCAGCATCCGGCGGCAGATGCCCCAGACCATCGGCCCATGGCGCCGCACCAGCGCTTCAAACGCGAACGCCTCGCGTCCGTCGAGGAACAGGTCCAGCAACTGGCCATCCGGTAGGCCGCCAATCGCCCCGACGTCGAAGAGAGCCTGCATGTCCGGGATGGGAGCGTTCGACCCGCCGATGCTCACAGACTGGCCTCCTCGACGTTCACACCCGAGGTCGTTTTCCTCAGGTTATTACCCGGTCGAACGGTGTTTCATACGCTCTCTTCTGAATTCGCCCGGGAAAATCAGTGGCAAGTTGCTGCGACACCCTGGTTGGTGTGGGTCAGCCCGATACCACGTCGGATGGAGCCCCTATGAGGAATCCGTTCCGGAGCAGGTTCGCCGCGGACGAGAGGGCAGGGAAGGGATCGTTTGGAGAGAGAGGAAGGCCGAAAGCGGTCGAGTGCTGCAATCACCGGCGATTTGAACTGGGTGATGACTTCCGAATCCGCGGTAGGCACGTCATGGACCGAGGGTCGCACCCTTCACTTGGGGCCATTGGTGTTGATCTGGATCTCGAGCGATCGGATGGCGTCGCGGTAAGCGGTGTTGTAAGGCTGCACCTTGGCCGCCCGGCGAAGGGTCTCGAGGGCCTCGCCCGGGCGGTGGAGATACAACTGGCACTGGAAGAGGCCGCCCAGGGCGCCGAAGTGGTAGGGGTTGAGGCTGATCACACGCTGGCAGTCGCGGGCGCTGTCGTCGAAGCGTCCTTGCTTGAAGTAGAGGATCGCCCGCTGGTTGTAGGCCTCGGCGAAATTGGGGGCGACCGCGATCAAGCGCGAGGCCATCTCCTCGGCACCCCGGGTGTCGCCTCTCTCGGCGAGTTGGAGCACCTGCTGGAGCGTTTGGTTATTCTCCGGTGAGTCGGCACGGAACCAAACCGACCAGAGCGAGTTCTCGGCGAGTCGCCGGACGACCGGATCCTCGTCGCCGAGGGCCCGGGCGAGCGTGGTGTTGCTGCGGCGGTAGCCTCCGACCGAGCCGAGCGCGGCGGCGGCCGCCCGACGGGTGTTGACGGATGGCGAATCCTCCAGCATGCGGCCGAGCGATTCCTCGCCGTAGCGTGCCGCGACGCGGTCGCGGAACGCGTCGAAGTCCCGGTCGGCGAGGAGCAGCCGGAAGTACTCCTTCAGCAGGCTGTCATCATCAGCCGTCCGGCCTCGGTCCGCGACCCCCGTCCGCCCCAGGCCGCCCCTGGCCGCAAACGCACCGGAGAAGCCCCAGGCCGCCCCCAGCCCGAACAGCACCCACAGGCCGATGAGCCGGCCGGTCGAGGAAACGGTCGAGTGCGCCATGGCGAGCGTCTCCCAGGTGATCGCCGACGACCGGTCAGCCCGGCGCCGCTGGATCGATCAGGACTCGTCACACAGGTTATCAAATGTCTCATCTCTTGCGGGAGCAGGGTTTGAGCTGGCGGGAGCTCCGATCGGGGTCATTGTCTCCGACGAACGTTTCCTTTACGAGGGATTGCCGGCACGTCGTGGCCTGGTCCCCGGCGTGTCAATGGAAGGTCTCGAGGGCGGTCCGCTGGTCGCGGTCGATGCTGAAGAGCCGGTCGAGGTTGGCGGTGCGGAAGACCTGCTGGATGACCGGCGATAGCTCGCAGAGCCGGAGCTTGCCCCCGGAGGCGACCACCCGTCGCTGGAGGAGGATCAACTTGCTGAGCAGGGTACTCGAGACCAGGTTGATCTCGGTGAAGTCGAGGATCAGCCGGATCGGGCTGCCGTCGTTGGGGAGGGCGGCCAGGATCTGGTCGGCCACCTCGCGGACGGTCCGTTCGTCGAAGAGATGACGATCGTGGAACCGGATCACCTGGATACCGTTGCTCTCACTCACCTGGATTCTGGGAGTGACGGCCATCGTTCTGCCCCCGCAAAAGGCCCGCGTGCTCGAACGGAGTGGTGCATTGGGGATTGGCGGCCGGGCGGGTAAGGAAACCGGGAGCCGCACGACCGGGCCCGCCCGAGATCGTCGGCAGCAATCATCCTCGGAGCGGACGACGCGATCAAGGACAAAGCCGCGAATTCCGCCCGGCAGAGGGGGCGATCGCCGGGGCCCCGGCCGGGGATATCAGGACGAGTCGGGCCCCGAAGACCGCCGCCGCATCCGGGAGCCCAGCCCGGTGCCCGGGGGCGCCGGAAGGCGCTCGGGGCGGGGTGCGTCCTTCTCGAGGGGATCGGGGCCCGGCCGGTCGCGGACCGAGCGCACGGCGGCGTCGCGGTCGGTCTCGAATCCGAAGAGCGATTCGAGACGACTGGCGCGGAAGACCTCGGAGACGTTGGGGTTGACGTTGCAAAAGACGATCCGGCCGCCATGCTGACGGATGATCCGCTGGAGGGCCACGAAATTCCCCAGCGCGGCCGAACCCGCGAAGCTGACCCCGCTCAGGTCGACCACGAGCTCGGGCCGGACCGGGCCCCGCAAGTGCGCCTCGACGTGCTGGCGCAGGTCCTGCACGGGATTGGGGTCCAGCCGCAGACAATCCCAGAACTCCGCGACCAGGATCCCGTCCAGGTTGTGGATCTGTACTGAAGGTTTGAGCATCAATAACCTGCCGCCGGCTCGCCGGTGCGGTGGGGGTTTGGGTAGGCTAGTCGAACCCGCCTCCACGGCGCCGTCCCGCTGTTGCTCGGCGTCGTCGGGCCGATTCGGGCCGTCGAGTCGAGCCGGGAAAGGTAGCGATGGACCCCAACGGGCTCCGACAAGTATCCTACGGGTGCCGCCAAGCCCCGGCCAGGCGGGGGCAAGGACCGCACTCCGCGCGCCGCTGGGGCCCTCGGTACAATCCTTGCAATCGGTCGGCGGGGTGGCCCGCGACGGTTTCGGCGATAACCGCCCGGCCGTTCGCGTCCGATTCTCATACCGTGGAATCAGCGTCGCGGGGACGGATCCTGGCGCGTCGTAATCGTCCCGGCCGGAGGAAAGGTGAGGAAACCGATGCGACGGATCTTGGTGTGCTGGATCGCCTGTTCGACCCTCTTCGCGATCGGCGGGTCCTCCGAGTGCCGGGCGCAGTCCGATTGGATGACGACAGTCTTCCCCGAACGGGCCTATGACTTCGGCACCGTGGCCCGCGGCTCGCAGATCCGCCATTCCTTCCCGATCATCAACCGCACCGATTCCGAGATCCGGATCGCCGACTGGCGCACCAAGTGCGGCTGCACCGACGTGAAGGTCGGGGCGAAGGTGATCCCCCCGGGCACGCAGACCACGGTCGAGGCCACGATCAACACGACGAACTTCCAGGGCTACAAGCCGTCGGGGCTGACCCTGATCCTCGACCGGCCGGTGTTCGCGCAGGTCGACCTCAACATCACCTGCTTCATCCGCGGCGACATCGTGATGAGCCCCGGTCAGATCGATTTCGGCACGCTGCGGCGGTCGAGCAAGCTGCCATCGGCGTCGCTCGGCCTCACGTATGCCGGCGGGCGTCCCGACTGGAACATCGTGCAGATGAAGACCCAGACCGACAAGGTCAAGGCCGTGGCCAAGGAGGCCAGCCGGACGGTCGACGGCCAGATCCACTGGCAGATCACCGCGACGCTCCAGCCGGGCGTCGCCAATGGCTACCTGAAGGACCAGATCACGCTGATCACCAACGACTCGCCCGCGCAGACGATACCGATCTCGGTGGTGGCCAACGTGCAGAGTGCGGTGTCCGTCACGCCGTCGATCATCAACCTGGGCCGGATCCAGCCCGGCCAGACGATCAGCCGGCCCAACCTGGTGCACGTCCGGTCGTCGTCGCCGTTCAGCCTGAGCAAGGTCTCGGCGACGTCGCCCGAACTCGAGGCCGCCGAGGTTAGCCCCGGCGCGGCGGCCGATCACATCCTGAACCTCAAGCTCAAGGCCCCGACGGCGCCAGGGTCGTTCCACGCGGTCCTCAAGGTCGAGACCGACCTGAAGGACGAGCCCATCGCGCAGGTCAAGGTGTTCGCCACGGTGGCGCCGCAGTAAGGCAAACTCGGGGGATGCCACCGGTGGCCTCGCAGGCGACTCGGGCCTGACCAGTCGGGAAGCCCGGAACGGCCTCTGGGATCGCGGTTCGCGGGAGGTTTGCACCGTCATGATGGATTCTCATCGCGGTTGAGGACCTGGTGACGGATGCGGGCCGCTACGACCCGCGCCGGTGACTGGTTGGGACGGTTGGACCAGGAGCCATCCCCTGCGGGATGGCTCCGGTTCGGTGTCGCGGTTGCGCGAGTTCCACGCCAGGGCGCGGACGGCGGGGCCTAGCGACGGGGCTTGGGGACCGGGCCGACGAGGCTGGCGATCGCCTGATCGATGAGGCTCGCGGGACCGTGATTCGACGGTCCGCCCACCGCGGCGCCCTGCCGCACCAGCTCGGTCCTGCGCGGGACCGCGGCGGCGACAAGCGCAACGCGCGCCTTCGGGACGTTCGTCGTCATGTGCCTGGGACTGGCGTAGCCGGCCTGGATCGGGAAGGCGGCGAGGGTCCTACGCTGGAACGCGCTGAACTGGGCGACGTAGTTGGTGTCGGGGCGCCGTTGCCGGTGGGATAGGACCCATAGAACCGGCCGGCGAGCTGGTTGCCCGCGACGTCGAAGAGGCCCGACGCGAGCACCTGGACGGTGTAATGGCCGGGGTTGAGCATCTTGCCGTGGTTGAACACGATCACCGCCTCGTTGACCGAGGTGGGCGTGGCGCCGGGGCTCACCGTGACGCCCGTCGGCAGGATCACATTGCGTACCGGGGTCGTGTTGTTCAGCGGCCGGGCCGAGATCTGATAGCTCGCGCCGTTGGCCAGCGCGGGCAGGAACATCCCGCTCAGGTTGTCCTGGAAATCGACGTCGAGCTCGCCGCGAAGCCGATTGAACACGACACTGGTGATCACCGGCGCGGTCGTGTCGATGACGACGGTGCCCAGGCCCAGCGAGGCGTTGCCGCTCGCGTTTGTGGACTTGGCCGTGATCTGGTACGAGCCCTGGGGCAGGGACGAGCCGAAGACGGTGGCCGTCCAGGCGCCGGCGTCGTTGGCCACGCCGGTCGCGATCGAGATGGGCGAGGCGGACGAGCCCGTCGGCACCGCGTAGACCACGACGACCGCCCCCGGCGTCGCGCCGCCGACGAACGTCGGGGTGGTCACGTTGGTGATCCCGTCGCTATTGCTGACGCCCGAATCGCTCTGCGGGCTGAGCCGGCCCCAGGTGAACGACGGCGGGACCGGCGGGTCCGGCGGGACCGGGGGGACCGGCGGGTCGGCGATGACGACGGTGGCCGAATCGGTGCCGACGATCACACCGGCCGCGTCGCGGATCGCGACGCTCAGCGTGTAGCTGCCGGGCGTCGCGTAGATGTGGCCGCTGGTCGAGACCGTGAACGCCTGGTACGCCGAGGACGCTCGTCGGCGCGAGCGTGGCGGGGACGGTCGGCGAGCCGTCGCCGTAGTCGACGCTCGCGGCATAGTGGCGGTAATCCAGGCCCGGCGAGTTGAGGAAGGACGGCACCGAGACCGTGGCGACCGTCAGCGGGCCGGTCGGGACGTTGTTGGAGCCGGTGAGCCCGGTCGTGGCCTTGACCGATGGCGACTGGACGTTGGCGCTCAGGGGGATGACGAGGCTCTGCCCCGTGCCGACCGCATACAGATCGATGGACCCCGAATAGGTCCCCGCCGCGGCATAGGTGTGCGTGCCGCCGATGTCGAAGGCACCGGAGACGCTGGGGTCGGCGGTGATCGCCGCCCCACCCAGTCCCGTGCCGTCTCCCCAGTTGATGAGGGCGGTGTACGCGCCGGGCGCCGCCGGTCCATTGGCGTTGATGAAGACCGCCAGCTCGCCCGACGCCGAGGTCCCGGCCGTGGCCGCCAGGGCCGTGGTCGAGCCGAGGTGCAGGGCGGCGACCGACACCTGCGCCGTGCTGCCCGTCACGGGTGAGATCCCATCGAGTTGCGTCGACACCGGGACGACCGCGCCGCCTGCGTTGTTGAGCGTCGATGTGAACGTGCCGCCCATGTCGGTCAGGGTCACGGAGATCGTCGCGGGGCCGGATGCCAGGTAGGTATGGCTGCCGGAGATGACATAATGGCCGGGAGCGGCCGGGACGGCGGTGACCGTACCGGTCGTCGGAGCCGAGCCGTCGCCCCAGTCGATCGTCGCGACGAAGGAGGCGGCATTCTCGATCAGGTCCTGGTCCTGGAAGGTGGCGACCGGGACGTTCACGAGCGGCAGTCCCGGCTGGGCCGGGATGGTTGGCAACGGCGATGGCATGGCCAGGCTCGGCGCGTGATTGGTCGCGAATTCCTGGATGGTGCCGATGTTGAGGAACGCCATCGAGGTACTGCCCGGCCCGCTGCCGAAGGTTGCCACCGCGGGGCTTGATGCGGTACCAGGGGTCAGGGTGGCGGTCGAGCCGGTCCCCTGGGCATCGAGCCGCATCACGTCGGGGCCGGTGCCGCCGAGGATCATGAAGTTGGACCACGTGGTCCCCGCCGCCAGCCCCGCGCCGGCCACGGTCATGGCCTGCGAGCCGACCCCGCCGTCGATGGCCGTCGTAACGCCCGCCGGATTGGCCGCGACGGTGAGCGTGTCGGTCCCGCTGCCGAGGTCCACGGTGAGCGTCGTCTGCCCGGAGGCCGCCACGGGGTTGTTCAGGATGAAGAGGTTATTGCGCCTGACGTGGGTCGCGTCGATCGTGACGTCGGTCTTGTTGGAGTAGGCGACCGACTCGAAGGAGGGGCTGGGCGACGGGTCGGAGATCAGCGTGTAGCCGGCCGTCGGATCGTCGGTCACGGCGATCGTGCCGCCCGACGTCGGGGCCGTGAACGTGTAGTCGGTCACGGGCGTGGAGTCGATGGTCGGCGTGAGCTGCGAGAAATCGACGCCGCCCTGGTACACCATCGTGCTCGGCGAGGTGCCATCGTCGAACGAGACGTTGCCGCTGTTCGGGCCGGTGGCGAGATAGGTCTCGCTGTCGAAGATCGGCCCGGTCGAGGCCGAGCTGTCCTGGAACGCGAGCGAGTCGCCGCCACCGCCGCCGTTGTAGCCGAGGGTGTAAGGTGCGGGCGGCGGCGAGCCCACGCCCGGGCCCGCGAAGGGATTACCGTTGACGAAGTCGACGGCGAGGTGATCCGCCCCGCTGCCGGTCGAGAGCGAGAAGCTCCTGATGGCCGTCGGGTCGTAGTCGAGCTCGGCTCCCGGCAGGACGCCGGTCAGCACGGCCAGCGACCCCGCGAGATTCCGCTCCAGGAGCATGGAGCCGAACGGAGTCGTCTCGGCGGATCCATTGACGCTGACGTTGACCGATTGCGCGGGGCCCTCGATCGTGACGTCCGCCTCGATGTCCGCGAGGCTGCCGGCGTCGCCGATCGAGACCGAGTTAACCGCGCCAAGGGCGCCGGGCTGGTTCAGGATGGTCAGCGGGCCCCCCGCCGTGACGCTCTGCACGACGATGGTGTTGTTGGAACCGCCCAACTGGATGGTGTTGACCATTCCCGGCGTGGTGCCATCGATGGTCAGGGTCTGGCCCGAGGAATTGGCGCCGAAGTACGAGACCGTCAGGCTCACCAGCCCGGTCGCCGGGATCGTCGGCGGCGTGATATAGGTCGGGTTGGCGATCGCCGTGAGGTTGACCAGGACGTTCGCCTTGTTGGCGAAGTTCACCAGCTCGAAGGCCGACGGCGTGTCGCCGCTGGAGATCGTGTCGGTAACGAAGGCACCGATGCTGGGTCCATTGGACATCTCGACGAGGCTGGCGGTCGAGGGGGCCACGAACGTGTAGCTCGTCGCGGGGACCGTGTCATCGATCGGTGTCAGCCCGCCGAAGATCAGCGTCGACGTGCTGGAAGCGAGCGTGAAGCCGATCGTCCCCGAACCGGGTGCGCCCGGCATGGGGGAGTAGACCTCGGAATCGAACGGGGTCGCCAGCGGCAGCTCGCCCTGGAGGACCAGGCTGTTGCTCGCGCCGAGGTTGCCCTGGAAGCCGAAGCTCGTCGCGGCTCCGATCGGCAGGGGATTGCCGTTGGTGAAGTTGACGGTCAGGGTCGTCGTTATCCCGGGGACCGAGCTAGGCACCAGGCTGACATTCGCGACGCCAGCGTTGAAGGCGAACGTCGATGCGCAGATGCCGCTGAGGTCGCTGAGGCCGGTCGTGGGGTTGAATTCGAGCAGGGGCGACGTGGGAGTCGCAGTCGAGGCATCATTGATCGTCAGGCTCGTGGTGCCCGCCCCGCCGCCCTCGACGTTGACGTCGCCCGAAAACTCCTTCAGGGCGGTCCCGTCGACGGTCACGGAATCGCTCCGAACGATGGGCGGAATGGTCGGGAGGATGGCCGGATGGGTCGTGATGGTCGTCACGCATCCGGGCGAACCGGCCAGGTCCCAGGTATCGCCCCCGCTGCTTCCCTCGAGGGTCAGCCCGGTCAGGCCCGTCGCCGTGCCGAATGCGATCACCGGCACCGCGCCGATGGTGAACTGGCCGACCTGAAGAAGATACGAGGCCGAGGCCGTGCTGGCCGAGTCGTCGATCGTCAGGGAGGTCGAGCCGGAGCCGGCGATGGTCACATCGACCTCCGTCCCGGAGGCGGGGCTGCTGGCGTCGCCGATCATGATGGAATCGGGAGCGTCCGAGGGCGCCGCGTCGTCGATCGTGATGTCGCCTCCGATCACCTTCGGCGAGCCGTTGACGGTGATGTCATTGCTTCCGGCCGAGCTGGCGTCGAGCGTCAGGCCGGCGAGGTACACCAAGCCGTAGGTGAAGCTAGGCCCGCCCGCAAACGAGAGGACCGTGGTGCCCACGGTGATGGCCTGGCCGGTGTCGCCGGCCGAGTCGTCGATCGTCAGCGCGACGAAGCCCGCGCCCCCGTTGTGGAGCACGACGTCGCCGAGCGTCGAGGCGGCCGTGCCGGCCGACGACCCGCCGAGAGTCACGGTATCGGTGTCGCCGCCGGCGGGACTTGTGATGATGGTCGTCGGGCCCCCGGGGATCGTACCGGTGACGTTCCAGGTGTCGCCCTCGCTGCTCCCCTTGACGGTCAGCGCGGTGAGTCCCGTCGCGTCGCTGTAGAAGACCACGGGCGCGGTGCCCGAGCTCAATTCCGCGCCGTCCATCAGGTACGCCGTCGGGTTCTCGCTGGCCGAGTCGTCGATCGTCAGCGACGCGGCACCGGCCCCCTGGATCCACACGTCGCCGGCCAGCGTGGAGAACGCGGCGCCGGCATCGCCGATCTGGATGATATCGGGGTCCTGGGCGGGCGCCGTGTCGTCGATCACGGTGTTGAAGGCGATCAACTGGGGCGAGCCGGTGACGGTGATTTCATTGCCGCCGACCGAGCTGGCATCGAAGGTCAATCCGGCGAGATCAGCCCCTCCATAGTTGAAGGTCGGCCCGCCGGAGAAGTCGAGCGACGTCACGCCCACCATGATCTTCTCAGCACCCGCCCCGTCGGAGTCGTTGACCTTCAGGCTGGTCGCTCCGTTATTCGGAGGCGTGCCGGTGGTCGTGACGGTGACATCTCCCAGTCCGCTGGCTGCGTCGGATGAGTCGCCGAGGTTCACGGCATTGCCGAGCTGGCCACCCATGTTGAGCGTGAGCGGGGCCAGCCCGATCGGAGCGGATGGCACGCTCAGGACGTTGACCGTCGTCGCCGCGGAGTTGCTGGCGTTGACGGTCACGCCGGCGAAGGACGCTCCGTCATAGGTGAACGTCGGGCCGCCGGCGCCGAAGTCGAGCGACGACGACTGCACGGTGATCGTCCCGCCGCCCGCGCCGGCCAAGTCGTTGACCGTCAGTGTAGTCGTCCCGTCGCCGCTGGGCGAGAGGGAGATGTCACCCAGCAGGCTGGCGGCATGGGTCGAGTCGCCCAGGTTGTATGCATTATCCGAGCCTGCGAACGTGCCGATGCTCAGCGCGACGCCCGTCGGTAGAGCGGGCGTCCCGGTGACGTTGACGATGTTCCCGCCCGCGTTGTCGGTCGCCAGGCTCAGGCTCGACAGGGTCGCCTGGCTGTAGTCGAAGGTATTGGAGCTGGCGCCGCTCGAAAAGCCGATGGTCGTCGCCGTGACGCCGATGGTCCAGCTATTGGAACCGTTGGAGTCGTTGACCGTCAGGCCCATATCGCCAATCAGTGTCACGTCGCCCAGCGTGTCGGCCTCGGAGCTGCCAAGCTGGACCGTATTGGCCGGCGAGGATCCCATGTCCAGGGTCATCGGGGCCAGCGTCGGGCCCGGGCTCGTGGGCGACCTGTGGACGGTCAGGTTGGTCCCGTCATCGCCGGCCGTATAGGTGAACGATGAGAGGACCGCCCCGCTGTAGCTGACCCACAGCGTTGGGCCGGCCTTCATCGTCCCGGAGTCGATGTAGACGGTCTGCCCGGCGGTGGAGTCGTTCGAATCGTCGATGCTCAGGTCGCTCAGGCTGCCCGCGGATGTGATTGTGATCGGCCCGAGCGAGCTGGCCTTGCCGGTGAACTGGCCCAGGATAATCGGGTTGGTCCCGTTCGCGCCCATCGACAGCGTCAGCGGTACGCCCGCGGGCATGCTCTGGACATCCACCTCCTGGCCCGTCATGCCGCCCTCGAAGGTCAACGAGGCGAGGGTGGCGGCACTGTAATCGAAGGGTCCCGCTTCGCCCGGGAAGACGACCTGCGTCGAGGTCACGGTGACGCCGTTGTTGTAGGGATCGGCCTGGTCGTCGATGGTCAGGGCGGTCTTGCCGGTGATGGTCAACCCGGCCAGGTTGGTGGCGTCCCCGGCGAAATTCACCGAGTCGCCGATGGTGACGGCATTGGCCGAACCCGCCCCAATGGCCAGGGTGGGCACGACCGCGTCCGGCACGCTCGTCACGGTCACGACGTTCGATCCGTGGCCGCTGGCGCCGAGAACCAGGTCATCGAGACTCGCCTGGGATATGTCGAAGGTCGGCCCGCCGGTGAAGCTCACGGTCGAGCCCGTCATGCCGATCGCCTGGCCGTTCGGGTCGTTACCGTCGTCGATGGTCAGGTCGGTCGCGCTACCGGCGGACGTGATCGTCACGTCGCCGAGCGCGAAGGCATATCCGGGTGATGAGCCCAGGTCGATCGTATTGGTCCCGCCCGATCCCATGGCCAGGCTCAACGGAGCCGTCGCGGCCGGGGTGCCGGAGACGTCGATCCAGGTCCCGCCGACGTCGCTGCCGTTGACGGTCAACCCGCTGAGCGTCGCGCCGCCGTAGGTGATGGCCGGCGCCTGGCCGAGGGAGAGGCTGGTGTCGGTGATCTCGACGGTCAGGGGGGTCGTCGTGTCGTCGGAATCATCGACCGTGAGGGCCGTCGTGCCCCCGCTCGCGTTGGCCACGTCGAACCCGGTGCCGAAGTTTGACGCGGGCGCCGAGACACCGCCGAGCGTGATCGCGGTCCCGGTCGTCGCGGTCATGTCGGTGCCGACCGAGTAGCCCAGGCTGGCCCAGGTGGTGCCGTTCGGGGCCAGGGTCGCGGTGTTACCGCTGGATGTGAAAGTGAGGGTGGCGGGCACGGAGCTGTCGGCTTCGAAGGTCATGCCCGCATTGGCCGTGAAGGTGTAGGTCTCGGTGGCGGGAGCGTAGACGGCGCCGAGGATGGTGACGATCGAATCGCCGGTCAGCAGGACCTCGGTGCCGGACAGGCTGACGGTGATGTCGGGGAGCGTCTGGTACTGGACGACACCCGAGGTGCCGTCGCCGCTGGCGGGGCTACTGCCCGACCCGCCCGATCCGCCCGCGACGTCGTAGGTGCCGGTGCCATCCTGCTGGGTGCGGTAGAGGACATCGAGGATACCGCCGCCGCCGCCGCCGCCGCCGCCACAGCAACCGCCGCCGCCACCATTCCCGCCGACGGCGGAGACCGTGCCGTCGTTCGTGACCGTCGAGGCCTGGAGGATGATGCCGCCGCCGGACCCGGCTCCCGAGCCCCCGTAAGCGGCCCCGTTGCCGGATCCGCCGTCGGCCTGGACGACCCCTCCGGCATCGATGACGAGCGAGTTCACGGCGACGAGCTCCATGGCGCCGCCGCCGCCGCCGCCGCTCGTTCCATACGTCCCGCCGGAGTTCAGGGCAATGCCGGTGGCGCCGCCGCTGCCGCCGACGAGCTGGGTGAGCAGGTCGCCGTACGTGCTTCCGCCGGCTCCGCCGCTGTCGCCGCCGCCGCCGCCGGCCCCCCCGAAGCCGCCGCCGCCACCGCCGTAATACGAGCCGGTGGTGCCGCTGGGGCTCGCGCCGCCACCCCCCGGACCTTGCCCCGGCTGCTGGGTCGACGAGGCCCAGTGGCCGCCGCCATAGCCGCCGGGTCCGCCGGGCGTGGTGGGCGGCGACGACTGGAACACCGCGTCCTGACCGCTGCCGTCCACCGTGCCGTCGATGGTGATCGAACTCTGCGACAGGATCGCCAGCGGAATCGAGCCCGTCGCGGTGATCGTGCTGCCCGCGGCGATCGTGACGCTATCGAAGTCGAAGACGGCGATTCCGCCCGAGGACACGCCGGTGAAGCTGGTGCCGGGCCCGGAGAGGCTCAGGGTGTCCGTGTTGATCGTATAGCTATTGCCGTTCGTGGTGCTCAGGGTCCCCAGGCTGGTGAAGGCATTCGGGTCGAGCGTTGACAGCACGATCCTGTCCTCGAGGCCCTCCAGCCGGGCCCGGAAGCGCTTTCGGGTCCGCCGGGACGAGGCCGGGACCGGTTTCGATGCGGGGAAGCGGCGGAAGGACGAGGCGGATTTCATTCGGTGCTCTCCGGGGTGAGCGAACGACGCGGTGGCAGGCGGCAGGCATGGGCGGGCCGACAATCCGGAGCACGCGATCGTTCGCCAGCATCTGTTTCCGGTGCGTGGAAGGTCTCGGGGCGCACGACGATCGCACCCGTGCCGACGATCTCGGTGCGGGACCTGACTCCCTGGCATCCCCTGTCATCTCGGGGCCCGTACATCGGGCCCCGGCGCTCGCCCGCCGAGGACGGGGCGGATCGCCATGATCCGCCGAGGACGGCGCGGGCGGCCGAACAGAGAACGCCTTCCTCCACATAGACCGATAGAACGCCGCACCGCGGTTGTCTACCGCCCCAGACCATCGCCGAAGGCGTTCGCCATGCCCACCCACCAGGTCGATCCATTTTCCCGCCCGACGCCGCCCGCATCTGTGCCGTCGGTTCGCGCCCGGTCGGGCGATGGAAAGCCTGGCCGAGGCTCCGGACCCTCGCAGTCAACCGCGTATCGTCGACGGGTGGCGATCTCCGACCCCGCCCCGGGGACCAGCAGGAAGGCCCCACCAGGTTGCCAGGCAGGGCAGGGGATGCCCTTCAAGATCGGGATGTGTCCACGAGCGGCCGGGCTGGGTTCGTTCGTCAAAGCGCCGGCGGCCTGGGTCGTCACGACCATGGGGAGCACCAGGGCCAGGAGCAGGGCGAGCGGGCTGAGGAGCGAGCGGGAAGCCACATGATCGGCGGCGTTGGGTTCGTTCGTCGCGATTCGGGGATCGGGGGAGATGGGTTCGTTCGTCGCGATTCGGGGATCGGGGGAGATGGGTTCGTTCGTCGCGATTCGGGGCTCGTCGGCGATCGACTGGAGAGGGGTGGATTCGGAATCCGTTGCGAAGGGCCGACTTGCGGCAGGGCGAGCCGGCTCCGACGGCATGCCCAGGTCGGCGCCCGCCTCATCCGTCCGCGGGCGACCGGCGGTGGAGACGCGGAGGTCGTCCTGCCGGGCCGGCGGCGGGGCGGGCGTGCTCGGGGCGGGCGGCGGATCGTCGCGGCGGACGGTCGGGGCAGGGGCCTTGGGACGGGGGCAGCCGGCGGGCCTGTCGGCTTCGCGGTGTCGCCTGCGCAGGGTCTCGAGGATGCGCATCAGCGTGCGGTTGCAGGCGAGCTGATAGCGGCGCAGCGCTCGCCGGCATCGGTGTCCTCGAACCCCTGCCGGGCCTCCTCGGCCGCCGCCTCCCGCTCGATGTGCGACCCCAGCAGCCGCTCGAGCCGCCCGGATTGCTCGTCGACCAGCGCCAGCAGCGCCTCGCGGCCGGCGTCGGGATCGGAGAGTGCGATGTCGCGCGGGAGGCGGGCCTTGATCCGCTCGGCGAATCGCACGCGCTCGCCGGCGCCGAGCTCGACCGCGACATCCGCGAACGGCTGCTCGGACGCTGGGTCCATCGCGTGGCAGGCCAGGTAGATCGCCCGGACGACGTCGTCGTCGGTCGCGTCGAGCGGCTGCCGCCCCAGCAGGCGGACGGCCTTGAACCGGTCGGGCGGCTGCCAGAGCAACTCGTCCTCGAGCAAGGCACCCAGCTCGCCCCAGCGGTCGAGCAGCCAGGCGCAGCCCAGCGCGGTCGATTCGAGCCGGTTGACGATGGTGGCGGGCTCGTTGGGATCGACGACCTGCGGCGACCACGAGGCGCGCACGGGATCCCCGAGCGAGGCCTCGTAATGCGGATAGAGGCAGAGCGGCCCGCGCGGGTCCCAGAAGAGGCGGCGGCCCAGCAACACGACTTCGTCGGCCTGCGCATCGGCCTGGCCGGCGCCGGCGGAGAGGAGATCGGCGGTCATCCGTGCGGCCCAGGCGCGGTCGGCGCGGTCGAGCTGCCACGAGACGTTCACGGCCCGCTCGACGAGGTAGCGCTCGACGTCATCCCGCGGCCCCAGCGTCGCGTTCCACGAGTCGAGCCGTCGGCGGAGGACGGCCTCGTCCTCGCCCGGCAGGATGGGGAGCTGGGCGCGCATGCCGTGCTTGAGCGCATTGAAACGGCTTCGATCGCGGCCGGCCTGGGAGCGGGGGCCGGTGCTCTTCTGGGCGTTGCGGCGGTTCGCCTCGGCGCGGGCCGAGGACGTCGCCGGAGCATCGGCGGTCGCGGTGGTCATCTTTGGCAGGCCCCTTCTTCGGGAGGTGGATCTGGGAGGTGTCTCGCAACTTCGCAAGGACCAGCTTTCTTCGCCCCTCTACCATAGATTATAGGAAAGATTTGCTGAGTTGACGCGACTTTCGCGAAATTCTTTAAGATTTTTGGCCGGAAGGCCGGATTTCATGCCCAGCGACAAGCGAAACTGGCGACATTGTGCTTACGAACACGCATCAATGGCCGCGGGGGCGTTGAGAAATCTATCGACCATCGAGGTGCTTTGGGTCGATCGACGACTCGCGGCACTCGCGGCCGGCGGCGGGTGATGAAACGCGAAGTGACCGCGGCAGGAGGCGAGCAGTCGATCCGGGTCGTCATGGTCCGGCGATGATGGCGAACCGGGCGAACCGGCGACGTCAGTCGCCGGGGCTCTGGGGGCATCACTCGGCTTCGAGGGCATCACCCGGCGACTGTCGTCGCCGGTTCGCCCGGCCGCCGCGCCGCATCGCCCGGAGATTGACTTTGCTCGACACCCGGCTGCGGCGTTGCACTACCCGGCGACTGACGTCGCCGGTTCGCCCGGCTGCTGCGACCCTTCACCCGGCGACTCGGGCGTCCCATCGCTCGCACACACCCGGCGCCGCCGTCGTCGCGATATCCGGGGAATACCCCACGGAGGGCCTTGAACGGATCGGGGGCAGGTGCATGCGGGTCCGGTCCGCCCGGCGAGCGGAGCGGAATTGCCAGGGCCAGCCGCAGGCGGCCGGTGATGCAGAGCCGGCGGACGAGCGGTCACACCGACACCGACCCGACGAAGCACGGCGGGGAGTGGCAGCCGAGGCAGGTGGGGAATCCCATGGCGCAGGAGGCCCCCACCATAAGCGGGCAACCCCGGGAGCCTTTCAGGTCTGAGGCTGCTCTCTGACCTTCCGGAGCGAGCGGCGCACGAACGATACGACCGTCCAGCCGCTCAGCATTCCCAGGAGGTAGACGGCCACGATCACGATGGCGACCGGAGCCGTCAGCTTCCATGTCCAGAAGCCCACGGTCACACTGGTCGTATTCTGGACCGCGAAGACTGCGACGGCCCCCAGGAAGATGATGAGAAGCCCGGCCTGGATGATTCGCACGATGTTCCCTCCTGTCGTTGCCCTCGATGCAAGTCCACGTCAGTTCACAGCAGGATCTTCGCACACCCGACCCGGCAGGTAAAAGGTGTCGTGCTGGGGTTGGCCAGGGTCTGGTGCAGATCGCGGGTCGTGGCGAGCGGGTACCCGAGCAACCTGCGGGCCATAATCGCGTCGCGAGCATCATTAGCGCTCCGAGACCGGGTGCCCCCAAGCTTCGACGGCGAACCGGCGACGGCAGTCGCCGGGTGTTCCAGGTTTGATGGCGTTAACCGGCAACTGACGTCGTCGGTTCGCCGCCTGGCAAAGGATTTGCGTCAGGCTTCATCGGTGTCGGATCCGGGTGATGCGTCGCGGCTGCCGGGCGAACCGGCGACGGCAGTCGCCGGGTGATGCGAGGCGGCGGCCGGGCGAATCCCTCGGAACTGGGTGATGCCCGCAGCGACCCGGCGACTGACATCGCCGGTTCGCCTCCCGCAGTCCACCGTCCCGTGAACGCTTACCCGTTCGACGAATTCCTGCGAGTCGGCGGGAGAGTGTAGAGTCACCCCAGTGGGAGCAAGCCTCGAATGGCCCGGTTCTTCGCCGATTTCGATGTTGAACAGTTCTGGAAGCCGTCCCAGTCCGCGGAGAGGGAGTACGTCGGTTCCCCGCCGACCGATGACGTCGTCGCGGCCGTCGAGCGCGACCTTGGCTACAAGCTCCCGGCCTCCTATGTCGAGCTGATGAGGTTCCAGAACGGTGGCATCCCGCGGAATACGTGCCACCGGACCAGGGAACGGACTTCGTGGGCGCAGGATCATATCGCAATCACAGGCATTTACTCGATCGGCAGCGAGAAGCCTTGCTCGTTATGCGGCGAGCTGGGCAGCGCGTTCTGGGTCGAAGAATGGGGCTACCCGGCGATCGGCATCTACTTCGCCGACTGTCCATCGGCCGGTCACGATATGGTTTGCCTGGACTATCGGGCGTGTGGTCCGGCCGGGGAGCCGCAGATCGTCCACATCGACCAGGAGCAGGATTACAAGATCGTGTTCGTCGCCGAGAGCTTCGAAGCCTTCATCCGCGGCCTGGAGGATGCCTCCGGGTTCGACCAGGATGATTGATGAAACACATTCCCGTGGGACGGCCTCGCGGGCCGCAGTCACAACCTCTTCTGACGCGAATGGAGAGCGGTGATGGTTCTTCCTACCAAGATCCTCCTCCTGGTCCTCGCGGGCGGAATGCCGCCCCAGGGCGCCGACCCGTATGAATCGGCGCTCGTCGCGGCCGTCCATTATTTCGCCCACCGGGGGAACCTGGATCACCTCAGGGCGATCCTCGACAAGCACCCCGAGCTGGTCGACGCGAGGGAGACGCGCCCGCCCGGCCGCAAGCCCGATGCCACGGAGGGATACACACCTCTGGACCGGGCCGCCAGCGGCGGTTGCACGGCGGTCGCGGAGTATTTGATCCGGCGGGGAGCCAAGGTGAATGCGGTCGACGGCAGAGGCTGGACGGCGCCGCATCTGGCGGCGCGGGACGGCCATCTGGACGTGGTGAAGCTGCTCGTCGAGCACGGGGCCGATCCTGCCGCGAAGACGGATGCGGTGCCCGAATCGACCGGAATCCAGCCGGGTTCCCCTCCGACCGCGGTGAACGATCCGCCCAAGAAATACCCGGCGATACCGGGCCGGACGCCGCTGGACTGGGCCGTCGCGATGAATCATATCCAGGTGGCCGATTACCTCAGATCGCTGCAGAAGTAACCCGACCGTCCGGGTTCGCGCCTCGCCCGATGCCCCGCGGCGTCGGGTCCCCTCTCATCAAGTCCGTGAGAGGAATTCGCGGTATCCTGGCAGGTCAGCCGCCAATGGCTGTTCGCTGTTTCATACCGGAGTCGACCACGTGTCCCGCCTGTTCGCCGGAACGCCCTGGGATCGGCCACCGACCTGCGACCGCTGCGGCCGGTTGGAGTCCGAATGCTCGTGTCCTCCGCCGGTCGCCGAACCGAAACGGATTCCGCCAGGTCAGCAGACCGCGCGGTTGACGACCGAGCGGCGGGCCAAGGGGAAGCAGGTCACGGTGATCGCCGGCCTCGACCCGGAAGCCAACGACCTGGATGAGCTGGGCGCGCGGCTCAAGAACGCCTGCGGTGCGGGCGGTACGGTGAAGGACGGGCGGATCGAGCTCCAGGGCGATCACCTCCAGGCGGCCGAGCGGACGCTCCAGGCGATCGGCTACAAGACCACCAGGGCCGGCCGCGGGTGATGCCGCCCGGTGTTCGTCCTGTGCTTTGAGTCGGTCTCGAAGGCGAGCCGGAGGGTCGTTTGGCTCGTTCTCCAACGACAGGCGCCCCGTCCCCGCCCGATCCGTTACGGTTCTTCTGTGGGAGGGAGCTCCCGCTCCCGATCCGGTCGGGCTGGTCCGTGCGGCCTCGGACCGACCGATCGCCGGCAGGAGCCTGGTTGGTGAGGGGTGAGGGGTAGAGGGTGAACGCCGAACAGGACCGGGACGCGGCCGTGCGGCTTCGGCCCGGCCGATCGCCGGCAGGAGCCGGCTCCTACAGCGGGTCGGTCCTGTTCGGCGGGGGTCTCCGATCCCGCCGCGGCCGGGACCGGAGGTCTCCACCCGTCCGGTCCGGACCGACCGACCGACCGGGAGACCTGGCGGTCGCGCCGACGGCGGGGTCCGAGACCCGCGCCGAACACTTGGGCGTCCGCGGTCGGTGGGTTTCGGTCCCGCGTCCTTATGCCAACCATGCGTTACGCGTGCGGCGGATACTGGTGGGCCTCGCTCCGCTCGACCCACCCTACGCCACTTGCCACTTGCCACTTGCCACTTGCCACTTGCCACTTGCCACTTGCCACTGAGAGGTCAGCCACGCTCCCGACAAGACTTCTGACATACTTTCTCAAACCGGAACGCCCTCGGCCGCGAGCCGCTCGCGGGCCAGTCGTTCCGACAGGGTGCCGAAGTGGTACGACGCCGCCTGGCGGTCGTATTCGCGTCCCTCGCGCTCGCGGTCGAGTTTCCGCAGCGAACCCGCGAGGTGATAGCAGGCGAAAGGCAGCGTGACGGGGTCCGGCGTGTGTTCGAGAAACTCGCGGAGGAAAAGCTCGGCCCGCGCGGGTTCGTCGACCAGCAGCGCGGCCCGGCCGATCAGCCCGAGCACATTTCGCTGGGTCGTGCCGTCTTGCGGGACGGCGGCGCGCGCGCCGAGTCGGCCGAATCGATCCAGGACAGGGCGGACTCGACGTCCCCGAGCAGGGCATGCACGAGCGCGGCCATCGCATCGAACCCGGCCGAGAGCTTGGAGTCGCCGGCGACTTCCGGCTCGGCCTCGGCGAGCAGTGCCAGGGCCTCGCAGCGGTGACCGAGCTCGGCGTGGAGCATGGCCAGCTCCTTGTCGAGCACGGCGTTCACCCTCCGCTGCGCCGCCGGGATGTGGCCCACGACGATGGTCCGGGCGTGCTCGAGCGCGCGGAGCGCCTCGTCCAGATGGCCCCGCAGCCTCTTCGAGTGGCAGACGACCGTCCAGGGCAGCCGATCCTGATCGGGGAGGATGGAATCGGCCTCGCGGGCGATGCCCTCGCCCTCGTCGAGGTCGCCCCGTCGGACCAGGAACTCGCCCAGCAGGGCCAGCGACCCCGCCCGCTCCTTGGCCGAATCGGCCAGCTCGACGGCGGCGCGAGCGTGGCGCTCGGCGTCCTCGACGCGGCCCAGGTTGCCGCAGCCGAGGGCCGCCATCCGTCTCGCCGACCGGGCCAGGGAGACGTCGGGGAACTGCTCGATCACGGCCTCGGCCCAGCGGACCGTCTCGCCCGGGCGACCGGCGTTGAAGTGGCTCAGCACCAGCCTCATCATGAGCTGGGCGCGGGCCGCGCCATTTCGCGGCGAGGTGAGCTCGAGGGCCCGCTCGTAGGCGGCGGCCGCCTCGTCGTAGCGATTCTGGCGGTCGAGCAGCTTGCCCTGGGACTGGAGGGCCAGCGGCGACTTCACGCCGCCGACGAGCACGGCGATCGCCCGCTTCCGCTCGTCGGCCGCCTCGGCGCCCTGCCCGAGCGCGTCGATGGTGTCGGCCAGGCGCTGCCGGACGTCCGACTCGAACCCCGGGTCGAGCTTCTCGTAGGAATCCTGGAGGATCGCTCGGAAACTCGCCTCGGCGTCCTCGTAGAGCCGGCCCACCTGCTGGTTGACCCCCAGCAGGTAGCGGGCCAGGCACTTGAGCCCGCGCGGCGCGGGGGTGCCGACGACCCACCGAAGGATGTACCGCTGCCTCTCTCGGCTGCCCCCGGCGAGCCGGAGCGATCCCCGCGGGACGACGATGAACCACAGGTACGGCAGGCCCAGCGAGGCCACCATCAGCCAGAGCCAGTAGCGGGCCAGCCAGCGGGACTCGGGCCCGTCGCGGACGACGGCCAGGCCGACCCCCACAACGAGGATGAGCCACATCAGCCCGCCGATGGATGCCTTCCTGGTGCTCATGAGATTGAGGATTCCGTCGATGGTCAGCCCGGGGTCTTCCGCCGTCGACAACGCGTCCCGCGATTATCGGGCGGGATCGCCGGGGAATCTATCCCGTCGCGCGCCGCGTCGCGCCGGGGAGGACCCGGGAGCGACGAGGCTTTCTCGCGGCGCGACTCGCGAATCCGCCGGTCGCGTCGCGAGCATCCCGCCGCGCCGGATCAGGTGCGGATCTGTCCCCAGCGGACCGTGGCGATCGCCCCGAAGCCCATCAACGGCGCCCAGGCCGTCAGCGCCGGGGAGAGGATCTCGAAGCTGCCGAGGTACTGCGTGAAGATCAGCACCCCGTAGAAAATCGCCGAGTTGCCCAGGGCGAAGCCCAGGTTGATGAAGGTGTTGCGGCCGTAGCCGCCCAGCACCAGGGGCAGGCTCATGAACAGCAGCGACAGGCTGAGGATCGGCCGAAGGAGCCGCAGGTGCACGAAGATCTCGACCTCCAGCGCGTCGGTCCCCTCCATCGAGGGGTCGGTCAGGCTCTGGAGCAGCTCGGGGGTCGGGGCGAACTGGTACCAGGCCGACTTGCGGGTCATCGCCTGGAAGGTCAGGCCGCACTTGAGGAAATAGGTGGCACGCCCGAAGTCCAGCCGGCGATCGAGCAGGACGTTGGCCCTGAGGATTCCCGGGTTGGCGCCCATCGGCAGGGGGGCCGACGCCAGCAGGTAGGCGACCTCGGAATGGGGGGTCAGCAGGCTCGAGCGCGTCTCCTCGGTCGGCGCGGGCGGGGGGCTCGGGACATCCGGCCGGTCGCCCCTGGCGACGATGGCCAGCGGGGGCGGAAACCCGGACTCGTCGTTGACCCGGATCAGGAGGGCGCTGCTGTTCTGCATCATCTCGTCATCGAGCGGCGGGTTGACGCTGGCATCGCGGATCAGCCAGCCACCCCTCAGGGGCGCCTTGGGATCGTCGGGAGGGATGTAGGTGGCCTGCCGGCCCTCGATCTCCAGGATCTTGCCGAAGAGCTTGCGGTTGACGGTGGCGAAGAACGGCATGATCGTGCGGGTGGCGCGGTCGGCCGACTTGCCGTGGATCATGATGCCGCGGGAGTCGTAGCGGCTGGAGACCGAATTGACCCGCTGCAGGCCGTCGTCGTCGTGCCGGCGCGCGCAGCTCCTCGCCGAAGTGGGGGATCACCACCTCCTGGTTGGCGACCGAGAGCAGGCTGACGAACACCGAGGCGACCAGGACCGGGATGATCGCGCGGTGGGTGCTGATGCCGGCGGCCAGCATGGCGAGCTGCTCGTTGTTCCGCTGCATCCAGGTCACGGTGAAGATCGCCGCCATCATGCCGATCACGCCGCAGAGCTGGTCGAAGAACTGGCTCTGGTGGACCAGGTAGTACCGGCTCATGATCCGGAACAGCTCGGTCGTGCTGTCGGCGCGCTTGGTGAACTCGTCGAGGTTCGAGAAGGCGTCGATGACGACGTACAGCCCGACCAGCGAGAAGTAGCAGATCGACGTAGGCCTTGAGGAAGGCCCAGTACCGCTGGCGGTCGAGGATGCTGAGCATCGCGATCGAGCCGCCAGGCCAGCAACAGCGGCGACGAGCGAGCACGCGCCACGACGATCACCGGTCCATCGAAGTTTCGCACGATCGTACCTCCCCCGCCGTCCCGTGTGCCGTGCCGGCCACCGCCGCGGGTTCCATCCGCCGCGACGCGCCGGCGCCCGATCCGCTCGATCAATGCCGGATGACCGGCGGCAGCACCAGGCCCGCCAGGACCACCAGGATGACGTTCCCGATCCAGAGCGAGATAATACGGCGCGCAGCATCCCTTCCTTGCTCATGTTCGTCACCGACGAGCATGAGCGGATAGTACACCGTGATGATCGGCAGGAAGCACGTGATGAACGCACTGAGGAAGTCGCGACGGGCGAACCGGATGCCGACCGGCGCGCCCAGGATCACGAACATCAGGCTGCCGCAGGCCATCGACAGCCGGAGCCACCATTCCGTCTCGAGCTCGTTGCACCGGCGCAGGTAATAGCCGTGGTCCACGAACGCGTCGCGGACGTCGATCCAGTTGATCCGATCGGCCGGACCCGCTGGCGAACTGGAACGCGGATTCGATCGCCTGCTTCAGCCGCTCGGTGTCGATGAGTCGGCTGCTGCTCGGCATCTCCGCGCTTGAGGTCGCGGTTGGTGTATTCCTGGATCTTCTTCTCGACGTTGAACTGGCTGTCGGCCGGGATCGGCATCTCGAGGAACGGTCGTTGATCAGCACGACGTCCGCGTCGTGGCCGTTATGCTGGACCTCGGCGTCGATCGAAGTAGACGCGGACGAGCTTGGCGTCGAGGTCGATGTGCAGCACTGCCTTCTTGGCCTGGATCACCAGGTCGAAGTCGTCCTGCCCCGTGCACCCGATGCTTGAAGGTCGGCTCGATCATGACCTTGTCCTTGACGTCCGGCACCTTGATGAGGAACGGCCAGCGCGGATTGTTGAACTCGTGGTCCTTCTTGAGCCACTTGTAGAACGTGTCCTCCACGTCCTTGAACAGGACCAGCTTGGCCAGGTGGGTGCACTGGGGGATCCAGCTCCCGCTGAGGAACAGCAGGACGAGGCTGAGGACGATGGCCAGGTGGAAGGTGGGCCAGAGGATCCTCATCACGCTGACGCCGGCCGTCTTGACGGCGATGATCTCGTTGTCGCCGGCCAGCCGGCCGTAGACGACCGTCACGGCGAACAGCAGCGAGACGGGGATCGTGTAGGGCAGCGTGCTGGGGATGACGTACGGGCACCAGCTCGACGATGTCCTGGGGCGACAGGCCGATGTCGCGCGCCTGGGCCGCGACCATGAACAGGACGAAGATCGCCGTCATGGTCAACAGCGCCAGCGAGAAGGCGCGGACCACCTCGACGATCACGTAGCGCTGGAGGATACTCAAAGCGACGGCCCCCGTGTCAGCGTCCTTGCCCGCGGCCAACCGTCCGGACCCGATCGCCTTCGCCGCGACGCCAGCCCCACTTCCTCGGGGCGGGCGTCAGGCGACCGGATCCAGGCATGCACTCAGGGCCGCCCCCAGGCGGCGTGCTCCTTCGACCAGCTCAGCCTCGGTGGGTACCCCGAAGGTCAGGCGGAGGTGGTTCTTCGGCCGGGGCGTCGGCTCGGCGGCGAAGGCGAACTCGCCCGGCACGTACAGCACCCCCTCCCGCACGCATCGCGGGAACAGCGGGCCGTCGAACCCGGTATCCAGCCCTTCGGGTACGGTCATCCAGACGAACAGCCCCCCTTCGGGACGGGTCCAGTGGATCTCGGATCCAGGACCCCGATCGACTCGTCGCAGGGCCGCCAGGAAGGTCGCACACTTGCGGCTGATACAGGCCGTTGAGCCGCGCCACGTGGCGGTGATAGCTCCCGTCGGCGAGCACCCGCTCCAGCAGGCGCTGGTTGAAGTTCGCCGTGCCGAAGTCGTGGTTCCCTTTCAGATACAAGATCGGATCGATCAGCCCCTCGGGTAAGACGCCGTATCCGAGCTTCAGCCCCGGGCTGAAGGTCTTGCTGAACGTGCGGGCCAGGATCACGGTATCGCCCTCGCGATCGTGGCTCCAGACGCTCGGCGGCTCGCCCGCCCCGAACGACAGCCCCCGGTAGGCGGCGTCCTCCAGCACGAAGATCCGCTGCTTCCTGCGACCACCGCCGCGCCAGCTCGACCAGCGGCCCGCGGCGATCGGCGGCCAGGCTGATCCCGGTCGGGTTGGCGTGCTCGGGGATCGTGTAGATCAGCTTGACCCGCTCGAGCTGCCCCTCGGCCTCCAGCCGCTCCAGGGTGGCCTCCAGCTCGTCGAGCCGGAGCCCTCCCTCGTCGATCGGGATCCGGATGGCCCGCGCGCCGCGGGTCTCCGAGCGGACCCAGGAAGACGAAGTAGGTCGGCGACTCCACCAGGACGATGTCGCCGGGGTCCAGCAGCGCCTCGCAGACCAGATAGATCAACTGCGCCGAGCCGGTGGTCACGACCGTCCT
The DNA here is from genome assembly GCA_963771445.1 of uncultured Planctomycetota bacterium. Classification (GTDB taxonomy): domain Bacteria; phylum Planctomycetota; class Planctomycetia; order Isosphaerales; family Isosphaeraceae; genus JAKAUH01. Next base: position 26,791 of record CAVYTQ010000023.1, on the reverse strand, counting down.
GGGGCATCGACCTCCCTGTAAGATCCCCGCCGGGCGGCCCTCCTCGCGCTCCAGCTCGCGCGACCAGGCGGGTCCGCAGCGCCTGGTCGCCGATGGTCGTCCCGTACTGGAGGGCCCGCCGCCCCGCGATCGGGTCGCCCAGCAGCTCGGAGACCGCCGAGTCCGGCGATCTCGACCGGCAGCGATTGCTGATCCACGAAGCCGGCCGCCAGCGAGACGATCTCCGGGTTCTCCAGGGCCGTCTGCATCAAGTGGCTGATCGAAGGGGGCTGGCGTACGCCGGGCGGACGTGCTGAGCGGAATCCGGAGTGTCATCGTTGCGATCGGCCGATTCGAGGGTTCAGGGGAGACCATGCGTCTCCGGTCAAACTTTAGCGAGACCGGCCCGGGTGTCAAGCCGGCTTCGACCGGGGCCCAGGGCCGTTTCATTCTCAGTTCGGTGTTGACACGATCTTGAGTGTCTCCTCCGGGTGGCACACGTAGTGGCGCGTCGCCGCCGCGGCGCTCTTCTGCCCCGAGCGATGGAACAGGAACACGACGATGTTCCTCAAGACGGCCATGACCTGCGTCGCCGACCCCTTGCGGATCCGGCTGGCATCCTCGCGGAGCGTCCCGTCGCGGACCCCATGCAGGCCGTTCTCGATCCCCCAATGCGCGCGCGTCAGGTCCAGCAACTCCGCGGCCCCCGCCCGCTCGCGCGGCAAGCTCGTGATCCCCAGGGCCACCTCGATCTCGACCTCCTCGCCGACCCGCCGCTCGCGCCGCAGCCGGTACACCCGCGCGCAGCCCGGCCAGTCCGGGCCCAGGTACTCATCGAGCGCCGCCGTGACCTCGATCGACCGCTTCTCGATCCGGCCGTGCCCCTTGTTAACCCGGCCGGCCCGCTCGATCTCGGCTTCGCGCCGCGCCGCCTGGAGGGGGGGAAAGGCCGGGGTCCGGCTCGAAGGCGGCCGCGATGTCGCGGGCGAGCGTCGGTTGGTTGTCCTTCACCGGCAGGACGTAGTCCCCGCCGCCGCCGATCACCGCGGCGCAGAAATCGCGGTGGGTGAACATGGCATCGCCGGTGACGACCTTGCCCTTGATCGGCAGGACGCCCAGGAGTTCCAGCGCCGCCTTGTGCTCGTTGGTCTTGGCGTCGACCCGGAGCTGGGCCAGGACCGCCCTGACCGCGGGGGCGTAGGCGCTGACCAGGTGGACCCCGGGCGTGTCGCCGTCGCGGCTGCCCCGCGCCGTCTTGCCGTCGAGGGCGATGTGGGGCGCGTCGCCGGGCCCGAGCTGCCCTCGGATCCACCGGCCGACCCGGTCCTCGAAGTCGGCGACGTCGATCCGGCGGAAGACGCGCGAGTAGGTCGCCTTGCAGAGGCCCCAGGTGGAGGTGAAGCCGAGGAGCTTGAGGAACTCGCGGCCCCGTCCCTTGCCGTATTGGACGATGGCCTCATAGCTGGTCATGCCGGCGAGCATGGCGACGACGGCCAGGCCGAGCAAGGCCGGCAGGGGGTGGCGCTTGCCCCTGGCGGCGCGCGGATCGTTAAGGCCCTCAAGCAGTTCCATCAAGGAGACGCCGGCATCCATGCCCGGACCCTCATGCGATGTCCATCGGTGAGAATCAAAGACGACGAATGATCCTAAACAGAGAGTGAGTCGGAAACTAGATCAAAAGGAAACCGCCCTGGACCGGGGCCGGACACGCCGCGGGCCGGCCGGGTTCGCGGCGAATTCCCCCAGGATGCCTGGCGAGCCACCCGCCGGACCGTTAGCCTGGGTTCGACCGGCTCGCCAAAGCCCCCGGCCGTCGTGCGGGTTGCGCCGACGCGGGCCCTTGCGACTTCGACGAGGCCGACCGCAATGGATTCGCTCCCCGCCCCGCTGGGTTTCCGGATGCCGGCCGAATGGGAGCCGCACGCCGCTACCTGGATCGCCTGGCCGCACAACCGCGAAGACTGGCCCGGCAAGTTCGGCCCGATCCCGTGGGTGTATACCGAGATCGTCCGCCTGCTCGCCCGCTCCGAGCGGGTGCACGTCGTCGTCGTCGACCGCGCGATGAAACGGCGCGTGTCCGACCGCCTGGAATCCGCCGGGGCGGACCTCGATCGCGTCCAATTCTTCAAGGCGGCCACCGACCGGGTCTGGCTCCGCGACTCGGGGCCGAGCTTCGTGGTGCGGGAGGGAGAAGTCCCGGACGGCGACACGGCCGGGCGCCTCGGGCTGATCGAGTGGAAGTTCAACGCCTGGGCAAAGTACGAGAACTATCGCGACGATCGCCGCCTGCCGCGCCGGGTGTCGAAATGGCTGGGGCTGCCGCGGTGGGTGCCGCGAGTCGAGCGGGAGGGGCGGCGGGTCCGCGTCGTCATGGAGGGCGGCGCGATCGATGTCAACGGGCGTGGCACGGTCCTGACGACCGAGGAGTGCCTGCTCGGCGAGGTCCAGGCCCGCAACCCCGGGCTGGGACGCGAGGACGTCGAGAGGGTCCTCGCCGATTACCTGGGCGTCCGACACGTCATCTGGCTGGGCCGCGGGATTGTCGGCGACGATACGCATGGCCACGTCGACGACCTGGCGCGGTTCGTCGGCCCGCGCACGGTCGTCACGGTGGTCGAGCCGGACGACTCCGATCCCAATCACGAACCGCTGCGCGAGAACCTCGAGCGGCTTCGTGCCGCGCGTGACCAGGACGGCCAGACGCTGGAGGTCGTCGAGCTGCCCATGCCGAGGCCGGTGGTGTTCGAGGGCCTGCGGCTACCGGCCAGCTACGCCAACTTCTACATCGCCAACGGCGTCGTGCTCGTGCCGACGTTCAACGATCCGGCCGACCGAACGGCCCTCGACACGCTGGCCCGGGTCTTCCCCGACCGCCAGGTCGTCGGCGTCCACTGCCTGGACCTGGTCCTCGGCCTGGGGACGCTGCACTGCCTCACGCAGCAGCAGCCCGTCGATCCTGGCGGCTAGAGCGGCTTACGGCTGCGTTGCGCCGACGAGCCCGACGCGCCAGCGAGTGGGTGGCCGGGTCGGCTGGGGAATCCACTCGCTGTCGCGTCGGGCTCGTAGCGGCCGGATCGTCGCGGCGTGCCCAATCCCAGCGGTCGGCACCCTAATCCGGAAGCGGCTCGGCATCCAGCCAGTTGGGTCCGGCGTAGAGGTCAACCTTCAGGGGGACCGCCAGGTCGAGGGCCGTGGTCATCTGGCGGCGGACCATCTCGGCCAGGGGGGCGATCTCGGCCTCGGGGGCCTCGAAGACCAGCTCGTCATGGATCTGGAGCAGCATCCGCGCGGGCGATCCGCGGTCGCGAAGCTCCTGGTCGATCCGGAGCATGGCCCGCTTGATCAGGTCGGCCGCCGAGCCCTGGATGATGGTATTGACGGCCGTCCGCTCGGCCAGGTTGCGGACCCGCCCGGTCGACGTCTTGATGCCGGCGATCGGCCGGCGTCGGCCCAGGATGGTCTCGACGCGGCCCTTCGCCATGGCCTCCTCGAGGGACGAGGTGATGAACCGATCGACACCCGCGTATTCCTGGAAATAGGCATCGATGAAAGTCGTGGCCTCCGCCTGGGTGATCCCCAGCCGGGCCGCCAGGCCGAAGGGGCTCAGGCCGTAGATCACGCCGAAGTTGACCGTCTTGGCCACGCGACGCTGCGCCTCGTCGACCGCGGATTCCTCGACGCCGAAGATCCGCGCGGCCACGGCGCGGTGGATGTCGCGGTCCTCGGCGAAGGCCCGCGTCAGCGCCGGGTCGCCCGAGTAATGCGGCGAGGATCCGCAGCTCGATCTGCGAATAGTCGGCCGTTAATAGCAGCCAGCCGGGTTCACCGGGGATGAAGGCCTGGCGGATCTGCCGGCCCTCCTCGCTGCGGACCGGGATGTTCTGGAGGTTGGGATCGCTGGAGCTGAGCCGGCCCGTCGCGGCGATCCCCTGATTGAACGAGGCGTGGATCCGGTTATCGCCCGGATGGACCAGCAAGGGCAGCGCGTCGAGGTACGTCCCCTTGAGCTTGCCGAGCTGCCGGTGCCGGATCAGGAGCGCGGGCAGCGGGTGCTTGGGCGCCAGAGACTCGAGGACGTCCTGCGCCGTGCTCAGCTCGCCGCCGGGGGTCTTCGACAGCGGGGGAAGCTTCAGCTCGTCGAAGAGGATCTGGCGGAGCTGCGGCGGCGAGTTGATGTTGAACGGCCGGCCGGCGAGCTTGTAGATCTCCTCCTCCATCGTGGCCATCTGCCCGGCGAACTCCTCGGAGAGCTGGCGGAGCCGGGCGACGTCGACGGCCATGCCGGCCCGCTCCATCCGGGCCAGCACCGAGATCAACGGCCGCTCGAGGTCGGCATAGAGGTCCCAGAGCCCCTCGGCCCGGACCCGGGGCGAGAGGATGGCCTCGATCCGCCAGGTGGCGTCGGCGTCCTCACCCGCATACTCGGCGACCCGGGTCACGTCGACCTGATCCATGCGGAGCTGGCCCTTGCCCTTGCCGATCAGGTCGGTGATGGGGATCATCGTGTGTCCCAGCAGCCGCTGCGAGAGCTGGTCGAGGTTGTGGATGCGCTCGCCGCTCTCGAGCAGGTAGCTGAGGATCATCGTGTCGGTGATCGGCCCGGCCACCTCGACGCCGGCCCTCGCCAGCGCCAGCATGTCGTACTTGAGGTTCTGGCCGATCTTCTCGACCGAGGTGTCCTCGAGGATCGGCCGCAGCGCGGCCAGGGTGGTCGCCTCGTCGAGGTGTCGCGAGCCCTCCGGACCGCGGACCGGCAGGTAATACGCCACGCCCTCGCTCCAGGCGAACGAGAGCCCGACCAGGTCGGCCTGGAGCGGATCGAGCGCCGTGGTCTCGGTATCCAGGCAGAACCTCGGCTGTCGGGCCAGCTCGTCGAGGAACGCGGCGAACGCCTCGGGCGTATCCACCAGGCGATAATCGGCCACCCAGGGCGGACCGGCCTCGCGCTTGGCGGCGGGCGGCGGCCCGAGCTCGTCGCGGAAGCCGTGGAACCCGCACTCGGTGCAGAGGGCCAGCAGGGCCTCGCGGTCGGGCGGCTGGGTCTTCAGCACGTCCCAGTCGATCGCCAGCGGCAGGTCGGCACGCAGGGTCACCAGTTGCCGGGCGCAGCCGCGGCGGTCTCGGCGTGCTCGCGCAGGCTCTGCTGCTTCTTGGACCTCTTGAGCGTTGTCGACGTTGGCCAGCAGTGCGTCGAGCGTGCCGAACTCCTTGAGGAAGTTGGCGGCGTAACACCGCGCCGATGCCCGGCACGCCCGGGACGTTGTCGACCGCATCGCCCGTCAGGGCCAGGAAATCGACCACCTGGTCGGGCCGGATGCCCCAGTCCTTCTCGAGGGCGGCGGCGTCCATCTCCTTGCGGTTGCGGAGGTTCAGCAGCCGGACGTGATCGCCGATCAACTGGCGTGCGTCCTTGTCGGTGGTGACGATGAAGACGTCCAGGCCCCGCTCGTCGCCGCGGCGGGCCAGCGTGGCGATCACGTCGTCGGCCTCCATGCCGGGCTCCATCAGCACGGGGACCCGGAACCCCTCGAACACGCGGCGGATCACCGGGATCTGCGGCGGAGAGGTCGGCCGGCATCTCGCCGCGGTTCGCCTTGTAATCGGCGTAGAGGTCCGAGCGGAAGACCGGCCCCGCGCCGTCGAAGGCGGCCGCGAGGTAGTCGGGCTTGCGGCCTCGCACCAGGTTGAGCAGGTCGCGGAAGATGCCGAAGACCGCCTGGGTCGGCTGCCCGGCCGGGCCGGTCATCTCCGGGATGGCGTGGAAGACCTGGAAGATCAGCGAATAGGCGTCGAGGATGTAGAAGGTCGGCCGCTTCTCGGAGGGCTTCGTCTGGGGTCGACGGCGGGCGCGTCCGCACCGGAATCTTTCGTCGGCGCCGGCGTGTCGTCGGGTTCGTGGAACGAAAATGCGGACTTGCGCATCCAAACTCATATAGGCTCCTTCGGGAGGGCAGGCCGTCGGCCGCGGACGTGAGGCGTCGCCGGTTTGACCCTCGTGCCCGGCGAGTCTTACAATCGGACGAACGCGGAGAATTCTCCCGATCCCGGCGGATTGGGTCCGGGAACGCTCGGGTCGAATTTCGCCGGCCGTTTCCTCGTCCCCTCTCGCATGTGACATATTATCAGCAAACCGGCGGACTGTCCGGGCAGGTCGCATCCGCTCCGCTCCGGGGGAGTTACCATCCATGGCCGCGTCCAACGATTCCCAAGGGCTCAAGATCGCCGTCGCGGTATTCATCGCGCTGTCGGTGATCCTGGCCGTGTACGTCGTATTTCCTCTACTCGAACTGGCAGGTGGACGACGCCCGGCTTGCGAAAGCCAACGACGACATCACCACGCTCAGGAAGGGCCAGAGCGACCAGCAGAGCACGATCGAAGATCTGCGGACGCGGCTGGGCGTCCGCAACGCGGAGCCCGACGCGATCAAGGGCGAGGTCGACGCCCAGAATCAAGAAGATGAATGAGCGGCTCGAGGAGCTGGGCGAACGCGGTCAACGCGGCCATGACGAAGGTCCAGCAGGCCGGCGGCCAGCCCCAGGAGATGCAGGAACTCCAGCAGACAGATCACCACCGCCATCCAGTCGTTCCGCGCGAGAACGTCCGGACAACTACATCGCGTCGCTCGACCGGCTGTCCGAGCTGATGGAGAACCTGTCGATGCTCGACGACCGAGATGGGGTCGAACTACGTGGAGCTGCGGCATCAGCTCGAGGCGGCGACGTCGCGTGACCAAGAAGCAGGTGGACGTCCAGACCGAGCGCCGCCGAGGCCAGCCGCGCCGACCTGATGGACGAGCAGAAGAAGCACGTCGACGAACGGCAGATGCTCCTGACCAAGGTCGACTCGCTCACCAAGGACAACGACCTGCGGACCACCGAGATCGCCAACCTCAAGGCCCAGCTCGACCGCAAGGGCGAGGACTACGACAAGGAGAAGGACACAGCTCATCGCACCCTGATCAGCGAGCTGCGCGACAAGGCCGAACGGGTCGACACGATCCTCGACCATCCCGATGGATACATCACCTTCGTGGATTACGAGTCGCGTCGAGGTCCACCTGAACATCACGCGTAGCATGGGCGCCCGTCCGCAGATGGTGCTCTCGGTGTTCGACGCGCGATCGCCCGGAATCCCGACCGAGAAGCCCAAGGGGACGATCGAGATCACCAAGGTCGGCGACCGGATCAGCGTGGCACGGATCATCAAGACGATCAACCCGATCGAGCCGATCCGCGACGGCGATATCGTCTACTCGGCCGCCTGGTCGCCCAACAACCCGACGCGGTTCGCCCTGGTCGGCAAGATCGACATCAACCGCGACGGCCGCGACGACCGCGAGGAGCTGAAGCGGATGATCCAGGAGGGTGGCGGCGTCGTCGACTTCGACCTGCCCCCGCCGTGGGTCGGCAAGGAGTCCGGCAAGCTCTCGCCGCGGATCGACTGGTACGTCACCGACGACCGTATCCCGCTTCAAGAAGTGTACCGTGTCCGCTCCGAGCCGCAGATCGCCGATGAGGGCAAGCTGGCCAAGCGCGTGGGCGAGGTGACCAAGGAGGCCCGGGCCGACGGCATCCGCCCGATGCCGGTCGAGCGGCTGCTGAGCTTCCTCGGCTACGACATCAACACGCCGGTGGTCGGCCGCGCGGAGGCCGTGAACGATCGGGCGATCCGACGTCTGATGGCCCCGAAGCACCCCGGCCAGGCGGCAGCCAAGGCCGCCACGCCGGCTGCCGACGCCACGCCCAAGGAAGACGCCGGCACCGACGAGCCGGCCGACGCCACCCCCAAGAAGGGCGCCGCCGCCATGCCCAAAGAAGACGCCGGCGCCGACGAGCCCGCGGCGGACGATACCCCCAAGAAGAACGCCGCCTCCAGGAAGGGCGCCGCCGCCAAGAAGAAGGCAGCCGAATCCGACGATCAGTAAGATGCCGACGACCGCCGCGCAAGATCACCGAGATCCGTGTCTCGGAAGGGTTTGAGACCGAATCCGAGGCACGGCGCGGCCGACATCCGGCGTCATGAAGCACCAAACGGTGTGCCGGGGAAGTCCAGCTTCCCCGGCACACCGTTTTTTCGTTCCACAGTTAGCGATCCCTGCCTCGCCCCGGACGACGGGTTCGACCCGCCGCGGGAACCGCACAGGCTCAGGAACGCCGCTCGATCGGCTTGACGGCCCGATGCGGCGGGCCGGTGTAGATGGCGCGGGGACGCATCAGTCGGTTGTGGTCGAGCTGCTCGATGATGTGGGCGGCCCAGCCGGCGACGCGCGCCATCGCGAAGATCGGGGTGTAAATCTCGGTCTCGAGGCCCATGTAGTGGTAGAGCCGGGCGCTCGGCCAGTCGACGTTGGGCGGCAGGTTCTTCTGGTTGGTGACGGCCTGCTCGATCGGCTCGGCGATCCGCTCCCAGCGGTCCTCGCCGACCTCCCTGGCCAGGGCGATGCAATGCTCCTTGAGGATCCTGGCGCGGGGGTCGCCCGTCTTGTAGACGCGGTGGCCGAAGCCCATGATCCGCTCCTTGCGGGCCAGGGCGTCCTGGATCCACGGCCCGGCCTTCTCGGGCGAGCCGACCTGCTCCAGGACCTTCCAGGCCTCCTCATTGGCACCGCCATGCAGCGGGCCCTTGAGCGTGCCGATCGCCGCGACGATCCCCGAGTAGATGTCCGACAGCGTCGACACCGTCACCCGGGCCGAGAACGTCGAGGCATTCAGCTCGTGCTCGGTGTACAGCACCAGCGAGAGGTCGAAGGCCTCACGCATGGTCTCAGAGGGCGGCTTGCCGCCGACCATGTAGAGGAAGTTGGCCGAGTGGTCCAGGTCGTCGCGCGGGGCGACCAGCGGCAGCCCCTGGCTGAGCCGACGCCGGTAGGCGACGGCCGTCGCCATCTGCGCAAGCATCCGCTCGGCCTTGCGGACATTCGCATCGTGGTCGGTCGGGGGTGCGTTGACGTCGGGGTCGAAGTGGGACAAAACGCTGACCGACGTGCGAAGGGCGTCCATCGGATGGATGTGGGCCGGGATCTGGCCCAGCAGGGTGACCAGGGCCTCGGGGATCGCCCGCGATTGCCGGAGGCGTCCGTCGAAGTCGCGGAGCTGCTCGCGGTTCGGCAGGTCGCCGTGCAGCAGCAGGAACGCGGTTTCCTCGTACGAGACCTGGCCCGCCAGGTCCTCGATCCGGTATCCGCGGTATTCGAGCCCCCCCGCGCCGTCGGTCCCCTCGATGTTGGCGATTGCCGTCTCGCTGGCGATCACACCTTCCAGCCCGGGATGATATTCGTTCCCCGCCGCACCGCTCATGGAGGAGCTCCGCACGCTGAAGTCCTGGAATTTCCGTCCAGTCCACGCCGGACAGACTGATCGTTCTCATCCGGCCCGACCCGACCTGGCACGCGAGCCCTGGATCATCGAGAGACCCGGGCCATCATCATCCGGGAGGACGCCAGCCAGAGGCCGGCGAGGCGATGGGATGCCGTCTCGCTCCCGTTTTACCTAGTCTAGTCGAATCCAGGCCGGGCTTCCATGACCCTGATCCGATTGGTCTCGATCTCAGCCTGGCGCCCCATTCCACCGATCGTCGGCCGATCTCCGACGCTTTTGATCCATCAACGAAGACGGAATTCCCACCAGCCGGCCCGTCGGGCCGTAGAAACTAGGAGTCCTTCTCCGAACCTTCCTCATCGGGAAACAGGTGGCTGATTTCCGCCAGGTCGACCGAGGGGAGACTTAGCAAGTGAATTGCCAGGCTGTCGATGGCCATGAAAAAACGCCGGAGTGATTCGATGCGCTCTTTGATATCATGCAGCTCAGGCTGGTGTTCAGCCAGGTGGTAAGCACGCTCAAGGACATGGATGCTCGGATCGAGCTCGCGTCGTTTTCGTTCACGCAAAATCTTGCGAAACAAGGTCCAGGCATCGGTCTCGGCACGGAACAGCTCGCGACGCTCGCCAGCCCGATGGACCTTGTGCACGACGCCCCAGGACATGAGCTCGCGGAGATTCATGCTGACATTGCCGCGCGAGACACCGAGCCATCGACGTAAGTCCTCGGCGCTCCAATCAGTTCCGGTGATATACAGCAAGGCGAATAGCTCGCCCATGGTGGCATTGATGCCCCAGGCGCGGGCCATCAGACCCCAATGCTCGACGAACTGCTTGATGAGCGGCTCGGCATGATCGACGGAAGCAGGCGTGTCGCCTCGCGACGGGACTGCCGAATTCTCCATAGAGGCTCCGACGACCTGATGAGGAGTGACGAGAGGATGCGACCTATTCCGGTGAGCCGCATCCGGATAGCCGAATCGGGGTCGAGACGCGCCGGTCGGAACGCAATGCTCCGCGCCAGGCGGGCCACACAACTGTCCGACTCACATCTATCATGACAACATGGTTGCCCACTTCGTAACGGGGAATTATGCCAGAAAGCGTGCAGGCTCGGGACCGAGTAACATAGGACAAACCGTATTATTTCCAAGAAATTGATGAAAATAGGGCGGCCATCTTGGGGTAGAATACCAATGCATGCCCCGATTCGCCGGTGCTGAATGCCGGTGAGATTGGTAGTATCCGACTCCTGGCTATTTGGGGCGTTCTCTCTGTCCTGAGGAGATGTATCCATGCCTGAAACCGTGGTCCACTTCCAGATCCGCATGCCTCCTCTGCTTCACGAGCAACTGGCGAGCTGGGCGAAAGAGGACAAGGCGTCTCTTAACGCACTGATCGTCGGCATCCTGGAGAAGGCGATCGAGCAGCACGAGAAGACGGGAAGTAAGGAGTAGCCGCACGGGACGTCCGACGACCGGCGTGAGCGGGGGCTTGCCGCCGAAAGCCGAGCGTCCGGGACTCTCAAGATAATGCCCTGGCCCAGCGACTCGAGTCCTGTCCCGGGTCGGACGTCCATTTTCCCCCTGGTCATCCCCGGTTGAACGAGTCCACTTGAGCTGGACCGATCGTCCGAGTATGCTCTAAGGGAGAATTCCCCGATAGCTCAATCGGTAGAGCGAGCGGCTGTTAACCGCTAGGTTCAAGGTTCGAGTCCTTGTCGGGGAGCTCGTCCGGACCCTGCCGCGATTCGTTCGCGGATCTCCGGACTCACTTCTCCGCCCGTTCGCGCCGGCCGAGGTCGACGCGAAATGGCGGCAATGCCGGCGCCCCCGGGGCCACGTCCGGATAGGCTGGCCCGCCCCAATCGAGATCCATCGTGGCGAGTCGCTTGCGAACGGCCCTCAAGTCCCAGACGTGGACGGACGGCGTATTCGGAGGGACGAGCACCAGGCGTGAACCATCGGGACTGAACGTCGCCCAGATCACGTCAGGGGAGTCGGGGCTCTCGAGCCCGGCGATCACGCGGCCGGTTTCCGCCTCGACCAGGCGGATGATCTTGCTCCGATCCAGGAGCACGACCAGCCGGCTATCCGGGGAGAAGCAGAGCCCCGTGCCTCCGAGCCCCCGGGCCGGAGTCCAGGTGCCGGCCCTCCAGAGCTTGCACGGTGCGTCTGCCGTCAACAGCCACTTCCCGTCCGGGCTGAAGACGACGGCGGTGCCCCTATCCACGGGAAGCTCGGCCACCGGCTTCTGGGCATCGCCAACGCGCCAGACCTCGGCGCCCGATGGTGACTGCCTGTTGCCAGCCATTCCCCGTCCGGACTGACGGCCACGTATCGGCATTCGTCCAGCGGCTTGATCTGCGTCGAGCGGCCTGAGATCCGGACCTCGGCATGGGTGTTCCTGGCGGCGGCGATGATCCGACCCGTCCGGTCCTCGTCGAATTGTCCGCTCTTTTTCGAGAACGGCAGGTCGCTCGGCGGGCCGATGCGGAATTCACCCCGCTCGGCGTCGAGCCGGAATGGCCATCGCCGCAGTCCGGTCGGTCCGCTGGTGAGCAGGTCGCCATTGGACTCGAACATGACGTGCCAGGCGCGACCGATCGGCAGGAAGGCGCACTCGGTGCCTCGGGCCAGGTCCCAGAGTGTCACTCCTTCCTCCGAACCCACGGCCAGCAGCCGGTTGTCGCGCCGGATCGATGGACGCTGATAATGCATCGGCTCGCCGGAGACATGTGCGAATGATCGGTACTCGAGCACAGGATCGACCTCGTACGTGGTCAATCGGCCCTCCGACTGGAGGACAATCTGTCCGTTCGGGCCGAGGACGAGCGAGGAATGCCCCGCGGGATCGCTGCCGACCACGCTGAGCACCGCGCGGCCCAGGACGGCATCCCAGAGCCGCAGGCGGCCGTCCCAGCAGGCACTGGCCAGGAGCGTACCCGCCGGGTGGAACGTCGCATGCAGGCCGCGGTTGGTCGAACCCTCGAGCCGCGCCGTGGGGATCCCGGAACGGGCATCCCAGAGGTCGATCTTGAAATCGTCGCCTCCCATCGCCAGGGTGGCGCCGTCCGGGCTCCAGGCGACCGACGAGATGCTGCGCAGCGGGATCGTCCGGATGACCTGAGCTGAATCCACCCGGAGGATATGGCACTTCGGCGGAGCCGTTCCCCTGGTCGTGACGGCGAGCTGGAGGCCGTCGGGGCGGAACGCCAGGTCGCGCAGGATTCCCAGGTCCGCCCCGAGCCGGCGGGGACGTCGGGTCTCCAGGTCGTAGATCAGGATTTCGCCGTCGCGACGGGCCAGCGCGATCCGCCGGCTGTCCGGACTGAATCGAACGGCCGTCCCCCCGACGGGGCCCGGCTCGGCCAGGGCGATCGTGTCGCGATCGACGTCCCAGACCGTCAGGCCATATCCGGGAAAACGGCTCGTCGCCAGGTAGCGGCCGTCCGGGCTGAAGAGGAACACGGGGACGTCGCTGCCGGCTCCGGCCTCGAAGCAGGCGACTTCCTGGTCGTCGGAGACGCGGCGGACGATCATCCGGCCCGACACGAGCCTGAGCGCGTATCGGTTCCTGCCGGGATCGAAGCAACACTTTTCCGTCGCGGCGGGCTGTTCGATCGCCCGGCCCGTGGGCATCATGTCGGGGAGGGCGAGGCAGGCGATCGCCTGATCGCGGATGCAATCGAACCGTTCCGGCGGCAGCCCGAGCTCGCGCCGAGCCGGGCGGCGCGGTCCAGGGCACGGAGGCCGTCGAACCGCTGTCCCACCCGTCGGCTGACTCGCGTGGCGCGGGCCTGTTCCGTGAGCGACTCAAGCAGGCTCTCTTGCGACCGGCGCTCGGCCCGGCGGATCTCGTCACGCTGGGCACGAAACGTGAACGCCGCGAGGGTCGCCCCGACCGTCAGGGCGAGGATCGCCGTCGCGGCGATGCCGGTCAGGCCGGCCAACGGGCGATTGCGGCGGCACCACCGCCAGGCCCGTTCCACGCCGCCGGTCCGCCGCGCCAGGATCGGCCGGCCGTCCAGGAACCGCCGCAGGTCGTCGCCCAGCGCCCTGGCGGTCTCGTACCGCTTGCCCGGCTCTTTCTCGAGGCACTTGAGGCAGATCGTCTCGAGATCGCGCGGCATGCCCGGCACCAGCCGCGACGGGTGGACCGGCTCGGCGGACCTGACCTGCTCCAGCGTCTCCAGCGGCGTGGTGCCCCGAAACGGCGGCCGGCCGGTCAATAGCTCGTAGACGATCGCACCCACCGCATAGAGATCCACCGCCGGACCGGCCTCCTTGCCGCGCCCCATCGCCTGCTCGGGTGCCATGTAGCTGGGCGAGCCCATGACCGACTCGCTCCGGGTGAGCATCGCCTGGCTGTCGAGCATCTTGGCCAGGCCGAAGTCGCCGACCCTGGGCGTGCCGTCGGCCGCCAGCAGGACGTTCGAGGGCTTGAGGTCGCGATGGACGATCCCGAGTCGATGGGCCTCGGCGATCCCCAGGGCGACCTGCTCGGCGAGCCGCGCCGCGCGGTCGCCGGGCCAGGGCGGCCGTCGAGCTGGCGGTCCAGGCTGCCGCCGTCGAGGTACTCCAGCTCGAGGAACGGCAGGCCATCGGCGTCGCCGATGTGGTGGATCTGCATGATCGACGGATGCCGGAGCCGGGCGATCGCCCGGGCCTCGGTCACGAATCGAGCCAGGTCCTCGAGGCCGGCATGGGCGCCGGCCAGGATCATCTTGAGGGCGCAGGGCCGGTCGAGGCGGACGTGGCGGGCGTGATAGACCACGCCCATCCCGCCGCGGCCCAGCACGCCGATGATCTCATAACCCGGGACCGTGGGCACGATCCGATCGGTCCGATCTCGCGCGGAGGGAGTCGCGCCGTCCGTCACGCTCAGCAAGTCGCACGCCCGCGCGGGCCCGGCGTCGCCGGAGAACCGGGTCAGCTCGCGGCGGAACTCCGAGATCCATCGCCTGCCGTCGGTCAGTTCCTCCAGGGCCTGCTGGCACGCGGCGCAGCCCTCGAGGTGCCGATCCAGCTCGTCGAGCTCGGCGTCAACCAGGCGGTCATTCAGGAGCCGATCGAGCAGCTCTCGGTCCGGGCAGTCGCTCATTCGAGCTTCTCCAGCATGCGGACCTCAGCCCGGATCATCCGCTTGACCTCGCTCTTGGCCGTGTAGACCCGCGTGATCTTCATCTCGAGCCGGTCGGCCACGGTCGCGCCGGAGCATCCCTCGAACGTGGTCAGCCGGAACGCGTCCCAGGTCCGCGGCTCGACCCTCGCCCGGACCAGCTCCATCGCCTGGTCCAGGAGCTCGCTGCGGTACTCCTCCTCGAGATGCTCGACCAGGGTGTCGCCGGCCGCGACGTTCTGGAAGAACTCCTGCATGGCCGTGTCGCCGCTGCCCATGCCCTTCCGCCTCCGATCGTCAACCAGGTCACGCCATGCATGATGGGTCAGGGTCCGCAACCAGCCGCGAAAACTCCGGGACGGGTCGTAGGCGAACTTCGCCAGCAGGCGGTGGAGCTTCAGCAGCACATCCTGGGCGACGTCGCGGGCGTCGGACTCCTGCAGCCCCCAGCCGCGGCACCACAGGAGGATCTTGGGCTCGTACCGCGCCACGAAGTCGTTCCACGCGGCCTGGTCACCGGCGTCCAGGCGGAGCCGGCCCAGCAGGGTGACGCTGGTTCGCGAGGAATTAGCCTCCGACACGGAATCCGTCTCCCAATGGCACCGGGCTTCCGATCGAGTCGTCCGAATCCACTCCTGAGGAATTCAATCATAGCCCAGGGTCAACCCAAAAGAAAAAAAGAAATGAAGCGCGGATCTCATAGGTTCTTGCCGCCCGAGGGTAAGTGCCATAGGCGACTCGCATAAGGCGATGAAGTCGCCGCGGGCGGTCGCGGCGGATCGACCGAACCATTTCGCTCCGCGCGCACGCGCCACCTCGGTCATCATGGCGTGCCGGGTTGTTCCCCATCCTCGGTGTGGAAAGGGACCATCATGAGTTGCGACACTTTGCGAATCGACCGGTGCGATGGGTCTTCTCGATCGGGCCAGCGGCCGGCGCCGCGGGCTCGGCGGAGGAATCCCGCCGGCTGCGGCCGGGGTTGCTGGAGCTGGAGGGCCGCCGGCTCCTGTCGATCATCGTGACCAACCCCACCGACACGTCCATCCCCGGCCAGACCGACCTGCGCCAGGCGATCGCCGAGGCGAATACGGATGCGGGCAACAGCACAATCACGTTCGATGCCACAGTCTTCGCCACACCGATGGAGATCCCGCTGACGCAGGGCGAGCTCGAGCTGAGCACCCCTGGCGAAGACGTGACAATCCAGGGCCCCGCGGCGGGGGTGACCATCAGCGGCGGAGGCCAGAGTCGGGTCTTCCAGGTCGGCAATGTCGTCACGGCAACGCTCTCGGGCCTGACGCTCACCGGCGGCACTGTGGGATTTGGCAAGAGTGGCGGCGGCCTCTACAACGAAGGCACGACGTACCTGAACGACTGCACCATCAGTGGAAACTCGTCCGGCGGCGGCGGCGGCGGCCTGGACAACGGCGGCGTGTACAATGACGAAAAGGGGAATCTGACCCTGACCAACTGCACCATCAGCGGCAATTCAGCCTTGTCGGTCGGCGGCGGACTGGACGATCTCGAAAACGCGAACCTGACCCTGAGCGGCTGCACCATCAGCGGCAACTCGGCCGGCGGCGGCGGCGGCCTGCACGATGACGGCACGGCGCATTTGACCGACTGTACCATCAGCGGCAACTCGGCCAACCTCCACGCGGGCGGCCTGTACAGTCAGGAGGGGGCCCTGGCCCTGACCGGCTGCACCGTCAGCGGCAACTCGGCCTACAGCTACAGCGGCCTGGACAATTACGCCACGGCGACCCTGACCGACACGATCGTCGCGGGTAACACCAGCCGCTCCGGCTCCCCCAGCGAGATCGGCGGCGCGGGTGCCGCGGACGTCGTCGGCACGTACAATCTGATCGGGCCGGGCGGCCCGGGCGGGATCAGCAACGGGACTGGCGGCAATATCGTGTTGACCAGCCTCGCGGACCTGGGCTTGGCCCCGCTGGGACCCAACGGCGGGCCAACGCAGACCATGGCGGTTCTGCCCGGCAGCGCGGCCATCGGCAAGGGCACCGCGGTGAGCGGCGTCACCATCGACCAGCGCGGTTTACCGCTCGACTCGCCCGAACCCGACATCGGAGCTTTCCAGACCCAGGTGCTCACGGCGTCCACGACGCAACTCGCCTCGTCGGTCGATCCCGCGACCTTGGGCCAGACCGTCGTCTTCACGGCGACCGTCTCTCCCGCCACCGGACGCGGCACGCCGACCGGCACTGTCACATTCACCATCGATGGCCAGGCTCGGCGCCCTCGGCGCTTTCGATGGTCAACGGTGTGGATGGGCGAGCTTCAGCACCGCCTCGCTGGCGGTCGGCGCCCGCACGATCGGCGCGACCTACAGCGGCGACACCGATTTTGCCTCAGCCGCGGCGACGCCCCCCTCATCGAGACGATCACGGCCCCGGCGCCCCTGGGCACTTCGACGCAGCTCACCCCCTCGACCAATCCGTCAACGGCGGGCCAGGGCGTCGTGTTCACCGCCACGGTCCTCCCGATGACGGGGTCCGGCATGCCGACCGGCACCGTCACCTTCGCGATCAATGGCCAGGCCGGTTCACCGGTCCCGCTCGCCGAGGTCGGCGGCCGGGAGGAGGCGGCCTTCACGATGCCCGCCCTGGCGGCCGGCAATTACACTATCACCGCGGCTTACAGCGGCGACACCGTCTTCGCCACGAGCGCGTCGAGCCCGGCCGACCAGGTTGTCAACCCGTCGGTGAGCTCGACCACGAGTTCGACCACGACGACTCCGACGACGACGACGACTCCCGGCGGTAACGGCCCGACGGTGCACTCGGTGAAGCACTACGGGTATCACATGATGCCAACGACCGTCGTCATGGCTTTCGACCAGGCGCTCGACGCGGCGACGGCCCAGGACGTCAACGACTATCGGATCATCGGGCCCTCGGGCCGGAGATCGCCATCAAGAGCGAGGTGTACGACCCGTCAACGCTGACAGTGACCTTACACCCGAGCCAGCGGATCAGCGTCCACCACGCCTACAAGCTGATCATCGACGGGACCAGCTCGCACGGGCTGACCAACGCGGTCGGCCAGTCGCTCCAAGCCGCGGGCACAGGTCAGCCCGGCGTCAACTACCGCACGACGCTCACGTGGCGCAGACCCCGTCCTCGACCCGATACCGAAGGATATGTGGCGATGGGCCGGGAAGAAGACCGGGGACGGCGCGGTCAACTCGGCCGGCTCGGTTCCGGGCCGGCTCACGGACTCCCCGCCTCCGAGATCGAGCAGGATCATCGCGTGCCCGCGGACCTTGTACAGTGCCCGGGACCGGCACGGGCGGGCGTCGGTCCTCCTCGAGGATATCGTCGGGTGAGGGGAGGGCCGTGTCGACGGCCCGACGCCAGGGGCGGCCCGAGGGGGCGGCCGGGATGCGGAACTCCATCGGCACGGGCGAGGCGTTGACCGCGACGTAGATGTCGCGGTCGACCAGGCCGGGCCGGTCGGTCCGGCGTCCGTCCAGCGCGAAGGCCAGGGCGCGGGCCTCGGGGCCGAAGTCGGGCCGCGACGGCTCGACGCCGTGCCAGAGGATCTCCGGAGGCTGCCCCGGACCGGACGCCCGCGAAGAACGTCCGCCGCCGCAGGACCGGATGCGCCCGCCGCAGGGCGATCATCAGCCGGGTGAAGCGGAGGAAATCCGCGTTCTCTTCCAGGAGCGACCAGTCGACCCAGCCGATCGGGTTGTCCTGGCACCAGGCGTTGTTGTTGCCCTGCTGGGTGCGGAGGAACTCGTCGCCCGCCGAGGATCATCGGCACGCCCTGGCTGATCATCAAGGTCGCCATCAGGTTGCGCGCCTGCTGCCGGCGGATGCCGGATGACCTGGGGGTCGTCGGTCGGCCCCTCGACGCCGCAGTTCCAGCTCAGGTTGCCGTCGCTGCCGTCGCGGTTCCCCTCGCCGTTGGCCTCGTTGTGCTTCCAGTTGTAGCTGACCAGGTCGGCCAGGGTGAACCCGTCGTGGCAGCAGATGAAGTTGATCGAGTGCAGCGGGCCGCGGCCGGCGTACAGGTCGTCGCTGCCGCAGATCCGCGTCGCCAGCGCCGAGGTCAGCCCGGGCTCGCCCCTCCAGAACCGCCGGATGTCGTCGCGGAACCGGCCGTTCCAGTCGGACCACCGACCCTCGCCGGGGAAGGTCCCGACCTGGTAGAGCCCGGCCGCGTCCCACGGCTCGGCGATCAGCTTGACGTCCTGCAACAGCGAGTCCTCGGAGATCCGCTTGATCACCGGCGGCTCGACCAGCACGTTGCCCCGCCGGTCGCGGCCGAGGACCGAGGCCAGGTCGAAGCGAAAGCCGTCGACCCGGCCCTCGGCGACCCAGCTCCGCAGGCAGTCGAGCAGGTAGTTGCGCACGACCGGGTGGTCGCTGCTGAAGGTGTTGCCGCAGCCGCTGAAATTCAGGTACCGGCCCCGATCATCGAGCATGTAATACAGCGTGTTATCCAGGCCGCGAAAATTGTAGGTCGGGCCGGTGTCCCCCTTCTCGGCGGTGTGGTTGAACACGACGTCAAGGATCACCTCGAGCCCCTCGGCGTGGAACGCCTCGACGGCCTCGCGGAACTCGCGCCAGGGGGCGGATCGCTCGGGATTGTGGGCATAGCCCGCCTTCGGCGCGCCGAAGGTGATGGGGTCATAACCCCAGAAGTTCCGCAGCCGCTCGCCGGTGAGCGGGTTGACGAATGGGCAGTCGTGCTCGTTGAACTCGTCGATCGGCAGCAGCTCGACCGTGGTGATCCCCAGGTCCTTCAGATAGCCGATCTTCTCGGCCAGGCCCCGGTAAGTGCCGGGGAACTCGACGCCCGACCCCTCGCCGACGGTGAATCCGCGGACGTGCAGCTCGTAGATGATCGTGTCTTCCAGCGGGGTGCGCGGACTGACCCGCGCTCCTCGTCGATCAGCGAGTCGCTCATGAGGCTCCGACGCGGCAGGCCATTGCCGGTCCCCCACGGCCGCCCGCACGAAAGCGCCCGGCTGTAGGGGTCGTGCAGGATGATCGCGGGGTCGTAGCGGTGGCCGTCGCCCTGCGGACCATCGACGCGGTAGCCGTAGCAGAATTCCTCGGGCAGGCCGTCGATGCGGATGTGCCAGTGGTCGCCGGTGCGATTGAGGAGGGGGTCGAGGAGGAGCTCGGCGTAGATTCGCCCCTCGCAGGGCTCGGAGAGCACGAGCCGAACGGCCGTGCCGTGCCGGCAGAGCAGCACGAAGTTGACCCCGTCTGGCGTCGGGGTGGCGCCGGGCGGCAGCGGACTGCCCCGGCCGACCCGCAGCATTCGATCGCGATAGGAATACTCGGACGGCTGCGGCCGCTGCCGCCTGGTCGTGATCGACATGACGCATTGATCCTCGTCGCGGTATCCCCTCGTCGCCGCCCGGACCGATCCTGGAATGGACCGGGCGCGGGGCCCGCCTGTTCGTCCCCTGCCTCGATTCTCGGCGGGCGCGTCATTTGAAACAACCGGGGACCCGCGATATCCTGGAGTGGACCGGTCGCAAGCCGGAGCAGCCGCCGGGACTGCCGGGTCCGCGCGGGGCCGCACGCCTCGCAAGCCTCCCCCCACCGTACTAACCGCCTGGTATCCCCGTCCCCCCTCTTTCCGAGCGGGGCGGTCGGGCCGCGACGATCTTCGACGCGGCGACCCGACGGAGCACGAGCACGAGCGAGCAGGAGCCGAGCCGATGAGATCCGAGCGACCGGGGCCCTGGCGGTCCATGGCGATCGCCCTGACGATGGTGCTGGCCACCCGCGCCGGGTCCCTCGCGGGCGAGCCGGGCGTCAACTTCAACCGAGACATCCGCCCGATCCTCTCCGAGACGTGCTACGCGTGCCACGGCCCCGACGCCGGCAAGCGCAAGGCCGACCTGCGGCTGGACACGCGAGCCGGCCTGTTCCGCTCGGCCGACGGCTCGACGGTCGTCGTCCCGAGCAAGCCGGCCGAGAGCGAACTCTGGCTCCGGGTCGCGACGGACGACCCCGAGTCCATCATGCCTCCCCCGAAGGAGGGCAAGCCGCTCTCGCCCGGCCAGAAGCAGCTCATCCGCCGCTGGATCGAGCAGGGGGCGGAGTGGAAGGGGCACTGGTCGTTCATCCCGGCATCGCGACCGCCGAGCCCGGCACCGGCCGGCTCCGCCGCCCTCGACCGCGACGGCGGCGACGGCATCGACCGGTTCCTCCGGGCGCGGATGGAGGCCGCCGGGCTGGAGCCATCGCCCGAGGCCGACCGCCGGACCCTGATCCGCCGGCTCAGCCTCGACCTGATCGGCCTGCCGCCGACCCCCGAGGAGGTCGAGGCTTTCGTCGTCGACAGTCGGGCGGATGCCTACGAGCGGCTGGTCGACCGCCTGCTGGCCTCGCCGCATTACGGCGAGCGCATGGCGATCTTCTGGCTCGACCTGGTCCGGTATGCCGACACCCAGGGCTATCACAGCGACAACCACGTCGATATCTGGATGTTCCGCGACTACGTCATCCGCGCCTTCAACACGAACACGCCGTTCGACCGGTTCACGACCGAGCAACTGGCCGGAGACCTTTTACCCCGGCCGACCGACGAGACGCGGATCGCCTCGGGCTACAACCGGCTGCTCCAGACCACCCAGGAGGGCGGAGCCCAGGCGAAGGAGTACATCGCCAAGTACGCCGCGGACCGCGTGCGGAACGTGTCGAGCGTCTGGATGGGCGTGACCATGGGCTGCGCCGAGTGCCACGACCACAAGTACGACCCGCTCACCACCCGCGAGTTCTACAGCATGGCGGCGTTCTTCGCCGACGTGAGCGAGACGATCATCGGCGCCCAGTCGCCGACGCGGTTCCCGAGCCCCGAGCAGGCGGCCGAGCTGAAGCGGCTGCAGGACCGCCGTGATCCGCTCGCCGCGATCAAGAATCCGACGCCCGAGCAGAAGAAGCAGCTCGCCGAGATGGATGGGCAGATCAAGACGGCGACCGATCGAATCCCCGGCACGCTGATCACGTCGGCGATGGCGCCGCGCGAGGTGCGGGTGCTGCCTCGGGGCAACTGGATGGACGACTCGGGTCCGATCGTGCAGCCGGGCGTACCGGGCTCGCTGCCGCCGCTGAGCGTTTCCGGTCGGCGGGCGACGCGGCTGGACCTGGCCCGCTGGCTGACGGCCCGCGAGAACCCGCTGGTCGCCCGGGTGATGGTCAATCGCCTCTGGAAGCTGGCGTTCGGCCAGGGCCTGGTGACGACCGCCGACGACTTCGGCGCGCAGGGCACCTGGCCGAGCCATCCCGAGCTGCTCGACTGGCTGTCGCTCGAGTTCGTGGAAGGCGGCTGGGACGTCAAGGCGATGCTCAAGCGGATCGTGATGTCGGCGGCCTATCGCCAGACTTCGCGCCCGAGGGACCTGGATCGCCGGCTCGACCCGGCGAACCGCTGGCTATCGCGTCAGAACGCGTTCCGCCTCGACGCCGAGCTGATCCGCGACCAGGCGCTGTCCGTCGGGGGGCTGCTCTCGCCCGCGATCGGCGGGCCGAGCGTCAAGCCGTACCAGCCGCCGGGCTACTGGGTCTTCCTCAACTTCCCCACGCGCGAGTATGACCCCGACCACGGCGCCGAACCAGTACCGCCGGGGCCTCTACACCTACTGGCAGCGGACCTTCCTGCACCCGAGCCTGCTGGCCTTCGACGCCTCGACGCGCGAGGAGTGCGTGGTCCAGCGCCCGCGCTCGAACACGCCGCTCCAGGCGCTGGTCGCTGCTGAACGACCCGACCTACGTCGAGTCGGCGCCGCTCGCTGGCGGCCCGGGTCGATCCGCGAGGCCGGACCTGACCCGTCATCGCGGCTCGACCGGGCCTTCCGCCTGGCGCTGGCCCGGCCGCCCCGGCCCGCCGAGTCGCAGATCCTGCTCCGCCTGATCGCCCGGCACGAGGCGCAGTACCGCCGCGACCCGGCCGCGGCCCGGGCCCTGCTAGGCGTCGGCGACGCCCCGTCACCCGTCCTCGATCGACCCGGCCGAGCTGGCGGCCTGGACCTCCGCGGCCCGCGTGATCCTCAACCTGCACGAGACCATCACGCGGAACTGACAGTCTGTCCCGGAAGGCGGGTCATGGGATGCGTGAGCCTCTCGGCGAGCCGGCCTTCCGGCCACGCGTGGCTCGGCCGGAGCCTTGCCCTCACCTTCCGAGACAGGCACTGAGCGAGTAGGCGGGGGGACCCTTCCCTTGCGATCGCAGGGCACGGCCAGGAACGGGTCGTCGTCGCGAATCCGGATTCGCCGGGCAGGCCTGAGTCGAGGGATCGAGGAAAGATGGAATCGGCTTGTGTGGCTTTGTGGCCATCGGTATACTTGTCGCGTCCACATGGGTGAGAGGTTGCGCTGAAGTGTGCTGGTCGTAGGCACTCCCCTCTCACAACGCGTCGATTCCGACCATGATCCGCCTCGAGCCGAGGCTTCTTCCTAACATCGCGGTGACTGCGATGGCGATCGCCCTCAGCCATTACGACCAGCTCGCGGCGGGGCGACCGCGCCGCGAAGCTGCTGCCGCAGGTGACCTGCCCCCATTGCTGGGAGCGGTTCGCCCCGGAGCAGGTCCTGTGGATCTCCGAGCACGTGGATCTGCTGGGCGATCCGCGGCTCGGGCCCGAGAGTCAGCAGCGGTTCCTGCCGAGCCGATACACGCTCGAAGGGGACGCGATCGACGCCAAGGGGATGACCTGCCGGACCATGGCCTGTCCCCAGTGCCACCTGCTCGATCCCGCGGGCCATGCTGGAGATGGAGCCGCTGTTCGTCTCGATCCTCGGGGCGCCGGCCAGCGGCAAGTCGTACTTCCTGACCGCGATGACCTGGCAATTGCGCCGGACCTTGCCGACTCCATTTCAAGATGGCCTTCACCGACGCCGATCCGGCGTCGAACCGGTGCGCTGAACGACTGCGAGGAGTCGCTGTTCCTCAATCCGCGACGAGGCCGAGGTCATCCCGCTGGGCGGCCTGATCCGCAAGACCGAGCTGCAAGGCGAGCTCTACGACACGGTGACCTACGGGCAGCAGACGGTCAGCTACCCGCGTCCCTTCCTGTTCGCGATGCAGCCGCAGGACGGCCATCCCGGCGGCGACCCGGCGCAGCTGGCGCGGATGCTCTGCCTCTACGACAACGCGGGCGAGCACTTCCAGCCGGGCCAGGACACGGCCTCCAGCCCGGTGACGCGCCACCTGGCGCGGTCGCAGGCGATCCTCTTCCTGTTCGACCCGACGCAGGACCTGCGCTTCCGCGCCGTCTGTCGCGGCGTCGACGCGGCCGGCGCGCTCGCAGCGCGCTGCCCGGTTGAGCCGGCAGGAGACGATCCTCAACGAGGCCGCCGCGCGCATCCGCCGCCATGCGGGGCTGGCGCAGAACGCCAAGTTCGAACGCCCCCTGATCGTCGTCCTGTCGAAGTTCGACGCGTGGTCGCACCTGCTCGACGACGACGGACGAGGGCGAGCCCTGGCGATCGCAGGGGAACCTGACCGGCGTCGACGTCGAACGGATCGAGCGGACGTCGGCCCGCTTGCGCGAGATCCTCTTGAAGTATTGCCCGGAGATCGTGGCCGCGGTCGCAGTCGTTCGCCAAGGACATCACGTACATCGCCGTCAGCTCGCTGGGTGCCGGGGTCGAGGTCGATGCCGGCTCCGGGCTTGCGCCGGCATCCGTCCGCGGGAACATCCAGCCCCGCTGGGTGACGGTGCCCTCTGCTCTACGCGATCTCGCGGGTCCTGCCGGCCCTGGTGCCGCGGCTGATCCGCGCGCGAGGCCGACGACTGAGGATCGCCGGCCGAGGATCGGCGTCGGTCGTCGCAGGGCCGGCTGGAATTCCCGGGCGTCGCGGGTCGGAGCCGCTCGCACGAGCCGCATTTCGAGCGCGATGTCGGCCGATCGAGGGTGATCTTCGGGGATCGCACGATGAGCCAGGAGCTGCACTACACGTCGGTCCCTCGCGGGTCTGAAGCCCGGCACGCGCGGGTTCTGCACGGTCGCCGTCGACGCCCCAGATGCCGGGCCCGCTGGTCGAGCGGCTGGAGAGCCTCAGCGGCTATCAGCCGGTCTATCCGCCGCACGACCCGGCGGCATCGCGAACCCGGTCAACTTCTCGCACGTGCGGTTCAGCCCTGGGCGGCCGGCCGGTGAGCATCCTGTCGCGGGTCGGGCCGGCGGGCCTCGACTACACGGGGCGGGCGAACAAGTACGCGCATCACGTCGTGCTGGACGCCACCGAACGGCCCGACGGGGGACCGGCCTGGCTGCTGGGCCAGCCGGGCTTCATGCAGGCGGCCTGGGACGGCGAGCCGCGGATGCTGGCGGACGGGCGGCCGGTGCCGAGGGGCGACCGCCCGGCACGGCATCGCGGCGGCGTGGGCGGCGCTCACCGGCGATGCCGGCTGGGCCGGGGTCCTGGCCGAGTCGTTCCTGGCCGACCCGAGCCGGCCGGCGTTCCTGGTCTTTCGCCCGGGGATGGACCTGCTGCCGCTCTTCGCCGAGGCGATCGCGCTCTTGCCGCCCTCGCGGCGCTGGGACGTCGAGTTCAGCACGTATCTCACCCAGGCCCCGGGGGGATCACCTATGCCTGCGCGGCGTGCCTGGAGGGTTCGCCCGAGGCGGCGAACTGCGCGCCGGCTCCCGAGGTCGCTGGTCATCGACCTGGTGCGGCACACCGGGCCGGCGGAGGGCGGCCCGCTGGTCCACACCGCCCGGACCGGCGAACACCGCGAATGGACCGGGCCGCTTGCGATCCCGCCGCCGCCCGTCGCCCCGGGCCGGGCCGTCGCCGCATCGACCGGCCGGCCGATTCCGATCCCCGGATCCTCTTAGGAGCCCCGCTCCCGCATCCGGCTACGATCTCCTCCCCGAAATCGGCGCGACGGCGGACCCGGGCTGGCTCACTGGCCGCGGGACTCGACGTGGACGTGGCCGCACGGGCATTCGGGTCGCCGCGGTCCCGGCTGCCTGTGTGATCTCGCTGGGATTGCGGGGCTGGCTCGTTCGCTGATGGCCTGATGCAAGTGGTCGGTCTGCACCCCGAGATTCAGAAGAGCGTGAACGAAAGCCGGCAAGCCAAAGATGCCGCTGTCGAGGCGAGACGTGAAGCAGATCAAATCGCGGAGCGGGAGGCACTCGCGGCAGAATTGGCTTCCGCCGTGCCGTAAGCCCCCGGCAAGTGAGGCGATGAAACCGCCCGCCGTCGTGTCGAAGCCGGTTCCATCCCCTTTGCCGGCGGCCGCGCCGCTGCCCCCCGCCCGTCGTTGCGTCGCCGACTCCGAAAGGCCCACCGGCCCCGAATCGTCTCCTTTCTCGCGATCCCGGACGTCGGAGGAGGTGGTGTCGGGGGACCCGTGGCAGATCGCGAGTTCATGCTCGAAGTATGGCCGTCCAAATTTGAAAGGCTTATACCTTCCAGCAGCATGAGCGGATACGAGTTTCCGATCACAAATGTGGACATAAGCTGGAGATGCTTGAAATACCACGGAAACCGAGAAACCCGTGTATTCCAGAAGCATCATCGTTGCTGACGTTCGAAATCAGCGACGGCAGGAAGTCGAAATTTGCTTGGGGTAAGAATCTACCCGAGCAAAAGAAGAGGTTGAATCAATGCCACCAGACTCGGTGCTTTGAATCAGCGACCGGACAAGGGACGCGAGTACGTGTTGCTGCGCGATCCGGGCGCGAACCAGACTGGGCCACTTCTATCTGCTCTTCTCCCGGCTGAATCTCGGCCAACCCACTTATATTGACAGAGACAATAGACGCGTCGCCACCTTCCAATGGGCGAGCAACGGGCCAGAATTTGTGTGCAGCGAAGTGGGATTTTTACATCAGCAGATGGCGTATCAATTCTGTGCAAGCTTTACCGAAAATGGCACGCCGGTCTTGATTTCTTCGGTGCTAAAGGTCCTGGAGATTCGATCTCCGAGTCGATCATAGATGATGAAATAAAATTAAGTCTTGAGCTCGATGAGAAGCAGAACAATCGAGAAAAGGGAGAGTCGTACTTGAGTTTTCCAAGATCGAGTCCACTCGACGTTCAGGGACCCAGCGAAAGGCGGGTGCCGATACCGGCGGCAAGGGTGGGTATCGGGCGTCGATAGGGAACTTGAGATGATCGCCGGAAGGCTAAAAATTAAAGCAGAAGCTCTTATGGCTGAATCCAAGTCATTGCTTCCGCAAGCCAAGGCAAAGACTACCATATCACTTCAAGCAGCGATCGAAGATGAAATCAAGACTCTGAAAGCCGACCCAAATGATCAGTCGAAAAAGAAGCTCGGCCAGCTAACCGAATTGAGCAACAATGAAGAATCATCGATACTCAAACTCGAATCTGTGAATGCTTGACCCGGCGCCTCGATCGGAGCTTAGCCG
>CAVYTQ010000022.1:0-548861 GCA_963771445.1 uncultured Planctomycetota bacterium | reverse complement strand
CCTGTTGAACGACCCGACGTACGTCGAGTCGGCCCGCTCGCTGGCGGCCCGGGCCATCCGCGAGGCCGGACCTGACCCGTCATCTCGGCTCGACCGAGCCTTCGGCCTGACGCTGGCCCGGCCACCCCGACCCGCCGAGTCGCCGGTGCTCCTCCGCCTGATCGCCCGTCACGAGGCCCAGTATCGCCGCGACCCGGCCGCGGCCCGGGCCCTGCTAGGAGTCGGCGATGCCCCGACACCGTCCTCCATCGACCCGGTCGATCTGGCGGCCTGGACGTCTGCGGCCCGCGTGATCCTGAACCTGCATGAGACGGTCACGCGGAACTGAGAGGAACCACAAGACTCCTCCAGGAGCGTCCCCGAAGTTCGAGGCAAGACCACTGACGTCTTCGCCTCTCGCCAGGGATGATGGCGGGATCTCATTCCGATATATAGAAATCATAGGAATCATACCGGGTCCGCTCGGATCCGGTCTCCTCCCAACCGAAGGCGTACGATCCGACATGCCCCAGGCGGACGGTTGTGTCGGCCATGATCTTATAGCCGCACTCGCGTGCACGGTGGGAGAACGAGTAATCTTCGCCCAGATACCAGGAACTTTGACCATCGGGGATCACGGTCGGCTGGAAGAATGGGATCATGGATGGCCCGAACCGCTCGTTGCAGACCGGCAGTCTCAGGTGTTCCTGCATTGTCTGGTAGACTTCGCGTCGGGTGAGCAGGAATCCTGTGCCTGCGAAGGAAAGCTCGATCAATCCGCCGGCCTTGCCAAAACCAACGACAGAAGTCCCGGGCGGGAATTTGCAGGCGAA
Source organism: uncultured Planctomycetota bacterium (assembly GCA_963771445.1). Classification (GTDB taxonomy): domain Bacteria; phylum Planctomycetota; class Planctomycetia; order Isosphaerales; family Isosphaeraceae; genus JAKAUH01. The sequence goes on along the minus strand of CAVYTQ010000022.1, from coordinate 548,049 downwards.
CGACCGTTGATTCTCCCCCTTCTTGGCATAGATGCCGCAGATCACGGGTAGCCCGTGAGATCGCAAACGATCGACGGCTTCCGGGGAGAAAGCGATGTCGGCGTCGATCCAGAGCAGCTCCTGGAACCCGTCGCGCAGGGCGTCGGTGGCCATCTGATTCCGGGCCTGGTCGATGGCTGAGTAGCCGTGGACACGGCGTACGGTATAGCCCCGCCGCTGGAGTCCCCCTGAGCGATGCGTCGCACGTCGGCTCGATGTGATGGCCCACAGGTACGAGCACGACACATGCATCAGGGCCTGAGACTTCGGGACCCGTCGGCGACGAACAGGCAGACCCTACGATCGCAGACTCGATGTGCCCGGCGAGTGCCGACGGGCGCGCGTTGGCGGGATCGACGACAGCACGGTCTGCCGGCCGATCGGATTGCGGTCGGCGTCGTTTGGGCTCGGCGTCGCCCTCGTAACCCAGCGACGACGCCAACGGACCCAGCTCGTCCTCCAGCACCCTGCGGTCCGCGGCCAGCAACTCTTGCAGGGGCGGAGGGCCGCCATCGCCGGGGTTGGCCCGGCCGGCGTCCTTTGCCAGCGGGAACCCGAGATACCCTTCGACTTCGGAATGCCGTCCCCGCGAGAGATCCTCGTAGCGGACGACCAGCGCATTCATGCGATGGTGATTCTCGATGAAACTGGTCGCCAGCCGCCGCCAGTGCTTGGCAAAGGACCGGACGGTTACTGGCTCCCCCGGCCATCGGTGATACCAGGTCCATCCGCGAGCCGCGCGGGCGGCGTATGAGCGATACGCGTCATAAGGGTTGCGGATCAGGAGCAGGAACCTGGAGCGCGGGAAGAGCCACTGCAGATAGATCGCGTGGTCGCAGTCGAGCCGTACCTCTTTCATCCCCCATCGTTCCGCCCCATGACGGCGGGCCGGTTCGGCGAGGAGCGCAAGAAGTAAGTCTGCTGGGCGCGGATCAGGTCATCGACAGGTGGATGGAGATTGGCTATGAAACGTTGGCTCAGCGCCTCCGCTTCCTCGCCGCGGTGGAAGTGATGGGCCTCCGGCCATCGGTCGCTAAAGCATCGGACCGGGTCGGCCAGAGAGTTGACCAAACCGGAATGGCCAAGGGCTCGCCCCAGATGAAACACTCCCGCATGAGCATGCGCTGAAGCATTGTCGAGCCGCTCCGCCAGCCGGCGGAGAGTATGAATACCGGATGTTCGTCGCAGTCATTGGTGATCTCCGGCCAGCGTCGCCGGATGGCCCGTATTCCCGACTCGATCGAGAGTCGGGACCCGGGCGCGGCTTCCTGATGAGGAGGACGGAGCCCAGGACTCAATACTGTGGGACTCGATCGATGCGGTTTCGGCTCGACCGCAAACCTTGAGCGACGCCGGACGAGGTCGAAGAATTCGACGTAGCGCAGGCTCGACGTCGCCGGGTCCCATCGACGCGCCTCAGACGATGACCTGCGGCATTGCTCCGCATACCAGGCGCTGTTGTCCCAGAGGCGGATGACAGCGTCGAGCCACGGGCCGACCTCGTTGACCGTGGGTAATTCATGCGTTAGCGGGCCAAGGCGCTCCGGGACTGGAAGGACGAGCCCCGCGTTGCCGAGGCATTCCCGGATTCCGCCACGATCGGAGCCGACGACGGGGATACCATTGACCATCGCCTCGATCGCCTTCGGGGCCTGGTGGTCCCTGCCCAGGGATGGCATCACGCACAGCCGGGTGACGCTCCAGTACTGGCGTGGATCCGCCGTGCGTGCCATAAGGCTGATGTTGCCGTAAACCCGCAGATCGAGTCCGCAATCGGCAAGCGTGAGTTCGAAGCCGTGCCCCTCCACCACCAGCAATGGGATATCGGGTCGGCGTCGCCCCAGCTCGTCGGCGATCCGGGCGAAGACGTGGACGCCCCGTTCCGGCGACGGGTCAACAAACGTCAGGTATCGCCGGTCGTGGGTCGTTGCTCGCACGCGATCGACGTCGATGGGGTACGGCAAGATCTCGCATTGAAGCCCGAGCGTGTTGCGAAGGTCGGCGGCCGCGAACCGGGTGAAGACGAGCACGGCATCTGCTTCCTGGAGTGCGCGTAGCGTCCTCTTGTTCGAGCCGGCGCGGCAAAAGGACCAGAGGCAGACACCGTTGTCGGGCGAGTGAGCCGAGCTCGCCGACCAGCGAGTCGTTGCCGTCAACGACGACGACATCCGGCTCGAATTGAGTCAGGATGTGCGCGTACAATTCGAGAAACCCGTCGTCGTCCTCGCCGGCCCCGAGGTTCCTCGATAGGACCTCCACGCGGTAGCCAGCCTGGGCCAACGAGTCCATCAATGCGCGGGCCGGTGTCCACGCGCCATCGAATTCGGGATCGGAGCAGCCTGAGCTTACGTGGAGGATCCGTCGGATAGCGTACCCCTCCCGTCACGGGCCTTGAAACCGAAACCTGTAGTCAGCGATCCGCATCGGGCCGGCCCAGTGGCCCTCGCTTCGTGCGGCGTTGGTCGGGATCCAGGCCCGCTCGGAGATGACCCGCACGCGGTCGTGTCCCGGGAGGAAGGCCACGGCGCGGACCGGGCCGTCGCTCACGCGGAGCTCGACCCTCCGGCCGCCAGAGCGCTCGACGATGTCGAGCCAGCCGTCTTCGCCAGCCTTGGCGATGGTCATTCCATCGGAGCTGAAGGCGAGCATGGAGAAACTGCGGCGATCCGCCAGCGGGAACCGATCGAGGACAAGTCCCGTCTCAAAATCGAGAATCACGAACTGGAGCCCCGTGGCGTTGCTGGCCCACACCGCGAACTCACGGCCGTTCCCGGCGATGGCGGCTTGATAGATCTCGGCGGCATTTTCCGAAGGGATGCGATCGATCACTCTCTGTGTCTTCCTTTTCAGGTCGCAGAGGCGGATGTACTTTCTGAACGTGCTTTTTCGTAGGCCGACGCTCACGAAGCGGGTTGCGTCATCGCTGAACGTGCCGCGCTCACGTTGCGGGTCCGGCGGGACCACGCTGGCGACCGAGGCGAGCTCCTTTCCGGTCTGGGCATCCCAGAGCTTGAAGTTCATCTGGTTGTCGGAGCAGGCGACGCGGGCCCCGTCGCGACTGATTCCCACGTTGAGGCAGCCTAGCTGCCCGTCCGCCACGAGCGTACGCGCCGAGGTGTCCGCCCCTTTCTCCCAGACATCGACAAGGCAGCCTCTCAGGTCTCGGTAACTTCTCATCATTTCGTAATGTTCGCCGAGATTGAAACAGCCCCCGGTGACGAACCGACGCCCGGACTCATCGATGTCGCCGTTGCTGATAGAATGCTGCGGCGCGTTGTGGTGCACACGATGCAGCAGGCGGCCCGTCTCGCCGTCCCACACATAGTATTCACCCCAGGTCCATCCGCCCACGACGGCGATGGCCCGGGTCCCGTGGTTGTTGAACTTCACATTCCCAACCCGGACCAGGTTGAGGGGACGGTCGTCCCCAGGCTCCGCGTGAATCGGACGTCGCCGACTTCGCTTTTTAGGTCGTCGGCGGCGCCGGCCACCGACGATGCGATCGCGACCAACGTGACCACAATATGGAGGACCCATTTTCCATCCCAGTCATCGCGGAACTCCTTGATCGCCGAAGGTTGATGAAGACACGATCAGTTCTACATCTTCTGCCATCCTTTGGCAACGAGGTCAGACGTTCTCGTGTTCCATGTAGGCGTGGCGGCGTTTAGAGCCATAGCGTTGACCGGGGTGGTGTTGGGTTTCAGAATCGGTTGGACAAATGAGCCGTTCTGAACATCCGCAGTTCCTCCGTAGCCCCAGGTGACCTTCCCGATCGCCACCCAGGTTCCGTTGTAAGATGCGGGAGGCTGGTACATCAGGTAGGTTGTGAAGGTTTCCTGAGCCCCGCCGTTGAGGCCTCCGACCGACACCTGGACCGGCGCGGCAGGAGCCTTAGGGTCCTCGGTCTGCGACGGCACTCCCTGCGGGTCGATATCATTTGCATAGTAATCCTCGCCGGATCACCTGCCGCCTGAGCCCAGCCGTTGAAGCTGGTATTGCCTGGCGTACTGACCGGCGCAACCTGCATGCCTAGGGTATTGGTTTGGCCTCCGAACGCACCGTTGTCGAAGGCCTGAGATCCACCCGCCGGATTGGCGATTTGGTAAACGTTCCCCTGGGCATCCTTGAACTGTCGGAGCGTCGATGTCAGTTGCATCAGCATGTAATTACCCAAAAAAGCCGGGTTAGTCTGCGCCTCGACGCCCATCCCATCGTTGTCTGGTGGCCCATTCGTGAATTGAATGAGGTTACCCAGCGGGTTAACGTTGGGGGCGGGCGGAGTTACCGGCTGGCCCTTAAGCATCTGGACCTGCTTAAGGGAATTATAGGTAGGCATCGCGCCCGACATGAAGGCGACCGACGATGTCCATTCGCCAGGCGCGTTCGTGTAAGTTACCTTAACGGAAATGTTGTAATTGTTCTTCGGCTGTACCACGACGAACTGGCTGCCTGGCGTGGCAACTTGCGGCGTAAGTACGGGAGCCGAGGGTTTCATGCTTTGCGGTGGCTGGCTGTCAGAATCTCCCTGGAGATAACTTCCCAGGTTGCCCAGCCCAGCCCACGTTACCGTGTTCAAGACCAAGCCCGACCCCGGAGGAGCGGCGACGGCGCACTTGAAGGTGGCGCCGATCGGGATGGCGCCGGGATCGTCTTCGTCCCCTGCACTTCGCCCGAGTCTACAGTGCCCGACGTGATGTCTATGATAGGATTCTGTCCGTTGAGCATACTTCCGCTCCCCCCGGAGCCTCCGGTTCCGCTCCCGGTGCCGGAGGCCGCATCCGATATCTTTCCGAATCCGTGCCCACCTTGGACCAATCCGACGCTCTGGCTCGCCATTCGCGGGGAAAGCGTCATGGCGCGAATGGTGCCCGCGGACGAATTGGCAGAGAGGCGCCATCGCGGATAGCGCCGCCGATGAACCTGTCCCTCCACCGGCCTGGCCGTTTGACGCCGGAGTTCCGGGCGCACACGGGGCCGTCTGTCCGGCCGTCGCCGGAGAGCCACCGCCGCGCTGGGGTGGGTGACTGCCTGATCGGCCGGGGAACTACCTGTTCGTTGCGGCTGGTGCGGTGCGAACGGGGCGACCGCGGATGACGGCGCGGTCGGCATTGCGAAAACGATCTGGTTCGTCGCAACGGCCGGAACCGCGACAACTCGACCGGTGAGCGATGGACTGGGTCTGGTATGGATCGACGTGGCCGACCGCGGTAGTCTTGGTGGTTGACAGGTAGTCAGGCGACGAGGGAAGGCGTGTGAGCTCTGCGGCGTGGGTGATTTGATCGGGACGTGATGTTAGATGCTGTTTCTCGACCTCTGGGAAAGCCACGCTCGTCGACGATGGGGGGGCGACTGCTGAGATGCCCGGATTGACCGTCGAGACCATCGCAATGTTCTCCAGATGGTCGTTACGGGGGTTGAACTGGCGGTTGACGCGACGGCGAGGCAGCGCATGGTGTTGTCCGCGTTGATGTAGCAACTTCATGGCGAACAAACCGCGTCGAGAACGATCACTTGAAGATGTGCCGGAGGTTATCGCGACCCGGTGGGGATGTCAACACCGTAAGAGTCGAGATATCAGCTTTTTCTCTGCCGAGGATCGGATGACATGTGTTCCTACCTTCGAGATGACGACATACCCCAGACCCGGCGAGCATGGGCCGAGCCCGGGGTCGTTCGCCAAAGCGAATCATGTTGGAGACTCTTGAACCGCCGCGCGTTTCTGGGGCGGTCGGCCGCTGGGGTCGGCGGCCTGGCGCTGGCCTCGCTGCTGGAACCCGGGCTGCTCCGGGGCGGGGAGATCTGGCCGACGAAGCGGGTCGAGAGATGGCCAGGCACCGTGAATCCGCTGCATTTCGCCCCGAAGGCCAAGCGGATGATCTACCTGTACATGGCCGGCGGGCCGTCGCACCTGGAGACGCTCGACTACAAGCCCGAAGCTCGCCGAGATGCACGGCCAGCCGATGCCGGAGTCGTTCACCACGGGGCATGCCGATCGCGCAGCTCCAGGGGCAGAAGCTCAACTGCTTCGCGCCGCAGCACCCGTTCCAGAAGTACGGCAAGTCGGGCAGGAGATCTGCTCGATCTTCCCCCAGTCGGCTCGGTCGCCGACGAGATCTGCATCATCCGCTCGATGGTCACCGAGGCGATCAACCACGACCCGGCCCACACCTTCATGAACACCGGCACGACATCTCCGGCCGGCCCGGCGATGGGCTCGTGGCTCACCTACGGGCTCGGCAGCGAGAGCGCAGGACCTGCCGGGGTTCGTCGTGCTGACCTCGACCGGGCAAGTTCGGCCAGGCCCAGCCGATCGCGGCGCGGCAGTGGCACTCGGGCTTCCTGCCCAGCCGGTTCCAGGGCGTCCAGTTCCACTCGCAAGGGCGACCCGGTGCTCTACCTCGGCAGCCCGACGGGCGTCGACCGCCGAACGCGCAGCGCGACGTGGTCGACGCCGTCCAGCAGCTCAACCAGATCGAGGAGCAACGAGGCCGAGCGACCCCGAGATCGCCACGCGGATCACGGCCTACGAGACGGCCTTCCGGATGCAGGCGAGCGTCCCCGAGCTGATGGACCTGTCCGAGCGAGCCGAAGCACGTCCTCGACCTGTACGGCACGAAGGGCGGCGACGGCTCGTTCGCCGCGAACTGCCTGCTGGCCCGGCGGCTGGCCGAGCGCGGCGTCCGGTTCATCCAGCTCTACCACCGCGACTGGGACCACCACGGCGGCATCAAGGAGCGACGTCGCCGGCACCGCCCAGGAGGTCGACCGGGGTGCGGCGGCGCTGATCAAGGACCTGAAGCAGCGCGGCATGCTCGACGACACGCTGGTCATCTGGGGCGGCGAGTTCGGCCGCACGCCGATGGCGCAGGGGCAACGGCCGCGACCACCACATCAAGGGCTTCTCGATCTGGATGGCCGGCGGCGGCATCAAGGGCGGGATCACCCACGGCGCCACCGACGAACTCGGCTACTCCGCCGTGGAGGACGTCGTCCACGTCCACGACCTGCACGCGACGATCCTCCACCTCTTCGGCATCGACCACCACAAGCTGACCTACCGCTTCCAGGGCCGCGACTTCCGCCTGACCGACGTCGCCGGCCAGGTCGTCAAGCCGATCCTGGCCTAGGCGGATGGAACCAGCCATCCCGCGGCCGGCCGTCGCCTGGCCGGCGGGCGAAACGATCGACAAAAAAAGAACCGAACCTCTTCCCCCGACATTGGGTCGGGGAAGCGGTTCGGTTGTGATGGCTCTCTTCCGTTCCGGCTGGCTGCTGCGTCGTGGTCGACGGCGTGGGTTCAAGGCCATCGGCCAGTGGGAGGATGACGCGATGGGGGCCGAGTCAATCGATCGAGGGTCGGCGAGGCGATCAACGCTCGCCGGTGGTCCGGTCGGTGCTCCGACCGCCACGGCTCGAATTGACGTAGGCCGCGGTGAGCATGCTCAGCAAGGCCGTACGGCGTCCCGCGCGGTTGGACCGGACACCCCGACGCACGCGAGCGACCGCGCCCGCCCACTCGAATCCATCATGCAAAGGTGCGGATTTCTTGGTCTTCGATTCACTCATCGAACGAAACTCCCACGAGTAGAAACGCGGCCCGAGAAGCAGGCCCACGCTCCACATTCCCTTGGGCCGGGAGGAACCCACATCCCTCCCAGCAGAGGCCGTCCTGGCTGATCAGACTTGTCGAGATTCCGGGGCGAATTGCGACTCGCCACCGATGGACTCGCACCGATCCGGATCACAAAGGATCCCCGGCCGCGAGCATTTACCTCTATGGTCTGCACGGCCCACATCGAGAATGATTGGCATCACCCCGGATGTCGCACGTCGCCGTAAGTCACCAGGACAAGGTCCCTATCTCATCGGTTTTCTTCCGGCTCGACATTCACCGGCATCCGCTCGAAAATCGAGCACTGATTGAGTCATATGCCTGCCAAGAAGTTCGACAAGCCGACACAGCGATCGGATCGAGCAACCCGCACGACATCGAAACTCTAACAGCCGGGACGTCGTTCGTCCAGGATGAACTGGCGAGAATTTCGCTTTTCCCACGCTTGGGGCTTGCCGTCAACACTCCGAGGATCGGGCTGGGCTTTTTCGAGAGGAATCACCCGCTCGACGGGGGGCGGGGCGGGGTTGACTCCCCCGCCGGCCGGCTCCTGGACCAGGGTCAGCAGGATGGCGAACGTACTCACCCCGTTGAAGACAGCATGCATGCAGATCGGCGAGAGCAAGCTGCCCGTCCGGTGCGAGACGACACCCAGTCCGACCGAGAGGAGGAAAAGGGGTACCGGCGCCGGCCACTGGGGAGCATGGAGGCTGGCGAAAACCAGGGAAGTCAGGACGATTCCCAGGCCGGCCGCCCAGGCGGAAAAGGGTCGGTCGGCCGTCTGCTCCTTGGCAAATGGGGGAATTCCGGGGTCGGCGGGCCTCGGTGGAGGGGCGTCGAGCGCGACCTCCGTGGCTTCCCCGGGCTCGTCCTCGGCCCAGTATTCCAGGTCGGCCGGGGACGCATCGGGCTCCGCCGACGATCGGCGGCGAAGCCGCTGGATCAGGTCGCCGATGGCGCCGATGAGCCAGGTCTGGAGGATACCCCGGAACAACAACTCCTCGAGGATCGGGGCCAGGATGACGGCCGAGAGCACGGCGAGATAGGCGACGCTCCCCGTCGGGTCCTCGCGGACCATCTTCTGAAGGGGATGAGCCCGGACCTGTTCATCGGGGACGCCCGGCAGGCGAAGGCAGATCATCTGAACGGTGTACACGGCCGGCATCAGCATCAAGATCGCCACGACGCCGATGGCCACCTGGCGTTGCCAGGCGCGAAGGCTGATGCCCAGGTCCGTGAGCCGGGCGCCGGAGACCAGGCGGAGGAGCAGCGGGAGCAGGACGATTAGCACGCTGTTGATCGCGGCCTGGACGAACATCAGCTCGGCCCAGGAGAGATTTCCCGGGGTTGCATCCTCATCGGGCGGGTGTCGGTCGGCATCGGGGGCGGGCGGACGATCGGCGGGGCGGTCCTTGCCGGCGAGCCCTACGTTGCCCTTCGGTTCCGCCGGGACGACCTTCTTGTCGGCTTCTCGAGCGGGTGGAAATTTCACCTCGGCGTGCTTGCGGGAGGGCCGCCCGCGCGTCGCCAGCGTGTAGCCCGCGAACCCGCCGATGTTCACGACCATGAAGGCCACCAGCACGAGCAGGATGCCCCACCCCCACGCCGGCTTGCCGCGCTCGATCAGCGGGCGCTCGGGCAGGATGGGCTCTCCGAGGATCAGCCGCCGGATCGCCCAGATCCAGCTCGTCAGGGCGCCGAATAAAATCGTCAGCATCACCCAGATCAGGATGCCGCGGAGAATCTCGGGCGAAATGACCTGACCCATGGATGTCGTCAATCCTCTCGTATCGCGGTCAACCGGCATCTGTGAACATGGTATCCTGTCGGCGGCCCGAGGCCAGTGGCCAGTCCGGCCGGGCGATCTTTACCCGACGGCCGTCGCATGCCAGTATGAGTCGAGAATCGGGCGAGAATCGAGTCTTCCTGGTCAACGAGTCGAGGCAGGTCCATGCGGGATGTCGCCGAGCAGCTCCAGCTTTTGAGGCGAGGCGTGGAGCAGATCGTCCCCGAGCCCGAGTTCCTCAAGAAGCTCGAGCGGTCGGTCGCGAGGGTCGGCCGCTGCGGGTCAAGTACGGCATCGACCCGACGGGGATCGACGTCCACCTCGGGCATACGGTCCCCCTGCGGAAGCTCCGGCAGTTCCAGGAGCTCGGCCACACGGCCGTCATCATCATCGGCAACTACACGGCGCTCGTCGGCGACCCGTCGGGCCGCGACGAGACGCGGTCGAAGCTCACCGAGGAGCAGGTCGAGGCCAACGCCCGCGACTACCTGAAGCAGGTCGGCCGGATCATCGACCTCGACCGCGCCGAGGTCCACCACAACGGCGACTGGTTCTCGAACTGGTCGTTCCTCGACGTCCTGGACCTGACCCGGCAGATGACGCTCGGCCAGATGACGGCCCGCGAGGACTTCGCCAAGCGGATCGCGCCGGAGAAGCCCGTCTATCTCCACGAATGCCTCTACCCGCTGATGCAGGGCTGGGATTCGGTCGAGATCCGGGCCGACGTCGAGCTGGGGGGCACCGAGCAGCTCTTCAGCCTGCTGGTCGCCCGCGACCTCCAGCAGTCGCAGGGCCAGCAGCCGCAGGTCGCGATGACGATGCCGATCCTCGTCGGCACCGACGGCATCCGCCGGATGGGCAAGAGCCTGGGCAACTACATCGGCGTGGCCGAGGCGGCCGAGAACCAGTTCGGCAAGGTGATGAGCATCCCCGACGAGCCGATGCGGCAGTACTTCACGCTGCTGACCGACCTGCCGATGGCGGAGGTCGACCGCCTGCTGGCGCCGGGCGTGAACCCGAGGGACGCCAAGGAGGTGCTCGGCAAGGCGATCGTGGCGCAGTACGACGGCCACGAGGCGGCCGAGCAGGCCGCGGCCGAGTTCCGCCGCCGCGCCGCGGCGCGGACCCCGACGAGATCCCCGAGGCCCCGCTCGACCGGAGCAAGCTCGACGCCGAGGGCCGGATGCCGGCCCTCCTTCTCGTCAGGCGCTGGGGCTGGAGTCGAGCAGCTCGAACGCCCGCCGCGTGATCGAGCAGGGGGGTCTGACCGTCGGCCCGGACCGCCAGGCGATCGCCGACCCGAAGACACCCATCGCCGTGACCGACGGGCTGATCGTCCGGGTGGGCAAGCGGAAGATCGTGCGGGTCCGCCTGAGATAGCCGGGACCGCGGCCGGGACTGGCAGCGGGCGACCAGGGCCTTCCTTCCTCGCTGTCGGCCTGTCAGACTGTGGGCTTGTCTGGGCGGAGGGGTCGGATGGATCAAGCTTCCGGGAGATGACCAGCCATGAAACCACGCAACGGGATCGCCCTGGTCCTGGCCGCGATCGCAGCGACATGGGCCGCGCCGGCGTCGCGGGGGCAGACACCGGACGAGATGGCGCTGACGGCGTCCTATGCGGCCTCTCATCAGACCGAGGACGGGGGCTTCGCCGAGCAGTCGGTGGGCGGAACTTCGTCCCTGGGCGCGACCAATACGGGGTTGCGAATCCTCCGGCACTTCGGCGGCTCGGTGCCCGACGTCCTGGGGTGCATCCGGTTCGTGAGGTCGTGCCGGGTGCCGGGCGGCGGCTTTTCCGCGAGGCCGGGCGGCAAGCCCGACGTGTTCACGACGGCCGTGGGGCTGCTGGCGGCGTCGGAGCTGAAGATCGACGACCCGGACATGATCCGAGAGGCGGTCGCCTACCTCGGCCGCAATGCGAAAAGCTTCGAGGAGGTCCGCATGGCGGCCGCCGGGCTCGAGGCGATCGGCGTCTCTTCGCCCGACGGACCGCGGTGGTATGGGCAGATCCAGGCGATGCGCAACCCCGACGGGACGTTCGGGACCGGGGCCGCGGTGCCGTTCGCGACCGGCGGGTCGGCCGCCGCCATCCTTCGGCTGGGGATGCCGCTGGAGCATCGCGACGCGATCGTCAAGGCGATCATGGCCGGCCAGAGGCCGGAAGGCGCCTGGTCCAAGGACGACGGGCCTCCCGACCTGTCGAGCAGCTACCGGATCGTCCGGGCGCTGTTCATGATGCGGGAGCGGCCCGACACCGACCGCCTGCTCGGCTTTGTCGCCCGGTGCCGCAAGCCCGATGGCAGCTACTCGGCGACGCCGGGCGGCGAGGGGAGTCTCGGCGGCACCTACCTGGCGACCATCCTGATCTACTGGTCGCGGCAGCTCATGGGCCTGCCGACCGTCGTGGAGACGGCCGGCTTCCGGCCGATGGTGAGCGGCGACTCGCTGGAGGGCTGGGACGGCGACAAGCAGCTCTGGTCGGCCAGGGACGGGACGATCGTCGGCAAGTCCAGCGGCCTGGACCACAATGAGTTCCTGGCGAATCACCAGCCGTACGGCGACTTCATCCTCGCGATGAACTTCCGCCTGGCCGATGGTCAGGGCAATAGCGGCGTCCAGTTCCGCAGCGTCCGCGTCCCGGGACACGAGATGTCGGGCTACCAGGCCGACATCGGCGAGGGCTTCTGGGGTGCTCTCTACGACGAGTCGCGGCGGAACATGGTGCTCGTCTACCCCCGGTCCGAGGCCGTGCACAGCCTGCGTCGCGCCGGGTGGAATCGCTACGTCGTCCGGGCGATGGGCGACCGGATCACGCTCACACTCAACGGCCAGGACTCGGTGCGGCAGTACCGCGAGGCCGACCCCCGGATCCCCCGCGACGGGCTGGTGGCCGTGCAGATGCACGCCGGCGGGTCGATGGAGGTCCAGTTTCGCGACATGATGATCCAGCCGCTGCCGATGCCCGTCAGCGGCGAGTCGAACCGGCCGGGCTTCCACCTCCGCTCGCTCCGGACCGAGCAGGGCGAGCGGCGTTATACGGTCTACCTGCCCGAGGGCTACGACGGTACTCGGGTGTTCCCGGTCGTCCTGTTCCTCCACGGCTCGGGCGAGCGGGGCACTGATGGCGTCACGCCGGCGCAGGTCGGGCTCGGGCCGGCGATCCTCGGGCGTACCGGGGGCATCCCGGCGATCGTCGTGTTCCCCCAGGCGCGGCAGACCTGGTCGGCCGGATCGCCCGACGCCATCGCCGCGCTCAAGGCGCTCGACGAAGTGCTCAAGGACTACAAGGGAGACCCCAGGCGCGTCGTCCTCACCGGCCTGTCCATGGGCGGTCACGGGAGCTGGGACATCGCGGCGCACCACCCGGAGCGGTTCGCCGCCCTCCTGCCGATCTGCGGCCCGGGAGACCCCGAGTCGGTCGAGCGGATCAAGACCATCCCGGTCTGGACCTTCTGCGGCGACGCCGACCGCGACGAGACCGTGCTCAACCTCCGGACGATGGTGGACTCGCTGCGGCGCGCGGGCGCCCCGCCACGGCTCACGGAATATCGCGGCGTCGGCCACAATAGCTGGGACCGGGCGTACAACAGCCCCGGTGTGATCGAATGGATGTTCGCGCAGAAGAGACCCTGATGCGCGGTCTGCCGGTGGAACGCGGTCGATCTCGCAACGACACCAGGGCCCGCAACGGACGATCCGCGAGCGGGCCTCGCACGGAGCAGGGGAGGAGCGTCCATGAATCGGCGTGTCGATACAGGTTGTTCTCATTCGAGCGTGGGGCCGGTCGCCATCGCGCTGGCGGTCTTGGCGATCGTCGCGGGAGCGCCGGCGCGAGGGCAAGAAATCGGCGCGGGGCGAGTGGTCGCCGAGATCCGCGATCGTGCGGGCCTCTTCGGCGCCGACGCCATCGCATCGGCCCGCGGCGAGCTGACGCGCGTGGCGCGTGAGACGGGCGCCTCGATCATCCTCGAGACGGTGGACTCGCTCGACGGCCAGCCGGCCGATCGGGTCGCGGTCGAGCACGCGCGGACGTCGGGAATCCGCGGCGTGTTCGTGCTGATCGCGCGGAAGGAGCGCAAGTTCGAGGTGCTCGGATCCGGCCACTTCAAGGATGTCCTGACGGACGACCACATCCGCGCGATCCGCGGGGCCTTCTTCGAGGGTTTCCGCCGCCAGGACTACAACGAAGGATTGAAGCACGGCGTTGCCGAGCTCGCGCGGATCATGATCTCGACCCGACGGCCGGCGGCCGATGCGCCCGGCGCGCCGTCGCCCTCCGGGACGACCACCGAGACGGCCGCCATGACGTTCGGGCCCAGGACTGACGGCGATTCGCCGCTGATCGCGCGGAACCAGGTGCGGCTGACGCTCGCCGGCGCCCGCACGATCATCGCGGCGGCCGAGGCCAAGGCGAAGGAGATCGGGGTCAAGTCGAACATCGCCGTGGTCAACGACGGAGGCCACCTGATCGCGTTCGAGCGGATGGAAGGCGCGCGGCCGGCCAGCGTGTACACCGCCATGACCAAGGCGGCGACGGCCGCCACGTTTCGCCAGTCGACCGGCCCGCTGTCCGCCGGCACCACCCCTGCCGACCCGTTGCTGAACCTGAGCCTCCAGAATGCCGCGGCGGCGAGCGGGGGCAAGCTCACCACCCTGCATGGCGGCGAGCCGGTGACGATCGACCGGCAGGTCATCGGCGGCGTGGGTGTCGGAGGCGGGACCGGCGAGCAAGATGCCCAGGTCGCCCGCGCCGGTATCCAGGCCATGCTCGACCAGGTCGGCAAGGCAGGGTCGGACCGACGCGACGGCCGTACCCAACCGCCGGGTGCCAACGATCATTAACCTCGGCCCGACCCCGCGGTCTGCCCACAGCTAACCTTCGTGTCGAGGCCGCTTCCTGCTCGAGGATGCCCCCGCCCCGGGCGGTCCGCCGGCGCCGGCTCAGGGATTGATCTCGAGGCCGGACCAGCGGCCGTCCTCCCCTCGGCGATATGCCCAGCGATTTTGCGGGTTGCCGTCGAGCTCGAGGTGGTCGACTTCGACCGGGTCCAGGATGATCAGGCCGAACGTGGGGAGCGGGGCCTGGGGATCGGTCGGGGTCTCGACGAACGGAACGGTCGGGTCGCGCGGCAGGGCCGGCTCCGGCCAGGTGAAGCTGTGCCGGGTAACGTCGGACAGATCATGCCAGGCATCGCGGCGGGCGCGCCGGGCCGTTTCATCGCCTTCGTCCTCGCCCACGACGATCGCCCGGCCGCCGATGCGGAACTGCTCTCGAGTCATCGGGAAATACCAGCAGCCCTCGATCCATGGCGACGCTTGGATCTCGCGCGCCTTGGCGCCGCGGACGTCAGTCACGGCGAGGATCCGATCCGTTTCGTCGAGGAATCCGCGGAAGACGACCGTTCGGTTTGCCGGGCGGCCGTCGGCGCGGCACGGAGGCCAGTTGCAGGTAACGCGACTGGGCCAGGTGGCGATTGCGATAAAGCGCCAGGACCAGCGAGGCACGCCACGAGGGTTCGGTGGGGTCGGTCACGGGCGATGGTTCCGTTTCGGCCTTTACTTGGGCGGGAGCGCGGTGGCCCCGGTCCGTCTATTCTGGATGGCGCGTGGCGGGGCGGAAAGTCCCTACTTCCGGTGGAATCGTCGTATCGCTTCGGACGCCCACGGTTATCCACGTCGGCTCGAGGAGTCGACTACCCTTCCCGATGAGCCCACCGCTAGTATAAATCATTGTGTCCGCAACGCTCGGCCTAGCATGGCCGATCTCGGGTGGATGGTCGGCCCAATCAGCCTCGATTGCGCGAGCCACCGCGCGATCGAGGGACCGCCGCTCCTCAACGGGCGGGAGGTGGTTCTGATCGGGCCCCTGAACGAGGTCGCGACACCGGGTCTCTGGCTCTCGCGGTGGGCAGGCTGCTCCTGTAGCGGTACTCCCGGAAGCTCGCGACGACTGGCCCCCAGGGCGAGGT
This sequence comes from uncultured Planctomycetota bacterium, assembly GCA_963771445.1. GTDB lineage: Bacteria > Planctomycetota > Planctomycetia > Isosphaerales > Isosphaeraceae > JAKAUH01. The sequence goes on along the minus strand of CAVYTQ010000022.1, from coordinate 532,640 downwards.
TTGCCGTCCCCAGGCGGAAATGTTGGAGTCCTCTCGATGTCGGAGATCTTCACCCGCCTGTTCGATACGTCCGGGTTCTTCCCCAGGTGGACTTGCGGCGACTGGTCCGGCGAGCTCGGCTGGCTCCACATCGCCTCGGACCTCGGGGTCTGGGCGGCGTATGTGGCGATCCCGTGTGTTCTGGGCTATTTTGTGTTGAAGCGCAAGGACGTTCCATTTCCGCTCATTTTCTGGCTTTTCGGCGCATTTCATCCTGGCATGCGGGTCAACGCACCTGATGGAGGTGGTCATGTTCTGGTGGCCGGCCTATCGGCTGGCGGGAGTGCTCAAGCTGGTCACGGCGCTGGTGTCGTGGGGGACGGTGCTGGCCCTGATCCCGATCACGCCGAGGGCGCTGGCGATGCGCGGGCCCGATGAGCTCGAGCGCCGGGTGTCCGAGCGGACGGCCGAGCTGGCTCAGGTTTCCGGCTCGCTCGGCGCCGAGGTGGTCGAGCGTCGGCGTGCCGAGGAGACGCTGCGCGAGCAGAGGGAGTGGTTCCGGGTGACGCTTTCGAGCATCGGCGACGCGGTGATCGTCGCGGGCTTGAAGGGCGAGGTGTCGTTCCTGAACCCCACCGCCGAGTCGCTGACGGGCTGGAGCCGCGTCGAGGCGGAGGGACGTCCGCTCGGGGAGGTCCTGGCGATCCGCGACGAGGAGCTGGGCCGAGCGAGCTCGCTCGACGTCGACGGAGCTGCTCCGCCGCGGGCCCGCCGCCGGCCTCAAGGGACGGGGCGTGCTGGTTTCGCGGGACGGCCGCGAGGTGCCGATCGAGGAGATCGGCGCACCGATCCAGGGCGAGGGCGGCTCGCCGCTGGGTGTCGTCCTGGTCCTGCGCGACGTGAGCGAGCGCCGGCACGCCGAGCGAGTACTCCGCGAGAGCGAGGAGCAGTTCCGCACGCTCGCCGACTCGATCCCGCAACTCGCCTGGATGGCCGGCCCGGACGGGTCGATCGCATGGTTCAACCGCCGCTGGTATGAATTCACCGGGCAAGGGGCCCGACGAGATGCTCGAATGGGGCTGGCAATCGGTCCACGACCCCAGGATGCTGCCCCGAGTGGTCGAGAAGTTCCGCGGCTCGATCGCGGCCGGCGAGGCCTGGGAAGACACGTTCCCGCTCCGCCGGCACGACGGGGCGATGCGGTGGCACCTGTCACGCGCCCTGCCGATCCGCGATGCGAGCGGCCAGGTCGTCCGCTGGTTCGGCACCAACACCGACATCACCGATCGCATGGAGATGGAGGAGGCCCTGAAGCTGGCCAACCGCCACAAGGACGAGTTCCTGGCCACGCTGGCCCACGAGCTGCGCAACCCCCTGGCCCCGATCCGCAACTCGCTGGGGATCCTCCGGCGCAGCGGGCCGACCGCAACCGACGCGGCCCCCGCGATCGAGATGGCCGAGCACCAGGTTCGCCACATGGCCCGCATGCTCGACGACCTGCTCGACGTCGCGCGTATCAGCCGTGGTCGGCTGGAATTGCAGGTCGAGCCGGTCGACCTCGTCGCCCTGGTTAACCGCGCCGTCGCGCGCCGTCGATTCCCTGCTCCGAGAGCGCGGACACGGCCTCACTCTGGCGCTTCCGCCGGGTCCCCTGATGGTCGAAGGCGACCCCACCCGGCTCGAGCAGGTCGTCGTCAACCTAATCAACAATGCAGCCAAGTACACGGATCCCGGAGGACAAATCGCGGTGGAATTGGGCCGAGATGGCCGTGAAGTCGTCCTGAGAATTCGCGATAATGGGATTGGGATTGCCCCCGAGATGCTGGCGCGTATCTTCGACCTGTTCGTGCAGGCGGAGCGGCGCGTGGAGCACTCGCACGGCGGGGTCGGCATCGGGTTGACCCTGGTTCGGAAGTTGGTCGAATTGCACGGCGGGACCGTCGAGGCATACAGTAAGGGCCACGGGTGCGGCAGCGAATTCATCGTCCGCCTGCCCGCCCCGGCCCCGAAGAACGGTGAACGACGGACGACCGCCAAGGAGCCCGACCGCTTGAATCGCGCGTCATCTCGCCACCGCGTACTGGTCGTGGACGACAACGTCAACGCGGCCGTGAGCCTGGGCATGCTGTTGAAGCTCGCCGGACAGGAAGTCCGCGTGGCCTACGATGGGCCGGCGGCCTTGCGCCAGGCGATCGATTTCCGACCCCAGCTCGTCCTGCTCGACATCGGCATGCCGGGCATGGACGGCTACGAGGTCTGCCGACGCATCCGCCGCGAGTCCAGCCTCCACAGGGCGACGGTCGTGGCGCTGACCGGGTGGGGCCAGGACGAGGATCGCCGACGCTCGCACGAGGCGGGCTTCGATCATCACATCGTCAAGCCGGTCGAGCCCAGCTCGCTGCATCGCCTGCTCGACGAGCTACCTCCCGACGAGACCCCGCAACCGCCCCCGACCGTCACGGCCTGAGAGCCCCATCGGATACCGGACCAGGGGGACCCACGATGCAACGCTCCCGAGGACGCCGACTCCTCACCCTGATCGGCCTCATCATCATCCCGGCCAGCGTCGGAGGACCGTCGGCGCGTGCGCAGGCGACCCGGAATCCCGACGCGATCGTCCCTCACGGGCAGGACCGGCCGCCCAACCCGCCCCGATCGCCGGCCGATGCGGCGCGTGCCATGACGGTGCCGCCGGGCTTCCACGTCGAGGTCGTCGCGGCCGAGCCCGACATCGTCAACCCGGTGGCGATGACCTTCGACGAGCGCGGCCGGATCTGGATCACCGAGAGCCTCGAGTATCCCCGCCGCCGCGCCGGCCAGGGTAGGGACCGCGTTAAGGTCCTCGAGGACACCGACGGCGATGGGCGAGCCGACCGGTTCACGATCTTCGCCGAGGGGCTGAACATCCCCTCGGGAGTCGCGGTCGGCCATGGGGGTGTCTGGGTCGCGAATTCCCCCGATCTCCTCTTCCTCCGCGACACCAACGGCGACGGCAAGGCCGATACCCGCGAGGTCGTCGCGACCGGATTCGGCCGATCCGATACGCACGAGCTGCCCAACTCGCTGACCTGGGGACCCGACGGCTGGCTCTACGGCTGGAACGGCGTCTTCAACCCCAGCAAGGTCGCGTCGAAGAACGGCAAGACCTATGAATTCACCTGCGCGATCTTCCGCATCCACCCGACGACCCGCGTGTTCGAGGTCTGGTGTGAGGGGACCAGCAACCCCTGGGGGATCGCGATCGACCCCGAGGGCTCGATCTTCGCGAGCGCCTGCGTGATCGACCACCTCTGGCACCTGGTCGAGACGGGGTATTACATCCGCCAGGGCGGTCCCTATCCGCCGTTCACCTGGCCGATCGAGTCGATCGTCGCCCACACGCACCAGAAGGCGGCCTATTGCGGCACCCACTACTTCGACAGCCCGGCCTACCCGCCCGAGTACCGCGGCCGGCTCTACATGGGCAACATCCACGGCAATTCCATCAATGTGGACGTCCTCGAGCGCAACGGCTCGACCTACAAGGCCGAAGCCGCCCCCGACTTCCTGCAAGCCAATGATTCCTGGTTCATGCCCGTCGCCCAGAAGACCGGGCCCGACGGCTGCCTCTACATCCTCGACTGGTACGATCAGTATCACTGCTACCAGGACGCCAACCGCGACCCCCAGGGGATCGACCGGCTCAAGGGCCGGCTCTATCGCGTCCGGTACAACGATACGCCCCGACGTGCCGGCTTCGACCTGGGCAAGTCGAGTGATGACGCCTTGATCGGGCTGCTGGCGAGTCCCAACGTCTACGACCGCGACATCGCGCAGCGTCTGTTGACCGAGCGGGCCTCGCCGGCGATCCGGCATCGGCTCGAGGCGATGGTCCTCGACGGGTCGGTCCCCCGCACGGCGCGGTTGCACGGGCTCTGGGTGCTCGTCGGTTCGGGGCCGCTCGAGCCCGGGTTCCACGCAAGGCTGCTGGAGTGCCGGGATCCCTCGTTCCGGGCCTGGGGGGTCCGCGCGGCGGGGAACATGGGCCGCGTCGAGCCGGCGATCCGCGAGAAGGTCCTCCGATTGGTCCACGACCCAAGCCCGGACGTCCGGCTGCAGGTGGTCATCGCGGCGAGGAAGCTCCGGGGGCACGACCGGTTGCCGATCCTCCTGGAGGCCCAGGCCGAGAGCCATCGCGATCCGTTGATCCCGAACATCGTCTGGCAGAGCCTGCATCCGCTCCTCGACGACCGCCCGGACGAGCTGTCGCGATGGTTGATTGGCTACTGGTCGAGGGAGCGGGATCCGAGTTCACGGAAACAGGACCGGGAGGAGCTTCTCACCGGGCTGCTGCCGCACCTCCTGGACAAGCTGCTGACCAATCCCAAGGCTGACGGCGGCTTCCTCGCCAGGATGGTGTTCTCGGGCCGATACGGCGGCGCGACGCTCCGTGAGACCACGCACGTGGTGACGGCTCGCCTGCGCGGGCACGACCTACCGGCGAAGGTCGATGAGGCCTTTCGACGGGAGCTGAAGGGGATATTGCGGCCCATTTTCGACTTCACGGGCTATATGCACCGCGGAAACCTCCCCGGCGAGTACGCCATCCTCCTGGCGTACAGCGGCGACAAGGAAGGGATCCTCGAGGCCCGCTCGATCGTAGCATGGAACAGGGACGACGACCTTCGTGAGCTGGCGATCCAGGCCGTCTTGTCGCTCGAGCCGCCGGAGGCCGTCCACCCGTTCATCGAGGGGCTGCTGGTCAAGGATTCCGATCGGCGCGGGGATGACATCCGGGGCAAGCTCCTCGACTCGCTCGCCGAGCTCGAGGACCCCGCGGTGGCGGCGATCGTCCTGAAGGCGTTCCCGCGGCTGCCGGACTCGCTGAAGCCGCGAGCCGTCGAGCTCCTGACCGAACGGCCCGCCTGGACCGGTGCGTTGCTGACGGCCGTCGCCGACAAGCGAATCCCGGCTTCGGCGCTCAACGTCACCCAGCTCCGGCAGCTCCAGGATCACAGCGATAAGGACATCGGTCGTCGTGTAAAGGCGATCTGGGGCACGATCCGCGAGGACCGCAACCCGCAGCGCGAACGGGTCGTCGCCGAGATGCGCCGGGCGATCCGCCGGACTCCGGGCGATCCGATCGCCGGCCAGGCCATCTTCGAGAAGCTCTGCGCCCAGTGCCACAAGATCTATGGCATGGGCCAGGAAGTCGGCCCGGACCTCACGGGGAGCGGCCGCAACGACTTCGACCAGCTCATCTCCAACGTCTTCGACCCGAGCCTCGTCATCGGGCCGGGCTACCAGGCCACCACGGTCGCGACCGAGAACGGCCGGGTGCTGACCGGCCTGCTGGCCGAGGACGGCAAGGACCGCGTCGTCCTGAAGGTCCAGGGCGGAAAAGTCGAGACGATCCCGCGCGACCAGGTCGACCAGATCAGGACGGCCGCGGTCTCGCTCATGCCCGAGGAGATCGAGAAGCAGCTCTCGCCCCAGGAGATCGCCGACCTCTTCGCCTTCCTCTGCCTCGACCGGCCGCCATCCGACCCCGCGGCGAGGCCGCTGCCGGGCGCAGGCCCGAGAGTCGGCCGGCCCCGCTGATCGATCGATCCTCTCATGCGCCGTCGCTTGCGGAATTCCTGCCACTCGACGCCCAGCTTGCGCATCCGGGCGCGAAGCGTGTGCGGGTTGATCTTCAGGAGCGCGGCGGCGCCGTCGGGGCCCTCGATCCGACCCCGGCAGCGGGCCAGGGCCTCCTCGATGTGCCGAGCCATGGCGACGCCGAGCGGGTCGAACGGCGCGGCGGATTTCGGGTCGGGATCGACGACCGACGAGCTCGAGGCCCCGGCTGGCGTCGTCGGCGGCCTGTGGCCCAGCACTGCGCCACCTCGAGTCGCCGGCCGCCGCCGAGGATCGCGGCGCGTTCGATGACGGCCGCCAGCTCGCGCACGTTGCCGGGCCAGGGATACGAGACGAGCAGGCCGACGTCCTCGGCCGACGGCACCATGGGCGTCATCCCCAGACGCTTGGCCGCGCAGCAGCGCGAAATGCGCCGCAAGCGCTGAGATATCGGCCGGGCGGTCGCGCAGCGGCGGCAGCCGGATCGGGAAGACCGCCAGCCGATACCAGAGATCCTGCCGGAACCGGCCGTCCTGGGTCATCGCCAGCAGATCGCGATGGGTCGCGGCGACGATCCGCACGTCCACGTGCAACGGCCGCTCGCCCCCGACGCGCTCGAATGTGCCGTCCTGGAGGATTCGCAGCAGCCTCACCTGCGCGGCCGCCGCGAGCTCGCCGCACTCGTCGAGGAACAGCGTCCCGCCGTCGGCCCGCTCGAACCATCCCTGCCGCGTCCCGACCGCCCCCGTGAAGCTGCCGCGCTCGTGGCCGAACAGCTCGGAGTCGACCAGGTCGGGCGGGATGGCGCCGCAGTTGACCCGCAAGAACGGGCCGGCGGTCCGCCGCGACCGCTGGTGGATCGCCCGCGCCACGACCTCCTTGCCCGCACCGGTCTCGCCCAGGATCAGGACCGGCGTGTCCGACCGCGCGACCAGCTCGATCTGCTCCATCACCGGCCTCAGCCCGGTCTCCGCGCCGACGATCGAATCGCTGATGTCGTGCCGGTCCAATCGCGAGAGCAGCGACCGCTTGTCGGCCTCGAGCGCCTCGCGAAGCGAGACCAGCTCGCGCAGCCGGTGGTCGTTCTCCAGCGCGACGGCGAACGGCTCCAGCAGCGACTGCATCAGCTCTTCGTGCTCGTCCCGCAGCTCATGCCGCGGCGCGGCGAAAAGCAGCAGGAAGCCCGCCGGTGCGTCGCGCACGACCAGCGGTCCCGCCAGCACCTGGCCCTCGAACCCCTCCGGCAGCAGGCCGGGTAGTTTGCGGCGCAGGGCCCGGTCCGTACCCCGATAAACCTTGCCTCGCCCGCACCACCCCGCCAACCGCTCGAGGTCACCCGACGCGACCACCGTCCGGGTCCCGTCGGCCGCCCCGATCGACCTGGCTAACTCCGCCGACCGCCCCCCACTCGCCACCGTCTCCACGCACGACCGCGCCGGATCGAGCCGCCTGACCAGGAGCGACTCCATCGGCAGCCGTCGACCCAGCAGCGGCGCCAGCCGCTCGACCGAATCACCGATCTCGATGTGGCGGCAGACCTCCCTCCACACGTCGAGCAGCAGGCCGGCATGTCGCTCCATGGCAATTCCCGTCAAATATCATGGGTTACCGAGCAAATATCACCGGCATCCTGGCAAATATCACGGATCCCGGCAAGCCCGATCGTGCGGCGGGGCCCGACCGCCGGGATTTCGCGGGATTCATCCCTCTCGATCGGGCTGGCACGGGAACTGCGAAAGGGGTGGCCATCGAATGGACTCGACGGTCCAGGAACGATTCTCGTGGAGGCGGAAACTTTCGATGCCATCTCTTCCCATCGACGAGGCCGACCGGGACGCCGGGCCCCGCGGGCCGTCGCAGCCCGGCGCGACGATGGATCTGGAACCGATCCGGAGGGCAATCAAGGGCATCCGCTTCGGCGAGGTGAGGATCGTCATCCAGGACGGTGTCGTGATCCAGATCGATCGCATGGAAAAACAGCGCATGCGATGATTGCACGGTTCATGTTTTGAGTCATTGATTCGAACCATGTGAATTGGTTCGTCGAACATCCGCCCGCCGTCGGCCGGCGTCGGACGCCGCCACGACCGCCTGACGGCGCGGCGGCACCACCGACCGCCGCCGACCGAAGACACCGTCTCGTCATCGAGAGGTCCCGAACCAGGACCCGCGGACCGCTGACTGGAGCGACCAGAGGCGCCGCGGCAGACTGAGGAAGTCTGGCATGTTAACGTCTCCTCGCCCGGACCTCGCGTCCTCGCATGGATCGATCCGCAATCCCCGCACCGAGCCCGACGGCGGGCGCGGGCCCTCGCGGCCGTGCGGCGACGGGTGGGCCGCGGATTCACCCTGATCGAGCTCTTGGTCGCGATCGCGATCATCGCGGTCCTGATCGCCCTGCTGCTGCCGGCCGTGCAGGCGGCGCGCGAGGCCGCCCGGCGGGTGTCGTGCGTGAACAATCTGAAGCAGATCGCCCTGGCGATCCGCAACGATCACCAGATCCACGACCTCTTCCCGCCGGGGGGCTTTCCCGCCTACACCCCGACGGCGAACACCGGCAACAATTCCTGCCCTGGCGCCAGCGCGAGGCTCTTGCCCTTCCCCGAGCAGCAACCGCTCTACGACGCCCTCAACTGGTCGCTCACCGTCATCAACGACCCGGCGATGGGCAACGGATACGGGCCGTACGCGAATACGACCGTCACCGTCACGCGGCTCGGCGCGTTCCTCTGCCCGTCCGATGCCCCGCCCAACTGGAACATGACCATGCGCCTCGCCGACCGCCGAGGGCCGCGATGGCCGGGACCACAACATCACGGGCTACCCGATGTGGCTGGCGGGGGCGGGCGTGAAGAAGGGCTTCTCATACGGCGACACGGATGAGTACGGCCTGCACGCGGTCGAGGGCCGGATGCACACCATGGAGCTGCACGCCACCCTGCGGGTCCTGATGGGGCTCGATCACGAGCGGCTCACGTACCGTTACGCCGGCCGCGATTTCCGCCTGACCGACGTGGCCGGACGCGACGCGTCGTGACGGAGATCCTTGCCTGACGCAACGCTCCTCTCTCACGACAATCCCGCCTCGGGAGAGAGATGAACCTCAACGCGGGCGGACAAGGCCGACCGGAATCATGGAAATCTCCTCCAGGCTTGCACCATCGTCGCGGCGATCCGTCGGTAACAGCCTCCGCCTTTCCGATCGACTCCGAGCCTTCCCGGTCGCGCTCGCGCTCGGTGCCCTCGGTCTGCTCGTCCTGTCGGCTGCGAGTCGTCGCGGAGCTTGCGTGGATCGACGGATGCGAGATCCGCGGAACGGTCGGGCCCGAGGCGTTCCGATCGTGAGGCCCTGCAGTCTCGGACGGTCGCTGCGATCATGCCGATTGTACACCCATTGATCCGTGCCGAAGGCCCGCGGCTGCGTTCGCTCCACAATCCGCAAGCCGGCAAATATCACGGAACAGCCCGTGCTATATCACGGCCATTCCGGGAAATATCACGGCTGTCGTCATTGGACGCCGATCTGGCGGTAATTTGGGCGGAATACGTTGAGGTGTGGCATCATTATTGGGGCTGGCACGCGACGTGCAATTAGGGAGGCTCGATTCGCGGGCGGAGTCGCCCGCCTCGGTCAGAGAGGTCACATGATGCGGCGGGGTATGCGGCTCACGCGTCCCCGATCTGCTTCTCTTGGGCGGGGCCGCAATGGCGTTCGGGATCTCCGTGCGCGCCGGGCGTGCCTCGCAGAAGACGAGCGGGAAGCGCAATCAGATGAAAGTTTGATTGCAGCAATTGTAACAGGAAAATGGCCGACGCGATCGATCGTTTTTCGAGGGAATCCCGAAAGGAGACGAACCGTGGTGCTGGCGAGGAATCGGAGTTCGAGACCCGGCTTCACACTGATTGAACTGCTGGTGGTGATCGCGATCATCGCCGTCCTGATCGCCCTGCTCCTGCCGGCCGTGCAGTCGGCCCGTGAGGCCGCCCGACGAGCACAGTGCACGAATAACCTGAAACAGATCGGCCTGGCGCTGCACAACTACGAGAGCAGCAACGTGGCCTTCCCGCCCTCGTGCAAGTCGATCAATCTGACGACCTCGCCGCCCTCGGTGATGTTCGCGGATACCGGTTTCAGCGTCCAGGCGCGGATACTCAACCACCTGGAAGGGGGCACGCTCTACAATGCCCTCAATTTCTCCTACGAATATAACGACCTCAGCGGCGGCAACTTCACGGGCGCCTCGGCGTCCGTCAATGTTTTCATCTGCCCCTCGTCGCCGCGATCGGCGACTCGCGACACCGCGGCATCCGACCCGAATGCTTCGCCCTACGAACAGGCCCAGTCCGCGGGCTACGGCTACATGGATTACGCCCCGTCGGTCTATACCGACATCAATGTTCAGAACGGTGCGCTGACCGCGGGCGGCGTCGGATCCACGCCGATCGTGCCCTTCCGCAACAAGCTCACCGCGGCCAAGGGCTTGCTCAAGGACGGGAAGACCCAGATCAGCGAGGTCACCGACGGCCTCAGCAACACGATCGCGGTCATCGAGTGCGCCGGCCGCGACGAGCGGTTCGTCAGCCAGTTCTTCGAGGGGCAATACGCCGTCGTCCGGGGACAGGGGCCGGCGGGCGGCGCGACGGCACGCCACCGGTTCTGGCGATGGGCCGACCCGGGTGCGGCTTTCGGGACGTCTGGCCAGCCCAACAACAAGGGCTTCCCGACCAACGAGGGCACGATGTGGCCGACCACCTCGGCGACCGCGGGCAATCAGGCCGGCCAGAACGAAGAACCGTTCTCGTACCATCCCGGCGGGGTCAACGCCCTGTTCGGCGACGGCTCGGTCCGGTTCATCAAGGACACCATCAACCTGGCGGCCTTCCGATCGATCCTCACGCTGTCGGGCGGCGAGGCCGTTTCTTCCGACCAGTACTGAGCCCCGTCGCCGCCGCGCAGGCCCGGCGAATCCGGGCCTCGCGCCATCGGCGCGACGGGCGTCAAGGAGCCATCGCGATGCGTTCTACCGATTCATCCCGGACGGTCCGAGGACATCGTCGCCGGTCGTGGGCGGCCGGCATGATGGCGGCCGCGCTCATCGCGGCGACGGGCTGCGGCTCTTCGACCTCGCTGCCCGGGTATCCCGTCTATGAGGTCAAGGGCAAGGTCCTGCTGGGCGATGGCAAGCCGCTCCCCAGCGGCCTGATCTCGTTCGTCCCCAAGGGAGAACTCCCCGTCACGCCCAGCGGCGAGATCCATCCCGATGGGACCTTTTCGCTGGTCACCGGCGGGTCGGGAGAGGGCGCGCCTCCGGGCGAGTACAAGGTCCGCGTCGAGTCGCCCGAGCTCCAGCAGGCCGCGCCGAAGGCCCGGAAAAAACCCGCCTTCCCCGCCAGGTACTCGGACGAGGACAGCTCTGGGCTCGTCATCACGGTGCGTGCCGAGACCAATCAGCTCGAACCGATCCGTTTGAAGTGAAATGAAAGAGGCGGGTGCCGGCGACTCCGCCCGGCACACTGCTTCCGGAGAGGAATCCCATTATGAGACGGACCCATTCGATCGCCCGCCTGCTGGTCGCCGCCTCCTTGTGTGCGACCGCGGCGGGCTGCGGGGCCGCCGCCGACACCAATTCCGACACGCTCAAGCTGGGCGCCTACTCGGTCGTGAAGGAGGCGTTCCACGACGGCATCCTGCCGGCCTTCCAGGAGGAGTGGAAGCGCACCACCGGGCGCGAGGTCCGATTCGAGGAGTCGTACAACGGCTCGGGGGCGCAGGCCCGATCGATCGCCTCGGGATTCGACGCCGACATCGCCATGCTCTCCCACGTCGGGGACATGGAGGTCCTCGTCAAGGCCGGCCTGGTCCACCCCGGCTGGAACGCCGACGCCGGCAAGGGGATCATCACGCACAGCCTCGTGGTGATCGGCCACCGCGACGGCAACCCGCGCGGGATTCGCGACTGGACCGACCTGGCGAAGCCCGGCGTCGGCGTGCTCTACCCCGACCCCAAGACGTCCGGCGGCGCCCGCTGGAACATCAACGCCCTCTACGGTGCAGCCTACCTGTCCGCGCGTGAGGCGAAGGGCGGCGAGCCGGATCAGGCCGCGATCCGCGACTTCCTGGCGAAGGTCCAGGGGAACGTGATCAACATGGATCCCTCGGGCCGTCAGAGCATGGCCAGCTTCGCCGAGCGCGGGTACGGGCGACGCCGTGGTCACGTACGAGAACGAGCTCCTGCTCCGCGGCAAGGACGGTGCCCCGATCCCGTACGTGATCCCGCCGCGGACGCTGCTGATCGAGAGCCCGGCCGCCATCGTGGACGACTCGGTCGACTCGCACGCGCAACCGCAAGGTCGCCGAGGCGTTCCTGGAATTCCTGTCCGATCGGCCAGGGGCCAGGCGATCCTCGCGGATTACGGCTTCCGTCCCGTCAAGGAGGGCGTGCCGCCGCCGTCCTCCGCGCAGCCCCTACCGCCCCGGCTCTTCACGATGGACGAGCTGGGCGGCTGGGCGAAGATCGAGCAGTGAGCTCTACGGACCGGAGGGCCTCTGGACGTCCATCTTCACCGCGGGTGCCGGCACCCGGCGGCGGGAAGGTAGGCCATGATGGCGACGGGTTCGGGCATCCGGAAATCGGGCGTCGGCGCGAGCGACCAGGTGCTGCGCGGGACGACCCTGTTCTACCTGGGCCTGCTGGTCATCCTGCCGATCGCGGCGATGGTGGTCGAGGCCGCCCGGCCGGGCGTCTCGGCCTTCATCGAGGCCATTCGCGACCCGTTCGCCTGGCACGCCCTGAAGCTGACCTTCATCACGGCGGCGATCATGGTCGCGATCAACGTCCTGACCGGTACCGCGACCGCCTGGGTGCTGGTCCGGTACGACTTCCCGGGCCGCAGCCTGGTCAACGCCCTGATCGACCTGCCGTTCGCCATGCCGACCGTCGTGGCCGGGGTGATGCTCGTGGTGCTGTATGGGCCGTCGAGCGTGCTGGGGACGATCCTCGGCCATTACGGCATCGGCGTGGTCTACCGCCAGCCGGGGATCGTGCTGGCGCTCCTGTTCGTGACCTATCCGTTCGTGATCCGCAGCGTGCAGCCGGTGCTGATGGAGCTGGATCGGGCGGAGGAAGAGGCCGCGGCGACCCTCGGGGCCGGCGAGTGGACGACGTTTCGCCGGGTGACGCTGCCGGCGCTCTGGCCCTCGATCCTCACCGGCGCGGCGCTGTCGTTCTCGCGGGCGCTGGGGGAATTCGGCAGCGTGGTGATGGTGGCCGGCAATCAGCCCCTCATCGGCCAAGACGGCCCCGCTGTACGTGTTCGGCGAGATCGAGAGCGGCAATCGGCACGGGGCGCTGGTCGTCTCGACGGTCTTGCTGGCCAGCTCGCTCGCTGATCCTGGTCGGGTCTGAACGCCGCCCAGCGAATCGGGGGACGCGCCATGGCCACTGACACCATCGGACTTCCCCAGCGATCGGTCGCGACGCCGACGGACCTGGCCGATCGGGCGACGGCTGCTGATGGCGGCCGTGCTGGGGTGGTTCGCCCTGCTCGTCCTCGTGCCGACCGCGGCGCTGCTGCGCCAGGTCGTCGCCGGCGGGCTGCAAGCCCTTCTTCCAGACGCTCGCCCAGCCCGAGGTCCTCCGGGCGTTCGGGATGACGCTGGGCATCACCGCCCTGGCCACGGTCGTCAACACCGTCTTCGGCATCGCGATGGCGCTGGTGCTGGTGCGGCACCAGTTCTGGGGCCGGACGCTCCTGGACGGCATCGTGGACCTGCCGTTCGCCGTCTCGCCGATCGTCGCCGGGCTGATGCTGGTCGTGCTCTACGGGCCCGAAGGCTGGCTGGGCCGCGGGCTGGAGGGCGCCGGGTTCCGCGTGGTCTACGCCGTCCCGGGCATGATCCTGGCGACGCTGTTCGTGACGGTGCCGTTCGTGGTCCGCGAGCTGGTGCCGATCCTCCGCGAGCTGGGCGAGGAGCACGAGCAGGCGGCCTATACGCTGGGGCCGGCCGCTGGCGGACGTTCTGGAGCGTGACGCTCCCGTCGATCCGCTGGGGTGTCGTGTACGGGGTGACCCTGACGGTGGCCCGCTCGCTCGGCGAGTTCGGCGCGGTGCTCGTCGTCTCGGGCAACCTGATCGGCCGGACGCAGACAGCGACGCTCTACGTCCACGAGGGGATCGAGAGCTTCCACACCGAGGGGGCCTATGCCGCGAGCCTCGTGCTGGCCGCGATGTCGTTCGTGCTGCTGGTCGGCATGGACCTGTTCCGCAAGCGGCTGGAAGGCGAGAGGGCAAGCTCTCCTGAGCGATCGATCGAATGATGAGCTCGGTCCGGTGCCGCTCGGCCCTGGAACAATGAAACGGGGGAACGATCGTGAGCATCGTCGTACGTCAGCTATCGAAGCGATATGGGAATTTCCAGGCGGTTGACGACGTCTCGTTCGAGGTACCGTCCGGCCAGCTCGTCGCCCTGCTCGGCCCGTCCGGCTCGGGCAAGAGCACGATCCTGCGGATCATCGCCGGGCTCGAGACGGCCGAGACCGGCACGGTCGAGCTGACCGGCGAGGACGCCACGGCCGTCCCGATCCAGCGTCGCGGGGTCGGGTTCGTGTTCCAGCACTATGCCCTCTTCCGCCACATGACCGTCCGCGACAACATCGCGTTCGGGCTGAAGGTCCGCAAGCTGCCGCGGGCCGAGATCCGCGCCCGGGTCGACGAGCTGCTCGAGCTGGTGCAGCTCGCCGGATACGCCGCGCGATACCCGTCGCAGCTCTCCGGCGGCCAGCGGCAGCGGGTGGCCCTGGCGCGGGCCCTGGCGCCCCGGCCGAAGGTCCTGCTCCTCGACGAGCCCTTCGGCGCCCTCGACGCCAAGGTCCGCGAGGAGCTGCGCACCTGGCTCCGCCGCCTGCACGACGAGGTCCACGTGACCAGCCTGTTCGTCACCCACGACCAGCAGGAGGCCTTCGAGGTCTCCGACCAGGTCGTCGTGCTCAACCGCGGGACGGATCGAGCAGATGGGCCCGCCGCAGGAGCTCTACGAGAACCCGGCGACCCCGTTCGTCACCCGGTTCCTCGGGGCCGTGAACGTGCTGAGCCTGGCCCAAGCGACGGCCAGAATGGCCGAGGCGGGTGGGGCCACTTCCCGGCGGATACCGACGACCACGGCCACGCCTCGTCGATCTACGTCCGTCCGCACGAGCTCGACCTGGCCCACCATCGGAACGACGGCCGATCCTGGCCCTGCCGGCTGGTGCGGGTCATCCCGCTGGGCGGACTCATCCGCCTCGACGTCGCGCTCGACGACGGCACCGGCGTGCGCGTCGAGCTCAGCCGCGAGCGATTCGCCCAGCTCGAGCCCCGGATCGGCGAGTCGCTCTACCTCTCGCCGCGCGATCCCGCGGCGACCTTCGACCATGCGATCCGGGCCTGATCTCACCCTGCCGGTGCGGCTACGGTCAGGAGGCGACCCGGTCCAGGCCGACGGGCCCGCCGCGCCGACTGCCGCGCCACGCAACGACGAACCCCGCAAGGCCGATCATCTCGCCGAGGCCGAACACGGCCCAGGGAAACCCCCCGGGCATCTCGCCGGCCGCGATCCGCCGCCAGTCCCAGCAGAACGACGAGACCAGGATCAGGCCACCCGCCACGATCGCCAGCCAGTCCCATCCCGAGACCCGGAACCGGCGTCCTCGCGATTCCTCGACCAGCACGATCGAGCCCGCCGCGACCATCGTCGCCGCCACGAGCGCCGGCGCCAGCACGGGCGCGGTCCACGGCACCGGGATCAGGAACAGCAGGTCCCACGTCCACACCGACGCCGGCCAGCCGATCAGCAACTTCAGGAAGAGATAATACGTCAGGTCCCAGACGCCGAACCCCACCACGAACGCCGAGAACCTGCCCGACGAACGTGCGGCCGACCGCCATCCCGACCCCGGCCAGCAGGACGAGCGTCGCGGCCTCGCGCAGGACCTCGACCCGCATCAGCCGCGCCGCGGTCGGGTCGGCCTCGGTCAGCCGGTCGATCGGGATCATCGGGAAGAGCTCGTCCGTCGGTACGATCCGCGACCGCGGCTGACCGGGCGGCCCGAGGATCGACACGGAGGTTGACCACCACGGCCGCCTCGACGAACCCGAAGCCGATGCCGAACAGGTACAGTCCGGCCAGTACCCAAGCCGGTCGAGGTGCCGCGCGAGTGTACGCGACGGACGCCACTGGACTCGTCGAGATCATGGCGAGTGGATGCCCATTCCGTTCAGGGAAGCTGGAATTCCTTGACCCCGAAGAGGAACGCTCGATCACCAGCCCGCTCCAGCCACCCGGGGCGACCCGCAAGCCGTGGCCCGACGCACGTCGGCGGGCAACCGGAAGACATAAGCTTTCGTCGCTCGACTCGCCCGCCCGCAGCACGATGGGTTCTGGCGACTTCTCGCCCGGTGGCCTCCTCGTAGGCACGCTGAGCCTGAGTGTCCGGCAGGAATCGGCGGCCGTCTCGCGGGTCGAACAGGGCCACCGCCCCCTCGGGGAACGTGAACGATACCCGACCTGGCCCGGTTCTCGATCGTCAGCTTCACGACGTATTCGACGGCCCCGGCCGATCGGCCCTGCCCCGGACCCGCAGGGACCGGCGACCGGTTCACACTCCTGAGCGTGAAGAAGAAATCATCGTAACGGATCGTCTCGCCGGGCTTGTAGACGCGGTCCCGCCGCACGGCGACGATCATCGCGACGAGCGCAATCAGACCGACGCCGATCCAGGTCCGCACGCGAATCTTGCGACGCGGCCGCTCGCTCATGGGCGCACCTCCGCTTCGAGCATCCCGAGGAAGCCCGACCGGCGCCGGCATCTCACCGGCGAGCCTTCGCGCGGCTCGTGGCCGTCGCCGCCGATCCAGACGAGCGCCCGGTGGACCTCCTCGATGGTCTCCGCCAGCGTCGAGGTCCCCGCGGTCAGGCCGACGGTGGCGATCCCCTTGAACCAGGCGGGGTCGAGCTCGGCGGCCGACTGGACGTGCAGCGCCGGCTTGCCCCGCTCGCGGCACTTCGCGGCGAGCTCGCGGGTGTTGTTCGAGTTCCGGCCGCCGACCACCACGACCGCGTCGACCCGATCGAGCAGCCGCTCGAGGGCCCGCTGGTGCTCCTTCGTCGGCAGGCAGACCGTGTCGACGAACCTGATCTCGGCCTCGGGGTTGCTCGCGACGATCGCCGCGCGAATCCTCGCGACGCGATCCTCGGGCATCGTGGTCTGGCAGACGATCCCCAGCCGACGATGCGGATACGCGGCGACCTCCTCGACTCCGACTCGATCACGTGGTGATCGCCCAGGTCGCCGACGATCCCCTCGACCTCGACGTGGCCCCGTCCGCCCGATCACCAGGACGTGATAGCCCTGTCGCTCGAGCGCCTGCGCCGCTCGATGGACCCGCTCGACCAGCGGGCAGGTCGTGTCGATCAGCCGCTTGCCGCCGGACTCGAGCCGGTCGCGCTCCCGGTCGCTGATCCCGTGCGCCGTGATCAGCACGACCGGCGTCTCCGAATCGATCCGACGACGTCCCGCGCCGCCCCTCGTCCCGCATCGCGAACCCTCGCGCGGCCAGCCGCCTCTGCACCACCTCGTTGTGCACGAGCTGCCCGTGGATCGTCACGGCCGCCGGGTCGCCGATCCCGTCGACCACCGCCAGGGCATCCCGCACCCCGAAGCAGAGTCCCATCACCTCGGCCCGGATCACTCGCATTTCTGCCTCCTTCCGCACGCCGACCTCGGATGCCGGCCGACCTCGATCCGCGCTCGCCGGGGCTCGCCCCGCTCGAGACTCGCAATAACTTGGCAATGCAAAGCGAACAAGCAGGAGAAAAAAGGGGCGGTGGCCCGGCCGCCGCGATCGGTCGGCTGTGAGCTCGATCAGGCGGGGGACCAGCCCTCGGCGAGGTTGGGGGTGCCGAGGTGGCCGGCCGGCTCGGTGCGGGCGGCCTTGAGGGCATCGTGGACGACGGTCTCGAGGACGTTGATGTATTCGAGGAACCGGCGGCGGCCGTCGTCGGTGAGCCGGCAGAGGGTCTGGGGCCGGTTCTGGTGGAATCCCTTCCAGATCTCGACGAAGCCGGCCTCGTGCAGCACCTGGAGGTGGCGGCTGAGGTTGCCGTCGGTGAGGTGGCAGAGCTCCTTGAGGTCGGCGAAGACGACGCCGCGCGGGTGCGAGACCAGCGAGGTCATGATCCCGAGCCGGGCCTTCTCGTGGAAGACACGCTCGAGTCCCTCGTAGGCGAAGCGGCCGGTCGGCTCGCCGGGCCTGTCGCTTTGCGATTCGGCGGCATGATCGCGCTCCAGGGTGGCATACAGCACGGCGGCGGCCAGCAACTGCCCCGCGCCGAAGGGCAATGCCATGGCCCACGGCGAAAGCGCCGCATCGCCGTGCGCCACGGCCAGCGCGCGAGCCCCGCGACCAGGTAGAAGACCCCCGACCCAGAACGTCGCCCGGGGCAGCAGGCGGCACGAGGCGAAGATCCCCAGGCTGAAGACGATCTGCCAGAGCCCCGGCAGCATCCACAGGCTCCTCCGGCGCGGCCCGGACCAGCACGATCGTCAGCAGCGCCCCGGCCACCAGGCTCGGGCAGAACTGCTCCAGCGCCAGCCAGGTCAGCTCGCGGGTCAGCCGCGACGAGGCATTCCGGGCCCGGACCATCATCTCCAGCCCGGCCGCCAGCGCGCTGATCGCCGCGCGCGCCGATCCACAGCGACAGATACGCCCCGACCTGATCGATCGGGTCCGCGATCGTCGCCGCCTGGATCAGCCCGGCCAGGATCGCCACCAGGCCCGAGAAGGCCACCGGCATCGCCCGATAGCCGCGGAAGACCTCCGTCCGCGCCAGTTGCAGCCGGATCTCCGTGATCTGCGTCAAGGCTTCACGCAGTTCCATCGGTGTCCACCCCCATCCGCGTACTTCCCGGATCGGCGACGGCCACCGTCGCCCTCGCTGACTTTACACCGTAAAGTACCGCTGCGACTGCGTCAAGGGGAAGTCGTCGTCGAGGCGGTGCCGTCGGGCGATCCGGGGCCGGCGGGATGTGGCGGAGCTCGGGAGTATCAACGCGGCGGGTTTTCGGGTAGAATCGGCGACCTTGCGGGTGCGGGTGCGACGTCGGCGCGATCGTGACCGGGTGCGGCGGGCCGCGGACTCGGCGGGCCTGGCCACACGACGCCGGCCCGGACCGCCCGCGCGAGGACCGGATTTCGTCCGTACATGGGATACCTCGAGATCCTGCTGATCGCCGGGTTGATCCTGATCAACGGGTTCTTCGTCACGGCCGAATTCGCCCTGGTGAAGGTGCGGGCGACCCAGATCGATCAGCTCGCCGAGCAGGGCAACTGGGCGGCCAGGCTCACCAGCAAGGCGCTCGATCGGCTCGACTTCTACCTGTCGGCCTCGCAGATCGGCATCACGATGGCCAGCCTGGCCCTCGGGTGCGGCGATGCACGACTGGGTCGAGCCCGATGGTGAAGGCGGCCTTCATGCGCCTGCATATCCCCACGCCGCGGATCGTCGTCTTCGGCGTGTCGACCGGGGCCGTGCCGATCGCCACGCTCTCGCTGGTGACGTTCCTGCACATGGCGCTGGGCGAGCAGGCGCCCAAGACCCTGGCGATCCGCGAGCCCAAGCTGCTGGCGCTGTTGACCGCCCCGCCGCTGGTGATCCTCTCCTACGTCTTCTCGCCGGTGATCTGGCTGCTTGAACAAGGCGAGCAACCTGACGCTCTGGGTGCATGGGCCTGGGCCACACCGAACACGTCCGAGCTGGCGCATTCGGAAGAAGAGCTGCGGCTGATCGTGGCCGAGAGCGTGGCCGGCGGCCACCTGTCGCGCAACGAGCGGATGATGATCGAGAACGTGCTCAACCTCGAGGAGAAGACGGCGCGGCGGGTGATGGTCCCGCGGCCGGACATCGTCTACCTGAGCCTGTCGCGGCCGCTCGAGGACAACCTGCGGATCGCCCGCCAGGCGGGGCACACGCGATTCCCGCTCTGCGAGGACGACCTGACCTCGGTCATCGGCATGATCCACGTCAAGGACGTCTTCCGCACCGGGTCGTACCAGAACGGGCGGGTCGACCTGCGGCAGCTCGCGCGGAAGGTCCCGTTCCTGCCGGTGATGCTCCGGCTCGACCAGCTCCTGCTGGAGTTCCAGCGCAACCGGGTGCACCTGGCGATGCTGCTCGACGAGTACGGCAGCGTGGTCGGCATGGCGACGCTCGAGAACGTGCTCGAGGAGCTCGTCGGCCCGATCCAGGACGAGTTCGACCGCGAGACGCCGCAGATCACGCCCGTGGGCGACGACGTCTACGAGGTCGACGCCTCCTGCCCGCTCGACGTCCTGGCCGAGACCTGCGGGATGGAGCTCCCCGAGACCGACGCCGAGACCGTCGGCGGCCTGGTCCTCGACCTGCTCGGCCGGCTGGCCCGGCCGGGCGACGCGGTCACGATCGACGGCCACCGCCTCACCGTCCTCCGCGCCGATCCCAACGCGGATCCGCCAGATCCGGATCGAGCCCTCCCCGCCGCAGGACTCCGCCACGCCCCCGGACCCATCCGGCGAGCGGGCCGCCGGCAAGGGCGACCTCCCCGGCTGACGTGGAAGAGGCTCCGACAAGAGGCTCCCCGGCCGTCGGACCACCCTCTCTCGACGGCTCCTCAGCCGCCGCTCCTGGTCAACCACCTTCGTTGCGCCCTGGGGATCATCTGGAGAGGCATTGGGCTCGGTCCGGGTCGGTAAGGGCCCGCGCGGCACGCCCGGGCGAGGACCCGATTTAGCATCGGCCTGCCATTCGCATTTCGTCCAAACTGCCATTATGGCACCGCTGACAGATGGCCGCCAGCGAGACTGCCATTCTGGCGAAACGATCATGGGCCAGCAAACCGGCCAGTTTCCATAAATCTCACGATTACAATGATTTAAGACAAACCATTTTGGCTGGCACGCCTCTTGCATTTCCTCTTTACCAAGGAAGCAGACAGCCGGCGACGCACGGGCCATCGGGCGGCCGAGGGCTTCCGGGAACCTGACTGAGGTGTTCCTTTCAATCGTTGCCCGCGAGCCTTTGAGAGGAGAGAAGACGATGCTGCCTGCCATTCGCAACAACGTGACGATGACCCCGTGGACCTCTTCCGAGCAACCGGCTGGAGGGGCTGTTCGACCGCCTCTTCGACGATCGCTTCTTCGCGGTGCGTCCCGAGGGAGACGGCGATGCCCCTGTCGCTCTGGCAGGATGAGGACCACCTGTACGTCGAGGCCGACCTGCCGGGCCTGACCGACCAGGATGTCGAGGTCACGGTGCACAAGGGCATCCTGTACATCCGGGGCGAGCGCAAGGCCGAGGAGGGGCGTAAGTACCTCTATAACGGCCGGACGTGGGGCCGGTTCGAGCGGGCCATCAGCCTGCCCGAGCAGGTGAACGCCGAGGCCGTCCAGGCCGACCTGGCCAGGGCGTCCTGCGGATCACCCTGCCCAAGAGCCCCGAGGCCAAGCCGCGGAAGATCGCGCTGCGGTCGAGCTGATCGGCACGCGGCCGGGTCCGAGCGCAACAACCCGCCATGATCGATCGAGCGAGTGAGGACGACGCCCCGGGCCGCGTCGAATCGACGGCCCGGGCGGCGCCCGGCTCATTTCCCCCGCCTGAACTTCTGGATCGAGGAGACCGACACGATGGCGATTGACCGATGGGAACCGTACCGCGAGGCCGTCAGCCTCAGCGACGCGATGAACGCCCTGTTTCGCGAGAGCTTCATCCGGCCGTCGAACGTGCCGGGCCGCAGACCGCCGCGGGCCTGCTGCCGCTCGACGTGAGCGAAAACGACAGCGAATTCGTGGTCAAGGCGTCCCTGCCCGGCGTCAAGCCCGAGGACGTGCAGATCACCGTCCACGGCGACACCCTGACCATCCAGGGCGAGTCGAAGGCCCAGGAGGACAGGAAGGGCGAGCGCTGGCACCTGCGCGAGCGCCGCTACGGGTCGTTCCAGCGCTCGCTCTCGCTGGCGACGCCCGTCAATTCGGACAAGGCCCAGGCGCAGTTCGAGCACGGCGTGCTCACCCTGGTCCTGCCAAAGTCCGAGCAGGCCAGGCCCCGCCAGATCAAGATCGGCGGCAACCGCTGAGGGCCGTCAACAGGGCACCGGGGATACCGCGGCATCCGAGAGTGGTGTTTTCGCAAGATCGCCTCCCCGTCCCGGCCCTGGAGGCCGCGGCGGGGAGGCGATCGGCTTTGAGCGAGTGTGTGAAGGCAGTCGTAGGGTAAGTCGAACGCCGCAGGCGTGGGGCCCACCGGCTCGGCGGGGAAGATCTGTGGGCCTCGCGTCGCTCGCCCCACCCGACGACCCTACCCACACACCTTCCCACGGCGGTCGGGAGTCGTAGGGTGGGTCGAACGCCGCAGGCGTGAGGCCCACCGGTTCGGCACAGGCCCACCGGCACGGCGGAGAGGATCGGTGGGCCTCGCTGCGCTCGACCCCACCCTACGGGCCTTCGCACGGCGGTCGGACAGACGTAGTTCGGCGGCGAGGAATCGGTGGGACTCGCTCCGCTCGCCCCCATAGGCGAAAGTGGGATTGTCTCAAATCGGCGCAGATCGCCAGCGAGCGAGTTGACAGATCAGTGCAAGGCGGGACCCCTCCGTCGGAACCAGAGATCGGTGACTATCCCCACGCTCCGACCTCAAGGGAGCCGAAATGCGATAGCCTACCGGCGATCACGGGCCGGGTATTCTCATCGTCGTCGATCGGGAGGACGGTCTTCGGTCCAGCCCTCGACCTGGGGCGGGCGATCCGGCCGCCTGCAATGGGCCATCCTCACCGGACGAGACCTCGAATTCGGTATCCGGTGCTTACCTGACGACATGGTATCGAGCACTTGCGGCAGCCGCCGCCCAGGACGATCTCGCGGGGTCCAGGAGGAGATCGTTTGCATGCATTTGATGTTCCAGGGCCCCCAAAACCCCCTGTACCCCCTCCGCTCTCTTCTCTCCCCCTACTATCAGGATGTATCAGGTTTGCAGAAACTGAAATGCACCTATCGGCGAAAAGCGGCATTTTCTTGACGCAAGCCCTTTGGCCAGAAGCAGAAAAAATATCTGGAGATTCCTTGAGATTTTCCGGCGCGGAGGCGGTTTCCGTGACGCGGTTCATATTTGGCCGGTTGTTTTGCGGTTTGGCGTGAGTCTCGGAAGCCGCTATGAACGAGGCTGAAAGCCTCGAGACGGCCCCTTCGGCCCGCTCGAGAGAGCTGTCGGCCCGGGCCGATGTCGGTCACGCTCCGGCCTGCACGGTCCGGCCCGCCCGCCCGGATCGGCGTCAGGCTGGAGCATGACCGACGTGGGGGCCGGTCCGGGCCGGCGGCGGCGTGGGGAGACCCGCCAAAACCGGGCCGCATCGACCGTCGCGTCGGCCGGGTCGGAGACCCGCGCCAACCGCGAACCGCCGACCCGGCCCGGTGGGCGCAACATCTGTCAACTCCACGAGATGCCGGGTGAGACAATCCCAAATCCCTTAACTTTCGCCTATGGGGCCTCGCTGCGCTCGACCCACCCTACGAGCCTACCCGCACGCCTTTCTGAGAGTCTCTTTCGCGGCCGAACGGCCAGAGCGGGTGTTGCCGCCCAGGTCGTTCGCCGCGTGCTCCCCTGGAAGAGCTCCCTTCCTACTCCGAGCCAGCTCCCGCGCGAACGGCCTCGCTCTCGCTACGGCCGATCTCGCGGCTCGACGCCGGCTCGATCCCCATCCGGGCCCTGCCGGCCCGGACCTCGTCCAGCCGCCGGCGGTACTTGGCGTAGAGCTGGGTGTGCCGGCTCTCGGGCGGCAGCGGCTGGCCGTCGATGAAGAGCTCCAGCACGTCGGTCGTCGGCTGGAGGATGTGCCCGGCCGTGACGACGAGGTTGGCCCGCTTGCCGGCCTCGATCGACCCGACCTGATCGGCGACGCCGAGGATCCGCGCCGGGGTCAGCGTGACGGACTGCACGGCCGCATCCTCGGGCAGCCCGAAGGCGACGGCGCTGGCCGCCTCGTAGGGCAGGTTGCGGGTCGAGGTCGCGTCGCTCGGGCCGCCCGCCTGCGACTTGATCGCGAAGGTCACGCCCGCGGCGTGCAGCCGCGCCGGGTGGCGAATAGTCGGCGTCATACGGGTCGTGTTCCTTGCGGGGCAGGCGGAGCGTGCCCGCCGACGCAGCACCGGCACCTTCGGCCTTCTGCAAGCGCGTCGGCCACCTTCCACGCCTCGGCGCCGCCGGAGATCACCGCCTTGAGCTTCAGCTCCCGGGCCAGCTCCAGCGCGTCGAGGATCTCGACCTGCTGCTCGGCGTGGAAGATCACCGGCTTCTCGCCGCGGGCGTACGGCACCATGGCTTCGAGCCGGGGGTCGGGCGCCGGGGGCGTCGCCGCGGCGCGGGCGCCGCGCGGACCACGGCGTCGTAGGCGATCGCCTTGCGGAACATCTCCTTGATCTTGTCGAGCTGCTCCTTCCGCCGCGCGTTGGGATCGGCCGCCTCGCCGCCGCCCTGGCCCTGCCCCGGGCCGGCCCCGGCCTGGCCGACGGTCGCCGCTCGGGATTGCGGCGACGTAGGTCGGGATCGTCACGTTGAGCGCCGGCGGCGTCGACGATCACCAGCTCGCGCGGCACCCAGCCGTTGAGGTCGATCAGGCACCCCTGGCCGGAGATCACGCCGCCGGTCGGCTGGATGTACGACGTCAGGATGCCGTTGGCCCGGGTCACCGGGATGTGCTCGCTGTCGGGGTGCAGGGCCGTGCTGGTCCGCAGCTCGGGCTGGAACTGCGCGGCGTCGGCGAAGTCCTGGGTCTCGCTCAGGCTGCCGATCTCGGCCAGGCCGACGGTCGAGCCGGCGTCGACCAGCCCCGGCCAGACGTCCAGGCCGCCCAGGTCGATGGTCTGCGCCTCGGGCGGGATCGCCACCGACGCCGGCCGGCCCGACCGCCGCGATCTTGCCGCCGGCGACGACGATCGTGCCCGCCCTTGATCTCGGGGCCGGAGACCGGGTGGATGTTGGCGCCCGGACCAGGGCGAAGACCCCCTTGGGCTGCGCGGCGATCTCGATCGAGCGGTTCCGCAGCGGCTCGGCGCGCTGGCGGCATCGTCGAGTGGTCGCCCGGCCGCGCGGCCGAGCTTGCCGCCCGGCTCGCGCCGCTGGAAGTAGACCTCGCCGTCGATCAGCGACAGCTCGCACCGCGAGAAGGCGTCGAACGGGTGGCCGTTGAAGAGCGCGATGTCGGCGTCCTTGCCGACCTCGATCGAGCCGAGCCGGTCGTCCAGCCCCAGCTCCCGGGCCGGGTTGATCGTGATCATCGCCAGGGCCTGCGCCTCGGAGACCCCGCCGTACTTGACCATCTTGGCCGCCTCGAGGTTCAGGTGCCGCATCAGCTCGGCGTCGTCGCTCTTGATGCAGACGTTGGCCCCGGCCTCGGTCAGCAGGGCCGCGTTGAACGGGATCGCGTCATACGCCTCGATCTTGTAGGCCCACCAGTCGGAGAACGTCGAGGCGCTGGCCCCGTGCGCGGCGATCTCGGCGGCGACCTTGTACCCCTCCAGGACGTGCTGGAGCGACTGCACCCGCACGCCGTACTTCTGCGCCGTGCGGAGCAGCATCAGGATCTCGTCGCTGCGGTAGCAGTGGCTGTGGATGCGGATCTTGCCGTCGAGGATCGCCGCCGAGCGCCTCGAGCCGCAGGTCGACCCGGGGCGGCGGCATCGGGCGGGACGACCTTCACGGCGATGCCGCTTGCCGCTCCTCGTCTTCTCGCCTCTCGGCCTTCCGCGAGTACGCGTCCCACGTCGCGCGATAGGCCCGTGGCCTCCTCGAAGCACTTCTCGATCACCGCCTCGACGCCCATCCGGGTGTTGGGGAACCGCCGGGGCGATCGCGTGACGTTCTCGCCCAGGGCGAACTTCACGCCCTGCGGCCCGTCGCGGATGATCAGGTCGCGGCCCGGCTTGCCGTACTTGCAGCTTGACGACCGCGTCCTGGCCGCCGATCGTGTTGGCCGACCCGTGCAGCAGCCGCGCCGTGGTCGTGCCGCCGGCGAGCGCCCGGTAGATCGCGACGTCGTCGCCCGTGACCACGTCCTTGACCCGGACCTCGGGCACGACCGACAGGCTCCCCTCGTTGACGCCCCCCTGGATGGCGATGTGCGAGTGCGTGTCGATGATCCCCGGCATCGCGACCAGGCCGGCCGCGTCGATCACCTTCACGCCCGCCGGCGCCGTCAGGTCCTTGCCGACCGCCTTGATCTTGCCCTTCTCGACCAGGATCGAGCCCTTGGGGATCGTGCCCTTGGTCACGGTCAGGATCGTGGCGTCCTTGATGAGCACGCTGCCGCCGGTGTGGATCGCCGGCTTGCGATCCTCGTCCAGTTCGGTGGCGACGTCGACGAACGGCGGGGGCTGCCGGCGCCTTCTTGTGCCTGCGTGCCTTCTTCGGGCTCTCGGCCTTGGGGGCCTCGGCCTTCTTCGGTTCCTCGGCCTTGGGGCCTCGCCCTTCTTGCATCACCTCGGCGATCTGTCTGTGTTCTCGGCGACCGGCCTGGGTCTCGCCTCGGCTTTCTTCTCGACGGGCTCGCCGTGAGGTGCTTCGCTTCTTCGGGGCTTCGGCGTGCCGTCTCGTCCGGCTGGTCCTCCTCGCTCGGCACTTCTCGGCGGACTCGCCGCGGCCGGGCCGGCCGCGGCCGCCGCGTCCGCCGGCCGCCCTTGCCCTTCGCGCGGGCGGCGTCCTCGGGCTTGACCTCGAACTTGAGGCCGTCGAGCAGGACGAACTTGACCTTGGCCCGCTCCTCGGTGAACGGCGCCGTCATGACGATCACGTGGCCGAGCTTGCCGGGCTCGATGGTCCCGAGCCGCTTCTCGACGCCCGCGATGGCCGCGGCGTGCGCGGTGAGCGCGGCCAGGGCGTCGTCGGGCTTGAGGCCCTCGCCGATGATCTTGCGCAGGTTGGCCGGCAGGTCTCGAGCCGCGTCGACGCCGTCGGTGGCGAAGGCGAAGGGGATTCCCTCCTTCGCCAGCACCGAGGCGGTGGCGAGCTGCTCCTTCCACTTCGCCTTGCGGTGGGCCAGCACGCGGAGCGGCTCGTCGCGCTCGGCGGCCGGCTTCTTGCGGTACTCGGCCTCGGTGGGGACCCTCGGCTCCTCGGGCACGCTCAGCCGCAACACGACGGGGACCTTGTACGCCTTGAGCCGGTCGGCGACCTTGGCCGCCTCGCGGCCGCCGACGATCACGGCCGTGGTGCCGAACTCCTCGGCCAGGTCGAGCGCCCGGTGGATCTCGTCGCGTGCTGTTCGCCTCCCACCAGACCGGCACCTTCTTCGCCCGCGCCGCCGGCCAGGGCCTTGAGCGCCGGGTCGAAGGGCGGCGTGCGGGCCGCCGTGCTTCGCGGTGAACGCCTCGAGCTGCTTGAGGTGCTCGGCGTCGAGCATCGCCTGGCGGAGGTGGGCGATCGACCCCATCAACACGCGCGGGTAGGGGTTCTCGGTCGGTCCGGCCGGCGTCGCCCATCCGTCGGCGGCCCTGGCCGGGAGTGAAGGCCGGCGTGTCGGATTTCGTCGAGGGTCCGGCCGGCTCGAACGGCGGCGCCGGGTTGATGTGCAGGGCGATCGGCGAGGCGACGATCGCCTCGCGCCGCGGCAGGCCGCTCAGGCTGACCAGCGCACTCTGCCCGGTGGCGATCGCCCCGGCGGGAGCCGAGAGGAAGTCGGTGAAGCCCAGCCGCCGTCTCGGATCGGCCAGCGCGTCGTTCAGGTCGAGCGCACCGGCGACCTGGAACTCGGGCGTCAGCCCCCGGCGGTTATCGGTGGGCGTCGAGGCGAGCGGCGATTCGGACAGGTCGACCGGACGGCCCCGGCCGGTGGTCGACCGCTCGACCCCGGCGTTCTGGCCGACCGTCGTGTACAGGTCGATGAACCCGGCGTAGACGACCAGGCCCTTGCCCTCGATCGTCTCGGCGTCGAAGGGGACGGTGACGTCCTTATCGGGCCCGACGGCCTCGATGACGCCGCGGCGGATGACGACCGTCCCCGGCTCGACGACCTTGCCGGGCGCGACGACGACCTTGGCCCCCCGGATCGCGTATGCCGCCGGATAGCGGCCGGAGCCCAGCTCCGTCGTGGGATCGTCGGAGGCCAGGCCGAGCCCCACCACCACCATGCTCAACACACCCAGAACGATGGCAAGCCCGCGCCATCGCCAGCCGAGTCCCGCCCGCCACGACCGACCCATGTTGTCCGTCCTTCAGTGATCGCCCTTCGTTCTTGCCGTCATATCACCACGAGCGGCCTTTGCGCACCGCAACCGAAGGGCCGGAGAGAGAAGGCGGCGCCGGCATGCCGGCGCCGCCCCGGCCGTCAGTCCTGCTGTCCCGTCCCGACGATTATAAATGCGACAACCGGGCGAAGCACGCCCCTAGTTCGAGATCCAAATGCCCCCCGAGCGGGGCCGGCCCGCCGCCACACGCCGCTCGCTCGTGGTGGTGTCGAATCGACGGAACCGGACGGCTCGGCTATCATCGATGGTCAAACCGCAAAGGAGACATCCTCATGTCCACGCTCGAGCTCAGGCCGGCCACGGTCCCGCCGCGCCCTGCCGAACGCGCCCCCACCGAGAGCGCCGATCAGCGGATCGTCATCCGCGGAGTCGATCGGGACCTGTACAACCGCCTGGACGAGGCGATCGGCGAGGGCCAGCACGTTCGCCTGGCCTACGATGGGAAGGACCTCGAGCTCATGACGACGGGGAATGTGCACGAGTCTTTCAAGGTCAGAATGGGCATGTTTGTTGGCGCCGTGGCGGCCGGGCTGGACATCGACTATCTGAGCGCCGGGCAGACAACGTGGAAGACGAAAGAGGCGGACCGCGGGCTCGAGGCCGACCATTCCTTCTATTTTGAGCCCGAGAAGCTTCTTGTCGCGCGCCAGGCCCTGGCTCGCCGGTCGATGGACCCCGCCGATTATCCGACACCCAACCTGGCGATCGAGATCGACATCTCCCGTTCGCAGGTTGACCGCCCGTCGATCTACAAAGCGCTCGAGGGTCGCCGAGGTCTGGCGATTCAACTGCATCACGCTGGTGATCGAGCAACTCCAGCCCGACGGAACCTACGCCCGGGCCGAGGTCAGCCGGTTCCTGCCGATCCACCCGGACGAGATCGTCGCCTGGTTGACCGCCGACGATGCGCTCATCGAAGCGGCCTGGACCCGTCGGTTGTTCCAATGGGCGTTGGGGCTGAACCGCGCGGATTGACCGATCACCCACCGGTGCCGATCAGCGAGGCAATCTCGGCGACTGAGGCCGTGCCCGTGGTGCCGAGCTGGTGGATCACCAGCGAGGCCGCCGCCATCGCAAGCTGCATCGCCTCGCCGATCTCGGCGCCCGAGGCCAGCGCGACGGCCAGGTTCGCCATGACCGCGTCTCCGGCTCCGACGACGTCGATCGGGCCGCGGACCGGCAGCGCGGGCACGTGCTCAGGGGCCCGACCCGGCACCGCGCCGATGATCCCGCGCTCGGCCATGCTGATGAACACCGGCCGGCCCGTGCGGTCCGCCAGCGCCGACGCCTGACGGCGGATCGAGTCCTCGCCAACGCGGTCCGAGCCCGTCATCCGCGCCAGCTCCGCCGCGTTCATCTTGAACCCGACCGGCGGGAAATCCGCCAGGCCACGGCGGCTGTCCGCCAGGACGACCAGGCGCGGGATTCGCCTCGAGCGCGACGAGCGCGGCATCTCGTACCGGGGCGGTCACGACGCCCGTCTCGGGACGGTCGACCTGGTCGAGCAGCAGCAAGACATCGACCCGATTCGCCAGCGCCCGGACGCGATCGGCGAGGCCGCGTCGCACGTCCTCGGGCGTCGGCGTCCAGTTCTTCGAGTCGAGCCGGTTCAGCTCGCGCGGCGGTCGATCCGGCTCGATCACCATCGGCTTGCAGTAGACCGGCGTGCGACGCGACGTCGACGTGAGGAAGTGCTCCAGGTTGACGCCAGCCCGTGCCGAGCCAGCGCCCGGCGGAGCTCGTATCCCTCGCCGTCGTCGCCGCAGAAGCCGACGGCGAGGATCTCGCCGATCCCCAGGGCAACGAGGTTGTTCACGATCGTGCCCGCCGCGCCCGGCTGGGGCCGCACGTCCACGACGTTGTACACCGTCAGTCCCGTCTCGATCGAGACCTCGGCGCGGCTCGGGTCGATGTGCAGGTAGCGGTCGAGGAAGAAGTCGCCGACCACCGCGACCCGCAGGCCCGGATATCGCGAGGTGATCGAGCGTGGAACGATCGGCGTTCATGAGCTGTCCAGCCGTCGGTACAGGTGATGAAGGAACGTCAGGTTGTCGCACTGGACGTAATTCAGCGCCCCGCCCATCCGCGAGAAGCTCTTGCAGAACCGCAGGTAATACGCGGGGTTCGTCTTGGGCGGCTCGCCCTGCGTCCAGTCCCAGCCGCCGCCGTCCTGGAGGTCGACCACGATAGATCGAATGGCCGCGCACGACGCCGGCGGCCGTCCTGGAGCCGGAGGTTGTTGACGCAGCTCAGCGCCTTCTCGAAGACCTGCGGCCCCATGATGGCCGAGCCGATCGAGAGCACGACGCCGCCGTCGAGGTCGCGGAGCGAGCCGGCGAACAGCTTGAAATCCCACTCGGCCGCCCGGCCGATCGCGGCGCCGTTGAACACCGGATGGTTGGCGATGATGTCGTAGCCGATCCCCGGGATGGACGGTCATCGGCACGCCGTGGCGCCAGGCCTGGGCCAGGATCGAGGCGTGCTTCCAGCGGTGGTTCGACCTCGACCCGCCCGGCCGGCCAGCCCTGGGACTCGATCGTCCGCAGCAGGTCGGCCCGGGCGGCGGTCGAGCGGATGCCGGGGCTCGGCCGCGATCGCCGCGGCCAGCTCGTCGCGCCGCGGCAGAGTCAGCACCGTCCTCCAGGATGAACCGCCCCAGCGCCCGGCCGTAGCCCAGGCCGTCGAGCGCGCCGGCCATCAGGGCGAGGTGGATGTTCGTCGCGGTCTCGTGCCAGGAGCCGAAGGTGCCGGTCGCGACGTTCTGCTCGCACGCTACTCGGTCGAGGCGCCGAGCCAGGCGTATTCCCAGTCGTGGATCGTCCCGGCGCCGTTGGTCGCCAGGTGCGTGAGCCAGCCGCCGGCCATCATCCGCTCGAGGATCCGCGCGGCCCCGTTGCGCAGCAGGTGGCGCCGTAGATCAGGATGACCGCGGCGCCCCGTGCCCTCGCCGCGCGGATCGCCTCGGCCGCACCGGCCACCGCACCGGCCACGGCCTCGGGGCAGGCCGGCGGGGCCGCCTCCGGATCGACCAGGATCTCGTCGGCGCGCGTCAGGCTGCCGCGCGGCCGCGAGCGGCAGGACCCGCAGCTTCGACAGGTCGAGCGGCTCGACGGCCACGGGTCGCTCCTTCGTCGTTCAGCGGCCGAGCAGATAATCGACCAGAGCGACGGCGTCGCGGAAGTCGGGGATGACGGCGTCGGCGCCGACGCCCAGCAGCCGGCGCCGCTTCCACTCGTCGACGCGGCCCGAGCCGTTGTTCGCCTCGTCGCTGGCGACCGCCACGGCCAGGCCGCCGGCCTGCTTGGTGTTCTCGATCTCGACGTAGCCGTCGCCGAACGCCAGCAGCTGCCGGCCCGTGATCGCGTTCTCGCGGAGGATGCGGTCGATGACCATCTTCTTGGAGAACTGCTTGTAGTCGTCGACGGCGCCGTAGATGCGGCCGTCGAAGTAGCGGGTGACGTCGAGCAGCTCGGCCTCGCGCTTCACGGCGTACTCGTCGGTGCCGCTGGCCAGGTAGAGCGACAGCCCCAGGCCCACGCAGGTGCTCGAGCAAGCCCGGGCGCCGTGGACCAGCAGGTCGTCCGGGGCGATCGTGCCGGCGGCGAGCCCCGACGTCCGGGCACCGATGTGCGCGTCGAGCCGGCGGAGGTATTCGTGCTTGTACCAGAGCGGCTCGTTCGGCTCGCCGCCCCGCTCGCGGATCCGCTCGGCGAGCTGGATCATCTGGTAGATCGTCTGCTTGCCGTTGAGCCGCATGATGTCGTCGAGGACCATCTCGCGCAGCGACTTCGTCGGACTCGCCCGGCCGCGGCGGCAGGACCTCGACGAACATCGGCACCATCACCTCGGGCCACCCCTGGCGGATCAGCGACAGCGTGCCGTCGAAGTCGAACAGGACGTGGCTGATCTCGGGCCGCGGCTCCAGCGGCCGGGGGAATTCCACGCTCGCCAGGGCAGGGGCCTCGCGATGCGTTGTCTCGTCGCCCGTTGTGCTCGTCATGGCTTCAACCGTTCGCATGTGTTACGGGGATCTCGAGCGGCTCGATGGCTTTCATCAACATCAATCACATATCGCCGACCGGCACAATCGGCCGCGTTCCGCTCAAATCAAACGCTCGGCAGGCTCCAGGGATCGCGGTAGGGTCGGCTGAGCATCCGGGCGGCCTCGTCGTCGCCGATGATCCGCTCGGTCCGCGGGTCCCACCGCAGCGTCTCGCGGCCCAGTCGCATCGCGATGTTGCCCAGGTGGCAGATCGTGATCGAGCGATGCGCCACCTCCACCGGCGCCGCGGTCGGCCCGCGCGAGAGCACGCAGTCGATGAAGTTGCGGAAGTGGTCGTCGCTCTTGTAGAGGTGGACCCCGTCGGGGCCGATCTTCGAGTCGAGCATCGACTTCGGCGTCGGCCTCGAGCTTGCCGCGGTTGACGTAGATCGTCCCCTCGGTCCCCTCGAAGGTCACGCCCATCTTCTCCTTGTTCGAGATGATGCATCGTCACGCCGTTCTCGTAGACGGCCTCGAAGGAGTACTCGGTCGCCGTGTTCCAGAGCGGGTCGGGCGGGAAGACGCCCTTGGCGTTGCGGATCTCGACCGGGCCGGTCATCTCGGTGCCCATGCCCCACTGGGCGCAGTCGGGATGGTGGCCGCCCCAGTCGGTGACCTGGCCGCCCGAGTAGTCGTAGATCCAGCGGAAGTTGACGTGGCAGCGGGCCGGTGCATAGGCGGCCTCGGGGCGCGGGCCCAGCCAGAGGTCGTAGTCGAAGCCCTTGGGGACCGGCTCGGGCTTCTTGTGGTCGCCCGTCTTGGCGTAGTCGGTCCGGCCCGCGGGCATGCCCGACCCGGACCGGCTTGAGCTTGCCGATCCGGCCGTTGCGGACCAGTTCGCAGGCGCGGCGGAATCGCCAGTCGGAGCGCTGCTGGCTGCCGGTCTGGAAGACGACCCCGGACTTGTTGACCGCGTAGCTCATGGCGCGGCCCTCGGCGATCGTCAGCGAGAGCGGCTTCTGGCAGTAGATGTCCTTGCCGGCCTTGCACGCGGCGATGACCGGGATGGCGTGCCAGTGGTCCGGCGTGCAGACCTCGACGGCGTCGATGTCGGCTCGGCCCAGGACCTCGCGGTAATCGACGTACGCCTCGCAGCCGCGATAGGTCCCGTCGCGTCGATCGGCGGCATAGTGCTCCTCGACCAGCCGCTTGGCCGGCTCGCGGCCGCCGACCTTGCCGTCCCAGTAGCCGGCGCTCTCGCGGTTCACGTCGCAGACGGCGACGATCTGCACCCGCTCGTCCTTGAGGAACGAGCTGGATGTCGTTGAACCCCTGGTTGCCCGTGCCGATGACCGCGAGGGTGACCCGGTTGCTCGGCGCGACCGCGCCCGAGAGCCCCAGCGCCGACGCCGGGCACGATCGTGGGAAAGGCGAACCCCGCCGCGGCGGCCTGAACGGTGTGCTGCCAGGAATCCTCGGCGGGTGCGGTCGGGAGAGAGGCTCATCGGTGGTGCTCGCCTGGGGGAGAATCCTCGTGCGGAGGGAAGCGCGCCTTATGCCGCGGGTGATTCTACCACCGCGCTCCCTCGTCCGCGACGGCTCAGGCCGGCAGTAGCAGCACCGGCGACTTGCTCGGGCCGAAGTCTCGGCTGACCTGGAACTGCGCCACGAACCGGCCCGTTGCCGCCATGCGGCGCGGCAGCAGGAGCGTCGCGGTGCCGCCGACGACCTTGGCCTGGCCAATCACCCGGCCATTGCGGCGGAAGACGACCTTTCCCGACGGCACCACGCCAGAGGCGCCGACCGCATCCACGGCCGCCGTCAGTGCCTCGCGGACCTGGCCGTTGGGCCGGGTGACGCTCGCGACCGAGAGCGTCGTGGCGGTGTCATACCGCGAAACGGCCTGGACGAACACCTGGCTGACCGAGCCGAAGTCATCGGGGTTGCCGGTGAACGACGCCTGAATCCGCACATCGCCGCGCGGCAGGTTCGCGACTGTCACGTTGGCCGTGCCATCCGGCCCCAGCGATGCGGTGCCCAGGAGCTGGTTGCCTCGCGTGAAGTGGACCGTGCCCGAGGTCACTGGCATCCCATCGGCCGTCACGGTCGCCGTCAGCGTCACCGCCTGTCCGGTCCGGCTGGGATTGTTCGAGCTGGAAACCACGGTCGCCGTCGTGTACGGCACGACGACCTGGATCACCGAGCCGCTCGTCGAGCCGAGGATGTTCGACACGCCGTTGAACACGGCCACGATCGTCGTCGAGCCGAGCGGCAGCGAGGTCGTCGTGAATGTCGCCGTCCCCGACGCCGATACCGGCTCCGTCGCCACGACGGCCCCATTCTGTTCGAAGCTGACCGTCCCGCCCGCGACGGGAGCCGTGCGGGTGCCGATCGTCGCGGTGAAGGTCACCGGCTGGCCCGGGTTGCTGGGTCCGCCCGAGCTGCTCAGCTCGGTCGTCGTCTCCGACTGCATCGCCGTGAGCGTCACGGCCGTCGGCGAATAGGACACCGCGAACGGGATGTTGCCGCCCAGGAGCACCCTTCCGCCGACGACATTCTGGAAGACGCCCTGGATCAAGGGTGCCCTGGCGATCGTGAACTGGTCGCCCGCCTGGTACTCGTAGCCGACGGTGCCCGTCAGGATGCTGCTGCCCAGGTCGATCCCCGTCGTCGAGTCGCCGCTCGTGATCTGCGTGGACTGGGTTCCGGGAACCAACCCGTCGAGCGACACGTTCAAGGTCGAGCCGGCCTGGAACACCGCGGGGCCCGAGAACGACCACGTCCCCAGGCCGCCGAGAATCCCGAGCTGGTTAACCTGGATCGTCCCGGCGCTGATGGGCCCCTCCATGTCGAGCGTCCCCATCTGCACGGCGACCGAGCCCCCGCCGCCGAGGTCGATGCCGCCGATCGTCAGCGTCCCGTGGCCCGAGAGGGCAAACTGGCCGGTGCCGACGATCGATCCGGTGAAGGTGTCGGACTCGCCCACGGGCGTGATCGCCGTCAGGCTCGTCGAGTCGTTCGCCGCGGTGGTCCCCTCGAGGTTGACCGAGCCGGCGCCGGCGAGCGATCCGACCTTCGCCGTGGCATTGTCGGCAACGTCAAGCCCGGCATTTCGGTTGACCTGGAACAGCGAGCCGGAGAAGTCGGTCGTGGTGCTCAAGAGGACGCTGCCCTGCGCCACCTCGAACGTCTGGAGCGAGAGGCCGGACAGGGGGTTGACGATATTCTGGGTGTCGATGTCGAGCACCCCTCCGCCTTGCTTGACGACCCCTCCCTGGTGGATGAGCTGGACGCCGGTCAGGTTGGTGGCGCTGCCGATGTCGAGCGAGGCGCTGGCCTGGACGTAGTAGCTCGACTGCCGGCCCATGTTGACCTTCGATACGAGCAAGGTCGCCACGGAGGGCTTGCCGGCCGGCGGATTCGCCGCGACGATCCCGTCGTTCACCGAGACGCCGTTTCCGGTGAAGGTATAGGAGTCTGCAATGGTGAGCAGTCCGACCGGAAAGCTGGGATAGCTCGAGTTGAAATTGATCGTGGTGGGGCTTTTGGCCGGCAAGCTCGCGACCGGCGGAAAGTACAGGTTTGCGCCGGCCGTCGGGACGCCCGTGACGCCGATGCCGCCGTAATAGCTGCCGATGTGGCTCCAGTTATTCGGGTCGTTGAAGCTCGTGCCGTCCCCGGCGCCGATCCAGGTATAGGTCGTGATCGAGCCGTCGAGCACGATCCGGGTCTCGAGCGGCTCGGCCGACGGCCGGGCCCTCGGCACCCTCCGCCGCCGCCCGGGTCCGGCGGCCCGATCCGCGGATGAACCCCGAATAAGCAGTCGATGAAGCGCGTTGACGCACAGATGCTTGAACCACATCGCCACGCGATCCTTTCCCTGATGTTCGGCCAGGCCTCGCGGTCATCCGGCTTACAATATCACCGGCATCGCTGAAGACCCCGAAGCCGTTCGGGGCTGACACCCATGCTACCATGGTCTTCAGAAAAGAAAAAGGAGGGCCAAACCAGGTCAGGTGGTCGGCGGCTCGCGTATCGAGTTGACCGGTTCGTTGAATTCTCCGGATCGCGCCGGTTCCGTCGGCAGTGACGGCCGAGGCCGAACCAAATTGGGTTCGTTCGCGCATTTTCCGCCCTGGTACGATGCCACCGTCCGGCTTTCGGCGCCGAACTCCGCTCGGCGCCGATGAGGGAGCCGTGAAGATTGGCTTCGTTTGCTTCCTTTGCGGGGTGCCTCCCGCTGTTCCCCCCGCCTTCCGCCCAGGATCGCCACACATGAGGTATTGCTACCTCACAAGCAAGATAGCGCAGATCGTGAGCCGCTTCGGCAAGCACCATCACAGCATGCGTGCCTTAGAGTCTTTGCGGACTGTCTTTACGTACGCACCATCATGGATGCACGACGATCCCAGGCGGAATCCCTTTTTTATCCATCGACCGAATTGCCAAAGAGCCGACCGAGACACCGACACTTACATAGACGCGGCCCGCCGGATTTTATTCACTACATTTTCGCGATTCTCGCATTTTTCCGCCCGGCGCATCTGCAACAGCAGCAAATTGCTTCCCCGATGCAATCAGAGACCGATCGGGTGGAGTCCGAGGATGGGCGGGGAGTCTGAGTCTGCTGAGCTCTAGAAACTTTGCTCCCGCACTCGGTTTGCAGCGCACGCCCAATGCCCCTTAGAAAACAGGATCTCCACTTGCCACCCCAACGCCGAGACGCGTTCATCCTCTCTACTTGATGGCGAATTCCGCCAGTCTACGCTGAAGGACGTCGATGGCTTGCTGAGCTTTCTGGCTGTTATGATCCAGGAGGAGCGCTCTTTGGGCGGCGCCGAGGGCCAACTTCAGATTCTCCTCGATCGCGGCCCGATCATCGCCCTGCCTTGCATGCTTTGAACGCTGTTGATAGGCGATACTCAGCGCCAGGTGCGCGGCCGGCTCGCTGGGATGGGCGGTGACGAAGTGATTCGCCAGGGCGAGCATCCTCTCGACGGTCCGCCTGACTCCTTCGATGTCCTGGGACCGCCGCAACCTCGACGTGATGGCCGTCAGCCGGTCCAGGGTCACGAGCGCATCCTCGGACTCGCGACGGGCGGCCGCCCGCGGATCGGGATCGCGGCAGAGCAGCGCCTGCGCCGCGATATCCGCCCATTCCTCGGGCGACTGGGAAGCGTCGGTCGGCGGCGCCGGGCGGGACAATGGGGATAGCGTGCGGGAATCGTCGCCCCTCTCGGATGGAGCGACCCGAGCTGGGGCCGCGCCGGGAGCAGCTCCTGGGCATCGACGCGACAGAGCAGGCGAAGGACCGAGAGATGCAGGTCTCCATGGCCGTCGCCAAGGCTTTCCCCGGGTGGCTTCTCCAGCAAGCGCCAATTGGCCTCGACCAGGGCGCCGGCCTGTTCGAGCTCGCCCCGGGTGTACAGCAGCCACGCGAGGTCCCTGCGAGAGGCGATGATCAATGCAAACAGGTGCAGAGAGGGCTCGCTCCGATAATCCTCTTCATACAATTCAATAATACGACTGTGATACCTGATAGCATCTTCGGAATTGCCCAGGTGCTTCGCACGTTTCGGCCAGGACAAGGTAGTATCCACGCATGTTGGTACGCAGGGTGATATCCGAGGGATGCCGCCGGATCAGCTCTTCGGTCCGGCCGAGATTCTCCAGCAAGACGATCCGAGCCTCCTCATATCGATTCGCCTGCATGAGACTCAACGACAGGTGCCGCGCGGTGCGGACCAGGTAACGGCCGACCAGGAGGTCATCGGGCCGGCTGGCGGCCAGCGTGAGGAGGCGTTTCCTGTGCATTTCGAGGATCGGGATCAGGTCCTCGGGGTCCATGGACCTGGGTCGGTTGTCCTCGCCGCCGGCGAGGAGTTCCGCGAGATCGCCGACGATCTCCGTCGCGATCCGATAGCTCGCCTCGGCCCGCCGCCAGAGCACGATCGCCGAGACGAAACCGATGGAAACCGTCAGCACAAGGACCGATGCCATCGCCGCGATCGCCGGCCGGCGTCGGCACCAGCGCCAGGCCCTCTCGACGGCCGAGACCGGCCGCGCCGAGATCGGCCGCCCGTCGAGCCATCGGCCCAGGTCGTCGGCGAGCGCATCCGCCGAGGGATAGCGCCGGCCGGGGTCCTTGTTCAGGCATTTCATGCAGATGGACTCGAGGTCGCGCGGGATGCCGGGACTCATCCGTCGCGGCGGGACGGGGTCCTGCCTGTGGAGCTGGTCGATCGTCTCCAGGACCGTCGCCCCCAGGTACGGCGGCCGTCCGGTGAGCATGTGGTAGAGGATCGCGCCGAGGCCGTGGATGTCGGCCTGGGCGGTCATGTCCTTGCGCGACCCGCTGATCTGCTCGGGCGCCATGTAGGACGGTGTCCCGCCGGGGTCCGCGGGACCGGTGTCGGTCGTGCCCGGCTGGCATGACCGGGCGATCCCGAAGTCGGAGACCTTGGGGATGATCGCGTCCCACGCGGCGTCGGCTTCGCCGTCGAGCAGGACGTTGGACGGCTTCAGGTCCAGGTGGAGCAGTCCGGACCGGTGGATGTGATGGACGGCGCGGGCGATCGTCTGCGTCAGGCGGGCGGCCGAGATCGGGGCGATCGGCCCGGACAGTCGATCGGCCAGCGTGCCGCCCGGCACGTACTCGAGCGCCAGCAGGAACCAACGCTCGGTCTCGGCCACCTCGTACAGGGTGACGACGTGGGGATGTCGCACCAGCGAGGCGGCCCGGGCCTCGCGCAGCCACTGCCGCCGCTCGTCGGGGCTCGCCCGCCGGCCGCCCGCCAGCAGCTTGAGCGCGACCTGCCGCCCGGGCATGTTGTCGCGGGCGCGAGGTAGACCAGACCCATCGCGCCGGAGCCCAACTTGCGCTCGATCCGAAAGCCGTCGACCTCCGGGGGCGGGTCCCTCTGCGCGAGCCGGGCCGCCGGTGAGGGTGCCGGCTCGGCCAGGCCGTCGCGGGCGTGCCGCTCCAGCAGTTCGCGGCATCGGGGGCAGTCCTCGATGTGCGCCACCAGCTCGGGGAGACATGAGCCGTCGGCCGTGCCGACCCCGATCCGGGCAAGATCCGCCGCCCCCGGGCACTGGGTGAGCATGTCGATTAGTCCTGCGCGGGAGGCATGGAGTCATCGAGCCCGAGACCGGCTCTCCGGCGGCGGCCTTCGGCTCGGAGCCGGTCCGCGACGGCGTTGGCGCCCGCATACACCGTCGCGTACTTCAGGCCCAGGTCCGCGGCCGCCTCGCCGACCGTCTGGCCTTCGATCACCACCCGCCAGAACGCCTCCCAGCGCACGGGCTTGACCTGGCGCCTGACCTCCTCCTGGACGGCCATCGCCTCGCTGAGCAGCAGGAGGCGTCGGGACCCGGCCTCGTCGTCGTCGCCCTCTCGGTCCCGGGCCTCGTCCGGCGCCCGGCGGTCGATCGGCTCTTCGCCGCCGAGCAACGCGAAGCCCGGGTCCTTGCGCTCGCGGAGCAGGTCGATGGCGCGGTGGTGGCAGAGCCGCCTGAGCCAGCCCCGGAATGAGCCGCCGGGATCGTACTGGTAGGACGGCATCCGCCGGGCCATCTCGACCCAGACTCGCTGACAAAGCTCGTCGACCGACGCGGGATCGAGCCCGTAGACCGAGCATCGGGCCCTGACGAACGGCTCGTAACGCGCGAAGAATTCCCACCAGGCGGGGTCATTGCGAAAGGCGGCAAGCCGCCGGAGCAGCCCGGGATCGGTCGAGCCCATGCTGGCCGTAGCCATCGCGAATGCCCTTTCGTCTTCGAGTTCGACGCCAGGCACGCGGGAGAGACGCGCGAATTCCTGCCGGCCGCATCAAAGTCATTCGTAATAGGAAGAGAGGGCTCAGATTCCTCGGAAGTTCATCGATGGGCGCTCATTCTATACGCGGCGACGCCACCGAGAAAAGGCGGCTTTTGGCCGGTGCTCGTCTTCGCTCCCCAGGAAACGTGCCGAGGACGGCCCCACCTCCCCGCGACGAGAAGGGTGGGGGCTGTGCGATGTCGCGGGGATAGCCCCGTTGCGCAGAACTTGGATGCTTCGGCCCGTTCGACCCTGCGGATCCCTCGGGATCTGTCGCATCATGAAACCATCAAAGGCATCGGAACCCATCGTCGGCATCGACCTGGGGACGACCTATTCCGTCGTCGCGGCCCTCGACGCGGCCGGCCGGCCCCGGACGGTCCCCAACCGCCACGGCGACCTGTCCACGCCGTCGGTCGTGCTCTTCGATGATGACGGCCTGATCGTCGGCAAGGAGGCCCAGCGTCTGGCGCTCCTGGAGCCGGACCGGGTGGCGGAGTGCGCCAAGCGGGATATCGGGCAGCCCTATTATCACCGACCGGTCGCGGGCCGCCGGATCCAGCCCCAGGTGATCTCGGCGCTCGTTCTGAAACGGCTGAAGGCCGACGCCGAACGCCGGCTCGGACCTATCCGGCAAGCCGTCATCACGGTGCCGGCCTACTTCGACCACGCCCGCCGCGAGGCGACCTGCGAGGCCGCCCGGATGGCCGGCCTGGGGGTCGCCGATCTGCTGAACGAGCCGACCGCCGCGGCGTTGGCCTACGGGCTCCAGGAGGGTTTCCTGGACGCGGGCGGCTCATTCGTCGGCCGCAAGACGGTCCGCGACGGCGTGATGACGATCGTCGTCTACGACCTCGGGGGCGGCACTTTCGACGTCACGGTCATGCAGATCCGCGACCGGACGTTCAAGACCCTGGCCACCGACGGCGACGTCCGCCTGGGCGGACGAGACTGGGACCGTCGGATCGTCGACCACATCGCCGCGTGCCACATGGCCGAGCATCCGGGGGATGACCCCCGCGAAGACCCCGCGACTCGCCAGGTCCTCTTCCGGGAGGCCGAGGCGGCGAAGCGCACCCTCGGCGAGCGGTCGAAGACCCGACTCGCCTACGCCCACCGGGGGCGACAGGCGGGCCTGTCCCTCACCCGCGCCGAATTCGATGAGCTCACCGCCGATCTCCTCGAGCGCACGCGCGTCACGACCAAGCTTGTCCTGGAG
This sequence comes from uncultured Planctomycetota bacterium, assembly GCA_963771445.1. Lineage (GTDB taxonomy): Bacteria > Planctomycetota > Planctomycetia > Isosphaerales > Isosphaeraceae > JAKAUH01. Next base: position 491,741 of record CAVYTQ010000022.1, on the reverse strand, counting down.
GAAACCGGGCTGGAATGGCCCGAGGTCGACAAACTCCTCCTCTCCGGCGGCTCGACCCGGATGCCGCAGGTAGCCCGGATGCTCCGCGAGTTGTCCGGCCAGGAGGCGGACCGGTCGATGTCCCCGGACGAGGCCGTGGCACACGGCGCGGCGATCTACCGGGGGATCCTCCGCGATACTCGCGATGGGCCTGCCGTGCCGGGGGGAACCCCGGCGAGAGTCATCAACGTGAACGCCCACAGCCTGGGTGTGGTCGCCCGGAGCCGCGTTTCGAATCGGCTCATGAATTCCATCCTGATCCCCCGCAACACCCCGCTGCCGCACTCCGGCAGCCAGAGCTTCCGGACCAGCAATCCCGGCCAGAAAGCGGCCCTGATCCGCATCGTGGAGGGTGAGGCGCCCGATCCCGCCGCCTGCAGCCTGCTCGGCAAGTTCCTCATCTCGCCGCTCCCCGCCGGACTCCCGGCCGGTTCGCCCGTCCGCCTCGACTACTCCTACGACGAGAGCGGGCGGATGCACGTCCAGGCGATCGTGGACGGGCCGAGCGTCAAGACGGAGATCCAGATCACCCGCCCGGCGACGGCGGTCGGCCGGGACATCGAGGAGTGGGCCATGAGTCTCCTCGACCAGGCGGAACCCGACGAGACCGGACCGTGATCCGATGGGAGGACGAAATGATGTCCCTCGACCCCTACGAGACCTGGCTCGGGATCCCGGCGGACCGCCGGCCGCCGACCCATTACGACCTGCTCGGCCTGGCGCCTTTCGAGTCCGACCCGGTGGTGATCGACCAGGCTTCGCTGCGGCGGATGAGCCGGGTCCGCCAGCACCAGCTCGGCCCGCATGGTGATCTCTCGCAGGAGGTCCTGGCCGAGCTGGCCCGGGCCCGCCTGGTCCTGATGGATCCGGACCGCCGGGCCGATTATGATGCCAAACTCCGGCAGCTCGACGATCGCCTCCCGGCGCCTCCCTCGCAGCCGGAAGGCGTCGGGGATCCGGACGCGAAGCCGCAGCCCCTCGGGGACGACGAGTCCATGCCCGACCCCCTCGGGTCGATCGACCTCGCACTCCCGCGATTCGACCATGGGATCACCGGCCCCCGGCCCGCGAAGAGAGGGCCCGCCGCCTGGAAGAGATGCCTCGTCCCGACCGCTTTCATCTCGCTCCATCTGGGTTTGCTGGGATCGGGATATATGTATCTAAGAGATCCCTGGCGGTGGAGGCAAGCCGCTCCGGTTGTCGCCCGATCGAGCCCGCCGAAAAATCCTTCGAAGCCGGGTGGTCCCGCCGGGCCGGTCCGACCGGCCGCGCCGGCTCCGGTGATGCCCGAGGTCGATCGCACGCCGAGCGTCTGGTACTCGTTCGACGGGAAGACGAGCATCGCCGTCGCGAGGAGCGAGGACTTCGAGATGAACAGGGGCGACTACACGATCTTCGCCCGGATCCGGACCGAGCGAGGCGGGACCATCTTCTCGAAGACAGATCAGGGCGATCATTGGGTCCGCGACGACAAGTCGCTCTTCGTCCGCGAGGGCAAGTTGGTATTTGCGATCGGCAAGGTTGACAGCGCCGAGGCCGCCCGGCCGATCGGTGATGGCGAGTGGCACGACGTGGCGATGACTTTCAGCCATGAACGTGAACGTGGCCTGGTCCGACTCTACGTCGATGGCAAACTTGACCGCCGGAAACTTCTCGCGCCGACGCCGCGTACGGACGCCCGGGGACATATTGTGCGAGTCGGCTTCACTCCCCACGGTTATCCGTGCGGGCAGGAGTATTTTCTCGGCGACGTGGCCCAGGTCCGCTTCTATGGGCGGGCCCTGACCCCGCAGGAAATCCGCGCCCTCCCGACGAAGCAACCCGGGGACGATCCGACCGTGGCCTGCTGGATTCTGGGGCATGTCCTCGGGACGCCGATCGTTGACCGGGCGGGCCACGGTCATGCAGGAACGGTCGAATCCGAGGCGATGCCCGACCCGCCGCCCAGCGCCGATGACAACGCCGGCGAGGCTGATGATCGGACCATTCATTCCGGGGAAGCGGGGGTGAAACAGCCCGAAGAGGAGAGGAAACCCGGTTCCCCCGCGGACGTCCTACGGAGCCACGGACTGGAAGCTCGTCGGGTCGCGCTATCAGTTGAAGCGCGAAGAGGAGGCTGTTGCTACAGCGGCGGGAGAGGCAAATCGTCTTGCCACGACATTGTCCAACTACCTGATGGAGCAGACAGGGCGGCCGTTCAGCCTCGAAGAATACCGGCAGTTCAAGAGAGATCTGCCAGCTCAGATCAACGAGTGGAGGGATGAGAGCAAGGCCCGGGATAAACGGATGCAGGCTATTCCGAGATTCGGCCGAGACAAGCGATTTTGGAGCACAGTGGATGAAGAAGCACATAAGGAACTGATGGAGGAAAAAAGATGGTACGATCTTTCTGCTAAGGCGGCGGAGGACGCACTGAGGGAGGATCATGCACCGTATGAACGGGCCCTAGGCGAGAGGGACCGAATCGTCGAGGAGACGAAGCAACACTACCAGCGCCTCCTTAACGACCAGACGATCCAGAAGGCGCTGCAACCGGTTGGGGGGAGTGGGAAGTCCAAACCCAGGCTTGGTCCGAGCCGCAGGTTCTTTGAGCTCGCCAGGTCGATCGGGCAACCCCGGAGTTAGATCGGTGGTCGGCCGAAAAAGTAAGCGGAGTTCAGCTCGCCCGCCGCGACAGTCGTTGTGATCGCTCGTCATGGCGTGCGTGTCGGAGGTCAGACTTCTTGACACTCTAGCAGCGACGCCGGGCATCGGGTTATGCCCCTTCGGGGCGACAAACCAAGATGCCGGTGTCGTCCCGACAATGCCGATTTCCTGGTCCCTGCCGCAAGTCGGGAGGGGGGCCCGCGCGGGTGGGACTGTGAAGTGGACCCCATTGTCTAGGATGGCCTCCAAAGCGACCTTGGCCTTGAACGCCGCCGAGTGCCGCTTGCGGATTTGTCCCATGTCGTGCCCTCGATAAGTACCCCTCAAGGATAACTTACCGAGTGGTCCGAAATCTGGGGTCCACTCTACCTGGCGGTCTTCACAAGCTGGCTCCCATCTCAGCCCATCGCCCGGACCACGCCGCCCTCAGACGTTGCCCAACTCCTCTTCCATCCTCTCGGCCAGGGCCTTGAAGTCGTCGTCGGGCAGCAGGAGCGACTCCAGCGGCGTGATATCGCCGTCCAGCAGCGTCAGCAATTCAGCGGTATGCCCCGGTAGCCCCAGGACCCGTCCCCGCTCTTCGATCGCCCTGACGACCATGTCATCCAGTGTGTGGGTCGAGGACATCCGGGCCAGCCGATCGGCGATGGTCCGGAGATCATCCTTCTCCAGCTTTCCGCCGTCGAGTCGGGCGGCCTCCGTGATCAGCAATAGCGCCTGTGCCCGCTTGTCGCATGCCTGCTGCTGCAATCGAGTCGGCCTGGTCGCCATCGCCGGTCTCCTCCATTGACCTTCGCCCGGTGATGCCGGTCCCGTCACGTCCTGAACCGCCTACCAGCATCGCCCTCTCTACCCTCGCACCGCTCAACACGTCGGGTTGCCTCCCGGCCCGGCGACACAGACGCCGCCCACATCGCCGGCCGACGGTGCGAGGCGATCGAAGGCGTCGAGGAAGGCCCCCGGCGGCTGTGCCCCCGAGAGGGCCACCTCGCCATTGATCATGAAGAAGGGGACACCCTGCACTCCGGCACGGCGAGCCCTCTCTTCCGCCGCACGAATCGCTTCGAGCCCCTCGCCGTCGTCGAGCATGGCCGCGGCCATGACCCGGTCGAGACCCGCCCGGGCCACAATATCCAGGAGTGTCCGCCGCTCGCCGACGTCCCGCCCCTCGGTGAAGTAGGCCCGGAACAACGCCTCCACGACGGCGTCCTGGACTTCCTCCCGGTCGGCCAACCCGATGAGGCGATGGGCATCGAACGTGTTCGGAGTCCGCTCCTGCTTCTCGAACGCGAAGTCGATCCCCTCCCCACGACCAGCCTCCCTCACCTGGGCATCGAGGGCCAGCGACCGCTCCCAACTGCCGAACTTCGCCGTGCGGTAGGCCCGGCGGCTCATCCCCTCCCTGGGCATCTGCGGGTTCAGTTGGAAGGGATGCCAGCGGACCCGCACGTCCCGCCGCCCGGCGAGCCCCATGGCCTTCTCCAGCCGCCGCTTGCCGATGTAGCACCACGGGCAGATGACGTCCGAGATCACATCAACGGTCAGTGCCATGACTCGCTCTTCTCCAGGGACCCAAAAGTCGAAGTCCTTCATCCCGATCACAGGAAGACCATGTGCCGGCGGATCGATAGGTCGGACTTCTTGAACTCGACCCCCTTGAGCCGCTCGAAGACCCCGGCCGGGACCTCCTTGAGCGACTCGGGCTTCGTGACGATCATGCGCACCGGCTTGCCGCCCCGGCCGCCGCCGTCGGACTCGACGCCGCTGAGCCAGGCCGGCTCCTCCGAGATGAAGACCGCCCGGAAGCCATTGACCGGCTCCTTGAACCGCCTTTCGATGAGCCCTCGCTCGACCTCCTTCGCCGCGAGGAACTTGCCGGGCTCGTACAGGGCATCGTGATAGAGGCAGGTCATGATGAAGGACGGGTCGGTCAGGTAGATCAGGTAGCCGATCAGGTCCTTGTCGGTCAGCTTCGTGATCAGGCCCTCCTTCCTCCCCGTCTCCCACTCGTAGGCTTCCTTCCCCCTCGTGACCAGATTCCAGCCCTTGTCGTGATTGATGATGTGGACCTCGCCGGCCTTGTAATAGATGTCCCCATTCAGCGTCCGCTTCCCATCGATCTCGGAGAAGACCTGGATGTGGCCGACGCCCCGGACGCCGAAGAGGGTCCGCAGCCGCTTCGCCACCCAGGGATAGGCGGTCGGAACCGGCTCCTGGATCGACTCGAACGCATCGACATACTTCTTGACCAGGCCGTCCCAGTCGTCGGGTTCGGCGGCGGCCACGAGCAGTCCCGACATCACCAGGAGAGCACACCTGAGCATCCGCATGGCGGCAAGTCCTCCGGGAGATCCTCGTCGAGACAGAAAGTCTTCGACCGGGAAATCATACCCGTTGAATTCTCACGCCGGACCTCCCAGTCCGCAAGCTTTACTTCTTCCCGGACGCGCGGCGATCCGGGGTTGGATCATCTCTCGGTGCCGGTCGAAGGCCTCGTGCGAGAGCGATGGTTCGAAGGAGGCGACGAGGTCCTGCGTATCGAAGTAATCGGGCATGGTCAGGTTCCGGCTTCCATCGACAAGACCCCCAACCGCCTGGCGACCTCGACGTCGGCCACGGGCAGACATCCTGCCCGGTCTCGCCGTCGCTGACCTGATGGCATCGGGAGAAGCTGCTGGTGTAGGCGTTGATCCGACAGGTACGGCCGACGTACATGAAGGCGGTCCGGCCTCCGTCGTGCCTGGCGGTCGAGATGGTGGCGCCGCCGTCGATGCCGTCGGTGGGGAGGGAGTTACGTCCGATCCTGACCCGGAATGGTAAGGGACCATCGGCTAGGTTTCCGGGCTCCGGCCTGGGTATCCTGATCGAACCGATGAGCCTTCCCGATCGACCCAGGACGTGATCCCCATGCTCGCCGTGCTGGCCACCGTGACGCTCCTGACGCTGCCCGCTCCTGCCGAGGACGATCGGCCTGTCGCCGGACTGTTCGCCCAGCGGGGCTACTACATCACGTTCATGCGGATGCCGACCTACGACCTGGCCGACTGGCGGCGGATCATCGACGGCATCCACGACGACGGCGGCAACACGCTGCTGCTCTGGGTCGCCGGGGCCTTCCGATCCCGGAAGTTCCCGATCACCTGGGCCTACAACCGGGAGCACGAGAACGTCCGCAAGGACTTCGTGCGGGACCTGATCGACCACGCCCACACGAGAGGGATCAAGGTCCTGCTCGGCTTCACGCCCTTCGGCTACGACGGCGTGAACCAGTACCCGCTGGAGCACCCGGAGACCAGGGCCATCGGCAAGGATGGGCAGCCGGTCGGCAAGGTGGGCATCGGCTGCTGGGGCTACAACCTCTGCCCGTCGAGGCCCGAGTCGCAGCGGTTCATGAGCGAGTACGTCCGGGAGATGGCCTTCGAGTTCTATCCGAATGCCGACGGGCTGATGATCGAGTCGTCCGACTACGCCATCTGCCATTGCCCCGACTGCGGCCCACGCTTCTTCGAGAAGGAGTTCGAGTTCGTCAAGCGGATCTCCAAAGAGGTCTGGGCCAGGAAGCCGGACGCCACGATCGTGGTCTACCCGCATTACTTCTCGGGGGCCGACGTGCCCGGCTTCGGTGTCAAGGCGGCGAGGCAGCCCTTCGACCCCCGCTGGACCTTGTTCTTCACCCCGCACAGCGCCCACCTCGACCCGGCCCTGATCCGGCAAGCGAAGAGCAGCTTGTGGTGGGATGATTCCCCCGCATTGCGGCAACCGCAGGACATCAAGGCCGGTGCCCTGCGTGCCAGAGAGGCGGGCGTCACCGGCTACGTCCCATCGCTGGAGGCATACTCCTTCGTGGCCCACGAGTCCGAGGAAGGCCAGGCGTGGCTCAAGGGGAGGCGTCAGGTGCCGCTGGGCTTCGGCTGGCTGAAGCCGGGCGAGCCGCCCTACGGCGAGTTGCCGATGCGGGTCAACCGGATCGCCTACCGGGAGTTCAGCCGCGACCCGAACCTGACGTTCGAGCGGTACAGGACGATCCTGGGGAAGGAGGTCTTCGGCGAGGCGGCCACGGAGCGGGCGGTCGATGACCTGCTGGAACTCCAGGCGGCCTTCGTCACCGAGCGGACGTGGTGCCAGCCATCACCGCTGGTGAGCCCGGATCGGGTGCGGGCGATGGAGTCGCAGGGCAAGCTGACGCCGCAGAAGCGGGCCGATTATCGGGCGGCGCTGGGACGACTGCGGGACATCGAGCAGCGACATCGGGAGCCCAGGTCCGACGGTGAGCGGGAGCTTCATCGGATCGCCCGGTGGGTCATCGATCGGTGGCGGGCCGAAGGCAAACGGATCGATGACCCAGGCCGTTGACGCCGGCCGTCGTCCTGCCGTCCTGATACCTGGAGCCCAGCCGATGCCCCCGATCGACCATCCCTCGGGTGACTACCGCTTCCTGCCCGGAATCGCCCCGTACTCGTGCGGCGTGGTCTCGCAACCGGGCTACGAGATCGCCCACGTCACCCTCCACCGCCCCGTACCGTATGCCCAGGGTTTCGAGGTCATCGAGGCCCACCTGGCGGCAGAGAATCGACCCAGGGCGGCCCTCTGCGGGATCGAACTCCGCTCGCCCGCCCCCTTCTCGTTCCGTGGGTTCGGAGAGTTCAACGCCGAGTATGCCCGGGAACTGGAGGGCTGGGGGCTCTTCGTACGGGGCGTGAACCCCGTGGCCCGGACCAATGTCGCACCGGCGGTGGCCCCGCCTGCCGAGCCCGTCCTCTACGGCTTCTCGTATTCGAGGCCGTGCGACCCGTCCCTGCCACCGACCTTCGTCGTCGCCGGTGCCGGGGAACTGCCCGAAGGGGTCCTGGAGGCCGAGGGTATCTTCCGGGCCGGGGACATTTCGCCGGGGGGCATCGCCGCCAAGGCCCGGTTCGTCATGGACCTCATGGAGGACCGGCTGCGGGGACTCGGTGGCGACTGGTCCGACGTCACGGCCATCGACGTCTACACGATTCACCCCGTCGAGCCGCTGCTCTCGGAGATCATCCTGGGGAGGGTTGGGGCGGCGGCCGGCCACGGGATTCGCTGGTTCTACAGCCGTCCGCCGATCATCGGGATCGAGTACGAGATGGACCTGCGGGGCGTCAGGACGGAGCTTCGGCTTTGATGACTCTCCGCGGGATGGACGACGCATTCGGCGACATGGAGCCGCTCAGACTGAAGCAGGCTCGGTCGAGCATGTCGGGCAGCCGGGGCGGCGGGGCAGGTCGAGCCCTTGCAAGGCGAAGCTCAGGACGGACATCTCCAGGCCACGGGGCATGTCGGTTCGTCCCGGGAGCATGTTGAGCGCCAGGCCGATCATCAGGTTCGCCCCGATGCAGGCCGACGGGTACATCGACGGGTGCCCACCCTCCAGCCTCATCTTGCTCTCAATGCGGTCCACCCCCGCCGTCCGCTCGGGTGCCTCGCCGCCGTCGCTGCGGAAGTAGCGGAGCCACTCGGCCATCGACGTGGTCAGCTTCCGACTTCAATCTGTGATAGCCCAAGCCGTCTGCCGACCTCAACGTCGGCCACCGTGTAGACGTCCTCTCTGGGCGTCACCAGTCGCTCGTGAGCCGTCGCATTTGCCCTCTGCTCACGCACGAAGTCGGAGATGTCCTGGATTTCGAGCAGCCAGTCCCTGGCATACGTGGCCAGGACCTTGCCCCGGAGACCAAGCTGGATCGCCCGCCGTTCCACCGGACTGCCGGCAGGGTCGTGGTCCGGGTCCCATTGCAGCCGCACGTCCGAGCCGGCGACGGCCCGACTCCATGCGTCTTCGCTCCCGTAGACATCGGGCACGAACGTCGAATGGACGGCCTGCCGGAGGATTTCATCGAAGGCGTCTCGTCGGAGACGGACCGCGAGAGTGATCTCCTGGTTCTCCTTCGTGCCCCAGCCCGAGCGGTACATCATCCAGAGGAAGTTCGGCTTGACCCAACTCATGCGGCTCATGCCGAAGCCGCCGCCGAAGTAGCCGTGCCGGGCGGCGAAATGGCCGATCATCGGGTTGAACGCCTGGTAGACGATCACCGATTCGACGTCGAACTGGGCCAGGATCTGGCGGCCTGAAGTCGGCCAGCGGGCGACCTGGGTCGTGTAGGGCTCGGTGACGAGGGGCATGTCGAGTTTCCTCGGATAAAGCTCGTCCTCTGGACACGAGCCACGCCCGACGGTTCGCCCATGGTGGGACGGCCATCGGCGGCGGGACCCATACCGGCCCCCGGCTCAGGTCCCCCCGGCGAGGCCGAAGGCCCGGACCGGGAAGGTGCCCATCCCCTTGACCTTCACCGGCACGGCGAAGAATCGGATGGCCTCGTCCGGCAGCAGATCCAGGCCGGTCATGTGCTCGACGATCGGGATGTCTGCCCCCAGCAGCGCCGAATGCACGGGGCGGGCCATGTCGTCCGTGTCGTCGATGTTGTACGAGTCGATCCCGACCAGGGTCGCGCCCGCCGCACGCAGCAACTCGGCGGCCTCCCCGGTCAAGAAGGGGTGCCCCTCGAAGTAGCGATCCGTCCTCCAGTGGGCCGACCAGCCGGTGTGGACCAGGACCGCCTTGCCCCGCAGCGGGCGGCCCTCGAAGACCTGCGGCCCGATGGCCCGGCCCCGACCGGCGTCCCAACGGACGACCACGGCCTCCAGGTCGGCCAGCCTCTCCAGCGGGAGCGCCGAGAGGTCCTTGCCGTCGGCGAAGCGGTGGAAGGGCGAGTCGAGGTAGGTGCCGGTGTTGGCCACCATGTCGATCCTGCCGATGTGGAACTCCGTCCCCGGCGCATAGTGGCGGCGGGACGCCTCCCGGCTGAGGAAGTCGCAGATGACCGGGGCGGGCAGTCCCTTGTAGGTGATCAACCCGTCCTCGATCGTGTGGCTCAGGTCGATGAACATCGTCGCCCCTCCGATCCCCTTGGCCTCGCCCTCTTCGGTCCGTCATTATGCCCGTCCGGGGCCTGACCGACCAGTTTGCGGGTGGGATCACCGACCCTGCCGCTCTCGAGATTTCCGAGGGGACGCTCCTTGCTCAGGGGAATCAATGTCGGAGCCGATCAATGACTTCATCGCCCGCCACGTCGTCCACCCGCTCGAAGGGATGACCCTGGGCGACTGCTGGGCTCGGCACGATCCTCCGGCGTGGCGACTCCTGATCACGACGTCCATCGCCCCGCCTCCCTCGCCGGACCCTCGGGCCAGGCCCGAACCAGAGCCTCATAGAAGCGAGCCGCGTCGGACTCCCTCGGTAGCCCCGAGACCTGACCATCCCCCACCTCGACGATCATCCACTCGCCATCGCGCCGCCTGGCCAGGTCCATCGTGAAGAAGCGGCTCCGAACGGAGGCGGCGACCTCCGTGAACCGCTCGATCGGAGGACGCCGGTCACGATCGGCGCCCCCGTCCCAGTAGGAGGCCCAATCGATCGGGGCACCATCCAGCCAGAAGGTGCGGTACTCCTCCGTCAGCGGCATCCCGCTCCTCGGGTGGATGCCGATCGGCTCGAATTCGACGAACTCCCGGAAGACCAGGCCCTCATTGAGATCCTCGCCCTGGAGTTCCAGGAATCGCCCCACGACCCGTTCGACGGCCTGCCGATCGGCGGCCGACGGGATGAAGCAAGCCTCGACCCACTCGTGCTTCCGGCTCTTCACGTAGTCCTTGACGATGACCGAACCGCCCCCGAAGGGTGCCAGGGCGTCCATGATCCGGTCGATGCCCAGGTCTCCCGTGAGCCAGAGCGATCGTGGCGTCCGTCCCTCGATGACCGGGTAGTTCTCGGGCAAGTAATGGCCGTGCCGGTACTGATCCGGGTCGTTGATCAGCCGGATGCCCCGGGCGATGAGGGCTTCATACAGGACCCGGTATTGGGCCGGTGTGACCATCCAGCCCCGATAAGCAGCCAGGCGACTCTCGGGGTGGGCTGGTACTCGCCGAACGATTCGATCGGGTTCATCACCTCGCACCAGGGCATCGTGGTCCAAGAGGACGTAGGGCAGCCCAAGCCGCTCCACGGCGGCGATCTCGGCGCCGAACGCTCGGTCGGGCCTGGCGGGCTCCAGGGGGTCACGGCAGAAGACAATCAACATGGTGCCCTCCAATCCTCTCGGTCGCCGCCCTTGACCGTCGCCCGTTTCAGCACTTCCAGCACTTCCCAGGGATCGCAGCCATAGATCCCCGCTCCTGACGCTGTGTTGGCCTCGACGACCGCAGGCCCCACATCGCGGATCACCCCGGCGTCGAGCACCAGGGCGGCGGGCAGGTCCACACGGGGGTCGTCGAGCAGCCGGTCCATCAGGCCCCTCGTCATTGCCATCAGGTCAGGATCGACGACCCACTCGTCATCCTTGCGGGCCAGAGCCCCGTGCAACCAGTACGGGGACCAGGCCCGCACCTGGCGGTCCCGGACGAAGAAGCGGAATTCGGCGACCCACTCCACCGGCTCGGAGGCCAGCACCGGGTCATCCTCCGACATCTCGGGCAACTCCGCACCGCTGGCATGGACCTTCGCCGGGAAGCTCTTCTGGTTGGGCGGCTTGAGGAACATCGGGCCGGGGAGCGTCCGGGCCTCGGCGGCGGTCAGCAACCGCACGTCCCGGCCGACATATTCCTGAGGCAACCTGATGAGGAAGTCCTCGGGCGGCTCGATGAGCATCAGCTCGAGTTGCGCGGCGACTGCCGTGTTGAACAGCGGCTCGGCGTGCAGGACGGGCTCCTCGGGCTCGAAGTCCTCCGGGCAGCGCCAACTGGCCAGCCGCATCACGTCCCAGCCGAGGCCGATCGCCGCCCGCCGCAGCGTGATCGAGTCGTCGGAGTACCGGGGCGAGAGGATCAAGGTCGGCATGAACTACCCTCGGAACGGTCTAGCGAACGCCTCCCGCCCAACCCCGCTTCTCCAGGGTCCGCACGTTCGGCACGTCACGCAACGAGACCAGGAAGCGGGCCAGTCGGGGCAGCACTTCGTCCGTCGGATCGCCGAAGAAGGGCGGGACGTAGAGGGCGTTGCCGTAGTGCCGATGGACCTTGCGAGGCGTGTCGTCGGCAATGAGGACTCGCTCCAGGCGATAGCCCAGCCGCCTGACCTTCTTCAGGTCCTTGACATGATATTCCTCCAGCTGCTCATGATCGTACCGCCGCACGCAACGGCTGGCGCCCCCAGACGAAAGCCGGCTCGACGCCGGGCGGCATGATCCGTTCCACGACTGGGCCGACGTACTCGTCGGTCCCCGTGGACCACACGGCCAGGCGGAAGCAGGCGGAGCAGGAGGTCAGGAAGTCGGCGAGGTAAGGCCGACGGTAGACGCTGTACGGGCCGACGAAGAAATCGGGCTCCCGCTGGAGCGGCTCCTCGGTGGCGTGGATGAGCGTCTCATCCAGATCCAGGATTAGCAGGATCGGGCCGTCCGGCTCCATGATTCCCCGCTCCGCACGACGGTCGGGCGAACCTCGGTATCGGTCGCCCTGTCCATGTCCACGGGACATGATGCCCCCGACCGGGAGGCCCGACAATGAGCACCCGCCGGACCGCATCGTTTTCACCGACACACAGCCATCACGCCCGGTTCGCAGATACTGTTCAGGAACCGTCGGGCATCTCGCAGGGAGGCGCCGAGACGACCGGAGGACCCAGGCGATGGCGACGATCCGATACGTCAAGGGCGATGCGACCCAGCCGCAGGCCAGGGGGAACCGGATCATCGCCCACGTCTGCAACGACCTCGGCGGCTGGGGCAAGGGATTTGTCCTGGCCATCTCGAAGCGATGGCCGGGGCCGGAGGCGGCATACCGGGCGTGGCACAAGAACCGCTCGAAGAACGACTTCGGCCTCGGTGCGCTCCAGGTCGTGCCGGTCGAGCCCTACATCTGGGTCGCCAACATGGTCGCCCAGAGGGGGATGAAGACCGGCTCGAACGGCCCGCCGATCCGCTACGAGGCCGTCCGTGCCTGCCTGAGGAAGCTGGCTGCTGAGGCCGGGAGATTGCAGGCGAGCGTCCACATGCCCCGGATCGGCTGCGGCCTGGCCGGAGGGCGGTGGGAGGAGGTCGAGCCCATCATCCTCGACGAAGTGAGCTCGCAGGGGATCGAGGTGACGGTCTACGAATTTGCTTGAGCCCTCAGGTCGCCAGGGCTCCAGGATGAAGCCGCCATGCCGCTCGACATCCCCTCGGTCCTCGACGCGGTCATGGAAGACTACGCTCTCACCTGGGCCGGCGATCAGCCAGAACGGGGACACACCAATACCGCAAGCAATTATGCAGTATTAGTTATATCTCCGTGCTGCGGCCCGATCGAGCTGAGCGTGGCATGGCGGTCCTGCCGGGTTCTACAGGAGAATCATGGACCGGGCATACGGTGGGCCACAATCTCCGGCTTTGTGAAGACAAAGTGAGGTCCCCGTACCTCTTCCCGGAGGGCATGGAAGATGCTCCGTCCCTGGGGCGGGAGGGAGCGATGGAAGTGCGCTTGACCGAGTCCGAGCGGAGCAAGCTGCGAGGGATGGTCCGACGACCTCGCAGCCGCAAGCAGCTCTATCGTGCCGAGGTCTTCCTGGCGCTCGACGAGGGGCGGCCGATCGAGGAGGTCGCCCGGCGACACCGCATGGGCGTGGAGCGGGTCGAGGCCTGGGTCGAGGCGTTCTCGCAGAGGCGCATGGCTTTCCTGGCGGCACCGGACGCCGGCCGCCCCACGGGGCGGGATGAAGACGGCGACAAAGGGGGCGAGTGACTCGGCGTTACCCCAGCGGGGCAGGGCGGTGTCGAAGGCCGAGGAGCTCGGGGCGGGGCCGAAAACGACAGGTCCCGGTCGCTTCGCCTATTGGTAGGGTCGGTCGAACGCCGCAGGCGTGAGGCCCACCGGGGCGGCGGCGAGGATCGGTGGGCCTCGCTTCGCTCGACCCACCCTACGGGACTTCTCACTCACCTTCTTAGCAGGTTGATATCCTGGAATAAGTCACGCCGAATGTCATAGCTTCGCTGTGGCAACGGCTTGGTTGACACGGACCCGAGCCGTCAGCGGCGGTCGATATCGGCGGGGCGACCCCGGGCGGGGGATGGTGGCCACGCGGTGGAAGCGGCGGCACGGCGGTTGCCATTCTCTTCGATGGCAATCGAGGGCCTTCTTGCGGCGCAGGCCGCGACCCATATGCTCTCAGTATCGCAAGGAGCCTCCCATGTCCGACAAGTTCCACCCGTTCCCCAAATTGACCGACGCCCTCAACCCAGACTCCAACGCCTCAGCCCCAGGACGCGAGGGCGCCCCCGAACCGTCTCTGTTGACCGTCGCGGAGCAACGCCGCGAGGCCGAGGAGAGCAGTCGAGCGCATAATGCGCAGGGTGATCTTCGTGATCGCCTCGTGGAGATCGGCAAGGCCCATCATATGGCCGGGCGCAGCAACGGTCGCATCAGCGACTCGTGACGGCAGGACGCGGGCCTCGAACGAGAGGCCGGGACACCGGCCGGCTGCCATCGCCCCGCAGCCGGCCGGCCGAAGGCTGCCCGGGGAGAGAGCGGATCGGGAGCCGTAAGCGTTCACGGGATGGTGGACCGCGGGACTCGGCCTCGGTCCGGCGACGATGGCGACCTGGGCGAACCGCCGACGTCAGTCGCCGGGTTTCTGGGGGCATCGCCCGGGTCCGAGGGCACCACCCGGCGACTGACGTCGCCGGTTCGCCGGGCTGTTGCATTGCACCTGGCTGCTGCGTCGCATCACCCGATTGCCTGTCGGACCACCCGGCGACTGACGTCGCCGGTTCGCCTGGCTGTTGCGACCCCTCACCCGGCGACGCCGGCGACCCATCGTTCGCGTGCACCTGATGCCGCCACTGCCCGGCTCAATAGCCCGTGAAGCCGCGGCGCTCGAGGTTGGTTTGGGGGACCCGGAACGGCTGCTTGCGCTTCTTCTTGGCCGGGGCAGTCCGGTCGCCCACCGGGATGTTGCCGGGCCGGGCGCCAGTGCGGTCGTCGACCAGCCGCAGCGCGTTGGCGTCGACCGCCTGCCAGGCGCGGGACTTGACGCCGTACTGGACGTTCTGGGCCGGGATCGCCGTGGCCGGCTGGCCCGGTCCGACCTGCCGCAGGATCGTCACCCCGCGTTTGTCCTCGCCGTAGGCCCGGACCACGTCGTTGGCGGAGTCGTACGTCGCCACGTCGGAGACGATCGTCATCGTCGGCCCCTTGTTCACGTGGACGCTGTCCCACGCCTTGACCAGGGTCCGCGACGGCGACTTCGGCGGCGAGTCGGGCGGTGGCGGGACCTCGATGATCCGGAGCATCTGGCTCGTGAGGTAGAAGCCCTCCTCGGGCAGGTCGCGGTCCGAGTCGAGCATCACACCATCGTCGGCGACCTTCGAGCGGAGCAGCTCGATGTCCCCAAAAAACTCGGACCAGCGCTCCTGGCGAGTGTCGTTCGCCTGCCCCGAGCCCATCCGGCCGCGCATGGCCGTGCTGAACTCGACCTGTGTCAGGACCATGTCGGGGATCTTGCGCACCGCGACCGGCGTGGCCGGAGCCCGATCATCCGCAGCCCGGTCGGCGGCAGCCCGATCGCCCGCAGCGCGATCGCCCGCAGTGCGACGGCGGGCCGGAACCGCCGCGTTGGTTGCTCGATCGGCCCGAGGCGTCCGGCCGTCGTCAGGGTCGGACGAGCGGGCCGAGGTCGGGATGACCGTGCGGTCGTCGGTCCGGCCTTGCCCGGCGCGGGTCGGGGCCCGGCTCGTCGTGGTCGCTCCGGGGACCGAGGCGCCTCGCGCCGGGGTTGCTTCGCCTCCCGATGCGCCGGCGGCGGCCGGGTCGGCGTTCGCACCCTGGCCGTCCTTCTTGCTGTCCTCCGGACGGTCGTAGAGATAGACGATGCCGGGGCCCGGCACGGAGAACTCGCCGGTGATCCGGTTGTAGTCGAGCCGGCCGGGGACCGGCGGCAGCTCGAGGGGACGAATCGGATCGCCGGGGCGGTCCCAGGCGATGATCTTCTGCCGCTCGAGAACCAATGGCGTGTCGGGGTCGACCTTGCGGCTGATCGCGACCGGGTTGCCGAAGCAGAACATCATCGCCAGGTTCACCCGCGACTCGCTCGGCGCCTCGACCTCGTCGCCGTCGGCATCCCGGGCCACCTCGGTGCGATCGGCCTGGGATCCCGGTCCGCCCGATCCCAGGTCGGCGAGCGGTACCTCGCGATCGGTGAACACGATCATCCTCTGCTCGCAGTAGAGCACCGCGTCGGTCATCTCGGCGCGGACCACGCCGAGGAAGTCGCCGCGGCCGGCGGGATGGCCCATCGTGTCTTTCTCGCGCCCGCTGAACTGCATCTCCTTGGTCCAGGTGATCGTGAGCAGGTCCTTATCGCCGACCAGCACGCCGGCGCGGGTCCTGGGCTTCGCCTGAGCCTTTTTCCCATCGGCCTGGCGATCACCGGCGGGACGGTCCGCTGTCGCCGAGACAACCCGAGCCGATGGTCTTCCGCCGCGGGACGAAGACTCGCCGCGGGATGGTGAAGTGGCCGTCGCGGGACCGGTCGAGCGCACGCCGGTGCCCGGGACTGTCCGCACACCGGCCGGCGTCAACGCGCTGGTCCGGGAGGCCAACGGCATGCCCGTGTCGCGGCCGGCCGGTTTGGCACCCGGAGAGCCCGACGCGGGGGCGCCCGGACCCTCGGCGGCGGGCGTCGGCTCGGGCGCCTTGTCGGTCAGCAGGGCGCGGTCGGTCCACTGGCTGAGCGAGCCGGGGCCGAAGGCCCAGACCTTGTCATGCGCCTGATCCAATTGGAGGAACTCGCCGTCGATCACCATGTCCTCGGTGGCGACGCGGGCCAGCGGCATCGGGCCGGGCAGGCGACGCTTCTCGGTCGGGTCGCGATGATAGACCTTGGCCTTGACCTTCCCCTTGCCCTGGTTGTCGAGGTACACGGCCTCGCCGAAGATGTCCTGCTTGCCGGCCTTGGACCCTTCCTTCTTGGGATCGGGCGGGATGTCCTGGTGCAACGACACATTGCCGGTGAGCCAGGCCTCGCGGACCTCCGTCTGGCCCTTGGGTGGTTCGGCCGCTTTCCTCGCGTCCGATGCCGCAGTGCCCTCCGAGGTCCCGTTCGGGTCTGCACTGGCCATGACCGTGGCCGGGGCAGCGGGACGGGTCGCGGCCTTCGCCTTGCGGGAGCGGGTCTTGGCGGAGTCGAGTCGCTGCCCGCGGGGCAGGGCGACCCTGGCCCAGATCCGGTCGGCCACGCCGGTCATGGTCGGCTCGGGTTCCTTGGCGGCTGGGTCGGGCTCCTTGCCGGGCGAGGGCGAATCCTTGGCGACCTGGGCCGGACTGGCGGCGTCCTTCGCCGGATCGGCGGGTTTCGGCGGGGCGTCGGCCTGGTCGGGCGACGGCGGGCCGTCGGCTTCCGCCTCGGCAGGGCCGGGGTCGTCCGCCGCGGCCACCTTCGGCGTCTCCTCGGCGGGCGGTGGGTTCGACCTCGATGAAGGGCGCGTCGAGGAAGTCGCGGGCCGAGATCCGCCGGTTCGGAGCCTTGAGGTGCACGTCGCGATAGGCCAGCAGCCGCTCGATCTGGAGGTTGCCGCCGAGGCCCGTGTCGGCCTCGGCCTTCGCCGCGGCGGGTGCGGCCGTCGTCGCCGGCGCCGCGGCGCGGGAATCCTCGGCGAAGGCGTCGGAAGGCGACGTCAACGAAGCGATCGGGGGCGCGGGGGCTGGGACTGTCGCGACGGGTGACGCGGTCGGCGGCGGCGAGCTGGGCTTGAGCCAGACCTGGAGCTCGCGTCCCGAATCGAGCGACGTCTCCTGCAAGACGTCCGCGAAGTACGGCCGGCTGCCGGTCAGCTTCACCCTCTTCTGCTCGAGCTTGCCGTCGGTCCCGACGCGGTTCGTGACGATCAGCTCGTCCTGCCAGATGGCCAGCCGCTCGATCGGCTCGTTGAGCGCGGGGCGGCTCTCCATCCGGCCGGGGCCGAAGGCGCGGACGTCGGCCAGGTCGAGGCCGTGACCCTGGTCGAAGAGGGTCGCGGACAGCGTGACGACGTGCGTCACCGACTTGACCTGCCGGGGAGCCTTGGCGGTCGGACTGGCCGCCGCGATGCGGGTCTCGCCCGGTGCCGGCGCGTCTGGCTCTTCCTCCTTCTCGAAGTCGATCTTCTCCATCCAGACGGGGCGGGTCCGGTCGCCGCGGAATGTCGTGGAGTCGGACCGGTACGGCATCCGTCGGTCGTGGATCAGCTCGGCGCAGCGCACCTTGGTGCCCTGCTGGCGGAGCTGGAGCCAGACGACGTGCCCGGTGGCGTGGGCCTTCTGGAGCGTCAGGTTGCCGAAGAGGCCGTTGCCGTCCTTGGGATCGGCCGAGGGAGCCGGAGCCGTCCTTGGCCGGCTCGCCGGCGGCGGGCCCCTGTGCCGTCTTCAGCTCGATTGGGGAGGCCGGCGCGGCCGGGACCGGGGGCCCGTCGGCTGGGGCGGCCTTCTTGTTCGCACCGGGGCGGGCGGGCGGCGGTGCGCCGGGGATGAGGGTCAGGCGCAGGGTGTCGCAATCGAGCTGATTGGGCCGATCGTCGGGTCGTCCGTGCAGGGCGACGACGTTGCGCTCGAACCGAACCAGGGTCGGCGCCGGCGGCTCGGGGGGCCCAACCGCGACCTGGACCCGGTCGGGAGGCCAGTCGATCCGCATGGGGCCGTCGCTCTGGAGATAGAGCGGTACCGGCTCGGCGGCGCCGGGCTTGTCGCCCGTCGCGGCGGACTTGCCGGCCGTCGTGATCGCCGTCAGCTCGACGGTCTTCCCGGAGCCCGGCTTCTGCGACGAGGCCGGCGCCGAGCCGGGCAGGATCCCCGAGTTGCCCACGTCGCGCATGTAGACGCGGACCTTCTTCTGGAGGATCGCGTACTTCACGCCGGCGAAGCCGTTGGAGGAGGACGACGGCGAGGCGGCGCTCTCCCGGGTGCGAAGCTGGATCTCCATCCCGTCGCCGATCGTCTTCTGGTCGGGGTCGATGATGACGACGTGCGAGCCGGTGGTGATCTGCTGGGTGGTGTCGTCGAAGTCGAGGTAGGCCATCGGCAGGACGTTGAGGTCGTCGGCGAGATTCTCGGGCGTGCCGCGGTCGTCGCGGATCTGGACGTTGCCCTCGAAGTGGGCGTGCAGGACCTTGACCCCGTCGGTGTTCGACTTGCTGCTGAGGGCGATGGCCTGGTTGAGGTCCAGCGTGGCGGAATCGGCGGTGAGAGTCATCGTGCTCTTGCCGTCGTTGGACCGGCCGATCATGGCGATCGGCTCCATCCGCAACCGCTTGTTGTCGTAGCGAACGCCATTCTCTTCCTGGACCTCGGTGACCTTCAGGGCGTACATCCAGAACCCGCGCTCGGCGTTGTAGTAGGCGTAGGGATCGTCGCTGGTGACGGTCCAGTGGTCGGGGCCGAAGGTCCGTCTGGCCAGATCCTGGGCTTGCTGCTTCGAACGGGAGTTATGGATGGGGAAGACCAGCCCGTCGTCGGCGCGACCGGCCTTGAGGTGGCTGACCAGCAGGCCGAAGGCGTGGGAGTAGCCGTAGTAACACCCCAGGATCAGGAGGAAAGCGGTCCCGGCCTTGAGGAGCTTCTTGAACACGGGAAGAGTTCCGTAGTGGCCACGATCCGGGGATGGACGGCGGGAGGTCACGACTCCGTCGCCCGTTGCGGTCTGCTCTGGTCTGGTCCGGCCCGTCGCCGCGCGGCGGGGGCCCGTTCGATTCGGTCCTCACGTCAGGGTCGAGAGCAGTCCGGGCCATCGCCCCTGGAGTTTGAGGATGATTTCGATGATGTCGCGGACGGCGCCCCGGCCTCCCGGCGACGCGGCGACCAGGTGGGTGGCGCGGCGGACCTCGGCGACGGCGTCGGCCGGGCAGGCGGCCAGCCCGACGAGTCCGAGCACCGGCAGGTCGGGCAGGTCGTCGCCGACGTAGCAGACCTGGCTCGACTTCAGCCCCAGCCCACCGATCAGGTCGAGGAACGGCCGGAGCTTCGAGTCGTGGCCCTGGAGCACGTGGCCGATCGACAGCTCGGCGGCCCGCCGCTCGACGGCCGCCGCCCGACGGCCCGACAGGATCGCCGACCGATTGCCCGCCCGGTGCCACAGCGAAAAGCCGAGTCCGTCGCGCACGTGGAACCGCTTGACCTCGGAACCGTCGGCGGCCATCGCGATGACGCCGTCGGTCAACACGCCGTTGACATCCGACACGAGCAGCTCGATCGGCGCGCAGCGAACCACCAGGTCTGCATCGGGCCGGGACGTCGCCGGGTCAGCCGCAGCCATGGCCGCTCACTCCTCGAAGTCCGCGGGCAAGAGGCCGATGAGGTCGGTCACGTCGACCAGGCCGACCAGCCGTCCGCCGCGGTCGACGACCGGCAGCTCGCTGATATGGTGGGCCTTCATGACGTCGACCGCATCGGCGAGCGTGCCGCCCACGCGGATGCAGTAGGGGTGCGGGGTCATGACGGCGCCGATGGGCCCGTCGAGCTCGGCCTCACGCCGGCGCTCGAACAACCGGGCGAGGTCGCTGTCGGTGAAGATACCCAGCAATGTGCCGTGCTCGTCGACGACGAGCACGGCGCCCGACCGCCGCCGGGGGCCGGCCAGGCGGACGAACACCGACCGGACCGTCTCGTCGACGCGGGCCCGGCGGAGCTGGCGCTCGGTCCGCATCACCTCCTCGACGCGGGCGAGCTTGCGGCCCAGGCTGCCCGCCGGGTGATACAGGGCGAAGTCCTCGGCGGTGAAGTCGCGCATCCGGCTGACCAGCAGCGCCAGGGCATCGCCCACGGCCATCAGGACCGTGGTGCTCGCCGACGGTGCCAGGCCCAGCGGGCACGCCTCGGCGACCGGCCCCAGCGCGATGCAGAGGTCGGCCGCGCGGCCCAGCGAGCTGCCGGCCCGCTCGGTGATCGCGACCAGGCCCGCGCCGATCCGCCGGAGTGCCGGGACCAGCCGCAGCACCTCCTCGGTCTCGCCGCTCTGCGAGAGCGCCAGCACGATGTCGTCGGCGCGGATCCGGCCGAGGTCGCCATGCACCGCCTCGGCCGGGTGGAGCGGGAACGCCCGCGTGCCGGTCGATGCGAGCGTAGCCGCCAGCTTCTGGCCGACCAGCCCCGCCTTGCCCATCCCGGTCACGATCACGCTGCCGGACGATCGGTGGATCCAGATCCGCGGCACGCGCGATCGTTTCGCCCAGGCGCTCACGCACGCGGTCGAGCGCCTCGGCCTCGATCCGCAGCACTTCGCGCGCAAAGGCCAGGCCCTCGGCCTCAGTGTCCGAGGCCAGCGGCCGTTCCGTGATCGTCGCCATCGTGGGCCTCCCTGCCCCGATCGACACAATATCCCCACCGGCCCTGCCCACCGGCGCCCGCACCATAGCCCATCCCCGTAGAGTCGTCAACGCGGGTCAATCGTCCCGCCGGTCTCGCGACCGGCCGCTCGTCTCCTTGTTTCCTCATCGGTTCGACGGGCGGTGGGGATTAGCAAACCTGGGGCAGTCCTGCAGGATTGGGGGTCCCGGCCGTTGGCATTGCAGCCGTTGCCTTGACCCGCCGCGCCCGGCCGGCGGCGACCTCGAACCGGCGGATGGCGTCGCGGGTCAGGAGCGCCGCGAGCGTCGCGTAGACGAACGGACTGGTCACGCTGAAGAACGCCAGCCAGGCCGGTTCGCTGTCGATATCCCCGGGCCGCCAGAACCGCGGCCAGCGGTCGGTAGCGAGTCGCTGGAAGAAATCCGGGGACATGACCAGCTTCGAGACCTCATACGGGGTGAACCCGGGCCAGACCTGTGCCCCGTAACCCATGTGTGCGAACAGGTTGACCACTCCCTGGCCGAGCACGTTGACCAGGAGCAGGAGGGCAATCGTGAGGAACTGCGCCCGCCAGGTCGAGCGGAGCTGCATCGAGATCGACAGCCCGAGCGCGGCGGCAAACCAGCCGTAGGCGACGAGTCCCACGGGCATCGCCGCAATCGAGACCGGAGTGGAGCGAGTCCACGCAGGCACCGGCGATCATCAGGAGGACGATCGCGGCACCCAGCCGGCGGGCCCTCCATATCGAGCCGAGCAGCTTGGCCAGGACGATCTCGCGGCCGGTGAGGTCGGTGCCCGTCAGGCTGAGCCAGGTATCGTCCTCGTGCTCCGAGGCGATCGCGCCGGCGGCCGCTCCGGCGATGGCCAGGAGGCCAACCAGGTAGATCAGCGGCGAGACCATCCTGAGGAATCTCTCGAACTCCCAGCGCTTCATGTGGGTCAAAAAGGGGTTCCCGAGCACTCGGGGATCAATCGCCATCTTCTCGAGGTAGGCGGCGCGGCCCAGCGAGACGCTCTCGTACAGCAGGAGGCCGCCGAGAGTCACCATGAGCAGCCAGCCGACCAGACGGGCGAAGCCCCGGGCGCGGCTGGTATGCAGCTCCTTCCAGAGCATCGGACGCTCGCCGACCGGCCGATGCGATCGGGGCCGACGCCCCGATAGCAGCGCCCGGAGCCCTCGGCTCCGCCGGACGGCCGCCGTCCTGCCGCTTGAAGATCGGCCTCAGTTGCACGGCTGCCACGAGCGCGAGGACGACCCCGGCGGCCGACTGCAAGCCGATCATCCAGACGAACGGCGCCTGCCAGGCATTCCTGCCGCCCATGACCAGAGACGTGATCGCATTCTCCACGAGGAAAACGGGCCCGCTGGCGCCGACCCAGGTCGCACCCAGCTCCAGGGCGTCGTCGAGCCAGGGCAAGCCGGTCTGCACCGAGCCGTACCGGATGATCGCCGGCAGGCTGAGCCAGAGGATCTCGAGGCTAAAGGTGACGAACAGGGCCTCGCGCGGTCGACGCGCGATCGTCGAGACCCAGATCGACAGGGCCGCCAGGAACCACGCCATGCTCAGCAGTCCCCCGGCGCACAGGACAACCAGGGCCGGGTCGATCCCACCCAGGAGAACCAGCAGGCTCATCACCGGGAAGCTGACGCCCAGCAGCACGCCCAGGTAGAGCATCCGGACCATCAGCTTGCCCAGGACGATCTCGGGCCCGGTCAGTCGGCTGGCCAGCAGGTAGTGCAGGGTCTTACGCCGCTTCTCGTCGGCGATCGCCCCGGACACCAGTGCCGGCGTCAGCAGCAGGACCAGCAGCCCCTGGCCCACCACGATCCCGCCCAGCGTTGACAACCCGAACCACCGGATCATGCGCGACGGGACATCAGTTCCAAAGGATGACGACCAGAGCGAATAGATCATCCAGAGGATCAGGAGCAGCATCGCCGCGTAGACGGCCCGCGCCGCGTAGAAACGCGGACGGCGCGAGCTGGTCATAATCTCGAATGTAAAGACCGGTCCCGGAAGCATCGTTGGACCTCGGCGAGCCTGCCGGCACCGCGGCGCCGTCGGGGTACGTAACTCTTACGGATGTCCAAGATACCGGGCCAGGCCGGCCCTCGCCAGTGCCGAAGGCGGCCAGATCGGCGTCTGTCCGGGAAAATCTGGGGAAAAATCAAAATAAATTTTCTGCAAGCAGCTCCAGGACTTGTGGCGACAGATTGCCCATTTTCCCCAATAGGTGCATTTCAGTTTTTGCAAACCTGACGTCGCCGACAGAAGTCCGCGTGTGAGGGGACTGGATTTTTGGCTCAAGCGGCGAATGAGGCTGTCCGGCGATGAAATCCGCCCCAAGAACCCCGAAATGCCCCCACCCAGCCCCACCAGGGCCACGGTGCGGGCACGCGAGACGGCTTATTCGCCCCAGTCCCTCCTCCCGACAGCGTCTGCTCCACTTGAACCTTAACCCGCGTGTGCAGCTTCTTCGACGCCGCCGCTCGCAGCACGTTCCATCCCGCCACCTTGTGCAGGATCGCACGGAACACGCTCCCTCGACCTCGCACTCGCAACCGGTCCATCCCCAGCCGATTCTTCAGGCCGCTGTTGGTTCACTCGATCCCCGCTCGCTGCGCGTACCGCTCGGCGAACACCGGCGTCTCTTGCTCTCGACGCCGACCGGCCAGGCGGTGTTCCTTGTCGCTGAACTCCATCGTGTACCGACCGTCCCGCGTCGTGTCGATCGGACAACTCGCGCGGAACGGACAGCCCGCGCACGCCGCCGCCGGCATCTCGATCCGCGTCATGCCGGCCGCCGCATCTCGCTCGACCACCAGCGGCACCTGCCCGCTGGGGCAGGCTTCGACTTGCCCGGTCCGCTCGTCCACGGCGAAATCGTCCACCGTCAATGCCTGGGGAGCCCTCACCGGCTCCGGGCCGGGGATCGGTCCTACGAGGTCCACGCCGTGCCCCGCGGCGGCCCGGACATTCTCGTCGCTGCAATACGGCGTGTCGGCCAACATCTCCTCGGGGAGCAGGCCCGACCCCGCGAGCTGATCGAGCATCGGCACCATCGCGGCGACGTCGGGCTCGCAGGCCGTCTGCGGCAGCGCCGCGGTGATCAGCTGCACGTCATTGGCCGGGCTGCACGTCTCGGCGAGTTGCACCTGGTAGCCGGGACCCTTGCGGCCATCGTAGGTGGCGTCGGGGTCCGACGGGTTCTGGATGCGGTCGCCGCCGGTCTTGGCCTTCACGACGACGGTATCGCCGACGACTTCGCACTGCTGGTCGAAGATGGTGCGCAAGGCCTTGTAGGTCGAGCGGCCGGTCCACTCGGGGCGATCGGCGAAGTGCTCGATGGTCCGGAGCAGGTCCTCGGCGGCTCGCTGCCGCGACCGCCGTCGCGCCTCGGCGTCCTTGGCGGCGGCGAACAACTGCGATTCGGCGGGCTCGTAGCGGTTGCGGAAGTCCTCGGGCAGCGCGGTGTACTGCTCGGGGGCATGGCGCCTGACCTGGGTCAGGAACCGCTTGATGGCGACGGCCATCAGCCTGGTGCGGCCGAAGGTGGCCATGTGGCTGAAGACGTGGGTCGAGTCCAGCCGCTGCCGCGCGACGTCGAGTTCCAGCTCGTCGGCCAGGTGGATGGTGACGTCGTGGAAGACCTGGGTGGCCAGCTCGTCGTCGCGAAAGAGGGCCTGATAGCGCTCTACGGTGTGCGCGGAGATCTCGACGCCCGGTTCGAGGTTGAGGGCGTACTGGACATCGCTGCGGAAGATGTAGGCTTCGGCGGCCTCGGCGGCGGCCCAGTCGAAGAAGTCGGCCAGGAAGACGAGGCCGGCCATCGAGTAGAGTTCCTTGGCGGAGTGCCGAGGTCATGGCTGAAATGACGGGCGAGCTCACCGACGGGGAGGACGTCGAGGACGACGTGGCGAAAGACGCCTTGCCACCCCTCGGCGATGATCCGGTGGCCGGCGGGAGGGATGACGCCGTCGAAGGGGTCGAAGAGGCGTGTTTGTCGGGGGTTGACGATATGGATCATGGCGGACGCAACTCCTCTGATAAACTGGAGTTAAGTATAGAGCCGCGTCGGGGAAAGTCAAGAGGAAAAGCGACGAAAACCGAGTAGATTCAAGGACTTATGACGAGAATTGGCCCCCGATGCACTTTTGTCGGGAACGTCAAACCTGATACATCCTGTTAGTAGGGGAAGAAAGAAAAGCAGAGGGGTGATAGGGGGCTTTGGGGGCGGGAAGAAGCGCGATTGCATGCACGCACTCGCTGTTGGAATGCGGTCGAAGACCCGTTGGGAATGGGGTCGGGCGAGGTGAGAAATCCCGGTCGGGAAAACGAGCCAGGCGGCACGCCGTCCCGGTATCGACCGGCCACGTCATGGAGACGGGACCGATCACCGGGAGGGCGTGTCGCCTGACTGTGGTGACAGACGCATATAGGTGAATTGCGGGGAGAGCTTCGGCGACATTGCGCCGATGGTAAGCAAGGGCCATGATCGGAGCGGGGGGGCGAGGTAAGCCCCGGGACACCGGCTCGGCATGGCGGACAACCGGACGGTCCCCTGTCCGCCGGTCGGGCCGTGCCGCCCCCTCGAACAGGTAGCGGCGCCGGCCGGACACAATCTGGGAGAAGGCGTTATTCGCTTTCGAGGGACGCCAGGTCCACCGAGGGGCGGACTCGCGTCGCGAAGGACGCCGTGGAGAGCGGTCAGGCGATCGGTGCGCGGGTGCGGCCGAAGATCAGCGAGACCACGAACAGCACCAGGAACAGGAAGAACAGGATCTTCGCGATCGAGGCCGCCGTGCCGGCGATGCCGCCAAAACCGAGGACGCCTGCGATCAGCGCGACCACCAGGAAAGTAATTGCCCAGCTCAACATGGGATTGTCCTTGAGAGAGAAGTTGGAAGGGGCCGCGGCGATCTGCCCTGGCCCCGAGTTGTCATTGGTAGAAGTAAACTGCAAAGACGATGCCAAACGTCGGAAACTCACGCGAAACGGATCGACCGCTGTGATTTCGTCAACGACTGCTGGGATCCGCGTCCGACCTGAGCAGATCTTCCGGTTGCGGAGTGCGCGGCGGCGTACGTGACTCGGCAGGTATTTGCTCGTAACATCGGCCGGTGAGGCAACCCACCCAGGGCGGCCGGATCGCGTCATGCGACATGCGAGACCACGCGTCAACGGAATCTGCACGCCAACGGAGAACAAACATGAGAACGCAGTATCTTCTGTTTGGCCTGCTGGCACTCACCGGGCTCGCGGGTTCCCAGGACGCTGACTCGCGGAAGACGCCGGCGCGGACGGCCGAAGACGATCGGCCGCTCGCCGCGCGATTCGCCGACCTGGAACAGCGGTCCAGGGCACGCGAGAAGGCCTTCGAGGAACAGCTCCACGCGGCCAATCGCCTCGAGCCCGCGGCCCGCTCGCAGAAGATCACGGACGAGAACGAGTCTTTCCAGCGCGACTGGCACGCGGCGGAGGCTGAGGTCCGTGCGCTGATCCGCGCCCACCCGACCGACCCGGCCTGCCTCGACGGGATCATCCTGCTGCCGGGGCTGATGCGCAGCTACCTGGACGACGACATCGTGAAGATCGTCCGCGAGCATTTCATCAACGACCCCCGGATGGGACGGCTCTGTCAATCGCTGGCGTACCGGCATGAGGACCGGTCCGGGGACCTGCTACGGGATGTCGCCGCGCGCACCCCGATCGGGCCATCCGCGGCCAGGCGACCTACGCGATGGGCGTGCGGTTTCGCTCCATGCCCACCCGGCGAATCGCCGCACGAACGCGGACGAAGACGAAATCCGCCGCGGAACCCGGGCGATACGAGGCGGAGGCGAAGCGGTGCTTCGAGGACGTCCTGACGCAGTACGCCGACGTGTCCTCCGCTGATGGAACCTTCCGACTGGCCGACAAGGCCAGGGCCGAGCTGGCGAGGCTCACCGACCTGCCGAACCTGAAGGTCGGCAAGGTTGCGCCCGAGATCGCCGGCGAGGACCTCGACGGCAAGCCGCTGAAGCTCGGCGATTATCGCGGCAAGGTGATCGTCGTCAGCTTCTGGGCGACCTGGTGCGGTCCCTGCATGGCGATGGTCCCGCACGAGCGCGAGCTCTGCAAGCGTCTGGAGGGGCGGCCGTTCGCCCTGCTGGGGGTCAATTCCGACGAGGCCGACGACCGCGACAAGGCGCGGAAGACCACCCGAGAAAAGCAGATGACCTGGCCCTCATGGTGGGACGGCGAGATCCGAGGTCCCATCCAGACGGCCTACGACGTCACCCACTGGCCGACGGTCTACGTGCTGGACCCGCGGGGAGTCATCCGCTACATCGACGTGCGGGGAGAGGCCCTCGACCGTGCCGTGGATTCGCTCCTGGCGGAAATGGAGACCGAGGCAAAGGGCGGTGAGGCGCGGCCACGATGAGCAGGACGGCGGAGAGGAAGTCCTCGGTGTCCTCCACGATTTCGAAACCGCAGGGCGGCGAATCGCGGATCCTTGATCGCTCAATCGCCGGCTGCGGTGCCGGCGTGGCGGGTCCGAGATGCGGGGTGGCCGTCGTCCGATTTTTGGTCGGCCCGACCGTCCTCGCGTCGGGGCGAGGAGGGGCCGCAGCCCGCTCCGAGTGGGGATGCATCCTTGATCACCTTGTTCAGCTCGGCCGCGGTCAGGAAGAGGACGCTGCAAAGCCACATCCAGGTCATCAGCAGCACGATCCCGCCCAGCGAGCCGTAGGTCGCGCTGTAGTTGCCCCAGTGCTGGACGTAGACGCGGAACAGCACGCTGAAGACCAGCAGCACCACCGAGCCGATCAGGCTGCCCGGCGTGATCCATTCCCAACACTGGTCGGAGTTGGGGGCGAAGTAGAGCGCCATGGCAAACGTGAGCAGGATCGCCAGGAAGACGAGGATGCCGTGCACGGCGGTCACCAGCATCGCCGCCACGGTCCCGATCCCCAGGAAGTGGAGGATCAGCGGCCAGGCGACCATCGTGGTGAATACGGCGATCAGGATGGCTGCCTGGGTGAGCGTCATCACCATGGCGATCACCCGCTGCTTCCACCAGGGCCGCGTCTCCTTGACGTCGAGGATCCGGTTCATCGCGTCCATGATCGCGACGAAGACGCTGGACGACAGCCAGATCGTCGCCACCAGGCCGAGCGAGATCAGGGCGGTGGGCGGACTATCCTGCAGGCGCTGGATTTCCTTGGTGACGATCGACGCCGCGTCGCCCGGCAGCATGGCGACCAGCTCGTCGGCGGGGCCGGCCTTGCCGTGCACCTCGTGTCGGACCGGGGGCGGCAGCAGGTAGGCGGTCAGCGTGATCATCAGGGCCAGGAACGGCACGAGCGCGGCGATGGCGTAGAACGTGATCGCCGAGGCACGGGTGAGGATCTCGTGGTCGTTCATCCGGTTCCAGGTGCGGATCGCGGCCTCTTTGAACGACAGCCCGCCAAGGCTGAGGGCAGCCAGCAGTCTCTTCTTCGTCGCGGCCATGGCCCAATCCTCGCCGGTTCGTGCGTGCGGAATGGCGGATCGCTCCGATCGTCGGGCAGGGGCCCGGAAGTGACGAAGCCCGGGCTGCGCCCTCGTCAAAAGGCGATCGCCCGGGCCCCTTGGTCTCGGTCCGCTCGTCGGATGCCATGATCCGTCGGGGTCACCAGGGCTTGATCTTCCAGCCGAGCACGAAGCCGATGCCGAAGACCCAAGCAGCGAACCGCAGGGGCTCGCGGTGCGCGTAGTCCTCGACCGACTCGACCACCGAGCGGACCGTGCCCTCCATCCAGTTCTCATTCACGTTCGTCCCGCCGTGGCTGGCCCGGACCATATCCGACGGGTAGCGCACGTCAGTTGAGCTCGACATCTTCGTTCTCCTGTAAGGTCGCGAGCGGCCCGAACCGGCCGATCGCACCGGCCGGTTCGGGCCGCTCGCGACGAGTGTGGAAGCCGGGTACCTTACCCGGCCGAGACACACCAATAAATCTTTGGAATGCAAGTGCGATGCCGAAGGTCTCCGATTCGCACCGGCGGGGGTCGGCATGGGATATGCAACTTGCGATGGAGATCCATTCGGCGCCCCGCAGTGGCGCGAGTCCGCATCGCCCGCGTGGGCGGTTCGGTGGAATCCTATCGACGCGACGAGCCGGCCGGCGGACCCGGACGGGACCTGGAGCCGATCATGTCCGACCATGACGAACAGAAGACGCTGGAATCGATGACCGCCGCCGACGTGATGACGGCCGCGCCCCTGACCTGCTCGAGCTTCAGCACGGTCCTGGAGGCCGTGATGATCTTCCGCGACGTCAACTGCGGCGCGGTGCCGATCCTCGAGGAGGGGCGGCCGGTGGCCGTCCTGACCGACCGCGACGTCGCCCTGGCCGTGGCCGATCACGCCGACCTGGGCAGCCGGCCGGTGAGCGAGATCGCGCAGCCGGGGATCGTCGCGGTGGCGCCCGAGGACACCCTGGGCCACGTGTGCGAGGTGCTCCGGACGCGGGGAGTCCGTCGCGTCCTGGTGGTCGACGCGGCGGGCCGGCTGATCGGCATCATCGGCTGGGCCGACATCGCGCCGGTGCTCTCGGACCGGATGATGGGCCGGCTGGTCACGGATGTCGTCGTCGAGTGAGGGATTTGAGCTTGGGGGACCCGCGCTCCCGCGGTCGATATCCGCCCTATCCTCGTCTGCCCCGCCTCGCGATCATCCCCGCGATCGCCCCGGTGCCCGAGCAATGCTTCTGGACTCGGGGCGATCAAGCCGCTGGATGCCCGTCACCGGCGTCGGCGGCCCAATGAGGGAGCGGTCTTGCTACTGACCTGAATGCCCCCCTGCCTGTCTCTGGCGGTCGGTTCCTTTTGTCCGGCCCTTGGGTGGGATGCTTCGATTTGAAAGAAGCATCTGATAGTTTGGCGCCGGCATCGAGAGCCGTTCCGTCGTTGGCCCGCGGGCCCTCAACGGCCGTAGGCTTGCGGCCCCGAGCAAAACCGCCGACAGGTTCTGATACTCCATGGGTTGAGAATCCGCTTGATGAAAGGGCCTGGCTATGCCAGAGTCGGCCCATCCTGAACACCGGGCAGACTGACGGTGCAAACCCGGCACTTTGGATGGGGCCTGGCCTGGAGGAGTGCGGGAACTCCCGGAGGAGGTCTGTCAGGCGGCGGAATTTGCCTTGTGGCAGGCCCAGTACGGGCGGAAGCATCGGGATACGAAGGTCTTGAAGTGCTTGGGCGAGGCGGTGGGGCTGGGAGTCGTCGGAGACCACGAGGGGACACGCACCAGGCCGACCACAACGTGAAGCTCGCAAAGGCAGGCCACATGCTCCACCCGTTTCGGTAGAAATCGACCGCGGACAGGAGAGCGGGCAAGCCATGGTCGGTAGAGATCAAAAATCGATGGATACGAAAGACGATTTGCCGAGGATCTCCGGCGCCGGCCCCAGTGACACCCATCCGGCCATCGAGGCGATGCTGATCGAGGGCTACCGCCGGATGTCACCGGCCCAGAAGATCGAGAGGGTCGAGGCGCTGACGCCGCGCCGTGCAGGAGCTCGCTCTGCTCGACATTCGACGGCGGCACCCGGACGCCGACGAGCGGGAACAATCATTGCGCCTGGCGTCGCGCTGGATCGAGCCGGATCTGATGGTCCGTGCCTTTGGGTGGGATGTCCGGAAGGAGGGCTACTGATGCTCTCCGAGCCGCTCCTCGTCGTCGCCAGGCTGGCGCAGGCATTCGATACTCTCGCCATTCGACACCTGGTCGGCGGCTCGCTGGCCAGCTCAATCCATGGGACCCCGCGGGCGACGCAGGATGTCGATCTCCTCGCCGAGATCGAGCCGGCCGACGTCGAACCCCTCACGGACGCATTGGGCGATGAATTCCATATCGATGCGGGCATGATCCGGGACGCGATCCGAAGGCAGCGATCATTCAACGTCGTTCACCTGGCGACGATGTTCAAAGCCGATGTTTTCATCAGCCGTGGCGATGCATCGGCGCTCGAAGAATGGCGCGGGCCAGGACCGAGGAGCTCGACACACCAGAAGGCAAGATCGCCATCCGCTTCGCGAGCGCCGAGGACACCCTGCTGCACAAGCTCCTCTTCGCTGGATCGCGACTACCTCCAGCACTGGGCCCAATCGCTCGGCGTCTCCGATCTTCTGGCCAGGGCGATGCACGAGGTCGCGCAGGACGGGCAAATGGCCACGGATGCGAGCGACCCCGACCAGGAGCCCGGAAGTCTGGGGCCGGGCGTCCTGCCGCATCGATGATGAAGGGGATTTTAGCATTTCCGGCCGCTTCGCCGAGCGTTCGGGGCGTTACGCTACGTTCAGATGTTTGGTGAACGAGCCTGCGGATCGAGACCTATCCCGGGTCGCCGTCACGAAGGCTGAGATGAAGGATCGCGATCGACCCTCCCGGAGACCTTGAGCCATGAGACCTGGCGTTTCGGCGAGGACCATCCTCGCCCTTACCGCCACAGCCGGCACCCTGTCGCTCGCCATCTTCGCGACCAACCTCATGTCGGTCGTGCCCGAGGCCGCCGCTCAGTCGCCGGCGAGCCGCCCGGACCTGCTCGCCTCGCCGAATGTCGCCGACGTCGTGGACGCGGCGGAGGCGTTCATGGCCACGCTCCCAGAGGGGCAGCGTGCCGTCGCCCAGATCGAGCTCACCCCGCAGCTCGCCGTCCGGTGGACCAACTTCCCGGGCGGGTCCAACGTGCGCAACGGCGTCTTCTTCCGCGAGCTCAAGCCCGAACAGGTTGAAGCGGCACTGAAGGTCGCACGGATCGCCCTGGGCGAGGACGGCTTCGCGCGATACCAGGACGTCCGCGCAGCCGACGACGCCTTCGCCAAGGGACGCGGCGGGCGCGGTCCCGGCGGGCCGGACCGGAAGAAGGACGACGGCGGTCCGTTCCCGAAGAAGGATGGAGGCGGCGCGGCCCGGAAGAAGGGCGGCGGCGGAGGGGCGAATTTCGGGTCGGCGAACTACATGATCGCGTTCCTGGGCAAGCCGTCGAAGACCACGCCCTGGATCCTGCAACTGGGCGGCCATCACCTGGCGATCAACATCTACTACAAGGGAACGACCGGCGCCGCGACGCCTTACCACGTCGCCGCGCAGCCGACGGTCTGGAAGGACGATCAGGGCAGGACGCATGAGCCGCTCGCCCCGATGCGCGAGTCCCTGCACGGGTTGCTGCTTTCCCTCACGCCCGAGCAGGCGTAGCAGGCGAAGCTCGAGGCGCGGTTCAACGACGTCTACGTCGGCCCCGACAAGGACGGCAAGTTCCCCGCCAGGAGCGAGGGGGTTCCGGTCTCCGAGCTATCGGATGCCTCGAAGGACTTCGTGAAGAAGGCGATCGCGGCGTGGACGGGCGATAGCCCCCAGGGTGCGGAATACCGCAAGCTCTACGAGGCCGAGCTCGATCAGGTCAAGGTGTCCTACTCGGGCTCGACGGACCTGAGCGATCGGGGAGACTACGTGCGTCTCGACGGGCCGCGCGTCTGGATCGAGTTCGCCACCCAGGGCAGCGACCATGTCCACACCATCTGGCGCGACCGGTTGACCGACTACGGTGCCGAATTCTCCTTCTAGAGCGTCCGACGGTCGCGTTGCGCCGACGAGCCCGACGCGCCAGCGAGTCGGATCCCCGAAGCCATCGGGGGGATCCACTCGCTGGCGCGTCGGGCTCGTATCGGCCGGATCGTCCCGCCGTGCGCAATCCGACCGTTCGGCGCTCGAACAGCCTGGTTCGGAAGGGAGCGGAACCCGCGTCCGTCAGCGGCGCCGGTTGCGGGCCGAACGGCCGCTGTGCAGGAGCACGGTGCGGACCCAGTTGAGGTTGCGGGTGAGCTCCTCGTTGCTGAGCGGGAAGCCCAGGTCGGAGCCGCGGAACCTGGAGGCGGCGATGGCGACGAGGATGCCCGCGATGACGAAGCAGACGACCGCCACGATGAGCTGCGCCGCGCCGCGATGAATATCCAGCGCGGTGGACAGGAGCTCGGCGATGCCGAGCAGGGCCACGGGCAACGCGGCGACGCCCACGACGGCGCCGGCCACGAGGACCGACCCGCCGAACTTGACGGCCTGGACATTCTGCCTCAGCTCGATGGCGCCCAGCTTTGCCTGGAGCTCGGCGAGGGTCAGGAGGTTCTCGCCGAACTCGGCCACGTTGGTGACGACGTCGCCGGGACCGGAGTCACCGTTGGCCGCGTTTCGGCCGGATGATCCGGGCGGGATCGCTGCGGGCCGGCCGGCGGCCGACAAGGCGGGCCCGTTGATCTTCATCGTCGCTTGATCAGCCATCCGAGGAGGACTCCCGTTGCCAATGCGACCCCGAGCGCCAGGGCCGGTTTGTTCTGGACCACGTCCTTGACGACTGCCCCGGCCCCGGCCAGGTACTCCTGCGCCTGGGCGAGGATCTCGCCGGTGGCGCCCTGGTCGGAGGACGACGTTTCATTCTGCGCGATGGATATCATGGGAGGACCCTCGGAACGCGGGAAGGTTCAGGATGCCGGGCACGCGGCGGCCCGACGGCCGAAGGCGGTCCGGTGACGAGTCCATGAGGACTCAGCGGGGTTGGCCAGGCCGAAACGGACCCGGCCCGCCGGCGCCGGGCCGCGGTGAAGGCCCCGGCCGGCCGCCCGGCCCGCCAGCACCCGCGTGGCCAGGGCCGGCGCCGAAAGGCGGGGTCGTCGCGCCGGGAATTAGCCCGGCACCGAGGAGGCCCGCGGCGCCGCCGCCGCCGGGCGGCTGCGAGGCGATCCACTGCTCGAGGTACTGGATCGCGTAGTTCTGCACGGCCCGCACGGCGATCGGGGCCAGCATCCCCACGGCCGATCCAATCAGCCCCCACCGTCGCTTCTTCTTCTCGGGCCCCGCCGCCGCGGCGGCCGGGACGACCGCGGGGTGCGGTCCGACCGTCACGATCGTGGGCGCCGGCTCGTGGCGGCGCCTGGGCACCAGCATGAAGCCCACGGCCGTGGCCGCGCCCAGCGCGAGCCACGGGTGATTCTTCACCTGGCTCCGCCAGTCTGTCAGCGATTGCGCC
The DNA here is from genome assembly GCA_963771445.1 of uncultured Planctomycetota bacterium. Classification (GTDB taxonomy): domain Bacteria; phylum Planctomycetota; class Planctomycetia; order Isosphaerales; family Isosphaeraceae; genus JAKAUH01. Next base: position 457,705 of record CAVYTQ010000022.1, on the reverse strand, counting down.
CCTTTGACCGCCTCGCGGACCTCCTCATGCAGTTCGTGGCGGACCTGGGCCATCCGGCGCTGGATCTCGCTGATTTCCGCCGAGGACGACTTCGCCGTTGCCATCACCACCGTCCTGTCCTGCCCTGCTGTGGCCTTGGCCTGGTCTGGTAAGCACCGCCCCGTCGCGCCCCGAGACCCCGTCCACTCAACGCGTCGTCCCGGCCAGGCCACATCGGCGCGACGCCTCGTTATGGCCCGGTAGCCAGCAAAACTCGTGCCATATCGCGAATGCCCAGTCCGGGACGGACGAGAAGACCTGCTGCATCGGAGCCGGGGCAGATACCTGCCAGGATAACACTTGTTAAACGCTGGTGGGAAACGGGGGGCCTGTCCATGGGCGAACCGGAAGCAGATTGTCGGCCGGGTCGGTCGCCGGAGGGTTCCCGGGGCAGCGGGGTCGATCCCGGTCGGCTCGCGTCCCGCGAGAGTATTCCGACGCAATAAGTAGAGGATCGAAGCGCCCGGTATCGGATTGGAGACTTTTTCGGGCTGGGCAGGTGCAGCCGGCACGCCCATTGCGTAACGTCGAGGGTAGCAAGGCGGCCGGCCCCGGATCTCACGTTGAGGTCGCTGGCCGTCGCGTTTCCCGCGTTCGAGGGAAGTTTCATGCGGAATCTACTCCGAGTGACGATGATGGGCGTCCTGGCGATGGGCCTGGGGATGAACCTGGCCGGCTGCTCCGACGAGGCGACGTCGGAGAAGAAGTCGGTGGAGTCGGGTCCCGGCGGCAAGACGGTCGTCGATCAGAAGACGACGGTGAAACAGTCGGGCGACAACCCGCCGCCGGCGAAGGCCCCCTGAGGCTCGCCGCGACGCGCGACGCTTACGAATCGAATCAACGATGGGATGGATGCGGTCAGATTCGTTTCCCCTCAGATGACAGAAAGGTGATCTCCATGGTGAACGCACAGGCCCTGCAAGGGCAATGGAACCAGATCCGCGGCGACCTGAAGAAGAAGTGGGGCCAGTTGACCGACGATGACCTTCGGTTCAATAACGGCAACATCGACCAGCTCGTCGGCAAGATCCAGCAGCGCACGGGCGAGGCCCGCGAGGCGATCGAGCAATTCCTGACGGAAGCGACCTCGCAGGGCGCCGGGGCGGTCGCGCAGGCGACCGAGCAGGTCGGCCAGTACGCTCGCTACGCGGGCGACCAGGTCCGCGAGGGCTACAATCGGATCTCCGACCAGTTCGGCCGGGGCTACGAGTCGTCGCAGGACATGATCCGCGAGAACCCGGGCCGGTCGATCGCGACGGCGTTCGGCGTCGGCATCCTGCTGGGCGTCGTCGTGGGCATGGCGCTGCGGTCCCGCTGATCCGGCTGCAATCTCGGCGGACCCTCGAAGGATCCGGCACTGGTGAAACACGACCCGGCGCCGGCCGATTCCTTGCGAATCGGCCGGCGCCGGTCTTTCATTGGGAAGCCGGTCGTCCGGATCGAGCCGGGGGCGGGATCTCGGGAAAAGCCTCGGGGCAGGAATCCGCGCTGATCCTGACAGACATACGCTATAATCCTCTCGCGAGACCCGGTGATCCGACCCAGCCGGAGCCTCGCCAGGACGGGGCTCGCGGTTTGGCTCAGTGAAGAGGTTTCCGGATCCATGATCGTAGTACTCAGCCAGTTCCGGGTCGACGACGCGATGGCCGGCGCCGTCCGGGCCGCGTTCGTGGAGCGTCCCCACCTGGTTGACGAGGCGCCCGGGTTTATCCGGCTGGAGGTTCTCAGCCCGCGCGACCAGCCGGGCGAGATCTGGCTGTTCACCTACTGGAGCGACGAGGCGAGCTTCCGTGCCTGGCACCGGAGCCACGCCTACAAGGAGTCGCACCGCGGGATCCCCAAGGGAATGAAGGTCATCCCGAAGACCGCCGCGATTCGCGTGCTGGAGCACGTGGCGGACTGACGCGAACCCGTCCCGCCCGGCGAAGGGAACCCCCATGCCCGGAATGCTCGAACGGCCCTCGGCCGAGGGCCGAGAACGGCTGGCGTCGGTGGCCGCGGAGGTCGTCGCCGAGGTGCTCGAAGAGCTCTACCGGCTGCACCCGGAATGGCCGGCGCGGTTCGGCCTGCGCGGGCGGGAGTTCTGCCGCGAGGACCTGCACCATCACCTCGAATACGTGATGGCCTGCCTGGAGACCGGCCACGTCGAGCCGTTCCGCGATTACGCGCGGTGGCTGGCGAGCGTGCTCGAGGGGCGGGGAGTCGCGCCTGCGCACCTGGCTGAGTCATTCGGCATGCTCGCCGACGCCTGGTCGCGGCGGCTGGACCCGGCGGATCACGCGGCGGTCGAGGCCGTGCTTCGCGCCGGGATGGCCGCGCTCGAGCTGCCCGAGCCCTACCAGCCGGCCTACTACCGGCACCTGCCGACGCCGATGGCGGTCGCCCCGTCGATGACGGAGGCGCTGGTGGCCGGCGACCGCGCGGCGGCCCGGCAGATCCTGTTCGAGCCCCTGGAACAGGGGACTCCGCTGGTGGACGTCGGCGTCGGCCTGATCCAGCCGGCCATGTACGAGATCGGCCGGCTGTGGCAGGTCAGCCGGGTCTCGATCGCGCAGGAGCACCTGGCCACGGCGATCAGCGAGAGCCTGATGGCTCAGGCATTCGCCGCCGCGAAGTTCGCCCGTCCCATCGCGCGGAGGGCGCTGTTCGCGTGTGTTCAGGGCAATCATCATTCGCTGGGTCTGCGGGTCGTCAGCGACGCGTTCGAGGTCCAGGGGTGGCAGGTGCAGTTCCTCGGCGCCGGCACGCCGACGCGCTCGTTGATTGAACAGGTGGACCGGTTCCGCCCGGACCTGGTGGGGCTGTCGATCGCGCTGCCGTCGCAGATCCCGACGGGCCGCCAGGTGATCGAGCGGCTGCGGGGCGAGGGGGGTAGCCATCGGCCGGCCGTGCTCGCGGGGGGCCTGGCCCTGAACCAGCTCGAGGGACTCTGGCGCGACCTGGGGGCCGACCTCTGGGGCGCCGATGCGAGGGCCGCGCTCCGTGAAGCCGACTGAACGCCCCGATCGCCCGGGCGCGCTCCTCCCCGATTACCTGCGCGAGGCCACGTCGGTGGCGATCGTCCGCCTGGGGCCGGACGGCTCGGTGACCGACGCCAACCGGGGATTCGTCCGCGCGGCGGGCCAGGCCGGTCGCGACCCGTCGGCGGCCGGCTGGGATGCCCGGTCGGCGTTCATCCAGCCCAGCTTCGCCGATCTGGCCGGATTGCCGGGCGGAGACGACGGAGACGCCGGTGTTCCGCGGGGTGTTCAACCTGGGCACCGAGGGCAAGACCCCGGCGTCGCTCAGGGGCTGCGCCTACCGGGACGGCGACGGCCTGCTGGTGGTGGCCGAGCATGACCCCGAGGAGTGGGACCACCTGCAAGGGTCGGTGCTGGCGCTCAACCGCGAGCTGGCCGAGAGCCAGCGGCAGCTCGTCCGCGACATCCAGGCCCGCCTTCGCGCCGAGGCCGAGCTGGCCGAGACGAATCGCGGTATCCTGGCCCTCTACGCCGAGCTCGAGGACAAGGCCACGGCGCTCCGTCACGTCAGCGACCTGAAGACACGGTTCCTCTCGAACATGTCGCACGAGTTCCGCACGCCGCTCAACGCGATCCTGTCGCTGTCGCGGGTCTTGCTCGACGGCGAGCTCGACGACGACCAGCGGACCGAGGTGACCTATATCCGCCAGGCGGCCCGGACGCTCTCGGACATGGTCAACGACCTGCTCGACCTGGCCAAGATCGAGGCGGGCAAGACGACCGTGCGGTGCGAGCCGTTCGAGGCGGCCGAGCTGTTCGCGGCGCTCCGGGGGATGATGCGGCCGATCAAGGGCTCGGGCGATGTCCACCTGGTGTTCGACGAGCCCGCGGGGATACCGTCCCTGCGCACCGATCAGGGGAAGGTGGCGCAGATCCTGCGGAACTTCATCGCCAACGCGCTGAAATTCACCGAGCGCGGCGAGGTCAGGGTGTCGGCCGAGATGACCGAGGGCGCGCAGGTCGTGTTCTCGGTGGCGGATACCGGGGTCGGCATCTCGGCCGAGGACCAGCGGCGGGTATTCGAGGAATATGTTCAGGTCGATAGCGCACTCCAGGCACGGACCCACGGGACCGGCCTGGGGCTGTCGCTGTCGCGGCAGCTCGCCGACCTGCTGGGCGGGTCGGTGTCGCTCGCGAGCCGGCCGGGGGTCGGCTCGACATTCCGGCTCCAATTACCGGTGGAGTACCCCGGGCCGGGCGGGAAGGACCCCAGTGATTCCCCTGCGGGAGCAACCGCCTCGCCATGAACCCCGACGACCTCGCCGCCAACGAACCGCCCGCCGGCCCGGACGCGGCTCCGGCGATGCCTCCGACGATCCTCAACGTCAATGACGACGACGCGAACCGCTATGCGCTGACCCGGATCCTCCGCACACGCGGCTTTCGGGTCGAGGAGGCCCGCGACGGCGCGGAGGCCCTGCGACGGGTAGCCGACGCCCGGCCGGACCTGGTCCTGCTGGACGTCGACCTGCCCGATCTCGACGGGTTCGAGGTCTGCCGGCGGATCAAGGCCGACCCCGAGACGGCGGCGATCCCGGTCCTGCACCTCTCGGCGCACTTTGTCCTCGAGGAGGACCGAACGCACGGCCTGGTGAGCGGCGCCGACGGCTACCTGATCCAGCCCGTGGAGCCCCTGGAGCTGGTCGTCAGCATCCGGGGACTGATCCGGATGCGCGATGCCGAGGCCGCCGCGCGGCGGAGCGCCCTGCGGGTCGAGCAGCTCGAGAGCGAGCTGAAGGCCCTGGAGCGGCTGGTTGCGGCGACGACCCCGTCCGCCGCGCCCGACCCGAACTTCCGGCCGCTCCGCGAGGAGCAGCCGGAGGCATTCCGCGAGTTGATCGCCCGGTGCGAGGCCCTGCTGGACCTGGCGCTCGACGCAGCAGCGGTACAAGGTCGAGCACGACCTCGGCACGGCCCTCCAGGACATGGGCCAGCGGCTCGGGGCGCTGGCGCGGGCCCCCGCGACGTGATCGAGATCTACGGAAGTGCCCTGAAATCGCGGAGTCGCGGGCACCCCGGCCGCCCGGGCGCGGGCGTATCTCGACGAGGGCCGGATGCTCGTCCTCGAGCTGATGGGCCACCTGGTCACCTACTATCGCAGCCGATGCCCCGGGTTCGGGCATCGCCCGTGATTCCTGGGGCGCGTAACGCATGGGCGACCTACGGCCATGGGAGCGAAGTCCACCGACCGGGGCGCCGGTCCGACCCGGTCGCAGCCGGCCGGGACCGACCGGATCGGGAGCAGGAGCTCCCTCCTACAAGGAGACGAATGCGGGCCGGTCCGTTGTGGGAGCCGGCTCCTGCCGGCGATCGGGCGGGCCGACGCCGCACCGATCGGGCCGACCGGATCGGGAGCAGGAGCTCCCTCCTACAAGGGGACCCGAACGGAACGGTTGGGGACGGGGGGCCGGTCGTTGGACCGTGGGCCAAACGACCGTTCGGCGCCCTAATCCCTTGCCCTTCATCCCTCTCCGGAGGGCGGCGCCACGAACGCGCGAAGGATCGATCCTTCCGGAGGGGGTCGAGCGTATATACTTGGAAGTCGGCTGACGCGGGCACCGGCTGGACCGGGGAAGCCGGGCCTGGCTGAAGACACACCGTCGGATGATCGCATGGGCCCGTCGTCGCCGACAAGCCGGGGCCCGATCGCCTCGATCTTGAGGCCGAACACCTGATGTTAGGCCCGGGTTGCGTGGGAGACACCTGATGATCGAACGCGAGACAAACGGGGGCGTCGGCAAGCTGCTGACGGGCATCGAGGGGTTCGACCTGATCGCCTGCGGCGGGCTGCCGATCGGCCGCACGACGCTGATCTCGGGGACGGCGGGCAGCGCCAAGACCGTGTTCGCCGCACAATTCCTGGCGGCGGGTATCGAGTCCTACGGCGATCCCGGCGTGTTCGTCACGTTCGAGGAGCGGGCCGACGACATCCGCCGCAACCTCCTGGGCTTCGGTTGGGACATCGCCCGCTGGGAGGCCGAGAAGAAGTGGGCGTTCGTCGACGCGTCGCTCCAGCCGGGCGAGCCCACGGTCGTCGCGGGCGACTACGACCTCTCGGCCCTGATCACCCGCGTGCAGCACGCGATCGGCAAGGTCGGCGCCCGGCGGGTCTCGCTCGACTCGCTGGGGGGGATCTTCACCCAGTTCGAACCCAACCACATCCGCCACGAGATCTTCCGACTGACCGCGGCGCTCAAGGAGATGGGCGTCACCTCGGTCCTCACCGCCGAGCGCAGCCACGAGGATGGCTCGGTGGCGCGGTATGGCGTCGAGGAGTTCGTCGCCGATAACGTGATCGTCCTACGCAATGCGCTCGAGCAGGAGAAGCGGCGGCGGACCGTCGAGATCCTCAAGTTCCGCGGCACGTCGCACCAGAAGGGGCAGTTCCCGTTCACGATGACGTCGGGACAGGGGATCATCGTCCTGCCGCTGTCGGCCATCGAGCTGAGGCAGCGGTCGTCGAACGTGCGGATCAGCTCGGGGATCCCCGAGCTGGACATGATGTGCGGCGGCGGTTTCTTCCGCGATTCGGTCCTCCTGGTCTCGGGCGCCACCGGGACCGGCAAGACGCTCCTCACCACCGAGTTCATCAACGGCGGCGCCGAGGCCGGCGAGCGGTCGCTGCTCTTCGCCTTCGAGGAGAGCCGCGACCAGCTCTTCCGCAACGCCCTGAGCTGGGGTGTCAACTTCGAGGCCATGGAGGCCGCGGGTCGGCTCAAGCTGATCTGCGTCTATCCCGAGGCCGCCACCCTGGAAGACCACCTGATCGTCATGAAGAAGGAGATCGACTCCTTCGCCCCCAACCGGGTCGCGATCGATAGCCTCTCGGCGCTCGAGCGGGTCGCCTCGATGAAGAGCTTCCGCGAGTTCGTCATCAGCCTCACGTCGTTCATCAAGCACAAGGAGCTCGCGGGGCTATTCACCGCCACCACGCCCGAGCTGATGGGCGGCACGTCGGTCAGCGAGGCGCATATCTCGTCGATCACCGACTCGATCATCCTGATCCGCTACGTCGAGATCTTCGGCGAGATGAGACGCGGGCTGGCCGTGCTCAAGATGCGTGGTTCGATGCACAACAAGGAGATCCGCGAGTTCACGATCGACAACACGGGCATGCACATCGGCCCGGCGTTCAAGAACGTGTCGGGCATCCTCTCGGGACGGGTCGTCCACGCCACCGCCGACGAGCTGGGGCGGCTCGGCGAGATGTTCCAGGATGGCCAGGGCAGCGGCGCACTGGCCCCCTGAACGCGGGCAACGATCGCGAGGCGACGCGGCCGATCCGGCGGACGAGCCAATTCCCGAGACCCCTGTTCCACCGGGACCGCGGCGGTTTACGATATCCGGCTCGTGCCGCCCGCGACGGGGCGGCGACACCGACTCTCGCCGCGCCGCGGGTCGAGGCGGGCCGCCGGACCAGCGGTCCGGCCCCGCCGCATCGCTCGCGCCGGCCTCTCTCCACCATCGAGGTGATTTCATGAAACGACTGCTCGGCGCATGCCTGGCCCTGGCGCTGGCATCCGGCTCGGCGATCACGGCGCAGGCCGACGACAAGGATCCCCAGGCGATTCTCGACAAGGCGATCAAGGCCCTGGGCGGCGAGGAAAAGCTGAAGAAGGCCACGGCCTTCACCTGGAAGACCAAGGGCGCCATGACCCTCGGCGGCAACGAGAGCGCCTTCAAGGGCAGCGCGACATCCGAGGGACTTGATCACATGCGGCGCGAGGCCGAGTTCGAGTTCAACGGCGAGCCCCGCACCTTCGTGATGGTCGTGGTCGGCGACAAGGGCTGGATGAAGTTCGGAGATATGTCCAACCCGATGGAAGGCGACATGCTGGCCAACCAGAGGCGCGGGGCCTACATGGAGATCGCCGCCATCACGATCCTTCCGCTCAAGGCGAAGGGCTACAAGCTCGAGGCCGTGGCCGAGGAGAAGGTTGACGGCAAGCCGGCCGCCGGAGTCAAGATCACGGCGCCCGACGGCAAGGACTTCACCCTCTATTTCGACAAGGAAAGCGGCCTGCCGGTCAAGCAGGCGGCGCGCGTCACCGGCTTCCAGGGCGAGGAGAACACCGAGGAGACCTTCTTCAAGGACTACAAGGACTTCGGCGGCCTGAAGAAGGCCACGAAGACCCAGACCCGCCGCGACGGCGAGGACTTCATCAAGTCCGAGGTCACCGAGTTCAAGGTGCTCGACAAGGTCGATCCGAAGACGTTCTCCGAGCCGTCGTGAATCGCCCCGATCGGCGGCGGCGAGCCGGCCGATGAGTCCGCAACCCGGCCCAATCAGACCGACCCGGAGGGTGCAGGCCCTCCGGTCGGGTCCTTCTTTCGTCGCTTCAGACGACCTGCGCCGTGAGTCCGCCCATCGCGGATGCCGACCACGGCTTGATCGCCGGTGGCGCCTCCGCCTCGGGGGCCGACACGACCCTGCGGGGCCGGGACGCCGGCACACGCGGGAGATACGAGTCGAGAATCCGCCCGAACTGCCCGACATGATGGGTCCGGCTGACGTACTCCGTCACGCCCATACGATACAGCGTCGTGGCCTGCTCGGTGCGATACTGGTCGGCGATCACCAGGACAGGGACCCGGCGTGCCAGGACAGACGTCGCCCAGAGGAGGCGATTGAGCTCCTCCAGGTGGCTCCCGTGGTAGGTCCAGTGCACCACGATGAGCCGGGGATGGGCCATGGGCAGCAACGAGCAAGCCTCCTCGATCGTTCCCGCCACGATCATCCGGCTCGCACCTTCGTTCCGCTGGTGGAGTCTGATCGCGCAGGACGTCCAGGAACTTCTCGTCGGCCGTGATCGTCAGAATCGTCATGTCGGCCATACTGGAAACACTCCCTGTGGAGAAAGAGCGAATCCTTGCGTTCTTACAGGGACGACGACATGCTTGCCCGCACGGGAAGCATCGGACTGCGAAACGCTTACTACGGTCCGCTTACAGCGCAAAACGGCACGACTTCGACAGACGTGCGCTGTTCCGGAGAGTCTCAGGGGCGATACCTCCCAACCCACGCCTCGCTTGTGGGTAACGGGGAGGATCCACGACAAGGGCTATTATACAAAATCTTTCGGCCAGCGAGATCCCACATCGCTAGATTTCGTGAAGGTGGGTAATAAGTCACCATGATTCTTTGACTTAGAAAAGATAAAAAAATTCGAAACGGACCTCTGTGGGGACATAAGTCGCGGTGCATCGCGCAACTTCTGCCCGCCAGACCGCTCACTTGCCTCGCCAAATGGGATCGGTCACCATGCGAAGACGGCCCGGAGAAGTCCAGACCTATGCACGGACGTTGGATCCTTCAGCGTCCTTACCTCGGTCCCCCCTTACGGGTCGCGGCGCGGCGTTTTTCTGTGCAGATGTTCAGAAATCAGGGAGCGAGAACCCCATGATGTCACGGTTTCGCGTTTGGATTCTGGTCCTGCTGGTCACGCTTGTGGCGTCCCGCGTGGCAACGGCTCAGTCGGCCGATCGCGATCGCGGGCGCGGGCTGGAGATCGATTTCATCGACGTGATGGGGGGCGGCCACTCTGGTGATCACGCCCGAGCGCGAGTCGATCCTGATCGATTCGGGCTGGCCCGGCCTGGAGGATCGCGACCCCGAGGCGCATCGTCCACGTCCTCAAGGACCTGGCAGGCTGCGACCATCTCGACCACCTCGTTACAACACACTGGCATACCGACCATTACGGCGGCGTCGCCGGGCTGTCCCGCCTGGTGCGGATCGACCACTTCTGGGATCGCGGCTTGCCCGAGGACGGCACGGCCGGCCTGGATTTCCCCGATGGTCCCCGGGCTAACGACCCGCAGGGAATCGCCTATCGCGCCGCCAGCCGAGGCAAGCGCAAGCCGCTCGCCGCGGGCGATCGCCTGCCGCTCAAGGGCGTTGACGCCGTCGTCCTGGCTTCCGGCGGCCGCGTCATCGCTGCGGCCGATCGGTCGGCACCGGCCGGCGGGTTCACCCAGAATCCGCTGTGCGCGACCGCGCCAGCCGACCAGCCGGTTGACCCATCCGACAACGCCCGCAGTCTCGCACTCCTCTTCACGCTGGGGCGGTTCCAGTTCTTTGACGCAGGCGACCTGACCTGGAACGTCGAGAAGCAGCTCGTTTGCCCGATCAACCTGATCGGCAAGGTCGATCTGTACCAGGTCACCCACCACGGGATGGACATCTCGAATCATCCGACGCTGATCCAGACGATCGAGCCGGTCGTGGCCATCATGGACAACGGACCGGACAAGGGGCGGCACCGGCGACGGTCGCGCGGCTGCGGGCGGTCAAGTCGATCGAGGCGGCCTATCAGCTCCACCGCAACGCGAAGACCGGACCGCAGGACAACACCGAGGAGTCGCTGATCGCCAACAAGGACCGGGCCGGAGGTACCATCATCCGGGTCTTCGTCGAGCCGGACGGTTCGAGCTTCCGCGTGCAGATCGGCGAGGACGGGCCGAAGCGGCGGTTCGAGTCGCGGTAGAGCGAGGCGGCACGGCGGGCTCGGGCGAACCGGCGACGTCAGTCGCCGGGTCTCACGGGAACTTGAGGGAAGCACCCGGCGACTGACGTCGCCGGTTCGCCCACTGCGGGCTTGAGGGCAGCACCCGGCGACTGACGTCGCCGGTTCGGCCCGCCCCGGCCTTGCGTCGCATTACCCGGCGACTGACGTCGCCGGTTCGCCTCCGGCCTCGCGCCCTTTCAGGGGGCCTCGAACGGCGACTCCGTGTCTCCACCGACGGCCGCTGGTCGGGCCGGCTTCGCCTTGGGCTGATGCTTCCAGCGGCGATGGAGCCACAGATATTGCGTCGGATCCTGGCGGATCAGTCGCTCGAGGGCCGAGGTGAAGCGCTGGGTCAGCAGCCGGACATCATCGGCCGTTCCGGTCAGGTCGGCCGGGTCGATGATGTCCTCGCAGCGGATCTCGTAGCGAAACCCCGGGCCGATCCGGCGCGCCACGCCGACAACCACCGGCGCCTGGTGCTCGATGGCGAGCAGTGCGATGGCCTTGTGCGTCGAGGCGGGCCGGCCGAAGAAGTTGACATAAAGCCCGCGCTGGCCGGCATCCTGGTCGGCGAGGAACGACAGCACCCGGCCCGACTGGAGCACCTCGATCATCTGCTCGAAGCCGCCCGTCTTGGGGATCAGCGACTGGCCGGTCCGCTCGCGGAACGAACGCAGGTAACGGTCGAGATAAGGGTTGTCGAGCGTCCGCGCCACCGAGACCGTCGGGAACCCGAACAGGCCGAAGATGTATCCGGCCAGCTCCCAGTTCCCGTAATGGCCGCTGAGGAAGATCATCGGCCGGCCGCCGGTGATCAGTCGATCCATGACCGGCACGTACCCGGCGAGCTCGACGTGATCGCGGTAGTTCGTGAGGTGCAGCTTCCTCGGCGTGTGGAGGATCTCCATCAGCATCCGACAGAAGTGGCGGCAGACCTCCAGCACGATCCGCTCGCGCTCGGCCGGCGTGTACCGGTCGCCGAACGCCACCTCGAGGTTCTCGACGCCCACGCGCCGATGCCGCGCGTTCGACCCGAAAGAGCACCCAGCCCATGAAATCGGCCAGCGCGTATGACTGCTCGATCGAGAGCATCTGCGCGAACGCCACCACCAAGCGGACCGCCAGGTAGACCAGGAAATCCAGCCAGGGCCGGCGGACCTTGTTGCGGGGCATGGGTCATTCCGTTGACGAGGGTGGGCCGGATCGTCAGGTCCGGAGGGCGACGTCGGGGGCCTCCCCCAGTCATTCCTCGAGCGGCAGCGTCACCGAGGCCCCGGTCTGGGCCGAGCGATAGATGGCGCGGATGATCTCGACCGACTTGCGGCCCTCGCGGCCGTTGACCAGCGGGCGCGGCCCTCGTCGATCGCCTGGAGGAAGTCCTGGAGCTGGTCGCGGTGGCCAATATGGGTGATCCCTCGGGGGTCGCTGGCGCCGGCCTTGAAGCCCGAGCGGCCGGCCATGGCGGCGAAGACCTCGTTGTCGTGCGGGATTTTCTCCTGGAACTCCCAGAGCGTGATGTCGTCCTGCTCGACGCGGGCCGAGCCGCGGTCGCCGTGGATCTCGGTCCGCTTCAGCAGGCCCGGGAAGGCGCTCGTCGCCGCCTCGATCGTGCCGAGGGCGCCGTTCCGGAACCGCAGCGCCGCGACCGCCGTGTCCTCGACCTCGATGCGATCATGGGCCAGCATGGCGGCCATCGACGCCACCACGGCGACGTCGCCCATCAGCCAGTAGAGCAAATCGACGTTGTGGATCGCCTGGTTCATCAGGGCGCCGCCGCCGTCGAGGTCCCAGGTGCCTCGCCAGCCGCCCGAGTCGTAGTATTGCTGGGTCCGCCACCACTTCACGTGGGTGTCGCCCAGCGTGAGCCGGCCGAAGCGGCCGGCGGCGATGGCCTCCTTGAGGCGGATATTGGCGTCCGAAAACCTCGAGGGGAAGATCGTGCAGAGCCGCACCCCGGCCGAGTCGCAGGCGTCGATGATGGCGTCGCACCGCGGCAGGGTGATCTCCAGCGGCTTCTCGACGACGACGTGCTTGCCCGCGCGGGCGGACCGCACGGCCGGGTCCATGTGCGCCCCGCTGGGCGTGCAGACGCAGACCACGTCGAGCCCGGGGTGCGCGAGCATCCGGTCGAGGTCGTCGTAGACCGGACAGTCGCCGCCGGCCAACGCGGCGATTTTCTCGCCATTGGCCGGGTTGCGGCTCAGGGCGGCGACGACCCGGACGCCCTCGATCTCGAGGATCGCCCGGGTGTGGAACTCCGCGATCATCCCGCAGCCGATGATGCCGAAGCCGTGTCGCGCCATGGTCCGCTTTCGCTCCGCGAGGGGACGACCTGCCAGGATCGATCGATCAGCCGCGGCGGGCGATGTTCGCGGGGCCGTCGGGGACCTCGGGCGAGCGGTACTCAAACCACTTGGGGTCGAACTCGATGCGGCGGTTCTGCCGCATGGCGATGTTGCTGGAGAGCGCGATCACGGCGTCGGCCAGCGCGACCTCACCCCGGCAGCGCGGCAGGTGCTTCTCGTCGGCGTAATAATCGCTGTGGTTGCCGTGCCGGATGCAATAGGCGAAGTGCTCGAGCTCCTCGCGGTAGCCGCGCGAGGGGTCGGCCGTCGCCAGGCTGCCCAGCGCGGTGGCCGCCGAGGGGCCGGCGGTGCTCGGGCTGGTCTCGAGCGCAGGCTTCTTGCCGGCCGTCTCGACCGAGACGCTGGTCGTCCGCGAGGTGACCGGGTTGCCGGCCTCCTTGTAGAGCAAAATCTCCTTCTCCTGGCTGACGATCATCGTCCCCTTCGAGCCCATCACCATCTCGCCGTAGCCGTCGAACGCGTTGGTGTTGATCGACGAGTACGTGACGATCACGCGCTCCTTCTCGGTGTTGCCGGGGAACTCGAAGATCGTGAAGACGTGGTCATCGGCCTCGCGGCCGTCGGTGTAGAAATAGGTGCCGCCGACGCCCGTCACCGAGAGCGGGTGCTTCTTGCCCAGGAAGATCGAGCAGGCGTCGAGCTGGTGGCTGCCGAGCTCGGCCATCAGGCCGGCGCCCGTCTTGTTGTACAGCCGCCAGTTGATGAGCTGGTCGAGGCTGTCGTACCCGTACTTCTTGTAGTTGATCGACTTGTCTTCCTCCTTGTGGACCCGCTTCCAGCTATCGCGGTAGACGATGTTGCCCTTGTCGTCGCGGGCGATCTCGGGCAGGCCCGTCTTGGGGTCGATGATCGGGTTGCCGTCCTTGTCCTTGGCGGGCAGCGGCGTGGCGTTGTTGCGGTGCCAGAGGGCGCGGATGTGGCGGATGTCGCCCAGGACGTCGTTCTTGACCAGGTAGTTGGCGTTGTCGTACAGCGCCGAGTAGTGCCGCTGGTGGCCGACGGCCAGGAGGCGGTTCTTTTCGCGGGCCACCTGGCACATCTTCTTGCACTCGGAGATCGAGTGCGCCATCAGCTTCTCGGTGAAGACGTGCTTGCCGGCGTTCATCGCCTCGATGGCCACCGGAGCGTGCAGCCACAGGGGCAGGGCGATCACGACCATCTCGACGTCGGGATCGTTGTACATCTCTTCCTTGTTGACGTACTTCTTCAGCTTCTTGACGTCGGCGGCGGAGTAATCCTTGTGGTCGGAGAACTCCTTGACTGCCCGCACCTGCTGGGACGGCCGGATGTCGCAGAAGCCGACGAAATCGACGTAGGCCCGGTTGTGCGACCGGATCATCGCCTGGCAGCCCTCGTCGCCGGTGCCGATGATCGCGGCCTTGACCGGCTTGGCATTCAGCTCCGTGTAACCGAAGTAGAAGGCGCCCAGGGCCGGCGCGGCGGCCGCCGCCTTGAGCCAGTCGCGCCGCGAGACGCCGATCGCCCGGTCGGCATTCTCTCGGCCCAGGACACGCTGCTCGGGAGTCAGTGGGAGATTGGTCATTTTCTTCTCCAGTGGTCAGTGGTCAGTGGCCAGTCAGATTTCTCGGTTCTCGGTGTCTTCGGTTTCAGGTCTCGCCATGCGGTTGGGGTCAACGACGGATGGGAGACCGAACTGAGCACTGAAAACTGAACACTCACTCGATGGGAATCGGGTCGCGGTCCGGCTTGCCCCTGGGGGGCACGAGGGGTTGGGGGTCGGGGGTCGGTCGTGTCGAGTCGGCGTCGGTCGGCTCGGTCGCGGCGGCGGCCAGCCGTCGGCGGCGCAGGAAGCCGAAGAACAGGGCGTCGAGTCCAATCCAGTGCCCGCTGGGCGTGGCGGCGATCACCAGGCAGGCGATCAGCTCGACGAGGTTCTTGCTGACGATGAAATAATGGCCCTCGGCCTTGGGATTGGGCGGCATGCCGGGCCAGGGGGGCATCGACAGGTAGATCATCGCCAGGAATGCGGCGGCGCCGATGGCGGCCAGCGGCGTCAGGAAGCCGAGGATCAGGCAGGCGCCGATCGCGATCAAGCCATACGTCGTGGCGAGGTTGATCCAGTCGAGCCCGGTCCAGGGCCGGGCGGCGGCGGCGGATTCGATGGCCTTGGCGTCGGTATCGGGATCGGGATAGGGGGCGGGGCGGATCCGCGAGATCAGCGGGGCGCCGGCGGCCTGCACCTGCTCGCCGGTCGCGAGCTTGGCGACGGCGTCACGCATGTCCTTGGCCCGCTCGTTGATCGGCGCGATCATGCCGCGGCGGTCGGCGTCGAGCGTGCGGCGGGCATCCCAGCCACGTTCGTTCTCGAACGACAACGCGCCGGGGTTGACCTCGGCCTTCTCGAGTGCGTCCAGCTCGGCGAAATACTTCTGCCGCTTTTCCTGGTTCACGGGATCCATGAACCAGTCGTTGGCCCAACGCTCGGCCGCGTCGAGCTTCTTCGACGCCTCGGCCCGCTGTTCGTCGGTGAAGCGGAAGTGGGCGGCGATCCGGTCGACCTCGGCCTTCCAGGACTCCTTCAGCTTGCTCAGGTCGAGCGTCTCGCGGCCGTCAACGTCCGGCAGCAGCCCGCGGAAATGGTGGGCGAGCGGGCCGGTGGCGTTCCTCAGGTAGATCTCGGCCGAGAAGGGTTCCTTGCCGGCGTGCCGCGTCAACTCGTACTTCTCCATCCCCTCGTTGAGGAAATGCCAACCGATCGCGATCCTGAGAAGGATGATGAACAACGCCGCGATGAAGCCGGGGTAGTATCGTCTCATGGCGCTGGAAGAGGGCTCCGGTTCGGTGTGGGACGTCACGGGCCAGGGCCGTCCGCGGGCGAACGCGCGGCTCCGTCCGGGTTCATCCTATCTTAATGAGATACTCCCCGCGACGAAATCCTGTTCGCCCAGTCCGAAAACGGACAGCCGCGGGATCGAGTCGTCCTCGCCCCGCTCGACGAAGACGGCCCCGATCTCGGGGTGGGCCCTGATGTAGTCGGCCGACGCCGCGGATCCCAGCAGGTAGAACGCCGTCGAACAGGGCATCCGCCAGCGCGGCCGACGGCGCCAGGACGGTCACGCTCGCCGGCCCGATGGCCGGCTCGCCCGTCCGGGGGTCGAGGATGTGGCCGTAGACCCGTCCGCCCTCGCTGAATTGCTGGAAGGCGGCGCCCGAGGTCCCCAGCCCGCGGTTCCGCAGGTAGAAGGCGCCCAGCGGTGATTCCGGCCGGAACGGGTTATAAAGCGCGATCTCCCACCGGCCGCCGAAGTCGTACGGCGGCGAGCCGATCGCGTAGAGGCTCGAACGACCGCCGTGCACCAGGCCCGCCGTCGGCCACCAGTACGACCGGATCAGCTCGACGACCCGGTCGATCGCGTAGCCCTTGCCGATGCTCCCCAGGTTGATCCGGATGCCCTCGCGGTCGAAGGCGACCGTCCGACGGTCCGGGTCGAGCCGCAGGTGGTTCCATCCCGTCCGGTCGCGGGCCGCCGCCAGCGCCTCGGGCTCGGGGACGCGCTTCGGCCCACGCACGAACCCCCAGGCCTCCGACAGGGCGCCCGCGGTCACGTCGTACGCCCCGCACGTCCGTCGGCTGATCGCGACGGCGGATTCCAGCAGCCCGAAGAGCCCCGGCTCGACCACGACCGGCCCGGGGTAGCCGGTCGCGTTGAGCCGGCTTACCTCCGAATCGTCGCGGTAGACGGTCAACTGGGCTTCCAGGGCGTCGATCACGTCCAGGGCCCGGCAGGCCAGGTCGACGGCGCCGGGCGTCGAGGCCGGGATGCGGACCTCGAACGACGAGCCCATCGCCGGGCGGTGGGCCCGGACCAGGTCCTGGCCGCCGGGTGCACGCGGGGCCGAGGCGATCCCGGGCGACCGTTCGGCCCCGAGCCGCCGCAGGCGCAGGAGGTCGCGGCGGTTGACGCGGGTGCGAGGAGGTTTCACGCCTGGACCCGATTACGGTGGGGTGGGAGGGTAGGGGCGGCGTCCGGATCGCCGGTCCTTCCCTTCAAGTATAGCCGAATCACCCGGCCGGAGAAGAGGCCAGCCGGTCGGGCGTGACCTAAGCTCCCATGGGGAAGACCCGGCAGACGCGGAGCAACCACGATGATCCCGATCGAGAAATCCCGAATCGTCGGGGGCAGCCGGGCGGCCGGCCTGCTGGTGCCCGGCCCGGAAGACATGGTCTTCGCGATCGTGCTCGTCCTGATCCTGGTCGGGGGGCGCTATGGGCTGTTCGGCGACCCGGGAACGCCGTGGCACCTTCGACTCGGGAACGAGATCCTCGCTTCGGGCTCGGTGCCCCGGCTGGACAGCTTGACCTGGACGCGATCGGGCGCACCCTGGGTCGACCAGTCGTGGGGGTTCGATGCGATGCTCGCCGGGGTGGTCGACACCTGGGGTTGGCCGGCGGTCGTCGCCCTGACGGCGATCGGCCTTGCCTCGCTCTACGGGGCAATGGCGCGCGGGCTGGTCCGCGACGGGGCCGCGCCGATCTCGGCGATCGCCGCGGCGCTCGTGGCGGCGGGGATCGGTTCGATCCATTTCCTGATCCGGCCGCATCTGTTCACCTTCGCCTTCGTCTACCTGACGCTGCGGGCCTGCCAGCGGCAGCATGAGAAGGGGGGGCGCACCGTCTTCCTCGTCCCGCTGTACACGGCGATCCTGGCGAACCTGCACGGGGGCTTCGTCGCCCTGCCGCTGATCGCGGCGACCGCCGGGCTGGGCCACGCGATCTCGGGCCCGTGGGAAGCAGGCCGCCGCCGCGAGGTGCTGACGTTCGCCGCGGCGGCCGCACTCTCGGGGCTGGCGGCGCTGGCCAACCCGTATGGGTTCGGGCTGTACCGGCATGTCGCGAACCTGCTCGGCTCGAGCGGGGTCACCGGCCTGATCGTCGAGTACCAGCCGGCGCCCTTCGGCAAGTCGGAGGCCGGGCTTCTCGAGTGGGCCCTGCTGGCCCTGATCGGCCTGACCGTGATCTCGTCGCGGCGGATCGATCGCTACCAGCTCGTCCACGTGCTGGTATGGCTGCACCTCGCGCTGACATCGATCCGCAACGCGGCATTCTTCGGCATGGCGGCGGCGCCGGCGCTGGCGACGCTGATCGACGGGCTGCCGCTGTCGACGCGACGC
This sequence comes from uncultured Planctomycetota bacterium, assembly GCA_963771445.1. GTDB lineage: Bacteria > Planctomycetota > Planctomycetia > Isosphaerales > Isosphaeraceae > JAKAUH01. The sequence goes on along the minus strand of CAVYTQ010000022.1, from coordinate 439,639 downwards.
TCGTGGAAGCGGGACGACCGCGCGTCGATCTGGCCGGCGGTCGCAGGGGCCGTGCTGCTGTCGGTGGCGGCGTGCGGCGTCTGGCTGGGCGGCCACGACCCGCGGACATGGCCGCTCGAGGCCCTGGCGGTCCTCGACCGCCAGCCACTGGCGTCGCGACTCTTTCACGAGCAGGACTGGGGCGGGCTGATCGAGGCCGAGTCCCAACCTCTGCGGCGGGCGTACCTCGACGATCGCTTCGAGCTGTTCGGCAAGGCGGCGATCGTCGAGTATGTGGATGCCCTGACCGGCGGCCCGACCTGGGACGAGATCCAGGCCCGCGACCGGATCGACCTGGTCTGGCTCCGCCCCGAGCGCGGCCTGGCAAAACGGCTGCGGAAGGAGCCGGGCTGGACGGTGCTCTATGAGAATCAGGTGTCTGTCCTGATCTCTTCGCGTCCGCCTGCCGTCACGACGAGCCGGGTGCTACAGGAAGCGGGAGATTCTGGACGGGCCTGGATTTCGGCTCGCCGTTGAGGTTCGCGCGGACCGCCTGGATCAGTTCGTCGGGGAGGGGGAGGCTCCACTCGTTCTTCTGACCAGGACGGACGACCAATCGGTCCCCGGCTCTTGACCAGTACTTCTCCGGGACGGAAACGCCCGAGGCCGCGTTGCCTGTGCTGATGGCCTGAAAGGTTCCGCCCGCCTGCCTGGACACGATTTGAAAGAACGTCGAATTCTCCTCCCGCTGAATCAAGGAGAGGATGCGGAAAGATTGCCAGCCGGGAGCGGTTTTCGGGTCGCCGTGCGGCTTGATGATGAGTAAGCGCTCAAGTGAGTACTCGCCGACGTCGAGTTCGATTCGATCGGCGGCTGGTGATATGAGATTCGACGGGAGGTTCGCGAACAACTGCTCGGCGTCCGTCGTCGTCTCCGATGCCGTACTCAGGACCCCAGGCAGATAAATCCCATGCTTCTCCGATTGGGTCGGAAGCCTCCACAAATAAAGGCATGGGTTTGCGTCCCAGGAAACAGACGACTCGATTTCCCGCTGATTCGACGACGAGCCGATGAAGGCCTGCCGCCGCTGCCATCCGTTTCGCTTCGAATTCCAGAGGCTCCATCGTCTCGGCGGCTGGTAGCGCGGCCCGTAGAACTCGAAGAGAGCGATCGCTCCGAGGCCTTTGTCCGCAAGTTCTTTCGGCCATTCGACGCTCATTGCGACGGACGCCGTCTCCAGCGCTGTCCTTGGGCAGATGATCTGCTTCGACACCGACTGGCCGGGGATCGCATTCAGGTAGCCGAAGTGTTTCCACTTCCTCGTCGCGCCTACGGCTGCCTCGAACCGGTATTCCCAATCGCCCGGCTGGATCACACCGAAGTCGACCAGGCCCTCGCCGTCCGAGTAGCGGTGGATTGCCCCCGCCTTGATGGATCCGTCGTCGCCTCGCCCCAGCCAGACCTCGTAGCCGACCGCGGGAGGGCCGTCGGCCTTCTCGAGCGTCAGCTGGAAACGGGCCGGTATCCATTGCTGATCCTTCGCCGGCGGGGCCATCGCCTGCAGTTGCTTGACCATTTCTCGATTGGTGGCCTGGGTCTGGGTGAGCAGCTCGGCCAGCCGCCGATTGGCCTCGGCGGCCTGGGCGTTGGCACGAGTCGATTGGCTCCAGACGACGCCGGCCATCAAGCAGCAAGCCCCAACCATCGTCAGGCAAGCCGTGAGCATCACACGCTGGGCCATGACAATCCCTTTCATGGCAATATGCCGATAACCGCGGGAGGGGGAGCCCGGAACGCCCCGGAGCGACCCGCCCGGCATTCTCGGCATTCGCATCATGCATAATGGTCGGGGGCCGCTCGCGTCAAGTCGCCCGCGTTCTGTTCACCCGAGGCGACCCCGGCGCCTACTCGACGCGATCGGGTTTCGGAGGATTCTTCAAGCTCTCGAGCTGCCTGCGGACGGCGGCCACCAGTTCGTCCGGCATGGGCATCGTCCACTCGCTGACCTTCCCGGGATTCGCGTCGAACGGGAGACCTCTCTCGGCCCAGGACTCCCAGGGCAATGCAACTGGACTGTTGCCGAGATTCCCGAACTGGATCATTTGCCGGCTCTGGCCGAAGGCGCTCCTGCGCCGACCGCGCTTCGTCACCGGTGCGTCCTTGGTGGCAGGACGATTGTCGGCCTCATCGTCGGGGGGCCCGCTCCAGATCCACCACGGGGACCCAGAGTCAAAGCCGAGAGCCTGGCTAGCCACCAGGACCTCGAACCTTCGCTTGCCGGCGAGTCCCTCACCGTCCGGACGCGGACGCATGACGAGTAATCTGGTCATCGTGTAATGCCCCGCTTCGAGTTGGATCGCCGACGACGCATCCTTGATCGGCCTCAGGTCGTCGTCCGGGAGGCTCGCTGCAAGACGCCGGAGCGGCAATGGCTCCGGAACCCAGAGTTGGATCCCGCTGCTCGCGTGATGCGACTGGGCAACTGCGGCTCCTGGACCGCACAGCACCGAGCGGGTCAAGGCCGAGGGTAGACTCTGCCGCGCCCACCGCGATCTCCCCTGACCGTGCGGCCCGTAGGGTGGCCGCTGATCGGAGATCGCCCATCGGAGATTGCCCGTTTCGATCGGATTGAGGCCGAACGTGGCGTAGAGCGCCAGTTCCTCCCTGGCGAGATCGGCCGGCCAGGCCCAGCGGATGTGGACCTGCGCCTTCTCGAGCGGCACCCTGGGACAGACGATCGGCTGCTCGATCGTGCTGCCCGGCTCGACCTTGAACTGCCCGACCGCCGCGGCGGACCCTTCGCGCCAGGGCCGCACCACCTGGTACGAGTAATGGCCCGGCCGCACGACGCCGAAATCCGCCGTACCCGCCCGATCCGTTTTCCGCTCGCCCACCTCGTCCTGGCTCGACCCATTCGGGCCGCCAGTCGTGAGGACGTTCAGGATCACCATGACGCCCTCCAGTGGCGCGCCCTCGGCCGATCCCTCGGTGACCTTGAAGGTGACGGGGTTCCACTCGAGCGAATGGCTGCTCCGGATCGTCTGGGACATCTCGCGCAACTGGTTGAGCATCTCCTGCTGGCTGGACCGGGACCTCTCGCCCTGGTCGGCCATCAACTTCATCGCCTCGGCGGCCACGCGGGCCGATTCCCGCTGCGCCGGTCCGACTGCCTCCAGACCACACCGGCCGCCGCCAGGCTCCCCAGCGTGACGACCAGACACGTCGCGATCAACGTTCGCTGGACCATGATCTTTCCTTTCATCGCATCGAGCCAGAGTCGGCGGGCCACCGCCGCCGGGTCGCCGAACCGTTCGATCGCCCGCCGCCGCGCCTCTCGGGGCTCGGCGCCGCGCAGGAGCTCGCGGTTGTACGAGCAGGCCATGTGGTCGGCCAGCTCGTCGAGGATGTCCTGCCGCAGCCCGGCCGGCTCGTCGTCGCGAGGGGCGGGCAGCTCATTAATGAGGATCTCGCGGAATTCCATGGCCGGCTCACGCAGGGCGTTTCGGGGACCCAGTTCACGCATCGGCCAGGCGCGCCCGGCCGATGCCCAGGACGCCGTTGACCCCCGCCGTGAAGCCCAGCCACGACGTCCTGCGCGTCGCCAGCTCGGCCCGGCCGGCATCCGTCAGCTCGTAATACTTCCGCCGACGTCCGTCCGCCTCGCGCCACGACGCCCGCAGCAGCTTCTGCCGCTCCATCCGGTGAAGCGCCGGGTACAGCGAGCCCTCCTTCAGCTCGAAATACCCATTCGACCGCTCGGCCACCGTCTGCGCGATCTCATAGCCGTAGGTGGGCCCCGCGCCGATCACCTCGAGCACCAGCATCTCCACCGCACTCCCCAGGAACCGCGAGTCCATACCTCGGCCTCCTATGTATCTCCCTCTAATACATAGAGCCTCTAGGCATCCACGTCAAGTAGTGCGCCGCTAGAACCCGCGTTGGTGTTCAAAGGTCTGGCGGGTAGAATCGAGCGAATGGGCGATGATCGTGGGAGGTGGCTCGAGGGGATCTGGCGATGAGCATGTTGACGCCGTTCGTCCGGCCGGTGGACCTCGTCTATCCCGACAGCGATGGGAAGCCGATGGCGGAGAACACGCTGCAGTTCCGGTGGATCGTGACGATCAAGGAGGGTCTGGACCGGCTCTACCAGCCTCGGCCGAACGTCTTTGTTGCGGGGGACCTGCTGTGGTACCCGGTCGAGGGGCATCCCAAGATCCGCCAGGCACCCGATGCGATGGTCGCGTTCGGACGTCCGAAGGGGTATCGTGGCTCGTACAAGCAGTGGGAAGAAGGCGGGATTGCGCCCAGGCCGTTTTCGAAGTCCTCTCGCCGGGGAACCGTCCGGGAGAGATGGCCCGGAAGTTCTCCTTCTACGACAAGTATGGGGTACAGGAGTATTACATCTACGACCCGGATCGCGTGGATCTAGCCGGCTTCCTGCGCGGCCGCGGGAGGCTGTCGGCGATCGGCCGGATGGACGGCTGGACGAGCCCGCTGCTGGAGATCCGGTTCGACATGACAGGACCCGAGCTGGTCATCTACGGTCCTGATGGCAAGCCGTTCCTGACCTTTCAGGAGATGGCCGATGAACGCGACAAGGCCAGCGAACGCGCCGAGGCGGAGTATGCCCGGGCCGAGGCCGAGTGCAGCCGCGCCGAGGCCGAGCACAGCCGCGCCGAGGCCGAGCACAGCCGCGCCGAGGCCGAGCACAGCCGCGCCGAGGCCGAGCGCAACCGCGCCGAGCGGTTGATTGCCCAGTTGCGCCGCGATGGGGATCGAGCCGCCCGATTGAACCGCGTGGTGCGCGTCGCCGTCGGACTCGCTCACTTGGCGACCCGCAGGTTCTCGAAAAGATAGAGCCCGCTCTTACCGGGACAGACGAGGTCGAGATCGCCGTCCCTGTCGATGTCGATGGCGGTGAGCTGGAGGCCGGTGCCGGCCGTGCCGGGGGGGAAGTCCTTGAGCGCCAGGCGTTCGCCTGCCGTCGCGGGGGCATTCTTCGCTGGCTCGCCCTGGTAGATGACGTGACGGGTCCACTCCTTCGAGGCCGGGTCGAACGCATACCAGGCGACGACCGATCCGTCCGTCGCCCCCGGCTCGATCTCGTGGGCGTAGACCCGCTTGCCGGTTAACAGCTCGTTGGCCTTGCCGTCGCCGTCGAGATCGGCCCACATCAAGGTGTGTACCGAGGCGATCGTCTTGTCGATCGTCTGCCGGGGTCCCCAGGTGCGTTCGCCGCCGGAGCCCTTTCCTTGCTTGATCCAGAATAGCCCGTAATCGTGGCCCATGCCCCAGACGACGTCGGCGAGCCCGTCACCGTCCACGTCCTTCGCCAGGATCTGGATGCCGGTGGCGCCGAGGTTCCAGTCGGGATGCCAGGCCCAGGACTCGTTCGACGGGTTCGACGGCGCCTCGAACCATCCCTTGGGCGTGAGGAGGTCAACGCGGCCGTCGCCGTTGACGTCCCCCGAGCCGACGCCGTGACCGGCCGCCGCGGTGCCCAGGTCGTGCTTCTTCAGCTCGTGGCCGGCGCCTCCGGACTTCGGGACGACCTCGTACCAGGCGATCGTGTTGACCGAGTTGGGCAGGATATCCGGAATGCCGTCGCCGGTCAGATCCACGGCCCAGGCCGCCTCGATGTTGCCCGGCTGATCGACCTTGTGATAGGTCCATATGGCGCCCGGCTTGCCGGGGTTCTCGACCCAGCCGACTTCCTTGCCGAAGTACGAGCAGGTCACGAAGTCGGTCTTGCCGTCGCCATTGACGTCGAGGGGCAGCGTGGCGAAGTCGTGGTAATACGTGCCGACCCGCGCCACGTCGCGGACGTGATACGGCTTCCAGGTCGGCCCCTGGTACCAGGTATCGCCCGAGACGATGTCGAGCTGCCCGTCGTTGTCAACGTCGAACACCCCCGCCGCCTCGAACTCGCTCCGGCTGTTGATCGTGTGCTGCTTCCACTTCGGCTCATCGGCGCGGGCGGTGATGGCGAGGGCCGCGGCGATCGCGAGGGCCACGAGGGTCAGGCGGGGATGCGTCATGGCAGGTCTCCGGTGGGATGCGTCGCGGCCGTCCTCTGGCTGGAGTCTCAGACGGCGGGGAGCGTCCACGGCTTGCGGTATTCCTTGGTGAGGTACTGGTTGGCCGATTCGTGGTTGGTGACTCGCTCGGCGACCGGGTCCCAGCGGAGGGTCTCGCCGGTCAGGAGCGCGATGTTCCCCAGGTGGCCGACGCTCGTCAGTCGATGGCCGTAACCGAAGTGGCATGAGCACTGGGACCGCGTCTTGATGGCGTCGAGCCACTCGCGGTGATGGCCGACCGAGCGCGGCAGGGTGACCGGCGGCTCCTCGATCTTTCCGCCGTTCTTCTCGGGGATGATCCGGTAGTGGTCGTAGTCGGCGACGAGCGTCGCCTCGGTCCCCTGGAACATGATGCCCATCCCACGGCCCTCGAGCCCGTGGCCGCTGGCGTCGGTCTGGCTCCACGCCATGAGGAACTTCTGGTCGCCCTTCTGATATTCGTAGGCGACCTCGAGGGTGTCGGGGACCTCGGCGTTATCGTCGAGGGCGTAGCGACCGCCGACGGCCGAGATCGTCCGGGGGGCCTCGACGTCCATGGCCCAGTGGACGAGGTCGACGATGTGGCAGCAGAAATCCATCAGGATGCCGCCGCCGTAGTCCCAGTAATACCGCCAGTTGAACGTGAAGCGATTCGGGTTGAACGGCCGCTTCGGCGCAGGGCCCAGCCAGAGGTCGTAATCGCAGCCCGGGGGCGGGGCCGAATCCGCCGGGCGGCCCAGGCCGCGGCGGTCGGCGGCCATCCAGACGCGCGTCTTGCTGATCTTGCCCAGCACGCCCGAGCGGATGATCTCGACGACGCGGTGATAGTTGTCCCCGGCATGCTTGAGGTTGCCCATCTGCGTGACCCGCCGGGCCTTCTCGGCGGCGGTCACCATCGATCGGGTCTCCTGAATGCGGTGGCCCAGCGGCTTCTCGCAATAGACGTCCTTGCCCGCCTGGCAGGCGAGGATCGCGATGATGGCGTGCCAGTGGTCGGGCGTGGCGATCACCACCGCGTCGACATCCTGGCGGTCGAGCACCCGGCGGAAGTCGTCGACCACGGCGGGGGATCCGCCGGCCTTCTCGCGCCCGATTCCGGTGCGGCTCGTACACGTCGCAGACCGCGGCGATTGCGACCTGGGGGAACGGCCTGAATGTCTCGATCAGCCCGGTCCCCATCCCGCCCGTGCCGATGAAGCCCAGCGTGATCTTCTCGTTCGCGGAGACACGCGCGCCCTTCTCCGCCGACTCGTCAGGAAGATCCCGCCCGGCCGGCGTGATCGCCTTGGGCACATCCTTCGACGCGGCGGCGAGGGCAGAGGCGGCCAGGAATTCGCGGCGGGTCCAGTCTTTCATCGAGTCGTCACCAGTCGTCAAAGCATTGTCGTCGCTAGTCAGTCGAAGGAAGCGGCGTGCGAGCGTCGAATCCTCATCACTCGCCGCTCGCGAACGTCGGGCCACCCTCAATGCGACAGGGGGATGCCGAAGTCGCCCAGCATGTTCCGCCAGAGGGAGTGGATGTGGTTGGCACCATTCTGGGTGTTGTTGAATTCGATGAGGAAGGTCGGGCCCTGGACGCGGTAGGCGTGCGGCCGGCTGCGGTCGGCGGGGCCGGCCCAGCCGAAGCGGATCGCCTCGAAGCCGGCGCGGCGGACCTCGCCGAGCCAGGCACGGGAGACCTCTTCGGGCATGTCTTCGGCGTACGACTCGAACAGGGCACGGAACATCCCACGCTGGTCGCCGTTGAGCTCGCCGTAGGAGACGCCCACGGCGGCCTCGGTGGGCGGCTGCGGCTTGTTGGCCGCCCGGATGTCGCCGGGCGCCTCTCCCGAGAAAGTCGCCGCCTTCTTCTGGTTCTCGTCGAGCGCCTGGAAGAGTCGCAACGCCCGGTCGTCGCGGTCGGCGAGCGTGCGCAGGCCCGCACGCGGACCCTGGCGGACCTCAGCAGGGTTGGCGCCGAAGAATGCGGGCGTGGCCGAGGCGATCTTGCCATCCTCGAGGGTGAAATTGAGCGAGAGGTGGTGCCCCTCGACGCGCCAGCCCCATTTGCCCCGGTCGGACGGAGTGCCGAAGATCGTCAGGAAATACAGCTCGGGATCGCGGGTCGGGCCGCTACCCTTCTCCATCTCGCGGAGCACGGCCTCGAGGCTCATGATCGTGGTCGCCTTGAGGAAGCCCGAGCCGGCCAGGCCCGACTCGATCAGGCCGAAGGCCAGCGCCCGCTGCTCGGGCTTCAGCTCCTTGATCGGCAGTCCCTTCCGCGGTCGTGGGATGAAGTGCCAGTCGAGCCGTTCGGGGGCGTCGTACGCGTATCGCGCCTTGGCCGCCTGCTCGGAGCCCAGCGACACGAGCAACCGATCGGCCGCCACGGCCATGCGGCTGCCCGTATTGTTAACGTAGGCCCCGGCCCAAAGGGCCAGCCCCACCACCACCATCGAGGCCAGAACCAAGCTCAACCTGATCCCACGCATCGTCGGACCTCCTCTATCGCCATCGCCTCGCGTTTGTCCTAGTTTCATCAACGATGGCCGGGCGGAAGTCAAGCCCCGAGCCGCTTTTTCCCCACCCGTCACCCCTCCGGGGATCGGCCGCCGAGCTGCCGCCGGCGCGGGCCGAGACGCCCACGGTTTCCGTCCTCGATTCATCCTTTCTCGTCGCCGCGACCGGACGGGCCGGGGGTAACCGCCGGAAAGCCCCGCCCCGTGGGGAAGTCCACGGGACGCGGCAGGGCGCCAAAGAGCTCGGAGTGAATCCGGTCCCGCTCGCGATCGATCGCGTCGGGCGTCGCGCGGAGCTGGCGGAGGAGGGATTCGGTCATGGCCAGCGCGACCTCGCCCTCGCCCGAGAACACGAGGTCGGCCCCCGCGTGGCGCAGGTCTGCCGCCTCGCGGAGGTAGGCCGCCCTGGCGACGATCAGGATCTTCGGGTTGAGCTCGCGCACCGAGCGGACGGTCTCGGCCGTCCCGTGCATGGCGGAGCTGCTGATGATGAGCGCGACGGCGTTTGCTACGCCGGCGCCCTCGAGCGTTGCCCGGTGGGTTGCGTCCCCGTAGATGGCGGACGTCCCTTCGCCATGCAGCCGACGGACGGTCTCGACGTTCAGCTCGATGACCACCGGTTCGATCTGGTTGTCCCGCAAGAGCCGAGCGAGGGTCCGCCCGACCGGCCCGGATCCCACGATGACGGCCCGATATCGAGAACCCTGGGCCGCGCCGTGCTCGGCCGTCGGCTCGTCCTGCGGGTCGATGGGATTCGGGCCGCCGCCTGCACCCCGGCGCGGGCGAGCGGCCCGAGGGCCCGCTCGAACGGCCGGACGAGCCGGTAGAGAAGCGGGTTGACCGTGATGGAAATGATGGCGGCGGCGATGATGGCGTTCCGCGCACGGTCGTCGACCACACCAAGATCCGCACCGACGCCGGCCAGGATGAACGAGAACTCGCCGATCTGGGCCGTGGACAGGGCCACCGAAAGGGCGGACCGCACCGGCTGCCCCAGCAGGACCACGATGGCAAAGGCCGTCACCGACTTGCCGAGCAGCACGACGGCGAGCGTCGCGATCACCAGGCCGGGCGATTCGAGCAGGAACCCGGGACGAAACAGGATGCCGACCGAGACGAAGAACAGGACGGCAAAGGCGTCGCGCATCGGCAGGGCCTCAGTCGCTGCCCTCAGGCTGAAATCCGTGCGAGCGACCACCATGCCGGCCAGGAAAGCTCCCAGGGCCATCGAGACGCCGAAGAGCCGGGCCGAGCCGACGGCGATCCCCAGGGCGACGACCAGCACGGTCAGCGTGAAGAGCTCGCGCGACCGGGTCGCCGCGACGCGGTCGAGGAGCCACGGGATGAGCCTGTCGCCGATCAGGAAAGTCAGGACCACCATCCCCGCGACCTTGGCGAGCGTGGCCGCGATCGCCAGGGCAATCCCCGCGGGACCGATGCCGGGTGCGAAGACGGCGGGCAGGAGCACGACCACGAGGACCGTGATCAGGTCCTCGACGACGACCCAGCCGACGGCGACGTGGCCGGCCGGGGTCGGCAGGTCGCCGCTGTCGGCGAGCACCCGCATCAGGACCACGGTGCTTGCCATTGAGAGCGAGATGCCGAAGACCACCGCCGGGGCCCACCCCCAGCCGAATGCGACGCCCACCCCCGCGCCGAGCATCGTGACGGCGAGGCCCCGGCCGATGGCCCCGGGTACCGCGACCCGGCGGACCGCCAGCAGCTCCTCGACGTGGAACTGGAGGCCCACTCCGAACATCAGGAGGATCACCCCGATCTCGGCGAGCTGTTCGGCCAGGTGCGAGTTGGCCGTGAATCCCGGCGTGTAAGGCCCGACGACCAGCCCGGCGAGCAGATAGCCGACGATGGGAGAGAGCCCCAGGCGGAGCGTCGCGTAGCCGCAGACCAGGGCGGCGGCCAGGCTGCCGGTCAGCGTCAGGATGAGGTCGAGTTCGTTCATGAGGAATCATCGGCCGCGGAATCGGCCGATCGCCCGACGGCCGCCGATCGGTGCCGGCTCGACCGGCGTGGATCAGGAATCGGGCTGGCCGTTGACCGGGTCGGTCGCCCCGCCGTCGACGTAGACGCCGATCTGTCGATATTTCTGATAGCGGCGGTCGAGCAACTCGTCGGTGGCGTGGTCCTTGAGCTGCCGGAGTGCGTGGACGAGGAACGACTTGAGGTTGGCGGCGGCCTCGCGATGGTCGCGGTGCGCGCCGCCGAGCGGCTCGGGGATAACCTCGTCGATGATCCCGAATCGCAACAGGTCGCGGCTGGTCATCTTGAGCGCGGCCGCCGCCTTCGGGGCGTGGTCGCTCCCCTTCCACAGGATCGAGGCACAGCCCTCGGGCGTGATCACCGAGTAATAACTGAACTCGAGCATCCCCAGCCGGTCGCCGATGCCGATCCCCAGCGCGCCGCCGGATCCGCCCTCGCCGATGACGACGGCGATGATCGGGCTCTTGATCTGGCTCATCGCCAGCAGGTTCTCGGCGATCACCGCGGCCTGGCCGCGCTCCTCGGCCGTGATCCCGGGGTAGGCGCCCGGCGTGTCGATGAACGCCACGATCGGCAGGCGGAATTTCTCGGCGAGGCGCATCTTGGCCAGGGCCTTGCGATAGCCCTCGGGATGCGCACAGCCGAAGTGGCAGGCCTTGCGCTCGGCCAGGTTCTTGCCCTTCTGATGGCCGATGAACATGATCTTGTGCTCGTCGAGGTGCGCCAGGCCCGTGACGATGGCCTGGTCGTCGCCGACGGCGCGGTCGCCGTGCAGCTCGACGAACTGCTCGAAAAGGAGCTCGATGTAGTCGCGCGTCTGGGGACGGTCCTGGTGCCGCGAGACCTGGACGACCTGCCACGGATCGAGCTGCGAGTAGATTTCTCGCTTGAGCGCGGCCAGCTCGCGGCGCAGGCGGCGGATCTGCTCGGCGATCTTGCTCGTGTCGCCCGTGGAGCGGTTCTTGGCGTACTGGGCCTCCATCTCGGAGAGGCGCAGCTCCATCTCGTGGATGGGGGCCTCGAAGGCGAGCCGCGGTTCGCTGGCACTGGGCATCGGCGCATGGTCCTTGGCCGGGGCGGGACGAGGCAGAACGCAACATACGGGCGGCGTGGGAATCACATCAAGCCCGCGTCCGCGCCGGCCTGCGGGTCGGGGTCGTCGACGAAGATCCGGACCGAGCGGAACCGCGACAGGAACTCATCCAGGCTGGCGAACCGGTCCGCGGGCTTCTTCTGGATCATCCTGAGGACGATGTCGTTGAACTCCGGCGTGACCCGCTTGTTGTGGCTGGTCAACGGGAGCGGCCGCTCGCTCACGTGCTTCTGCAGCAGCTCTTGCGAGGAATTCGCCCGGAACGGCGGCCGGCCGCAGGCCAATTCATAGCAGGTGATCCCGAAGCTGTAAATATCGGCCGAGGGCGACGGCGCCTCGCAACGAATCTGCTCGGGCGAGATGTAGCTCCGCGTCCCCTCGCGCGGCATCCGGCCGCCGAATAGCCGCGAGAACCCGCCGGCGATCCGCTTGGCCAGGGCATAATCGATCACCCGGACCTCGCCCGACTTGTTGTACAAGATGTTCTCCGGCTTCACGTCGCGATGCACCCAGCCCTTGCCATGCATGAACGACAGGGCCAGGGCCGACTGCTGGATGATCCGGTGCAGGAGCGTCTTCGGCATCGGATACAGCGACGGGCGGGCGATCGACAGCTTCAGGTGATGGCCGCCGAACAGCTCCATCACGAAGTAGGGCTGGTGACGATCCTTCACGAACTCATAGACGCGGATCAGGTTGGGGTGGCGGAGCTCCATACCCAGCCTGGCCTCGTGGGTGAAGGCCCGGTATTCCTCGCGCTCCTCGGCCCGTGATGCCAGCAGTTGCTTGAGGGCGAACCGGCGCTGCGTCCCCTCCTGCAACACCTCCATCACGACCGAGGTGTGGCCGGGATGGATCGTACGGATGTAGCGGTAGCCGCCAATCCGGTCGTCGCTGGTCGTGTTGAGATCAGTTGCCACGGTGCCCCTCCAACCGGGCTGGAACACCAGAAATGACGCGGTGACCCGGCGAGACGACGGGAGACCGGGCGTCGGCCCGGCGGCACGCACCACGCATCGCGGACATATTACCAAAACCCGAAAAGCTTGAGCAACTTCCGTCGTCCACCATCCCGCGGCAAACGACCCCTGACCGCTTGGAACCGGGTTCAAGACAGGGCCGGCCCGACACCGATGAATTGTCCTGTCCCCGGTCCTCTTCATCCCCGGGCCATTCTACCGGTGGACCCTCGAGAAGGAGATCTTGAGGCGATCGGAACCCCCGCAGGGGCCCGATGCGCGCAGATCGTCCCCTGGTTATACCCCAGCATCCCATCCGCGTGACGCCCGACGAGGCCCGAAAGCCGATTCCGCGACGCAAATCCAACGGAATATTGGCCGGTGAACATTCCGCAGCCCCATGAGCGGGAAGGAATCCGACACGCAATCGATCGAGCAGACACCCAATGAATCAGGCACCGCAACGGTCGGGGCTGCTGCACGAAGGAACCATCCGACGCAAGGACGAGAGGAAGCCATGGAGCCAATTCTGGCCGAAACACCGGGGGCGAGGACACGGCTCGCGACGGGCGAGCCGGACCGGCGGGCGGTGGCGAGCCGCCGGCGTGCGCTCGAGCGGCTCCGCAATGCCTTGCGGGACGGCGCGGACGGCCCGATCCTGATCACGGGCGAGCCGGGCTCGGGCAAGCATGGCTGGTCCGCAGGCTTATGGCGATGCTGCCTAGCGGAAGGACGGCGGCCGGCGTCGAGCTGACCTCGGCGCTCGATGGCCGGGAGACTGCTCGAGCTGATCGGCGGCGAGCTGGGTATCCGGATGCCCGACCGCCTCGGCGCGGCGCGACTCGCACTGGCCGCCGGCCTGCGCGATGCCCAGGCCGACGGCCGCGGCTGGCTGCTGGTCGTCGACGAGACGCAACGAGCCGGCGAGGCAGTCCGGCAGGAGCTGCAGGTCCTGAGCAACGGTGCCGGACGGCCGGGCGGCTTCGACGCCGTCATCCTGCTGGGTCGGACCGAGCTGGTCCGCGAGCTTTCCCGGCCCCGCCCGACGGCGCGGCTGGGCCGGGTTGGTCTGCACCTGCACCTGCCGCCGATGGACCTGAGCGAGGCCCGGGAGTTCTTGCTCCTGGAGCTCGAGCGCCGGCCGGCCGAGATGGAGCTCGAGGCGCTGCACCGCGACGCCATGGGGAATCCCTGGGCCATCCGGCGCCTGGCCGAGGCTCGATTCGGAGACCTCCCCACGGCTCCCCGCGGCCCGGCATCGAGTCGACGGATCGAGTCGGCCCGACCGCCCCGCGCGAGCCTGACTGACGAGGGCCCGGCCGCGGTCTGGGCACCGCAGTCGGCCTCGCCGGCCGGTGAGTCGGCGGCCGCTCCGTCCATCGAGGCGGTCGCTCCCCGGCCTCCCTCGTTGATCCCCGCGCGACCGCCGATCCGGCTCGAGGATGGACTCGTCGAGGTCGGCTGGGAAGGCGACATGGAGGAGGAGCCCAGCCGTGCCGAGCCGGCTCCGGCGGTGCTCGAGGCCGATCCCGACGAAGGCACCGAGCCGCACGAGCAGCGGGTCGAGGACCGGTACGCTGCGCCTCCAGGCGTGGGCCGAGTGGTCGCGCAACCGCGAGCGTCCGACGCCCGTCGCGGCCGAGCCGGCCACCGACCTGGAAGAATCCTGGACCGGCGAGCCGGTCGAGCCGGGTCCCTACCGGGGCATCGGCTCGCCCCTGGAACCGGGGCTCCCGCCGTCCCCCTCGGTTCGCGCCGAGTCGCCGCACGACTTCGCGCCTTACAGTCCGCTATTCACCCGGCTCCGCCATCCCTTGTAGGCAGGTCGCGTCTGGAGGATGCCTGCGCCAGGAACCGTCGGAGTTCACCGGCTGGTGCCACGCCCCGTCCTCTGGGTCCGGGGCAAGGCCGGTCGCGGACCGACGCGGCTGCCCGCCTGTTCGCGCGGGAGATCCGCCGTCCCGTCCCGTCCGGTTCCGAGCCGGGTCCGAGGATCGCGCAGGCCGCCGCTCCGGATCGCGGATCGGCGATTCTCCGAACAACGACTGATGCTGGGGTCCTCGGCATGCCGAATGAATTTCTAACGGCTTGTGCACGGCCACAGCCCGGCGTGCGGGTCGTTGCTGATTTCCTTGACGAGCAGGTGTCGCCTTCGCGGATTCTGGTGTTCTCAGTCGTCCTTCTTCCCGGAAAGGGCGGCCCGTACGTTCGACCCGAGCCGGACGGCGACTCGCCGGGCCGGCGGGCCCATGCGGAGGCGGCACCTGCTTTCCTCCCCGCGCCAGCCTCCCTGATCCACCGCCCTCCGCACCCATCTTCCCCACCTCTCCGGCTCGCTTCTCGCGCTGGTTGGGTTGCATCGGGGCAAGTTCCGTTGTCCCGTCCCCATGGAGCCGACATCCAGGTTGCCTTGGCGCTCCCGGACGATCGGCGATAAGCTACTCGGCACGTCCACCGTCGATGCGACAAGATGTCGGCGCGGTCGCGACGTCTCAACCTCACGGCGAGGCAAGTAGACCCAATGCCCGAGTCCGATCCCTCGGCGAAGCCCGGCGCGACGGCCCATCGCCTGTTGATCTCGCTGGCGACCTTCAACGAGGCAGGCAACCTTCGCCCGCTGGTCGCCGAGATCCGCCGACATGCGCCGGATTCCTCCATCCTGGTGATCGATGACAACTCGCCCGATGGCACCGGCCGGATCGCCGACGAGCTGTGCAACAGCCTGCCGAACATCCACGTCATCCATCGGCCGGGCAAGCTGGGCCTTGGCACGGCGACCATCGCGGCCATGAGGTTCGCGATCGCGAACCGGTTCGACGACCTGCTCAACATGGACGCCGATTTCAGCCACGACCCCGAATACATCCCCTCGCTCAGGGCCGGGATGGCCGATCACGACGTGATGATCGGGTCGCGGTACGTGCCCGGCGGCGGGGTCCAGGGCGGATTCACGTTCAAGCGGCGGTTCATGAGCACGGGCATCAATACCTACGCCCGGGTAATGCTGGGCCTGACCAGCCGGGACAACAGCGGCGCCTTCCGGTGCTACCGGGTGGCCAAGCTGGCCGAGATCGACTTCGATCGGATCCGGTTGCGCGGCTACTCGTTCCAGGAGGAGATCCTGTTCTGGTGCCAGTCCGTCGGCTGCCGGATTGGCGAGACGCCGATCATCTTCAAGGATCGCCGCGCCGGCGTCTCCAAGATCAACCTGCGAGAGGCGGCCTCGGCACTGCGGATCCTCGCCGAGCTCGGAGTGGCCCGCCGGACGGGGCGGCTCGCCTCGAAGCCGTAACGAGGCCCCGGATCTTGGAAGGGCCGTCCACCGCCCCGACAACGAACCCGCTCAGTCCGGCCCGACTCCTTCCACTCATCCCGCTCGCGTCAGCCCGAAAAGAACCGCCATTCACGCAACCACGATATCCAGCACCGCATCGCTCGAGGACCAGTCGATACCAAGTCGGGGCGCAAGGGCAGTGAAAATGTAGCGATTGCAGCGACAAGGGCGAATGCGCCGGGTTTACTGGCGACTAGCCCTTGCAATCGGGGCGGATTGGCTTCGTTCGTGCGCTTTTCGGGGTGGCAAGCACTCTTCCTTCACCAGCGAGGAGGCTGGACCCGGTCAAATTGGGTTCGTTCGCGCTCTTGGGGTCGCGGTTTCCCTCTCCTCATCCTTCGAGGCCCGGAGATCGCCGGCAGATTGGGTTCGTTCGCGCGGTTTCGAGGTCATCCATGCCTCCACGCCACGCCCGGCCCGGGAGGCTCTCGACCATGCACCTCAACATCACGCATTTATGCCATGGTGACACCATGCCATCAAACACGACGTAGGTCATGGTGAGAAGGGTTGACGGAGTGCGTCATCACGACGGACTCCGACATGCACCCTCCCGGGCCAGATGGACTCCTTCCTTTTCACACCGATGACCGAATTGAGAAAGAGTGCAGCGATATAGACGCCGTAGCCAGGCGAGAGATTCGTTTTTTCTGGCTTTTCCTCGAAGAATTTTCAGGGATGCTCGCATAATCCGGAGAACCGGCCTTCTTTGCCCTCGGGAGGCTGTCGGGGCAATCAATCGCATGTCGTCACCAAGCGTCTGTTACATAAGGTCGATCTGACTGATGTAGGTGGGTGCAACCCACCGACGAGGGCCCCGGAATCCGGTGGGTTGCACCCACCCCACAGGACGGCAGTCACCCGGTCGGAAGTCACCTGGCTGACCATCGTCCCAGGAGGCCGCGCCGGGGCGAAGGCTAACTGCGCAGCCGCCACCAGATCGCGGCCCCGGCTATATTGCCGCGGTGAGCAGCCCATGACCCGCTTGAAGGCGGTGCTGAAGGCGCTTTCGGACTCGTAGCCGAGCGATTGCGAGATGACCGAAATGGGATCGCCGGAGTTCTTCAACCGATCTCCGGCCAGGAGCATGCGCCAGCGAATCAGGTAATCGATGGGCGTCGAGCCGACGGTCTCCTTGAATTTCGCGGCAAAGCTCGACCGGGACAACCCGACCTTCTCCGCCAACTCCTGAAGGGTCCAGGGATGGGCGGGGTCGTCGTGCATCGCGTGGATGGCCACGCTCATCTGCGGGTCTGACAGCGCG
Source organism: uncultured Planctomycetota bacterium (assembly GCA_963771445.1). Classification (GTDB taxonomy): domain Bacteria; phylum Planctomycetota; class Planctomycetia; order Isosphaerales; family Isosphaeraceae; genus JAKAUH01. The sequence continues at coordinate 422,458 of CAVYTQ010000022.1, read as the reverse complement.
AAGAGCCACCCGACGCTCCCGCTCAGGCCCTCCGCCAGGTGGGCCCGCAGGGCCTGGACGAGCATCATCTGGGCGAGGTGCTGGATGACCAGGAAGCTGCCGGGCTGAGGCTCGCGCAGCTCCGCCATCATCCGTTCGATGGACCAGCGGAGTGCCAGCTTGTCCGATTCTTTCTTGATGTGGACGATCGGCGGGAGCATCCCGAGCAGGATACTTGCGTAGTTCCTCTCGAGGCCGAAGTATCCTCCGACGCCGGAGACGTCTCCTCCCCCGTTCCAGGCGGAGATGCCCCCGTTCAGCGGCTTCTTATACACCGACCTGAAGTCGACCGGCGGCAGGGCGAGGTCGCTCGCCAGACGGAACGGCCGCCCCAAGGGCAACAGGAAGCAATCGCCCGCCTTCAGGTGAACCGCCTCGGCAACGCCGTCCACGGCGAGCCAGCACTTGCCGGAGACGATTGCGTAGCATTTGATGCCGTCATGCTCGGGGAACAGGAGCGACCAATCCCCACCCACGTCGAAGCCGCCGCACATCGAGTTCTTCGGCTTCAGGAGGGAAAGCACGCCAGAGAGCGGGTCCATGCGACCTCCTGGACGATCTCAAAGGAAGGTTAGACTCTACAGCATAGATCGTTTCAGATCAAAAGCCTACCCGGTGGACCAAGAGACCGGGGATGCCGCCTCGAATCGAATTCCAGGAGATTTCCTGATGCGAGTCTTCGTCACCGGCGCCACGGGATTCATCGGCTCCGTGGTCGTCCGGGAGGTTCTCGACGCGGGGCACCGGGTGACCGGCCTCGCCCGGTCGGACAGGTCGGCGAGATCGCTGATCGCGGCGGGGCGCAGGTCGTCCGGGGGAATATCGAGGATCTCCGAGCCCTGAGCCGGGGGGCGGCGGAATGACCAGGAGAGGGATCAGGAACCGTTGGTTCCGGCTTCCTGTGAAAGTCGCGGGCGGTAAGAGCCAGCACGACGGCCGACGGCCCGTCCTCAGCCGGCCCGGGTGAGCCCGTGCCGCGACGCATAATCGGCCAGTACGGCCAGGCCGCCGATCTGGTCCACCGTGATCCGAGCATCCCTGCGGAGGAATCGATCCCAGATCACAGGCGGGACGGTCGGATCGAAGCCGAGCGCGGACCAGGTCGAGTGGTCGGTCATGGCGTCACCGATGTGCTGCCGCCATGGGCCGCGGAACCAGGCCGCCAGCGGGAGATCGAAGCCCCGCTTGGGCCGCGAGGCGACGCTGCCGGGCAGTCGCGGGCCGACGGCGTCGATCAGGAGCGGCTTGGGCCGGGGATCGGGCGCTTCCACGAGCCGGGCAGCGGAGAGATCAACTCGACGAGTCGGTGGTCGAGGAATGGGACGCGGACCTCCAGCCCGTGTGCCATGCTGAAGACGTCCGCGTCCCTCATGAGTGTCTCCCGCGTATAGGCTGTCAGGTCGAGCCAGGAGAGGAGATTGATCGGATCGGTCGCATCCTCGGCCTCGCGGAGCCGCTCGAAGAAGTCCAATGGTAGGCCGGAGACCGGCTCGCAGCCCTCGGGCAGCGGGTGGAGCTGTGCCGAAGCCGGGCAGGACTGCTCGCGGCGGAGCAAATAGATCGAGACGAGCGAGCGGTCGCGGGCGAACATCTCCACGACCTTGTCGCCCCGTCGGCCGCCGAGGATCCTCGCCGTCTGCCCCAGGGCCGGCCGCAAGGGGTCGGCCCACCGCAGCCACTTGCGCAGGCAGGCCGCCCAGATCGCGGCGCGATGGCCGCGATACCCGCCGAAGAGCTCGTCGCCACCGAGGCCGCTCAGTGCGACCTTCAGGCCCGCGTGACGGGCCGCCCGGGAGATCAGGAACGAGTTGAGCCCGTCGGAGGTGGGCTGGTTGACCGACCCGAGGTAGTGCGGCAGCGAGTCGAGCACCTCGCGCCCGGTCAGCCGGACCTGATGGTGGCGCGTCCCCAGGGCTCGGGCGATCTCGGCGGCCTCCGCGCTCTCGTCGAACTCCGGCTCTTCGAAGCCGAGATTGATCGTCTCGACGGTCGAGCCGGTGACCTCGGCGGCCAGTGTCGCCAACGCCGCCGAGTTGACCCCGCCGGAGAGGAAGAGCCCGGTCGGCACGTCGGAGACCAGCGCGAGCTGGATCGCCTCCCGCTGGAGCGCCGCGATCCGATCGACCGCCTCATCCCGATCGGGAGCAGGGACGTCTCGTCGCGGGTCGGGCAGCATCCAGTAGCGCCGGTGCGACAGCGGGCGTCCCGACCAGTCGCAGATCAGCGACTCGCCGGCGCCGAGCATCGTGACGCCTTCGATGATGCTGCTGTTGCCCCAGACCGCCCCCTGGGCCAGGAAGGACTCGAGCGCCGCCGGATTCGCCCGGGCCGGGACCAGATCGGGGCCGGCGGCGAGGAGCGTGCGGACCTCCGAGGCGAACAGCAGGCCGCCGGAGCGGGGTGGTGCGACGTAGAGGGGCTTGATCCCGAGCCGGTCGCGGCAGAGCCACGCCGTCCCCCGCTCGACGTCGAGCAGGCACCAGGCGAACATCCCCCTCATCCGCTCGACGCACCCCTCGCCCCAGGCACGATAGGCGCGAAGGATGACCTCGGTGTCGCAAAGCGTCGAACAAGCCGAGCCGATCTGAGATAACTGCTTGCGAATTTCAAAGAAATTAAAGATTTCACCATTGTAGGTTATCCAGTGGCGAGAATCCTCCTCGGACGGCGGCAATGTCATCGGCTGGCGACCGAGCGGCGTAGGGTCCAGGACCGCGAGTCGGGTGTGGCCGAGGATGGCCGGCGGTGCCTGGAGGGACAGGGGTGCGATCTCCTCGACGCCCTGGCCGTCGGGACCACGGTGCGAGCTTGCGGCAACCATCCGGGAAATCGCCGGTCGCGCGTACTCCCTGGCCACCCCGAGAATTCCCGCTATTCCGCACATACAGGTAGACCTTCCTCCGACTTCCCCTCCGAGCCTTATCTCGAAGGTGTGTGAGAAGCCAGTCACATCAGTTGCGAACACTTGCCCATAAGATGAATGGACGGAGAAAAGGGGCAAACGGGGACCGAAACAGGGGGCATGATGCTATGTCAGTAATGTCGGCTCTTCTCGGCGAACACCGCCTGGCTCGAGCCCGGCCGGTCCGGTCCGGACCGATTCCTGCCCCGAAAGGGCCGGAGCAAACCAGCCCAGGGCAATGAACTCATTGCATGGTCGCCGTAAGTCCTGTTGTTCAACGACAGAATCGGGAGAAGGCTTTGCGCGCGCCGAGTTGCGGCAATGGCCGCGGCAATCACATCTAAGCTATTGCCGCATTGCGACTTATGGCGCCAATGAAAGAGGTTCGAAGCCCTGGGGTTGGTCGCCCATCCCGGGACGAGCCCGGAAAGGCCCCATAGTTCAGCCCCGGGCCACCCCTTGTTGCGCCCTTTCAGGGCTTTCTCCGGTGGGTTGGCCAGATCGGCGGGGCAATGCCCCGGGCTGATCTCTTCGACCCCTTCGGGGCCGATTCGTGGTGGTGTCTAGCGAGGAGTCTCAAGAGGATTGACAAGTCGGCCTGCCCCACGGCACCCGACGCAAGGAGCTATGTAACACATTGTAACTTTCTTTCCCTGGTTGTGTCACCCCCCCTGGGTCGCGGATCGGATCCCGGTCGAATTGGCCGGCCGGTCGTCGGCAGGGTGCTCGTATGATGGCCCGACTTGGGAGGGGACGGCCGGTTGCCGGCGAAGCCGGCCCCGACGACAGACGGGCGAAGTGGTGTGGGATGGCCGGTCGCCGGCTCGTACGATCGACCGGTGCGCCGGTGGACTGGTCGTCCGCGGGTCTAGGGTCGGTGAAGGCCCGCATCGTCGGGCGAGGCCCACCGGCCATGGTGGGCTCCCGGTCGCGACGGACGCTCAGGCCATCTCGCGCTCGCGGACGGTGACATACACCTCCTGGCAGGCCTCGGCGACCTTTTCACCTAGCCCTTGATGCTTGCTCTCAAGCTGGCCCGAGTACATTGTCAATACCTTGCACAGGAAGGCGCCATGGCAGGCGTCGGCCTCGTGCACGAGCTGTTCGAGGGATTCCTCGATCTGGTCGGCGAGATAGAGCAGGAACTGGGCCTGGCCCTTGATCTCGGCGAGCGACCGCCGCAGCTCGGGCGAGGCGGACCCGCGCCGGGCTGACACGTCGGCGGTGTCGGGCTGGCTGTCGTGGGGGGCTTCGAGGGTGGCGCATCGTCGAACCTCCATGCGTGCCGTTGCGTGACAAGCTCATGCGAATTCCCCCGAATCGGCCGTGTCGAACGACCCGTTGACCAGGGCCTCGAGCTCGCCGCAGAGATCGCCCACGAGTCGCATGTCGCCGCTTTCCTGCCGGAGGTTGGCGGCATGCATCTCGACGAGCTGGCGGATGAAGATCCGCGTGCCGGGGTCCGTCTCGTCGTGATAGCGCTCGGCGTCGGCCACGGCGGCGCGGACCAGGTAGTCCATGAACTGGAGCTTGCCGCGGATCGCGACGCAGAGGCGGGAAAGCTGGGTTTTCTCGGCGGAGTCGGCCGCTGCCGTGAGCTGGGACATCCTTATCGCATCTCCCCGATCAAGAGCCGGACGCCAGGGCTGGCTGGCCGCGGCGTCCCTGCCGGTTGCTGATCTTCCGCGCGGGTGTGCCTGGGTGGGAGCGACCGCCCGGGCGACATGGGCCGGCGACAACGAGGTTCGCCGGTCGGCCTTAGATTAATCGTCGGGCCGTCGGGCCGCAAGCGGAAACGGCGGCCCGGCGGGTCGTCCCGAGCGGTCGGGTCCTCACCGGTTCCCTTCTCGCGCCGGCTCGGGTAAAAGGGGGATCGGGCTCGATCGAGTCGTCGCAGGCCCTTAACCTCTCGGGAGATTACAACGATGTCGCGTGGTTTGAGTCGACGGGAACTGTTGATGGCCGGAGGGGCCGCGTGGCCGGGCGCGGCGCGATGGGACAGTTGCTGGCCGCCCCCCAGCAGGGCGGCACCAAGAAGGTTCTGTTCTTCATCAAGAGCGCGGGCTTCCCGCACTCGGTGGTGACCCGCAGGGGCGGCAAGCCCAGCCTCGCCGAGCAGGTCCTCACCAAGGCCGGCAAGGAGCACGGGTTCGAGGTCGTCGCGACCAAGGACGGCCGGATGTTCGAGCCGGACAAGATCGGCGAGTGGGACGCCTTCGTCTTCGAGACCACCGGCGACCTGACCACCGAGGGGCAATCGGAGAAGAGCCCGCCTCTCTCGCCCGACGGCGAGAAGGCGCTCTATGACGCCATCCGCGGGGGCAAGGGCTTCCTCGGCATGCACTGCGCCACCGACACCTTCGGCCATCACGGCCAGCGCAACAAGGGGGCCGAGGACCCCTTCATCCAGATGATCGGCGGCGAGTTCGTCTCGCACGGCGCCCAGCAGGAGGTCGAGATCGCCGTGGTCGACCCCAGGTTCCCGGGCGTCGCCGAGGGGTTCGGCAGCTCGGGCAAGTCGTTCCGGATCACCGACGAGTGGTACGCGCTCAAGAACATGCCCGACGACCTGCACGTCATCCTGGTGCAGAAGACCGCCGAGATGAAGGGCGCGAGTATCAGCGGCCGGATTTCCCGATGACCTGGGCGCGAAGCACGGCAAGGGCCGGGTCTTCTACACCTCGATGGGCCATCGCGAGGACGTCTGGGAGAACCCGATGTACCAGGGACTCCTGCTCGGCGCGCTGGGCTGGGCGACGGGCCGGGTCGAGGTCGACGTCGAGCCCAACGTCCGCCAGGTCACGCCGCAGTACGACCAGCTCCACAAGTGATCGCGCACGCCCGGCCGCCTCGCCTGTTTGCGAGGCGGCCGGTAACGGGCCGAGTGCGGCCCCGAGGACGTTGGAGCCTCCGGGCTTCGAATAGGAGAAGGCGCCATGCGAATCATCCGGACGGACCGACGAGCCGCGTTTTGCGGCCTGATTCTCTGCGGCGTGGCGGTCCTGGCCGCCCTCGGCGAACCGGCCTCGGCGCAGGACACCGGCCCCGAGAGATCCCGATCGATAACCGCCCCCGACGGCTGGTCGACCGCCGCGGCGCGCGACGAGATCCGCCCGGCGTTCGCCCACGAGCGGGAAGGCGGATCGGACGGACGGGGATGCCTGGTCATCCGGGCCGATCGTCGCGAGGGGCTCGATGGCTGCTGGAGGAAGGAGTTCGCGGTCGCCGGGGGAAAGTCCTACCGCTTCCGGGCCGAGTACCAGGCCGAGGGGGTCGCCGTGCCGCGGCGGAGCGTCGTGGCCTCGATCATCTGGACCGATGGCCGGGGTTGACGTGTCGCGCTCGATCCGCAGCCGGTCACCGATTACCTCCGCGGGGCCACCGTCATGGCCGAGCCCGAGTTCCCCACCACGCGCGGCACCGACCGCTCCGGCTGGACCGAGGTCTCCGATACCTATCAGGCCCCGGCGCGGGCCGAGCGAGCGACTGTCGAGCTGCGCCTGCGCTGGGCCCCCGAGAGCTCGGTCCGCTGGCGCGCCGTGTCATTCCTGGAAACCAGCCCCCCGCCGCCGCGGACCGTCCGGCTGGCGACCGTCCATTTCCGCCCGAAAGGCGGCCGGACGCCCGCCGACAACCGAAGGATGTATGAGCCCTTCATCGCCGATGCCGCGCGTCGCAAGGCCGACCTGGTCGTGCTCGGCGAGACGCTCACCTACGTGAATCTCGGCAAGTCGTTCGCCGAGGTCGCCGAGCCGATCCCGGGGCCTTCGACCGAGGACTTCGGCCGGATGGCGCGGCAGCACGATCTCTACATCGTCGCCGGGCTGGTCGAGCGGGACGGCCACCTGATCTACAACGTCGCCGTGCTGATCGGACCCGACGGCCGGCTCGTCGGCAAGTACCGCAAGGTCTGCCTGCCGCGCGGCGAGATCGAGGCGGGCATTGCGCCGGGCTCGGACTACCCCGTGTTCCCCACGCGATTCGGCACGGTCGGGCTGATGGTCTGCTATGACGGCTTCTTCCCCGAGGTCGCCCGCGCCCTCAGCAGCCGGGGCGCCGAGGTCATCGCCTGGCCCGTCTGGGGGTGCAACCCGCTGCTGGCCCGCGCCCGGTCCTGCGAGAATCACGTGTATCTCGTCAGCAGCACCTATGAGGACGTGTCGAGCAACTGGATGATCTCGGCGGTCTTCGACCACGCAGGCGAGACGATCGCGACGACCCGGGACTGGGGCACCGTGGCGATCGCCGAGGTTGATCTCAACCGTCGGCTGCGCTGGGCGAGCCTCGGCGACTTCAAGGCCGAGATTCCCCGCCATCGCCCGGCGGACGTGGGTGAGTCCTCGAGCCGCCGCGCGGCCGACCGCAAAGGTCCCTGATCGGGAGATCGCCGCGACGCGATCGCTCGAGCGTCTCACGGTAGCGTTGCGCCGACGAGCCCGACGCGCCAGCGAGCGGATGGCGTGATCGGGCGGGGGATCCACTCGCTGGCGCGTCGGGCTCGTCATCGGGGATCCACTCGCTGGCGCGTCGGGCTCGTATGACGAGATCGTCTCATCGTGCGCAATCCGACCGTCCAGCGCCCAGGCAGGGCAGGGCAGGGCCATGTCGCGATTGACGGCAACACAAGCGTTCGACCTGGCCTGGCAGCACTACCAATCCGGCCGGTGGCCGCAGGCGGAGCAGCTCGGCCGGCAGGTCGTGGAGGCGGACCCCGGCCATTCCGGTGGCGCCGTATCTGCTCGGACTGATCGCCGCCCAGACCGGCCGGCTCGGCGAGGCCGTCGACCACCTCGTCGCGGCCGTGCGCTCTGGGTCCCGACCTTGCTGATGCCTGGAACGTGCTGGGCATCGTGCGGATCCAGCGGCGCGAAATCGCCGAGGCCGAGGCCGCATTCCGGCGAGCGATCCAGTCCGGGCCGGACCTCGTCATGGCGCATAACAACCTGGGCAACGTGCTGCGAGAGCGGGGCGACCTGGACGGCGCGGTCGATTGCTTCCGCCAGGCGGTGCGGCTCAAGCCCGATTTCGCCGAGCCGCACAACAACCTGGGTAACTCTCTCCTGCAGCTCGGCCGGCTGGAGGAGGCGGAGGTCAGCCTGAGGCAGGCGCTGACGCTACGTCCCGACTCAGCCGACGTGGCTTTCAATCTGGGGCTCGTCCTCTGGAGGCTCGAAAAGCTGGACGAATCGATCGCGTGCAATCGGCGCGCGGTGCAGCTCGACCCGGGCCGCGCCGAGGCGCACGCGAACCTGGGCAACGGCCTGATGGAGTGCGGCGACCTCGACGCCGCCATCGCCGAATACCAGGCTGCGCTCCGGCTCAAGCCCGATGCGGCCCGGGTCCACAGCAATTTGATCCGCACCCTTTCCTATCACCCCGCCTACGACATGCCGGCGATCCTGGAGGAATGCCGACGTTGGTGGGCCCGGCACGGCTTGCCGCTGGCCGGCGAGATCCGCCCCCACTCTAACCCGCCAGACCCCGATCGCCGGCTGCGCATCGGCTACATCTCGCCCGACTTCCGCGAGCACGTCGACTCGTTCTTCATGGTGCCTCTGCTGGCGAACCACGACCGAGGGAACTACGAAATCTTCTGCTATTCGGACGTACGACGCCCCGACGCGCTCACCGCGCGGCATCGTGAACTGGCCGGCGAGTGGCGTGCCATCGAGGCGCTCTCCGACACCCAGGTCGCCGAGCTGGTGCGCGAGGATCGGATCGACATCCTCGTCGACCTGAAGCTGCACACGGACGCCAACCGGCTGCTGGTCTTCGCCGCAAGCCCGCGCCGGTACAGGTGTCCTGGCTGGGCTATCCCGGGACGACCGGCCTCTCGACGATTGATTACCGCCTGACGGATCCGGACCTCGACCCGCCCGGGCTCTTCGATGGGTGCTACAGCGAGGAGTCCCTGAGGCTGCCCGACACATTCTGGTGCTACGACCCGCTGACCGACGGGCCGGCGGTCAACGAGCTGCCCGCGCTCACCTCGGGCGTGACCACGTTCGGCTGCCTGAATAACCCCTGCAAGGTGAATGACGGCTGCCTGGCCCTCTGGGCCTCTGTGCTCGCACAGGTCCCGAGCTCGCGGCTGTTGATGCTCGCGCCGCGGGGCGAGGCAAGGGACCGGATCGCGGCGACCCTGATGCGTGAAGGGGTCGAGGCCGCGCGGGTGGAATACGTCGAAAAGCGGCGCGGCCCGACTACCTGAGGCTCTACCACCGGATCGACCTGGCGCTCGATCCTTTTCCCTACAACGGCCACACGACCAGCCTGGACGCGGCCTGGATGGGGGTGCCCACGGTGACGATCCCCGGCGATACGGTCGTGGGGCGAGCCGGCTGGAGCCAGTTGAGCAACCTGGGACTCGAGGAGCTGGCGGCGAGGACTTCCGCCGACTACCTCGCCCTGGCCGCCAACTTGGCGGGAAATCAGCCAAGGCTTCGAGAGATGCGACGATCCTTGCGTGATCGGTTGGTGAAGTCGCCGCTGATGGACGCCCCCCGGTTCGCGACGGGTGTCGAACGAGCCTATCGAGAGATCTGGCGGCGCTGGTGCCTGGGCCGGCCGACGGGCGGATGAACCCGCTCGACGAGGGCGGTGGCAGGCAGATGGCTGGAGCCGAAGGCGTTGGCACGGCTTACGCAGGAGCAATCCAGCAACACGGTGGGAGAGATGCGGGCCGGTCGTTCGGCCTTGCCAAGATTCTCCCGAAAGTCCAGAATGAAAGCCTCCAACCCGGGTGATCGGGCCAGATGGGATGAGATCAGATCGATCCGGATCGGACATGCCCGCTCAAACGTCCGGTCATTCGCCTCGTGGCCGCGGCCCGAGGGATGGGGGCCGGTGTGGATGGAGCCGCGCCCTCCCGAAGGCCCCCTGACGGAGTGATCAGGACATGGCGGTCGCCCCATTGCAAGCGTCGGTCCCCCGGCCCGCGCCAGAGGCCGGTCCGACGCCCGTCACGCGCCTCGGCGAGCACGTCTTCGACGCCGTCGCCGAGATCGGCGACATCGCGCATTTCTCGATCCTCACCCTCGTGTGGATCGTTCGCAAGCGGCCGCGGTGGTCGGTCCTCGTCCCGATCTTCTATGCGATCGGCGTCAAGAGTGTTTCGGTCGTCGCGATCACGGGGACCTTCATCGGCATGGTCCTGGCGGTGCAGGCGCACCACCAGTTTGCCATGATGGGGCTGGCGACCCGGCTGGGTCGGTCATCAACATCTCGATCGTCCGCGAGCTCGGGCCCGTGCTGGCCGCGACCATGCTCGCCGGCCGCGTCGGGTCGAGCATGGCCGCCGAGCTCGGCACGATGCGGGTCACCGAACAGATCGACGCCCTCTCGGCGCTGGGCACCAACCCCATCTATTACCTGGTCGTGCCCCGGTTCCTGGCCTGCGTCCTGCTGATCCCCCTGCTGACGCTGATGGGCGACTTCATGGGGGTGATCGGCGGGGCGGTCGTCTCCACCCAGATCCTCAATGTCGACTCGTTCGCGTACTGGAAGCATACGCGCGACTTCGTGGACAGCCTGGACATCTTTGCTGGTGTGTTCAAGAGCTACTTCTTCGGCGCGGCGATTGCCCTGATCAGTTGTCATCGCGGGTTCAACTCGCGTGCGGGCGCCGAGGGTGTCGGCCGGGCCGCCACCGAGGCGTTCGTCTTCTCGTTCATCGTCATCCTGTTCCTCGATTTCGTGCTCGGGCTGACTGGAACAGCGTCTACCAGGCCCTCTATCCCCAGGCACAAGGGCTCTTATGAACCAGTTGCCCGCGGCCGACGGAGAGGCGACGGAAGACCTGATCGTCGCTCCGCGCGGTGGACATGCAGTTCCGCCAGCAGTCCGTTCTGCACGACATCAACCTGAGCATCCGCCGCGAGCAGACGGTGTGCATCATCGGCGAGAGCGGCTGCGGCAAGACGGTGATGCTCAAGCTGATCATCGGGCTGTTGAATCCGACGCGGGGCGAGGTCCAGTTCGACGGCCGGGACGTCGCCCGGCTCGGCGGCAAGGACCTGGTGGCGATGCGGCTGCGGTTCGGGTTCCTGTTCCAGATGGCGGCGCTGTTCGACAGCCTGACGGTCTTCGACAACGTGGCATTCGGGCTGCGAGAGCACCACCTGTGCGCCGAGGACGAGGTGCGGCGGATCGTCACCGAGCGGCTGAAGGAAGTGGGGCTGCCGGCGGGGATCGAGCACAAGAAGCCGGCGGAGCTCTCGGGCGGCCAGCGGAAACGGGTGGGCCTGGCCCGGGCGCTGGCGATCAGTCCCGAGGTGATGCTCTACGACGAACCGACCACCGGGCTGGACCCGATCATGAGCGACGTCATCAACGAGCTGATCCTCCAGACGCAGCAGAGCAAGCGGACCACCGGCGTGGTGGTGACGCACGACATGAAGACGGTCACCAAGGTGGCCGACCGCGTCGTGATGCTCTATCCGCTGGCGCGGCTGGAGCCGGGAGAGCCGCAGATCCTCTACGACGGGCCGCCCGAGGGACTGGAGTCGGCGCCCGACCCCCGCGTCGGACAGTTCGTCCGCGGAGAGGCCGGCGAGCGCCTCCGCGAGATGGCGATGGAGCGCACCGCCGGCCGTCGCCCCGTCAATTGAGCCAGCAAGGCCAGCCCGGCCCGCGAGGGCCTGGGCCGCCACGACAGATGCGAGGAAGGTCATGAACGAACGGGTCATGCAGTTCCGGATCGGCTTGTTCGTCATCGTCTCGGGACTCGTCCTGACGATGATGGTCGTCTGGTTCGGCGAGACGCCGTCCTTGCTCCGCGACCAGGTGTACCTGAAGGTCCACTACCCCGAGGCGCCCGGCGTGCTCGAGGGAGTCCCGGTGCGCAAGAGCGGCATCCGCATCGGCGAGGTCATGTCCATCGCCTTCGACGAGCGGAAGAACCAGCCCGACGGTGTGATCGTCACCCTGGCCCTCGAGCGGCGATACCCCGTGCGCGTCGGGTCCGTCCCCAAGCTGACCCGGTCGCTCATCGGCGATGTCGCCATCGACATGGTGCCCGGCGACGGGACCGAGTTCATCAAGACCAGCAAGCGCCCGGCCGACCCGGATACCCCCCTCATCGAGGGCCAGGTCGCGCCCGACCCTTCCAAGGCGCTGGCCGCCGCCACCAAGGCGTTCGAGAAGGCCGGCGACACCCTCGAGTCGATCAACGCGGCCGCCAACGGGCTCGCCAAGCTCACCAAGAGCTCCGACAACCTCGACCGCCTGCTCACCACATGGAACGGCACCGGCCAGGACGTCTCGGGCGCCGCCAAGAACATCAGGCGCTTCATCGACGAGAACGACGAAGGTTTCCGCGCCGCCGTCCAGAAGTTGAACGAGACCCTCGACCCCGAGACCCAGAAGGCGCTGAAGGATGGGATCGCCAGGTTCGCCTCGGCCGCCAACCGGATCGACTCGGGGCTCGCCGAGCTCGACCCGGCGCTCAAGGACCTGGGCGCACCGGTCAAGCATACGCCCGACGACCGACATCGGCCAGGGATTCCGCCGGCTCAACCTGGTCCTGGCCGACCTCGAGCTGTTGACCAGCCGGCTGCGGGCGCCGGGGGGCGGCCTCAACACCGAGGGGAGCCTGCAAAGGCTGCTCGTGCAGACCGACCTCCACGACAACCTCAACCGCATGGCCGTCTCGGCCAACCAGGCCTTCCTCCAGCTCCGGGCCGTGCTCGCGACCCTTCGGACGTTCGCCGACAAGGTCGCCTCCGACCCGGCCTCGATGACGCGAGGCGCCTTCGGGCGGAATTGACCGCCGTCGCCTCGGTCGGATCGGTGATTGCCGCTGCCGGCTTGACTTCAACCGGAGATCCCGGTCTGATAAACGCAGGCTGACCATACTCCACACCACACCCCCGGCGCGAAGCTGACGCCCACTCACCCCGCGAGGGACATCTCATGCGCCCGTCCAATCGCCGCCATTTCCTCAAGGACAGCGCGGCCCTGGCCGCCGGATTCGCCGCCCTGCCGACGATCGCCAGCGGGGCCGACGAGCCCGGGGCCGACAAGGCCGGCGACGCCAAGCCGGCCGGGCCGAACGAGGTGCTGCGGGTCGCCGTGTGCGGCGTCAACGGGCGGGGCATGGAACACATCCAGGGCTGGGGCCACCTCAAGAAAGACGCCCGCATCACCACGATCTGCGACGTCGACCTGAACGTCACCGGCAAGGCCAGGAAGGCCGTCGAGAAGCTGTACGGGTCCGAGCCCAAGGTCGTCCAGGACGTCCGCCGGCTGCTCGACGACAAGTCGATCGACGTGATCTCGATCGCCACGCCCAATCACTGGCACGCGCTCATGGCCATCTGGGCCTGCCAGGCCGGCAAGGACGTCTACGTCGAGAAGCCGGTGAGCTACACCGTCAGCGAAGGCCGGCGAATGGTCGAGGCCGCGCGGAAGTATAACCGGATCGTCCAGACGGGCACCCAGTGCCGCAGCCACAAGGGCATCCAGGACGCGATGGCCTTCCTGCGCTCGGGGAAGCTCGGCCAGGTCTACCTGGCCAAGGGGCTCTGCTACAAGCGGCGCGACTCGATCGGCCACAAGCCCGACCAGCCGGTGCCCTCGGGGCTCGATTACGACCTCTGGACCGGGCCGTCCCCGATGCACCCGTTCAACCGCAACCTGGTCCATTACAACTGGCACTGGAACTGGGACTTCGGCGACGGCGACCTGGGCAACCAGGGCATCCACCAGATGGACCTGGCCCGCTGGGGCCTGGGCAAGAACGAGCTGCCGCGGGCCGTCATGGCCTCGGGCGGCCGGTTCGGCTACTCCGACGACGGCCAGACTCCGAACACGCTCTCGATCGCCTTCGACTACGGCGATTGCCAGCTCCAGTTCGAGGTCCGCGGCCTCATCACCAACGACGAGGAGAAGGTCCGGATCGGAGATATCTTCTACGGCACCGAGGGCATCCTGGCCATCACCAGCTACACCGACTGGCAGGTGTATTTCGGCCACAAGCTCGAGAAGGGCCCCGGCGGCAAGGGCGGCGGCGACCACTTCGCCAACTTCGTCGAGGCCGTCCGCGCACGCGACCCCAAGCGGCTCAACGCCGATATCGAGGAAGGCCACCTCTCGAGCGCCTGCTGCCACCTGGGGAACATCGCCTACCGACTCGGCCGCAAGCTGCACATCAACCCTTCGTCCGAGTCGTTCGTGAACGACTCCGAGGCGGATTCGATGCTCACCCGCGAGTACCGCGCAGCCTTACATCCTGCCGGCGAAGGTCTGAGCAACCGGGCCTCGCGCCGACGGGAAGTCCCTCCAACTCCACACCCGGCACCCCCAGGGCCCGGCGATGATCGCCGGGCCGGATGCGCACATCGACCTGGACCGGTCGTAGGAATGCGCCGGCCATCGCGCGGATGGACTGTCCGCTCGACTGGCCCGCGATTTGCACTTTGACCCAATGTCCACCATTCGACTCGTGCTACACTTCCTTCCGGCGGGCGGCGTGAAGGCCCGGCGGTTGATCCAATACAACGCAGAGGCACCTCCATGAGCATCGCCACGGCTCCCGGCACGGGGTTGCGGTCCAAGCTGCGCGAACACTTCGGTTTCCAACGGTTCCGCCCGGGACAGGAGAAGGTCGTCCGCTCGGCGCTGTCCGGGCGGGACACCGTCGCCCTGATGCCGACCGGCTCCGGCAAGAGCCTGTGTTTCCAGCTCCCCGCGCTGGTGATGGATGGCTCGACGGTCGTGATCAGCCCGCTGATCGCCCTGATGAAGGACCAGACCGAATCCCTGGCCGAGAAAGGGATCAGCGCGGTCGCGTTCAACAGCACGATGAGCCCGCGCGAGCGGCAGGAAGCCGAGGAGTCGCTGGGACGCCGCGGCAAGGAGTTCGTCTACACCACGCCCGAGCAACTGGCCAACCGCGAGTTCCGCTCGCTGCTGCGACGGACCCCGATCGGCCTGTTCGTGGTCAACGAGGCGCACTGCGTCAGCCAGTGGGGCCACGACTTCCGCCCGGATTACCTCGAGCTCGGTAGCGTCATCGACGAGCTGGGGCGGCCCACCGTCATGGCGATGACGGCGACCGCTACTGACGAGGTCGTGGACGACATCCTCCGCCAGTTGCGCATCCCCGATGCCGAGATCGTCCATACGGGGTATGACCGGCCCAACCTGCACCTCTCGGTCCTCCCCGCGGCCGACGACGAGACGAGGCGAGAGAGACTGGCGGGCCTCCTCTCCCAGCAGTCCGGCGGCGGCATCATCTACGTCGCCACCGTCAAGGCGGTCGGCGAGCTGACCGAATATCTCCAGAGCCTGGGATTCGACGCCACGTCCTACCATGGCCGGATGAGGACCGTCGACCGCGAGGCCAACCAGGACCGGTTCATGAGCGGTGAGGTGCCGATCATGGTCGCCACCAACGCCTTCGGAATGGGGATCGACAAGTCCGATATCCGCTTCGTCATCCACGCCAACCTGCCGGGCTCGATCGAGGCGTTCTACCAGGAGTTCGGCCGCGCAGGCCGCGACGGCGACCCCGCGCAATGCACCCTCCTTTACGCACCCGAGGACCGCAAGCTGCACAGCTTCTTCCAGAGCCGCCGCTACCCCGATGCCGAGGACCTGGTCAACGCCCACCACGCGCTCGAGCGCCTCGCCGAGAACCTCCCCAAACTCGAAGACGTCCAGGCGATCTCGCCGCTGCCCAAGGCTCGCATGAAGCTCGCGATATCCCTCCTCCGGTCCAAGGGAGTCGTCAAGGAGGACCTCTCGGGACACCTGCACCTGATGCAGCCCGACCTGAGCCGCAACGACCTGACGCGGCTGGTCCGCGATTACGAGGACCGCGACGCGCGCGACCGGCTCAAGCTCCAGCGACTGGTCGACTACGCCGCCTCTCGCGGCTGCCGCTGGCGATACCTGCTCGATTACTTCGGCGACGAGGACGCCAACGCGACCGCGTGCGGCCACTGCGACCGCTGCGACGTCGGGTCCGCCCGTTGACCGACCCCCGAAGTGCCCCTCTCGCCGAGACCTTTGGTCTCGTCCCGGCCGCTCACGGCCGGTAGAATCGGGTTCATCTCACCAGGCTTATGTGGGACGATCCTGCCCGCGAGTGGAGTGCCGCGATGGCCATCACGCGCTATTCGGTTGACGACTATGAGGAGATGATCCGGCGCGGGTGCGGACCTCCCACCGAGGTGAGAGCACGGAGATCGCGGCGCTGCCGGGTGTGGTCGTCGTCGTGGCCGAAATCCTCTGATCCGAGATTCCCACCGCGCGAAGATGGAGCCCTTCGTGATCCGGATGCTGCTTTCCGCACGGTATGTGACGTTCGCCACGGCGCTCCTGCTGGCGGTGGTGCTGGCGATCTGGGGCCGCCGCGTCGGCTATGAGCAGTCGATCCACTCGTTCTTCGCCGAGGACGACCCGGACATGGCGGCCTATCAGAAGGCCGCGGCGACGTTCGGCGACGACAACTTTGTCTTCGTGATGTACGACGACCCGGACCTGCTGACTCCCGCGGGCATGGACCGGGTCGCCGAGCTCGCCGCGGCGATCGCGCCCGCCCGGATCGAGGCCGTGCAGCGGGTGGAGTCGCTTGACGCCATGCCCCTGATCTGGGCCGTCGACGACGCGCTGATCGCGCTCGACCGCCTGCCGAGCATGCTGCGCAAGTCGGCGCTGGACGCGGCGAAGCGAAGCGTCGCCAACCTGGACCTCAAGTCCGGCGCCCTGACGGTCGGCGGCGCGGTCCGGGCCGCGGGGAATAATCCGACGGCCCGCCTGGCGCTGAAGCAGCGGCTGACGAAGCACCCGCTATTTGTCGGGACTGTGATCGACGCCCGTGGCACGACGACGGCGCTGGTCGCCCGAATGAGGAAGACCCACGAGCACCGGGTCATCGAGACCGTGAAGGCCCTGCGATCGGCGGCCGACGGTTTCGCCGAGCGGCACGGGCTCGGTCGACCGGCCCTCGTCGGCCCGCCGGTGCTGCTGGCCGACGGCTTCTCGGCGATCGAGACCGACGGCCGTCGGCTATCCGCGGTGGGGATGATCCTGATCGGCGTGGTGACCCTGTCGGCCGTGCGGAGCATCTGGTGGGCGATCGTGCCGATGCTCGCCGGCTGGGTGATGTGGCTGGCGACCGAGGAAATCCTCGTCCGGTTCGACATCCGCCTGGCACTGTCGGGCGGCCCGCTCGTGGCCCAGATCATCGTGCTGACGATGCCCGCGGCCAGCCACCTGGCGATCCACTTTCGCGACGACCGCCGCCGCGAGGCCGACCCCCGTCGCGCCGCGCGTTCCACGCTGGCCGCCGTCGCATCGCCGATCGCCTGGACGGCGATCACAGGGGCCATCGGCTACGGGGCGCTGGTGACCAGCGGGGTCATGCCCGTCCGCCAGTTCGGCGCGATCCTGGCCACCTGCACGCTGGGCGCGGCGATCCTGGTGATGCTGATCGCGCCGATCGCCATGCTGCCGCCGTTCCGCCTCGAGGTGCCCGTCCGCTACGGCTCGAGCTCGCGGGTAGCCTCGGCGATGAACCGGCTGATCTTCTGGGTCTACCGCCACCCCGGTCCGATCCTGGCCGTCGTCACTGCCGTGGTGCTGCCGGTCTCGGCGGGGCTGGTGTTCCTTCGCTACGAGACCAACTTCATCAACCTGTATCGCCCCCAGACGCGGGTCGTCCGCGACTATCACGCCGTTGAATCCCGGCTGGGCGGGATCGGGGTGGTCGACCTCGTCGTCCCCCTGGATGGCACGGTCACGCCCGCGACCCTCGCGAAGCTGGGCCGCGTCGAGGCGGACATCCGCCAGATCCCGACATCCGATCCCCAGGCCATCGCGCAGGTGCTATCGCTCGCCACGGTGCTCGACCCCGACGGCCGCCTCGCCGCGCTGCCGGCCGAGCGCTCGGCCCGCCTGCTGCAAGACAAGCTCGAGCTGATCGCCGCATCGCCGCAGAGCGACCTGCTGCGTTCGTTCTGGAACCCCAAGGCCCAGCAGGCCCGCCTGCTGGTCCGCCTGAAGGAGCAGCAGCCCGCACCCGACAAGACGCGGATCTTCCGCCTGGCCACGGCGTCGGCCTCGGCCGAGTTCGGGCCGTCGACGTACCTGACCGGCCTGTCCTTCCTGATGACCCGCACCACCGAGGCGGTCATCGCCACCCAGTGGGGGACGTTCTTCTGGTCGGCCGCGGGCATCCTGCTGATGCTGACCCTGGCGTTCCGCAGCCCCGTCCTCGCCGCGCTGGCGCTCCTGCCCACGCTGCTCTCGGTCGCGCTGGTGCTCGGTCTGATGGGATGGCTGGGGATCCGGCTCGACATGGCGACGGCACTGGTCGCCAGCGTCGCGCTGGGGCTCTCCGTGGACGACACGTTCCACTGCCTGCTCCAGTACCATCGCCACCGCCATTCGCAGGGCTTTCGCCGCCGGCTGTTCGACAGCTACCGGGTGAGCGGGCCGGGGGTGATCCTGTCCAGCCTGGCGGTGGCGATCGGCTTCGCCGCGCTGCGGGCCAGCGAGTTCGAGCCGTTCGTCAACTTCGGCACGATGGTCGGCATCGCCACCGCCGGCAGCACGCTGGGCAACCTCGTCCTGCTCCCCGCCTGCCTGACGCTGGGGCATCGATGGCGATCCGGGCGGCGCGGCCGCGGCCGCACCGCCACTCGCGAGATGGTCGGTGGCGCCTTGCCCGAGACGGGCCGGCCGGCCTGAGGGCCCGCCTCGCCGGGCCGTCACCCGCTCGCCTCGGGCCGACCCTCACTGCACCAGGGCGACCGGATAGTTATAGGTGCCGCTCTTTCCCGGGACGGCCGACGACGACCAGTTGACGGTCGCGATGGCGCCGTCGATCACCGTCATTGTCTTGGCGATGACCTGCGAGGCAAACTGGTCGCTCGAGACGCCCTCGGTCACGTAGACCTGCGCGCTGGCGCGTAGATCGCGCCGGTGATCGTGATCGTCGAGCCGTCCTCGAACAGGACCGTATTGGTGTTCCTGGAATCCTGGTAGAAGACGACGCCGGGGATCGCGCCGTTCGACGACGAGCTGGCGGCGGAGAGCGTAATGGTCGCGCTGCCGTAGGCGTTGCCGCCGATGTTGATTGCGCCGCCGTTTGGCCCCATGTAGATCGTCACTCCGCTGCCGACGAGCGTATTGCCGTTGCCGATGGAGAATCCACCCCCCGTGATGTAATACGGGCCCGGGGCCATGGTGATGGTGACACCGCCGCCGGTATTTCCCGCCTCCTGGGTATCGGGGTAGATGATCCCGCCGCTGTAGGTCCCCGGCTGGAGGGTGACCTTGTTGTTGCTCGGTATCGGCGGCTGGCTTGCGGTATAGGTGTAGCCGGACATGCTGGGCGGGGCGATCCACGACGCGAACGGGTCGGAGGTCGACGAGGCGCCCGTGCTCAGGGTACCGCCGGAGTAGGCCGAGCTGGGCGTGCCCGTGGCCAGCCCGCCGACGATGTTGAGCGAGGGCGACTGGATCTTGCCGTTGTATTGCGAGTTGGCCGTCACGGCACCGCTACTGCTCGAGTTCACCTGGATGCCGCCGTTCTTCGTGATCAACTGGCTGCCGCCACCCTGGTTGTTGCCCACGGTCAGGCTCCCTGCCGTGGACGGGTCGAGCAGGATCACGGCCGCCGACGAATAGGGTGTCGTGCTCGATGAGGTTGAGCTGGTCTGCGCCATGGCGCTCGCCGCGATCGTCAGGCTTCCCGTGCCCCAGAGGCCACTGAAGAACCGCGGCGGGTTGGCGGTCACCGACACGGCGATCTGGGTCGATTTGGGCTGTGTAACGTTCGCCTGGGGAATCGTGAATCCATTCTGCGCGCCGACCGCGATGGCGGCCGACCGCGCCACGCTGAAATTCGACCCGTTGTAGAGCGCATAGCCCCCGGCCAGCGCGGCGGAGTCGGCGGCGGTCTGCGCCTGCCTTCGCTGGAGGTACATCACGCCGCAGTCCAGCGCCATCGCCATGGCGCCAACCACCAGCGGCATCGTCAGGGCCGCCAGCGCCATGACCAGGCCGCGGCGGCGGGCATCGATCCGACCTCGTCTGCTCATGATCATCATGGTTCACCCCCAAGAGCGCACCGCGGGGCGCGGCCGGTCGTGCCGGGCCGGTCCGGTCCGGTGCGGGCCGCGGCAAGCGTGTCAATCTAGTAAGTCACTGCCATCGTCGAGCTCACGGTCCAGGTCATCGATGAGAAGTAGCTACCCGGGCTCCAGGTGTAGCTAAGGGTCACCTGCACGGTGCACGGCAGGCTTCCGGCCGAGTAGGTTACCTGGGTGCAGGTCAGGCCCTGCAGGCCGACGGCCATGGTCTGGACATAGGTCTGCACGCTGCTGGCCGTGGCCTGCGCGTTACTGGTCGCCGCGGCGTACGCCGGACCGTGCACCGAAGCATACCTGGCCCCCTCGGCGCCAATGACTGGACTTGCTGGTAACGGAAGATCCCCAGGCCGATCAGGATCGTCCCCATCAGGAGCAGCATCACAATTGGGTAGATCGCCGCACCCTCGACCGCCGAGAGTCCGCGACGGTGACGACATGGGAATCTCCTGCGAATCAGCATCGGCAACCTCCACGGGTCCGCCGACCCGCTCGTCCCCGCGAGCCGCCCGAACCGAATCCATCACGACGCGTCCTGGATCAAGGCACAGTCCCGGTACTCACCGGCATCGGCATGGCGGCCACTTGCGTCAGGGTCAGCGTGCCGCCGATCGTGGGGAAGCCGCCATTGGCGCCGAGCGTCAGCGGCGTGAAATTGCACTGCACCACGACGGTGACGTAATTGTTGGAGGCGGACTGCGGCGAGTACGGATTGCTGATGTTGCCGATCTTGCTCGGGATCGAAACGGTCAGGTTGCCCGCGTCGGCCTGGACGGCCGCCGAGAGGCTGGTCCAGCCCGACGGAAGCGGGTATCCGGCCGCCTTGTAGAATTCGTACAGGGCGCCGTTGCGGGCGCAGTTCTGCAGCGTGACCTGAATGTAGGCCACTCGGGAGAAATCGACCGCGACCATCGAGGCGAAGACCAGGAGCGGCAACAGGAACGCCAGCTCGACGGCCGCCATGCCCCGGCGGGTGAAGCGACGGCCGCCGAGGCGCCGGTGCCGGCGATCTTGCACGCTCGAAGAAGTCATCTTGGTCCTACTCCTTCGTCCCAGCGGTTCCTGCCGGACTGACCGTGCCACGATCGGCCGGCGGAGTCGGTGAGAAAAGTGACCGACTCCACGAGAGGTCTAGGCCACGGTCGGGGGGCGAGTCAAATCGCGTTGCCTTCGGGCGACGGCCGCGGCCGGTCCGGCCCGGTCGCAGACGATCCCGAACCCGGCGACTACCTTCGGACCGCCCCCCGCGATTATGATGGCTCCTCCCCGGGCGATCGCGGCCCGGCCCGATGAATGACCGCACCGCGCCGAGACGCCGCGGAGGTGTCCCCGAATGAGCCACCGGACGAAGGAGGGGCTGTTCTGGACCGATACATGGACGGTCACCGGGTCGGCGCTCCCCTTGGTGCTGCCGCGCGGCCTGCTATTCGGCCTGTTCGCGCTGGCGGTCACGGCGATCCATTTCGACAAACGGCTGCCCGACCTGAACATCGAGATGACGCCGTTCGAGGTCGTCGGCGGCGTGCTGAGCCTCCTGCTGGTCCTGCGCACCAACGCCGGCTACGAGCGCTGGTGGGAGGCCCGCCGGCTCTGGGGCGACATCGTCAACCGGAGCCGGAACCTGGCGGTCGCGCGCCCTCGCCTATGGTCCGGATGACCCCGAGTGGCGCGACCGGATCGTCCGCCGCACGGCCGC
The DNA here is from genome assembly GCA_963771445.1 of uncultured Planctomycetota bacterium. Classification (GTDB taxonomy): domain Bacteria; phylum Planctomycetota; class Planctomycetia; order Isosphaerales; family Isosphaeraceae; genus JAKAUH01. The sequence continues at coordinate 400,722 of CAVYTQ010000022.1, read as the reverse complement.
ATTCGCCCACGCGGCGCGCCAGAGCCTCCGCGGCGAGCGGCGCGGCTCGAGGCCCTGACCCGGCTCGCTCGACGACGAGGAGGCCGCCTCGATCGTCGCCGCGCGCCACATGCCCACGGCGGTCGCCGGACTGATCGCCGAGTCCCTCCGCGACGCGCGCGACCGCCTCGGCCTCGACGGATTCGCCTTCCTCCGGATCGACCCGGGGACCGCACCGCCCTGATCGACGACATCGGCGGCTGCGAGCGAATCTTGAAGACGCCGCTGCCTCCGGCCTACCGCGTCGAGATCCGCCGCATCCTCGTCGTTTTCATCGCCGCGTCGCCGTTCGCCCTGGTGCGACCGGATTGCCTGGCTGACCCCGGTCGCCACGATCCTGATCGCCTTGCCGCTCCTCGCCCTCGACAGGATCGGCACCGAGCTGCAGGACCCGTTCTCGACGCGATAGCCTCAATCACCTGCCGCTTGACGACATCTGCGCGACCATCGAGGGCGACCTTCTGAAGTTACTGGACCAGCCGACACCCCGCACGAGTACGAAGGCAGCCTTCATGAATCGACTCGACTCGGCCGATCGCCCGGGCGGTGCTCGCCTGGACGTTGGTGCTGATCAATCCCGCAGCGGGCCGCGCCGAGTCGACCGGTCGCGTTGCGGCCGATGTGATCCTCAAGGGCGGCACGCTGGTCGACGGCACCGGTTCGCCCGTCGCGTCAGGCCGACGTCGCCGATCCGCGGCGACCGGATCGTCGCGGTCGGCTCGTTCGAGGCCGAGCCCGGTGCGCAGGGTCATCGACGCGACGGGGCTGATCGTCGCGCCGGGGTTCATCGACCTGCACACCCACTCCGACGAGGAGATCACCCGCCCGTCGACCCGGCTCAACGCCAACTATCTCGACCCAGGGCGTGACCACGATCGTCACCGGGCAACTGCGGCGGCGGGGTTCTCGACGCCGCCAGGTACTTCGCCGCGATCGACGCCCACGGCGCGGGGACAAACGTCATCCACCTGATCCCGCACGGCGAGGTCCGCGCGGCGATCCTGGGCAACGCCGATCGCGCCCCGAGCCGATCCGAGCTCGACCGGATGAGGCAGCTCGTCGAGCGGGACATGCGGGCCGGCGCCTGGGGGATCTCCACCGGCCTGATCTACGTGCCCAGCCGATACGCCCGTACCGACGAGCTGATCGAGCTGGCGCAGGTGCGTGCGGCGGCACGGCGGGATCTACGCCTCGCACATCCGCGACGAGGGCACCGGCCTGCTGGCGTCGGTCGACGAGGCGATCGCCATCGGCGAGGGAGCGGACATCCCCGTGCACATCTCGCACCTCAAGGCCAACGGCAAGGCGAACTGGGGCACGGTCCGCGCGGCGCTCGAGCGGATCGCCGCGGCCCGCGCCGCCGGCCGGCCCGTCTCGGCCGACCAGTATCCGTACATCGCCTCGAGCACCAAGCTCGCGGCGATGGTGGTCCCGCACTGGGCGGCCCGGGTCGACGGCAACGACTTCGCCCGGCTCGCCGCCGACCCGGCCCGCGGCGCCGAATTGCGGCGCGCGATCGAGCACGAGCTCGCCGAGCACGACGGCGGGTCCTCCATTCGCGATCGCGCGGTACGAGCCGAACCCCGACTGGGCCGGCCTGGACCTCGTCGCGATCGCCCGTCGGGCCGGGTACGACCCGCTCGAGGTCGTCCTGGAGATCCAGCGCCACGGCGGCGCCCAGGCGATCAGCTTCGGCATGTGCGAGGACGACGTCCGCGAGGTCATGCGGCACCCGTTCGTCGCCACGGCGTCCGACGGCGCGACCCACCTTCCCGGCCGCGGCGATCAGCCCGCATCCGCGCGCCTACGGCACGTTCCCCCGGAAGATCCGCTACGCGATCGATGAAAAGGTCATCCCGCTCGAGCAGGCGGTCCGCTCGTGCTCGGGCTTGCCCGCCGAGATCCTCGGCCTGGCCGATCGCGGCGTGATCCGGGTCGGGGCGTTCGCCGACCTGGTCGTCTTCGACCCGTCAAGCTTCCGCGACGCCGCCACCTTCGACCGGCCGACGCGGTACGCCCCCGGCGTGCGCCACCTGTTCGTCAACGGAGTCGCCGCTGATCGCCGACGGCCGGCTCCGCGCAAATCCCCCGCACCGGGCGGCAAGCTGCCCGGCCGGGCGCTGCGGCTGCAGCAGGAGGGGCCGGCCGAGCTGATCCTCTAGGTGGGCCGGATCTGGACCGGCGACCCGGCGCACCCGTGGGCCGAGGCCCTGGCGATCCGCGGCGGCGCGATCGCCGCCGTCGGCACGTGCGCCGAGGCCGCCCGCCTCCGCGGCCCGGCGACCCGGATGATCGACCGGCCCGGCGCCTTCGCGATCCCCGGCCTGGTCGACGCCCACGGACACATGGAAGAGCTCGGCGCGACCGCCGACGAGATCGACCTCCGCGGCGTGGCGTCGCTGGACGAGGTCGCGCGGCGAGTCAAGGCCCGGATCGCCGCGTCGCCGGGCGACTCCTGGATCACCGGCCGCAACTGGGACCAGAGCCTCTGGCCGGGCGGCGCGTTCCCGACGGCCGCCGTCCTCGACGCCGTCGCGCCGGCTCGTCCCGTCTGGCTCCATCGCGTCGACGGCCACGCCGGCTGGGCCAACTCCGAGGCCATGCGCCGGGCCAAGGTCACGAGGGAGGCAAAGGCCCCGGCCGACGGCCAGATCCTCCGCGACCGCGACGGGAATCCGACGGGCGTCTTCGTCGACGGCGCGATGGGCCTGGTCGGCCGCGCCGTGCCCGAGCCTGACCCGGCAGGACGTCCGCCGCCGGCTCCTCGCCGCCCAGGACCGGGCTCTCCGCGCCGGCCTGACCGGGAGTCCACGACGCCGGCATCTCTCGCCGCACCGCCGAGGTCTATCGCGACCTCGACCGCGAGGGCCGGCTCAAGATCCGGATCTACGCGATGGCGTCGCCGCCGACGGGCGGCGAGGTCGCGTTCGTCAGCCGACGGCCCGCAGGCCGGTCCCGACGGTGCCCGGTTCGAGATGCGGGCCATCAAGCTGTTCGTCGACGGCGCGATGGGCTCGCGCGGCGGGCTGCTGTTCGAGTCCTACCACGACGACCCCGGCAACTCGGGGCTGCTGCTGATCGACCCGAAGGTGCTCGAGGCGACGACGACCGCGGCGCCTGCGCCACGGCTGGCAGGTGGCGACCCACGCGATCGGCGACCAGGGGCAACGCCGCTGGTGCTCGACGCCTACGCCGCCGCGCGAAGGCCGTGCCCGAGTCGCGCGACCCCCGCCTGCGGATCGAGCACGCGCAGGTCGTACGCAAGGAAGACGTCGGCCGCTTCGCCGCGCTGGGCGTGATCGCGTCGATGCAGCCGTCGCACGCCAGCGACGACATGCGATGGGCCGACGCGCAGGCTCGGCCCCGACCGGGTCGACGGCGCCTATGCCTGGCGATGGTTCGCCGACGCCCGGGTCCCGCTGGCCTTCGGCAGCGACTTTCCCGTCGAGGTGGTCAACCCGTTCTGGGGCATCTACGCCGCGATCACCCGGCAGGACGCCGAGGGCCGCCCGCCCGGCGGCTGGCATCCCGAGCACCGCCTTTCACTCGAGGAGACCCTGCACGCCCACACCGCCGGCTCGGCCTACGCGGCCTTCGCCGAGAACCGCCTCGGCGTCCTCAAGCCCGGGTTCCGAGCCGATGTCACGGTGGTCGACCGCGACCTCTTCCGCGCCACGCCCAGGGAGGTCCTGGCGTCCCGCATCGTCCTGACGATCGTGGAGGGCCAGGTGGCCTTCGAGCAAACAGCTTCCGAGTCTCGACACCGCCTATCCATAAGGCCTTCCAATGGGCGAACAAACCTGCCCGACAACTCCACGAAAAGCGGTCGCCAGCGTTAACCGCCGGCAGGCAGATCATCGGTCGAAAAGAGCCGTCTCGCGATCGCGTGACGGTCTTCGACAACCAAGACGCCAGCCATGGTGTCTCACCGCACGCATTCACGCATGCCTTCGAAGTCTTACGAGAATTCACCCGGGCCTCTTGTGTGTCGAACATTGGGCTCATCTATCCTCCTGGACCTGGTGTTCTAACTCACCGATAACAATAGAGTTGCGATTGGGCACGCATGCGCGACGCTCCGGGAAATCCTTGACTTACTCGTCCTTAGGCCCGATAATGTGGTAGATCACTGGACAGAAGGGCGTGCGAATAGCCAGTCCCACTTGGCCCTTTCAGCCAAGTCCATCCCGGATGGGATGGTCAGCCCGGAAACGGGTAAGAGGTTCGCCCAGAGATACCGGTAAAGCCGGCATCGGATAGGCCCGAAAGGGCCTATTTTCATTCCAGCTCCCACTCAATCGATCCTCGGACGCTTCCGGCGACTGTCGGTGATGCGTTTCGGGTTCTTGCCCTGTAGTCGAAGCGTCACGAGATGGGCGAAGCGCACCGAGCCGAAGGTGACGAGGTCTTTCTCGTCACAGAATACGCCGTTAGTATCCTCATATGCAGGTCCGCAGGAAGACCCTTGACTCGGTCGAGGCTGAAAACGATACTATACGGTACTTTCATGCCTTGATGTGTAATGATCGGCACGATGGCGAAGTTCCCATCGCGGATGTTCCAGACAATTCGTTGGGTTGCCCGCTCGATGTGTCGGTAAATGTCGAGAGAGTGCCGGTAGCGGTCGATAGAGAAATATCCCGGCGTTCGCGAGCTTTGGGGATAGCAGAGCAACGGGTCGTCCGACTCCTGCGGTTCCATCGTGAAGGAGTGGTCGCTGAAGGTGATGGCGATCCGCCGGGTCTGTTTCTCGGAGTTGACGACCTCGATTTCGTATTCCTCAAGATGCGTAAGATCATACGTTTGGCCCTGATAGATGAAGGCCGGCCAGCTCTGCTTCTGGAAATAAGGTCTGCTCATCCTGACTCTCGGATAACACTCGCGGATCACCCGGAGCGGCGGAGTTGAGAAAGTTGACGGCCGACCTGGGTGCATCGATCGGCGCTTCGTCGAGTTGATCCGCGGCCTTCGAGAATCCGATGGCATCCAGTTCGACGTCCCCGGCGCTGGTCAATTCCGCCGAGTCGGTCGCATTGGCCAGGATCCACGTGCACCCCTCAGAACCCCATCTCATCGAGCCGCTGCTCGAGCATGGACTCGATCATCTGGGCGGTGAGGCGATAGGTGTCGTGATCCATGCCGACGGGGTCGGCGACGTCGCCGCCGGTGGGATCGAGGAGAAAGGTGCGAGGCTCGACCTCGGGGACGGCCTCGAGCAGGGCATCGAGGTGGTCGGCCGTCATGGCGAAGATGCAGTCGGCCTGGCGGGCAAGGCCGACGCCGATCCGCCGGCTGCGATGGTTCTCCAGCGAGCCGCCGACCTCGCGGACCACGTCGATCGCGTGCCCGGCGGCCGGGCGCCGTTGCTCGCCGCCACGCCGGCCGAGCGGACGACGTATCCCCGCGCCTTCGAGCTGCGGGACCGTGCAGCCCAGCCGACGCGCGAGCAAGACCTTGCAGATCGCCTCGGCCATCGGGCTGCGGCAGGTGTTGCCCGTGCAGACGAACAGGATGATCAGGCTGGCGGTCTGCGTCAGCGTGGCCGCGTTGACCACTCCGGGGCGCTCGATCGTCCAGCCTTCGTCCTGGACCCTGACCACCGTGGCGAACTGGCGGTACTGCGTCGGCCCGGCGTCGATGACCATGTTGACGCCCGCCAGCCCGCGCAGGGGCTCGGCCGTGGCGGGGACCGGGTGCTGCGGGCTTGCGACCATCGCGATGACCAGCGGCGCGGGCAAGAGCCGCAGCACGTCGCGGACGATCGGATGCGATGGGCTGCGCAGGGCCACCTCGCCGGATGGCGAGATCAGCGACCGGACCTCTCCCGGCAGCCGCCCGTACAGGCCATCGGCCATCGCCTGGGCGAAGACCAGGGTGAGCGGGCCGGGCCAGAGCCGCCCGGCCAGCCGACGCCCCACCTGCGAGATCCGGGGCACCCAGTCGGTGACCTCTGTCGGCCCCTTCAACAGCAGGGTCAGCGGCCGCGAGGCGTCGCCGGTGCGCAACTGCCGCACCCGCGCCACGCTCCGGGCGTCCAGGGCACAGGCGGCCAGTCCGTAGACTGTCTCGGTCGCCAGGCCAACGACACCCCCCTGCGCCAGGCAGGCCACCGCGCGATGGATGACATCGCGCCGATCGTCCACCTGCGATACGTCGATCCACTGCGGCGAAACCGGCTGGGCAGTCATCGTTTCGACCGTTTCGACCCACCCCCGGGCGGCAAGGCAGGCCGCGCGGATCGGGACTTCCAGGGCATCGGGCCCGCCCGCTCGACCCCGCGGTCGCCGGATGGGCACGCCAGGATCAGAAAAGCAGCGTCAAACCTTTGACATCGCGGATCTCGGCATAGATCGCCCGGACCTGCTCGGCCGTCTGGACCGAGATGTCCAGCGTCAGCGCCACGTGCCGACCGCCCGGCGTGCTCCGAACCGAGTAGTCCAAATCCGACCGCGCCGCCAGGTGCGAGTAGACCGCTTCCACCACCCGGGTCTCGAATTCATCCTCGGCCCGACCGATGGCCTTGATCTGATAAACCCCGGGGAAGAAGTGGATCGATTCCAGCAGATCGACCGAAGGACGGTGATCCATGAATCCCTCCGGACCGGACGAGAAAGCCGAGCGTCGTTCCCCTACCATCATACGGGCGACGGGTCGATCCGCCAATCCTCCGCCGACCGTGGTGGTGCCGCCACTTTCGCGAGATTCCGGGTCGAACGGGTTGAACGGAACCGGAAGCCCCATCGTAGAATGGGTGTGATCCTGCGCCAGGCCGTCCGCACCCGCACTTCAGCGATTTGCCGGCATTGGCACGAGGTTCGCATTTGGAGCATGGATGCTTTACATCGCACGTGAGAAGACCAACGGCCTGGGCGTGGCTCCCCTCTGACGCGGCACCTGGGTTGATAGCTCGATAGGGAGTGGAGGCGGCCATGAAGAAGCGGCTAGGCACTCGCTTGCTGGTGGCGATCCCGCTGGCCCTGGCAATGGCAATGGCCGGGCGTGCCGCGGCCGCGCATGGCGGCGGCGGACACGGCGGCGGCGGTGGCCATGGCGGCGGGGGCGGCCACATGGGCGGCGGTGGTCATGTGGGTGGCGGCGGGTTCGGCGGCGGCGGGATGCGCTCCGGTGGCTTCGCGGGCGGCGGGATGCGCTCTGGCGGGGCCGCGGGCGGCGGGATGCGCGCAGGTGCCGTGCGCGGCGGCTATGGTGGTATGGCCGCCGGACGCGCCGGCGCTGGCGGCTACGGCGGCATGGGCCGGTCCCCGTCGATGAGCACGGCGCGGGGCATGAATGTCCCGGGCTCCTACGGTTCGGCCGGAATGGCGCGGGGAGCGGGCGGTGCCGGCATGGCCATGCGGCCCGGCACGATGGGCGGCATGAATCGCGGCGTCGGCGGGATGAATGGCCTGGCCGGACGCTCCGGTACGATGGGCTCGATGGCCGGCATGAATCGCGGCGTCGGCGGGATGAACGGCCTCGGCGGCCGGTCCGGCGCCATGGGTTCCATGGCCGGCGCAGGCCGTGGCGTCGGGGGAACCAACGGCTTCGCCGGACGGTCCGGCGCGATGGGCTCGACAGCCGGCATGGGACGTGGTTCCTACGGCGTCGGCGGCCGCGCTTCCATCAGTTCGACGGGTAACCTCGCGGCTCACAACCCCTTCACCGGCGGTGCTCGCGGTGGGATTGGTGGGGCGAACGGGCTTGGCGCCGGGGCGGGCCGAGGCACGATCGGAGCTGGGGCGGGCCGCGCCCGAATCGGAGCCGGTGCGGGCCGGGGCACGATGGGAGTGGCCTCTCGCGGCGGACTGGGAGGGGCGAACGCGGGGATCGGCAACCGCGCTGGCGGCGCCATGGGCAACCGGGTGGGCGGTGGCCTCAACGGCAATTCGCTGAATCACGCCGTACTCTCCAACCGCTCCGTCGGCGTCAATCGGACCAGCAACACCATCAATAACTTCGGCGGGACGCGAAACGCGTTCCTCGGCGGGAATCGCTCCGGCGGCAATTCCTACGCGGGAGTCCACCAGAACTGGCTCCACGGCCGCTGGGGTGGTAACGGCAACGGCGGGTATGGTCGCGGCGGCTACGGCGGTTACGGCGGCTACGGCCGTGGCGGCTACGGGGGCTACGGCCGCGGCGGCTATGGCTACGGCTACGGTCGCGGAGGCTACGGCTATGGCCGCGGCTACGGCTATGGCGGCTATGGCTATGGCGGCTACGGGGGCTATGGCGGCTACGGCTACGGCGGCTACGGACTCGGCTTCGGCGGGTTCGGACTGGGGCTGGGTATGGCCTTGGTTCAGGGCTCGGCTTCGGGCTGGGTTACGGGCTCATGGGCGGCCTCTTCGGCATGGGCTACGGCGGGTTCGGCTACGGTGGCTATGGCGGCTACGGCGGCTACGGCGGCTACGGCGGCTACGGCTATGGCGGCTATGGCGGCTATGGCGGGTTCGGCTACGGAGGCATGGGCTTCGGGCTGGGACTCGGCTACGGCGGATGAGCTACGGCGGGATGGGCTATGGCGGCTATGGCGGCTACGGCGGGATGGGCTATGGCGGCTATGGGTATGACGACTACGGTTACGGCGGCTATGGCCTGAGCTCGTGGAACTACGGTCCGTCGCTGTACAACTGGGGTTATTCGAGCTACTACAACCCCTATTGCGGCGGGACCTATGCCGCCACGACCGTCCCGACGACGGTCGTCTACTCGCAACCGCTCAATACCCTGGCCGCGGCGCCCGACCCGGGCGTGACGACCCAGGCAATCACGAGCTTCGACTCGGCGCGAGTCGTTCAAGGCGGGCAACTACCCATGCGCCCTTGAGCTGACCGACGAGGCGATCCGCCAGATGCCGAACGACGCGGCGCTGCACGAGTTCCGGGCGCTCTGCCTGTTCGCCCTCCAGCGGTATGACGAGTCGGCCGCCACGCTCTACGCAGTGTTGACCGCTGGACCCGGCTGGGACTGGGCGACGCTGTCCGGGCTCTATCCCGACGTGTCGGTCTACACCCAGCAGCTCCGGGCGCTCGAGGCGTACTGCGGACGGAACCCCTCGTCGCCGTCGGCCCGGTTCGTGCTGGCCTACCACTACCTGACCGACGGCCACACCCTGGCGGCACTCGACCAGCTCAAGGAGGTTGCCGCACTCCAGCCGCGTGACGGCCTCTCGCCGCAACTGGCCCGGCAGCTCGAGCCCGGCACGGGCCGACCCTCACCGCTGGCCTCGGGATCGGTGCGGGGGCCGGGCTGATCGCGGGCACGGGTATGGGCTCAGGCTCGGCTCCCGCGTCGTCGGTCCTGGCGGGTCCTTCGTCGCCGCTCCAGGAGACGTCGGCCTCGGCGCCGAACGCGGAGCTGGCACCTCCGCCGTCGCCCACGGCGCCGCCAGTCAACGCCGCGCCCGCTCGCGAGGGCCGGCTGGAGGGGTCCTGGAGGGCGCAGCCTGACAAGGACACCACCATCTCGGTGACCTTCCCCGACCCGACCCACTTCACCTGGACGGTGAACCACCAGGGCCAGAGCCGACAGCTCCAGGGCAAGATGACCTACGGCAACGGCATCCTCACCCTGGCCCAGGATCAGGGACCGGCCATCGTCGGCAACACGACGTGGACCGACGAGCGCCACTTCACCTTCAAGGTCCCCGGCGCCGGGCCCGATGACCCGGGGCTGACGTTCGGCAAGCAGTAGAATGTCGGCAATCAGGGAGGTGACGAGCCCCCCCGTCAGGTCCATCACCAGTGCTTCAGCCCGGCAAGTCCGTTCGACCGCCGGACGGTGGGACGATCCGATCGATACGAGCCCGACGCGCAAGCGAGTGGATGCCCGAGCCGACCAGGCCATCCACTCGCTTGCGCGTGGGCTCTTATGATTAGCGCGACCGTGGGCCGCTCGGGCGGGCTTCTCGAGCGCCGAGCACCATCGTCGATCCAGAAACGCTGCGATCAAGCGTCGAACTGGTCCGTGAGGAGGGGGTTGCGGCCGTTCGGATCGGGCAACTGGTAATAACGGACCGAGCCGACCGGGCCGTCGATTTCCATCACGGCGTAGCTGTGGCTGTAGACGGCGCCGTCGTTGTCCAGGATATCTCGGGCATCATACGGGATGGCGCCGGTCTGTGGTGTGTAGGGATTCGACGATACGGCCACGGGGACGGCCCCGCTGCCGATGCATCGGCCGCGGGCGATGTCGCGGAAAGGGCCGTAGAAGATGGTGTTGTGCTCGTGGCCCCAGAGCCAGAGGGCGACCGAGGGGAGATGGTTGACCCCATCGCCTGCGGGCTCCCGACCGTCGAAGGCGGAGAGCAGGCGTTCGTTGGCAAACGCGCCGCCGATCTTCGTGAAGGCGGAGAAAGGCTGATGATGGCTCAGGAGCACGACCTTCCGCCCCGCCGCGCCGGCGAGTTGCCGCCGGTGCCATGCGGCCTCGGCCGGCTCGAGGAACGTGGTGTCAACGTTGACTTGCCACGGGTCGCGGTCGTTCAGACCGGTATCCATCGCCTGGATCTGCCAGTGGGCGTTGCGCAGGACGAAGTAGCTCGCCTGCTGCGCGAACGGCCCGGCGTTGAGCGCAGCGATCGCCCGATAGTAGGGTCCGCCGCCCGAGTACATGTCGTGATTGCCGGCCATCGTGAAAATGGGGACATCCGGGCTGAGCATGCTCCGGCAGTCCGACACGAACCGGTCGACCTCCCTCTCCGTCCCCGAATAGTAGATGTCCCCGAGGTGGATGAGCAGGAACGGCACCCCTTCCTTCCGGGACTTCACGAGGCGACCGAGCAGCGCGACCGCCTCGCTGGTCCCGGTCCCCCAGTCCGCCAGGAAGCCGATGACGGCCTTGTCGGGTAGGACGTCCATGACCGAGAAGTCGTCACCCTGCGGCGGGATGTAGGGCACCGGCTGTTGCTGGAGGGCGATCGACTTCTCGTACTCGATCATGACCTCCGCCCACCGAGGGTCGCACGAGCCGAAGGAGGCGAGCTGCTCGGCGGTCATCTGGCGAAGGGCAGGATCCTCCTCCAGCAGGCGCTTCAAGAAGAGCGCGGCGCAGTCGAGATGACCGGTGGCGGCGACGTCGGCAGGGGCGCCGATGCTCGCAACGAGACCCCTGCCGTGGCGACCGCCGCGGCCACCGGCGGGGTCATTTCGCCGGGATCGAGCCCCTGAAACGACGCCGCGGCGTGGCTCGCGGCGATCATATACGGGTTGCTACGCACCGCGTCGACGCCCCCCTGAACTTCGCGAGCGATCACCGAGGCGACCGACGATTGCCAGAGCGAGAGCCGAGGGTCGGAGAATCTCGGGAGCGGGATCATGGGCGTTCCTCCGGGAGAAGCTGGGCCGGTGCTCGCGTCGTCGCCGCCGTCGCGGAATGGGGCGCTTCGATAAACGGGCGGGCGGCGAGTTGCGTGGCGCCGGGGGCCGAACCACCGGCCAGCGAAGCGTAGGCGGCGGCGCTGGGCGTCGGGATGCGCGCAAGCCGGAGGTCGCCATCCAGGTCGATCCGATACAGGCCGAAGTCGGAGGCGGGCGACAGCGCCAGACCCCACTCGCGGTTGGTCGTGATGCTCCAGCAGATGTACGTGCTCACGGGCAGGCCCTCGTCGCGGGCGCGCTCGACCTGCGCGACGTGCTGGCGGAGGTAGGTGGCGCGATCGATGCCGTCGGCCTCGGCGACGCAGCCGTTCTCGATGATCAGGATCTCCTGGCCGGGGAACATCCTGGCGCGATCCCGCAGCATCCGGAGCAGGGCCGGCGGGTAGACCGGGGCTTCCGCGAATCGCTGGCCCACCGATTGGACCAGTCGGAGGATCCGCCCGATCGCGAAGGTGCGGATCCCCCAGTAATAATCGAAGCCGACAAAGTCCTGCTGCCCGACGCACGACCTGGGACAGAGGAAGTCGGGCAGCCGCCCCGCCATCCCCAGGTGCCACCAGTTCGTGTTGAAGAGCGTCGAGAAGGTGCCGAGCAGCCGCCGGAACGGGTCGAGCAGGGCATCGGCCCACGAGACGAGCGCCGGGAGGCGGCCCGTTGCATCGGTCGAGACGAAGCGGACGCGATCCGGGCGCCGAAGATCTCCCGGGAGATGGCCTTCGCCAGGTCGATCTCCAGGCCCGTGCGCTCGCCCGTCTTCGGGTCCAGCTCGCTGAGGCCAGGCGATCGATCTTCCACGGCGACAATGACGTATCCGCGCCCTCGGATCGTCCGCAGGGCGGGGCCGTCCGCCATCGCGCGTGTCGGCGCCGATAGGCTGGCGCGGACCTTCATCCGCGGGGGCGAGCCGGTGGGTTGGCCCGGGAAGTGTCGCTCCCGGCTCGCCGACCACCCGCCCGACTCCTTGAACCGGCGGATCGCCGCGTCGACAACGTCGAGCAGGTCGCCGTTCTTCAGGCCGACGGCCGCCGCGATCGGCTCGGCGGGCAGTCCCGAATCGATCGCCGAATAAACACCCGGGTGACCGCGGACGATGGCGGCCAGACTGATGTCGTCGTCGAAGACCGCGTCGGCCTGGCCCCGGTCGAGGGCGTCGATCATCGCCGGGCGATCCGCGACCGGCACCGGAGTCGCCCCCGGCAGGACGCGGGGCAGCAGGGTCTCTTGAAGCGTCCCCCGCACCAGCGCGATCCGCGCCCGGGCGAGCCCGGCGAGGTCGGACGCACCGCCGTTTGTCTTGACCAGGAAGGTCGGACGGACTGCCTCGTACGACTCGGAGAGGAGGGCCTTTCGCTCTCGGTCGGGGGTGAGCGCGATCGCTGCGAGCGTCACGTCGGCGCGGCCCCGGTTGCACGATCGTGTCACCGCAAGTCGCGACTCGCGGGCCTTCCAGCGCCCGGGGTCGCCTTGCCGGGCCAGGAGCCAGTCCGAGAGGGCCTGGAACCATCCGGGAAGGCCGAGCAAGAACGCGTTTGCGCTCACCTTCGCCGCGGGGTGCACCAGCCGGATGGCGTCGCGTGCGGCGGTGTGGGCCAGGAAGAGGTTGCGGATGACGCGTGCCGAGATCCCGACCTGGTCGGGCTCCGGCGCACCGGCCAGTCCGGGCGGCATCGAGTAGTTTCGCTGCCACCAGAACCGGACATACCCGAACGGCACCAGGTTCGGCTCGTTGATGGTGATCCAGTACTCGACGCCCTCGCCGATCCTGCGCACCACCTCGGCGGCGTAGGCCCGGAAGAGGTCGGGGAACCCGGGGTCGGCCAGGCCGCCCCGGCTCTCGACGTGCTTCGGCCAGGTGAAGTGCAGCAGCGTCAGGACGGGCACCATCCCGGCGTCGCGGATCGCCCGCACGAGCCCGCGATAGTGCTCGAAGGCCGCGTCGTCGTACCGGCCAGGCTCGGGCTCGACCCGCGACCAGGCGACCGAGAAGCGGAACGCCCCGCAGCCGAGGCCCCGGGCCAGCTCGACGTCCTCGGGATAGCGCTCCCAGAAGTCGGTGGCGCGGCCCCGCGGCGTCAGGCCGAGCGCCTGTTCCCAGTCGTCGCGGATGTCGGCGACGCGCGGGTCGAACGCCTCGCACTGGTGGTCGGCCGTCGCGACCCCGAACCGCAGCGGCCGGGACCCCTGCGTATTGATGGACATGGCTGGGGCGCTCCTGGTGGAATCATGGGTCAGGCCGTCGCCGTCTTTTCCAGGTGATCGAGGAACAGCGGATAGATGTCGCGCGCGGCATCCTTGCCGAAGATACAGTCGATGTGCCCGTAGCCGGGGACGACGTGGCGTGTGTAGAGGTCGGGGCCGTTCGCGTCGACGAGCCACTCCAGGGTGCGCAGCGTGCTCTCGGGGCGCCAGCAGCGGTTGTCCTCGCCGTGGACGATCACCAACGGCACCGCCAGCCGGTGGACGTGCGGCAGGTAGATCTCCGACCCGTCGGCCCCGACGATATGGCCGGCGCGGATGCAGGTCGCCAGGTGCTCGAAGCTCTTGATCCCGGCCGCCCCGAACATCTCCTGGAGCCCGAAATTGTACGTGTCCTCGTTGAGCTGCGCCAGGTCGTAGAGCTGGCCGTAGAGGAATGAGATCCGTCGGCTGACCGGGTTGGTGTCCCCCGCGCCGGCGTTGACCGGGAAGACCCGCAGGAGCGTGTCCTCCAGGCGATCGAGGAAGTCGGGCGCGGTGCGGGCGGTCATCTCCTTGACGTGGAAGACCTTCTCGAGGATCTCCGGCACGTGGGCGCCCGACATCGCGTGCGCGACCGGCTCGACCAGGGTGTGTGCGCCGATCTGCGAAACGGCCGCCGACCGCACGCCCTCGAGGCCGGCGAGCATCGCCATGAAGAAGGTCGACGCCCCGTAGCAGTGCACCAGGCACTGGACGCTCGCGGCGCCCGTAAGCTTGCGGACCTCGGAGACGGCCGCGGGATAGTCCTTGCTCGCGACGTCATCACCCGTGGACAACCCTTCGGCATAGGGCAGCTCGATGCTCGACCGGTAGTCGAGCAGCCAGACGTCGTATCCGTGTTCGTAGAAGAACTCCAGGGCGTTGGTCTCGATCGTGTCGATGGAGAAGATCAGGCTCGAGACCCCCAGGCCGTGGACCATCAGCAGCGGTCCCTTCGCACCGCCCCTGTAGCGGATCAGCCGGAGCGTCAGGCCGTCGGAGGTCGGGAAGAAGTGGACTTCCGGGGCGCCGACCCGCAGCGGCCGCCGCTGCCGAGGCGGGGCGTCGGGCTTGATCGACGTCGGCCGCGAGAAGATGCCGCCGAACGTCTGGAACAGCACGCCGGCGAAGTACTCGCCGAACTTCGCGATCCCCCGGAGCCGTTCCACCTCGTTCCGTGCCCCCGAGACCACGACCGTCGTGAGCTGCCTGGCAAAGTCGACGGGCGTCATCGTCACGATGCCCTTGAGCGCCAGCTTACCGCCGGGCTTTTCGCCCTCGAAGACGTCGATATAAAGGGTCGTCGTCTCGGGCCAGATCCGCAGCGGTGAGCCCGGGTGGATCGTCTTGGTCCCCTCGAAGAAGTACGCCTTGCCATCGGTCGTGCGCAGTCGCATCGCGTACTTCATCAGCTTCTCGGCGACCACGGCCTTGTCGTCGACGAACAGGTTGAACTCGCCCCACTCGACGGTCAGCGGGAACGGCGAGAGCGACGCGGCGGTGACCTCGCCCGAGATGGCCGCGGGATGCTGGTCGTCGCCAACCAGGCGGTCGAGGTCGTCGGACGCGACGGTCAGCAGGAACTTCAGCGTGTTATTATCGCGACGGCCGGCCTCCTCGGCGGCGGCATAGTCGCTCGTCACGTCGCCCGAGACGAAGCCGTGCATCGTCTCGGTGAAGCGAAGCCCCAGCGCCGGCTCGTCGGCTGCGACGGGAAAACATCTCCGGTGGTGTGTTCCATGAGCTTGCCGTTGCCTCCGGCGAAAGTTTTGGGAGCGTATGGGCTGTAGTTCCGACCGTCCTTCCGGATGATCAGACGGGCGATCCGCTCGGCGAGGGCGCCGATGGTCCGCGACGGATTGACGCCGAGCGGCCTCGGGATGATGGCCCCGTCGGCGACATATAGCCCCGGATAGCCGAACACCTCGCCGGCGTGGTTGACCACTCCGGTCGCGGCGGTCTCCCCCATCCCGCAGCCGCCGAGCGGGTGGGGCGTGACCAGACCGCGGAACATCGACCAGCTCGGCGGGATGATCGGCTCGCCGCCGGTCGCCTTCGACAGCCGCTCGTGCATGTGGATCAGGGCGTCCATCGCCCCCTTCGATTTGGCGATGTTCCACTTGAGTTCGAGCTCGCTCGGCCCGAACAGGCCGAGCCACTTCTTCCGCAGCCGCAGCACCCCGTCGCCGCCGTCCACCGCCTGGCCGAACCAGGGCATCATCCGGCTCGCGACCTCCTCATCGTCGTGCGCCACCATCCGCATCGCGTCCAGGAGGATCCAGGCCCAGACGCCCTTTCGGCCCGGGCTTATCTTCTTCGCGTACTGGGCCATCAGGTCGGGGAATCCACCGTCCTGGACCCAGAACGATTGCCCGTCCTCGCTGCCGTCGAGGAAGTCGATGACCGACGTGATCGGCGGGCCCTGCGATGGCGACGGCTGGACCTTGCGGTCCTTGTAGAAGGCCGGCGTGAGGAAGTCGCCGTTGCTGCTCCAGTTCCGTCCCAGGTGAGGGCTCAGCTTCGGGAGCGTCCGGGCCACGTCCCGGCAACGCAGCAGCAATTCGGTCGATCCCAGCGACCCCGCCGCGACGATCACCCGGGCGGCCGTCTCGCTCTCGCCCGAGATCCGACGCGCCGGTCCCGATCCATTATCCGCGCTCGCCAGGCGGTCGAAGTGGACGCGATAGCCCCCGGCAACCGGCTCGATACTGGTCACGATGTGCAGCGGGCGAATCTCGGCCCCGTACCTGTTCTCGGCCATCGCCAGGTAGTTGGTATCCAGCGTGTTCCGCGCGTTGACGTCGCAGCCGATGTCGCAATCGCCGCAGTGGTAGCACGTCCCCTGGTTGACGCCGTACTCATTCGGCTTGATCGACTTCGGGTCCCGCGCGGCTGCTCGCCCGAGGCCAGATTGACCTCCAGATGGTCGTCGAAGCTGACCGCGAGCGGGACCGGGTAGAACCGGTCTCCGCGGCCGATCGCCTGGGCGGCCTCCTGCATCATGTGGGTGCGAGAGCTCCACTGGCCTCGGGGGAGCTCGCGAACCTGCATGACCCTGGCGACGCGCTCGTAGTCGTCCTGCAACTCGCTCTTGGACAACCCCCCCGGCCACGACGGCAGGCCGGGCCTGTCCTGGAAAGCTTCCGAGGGTGCCTCGACCGAGATATTGGCGTAGATCAGCGACCCGCCGCCGACCCCCGCACCCGCCGCGACGGCCATGCCGGGAAACACGCGGAGGTCGAGCCAGCCGTGACTCCGTTCGGGATTCTCGTGGCTCCAGAGCCATCGGTCCGGGTCGTCGAGCTTCCGGGGAAAGAAGTCGGCATTGGCCTCTTCATACGACCATGCCGGCCCCGCTCGAGGATCAGGACCTTCGCGCCGGCCTCGGCGAGCCGGCACCCCGTGATCGCGCCGCCGAACCCGCTACCGATGACGATGACGTCGAACTTCATCCGAAACTCCTCCCATCCTCGGGGTCGGTTCAGCCGAAGTTTCCGGTGAGCTTCCTGGCAAGATACCGGGCGCAGGCCCGGGCAGTCCGTACGCCTTTCCGGGTCAGCAGCCGGCGAAGTGCGACGTGGCGTGGGCATCGCCCGCCGGCGAGGCCCTTCGTCGACGCTTAATGCCCACTCCTTGACCGATTGCGTTGACCTGATCAGGGCAAATCGACAGTCAAGATCGACTCGAGATGCGCAAGGAAAAGACGCCCGGGCGAAATCGCAACGGCGGATCCCGGCACCCCGGGCGCGGCCGCATCGAGCCCTCTGCCGGGCTGCCTGCCGGAATCGCCGGTCCGCAATTCCCCCCTCGCCCTGGCCCCTTCTCGCTGATCCTGCGAGCGACTCGACGCCTGTCACATGGCCCATTCGACTGCGGCCTGGATTGGTGCTTCTGACTCGACTTCGAGGCTCACGGCGTTGCTTATTCTAACAATCCGTTGCGACAAGGCCAGCGGGTGGCGAAACTTTCGAGGCTCCTCCGGAAATGACGTGGGTCTTCTCATGGCCTCGGAAGCCTGCCGGTGAGGACCCCGGTCGTCCGGGTCCCGGGGCCGTGCACGATCACCGCGCCAGCGGCACCGCCAGCCGCGACAGGCCCGGTGCCGAGGCTGCGAGGCGGCCGTTGACATAGACGTCCAGGCCCTTGCGGCCGTCGCCATGATGGTCGGGCGAGCCCTCCGCCGGCTCGTCCCAGGCGATCGTCACGTCGTGGCCGTGGTAGCGCAGGCCGTCGAGCACGAAGTGACCCAACGCGTGCTCGGGCAGCAGCGGGTCGACCTCAAGGACGTCGTCGTCGCGCGGGACCACGCCGACCAGCTCGGGGATCAGGATGTCCAGCCACGTCGAGTGGTTGTAGTCGCGCTCGGCCGTCTTCCACCGCCCCGTCTCGCCGTTGTAGAACTCTCCCGTCCACGGCCGCCCGATATCCTGGTCGCGGTACTGCGCCCGGGTGAACGACGTGAAGAGCGTCCAGAGGTGCTCCTTCCGCAGCGGCGAGTCGGCGACCTTGTTATCGCGGGTCGCGCCAGGGTCCGGGCCATCGCCGTCATGACGAGCGCATTGGCATGCGGCCAGGTCGGGCCGTTCCACATGCAGGTCGCCGCTCGGCCGTCGCCGGGCCAGTTGTCCTGCGAATACGCCGGGCATTGCTTCGAAACCGACGCCACCGGCCATTTCGTCCAGAACTGGGCCGGGTCGAGGATCGACGACCAGGCCGATTCGTAGCCCTGGCCCCACGGAATCATCCCGAAATAGAACGGATAGACACCGATGACCTCCTTGACGTCGGCCAACGCGTCGTCGTCGGCGCAAGCGAGTAGAAGAACCGCCGGTCCTTCTCGGGCCGCCACATCCTGGCGGCGACCGCCGCGGCGATCTTCGCGGCCAGGTCGTCGAACTCCTTTGCCTGATCCGGACGTCCCAGCAGCCGGTAGATCCGCGCGACGGCCGCGGCGTTGCCGTAGTTGTACGCCGTCAGGTCCACTCGCTCGAGGCCCACCGGCCGCGCGGGCTGGTAGAAGTCCTTCGATGTCTTGTAGTCCGAGAACGCGAAGAACGACGGCTGGTACTCCATGCCGGTCCACCAGTGCGAGTTGACCATCAGCAGGCCGTCGCCGTCGGTGTCGCAGGCCTTCTGCCAGCCGCGGACGTTGGCCGCCAGCCTGTCCACGACCGAGGCCAGGAACGCCCGGTCGGGGTGCACGAGGTATCCGTCCCAGGCCGTCGAGGTGATCCAGTCGGTGTACTGGCCGCCCGCGGGTCCCTTCGGCGTGACGTGGCTGGGATAAACGCCGTCGGCCTTCTCGTTCTCGGCCCAGGTGCGCAGGTGGCCTTGCCAGTATCTGGGGTCGCGAAGCCAGCGGGCCTCGCGGACCTGGTGGCCGGCGCCGTAGCTGATCACGTTGGGATACCAGGGACTGCGCCATCGGCCTTCGGATTGCGTCGGCCACTGCATCCGGCCCAGCTTCGGCTCGAGCATGTTCTTCCGCAGCACATACGCCCGGTGGTCGTACATCTTGCGGATCCAGGGATCGGAGCAGTCGAAGTACGGGAGATTCGCGTCGAACCACGCCTGGTAGGCCCGGACCTGGGGGCCAAGCACGTCACGGGCGTCCTGATCGTCGGGCCGAAGCATGAGGCTCCGATCCGGCTGACCGGCCGCCCGGGCCGGGGGCCTCAGGACGGCGTCGAGCGCGTCCAGGCGCGAGGCCGGTCCCCGGGGAGGTCCCGACCGACCATCATTTCCTTCCCCGTCCGCAGCATGAGCGCGGCCTTGAAGACCTTCGTCCTGCCGGGCAGGATGTGATGGCCGTACAGCCGATGAATCCCGTTGCCCCCGTCGATCAGCGGCCCGGTGAAACCGAGGAACGGGACCCGGCCGCCGATCGCTCGGCGCCGATCTTCAGCAGGCGCGGGGGATCGTCCACGACCGCGTAGCGGAACCGCCCGAAGACAAGCTCATCGTGCAGCTCTTGCCGGCCCTCGAGCGTGAGGTACCTCGGCTCGCTACCGGAGACCTCGCCCTGCGGGAGGTTCACCAGCCCCGAGACGCTCCCGATCCACTCGTACGACCAGATCCCCCGCAGCGGAACGATCGGGTCCACGTAGATCGTCCGCACCGTCGCCGTCGGGTTGTGGACGCGTAGCACCGAGACCAGGATGTCGTCGGCCGTGATGAACTTATCGGCGGAGAACCGCAGCGGGCCCGGCGACGGGTTCGCTTCCGCCCGATCGCCGCCGACCGGCTTGAGGCCATACAGACCCGTGTAGAACCGCTCCCCGGCGTGCTGGAAGACAAGCCGGAACCGCGACGACGCCACGGGCTCGAAACGGACCTCGTTCTTGCCCGGCCGGGGCTGTTTGGCGGATTCCCCGATCGGCTGGACGGGCTCCCACCGGTCGTCCCGCGCCGCCTCGATCCGGAACGACGCCGGCGGACGGCACTCGCCGTTCGGGGCGTCGTCGAAGAAGTAGACGTCGAGGCCCGCGAGGGTGCGGGGTGCCCCGAAGTCGAGCGTGTACGAGTCCTCGCGATGGCCGCTCGACCAGCAGGTCCAGCGCTTCCGGGGCTCGAACGGCTCGGACAGCGGGTTCTCGACCTTGTCCAGCGCGTAGGTAAACGACGCCGACGCCGTCATCGCCTTCCGCGGACGCCCTCGTAATGGATGTGGCTGGGATAATAGGTCGCGCGATCGGGAACGAGTAGGCCGTCCTCGTCGCGGACCTGGATGTCGAAGGCGCCGAGATTGGTGAGGTCGAGCCAGTGGACGTCGTCGGCGAACGCCCAACCCTGCGGGCTCGACGCCCAGACGCGCCCGCCGACGCAGCCCATCGGCACCTCGCGGTCGTACGGGCGGGTCAGGGACTCGTCAATCGACCGCCGGCTCGCCGCCAAGACGCGGCCGGGCAGCGGCCCCGCCGCGCCGGGTTCCGATCCGGCGAGCGGCCGCCCGAGCAGGATCGGCCCCAGTACGGCCGCGACCAGGAAGCTGGCGCCGCGGACCACTCGATGCGCACGACTCATGGTCTCGATCGTTCCCAATCGAGGCGATCCGCCCCCGTCCCGGCACTCGGGCCGGGAGGGACCGGCGGGTGCGATGAGCAGGGCCGGAAGGCGGCCCGGGCGAAGCATCATTCACCCGAGATGCCGGCGGGTACGTGGCGTGTCATTTCTTGCGGTGGCGGATGCGGCTGCGCATGCGGCGCCTCTTTCTTCCCGACCTTGCGGCGTCCTTTCCCTCGTCAACGACTAGCCATGCGTTCTCCTCGGGGGGTCTCGGAAAGCAGTGAACCGGATCGAGACGAGGCGCACCCCGAACCAATGGGATGGGCCAAAGGGCCGATTCTATACGGAACACGATCGAATGCTCAAGGGCGACCGGGAGATTGATCTGTCCGGATCGCGACGCCGCGCCCGCTCGGGTCGCTCAACCTTGACTCGCCTTCCAGTCAACATTCGACAGGCTCGCCAGGGCGAGCAAGAGCGCATGAGTGCCCTTGCGGGCATAACCCTGGGCGGCGACGGCGCGGTAGAGCTGCTCGGCCAGCGCCAGGCCCGGCAGGCTGAGGTTCATCCGCCGCGATTCGGCCAGTGCGATCCCCATGTCCTTGAGGAAGTGCTCGACGAAGAAGCCCGGCTCGAAGTTGCCGGCGATCATCCGCGGGCCCAGGTTGTTCAGGCTCCACGAGCCGGCCGCGCCGCTGCCGACGCTCTGGAGCACGACGTTCAGATCCAGCCCCGCCTTGTACGCGTAGAGCAACCCCTCGCAGACGCCGATCATGTTGGTGGCGATCAGGACCTGGTTGACCATCTTGGTGTGCTGGCCGGCGCCGGCGGGCCCCTGGTGCACGATCGTCTTGCCCATGATCTCGAAGAGGGGCCGCAGGGCGTCGACGACGTCCTTCTCGCCGCCGATCATGATCGATAGCCGCGCTTCGCTGGCGCCGACGTCGCCGCCGGATACGGGCGCATCGACCGCGTGCACGCCCTTGGCCTGCGCGGCCCGGTCGATCTCGACGGCCAGGGCCGGCTCGCTGGTCGTCATGTCGACCAGCACGCGACCCGGGCCGTCGCCGCGGCGAGCGTGCCCTCGGGCCCGAGCGTCACTTCGCGCACGTCGCTGGGGATAGCCGACGATCGTGAAGATCACGTCGGAAGCCGCGGCGACCGCAGCCGGCGAATCGGCCAGCTTCGCCCCTTTCTCGACCAGGGCGTCCGCCTTCTCGGGCGTCCGGTTGAACACGGTCGCCGAGTATCCCGCGGCGATCAGGTGGCCGCACATCGACGAGCCCATCACGCCCGTGCCGATCCAGCCGATCCGCGTCTTGCCCGGCGCGAACTCCAGTGCCATCGCAGGCCCTCCCCGTCGCAGCGTCTCTTGAGCGGGGTCGTCCCCGGCCGTTACAATCGTCACCGTGTCCTCGCGGGCCACATTATAACGCCGGGCCACCGACGGAACAGCAAACGGCCCGACTTCGCCCATCCTCTCACGACGCGAGACCCATCATGGCCGATTCCCTGCTCCGAGCGTTACTGCCAGTCCACGAGACCCGCGCGACCATCCCGCCCGGGTTCCTGGCCTATCTGGCCAACCTGGACTGCGTGGCGGGCGTCGCGCCCGAGGTCGCCCGGTCGATCGTGCAGGAGCTGGCCGACCAGCGCGGCAACATCAAGCTGATCGCCAGCGAGAACTACTCGTCGCTGGCGACGCAGTCCGCCATGGCCAACCTCCTGACCGACAAGTACGCCGAGGGCATCCCCCATCACCGGTTCTACGCCGGCTGCGACAACGTCGACTCGATCGAGGACCTGGCCAACAAGCGGGCGTGCGAGCTCTTCGGCGCGTCGCACGCCTACGCCCAGCCGCACAGCGGCGCCGATGCCAACCTCGTCGCCTTCTGGGCGATCCTGCGGCAGCGCGTCGAGCTCGCCGACGATGGCCGAGATCCTGGGCGCCGAGAGCCCCGAAGCACTGGCCGCCGGCGACTGGTACAAGCTCACGCCCGAACAGTGGAACGAGGTCCGCCAGCGCTCGGCAACCAGCGGCTGCTGGGCCTCGACCTCGCCTCGGGCGGCCACCTCACGCACGGCTATCGGCTCAACGCCTCGGGCAAGATGTTCGAGTCGCACGGCTATACCGTTGACCGCGAGACGTTCCTGCTCGACTACGACGCGATCGAGCGACAGGCGATCGAGGTCAAGCCGCTGATCCTGCTGGCCGGCTTCAGCGCCTACTCGCGGAACATCAACTACGCCCGGATGCGCGAGATCGCCGACAAGGTCGGCGCGGTGCTGATGGTCGACATGGCCCACTTCGCCGGCCTGGTGGCGGGGAAGGTGCTCAGGGCGAATTCGACCCGATCCCGTCATGCGCACATCGTCACGACGACGACGCACAAGACCCTGCGCGGGCCGCGTGGGGGGCTCGTGCTTGACGACGCCCGAGTTCAAGCGACGCACGTCGACCGCGGCTGCCCGCTGGTGCTGGGGGGCCCGCTGCCGCACGTCATGGCGGCCAAGGCCGTCGCGTTCACCGAGGCCCTCCGGCCCGAGTTCGCGACCTACGCCCAGCAGATCGTCGACAACGCCCGGGCGCTGGCCGAGGCGTTCGTCGCGCGAGGGGCTCAAGGTCTCACCGGCGGCACCGACAACCACCTGCTGGTCGTGGACGTCGCCAGCGACGCACGGGATCACCGGCCGCCAGGCCGAAGAGGCCGTCCGGCGCTGCGGGATCACGCTCAACCGCAACCCGATCCCCTTCGACCCCAACGGCCCCTGGTACACCAGCGGCCTGCGGTTCGGCACCGCCGGCCGTCACCACGCTCGGCATGGGCCGGCCCGAGATGGACGAGATCGCCGCGGTCGTCGCGCTGGTGCTCAAGAACATCAAGCCCGGCACGACCAAATCGGGAGCACGCGATCGAACGAAGTTCACCCTCGACGATGGCGTCCGCGACCAGGCCCGCCGCCGCGTCGATGCCCTGCTCGCTTCGTTCCCGGTCTACCCCGAGATCGACCTGGCGTTCTTGCAAGAGGGCCTTGGCATCTCACCGGCATGACGATGACGGGATAGGGCCGAGGACGACGCAGACGCGCCGCCACGGCCCTATTCCTCATTTCATCCAGAACGATCATTCGCGCGGCCTGAGCGGCCAGGTTCACGTGTTCGAGCCGTGGCGGCCGCTGCCGGACTGGCTGACGCGGTCCCAGGCGTCGCGGGTGGCGTGCTTGGCCTTGTCCCAGGTCAGCCGCGAGTTGGCCTTGGCCGACTCCCAACTGCTCTTGATGTCCGACTCCGCCTCGTCCCAGGTGCGGTCGCCGTGCTGCGCACGCGATTCCCAGCCGTGGCGATAGGCCGGGGCATAGTCGTCGTAGCTATGCGACGAGTCGAAGTACGACCGATTCGCATAGTTCTCGCGCCAGTAGGCATCCTCGGTCGTCGGGTCGACCGACTCGGCGACTCCCTTGCCGGCCAGGCCGCCCGCAATGCCGCCGATGACCGCGCCGGCGACAGTGCCCACCGGACCCGCCACCGCCCCGGCCGCCGCTCCGGCCGCCGCACCACCGGCCGCCGTGCCGATCCCGACTCCGACCGGATGGGCGCCCGGCTGCCCCGTGATCGGGTCGGCGTTGCGATCTGTTCCCTGTGCACCGTGATCGGTATGTGTCTCCGCGCGTGCCATGGATGGACTCCTCATAGAGAATTTGGGAAACCACTTACATTTCTTAATGCAAAGTGGATGCCATTCTCAGGCTCGGGTTGGAGACGGCGGGTCGGACGCGGCCGCTCGGCCTGGCATCATCCGGTTCCGGCCGGCACGTCATCGGAGGCCGACAGCGGCCGGGCGATCTCCTCGAGCGACGAGCACTCGGCCTTGACCCCGTAAAGCCAGACGATGACCACGGTCACGAGGAGGAGGCCCGAGGCGACCAGGTCGCCGTGGAAGATCGCCGTGCGTGAGTTGGTGGCGATCAGCGAGCCGAAGTACCACGGCGCGAACGTCCCGCCCAGCAGCGTGCCGGCCGCGAAGAACAGGGCGATGATCATCCCGCGGAGCTCGACCGGGAAGATCTCGCTGACCGTCAGATACGCCGAGCTCGCGGCCGACGACGCGAAGAAGAAGACCAGGGCCCAGAGGATCGTCTGCGTCGCGGGGGTCAGCATGTCCGCCGCGAACAGGTAGCCGGTCACGGCCAGGAGTATCGCCGAGATCGTGTAGGTCCCCGCGATCATCGGCCGACGTCCCACCGTGTCGAAGAACCGCCCCAGCAAGAGCGGCCCCAGGAAGTTGCTCAGGGCGAACGGCAGCAGGTACAGGCCCGTGGAGTCGGGCGAAAGCTTGTAGAAATTGCTGAGGACCAGCGGGAACGTGAAGAAGACGCCGTTATAGAGGAACGCCTGCGAGATGATCAGCGCCAGGCCCAGCACGGTGCGGGTGGGGTAGGTCTTGAGCATCACGCCCGGCGAGCTCGCCGAAGCCGACGGGCCCGCGCGGGCGGATGACGATCGAGCCCTCGGCAGCCGGGAGCTTCGCCCCGCCAGGTCGCCCTCGATCTGCTTCTCGATCTCGCCGATGATCCGCTCGGCCTCCTCGGGCTGGCCGTGGGTCAGGAGCCATCGAGGGCTTTCGGGAACGCCGTCGCGCAGGAAGATGATGATCAACCCCAGCGCCGCGCCGATGCCGAAGCCCAGCCGCCAGCCCAGGTCCACGCGGAACAAGGACGGGTCGAGCAGGATGATGCTCGCCACCGAGCCGGCCGCCGCGCCGACCCAGAACGTCCCATTGATCGCCAGGTCGGCCCACCCCCGCACCCGGCTGGGGATCAGCTCGTCGATGGCCGAGTTGATCGCCGAATACTCGCCGCCGATCGCCGCCCCCGTCAGGAAGCGGAACAACGCGAAGCTGGCGAAGTCCCAGGCGAATGCGGTCAGGAAGGCGGAGACCAGGTAGAGGCCCAGCGTCACGGTGAACAGTTTCTTGCGGCCCAGGCGGTCCGTCAGGTAGCCGAAGACCACCGCGCCGATCACGGCGCCGGCAAGGTAGGCGGTGTTCAACTGCGTGATGCGCTCAACGGAAAGATGGAGCGTGCCCGGCTCCTCGAGGACCGGGCTGACCGAGGCGATCAGGGTCACCTCGAGGCCGTCGATGATCCACGTGATCCCGAGCGCGGCGACCACCAGCCAGTGGAATCGACTCCAGGGTAAGCGATCCAGCCGAGCCGGGACGTCCGACCGGAACGACGGAGCTTGTTTCTCGCCAACAGCCACGCTCACGCCCGATCTCCCATTCGTGTCGGGCTTCCTTGCCGGGCGTTATTGACGCATCGTTCGCCACGATGGACCCCTCGCACACCACTCGGCCGAGGGATGCAAGTAGCGTTCCGCATTCGCCGAGGTTCTCGCCGGGATATCGGTGTTCCCTCCGCTTTGGCACGCCGATTGCGATACGGTGGGTTCGGGAGGACCAATCATGAAGACCCATGGACAGATCCAGGTGACCCTGTCGGACGAGCTCTTCGAGAGCCTGCGGGCCCAGGCACGCGAGCTGAATATCCCGCTGAAGTGGCTGGTTGCCGGCCTGGTCTGCGACACGATCGACACCGACGAGTCGCCAAATTGCCAGGATTCACGGCGGTCGACTCGCCACGTCGCGTGAGCCGTGCCGGGCCGATCGTAACGCGGACCCTGGGCTCGTCGCCATCCGCGATGGTTTCGTTGTTCTGAAGACATCCCGCGAGCTCGACCGATGAAACAGCCGAATGTCTCCGTCTACGGTTCACGCCAGTGCCCCGACACCACCCGGGCCCTCGAGTGGCTCGACGGCAACCAGGTCCAGTACGAGTTCAAGGACCTCGACCAGTCGCCCGAGCTCAACGGGTACGTCGCCGACCTCAATCAGGGTAAGCGCGTGATGCCCACAATCCAGATTGATAACGAGATCCTGATCAATCCCTCCGAGAAGGAGCTGAAGCGGGCCGTGCAGGAAGCTTCCGCCGAGCGGCCCTGAGCGACCCGGAATTCACGGCGCCACCACGAGCGGGACCCGAGAGTGGCCTGCTCCTTCCCCGGCGAGCGGGAGGCGCAGGCCCCTCTCGCCCTTTCGAAGGACGACGAGCGTCCGGTTGAATGCCGCCCGGTCGTGGGAGTATAACGGACGGCGGGTGCGGTGATGGGAAGCGCCGGTGACGTCGTGGAGAAACGAGAATGCCGGATCGATCGGCCGATAGCAGCCCGGCGAGATCCGGGAGGTCGTCGGACACGCTTGATCCGGGTGAGGGAAGTCTCGCTTCCACCTCGTGGCTTGGCCTGGTGGTGCTGCTCAATTACGTCGCGGCTGGTGCCACCTTCGCGGCGGCGGGCGGGTACCTCATCCTCAAGGCCCAGAACGAGCAGCAATCCGCCCTAATGCAACTGGTCGAGGAGATCCCACGGCGGCTGTATTCCCTCGGCCTGCACGAAATGCCGGGCATGCCGACCGACTATGTGGGCTTGCGGAACTTCGCCGATCCGACCTTCGCCGACGCCTACTTGATCGGCATGGCGACCGCCCACCTGCTGGCGGCCGGCGGCTTCCTGGCGCTCGCCGTCGCGCTCGCCGGGTTCCGACCGTGGGCTCGCCGGGTTCAGCTCGTGCTCGCAATGCTGGCCCTGCTGATGACCGGCGGTTACGCGTTGGTCTACGCGCGATCGGCAGCCTTATCCCGACTTCCATTCGCCGCGATGGCCGTCGCGGCCGTTGTCACCTCGGCGGTGATCGCCATCCTGCTGGCGCCGGGCGTCTCGCGGCGCTTCCATGAAGGACTCGCGGCTGTAAGTGACTGTCCCATAAGTGGGTTTACGAAGCCGCCCGGTAGTGGAACTCGGCCTCCGTCCCCTTCGGCTCAAGCCGATTGAGCATCAACTGGATCATGGCCAACTTGACGAATGCCTCCGACGATAAGACCGTCTTCTCCCGGTCCAGGCTCAGCCGCCGGCACCTCGTCAGCCAGGCGAACGTCCGTTCCACCGTCCAGCGGATCGGCAGCCGTACCCAGCCCCCGGTCCCCTCTGGCTTCCGCACGATCACCAGGTCCCAGTCGGCGTTGGTCTCCACCCACTCGTAGAGCGCATAGTTGTGATACTTGTTATCGGCGTACATCCGCACGACCTTGCCCATCGGCTGGCCCTCCAGCCGGGCGAACAGCTCGGCCGCCGCCCTGGCGTCGTTGACGTCGGCGGCGGTCACCAGGATCGCCAGCAGCAACCCCATGCTGTCCACGACGATATGCCGCTTGCGGCCGTCCACATTCTTGAAGTTGTCGCGGCCCCGCTGCTCGCCGCCGGAACTGGCGTTCGACCGACTGGCTGTTGACGCTGGCGGAGGTGCGCGGGTGGTAGGGCTTCTCGGCCGTGCGGGCCTTCGTGCGGAGCCGGTCGTGGATGTGATCCAGGGTGCCGTCGTGCCGCCACTTGTCGAAGTACCGCCAGACGGTGCTCTTGGGCGGGAAGTCCTTGGGGAGATACCGCCACTGGCAGCCGGTGCGGGTGAGGTAGAAGACGGCGTTGACCACCGCCCGCAGATCGGTCTTGCGGGGCCGACCGCCGCCGGGTTCGGGTGGCAGGTGGGGTTCGATCAGGGCCCACTGGTCATCGGTGAGGTCACTCGGGTAAGGGTGCAATCTCATACCGTGATTACGCCCGCTACACCCCATTTGTTCACCTTATGGGACAGTCACTAAGTTCGGCACCACGGGCGAGCGTCCGGCTGCGGTTGCTGCCGGTCGCCTTCCTGACGATCGTCGTGATGGGGGCCCTGGTCGCGGTACTCGTTGCCTCGATCCCGCTGGCCATCGCCCTCGAGCTAGCGCTCTGGCCCACTCCATGAGCTGCGCCCCAGACCCCGGAGATCCCGCATGCCGCTGGAAGCGATCGGGCCGATGATGCGACGGGCTATGGAGGAGCGATACGCGGTCGGCTACTTCGAAAGCTGGAACCTCGAGTCGCTGCAAGGGGTCGTCGACGCGGCCGAGGAGGCGCGAGCTCCCGTCATCCTTGGCTTCAACGGCGACTTCCTGAGCCGGCCGTCGCGCCGGGCGGCCGAGCGGCTCTCGTGGTACGCGGCGCTCGGGCGGGCGGCGGCAGAGTCGGCCTCGGTGCCGTGCGGCCTGATCTTCAACGAGTGTCCGCGCGACGAATGGGTTCGCGCGGCGATCGAGGCGGGCTTCAACCTGGTCATGCCGGCGGATCCGGAGGCGCCTGCCGCAGACTATACCGGCCGTGTTGCCGCGCTCGCGAGGCTGGCTCATGAGCGGGGTATTGCGATCGAGGCCGAGCTGGGTGAGCTGCCGTGTGGAGCCGCGGGAGGCTCGCCGCAGGGTGGCTCGGCAACCGACCCGGAAGGCGCGGCGACGTTCGTCGCGGCGACGGGTGTCGACCTGCTGGCCGTCAGCGTGGGGAACGTCCACATCCTGACGAGCGGTCGGGCGGGGCTGGACCTCGATCGGCTCGCCGCGATCCGCCGGAGCGTCGAGGTCCCGCTCGTCCTGCACGGCGGGACCGGGATCGACGACGAGTCCCTGCGCGGGGCCATCGCGCTGGGTGTCGCCAAGGTCAACTACGGGACATATCTCAAGCGGAGATATCTCGATACGGTCCGGGCTGCGATCGGCGTGGAGAGCGGCGACCCGCATCGGCTGCTCGGCATCGGCGGGCCGGAAGACGTGCTGGTCGCGGGCCGACACGCGGTGCGCGACGCGGTCCTGGAACGCATGGGGCTGCTCGGCTGCCGGGGGAAGGCCGTATAATCGACGACCGGCCGGGGTGCTCGGCCGGCAGTGGTGCGACCCGACGGTCGGCGAGGGACCATCGATGAACGTGGTGATGCGGATGCCGGACGTGGCGACGGTGGACGACACGGTCACCCTGGTGAAGTGGCTCGTGGAAGTCGGCCAGCCGGTCCGACGCGGCGATGCGCTGATGGAGGTCGAGACCGACAAGGCTATCCTGACCATCGAGTCGGCGATCAACGGGACTCTTCGCAAGACCGCAGTCCTCGCCGGCGACGAGGTGGCCACCGGGCAGGAGGTCGCGACGTTCGACGTGGAGGAAACGATCGCGGCGGTTTCGTACGCCGCGGCCGGCCGCCCTGGCGCGGCCGCCGCGGAGGTGGCCGGGCCCATCTCGGGTGCGGCCGGTGTCGTGGCCGTTCACGTCGGGAAGGCGCTCGCCGAGCTCCCGCGCCACGCCGGGGCCTCGGCCGGCGACGACGTCAAGCGTCGGTCATTGTTCGCCCGCAACCGCGAGGCCCGGTCGCAGGCCACGCGGCCCCAGGAGAGCCAGGTCGAGCCCTCGTCGTATGCGCAGGGCTTCCTGATGGACCTCTACCGCCGGATGGTCCTGATCCGCGAGTTCGAGGACGGCGTGAAGTTCCTGTTCCTCGAGGGCTCGATGCCGGGGACGATCCACCAGTGCCAGGGTCAGGAGGCGACGGCCGTAGGCGTCTGCTCGGCGCTCGGGCCGGAGGACTACATTACCTCGACGTTCCGCGGCCACGGCCACGCGCTGGCGAAGGGCCTGACGGTCGAGGAGCTGCTCTTCGAGCTCTTCGGCGCGACGACGGGTTGCTGCCGCGGCAAGGGCGGGTCGATGCACGTCGGCGACATGGACAAGGGGATGGTGCCGGGCATCGCGATCGTCGGCGGCGGCGTGCCGCTGGCGGCGGGCATGGCGCTGGCGTTCAAGTTGCGGAAGGAGCGACGGGTCGTGGCCTGCTTTTTCGGCGATGGCGCGGTCGCCGAGGGGGCGTTCCACGAGGGGGTCAACCTCGCCGCCATCTGGGACCTGCCGGTCGTCTTCGTCTGCGAGAACAACCTGTATGGCGCCTCGACACGCGTCGATCGGGTGATGCGGAACACTCGGATCGCCGAGCGTGCGGCGACTTACGGCATCCGGGGCGAGACGGTGGACGGCAACGACGTCCTGGCGGTGTTTGAAGCGACCCGATCGGCGACCGCCGACTGCCGCGAGGGCCGCGGGCCGGTCCTGCTCGAGCTCATGACCTACCGACGCACGGGGCACTCGCGCCGCGACGCCTGCAACTACCAGCCGAGGGAGGAGCGCGACGAGTGGCACCGCCGCGATCCGATCGATCGGCTGGCGCAGGTCCTGCTGGATCGCGGGCTGGCCGACCGGGCCGAGCTCGACCGCATCCGCGCCGATATCCAGGCGGACTTCCAGGCCGCCGTCGAGTCGGCCCGTCGCCAGCCGATGCCCACGATCGACGACCTGACGACGGACGTCCTGGCCTGACCCGAATCGACGGCCCTGGGGAGCGGTGCCGGTGGACTTCAACCCGTACGATGTGGCGGCCAAAGAACTGATCTGGGTGGATCCTGCCTGCCTGAACGAGCGGCTACGGATCGACCCGACGTTGCCGGTGGACGTGATCGAATCCGGGATCACGACGCTGACCGCCTCGGCCGACAAGGTGATCCGGGTCGGAGGGCCGAGCCCATTCCTGCTCAACCTCGAATTCCAGGGAAGCCACGAGACCGACCTCGTGCGGACACTCTGGTTTCGCCAGGTGGCTCTCGACTACAGGCAAGGCCTGCCGGTGCTCACGGTGCTGATACTGATGCGAAAGGAGTCCAACTCCCCCAGCCTGACCGGCGTCTACGAGCGCAACGTACCGGACGGACGGCCGACGAACCGCTATCATTATGAGGTGCTGCGACTCTGGCAGGAGGATCCCGAAACCTACCTGAATGGTAGCATCGCGCTCGTCCCTTTCGCTCCATTGACCGCCGTGAGCGAGACCGACCTGCCGGAAGTCGTCCGACGAATCCGCAACCGTGCTGGATCCC
Source organism: uncultured Planctomycetota bacterium (assembly GCA_963771445.1). Taxonomy (GTDB): domain Bacteria; phylum Planctomycetota; class Planctomycetia; order Isosphaerales; family Isosphaeraceae; genus JAKAUH01. Next base: position 369,247 of record CAVYTQ010000022.1, on the reverse strand, counting down.
GAACCGCCCTCGCGTGCCGCCCAGCTCCTGGCCGCGAGCTACACATTGATGGGCCTGCGCTTTCCCGACGAAATGATCGACAAGCTGTTCGAAGGGGTACAAAACATGAAGGAATCGACGACCTATCAAAAGATCCTGAGAGAAGGCCGCCACGAGGGCCGAGTGGAGGGCCGAGTGGAGGGCCGCCAGGAAGGCCGCCACGAGGGCCTTCACGAGGGTTTGAACATGGGCGAGCTCCGCGAAGCCCGGCGATTCCTGGTGGTCCTGGGGATGGAACGGCTCGGGGAGCCCGGTCCGGAGGTACTGAAGTCCCTGGAGGCGATCCCTAGCGTCGAACGGCTCGAGACCCTGGGGCGGAAGATGATCTCCGATCCATCGATCGTCGGCTGGGACGATCTGCTCCGCCGTTCGTGAGCAGCGCGACCGACCGACCGCACGATGGAAGGATCATCGATGAGACGAATCAGCATCGCCGAATCGCTTCGCGAGGGGATCGCCGAGGAGATGCGGCGCGATCCGTCGGTCTTCTGCCTGGGCGAGGACATCGCCGTGTCGGGAGGGTGGGGCGGCGCGTTCACCGTGACGCTGGGGCTCGAGGAGGAGTTCCCCGACCGGATGCTCAATACGCCGATCGCCGAGCTGGGGTTCTTCGGCGCGGCGGTCGGTGCGGCCATGATGGGGATGCGGCCGATCGTGGACGTCCAGTACGGCGACTTCCTCTTCCTGGCCATGGACCAGATCGTCAACAACGCCGCCAAGATGCGGTACATGTCCGGGCGGCACGATCAAGGTCCCGATGGTGATGCGGGCACCGGTCGGCGCCACGGGACGGGGGGCCCAGCACGCCGCAGAACATCGAGCGCTACTTCACGGGCGTGCCCGGGATCAAGGTCGTCGCGGTCTCCGACGCCTACGACGCCAAGGGCGTCCTCAAGTCGGCCGTGCGCGACGACAACCCGGTGCTGATCTTCGAGCACAAGCTCCTCTACGGGTCGAAGGGCGCCCGCACCGAGCCGGGCGCCGTCGATGCCACCAGCGACGTACCCGACGGCGATTACACCGTGCCGCTCGACCGCGCCGTCGTCCGCCGCGCCGGGCCGCGACGTGACGATCCTCGCCTGGCTCCTGATGGCCCACTTCGCCCGTCAGGCGGCCGACCGGCTGGCCGCCGAGGGCATCGACGCCGAGGTCATCGACGTCCGCAGCCTGTCGCCGATCGACTACGCGACGATCGGCGAATCGGTCCGGAAGACGGGGCGGGTCGTGATCGTCGAGGAGGGCCCGAAGACCGGCGGCGTCGGCGCCGAGATCGCCGCGGGGATCATGGAGCGATCCGGCGAGAGCCTGCTGGCAGCCGGTCGTTCGCGTGGCGTCGGCCGACGTCCCGGTGCCGTTCACGCCCGTGCTTGAGGACGCCTATCGTCCCGACGTTGCGCGGATCGTCGAGGCGGCCCGGAGACTTGTCGCGGGTTGAACCCCGCGGTCGCCGGTTCACCTACCGGCCCCCGGGGCGATGGAGGGTTCCCTCGTGATCGAACGACTTCGGGCATCGGCGGTGATCGGGCTCATGGCGGTCGCTTGCCTCGCATCTCGGGCCGATGAGCCGAAAGCGGCCGTGGTGGGCTATCGCCTCGTCATCGATCGCGGCCATCCCTGGAGGCCCCCGTTCGGCGTGGATCGGGTGGGGAACCCGTCGATCGCGGTCATCGTCGCGTCGGGTCGGCCCGAAGGGGACGGGCCGAGCCTCGTCCTGCTGAGGCGGGGTCGGGAGGTCGGTCGGGAGGCCGTGCGGTTCCCGTCGGCTGCTCCTTACTCGGCCCGGGTGCCCGTCTCGGACGACGCCGACGAGGTGGTGCTGCGGTCGTCTCCGTCAGCGGCTGCCCCTGTCGAGCTGGCGCGGGCGAAGGTCGTCCTGCCGGCCTTCGAGGCGGACGCCGTCGCGGAAGTGCTCCCGCTCGTGAACCCCGTCGATCTCGGCACGATCCTGGTGCCGTCGGACTGGCTGCTCCTCGGTCCCGGCCAGACGGCGACGCTGACCGTCGCGGCGATCGGCCGGGACCGCGACCGGCCGGGTGCGAAGGTGGCCGCGTGGTTCGACTCGCGCCCGGATCGGAGGATCACCGCGGCGATGGGCCTCGCCGCCGGCCAACGTCGGCGGGCGATCCTCAGGCTGCCCGAGGCTCCCACAGCCGTCGATCGCGACTCTCTGTCAGTCGTGCTCGAGGACGCCGACGGCCGGGCGTTCTGGCGAAGTCGATCCCGGTCATGCTGGTCGCGAGGCCGCCTGTCCGTCCTCGCTTCGGCGCCACGCGGGAGAAGCTGCGTTACGACCCGCCGATCTCGGTACGCGACCCGAAGACGGGGGCCTACTCGACGATGCCCTACGCGGGAGCCTGGCCGGCCGATCTCGACGATGTCGTGGTACCCTGCCGAACGGGGGACGGTTCGTCTTCTGGCGGGGGTCGAGCTATATCCCATTCTGGGCCGGGCGGCACAACACCGGGGCTTGCTACGAGTGGGCCGAGATCATCTCGCAGCCGGCGGGAGCCGTCGATTGCGTCGAGCCGCTGATGGACAAGGAGCTGCGGTACAGCCGGGTGGCGATCGTCGAATCGACCGCCGGCGCGGGTCCACGTGCGATGGACGTACCAGTCGACCGACCTGCTGTACAAGGTCTGGGGCGACTCGGTGGCCGAGGATTACTACTTCTACCCCGACGGCTTCGGGACGCGGGTCGTCCACCTCTGGCCGACCCGGCCAACAACTACGAGCTGAGCGAGTTCATCATCCTGACGCCGCCCGGCGCCTATCCCTTCGCCGTGCTGCCGGACAACCCCGTCGACGCCCTGCTCCTCGACGGCCGCAAGCAGGCCGTTCCGCTTCCCGAACCCGGTCGGGGCGACTGCCGCGAAGGGCGAGCCGCGGCGGGCCGGCGATCTACCGGCTGCGACTGCACCGGCGGACGACCAGGCGGCGGTCTACTTCAACCCGGGCGAGACGACGCTGCCGCCCGTGGTCTTCGGGCCGTTCTTCGACCGGGGCGAGATGGTCACTCCGTGCTACTGGGGAAGCCACTGGCCGCTGGCCCGCGGCAACGCAACGGGCAACGCGATCGACGACCGGGTCGGCCTGACACCCTGCCACAACAGCGTGATGAGCTGGGCCGGCACCCGTCCTCGCCCGCTCCAGACCGCCGAGCGGACGACCCTGGACACCCTTGGCCGGTCGCGGCTGATGGTCGAGCGGACCTGGGCCTGGCTGATCGGCATGACGGCCGAGCCGGACGCCCGGCTCGTCGAACGCGCCCGGAGCTTCGCCCAACCCCCGGCGCTCGAGCTGAAGGGAGCCAGGATCGGTTTCGATAGCTACATCCCCGAGCGCCGGGCCATCCGCCTCGTGGCCGAGTCGCCCGAGATCGCCCTCACGATCCGGCCTGCAACGCCATGCGTAAACCCGGTGTTCGAGCTCGAGGGGACGCCGCCAGGCCGACAGCTCCGAGTCCTCCTCGGCGGCCAGCCGCTCGACCCCTCACGCCTCGCATGGGACGGCCGGACCCTCTGGCTCGATGCAACCATTTCCACACCTACCGAGTTGCGCCTCATCTTCGAGCCCTTGCACTGACGGGATCGTCCCCTCGGCCAGGTCTCGAGCCGACAAAGCCACGCATGCGAGCGAACTTTAGCCGGCACTGCACGCATGCGAGCCGGCGGTCGTCACTCGGGGCCGGATTGGCTTCGTTCGTTGGATTTCAGGGCACGACGACGCCAGCTCACTGCCAACATGGCCGAATTGGGTTCGTTTTCCTTGGTTGACCATCCTACCCAGGCTGCCATTCCGGCAGGATTGGGTTCGTTTGCTCGATTTCCCGGGGGCAGGAACCCCACAACGACCGCCTCGGCATGCCACACGCATTGTCCCATGATTTAGGGCGTGACTGATGGAGTGTCCGCGATTAGTGGCGAGTCACTCGAATCTCACGCACTCTTGCTCTCAAGGAAAATGCCTCCCAGGCTGGCCGAATAGCCGGGGCAGATTCTTAATAACAAGCATGAGTCAAGCGTAGGCATGCCGAAGGCGGCCGCCCGCTGCTTTACTGCATCCAGATTGCCAAAGAGCCCGGGACCCAACCAAGCCCCCTATCTAACAGGATGTATCCATTTTGCAAATTCGTTGCGCTTTTCTTGAAATTATTTTTGCAGAACGGCGTAAGTCCTTGTCGCGGCTCGACAAAAAATATTTTAGTGATCAGACGATGGCTTGCGCAGTTGCGCGACTGTGGTATTGACCAATAGGGCCGGCGGACGCGGGACGTCGAAGCGAGGGGCGACCTGGCTTTCAGGGCGGACGGCCGCCACATCGTGGCCACGTTCGGTCTCGAACGGCAGGTGGGTCAATTCCAGGATGAACTGGTCGTATGGGACCTGCCATCGGGGAAGATCCGGCGACCGGGCCGGGGCACTACGCCCGTCAGGTCCAACCCGGACGGGTCACGGATTGCGGCCTTCCTCGGACCCGCCGCCCAGGGTTCCGGAATTGCCAACGTGGGACTGTGGGATGCCGAGTCGGGGCGGCAAGTGCTCGTGCTGCAGGGATCTTCCAGCGACCTAATCTCTGCGAGGAGTGCAATCGCCTTCACTGCCGACGGAAAGCGGATCCTCTCGGCAGTCGCGCAGAGTCGGACGCGCCTTCTCCGCGATCAACAGATCGAAGTGGAGGTCGGGGACGAGACGCCATGGACGGACAAGCCCCGAGCGACGGCAGCTCACCCACTGCGGATCGGTTATCGGGCTCCGCCAGGTCATGTTCCACGAAGCATCAACCCGCCACGAGTCGAGAGCCGCGTCTGCTCGGCCTCCTCGACGGGCGTCACGCCGAAGAGGCGCTTGAATTCTCGACTGAACTGCGATGGGCTCTCGTAGCCGACGGCCCTCGCGGCCGTGCCCGCGTTGTAGCCGTCGAGGGCCATCAGCCGCCTCGCCTGGTCGAGCCGGATCCGCTTGAGGTACTGGAGCGGCGAGCTCGCCGTCACGAGCTTGAAGTAGTGGTGGAAGGCCGCGACGCTCATCCCGGCCTTCCTCGCCAGCTCGTCGACGCTGAGCGGCCTCGCGTAATCGGCGTGGACGTATCGCAGGACCCGGGCGATCCGGGAGAAGTGCTCGTCCCGGCTGGCCAGGGCACGAAGGGCACCGCCCTGCTCGCCCTGGAGCACGCGGTAGACGATCTCGCGGACCGTCTGGCGGCCGAGCATCCGGCTGTCGAGCGGGGACCGGAGGCATTCCAGGAGCCGGACAGACGGCGCCGCCGAGCTCCTCGGTCATCGGGGTCGTGGAGATGCCCCGCGGCGTCGGGCCGGCCGCCGGCGTGGACTCGTCCATCTCGAGCATCAGCTCGCCGAGCATCGCCGGCTCGACGTTGATGGCCAGCAGGAGCAGGGGCTCCTCGGGGCTCGCCTCGGTCTCGCACTCGGCCGGGAGCGGCACGGACAGGACCAGGTAGTTGTACGGGTCGTATCGGTAGACCTCGCCGCCGAGATAGGCCCGCTTGCGGCCCTGGCCGACGATGAGGATCTTCGGCTGGTAGACCACCGGGCCGCGAGGCACCGACTTCGTGATGCGGACCACCTCGACGCCCTCGACGGAGGTCCGATGGATCCCCTCGTGCACGGCCACCTCGCCGAGGAGGCGCGCGAGCCGCTTGCGGTCGTCGCCATGGCCTTTCATCTCATCATCCTCCGGTCTTGCAGACGGTCTCGGATATCACTCTGGCGACTCGCGACCAAGATTCGCACCGCGGCGGCTACGAGCCCGACGCGCAGGCGAGTGGATTCCGGTGGACGCCCCCATTCGCCTCCCACCCACTCGCTTGCACGTCGGGCTCGTATGTGACCTGCTTTCTGGCCAGCGTAATAATCAGGTTACAAAGTTGCGAGAGGACGTGGGTAGATCTCGTGGCCTCGAAGAGGATCAGGCAAACCTTTTGGAGGAATGTCGCTTTCCGTGCCCGGGCGGTTGGCCTCTAATGAAACTCGGAGACGGGGAGAGAGAAGGAACGACATGGGACGGCTCGAGAAATCCTACGGATGCCACCTCGAAGGAGCAATACATGCAGAAGCGTCAACTCGGGAAGAGCGGCCTGGAAGTCTCGGCCATCGGCCTCGGCTGCATGGGGATGAGCTTCGCCTACGGCCCGCCGAAGGACAGGCCGGAGATGATCGCGCTGCTCCGGACGGCCGTCGACCGCGGCGTCACCTTCTTCGACACGGCCGAGGTCTACGGCCCGTTCACGAACGAGGAGCTGGTGGGCGAGGCGCTCGCCCCGGTCCGCGACCAGGTCGTGATCGCCACCAAGTTCGGCTTCGACCTCAGCGAGCCCGACAACCGTCCCGGGAAGGCGGGCTTGAACAGCCGGCCCGAGCACATCAAGCAGGCCGCCGAGGGGTCGCTCAAGCGGCTGCGTGTCGAGACGATCGACCTCTTCTATCAGCACCGCGTCGACCCCGACGTGCCCATCGAGGACGTCGCGGGGGCGGTGAAGGAGCTGATCCAGGCGGGCAAGGTCAAGCACTTCGGCCTCTCCGAGGCGGGCGTGCCGACGATCCGCCGCGCGCACGCGGTCCAGCCGGTCGCCGCGCTCCAGAGCGAATACTCGCTGTGGTGGCGGCGACCCGAGGCCGAGGTGATCCCGACGCTCGAGGAGCTCGGCATCGGCTTCGTGCCGTACAGCCCGCTCGGCAAGGGCTTCCTCACCGGCAAGATCGACGAGAGCACGACCTTCGACAGCTCCGACTTCCGCAGCACCCTGCCGCGCTTCACGCCGGAGGCGATCCGAAGGCGAACCAGGCCCTGGTCGACCTGCTCGGCCAGATCGCCGCAAGAAGCAGGCGACGCCCGCGCAGATCGCGCTCGCCTGGCTGCTCGCGCAGAAGCCGTGGATCGTCCCGATCCCGGGCACCACGAAGCTGCATCGCCTGGACGAGAACCTCGGCGCGGCCGACGTCGAGCTGACGGCCGACGACCTCCGCGAGATCGAGGACGCGGCCTCGCAGATCACGGTGCAGGGGGCCCGGTACCCCGAGCACCTGGAGCAGATGACCGGTCGCTGAACGGCGAACAATTCGACCTCGTCAACCTGGTCAATCTCCGCAACGTCGCGATCAGCATGAATTACGGATGGCGGTCACACGGTCCATCGAGAGGGAGACATACCATGCGAGGAGCGGTTCTCTACGGACCGGGCGACGTGCGGTTCGAGGAGTGCGATGAGCCGAAAATCCTCGAGCCGACGGACGTCGTCATCCGGCTTGCGGCCACCTGCGTGTGCGGGTCCGACCTGTGGCCGTATCGCGGCGTCCAGGCGGTCACCGCAGCCGACGCCGATGGGGCACGAGTACTGCGGCATCGTCGAGGAGGTCGGCAGCGCGGTCACCTCGGTCAAGCCGGGCCAGTTCGTCATCGGCTCGTTCTTCGCCTCCGACAACACCTGCCCCACACTGCCAGGTCGGCTACCAGTCGTCCTGCCAGCACCGGGAGTTCGTCGGCGGCGCGCAGGCGCCCGTGCTGCGCGTGCCGCTCGCCGACGGCACGCTGGTGGCGACCCCGGACGTTCCGTCCGCCGACCTGGTCCCGAGCCTGCTGGCGGTCTCCGACGTGCTCGGCACGGGCTGGTTCGCCGCCGACGCGGCCAACGTCAAGCCGGGCGCGACGGTCGTGGTCGTCGGCGACGGCGCGGTCGGGCTGCTCGGCGTCCTCTCGGCCAGGCAGATGGGCGCCGAGCGGATCATCGCGATGAGCCGCCACGAGACGCGGCAGAAGCTCGCCCGCGAATTCGGCGCGACGGACATCGTGACCGAACGCGGCGACGAGGGCGTGGCCCGCATCAAGGACCTGACCGAGCGGAGTCGGCGCCGACTGCGGTGCTGGAGTGCGTCGGCACCCAGGAGTCGATGATGCAGGCGATCCGCTCCGCCCGCCCGGGCGGGTACGTGGGCTACGTCGGCGTCCCGCACGGGGTCGAGCTCGACGGGCGAGGAACTGTTCTTCGCCCACGTCCACCTGCACGGCGGCCCCGCCCCGGTGCGCCGGTTCCTGCCCGAGCTGATCGACCTGGTCTGGAACGGCAAGATCAACCCCGGCAAGGTCTTCGACCTGACGCTGCCGCTGGACCAGGTCGCCGAGGGCTACCGCGCGATGGACGAGCGCCGCGCGATCAAGACGCTGCTCCGACCGTAAGATATCTATCAACGCGCAGCCAGAACGTCTCGCGCGGAGGACCCACGATGTTCGCATGGTCGAAGGACGAACGGACCGAGATCGGCCAGGCCGATCGCCGACCCGACGTCAACCGCCGGCCCGCCCTGCCGGACCGCCGCCACTTCCTCGCCGCCGGGCTGGGATTGGCCGCGGTACCGCTACTGACCCACTCTCCTCATAACACCCCCGTTCCTCAACATCCGGAGGTTCCCATGGAAATCCAGCGAATCGGCTCGCAGCCTTCCGGCAAAGGGCCGGCCGACTGGTTCACCGGCACGGTCCGCATCGACCCGCTGTTCCAGGCGCACGAGCCGGCCCGAGCGGCCGCCGGCAGCGTCACGTTCGAGCCCGGTGCCCGGACGGCGTGGCACACCCACCCGCTGGGGCAGACCCTGATCATCACGGCCGGCTGCGGCCGGGTCCAGCGGGAGGGCGGCCCGGTCGAGGAAATCCGTCCCGGCGACGTGGTCTGGTTCCCGCCGGGCGAGAAGCACTGGCACGGCGCCGCGCCGACCACGGCCATGACGCATATCGCCATCCAGGAGCAACTCGACGGCAAGGTTGTCGACTGGCTGGAACACGTGAGCGACGAGCAGTACCGCAAGTAATCTCTCGCCGCGGAAGGGCGAGTCATGGGCATCGATCCCCCGTCAACGGGGCGGGAGCGACGGGGAGGGTTGTCCGCAGATGGCGCAGATGGACGCAGATGGGAGACGAGAGCGGTCTATCTCGAGGGCGGAGAGCCTCTGGTGATTCGCGGGTCGATCGGATTCCGGGAATATCTCCGTTCTTCATCTGCGTAAATCTGCGCCATCTGCGGACAGACCGTCCGGGCGCCATCCGCGTGGGCGCATCGGCGTCGATCCGTGGTCGAGATCGCCGGACGGACGAGGAGGATTGTCCGCAGATGGACGCAGATGAAAGACGAGAGCGGTCCCCTTCGAGGGATGGAACTCTCTGGTGATCCGCGGGCTAGTCGGATCCCGGGAGTATCTCCGGACTTCATCTGCGCGAATCTGCGTCATCTGCGGACAAATCTTCGGGACGTCTTCCGCAATGGCGGACCGGACGACCGGGTTACGGCATGGGGTGCCAGCTCAGGACCGCATGCAGCGGCTCGTGCGGGCGGATCTGGTCGTGCTGCGAGTCGGCATGATCGTCACACTCGGGATAGATCGGGATCGCCTGGTCGTTCAGGCTGTGGAAGCCCATTGCCTCGGCGGACTCCACCGCGTCCATGAGCAGGCGCGGCGTCCAGTCGATTGGGATCGTTGACGACGATGATCCGCGGCAAGCCCGACGGCGACTGTCGGGCGTGGAAGCCGATCCGCGTCAGCCAGTTGTGAGCGAGATTCATCGACTCACGCGAGCTGAAAGTGTGGGTCAGATACATTTGAGCACCCTCCTGTAACGAAATGAAATAAGTGATGTCGTGTCTTTGAGTCGAAAGGGCCGGCGGGCCTGTTCCCCGGGTCGGGATTGAGGCCATTCGGAAAGGTCCAGGGGCGCGGTCGGGCTGTCGCCCGAGGGCGCTATCCGGCAGCAGGACGCCCGTTGCGTCGGACAACCAAATGCCGACGAGACTCGATCGATCCACCGATTGGGGGATCACCGGCGCCGACGATCCGGAGGACGAGGAGCGAACGTGGACCCGCGAAGTCGAGGCTCATGGGAGCCCGCTTCTCGCGGTCGGCTCACCCGGGTGAGCGGTCGGCCGGGCGGGATTCGTTCCGGTCCAGTCTGTTTCGAGTACGGCGCCGGCGTCGGGAATCGACGCGACGGGTGGGCCCTTCGATCTCAGCAGAGGAGGGGGAGAGTGCGGGCCGCGCGGAAGGAAAGGTCGTGGCCCCGAGCGGGAGAGGCGAGGGCATTCGGGCCGCGATCGGGCGACACCGTCGAACGCCACGAATCCCTGTCGAGGAGGATCTCCTCGAACGAGTCGTCGTCCTCGAACGCGCCGGCCAGGCTGCCGTCGGCGAGGTCGCAGGGACAGGGGTGATCCGGGTGAGGATCAAGGCTTGCCGGATCGTGCAGGATCCCCGCATGGAGGGCGTCGCCCCGGCCGGGAGGTGGGGAGAGGGAGGGACCATGCTCACTCGGCTGGAGGAGTGGCAGTGTCCAGATCATCAGGAGTGAGAGGACTTTCATAAACTTCACCCCCACGTCCATGGCACCGATCCGTCGGTCGATGTCCATTATAGAGCAAGGCTTGCCGAGGTCAACCTCGTCGGGATTCCGCGCGGCAGTCCGATGGGTTCAGATAGGAACCGGCGATCGGGCGACCAATCGGCTCGTGATCTCGAATTCTGCATGGATGTTCAAGTGGCCCGAGAGACGGGTCGTCCCGGTCGTTAACCCCGGGTGTCTCAGGAATTGCTCCGTATGATTAAACCATTGTGATAATACCATACGTTCCCGGACTTCGAGTCGAGGTGGACGCCGCCGACCCAGTCATTGATCCCGTTTTTCTCGATGAAATCCCAGTCGCCGGCCAGGAAGAGTTCGCCGGCCTCGGTCAGGCGGGCGTCGGTTCCACGCATCTCCGTCCGCTTGCCGGAGAGGGTGACGGCGGGGTAGGGCAGGGCAGGGTTGGCGAGCCGGCGCAGGCGCAGAATAGCATGTTGTCCCCGATGCCTTCGCCGTCGTCGCGGAAGTCGGCCGTCATCGCGGCGGCGATCACCGCCGACGCATTCGGTCCGCGTTCTCGGATGCCGGTGAGGAGCCGGGCCTCGTGGATGTTGAGGCCCCACCGGCGATCCGGGTAGCGGCGGAGCAATCGGGACGCCGCCGCCCCGAGCAATGGGAGCGGGCCGGCGGATCGCCCCGCGAACTCGACGAGCGCGGACGGATCGGCAGCAGTTACGGCGGACCATGCCTGGTCGATGCTATTCCGCTCCTCCGCTGTGAGAGCCCTCGCAGGCGGGTGGTCGCGGAGCGCGTCGGCCCCCGCGAGCCAGATTTCCTGCAGAGGCTTCCCGGTCGGGGTGCGATCAAACTGCACGACGCGAAGTGTTGCGAGGTCGTTGCCGGCGAGTTGCAGCAAGTGGGGCAGCCAGGCGAGCGTGAGCTGATTCGCAAGTCCGGTCCCGAGCCAGATCACGATCTCATCCGCCCTGGCCAGGCGGTCCAGGCCGAGGAGGAGGCGGTAACCCAGCAGACCTGGCGCGAAGGGTTGTTGCCGCTCGGCACCCAAGACCTCGCCTTGATAGCCACGCCAGAATTCGCGGCGGGTCGTCCACCAGGTCTCGAGGTCGCGGACTGCCGGAACCGGCCCGTCGGAGAGAACATCGTACAGGACGGCCAGATCGGCCGACGCGATCACACCGGCCGGCGCAGCTCAGCCGCGGCGAAACGATTGCAGGAGAAGTGGACCGTACGGGCCATGGGACGGTGCTCCGAGGTCGCGGGTCGCTCGGCCCGGCATTCCATCGCACCGCGGTACGGGCTTGCCCAGCCAGGGCCAGATGATCCAGTTGACGTTTCGCAGGTCACGGTGCCTGGCAGATTACCACACGCCCATGACGCAGCCCGCGATCCGCCAAGATTCAACAATTTTCCAACACACCCTGGCACCGGTGGTCGCGAGACGTTAGAGTCACGACAGAATCTTCCAGGATGTCGTGATCCGGTCTCCGGCTCCGCGAGCAGATCGATGCTCCGCCGGGGGTTGCCGGGTGTTTCTTCCCACCGAGATCGATACGGACGACGGCTCGGGTCACTTCGTGGCCCTGGGGTTCGCGTCGCGGCCGACGAAGCCGACGGTACGAGAGAGCCTGTGGCTGCCCCGCATCGGCCTGTGCGCCCGTCCGGAACCAGGAGGACATCATGAGAATGCCGAGCAGATCGGGACGACGGTCGGGCTTCACCTTGATCGAGCTGCTGGTGGTGATCGCGATCATCGCCGTGTTGATCGCGCTCTTGCTTCCGGCGGTGCAGGCGGCGCGCGAGGCGGCGCGGCGATCGCAGTGCACGAATAACCTCAAGCAGATCGGCCTGGCGCTGCACAATTACGAGAACAGCGTCGGGGCGTTCCCGCCGGCGGGCAAGTTGACGTATTACGCGAGCAGCCCGGCCAACTCGCAGTTCGTCGACGGGGTCGGGGTGCTGCCCCGCCTGCTGTCCTACCTCGAGGCGATGCCGACCTACGACGCGATCAACTTCTCGCTGGATTACAACCACCTCTCGGGTGCGAATTTCACGGGGTACAGCACCGTGGTCTCGGGGTTCCTCTGCCCGTCGGCCAACCGCGAGCCGGCGGGCGGCCGCGACGCGGTCGACCCGAATGACCCGGCGGCGACCGCGCGGCCACGGGCTACGGAGTCACCGATTATTCGGCGATCTGCGCCACCACCATCGACCCGCTGGGCCGCACGGGCGGGCCGTGCAGCACCCCGATCGCGATCTACCGGAATTGCCTGATGCGCACCGACGGGATGCTCAAGCAGGGGATGACCCGGCTGGCCGAGGTGACCGACGGCCTGAGCCAGACGATCGCCGCCACCGAGGACGCCGGCCGCGACGCGCCGGTACATCGGCGAGTATTCCGAGAACTACGTCACCCCCGTGCTGACGATGAACCGCCCGGTGCCGCCCGGTCAGCGGAGGTTCTGGCGCTGGGGCGAGCCCGACAGCGCGATCGTGTCCTCGATGGTCATCAACAACAAGGCCAGCCCGAGCCACGAGCAGAGCCAGTATCCGACCTCGGGGACGACGCAGGGAAATAGCGCGGGGGCCGACGATGAGATCTACGGCTTCCATCCGGGCGGGGTGAATGCCCTGTTCGGCGACGGGTCGGTCCGGTTCCTCAAGGAGAGCCTGAACATCGTGGTGCAGCGGACGTTGATCACGCCCAGGGGGGGCGAGGTGATCTCGGCCGACGCGTACTGATCCGCGCCTGGCGCGGGCCGACGGCGCGGCGGGGCGTGCTCACCGCGCCGATCGGTTCATGCCCTTGCGGAACTGCCGCAGGCGCTGGTTGAAGAAGATCGGGAAGAGGTCGTCGCGCGAGCCGGAGACGGTCAGGTCCTGGCCCTTCTTGACGACGGCGATGTAGCCGACGCACATCTCGTCGTCGGCGTTGGGGCCGACCTTGACGGCCCTGGGTGGAGAGTTCGGGTTGCGGGCGTGCGCCGAGTTGTCGAAGTGGGCCACGACGTTGACGACCGAGCCGGCGGGCAGGGGGATCGGCTTCTGGAAGTAATAGGCCCGCTGCCATGAGGGGTCCCAGTCGGCGATCTCGATCAGGTTCCTGGTCTTGCCGTCGGGGTACTTGATCGACATGTGCATATCGTGGCCGAGCTGGTGCATGTGGGGCGAGACGGCCAGGGCCTCGAGGTTGACCGGGACGAACCAGTTCGCCTTGACCTCGACGTTGTCGTCGCCGGCGGGGAGGCGGAAGGACGTGTTGGTGGCGTTATTCCAGTGGAGGGCCTGCTTGACGGGCGTGCTGGAGAAATACAGGCCGACGCGGGTGCGGTCGAGCCCGGCCTTACCGCTGGGGTGATAGTGGACCTGCAGGACGATGTCGGCCTGGGCCGGGATGTGGATGCCGATTCCGGGCTGGAGGCGATGGGGCTCGCTGCCGGCCGTCCAGAAGCTCAGCTCGTCGGCCTCGATCCCGGCGCCGGCATTGGTGGGATACCCGGGCCCCGGCGCGCGCCTGGTCGAGCAGGCGGGCCCGCCCGGTGGTGTCGATGTAGGCGATGAGATGGTGGACGGCACCCGGCAGGCCGGCGCGTAGTCGACCGCCTCGATGTAGGTGTCGCGGGCGAAGTTGGTGGGCAGGACGAAGCACTGGTAGATATCGGGTCCCGAAGCGGGCACGTTGAAGGTGTCGGGCGACTCGAGGATCAGGTCGGGCGGGCCGAGCTTCCACCCCTCGGCGAACCGCGCGGGCGGCGGGAGGTCCTTCGGGTCGCCTTGCGGGGCGCCGGCCTCGGCCCAGGCGGAGAGCACATCGAGCTCGGCCGGGGTGAGCGACTGGTCATGCTTGAGCTTGGGACCGATCCCCGGCGTGGGCTTCCACGGGGGCATCGACCGCTCCACGGTCACGGACACGATGTCCTTGGCGCGCTTGCGGGCCTGCTCGTAGGTCTCGAGCGCGAACGGGCCGACCTGGTGGCGGCGGTGGCAATTCTGGCACTTCGCCTGGAGGATCGGGGCGACGTCCCTGGTAAATGTCGGCACGACCTTCGACGATTTGGTCTTCGCGGGGGTCGAGGCGACCGCCCGGGAGGCGTCGGCCTGCGGCGCCCCGGACCTGTTGGCCTGCGGCGCCGAGGTGCGATCACGCGAGGCGGGTTGCCCGGTCCCCGGAGGCTGCTGTCCGCGAGCCCCCACGATTAGAAACTGAGCGAGCACGGCAAGCGAAAGGCCTATCCGCAGCGTCCGGTTCGACACCGGTCCATGGGGATACCTCATCGCGCCGCTCCTCTCAATAGTTCCGGATGCAACGGACCCGAAGGACATGTGTCCAGGCGCAACATGACGGCCCGCCAGTCGATCGCTCCGCCGCGATTCGACGCGATGCATGTCCGTCACAAATTGCCGCACCAGGATGAACGAATCCTATCACTCCTGTGCTCGGCCTACAAGGGGCCAGCGCGGCACCGAGGTGGCTGGAACTCAACCCCCGGGCCTTTCAAGCCAGCAGGTCGCCGGGGCCCTCGTAGGCAGATGATCCTGATTCTCGCTTTCGGCATCGTGATTGCGAGATAGCCTGGTCCATTGACTATTTGTTCAGACGGGGTGTCATCACATCGACAGGGCTTTCCGGCCGGGCCGGAGCGACGCCCTGTTACTGTCGAAACCGACCCTGGTCAGCACTTGCATCCAAAGGGTTTGCGACTCAAACCCGGGCAGCGGCTGGCAAGGCAAGGTGCCGAGTGATGTGGTTTTTTCGCCCCGACTACGAATAGTTTCGGACTTAGTTCGAATGATCTGGTAGTCTGCGATAGGAATACCTCTCCCAAACCCAGCCATGGAGGCTCTGATGCGTTACCTCTCCCGGGTTACGCCCACGGTCACAATCTTCGGATTGCTTGCGGGCTCCTGCTTCTTGCTCGCGAGTTTGCCTTCGAAGGAGGACATTGGCAAGGCGGTCGAGCGGGTGGCGATGTGGTCCAGCTCGGACCGGGCGAGGCCAGCCGAGGCGAAACCGATGGGGCCGGCAAAGCGGCAGATGTTCGAGCGTATGAGGCAGCGACTGACGGATCTGGAAGTCCCGCGCGAGCGGACGACTCAGTGGCAGGCCGACGGGAATACCGGAGGCACGGGCTGAGTGCCGGGGGCCCGGTTCGCTCGTAGTGTCCGGCCGGCATCGCCGGCCGGACGGCGTCTCCCCGGGTAGGATGGACCCGCGACCGCGCCTCACAATATGAGGCGCGACGCGGCGCGGGCCCTGGATCGGCCGTCGCCTTCGCAGTAAGGTTGATGCGAAGGGGCGGGGTCGAACGCGGCGAACAGATCGGTCGTCGATGCCCTCGCAACTCCGAGGGGGACGCCATGAACCGACGATGCTGGCTGCTCGCGGCGTGCGGAGGATTCTTCCTGTTCGGGTCGCGGGCCTGGGCCGATGAGCCCAAGGCCGCCCCGCCGAAGGGGACTTTCTGGATCATCCCCCACACGCACTGGGAGGGTGCCGTCTTCAAGACCCGCGAGGAGTATCTCGACGTGGGCCTGGGGAACATCCTCCAGGCGCTCCGGCTGTTGCGCGAGCAGCCGGAATACCGGTTCACGCTCGACCAGGTGGCGTATGTCCGACCGTTCCTCGAGCGCTTCCCGGCCGAGGAGGCCGACTTCCGCCGGTTCCTCCGCGAGGGGCGGTTGCAGCTCGCCGGGGCGCTCGACGTCATGCCGGACGACAACATGCCGGGCGGCGAGACGTTCATCCGGCAGATGATCTATGGCAAGGGATACTATCGCGAGAAGCTGGGCGTCAACGTGACGACCGGGTGGCAGCTCGACACCTTCGGCCACCACGCGCAGATGCCGCAGTTGATGAAGCTGGGAGGTTACAAGTCGTTCTGGTTCTTCCGTGGCGTGCCGCGGCAGGACTTCCCCTCGGAGTTCATCTGGGAGGGCATCGACGGCACCAAGATCGACGCCTACTGGTTGCCGCAAGGCTATGCGGTTGCCTATCCCAGTCCCAAGGATCCGGCGGCGTTCCGCGACGCGACCCGGGCGCGGTTCCAGGTCCTCGACCCGAACAGCCGGGGCGTCGTCGATCGCGCGGGGCCGTCGGGCGCGGACGTCTGCGAGCCCGAGCCGCACCTGGTCCCGAACGTCAAGGCTGTTCAACCAGGACCCGGCGCGGCCGTTCGACATCAAGATCGCCGTCCCGGCCGAGTTCGAGGCGGTCGCCTCGCGACGCGCCGATCGGACCGTATTCAAGGGCGAGCTCAATCCGATCTTCCAGGGGATCTATAGCAGCCGGATCGAGCTCAAGGAGTGGATGCGGACGATCGAGCGGCAGATGCTGATGGCGGAGAAGCTGGCGGTGCTGGCCGGGTGGCTGGGGACGCCCGTCGATCGGAACGATCTGCTCGCCGCGTGGGAGCCCGCCCTGTTCAACCAGACGCACGACCTGGCCTCGGGCGTGATGACCGACCACGTCTACGAGGACACGGTCCGGAGCTACGCCTACTCGCGGCGGCGGTCGGACGTGCTGACCGCCGCGGGCTGGGATGCGCTCACCTCGAAGATCGACACCCAGGGGCCGGGGACGCCGATCGTCGTGTTCAACCCGCTGGGCTGGACGCGGTCGGACATCGTCGAGGTCGAGGTGGGTTTCGGCCAGGCGGGGGTCCAATCGGTCGCCCTGACCGGGCCGGGCGGCCGTCCGGAGCCGACTCAGATCGTCGAGTCGACCGAATTACGCCGACGGCGGGATCAGGACCGCGCGGGTGGCGTTCGTCGCGCGTGAGGTGCCCGCGCTCGGATACGCGGTCTATCACGCCGCCCCGTCGAAGCTGCCGCAGCCGATCTTCGGGGGGCCGGGCGACGAGGGGCCGGGCGAAGTCACCATCGAGGTGAATTCCTATCGCCTGACGATCGACCGTCGGACCGGCGTGATCCGTCACCTCCACGTCAAGGACGGGGAATGGGACGCCCTCGCCGGAGGTGGGAACCTCGTGGCGCGGCAACAGGACCGCGGCGACCTGTGGGAGCTGAATCGTGGGCTCGACGGCGGAAGCCGGATCGCGATGACGACCCGGCAGCCCGTGCCGGCTCGCGGCCAGGCGAGCTTCAGCGACGAAGGGGACGCGTCGAAGTGGGCCACGACCAGCGGGCAAGTCTTCAGCGAGTACCGCGTCGACCGCCCGTTTGGCTCGGGGCACTTCGCCTCGAGCATCCGGGTCGTCGCCGGGCTGCGTCGGATCGAGATCACCACACGAATTATCAACAAGGACAAGTACGTCCGCTACCAGGCGCTTTTCCCCACCGCGATCCCCGGCGGCAAGACGACACACGAGATCCCGTTCGGCGCGATCGAGCGGCCGGCGGGGATCGAGTTTCCCGCGCAGAACTGGGCGGATCACGGCGACGGCCGGCATGGCCTGGCGGTCCTGAATGTCGGCTTGCCGGGGAACGTCACCACCGACGGGACGATGATGGTCTCGCTGCTTCGCTCGCATAACCTCGGGGCGTATGGCTTCGGGGGCGGGTACGAGCCGGGGATGTCGTCGGAGTCGGGATTCCAGGTCGACCAGGAGCGGACCATGCGCTATGCCCTGGTGCCGCACCCGGGCGACTGGCGCAAAGCGCGGATCTATCGCGACGGCCTGGAATTCAACCAGCCGCTGCTTGCCCGCCCGGTGCCGCCGCATGCCGGCAGCCTGCCGGCGCAATGGGGACTGCTGACCGTCTCGAACCCTGATGTCGTCGTCTCGGCGCTCAAGCCCGGGAGCCAGGGGACGAGCGTGCTGCGGGTCTACGAGGCGACCGGGCGCCCGGCAAGTAAGGTGAAGGTTGCCTTCAACGCACCGATCCACGAGGCGAAGGACGCGAACCTGCTCGAAGACGCTGGCGTCGATCTCATGGTCGACGGCAAGGCGATCACGTTCGACCTGCATCCGTACCAGATCCGGACGTTCCGGCTGCGGCTGGGCGCGCCCTGAGACCGGTCGGTCGAGCGTTGCACAGACGGCGAAAGACGTGCTTCCGTGCAAGGCGAGGTCGCTTGAAGGAGCCAGCATGATCGGACCGGAGCAGCTCAGCCCGTCGCAGCGCGAGGCTTATGGCCGGCTGATGGCCGCACTGCCGGCGTCGAATGTCTTCGAGCTGAGGGCCAGGACGGGGCGAGGTCGGACGACGGTCCTCCAGGCCCTGCACGCGACGCTGGGCGGCGCCTTGCTCACGCTGCGCGATTTCGTCGAGCGGCTGGACGGCCGGCATCCGCTGGCGATGGAGGAGGTCTATTACCAGACGATCCTCGAGGCGATGCGGCAGCGCGAGACGGTCATCGTCAACGACCTGCATGTCGCGGCGGCCACGATGGGCGGGTGCGGGATCTATCTCCGCCCGGGTTTGATCAAGTGGCCGCTGACCGTGCTGACGAGCTACGCGGCCTCCGCCGGCAAGCGGCTGATCCTCGGCGGCGAGGGCGATGCGCCCGAGCCGGTGGCGCACCGGGCCTTCTCGGTGACGATCGGCAAGCTGACCGCCGCCGATTACCGGCACATCTGCGCCGCGGTGCTCGGCGAGTCCCGCGCCGGCCGGGTGGACGCTCAGGAGGTCCATCGGTTCGCACCCAACCTCAACGGCCACCAGCTCCGCTCGGCCTGCGCCTGGTTCCACTCGGCCGAGGTGGACACCGAGAGCTTCATCGACTACCTGAGGTCGCTGCAGCTTGCGAGCAACGTCGAGCTGGGCGAGGTGGCCGAGGTGGCCCTCCACGACCTCAAGGGGGTGGATGACGTCATCCGCAGCCTCGAGGCCAACATTGTAATCCCGCTCGAGCATGGCGAGCTGGCCCGCGAGCTCGACCTCCAACCCAAGCGCGGCGTGCTGCTGGCCGGGCCGCCCGGCACGGGCAAGACCACGGTCGGCCGCGCGCTGGCGCACCGGCTTCGCGGCAAGTTCTTCCTGATCGACGGCACCTTCATCTCGGGGACTCGCGACTTCTACCAGATGATCCATCGCGTCTTCCACGAGGCCAAGGAGAACGCACCGTCGATCATCTTCATCGACGACTGCGACGTCATCTTCGAGGGCGGGCAGGAGTTCGGGCTGTATCGCTACCTGCTGACGATGCTCGACGGGCTGGAAGGCAAGAGCTCGACGCGCGTGTGCGTCATGCTGACGGCGATGGACGTGGGCAGCCTACCGCCCGCGCTGGTGCGTTCCGGCGCGTCGAGCTCTGGCTCGAGATGAAGCTGCCCGACGAGGCGGCCCGCCTGGCCATCCTGGGGCAGCTCGCCGCGGTGCTGCCGGCGGCGCTCATGGGCCTGGAGCTGGCGCGGATCGTCGAGGCGACTGAGGGCTTCACGGGCGCCGACCTGAAGCGTGTCGTCGAGGACGGCAAGGCACTCTACGCCTTTGACCGCGCCACCGGGCGGGCGCCGCGGCCGACCACCGAGTACTTCCTCGACGCCGTGCAGACCGTCCGCGACAACAAGGCCCGCTACGCCCAGGCCGAGGCGAGGGCCCGCGCCAGTCGTCCGAACGGCCCGTCGTTCTTTGATATGGTTCAGGACAGGATGGCCTTTGCCGAGGCCGGCAACCTGGACGAAGATTGAGCGACCGCGCAAGTAGGAGGCAAGTTTCATGAGAGAGTACCCCTCGCGCCGCGAGTTCCTGGCCGAGACCACCGCGGCCGCCGCGATCGGGTCGGCGGGATTACCGGGAACGGCCCGGTCGGCAGACGGCCCGATCGACGTCGTCGTCTGGGACGAACGGCAGCCTGCGCAGATGAAGGCTTACGACAACTTCCTGGGCAACGAGATCGCGGGCTACCTGGGGAAACAGCCGGGGATCGCGGTGCGATCGGTCTGCCTGGACGATCCCGAGCACGGCCTGGGCGCCGAGGTACTCGGCCGATGCCGCGTCCTGGTGTGGTGGGGGCACGTCCGCCAGGCGGAGGTATCGACCGAGGTCGGCAAGGCGATCGTCAAGCGGATTGTGGACGGGACGCTCTCCCTGATCGCGCTGCACTCGGCGCACTGGTCGACGCCGTTCGTCGAGGCGATGAACGAGCGGGCGCGGATGGACGCGCGGCGAGTGATCGCGACGACCACGGGCGGTGCGGGCGAGAAGGTGGAGATCGTCGAAGCCGCGCCGCCCCGGCGGTACACGGTCCCCGCGGCCGATGCGAGGGTGACGCCGTATGTCTCCTGGCGCAGGTTCCCCGATCATTCGAGCCGGGCCACGCTCCACCTGCCGTTCTGCTGCTTCCCCGCGTATCGGGGCGACGGCAAGCCGAGCCTTATCCGCGTGCTGCGTCCGGAGCATCCGATCGCCGCCGGGATCCCGTCGGAGTTTGAGATCCCGCAGACCGAGATGTACGACGAGCCGTTCCACGTCCCCGAGCCCGATGAGGTGGTCCTGGAGGAGCGGTGGGCGTCGGGCGAGTGGTTCCGCAGCGGCACCGTCTGGACGCTCGGTCGGGGCAAGGTCTTTTACTTCCGGCCCGGGCACGAGACGTATCCGGTGTTCAAGCAGGCGGTCGTGCTCAAGATCCTGGCCAACGCGGTGCGGTGGCTCGGGGGTAACACGTAGCGAGCCGGGCGGCCGACCGAGCAGTGGGTTTCCGTCCTGGGCGGGGACATTTCGGCGAGATAGAATACAGAGGCAGCGGGGAAGAACCCTGTTGCCAGGCCCGGAGCATGACGGGGCGACCACGACGAACGTTCGCATGTCGGACGCTACCGACAGGAGACGCGCATCGATGTTGCGGTACAAGGCGGGTTACAAGTACGTCGATGGGGGGGTCCACGCCCAGGTACTGGACTTCCCGGCGGCCATCACCTGCGCCGGCGATCTGACCGAGGCCCGAAGACTACTCGCGATCGCCCTGGTGGACGTGGCCGAGGCGGCCGTGGAGTCCGGCCAGGCCCTGCCGGTGCCCGACCCGTCGATCTTCGACACCGAGATGGACATCGAGGAACCGATCTACCTGCATCTTCGTGCCAGCGTGGGGGTGCGGGAGGTACCGACCGGGGCTGTGTCGTGAATCGCCGGGATTTGCTCCGGCACATCCGATCGCACGGATGCCGACTGTTGCGCGAAGGACGAGGGCATTCGGTCTGGCTCAACCCCGAGAGCGGCCAGCAGAGTGCCATTCCGCGACACCGGGAGATCGGCGAATACACAGCCCGGGCGATCTGTCGGCAGCTCGGCATTCCGGAGCCGTGAACCAACCGGTTGAGGTCACGACGCTGTAGAGGATCTCGCCTCGTTGCGAGTCGATTCCAAGCTCCCGCCCGTCCGGATCGTCTCGACCCGGCCGGGGGGTGCCTGGAGGCGGTTTGTCCGCGTACTTGCCTAGTTGCTGGCCATCCCGCGGCGTCCGGCGCCGGGGGCCGGCGCGGGCTTGCGGGGGATCTTCTCGTCCATCATGGCGGCGTTGTACACGAACGAGGCCATGATGGTCGCGGCCTGCTTCATGTCCTCGGCCTGGATGCGATCGTAGACGTCCTGGTTCGAGTGGTGCGTCCGGGTCTCGTACTCGATCTCATCCTGGATGAACTGGAAGCCGGGCAGGCCGATGCCGTCGAACGACTGGTGGTCGGTGCCGCCGGTGTTCGAGATCGTGATCGTGGCGGCGCCCATGTCGCGGAACGGCTGGAGCCACTTGCGGAAGATCGGGCGGGCCGCCTCGTTGCCCTGGAGGTAGATGCCGCGGATCTTGCCTGTGCCGTTGTCCAGGTTGAAATAGGCCTGGAACTTCTCGTACTCGGGCTTGGGCGCGGTGTCGGTCGAGCTATCGGCGGGAGCCGGACCGCGTCCACCGCCGCCGCCGCCCATGCCGGCCGGGGTGCGGCCGAAGTGCTGGGTGACGAACGCGCGTGAGCCCAGCAGGCCCTCCTCCTCGCCGCTCCAGAGCGCGATCCGGATGGTGCGCCGGGGCTTGAGGTTGAGCGCCTGGAGCACCCGCACGACCTCCATGGCGACCGAGACACCCGCCGCGTTGTCGGTCGCGCCGGTGCCGCTGTGCCAGGAATCCATGTGGCCGCCCAGCATGACGACCTCGTCCTTGAGCTTGGGATCGGTGCCGGGGATCTCGGCGACCGTGTTGTAGGACATCAGGTCCTCGTCGTGGAACTGCACCGAGAGGTCGATGACCATCTTCGGGTGCTCACCCTGTTCGATCATGCGGACCAGGCGGTTGTACTGCTCCTGGGCCACGACGATCTGGGGCGGGATCTTGGGGGCGTCCTTGTCATAGACATTCGCGACGAGCGGGCGGGGCCTGGCCGCCTTGCCCGCCGCCCATGCCGAAATTGGGCATGACGCCGGGGATCGAGGCGGACTGGACGAAGATGGTACCGCCATCGCCGTTGCGGCTGCCCTCGACCAGCATCGCGGCGCCCTCGTCGACGACGAACTTCATCTTCTTGGCGGCCAGCTCCATCTGGGCGATCCGTTCGGGAGTTAACTGGAACCGCCCGGCAGCGCGCGGCGTTCGCCGCGGGCTGGGGCCCGCCCGCCGGGGGCTGGCCCTTCGTCTGGGCCCGATTGGGGCCGCCACGACCGCCGCGGGGGGCGGGCTCGTCGGCGTCGGCCAGCTCGAGCAGCTCGGAGTCGGTCTTGCGGGCGCCCAGCGGCTCGAAGTGTGCCGCGATCTCGCGGACCGGAGCCGTCAGGACGATCGCGCCCTTGATCTTGCCCTTGAACCTGGCGAAGTCGGCCTCGCTCTTGGCGTCGAAGTAGATCACCGGCGCGGCGAGGGTTCCATCGGTGCCGGGCGACCACGCCTTGGGATAGGCGATCAGCGGGATGCATTGCGGCTCGATCACCTGCGCCGAGAACCGCTTGAGCGTCCAGCCGCGGCCGAACGGACCCCACGCCTCGAGGTGGGCGTTCTTCAGGCCCCAGGCCGCCAGGCGGTCGCGTGTCCACTCGTTGGCGCGCTTCATGCCGGGCGAGCCGGTGAGTCGCGGCCCGATCACGTCGGTCATGTAGCTGAGTGTGGCCATCACCTGGGAATGCTTGGCTTCCTCTTCCTTGATGCGTTCGACGATCTCGTTCGACACCTGGGTCGCGGCGCCGTCGGCCGGGCGGGCGGGCTGTGCCGGCGCCGGGGCCTGCTCGGCGCGAAGGGCCAGCACGGGCACGGCGGTCGCCGCGGCCAGGACCAGGAGGGCTCGGAGCGGACGTCTCATCGTGGGGGTCTCCGGGAGGACTGGATTTCCATCGAGAACGGGCAGGCGGGCTCGGGACGCGAGGCGTCCCGCGCAGTCACCCCGAGACGGGAGGGGCTTCTCGGGCCGAAGCGAGCATTCTAAGAAACCAGGGGCCTGCGTTTCACTACCCCTGTGGCTCCTTACGTGCGGAATTGGCCGATCCCAGCCGCAGGACCGATCCGACCGGCGCCGATCGGGACGCCGGCGAAACACGCGGTCGCGCACCGCGATCGACCCCGCGCGAGCGGGTGGTCGCCACCATGCAGGCGCTTCTCGTGCAGCGGGCGCACAACATGAACTATGCGTTTTTTCCTCGACGGCCGGCCTTCCGCGGGTCGCCGATGCGTCGAACTTGCCGGGATTGGCCACACCATTGATTCGGCGGATCGGATGAGTCATCATCCTGAGGTGCCCGGGGTCGTCCGACGTAGGAGATCGACCGGGACGAGGAAGCGGCAATCGGAGTGCGCACGTTGAACTCGAAATCCCCGAGTGACCATCCATGTCGATCAACACCAAGCGGGTAGCGGGGCGGCACCAGATCCAGTACGCGACCTACAAGGACCTGCTAGCCGACGCCGAGCGGCTCGCCGCGGGCCCCGTGCGGGCCGCGGGGAACTGGACTCCCGGTCAGATCTTCCGCCACCTGGCCACCGCGTTCAACTGTTCGATCGACGGGTTCAACGTCCAATTTCCCTGGGTCATGCGGAAGCTCGCGGGCTTCTTCAAAACGAGGCTGACCGACCGGCCGATGCCCGCCGGGCTGAAACTGCCGGCCGGGTTGGCGAAAGTTGTGCTGCCCGAGCCGACGACCACCGACGACGGCCTGGCCGCCCTCCGTGCCGCGATCTCGCGCCTGGAACACGAGCCGAACCGCGCCGAGCATCCGATCCTCGGACGGCTCACTCGGGAAGAGTGGGACCGCATCCACATGCATCACTCCAGCCTGCACATGAGCTTCCTCAGCCCGGAATGACGCGCAGACACGCCAGCGAGGGCGTCGCATTTCACGGGGCGGGGACGCATGGCGCCGAGCGGGTCCTACCGGCTCAGCGGGTAGATCCCCAGGTGCTCCA
The DNA here is from genome assembly GCA_963771445.1 of uncultured Planctomycetota bacterium. Taxonomy (GTDB): domain Bacteria; phylum Planctomycetota; class Planctomycetia; order Isosphaerales; family Isosphaeraceae; genus JAKAUH01. The sequence continues at coordinate 344,578 of CAVYTQ010000022.1, read as the reverse complement.
TCGCGTCGAGGATCCAGGGGTGGCTCCAGGGGTTCCGCATGGCGTAGCCGACCGAGATGGCCGAGATCGCCAGTGCGACGAGCGCCAGCCGCCTGGCCCGGGCGCGTGCCGCCGCCCTCGACGCCCGCGGGCAGCAAGAGCAGCCAGAACGGGATCAGCCACATCACCCGGCGCAGTCCCTGCGCCGAGCCGCCGTAATTGCGGGCCTTGGGTGTGTAGGCGTAGAAGGCCAGCACCACCACCGTCAGCACGGCCGTCATCCAGGCGAGTGCCGCCATCGGCCGGCCTCGGCCTCGCAGGATTGGCACGACGGCGACGGTCGCAAGTGCACCGGCAAGCGCCGGGATGATCGCCAGCCCCCAAACATAACGGTGCAGCCGGCCGCCAGCCAGCCAGGCCGAGGGGTCGTAGAGGAAATAACCACCCAGGCCGGCGACGACCAGCAGGGTCAACACCGTAAGATCCCCCAGCCCGCCCCGCCCGCCAGCAACTTCATCCCTCCCCACACCGACAGCAGGTAGATCGGCGTCAGTGAGAAGACGCCGTGGTGGCCGAACGTGATGTGCCAGAGGTAGACCCAGTACGGCTCGGGCGTCTTGTTGAAGGCGTCGAGCTCCAGAGGGGTCTGCCAGATGCTCCCCTCCCACAGGTATGCGTCCGAGCCGAACGACTCGTACGGCAGGAAGAACGCGCCGAACTCGAGGTACTGCGCCCGACGAACGCAGCCAAAGGCAAGGCCAACGCCGGGACGAAGAAGAGGAGCGTCTGCCGTGGGTAGCGCCATAGAAGCATCGGGCCGAGCAGCGCCGGGAACGCCAGCGCGGGCAGCTCGGTCGAACGCAGCAAACCCCGCGAAGAATCCGGCCATCGCGAACCGCCAGCCCCGGTCGAGCCCCTCGTCCCAGATCCGCAGGAACGGGTCGAGCGCGAAGAACGCCGCGAACGCCCCGATCGTGTGGTTGTTCAGCGTCTGGGTGTACGGCAGCAGGTACGTCCCGAACGCCGCGGCGAACAGCGTGAACAGCCAGGCCCAGTCGTTGCTCGCGTACCGGTCGAGCACCCGGGCGAAGCCGATGAGGAAGAGGGCGAACGGGATCACGTTGATCGCGATCAGGGTCGGCTTGAAGTAGAAGACGTACGCCGGCCACTTCGCCGGGTCCTTCGGCCGCTCGAGGACGGGCTCGAACCGGCCGGGGTGGTCGGGGTCGGGCTTCTGCGTCCAGCGCTCGGCGCGCTCCTGCAGCACGACCCGGTCGAGCGGGACGCCCGTGATCCGCCGCGCGGGGTAGAGCATCCCCGCGATCAGGGTCGAGATCAGCGCGGGCTTGCTGGAGTAGTAATGACGGCCGTCGGGCTGGCCGTCGGCCGGGGCGGGCTCTCCCGGCTTGCGCGGCGGCCACTGGATCTTGTCCTGGGTGTCGCCCTGCCAGGGGCACTCGTCGATGGCGTAGGTCCCGCGCTCGAGCAGGCTCCAGACCGTGCACCAGCGCGAGATGTCGTTGGCCGTCATGAATGCCGGCTGGCGCAGGGTGTGCCCGGCGGCGATGAAGACCGCGCCGGTGATGATCAGGGCCGCGGCGAACCGACGCGCAGTCGGGCCGGGGCGGGAGCAGGTCGTCCACAAACTTCATCGCGGTTCCTCGGCGGGATTCGGGCGCCACGCGCACGACGGCAGCATTCTCCCGCCGCGTCGCGATCCGATCCACGACGCTGTACGTGTCCTCGGGCCGGATGTTGTAGGCCGTGACCAGCTCGGCGAGGATGCCCAGGCTCAATAGCTGGACGCCGACGATCAGGAACGCGCCGGCGTAGTAGAGCAGGGGCGCCTGCCGATCGGCTCGTGATTGGGGTCGAGCCAGACGATGGCCAGGTACAGCATCGCCAGGCCGCCGATCGTCAGGAGCGCCAGGCCGATGCCGCCCAGCACGTGCAGCGGGCGCTGGCTGAATCGGGTGAGGAAGCGGACGGTCAGCAGGTCCAGGAACCCCTTGAGCATCCGCATCACGCCGTACTTCGATTTCCCGTGCCGACGGGCCCGGTGGCGGACGACGACCTCGCCTACGCGGAAGCCGCGGGCGTGCGCCAGCACGGGGATGAACCGGTGCAGCTCGCCGTAGATCCCGACCTCGTCGAGGACCTCGCGGCGATAGAGCTTGAACCCGCAGTTGTGGTCGTGCAGGCGGCAGCCCGTCAGGGCGCTGACCATCCCGTTGAAGACGCGGCTGGGGTAGACCTTGTGCCAGGGATCGTAGCGGACCTTCTTCCATCCGCTGACCACGTCAAGCCCCCTGGCCAGCTCGGCGATGAACGAGGGGATCTCGGCCGGGTCGTCCTGAAGATCTCCGTCCATGGTGAAGACCAACTCTCCCCGCGCCGCCTGGAACCCGGCCATGAGCGCGGCCGCCTTGCCGAAGTTGCGGCGGAAGCGGATGGCTCCCACCCGCTCATCGGCGGCGGCAAGATCCTGGAGCACCCGCCACGAATCGTCGCGGCTACCGTCGTCGATGAACAGGAACTCGGCCGGGCCGAGCGAGCCGTCGGCGAACACCGCGGCAAGCTCGGACTGGAGCGCGGGCAAGCTCTCGGCCTCGTTGTGCACGGGGATGACGATGCTGATACAGGTCATTGGTCACTGGTCATTGGTCAGAGGACGGGGGGCCGCTCGAGTGGGGAGACGTGGGGGGACGGCTCGGGGCGGAGGATCGGGACCAGGATCGCGGCGGCGACCACCTCGGCGGCCACCCAGACGAGCCGGAGCATCAGCGCCGCCACCACCGAGCGGTCCTGGCCGAGCGCGGGTGCCAGGGCCGACATCAGGACGCCCTCGCGCACGCCCAGCCCGCCGGGAAGCACGGCCACGACGAAGCCGGCGAGAGTCGCCAGCGCCACGGCGGCGATGATCGCGCCGGCCAGGCCCATGGGCAGGGCCTCGGCGGCTTCCCGACCGCCGAGCGAGCGCACCACGGCGATCTGGCTGAGGCCCATCAGGAACCAGCCGAGCGACGACCACGCCAGCCCGCCGCCAGCAGGCCGCCCGACAGCCTCGGCAGCGCCTCGGGCCCGACGCCCGGGATCGGCAGGCTGATCCAGCCCGCCAGCCTCGAGAAAACGGGCGGCGCCACCACCACCAGGAACGCCACACCCAGCCCCAGGCCGGCGATCGCCGCCAGCCGGAACAGCGGCAGCGCCACGGGCCCCCAGCCCGGCAGCACGAACGCGACCCGGCCCGAGCCGCCCGCCGCCGCGAAGCCGGCCGCCGCCACCAGGCCGCCCGCCGCCATCATCACCAGCGTCTCGTAGAACGTCGCAATCGCCGCCGTCGCCCCCCGCGCACCGAACGGCGCCGACATCCCCGCCCGCATCACAACCACCATCGCCTTGCCCGGCACGTACTTGCCCAGGTGGCTCACCAGGTAGGCCCGCACCGCCGGGGCCGTCGCGATCGGCGTCGCGCTGTCGTGGAGGATCCGCCAGTAGAACATCCCGCACGCCGACAGGCCCGACAGGTACAGCACCCCCGACGCCGCCAGCCACACCGGCGAGAACTGCAAGGTGACCCGATGCCTCGGCCAGGTCGTCCCAGGTGCGCAGGACGTGCCGACCGACCGCCCAGAGGACGGCGATCGCCACGGCCGCCTTCACGGCCGCGATCGTCGTGCGTTTCCAGCGCGGCCGGGCCATCTGGCGGACCTCCGGTTCAGCCTCTCGGCAGGTCGGATCCGGGCGGAGCAGGGCAGGGCGGGCACGTCCGTCGACGGACCGATCGGCCCCGGACGGGCGGCCGCGCCGCCCCGTAAGTCCTCGATGTCGCAATGGGATGCGGTCCCAAAGTAACGCCCGACCCGCGGCCAGGCAAGTGCCGACCTCGAGCCGCTCCGGCCCTTCGACGCTTGTCGTTGACCGGGGCGACGGGCGGCATTACTCTGGTGTCGGCGACGGCGTGAGGTGAGCCGATCCGGGTCGACGGGGGCCACAGCGATGGCAACGACGAGCGGCATCCAACGGAACTTCCCGACGCTCCGCCTCGTGGCCGCGCCGTTCCGCTGGTTATTCGGCAGCCGGCGCCGCATGCTGACGGTGGCGGCGATCGTGCTGGCGATCCTCGCGACGCCCGCGATCTGGTGGTCGATCCAGCTCGCCGGCCTGCCCGACATCGGCGACCCGTTCGACGTCGCCGAGTTCCGCGCGATGACCATTCCCGACGACCGCAACGCCGTCGTGATCTACCAGCAGGTGGCGGATCGGCTGGCGCCGTTCGCCGCGGCGCCTCGGCCGACGAACCAGGCGATCGACATGAAGGCCCGCTGGTCGCAGGCCGACCCGACCCTCCGCAACTGGCTGGACCGGAACCGCGAGGCCCTGGCCCTGTTCCGCGCGGGGACCGAGCGTCCCGACGCCCTTGGCCTGGCCGGGTATGGAACGGAGGATCGCGGCCCGAAAAACGTAGGGTGGGCACTCGCCTCATGCCACATCCTGTCGATGCTGGAAGCCTCTCGGCTCGAGGAGCAGGGCGAAATGGCGGGCGCCTGGGACTGGTATCGCGCGGCGATCCGCGCCACCTACCACCAGGGCCGTCACGCGACCTCGATGATGCGGCGCGCTGCCCAGAACCGTCACCAGGAGCTCCAGGCCCGCGTGCGGACCTGGGCGGCCGACCGAAGGACCTCGCCTGATCTGATCCGCCGCGCTGATCGAGGATATCGTCGCTTGCGGCGGCCTGGCGCCTCGGAATCATACACGCTCCGGGCCGACTATCCGCTGGTCGAGTACGAGCTGACGCGGCCCAATCCCCCGGGCCGTGACGTGCTCATCGTCAAGCTGACCGCCGGCCTGAGCTCGCCGGTCTATCTACTGAACCGGGAGCAGGGCGAACATCTGGCCGACAGGTGGCGGGCCTGGCGGCGCGAGACCGAGCGGAGCCGTCGCGTGCTCCGCCTGGTCATCGCCAATCGGCTGGCGTACCTGGAACTTCCCCTCGACCGTCGACCCGTCCCGGATCCCAGCGTTATCGGTCGGGTCGAGCTCTATGCCTTCGGCCCCGAGGCACCGGCAAAGGCCCGCGTCCTGTCGCCCCGGGCGCTGGACCGCTGGCTGAATTCGACGGCCGACGCCCAGGAGTTGCTCGTCGCCTGGAATCCCGGCTCGAGCCGGATCCGGGAGATGGCCAATCACAGGGCGCTTGTCGTGCTCCTGGCCGCCGAGCTCTACCGACGCGACCACAAGGTCGAGCCCCCCTCCGACCGGGCGCTCGTCGGCCCCTACCTCAAGGAGCTGCCCGACGACGGCCTGGGTGACACCGATCTCCCGGCGCCGTCGGCGAGCCCCGCGCCCGCAGCAGGTGGCGAGTCCTCGAAGGCCCCGAATCCGACCGGGCGAGAGTGATGAGCATGCCAGAGACCTCGGTCCTGAGCCGGGACTTCCCGAATCTGCGATACCTCGCCGCCCCCTTGCGCTGGTTCTTCGGCAACCGACGGCGGGTGCTGACGGCGGCGGCGACCCTGCTGGCGCTGCTCGCGACCCCGCTGAGCTGGTGGTCGATCCAGCTCGCCGGCCTGCCCGGCATCGGCGACCCGTTCGACGTCGCCGCGTTCCGCGCGACGACCATCCCCGATGACCGCAACGCATATATCCTTTATCGCCGCGCGGCCGAACGACTCCGGCCACTGGAAGTGTCGGCCAAGGCGGGCGCGGGCGGCCCCGCGGTCGACATCTTCGCCCATTGGTCGGCGGCCGATCTGCTGCTGCGGAAATGTGCCGAGGACAATCGCGAGGCACTCGAGCTCTTCCGCCAGGGCTCGGAGAGGCCCGACGCGTACGACCCGGACCCGAAGCTGTTATGGTCGATCCGGGATTGTCTCACCCGGCATCTCGTGGAGTTGACAGATGTTGCGCCCACCGGGCCGGGTCGGCGTGGAGCAACTCCGGCATCACCGGCGGTTCGCGGTTGGCGCAGGTCTTCGTCCCGGCCGACGCGACGGTCGGTGCGGTCGGGTTCGGCGCGGGTCTCCCACGCCGCCGCCGGCCCGGACCCCACGTCGGTCATGCTTCCGCCTGGCGCCGATCCGGGCGGGCGGGCCGGACCGTGCAGGCTGGAGCGCGACCGACATCGGCCCGGGCCGACAGCTCTCCCGAGCGGGCCGAAGGGGCCGTCTTCGAGGCTTTCAGCCTCGTCCAAAGCGGCTTCTGAGACTCACGCCAAACCGAAAACAACCGGCCAAATATGAACCGGACCACGGAAACCGCCTCCGCGACGGAAAATCTCAAGGAATCTCCAGATAATTTTTCTGCTTCTGGCCAAAGGGCTTGCGTCAAGAAAATGGCGCTCTTCGCCGATAGGTGCATTTCAGTTTCTGCAAACCTGATACATCCTGATAGTAGGGGGAGAAAGAAGAGCGGAGGGGGTACAGGGGGTTTTGGGGGCCCTGGAACATCAAATGCATGCAAACAATCTCCTCCTGGACCCCGCGAGATCGTCCCGGGCGGATGGATGTGCACGACGCTTACGGAGCGTCTCGATGAGTTCGGGCCGAGTCTGCTCGCGGATCTCGGCGTGCAGGCTGTCCCCGCGGAGGCCGGTCACATCCCGGTGAGGCGACAGCGAGTCTTCGGTAACAGGACCGGTGAGTCCATGCGCTCCGTGTGGTGGCAAGTCCTGGCCGACTGTCATTCCGACACGGAGGGGCTCCGCCTTCCACCGATCTGTCAACTCGCTCGCTGGCGATCTCCGCCGATTTGCGACGATCCCGTCGATCCGATGGCTCCAGTGGCTCTGCGCTGCTCGAGGCCTCGCGGCTGGAGGAGCGGGGTGACATGGGCGGCGGCATGGCCGTGGTATCGCGCGGCCATCCGCTCCGCCCATCACATGGGCCTTCGCGGATCGAACACCATGCGACAATGGAGCCAGAGGGACGATTCCTCGATCCGCCAGCGGGTCTCGGGCTGGGCGGCCGATCCGCGGACCACGCCCGAGCTGGTCCGCCGTGCGCTCGACGACGTCGTCGCCTGCGGCACCCTCGTGCCGTCCGATTCCTATACCCTCCAGACCGAGTATCGGATCCTCGAGAGCTTCCTCGAAGGCGAGTACGTCCCGGGGCTCCAATCGCTGGTGAGCGGGCTGAGGGCGAGCCTCGATCGCGCGGAATCTGGCTCGACACGGAGCGGATCCGTTCGATCGCCGAGGCCTGGCGGATCTGGCGGCGCGAGCCGGAGCGGAGCCGTCGCGTGCTCCGGCTGGCCTTCGCCAACTGGCTGGCGCACCGAGCAGATGCCCCGCGACCGACGCCCGGCGAGGGATCCGAAGGTCGTCGGCCCCCACGACTTCTACGACTTCGGCCCCGAGGCGCCGGCGAAAGCCCGCGCCATCTCGCCGAAGGCCCTCGACCGTTGGCTGCGGAGCACCCTCGACGCCCGGTTGCTCCTGGACCAGTTCAACCTCCAGGCGACCCGAGCCCGCGATCGCGCCAGCCACGGGCCCTCGTGGTCTTCCTGGCGAGCGAGCTCTACCGCCGCGACCACAAGGCCGAGCCTCCCTCCGACGAGGCGCTCGTCGGCCCCTACCTCAAGGAGCTACCCGACGATGGCCCGGGGAACCAACCACGGCCCGAGTAGCCCCGCGACCGAGACACAACGACCATGCCAGGCGAACGAGACCAAGACCCGCCGCCGCACCCTGCCTCGCTGGATCCGTCGGCACTCGACGCCGAGTGCGAGTTCCGCGCGACCCGTCGCTCGGGCCCCGGCGGGCAGAACCGCAACAAGGTCGAGACCGCCGTGATCCTGACGCACCGGCCGACGGGATCCGCGCCGAGGCATCGGAGCGTCGCACGCAGGGCGAGAACCGACGCGCCGCGCTGGCCCGGCTGCGGATCGAGCTGGCGCTGGCGATCCGGCGGCCGATCGAGCGGGCCGAGGAGGGAGCCGTCCGTACCCGAGCGCCTGTGGCGGTCGCGATGCCGGGGCGGGCGGATCGTGGTCAATCCGGACCACGACGATTTTCCCGCGCTGCTGGCCGAGGCGCTCGACGTGCTGACGGCCCGGGACGACGACCCGAAGGAAGCTTCGGAGGTGCTGGGCTGCTCGGCGACGCAACTGGTGAAGCTGATCAAGGATGAGCCGCGGGCGCTGGCGCGGGTCAATGAACGAGCGCCGGCAGGCCGGGCGGCACCCCCTCCGCTGATGCTCGGGGCGTCGCGGGAGCGGGTTGGCCCCCGCGTGGGGACCTCCCGCGACGCCCCTCGCGGAGGGATGGGGTACGCCCCGGCCGGCCGGCGCGTCTGTTCCGGTGGGTTCTGCGACGGGACCCGGCGGGCCGGCATGGCCCGGCGGCTGATCAGTTCCGGTCTCGGAGGTCGAGGGGGCCGATATCTCGGTGAGCTCCTCGGCGGTCAGCTCCTCGAAGGCGCGGCCGTCGCGCTCGAGGCCGGCCTGGAGCCGCAGGGCGATCTCGCGGAGCTCGGGCGAGTCGATCAGCGTGGCCAGCTCGGCGAGCTGCGATCGGGTCGAGGTCGCCCAGTTCGCAGCCCCTGGCTGGTCGAGCTCGAGCTCCATCCGCACGGCGGTCTCCCGCAGCTCGGCGTGGGTCTCGGCGGAACCGCCGAAGATCAGGCTCTGGTCGCCGCGGGTCATGCGGTTCTGGTCGTCGGCGTTGTCCAGGCCCAGGCCGATGAGGGCGGCACGGAGTCGGCGGGGCCGTGGGCTGGATTGCTGCATCAGCGTCATCGCGCAGAGGGCCTTTCTCATGGGAGATGCCGGGGTGGACTGGCGGGCGGGCAGGCGAAGGTCCCGGTTGACCGGCCCGGCCGGCTCGCCACGCGATTGTCTTATCGGATTCTCCCCGGACCTCGAACAGCACCGGTCGCGAGATTCGCCCGAGCCCGTCGGGGGCGACCGGCAACGGTCTTACGATCCACCCAGGCATTCCTTCGCGACCGTCCGCGCGACGCGATAGGCCGCGCGGACGGTCATGCCCGCTCGCCTCGATCTGCTCCTCGCCGTAGAGCCGGCCCTCGCTGGTCGGCAGGCCGGCCAGCGAGAGGGTCAGCGGCAGCAAGTCGAGGAACTGGCGATACTTCTGCTGGAGGTCATTGGCGTTCGGTTGATCGGCCACGACGACGACTCCTCCATCCCTCGGTGTCACTCAAACGGTTCGGGTCCGGGCACCCGGCCCGGCCCGCCGGCCGGACGGCGAGGGACCGGCCGGTCCCCCACCCACGCCTCGACGACGCCGGGCGAGCCGCCGCCGGAGCGGCCGGCTCCCCCCGTCGACACTAGCGCGCCGGCCGGCACCGGAGCAAGGAGTTCCAGGAGTTTTCCATCAAGATGACCCCCGTCGTCGGCGACGATGCCGTCCGGGCGAGCCCGCGCCGCCCGGACGCCGGCGTCCGCGGCGATCGGACGAGCCGCCAATCCGATCCGCCGGAACCGTCGGTAATTGGCTTTGACGAGAGCGGGCTAACGGGATATGATGGTTCCAGTCAACCCGTCACCGCCGAAATACGTAAAGTCAAGCCGGCGGGACGCGACCCGCATCAGGACGGGGATCCTTGCAGTCCCACCCTCCCCCAATCGATGCCGGCCAGGCGGATCGAATCGTCGACGCGGCGATTCTCCCACGGGGCAATTCTGGCTCCAGCCGGTGACGCTTCTCCAACGAGGGAGTCGGAGCGGGACTCGGACCTGTCCCCATTGTCGGCCCATGCCCGATCGGCCCGCGATTGCGACGGCCGGCCGGACGGCCCGCATGGATCTTTAGACGAATCGTACTCCGGAGGATTGATTGACCCGAAGCGTTGAAGTTGAAGCGGAACCCGCCAATGGGTTCCTGTCCATGGACCTGAGCCCCACGATGCTGCGGGCTCTTCACCACGCCCGCTACACCCGGCCCACCCCCATCCAGGCGGCCTTCATCCCCAAGGCCCTCGACGGCCTCGACGTCATCGGCCAGGCCAAGACCGGCACCGGCAAGACGGCCGCTTTCGGCATCCCCATCATCGAGATGCTCGAGTCGCGCGGCCGGGGACCCCAGGCGATCATCCTGGCGCCCACCCGCGAGCTGGTGCAGCAGATCGTCGGCGAGCTCCAGAGGCTGGCCGAGGGGGGCACGGCGGCAATCTGCGGCGCGTTCGGCGGCGAGCCGATCGACCGCCAGATCCGCGCCATGCAGCGGGGCATCGACATCGTCGTGGGAACGCCCGGCCGGGTGCTCGACCACATCCAGCGCAACACGCTGTACCTGGGCGACATCGTCCACGTCGTGCTCGACGAGGCCGACCGGATGCTCGACATCGGGTTCCGCCCCGATATCGAGCGCATCCTCCGCAAGCTCCCCGAGCCGCGCCAGACCTTGCTGCTGTCGGCCACCATCAACCCCGACGTCCGCAAGCTGGCCCAGCGCTACATGTTCAACCCCCTCGAGGTGAACCTGTCGCGCGACGAGCCCTCGGTCGAGACCATCGAGCAGTTCTGCATCTCGGTGGACGCCGACCGCAAGTTCGAGCTCCTGGTGCACCTGCTGAAGCGCGACAAGCCGCGGCAGTGCATCATCTTCACCCGCACCAAGCGCGGTGCCGATCGCCTGGCCGACCGCCTGCGACGGACCATCCAGGGCGTGGCGGCCATCCACGGCGACCTGCCGCAAAGCTCCCGCGACCGCGTGATGCGCGGCTTCCGCAGCCGCGAGATCACCGTCCTCGTCGCCACCGACGTCGTCGGCCGCGGCATCGACGTCGAGGGGATCAGCCACGTCGTCAACTACGACATCCCCGACGACGCCGAGAACTACGTCCACCGGATCGGACGCACCGGACGCATGGGCAAGGACGGCATCGCTTACCTGTTCGTCTGCCCCGACCAGGGCGAGCCGCTCACGGCGATCGAGAACCTCACCAACAAGATCGTCACCCCGATGCGCGTCGACGGCTTCGAGCCCTCTCGCCGCTCGACCCAGCCTATCGCCCGCGAGCTTTTCAACAACACCACACTCCCCCGCTCGCACGCCATGGCGGCACGCTAATCTCAAACGCGGTACCCGGCTGGCCTTTGCCCCGTGGCCTTCCCGACCAGGCCCGGCCTGCCGGATACCAGCCCATCGAACGGTCGGCAGCAATTCCTTCCTCATCGGGCCATCCTTCCTCAATGGGGACAGCTCCCCTGATCCACAGGGTCGAAGGATCGCTCAGGTAGCTTGCTCGCCCGCCCGACACTTCGGGGTGCACTTCCGTCGCCCCGGACCAGAGCGTTGCCGCCCGAGGATGCGAGGTCGCTCAGCTCGCCGCCGAAGGCAAGGCGGGCGGCGAAGCGACCTGGCTTCCCCTATCGGAGCGCCTCACAGCCGGGTTCGCATCGGCCGGATCGTCCCATCGTGCGCAATCCAACCGTTTGGCGCTCGAGTTGGTCCGATTTCGAGTACAAAACAGTCAGATTGCCGGCGAACGGCCCGCGTCGGCCCCGCACCGGCCCGACCCGTCGCGGTTCACATCGTCCGGGGCCTCGAGTTGCTGGACGCCGGACGGCCGCACCCGTGGCTGCGCATCTCGGGAGAGCAGGGGCAGGAACATGTCGACCACCCGGGGATCCAGGTGGGTACCCGACAGGCTCCGCAGGTGCTCTAGCACGCGGTCCTGGCACCAGGCCCGGCGATAGGGCCGGTCGTGGCTCAGGGCATCCCAGATGTCAACCGCCGCGAAGATCCGCGCGGCCAGGGGAATCCGCTCGCCCGCCAGGCCGCCAGGGTAGCCGGTCCCGTCCCAGCGCTCGTGGTGATGATGGGGGATCTCCAGCGCGGGCCGGAGGAACTCGATCGGTTCGAGGATCTCCAGGGCGTAGGTCGGATGCCGCTGCATGACGATCCTCTCGGCCTCCTCCAGCGAGCCCGCCTTGAGCAGGATCGAGTCGGGCACGCCGAGCTTGCCGATGTCGTGCAGCAGGGATCCCCGGCGCACATGGATCAGCTCGGCCTCGCCCAGACCCATGGCACGCGCCAGGGTCAGCGTCATCTCGGTGACCCTTCGGCTATGACCTTCGGTCTCGTGGTCGCGCAGGTCCAGGGTCCGCGCCAGCCCTCGATCGTCGAATCGTAGGCCGCGCGAGCTCCTCGTTCGAGCACCGCAGGCTCTGGAATAGACCGGCACTGTCGATCGCGATGGCCGCCTGCTCGGCCAGCATCGCGGCGAAGTTGATCCACTCGGCGTCGGGCTCCAGCCGCGTGCGGCGGAAGCACTCCAGGACCCCCTTGACCCGGCCCCCTGCGTGGAGCGGGATGGCATGGTAGGCCGCGATCCCCTGCCCCACCAGCCGGGCGACTCGACGGTCGGCCACCGGGTTGTCGCTCAGGTCGGGGATGGACACCGAACGCCCCGCCAGGACGACCCGATGGGCCAGGCCGCCAGGATCGCCCAGGTCGCGGCTCAACTCCAATGCCGCCAGGCCGCGGCCGGCCGCGAGCGTCAGCGCCCCGTCGGCCTCCTCATGCAGCAGGACAGCCGCGGCATCCACGCCGAGCTGGTCGATCGCCTCCTCCACGACCAGGTCGAGGTTCCACGCCAGGTCGCGGCTGCTGGTGATCGCGGCATCGACGCGCCGCAGGGCCCGGCATCCGCGAAGGCCGCGCCGGACCTTCTCGTTCAGGCAATGGACCTGCGCCTCGGCCCGCCTCCGCTCGATGCCCAGGGCGATGCCATGCGCCATCGAGAGCATCGCGCGGGCCGTGGCCTCCGAGATCGGCCGCGCCCGACCATCGCGGCCACGCCGACAATCCTCTCCTCGACGAGCAGCGGATAGCCGGTGAAGGCGGCCGCGTCGTCGCGCCCGGTCCACGCGAGGTCGCCGGGCCGCAGGTCATCGGCCAGGTACGGCCGCCGCAGCTCGGCGATCCGGCCGATCAGGCCATTTCCGAGCGGCACTCGGTCCGGAGGACCGTCGCCCGGCGGGTCGAGCCCGGCGCGACCCTGGAGCTCGAGGACTTCCTTCGCGTCGTCGAGGATCCAGATCCAGGCGGCCGACCCGCCGAGGTGCCGCACCATCGCCTCGGCGCAGCGGGTCATCATCCGCCGCATCGGGGCGCCTTCCGCCAGCGTCACGCGCACGTCCCGGCCGTACTCGTCGATCCGGATCTGCTCGGCGATCGTCTCCTCGGCCAGTCGCTGCTCGGTCACGTCCTCGATGATGTAGGCGAACCGGTCGCGTCCTCCCGGCGACGCGCCGAGGTGGCAGGCGATGCCCGACATCCTCCGTGCGCCGAGGTAGCCGTCCTCGCCGTACTGGAAATAGACCGGCTCGCCGATTCGTCGGCTCTCGCGGAACTTGCCGACCCACAGCTCGACGAGGTGCTCCGGGATGCCCAGCTCGCGAGCCCGACGGCCCGCCATCCGCGCCGGCTCCAGCCCCATGTAGCCGGCCGACGACTCATTGACCAGCACGTACCAGAAGTCGTCCCCTTCGAGCTCGACGACGCCCAGGAGCGCCGGCGCGTTATCGAAGAAGTTGCGCAGGACCGCCTCGCTCTCGGCCCTGGCCTCCTCGGCGAGCTTCCGCGCGGTGACGTCCTCATGCGAGATGACAACCCGCGGGGGCCCGTCGCCCCGCAGGCGGGTCGCTCGCGCAACGTACCGCGCCGGCACTCCGGGGAATGGCAGGCGTATTCCACCAGGGCACTCTCGCTCTGCCCGGCCAGCACCTGGCGAAACCCCTCGGCGAAGGCCGCGGCTCCGTCGGTCCCCTCGGCGGCGGCCTGCTCGCACGTCTGCAGGTAGTCGGCCCCCTCGCAAACATCCAGCCCCTCGGCGCCGTTCTCCCGCGCGAACTCCCGCCACGATCGATTGACGGCCAGGATTCTCCCGGACTCGTCCAGCACCGCGATGTGCGCCGTCAACGAGTCGAGGACCGCACCGGCGAGCCATGCCGACTCGCTCGTGTCAACGCGGACCCGCGTGTTCCGGGCCGAGTAATCAATCGACGCCGGTCCGGGCGAACCATCGCCGCGACGGTTTTCCCGGGATGGCCGAAGCGCGCCGAATCCCGGCTGCCCACGATCGAGCGTCATCATATTGCGGATTCCTATCGGCGAATCGTGGCGGTCGCTCACCGGCGGATTGCCGGACGCCGAGCGATCGGAGGACGCATCTCGCCACCATCAGGACTATAGGCCACGATTCGCCACACGTTCCCGGCAATCACCAACCGACCCCCGAAGATGGACCGTGCCCCGCTCGACCACAAGAGTCACCAGGTCCCCGCAGGTGCCACCGGGCCGGAGCCGCGCCCTCCCACCTGTCAAATGATATGAATCAACATTTCAATAATTTGTAGTATATTATATAACTTTTTCGATTTACCAGGACTGCCAGGGCCGTTCGCGGCAATTCTCGGGCCCCGGAGAAAGTCCCAGGTTTGACGCACGGCGCGGGGCCGATCACAATCGAGTCGGAGGCCATGGGCACCGAGTTGCCCGACGCATCCCGGTCCGACGGCTCTCCCGCGGCCATCTCGACGCGGCCGATGCCGCCGTCCCGACCGAGAGGACCATCATGCAGCCCATTCGCGCACGTCAGCCGACGAACCGCCTCGGATCCCGGCTCGCCCTGCTCTCGCTGATGCTCGTCGTCGGCCCGTCCTGTTCTCGCAGGTCGGAACCGTCCGGAGCGAGCGATCAGCAGTCCGAAGCCGTGACGTCCGACATGCGGGCCATCGCCGAGGACAACTACCGATTCGCCCTGGAACTCTACGCCCGGCTGCGAACGCAGGAGTCGGAGGACCTGTTCTTCTCGCCCGCCAGCCTCTCGATGGCCATGGCGATGACCTACGCCGGGGCCAGGGGAGAGACCGCCGAGCAGATGGCGAAGGTGCTCCACCTCCGCCTGCCCCTCGACAAGCTTCATGCGGCCTTCGGAGGCTTGCGCCGGTCCTCAAACGCGGGTGGTCCGAAGCAGGGTTATCGGCTGGTCGCGGCCAACCGCCTCTGGGGCCAGCAGGGCTCGTCCTTCCTGCCGGAATTCCTGGCCGTCACCCGTGAGCACTACGGCGCCGAGCTGGCCGAGGTCGATTTCGCCCGCCAGGCCGAACCGGCCCGCCGGCGGATCAATGCCTGGGTCGACGAGCAGACCCAGGGCAAGATTCCCGACCTGATCGCGCCGGGCGTCCTCGACTCCGCAACCCGGCTGATGATCACCAACGCCGTCTATTTCAAGGGCATCTGGACCGAGCCGTTCCGGAAGGAACTGACCCGGGCGGCCCCTTTCCACGTCTCGGCCAGCCGGAAGACGGACGTGCCCTTGATGGTCCAGCAGGGCGACTTCCGCTACTGGGCCGGTGACGGCCTGAAGGTGCTGGAATTGCCCTACGGCCAGGGTGCCCTGGCGATGGTGATCCTGCTGCCCGACGAAGATCGAAGGACTCTCGGCCCTGGAAGCCGGGCTGACCGCGGAAAACCTGTACCGCTGGCAACTCGGCCTGCGGAAGCGGGAGGTCCAGGTCCTCCTGCCCCGGTTCCGGCTGGACTCGCAGTTCCGGCTTGCCGAGGTGCTGAAGTCGATGGGGATGACCCGGGTCTTCACGCCCGGCGAGGCCGACCTGACGGGCATGAGCGCCGAGCCGAAGCTATGCCTCTCGGCGGTGATCCACAAGGCGTTCGCCGACGTCAACGAGGAGGGGACGGAAGCGGCGGCCGCCACGGACCTGTCGGTCAAGGCCACGGAGTCGATCGACGAGAAACAGCCTGCGGTCTTCCGGGCCGATCACCCGTTCGTGTTCCTGATCCGCGACAACCGGACGGGCAACCTCCTCTTCCTGGGCCGCCTGGTGAACCCACGCGGCTGATCGGTCGGTCGCTTGGTCGGTACGGGGGCGTCCAACGGGATGGACGTGCCAGAGTTGCGACGACGGAGGGCGAGATGATCGAGAACCAGTCCCGCTGGATCGAGGTCGAGGGTTCACGGGTCCATTACCTGGTCGCGGGCGATGAGAAGGGCCGCCCGATCGTCCTGCTGCACGGGGCCAGCTTCCAGGCGGAGACCTGGCAGCAGATCGGGACGATGGAGGCGCTGGCCCAGGCGGGCTATCTGGCCTATGCCGTGGACCTGCCGGGCTTCGGGAGGTCGTCGCCGTCGCACGGGGCCGCACGGACCTGGCTGCGGGTCCTCCTCGACCTCTTGAAGGTCGAGCGGCCCGTGGTGATCTCGCCGTCGATGAGCGGGCGATTTGCCCTCCCTCTGGTGACCGAGGAGCCACAGCGGGTCTCCGGCTTCGTGGCCGTCGCGCCGGTGGGCATCCCGAGTTATGAGCAACAGTTGCACCGGATCACGGCCCCGGTCCTGGCGGTGTGGGGCGAGCACGACCGGACAATCCCCCTGGAGCAGGCCGACCTGCTGATCAAGGCCGTCCCCGAAGGCCGCAAGGTCATCATCCCCGGCGGCAGCCACGCCCCGTACATGAGCGACCCGGCGGCGTTTCATGAGGAATTACTGAACTTCCTGAGGGAGTTGCCGTGACGTGATGGGCGTGCACGCCGGCCACCGGACAGACAGGAAGCCGTGAAGCTATCCGGATGTCAGGCTATCAGCCCGACGCCGCCGGTCGGCCCGAGCCGAGATCCGGTCTGCCCGCGTCCGGCCCGAAAGTCCGACCGACTTCCGGCCCGACCGTCGGCCGCATCCGCCGATCGACCCCTCGGACACGGGCGCCTCCGGCCGGCCGGATTCACCCGCCGATGGCGATGATATCCCTGCGCCCGTGATGCTCGGACCTCTGGCTCCTCCGTCACCGCGCTCTCGCGCCTTGCGGCAGTGCCAGGAATACCCCTGGCCCGTGGCGTCGTCCATCTCGCCGTCTCCGACGACCATGTCCGGAAAATTGAAGGGTGAGCGACCCGTACCAGTCCGTCGGGCCGGCATCGTCGAAAACACCAATAACAACGTTTGACCCCACCTCGAACGCTACTGCCTAGGATTCTGGAGGGAGACGGCACGCCGAACCGCTGCTCTTGAAAGACGAAACTTTGTCAGATCTACCGCAGGTTGATAGATAAAGGCGGAGGCGGTAGGAAGCCAGGCGGAGATCATATCTGGCATCTCCAATAGAGCAGTACTACCGGCGCCCTTCAGACAGTCCGTCTCATGACAGTATTCAGGTCGGCCGGAATAAACCGGCGGAAGAGTCAGACCGAACGCATTAGGAAGCAACGAGGGATTGCACGACGGATCCATCATTGGATCTCTATTTGAATAATCCAGATATTCGCTCAAGAGAGCGGGGTTCCTGTGAAGCTCGGCCGGCGATCGACCGGCGAGTGAGTCGGGCATTGGATGCTCCGGAATCAATGGCACCCGGTCTCCCCAGCGAAAGAGGCTCCGCGAACCCGCCGCGCACGCATACTCCCACTCGTCAGAGGTCGGCAATCGCAGGCTCGATGAGAGGGCATAAGAGACTGCGTCTCCGTGCCTCACGGGGATATCTTCGATCACCTGGGGCACGGAGCGCTCATCCAGCGTGTATGTTACCCTCCTCCCAGCCCGGAACTGGGTCGCCCCCCCGAAACCCGCGGTCAACCTAAGAACCAGCTCATGATCATAAATAGGATCATCAGGACTTAAGGGCTTCTCATCCAATGGCACCGATGCGACTTCCAAAAGGAAAGGCCTGATCCGAACTCGCCTCAGTTTACTTAGATGGCTACTTACGAATACATCAAGATCTGGAAGCGGCGGCAGATTGCGCCCCCTCTCGTATCGAAAGCGATCCCAATTCTCCGACTCCACCTCGCTCGGTACCCAGGGATTTTCCGGATCGAACCCCAGTGTCGCCTCCGATCCGGCGATGAGAGCGAATCTATGGCCACCCAGAAGGAAGAAGGCGATCGGATGCCGCTGCTCTGCTTGAATACAGAGCGCCATCCCCTCGAGACGGAATTCCGGAAGGCGGCGACAGACCTCCGAGGCGATCTCGAGACGGTCCTCAGGACTTAGAAGGTCCCAAGCTTCCAGATTCAATTGCGAACACACGTCCATAATAACACCATTCCGTAGCATGACACCGGGATCGGATGGCCGCTCCGGCAAGCGTCCAGCGACTTACAGCCAAACGCCCAACGCTATGCTTCGCCGAGCCGACGGAACAGGTCGCGGGCGTCCTGCCGGAGCCGGTCGGGGTCTTCGGGCAGTGCGGGGACGTCGCGGTAGAGGACGGCGTCGCACCGGGCGGCGACCTGGGAGGCCCGGTCGCCCAGCTCGTCCGAAGCCGTGCAGGCGGCGACGCTCGACCCGGCCTCGGCGGGCGTCAGGGCACCCGGGGGACGGCCGAGGCCGAGCTCGAGGTAGCGAATCAGGGCCTCGCTGATTGTCAGGGCGAGCTCGGCGGCATCCCCGCCCGACGGCGAGCCGCGACCGGCCAGCTCGCGGGCCATCCCGGCGGCGAAGTGCCGCGCCGCGGCCGGTCCGACCAGTCGGCCGGCCCGCCGGGCCCTTCGTCGGACCCACAGCAGCGCGCCGGCCGCTGCCAGCAAGACCGCGGCCGACGAGAGCCCCAGCGCCCACCGCAGCGCGGCCGAGCGGGCCTCGGCGGGGCCGCCGCCTCGGTTCAGGTCCGGGATCGCCGAGGGGTCGAACGTCGGCACAGCCACCACCTTGACGGGCACGCTCGGCGCCAGCCGCGTGACATAGTGCTGCGTTCGACGGGTCGAACGCGGCGATCGCCACCGGCGGCAGCACGACCTCGCCGGCCCGGGTCGGCCGCATCCGGTAGACGAACGTCCGCGAGGGAGGCTCGCGCATCGCGTCAATCCGGTCCGGCCGGATACGCAGGCCCACCGGCAGCCGGTCGAACCGCTTCAGCTCGGGCCGACCCGTCGTCCCCCATGCCGCCGGGCCGAGGATCGTCAGGCGATACTCGAACTCCTGACCGACCCGCACCGACCTCGGTGCCGCCTCGGCCTTCAGGGTGAAGCCGCCCACTCCCCCGAGGAATTCGGTCGGCCGCCCCTCCGGCGGCAACGGCTTGACGATCGTCCGCAGCGGCTTGCTCCGGCCTGTCTCGGCCTTCACCACGGCCTTGATCGAGGGCACCTCGAGCGGCCCCGCCCGCCTCGGCACGACCCGAAAGCGACTGATGTAAGCGTTCGTCTCGCCCGTCGTCCGTCCGATCCCGCTGACGCTGATCGGCTTCAGCTCGTTCCGCACCAGCCAGACGTCGGCTCCTGCGACGACCGGCGGCTCGATCTCCGGACGCTGTCCTCGCGCCACCACGCCGACCTGGAGCTCGAAGCCCTGCCCGACGTGATGCACACCGTCCGAGAGCCGGGCCTCGACGCGCAGGGCGTCCGGATCGGCCTCCTGCGCGGCGGCTCCTCCGCCGAGAAGCAGGCACCCGGCCAGTGCAGCGACCCAGCTCCCAATGCCCCCCGGCCGGCAACGGTGGCCGAGCAACCGACAGAATCGTCAAGGTCGTCTTCATCGTGTCAACGCGTCCAGGGACACGCCGGTTGGGCCGATTTTCGGGAATCTGGGGGTCGCATCGAGGATCGCGCCTGCCATGATAGTCGGGGGTTTGACCCGACGGTCCTGGAGCGACCGGGCCGAGGCCCGGGCAGGCGGGACGAGCCGAATCGTAGCGACCAGGCGAGCGCAACATGAGACGATTCCGACCCGAGGTGGAGGCGTGCGAGTCGCGGGACTGTCCCACGCTGGTCTTCGTGTTCCCCGGCAACGCCCTGGCGGCGGCGGGCCCCGATCTGCCCACGCAGCTCGCGGCCGACCAGCTCTTGCGGCACGGCGACCAGGCGATCCAGGTGAGCACGCCGGCGATGAACGGTCCGGCCGCGTTCGAGGAGGTCGTGAACTACGTCCGCACGGTGAGCCGAGGCCAGCCGATCGGCCTGGTCGGCTTCAGCGCCGGCGGGGCCCTGGCCCTGCGGGTCGCCGGGCAGCCCGGTCTGAACGTCAGCTCGGTGATGGATTACTACGGCCCTCCGGACCTCAGTGCCTGGATCGCGAGCCACGGGCATGACCGCTACTTCCGGTACGTCGCGAGCCATGTCCACCTTACCCCAGCGGTCACGCAGTTGTTCAGCGGTCCGAGCGATAGTCGCGCCTATTCCGTCGCCGCGTTCGGGCTCGCGGATCGGAACGTCATCGCCTCGGTGAGCGCCGCGAGCTTCGCGAGGGACTTCCCCGACGGCCAGGTGTACAACTACCAGGGACCGCATGGCGTGACTCTCTATGCGAACTACGCGGCGTTCCAGGACTTCCTCGATCATCTGTGAGCTTCCAGTGACGCGGGAGCCGCGACCGTGATGGCGCCTCGGAACAGCGGCAACGCCTTGGCGGCCGTCTGGTAAACTCCCCAGGCCAGCGGGAGCGTCACCACGAGCCAGGCGGCGGCGAGGCGCCAGGGTGAGGTCTTCTCGGCAGGACGGTTCACGTCGGGGCGCTCCCTTCGGGATGATGGTGGCGCGGGTTGACGGGGCCGACCATCAGGTTGCAGACGAACCCCGCCACCAGCAGACCTGTCATCAGGTACATGGTGGGATTATACGCCGATGCGCGGGGGACGCCCCGGGCGATCCGGGCCTCGGAGATGTAGCTCACGAGCTGCGGGCCGAGCACGGCGGCCATCGACCACGCGGTGATCAGCCGGCCGTGGATGGCACCCAGGTGCATCGTGCCGAACAGGTCGCGGAGATAGGCGGGGATCGTCGCGAAGCCACCGCCGTACATCGAGATGATCACGGCCGTGATCAGGACGAAGGGAACCACGCCGCGACGCTGCTGCACCAGGGGAATCGTCGCGTAGAGGATCGCACCCAGCAGGAAGTAGACCCCGTAGATTGTCTTGCGTCCGGTGAGGTCCGAGGCCGACGCCCAGAGGATCCGGCCGCCCATGTTGGAGAGGCTGAGCAGCCCGGCGAAGCCCGCACCCATGGCCTCGGTGACCCCGAACATGTCCTGACACATGGGCGACGCCTGGCCGAGGATGCCGATTCCGGCGGTGACGTTGAGGCAGAGCACCACCCAGAGCAGCCAGAACTGCCGCGTCTTCCAGGCCGCGTCCACGGCGACATGCGAATCGGTGACGAGCCTCGCCGGTCGCGCGGGCGGCTCGTAGCCTTCGGGTCGCCAGGAGGCGTCGGGCACTCGCACGATCGCGGCGCCGAACATCATGAGGGCGAAGTAGCCGCAGGCCATCGCCGCAAACGTCTCGGCCACCCCGACCGAGGTGGATGACGCGAATCGTCCCATCAGCTCGACGCCCAGCGGGGCACCCACGATCGCGCCGCCGCCGAAGCCCATGATCGCCAGCCCGGTCGCCATCCCGGGCCGGTCGGGGAACCACTTCACCAGGGTTGACACCGGCGCGATGTAGCCGAGCCCCAGCCCGATCCCGCCGACGACGCCATAGCCCAGGTAGACGACAACGATCTCGTGCATCCGCACCCCGGCCGCGGCGATCAGCAGGCCGCCGCAGAAGCACAAGGCACTGGCGGCCATCGCTTTCCTCGGCCCGACCCGCTCAACCCACCGCCCGAAGAACGCCGCCGAGAGGCCCAGCATGACGAGCGCGATCGAGTAGATCCAGCCGATGCGCGAGGCGCTCCAATCGACCCCCGGGATCGGCCGCGTGACGCCCACCAGCCGCCCGAGTGGTTTGTTGAAGACGCTGAAGCCGTAGACCTCGCCGATGCAGACGTGGACCGCCAGCGCAGCGGGCGGGATCAGCCAGCGGTTGAAGCCAGGGCCGGCGATCGTCCGATCGCGGTCGAGCAGACGGAGCGGGTTTCCCATCGGCATCGGCGGGGCGTCCTTCTTCAGATCCGAATGAAAGGGTTCGTCGGCGGAGGGGTACGGTCGATCAGGCCAGCGAGCGGTCGGCGGGCGCCCGGCCGCTGATGTCGGCGGATCCGGGCCGATACGATTCGTCCGTCGGCTCGTGCGGCAGCATGACGATCGACCAGCGTACGAGGAGCTGCCCCGCGATGGCCAGGCCGAGCACGATCATGGCAAGCATCATTCCCGCGCCCGCCAGCACCAGCGCGGCGGGCACGAGTCCCCCCACGACGGCGCCGAGGTCGAGGATTCGCATCAGGCGGCGGCCACCGCCGAGCAGTCCGTTGGCCGCCCGGACGAGCGCCCCACGGACCGGCCAGAGGAAGACGAGGTTGATCGCCAGCATCACCGCCACGGCCGGACGCAGCGCCGATGCGGCAGACTGCTGGCCCAGGACCGCGGCAATCGCCAGCAGCTCGACGCCGCCGAGGGTGATCGCCGAGTTCGTCAGATAGCCGCCGAGCCAGCGGGCGTCCTTCCATCCGGGCTGCGCGGTCGTGCTGAACAGGACCCCCTTGTACATCGCCGAGCCCAGGGCAAACGGGATGCCGGCGACGATCGCGATCGTTCGGGCCATGCTGAGAAATCCGCCGCCCGCCGCATCGGCGAGCCCCAGCGCCCGCAAGACCTCCATTCCCACGATCAGCGTGAGCGGGAAGGAGTACGCGGTCAGGCACCACGTCCCCAGCGACATCGGCGAGCTCGGCTTGAACACCCGGAGCATGTGGTGGAACCGCAAGCGGTTGCCGAGGTCGAGGACCAGGCAGAGCAGGTTGACCAGCAGGAATGCCAGGGCAAGCGGGTACGCCAGCCGGCCCGCCGTGCCGAACGTCGAGGCTGCGACCAGATCGCCGGCCGCCGCCACCAGGAAGAGCCCGGTCGTCAGGTTGTTGAACAGCATGTCGAGGGCGACGAGCGTATGCCAGTTCGGCGCCTTGGTGACCCGGAGGCCCGCGTAGCCGTCGCCGGTGATCGGAGCGGTCGTATCCACGGAGCCGGGCCTCGCTCTCAGGAGATCCGCATGTACCAGGCCAGCAGCAGGGCGGCCACCGCGGCCAGCCCGCCCAGCAGCGAGCGCAGCGTAGTCGCCCATCATGTTCAGCCACGGGTTGAACGGCCGGTCGGGCAACCCGTAGGTTGACGGCGAATCGACGAGCAGGTAGAACGAGTGAAGGTCGGAGTAGGTGCCGGTGGCCGCGTCGCCGTAGAGATGAGCACCCGTCGAGCCGCGGGCTCGCAGCTCCTCGACTCTCCGGCGGGCGCGCTCGCGCAGCTCGTCGATCGGACCGAACTGGATCGAGGCCGTCGGGCAGGCCTTGGCACACGCCGGGACCAGGCCGTCGCGCTGGCGGTCGTAGCAGAGCGTGCACTTGTGAGCGTGGCCGTCGAAGTGGCTGCGAGTGATCACGCCGAATGGACACGCGGCGATGCAGTAAGCACAGCCGTTGCAGATGTCTGGTTGAATGTAGACATTCGAGAACTCGTTATAGATGATCGCGCCCGTCGGGCAGGCGTGCTGGCACGGCGCGGCCGTGCAGTGCTTGCAGACGTCGCTCATCATCAGCCATCGCCCGGTCGAGGAAGTCTCGCCGCCGGCCGCCTTGCCGATCGTGCCGTCGAGCAGCGACTCGAGCGTGACGGCCGGGCCGTCTGCCGCCTGCCCGTCCGGATCGGGCCGGCGCGGGGGGCCGAGGGAGGGAACTGTTCGATGAACTTGACGTGCCGCCACGAGGTGGCCGACAGCTCGCCGGTGTTGTCGTAGCTGCGGCCGGTCCAGTGCAGGCCGTCGGCGGGGAGCTGGTTCCATTGCTTGCAGGCGACTTCGCACGCCTTGCAGCCGATGCAGACGGTGGTATCGGTGTAGAACCCCGTGGGCGTGCGGGGCTCGGGCCGCTCGACGGGCAGGAACGGCCCGACCAGGCAATCGACCAGCACGCCGGCCGCCCCGCGCGGCGGGTCGTCGGCCTGCGGCAGCTCGGGGACTTCCAGCTCTCTCACGGCCATTCGCGGCTCCCTCACCAGATTGAACACGGTTAACGCCCATCCGGGTGGAACTTGCCTTCCGGCTGCGCGGACCTCGGGGTGTCGGGCGTGTGCCGGCGGTCGGGCCAGGTCGTCGGCGGCACGGTCGGATGCGCGACGCGGCCCGAGAGACGTCCGGGCTCGACCTGGCAGGTGAAGGCTTTCGCCTCGTGCATGCTGACGTTGGGGTCGGCGAGCAATGAGGTCAAGTCGTTGGCGTTGCCGCCGACCGTCTCGCCGGCGTAGCTCCAGTGGAACGGCAGGCCGACCTGGTGCACGACCCGTCCCTCGACGACCAGCGGGCGGATGCGGCGGGTGACCATGGCGCGGGCCTCGATCCGGCCGCGGGGCGATCGGACCGTAAGCCAGCCGCCATGCTTGATGCCGCGCTCGGCGGCCAGCTCGGGGCTGAGCTCGACGAACATCTCCGGCTGCAATTCGCTCAGCCAGCCGTTGAACCGGCTCATGGGTCCGCTGAGGTAGTGCTCGGTCAGCCGGAACGTGAAGGCGGCGACCGGGAACTCGTCGCTCGGCGCGTGCGCCAGGCGGTTGTGCGGGCCCTCGAGGGTGCGCACCGTCGGCGAGCTGGGCACGCGGGGATACAGCAGGTTGCCGACGGGCGACTCGACCGGCTCGTAATGTACGGGCAGCGGGCCGTCCTTGATGGCACCCGGGGCATACAGCCAGCCGATGCCGTCGGGCTTCATGATGAACGGCTCGTCGCCGGCGATCGCGTCCATGCCGACCGCATCGGGCGCGGGGCGGTAGTCGGGCGGCTTGTCGGGCTCGAAATCGGGCTCGTCCTGGCCGACCCAGCGGCGTTCCGCCGCGTCCCACCAGATCAACTTCTTGCGTTCCGACCAGGGGCGACCTTCGGGGTCGGCCGAGGCGCGGTTGTACATGATCCGGCGGTTATGCGGCCAGGCGTAGCCCCACTCCGGCTGGAGCAAGTTGTTCTCGGTGATCTTGCGCTCGTCGGCCCGGTTCCGGCCCGGCTCGGGATAGATCCCGCCGTAGAGCCAGCAACCGCAGTCTGTGGTGCCGTCGTCCTTCAGATCGGAGAAGCCCGGGAGCAGTCGGGGCCGCCCGTTGCGCGGATCGATGGCGGTCAGGTCGCGGCCGTTGATCTCCTGGAGGACCTTGTTGACATCCGGCTCGCCCTCGATCCGGCTGATCGTCCCGTCGGGGAGCCGCTGGGGGCCGTCGTGGTCGTAGTCCCAGGTGAGGTGGAGCAGCGGCTGGTCTTTCGGATCGGTCGAGCCGGCGTACAGCTCGCGGAGCCGCTTGCCCAGGTTGTAGACGAACCAGGCGTCCGACCGGCAGTCGTCCGGCGGGTCGAGCGCCTTGTTGTGCCACTGCATCAGGCGCTGGGTGTTGGTGAGGGTACCCTCCTTCTCGGTGCTCGAGGCGGCCGGGATGAGGAAGACCTCGGTCCCGATCTCCGCGGCCGGGGGGGCCTCGGGGTCATTCTTCCAGAACGTCGCGGTCTCGGTCGGGAACCAGTCCAGGACGACCAGCCACTTGAGATTCCGCAGGCCGGCCCGATGCAGACCGGCATTCGGGCCGCCGCCGGCCGGGTTCTGGCCGAGGATGAAGTAGCCCGTCATCTCGCCGCGGGACATGCGGTCGAACGTCAGGAGCTGCGAATAATCGCCGTCGATGCGGGGCAGCCAGTCGTAGCGGAAGTCGTTCTCCGGCCGGGCGGCGTCGCCGTAGTACGCCTTGAGCAGGCTGACGGTGAACTTGCGTAAGTTGATCCAGTAGCCGGTCGGCAGGCCCTCGTGTTTCACATACTCGTCGAGCGTGTCGTGCCCGGGATCGGCCGCCGGCTGGGGCAAGTAGCCGGGGAGCAGGTCGTAGAGCGTCGGCACATCCGACGAGCCCTGGATGCTCGAATGCCCGCGCATCGCCATGATGCCGCCCCCGGGCCGGCCGATGTTGCCGAGGAGGAGCTGGAGGATCCCGGCCGACCGGATCATCTGCACGCCGGTGGTGTGCTGGGTCCAGCCGACCGCGTAGACGATCATGGTGGTGCGCTCGCGCCCCGAGTTGTCGCAGAGCAATTCGGCGACGCGGACGAACTCCTCGGGCGTGCAGCCGCAGACCTGCGCGACGGCCTCGGGCGTGTAGCGGGCGAAGTGCCGCCGGAGGATCCGCATGACGCAGCGCGGGTGCTCCAGCGTCGGATCCCGCGGCGGCTCGCCGGCCGGTGCGGCCGTCATATCGCCGCGCGGGTTGCCGTGCGAGGTCGCCCCGCCCATCAGGCCATAGCCGTGGATGCCGTGCTCGCCCTTGGCCGGCGCGTCCGCGGCCGGGCCATCCCCATCCTCGACGGGAGCACCCTCGTATCCCCAGTGGCCCTCGGACGCGTCGTAGGTATTCTTCTCGGGGTCGAAGCCGCTGAACAGGCCGTCGAGATCCTCGGAATCCCGGTAGCCTTCCTGGATGATCACCGACGCGTTCGTGTAGGCGAGCACGAACTCCTTGAACCAGCGGTCGTGGGTGAGGACGTAGTTGATCAGACCGCCGAGGAACGCGATATCGCTCCCGGTCCGGATGCCGACGAAGACGTCGCACAGCGCCGAGGTGCGGGAGAATCGCGGGTTGACATGGATCAGGGTCGCGCCGCGCTCCCTGGCCTTCATGGGCCATCGGAAGCCGACCGGGTGCGCCTTGGCCATGTTCGAGCCCATGAACAGGATGCAATCGCTGTTGGCCAGGTCTTGCTGGTAGTTGGTGGCCGCGCCGCGGCCGAACGAGGCGCCCAGACCGGGCACCGAGGCGGAGTGTCATATTCGGGCCTGATTCTCGACCGAGACCACGCCGAGGCCCGCCGTGAACAGCTTCTTGATCAGGTAGTTCTCCTCGACGTCGAGCGTCGCGCCGCCGAGCGTGCCGATGTTCCTCACCGAGTTGAGCCGCCGGCCGTCCTCGTCGGTCGCAGTGAAATCAGCGTCGCGAGCGTCCTTGACGCGGCGGGCGATCTGGTCCATGGCCCAGTCCAGGCTCTTCGTCTCCCACTCTTCGGAGTAAGGCGCCCGGTAGAGCACCTTCATCACGCGATGCGGATTGGCCGACAGCCCGAAGACGTTCGCCCCCTTGGGGCAGAGCGTGCCCTGGTTGATCGGGCTGCGTGGGTCGCCCTCGACGTCGATCAGCTTCCCGCCCTTGGTATAGACGAGCTGGCCGCAGCCGACGGCGCAATAGGGGCAGACGCTCGGCGTCACCGTGGCGCCGCGGAGTCGTGACGCCTTGTCGGCCGACTGGGCACTGAATGGTTGAGGCCCGCGGCGCGGCCATCCCACGCGGCCCAGGATCGGTAGGTCGAACATCAGCGAAGTCTCCAATCGGGGCCGGATGCGCTCGGGTTGATCATGATATCAGGCCGACCGTGGGGCATGGAGCGAGGGCAACCTCTCGGGAAACACGGCGGCCCGGGTCGAATCCGCCGCAAGGGCCATGCCGATCCAGGGGCGGATTGGTACCGCTGTCCAGGCGGTCGGGATGCCGAGGCCGACGAGGGAACGAGTTTACTCGGTCCGATCGGCCTCCGGATCGCCGCCGTGCACATACTCGAAGCCGAACCGCCCCTTGATGCACAGATGGCCGTGCGTGACCTCGACATCCATCGGCGAGGTCACCTTGACGATCCGGTTGTCCTGGACGTGGAGCGAGAGCGTGCAGCCGACGCCGCAATACGGGCAGATCGTGTCGGTCCTGGTCTGCCGCGACTCGTCCCAGGTGCCGGCCTGGCGCATCTCATATTCGCTGCGGAACATCAGGGCCCCGGTCGGGCAGACGCCGATGCAGTTGCCGCAATAGACGCACGCGGAATCGGGCAGCGGCACGTCCCCCTCGGTCGAGATCCGGGCGTCGAAGCCCCGGCCGGCCACGGCGATCGCGAAGGTGTTCTGGGCATCCGTCCCGCACGCCTCGACACATTTGTAGCAGAGGATGCATTTCGCGTAGTCGCGGACATACAAATCATTGTCGATCTTCACGGGCTGCCCGACGGTCTCGGCCGACGTTCCGTCCGTCGCATGATGATGGCCGGGCTCGCGGGCATCCCGCTGGCCGGCGGGCGCCGGCGGCGTCGACGCGCCGTAGCGCTCCGGGCGCGCGTCATAACGTGCCGCGTACTCCTGTGCCTGGGGAGCGGTGGAGAGGTTGACCGACGAGCCGAGGAACTCGAGCACCATCCTCCGCGACAACCGGACGCGCTGCGAGTCGGTCCGGATGTCCATCCCCGGCTCGACGCGTCGGGAGCAGGCCGGGACCAGCGTCCGCGAGCCCGCCAGCTCGACCACGCAGACGCGGCAGACGTTCACCGGGGTGAGGTTCTCGAGGTAGCAGAGCGTCGGCGTGTCGATCCCCCGCGACCGGCAGGCCTCCAGGATCGTCCACGAGGATGGCACCGTCGCCGGTCGTCCGTCGATGACGACGTCGATCGCCGCCACTTCCGGACGCCGGGCGCGGACGGTGCGACGCCGGGAGGCGGCGGCGGTCGGAACCAGAGCGAGTCGTCGATCATGATCCGGTCTCCGAGTCGGGAAAGGGATCGAGCGTCGCGAGCGCCGACTCGATGGCATTGGAGGCCGTCTGCCCCAGCCCGCAGATCGAGGCGTCGCGCATCACCTGGCCGATCTCCTTGAGCAGGGCCAGCTCATCGGCCCTTTCGCCGATCGGCCGGCGTGATCGCAGGCGATGCAACAGCTCTTCCTGCCGGACGGTCCCCACCCGGCAGGGCACGCATTGGCCGCACGACTCGTCGCGGAAGAAGGCCGCGATCCGAACCAGGATGTCGCCGAGGTCGACCGACTGGTCGAAGACCAGGACCACGCCCGATCCGAGCGTCGCCGCGGCCGCGCGCGTCCCCTCGAATGTCAGGGGGATCTGCAACTGGTCTGGTCCGACAAACACCCCCGCCGCGCCGCCCAGTAGCACCGCGCGAATCCCGGTCTCGTCCGGCACACCGCCGGCCATCGCGATCAGCTCGCCGACGGTGATGCCGAACTCGACCTCGTAGAGGCCCGGTCTCGCGACGTGCCCCGAGACGCAGAAGAGCTTCGGCCCGGATGACCCCGACGTCCCGATGCCGGCATAAGCCTCGCCGCCGTGCAAGACGATCGGCGGGATGTTCACCAGGGTCTCGACGTTGTTGATCAACGTCGGCTTGCCGAACAGCCCGGACTGCGCGGGGAACGGCGGCTTGTTGCGCGGCTCACCGCGCTTGCCCTCGATCGAGTTGAAGAGCGCCGTCTCCTCGCCGCAGATATAGGCGCCCGCGCCGCGGCGCAGCTCCACGTCGAAGGAGAATCCCGCGCCGGCGATGTTCTCCCCCAGCCAGCCGGCGTCCCGGGCCGCGTCGATCGCCGCGGCCATCCGTCGGGCCGCCAGCGGATATTCCCCGCGCACATAGAGATACCCGCGCTCGCTGCCGGTCGCGAAGCCCGCGATCGTCATCCCCTCGAGCACGGCGAACGGATCGCCTTCCATCAGGATGCGGTCCTTGAACGTGCCGGGCTCGGACTCGTCGGCATTGCAGACGACGTATCGGGGACGCTCGGCCGCCCTCGCCACGGCGTCCCACTTGCGCCCCGTGGGGAACGCCGCGCCGCCGCGGCCCATCAGCCTCGACTCCATGACCTCGCGGATCACCCCGGCGGGGCCGATCTCGAGCGCCCGGCCGAGCGCGGCGTAGCCTCCCGAGGCGCGGTAGGCGTCCAGGCTCTCGGGGTCAACCTGGCCGATCCTCGCCAGCAGGCGGAGCGACGGGTGGCCGGACTGCGGCACGGACCGTCGCAGCGATTCCAGGTCATCCCGGTCCGCCGTTTCCGCGGAGGTCCGCGCCGCCACGATCTCCGCGACGACCGCGGGGGCGAGCGCCACCGCGCCCGGCACCTCGCCCCCTTTCAGGACCAGGGCGGCCGGGGCCCGCTCGCAGAGGCCCAGGCAGGGGCTGCGCTTCCAACAGCCCTCCTCGTCGGGCCCGAGCGAGTGCGCCAGATCGGCGCAGATGCGCTCGGCCCCCTTGATCCGACAGGCGATGTCATCGCAGACGTACGCGACGGCCGTCGGGCGCGGCGAGAGCGAGAACAGATGATAAAAAGTGACGACGCCATGCGCCTCGGCGGGCGGGACCGTCAGGCGCCGGCAGATGTAATCGAGGGCGCCGGGCGTCACCCATCCGAATCGGGACTGGACGGCGTGCAAGGCGGGCAGCAGGAGGTCGCGGCGGGCCCGGGCCGCGTGGCCGCCCAGCGCCGACCCGTGTCCTTCCCCTTCCACATCCCGCCGTCCACCCGCCCAGGCCGAGGCCGGCGGTCCCAGCACGGAATCGACGGAGGCCCGCTCGTCGGCCGTCGGCTCGGGTCCATGGAAGCGAAGATCCATCGTCTCAACGTGCCCCCAGCCGCTCGACCCGGATCGCGGCGGCCTTGAATTCCGCGGTCCCCGACCGGGGGTCCGTGGCGTCAATCGTCAGGATATTGGTGGCGATGTCGTCCTGGAAGTGGGGCGTCAGGAACGTCAGGCCGGGACGAAGGCCCTCGTCGATCCGCACCGGCACCTCGATCCCCCCTCGCCTCGACGAGACGCGCACCACCTCGCCGTCGCGGATCCCCAGCCGGTCCGCGTCTTCGGGCGAAATATCCAGGCTCTCGCCCCGTCGCATCGGCGAGGCGTAACCCGAGGTCTGGACGCCCGTGTTGTATTCGTCGAGCCGCCGCCCCGTGGTGAGCCGGAGCGGGAACTCGTCGGTCAGCCGCTCGACCGGCGGGTCATGCTCGACGGGCTGGAACGCGACGCTCGGGCCATTGATCGGCCGCTCCCAGAGCCGGCTGTGGAGATAGAGCTCGCCCGGATGGTCCTCGTCGTAGCAGGGCCATTGCAGGCCCTTGGTCGATTCGAGGCGCGCGTAGCTCATCCCGGCGAAGGCCGGGCAGAGCGCCCGGACCTCGTCCCAGATCGTCTCGGCATCCGGGTCGCCCCAGTCGTGCCCCATCCGCCGGGCGAGGTCGAACAGGATGCGGACATCGTCCCGGGCCCCCGCGGGCGGATCCAGCGCCCTCCGCACGCGCTGGACCCGGCGCTCGCTGTTGGTCACCGTCCCCTCCGACTCGCACCAGCCGGCCGCGGCCGGAAAGACGACATCGGCCATCTCGGCGGTCGCGGTGAGGAAGATGTCCTGGGCGACCATGAAGTCGGCGCTCTCGAGCCGATGCCGGGCCTGCTGCTGGTCGGCCTCCGACTGAAGCGGGTTCTCGCCGAGCACGTAGAGTGCCCGCAGCTCGCCCCGTTCCATCGCCTCGAACATCTCCGAGATGTTCCAGCCGCGCCCGGGCGGCAGCGTCACACCCCATCGCCGCTCGAACTTCCCGCGGAACTCGGCGACCTCGACGTGCTGGAAGCCGGGGAACCGGTCGGGAAGCGCCCCCATGTCGCCGCCGCCCTGGACATTGTTCTGGCCGCGCAGCGGGTTGAGGCCGGAGCCATATCGGCCCACGTGGCCGGTCAAGAGCGCCAGATTGATCAGCGCGACGACGTTATCGACCGCGTTGTGGTGTTCGGTGATCCCGAGCGTCCAGCAGATCATGGCCCGGTCGGCGGCGGCGTAGGCGTGCGCCATCTCCCGGATCATGCCCGCGGGGACGCCCGTTTCCCTCTCGGCATAGTCCAGCGTGTACGGTTCAACGGCATTCCCGTACGACTCGAAGCCCGTCGTGGCCTGCGCGATGAACTCGCGGTTCTCGAGTCCGGCGGCGATGATCTCGCGGCCCACGGCATTGGCCAGCACGATGTCGGTACCCACGTCCAGGCCGAGCCACGCGTCGGCCCAGCGCGCGCGAGCTGGTGCGCCGCGGGATCGATCGCGTACAGCCGGGCGCCGTTGTGGATGCCCTTGAGCAGGTGGTGGAAGAAGATCGGATGCGTCTCTCTCGCGTTCGACCCCCAGAGCAGGATGACTTCCGTCTCCTCGATCTCCCGGTAGGAGTTCGTACCCCCCCCGGCCCCGAACACCGTCGCCAGACCGGCGACACTCGGCGCGTGTCACGTCCGGTTGCAGCTATCGATGTTGTTGCTCCCGATCACGACTCGCGCGAACTTCTGCGCGGCGAAGTTCGTCTCGTTGGTGCTCTTGGAGCAACTGAACATCCCGAAGGCGCCCGGCCCATGCCGATCGACCGTCTCGCGCAGCCCCCTGGCGGCACGATCGAGCGCTTCATCCCAGCCCGCCGGGCGCAACCGGCCACCGTCGCGGATCATCGGCTCCCTCAGCCTGACGTATCGACCCGCCCTGTTCTTGTTCTTCATGGTTCGCAACCGGTTGGAGGAGAGATTGGTAGGACCGGTCAATGGCAGGGAGCGCCTCGCTCGCCGTTTCTGAGTATCCGCTGGCGTCGGTGGCAGGGGTCGCTCATCGAAGTATTGTACCCCGTAGGAACCCGGGCTCAAGCCGGCCGGTCGGGTGGTCCCGACGATCCCGTGCCGGCCCGATCGGGCGTCGCTTCCTCCCCGCACACGATGCGGTCGGGCTCGGAGTAGATGTTGAAGCGATCCGCCCGGACGAACCCGACCAGCGTCATGCCGTGCTGGCGCGCCAGCTCGACCGCGAGGCTCGACGGCGCACCGACGGCCGCCAGCACCGGTATGCCGGCGACGGCCGCCTTCTGCACCAGCTCGAAGCTGGCACGGCCGCTGACCAGCAGGACGCCGTCGAACCAGGGGCGTCCGGCCGGCGAGAAAGGACGCGCCGATGAGCTTGTCCAGGGCATTGTGACGGCCGACATCCTCGCGCACCTCGAGGAGCCGGCCCTCGGGATCGAACAGCGCGACGGCGTGCAGGCCGCCGGTACGGTCGAACGCGCGTTTCCGCGGCGCGGAGCGTCCCCGGTAGCCGCCGGATGACCCCGGCCGCGACCTCGGGCCGGCCGGCGATCGGGGCGGACCGAGGCCGGACGCGTACCGCCTCGAGCGACGCCTTGCCGCAGATGCCGCAGCTCGAGGCCGCGTAGAAGTGCCGCTCCAGGCGGTCCAGGTCAACCTCGACACCCGGCCTCAGCTCGACGCGGACCACGTTGCCCGGCCCCCAGTCCTCGACGCCGGCCACCTGAGCGGGCTCCTCGATGATCCCTTCGGTGAACAGGAACCCGACGGCCAGCTCGCCATCCTGGCCGGGCGTCCGCATCGTCACCGAGATCCCCCGGCGCACGCGACGGCCGTCCTGGTCGAATGCCAGGCGAACCTCCAGCGGCTCCTCGACCGCCAACTCATCGGGCCGCGGGATCGCCCGGCCGTTCTCAACGTGCCATACCGGCACTGTCGTTACGGCCAGGCTGATCCGGTCTTCCGACCCATCGGACCCATGCATTGTTTGACGGTTCCAGGTAGGGACAGCGAAGTCTTCGGTCGGATCGACGGCAAGGATCCTGCCGGCAGGTCCGGGCCGACCCGAGAGACGTTCCTCGCTGCCTCGCCCGCCGCCCAGCGGTGCCGGCCCCCTCGCGGCGGGCTCATCGTGCTGCCTCCCGACATCGTACCAGCGCCGCCGCCCACCATGGGACCGGGCTCTCCGAATCCGGCCATCGTTGAGATCCGATCGATTGCCGACGAAACCGACGCGGGGCTCGATGGCGCCCGAAATCGGTCGATCCGCGCACTGCGAAGCCTCGAGAAGTACCTCGCCTCCTTGCACGACATCGGCCCGAATGGGACGGCATGAGTTCCCGTCCAGCAACGGCAGGCCGTGTTACAAGTTTCAAAAATTGACTTTTGTAACAACGGGGCGTATAGTGCGTCGAGTTGGCACTGGAACTGGACAAGGAGAAAAGCGATGAGTGAAACCACCCTCGGCGGCCGGTTCTCGTTTCCCGGTACGTCTTTGACCGTTCATCGGATGGGCTACGGTGCGATGCAACTGTCCGGACCCGGAGTGTTCGGGCCGCCGCGGGACCCGGATGGTGGAGTCGCGGTCCTGCGCGAGGCGGTCGAGGCCGGGGTGAACCACATCGACACCAGCGATTACTACGGCCCGCACGTCACCAACCAGATCATCCGTCGGGCACTTCACCCGTACCCATCGGGCCTGGTGATCGTCACCAAGCTCGGGGCCCGCCGCCCGCCGGATGGGTCGTGGCAGCCGGCCATCTCACGCGACGAGTTGACCGCGGGCGTCCACGACAACCTCCGCAACCTGGGCCTCGAGGCGCTCGACGTCGTCAACTATCGGGTGATGGGATCGGGACTGGGCCTTGGTGAGGGGCCCATCGGCGAACAGGTGTCGGTCCTGGCCGACCTGAAGCGCCAGGGACTGATCCGCCACATCGGCCTGAGCAACGCCACGGCCGCCCAGATCGCCGAGGCCCAGGCGATCACCGATGTCGTCTGCGTGCAGAACCACTACAACCTGGTCCACCGCCACGACGACGCCCTCATCGACGACCTGGCCAGGCAGGCCATCCCCTACGTGCCGTTCTTCCCGCTCGGCGGATTCTCGCCGTTGCAGTCGTCCACGCTGTCGTCCGTCGCGGGGCGGCTGGGAGCCACGCCGATGCAGGTCGCGCTGGCATGGCTGCTGCAACGGTCGCCCAACATCCTCCTGATCCCGGGCACGTCGTCGGTCACCCACCTCCGCGAGAACCTGGCCGCCGCCCGGCTCTCCCTGTCTCCAGAGACCCTGGCCGAGCTGGACGGAATCCGGGCGTGAACAGATGCGTATCGGTTGTGCCGTCTTCCAGGCTTTCGAGCCCGACAGGCCACGGGCGGCAGGTTTGAAGGAAGGTGGATATTCTCTCGTGATTCGCGGCTTGTGTGGCCGCGTCCACCCCTCGATGAAATGGCCGTGACGACCGTGGTATATTGGGATCAGCAGGCTCACGGGCGCCCTCTCGCGCGATACTGACAGAGAGGGCGTCGGCGGGTCGAGAGGTCGCCATGCCCCCCAATGACACCCCGCTCACCATCGATCGAATCCTGGCCGCGGCCGAGGACGTGATTCGCCGCTACGGCCCGGAGAAGGCGACCGTGGTGGACGTGGCGCGCGTGCTGGGCGTGAGCCACGCAGCCCTCTACCGGCACGTGGCCACCAAGGCCGAGCTGCGGGACCTGGTGGTCGGCCGGTGGGTCGAGTCGACCATGACCCCGCTGCGGGCGATTGCCGCGAAGCCGGGCCCGGCACCGCAGCGGTTGAGGCGGCTCTTCGACACCCTGACCGCCCTGAAGCGCCGACGAGCCGCCGAGGACCCGGAGCTGTTCGCCGCGTACCGGACCCTGGCGCAGGGCGCCCAGTCCGCCGTTGCCTGTCACGTCGCCGAGTTGATCGAGCTGGCGGCGGCGGTGATCCGATCCGGCGTGGAGGAGGGCACCTTCCGCACCGACGACCCGGATGCCACCGCCCGCGCGGTGCTGGTCGCCACGTCCTGGTTCCATCACCCGACCCATGCCGCCGAGTGGGCCGACCCGGCCCTCGACTCGGTCCTTGAGGACATCTGGAAGCTGCTAATGGACGGGTTGTGCGTCGCGAAGGACCGCGAGTAGGGAGGAACGGCGGGCTTAAGCTCTCAGGCCGAGCGGTTGTTGCGGCGGGGCTGATTTCCGGCGAGAATCGGGCCGTCGTGGTGATGATCTCGTCAACTGACCCTCGGGAGATCGCGGGGATGAGGCGGGCGCTCGTGGAGACGGGATACTGGGTCGCGATCGTCGCGCTGAGCGGCGCGTTCCTGATGCTCGGCTGGATCCTGCGTGAGCTCTTCATGCCGATGAGCCCGGGTCCGACGGGCCATTACCGGGGCGATGGCCTGCTCGCGGGGATCGTCACGATGTCGCTCAGCCTGTACCTGGCGGACGTGCTCGTCGGCTCGATCTTCCACGCCGCCGGCTGGACCGACCGGCGGCGGTCGATCTTCCGCAACCAACGTCCGGGGCGGGCGGGGTGAGACCCGAGAGGACGCACGCCATGAGTCTCGACGACCCTTCCTTGAAGGATCGGTTCACGGGATGCCTTCTGGGACTGGCCGTGGGCGATGCTCGTCGGCCCGGCAACTCATCTCTTTCACTTGGGAGTAGAGGGCGCGCAGCTCCTGGCCCAGGCGGTCGCCCTGTGCTCGCGGTCGGTGCGATTGGGGCCACGGGACCGGATCGAACTCGGACGATCGAATCATGGCGAGGCCGATCCGCACCGCATCAAGAGGTATTGAACCACAGCGCAGCCTTCGGCCGCAACCAAAGTGGCAAGTGGCAAGTGGCAAGTGGCAAGTGGCAAGTGGTCCGTCCCGTAGGGTGGGTCGAGCGCAGCGAGGCCCACCGATATCCTCTCAGTGGTCAGTGAGCACCGGGCGGAAGTCATTGTCGTCAGGCGGTTTGTGAAATCGCGTTCGGCGTACAAGATTCTCGAAGTTAGTAGTACAGAGGCACCGAGACACTGAGAAATCACCGAGAAAAGCCCGATCGACCTTTCTGAGTCCGACAACTGGGCCCGCGGAACATGCTCTCGCCCTTGAGTCGTCCAGAGAGGGGAGAGAGACGGAACCTGGGCGAGGCAGGATGAGTCGTGGGGCCGCGAAATAGTATCGTCGATCGTCGACGGGGGTCTTCTCGTCTTCGTCTCTGTGCCTCGGTGCCTCTGTGGTTCGATCCCTCTTGCTCGAGGCATGGCGGCCCGACTGCGCTGGGCCTCGCGGTTCGATCCCTCCGGGCCGCTGGCTGTGATGTGCCGCCACCGGCCGATACGGTATCCGCCCGGGAGACCTGTCGGTCAGTCCGGCGTCGGGGTCGGAGACCACTGCGGTGAACATCTTCGGAGAGGCGGCAAACCGCTGAAAAATAGGGGTTTCCTGGAAAAAGCCGCCCGACGCCGAATTCCTTCGGGGCCAGCGATCCCGGCCGGGCTCAAGAAAACCCCTGAAAAACAGCGGAAAATCAGTCAACCTCTGACATTGGTAAGATGTTCACGGCAGTGGGTCGGAGTCCCGCGCCGAACACACGGTCGGGTCAGGTCGGGCGGTCCAACCGATCGCCTGCAGGAGCCGGCTCCCACAAGAGACAGGACCGGACCAATCCGTCCGATGCGATCGGGGCGGGCCGGGACTGCGGTCGGTACGCTTCGGCCCCACGTCCATATGCCACCCATGCGTTGCGCGTTGCGCTACCAGTCCCGGCCGTCGGAGGACGGGGCGGGGGGAGTCTCGTCGGGGAGGCGGCGGGACTGGGCGGAGCGGATGTTGTCGAGCGCGGCGTCGAGGCGGTCCTCGGGCGTGCCGCCGTCGGCTCCGGGGGGCGTGCCGCGGTTGCCGCCTCCGCCGCCGGCACGTCGGCGACGGCGCATTCGTTCGCGGCCGTCGTTGTCGGATTCCTGGTCCGAGCCGGGATTGCCAGCGGACGGGTCGTCGCCGGAATCGGCGTCGGCCGACGGGTCGTCGCCGCCGGAACTGCGGTCGGGCGAGCGGCGGCCGCCCGGGCGACGCGACGGCGACGGATCGTCCGGGCCCGGCTCCTGGGGAATCGCCGGCGATTGCGCCTGCTGGATCGCGAAATCGCGGTTGATCGCGGCGTCCTGACGGACCTCATCAAGCCCGCGCTTCTCGCGCCGTCGAGGCGATGCAAGAGTTGTAATACGCGATCGCGCCGGGGACGTCGCGCAGCGCCAGCGCGGTGTTGCCCAGGGCGTAGTCGATCTTGGTGGCGAGCGCGGCGTCGGCGCGGTCGCGAGCCTCGTCGTACCGCACGCGTGCCTCGTCGAAACGGCCGAGCGCGAAGAGCGCGGCGGCCGCGTCATAGCGCGGGATCGCCGCGGGCGACGCCGCGCGGATCGCGTCGTCGAAGGCGGCCAAAGCCTCCTCGTATTTCCCGGCGAGGTACGCCGTGCGTCCGCGGGCGACGGCCTCACGCGGCGAGACCGCGGTCGTCAACGCGACGGGGCCGGATCGGGTCTTCGCGGCGTCTGCCCGCGGCGGGGACGGGTCGGGCGGCTGCGCGGCACCGAA
Source organism: uncultured Planctomycetota bacterium (assembly GCA_963771445.1). GTDB lineage: Bacteria > Planctomycetota > Planctomycetia > Isosphaerales > Isosphaeraceae > JAKAUH01. The sequence continues at coordinate 306,771 of CAVYTQ010000022.1, read as the reverse complement.
TGCCAGGGCCAGCGTCAGTCCGGCCACGACGATCGGGGCGACCCGCGCGGCACTCCGGGCCAGCCGTCGGCCGAGGCCGCCGCGGCGGGACCAGGGCCAGGACCACGTCCAGGCCCAGCCCAGCCGCCAGGGCCACGACCAGCCGCGCCGCGGCGGCCAGCAGGCGGCGATCATGCACGACAGGGCGGCGCCAGGAATACACCGAAACGCTCGGCCATGTCGGCGACGCGCGGGACCTGCGCCTTGCGACGCGCCGAGGGCTCGATCTGGTTGCGATAGAGCACGTTCGCATCGCCCGAGGAGAGCCCCAGCGCGACCACGACCCCCTTCGTCTGCTCGGCGATGGTACGGAGAGCGGCGTCGGAGCGGCGGGATTCGACGGGCTGGCCGCGGTAGGTCAGCTTTTCGCCGGCGTTCGGCCCGGCGGGGACCGGGTGGCCCCGATCGGCGTCGCCGACGGTGACGGCGTAGACCGTGACCTCGCGGTCGAGCAGCAGGTCCAGCCGGGTCTTCCAGCGATCGGCGAGGTCCTCGCCGTCGGAGAATATCACAATCGACTGGCCCTGAGCGTGGCCCTCGGTGCCGAGGGCCTCGAGCGCCGCATCGAGCCCGGCGGCCAGATCGGTGCCGCTGGGCTGTACGGCTCCGGGCGCAGCCGACGCAGGGCCCCGATGACGGCGCCGAGGTTCTCGGTCAGCGGGCAACGCAGGATACCCCGGCCGGCGAAGGCAACGACGGCCGCGCGGTTGTCCGGTCCGGTGCCCAGGGCGTCGACCAGCTTCTCGGCGTATTCGAGCGCCACGCCCAACCGGCTGGGCACGGCGTCCTCGGCGCCCATGCTGCGGCTGACATCAACCAGGAAGACGACGTCGTGCCCCGGCGCAGGTGCGGGTCCCAATCGGCCCCAGCGCGGCTGGGCCACGGCGAGGATCAGGCAGGCGATCGCCAGCAGCCACCACACGGCGCCCTCGCGCGGCGGCCGACCGCGCTGCGCAGCGCCCGCCAGGTCTTCCGCCGCCGCCAGTAGGCGCCGGACGCCCACAGGACCAGCACCGCCAGCCCCGCCATCAGCCACAATCGTTCGGGATGGGCGAATTTTACAATCACAGCCATGTCGCTCGCTTGAACGTTCGAATTGTATCCAGGCCCTAAAATTCGTCCTCCGGGATCGATCGTTGCCCGCCGCTCCGCTCAGGGCAGTCGCCTCAGCCGTCCCTGGGCGAGCAGCCGGTCGAGGGCCAGGAGTGCCAGCGATAAGGCGGCCCATGGGGCGTAATGTTCATCATATCGCGTGAGGATCTGGCCGCGAACCTCGGACTTCTCGAGACGGTCGATCTGGCGGAAGACTCCGGCCAGGGTGTCGGCGTCATCGGCGACGTGGAAGGTGCCTCCCGAGGTGGTCCTGGCCATCGTCTCGAGCAGTGCGGTGTTCGGGCCGGAGACCTCGGCCATCGAGGGCTGGCGAGTGCCCGGGTCGACGCCCCGGTAGATCCCGCCGGGCCGGCCGATGGCGATGGTGTGCAAGGTCACGCCCAGGTCGCGGGCGAGGGTCGCGGCCGCCTCGGGCGGCATGAACCTGGGCAGGGCGGGTTGGTTGTTGCCGTCGGTCAGCAGCACCAGGACCTTGCGGCCGGGCGACGACTCGAGCAGCGATCCCAGGCCCTCGACGATCGCGTCGCCGATGTTGGTGCCGCTGTTGTCGGCCCGCGCCGGTCGGATCGCGGCGGCCAGGGCGATGAGCGAGGAGTGGTCGAGCGTCGGCGGGCAGACGAGGTCGGGCAGGTTGGCAAAGGCGACCAGGCCGATCAGGTCGTCGGGCCGGCCCTCGACGAATCGGGTGACCGTCGCCCGGGCAGCATCGAGCCGCGAGATCGTCCGCGAGCCGTGCTCGGCCGGGAAGTCAACTGTCTTCATGCTCGCGCTCTGGTCGAGCACGATCACGATAGCCACGCCCTGGCCGACGATCCGCGTCTCGCCGCCGACCGTCCGCGGCCGTGCCAGCGCCACGGCCAGCGCGGCGATCGCCAGCCCGCGCAGGAGCGGCGGCAGCCCGCGGAGCCACGTCCAGCCCGGCCGGCCTCGCGGGCCGAAGCCCTCGAAGCTCGGCCAGCCGATCCGCGGCCGGCGGCGGTCGAGCAAGAGCGGCAGCGGGACCAGGATCATCAGCCAGAACCAGCCGGGATGTGCGAATTGCCAGTTGTTCATGGCGTCGGCCCTGTCGGTTGCCGCTGGCGCGATTGCATCGTCAAGCCTTTGAAGTTCCGGCGGCACGTCGCCGGGCGGCCAGGGCGCGGTTGCAGCGCCGACTGGGGGTCGGGGTCCAGCACGGTCAGGTGGCCCATCTTGCGGCCGGGGAACGGAGTGGGCTTGCCGTACAGGTGGAGCGAAACGCCGGGGTCGGCCCGAAGCGCGGCGTCCCATCGGGGCCGGCCGCCGGCCTCGACCCACAGGTCGCCGAGCAGGTTGACCATCGCGGCGGGCCTCGCCAGTTCGGTCCCGCCCAGCGGCAGGCCGCAGAGGGCGCGCACCTGCTGCTCGAACTGGCTGGCGGCGGCGGCCTCGATGGTCAGATGGCCCGAGTTGTGCGGCCGCGGGGCGATCTCGTTGACGAGCAGCCGGCCGTCGGCCGCGAGGAAGAACTCGACGCAGAGCACGCCGACGGTCTCGAGCGCCTGCGCCACGCCGAGGGCCAGGTCGTGCGCCTCCTGGCTGACGATCGGGCCGACTGGCGCGGGCATCAGGGTGCTATCGAGGATATGGCGATGGTGGCGGTTGAGCGCCACCGGGTAGCAGGCGGCCATCCCGTCGGCGCCCGGGCGACGACCACGGAGACCTCGGCGGCGAAGTCGACCCAGGCCTCGGCGACGCACGGTGAGCACGGCCAGGTCGGACCAGGCGCGGGCCAGGGCGTCGGCCGACTCGACGCGCGACCTGGCCCTTGCCGTCGTAGCCCGATGCGGCGGTCTTGAGGATCAGGGGCAGGCCGAGTGCGCGGGCCGCTGCGTCGAGCTCGTCCGGCGTCCGGACCGGATGCCAGGGAGCGTGGGGGATGCCGTGCCCTGCCAGGAAGGACTTCTCGCGCAGGCGGTTCTGCGCCGACCCAGACCGTGCGCCAGCCGGGTCGGACCGGGCGATGGCGGGCAAGCCAGCGGAGCGCGGCGCCGAGACATTCTCGAACTCGACGGTGACCGCGTCGGAGCGATCGCAGAACGTCTGGAGCGACGCGAGGTGATCATCGCGGCCGATGACCGTCCAGTGCGCGACCTGTGCGGCGGGTGTGTCCTCGGCCTCGCTGAGCACGCCGGCGCGATAGCCCATCCGCTGCGCCGCCTGGAGGAACATCCGGCCGAGTTGCCCGCTGCCCAGGACGCCGAGCGAGGCGGGCGGATAAAGGGGATCGGCGAGTCGAGGGTCGTGGGGATCGGGACCGGCTCTCATGCTGGCGACTCCCCGACGGCGTCGGTCTGGGACTGGCGGAACCGCGCGAGGGCCTCGTGGATCGCGGGGTCCTTGCGCGCCAGGATCGCCGCGGCGAGCAGGCCGGCGTTGGCCGCGCCCGAGGCCCCGATCGCCAGGGTGCCGACCGGCACGCCCCGCGGCATCTGCACGATGGATAACAGCGAGTCGACCCCGCGCAGCACCTTGCTCTCGACGGGCACGCCGAGCACCGGCAGGATCGTCAGCGAGGCCAGCATCCCCGGCAGGTGCGCCGCCCCGCCGGCGCCGGCGATCAGGACCTCGAGGCCCCGGCCCTCGGCCTCGCGGGCGTAGCGGAACAGGCGCTCGGGGGTCCGGTGGGCCGAGACGACCCTGGCCTCGTGGGCGACGCCCAGCTCGGCCAGGATGTCGCAGGCGTGCCGCAGGGTCTCCCAGTCCGAGCGGCTGCCCATTACCACGCCGACGACCGGGGCTCGTGCTGGAGGGTCCTCGCTGGCCATGTCACCTTCGCGGGCTGGGGGTAGACGGATGGATCCGCCGGGATGGTCCGGCTCACCCTGATCGACGACCACGGCGCTTCGGCTCGGCCCACCGGTCGGCGAACGCGAGCAGTGCCTTCACTTCGAGCACGAAGCCGGGGAGCAGGGGCGACTCATACGTCTGCCCCTCGGGGATGAGGTGTTCCTCGTCCTCGGGCCCGCCGAAGACGTAGACGGTCAGGCTCCGGCGGAAGCGGTCGATCACCCAGTATTCGCCGCACACCGACCTGGCGATACTCGGCCCGCTTGACGACGTAGTCGCGGTGCTGGTCAACCTTGCCCGCCGACACGAACTCGACGGCGATCGTCGGGGGCTCGCCCGGCCGTGGGTCGCGCCCCAGCCCGGCCCAGATCGCCCGGTCCAGCCGACGACGGTTCGACCCGGTCTCGATCTCCTCGTCGTGAAGGCTTACGTCGAGCGAGGAACCCCGAGGATGACTGCCCTGATATTGGCGAAGCCAGTAGCCGAGCTCCTCGCTGGGATGACGCTCCTTCCGCGAGGGCGTGGGTGACACGACGAGGACTCCATTGATCAGTTCATAGCGCCAGCCGGGGCAAACGCGGGACCGATCGAACTCGGCCGGGGTGAGCAGCATCCCGGAGGAGCGCGGGCCGAGCCGGAGCCGACGGGGCTTTACCTTGATCGACGGTGCGATCGACATCGCGGGGCCTCGCGGGGGCCGGATTGGGGGAGCTCGGACATCCTAAGAACGGTATTCTACCCCAAACTCCCAGCCGGGACGATCCGACTTCCGCCTCGGCCTGATCCGGAGGCCGCGAGGGCGGTCATGCGATCGGTGGAATTGGTTCGGAACGCGGCGGCCGACCTGGCCGGGATCGGCCGGGTGCCGGTGCGGGCCCTTCCCACCACGGCGGATTTCCCCTCTACTACTCCTGGCGACGGCCGCGACGGCCCGGTCGCGGACAGGAAACCGAAGGGAGTGGACGCATCATGAATGACAGCGAGGTCCGCATCGGCGTGATCGGCTGCGGCGGGTTCGGGCTGTATGCGCTCCAGCAGTTCGCGCAGGTGCCCGGGGTGCGGCTGACGGGCATGGCGGGGACGCATCGCGAGGCATCGCTGGCCGCGGCGCGGCGGTTCGGTATCCCCGACATCGAGGAGGTCGACCGCCTGCTCGCCCGCGACGACGTCAACCTCGTTTACATCGCCACGCCGCCGTTCCTGCACCATTCCCAGGCGATGGCCGCGCTGGCGGCCGGAAAGCACGTGATCTGCGAGAAGCCGCTGGCAATGACGCTCGAGCACGCCGACGCCATGATGGCGGCGGGCCGCCGGGCGGACCGGTTGATCGCGGCCAACCTGATGCAGCGCTATAACCCGGTGTACGACGCCGTCGGCCGGCTGATCGCGTCGGGTGCGATGGGCGAGGTGTTGCACGGGACATTCGAGAATTATGCGTCGGACGAGAACCTGCCGCCGGAGCATTGGTTCTGGGACCGGTCCCGCAGTGGCGGCATCTTCATCGAGCACGGCGTGCACTTCTTCGACCTGCTCGCGGGCTGGCTGGGGCCGGGTACCGTCGCCGCCGCTCAACGCGGCATCCGACCCGGTTCGGACCCGCCGATCGAAGAGCACGTGCAGTGCACCGTGCGCTACGCCCCGACATCCTGGTGAACTTCTACCACGGTTTCCACCAGACCGGCCGGATGGACCGCCAGGAGTTGCGGCTGGTATTCGAGCGGGGCGACGTTACGCTGCATGATTGGGTGCCGACGCGGGTCCGCGTGCATGCGATCGTCGATGAGGTGCAGACGCGGACCCTGTGCGAGATCTTCCCGGGCGCACGGCTCGACGTCTCGGCCGGCTACTCGCCGAGGGACCGGGCCTGCCGCGGACGCCACAAGACGATCGACGCCTACCAGATGATCGAGCTGTCGTGGGGCGACGGGGTGAACAAGTCGCACCGGTATGGCGAGCTGCTCCGGGCGATCATGGCGGATCAGCTCGCCTGGGTCCGCGACCGGACGCACCCGCGAACGATCACCGAGGCCAACGGGCGCGACTCGCTAGCGATGGCGGTCGCGGCGGACAGGCTGGCGACGGCCTGAATCCGACGGTCGAAAGGGCGGGATCGACAGTCGGACTCGGGATAGGGAGGACGATGCTCCTGCCGAGTCTCGCAGACCGCAACACCGGCTCGCGGAGAGGTCGCGAGACCGGAATCGCGGCGAACTCGGGGCCGAAAATCGGTGGATCGCAGAGAGGCAGATCAGAACGGGTCGGGACTGCGAGGAATGGGCCGGGACGAGTCCGGCGAGTCCCGGCCGGTCCGGTGGAGATTGCGGCGAGCGCGAGACCGAGAGACTCCACGGAGATCGGGCCGCAGGGGATGGCAAGCGGGATGGTTGCTCCGGGTGACGAGCGTCGGAAAGGATCTGGACGCGCCGGCGATGTGGGCTCATCACATTTCGTATCCCAGGGACGCCAGGTCGAGACCGGTCTGCTCGGCAAGCCGGCGGTTACTCTCGATGAACAGTCCGTTGTACCGCCGCGCCACGGTTTCCTTCCAGCGCCGTTCGATCGGCTCGCTCCAGCTCTTGGGGGCCAGCTTGTTGATGACCCTGGCGACCTTGGAGGCCGCCCTTGTACCGCGGCCGGGATAGGGCGACAGGGGATTCGGCGGGAACAGCCGGTTGAGCGGCCTGCGAACGGTCAGAGCGAGCACCGACTGGCCGACGTGGTGCGGCTTCGACAGTTGCTCGATATCGGTTGGACACCGGCAGAACTCGAGGATTGACCGGACGTAGCCCCTCGGATCCTGGCGGAGCCACTCCATGGGCAGGACGTGGACGTTCTCCCGTCCGTACAGTCGCTGGTAGTAGCCGACGACCCGATCGTACTGGAGATAATCCGGATAAAGGATCGGCGTAAACCCCGGCCGCTCATCTCCCCGACCGAGGAAGACCTCCAGCGGGAAGACACCGCCGGAGCTGTGGAGGTATTCGCGAAACAGCGACAACGCGATGGCCTTCTGCTCGCGGATGCCGATGAGGATCCTCGCGCTGGGGAATGCGGCGTGGAGCCGGTCGGCGATGTACCGGCCTGCGTAGTTGTTGATGCGGCGGGTCGGGTCGCCGCAGAGACTCTCGTCCGAGAGGATGGGGACGCCAGACTGCCCGTCCAGGCTCCGCAATCCCTCCTCGAAGAAGCTCCGGGCTCGCTTCACGTCGTTGTCGAAGGAATTGACCGTCACGAACGCCGTGGTCGCCCTCCCGAGAAGCTCATCCGGGTTCCAGGGGATGACGAACCCCGTGGCGGGGTTCCTGAAGACGGTCTCCTGCAGCCAGGTTGTGGCCGTCTTGGGGTAGCCGACGTGGAGGACCACCTCGAAGTCCCGCTCTACCGGGCTCGACCTCAGCTCCTCCGTCGCGTAGGTCGGCCGCTGGGCTGGCATGGTTGTATTCATGGAAATTCCTCTTATCTATGATGTGCACTCGTGAAGATTTTGATTTGATTGATCAAGTCCTGGCATGTGTAGTCAACACCTGGCATGGTGCCCGTGCTGCACATCGTGCCGGTGCAAAGATCGGATCCTCGACCGGCGGCCGTCACGGCCGGCGAGTCTCGGGAGGAACGTCCAGGTGCCGTTGGACGACGAACGATCCAGATTCATCGGCCGGGGAACGTTCCGCTCCGGGGTCGAGGGAGGAGAGCCCGGGGCCAGGGGCGGAAGAGATATTCAACAGGTGAACTGGCACAGCCGACTCAACGACTTCGAGTGGGCCATCGAGATGCCACGAACGACGACGTTTCGGTAAGCCGCACGCGCCATCAGGTCGAGCCCAGAGCGCGGGAAACCGAGGAGCTTCAGGGCGGCCTTGCGGGAGGACGGGCTCGGCCTCCGGATCGCGTCGAGCCGATCGACCTCGCACATGGTACAGACCTCGAGCCCGGCGTCGGTGCGATCCTTCGGGGTCGAGGAAGCCGGCGAAGCCGGCAGGAGGGACTCGAGCCGCCGGGTGGAAGCCAGGCTATCAAGGTCCGGCGTGATGGACTGGACTGCCGTCAAGAATAGAAGCGCCGCGATGCGACACATACGGGACGCGCCCGTCGAGCGGCGTGTGACTGCACCATGGAGTCTGGGTCGAGCGTTGACCATGTCGTGATTCGTCGGCGATCTCGAGACTCGCAATATGACGCACCGTCCGGCAATCACCGGAGGTCGGTCAGTCGCGCATATCCTCGACAATGAGTCTCAGCCCGTTTGCAACACGACGGAGTGGTGGGGAGGCGACCACCGGCGTTGCAAAGAGGCCCTTCCTCGATTCATGCTATCGTGATTAGCACGATGCGACGGATCTCGCACCATAAAATCAGCAGCAATTGACATCGATCGCAAAGAATACCACTCAGATGTGGGCACTGCAAGGGGCTATTCATTTTCTTCGAAAACCCCATTTCGATCCGGCCTTTGTAGGATCTGAGGAGCAAGGCTGGGCGTCAAATCGGCGCCATTTCGTCCCTCGAAAACGCCCATGCACCCCGCAGGACTCGTCGTATTCTCGATCGCTCCGATCGAATGCACGCGCTCGCGAACGAGCCCGGAACCGGAAGGTCGAGCCGGGATCCCGCCGGCTTGGCATCGCCGGCTCATCGAGTGGAAATAAACTCATACTTTACGTTTTTTTACATAATCTGGGCGTCTCGACTCGATCGGCACAAGCATGGACGCCGTACCCACGGCTACAGCGAGCCAGATCGATCCGAGACTCGACCGGGCCTGTACTCGGTGAACAGGCCGGCGTTACCGGGCTGGAGCAGTGCGCTTCGGCGAGCCGGCGGTGTCAGGTCGGCTGGCACACCGACCGGGCCGCGGTCAGGCGGCCTCGCGGCCCGCCGGCTTGACGGCGACGTCAGGGTCATCCGGACTTCCTCGATGAGGTTGTTGTAGACCTCTCCCTGCTGCAGCAAGGACTGGATGTCCGGCGGCTGATTCGGGTTCAGTCGCTGCCAGATCGGCGAGGGCTTGAGCTGGACCCCGACCATCTCGAAGTCGATCCCCAGGTAGAGGCCCAGCGGCGAGTTGGCGATGCCCTGCTCGGCCCAGGTCCGGTTGAGCCGCTGCGAGAACAGCGTCATCCCGTCGGCCGTGACGGCGCGGACGTGGGTTGGGTCGTTGAAGAAATTGTCGTGCCGATGATGCGGCACGGCCACCCGGATCATCGCACCATCGCGGCAGACGCGGTACAGCTCCTTCATGACGCCGAGGTAGACGTCGGGGTCGCGGCCGATGTGCTCGAGGACGTGGCTGAGGACGACCTCGCACACCGAGTCGTCGGGCCAGGGCCAGGGGACGACCTCGAGGTCGAGCCGGACGTCGGGCGCACCGAAGCGGTCAACGTTGATGTAGCCGTCGAGCCGGTTCATCCCACAGCCGAGGTTCAGACGCAACTCATTCATGAGTCGGCTCCGTCCGGTTTGGACCGCACATCCCGGCCGGCGGGCTGGCCCTACCGGCCGCGCACATGCTGACTGGAGGCGGTCGTGCTTGCTGTTAGGCCGCGAGTGCAAAAGGCGGCGGCCCGTCCTCCGGCGACGCGACGCCCGAGTTGCCGGTCCCTCGATCGAGTCCTCGCTCGATTCCAGGCCAACGGATGGGCATCGTGACGTGATTCGCCGGGCGGAGATTACCCGCGAGGCGGCTTCCTGTAAAGCGCGATCGGCGGTGGGGCGAATGGGCGAATCCGAGGATCCGGCCGCTGGCTCGCCGCGCGGAGATCCCGGTTCCATCGGCGGACCCGGTACGAAGCGATCATCGGCCCCGGGGCATTCGGGAATCCGATCGCGATCGGGGCGGCGACAAGTATCCCGGAGCCGGAGCCGACCCGGCCCGGGATGCGGGCTCGCGAGCCTCGGAAGCCCCGATGCGGGACGGCGCTTGACGCCCGCGTTAGGGCGGAATTACCCTGAATATTGTGGCCGCCCGCAATGGCGGGGCGGCGAAAGTCTGCGGCTATGGTAGCCCCCTCGTGCGGCGCGATCGGACGGCGGCACGGGCGGGGCGTTTTTTATTGGCGGGGACGGACGGTGCCATCGGGCAGGGGTGGTCCGGGTGCGAGCCGATCCGGACGGAAAGGGCCGGACAAACGCCCGGGGCGAATTGGGGCGAGGCGAGGACTTCGGCCATGCGAAGGCCATTCCGGGATCGAGCGGAAGCCGGGCGGGTGCTGGCCGAGGAGCTCTCGGACCATGCGGGGCGATCCGACGTGATCGTTCTGGCGCTTGCCCCGAGGCGGCGTGCCGGTCGCCTACGAGGTGGCACGGGCGTCGGCGCACCGCTCGACGTCTTCCTGGTGCGGAAGCTCGGCGCGCCCGGGCACGAAGAGCTCGCCATGGGCGCCATCGCATCAGGCGACATCGTCGTGAGGAACGATGAGGTCGTCAAGGCGATGCGGATCCGCGAGGACGAGATCCGCGAGGCGATCGCCACCGAGCGCGGCGAGCTGGCCCGGCGCGAGGCGATCTATCGCGAGAACCGGCCGCCGGTCAACGTCCGCGGCAAGGTCGTCATCCTGATCGACGACGGCCTGGCCACCGGCTCGAGCATGCGCGCGGCGGTCACCGCGCTGCGGCTCCAGGATCCGGCGCGGATCGTCGTGGCCGTGCCGATCGGCGCCGCCTCCACATGTTCCGAACTGCGAACCCTGGCGGACGACTGCATCTGCGCCGTCACACCCGATCCGTTCCGCGCCGTCGGGCTCTGGTACGAGGACTTCAGCCAGACCGAGGACGACGAGGTCGCCAGGCTTCTCGCCCGCGCCGGCGGCGGATCCGATGGCCCGGAGCGATCCGACGGCGGCGGGCGGGAGGACCACTCATGAGACGACCGGACACGTCGGAGGTCGAGGAGCGGGACGTGGCGATCGACGCGGGCGGTCGGACCATCCGCGGCACCCTGGGCCGGCCCCTCGGGGCCACGGGAGTGGTGGCGTTTGCGCACGGCAGCGGCAGCGGCCGGTTCAGCCCGAGGAACCAGTATGTCGCGCGGGTCCTCCAGCAAGCCAGGCTGACCACGCTGCTGCTCGACCTGCTCGAGCCCGACGAGGCCGACGACCGCTCGAAGGTCTTCGACATCGTGCTCCTGGCCGACCGGCTCGGGGCCGCGGCGAGCTGGCTGTCGGCCCAGGCCGAGACCGCCGGGTTGCGGCTCGGGTACTTCGGCGCCAGCACCGGCGCCGGCGCCGCGCTCGTGGCAGCCGCGCGGGCGACGAGATCCGTCGGCGCGGTCGTCTCGCGAGGTGGACGGCCCGACCTGGCCGGAGAGGCGCTGCCCGGCGTCGCCGCGCCGACCCTGCTGATCGTCGGCGGCAACGACGAGCTCGTCGTGGAGCTGAACCGCGAGGCGTTCGAACGGATGCGCTGCGACCGACAGCTCGAGACCATCCCCGGCGCGACGCACCTGTTCCCGGAGCCCGGAGCCCTCGAGGAAGTCGCCCGCCTGGCGAGCGATTGGTTCCGCCGGTACCTAACGCCGACCCATCCCGCCTGAAGCGAGGAAGCGATACGACGGGCAGAGGCGGACTCGCGGAGCACCGGGTCACCGCTGGTCTCGGGTCCGGCGGCGGGCTATGCTGGAGATGATCCAATCGACCGGATCTCGCGAAATCGAGCTGCGAGGCCGACTCTCTCCCGCCGGCCTCGCGAGATGCGTCACACCGTCGCTCCAACCAATTGCACGATCACGCCGGGCCCGCCAGGGCCGGGAGAGCTCGCAATATGTTCACGATCTACCGCGATTACGGCCGCGTGCCGCTCGGCCAGGCGGAATCGATCCTGGGTGTCCTCCGGTTCGCCGAGTCGACCGGGGTCGGCCGTTATGACATCGACGAGGATGGGATGCGCCACCGACACTGGGGAGCCGTCATCCGCAACCAGGACGGGTCGTTCGTTCTCGTGCCCAATCGCTCGGCCGACTGGGCCCGCTCGCTCGACGGCGACGCTGAGCTATCGCCGGGCCGAACGAACGGATTTCTGACGCATTGACGTCGGGTCGAGACGGCCGCGCCGGCACGGCGTTGCCGGGCGGTCCGGTCACTTGCGCCCTTCCCACTTGACGTAATAGAAGACGATCGGCTCGTCGCCGGTATTGGTGATGCCGTGCGGCGCATTGGGCGTGGCGTACATGACCGAGCCGGGACCGATCCGGGTGGTCTTGCCGTCGCACAGGATCTCGCCGTGGCCGCTCTCGATGATCATGACCTCCTCCTCGGCGTGGGTGTGCGGCGCGTGGGGCGACTTGCCGGGCGGGAGCACGAACCGTCCGGTGACGAACTTCGTCGAGGCCGGGGTGTCTCCCGCCAGATAGACGCCGTTCTGGCCGACGGGCTTGCCCTGGTCGGTCACGCCCACCATCTCGACCTGGTCGAGGCCGATCGTCCTCGAGGCGACCTCGGCGGCCCGCTCGCGCGCGAAAGCCACCTCGCGGTAGGACCAGCCCGCGGCCAGGATCAGGGCGAGTCCGGCGAACCCCCAACGCTTGCAAACGCTCATCGTGTAACCTCCCGGTCGGTGCGAATCGAGGCCGGGCAATGCGCCGGACCGAGCCATTGTACTCGATCGACGCGATTCGATCGCCGAGGGAGTCGCCTGGCCCGGCGATCAATCACGGGGGGCCACACGACCGGCTGTTGGCATCGTCGGTGCGCGGTAGGGACGCTCGCGCAGCTCGTCGCGGACGGCCTCGGCGAACAGGGCCTTCCAGTCGAGTCCGGCCTGGTCGGCGGCGGTGAGATGAAGACGAATTTCCTCGGGATCGACGGGCGTCCGGCCCAGGGCCTCGGCCAGGTCGGAGCGGATCGCCGCCTCGCCGTCGCCCAGCCCGTCGCCGTCTTCCTCTGCCTTCTGCTCGAGGTTCTCCGCCTCGAACACGTGCTCGACGGATGGCTCGATGAATTGCTGGAGGCCGAGCAATGCGTGCCCCGCTCCGCGGCGTATCCGTCGCCCGACGAGCACCTTGCGCCTGTCCGACCCGAATCGGAAAACGCCCATTGCAGAGACCCCCAAGGAGACGCAACCAACGAGGAATCGCCGCCATTCTCTCATGAAGCCGCCCTCTTGTGCCATCGGACCTTGCACCGAGCCGATCTCGCCGGAGGACGCATCGATAGCTACCGGGACGTCGCGGCCGCTGCCCCGAATGCGGTGGGTTGTGTACCGGCCCCGCTCGACTACACTGGAGTGCGGACCGGGGCGGCGGTGGGCGGCACCGCCGGGAATCGAGTCGGGTGTCGGGGAGGGCGACGTGCAACTTCAGGAGATGAGCTGGCCGGCGGTGGCGTCGGCGTCGGGGGACATCCCGGTCGTCGTGCCGATCGCGGCCGTCGAGCAGCACGGGGGGCACCTTCCGGTCTTCACCGACAGCCTCTTGCTGGGAGAGGTGACCCGCCGCGCGGCCGAGTCGCTGGGCGATCGGACGATCTGGGCGCCGCTGCTCTGGCTGGGCAGCTCGCACCATCACCTCGACTTCCCCGGAACGCTCTCGGCCGCTCCCCGAACCTATCTCGACCTCCTCGGCGACCTGATCGATAACCTGGTCACGCACGGGTTCCGGCGGATCGTGCTGCTGAACGGCCACGGCGGCAACATCGTGCCCGCGCAGCAGGCGGTCTTCGAGGCGAGGCAACGGTACCGCGAGCGAGGGGACCTGCTCTTGCTGGCGGCGACCTACTGGCAGCTCGGCCGCGGGCCGAATGCGAACGACCCGTCGCTGGTGCAGACCGAGATGGGCCACGCCTGCGAGTGGGAGACCTCGATGATCCTGCGGCTGTCGCCGGGTCGCGTCGGCGAGTTGTCGGGGCTCGAGCCGGTGCCGCAGGCAGCGTCGTTCGCGCCGGCGTCGCGGGGCTGGATCACTCGCGAGCGGAGCAAGCCAGGTCATATCGGCGACCCGCGCCGCGCCACCGCCGAGAAGGGCGAAGCGCTGTTCCAGACCTTCAGTCGAGACATCATCACCTTCCTGGAGCGGGTCATCGCCTGGGACGGCCGTTCCTGGGAAGGGTGATATGGACGATCGGAAGGCGACGGGCGAGACGACCGCGATACCAGCCGGCCAGGAGGCGACCCTGCGCACCTGGTCGATCTGCCTGCTGATGCTGCTGGCGACGATGCTGAATTACATGGATCGCCAGGCCCTGGCGCAGCAGGCGACCCGGATCGGCGGCGCGCTCGGGTTCTCGAACGCGGACTACGGGGGGCTCGAGTCGGGCTTCGGCCTGGCGTTCGCGGTCGGAGGGATCGTCACGGGGCTGATCGTCGACCGGCTCAACCCGCGCTGGCTCTACCCCATCGTGCTGTTCGGCTGGTCGGCGGTCGGGTTCGCGACCGGTTGGGTGACGACCTATCGGGAATTGTGGTACTGCCGCGTGCTGCTGGGATTCTTCGAGGCCGGCCAATGGCCGTGTGCGCTCGTGACGGCGCAGCGCCTGCTCTCGCGCCGCGATCGGGCGCTGGGCAATAGCCTGATCCAGAGCGGGGCCTCGCTGGGGGCGATCGCCACGCCGATGGCCGTGCTGGCGTTATCGACCGGTGCGACGGACGACTGGCGGCTGCCGTTCCGCGTGATTGGAGCGGCTGGCGCGCTGTGGGTTGCCGCCTGGCTGATCATCGTCCGATCGCGCGACCTCGCCCTCGGCGACGGGGTTGCCGCGCCCGAGCTTGCCGACGCACCGGTGCCGGCGATCGAGGGCTCGCCGCTCGAGGAGCCCGACACCTCGACCGTCGCGATCCAGGGTTCGGCGGGCGGCGAGGCATCGCGGCATCGGCTATTGATCCGACGGTTCGTCGCCCTGGCGATCGTGGTGATCGTGATCAACCTGTGCTTTCAATTCTTCCGCGCCTGGATGCCGAAAATGCTCCGCGAGCAGTACGGCTACGGCGAGCGGACGGTGCAGCAGTTCTCGATCGCCTATTACCTGGCGACGGACGCCGGCTGCCTGGCGGTCGGTTTCCTGGTGCGGTGGCTGGCGGGACGCGGCCTGTCGGTGCACACGGCGAGGATGGCCACGTACGCGGCCTGCTGCCTGCTGACGGCCTCGACCCTCCTGGCCGCCGCGTTGCCGGCCTCGTGGCTGCTGCTGGCGATCTTGCTGGCGGTCGGGTTCGGCTCGCTGGGCCAGTTCCCCACGTACTACGCCTTCACGCAGGAGCTCTCGGCGCGGCGGATGGGCCGGGTCACGGGACTGCTGAGCTTTATCTTCTGGTTCGTCTATTCGATGGTGCAGCGGCCGGTCGGAGGGTTCATCGACCGCACCGGCAAGTTTTCCCAGGTGATGCTGGTGGCCGGCCTGCTGCCGGCGATCGGGCTGCTGGCCATGCTCGTCCTTTGGGGCGGCGGCAAGTCCGGGAACGCGACGGAGCCTCGTTCATGAGGGATGCGATGATCCGCCAATCACGATGGATGGTGCTGGCCCTGATCGGGATCGCGGCCGCGCCGGCCGCGCGGCGCAGGGACCGAGTGCACCGCCGCGGCCGCCGAGCGAGGAGCAATCGTCGCTCGTGCTGGCCGACCCCGAGCTGATGATCGAGCTGGTCGCCGCCGAGCCCGAGGTGGCGAGCCCGGTGGCGATCGCCTGGGACGAGGAGGGCCGGCTATTCGTCGCCGAGATGCTCGACTATCCGACCGCCGCGACGGCGGGACGAATCCGAATGCTCGAGGATCGCGACGGCGACGGCCGTTATGAGCACGCGACGGTCTTCGCCGACGGGCTGCCGTTCCCCAGCGGGGTCTTGCCGTGTTACGGCGGCCTGCTGGTGACCGCCGCTCCGAACATCTGGTTCCTCCGCGACCTCGACGGCGACGGCCGCGCCGAGCAGAAGGAGGCCGTGCTGACCGGTTTCGGCGAGGGGAATACGCAACTCCGCGTCAACGGCCTGACCTGGGGACTGGACAACGCGATTTATGCGGCCAACGGCCGGAGCGACGGCGAGATTCGCCGGCCGCACGATCCGCCCGGGCAGGCCGTCTCGATCCGGCGGCGGGACTTTCGGTTCACGTTCTTCCCGCTGCATGCGATCGGCGATCCGTCGCCGCGCGAGGGACTGGGCGCGCGACCGCCCTGGGCCTCGACGACCGAGCCGATCGCCGGCTTCAGCCAGTTCGGGCTGCCGCACGACGACTGGGGGAATCGCTTCCCGTCGTGGAACACGGTACCGATCCGCCACGTCGTGCTCGAGCAGGCGGCGCTCGACCGCAACCCGTACCTGGCGGAGACGTCATCGGTCGCGTCGATCCTCGACATGGCCGACGGCGGCCGGATCTATCCGATCAGCCCGCCTCAGCCCCGGTTCAACCGCGAGTCGGTCGCGTACTTCAACGCCAGTTGCGGACCCTTGATCGAGCGCGGCGGGCTGCTGCCGGCCCGCTATCACGGCAACGCATTCGTGTGCGAGCCGCTGGCGAACCTGATCCACCGCCGGACCCTCGAGCCGTCCGGAGTCACCTTCGTCGCCCGCCGCGCCGAGCAGGGCCGCGAGTTCCTGGCATCGGCCGACCCGGCGTTCCGGCCGGTGAACCTGGCCAACGGTCCGGATGGCGCCCTCTACGTCGTGGACATGTACCGCGAGCTGGTCGAGCACCCGCAGTTCGTCCCCGAGCCGGCTCGGACGAGCGTGGACTTCCGCCGCTGGCACGACCGGGGGCGGATCTGGCGGATCCGGCCGCGAGTCTCGGCGGCGTCCAATCGCCACCCGCGGCTGAGCAAGGCCGACGATCGCACCCTGGTGGCGCTGCTGGGCAATCGCAACGCCTGGTGGCGGATGACGGCGCAACGGCTGCTGGTCGAGCGTTGCGTGTATCAGAATGTCGCCCTGAGGCAGGGCGAACCGTCGAGCGCGTCGCTGTTGCTGAAGGTGTTGAACGAGTCGCCGAACACGACGGCCAGGCTGCACGCCCTCTGGACACTGGCCGGGCGCGGCGCGGCCGACACGACGATCCTGACGCGGCTCTTGCACGACCCGCAGCCGGCCCTGCGCGAGAACGCGCTGCGGGTCGCGGTCGAGGTCCAGCCGGGCCGGATCGGGCGTCTGGTCGCGACCGAAGACATCGTCCGGTTGGCGGAGGACGACGCGATCCGGGTCCGACTGCAGGCCGCGCTCGCGCTGGGTGGCCTGGGCGCCCGCGAGCCGGACGCTCTCAAGGCCCTCATCCGGCTCGCCGCGCGGGACGCCGGCGATCCCTGGATGCGGCTGGCGATCCTCAGCGGCCTGGCCGACTCGGCGCTCGAGTTCATCGACCTGTACAGCCCGATGCCCCCTTCGCCGGGGCGCCGCCGAGCTCCTCTCCCAGGCCGCCGCGATCATCGGCGCGCGGCGCGGCCACTCGAGCTGGGTTCTATCATCGGCACGATCGGCAGCCAGGCGCGCCACCACCAGGCCGACGCATTGACGCTACTCGCCGGCCTGGCCGACGGCCTGGATCGGTCGGGCAAGCCGCTGCACGCGATGGTCGACGCGCCCCCGGCCGAGCTGAAACGACCGCTCGAACGGCTCGCGCCGCTCTGGTCGATCGCATCGAAGGCGGCGGTCGCGAGCGGGCCCGTCGCCGAGCGGATCGTGGCCCTGGACGTCCTGGCGCGGGGGCGTCCCGACCTGGCCGAGCAGGTCGTCCCGGGCCTGCTGGCGGCCGATCAGCCGAGGGAGGTGCAGGTGGCCGCCGCGCGGGCCGTCGCGCGGGCGGGGCGGGCGACGCTGGCGGACCGGTCTGTCGAGCGATGGCCGTCGCTGGCGCTGGCCACCCGCCGCGAGCTGCTGTCGGCGCTGGCGGGTACTCCCGCGCTGGCCGGGTCGCTGGTCGGGGCGATGGAGCGCGAGGTCATCGCTCCGCGCGAGCTGGACCCCGCAATCCGCGAGTCGCTCCGGCACCTGGCCGATCCCGCGATCCAGTCCCGGGCATCGGCCGTCCTGGCGAGGTTCGCACCCCCGGATCGGTCGGCCGTGATCGCACGCTACCAGCCCGCGCTCAAGCTCGCGGGAGACGCCGGCCGCGGCGAGGCTGTGTTCGTCCGGAACTGCCAGACGTGCCACCAGCACCGCGGCAAGGGCCATCGCGTCGGGCCCGAGCTGTCGGGGGTCGTCGGCCGCGCGCCCGAGTCTCTCCTCTCGGACATCCTCGACCCCAACAAGAACCTCGAGCCCGATTTCATCACCCTCGCCGCCGCAACGCGACGCGGGCAGGTCTATTCCGGACTCCTCGCCGAGGAGACCGCGACGACGGTGAAGCTCCGCCGCGCCGAGGGGCTGGAAGACAGCCTGCTCCGCTCCGAGATCGAGCAGCTCCGCCCGACCGGCCAGTCGCTCATGCCCGAGGGACTCGAGCAGAACATCAGCCTTCAGGAGATGGCCGACCTCATCGCGTTCCTTCGCAAAGGGGCATAGTCACGGCCGGATGACGCACCGCCGCCGATCACCGCACGACCAGGCCGTGGAACTCTTGCCGGACAGGCCCGTCATCGTCCGATGCGTGGGGACGCGTCAGGCAATCGACGTCGTACTTCGCGCCGAATGCCGGTTCCGACCCCGACCCGGCCGCCACGACGAGATAACGGTCCTCCAGGTAATAGCGCGCGGCCTCGACCTGCTCGCGGGGGAATCGCGGGTCGCTGGGATGGATGGCGACGACGATCCGATGCGCCTTTGCGTCGGGATGCTTCCGATCGAGCCACGCAGCAAGGCCACGCCAGTCGGCCTTCAGGGTCGGATTGTAGCCGTGCAGCAGCGCGACCGAGAGCGCCAGGCCGGCCGCGGCGAGCGGCGGGCGGAGCAGGGGGGGCAGCCGGGTCAGGCCGTGCGCCAGCAAGACCAGGTAGGCCGGCGCGATGAAGAGATGATACCGCGACGGCCCGAAGATCGGCTGGCCGAGGTGCGAATAGACGTACATCGCGACGGGAGCCGCCACCGCCCAAATCACGAGAATCGCGTTCTCGACGGGATGGTCAATCGCTGGACGCAAGCGCCCGGTCGAGGGGTCGCGGACGAGCTGGAAGAGTCCCAGCGCCACGATCGCCAGACAAACTGCCAGGACCAGGCTGTTGCCGCCGACGTACTCGATCGGGACCGCCAGCAGGTACTTGAGCGGATAACGCGGGATCGGGTAATCGGTGCCGTGGTCGAGATAGCGCCGAAGCCAGGGAGCGAGCGTCAGCACGACGCCGAGCTGGATCAACAGCCAGCGGCCGAACCCCAGCCTCAGCCCGCGATGCGCCGCCAGGAACGCCAGGCCGTGCGACGCGATCATGAACAGGCCCAGGGGATGGCTATATCCCAGCGCGGCCAGCGCGACGCCGTAGAGCACACACCGCACAACGACCGCGTCACGGCGGAACGACAGCAGGACGCGCCACGAGCTGGCCGTCAGCAGGACCAGCCAGGCGTACATCCGCACCTCTTGCGAGTAATAGACCAGCGGCGGGCAGACCGCCGTTAGCCAGGCGGCCCAGAGGCCCGTGCGTCGGTCGAAGGCGTCGCGGCCGATCCCGTAGACCACGCCCACGGTGGCCAATCCGCACAGGGCACTGAAGGCCCGCCCCGCGAAATCGGAAGGGCCCAGCACGGCGAGCCAGACGCTCAGGATCAGCGGATGCAAGGGCGCGCGAGTGCCGTCGATCCGGTCGAGGCGCTCGACCATCGCCGCGAGGCCACCGGCCCGCGCCACCCGCATCGTCACGACCTCGTCGTACCAGAGGCTCGCCTCGCCCAGATGCCAGAACCGCGGGACCGCGGCCACGACCAGGATGGCCGCCAGGGTCAGGCTGTGCACTACCTGCTGACGGCGCGCCTCGGTGACATCGATCGCCGGCGACCCGGTCATCCCGCCTTCTGGATCAACCATCGTGCAAGCCCTCCGCCCTTGAGTGATAATCGGTCGGCGGCGGCGGGGCCAGATCAGGTTGATGGGGATGCACTTGGTTAGAGCGCCCAACGGTTGATTGGCTCACAGTCCAGGGCCGACGCCCCGCCCCGGAGCGGACCGGACCGATCCGTCCGATGCGATCGGATCGGATCGGACGGGGTCGGCGGTGGTCCGGGCTGCGGTCCCATCTCCGCAGGCCAACCCTGCGGCACCCGCTCCAGGAGGGAGCCCGGCCGCCGATCCGGGCCGAATCCGACCGCCGGACGGAGCCGGCTCCTCCGACGGATCGGGCCCGGCGACCGCGCTGCACCGGTCCGGTCCCGGCGGGCCGAGGGAGACCTGCGGGCCCGGACGCGGCGGGGTCGGAAGCTCACGCCTAACCAGAGACTAGTGGCCTAATATGAACCGGCCGCAAAATACTGCCCTCGCTCCGGAAAACTTTGGAAAGATCACCGAAATTTTTTGTGCTTCCGGCCCAGGGACTTGCGTCGCGCCGCGGCCACTTCTGGCCGATAGGTGCATTTCAGTTTCTGCAAACCTGATACATCCTGATAGTAGGGGGAGAAAGAAGGGCCGAGGGGGTACAGGGGGTTTTGGGGGCACCGGAGCATAAAATGCATGCAAACAATCTCACCGCCGGACCCGATGAGGTGGTCATGGGCGGCGGTCCCGGGGCGATCGGTTGATGCCGGCTTGCGCGAGCTGACCGCTGCGGTGGCATTCGGGGGCGGCACCGACGAGGCAACGTTCGCCGACCTTGTGGAGGAGGTCCTGGTGGCGGGGCTGGAGCCCGTCGCCGTCGTGGCCCGGGATCACCTCAGGTCGCACGAGTTCGGAGGCGGCGGCCGAGGCCGTCGAGGGTGCCGGGGCATGCCTGGTGGCGCCGCCGCCGTGGAGCCCGGAGCTGGCGCAGTCGATGGGATGTCCTCGAAGGTCGAGGGTGCGAAGCGATCGGCGGCGGCGCGGAGGAAGGGGGCGGTCGATGCGGCCTTCGGCTGGGCGTTGCACGACGTCACGCCCGGAGAGATCGCGGGGTAGTTCCGACGCCATGCGGCGTATGCAATGCAAACCTGAGGCGCCTGTAGCTCCGGAAAATCCTGTGCGAGGGTCTTGCGATGAAACGACTGGCGGGCAAGGTCGCGGTGATCACGGGGGCGGGCACGGGGATCGGTCGGGCGACGGCCGAGCTGTTCGCCGAGGAGGGCGCGGCCGTCGTCATCGCCGAGCGCGATGAGACGACCGGCCGCGAGGCCCAGGAGGCCATCACCAGGGCCGGCGGCCGCGCGCTGTTCGTCCGGACGGACGTGGCCGACGAGGCGACCGTCGAGCGGATGGCGGCCGAGGCCGTCGCTGCGTTCGGCGGCGTGAACATCCTCGTCAACAACGCGGCCATATTCATCCTTCGCGGTATCGACGCGACCGTCGACGAGTGGCGGCAAATGCTCGACGTCAACGTCATGGGACCGTCGCTCGTCGCCAAGCACGTCGTGCCCGCCATCCGCCGGGCCGGCGGCGGCGCGATCGTCAACCTGGCCTCGATCTCGTCGTTCATCGCGCAGCCGAATTACGTCACCTACAACACCACCAAGGCCGCCATCCTGGGAATGACCCGCTGCATGGCGATGGACCTCGCCGCCGACAACATCCGGGTCAATGCCGTCTGCCCGGGCGTGGTCTGGACGCAGATCGTCGAGAAGCAGGCGCACGCGATGGGCCTCGACCGCGCCGCGGCCGACGTCCATCCGCAGTGGGCCGGCGCCCAGTTGATCCAGCGCTGTGCCGAGCCGAGGGAAATTGCCTACGCGATCCTGTTCCTCGCCTCCGACGAGGCATCGTTCATCACGGGCACGCCGCTGATGGTCAACGCGGGATACACGGCGCGCTAGATGCCCGGCAGGGCAGGGCATGCCAGGCCGGCGCGGACTCAGGGCTCCAGCCGCTTCTCATATTGCGAGGGGTGCGGCGTCTTGCCGCCCCAGACCTTCTCGAGCAGCTTCGCCGCGACGGGATCGTGGTGGACGAGCTCGGGATAGACGAACGGGTAATAATCGTTGGTGCCGAAGAACGCCTCGGTGGTCTCGGCGAAGTACTCCATCGGGTTCGAGGTCGCATAGCCCTTGTCGTTCTTGCCGTTCATTCGGAGCACGGACTTGTACAGACCGGCCTTCATGGCCCGGTCGTAGGCCGCCTTGACCTCGCGGTTCTGGAAGCCGCCGGGGAGGAACTGGTCGTGATAGGCGTGCGCCAGCTCGTGGAGGATCTGCGAGGGCTGCTCGAGCGACCACGAGAGGAACCGCCGCGCGTTGGCCACCTCCACGCACTTCGCCTTCTCGGGGTTCTTAGTGACTGTCCCATAAGTGGGTTTACGAAGCCGCCCGGTAGTGGAACTCGGCCTCCGTCCCCTTCGGCTCAAGCCGATTGAGCATCAACTGGATCATGGCCAACTTGACGAATGCCTCCGACGATAAGACCGTCTTCTCCCGGTCCAGGCTCAGCCGCCGGCACCTCGTCAGCCAGGCGAACGTCCGTTCCACCGTCCAGCGGATCGGCAGCCGTACCCAGCCCCCGGTCCCCTCTGGCTTCCGCACGATCACCAGGTCCCAGTCGGCGTTGGTCTCCACCCACTCGTAGAGCCATAGTTGTGATACTTGTTATCGGCGTACATCCGCACGACCTTGCCCATCGGCTGGCCCTCCAGCCGGGCGAACAGCTCGGCCGCCGCCCTGGCGTCGTCAACGTCGGCGGCGGTCACCAGGATCGCCAGCAGCAACCCCATGCTGTCCACGACGATATGCCGCTTGCGGCCGTCCACATTCTTGAAGTTGTCGCGGCCCCGCTGCTCGCCGCCGGAACTGGCGTCAACCGACTGGCTGTCGACGCTGGCGGAGGTGCGCGGGTGGTAGGGCTTCTCGGCCGTGCGGGCCTTCGTGCGGAGCCGGTCGTGGATGTGATCCAGGGTGCCGTCGTGCCGCCACTTGTCGAAGTACCGCCAGACGGTGCTCTTGGGCGGGAAGTCCTTGGGGAGATACCGCCACTGGCAGCCGGTGCGGGTGAGGTAGAAGACGGCGTCGACCACCGCCCGCAGATCGGTCTTGCGGGGCCGACCGCCGCCGGGTTCGGGTGGCAGGTGGGGTTCGATCAGGGCCCACTGGTCATCGGTGAGGTCACTCGGGTAAGGGTGCAATCTCATACCGTGATTACGCCCGCTACACCCCATTTGTTCACCTTATGGGACAGTCACTTACCGAGGGCTCGCACGGCGCGGACGTCGGGGTGATAGGCCAGGCAGAGCGGGTTCGTGGACTCCTGCGACTCCTCGACCCAGATTCGGACCTTCCGCAGCCTGGCCACGGCCGGGGCGGGTACGTGTCGCTCGACCTCGATCAGGTTGAAGCGCAGCAGGGTCAGCACCTGCTCGGCGAGCTCGGGCCTCGCCTTCAGGAGGTCCCGGTTCACCAGCACGGTCCAGCCCTGGATATCCTTGACCTCATAATGGCCGGTCGGCGCGTAGGGCGCGGTGGGGCGGTCCTGCGCGTGGGTCGGCCCCGGCATCTGGTGACAGACCAGTGCCAGCGCCGGCGCCAGGGCAAGGCACCGGGACTTGCAGATGGGACGGGACATCTCGGGCGAGCTCCGATGGGGAATGGTACGTCCGGCGGCGATGCAAGTTTTGGTCGTGAGTCTAGCACACGCGTTCTGGGCCGGCACGGTCTCAAACTGCACAGGATCGGCGACACTTCGTCCGCGACGAGGGGCCCACGAAGCTTGCCGATGGGAGGGCGGTGCACGTCCTGCGCCTGGGCTTCGCCACTCCAGCGCGACCGCTCACCGCGCGCCGCGGGGAACCAGGTGAAAATCCACCAGGAGCGGCAGATGGTCCGAGGCGTCGCGCGCCAGCCTCGAGCGGGCGATCCGCGCGTGGCGGATATCCATCGCGCCGCGGACGAATGCCTTATCGAGCGAGGCGACCGGCCAGTAGGCCGGGAACGAGCGGAACCGCCACCGAGGCGCCGTCACCTGCACGAAGCCGTGCCGGAGGAACGGGCCGCGGGCCAGCGTGTTGAGCCAGTCGTTGAAGTCGCCGACGATCAGCGTCGGCAGGTGCTCGGACTGTCGGAATGAGACGTGCTCGAGCAGGTGCCGGACCTGCCAGTGTCGCTCGCCCTCGGCCAGGCCAAGGTGCCAGTGCACCAGGTGGAATGGCCCCTCGGGCGTGTCGACGACCGCGAGCTGCGCGCCTCGCGGTTTGCGGCGCTTGCGACGTAGCGAGACATGGTGATGGCCCCGGATCGGCCATCGCGAGAGCACCAGGTTGCCGTAGCCGCCGGCCTTCACCCGGACGTTGAGCTGATACAGGTGCTCTGCCCAGCCGAAGGCCGCCGCCAGCTTGCCCGGCTGGTCGTCGTGGTGCGACCGCGCGACATGACGGTCCACCTCCTGCAAGCAGATGATGTCCGGGTTGTGATCGTGGATCACCCGGATGATGCGCTCGAGGCGATAGCGGCGATCCCGGCCGCCGATCCCCTTGTGGATATTGTAACTGAGGACTCGCATATCTGGATCATATTGACTCAAGATTCGCCGTCGCCGGCCCCGGCGCCCCCGGGCGGCGATTCTGTCGGCGGCGGGCCTCCGGGCTCGACGATAACGGACGGATCGCTCTCGGTCCAGGCCACGTGTTCGTCGAGATGCATCGCAGAGCCCTCGATCGCGTCGTGATGGGAGTTGCCTTTTTCGTCGCGCTCGACCGGCCAGTCGAGCGAGCGAACCCCGTGCAGAACGAGCGAAATCTGACCGCGCCAGACCCGTCGGATGCCCCGGACGATCAGCGCGTGATGGATCGTCCGGTAGGCGAACCAGTAGCCGATGACGTTCGGGCCGGGGAGGATCCACAGGGTCGCCAGCGCGGGCGGCGCGACGATGCCGTTGGCCGTCGCCCAGAGGACGTGGCGCCACCAGCGGTGGCCAAGATATTCGCGCCACAGGGCGCGGACCTCGTCGTCGCCCCGCCCGGCCGGGTGGAGCAGCTCGATCCGACGGGCCGAGCGCAACCGCGAGAGCAGGACCTCGTCCGGGTAGGCCCAGGAGTGCATCCAGACCCACAGGCTGCGCGTCCAGCGGACGGCTCGGGCCTCCGAGTGATCCCAGACCCATTGCAGTCGGGACAGGTGAGCGACGAGCCAGCCCCGCCATCCCGAGGGGGCAACCTCTTTCGGCCCTTCTCCGTCCTGACGGTCGTCGGGCGGCTCCGACTCGTCCGCGTAGAAGAAACAGCGCCGCCCGTCGATCGACAAGAAATAGATCTTCACGGCACAATCGGTCCACGGCCCCGGCGGGCAGCGGCGGCGGGCCGCACGGCCACCGCTCGCCCCCCATCATTGTATCACCGGCCGGCCGGGAGGCTGAGGGCATCTCAGCCCAGCCGCTTGCGGATCAGGACCGCGCTTGCCAGCATCGAGACCACGCCCATCACCGAGAGCACGACGGCGTGCGGCCACAGGTCGGCCCAGCCGGCCCCCCGAAGGATCACGCCGCGACGATCATCCAGGTGGTCGGCAGCGCCCGCAAGACCATCGAGAACGGCCGAGGCATCGAGTCAAGCGGAAACACGTAGCCCGCCAGCAAGTTCGAGTGCAGTATCGTGCCGAACCTCGCCTCTCCCCCCTCGGCCCGTTCAACCGACAACGACCATCAGATCGACGTCACCAGGATACACGATCCCGGCTCGGTTCTCCGCAAGCCGAGTCGCGCGCGCCGGGCGGCCGAGTCGGCCAATGTCACCCCCGCCGCAGCGCCCGTCCGGGCGTGGCGCCAGTCGGCTCGCCGTCCTCGAGCACGATCGTACCGTTGACGATGACGTGATCCACGCCCTCGGCCAGCGCAGGCCGTGGGCATAGGTCGCCTTGTCGATTATGGTCGCCGGGTCGAAGACCGCGATGTCGGCGACATAACCCGCGCGGATCAAGCCCCGCTCGGTCAGCCGGAACCGCCGCGCGGCGTGCGTCGCCAGGTGGGTGATGGCTTCGGACCAGGTGTAATCGCCCAGCTCGCGGGTGTGACGGCCGAGATACCGGGCAAAGGCGCCCCAGCCCCTCGGGTGGGGAGAGCCGCCGCGGAAGATGCCGTCCGAGCCCGCCATGTGCGCCGGGTGCCGCAGGACCGCGCGGATGTCGGCCTCGGTCCGGCTGCCGGGTCGGAACGCCACCACGCCGACCTCCATGTCCGACGCCACCAGAATCTCGCAGATGAATTCGCCCGGGCTGAGGCCCGCCCGCTCGGCCGCCGCCGCGACGCTCTGCCCCTCGGCCCATCGCCAGGACTCATTCGCCACCATCGCGAGATTGACCCGGTCGAGCGGCATGGTTAGACCACCCGCGAACCACTCCGACTCCAGCCGCGCCGGACCGCCGGGTCGCGCAGCCGATCCAGCGTCGGCTCGATCCCCCCAGCCTGCACCCAGCCCGGCAGCGTCATCATGCCCAGGATCGAGCTGCTGGCGACGTAGGGATAGGTGTCGTACGTCACGTCCAGCCCGGTTGCGCGGGCCTGGTCGACCAGCGGCAACAGGATGTCGGCCGGCCCGTTGTAGTGCGAGACATGAGCGGCGACACCGGCCGTCCGCGCGATCTCGCAGACCTCGCGCATGCCGATCGGGGCCCTGGCGTCATAGCCGCGCATGTGCGTCACGTACACGCCGTTCTCCGCGGCGATCGCCTGGCAGAGCGCGGAAATCTCGCGGGCGTCGGCGTACAGGCTGGGGATGTAGTCCAGGCCCGACGAGAGCCCGACGGCGCCGGCGTCCATCCCCTCGCGGACGAGCTTCTGCATCGCAGCCAGCTCGGCGTCGGTCGCCGGCCGCTGCTCCAGGCCCATGACCTCCATCCGGACGTTGCCGTTGGGGATCAGGTAGGCGACGTTGAGCGCCGTCGAGCGGTCGAAGCGGACCAGGTACTCGTCCACGGTCCGCCAGTTGTAAGCCAGCCCCAATGGGTTGCCGTTGAACCCGGCCGTGTATCGCCGCATGTAGTCGAGCGTGTCCGGCGACGCCGGCGCGAACGAGCTGCCGTCCTGGCCGATGATGTAGGTCGTCACCCCCTGCTTGAGCGCGGGCAGGTGGATTGGATCGGCCAGCAGCATCAGGTCGCCGTGGACGTGGGCGTCGATGAACCCGGGGACGACGTAACGGCCGGTCGCGTCCAGCACCCTGGGCGCCGAGGCCCCGTCGAGCCGGCCGACGTCGGCGATCATCGACTCGAGCAGCCCCACGTCCGCGCGGAACGGCGGGCCGCCGGTCCCGTCGATGACCCAGCCGCCCTTGATGATGAGGTCGAACATACGGGGGTCGTCCTGTGGGTTCGCATCAGCGCGAGCGTCTGCGACGCGGCGGCGGGCTCGCCTGGTCCGGGGCCTTCTCGACGGCCTTGATCACGGGTGCCTGCGGCGTGTCGGTGCCCTTCCAGAGATACCAGATCGCGATCGACCGATAGGGCCGCCAGTGTTCGGCCAGGGCGTGGCATTCGCTCGGCCGGGGCAGCTCGGCCAGGCCGTGGCGGTCGCGCAGGCCGGCGCGGACGCCCAGGTCGCCGGTCGGCAGCACATCGGGGCGGTTGAGGGCGAAGATCAGGAACATCTCGGCCGTCCAGACGCCGACCCCCTTGATCGAGACCAGGGCCTCGGTGATCCTGGCGTCGTCCCACGACTCGTCGATCGCGTCGAGCGGCACCGCGCCCGAGGCGACCGCCTGGGCCAGGTTCAGCACGTACCGGGCCTTGACCCCCGAGAGCCCGACGCCCCGCAGCGCGTCCTCGCCCAGCTCGATCAGCCGCTCGGGCCGATGCGGCTCGCCGCCGATCTCAACGAGCCGGTTATGGATCGAGGCGGCGGCCTTGGACGAGATCTGCTGACCGATGATCGCGCGGACGAGCGTCCCGAATCGGTCGAGCTTCGGCTCGAGCCGGCACGGCCCGACCCGGTCGATGATCGGCGCAGGTGCGGGTCCACCCGGCGGAGATGCCGCACAGCGGCGGCCCAGGGGTTTCGAGGGCGGGCGACGGTCTCGACCGCCGATCCGGCGGCCCGTCCCCGCGATGATCGGCGGCGGGTCGGTTGATCCATCAGCAGAGACCCGAAGAAGGTGTGTTTTTCGCATGGAGATTCACGGACGTACATGCTACGCCCAGGCACCCCGCGGAGGCAAGGCGTCTTGGCTGGAGGACTTGACTCGGCTCGCCGTAGACCGGGACAAGCAGTAAGCCGGCTGGCACAGCGTCAGGAGGTGCAGCGCAGCAGACCGAGGTGATTGCGATATCGATGAGCCAGTGGTCAGGGTCCTGCGTCCAATTCTCGATCCCAAACCCCGAAGGTTTGCGTGCCCGAGTTCTTCGACTCTGGGGGCTCCTTACTCAAGAAGTAGCCCTCAGCACGTGAAGCGCTGATTTCGATGGAGTCTTCCGCCGTGGCGAGGGTGAACGTGGGCTGGTGACTTCCAACGCCAACGGCAAGGACATACGCTACTTCCCCTCTGGAGAGCACGTGTTCTTCACCCGCATCCTTGATCAGGACCCGCAGTCGATCGCAATAGTTGCTACGAATTTTCAGGTCCACCATCGGTTTTTCCATCGCCGTAGCTACAGACTTGGGTTTCCATGAGCATGGGGTGAGATTGACCATAACGTCAGTACATGTAAGCCGCCCTGCAATCCTCGACGTCACGTCTCACCAACGCAAATTTCTCGGACAAGAGGCCGAATTCGTCTAGTAGACTCGTTCGCCATTGGCCCCGCTCATCGCCGATCGTCAGCACATCGAGCATGTCCCCCCTTGGTGTAGCCTCCCTCTCGATGCGGCACTTCAGACTCTCGAACCGGAGGCGGCCGGGCTCCTGGGTGATCCTCTCGCCGTCGTCCACGTATTCCACCTCGTAGGACGTTGTACCGGAGATCGAGAGTGAGCCGTCCTCATTCAGAGACCATAGGAACGCCTCAGCGTACGCCGATCCCGGGTTTGAGTATCGCCAGAAGCCCCGATGATCGGCCAGGAAGACGAGAATCTCTTCGGACATGGAACCTGGACCGTACCTGCGATCGGCAGACCATAGACCTATCAATGTTGAATCTAGCATATGCGTGTTCCTCACAGACATCCAGGACCACCATAATTCACGGTCAAGTTGACCACAACGTCAGCAAGTGAGGCAATCCGAGAATCTTGCCCGCACACCATCGCGGTGATCCCGGGGTGAAGGGCCGTCATGCGATGAAACCAGCGTTACTCCTGAGGAGGGGAAGCACACCATAACGGCTCTGCCGGGTTATTCTCTTCGCTTGAAAATCGTGTCATGCAAGTAGTTCAATCGGTACATTAAACCAAATAAAGATAAACACAGGCACTCCATGAAGAAAGTCGGCATTCCCAATTCTGCTTTCAACACATCTCGGGCGTGAACGTACCACGCCATGACAAGGCCGACGATTCCCACGACAATCATCAGCCCCCGCAATCGGATTTGAGGTCGCCGTAAACCCATTAGCGTGTCCCGCCGGTTTGGGGTGAGGTTGCCCACGACGTCGGCACCTCAAGAACTCCGTCTGCGAAGGCTGCCGATGGGCCCGATGATAACGCGCAGCAGGCCGATGAACGCCCCGAAGATCGACGGAAACAGGAGGACGAGGATTACACCCAGGACGGCCCCGACGACCGCGGTTTCGAGCACCTTCGTCATCACCGCCGGCCTTTCGCGGGGTGGGCGTTCGCAGCACCAGCACGTCCGGCCGCTATGGCCTGCTCCCAACCACCTTCGCGTTGACCCCCGTTAGCGTTACGTCGCAATCGACCGAGACGGAGAAGTCCTTGCCTGTATCCACCCGGACGGGGGGCGTGACGATCGCGATATTGCCCCTCGTGCAGGTAAAGGTGAAGTCCACTCGACCGGGAAGGTTGACCTTGATCGTCTGCCATTCGCCGGGTGCGAGTCCTTTCTTGATGAAGCCCCCGCCCCGAGATTCGAGCAGTAGGTTGAACACTGGTCCAGTCATACACGAAATTTTCTAATCTAGCCGAGCTTTTATTGATAACACGGATAGTGGCGTGGGGACGAGTCGACTCGTCCCGGAGTCGATGAACGACATGGCCCATCATGAGGCCGATGATTGCCAGTGCGATTAGGAAATCACGCACCGTCATCCGCAATCGAGGCATCTGCATCACCCGGCCCTCGGGACCTTCGAGCCGACAACAACGCGCAGGGCGCCCGCGTCCTCTCATGGGTAATCCGACGACCAATGGAGTCGATGGTAAGACCGGCATCCATATCCGTCAACGACCCGGAGTTCACCTCGGCCCTCGTCCGGATCTTGAGAGGGAGTGCCCGCTTGCGATCGGTCGTCGGCATGGGGAGGATGTCAGCGGCCTGATGAGCCCGGCCCACCAGACAGGCTGAGGCCAGGGGGGAACCGTCGCGTTGGCTCACGCGGGGCCGCCGGTCTTTCATGATCACATAGGAGCACCCTGCATGCGGTTTCATGCTCTCGTCGTCGTGGCGGTCGTTGCCTTGCTAACCGTGGGTCCGGACGCTTTCGGTGCGTACGGCCCGACCCCGGAGAAGCCAGCGTCGGGGCTGGCCACTGTCTTGCTGCTGGGACCACCCTTCCTGATCATCGCTTTCATCGTGTTCCTGATGTTGCGTGGGGGCGTCTGGAAGCAGGGGGATCACATGGCGAAGGCCCGCATCAGCATGGACAGGAGCCTCGAACACATGGCCCTGATGGAGCGCAAGACGGACCGGATGCTCGAGCTCCTGGAATCGATCGATCGCAAGCTGGGGCAGGGTGCCTACCGGCAGGCCTCCGACGAGCGGCCACCGGGCGGGTAAGATCGCCTCACGCGGGCCGATCAGAACCGGATTGAATCGGATTCAATCGTCCTGGCGGCGGGGATGCCTCCAGCAGGACCGCGACGGCGGCGTACCTCCGGGATCCAGAGCGATCACATCGCCTCGGCCTTGTCGGCACCCGACCGGCCGGCCAGCAGGGCCTCGATCTTGGACACCAGCCGGGGGAAATCGACGGGCTTGCTGTCGTATTCGTCGCAGCCGGCCTGGAGGGCCTTCTCGCGGTCGCCGGCCATCGCGTGCGCGGTCAGCGCGATGATCGGCAGCGTGCGTCCCCTCGGGTCGGATCGGATCCGTCGGGTCGCCTCCCAGCCGTCGAGCTCGGGCAGGCTCATGTCGATCAGGACCAGGTCGTAATCGCCCCGAAGCGCCATCGACAGCCCCTGCTGGCCGTCGATCGCGATCGACACCTCGTACCCCCGGCGGGCCAGCCGGCGCGAGAGCATGTCGCGGTTCATCTCGTTGTCTTCAACCAGCAGGATCCGCGGCATGCGTTTCGGTCTCCAGCTCGGGGTTCGCGGGGGGCCTGGGTTCGGGGTCGAGTGCGGCCGTTGCGGGCCCATTCGGGGCGGAGGACGATCCGTTCGGTACCCTCGACGACCGGTGGCGCCTCGCGTGCGCGGCGACCTCGAGGCGGATGCGTTCCTGAAGCTCGCGCCGAGAGGTCGAACCCTTCTCGAGGATTCCGCAGGCCCGCCCGTGCAGCCAGTCGCGCTCGCGCCCGGACAGGTCCCTGGCCGTCACCACCAGGATCGGGATCGCCAGACGCGACACGTCCCGGCCCAGCTCCTCGGCGAAGCGGAAGCCGTCGAGACCGGGCATCATCAGGTCGAGCACGATCAGGTCGGGGGGGTGGTTCGCGACCTGCTCCAGCCCCTCGCGGCCGTCCCTGGCCTCGACCACCGACCAGCCGTCGGCCTCGAGCACCTGGCCGACCAGCCGCCGGCAATCCTCGTCGTCGTCCACCACCAGGGCACGACCGGCGGGCCGATAGCGGTCGAGGACCGCGGTCAGGCGGCGGCGGTCGATCGGCTTGGTCAGGTAGTCCGCCGCGCCCAGCGAGAACGCCAGGTTGCGGTCGTTGACGATCGTCACCATGATGACCGGGATGTCCGCAAGCTCGGAGTCGGCCTTGAGCGCCCCCAGCACGCCCCAGCCGTCCATCCGGGGCATCATCACGTCCAGGGTGATCAGGTCGGGTCGGATCTTCCGCGCCAGCTCCAGACCCTCGTCGCCGCCCGAGGCGTAGCGGACGCAATAGCCCTCCTTCTCGACGACGCGACGGACCAGGTCGCGGACGTTGGGGTCGTCGTCGATCACCAGGACCAGGCCGGCCGCGGTCACGGGCGGGTCGTCCCTGGGCTCGGCCGGATCGACGGGCTCGCGGACCGCCGGCACCCGGTCGGGCAGCATGATCGTGAATGTCGTCCCGAGCCCCCGCTCGCTGTCGACCTCGACGTCGCCACCCATCATCTGGCAGAACCGGCGGGTGATCGTGAGGCCCAGTCCCGTGCCGCCGTACCTGCGGGTCGTCGAGGCGTCCGCCTGCGAGAACGGCTGGAACAGCCGCGCGACCTGCTCGGGCGACATGCCGATGCCCGTGTCCCGCACGCGAAAGACGATCAGGCCCGGGCCGTCGTCGCAGGCCGGCTGCCGCGCGACCTCCAGCCGGATCGAGCCCCCGCTCGTGAACTTGGCGGCGTTGGAGAGCAGGTTCAGGAGCGCCTGCCGGACCTTGGTCTGGTCGGTCCGCATCGTGCCGATATCGGCCGGGCAGGCGACCTCCAGCGTATTGCCGTTCGACTCGACCAGCGGGCGGATCGTGTTGACCACCCCGGCGACGAGGTCCGCGACGCGGAACGTCTCGAGGTACAGGTCCATCTTGCCAGCCTCGATCTTGGACAGGTCGAGGACATCGTTGATCAGTCCCAGCAGGTTCTTGCCGGCGGCGAGGATCTTCTTCAGGTCGGGCGCCCGGTCGTCGTCGGCCTTGCCCATGTCCTCCAGCAGCATCTCGCTGTAGCCGATGATCGCGTTGAGCGGCGTACGCAGCTCGTGGCTCATGTTGGCCAGGAACGTGCTCTTCGCGCGGCTGGCGGCCTCGGCCGAGTCCTTGGCCTGATGCAGCTCGGCCTGGTAGCGAAGCCGGTCGGAGATGTCGCGGATGAAGGCCGTGAACAGCGGCGGCCCGTCGACATTCACCCGGGTGATCGCCACCTCGACCGGCAGCTCGGATCCGTCGGCGCGACATGCGGTCAGCTCGATCCGGCGGCCGACGACCGGCCCTTCGCCCGTCGCCAGGTACTCGGCCAGGCCGCGACGGTGCGCCTCGCGCTGGTCGGGCGGGATGATCAGCTCGGCGAGCATCGATCCGATGGCGCGGGCGCGCGAGTAGCCGAAGGTCCGTTCGGCCGCCGGGTTGAACTCGACGATGCGGCCGCGGTGGTCCATGGCAACCACGGCGTCGAGCGACGATTCCAGGATGGCCGCCTCGCGGGCGGCAAATCGACGGATCGTCAGGTCCGAGATCCGCCGCAGCGCGGCGCCGCTCGAGAGCGAGTACGCCGTCGTCGCCAGCAATGCCAGCGCCAGCAACGAGGCGACGACGAAGGTGCCCACCGTCCACCAGACACTCGCCTCGGCCTGGCGGGTCCGGACGATCAGCAGCATCTCTTCCTCGTGTTTCAGCTCGGCGAGCTGGGTGCGCAGGGCCCCCTCGATCCGCCGCTCCGGGGCGTCGGCAACCGCCCCCTGCGCCGGCCCGAGCCCGCGCTCGCGTCGCAGGCCGGCGACCCGCCGCAGCTCCTCGAGCCGGGTGCGAAGCGTCTTCTCCAGGGCGACGATCCTCGAGCCCTGCGAGGCGTTGTCATGCGCCAGCTCGCGCAGGCCGGCCATCGCGCGATCCGCCTCGGCTCCCGCCTGGTCGAGCCGGTGCAGATGCGTCTCCTGGCCCGTCAGCAGGTAGCCCCGCTGCGCGGCCTCGGCATCGCCGATCGCGGCGCCCAGCTCGTCCACCAGGTTGAGCACCTGGTGCGTGTGGATCACCCATTGGCCGCTGTCGATCAGATTGCGGATATTGGCGAACGTCACCACGGCGTTGAGGACCAGCAGCCCGATCGCGAACCCCAGCCCGATCGTCAATATTCGCTTGATCGACCAGTTCATTCTTTTTGTCCTTGGTCCCTGGTCATTCGTCCCTGGTTCGTTGTTGGGCTACCGCCCTCCGTGCCCTCGACAGCCCAGATTGAGCATCATGATAGCCATCACTCGACCCGGACATCCGCGTCAGCGAACCAATGACCAATGACCAGGGACTAGGACCCGAGAAACTCGACGGCGACGAGCGAGACGTCGTCGCGCAGGCCCTTCGGTCCGCTCCAGAGGCTGATCTCGGTGAGGAGCGAGGCGATCGCGGCGTCGAGCGGCTCGCCGCGAGTGCGGCTCCAGGACCTCGAGCATCCGGTCGCCGCCGAACGTCCGGCTGCCGTCGTCCAAGGCCTCGGGGATGCCGTCGGAGTAGAGGAAGATCCGGTCGCCGGGTGACATCGTCAGCGACTGCTCTTCATAAGGATGCATCGCCAGGCCGATCGGGAATCCGCGGACGTCGACGATCCGGCCCTGCGCGGCCGTCGGCAGGTGCGCCAGGCCCGGATGACCGGCCGAGACATAGCGGAACTCACCTGTGACACCGTCGAGCACTCCGTAGACCATCGTGAAATATTGCTCGGTCGCCTCGTCGAACGGGAACATCCGGTTGAGGGCGTCGGCCACCACGGCCGGCGACATCGGGCCGCCCGCCTGGACGATGCGTCCCTCGACGGCGTCGGGCCGCAGCATCGACGCCGGATCCGAGGGCGGCGACAATTCCCGGCTGAGAGAGACCGAGAGCAGCGCCGAGGCCACGCCGTGCCCGCTGACGTCGAAGACGTAGACCGCGGCGTGGCGGTCGTCGAGGTCGAAGACATTCAGGCCGTCGCCGGCCAGCTCCTCGCACGGCCGGTAGTGCCAGGCGAATCGGGCACCCGGCAGACGCGGCTCGCCGCGGGGGAGGAACGTCTCCTGAATCCGCGCCGCCGCGTTCAGGTCGCGGCGCATCCGGCGGTTCACCTCGGCCAGGCGGTTATTCACCTCGGTCAGGTCGTTGTTCCGCTGCTCGAGGCTGCGCTCGAGCCGCATCGCGTCCTCGACGGCTCGCTTGAGCGAGAGCTGGGCCTCGATCCTCGCCAGCACCACGGGGAAATCCAGCGGCTTCGAGACGTAGTCGTTGGCACCCAGTTGCAGCGCCTCGACCACGTCGTCGCTCTCCGACAGCGCCGTGGCCATGATGACGGGCAGCTCGGTCGCCGGATAGGCCCGCCGCAGCTCGCGCAACACCTCCAGGCCGCTCAGGCCCGGCATCAGCACGTCGAGCAGCACCAGGTCGAACGACCGCTCCCGCACCATCTCGATCGCCCGGTTGCCGTCCTCGGCGACCGCGACGGCGAAGCCCTTGCGCTCCAGCCGCCGCGACAACATATCACGATTCGCCTCGTCGTCGTCCACGACGAGTAGATGGCCCGGGGGGCTGCTCATGGTGAGGTCCATGGATCCGCTCGGCACGCAGTCGCCCCGATCGCCGGGGGGAATCCGCCCACGACGGCCCTGGGAAACCCGGAGGTTCCAAATGTGTAAATCCGGAGGATCGAGCCTCTCCGTGTCCTCGACCGCCCGGTGACCCCTCGTCCGACGTGGGACGCCAGGTCGGGCTCGCGCCTTTCGATGACTCATAATGCAATCGGTGTGCCAGGGTCCGGCACGAGGCATCGCGACCGGCCGATCGACCCGGCGCCGCGGTATCGCCGCGGTCCCGGCGGCCGGCACCGCCTCACGGTGGCGTTGCGCCGACGAGCCCGACGCGCCAGCGAGTGGATGGCCTGGCCGGCTCGGGGATCCACTCGCTGGCGCGTCGGGCTCGTCCCGGCGGGATCGCCCCAGCGTGCGCGCAATCCTACGGTTCGGCGCTCTAACGGGTCGGCCCGGCCGCCCGAGCCAGCGGCAGCTCGATGGTCACGATCAGCCCGGGGTCGGCGTTGGCCGAGGTAATCGTCCCGCCGTGCAGGGCGACGGCGCGCCGGGCGATCGACAGGCCCAGCCCGATGCCGCCGCTCGCGCGGCTGCGATCGCGTTCGACGCGGAAGAACGGGTCGAAGATGGACTCCAGCATCTCATCCGGGACGCCGTGTCCCCGGTCGCGCACCACGATCAGGGCCGTCCTCTCGCCGCGCGACGCCGCGACCTCGACCTCGGTCCCCTCCGGCGCGTGGCGGATGGCGTTGCGGACCACGTTCTCGATCGCGCGGCGCAGCAGCTCGCGGTCCCCCTGGATCGAGCCGGGTGATCTCGCTTGCAGGACCAGCCGCGTGCCGCCGGCCTCGGCCTCGACGCCGCAATCGAAGACCAGGTCGCGCAGCAGGTCGTCCAGCGCCACCTCGTCCTGCAACCGGGCCGAGGGGTCCCCCTCGGCCCGGGTCAACTGGAGCAGCTCGTCGACCAGCGAGGACAGCCGGACCAAC
Organism: uncultured Planctomycetota bacterium; assembly: GCA_963771445.1. GTDB lineage: Bacteria > Planctomycetota > Planctomycetia > Isosphaerales > Isosphaeraceae > JAKAUH01. Next base: position 270,488 of record CAVYTQ010000022.1, on the reverse strand, counting down.
TCGCGCTGGATCCGGCCGAGCGACGTGCCCCGGTCCCCGCTCGTCCGCGCCAGGTCCACGGCCACGTCCAGCCGCGCCAGCGGCGAGCGCAGCTCGTGCGAGACATCCTGGAGCAGCCGACGCTCGGCCGCCAGCAAGGTGCCGATCCGTCCGGCCATCTCATCGAAGGCCCGCGACAGCTCGCCGATCTCGTCGCTTCGCCGGGTCCCGGCACGCGCGGTCAGCTCGCCCTGCCCGAACCGATCCACGACCCGGCGCAGGTGCCGCAGCGGCGTGACCAAATGCAGGGCCAGGATCGAGCCCATGCCGACGATGACCAGCACGATCGCGCCGTAGTACGGCAGGATATTCGGCGGCTCGAACCACGGCCGGACGATCGTGATGAACCGGTATCGGCCCCCCCGCGGCTTGCCGGCAAACACGATGCGCCCGTCGGGCAACCTGGGCGGTCCCGCGCGTGGCGACCATGGCCGCAGCAGGTCCGAACGATCCGCGCCGGTGATCAGGTCGTGGCCGCGGGCGTCCGTGAGCAGGTGCTCGCCCGGCACCTTCGTGTCGACCCGGCGCAGGTGGCCCGCCAGGCCCTCGCGCCACCCTCCTCGTACGACCGGCAGACGTCGTCCTCGACCAGCTCGATCATGCTCCGGAACGGGTCGCCCTCGGGCGGTACCCGCCGCTCGAGCGCATGCGCGATCGCCCAGTACGCCAGCAGAGACAGGGCAAACGTCCCGATCGACCAGATCAGCAGCTTGGAAAAGATCGACCGCATCGCGTCCCTCACCACCCCGGGACCGACCCGGTCCCCGCGCTGAACATGTATCCGACGCTGCGCACCGTCCGGATCAGCGCCCGCGCGGCCCCAGCTTCTTCCGCAGGTTGCTGATGTGCACGTCGAGGCTCCGGTCGAATCGCGTTCGACCTCCGGCGATACAGCGCGACGGACAGCTCGTCGCGCGAGACCGCCCGTCCGGCGGCGTGGATCAGGAACTCCAGGATGTCGTACTCGACCGTGGTCAAGGTCACGGCATTGCCGTTGACCGTCGCCTCGCGGGCCGAGGGCATCAGCCGCACCCCGCCCGCCTCCAGCACCTCGACCTCCCGGGCAGGCTCGCCCGTCCGCCGCAGCACGGCGCGAACACGGGCCAGCAGCTCGGCCGTCCCGAACGGCTTGGGCAGGTAGTCGTCGGCGCCGGCCTCCAGGCCCGCGACCCGGTCGTGCCTGCGCGGTGCGAGCCGTCAGCATGATCACCGGCACGCGGCTCTGCCGGCGGACCAGGCGGAGCATCGCGAACCCGTCCAGGTCGGGCAGCATCACGTCGAGCAGGACCAGGTCGTGACCCCCGCCCAGCGCCCGCGTCAGCCCGCGCTGACCGTCGTTCACCGTCTCCAGCCGGATGCCACGCCGGGTGAAGAACTCCTGCAACATCTCGCAGAGCTCGACGTCGTCATCGACGAGGAGGAGCGAGACGCCGGCACCGGGAGTCGCCTCTGTCCCAGCCATGGCCTTCTCCACCATCCCGCCACCTCCACCCCCGGCAACTCACGGCCCAGGACCGCCTCATGCGACCCACGGCCCGATCGCTCCCCATCGCGCCTCGTACTCCGCGCGTTCCGCCGTCAACCAGGCCACCGCCGCGCCGCCGGTGCTGACGCCAGGACAAGGTCTCCCAATAGCATAGTAGTAGCGGCCTCGCGGCCGCGGCCTGACAGGAAAATTGCCGATCCTCGCGAGATTGTGCGATCGACCCGCCGAGGGACCAGCGGCCAACTCCGGCGAGGCGATCCTTCGGGCATGCGACCAATCGCCCGCCGGATGCCGCAGATCGCTCGAACGCCACGAGTTGGGATCACTATTGAGGAATCTTTACAGAGTTAAGACTCGACGGTCCCTATAATTCCCCGGATTGGAATCCCGGATCGCGCCAGATACCCCGTACTTGCGCGGCTTCGTGGACGGACAGCAGGGTTCTACGAATCGCTCCGACCCGGTAATTCGCCGCGGGAGCCGACGCGTTCGCTCTGCGCATCCGCCGGTTCCCGAGACCCGTCCTGTCGCCCGCGGACGATTCGGAAAGGGCAAGCGACCGCGAGACGAACCGTGGCGATGGCGGGAGGTATCGGCATGGCGGGCGGATCGCACCGCGGCTGGGGTCCAAGGGGTTGGATGGCCGGTACGCTGGCCGTCCTTGCCGTGATCCTCGCCGCGGCCTCGGTCTGGTCGCGCCCCCGTCCCGCGGGGACGGACCTGGCGCGGCGGCCCCGGCCGCTGGGGCGTTCGGCCGCGCCGGTGGTCCCGGGGATCGACATCCTCGGGGGACTCTCCCCTTCGGCCGCATACGTCATCGAGACGACCGACGGGCTCGTCCTGGTGGACTCCGGCCTGGATGCCGACGCCGGGCCGCTTCGGGCACAGATCGCGGAGCTGGGGCTCGACTGGAAGCGGATCCGCGCGATCCTGCTGACCCACGCGCACGGTGACCATACCGGAGGCGCCGCGGCGCTCCGGGCGGCGACCAGGGCCAAAATCTACGCCGGAGCTGGAGATGCCGACGTCCTCAGGGCCGGCGGTCCTCGCGAGGCGTTCTACAGTACATTCTCGATGCCCGATCGGTCGCCGCACCCGACACCGATCGACGTCGAGCTGCACGGCGGCGAGACGATCTCCGTGGGCGACGTCCGCATCACGGCCATCGCCGCGCCCGGGCACACGCCGGGCAGCATCTGCTACCTGCTCGAGCGCGGGGGCCTCCGGGCCCTCTTCGCCGGCGACGTGATCATGATGCTCCGCGGCGATGACGTGCCTCGCACCGAGCTGGATAAGCCCCTGGGGACCTACTCCGCCTACCTGTCCCCCCGCTATCGGGGCGACGCCCGCGCATCGCTCGACTCGCTCCGTCGCCTGCGCGCGCTGCCCGTCCCCGACCTCGTGCTGCCGGGACATCCCGGGGCCGACCGGAGCCCGCAGTCGCCCCGCTTCTTCCCGACGCGCTGGGAGTCGTTGCTCGACCGGGGCATCCACGACATGGAGACGCTGCTGGCCCGATACGAGGCCGACGGCGCGGACTTCCTCGATGGCACCCCCAAACGATTGCTGACGGATCTCGACTACCTCGGCAACTTCCATGATGGCGCGGTCTACGGCTTTCGCGCGGGGTCGAGATATTTCCTCGTCGACGCGGCGGGCGGCGCGGGGCTGGTCGAGTTCGTGCAGTCGAGCCTCCGCCAGCTCGGCCGCGAGCCGACGGCGCCGGCGGCCGTGCTGCTCACCGCCTGCGGACCCCGCGAGACCGCCGGCCTTCGGCAGGTGGTCGAGGTATGGCACCCCCGGATCGTCGCCGCCCGGGCGGGCATCCCGGCGTTGCGCTCATCGTGCCCCGCCGGTACCGAATTCCTGCCCGCCGACGAGCTGGCCGCCTGGGCCGGGTACCCCGTCGCGACGGTCCCCGTCGCCGGCCGGGGCGTTTCCCCCGTCGCTTACCGCGTCGAGATCGGGGGGAAAGCCGTCCTCTTTTCGGGCCGCATCCCCGTCAGGATCAGCCAGGAATCGGGCGAGCGGCTCATCGCCGACCTGCTCGCCCCGCCGGGCAACGTACGCGACTATTTCGCCTCGATGATCCGACTGCACGAGGCCGCCACCCCCGACCTCTGGCTACCGGCGGCCCCCACCCACGACCAGAACGCCAACCTGTATGACGATCAGTGGAACCGAGAGATCGAGCAGAACCTCCAGGTCCTCAGGTCCATTGTCTCGAGACCCGCGAGCCGATGACCGTACCCCCGACGCCCCTGCCGCCCGAACGGCGTCTCGGTCTCGATCAATCGCCGGTTCCCCGCATGCGTTTCGGCGAGGACAACACCGCAGCCACCAGAAACAGCCGACGACGCGAGAATCAACCTTGAGGAGTGGCCGGAGCGATCCGGCCGCGATCTACCGATGCGAAACCTGATCCGTATCACGCTCACAGCCCTCTTCTGCGCCGGCGTGGCCGCCGCGGCCGTGGTGCTGCTGCTGAACCCCAGGCTGCTGAAATGGCCGGGCGACGACCGGCCCCGATTACCCGGCGAGCGGCCCCGCCAACCCGACGCTGCGGCCGTCGCCGACGCCCGTCGGGACGGCGTGCCGGGCGGCCGGCCGTGTTCGACGTCATCCCGTCGCGGTTCGAGGACGGCGGCTATGAGACGGCCGTCCGGTTCGCGGCCCCGATCCACGACCCGACCTCGCTCCAGGAGCTTCGCGAGTCGGTGCGCGGGCGCGGCCGGCGCGGGATCGCCGCCCTCAAGAGGGAATTCGAGCAGCTCCACCAGGACTCGCCGCCGACCGTCGCCCAGGTCTTGAAGAAGATCGACCTCGAGCGGTCCATCGCCTTCCTCTACATGTACGAGGGAAGCTTCCGCCAGGCCAGGGAATGGCTCGAGCAGGCGCTCGAGGACGGCCGCCGGCACGATGTACCCGCGCCGATCCGCCAGCGGCTGATGGCCGTGCTGGGGATCATCGCCATGCGCCAGGGCGAGATCGAGAACTGCGTCGAGTGCGTCGGGCCGTCGAGCTGCATCTTCCCGATCGTCAGCGAGGCGATGCATCGCAACCAGGCGGGCTCGCGCGAGGCGGAGAAGTGGTTCACCGAGTACCTCAAGGAATCGCCGCGCGACCTCCGGGTCATCTGGCTGCTGAATATCGTCGCGATGACCGTCGGCGATTATCCCGACAGGGTCCCGGCGGGCTATCGGCTGCCGATCGGCGTGCTGCATCACGAGGGGGTGGGCCGGTTCGAGAACGTGGCCTCGGACGCCGGGCTGACGGCCCGGGGGCCGAACCTCGCCGGCGGCAGCATCTTCGACGACTTCGACGGCGACGGCCGGCCGGACCTCTTCATGACCTCGCTCGACGCCGACCTCGGCGCCTCGCTGTATCTCAACCGGGGCGAAGGGCATTTCGAGGACCGGTCGGCCTCGGCCGGCCTGGGCGACCAGGTCTACGCACTCAACGTCACCCGGGCCGACTACGACAACGACGGCGACCTCGACGTCCTGCTCCTGCGCGGCGGCTGGGAACGTCCGCTGCGCCTCTCGCTGCTGCGGAACCGCGGCGATGGCTCCTTCGATGACGTCACCGCCGCGGCCGGGATGATCGAGCCGATCCAGACCGAGTCGGCCGCCTGGGGCGACTACGACGACGACGGACTGGTCGACGTATTCGTCTGCGGCGAATACCTCCCACCGGGCGGCAAGCCGTCCGCCACACCCGGCGACCCCCGCAACCGCTGCCGCCTCTACCACAACGAGGGCAACGGCCGCTTCCGCGACGTCGCCCAATCCGCCGGCGTCACCAACGAGCGGTGCGGCAAGGGCTCCACCTGGGGCGACTACGACGGCGACGGCCGCCTCGACCTCTTCGTCTCCAACATGGGCCAGCCCTGCCGCCTCTACCACAACGAAGGTGACGGCCGCTTCAAGGACGTCGCCCCCGAGCTCGGCGTCACCGGCGCCGATATGAGCTTCGCATGCTGGTTCTGGGACTATGACAATGACGGCCACCTGGACCTCTATGTCAACGACTACCGCGCCAGCTCGGCGGAGGTCCTCGCCAGCGCGATGGGCGTGAAGATCCCCAACTCGAGCCATCCCCGGCTGTACCACAACCTCGGCGACCAGGGGTTCCGCGAGGTCTCCGTCGACCTGGGCCTCGACCGGGCCATGGCGCCGATGGGCGCGAACTTCGGCGACCTGGACAACGACGGCTTCCTCGACATCTACCTCGGCACCGGCGACATGTCTTACGAGGGCCTCGACGTCAAGCTGATGTTCCGCAACCTCGACGGCCAGGGATTCGAGGACGTGACCGCGTCGTCGGGGACGGGCCACCTCCAGAAGGGGCACGGCGTCTCGTTCGCCGACTACGACGGCGACGGCGACCTCGACCTCTTCCTCGAGCTGGGCGGGGCCACTCCGGGCGACCAGGCCTACAACGCGCTCTTCCGCAACCCGGGTACGGGCCGGCACTGGCTGAAGGTCAAGCTCGTCGGCACCCACACCAACCGCGCCGCGCTGGGGGCCAGCCTGCGTGTCGACCTCGCCAAGCCCGACGGCCGCACCCATTCGATCCACCGCACCATCGGCAACAACTCGAGCTTCGGCGGCAACAGCCTGGTCGAGACGATCGGCCTGCTCGACGCCCCTCGCGTCGCGGCGCTGACCGTCTTCTGGCCCACCAGCCGGACGACCCAGACCTTCCACGACCTCGAGGTCAACCAGGCGATCGAGATCACCGAGGGCTCGCAGACACCCAGACTCTTGCACTGGCGCCGCTAGGCCGTGACCGACACGCCGATGGGGCGATGCGCTCGGTTCTCGTCGTCGGATCGGCCGCGCCCGCGACGAGCGGGGCGTCGGCCTTGCTCGAGTGCGCCACTGCTCCATTGGAACCGAGTGATCGATCGGATAGTCTCAGGAAACGCGCTCGACATCCGGAACCATCAGGGGCGGGATTCGCGCCCATCCCCAGAGAAATCGCCGCCGCCGCTGCGGCCGGCGGAGATCCATGGTCGTCGACCAGGGGACACCGGGATGAACTCTCAGGAAGGCGAGACGACCAGCTCGAGTCTCATCCGACGGGTCGGCAACTCGAGGGATGATGGCGCCTGGGTCCAGTTCTTCGAGCGATATGATCCGCTCATCCGGCGCTGGGTTCGGCGCTTCGGTCTCAACGCCGACCAGACGGAAGATCTCTGCCAGCAGGTCTGGGTGGAGCTCGCTCGTCGCATGCAGGATTATGCGTACGATCCGTCGCGCACGTTCCGCGGCTGGCTCAGGCGTGTCTGTGAATCACGCGCGATCGATGTCTTGCGATCGATCAAGGCAAAGCCCACGGCGAGCTTGCATGAGCTGCAACACGACCCCGTCGTGCCTGTTGACCCGGCCTTCGACGACGAGGAGGAAGGGCATTTCGATGCCAGGAGGCTGGACCTGCTCCGTCGGGGACGCCAGGCGCACGACCGAGTGAAGGGGGGCGTCGAACCGCGGACCTGGCAGGCATTCTGGCACGTCGCCATCGACGACTGGTCCGTCCGGGCGACGGCGGACTCGCTGGGAATGTCGTATGCGGCGGTGTTCGCCGCTCACAAGCGGGTGCTGCAGATGTTACGCCGCGCAGGCGATCAGCTCGTCGACGATTGAGCGTCTGTCCCAACAGGGCATTCCGTCGCGTCGAGTGGGTCGAGCGCAGCGAGGCCCATCTCTCGTTGGTCAGTGGCAAGTGCCAAGTGGCAAGTGGTCGGTGGTTAATCCCGTAGGGTGGGTCGAGCGCAGCGAGGCCCACCGACATCCGCCTCTCGATCGCGGTGGGCCTCACTCCGCTTCGCTCGCTCGACCCACTCTACGACGATCGGACCCACATTCCGGGAGCGACTCTCAGTGGCAAGCGGGCACCGGGATTCGGACCGGTGCAGGCCGAGGTCCGCGAGCTGGAGCCGCGGAAAAAGAGCCGCCGACGCCCGGTGCCGGGCGTGCAGCGGCCCGAATTGCTGTCATCGGTCGGCGGCCGATCAGGGCTCGGGGACCACTTCCGTCTTGATGGTCGTCGACGGCACCGACTCTATCACCCGGGCCGCCGGCTTGGCCTTGATGACCTCGACGTCCTTCACGACCGCGAGCTCGTCGACGACGCTGCTGACGCCGATCGTGTTCGTCACCACGTTGACCACGCGCAGCTTCACGGCCTCGGTGCGCACCGAGCCCTGCAGGACCACCCGGCCGCCCGGCTGGACCTCGATGCGCATCGTCGAGCCCAGGAACTGCTTGTCCCATTCGATCCGCTTCGCCACGCGGTTGAGCACCTCCCGGTCCTGGACGGCTTCCTGGCCGCGGGCAACCTCGGTCTCGACGCGGTAGCGAATGTTCTTCCCGGCCCGGTCCAGGGCCTGACCCGCGCGCGGATCGGACCTTCCTGCGCGAATGCGGCGGCCACCGTGAGGGAAAGCGTCAGGAAAACAGCAAGTGAACGCGACATCATGCGCTCCAAGTGGGAAATCGGGGCTCTTGTCTCAGGCAACCCAGCCTGAACGAGGGGCGTCTCGCTGAGCATCCCGTGTGCCGATGAGATGGGTCATTTTTACAATTCCGGGCGCCCGCTTTCATCGGTGCAGATGAGACGAAGAGTGGCAGTATGCGGGACTTGAGGAATGCGTCAAGGCGGTTCCCTGCGGGGATTACCGGGGCGACACCACGCCAGTGCCGGCTTTGCCCTCCACTCACTTTTTCGGCGTCTTGATCAAAGCCCGCAATAGGAGCGGGTTCTCCCTGGCGATCTCGGCATCGACCTGGGGATCCTGCGGCGTCGCCGTGATCCGGTAGGAGAGCTTCACCCCGGGCAGGAGACCCGCCATTGTGAAGTCCCCGCCCCGATCGGTGGCTGCGAAAGTGTGAATATTGATCCCGTCTGTCGCCTCGACCTGGGCCCCGCCGATCGGCCGGTCCTCCGAATCGACGAGCCGGCCCGTGATCGTGATCCCCCTGGCGACCTCGAGGGGAGGAAGGTCGAAGGTCGCCGCGCCGTCGGGGACGCGATGACGCCGCTCCTCGACCGGCCCGGCGGGCATCACGAAAGGTTCCGGCAGGGCAGTGATTCCCGAGCCCGCGCCGCCGGGCAGGCCGTATGTCTCGAACCGCCCCTTCGCATCGCTGACGACCGTGGTCACGCCCGCGGGATCTCCCTTTTCGTCCTCACGGGCATCGCTCGAGCCGTAGCTCACGACGATCGAGGCCCCGGCCACCGGCTCGCCCGAACCCTTGACCCGGATCAACCCCCGGAGTCGTACGGCCTTCTGCAAGAAGACGGCGAACTTCGTCGTTTGGTTGCGCCGGACCTCGAGGTCGCCGATCGGACGTGATCGAACCGGCGATGATGGATCGGGGCGTGGGAACACCTCCAGCTTCCCCTCGGCGATGGCCGGGACGACGAAGCGGCCATCGTCGCCGGTGGTGACTTCGGCGACCCCATGGACTCGATCTCCGTCTTGTCCGGGGGGCTCGGAAGGTCCCGTCGTCAACACATAAATCCGGACGCCCCGCGTCAATTCCGGGCGGGCCGCCTCGACTCGACCCTCGAGCCGGCCTGCCGGACGCAGGCGGATCTCGCGCTGACCGGACTCCGCGGCCAGTGCGAGCAGGCGATCGGCTTGCGAGCCGGGAGTGGGAGTCGGACCCGGTCCCGGAACAACTTCCCCGCCCCGGCCGTCGCGCAGGCGGAAGGTCTGGGTGCCCGCGGAGGCGGCCGTGACCTTCACGCTCATGAACCCCTGCCGGGCGATCGCGGGCAGCGTGGCCCGCCCGGTCGCGTCGGTGACCGAGCGGATCGCCGGCAGCATGGCGGCCGGCGGGTTGATGTAGCAATTGTTCGGAGCGTAGATGAGATCCGGCTCGACCACCGCGCCCGCGACCGCCCGGCCGTCGGGGCCCACGACGAGGAACGAAGTATCGGTCGCCGGGCCGGCGGTCAAGTCAACGGATTGCGGCTTGCCCGACAGGGCGTACCACGCGTTGGCCATGGCGATCCGTCGGCCGCGGGCGTAGGCCCAGACGATCCACTGGCGCTCGTGGATCGGCAGGCGGCTCCAGGAGTCGGGCACCGACAGGACGTATTGGCCTCGCGCGTCGGACGTCGCGTGGGGCGTCGTCTGGGGCCTGTCGTCCCCGCGGACGGGCATCCAGACCGCCGCGCCTTGAATAGGCCGGCCCTGGTCATCGAGGATCCGCCCGGCGATCTTGATCGGCGGTTTATCGGGCTTCTGTCCGGCCGCCGTGAAGGCGAAGAACTTCACGGCGATCGCCAGGGCCATCGCCAGTCCGATCGCCGCGCCCGCCGCGCGTCTCAGGCGGTTCCAGAGGAGATTGCGTAGCACGGCCCGGGCCAGTGCCAGCTCGGTCGAGGCCAGGTCGCTGGCACGGGCCGCGGCGAATCGTATCGATGCCCGGGTGGTCGTCCCCGAGAGCGCGGCCGGCAGCGAGTCGCCTCGCATCGACATCGCGGCATCGGATGACCCAACCCCCGCCGCCAGCCAGCCGGCGGCCGGCGCCAGGCCGCGCCGCAACAGCCGATGGCGCAGCCTTGCCTTGCCGCGCTGCAGCCGGGTTTCGACGGTCCGGAGCGGGCAGCCCAAGGTCCGGGCGGCCTGCTCGTGGGTCCGGCCTTCCAGGTAGCAGAGCACGATCGGCGCCCGGTAGCGTTCGGGGAGCCGGTCGACCTCCTCGAGCACCCCGGGCATCGGCTCGCGAGTCGGGTCGTCGTCCGTCGATTCGACACATCCCCGGCCGGCGAGGTACCTCTCCAGCAGGCGACGACGAGCGGCGTCGGCGCGAGCGTGGGCCGCCACCCGGCGGGCGACGCGATAGAGCCAGCTCCCCACCGCGTCGCGCCCACGGATCGAGCTGGCGCGGCGGGCCAGCACGAGGAACGTCGCCTGGAACGCGTCGTCGGCCTCGTGCGGGTCGCCCAGCAACGAGCGGCAGACCGATCGAACCATGGGGCCGTGGCGGTCGACCAGGATCTCGAAGGCCGCCTCCGCGGATTCCCCGGCCAGAAATCGCTCGAGCAGTTCCCGATCGGTCAGCCCCACCAGCGACCCGGCCTCGAACAGCGTGCCGATAGGGTTCCTGCCCGACAGGATAGTGACTCGTCCCATGTTCCCGTGCTCCACCGGTTGCCGTCATCGATCTTCTCGCCCTCGCCTGTAAAGAGGGGTAGAGACGGAGCACCTACTTCAGCTTTCTTCCTCGGCGGTCGTCGATCGGCCCCGATCTGTCAACCGAACCGGCCGGTCATCGCGGTCCTTCCCGCCGCGGGCGGAGCTCGGCTCAGCCGCGCCGCAAAGCGACCACGGGACTCGCGTCGCCCTCGTGAGCCGCGGGCGAGGCCGTCACAGCGTCGGATAGGGCTCGTTCAGGACGAACTGCGGATTGGCCTGGAGATAGCGGCGGACGCGATCGGTCCGCCCGAGCGCGGCGGGCAGGAAGGCGATGGCCTGGTCGATCCGCTCGTCGGGCTCGGCGCAACTGAAACGCAGGAAGCCCCGGCCGGCCTCGCCGAAGCACTCGCCGCCCAGGCACGCGACTCCGAAGGCGTCGTCGGCGCCCTCGAGCAGGTAGAGCGCCAGCCCGTGCGAGGTGATCCCCAGCCGGTTGCATACGGCGCGGACGTCGGGGAAGACGTAGAACGTGCCCACGGGCCGCGGGACCTGGAAGCCGGCGATCCCCTCGAGGCCCTCGCAGAGCCGGTCGACCTTGGCCCGAAACCGCGCCATGTACTCGTCGCGGGTCTGCAGGTCGAGCTCCAGCGCCGCCTGCGCGGCACGCTGGGCCAGCGGCGGGCTGCACGACGCGCTGGTGTTGATCAGCTTGCCGATCGCGTCGGCGACCTCGGGAGCCGCCACCGCGAAGCCGATCCGCCAGCCGCTCATGCTGTACGACTTGCTGAACGTGTACGCCGCGACCGTGTGCTCCATCATCCCCGGCTCGGCCAGGATCGACGCGTGCGTCCCGCGCCAGACCATGTGGCAGTACGGCTCGTCGGAGAAGACCATCAGTTCGGTCCCGCGCACCACGTCGGCGATCGCCGCCAGGTCCTCGCGGGTCGCCACGCCGCCGGTGGGGTTATGCGGCGAGTTCAGGAGGATCGCCCGGGGACGCGGGTCGGTCGCGAGGAACCGCCGGACGTCGTCGGCCGACGGCCGGAACTGCCGCTCCACCCGCAACGGCACCAACACGGCCCGCGCCCCGCGGCGCTCGAGGTTCGGCACGTAGGTCGGGAACTGCGGGCTGAACACCAGGACGCCGTCGCCCGGCTCGAGGACCGCCTCGGCGAAATATTGCTCGAACGGCTTGGCCCCCGAGGCGACCACGACGTTCTCCATCGCCGCCGCGTAACCGAACTCCTCCGACACGAACCGCGCCGCCGCTCGGCGGAAGTCGGGCAGCCCCAGGCTCGGGCAGTAACCCGTCTCGTTCTCCTCGATCGCCCGGATTCCCGCCCGCTTGGCGTTCGGCGTGCTCGGGAACGGGCTGTCGCCGATCTCGAGCTCGACCACGTCCTTGCCGGTCGCCTTCAGCGCGCCGGGCCATCGCCAGCACGCTGAAGGCCGTCTCCGCCGTCAAGTTCCGCACCAGGCTGCTCAGTCGGGGCATTTGTCCCTCTCTCGTCGTGGCGGGCGTTACGCGCGATGCAATGACCTGGGCCAGGGGCCGGACGATCCGGGGGATCACCGCGTTCTCGAGAAGCTCCTCACCAACCTCGCGCTGCCGCTTCAGCGAGTCGAGGAAGCTCTGCTCCGGACCGGTCCCCCAGTATTGCCGGACGGTGAAATACACGCTGATTTGCTCGTCGCTGAACTCACGCGTCCGGACCTGATACGCGTTGGTCCGGGTCTCGACCGCCAGGCGGCACTGGAGCTGGCACGACTCGCTCAGCGCAGGGTCAGCGAGGGCTCGAAGTTGATCACCTGCGCCTCGGCAGGTCGAAGAGCCCCTCCAGCCCGTGGCCGACCCCCAGCGCCTCGGCCACCACCTCGTCGTGATTGCCGTCGTAGTTGAAGTCGAAGCCGAACATCAGGTCGAGCGCCTCGCAGTCCAGCAGGCTGATGGTCAACAGCGGCGGCGCCAGGTCCAGGACCATCTCGTGCTGGCGGAAGGCCTCCTCGGGCGACTCGGGGTTCATCTGGCCCGAGCAAAGCCGGCGCGGCTCCATCGCCAGCCAGCGGTAGGATTCCTGCTCCTTGTCCCCCTCCAGCACCAGGTCCCCATTCTCGCGCGTGTAGAAGTTCCGCAGGTCGGGGAACCCCTTCTTCATCTGTTCGAAGAAATGCAGGACCGTGTCGCGGTTGTTGGGCAGCTCCATCTCGGTATTGAGGTTGACATTAATATAGAAATCATCCGAATCGCTGAGATATCGATTCATCCGCGTGGTCCTGATTGGCTCGCGACGAAACCGGGCTCCCCGCCCGGCCGGCGGGAAACCGGCCAGGTCGTGCCCCCGAGCCCCCGTCGTGGACTGTCTGATCCAAAGCGACCAGTCTACCACAACCACCCGGCCGGGAAAAACGTGGCGGCACACGCCCCCGGTATCGGCCAATCCCGCCGACCGGCGACTGCGGGAACGTGCTCGCCGCAAGTCGTTAATCGACAACAAGATCGGCCAGGACACCGAACTCGGTATCCTCTCATATCCGGCCCGTGCCGCCGGGACGCGTACCGTGCGGAGCGCACGAGGCCGCCCTCGGCGCGGCCCGATCTCCGGCAAGGCCGCGCTGGGAACCGATCCGATCCCGGGCCGGTCCAGACGGTCAGCCGGCGACCCGTCGATAACGACCGTACCGGGCGGCCAGGATCGCCAGGCCCGCGGCCATCAGGATGAAGCTCGACGGCTCCGGCACGCTGAAGGGTTGAATACCATGGCCGCCGGTGCCACCACCACCATTATTGTTGTTGCCACCGTTCCCCCCGGGGATGTTCTGCGGTTCGACGCCCCCCGACGATGGGCTCCCGCCCGCGCCCAGTTGCGTAGTGCTTCCGATCGGGGGCGGCAGCGGCGGATGAGTGTAGAGGTAGCCGTCGAGGACCTTCCAGAGGCAGTCGTGCCAGTACTCAAACCGCTGCTCGTTGGCCTCCCAGCGATCGATGAGCCTGTTCAGCATCGCGGGGTCATTGAACATCTTCGTATAGAAAGGGTGCTCTCGCGCAAATGCTTTCGGATGGTTGTGGGCGAGATTGAGCAACCCCTCGTAATAGACAGCGTTCGCGGCCGCCATCCGTTCGGGTGCGTCGCGATCGTAACGGATGTGGATCTGGCCAGCGGACGCCTGCCAGTCACAGGCCGCGATCACGAACAGCCCGACCGCAATCCCCGACGTAATTCGGCGTCGCATGGCCCGCCATTCCAATCTAATCTTCGGCCACGTCGCCGTGCGGCGACGGCCATTTGAAAAACGCATGAAAATCGACGAACCTAGATATCAAAGGCGTCCGAATCGCTCCGGAGCTTCGACTCTGAAATACATACGACGACACGACGCGGATGTGATTCTAGATTCGTCAAATTATGGTGCAATCGCCGGGCCTATTTGACTCACTCGTTGCCCGTTCCGCACGAAATGTTGAAAAAAGACGACGCCGGACGGATCGCAAGGCGGGTTCCGTCAAGCGTGAGGGTGGCCCGTCGATGCGGGTACGACCGCAGTCAGGCCAGGGCGGTGGAGAGAAGAGTCTGCAGAAGGATCGCATTGGCCACGTGAGATCAACAGTAAAATCGATCTCAGGCGCCCAGTTCGGAACGAAGTCGGGCGGCCATGCGGCCGAAGACGGGCTCCCAGTCGCCCGAGGGGTCCTGGCGGAACAGGGTCATCGCCGGATACCAGGGGCTATCGTCGCGGTCGAGCAGCCATCGCCAGTCGGTGACGAGGGGCAGGGGAACCCAGGCGCGGACGCCCAGGCTGCCCGCCAGGTGGGCGACCGCGGACTCCGGGGCGATCACCAGGTCCATCAGGCTCATGACGGCCGCGGTGTCGAGGAAGTCGCGGCGGTCGTCCTCGCCGGCGCCGGCCTCGGGCAGGACGGCCACCGGGAACCGGCCGGCGATCTCGGCGAGCTGCTCGGTGCCCTTGCCTTTCTGAAGGCTGAGCATGCGGACCCCCGGTATCTCGGCGATGGCGGCGCAGCAGTTCCAGCGGGAATGAGCGCCAGCGATCGATCCGATTGCGCAGGGTTCCCCTGCCAGGCGATGCCGACCCGGAAGGTCGCTGGCCGGCTTACCGGATCGTCGGCTGGCGACGATTCGACGCCAGCCTCGCTCGACGATCGGCCGCCATCGGGCGATCGTCGCGGCGTCGGGCGAGAGATACGGGATAGTCGCCGGGCAGGGTCGCCAGGGTCGTGCCCAGGATTGCAGGCAGGCTCATCAGGGTGGCGTGGACGTCGCAATCGGGGATCGGCGCCGTACCAGTCCTGGACGGCGTCCACCCCCGGGCACCGCGCAGACCAGCCGCATCAGCGGCTCGGGGCATGCCACGATCACGCGGGCGCCCCGCCGCTTGACCGCGGGCGCGAACCGGATGAATTGCAGGACGTCGCCCAGTGACCCTGCTCGGCGTGCAGCAGGATCGTTCGCCCCCGAATGTCCTCGCCCGTCCATGGCGGGCGCGGTACGGGCAGGGTCCGGTGATTGCGGCAGCCCAGCCGCCACTCGTGCTCCAGCCATCCCCGCTCGTAATCCCCGTGAGTCAGCCAGATGATACGAGCGGTTCCGATGGGCCTCGGGGAAGTCCGGGCGGACCGCCAGCGCCCGCTCGTACCAGACCATCGCCTCGTCCCACTTGCCCTGCCGGGCCAGCGTCATCCCGATGTTGTCCAGGGCCTCCGGCGAAGTGGGGATGGAGTCGGAGCGACGATTCCAGCCAGTCGACGGCCTTGTCGAACTCGCCGAGGTCCGACAGCGACGACTCCCAGGTTCATCTGCGTCTCGGCCGAGTCGAACTGGAGCTCGAGCGCCCGCTTGTAGTGTTCGACCGCCTCGGCGGGCCGGCCCTGCTCCCACAGGGCATTGCCCAGGTTGTTCAGGACGCCGAAGTCGTCGGGCGCCTCCGCCAGGGCCCGGCGATAGCAACTCCTCGGCCTCGGGGATCCGCCCCTGCTGCCAGATCGAGGTCCCCAGGTTGTTCAGGGCGCCCGCATGCGCGGGCCAGATCCGGATGACCTCGCGAAGGTAGTTCTCGGCCTCGCGATAGGCTCCTCGGCGCAGACAGGGCGGTACCCTGCTGGAAGTAAGTCGTTGCGAGATAAGACATTGCCTCCGGAGACCCGCCTCCGGCCACCCGGCTTGCGACGCATCCATGCGCATTCCCGGCCATGGGAATTCTCCTTGTTCCTGGACCCGGCGCAGAGTAGAACCGCAAACCGCGGCGGCTCCAAGGCCAACTTCCGCGCAAGCCGAGATCAGGGTCGAGGATCGGGAGTCTTGCCGACCGCGCCGTGCCGGGCATAGTCTAACGTGTCCGGCGTTGGGCCGGTCGGGATGGGCTACCAGGAGACTGCGATGATGAGGTTCCCGCTGTTGCAGGTGATGCTGTTGATCCCGATCGGCTGTCGCGATCCTCGCCGCCGTGCCGATGGTCCACGGCGACGAGGGCATGTGGGTCTTCAACAACCTGCCCCTGGCGCGGCTGAACGGCGACTATGGCTTCGAGCCCCCGGCCGGCTGGGCCGATCACCTGCGGTCGTCGGCGGTCCGGTTCAACAACGGCGGGTCGGGATCGTTCGTCTCGCCCGACGGCCTGATCCTGACGAATCACCACGTCGGCGCCGACACCCTGGCGAAGCTGAGCACCGCCGAGAAGAACTATCACCACGACGGCTTCTTCGCGAAGACCCAGGCCGAGGAAGTGAAGGCCCCGGACCTCGAGCTGAACGTCCTGGTGGCGATCGAGGACGTGACCGAGCAGGTCAACCGCGAGGTCCGTCCCGAGATGGACGACGGCAAGGCCGCCGAGGTCCGCCGCCAGTCCATGGCCCGGATCGAGAAGGAGGCGACCGACAAGAACGGCCTGCGCAACGACGTCGTCACGCTCTACCAGGGGGGCCAGTACCACCTGTATTCGTACAAGAAGTACACCGACGTCCGGCTGGTATTCGCCCCCGAGTTCGACATCGCCTTTTTCGGCGGCGACCCGGACAACTTCGAGTATCCCCGGTACGACCTCGATATCTGCTTCTTCCGCGCCTATGAGGACGGCAAGCCGGCGAAGGTCGAGCACTTCCTCGAGTGGAGCCCCGATGGCACGAAGGACGGCGAGCTCGTCTTCGTCGCCGGCCATCCCGGTCGGACCGACCGACTCAACACGGTCGCCAGCCTGGAGCGGCTGCGGGATACCGCCTTCCCGTTCGTTCTCGAATTCCTGGTGAAGACGCGAGGCCCACCTGCTGGCGTTCGGGCGGTCCGGGGCCGAGGCCGAGCGGCAGTCGCGCGAGGAGCTTTTCAGCGTCCAGAACAGCCGCAAGGCGCGGCGTCGGCGGCCTGGAGGGGCTGCGCGACGCCGAGTTCATGAAGCGCAAGGCCGACGCCGAGGCCGAGCTCCGCCAGCGAGTCCGAGCGACCGCCAAGCCCGGCGATCCGCGCGAGGCCGCCTGGGACAAGATCGCCGAGGCGCAGAAGACCGCCGCGCGGATCCTGAAACCCTGGTCGTACCTCGAGCGCGGCTGGGCCTTCGACTCGAACCTCTTCGAAATCGCGCGGACGCTCGTGCGGCTGGCCGAGGAGAGCGGCAAACCCAACGACCAGCGGCTCAAGGGATACCGCGAGTCGGGGCTGAAATCGCTCGAGCTGGAGCTGTACTCGCCGGCGCCGATCTATCCCGAATTCGAGGAATCCAAGCTCGCGCACTCGCTGGCCGAATGGAAGGCCGACATCCCCAGCGATCCCATGGTGGAGCGCGTGCTTCAGGGCCGCACGCCCGCCGAGGCGGCCCGCGACCTGGTCAAGGGCACCAAGCTCGCCGACGTGGAGTTCCGCCGCAAGGTCGCCGCCGGCGGCATGAAGGCGATCACCGAGTCCGACGACCGGATGATCAAGCTGGCCCTGGCCGTCAACCCCGAGGCCCGCGCGCCTGCGGAAGATCTACGAAGACCAGGTCGAGGGCGTCGAGTCGGCCAACTACGCGATCATCGCCCGGGCCATGTTCGAGGCCCAGGGCGATACCCTTTATCCCGACGCCACCTTTACCCTTCGCCTGGCCTTCGGCGTGGTCAAGGGCTACGAGACCGACGGCAAGGCCATCCCGCCATTCACGACGATCGGCGGCACGTTCGAACACGCCGGCGCCCATGGCAACAAGCCGCCGTACGAGCTGCCCGCGAGCTGGATCAAGGCGAAGGAGTCGGGCCGCTTGCGGCTGGAGACTCCGTTCAACTTCATCTCGACGGCCGACATCATCGGCGGCAATTCGGGCAGCCCGGTCGTCAACCGCCAGAATCAGGTCGTCGGCCTGATCTTCGACGGCAACATCCAGTCGCTGGTGCTGGATTTCGGCTACGACGACCGCCAGGCCCGCGCGGTGGCCGTCAACTCGCGGGGAATCCTCGAGGCCCTGCGCTCGGTGTATCAGGCCGACCGCCTGGTGACCGAGCTGACCGGCCGCAAGGCGAACTGAGCCCGGGCGGCGGCGGTCGCCTTCGCGGGCGACCGCCGACCCGAACCCCGGGCGGCTCAGATGTGGCAGTTCTCCAGGCCGCGCTTCTCCAGGTAGCGCTGGTGGTAATCCTCGGCCCGGAAGAATGGGGCGGCCGGGACGATCTCGGTGGCGATCGGGCGGGAGAACCGGCGGCTCTCGTCGAGCGACTTCTTCGAAGCCTCGGCCTCGGCCTTCTGCTCGTCGTCGTGGTAGAAGATCACGGTGCGGTACTGCGTGCCGAAGTCGGGACCCTGCCGGTTGACCTGGGTCGGGTCGTGCGACGACCAGAAGACGTCGAGGAGCTGCGAGTACGCGACCTTCGACGGGTCGTACTCGACCTCGACGACCTCGGCATGGCCGGTCCGGTCGGTGCAGACTTCCTTGTAGGTGGGGTTCTCGGTGTGGCCGCCCGCATAGCCGACGGCTGTGTCCACCACGCCCGGGGTACGGCGGAAGGTCGCCTCGACGCCCCAGAAGCACCCCGCACCAAATGTCGCTTTCTTCATGATCCTGGCCTTCGCTAGATCGCCTGTCGGTGAAGATGAGCTCGCCGTAGTGGTCGGGACGACCCGCCCGTGATCCTCGCCCTGCGACCGCGACGGGGGCCGGCGGTCGGCCGACACGCGGGGCGGACGGACCACGAAGACCAGCGCCGCGGCGGCGGCCAGTCCACCCGCGATCCAGAGCGACCGGGTATATCGCGATTGCATGGGACACCCTCCGGGAACTCATTCGGATTGAGCCTCGCTGGTCTTATTCTATACGTCGGCGATGAGGATATCGATTCCCTCGCTGTCGCCCTGGAGCCGCTCGAGGATCGAGCGGCCCCACACCCGCCGATACCAGGGCTGCCGACTCTTGCCCACGACGATGACCTTGATCGCGTATTCGCGGGCGAAGGCCAGGATCGTGCTGGCCACGTCGGTGCCCCGGAAGGTCATCGGGATGCCGCCGAGCTGCTGCGCCAGCTCGAGGTGGTTGGCGATCAGGCGCTGGGTCGTCGCGTCGATCCGGGTGACGTCCTCGGCCGGAACCTGGATGTAGACGCGCGTACCATGGGGCATTGAGACGATCGGCGATCCGGGCGGTCTTGCGCAGGAGCGCCGGGCGCATTCGGGCTGCGGCTGGAGAGGCCGACCATGACGCGGTCGGTCGCCGAGAGCGGGTACTGATCGGCCTCGGCGCGTCGGTTGCGGCGGTCGATCAGGTGGGCGATCTCGGTCAGGGTGATCTCGCGGAGCCTCGTCAGGTTCGACGGGGTGAAGAAGTTCTCGAGCGCCGTGCTGATGCGCTCGGAGGGGTAGATCTTGCCCGTGTTGAGCCGCTCGATCAGGTCCTCGACCGAGACGTCGACGTTGACGATCTGGTCGGCCTCGGCCGAGGACGCGATCGGGGAGCCGCTCCTTGACGCGGACGTTGGTGGCCCGCTCGATCTCGTCGTAGAGACTCTCGAGGTGCTGGACGTTGACCGTGGTGATGACGTGGATCCCGGCGTGGAGCAGATCCTCGACGTCCTGGTAGCGCTTGGGGTGGCGGCTGCCGGGGGCGTTGGTGTGGGCCAGCTCGTCGACCAGGCAGACGGTCGGCCGGCGGGCCAGGATGGCGTCGAGGTCCATCTCGCGGAGGGTGACGCCGCGATACTCGATCGACGCGGGGCGGGATGATCTCGAGGTCGCCGATCTGCTCCTGGGTCTCGGCGCGGCCGTGGGTCTCGACGATGCCGATGACGACGTCGACCCCCTGCGCCTTGAGCCGATGCCCCTCGCGGAGCATCGCATAGGTCTTGCCGACGCCGGCCGCCGAGCCCAGGTAGACCTTGAGCCGGCCCCGCGTCTGGCGGCGGATCAGGTTGAGGAACTGCTCCGGCGTTGGCCGGTGGAGCTCGGTCGTCGGGCATCGGCGGGTCCTCCGTCGCTTTCCCGATTATCGCGCGGCGCTGATCTCCCGGTCGAGGGCCAGGTTCAGCATCAGGACGTTGACGCGCGGCGGGGCGCCCAGATCGCGCCGGAGCGGTCGGTCGGCTCTCGATCAGGCTCGCGCACCTGGTCGACCGGCATCCGCCGCGCCTTGGCGACCCGAGGCGCCTGGTAACTCGGCGGCCTCCGGGCTGATGTCGGGATCCAGCCCCGAGCCCGAGGCCGTGACCAGGTCCACCGGCACGGGGTGCTCCGGGGTCGCGTGCAGGGCCTCGGCCCGCTCGTCGATCGCCTTGTGAAAGGTCGGGATTGTGCGGCCCGAGGTTCGAGCCCGAGGCCGCGTCCGCCTTGTAGTCGGCGGCCGATGGCCGCGGGTGGAAGTACCGGTCGGACTCGAACGGCTGCGCGATCAGCTCGGAGCCGATCACCGTGCGGTCGTCGCGGTAGATCAGGCTCCCGTCGGCCTGGTGCGGGAAGAGCAAGAGCGCGGCCACCCACACGACGGCCGGGTAAAGGACCGCGCACAGGACGAAGGTCGCCGACGCAGGCCCTCAGGGCGATGGTCAGCTCGCGGATCATGGGACGGGTCTCTCCTTCGCGAATCGTGGAGGTCGGGCGCGAGGTCATACGGATGCCGACGAGGCCGAGCAGCGGGTCGATGGCCATGTCGATCAGCTTGATCCCGATGAACGGCGCGATCACGCCGCCCAGGCCGTAGAACAGCAGGTTGCGCCGCAAGAGCGCGCTGGCCCCGACCGGCCGGTAGGTCACGCCCTTGAGCGCGATCGGGATCAGCAGCGGGATGATGATCGCGTTGAAGATCACCGCCGACAGGATCGCCGACTGGGGCCCGCCGCGGGTCGCCAGGCCCATCAGGTCGATCGCGCGGAGCGACTCGAGCGCCTGGAAGCCGACGAACATCGCCGGGATGACGGCGAAGTACTTGGCCAGGTCGTTGGCGATCGAGAACGTCGTCAGGGCGCCCGCGGGTCATGAGGAGCTGCTTGCCGATCTCGACGACCTCGATGAGCTTGGTGGGGTCGCTGTCGAGGTCGACCATGTTGCCGGCCTCCTTGGCGGCCTGGGTGCCCGAGTTCATGGCGACGCCGATGTCGGCCTGCGCCAGCGCGGGGGCGTCGTTGGTGCCGTCGCCCATCATGGCCACGAGCTTGCCGCCGGCCTGCTCCTTGCGGATGTAGGCGAGCTTGGCCTCGGGCGTGGCCTGGGCGATGAAGTCGTCGACGCCGGCCTCCTCGGCGATCGACTTGGCGGTCAGCGGGTTGTCGCCGGTGACCATCACGACGCGCAGGCCCATCTGGCGAAGGCGGGCGAACCGCTCGCGGATGCCCGGCTTGAGGATGTCCTCGAGCTTGATGACGCCGACGACGTCGTCGCCGGAGGTCACCGTCAGCGGCGTGGCGCCCTTCGAGGCGATCGAGTCGACGGTGTCCTGGTAGCCGTCGGGGACCTTGCCGCCCAGGGCCAGGGCCATCTTCGCCATGGTGTCCGGGGCGCCCTTGCGGATCCGCGCCCCGTCGGGCAGGTCGATGCCGCTCATCCGGGTCTGGGCGGTGAACTCGATGAACCGGCTGCCGTCGGGCGCGACGAGCTCCATGGCGAAGTCGTTGCGGGCGAGCTCGACGATGCTCTTGCCCTCGGGCGTCGTGTCGGCCAGCGACGCGATCGCGGCCATCCGCGCCAGGTCGCGCTCGGAGGTCCCGCCCAGGGGCACGAACATCGTGGCGCGGCGATTGCCCAGGGTGATCGTGCCGGTCTTGTCCAGGAGCAGGGTATCGATGTCGCCGGCCACCTCGACGGCCTTGCCGCTCTTGGCGATCAGGTTGGCGGCCAGGGCGCGGTCCATGCCGGCGATGCCGATCGCCGCCAGGAGCGCCGCCGATGGTGGTCGGGATCAGGCAGACGAGGAGCGCGATCAGGGTCGGGATGTCGAGCGTGATGCCGTAATACAGGGCCATCGGGTAGAGGGTTGCGGTGACGATCAGGAAGATGATCGAGAACGCGGCGAGGATGATCGTCAGGGCGATCTCGTTGGGCGTCTTCTGGCGGCTGGCGCCCTCGACCAGGGCGATCATCCGGTCGAGGAAGCTCTCGCCGGCGCCGGCGGTGACCTCGACGACGATCCGGTCGGAGAGGACGCGGGTACCGCCGGTCACGCCCGATCGGTCGCCGCCGGCCTCGCGGATCACCGGCGCGCTCTCGCCGGTGATCGCCGACTCGTCCACCGACGCCAGGCCCTCGACGATCTCGCCGTCGGCCGGGATGATCTCGCCGGCCTCGACGACCACGCGATCGCCCGTGCGTGAGCTGCGTCGAGGAGACCGTGACGGTCTCGCCCGAGGGCTCTTGCTTCACGGCCATGGTGTCCTGGCGGGTCGCGCGGAGGCTCTGCGCCTGGGCCTTGCCCCGCGCCTCGGCCAGCGCCTCGGCGAAGTTGGCGAAGAGGACGGTGAGCAGCAGCAGGATCGCCAGCGCGACCTGGTAGACGATCAGCCCGGCCGACGCGCCGGAGGCGATCGACCCGATCGAGACGATCGTGGTCAGCACCCAGCCGACCTCGACCAGGAACATCACCGGGTTGCGGGCCATGTTCCGCGGATCGAGCATCGCGAATGACCGGATCGCGGCCATCCGCACCAGCGCCGGCTCGAACAGCTTGAGGCGGCGCGTCTGCCGGCGCTGGAGCTTCAGCGCCTTGGCGTCGGACGTCGTCCGCTCGGGGATCTGGGTCGGTGTGGCGAGGCTCATCGCGAAAGGGTCCTCACTCGTTTCGAGAGTGGTTGAGGGATGGAGTCGGGGATCGGCGTCGCGTCACGGCTTTGCAGCCGCGGCGGACGACAGGTGATCGGCGATCGGCCCCAGCACGACGGCCGGCATGAACGACAGCGCGCCGACCAGGAGCACGGTGCCGAGCAGCATCGCGCCGAAGGTCAGGTCGTTGGTCAGGAGCGTCCCGGACGACGGCGGGACGCGCTTCTTCTGCGACAGGAACCCGGCGATCGCGATCGGCAGGATCAGGGCCGGGAACCGGCCGAGCAAGCAGCACGATGCCGGTGGCGATGTTCCAGGGCGGGTTGTTGTCGGCGAGCCCCTCGAACCCCGAGCCGTTGTTGGCCGAGGCCGAGGTGAACTCGTAGAGGATCTCGCTGAATCCGTGCGGCCCGGGGTTGGCGACCGTGCCGCGGCCCCAGTCGGTCGCCGCGAACAGCGCGCGCGCCGCAGCAGATCAGGAGCGGATGGATCAGGATCGCCAGCATGGCCAGCTTGACCTCCCTGGCCTCGATCTTCTTGCCCAGGTACTCGGGCGTCCGGCCGACCATCAGCCCGGCGAGGAAGACGGCCGTGATGACGTACATCAGCATGTTCAGGAAGCCGGCGCCGATGCCGCTGAAGTCGACGTTGAGCATCATCAGCGCCATGGGCGACGACGCCGCCGAGCGGCTGGAAGCTGTCGTGCATGCTGTTGACCGAGCCGTTGGAGGTGGCGGTCGTCATCGCCGCCCAGGTCGCCGAGGCGACGGGCCCGTGGCGGACCTCCTTGCCCTCCATGTTGCGATCCATGCGCGACCGGCCAGGCCGGCGGCCGCGGGGCTCGGCTGGAGCTCGGCCCAGACGGCCACGCCCACGCCGGCCAGCAGCAGGGTCATCATCACGCCGTAGACCACCGCCGCGTGCGCCCGGTCCTTGATCATCAGGCCGAACATCACGATCGAGGCCATCGGGATCACGATGATGCGAGACGACCTCGAGGAGGTTGCTCCACGGGGTCGGGTTCTCGAAGGGGTGGGCCGAGTTGGGCCCGAAGAACCCGCCGCCGTTGGTGCCGAGCTGCTTGATGGCGACCTCGGCGGCGACGGGCCCCATCGCGATCGTCTGGGTGCCGCCCTCGAGGGTCGCCGCCTTCGCCGCGCCATGGAAGGTCATCGGCACGCCCGTCGAGACCAGCAGGACGGCGGCCGCGAGCGACAGCGGGATCAGCACGAGGGCGACGCCGCGCGCCGTGTCGAGGTAGAAGTCGCCCAGATGCTTGTCGCCGCGCAGGCCGCGGATCACGGCCAGCATCACGGCCAGCCCGCACGCCGGGGTGACGAACTGGAGCCAGACGATCCCGCCGAGCTGGCTGAAGTACGACAGATGCTGCTCGCCCGAGTAGTGCTGGAGGTTGGTGTTGGTCACGAACGAGCAGACCGTGTTGAAGATCACCGCCGTATCGGCGCCGGGGTGCTCGATGCCGGCGGCGTCCTTGTAGCCGAGCGCGGTGAGCGGCCCCTTGCCGTCGGGATTGAGCGGCAGCGACGCCTGTGCCCAGAGCACGGCGAACGACAGGACGAACAGCACGGCGTTGAAGGCCAGCGAGCGCCATCGCGTAGCGCTTCCAGCCCATCTCGATGGGCTCGCGGTGGCCGAAGAGGCGGAGCAGGGCCACGGGGACGGCGTCGAGTCCCCGGCCGACGCGGTCCGCCGGCGGGTCGAGCACCTTCCACATGAGCCACCCCAGGGGCAGCGACGCCGCGATCGGCAGCCCGATCGCCCAGAGCGGATGCAACAGCAGCCAGTCCACTTGACGGCCTCCAGGTCGGGAGAGGTTCAGAACCTCTCGGGGCGGATCATCACGTATCCCAGGTACACGAGGGCGGCGACGGTCAGCAGCCCGGTCAGGTAGATCATGCGAGGGAGGCTCCGGTCTCAGAGGCGATCGCAGCCGATCACCAGCGAGTAGAACAGTCCGAACAGGGTCAGTCCGATGGCCAGGGTCGCGAGCGACAGCACGGGTTGGTCCTTTCGAGGTCCGGCGCGATCAGCCGGGGAACCATTCGCGGAGCATTCGGAACGAGCCGCGTCCCTCGCTCTCCTTGAGGGCGAGGAGCCGGTCGAGGAGGACGTGGGCCTCGTCGGCGTCGGGGGCCTGGTCGAGGACCTGGCGGAGCAGCCGCTCGGCCTCGCCGAACTCGCCCCGGTTGATGGCGCGCTTGGCCCGTGCCAGGTCGAAGCCGAACGACGGCCGGGGCACGGCCTGGGTCGGTGGCGGCCCGGCGGGCGGACGGTCCGCATGGCGGAGGATCACGTCGGCGACGACCACGCGAAGCTGGCCGGGCGTCACCGGCTTGGCGAGGAAGTCGATGGCGCCCAGCTTCATCGCGGCCACGGCGTCGGGGATGCTGCCGTGCGCCGTGAGCATCACGACGGGCGTCGAGTCGCGGCGATCGCGCAGCGTCCGGAGCGTCGCCATGCCGTCGAGCCGGGGCATGCGCAGGTCCAGCAGGACCAGGTGCGAAGGTCTCCACGCCGAGCCGGTCCAGGGCCGCCCGGCCGTCGACGGCCTCGGCGACCGAATAGCCGGACGATTCCAGCGCGGTGCGCAGCATCAGCCGGACGTTCGGCTCGTCGTCGACGATCAGGATGTGCGTATCGGCACACATGGAATCGTACCCGGGTTGGGGGCGGTGTCGTGGTCGTGGTGGTCGTGATAGTCGCGGCCGGCGGGCAGCGTGAAGGCGAAGGTCGTCCCCTGGCCGGGCAGGCTGGAGACGTCGACCCGGCCGCCGTGCGCGGTGATGATCTCGCGGACGATCGCCAGGCCGAGCCCGGCGCCGCCGGGCCGGCTCGCGCCGGGGATGCGGTAGAACTTCTCGAACAGCCGGGGCAGGTGCTCGACGGGGATGCCGCGGCCGTTGTCGCTGACGTCGACCCGCACGCCGCCGCCGTCGCCGTCGCGGCGGGCTGACACCCGGACCGAGCCGCCCCGCGGCGTGTGCTGGATCGCGTTCTGGATCAGGTTGTCGAAGACATGGTCGATCCGATCGCGGTCGACCCTGACGGACCAGCTCGTCGCCCTCGGCCGTCGACTCGAGGCGAATGCCGGCGTCGTCGGCCTGGGGCTGCATCCGGGCGACGGCCTCGCCGATCAGCTCGGCGGCGGCGACCGCCTCGAGGTCGAGCCGGACCCGGCCCTGCTCGATCCGGGTCAGGTCGAGCAGGTCGTTGATCATCGCCAGGATGCGGTCGGCGTCCTGGCGGGCGGCCAGCAGCAGCTCGATCTGCTTGGGAGTGAGCGGCCCGACGACCTCCTCGAGCAGGAGGTGGACGGCCATCTGCACGCTCGTCAGCGGGGTCTTCAGCTCGTGGCTGACGGTCGCGACCATGTCGCTCTTGAGCCGGTCGAGCAGGTGGAACTTGGTGACGTCGACCAGGTTGACGGCGGCGCCGATCAGCTCGTCCCTGCCGGCGCGGATGGCGACGACGCGGGGGAGGAAGTACCGCTCCTGGCCGGCGTCGGGCAGCGGGACGGCCTGCTCGAGGGCGACCGGCAGGTAGTCGCCGCGGCCGGCGAGGACGTCGGCGACGAGGGTCTTCAACGGCGGGCGCAGGGTGCCACGGGACGGGCGGCTCGGCGGCCGGGACGACGCCGAGCAGCCGGCGCGCCGCCGGGTTGGCCTGCTCGACCGAGCCGAGCGGTGTCGACCACGACGACCGGGTCGGGGAACGAGTCGATCGTGGCCTGCGCGGTCTGCTGGGCTCGGAGCAGCCGCGCGGTGCCGGCCTGGCGGTACTCGCGGATCGTGCGGGCCATCTGGTTGAACGCGAGCCGCCAGCTCGCCCAGCTCGTCGCGGGTGGCCGCCGGCACGACCTGGTCGAGCTCGCCCCGCGCCAGGGCGCGGGCGGCGTCGGTCACCGCCTGGATCGGCCGCGGATCGACCGGCTCACGCAGGAACGCGACGACGACGGCCAGCGCGATCGAGCCGATCAGCGCGGCGACCATCAGGCGGATCGACTGCACGGCGTTCTCGCGGGCCCGCACGGTCCATCGCGGTCATGTTGTCCTGGTTGATGCTGAGCACCTTGTCGGCCCGCTCGCGGATCTCGTCGAAGGTCGGCAGCAGCTCGTCGAAGTAGACCTGCGTCCGCCGGCTCGCCTGCTCCGGCGGCAGGTTCGAACAAGCGGGCGGCCGCGGCCTCGTAGCGGCGGAAGAGCCGGTCGAGGTCGTCGGCGAGCTGCTGCTCGCCGGTCGATGGTGATATTCCCCTGCTCGGTCCGCGAGGTGCTGCTCGAACCGCGGCCGATGCGCGTCGAACTGCTCGCGGCCGCGCTGCTCGCGGCCGCCGACGGCGAACAGCAGGCCCGAATCCATCCGCTCGATCGCTTCCTTCATCCCCTCGGCCGCCAGGACGCTGCGGTAGTTCTCGCGGAGGATGACGTCGATGTTGCCGCCCAGCCGGTAGAACATGACGATCGCCCAGAGGCCGAGCGCCACCAGGATCGCCAGCGTCGGCAACAGACCGATCAGTATCTTCGTCCGCAGCGTCTTCACCTTCATTGTCCTCGCTGGGCTAATAGCGAGCGGCGTGCCGGGGCGGCCAACGGCCCGACGCTCCGTCCCAAGTGTTGCTCCGCTCGAGAGATCGGACGGGTGCTGTCGCGAGCTGCCATGTCGTTGCCCTCCCGAGGATCGGGCGAATTGCACGGGCCGGGTGCTCCGGCCTTGCAACTTGCAAGACGCCCTGCTGGATGGAACGGGTGACGGGTGGCGGGCTTCAGAGCCCGAGCTGCTTGCGCTTGCGGTAGAGGGTGCTGGGGTCGATGCCCAGGATGCGGGCGGCGTCCTCGCGGCTGGGGGTCCGCGCGAGGATCAGCCGGATGTGCTCGGCCTCGAGCTGATCGAGCGTGACGGGCTCGCCGACGGCGACCGCGCCGGAGCTCCCGGCGGCCCGGGATCGGTATTCGCGGCGCCGCGAGGATCGCGGCCGGGCAGGTCGGCGGCGTCGACCGCGTGGCCCGGCGGCGAAGATCGCGGCGCGCTCCATGGCGTTGCGAAGCTCGCGGAGGTTGCCCGGCCAGGTGTAGCGGAAGAGGGCCTCGCGGGCCTCGGGCGTGAAGCCCTCGATCGCGCTTGCCCATCTGCCGGGCGAAGAAGGCGAGCAGGTGGCTCGGCCAGGACGAGCCGGTCGGACCGGCTCGCGGAGCGGCGGCATCGTCAGCTCGACGACGTTGAGGCGGAACAGCAGGTCCTCGCGGAACTGGCCGGCGGCGACGGCGGCATCCAGGTCGCGATTGGTGGCCGCGACGAGCCGGACGTCGGCCGTGCGCGGCCGGGCCTCGCCGACCCGCTCGTACCGACGCTCCTGGAGGAACCGGAGCAGCTTGGGCTGGAGCGGCAGCGGCAGGTCGCCGATCTCGTCGAGGAACAGCGTGCCGCCCTCCGCCGCCGCGACCTTGCCCTCGGTCGTCGGTCACGGCGCCCGTGAACGCGCCGCGGGCGTGGCCGAACAGCTCGCTCTCCGAGCAGCTCGGCGCTCAGGCTCGGGCAGCTCACCGTGACGAACGGCGACCGCGAGCGGCGGCTCCAGGCGTGGATCGCCCGCGCGAGGACGCCCTTGCCCGTCCCGCTCTCGCCGCGGATCAGGACCACCGCGCTCGGTGTCGGCCACCCGCCGGCCCTGATCGAGGACCGGCCGGACCTGGGGATCCTCGCTGTCCATCGAGATCTCGGGGATCTCGCCGGCGAGCTGCTCCTCCAGGTCGTCCACCCGCGTTCTGGAGGTCCCTGAGCCGCTCCAGGCGCTCGAGCACGGCGCGGACCTGCGCGGGCGTGAACGGCTTGGGCAGGTAGTCGAATGCGCCGCGCCGCATCGCCTCGACGGCGGTGTCGATCGTGCCGTGCGCCGTGATGATCACCACGGCCGTCCGCGGCGATCGGCGCAGGATCGCGTCGAGCACGTCCAGCCCCGAGTCGCTCGCCGAGCCGGAGGTCCACGAGCGCCACGTCGAACCGCTGGCGGTCGACCGACCGCGGCGGCATCGGCGGCGCCCGGCGGCCTCTTCGACCGCGTGCCGCATCGACTCGAGGGCGACGCGCAGCGTCTTCCGGATGTTCGGCTCGTCGTCAACGATGAGGATTCGCATGGTCGTCGCGTATCCCTGGCTGGGGTCGATCGCTCCCACAGTTCCCATTGTGGACATCTTATGGGCAAAGGCAAAAGCCTCGCCGGATCCGATTCGTGCCGACGTCGGCACGGGCGGATGATCAGGACAGCACCGGCGTCGACGACCTTGCCGTCCACGTCGGTCAGCCGGAAATCGCGTCCGGCGTAGCGGTAGACCAGCCGCGTATGGTCGATTCCCATGAGGTGCAGGATCGTCGCGTGGTAGTCGTGGACATGGACCGGGTTCGTCGACGATCCGGATGCCGAACTCGTCCGTCTCGCCGATAGGCCATGCCCCCCTTCACCCCGGCGCCGGCGAGCAGGACGGAGAACGCCTTGGCATAATGGTTACGCCCGCGGGTGCCGGGTGCGTCGGTCCACGGGGTCCGGCCGAACTCGGTGCAGATCGCCACGAGGGTCTGGTCCAGGAGCCCGCGCTGATTCGAGGTCGCGCAGGAGCGCGGCGATCGCCCGGTCGACCCGCTGGGCCTTGGGGCGGTGCTCTCTCATGTCGCCGTGGGCGTCCCAGTTGTCGTTCGAGCCGGTGTCGATCAGCTCGACGACCCGGACGCCCCGCTCGACCAGCCGGCGGGCCATCAGGCACTGGCGGGCGAACGACGACGGGGCCGTCGCCATGGCCGTCGAACCGATCCCGTAGGAGTCGAGCGTGGCGGGCGACTCGCGGGCGACGTCGAGGGCCTCGGGCGCCTCGCGCATCAGGCCGCGGGCGACGTCGAAGCGATGCCGAGCGGCGCGGATCTCGGCATCGCCGGGGCGGCGGGCGGCGTGGGCGGTCATTGACGTCGCGGAGCATGATCGCGCTCCAGCTCGGCCAGGGTCGCGGGCCGCGCGGGCGGGCTTCAGGTCGGGGATCGGCTCGCGGCCGGGGATGATCCGGACTCCCTGGTGCATCGGCGGCAGGAAGCTGCTGTCCCAGACCTGCGTGCCGGCGTAGGGCAGGTGCTCGCACAGCACGACATAGGCCGGCAGGTTGGGGTTCACGCGTCCCCAGGCCGTAGCTGAGCCAGGCGCCGATGCTGGGCATCGGCACGGTCGCCGAGCCGGTGTGCATCGCCAGCACGGCCTGGAAGTGCTCGACGATGTCGGTATGCATCGAGCGGATCACGCAGAGCTCGTCGGCCATCGCGCCGAGTTGCGGGAACAGCTCGCTGATCATCAGGCCCGAGCTGCCGTGCGGGCGGAACCGGAACGGCGACCCCATCAACGGGCGGTCGTGGGTCTCGTCGGGCCGCAGGCCGAACGACGGGCACCGGCTTGCATGGTAGCGGGCCAGGTCGGGCTTGTGGTCGAAGGTGTCGACGTGCGAGAAGCCGCCGGTAAGGAAGATGATCAGCAGGCTGTCTGGCCTTCGGCTGTGGTGGGTGCGCGACGGGGCGACGAGGCTGGCGCCATTTTGCTCGGCGGCCCACGCCAGGGCGGGATAGGAGCCCAGGCCGAGGGTCGCGGCCGTCGCCGAGGACCTCAGGAACGCCCGCCGCCCGATCCGCGTCTCTTCGATCATGGTGGTTCACTCCCGGTTGACGCTCAGTCGATGTAGAGGAACTCGTTGGCCGTCAGGAGGACGCGGGCGAGGCTGGTCCAGGCGTCGCGATCGGCGGAGACCGCGGCGGCATCGCGGACGAAGCGGAGGGCCCGGTCGAGCTCGTCGGGTGCGGGCGGGCGGCCCCAGGCGAGCTGGTGGCCGACGGCGATCCGCGCCGACGGGTCATCGGCGGCCGCCATCATCCGGCGCGGCGAGGCCCGCGGCGCAGTCGTCGCACGAACGGGTTGTTCAGGAACCAGAGCGCCTGGAGCGGCACGGTGGACCGGCCGCGGACGTCGGTCGAGGTGTTGGTGTCGGGCCCGTCGAAGAGGGCGAGGAACGGGTGCTTCACCAGGCGCTGGGTCATCAGGTAGACGCTGCGGTGGTTCGAGGGATAGACCGTCTTGAATGCGTCGTGCTGGGTCCAGTGCCAGTCCTCGATGGGCGGGAACGGGTGGCGGCCGGGGCGGGACGGGTCGAGCCGGCCGGCGACGGCGAGCATCGCGTCGCGGATCGACTCGGCGTCGAGCCGGCGACGGGGGAATCGCCAGAGCAAGCGGTCGTCGGGATCGAGCGCGGCCGACCGGGTGTCCTCGTCGCTCGAGAGCTGGTAGGTCGCCGAGAGCACGATCTCGCGATGCATCGCCTTGATCGACCAGCCGCCCGCGACGAACCGGGCCGCCAGCCAGTCGAGCAGCTCGGGGTGGCTGGGCGGCTCGCCGCGGACGCCGAAGTTCGACGGCGTGGCGACGATCCCGCGGCCGAAATGGTGCTGCCAGATCCGGTTGACCATCACGCGGGCCGTGAGCGGATGGTCGGGGTTCGGGTCAGCCAGCGTGCCAGCTCGGCGCGACCGCTGCTGCCCGGCGCCAGCGGCGGCGGGGCCTGGCCGCCCAGGAACGCGAACCGCGGCACGCCATGCGGGACGACCGGGCCGGGATTGCCGGGCTCGCCCCGCCGCTGGAGCGGCACGTCGACCGGCTTGCCGTCGACCACGGCGTAGGCCGGCCGGGCAGGTCGGGGGCAGGCCGGTGCCGCTTCAGCCGCGAGCTGCTCGGCCTTCAGCGCGGTCAGCCGGCGGGCCGATTCGCCGCCCTTCTTCGGCCTGGCCGATTCGAGTCCGGTGATCAGGCGATCGAGCTCGGCGAGTCGATCGCGATATGCCTTCAGTGCCGGCTCGGCCCGCGACGGCTCGACCAGCGGGACGAAATGCTCGCCGCGGGAAGCCCTTCGACTGCAACTCCTCCGAGCCGGCCCAGGGGAAGCTCGTGCTGGCGAACATGCCGTAGAGCGCGTAGTAGTCGCGCTGGGTGACCGGGTCGAACTTGTGATCGTGGCAGCGGGCGCAGCGGAGCGTCAGGCCGAGGAAGGTCCGGCCGGTGGTCTCGATCGCGTCCTCGAGCGTCAGGTGCCAGAGCTCGTACGGGCCGGTCCCGTACCGCCGCGAGAGGGCGAGGAACCCGGTGGCCGCGACCGACTCGGCGTACTCGCCGCCGGACTTCCCGCGGGCCAGGACGTCGCCGGCCAGTTGCTCGCGGACGAACCGGTCATACGGCTTGTCGCGGTTGAAGGCGTCGATGATGTAGTCGCGATAGCGGACCAGCTTCGGGGACGGGATAATCGGCATTGTCGCCGGCGGTATCGGCGTAATGGGCGACGTCCATCCAGTGACGTCCCCATCGCTCGCCGTAATGCGGCGAGGCGAGCAGCCGGTCGACCACGCGGGCGTACGCGTCGGGACGGCGATCGTCGAGGAACGCCCCGACCTCGCCCGGACGTGGGCGGCAGCCCGATCAGGTCGAAGGTGACCCGGCGGATCAGCGTGCGTCGGTCGGCGCGGGGGACCGGTCGCAGTCCGGCCGCGCCGACGGCGGGCGGCGAGGAACCGGTCGATCGGGCCGCTCGGACCACCCGGTCGGGTCGGGTGGGGCGCGACAGCCTTGAACCGGCTCGAAGGCCCAGTGCCGGGTCGACGGGTCGCGACGGGCCGGCCGCCGCTGACCCGTGCCGGCGCTGACGCTGGCCAGACGGCTCCGTCGGCGATCCATCGGGCGATGGTCGGCGACCGCCTGGTCGGACAGCCGCTTCTTCGGCGGCATCTGGACCTCGTCGTGAGTCTGTCGGATCGCCTGGATCAGCAGGCTTCGATCCGGGTCGCCGGCGACGATCGCCGGCCCGCGATCGCCGCCCCGCGAGCAGCGCCTCACGCGAGCCGACGGACAGGCCGCCGCTCGTCTTCTTGCCGCCGTGGCACGACAGGCACTCGGTCGCCAGCACCGGCCGGACCTTCAGCTCGAAAAAGGTCTCGCGCGGGTCCTCGCCGGCCGTCGCGGCACCCGGCGCACGGGCCAGCGCCAGGAGGACGAGGACTCCAGAGAGCGAGAGTCGCGCCATGGTGCCGACTCCTGCGGAGGGTGAGTGACTGGGCGGGGTCCGGGCCGCGATCGGGCCGTCGGATTGCCTCGGCGGGTTGGCTGATCCCGCACAACCTACACCAGCCCGACCGGATTCACAACCGACCGCAGTCGAGCACTCTACCCCGCCGGACGTCGGCAGAACTGCACCCAGGCCGCTCGACCGGCTCAACACCAACCGTCCCGAGTCTGACGGTTGAGCATGATGTACCGATAGCAGCCGAAGGCATCGTTCATCACGGGCACGCCGATCGCAGCGATAGCTCCGACCAGACCGACAAGGACCCTTCCAGGTGGCCAATCCGGCCAACGCCCCGGCGGATTGGGTTCGTTTGCTCGATTTCGGTGCTTTGCGCGAAGGTTCGGCGCCGAAACCCGGCGCCGACCGTGAAGGAACCATGAAGATTGGCTTCGTTTTGCTGTTTTCGAGCCGGGAGACCCCTCTTCGCTATGCATTTATTCATGCTACCACGCAGGCAGGCGGCCCGTTTCATTGTGAAGGAGTGATGAAGATTGGGTTCGTTTGCTAATCTGGAGGGTGTCGCACACCTCTCAAACACCATACAATCAAACACGCAATCCTGCGAGACAACGTGCGAGACAAACAGGCAGGCCGGGCTCGCTGCGTCGCTATCCCTGGGAAGTTGCATGATTGTCTCGTCGCGGTGAAGAGTCGCTGTGATGCTTGTAGTCCCTCTATCTATTAGATCAGCAAAGAGAGTCGCGATTTTGCGCAAAAATCGACTTATGAGACATTTTCCTCGGTCGGATGGTCCTGGTGCCTCTCGATCGGTTGGTGATCGCGGCACGTGAAAACGGATGCCGCATCCGGCGGTGGCCGGATGGACCTCGAGCTGTGACACCGGTTTAACCCCGCGGCGAAGCTTGCGATGTGGACCGGGACGCCGCGATCTCGAGCGACGAACGGTCGGATTCCTCGCACGATGGGACGATTACGCCGATACGAGCCCGACTGCGCAAGCGAGTGGATTCCGACGGCGATGATTCATCCACTCGCTTGCGCGTCGGGCTCATCGACGCAACGAAACCGCGAGACGCTCCGGATGGGCAAAGGATGATGCGAATGCGGGGCGAATCTGGTAGCATTGTCGAGGCAAGGACCCACTCGTGAACCCGGAGAAGCGCCGCTCATGGCAGATCGACTGGAGAAGCTGACCCAGGTCTTTCAACAGGTCTTTGATGACGACGAGCTTGAGGTCACGCGGGAGACATCGGCGAAGGACGTCGAGGGCTGGGATTCGCTGATGCACGTGACGTTGATCGTCAACGTGGAGAAGGCCTTCGGCGTGAAGTTCAGCAGTTCCGAGGTCGCCTCGATGAAGAACGTGGGCGACCTGCTCGACCTGGTCGACGCTCGCCTCCCCGCGGCGTGACCGAACCCACCGCATGACGAAAGCTGCCCCGTCCGCCGCAGCGCGCAGGCCGGACGCGCGCATGGCCGGCGACGGATTCCCACCCACCCCAGATGCGCCGCACACCGGAGGTCCCACCGAGATGACAGCGTCCACGTCCACCGATCTGTTCCAGCACCTGGCCGCCCTGCGCAAGCAGGGAGAGATCGACCGGCGCCCTCGAGGTCCTGCGCGAGGCGCTCCGCCGCGGGGGCCTGGGCCCCGAGGAGGTCGAGCGGGCCGGCCGATTCCTGATCAAGGCGCGGGCGGCGCGGGCGAGTCCGACGCGCGGGGACGGTCCGCGTCCACCTGCTGGGCCAGTGCACCACGAGCTGGCTGGTGCCCGCGATGACGGCCGTGGCCTGGGGCCAGGGACAGGTCTGCTCGGTCGCCGAGGGGGGCTATGACCTGATCTTGCAGGACCTCGAGCAACTGGCCGCGCGGGGGCCTGCGCCCGACGTGGTCGCGCTGATCCCGTGGACCCAGCGGCTCACCGGCGGTTCGGGGAGCACCGAGGAGCGCGTCGGCGACGAGCTGGCGTTCTGGCGGCGGGCCTGGGACGCTCGCCGCGCGGATGGGCGCGGGTGTTGCAGGTCGGCTACGACTGGATGCTCCCCGGCGCCGAGGGATACGGGCTGGCGGGCGAGCCGGGCGGGATCGTCGAGCTGACCCGCGCGGCCAACGCCGCGCTCCGTCGCGAGCGGCCGCCGGGATCGTACTTCCTCGACCTCGAGATGGTCTCGGGGATGATGGGTCGCGAGTCGTTCTATGACCCGAGGCGCTACTACTGGACCAAGCAGCCGTTCAGCGAGCGGGGCACGCTGCGGCTGGCCGAGCACCTCTGGGCGGGCGTGCGGGCCGTGACCACCGGGCCGAAGAAGGTCCTGGTGCTCGACCTGGATAATACCCTCTGGGGCGGCGTCGTCGGCGAGACCGGCCCGCTGGGCGTCGCGCTGGGCGAGAGCCCCGACGGCGAGGCTTATCGCGCATTCCAGAAGCACGCCAAGGCCCTGACGAAACGCGGGATCGTGCTGGCGCTCGCCTCCAAGAACAACGAGGCCGACGGCCGCGAGCCGTTCGAGAAGAACCCCGAGATGGTGCTGGGCCTGGACGATATCGCGGCGGCCGAGATCAACTGGGAGCCGAAAGGGACCACGATCCGCCGGCTGGCCGAGACGCTCAGCCTGGGCCTGGACAGCTTCGTCTTCTTCGACGACAACCCGGCCGAGCGCGAGCAGGTGCGGCAGGCGATCCCCGAGGTGGCGGTGGCCGAGGTGCCCGACCGAGCCCGCGGAATACGTCCGGGCCCTGCAGTCGGGCCTCTGGTTCGAGACGACCGCGCTGACCGAGGCCGACGCCGCGCGGGCCGAGCAGTACGCCGTCGAGCGGAAGCGTCGCGAGCTGCAGCAGACGGCCGGCTCGATGGAGGACTACCTGCGCTCGCTCGACATGCGGGCCGAGGTCCGCGAGATCGACGAGGCCGACCTGATGCGGGTCGTGCAGCTCCTGGGTAAGACGAACCAGTTCAACCTGACGACGCGGCGGCACTCGCCGCGAGGACGTGCTGCGACTGCTGGCGATGCCCGGCGCGTTCGGGATGACGGTGCGCGTCGCCGACCGGTTCGGCGATCACGGGCTGATCGGCGTGATGATCGCGGTGCCGGCCGACGACGACCCGCGGACCCTGCGGGTAGACACCTGGCTGATGAGCTGCCGGGTCATCGGCCGGACGGTCGAGGAATTCTTCGCCGCCGAGCTGCTCGATCGCGCCGGACGGCTGGGGTACGCGAGTATCCTCGGCGAGTACATCCCGACCAAGAAAAATGCGCTGGTGAGCGAGCTGTACGACCGGATGGGCTATCGTCGCGTCGAGACGGCCGCCGACGGCACGGTGCGCTACGAGCTCGAGGTCGACGGGGCCGCTCGGCCGGTGACCTACCTGGTCGCCAGGGAATCCGAGGTCCTGGTGCCGTCCGCCTGATCCGCGAACGGGAGGGCGAGGCTCGTGCCGGGCCTCGCCCGTCCGCGCGGCCGGCTCGCCGGGGAGGCTGTTCCCTAGGGTGGATCTGACGGGTGTAGGGTGGGTGAAACCCACCGACGAGGGCCTCGGAATCCGGTGGTTTCTGCTGTCGGCATACCCACCGACGGGGCCCTGGAACTCCGGTGGGTCTCACCCACCCTACAGGACCCCGATCCGCGCGGTCCCATGTGACGAGGCGGGGACGTGCGTGGGCTAGCGGCCGCGGCGCCGCGAATACGCCGCAGGAAACCTCTGCGGTTTGCCGAGGTGGATGATCGTCACGCGTTGACGATGACCGCGTCGAGGCAGCGGGCCTGGCAACTGAGGATGAACCGGCCGGCCCGATCGACCGGGTCCAGCGCGTCGTCCGCGTCCATGCGGACCGTCCCGTCGAGGAGCCGGGTCTTGCACGTGCCGCAGATCGCGGCCCGGCAGTCATAGGGGATCTCGACGCCGAGCTCCTCGGAGGCCTCGAGCACCGTCTGGTCGCTCGACATGGACTTGGACTTGCCGGACCGGGCAAAGGTGATCGACGCCGCGCGCGCCAACCCGTTCGTCATCGGCTCCGCGGCGGGGAGATCCACGAGCGGCGCGGGCTTGGTCTCGGCCTCCGGGCGGCGCCGCTGGTGAACGACTCGACCTGGATGTGGTCCTCTGGGACGCCGAGGCCCCGCAGCATCACCTTGAGCGCTCCATCATCTCGTCGGGACCGCAGAGGTGGACACGGCGGGCCTCGATCGACGGTACGACCCGCCTGAGGAGCTCGGCGAGATCCGGCCCCGCTCGCCCGTCCAGGCCGGCGAGTCCTCGCGGCTCAGGGTCACGGTGAGCCGGAGGTTGGGGAACCGTCAGCCGGAGGTATTCGAGCTCCTCGCGGAAGATGATGTCCTGCTCGGTCCTCGCGCAGAAGATCAGGTCGATGGCCCCGGGCCAGCCCAGGTCGGTCAGGTAGCGGATCTTGGCCATCAGCGGCGTGATGCCGACCCCGCCGGCGATCAGGACGATGCCTTCGGCCTCGACACCCGTGAACGTGAATCGACCGGACGGCGCGGAGACGTCGAGCAGGCTCCCCTCGCGGACGTTGTCGTGCAGGTACCGCGACGACGACCCCGGCCCCTCGCGCTTGACCGTGATCTCGCAGTAGCCGGCCCGCGTCGGCGGCGAGGCGATGGTGTATGAGCGGCCGACCTTCTTGCCGTCCACCGGCAGCGAGACGTTGAGGTACTGGCCGGGCAGGTGCTCGAAGGGCAGGCGCGAGCCGTCGACGGGGACCAGCCGGAAGGTGCGGACGTCGGGCGTCTCGATGAAGACTCGGGCCACCCGGAGCTGGCCCTACCAAAACTCGGGGCGGGCCGCGGGCGTCGCGGCGGGCGGGGATGCGGTGCGGTACTTCCGAGCGTCTGACTCGAGTCGCACGTAGTGGGCGACGAGCCGATAGGCGAGGAAAACGCCCAGGACGGCCGCGAACATGATCGGTCGGCGAGGTGTCCGCCTTCACCAGCATGTAGAAATGTAATGCTCCAGCCATCGCGGCGAGATAGACCAGCCGATGGAGCCGCTTCCACCGACGGCCGCCCAGCCGCCGGATCATGCCGTCGGTCGAGGTCGCCGCCAGCGGCACCATCAGCAGCAGGCCGATCATCCCCACCATCAGATAGGGCCGCTTGACGATCTCGGAGATGGTGTCGCCGACGCTGCCGGCGCGGTCGAGCCCGAAGAAGATCGCGAAGTGGAGGAGCGACGTGGAAGAAGGCGCACAGGCCCATCATCCGACGGAACTGGCCGAGCCCGCTCCAGCGAGTCAGCCGGCTGATCGGCGTGACGGCCAGCGTCAGGATCAGGAAGATCAGAGCCAGCAGGCCGGTCGTCCGGATGGCGAAGTTGACCGGATTGGCGCCGAGCTCGTCGCTGGACGCGTCCCAGCCGAGGAGCGTGACCGGGACGACGCAGTTAGCAGGACGACGGTCGCCTTCAGGAACCGGGAGGGCTTCATCATCGCTGAGAGGGGCTCCGGTCAACCGGCGACGGTCCGGTCCTCAGAAGTTGGCGCGGAGATCCATGCCCGCGTACAGGTGGGCCACCTGTCGGCCGTAGCCGTTGAACAGCAGCGTCGGCGCGGCGGCCGGACTCGCCGATCCGCTGCTCGGTCGCCTGGCTCCAACGGGGATGGTCGACGCGGGGATTCACGTTGGCGAAGAAGCCGTATTCACCGGGAGCGGCGCGTTCCATGTCGTCTTGGGCATGGTCTCGATGAGCGTGATCTTGACGATCGACTTGATCCCCTTGAAACCGTACTTCCAGGGCACGACCAGTCGCAACGGCGCACCGTTCTGCGCCGGCAGCTCGTGGCCGTAAAGGCCGATCGCCAGCAGGGTCAGCGGGTGCATCGCCTCGTCGATCCGAAGGCCCTCGCGATAGGGCCACGGCAGCACGCCCGACCGCTGGTCCGGGCATGCGCGTGGGGTCGAGCAAGGTCTCGAACGCCACGTACCTGGCGCTCGCCATCGGCTCGACCGGTCGATGAGCCGGGACAGCGGGAATCCCGACCAGGGGATCACCATCGACCAGCCCTCGACGCAACGCATCCGGTACACCCGCTCCTCCAGCGGGGAAGGCGCGGATCAGCTCGTCGACGTCGAAGACCCGGGGCTTGTGGACCAGGCCGCCGACCTCGACCTGCCAGGGCCGGGTCACGAATCCGGACGACGCCGGCGCGACGGATTCCTTGTCCGTGGTGAACTCATAGAAATTGTTGTAGCTGATGACGTTCTGGAGCGGCGTCATCGCCTCGTCGACCCGGAAGCCGCTCTTGAGCCCCTCCGGCCCCTCGGGCGAGGGCTTGAGATCGGCGAGCTCGGCCGTCTTGACCTCGGCCGAGCCGGCGCGATTGAGCCGGCGATAGACCGCCCCGGTCGTCAACACGCTGGCCGCCGCCAACCCCACCTTCATGAATGACCGGCGATCGAGGTACACCGAGCGCGGAGTGATCTCGCTGGAGCGGATGCCGCCCGACTCGCTCATCGCATTGATCTCCTCTGGGATTCGGGCTGGCCGGAACGTCCCCGCCATCGGGGGCTCCATACTAGGCATAGTACCAATTTCGACCACGGTCTCAATCCCGGGGCCACGCGTCCGGGGTGATGCGGATGGAATCCCGGGCCCATCATGGTGTCAGGTGCTCGGCGGGCAGCCTGCCCGGTCCCCGGTTTCCGTGCGGACCGGATCCACGGAACGTCGCGTACCGAAACGCTTTCGACCGGGCGACCGGGCACTGGCGTGGAATCGTCGTGATCTCGTGGTATGCTCGACTCCACCATGCGATTCAACATTCGCAGCCTTATGATCGCGGTCGCGGCGGTGGCGTTGATGCTCGGCTTGCCGGGCCCGATCGCCATGAAGCTGATCGCCGTTGCGCCGACTGCGCTCATGCTTTGCGGCGTCCCGGAGCTGGTCCGGCGGGGGCATCGGCGAATGGTCGCGGGCGTCTTCTGGACCTGGGCCGGCCTGGCGAATGTCGTGTTCGCCTTCGCTTGCCTCACGCCGGACATCTATGTGGAAGTCGTCCTGAAGTTCCTGTGGGCGATGCTGGTCTTGCCGGTCTGCGCCACGATGGGGACGGCCTGGGTGATCCTCTCGCGGCGGCAGCCAGCGGGCCGGGCGGGTCGAGCGGGCGGTGGTTCCGCTGGTTGTCGTCATGACCCTGCTGCCGCTGGCGGCGGTGCAAACCTGGTGGCCGATGCGCCTGGCCTTCCGCCTCGCCCGGCCCCAACTCGAGCGGCTGGCCGACCGGATCGCGGCGGGGCAGACCGTCCAGTTCCCGCTGTGGGCCGGCGCGTACCGGCTGCAAGATGCGTCGTTCGAGCAGGCGTCGGGCGGCGTGGCCCTGTTTACCGACCCGAACCCGGGCGGCCCCGCGGGGTTCGTCCGGGAGGATACCGGAGGACCCCACCGAGGGATGCCGGCTGATCATCGGGTCGGACGTCCACATCGAGCTGGGGGGCGGCTGGTCGTATCGCCAGGAGGATTGAACGCATACCATCGCAAGACGTGGCGAGGCCGTGATGAGCCGCCCCCCGAATGCGGGCACCGGCCGGTGGGGCGTCCGGTCGAATTACGGGGCCCCCGGAAAAAAACGATTGATCGGCTGGGACGAGGCAGTATCCAGGAGGAAGGCCACAATGCGTCCGCGATCCGGTCGGTAAGGGAGGGGGCCGATGTCGGTGGCAGGGCAGCGAACCGGGGGCATCCTGGGACCGATCCAGCGGGTCTTCGGCCGGGGGACGGTCTCGGGGCTGTCGGAAGGTCAGCTCCTGGCTCGCTTCGTGGGCGAGCGCGACGAGGTCGCGTTCGAGGCGATCGTGTCGCGTCACGGGCCGATGGTGCTGGGGATCTGCCGTCGGCTGCTGGGTGACCCGAACGACGTCGAGGATGCGTTCCAGGCGACGTTCCTGGTGCTGGTCCGCCGGGCCGGGTCGCTCCGCGATCGCGATCTGCTGGCGAGCTGGCTGTACGGCGTGGCGGTCCGCGTCGCGACCCGATGCCGGCGCGATCGGTGGCGGCGGCAGGCTCGCGAGAACCAGGGCAAGGTCGAGGACGTCGCGGAACTTGACCCGGATGAGGCCGGGCTGGGCGAGCTCCGGACCGTGCTCGACGCCGAGGTCGACCGGCTGCCCGAGCGGTTCCGGACGCCGATCGTCCTGTGCTACTTCGAGGGGTTGACGCACGACCAGGCGGCCGAGCGGCTCGGCTGCCCGGTCGGCACGATCCGCAGCCGGATGGCCAAGGCGCGCGAGCTGTTGCGGTCGCGGCTGGCCCGGCGGGGGTTCGGGCCGGTGCCGCTGCCGGCGCCGGCGTCGGTAGCGATGGCGGCGATCGCGCCCCGGTTTCCCCGGCGCTGATCGCCCGGACGGTCGGGTCGGCGGGCGCCGCGATTGGATGGTCGATTCGGGTCGCCGGCACGTCGGTGCCGGCCTTCCAACTGGCACGAGGAGTCCTGACTGCCATGACACTGACCAGGTGGACGACGATCGCCGCGGCCTGCGCGGTGCTGGGCGCCGTCGGAGGCGGGGTCCGCGTGGCGGCGCGGCAGGACGGCGCCCGGGCGAAACCGGATGCCGTCTCGAAGCCGGAAGAGACCCGGGACGAGGCTCCGAAGATGGTGGTCCAGAGCAGCCCCGCGCTCAAGACCCTCGAGGAGATGCAATCCTGGATCAAGCAGTGGGATGCCCAGGTCGTGGAATGGACGAATCGGATCGACGGGCAGCGGAATAAGATCGACCAGCAACAGTTGATGATCCAACGCCTCGAGGCGGAGATCGCCGAGCTCAAGGCACGCGACCGCGCCGTCGCGGAGCACATGGCGTCCGACGTCGCCCGGCCGAAAGCGGAACCGCCCGCAGCCAACCCGGCGAAAACCGAACCCGCCCCGGCCAACACGGCGAAGGCTGAACCGCCCGGCAAACCGGAGGACTCCGACGAGGCAGGGACTCCCGTCGCCGACCATATCCGGATCGGCCCCACGTCCATCGTCTCGATCTCGGGGGCCAACGATCGGGCGGTGATCTACTCAAATATCTCCGGCCAGACTCGGACCTACCGGCCGCCGCAGAAAGTGATGTCGATGGACGTGACGTTCCACGACGAGAACGTCACAATTGTCGCCAGTACGGCGGATCGGGCGCACCTCGTCAACTACAACGTCAGGACCGATCGCTGGGACCTCCAGGACATCCGCGGAGCGACGGGAGGGATCGTCTACATCCTTCAGGAAGACTCGGGGAAATACCAACCGCTGGTGCCCTGCCACTTCGACGGGGCCGAGATCACGCAGGTCGCCATCCTGGACCTCGGCCGCGGCGCCTGGACGATCCAGAACCTCGACGAGCCGCTGAAGGGTCGGATTGCCCCGCGAATCAAGGGGAAGCTGGCCGTCTACACGGCCGGGAAGCACGTGTATGCCTACAGCGGCGAGGCCGGCCGCTGGGATACGCTGACGCTCGAGGAGCCGTTGTTCCCAACGAACAATACCGGGGGTATGGACTGGTCGCCCCTGTCGCTCCAGGAACAGTTGGTCGCCGTCTCGCAGCACGGCCGGCTGCACGTCTTCACCGCCAAGGAAGGGAAGTGGAAGGCGATCAATCCCAGGGATTGAGGGACGGCGGGAGGATGGCGACCGAACCGCCCGACCGCGACCCGGGGTTCAGCCCTGCGTCGGGGTCCGGGCGGCCTCGAGCTGCGCCACGAAGGCGGCGTGCTCGGGGGTCTCCAGGCCGCGGTCGATGACGGCCAGGACCGCGGCGAGGTCTCCCCGCACCAGCGCGGCGGGGTCGAGCCACAGGCCGGGGAAGATCGTGCTGCGAAGGATGCCGTCCGCGGAGGGCTGGATCAATTCGTATGCTCCGCCGCGCAGGACGAACCAGTCGAATTTCCGATCCAGCACGCGCCAGACCAGGTATTCGCGGACGCTGTTAGTCGCGTAGGCGCGAAGCTTGCCGTGGAGGTCGTAGCTGACACTGCTGGCGGCGATCTCGGCGATGAGGTCGGGGGCACCGACGAGGTAACCGTCGGCGTCGAACTTCACACGTCCGCCATGCTCGGGCTTGATGAAGAAGAGGCAATCGGGCTGCGGCACATTGCCCAGGTCGAGGCATACGGTACTGTTATCACCCCCCTCGACGCCGGGTGTCCCGGCCTCGTAATGACCGAGCGCGGTCAGCAGGTG
Source organism: uncultured Planctomycetota bacterium (assembly GCA_963771445.1). GTDB lineage: Bacteria > Planctomycetota > Planctomycetia > Isosphaerales > Isosphaeraceae > JAKAUH01. Next base: position 227,318 of record CAVYTQ010000022.1, on the reverse strand, counting down.
ATAGTGCGGCTTGCCATGCTGCTGATGGCGAACGGGCGATGGCACGTGAACAACCCCCTCGATCAGCTCGGCCTTCTTGAGGCCCGGCATGGCCCGGTATCGCCGCAGGAACTCGTCGGCCGAGAGCCGGTCGCCGTTCTCGAGGGAAGGGACCGCGCCGTTGCCGTCGGACGGCTCGAGGGTCGTCGATGGGGATTCGGTGGAGAGGGACGAGACGGGCATGACAACGGCCTCCAGGGCGCCGGCGTGTCGTCAGTCATCGAATACATTCTAGCCAATTCCCAACAGCGGGTACACGGCGAGTCGGGCGGTCGTGCGCCGTGGTACTCGATATGCCCCGGCGCGGCGGGTGTATCCGGCCGGGAGTAACGAGCCCTGGCGGGGTCGCCGACCATCCGCCTCGGTCGATCGGTCTCGATCGTTGATCCCCGCCGACCTGTCGTCCCGGGGAGTGGTTTCCGGACGATCCGCCAGTTAGAATGGTTGGACTCGGCATGGCCGTGTCGAGCCCCACCCCCCGCCCGGCGAGCCGGCCAGCCCGGGTCTGATAGAGACCGCCTGATCCATGACCGGCGGATGACACGGGATTCCCCGGTGAGCACGCCGCCAGTCCGTCCGGGCCCAGGCGTCCGGCAATCGCGAGGGCAAGAGCGTCATGACAGGTCGTGACACGAAGACCCGGAGTCGCGAGCACGCGCCGAGGCAACAATCGTTGCGGCGGCTGACCGTGATCGCCCTGATGGGCCTGGGGATCGCCGCGGGCGGCGGAATTCGGGCTGTCCGAGCGGGGGAGCCCGACGGCGGCACGAAGGCCGCGGCGGGGTCGAATCGCGTTGACTTCACCCGCGACATCCGGCCGATCCTGGCGGACAAGTGCTTCCAGTGCCACGGGCCCGACGCCGGACGTCGCAAGGGAGATCTGCGGCTGGACAACCGTAAAGACGCCACCAGGCCGGCGGCCTCGGGCAGCCCGGCGATCGTCCCGGGCCGGCTGGACGAGAGCGAGCTCTATCGACGGATCACGTCCGACGACCCCGAGGAGCGCATGCCCCCGCCCGGCGGCAAGAAGACGCTCTCGCCGGCCGAGGTCGCCCGGCTCAAGGCATGGATCGAGCAGGGGGCCGAATACCGCGAGCACTGGGCGTTCGTCCCGCCCGAGCGGCCGCGGTCGCCCGCCGTCAAGAATCCCCGCTGGTGCCGCAACCCGGTCGACCGGTTCATCCTCGCGCGGCTCGAGGCCGAGGGCCTCTCGCCATCGCCCGAGGCCGACCAGCGCCACCCTGATCCGCCGCCTGGCCTCGACCTGATCGGCCTGCCGCCGACGATCGCCGAGGTCGACGCGTTCCTCGCCGACACCCGGCCCGACGCCTACGAGCGGCAGGTCGACCGCCTTCTCAACTCGCCCCATTACGGCGAGCGGTGGGCGCGGACCTGGCTCGACGCGGCCCGCTACGCCGACTCCGACGGCTACGAGAAGGACAAGTCGCGGCAGGTCTTCGCCTATCGCGAGTGGGTCATCCGCGCCCTCAACCGCGACCTCCCCTACAACCGCTTCATCGTCGATCAGATCGCCGGCGACCTGCTGCCGGGCGCCGGGCAGGACCAGGTCGTCGCGACCGGCTTCCTGCGGAACTCGATGATTAACGAAGAAGGGGGCGTCGATCCCGAGCAGTTCCGCATGGAGGCGATGTTCGACCGGATGGACTGCATCGGCAAGGGCGTCCTGGGGCTGACGATCCAGTGCGCCCAGTGCCACACCCACAAGTACGACCCGCTGACTCAGGAAGAGTACTACAAGATGTTCGCCTTCCTGAATAACAGCCACGAGGCCAACGTCGCGGTGTACTCGCCCGACGAGCAGATGGCGCGGGCCGAGATCCTGCGGAAGACCCGCGAGATCGAGGACGACCTGAAGCACCGCAACCCCGCCTGGCGCGAGCGGATGGCGGCGTGGGAACAGCAGGTTGCCGGCGGCCAGCCCGAGTGGGTCGTCCTGAGGCCGGAGGTCGACGAGGAATCCACCGGCGGCGAGAAGGAGCTGCCGATGGCCGACGGCTCGCTGCTGTCGCAGAGTTATGCGCCGACCAAGCACACGTTGATCCTGAGGGTGAAGACGGATGTCACGCCGATCGCGGCGTTTCGGCTCGAGCTGATGAACGACCCGAACCTGCCGCTGGGCGGGCCGGGTCGGTCGGTCAAGGGGACCGCCGCGCTGACCGAGTTCCGCGTGGAGGCCGCGCCCGCCGACGCGGCGGGCAAGAAGGCGAATGTCGGGTTCGCGCGGGCCACGGCCGACGTCAACCCGCCCGAAAAGCCCCTCGACCCGATCTTCGACGACCGCAGCGGCAAGCGACGGGTGACCGGGCCGATCGGCTTCGCGATCGACGGCAAGGACGAGACCGCCTGGGGCATCGACGTCGGACCGGGCCGGCGGAACCAGCCGCGCAAGGCGGTCTTCACGGCCGCGAAACCGATCGCGAATCCCCATGGAACGCTCCTGACCTTCCGCCTGACGCAGAACCACGGCGGCTGGAATAGCGACGACAACCAGAGCCACAACCTGGGCCGGTTCCGGATCTCGGTGACCCGCCAGCCCGGCGCCGAGGCGGACCCGCTGCCGGCGGCCGTCCGCGAGGTCCTGGCGATCCCGCGCGACCGGCGGTCGCCCGCGCAGGAGGCCGTGGTCTTCGGCTACTGGCGGACGACCGTCCCGGCCTGGAAGGACGTCAACGACCGCATCGAGGCGCTCTGGAGGAAGCATCCCGAGGGGGCCTCGCAACTGGTGCTGGCCGAGCGCGACCGGCGCCGGCCGACGAGCGTGCTCGAGCGCGGCGACTTCCTCAAGCCGGCCCGGGGGGTCGAGCCGGGCGTGCCGTCGTTCCTCAACCCGTTGCCGGCGCCGGCGAGCCCGGGGGCCGACCGGCTGGACTTCGCCCGGTGGCTGGTCGACCGCCGGGCGCCGACGACCGCCCGGTCGATCGTCAACCGCGTCTGGCAGGCCGAATTCGGCACGGGGATCGTCGCCACCAGCGAGGACTTCGGCCTCCAGTGCGAGCAGCCCAGCCACCCCGAGTTGCTCGACTGGCTGGCCGTCGAGTTCATGGAGAAGGGCTGGAGCCTGAAGGCCCTGCACCGGCTGATCGTCAGCTCGGCCGCGTATCGCCAGGCGTCGCGGACCACGCCCGAGCTGCAGGCGCGCGATCCTTACAATCGCTTGCTGGCGCGCGGGCCGCGGTTCCGCGTGGACGCCGAGGTGGTCCGCGACGTCGCGCTGGCCGCCAGCGGACTGCTCGATGAAAGGGTCGGCGGACCCAGCGTGTTCCCGCCGGCGCCGGCGTTCCTGTTCCAGCCGCCGACGAGCTACGGGCCGAAGGTCTGGGACGAGGCCAGGGGGGCCGATCGGTATCGCCGGGCGCTGTACACGTTCCGCTATCGCTCGGTGCCATACCCGATGCTCCAGGCGTTCGACGCTCCCAACGGCGATTTCGCGTGCGTCCGGCGGACCCGGTCGAACACGCCGCTCCAGGCGCTGACGACCCTCAACGAGCCGTTTTCCTCGAATCCGCGCGGGCGCTGGCCCTGCGGACGCTCCGCGAGGGGGGCTGCGACGACGCGGCGAAGCTGGAATACGCCTTCCGCCGTTGCCTGTCGCGCCGGCCCACCGCGGCCGAGTCCGACGACGCTGCTCGACCTCCTGCACCGGCAGGTCGGCCGGTTCGAGCGGCCCGGCGCCGACCCGTGGGCCCTGGCCGCCGATGATCCCGCTCACAAGCCCGATTTGCCCGAGGGCGCCTCGCCGGCCAGGCTCGCGGCGTGGACGGCCGTGTCGCGCGTCCTGCTCAACCTCGACGAGACCATCACGAAGGAGTGAGCCGATGCGACCACCGTTCCCGGGGATGGACCCGTGGCTGGAGAGTCTCGGGTTGTGGCCCAACGTTCACAACAGCCTCGATCGCCGCGATCCGTGATGATCTCGTCCCGCTCCTCCGCCCGCGCTACTTCGTCGATCTGGAGTCGCGGACGACGATCCTGAGCGGGAGAGACGAGGACCAACTTTACAATCCCGACCTCGCGATATACGCCACAACGTTCGATCCACGGACCACCGAGGCCGGTGTGGCTGTGATCGAGGGCGTGGCGACCAAGCCGTACCATATCGTCGTGGAACTGCCCGATGACGAGATCGAGGAGACCTTCCTGACGATCAAGGAACTGCCCAGTCGCCGGGTGGTCACCGTGCTCGAGGTGCTCACGCCCACGAACAAGAAGACCGAGGATGCTCGCACGGCGTACGTCGAAAAACGACGCGACCTGATGGCGGCCGGTACCAACTTCGTGGAAATCGACTTGCTGCGGGCCGGCAAGCCGATGCCGCCGGATGAGCCTCGACGCCGGAGCGATTATCGGATTCTCGTCTTCCGCCCGAGGCTGGGCCGTTTTGCCCATCTCTATGGATTCTCCTACAAAACGGAGATCCCTCCGATCCCGATCCCTTTGCTTCCTCAGGATGCGGAGCCGTCCCTGGATCTGAACCGAATCCTCCACGATCTCTACGATCGCGCCGGGTACGAGCTGGCGATCGACTACCGCCAGCCGCCCGAGCCACGATTGCGTAACGAAGACCAGGCGTGGGCGGCTTCGATCATCGCGCAGGCAACGGCCCAGCACCCCCAGGCCACCGTCGGAGGAGAAACCCCGTCATGAACTGCCAGGACCATCTCTATCGCGACGCCGATCCGCGCCAGGTCAGCCCGGCGCTGGTTCCTCGAGCAGTGCGGCGTCGGGCTCGGCGCGATCGCGCTGGGGCAGTTGCTCGGCGTGCGGGCAGTGCCGACGAGGCGGGGCCCGACGCCTCGACCAGATCGGGGCTCAACCCGATGGCGCCCAGACAGCCGCATCATGCACCGAAGGCCAAGCGGGTACTCTTCCTGTTCATGGCCGGGTGCGCCGAGCCACCTCGAGCTGTTCGACAACAAGCCGCAGCTCGCGAAGTTCGACGGCACCCTGCCGCCGCCGGAGCTGATCAAGGGCTATCGCGCGGCGTTCATCAAGCCCGACTCGAAGCTGCTCGGGCCGAAGTTCAAGTTCGCCCGGCACGGCAGCAGCGGCACCGAGCTCTCCGAGCTGCTGCCGCACCTGGCGACGGTCGCCGACGACATCGCGGTCGTCAAGGCGATGGTCACCGACGCGTTCAACCACGCGCCCGGCCAGATCCTGATGAGCACCGGCTCGCAGATCTTCGGCCGGCCGAGCCTGGGCGCGTGGGTGACGTACGGGCTGGGCAGCGAGTCGCAGGACCTGCCCGGCTTCGTCGTCTTCAGCACGGGCAGCAAGGGGCCCAGCGGCGGCAATTCCAACTGGGGCAGCGGCTTCCTGCCGACCGTCTACCAGGGCGTGCAGTTCCGCACCAGCGGCGACCCGGTGCTGTACCTCTCCAACCCCCGCGGCGTGGATCGACGACCTCCAGCGCGACAGCCTCGACGCCGTGCGCACGCTCAACCGGATGCGGCTCGAGCAATCGGGCGACCCCGAGATCGCCACGCGGATCAACTCGTACGAGATGGCCTTCCGCATGCAGCTCACGGCGCCCGACGTGATGGACATCGCCAACGAGCCGCGGCACATCCTCGAGATGTACGGCGCCGAGCCGGGCAAGCCGTCGTTCGCCAACACCTGCCTGCTGGCGCGCCGGCTGCTCGAGCGCGGCGTCCGCTTCGTCGCAGATCTTCCACGAGTCGTGGGACCAGCACGGCAACCTGGTCAACGACCTCAAGAAGAACTGCAAGACGACCGACCAGGCCTGCGCGGCCCTGATCAAGGACCTGAAGCAGCGCGGGATGCTCGACGACACGCTGGTCGTCTGGGGCGGCGAGTTCGGCCGCACGCCGATGGTCCAGGGCGGCGGCAACGACGGCCGCGACCACCATCCCAACGCCTTCACGATGTGGCTGGCCGGCGGCGGCGATCAAGCCGGGCATCACGCCACGGCGAGACCGACGACCTCGGCTTCGACGTCGTCAAGGACCGCGTGCACGTGCACGACCTGCACGCGACGATCCTGCACCTGCTGGGCTTCGACCACACGCGGCTGACCTACCGCTTCCAGGGCCGCGACTTCCGCCTGACCGACGTCAGTGGCGAGGTCGTCAAGCGGCTGCTGGCCTGAGCCGAAGCCCAGGCCGAGGCTTTGCTCCGACTCCCGATCGGCCCATGCCTGTGAGGTCCCCGATGGATACACCCTCGAGTCCTCCCGCCGCGGTGCACGAAGGCTGGGACCAGTCGTCCACATGCCGGGATGTGGAGAGCTCGGGTCGAGCGGCCGGTCGCGCGTATGGGCTGGCCGAGTCGACCTCGCGAACGCTGGCCGCGCTCCTGAGCCGCCAGGCCCGGCAGAAGTTCGGCGACGTCGACCCGGCCGGCCGGGCGACGCTCGATGGCCTGGCCAGCGGCTTCGCGACCGACCGGCTCGGAGAACTCGGCGATCGTCTGATCGACGTCCTCGAGGTGGGACGAGTGGCTCGCGGGCGTCGTGGTGCCGCCGCCCGCCGAGGGCCTGCCCGCCTACACGCAAGGACCTGGATATCGACCTCGAGCCGTCGGAACCGTCGATCGACACCTACTTCCGGGTGGGATTGCGCGACGGCGGGACGTCCATCGTCCACATCCGCCTCCAGAAGTGCGTACCAGCCCGACCTCGACCGGCACCTCTTCGAGAACAGCCGGAAGGTCGAGCGGAAGCACGGGAAGATGCCGATGGTCGCCGTGTTCCTGATGTGGCCGCCGGCCGAGGGGCCCGGCATGACCGGCCGCTTCGAGGATCGCGACGCCGCGGGGAAGGTGCAAGCGAGTCTTCACGTATACGATCCGCAGGGCGTGGGAGATGACGGCGGAGGAGGTGACGCCAGAGCCCGGGGACCATGATGATGGCCCCGCTGACGAAGGGGGCCCGCGAGCGGATGCCCGAGATCGTCCGGCTGATCGCAGGCAGGGCCTGGACCGGACATCAGGCCGACGCCGAGACGCGCGAGAAGGCCTGGGCCGCCGCTACTGGCGATGGGGCTCATCTGCGACCTGGACGAGGCCCACCGCGCCCTGGGCGACGTGCTGCCTCGCAATCCAGGGCTCCAAGGACTACCTGGCCGCGAAGGGACAGGCGTTCCTCGAGGCCTATTCGCCGGCCCAGCAGGAAGGCCGGCGGCAGGCCGCGCGCGACCTGATCGTGCGGCAGGCCACGCGCCGGTTCGGCGCCGATGCCGAGGCCGCCGCCGTCATCGCCGCCATCGTCGGAGCCGAACGACTTCGACGGCTGACCGACCTGCGCGTCCTGACCGCTCCCGACTGGGCGTCGCTGGCCGCGCGGGCCTGACGAGGCCGGCCGCTGTGCATGAGTCCGCCCGCCCCGCGGGTCGGGCGTCAACTGCTCGCGCTGCGGTACGACCGCAGCGCGTGCTGGAAGAACCGCCGGCTGAGCCAGAGCAACAGCACGGTCGCCGCGACCGTCAAGCCGACCATCCGCCAGTCGAGGACGCGCACCATCGCGTTGGCCGGCACGTTCACCACCACCAGGATCGGCACGAAGTACGTGAAGAACAGGCCCAGGGGCTCGGCCCAGGCGGGCCCGCGAAGATCTCCTTGGGATAGCGCGCCAGGCTGGAGAACAGCCACCACATCTCCATCAGGCTCTGGTTCCGGACCATCCAGACCGAGAGCGACGTCAGCATCAGCATGAAGCCGTAGGCGATCGCGGTGCCGCAGGCGAACGTGACCAGGAACGTCGCCGACCTCGCGCGAGGTCGAACGTGCCAGCCCATGTTGTACAGGGCGATCGCCATCACGGCGCCGCCCATCAGCACGTTGGGGGCGGTCCCCCAGTCGATCCGCCGGCAGGTGATCAGGAATTGCTCGTCGATCGGCTTGAGCAGCAGCCCGTCCAGGTCGCCGGTGCGCACCAGCTCGGCGAACTCGTTGCAGTTCTCGAGGAAGAGCATCTCGATCAGGCCGTTGAGGGCGAAGAAGCAGCCGACGAAGAACAGGTACTGCGGCTCGTCCCAGCCGGCGATCGTGCTGGTGCGCGCGAAGACCACGCGGTAGAACGCGAGCAGGATGCCCAGCCAGATCACCTCCACCGACACCTTCACCAGGAAGTTGCCGCGGAACGCCAGCTCGCGATTGAGCGTGTACAGCCCCAGGCTGCCGAGCAGCCGGAAGTATCTCTTCAGTCCGGCGAGATCCCGCACGGCCTCAGCCTCCGAACGCGCTATAGCGCCGCAGGCCCATGCGGAACAGCACCCGGGCCAGGACGATGAACGCGACCGCCCAGAGCAGCTCGCCGAGCAGGTGCCAGCCAGAGCTCCGTCCCCTTCACCTTGCCCAGGAACACGACGGCCGGGAAATAGGCCATGTACTGGAACGGCAGGATGCCTTCAAGCAGGCCGCACCACGGCTGCGGGCAGCAGGTCCAGCGGCATCATCTGGCCCGAGATGAAGAAGTTCAGCGTCATCACGATGTACAGCAGCGAGGTCACCTCGAGGAACCAGAAGCCGACCATGCCCACGCTGGCCTCGAAGAAGAAGCCGACCAGGAAGGCCAGGATCAGCGAGAGGGCATAGGCCGCGAGCGTCGTCGCGTCGGGGAAGCCGTCGAAGAACTGCCGGCAGACGAAGAACAGCAAGGCATACGGCAGGAACGACGTGACGATGTAGGCGACCTTGTGCGCCATCCGGTAGGCCAGCAGGTAGCCGATCATGTCGATCGGCTGGAGCAGGTAGCGCTTGAGCGTGCCCTCGCGGACCTCGCGGGCGATGCCGGCGGCCAGGTTCGGCATGCTGGAGAACATCCGGCTGATGTGCGTCAGCAGCAGGTAGGCGATCATCTCGTGGTAGCTGAAGATCCCGAGCGGCCGATTCGTGCTCGCCGGAGCCGATGTAGATGGCCTGCCAGAGCAGGATCGTCGTGACCATCGGCAGGAACCGGAAGATCGTGGCGAGCAGGAAGTCGCCGCGATAGGTCATCCGCTCGGCGAGCGAGACCCGGAAGATCGCCAGGTACTTGGCCGAGTCGCGACCGCGGGCCGGGCGGACGCTCGGCGGGCGCGGCGCGCCGGTGCGGTCGAGGCCAGCGGGGCGGGATCGGGATCGGGTGGCGAGGGCATCAGGCGGCGTCATGTCCGGCACGGGCCTCCTCGAAGACACGGGAGATGACCTCCTCGAGCGGCGGCTCCTCCACGCTCACGTCGGCGACCGCGTGGCGATCGAGGATCGGCCGCCAGGACCGCGGCGACCTGGCCGCGGCCGACCTTGACCTCGGCGAACGGCCCCTCGCGGCGCACGACCTCGCCGAATCGGCCCAGGTCGTCGGGCGCGTCCCCCTCGAACTGGAGCTTCACCAGCTTGGTCTCGCTGAACCGCTCGACGATCCGCGCCAGCGGGCCGTCGTAGACGAGCTTGCCGTGGTTGATCACGATCACCCGGTCGCAGAGCGCCTCGACGTCGCGCATGTAGTGGCTGGTCAGCAGCGTCGTCACGCCGCGTGCTGGGTGTGGTAGTCGCGCAGGCACTTCTGGATCATCCCCTGGGCCACGACGTCCAGCCCGATCGTCGGCTCGTCCAGCAGCAGCAGCCGCGGCCGGTGCAACAGCGCGGCGATCAGCTCCATCTTCATCCGCTCGCCCAGCGAGAGCTCGCGCACCGCCTGGCGGGTCAGCTTCTCGACGCCGAGCAGGCCGGTCAGCTCGTCGAGCGTCGCGCGGAACTCGGCCGGCGGGATCGCGTAGATCTCGCGCAGGAGCTGGAAGCTGTCGGCCGCCGGCAGGTCCCACCAGAGCTGGTTCTTCTGGCCCATCACCAGCGCGAACTGGCGGCGGAAGGCGTCGGCCCGCTGCCAGGGGACATAGCCCAGCACCCGCGCCTCGCCGCCCGTCGGGTAGATCAGGCCCGAGAGCATCTTGAGCGTCGTCGTCTTGCCGGCGCCGTTGGGGCCCAGGAAGGCCACCATCTCGCCCGGCTCGATCCGGAAGCTGATCGCGTCGACCGCGCGGCACCTCGCGGTACTCGCGGCGATAGAGCCCGCGCAGGGCACCCAGCACGCCCTCCTGCTTCTGGGCGACGCGAGTAGGTCTTCGTCAGCCCGGCCGCCTCGATCATGCTCATTTGGTCCTTCGTCCGTTGTTCGTGTGATCCGTGGTTTCCTGGTCTGCCGATGCAATCCGACAAGATTGAATCGCAATGTTGGCTGCGAGGATCGCATTCGATGAGTGATCGGTCTATCGCGGCGATCAATTTTTCGATCCGGCGGACGCGGATGTAATGGTCGGTCAGGTCGGCGTGGAGCGTCGGCATCGGGACCTTGGGCATGTGGCAGCCGAGGCAGTCCCGGGCCGGGTTGACGGGGCAGACCGTCCGCTGGCCGGCGTCGCGTCGGCGGCGATCCGGGCCTGGTCCTTCGCGGCCGCGCGAGTGGCAACGCGAGGCATTTCGCCTCGTAGAAGGCGGCCGAGTGGTCGGCCTCGCGGTGCGGGTCGTGGCAGGTCATGCAGCTCAGGGCGCCGTCGCTCTCGGTGTAGCATCGGCTGAAGGTGATCGTGACGCCCGGCGAGCGGACATACCCCGGGTCCTCGGGGTCCCTGGCGATCTCGAGCGAGCGCCCGACGGTGTGGCATTCGGCGCACTGGCCGTTGGCCGTCGTCGGCCGGGCGTGCCGGCGACGTTGATGATCGCGAAGTCGGCGAGCCCTTGTGGTCCGCGAAGTCCTGCTCGATCGCCTGGATGTGGTTGCCGCCGGGCCCGTGGCACCGCTCGCAGCCGATGCCGCGGTCGGCGGCCTCGGGGCCGGCCCGCCGGCCGGCGGCGGGTCGCGGAAGTCGCGCGAGCGCGTGACGTGGCAATGCAGGCAGCGGACCACGCCGTCGCGGACGTCGATCCGCTGGCCGCGCCGGTCCTCCACCGAGTCCGAGTGGCCGACGTCGCCGGCCGTCGCCGCCCCAGCCCGAGTCGGCCGCCGTGTGATAATACGAGACCCGCAGGGCGCGGTAATTCCGCTCCTCGTCGCGGGCGATCATGCGTCAGGTAGTGCTGGGGCGTGCCGAAGGCATACTCCACGACCATCCGGCGTGACCCGTCGCCGATCTGGCTCGCGGACTCGATCTCGTCCCCCTTGCGCTCGACCGTGTGCATGACCTTGGGATCGTCGGGGTCGGGGACAGGCCGATCGGGCCGAGGCAGGCCCAGCGAGCCCGGCGCCGTGATAGAAGGTCGCGGGATGCCGGGTCGCGTCGTACTGCTGCTCTCAGCTCGCGGTGGCAGGGCACGCAGGCCGCCGAGCCCGACATAGGGCGACGGGCTCGGGCATCAGGCGGTGCTCGGCGCCGTACGAGCCGGAGCGGACCAGGGCCTTGCCGGCCTCGGGCATGCGGTTCTGCTGGAGGTAGGCCCGGCTCAGCAGCCACTCGGCCTCGCGTCCTCGGGTCGGCGGATGAAGGGGCTGGCGTCGCGGCGGATCGCCTTGAGCTGCGACCTCCGCCTCGGCCGGGCGGCCCAGCGCGGAGCAGGTTGCGCGCCAGGAGCCTGCGATAGTGGGCCGCGTCGAACAGGGCGCCGCGGGCCTCGGGCTCGCGCTCCAGTGCCTTCCTCCAGGGCCGCCACCACGCCGGGCGGGTCGTCGATCAGCTCGTCGATCTCGCGCCAGCAGGAACAGGCCCCGCGCCTCCCAGCCGGGCTGCCTTCGCCAGCCGACGGGCCGCCGTCGAGGGCCGGGTCCATCCGCTGGAGCCGCACGGAGAGCCGCGTGAATGATCGAGCATCTCGGCGATGATCGCGCCCATCCTTCACGGCGCTGCTCCCAGAGCTCCAGGCGGCCTCCGGCCGGCCGGTGCGGACCATCGCCAGGCCCTTCAGGAACGCGTCCTCGGGCTCGAGCTCCGCGGACGCCGCCAGCCGGCCTTCGTAGATCGCCAGCGGCGGCCGTGTCGCGGCCCATGCGGACCTGGGCCGCGCGCGTAGATGCCGCAAGACCTCGGGATCCGCCGAGCGGGCGCCGCCCTTCACCTCGGCCCGCAGGACCTCGCGCGGCACGCTCCCAATCGCCCGCGATCGTAGGCCTCCGGGCGCGGGTCGCCGGGCCGGCGCCGAGAGCCCGCGGGCGACCAGCGCCAGCGCGCCGGCGAGCACCGCGACCGTCGCGGCGATCCCCCATGCGGCCCGGTGCCCCGTCGGCTCATGCGCGTCATGCCTCGATCTCTGGTGGTGCAACCCGCCGGCGTCAGGTCGACAACGTGACCAGGCCGATCGGACTTGCCACTGCCACGATCACGAGCCACTCTAAATGTCGATGTCCTTCGCCGTATAGGCTTCTTCCATGATGAACTTGAATCGGGCCTCGGGCTCCTTGCCCATCAGGTCGCTGACGGTGCGGTCGGTGTAGGGCCGATCGTCGTCGGGGATCGACCACGCGGAGCAGCCGCCGGCGGGTCGGGTCGAGCGTCGTCTCGAACAGCAGGTTGGCCGGCATCTCGCCCAGCCCCTTGAAACGGGTGATGTTGGGCTTGGCGTTCTTGGGGAGGCTGGCGAGGATGCGGTCGCGGGCCGCGTCGTCGGACGCCCAGTACGTCTCCTTGCCCCAGGAGACCTTGTACAGGGGCGGGCAGGCCAGGTAGATCCGGCCGTCGGCGAACAGGCCCGGGACGTGCCGGTAGAAGAAGGTCAGCAGCAGCGTGGCGATGTGGTGGCCGTCGCTGTCGGCGTCGGTCAGCAGGATGACCTTGCCGTAGCGGAGCCGGCCGGGGTCGTACTGGTCGTCCATGCCGCAGCCCAGGGCGCTGATGATGTCGGTCAGCTCCTTGTTGTCGAGCACCTTGGCCTTGCCGGCCTGCTCGGCGTTCAGGACCTTCCCCTTGAGCGGCAGGATCGCCTGGATGTCGCGGTCGCGGCCCTGCTTGGCCGAGCCGCCGGCGCTGTCGCCCTCGACGATGAACAGCTCCGAGACCTCGGGGTCGGTGCTGTCGCAGTCGTGCAGCTTGCCGGGCAGGTTGAGCCGCCCGCTGATCGCCGTCTTCCGCCGGACCTGGCTGGCGGCGGCGCGGCTGGCCTCGCGCGCCTTGGCCGCCTGGATCACGCGGGCGGCGATCGCGTCGCCGACGCTCTTGTTCTTGAGCAGGAAGTTCTCGAGCGCCGGCCGGACCATCGACTCGACCTGGGCCTTGACCTCCGGGTTGTTGAGCCGCCCCTTGGTCTGGCCCTGGAACTGCGGCTCGTGGACGCAGACCGCCAGCACGGCCGTCAGCCCCTCGCGGATGTCCTCCCGCTTGATCTCCATCCCCTTCTTGACCAGGTCGTGCGTCTCCATGAACCGCAGCACGGCCGTGCCGACGGCGGAGAGCATGCCCAGCTCGTGGGTGCCGCCGTCGCGGGTCGGGATCGTGTTGACGAACGAGCGGACGTCCTCGTCGGTCGCCTCGGTCCAGGACAGCGCCAGGTGGCAGCGCAGGCCGTCGTCCTCGTCCTCGCGCTCCAGGACGAAGGGCAGGGGGGCGACCCGCTGGTCGTTGCGCTGCGGGTTGATCGCGTCGAGGAAGTCGGCCACGCCGCCGTCGTGGCGGAACTCGACGCTCGTCTTGTTCTTCTGGTCGACGAACTGGATGACCAGGCCCTTGTTGAGGTAGGTCTTGACCTCGAGCCGCTCGGCGATCAGCGCCGGGTCGTAGCTCTGGTCGTCGAAGATGTCGGGGTCGGGCGTGAAGGTGACGCTGGTCCCGACCCGCGCGACGGCTCGCCCGGCTCGACGTCCCCCTGCGGCTTGCCGCGCCGGTAGCGCTGGATGTACGTCTGCCCGTCGCGGCGGACCTCGGCGGTCGAGGCTCTTGCGAAGCGCGTTGACGACGCTGGCGCCCGACGCCGTGCAGGCCGCCGGCGACCTTGTAGGCGTCGTTGTCGAACTTGCCGCCGGCGTGCAGCGTGGTGAAGATCACCTCGAGCGCGCTCTTGCCGGTCTTGGGGTGGATGTCGACGGGGATGCCGCGGCCGTTGTCGGACACGGTCATCGTCTTGCCGTCGTTGTGCAGCGTGACGACGATCCGCGAGCGCGTGGCCGTTCATCACCTCGTCGACGGAGTTGTCGACGATCTCCCAGAGGAGGTGGTGCAGCCCGGCCTTGTCGACGCCGCCGATGTACATGCCCGGCCGGCGACGGACGGCCTCGAGGCCCTCGAGGACCGTGATCGATTTGGCGGTGTAGCTTGCTGAGGACATGCGTACTTCCCGGATAGACGGGTTCGCTGGATCGTCAGGCCTCTCAGACGGAGGCCGACTTCGCAGCTCGGATTCGCTCGATCCGATCGAAGATGGTCTCTCGGTCTTCCGCCCCAGGATCCAGCCCGGCGCGAGGTATTGCAGGCCGTCGCCCTCGAGTGTCGAGGACCCGGTCATGCCCTCGCCCATGGTGGTCAGCGACACGCTCGTAAGCATGGATGCAGACCACGCGGATCGCAGCCGGCTTTTCCACTTCCCGGATGGGTTCGTCTCCTAGCTCATCGGGACGACGCCGATGCTTGTAGCGGTAGACCGCATCGAAAACATCACCGACGCGAATCGGGAGCATCGCCACAACGACCGATGACGGTGAAATGCTGGCCCTCGACGACCCCAGCGACGATGAATTCCAACTTCCTTATCGGTCATGGGTGATCCTCCAACATGCGGATGTTGAACTGTCGAGCCTGCTCCCGGCTGAGACGCATTCCGAGCCGAATGGGATTCTTCGATCTCCTGCTGCAGTGTCGTCTTGCTCTTCATGCCGGACCGGGAGATCGGTGAAAGCCGAACTCTCGCAAGGATTGCGATCGACTCTTCAACTTCCAGGACGACCTCGGCCCGCCGGGCGAATTCGGCAGCCGAGCACCGGAGATTGACGGCACATTCGATCATATCGAAGCAATTCGCCGGGGCGATCAAGCCTCCAAGCGGGTCTGCGGCGAGCGGCCAGGATGATCGCTCGACCGAGATTTCGACATTCGACGGCGAAGAGCGTGGCAACCAAGGGGTCGGTCGTCGTGCAGGTGATTTCCTCCCCTAGCCTTACGGGATAGCCCGGCCACCCTTCCGTGGTGCCCCTGTAAAGATAGCGGATTTCCACCCACGGGTCTCCGGACACGCCTTCACGAGGACAATCCAAGGGCCCGCGCGGGCATCGAGTTCGAAATCGACTTCCTGCAATCTCACCGCATAAGATGGTCTGGATTATCCCTGGTCGCCTGGATCGTTCCTATCGCCCCCCCCTCGTTGAACTCCTCCAGCGACGGGATCGGCTCGGCCTCCTCGGGGAGGATGGCCTCGAGCGAGCCGCGCTGGAGGATCGCGTAGCCCTTGCCGCCGCGGGCGGTGACCGGGATACTTGGTCGCTCGGACGATCTGGGTGGCGCCGCGGTTCGTCCGTACCGTCAGGCCCTCGCGCTTCTTGTTGGCCAGCACGAAGCCGATGACGCGGTCCTTGTCGTCCAGCCGGATCGCCACCACGCCGCGGGCGGCGCCGGAGACGATGTTGGCCTCGGTGACGGGGAAGATCAGCACCCGGGCCGAGCGGGTCGCCAGGCAGACGTTCTCCGAGCCGTCGGTCGCCTGGACGCCGACGACCCGGTCGTCCTTGAACGTCGGGTCGAGCCGGACGACGATCCGGCCCTTGCGGGTGGATACGGCCGCCAGCGGCGCCAGGGCGAAACCGCAATACCTTGCCGCCCGCCGTCAGCACGATCCCGTACGGCGGGGGCGGCACGGCGGGGCCCGCGGCGTCGCCGTTGGCCGAGGCATGGCCATCGCCGTTGGCGCTGCCATTGCGGTCGGCCGGCGCGGGTGGGGGCGGCCTCGAGCTCGTCGGCCAGCAGGCGCTGGACCAGCCGCGGGCCGGTCTGCGGATACTTGCTCGGGTCGGGCAGGCAGCGCGGGTCGTGGCAGATCACGCCGACGATGTGCTCCTGGTCCTCGAAGGCGAACTGCTTCTGGATCGGCTCGCCGTGGCCCGTCGTCATCGGGATGTCGTTGACCCGCAGCGTGTAGCCGACGCCGCGGTCGGTGAAGAACGTGATCGTCTGCCGTGCCCGGGCGCGGTAGACCCAGCCGACCTTGTCGTCGTCGCGCACCCGGATGCTGGCGACGTCGGTGAACGACTTCTGCCGCTTGGTCCAGCCGTCGCGGGTGACGATCACCCAGGAGTCCTCGTTGACGATGTAGTCTTCCTCGCGGAACTCCATCGGCGCCGCCGGGACCTCGAGCCTGCGTCCGTCGGGCGTCGCCGAAGTCCTGCGCGATCTGCTTCAGCTCGCCGCGGATGATCTCCCACCGCGCCGGCTCGTCGTCGAGCAGCTTCTGGATCTCCCTGGCCCGCTTCTTCTTCTCCGCCAGCTCGGCGCAGGATGTCCTTGATCTCCAGCTTGCCCAGGCGGTAGAGCTTCGTCTCGAGCACGGCGTCGGCCTGGATCTCGGTCAGGCCGAACCGCGCGATCAGCTTGGGGGCCGCGTCCGACTTGCCGTCGCTGGCGCGGATGATCTGGATCGCCTCGTCCAGGTTGTTGAAGACGATCGCGAAGCCTTCGAGGATGTGGATGCGGTCGAGCAGGTTCTTCAGCTCGAACCGCAGCCGGCGGGTGACGACCTCGAGGCGGAAGTCGAGGAAGTGCTGGAGGATCGTCTTCAGGTCCAGCCGGCGAGGGACGGCGACCTCGGCCCCCTCCGACGGCAGCAGGCAGGTCAGGTTGATGCTGTAGTTGATCTGGAGCGGCGAGTTCTTGAACAGGTAGGCCATCGCCGCCTCGGCGTTGGCGCCCGGGCGCAGCTCGAGCAGGATCTGGATGTCGTCGGTGCTCAGGTCCTTGACGTTGACGAGCTGCGGCACCTGGCCCTTGGAGATCAGCTCGCCGATCCGCTCGACCAGGGCGTCCTTCTCGACCCCGTACGGGATCGAGCGGATCAACAGGGCGTTGGCGCGGTCGGGATGCGGCTCGTAGGTCCCGCGGAGCTTGATCGTGCCCTGGCCGGTCGTGTAGATCTGGCGGATCTCCTCGGCCGGGTTCAGGATCACGCCGCCGGTCGGGAAATCGGGGCCATGGACCTTTTTCAGGATCCGCTCGAGCGTCATCTCGCGGTCGTCCAGGAGCGCCACCAGCGCGCCGATCACTTCCTTGAGGTTGTGCGGCGGGATGTTCGTCGCCATGCCGACGGCGATGCCCGAGACGCCGTTGACCAGCATGTTGGGGTACTGCGCCGGCAAGACGATCGGCTCTTCGGCCGTCGAGGCGTAGTTCGGCCGGTAGTCGACCGTCTGCTCGCGCAGCTCGCTCAGGAGCGCGCTGCGCGATCGGCGTCAGCCGGCACTCGGTGTACCGCATGGCGGCCGGCGGGTCGCCGTCGATCGAGCCGAAGTTGCCGTAGCCGTTGACCAGGGGCGCACGCATGCTGAACGGCTGCGCCATGCGGACCAGCGCATCGTAGATCGACTGGTCGCCGTGGGGGTGATACGTCTTCATCACCTCGCCCACCACCGCGGCGCACTTGATGTAGCGACCGTCGGCCGTGACATGCAGGTCCTGCCACATCGCGTACAGGATGCGGCGCTGCACCGGCTTGAGCCCATCGCGCACGTCGGGCAACGCTCGCGAGGTGATCACGCTCAGCGCATAGTTGAGGTACCGGGACCGCGCGGCCTCCGCCAGCGCGACGTCCTCGATCACGGCGCTAGACCTGCCGGCCCCACGCCCGCCCCGGCCTTCACCACTTCCCTTGCGCTTCGCCATCGTTCGCGTCCTACCTCAGCTCACACCCCTTGCGGTCCGCAACGATCGTCGGGCAGCTTCCACCCCATAGAGACCTTCAATGCCCCCATCCGACAATCCCAGTTTCTGCGCCTGCATAGTGTATCGAAGTATACCATACCGCGAGCCGACCGCGCGATCAACCCATCGGTCCGGGCGGCTTCGCCAGGCGGCGGGCGACGACCTTGGAACGATGCGGGTACGGGCTCCTGGCTGCAAGTCCTTGGCCGGGAGACAAATGTAGTCTGCCGAACTTCGCGGGAAACGGCAACAGGACTCGGCGGGATCGGGTTCATGCCGGTGCAGGAAGGACGCCCGCCCGCGCCGGGAGCGATGGGCGAGAGACGGCGAACGAGGGTCATTCGAACCCGCCGGCGCGTTCAATCCGGCTCGATGCCCAGCTCGCGGAGCTTCGCCGCGTAAGCCGCGGTGCGCCGGGTCTGCTCGTCGAGCTGGCGGGTGGCTTCCTTGGCCTGACGATTGGCCTCCTCGGCCTGATGGGTAGCCTCCTCGGCCTGACGAGCGGCTTCCTCGGCCTGACGAACGGCCTCGTGATAGTCCTTGTGAAGCTCCTGGAACGTCTTGAATCGCTCGCCGTCGGGCCCGATGATCGTGAGGTTGTCGGGGCCCTCCCCCGGTCGGAACTCGATGCGGAGGCGGGGGCTGATGTGGCCGTCCATCTGGGCGATCTTGCAGAGCCGGCCGCCGCGGCGCAGATAGCCCTCGACCTCGCCGGTATCCGGGTCGTAGATGTAGTATTCCTCGACCCCGTGCCGCTCGTAGAAGTCGAACTTGCGCTGGAGCTCGCCGGCACGGTTGCCGGGCGAGAGCACCTCGAAGACCACCTGCGGGGCGATCCCGCCTTCCCGCCACTGCATGTACGAGCCGCGATGGCCCTTGGGCCGGCCGAAGGCGATCAGCGTATCGGGCGCCATGCGCTCGGTCGGGACGCCCTCGACGGGATACCAGAGCAGGTCGCCGGCCACGAACACGTCGGGATCATCCCGATGAATCGCCTCGACCCCCTCCTTGATCGTGACGATCCACTGGAACTGCAACGTGTTCTCGGCCATGGGGTTCCCGTCGCTGTCCGGGTACTCTATTGCGGGGCTGAGCGGCGGTTTCGTCGCGGTGGACATGGCAGTCGGGCTCTCCTGGACGATCGACGAGGGTCGCGGCCTGCACGGGAATTATGGCACAACCCGGATCATGCGGCCAGGCGGCCTCGAGACACCGAGCCGGCCGGGCCAGCCTGGAGGGAGATGTTCATTCGACAGGGGCGGGGTCATCCGCTCGTCAGGGTCACGCCGTGGGCGTGGGGCAGGATGGTGAGGGTGATCGTTCCCGGAGCAGCCGCGATGGGCTGGCTTGAGGCACGGAGCGCCTGGGTGACCGCGGCGACGCCATTCGGGTTGAAGACGACCTGACCGCCCCGGACGAACTTCGGCCGGCCCGCCAGGACGAGCTGGACCGAGTCGCTCGACGGCTGGTTGACGATCCGAAACGCCAGGGGATGGAGGACCGTCTTGCGGTGGGCCATCGTCCGTTGCAGGACCAGGTAATTGGACGTGTCCTGGGCGATCGACGCATTCAGGCCGCCGTCGAAGGCGATCTGGATTCCGACGAGGTGACGGTGCTTCCCCTTGCCGACGGTCACGACTTGCCCGCCGGTGATCGCCGGGAGGGCCGGCGTGCTGGCTGTGCCGGTCGAAGCCGAGGGCACGCCCTGCGCGGGCGTCTGGGCCGGGTCGCTCGACCCGCCCGGGTCGCTCGACCCGCCCGGATCGCCCGAGCCGCCCGGATCGCTCGAGCCGGTCGAACCGGCCGGCGGGTCGGTTGCCGGGGGAGCCGGGGCGACGACCGGAGGCGGCGGGTTGATCGTCACGACGCCGATGGCGGCTCCGTCGCCATCGGTGAACCAGACGTTGCCGTCCGGGCCCGCGGCGATGCCGGTCGGCGCCGGGTCGGGGCCAGGCGGGTCGAGCACGGTGACGGCGTCCGTCGCCGGGTTGATCGCGCCGATCTGGCCCGAGCCCGACTCGGTGAACCAGACCTGGCCGTCGGAGCCCGTCGCGATCCCCCAGGGCCGCGAGCCGGCGGACGTCAGGCTGATCCCAACGATCGCGCCGGTTGTGGGGTTCAGCATGCCGACCTGGTTCGAGCTGAACTCGGTGAACCAGAGGTTACCGTCCGGGCCGGCCGTGATGCTCTCGGGCTGGGCAGAACCCAGCGGCAGGGGGTACTCGGTGATCTTGCCGGTCGTCGGGTCGAGCGAGCCGATCGCGTTGCCGAGGTACTCGGTGAACCAGAGGTTGCCGTCGGGGCCCAGGGTGATCGAGGTCGGCTCGGTGTCGGGCGTCGGGGTGGGATACTCGGTGATCGTGTCGGTCGCCGGGTCGATCGAGGCGATCCGCGAGGCGCCCTCCTCGGTGAACCAGAGCTGCCCGTCGGGCCCCGCGGTGATCCCCATCGGGTCGGAGTTCGCCGTGGGCGTGGGGATCTCGGTGATCGTGTCGGTCTGCACGTCCAGGACGCCGATCTGGCCGACCCGTTGCTCGGTGAACCAGATGTTGCCGTCGGGGCCGGCCACGAGGCTGTTCGCATTGGCGGCGGCCGTCGGGATCGCCGTGGTGTTCATGGCGTGCGAGGCCGGATCCATCGACACGATTTGGTTGCTCCCCTGCTCGATGAACCACATCTGGCCGCCAGGCCCGGCGGCGATCGCCACCGGCTGCGAGTTGACCGTGGGCAGGGGATACTCGGTGATCGTCGAGAGGAGCTGGCGGACCTCCAGGGCCTCGACTGCCGGCCGGCGACGAAGAGATCGAGGAGCCACGCCGGCTCGGGATGGAGCATGTCCAGAGTCATTCATCGACCGCCGCGCACGAGGGGGTTGCCACATGTCGGTAACTCTCGAACTGGAGGCGGAGAGGAGACGAGCTTCGGACGAGAGGCCAAGGCATGGCCATGAGTGCGCCGAATCTTCGTCGACGGCCGGCTGACCGGACGGCGCGCCATGGCACGGAGTCACTAATATATACCCCAACCTTCGCGTTGAGAAGGCGCTACCGGGCCAGTTCGGGGAAATCATGCTGACTTCAACGAATATTCCAGCGGGGACCCGAGAAGACCTGGCGGCGCAGGCTCTCGTCGGTCCGAATCGGGAGCCCGGGACGTCCTCGGGTGTCGCAGAATGCCCGTCCTACGGCCGGAACGCCGGCTCGTCCTCGAGAGAAAAACTTCCGCGTTAGGTTCGACCGCCAGCCGTCCCGACGATGTATCGCAGGGGTGGAGTCATTCGCGGAGGAGGGGGATAATGCCGGCCCGCCCCCCCCAGCCGGGTAGGGCTGGTGGCAGCGAACCTCGAGACGATCGCTTCCCAGTTCAGGCGACGATCGTCCTCAGATTCGTCCCGCTCGCGCTATTCGCCCGGTCCCGGTCGTGTGCGATGAACCAGGCCTCGCCTGTGCCCGAGTCGAGCGTATTGGCCTGCGAATCCTCGGTCACGGTCGAGGCGTTCAGCACGGCGGACCCATTCAGGCCGCCGCCTTTGCTCAGATCGTAGGCACGCAAGCCGAAAGCGATGTCCGTCCCGAGTAGGCGATCGTGGCCGTCGAGCTCGCGTGCAAGAAGCGCGAGTTGATGGTGCTCGTCGGGGCGATCGACTGACCCGACACGGTGTAGAAGACCGGGCCGGATGATCCGCCGATGCCGCTCGTGGCGCCGGGTGCTGCGCGTTGGCGGCGGCGCGGCCAGCGTCGCCTCCACGTCCACAGCCGTCCCGATGTTGGCGGTCTTGAGCGTCACCTGGCGTCCGCGTCCGTCATCGGCCGCCACTCCAGGGCCGATCGCGCCGAGTGCCGGCTGCCGCGGCGGCCCACGACGTCCTAAGACCCCAAAGTCCGGATGCACACGGATTAGGCCTCTGGCAGGTGGGTCGAGCAGGGCTTCGGACGAAGCACGAGCCAGCCCGCCGCGTCCCCGCGTGCCTCGTTCATTGCAAACAGCTTCTCGTCGTCGGTCAGGTGAGGGCAAATCCCAGCGGGGAAATCGGTGAGGGTCCGAGGTTGGACCGGTACGGTCACGATGTCATGTGTTGCGCCGAATCGCTCGCGAAGGGCCCCGCCTATCCTGGTTTCCACGCCGTAGTCGTGGATCTCAACCAGCATCCGTGCCCGGCGCAGCACCGGTGCGGCCGTGGGACAAAGCAGATCGAACTCGCCCCCTTCACAATCGCACATCACCAGCGGATTCCGGGCCGGGCCGAGCACTTCCTCCAGGGTCGCCGGAAAGCAGAATCCACCGGGAATCATCCGGTCTTTGAGCCCGTTGGCTGCCGCGAGCTTCGCGAGGAGCCGGGGTGCGCGGGGGTCGATGTCATAGCAGTACACCTTCGGGATGTCCAGCATCCGCGCGAGGCCGATCGCGAAAAATCCTTCCGCAGAGCCGATGTTCGCCATCACGTCGCAGGGCTCCGCCTTCAGGCGATCCAGATGTGGATCCAGTTCACGTTCGTAAGTCCCGAGGAACTTGGGCAGCCAGGCGCTGCAGAGCGCGATCGGTAGGTAGCTCATCCCCTCGAAAGGGCCGGAGAGGTCATGTGTCGGCCGTCCCATCTTCTGATAGATGCGGAATGTGGGACTCGCGATCCTGGTTGCGCAGGCGAGCGAGACCAGGGCACTCGAGAACGGCTCGGGTATGCCTAATAGTATTTGCTTGCAAGTCTGCTTGATCGTTGTCGTGCTCAATGGAGTCACCCGGGATTATCGGCGATCCCCGTCTGGCTACGCGACCGGGCTGAGACGTGACGACGACGGGGCCATCCGGAGGACGGATGCAACACCATAAATAGGTCACCGGTCAACGCTGGACCCACGCGAAACCGCACCTTAGCATCGATGGTTTCCGATTACAAGCCTCGATCCGCACGCAGTTGCCCAATTCACACAGGAATTGTCGTCTCGAATGCTGGCGGAGCATTTCGTGGATCGCGGGACACCGACGCATTTGCCTGGCTTCATTAGACCCTTGTTCACGGATGGTTCCCGTCGCAGGAGGTGGAACCCGGGGGGTTGGGACCCAATTCCGGCCCAAGTTCTTGGCCACATTCACATCCCGAATCGGTACGGTGTCTTGGCGACGGGGTCGGCGGACCTTTCGCGTGATCGCGGAGCAGACCCTGAAAGTGTCGCGAGGGCGGGGCGTGGTCTCGGGGCCCTCGACGGACTTCCGGCGTGCCGATCGACCCGTCTTGGGGTGGAAGAGGAGTGCCCTGCGGGGGCCCGGGTCGTGGCTCGGATTGAACTCGAGCCGTGTGCCCACATCCGGCTGCGGGGCGAAGTGCAAGGCTCGGCGTGGGCCGCGGCCGTCGGTTCCGTCCCGGACGGCCGATCCCGCTGGACGGGGACCGGCGAACCCGGCTTGCGGGGGAGAGTCGCCTCGCGATTCGCCGGCAGGTGCCGGGGTCCAGTCGTAGGTCGGCAGCAGGCGGCCATCGGTGGTGGCGAGGCCGCGGGGGTTCCAGGGGATGGCGCCGTGGCGGCCGGCAGGCCGGGCGGCGAGGCGGGCGATGCCGGCCTTCGCCGCCGGGATGACCTCGCCGCGGTCGGAGCGGCCGTCGCCGTTGCGGTCGCGCCAGACGGCCAGGCCTTCGAGCTCGCGGCCGGCGATCCAGCCGTCGCCGTCATCATCGAGCAACGCCAGGGGCTCGTAGCCGTTTTCCCAGAAGATCCACCAGGTGACGCTGCCGAAGAGCTGCCGGCCCGAGGTGATCCGGCCCGTGCCCGCCGGGTCCCAGACGAGCAGCGCCGTCTCGGGCCGGAGCCAGGGCCACTCGGCGGGCCGGCCGGCGCCGGCCAGGTCGAAGCGGACCCGGCTTGACGGATCCAGCAGGTCCTCGAGCGGCCGGGCCGCCTCCATCGAGAAGATCAGCGGCGTGATCACAAAGCCGCCGGGCAGGTCCTTGGTCTGCTCTTTCATCCTGGCGAGCTCGGCGCGGTCGTCATCGCTCATCGTCCGCCGCTCGAAGATGCGGCGGATGGACTCGGCGGCGTCCCGGCTGATCAGCGAGTTCGCGGCGGGACTCGGGAATCGCTGTTTGCGGTCTTTCTCGAGCGCCAGCTCGTAGGCGCGGCGATAGGCGGCCAGGGCCTGGTCCTGCCAGTATCGCCGGAACAGCGACACGATCCGGGCGCGGGCCGCGGGCTTGACCCGGCCCGCCGCATCGGCGAGCAGCGGCAGGGCGGCGGGCAGCTCGCGCCGAGGACATCCTCGGCCGGGTCGGGGTCGGCGACCTCTTGACCGCCAAGCCGGACGATCAGGACCCGGATCCGCTCACGAGTTGTCCGGTCGAGCGGCTTCGCCGGCCCCTCGTCGGGCGGCAACAGCGGCTCATCGAGGGCCGATGCCTCCTCCATGACCCAGCCCAGCCCGAGCCAGGCCAGTGCATCGCCCGCGTCCAGCTCGGTCGCCCTGCGATAAAGTCGGATCGATTCGCGAAGGTGATCGCGCAGGCGCCGGCGTCGTCGGCCGCTTGTGTCTCGGCGCCTGGATCGGCTCCCAGGGCAGGAATCGGGCCGGGGCGTCGGCGACTTCCTTCGCCTTCGCTCTGCCTTCCGGATTGGCCACGAAAAGTTCGGCGGCCCCGGTGGCAAAAGCCATGCTGTGCAGCCGCCCCAGGACGTAGTAACCCCGGGCGTCCTTCGGGTGCGCCTCGATATATCTGTTCGCGTTCTTCAGGAGCCGATCGACGGGAACCTGCTCGGGAAGGATGGCCCACATGCCCCACGCGGCCGGGGCGACCAGGGCCAGCGCCGCCGCGACCGCGAGCGACCGTCGCGGCGTCGCGGCAATGCCGAGAAATCCAGGGGTAGCAGACTGGCTCATGGCGGCTCCTCGCGCAGGGGTCGAAGAGGTCCTGTGAGATCCCCTTAGGATAGGTGAGCCCCGAATGACTTTCTACGGGTTGAAAATGAGGTTGACGCGGACGTCCAGGCCGGCGGGTAAAATGGGTGTGTTCGATTCTCGGGATACGAAAAAGGGGAAATGAGAGATCAACCATATCACCCCGACCTTCGTTCAGCTCTGACAGGAGAGGTGTTTCCATGTGGCGTAACGGCATCCTGGCGGCGGGCCTGTTGGCGTGCCTGGTCCCCGGCGGGACGTTCGCGCAGGATTATCGGAAGACCGTCACGGTCGAGGTCTATCTGCCGGAGGATGCCCGACTGTTGATCGAGGGCCAGGAGATGAGGACCAGGGGGACGATGCGCCGATTCGTGTCGCCGCCGCTGGCGCCGGGCAAGTACATCTACACCATCAAGGCGGTCATTCCCGGGCCCGGCGGGCCACGAACGGTCACCCGCCAGATCGACGTGCGGCCGGGCGACTTCGAATCGATCGACCTGCGCGAGCCCGGCAAACGGCCCATAGCGGACGTCGAATATGAGCCAACACCCCAGAAGGTGGTCGACGCGGCGCTCCGGCTGGCCAGGGTCACCAGCAAGGACGTGGTGTGGGACCTCGGCTGCGGCGACGGACGCATCCCGGTAACTGCGGCCAGGGAGTACGCGTGCAAGGCGTGCGGTTTCGACATCGATCCCGAGCGCGTCAAGGATTCGCTCGCCAACGTGCGCGAGCACGGCGTGGAGCGGCTGGTCACGATCGAACGACGCGACATCTTCACGCTCGACCTGAGCAAGGAGCCGACGATCGTCACGCTCTACCTGCTGCCGCGCCTCAACGCCAAGATGCTGCCGCAACTCCGTAAGCTGCCGCCGGGTGCGCGGGTCGTTTCGATCGCGCACCGTATGGCCGACATCAAGCCCGACGAGCAGGTCGTGGTGAAGACCGAGATCGGCGAATTCGACGTCTACCTGTGGAAGGCGGAGACGCTTCGCGGCCAATGACTTTTCACCGACTGAGGTCGCAAGCCGGCCCAGCTTTCGAATCCCAGCGACCCGGCTATGGGCGACCTGGGCGACCTTTCGATCCTCTCGTCTCTCCACCTTCCCGTGTGACCCCGCCGTCGTCCATGCGCGAGTCGTGGCGATCGAGCTCGAGCCAGGGGCCGCGGCTGCGGAAGGTCGGCAGTGGCAGGCGGGCGGCCACCGCGGTCGCCGCGTCGAGGGTCAGGTCGTCGCGGCGGTGGCGCACGCCCCGGAAGATCGCCAGGCCACGCGAGCTGCGCCAGGATCTCGCGGCGGGTGCGGCCCTCGGGGGAATCCGGCCACGGGCCGGGGTGCTCACGCCAGTCGAAGATCTCGGGGAAGACGCGGGTCATGTAGGACCAGTAATCCGGGTTGTCCGTCTGGACGTAAAAGGCCCCGGCCGGCCTCAACACGCGGTGCACCTCGGCCAGGAACGGCGGTGTCAGGACGCGACGGTGCGACTGGCGGCGGTCGTGGTAGGGCTGGGGGTGGTAGAGGTGGACCTCGTCCACGCTCGACGCTCCCACGTAGCGCTCGACGAACGTCTCGGCGTCCTTGACCGCGAAGCGGGCGTTGTGCAGCCCGCGCTGGTTGGCCCGTCGCGTCGCGTAGCGGATCACCACCGGCAGGATGTCCACGGCGAAATGGTCGTGGTCCGGCCGGGCCAGCGCGCTCTGGAGCGTGAAGCGGCCGTTGCCGCAGCCGAGGTCCACGACGACCGGCGCCTCGCGGCCGAAGATCGCCGCCCAGTCGAGCGGACCCGGCCTCGGGCAGCCGCTTGACGGCCGTCCGGGCCCACGCCGATGGCGGCAGGATCCGCCCGGGGATCGGGACCCCCAGCTCATATTCGACGGATCCCTCGTTCATGCATCGGCTTCCCGGAGACGGGGTCGTGGCGTTATCCTGGCATTATTGTAAGGGACGCCAGCGGATCCGTCAGCCGGACGGTGCCGACCGCGAGCGGACAGGCGAGGAGCGACGCGAGATGCCGGAACCGTCGACCATGCAGGCGCTGATGGACGTCATCCGGGAGCGCAAGGCCCGCGCGACCGGAGAGTCCTCTTATGTCTCCAGCCTGATGCAGGGGGGCGTCGCCAAGATCGGCGGCAAGATCGTCGAGGAGGCGGCCGAGGTCGTCGAGGCCGGCGACGAGCCGGGCGACGCGGGCAAGGCACACCTCATCAAGGAGGTCGCCGACCTGGTCTTCCACGCGATGGTCCTCCTGGGCCATCGCGACGCCGACTGGGCCGACGTCGAGGCCGAGCTGGCACGTCGCGCCGGGATCAGCGGGCACGCCGAAAAGGCGTCGCGAGAGCGATCCTCCATGACGGGCCAGGGCCTCTGGTGACTCGAGACAGCAATATCAGGCAGCGTGCGTAACCTTGAGGGCGAGACAGGCGATGGCCGAGCGGGTGGTGCTGGCGATGAGCGGCGGGGTGGATAGCTCGGTGGCCGCGGCGATCCTGAAGGAGCAGGGATACGACGTCCTGGGCCTGTTCATGCGCACGGGCGCCCACGACGTCGGCGAGGAGCGCCGCGCGAAGACCTGCTGCAGCGTCGTCGACGCCCTGGACGCGCGGAATGTCGCCGACCGGCTGGATATCCCGTTCTACGCGCTCGATTTCGAGCGCGAGTTCGCCCGGATCGAGGACTATTTCGCCGACGAGTACCTGGCGGGCCGGACGCCCAACCCGTGCGTGATGTGCAATATCTGGCTGAAGTTCGGCAAGCTCTGGTCGTACGGCAAGCAGGTCGGCGCCGATTACGTGGCGACCGGCCATTATGCGCGGATCGCCCGGGCGGCACGGACGGGCGCCGCGGGTCGCCCGCGCGGTCGACCGATCGAAGGACCAGTCGTATGTCCTGTCGCGCCTGAGGCGCGAGCTGCTGGAGCACGTGCTGTTCCCCGTCGGCGGGTTCCCCAAGTCCGAGATCCGCGAGCACGCCCGCCGGCTCGGCCTGCCGGTCCACGACAAGCCGGATAGCCAGGAGATCTGCTTTGTCCCCGACGACGATTACCTGGGGTTCGTGCCGCGATCGCCGGCCGGGCCGGGGCGAGACGGGCGGCATGATCGTCGACGAACAGGGGACGGTCCTGCGGCGAGCACGACGGGATCGAGGCGTTCACGATCGGGCAGCGGCGGGGGCTGGGGATCGCGGTGGGCGAGCCGCGGTATGTGGTCGAGATCGAGCCGGTCGCACGGACCGTGACGATCGGCCGGCGCGAGTCGCTGGAGAAGCCCGGCCTGATCGCCTCGCGGTTCAACTGGCAGGGGCCCGAGCCGTCCGGCCCGACCGCCTGCCTGGCCCAGATCCGCGCCCGGCACCGCGCCGTGCCGGCCACCGTCGAGCCCCTGCCCGACGGCGGCGCCCGGGTCGTCTTCGACGCCCCGCAATCCGCCGTCACGCCGGGCCAGGTTGTTACCATCTATCAGGACGACCTCGTCCTCGGAGGCGGCTGGATCGAGCGTTCCTTGTCGGATTGATCTCCCGCCACAAGTCCCCGCGATCCAGGTCGTCTGCCACCGACCGACCCCCTTCCGCCGGCCCTGAACCCGCCCCCGGCGGACGAATAGGGGGAGCGGGCCGCCCGCATCTGCGCTGATTCAACGGTGTCCCGTACCGCCTTCTTCGGACAGAGCCTCAAGTAGGTCCATACAACGTGGAGAGCGGCGAAATGGCATGTAGGGTGGGCATTGCCCACCGATGATGGCCTGCGCCACGGTCTCCGTGGGAACGAGGTTACGCGCCAGCGAGTGGATGGCTCCCACGAGCCCGGCGCGGCTGGTCCGCAATGTATGGGGCAAGAGGGATCGAACCACAGCGCAGCCTTCGGCCGCAACCAAAGTGGCAAGTGGCAAGTGGTCAGTCCCGTAGGGTGGGTCGAGCGCAGCGAGGCCCACCGATATCCTCTCAGTGGTCGGTGAGCACCGGGCGGAAGTCATTGTCGTCAGGCGGTTTGTGAAATCGCGTTCGGCGTACAAGATTCTCGAAGTTAGTAGTACAGAGACGAAGACGAGAAGAGCTTTCCACCTCGTTGCCACGGTCTCCGTGGGAATGCCGTCTTCGACGCTCGGCGTCGCCGGCGGAGGCCCAAGGACGCAGGAGCGTCCCGGACGGCATCCCCATGCAGAGCGTGGGAACGAGGTCAGGTTATGTCCTTGACTCGTTTGGGATTGCGCAGACAACCCGGTGGTCTTGGGCGAGGAGTCTCCAATTCTGCCTATTCCGCAACTCCTTGCGGCTCAACGACTTCTCCTGTTGTGAAACGACTCTATGGCCCAACCGACTTTCCCACTCGTGGCGACCTATTTCGAGCGGCAAAGTTGTTTGGCGCGCGGTCCAGGGGGCGGGCGCCCACCCCGGAGCGGACCGGACCGATCCGTCCGATGCGATCGGATCGGATCGGGTCGGCGGTCGTTGGGCTTCGGTCCCATCTCCGTAGCACACCCCTGCGGCACTCGCTCCAGGAGTAAGCTTTGCTCCCAATCCGGTCCGAATCCGACCGCCGGACAGAGCCGGCTTCTCCAACGGATCGGGCCCGGCGGCCCCGCTGCCCCGGTCCGGCCCGGGCGGGACGAGGAAGTCCTTTGGCCCCGGCCGCGGCAGAGTCGGTGACCTACACCTAACCAGGAACGACTGGCCTAATATGAACCGGACGCGAAACACTGCGCCGGCGCCGGAAAATCTTGGAAAGGCGACCGAAAATATTTTGTGCCTACGGCCCATGGACTTGCGTCGCGAAAATGCCGCTTTTGGCCGATAGGTGCATTTCAGTTTTTGCAAACCTGATACATCCTGATAGTAGGGGGAGAAAGAAGAGTCGAGGGGGTACAGGGGGTTTTGGGGGCACCGGAGTATAAAATGCATGCAAACAATCGACCTGCCGGACCCGAATCAGGTGGTCATGCGCGGCGGTCCATGCGGCCTGCGGCTCGGCCTTGGTCAACGTCACCCCTGAGAGATTGTGAATCTTTCGCCTTTGCGTGCTGAATGAAAGTATCGCACATCTGACACGGACGTAGCGGAAGGACATACAACCATAAGAGCCGCCGCATATCCTGTACATCATCGAAAGATTCACAACCCCTGAGCGCAACAAGCCACAAGGAACCGGGAGGATCGTCCGCAGATGGCGCAGATGGACGCAGATCCGATCCGACCCGATCCGACCCGTCCGGCTGGTTCGGCAAGCCATGACGCGGCTCCGGTCGCCGAAGACCTCACGGCCTCTTCCATCTGCGTCCATCTGCGTCATCTGCGGACAATGCCCGTCTCGGCGGCGGCCTGCCATCGGGGCAGTTGGTCGGAAGATTCACAGCCTCTGAGGATATCGCGGGCTGATTCTGACACCGTGCGGCTTATGCAATGAAGACCTGAGGCGCTCTCGCGGATGACCGTCTGCTGACCCGATAGCTCCCCTGGAACGCTCCAGCCTCGCTCGTGGCTCGCGATGGCCCATTCCAAGAATCGCTCGTGCTCCCTGACGACATCCAGGTCCTCGAAGAGGATGGGGCTGCGCTGGGAGATCCGGGTCCGGGCGTCTCGTCGGTGATCGGGATCCGTCCCCAGCCGGACGGCAATCTCGACGTACTCCTCGGGCGTGGCCGCCATCAGCTGGCCCCAATAGTGGACCTGTCCCGCTTCCTGTACCTCCGACTTTCCCCGCGCTCCTTGCACGCCGCGCGAGCTTCCGGCGGTCGAAATGCACGAACGGCCCTTCATTCGGAATGGTTCTCCGCGACATCGTCAGGCAACTATCGGAGGGTTCGCACGCCAGGATCGTCTCGGGCCCGAGCCCGGCCCGGCTCAATTCCCCTGTTTTCCGGCCCATGTCGGTGCCTGGGTGGCCATCGTTTGGGATGACCGCCCCGTCCCGAATAGATTGCACGAGGGAATCGGCTTGCCGCCCGCGAACTTCGCGACCAAGTCCCAGGTCAGGGCCGGGTCCGGTCGGATCATTGCGAACTCGGTAAAGTACTGGCTGACCATCGGCGCATTCGGAGGATCCAGCGGGTACCCCGAGAAATAGAACGAGTGCGGATGTCGGTAAGGCGCGGCCGATTTGTCGTGGCTATCGGGCGCCCACTCGCTCCGGAATGCGTAGCCGAACAGGACCGCCTGGTCGGCCGTCCGGTCCGGGCTTGCACCGACCTGGATCGGTGGCTGTTTGGGATCGGGGTTGGTCCAGAATGAATACCCCTGCACCCGCCCGCCCAGACGGTCGCTGTCCCCCTTGCTGTACGGCAGGTGCTTGATGAAGTCGCGACGGGGTGGATGATTCAAATCCGAGAACATGCAGACCGGCGGCATACCCGCCGGTCGATCCTTGTCATAGGTCAAGAAATAGGCCAGATCCCCCAGCGAAATGAACGACGACGTGAAGTGATTGCTCATCGGGAAGATGGGCAGGCTCCAATCTTCGTAATGCTCCATCATCGCGCCCTCCTCGCCGTTGGGGCCGCGCCAGGTGCTGTCGTAGTACGTGACCCCATACGAGACCTGGTAATCGACACCCTCCTTCAGCGGAGGCGGGGGCGGACCGTCATACGGCGGCGAGTGGTGCTCGTAGTTCCGGAAGACGCGGTACATCGTCCACTTGGCCGACCAGTACAGCGGATAAATCGGGTCGGAAGGCTCTCCGGGCCCGCGGGCGTACAGGCAGTCCGGCGACTGGCAGGGGCTGCACTCCGGCGGGTTGTGGACACCATAGGTGGGGTAGTACGTCTTTCCAGGAAAGGGGGCTGTCGTCGTCATGGATCTTCTCCCTGTCGAGCCGCTCGGTGATCGAGACCGATCCTTCGCTGGCCGGCCTCAGTGTTCAACATCGGCCTAGGCCTGGAACGGCCGGATCATCCCGACGGCGTTCCCCTCCGGATCCTTGATCATCGCGAATTCATAGCCGTCGAGGGTCATGGGTGACAGGAGTTCGCTCCCGCCGGCCGCCACTGCCGCGTCGATCGCCCCACGCAGGTCGTTCACCAGCAGATAGAAATGATTCCCGGCCTCGAACCCCGGCTTGGTCGGATCGGCCTTCCCGATCCCACCGAGCAGCGGTAGGTCTTCGACGGGGAATTTCACGTAGGCAAATTCATCGGACCCCGACGTGTAATTCCACCCGAATACCTTGTTGTAGAACGACTTCAATCCTGGCTGATCCTTCGCGATGATCTCGAACATCACGCCGGGATGCTGGTTCACCCCGCTCGGTCCTGTTTCCGGCCGCACGAACCCGGCCTTCCTGGCCAGAAACAGGGCGACCGTGAATGGGGACCCGTTCTGGGCCACGAACAGGTTCCCGGAATTCGCCAGGAAATTCGTGAAGATCGGGCCGTTGATGTGTCGCTCGAAGGCCTCCACCGTCCGGTACATCTCGAAAAACACCACCGTCCCCTGATAAGGCGCGGCGAGTGAGCTGACGCGAGTGTCGCCGTTGTACGGCGCATGCATCAAATAGATGAGCGTGTCGGGTTCGCCAGCCTGCACGTCCTTGACCAGCGCGTCCAGGGCCTTCATCGCCTTGGCTTCATTCCCCGTGGAGATATACCACGTCGAAGTCAGGCTCAACGGATGGTTGCCGGGCGTTTCCGCGGAAGGCATGCCACCCTGGACCTGGACGAATTCGAAGCTCGGGCCGACGGTCAAACCCGAGCCGTCGCCCGCGTCCGTCTGCATCAGAGCAACCGCCAGGACGCGCAGGTCGAACATCATCCCGATCGCGTCATTGAGCTTCGGCGGATCACCATTGAACGCCTCATGGAGCGTGTTCAACAACGCGCTGTAGGCCCATGCGAACTGCTCGATCCGGGTGCGCGCCTGCGTCCCGACCGGGAAATCGGCGATCTTGCAATTCGGCTTGAGCGGCCAGACCCCCGAGGGCTCGAACAGGATCGGCTCGCCCGAGTACGCATATCCACCGGGCGTCTGCCGGATCTCGCGTCCAGCCACGATCTCCCCGAACTTATAGTAGTGGGCCGGATCGCCCGGTTGTTCGAACGGGCTCGCCGACGTCCCCTCTCCCTCGATCTTGATGAGATCAATCGCCCGGCATGCCGACTCCGCGTCGGTGATCACGAACAGCTCTTGCTCGGGGAACCACTCGCTCGAAACGACCTGCGGCGGGGCTGTCGTCTTCACAAAGATCCCGTCGCCGAACTCCCGGATCTTCCGCTTGATCGCGTCGTAGAATGCCCCAATGGTCGCGAACTCGATGCTCTCGGTCGCCTTCACCGGGATGGGATGCTCCGGCTCCTCGATGGCCATGAAAGTGTCTTTGGCCAATGAGATCGAGAACGCCTCGATGCCCACCTTCAGGTCGCCGATATTCATGGGCAGCGGCCCCGGATAGTCCGGCACGAAGTCCGGCGTGTTGATCTCAGGGCTCCCCCCCGTCGCGATCACGATGTTCGCCGCGATCGTCATGTGGAGCATCTCTTCATTGACGACGCTCCGTATCAGCTCACCGATCCTCCGGTTCGTTCCGGGCTTGAGCGAGAACATCGCGGTCAGATACGGCGGGATGGTTGAATGCTCGAGCTTGATCGCCTGATGCAAATAGTAGTGCAGGTCGGCCGGGCTGGCCGCGGCCTGGATGCCCTCGATGAACTTCCTGTCGATCCGGATCATTTGGAGCCCCCCTTCTCGGCCCGGCGGGCCGCCCTGTCCTCGATCCGCATGATCACGGCGGTCTTGCCGGCCGCCTGCGCCGACGGCAGTTGCAGCTCGGGCTCCACGAACTGAGTCGATGACGCCTCAGGGCGCCGCCAGGCGTCGGCCGGCGGGGTACCGAGGACCGCTCGGCCGTCCGGGCCTTGCGAGTCGAGCCACTTCAGGATCGTCGCTCGATCGCCGGCCCCGAGGTCGCGGGTCACCGGCATGTGGTTGGGGTCCTCAGGCGGCAGCGAGAACGCCAGCTTGAGGACCTTGACCCGCGACACCACGGACTCGTAATCCGCCAGATCCACCACATACTTGCCCATGATCGGGTACAGATTCCCATATTGCGTGAAAAGCGGCTCGATGTCGCCGTACCAGGTCGGCTCCTCCGGGACCTCCTTCTTCGCATAGGCCAGTATGCTGATGTAATTGAAAGGGTTCGCGGCATACCCGGCGGCCTGGTCCTCCAGCAGATAGTTGATCCCGTAGAGCTGCCCGGCGATGTATCCCCTGGGGGGCGGGGTCCCCAGCCCGTCCGAGTTGCCCGTCAGCGCGACGCCAGCGTATCCGTTCGCATCGGTGGTCGCGGACGATGCGTACGCCACCCCGTCCATCGGCGTGAAGATATCCGGGATCGTCGCCGTCGGCCTCGTCGGCGGGTCAACGCCGTCCCCTCCCCCCGATCCGCCCATGAACGTCTGGTCGGAGCTCTGGGCATTCAGGCTGATCACGGCGCCAGGCAGGGGGACACCGTATCGCGAGGCATAAAACGCCATCGTCTGCATCTCGCCCGGGTTGACCCGGAAGACGAACTGGTCGGCCCTGACATACAGTCCCCCCACGGATTCTTGCAGGAGTACCGTGTAGCTCGTGCCCCCGAGGACCGGCGAGATCACGACGAGGGGACAGTCCCCCAGGACTGCCCTTGCGGCTGCGTTCCCGGTCAGGTCGAACGTCTGGACGCCCGCCGTCCGCGTATACCAGCCCGTCTCGAGGTACGGAACCTCTCCGATGACGACGAACTGGCTGGCGTCGACGGTCGACAGCACCTGCGCCGGGCTTGTCTTCAGCACCCCCAGCAGCACCTTCCCGATATCCAGGAGGCCGCTATCGGCGCTCTCGATCTGGAGCGAATTCCCGAAGTCCGCCGTGACGGACATCCCGTCGGCCGCCACTTTGGCCTGGAGCGAATTCACCTGCCCCGTGGTCCCGGAAAACGGCGGCAGGGCCGAGATCATCTGGCGGCCGATCGTGAAGTGCTTCGGCTCGCCGGCCTGGTACGGTCCGATGGTGCCGACGATATGCCCCATCGTGTAGCGGGGTATCGTGGAGTCGCGTCCGTAGCCGAACACATTGAAGGCGATCGACAGTAGCCCCTTCTCGCTCGACAGAGCGATCGCGTCGAGGAGCTTCGACCCCGATCCATCGGTCCATTCCACACCCTCGAGCACCGACTGATAGCAGGCCGCCAATTGTTGATCTCTCCTCACCCCCGTCGCCTGCTTCTGCCACAGATTGACGAAGGCGGCGGGTCGGAATCGGCCCGCCACCACCGTGCTCAGGCCGGTGCTCACCACCCGCATCTGCATGCCCCAGATCTGGGACACCATCTGTTGCTGCGGATCGAGGTCCACGAGCTTCCCCGGGGCGCTCCGGTCGGCGTTCTGCACGGACATGCCAATCGCCGGATCGTCCACCGCCCGTAATTGGCGGCCGTTCAAGAATCCCCCCGTAACCGCGCAGTCGAGTATCCGGAAGATCCCCGTACCCTCCGGGTTCCAACTGCCGTTTTGGTCGAGTTGCTGATAGGGGGGTACAAAAGATGCGTTCTGGAACATCCGTACGTCGTTGTTGATCGTCGAGACGTCGGCCTGGAACCAGCCGCGGAAGTGGAGCCGAGGGGAATCGAGGTGGCTCATACGTGGGATCCTCCCTCATGGAGACGAGATTTCTTGGTCGGAACCATACTCGTACCACGTGGACTCGCGCAAATCACGAAAAAATGGCCAGACGTGCGGATTGGCATCGCGCAATGAGTGGGATCTGCAGAGAGGATCTCTCTCGCGCACGAGTCACTATCTTCTGAGGAGTGATCATGTGCTTCGGTCCGACGACACCGGGCAGCCTCCGGGGTTGCCTTGGGCCGTCGGACGGTGGGATCAGCTCGGATGCTGACGCACCTCTCTTCGCTTCGGGACGACCGCGACCCGCGGCCCGCTGGGCGAAGAAGCGGGACAGGTCCGCTTAGGCTAAGCTGGGAATAATAGGAGCGAAAATCCGTGTCGGATCTCCATTTACGGGGACGTTACTTCGGGCGCCATCATGGTATCCGACCCCCGCCGGCCCAGGAAGCCCGACCCCGGATTCGGCGATGCTCCTCCCCGGACCGACTCTCAGCCCGGCCCCGGTCCGGCGAACCGCTGGATCCGGATGACGGCGAACTCGGCCGGCATGAGGGGCGCGAAGCCCACCACGACGTTGACGATGCCGAGATCGACGTCATTCTGCGTTGTCGTTGACCGGTCGCACTTCACGAAGTAGGCATCCACGGCCGACTCGCCCGCGAAGGCTCCTTGCCGGAAAAGGTCCTGCATGAATGCGCCGACGTCGAGACGGATCGACGCCCAGAGCGGCTCGGCGTTCGGCTCGAAGACCGCCCAGCTCAGGCCGCGTCCGATGCTCTGCTCGAGATAGAGGGCCATCCTGCGCACTGGGATGTATTTCCATTGCGAGGCCAGCAGGTCGGCCCCCTGGAGGGTCCGCGCCGCCCCAGATGAACCGGCCAGCGGCCGGGAAGTCGCGGAGGCCATTCACCCCCAGCCGCTCGAGTTCTCCATTCTCCGCGTCGGTCATCGGGACGGCGAGGTCCGGGACGTTGGTCAGCGCGGCCTCGGCCCCGGCAGGCGCCGTCCAGATTCCGCGCTTCGCGTCGGTCCGGGCATAAACTCCCGCCACGGCACCGCAGGGGGCGAACGACCTCACGATATTGCCGTCGGTCGGGTCCGGCTGGAGGAGCCTGGGGAAGTACAGGGCGGTATTCGCGGCCGGATCGCCCGAGATCGGGAAATTGGCGATGTTGATCGCCGCGTCCTGGACGGCCCGGACCGAGGTCCACGTGCTCGGCGGGTCCGCGATGAACAGGGCGCGTTGGTCGAGGCAGAACCGGGCCGTCGCCGCGAGCGTCGCGGGCGACAGATCGGTCAGGCTGCCCACGGGCGTGGGGATACACAGCAGGTTGAAGACGTCGTCCTGAAGTTGTAGCAGGGCATGAATCCCCGTCTTCTCGCCCGTATCCCCGACGATCTCGGCATCGCCGACTTGCCCCCCGTCGCCCGGGTCGATTGCTGGATGGGTTCCCGCGGCCGGCAGGAAGCCCATCTCCGGCAGTACGTCGGCGATCACGAGGCCGGATGTGGACAGCATCGCCATGAGGTTTCGCGGGGATTCCGGGTCGGTCGAGATGCTGTCGTAGGTCTCCTCGATGATGGCGTTCGTCGAATTCGAAGGCGTGTAAAGGATCGTCAGGTCATAGACGCTCGCCCGGGCCGGAGAGGCGCCCCGATTGTCGGCGATGATAGTCACGGTCGCCGTCAAGGTGCCGTCGAGTGGACCCCGCGACCTCCGGGGTTTGCCCGTTACGTTGCTGCCCGCGGTCAGGATGAGCGTGGTCGCAGGCATAGGCGCCGGCATGGGTGCCGCTGCGATGGTGATCGTCGCCGCTTCGGCACCTCGGGGAACGACCCGGATAATGAAGGCTTCCGTGCCCCCGTTGAGGAAGAAGTCGCGGACGGCGAAACCCATCGCGCTGGAGGTCTCGAGTCCGCCGAAGATCCGATCGTAATCGGCCTGCCCGAGCACTCGGATGGGGGTGTTATCGGGCCCCCGGGGCGAGGTGCCGACGAATGCGGCGATCGAGGTCGATACGCCCGCGATCGG
Source organism: uncultured Planctomycetota bacterium (assembly GCA_963771445.1). Taxonomy (GTDB): domain Bacteria; phylum Planctomycetota; class Planctomycetia; order Isosphaerales; family Isosphaeraceae; genus JAKAUH01. The sequence goes on along the minus strand of CAVYTQ010000022.1, from coordinate 190,009 downwards.
GTGGCGGGGGCCGGGCGGCTCCTCGATGTAGACGCCGGGAAACGATGGCGGGACCGGCATGAGGGCTCTCCGACCGACGCGGAACGTCGGGGCGAACGGGAACGGCTCGGGACGGACGTGCATGCAGCCCCCGGACGATCGTCGAGGGCGAGAGCCGGGATCTCGGGCAGCGCGACGCGTTGGCGATTCCTCGCGACGAGTCCGGGCTCCGACTCGCAACCCTACGCCGGTCCCCGGTCCGATTGCAATCGAATCCACTCGAGGCGGGAGAGCCCACGACGGGAGTACCGGTCGGGATCACTGACCGGTTCTCGCCAGAGAGCGATGACGGGGAATTCGGGCCCGCGGCGACCGACTCCCATTCTTTTTTCGCGAATTGCGTCAGCTCTGTAGCCAATTCGGCTTACCTGAATGCAGAGACCTTCTGCGTCGGCCAGACGCAGTCCCGGGTCCACACCTCGATGAAGCGTTAACCCATCTGCATCAAGTGAGGGGCACATCATGAGTGGTCTGATGACTCAAACCCGAGACGGCAGGGTTGGCGGCCGGCTCCGGCCTGATAGGCGACGTGTTGCCTTGCGGCGAGCGATGCCGCTCGGCGGGGTCGCCCTCGAGCGGCTCGAGCCGAGAATCGTCCCTTCGACGCTGACCTGGATCGCCCCGGGTGGCGGTGACTGGGACACGGCGGCCAACTGGAGCGGCGGGAAGGTGCCGACAGCCACCGATGACGCGGTCATCAGCATCAAGACCGGGACGATCACCCACTCTTCTTCGGCCACCGACGCGGTCCGAGACCTCACGAGCAACGCCCCGCTGACGATTTCCGGCGGGAAGCTCACGGTGGGCGGGACCTCCAACCTCTCAAGCAACCTGAACCTCGCCGGGGGCTCGCTGATCGACAACGCCGTGCTGACGACGACGGGCACATTCACGTGGGGGACGGGGACGGTCTCCGGCACGGGCAAGATCCTCGCGACCAACGCCACCGCGGCGGGCGGGAAGCTCGCGCTGGCCAAGGCGACGATCACGCCCGGCAGCGGCGGCACGACGGGGCTGGCGGGCGACACGACCCTCCCGCTGGCCGGCAAGGTCCACCTCACGGGGACGGCGCAGGACACCTCGCACTACAGCCTCTCGGCACAGGTCGGCAGCGTGGTGGTCGGCGGCATCACGATGACCAGCGACACGGTGACGCTGAGCAACACCGGCGAGACGCTCGCGGGGACCGCAAAGCTCCCGCTGGCCGGCCAGGTCCACCTCACGGGGACGGTGCAGGACGCCTCCCACTACAGCCTCTCGGCGACCGAGGCATCCATCTCGGTCGGGGGCATTTCGATCGCCAACGACACCGTGACCGTCAGCAACACCGGCGTCACCTTCGCGGGGGACGCCACCGTACCGCTGGCCGGCAAGGTGCACGTCCAGGGCACGATCCAGCCGACCGGCGGCCATTACTCGCTCGCGGACCAGCCCGGCAACCTGACGGTCGCCGGCTTCGGCCTGACCAACGTCGTCGTGACCCTGACTGACCAGGCCGAGACGATCGCGGGGGATGCCAATCTCCCGCTGGTCGGCAAGGTCCACCTCGCCGGTTCGATCATGCCGGGCTCGGCCGATACGCTCACGGCGCAGCTCGGCAGCGTCGCCGCCGCAGGCGTCGCGCTGACGAATGACACGGTCACGCTCGGACAGTCGGGCGCGACATTCGCGGGCGACGCCAACCTCCCGCTGATCGGCAAGGTCCATCTCACGGGCTCGCTCCAGGGGAAGAGCACTTACACTCTCACGGCCCAGCTCGGTAGCGTCACCATCGCCGGCTTCGGCCTGACCAACGACGCCGTGACCTTCAGCAATTCCGGGATCGCTCTGGCGGCCGACGCCAACCTCCCGCTGATCGGCAAGGTCCACCTCACGGGGACGATCACGGATGCTTCTCACTTCTCACTCTCGGTCCCCCTGGGGAGCCTCAAGGTCAACGGCTTCGGGCTGACCAACAACACCGTGACGCTCTCCCAGGCGGGCCTGGCGGTCAAGGGCAGTGCGAAGATCCCGCTGGTCGGCACCGTGGCCCTCGCGGCGACGATCGCTCCGAGCGGCTCGTTCAGCTTCACGGCCACGCCCGCCCCGATCAGCGCGCTCGGCGGCCTGGTTCACCTCAATAACATCCAGGTCACCCTGACCTCGAGCAGCCTCACGGTCACGGCGCACGGGGACATCGCCCAGATCGGCCAGGCCGACTTCAAGGGCTCGATCAGCGCCAACGGCAGCTACGACCTGAAGGCCACGGCCAGCATCACCATCGCGGGGTTCACGATCGACGGGGCCGACCTGGACCTCGGTACCCAATCGCTGGGGGCCTCGTTCGACCTGCCGATCCCGGTGATCGGCGACATCGCCTTCCAGGGCTCATTCTCCGCGGGGGGCCACTGGTCGATCGGCGCGACGCTCCCGGGGCCGATCTTCATCGGCAGCTTCCCGCTCGAAGATCTCCACCTGGTGCTCAGCGACACCAGCCTGACGCTGGGGGCACGGACCGGCGTGCAGGGGATCCTCGACGCCGGAGTCACCGGCACGATCTACTACAGCGGCCTGTTCAACCTGACCGTCGATGCCCACGCCCTGTCGCTCGGCGGCTTCAGCCTGGCCAATGCGGCGATCACCCTGGGCAACAGCGACCCCGATCACGTCTTCCGCATGCACATCCAGGCCAATGCCGGCATCCCGTACGGCCCGAACCTGAAGCTCAACGGGGTCCTCGACGGCCACGGGAAGTTCGACCTCGTCGGGACGGAGACCATCGGGATCGACGGGCTGAACATCAGCGATGCCGCCTTCGAGCTGAACAACTCCGGGCTCACCTTCAACGGCGACTGGAACTACTTCTTCTACACGGCCCACATCAACGGCAGCATCGACGCCCACGGCCACGTCATCTTCCACGGCACGGCCGCCACCGGCATCGCCGGGTTCAAGTTCCAGCAGATGACCGCCAACGTCGACCTCAATCCGACGACGCACGTCTATACGGCCGACTTCGAGGCCAGCGAGAACGTCTTCATCGCCAGCGTCAACTTCAAAGCCCACGCCTCGCGGACGTCGGCGGGCTGGCAGCCGATCGTGCTGGTCGGCACGGCCGCCGTGGGCGGGCCGCTCGCCCCGATCGTCAACGGCAGCCTCTCGTTCACCGTCGCCACGAATGAGATCGGCTTCTCGGGCAAGCTCAGGGCGATCGACAACCTGGTGAGCCTCAGCGTCTCGGGCGCGGTCTTCTCGGACGGCACCTTCGAGCTGGATGGCCTCCGCTTCAATGCCATCCATTTCGTCGCCCAGGCGGCGGGCGAGCTGTTGCACGTCGCGGGCGAGGCCGCCGACGAGATCGCCAAGACGCTGGTCTCGGCCTACAAGCTCGCCGCCAACGACGTCGCCCTGGTCCTCAACGGCATCGGCCTGGCGGCGGGCGACATCGCCAAGACCCTGCTCGATGTCTTCAACCTCAGCGGCCCGGCCCTGACCTCGGCGCTGCACTACGCCGGCGTGGCGGCCGACGACATCGCCCGGGTGCTGGTCTCGTTCTACGACGACGCCGACTGGGTGGCCGGATACTGGATGCGCGAGGCGGGCGTGGCGGGCACCGCGATCGCCGGCGCCATGGCCGACGTCTTCCGCGACACCGACCAGGCCGCCGCCGTCGCGCTGCACTACGCCGGCGTGGCGGCCGACGACATCGCCCAGGGGCTGGCCACCTTCTGGAGCGACACCGACAAGGTCGCGGCCTACTGGATGAACCAGGCCGGGGTCGCGGCGGCCGACATCGCCGGCGCCGTGGCCGACGTCTTCAACGACACCGACCAGGCCGCCGCCGTCGCCCTGCACTACGCCGGCGTGGCGGCCGACGACATCGCCCGCGGCCTGGTCTCGATCTACCACGACGTCGACTGGGTGGCCGGGTACTGGATGCGCGAGGCGGGCGTGGCGGGCACCGCGATCGCCGGCGCCGTGGCCGACGTCTTCCGCGACACCGACCAGGCCGCCGCCGTCGCCCTGCACTACGCCGGCGTGGCGGCCGACGACATCGCCCGGGGGTTGGCCACCTTCTGGAGCGACACTGACAAGGTCGCGGCCTACTGGATGAACCAGGCCGGGGTCGCGGCGAGCGACATCGCCAACGCCGTGGCCGACGTCTTCAACGACACCGACCAGGCCCTGGCCACGGCGCATGAGTTACGCCGGCGTGGCGGCCGACGACATCGCCCGCGGCCTGGTCTCGATCTACCACGATGTCGATTGGGTGGCCGGGTACTGGATGCGCGAGGCGGGCGTGGCGGGCACGGCGATCGCCGGCGCCATGGCCGACGTCTTCCGCGACACCGACCAGGCCGCCGCGGTCGCCCTCCACTACGCCGGCGTGGCGGCCGACGACATCGCTCGCGGCCTGGCCGAGTTCTGGAACGACGTCAACTGGGTGGCCGGCTACTGGATGCGCGAGGCGGGCGTGGCGGGCACGGCGATCGCCGGCGCCATGGGCGACATCTTCGACGACACCGACAAGGCCGCTGCCCTCGCCCTCCACTACGCCGGCGTGGCGGCCGACGACATCGCCCGGGGGCTGGCCACCTTCTGGAGCGACACCGATCAGGCCGCGGCCTACTGGATGAACCAGGCCGGGGTCGCGGTGACCGACATCGCGGTCGCCCTGAAGGATGTCTTCAACGATGCCGACCAGGCCGTCGCCAGCGTGCTCCACGACGTCGGCGTGGCCGCGTCGGACATCGCGAACGCGGTCGCGAGTGCCTTCGACGAGAGTCTCGATACCGTTGAGGGTTGGATCGACGACATCTTCGGCTGGCTCTGATCGCGTCCCAGGACCGTCGAGGGCCCGGCCACGACCGAGGTCCCGGGGAGCCCGATCCGCTCCCCGGGACCGGCGGGCCTGGCCGGGAATCCCGGGGAATCCGCAACGGGGGGAGGCTTTTGATCGGATCATGCTGTTGTACGACGACGGATTCGTTTAGAATTCGGTGGGTTGGGCCGCCTTGGAACTCGGGTCGTGCGACCCGTGGTAAGGCCCAGGCGGGAGTCGGACCGATGGTCGAGATGCCCCCCCCTCCGTCGTCCGGGTGGAGGTTCCCGACGACCCACTGGAGCTGCGTCGTCGATGCCGGTGGCGACGACGACCGATCGCGCGAGGCCCTGTCTCGCCTGTGCGGCGCCTACTGGTATCCGCTCTACGCCTTCATCCGCCACCGCGGCCACGACGCCGACGGGGCGGCGGACCTCGTGCAGGGCTACTTCGCCCGCCTGCTGGGAAAAGGCGTGCTCGCCGGCGCCGACCCGACCCGCGGGCGTTTTCGTTCGTTTTTGATGGCCGACTGTTCGCACTACCTGTCGCACGTCCGCGCTCACGACACGGCGCGGAAGCGCGGTGGCGGCCAGAGTCCCATCTCGATCGACACGCACAACGCCGAGGGTCGATTCCTCGCCGAGCCGGTCGACGACCTCACCCCGGAACGCCTGTTCGAGCGGGCCTGGGCCATCACCCTCCTTTGTCGGGTCGTCAACCTGCTCCGCGAGGAGTACGAGGCGAAGGGGCGGGTCGCCGTTTTCGACCGACTCAAGCCGGTCCTGATGGGCGGGCGGCCCGACGTCTCCTACGCGCGGATGGCCGAGGAGCTGGGGACGACCGAGGCCGCCATCCAGGCCGCCTCCTCCCGCCTCCGTCGCCGCTACGGGGTGTTGCTTCGCGAGCAGATCGCCGCGACCATCGCCGACCCCGGGGACGTCGAGGAAGAGATCCGTGAGCTCTTCGCAGCCCTCGGCTCCTGACGCGACGCGACGCAACGACCGCCCGCCCTGGAGGATTCACAACGATGCCCTCGCCCGATCGTTGCCCGCTCTGCGCGGCGGCTCTGCCCGCCGGCGCACCCGCAGGTCTCTGCCCGCGCTGTCTGCTCCGCGAGGCGATGGACCTCGGCCAGCCGACCGCCATGAAGGGCCCATCGCAGACCTGGCCCGGCCTCGACGGGAGGCTCTCCGTCGAGGGATTCGCGGGCGTGGCCACCGAATCGCCGCCCGTCGTGCTGCCGGGCTCGCCCGAGCTCGCCGCGCCGGCGGCGACGGGCCGTTACGAGATCCTCGGCGAGATCGCGCGGGGCGGGATGGGGGCCGTCCTCCTGGGCCGCGACCCGGCGCTCGGGCGTGAGCTCGCGGTGAAGGTGCTGCTCGCGGATCATCGCGGCCGCCCGGCGATGGTCCGCCGGTTCGTCGAGGAGGCGCAGATCGGCGGGCAGCTCCAGCACCCGGGGGTCGTGCCGGTCTACGACGTCGGCGTCTTCGCCGACCAGCGCCCGTACTTCGCCATGAAGCTGGTGCGCGGCCGGACCCTGGCCGCCCTGCTCGACGGGCGGGCCGGCCCCTCGGAGGATCTCCCCAGGTTCGTCGGCATCTTCGAGTCGGTCTGCCAGGCGGTGGCCTACGCCCACGCGCACAAGGTCATCCACCGCGATCTGAAGCCCTCCAACGTAATGGTCGGCTCGTTCGGCGAGGTCCAGGTGATGGATTGGGGCCTGGCCAAGGTGCTCGAGACGGGCGGCGAGGCCGAGGAGTCCGGCACCGCGCCGGGGGTCCGCACGGCGCGGGATGGTCGGCCGGCCGATGCCTCGCGCGACGGCTCGGTCCTGGGGACGGCCGCCTACATGGCCCCCGAGCAGGCCCGCGGCGAGGTTGACCGGCTCGACGAGCGGTGCGACGTCTTCGCGCTGGGGGGCATCCTCTGCGAGATCCTGACCGGCCGGCCGCCGTTCGCGGCCCCGTCGCGGACCGAGGCGCTCCGCCTGGCCGCCGCCGGCGACACGTCCGACGCGCTGGCGCGCCTCGACTCGTGCGGGGCCGACCCCCAGTTGCTCGCGCTGGCCCGCGGCTGCCTCGAGACCGACGCCGCCGCCCGGCTGCGCGATGCCGGCGAGGTCGCCCGCGCCATGGCGGCCTACCTGTCGGGCGTGCAGGAGCGGGTCCGCGCCGCCGAGCTGGCGCGGGTCGAGGCCCAGGCCCGCGCCGAGGAGGAGCGGAAGCGGCGGCGGGCCGAGCTGCGGCTGACGACCGGCCTGATCGCGGTGTTTGCCCTCGGCGCCCTCGGCGTGGCGACGCAGTGGCATCGCGCCGAGCGGCACCTCGCCGCCGCGAACGCGGCCAACGCCGGGCTGTCCGAGGCCCAGGCCCGCACGGCCCGCGCCCGGGACCAGGCGCTCAAGCGGCTCGGGCTCGCCATCGAGGCGGTCGACACCTTCACGACCGGCGTGAGCGAGGACTTTCTGCTGAAGGAGCCGCAGCACGCCAAGCTGCGGGGCGAGCTGCTGAGCTCGGCCCTGGCCTATTACCGGAAATTGCAGGAGGTGCTGGGGAACGACCCCGACGGCTCGCCGGCCGAGCTGGCCGCGGCCATGGAGCGCGTCGCGAAGCTGTCGTCGGAGGTGGGATCGAAGCCGGATGCCCTGGCCGTCCGGGAGGAGGTGGTGCGCATCCGCGAGCGGCTCGCCCGGGAGCACCCGGGCCGGCGCGACGGCAGGCTCGCCCTGGCGCGGGCGCAGCGCGAGGTGGGACGGCTCCTGATCGAGCTGGCCCGCCCGGCGGAGGCGGAGCGCACGCTGGCCGCGAGCGTCGCGACCTGCGAGTCGCTCCGGCGCGATCGCGGCGACGAGCCCGAGGTCCTCGGCGGCCTGGCCGAGTCCGTGTTGTGGCGCGGGCTTGGCTTACGCTCGCAGGGGCGGCTGGCCGAAGCCGTCGCGGCCTTCCAGCGATCGGCCGACCTCGCCGACCGGGTCGTCCGGCAACGACCGGACGACGCGGACACCCGGTATGTGCTGGCGAGGAGCCTCGGATCGCTGGGTTATGAGGATTTCGTCGCGGGGCGTCTCGAGGCGGCGGCCGGCCGGTTCGCGCAGTCCACCGGGCATTTCGACGCACTGGTGAAGGTTCGCCCCCGCGAGGCGGCGTTCCGCGGGACCCTGAACCGCATGCGCGGGGGCCAGGTGGAATTCCTCATGAGGCAGGGCCGGGACCCCGAGGTCGTTCGGCTGGCCGCCCGGGCGATCGCCGACGGCGAGGCGCTGGAGAAGCAAATGCCGAACGTCTCCGCGGTCCAGGAGCACCTGGCGTGGTGGCACCTCGCGGCATACTCCATCCACGTTCGGTCGAACAGGACCCTGGAGGCCCTGCGCGAGGCCCAGGCCGCCCGGGTCATCTTCGAGCGGCTCGCGGCGCGAAATCCGGACGACCTGGGGGCGCGGCGCGGCCTCGGTGCGTCGATGGGGAAGGCCGGTGATGCGTTGCGCCTGCTCGGTCGGCCGGAGGAGGCGATTTCGCTGGTCGAGAAGTCGGTGGGCGTCTGCCAACAGCTAATGGATCGCAACCCCGGGAACCCCGCTGCCCGCAGCCAGTTAATCGAAAGCCGGGCCGTCCTGGCTGCCATCCAGTTCGAGGCGAGGCGCCCGGTCGATGCCCTCCGCGAGTATCGTCGGGCCGCCGAACTGGCGGAGGCCAGCACGGACCTCTACCGCAACGACTGGTACAACCTGGGCTGCATCCACGCCCGGATCGCCACGTTGACCGGAGCGGGCCGTGGGGACGCCGGCCCCGAGCCGGGACGGCACGCCGGCCTCGCCGTCGCCGCCCTCCGCCGCGCCGTCGCCCTCGGCTATCGCCGCCTCGATCTCTTCCGGACCGATCCGGACCTCGAATCGCTGCGGGGTCGGGCCGATTTCCGGGAACTCGTCATGGATATTGCGTTCCCGGACAACCCATTCGCGCCGTGATCCCCAGGTCGGGGGGACGGACTCCAGGCATCTCGATAGCCGTTCAGGGGGATTCCGTCGTTTTCCGCGATCGGACCCGCGCACGCCATGACCGCCCGAGGGCCCTGAGCCAACCCGCGATCCGGAGGATCGGCGCGGTTGGTTGAGGTCCCGGCCCCGGTTTCGCTCGTCGTCGCGGGCCCCGCGAGGGCTCGGGCGGCCACGTGGCCGATTCCGCCGACGGCGCGGGCTCGTTGTGTGCCAGGAGCCGCTCCAGGTCGAGACCGAAGGGGCGGAACTCGGCCTTGTAGCCGCCGCAGCGCATCTGCAAGACCATCAACAGTCCCGCGGTGGCGTTGTGGGTGTGGACGAAGAAGGAGACGTCCTTGAGGTGCTCCCGCGGTTCCTTGCAGAGCCAGCGGATCACCTCCATGCCGCAGTCGACATCGGCGCTGTCGACGAACGTCTTACCGCCGAGGTCGTGGTCGAGGTGCACCTCGTCCCAGGGCTCGGCCAGTCGGGCGACGCAATCGGGGACCTCGGTCACCCAGACGGCCTCGGGATGGTCCGCCAGGAAAGTCGCCGCGCGCCGCGGGTCGTCGTCGAGGAACAGCATCCGGGGCACCGCGGCGTCCGGCCCGTTCGTCGCTCTCGCCGTGGCCGTGGTCGTGGTCGTGGAGGCAGCTCCACCCGGGCGGCGCCGGCCGATCCAGCCCGCGCGCCACCATCCCCACCGGCGCGATCGGCGCCGGCTGGGGTCGTCGGTGTGGACGTCGGGCGTGGTGCTCATGATTCCGGCGTTCCCAGTGGACGACGCTCCGATTGCCGCGGCGACGACCGCGCAGCGCGACCCGCGCGGTCGCCGCGTCCCGGCCGGTTCAAGCTTGCAGGGGATAGTCCCAGATCGAGCCGCGTGATTCGGATAACTCCAGGAGCCGCAGGTAACCCCGGGTGACTCGCCGCTCCTCCTCGGCGACGAACGCGGGATCCAGCCCCACCTTCGCGAACGGCCCCTCGGCCACGACGGCCGGCGCGAACGATTCCGCGACGATGAACTGCGCCGCGCCGGGTCGCAACGGATATGCCGCTCGGGCAGGCGATCCAGCAGCTCGGCCGCGACCTCGCCCAGGACGTAGCGCAAGTATAGGTCCGATTCGTGGATCTCCTCGACCTCGCCGCCGCAGACCGCGCAGAGATAACCCCGATCGCAAGCGGCCATGGTCGTCGCCCCTTTCACTGGAACTCGCGGACGCCCGCCGGGCGGAGTCAGGCCCCGGCAAGGCCCGGTCCGAACGGGGAAGCCCTCGTCGATTTGGTCGGATCCGACCCGGACCGGACCCCACGGTCAGGCCAGCACATCCTCCATTGTGTAGAGCCCCGCCGGCCGGCCGGCGAGGAACCTGGCGGCGTCGAGCGCCCCCGCGCGAAGCCGTCGCGATGCAGCGCGCGATGGCTGAGCTCGATCGTCTCGCCCATCAGGGAGAAGACCACGGTGTGCTCGCCCGGGCAGTCGGCGACCCGCAGCGCGTGGATGCCGATCTCGCCGGGCCGGCGGGTGCCGGAAGGTCCCTCGACCAGGCGGCTGGCCGCCAGGCCCCGCCCGGCGAACTCCGCCAGCCGCAGCGCCGTGCCGCTCGGCGCGTCCTTCTTCGTGCGGTGGTGCCGCTCGATGATCTCGACGTCCGCGGCCGTGCCCAGGACCCGCGCGGCCTCGCCCACCAGCTTCATCAGCAGGTTCACCGCGCGGCTCATGTTGGGCGAGATCAGGACCGGGACCCGGTCCGCCGCCGCCTCGACCTCGGCACGCTGGGCGGGCTCGAGGCCGGTCGTGCCGACCACCAGCGGGACCCCGTGCTCGCGGCACCAGCCGGCGACCGCCGCCGACCCCGCGGGCGTCGAGAAGTCGATCATCGCGTCCAGGGCCGCCCCGGCGGGAACCGCCGCCGTGACCGGGACGCCCAGCGCCGCGATCCCTGCGGCGAGGCCCGCGTCCTCGCCCAGCCGGGGATGACCGCCGCGCGTCACCGCGGCGGCCAGCCGCAGCGCGGGGTCCTCGGCCGAGAGGGCGATCAACCGCAGCCCCATCCGCCCCATCGCCCCATGAATCCCGATCGATACCCTGGCTTCGGACACGGCGTCGTGGCTCCCTTCTTGCGTCGTTGCGAAACGATTCTCCCCGGGCGGTCGCCCCGCGGGACACCCGGGGTCCCCCGGCCGCGTTCGGCCGGGCCCGGCTCATTCGGACGCATCGCCCGGGTCGGCCTCGGAATAAAGCGCGATGGTCCGGATGATGTCGTCGAGGTCGTTGGCCACGACGACCGGCCGGTTGGCAAATCCCGCCCGGCGGACGCCCCGGCTGCCGAGGACCTGGTCGAAGAGCTCGCGGTCGCCGCTGTGGTAGGCCACCGTGGCCGTCGGATCCTTGAGCTGGTGGCCGGTCAGCACGCACACCACCCGGTCCGTCGGTGCGATCACCCCCTCCTCACGCAGCTTGCGGGCCCCGGCCACGCTGGCCGCGCTGGCCGGCTCGCAACCCAGGCCGCCCGAGCCCACCCGCGCCTTCGCGTCCATGATCTCCTGGTCGCCCACCATCTGCACGACCCCGTCGCAGAAATGCAGGGCGCGCAGGCATTTCTTCAGATTCACGGGCCGGTTGATCTCGATGGCCGAGGCGATCGTCGAGGCCTTGATCTTGTCGGTGTCGAGCTGGTTGTAATAGACCTCGACGGCGGACATCTCGGGCAGCCCCTCGTTCCAGCTCAACAGCCGGTGGCCGACGAGCTCGTCGAGCGTCCGCGCCCCCGACGCGTTGATCACCGCCAGCCGCGGCACCCGATCGATCAGCCCCAGGTACTTCAGCTCGATCAGCGCCTTGCCGAAGGCGCTCGAATTCCCCAGGTTGCCGCCGGGCACCACGATCCAGTCGGGCACCTCCCACCGCATCGCCTCGAGGATCCGGAAGATGATCGTCTTCTGCCCCTCGAGCCGGAAGGGGTTGATCGAGTTCATCAGGTAGATGCCCAGCCGATCGGCCACCTGCCGCACCCGCTGCATCGCGTCATCGAAATCGCCGACGATCTGGATCGTCGAGCGCCCCGTGGTCGAGGGCCTGGGCCAGCTTACCGTAGGCGATCTTCCCCGACCCGATGAAGATGATCGCCCGGAAGCCCAGGTCGGTGGCCGAGCAGTAGACGGCCAGCGCGGCCGACGTGTTCCCGGTGCTGGCGCAGGCCACCCGCCGGGCGGAGACCATACGAGCATGCGTGAACGCGGCGGTCATGCCGTTATCCTTGAAGCTGCCCGATGGATTCATGCCCTCGTACTGGAGCCAGAGGTGGCCGGGCTCGAGGCCGACGTAGCGAGCGACCTTGTCGGCGGGCTGGAGGAGCGTCTGGCCCTCGCCGATGGTGACGATCATCTCGGGCGGTGCGAAGGGGAGGAGCTCGCGGAATCGCCAGACTCCGGAGAAATTCAGCGGCTCGGACCGCGCGGCCCACTTGGCCTGGAACTCGTCGAGACGGCGGGGGACGGGCAGACGGTCCCAGTCGTAGACGACATCGATGAGGTCGGCGCAAATCGGGCAGGCGAAATGGGTCTCGTCAACGCCGAAGGTCGCCGAGCAGGCGGGGTTGATGCACTGCTGGTAGGCGGCGGCCGTCACGGCGGTCCGATCTGGTCGCGTCGTCTGCTGAATCATGGCTCGCTCGATCCCTGGCCGCCGTCCGGGTTTGCCGGCGCCCTCACCACCCGGTGAGCGGCCGGCCCACGCCCCACTCTACCGGGCAAAGCCGGGCATCGACAAGCGCATAACCCGCCCCGCGGGCGCGGACCGTCCGCAACCTCCATGCAACCGTTGCGGTCGTGACCGAAACCGGTCATGAATCCGAGAATTCAATTGAATGAGCCTTCCAAGAGGTCTTGACGGGTGGTAGGCATAAATCTATTATGAGCTGTAGCGATCCTTAACTGGCCGTTCCGCCCCCGAGTGGGGCCGAACGCCCCCTCGACCGAACTCTGGAAAGCCAAGCCACTTGAGGAAATCCATGCCTCCCACGACGAAGTCCTCGTCCCGGTCGTCCAAGGCCGCCGCCGCCGGGTCGCGGCCGACCGCCGAGATCCGCCGCGTCGCCGAGCTGCTCAAGCAGGTCTCGGACCCGACCCGGCTGCAAGTCCTCATGCTACTGAGCGAGAAAGAGCGTAATGTGACCGAGCTGTGTGCCGATCTCGGGACGCAGAGCCAGCCGGCGGTCAGCCATCACCTGGCGCTGCTGCGGCACGGCCGTCTGATCGAGCCCCGCCGTTCGGGCAAGCACAACTTCTACGCCCTGACCGAGGCCGGCCGCGAGCTGGCGCAGGTGGTCAACTCGGTCGTCGGCTGAGGCGCCGAACGGCTGAGTTGCGCCGACGAGCCCGACGCGCCAGCGAGTGGATTCCCGAGCCGATCGGCCATCCATTCGCTGGCGCGTCGGGCTTGTATCGGCCCGATCGTATCAACGGGCGCATCCAAGACCGGTCGGCTGTGGATCGCCTGGTCGGCCCGGGGATCCGCTCGCTGGCGCGTCGGGCTCGTATCAGCTTCAACTGGTGCACACAGGTGAACCCTCGTGGTTCCGGCGTCCCGCCCCGCCCGACGGATGGCCTTCCGGGCACGACGCCGACACCGGATGGCCTTGCCCCTGACCCTCAGCCTTCACGCCAGCCTCGCAATCGCTCCAGGCCCAGCGCGACGTCGCGGAGCCTGCCGGCCTGGTCGCCGACCTCGCGCTCGACGACCAGCGGGCCGCGGTAGCCGATCCGCTCGAGAGCCCGGAGGAATCCGGGGATATTCGCCTCGCCCTCGCCCAGCGGGACCTCCTGGCCCCACTGGCCGGGGACGTGGGTGCGCCTCGCGTCCTTGACGTGCACCGAGCGGATGTCCGGGCCCAGGATCTCGACGGCCCGGATCGGGTCGCCCATGTCGTAGAGCAGCATGTTCGCCGGGTCGAAGTTGACCTTGAGGTTGGGGGCCTTCAGCTCGTCGAGCGTGCGCCGGAGCAGCTCGGCGGTCTCCTGGCCAGTCTCGAACGCCAGGGTGATCCCGGCGTCGTCGGCAAGTTGCCCTGCGCGGGCCAGGGTGTCGAGCATGGCCGATCGGCCGGGGTCGTGGGGCTCGGGGATGAAGCCCGCGTGCAACGTCAGGTCGCTCAGGCCCAGGGCGCGGGTGCGCTCGAGCGCCCACTCCAGCCGGGCCAGCCGCTCGGCCCGGGTCGCCGGGTTGCCGAAGCCGCCGGTCTGCTGGATCGTCGCGGGCGTGGTGTAGTCCTCGCCCGGGAAGCCGAGCATCGCGCCGGTCATGATGATCCCCGAGGCGAGGGCCGCCTCGGGCATCGCGTCGCCCTCGTCCCAGCTCGCGTGATGCGGGTCGCCGCAGGCGATCTGCACCACGTTGATCCCGAGCTGGTCGAGCAGGCCCTTCAGCTCGGGGATGCTCTTGACCTGGAGGCTCCAGCTACAGACGCCCAGCGACCAGGGCGGCAGGCCCGTGGCCGTCGTCGATGAAGGCGCGGATGGTTCTGGCTGTGTCACGGTTGACCCTCGCGGCCGGCTCGCCGCCCTGATTCGCTCGCTTACCCGCTCGCCGTGCGAGCACGCGACGATCATAGCGGCTGGACGTCCGCCTGGCGACGCGGTTCCGCCCGATCGGGAGCATTCGGGGGCGGGTTGGCCCCGTCAGGGCCTGGCGCGTGTTCCGGCCCGCGACCCCGGGTTCGGGGGCCCGAGCTACTCGGCGCGCGACGCGGCTTCCCGCTCGGGCGAATCGAGCGGAAGCGCGTTCAACGAGGTCCTCCAGCTCGTACACCGGCCGGATCTCGATGTCGGAGTCCTCGTGCATCGGGTTCGGGCAACGCTTCACCCATTCGATCGCCTCGGCGAGGGAGCTCACCTCCCACATCCAGAACCCGGCGACCAGCTCCTTGGTCTCGGCGAACGGGCCGTCGGTGACGATGCGGCTCGCGCCCGAGAACCGTACCCGTGCCCCCTCCGAGCTCGGCCTCAGCCCGTCCGCCGAGAGCAGGATACCGGCCTGCGCCAGCTCGTCGTTGAACTTCCCCATGGCGGCCAGAATCTCCGCGCTCGGCGGTCCCCCGGCCTCCGAATCCTCCGTCGCCTTGACGATCACCATGACTCTCATGACGGGTCCCTTATGCTAGAGCGAGTAACGCATGGGTGGCCGACGGACGTAGGAGCGAAGTCCACCGATCGGGGAGCCGGTCCGATCCGTTTGCATTGGACGGATCCGATTGGACCGGGCCGTTGTGGGAGCCGGCTCCTTCGGGTGATCGGGCGGGCCGAAGCCGACCGGATCGGGCCGAACTTATCGGGTCCGACCGGATCGGGCCGGCCGGATCGGGAGCAGGAGCTCCCTCCTACAAGGAGACCGACCGATCCGGACCGCTGTTGGAGCCGGCTCCTGCCGGCGATCGGGCCGACCGGATCGGGCCGGCCGGATCGGGAGCAGGAGCTCCCTCCTACAAGAGGACCGGGCCGGATCGGTGGGGGATGGGGCCCTGGTCGTTGGTCTGTGAGCCACCCAACCGTTCGGCGCGTCTCGACCGGTTCCGAGACGCCGTTGCGGGCTGGATCAGCTCGCCGATGCCTGGGGGACCATGACCATCCAGCCCACGCCGAACCGATCGGTGACCATGCCGAAGCACGGCGACCAGAATGTCTCGTCGAGCGGCACGATGACGCTGCCGCCGTCGGCGAGGCCGGCGAACGCCCGCCGGACATCGGCCTCGTCCGGGATGGCCAGCGCGAGCATCATCCCCTCGAACTTCGTGGTAGTGTCGCGCCCGTCGGTCGCCATGAGCGGCACCCCGAAAACGCGGAACGAGGCGTGCATGACCTTTTTTTCGCACCCCGGCGGGACCGCCCCTGGCGGCGGGTTCCCGGGCATCTCGTCGAAGCGCACGACCAGCTCGACCTCCGCGCCGAGGGCCTGTTTGTAGAACTCCAGCGCCTCCTCGCATCGGCCGCTGAAATCCAGGGACGGAGTAATGGTCGCGCCGGTCATGGTCTCTCTCCTCGCGCTTCGGGAAGCTTGCAGGTTTCACGCGACGGCCAATTACCGCCGTCGTCACGATCGCCGGGGCGACGATAGCCGGGGCGGGAATCGTCAGCGGGGCCGGGGTTTTTCAGGACGAGTCACGAAGGCTGGACAGGTCAAACAGCGGCCGCACCTCGACGGCGCCGAGCGGCGCGCCCGAGTGCTCGGCGGCGATCCGCACGGCCGTCTCGCGATCCTCGGCCAGGATCAGGTAGTAGCCGCCCAGGATCTCGCGGGTCTCGGCGAAGGGACCGTCGGTAATGATGGGCCGGCCGCCTCGCACGGCGACGCACGTGGCCGTCGCCGCCGGATGCAAGGGTGACGCGGTGAGATATCGGCCTTCGCCGTCGAGTCGCCGGGTTAGCGAGACGCCCTCGGCCCGGGCGTTGGCGAGCGCGTGGGGCCCGGCGGCCTCCCAGGCGGCAGCGTCGTCATAGCAGAGCAGCAGGAACGGGCTGCGCGACTCGCCGCCCGCGTCGGCCGGCAACGGGCGATCGGGCGGCAGTCCCTCCTGGGCCAGCAGCGGGCGGATCTCGACGGTCCCCTTGTCGGCGGGCGGCAGGCGCACGGCGACCGCGATCGCCTCGTCGAGGTCGGCCAGGTCGACCAGGTAGTAGCCCCCGAGCTGCTCGGTCGTCTCGGCGAATGGACCGGCGGTGACGAGCGTCCGGCCATCGCGCACGCGGACCGTGGCGGCGGTCGTCACCGACTGAAGCGGTGCGGCGTCGAGGTACTGCCCCTGGGCCTTGAGATCGTCGATGACGGCCATCGATTCGATCATGCAGGTCTTTCGCTCGTCCGGAGTCCAGCTATCCTCGGCCCCGTAGATCAGCAGGATGTATTTCATGACGTTCTCCGTTACCCCGCCTTTCGCTCCCAGGAAGGCTCGTCGTTGCTCACGCCGCGTCGGCCGCCGACTCCAGGGCACGGATATCGAGCTTCGTCATCCTGATCAGGGCGTCCATGACGCGCCGGGCCCGGCCGGGGTCCGCGTCCCCGAGCAGCTTCGGCAGGATGTCGGGGACGATCTGCCACGACAGGCCGTAGCGGTCCTTGAGCCACCCGCACTGCCCCGACGAGCCGCCCGCCGACAGCTTTTCCCACAGCTCGTCCAGCTCCTGCTGCGACCGGCAGTCCACCGACAGCGACACCGCCTCGTTGAACCGGAACATGGGCCCGCCGTTCAGGGCGAGAAACTCGACGCCGGCCAGCCGGAAGGTGACGACGAGCGCCGAGCCGTTCGGGCCTGGGGTGACGCTCGTGACGGCCGAGTCCTTGAAGACCGATACGTAGAACTCGGCGGCCTCCTCGGCCTTTCCGTCGAACCACAGGCAGGTCCGGATCTTCTGGTCTGTCATCGGCTTTCCTCGGAAAAGGTCTCGGGCAAGGCCCACCCGGCCTGCCCTTCACCCGTAGTCGAACGGGGCGGCCGCGGATCGACATCCATCGCGGATTTCCTGGCCAAAGCCCTCGGACACTCTCGGTGGGCGCCGCCCACGCGACTTCTCGCTGAGGACGGCGCATGTTGTTGTTGCGACCACCCTTCCGCGGCCGTCAGAGCTGGTCGAGCCGACGGCGGAGGAACCTGCGCTCGGGCTCTTGCTGCGCGAGGGCCAGTGCCCGCTTATAGGCCCGCCGTGCCTCCTCACGCCGTTCCAGCCGCCGAAGCATGTCGGCACGGGCGGCATGGGCCAGGTGGTAGGCGCCCAGGTCGCTGCGGTGGAGGATGGCGTCGATGAGCCCCAGTCCCGCCAGCGGCCCGTCGCGCATGGCCACGGCCACCGCGCGGTTCAGCTCCACGACCGGCGACGGGTTGATGGCCAGGAGGGCGTCGTACAGTGCGGCGATGTGTCGCCAATCGGTGGCGGCCGCGGTCGTCGCGGTCGCGTGGACGGCGGCGATGGCCGCCTGGAGCGTGTACGCCCCGAAGAGTCGAGTGCCGAGCGCCCGCTCGACCAGTGCCCGGCCCTCGTCGATCAGCCGGGCGTCCCACCGGGACCGGTCCTGGTCCTCGAGCAGGATGAGGTCGCCCTCCGGCGTCGAGCGGGTCGGCCGGCGGGATTCGTGGAGCAGCATCAGAGCCAGCAGGCCGAGGGCCTCCGCGTCGGGAAGCTGTTCGGCCAGCAGCCGGCCCAGGCGGATGGCCTCGCCCGACAGGTCGGCCCGCGTGATCGAGTCGCCCGACGTTGCGGAGTAACCTTCGTTGAACACGAGGTAGACCACCGCGAGCACGGCTTCCAGCCGGTTGGGTAGCTCGTCGGCGGTCGGAATCACGAACGGGATGCCGGCGTCGCGGATCTTGGCCTTGCCCCGGACGATCCGCTGCGCCATGGTTGCCGGAGCGGTCAGGAAGGCGGCGGCGATCTCGTCGGTCGTCAGGCCGCACACCTCGCGAAGTGTGAGCGGGATCTGGACCTTCAGGTCGATCGCCGGGTGGCAGCAGGTGAAGATCAGCCGCAGCCGGTCGTCCTCGATCTCCGCATTCGCCCGGGCCGCATTCGACTCGGTCACCTCGGCGAACCGCTCGGCGACCTCGCGCTGCTGGGCGTCGAAGGTGCCGCGGCGTCGCAGGACGTCGATGGCCTTGAATCGCCCCGCCGACACCAGCCAGGCCCGTGGGTTCCTCGGCACGCCCTCGCGTCCCCACCGCTCGACGGCCGCGACGAACGCCTCGTGGAGCGCCTCCTCCGCAAGGTCGAAATCCCGAAGCAGTCGTACGAGGGACGCGAAGACCCGACGGGACTCCGTCCGGTAGACCTCATCGACCAAGGCCCGGAGGTCCGCCGAGGTGCGGGTCACCTCGTCCGCTCCATCCCGCTCGCATCGGCCTGCCTCCGCCGACTGCATTGCGCCCCCTTTCCGATCACTCAGCCGCCTGGCCGTACCGGAGCCGAAAGGGTAGCACCGGCACCGCCCGCGGGGGAAGGCCAGTCGTGGTGCCGGGCGGAGAGGGAGTTGCCGTATCCCGTTGCGTGACCCGCCTGCGAGAATCGACGACACGATCTCGAGACTCCATGGGCACGAGGCCGCGCGCCCCCCGAACCGGTTCGGAGGACGCGACGGCCTCGGCAAGTACGAACAGGCAGCTCCACCGCGGATCGCGTGCGTCGTCCGGGCGCCTCGATTACTTCTTGCGGACCAGCTTCTTGGCGCAGCACATGTCCTTGATGGGCGCGCCGTCCTGCCAGGCTTCTCCCGTGAGCTCGACGTGGCTATCGTCAACAAATGTGAGCGTCATCGAATGCATGTGCTTGTCCTTGGCGGGGTCCAGGTTGGAGCCGCCGGCGAACAGGAAGCGGATCTGGTTGGCCGACGAGTTCGGGTCGGCCTTCAGACGCGGCTGGTTGCCCAGCAC
Source organism: uncultured Planctomycetota bacterium (assembly GCA_963771445.1). Taxonomy (GTDB): domain Bacteria; phylum Planctomycetota; class Planctomycetia; order Isosphaerales; family Isosphaeraceae; genus JAKAUH01. The sequence goes on along the minus strand of CAVYTQ010000022.1, from coordinate 170,781 downwards.
GCAGTAATGGGTCAGCACGAGATCCGGCCCGTCAACCGTGTAGACTGACAGCATTTCCTGGGGCTGACCGGCGCGATCACCTCGTGAACCGCGCTCCCTCCCGAGGTCACCTTGATGATCGACATGACCTCGTCGGTCGGCTTGCCGTTCTCGTCCGCGATCAGCCAGGTGCCGGCCATCGACTTCATCTTCTCGAAGGCGGGATTGGCGGGCGCCGGCGGCCGTTTGGCGGCCTTGTCTTCGCCGTAAGTCGCCAGCGGAAGGGCCAGCAGCAATGCGCAAGCAAGCAGTCGTCGCGACATCTCGTCACTCCTGATACGTTTCCGAGAAATCCCAGGTCGGGTCGTTTGCGGTCACCTGACCGCCCGTCACCTTCTGGTCGAATGACAATCGACCAGATCGACACCAGGCCGGAGAGGATTCCCGGATTTTTTCGAGACTGTCGGCAGGAGACCGTGGCCTGCGTCAGTCGCGCCGACGGGGCCGAATGAAATAGCCCAGGTCACCGCACTGGGAAAATTATCCCCAGCGACGTCAGTCGCCGGGCGATGAGACAAACAGCCGGGCGATGAGACAAACAGCCGGGCGAACCGGCGACGTCAGTCGCCGAGTGACTCGACGCAGCAGCCGGGCGACGCGATAAACAGCCTGGCGAACCGGCGACGTCAGTCGCCGGGTGGCACAATGCAGCAGCCAGGCAAAAGTCAGTGGCCGGGATGCCCTCGAACCCGAGCGATACCCCCAGAGACCCGGCGACTGACGTCGCCGGTTCGCCTCTCGCGGTCCACCATCCCGTGAACGCTGACCTCGCAGGGCGGGGCGACCGCGTCCCCGCGGGATCGGACGGCGGTCGAGCCAACTTTACAAAGACGTGACGATCTCGACCGACTGGGTATCCCGCGAGGGCAAGCCGGGGCGGCCGGCCAGGATGACGCAGTTGCGTCCCTCGGCCTTGGCCAGGTAGAGCGCCTCGTCGGCGGCCTCGATCAGCGAGGGCTCTGCGACGGGCCAGCACGACGGCCCGTAGGCCACGCCGATCTAGACCGTGACCCGGGTCTCGACCCCGCCCGCCCGGATGCGGCGGGCCGCGATGCCGGCGCGGATCCGCTCGGCGCGGGCCGCGGCCAGCTCGGGCGAGCCGATCGGCAGGGCGACGATGAACTCCTCGCCGCCGTAGCGCGCAACCAGGTCCTCCGAGCGGGTGGCCTCGCGGATCACGCACGAGATCTCCCGCAACACCGCGTCGCCGGCGAGGTGGCCGTGCCGATCGTTGATCCGCTTGAAATAGTCGATGTCGATCATCAGGATCGCCAGGCCCAGCCCCTGCGCCGACTGCCGCGCCGACAGGCTGCCGACCTGGTCGAGGAAATAGGCGCGGTTGTAGACTCCGGTCAGCCCGTCGCGGACGGTCCGCTCGAACAGCTCGTGGTGGAAATGGGCGTCGGAGGCATCGAGCCGTACGAGCTTGAGCACGACCCCGCTGCCGAGCTGGATGCGGTCGCCGTCCTGGAGGACCACGGGCCGATGGGCGCCCAGGCGGTTGCCGTTGAGGAACGTGCCGTTGGTGCTGCCGTCGTCGATGACCGAGACCCCTCCTCGGGCGTCGATCCGGACGGTGGCGTGCCGCCGCGAGACCGTGATGTCGTCGAGGGCAAAGCTGTTCTCGGTCGAACGGCCCAGCGTGGTCGCGTCGTTGCCCAGGCGGAGCATGGTGCCGGGCATCGCGCCGCGGATCACGATCAGGTAGGCCGCTTGCCGGTTCGGCTGCGGCTCCGAACGGGTGCCGTTGACCGGCGATTCGCAGAAGAGCGTGTTCGCTTTCGCGTCCATGATGTTCGCCTCGCCTCGAGGTGCCGGTTCACGCGTGGGGCGGAGGCGGCGGTCGGCCCGACCGCGTCAAGCACCCGCGGTCGTGCGGCTGGCCAGCCGGCTGGTTGGCCAACCGCCCGGCCCGGCCCGTCCCATCCCGCGCCCTCGGCATCGGCGCGAGCGCAGCGGGGCGTCGTCGCCCCGGGCGGCTCGCACAATGCCGACATACGTAACCTAGGTCACCGGACGCGGGTGTCAACTGGACCGGAGAGGTCGAGGAGAGCCGGACCGTCCGCTCGCTCAGCGGCCGTGCTCCTCGTAGACGCCCGGGACGGGCTCGTCGGGCAGGACGGGCGGAGGCGGCAGGTCGCTGGCGTCGGTGCCGATCATCGACTGGAAGTCGATCGGCTCGATCTCGATCGCCGAGATCTCGGTCGTGATGAACGAGCCCAGCAGGACCGAGGTGCCATCGTCGTCGTACTCGTCCGTCTGGAGCCGCTGGCCGCGGGAGACGGCCGGCCGCGCCGGGGCCGACGCCGACGCGGTCGCGGAAGCCTGGGCCGACGCCGCGAAATCCCGGTCGGCCGACGCAGACATCGACGCCGAGTTCGTGGCGATCGGGGAGGGGGCAGGGGTGGGGGTGGGGGTGACGGCGGCCGAGGCCATGGCGGGCTCGGGACCGTCCGACGGCGGATGCTGGCCGCCGTGGTGCGACAGCGAGACCGGCCGCCGGCGTTCGAGCAGGTGGCCGACGTCGAACCGCTCGCCGATGTAGTGGCGGCGGACGTCGGGGTTATTCAGGATCTGCTCGCGGTTGCCGTAGGCGAAGACGCGGCCCTCGCGGATCAGGTAGCAGCGGTCGGTGACCTCGAGCGTCTCGCGGAACTGGTGGTCGGTCAGCAGGATGCCGATGTTGTACTGGTCGACCAGGTCGCGGATCTGGTCCTGGATCTCGGCCACGGTCTTGGGGTCGATGCCGGCGAACGGCTCGTCGAGCATGATCAGCTTGGGCTCGGTGATCAGCGAGCGCGCGATCTCGAGCCGGCGCCGCTCGCCGCCGGAGACCCGGTTGGCCTTGGTCTTGCGGATCTTGGTCAGCCCGAACTGGTCGAGCAGCTCGTTCTGGCGGTCCTTCCGCTGCTTGCGGTTCATGTCCTTGCGGGTCTCGAGGATCGCCATCAGGTTGTCCTCGACCGACAACTGCCGGAAGACGCTCGTATCCTGGGCCAGGTAGCCCATGCCGGCCCTGGCGCGCGCGATACATCGGCAGGCGGGTGACGTCGCGGCCGTCGAACATGACCTTGCCGCCGTCGGCGTCGATCAGGCCGATCGTCATGCGGAAGCTCGTGGTCTTGCCGGCCCCGTTGGGCCCGAGCAGGCCGACGACCTCGCCGCGATCGACGTCGAAGTCGACCCCGTTGACCACCTGGCGGCGGCCGTACCACTTCTCCAGCCCGCGGACCTCGAGCAAGGGCATCGGTCGATCCTCCGTGATCGTCTGCGCCGTCGGCCTTCCGAACGGGACGGCCTGGCTCAGCGGATCCACTTCATCCGCTCGAAATAGGGCCGGAACGGCAGCCGGAAGTCCCGGCCGACCCGCAACGACTCGGGGCCGAACGGCACACCGTGCGGCCAGTACACATAGAACGCCTTGCCGGTCAGGTTCGCCCGGGGGACCTCCCAGGCCTCGCGGCCGGTGGTCTTGTCCCAGGCTCGGAGTCGATCGTCGCTCCAGCCGCGGCTGTCCTTGCTGCGGGGGCTGTTGTCCCCCAGCATGAAGAACCGGTCCGCCCCGATCGGGATAATCGTGCGACTTCAACCGTGCCAGGCCCGCGAACCGCGACGGGTCGGAGAGGAAGTCGAACAGCTCGACCGGGTTTCGCGGCCGACGTTCGTCCCACACCTCTTCATAATCGTTCCGTCCGGGATACTGGGTATAGTAGATATCGCGTTTCAGGACAAGGTCGCTCGCGACCGACCGTCGCATTCCGCACGGCCACAGCCGCCGGAGTCAGGTCCGCGCGGTCGGGATCGGGTTGCCCGCGCCGGGATCATAGGCGAACCCGGGCGCGCCGACCGTCCTGGCCGTCCACCACCAATGTCAGCCGGTCGTCGACGTTGGCGAACTCGACGCCGGTACCGTCCCCGGTCCCCGGATCGCGGTCGTCGCCCTGGCCCAGCGACCTCGTCGCCCCGGGTGAAGGTCGCGGCCCCGGTCGTCAGGTCGATCGTGCAACGGTACGGCACGCCCGCCTTCACCAGCTCGCAGCGGACCGAGCCGCCGGGGCTTGCAGACTTGACCTCGATGGTCGATTCGAGCGTCAGGTCGCCGACCCAGTGCGGCTGCATCCATGCGCTTTCCGGTCGTAATGCGAGTCGCTGACCAGGTCGGAAAGGTTCCGGGGCAGGTTGGTGTTGTACGAGTAGAAGTCGGTGACGAGCGTCGCGCGGGGCGGGCGGGGCAGGTCGCGGCCGTCGAGCATGGCGTCCCACTGCTCGGGGTCGGGGACCAGGTGATGGTATCGCAGCTCGGACCAGGAGCCGTCGGAGGACTCGGCCGCGAACCGGCCGACATTCTCGTCGGGCTGCCGTCCAGGTCGCGACTCGGGCGCCAGCGGGCCCATTCGCGGCTGCCGGCCAGGGCCGGGGGCGGTAGCGGTCGTCGTAGACGCTGATCTGCATGGCCGACTGGTGCCGCAGCGGCTTGCGGGCCAGGATGAAGGCGCTCCGAGCCAGGCGGCTTGATGTAGATGTCGCCGTGCGCGATCCGGATCGTCTCGCCGGGCAGGCCGACCAGCCGCTTGATGTAGCTGACCTCGGGCTCCTCGGGGTAGCGGAAGACCACGACGTCCCAGCGCTCGGGCGGGCCGCTGCCGGGCAGGAACGGCAGGTCGTAGGGGAACATCATCACCAGGATGCGGTCGCCCTTGAAGCTGGGCATCTCGTCGAGCCCGAGGGCCTGGAACCGGCAGTTGACGCAGAGCCCAGAGACCCGACGGTCGCGGATTGGCCGTGCGGCGACTCGACCTCCTCCGAGGCGTTGACGGCGTAGACGAAGCCGCACTGGGGGCAGGCGATCTCCTTGTGCCGGCCCATCAGGGTCGGGGCCATCGAGCCGGTCGGGATCACGAACGCCTGGGCCTCGAACCCCCGGACCACCAGGGCCAGGATGAAGGCCACGACGATGGCCTCGACGGTGTCGCGATGGCCCTCGCGGGCCTGGGGCTCGTCGCGGCCCTTGGCGGAAGTCTGCAGCTTGGCCTTGGCGGCCGGCAGCGTGGCGGAGGACCGTCCCATCGTTGGCTGTTCCCTTTCCTCATCCGGGTCCGCCGCGGCCGGCCGGCGGATCGGCCGGCACTCCGGGCCTCGCCCGCCACCCCGCCCGTCCCGGCGGCACTCCTATCGAATGTAACGGATCCGCCGGGGATCGGGAACCCAGCAAACCGACCGGCCGAACACCCGGAGCGGCACCACCTCGCCCGGCAGGTGCACCAGGAACGGCTTGCCCAGGAACATCGAGCCGGGCACCACCGGCCCCACGCTCCAGAACCGCGAGTCGTTCGAGACCGGGCTATTGTCGCCCAGGACGAAATACTCGTCGGGGCCCAGGCGGACGGGCGACCGCAGCCGCGTGCCCCTGGCGGGGCGTGCTGGCCAGCGTCCCGGTGTAGTAGACGTCGCGGAAGATCCGCAGCTCGCCGATTGTCAGCCTCGCCCGCCGTGCACGCCCAGGCCGATCGGGATCTCGCCGATGCTCGGGCCCCACCGAGGGTTCTCGTAGTCGTAGGGGTCGAACAGCAACTTGCCCGTCGATGGCCACCAGGACCCGGCGGTCGAAGGCCGACGCCTCCAGCGTCAGCTCGCGGGGCCACGAACCGCCCAGGTCGCGGAACGGGTTATGCCGCTCGACGATCGGCACCCGCACGCCGTTGTGCACCAGCTCGACCTCGCCCATCCCGACCCACCGGAATCCGCACCGAGAACTGGTCCGAGCCCGACCGCAACGCCAACGACAGCGACTCGACCGAGCGGTCCAGCGTCATCCGGGCCTCGAGCCCCAGGTCGGCGACCTCGTTGTCGGCCGGCAGGTCGCCGCCGTTGTAGGCGTAGAAGTCGCGGACCGGCCCGTACCGACGATGCGACGGGTCCCAGTGGCGGTAGATCACCCAGTCGTCCGGCCCGACGCCCGGCCGGCGCCGGTGCACGAAGCCCTGATCGGTCCGCGACCAGCCCGTGGCCGGCGACCGGTAACCCCAGCCCGACCGGAAGACCCAGCGCGGGAACCGGTCGGAATCCCGCGGCGTGAACCGGCTGTCGTGCACGAGGATCCGCATCGCCCGCTGGTCCTCCAGCGACTTGCGGAGGATCCGCCCGTCGGCGTAGACATCGCCGTCGGCGATCCGGATCGACTCGCCCGGCAGGCCCACCACCCGCTTGACGTAGGCCTGCGACGGGTCGCCGGGATAGTGGAAGACCGCGACCTCCCACCGCTTGGGCGGGCGGAAGTCGTAGAGGAACTTCTGCACGAGCACCCGGTCGCCGCCGCACTCGACGGCCGGCACACGCTCGAGGTTCGTCTCGCCGCAGTTCGGGCAGATCGGCGAGCCCGGTGTGCCCCTCCTCGTCGATCCCCACGTCGAAGCGCATACTGGCAGTTCGGGCAGACCAGCTCGCGATGCCAGCCCAGGAGCGTCGGCGCCATCGATCCGGTCGGGACCACGTACGCCTCGGCCGAGAACGTCCGCACCAGGATCACGCACAGGCTCAGGGTCACCAGCAGCTCGACCGTCTGGCGCAGGAATCCCCGTCCCGGCCCCACGGGCCGGACGGCATGACCATCGACGATCGAAAGGGGACTCGCCATCCGCAAAACTCGATCCCGGCCAGGCGGGCTGTTCTCTCGGTACTGGTGCGCGGTGATGTCGGCGGTCGAGGGAAGGTCTGGGGACCTCCGAGCCGGCGAACCGAAAGTCTTCTGATTTTCCAGGATACGGCGGAATCCCTTCGGTCGGGCCGCCCGGCGGAGTCGGATGACCCGCGCCAATCGGCCTGAGGTCCGGGCTCGATCAATCCTCGCTGTCGTCGAGCACGGCGAGGAAGGCGTCCTGCGAGATCTCGACGTTCCCTACCTGTTTCATACGCTTCTTCCCCTCCTTTTGCTTTTCGAGGAGCTTGCGTTTCCGCGTGATGTCGCCGCCGTAGCACTTGGCCGTGACGTTCTTCCGCAAGGCCGAGATCGTCTCGCGGGCGATCACCCGGCTGCCGATGGCGGCCTGGATGGCCACCTCGAACTGGTGGCGATCGATCTCGCCCTTGAGCTTCTTGACCAGCTTCCGACCCCGACGGTCGGCGTGCGCCCGGTGCACGACGCACGAGAGGGCATCCACCTTCTGCCCGCCGACCAGGATGTCGAGCCGGCACAGGTCGCCGGCCCGGAAGCCGATCACCTCGTAATCCATCGTGCCGTAGCCGCGGGTCGCGCTCTTCAGCTTGTCGTAAAGGTCGTAGATCATCTCGGCCAGCGGCAGCTCGTAGCTCAGGATCGCCCGCGTGGGCGAGAGGTACTCGGTCTTCAGGTAGACGCCGCGGCGATCCTCGCACAACTGCATGATCGCGCCGATGCAGTCCGACGGGATGATGAAGTTGAGCCGGGCGATCGGCTCGCGGAACTCCTCGATGTCGCCGGCGTCGGGGATGCGGGTGGGGTTGGAGATGTGCAGGGTCTCGCCCTTGTTGGTGAGGATCTCGTAGGTGACGTTGGGGGCCGTCTGCACCAGGGAGAGGTTGCTCTCGCGCTCGAGCCGCTGCTGGACGATCTCCATGTGGAGCATGCCGAGGAATCCGCAGCGGAAGCCGAAGCCCAGCGCGTCGGAGGTCTCGGGCTCGAACGTGAAGCTACTAGTCATTGAGCGCCAGTTTCTGGAGGGCCGTCCGCAGATCGTCGAACTGGTTGTTCGTGGCGGGGAAAAGCCCGCAGAAGACGACCGGGACGGGCTCCTGGTAGCCGGGCAGGGCGATCTGGGCCGGACCCGGGGACCTGGGTGATGGTGTCGCCGATGTGGACGTCGGAGAGCCGCTTGATGTTGGCGACGACGTAACCGACCTGGCCGACGCCCAGCTCGTCGCAGGGGACCTCGCGGGGCCGGAACCGGCCCAGGCCGGTGACCTCGTACTCGGTATCGCCGGCCATCAGGCGGATCTTCTGCCCGCGGCGAAGCACGCCGTCGACGACCCGGACATAGGTGATGACGCCCTGATAGTCGTCGAACTTCGAGTCGAAGATCAGGGCACGCAGGGGAGCATTGGGGTCGCCGGCCGGCGGCGGCACGCGGTCGATGATGGCGCGGAAGACGTCGGGCACGCCCTGGCCGGTCTTGGCGCTGACGGCCAGCACCTCGGCCGGGTCGATCCCCAGGCTGGTCATGATCTCTTCCTTGACCGTCTCGGGCCGCGACGCCTGCATGTCGATCTTGTTCAGCACCGGCACGATCGCCAGGTCGCCGCCCGCCGCCAGGAAGGCGTTGGCGACGGTCTGCGCCTGGACGCCCTGGGTGGCGTCGACCAGCAGGATGGCCCCCTCGCAGGCGGCCAGGCTGCGCGAGACCTCGTAGTGGAAGTCGACGTGCCCCGGCGTGTCGATCAGGTTCAGCTCGTACTGCCTGGCCGTCGAGCGTGTAATTGATCGCGACGGCCCGCGCCTTGATCGTGATCCCCCGCTCTCGCTCGAGGTCCATGTCGTCGAGGAGCTGCTCGCGGAACTCGCGATTGGTGATCGCGCCCGACTGGAGCAGGAGCTGGTCGGCCAGCGTGCTCTTGCCGTGGTCGATGTGGGCGATGATCGAGAAGTTTCGGATGAATTTCGGGTCGAAAACCATGTTCCAGTCCACACCCTCGGGATCGGCCGTCACGGCCCAGTTGATTGGATTCTGCGGATTACCAGGGGGAATCTCGGAAGATCGGGGTCATCCTGGAGGGATCCAGGCGGATCCGGCCGGTCGGCGAAGCGCCGGTCGGCCTTCCGGGCGGGCGGATCGGGGAGCGGAGCGAATCGGCGCGGCGGCAAACATCGGGGGCCGGCGTCCTAACCCATGACGGCGTAGAAACCTGCGGCGCATTCCTCGGCAATGCCGGGACCGTTGGTGCGCCAGCTTGCAGGTAACATGATTATATTGCACGCGGTCAACGCCGAGAAGCCGGGTTCACGGGTTGACGCTGGCACTACCTGTTCAGCCTCGTATCATTGAATGATCCCGACGACGCGGTGGTCCACTTCTCCCTTCAGTCGAGGTGGGCCTCGCTTCCTGACGCCGCGGCACCCATCCTCGGGGAGAATGCCATGCAAACCGAAGACTCGCCGGCCGGGCCCGAGGGGGCATTGCGATCGGAGGGCTCGGCCGCGCAGGTTGGCGAGGGCATGACGGGCCTCCAGCCGCCATCGCGCGGGGCCCTGTGGAAGACCTTTTTGCTGATGGGCCTCGGCATGGGATTCGGATTCGGGACGTGCTGGTCGTTCTGGATGTGGATCTCGGTGTGGCGGAATCGAAGCTTCCTCGAGATCCTGCTCGGCCCCGGCCTGGGGGGCGGGGTGCTCTTCGGCCTCTTTATGTCGATCTTCATGGCGATCTTCATGCGGCCGGGGACGGTGACCGTCTCCTTCGGCGACGGCGACGCCTTCCTCCGCCGCCTCTATGCCGAGATCGCCAAGCTCGCGCTATCGCACGCTGGGCCAGGTCGCCGGGGTCCGCGTCTTCGGGCCGAAGACCTTGTTCCGGCCCGAGGCCTACCGTATCCGGGTCCGGGTCGAGGACGGCCTGGCGACCATCCAGGGCCCGAGCGTCAACATCAAGGTGCTGAAGAAGCGGCTGGAAAAGTGAGGCTCGGGCCGGGCGACGCGACGGCGGCACATCAAGGGCGGATGCCCAGCTCTTCGAGCTTGCGGTAGAGCGAGGAGAGCCCCATGGCGAGGCGGCGGGCGGCCTCGCGCTTGTCGTCGTTGCAGTCGCGGAGCACCCGCTGGATGTGCCGGCGCTCGTAGTCGCGGACCGCCGCGCGAAGGTTGTCGCCGTTGACATCCGCGTCGGTCTCGACGATCAGGCCCGGCGGGAAGTCGTCGGGCGTGAGGATTGGGTTGTCGGTGAGGATGACGGCGCGCTCCAGGGCATTGTCGAGCTCGCGGACGTTGCCCGTCCAGGGGGCGGACATCAGGCCGCGGATCGTGGCGTTGTCGACGCCGTCGACCCGCTTGCCCAGGCTGCGGGCGTGCTTGGCCAGCAGCACGGCCACCAGGTCGGGGATGTCGTCGCGGCGGTCGCGCAGCGGCGGCAGGTGGATCTTCACGACATTCAGCCGGTAGTACAGGTCGGCGCGGAAGCGGTCGGCGGCGACCTCGGCGGTGAGGTCCTTGTTGGTGGCGGTGATCAGGCGGGCCTGGAACGACACCGGTCGCGTGGCGCCGACCGGCAGGACTTCCTTGTTCTCGATGGCACGCAGCAGCTTCGCCTGCGTCGAGCGCGGCAGCTCGCCGATCTCGTCGAGGAAGACGGTGCCCGTGCCGGCCGCGACGAACAGCCCGGCGTGGTCGCGGTCGGCGCCGGTGAAGGCGCCCCGGACGTGGCCGAAGAGCTGGTTCTCCAACAGATCGTGCGGGATCGCGGCGGCGTTGATCGCCAGGAAGAGGCTGTCGGGATCGGGTCCGTCGGCGTGCAGGGCGCGGGCGACCAGCTCCTTGCCGGTGCCCGACTCGCCGGTGATCAGGACGGTGCTGCGCGTCGGGCCGACCTTGCGGATCAGGGTCTTCACGGCCTTCATCGCGGGACCCGCGCCGATGAGCGTGTCGCGGTCGCCCGGCGGGTGGAGCTGCCGCCGCAGGGCCTGGTTCTCCATCAGGAGCCGCCGGTAGGCGATCAGGCGGTCGAGCTTGGCGAGCAGGTCCTCGAAGAGGACCGGCTTCATCAGGTAGTCCTGGGCGCCGCGGCGGAAGGCCGCCACGGCGTTCTCGACGGTGGCGTACGCCGTGATCATGATGAACAGCGTCTCGGGCCGGATCCGCAGCGAGCGCTCGAGCACCGTCAGGCCGTCGCCGCCGGGGAGCTGCACGTCGCAGAGGACGACATCGGGGCCGAACGACTCGACCATCGCCAGCGCGCCGGGCATGTTGGCGGCCGTGGCGACCTCGAACCGCTCGCCCTCGAGGAACTCGTGCAGGGTGCCCGAGATCACCTCCTCGTCGTCGACGATAAGGATCCGGCCCCGCGCGGCCGGCTCCTTGTCGGCGAGGCCCGTCCCGTTCGGCTTCTCGATCAGCGTGGTAGGACTCATCGCGATAGCGCTTCCTCTTCCTCGGGCTCGACGTCCGCGGCCGCGGCGACCCGCATCGGCGGCAGGGCGGAGCCTGCGCCCGGTGTGACGTCGCGGCCGAGCGACGCGGGCTCGAGCGGCAGCCGGACGAAGAACGTCGAACCTCGGCCGAGCTCCGAGCGATAATCGAGCCGGCCGGCGACGTCCTCGAGGATCTGCCGGCTGACGAACAGGCCCAGCCCGGTGCCGTGCGGCTTGGTGGTGAAGAACGGCTGGAACATCCGGCAGCGGTCGCCCGGCGAGATCCCGCGGCCGTCGTCCTCGACGCTCAGGACGAGCCAGCAACCCTCGACCTGCGCCCCGATGTGCACGGTGCCCTGTTCCTCGGTCGCATCGATGGCGTTGAGCACCAGGTTGAGCACGACCTGGGTGAGGTGATCGCGGATCGCCGTGACGGTGGGCAGGTCGGCCGGCAGGTCGGTGGTGATCGATCGCTGCTTGGTGCGCTGGTAGTACTTGGTGATGCCGAGCGCCTCATCGACCACCTCGGCGACGCGGACGCGGCCCCGCTCGCTGGATGCCGGCCGCGAGAAGTCGACCAGCTCGCGGACGGTCCGCTCGATCCGCTGCAACTGGCGGCCGGCCAGCTCGAGCTTCGCGGCCGTGTAGTCGTCCGGCCCGCGTCGCTGGAGCATCTGGACGAGCGAGCTGAGCGCCGCCAGCGGGTTGCCGACCTCGTGCGCGATGCCGGCGGCCAGCAGCCCGAAGGCGGCCATCTTCTCCTGCTGGATCACCCGCGCCTGCGATGCCCGCAGGGCGCCGGTACGCTCCTCGACGCGGCGCTCGAGGTCCTCGCGGGCGGCGGCCAGCTCGCCGTTGAGCCGGGCGAATTCCTCGCCGGCGGCGCGGAGCAGTCCGGCCAGCGACGAGCTCGCCCAGGTCACCCAGGCCATGATGGTCAGGGTCAGCAGCGGCAGGCGATCGGGATGCCCGGGCATCCCCAGCACCCACGCCAGCCCCAGCAGGCTGACGGTGTGGAAGCCCAGCGTCCACCAGGCGACCGCCGCCCCGTTGGTGATCGAGCCGCAGATCAAGGACAGCAGGTAATACCAGCGGAACGGGCTGTCGAGCCCGGTGTCGTGGTAGCACAGAAGCGCGATGAACACCGATTCCAGGAGTGCGACCAGGAGCGGCCAGTCCCTGAGGATGACCTCGGCCCTTCATCCAGAAAGCCAGGTCGAGCGCGGCATAGCCGGCGCCCAGCGCGAGGAAGGCCCGGACTGCCCAGGGGTCGTGCAGCCCGGTCCGGCTCTGGACCAGGATGTAGCCCATGATGACGCCGAACCAGCGGAGCTTCACCACGGTCGACTCGGCCGCCAGCTCCCAGCGCGACCGTCCGGTGACCTCCGCCATCGATTGCTCTCGGGTGCTAGGGGGTTTGGGTTGGAGGCCAGGCGGGCCTCCGGGCCGATCGGCACGGCCTGTTGTCATTATAGACCAACGCAGGCCGGTCCGGCAGGGAAGAGCCGGCAAGTGGCCAGGGCCGCCCGTCGATCACCGGTCGTCGAGGAACCGCTGGGTGATCGGCGCGTAGGCGTCGATCCGCCGGTCGCGCAGGAACGGCCAGTTGCGGCGAGTCTCCTCCTGGAGCCGGGGGTCGCAGGTCGCGACGACGATTTCCTCGGCGTCGCCGCCGGCGCGGGCGAGAACTCGGCCGAACGGGTCGGCCAGGAACGAGCCGCCCCAGAACTCGAGGCCGCCGTCGGACGGACCCTCGTGGCCGATCCGGTTGACGGCCGCGACATAGACGCCGTTGGCGATGGCGTGCGCCCGCTGGATGGTCTCCCAGGCCGACGCCTGCGCGGCGCCGAACTCGTCCTTCTCGGCCGGATGCCAGCCGATCGCGGTGGGGTAGAACAGCACTTCGGCGCCGCGGAGGGCGGTCAGCCGGGCGGCCTCGGGGTACCACTGGTCCCAGCAGACGAGCGTCCCCACCCGGGCGTGGCGGGTCTCGAACGCCTGGAAGCCCAGGTCGCCCGGGGTGAAGTAATATTTCTCGTAATAGAGCGGGTCGTCGGGGATGTGCATCTTGCGATAGCGGCCGACGAGCGTGCCGTCGGCGTCGAGGACGACGGCCGTGTTGTGGTAGACGCCGGCCGTCCGCCGCTCGAAGACCGAGCCGACGATCACCATGGCGGCCTCGCGGGCGACCTCGGCCAGCGCCTCGGTGGTCGGGCCGGGGACGGGCTCGGCCAGGTCGAATCGCGCGGGCGTCCTCGACCTGGCAGAAATACTGGGTGCGGAACAGCTCGGGCAGGCAGGCGACCTGGGCACCCCGGCGCGCCGCCTCGCGCAGGTGGGCGCAGCGCCCGGGCGAGGTTGTCGGCCGGGTCGTCCGAGCATCGCATCTGGATCAGGGCCACGGTGAACGGGCGGGGCGAACGGCTCATGGCGAGGGGGCCTCAACGGTCGGTTCCGCGGGCCATCGCCCGCAAAGTCGGCCAGCGGCACCATGGTAACGCCCCGGGTCGCCGCGTGCGAGCCGTGGCATCGCGACGCGACAAGCGGGGCGGGGACTCGGCAGTGAAGCGCGATCTTGATATGTTAGGAGTGTGGGCGGAATCATGGCGATGGGGTGGCGGCGACGGCCGGCGGTGACCTTCCTGCGGAGGCCATGATCGATGAGCGGAAAATCGTCGGGAACTTGCGAGCCCCCGTCCTCGTCGGGCGGACGGACGGAGTGGTCCAGGGACGACGCATTCCGGGGCGGCAACCCCGAGGCCTCGACATGCGAGGGAATACCCGGCGACCCCGGAGATGTCCCGAGAGTCGACGGGGCAGTCGGGCGGATGCTGGGCGATTACCTGATCCTCGAGCGGCTGGGCTCGGGCGGGATGGGCGTGGTCTACCGGGCACTCCAGAAGAACGCGCGTCGGCTGGTCGCGCTCAAGCTGATCCGGGCCGACTGGTGGGGCGACTCGACGGATGCCAACGACCGGCAGGCCGAGGCGCGGTTCCACAACGAGGCCGAGGCACTGGCGCAGCTCGAGCACGACCACATCGTGCCGATCTTCGACGTCGGGTTGTTCGAGGGCGTGGTGTATTTCTCGATGCGGCTGATCATCGGCCGGAGCCTGGGCCGGCTGGTCCGCGACGGCGGGCCGATGGACCCGCGCCGGGCCGCAGCCTACATCGAGCCGATCGCCCGGGCGGTGCAGTACGCCCACGAGCGGGGGATCGTGCACCGCGACCTGAAGCCGTCGAACATCATGGTGGACGCCGAGGACCGCCCGATCCTGATCGACCTGGGCCTGTGCAAGTCGCTGGAGGCGACCGACGCGACCAGCCGGTCGGGCCGGCCGATGGGGACCGCCGAGTACATGGCCCCCGAGCAGGCCCGAGGCGACCGGCGGGCGGGGGCGTCGGTTGACATCTATGGGCTGGGGGCGACCTTGCTGACACTGCTGACGGGCCAGCCGCCCTTCAGCGGATCGCCGCCCGCGGCCGTGCTGCTGCGGGTCATCGGGGACGAGCCCGAATGGCCGCGCGAGCGCGACCGCGCCGTCGGCCGCGAGCTGAAGGCGGTCTGCCTGAAATGCCTGGAGAAGGACCCGGCCTTGCGGTTCGAGTCGGCCGGTGCCCTGGCGGTGGCCTGCGGCGTTACCTCGACGGCGAGCCGACCGGAGTGGTCGCGCCCGGCCCGCTGCGGCGGCTCGCCCGCTGGGTCCGCCGCTCGCCGTGGCGGGCGGCGGCGGCGGGTGTCATGGTCGCCGCCGCGCTGCTCGCGGTCGCTGTCGCGTACCGCCTCGACCGCAGCGATCGCGAGGTGGCCGCGGCCTTTGCCCGCGACCTGCCGGCGGCGGGGTGGGACGACCTGGATCGGAAGATCCGCGAGATGCCCGGCCGTCGCGGCCGGATCGAGGCCGAGCTCCGCGCCCGGCTCGACTCCGGCCGACTGGAACCGGAGG
The DNA here is from genome assembly GCA_963771445.1 of uncultured Planctomycetota bacterium. Lineage (GTDB taxonomy): Bacteria > Planctomycetota > Planctomycetia > Isosphaerales > Isosphaeraceae > JAKAUH01. Next base: position 155,707 of record CAVYTQ010000022.1, on the reverse strand, counting down.
TCCGGACCCGGATCCTGCTGGCGCTCTTGCCCTCCGAGCCGTCGCGAGCGGCCGAGCTGGTCGATCGGCTGCTGGAATGCGGGCCCGACGAGCACCGGGCGATCGTCGCCGGGCTGCGGCCGCACCGGTCGGCCGTTGCAGGACGGCTCCGCGCCGCCCTGGATGACGACGCCTTACCGGCCGGGCGAGGCACCCGCGCCGCGGCGGCCCTGATCGGCCTCGATGGGCCGGACGATCGCGGGCCGACTCCCGAAGCCGCGGCCGCCTGGGCGATCCTCGGCGCCGTCGAAGTCCCCGACGACCGCGTCGAGCTGATGGACTGGCTGGTTGCCTCGCGGATCGACCCGACGACGCTACTCGCCCGCCTCGGGTCCGAGGCCGATGCGGGCGTTCGCCGCGCGCTGGTCCAGGTCCTCGCCGAGCGGGACGACGCCGGCCGCCCGCCCGCCTCGATCGACCCCGGGCTCCCGCGGCCGGCTCGAGTCGCTGTATCGCGAGGACCCCGACCCTGGCGTGCACTCGAGCCTCGGCTACCTGCTCCGTGCGCTGGGGCATGGCGTCGGAGCGAGCCCGGATCGACGCCGAGCTGGCGGGCCGGCCGCCGGGCGACCGTCGCTGGCTGGTCAACGCGAGCGGCCAGACGCTCGCGATCGTCGGGCCGGTCGCGGCCGAGCCCGGCGCCCCGCCGCGGCGGCTGGCGGTCGGCACGACCGAGGTCACGCTGGCGAAGTTCCTGCCGTTCGACCGCGAATACCTCGACCGGGTGGAGTGCGAACACGGGCCGATGCCGCGCGATCCCGATTCGGCGGTGGGAGCCGTCTCGTTCCAGCGGGCGGCACGGTTCTGCAACTGGCTGAGCCAGCAGGAGGGCCTTCCGCGGGAGGAATGGTGCTACGTGCCGGGCGAGACGCCCGGGTCGATGGTCGCGGCCCCGGACCATCTCCGCCGACGCGGCTACCGCCTGCCCACGCTGGCCGAGTGGGAGTTCGCCGCGCGGGGGGGACGACCGTCGATCGCTACTTCGGACGTTCCGCCCGGCCCGCGGGCTCGTATGCCTGGTTCAGCCACAACACCGAGAACCGCGCCGAGCCGGCCGGCCGCCTCCGGCCCAACGACTTCGGCCTCTTCGACGTGCTGGGTAACTTGCTCGAATGGTGCGAGAATCCGGATCCGCCCCATATCGTAGGCTGTGAATGTCCGGCCATCCGCGGCGTCGAATGCCGCAAGCTCCGGCTGGTCGCGGTCCGAGGCGGGAGCTACTCCCAGCCCGAAGGCGGGCTGACCGTCGCCGGATACAGCCCGAGCCTCGATCGTCTCTTGCCATCCGAGGCCATCCGTTACATCGGCTTCCGCGTGGTCCGGATGGTTCCGTGACCCACCCGGACCGAATCGGCGTCGCCGGCCCCCTCGACGCGGGGAACCGGCGACAACGCAGCCCCTCCCTCCCCTCGCCATGCCGGCGAGCCGCACGATCTTCCCATCTCGACTTCCGGAGGACCACATGGCGAACGCGACCGAGAAAGACCGACCTCGCGGGCTGAGCGCTAAGATCACCACGGGCTGCGGGACCTGCTCGTACACCTATAACAACACCGACGGCTGCTACCACCGCCAGGTCTATGGCTGCGGGCCGAACTGCGGCTGCTCGCCGATCGTCTGCGGATTGGGCTCGCAGATCATCCAGATGCTGCACCCGGAGTTCGACCAAGCTGTCGTCCGCGGGTGTGCTGCTCCTCTGCACTCCGTCGGGCTCGGACGAGGAGGCAGCGTCGCGTTCGATCATCGCGGAGCTCAAGGAACGGATTGCGGTGGTGATGTTCTGGAGACGGGTCGCGATCGCGATGGGAGTCCTGAGCGGGCTGCTGGCAATCGGCCTGGGAGCGGCCCTGGTGGTCCGTTGAGACAAGGCCCCGGCGCAACCGGTCCGGCGGCCCCCCGCGCTGTTGATTTGGGCGCGGTCAGCCGTTAGTGTCGAATCCAAAGCGGGGGGCAGGTCCGGGGCCGTTCGGGAGCCCGGCCGTCCGACCCGGCCGATCTCCCGCGGCCGAAGCCCGGTGGAGCGAACCGGGACACCCCGCCGGACCGCGACGCCCGCCGTAATCTCGAGGAAGACTTTCCATGGGAGCCGAAGCCCGTATCGCCGAGTTGAAGCTGGAGTTGCCCCCCGCGCCCAAGCCGGTGGCCACCTACGTGACGGCCATCCGGCACGGGGACCTGCTCTACGTCTCGGGCCACGGGCCGTACCGCTCGGACGGGACGCTGATCACGGGCCGGCTGGGCGAGAACATGGACATCGCCGGCGGCCAGGCGGCGGCGCGGCAGACCGGGCTGGCGATCCTGGCGACGCTGCGGCTGCACCTCGGCTCGCTCGACAAGGTCGTCCGGCTGATCAAGAGCCTGGGCATGGTGAACTCGACCCCCGATTTCCCCGACCATCCCAAGGTCATCAACGGCTATTCCGACCTGATGAAGGACGTCTTCGGCGACGCGGGCATCGGCGCCAGGAGCGCCGTGGGCATGGGTGCGCTGCCCGGCGGGATCGCGGTGGAGATCGAGGCGATCTTCCAGGTGCAAGACTCGGCCGTCGGGCCGGGCTCGCTGATGTAATGTAACGGAACGAGGCCACCCTTGCGACGACCCGGCCGACTCGACGGCCGCACTTGCCTGATCGTGGGAGGCACCAGCGGGATCGGCCTGGCATCGGCCAGCCGCTTCCTGGAGGAGGGTGCGCGTGTCGTGGTGGCGGGCCAGTCGCCCGAGCTCGGCCGCGCGGCGATGAACCAGCTCACCCCGATCGGGCCGGTCTGGGACGTCGCGGTCGACCTGGGCTCGGGGGCCTCGGCGGTCGCCGAGCTGTTCAGCGCCAGCCTCGATGCCCTGGGCGGGCGGCTCGACGTCCTGCTGCACGTCGCCGGCATCAGCGGCCGGCAGTTCGGCGACGGGCCGCTGCACGAATGCTCCGACGCCGGCTGGGACCGCGTGATGGCGGTCAACGCCACGGGCGTCTTCCTCACCAACCGCGCGGCCGTCCGCTTCATGCTCCGCCAGCGGATCGACGCCGTCGGCCTGCGCGGCACCGTGGTCAACGTCGGCTCGGTGCTCGACCGGTCGCCGGCGCCGGCGCACTTCGGCACGATCGCCTACGCCGCCAGCAAGGGGGCCATCCGGTCGCTGACCCTCGCCGCCGCCGCCCGCTACGCGGCGGAGCGGATCCGGTTCAACCTGCTGGTCCCCGGCCTGATCGACACGCCGATGGCCACCCGCGCCGTGAACGACCCGGTCATCCGCCCGTACATCGCGGCCCGGCAGCCGATCGCCGGCGGGCCGGGATCGGTCGAGGACGTCGCCGAGGCCGCGCTCTATCTGTGCGAGCCGGCCTCGCGGTTCGTCACGGGCGCCGAGCTGGTCGTCGACGGCGGCTGGTGCGTCTCGGAGCGGACCCGACGGGAGGGCCCGGCCCCGCCCGAGCCGGCGCCATCGCCATGACCGATCGCCCGGACGTCCTGGCACAATACCTGTCGGCGGCGCGGGCGTCGCTCGACGCGATCGAGGCGACGCAGTTCCCGTCGATCCGCGGCGGCGGCCGAGCGGTTCGCGGCGACGATCCTGGCGGGCCGGCTGGTGCACGTCTTCGGCACCGGCCACTCGCGGATGGCCGTCGAGGAGATGTTCCCGCGCTACGGCTCGTTCCCCGGCTTCCACCCGATCGTCGAGCTGTCGATGACGTTCCACAACCCGGTCGTCGGCGCCAACGGCCAGCGGCAGGCGATGTTCCTGGAGAACGTCCAGGGCTTCGGCCCGGTCCTCTGGCGGAACTTCGCCACGTCGCCCGACGACTGCGCTGCTGGCGATCTCGACCAGCGGCTGCAACGCCGTGACGATCGACGTGGCCCTCGAGGCCAAGCGGCTGGGGATGTTCGTGGTGGCGCTGACGTCGCTGCCGCACGCCGACGCCTCGACCTCGCGGCACGAGTCGGGCCAGAAGCTGCACGAGATCGCCGACCTGGTCCTCGACCAGCAGGCCCCGGCGGGCGACTCGGCCGTCTGGATCGAGGGGCTGGAGACCCCCGTCGCGCCGCTGTCGAGCGTCACCGGCTGCGCGATCATCAACCTGGTCAAGGCCGAGGTCGCCCGATTGCTCACCGAGGCGGGCGTGCCGCCGAAGGTCCTCACCGCCGCCTGCCATGTCGGTGCCGACGGCGCCCGCCGGCTCTTCGAGGAGACCTACGACGATTACCGCCGGCGGTTGGGAGTGTTGTATCGATAGGCCCTGTCCCTCGGCCGCTGGACCCCGCCACGGGGTCCGCGGTGTAAATGGATCTCGCGGCGAAATGGGCCCGACCGTACAATGATAGGGTCGAGGAGGACGGTCATGATCACGCTTACTCCCGAGCAGCGACGTGCAATCGGCGAGGCCGGCGGCCAGCCCGTCCCGATCGCTGACCCCGAGACCCATCAGACTTACCTGATCATCAAGGCCGAGGTCTATGATCGCCTGCGCGCGACGCGCGAGGAGGAAGAGATCGACCCCTCGTTTTTCGAGATCGATGATTTCGAGCCGGCCCGTGACGATCCTCGATAGGCTGCCGATCGGAGAAACCCCGACGGTCCTTTTCGTCGGCACTGAGCCGGTCACGATCAAGCGTTACCAGATCGCCGTCTGGATCAGCATCGACGATGACCGGCGGCCGTTCCCGGCGGTGCTAGATACCGGGCACAGCCACAACCTCTCGATCACCGAGTCGCAGCTCAGGGCCTTCGCGAGGCTCTCCCCGACCCGGCTCAGGTTCATCGGCACAACCCGCCTCAAGGGGGAGCGACTCCGCCAGTATCTGGCCGATGTCCGGATTCATCGAAATCGACCGGGTACAATGGAATTGGGAGCAGGCTCCTACCAATTGACGATGGACGAGGGGTTTTCGCTGGCGCCGGAGGGCTCAAGCCGACTGCCGATCCTCGGGCTGCGAGCCCTGGTCCGGAGCGGCGTGGTGATGCGTATGCACGGGCAGCGGCGAACCGTCTCCCTCACGACACCCGGATGGTTCGGCCGGTAGTGATCCGTCCGGCTCGCTTCACGGCCTGCCCCCGCCGCCGGCCCTCGCCAGGAGGGCATCGACGTCCTTCCGGAGAGCGTGACAGGCTTCCTGCTCTGCCCCGGGAAGCTCGTCAAGCGAAGCCGGATCGCGGAGGCCGGCCACATCGGGGTCGGCCTTCCGGTGCCGGAGGGGCTTCGCGATGAAGGGGCGGGCCACTTTCCAGGACCTTCGTCCAAGCCGTCAGATCGGCCTTGAGCCGATTGATCGCCTGCTTGCGCCAACGGCCAGCGACAGGCGATGTTCCTCGAGAACGTCCAGGGCTTCGGACCGGTCCTCTGGCGGAACTTCGCCGTGTCGCCCGACGACTCGCTGCTGGCGATCTCCACCAGCGGCTGCAACGCCGTGACGATCGACGTCGCAATGGAGGCGAAGCGGATGGGGATGTGGGTGGCCGCCCTGACGTCGTCGGCCCACGCCGAAGTCTCGACGTCGCGGCACGAGTCGGGCCGGAAGCTGCACGAAATCGCCGACCTGGTCCTCGACCAGAAAGCCCCGGCGGGCGATTCGGCCGTCTGGATCGACGGCCTGGAAACCCCGGTCGCGCCGCTGTTGACCGTCACCGGCTGCACGATCATCAACCTGCTCAAGGCCGATGTCGCGCGACTGCTCACCGAAGCCGGCCAACCACCGAAGGTCCTCACCGCCGCCTGCCACCTCGGTGCCGAACGGGCCCGCCTGCTCTTCGAGGAGACCTATGACGATTACCGTCGGCGGGTCGGGGTGCTGTATCGATAGGCGAAGGGGAGAATCCGCGGGTTACGCTCGAGTGGTGTCGGCGAGGGTCGAGGAGATCTCTCCGGCCCCCGCGGGCTGTCGGCTCCCCGGCTCCCCCGGGCCGGACACTTCCCCATGGGCTCGTCGCTCGTCCAGCATGGCAGAGACGCGCCGCAGTCGGGTGGAGTATTCCGTCAAGTCGCGGGATCCCGCCGACGAGGTCAGGAAGAAGGGGGCCCAGCGGAAATCGGCCTCCCGGATCGTCGCCAGCAGGTGACGGAATTCCTGCACCACCTCCGGTGGCAGCGCATCGACGGCCGATACCAGCGCCGCGTCGATCTCCGGTGCGGAGACCAGATCATGCAGCAGGGAATCGGCCCATTCCCGGGCGGTGAGGATCCCGGATCGGTATCGAGCGGTCATCCTGGCGATCTTTCGCAAATCCATGAAATCCTCCAGGTCTTCCGGCCACTCTCAGGGCTCGCCCCAGATCGCCGGGTATGCCAGCACCCGGGTGTCTCGCACAAGGCGGACATCGAAGTCGGTGATCGGCTCCAGGTATGCCTTTCTCAAGGGGTCTCGGACGATGGCGTATCGCACTCCATTCCGTTCCCGGACCCCCTGGACCAGCACGGCATGTCCCTCATCGACGATGGCGACGAAGGGCCGACCGCTCGCCAGGGCTCGGGGGAGATCGCCGCGGACGGTCCGCAGCCCGAGATCGGACAGGTTATCATCGACGAAGCCCACCATATCGGCCGGCATCAGGCCCCTCGGAGCGAGCCGGAGGCTCTCGATAATCGTCGCGAGGCGCCCCGGAGCCATTTCCTCCAGGAGCATGTCCAGGCTGGCCGGGACGCAGGTGTTGTCTGTGGGCTGCCTCGTCACGGGGAGATCGCCGAGCGGTATCCGTCCCAAGCGAGGTGCTCCTCCGGCTCCACTCGATCGGGTGGCGGATCACGGACCCGCTGGTGTGGAACCCTCGACGCCGGTTACCATCTCGCAGCCACTATCATAGCATAGACAGCTTTCGCCGCCATTACGGCCTGCCCCCGCCAGGAGGGCATCGACGTCCATCCAGAGGGCGTGATAGGCTTCTTGCTCTGCCCCGGGAAGCTCGTCGAGCGAAGCCGGATCGCGGAGGCCGGCCAGGTCGGGGTCGGCCTTCCGGTGCCGGAGGGGCTTCGCGATGAAGGGGCGGGCCACTTTCCAGGACCATCGTCCACGCCGTCAGATCGGCTTTGAGCCGGTCGATCGCCTGCTTGCACCATCGGACCCTTGCGGCCTTGTCGGGCGGCGGATCGTCCTTGCCCCGGCCGCATCCACCTAAGGCCGCGGCGCGGGTAACGCTCGACACGATCGAGGCGACGCAGCTCGCGGCGGGCCGGGCCGCCGCCGAGCGGTTCGCGGCGACGATCCTGGCCGGCCGGCTGGTGCACGTCTTCGGCACCGGGCACTCGCGGGCGGATGGCCGTCGAGGGGATGTTCCCGCGCTACGGCTCGTTCCCCGGCTTCCACCCGATCGTCGAGCTGTCGATGACGTTCCACAACCCGGTCGTCGGCGCCAACGGCCAGCGGCAGGCGATGTTCCTCGAGAACGTCCGGGGCTTCGGCCCGGTCCTCTGGCGGAACTTCGCCGTGGCGCCCGAGGATTCGCTGTTGGCAATTCGCATCGGCGGCGGTGGAGGATGGGGCGGCTGACCGGCTCCCTGGCTGACCGAATCGGCGCCTGGCGGCGCCTGGCGGCAGTATTTCTTCGAAGTTGGGGCGACGAATTGCATGCACGGTAGTGCTAGTAGGCTCGCCGGACCGGCCGCTTGACGGCCTGTCCCGTACTGTCCGGAGGACTTCGAACTTGGACCAGCCGCGGACCTGGCGCAATCCGGCCAGGACGCACCCGGTGCGCTCAGCGGTCCGCCGAATCGTGACACATGGAAGGATGTTGTCGCCCCGTCCATGGTCAGGGCGAGGTTGGCCTTGCGATTTTCGTTGTCGATCCTGAGCATCTGGAGGTGAGATCGACGCACCATTCGCAGTTCTCGACCCGGTGCAAAGGTTGGCCGGCCCGGCAGGCCATAAAATTGCAAAGTCGATTATATTTGAATTAAATCAAGGTGCCTTGCCGAAACCATTCCGCGTTTGCAAGTTATGGCTACCTGGGCCCTCACGACGATAGGACAGTGGCAACGCATTCTGATCGGATGAATAGTATTTCGGCGGAGCAGGACGGGATTGAATGAAGCCATATCGGTTGATCCTTGGCGGCATCTGTCGCTGACTCGAACACCGCTGGCCATGCGATCCCCTCCTGCCACCCTTGTCCATCATCCTCCGGTTCGACATAAGAGTCCTCCACCGCAACATCCGGTGATGACGAGACCGCGACGGGAGCGGCGCAAAGGGTTGGAGGAGCTGGAGGTTGCGAGATCGGCTTGATGCCATTCAGGAGATCCCCGTAGTCCTGTCCCGTCTGCGCAGATCGCATCGATATCTTGGAATGTCCCCGTAGTGCGGCCGGGGCCGGCCCGCCCGTTGCAATCCGGGTCGGAACGGGTCCGCGGCCGACGGGCTTCGGCCCTGAGCCGCTGGGCAACCCAGGCGTTCCGCGCTCGAACCCTCCGCCGAAACCCCAACCTTCGAGTCGCATCCCGTGAAGCCCGAATTTCCGCACCGACTTGATCAACCTGGTGTAACCGTTCACGGGCCGATGGGCGTGGAACGATGGCCGGAACGGCTCGCGGTCCGGGATCCGATCCGCCCGCGTCAGCCTGGACCGCCCGACCGGCTCCCGCAGCAGACTGGCGTCACCGGACCGGAGCCGACCCGGGGCCGATCCGAGTTTTCGGGTCCCTTGCCATCCCGTGAATACTTACCCTCAAATCGACCGAGATGCGGCCCTGAAGTCAGGCCCGTGCAGCCGTCACCTTCAACGTCTCGGGGGAGGCCCGCATGACGAAATCCGACGAACAGGCGACACCCGCCGGGCTCAGGCATCATCGGATCGCCGCATCCGGCATCCTGCTGCATGCGGTCGAGGCGGGCTCGGGCCCCCTCCTGGTGCTGGCCTCGGGCTGGCCGCAGACCTGGTATTCCTGGCGAAAGGTCATGCCGCGGCTGGCGGAACGGTTCCGCGTCGTCGCCATCGACCTGCCGGGCCTCGGCGAGAGTGACCCCGCGATGGGCGGCCACGACACCGGCTCGATCGCGTTGCACCTGGATCCGGTGCTCGACGCCTTCGCCGCGAGCGATTGCCGGCTCGTCACGCACGACGTCGGCGCCTGGGTCGGCTACGCCTACGCGGCACGCCGGCCCGAGCGGGTCCGCAGCCTTGCCCTGATCGACGGCGCGATCCCCGGGCTCATGCCCCAGGAGTCCTATCGGTTCACGCCCGAGACGGCGACGAAGACCTGGCACTTCGCCTTCAACTACGTCCCCGAACTACCCGAACTGCTGATCGCCGGCCGCGAACGGGCCTTCCTGTCCTGGCTCTTTCGCACGAAATCCGTCGACTGGACCGCGGCCTTCGACGAGGCGGCGGTCGAGACCTACGCCAGGGCCTACGCCGCCCCGGGCCGATGGGCAGCCGGGCTGGCGTATTACCGGGCGATCTTCGAATCGATCGAGCAGAACCGGGCGACCGCGACCGACCCGTTGGCGATGCCCGTGCTGGCGATCGGGGCCGAGGCGGGCCTGGGCGAGGCGATGTACCGCTCCCTCGCCGGGGCGGCTACGGACGTCCGGGGCGTCGTCATCGATCGGTGCGGCCACTATGTTCCCGAGGAGAGGCCCGAAGCATTGCTGGATGTCCTGTTGCCGTTCTGCTTGGCTTGAACATTGCGGCCCCGTAGGCATAAAAGCGCGGGAAGAAATTGGTGTCATAGCGTCAGGTAAGCTCGAGAAGGGAGGAAGAGACTCGAACTCGGAAACCTTTCATCGCAACCCTGCGGGTTAACGAATCCCGCCCGGCAGAGCCTAGCCAGCAGCCGGAAGCGAGTCTTGCGCGGTGGCGGGCGACCTCCACTGCGAAGCGTAGACAGCGAGTCCCCATGCCGTGCGATCGAGCCCCGAAATCTTCGCTCGCGGGAGCCACCGTTGTTGACACAAGCGGGGGCCGCGCCGAGCGCCGCAACTGGCCTGGCGCATCTCGGTCCTACCGGGGTCCAAGAGCAGGGCGCAGGGACACGAGGGTCGCTCGGGAACCTGAGAGACCCGGCCGTCTCCACCGACATCTCCGGCTCGGGAACCGGAATACCAATCTCCCCGTGCCCCCGGCCGCGCGCCCGGCCGGAGGGAGCGAATCGGCCGCGAGGGTGGTATCGCCAAGCGAAGGCAACGAAGCGCGGCGAGACGGACGGTCGGGAGTCGGAGCATCCCAGAGTACCGCCGAAGCGGGGGAACCTTCCCGGGGGACCCCGCCGAGCCAAGGGGATGCCGTTTCAAGCCACCGTTGGAGGGAAACATGGCGGGTGCATCGGAACCCGTGGACGTGTCCACGAAACGACAACGGATCGCACAACTCGCCCGGCAGGGCCCGGAGATGGGATTCACGTCCCTGGCTCACCACATCGACATCGACTGGCTGCGAGAGGCGTACCGGCGTACGCGCAAGGACGGGGCGGTGGGCGTGGACGGACAGAGCGGCGAGGACTACGCGGTGGACCTGGAGAGCAATCTCCGGTCGCTGCTGGAACGAGCCAAGTCCGGCACGTACCGGGCGCCTCCGGTGCGTCGGGTCCGAATCCCCAAGGCCGGATCGGCGACCGAGACCCGGCCGCTGGGCATCCCGATCTGTCGTTCATACTGCACCTCTTTGCAACGGGGTTGAGGATTTGGAGGACTGGGTCGGCCCTTCCCTGGGCCCTGCCGGGCTCATGAGGTCGAACGGCGGGTCCAGGAGCGACGCTCGGCCTTGCGCAGGCGGGCGATCGCTTCAGGCGTCAATCGGATCCACCAGGGGCCGTGAGATACCGACTGGATACCATCCAGGACGCCCGACTGGCACCAATCGGCGATGGTGGAGACCGTCACGTTGAGCAGCTCCCGCGGCGACCCTCGCGGTGCAACGCCCGTCCGCCCGGTGCCCGTCGGCGCAGGCCGCGGGCCGATCGGGACAGCCGCTCGGGATGGAGTAGCTGTACCTGAGCTGCTTCACGATGTTCGTCGTGAAGCGTCGCCCGGTCCCGGAGCGCAAGCCCTCACGATCGAGGATCTCGGCGACCCGGCCGTCGGTGGTGTCGACCGCCAGGGTGCGGAGGCGGGCCAGCACGGCGGCGTCGGTCCGGCGCTTGTCGCAGGAGCGCGGGGGCGAGGGATGCTCAGGGCGGTACATGCCTCCGTCTGCCAGCGGATCGACATCTCGATCATCGCCTCACCCCGATTGAGGCAGACATCCTTGATCAAGTATCCGATCAGTTGTTTTCGCTGGACGTGGGTCGTGGCGGCGGCGTTCCACAGCGCGGGCAGGTCCCGCGCCAGCGCCAGGATCCGGGCCCGCTCCGCCGGGTCCACCAGGCGAATCGATCGGTCGGGCCGGGTGGCCGACTCCCGTTCCAGTCGCCCCACTTCGGCGAGCCGCGACTCCCACTCGCGCTCCAGGGTCCGCCCGACCAGCCGGTTCTCGGGATCGATCGCGAGGAACCGGCGCCGGGCCAGCTCCGCCTCGTATCGCGCCCGCTCCACGATCATCTCCCACTGGCGGTCCACCCTGCGTACCTGTTCTGCGATCTGATCGATGGCCGCCATCGATACCTCCAACTCCGCCGGCTGCATGGCCTCCAGGAAGACAGCGGCCACAGCCGCATCGATACCGTCGCCCCGCAACGACTGGCACGTCTTCTCTCCGAGATTCTTATGGAGCTGATTGCATTCGTACAACGGAGTCCGGCCGTCGTCCATGTAACGGATCGTCATCCGCCGCCCACACCGGCCGCACAGGACGAGGCCCTGGAGCAGCGCAGCACCTTCGCGGATCGCTCCGCGACGATCCCGGTGATGGGATGTGCAGTTGCTCAATAAGTCGCTGCTGGTTCTCCTGGAACCGGTCCCAGGTGATGTAGGCGGGATGGTGGTCGTGGAGGACGTGGGGCCAGTCCTCGGGGGCGACCTGCCGCGTCCGTCCTTTGACGCGCGGCTCCTCGCCGGGCAAGGCGATGGCGCGGGTCTTGGTCCGCCCGTAGACGTACGTGCCCGCGTACTCCGGATTGTGAAGGATGGCCAGGACGCGCCCGTGGTCCAAGGGTCGCCAGGTCAGTTGACCACCACGGGTCCTTCCATGATGCCGGGTCGGGATGCTGAGATGGTTCTCGGCGAAGTACTGGACCACGCCCAGCGCGGCCCTCACGCGCCCGAAGGTGTCGAACACCAGGCGGATCGCGTGCCGGACCTGCTCGTCGGGATCGAGGACGATCTGTCCGGCGGGGTCGTAGACTAACCCGGTAGGTAGCCGGAAGCGGAGCTGGCCGGCCCGGGCCTTCTCCTGCTTGCCCCCCAGCAGCCGGGACCGGAGCCAGTGCAGCTCGGCTTCGCTCATGGTGCCCTTGATCCCCAGGAGCAGGCGATCGTTGTACTGAGCGGGATCGTAAACGCCATCCTCATCAATGACGAGGGTATCCGTCAGGCTACAGATCTCGATGAGTCGGCACCAGTCGCTGTTGGAACGTGCCAGACGAGATGCCTCGAGGCTGAGCACGGCGCCGACGTGACCGAGACAGACCTCGGCCATCAGGTACTGGAAGCCGTCGCGACCGATCGCGGAGGCCCCGGAGTGGCCCTGGTCCTGGTCGATGACCTGGATGTGTTGCTCGGGCCATCCGAATCTGTCGGCGGAGCGCGCCAGGTCGTATTGCCGCGCGGTGCTGGCGATGTTGTCGCGCACCTGCATCGGGGTCAACTGGCGGACATAGATCAGGGCGTGGCGGTCGAGGTGCGCGGTGCGGATCTTGGGGTGACCGAGTCGTGAGAACACGATTTGATCTCCTTATGAGTCGGGTCGGCTCCTTGGAACGCGAGGTCGGAAGCCAGGTGCGCCATCAGTCGGATGGCGCCTGCCTTGGCCTCGGTGGCGAGCCCGCCCCAGACCTGGGCGGGTGAGACGAGGAGATCGGTGGAAGATGGTTTCAGGCTCATAAGAACACCTCAGAGGAAGAGGCAGGCGGTGTCTGAACTCTGGTGGTGATCTTAGCGAGAGCGGGGCGGGGATGACGAGGTGCGGTGATCGGGGCCGGTCGCCTGCCGACGGTCGTCAGTCATGCGATCGACGAGTTGGAGGATCAGACGAAGGCCCGTGAGGTCGAGGAGGTGGTTCGACCGCGGCGGGTGATCGCCCCCGAGTGGGGCGGCGTAGTCGGTGCTGCTCAGGGCGATGGCGGCATGCCGGCCGTCGGGGAGCCGGACGACGAGATCAGGATCAAGACCCCGGCGGAGCCGGACGATCTCGACCCGTTGTCCGCGGAGCGGATGATGCGGATGGGTGATGGTGACGAAGCCCGAAGGCGGTTGGGAGGAGAGGGTAGTGCGTGCTCGGGGATCCCGACCTTCGAGGACAAGGTGCTCCAGCGTGCGGTGGTCATGATCCTGGAGGCGATCTACGAGCAGGACTTCAAGGACTGCTCGTACGGCTTCCGTCCGGGACGATCGGCACACCGAGCCCTGGAGGGCCTGTGGCAGCAGACGATGGCGATGGGGGGCGGCTGGATCGTGGAGGTCGATATCCGAAAATTCTTCGAGATGGCATCTTGATGCCCTCCTAATAGCGCAAAGAGTTGAGCTCCCCCGCCCGGAGCCATCGCAACTGGTCGAGGGTCTCGGTGGTGTCGGGGAACAGGTAGAGGTTGCGTTCGGGATCAAGGCCGATCTGGATCGTTCCGTTGTGGATGCGATCGTAGATCCAGCTCCGTTCGAGTCCTAGCCTCGCGGTGAGTTGCGGCACCGTCAAGTAGCCCGGGATCTGCCTCGGGTGCGATTGCTTGCGGTCGCGGATCAGTCCGTGGCGGAGGCGGACGATCTGCACGGAGCTGCGCAGGACCGTCGTGTGTCGCGGGGAGTGGTGACCGCGCTCGGTCAAACATCGGGCGATCTCTTCATCGGATTTCCCCTGCCGGGCCATCTCGAGGATCGCTCCCTCGATCTCCCGGCCAGCGGAGAGGAGCGACCAGGAACCGACGGTGACCGCGATGTCAGCGTCGGTCGTCTCGCCCCCCTTCCAGACCACCCGGCAGTGGACCCGGTCCGGGGCGGAACGGCGAACCACGACCTTGTCAACCAGGCTCCGCAACAGCGACTTCTTCTGCTCGCGGGAGAAGCGATCGGCCCGCCACCATGCCGGGATTCGGCGACCGGCTTCCGTGAGCAACCGCCGCGTCTCGGGGTCGAGCCCTCCTGGCATCGATTGCTCATGCTTATCGCGTTCGAACGCGTCCTCCGCTTGCTTCAGTTCCCGCAAGGCCGACTCCCAGCGCCTCTCCAGTTCGGCGGCGACCAGGCGGTTGTCGGGGTCGGCCTTCTGGTACTGCCGCTCGGCGAGGTCCGCCTGATAGCGGAGCCGTTCGATCTGCTGCCGACGTGCGCGATGGGCCTGCTCGCGTTCCTCGGAGGCCGAGGCCATGACCCGGTCAAAGACATCCAGCTCCGCCGGGGCCAGGGCCTCGAAGAAGAGGCCGACGACGTGGTCGTCGATCGGGTCGCCGGGGATGCGTTGACAGACCGGGACCTGGGTCTGTTGCCGGAGCGAGTTGCAGAGGTATTGCGTACCTCCCTTGTACTGAACGACCATCTTGTGGCCGCACTCGCCGCAGTGGACGAGGCCGTGCAGCAGGGCCTTCCCCGGCCGCGGGACGCCTCGGGTCTTGTTCCGGTCGTACTCGCTGTGGTTGTCGCGGATCATGCCCTGAATCTTCTCATACGTGGTCCAGTCGATGTAGGGGGGATACAAGTCCCTGATGTGAATTCGCCACTCGGAGACCGGCCGGGGTCTCTGAACCGGATGGTGATCGAGGCCGGTCCTCTCGGCCCGGGTACGGCCGTAGACGAACGACCCGGCGTAGGCCGGATCCTTGAGGATCGCGCCGATGGAGGAGACGGTCGGGCGTCGCCAAGCGACGTCGCCGAATCTGTTACGTCGTGGGACGAACAGAGACTCGGAATTGAATGAACGAACGACCGCGGCGAGGGAGCGCACCCGGAGGAAGGTGGCGAAGATGAGGTCGATGCGATCCCGGACTTCCCGGTCGGGCGCTTCACGACGCGGCCCAGAGGATCGCGGGCGAGCCCCACGGGCAGCGTCAATGCGAGCTCGCCGCGCTGGGCCTTATTGATCAGGCCGGCAGTCAGCCGGGCCTTGATCGTATGGAGCTCCAGTTCCGAGATCTGGCCCTTCAAGCCGAGCAGGAGGCGACCGTTGATCGTGGCCGGGTCGTAGATCCCGTCTCGGTCGCCGATGAGGCACCGGCGATAACCGCACAGGTCGAGGACCTGATACCAGTCGGTGCAGTTCCGTGACAGTCGCGTGACATCGTAGGAAAAGATAATACCGACCTGATCGAGGGTGACCTGGGCGACGACCTCCTTGAACCCTTGCCGGCCCTGGGTAGTGCTGGCGGTCCGGCCGAGGTCGGCGTCGATCACCTCGATCGCGTCCTCTGCCCAGCCGCACTCACCGGCTCGTTGCCGGAGCGCGTACTGGAGGCGTTGGCTCTCCTGGTTGGTGAGGACCTGGTGGGGATTCGATTGCCGGACATAGATGAGGGCCTTTCGGCCGAGGTGGAACGGCGTGATGAGTTCGGAAATGCTCATGAATAACCTCCGCACAGATGGCCGTGATGTCGTCGATCGCCTGTTGCCTCAAGGGTTGCGGGAGTCTCCGCCAGACGTGCCGGGGCTGTGACATGACGCCTCACCCTCCGTGACCAAGGACAGGAGTTCCCAAACGGCTTCCTGGGTCCATTTTGTGCGGAGGAAGCGGGATTGGCTCGGTGCCAGGCTGGTCGAGGTGATGGGGATGCGGAGCCGCATCGTGTCGCGATAGGTCACGAACACAAACGCGGTGCGGCGCGGTTGACGGGAGATCGAGATGAGGGGGAAGCGGCGTCCGAAGAGGGGATGGGTCGGGTCGGTTACCTCGACCTCCTCGGGAGCGGGCTCGGGCGGGTTGTTGACAGGGGTATCAAGGCATGGCTTCGTTCGATACGATCGACCACGGACACCTGCGGGAATTGCTGAAGCGTCGGGTGCGCGACGGGGTGCTGCTTCGACTGATCGGCAAATGGCTCAACGCGGGCGTGCTGGAAGACGGGTGCATCACGCATCCCGAGGCCGGCTCGCCGCAGGGCGGTGTGGTCAGCCCGATGCTCTCGAACGTCTTCCTGCACTACGTGCTGGACGACTGGTTCGAGCGGGAGGTCCGGCCTCGCCTGAAGGGGCACTCGTCCCTGATCCGGTTCGCGGACGACTTCGTCATGGGATTCACCCGTGAGGAGGACGCCCGGCGGGCGATGGACGTGCTGCCCGAGCGGTTCGAGAAGTACGGCCTGACGATCCACCCGGAGAAGACGCGGCTGGTGCCGTTCGAGCGGCCATCAGACCGTCCCGAGCGATCGGCGACCCCGGCGAGGACTCCCGCAGGGACATTCGACCTGCTGGGATTCACTCACTACTGGGGCCGCTCTCGCCGGGGCCACTGGGTGGTGAAGCGCAAGACGTCCGGGAGCCGATTCCGCCGGGGGCTGACGGCGATCGCGGACTGGTGCCGAAAGAATCGACACGACGCGATACCGCAACAGCACACGACGCTGAGTCAGAAGCTTCGCGGCCACTTCGCGTACTACGGGATCACGGGCAACGCGGACGCGCTGAACCGATTCCGTCGGGGAGCGGTCGGGCTCTGGAGGAAATGGCTTGGCCGACGCCACCGCGCCGGCGGAGTCTCCTGGGAGAAGATGTATCGCCTGCTGGAGCGGCACCCGCTCCCGAAGGCGATCGTCGTCCACTCGGTGTACCGTCGCGCAGCGAGGGTTTGACATGAGGAGCCGTGTGCGTTAATCGCGCGAGCACGGATCTGTGGGGGGTCTGGGTGGGAAGCTACCCAGACCTACCCGGTGGTCACGCCTGTTCGGCACAGTTTTTGCGCGATTTGCTCTGCCGGGCAAAGTACCCGCCAATCCGGCGGAGACGACTCATGGCAGAGCCAGACGACGACCCGATCGCCGGACGTAAACTCCGGGGGCTCAAGTACCTCGATAAGTTGCTCCCGCTCTTCGACCGCCTCCACGACATCGGCTGCCGACGCGACAGGGCCGGCAACCGCAAGCTCCACTTCGACCATTATTGCGCCCTGATCCTCCTGTCCCTCCTCAACCCGGTCCTCCGCTCCTTCGGCGCCCTGCAGCAAGCCTGCACCCTCGAGCACGTCCGCCGCAAGGTCGGCTGCTCCCGCACCTCCATGGGTTCGCTCTCCGAGGCCGTCGAGGTCTTCGAGCCGCACCGGCTCGAGGCGATCATCGGTGAGCTCTGGGCCCAGGTCCCTCCCTCGCGCGGCGCGGGCAGCGAATACGTCCCCGGGGTGCTCACCGCCGTCGACGGCAGCGTGGTCAAGACCTTGGCCTCCTTGGCCGAGGCCGCCTACCTCCGCGATCGCAACGGCCGGGCGCATTGCGGCCGGCGGTTCCATACCCACTTCGAGATCGATCGCCGGCTCCCCGTCCGCATCGAGGTCACCTCGGCGCTCAACGGCGGCAAGACCGACGAGGAGCAGGTCCTGAGGCGATCGCTGCAGGCGGATCGCTGCTACGTGATGGACCGATGGTACGCCGAATTCGCCCCGTGGAACGAGATCGTCGCCGCCGGCAGCAGCTACGTCTGCCGCATCCGCGACAACAGCGACCTCGATGAGGTCGTCGAGGAGCGGCCGGTGTCGGAGGCGGCGCGGCGGCGGGCGTGATCCGCGACGTCGTGGTCAAGCCGGGGACATCGCACAAGGCCGAGGCGCGGCCCGATCATCCGGTCCGGGTCATCCTCGTGAAGGTGGAGCCGCACCGCAAGCGGGGAGGGCGGCCGGGGCAGTCGGCCGGCCCGCCCAGCGACGGCATCCTGCGGATCGCGACCGATATGCTGGACGTGCCGGCGGAGATTATTGCAGATATTTACAAAAATAGGTGGTCGATCGAGCTCTTCTTCCGCTTCTTCGAGCACGTGCCGGGATGCCGGCACCTCCTGAGCACCCACCCGGCGGGCATCCGGATCCGGGCGTATTGTGCGATCATCGCCTGCCTGCTGATCCACCTGTGGACCGGCGGCAAGCCGACGCTGCGGACGTTCGAGATGATCTGCCTGTACCTGCAGGGGTGGGCCACGCCGGATGAGCTGATCGCCCATATTGAGAAGCTCAAGGCCAAGTCGAGGGAGCCCCCCGCCGGGGGTTGACGGCGAGTCCGAGATGCTGGCGCGCTGAGCCCCGAAGGGCGACGAGGATCGATGAGGAATGGACACGTCGGGCATCCGGCCCGACCGTGCCCGTTCACGGCTGCGCCGTTCCCGCCGGTCCACTGAGGAGGGACTGGAAGAGGGAGGACGGATCGGGCCTGGTCGCTCCGCGGGACGCATCAAGTTGCGCTCCGCCGAGAGATTCGCGAGCGCCTTGCAACCGTCGAGCCGAACAGACGTGAACCGACACTAATTTTCCGCCAATTTAGTGGACGACGATCGCCTTCGGGAGCGGGTGCCGCTCCAGCAGGCGATACATCTTCTCCCAGGAGACTCCGCCGGCGCGGTGGCGTCGGCCAAGCCATTTCCTCCAGAGCCCGACCACTCCCCGCCGGAATCGGTTCAACGCATCCGCGTTGCCCGTGATCCCGTAGTACGCGAAGTGGCCGCGAAGCTTCTGACTCAGCGTCGTGTGCTGTTGCGGTATCGCGTCGTGTCGATTCTTTCGGCACCAGTCCGCGATCGCCGTCAGCCCCCGGCGGAATCGGCTCCCGGACGTCTTGCGCTTCACCACCCAGTGGCCCCGGCGAGAGCGGCCCCAGTAGTGAGTGAATCCCAGCAGGTCGAATGTCCCTGCGGGAGTCCTCGCCGGGGTCGCCGATCGCTCGGGACGGTCTGATGGCCGCTCGAACGGCACCAGCCGCGTCTTCTCCGGGTGGATCGTCAGGCCGTACTTCTCGAACCGCTCGGGCAGCACGTCCATCGCCCGCCGGGCGTCCTCCTCACGGGTGAATCCCATGACGAAGTCGTCCGCGAACCGGATCAGGGACGAGTGCCCCTTCAGGCGAGGCCGGACCTCCCGCTCGAACCAGTCGTCCAGCACGTAGTGCAGGAAGACGTTCGAGAGCATCGGGCTGACCACACCGCCCTGCGGCGAGCCGGCCTCGGGATGCGTGATGCACCCGTCTTCCAGCACGCCCGCGTTGAGCCATTTGCCGATCAGTCGAAGCAGCACCCCGTCGCGCACCCGACGCTTCAGCAATTCCCGCAGGTGTCCGTGGTCGATCGTATCGAACGAAGCCATGCCTTGATACCCCTGTCAACAACCCGCCCGAGCCCGCTCCCGAGGAGGTCGAGGTAACCGACCCGACCCATCCCCTCTTCGGACGCCGCTTCCCCCTCATCTCGATCTCCCGTCAACCGCGCCGCACCGCGTTTGTGTTCGTGACCTATCGCGACACGATGCGGCTCCGCATCCCCATCACCTCGACCAGCCTGGCACCGAGCCAATCCCGCTTCCTCCGCACAAAATGGACCCAGGAAGCCGTTTGGGAACTCCTGTCCTTGGTCACGGAGGGTGAGGCGTCATGTCACAGCCCCGGCACGTCTGGCGGAGACTCCCGCAACCCTTGAGGCAACAGGCGATCGACGACATCACGGCCATCTGTGCGGAGGTTATTCATGAGCATTTCCGAACTCATCACGCCGTTCCACCTCGGCCGAAAGGCCCTCATCTATGTCCGGCAATCGAATCCCCACCAGGTCCTCACCAACCAGGAGAGCCAACGCCTCCAGTACGCGCTCCGGCAACGAGCCGGTGAGTGCGGCTGGGCAGAGGACGCGATCGAGGTGATCGACGCCGACCTCGGCCGGACCGCCAGCACTACCCAGGGCCGGCAAGGGTTCAAGGAGGTCGTCGCCCAGGTCACCCTCGATCAGGTCGGTATTATCTTTTCCTACGA
Organism: uncultured Planctomycetota bacterium; assembly: GCA_963771445.1. Taxonomy (GTDB): domain Bacteria; phylum Planctomycetota; class Planctomycetia; order Isosphaerales; family Isosphaeraceae; genus JAKAUH01. The sequence goes on along the minus strand of CAVYTQ010000022.1, from coordinate 135,741 downwards.
TGTCACGCGACTGTCACGGAACTGCACCGACTGGTATCAGGTCCTCGACCTGTGCGGTTATCGCCGGTGCCTCATCGGCGACCGAGACGGGATCTACGACCCGGCCACGATCAACGGTCGCCTCCTGCTCGGCTTGAAAAGCTCCACGAGATAAGGCACGGGGTATTACACATCGGCTTCCTGCCGCCTCGCCGCGGACCGCCCCCAACCGCGGCTCCGGGCGACGTATCCGACCGAGTACATATCGAACTCCAGCCCCTTCGCCGTCCGATAGCCCTCCGCGTTCAGCATCCCAGCAATCGTCTCATAATCATATTGAGGCAGCAGCACTCGAATCCGCTCGACCGCAGCATCCGGCGTCCGCGGGGCCCACGCCCCGACCACCGGCCGCGGCACCTCGACCCGCGTCCGGGCCCCGGTGTGCCACTCGATCTCGATCCGGATCCGCCCGGCCTCACTCACCCCATCCAGGTACACCCGATGGACGAGGAAGCGAAGCAGCTCCTTCCGATCCTCCATCCCGGTCGTCGCCGCGTGCCAGACCTTCCCCAGGTCCGCGGCCATCTCGCGCACCCGCCGCCGCTCGGCCGCCCCCAGCGGGCTGGCCGCCGCCCGGTCCAATCCCTCGGCCTGGCGCTTCAGCCGCTCCCGCTCGCGAAGCGCTGCTCCCACCTCGACTCCAGTTCGGCCGCGACCAGCCGATTGGCCGGATCCGACGCCTCGTACCGACGCCGGGCGATCTCGACCTCATAGTCGGCCCGTTGGATCTGCAGCTGCCGCTGCCGGCGGGCTTCGGCCCGCTCGGCCTCGTATTCGTCCAGGGCCCGCAGCGCCACGTCCACCTGGGCCGGGGTGACGGCCGCGAGGAAGAGCTCGGCCACGGCCGCGTCGACCGGGGCGGAGCTCATCATCTGGCACGTCTTCCCCCCGTTGACATACCCCGCCACGCAGCCGTATCCCGGGGCCCGCTTCTCCTTCGTCGAGTAGTAGAACACGCTCATCCGGGCCCCACACCGGCCGCAGCGGACGATCCCCTGGAGCAGCGCCTGCCCCCGCCGCGGCGCCCCGCGGGTGCCGTCCCGGAACCAGTTGTCCCGGAGCGTCTGCTGGTTCCGCAAGAACTGCTCCCAGGTGATGTACGGCGGGTAGGCATCCGCCACGCAGACCGGCCAGTCGGCCGGCGGGCGCGCCGTCGTCCTGGCCTTGCCGGTCGTCGGCGAGCGATCGAAGGGGTCGTACTCCTTCTGGCCATACGCGTAGGCGCCTGCATATGCAGGATTGTGCAATAGGCGGATGATGGCGCCGGACGTCGGGGCCTTCCATCGGACCTCGCCGTGCCCCGGCCCGCCCCGGGTCAGGGCCGGGATCTGGAGCCCCTCCCGCCGTAGCCGGGCGACCACGCGGCGGGCTACCCGCAACTCGGCGAACAGGTCGAAGACGTAGCTCAGGCGGGCCTGGACCTGGCGATCGGGATGCTTGAGCACGGCGCCGGCCTCGTCCCGGACGTAGCCGACCGGCAAGGGCTTGGACAACTCTCCGCGGCGCGCCTTGCTCCATCGGCCGTCGTGAAGGCGGCATCGAATCGTGAAAAGTTCCGCTTCCGATATCGTCCCCTTCACCCCGAGGAGGAGCCTGTCGTTGGGGTCCCTGGGGTCGTATACCGCGGCCTCATCGGCCAGCAGGGTCCGGGTGACGACGCAGATCTCGACCAGCCGGTGCCAGTCGACGGAGGAGCGGGCCAGCCGCGAGGCTTCCAGGGCCAGGACCACGCCCACCTGGCCGGCACCGATCTCGGCCAGCAGCTTCTTGAAGCCGTCGCGGTGGTCGGCGCGGGCCCCGGATCGTCCCTGATCCTCGTCGATCGTCTGCGCGGCGGCGACGGGCCAACCCAGCGCCTCGGCGCGGTCGGCCAGGGCGTATTGCCGGACGGTGCTCTCGCGATGTCCGCGGACCAGTTGCATGGTCGACTGGCGGACGTAGACGACCGCCTGTCGGCGGAGGTGGTCGGGACGGATCTTGGGATCGGATGGCATCACGTGTCCTCCTCGGGGCCGGAGGCGGGGGTACGGACGGCTCGGAGCACCAGCCGGGACAGCCGCAGGCCGAATCGTTCGCGGTCGCCGGCCGGCAGGAGGGCCCAGATCGCGGCGGGGATCACTTCGGCGGACGGCGTCGGGTCGATCGGGCGGCCCGGAGCCGCTGATAGAGCCGGGCCATCGCCGGCAGGGCGTCGGCGAGCAGGAGCGGGCGATCCCGGATCGGCGGGAAAGTCTCGGCGGGCATGTCGGTCCAGGCGGCCGGGGCAGCGGTCCGCCGACCGTCGGGCAGTTGCAGGACGAGCCATGGGGTCTCCTCCCTCCAGAAGTAGTCGGTCACGGTCGCGAACGGACTGCCGACATCACGACTCCTATCCCCGAGGATACCGATCCGGCGCCCGCGAATGTAGAACGGATGTGGGTTATGTCGCACGGCTCAACGGGATGATGAGCGAGGCGGAACTTCATATCCTCAAGGAAAGGATGTACCAGGGGAAGCTCAACAAGGCACGCCGCGGCGAGTTGCTGGGCGTGCCCCCGATCGGCTACGTCCGCACCCCCGGCGCGAGTGGGTGATCGACCCCGACGAGCAGGTCCAGGTGACCGTCCGCCTGATCTTCGACGAGTTCGACCGTCAGGCGACGTTGCACGGGCTGCTCCGCTACCTGGTCCACCACCGGATCCGCATCCCGGTGCGGCCCAATCACGGCCCGAACCGCGGGGAGTTGGAGTGGCGGCGGCCGAACCGGGCGACCCTGCAGAACCTGCTCCACAATCCGACCTACGCCGGGGCCTATCGGTTCGGCCACCGGCCGACGGATCCGCGGCGGAAGCGACCGGGACGGCCCAATACCGGCCGGCTGATCCGGCGGCCCGATGAGTGCGCGGTGCTGATCCGCGACCGCCTGCCGGCGTACATCACATGGGACCGCTTCTGTGCCAACCAGGACCGCCTCGCGGCCAATCAGGCGCGGCCCGACCGACCGGGGGCGCCGCGGCGGGGGGCGTCGCTGCTGGCGGGGCTGGTGCGGTGCGGGCGGTGCGGCCGTCGGATGGTGGTGCGGTACTCGGGGCCCGAGGGCCGACACAGTTACAATTGCACGCGCGGTTCATCCGACTACGCCGACCCGATGTGCCAGAGCCTGTCGGGGCCCGTGCTCGACGACCTGGTCGCGGCCCAGATCCTGGCGGCCGTCGAGCCGGCGGCGCTGGAGGCGAGCCTGGCGGCCGTGGCCGAGGTCGAGCGGGAGCGGGCCGAATTCGCCCGCCACTGGCAACTGCGGCGCGAGCGGGCGCGGTACGAGGCCGAGCGCGGCCGAGCGGCAATACCGCGCCTGCGAGCCGGAGAACCGCCCGGTGGCCCGCGAGCTGGAGCGGCGCTGGGAGGAGGCGCTGAAGGCCCGAGGGCAGGTGGAGGCCGAGTTCGAGCGGTGGCGACGGACGGCCCCAGGCCGGCTCACCCCCGACGACGAGCGGGCGATCCGATCGCTGGCCGCCGACCTGCCGGCGGTCTGGCAGTCGGCCACGACGGCACCGGCCGAGAGGCAACGCATCGCCGCGCTGGTGATCGATCATGTGTCGGCGACCGTCGACAAGGCCAGCGAGCGGGTGGACGTCGAGCTCCACTGGGCCGGCGGACCGGTCGAGTCGCATGCGCTGTCCCGGCCGGTGAAGCGCTATGACCTGCAGTCGGACTATCCGCGGCTGGTCGAGCGGCTCAAGGCGCTGTGCCAGGAGCGGGCCAGCTCGGCGGCGATCGCCGAGCGGCTGAACGCGGAGGGGTTCCGACCCCCGAAGCGGTCGGATCGGTTCACCGGTCAGATGGTCCAACGGCTGACGTCGCATCTGGGACTGGTGCGACGCCAGCGGCATGGCAGCCCGATGGGCCTGGAGCGGGACGAGTATCGGCCGGCGGGACTGGCAAGGTGGCTGGAGGTCTCTCGGGATACGGTGCGGCGCTGGCTCCGAGCCGGCTGGCTGACGGTGCGTCGGGATGCCGATGGCCACCACGTCATCTGGGCTGACGCCTCCGAGCTACGGCGGCTGCGAGAGCTCCATCAGCTCCCGCGGACCTGGGCGAACAAGGAGCGCCTGGCGAGATTGAAGATGCCGAAGCCCCGTCCGGGACGGTAGTGTGTGGGTGGCCCGGCTCACTGCGATCCGGGCCACCCCACCTCGTTCTTGGAGGGCATTATGACTGGGACATCGAGCGCTATCATTACGTCCTCAAGAGCGGCTGTCGGATCGAACGACTGCAACTGGAGACGGCCGAGCGCCTGGACCGGGCGTTGGCGACGTACGCGGTCGTGGCCTGGCGGCTGCTGTGGCTGACGTATGAGGCGCGGCGCGACCCCGAGGGGTCGTGCGAGTCGGTATTGCCGCGAGAGGCCTGGCAGGTGATGCATCGGGTCGTCCACAGGACGAAGGCGGTCCCGGCGTCGGCGCCCGGTCTGAGGGAGGCGGTGCGACAGGTCGCGCGGCTGGGGGGCTTCCTGGCCCGCAAAGGAGACGGGGAGCCCGGGGTGAAGACGATCTGGCGTGGCCTGCGACGGCTCGAAGACTTGGTGCTCGGGCGGAAATTATCACGGGAGAATCCCGCTCAGGAAGATGTGGGTAATGCATAGCGCTCCGCGTGGGAATGCCGTGTTCGACGCTCTGCGTCGTCCGCGGAGGCAATCGGACGCGGGAGCGTCCCGGACGGCATTCCCACGCGAGACGCGGGAACGAGGTTATGTCCTTGACTCGTTCGGGATTGCGCAGACAACCCGGTGGTCTTGAGCGAGGAGTCTCCCAATTCCCCCCCAATTTTACCCGGCCGCCTGGCGCCCGGAGTCACTCCCGCGCGGGCCGGCCGGGCGGAAGTCGGTCAGGCTATTAGAGCGCGGAGCGATTGGATTGCGCACGATAGGACGATCCCGCCGATATGAGCCCGACTGCGCCAGCGAGCGGATCCCCGGGCCGACCAGTCATCCACGCGCTGGCGCGTCGGGCTCATATCGACGGGATCGTCCCAATGAACGCCATCCAACCGTTCGGCGCCCTGGCCTGCTCAGGGATTGAGGTTGACGTTGCGGAGGATGTAGCTGGCGTTAGGCGAGTAGATGTTGGCGTGGACCGTGACGATCGCGGTCCCCTGGCTGGTCACGCCCGGCGTATGCTCGCCGCTGGGGATGTAGTGGATATTGATCGTCCCCTGGCCATACGCCTCGACATAGGTCCCCGAGCTCGCATTGACGTCGATGGTGACCGTCGGGAAGCGGTTCGGTCGTCCGCCGCGGTCGACGTCCTGCTGCGGCGCCGAGAGGTCGAGTCCCAGCGCCGTGTTGCTGTTGATATTGCGGTCGAAGATCGTGCTGACGCCGCCGATCGGCAGGCTCGGATCGGTCGGCGTGACGATTCGGATCTGGATGTCGCTGTGCAGCATCGTGGTCGAGGTGCCGGCCCCCTGGATCAGGGTCTGGCTGGCCTGGGTAGTCGTCCGGCCGGGGACGACGCTGTACGGCCCCTCGAACCGCGCCGTGAATTGCTGGCGGCGGACCTGGCCGGGCTTGGGCGTGCCGGTGGGCGCCAGTGCCATGTTGTTGATCGTGCCGTCGGGATTCAGCATGGGCCCCTGGTTGAGCGTCGCGCCGCCCAGCGTGATCGACGAGGCGAAGCTCGAGCTGCCCGAGCCGCCGCCGCCACCGGACGAGCCGCTGCCGCCGGACGAGCCGCCGCCGGCGAGCTGGGTGACGGCTGAGTGGGCACGGGCGCCCGGGTGCAGGCTCTGGGAGGCCAGGACGGCCGTGATCGCCGAGAGCAGGTCGCGGCGCTCGAAGGTTTCCAGGCCCGGCCGCAGGCCGCGGCGATACCGTCGCTCCATCGTCTCCCCCCCGCGGTCTCGTCCGGGCCGCGCCGTCCGGGTGCGCCCTGCGCCCGGACCCCGGCCCCGCCCCGATCCGTTCAAGGCATGATCCGCTTGCCCACCGCGGTGTTCAGCGCCAGCATGCTGCGCCGATACCGGATCGCGGTGTCGAGATACTGCTTGACCTTGTCGTTGAAGTCGAGCTGGGCATTGATCAGGTCGCTGATGCTGATCCCGCCCGCCTTCTGCAGTTTGTAATTCTTCACCAGGATCTCCCGGGCATCGGGGATGACCTGGGTGCTGAGCTGGTGGACCAGCCGCCGCGAGACCTCGTATTCCTGCACGGCCTCCTCGACGTCGATGGCGCTCTGACGTTCCAGGTCGTTGAGCTGGAGGACCGACTGGTCGACATTCATCTTGGCGCGGAGGATGCCGCCCTGGTTGCGGTTGTACAGCGGCAAGGGCACCGTCACGCCCAGCGCCGAGGATGTGGCGCTCTTGACCCCGTAGGGGCTGTTGTCCTGGAAGGTGTACGGCTGCCAGAGGACGTAGATGTCGCTGTAGGCGTTGGCCTTCGCGAGCTTGACGTCGGCATGGGCCCGCGAGACGCCCATGCGGAACGCCTGGATATCCGGGCGCTCGGCCAGCGCGATCTGCCGAAGCTCCTCGACCGGCGGCGGCGGCGGCGCCTGCATGATGATCCGGCCGCGGATATCCATCCGATCCACCTGATCGGTCCGCAGGTTCATCAGCCTACCCAGCTCGAGCCGTGACCTGCGGTAGGCCCCCCTCGCATCGTAGAGACCCAGCTCGGCGACCCGCAGCAAGTTCTCGACCCGGTCCAATTCGAGCAGCGTCACCTGCTTGTTCTTGTAGAGTTGCTCGGTCCGGGCCTTGAGCTCTCCCAGCCCGCTCACGCTCTTCTGGGAATAGAGCATCGTCTGCCGCGCGTTGAGCGCCGACACGAACCCGGTATACACGTCGTCGATCCGCTGGCGGACGGCATCCTGGTAGAGCGCCTCGAGGACCTTCTCGGCGCGGGTGGTCACGGTGGTGCGGGCCCGACGCTTCTGCGAGATGTCCAGCGGATAGGTGACGTTCGTGTCGAACTGCTGCGGGCCGCCCGGCCGCGCCCGGCTGTACTCGCCCGGCCGGTACTGGAGGAGCTGGCCATCCTGGTAGAAGACGGGGTTGGCCCGCAGATTCGCCTGGAGGATGTCGGCGCGGGCCATGGGGATCTCGATGAACTTCTGCTTCAGGTCGAGGCTATTCTGCAGCGTGATGTCGATCGCCTGGTCGAGCGTCAAGCCGTCGGGCGGCCCGATGTCCTCGGTCGCGGGCAGGTCGAGCGGGCCGTAGAACGGCGTTGACGTCGGTCCGACCTCCTGCGACCCCGGCGGCGAGATCGGCATCTGGAGGGCCGTCGGGCCCGGCTCCGACCCCGGCGTCGTGACGTTCGTCGGCACCCCCTTGGGCGCATACGGGCCGGGCCGGCCGCCCAGAATCCCGCCCCCCGGCAGGTTGGTGCCCGGCGCGCTTCCCCCGCGCCGGGCATGCTCCCCAGCGCCGAGCTTCCGGACCCGGGCGGAGACCTCATGGCCGAGCCGGCGCCGCCTGGCACGTTCGGCACGCTCTGATCGAGCGTCGGCCCCTGCGCCTCGGCCCGGACGGCCAGCAAGACCCAGGCGGCCAGGGCGATCGCCGCCAGGGCGGCCCGGCTCGACCCTTTCCGTCCCGTGGGTGGCTGGCTCCGTCGGTCCGTCAGCGTGACCATTCCCGCTCTCCTCCCCAAGCGGGGATCGCAACCCATCCTTGGGTCCCCGACGCGACGCGCCCTCGAGCCTTCCCGCATCTTCCTGCCGATCGCTTCTATCGCAAAGTCGGCAACTTTCGCCCCGGATCTCAAATCCCGGCGCGACCGGCAGAGACGGCAAGGTCAGCCCAGTCGTCAGGGTCGGGGCGTGGCCGGAGAGAGTGGTGAGTGGCTGGTGGGGCGTGATGGGGCGGATTTGGGGCGCGAGGGTGCCGACCACGGCCGCGGGATGATCGCGCCGATCCTGGTTGGCCCTGGGCGTATGCGTGGCAGGGTTGCGCGAGACGGCTCTCAAGGTGTCGTGTGGACGGCGACCTTCGTCTTCGGCGGAGTGTTCAGCCGATCGGGTTGACGGTGGGACGGGTCCGAGACCAGCAGGTCCCCCTCGGACATCAGCCGGTCTTCGAACATCTTCTCGAGGATCAGGCTGCCGAGCGTCGCGACCTGCTCGCCGGGCATCAGCTCGCGGTGCCCCTCCGACGGCCGCGCGACGACCACCACGTCGTTGCTCTCCTTCGCCGCCACGATCGGCCGCCGCTCGAAGGTCGCGACCTTCCCGGGCTTGAGCACGAAGACATAGTCGAGGCGATCCACCGAGACCATCGCCGCGCGCGGGATGACCGTCTGGCCCGGCTTGGGCGGGATCTGGACCAGCACCTTCACGAACTCGCCCACCTTGAGCCGGCCGTCGGGGTTCTGGATCGTCGTGCGGAACCTGGCCGACCGCGTGTTGGGATCGATCGCCTTGTCGATGTAGGCGATCTTGCTCATGACCTCGCGGTTCGAGAAGGGGAAGATGACCTTGAGGGTCTGGTTGACCTCGACCTTGTCGGCGTCGAGCTCGCTGACGCCGCCCCACACCCACAGCTTGTCGAGCTTGGCGATCGTCAGCAGGATGTCCTTCGAGTCGTATTGATTGGACGGCACGACGTGCTTCTCGACCACCGTGCCCCCGGCGCGGGCGCGGAGGGTCATCCGCGCCTTCTCCTTACCGTCCTCGTCCTTGGAATGCTCGATCTCACGCTCGTTCAGGCCGTACACCAGCAGGTTGTCCTTGGCGAGCTTCATCTTCAGCCGGCTCTGCGCCTCGTCGTTCTCGACCTCGAGCGCCTCCTTGCCGGCGATCGTATTGTCCCGGGCCAGCGGCATCTTGAGGTCGTAGACCTTCTTGTCGTGGTTGTACTGGCTGACCGCCAGCTCGTAGGCGCTCTTGGCCGTGGCCAGGTCGGTGCTGAACAGCTCGAGCAGCGGGTCTCCTTCCTTGACGACCGAGCCCAGGTCCACGAGCACCGTATCCACCCGGCTATCGAACTGGAGCCGGACCGTGGTCACGGCGGCCGGATCATAGTCGGTCGTGCCGCCCAGCGACAGGATCGTCGGCTCCGTCTGGCTGATCACCGGCCTGGTCTCCAGGCCGATCGCCTTGATCTGCCCGTCATCGAGCTGGACCGTCCGGTCCCAGGGCGTGCCCGGCACCGACGATTCGACCCACGCCTTGTCGGAGGGCGCCTCCTCGTGCCCCGCACCATGCGCGAGGTGGTTCCAGACGAGGATGACCTGCGCCCTCGTCTTGCGGTTGACAGTGACTCCCGTCACGCCGGCCGCGATCAGGATGACGGCGAACGCCATTTTCCAGTTGAACTTCATGCGGAGTGCCCCCCGAATTCGTCGCCCGCCGGCGGTACGTCGTGGTCGTGATCGTGTTCCTGGTCTTGGTCTTGCCCGCGGCCGTGATGATGCCCGCGTTTCCGGTCGCGACGGCGTCCGCGTGCGTGCTCCTCCGGGTGGAGGAACCGGTCGGTGTAGTGCGAGCCCATGATCAGGTCGGTCTGGCAATGCCCGTGGCCCGGGGGCGCCGGGAAGAACGAGTAGAGCACCGGCATCAGGTAGCGGGTGAGGAAGAGCGTCACCAGCATCCCGCCGACCACGACGATTGCCAGGGGCTTCTGGGCCTGCGAGCCGATCGAGGTGGCGACGGCGGCCGGGAATAGCCCCAGCGCGGCCGTCAGCGAGGTCATCACCACGGGCCGGACCCGCAGCTCGGCGCCTCGCATCAGCGCCTCCTTGACCGGCAGACCGGCCGCCCGCATCTGGTTGAAATATGAGATCAACAGCACGCCGTCCTGCACGGCGACGCCGAAGATCGAGATGAAGCCGACGGCCGCCGAGATCGAGAACGGCGTGCCGGTCAGCTTCAGGGCCCAGACGCCCCCCATGGTCGCCGCGACCACGTTGGCCATGACCAGCATCGCATCCTTGAGCGAGTTGAACGCCATGTACAGGAGCACCAGGATCAGCCCGATCGAGATCGGCACGATGACCATCAGCCGCTGGTTGGCCTGCTGCATCTGCGCGAACTCGCCCGCCCAGTCGATGTCGTAGCCGCGCGGGCAGCAGCGCACCCCGGTTGGGATCGCGCACCCGGGCCTCGGCGTCGTGGATGGTCGAGGCCAGGTCGCGGCCCTGCACGCTGAACTTGATCGGGATATACCGCCGGTTGTTCTCGCGGTAGATGTATGTCGCGCCGGGCTTGTGCGCCTCGATCTCGACGAGTTGCCTCAGGGGGATGCGCACCCCGGGCTTGCCGTCATCGCCGGCCGGCGTGTCGACGGGTATCCGGCCGATGATCTCCGGGTCGTCGCGCTGCGACACCGGCAGGCGGAGCACGATGTCGAACTTCTTCTCGCCCTCGACCATCTGGGTGAAGGCCCGTCCGCCGACCGCCACCTGGACCACCGCCTCGACGTCGGCCACGTTGATCCCGTAGCGGGCGCACTTCTGCCGGTCGATCCGGATTTCCAAATTCGGCTGGCCCGACGATGTGGAACAGCCCCACGTTGGTGATGCCGCTCACCTTGTTCAGGATATTCACGACCCGCTGGCCCGAGCTCTCCAGCACCGCCAGGTCGTTGCCGAAGAGCTTGATCGAGTTGGCCCCCTTCACGCCCGAGAGCGCCTCCTCGACGTTGTCCCGGATGAGCTGCGAGAAGTTGAAGTTGATCCCCGGGAACTCCTCGAACTTCTCCGACAACTCCTTCTGGATCTCCTCGCGAGTGATCTTCCGGTCCCAGAGCTTGTGGCCCATGATGGTGAACGGCACCGTCCGCCACCGCTCCATCGGCAACAGGGGCGCGTTGAACTCGACGTTGAAGTAGCTGGTCACGTCCGTGCCGTCATCGGGCCGGCCCACCTGCGACATCACGCGATCGATCTCGGGCACCGAGCGCGATGACCCGCCGCAGCCGAGGCGCGATCCGCGCCGCCTCCTCGAGCGTCACCGTCGGCGGCAGGATGGCCCGGATCCACAGGTTCCCTTCCTCCAGCGGCGGCATGAACTCGCCGCCCAGCGTGGGGAGCAGCGCGATCGTGAAGGCCAGCAGGCCGCCCATCCCGGCCAGCACCAGGTATCGCCGCCGCAGCACGCGGTCCAGCATCTTCAGGTAGTTCAGCTTCATGATCTTGTCGATGATCGTCTCCTTCTCCTCCGCCTTGTTGTGGAAGAGGTAGGAGCAGAGCACCGGCGTCAGCGTCACCGCCAGCGTCAAGGCGCCGCAGATCGCGAAGGCATACGTGTTGGCCATCGGCCCGAAAAGCGCACCCTCGGGACCCGTCATCGAGAACAGCGGGATGAAGGCGCAGACGATGATCAAGGTCGAGAAGAACAGCGCGCGCTCGATCTCGTGCGACGCCTCGATGATCCGCTCGATCAGCGGCCGCGTCCGGTCGGCGTCGTGCGCCGTGATGTGCCGGTAGATGTTCTCGACGATGATCACCGAGCTGTTGACGATGATGCCGAAGTCCACCGCGCCGATCGACAGCAGGTTCGCCGACTTCCCCTGGAGGAACAGCACCGTCACCGAAAACAGGAGCGCCAGCGGGATCATGATCGCCACGATCGCGGCGCTGGTGAGGTCGCCCAGGAACACGAACAGGATGCCGACGACCAGCAGCATGCCCACGATCAGGTTGTGCACCACGTTGTAGGTCGTCACCTTCACCAGGTCGGTCCGCTGGTTGAACGGGACGATCTTCATCCCCTTGGGCAGCAGGCTGCCGGTGTTGATCTCGTCGATCTTCCTCTCGACCTCCTCCGACGTCGGCAGCGATTTCTCGTACTTGCGCATCGAGCACGATGCCCTCGACGATGTCGTCCTCGCCGTTGCGGCCCACGATCCCCAGCCGCGGCTGATAGCCGACCTCGACCTTGCCGAGCTGGCGGATATACACCGGCATGTTCTTGTAGCTGGTGACCACCACGTCGCGCATGTCCTGCAGCTTCTCGACCTCGATCGGCGTACGGGTGCTCGGTCGCCGACGGATCGAGCGAGTCGACCCCCTCGCCGATCAGGCCGATCACGCGGCACGTTGTGCGACTGCTGCCCCAGCGGCAGCACGTTGCCGCCGACGTTGGCGTTGGCCTTGGCGATCGCGTCGGTGACCATCTGCAAGGTCACGTCGTAGCGCCGCATCTGGTAAGTGTCAAGCAGCACCTGGTACTGCTTGACCGTCCCGCCGAAGCCCGTCACGTCGATCACGCCCGGCACCGTCTTGAACGTACGGGCCAGCACCCAGTCCTGCACGGCCTTGAGCTGGTTGAGCGTGTACCCGGGGCCCTCGAGCACGTAGCGCACGATCTCGCCGACCGGGCTCCACGGCGACAACCCGGGCGTCGCGCCGGGCGGCAGGTTGCTGACCATCCCGATCCGGTTGATCACCTCCTGCCGGGCGGCCCAGTAGTCGGTGCCGTACTCGAACTGGCACTTGATGTCGTTGAGCCCGGCCAGCGAGATGCTCCGCAGGTACTTCAGCCCGGGCATCCCGTTGAGCGCCGTCTCGAGCGGGATGCCGATCAGCCGCTCCATCTCCTCGGGGCTGGCCCCGGGGCTCTGGGTGATCACCTCCACCAGGGGCGGCGTCGGGTCGGGATAAGCCTCGACGTTCAGGTTCCGGGCCGAGTAGATCCCCAACGCGATCAGCCCGATCGTCCCCAAGCAGGACGATCAACCGATTGTGGAGGCTCCACGTTATGAGGGCGCGTACCATGGCAGATCACTCGGGCCGGAGGGGATTCGGCGAGGGGATGACGACCGCATGGGGCTTGCACCGGGAAGGCGGCGGGGTATCGTGGGGGAGCCAGTGGAGCGGAAGGGGATCGAACCCTCAACCTCCGCATTGCGAACGCGGCGCTCTCCCAATTGAGCTACCGCCCCATCAGGTTCCCACGACGTTTCTAGACTACCTTGCCGCCCTGCCGAAATGCAAGCTGCCCTGACTATTGTACTCCCTGGTGCCATGGGTGTCCTACCACCCCGGCGATCGGACGCCGAGCGAGATCCTCAACGCTCAGCCAGGTCTGACTTTAGGATGATTTCATGATCCGAAGCCGCATCCTGCGACCGCTGCTAGTGGTCGCCGCGACTATCCTGGCCTCCCTGACCGGGTCGTCCCCGGGCGGTCCTGCCGCCCGTGCCGGCACCGATGATGCCCCCTGGGTACTCGTCGATCTGGAAGCCGATCGCCGAGAATCCCGTCTTCGCCGGGACCGGCCGCGACACCTGGGACCGCAAGATCCGCGAGCGCGGCTACATCCTGGTCGACGACGGCGGGACCTACCACCTCTGGTACACCGGATACCCCGGCGACCAGCCACCCACCATGTCCCTGGGACACGCCACCTCGCGCGACGGCATCCGCTGGGACCGCGACCCCAAGCCAACCCGATCTTCAACGCCACCTGGGTCGAGGACATGTGCGTCGTCAAGCGGGACGGCGAATACTCCATGTTCGCCGAGGGCAAGAACGACATCGCTCATCTCCTCACCTCCCCCGACGGACTCACCTGGACTGAGCGCGGGCCGCTCGACGTCCGCAAGGCCGATGGATCGACCATCAAGCCCGGTCCGTATGGCACGCCCGCCGCCTGGTTCGAGGACGGTGTCTGGTACGTCTTCTACGAGCGTGGCGACCAGGGGGTTTGGTTGGCCAGGTCAAAAGACCGAAAAATCTGGACCAACGTCCGCGACGAACCGGTGATCGGCCTGGGGCCCGAGCCCTACGACCGAGCGGCGGTGGCCGTCAATCAGATCGTCCGGCGCGACGGCTTCTATTACGCCTTCTACCATGCCAATTCCGAGCGTCCCTGGAAAGCCTGGACGACCTGCGTAGCCCGATCGCGCGACCTGGTACACTGGGAGAAATACCCGGGCAACCCCGTCATCCGGAACAACTGCTCCAGCGCGATCCTGGTCCGCACCCCGCAAGGTCAGGACCGGCTCTACACGATGCACCCGGACGTCAAGCTCTTCGTGCCCGCGACGGCCGCCGCCTCCCCGTAGCGAGCCGTCGCACCGGGTGGCCACCCGGATTTTTCCCTGCCGATGTAACATCCCGCTCGAGACGGGCAGGTATCACTCAGGAGGTGGCCGTCCATGACCGACGCGGGTGTATCCGATACCGATGATCTCATCATCCGGGCGCTGCGGGGAGACGCCGAGGCGGGTGGGCGGCTCCTCGATCGCCACCGCGATCGGCTCCGGAGGATGATCGCGTCGCGGATCGATCGTCGCATCCTCGGACGGGTTGACCCCTCCGACGTCGTCCAGGAGACGCTCGCCGCGGCCGCGCGGGGGCTGCCGGCCTACCTGCGCGACAGGCCGCTGCCGTTCTTCGCCTGGCTCCGCCAGTTCGCCAGGGAGCGGCTGGCCAAGCTCCACCGCCACCATATCGCGTCGCGTCGGCGGAGCGTGTCGCGAGAGCAACAACCCTACGAGCTGCCCGACGACTCCGTCATCGCCCTGACGGAGCGGCTGGCGACCGACGGGACGAGTCCCAGCCAGGGGATGATCCGCGACGAACTTCGCCGCGGCGTCCGGGCCGCACTCGATTGCCTGTCGGAGGCCGACCGCGAGCTGCTGCTGATGCGACACGTCGAGCAGCTCCCCATGGCCGACGTGGCCGCCGGCCTGGGGATCGGCGAGGGGGCGGCCCGTGTCCGCTACATCCGCGCCGCTCCGCCGCCTCCGCGGCCACCTGGAAAGAGGGACGTGATGAGGGCCTCCACGATCACCGCGACCTTCGAGCACGCGACCGACGAGGTGCTCGCCGAGCTGGTGGAGCGCTACATCGAGCGGGCCCACTCGGGCGACCCGATCGATCCGGAGGCTTTCGCCGCCGCCCATCCCGGGTACTCCGACTCCCTGCGCGAGCTGCTCCCGGTCGTATCGGCCCTCGCCCGGTTCGATGATCCGGGCCGGAGCGGAGACCGCCCGACGGCCGCGCTCTCGCCGCGGCGGACGCTCGGCGACTTCCGGATCGTCCGCGAGATCGGCCGGGGCGGGATGGGCGTGGTCTACGAGGCCGAACAGGTATCGACCGGCCGTCGCGTGGCGCTCAAGGTCCTCCCGGAGGATGCGGCCGGCGACCCGAGGCCGCTCGCGCGATTCCGCGTCGAGGTGCATGCGGCCTCGACGCTCAGCCATCCCAATATCGTCCCGATCGTCGCGGTCGGACGCGACGAGGGCATCGATTACTTCGTCATGCCGTTCGTCGGCGGCCGCACGTTGGCCCAGCTCGTCGCCGAGCATCGCCGCGACCGCGAGCGGTCGGGGCGAGAGGGCCGATCGGGCCTGCCGCCGGCCGAGCTCGCCCGGCTGGGACTCCAGGCCGCCGATGCGCTGGAACACGCCCATTCCATGGGCATTTTGCACCGCGACGTCAAGCCCGGCAACCTCATGGTGGACGACGCCGGCCATCTCTGGGTGGTCGACTTCGGCCTCGCCCGCATCCGGGCCGGCGGCGAGCTCACGGCCACCGGCGACGTCATCGGCACGTTGCGTTACATGAGCCCCGAGCAGGCCCTATCGCGCGGGATGCTCGGGCCGCGCAGCGACATCTATTCGCTCGGCGCGACGCTCTACGAGCTGCTGGTCCTCCGGCCGGCCATCGAGGGCCGCGATCGCCACGAGATCCTCCGACGGATCGCCGACTGCCAGCCGACGCCGCCCCGCAGGCTCGACCGCACCATCCCCGCCGAGCTGGAGGTGATCGTCCTCAAGGCCATGGCCCGCGAACCCGCCGACCGGTACGCCTCGGCCGGCGAGATGGCCGACGACCTCCGCCAGTTCCTCGACGGACGACCGATCCGGCGCGTCTCCCCGGCGTCGCCGGCCGTGCCGTCCGCCGCTTGCGGCGACACCGCGGCGCCCTGGCCGCGACGTGCGTCCTGCTGGCGCTCACCCTCGGCGGGCTCTCCGCCGCCAACCTCATGCTCTGGAAGGAACGGGCCCAGACTCGCGAGAATCTCGACCTCGCCCTCGAGGCCCTGGGACGCTCGCTCGACCTCGGCGAGGAGGACCTGGCCGAGAACCCCACTCGCGGTCGCGCCGTCCAGAAATCGCTGCGCGAGGCCCTGTCGCTCTATGGGCGACTCGCCCGCCAGAACCCGCGGGACCTTCGGGCCCGTCGCGAGGCCGGACGTGCCTGTCGTCGCGTCGGCGACATCGATGTCGAGCTCGGGCACATCGACGACGCCGAGGAGTCCTACCGTGCGGGCGACGCGATGCTGTCCGTCCAGCCGGCCGACGGCGCGGCCGGGTCCTCCACCGCGACGAGCACGCCGAGCTCCTCAGCCACCTCGGAAAGGCGGTCTACCTCCAGGGTTGCAGGCGGTCCCACGACGATCCATTTCAGGCCGAAGCTCCCCTGCGGCGCCGCCTGGAGATCGATCGCACGCTCCTGGCCGACTCGCCCGGCGTCGTGAAGTACCGCCTCCGCTTCATGCAGAACAGCCTCTATCTCGGCAGCGTCCTGCTGGTCCGACGCTGGCTTCCCGCCGAGGGGCGATTCCTGCCGCGCCGGCTCGATGAAGCCAATCGGCATCTCGCGGAGGTCCGAAACTTCCTTGAACAGGCCGTGCCGGCCTGCCCGGCCGATCGGCTGGAGCTGATCGTGATCGAAAAGCTCCTCGGCGACATCGAGTTCATCACGGGCCGCGAACAGGACGGCGACCGCGCGTACGGCCGGGCAATCGAACGGCTCGAATCGCTCCCGCAGGAACCCGCGACTGACCCCCGCTATCGTCGCTCGCTCGCCTCGCTCTTCCGCAGGATGGAGCAGCTTTCATTTTGCGCGACCGACCAGCCCGGCAAGGCCGCGAGCTTCCATGCCCGCGCCGTCCCGGCCTGGGACCGGCGGCTCGCCCCACTGTCCCTGAACGCCAGCGAGCAGGCCGAGCGGATGCGGGCGTACGCCCGCCTCGCCGGAGAACTGGAACTCCTCGGCCGGTTCCACGAGGCCGTCGCCCCACGCTCCCGCGCCGTGGAGCTGGCGGAGGAGCTGGTCCGGCAGTACCCGTCGTTCGACGGGTATCGACGCGACCTGGCGGAGCAGCATGGGTCCCTCGGGCATCTCCTGCTCACGACCGCTCGGCCCCGCGAGGCCATCACGCACATCGAGAAATCCATCCAGTTGCGGCCCGACGACGCCGGCGCCCTGGACCTCCACGCCTGGGCGCTGGCGACCCACGAGAACCCTTACGGGCAACGCGCCGTCGAGATCGCCGAGCAGCTCGTCAGGAAGTACCCGAATCAGCCCAACTATCGGAGCCGCCTCGGCCAGGCCATGATCCGGGCCGGAGACTGGCAACGCGGCCGAGATGCCCTCGAGTCCCTGATCCGCAGCCAGGGCGGAGAAGCCGATGACTGGCTCTTTCTCGCGATGGCACTCTCTCGACATGGCGAGGCGGCCGAGGCCCGCCGCTGGTATCGCAAGGCCGCAGCCAAGTTGGACGGAACCGCCCTCGGCCAGAATCCGCACTTGAAGGCCCTGCAGGGCGAGGCGGCCGCCCTCATCGCCCAGCCCGCACCCCATCCGGGCGAGTAGCCTCGCCCCCGTCCCTGAACCCCATGTAGGACGTGCTCTCTCAAGGCCCCAGGCCCCGGCGCCCGCGGTGCGCGCCGGCGCCCTATCCCGGGAGGTCGCCGACAATGCGCGAGCGGACGAGTCCGAACAGGATCACCCGGCGGCTTTCCGACCTCGGCGTCTGGTGCCTGGTCGTCGGAGCCTCCTTCTTCGTAGGAGGCTGGTGGGCTCGCAACGGCCCCGCCGCCACCGGCCGGCTTGCGGCCTGGGCCCCGGTCGCCTCGAGGCGACCCGAAACCGCCGTGCTGGGGCCGCGGAAGTACACCTATTTCGAGCGGCTCAAGAAGGTCGCCGGCCCCAGGCCCCCCGGCTCCTCGACCGGCCCACCCTGATCTCGGCCGGCCATCCGAGGGCCGATTCTCGCACAGCACGAACGGAAAAGAGGGACAGAACAGGAAAGGGGGAGACAGCAAATATCGACAATTGTAAGATATTACATCCATCCTGAGACAACCGTCGCTTCGCGCGATATCCCCTCTTTCCGCTCCCGCCTGTCCGCCTCGCAGTCGCCCTATCCGACCGGCACTCGACGGATTTCTCCACCCGTCAGCCGCTCGACTCGCTCGGCGGCCCCGGGATCGCCGGGACATCCGGCGAGCACGGCACGCCACAGGCGTGCCTCCTCGTCGCGGTCATCCCGCTCGGCCGCCGGCGCGGCGAGGTTTCGCCGCGTCAGCTGACTCGACCACCTGCCCACCGACGACGATGGCCAGGGCGAGGGCCGTGCGACGGTGGACGAAATCGCCCTCCGCTCGCGGATGGAGAGGCCGTTCGCGATGGTCTACGATGTGCTGGGCGAGGCGACGCTGACGGCCTGGTACGACGACTGCCGCTGCACCGGCTCGAGCCCCTCGTCAACGCGCCTTCCATCCCCTTCGATCCCGATCCGAACCGTTTGACCCGGCTGCGTGCATTTCCGGGTAAGTTGGCCCGCGTTTTGCAAGCAAGAGGCGATCCCGAAGCTGGCCGATTTCCTCTCCACCTCCCGGGCAAATGGCACAATGGCAGGCCCCGACGAGACGGGGCTGGGAGAATGTTCTCTGGAGTCCGCCCGGAGTCGTCCCCGGTCCACCAGGTGCGCCGCAAGCAACCGATGGTTTTGCTACAATCGTTCGCAATTGGATTCGTTTGGCGGTAAGGTGGTGAACTCGCCTGCAAGCGGATAGGCTCGGGCAGCCGGCTCGAGTCAATATGGACCGCGGTGGCTTCGGGGGCCCTCATGACATCAGAACCCGTGCGATCATCCTCGGAACAGGCCCTCTTCGAGAGCGAGGCCCGCACGCGGGCGATCCTCGACGCCGCCGTCGACGCCATCCTCACGATCGACGAGCGGGGGATGGTGGAGTCGATGAATCCGGCGGCGGAGAAGCTCTTCGGCTACCCGGCCGAGGAGGTCGTCGGCCGGAACGTCAAGATGCTCATGCCCGAGCCCTACCGCCACGAGCACGACGGCTACCTGCACAATTATCAGGAGACCGGCCAGAAGAAGATCATCGGCATCGGCCGCGAGGTGTTCGGGCTCCGCAAGGACGGCAGCACCTTCCCAATGCACCTCGCCGTCAGCGAGTTGCACCTCGGCGACCGCCGCATGTACACCGGGATCGCCCGCGACATCAGCGACCTGAAGACCGCCATTCGCGAGCTGGAACACAGCGAGGCCCGCACGCGGGCGATCCTCGACGCCGCCGTCGACGCCATCCTCACGATCGACCCCAGCGGCGTCGTCGAGTCGATGAACCCGGCGGCCGAGAAGCTCTTCGGCTACCCGGCCATCGAGGTCGTCGGCCGGAACGTCAAGATGCTCATGCCCGAGCCCTACCGCCACGAGCACGACGGCTACCTGCACAACTACCTCTCCACCGGCCAGAAGAAGATCATCGGCATCGGCCGCGAGGTCACGGGGCTCCGCAAGGACGGCAGCACCTTCCCAATGCACCTCGCCGTCAGCGAGTTGCACCTCGGCGACCGCCGCATGTTCACCGGCATCGCCCGCGACATCACCGACCTCCGCCACGCCATCAGCCAGCTCGAGGACAGCGAGGCCCGCACCCGGACCATCCTGGAAACCGCCGTCGACGCCATCCTCACGATCGACCCCAGCGGCGTCGTCGAGTCGATGAACCCGGCGGCCGAGAAGCTCTTCGGCTACCCGGCCGGCGAGGTCGTCGGCCAGAACGTGCGGATGCTCATGCCCGAGCCCTACCGGCACGAGCACGACAGCTACCTGCACAATTACCTCTCCACCGGCCAGAAGAAGATCATCGGCATCGGCCGCGAGGTCACGGGGCTCCGCAAGGACGGCAGCACCTTCCCCATGGACCTCGCCGTCAGCGAGGTGCAGCTCGGGCTCGCGGCGGCTCTTCACCGGGATCGTCCGCGACATCAGCGACCGCAATCGGGCCGAGGAACAGCTCCGGTTCTTCGCCTCGGAGCTCCAGGGCCGCAACGCCGAGCTGCTCCGGAGCAACCAGGAGCTCGACGAATTCGCCTACATCGCCTCCCACGACCTGAAGGAGCCGTTGCGCGGCATCCACAATTACGCCACCTTCATGCTCGAAGACTACCAGGACAAGGTCGACACCGAGGGCGTGGACAAGCTCGAGACCATGCGGCGGCTCACCCAGCGCATGGACGTGCTCCTCGATTCCTTGCTCGAATTCTCCCGCGTAGGCCGCCTCGACTTCGCCATCAGGACGACCGACATCAACGAGGTCATCGACGAGGTCCTCGACTCGTTGCGGATCAACCTCAAGGAACGCGGCGTCGAGGTCCGCATCCCCCGCAGGATGCCGACGATCCAGGGCGATCGCGTCCGCATCGGAGAGGTGCTCCGCAACCTGGTCACCAACTCGATGAAATACAACGACAAGGCGGAGAAGTGGATCGAGATCGGCTACGGGACCGACCTGGGCCTCGACGCCCTCAAGTCCAAGGAAGACGACGCCTTCTCCGGCCATCGCACCGTCTTCTACGTCCGCGACAACGGCATCGGCATCCCCGAGAAGCACCACGAGGCCATCTTCCGCATCTTCAAGCGCCTGCACGCCCGCGACGAATTCGGCGGCGGCACCGGCGTGGGCCTGACCATCGTCAAGAAGATCATCGAACGCCACGGCGGCCGGATCTGGGTCAACTCGTCGCGCGGCGAAGGCACTTGCTTTTATTTCACCATATCACCAACTGAATAATATTCTAATGCAATATCCCATCCTGCTCGTCGAGGACAGCCCCGAGGATCGCGAGGCCACGATCCGCGCCCTCAAGAAGGCCGGCCTGGCCAACCCCATCAACTGCTGCAACAGCGGGGACGACGCCCTCGACTATCTCTTCCATCGCGGCAAGTACACCGACGCCTCCATGGCACCCCGGCCCAACGTCATCCTGCTGGACCTGAACATGCCCGGCACCGACGGACGCGAGGTCCTCACCGAGATCAAGGCGGCGGAGCGGCTGAGGTCGATCCCCGTCATCATCCTCACCACGTCCACCGACTCGCGCGACGTGACGAGCTGCTACCAGATGGGCGCCAACAGCTACGTCAAGAAGCCGGTAGACCTCGAAGGATTCATGCTCTCGATCCAGCGACTCAAGGACTTCTGGTTCGAGGTGGTGGTCCTACCCAAAGCGGAGTAGCCCGACCATGAGCGGAGTCCCCTACCGCATCCTCATCATCGAGGACTGCCCGGAAGACCGGGAATTGTACCGCCGTCGCATCGCCCGCGACCAGGAACAGGATTACCTCTTCTTCGAGACCAGTTCGGCCGAAGAGGGCCTACGCCTCTGCCGGGACCTCTCGCCCGATTGCGTCCTGCTCGACTATCAGCTCCCCGACATGGACGGCCTGGAATTCCTCGATCGCTTCCCCAACGACCCCGCGGGGACGATCGTCCCGATCATCATGCTCACCGGCCACGGCAACGAAGAAATCGCCGTCCACGCGATGAAGAAGGGTATCCACGACTACCTGGTCAAGGGCCTCAATAGCGAAGGGATCCACCAGGTCGTCCATGCGGCCATCGACCAGGGCATCCTGCGTCGCCAGATCGAATCCCAGCGCCGCGAGCTGGAGCGCATGGCCGAGGAACGCCTCACCCTCATCGCCGCCCTGGAACATCGCACGGCCGCCCTGTCCGAGTCGAACGCCCGCAAGGACGAGTTCCTGGCCATGCTCGCCCACGAGCTGCGCAACCCGCTGGCTGCCATCGAGAATGCCGCGACCATCCTGTCCATGGCCGACTCCCGGGAAGACCTCGATTGTTCCAACCACATCATCCGGCGACAGAGCAAGCATCTGGCCCGGCTGATCGAAGACCTGCTCGACGTCTCCCGCATCAACCTCGGCAAGATCGAGCTCCGCCGGGCGACCTTCGAAGCCACGCCCGTCCTGGAGAGTGCCGTCCAGGCGGTCAAGGCACTGGTCGACGGCAAGGGCCATGCGCTGCACCTCGCGCTGGACCGGGGGAACCTCTGGGTCAACGCCGATCCGACTCGCCTCGAGCAGATCGTCGTCAACCTGCTCAACAACGCCGCCAAGTATACCGACGACGGCGGCGAGATCCGGCTCGCCGCCCGACGCGACCGGCGCGACCTCGTCATCGAGGTGTACGACAACGGCGTGGGCATCCCCCGCGAGAAATTGCCCGCGATCTTCGAGCTATTCATGCAGGGCGACCGATCCTCGGCCCGCTCCGAGGGCGGATTGGGCATCGGGCTGACCGTCGTCAAGAAGCTGGTCGAGATGCACGGCGGCACCATCGCGGCGACCAGCCAGGGGCGGGGATCGGGCAGCGAATTCGTCATCCGCCTCCCCGCCGCCGAACCGCCGGCGACCGCGGCCCCTCCGCCGCGACAGGCCCGTACGCCCGCGCGGACACACCGCATCCTCGTGGTCGACGACAACATCGACACGGCCCGCTGCCTGGCCCGCCTCCTCGAGCTGAGCGGACACGACGTGGCGACCGCACATGGCGGCACCGAGGCCCTCGATCTCGCCTCATCTCACCGGCCCACCGTCGTCCTGCTCGACATCGGCCTCCCGGGGATGGACGGCTATGAGATCGCCGGACGGCTGCGCCGGCTCGAAAGCTGCACCGACGCCGTCATCATCGCCACCTCCGGCTATGGCCAGCCGTCGGACCGTCAGCGCAGCCGGGAGTCGGGTTTCGACCATCACCTGGTCAAGCCGATCGACTTCGCCCAGCTCCTCTCGACGATCGAAGCCTGCTCCGAAAAATCGCGATCTCACGCCACATGAATCGATCGCTCACTCGGCGATCATATGCCCACTCTCGCCCATCGCCGCCGCCGGATCGCGGCCATATTACCTCGACAAGGAAGATCCTCGGGGACTCGTCCGCGCGAACGGCCCGGGCGGGCGGGTCTGTCCGGGACGGCCACGGGTCGTCGCGGTCACGACACGAGGCGGCCGGCGGGCCGACTCCTCGCAGGTTAGGCTGTCAGCCTGGCTCCGCCCGACCGTGTCAGGCTCGAGCGCCTCGCGGTTGCGTTGCGCCTACGAGCCCGACGCGCCAGCGAGTGGATCCTCGAGCCGACAGGCCATCCACTCGCTGGCGCGTCGGGCTCGTAAGAGCAACACACCTGCGAGGCGCTCCAGGTCCGGAGACGGGCCCTCGCCGGGAAAGCCCGTGCGGGGGTACACTCGAGAGGAATCCCGTTGACTCCGGAGGGAGGGGCATTCCGCCATGCCGATCCATGATTGGACTCGCGTCGGTGCGGGTTGTTCCACGCGTTCCACCTCGGCTGGATCTCCACACTCTCCGCCCGCCTGAACAACGGAGTCCTGTCGCCGGATTACTATGCTCCTCCGGAGAGGGTGGTGCAGGGGCCAATACCCGACGTCCTGACCCTGAGACTGCCGGGAGGCGATGCGGTCCGATCGAGCGGGCCGGTCGGGCTGGCCGTCGCCGAGTCGCCGCCCCGCACCCGCCTGACCCGCCGCGCCGAGGGATCGATATACGTCCGGAAGGCCGACCACATCAAAATACGCCACCGACACGGTGACATCGTCGCCGTGGTCGAGATCGTCTCGCCGGGAAACAAGGCGAGTACCTACGCCCTGCGGAGCTTCGTGGAGAAGACTGCGGCGTTCATCGCGGACCAGGTCCACCTGCTGGTGATCGACCTCTTCCCGCCCGGCAAGCGCGATCCCCAGGGAATTCACAAGGCCATCTGGGATGCGTTCATCGAGGACGATTATCTGCCGCCGCCCGACAAGGCGCTGACACTGGTCTCGTACGAGGCCCTGCCGGACCCGGTGGCCTACATCGAGCCGATCGCGGGCGGCGACGTGCTGCCGGACATGCCGATCTTCCTCAAGCCCGCGCATTATGTCCCCGCGCCGCTGGAAGCCACCTACCGACGCACCTGGGACGAGTTCTTCCCGGCGCCGCTCAAGCGGTTGCTCGACGGCCCCCGAGCGGACGAAGGCCGCTGATCGCCGGCCCCCGATCGATCGATGAGTCGGAGCCGCCTCAGCCCTTCCTGGCGGCGACGACCTCGCGGGCGGCCTCGACGACCTTGCCGGCGGTGAGGCCATACGGCATGACCACCGACCACCAGATAGCGGACCTTAGAATCGTTGAAATGTTTCAACAGATCTTTGAAGTCGGAGTTCATCAGGGTTATGGCCCCGATCGCGCCAGTAGGCTTCGACGAGCTCCCAGGCGGCCCGGAAAATGGCGGCGTCGCCCTGGGCTTGCCAGTATTCAATGTCGAAGGAACGATCCATCTGGTCGATGTTCCCGAATCGCTCCATCACGAAATCGGAAGCCCGCGCACCCTGAGCCGGGATCGCCTTCCTCATGAGCCTGGAAGTCCGCATGGGTGAGGACGTCGGCGGGCGCTTCGTGCTCATGGGGCCCCTCCGCGAGATGGAGAGAATCCGCATACCGCGAATCGTGCCGGCCTGCCAGAGCCGCCTCAGCCCTTCTTGGCGGCGACGGCCTCGCGGGCGGCCTCGACGACCTTGCTGGCGGTGAGGCCATATTTCTCGAGCAGCTCGTCCGGCGTGCCGCTCTCGCCGAACTGGTCGAGGAGGTTGACGTACCGGATGGGAACCGGGTGAAGCTCGGCAACGGTGTAGGCAACCACGCTGCCGAGCCCGCCATGGGCGAGGTGCTCCTCGGCCACCACGATGGCGCCAGTCTCCTTGGCGGCGGCGAGCAGCGCGTCGCGGTCGATCGGCTTGACGGTGTGCATGTCGAGCACGCGGGCCTTGATCCCCTCGGACTCGATGGTCTCGGCGGCGTCGAGCGCGGGGGCGACCATGATCCCGTTGGCCACGATGGTCAGGTCGGAGCCGTCGCGAAGCTGGTTCGCCTTGCCGATTGAAAAGGGCACCGAGCCCTCGGTGTAGATCTTGGGTACGTCCGGGCGGCCCGTGCGCAGGTACACCGGCCCCTGGTGCTCGAGCATGGCACGGGTCGCCGCCTTGGTTGACTCCTCGTCGGCCGGGACGATCACGATGAAGCCGGGCAGGGCACAGGTCAGGGCGACGTCCTCGATTCCCATCTGCGAGGCGCCGTCCTCGCCGATCGAGATGCCGGCGTGGCTGCCGACGACCTTGACGTTGAGCTGCGGGTACGCCACCGCCATCCGGAGCTGGTCGTACGCATTGCACGTGATGAACGCGGCGAAGCTCGCGACCAGGCTGGTCTTGCCCGCCGCCGCCAGCCCGGCTGCGATGCCGACCAGGTTGCTCTCGGCGATGCCGATGTTGAAGAACCGGTCGGGGTGCTTCTTGCCAAACCACTCGGTGCGCGTCGAGTTGCTCACGTCGGCGTTGACCACCACGATATCGGGGTGGTGTTCGCCCAGGGCCTCGAGCGCCCGGCCGAACGCGTCGCGCGTCGCCTTGCCCAGCTCGCGTTTCGTCTGCAGCCCGGAGGAAGCACCGGCCATTTCAGAGGACCTTTCTTCTGTGAGGGGCGAGGGACCAGGGGCGACGGGCGAGTCCAGGGGAGGCCGTCCATCGCCCGCGCCGTTTCTTTCTTTCCCCGGGGCCTAGCCTAGGCGCCGCCGGCGGCGATCTCGGCCAGGGCCTCGCTGAGGTACTTCGGCGGGACCGGCTTGCCGTGGAAGTTGGTGTCACCCAGCTTGCGGAGCAGGTTCAAGATGCCCTGGCCCTTGTGGGTCAACGAGACGATGCAGGTGGGCATGCCCTTGACGGCGTTGGCGCGATCGAGGGCCGTGAGCACCTCGCGGAGGTCGTTGCCGTTGATGACCTGGGTCTTCCAGCCGAAGGCGGTGAACTTGCCGTCGATCGGGTCCATGTTCAGGACCTCCTCGGCGGCGCCGGTCTGCTGGTAATGGTTGCGGTTGACGATCAGCGTGAGGTTATCCAGGCCGAACTTGGCCGCGGAGGCGGCGGCCTCCCAGTTCTGGCCCTCGCCGAGCTCGCCGTCGCCGGTCATGACGTAGGTATGATATTCCTTCTTGTCCACCCGCGCGGCCAGCGCGTGGCCGATGCCGATCGAGAGCCCCTGGCCGAGCGAGCCGGTGGAGGCCTCGACGCCGGCCAGGCGCTTCATGTTCGGGTGCCCCTCGACGGGGCTGCCGGTCTTGCGCAGGGTCATGATCTCGTCGTGCGGGAAGTAGCCCGCCTGCGCCAGCGCGGCGTAGAGCACCGGAGCTGCATGGCCCTTCGACAGGATGAACCGGTCGCGGTCGGGCCAGTGGGGATTCTTGGGATCGTGGCGGAGGAAGCCGCCGAAGTAGAGCGCCGTGACGACCTCGGTGGCCGACAGCGAGCTGCTGGGATGGCCCGAGCCGGCCTCGGTGGTCATCCGCACGATGTCTTCCCGGATCGACTTGGCCCGCGCCAGCAGGGCGTCAAGGTTATTCGCCACCGATGCAATCTCCTCGATGCCTGGGACCACGGCGGCCCGTCGTCAAGGGCCGGCCCGCCGGGTCGAATCGACCCCGCGGTGCGGGGCGTTGACCACGGGACCTTCACAATCCACGGAATTTCCCCGCGAATCGAGTTCCAAAGTTAACGCCTGGAAGGGGCCTCCGACAAGGGGGATGTCCGGACCGGAGGCGGGCTTCCCTCGGGCCGCGGCGACGGCGGGTCGGGATCGTGCCCGGCTTTTTTGTTAGCATCGCGTCCAGGTGGCAAGGCAACCCGGAACGAATCCCCGTTCAACCCTGGCCACCCACCCGAGGCAGGCGATGGACGATTCGACGCCCGACCGGCCGAAGCGGCGAATTCCCCGGATCCGCTTCAGCCTCCGTGCCCTGATGGTGGTGGTCCTGATCCTGGGCGTCGGGCTCGGCTACTGGGTTGTCCGGTCGCGGGAGCAGCGGGACGCCGTCGCCGCGATCGAGCGCGGGGGGCAAGGTCGCCTACGACTACGAGTGGCAGTATGGATTCAAGATGTCGGGTGAACCGCCCCGATGGCTGCGATGGGCGTACCAGCTCCTGGGTCCGGACTACTTCGCCACCGTCAAACAGGTTGTGCTCCGCAAGGGGAAAGCCGAGGGCGTCAACGACGACCTCATGGTCCAGGTGGCTCGGCTCCGCGGGCTCGAGTCGCTCGTCATCAATGACTGCAAAGGGGTGACCGACGCGGGGATGATCCACCTCCGCGGGCTCCGCCAGTTGACCGAGCTGCAGATCGGCCTCACGAGCGTCACGGCGGCCAGCATAAAGGTCTTCGCGGAGCTCGAACGTCTGAAGAAGCTCGATCTGTGGTCGACATCGGCCTCCGACGCCGACCTTGCTCACCTGCGCGATCGGACTTCGCTCGAGTGGCTGAATATCTTCGGGAGCGGGTCGACGATCACCGACGAGGGATTGGCCCACCTGCGGCCCCTGGTGAACATGAAGGTGCTCTCGATCCTCTCCCCGCGGATCACCACTGCTGGGCTGTCGCACCTGCGAGACATGACGCGGCTCGAATTGCTGACCCTGCCGGACTGCGCTATCGCCGACTTGCGTCCCATCGGCCACCTGACAGCGTTGAAATCGGTGGCCGTGGGCGGGACGCTGATCGACGACGCGGGGCTGGCTCCGATCGCGAGATTCACCGGGCTCACGAGCCTCATTCTCGATCGGACGAAGATCAGCGACGCAGCGCTCGACCAGATCGGCAAGCGATCCGCCCTCCAGCTCCTCTGGCTGGATCAGACGGCGATCACCGACGCCGGCCTGTCCAGGCTCGCCGGGCTAAATCAACTTGTAATGTTATCTATCGAGCGCACGCAGGTCACAGACGCGGGGATCGCCGACCTTCAGGGCTTGAGCAAGTGCTCGTGGATCGCCGTGGGCAGGACGGGCGTCACGGACGCCGGTATCCAGTCCGCGAGCAAGAAACGACCGGGAATCCGTTTCGTGAGGGTTTGGCGCTGATCGACGGTCAACCCGACCTGTGCCCGGAGAAAGACCATGGACGAGCCGACTCTGGTTCAGTCGAAGCGGCGAATTCCCCGGATCCGCTTCAGCCTCCGCGGCCTGATGGCCCTGGTGCTGATCCTGGGCGTCGGGCTCGGCTACTGGGTCGTCCGGTCGCGGGAGCAGCGCGACGCCGTCGCCGCGATGGAGCACGCGGGGGGCAAGGTGGTCTACGACTACGAGTGGCAGGATGGATTCCAGGTCCCGGGTGAACCGCCCCGATGGCAGCGCTGGGGTTACCGCCTCCTGGGGCCGGACTACTTCGCGACGGTCAAACAAGTGACGCTCGTCGGAAAGACGCCGGATGTCGTCAACGACGACCTCATGGCCCGGGTAGGACGATTGCGGGGGCTGGAGTCGTTGACGCTCAACGGTTGCAAGGGCGTGACCGACGCCGGGATGGTCCACGTCGGTCGCCTGGGCCAGCTCACGTCCCTCGACGTGGGATTCACGAGCATTAGCGGTGTCAGTCTGAAAGATTTCGCGGGGCTCAGCCGGCTGAAACGGCTCGACCTGCCATCGACATCGGTCTCCGACGCCGAACTCGCTCACGTGCGCGGACTGACATCGCTCGAGTGGCTGCAGATCTTTGGGAACAGTCCGGGGATCACTGATGAGGGACTGGCTCACCTGCGGCACCTGGTCAACTTGAAAGTGATCTCGCTCCACGCCCCCCGGATCACCACGGTGGGCCTCGCTCATCTGCGTGACCTGACCCGGCTCGACAGCCTGAACTTGCCGGACACCGGCATCGCCGACCTACGTCCGATTGCCCACCTGACGGCAATGAAAAGCTTGACGCTCCGAGGAGCGCCCATCGATGACGCGGGCCTGGCGCCGATCGCGAGATTCCGGGGGCTCACGTCCCTGAATCTCGATCGAACGAGGATCACCGACGCCGGCCTCACCGATGTGGGAAATCTGACTCGCCTCCAGAACCTCTGGCTGAATCAGACCGCGATCACCGACGCCGGGCTGCCGAAGCTCGCGGGCCTGGACCAGCTCACCTTGCTGTTCATCGAGGGTACGAAGGTCACCGACGCTGGGATCGCCGACCTCCAGGGCTTGAAGAAGTGTTATCAGATCGCCATCGGCAAGACGGGCGTCACTGACGCGGGCATCCAGGCCGCGAACAAGACTCGACCGAGGATCCGGTTCGTGCGGATGGGGTACTGAGCCCCGGCCGTCGGGGGGAATCCGCCCGTTTATCGATCCAGCCACGGATCCCAAAGCGGGTCATTCGCGGCGCCAGGGGTCCTCGGGCCGCCTTCCTGAGCTGCCGTCCCCTTGGGATTCATCACCGGCGGCTTCAGCGAGGGCGACTTGCGGAAGAGGTGCGGCAGGAACCGGCTGGTGTTGCGGGTGATCAGGCCGTCGTCCTCGCGGATGCCCACGCCGCAGGCGTTGCCGTTGACGATCCAGCTCCCGACGACCGGATACCGGCCGTCGAAGTCGGGCAGGGGGTGAAACGCCTGGTAGACGTGCGGGCCCTCGGTGTACTCGCCGCCGGTCTCGGCGATCGTCTGGCCGTCCTCGACGATCCGGATGTTCGCCCCCTCGCGGGAATAGATCGGCTTGATCACGTATGACGAGCCGATCGGCTCGAACGCCGAGGGGAGCAGGTACGGGCTGTCGGGGAACAGTTCGTACAGCACCGGCAGGATGGCCTTGTTGCTCAGCACCATCTTCCAGGGCGGCTCGAGCCATCGCGTCGGGGCAAGCGGCACGTGTCGGCCGAACGGCTCGCGGAGCATCCACTCCCAGGGATAGAGCTTGAACAGGATCTCAATGGGCCGCTCGTGCAGGTCGGTGAAGACCCGGCGGCCGGCATGCCAGCCAATGTCCTGGACCGCGAGGGATTGCGTCTGGCAGCCGGCCTGGACCGCCGTATCACGCACGTAGGTCGCGGTCACCACGTCCTCGACCGCACCGCCGGGCGCCGCGAAGGTGATCCGACTGCCCAGGTCGCGGCGGACTCGCCGCCAGGCCTCGATCAGCCGCTCGTGCAGGCTGTTGAACTGATCGAACGGCAGCGACCCATCCTGCCGGCCGGCCGGGTCGAGGCCGGCCGACGCGAGCAAGTCCCGGAACCAGAACCACTGGACGACCGCCGCCTCCAGGAGCGCCGTGGGGGTGTCGGCGTTGTACTCGAGCAGCTTCGGCGGCCCTTCGCCGTCGTATGCCAGGTCGAATCGCCCGTAGATCGTGTGCTCGTCACGCTCCCAGCTCCAGGCGACCCAGTCGTGATACGGTCGGGGGATGCCGAACTCGTCGAGCCGGCGGTCGGCGATCACCCGGCCGACGGCCTCCAGGCACATCTCGTTCAGCCGGTAGGTCGCCGCCTCGATCGCGTTGACCTCGCCGGCCTCGAAGAGGTAATAGGCCGACTCGTCCCAGTACGGGACGCCGTCGACCGAGTGGAAGCTCAGCCCCTGCGACTCGACGAGCTTGGGCCAGTCGCCGCGGGGCGGCGTCTCGACGCGGAGCATGGCAATGTCCCCCGGACGGGCTCAGGACCCGCCGCCGAACCCGCCGCCGACACCGCCGGTCCCGCCGAACCCGCCCCGGGCCGACGGCGCGGCACCGACCGTCCCGACGCCGCGCCCGCCGCCGCCTCCGACCCGCGGGACGACGAATACGCCCGCGTGGCCACCATGCCCGCCGCCACCGCCCTGCTGCTGCTCATCCTCCTCGTCGGACCGCGAGCAGCCGGCCAACGCCAGCGCCGTCCCCAGCAAGACCAGCGAGATCGCCTGTGTCGACTTGTTCATCGAAGCGGTCGCATTTCTTGGGTGGTCTCATGCCAGCACGGGCGAAACGATCGATCCGGGATGGCCGAGGTTCACAGAGATTCGCCGGACGCGGTCTGAGATTGGCCGAAATCGCCGGGATTCGGTGGCGTCCGGGCCTCCTGGACCTGGACGGATTGCTCGACGAGCTGGGTTTGTCCCCAGAACGTGAGCATGGGGACATCGGCGGCGTCGCGGCCCACGGCGATGGGGACGAGGGCCGGTCGGACGCCCGCAAATGTCGCGTCGATATTGTGCCAGGCCCCTCCGACGTACGCCTGAGCATACCCGTGGAAGTCGGGCGGTTCCAGCCCCAGGGCGTAGCCCGAGACGTACCGGGCGGGGATATCGAGGGCGCGGCAGAGGGCGATGACCAGGTGGGCGAAGTCGCGGCAGACGCCGATCCGCTCGGTCGCGGTGTCGAACGCCGAGGTGAGGCTGTCGGTCGTGCCGTACCGGTATTCGACGTGGCTATGGACCCAGTCGGCGATCGCCAGGACGCGGCGGCCGCCGGTCGTGATCGCGCCGAACTCGCTCTGCGCCATCCGGGCGAGCAGGTCCGACTGGCAGTAGCGCGAGGGTAGAGTGTACACCAATATCTCGGCGGGGACCTCACGCGGGGGGATCTGCGCGGCGTCGGGCGGGATGGACCGGTTCGGCACGGCCTCGATGCTCGCCGTGAACTCCATCGTGAACATTCCCCTGGGGCCCACCATGCGGCGGCGAGGGTTGCCGTAAAGGTCGAGGCCCAGCTCGCTGAAAGGGGTGGGCGACGTGACGAGGAGCTTGTGCGTGACCCGGTGGTCGGGCCCCGCCAGCGTCGGCTCGATCATCAGGGCCAGGAAGGTCTCTTCGGGCAGCTCATAGGCGGCGGTGGCGCGCACATTCAGCAACATGAATCGGATGCCCTCGATCGTGTGGATCGGCATGCTTGGTCGTAGGGGGCATCTCCATGGTAGTGGATCGCGGCCGGGGCCGGCGAGTCGCCTCGAGAAAGTTCGAGCCCGGCCGGTCCGGATGCGGTAGAACAATGGTTACGAACGTCATCACTTCTCCAGCTCGGGTCGCGGAGGATTCCAGGTGTCGCCATCATCTCGCATCGCCCGGGGATTCCTCGGACTGTTCGCCGCGTTGGCTGTCCTGAACGCTCCGGTCGGGTCGAGCGCGCAGGTGCAGGCACCGGGCGTTGCGGCGCGGCTTGACCTCCACGGCGACCCGCTGCCGGCGGGCGCCGTCTTGCGACTCGGGACGATCCGCTACCGCCAGGACTCGCCGATCTACCGGATCGCCTTCGTCCCGGACGGCAAGCACCTCGTCACCGACGGCGAGGATAGCATCCTGCGCGTCTGGGACGCGGCCTCGGGCAAGATCATCCGCCGGATCGACCCGGAGGTCGGCGCGCTGGCGGATTTCGCCATCACCTCGAAGGGGAGCCTGGTGATGGCCCTGGGGACAAGACCCGAGCCTGGCCGGGGATTCGTCTACCGCGTCACGATGACCGAGCTCGCGACCGGGCAGCCGGTGGACGTGGGGGAGTGGACGGTCGAAGGCACCGGGCCATTCGCCGTCGCGCTCTGCCCGGATCGGCAGCTCGTCGCGATGGGGACGCAGACCCACAGCGTGCGGTTGCTCGACGCCTGGAAGGGTGCGGAAGTCTGCCGCTTCAAGACCGGCGACCTCGAGGCGGACCGCATCATCTTCTCGCGCGACGGCCGGCGGCTGGCGGTCGAGTCGGTGGCGCAGGAAGTCGGAGACATGCGGCACGAGTTGAGGACCTTTGACCTGGATCAGAAGAAGGAGCTGGAGCTTATCCGGCCCGAGAAGCTCGGCATGTCGGAGCCGGTCTTCTCGCCCGACGGCCTGACGGTTGCGTCGGCGAGGATGGCCGATCTGGAGCTGTACGGCGCGGGGAAGCAGGGCAGGTTCACCATCTCCCATGCCTTCGTTGACCAGGTCTGTTTCACGTCCGACGGCCGAACCCTGGTGGGCGCGGCGGGTTTCGGACTGGTCGGCATCTTCGATGTTCGATGCGCGGCGGCAGAAGGCGTCGTTTCGCACGGGGGTCAGCCTCGACGGCGAGCTCGCCCTGTCGCCGGACGGCCGGACGCTCGTCGCCAGCAGTCACGAGCATGTCCTGCACGCGTGGGACCTGGTCTCGCACCGGGATCTCTACGCGATGCCCGATGCGCCCGATGGCCTCGTGAAATCGGTCCTCGTCGCACCGGACGGCAAGACGGCGATCACCGGAGGCGACGACCAGGCGATCCGCCTGTGGGACCTGACAACCGGCCGGGTTTCACGAGTCCTCCGGCTCTCCGGGAGCGTGAACGCGTGGGCCCTGTCGCCGAGCGGGCAATGGCTGGCCGCCGCGACGTTGACATTCCAGCAAATCTTCGTGTGGGACCTCCAGGGCCAGGGCGGCCCTGTCGTCCTGGCCACGGGCCGTCAACTCCGCGATCGGGTGTCCGCCGAGGCCCTGCGCTTCGCCGACGAGAACAGGATCCTGCTGATCGACAAGGCGGGAAACCTGCACGAGATCGACGTGAAGGAGAAGAAAGTACGGTCCGGGGTGATGCGGATCGAGCTGCCGCCGGCCGACCGAGACCGGAATCTGCCGGACCTGGGCGACATCCGGATCGGCCGTGCCGTGTTCCTGCCGGACGGTAAGAGGATCGTGATCCACCCACTCTTCGCCGGCATGGAGATCGTCGACCTGGCGACAGGTAAGCGATTGCTCGAGGCGAGTAGCGGGAGCTTTCTCGCCGCCTCGCCGGACGGCCGGCTGCTGGCGGGCGACGCACCGGAAGGCCAGGATGATGACCGGATTGCAAGGTCGCCTCGGCTGGCTCGCCGTCAGACCGGATTCCAGATGGAAAGCTCGTCGGGATCGATCCGGCTCGTCGAAACCGAGACCGGCCAGGAGCGACGGTCGTTGAGGGTCGAAAACGGCAAGGTCTCGGCGGTGGCCTTCGCGCCGGACGGCAAGACGATGGCCGCGACCTCCGGCCGGGAATCGGGCCGTATCCACCTGTTCGACGTCTCCACCGGCAAGGAGACACGCACCATCGAGGCCCCGCCGTTCGGACCATCCGCACTGGCGTACACGCCCGACGGCTCACGGCTGATCAGCGGCATGGCCGACGGATCGGTCCTCGTCTGGGACCTCAAGGCCGGTCGGTAGCTCCACCTCGGCCGGACGAAAATCCGCGCGGCCTCCCGGAAATCTCCATCCGTCGAGGCCCGGGCCGACAGTTAGTCGTGTGAAGACCCTCACCGACGACTGACGATCCACGACCGCCGGGCAGGGAGCCGATGCGAATGACCAGACTGCGATCGCGGGCCCTCGTGACCGAATTCCGCGCACTCTTCGGCGGCGGCACGCTCTCGGGCCTGGGCGAGGGCGAATTGCTCGACCGGTTCATCGCGGGCCGGGACGAGGCGGCGTTCGAGGAGCTGGTGGCGCGGCACGGGCCGATGGTCCTGGCGGTCTGCCGTCGGTGGCTGGATGACCCGCGGGACGCCGAGGACGCATTCCAGGCGACGTTCCTGGTCCTCGTCCGCAAGGCGGGCGGCCTGCGCGACCGAGGGTCGGTCGGGCCCTGGCTTTACGGGGTCGCGCACCGCGTCGCCCGCCATGCGCGGCTGGCCAGAATTCGTCGGGAGGTGCGGACCTCTCGCTGCTTCGCCCACCGACGCGACGAGCCGGCTCGGCCTGGCGTCCCCGACCCCTCCGACGAGGTGGCCGGCCGCGACGTGCTTGCGGCGGTGGAGGCCGAGATCCTCCGTCTGCCTTCGAAGCAGCAGGCGGCCGCCGTGCTCTGCCTGGTGCGGGGGATGACGCACGAGGCCGCCGCGCAGGCGCTCGGCTGGCCGCTGGGGACGCTCAAGACCCGGGTCGCCGACGCCCGCGCGACGCTGGCGCGCGGCTCTCTCGCCGCGGGTTGGCGCCCTCGGCACTGGCCGCACTGGCCCGCGTCGACACGATCGGCTTCGACCTGACCACCGCCTTGGCCGAAGGGCTTACCGCGCGGACCGTCGAGGCGGCGATGCGGGCCGGCTGGAGCAAGGGGACCGTCGCGGGGACGGCCGACGCGCTGGCGAGGCGGACCGCGCGAGGGATGTTGTTGGCGCGGATCGTGCTGCTGTCGATCGGCCTCGTCTCGACCTTCGCCCTGGTCGCGGCCGCGCTGCGGATCGATCGTCGGCCGGGGATCGATCCGGCCGAAGCTGCCATCGCGAAGGGCGACGACGATCCGCCCGGGCCGAGGGTCCCAAAGGTTGACCTCCACGGCGATGCGATGCCGCTTGGGGCGGTGGCGCGGATGGGGACCATCCGACATCGCCAGAGTTCGCCGATCTACCGGATCGCCTGCTCGGCCGACGGCCGGCATCTCGTGACCGATGGCGACGATGGACGGCTGCGCGTCTGGAACGCGACGAACGGCAGATTGCTCCGGCTGATCGACCCGCAGGTTGACGCGATGAGCGACTTCGCCCTGACGGCCGACGGGAAGCTTGCGATGACCGCCGGGATGACCCTTGAGCGCGGGCGCGGCATGTTCCGGAACGTGACGTTCGCCGAGATCGAGACCGGGCGGATCGTCGAGCGGGCCCGGTGGGAGGAGTCGCACTTGATCGTGAATCTCGCCCTCGCGCCGGATCGTCGACTCATGGCGCTGGGGCTGACCAAGGAGAACGCCGTGATCGTCCAGGACGCCCGCACAGGCGCCCAGATCGAGCGGGTGGACCTGGCAGCCAAGAGCCATCGCCTGGCCTTCTCGCCGGACGGCCGACGGCTGGCGATCGAAGTGAATGCCTTCCGTCTCGTCGATCCCTCCGCATGCGTCATCATCCGGGACGTGGAGAATGGGAAGGAAATCCGGAGGATCGAGCGAGCCCGTATCGGCCTCGGCAATTTCGCCTTCTCGCCTGACGGTTCGCTCCTTGCCGTTCCCGACACGCTGGAGGTGGGCGTCTGGGAGGTCGCGACGGGAAAGGAG
Source organism: uncultured Planctomycetota bacterium (assembly GCA_963771445.1). Classification (GTDB taxonomy): domain Bacteria; phylum Planctomycetota; class Planctomycetia; order Isosphaerales; family Isosphaeraceae; genus JAKAUH01. The sequence goes on along the minus strand of CAVYTQ010000022.1, from coordinate 99,930 downwards.
CTCTTGCTGGAGCGTGCCCTCTTCCAGTACCTCGCCTTCACGGCCGACGGCCGTACCCTGGCCGGAGTTTCCGCCGCAGGCAGGGTCGCCTCCTGCGACCTAGCCGCCCGTCACGAGGTTCACGCCTACGATTCGGGGACCTTTCCGACTCGCGCCGCCTCGCTTTCGCCCGACGGCCGAAGTCTGGCGGCCAGCGGCGGGCCGCACGTCCTGCACCTTTGGGAGATCCCGGGGCCAGGCGATCGGTTCCGTTCTCCGGATGCCCATGCCGGAACGGTCAATGCCCTGACGTTCACCCGTGACGGCAAGAGTTTGCTCAGCGCCAGCGACGACCGGACGGTGCGGATGTGGGACCTCCGTGACGGACGGGCGCTTTGAACTTTCCAGCACCCCGGACCCGTGCGGGTCATGCAGCTCTCGGCGAAAGGGCCCGAGCTGGCGACCGCGACGAGCGATTTCATCAGCCTATCGCTCTGGGACCTCGATCGGGCAGGGAAGCCGATGGACACCTCGGGCATCCGCATGGACGCGAATCATGTGATTGCGCTACAATTCGGCGAGGAAGCAGCTTCCCTCGTGGAGCTTGATATCGAGGGACACCTCCGCCGATGGAGCCCCAAGGCTGCGAAGGTCGAGGATCTGGGGACTCTGCCAGTCTCCGCACCCGAGCCTCCATTCCAGGAATACACCGATGTCTTCCTCAGCGCGGCGTTCTTCGATGCCGGACGGGGCGCGGCGGTCGTGGGCGGCCTTGGCGGGCTTCAGGTGCTCGACCTGCAGGCTCGCACTGTGGTCTATCGAAGGCCGGGCATTTCCCGCTTCGCCATGTCGTCGGACGAATCGACGCTCGCCATGGCCCGCAACAGTGAGAAGCTGGAATACCGGAGGAACGGTCGCGGATTGGACGGCGACGCCTGGAACACGATCGTGAAGCAATGGACAGGCGGCACGATCGTGATCGCCGATCGCAAGTCCGGCGAGGAGCGCATCACGATCGAGGTCCCCGGCTCGGAGGTCTGGGCGATGGCGTTCGCGCCCGATGGCAAGACGCTGGCGGCGACCTCCGGCTGGGAATCGGGACGGATGCACCTCTACGACGTCGCCAGCGGCAAAGAAACTCGTACGTTCGACGGCCCGCCGTTCCGATCGCCGGCGCTGGCGTTCACGCCCGACGGCTCGCGGATCGTCAGCGGCATGGCCGACCGCTCGATCCTCGTCTGGGACGTCGTCAACGTCGCGGGCCGGTGAGCCATGTTGACGGTTCACACTCGCGTTGCGCCGGTCTCGGGGTGGCGGAAGCGGATCGGCGTCCACTGGTCGGGCGGGACGCCCGGGTCGGGGAAGACGCGGACTCCGTGGCCATTGAGCTTGAACCGGCCGACGAGCGGGACGCGGGTGCCGTCGCGGGCCGGCGGCAGATGGGCGACGATCTCGCCATCGTTGACCGACAGCGGCACGGCGCGGGGGTGGGCCACGACGACCAGGGGCGGCGTCGTCGCGCCGGCGGGCTCGGTGCGGAACGTCAGCGACCACGGCGAGCCCGGTAGCCAGGGACGCCGCAGCGAGTAGGACACCGTGACCTCGGGGGTCGGGCCGGTCAGGATCGTCGCGGCCGTCTTCTCCAGGCCCGGAGAGAACGCGCGGACTCCGCCACGCTCGGTGGCGCCGTAGACCCGGACGTGCCATGCACCGTCGTCGCCGCGCGGCGCATGTCCATTCGTCGCGCCGGTTCCCCGACCCGGCAGCGTCAGCGACCAGCCTTGCTGACGCTCGTACTCGTCGCGAGGGACCAGCACGTTGAGCGCCAACGAATCCTCCGGACCATCGGGCGGCACGCCCTCGCGGGCGGCGATCATCGTGTATTCCGCGCCCGACGGCCCATTCCCAGCGCAAGGTGAAACGCCACGAGCCGGCACCGTGACTGCCCGCCGACCCCGGGGCGGTCGAGCCGCCGGCGCGGATGGCCCGCAGGCCGGTCGGATCGGCCAGCGGTCCCGTGTCGGGCGATCGCGCGAGCATTCTGCCGGCATGATCCAGCATCGGCGCGATGGGCGTCCCCGTCCGCGCCGAGACGAAGACGCCCGGCGACGGGAACAGGCGGCCGTCGGGCATCTTGTGGATCGCGAAGATCGCGTAGTGGTAGACCTGGTTCGCCTCGACGCCGCGGTCGAGCGCGTGGTCCGCCGCCGCCGCGATCCGCTCGCCGTCGCGCGGGCCCGACGGCGCCGAGCCCCGCTTGCGGACGACGCGGACCTCGGTCACGCCGGGCGGCGGACGCCAGGAGAGGGCGACCTGGGACTCGACGGCCGCGGCGACCGGGTCCTTCACGTCGGCCAGGAACATGAACGGCCCCAGCGAGATCGCGGCGAGCGATTCCGCCGCGCCCCGCTTGCTGAGCACGGCATAACCGACCGTCTCGCCCGGCGGGACGCCCAGGTCGTCGAACTCGGGCGAGTGGACCTCGGCGATCCTGGTGCCGTCGGCCGGGTGCTCGAGCACGCCGTTGCGCTTGCGCATGACGACGAACGAGATCGGCCCGCAGCCGTCGGGATGCGGCGGCGTCCAGGTCAGGCGGATGCGGTCGCCCAATACCTGGGCCTCCATGGCGGTGGGCGGGTCGGGAGGCGTTCGGGCCAGGCCGGCGACCGCCTCGGGCAGGTCAGCGGCGACCTCCAGCGCCTGTCGGTAGAAGTTGCGGGCGGCGGGCGGGTCCGTCCGCTCGAGCGGACGCGCCCGGGCCGCCAGCGCCTCGGCCCGGCGGAGCAGGGGGGTCAGCTCGCTCCACGCGGCCTGGATATCGGGCGTGCGCGGGTCGGCCACGCGGCTCCACGACTCGACCGCGGTGCGAGCGGCGGCCAGCCGCCCCCCGGCCCGCGCCGACTGGTAGGCCAGCCGCAGTCGCGCGACGTCGGCCTGGCGCTGGCGCACCCGGGCCAGTCCGTTCCGCGCCGGCATGATCGGGTGTCAGCTCCAGGACGTGCTCGAGGTGCTCGGCTGCCGCCTCGAGGTCGAAACCGCGGAACGCCTGCTGCGCCGCCTCGAAGTGCCGGAGCACCGGCTCGAGCCGTGCCAAGCGGAACCCGCACGGGCACCGCGGCTCGTTGACCCAGGGCGTGCGGCGGCAGACCGGGCAATCCCACCGCAACGACGACCCGCAATGCGGGCACCGCGACGAGGCGGCCTTGCGCGCGACCGGGCTGACCTCCGTCACGCCCCCGCAATGGCGGCAGCGCACCAGGGCATAACGCGGCGAGCCGTTGGCCGGTTGCGAGGGATAGCCGGCCCCGGCGGCCATCGCCTGAGCCGGCGCGGCTATTGCGGACGACGACACCGAGTCCAGCACGACATTGAGCCGGCGGCTGGCGCGCGTGACCAGTCGGTCGGCGCGGTCGGGGGCGATGCCCAGCGCACCGGCCTCGGCGACCAGCGACGCGCGTGTGCCCGGATCCAGCCTGCCCAGCCCCTTCAGGCCGAACTCCGCCAGGCCGGCGAATGCCTCCTCGGCCTCCATGGCGAGCGTCCGGTCGTACCGCGCCCTGGCCCGCGCGGTGCCGAGATGCGATTGCGCGTGGGTGATCACCTCGAGCCAGGCGGTCTTCTCGGCGGTCACCTGGGCCTTCTTCATCCATCGCTGGCGCTCGGCGTCGGCGCGGATGGCGATGTCGGAGGCCGTCGCGTCGCGGGTCACCCCGAGTGCGTCGTACAGGTCGCGGCGGCCGAGGTGCTCGAGCGCGGTCCGGATCTGCCGGCGGCTGGAAGGATCGAGCACGTCGGCCGGCGGGTTGACGTCCTCATCAGCCCCGGCGGTCGTCCCGGCCGACTCGGCGAGCCCGGGGATCGGCCGGATGAGCCGGCTCAAATCATCGTCATCGAGTCCGAGCCGCCGGGCCTCGGCCGCGAGCAGCTCGCGATCGGCCGACCCGATCCCTCCCTTGGCCGCGCGCAGCCGCACCCGCCGCTGCAGCTCGTCGAGCCGGGCCTCACGCTCGCCCCGCCGCGCGACGGCGAGTTCGGCATCATAGGCCGCGCGACTCGCGGCGTCGCCGAGGAGCGCCCGGCGCAACGCGGGGACCTCATCGAGGTAGAGCTGATAGGTATGGCGGTTCTTGGGATTGCGCGTCCCCAGCGACCACGCGGGCTGCTTGCGCACAGCGCCGCCTCGATTTCGGCCCGATCGGCCTTCGGGTCGACTTCCAGACGGGCGTAGTAGTCGGGGACCATGGGCGACGTACCGCGGATGTTGTACCTTGATCAAGATGCCTATTCAATTCTACGGCCCCGGATCAATCCGCTCCATCGATCCGCCGTCACGTTACTCTCGAAGCACGGCGACGGGGTCGATTTCCGGTCGCGGGCGGGGGTTGTACTCGGTTAGAATTCAAGTTGATAAGAGCGCTGCATTGGCCAGTTTCGCCGGGGGCGACATACCCCGGCGACAGCCCGATGGATGACGACATCATGAGCCCGGTTGAACAGGTCATGCGATGGAGCCGATGGAAGGCCACGGGTTCCGAGGACGCGATCTCGAAGGTGCTCGCCATACTGGATGCGAACCTACCGAGCGGCTGGAGGCGTCTGACGGGAGAGGACCTTTTCCATTATAGGTCGTTGAACGGACCGGGAGCCGGATGGTATCGCCTTGATGCGTCCCCGTCCTGCGGCGGGGTCGTGCTCAGCATCGATCGGCCCGGGGAATCGGAGTTGAGGGGCGGTTGGGTATGGTTCGACGGCCCTCCGCCCTCGGCCGGCGGGCCCGGCGACCACGCCACATGGGACGACGTCGGTCGATTCCTGGACGAAGGTATTGTTCCCGCTGCCAGGGCAGCCGGTGCAAGCGTTCGGGTACCGAGTCCCCAGGAAGTCTTCTTCTCCGACTTGCCCCATGAAGTTGGGAATGATCTGCGGAGGTTCTCGGATGCCGCCTGCAACTCGCTCCCTCTCAATGGGGAGGAGGCCGAATTGTGGCGCGAATTCGTCATCGCGGCGTTCCGAGCAAATGCTGTCATTGAAGCAGAACCGTTCATTGATTGGCTCGGTGCAGCCGGTTGGCCGAGAAATGCGGCAACCGAGTTGAACGCACAACTCGTCAACCAGTGGCGCCTGCTCTCACAGTACGCCGACGAGGTGTCGGCTGCATGACGACAATCCCCGCGGCCGTCGCTCAGATCATCGCGCAGCCCGCCCCTGTCGTCATTCTCGACACCTGCAATTTGCTCGATCTGTTCCGCTGCGACAAAGTCGGACAGAAGCCAAGAGTGCCCGCCGAAGAGATCCGGATCGCTTCCGTGCTCCTGGCATTCGCGATCGCGAGGCCCGCCGCCGCCCATCTGGTCGTCCCGGAACTCGTGCCCGGCGAATTCACCGACCATGCCAACAAGACCGAGGGCAAATTCGATGAATGGTTGAAGGAACAAGATGAGAATCAGGCTTGGCTGGCCGAGGCCTCGCCCTGGGTGGGGACCTCTCTGCCCAATCCCCCGGCCGTCCGTCCGTTCGGACTACACGCCGGGTTCAGGAGACTGGCAGACGACCTGCTCGCTCAAGCAGTCGTCCTGGATCGCGATCAGGCCTCTCTCAATCGGGCCGTTGAGCGGTTGATCGCCAAGAGGCGTCCGTCCCACAAGAAGGAGATCAAGGACGCCATAAACCTGGAACAGTGCCTGGAACTCTGCCTCCAACTGCGAGATGGCGGATTCCAACGACCCGCGGTGTTCGTCAGCTCGAACAAGAATGATTACGCCATGCCCTCGCCCGGTTCCCGGCTTCACGTCAACCTTCGGGCACGGTTCGCGGTGGTGTCGCTGGAGTATTACCCTTCCCTGCGGTCTGCTGTCGGAGCTCTCCGGGCGAGGCGGGAATTGCCATAGAGGCCCGACGCAGGACTCATCGGTCTTGGCGAAAATCCCTCAAGCGGTCCGACACTCGACCTATCCAACCGAGCGGAGTCACCCATCATGACACCCCACATAAAGCTGACTGTAACCGACCGGCACGGGCGGAAGTCGGTCTCGTCCGGATCGCCCTGGGAGCCGGTCGTCGGTTACTCGCGCCGTCCGGGCGGGGGATTTCATCTTCGTGACCGGGACCGTGGGACTCGAGGCGGATGGCCGCTTCGAGCCGACCGCCCGGGCCCAGGCCAGGCGGGCGATGGAGATCATCGTCGCCGCGATCGAGGTGCTCGGCGGCAAGCCGACCGACGTCGTCCGTACCCGGATCTATGTCACTGATATCGACCAGTGGAAAGAGGTCGGCGAGGTCCACCACGAGTTCTTCGAATCCATCCGGCCGGCGACGACCATGGTCCAGGTCGCACGGCTGATCGATCCGCTAGCCCGGATATTTCACACGGCCGCCAAGCGTCCCGGTCGGGCATCCCATAAACGGAACCCGCTGTGTTGCCCGCGAGCAGCCGCCCTGATCGGTCGCGGGGCGCGCGACAGTTCCCCCTTTCCCCCGCTCAGCGAGGGCCGGGCCACTCCGGCTTTCACCGCGCTCAGCCGACTCCCGCCCTCTCGTGGATGGATGCGCTCGTGACGCGATCAACGACCGCTCGGAAAAGATCTCGGAACGGGTAGCTGGTCGCCAGGTGCAACACCACGCGCCGAGCGGTCACCACGACCCTCGCTGCCACCTTGAACAGCTTGAGCCGAATCGTCCCCACCTGCGCGTGCTCCAGGTCCGTCCCCGGCAACGCCGTTCGTCGCAGCGTCTGGATCAGGATGTAAGCCACCGAGCTCAAGAGGAGGCGGAACTGATTGGCCAGGAACCGGTGGCAACTGGTCCGGTCGGCGAACAGGTCCAATTGCTGCTCCTTGATCCGGTTCTCCATGTCGCCCCGCTGGCAGTAGACGTCCTCGTAGAGTTCCTGGGGATCACCCGGCACGTTGACTGTGATGAACCTCGGGTTGGGTCCCTGGGCCGTGCGTCGGCCTTGACAATCACTCGTCGCGGTCGGTCCCAGCTCCCGGCCTGGTAAGCGAACGAGCCGAAGATCCGCTGTGGCTGGCCCGTCTTCCGGAATTGGCGTTCGGCCCGCGCGACCCAGTCGGCGGCCAGGCGCTCCAAGGCGGGGTTGCGAGCCAGGCCCAGCACGTAGCCGACCCCGTTGGAATCGCACCACCGCATCAGTCTCCAACGGCAAAAGCCGCTGTCGGCCCGGAAGGTGATCTTCACATCGGGCCAGGCATGACGGAGCCGCCGTACCAGTAACTTCAAGAGCGCGCGGCTGTGCTTGCTGGCGTCGATCTTGCTCGGCCGCAGGTAGGCCGTCAGCAGTTCGTCGCCGCAGAAGACATAGAGAGGCAAGTAGCAATAATTGTCATAATAGCCGTGGAAGAAACGTCCCTCCTGGTGGCCGTGCACGGGATCGTCCGTGGCGTCGAAATCGAGGATCAGGTGCTCCGGCGGCCGGGCATGAGACGCGATGAACTGGTCAACCAGGACCCCGGCGATTTGGACCAGGGTCTTACGCTCGATACGGTTCTCCAGGCGGCAGAGGGTCGGAGGGGAGGCGAGTTTCCGCTCCTCGTCGGGGACGACCCCCGCGGCCAGTTGGAGGGCGGGGTCGGCTCGCAGGGTCTGGTGGTCGTTGAGGTCCTCGTAGCCGAGGGCGATGGCCACGACCCGTTGGGCGATCATGGTCCGCTGGTCATGGACGATGAAGATGGGATCTCTAGGGTCCGGGATCGCCGCGTTGACGGCGTCGAACAGGCCGGTGCTCTCGCCGACCTCGCGAAGGAGGATGGCCCCGGCATCGGACGTCAGCCGACCCCCGAGGAAATCGGCGACGACGGACTTGGAGCCGATGCTGGAAAAGTTGAGGGGGTCGCGATTACACTCTGTCATAGCGGCGGCCTTTCTTCCGAAGGATGGTGATCGTCGTAACCACATATCCTAACAGAAGTAAGGCCGCCGCACAACTATATTATTAAAAGATCGTGTGAAATTTCCGGGCTAGCCCTGGTGGAAATCGAGGCCGACGCCATCATCCAGCAGGAACCGCAAGCGCGGCCAACCTGAATACCCGGGGTGCGTCAAGCCGGTAGTATGGCCGGCCGTTCGATCACGGTTCGGGCTTCCGCAACTCGGCGGGGACCGGGCGCCTTGCCAGGTAGTAGACGTACGCCGCGACCGCACGCGCCTCGGGCGGGTCGAGGACGTGGCTCCAGCCCTCCATCCGCGTGCCGGGCACGCCTTTCTCGATCACGACCACGACCTGGTCGGGGCGGTCGCCATGCTTCCACTCGGCGTCGGTCAGGTTGCCCGGCGGCGGGCCGATCAGGTTGGCGGCGATCGGGCCGTCGCCACGGCCCTCGTTGCCGTGGCAGGTCGCACAACGGCCCAGGAAGATCGTGCGACCCTGCGAGAGGAGCGAGTCGCCGGTGACCTCGGGCGGAGGTGGCGGCATCGGCTGGCTGAGCATCCGATAGGCCACGAAGCCGGCGAGCATCAGGCCCAGCATCAGCAGGAAGACAAGGCCCGCCACCGAAGGGACGATGGAGGCGGACGAGTCGGTGTGGTTCGTGTCGTCGGCAGGCAAGGATCGGACTCGCAAGGTCGGGCGGGATGATCTTTACTTCCACGCATCAATACTAATTATCAGAGCGCCGTGCCACGGCCGGCGGACGCTTGGACCGGGCCGCCGCGATCGCTCCGAGAGGGAGTATGAGAAGCCCCGTAGGGGCGTCAGGACGTAGGCAGGGGCGTCAGCCCCTGCACCACGCCACGCGAACCACCACCACCATACGACCGGCCGTCCCGCCGCAACGCACGGCCTTGCCGTGCGTTGCGGCGGGACGAATGCGAGGGGCCGGGTGATTGTCGATCGCGGTGGACAGGGGCTGGCGCCCCTGCCTACGCCCGATCGCTCCCATTCGGGGGCTGAAGAGGGCTTCTCACACACGCTCTGAGATCCGCCGTCCTCGGAGTGATCCGCTCGGCTGCCTGGCGATCCTCAACGTCGGCGCGAGCAGCTCGAGCGCCTCGCGGAGCACCTCGTCGAGGGGCCAAGCCGGCGGAGTCCGACAGGCGAATCAGGGTCTCATGAACATCCGAGGGAAGGGGATCAATCGGGCCGCCGGACATCAAGTCGTCTCCTGGTGGAAGCTCCGTCGTGGGGGCGGCTTGGATGGAGCGTCTCATCTCCCTTCGGCGCCGCATCCGATTTTTCCAGCACGCCTTCTTCAGGAAACCCGACTGATCCACCCCTCGGCGACCTGCTGGAGGTCGACCGGCGCTCCCTCGAGTTGCGCGAAGTAATGGCGCTCGACCCGATCGATCGCGCCGGCGAGCTCGAGCTGCTGCTGCGGGGCGAGCGCCTCTTTCCGCTGGATCTCGCGCAAGCGCGAGCACCGTGAACGGCGTGAGCGGGTCGGGCATCGCGTACCGATGCGCCGCGGCGGCCGCCGGCCGGTTGCGCAGCTTGGCGATCGCGACACCGATGAAGGCCAGCGCCAGCAGGCCGCCGACCGTCCACCAGATCCAGGCGCACCGCGGCTGCTCGTACCTCTCCTCGAGCGAGACCTCCGGGCCGACCTTGGCGAGGTCGGCGTTGACATACCGCTGATAGGTCACCGTGGCGCCGTCGACCGATGCCGGGGCGAAATGGAACATCGACGGCGGCTTCGCCTGATCCTCGGCGGCGCGGTAATTGACCAGCCAGGTGGCGCTCGGAATCCACCAGGATCGCGTCGCTGTCCTGGTCGAACTTCGAGACGGCGACGCCCTGGTCCTCGACCTTGTCGACCCGGAAGCCCGGCCGCTCTAGCGTGATGACCTGGTCGAGATCGGGCACCAGCCCCCGCGCCGTGGCCTTGACCTCGAGGATCAGCTTGCCGTCGCGCGCCTGCCGCTCGTCGAGCGTCTGGACCAGCTCGAGCTTTTCGAACGGCCGCGGCGCGCCCTTCTCCGGGGCGGCGTCGAGCGGGACCGTGGGCGACTCGACGGGCAGCACCACGTAACCCGACGTGTCCATGAAGTCGAGGTCCAACCGCAGGGGCGGCAGCTTGTCGACCTTGGCGTCGCGGGCCTTGAGCAGCAGGTACGCATAGGGCGTCACCCGCCAGCCGTATTCGGCGGTCGCCCGCGAGTTGACCTTGTCGTCCTGGAACGTGACCGAGACCACCTCGAACTGGTCGCCGACCGCCTGCTTGACGACCTCCTGGAACTTGTCGCGGTAGTTCTCGAGCGGGCGTCCGAAATTGTAGTAATACGAGTTATTGTTATTCTGATTCTGGAGATAGCGGCCGAATCCGCCGGATTCCCGCTCAATCTCGCGGGTGTGACGCAGGTTGACGAACACGCCGAACGGTCGCTCGTGGCCCACGACGTCGCTGCCGTCGATCACGGCGTCAAGCTTGATCTCGGTGACGAGGTCCTTGTAGTAGTCGAACACCTTGCGGGCGTCGTACGCCTGCGGATGGTCGCCGACGATCTCGAAGCCCGACTTGAGGTAGCGGAATTTTACCGAGGGCTTGATCTGGGTCAGCCGGGTGAAGAGCCCGTTGGCGAACTTGCCCCGGTGGCGTGCGCCGGCCTCTCCGGGGATGGCGGCGAGCGCCGCCTGGATCGCGGGGAACTGCCGGGGGTCGGCGAGCGTCTCCTCGGTGATGGCGGCCGGGTCGCAGGCGCCCAGGCTGGCACAGTACCAGGTGTCGAACGCCTGGGTCGTCTCGTCGAGTTCCTCGAGGCTGGGGATGGTCTTGGTATACAGCGCGACGGCGCGTCGGAATTCGTCCATCGCCCGCCGGCGTCGCGGGGCGAACTCGGCGGAGCGCTCGAGCTGCTGGCGGTAGTTGTTCTCGTCGTGGATGAGCGACGCGCGGGCGAGGACCAGGGTCCATTCGTCGGGGTGCTTCTCCAGGCCGCGATCGGTGACGGCACGCGCCACCTCGTAGCCGCGAAGCACCTCGGCGCGGATGTCCTTCTCTCGCCGCTTGGTCTTGTTCCGCTCCTGCTCGGCCGGCGCCCGCCAGACCGCGAGCAGGTTGCCGCGCATCTGCTGGATCAGCTCGGACAGTGTCTTGGGTTTGAGGGCGTCGAACGAGCCGAAGACCTTCTCGATGGCGTCGAGGCGGTAGACCTCGGCCGTGCTGTGGCAGGCGGTGAACGCCTGGGTGAGCAGCTTCTCGTCGATCTCGCCGATCGGCAGGGTCCGCAACCGCTTGACCCACCCGGCCAGCTCGACGAGGTTCCGCTCCTGCTTCGAGCGGGTCAGCGGGATTCCCTCGGCGCGGTTCTCGAAGCCGTAGACGTAGAAGAACCGGCTGCGGCGCAACTGCTGCGAATTCGGGTCGTGGTTCTTGGTCCAGACGCGGACGAACTCCTCGGCCAGGTTCTTGGCCTCGCGGGGGTTGCTCCTGGCGAGCTGCTCGATGTAGGGGAACGCCTCGTCTTCCTCATTCACCTTCAGAAACAGCTTGGCGAAGACGGTGGCGAACTTGGGCTTGAGCCCGTCGTCGACAAAGGCCAGCCAGGCATCACCGGGCCGCTCGCGGACGACGTCGGCGACCTTCAACGCCATCGGCATGCCCCGCTGCTGGGCGAACATCTGCGGGGTGAAGGGGTCGTAGTTAGAGTAATACATGTTCCCGTAGGCGTCGTAGTGCATCCGGGGGCCCAGGCTGGTCGAGTAGTCGTAGTGGTACGAGAACTCGGCCTCGCGCAGCCAGGCCTCGGCCAGCAGGGCGAGGCTCTTGCTCCACGACTTGCCCCGCGCAGGCGCCTTGGCGAGCAGCGCCTCGACGGCCAGCTTCTGGAGCATCATGGCCTTGAGTCGGAAGTCGGCGTCGAAGGCGTGCGTCTGGAGGCCCTGCGTCGACTCGGCGCCGATCGCCGCGATGATCTCCATGCCGCGCTCGGGGCGCGCGGTGAAGCTCTCCTCGAGCCAGGAGCGGCCGAGCGACTCGCGGATCTTGGGGGTCAGCTCGACGGCGCGGCGGATCGCCTCTTCCTTCTGGGCGCGGTCGATCGTGCCGACGGCCAGTGCCGCCTGCGTGACCTTCCAGGCACCCTCGAGCTGCGCGGTCTTCTTGTCGCGGGCGTGGAGGGCCAGGAAATGCCGCGCCAGCAGGTTGAGCGCCTCGCGGTCGTTGTCGGCCTCGGCCTTCTCGGGAGTCGGCAGGAACTCGCCGGCCTCGATCGTGCAGTTGGCGGCGAAGAGGACCTTGACCGCCTGGCGAGCGTTCAGCGGCGCCTCGCCGGCCGTGCGCTTCACCGCGAGCCGCAGCCGCGACAGGAAGTCCTCGATCACGTCGCCCGAGTCCAGCGCCAATCGAAGGATTCGCCCCAGGCCGCCCAGCTCCGACTCTTCCAGCCCGCGGGGTGCCAGCCCGGCGAGATCCAGGACGTCCTGGTTCGAGAACGCGTTCTGCTCCATCATGAACTGCTGGGGGTTAGGCGGCGCCGACTGGTTGTTGCCGTTGTTCATCCCCATCTGCATCTGCATTTGCATCTGCTGCTGCATTTGCATCTGCTGCATCTGCATCTGCTGCATCTGCGCGTTCATCTGCATGCCCGGGAACCCGCCCAGGGCCTGGATCATGTGCGCGTAGGCGGCCTTGCCCTCGTCCTCGGGAAGCTTCGCCAGGAACGCCTTGACCGACGGCCAGTCGCCTACGGTGACGTCGTACTGGAGGCCCCGCAGGTCGCGATCGAACGAATCCGTGTCGGCGGCCGGGGCACCGGGGGCACCCGGCGCACCGCCGGGCACGACGTTCGGGGCGTTGACCGCGACCGCCCGCGCGCGGCGGACGGCGCGTGCCGCGGTCATCGCCATCGCCGGGTTCATCATGGCCTGCTGGGCCTGGGCGGCGGGGTTCTCGGGCTCCTTGATCGCCTCGTCCCGGGGGGTGGACCAGGCCTTGAGGATCGCCGAGGGTCGGCGGTCGAACGCGAGCTGACCGATCTTCTGCAGATGCTCCTGCTTCTTGGCATCGGCGCCCGGCTGGCTCTGGATGGGAGTATCGGACGCGAACACGTTATCCGGCAGCTCGGGAGCCGCCGCGGGCTTGGCCGCCGGCCCGGCGACGGGAGCCGCCGCCTTGCCGACCTGGGCGGCCGCGGGGGCCGGCGAGGTCGGGGCAGAGGACTGGCCGCCGGCCGAGCCCAGGACGACGGTCGAGGCGGCGACGGTGAAGAACGCGAGGGCGGCCAGTGGGCGCGGGTGCATGTCAATGGGGTCCTCTCGGTTCGATGCGATCGGATGCGCGGTCGTCGGTCGCGCGGCGATGCGAGGCCCTCGGAGCCTCAAGGGCGTATCCGCAGGGCGGGTCGAGCAGAGCGAGACCCGCCGGAACCCGCCGGGTGATCGCGGTGGGCCCCGCGCCGATTCACGGCGCTCGACCCACCCGGCACCCTGGACTCGAACATTCGCTCAGGAGCCGGAGTGATCCGGCGGCGGCCCGTCACCGGCCTTGCGGGCGTCCTTCTTCTCCTCGGACTTCTTCTTCCCCGGCTTCTTGCCATTGCCCGGCTTCTTGCACTGGCCGCTCTTGCAGTTCTGGCACTGCTTGGGCAGGTCCAGGCCCTGGAGCTCGCCGACCTCGAGCCGCTCGAGGCGAACCGCGCTCTCGAGGTCCTCGCGATGCTTGCGGGCGGCGTCCTTGTCGCCGGCCACCTCGGACTGCTCGGCCAGCAGGCGATAGGTCTGGCGGGCGCTCTCGATCTCGGGCTCCCACTCGTCGGCGCTCAGGCCCTCGAGCCGCATCAGCCAGGTCATGTAATACTGGGCATTCGCCAGCGACTCGCGGGCCTCGTCGCGGAGCCTCGGATCGGCCGACCGGTCGTCCTGCACCTGGTCGACCAGCTCGCGGAGCGCGGCGCTCGCCTCGGGCAACTGGTGGCCGAGCATCTGGACCTTGGCCCGCCGGAGCCGGATGCGACGCGCCTCGTCCACGCGGCCCTCGGGCAGACCCGACAGCGCCTCGTCGTATTTCTTCACGGCGGCCGGCCACTGCTCATCGGCCGCCAGGCGGTCGCCCTCGGCCAGCGACCGGGCGACTTCGTCCAGCCGTAGCCTCTCCTGCCCCGGGCCGTAGTGATACGCCCCGAAGGCCACCGGAACCATCAACCAAGCCAGGATCGCGAGCGTACGCATCGACCCACCCCTTGCTGGTCAGTACCCCGAACCACAATCGTTCGTCCCCCGACGTCTCCTCACCGACAAACGTACTATATCGGATCGACGGGCCCATGGGAACCAGAATGGCCTGGCGGCCCGGCCCGCGAGCCCATCGCGTCGCCAATCGGACCACCCACCGCGACGGCTCCGGCCATCCGCGCCGAGGGCCGACGGGCCGCCGGGGTGGCGACCAGCCGGACGCCGGGCCGCCATCGGGTGCCGAACGCATGCAGCAGCACCGGCAGGAAGGCGAGCACGGCGGACCCCAGCGTGCAGGCGATCAGGGCGAATTCCCGCCGCGTGAGCTGCTCGAACGTGCCCTGGCGCGGGATCACGGTCAGGCTGCGGATGGTGGCCGTGCTGATGTGCTTGGCGTTGCCGTCGTGATAGGTGCCGCCCAGCCGCGCGGCGATCTGCCGGAGCGTCGAGCTGTCCTGCCGCGACATCCGGCCGTCAATGAACGACCCCTGACGCGGGTCGCCGACGCCGACGATCAGGACGTCGGCGATCGACGCCGGCAGCTTCGGCATGCCGACGGCCGGCACAGTGTCGCCGTCCGAGATCATCAGCAGCAGGGTGCTCCTGGGCTGCCAGGGGTGGGCGATCCTTGCCGCCTCGGCCAGGCCCGAGAACAGATCGGTCTTGCCGGTGGGGAAGGCGTAGTGCATCGGCAGGTCGCCGAAGATGTTCCGCACGACCTCGAGGTCCTTGGTGTCGATGACGACCGGCTTGGCGCCGTTGTAGGTAGCGACGACCGACAGCAGGTAGAGCTCGACCGGCACGCGATCGAGGAACGACTCCATCACGGCGGCGGCGCGCTTCATCCGGGTCTGGTCGGCGTTTGGGCCGGCGTCCTTGAGCCGCATGCTGGGCGAGACGTCGAGCACGATCACAACGTGCCGGCGCTGGCTGTCGGGGATGGCGCGGGCAACGTGCACGCCCGGCGGCAGCTCGAGCAATGTGACCAGGCCCCAGCACAGCGCCGTCGGCGCGACGACCCGCAGGACCGGGGCGAGGCGTGCCCACGCCGCGGGTCGGCGATCGGGCCCGAAGGCCAGCCGCGCCAGCCGACGGCTTCGCCGCGCGTGCAGGAGCTCGGCGGCCACCATCAGGATCGCCAGCGCCGCGGCGGCCATCTCGGCAGGCGTCACCATGGCGTGTACCTCAGGCCCAGCAGGAGCGTGCCGCCCGACAGCCCGAGCAGCGACAGCCCGGCGATGCAGAACGGCACGAAGTCGTCGATCAGCTCGGACGCCGTCTTCTCCACCTTGGTCTCGCGCATCGCGTCGATCCGCTGGAAAACGGCATTGAGCGCCTCGGGCTCGTCGACCGGAAAGACCTCGCCGCCGGTGATGTGCGTGAGGTTCAGGACCTCGTCGGGCACGGCGGTCTCGGCGATGTGGATCGCGTAGACCGTGATGTTGTTCTTGCGGAGCTGCTGCGCGACGGCCTCGTCATTGCCGTTGCTCAGGTCGAAGCTGTACCCGTCGGTGACCAGCACGATCATCCGGTCCCCCTCCTCGCGCGACGTGAGGACCTCCTTGCAGGCCAGAAGGGCCTTGCCGATCATCGTGCCGCCCATCCAGTTGGGGACGTTCTCGGGCTTCATGAACGGCGGCGAGCAGCGCACGGCCGACGGGTCGCTCGTCAGGGGGACCCAGTGCAGCACGTTGTTGCCGAAGAACGTCAGGCCGAACGCGTCCCCCTTGCGCACGTCGAGGAAGTGGTCGATCGCCTTCATCGAGGCGTCGTACCGCGTCCCCTCGCCGAAAGGGGTGGTCATGCTGCCCGAGACGTCAACGCAGAGCTCGATGTTCGTCAGCACCCGCTTGGTCCTCGGCGCGCTCAACTGCTGCGGGCCGGCCAGGAGCAGGATCACCACGGCCAGGATCAGCGCCGGGATCGACTCGGCCATCGCCAGCGCGAATGCCCAGGCCCGGCCGGAGGGATGGCCGCCGTGGTCGAACCGGCAGCGCGATCCGCCCGCCGGTCCGCATCCAGACCCAGCCGATCAAGAACACCGGGACGATCAGGAGACCCAGCACGGCCGGGTAGGCGAAGCTCATGCGCGGACCTCCGATCGCGGGGCCGGGCGGGTTGGTCCGGATTCCGACGACTCGGCGTCGTCGTCCCCGTCCTCCGCGGGGATGTCGCGATAGGGCGCGAGCAGCGCGGCGACGTCCACATTTCCGGCGGAGCCGGCCGGGCGGTGCAGCCAGTCCTCGAGCCGGCGGAGCAGGGCACCGGCCTCGGGATGAGCCCGCAGCGCCGCGATCACGCGGGCCGGGGGCAGGTCCTCCAGGCCGAGCCGGCGTCGCCAGTAGCCGATCAGCAGCCGCTCGAGCTCGGCGCGACGGCCCGCGTCGAGCGTGCCGGTCGAGGCCGCCATGACCAGCGGCCGAAGCCGGTCGGCCAGCGTCGCCCGCCAGGCCATCTGCTCCACCTCGGCCTGCCGCTTCCGACGGCCCGCCAGCGCCAGCGCGGCCAGGACCCCGAACCACACCAGGCCGCCCACCAGGATCAGCAGGCGATAGCCGCCCAGCCAGGGCGACGGTCCCAGGATCAGCCCGTGCGGCTCGACCTGCCCGGGAGGCAGGATCGCCTGCACGGAGACTGGGATCGACGGCACGCCCTCCATCGACGAGCCGTCCTTTCGACGCAGGTAGTCCTTCAGGTCGTACCGGCCCGGCTCGAGCCCGTAATAGATGATGTCGTAACGGAAGGCCGAGCCGTGCGGATAAGCCCCCGCGACCCGGACGACCATCGCCGAGCGCCGGTCCTCGATCGGCCTGGCCTCCAGCTCGGGGCCGGGCAGCACGAGCTGCTCGAGCTTCGCCGGCATGCCGACGGTGACGTCGAGCGCGGCGGCGGCGGGCCGGCATCGTCGCCGCGGGCGGATGTCAGGACCAGGACCACGATCAGGCCGGGTGCCAGCCGCGGCCGGCGGCTCACGGATGGTCGTCGCATCTCAGCGGGCTCCTCGGCCGAGCAGGTTGCGGTTCTTGAAGAAATAGCGGACGCGCGAGACATACGGCTGATCGGTGGGGATCGCCAGGTAGTCGATCCCGCCCGCTTGAGCTGTTCCTCGACCCGGCCCGGTGCGGGGTCGCTCAGGCGGCCGCGGACGACGAACGGGCGGCCGGTCTCGGCCTCGCGGGCGCGGACGAAGCCGACGCCGCCCAGCCGGTCCTCGGCCGGGTCCCGTATCTGGAGCACCGCGCAGTCGTGCTGTTGCGCCATCCGCTTCAGCGCGGGCAGGGCACGCGGGTCGTGCATGTCGCTCAGGACGATCGCCAGTACCCGGTCCGGCAGGCTGGGGGTCAGCTCGAGCAGCCGATCGCCCAGCGACGTCGGCTCGTCGTAGCGGTACGTCCGCAGCCGGTGCAGCCACTGGAGTACCTGGTCCTTGGACAGGCTCGGGCGGACGTGCAGGTTGCGGCCCCCGACGCCCAGCAGGCCGACCGGGCTGATCCGGTCCAGGCAGGCCAGCGCCAGCCCGCCCGCCAGGAACACCGCCGTCTCGTACTTGCTCGGGTGGTGCGAGCTGATCGTCATCGACGCCGACGTGTCGACCAGCAGGTAGACGGGCATCCGCTTGGGCGCCTCGTACTCCTTGACGTGGATCTTCCGCGTCCGCGCCGTGACCCGCCAGTCGATCAGCTTGATCGGGTCGCCGTACTGGTAGGGCCGCGACTGGACGTACTCGACCCCGGCACCCAGGAACGGCGAGCGATCGGTGCCGTAGCTGAGGCTGTCGGCAAGGCGTCTTCACGGCCAGGTAGAACTGCCGAGAGTCGAGGACGTCGTGCGTTTCGATCCGGCCCTGCATGCGGGGGTCCTGTTCTGCGAGGATTCGCGGGCGGCATCCGGATGACGTCGCCGGCATCGGCCGCGTCGTGCGATCCCTAGAAGACCCGTTATCACCCCGGGCGCCAAGTGAAGCGTTCAGACGCGCCGGCCATTGCCGTTGACGTTGCCATTGACGTTCACACCGTAAGGCCCGAGGACGTCGCGCAGGACGTCGGAGCCCGTCAGCCCGTCGGCCAGGGCCTCGTAGGTCAGCCGCATGCGGTGGAGGATCACGTCCTCGGCCAGTGCGAAGAGGTCCTCGGGGATGACGTAGTCGCGGCCGTGGATCAGGGCGCGGGCCCGCGACCCCTTGACCAGCGCGATGCCGGCGCGCGGGCTGGAGCCCAGCTCGATGCGGGGGTGCTTCCGCGTCCGGGTGACGATCTCGACGACGTGCTCGGTGAACGTCTCGCTGACGTACACGTCGTGCACGGCCTCCATCGCGCGGACGAGCTCCTCGGTGACGGCGACCGGGCCGCCCTCCATCGCGTCGAACTCGGTGCGGGCGACCGCGCCGCGGTCCTCGCGCCGAACGCCCAGCGCGGCGTTGCGCCGCAGGATCTCCTTCTCTTCCTCGGGGTGGGGATAATCGAGCCGATGGCAGAGCATGAACCGGTCGAGCTGCGCCTCGGGCAGCTCGAACGTGCCGC
Organism: uncultured Planctomycetota bacterium; assembly: GCA_963771445.1. Lineage (GTDB taxonomy): Bacteria > Planctomycetota > Planctomycetia > Isosphaerales > Isosphaeraceae > JAKAUH01. The sequence continues at coordinate 81,312 of CAVYTQ010000022.1, read as the reverse complement.
TCTGCTCGATCGGGTTCTGGGTGGCGATCACCAGGAACGGGGCCGGCAGCTTGAACGTCTCGTTGCCGATGGTGACCCGCCGCTCCTGCATCGCCTCGAGCAGGCGCGCTTTGCACCTTGGGTGCGGCCCGGTTGATCTCGTCGGCCAGCAGCAGGTTTGTGAAGATCGGGCCCTTGTGAATCCGGAAATCATTGGTCCGCTGGTCGAGGATCTCCGAGCCGATGATGTCGGAGGGGAGCAGGTCGACGGTGAACTGGATGCGGGCGAAGTGCAGGTCGATCGTCTTGGAGAGCGTCGCGACCAGCAGCGTCTTGGCCAGGCCCGGCACGCCCTGGAGCAGCAGGTGGCCGCCGGTGAACAGCGCGATCAGCAGCCGCTCAACGACGACGTCCTGGCCGACGATCACGGTCCCGACCCGCTCGCGCACCTTGCGGATGAATTCGAGCGTCTCGGCGGGAATTGCCCCGGCGCCGGGATCCCGGACCCCCTTGCTTTCGACCACGCTCATGGCTGATTCACCTTATCTCTTCCGCGAGAGCAACAAGGAACCGGATCCGCCTAGGACTGCCCGACCATGCCCTTGGCCCGGACAACTGTCTTGAGCCTTCAATCATAGGGGTCGGCCTCGCGGGGATTGCAAGCCCTTTTCCGAATTCCGTCGTGGAAAGCGATGCCGCGGATGCGATACAATCTTCGCCGAGAAATCCCGTCTCACGAGAGTGAAAATCATGGATACGCCCTTTCCCGGCATGGACCCCTATCTGGAGCATCCGGTGCTCTCGCCGAGCATTCACTTCCGACTGATCGCCGCCCTGTCGGATCAGCTCGGGCCAAAGCTCAGACCCCGATACGTGGCGTCCGTCGAAGAACGCGTCTTCGTCGAGAGTGCCAATGATCGGATTCCCGACGTCTGGGTCCAGGAGACGGGCTCACGCCGACGGGTGGCGCCGGACAGATCGGGGACGGCGATCGCCACGCCGCTCGTTGTCGAGGTCGAACAACTGGAGATCCGCGAGCATTACATCACGATCCTGGACCGATACCGCGATCTTGGGGTCGTCACCGTCATCGAGCTCGTCAGCCCCAGCAACAAGTCCGCCGGACCGGGTCGTGATTCCTATCTGGCCAAGCAGAGGGAGCTTCGCGGCAGCGAATGCCACGTGGTCGAGATCGACCTCCTGCGCCGCGGCACTCACGTCATGAGCGTCCCGGAATCGCATGTCAAGCCGGCGAGGCCGTTCGATTACCTGGCCTGCGTCAATCGCTGGCCCGCGCGAAATCGGTTCGAGCTTTACAGGTGGGGCCTCCGCGACGCCCTCCCCACGATCGGTATTCCCCTGGCCGACCCGGACCCGGATATGCCGCTGGCCCTCCAGCCCGCAATCGAGCACGCCTACCAGGTCGGCGGTTATGATCTCCGCGTCCGCTACGACGAGCCCTGCGTCCCACCACTCTCGCCCGAGGACCAGGAATGGACCACGCGACAGTGGACGTCCTATCGCCGCGAGCATCCGGACCTCTTCCCCGATGTGAACGGCCATTGAACTGTGTCGCGGAAGGGGCCCCAGCCGCCGGGGCCCCTCCGCGCGATGATCAATACCCGTTCGCGTCGATCACCTCGCCTCCGTTGCGGGTGAGCAGGGCCTTCCAGACCTCCAACTTGATCGTCTGCTTGATGAAGCGGACCGAGCCGTCGGTGAACAGCGCATTGAAGCCGCCCGGGTGCGGAGAGCCGGCGCCGAAGAGCGAGGGTTGCGCCTTGGCGTCGAACTTCAGGTCGTCGGGCTTGGTCCAGGTGACGGCGTCGGTCGACTCGACAACCGCGATCGTGTTGGACGTACCGTCAGTGACGGTCTGGAACCCGGTCCCTGCCCCCGGCGCGTCGAACAGCGCGCCCTCGCCGACGAACACTTGATACGTGGTCGTGCCGGCCTCGGGGTTCTTGCGGCTCGGGCAGAGGTAGACATTGGGCATCTCCTGGATGAGCGGCTTGTTGTTCGGGCTGTCCCACGGCTCGTCCAGCTTGAACTTGTTGTACAGCGCCTGCTGCTCGCAGTAGGGCAGGATCGCCACCCGCCAGCTCAACAGCGGCTTGCCGTCCTTGTCGGTGATCGCCGGCGCCGGCAGCATGTTCGTCGCCGAGTGATAGTTGTGGAATGCCAGGCCCATCTGCTTCATGTTGTTGACGCACTGCGCGCGGCGGGCCGCCTCGCGGGATGCCGAGACCGCCGGCAGCATGAGCGCGGCGAGCACACCCACCAGGGCCGGCGAGGTGATCCCCGGTATCGGCTCGCGCGAGATCAGGCTGGCACCTTCATCGTCGACCGTCAGTGCGGTGAAGGCCGGGAACAGCCGGGGGATCAGCTCGTCTGCGGTGGGGAGTGCCTCGGGCTCGATCTTGAGCAGCGGCTCGCCCGGGCCGCCCTGGAATTGTCGGCGCTGGGCGGCGACCTGCTGGTTGATCGTTTGCGCCAGGATCGGCAGGGCCTCGACGACCGCCGGCAGGGTCTCGCGCGGGTCGTTGATCCGCAGGTAGACCAGTTTCGACGGCAGGTGCTTCATCACCGGGGCATACGCGTCGTCGGGCTTCCACCGGCCGTCGGGCTTCGCGGGCGAGAGCGCCGCGAGCTTGTCGGCGGCGGCCGTCGAGGCGCCGAAGATGAGCTGGTCCTTGCCGAAGATAATCGTCGGGCGGAACAGCGTCGAGAACGGCGCCGGAATCAACCCCGGCGGCAGGTCGAGAACGTACCTGACCAGGGGGCCTTCCTCCTTGTGAAACGCCAGCCCGGCGCCGCCGCCCTGCTGGCCGAGGCCCTGCTCGATCGCCATGTTGGCCGCCTTGATCAGCCCCTCGCTGGCCCTCCCGAGCGCGGCGGCGTCGCGGACGTCGATCGCGAGCGTCGCCCCGCCGAGCCGGTTGATCATCGCGGCGGCGCGGCTGCCGCCGGCCGCGCCGGCCGGCTCCTGCATCGAGAAGACCGCCTTGCTGCCGAGCCCCGCGAGCAGGTCCTTGCGCAGGCTGAAGCCGAACATCTGGCTGATGCCGCCCTCGGCCGCCTCGGCGACATCCGGGCCGTTGGGATTCGTGGCCTTGATCAGCGCGACGGCCCGATCGAGAGTCTTCGACCAGTTGACCGACATCACGATGAACCCGCGGACGTCGGCGGGGATCGGCGGCAGCGAGCCGGCGTCGAAGGTGGGCTGGTCGATCATGGTGAGCAGCCCGCGGCGCGGGGCCGGCGCGACCGCGCGGATCACGGTCTGCATCGCCTCACCTTCGAAGCCCCAGGTGAAGTCGATCCGCTTCACCCCGTCGAGCCCCATCTTGACCGCCTCGGGCGGCAGCTTGGGCAGCCCGGCGAAGTTGACGAACCCGACCGCACCCGGCACGAAGCCGCCCTCGGGCTTGAAGAGGGCCTGGCGCACCGGGAGGTCGATCGCATTCGGCGCCTTGCCCTCCAGCACGTTGACGATCATTTGGGGCCGGCTGGTGATGACCAGGTCGTCCTTCTCGTACCACCAGGAGATTTCCCCGTTGGGGAACTGGTTGATCTTGCGGCCAGGCGCGTCCTTGGCGTCTTCGGCCTTGGCCTCCTCGCCGGCAGGCGGCGTCGGCCGGCCCCCGCGGACCATCATTTCGAAGATCCGGCGGAATTCGGGCTTGCTGCCGCCGCGGAAGACGATGACCATCCCGAGCTCATCGGAATCCTTGCCCCACAGAGCCGTCACGAAGCCCTGGCGCAGCACCAGCTTGAAGCTGGCGGTCAGGTCGGCCGCCGAGATCGGCGCCTGCGAGCCGACGACAAGCTGGCGGAAGATGTCCTCGATCAGCGCGCCCAGCTTGGTCTCGTTGAACACCTTGTTCGCGGCCGACGCCTTCCAGGCCGCCTCGTGCGTGTTGACGCCCTGGTACTCGACGTAGCCGACCACCGCCTCACGCGGCGCATAGCGCGCAGCGACTCCACCTTCTTCGCGCCGTCGTCCGCGGCCTGGCGCGGGCCCATCCCGGCGACCCGGCCAGGATCAGCAGGGCGCCCAGGACCAGCCGTCGGGCGCGCCCTGCCCATCGACCAGGCTTCTTTCCCCATCGTCGTCACCCCAGGTTGCATGTCGGTCTCCTCGTCTCGTGGCGAATCATTGATGCGTTCGGTGGCCTTCGATCTCGAGTCGGTGATCTCTCCCGGGCCGGCGGCATGGCGATCGCGGCCGCGCGGCGAGGGCCATCTTCACGGCAGGCGGATCACCTCGCCCCCGGCCCGGGTGATCAGGGACCTGAACAAGCCCAGGTCGATGTTGCGACTGATGAACCGGACGGCTCCGTCGGCGAACAGGGCGTTGAAGCCGCCCGGGTGCGGCGACCCGGCGCCGTAGAGCGACGGCCGTGCCTGCGGGTCGAATTCCAGCTCGGCGTCGGGCCTGGTCCACGGGACGGCCTCGTCGGCCTCGACGACGATGATCGTATTGGAGAGCCCGTCGGTCACATCGGCGACCCGCGTCTCGCGATCCCTCTCGAGGATCGCGCCCTTGCCCACGAACGCCCGGTAGCAGGTCGTCCCGCGCTCGAATGCGACCCGGCTGGGGCAGAGGTAGGGCGGCGGCATCTCGCCGATCAGGGGCTTGTTGTGCGGGCTGTCCCACGGCTCGTCGAGCTTGAATTTGTTGTACAGCTCCTGCTGCTCGATGTAAGGCAGGATCGCCACCCGCCAGCTCAGCAGCGGCTTGCCGTCCTTGCCGGTGATCGCCGGTTTGGGGAAGCCGCCGAAGGCCGATTCGTAGTTAATCAGCGCCATGGCGATGTGCTTGAGGTTGCCGGTGCACTGGGCGCGATGGGCGGCCTCGCGCGCCGCCTGCACGGCCGGGAGCAACAGGCCGACCAGGACGCCGCTCACGGCCGGCGAGCTGACGCTGGGGAACGACTCGCGCGAGACGATCCGGATTCCTTCGCGATCGCTGACCACGGCCAGCGAGCCGGGGAAGAGCAGGGGCCTCAGCTCGTCGGCCGTGGGGAGCTTGCCGGCGTCGACGTGCAAGGGACCGCGCCGGTCCGGCTGGACCCGCTTCGAGCCGGGGATCTTCTCCCAATCGACGACCTCGCCGCCGTTGAAGGTAACCAGCGATCGGAAGGTGGCCGGGGCGATCGGATCGCCCGCGAACCGCACCGAGCCGTCTGCCATCAGCACCTGGAAGCCCTCACCCGTGTGTGGCGAGCCCGCGCCGTAGAGCGAGGCCGGCGCCTTGGGGTCGAAGGGGAGGTCGGAGTCGGGGCTGGTCCACGGGACGGCCTCCTTCGTCTCGACGGCCAGGATCGTGTTCCTCAACCCGTCGGTGACCGCCGCCACGGCTCTCGGCTTGCCGGCCTCGAAGAGCGCGCCGGGGCCCGTGAAGACGCGGTAGGTCGTCGTGCCCGGCGCGACGCCGGGACGGCTCGGGCAGACGTAGACCGTCGGGATGTCCTTGATCAGCTCCTTGTTGTGCGGGCTGTCCCACGGCTCGTCGTGGTGGAACCGGTCGTAGGTCGCCTGCTGCTCGAGGTACGGCAGGAGCGCCACCCGCCAGCTCAGCAGCGGCTTGCCGTCCTTGTCGGTCGTTGCCGGCGGGGGAAAGGTGCCGTTGGCCGCCATGTAGTTGTGCATCGCCAGGCCGATGTGCTTGAGGTTGTTGGTGCACTGGGCGCGGCGGGCGGCCTCGGCGCCGAGCTCACGGCCGGGAAGAGTACGTTCAACCGGGCGGCGACCATCGGCAGGCTTGCGACCGTCGCGGGCAACGTGTCGCGCGGGTCGGACACGCTGAGGAAGATTATGTCGCCGGGGAGACGGCGGGCCATCGGCAGGAACGCCCCGGAGGGCTTCCAGAGCCGGTCGGCCGGCAGGTCGGCGACCTCGGCGGCCTGGTCGGCGGCGGCCGTGTTGGCGGCGAAGACGAGCCGGCCCCGGCCCAGCTCGAGCGTCGGGCGGAACATCGACTGGATCGGCGCAGGCATCATGTTCCGGGGCAAGTTGAGCACATAGCTCGGCCGCTTCGCATCCTGCTTCCGGAACCCGACGGCCCCGGCAGTGGGACCGCCCGGGCCGCGACGGTCGTCGGCCTGCTGCGACCCGATGGTCCGGTTGATCGCCTCCAGCAACTTGTCGAGGTGCGGCCCCAAGGCCTCGTCACGCGCCTGGGCGACGATCGTCAGCCCGGTGAACTGACCCAGCAGGGCCATCGCCGGATCACCGCCATCGGCGGCGGGCGACTGAGAGTACACGGCGAATTTCGGCCCGAGCTGCGCCAGCGCATCCTTGCGCAGGTCGAAACCGAACCGCTGGCGGATCGCCCCCTCGAGCTGGGCGAATCCCTCACCGGCGCGCGGACTGGACCGGCTCGCGAGCTTGACGATCCGGTCGTAGGTCGGCCCCGGGTCGAATGAGAGCACGGCGAACGCGGTCAGCTCGGCGGGCAGGGGCGGCAGCGACCGGATGTCGAATGTCGGCTGGTCGAGCAGCGACAGGATCCCCCGCCGGGGCTGCGGCGCCACCAGGTTCACGACCGCGAGCAGCGCGTCGTCCTGGACGCCCCACCGGATCTCGACCCGCTTCACGCCCTCCAGCATCAGCCGGGCGGCCCGGGGGGGTAACGGCGGCATCGCGGTGAGGTCCAGGAAACCGACGGCGATCGGCTCGAAGCCGTCCGACTTCCGCATGAGCGCCGTGCGGACCGGATGATCGACGGCGCTGGGCGACCGGCCGTCGAGCGCCGCCAGAACCTCGTCAGGCTTGCTGGAGAGGACCAGGTCGCCCTTCTCCATCCACCATGCTGTCTCATCAATGACAGGGGGAGCCGCGACGGGATTGCCGCCGACCGCCTCCGGCGCCCGGAGCGCGATCAAAGGATGGAGCTTCCGGCCCGCGTTCGCGATGGGGGCCGCCGGCGGATAACCCGCGGCGAACAGCTGGAACAACCGCATCACCTCGGGTCGATCCGCGTCGCGCAGGACGATGACGTATCCGCCTGGCCGTTGATCCGCGCCCCAGGCTCCGACGGCGAATCCCCGCCTGGCGGCGTGCTTGAACTGGAACTGACCGAGCAGCTCGGCCGGCCGGATCGGTTCGTCGGGCGGGCCGGATTGCGGGATCAGTCCGAGGACCTGGCCGGCGAGGTCGTCCAGGAGCGGGCCGAGCTTCGTGTCGTTCAGCAGCCTGTACGCCGACGAGTTCTTCCATGCCGCCTCGTGGGCGTCGAGCCCGTCGAATTCCAGGTAGCAGAAGAGGTTGTCCTGCCTGGGGACATAGCGGGCGAGGGAACCCCCGCCATCCCGAGGGGCCTGGCCCAGGGCGACCCCAGGCCGGGCGAACACCAGCGCCAGGAGGCACGCGATGGTCGCGAGGCGACCGGTACCCTCCGACCGAGGTAACGAGATTTGCGCTCGCTCCATGGCTGCTCCTCCCGCGACGCTAGAGCAAGGCCGGTTCCGCGCCGCACGCCCCGCACCGAGTGGCCCGGGCGGTCAAGAACCCGGTGCCCGTCGAAGCCTACGATATCCGTAAGAGGTTGACGGTTCCACCCAGCAGTTCGCTCGTTCGGCCGGATCCTTTCGGGGACCGTCCTGGATTTCCGGGGCCGGGCTGTCTGTCCGCGGTTGCGATTGGCTGCATGCATGCCGAGACGGCCGAGTTGATCCGCCATCCCGGCGAAGGACTGCAACCGTCATCGGCCTTCATTACATTACTGGTGTTGGAGGTGAAGGACTGGGGGTCAGGGAGGGTCACCACGGTGGCGATCACGAAGGACCGGGGACTTGGGCGTCGGCTCGAGACGCTGTTCGACCTCGGCGCGATCCGCGAATTGACGGACGGCCAGTTACTGGAACGCTTCGCGCGGGGCGAGGGCGAGGCGGCCGGGCTGGCCTTCGCGGCGCTGGTCGAGCGGCACGGGGCGATGGTGATGCGGGTCTGCCGGACGCATGCGGCCGATCCGCACGACAGCCAGGACGCGTTCCAGGCCACGTTCCTGGTGCTGGTCGAGAAGGCGCGGGGCCTCTGGATCCGCGATTCGCTCGGCCCCTGGCTCCATCAGGTGGCCGTGAGGACGGCCTCGAGCGCGCGCAGGGCGGCGCTCCGGCGGAAGCGGCTCGAGCGCCGGGCCGCCGAGCTCGCCGATCGCCGCGACGAATCGGGCGAGTTGGACCCCGACCGGATCGAGCGGGCGCGTCGGCTGCACGGCGAGATCGAGCGGCTGCCCGAGCGATACCGCGTGCCGATCGTGCTGTGCGACCTGGAGGGCCGCACCTGCGAGGAAGCCGCGCGGGTTCTGGGCTGCCCGGTCGGCACGATCAAGTGCTGGCGGTCGCGGGGACGCAAGCGCCTCCGCCGCCGGCTGATCCGCGCCGGGCTGGCCCCCGGCATCGCGCTCGAGATGGCCCTGGGCGCCGATGCAGCGAGGGCGTCCGCCCCGGACTGGAAGACGGCGGCCGAGCAAACAATCCGCATGGTGACGGATCGGATGACGGCCGGAGAGGTCCCGGCCCAGGTGGCCGCACTGGCAAAAGGAGTGCTCGTATCCATGTTCCTGAGCAAATTACGGACGAACGCGACGGCCCTCGGGGCCCTGACGATCGCGGGGGCCGGGCTGATCGCCGCCGCGCGAGTCGCGTCGGGCGACGACAAGCCGACGCCCGGACAAGCACCGGCAGCCGCCAAGCAAACCGCTCCCGAGGGGCAGCGGTCAACACCGGTCGTCGAACCGAAGGATCGCACGCGCCGCGAGCACTGGCCGCTCTCGCTCCGCGATGCCATCTGGGTCGGCCTGGACAATGCGGACTGGGTCAAGATCATCCGGGTCGGCCAGCCCGGGCCGAACAGCATCGGTATGATCGCCCCGATCTCGGCGGATGCCGACATCCAGCGGTTCCGCTCGTCGGCGATCGCGACGGTGCGATCGATCGAGCAGGCGTACTGGAACCTCGCGCAGGCCCAGGTCCACCTCTGGGCGACGGAGAACGCTGTAAAACTGGGCCGCGAAATCCTGACTGGCGTGGAAGCCGCGGAGAAGTCAGGGCGTGCCAGCCTCGCCGACGTCACCGAGGCGGCCAGGCGGTTCGAGCAGCTCCGACTCGACGCCTCGGCCCGCTTCTCCGACGTAAACACCGCCGAGCGGAAGCTCCGCGACGTGATGGGCATGGGCCTGGCCGATGACCGACCGATCGTGCCGGTCAGCCGGCCGTGTCTCGCGAAGGTCGATCCCGACTGGGATCGGTGCCTGGCGGCCATGCTCCGGAACCAGCCCGACATCCTGCTGGCGAAAAGAATGTGGGACGACGAGCAGCGGCGACTCGAAGCGAGGGGCCCGCTCGATCAGGTCGCCGGCGCGTTCCTGCCCGACGTCGCCCGTCGTCCCGAACGCTCCACGGAGCCGCCGAGGCAGGCGATCGACGACCCGGTCATGATCCGCCGGCTGGATCTCGGTTACAAGGAGTCCGTCCGCAACGCGACCCACTCGCTGGCTCGCGCGTGTCTCAATGTCGATTCGACCTACAAGCAGGCCCAGATCGCCACGAGGCAGCGAGCGGCGGCGGCCAAACGTCTCGAGTTGGAGCGCCGCCCTGTACGAGCAGGGCAAGCTCAATATCGCCCGTCTGCTTGACACCGTCAGCATGTACGCCACGGCCCTGATGACCGAGGCGAGTAACGAGAGCCAGTACAAGGTCTCGCTAATGCAGCTCGAGGAGGCGAAAGGTACCTTGCTCGATCACGATCAGATCGCCGTGGCCGAGCCGGGCAGCAAGGAAGCCCTATCGGCCCCCGCGAAGGCTCAACTCCAGCCCGGCCCGAGCCCGCCGCCGGACATCAGCGACCACCTGCTTGCCGCCTTCGAGCCTACGGCAGCGGCTCCGGTCGGCCCGGCCGAGCCCGCACCGCCGGCCGAGATCCCGCCGACAGCCACTCCGGATGCCACCCCGTCGAATCCGACCAGCGCAAAGCCCTCTCCCGCGAGCAACGCGAAGACCTACAAGTTCCACGTTTCCATCGGCGCCGGCCCGCGACCGTTCGAGGTCCGGGGCTCGTTCACCGTGGCGCCGGGCGGTGAGGAATGATGAGGAGTGAAGCATGACGGACGCGAGGCATCCCCTTGCGTCCGTCATGCGACCCAGCCGCCGAAGAATCCGAAACAAGAGCGCCAGGAAGCGGCGTTGGAGATGAGCATCGCCAGCACGCTCGCGAAGAACATCACGGCGCCCGCCACTCCGATCCACGCCTTCGACCGCACCAGCGGGCCGGTCGCGAGCAGGAACGGGAGGAGTAGGAGGATCTTGTAGACCAGGCCCTCATTATTGGTGTAGTAGAGCGAAGGCGCGGGGAGAATTCCGAGCAGGCCGGTCCGATACCACGCGGCGTACAGGAAGAGGAACTCACAAAGCAAGCCAGTATTGAGGTGAGCCTGTCGCAAGCGTGACGAGCCCATGAATCGGATCATCTCGGCCAGGAAGGCTAGCAGGGAGGCGCAGACCGAGGTTTGTCAGGCTCGGCAGCCAGCCGAGCACCGACGGGATCCAGCCAGGGGCCTGGTGTGTCCCAACGCCCCGGAGGACGCCGAGGCCCGTTGCGACGTACTGGAACGCCGCCGCGATCAGCGCGGATCGCAATCGGCTCGAGGTCTGGCGCTCCCGATCGGAGGTCCAGGCGATGGGCCGAGACCCGCCTCTCGGGGGAGGATCGGTACCGATCGCCGGCGGGCGATCGTCGTCGCTCGCCATGACGCTACCCCTCCTTCCTCGCCGCCAGGATCACGCGGAAGCGGGTGCCCTGGCCGGGGGAGCTCTCGACCTCCAGGCGGCCGCCGTGGTCCTGCACCATCCCGTGGGTGATGCTCAGGCCCAACCCGGTGCCGTCGCCGACCTCCTTGGTGGTGAAGAACGGGTCGAAGATGTGCGGCAGAGCGTCCTCCGGGATACCGCAGCCGTTGTCGGCCACCTCGACGACCACCTCGCCGTTAACCGACGCCGTGCTGATCGCGATCCGGCCATCCATCCGATGCGTCTCCTCGATGGCCTGGAGCGCATTGATCAGCAGGTTGAGGAACACCTGGTTGAGCTGCGCCGGCGACCCGGCCACCGGGGGCACGGCGGTGAAGTCCTCCCGGACGGTGATCCCGCGGCGCGACACCCTTCCGCGGATCATCTCGAGCGCGATGCGGATGGCCTCGTGCACGTCGGCGCGATCCTCGCCCGCTCGATCGACCCGCGCGAATCCGCGAAGGCTCTGCACGATGTCGGCGACCCGCTTGACCCCCTGGCGCGTGCTGTCGAGCAGCTTGCCCAGGTTCTCGCGGACGTAGGCCAGGTCATACGACTCGGCAAGGTCGTTGACCCGCCGGACCACATCGGGCCGGGCAGCGGCCAGCTCGGTGCGCCCGCCCTCGTAGAGCGCCACGACGTCGAGCAGGAAGCGGGCGTCGCGCTCGAGCACCGCCAGGTTGTTGGCGACGTAGGCCAGGGGGTTGTTGATCTCGTGCGCGACGCCCGCCGACAGCATGCCGAGCGACGCGAGCTTCTCCGCCTGCGCCACGCGGGCCTGCATCTGGTGCCGCTCGATGAACTGGCCGATCTGGCTGCCCAGGCTGGCCATCATGTCGAGCGTGTCGACGTTGACGGCCCGTACCTCGCGGCTGAGGAACTCGAGCACGCCCAGGCATTCCCCCTGGATCAGGATGGGCGCGGCGAAGGCCGCGTGCAGCCCCGACGCGACGGCGGCCGACTGGCGGAGGAACTGCGGCTCGACGGCGATGTCCTCGATCCACTCGGGCTCCGACTCGGCCCAGACATACCCGGGCAGTCGGGCGCGGCGACCGATCGCGATCTCGCGGCTGGCCTCGGCAAAGGCCGAGAAGTCCAGGCCGGGCCGGGTCCAGACCGAGGCACAGCGCAGCACCGGCTCGCGCAGGTCGACCCGCCAGAGCACTCCGACGTCCCAGTCGAGGCTCGTGCCGATATTCGCCAGTATCCGTGGTCCGGCCTCGGCGAGCGTGCCGGCCTCGGCGAGGACCCGCGTGGTCTCGTACTGTGCCTCCAGCCGGCGATCGAACTTCTTACGACGGGTGATGTCGTGGAAGACGACCACGCCCCCCTCGATCGCGCCCCCTTCGTCGCGCAGCGGCCGGCCCGAGACGAGGATCCAGGTCCCGTCCTCGCGGCTGGGCCGCGAGATGAACAGCTCCGCCTCGTCGACCGACTCGCCGCGGATGGCCCGCCACAGCGGCAGGTCGGTCGAGGGATAAGGCGTGAGCCGATCGGGCCGGTAGACATCGTAGCTGCTCGACCAGTCGCCGGGCGGCAGCTCGAGCCGGTCCTGCCCGAGGATCCGCCGCGCGGCCGGGTTGAACACGAGGAACTGCCCTTCCGCGTCGGCGACCACGACCCCGTCCCCCATGCAGTCGAGGACCGACTGGAGGATCCGCTTCTGCTCGCGCAGGGTTTGCTCCGAGCGGGCCAGCTCTTGCGCGTGCGAGCGGAGGCTCTGGTTGAGCCGGCGGATCTCCTCGACTTGGCGGAGCCCGGCGAGTGCACGCGCGGTGTGCGACGCCAGGGTCTCGAGCGGCCGGAGGTCCAGGCGATGCATGTCCAGCTCGGACCGGCCGGCCACCTGGAGCGTGCCGAGCACCCCGTCGCTGACCATCGGCAGCACGATCTGGCCGCGGATCCCGGAGACCGCGACGGCCGCGGGGTCGCAGCGCGGGTCGACCGTCGAATCCGGCACGACGATCGCCCGGCCCTCGCGGACGGCGATCGACAGGATGTCGCCGCCCTCCAGCGAGCGGACCGTCAGCCCCACCAGCTCGGCCATGCTTCCCGTGGCACGCACCGCCCGGATGACTCCGCTCGGGCGATCCACCAGCGAGATCATCGCCAGGTCGTAGCCCAGGTCCGAGCAGAACTTCAGCACCGTGTCATACGTCTTCTCGATGTTGTCCGGGTCCATGCGCGAGGTGGAGATCCGGAAGAAGGCGTCGAGCAGGTCGCGGGCGCTCTCCAGCGCGCGGGTACGCTCGGCGATCCGCCGCTCGAGGTGCGCGTAGGAGCGCTGGAGCTCCTCGGTCATCCGGTTGAATGCCAGGCTCAGCCCGCCGATCTCGTCGGTGGACCTCACCTCGCTGCGGACCGCCAGGTTGCCCGCGGCGACCGCGGCCGAAGTCCGCGCCAGCCGCTTGATCGGCGCGGCGAACCGCCGCGCGATCGCGTTCGACGCCACCAGCCCCAGCACCAGCACGCCCCCGCCCAGCGCCAGCAACAGCCGTCGCAGCCGCGCGACCGGCTCGTAAGCGTCCTCCGTGTCAACCTTCGCCAGCAGGCCCCAGGCGGGATAGGCGATCCCCACCGGGCGATACGCCACCAGCACGTCACGGCCGCGGTAGTCGACCGCCGGACTGAATCCGTACTTACCCGACGTCGCCGCCGCCAGCGAGGGGAAGTCGGACTCCGAGACGTCCTGGAGCGCGGCGTTCCACCGCGGCGGCATGGTCAGGTGGACCCGGTTGCCGCTCCTCCGGCCGATCATCACCTCGCCGTGATCGCCCAGTCCGCGGCTGTCGCCGAGGAACGTCATCACGACACCCAGGTCGGCGGCCAGCAGCACGGTCCCCAGCTCCCGCCCCGAGTCGTCCCTCACCATCCCGGCGAAGACCGCCGCATACGTCCCCGCCACCCGGGTGGGCGGGACCACCAGGCCACCTCCCGCCGAGCCATCGATCGCCAGGCGATCCGCGTGCGAGAGCTCGGCCACGACCGGCTCCGGCCCGCTCGCCGCGAGGATCCGACCGTGGCCGTCCTCCACCCAGAGCGCCCGCACGTCCGCCGCATGCGCCGGCACGTTGCCCAGGAATACGGCCGCGTGGTCCGCCGACGCCGCCGGTGTCGTCCCGCCGGCAGACTCGGCGAGGAATGCCCTCAACCGCGGCCGCGCCGCCAGCTCGACGGTACGCTCGTTCTGCTGCCGCAGCGCGGCGAACAGGATCTCCTGCCGGTCGCCGGCGATCGCCTCGAGCTGATTCCTCACCTGGGCGCGCAGGATCGCGCTGGTCGTCAGGTACGCCGCGCCGATCAGGAGCGACGTGTTCAATCCGACCAGCACCGCCACGAACAACGTGAGCTTGCCGACGATCGATCTGGGCATATTTGGAAGAGCGGACCGTGGGAGAAAAGCCGCGCGGGGCCTAGGGAGTCAGGGGAAACTCGGTGATCCGCATGTCGGTGCAACCGTACGGGATCAGCGTCAGCTCCTCGACGGGCTCGGACGATGCGACCGGGCTCGACGGCGGCGGGGCGGCCGCGCCCCGCTCGAGGCCCCAGGACGGCACGCGCCGACCCTTCACCCGCGCGATCACCGTCGCACCCCGGGTTGAGAAGACGCCGTTGCCGATCGGCCGGTCCTCGAACGTGATCGAGCGCTCGGGGTGCTCGCGGTCAACCTGCAACGCGTAATTCCAGGGAGACTTGGGATAGACCTCCCAGTCGGCGAATTGCGGATTGTCCTTGACCTTCCTCCACTCGGCCTCGATCGGCAAGGCGAAGACCAGCGGGCCCCGCTCGATGGCGACGGCGTCGTGGAAGCCCCGGTAGAGCCGGGGCTTCGTCGTGAAGCTCAGCCCGATCGTCGCGGTGCCCCTACAACTGGCCTGAAGAGTCAGGTATCCGCCGCCCCTTCCTTCGCCCGAATCGGACCAGTCGATTGACATCCTCCCGTCGGACTGAACGAACATATCGCCCATCTGGAGCGCCATTCCACTCAGAGTCGCCTGGCACTTGCTCGCCCACCCGGGGACGCGCAGATGGAGAGGAAACGTCAACGGCTCGGCCACTTTGACCTTGATCGTCACCTTGTTGCGGAACGGATAGGCCGTCTCGACGACCAGCTCGACCGGCTTGCCCTGGATTGTTGTCTTGACGACGCAGGGAGCATACGCGATCACGGCGAGGCCGCCGTCGGAGGTCTTCATCCAGAGGTGAGATACGAACTTGGGCCACCCCTGGTGGAAGTTGGCCGTGCAGCAGCCGAAGTTCGGCTCGAGGCCGTAGAGGTTGGCGTCGGGCCCGTTGTCGACGTAAACGTGGGGTCCGCTTGACGAGCAGATGGCCTGGTTGCACTGCTGATCGTACTGGTGCGCCGTCATGTCCTTCCTGAAGGTCGCGGGCAGGGCGTTGAAGGCCAGCTTCTCCAGCCGGTCGCCCAGCCTGGCGTCGCCGGTGATGCCCGCCAGGACCTCGATCGAGTACATCGCCTCGACCACCGTGCACAGCTCGGTCCCCTGCGACGGGCTGCGGCCGGCGAGGTGCTCGTCGCACGTGAAGATCCCGGTCGCCTGTCCGTGGTAACGGTCGAGCTGCTCGAGCATCCGCGTGATGGCGTCGCGGTCGCGCGGGTCGCCCGTCAGACGGTAGCGCTCGCCGCCGAACTTGAGCCCCATCCCGGTGTTGACGCCGTGCGTATCCAGCTCGAACTTGCCCTGGGTCTTGCCGGTGAACTTGAAGTCGTCGAACTCGGCGCGCGAGTCGTACCCTTGCGCGAAAGCCTTGCGCCAGGTTGACCAGCCAGGGCTCCTCCGTCCGCTCGTGCAGCCAGTAGAGGCTCACCGCGAGGTCGGCCGCTCGGAACCGCGCCCAGCTATACAGCGGCTCCTTCGAGATCACCTCGTCGATCTTGTGGCAGCACCGCAGCATCGCCGGGATGACCCGGGGATCGCCGGTCGCCTCCTGGTACTGGGTGAGCGCCTTGAGCAGCGGGAAAAGTGGCCAGACGTCATAGGGCCGGTGATTCTGGCTGTCGCCCACCGGGCCGAGCCAGCCGTCGGGCTGCTGTCGGGCGAGGATCCGGTCGATCGACGTCTTGACCTTCCCCTTGAGCTTCGCGTCGTCGAGCAGGTAGGCGAGCGGCACGACGCCGTCGAGCCAGTACGGCACGCGCTCCCACCCCTCGGCCTTGCCGCCGAACCAGGCACTCTGCTGGATATCGGGCCAGAACTCGTCGAGATGTCCGCCGAGCCCCTCGGCCTGGACGCGGAGCTGGTCCTTCAACCAGCCGGCCGGCCGGATGCTCCCCAGCGGCAGCGGCTCGAACTGCGGTGCCTGAAGCTTCGACCCGCCAACCACCCGGGGCTCGTCGGCCCGGGAGGACGCCGCGGGACCGAGCGATGCCAGCAGTACCACCGATGAAATAACCCCGATCGTTCGCGACATGGCGAAAAGACCTCCGCTGTTGCAAGACTGTGGGATGCCGCCTGGGTTGTCGATCCGATCGGCCCGCCGGGGCCTCACACTACGCCGCCGCGCCAGCGGTCGCCGGGTCATAACCGACGCATTGCAACAGGATCGACAGGATCTTGCCAACCGGCTCCAGGAACGACTCTTGCCGGCTCACGAGCAGGCGATTCCCCTCCAGCCGGAGGAACCGCCAGTTCGTCCCGGTCGTGACGGCGCCGTGGATCGTGCTCGGGCCCTGGCCCTCGCGCTCGTTGAAGACCCGCGCCGCCACCATCTCCGCCGCGCACTGCCCCAGCCCGCCCTTGATGTTCTCGTTCTTCGCCTCGTTGACCGTCATGATCGGCGCACTCAGGATAAGCTGGGATGGCGACCGCGACAGGATGAAATCGCAGGAGCCGCTCAGGCCCGACTCGCGTGCCACGTCGAATTCGATGCCCGAGAAGAAGCCGATCCGTCGCCCCGTGAGGCGCCGCACCTCGAGCAAGATGGGCGCGATGATCAGTTCCGATCGCCCCTTCTCGGTATTCATGTCAATCGCCAGCGGGACGTATTCGTCGAGGATCGATCGGAGCGCGGGGCTCACGGCAACCTCGTGGACCGGTCCGAACAGCTCCGCCTGCTCGTCGACCTCCAGCCCGAAGCCGTCTCGGACGCGACTGAGGGTGAATTCATTGTATGCCATCGTACCCAGCCCTCAGCTCCTGGCCCCGCCGGGCCACCACAGCCCGCCGCCCACCGCGCCGATCCACCTCGCCCAGCCCGATGTCCACGCGACCGAGGACGCCCTCCACCTCGGCGACCATGTGGCCCAGGCACATCGAACCGGTCGAGGATCGGCTCGCGCCCTCGATCGCTTACAGCGCCGGTGTGAAGAACGCACCCGAGTCGTTGGGCACCAAGCCAATCGACCGGAGGTGGCCGGCGATCCGCGTCCGCTCGGCCAGCATCACGCGCGGATGGACCCGGCCCACTCGGGCGGCCTCGCGTCTCCGGGGCCCGACTCCTGACGGTGGCCCTCGCGGGCGACATGAATCGTACAGCGGCACCGTCCGTTTTCGCCAGGGGGACCCCCTGGCCCCCCTCAGCCGGCAGGCACGGCCGCCGGCTCACGCCGCCCGGCGGTCTCCGCGGGCCGGAACGGACGGCCGACCAGCCGATCGAAGTGACGGACCGTGTACCTCCAGACCCACCATCCGCCCAGCGCCGGCCCGACGATCGCCACGGCCCAGCAGGCGAACGGGACGACCGGCATTTCGCCGCCGACCAGGCCGACCCTGGGCATCCGCGAGTCCAGCGGCGCGGCCAGCGCGAGGGCCGCCTCGCGAGGCGACATCAGCGTCGTCCAGAGCATCAGCGGCAACGACCCCACGCCCCAGGCGACCGAGTTGAGCCCGAGCGGCAAGAGCAGGGGCAGCACGCCCGTGAATGTCAGGATCAGCGAGTGCAACAACCCCTGACCCGTGGCCTCCTGGACCTTCGCCGCCTGGATCGACCCCAGGACGCCGAGCACCGCCATCAGCCAGGCCGCCGCGGCCAGCTCCAGGACTGCGACCACGAACCCCAGCGGATGGATGCGCCCCGCCGCCAGGCCGAGCGTCCAGAGCACCAGCAGGCAGAGGAAGCCCCCCCGCGTCCGCCAGGCCGCCGACAGAATCGCCGACCGGACGAGCTCCGCCGCCGTCATCGGCGTCGCCAGCAGGCTCGTCCAGGTCTGCTTCCTCCGCTCCATGCCCAGGGTTTCCGCCGCCGTCCCGCCAACCAGGAACGACAGGATGATGGCGATCACGATCGTCGCCGCGCGGATGAAGCCGTTGAAGACGAGCCGGGCTGCGTCCGCCGATCCCTGGGCGCTGCCTCGGATGAAGAAGACCCGCCCCAGTACGTCCTCGTCCATCTCGTGCGACACCCGCGCGGGACCGACATATCCATTCCGCCAAAGTTCAACGAACGCCGGCCACGCGAATAGGATCGTCCCGACCGCCAGCCCCAGCGTCAGGCCGCCGAAGATCGACAGGCCCATCGCCTTCACAACGCCGCTCTCCCGCGAGGTGTACTTCTCGCGCCAGAGGACCGGATCGTCGCCGACCGGCGGCCGCGGCGTCAACCGCCACACGAGCCCCCTGCGACGCATCCGCATCGACTTCCGGTCCACGCCCGCGAGCGCCCGATGCGACGGACGCAACCGCGCCATCGCCGCCAGCGTGAAGACCATCGTCCCGACGAGCTGGTACAACATCATCCGGACGATCAGGTCGACCAGTTGCGGCCCCGACCGCAGCCCCGCCACGACCCGGAAGATCACCGAGACCGGGCTGCTCTCGACCAGGCCCCAGTTGGCCGCCGCCAGCCAGTCGGGCATCCGGATCCCCATCCGCGGCAGGAACACCGACAGGCTGAACGGCCCGATCATCCAGGCCAGCAAGCCCAGGAAGAACAGCGGCATCGCCGTGCGATTGTCGGGAGACTCCACCGAGATCCAGATCGCCAGTGCGCTCAGGACCAGGGTCGTCAACGCGAACCCCGCATATCCCAGCAGCAGGACCCGCAGGTCGACACCCCCCAGGACATACAGCAGCAGCATCACCGGCAGTCCCGCGGCCATCATCCCCATGCTGATCACCACGCAGGCGGCCAGCTTGCCCAGCACGACCTCGGCGGCCGACAGTCGCGTGACCAGCAGGAAGTCGAGGGACCGCCGCTCGCGCTCGCCGGCGATCGCGGCCGCGCCCCGGACCAGCACCGTACCCACCGGCGCGAAATGAATCGCCATGCACCCCATCAGTATCGACGCCGAGATCCGCCCCATCGTCGCCGAGGTCAGCATTCCCCCCGACCAGTAGTACCACGCCGCGAACGTCCCCACGACCACCACGAACAGCAGCCCCGCGAAACCCCAGCGCTCGCCTTGCAGCTTGCCCTGCCGGGCGGCGGACACCAACTCGTGGCGAAAGATCGGTATGATATTCAACGGGTTGACCCCCCTGGCGGCATCGCTGTCCACCCGCAACCTACCACAGTTGTCCGACAAACGCAACGACGGGCGGCCGCCCGCTCGTTCTCCGGCGTAATGGCGAGGATGGACGTGCTTAGACCCGGACCCGAGGCGCTGGACGCGATCCTGAAGCGGTGCGGCATCACGCTCGACCGCCGCCAGCTCGACCTGTTGTGGCGCTACCACCGGATGCTCCGCGAGGCCAACGCGCGGCTGAACCTGACGCGCATCCACAACTTCGAGAACATGGTGCTGAAACACTATGTCGACAGCCTGCTGGTGCTCCGGTTCGCCGAGCTGCCGTCGCCCCTGATCGACATGGGCTCGGGGCCGGGCCTGCCGGGCATACCTCTGAAGATCGCGCGGCCCGAGGTCCGGATGATCCTGGCCGAGCCGCGGGGGACGCGGGCCGACTTCCTGGGCGAGGTCCGCGACCAGCTCGGGCTCGACGGCGTCGAGGTCTATGCCGCACAAGGTCGGCCCGGATTACCCCGAACGGGTGGCCGGCGTGATCACCCGGGCCGTCGCGTCGATCCCCGAGACGCTCGACCGCGTGGCGTCCTGCCTGGCCCCGGGCGGCCGGATGCTGTTCATGAAGGGGCCCGGATTGCGACGGCGAGATCGCCGAGGCCGCGGCCGCCTCGCATGCCGACTCGTTCCGGCTGACGGCGGACCACGCCTACGAGATCCCCGGCACGCCCCACCAACGCCGGCTGGTCGTCTACGAACGGCTGGAGGGCTCCGACGAGCCCGTCGCGAGTCTCGAAGCGCGAGTCGCGTTCGCCGATCGTCGCGACGGGCCCTTCGGCGGCGAGGTCCGCGAGATCACCAGCGCCTCGAACCCGACCTATCGGCAGCTCCGGTCGCTGCTGGGCGGGCCGGGCATCCGCGAGCACGGCGAGGCGATCCTGGCCGGCACGCGAGTCCGCGACGAGGTCATCGAACGGTTCCCCGAGCGCGTCCTCGGCTGGCTGACGGACGCCGACGGCCCGCCCCCGCCTCGTCCGTCGATCCCCTGGCTTCGCCTGGCCGACCCGCTCTTCAAGGAGCTCGACGTCGCCGGCACGCATGCGCCGCTGTTGCTCGTGCAGGTGCCGCCGATGCCGGCCTGGTCGGACGAGGCATCCTGGCCGGACGGCTGCACGCTGTTCGTCCCGTTCCAGGACCCGGAGAACGTCGGCGCCGTGATCCGCTCGGCGGCGGCCTTCGGCGTGGCGCGGGTGGTCTTGCTCCGCGAGGCCGCCCATCCGTTCCACCCGAGGCAGCAGCCGGGCCGCCGGTCCCGCACTCTTCCAGGTGCCCGCTGGAGGTCGGGCCCCCGCCTTGCGGACCTTCGCGCGGCCGGCGCCCCGCTGATCGCGCTGGACACCGACGGCCCCGAGCTCTCGCGAATCACCCTTCCCCGAGCGGTTCGGCCTGGTCGTCGGCGTCGAGGGCCCCGGCCTGCCGCCGCACCTCCGCGAAGGCCAGCGCCGGCGGATCGCGATGCGGCCCGGCGTCGAGTCGCTCAACGCGGCCGCAGCCGCCGCCGTCGCGCTCTACGCCTGGTCCCTGGCCGGAAACAAGGGCCAGGGGTGAGAGTCGAGGCGGAGTAACCAGGAGTCCATCCCGAGAGAACAATCCGTCCCGTAGGGTGGGTCGAGCGCAGCGAGGCCCACCAATTTATTAGACTACATACGCTCACAACTGGATATCGGTGGGCCTCGCTCCGCTCGACCCACCCTGCAACCCCGGGACCCACCTTATGAAGACATCGATCACGCTGGCGGCGGCGGTGGCGATCGGCCTGGTGACGCT
Source organism: uncultured Planctomycetota bacterium (assembly GCA_963771445.1). Lineage (GTDB taxonomy): Bacteria > Planctomycetota > Planctomycetia > Isosphaerales > Isosphaeraceae > JAKAUH01. Next base: position 60,294 of record CAVYTQ010000022.1, on the reverse strand, counting down.
GTCGCGGGCCAGCGGGCTCGCGGCAGCCCAGGACGCGAAGAAGCCCGCGGCCATCGAGGACTTCACCAAGGTCGATCCGGCGTCGTTGGGCGTTAAGCCCTTGACCGTCCGGAAGGACTCGAAGACCGGCTTCGAGGTCGGGGGCAAGAACCCGACCGATTTGATCCACAAGCTCGGCGAGTTGAATGGCCGGACCATCGCCGACCTCGAGGCGGACATGAGGCCGGGGGCCGCTTCGTCCAAGGGCTTCCTGGGCCCCGACGAGGGCCTGCTGGGCGTGCTGGCCGCGGACAATCGGTTCGTGGTCGAGGAGTCGGGCCTGACCCACCAGGCGATGGCCGAGCACCTGCTGGTCCTCGCGGCCATCGGCCAGAAAGTGAAGGACGCGGAGTTCCGCTACCGAGGGCGACGGTTCCGGGTGGAGCTCATCTACGCGAGGGGCATTCAGACCTCGCCATTCGAGGACGGGACCGAGACGGGCACCCAGGCCGTGGTCAAGAACCTGGACAATGGCAAGACCATCCGGTACAGCCTGCTGGTCCCCGAGATGGTCCGGCGGTATGGTTTCTACGAGGGCAAGGGTACCCCCTACCGGGTCGATCCGCGAAAGGTGCTCGAGGTCCTCGACTTCCTCAGGCCGGCAAAGCCGTAACGTGAGCGGATCGGCCGACGACGGCCGGGACGGCTCGGGGTCTCCTGCGGGCCGAGCCGATTCGTACCTGAGATCCGAGCCTTCGCGGCGCCGATCCCAATCCCAGGTGGACGGCTGCGTCGTTCGTCTCCCACGCCCCTCGCGAGTCGTCCGACGTTGTGCCCGGCTCCCGAAGCCGCAGGGATCACGGCAAGGCCGGCCTGGCATCCGGGGCCGGGTTGGCGGTCTCGACCAGTTCAACCGGCACGGCCACTCGACCCGCCGCACGGAACCACGTCCGCAACACCAGGCCTCGCCGGCAGGTAGAAGAGGGTCGGCAGTCCCAGCAGTAACAGCGTGAACCATGCCCCGGCGCCATCCACGTCTGCGGTCGCTGGTCGCTCAGGCCGTAGACGTAGTTCAAGTTCACCGCCAGGCTCGGATGGCTGCTCGGCGCGGCGGCGCGGGGCCGAAGAAGTACGATTACCAGCAACCCGGTGCCGATGATCGTCCATCCCCAGATCGCCCGGCGGTCGTATCCCAGCCGCCAGACCCCCCACACCAGCAGGAACGGCAGCCAGCCGTGGAACGACGACAGCCCTCGCACGAACAACGGCAGCTTCGCATCGAACATGTACCCCGTCATCCCGACAATCCGCGACCCCGACAGCAGATCCGCCAGCCAGAGCATCTGAGGCACCAGGATCCCCACCGCCGGCAGGCTCACCAGCAGCGGGCTCTCGGCCCGAAGCGCCGCCAGCGTGATCAACAAGGCCATGTCGCAGAAGAACAGGAAGTTCCAGGGCGAATACGTCACCCAGTAATACGGCACCAGCACCGCCACGAACGCCGTCAGTCCCAGCTTCACCGCCATCGGGATCTTCGCATCGCGCCGTTGCATCTCTATGTTCCCCTTCCCCTGCGTCAGAGCACTCTCCCCCCCCACTCCTGTCCATGTTCATCCGCGTCCCGACTGTGCCACAGGCACAGGCCCGACCAGCACACCCCAGATCCCACCATCCCGAATACACCAATGAACCTCGGCGGCATCTTAAGTTGAGTCAGCAAAATATCTCGCCGAGGGCCAGGCCGCCGAGTGTGCCGCGTACCGCTTCGGCTTCGACAATGGCGACCGATCCCCCAGCCGACCTACCCTCGGGAGGAGCTCTCCGCGGCGACCGTCGGGTGTTTATGCCCGGACGCGATGGTGAATCCCTAATCACGAAAGTACGAAAACGCGAAAAAGACCCGAGGATTCGCCCGGTCAGGAGGAAGTCGCCGTGGGCATAGCGGGCGATTCTCCGATTTCGTGGTTTCGTCCTTTCGTGCTTTCGTGATCGAGCTCACGACGATGAGGGCAGTCTGTTCGAGCGGAGCCATGCCGTCATGAGTCGTTTGTGCCCGGGCGCGACGGCGAATCATTCATCACGAAAGCACGAAAACGCGAAAAAGGAGACTCCTCGCTCAACACCACCGCGGCCCCCTTGCCCCTGATCCCTGATTTCTGATCCCTCTCCGAGAGTTTCGCCGGGCCAGGCGGCGCCGCACAATCGTCACGACCCACACGACCGGGCGGTCGCGGCGGCGAAAAACTGCCGCCAAGCGCCGCCAGGCGCCGATTCCGGCGCGATCCGAGCCCCCAATCTCTCACTCCGCCCCCCGAGCCCCGGGCGGGGAGAAGGTGCCCGAAGAGGGCGGATAAGAGGGCGGCGGGTGCCTCCGCAGATCGGCTGGCTACCCACTCGCCACGGTGGCGTTGTGCGAGAAGTCTCCGAAAAAGACCCGAGGACCCGCCTGGGCAGGATAGAGCGCCGTGGGCGGAGCGGACGGCCCTCCGGTTTCGTGATTTCGTCCTTTCGTGCTTTCGCGATCGAGCTATAGGCGATGGTGGCTCGATCCGCACCCCGATCGGCGGGCGGGGACCCGTTGCCGACGGTGCCTTGCCCGCGCGAGGGATCACCGCGTCCCCTCGTGTGGGTCATCGCGATGCACAGCTCGGGATGGCGAAGCTCTCGACCTGCCGCGGGGCGCAGGGGGCCGGGCCGACAGGAGATCGAGTAGGCACCTCGCATCGACGGCCGGACAGTCCTGGCTCAGGACTCGACCTGGCCGACCAGCCAGAGCGGGCAATCGCGGCGCATCGCCTCGTTGGAGGCCAGGGCCAGCCGGGCGAAGGTCAGGACCTCGGGGCACTCGGCGACGCAGCCATCGTCGGGGTCGTGCGCGACCCGCAGCACGTCCTCGAGCCCGTGGTCGTCCAGCGGCAGCTCCCAGCGTTCGGCCAGCTCGGTCAGCTCGTTGCGCAGGCCCGGCAGGCTGGCGCACCGCAACGACCCGCCGACCGACAGCGGGAACGTCGCGGTCTGCACGTTCGCCGGCAGATACACCCCGCGGCCGTCCTCGCCCAGTGCCAGCAGGTTTGGCAGCGCGTCGCGGCCCAGCTCCTCCGACGCGCGGCGCTGCAGCTCGGACCAGCCGGTGTCGGCGAGCTCGCCGTAGTGCACGCGCGGTGTGGCCCTCCCAGTCCCCCTCGGCGCCGAAGGCGTTGTCCAGTACCCCGGCGACCTCCTCGGCGAACGAATCCTCGAAGATGCCCCGCGCCCCGCCGACGGTGAATGATACAGCCATGATGGATGGGTCCCTTCGCATCTCGGTGCCGCGACACGCTGGACGAGGGAGATAACGACCGGAGGTGATCGTTGACACGCCCCTACCCACAGCATCGTGGGCGTCCGTATCCTGGTTCCGATTTGCGACGGCCCCGGCCCGGTACGTCCATGGACGCCGGCCGACGGCCGAACCGACCACTCCCGGCCGACTGTCGCGGCCGGGACGGCGATCGACTCGGAGCCCTCAGTTTGGCCCCGTTCGGCGGAATCTGTCAAGCGTCCTGTTCCCTCCAAGAAAGGCTGGCGATGAGGCGACCTCGCATCTTCCTCCCGGCCCTCGCGGCTTCGCTGATCCGTGACGGTCGCCGGCGACGACTCGCGCAGGCCCGACGCTCGACCGCCCGCCCCGGCCATCGGCTTCGCGCCGCGGACCTTCGAGTCCAAGCAGTGCGCGGCCGAGGCCCGCGCCCTGGCCGTCCCCACCCCCGAGAACGCCCGCCGATGGCTCCGCACCCTCACCGCCGAGCCCCACGTCGCCGGCACCGAGGCCGACCACAAGACGGCCCTCTTCGTCCGCGACCAGCTCCGCGAATGGGGCTGGAAGGCCGACCTGGTCGAGCTCGAGGTGCTGCTCAACTATCCGGCGATGAATCCGCAAGCTGAGCTCATCCGCCCCGACGGTCCGTGAACCTCCCGGTCGACGAGGCCCCGGTCGCGACCGACAAGGATTCCGCCAGCAGCAAGGCCTTCGGCGCGTTCAACGGCTACGGCGCCTCGGGCATCGCCGCCGGCCAGGTCGTCTACGTCAACTACGGCCGCCCCGACGATTACGCGGCCCTGGAGAAGATGGGCGATCGACGTCAAGGACAAGATCGTCCTGGTCCGCTACGGCGAGATCTTCCGGGGCCTGAAGGTCTACAACGCCCAGAAGCGCGGGGCCGAGGGGCATCCTGATCTTCTCCGACCCGGCCGACGACGGCTTTGCCAAGGGCGACATCTATCCCAACGGGCGGTTCCGGCCCGAATCGGCGATCCAGCGCGGCAGCGTCCAGTTCCTCTCGCACGGGCCGGGCGACCCCTCGACGCCGTTCGGCCCCTCGGTCCCGGGAGCGCAAGCGGCTGCCGTTCGACGAGAATGTGATCGGCTTCCAACATCGCGAATCCCTTCCCGGGTCCGCTGAGCCGCCGAGTGGGAGAAGCAGACCGGCCTCAAGCGCGAGGACTACTTCGCGACGATCCCCTCGCTGCCGATCAGCTACGGCACGGCGCAGGAGATCCTGAAGCTCTTGGCCGGCCCGAACGCCCCGTCCGGCTGGCAGGGCGGGCTTGCCGCTGCCCTACCACGTCGGCCCCGGGCCGGCCGAGGTCAGCTTCTCGATCCCGATGGACTACAAGATCCGCAAGATCTGGAACGTGATCGCGACGATCCCCGGCGCCGAGGAGCCCGACCGCTGGGTCATGGTCGGCAACCACCGCGATGCCTGGGTGTATGGCGCGGTCGACCCCGGCAGCGGCACGGCCGCGACCATGGAGACCTGCCGCGCCCTGGGCGCAGCGGTCAAGCACGGCTGGAAGCCGCGGCGGACGCTCGTCTACGCGAGCTGGGACGCCGAGGAGTATGGCCTCGTCGGCTCGACCGAATGGGCCGAGATCAACGCCGACGAGCTCGAAGAAGAAGGCCGTGCTCATGCTCAACGTCGACTCGGCCGTCAGCGGCCACGAGGTGGGCTTCAGCGGCGTCCCCTCGCTCCGCGACTTCGTGCTCGAGGCGGCCGGCGTCGATCACCGACATCCGCACCGGCAAGACGCTTCGCGACACATGGACCGAGGAACGGCGCAAGGCGTGGGCCGGCCAGTCGCCGCTCGTCCTCGACGACCCCGCGTGGAAGGCGAAGGATGCCCACGCCGGCACCTCGGCGCACGAGGCATCGCGAGTTCACGCCGCAGATGGGCTGGCTGGGATCGGGCTCGGATTACACCGCGTTCGTCGACCACCTGGGGATCCCGGCGGTCGACGCCGGCCTGCGGGGCGGGTACGGCGTGTATCACTCGATCTACGACGACTTCAACTGGATGGAGAAGTTCGGCGACCCCGAGTTCCTCAACCATGCGACGGCGGCTCGGCTCTACACGCTCATCGTCATGCGGGCCGCGGCGGCCGACGTCGTGCCGATGCGGTTCACCCCGTACGGCCTGGCGCTGCGGGAGCATGTTGACGAGCTCCGGCTGATCCGCGCACGCAAGGCGAGGCAAGCCAACGCCCCGTCGCCCCGTCCCGGCGCCGAGTTCGACGGCCTCGTCGACCTGATCCGGTCCGTGCAGGACTTCCAGAACGGCGCCGAGGCGCTCGACCGGGCGACCGAGGCCGCGGCCCGTCGGGGCGGGCTTGACCGCGCCCGCCTGGCCGAGCTCAATGACGCGATCGCGGCCGTCGAGCGGGCGTTCCTGCTCACCGATGGCCTGCCCGGCCGCCCGTGGTTCAAGCATGCCGTCTATGCCCCCGGCCTGACCACCGGCTACGCCGCCTGGCCCCTGCCCGCGATCCGCCAGGCGATCGAGGACAACAAGCCCGGCGAGACGGCGAAGGCCGTCACCAGGACGGTTCGACCGGATCCGCCAGGCGGCCGCCGCGATGAAGGTGGCCACCGGCCGGGCGGCCGCGGCGACCGGGCCCGACACGGTGAAAGGCGGCGGCCAATGATCGCCACCGATCGAGGGAGGTCTGCTCCCGATCCGGTCGGGCCGATCAGGTCGGCACCGGCCCGCCCGATCGCCGGCAGGAGCCGGCTCCTACAACGGCCCGACCCGGCCCGGCCCGGTCCTCTTGTAGGAGGGAGCTCCTGCTCCCGATCCGGTCGGAATCGGCCCGACCGATCGCCGGCAGGAGCCGGCTCCCACAACGGATCGGACCGAACCGGTCCTCTTGTAGGAGGGAGCTCCTGCTCCCGATCCGGTCCGCCCGACCCGGTCGGCCCGCTCCATGCGGCATTGGCCCGCCCGATCGCCGGCAGGAGCCGGCTCCTACAACGACCCGGTCCCGCCCAGATCGGTCTCCCTGCGGGAGGGGGCCCTTCTCCCGATCCGGTCAGGTTCGATCCGTCCGTTGCGATCCGGGTCGAACCGGGTCCGCAGTCAATCGGCCTCGGCACTCCCCCCATATGCCACCCGTGCGTTCCACGCTCGAATCCTGGCCGGCTCAACCCACTCGGCGGGTCGTCAAATCGTCAGGCGGATCACGGCCATGTCGGTATTGCGTCCCGCGGTCGTGGCGTAGCCGGCCAGCAACACCTGGCCGTCGGGCTGGAGCGCTTCGGCGAACGCCTCGTCATCGTTATTGCCCCCGAGGTTGAGAGGGATCACCAGCCGCCCCGACTTGCTGAACGCCCTGTCCGGCTGCCCCTCGGGCGTGAGCGAAAGCCGCCCCGAAGTCGGCGTACTTCGGCGGTTTGGGCCAGGTCATGCCCCCCAGGACCAGGTCGCCCCCGGCGGTCTCCACGACGCCAGTGGCCTCATCACCGTTGTAGCCGCCCCGGTTGAAGTTGGAGATCGCGACGCCCGTCTTGTGGAACGTCCGGTTGACCGTGCCGTCGGTGTTGAACCGGACCGCCGCGAACGGTTCGGAGGCCAGCCCGGCGTACTCGGTCCCGGTCACGACGATCTTCCCGTCGGCCTGGAGCGTCCCGCCGAACGCGGCCAGGTTGCCCCGCTTGCTCCCGCCGTCGGTGGCAATCCCGCCCGAGCCGAACGCGGGGTCGAGCGTGCCGTCCGGGTTGAGCCGGGCGGCCGCCATGGCCGTGGAGCGCGGCTGCGACCCCGAGGAGCCGAAGACCACGATCTTCCCGTCCGGCTGGATGGCGCCGCCGGCCGCGGAGCTGATCTGAGAGCCGCGGTAGCCGAAGCTCACAAGGCTGATGCCGCCCTGCCCGAACGTACGATCGAGCGAACCGTCGGCGTCCAGTCGAGCCACCGCGGCCCACGAGTCGCCCAGGCTGCTCTCCGCCGTGCCGAACGCCGCGATCTTGCCATCCGGCTGGACGGAGACGCCGCGGGCGGTCGAACTCGTTTTCGCCGCCGACCTCGACCGGGACCTTGACCGCGCCGCCCTGGCCGAAGGTCGGGTCGAGCACACCCGTCGGACTGAACCGGGCGACCATGAGCGACGAATAGTTCTCCGTCGCCACGACCACGATGTCGCCGTCGGCCTCGACCGACATTCCCTCGATGAGGATGCTGTCTTCCGTATTCGCGGGCGGCGGCAGGACGGCGAATCCGCCCTGGCCGAACGAGGCGTCGAGCGCGCCGTCGGCGTCCAGCCGCGCGACGACGCCGCTGCTGTAGACTGGAGTCCCGCCACCTCCCTGGCTCTGGCCCGCGTAGCCGGCGACGAGGATCTGGCCATCCGGCAGTGCGGCAACGGCGGTCGCCGAGGCGTCGTTGTCTCCGCCCAGGCCGACGGGGATTATCACCTTGCCGGCCGTTCCGAAGCTGGGGTCCAGCCCGCCGCTCAGGGCCACCCTCGCCTCCAGCCGTTCCCCGCCCGGAACCCAGCGGATGGGCCGTTGTCCCGTCTTCTTCCGATGCATGATCTTGATCCTCCGGCCTGGTCCAGGCAGATGCTCCAAACCGCAACGGCTCCCGGTCATCGAACCGGCCGGCCGCCGCGCAGGACAGCCGGCGCGAGCGGCGCGGCCTCCGGGTCCATCCGCGCGATCCCCCCATCTCATGGGACCATGCCAAACGAAAACCGAACGCGCCGACGACGAATTGTCCTCGGATTGCTCGCGATTCTTCCCTCCCGCACGAAGTCGTCAGCAGGGCGACATCCTCAACGATCGGAGACGCCAGGATGAGCCTCGTTGATGAAAAGTCGAGGGCAACGCTGCCCCGCGTGCTCGGCCCGACGGCGGCATTCTCCGCAGTGGTCGGATCGGTGATCGGCTCGGGGATCTTCCTCGTCGCCGCCAAGGTGGCCGGCAACGTCCCCTTCCTGGCGGGGATCATCGCGGTCTGGGTCATCGGCGCGGTGTTCAGCGGAGCGGGGGCCCTGACGCTCGCCGAGCTCGGGGCCATGCTGCCGCAGGCGGGGGGCCTGTACGTCTACCTGCGCGCCGCGTACGGGCCGCTGCCCGCGTTCCTGTTCGGCTGGGTCGAGTTCCTGGTCGTCCGAAGCGGGTCGATGGCCACCCTGGCCGCGGCGTTCGGCCAGTACTTCGCGCACCTGTTGGGTCCGCCCGCGGGCGTTCCCGGCAAGGTCTGGCAATCGGCCGCCGCGATCGCCGCGATCGCCGTGGTCGCGACCGTCAACGTGCTGGGCACTCGCCGCGGCGGAATGCTCCAGGTGATCGGCACTGCGCTCAAGGTGGGCGGCATCGCCACGCTGATCGCCCTGCCGTTCCTGGTGGGCGGCGGGTCGTCGGCCAACCTGTCGCCCTTCTGGCCGAGTTCCGAGAGCTCCTCCGCGATCTTCAAGGGCATGATGGCGGCGATGGTCAGCGTGCTCTGGGCCTACGACGGCTGGACGAACGTCGCGCCGCTGGCCGAGGAGATCCGCGACCCCGGCCGGAACATCCCGCGGGCCCTGATCGTCGGCATGGCCGTGCTGATCGTCGCCTACCTGGGGATGACGCTGGCCTATCACTATGTCCTGCCGATGGACGAGGTGAAGCAGTCGGTGGGCAACGCCGAGCACTTCGAGCGTGCCGTGGCCGCCGTCTACTGCGACCAGTTGCTGGGCAGGCCGGGCGTGATCGCGATCTCGCTGCTGGTGATGTGCTCGACGTTCATCGCGCTCAATGGCAACGCACTGGCCGGCCCGAGGGCGTATTTCGCGATGGCCCGCGACGGCCTGTTCCCCGCCTCGCTCTGCCGCGTGCACCCGAGGTTCCAGACCCCGGCCAACGCCATCGTGGCCCAGGCCGTCTGGGCCAGCCTGCTGATCGTCGCGGGCACGTTCCTGATCATGGTCCCGCCCGACGGACGCACATCCCTGCTGCCCGATTTCATCGCGTCGGCTTGGAAGACCCTGAACAGGACGCCGCTCTATGACGTCCTCTACACCTACGTCATCTTCGGCGCCCTGATCTTCTACATGCTGGCGATCGCCGGCGTCTTCGTGCTGCGGGCCCGGCAGCCGGAGCTGCCGCGGCCCTACCGGACGCTCGGGTATCCCGCGACTCCCCTGATCTTCGTCGCCGTCCGTCTGGCTGCTGCTCGGCAACATGCTGATCGACGAGGATAGCCGCGTCCCCTCGCTGGCCGGGCTGGGGATCATCGCGGCGGGCGTGCCGGCTTACTGGTTCTTCCGCCGATGGTCGGCACCCCGGGAGGCGTCACGAACCTGATGAGCCTTCACGACGGCCGGTCCGGCCGAGGGACAGCCTTACTTCCTGGTCCGCTCGGGGCGATCTCCGGGATCGTCCTCGAGGGCGCCACCACCGCGCCACGCCGCCAGCGGCCGCGTGGGCGCTGGCGGCCGGTTTCCCAGGTGCTCGTCGTCGCGGGTGAGGTTCAGGAAGCCGATGCACATCTCGTCCGTCGTCTCCTCGCCCCATCGGACCTCGACCGGCGGCCGGCTGGGATTGTGGACGTTGCCCGGCGAGTTGTCGAAGTGCGCGACCATCTGCACGCGGGTCCCCTTCGGCAGCGCGACCGGCTTCTGGAACTCGTGGAGCGTCTGCCAGTTGAAGTCCCAGTCGTCGACCCGGATCAGCGTCTGCCGCGATCCGTCGGGCCGCACGGCCGTTAGCCGGAAGTCGCGGCCGAGCAGATGCATATGGGGGAACACGCCCAGCAGGTGCGAGTCCTGCCGGATCGTCAGCTCGCCCTTCACCTCGTGCCTCGGCTCGCCGGCCGGGATCCTCAGATCGGGCTTGCCGAAGAGGCCGGATCGCGGCGGGAGCACGATGGCCGATCGGATCTGCTTGTCCACCGGGCCGCGGGCGAAATAAAGGCCGATCGCGCCGGCGTCGGTCTCGGGCTTGCCACTCTTGTGGTAATGGACCTGCAGCAGCACATCGGCGCCGGCGGGCAATGGGCGAGCGGTGCCCTCGGGCGACCAGAACGGCATCCGACCGGGCGCCCAGCCCCAGAGCTGGCCCGCCGGCAGGAACGGCAGCCCGCTCGGCAGCCGGCCGTAGCCGCCGCCCGACGTCGCGTAGCCCGGCCCCTTGTCGGCGGCGTCGAGCTTCCGCGCGTTGCCCGTGACGTCGTACGCCGCCAGGATGTGATGGACCACCCGCGGGTTGCCCGGCTTGAAGTCGGCCGCGGCGATCCAGCGGCCCTGCGTCAGCCCCGAGGGGATCACGAACACCCGGTACTCGTCGGGTCCAGATGCGCCGATCTCAAACGGCTCACTCACCTTCAGGATCAGGTCGGGAGGCCCGAGCGCCCATTCGGAGTCCCAGGTTCGTGCGGCCGGCGCATCCTTCGGGTCGCCCTCGGGTGCGCCGGCCTCGGCCCAGTCGGCCAGCAGCCGGATCTCCCGGTCACCGAGCACCCGCGCACCGCGGAACGGACCGCCCTCGGTCGTCGAGGCGTGCCACGGGGGCATGACCCGCTGCTCGGTCACGGCGGCGATGTCGTCGGCGCGCTTCCGCGCCTGGGCGTAGTCCAGCAGCGCGAACGGCGCGACCTGCCCAGGCCGGTGGCATTCCTGGCAATTCTTCTGGAGGATCGGCAGGACGTCGCGGTGATAGGTGGGCGTCTCGCCGCGCGGGCCGAGGCCCCGACCCCGAGCATCGCCCCGGCCGCGAACCGGGCCAGGCCGGGCACCCACCGACGAGCGGAAGGCTTGAGCACATCCATCGTTCGATCCCTTCGGACCTGACGGAATCCGGCGAGGACCCGGGACGTCTCGCCAACGACGGCGGCCCGCGGGCCCTCTTACCAGATAATAGTCGCGCGGGGCGACCTCTGTTTCATGAATCGCCAGAAATCGGCCGCGACCCGGACCCAAGGGATCGTCCGCGTGGAGGATCAGGACGGCAAGGTGCGCGAGGCAAACTCGACCACGGGCAGGTGGTAGAGCATCAGGTAGATGACCACGCCGGTGACGGCGACATACAGCCAGATCGGGAACGTCAGCGAGGCGATCGAGACGTGCCGGGGGAGCTCGCCGCGCCAGCCGCGGCGGACGGTCGCGAGGATCAGCGGCACCGAGCCGTGGCCAGCAGGGTATGCGAGAGCAGGATCGTCAGGTAGGCGACCCGCAGGATGCCCCCCTGGGCAAACGCCATGCTGCCGGCCCTGAAGTGATAGAGCAGGTAGCAGCCGAGGAACAGCGTCGAAGTGGCGATCGCCGCGACCATGCAGGCGATGTGCCCCTTGACCAGAGGATCGTCCCAGACCCCCGCGGTCGCGGGCGCCGTGGGCTGCCTCGGTCTCGGCGGCGGGCATCGCCTGACTCCTGCCGCGGCCGCGGATCAGCAGCCAGCCCGCCAGGAGCAGCAGGCGCTCAGGCCGTTGAGGGTGGCGTTGAGACGCCGGCAGCCGGAGCGACCCACGCCGGCAGGTCCAGCCGCCGCGCCGGGCGACCAGCGCGTCGAGTGCCTGCAGGTCGGTCGACTCGAACACGCCGGCGATCCGTCCGTGGTCGATCAATGCGAGCCGATCGCTGTGGATGATCGCCTCCGCGCTCGGGGCCGGGCGGCGTGGACGACTCCATCACGCCGAGCTGGAAGCGGTCCTGGATCAGGTCGTAGATGACCGGTCTTGAGCCCGTGAGGAACCACCAGCGGTCGTCCGTTGCACCGTAGCGGTCGGCGTATGCTTGCAGCACGTCGGGCGTGTCGTGCTCGGGGTCCACCGAGATCGAGACGAGCCGCACATCGGTGCCCGCCAGGCGGTCCTGCAGGCCCTGCATGATGCCCGAGATCCGCGGGCACGAGAGCGGGCATCGGGTGAAGATGAACGAGGCGATCGCGACGCGATCGGCCAGGTCGGCCTCGGTCACCGTCCGGCCCGACCGCTCCACCAGCCGGAACGAGCCGAGCGGCTTCGCGGCGGTACCCGAGGTCCTCAGCCGCGCGGGGGGCGTTCGGAGCGGATCGCGCCGCGCCCCGAAGGCACAGATCGCCGACGAGACGACGATCGTCAGGCAGGACGATCCGCACGCCGACTCGGAATAGGACCTGGACACGGTGGGACCCCGATCGTTGATGGTCCGGCACGCCGCGACGGCTCGACACGCGGCAGCGTGAGCGAGCGGGGGACGACGACGCCCGTCACGCCCGCTGGCATTGTAGGTCGAGCCGGCGAGGGTCGGCCACGTGCGCGACGCCCACCTCGGGCCCGCCGCGGGGATCGACCACGCGGAGCTGTCGACGTCCTCGATCGGCGTACTTGAAGACCTGGTCGGGGACCAGGGCCAGGACCAGGATCGTGGCCAGGATGATCGCCGGCACGATCAGCAGGTACACCCACTTGCCCTCGAACTTCAGGTGCATGAAGTACCAGCCGACCAGCCCCGCCTTGATGCCCGCCCAGGACCAGCAGGCCGACCGAGCAGGATCGATGAAGAAATCCTTGAGCCACGCGGCGTAGAAGTATTCGACGCCGGTGAGGATCGCCAGCCAGAACCAGACCAGCAGGTAGGGCGCATGGGCCTCCTGCTGGTGTTCCTCGGCGACCTCGGAGGGGGACAGGACCTTGGTCTCGGCCATCGGCATGGTCCTCATGAGGAGAGGAGGCTTCGCGAAGCCGGCCGCCTCGTGCGGGTCGCCGGCCCGCGTCGCGGGCCGGGTTCAGATCAGGTAGACGATCGTGAACAGGATGATCCACACCAGGTCGACGAAGTGCCAGTACAGCCCCGCCAGCTCGATCGGTCGAGTAGTTGCGTCGCCGAGTACCGGCCGCGGAGCGAGCGCGATCAGGACGCAGGCCAGCAGGATCACCCCGCCGGTGACGTGGGCCCCGTGGAAGCCCGTCATCGTGAAGAAGCACGAGGCGAACAGGCTCGACGCTCGGGCCGGAAGTGCCCGTCGGCGCTGACCCCGATCGGGTAATGGTGCCCGAACATCAACTGGCAGTACTCATACACCTGGACGCCGAGGAAGATCGAGCCGATGATCACCGTGGCGGCCAGGAAGATGCTGCACCTGGCCCGCTTGCCGCGCTGGATGGCCGCCAGGGCCAGGACCATCGTGACCGACGAGCAGATCAGCACGAAGGTGTTGGCGGCCGTCAGGTTGATCGCCAGCGGGTTGACCGAATCATCGTAGGGGCGGGCCAGGCGTAGGTCTGGAGCTTGACTCGAACTCGGCTCGAGGCGCCGGCCGGCCGGAGCTTCTGCTCGAGCGCCTCGGCCTTCGCCGCCGGCCGGCCCGGGACGATGCCGTGCGGGGCGGCGTGGAGGATCGTGCTCGGCCTCGTCGGGCCGAGGCCCGCCTCGGTCCGCAGGATCTCCTCGACTCGTGCCCGCTCGAGCCGACCGAGTGGATGACGATGCCCTTGACGTCGCCGGCCGCTGGATCGGGGTCGCCCGGCGAGATAGATGTTGCTGTAAGCCGTGTGCGGGCTGCCGGCGCGGAGGACGATGTACGACCCGATCAGCCCGGTGAAGAACATGACCTCGGTGGCCAGGAACAGCCACATCGCCACCTTGCCCGGCGTGACGGGGGCGGCGTGGGCCGGGGCATGGCCGCGCGTGCCGCGCGGGCGTCGCGTGGGCTCGTGCTGGGGGTGGCGATGGCCATCGTGGATTCGACCCTCCGGGACTTCATGGCACCAGGACAAGCGGGTTCCGGAATGCCGCCGCGCCACGCGACGGCCGGAGCTCGTCAGCCGGCTCAGGCGGGCGGATTGAGCAGCAACAGCAGCAGGATCGCGGGCAAGTAGACGAACGAGGTACGCAGCAGCCGGCGGGCGCCCAGGTCGCTGGCCTCGCGCCAGAACCGAGCGGCCGCCACCAGATAGACCAGGCCCAGCACCAGCGGCGCCGACGAAGTAGAACGGCCCGGCCAGGCCGATCGTCGCCGGCAGCAGGCCGGCCGGGATCAGGGCCAGGGCGTACGAGACCGCCTGGCAGCCGGTCATCCGGCCCGCGATCGTCCCGCGCCGTGAGCATCCGGAAGCCGGCGCGGCGGTAATCCTCGCGATAGATCCAGGCGATCGCCAGGAAGTGGGGGAACTGCCAGAGGAAGACGATCAGGAACAGCGACCAGGCCTCGATGCCCAGCCGGCCGGTCGCCGCGCCCCAGCCGATCAGCGGCGGCAGGGCACCCGGGATCGCGCCGACCGCCGTGTTCAGGTCGTCAGCGGCTTCAGCGGCGTGTAGACGAAGCACGTACAGCAGGAACGTCACCACGGCGACGGTCGCCGCCAGCGTGTTGGCCCCCAGAGCCAGCAGGAGCGTGCCCAGGACGCCCAGGACCAGGCCGAACGACACGGCCTCGACGCTCGTGAGCCGGCCGCCGGGCAGGGCGCGGCCGGCCGTTCGCCGCATCAGCGCGTCGCGGTCGCGCTCGAGCCACTGGTTCAGCGCCCCGGCGCCGCCGGCCACCAGCGCCGTGCCGAGCAGCGTCGACGGCCAGCGTCGTCGGTTGTGCCCCGCCCCGGCGCCGAGCAGGTAGCCCACCGCGACGGTGACCAGCACCATCAGCACCAGCCGCGGCTTGGTCAGCGACAGGTAGGCCGACACCCGGCCGCCGACCGCCGGGAGGACCGGCTCCGGATTCGGGCACGGCGAGCACGGGTTGATCGAGCGATGCCAGCGATTTCAAGCGACGGCCTCCCGGTCCAGCGCGGCCGGCTCGAGCCGTCCCGCCGGACTCATCTGCTTGCCGGAGCCCCGCGGCATCCGCCCGCCCGGCCAGATGTCGAGAACCACGCAATGCCAGGACGATCGACGCCGCGAACAGGACCGCCCCGTTGGTCTGGTGCAGCGTCCGGACGGCCGCCTGGACGCCCGGCACCGGCCGAGCCGTGCCGTCCAGCGGCCAGAGCAGGGCCAGCGCGGCCAGGCCCAGCACGACCTGCACCACCACCGACGCCGCCAGCAGCCACGCGGGGCCACGCAGCCGGCCGCGCCTCCGGCCCCCGCCGTCTGGACCCGCCAGGCAAGCCAGGCCGAGTAGCACAATACCACCGCCGCCACCGCCGAGTGCAGCCCGAGGGCCGCGGAGGTCGCGAAATGCCGCAGCCAGCCTCCCAGCAGCGATCTGGACGTAGATCAAGAGCACGCGCGATCGCCGACCGGGCCCGCAGTCCGCCGCGATCCTCCGACGGGCGTGCCGGCTCGCACCAGTCGCGGCCCGTGAAGACGCAGATCGCCACCAGCAGGCCGAAGAACGCCTGGCCCGTGCACGCCGTGCACGGCCGCCAGCAGCGTCGAGACCCGCGTGACCCGCAGGCCGCCGAGCACACCCTGGCCGATCACCGCGACCAGCGCCAGCACGCCCAGGCCCTCGAACCCATCGCCGCGGCTCGAACGCCAGCAGGCTGCCCGCCAGCACGATCGTCGCCATCCCGACCGCCGCGCCGTACAGCCGGTGCACATGCTCGACGCTGCACGCCGAACGGCGCGTTCCAGAAGTTGTAGAGGAACATGTTCTCCGGAACGTCGTCGGCCAGTCGGGCACGGCCATGCCGACGCGGTACGTCGTCACCGAGCCGCCCACGTAGAGCAGGGGCAGCGTCGCAACCGGCCGCGAACAGCGCGACCGCGTGGACGACCAGGCGAGATCTCGCGTTCGGGTCTCATGGGTTCAATCGATGGTGCCATTGGTTCGATCGCCGCGGGTCGAACGCCGCGACGGCCTTTCGTAGGTCGGACCGGACAGCCTCAGCTACCGGATGCCTGTCATGCCATGACCGGGTCGAGCGGGCCGGCCTTCGGCGGGCGCGGCATGGTCTGCGGGCAGATAGTCCTCGTCGACGCCGGGGACGCTGTACTCGTACGCGGGGTGGTACACCGTCGGGATCCGCTCGAAGTTGTAGTGCGGCGGGGGCGAGGTCGTGGCCCACTCCAGCGTGTTGGCGTGCCAGGGGTTGGCCGGCGGCCTTGGGCCCGGCCACCAGGCTGTACAGGAAATTGAACGCGAAGATGATCTGCGTCAGCGCCGAGCAGGAAGGCGCTGATCGTCATGAAGACGTTCATGCCCTGCGTCCCCGCTGCCGCGCAGGTAGGGGTAGATCGTCGGGTCGGCGATCCGCCGCGGGTGGCCGTGCATCCCGATGATGTGCATCAGGAAGAACGTGCCGTTGAAGAAGATGAAGGTCAGGAAGAAGTGGATCATCCCCAGCCGCTCGTTCATCATCCGGCCGAACATCTTGGGGAACCAGTAGTAGATCGCCGCGAAGATCGCGAACGTGCTGCCGCCGAACAGCACGTAGTGGATGTGCCCGACGATGAAGTAGGTGTCGTGGATGTGCATGTCCACCGGGCGTCGCGGCCATGAAGATGCCCGACAGCCCGCCGATGATGAACATCGCCACGAAGGCGATCGCGTTGAGCATCGCCGAGGTGTACTGGAGCCGCCCGCCCCACATCGTCCCCAGCCAGTTGAACACCTTGATCGCCGAGGGCAGCGCGATCATCATCGTCGAGAGCATGAAGGTCGCGCCCGAGCATCGGGTTCATGCCCGACTGGAACATGTGGTGCCCCCAGACGATGAACCCCAGCCCGGCGATGCGCGGCGATCGCGAAGACCATCGGCTTGTAGCCGAAGAGCGGCTTGCGCGAGAAGGTGGCGATGATGTCCGAGACCATCCCCATCGCCGGCAGGATCATCACGTAGACCGCCGGGTGCGAGTAGAACCAGAACAGGTGCTGGAACAGCAGCGGCCCGCCGCCGCCGACGACGGCCGGGGCGTTGGCCACCGACGCAGCCGACCGGCTGGAAGAAGTTGGTCCCCGCCACGCGGTCGAGCGTCTGCATGATCAGGGCCGAGGTCAGGACCGGCAGCGCGAACGCCTGGAGCATCGCCGTGATGAACATCGCCCAGACCGTCATCGGCATCCGGAACATCCGCATCCCCGGGGCGCGCAGCATCACGATCGTCGTGATGTAGTTGATCGACCCCGTCAACGACGAGATCCCGACGAACAGGAGCGCCAGCAGCCAGAAGGTCTGGCCGTTGAGCGAGCCGGGCGTCGACCCAGCGGGCGTCGACCAGCGAGGACGGATAGCTCGTCCACCCCGCCTCGGCCGATCCCCCCTCGACGAAGAACGAGTAGCTGATCAGGACGAACGCCGGCCACATGAACCAGTACGAGATCATGTTCAGCTTGGGGAACGCCATGTCCCGCGCCCCGATCATCAGCGGGATCAGGAAGTTGCCGAACGCGCCGTTCAGCATCGGGATGATCACGAAGAAGATCATGATCGTCGCGTGCATCGTGAACAGCTTGTTGTAGACCTCCGGCGGCATCTGGTAGCCGAGCGACGGCGCCGACCAGAGCCAGCGGCTCAGCACGGGCATCGGCTTCCACGGCCAGGCGAGCTGCCAGCGCACGGCCAGGGCCAGCAGGCCGCCCAGCACGAAGAAGATCAGCCCGGAGAAGAGGAACTGGACCGCGATGACCTTGTGGTCGGTCGAGAAGATGTAGCGCGTCAGGAAGAAGCGGGCGGCCGGGTGGATCTCGTCGTGCGCATGGCCGTGGGCGGGCGAATGGGCGTGGGCGTGTCCCGGCTCGGGGGCGTGGCCTGCCCCCGCCCCGTGCGACGTTGCCGCCGCGGGCGCCGATTCCCCGCTGGACGATGGCTCCTCATTCATCACCAATCACCTCCCCTCCGACCCGGGTGCCAGGGCGAGCTGGCTTCGTTCCTGCTCGGTCATCTTCTCGTCGATCCACCTCTGAAGGTCCTCGATCGTCTCGTGGACCGTGACGTTGCCGCGCATCTTGTAGTGGCCCCAGCCGCACAGCTCGGCGCAGACCAGCTCGTACTCGCCGGCCTCGTCGCAGTCGAACCAGACGGGGATCGTCAGGCCGGGCACGGCGTCCTGCTTGATCCGGAGCTGCGGCAGGTAGAACGAATGGAGGACGTCGGCCGATTTCAGGTAGATGAGCACCGACTGCTTCTTGACGAAGTGCAGGTCATCCACGAGGACCAGGTCGTCGACCGTGTTAAGCTTGTGATCGCGGCCGGGATAGCGCATCACCCACTGAAATTGCCGCGCCGTGATCTCGGCGAGCGGCGGCACCTTGGGGGCCGAGCCGCGGTACTTGATCTCGGCCCAGGTGCCCATCTGATAGAGCGCGATGAACACCAGGATTCCGGCCGGGATGATGGTCCAGATGATCTCGAGCCGCTGGCTGCCGTGCGAGTACTGCGCCTTGCGGACGGGCCGGCCCTGCGGGTCGCGCTCGTCGCCGAAGCGGTACATGGCCGTCACCAGCACGACCTGGGTGATGATGAAGACCGCCCCGGTGATAAAGAGGATGATCAGGAAGAGGTTGTCGATCTCGCGGCCGAAGGTCGAGACGACCCGGTGCATGTCGCGGGCGGTGTTCGGCAGCCACCAGTCGGGGTCGAAATACGAGTAGACGAAACACCCCACGGTGCCGATACCCGCGATCGCGAAGAGGATGCTCCACTTACGCACGGAAAAAGCTCCCGACCCGCATCCCGCGGCGACCGTCGGTGTCGTCCGGTCGGTCAAGACCGGTCGGCGATCGCGGAACCGTCTCATCACCACAGGGCGCGGGCCGCGACGGCCGGCCGGCCCACTCCACCTGGATGGCCGTCATCGCGCCCCCGCGTCGGCCACGGCGGTCCTGCCCGCCGAGGTCTGGGGCGCGGGCGCTTCGGTCAACAGCTCGGGCTCGTAGGGCAGCGCCAGCACGAAGTTCACGATGTCCCACATTTTCTTGTCGTCGAACGGCGAGGGGTAGTGCCCCGGCATCTGGGCGCCGGTGATCCCCTTGGCGATCCGCCAGTAGAGGTCGATCGGCCGCCGGCCGCCCTTGTACGACGGCTTGTTCAGGTTGGCCGGACGCAGCGGATTGCCCCAGTCGTCCTTCCACAGCTTCTTGCTGTCCTTGGGCACGAGCTCCTCGGCTCGCTTCGCCCGCTCGCTGGGGTTGCCGCCGAAGACGATCTTGTTGAACAGCTCCTGGTCGAGGAAGTTGTCGCCGTCCCCCTTGGCCAGCCGGCCGTGGCAGTCCTTGCAATCGCTCGCGAGGAAAAGGTCCCGACCGCGCAGGATGCTCTCGCGGGTCGCCGGCGTCCGCGCGATCGTGGGGTTGCGCGGGGCCGCCTGCGCGTCCCGCCAGTCCTTGAACACGCGGCCGGCGAGCGACTGCACGGTCTCCTGGTCGAGCGCGTCGGCGTCGCCGTCCTCGAACGTGGCCGCCTCGTCGATCAGGGCGAGCTCGGTCATGCCCCGCATGCTGAGGAACATGACATAATCGATGGCCTCCTCGATCTCGGCCGGCGTGAGCAGCGGCTCGAACGCCGGCATCGAGGTCCCCTCGAGACCGTAGGTGATCGTCCGACGCAGGTCGTCGCGATGGGGAGGCTTGCCGGTGGGCGTCGAGGTGAACTTGTATTTCCCGGGGCGGAAGTCCCGCGGCAGCGGGTAGAGGAACGGCGCCGTCGGGCCGTCACCTGCGCCCGAGACTCCGTGGCAGTGCAGGCAATTCCGCCGGTAGATCGCATAGCCCCCGCGCTGGGGGGCAGGGGGAGAGTCGGGCCGGGCCGCAACTTGGAGGATGGGCGTCGGCCGGCCGTCCTTGCCTCCCTCAATATGGCTGGCCAAGAGGACGCCGCCGCCGGAGAGAGGCATGCCCTTCGGGATGCGGATCGACTGCGGCTCGGGGCCGTAGAGCTCATTGAGGGCGGCCCGGACCTTCTCGCGGAGCTTGGGCTTCTCCTTGAGGTTGCCCTGGGTGGGGCCGAGGTC
The DNA here is from genome assembly GCA_963771445.1 of uncultured Planctomycetota bacterium. Classification (GTDB taxonomy): domain Bacteria; phylum Planctomycetota; class Planctomycetia; order Isosphaerales; family Isosphaeraceae; genus JAKAUH01. The sequence goes on along the minus strand of CAVYTQ010000022.1, from coordinate 40,211 downwards.
CTGGTTCATCGCCGGGGACTCGACATACTCCAGGACGCCGGCATTCATCGCATCGGAGCAGCCGCTCGCGGCCATCGCCAGGAAGCTGCATGCGAGTATCCAGCCGAATCGAGACCGCGAGACCACGCGTCGAACCTCCCAACAGCATTTCGATACGGGCGACACGACACGAACGTACCCGCCCCCCGCGCTCGCGGTGAAGACGGATCGAGCGTCCGGGCCGTGCAGGATCCCCCGGCTGGCTTTCGACGGCTCGGTCGAGCTCGCCTGCGACCCAGGGTCTGTGCCAGTACAGGTGGGACGGGCGACGACGCCGAGGGCGTCGCCATTCTGAAAGCGAACCCGGTGCCCGTCAAGGATCGGGTGGCATTCGGTTATCGTAGCCTTCGCCTCCGGAGCCTACAAGTCACCCCATGATTTCGTATTTTTCGGACGCGACAAAAACGATAACAATACTGAAATCCGCCAGCGACGGACGGCGAATGCGCCGGCTGGCGGGAATCGGCCGGACCCTTCCCTGGAAGCGGCGGTGACGCTTGAGACAACCCCCGGCGACCGCGCGACCGACGGCCCGAATCTCCCGCCGTCAGCGGCGGCAACACGCCGCGCTGATGGCGGGCCCGGACGCCGAGGCCTGGCTGCTCGAGCACCAGCCCGCTTCGTACTGGTCGGCGACGCGCCGGCCGTTGCCCTCGCTGCTCTTCGTCGCGCCGCTGGTGATCGCCTACGAGGCCGGGGTACTGATCCTGGGCGGTTCGGCCGAGGCGGCCAGCCTGCGGTCGGGGGCCGACGCCTGGATGCGGCAGGCCCTCGCCGCCGCGGGGCTGTCGCACCCGTGGTTCCTGCCGATCCTGCTGGTCGTGATCCTGATGGGGTGGCAGCTCGCCCGGTCGCACGACTGGCGATTCTCTCCGGCCATCCTCGGCGGCATGATCGTCGAGAGCCTGGTCTGGGCCGTCGCGCTGCTGGGCGTCGGCCGGCTGGTCGACCTGGGCTTCTCGTACCTCGAGCAGGCCCACGCCCACGCACCGCTCCTGGCCGCCGGGGCGCCGGCAGGCGCCCCGAGCTCTCCGCCCTGATCGGCTACCTGGGCGCCGGCGTCTACGAAGAGACGCTGTTCCGGCTGATGCTGGTCCCCGCCTTCTTCGCGGTGCTTCGAGCTGCTGCAGATGCCGCAGGTGCTCTCGAGCAGTTGGGCCGTGACGGCCTCGGCGCTCCTGTTCGCCCTGGCGCACCACGCGGGCAGCCCCGGCGAGGCGTTCACCTGGTACGCCTTCGTCTTCCGCTGGATGGCCGGCGTCTTCTTTGCCTGGGTCTTCGTGATCCGCGGCTTCGGGATCGCCGTCGGCACGCACGCGGCGTACGATATCCTGGTCGGCTGGATCGGCTAGACGGGTCGTGGCGATCGTGCGTTCGCCCGATCGACATCGGCCGCATGTGGGACGCGACGGACCGACTGGCCAGGCGGGGCCCGCACCTTGCGAATCGTCCATCTCTCGGACATCCACTTCTGGCAGTATGAGTTCAACCCGCTGCGGCTCATGGGCAAGCGGCTGACGGGGATGGCCGGCCTGCTGGCCGGCCGGGCGCCGACGGTTCCGCCTGGCGGGCGTGCCTCGGCTGATCGAGCGGGTGAATCGCCTCGAGCCCGACCACATCCTGATCACCGGCGACATCACGACCACCGCGCTACCCGGACGAGTTCCGCGCCGCGCCGCGGCCCTGGCGCCCTGGCTGACCGATCCGGGCCGGGTGACGATCATCCCGGGCAACCACGACCGGTACACCTGGTGGGCCCACCGCAGCCGGCGGTTCGAGACCTTCCTGGGCGAGTTCGCCCCTCGCCGCGAGTATCCGTGGCTGCGTCCGCTCGACTCGACCACGGCGATCCTGGGCCTGGACCCGACCCGCGCGGCGGTCACGGCACGGGGCAAGCTGCCGCGCGGCCAGCTCGCCGAGGCCCGCCGGCTGGTCGCGACCGCGCCGGGCCGTCGGTGTCTCGACTGATCGTCGCCTGCCACTATCCCCTGGCGGCACCGGCCGACCAGGCGCGCGCGGCTGGCCACCAAGCGGCTGATCAACGCCCGCGAGCTTCGCGAATGGCTGGCGACCGTCGGCCCGCACCTGTACTGCTGCGGACACGTCCACGCCGCCTGGGCATTCCGACCCGCCGAGGTGCCCGGGCAGCTCTGCCTGAACCCCGGTGCCCCGTTGCTCTGGTCGCACGCCGGCCGCAATCCGCCGGGCTTCCTGGAGATCTGGTGCTCGACGGCCGCGACGTCGACGCCCACCACCACGCCTGGACGGGCGAAGCCTGGCAGGTCCGTACGCTGCACCGCGAAGAGGGCTTCTTCACGGCCCTTCCCGACCATCGTCAGGAGACCGGAGTGCCGATCCCGGAATCCTGAGAGAGCGTTTGAGAAGAGGTCGTAGGGTGCGTCGAACGCCGCAGGCGTGAGGCCCACCGGTCTGGCCAGGGCGCTCACGCTCGGGTGGCATACGGCCTGGCCGGAACCGACCGGTCTATTGTCTCCTGTGGGAGCCGGCTCCTGCCGGCGATCGGTCGGGCCGATGCCGACCGGATCGGGAGCAGGAGCTCCCTCCTACAGAGAGACCGATCCGGTCCGATCCGTTGTAGGAGCCGGCTCCTGCCGGCGATCGGTCGGGCCGCTGCCGACCGGATCGGACCGACCGGATCGGGAGCAGGAGCTCCCTCCTACAAGGGAACCGGGTCGGGTCGGGCCGCTGTGGGAGCCGGCTCCTGCCGGCGATCGGTCGGGGACGGGACCTGTCGTTGGACTGTGAGCCACCCAACCGCTCGGCGCTCGAGCTACAAGCCTTCTCACACACCTTGTGAGAGAGGTCGAGTCGCGAGGGATTTCAGGCCCGGTGCCGGGCGACGCGGAGCATCCCGCGGGCGCGGTCGAAGGCACGCTGCCGTTCGCCGAACTGGTGCTCGCTGGTGGCGGGCAGCGACTCCGCCCGCGCGAGCTCGGCCGAGGCGACGGCCGTGTCGACCTGCGCCGCCGGGATGGCGCGGTGGGTCAGGATCGTGACCACGTCGTCGCGTACCTGCGCGAATCCGCCGTCCACGAAGTAGCGTTGCACGATGTCGCCGGTCCTGGTGCGGAGCTCGCCATGGCCGAGGCGGGCGACCAGCGGGCTATGGCCGTGCAGGACGCCCAGCTCGCCGTCATCGGCCGGCAGGACGACCGAGTCGACCACCGCGTCGAGCCAGGTGCGCTCGGGCGTGACGACGACGCACTGGATCCGCCTGCCTCCGGGCTTGCCGGCCTTCTCCTCGCCGGCGCCTTCGATATGCGTGGACATCTCGCTGGAATCCCTCGACGGCCTGGGTTGGCTCGTGACAGACAGACGCCCGGCGATCGCCCGACCCTTTCGGAGGCGACCGCCGCGGCGTTCTCAAAATCGACCGATCGGGCAGGCTGGAGGCCGCCGGGCAGGGCACGCTCAGCCGCTCATCTTCTTCGCCTGTTCCTCGGCCTGCTCGATCGCCCCGACGTACATGAAGGCACCCTCGGGCAGGTGGTCCCACTTGCCGTCGCAGATCTCCTTGAAGCTGCGGACCGTGTCGGGCAGCTTGGTGTACTGGCCGGCCTTGTTGGTGAACGGCTCGGCGACGAAGAACGGCTGCGAGAGGAACCGCTCGATCCGCCGGGCGCGGTGGACGATCAGTTTGTCGTCCTCGGACAGCTCGTCCACGCCGAGGATCGCGATGATGTCCCGCAGCTCCTTGTACCGCTGGAGGATCGTCTGGACGCGGCGGGCGACGTCGTAGTGCTCCTGGCCGACGTACTGCGGGTCGAGGATTCGCGAGCTCGAGCCCAGCGGGTCGATCGCCGGGTAGATCCCCTTCTCGGAGATCGACCGGGCCAGCACGATGAAGGCGTCGAGGAAGCCGAACGTGGTGGCCGGCGCCGGGTCGGTCATGTCGTCGGCCGGCACGTACACGGCCTGCACCGAGGTGATGGCACCCTTCTTGGTCGAGGTGATCCGCTCCTGCAAGGCACCCATCTCGGTCGCCAGGGTCGGCTGGTAGCCGACGTTCGACGGCATCCGGCCCAGCAATGCCGAGACCTCCGAGCCCGCCTGGCTGAACCGGAAGATGTTGTCGATGAACAGCAGGGTATCGGCACCCGTCGCATCGCGGAACCACTCGGCCGAGGTCAGCGCCGACAGCGCCACGCGGAGCCGTGCGCCGGGGGGCTCATTCATCTGGCCGAAGTACATCACGGTGCTGTCGATGACCGACTTGCCCGTGTTGCCGACCTTGGACTCCTGCATTTCGAGCCAGAGGTCGTTCCCCTCGCGGGTCCGCTCGCCCACGCCGGCGAACACCGAGTAGCCGCTGTGCACCGACGCGATGCGCGCGATCAGCTCGGTGAGGATGACCGTCTTGCCCAGGCCGGCACCGCCGAACAGGCCGATCTTGCCGCCGCGAACGAACGGGGTCAGCAGGTCGACGACCTTGATCCCGGTCTCGAATTGCTCGGTCTTGGCCGAGAGGCTGTCGAACGAGGGGGGCTCGCGGTGGATCGGCCACCGCTCGTCGGCGTTCACGGGCCCTCGGCCGTCGATCGGGTCGCCCAGCAGGTTGAACACCCGCCCGAGCGCCGCGGTCCCCACCGGCACGCTGACCGGGCCGCCGGTGTCGGCCACCGACATGCCGCGGACCAGGCCCTCCGTCGAGCCCAGCGCCACGCACCGCACGCGGTTGCCGCCGAGGTGCTGCTGGACCTCGCCCGTCAGGTTGACCTTGACCCCCTTGACATCCCCCTCGACCTTCAGGGCGTTGTAGATATTCGGGCAGATTCCCCTCATCGAACTCGGCGTCGAACGTCGAGCCGATCACCTGGGAGATCCGTCCGGTCCTCGTCGCGGTTGCCATCGATACTTATCCTCGAAACGCGCTGTCGTGCGTGAACCTTGGTGCTTCGTCTGGACACATGATAGCCGACGGCGCGGCAGGCTGTCAGCATCCGCGCGACTCGCGGCGCCGCCGCCGCGGCGAATCGGTTCGATCATTGCAATGCCGCCGCGGCACCGACGATGTCGGCCAGCTCGCGGGTGATCTGCGACTGGCGGGCGCGGTTGTACTGCCGCGTCAGCGACTTGACCAGGTCGTCGGCGTTCTTGGTCGCGCCTCCCATCGCCACCATCCGCGAGATCTGCTCGCTGACGGCCGCGTCGAGGAAGCACTTGAACAGCCGGACCTTGAACGAGACCGGCACGAGTCTCCTCGAGGATGCTGCGGGCGTCGGGGATGAACTCGTAAGGGACGCGCCGTTCCTTCGCGCCGGCGACGCCGCAGTCTCGGCCGCGGCGGGCCTGGCCTGGCGGACCGACGGCGCGGCCTTCGCGATGTCGGCCGGGGTGATCGGCAGGAGGGTCTGGACCGTCGCGACCTGCCGGGACGAGCTGATGAACTGCGTGAACGCCACGTCGAACCGGTCGATCGACCCCTCGACGTACATCCGGATGTAGCGATCGGCCAGGGCCTCGATCTCGGCGTAGTCGGGGCGGTCCTCGAACTGGGTGTACGTCGCCTCGACCGGCTGGCGACGGAACCGGAAGTAGTTGATCCCGCGCTTGCCCGAGACCTCGATCGCCGTCTCGGTCCCCGCGGTCTGGTCGTCGAGCACCCGGCCGTTGGCGCATCCGGAGCACGTTGCCGTTGTAGGCGCCCGCCAGGCCGCGGTTGCTGGTCAACACCAGCAAGAGCGACCGACTCGACGGGTTCGCGGCGGACCAGGAGCGGATGCGAGACCTCGCCCGAGGTCTCGCCCAGGTCGGCCACCAGCTCGGCGATCTTCCGCGTGAACGCCTCGGCCTCCGTGGCGCGGTTCGAGCGCCTTGCGGAAGCGGTTGGTGGCGATCAGCTCCATCGTCCGCGTGATCTTGCGGATGTTCTCGACCGCCTTGCGGCGCTTGATGATCGCTCGTGCTTTGGCCATCGGGGTTAGGGGCTAGGGGTTAGGGGTTAGGAAGACAGGAATCAACCGGGTCCGGCCTGGGAAAGACAAGAGACTGTTGCTCCTGCGAGGACCCGGGGACCGGCCAGGGCACATGGAAAACACCGTCAGCCGCGATCTCGATCCGAACCTCACATCAGGACCCTGTCCGGGCACCTCGAATCACAATCGGCTTCGAGTGACTTCCGAAGGCCCATCACATCCGACCAACCTCCTCGGAGAGAAGGATTCATCGAGTTCGTCTCGGAGATCCGGCCACCGCGACTCAACGTCGATGCGTCTCCAGTTCCGGAGGGCCCTCCGCCATGCTGGTGGTTCAGGACGCCCTGTAACCCCGGCCCCTACGCCTTCCACTGACCCTTGAACTCGGCGATCGCCGCGCGGAGGTCGGCCTCGATCTGGGCGGTCATCTTCTGCTCGCGCTCGAGGGCGTCGCGGACGTTCGCCTTGCCGCTCGCGCATGAAGTCGGAGCAAGTCGGCCTCGAACTTCTGGACCGAGCGGCGCTCGACGTCGTCGAGGTAGCCCTCGATGCCGGCGAACAGGCTCATGACCTGGTCGGTGGCCCTGAGCGGCTGGTACTGCGGCTGCTTGAGCAATTCGACCATGCGATAGCCGCGGTCGAGCTGCCGCTGGGTGGCCTTGTCGAGCTCGGTGCCGAGCTGGGCGAACGCCTCGAGCTCGCGGAACGCCGCCAGGTCGAGCCGCAGGCCGCCGGCGACCTTCTTCATCGCGGGGATCTGCGCCTTGCCGCCGACGCGCGACACGCTGATCCCGACGTCGATCGCCGGGCGGACGCCCGCGAAGAACAGGTCGGGCGACCAGGTAGATCTGCCCGTCGGTGATCGAGATCACGTTGGTGGGGATGTACGCCGAGACCTCGCCCTCGAGCGTCTCGATGATCGGCAGGGCCGTCAGCGAGCCGCCCGAGTTCGTCGTCTTGACGACCTTGTGCCCCTGGGGATAGTGCTCCTTGAGCGCGTGCTTGGCCCCCTCGAGCCCGGGCACGCCGATGTAAACCTTGCCGTTGACGCCCATGTCGTCGGTGACGTTGTCGGTCGGGGCGCCCTCGGGCAGGATGACGTAGCGATTCGCCAGCTTGGCGGACCGCTCGAGCAGACGCGAGTGCGCGTAGAAGATATCGCCGGGGAACGCCTCGCGGCCGGGCGGGCGACGGAGCAGGAGCGAGACCTCGCGGTAGGCGACGGCCTGCTTCGACAGGTCGTCATAGATCACCAGCGTCGGCTTGCCCTGCTCGTACATGAAGTACTCGGCCATGGCGCAGCCGGCGTAGGGGGCGATGTACTGCATCGGCGCGGGGTCGCTGGCGCCGGCCGCCACGACGATGGTGTAGTCCATCGCGCCGTGGCGTTTCGAGCACGTCCACCAGCGCGGCGGTCGTCGACTCCTTCTGCGCGACGGCCACGTAGACGCAGATGACGCCGGTCCCCTTCTGGTTGAGGATCGCGTCGATGGCGATGGCCGTCTTGCCCGTCTTGCGGTCGCCGATGATCAGCTCGCGCTGGCCGCGGCCGATCGGGGTCATGGCGTCGATCGACTTGATGCCGGTCTGCATCGGCTCGTTGACCGGCTGTCGGTCGGCGATCCCCGGGGCCGGCGACTCGAGCGCCCGCGAGTGCGGGGTCACGATGGGCCCCAGGTCGTCGATCGGCTCGCCGATCCCGTTGACCACGCGGCCGACCATCGCCTCGCCGACCGGCACCCGCAAGAGCTCGCCGGTCGCGGTGACCGTGTCGCCCTCCTCGATCCCGGTATACTCGCCCAGGATCATCACGCCGACCGAGGATTCCTCGAGGTTCAGCGCGATCCCCTTGACGCCGTTTTCGAAGGCCACCATCTCGCCGGCCATGAGCCCGGAGAGGCCGTAGACGCGCGCGATGCCGTCGCCGACCTCGAGGACCTGGCCAACCTCGCTCCGCGTGACCTCCGGCGAGAATTGCTCGATCTCACGCTGGATGACTGAACTGATCTCGTCGGCTCTGAATCTCATGCGTCTTCCCTTCGATCAGTCGATGGCGAAGCTGGGCGAGCCGGCTCTTCACCGACCCGTCGTAAAGCAGGTCCCCGACCTGGACGACCAGGCCCCCGATCAAACCGGGGTCGACCGTGGCGGTCAGGACGGGAGTGCCGGCGACCAGGCCCCGGAGGCGGTCGCTGAGGGCGTTGACCTGCGCGTCGTCGAGCGGGACGGCCGAGCGTACGGATACCGGGATCCGTCGGTTGCGCCGATCCCAGAGGAGCCGGGCCTCCCGCGTGACCGTCGCCAGCAGGCCGAGGCGGCCATGGCGATTGAGCACGCGAAGGAACCGGAGGACCAGGTCCGACGCCCGGCCCTGGAACACGTCGGCGAGGATGCGGTCTTTTTCGGCGGACGGGACCCGGTCGGAGCCCAGCAACGCCGCGAAGGCGGGAAACGAACCCAGGACGTCGGTCGCGAGCTCCTCGAGCTCCTCGACCGCCCCGGCGGACTGGCCTTCCTTGTCGGCGGCGTCGACCAGCGCCTCGGCGTAGCGCCGGGCCAGCGCGACCATCTCTTCGTCAGGCGCCGCGTCGGCGGCCGCGGGGGCCTTGGCGTCGGTCATGCGTGCGGCCCTCCCCGCCCGTTGCCGGCGGCGGCCGGCAGCTCGCGGATGGCCGCGTCGAGCAGCCGGCGATGATCGTCGGGGCTCAGTTCGGTGGCCAGTACCCGACCGGCCGTCATCACGGCCATGTCGGCGGTCTTCTGCCAGATGTCGGCCAGCGCCTGGTCGCGGGCCGACGCGATGTCGCGCTGCGCCCGCTGCCGCTGGGCCTCGGCTTCCTCCTGCGCCTGCTTCATCATGGCGTCGGCGGCCGCCTGGGCGTCGCTGCCTCGCCTTGTCGAGCAGTGCCCGGACCTCGTCGGCCGCCCGGGCCATCTGCCGGCGGTGCTCGGCCAGCAGGGCCTCGCTCTCGTTGCGGGCACGCTCGGTCTCGTCGAGCGACGTGCTGCAGGTGCCGCTCGCGCTCGTGCAAGGCCGTCATGAGGGGCGTCCAGGCGAACCTGCCCAGGATGCCCAGCAGGCCGAGGAACACCAGCAATGTCCAGATCGCCAGTGTCGGCTCGGGCTTGAGCGGATTGGAATCCGCGGCCGCCGAGCCGCCGTCGAGCGCCCTCCGCCCCGGCCGCCGGCCCGTGGCCGGGTGCGGTGGCACCGGGCGTGCCGTGGGTTTCCTGGGCCGAGACCTGGCCGGCCGCCGGGCAACCCAGCGTCAGCGCCAGGCCCAGGAGGCTCATCCCGAGATAATGGTTCATTCGTCGCAACATGGGAATCCTCGCGCGGGACGAGATGCTCCGTGGGCCCCGGGGTACGTCTCTACGCCATTCAAAAGGGGCGAGCCGGCCGTCCCCGCCCGGCGGAGCGGCCCGGTCGGGCCGCGGGGCCCGACCGTGGTTGAGCGTTTTCCTGGCCGGGCTCCGATTGCCGGCGCGGCCGTCCCGCGATGGTCAGGCGCCGAAGAGCACCTCGATAATGATGATGACCAGGGCGAAGAACGTCACGCCCTCGATGAGCGCCGCCGCGATGATCATGGCCGTCTGGATGTTGCCCGCGATCTCGGGCTGACGCGACATGCTCTCCACGGCGCCCTTGGCCAGCAGGCCGATGCCCACGCCCGCGCCGATGATCACCAGGCCGGCGCCGATGGCCTTGAGGTCCCTCATCGGCTCCGCCACCGCCGTCCCGCCGGCCGCCGTCCCGCCCGTCCCGGGCTGGGCATGGGCCACGCCGTCGGCGAACAGCAAGAGCGCCCCGGCCACCATCATCGACTTGATCCAATTCATCGGAATCTCGGCTCCCTGGAATAGTTGAGGACACAGTATCGGGGCGTTTTCCGGCGGGACCATCCCGCCGTCGCGGCGGTGCCCGACCGCGGCGGCCCGACGATCGACGCCGGCCCCTCCGGAATCGCCCGGACGGGGTCCGCTCGGGACCGGGCCGTCCTATCGCTCAATGCGGATGGACGGCCATCCCGATGAACAGCGCGGACAAAAACACGAAGATGTACGCCTGGAGGAACGCGACGAATAGCTCGAGCAGGCTCAGCCCGATCACGCTCACGACGCTCGCCGGTGCGATCAAGTAGAACCATCCGAGCGGGTAGGCCATCAGGATGAAGCCCAGGATGACCGAGAGCACGACGTGGCCGGCGAACATGTTGGCGAAGAGCCGGATGCACAGCACGATGTGCCGGATCAAGAGCCCGGCCACCTCGATGCCGAACATCAATCCCCAGAGCACCGGCTGCATCCACTTGGGCACGTCGAGGTGCGGGACCAGGCCCACGAAGAAGCCCGCCACGCCCATCTCGCGGAATCCCGCGGCGAGCACCACCCCGAAGGTCATGATGGCGAGCACCGCGGTGACGTTGATGTTCCCCGTCGCCGACGCCCCCCCCGGGAATATCCCCAGCAGGTTGTTGAACAGGATGAAGAAGAAGGCCGTCCAGAGGAACGGCAAGAAGCGGTCGGCCGCGTGCCCGCCGATCGCCGGCCGGGCGACCTCGTTGCGGATGAAAAGGATCATCGTCTCGAACATGTTCATGAACCAGCCCCGGCTGACGGGTGTCCGCCGGATGTGCCGCACGACCGGCAGCAGGATCGCCAGCATCAACAGCCCGGCGACGACCTCCATCACCATGAACCGCGTGACCTGCACCCCGGCGATCGACGGCAGCTCGATCACCTTGGTGTAGGCGACCTGCCGGCCTTCCTCGACGGAATGCGACCACCACGGGAACTCGAGCGTGTGGTGGTCGAGCACGTGGCTCAGGGGATTGGGCTTGTCCGAATGTTCGGCCATGGTTGTCCTGGGCTGCGATGGGCGGGCCGCATCGGTCGCGCCGGGCGGTACCACCGCCGCGCAACCCGGCCCTCCCGGGTGATCTCTCTGCCGAACCCGTCGGTCTCTGCCCGATGGATCAGGTCGGCCTGTCTGGGCGGTCGCCCCGGTTGAAGGGGCGTGCGCCGGCCCGCGCGAGAGCTGCTGGGCCACTCGAACGGTCTGGAGCACTCCCGCGACGAACCCGAGCACCGCGCCGATCAGGGTCGCCACCAGGGTCGTCCCCAGCCAGCGATCCACCCCGAAGCCAATCGCCATGGGCAGCGCGAACGCCACGCCCACGGTCGTGACCCTCGAAGCCAGCTCGAGGCCCGTTCCCAGGGAGGACCGCGACTCCGGATGTTCGACCACGCACGACTCCCGATCCCCGGTCATATCGCAGCCGCGACACAACCCGGGAACAGACGCCAACCCGACCCACGGTCACGCCGCGAAACGGTGGCGACGAGGACGTCGAGGCAAGGGGGACGCTCCAGTTACGAGAGGTTATACTGCATCAATCCCCCCTGTCAACTACCTCAAAAGCCGCTTCGAGAAAATTTTCACAAAGTTCTTTACCAGGTCCACCTCGCTCACTGCCCGCGCAGATTTCGCAGTATACCCAGAATTCCCCACTCCACCGGCCGTATTTTCAGTGGTGTCCGTTTCCGTACACCTCGATCGTGGCGCGGTTGACAGACCTCCGACGGATATGGTATCTCGTACCGGGCGAAAGCGAGAGGCAAACGGAGCGGAACCACTCGACGTTCCTTGACTTGCACGATCCACCCAGCCAGGGGACTCGCCATGCTGACACACTTGCGTGAGTCCTTCGATCGGATATCAGTCACAGGCGGACGCGAGCCTTCTTGAGAGGCACGCGGGCCGCCTTCGTTGTTTTATCGCCGATAGACTCGGGTTGTTGCGGATCTGATCGAGCCTCCGCGGGCATCGCGAGAGAGTTTCATCATCGGTTAAGGCTCGGCCCCCCGGCGGTCACCCTCGACGAGGAAATCGCCGAAGATCGACCCCGAGATTCGTGTGATGCGCCTTGTCGTCCTATCAGTCCGGGATGCATGGAATTTTCCGGATCGGTCCACTCACGGATGATTGACATCGAACGCATTACAATCACCCCTCACGAGACCAAGGGGACGCTGCGGGGTGTCGGAGTGGTACCGTATGACCGTCGATGCACTCAAGGACTGCAATAAGAAGCATCTGGCCCAGCTTGCCAAGGACCAGGGCATCAGTGGCTGGCACGCGATGAGGAAGGACCAGTTGATCAAGGCGTTGTCGGCCATCCGGCCGTCGTCGTCGCGGTCGAAGGTCGGGCGCAAAGCCCGGCGTATCACAGCCAGTCGCCGCCAAGCGAGCGGCGCCGGCGCGGCCTTCATCGGGCCATGGCAGCAATGGCCACAACGGGAAGGGCCACAACGGCCACAACGGGAAGGGCCACAATGGCAATGGCAATGGCCACGCCGTCCCTCTGCGTCGCACCGGCAACGCCCCTGGTCCACGCGCTGGACCATGCGCATCAGAAAGATCGGATCGTCGTCCTGACCCGCGATTCGTACTGGCTGCATGCTTACTGGGAGCTGAGCCGATCGACGCTGGCCCGGGCGCAGGCCGCGCTGGGGCACGACTGGCATGCGGCACGGCCAATCCTGCGGGTGATGGACGTCTCGAGCGAGGACACCACCTCGGCGACCGAGCGGCATGTCCGCGATATCCTGATCCACGGCGGCGTGAATAACTGGTATATCGACGTCACGGAGCCGACCCGGTCGTATCGGATCGACGTCGGGCTATCTCTCGCGCCGCGGCAAGTTTTATGTGCTGGCCCGGTCGAACGTCGTGACGACGCCCAGGGCCGGCGTGGCCGACCCGCTCGACGAGAACTGGCTCGAGGTGCAGAAGCAGATTGACCGGATCGAGAACCCGGCCACGATCGGCGGCCATAGCGACGGGCAGGGCGCGGCGGTCGACCTGCGGGACCTGTTCGAGGAGCGGCTTCGACGTCCGATGAGCCTGCCGCTGGCGGGCCTGTCGGTGTCCTCGTTGTCGTCCCTGGGCCGTGACTTCCACTTCCGCATCGATGCCGAGCTGATCGTCTACGGCTCCACCGAGCCCAACGCCCGCGTAACCCTCCAGGGCGAACCGGTGCAGCTCCGCCCCGACGGCACGTTCACCGTCCGCTTCAGCCTGCCCGACTCGCGGCAGATCATCCCGGCCGTCGCCGCCAGCGCCGACGGCGTCGAGGAGCGGACCATCGTGCTGGCCGTCGAGCGGAACACCAAGGAACTTGAGCCGATGATCCACGACAACAACGAGATCTAATCCGGAGCGGATCGGATTGCATCGGATCGCGCCGAACCGTCCCGACGGCGGCGCGATCGTGATTGCGATCGCCTCGGACCCACCACCCAGGGCCGCGGGTGCGGTGCCGCCGACTCCCGGCGCCGCGCCCCGGCTCGCTTGGGATCCGGCCCGCGGCGTCCTTCCCTCCTGGCCGACGCGCCCCGCCGCCCGGACCCACCCCCTTCGATCCCTCCCGGACGCCCGCCTTCCTCGCCCCGGCTGTCCTCCGCCACACTCCCGCGCCTGAAGCGACGGGTCACGGCCGAGGGCCTGGGGGTTTCTGAGCGCTCAAGAAATGACTAAAGTTAGGATAGACGCCGAACGGCTTGGATGGCGCACGATGGGACGATCCCGCCGGTATGAGCCCGGCGCGCCAGCGAGTGGATGAATCATCGCCGTTGGAATCCACTCGCTGGCGCGTCGGGCTCGTATGAGTAACGGAATCGCGGGAAGAGACGGAAGGCCGGGGCTGAGAGGTGCTCGACTCCTGTTCCGGCCGACTCGGGCCCGATGATCTCGCCAGGACCGCCCGGCCGGGAAGTTCCTTCTTTCCGCCCCTCGCCCCTGACCCCTCCTTCTGATAGATCCCTACGGAGGCCTTCCCATGAGCCAGGACATCCGGCCCATCCTGGCCGGCTGGGATTTCGATCCCGACCGCGTTCAGGTTCGCGTGATCGCCGGCGACGACGGGACCGAGAAGATCCAGATGCGGATCGACCTCGGCCTGATGCAGATGGAGGTCGCCGGCCGCCCCGATGGCGAGCGGCCCGAGGGCCACGAATCGCTGCTCGAGTACTACGAGGAGAACCAGAAGCGCACCGCGGGCGAGGGCGAGACCTTTAGCCTAACGCCCGAGGACTGCGCCCGGCTGATGCGCGAGGGGCTCCAGTACTATCATCGCTACCTGTCGGCCTTCCACCTCGAACGGTATGAGTGGGTCGCTCGCGACACGGCGCGAAACCTTCGGCTCTTCGCCTTCGTCGTCCAGTACGCGGGTCGGCGCCGCGACCGGATCGACTTCGATCGCTACCGCCCCTATGTCGAGATGATGCACACCCGAGCCCTGGCCTCGCTGGCGCTCGAGGCCGGTGATTACCGAGCCGCCCTGGGCCGGGTCAACGAGGGCGTCGCGGCCATCCGCCGCTTCCTCGCCGACTACGGCCAGCAGGAGCACGAGGCCGAATGCTCCGAGCTCCAGTTCCTGATCCAGTGGCGGTCCGAGCTCGAGCGCCAGGCGCCGATGGGCCCTTTGGAACGGCTCGAGCAGCAGCTCGAGGTCTCGGTCAAGCTGGAGAATTACGAGGAGGCCGCGCGGATCCGCGACCAGATCGCCCGGCTGCGTGCCTCCGAGTCCCGCAGCCAGCGGATGCTCGACCCTTCCTGACCCGAATCGACGCCCCACGATCCCCGATCGATGCGGCCCGTGTCCCCCTCCTTCCGCTCGCGTTCGACGCGCATTCGGTCTTGATCCGCACCCCTCGCGCGGATAGATTTATCTTGTCCGGCCTGGCCGGGCAAGCCTCTGCCATGTTCGATACGGGGTGGTCCTTTTGGCGAACCAACATTTAACCCGTAGGGGACCGATATCGGCTCCCTGAGGTTGCTTGTCAGCCTCTCGAGGGTCTCAGGTCCCCACCTGAACTGCGGGTTCTCAAAAGCATCCCGCCGGCATTGCGGCGGAGGTCTTTCCCCTAGCCCGTGCCTGGCCTCGCCCGTGGAGGCTGGTTACGGGCTTATTTATTGGATCATCTCCGGATCGACGCGACCCATTCGTCGTTCCCTCGCCGTCACCGATCGACAGGCAAAGCCCGCCTCACATGAACGCCGAGCTGCCGATGGGGAAAACCGCGACGCCCGCGACCAAGCGCGCATGGCGGCGATCGATCGTTGCATCGATCCTGTCGCTCGACCCGGCCGACCGCCATCGCCAGGAAGCCGCGCTCGCCGAGGCGCTCGTCACGCTGCCCGGGTGGGAGTCGGCCGAAACGGTGCTTCTGTACGTCAAGGCCTTCCCCGAGGAGATCGCCACCGAGCCCTTGCTGGCCAGGGCGCACGCGAGCGGCAAGCGGGTGGTCCTGCCGCGGGTCGACCGCGTCGAGCGCCGGCTGCGGCTGCATCAGATGACCGATCCCGGCCAGCCGCTCGTCCCCGGCGTGCTGGGCATCCCCGAGCCTGATCCGACCTGGCCCGAAGTCGTCGCCACGACGATCGACTGGGTCCTCGTCCCGGGCATCGCATTCGACGAGCAGGGCAACCGCCTGGGCCGGGGCGCCGGGCACTACGACCGGCTTTTGCCCCAGATCCGCCCCGAAGCCGTCCGCTGGGCGCTTTGCCTGAGCTGTCAGCTCGTCCCGGCTCTTCCCGTCGAACCCCACGATATCCCCCTCGACGGAATTACCACCGCCGATCGGACCGTCCGGGGCAGGCAGCGGCCGGCCTTTTCGTAAAGACCGGGCGAGCCTGGACCAATCCGTTCGAGCGCCGAACGGCTTGGATGGCGCACGATGGGACGATCCCGCCGGTACGAGCCCGACGCGCCAGCGAGTGGATCCCCGGGGCGATCGATTCATCCACCGCCGCACGGTGAGATCGGGCGCACGATGGGATGATCCCGCCGATACGAGCCCGACGCGCAAGCGAGTGGATGGCCTGGTCGGACGAGCCCGACGCGCAAGCGAGTGGATGGCCTGGCGGGCCCAGGAATCCACTCGCTGGCGTGTCGGGCTCGTATGAGACCGTCGGGTGGCGCATGATCGCGGGATGGACCGGCGCACCGTCCGTCGGACCCGGAAATGGTCCCCGAGTCGGCGCTCTATTCCACGTTGACCTTCATCGAAGCCGACCCGGAATACGCCTGGAACATCGCGGGAGCGGCGATGGAGGCGGTGTCGCCCCGGTGGAGGACCACCCGGTAGGCGAACCGCAGCGACTCGCCGGCCGGCAGGGTGGTGTCGCGCTTCGGTCCCTTGCCGAAGTCCTTCCAGCCGAACGGATTGGCGGCGAACAGGCCGTAGTCGCGCACGTGCCAGATCGTGGGGAACCGGAAGCTACCGGGATGGTTGAGGATCGCGATCCCCACCGTCTGGCCGTTCACCGGCCCGACGTAATCGACCCAGGGGGAAGCCTGGCCCCAGGCTTGGCCGTCGGTCAGGCCCTCGGCGTTGGTGATCTTGCCGCCCTTCTTGTTCTTCACGTCCATCGACGACGCAACGCGGAGGCCGAACATCCCCTCCTTGGTGTCGCCGAAGACCACCGGTCCGTTGGTCGCCACGATCGTGAACTCGAAATCGATGATCCGGTGGGTCCGGGTCCGGTAGAACGTCGCGATGCGGCGGTCCTCGCAAAGCTTTCGGCCGTCGGACGAGATCCAGTCGTCGCGGGTCCGCAGCCGTCCCAGGACAGGCCCCTCGACGACGACCTGGCGCTCGGTCTCGCGGATGGTGCCGCGGAGGAGCTCGCGCGTCGAGGGCCGGCCGGCGGCGCCCTCCTTTTTCGCCGCGGCGGTGCCGGCGGGTCCTCGGTCCAGAAATCCACGCCGTTGACATCGCCGAAGGTGAACCAGCACGAGCGCTGGTGGGGATGGTCGGTGTCCTCGCCGGGGATGTTCCGGGTCATGGGGAACGCCCGCGTGAACGGGTCGCCGGTGGGGCCGATCAGCGGGAAGAAGTAGGGCTTGGGGCCGGGGCCCGTCCGGTAGGTGGTGAAGGGCCTATCGTCGACCGTGACCTCGAGCTCGGTGCCGGCGGGCCGGAACCGCACGCCGCCGGCGTCGGTCGGACCGCCCGGCGGACCGGGCTTCACGGCGAACGAGAATCGCGCCTCGGCGGGGACGCTCGGGAGGACGGCCGCCAACCATCGCCGGTCTCCCTCGGCGAAGACGGTCGCCGGGATCGGCTCGCCCGGCCCGCCGGCGAGGAGATAGGCGCCGACGGCCGTGGGCGTCGGGACCTCGACCACAACCGGCGTCTCGCCCCAGTCGGCCTGGCCGCCGCGACCAGAGAGATGCAGCGCCTGGGCGCGGGCCGCCGCCGGGACCGCCAGGCCGAGGACCAGGACCGCCGCGACTGACCGGAAACTCGGAATGGTCATGACTGCGCTCTCCCCCTGGAAACGGACGGCTGGCGGCGGACAGCCGGGAATCTCGGCGGGCGCCGGTATCGCCCCGGGCGGCTTCATCGTAGCTCGCTCCGGGTCACCGGGCCAGCACCGACCGGCACCGATGCGACACCGCGCCTGGACCGAACTCCGAAAGAGATCGGCGATTTCGAGTTGGTGGCGATTTTATCGTTGATACGACCTCACGGGATTCTTATACTTTCGCAGGTACAAGACGATCCAGGCTGACGGCGGCCGGCTGGTCTCGACTTGCCGTCCTCCCTGGCGGGATCGGTTTGTCGGGCGGTCGGCGAGCGGGCGGTCCGCCCGTGGCCCGCCGCCGCGTTCACCGGGTTGTATCTTCCGCTGAGGTCGGTGGAGAGCCTTTCCGGGCAAGTGCGATGGCGAAGCGGCTTTACGTTGGCAACCTCAAGTACACGATGTCATCGGCGGACCTTCAGGAGCTGTTCGAGCAGTACGGGACTGTGAGCAGTGCCCAGGTCCTCAGCGACCGCGAGACCGGCCGGAGCCGGGGATTCGGCTTCGTCGAGATGGACAATGACGACGAGGCCCTGGCGGCCATCGAAAGCCTGGACGGCCAGGATCACGATGGGCGTCGCCTGACAGTCAACGAGGCGCGGCCGCGCACCCCGAGCGGGGGTGGTGGCGGCGGAGGCGGCTACCGCGGCGGCGGTGGCGGCTATGGCGGCGGTGGTGGCGGCGGCGGCTACGGTGGCGGCGGCGGCGGGTACAATGACTATTGATCCCGACCTCGCCCTCTCGTTCCTCAGCCCCTCCCCATGCCACGCGATGACATCTCCTCCTCTCCGGCCCCGGGTTGCTCGACGCAATTCGGGGTTTTTGTCATGAATCCAAACATAACAACTCATCTCGAGCCCTCGGTCCGGTCGGCGCTGCTGGCGCGGATCGAGCAGGTCCTCGACGAGCAGGTCCGGCCCGAGCTGCAAGCCGAGGGCGGCGTCGAGCTCGTCGTGGTCGGGATCGACGACGACCGGATCGTCCAGGTCCGGCTGTCGGGCGCCTGCGCATCGTGTTCCACCTCGACGCTGTATCACGCTGACGATGCAGGTGGAGTCGGCGCTGAAGGCGCGCCGTGCCGGAGGTCCGATTCGTCGAGGCCGTCCCGTGATCCGCCCACTCGAGCCCGCGCCGGACGAGCCGGCCTGGCAATGGCCGCGGGCGGCGTACATCCATGTGCCGTTCTGCGCCGACAAGTGCGGCTACTGCGACTTTGCCTCGCTGGCGGGGGTGGACCACCTGGCCGGCCGCTACCTCGACGCGCTCGAGCGCGAGATCGCGCTCTCGCTCGGCGAGCCGCGCGAGGTCGACACCATCTTCGTCGGCGGCGGCACCCCGACCCGGCTGGATGCCGACCAGCTCGCGCGTCTGACCGGGATCCTCCGGCATTGGTTCATCCTGCGCCCGGCGGCGAGTGGACCGTCGAGGCCAATCCCGGCACGCTCGACGCCGCCAAGGCCGACGTCCTGGCGGCGGCCGGCGTTGACCGGATCAGCCTGGGCGCCGAGTCGTTCCGACCCGACTCGCTCCGCGTGCTCGAGCGTCACCACGGCCGAAATGAAGTGGAGGCGGCCGTCGCGATCGTCCGGCCGCGGTTCGCCCGCTGGTCGCTCGACCTGATCTTCGGCGTACCCGGCTCGTCGCTCGACGACTGGCGGCGCGACCTCGAGATCGCCCTGGATTTCGGCCCGGCGCACCTGTCGTGCTACGGCCTGGTCTTCGAGAAGGGGACCGAGCTGTGGAAGCAGCGCGAGCGGGGCGAGGTGCATCCGCTCGACGAGGACCTCGAGCGATCGATGTACGAGTCCACGATCGACCGCCTGGCGGCGTCGGGCCTGGCGATGTACGAGATCTCCAACTTCGCCCGGCCGGGTGAGGAGTCGCGGCATAACCTGGTCTACTGGGCCAACGACGCGTATCACGGCTTCGGAGTCGGCGCGGCACGCTATGTTCGCGGCGTCCGCTCGATCAACACCCGCGAGCTGCCCGCCGTACCTGCGCCGGATCGAGGCCGGCGAGCCGGCCACCGGCCCGAGCGAGCAGCTCACGCCCGAGGAGCGCGCCGCGCGAGACGGCCGTCCTGATGCTGAGGCGTACCCAGATCGGCCTCGACCGCGCCGACTTCCGCCGGCGGACGGGCTTCGACATCGACCAGCTCGCCGGCGCCGCGATCGAGCGCAACCGTGCCACCGGATACCTCGAGGACGATGGCGACCGCCTGCGCCTCGGCCGCGAGGGCATCTTCGTCGCCGACCAGGTCCTCGCAGCGTTCCTGTGAGATCCGGGCTGGGTAGGCGTCTCGATTGTGGGTGGGAAATTCCGTACAACAGAGGGCTCCGATGTGTCCGCCCGGATTTCGTTGCCATCTGTTCACGGAGGGCTCCCATGTCTCGACTCGCGTTGTCCCCGGAGCAGGCCGAACTCTCCGACCGCATCTTCCAGACCCTTCGCCAAGCCGCCGAGGCCGACCTCCGGTCCCTCGCCGACCTGCTCGCCTCCAAGGAGGATCGCCAACTCCTGGGCAAGGCCGAGTTCGAGGTCCGCGACCTCGTCCACCGCATCGGTGCCAAGGCGCTTCAGACCGCTCTGGACGAGCGGAAAAAGGGGGGTATCAAGGGTCCAGCATGACCTGCCCGCATTGCCACGAGTCGGCCCGCTTCGTCGAGTATCGGCCCAAGACCGTCCAGAGCCTGGTGGGGACCTTCTCGCTGGAGCGGGGCTATTACCACTGCCGGTCCTGCGGCAAGGGGATCGTCCCCTGGGATGAGACCCTCGGGCTGTCGCCGCAGGCGCTGACCGCCGGCGCCGCGCGAGCTGGTCTGCATCGCCGGCGCCGTGGACAGCTTCGGCGAGGCCGCCGACGTGGTCCTCAGGAAGCTCGCCGGGTTGCGGGTCTCGGAATCGACGGTGGAGCGGACGAGCGAGGCGGTCGGCGACGACATCGGCCGGCGCAGGCCGACGGCGCAGACCTTCGGGGCGGCCACCCCATGGGCCTGGCACAAGGACGCCGAGGGGAAGACCTGTGCCTACGTCTCGCTCGACCTGACCGGGCTGGGGATGCAGGGCCCCGAGGGGGCGGCGGCCGAGGGCCGCATGGCGGCGGTCGGGATGATCTACAACCCGGTGCCGGAGGACCGGCGCGGTGGGCCGCCCGACCGCGGGGCGGGGCGCCGCAGTTCCGGGCGCGGTACGTGGCCGGACTGGAGGGCCAGGCGTCGCTGGCCGAGCCGATGCGGAGGCAGGCGGCCCAGGTGGGCATGGATCAGGCCGAGCGCTGGATCGCGCTGTCGGACGCCGGGGCCGGGGTGGAGGACCTGCTGCGGGTGAACTTCGGCCGCGTCGAGGCGGTGATCCTGGACTTCTACCACGTCGCGGAGCATCTCGGCGACCTGGGCCGGGCGCTCTACCCGGCCGACGAATCGGCCCGGAAGGAGTGGTGGGAGCGGTGGTGCCATCGGCTGAAACACGACGGGGGCCAAGCGGTCCTGGACGAGTTGCGCTCGCTCCCGGCGGACCATCGCGAGTCGGTGCGGAAGGTCCACGGCGAGGTGGTGGGCTACTTCGAGAATCACGTGCATCGGATGGACTATCCGGCGTATCGGGCCAAGGGCTGGGCGATCGGCTCGGGCCCGATCGAGTCGGCCTGCAAGACGGTCATCGGCAAGCGGATGAAGAACGGGGGCATGCGCCGGGGCGAAGACGGAGCCGATGGCATGTGCCACCTGCGCGCCCTGTTCGCCAGCGGAGAAGATCAATGGGACGCCTACTGGCATCCCAGTCGAAACTGAACAGACGGTATACCCACAGAAGTGCTACCTACCCATCCGGGCTGCCGTGTCGGTCCGGCCGGCGGCGGTACTCTCGCACCCACTCACGAGATGGCCAGAATTCGGACGATCGAACCACAGAGCCACTGAGACACTAAGAGTGTGTGAGAAGAGGTCGTAGGGTGGGTCGAACGCCGCAGGCGTGAGGCCCACCGGTTCGGCTGTGAGGATCGGTGGGCCTCGCTTCGCTCGACCCACCCTACGAGCCTCCTCATGCACCCGCTCACGGCGGTCGCGCGGTCGTAGGGTGGGTCGAACGCCGCAGGCGTGAGGCCCACCGGTTCGGCGGCGAGGATCGGTGGGCCTCGCTTCGCTCGACCCACCCTACGAGCGTCCTCAAACGGTTTCTGAGAGAAGAATGAGACCGAACCTGTTCGAGAAGGGATCGGTCGCATGGCCGCGCCTCGGGCCCGTCGATCCACGTCCGAACTCTTCTCGTCTTTCTCTCTGTGTCTCTGTGCCTCTGTGGTTCGATTCCATCTCCAGACCGATTCGGCCCGGCCGTAGGCGACCCGCGGTAACGTGCTCTCACCGACACATCTTACGACCGAGCCCTGCGCCCGGGCGATAGACGCGATCCGACGGAGCCGCCGCGACCCCGTTTGCCGGGCGTCCGCGGGTTCGCGTCCGGGTGCGGATCCGGGCGTCGAGCGCCGCGATGCGGGGCTCCCAGTCCGTGAGCATCTCATCGAGCGAGACGCGGTGGTTGTCGCCGCGTTCGGGGGCAAACTTCAGCACGTCGATGCGGTCGAGGAAGCGGATGAGCTCGCGGAAGCCATCATCGCCGAGGAGCTCGGCGAGCCGGTCGTCCGAGGCGAGCTCCTCGGTCGTCTTGGCCCGGCCCGCGGTGCCGAACGGGACCGTCAGCGCATCGCGGATCGACTCGGAGAGCCCGACGAGCCGGTCGCGCGGCGTGGGCTCGGCGACCGTCCCGGCCCTGACGAGGGCCTGCCGGGCGCGGATCGCCGCGCGTCGGCGCCGCCAGATCCAGGCCAGCACCAGGGCGACGACCGCGACCGCCACGAGTGCGGCGGGCAACAGCAGCCGCGAGGTGTGCCGGACGTCGCGCCAGGGCTCGGGGCCGAGGTTGGGCTTGGGGGGCACGAGCCCCCGGGCTTCGTTGCCGTTCACGACGGTCCTCGACGGCTGGCGCGGCGGGAAAACAGCTCGATCAGCGGCACGATCGGGTCCGAGTCCGTCATCATCGTGAACGCCTGGATGCCCGAGTTCGTGCACCAGCGGCGGAAGGCGGCGGTGCGACGCGCGGCGGTCTCGGCATAGCCGCGGCGGACCCGCTTCGACGACGTGTCGACGGCGCGGGTCGTGCCCTTCTCGGCGTCTTCCAGGACGAGCAGCCCGGCGTTGGGAAGCTCGTCCTCGCGCGGGTCGACGACTCGGAGCGCGATCGGTATCATGCCGGCGGGCGGCGCGTCGCCAGGTGGCGATCGGCTCCTCGGTGATGAAGTCGCTGATGACGACGATCATGGCCCGGCGGGCCGTGCGACGCACCCGGGCCAGGCCGACCGATAGCCGCGTCCTCGGCGAAGTCGTGGGCGTGGCGACCAGGGCGCGGACGAGCTGCGAGAGGTGGCGCACGCCGCCGGCCGGCGGCAGCTCGACCTCGATCCGGTCGCTGACGAGGATCAGGCCGGCGCGGTCGCCGTTCTGGATGGCCGCGGTGGCCAGCAGCGCGGCGGCCTGCGCGGCGCGGTCGGCCTTGGTCTTGCGCTCGGGGCCGAACCGCATGCTGGCCGAGACGTTCAACGACCAGCCAGAGGCACAGCGCCCGCTCCTCGACGAACCGCCGCACGAACGGCCGGCCCTGCCGCGCGGTGACGTTCCAGTCGAGGTGGCGGACGTCGTCACCCGGCTCGTACGCCCGCAGTTCGGCGAACGTGAGCCCGATCCCCGGCCGGGCGCCGTGGTACGCCCCGGCCAGTTGCGAGACCGCGTCCGGCCGGACCCGGAACCGCAGCCGACGCGCCCGCCGGACGATCGCCGCAGCATCCAGGGGCGCGGGCTTCGGCGCGGCGGGCCGCCGCTTGAACGGCCAGATCCTCATCCCTCCGACCCTTTCTTCCGACCGGGGACCGCCAGACCCATCTCCTTCATCAGGACCTGAAGGTCCTCCCAGACGTCCTTCTTCGCGGCCGGGTTCCGCAGCAGATACGACGGGTGGTAGGTGACCAGCGTACGGATCCCCCGGTACGCGTGCCAGCGCCCCCGTAGCGAGCTCAGGCTGGTCGTCGGCGAGACGCCCAGTATCCCCGCGGCGGCCGTCTTGCCCAGCAGGCAGAGGAACTCGGGGCGGACGACGGTGATCTGGTGCTCGAGGTACGACGAGCAGTTGGCCGCCTCCTCGGGCGTGGGCGTCCGGTTCTCGGGCGGCCGGCACTTGAGCACGTTTGCGATATAGACATCCTCACGGCGCAGGCCCATGCCCTTGGTGATGATATCCGTGAGCAACTGGCCGGCCTTGCCGACGAACGGCTGCCCGGTCCGATCCTCGTCGGCGCCGGGTGCCTCGCCGATGAACATCAGCCGGGCGGCGGGCGTCCCGCATCCAAAAACCGTCTGGGTGCGCGTGGCGGCCAGGTGCGGACACCGGGTACATCGCGCGACCTCGGCGGCCGACGCGGCCAGGATCATCGGCCGCTCATCGACCGGCACCGGCGGCATGTCGAAACCGGATTCCTCGAACAGCGAGCTTGCCGGAACCGGCGTCGCGAATGACGGCGCAGCCGCCGCCGCAGGCTTCGTACGAGGCGGCGAGGCTGGCAAGGGCTCGGGCGGCGGGCTGGCCGGCTCGGGTGGCGGGCTGGCCGGCTCGGGCCGCGGCCGGGCCGCGGGGGCCGGAGGTGCGGGGGCAGCGACCGGCCGCGTTACGATCGGCGGAGCGGCGACCTCCGTGGCCGGCTCGATCGGCGGCGGTGCGGCCTGCGGCCGGGGAGCGACGGCGGCCGAAACCTCGCGCCCCGGCCCGACCGCGGCCAGACGCTCACGCCGGCGCGCCGCAGCGCCTCCAGCCGCTGCCGAACCTGGCGGATCGATCGCCGCCACTCGTCGAGCTCATCGCCGCCGGGCATCGGGGTGCGGCTCATGGCTGCGGCACGCTGCGTGAAGGACGAGGATGCGGATTGAACGACCGGGTGACCCATTGCCGCCACGACGGCACGTCGTAGCCGAAGTCCTCGCCGGTCAACTTCTGGAGCGCCCCAGCACCTCGACGTTGCGATACGTGAAGGTCTCGACATGTGCGTCCGCCGGCGGCTTGCTCTGCGCGACGTAGTTGCCGGGGAGGCTCCCCGGCGGCAGGGACCCATAGGGCACCCCGCCGAGTCCCATCGCGATGGCCCCGTTGCTCACGGCCGGGGGCGTCGTGTACACCAGGCCGTAGTTGTTGAACGCCCGCGGGATGATGCCCGGCGACGTCGGCACGCTCGGGGCCGAGGCCAGCCCATCGAGCGGCGGCACCACGATCCGGTCCTCATACGTGACCAGCACCGCCACGAGCTGGGGCACCGAGTCCACCGCTTCCAGGTTTCCCAGCGCCCACGCGGCCCGATTGACGACCTTGATGTCCTCGCGGGCCAGCGCCCGGATGAAGCGGTTGGCCACGCCCGCGTCGCCCCGCTGCTTGAGGTGCTCGAACGTGATCGAGCGGACCTCGGCGTCGGGCTCGTCGAGCACCCGTTGGATCAGGGCCGAGGTCGCCTCGTTGCCGCCGATCGTCGACAGCACCAGCGCCAGCAAAATGCGGCGCGGCGCCTCGTCCTGGCCGAAGACCTTCACCAGCGGCACCACCGCGTCCGCGTCGCGGATCGCCATCAACTGCGACTCGGCCTCGCGGCGGCGGTCGGGCGGCCCGTTGACGATCGCGTTGCGGAGCATCCGGATCCGCCGCAACCATGATCCCTGCGCGGTTGACATCCGGTCGGATGCCTCTCGCTTCGTCTTCTCCTCCTCGGTGACCCAACGCCCCTTGTACTTCACCAGCCCCTGCGCCGCGCTCACGTCATCGCGCGTCAGCCACGCGCCCTGGGCCTGCACGTGACCCAGCTTCTTGTGCGCACCCTCGTGCTCGGGGGCCAGCGCCACCGCGCTCTCATAATGTTGCCGGGCCAGGTCGGTGAGCCGGTGCTGATCGCACCACTCGCCCAGCGCGAACTGCGCCGCGGCCGTTGACGCGACCTTCTTCCGCCGGGTCACGTACTCGTCGAGCGGGCTCGCCTTGGCGACGACCCGCGCGATCTGGTCCTTGCGGAACGACAGCGGGTTGCCGCCCTTGCATGAGCAGCACCTGCACGCGTTCCTTGTTCTTCTCGTCCGGGATCACCTTGCCCTGCACCTGGCCGCCGCCCCGCAGCTCGATGATGTCTCCGCGGGCATGGCCCGATTGCGATAGAGCCACCCCGCCCAGCAGCGCCAGGCACAACCCCACAACTCCCACCAGCCCGCCATCGATCGGACGTCGTTGCCCCGCGGACATGACGATAACCCCCCGATCCCGTTAGGATTCGACTTTCACTGTATTGTAAGACTACCCCTCGGAAGACCGCAATCGCCGCTCTCGTCCTCTTGCGATTTGTAAAACTGGGGGAGTTGCGTCTAGATCAGAGTTCTGGGGGTTCTATGACAAGCCAATCCGTGGCAGAGCATCGTGCCAACGCGCCGGTGATCCTGAACCTGGCGATCATGACGGTCTCGGATACGCGGACGCTCGAGACCGACACGTCGGGGGCCCTGATCGTCGCAATGGCCGAGTCGGCCGGGCATCGCATCGTCGAGCGGGTGATCGTGCCGGACGAGCCGGACCGGATGACGCCCCTGTTCCTCGGCTTCGCGTCGCGTCGCGAGCTGCACGCCGTGCTGGTCACCGGCGGGACCGGCATCAGCCCTCGCGACCGGACGTATGAGACGGTCTCGGCGCTGCTCACCCGGCCCTTGCCGGGCTATGGCGAGCTGTTCCGCATGCTCAGCTACGCCGAGATCGGCCCGGCGTGCATCCTGAGCCGCGCCGTCGGCGGCCTGATCGGCGAGCTGGCGGTCCTGGTGATGCCCGGCTCACGGCGCGGCCGTCGAGCTGGCCATGGGCCGGATCATCCTCCCCGAGCTGCCGCACATCGTCCGCGAGGCCCGCAAGGGACTCCCCCCGGCTGGCACTTGACCGCTCGGGCCGCGATGTGCGTCCATTAACCGGGTATCTCAAGGCGGCCCGCCGACCTTGACGACTGGTTATGACAATGGCGTCAACCGTTCGGGCGGCCGCCGAGGTGATGGATGAACGCTACATTTTTGGCTGGAGGTCGTGAAAATGACGACGCGACGCGAGATGATCGGGCTGGCGGTGGCGGGGATCCTCGGGACGGGTCTCTCGGCGCGGGGCGACGACGAGAAGAAGGACAAGGACGGCGGCGACCTGAAGAAGCTCGAGGGGAAGTGGATGGGCAAGGCCGGCGATGGGGGCAAGGTCACCTACACCTTCAAGGGCGACAAGGTGTCGATCGAGGCCCCGACCCGCAGCTACGAGATGACGGTAACGCTCGACGCCAAGGCCAAGCCGGAGAAGTCGATCGACTTCAAGATCGTCGAGGGCCCCGAGGACGCCAAGGGCAAGACCTGCAAGGGCATCTACAAGTTCGACGGGTCCGACAAGTTCACCTTCTGCTTCCGCCCCGAGGGCGACCGCCCCGACAAGTACGAGCAGATCGGCTACGAGCAGATCGTGACCGAGCTCGAGCGGGCCAAGGACAAGAAGTGACCGGCCACATGCCGGCACACGGCGAGTCCGTTCCGACTGGGTGAATGCCGTCTTGTAGGGTGGGTGAAACCGACACTCCTCGCCGAACACCACCGCGAGGGCGATCCTGCTCGTTCCCACGCTCCGCGTGGGAATGCCGTGTTCGACGCTCTGCGTCGTCCGCGGAGGCGATCGGACGCAGGAGCGTCCCGGACGGCATTCCCTCGCAGAGCGTGGGAACGAGGTTATGTCCTCGACTCGTTCGGGATTGCGCAGACAGCCCGGTGGTCTTGAGCGAGGAGTCTCGTGAAACCCACCGGATTCCCCGGTCCTCGCCGGTGGGTTGCACGACAGCAGAAACCCACCGGATTCCCCGGTCCTCGCCGGTGGGTTGCACCCACCCTACATCAACCAGATTCCCCGCTGGTTGAATGGGACCTCAAGGCGACCGGACATCAACCTCCCGGCGCCTGAGGGCCTCGACGAGCTTGGCCCTGTCGGTCCTGGCCGGATCGATCCAGGCGATCACGCGGCCCTCGCGGAAGCTGGCCTTCACCAGCTCGACGCCCTCGACCTTGGAGAGGATCTCGTAGAGCGCCAGGCTGCACGCCTCGCAATCGAGCCCCGCCACGGCGATCTCGACCTTCCGCAGCTTCTCGCGGGGCAAGGTCCGCATCGGCTTGATCCCGAAGGTGTGGTTCGACGCCGATCGAAGCAGATTGTCGAGGCGCTCCAAGCGATCCTCTGGGCGGGCGTCGGGGAAGAGTCGGGCCGGGTCATAGTCCAGGGTCACCACGGCCTCGTCCCGGTCGAGGCCCACCAGCTTGACCCCGGGAATCCGGGCGATCGCCTCGCGCAGGGCCGGCTCGCGGCTGTCGGCGAAGAGGCCGGTGACCTGATGCTTGAACGGCCCGGCCGTCCCGCCATCGCCCGCGAGACCGGCGCGGGTGATCACCGCCACCAGGGCCAGCCCGACGACAATCGACTTCCGCATAATCGACCTCCCTTGACTCGGCCCGATGCCTCGCGGTTACGTTGCTCATACGAGCCCGACGCGCCAGCGAGTGGATGGACTGGTCGGCCCGGGAATCCAATCGCTGGCGCGTCGGGCTCGTATCGGCCGGATCGTCCCGCTGTGCGCAATCCAACCGTTCGATGCTCTAGCGGGTCGCCAGCAGCCGGCTGGCGGCAAGCTCGAGGATGAGGGTCCGGATGCCCCCGCCGCGCGACTGTACGCGCTCGACGATCGCATCAATCTCATCACGATCGGCGAAGGAAACCGGGCGGCCGGTGGCGAACGTCGCGAGCTGCCGCGCCAGGTTGTCGAGCAGCGGGCGCGGTTCGGCGGCGAGCTGGTCCTGCAGGTCGGCGATCCCGCGGAACGTCCGCCCGTCCGGCAGCACCCCACCCGCGTCCACCGCCGGGCCGAGGCGGAACCCGATGCCGATGAACGGGTCGATCGAGCCCCGGGCGCGGGGTCTCCCTGGCCGATCGAGCGATAGCGCGTCCGCCCGCCGCCGATCACGTCGAAGACCTCGAGCGCGAAGCCGGGCGGGTCGATCCGCGCATGGCATGAGGCGCACGAGGCCGACTGCCGGTGGCGGTCGAGCTGCTCGCGGATCGTCGACGCCCCGCGGACGTCGGGCTCGATGGCCGGGATGTTCGGCGGCGGCGGCTCGGGCGGACGCCCCAGCAGCCGGTCCATCACAAACGCCCCGCGCGGGACCGGCGACGTCGTGGTCCCGTTGGCCGTCACCTTCAGGATCGCACCCTGCGTCAGGAACGGGCCGCGAGGCGACCCCGCGGGCAGGGCCACCCGCCGGATCCGCGAACCGCTCACGCCCGGGATGCCGTAATGCACCGCCAGCTTCTCGTTGAGCATCGCGAAATCCGACTTCACCAGGTACGACGCGCCGAGGTCCCGGTCGATCAGCTCGCGGAAATACGCCCGGCTCTCGGCCACGAACGAATCCTGGAGATACGGGCTGAATTCGGGGTAAAGCTTCCGGTCGGGGTCGTTGGCCGCGATCTGGCGAAGCTTGAGCCATTGCCCCAGGAAATCGTCGACGAACCGCTGCGACCTCGGGGCCTTCAGCAGCCGCTCGGCCTGTGCGGACAGGACTCCCGCGTCATGCAGACGCCCCCGGTCGGCCAGCCGCGTCAGCTCGTCGTCCGGCACCGATCGCCAGAGGAAATACGAGAGCCGACAGGCCAGCGCGTGGTCGTCGAGCGAGCCGGCGGGCTCGACATGGTAAAGGAAGTCCGGCGAGCACATCGCCGTGCGATAGGCCGTTCGCATCGCGGTCTCGAAGCAGTCGCCGGCCTTGATCCTTCGGTCGACGAGGGCCACGTATCGCGCCCGCGTCTCGTCATCGACCGGGCGGCGGAACGCACGGGGCAGGAATCGCGCGCAGCAGCCGGTCGGCGTCCGCCCGAGGGTCAGCGCTCGCCACCGTCCAGACCCCGGACACCGGATCGGAGACGTTCCGAGCCATGAAGAGCTGTTGCCGGTCGGGCTGGCGTGTCGGCGGCCGGATGCCGGGGTGCTCCGCCGCCTGGAATTCCCGGATCGGCAGGTCGCCGAACAGCCGCCGGTGGCCGATCGGCGGCCAGGTCTCATGCAGCGGGCCCTCGACGTCCAGGTAGTCGCAGGCGATCCCCGGCCCGGTGAAGGACATCGCCCGCCCCTTGCGGTTGTAATTCGCCGTCGGTGCCAGTGACGCGGTGTTGAAGCCGATGGTCTCGCGAGGGTTCAGCCAGGTCACCACCTCGTGGCGCCGCTCGACCAGCGACGGGGCATCAAAATATGCCAGGACCGTGCTCGGGTGCTGCCCGCCTCGGCCGTCGCCGGTGAGCGTCACGATCGACAGCCGGGCCGCCTCGACCCCGCGCGACGGCAGTACCTTGCCCCGATCCCACTGGAAGCTCCATAGCGAGGTGACGAGCCGGTACCGCCCGGGATAGATCGCGACGAACTCGTTGAAATACGGGCTCATCGACTCGTCCTCGTGCCGGAAGAGCCCCACGCTCGCCCCGTTGCGGAACGACCCCATCCGCTCGTGGGCCCCCTGGTCCAGGTGCGCATGGTCGCCGGCCGGCGGGAACCCCGGGTCGGGCTTCTTGTCCTTCAGCAGCACCCCGTCGCCATTATGCAGTACATGGGCCACGAACCCGTGCGGGTTCGCCAGCGAGATC
This sequence comes from uncultured Planctomycetota bacterium, assembly GCA_963771445.1. Lineage (GTDB taxonomy): Bacteria > Planctomycetota > Planctomycetia > Isosphaerales > Isosphaeraceae > JAKAUH01. The sequence goes on along the minus strand of CAVYTQ010000022.1, from coordinate 10,103 downwards.
CGCTGCTGGATCACCCGCGGTGGCCGAGGACGCGTGGCGATCGCCGTGTCGAGCGCCAGGTCGGCGGCCGCCATGTACTTCGCCAGGCTCACGTGCGAGATGTCGAGCGCCTCGCTATTCGTGTCGAAGCCGTACGCCGAGCCGTCCGCCGGCAGGTCGCCCTGGAGCGGCAGGCCGGGCAGGTCCAGCAGGTCGCGCACCGTGTTCTCGTACTCGACGCGCGTCAGCCGTCGCAGCGGAGTACGGCCGGCCAGGTCGAGCCGCTTAATATCCGCCGCGACCAGCCGATCGTGCAGCCATCTCCGCGCCGAGGCCGATTCCGACGCGGGCGGCCGGGCCCGCTGGCGGGGCGGCATCTCACCCGCGGCGATGCGGTCGTGCACCTTGCGCCAGACGGCGAAGTTCTCGGGGTCGGACGGCTCGAACGCGAGGCTCGCCAGGTCGAGTCCGCCCTTCTTCTGGTCGGCGTCGTGGCAGTCGAAGCAGTGCGCGGCGAAGAATTCCGGAGGCTCGTCTCGCGCGATGGCCGCGCCGGTGAGGACCGCGAGGACCAATGTCGGCAGGCCGGAGCAGAGAATCCGTCGGAGCATCAGGGGCGTCTCACGGTGCAAGGTGGGCGGGTGGGCAGGGGAGGGGGGCCGTCGTCGAAATCCAGGGCGTGGGTGGGTCAGCCGACCAGCTCGAGCCCCCGCATGGGTCCCGTCCCGCTGGAGAACCGGTCCGACGCGATCCCCAGCCGATGGAGCATCGACACGAACACGTTGGCCAGCGGCGCAGTTCTTCTGCGTGTCGAACGCCAGGTGCTGGCCGTGGCTTGAATCCGCCGCCCGCCAGCAGCACGGGCAGGTTGACGTTCGAGTGCGAATTCGCGCTGCCCATGCAGGTGCCGTACAGGACCATCGTCCGATCGAGCAGCGACTGGCCCTCTTCCTCGGGCCTCGGCCAGCGTGCGGAGGAAATCCGCCCAGCGCGGCGAATTGACCCTCCTCCTTCGCCCGCAGCTCGGCGAGCACCTCGGGCCGATTGCCGTGGTGGGTGATGTTGTGGATCACGGTCGTGTCGATGAACAGCGAGATCACCCGGGTCGAGTCGGTCTCGATCGCGAGCTTGATCACGTCGAACATCGGTCTTCGTCCGGCGGACGAATTCGCGCGCGTCCTCGATGTCCTCGGGCGGCCTGCGCATGGACCTTCGGCTTGGGGTGGTGCTCCCACGCCTCGGCCTTGTCCAGCCGCTGCTCGAGCTCGCGGACCGAGGTGTAGTACTGGTCGAGCCGCCCCCGATCGCGCGCGAGAGCGACCGGTCGAGCCGCCGCGACTGGTCGGCCGACGAAATCGAGCAGGCTGCGGTCCTGCCGCAGGGCCTCGACGTTCGCCGCCACCTCCTCGGGCCGCCCTTGCAGGAACAGCCTCTGATAGAGCTTCTTCGGGCTGCGCTCGGCCGAGATCGGCGCACCGCTGCGGGTGTAGCTGAGGGTCATATTCCCCTCGTTGCTCATCGCCAGGACCAGCGACGGATAGCGGGTCCGGTCGCCGATCTGCTCGGCGGCGAACTGGTCGAGCGAGATCCCGTTGCGGAACCCGCCGCGCTCCGGGTGGGGCGTGCCGGTCAGGAAGCACTGCTCGGCGGCGTGCCCGCCGGTGACGCCCGGAGTGGCTGACCCCCGAGAACACCGTGACCTGGTCGCGCACGGCCGCGAGCTTCGCCAGGTAGGGCGTCGGCGAGAATCGCGCCCCGGTCGGTCGGGGAAGAAGAACTGGGGCAGGATGCCCATGTTCGTCTCGATCGCCACCAGCCGGCGGGGGACAGCAGCGGCCGGATCGCCCTGGCTTGCCCGCGCCATGCCCTCGAGCCAGGGCAGCGCCATCGAGATCCCCGCGGCGCGGAGAAAGGTCCGTCGATCGATCCCCGGCCGCTCGCTCGTTGGCATGATCCGCGTCGCCTCCGTCGAGCGGGTGTCCCCGATCCCGGAAGCCCCGAGTCGGACCGCCCCGCGCCGTCCCGCTCCGCTGCGTCCTCGAGGTCGATCGCGCGGCGCGGCTCGTGAAGGAATGCAACAATTATTGGAGCATTCAGGGTGCCCGGAGTCCAGCCTTCGATGAAGGCAAAGAATCAGGCCGCCCGCATCGGTGCTCCCTCAGCGACGACTGACGATCCATGTGGATCGAATCACGGGACGCGCTTCGCCCGTCCAACGCTCAGATCGCCGAGATCCCTGACCTCGCCAAAGCCGACGGTCTCGTCACGGAAGACCTCGCGATTCCCCAGGTCTTTCCGGTAGATGCTCGCCCCATAACGTAGACCGGGGACCAGTCCCTCGACGCGGAACCGGCCGTCGGGGCCGCTCTGAATTCCGCCGACCGAGTCTCGCACCGGCAGGATTCCGCGGCCGGCCGGTGGTTCGCCATCGTCTCCATCAGCGTCCTGCAGGGCGACACCCGCGATCGGCCCGCCCTCATCGTCGACGAGCCTCCCGGTGAGCGTTCCCCAGGGCCGAAGCTTGAGCTCGCGCGAGCCACTCTCGTCCCCGCTCAACCGGACCGATCCGATCAGCTTCCGCCCCTCGTGCCGCACGATCACGCGACGCGGCCGCGAGGGATCGAGCGAGAGGACCTCGAGGGTGGGCAAGATTTGCTGGCAGGGCACTCCGTTGTCGTCGAACAGTCCGGATGCAACCGTCTCGCCCAGCGGGCGGCCCTCGGGATCCACGACCTGGATCGACACCGTCCGGCCGGGATCGGCCTGCAAGTCGAGTGTCACCGAGGCGACCGCGGGGTCGAGATCCACCCCGGCCATCACCTGGTAGTTGGTCGAGTAGACCACATCGGGCCGCGTCTTGAAGTCTCCGGCCGATGGCCTCCTGGGATCGACCTGAAATCCCTGGATACTCGCGGCGCCGACGCCCCGTCGGTACCTCGTGTCCTTCCGGCAGTCGTGTAAGAAAGTGATGCCTCCAGCGCCGAGCTGAGAGTTTGGACAGGGGGCCTTGAAGGATTCTCGGTGACGGCCGGTGAATACCGGGCGAGGGTGAGGAGCGGCTCAGACACGGCGAATGCCGCCGTGTCAGGAATTCTTCGCGTTACGCGTTCACGGGCCGAGGGTGACAGTCGTTCAGAAGCGAAGAGGTGCGGCAGCATCAGAGCCGATCCGACCGCCAGACGGCCAGAGGCAACCCTGGACCGCGCGTCGGCCGGCTCGGACCGAAGCGTGCAACCTCTGCCGATGCGGGTGCCGTGCGAAACCGGTGATCGGAAACCGTGCGGTTCAAATCCCGCCGCCCCGAGTTTTTTCCAAGACAAGTCCTTCGGCGAGAACGTCGAAGGGCTTTCTCTTTGTGGTGCATCGCTCTGGGTTTTTTGACAGTTCGTTGTGCGGAATCAGTGTGAGGAGGACTTGGACGGCAATTCCGGACCGGACGGTATCAACGCTTCGGCCTCGCGCTGGAGCAGCTTAAGTTCGACTCCCTCCCAGTAGGTGGCCGGTAAGCGGTCGGCGAGTTGGCGGAGCCACTGGCGGGCGGCCTCCGATTCGCCTAGGGCCTGGTGGGCCATCGCTAGAAATGCCCAGTCCTGGGGGCGCCCCTGTCCATCGCCGAGCGCGGTCGCTTCCTTCAGACGAGCGACGGCCTCCCCGGACCGGCCGGCTCGGTAAAGGGCCGCGCCCAGCGTGGTAAGGGCCCCTGGCTTCTGATCGGCTGAGGCAGCCGCCAGGGCCGCTTCGGCCAGCCGGACCACCGTCCCGGTCTCTGCGATGGCGTCGGGGCCCAGGACACATTGCCAGGCCACCGCTTTGGCCGTCAAGGGGCTCGGGGCGTCGACGTGCGAGGCGAGCAGCTTCGCGCAGGTGGCGCGATAGCGATCGGGCTTGCCGAGGTGCAGCCACAGCAGGGCGCCGTCGAGGTGGTCCGGGCGGATGGCCTCGCCTCGCCTGAGGATCCGGTCGAGCAGGTCGGCGGTCTTCTCCGGCCGATCTCGTCGGAGCTGATCGGCGGCCAGCTCGAGAAGCAGGTGGCAACTGGGCCGCGCCTCGAGCCGGTCGATTGCGAGGTCGCGGAGTGCCTCGGCACGGGCTCGGTCCCCGGCGCCCTCCACCTCTCGGGCCTTACGGGCCAGGTACAGACTGTCGGCCCCGTGTTCGATCGCCCGGTCGAGATCCTGATCCCGCTCGGCTGTCCGGCCCAGATGATCGAGGACTGCGGCCCGGTTGACGTACAGCCGCCAGTCGCCGCGCCGGACCGCGACGACATGGTGCAGCACCCAGAGGGCCAGGTCCCATCGTTCGGAGGCCGAGGCGACGTCGGCCCGATGCGCCAACAGGTCAACGTAAGGGTTAAGAGCGGCCGAGTTTCAGGGCGCGTGCCAGCTCCCCCTCGGCCGACTCGAGCCGGCCAGCGGCAGCCTGCACCATAGCGCGGCGGACCAGGAGCGTGCCCTCGTCGGGTCGGGCCGCGACCAGCCGGTCGAGGTGCCAGAGCGTCGCGAAGGCCATACCCGAGTCTTCCGCGGTCCGGGCCAGCGCTTCGTGCCAGCCCAGAGCCTCGGCATCGTCGCGGGCCAGCTTCCCGGGACTCGAGCGGTCCACGACCTCCCCGAGCCGTCCCCTCCAGGTCTCCCGGTCGAGGAACCTGACGGACTGGCCGGGCTCGAGCTGCTATCCCGGTCAGCGCCTGAACTCGCAGCAGGAGCCGGCTCGTCGAATCGGTCACCGGGCGCGGCACGGTCCAGGTCTGGATGTCGGCGGTGTTGTCGACCGAAAGCAGACTGCAGGCCGTCGGGAGTGAATGCGACGGCCAGGACGGGGCCGCGGTGGACCAACGGTGGGCCGATCGGGCGGCCGGTCGCGAGATCCCACAGTCCGCGTCGATCCCGTCGGCATAACCGGCGGCGAACGCGGTGCCATCGGGACGGAGAGCCAGGGCCGTGGCGGCGCTCGGCCGGTTGACCGGGGGCGAGATGGGCGAGCCGGTGCGGAGGTCCCAGAGCCGGGCGGTGCCGTCCTTGGTGCCGGTCGAGGACGGCCCGGCTGTCGGCACTGATCACGAAGCCGAGGAATCCGGTGGGATGGCGGATCGGCTGGCCGATCGGCTCGGTGGTCCGGGCATCCCAGCGCCAGGTCAGCCCGTCGTGGGAGACCGACAGTAGCATGTCCCCGTCCGGGCTGAAGGCGACCACGGTTGTGCTGCCGCTGTCCCGATGCTTCATTGGCGCGCCGATCGGCTGATGGGTCGTCAGGTCCCAGAGCCGTACCTGGGAATTGTTCTTCCCGCGGTCGTTGCTGGTCCCCACGGCCAGCCTCGTGCCGTCGGGGCTGAAGGCGAGGGCCAACACGAGGTTGGCCTGAATCAGGCGTGGACCGACCGGAACGCCGGCGGCTCGTGTCCCAGAGCTGGACGCCGTCGCTGAAGTCACCCATGGCCAGGCGCGATCCCGTCGGGGCTGAAGGCGATGGCCTTGACGGTGTCGATCGGGTGGATCGGCGGCGCAAGTGGCCGACCGGTGTTCGCGTCGCTGATCTGGACCATGCAATCCCAGGTCCCGGCCGCAAGGTTGTCGGAAGCCGTGGCGACCTTCGTGCCGTCGGAGCTGAAGGCCACCGGCCCGGCCCCGGCCCACCGCTGAGTGATGGCCGCGCCGACCGGCTGGCGGGTGGCAACGTCCCAGAGCCGGGCTCGTGGCATGCCCTGGGTGACGACTTTCGTGCCGTCGGGGCTGAAGACGGCGTAGGCGTACTGTTGCGGGGTCGGCGCGGTTGATGAGGTCTGAGGGCTTCGGATCCCGGCGTCCCGGTCGGATGGGCGTAAGGAGGGTCCGCTGGCGCCCAGCGGTCACGACCCGCGAGATGTCCTTGTCGTCATCGTTCACCACGAGCGAGCGTCCATCGGGATGGAAGAAGGGGAAACTATCCGAGGAGGCGAACGGGAGGTCCCAGAAGCCGGCCGGTGGCGACGTCCCAGAGCCGAAGCCTTTGGTCCTCCGCGCCGAGGGTCAGGCCGATCGTACCGTCCGGGCTGAATCCGACTTGGCAAACGATCCCCTGATGTGGCACGGGTGGTCCCAGTGGCTGGCCGGTTGCAGCCTCCCAGAGCTGGGCGGAGCCTTCGCTCTGTCCGGACCCGGTCAAGAGCAGGGTACCGTCGGGGCTGAAGGCGACCGCGTGGACGGCCCAGCGATGGTGCATAGGCGGCCCGAGGGGCTGCCCGGACCGTGCGTCCCAGCGCTGCGCCCCCAGGCCCAAACTCCCCGTCACGATGACGTTGCCGTCGGGACTGAAACGGGCCACGTAGACCGGCCCCTGGTGAGTCATGGGCGGCCCGAGAGGCATGCCGGTCTCGGCGTCCCAGACGCGGGCGGTCAGGTCGTGGCTCCCGGTCAACACCCGCCGGCAGTCAGGGCTGAAGGCAACGGACGAGACGATGTGTTGATGCCGCATAGGTGGACCGATCGGCGGCCCGCGGCCACATCCCAGACTCGGGCCGTATGATCCTGGCCCCCGGAGACCATCTTTCGGCCGTCGGGGCTGAGGACAGCGGACGTCAATCGTTCATGGGTCATCGGTCGGCCGATCGGCCGGCCGGTGCCTGCATCCCTGACCTGAAGCGACATCAGGTCAGAGAGCCGGGTCAGCACCTTCGTGCCGTCTGGGCTAACGCCGTAGAGGGTGCTCCCTTCCACTGCGGGTATCAGCGATTCCATCCGCACGAGCAACTTCTCCCAGGCGGGAAGGTTGGCACGCACCAGCGCCCGGAATTCGGGGTGGGCCTCCGGCGTCCGCTCGATGGCCTCGGCCATCCAGAGCATCCCCTCGGCGACATCGCCTTGTTCAGCCCGAGACCAGCCCTGGATGAAGGAAGTCAAGGCCGTCTGGAACCGGGCGCGGTCGGCCTCGTCGACGGGCCTGCCGGGCTGCGACATCGGCCCGCGTCTTCTCGAGCCTCGGCGAGCCGCCACTGCCACGCGATACCCACGAAGCCCACCACCAACGACGCCGCCAGGGCCGCGATCATGCCCGCCAGCACTGGTTTGCGTCGGCACCACCGCCACGTCCGCTCGAGCGGTCCGCTGCGGCCGCGCCTGGATCGACTCGCCGTCGAGGAACCGTCGCAGGTCCTCGGCCAGCGCTGCGGCCGAGTCATAACGCTTTCCGGGCTCCTTCTGCAAGCACTTCAGCGCGATCGTCTCGACGTCTCGCGTGAGGCCGGGGACCAGCCGCGACGGCGGCACGGGCTCGGTCGTGCCTTGACCTGCTCCAGCGTCTCCAGGACCGTCGCACCCCGGAACGGCGGGCGGCCGGTCAGCAGCTCGTAGAGGATCGCCCCCAGGGCGTAGACGTCGGCCAGCGGCCCGACCTGCTTGGTCTTGCCCTCGGCCTGCTCGGGGGCCATGTAGCTGGGCGAGCCCATGATCGAGTCGGACTGCGTCAGCCCGCTAGTCCGTTGTCAGCGACTTGGCCAGGCCGAAGTCGGTGATCTTGGGCGTGCCGTCGGCCGCCAGCAGGACGTTGGCCGGCTTGAGGTCGCGGTGGACGATCCCCAGCCGGTGCGCCTCGTCGACGCCGCGGGCCAGCGCTTCGACCAGCGCGGCCGCCCGCCGTGCCGGCCAGGGGGTGCCGTCGAGCCGCCTGTCGAGGCTGCCGCCGTCGACGTACTCCAGCTCGAAGAAGGGCAGGCCGTCGGCCTCGCCGATGTGGTGGATCTGCACGATGTTGGGGTGCTGCAAGCGGGCGACGGCCTCCGCCTCGGCCAGGAAGCGGACGGCGGCCTCGGCGTCGGCATGGGCACCGGCCAGGATCATCTTCAGGACGCAGGGGCGGTTCAGGCGGACCTCGCCGGGCGCAGGTAGACGACGCCCATGCCGCCGCGGCCCAGCTCGCCCAGGATCTCGTAGCCGTCGATGGCCGGGACGGGCCGCTCCCGGGGAGCCGGAGCCGCGTGGCCGTCTGTCGTCTCCTGGCTCAGAACGGACGAAGGAGCGGGGGACGGCGGGGCTACGTCAGTTCGCTCGGCTTCTGTTCGGGCGTGGTCCCCGCCGGGAGAGGAGTCCTCCGAAGCGGTCGGGCAATTGAACTCGAGGTTGAATCCGACAGGATTGGACGGATCGAGCTCCGCCTCACCAGGGGTGACAGCCGACACGGCCGGGAGGTCGCGGCCCTCGTTCTTCCCCGCGGCGTCGGCCGGTTCGGACCCGGGCGAGCTGAGTCCATTGGTGCGCGAAGAGCCGTCAGTTTCGGCCGCAGCGTCGGCGAGGGTCTTGTCGTCGAAAGAGTCCGCTGCGCCCATCGTCCGTTCTCCCGGCTTGGTGTGCGACCCATCCCCGATAGGGCTGTCGAGAGCGGTCCCGCCTGCACCGACTCTGGCGAGAGGGGGAGTAGGTTAGCCGAAGCCGCCCGCGACACCCTCGCCGCGGGCAACCTGGTCCGTCAGGATGATTGTCCCATCCGAGGATGCGTCCGAACAGCACGGACATCGAAAAACGGCCGTCTACCCGTTCCCCGGCTTGCTGTGGCTCCGGCCCGGTGTCAGCCGTCACGCGACCGCCGTCGCCGATCCGGAGAACTCACGCCGGACCCGCGCGGGCGTCCGGTAGCCGTGGCGCTCGATCAGCCACTCGCCGTTGTATCGTTTCTTGCACTCCCGGAGGGCCTGGACCAACTCCGCGACGGTGACGAAAGATCGGGGAACGGAAAGGGGTCATGGGAACGGAAAGGGGTCAGGAACCTTACGGGAACGGAAAGGGGTCAGAACGGAAAGGGGTCAGGAACCTTAAACAAAGGTTCCTGACCCCTTTGAGGAACGCAGCCCGTCATGGAGCGTGTCGGTGATCGTGCCGACGGCGCAGAACGGAAAGGGGTCAGGAACCTTAAACAAAGGTTCCTGACCCCTTTGAGGAACGCAGCCCGTCATGGAGCGTGTCGGTGATCGTGCCGACGGCGTCCTGCACCCGCTCGGGGTTGCCGGCGGCGTCGAAGCCGTAGTCGGTGGAGTAATAGTCGGTGTTCAGCGTGCCGATGTGCGGCGAGGTCGAGTAGGTCACGCCGGAGAGGTTGAAATACTCGTCGGTCTCAGTCGTCCGCCCGGCGGTGCCGGTGTAATCCCGCTCGAGGGTCTGCAAGCCGGAGATCGCCTCGGCCGGGGAAAGGGGACGAAATAGATTTGCATGGTTGCTTGCAATGTAGAGTCGAGGTGTGGCGCGGTGGCTCCGTCTCATCGACGAGGCTCCGTCTCCACACCCCGCTCATCAAACTGGACAGGCGGTTTTCCCGCATCCAGCTTTCGGACAAAGCGCCTCTCATCTCGAGTTCACACGTTCGCTCACGAGACCGTTGCGGCTACTTTCGTCGGAGCCGGTGCAATCCCAGCTCCTGGTACAGGTAGGCATCCGGGTATCGTGTCGTACCCGAACCCTGCACCTTGAACTTCGCGCACAACCACTGGCGCACCCGGTAACGGACGTGGCTTTCGACGTTGCGGTAGGCCGCGCTGACCGTCCCGATGCGGAAGTAGTTGGACCAGCCCCGCAATTTGCGGTTGATCCGACCAATCTGCGCCTCGACCGCCAGCGGAGTCTTTCGCCGCGTCGTCAGTTCACTGATCTCGTTACACAGCCGGAGCACCTTCTTCCGCGACGGACGCGGCCCGATGTAGGACGCCCCCGTGCGGCGGTCATAGGTCCGGCCCAGGGTGTAGCCCAGGAAGTCGAACTGCTCCTCGGGCAGGCGACAGAGCCGCGTCTTGGTCTCGTTGACCGTCAGCTTCAGCCGGGACATCATCCCCCGCATCATGGCCATCGCCTCCTCGGCGGTGCCACGACAGCAGATGACGAAGTCGTCGGCATAGTTGACGATGTGGGCGACCAGACGCCGCTCATGACCGCCGGTCTTCCATCCCTTCACAAAGCGTCGCATGTAGACGTTCGACAACAATGGTGAGATCGGTGCCCCTTGCGGAGTCCCCATCCCCTGGTCTTTGTTCCGGGTCGTCCGATGGCGATGCCCCTTCGCGTCGGTCTCTTCCACCGGCGTCTCCAGCCACAGCTTGATCAGCCGCAGGACGCGGCCGTCGCTGATCCGCCGGGACATCGACTTCATCAACTCGTGATGGGGTATGC
>CAVYTQ010000021.1:0-1511802 GCA_963771445.1 uncultured Planctomycetota bacterium | reverse complement strand
GGTCTTCCGACCCCGCCGTCGGCTTGACGAAAATCCCCCGGGCGGGCGTTCGGGCGGGCGGGCGGACGGGCCGGGCCGGACGAGGGCGTCACATCACAGCAACCGGCCCGGAGGATCGAACCGCGACGCCCAGCACCGCAGGGCCACCTGCCTCGAGCAAGAGGGATCGAACCACAGAGGCACCGAGGCACAGAGACGAAGACGAAAAGAGCGGGTCTTCGAGCAAGATTGTTGAACCGTGCAGGATTGCTCAGGTTTTCTGAGTCTATAGCGAGGAGGCCGGGTCCGGGAATCCGGCACTGAACGGGCCACGTCCGTGGTCTTCATCTGCATCTTCGCCATTGCGGACAATTCCGCCGGTCTTGTTTGGCCACATTGGCGTCGATCCGCCGTCGAGGGGGCCGGAGGGACGGAGAGGATCGTCCGCAGATGGCACGCAGATGGACGCAGAAAAGAAATCAGGCTCCCCGACGAGGATGGGGGCCCGTCGATGAGCACCCGGTCGTAGGTCCCGGGGATCTCGAGTCGATCGCCCAGAGACCGGGTCACGGAATCCGGCCCCTTCTGTGCGACTGACGACGGAACCGGTTACCTCGCTAAAGTGTCGGGAACCTCAGAGGCACCGAGGCACACAGACGAAGACGAGAAGAGCGGGTCTACGAGCAGGGTTGTTGAACCGTGCAAGATTGCTCACGTTTCCTCGGTGATTTCTCTGTGCCTCGGTGCCTCTATGGTTCGATCGTCCGAATTCCTTCCCGGCCCGATCGGTTCGCCACCAGAACGGCCATTCCGACCTCATGGTCCCTCGACCCGCACGAACACCACGCCCCTCCCGGCGATCGCCGCGACGGCGCCGTCGGGTGCGCCGGGTCCATCGCCAGCGCTTCAATCTTCGACCGGCCGAGCATCGGCAGTGCGTCGAGCGGGTGCAGCGTCTTGCCGTCGGCCTCGAGCACCGCCAGCCCCTCGCCGCCCAGCCAGAGCCGGCCCCGGCCGTCGCGGGCCAGCCGCGTGATGGTTCGCCCTCCTGTGTCCAACCCCGCCACCGACAGCCCGCCGCCGTCGATCGTCAAGGTCCGCAGCCCTCGGTCAGTGGCCAGCAGCAGCTCGCCCTTCCTCGTCCCGACGATCGCGCTATGGACCTCGACCCGCTCGGCCCGGCCCGGTCCATTCAGCGGAATCAGCGACAGTCGCGGGGCCTTGAAGTCGGGGCCATATTCCAGTCGGAGCAGCCGCTCGCCGCGGCGGTCGTGGAGGATCCACGGCGGCCCGGCATCGTTGACGGCGGTCAGCCGCAGCTCCAGCCCGTTCCAATCGCTCCGGCGCACCTCGCCCGGTTTGCCGGCCGCCTCGGTATCGACCCATCTTCCGCCCGTGAAGCGGCGCAGGATGCTGTTCTCGGCGTTCCAGAGCGACCCGTCGGGCGTGATGAAGCTGGCCTCGACGACGAGCGTCGAGACCTCGCTCCCCAGCACCTCGGCCTTGCCGTCGCGCCAGCGGGCTGTCGTGTGCGTGCCCTCGTCGTTCGCGTACGCCGCATTGACCGTGTGGATCGACCCATCCCGGCCGACCAGGGTCGTGGTTCTGGACCAGTCCATGTCGGGCGGCGCGCCCTCTCCCCGTCCGAGTCGGGGTGGGCCTTGTACGTCGGCGCGAACGAGACCCCGGCCCACCCCCCGTCGCGGTATCGCCACACCGCGTCCTCATCTTGTCCGTCGTCCGAGGCGGCGAACAGCAGGACGCCCTCCGAGGACGGCACGATCCGCGCGGTGGACTCCACGTCGAGCTGGGCCAGCGGCGAGCTCCGGGTGATCTTCCCCTCCACCAGTCGGAGCATCCCGTCGAGCCGCGTGGCGAACAGGAACCCCAGCGGCCGGCCCGGCGCGGTGATCAGCTCGACCGCGCGCACCGACGGATACACGCCCATCGCATCGCGACGACCCCAGCGATAGCCGATCTCCAGTTCGTCCACCTTCCGCCACCCGGCGAGCTTCGCGTCGGTGCGGTACACCTCGCTGAACGCCATGACGATGAGCGCGCCTGTCCCGGGTTCCTCGAGGATCTGCGTGATCGGCAGGTAGGGACGATCCGTGGCAAAGCGAGACTCGGGCACGGCCTTGGCCTTGGCCCCGGGTCCCTCCGGCTCCTCGACCAGGTGCAGGCGCTCCAGCTCCCGGCGCATCAGGGGGGCGTTATCGCGACGATACAGCTCCTCGGCCTTCCCGCGATCGACGCGGCAGATGAACCCCTCGGTGTGGCCCATGTGCATCGTGCCGCCGTACGCCCAGACCTGGCCGTCGTGCAGCTCGGCGAAGCCATGGACGCCCAGCCAGGTCGGACCCGAGTTCTTGTAGAATTTCAGCCCGGCGACCTCATGGACCTGGCCCGTGCCGAGGTCCACGTGAACGCACCACCCGGCCCACTCGCCATTGTCGGCCCCCAACCAGAGCCGTCCCTTGCGGTCGAGCAAGAAGGCCGAGGGACGCCCCAATCGGTCGCCGAGATCGAAAGCCTTGCCGGTGCCGAGATCCTGCACGGCCGGCCGTGGTTTCAGGACGAACGCGATGATACGCGGCTTCTCCGGCGCCCCCTCGGCCGTGACGCCGACCCACGCCACCTTGCCCGTCGACCGGGCCAGCTCGGTGGTCGCCAGGCTGACCGGATCCACGCGAGCGATCCGGCCGTCGGCGAACCCGGCGAGCACGGCGCCGCCCTCGCCGCGGCCCAGGCACGTCACGGCGACCGGGCCCGACCATTCCTTCGTGAGCCTGAGCGTCGCCCGATCGAATCGCAACAGCGCGCCCGCGTCCGTCAGCGCGACGATCGAGTCCCCGACCGTCCGCGCATCGGCCAGCGCGTTGCCGTCGCGCTGGTAGTACGACCAGGCATAATGCGCCGTCGGCCCCGAGCCGAGTTGGACCGTCCCGGCCCGCTCGACAAGTCCCGGCTCGTCGGCGGAGCAGGGGGGATGCATCGGCCCCGCGACCATCAGGGCGGCCAGCGCGAACCGTCGAAGGAAGCGACTCGCCATGCGCTGCCTCGATTCTGGTGCAATCGATCAATCGACCCGAGGGCGGACGTCCGGCACGACCTGGTAGCCGTTCGCCAGCGAGTTGGTCATGTTGAACAGCCCCACAATTGCCATGGCCTCGCCGAGCGTCTCGTCGTCCACGCCCAGCTTCCGCAGCGCGGCGGTGTGCGAGTTGATGCAGTAGGGACAGCCATTCGTGGCCGAGACCGCCAGCGCGATGATCTCGCGAGTCCTCGGATCCAGCCGCGGCGTGCGGCCGACCGACTCGGGATGCATCAGCGATTTCAGCGTCGTCCAGACCGCCTCGAGCTGCGCCGGGTTGATGGCGATGACCCGCCAGAAGGCCGGTACGGCGTCGAGGTTCTTGGTCTTCTTGATGTCCGCGAAGATCGCGGCGACCTGGCCGGTCGCCTCACTCTCCTCGACCGGGCGGACGGTGGCGATGCGATCGTCGGGCATGGAGGTTTCCTCGAGCGGTGATGTCGCTACGGATTGAGCCAGTTCTCCAGACGCAAGCCCGGGATCACCTCGAAGTGTCGGGTGTTATCCGTCACGACGATCAGGCCGTGAGCGACGGCTGTCGATGCGATCATGAGATCGGGAGGGCTGACCGGAGTCCCTCGCCGACGCAGTTCGATGCGCAGCCTGCCGAACTCCAGGGCGGATGCGGCGTCGAAGTCGAGGATCGTCACTTCATCCAGGACCTCGCCTATGGCTTTCAAGGGCGGGTCTGGGTCAGTCTTGCCAAATGCCCAGGCGTAAAGCTCCGCGAGCACGATGGTCGGGGCCGCGATCCGACCGCCATGCTGGATGAAACGATGCTGCAACCCCGCCGCTCGACGGAGATGGGCCGAGAGAATGTTCGTGTCGAGCAGATAGGTCATTCGGGTTGCTCGCGATACGGCCATTGCTGACGAGATCGGACGATCTCGTCCAGATCCTCGAAGTACTCCGGCGGGAAGTGGGCCAGGGCTCCTGCAGCCGACTTGGTCCCATTGCCGCGGGCTTCAGGCCGAACCGCGCGACGGATCACAACCTCGACTCGCTCGCCGTCATGTAAACCGGGGTCAATCTCCAACTCAATCGTCCGTCCGTGAATCACGCCCTCCACCACCTCCGACATCGCCAGCCTCCTCTCCGAAGATGGACTCTTGGTTATCTGCTCGCCTCCGGGCGGCGATGCCTTCCCAACACCTCCAGCATACCGCGCCAGCCGATTCGATCCGAGGAGGGGGGATCACTTCAGGGCACCCCGCCCGCCGCGTTACTGCTTGATAATCTCCGGCTCCGGCGGCGTGAGCGTCAGCGTGCCGAGGTCCATCGGCTTCGCGTCCGGCCCGGCTGCGACCTCGACGTATTCGTCCAGGACGGCGACCTTGACGAGCTTGCGCTCCTGCTGGTCGGGAGACTCCGACATGTCCTTCTCGTAGCTGAGCTCGAGCCAGTACTGGCCCTCGGGCACGTCGTCGAGGCGGAACGTCCCGTCGGGCTGGACGTTCACCGCATAAGTGTTCGACCCCTCGTAGAACCGCCGGCCCTCTTCCGTCCGGTAGTACGCGAACCACCACTTCTGCTTGCGGTCGTCGTCCCAGTCGCCGAAGCCCTCGGGATACTCCGGGGCCTCCTGCACAACCTTCAGGCGGCCCGTGACCGATCCCAGCTCGAACTTCGGCAGGCCGGGGGCGCGGGCCAACCGGCCGACGACCGAGCGGCCCGCGCCGCCGACGATCACCTCGCTCGCCTGGCCCGCCGCGACCTCGACCCCCTGGCGGTGCGACCGCATCCGCGTGTTGGCCAACGTCCAGCTCGGGCGGAACACCATCGCATGACCCGGCGCGACGCGATCCATCGTGAACCGCCCCTCGGCGTCCGTCAGCGCCCTGCGCGGTGAATGTCACGACCGGGTCGCCGCGGTAGTCCGACTCCCCGACCTCGGCGCCGACCAGGCGGCGGCGCGCCGACCCCGGTACCGACGCGAACCTGCCCGACGATCCGGCCCCAGGGCTCGAGCGTCACATCCGGCCCGGCGGCCAGCTCGTCGGGCGTGCGCTGGGCCATCCCCGAGTTTGCGAGCAGGACAATCCGCGCGGCGCCTCGGGCCGGGCGAAGGCGTATCGGCCGTCGGGAGCCGTGCGGACGATCTCCCCGCGCCAGCCCTCCACCAGCCGCCCGTTGTAAATGCCCGGCAGCGGACGGCCCTTCACCGCGACCAGGATCTCTGCCCCGGCGGCCGGCGACCCGTCGGGCGCGCGGACGATCCCCTTGATCCACGGTCGCTTGTGCAGGGCGAAGTCGCAGGTCTGTTCGCCTACGTCCTTGTGGTATCTCCACGAGACGGCCGGGGCATACCCCTCCGCCTCGACGCGGACTGCCAGGAGCGGATAATAGTGATCGGCCAGCGGCCCGGGTTTCCCCGGCCGGGGAAAGCGGATTTCGTAGCTCCCACCGGCGATCACGCGGCTTCCGCTACGCGACCAGTCCGGCGGGATCTCATCACTCTCGGGCGCGAAATCGTGGCTCCAGACGATGCCCTCGATGATCCGGAACCGTCGATCGGCCGGCCGGTCTCGGCGTCGACGACCTTGCCCCGCAGACGCAGCACGGGCGGCATCCTCACGACGATCCGGCCGTCCCGGGTCCTGGGACTCGAGCGGCGGACTTGCTGGTCCTTCGCCGGATCCTCGACGTTCAGGACGACCTCCTCGTGCATCGCGTTCGGCCACTCGAACCGGCCATCGGCGCCGGTCTCGGCCTCGCCAGGCGACCAGACCGGTTCGCCCACGGACCTCGGGCGTGACGCGTGCCCCGGCGATCGGCCGCCCCGAGGCATCGATCACGCTCCCCCGGATCGTCCGACCCGGTTCCAGGCGGACGACCAGCGGCGGATCGCAGGGGCCGGCCCTGGCGAGCTGCTTCGCATCCACGGGGAACTGCTCGATAGATGCGAACAGCAGTGGCTCCTGTTCGAGCTCCGCGGCTTCGGCGGCCGGCGCCGCCGCGACCACGCCGGGCGGTAGCGGCGCGTCGGGAGGGGCCGCGGCCGCCGGGGGCAAGGGCCGCGGGGGTGGCGGCCCGAGTTGGACCTGCTTGACGCCCATCGCCAGCCCCGGCGCCTCGGCCGTGATCAGCGCGAGCCCGGGGCGACGGTTATCGAACCGGAACCGCCCGTCGGCCCCGGTCTTCACGCGGACCGGAGCGCCCGAATCGCTGTCCCACCACGCCACGTCGGCCGCCGCGATCGGCTTGCCGTCCTGGCCGGCGACCGTCCCGTCGACGTTGTATCCCGCCTCGAGCACGAGGACGGCCGACCCGGCGCGGAGGTCCTTCGTCGCGAGCTGGCGGTCATGGGCCCCGCGGCTATCGAGGAAGCGCGGATGCTCGACGCGGAAGTTTATCGTCTCGGCCTCCCACGCCGCCGGCACGATCGCGGCCCGCCATCGCCCCTGGTCGTCGGTCGCGAAGCTCGCGTCGGCCGGCAGGTCCAGCCATTCGATCTCGCTCCGCCGCGTGTTGGAGAACTCCGGAGCCGACCGGCGCCGGCGACCGGCCGGCCCTGGTCGTCGCGGACGATCCCGCCGATCGTCGTGCCTCGGTCGACGACGATCGTATAGGTCGCGGGCACGCCCTCGAACTCGAACTCGCGGCGATAGCCCCAGTCTACGCGGACGGGGACGAACCCGTCCTTCCAGGCGTGGACGGTGAAGGTCCGACACGGCCGCCGGGACCGCGATCGAGCACCCGCCCCGGGCATCGGTCGTCGCGCGGAAATCCGGTTCGCCGGGGCCCGGCTTCACCCGGGCCTGGATCGCCGCCCCTGCGACGGGCTTGCCCCCGTCGCGCTCGACGACGCGAAGCTCCAGCATCCGGCCTGCCGCCGCCGGCCCATCGCCCCGCGGCGGCCCGGCCGCGCCCGCCGGGATCGCCAGGACCAGTGCGCCAGACCCACGCGAGATTCCTGCCCATCATCGGTGACTCCTTTCTTTGCAGTTCAGGCGCGAGCGCCTCACGGATGCGTTGCGGAGTTGCGGATACGAGCCCGACGCGCCAGCGAGTGGGTGGCCTGGTCGGCTCGGAGATCCACTCGCTGGCGCGTCGCATTCGATCCTTCATCCCTCAGCCTTCATCCCTTTCCTGATCGGCCCGGGCATCCACTCGCTGGCGCGTCGGGCTCGTATCGACCGGATCGTCCTATCCTGCGCCATCCAGCCGTTCGCGCCGAACAGCCTGACCTACCTGAATTCCACCCCGCCCGAGCAATCTAGCCGAAGGCCACCCGCCGTGGAAGATGGCCGCTCGCAAGCCGGCCTTCCGCGAACCGCGCGAGTCCCGGTATCTTCGAATCCTAGACATCCCAAGGTCGATGGTCGAGGAGAAGGGAGCAAGCCGTTGCACTGGCCCGCAATCCGCTGGCGTGAGGCATTCGCAGGACGCCGTCGGCTGCGCCGGCTGGTCGTCACCGGGACCATCCTGCTGGCGGCCTGGCTGGGAATCTCGGCGCTGGTGGCGTACAGGCTGACGCATCGGTTGCGGGCCCGGGCCGACGAGGTCGTCCCAAGTCCGTCCTGGGCGAAGCTCGAGAGCCACCGGCTGAAGACAACCGACGGCGAGGACGTCGGCGCCTGGTTCGTCGAGGGCCGACCCGACTGCGCCGGGCGTCCTGATCATCCACGGGCACAAGGGCGGGCGGGGCAATAGCCTCTCGCGGGCCGAGCTGTTTGCATCCTGGGGCTATGCCGTGCTGATGATCACGGCGCGGCGCACGGCGACTCCTCGGGCGATTTCGACGACATCGGCTTCGGCGCCCGCAACGACGTGATCGCCGGCGTGGCGTTCCTCGAGGCCCGTCGACCCGGCCGGCCGGTGATCGTCGCCGGCAGCTCGATGGGCGCCGCCGCGGCGATCTTCGCCGGCCGCGACCTGGGAGGCCGGGTCCGCGGCTATATCCTCGAGAGTCCCTACCGCGACCTGCGGACGGCCGTCTGGAACCGGGTCGACAACGCGCTGCCGCCGCCGCTGAACCTCGCCGCTTACACGGGCCTGACCCTCGTCGCGCCGATCTTCCTCCCCCACCTCGACGAGATCGCTCCGGTCCGGGCGATCGCCGGCATCCCCGAGGACGTGCGCGTCCTGATCCTCGCCGGCACCGGAGACCCGATGGCCCGCCCCCACGAGGCCCGCGCCCTGCACGAGGAAGTCGCCTCGCACGCCGAGCTCGTCGACTTCCCCGGCGCCGGCCACGGCGACCTCTTCAAGAGCCGCCCCGAACTCTACCGCCGCACCGTGTGCGCGTTCTGCGAGGAACTTCTCCCGACAGTCCCTCACCGGGCAAGTCCGTCGGAGCCCGCCACTTCCCCCGCTCCCTGAGCCAGGGGAACTCGGCGATGGGATGCTCGCCGAGCTCCCGATCGCTCGCGCGGGTTGCCGCCCGGGTCCGCCTGCTTCCATAATGGAGGGCGGCGTCGCGGAGGGACCTTCGCACAAGGGGCCGAGAGGCAAGAACCACGGTGATTCGATCGGCACGAGCATGCGGCGGACAGACCGGACGACGTCGCGATGCGGTGGGAGTGGCGCTGCTGCTGACGGCCGCGGCGGGCTTCTTGCTGCCGACGACCGCGCGTCGCCGAGGACCGCGATCGCCCCACGCTCGAGCGCGACGTCGCGCCCATCCTCCGGCGCATTGCCTCAAATGCCACGGCCCGAACGGATCCAAGGGGAAGCTCAGCCTGGCCGGCCCTCGGGCGATGGCCCGGGGCGGCGAGAGCGGACCGGCGGTCATCCCCGGCCATCCCGACCAAAGCGAGCTCTGGGACCAGGTCTCCAGCGGCGAGATGCCGCCCCGGCCGGAGGAGCCGCTGTCGGACGATGAGAAGCAGATCCTTCGCCGCTGGATCGAGCGCGGGGCCGCCGGGCTGCCCGATCCCGCCGCGGTCGCCCGGACGCCGCGGTCGTGGGACCACTGGGCGTTCGCGCCGTTCGACGCCGACGAGGCCTCCCGCGGTCCGCGACAGTCGCCGTATCCGCGGACCGATCGATCGCTTCATCGAGCGGGCGCTCGAGGACCGGGGCCTCACCCTCGGACCCGACGCCGATCGCGCCACCCTGATCCGCCGGCTCTCCTTCGACCTCACCGGCCTGCCGCCGTCGCCCGACGCGATCGCGGCCTTCGTTGTCGACCCCGCGCCGGACGCCTACGAGCGGCTCGTCGATCGCCTGCTCGCCAGCCCGCACCACGGCGAACGCTGGGGCAAGCACTGGCTGGACGCCTCGGGCTACGCCGACTCCAACGGCTACTTCAACGCCGACTCCGACCGGCCGCTGGCGTACCGCTATCGCGACTACGTCATCCGGTCGTTCAACGCCGACCGGCCGCTCGACCAGCTCGTCCGCGAGCAACTGGCCGGCGACGAGCTGGCCCGTCGCCGTCGCGGGCCGGGCTGTCCGCCCGAGGTCGTGGACCAGTTGGTCGCGACCCACTTCCTGCGCAACAGCCAGGACGGCACCGGCGAGAGCGACGGCAACCCGGACGAGGTCCGGACGGACAAATACGCGGTGCTCGAGGGGACCTCGCAGGTCATCGGCTCGTCGCTGCTGGGGCTGACGATCCAGTGCGCCCGCTGCCACGACCACAAGTTCGAGCCGGTGACCCAGGAGGACTATTACCGCCTCCAGGCGATCCTCTATCCGGCGTTCAACGTCGAGCACTGGGTCAAGCCGAATGAGCGCGAGGTCGTCGCCGGCCCGCGCGATGAGCTGCTCCGCTGGGAGGCCCATGAGAAGGCCATCGACGCCGAGCTCGCCGCGTTGCGGCGGTCGAAGGTGACGGGGTCGAAGGAGGAACAGAAGGCGAAGGAAGAGGCGCTCGAGCCGATGATCCAGGCGATCGAGGCGCGGCGCTGCCCAACCCCGGCCGGATCGCATGGGTCGCGGACGTCTCGGGCGCACCCGTGGAGGTCCCCATCCTGGTCCGGGGCAGCTACAGCACGCCCGGGCGCAAGGTCGGTCCGGGCGTCCCGGCGTTCCTGGCCGATCCCGACAATCGGTATCGAGCCCGATCCGGCCTCGGCCGGTCCGGACTCGACCGGCCGTCGGCTGGCGCTGGCACGCTGGCTGACCAGACCTGGCTCGCGACCGTCGGCGCTGCTCGCGCGGGTGCTGGCCAACCGGATCTGGCAGGAGCATTTCGGCGCCGGCCTGGTCGCCACGCCCGAGAACCTGGGATACACCGGCGCGCCGCCGAGCCATCCCGAGCTGCTCGAGTTCCTGGCCGCCGAGCTGGTGCGATCGGGCTGGAGCGCCAGGGCGATGCATCGGATGATCGTGGGCTCGACCGTCTATCGCCAGTCCGGCGCCGCGCGCCCGGAGGCGGCCCGGGTCGATCCCGACAACCGGCTGCTCTCCCGCTACCCGCTGCGCCGGCTCGACGCCGAATCGATCCGCGATGCGATGCTCGCCGCCTCGGGCGAGCTCGACGAGCGACCGGGCGGCCCGTATGTCCCGACGGGTCGGACCGGCTCCGGCGAGGTCGTCGTCGACCCGGCGACGCCGGGCGCGGCACGCCGCTCGGTGTATCTCCAGCAGCGCCGGACCCAGGTCGCCAGCCTGCTCGAGGTCTTCGACGCACCCTCGATCGTCACCACCTGCACCCGTCGCCAGCCGTCGACCGTGCCGCTCCAGTCGCTCAGCCTGCTGAATTCCGACTTCATCACGGCGCGTGCGGCGGCGCTGGACGGGCGGCTCGGCCGCGAGTGCGACCATTGCAGCCAGGACGACGACCGGATCGACCGCGCCTTCCTGCTGGTCGCCGGCCGGTTCCCGACCCCGGCCGAGCGCAACGCCGCCGGCCGGTTCCTGCTCAAACAGCCCGCCCGCTATCCGGACCTCGACGCCGCCGCGGCCAGCCGCCGTTCCTGGGTCGACTTCTGCCAGATGCTCCTGGCCAGCGACGCTTTCCTTTATGTCGAGTGATCCCCGATGACGACCCCCTTCGCGATGAATCGACGTGCGTTCCTCGGCCACCACGCCGGGGCGATCGGCTCGCTGGCCCTGGCGCACCTGCTCGGCCAGGAGCAGGGGGATGCCCACGGCGGCGAGATCGCCCGGCCACGACCGCGCGCGAAATCGGTGATCTGCCTGTTCCAGCATGGCGGGCCGAGCCAGATGGACCTGTTCGACCCCAAGCCGGCGCTGTCGCGCTACCACGGCAAGCCATACCCCGGCACGCTGGAGATCCACTTCGACAAGGCGGCGGGCAACCTGCTCGAGTCGCCGTTCCGGTTCCGGCCGCACGGAGGGTCGGGCACGGTGCTCAGCGAGCTGCTGCCGCACACGGCGGGCGTCGTCGACGAGCTGACGCTGGTACGCTCGATGACCACGGACTCGGTCGACCACGAGTCGGCGCTCCGGCTGATCCACACCGGCAAGGTCCTCGCCGGCCGGCCGACCCTGGGCTCGTGGGTCGTCTATGCCCTGGGCGCCGAGAACCGCAACCTGCCGGCGTACGTCGTGCTGGGCGACCCCGGCGGCCTGCCGGTCGATGGCGTCCGCAACTGGTCGAGCGGCTGGCTGCCGGCGACCTGCCAGGGAACTCCGTTCCGCCCCGGCGACACACCGGTGCTGCACCTCGCGACGCCGGCGGGCGTCACCCCCGCGGCCCGCGCCGGCCAGCTCGGGTTCCTCCAGGAGCTGAACCGCATCCACCGGGAACGCCACCCCGGCGACCGCGAGCTCGAGGCCCGGATCGCCAATTTCGAGGTGGCCGCGGCGATGCAGACCGCGGTCCCCGAGGCGCTCGACCTGGCCGGCGAGTCGGAGGCGACCCGGCGGATGTACGGCCTGGACGACCCGGTGACTCGCGACTATGGCACGCGCTGTCTGCTTGCCCGCCGCCTGGTCGAGCGGGGCGTCCGGTTCGTCCAGCTCTTCCTGGGCGGCCAGCCGTGGGACACCCACGACAAGAACGCCCAGACGCTCGGGTCGCTCTGCGCCCGCACCGACAAGCCCAGCGCCGCCCTCGTGCGGGACCTCCGCCAGCGTGGGCTCCTCGATGAGACGATCGTGCTCTGGACGGGCGAGTTCGGCCGCCTGCCCGTCTCGCAGGGCAAGGACGGCCGCGACCACAACCGCCACGGCTTCTCGCTCTGGCTGGCCGGCGGCGGCTTCAAGCCCGGATACACCCACGGCGCGACCGACGAGTTCGGCTACAAATCCATCGAGAAGGTCGTGACCGTCTATGATCTCCAGGCGACGCTGCTCCACGCGCTCGGGCTCGACCACCGCAAGCTCTCCCATCCGCACGAGGGACGGCTCGACACCCTCACCGACGCCGCGGTCAGCGGCGCGAAGGTCGTGCCCGAGCTGCTGGCGTGAGTCGAAGCCGCCACCACGCCCGCCGGGAACCCCAGCGTCAGGACCAGCCCCGCATCGAAGTCGGACGATCGAACCACAGAGACACCGAGACACAGAGAAATCACCGAGAAAACGGAGTCTCCAGAGCCCCCCGCGGTGGCGTTGCGCCGACGAGCCCGACGCGCCAGCGAGTGGATGATCCGGTCAACCCGAGGATCCACTCGCTGGCGCGTCGGGCTCGTATCGGCCGGATCGCCGCATCGTGCGCAATCCAACCGTTCGGCGCTTCCCCGCCTTCTCTACTCCGAGTCCTCTGCGTTCGTCCGGCCGCTTCGCTCAGCTCGCAAGCGGCGCCTATTTCGAGCCGACCCGCTCGCAGCTCGAGACGCTGCCGATTTCGCCGACGGCCGGCTGAAGTGCGGCGGAGTCGATCTCGTCTTCCATCTTGGCCTTCCTCGGCACCCGCCGCACCAGCGTGCGGATCGACAGGGCCAGCACGATCGCCGTCAGCCCCAGCAGGATCAGGTCCCAGTAGGCGACCCAGCCGGCGATCTCGTCGATCGAATCCATCGAGTCCAACCGGACCGCCAGGCTGACGACGGCCGGGAACAGGCTCGACATCATCCAGCTCCAGGCGGACGGCACGCCGCCGAAGCCCAGGTAGAGCAGCGGCCAGCCCACCACCAGCAGTAGGGCCAGCGCGAGGCTCACGATGATCGCCGCGCGCCGCGACCGGATCCACGTCCCTAGCGCCGCTCCCAGCCTGACAAGCGCCGCGCCGTGGACCAAGATCGTCACGATCGTCAGGGCCGCGACGCCCAGCTTCTCGGCGAGGCCGCGCCTCGGCACGACCTTCGTAACCTCGGCGATCTCCTGGGGCGTGGCCAACCGGAACGTCCGCTTCCCGGCGGCGTCCACCAGGTTCACCACGACGGTGCCCGACGAATCGGTGAAGACGGTCGTGGTCCCGCCATTCGCGGGCAGAGTCGTGGACCTCGGCTCGAACCGCACCTGGTCCGGGGTCAACACCGACGCCATGAGGATCAGCATGATCCCGATCGCCAGCAGCGGGACCAGGCGGAAGGCGGCCCACCACGGGGCCGCGAAGGCCCTCCAGCCGAAGGGTGCCTCGGCAGGCTCATGGCCCGGGGCCCGCGACGTCCCGCCGCGCCAGGCGAGCCACGCCGCCAGCGGCGCCAGGAGGATCATGCCCAGGACGAGCGTCGGCATGCCCATCATCACCCCGATGCCATCACGGAACTCGTCGAAGTTCCAGAACCTCCGATGGCCCTCGACCCCGATCGCGATCGCCGCGAACAGGCCGCCCGCGCCGCCCAGCCCCGCCAGCGACCAGGACGACGTCGGAGAGCAGGGGCGTGCGCCGGGACGCTCGGGGATGCGGCCCAGGCAGCCGTCGAAGCTCCGCACGTCGTCAGCCACACCAATCCCACCGCCATCGCCAGGCATTCGACGACCCAGTACCCGGTCCACCAGAGCGACATCGGAGGCCTGGCTGTTGGGGCCGGAGCGACTCGCCAGGAACTCCGCCAGCCCCACGGCCGCCACCACGGGGCTCAGGAATATCAGGCCGAACCCCGGCGCGAACCCCGGCTGGTGAATCCGACCAGGATCGGCCAGCCGCCGCCGACCAGCACGGCGAACGCCACGCTCAGCGCGATCGCCCGCCCCTGGCGCTTGAGCCACGTCCCCAGCGCCAGGCCGACGCTCGCCAGCAGCGCCCCGTGGGCGAAGATCGCCGCCACGATCAGGCCGGCGCCGAGCAGCAACAGGCCCGGACGCGGCCCGTGGCTCGGCCAGGCGGCGCCGGGAGGTGGAGTCGTCCGCGAGGCCGTGGCCATCGCGACGCCCACCAGCGCCGGCCCGAACGCCACGAGCGGGAGGTGCCGGAGCGTCCCCAGCCACTTGCCCCGCACGATCGCGGGGGTGGACAGCGTCGTCGCTGCCAGCAGGTCCAGGCTGCCCCGCTGCCGCTCCTCCGACATCGACATCGGCGCCACCGCCGACAGCATCAACAGGCCGAAGATGATCTGGATGAGCATGGCGAACAGGCCGATCATCAGCGGCGTGTTCGGCGGTCCCCACCGCAGGCCCTCGGCCCAGAGCGTGCTCGCACCGTAGGCGCAGGCGATGGTCGTCGAGCCGCCCACCAGCAGGATCAATAGCAGCAGCCATCGCGACGGCCGCGACCGGTGCCACTCGCGCCACAGCACCGGATTGCCCTCGAGCGACGGGCCGGGCAGCCGCCGCACCAGCCGGCCCAGCAGGCTCGGCCGGGGCTGCCGGCGCCGCTCGTCGATTCCTCGCCGCGCCGACCGGACGCATCCGCCAGACCGCCAGCAGCATCAGCACCAGCGACGGCCCCACCGTCGCGCCGAAGAAGCCGGCATAGTCCCACAACCCCAGCCGGTTGGGGAACGCATAGGGCGCGATAGGCCGCGTAATACGGGTTCACCAGCAGGCCCAGTCGTCCGCCCGGCCGACGACCCGGGCCGCCGCCAGGCCATACCAGATCGGCCAGAACAGCAGCGCCAGCATCCAGAAGACATAGACCACCAGCACCACCTCGTGCGGCTTCCGCGCCCACACCGACAGCGCCAGCGCCATCGTGCAGCCCAGCAGCGCCACCGCCAGGATCACCGCGAACGCGATTGTCAGCGCCACCGGATCGATCCCGCCCAGCAGCGAGCAGGCCGCCAGCACGGGCCACGAGCAGGCGACCAGGCCCAGCACCGGCAGCAACCGCGCCGCCAGCTTGCCCAGGACGATCTCGGCGTCGGACAGGTCGGTGGCCAGCATGTGCGTGAGCGTCCCGCGGGCACGATCGACGCAGATGGCCCCGGCGGTGGCCGCCGGCGCCGCCAGCATCACCAGCGTCATCTCGACGCCGATGATCGCGTAGAAGTACGCCTCGCCCAGCGCCGCGTATCGCGCCACGACTGGAGGTGATCGCCCCGCGAGCGCGACGTCGCGATCGTCGTGATCGCCGCGAGCAGCACGGCCGCGCCGAGGGCCCGCAAGGCATAGGTCTGCCACCGCCGCGAGCCGGACAGGCACTCGTAGATGAAGACAGGTCCCGGCCCAAAGCGCATCGGCCCGGCTCCTCGGCTTACCCGGGTTCAGGCAAATCGCCCAACCACCGGGCGATCGCCCATCGTCAGCGCCGCCGGCCGTCGGGAACAATGGACTGCCCGGCCATTGGTTGCAGCCCGCGGGGGGCTCGATCCGGGGCGCGGAACGGTCGGCATGCGCACGGCGGCGGCCTTCACGGGATACGAGCCCGACGCGCCAGCGAGTGGATCCCCGGGCCGACCGGATCATCCCCTCGCTGGCGGGCCGGGCTCGTACTCATTCGATGAAGCCATCGTGCGCGGCCATCGCCTCGTGGAACCGCGTCTCCTCGCTCATCGTTTCGCCTCCGGCTTGCCCGTCGATGGCTTCGCCAATCCCTCGATCAGCTTCTTGAGGTCCTCCCGGCCGCGGATCGGATCGAGGTCCGTGTCGCTGGCCATGTGGGCGGCGTTGTTGAAGCCGGCCTGCACGGCCTTGCGCAGCAGGTCCATCGCCCGGTCGGCGTACGCCTGCTTCTTGTCGGCGCCCTCGCCGCTGGCGACGGCGTAGACGCAGGCAAAGTCGTACCAGTGGTCACCGGACCAGGACGCGTTCCTCGTCAGCTCGTCGACCTCGGCCACGGCCGCGGCCACCCGACCCATTCGGAGTCGTGTCTTGGCCCGTTCCGCGCGCAACTGCGGCTGCACCGCGATCGGGCTGAGCTCGATGGCCCGGTCCCAGTCCCGGATCGCCTCGGTGAACTTCCGCAGGCGATCGGAAGCCATGGCTCGGTTCCAGTGGCTATTGCGGAGAAACTCTCTGGCCTCGACGGACCGGTGATCCTGCTCGTACACGAGCGTCAGGGTGCGGATGGCCTTCTCGAACCACTCCAGGCTTTCTCCCGGCCGGCCGCTGTCCCTGACCAGGACTCCAAAATTGCAGCAACTCCCACCCAGCTCGACTCGATATTGCGGCACGGCGGGGAAGTCGGCGGCCAGCTTCTCCTGGATCGCCAGGGCCTGGCGATGCTGCTGCTCCGCCTCCGGTCGCTTCCCCTGGCCGGCCAGCAGGATCCCCAGATTGTTGTGGCTGAGGGCCACGTCGCCGCGGTACAGCGGTACGCGGGGGAAGTCGGCGGTCAATTTCTCCTGGATCGTCAGGGCCTGGCGATACTGCACCTCCGCTTCCAGCACCCTCCCCGGGGCGACCAGCAGAAGCCCCAGGTTGTTATGGGCCCCGGCCAGCCCTCTGCGGTATTCGGGCACGGCGGGGAACTCGGCGGCCAGCCTCTCCCAGGTCGCCAGGGCCTGGCGATCTTGCTCCTCCGCCTCCGACGTCCTCCTCTGGCCGGCCAGCAGATGCCCCAGGCTGCTACGGCCGAAGGCCACAACCCTGCGGTAATCCGGCGCGGCGGGGAACTCGGCGGCCAGCTTCTCCTGGATCGCCACTGCCTCGCGATACTGCCCCTCCGCCTCCAGCCGCCTTCCCCATGCGGGTCAGCAGGATCCCGAGGTTGAGGTGGCTGCGGCCCAGACTGCTGCGGTAGTCCGGCTCAGCGGGGAACTCGGCGGCCAGCTTCTCGAAGGTCGACAGGGCCTGGCGATCTTGCTCCTCCGCCTCCGACCACCTCCCCAGGCCGGCCAGCAGGATCCCCAGATTGCCGTGGCTGGAGGCCACGTCATCGCGGTAGCTCGCCACGGCGGGGATCTCAGCGGCCAGCTTCTCCTGGATCGCCAGGGCCCGCCTATGCTGCTCCTCCGCCTCGGACCCCTTCTCCAGGTCGGCCAGCAGGGCACCCAGGTTGTTGTGGCTGGTGCCCAGATCATTGCGATAGTCGGGCACGGCGGGGAAGTCGGCGGCCAGCTCCTCCAGGATCGCCAGGGCCTTGCGAAACTGCACCTCTGCCTCCGTCCCCTCCCCCAGGCCGGACAGCAGGCTCCCCAGGTTGAGGTGGCTCTTGGCAAGCTCCCGGCGGTAGCCCGGTATGGCAGGGAACTCGGCGGCCAGCTTCGCGTACCCGTCGATGGCCAGGCGGAAGGCGGCCGCCGCTTCCGCCTTTCGGCCCAGGCGGGACTCGATGAAACCGACGCGGAACGCCGCCAGAGCCGTCCGCGCCCGCGACGATTCGTCGTCCCCCCTCTCCCCGGCGAACTCCCGGTAGTAGCCCAGCACTTCCGCCAGGAACTTCCTCTGCTCGGCGCCGACCTCCTTCTGCGTCGTCAGCGAATCCCCCGTCACCGACGAGGTCATCGCGTCCAACGCCTGCCGCGTCCGGTCCCGCGCACGCTCCGCCTTCGCCTCGTTGGCCTGGGCGATCACGCGCTGCCTCGACTCCTCCGACCGCGCCTGCTCCGCCTCCACCCGCCGGCCCTCGGCACGGATCAAGCCCGTACGTCGTCCCCGCGATGCCCGCGACCAAGGCCAGCAGCACCAGGCCCGCCGCCATCACCGCGCCCCGGTGCCGCTGCAGGAACTTGCCCAGGCGATACCCCGCCGACGGCGGCCGCGCCTCCACCGCCTCATCCGCCAGGTACGCGCTGGACGTCGCCGGCCAGCGCGTTGGCCGTCTCGTACCGCCGCTCGCGGCCCTTCTCCAGGCACTTCATCACCACCCAGTCCAGCTCGCCGCGCAGCGATCGCCATCAGCCGCCGCGGCTCGGTCTGCCGCAGCGCCGCCAGCGAGGGCAGCGACTCATCCGTCGACAGCCGCGTCGACGGCCGCGACGGCTCCTCCTCGCGGATGATCCGGATCATCTCGGTCAGCGCCGCCTTCCTCAGCCGCCTGGCGTCGATGGGCCGCAACCCGGTGAGCAGCTCGTAGAGGATCACGCCCAGCGAGTAGATGTCGGCGCGGGTGTCGATGTCCTCGCCGGAGAAGCCCGCCTGCTCGGGCGCCATGTACTCCAGCGTGCCGACCACGGCGCCGAACTGGGTGGACAGCGACTCGTCGGTCAGCTTGCCGGCGGTCGCCTTGGCCACGCCGAAGTCGATCACCTTGGGCACCGGCCGGCCGTCGATGATCGTCACCAGGATGTTGGCCGGCTTGAGGTCGCGGTGGACGATGCCCTTCTGGTGCGCGTGCTGCACCGCCTGGCAGATCGGCACGAACAGCTCCAGCCGGTCGCGGGGCGTGAGCCGGGCCTCGTCGCAGAACTTCGTCAGCGGCAGGCCGTTGACCAGCTCCATGACGAAGAACGGCTGGCCGGTGGGCGTCAGGCCGCCGTCGAGGACCCGGGCGATGTTGGGGTGGTCCATCATCGCCAGGGCCTGCCGCTCCTGCTCGAAGCGCTGCGACCACGGCCCTCGAGTCCATGCCGGTCTTGATCAGCTTGAGCGCCACCTTGCGCTTGACCGGCTCGGTCTGCCTGGCGACCCAGACCTCGCCCATGCCGCCCTCGCCGATCTTCTGCTGGCAGCGCGTAGCGGCCGGCGATGACAAGCCCGGACTGCGAGTCCGGTTCGAGGTCGGTCGTCCTGGTGAGGTCGGGGGATGGGTCGTCGGGCTCCGGGGTGTGGTCGAGGGTGGCGTCGGGACGGGGCTGGCCGGGGCGGGTAGCCTCGGACTGGGCGGGATCGATCGGGGGCCTGTCGAGGATGTTGCCCGACTTCTCGTGCGCCGCCAGCAGGGCCTCGACGGCCGCGCGAAGCTCGGGCCGGCCTGCGCAAGCCTCATCAAGGAATGCGGCGCGGTCCTCGGGCGATCGGGACAGGGCCTGTTCGAACAACGTTTCTTCGTTCATGGCCGGACCTCGATCGATGAGGAGTGTGCGGGAGCCTTCCTCAGTGCGACGGAACGTCGCCGCCGGCGCCAGGTTTTTTTCCGATCCCGTCGTCCGGGCTCCCGCCTTCCATCTCGCGGCGCAGCCAGGCCCGCGAGTAAGTCCAGTATCGGTCGGCGGTCCGGGCGGAGATCCCCAGGATCCCGGCCGCCTCGTCGCCGGTCAGGCCGGCGAAGTAACGCAGCTCGACCAGCCGGGCCTTGACCGGATCCTGCCGGGCGAGCCGGGACAGGGCGGCATCGAGTGCGAGCAACTCCGGATTCGGCTCGGGCGCGGCGGCGAGATCGGGATGGAGCTCCCGCCGCCGGAGGCCGCCGCCGTGGATCCGCCGGTGCTTCCGCCGCGCGCGTTCGATCAGGATGCGCCGCATGGCCGTCGCCGCGGCGGCGAAGAAATGACCCCGCCCGCTCCAATCCCGCTGCACGCCGTCGCCGACCAGCCTCAGGTAGGCATCGTGGACCAGGGCAGTCGGCTGGAGGGTCTGCCCCGGCGGCTCGCCGGCGAGTCTCCGGGCGGCCAGCTTGCGCAATTCGTCGTAGATCAGGGGCAAGAGCCGGCCGGCAGCGCCGGGTCGCCCTCTTCCATCGCCAAGAGGATCCGCGTGACGTCGTCCACTGTCTTGAGCGACCACAGCCGGCCGTGGGAACCTCCGGAGGAGCCGCGAGACCCAACCCTCGGCTGAGGATCCCTGAATCCGATCGTGGTATTCCACCCCGACCCGTCCCGGTCGTCAACGTGTCGAGGAGGGAATCCGCGGCGCCTTGTCCGTGAGCCGCGCGGATTGCCCCCGACGGCCGGACCGGGACGGCCCTCGAGCGGCCGGTCCCGAGCCGGCGGCGGATCGCCGCGGCGTCGTCGGGCGAGACCTCGAAGCACACGAACCGCCGGTGCAGCTTCTTCGCCGCCGCCAGCGTCGTCCCGCTGCCGCCGAACGGGTCCAGCACCACGCCGCCGGGATTCGAACACGCGCGGAGGATCCGCCCGAGGAACGGCTCGGGCATCTGGCAGCCGTGCTACCCAGCCCTCCGGCCGACGGGACGGGACAGGATTCGCTTCGTGCCGCGATCAGGCCCCGTTATCCCCGGCCGGCTTCGGGGGAAGGATTTCGTTGACTGCGATCTCGCCGAGTGGCTGCCCGTCAATCTCGACGGGGATGGCATCGCCAGGGCGATAGTTCCGTCGGGTCGCGAAACCCTCCGGGCTGGGATCGGTGTAGACCTCGATGCACCGCTCGCCCAGGTTGACGATCCAGTACACCGGGATGCCGGCACCGGCGAAGGCGGGATATTTCTGATCCCGGTCATACCGATAGGTGGTATCAGAAACCTCGACGATCAGCGCGATCTCGTGAGGCTCCGGATGACGCACCAGATAGATGGCGTCATCCCCTCGGGCGACCAGCAAGTCGGGTTCCGGCTCATTCAAGGCGGGGATTCGCGCGGGGGCCTCGCGGCGCAGGGAAAATCCACCCTTGAGCAAGGATTCCAGCCGATCGCCGGCCCGCTTGGTGGCCCAGACATGCGCCGGTCCCTTGGCCATCTTGGTCACCACGATCCCGTCGATCAGTTCGACCCGATCGTCTTCCGTCAGGATACCCATCTCCGCCATGCGCTCGTACTGGTTGACGGTGAAGCGGTAGGGCTCCGGCAGCGCCCCTGCCTGGACCACTGCTCCCGGGAGGGGAGCCGGCGGCATCGGTTGCGTCGGTGCGACTGTGGACACGAGGTCTCTCCCTCCATTCAAGCGGCTGGCCCGGTCAGGCGCCCGGGACGATCCGCCCGCGGCTGGCTCGTTCCCAGGAAGGCGTCGGGGACTCGGATCGGCCTCGATCGGACATCCATCAGCCGTCCGGATCCAGAGCGGCCGGGACGGCTGTTGCGGCTTCACCCGCCTCCATTGCTCGATCCTGATGTCAGTGTAGCCGAGGCGACTTCGGTTTGCGAATGGTCCTGGGAACGACGTGCGGACGATCTGGGCGAGCCGCGCCCCGCACAACAGGACCGTGCGGAGGCAATCGCCCTCGGCTGTCTCAAGGCGCTGCGCCCGGCCGGGGCATTGGTGTTGTCCTGACACGCGTCTTTTCAGCGGCCTTTCGCTAGAGATCCACGCCTTTGCCCCCGGCGATCGGCCCGGGACGGCCCTCCAGCGGCCGGACCGGGCCGGAGGGCCTTAACTCAACAAGCCGACCGATCGCCGCCGGGGCGGGCGAGAGTGCGAAGCCCAGCAACCGCCGGCGCAGCGTCTTCGCCGCCACCAGCCTCGTTCCGACGACGACGAACGGGCTCTCACTCCAGCCCGATTCGATCACCCAGTCGTTGTTCCAATCCGAGTTACGACGTCGGACCCCCTGGGGCCGCGGGGTCTCGACGCCAGGACATCGGCCGGGGCGACCGCGGTGATCGCGGGGTATTGCCGAAAATCCTGGGTGTTGAAGGTCAAGAGGTGAGTCAGGCCGTGCACGGCCATGGCTGTGACAAACCGGGCATCGCGGCCATTCTTGCCAAGAATCGGGGTCGAGGTGACGAGGTCTTTCCAGGCACTGTAAATCGGTACGGTCTCGTCGAGCCAGTGGAACAAGCCCTCAAAATAGACAAGGTCAGCGAGGGCTTCGGCAGCCGTCTTCCCAGGACCGTTGACGTTTGCAGGTCGCGTGGCGACCACCCAGAACTCGTAGAAATTCCGGGCAACGACGTGGAGGTTGTGGGCCCGACCAATAAGGAGGGTCACCGCATCAAGGCGATCGGCAGGAGGTAGCCTACCCCAGATGATGCCGGAGGCGCTCCAGACCAGCGTATCTCCAGGGTAGGGCAGCACCAACTGATCACCCAAGACGAGACCCGGATTCCGGTCTTGATCCGTGTTATTCGTGCAGTCCGTAGTCGAGAATGACCGGACTCTGCACCACGGATTCCACGGATCACAAAATGCCCGGATTCCGGTCTTGATCCGTGTAATTCGTGCAATCCGTGGTCGAGACGTCCGACCGCCATGTGGCCTCCGCCAGGCGCAAACCGCGTTGGTCGTCCGCGTCGCTCGATCTCGTATCGCAGAATCCGCTCGTAGACGGATCCAAACAACCCGGGGCCCGATCCTCCGGTGGATCCTGCAGGCCGCGTCCACGATCTCTCCGCTGATCTCGTTCTCGTGCACGTCCAGTCGCTCCCTGGGCAAGAACAATTGTCCCGCGAATCCTGCATCTTCTCTGCGTCTCTGCGACCCTCTGCGTCTCTGCGTGAAACTCTTCATCTCCTCTGCGTGGGGCGATCGCAACGTCCGGGCGCGGATGATCCGGAGCCGTTCTTCCCGTGGTATTCAGGGCGAGACCGGGGATGCCGATGCGGGCGAGGCCGGAAGGTAGTCGGCGACGATCACGATGAGCACTTCGGAGATTCTTCGAAGCCTTCGTCGTTGGTCACGAAGCAGTCGGCGCCATTGACGATCGCGCACGAAACGTGGATCGCGTCGAGCATCCTGACGCGATATCTCGCGCGAAGCGATCCCGCCATCTCCACCACATCGCGAGTGATCGGCCAGACAGTCAAGTCGGAACGAGGTGAGAGGATTTGTCGGTATCGGTCGGCCACGTCCGGCTGCGAGTCAGCGAGCGGCTTGACCAGCACTTCCCCCAGGACGAGCAGGCTGCAAGCCGCCCGGCACACGCCCTTGCCAGATCCCTCGTTCGAAGAGCGGACGCGTGATCGGACCGAACAACGGATTCCCTTCGAACTCGTAGATCCAGACGACCGTGTCGAGGGCAACGAGCCCACCCGCCGGAATTGCGTCGAGGATGTTCACGGTCAATACTCTCGATCGGCGCGAAGCTCGTCGAGGTAGGCTTTCGCATCGACGCCTTCCCAGACTTCTCGTCCCAGCCCCCACAGGCTCTTCCAGTCGATCCGACCGGGAGCACCATCGCCTTCATCCTTTGGAATGGTCAGCACGACCTCGACAGGACCGGGCCTCAGGTCACATGGAATTTCGACCCTCAAGATCTGGTCGGCCGAGACTTCGGCTTGCACTGTGATCGTCTTCATCGCGATCCTCCTCCGATGATCCCAGTTTATCAGAAGTGAGCCCGGTCATCCAATTCACAGTTTGAGCACCCTGCGTGCGACCATCTTCTTGCGGACCTCGGTTGCAGCCATTCCCGCGCCCCGGGCATTACCCGGCGGGCCGCGCGGTTACGGCACGAGCCGGCGACATACCGGCCAGGGCACTCCGGCGCCTGTCCGTCGCATCTTCGAAACCTCGTTCCGACTCGCAGCCTCGTCGGCGATCACGGCGCGAACGGGTCGGCCGGGAAGACCCGGTCGAGCTCGATCGTCTCGGCCTCGTGGAGTAAAGCCTGTGATTCGCGAATCCCGGCCTGCCGTGCGTCCTTCATCGCCTCGCGCAGCCGGCCCAGCGTGGCGCGGCGCCTGATCGGACAGCCCCAGGTGGTGCTGGGCCAGGGCCAGGAAAGCCAGGTTGGCCGGATCTTTCTCCTGGTTCAGGGCGTTTGTCCGCGTCAGGGTTGCCAGCGCCTCGGCCATGAGCCCGCAGCGGTACTGGGCCACGCCCAGGGTGTTGAGGAAAGCAGCATTCTCCGGCTCGAGCCGGCAGGCGGCCCTGGCCAGGCGCAGCCCGCGATGGTAATCCGCATCCGGCAGTCCGGGTTCGCGGACCGCTGCCCAACCGGCCTCGTTGCACGCCGAGGCGGATTCGGGCCAGGTTCCGGCCAGCTTCAGGCAGGCCGCCTGGGTCTCGGGATCGGCCGCCGGTTGGGCCTGGAGGGCCGCGAGGACGTCGTCGCGAAGGAGCAGGCGGGCGAACAGAGGCTTGACGATCGCCTCGGCTCGGATGAGTGCCCGCTCGGGCGGCGGGAAGAGATTGAGGTAGAACCGGGCCGCGAACGCGTCGTTGGCCTCCATCGCCGCGTCGTAGGCTTCTCGATACAGGCGGAAGTCCGGTTGCATCAGGAGCCTGCGAGCGGAGAGTTCTTCCTCATCCGGATGCAATAGGATCAGTTCGACGCGGTTGGCAAGGATGTGGGCAATCCACCGGCCGTCCGGGCTAATCTGGTCGAGACGGGTTGCGGGTGGGATCGGCGCGCCCACCAATTCCTGGCCCGTGCTCGCGTCCCACACCTTCGCCGTCTCATCCGAACTGCCGGTGACGATGCGGGCCCCATCGGGGCTGAACGCCGCGCTCAGCACCGGGCCCGTGTGGCCCCTGAGATCGAGCAGGGGCGTGCCCGTGCGCGCGTCCCACACCCTCGCCGTCCGGTCATCGCTCGCGGTGACGATGCGGGCCGCATCGGGGCTGAACTCCGCGCTCGCACACCCGGTCCGTGTGGCCCCTGAGATCGAGCAGGGGCGTGCCCGTGCGCGCGTCCCACACCCTGGCCGTCCGGTCATCGCTCGCGGTGACGATGCGGGCCCCATCGGGGCTGAACGCCGCGCTCCACACCGCGCCCGTGTGGCCCTTGAGCTCGAGCGCAGGAGTGTCCGTGCGCGCGTCCCACACCCTGGCCGTGCGGTCCCAGCTCGCGGTGAGGATGCGGGCCCCATCGGGGCTGAACGCCGCGCTGGTCACCATCTCCGTGTGGCCTTTGAGCTCGAGCAGAGGCTTGCCCGTGCGCGCGTCCCACACCCGGGCCGTCCGGTCAGAGCTCGCGGTGACGATGCGGGCCCCATCGGGGCTGAACGCCGCGCTGGTCACCATCTCCGTGTGGCCCTTGAGCTCGAACACAGGAGTGCCCGTCCGCGCGTCCCACACCCGGGCCGTCCGGTCAGAGCTCGCGGTGACGACGCGGGCCCCATCGGGGCTGAACACCACGCTCCACACCTGGTTCGTGTGGCCCTTGAACTCGAGCACAGGAGTGCCCGTGCCGGCGTCCCACACCCTGGACGTCCAGTCATCGCTCGCGGTGAGGATGCGGGCCCCATCGGGGCTGAACGCCGCGCTGTTCACCGTGTCCGTATGGCCTTTGAGCTCGAGCAGAGGCTTGCCCGTGCGCGCGTCCCACACCCGGGCCGTCCGGTCATCGCTCGCGGTGACGATGCGGGCCCCATCGGGGCTGAACGCCGCGCCGTTCACCGTGTCCGTGTGGCCCTTGAGCTCGAGCGCAGGGGTACCCGTGCGCGCGTCCCACACCCTGGCCGTCCCGTCCAAGCTCGCAGTGAGGATGCGGGCCCCATCGGGGCTGAACGCCGCGCTGTGCACCGTCTGCGTGTGGCCCTTGAGCTCGAGCACAGGAGTGCCCGTCCGCGCGTCCCACACCCGGGCCGTCCGGTCAGAGCTCGCGGTGACGACGCGGGCCCCATCGGGGCTGAACGCCGCGCCGAACACCCCGTCCGTGTGGCCCTTGAGCTCGAGCACAGGGTTGCCCGTGCGCGCGTCCCACACCCGGGCCGTCCGATCCGAGCTCGCGG
The DNA here is from genome assembly GCA_963771445.1 of uncultured Planctomycetota bacterium. Lineage (GTDB taxonomy): Bacteria > Planctomycetota > Planctomycetia > Isosphaerales > Isosphaeraceae > JAKAUH01. The sequence goes on along the minus strand of CAVYTQ010000021.1, from coordinate 1,486,165 downwards.
TGAGGATGCGGGCCCCATCGGGGCTGAACGCCGCGCCGTGCACCAGGTTCGTGTGGCCCTTGAACTCAAGCACAGGGGTACCCGTGCTGGCGTCCCACACCCTGGCCGTCCGGTCCCAGCTCGCGGTGACGATGCGGGCCCCATCGGGGCTGAACGCCACGCTGGTCACCGTGTCCGTGTGGCCCCTGAGCTCGAGCAGGGGCGTGCCCGTGCGCGCGTCCCACACCCTGGCCGTGCGGTCCCAGCTCGCGGTGAGGATGCGGGCCCCATCGGGGCTGAACGCCGCGCTCGGCCCCGCGCCCGTGTGGCCCTTGAGCTCGAGCACAGGGCGTGCCCGTGCCGCGCGTCCCACACCCTGGCCGTGCGGTCCCAGCTCGCGGTGACGATGCGGGCCCCATCGGGGCTGAACGCCGCGCTGGTCACCAGGTTCGTGTGGCCCTTGAGCTCGAGCAGGGGCGTCCCCGTGCGCGCGTCCCACACCCTGGCCGTCCGGTCATCGCTCGCGGTGAGGATGCGGGCCCCATCGGGGCTGAACGCCGCGCTCTACACCGCGCCCGTGTGGCCCTTGAGCTCGAGCACAGGGCGTGCCCGTCCGCGCGTCCCACACCCTGGCCGTCAGGTCCGAGCTCGCGGTGACGATGCGGGCCCCATCGGGGCTGAACGCCGCGCCGTTCACCGCGCCCGTGTGGCCCTTGAGCTCGAGCAGAGGGGTGCCCGTCCGCGCGTCCCACACCCTGGCCGTCAGGTCCGCGCTCGCGGTGACGATGCGGGCCCCATCGGGGCTGAACGCCGCGCTCTGCACCGCGCTCGTGTGGCCATACAGGGCAAACAGGCCGCCGCGTGTCAGCCGCTTCAGGTAGTGCCACTCCCAGCCCCGCTGCTCAGGGGGCACATTGCCCAGCCGTTCTGCAGCCACCACGACGTCGCGATTGTCGTAGGCGACACTGGCCAGGACCATGTCGCTGACGCCGAGCTGATACTTGATCTCCCCGGCGCGAGCGTCGGCGGTTCGCCGGGCGTCATCGGCCTTGCGAAACGCCGCATCGCGTTCCTTGACCCGCTCGGCCTCCCGGAACAGCCCCCACGTCGTCCCCGCGATGCCGGCCACGAGCGCCAGCACGACCAGGCTGACGGCGACCACCGCGCCGCGATGCTTCCGCACGAACTTCCGCACCCGGTAGGCCCGGCTCGGCGGGGCCGCCTGCACCGGCTCGTGCGCCAGGTGCCGCATCACGTCCGCCCCGAACCCACTGGCCGTCTCGTAACGCCGGCCGCGGTCCTTCTCCAGCGCCTTCATCACGATCCAGTCGAGGTCGCCCCGCAGCTCCCGCTTCAACTGCGCCGGCTCGACATTGCGATTCGACGCGATGTTCGGCAGCGCGTCGGCCGTGCTCACCCGGGTGCTCGGCCGCGGCGGGTCGATCTCCCGCACCATCCGCAGCATCTCCAGGAGCGCACCGCGCCGGAACTGCTTCGCGTCGATCGGCGGCGAGCCAGCCAGCAGCTCGTACAGGATCACCCCCAGCGCATAGATGTCGGTCCGGGTGTCGATGTCCTGAGTCGACGGGTCGGCCTGCTCGGGCGACATGTACGCCGGCGTGCCGACGATCGCCCCGGTCTCCACGAGGCTCAAGTCGGTGAGCTTCTGCTCCGTCGCCCGGGCGACCCCGAAATCGATGACCTTCGGCGTGGGCCGTCCGTCCACCTCGGTGACCAGGACGTTGCCGGGCTTCAGGTCCCGGTGGATGATCCCCTTCTGGTGGGCGTGCTGCACCGCCTGGCAGACCGTGACGAATAACTCCAGTCGGGCCTGGAGCGAAAGGCGCTTGCGATCGCAATACTCGGTGATCGGCACCCCGCCGACCAGCTCCATCACGAAGAACGGCTGGCCCGCCGCGGTGGTGCCGCCGTCGTAGACCCGCGCGATGTTGGGGTGGTCCATCAGGGCCAGCGCCTGCCGCTCGGCGTCGAACCGGGCCAGCACCGTGCGCGAGTCCATTCCGATCCTGATCAGCTTCAGCGCCACCTGCCGCCTGACCGGCTCGGTCTGATCGGCCCGGTAGACCGTCCCCATGCCCCCCTCGCCCAGGACGTCGAGCAGCGTGTAGCGGCCGGCGATGACCTGGCCGGCGACAGGTCCGCCGGGCCGGCCGGCCGGAGCGGGGCCCTCGATCGTCGTGATCGTGCCGTCCGGCCGGTGTTCTCCGGTCACCAGGTGCGACGGCGAACACGTTTCCCCGACGGAGGCCCGGGGCTCTCCTCGGTCTCGGGTGCGGCGGTTCCGGACAATCCGCTGAAGTCGGGCTCCAGGAACCGGCCGGCCCCGTCGTGGGCGGCGAGCAGCGCCTCGACCCGTCGACGCAGCGCCAGATCGTCGCCGCAGGCGGCGTCCAGGTAGGCGGCCCGCGGGCCGGTTCGGTCCGTTCGAGGGCTTCGGCGAAGAGGGTCATCAGCCTGGGGGCGTCGTCGGCCATGGGTTCACCTCCGGGTTGGGCTCCATCACCCAATGCCCCGTTCGACCGGATTGTGCGCCAGGTGATCCGGAGATTTCTCAGATTATCCGCCGTCGAGCGCGTCGGCGAGCCAGGCCCGGGCGAAGGCCCAGTGCCGGTCGGCGGTCCGACGAGCGAGGCCCAGGGCTTCGGCGGCGTCGCCCAGCGTCATCCCGGCGAAGAACCGCAGCTTCACCAGCTCGGCGGCCGTGGGGAACTCCTTCGCGAATCGGTCGAGGGCGTCGTCGAGCTCGAGGAGCTCATCGTCGGTGGCGGCGGCCGGGTCGGTGATCCGGTCGAGATCGACCCGGTTCCGCCCCCCGCACCGCTTCAGCCGCGCGCGGTCCCGGCGCGGTTGACCAGCACCCGCCGCATCGCCTCGGCCGCGGCGGCGAAGAAGTTGCGCCTTGCCGTCGAAGTGCTGATCCCCGACCAGCCGCAGGAAAGCCTCATGGACCAGGGCGGTGGCGTCGAGCGTGTGCCCGGGTCTCTCCAGGGCCATGCGGGCGGCCGCGAGCTGACGCAGCTCGTCGTAGACGAGCGGGAGCAGGTCGGCCGCCGCCTGGCGGTCGCCGTGCGCCGCGGCGGCGAGGAGGCGAGTGATCTCAGGCATACCGCCGAGTCTACCGCCTGCGACGGGACAGGAAAACAGGGGCGCCTCAGCGCCTTCCTGCCACCCGAGGGGTTGCCGCGACGCGGATCACGACCGGTCCGCCATCGAACCCGCCGAACCGCGCCGCCCGGCGGTCACCGGCTCTCAACGGATCGGACCGGCCCGGGGGCCGACCGACCGACCGATCGCCGGCAGGAGCCCGCTCCCACAACAGACCGGACCGACGCCGGACCGGCCCGGTTCTTTGTAGGAGGGAGCTCCTGCTCCCGATCCGGCCGACCCGATCCGGGCGGATTCGGCCCGACCGATCGCCGGCAGGAGCCGGCTCCTACAAAGGTTCGGACCGGCACGGACCGGCACGGTTCTTTGTAGGAGGGAGCTCCTGCTGCTCCCGATCCGGCCGGCCCGATCCGGCCGGCCCCATCCGGTCGGCAGCGGCCCGACCGATCGCCGGCAGGAGCCGGCTCCTACAAAGGCTCGGACCGGCCCGAGGCCGACCGATCGCCGGCAGGAACCGGCTCCCACAATAAGCCTTCACGTCGTCCGGCGGGCGCGTGGGGAATGCGTCCGGCGACAGAGGGATCGATGATCCACCTGTTCTCAGTTCGATGACCTCTCGTGGTGCGGAGGATCGCCGGAACGCGACCCGCACACGGCCGGGCTGGTTCTCGAACTCGCCCACGATCCAGACCGGACCATCGGGGCCGTTTCGCTTCGGCTGGCCGGGCCTCGCGGCATCGAGCCGGCGGCGGATCGCCGCGGCGTAGTCGGGCGACAGCTCGAAGCCCACGAACCGCCGGTGCGGCTCCTTCGCCGCCGCCAGCCCAGCGTCGTCCCGCTGCCACCGAACGGGTCAGGGCGGACCGGTCGGCAGCGACTCCACGCAGAAGAGCCCGCCCGCGGTCGGAGTCACCGCGCACCCTGCGGGCGCGGCCGGTCTGTGGTAACATGAACCAGGCTTTGATCGCGAATCCTCGCCGATCCGCTCCACGAGTCGGCGCGATCCGGTCGGATTTGTGTCCCGGAGATGAGGACGGCCCCATGCCCGATCGAACGACCGCGACAGCCCCGCCGAACACGCTGGTGGAAGGCCAGCGACTCGACCAGCCCACGTTCCACGCGCTCTACGAGGCGATGCCGCCCGGGACCCGCGCCGAATTGATCGATGGAGTTGTCTACATGCCCAGTCCCCTCAGCGTTGCCCACGGCTTCGCCGATCCTCCCGTGATGGTGTGGCTCGACTATTACGCCGAGAATACGCCCGGCGTCCAGTTCCTGCACAACGCCACGACAATCCTCGGCTGGAGGAGCGAGCCGCAACCCGACGGCTTGCTGCGCATCCTGCCCGAGTGCGGCGGACGGACGTGGGACGAGGGCGCCTACGTCGGCGGTGCGCCGGAGCTCATCGTCGAGGTCTCGAAGGCCACGCGGTACGTCGACCTGGGATCGAAGAAGGCCGACTACGAACGAGCCGGGGTCCAGGAATACCTCGTCCGCGCGATCGATCCGGACGAGATCCACTGGTTCGGCCAGGAACACGGCGAGCTGGTGCGCCGATCGGTCGAAGGCGACGGCCTGTACCGTTCGACCGTGTTCCCGGGCCTGTGGCTCGACCCGGTCGCGCTGCTGCAGGGCGATCGGCGTCGCCTGCGAGCCGTGGTCGACCTGGGCCTGCGCCACCCCCGAGCACGCCGCGTTCGTCGCCCGCCTGGCTCAGACCCGCGATCGATCTTGATCAAGCCGGACGACCGGCTCGGGGGCGGGGCCGAATCCGACGGCACGCGGGTCACCGGGTCACCGGCTCCTTGCCCGCGGCCCGCGGCCGTAGGTCCCCCACCACCCCGCGCCCCGTTCGGAATCCACCCGGGAAGCCTGGCGACAGGGTCGTCTGACCGAAATCCTCCGGCGGACGAGTCCCGGCACGGTCCTCCGAGGAAGCCCGGAAGTCCCGGGCGAATGGGCATCTCCAGACAGGAGTCGCGCCCGCCAAACATGTCCATTGCCGTACGCCGCCGGTGACGAGCCCATGGAGTCCCGCGGGAAGATTGCGTGCATGCACTTCGCGCTCCGGTGCCCCCATAGCCCCCTGTACCCCCTGCGCTTCTTCTCTTCCCCTATATATAGGATGTACCAGTTTTGACGTTCCCGACAAAAGTGCATCGGGGGCCAATTCTCGTCATAAGTCCTTGAATCTACTCGGTTTTCGTCGCTTTTCCTCTTGACTTTCCCCGACGCGGCTCTATACTTAACTCCAGTTTATCAGAGGAGTTGCGTCCGCCATGATCCATATCGTCGACCCCCGACAAACACGCCTCTTCGACCCCTTCGACGGCGTCATCCCTCCCGCCGGCCACCGGATCATCGCCGAGGGGTGGCAAGGCGTCTTTCGCCACGTCGTCCTCGACGTCCTCCCCGTCGGTGAGCTCGCCCGTCATTTCAGCCATGACCTCGGCACTCCCACCAAGGAACTCTACTCGATGGCCGGCCTCGTCTTCCTGGCCGACTTCTTCGACTGGGCCGCCGCCGAGGCCGCCGAAGCCTACATCTTCCGCAGCGATGTCCAGTACGCCCTCAACCTCGAACCGGGCGTCGAGATCTCCGCGCGCACCGTCGAGCGCTATCAGGCCCTCTTTCGCGACGACGAGCTGGCCACCCAGGTCTTCCACGACGTCACCATCCACCTGGCCGACGAGCTGGAACTCGACGTCGCGCGGCAGCGGCTGGACTCGACCCACGTCTTCAGCCACATGGCCACCTTCGGCCGCACCAGGCTGATGGCCGTCGCCATCAAGCGGTTCCTGACCCAGGTCAAGCGCCATGCCCCCGAGCAGTACGCCGCGCTGCCCGAGGACTTCCGCAACCGCTACGAGCCCGCCGAATCGCAGTTGTTCGCCGCCGCCAAGGACGCCGAGGCGCGACGGCGGTCGCGGCAGCGAGCCGCCGAGGACCTGCTCCGGACCATCGAGCACTTCGCCGATCGCCCCGAGTGGACCGGCCGCTCGACCTACAAGGCCTTGCGCACCATCTTCGACCAGCAGTGCGAAGTCGTCGGCGATACCGTCGTCGTGAAGGCCAAGACCGGCGGCGACCGCATCCAGAACCCGTCGGACCCCGACGCCACCTACGATGGCCGCAAGGGTCCCGGCTACCAGGTGCAACTCGCCGAGACGTGCAGCCCGGCCAATGACGTGCAGCTGATCACCGCGGCGCTGCCGCAGACGGCCTGCGAGCCCGACGTCGCCGCGATGGTGCCGATGCTCGATCAGCTCGCGGGGTCGGGCCTGCTCCCCGAGGAGATGTTGGCCGACACGCCGTATTGCAGCGACGAGAATGTCCGGGCCGCCGCGGGGCGCGGCGTGGACCTCGTAGGACCGATCCCCGGCCCGGAGCCGGTGAGGGCTCCCCAGGCATTGACGGTGGACGATTTCGCCGTGGACGAGCGGACCGGGCAAGTCGAAGCCTGCCCCAGCGGGCAGGTGCCGCTGGTGGTCGAGCGAGATGCGGCGGCCGGCATGACGCGGATCGAGATGCCGGCGGCGGCGTGCGCGGGCTGTCCGTTCCGCGCGAGTTGTCCGATCGACACGACGCGGGACGGTCGGTACACGATGGAGTTCAGCGACAAGGAACACCGCCTGGCCGGTCGGCGTCGAGAGCAAGAGACGCCGGTGTTCGCCGAGCGGTACGCGCAGCGAGCGGGGATCGAGTCGAACCAACAGCGGCCTGAAGAATCGGCTGGGGATGGACCGGTTGCGAGTGCGAGGTCGAGGGAGCGTGTTCCGTGCGATCCTGCACAAGGTGGCGGGATGGAACGTGCTGCGAGCGGCGGCGTCGAAGAAGCTGCGCGCGCGGGTTAAGGTTCAAGTGGAGCAGACGCTGTCGGGAGGAGGGACTGGGGCGAATAAGCCGTCTCGCGTGCCCGCACCGTGGCCCTGGTGGGGCTGGGTGGGGGCATTTCGGGGTTCTTGGGGCGGATTTCATCGCCGGACAGCCTCATTCGCCGCTTGAGCCAAAAATCCAGTCCCCTCACACGCGGACTTCTGTCGGCGACGTCAGTTTTGCAAAAACTGAAATGCACCTATTGGCGATAAGTGGCGTTTTCTCGCCACAAGTGCTTTGGCTGTAAGTAAAAGAAACATTTCAAATTTTTTCCAGATTTTCCGGCGTCGGGGCCACCATTCCATGGTTGGGAGAATGCAGGCCATCCGTTCTCGTTCCCCGTTCGGCGCGGGTCTTCCCCGTTCGGCGCGGGTTTCCGATCCCGCCGCGGCCCGCGGCCGAAGGTCTCCATCCGCCGGCCCGGCGCCGTCGGTATCCGCCCGGGAGACCTGGCGGTCACGTCGGCGGGGTCGTGAGACCCGTGCCGAACCGGGCACCTCCCGTCGGTTCGCTTCGGGGGCGGAATCCGACGCTCGGCGGATCAGCGGCTCTTCGCCCGCGGTCGGCGGCCGGTATCACTGCCGCCGCTGCCCCCGACGGTCGGCTCGGGGCCGCCCTCGAGCGGCCGGCCGGGGTATTCCGCCCTGTCGGCGATCGCTCAGCCTTTGAGCCAGTCGCCGGGCCGAAGTCCGGGGATGTTGCGATAATCGGCCGTATTGTGAGTCACCAGGGTGAGGTTGTGGACCAGGGCGGCCGAAGCGACCATCAGGTCGGTCGTCGGGACCGAGATGCCTTCCTGAAGCAGCGTACCCCTGACTTGCCCGAACACCTCCGCACAGCTCGAATCGAAATCGAGCAGCGCGACATCCTGCACGAGGTCGGCGATCAGGACCAGCAGCCGGCTCCGTTGTGAGTGCTTGTAAGCGCCGGCATATAACTCGGCCAGGGTGACGGTCGAGATTGCGATCTGCCCCGTGTGCTGGATGAAGCGATGGGCCAGCGTTGCGGGGCGTCGCATATGGGCGGAGCAGATGTCGGTGTCGAGCAGGAAATTCATGACTCGTCCAGGTCGGGGACTGGAGGCCGTCGTTCCTGCTTCCTGGCCCGGTGGATCTCGTCCATGATCCGGTCCCATTCGGTATCGTCGGCCAGGGCCCCCTCGGTGCGGAGCAGCCCGTCGCCGGGGCGTCGGCCCTCCATCGGCGGAGGCGTCACCACGCGGATCGTCAGCTCCACGACCTGGCCTTCGGCCAGCCCCAGATCCTCCTCCACGGCGATGTGATTGCCGTGAACGACCCCGTGGATCGTCCTGGTCATGCTCGGACCTCCTCCTCGATCGGGGCTCATGATCGCGATCGTGATCGGCGCGACTCGACCGTTTCCGTCCCGGTCACGCGGCGGACGGAATTTCGCGTGACCTTGTCGCGTCTCGGGCGGATTCCAGTATAGCCGGGCTGACTCCCGTCATCGTCCCCGGACCTTCGAACCGCACCCCTGGCCCCCGACGGTCGGCTCGGGTCCGCCCTCGAGCGGCTGGCCGGGTCTCGCGGCTTCCAGCCGCCGGCGGATCGCCGCGACGTAGTCGGGCGACAGCTCGAAGCCCACGAACCGCCGGTGCAGCTCCTTCGCCGCCGCCAGCGTCGTCCCGCTGCCGCCGAACGGGCTCTCACTCGAGCTCGATACGGTAGCTAACCATCCAGAGTTCGAGTTGCTCGAGACAGTCCAGCCATCGTTTCTTGAACCGCTTCATCCACTGCCGATTCTTGACCAGGTCGGGCACGTCGATGACGATCCGCACCAGGTCATCCCGGTAGAGGACGCCCGCGTGCCGCCGGTGACCTTCGACCTTCTGGGTCTCATAGCTGGCGGCGCCGAAGTGGTCGACGACCTCCAGGACGGCCTCGGCGAGCCACTCGGCCGGTACATCCCGCCCGTCATTGAACCGGAGGGGCAGCAGAACCTCGAAACGCCGCCATCTGCTGCTCTTACTCCGCCTTTCCACTCACCGCGAACGGGATCCCCCGGTCGGCAGCGCCTCAGCGCCGCCTCGGGCACCAGGTGCTCGCCCGACCGCAGGACGCGCCCCGAAAACCGCCCGATCAAGAAAGCCAGCGCCTCGCTTTTCGGTCTCACGATCGGGAAACGTGATGGTGATCATCTTCCCACGGCCCTTCCACTCGAATTGGTTCCACGCGGACGCTCAGCCCGGCGGGTCGTGCACCGTCGCCACGGCTCGAACTCCTGCCAGTGTAGCCGGGACGGCTTCAGGTTGTGAACGTCCCGCGGACGCGGGGGAGTCACCAGACGCCAGCGATCGAATCACCCGCAGAGCATGAGGCGGCCTCGGTTGCCGCGCCTTGTTCGCGAGCGGCCTCAGTGCTTCTCGACCCAGTAGTGCCAATCCTCAACCGCCTGACGGGTTGCCTTGCTCCCGCGAACGACCTCCAGTTGGGACAGGGGGACAGCCAGGGTCGGCTTGGACTCCCACGGAATCTCGACGAACATCTCTCGTTCGCATTCCTCGCTGGCGAAACCGACGACTTCCACCTCGTCGCCCACCCTCAAGGGCGAGGTGGCCCGATCCTTGATGCAGCGGGCCCGGAACGGCGTCTCCAGTTTCTCCTCGAGGTAGCTGCACCAGCCCATCGCCTGTTCTTCCTCGTCATAGGCATCGACGACGATCTCGATCGAGATCCGCTCCTCACGAGCCTCGTCACGCCGGGATTTCGTCGGCTTCGGCTTTCGCTCCTTGGCCATGTCTCACCCCCATACCCTCATGTCGCCCTTCCCCTCACGGCGAACGGGATTCCTCGGTCGGCGAGCGCCTCCAGCGCCGCCTCGGGCACCAGGTGCTCGCCCGACCGCGGGACCCGCCCCGTAAACCGCCCGATCAGGGCCTTGGACCTCCGCAGTGCAGAGATGAATGCCGTCAGCAAGTTCTTCGAGGCCGGGCACACGGCGGAGGAGTTGGCGGGGCCTGTACTCGGCCCGCCCACAGGGATCGACGTCACGGCCGAGCCGATCGCGACGAGCCGGCGGACAGCCCGACGGGGCATCGCACCGGACCCGCTACGCGGGCCGCTAAACCTTCACGTCATCCGGCGGGCGCATGGGGAATGCGTCTGGTGACAGAGGGATCGACGGCTCACCTGTCCCTGATTCGGGGGCCTCGCGCGGCACGGAGGATCGCCGGAACGCGACCCGCACGCGACCGGGCTGGTTCTCGAACTCGCCCACGATCCAGACCGGACCATCAGTGCCGTTTCTCTTGAAGCAGAGCCGGCCCCCGTAGAGGTCCGGAGACGTTCCTGATTCGGCGGCCGACTTGGTTGCAAGACAGGCGAGCAACGGCCTCAGGACACGCTGCGATTGTCGATCCGTGGCGGCTGCCGCGTCGAGCAGGAGGTCCTTCGCCTGGTCCTTCGGCTGCGACGCGATCGTGCAGAGCAGTTGCTCGGCCAGCCCCTCGATGGTCCAGCCCGGGCCAAGCGGGGCCGCAAGCAGGTCGGTGAGGAAGTTCTCGGCGGTCACAGTGGGATTACCCGCTTCTCGAGGTTGTGCCATTCGGCACGCAGCTCATCGAGCCCGCTCTCAGGATCAAATCGAATCTCGCCGCTGCGAGCGAGCCCGGCCGCGATCGGGTCGGCGTGGAGGATCTCCATGATCCACGCCGGGACGCTGACTTCCAGGATAGCTGGGCCGCCCTCGTCGGGGAAGAGCCGGTCCTTCTCCCGCGCGGCCATCCGCGGAGTACCGGTGCCGCAGGGCCGCCCGTCGCCGATCACCGTCGAGAAGCCCTCCGCCGGCGGAAGACGGCTGCTGCCCGGCTCGCGGAACGAGGGGTCCGGACCGTTCGCCTCGATGGCCCGGGCTCGATGCAGGGTAGTCCCGTGGTGAAGGATGAGAGGGCGAGGTTCGGTGGTCAAGCAGTGTCACCTCGCCATGGCCAGGCATACGTCTCGGACATGCGCCGCGAGGCTGGGACTCCGGATGGCTCCTCGCTCGCCTTCGGCGGATTATAACGCGTGACGATCGGCCATGCGGCGGGCCTGTGTTCGCGGGCCTACCGGAGATCGACGCTCGAGCCGAATCGCTGCGAGATCCGATTTCCGGCCCTCAGACCGTTCGCTTCCTGGTGGCTTTCCCCCGCCCCTTGCCCCCGACGGTCGGCTCGGGGCCGCCCTCGAGCGGCTGGCCGGGCCTCGCGGCATCCAGCCGCCGGCGGATCGCCGCGGCGTAGTCGGGCGACAGCTCGAAGCCCACGAACCGCCGGTGCAGCTTCTTCGCCGCCGCCAGCGTCGTCCCGCTGCCGCCGAACGGGTCCAGCACCAGCTCGCCGGGGTTCGAGCAGGCGCGGATGATCCGGCCCAGGAGCTGCTCGGGCATCTGGCAGCCGTGCCAGCCCGCACGCTCCTTGAACGTCCCGCAGACGCGGGGGAAGTACCAGGTGTCCCCCTCCGCGGGGAAGCCATCCGGCACGTCCTGCGGCCGGAGGATCCAGGTGTCGTCCGGCAGCCGGCCCTCCGGATTGGCCCGCGCGTCGAAGTACACCAACTGCCGCGCCGAGGGCACGCGCACATCCTGATCGTTGAATGTAAAACGTTTGGGGTCACGCACGAAATAAAACAAGTGGGCGTGACTACGGGTGAACTTCTTCGTGCAGTGGACCCCAAACGTATAGTACCAAACCACCCAATTCCGCAACGACAGGCCCAGCTCGCGATGGAACAGGACCTTCAGCTCGGCCGCGAACTCGTCGCCGATCGCCAGCCAGAACGCGCCGTCGGGCTTGAGTACACGAACAACCTCGCGACCCCAGGCCAGTGTCCAGTCGAGATACGCCCGGGCTTCCTTGCGGTCGTCGTAGATATCGTAATCATAGCCGATATTAAAGGGAGGGTCGGCGAAAATCAGGTTGACCGAGGCATCGGGTATCCGGGGGAATAGCGCCAGGCAGTCGCCGTCGTGCAATCGATCGAGGGCCAGGGGCTCGGCGTGTGGTCCCTCGAGTGGCAGGGCGTGTCGTCCTTCGAGTGGCAAGTGGCAAGTGGCAGGTGGCAGGTCGGAGGAGCCGTCGGGCTTCGCTGCGCCCGACACCGGGCCTGCGTCGCTGGCCCCGTCCCGCAAGGCTTCGGTCTGGGTCTCCATGGGACGGCTCAATCCTCGTCGTAGGGGGGATCGGGTTCGGTCGGAGATGGGGGCCGGGGCCCTCGCCCCCGTGCTCGCGGTCGCTGTCGTGGTCGTGGTCGTGGCCGTCGCCGTTCTCGGCGCCGGTCGGCGCTCCGGTCTCGTCGAGGCGGAACTCGGAGAGCTTCTTGTGCAGCGTGTTGCGGTTGATGCCCAGGCGGGCGGCCGCCTTGATCTGGACGCGGTCGCACGCCTGGAGCACCTGCTGGATCAGCTCGCGCTCGACCCGGCCGACGATCCGGTCATACAGGTCGTTTGACGACGGGCCGGCGGCGCGCACGCCCTGGCGGACCAGCTCGGAGCAGAGCGCGGGCAGGTCGGTCGAGCCGCTGCGAGGGCGGATCGGCCGCGGCGTGCTCTGCCCGCGCAACTGCGGCGGCAGGTCCTCGACCCGCAGCTCGCCGCCGGTGCCCAGGATCACCGCGCCGCTCGACGTAGTTCTGCAACTCGCGGACGTTCCCCGGCCAGTCGTGCTCGCGCAATAACCGCATCGCCTCGGGGTGGACCTTCCGCATCTCGCGGCGGTTCTGCTCGGCGTACCGCTGCAGGAAGAACAGGACCAGCGGCTCGATGTCCTCGCGGCGCTGCGCAGGGGCGGCAGGTAGACGGGCACCACGTTGAGCCGGTAGTACAGGTCCTCGCGGAACCGGCCGGCCTCGATCTCCTCGAGCAGGTCGCGGTTGGTCGCGGCGATGATCCGCGTGTCGACCTTCTTGGTATTGTTGTCGCCGACCCGCTCGAACTCGCCCTCCTGCAGCACGCGCAGCAGCTTGACCTGGAGCTTGGGCGAGGTGCTGTTGATCTCGTCGAGGAAGATGCTGCCGGCGTGCGCCGCCTCGAACCGGCCGGTGCGGTTGTCGACCGCGCCCGGTGAACGAGCCCTTCACGTGGCCGAACAGCTCGCTCTCGAGCAGGCTCTCGGTCAGGGCGCCGCAGTTGACCCGGATGTAAGGGCCGGTCGCCCGCGGGCTGAGGTCGTGGATGGCGCGCGCGACGAGCTCCTTGCCGGTGCCGGTCTCGCCGACGATCAGGACGCAGGCGCACGACGGCGCCACGCGTCGGGTGGTGCGCACGACCTCCTGCAAGGCCGAGCTGCCGCCGATGATCCCCGGCAGGGCGGGATCGTCGCCGACGGCGGCGCCTCCGACACGTCGCTGCCCCGTTGCGCCGGGGACCGTCCTCAAGTCGAGCGGCATGGGCTCCTCGTCCTTCCTGTCCTCAATCCGTCGTCCTGCACCCGGTCGCACCTCCGCCCACTCGATCCTCTCCGAGTCCCGAGTCCGATGGCGACGGCCCGAAGCGAAGGGCTAATGCCGAAGCTCCGCGATGACGGCGGCCAGGGCGGAGCGGACGGCCGGGTTGATCTCCTCATTCGCCTCGGCGACCAGGCGGGCCTCCTGGTCGCGGGCGAGCAGGGAATGGAATCGTCGGATGCTGGCGATGGCCAGGCGAGCCGCCTCGGCCCGCAGGTCGGCGGGTTGCGAGGGGTCCAGCGCCAGGTCGAGCAGGCTGCGCTGCGCGGACGGGTCGGGCAGCTCGGCCAGCGCCGCGGCGGCCGATGCGCCGTCTTCGGGAGCCAGCAGGGCGCCCGGCGAGCGCCGGCTCGAGCTGGCGCAGGCCCTCGGCCATCGGGCTGCGGCGGGCCGCGGCGATCCGGGCGAGCAGCGCCGCGGCATCGCGGGCGTATCCGGTGCGCTCGGCCGCCGTCAGCGACGACGGCCGGCCCCTCAACTGCCGCTCGAGCAGGGCCGGCTCGTCCGTCGGCACCAGGTAGCGGATGCCGGGGAAATCCCGCTCGAGGTTGGGCCGCAGGATCCGGATCTCGTGCGGGCCGTAGATGTAGACCGGCAGGGCCCTCGTGCGGGCGTCGGCCAGCAGGTTGGACAGCGTGTCGATCAGCTTCCAGTTGCCGGAGTGCAGATCGTAGGCGACGAGCACCAGCTCGACGTCGGCCGAGGAGGCGGCGGCGAGGAACCCGGCGTCGCCAGTGGCCTCCACAGACGACAGGTAGCCCAGGCCGTTGAGCCCCGAGGCCACCAGGGCCCCCCGGTTGGCGTTGCCATCGATCACCACGGCGCGGGGCATCGACTGGTTGACGGCGAACCGGGCCAGCGTCGGGGCCACCAGGCTCGAGCCGGGGAACGGCCGGTCGGGCGCCAGGGCGACGATGCGCGGGCGGCGGCGAACTGGGTGCGACGGCCGGGGGCCGACAGGGCGCGGACCAGCGGATGCGGCCGACCGTCCGCGGTGGCCAGCGCGGCGCGGTCGGTGACCTTCGCCAGCGCCAGCACGGCGGCGGTCGCCAGGTCGTTCTTGCCGTCGGCGATCGCCGCGTCGATCACCTGGCCCAGCATCGCCGGACCGGCGGCGGTCGCCGCGGCGAAGGTCGCCGCGTCCTGCGCGGCCACCGCCTCGGGCCCGGCGCGGCGGGCCGCCCGCTCGAGCGCCAAGCTGAGCTGCGCGAGCTGCGCCGAGCGGTCGTTCGGATTGAGCCGCAACGCCTGCCGCGCGAAGTGCAGGCCGAGCGTCGCGCGGGCCTCCTCGGGCGTCACCTCGCGCGGCGACCGGGACCTTGCGGACGTCGTCCCACGACCAGAGCACCGTCGTCTCGTCGGGGAAATCCGATCGGCCGCGGTGATACGACCAGGCGGCGTCATCCAGCACCCGCCCCGGCGGCAGCGGCTGCGCGGCGAAGGGCCGGCCGGTCAGCCGGGCGATCGCATCCTGGGCCGCGGCGCGGGCCGCCGGCGCCGCGGCGGGCGAGGCCGCCGTGAAGGTCAGGAAGGGCACGGCGCCCGGGTCGCCGATCGACCCCAGCGCGATGGCCGCGTCCGTCGCCAGCGACGGGTCGGTGCCGTCGAGCACGGCGGCCAGCGGCGCGACCGCCGAGGACCGCAGCCGGCCGACGTTCTGCAGCAGCAGGTCGTGATCCTCGCGCGGCAGGCCCGGCTGGTGCAGCGCCTCGATCAGCGGCGGCACTGCGTAGGGCCCCGCCTCCCACAGGCGACGCAGCGCGTAGCCCTGCTCGGCGGGCGATTTCGACAGGTCGGCGATCAGCTCGGCGACCCGCCCGGGCTGGGTCGCGTACCGCCGCGTCGCCGCGGCCAGCGCCTCGCCGAGCGGCCTGGCGAACGGCTGCGTCGCCGGGTCGTCGTCCAGCCGCAGGAAGCTCCCCACGCCGTAGCGGTCGCGAACCGCGACATACGTCGCGTCGTCCGGCGCCGCCTTCAGGAACCGCTGCAGGTACGGCACCGCCTTCCTCGCCTGGCCGGTCCGGATCAGGTAGTCGGCGGCCTCCCACAGCTCGATCGGATTCCGCGGGTC
Organism: uncultured Planctomycetota bacterium; assembly: GCA_963771445.1. Lineage (GTDB taxonomy): Bacteria > Planctomycetota > Planctomycetia > Isosphaerales > Isosphaeraceae > JAKAUH01. The sequence goes on along the minus strand of CAVYTQ010000021.1, from coordinate 1,470,673 downwards.
CCTCGCGAAGAGCTCGGGGCCGGGAGCATGGTTGACCGGCTGCGTCCGCCGATCGGCCGCCGTCAGCGCCGCGATCAGCGGCTGGGCATATGGCCGCGTCGCGGGAGATTCGCCCAGCCGCCGGAACGAGTCCAGGCCGAACTTGTCCCGGATCGCGATCAGGGTCGCGTCGTTCGGCTTGCCCTTCAGGAACTGGTCCAGGTAGGGCAGCGCCTTGGCGGCCCGGCCGGTGCGGACCAGGTAGTCGGACGACGCCCAGAGGTCGATCGGCCGGCTCTGCCGGAACTGCTCGAGGTACTTCGCCGCCATCTGGGTCCGGTTGGTCTGGGTCAGGTAGTCGGCGGTCTCCCAGAGCTCGATCGGGGTGTGCGACGCGCGGCCGAACGGATCCGATGCCTTGGGCTGTTCCGGCCCCCGGCCCAGCCCGCCCGGGCTGGTCCCCTGCGCGATCGCCGTCGGGACCGCGAGGCCGCCCGCCGCCACGATCGCCGCGATCGCGACCATCGGCATGGCCGGCCATCCCGCCGCGATCCCTCGTCGTCTCTTGCCTGTCATTTGCATGGGTCGGGTCCTGGGCGGGGGGAGCGAGAGGCCCGCAGGAAGTCGCGCGAGCACCGATCGGTTCGCCGCCGGTCTACTGCCTACGTCAGTTCCAGTTCGGGCCGCACCAGGTCCTCGAGGGTCTCGCGGCGGCGGACGAGCCGGGCGGTCTGCCCGTCGACAAGGACCTCGGCGGCGCGGGGACGGGTGTTGTAGTTGGACGCCATGACCATTCCGTAGGCGCCGGCGGAGAAGGTGGCGAGCAGGGCGCCCGAGTCGAGCCGGGGCAACGGGCGGTCCTTCGCCAGGAAGTCGCCGCTCTCGCAGACCGGGCCCACGACGTCCCACGGCTCGGTGCCCGGGACCATCGCCTCGGCGTCCTCGGGAGCGGGCGGGGCGCCCTCGGGCAGGACGGCCGGCCAGATCCGGTGGTACGATTCGTACAGCGCAGGCCGGATCAGGTCGTTCATCGCGGCATCCTGGATGAGGAACCGCTTCTCTCCCGACTGCTTGGTATATAACACACGGCTGAGCAGGATGCCGGCATTCCCCACGATCACCCGCCCCGGCTCGATGGCCAGCCGGCAGCCGGTGGCCTTCACGGCCGGCACGATCACCCGGGCGAACTCCTCGACGGGCGGCGCCTCATGACCCCTGTAATTGATCCCGTAGCCGCCCCCCATGTTGTACCAGGCGATCGGATGGCCCATCTTCCGCAGCCGATCGATCAGCTCGACGCCCTTCGCCACGGCCCCGGCGTAGGGCTCGGTCGAGGTGATCCCCGAGCCGATGTGCATGTGGATGCCGATCATCCGGACCGAATCGATCGCGACGGTCGACCCGGCGACCCGCGCGGCCCGCTCGATGTCCATGCCGAACTTCGATTCCTTCTTGCCGGTCGAGGTGTATCGGTGGGTCCTGGGGTCCACGTCGGGATTGACGCGCAGCGCGATCGGCGCGACCTTGCCGATCGAGGCGGCCACGCGAGCAATGGCCTCGAGCTCGGCCTCGCTCTCGACGTTGAACATCAGCACGCCCGCCTCGAGCCCGGCCTTGATCTCATCGTCGGTCTTGCCGACGCCGGCGAACACGGTCCGGTCTGCCGCGCCCCCGGCCAGGCCGACGCGATACAGCTCGCCCGCCGAGACGACGTCGAACCCGCTGCCGTACTCGCGCATGACCTTGAGGATGCCCAGGTTCGAGTTCGCCTTGACCGAGTAGCAGATCAGCGGGTCGAGCTCGGCGAACGCCGCCTGGAGGGCCGTGAGCGTCCCCAGGATCGACGCCTGGCTGTAGACGTACAGCGGCGTCCCGAACTTCTCGGCCAGCTCGGCCGACGGGATGCCCTCGCAGTACAGTTGACCGTCGCGATAGTGGAAGGGTTCCATGGGTCCTCGAATTGGGTCGGTTCAATGGCGTGAGTAAATCGAGCAGGACGCGACCTGCGGAATCACTCCGAGCGGTCGATTCCCAGCATCTTCCTGGCATCGTCAATCGTATTCGTCTTGCCTGGCCGCGATCGCTGGTCGAGGAATTCCATCAGCTCCGGATTCTGCCGCACGAGCGCGACCTCCCTCTCGAAGTCGTCAACCTCGATCGTTAGCGGCATCCCGCGCTCGGCGCGAACCTCCAGTGCCAGCTTGATGGCATCCTTGATGTTCTCAATTGCTTCCTCTTTGGTCTGACCCTGACTGACGCACCCCGGGATTGCCGGACACTCGACAACCCAGACGCCGTCTTCGTCGCGATCGAGGGTCACGAAAGGTGCCATGGTTGTATGAGCCTTCAGAGCGACCGTCTTCGTCATGGAATGGAACCTGCGGATCTACCCGCGTCGTATGGAAACTCGTCCAGGAACCTCCGCGGGTTAACGATCGGGATGCCGTGGAAGGGGTCCAGAACCAGCAGGTCGGCGTCCCCGGTGACAATGCAGGTGGCCTCGCCGGCAACCGCCAGGTCGAGGAACTTGTCGTCCCTGGGATCGCGGCAGACCTGAAACGATTCCCGAATCGTCGGGAAGATCGCTCGTTCGACCAACGTCGTGAGGAATCGGTCGCGGAGTTCACGAGCCGTGTATCGATCGAATCGCTCCCTCGCCAGAATCTCGGTGAGTTCATCGAGGACAGGGATCGACATCAGGGGGTAACCGACGGCGAGGGCCTTGTCGAACGCGCGTCTCGGCACGGACCTGGGCATGATTGCCGCACTCACGATGACATTCGTATCGAGCAGGAACCGCCCCTCATTCATTGCCGTCTTCACCGCGGAGGATGGATTCGAGGATCTCGGGCGTCAGGCCATTGGCTTCCGCTTCCTGTCCGAGCTCGTCCATGGCCTGGCGGAGCGTCATTCCCGTCGGTACGAGCATCCCCTTGAGGCGCAAGCTGAGCACAGCCTCGACCTTGTTGCGCTCCTCCTCCGACATCGACGCGTAGGCTTTGGCGGCCTCCGGGTCGACATGGAGCGTAATGGGGACCGTGGTCATCGGTAGAGCCTCCTCGGTTTCACACCAGCCCAGGTGGCCGCGACCGGCCCATGGGTATCTCTCTATCTTATCCCCAACCCCCGGCCAGCACACTCGTCCGGCGCATCCGCTTCATGGAAGGATCTCCTTCACCGGAAACCGTCCGACCTCGCGGCCGTCGAGGATCAGGGGCACCTCGTCGTCGGGGCCGAAGATCTGCGTCCGGCCGTAGACGGCGGCCTCGCCCTCGCCGGTCGGCTCGGTGTGGACCTCCAGCCGGCGTCGGTTGACGTCGACGATCCAGTACACCGGCACCCGCGCGGCGGCGTAGGTGACCCACTTGGCTCGTCGATCGTAATCGTACGAAGTATCCGAGACCTCGGCGAGCAGGGCGGCGTCGGCGGGGGTGCGCTCGCGGTCGGCGTAATCGCGAATCTTGCCTCGCAAGACCAACACATCCGGCTCGGGCTCGCCGTCACGATCGCGGATCGTCAGCGGACTGCGCCGGGAGACGAAATAACCCTCGGGCCGCTGGTCCCGCACTACGCAAGGGATCAAGGTCGCAGGCGATGACCGTGGGCGGGCTGCCTTCACCTCCGCGGACGATCACGCCCTCCAGCAGCTCGACCTTCGGCTCCGGGCCGAAGGCCCTCGCCTCGATCATCCGGTGGTACTCGTCGACCGTGATCCGATGACGCCGCTCCATCAGCGAGTCCAGTGCCGGCCGCTCTCGATCTTCGGCGGCTCGATGACTGCGGTCGCCATGATCGGTCCTCCGCGAAGGGGAAAGAGAGCGGGTCGGATCGTCAGACGCGTCACCGGCCCGCCGGGCTCGCGCCCTCGCCGGCCTCGAGTCGCGCCGCCCACCGCTCGAGCTGACCCGCCACCTCGGCCGGCGCCGTCGAGCCGTACGAGCGGAACGCCGCCACCGCGTTGGCCACTCCCAGGATGCCGCGGGCCTCGGGGCCGAGCCGCGGGTCGGCCTCGGCGAGCTCGGCGTCGGTCAGGTCGGCCAGCCGCTTCAGACCCTCGGCGCTCGCACAGGCCCACCAGCCGGCCGATGACCTCGTGCGCCGTCCGCTGCGGCACGCCCCGGGCGATCAGGTATTCCATCAGGGTCGTCGCGTCCAGGAAGCCCTCGTCGAGCCGCTCGGCGATCCGCTCGACCCGGAAGCTCGCCCCCTCCACCACGACGGCCGCCAGCTCCAGGCACGCTTCCACCGTGTCGAACGCGTCGAACAGCGGCTCCTTGTCCTCCTGGAGGTCGCGGTTATAGGCCAGCGGCAGCCCCTTGATCAGCACCAGGAGCGTCGTCAACGACCCCACCACCCGGGCACAACGGCCGCGGATCAGCTCCAGCACGTCCGGGTTCTTCTTCTGCGGCATGATGCTGCTGCCCGTGCAGATCGCGTCGGGCAAGCGCCAGGAAGCCGAACTCCTGGGTGCTCCAGAGGATCCACTCCTCGGCCCAGCCGGCGAGGTGCTCGGCGATCATCGTCAGCACGAACACCGACTCGACCGCGAAATCGCGGTCGCTCGAGACGTCCAGGCTGTTCGCCGCCACGCCGACGAAGCCCAGCTCGCCGGCCACGGCATCCCGGTCGATCGGCAGGCTCGTCCCGGCCAGCGCCGCGGCGCCCAGCGGCAGCACGTTCAGCCGCCCCCGGCAGTCGGCCAGCCGCGAGCGGTCGCGCGCGAGCTTCTCCACATAGGCCAGGAAATAATGCGCCGCCAGCACCGGCTGCGCCCGCTGCATGTGCGTGTACCCCGGCAACATGACCCCGCGGTGCCGCCCCGCCGAGTCCACCAGCGCCCGCTGCAAGCCGACCAGCGCCGCGTCCACCCGGTCGAGGGCCTCGCGGGTCCAGAGCTTCAGCCCCGTCACGACCTGGTCGTTGCGGCTCCGCGCCGTGTGCAGCTTCCGGCCCGTGTCGCCGAGCTTCTCGATCAGCGCGGCCTCGATGTGCATGTGGACGTCCTCGCGTTCCTGAACAAACGCGAACCGCCCCGCTTCGATCTCAGCCTGGATTTCCAACAACCCCCGCTCAATTTGCTGGCATTCATCCGACGTCAGCAGGCCGACCCCCCGGAGCATCCGCGCATGGGCGAGCGAGCCCCGGATGTCTTGCTTGAAGAGCCTGCGATCGAAGGAGATCGATTCGGTGAACGCCTCGACGCGGCGGTCGGTTCCTTCGGCGAAACGTCCACTCCACGGCTTACCGGCCACTGCTCTCTCCTGACAGCCACGCGAATCCCTGCATAAGGTTTTGGCATCGCTTGACTCAGTCTAGGCAGTCGGGCAAACGCCTGTCAATCATACCACCGCATGTCACGGCCGGCGGAGTCCGGACCCGGCCGAACTCGGTCTTCATGCCATGGCCCGGGGTGAGGTGATGGAGGGACCTTCAAGACGAGGCGCACGCTTCGCCGCCCGCGGCTCGGCTTCGAGACGCTACGGCCCGGTCAACCGGCGAGCCCGGCCGGGCGGCCGACGGCGCGGGCGGACGCGACCGATTCCGCTCCCGCGGGCGGGCGGCCGCCACGCCCACGCGCATGACGGTCGGTGGATTTTGGCACGCCAAAAGCAGATGCCGGCCCGTGCCCGATGGCGTGGAAAGGCCATCGGACCCGCGGCCGGCAACGACTCGCGCAAGGCGCGAGCGATCAGTACTGGTCGGAGCTGAGGACCTCGCCGCCGCCGCGGGTGGCGAGCTTCTGGTAGACGCCCAGTTGCGTACCCGTCGCCATCTGCCAGATGCAGGTGCCGTCGGACGCCGGTGGGGCCGTGACGCCCGTCGGCACCCACGTCCCCTGCACGATCGGCCACGAGCTGATCGTGTCCTTGATGAAGTGGACCGACCCGTCGCCGAAGGCGATGTTCACCCCGCCGGGATGGAAGCTCGACGCCGAGCCGAAGAAGATCCCCACACCGGCCGTGCAATTGTAGTAGGTGCCCGCATACGGCTCGGGGTACTTGCGCTGCGGGTTCGGCGAGTACATCGCGTCGATCTCGGTGTCGCCGTGGTCGCCGGCGAACCAGTGGTGCCACCACGGCTGATCGCTCGGGCGCGATCATCCCGTGCGCGGTCTCGGCGACGAGGAACGTGTTGCTCGTGCCGTCGGTGACCGCGGCGATTCTCGTGGCGCTGCCGGTGTAGAAGATCCCCAGCGAAAAGGGCCTCATCTGGTCGATCGAGGCCAGCCCGTTCTGCGGCCAGCTATTCCAGATGCCGGCCATGGCCGCATAATTGGTGTAGAAGACGTTGAATCCATTGGTCTGCGGCATCGGGCCGTCGAAGTACGAGCCGCCCAGGCTACCCTTGGTCCCCGCCGTCGGGTCGCTCGGGCAGAACAGCGCCGAGATGGCGATGGCGTCCATCGTCAGGTTGACGCCCTGATAGGTCCCGAGGCTCTGGTTCCAGCAGTTGTAGGTGTTCCCCTGCTCGAGGTACTGGCCGATCTGCACGAAGATGCTGGCGTCGACCCAGGAGAAGCCGCCGACGTAGTTCTGGAACTTCGAGCCCTGCGGGAAGCAGGTATTGGCACTCTCATAGTTCATCGTGGCCAGCGCGATCTGCTTGAGGTTGTTGACGCACTGGGCCCGACGCGCGGCCTCGCGGGCCGACTGGACGGCCGGCAAGAGCAGGGCGATCAAGACGGCAATGATCGCGATCACGACCAGCAGTTCGATCAGGGTGAAGGCCGCGCGCGGGCGTGCCATTCGCCGTGAGATTGAACGACTCATCTCGAGGAATCCTCCTGGTAAGCGACAATCGGGGCGGGATGCGCGTCGTCTGGCTCGTCCTGGCGGCTTCCTCAACTTCACTTGGCCCGCGATTCCTGCAGGGCCTTCGCCTGGTCCGGCCCGCGTGGGACGCGGGGCGCGACGCCCTTCTTGGACGGAACCGCCTCGACGGCGACCGTGCTCGGCGGCGTCGCCGACACCGTGCCGCTCTCACCCCCGGAACACCCGGCCGACGCCGCGGCGCCCAGGATGAGGACGCCCAGACGCCTCGGTATGCGATGGACTCCGGCTCTTCTCATCGATGACTGTCCTTGTTGATGATGAGGGGGAACGCTGCCGTGACAGCCCGACGGGCCAGGCGGCTTCGCACATCGACGCGGCCCGCGGACGACGGCCCCGATCGTGCGGCCATCCAAAGCAATGTCCGTGCCCGGCAAGCTCGGGCGGACCAAGGCTTCCTCAACTCATTTCCCGGCAACTACATCGGGCGCAACCAGGCCCGTCACTCCGCCGCGCCGCCTCCCGCGATCAAGCCGAGGAATCCGGCAGCTTTGCTTCATCTTAAAACCTTAACAGACCTGAATCGACGAATTTCTGGCGATCGCCATGACCCGCCCAATCGGCCGGTAGCCTCCGTGCCCGGAATTTCAGCGACGTTGGTGCAGCCGCAGGCGAGCTCCGGGCAGCAGCGGCCTTCGTGAGCTGGCGCCGCTCGCCTGGGAGGCCCGGAATGCCTCGGGCGAGAATTCCTGGGCCGGTCCCTCGTACCGGCGATGGACGATCGGATAGGCATCCAGGCCCAGCGCCGGGATCAGCCAGTCGTGGGTCTGGTACGGGTGGATCAGGATCGGACGCTCGAACAACTGCCGGACGATGTTCTCGCTTGCGCGGTTGCCGTAGAACAGCAGGGGATATTGCCGGCGGTCGAATTGTGGGTTGACATCGCTCAGCGCGTGGAAGCAGTTGGAACCATTGCCGTTCCGCGCGGCCTCTCCGAATCCGTCGGTACACTGGTAGCCGATCGCATTCGACTCCAGGAAAGCCTTCTGCGTCAGGAAGCGATCGTGCAGCCCGCCCCAGGTTTCATACGGTCCCCACAGCGAGATGCATTCGCCGTTTTTCAGCATTTCCCGGATCGTCGTGTGCAGGTCCAGGTTGATCCCTTTCTCGACGCGGAAGTGCAGCAGGCGGACGTCGAGCGTCTCCGGCAGCCAGCTAATCGTGCTCACGTCGAGCAGCAGGGGAGCCTGGCCTGGCACCTCGAGGGTCGTCACCATCGTGGCCCAGGTGTGCGTGAACTTGGGAATCCTGGGCGTGGTCTGCGAGCCGAAGACCAGGATGTAATAGTGCTCGTTCTCCGGCCGAGGGGTCGCCAGCAGCGTCTCGACATCCAGCTCCAGGGCCGGCGATGGCGGGCGGACCGGCTTCGCCGGGCAGGGTGATCCCAGGCACAAGAGAGTCATGAAACAAAGTACAAGACATTTCATGATCCGGAAATCCCGATGTGAAGCTTGAGGATTCGATGGACCTCGGCGGCGGCCTCGGGCGTCTCGTTGGCGAGGTGGCTGTGGCGGATCACGACTTCGGACTCGGCGCCGTCGAGGTGGGCACTCTCGTACGAGACGACCCCATCGGTCCAGAGGCTGACCGGGGCGACGGGGAACAGGGTCGCGATGATCGAATGATAGGGCACGCCGGGCGAGATCGGCATTTCCGAGAGTGCCCTGAGCACAGGACTATCATACTTCAAGTTATCGATGCTATTCGGGGGGCGACGCCGATACGCGGGCTGGATGACGCCGGGCCCGTTCCGGGCGATGACCTCTTCGAGCATGGCCGCGGCGTCGCCGCGACGCTCGACGAGCCCCGAGCTGATGCGCCCGATCACCTGATTGGCCGTGTTGCTGCCGCGGTGCGGGGCGCAGATGAAGACCACGCGGGCGATCGACGGCTCGGGCTCGAAGTAGAGCATCTTCGAGAGCCGGTCGCGCGTCTCCTGGGACATGGCGACCTGGTCGAGCGGCCTCGTCAGCAAGCCCTGCTCGAGCACCCGGCCGCTGGACTGGATCATCTGCTTGCTCAACACGCCGCCCAGGCTGTGACCGACGACGACCATCTGGTCGAGCGACCGGTCGGCATGCGAGGGGTCGATGGAGTCGCGGAGCTGGTGGAGGGTCTGCCGGATGCGAACCGCCGAGAATGCGACCGAGGCGCCGGTCGGGTAGTAGGCGTACCAGAATTGATACCGCTCGCGGATCAGCGGATCGGCCTGGAGCTCGTTGGTGATCTGGAGCCAGGCCGAGGGGCTGGAAAACAGCCCGTGGACGAAGAGGACCGGGATCTTGCCCGGTTGATAAGGAGCTCGCATGAAGATGCCCGGGGCCGATTTGTACGTCTCGGGCTGGAGTAACCCCCCGAGAGTGGCCTGCTTCAGCGGCGAGACGATGACCTGATGGGCGAGCGGGGTCGTCAGGTCGGCCGCCAGGGGAAGGCCGCCGGCACCCTGGACCGTGGCCGGGGAGGGGAGGACGGTCGTCTCCTGGGTCGGGTCGTGCAGGACCAGCGTCGCCGGCTGGGTCCTCCAGGCTCCTCCCTCGATCGGGCCATCCGGGTGGAGGACGGCCGTCGCGGGAAGCCGCAGCCGCTGGGGAAGGAACCGCGCGGGGCCGGCCCGATCCTCGGGCCATTCGCTCAACGCGATGAGCGGGACCCCCAGGCCCGGCCAGCCGACGATCTCCAGGTGCGTGACCCGGTAGTCGGCGGCGATCCAGAGCTCGTCGCAGGGAATCGCCGCGTTCGCGGGGTTGGTCGAAACGACCCGGACGCCCGAGCCGGCAAGCTGCTCACGCCAGGCCGGGTTCACGTTCTTCGGCCCCGAGCCGGCGCAGCGGAGCAGCTCCGCGACCGCGTGGTTGTGCAGGGCGATCGCCCGGTCCTGGGTCGGGCAGTCGGGTCCGGCCGATTGCGAGTGAATCAGGGCGAAGCTGGCGTAAGCCGCGGCCTCCCGGAACCAGGGAATGGCGACGGCCGGATCATTGACGATGAGGCGTGCACCGATCGCGTCGGCCCGGTCGGCCAGGGCGAGCATCCGGGCCGGCGCGGGCTGGGCGGACCCCTCGAGCTCGGCCGCCGATTGCGAATAGGCGAGCTCTTCGGACGACGCCGACGCGGACGTTCCCGGGATCAGTGATCGAACACCGCCACGAGCGGCCGGGTGGCCACGCAATGGGCGCAGGCGGATCCCAGGACCCCCGCAGCCGACCGCTGGGAGGGTGCCGAGCATTGCCAGAATGACGAGGGTCCGTATGAACTTCCGCACGAATAAAGCCCCTGTCGCAAGGCAATCCAGCCGCCGGGGCAATCAGCACAGGCCATCCAGCCGATGCATTCCGGAAACGAGGCGAGATCCCGTAAACTGCCAATCGCTGCGCCACTCTTGATCTCGCGACCCACATCATCGTCGGCCGAGTATCTCCCCGGTGGTATCGGCATTTCCTGGAGCTCTTGATGAACAATGACGGGGTTTTCGCCGACGACCGGTCACCGTCGCGTGCAGGCGGACGGCGGCATGAGGGACCAGCCGCCCGCTGGCAGGGACGGATGGTAGAGGCTCTGGCCCGACACCCAAGCGGCCGTCGTGGCCCCAGAGGGGGCGCGACGCAACAGCCGGGCGAACCGGCGACGTCAGTCGCCGGGTGATGCGACGCAACAGCCGGGCGATGCGACGCAACAGCCGGGCGATGCGACGCAACAGCCGGGCGATGCGAAGCGGCGGCCTGGCGAACCGGCGACGTCAGTCGCCGGGTGATGCGACGCGGCTGCCGGATGATGCCTCGCAACAGCCAGGCGAACCGGCGACGTCAGTCGCCGGGTAATGCGACGCGACTGCCGGGTGATGCCACGCGACTGCCGGGCGATACCACGCGACTGCCGGGCGATGCGACGCAACAGCCGGGTGACACCCTCAAACCCGGGGGCTGCCCACAGAAACTCGGCGACTGACGTCGCCGGTTCGCCTGGTTTGCCCGTTCACCGCGCCACTCTTGGACGGCTGTGGTCGCGAGTGTCTAATGGGACGGCTCATCAAGGCGGAATGATGAGCGAAGGCCTGAATGGACGAAGCAACGGTCCCGGCGCGTCCGACGCGGCGGGCGAAGGAGGCCGAGCGGATCATGATCGGCAATTGCAAGGGCAAGGGGCGAGGGCCTGGCCGTCGGCCGGCCATCGTGGCGTGGGTGCTGGCGTTCGTCGTCGCCGCGGGGGCATGGGCTCGGGCGTCGGGCGACGACGTGACGAGCTTCTCGCGCGTCCGGTTCCCCTCGGACGTGAAGCTGCCGCTGGAGGTCTCGGTGGGCGTGGTGCTGGTCGACTTCGCGCGGATCAACGCCCGCGAGGAGTCGTTCGACATCCTGGGCTACCTGCACCTGAGCTGGCGGGTGCCGTCGCTGGCCGGCCAGGGCAACCGCCGGATGTTCCGCGACGAGCTCTGGGCACCCAACCTCGACTTCGTCAACGCCGTCGAGCCGGTCAAGGTCCAGAACGAGGCGATCTTCCACGTCTCGAACGAGGGCGTGGTCGAGGAGCGGGTGCGGTTCAGCGGCAAGTTCTCCTCGGCGCTGGACCTCAAGCGGTTCCCGCTCGACCAGCAGCACCTGGAGGTCCACATCGAGCCGTTCTCGCGGAACGTCCACGAGATCGTCTTCCGGATCGACCCGGCGCGGGTCGGCAAGTACGACGACGCGTTCCTGTCGGACTGGGAGCTCGGCCGGGTGCACGCCCGGGTCTCGACCACCCGGCACACGCCCCTCGATGAGAGCCGCAGCCGATTCACGATGGTGATCGACATCCGCCGGCGAAGCACGTTCTACATCTGGCGGGTGCTGGTGCCGCTGGTCCTCCTGGTCGTCGCGTCGTGGGGCGTGTTCTGGGTGGACCCGGCGCAGTTGCAGCCGCAGATCAGCACGGTGGTCGCCGTGCTGCTCTCGGTCGTGATCTTCAACATCACGATCGACTTTGCCCTGCCCAAGGTGGCGTACTTCACTTTTATCGACGTGCACGCGCTGGTCTCGTACTTTTTCATGCTGATGTCGATCGTGACGGTCTTCGGGATTCACCACCGGCTGAACCAGCACGGCCTGGACGCGGCGCGGACGGTCCAGCGGCGAGCCCGCTGGCTGATCCCGGCGGCCTACCTGATCGTGTTCGCCGTCGAGATCCTGGACTTCTGGGTCCTCGGCTCGGAGCCGCCGCCGCCCGCGGCGATCGACCCCCCATCCGCCTCGGCCGGTGCCGGTGCCGGTGCCGGTGGCGGTGGCGGTGCCGCCGCGCCGGCTCCAACCCGGACAATTGAACCACAGAGGCACAGAGACACAGAGACCAAGACGAGAGGAGCTCGCACGCGGATCGACGAGCCTGTGGCGCGGTCCGCCGGCCCTTCCCTCCTCGACCAGGTTCGGCTCCCTTGCCTTCTCGATTCAACTCGATGTCGAGAGCTTGTCCCGCGAGGGAGCCTGTCCCTTCATGCGGAATTTCTCGGTGAATTCTCTGTGCCTCTGTGCCTCTGTGGTTCGATCGCCCGAATCCTTTCCTGACCCGTGAGCCCGGAAGTGCCATCGAGCCGACCGACCGATCGCCGGAAGGGGCCGGCTCCTTGGGCGATCGGTCGAGTTGTGGCCCTCCTCGCCTCCCTACCCGTTCGATTCGACCTCGGCGACCGGGCGCGGGGCGACCTCGGCGGAATCGGGCGGCGGGGCAGGGGCCAGCGGGAAGCGGACCTCGAACCGAGCTCCGCCTGCGGGCTGGCTGTGCACGGCGACCGTGCCGCCCGAGGCCGTCGCGATCCGGCGGACGATCGCCAGGCCCAGGCCGACGCCGGCAACGCCCTGGCGCCTCGCCTGCGACGATCGGTAGAACGGTTCGAACAGGTGCGGCAGGTCCTCCGCCGCGATCCCCGGCCCGCAGTCGGCGACCGACAGGAGCGCCGAGTCTCCGTCCCGCCGCGTCGCGACGACGATCGGCGAGTCCAAGCCGACCGGCCCCGACCGGCCGTACTTCGCGGCGTTGTCCAGCAGGTTGTCGAGCAACTGACCCAGGAGCGCGGGATGTGCCCGAATCCCTAGCCATTCACCGCCCGGCTCGTGTCGCACGCTCAGGGCCGTGACGGCGGAAGTCGTCCGCTCCGCCAGGTGGTCGGCCACCCAGCCGTCCAGCTCGATCGGCTCCACGCCGGGCAGGGTCGCCTCGGCGTCGGTCTCGGTCTCGGCGCGGCCGAGGAACAGCAGCGCCTCGACGATCCGCGCGAGCTGCTCGGCGCGGCCCAGTGCCGAGCCGAGCGCCCGCCGGTATTCGTCGCCCGATCGGTCGTGCCGCAGCGCGACCTGCAACTGGCCGATCAGCACGGTGAGCGGCGTGCGCAACTGGTGCGAGGCGTCGCCGCTGAACCGCCGCTGCCGCTCGAAGGCGACATGCAGCCGGGCGAGCAGGTCGTTGAAGGCGCGGCCGAGGTCATCGAGCTCGTCGCCCGTGCCGGCCTGCTCGAGCGACCAGCCGGGGTCGGCGGCGTCGAGTCCCCGCGCCGAGGCCACCATCCGCGACAGGGGCGCCAGCGCCCGCCGCGACAGCCAGCGGCACACCACGGCGGCCGCCAGCCAGATCCCCGCGCCGAGCGCCGCCAGCAGCCAGCCCAGCGTGGCCAATGTCGCCTCGGTCGGGCCGAGCGGGGCGCAGGCGACCAGGACCAGAAAGGGCCACGATCCGCCGGGTCGCCGCGGCTCGTCGGTCTCGTGGGCGGCCGGATTCGCGACCGGCCCGGGCCGCAGCACCCGGCGCGCGACCTGCCAGTCCGCACCGCTCCGTTCCGAGAGCCTCCCGACCTCGCGATCGCGGTCGCCGCTTCGTTCCCGGCCGCCCGCGCGGGCCAGCTCGGCGGAGAGCTCCGCGACGTCCTTGAGGTTGGCCGAGCGATCCACGGTCCGCCCGCGATCGTCGAGCACGAGCCAGCGCAGCCGGTCGGTGCCCGACTCCTGGCCCAGCCACAAGGTGCGCTCGCCCGCCTCCCACTCGATGCCGTCGTGATGGACCTCGGCCGCGGCGGCCAGGATCGCCAGCGCCGCGTCGAGCCGCTCGTGCATGCGGCGGTCGAGATAGGCCCGCGCCGAGAGATAGAGGGCCGACGAGAACACCGCCAGCGCCAGCCCCAGCGCGGCCAGGAACAGCGCCGAGAACCGCGCGGTCAGCGTCATGGCACCTCCGCCGGCGGCGGCGGGGTCGCCGCCTCGTAGAGATAGCCCCGGCCGCGCACCGTCTGGATCACCCGCGGACCATTTGCCTCGAGCTTGCGCCTCAGCTCCATCACGTGGACCTCAAGCGTGTTGGAGAGCCCGTCGAAGCTCTCGTCCCAGACATGGTCATAGATCCGCGTGCGCGACAGCACCTGGCCCGGGTGGCGGAGGAAGAAGGTCAGGAGGGACAGCTCCTTGGCGGTTAGCTCGAGCGGCCGGCCGGCCCGCCGCGCCCGCTGCGCGGCCAGGTCGATCGTGATGTCGCCGTGCGAGAGCGTCATCTCGGCCGAGCGGTCGCGGCGGCGGACCAGGGCCCGGACCCTCGCCAGCAGCTCGTCGAAGGCGAACGGCTTGCCCAGATAATCATCGGCCCCGGCGTCGAGCCCCCGCACCCGGTCGGCTACCGCGTCGCGCGCCGTCAGGAACAGCACGGGCGCCGCCCCCCCGCGCCGCGATACCGCTTGACGAGCGACAGGCCCTCCTCGCCCGGCAGCCACCAGTCGAGCACGATCAGGTCCCACTCGCCCGACCGCATCGCCGACCAGCCGAGGTCGCCGTCGCCGGCGTGCTCGACCGTGAAGCCCTCCTCACGCAGGCCCCGGATCACGAAGTCGGCCAGCTCGGCCTCGTCCTCGACGATCAGGATGCGAATGCCCATCGGGCGGACTCCCCTCGGCGACCTCGGCCACTCGCTCATCCGGCCGGGTGGACCGCAACCGCGCCGCGGCACCCGCATCGTCCACCCGGCCCGTAGCGCTTCAAATCAATCGTCGTCCTCGTCCTCGTCGTCGTCGTCCTCGTCCTCATGCTCCTTCTTGCCGGCCTTGGCGGACGGCTTGTCGTCGTCCTCATCCTCGTCTTCGGTGGCCTGGACGATCTTGCCCTTGGCGGTCAGGACGACCTCGGTCTTGATGACGACCTCGTAGCGGACGGGTCCGTCGATGCCCCTGGTGATCTGCTCGGCCTTCTCGATCTTGGCCCCGGGATACTTCTTCGCCAGCCGCTTCCTGACGGCTCTGGGCAGCTTGCCGACCGTGATCTCCTTCTCGACCTCGAGGATCTTGCCCTCGGCGTTCATGGCGACGTTGACCGAGCGGCCCTCGACGGTCAGCTCGACCTCGTAGGTCGTCTTGCCGTCCTCGACCTCACTCGCGGCCCCGCGGACCTTCGCCTCGGGGAAATGCTTCTTGACGGCCTCCTTGACCGCGCCGGGGAGCTTGTCGAACGCGACCTTCTCCTCGCCCGCGGCGGCGGCCGTCGCGGCGATGGCCGCCGCCGAGAGGCCCACCAGGGCGGCCAGGGGAGTCCGGAACCGGTTCCGCGTCGTCATCGTCGTTCTCCTGGATGCTCGCCGCCGAGGCGGGCCGGCCCGGGTATCGGGGCGGCCCCTCGGCGCCGGTGTCGACTCTACCCATGGCCGCTAAAGGGCCGCTGATCGCGGGATAAATTCCGGCTTATGCCGACCCGCCCGGGTCGGCGTGGACCGGCAGGGTCCCGTGGCGCCGCCGGCCGCGGGCTGGCCGGCCCAGCCGTTGGACCGGTCCTCGGCGAGCTCGGCCTCCTCGTCCTCGGCCCGGCCGCCGGCCTTGCCGAAGGCCAGGTACAGCGACGGCATCAGCACGAGGTTCAGCACCGTCGAGGTCACCAACCCGCCCAGTATCACGATGGCCATCGGGTGCTCGATCTCGTGGCCCGGCTTGTTGCCCGCCCAGGCCAGCGGCACCAGCGCCAGCCCGGTCGCCAGCGCGGTCATCAGGATCGGCGCCAGCCGCTCCTCCGAGCCGCGGACGACCAGCTCGAGGCCGAACGGCACGCCCTCCTCCAGCTCGAGGTGGCGATAGTGGCTGACCAGCATGATCCCGTTCCGCGCCGCGATCCCCAGCACCGTGACGAACCCGACCAGCGAGCCCAGCGACAGCACGCCGCCGCCCCAGATCGCGCCGGCCACGCCGCCGATCAGGGCAAACGGCAGCGTCAGCGCCACCAGGGCCGTCAGCCGGACCGAGCGGAAGTCGGCGTGGATGATCAGCAGGATGCCCACGAGCGACAGGATCGAGAGCGCCATCAGCCGCTGCCGCGATTCCTCGCGAGCCGCGTACTCGCCCAGGAACTCGGGGTGGTACTCCCGCTCGAACTCCAGCGCGTTGACCTTCTCCTGCACGGCCTTGGCCACGGTGCCGAGATCGGCGCCCGGCGCGATGTTGCACGTCACATCGATCCGCCGCGAGGCCCCCTCGCGCTTGATCTCGTTGGCCGCCGGCACCAGCGCGATCTCGGCGCAGTCGGCGAGCGGCACGTGCGTGCCCAGCGGCGTCTCGATCGGCAGCGTGCTCAGCTTCGACACGTCATTCCGTACCTCGTCGACGCCCCAGACGAACACGTCGAAGATCTTCTGCTCGCGGTAGAGCTCGCCGACCTTCGACCCCTTCACCAAGGTCGTCGCCGCGCGGCGGATGTCGCCCGCGGTCAGGCCCAGCCGCGCCGAGGCCTCCGGCTTCAGCCGGACGTCGAGCTGCGGCACCAAGAGCTGCGGCTCGACCGTCAGCTTGGTGATCCCCGGGATGCCCTCCATCGCCTTGTACGCTTCCTGCGCCTTGTCGCGCAGCTTGTTGATGTCGGGCCCGAAGATCCGGACCACGACCGTCGCCCCGGCACCGGTCAGCACCTCCTTGATCCGTTCCTTTAGGTAAGTCTGCACGTCCTTGTACAGGCCCGGATAGCCGTCGACGACCGCCTGGACCTTCGCCAGGGTCTCGGCGTGCGGCACGTCGGGATCGATGCTGATCCAGAGCTCGGTGAAGTTCGGACCGACGACCTCGTCGGCGACCTCGGCGCGGCCGATGTGCGAGCCGAAGTTCCGCACGCCCGGCACCGCTCGCAGCTCCTTGCTCACGTTCACCGTGACCCGCCGCATCGCCTCGAGCGACGTGCCGGGCTTCTCGATCCAGTGCATCAGGAAGTCGTTCTCCTGGAAGTCGGGCAGGAACGACTCGCCCAGGCCCTTGACGCCGAACCCCGTGGCCACGAATGCCGCCGCCAGGATGATGAGCGTCCAGCCCGGCCGCCGCGCCAAGGGCGGCAGGATCGCGCGGTACATCGCCTTGAGCACCCGCACCAGCGGCGATTCCCGCCGCCGCTCCGAGGCGCCCGTCAGCAGCAGCAGCGACAGCGCGGGCGTGACCGTGAGGGCCACCAGCAGCGACGCCAGGATCGCCAGCACATAGGACAGCGCCAGCGGCCGGAAGAACGACCCCGAGAGCCCGTCGAGGAAGAACACCGGCACGAACACCAGGATCACGATCAGGCTGGCGTACACCACGGCGCTCCGGACCTCGAGCGAGGCGTCGAGCACCACCCGGAACGCCGGCCGCGGCCGTGGCGAGGACCGGTTGAGCCGCAGCCGTCGCACGATGTTCTCGACGTCGATGATCGCGTCGTCCACCACCTCGCCCATCGCGATGACCAGCCCGGCGATCACCATCGTGTTGAGCGTCGCGCCCATCGCCGTGAGGACCAGGGTCGCCGCGATCAGCGAGAGCGGGATCGCCGTTAGGCTGATCAGCGCGGTCCGCCAGTCGAACAGGAACGCCACCAGGATGAGGACGACCAGGGCACAGCCGATGGCCATCGCCTCGCGCAGGTTGGCCAGCGACCGCTCGATGAACCCGGCGGGTCGGAAGATCGTGGGGTCGATCTCCAGGCCCTTGAGCGCCGGGCGCCAGGTCCTTGAGCGCCTTCTCGACCTGCTGCGTGACCTGGAGCGTGTTGCCGGTCGGCTGCTTCTCGACGATCAGCAGCAGGCCCTCGCCGTCGTTGATCACGGCGTCGCCGATCGGCGGCGGATACCATGCGCGGGTCGTGGCGACGTCGCCCAGCCGCAGCGGCGAGCCGTTGCGGAACGCGACGGTGATCTTCGCCAGGTCCTCGGGCGACTCGATGGCCGCGGCGTGCCGCACGGCGATCCGCTGGTTGGGCATGTCCACGAACCCGCCGCCCGAGACGACCGACGAGTCGGTCACGGCCCTGACGACCGCGTCCAGCGTCACTCCGTTCAGCCGCAGCCGCTCGGGGTCGACGAGCACCTGGTACTGCCGGTCGCGCTGGCCCCAGATCGCCACGTTCGCCACGCCCGGGATCGACATCAGCCGCGGCCGGATCGTCCACTTCGCCAGCAGGGTCATGTCCATCTGCGAGAGCGTCTTGGACGACACGCCGATCTTCAGCAGACGGCTGGTCGAGGACAGCGGCGACAGGATCACCGGCTTGTTCGCCGCCGCCGGCAGCCGCGCCGACTCGACGGCCAGCCGCTCCTGCACCACCTGCCGCGCCGACATCAGGTCGGTGCCTTCCTTGAGGATCAGCACCACCGACGACAGCCCCAGCACCGACTTCGACCGGATCGTCTTGAGCCCGATCGTCCCGTTGAGCGCGTTCTCCAGCGGCACACTGATCAGGCTCTCGACCTCCTCGGTCAACAGCCCGGGCGCCTCGGTCTGGATCTCGATCAGGGGCGGGGCAAATTCGGGGAACACGTCCAGGGGCGCATTGCGGGCCCTCTGCACGCCGACGATCATCAGCACGATCGACAGCGCCAGCACCAGCACCCGCATCCGCAACGACGACGAGACGATCCAGTTCATCATGGGGTGAGCCTCGCAATCCGCTCGAACCTGATCCTTTGATTCACGTCACGCCGCCTCCGGCCAGCCCGGCAGGTCCGGCCGCCTCGCCGCCTCGTGGTAGAACCGAATGGCGTCGACGATGTCCTGGAGCGGCTTCACGAAAGCCACCTGGTTGAAGACCACCTGATTCACGGCCGTCCCGCCGACGCACGGCGCGCTGCCGGGGGCCTGCGTGAACGCCGCGTCGATGATCAGGACGCGCATCGCGGGCAGGCCCTCGACCCGGGCGCCGTGGAATCCGTCCCAGGGGGCCCGCAGGATGCAGGTCCGGAATCCCTGCCTGGACAGGAAGGCCCACACCACCCGGACCAGCCCCGGCACCCCGGGCACGCCGTCGAGCGTCGTCCGGCCGATGAGCCGCACCTCGATCCCCTCGCGGCAGATCCGCACCAGCGGCGCCTTCTTCGCCCGAATCTGGGACCACGCCATCGCCGTCGCCGGGACGAGGAAGGCCACCGTGATCCCGGTCAGCGCGGCCCCCGCATCCCGGGCCGGCCGGCCGTCCGGCGCTTCCACACCCCGGTGAGGCACAGCGGCCCGAACGTCAGTCCAATCAGCGACATGTAAATACCCACGCCGACGAACACACGTAGAATCCACGTCTTGGCCCGAAATTCCGTCTGCGGCTCCGTCATGGTCCTTCCAGCCCCCGGGCCCTTACTTCTGCCCCCCGACCGACCGATCGCCGGCAGGAGCCGGCTCCTACAACAGACCCGCCCGGACCGGCCCGTCGGCCCGACCGATCGCCAGCAGGAGCTGGCTCCTACAACAGACCCGCCCGGACCGGTCGGTCTCCCTGTAGGAGGGAGCTCCTGCTCCCGATCCGGCCGGCCCGATCCAGTCGGCATCGGCCCGGACCGGTCTCCCTGTAGGAGGGAGCTCCTGCTCCCGATCCGGCCGGCCCGAACGATCGCCGGCAGGAGCCGGCTCCCAAAAAAGACCCGCCCGGCCCGGTCCGTCCCATGCGATCGGCTCGGACCGGCTCCCCGGTCGGTTGACTTTGCTCCCACGTCCGTAGGCCACCCATGCGTTACGGCGCTCGAATCTCACTCGCCCTTTACTTCTGCCCCCCGAATTCCGCCCCGTACAGCTCGGCGGCGGCCTGCGAGACGATTTTGGCGGCAGGCTTGAGCCCGCCCGTGAGCGCGGCGATATCGCCGACGACGCGGTTGACCGAGACCCGGCGGCGGGTGTAGGTATTGGCGGCGATCTCCTCGTAGACCCATGTGCCGCCCTGCGCGTCGCGGATCAACGCCGAGCGAGGGACGGCCAGGCTCTCCTCGTCCCCCTTGAGCGGCAGGGCCACGCCGACGCGCTGGCCCGGGCGGAACATCCGTCCCTGGTTGTCCACCTCGTAGAAGAGGTTGACCGTCGCCGCCAGCGGGTCGCCCGACGGCGGCGCCGTGACCGGCCGCGCGGGCCGGACATTCGCCCCCGGCGGCGCCGACAGCAGGCCGGCCGTCGCCGGATCGGCCTTCGACAACGTCGCGGTCGGCCCGATGTTCACGACGGGCGGATCCGACAGGCTGCCGACGCCCGCCGTCTGGTCCATCGCCAGGCGGTCGAGGTCGCCGACGTACACCGGCACCCGGACCCAGATCGGGTCAAGCTCGGCCACGGCGAACAGCAGGCGCCGGCCGGCACCGGCTGGCCTACCTGCGCGTGCACGTTCTGGAGGATCCCCTTCGCCGGCGACCGGAAGGTCAGCGTGGTCATGCCGCCGCCCGCATTGGGATCTCCGGCGATCTTGAGGATCTCGTCGCGGCGGGCCTCGGCGGCGTGCAGCGCCGTCTCGGCGACGTCGTGGTTCGCCCGCGCGTTGACCAGCGAGGCCTGCGGCATCAGCTTCTGGCGGACGAGCTCCTCGGACCGGTCCAGCGCGGTCTTCTGGATCTTGAGCTGCTCCTGGGCCGACTTGACCTGCCCGTCGGCCTCCTTGAGCAACGGCGCCAGCGTGGCCCTCGCCTCGGGCGAGAGGATCGGCCGCACCACGAAGATCGGCTGCCCCTGCTCGACGGTCGCACCCGGCAGCGGCACCCGGGCGTTCGGAGGCGCCTCGACCGTCCCCAGGAACGGCGACGACACGCTGATCAGCCGGCCCGGCGGGATCATCACCTCGCCGCCGTAGGAGATGCCCGCGGCACCGGCTGCCGCTTCGCCTCGACGGCCACCACCCCCAGTCGCTTCACCGCCTCGGCGGTCAGCGTCAGCCGGGCCAGCTCGCCTTCCTTCACCGCGCCGGTGACCTTCGACGGCGCCGCCGCCTTCGCGTCCCCCGCGTGCGCGTTCGGCCTTCGCCGGCGAGCCCGTTGCACCCGGCTGGCAGCCCGTCATCAGCCCGCACGCCGTCGCCGTCGCGATCGCACCGGCCGCGACCACGATCCACCGGCCCATCGGCTGGTCCCATCGTTTCATCACGATCATGCCCCAAACGCGGCCGCGCCGCGACTGAAGTGAGGATTCCCGATGCGGGTCCAGGGTCATCGCCATCCGCTCGGCACGGCCCGGCGCCCGGATCCCGGCCGGCCGGCATGCATGCCAGGGGCGGTCCGGTCCGAGGCTTCTCCACCGATTGAGCGCCACGCCGTCCCCGTTCGTCCCGGGCATACGCCCTCCATCATGACGGATCCCGTAAGGCCTCGCACGGCCAGCTAAACCGACATGAGCCGGAATTTAAGATTCGCCACCGCCAACCCGCCGAATTATCACAAAGCTCATGCAGCGAACCGGGCGAACTGGACGATAAACCGGGAAGAATGGTCATGCAGGGTAAGCGGCCTGGATGGGACGTGCGCCCTGAATGGATCGGTGCACTCCGAAAGGATTGTACCGGCGAACCGGAGAGACTGTATCCATGGATGGCATTTCACTGCGACGGTTCGCGCGGGGTCTTTCCTGCCGGTGGCGCTCGGCGTCTGCCTGGCGGGGACGGCGCGGGGGCAGGGTACGGGGATCAATGACGGCGGCGCGTCGGCCGCGATACGCCCGGAAAGCCCGGCCGATGGTGCTCCGGCGTCGTTCGGCGGCGTGCGGAGCCCGGTGAGCGGGTATGGCCGCAAGACCCCGACCGGCCGACCGGCCGCCGGGTATAGCGGCAAGATCCCGACCGGCCGACCGGCCACCGACCCCGCGTCGGCACCGGGCAGCCGGCGGAGCGGCCGGCCGATCGCGTCGGCCTCGAACCCCGCGCTGCCGTCCCAATGGTGGCAGCGGCCCGCCGTGCCGATGCCGAGCGATCGTGGCTGGGCGACGGCTCCAGCGACCACGACTGCCACTGCCCGGCCCTCCACGACCGCGACCCGGCCCGGGCGATCGGCGGGCGGCGCTCCGTCGCGACGGCCGGCCGGCGACACGGCCCTGCGGCGGACCCAGGCCGGTGCGCCCGACCTGACGGCCACACCGCTGCCCGCCGATCCCGCGGTGCCGAACGGGTCGACCCCGCCCCCGGTGATGCCACCGGCCATCAACGCGGCCGAGCTCGGCGGCCAGTCGATTACCCTGCAGCTTGCCCTCTACGGCGCATTGACCAGCAACCCCGACCTGGTCGCCCTGCGGCAGGGCAATCCCCTGGCCCCCACCGCCGAGGCCGTCGAGGTCGTGCGCCACTTCCCCACCACGCTCAACCCGACGATCTGGGTCGACTATCGCCCGATCACCCTGATCCCGCCCAACACCTTCGGCAGCACCAGCCCGGGCGGCAACGGGGCGCGGGTAACCACGGCAACTTCTACCACTTCGGCCAGAACTACATCCTGTTCTCGGTCCGCCAGCCGATCGAGCTGGGGCACCAGACCACGCACCGGTACCGGATCGCCAAGGCCGCCTTCGACCAGCAGCAGTGGAACGTCGTCCAGGCCGAGCTGACGACGCTGGTCCAGACCTACCGCTTCTTCCAGACGGCCGCCTATCGCCGCGAGAAGTATCGCCTGGCGCAGCAGCTCGCCGAGTTCAACGAACGCCTGACGACCTCGCTCCAGCGCCAGCTCGAGGCCGGCCAGGGGCAGGTCACCGCCGCCGACGTCACCCTGGCGCGGGTCGAGAGCCGGGGGACGCGCCAGGCGGTCAAGGCTGCCCGGCAGGACTACCTCACGGCGCTGGCCGACCTGCGCAACCAGATCGGCGTCCCCGACGAGGTCGGCGCCGCCGAGCCGCTCGGCGAGTTCACCCTGCCCGCCTACATCCCGCCGGTTGACGAGAACGAGATGGTCCAGACGGCCCTGGCCAATCGCCCCGACATCCGCGCGGCGCAGTCGCAGATCGCCGGCACTCACGCCGCGGTTGACCTGGCGAAGGGGGACCGCATCCCGACGCAGATCCTCGGCCCGCAGTACGCGATGGACGAGGCGGGCGTGCAGTACGTCGGGTTGATCTGGGTGACCCCGCTCCCCATTTGGAACAACGGCAGGCCGCTGGTGGCCCAGCGAATGGCCGAGCACCACCGCGCGACCGTTTCCGCCGCGCAGGCGCAGCAGCGGGCGGTCTCGCAGGTGCGTGCGGCCGTGGCGCGGTGGAACGGCGCCACCGACCTGGTGAACGACTCCGCCGGCCTGAGCGAGGAGCTGAACAAGGAGGTCGCCAACCTCGAGCGATTGTTCGAGCTGCGGCAGACGGACCTCTCGCGGCTGATGCAGGCCCGCCAGCGGCTGATCCAGCTCGACAACTCGCGACTGGACGCCGTCTGGGCGGCCACCCAGGCGCAGGCCGACCTCTTGCTGGCCCTGGGCACGCCCTCGCTGATCCACGGGATGCTCAACCAGGCCGAGCAGGACGCCGGCGCCACGCCCCCAGCCGGCCCGTCCCCCGAGATGCCGTCGCCCTCGGCGTCGGCCCCGGCCTCCTCATCCGGCCGCCCGGCCATCTCCCCGACCATCCTCCGCCCCGCCACCCTGGCCACCCCGGCGGCCAACCCGTCGGGAACCGTGCGACGGTGAAATGATAGTGAGTGGCAAGTGGTCAGTGGTCAGTGGTCAGCGAGTAGTGGTCTGTGGTCCGTTGCGTTGGGCACTCCGTGGGGGCGAGACGAACCGGGCTGACCGGATAGCGGAGATCGCTCGCCCATGACAGCTTGACTTCGGTTATCATGGCCGACAGCGGCCGGGATTCTGCCTCGCCGCACCGGGCGAGCCGACGGGAGCGGAGCGGGAGTCATGCCTGTCCACGATTGGGGCCGCGTGAAGGCCGGTATCTTCCACGATTTCCATCACGCCCTGGTCGAGCAGCTCAAGCGTGACCTGAACGCCGGGATCCTGCCCGCCGGCTACTACGCGATGGCCGAGCAAATCGCCGCGGGTCTCGGGCCCGACGTGCTGGCGCTGCACCGGCCCCAGGCCGACCCGGGAGGTCCCGCCGACGGCGGCTCGCGCTCGACGAACGGCCGGCGCCGGGCGACCCTGCTTGCCCCGCCGAACGTCCGCATCGTGGCCGAGGCCGATCAGGAGTATTACCGCCGCAAGCAGAGCGTGGTGTCCGTCCGGCACGTGAGCGACGATCGGGTCGTGGCCGTCGCCGAGGTCGTCTCGCCCGGTAACAAGTTGACCCGGCTGGCGGTCGAGCAGTTCACCCGGAAGGCGGCCGAGTTCCTGGACCAGGGCATTCACTTGCTGGTCATCGACCTGATCCCGCCCGGCAAGCTCGACCCCGACGGGATTCACGGGGCGATCTGGGAGGCGGTCGCCGGTCAGGCGTATTCGCGCCCCGCCGGCAAGCCGCTGACCGTGGCGGCCTACGAGGCCGACCTGCTCACCCGCGCCTACGTCGAGCCGCTCGCTGCGGGCGACGACCTGCCCGACATGCCCCTGTTCCTCGAGCCCGGCGGCTGCGTCATGGTCCCGCTGGAACGCACCTACCAGACGGCCTGGGAGACGCTCCCCCCGCCGCTGAAGGACCTCATCTCCGGCCCCGACTGACACATCCCTCTTGCCAAACCCGGCACCCAATCCTTCCGCCCGCCGCTGCGAACATGGCCCGCGGTCCGGTGTCGTCAGCTATTGACTGCGTGCACTGCGTCTCCCGCGTTTCACGGGCTCGTCCATCGAGAATCGGGTTCTTCCGCGCAGTTTCGGGGGTTCGCACCTCGTTGCCGGTATCATGCGGCCCTGCCAGCGGCACGCCGACCGCTCCTTCTTCGACCATGTTCGGCCCCTCTCCCTCCTCGGTTCGACTCGATGGCGAGAGCTTGTTCCGCGCCGGATCGTTCGATTGCTCGGGATTTCTCGGTGATTTCTCTGTGCCTCGGTGCCTCTGTGGTTCGATCGCCCGAATCCTTTTCTGACCCCTGAGCCCGGAAGTGCCACGACCTGACCGATAGGTCTCCCGGGCGGACGGCGGGCGGGCCGGACCGGACCGGTGGAGACCTGGCGGTCCCGGCCGCGGCGGGGTCGGAGACCCGCGCCGAACCGCGAGACCCGCGCCGAACGGGACGGCTCCGCCTGCACCTCTCGCCCGACGTGACCGCACCGTCCATCCGCCCGTGCCCGGCCTGGCGTGCCCGCGGGACCGAACCGGCGAGACGGCGGATGACCGGGCGGGCGACAGCGGGCGGGCGGGCGACGGACCGGAGGACAAAGAGAAGCGACACCAGTCTCCCCTCTGCGATGCTTGACGCCCGCGGTTCGATGCATATGAACACCAAGTGGCAAGTGCAGCGGGTTCAATTCACCAGGCTCTTGATTAGGGTGCGAATCGGACGGGTGTTGAAAAAAATCATCACCAGTTGCGTGGGAGGATGCGACAAATCGGGGCCTGTTGAACCGACGGGCGATGGGTCGATAGACTGAGGCGGGGTCTGCGCGGCCGGTACGGCCGGGAGGCGAGGCTAGGCTAGGCGAGGGGATGTGCCGACGATGGAACCCGTCGCGGAGGGTGATCGTCTGCTGGACGCGGCGAGGGCCGGGTCGCGTGACGCGCTGGGGGTTCGCTGAAGGTGCACCGGACATGTCTCCTGGTGATCGCCGGACGCCGGCTGGACCCCGACCTGAAATCCAAGGGGGGGCTTCGGACCTGGTCCAGGAGACGTTCCTTGAAGCCATGCGCGACTTCGATCAATTCGCGTGGAGATTCGCCCGAGAAGCTGCGGGCGTGGTTGCGGCAGGTGCTGATGAACAATGTGGGGACGTTCACGCGGCGGTTCCGGGCCACGGGCAAGCGGGCGGTGGACCGTGAGGTTGCGATCGGGGCCGGCTGGGCCTCGGCCGGGAACGACCCGGGCGTGGCGGGATCGACCCTCTCGCCCAGCGGCCTGGCCATGGAACACGAGCAGGTCGTTGGCGTTGCGACGGGCGCTCGAGCGGCTACCGGAGGACGATCGCCAGGTGGTCGTGCTCCGCCTCGAGGAGGGGCTGTCGTTCGAGGAGATCGCCCGCCTGACGGACCGATCGCCCGAAGCGGCCCGCAAGGTCTGGGCGAGGGCCATGGAGCGGTTACGGCGGGAACGGGAGGGTCCGGCATGACCCCCGAAGGGCCGAAGGCCGAGTCGCCCGACCTGGATGACGAGGTCTGCCAATGGCTGGCGGTCTTCGACGAGCGCCTCGCCGGCGGGGCCGCGATCGCATCGCCCGAGGACATCGGGGCGCCGGCCGCGCTGAGGGAACGGCTGGTGCGCGAGGCGGCGTGGTGCCGGAAGGTCCGCGAACTGTGGCCTGGGGCCGCTCGTCTGGCCCCGGGATCGACCGCGAATGGGTCTGCGCGGGCCCGCGGAGCCCGGAGATCCCGCCGGCCGGCGTAGGTCGCTTCGTCGTCCGGCACGAGCTCGGCCGCGGCACCTTCGGCGTGGTCTACCTGGCGTACGACCCTCGGCTTCGCCGCGACGTGGCGCTGAAGGTGCCGCGGGCGGAGGCCCTGGTGATGCCCGAGCTTCGCGAGCGGTTCCGCAACGAGGCGACGGCCGCCGCGGGGCTGGACCATCCCCACATCGTGCCGGTCTACGAGGCCGGGGAGGAAGGTTCGGTCTGCTTCATCGCCTCGGCCTACTGTCCGGGGATCACCCTGGCGGCCTGGCTGCGTCGGCGGCGCGGTCCGGTCCCCCATCGCGTGGCGGCCACGCTGGTGGCCACCCTGGCCGAGGCGGTCGAGCATGCCCACCGGCGCGGGGTCCTGCACCGCGACCTGAAACCGAGCAACGTCCTGCTCGAGTTCCCCGCTGCCTTGCCGCAAGGCGACGGTGCCAGCGACATCGACATCCCGGGCGAAGACGACGGCTCGGAGCTCGTCCCCCGCGTGACCGACTTCGGCCTGGCCAAGCTCATGGACGCGGGGGCAGGGGCGGGGGCGGAGTCGGCCCGACCGACCCTGAGCGGCGTCATCATGGGGACCCCCAGCTACATGGCGCCCGAGCAGGCCGAGGGCGGTGCCGGCCGGGTCGGCCCCGCCGCCGACATCTATGGCCTCGGGGCGATCCTCTACGAGGTGCTGACCAACCGGCCGCCGTTCCAGGAGGACTCGACGCTGGAGACCCTGGTCCTGGTGCGCACCCAGGACCCGCTGCCGCCGTCGCGGCTGCGACCCCGCCTGCCCCGCGACCTGGAGACGATCTGCCTGAAGTGCCTGCGCAAGTCGCCGCAGGCGCGCTATGTCAGTGCCCAGGCCCTGGCCGACGACCTGCGGCGGTTCCTGGCCGCCGAGCCGATCCTGGCCCGGCCGACTCCCCGATGGGAGCGGGCGATCAAGTGGATGCGGCGCCATCCGGCGACGGCGGCCACGGCCGGCTCCGTCGCCGTCGCCGCCATCATCCTGACGGCGGCGATCGCCCTGGCGAATGTCCGCCTCCAGCGCGAGCGCGACCGCGCCGAGGCGCGCCGCCTCGAGGCCGTGGCCAACCTCCGCAAGGCCCGCGACGCCGTTGACCGCATGCTGACCCGCGTCAGCGAACAGCGGCTCAAGGACATCCCCCAGGTTGAGCCGGTCCAGCGCGCCTTGCTGGAGGACTGCGCTGGAATTCTACCGCGACTTCGCCCGCCAGGCCCGCGATGACCCGGACATCCTCCTCGAGACGAGCCTGGCGTTCCGGCGATTGGGCAGGACCTACAACCGGCTGGGACGGCGCGAGGAGGCCGAGGGCTGCTTTCGCGAGGCGCTGGCCATCCAGCAGGAACTCGCGGTCGACCCTCCCCGCCGTCGCTGCCTATCGAATTGAGCTGACCCGGACCTACCTCGACGCTGTCCCGGCTCCGGCGGGACCAGGCTCGGACGGTCGAGGGCATGGAGGCCATGCAGCAGGCCCTCGCGCTGCTCGATGGGCCCGCGTCGGCCGAACCGAGCGAGGTCGTTCATCGCGAGCTCCGGGCCGAAGCCTCTACGGTCCATGCCATGCTGCTCGAGGACTCCGGTCAACATCCAGGCGTCGGAAGCCGAGTCGCGCGAGGCGCTCGCCCAGTTCCAGGAGCTTGCCGACCGATTCCCGGGCGTCGTCCGCTACGGGTCCCAGGCGGCCGTCGTCGGCAACAACCTGGCCGCGTTGTTCGCTGGCCGGCGACCGCAACCTCGACGAAGCGGAGAAGATCTACCGCCGCAATCTCGACCACTGGAAAGAGATGGCTTCCCGCGAGCCCGACATCCAGGACCACCGCTCCAAGCTCGCCCTCACTCTCGATAACCTGGCGGGCGTACTGGCGAAGACCGGCCGCAAGTCGGAGGCGGAGCAATACCTCCGGTCCGCCGTGGACCTGCGCTCCGCCCTGATCGAGTACTTCCCCAACTCGCCGCATCATTACAACAAATTGGCGGAGGCGCTGGAGGGCCTGGCCGAACTGGTCGGGGACCGAGGCGACCTCGGCGACAGCCCGCCGGATTCATGAGCGGGCGATTGCCACCCGGCGGAAGGCCCTGGCACTCGCACCGGGGAACTCCGAGCAACGCCGATGGCTGGCCGAATCCCTGGCCGCCCTCGTCGAGGCGCTGATCCGGTCGGGTGAGCATGCGGAGGCCAGCAAGGTCGTCCAGGAATCCGTCGCGCTGGCCGCGGATTCGGCGCCGGCACGCTTCCGCGGCGGTGCGTTCCTCGCGCGGTGTGCGTCGCTGGCGGCCGCCGACGCGCGGCTCGACGCCAAACGGCGCGCGGACCTCGGCTCGAGCCTACGCCGACCGGGCCGTCGAGCTGCTTCGCGAGTCGATGAGGAAGGGCTATCAGGGGGGCGACGCCCTGAAGAGCGATCGGTGTTTCGACGTCCTGCGGTCGCGAGGCGACTTTCGCGATCTGCTGGCCGCCTGGACGCTCGAGCCGCCTGGGCGGCGAACGCCCTGATCGCGGGATGGGCAGCCCGTCGATCGACCGGCCGGTCCTCGCCCCTTTCACAGGCCACCTGCCCTCTGACCGGACTCTCCCTTTCCCTCCTCCGTCGAGGTGACCTGCTCCCCGTTCCTTGGTCGAGCCATGATGGAAATGGGCCAGTACCATTGTCCCGTAGGTAGGGGCGTTCGGGTCTTCTTCAATAGGCACACCTCGCGCAGGTCGCCGGCAATTCGGCCGGGGTCAGATAGCCCAACGCAGGGGACGAGTCAGGGGGACATTCCTCGATCTTGAGGTGCTCCGCGCAGACTGGGCGACCTTTACACTCTCCGAGACGAAGCTAAGCCGCATCCGTGACGGCCCGTCGGCGTGTCTCGTTTCGGCCCGTGAGTCCCGCCCGCCGGCATCGCCGCGGGCCCGGGCCGGCCGGACTGCGGGCCGGGGTGGCGGCCGTCGCGGGGTCCGGGGGGCCGGTGGCCGGCCGACCCCGACCGCGCCGGCCCCGATCCCGGAGCGGCCGGGCATCGACGGGGCCGGCCGGGCGGAGCCGGTCCGACGGCCCGTCGGCCGGTCGAGGCCGGCGGCCCGAGTCGCCCGTCCCCGAGCCCGCCGCATGACGACGCCGCGACCGACCACTTCGCGGCGATACGCCGCTGCCCCGAACAACTCGGCCAACCCATCGGCCCGCATGACGTGACACGCCGATCGCGCCCATCGACTGGAGAACTGCCGCACGCCGGCCACGCACAACACCGCCGAGCCCAGCCGCGTCCCCGGCCTCGTCATCAAGGATCGGCAGGTCCCATGAGCGAAACGATATCCGGACGGACCGAGGCGGCCTAGACATGGTAAGACCCCCGTCTCCCTGTGGCTCCTCGGGCGAACTCCTGCTATGCTAGCCCTAAAACAAGCGTGAGGAAATATATAATCTATGTACAACTCGCTTGTTCAACTCGCTCGCGTCCAGACGTACCTTCCACTGCTCGGGGGACCTCGCCCCCTTTTCGCTTCCCGGTTGGCCTCTCCGTCATCGCTCACCCGCCTCTCGCGCTCGATGGCCCTCTCGGATCGGGGCATCCGGACCCCGACTTCAGTCGCCCGCCCTTCAGCACTGCCAGCAACCGTTCAGCCGCTCGACCAGCCGCAGGAAGGCGCCCTGCCACGGATTCCACGACAGCAGCCGGTAGATCAACCGGCCTCCGCTGCGCACCAGCTGGCACGGCATCTGGATGAACGCCGCGCAGTACGTCGCGAACTCCATCCGCAGCAGCGCCCGTCCCTCCGCCGCGTGACCGGCCCCGTGCCGGGCGGCGACCGGGACCAGCAGCGCGCTCCACGCCTTCAGGCTCCACGCCAGCGAGGCCATCACCATGTACGCCCAGTTGCTCACCAGGTCGTCCACCGGCGCCTTCAGCGCCTGCACGCCCCCCTTGAGCTGCGCGATCAGGTTCTCCTGATCGCAGCGATCGTTGGCCGAGGATACCACCTCCTCGGCGGTCATCGTCCGGTCGTTGGTGATGTAGAAGAAGTAGCGGTATTCCTCGAACAGCCGCAGCTGCCCCTTGCTTACCTCCACCCGCTTGCGCAGGACGATCATCCGATAGCTCTTCTTGCACGCCGTCGGCCGATAGGCGAACTCCGCCACCATCTCCTCGAGCAGCTCGATGTTCTCGTAGCCGCGCTCGCGGACGACCTCCGGCTTGACGCGTTCGGGCTTCTGGCGCCCCGAGGTCTTGATCGGCCGCCGCGGTCGGCTCAGGAGGCGGTACGAGTCGTCCGGCAGGTCCTCGGCCCTCGCCACGAGCGCATCGTAGGCCTCGTACCCGAAGACGAATCGCGTGTCGCCCGCGGCGTCCCATCGATCCAGATGCTTGGTCTGGGCGAACTTGGTATCGCCCCGCAGCAGGATGCCGCGAAAGCCGGCCCGACGGCACAGCCCGATGGCCTTGTCCAGGAAGACGTCCGCCCGTTCCTGCGAGGGGCGGTTGCCGCTGCGATTGAGCAGGTAGAGCGGCTCGGCGGTATTGGCCAGCGAGATCAAGAGCGGATGGTACCCATACTGCCCGTCGTAGGCGAAGTCCATCCCCCCCTTGCACTCGCCGTCGCTGGGCACGATGCTGCCATCGGCCTCCAGGATCGCCTCCGCGAAGAACTCGGGTGGCTGCCGGGCCCAGACCCGCAGCCGCGCCCCATTGAAGGTGTCCATCAAGGTCAGGACGTCGGCCTCGCGGAAGCGGCGGCAGAAGTCGCCGGCGGTGGTCGGGTCGGGGATGCGCTCGGCCCCGAGGGCGTCGAGGTAGACCTCATCGTTGCGGCGCAGCTCGAGATGCTCGATGCGGCGGCCGCCGGCGAGGAGATTCAGGGCGATGTTGAGGACATGGTCGGATTCGTGGTAGGGGAGGTGGCGCTTGAGCAGGTGGAGGTCGCGGTCGATATCCTTGACGAGTTCGATCCGCTGGGCCAGCAGGAAGAGGGCGCCGATGCCGCCGGCGCCGAGCCCGCGGACGCGGTCGGCATATTCGTAGTGGATGTTACTCGCGGTCATCATGGGAGTGGGCCGCTCGGGACCGGGCGTCGGATCGAGTCGTTTCTTGATCCGCCGTCGCCGCTCCTGGAAGGATCCCTTCTTGCGTGCGGCGCGCTTTTTTCGGAGAGTAGCACTCACTCGAAAGCCCCCTTGTCCTGGAATGGTGAGGATGTGTTATTACCTCCATTATTCCAGAAACATGCGGGGTTTTCGAGCTATTTCCGAGGAATCGGGCCGGTCGGCCTATAAATCACGCTTGGTTCAGGACTAGTCAACCCATCAGCGCCTCGCATATTCGGACTGATGGTATTTGGATGTGGCCTGAATATCTTAGTTATTATGTGGATCGCTAGGAATTTAATTGGTGTCAGTTCATTTTATTGAATTTAATTGGTGTCCAATCTAATTGGTGTCGAATCTAATTGGTGTCAGTTCATTTTATTGGCGGAAAAATGAACTGACACCAATTTCCTCCCAATTTCCTCTTCGGCGTTACGCATAAGACCACGGATGTTGCTATTGCTGGACCCGGATCGCCGGAGATCAGTATTGTTACGGCGGACTTGAACTCGCCGGCTTATAATAACCCCGCGAGACCAGGGTGTCCGTCCGGTGAAGTGCATCTGGTAATGGCGGCGAGGGCCGGCGATGCTGCTCTTGCCGGGTCCATTCGATCCGGCGGGGAGCCCGCCTCATGCCGCGAACCCGCACCGTTGACCTACGCTGGAACGCCATCCTCAACGATTTCCGCCGCAGCGGTCTGACCCAGGCCGAGTTCTGCCGCCGGCGCGAACTGCCACTCCACACCTTCCGAAGGCACCTCTACCAGCCCCGCCCGTCTCGGCCCATCCCCGCCGACCAAGCCCATCCGCCCGTCGCCGATCATCACTTCCTCCCCGTCACCATCCTCCCCGATGCGAACCCATCTCTCTCGGCCTGCGGGTCCCACCTCGAGCTGATCCTCGCCACCGGTCATCGCATCGCCGTCCCAACCGGATTCGACCCCCGAACCCTCCGCCATCTCATCGCCGTCCTGGAGGATCGCCCATGTTCGGACTGAGCGCCGCGATCCGCGTGTACTTCGCCGCCGAACCGGCCGACATGAGAAGAAGCTTCGACGGCCTGGCCGCCCTGGCATCGACCCGCCTGGCACTCGACCCCCTCTCCGGTCACCTCTTCGTCTTCGTCAACAAGCGGCGCGACCGCATCAAGGTCCTGTATTGGGATCGCGATGGACTGGCCGTCTGGGCCAAGCGACTCGAACGCGGCACCTTCCGCGTCCCGGCCGCCTCCTCCGATCGCGTCGAGATGACCACCGCCGAACTCGCCGCGCTCCTGGCCGGCATCGACCTGGACACCGCGCGACGGCGGCCCCGCTATTCCCGACCCGCCACCCCACCTCAAAATTCGGAGAATTATGCGCCAACACTCCAGCACGCGTCCTCGTAGTATAGGATATGATCACCCTCGATGATCCACTCCCCGACGACCTGGCGACGGCGCATCAGCTCATCCGCGAGCTGCTCAAGACGCTCGGCCAGCAGTCGCATCTCATCGACAAGCTCCAGCACCAGCTCGAGCAGCTCCTCCGCCAGCGCCATGGCCCCAAGGGCGAGCGGATCGACCCCGCCCAGCTCCTGCTCTTCGCCCGCGAGATCCTGGCGCAGGCCGAGCCGGCCCCGACGACCGCCGCGACACAGGAGCCGGCCCCGGACTCGACACCCGCGCCGCGCGAGAAGAAGGATGGTCACGGCCGCAAGCCTCTGCCGGCGAGCCTGCCCCGCAAGCCGATCGTTTACGACGTGCCCCCCGAACAACGCGCCTGCCCCGACTGCGGCACCGAGCGGACCTGCATCGGCCGCGAGGTCCGCGAGCAGCTCGAATATGTCCCCGCGTCGATGGTCGTGCTCGAGCACATTCGCCCCAAGTATGCCTGCCCCTGCTGCAAGGCCCATGTCGTGATCGCCGAGCGGCTTCCCGAGCCGATCGAGAAGGGCCTGCCCGGCCCGGGGCTGATGGCGCATGTGGCGGTCAGCAAGTACGCCGATCACCTGCCGCTTTATCGCCTCGAGGGGATCTTCAAGCGGCTCGGCGTCGAGCTGGCGCGATCGACGATGTGCGACTGGATGGCCGTCGCCGCCGACTTGCTGGCGCCGATCGTCGCGTTGATGCGGAGCCTGATCTTTGCCTCGAAAGTCGTCCAGAATGACGACACGCCGGTGCCGGTGCAGGACCACGATGGCAAGGGGATCAAGAAGGGGAGGCTGTGGGCCAGCGTCGGCGATCACGACCATCCCTACGTGGTCTACGACTACACGCCGGACCACACCGCCGCCGGGCCGAGGGAGATCTTCAAGGACTTCAAGGGCTACCTCCAGGCCGACGCCTATTCGGGCTATGACGGCCTGTTCCTATCGGGCGATATCGTCGAGGTCGGATGCCTGATGCACGCTCGACGGAAGTTCTACGAGGCGCGGAGCACCGACCCGCAGCGGTCGCATCAAGCACTGGCGTGGATCGGTTTGCTCTACGATGTCGAGCGCGAAGCGAAGGAGCGAGAGGTCGAGAACTATGAGGCGTTCGTGGCGCTGCGGCACGAGCTGCGAGCCGAGCGTTCGCGGCCGATCTTCGAGAAGTTCCATGTCTGGCTGGAAGCCGAGCTGCCGCAGGTGCTGCCCAAGAGCGTGATCGCCGACGCGATGCAGTACGCGCTGAATCACTGGGCGGCGCTGACGCGTCCTTTGGAGGCGGGATACCTCGAGCTCGATAACGGCGCCTCGGAACGGCGCTGAAACCCGTGGCGATCGGTCGGAGGAACTGGTTGTTCGCGGGGAGCGACAAGGGAGGCGAGACGGCGGCCGTATTGATGAGCCTGTGCACGACATGCAAGGATCTTGGGATCAACCCGCAAGCCTATCTGCGAGATGTGCTCGATCGGGTGAGTACGCATCCGGCGCGGCGGATCGAGGAACTGCTTCCCGACCGCTGGCAAGCGTTGCGTCAGGCCGGCGACGACGCGAGGGGTTGATCGCCCCTGAGCCTTGCGATTGGAATAGCCCCGGGTGAAACCCGGCTCGGGTGTGAGCTCGTCGCCCCGCGTTCGTCCTCGCCCTGGACGACCTCGGGGCGATCGCGCACGTTAAACGCCGGGGACGAATCAAGACGGTGCCCCGAACATGATCCCGCGCCATTCGACCACTTTAAAGATGGGGTTCACCGGACGGACTCAGACCAGGCGCGCTGACCAGTAGGCTGAAGCAGAAGGCGTGGGCGTCGTCCACCGACCCCAAACTGGGCCCACCGGGCAAGCCGCGTGTCGTCCGGCTAGAGACCTACGGGCCGGAGGCGACGCCGGCGCAGACCGCGGCGATTGAGGCTGCGAGACAAGAGGCGGCCCGGTGGCGAACGCCTGTCCAGATTATCTGGGAGCATCGACGATGAAACCGCTTCTCAGGCCCGCGCGGCCCGCACATCGAGATTTGTTAACCAATGCGCTCGGGATTACCGGGTGCGCCAGGATTGAGGGCTTGGCGGGCTTTAAATCCTCGGCCGAGCGAATCTTGACCGCACTGGGGAGCCTTACGTCGTCTGATCGATCTTGCCTCGACGAGGAACTGTGTGGGACCGACACACTCCTTAGGACATACAATCTGGAGTCCCGGCGTGATGGCACCATGACTTGTGCTGGTATTGTGTCGCTTGCCTACAACCAGCAATCATTCTCTCTCGGCGCTAGGATTGAATGGTCTCACCTACCGATCGATATCGAAGCTGTCACGCGATTCACCGACCGACTCTGGAGACTTGATGAGTGGCTGGTGCTGTATGCATACGACCAGGACGATTTCTCCGTGCAGAATACGACATCGGTTCCTGGAATGGAGCATTGGGGCATCGACCGCGATCAAGTAGAGATTATAAATCGATCGGGGCTCGGAAATGAAATTGACACCCAAGCTAATCCTGGCTTTATGCTCAACCGGGATGGCCTCCTTTCGTCGGTCCAGTGGTTGAATTACTGGAGCGCCGCTGCCCTAGGACGCATGTTCACGGCGCCCCCCGAGGACTTTCCCGCCGGGGTTGAAATTTCGCACTTGGATGAGGGGGCAATCCGGATGCGTTTAGGCGTTCACCCCGGCCGAATTGATGACATCGATTTCCACAAGCTTCCAGTTGGAATGTCGATTCCGACTACCGTTTGTTGAACTTCTTCAAGGTCGGCAATCAGGGAATATAGTCCCCGATGCGGGGACGCATTGCGCGGGGCTCCGATACCGGACCCCACCGGCCCGACGTTGGCTCCCGCTCCGCCCTCCCTCCCCGACCGCCACGCTGACGGCCCTCGCCGCCGCCGGCCGGGAGCCGACGGACATCACCCTGCCGACCGTCGGCAGCCACACCGGCTGGGGGTCACACCGGCTGGGGGTCGGTCACACCGGCTGGGGGTCAGACCTGAATGGCACAAGGATAGCTCAAGTCCCTGAGGGACAAAGATTTGTGTCTCATTCATCAACGAGTGCTATTTTATCTTCTCGTATGGTATGATCCCCCGTTCGATCAGGGCCTTGGCCTTCTTGCGAGTCATCCGCAGCAGCGGATGCGGCTTCGGCCGCCGCTTCACCGCACGCGGTTCGTAGCGGTCCGGTCGGTCCCCCACGCGCTTCTTGCCGATCAACATCACCAGCCGCGGCAAGTCCGATGCGATCCGCTCCGCGTCGTACAGATGCGACGCCTCGAAGTTCCTCACCGTGTGCAACGACCCCTTGAAACTCAGCCGACGCGGCTCGATACCCTCCGCCCGCGCCGCCTCGGCCATCACGCCGCGGATCAGGTTGTACGCCAGCAGGTGCACCGCCACCTCCTTCCTCACCATCTCCGGGCTCCGCGTCCGCAGGATATCCATATGCATATCCGACTTGAGCGTCCGCAGGTCCAGCTCCGCGTGCCACCGCCGCCGGAACAGCGCCGCCAGCTCCTCGATCGGGTACTCCTTCGCATCCAGCAGCGTCGTGGCGATCACCAGCTGACGCACCCGCTTGGTCTTGTCGGTTATCCTCACGCGGACCTCGCGGATCGGTAGCCACTTCGGCATCGCCTCGTATTCCTCCCGGCTCATCCAGGCGGGGATCTGCTCGGGCCTCCTCCACACGGCGACGTGATCGTCCCGGCCCAGCCGCTGCCCGCACCGGAAGTCGGACCGTCGGCGCTGATGCAGCCGCATCACCACGTCGACGCCCCGCGCCTTCAACGTCGCGATCGCCCAGTAGGAGCAGAAGAGTCGGTCGGCCAGCACGATGTCGCCGGGGCGGAATTCGTCAATGACCATGCGCAGCAGCGCCAGCTCGCCGGTCTGCTTGCCACGATAGGGGCCGAGCGCGGCATCGAGGACCGTGCCGACGGCCAGGCTGAAGACGACCACCAGCCGCGCGATCGGGAAGCCCAGCCCGGGGGCCTGGCTCCTCGGCTGGGGGTACTCCTCCTGGTTGCGCCGCGTGTCGGGCATGGACACGGTCGAGCCGTCGATGATCTTGACCGGGCGGAGATGGAAGAGCCAGGAGGGATCGGCCTTGTCGTGGATCGCTCGTCCGGTGCGGCGGACCAGGTCCCAGAAGACGCCCTCGGGCAAGCGGTCTCGGGCCTCGCAGTAGCTGGCGGTCGCGGGCGAGACCGGCGGGAGCCCGCGGTCGTGGCGGAACTTCTGGAATCGGTTGACGGCATCGTCGCAGGAGTGGTCGTCGGAGAGGACCTGCGAGAGGAACAAGCTCAGGGTGATCCAGGGGAGGTAGATCCGCTCCCTCCAGTGATGGCCCAGGGCGCGGCAGGCGGCCTCGACGCGGAAGCGGGAGAGGAGGGCCAGGAAGGGGAGCCCCTGGTGGGAAGCGAGCTGTTCGCGGGTGGAGACGAATTGGTCACGGGGGTCCGTTGCGGTAGACTGCGCCATGGTGGCCTCCTTGGTGCGGCGACTGGCGGGGAGTTGATAACCGCGAGTCTACCCACCAAGGGGGCCGCTCAGCATCCCCGAGGCGTCGTGGCGCAAGTCGGACGCCCCCGGATGCTTACGTTATCCTTGTGCCATTCGGTCCAGGGTCTCGAACTCGACTGGACTTGTGTAGCCTGGGACGGCGATCTGCGGTTTGCGGGCTCCGGATGGAGTTGTCATTACTTCCGTGGTGATCGCTGGTGTAAAATTGCAAATACCGACAACCGGCGATACCTGCGAAATGCGTACCGGGTCCTGCTCACCCGTGCGCGGCAGGGAATGGTAATTTATGTGCCGCCGGGCAATCCGACCGATCCAACACGTTCAGCGGGTTTGTACGATTCCACGTATCAGTACCTCGTCGAGCTCGGAATCCCAGACTTGAGCTGAATTTCGGACGCTCTCAGCATTCACGCCGGGCCGATCCGGGGTCAAACGTCCCGCCATACCGTACCGGGGCCAAGACGGGGCGAGCCGTTCGGCGGGCATGCCATGAGATCCGAGACCTGCCGCGGCCTTACCTCGGTCATCGCGTTGCGGATTCCCGATGCGCTCTCGTTGCGAGCCCCCCGGCTGCGACCCCAGTTGCGAGCCACCCTCGATCTCGGCGGGCCTTGGGCCGAACGATGTCCCTGGCGGGGTAGGATCGAACAGAAGGGAGAACCCGCCATGACATGCATCGTGATTCCGTCCCGGACCGGCACCGACGGCACGCTCCACCCGGCCGGTCCGCTCCGTCCCGAGCGGGCCGGCCGCGAGGTCCAGGTCGTCATCGAGCCGATGCCGAAGCGAACCGCCCCGGCAGAATGGGCGGCCCGGGTCCGGTCGATGGCCGGGAGCATCACCGATCCGACGTTCGAGCGCCCGCCGCAAGTCCCCTCGGAACAGCGAGATCCGCTGTCTTAAGACCGAAACGATTTGTCTTTCGGCCGGCCCTCTCCGAAACGCATTTGTGCCGTAGGAGTGACGGCCCACCGCCGCCCTGTTGTTTCGGTCCGACTGCTCCGCCGGCCGGCATCGCCGCGGGCCCGGGCCGGCCGGGGCGATGCGCCTGCGAGTCGAGGGGCCGGTGGCGATTTCAGCGGACAGGAAAAGGGTAGAGACTATCGCAGCGGCCACAGGGGCGGATCTGCAGGCATCTCGCCGCTCGGGCCTTTCGCGACAACATCGTCGCGGCCCCACGGAACGCGAGCTGGTGGTCCTGTGCCAACCGGATTCAAGCCGGGACAAGGACGTTCCATCCGCTCGCACTCGGTCACGGCGGAGTGAAGTGCGAGGCGCGAGGGCCTTCGTCGGCATCTCCGTGGATATCGCCGGACGGGCAGCGACCTTAACCGCCCGCAGCGCGACCCGGGCTCGAAAGTCATCGCGGCGCCCAGGAGACCGTGCCCGGGTCACACGCTCATCGGAGCGAGTCAATCCGCCGCTTCTTCTCACGGTTGATGGTGAGACCCGCGCCCCCCGGCGCTCTGTCGCCCTCGCCAATCCGCAGGCCGCCTCGGGTCTCATTGGGTCCGTTCCCGTACAGGCGGCGGCGGAACTCCTCGCGGAGCTGGTCGACGTCGTTGGTCGCCTTTTCCTCATCTTCCCAGCGGGTCGTCCGGCCCGCCGTCGCGAGCAAGAGCTCCGTATTCTCGTCCATCGCCAACCCCCCCGACCGATCAACCCTGTTCGCGGCGGTAGAAGTTCCAGAAGCAGTTGGTCAGCTTCCGGTCCTTCGTCACCACGCGGTAGACGCATCCCGAGATCTTTTCCTTAAGATACCACATGGACGGCTCTTCCGTAAGCTCGAACTCCAGCGAGTTGGTCACGACCCTGCTGAGCAACTCGGCGCATTCGGGAATCGTCCGCACGACCAGCACACCGTTGGCGACCCCGGTCGTCAGGTTCACCTGGATGCCCAGAGGGTGGGACTTCACCAGCGTTCCGGCACGACGATTATAGATCCGCGCCTCCGACCTCGCGACGATCCCGCACAACCGCTCGAGGGAGGCCCCGTTGGCGGCGCGGAAGGCCCCAACAGCTTGCGGATCTGCCAGGGTCCGCCAGATCCGGTCCGCCTCGAATCGCTCAATCTCCCGGAAATTACGCACGAAGTCGTAATCGTCGGAGGTGATGGACTGCGCAAACCGTTCATCGGAGTAGAGCACGAAACGCAGCCGATCCTGGACCGTCGCAGGGTCTTCTTGAGCCAGCTCATGGGTGCGTTTCGCGACGTCCACAGCCGGAATATAGGCGATGACGGGCTTTCCCTGGGCGAGCGTGGCGGCGAGCTCCGAGTCCTTGCCGAGCGTGTCCGTATCCTGGACCGAATACACCGTGCACTTCGCCCGCTTCAGCATGAGCGACTCGACCAGCCCCTTGTCCACCCGATCCTTTGTAAACGCCTGCGTCGGGTCAAAGTGCCGGAGTTTGAGGCCGGAGAGTTGAGGGGCAAGCATCAGTTCGCTCACGAAGTCGAACAGATCTTTCGAACTCCCACCTCTTGCGCATCGAGGTCGCGAAGTAGACGTCCATGTGGTCCCACGTCAGGTAGATGTCCTGGTTCCGCCTCGCCATCTCGCGTACGGCATCGAGTCGAGACGCCTTCGCCTGGAGACTGGGGATGACCTCGTCGAGGTAGGCGGCGAATTGGGCGAGCGTGGCACCGGGGTCTCGCTTGCGGTAATTCGCAACCGTCGCGCGAGGGCATCCCGCTCGGAGGGGTCGGCCGCAGAGTTGAGCGATTCCTCGTAGGCCAGCCAATCCGCCCCGTGTAGGTCGTCAGTGCCGGGCAGACGGTCCCGAAGGAATGCGCCTCGAGCATCTTCTGCCACAACCTCCGCGGCCGAGATGTAGCCCACGAGCGGGGTCTCTTCCCGAGGGATCGGATCGATGTCCACGAGCTTCGGGCTACGGGATGCCAGCCCATTCTGAATCTCGGACGGCTGACGAGCCCATTCTCCGAGCGCGGCCTCGAGAACGGGAATTGACGGGGAGCGGGAGAGCGTCCGATAGGCGTAGATGAAGTTGCCGAAGCCGAGCATGGCAACTTTCTGGAAGTTCTGCACGCCTCTTTCGAGCGCGGCGACCGTGCATTTCTCGTGGAAGAAATACTCAAAGAAGGCGCGCTCCATCCGGTCCTTGTTCACCAGAAGGAGCAACTCGTTGAGCTGCGAGTGACCGATCGGCCGATCGTCTTCGGCCAGGAGTTGGCCAAGAATGCCCCGGTCCGTCGGCGAGATGTCTTTCACCGGCGTGCCGGTGAGCCGCTCGGCAAGCGTGATGAACAGGTCGGCGTCCAAACGGATGGTCTCCCCCGGCGCAGAGGCAGCCTGAAGTGTCCGTCTTCACATCTATCGGAGTCGACCGTTACCCGAAGCGAGAGCCAGGGCAGAAAAACGGGAACGGTCCCGACCTGGACTCGGTGCGACCTGCACAGACCGGTCGCCAATTCGTCCATCGATCCAGGTTCGGGCGGCTCTTGCGGCGACGGCGCGCGAATACCGGTCCCGCTGCGCAGATTCCGGCCGGGTCTCGGAGGACGGTTGGACCGGGGATCAGAGGGCCCTGTCGGTACGGCCCGTCCGTCCCTCCGGCCGGCATCGCCGCGGGCCCGGACCAGCCGGACTGCCGGTCGGGGTGGCGGGCGTCGCGGGGAACGAGCGGACGGTCACGCCGCCGGACGGATCCGTCGCTCCGACAGGCCCGAGACACGGACCGCCGACCGGTCGCGGGTCTCGTAACCGCCGGCCGGGATCGGGCGGGATTCCTTCTCGAAGGCCGCCA
Source organism: uncultured Planctomycetota bacterium (assembly GCA_963771445.1). Taxonomy (GTDB): domain Bacteria; phylum Planctomycetota; class Planctomycetia; order Isosphaerales; family Isosphaeraceae; genus JAKAUH01. Next base: position 1,429,465 of record CAVYTQ010000021.1, on the reverse strand, counting down.
GGTTGCGACGCGCCCGATCGTTCGATGGGTCGTGACGGATCGCTCGGTCGAACGACTCCCGGATGATCTCGGCGGGATACCCGAGCTCCGACTGCGAGATCGCCAGCCATTCGGCCAGTTCGCTCTTGATCGTGTCGGACCCCTCCATCTCCAGGGCCCGCTCGCAGAGGGTGCGGCACTGCTCAAGCTGCCCGCTGGTCAGCGAGTGGTGGGCGAGGAAGAAGTAGGGCAAGATCTCGGGTGAGCCGTACTGGATCGCCAATTCCAGGTCCTTCACCGCGCGAGGGCTCTCTCCATAGAGGAGGATTCCCCGCGCCACGAGCAGTCCATCGTTCGATGGATCGGCCGTGATCCCCCGCGTGAAACTGCTCTCCGCAGGTTGCCTCTCACCGAGCAGCTCGTGGCAGAGTCCGAGCAACGCGCAGGTCATCGAGAACGTCGAGCGGTTGACGCCGCCTTCGTCGCATCGCTCGATCCGATCGAGGGCCGATTCGAGGATCGGGATCAGCCGCCCGAGTCGCCCGGATGCCTCCGCCTGAGGGAAACTCCGAACGGAATCGAGGACGACATCCGCCGCGTTGGCGATGACGACCGGCATGTGTCGATCGGGGGCCTCGAGGATTCGCTCGGCGCAACTGCGCCCTCGAGTGGATCGACTCGACTCAGCGCATTCAGGAGGATCGCCAGGTAGTTGCCATTTTCCGGTTCGAGATTCGACGCGTGCTCGAAGAAGAGAGTCGCCGTCTGGAGGTCGCCGGCATGGAGCCACGTTGAACCGCGTAGGTAGCTGAGGACCGCGGGCTCGATGTACGCCGCCCAGCGTCGGAGCAACTCGAACGCCCGGTCCCACTCCCCGCGCTCGCGCGCCTCGGCGACCTCGACCAGACGGGATTGGACCTGGGGGTTCAGCTCGCGCGCCCCGGTCTGCGGCGGGTCCGTGATCGAGTAGAGGTCCTCGGAGAGTCCGGCGAGCCTCTTCTTCTCGACCTCGGTCAGGGCCGTCCAGGGAGCATCGGCGGCATCGCGCACCGCGTCGGCCTCGGGTGAATCCTGGCGTCCGTCCATCGTCAGCCGGTGCAGCTCGCGGAGTCCGCGAACCACTGTGAGATAATTTGCGCGCTGAAGGTGAGAGGGCGAGGAATCATGGGTCAAGCCTCATCGATCCGCCAGTCCGGCCGGGTCGCCGCGAGGGCAGTCTGATAGTCGTCCATCGGCATGACCCGGACCGGGGCGACGGTGCCATGGGTGGCCGAATCGGGCTCCAACGTCAGGCCCTCGGCGAAGGCCCCCTGCTGAAAAGGGCCCGTGCCGAAGCCGAAGCAGGAGGGGTATCGTTCGAAACCTCTCGCCCCGGGTTTCCAGTGTCGCAATCGTTCGGGGGTCCGGAAGAGGGGCATGTCGCGCCAGTCCGGACTGACCGACATCCCCTTCCCATTCACGAGGACATCGCCGCTCGTATCGATGTCAACGTCCACCGGACGCACTCCCAGGCCGTTCGCCGACGGTTCGACGCGAGGGAGGTCGTCCGCGTCCTTCTTCATCGCTCGGAATACTCGCGGCATCACGCCATTCCGCGCCTCCCTTTCCGCCCCATCGACCCATTGTATCTCAGCGTACGTCCTCGTTGAAACGCCATCCGATACGCCGCGAGGTCACCGGCTCGCCGTCGGCGTCGGTCCGCCGGTCGGTCGCCGCGCCCGTTCCAGCCCGTGCCCTGCCGCGAGTATCCCGGCCCCCATCGGCTCGCTCCGTCCGCTCCGCCCGCCGGCATCGCCGCGGGCCCGGGCCGGCCGGGCCGCGGGTCGGGATGGCGGCCGTCGCGGGGGCCGGAGATCGCGACGGGAACAAGCTTTGTTTCTGTCTTTCGGCCGGTCCGTCCCGCCGTACCGGACCGAGACGGGCCGGGGCGAGCCGTTCGGCGGGCATGCCAGGAGACCCGAGACTTGCCGCAGCCTCACCTCGATGATCGACGACAATTATTTTTCCCGGCCAGCGACAATTAGAATTCCCGGCCCCTGATCCTCGGTAGGCTATCCCATTTCGGCTCCCTTGAGGTCGGAGCATAGGGATGGTCACCGATCGCTTGTTCAGGAGGCTTCGGAAATTGATCCAGACCGAACGGACGCTGGCCAACGCCGCGGATAAGGCGGGGATCGACGAGAAGACGGCGCGGAAGTATCGCGACGCCGACTCGCTCCCCAGTCAGATGGCGGCCCCCCACACCTGGCGGACCCGGGAGGACCCGTTCCAGGACGTCTGGCCCGAGACCCTGGAGATGCTCCGGCTCAATCCCGGCCTCCAGGCCAAGACCCTCTTCCTCGACCTGCAACGCCGCTTCCCGGGCCGCTTCCCCGACGGGCAACTGCGGACCCTCCAGCGGCGGATCAAGAGCTGTGGCGCCGCCGAAGGGCCGCCCAAGGAGGTGTTCTTCGCACAGACCCATCACCCGGGCGGCTCTGCGCCTCGGACTTCACGCACATGGCCGAACTGGGCGTCACGATCGCCGGCGACCCGTTCGACCACCTGGTCTACCACTTCGTGCTGACCTACTCCAACTGGGAGACCGGCACGGTCTGCTTCTCGGAGAGCTGGGAGAGCCTGTGCGACGGGCTGCAGGACGCCTTGTGGGAACTGGGAGGAGTTCCCCGGCAGCACCGCACCGACCGCCTGTCGGCGGCCGTCAAGGCCGACCCCGAGCCCGAGCGGTTCACGCAGCGGTATCGGCGCTGATGGCCCATTACGGCCTGAAGCCGCAGGCGATCGCCGCCCGGCAGGCGCATCAGAACGGCGACGTCGAGCAGAGCCATCACCGGTTCAAGCAGGCCGTGGACCAGGCCCTGATGCTCCGCGGCGGCCGCGACTTCGCCACCCGGGGCGAGTACGAGTCCTTCCTCCGCCGGCTCATGGCCGGGCGGAACGCGAACCGCCGCGAGCGGTTCGCCGAGGAGCAGTCCGTGCTGTCGCCGCTGCCGGCGCGGCGGCTGGAGATGCGGAGGCGGGTCAAGGTGCGGGTCGATTCGGGGAGCACGATCCACGTCGGCGGCAACACCTACTCGGTGCCGAGCCGCCTGATCGGCGAGTGGGTCGAGGTCCACATCGGGGCCGAGTGCCTGGAGGTCTGGCACGGCGCCCGCCGGGTGGACCACCTCCCGCGGCTCCGGGGCCGGGGCAAGCACCGGATCGAGTACCGCCACATCATCGACTGGCTGGTGCGCAAGCCGGGGGCGTTCGAGGAGTATCGCTACCGCGACGCGATGTTCCCCACCAGCCGGTTCCGCATGGCCTACGACGCCCTGAGGGGGCGGGCGCCCTCCGCCGCGGTCGCGGAGTATCTGGCGATCCTCCACCTGGCGGCGCGCGAGGGGGAGGGCGCCGTGGACGAGGCGCTGCGCTGGCTGCTGGACCGGGACCAAGCCCCCGGCCCGGCGGCGGTCGCGGGGTTCGTGCGGGAGGGCCGCCGGATGCCGCCGGTGACCGACGTGACGGTCGCCGCGGTGGACCTCGCCGAGTACGACCGGCTCTTGACGGGGAAGGAGGACGAAGATTTCGACGCAGGAGAATATGAAAGACCAGTTGAACGTGTATCTCAAGGAGTTGTACCTGCCGACGATGCGCGGCAGCTTCGAGGAGCTGGCCCGCCGGGCGCAGCAGGAGTCGCACAGCTATGAGCGGTACCTGCTGGAGTTGGCCGAGCGCGAGTGCCAGGCGCGGCGCGGGCGGCGGGTCGAGCGGCTGCTGCGCGAGTCGCGGCTGCCGCTGGCCAAGACGCTGGAGGCGCTGGAGCTGAAGCGGCTGCCGCCGAAGGTGGTGCAGCAGGTGCGGGGCCTGCTGGATGGGACGTTCCTGGACCGGCGCGAGAACGTGCTGGTGTTCGGCAACCCGGGGAGCGGCAAGACGCACGTCCTATCGGCGATCTCTCAGGAATTGATCCGTTCGGGGAGGAGGGTCTATTTCCGGGACTGCGGGCTGATGGTGCAGGACCTGCTGGCTGCCAAGCGGGACCTGAGGCTCAGCCGGTTCTTCAAGGGCCTCTCGAGGTACGAGGTCCTGGTGCTGGACGACCTGGGCTACGTTCAGCAGAGCCGCGAGGAGATGGAGGTGCTGTTCAGCCTCCTGTCCGAGCGCTATGAGCGCGGCAGTGTGATGTTGTCGAGCAACCTGGCGTTCTCGGGCTGGGAGTCGATCTTCAAGGACGCGATGATGACGGCGGCGGCGATCGACCGGTTGGTCCACCACTGCGTCATCGTGGAGCTGAACGTCCCGAGCTACCGCGCCGAGCAGGCCAGGAAGGCCCGGCAGACGACGACCACGGTTTGATCAAGATCGGCCGATGGGACCGGGAAAAATAATTGTCGTCAGCCGGGAAAAGTAATTGACGCCAATCACCTCGATCATCGTCCCCCGTTGCGAGAAGGGTGGCGGGTGGATGGTGGACGGTGGATGGCAAGTTGCGATCGGTGGGGGAGCCATACTCCCGTTGCGAGCTCATGCCGGCCGCAACGGTCAGGCGACCTGCACAACTGGGCAATGCGTAGCGATTACGGAAAACTCTGGAAAACCTCGAAAGTTATTAACTCTTATATACCATATGGTTACGCCGAATTCCTGGCTCATTTCAATTGTAACGCGTTTCAGTTTCTGCAAAGTTGAGGCATCCTGTATATAGAGGCGCTGCGCAGATGGTCCGCAACATCTCGCCAGCCCGCAACCTCATCTCTCGCTCGACGGCACGACCAACCATTCATGAAATCAGGCCAGGCGGTCCTCGCTGACATGGCCTGGGCATCCGGCGGAAAAGGCGGATCGACCTGAGATCCGTTCTCGCCATGACAAGACGACATCAGAGCGAGCGGGAGATCATGAACGCTCGTTCGACGCCGGACTTTCGACACCGAGAGCCCCGAAAGCGCGAACGAAGCCAATTCCGCCAGGATGGCAGCGAGAAGCTGAAGAGCCGGGTGTGAGTCAGAAGCCAAACGAACCCAATTCCGCCAGAATGGCGACCCAAAGCTGGAAGGAGGGTGGCGAAAGCACGCGAACGAAACCAATCGGCCCTTCCGTCCGTCACCCCGGACGATGGCCGAACTCGAGGAATGGCGGAACGAACGAACCCAATCTTCACGGCGTCTTCACATTCGGCCACCAGGAGGAGATGACACTCGCCCCGTGCTGGGTCGTGAACCCGATGAACGAAAGAACGACGCGAGGTCCGGGCAGGCCTGACAGTGCGGGCGCATGCGTGCGGGTCCGGGCTGCCTTTCGGCGGTCGGGATGCCGGCGGGGACGGGCCGGAATGGCGATCGTCCGCCGGTCGCGGCCCTCGGGAATCGTCCGGTCGCCGGTGTCCCCCCCGTCGCGGCGAGAGAAGCGACGGCACGTCCGGCCGAACACCGCCGGGTCCGGGCCCGGCCGGGACGGATCGGTCCTGGTTCCAGAGGGGTGCAACCAACCAGCCCAAGGCGACGTCCTCGTCCTCCCACATCGATGGATCTTGAGTCGCCCGCGCCATCGTCACAATCCGCACAGTCGGGTGTTTGCGGCGCCAAAACCTGCCGCCAGGCGCCGCCAGGCGCCGATTCGGCGGCGGCGACGCCGAGCGGCCGCGCCGTCTGTCCGGCGTTTCGTCGCCGGGAACCGGCCGCCAGGCGCCGATCCGACGGGGACGACGCCGGGCCGTGCCGGTGCTTCGCGGGGCGGGGTGGCGGTCGTCGCGGGGATCGGGCGGCCGCGGGCGATCAGGACCTCGCGGCAGCCGGCCGGGTCGGGGGCGGGACGGTTAGGGATCGCGACGCGGTCCAGTCCGGTCGCCCCATGAACCGGACTCGGCGACGAAATCTCGCCGCGTCCCGGTATCTGTGTCCTGCCCCCGTATCTGTCCCTGAGGTTCCGCCTGAGCTTCTTCCTCATGCCGGCTCGGACGCGACCTCGCCCCTCCCCCGATCGGACAGCAGGACCGGATCCGTGTCGTAGGGATATCGGCATGCATGCACGCGAATGGAAAGCCGGAAGCACGTGGGCTGGGGCGCGAGCGGTGGTATCCGATTTGCCGAAAGATCCTCCTGCGACGCATCCACACTTCCGCGACCGAGCCGACATGGAGAGGGGCCATGAGCGACGAAATCAACGTCAACAAGGTGTCCGACAAGCACAAGCGACGCGCCGAGCACATCGAGCACAAGCTGGAGAAGAAGGGGATGGGGCACGACCAGGCCGAGAAGGAGGGGCTGCGGCAGGCCGTGGATGAGATGGGCTACTCCGCCGGGAGAGGGAATGCGGCGGCGGATAGCGGCAAGCACGCCAATCACCAGGGCAACCACCGCCGCGGCAGCGAGAAGGAGACGCATTCCGGCTAGGCCCAAGCCCGTTCCACCGCCATCGCCGCCATCGGAGGAGAGGAGAAGCTGCCATGACGCAGAAAGTGTACGACCCGAGCGACAAGCATCCGCCGAAGTACCAGCAGGACATGAACCCGGACGCTGCCGCGGGCATCAATTACGGGACGGTCGGGCCGCACCCGGAGAAGGACAATCCGCGCACGGCGTACGACGTGAAAGAGGCCCACCGGCGATTGTCCGATTTCACCGACGACCAGCTCAAGCAGATCCCGATCCTGCCCGCCGGCAGCCGCCTCGAGCAGGATGCCGCCTACATCGACCTGGCCGACGCCGATCGGAAGGAGTTCAAGGCCACTTCCGGCATGGACGCCGGGCCGGGCAGCCTGCTCGTCCCCAAGAGCGAGGTCGATTACCAGCTCTGGAACCGGCTCCGCGGCGTGACCGACCCGGCCCGGGTCGGGGCCGTCCAGGGGACGTGAAGTGAATGCCCCGCGGGACGAGCGGCGGCGTCAGGGGGACATTCCTCGAATCTCGACACGCCCTGGGCGGCCGGGCATACCCCGGCCTGGAAACGAGAGGGCCATACGGGTGACGGCCCGCCGATCCTTGTCGGTCCGCCGGCCGGGTTCGCCGCGGTCCCAGTCGGTCCGGACCATGGTTCGGGGTGGCAGACGTCGCGGCGTCCGGGAACGGGCCGGCCGCGGCCCGGGCCGGGTTCGGGGAGGCGGGCCTGTGCGTGCTGGTACACGACCTTGTGACCGTGCGGGCCATCGGCCCGCGAAAAACCGCCGAGGGACCAGGTGGAACCCCTGGCGAGAGGGCCGCTTGAAAGCGATAGGTTCTCTTCAGGCGCGGGAGTATCACTCGATCTTGTTGGTCGCCGCGATCTCCTCGGGCGAGAGCGGTCGGACCTCGACGGAGCGGATGGCGCCGCCGGTCTTCCAGGTCGCGAAGCCCAGCGGCTCGCTGGGCCGGGTCTCAACGCGAGTGCCGACATGCTTCTCGCGGTAGTCGACGGCCGCGACCTCCTTGTCGTCGACCCAGCAGCGGATCACCTCGCCGGTGACCCGCACGCGGTAGCGGTACCAGGTCTTGTTCGCGTACTTGATCGACCGCGTGGTCTCGTTCTCCGAGGCGTTCATGCCGTTGAGGTTCGACAGGCCCGTGACGTACCCGCCCCAGCCGCCGTTGACCAGGGTGATGTACGACTTGCCGACGGGGAACGTCGCCGCGGCGAAGAAGTCGTCGCCGCTCGTGCGCATGGCCTCGTAGGTCAGCTCGTAGTCGGTCCTCGGCAGGTCGTCGCGGGTGCTGGTAATCCCCGTCATCGGCATGCCGGCGGCCAGGACGATCCGGCCGTCCTCGACCTTGACCTGGCCCGAGTCGTGGAAGTCGGTCTTCTTCCAGCCGTCGAGCGTCTTGCCGTCGAACAGGACCCGCTTGCCATCGCCGGCCCTCGGGGCGGCCTTCGCCTCAGTCCTGTCGGAGGGTGCCGACTGGCCGGCCGCCGGGGCGTCCGCGAGCAGCCCGGCGCAGGCCGCCAGGGCCGGTAACAGCGACAGGACGGCCCGGGACGCAGGCCGCCCGGGACGGCGATCGGTTCGTCGAAGCACGCTCATTGGCTGGCCCTCGGATGGTGTGTGCGATCCCGCGGGGGAGCATCCTCGCCGAGCATAACAGCGGACAGCCCGAGACTCCATCGGCTGGCGGCGGGCCGGACTGACTCACGCGGCGCGGCGCCTCCAGCCGCTCGCGAGGCGAGATCATCGGGCAAACAGATTGGCGGGGAACTCAATGGCGGCTGGGCAACCCGGCAGTAGAGCCGATCACCTCAGGATGCGTCGTGAGGCGGAACACCACGTAGGTCCGGTCGAAGCGCACCGGAGGCCCGCGGTCGAGGACCTCGACGCGGCCCAGCCGCTCGAGCCCAGGCCGGTCGCGATCGCGGCCGATGACGTGCAGCGGCGTTCGATTAGGAGCGAGGGGCGAGAGACGAGGGGCCAGGGAAGCCAGGGTCGCCAGGCCCGTCGGGGCTTCCTCCACCCGCCACTCCGCCAGCGAGGCCGGACGACCCAGGTAGAACAGCCGCACAGCCAGGTCGTGCGGGAAGGCGCCGAAGGGGCTGTCGTAGGGCTTGCGGTCCCAGTCGTCGTAGAGGAGCACCAGGGGCTCACCGGGGGGAATCCGCCGCGCGGCCGACTCGTAGAAGGCCCACTCGACGCCGCGGCGATCGACCCGCGGGCCTACCACCCAGTAGCCCAGGCCATAGGCCAGTCCCATCGCGGCGAAGCCGAGGACCGCGGCGCGTCGAAGCCGCTCCGGCGACCGGCCGCGGCGGATGAGTCGCCCCGCCAGCCGCGAGATCCCCAACGCCGCCCAGATCGACCAGGGCACCTGCGAGGCGATTGCGTAATGCGCGTTCTTCACGGTGGCCAGCGAGAGCAAGAGCAGCGGCGCAGCCGACCACGCCCAGAGCAGCCGGTCGCCCGCGAGCACGCACGCCGGGACGCCCGCGGCGAGCCCACCACCACGCTCCGGTCCTCGCCCGGCCAGGGCGCGGCGAAGCGAGTGCCAGGCCCCGAGGAATGCCAGCGGCGTCCAGGGCATCGCCTGGATCAGCAGGCCCGAGCCGTATTCCCACCAGGGCTCGCCGGCGAACTCGGACGGCCGCGCGGCCAGGCGATCGGTCACGTGCATCGACCAGAGCGCCAGCGCCCCGAAGCCGTGCCGCACGACCATCGCCGCCGGCCAGGCGAGCGTCAGGACCATCATCGTGATCGCCCCGGCCGGGAAGACCAGGCGACGCAGCACCCTCCATTCGCGGCCCCAGAGGATCGCCACCGCCGAGATCGCCAGGATCATCGCGGCGCCGAAGCCGATCCCCTTGACCAGCGACGTCAGGCCCAGCAGGACGAAGAACGCCCACCGCGTCTTCCGGCGAGGGGCAAGCGGGGTCGTGGCGTCCGATCGTGGATCATCCGGTCGAACGCGACGATCGCCCAGGTGACGAGGCAGGCGAGCAGGACGTCGGCCTCGGCAAGCCGGCCGCGCATGGCGGTCCAGGCCGTGGTCGCCTGCACGGCGCCGGCGATCAGGCCGATCCCGGGCCCGTAGTGCCGCGTCGCGACGGTCGCGACCCCCAGCACCAGCAGGGCCGCCGCGATCGCCGAGGGGAGCCGCGCCACCGACTCGTCGACCCGGCCGGCGACCTGGCCCGCCGCGGCGACCAGCCACCAGGGCAGGGGGGGCTTCTCCAGCCAGGGGCGGCCGTCGATCGTCGGATAGGCCCAGGTGCCCGAGTCGAGCATCTCCCGCGCGCCCTGCGCCACGAACGCCTCGTGGTAGCTCAGCCGACCCGACGTGCCCAGCCCCGGCAGGAGCACCAGGGCCGACAGGGCCAGCAACACCGAGGTCCGGACAATCGCCGATCGCAGCGGCGTGCCGGCGTCGGGCGCATCGTGTTTTGTCGGACGCGGCTCCATCCGTGGGCCTCGCGGGGTCGGGAAAGGCGGGCATCGAGGCCCCGGGACTCAACCCTTCGACTTGCTCTTGCTCCTGCGAGGACGCAGGTGATTGCGGAACGTCTCCAGGTCCGGGCAGGTGGCGGCCAGGACGGCGATATCCTTCAGCCGGGCGTCGCTGATCGCCCGCAATTCGGGCTGCAACGCCTCGGCTCCGGCCCCGAAGCGGCCGGTCAGCACCGTGAGGATGGTGGATTCGCTGCCCTTGCGCAGGCCCTCGGCCAGGCCCTCGCGTGTCGCTTGCTCGAAGAGCTCCCGAATCAATGGCGACCCGTTCTTGATCATGGCAGTCTGACCCCCCAGCTTCTGGAACAGCCTCGGGTCATTATACTTCAGACCCGCGAAGAAATGCGTCACCACCCGCAGGCCGTCCCGCTCCTCCTCGGGCGCATCCCGCTCGATCCGCTCGCTGCATTTGTCCAGGATCGGCTCCACAGGGCCGTCGAACTGGGAGAGCGGCACCAGGGGGATCAGCCCGACGTCCTCGGCGGCCAGCAGCTCGGCGGCGGGGACCTTCCACAGCTCGATCACCTTCCACTCGACCCGGATGCTCGTCGTGCCCGCCGGGCTGCGGACGGCCAGCTCGCGCGGGGCCCGCTGCTTGCCGCGGGGTCGCAGGACCAGGCTGACCACCTCGGGCACGACGCCCCGCTCGAGGAAGATCAGCATGGCGTCGTCGGCGGCCTGCCGGGCGAGCCGGGCATAGGGAAAGGCGGAGACCTCCAGGGCGACCAGGATGGTCCCGGGCTCGCCGCGGCGGCGGACCTCGATCAGGCCGTCGGGGAGCCGGCGGGGCTGGACGGGCTCGGCCTGGATCGCCTTCCAGGAGATCCGGCCCCGGAGACCGGCCAGCCACAGCAGGGCGCCGCCGTGGTGGCGGATCAGCCATTTGCCGCCCTTGTCGAGGTCGAGCATCGCGAACCCTTCACCGCCGAGGGAGATTGTGCCGGCCTCAACCATTGAGTTGCGGCGGCCCCTTCTCGCATCGATCGCGCAGGACGTCAACCGGAACAGCCGTCGCGACCGTCGCGACCGGGCCGGCGGACGATGCACAACGACCGGGGGAAAACCTGTCGATAACCCGTCGAGGGACGGTGTCCGGCCGGGGCGCCGTCGACAGGCCCCCGGGAGGCCGAGACCGGCCCGATGCACGACCATGCCGGCGGTGCCGGGACCGCCGACCGGGTTATCCACAACTTTTCCCCCGGGGTCTCAAGGGACGTTGTGCTCGACTAAGGGCTTTGGTATCATTGGCTTGTCCGATAGCCGTACTGCGGTTGTCCACGGACGTATCCCCGCTCTGGACTGATACGGCGGTATTCTCCCCTTCTAGATTCTCTATGGGGAGCAGCCAGATACCTAGGAGCCGATTGAGTGAGGGCCTTGTGCAACCGTGACGGTCTGCTCACGGCGTTCGGGCTGGTCAGCGGCGTGGTTCCGGCACGGAGCCCCAAGCCCATCCTCCAGAACGTCAAGTTGATTGCCGACGCCGATGACGGCTCGGTTCTCATGGGGACGGACCTCGAGGTCGGGATTCGCCACCGGGTGCTCGGCGTGAAGGTCGACCGGCCTGGAGCGGTGATCTTGCCGACATCGCAGGTCGGATCGATCCTGAGGACCAGCAGCGACGTCGAGCTCGCCATCGAGGCCGAGGACGATCGGCTGGTGATCCGGGGCCTGCATTCGGAATTCACCCTGCCGGTCGAGGACGCGAGCCTCTTCCCCGAGGTGCCCGATTTCAACGCCAGCGGCTACCACGTCGTGGCGGCCGCCGACCTGAAGCGATTGATCCGCCGCACGATCTTCGCCACCGACGTGGAGAGCACGCGGTACGCGCTGGGTGGTGTCCTGATCGAGCTGACGGCCGAGTCGATCGCCATGGTGGGTACGGACGGACGCCGGCTGGCCCGGATGAAGGCCGCGGCCGACGTCGAGAACGACCCGCCCGCGCCGGCCGGCTCGCCGGTCATCCCGGTCAAGGCCCTCAAGCTGATGGAGCGGCACCTGGCCGACGACGATCCGCCGGTGCACCTGACCATCCAGTCGGGGGCCTCGGTGCTGATGCGGACCGAGACGGCCGTGATCTACAGCCGCCTGGTCGAGGGGCGATTCCCCCGCTATCAGGACGTCTTCCCGGCCAACGTCGAGGTCAGGATCCCGCTCGAGGCCGGCTCGTTGCGGATGGCCGTCGAGCAGGCGTCGATCGTCACCAGCGACGACAGCCGCGGCGTGGACTTCCGCTTCGGCGGCGGGATGCTCCGGCTGACCAGCCAGTCGGCCGACGTGGGCAGCTCGCACGTCGAGCTGCCGATCCCCTACGACGGCAAGGCCGTCGAGATCACCTTCGACCCCCGCTACCTGGTCGATGCCCTCAAGACGCTCGACGACGCCACGCCGGTCACCGCCGAGTTGATCGACGCCAAGAATGCCGCCGTCTTCAAGACCGACGACCAGTACACCTACGTCGTCATGCCCCTGACCCGCGAGCGTTCCTAAGGTCCCCGGCCGCGTGCGTACCGTCGCCGCGTCCGCCCGTGTGTCCATTATCCGGTCATCCCGCGGCCGCGCCCGGCGGCCGTCGCGGAATGCCAGGTCCGAGCCCGGCATTGGCCGAGCCCCATGCGACACCAGCCACCGAGGAAGCCCATGATTCCTGAATCCTAGCGACATCCCTGGACGAGGCCGGTAAAATATAGGGAGGACGGGACCCAGGTTGGGGACGAGGAAGACGCCGGAGGCCGGAGTTGCCCCGGGTCGTGAGGACCGCCCGGCCCACTCGAGGCCCGGCTCGATATCGATCGGACCGCCCGCACCGATCCGGGAAGACGTGGCGGAAGTCCGGCGATCCCCCAGCTCGCGGGCCCACCGGATTCCGTGCGGCCGGTCTCATCTGCGGGGGACCCTCCGGTTATTCATGATCCGTGGCGCGGTGGGAATCCCTGGTTCGATTGGTCGAGGGAGCATGGCGATCCCAAATCGTCGAGGCCCCAGGGCCCTGGCGGACATCCTGGGCGAACTGTTCACCACGCGAGGCTATGGACGGTCCCTGGCCCGACAGGAGCTGGAGGACGCCTGGAACGCCGCGGTGGGCGAGCCGGTCTGCCGGCAGACGCATCTGGGCGAGGTGCGGCGAGGGATACTGAACGTGGCGGTCGCGCATCCGGCCCTCCTGGAGGAGCTGGCGGCCTTCCGCAAGACCGAGCTGCTGACGGCGCTTGCGCCGGGCGCCGGGCACGACGATCCACGACATCCGGTTCCGGGTCGGCATGCCGGGCTCGACCGCGGGACCTGGCCCGGATGCGGCCGCTACGCCCGGGCCGGAGGGCGAGCTGAGCGAGCCGGCTGCCGGGTCGCCTCGCGGGAAACGGTCGGGATCCGGACCGGGACGGGGCCGCGGGCCCTCGCGGGCATGATGGCGGCGGACGGGATCGAGATCGGGCACGTTGGGCCCGGCCGCCCCAGCGGCGGGGGTCGGATCGCGCGGACGTTGACCAGGACGATAGGAACTCTTTCAAGACGGGGTCGCGGGGAACGAAGGATCTCGACCGACGGCGAGGGGCAACCCGAAAGAAACAGGCCCTTCCCCGCCCTACCTGGTCGAGCCGGCCGAGTCGCCCCGACGGCCCGTCGAGCACCGAGGGAATACCACGAGCTTGTGGCGCGGGCGTCTCGTCGGCTGCTGCCGCGGACCTGCCGCCTGGACCACAATCCTTCCGGGTAACTGATGACCGGCTTCCGGGGTTCCGTTTCCGCGTGTCCCCGGCACCCGGGGAGCATCGGCGCCCGGCCCGCCCCGGCGAGAGGATGGCGCGAGTCTGCGGGCCCGGAGCCGGGGACTCGCGGCCCGCTGGCATGGACCGGAGGGCCCGCCAGCCCTCCCCGCGTGAATGAAGGGCCACACCGGCCGCGCGGGGATGCTTGAGGACGGGCCAAGGTCAGGGCAAGGGCACGACGATCGATCCGATCGAGGTGAGTTTTCGATGGTGGAACTGAGCAAGACCGCGGGCGGAATCGAGACGGACGGCGTGCTGGATCACCCGCACGAGGCCGCCGCGGGCAACGGCAATGGCAATGGCAGCGGCCACGACGAGGCGTCGCCCGGGTACAACGCGGCGAGCATCCGCGTCCTCGAGGGGATCGAGGCGATCCGGCTGCGCCCGGCGATGTACATCGGCGGCACCGACGTCCGCGGCCTGCACCACCTGGTCTACGAGGTCATCGACAACTCGATCGACGAGGCGATGGCCGGCTTCGGCCGGGCGATCCAGGTGACGATCCACGTGGATGGCTCGGTCTCGGTCGTCGACGAGGGCGCGGCATCCCGGTGGAAGTCCACCACGAGAGCGGCAAGAGCGCGCTCGAGATCGTACTGACCAAGGTCCACGCCGGTGGAAAGTTCGACCACAATGCCTACAAGGTCTCCGGCGGCCTGCACGGCGTCGGCGTCACGGCCGTCAACGCCCTGTCGGAGTGGCTCGAGGCCGAGGTCCGCCGCGACGGCCAGGTCTGGAGCCAGTCCTTCGAGAAGGGGGTCGCCACCGGACCGGTGCGCCCGCTGGGGCCGGCCAAGAGCACCGGCACCAAGGTGACGTTCCTGCCCGACGCCGAGATCTTCCCCCGCATCGACTTCGACGCCGACATCCTCGAGAAGCGGCTGCGCGAGCTGTCGTTACCTCAACCGCGGCGTGCGGATCCGCCTGGTTCAACGAGCGCGGCCCCGAGCCGAGGGACGTCGAGTTCCACTCGACGGAGGGCCTGGCCGAGTTCGTGGCGTTCCTGAATCGCGCCCAGACGGTGCTCCACCCGCCGATCCTGCTGGTGGGCCGCGACGAGGAGCGGGGCGTTGAAGTCGAGGTCGCCTTGCAGTACAACGATTCGATCAGCGAGATGGTCGTCTCGTACTGCAACAACATCAACACGATCGAGGGCGGCACGCACCTCACCGGCTTCCGCACCGCGCTGACCCGCACGCTCAACCAGTACGCCCGGGACGCGGCGCCGGCCAAGAACAAGGACCTGACGATCACCGGCGAGGACTTCAAGGAAGGCCTGGCGGCGATCGTGAGCGTCAAGGTGCCCGACCCGCAGTTCGAGAGCCAGACCAAGATCAAGCTGACGAACGCCGACGTCGAGGGGATCACCACGCGGGTCGTCAACGAGCGGCTGGGCGAGTTCCTGGAGACGAACCCGGCGGCGGCCAAGCGGATCATCGCCAAGGCGCAGCTCGCCGCCGAGGCCCGCGAGGCGGCACGCAAGGCGCGCGAGCTGGTCCGCAATCGCAAGAGCGTGCTCTCGGGCGGCGGATTGCCCGGCAAGCTGATGGACTGCTCGACCCACGACCAGGATTCGAGCGAGCTGTTCCTGGTCGAGGGCGACAGTGCCGGCGGCACGGCCGAGGGCGGCCGCGACCGGATGTACCAGGCCATCCTGCCGCTCGCGCGGCAAGATCCTCAACGTCGAGCGGGCGCGGCTCGACCGCGTGCTGGGCAACGAGGAGATCCGCAACATCATCACGGCCGTGGGCAACGGCATCGGCGGCGAGGAGGACCCCTCGAAGCGTCGGTACGGCAAGATCGTGATGATGAGCGACGCCGACGTTGACGGCTCGCACATCCGCACGCTGCTCATGACCTTCTTCTATCGACAGATGCCCAGGCTCGTCGCCGAGGGGCACCTCTACGTCGCCCAGCCGCCGCTCTACATGATCCAGTCGGGCAAGAAGGAGCGGCGGTACCTCCACCAGGACGACCAGATGAACGCGATCCTGATGGAGACCGGGCTGGCCGGCGCGGTGCTCCGGCCGGCCGTGCCCGGCCGGCGACGACGCCCGACCCGGCCCGCGAGGTCTCGGGTGACAAGCTCAAGGCGCTGCTGGACCTGGTCGCCTGCGATCGAGCAGGGGCTGCGTGCCTTCGGCCGCCGCAACCGGTCGCTCCGCGAGTTCCTGGGCATGGCGCACCCGGCGTCGCCCGACCCGGCGTTGCCCGACCCGCTCGACGGCCTGCTGCCCCTGTACCTGATCGAGGACGGCGGCACCGAGGAGAAGTTTTACACCGAAAAGGACCGGCAGGAATACCTGGCGGCGCACCAGTTGCGAGTGGAGGCGGATGCGGGCGCGGAGCCCGGCGACGGCCTCGTTGTGGGGCCGGAGGCCGCGGACGGCGGCACGCACGGCCGGCCGGTCCGCGAGATCGAGCTCCACGAGGTCAAGCTGCTCAACAAGCACCTGGCCCGCCTTCGCGACGAGTTCGACCTGCGCGTCGACGTCCTCTTGCCGAGGGAGGTCACGGGCGACGAGCCGCCGCCGCGATTCCTGCTCGAGCGCGACGGCGAGTCGTATCCGCTGCTCGACCTGCGGGCCCTGGTCGCGACCGTCCGCAAGATCGGCGAGAAGGGCATGAAGATCACCCGGTTCAAGGGGCTGGGCGAGATGGACGCCGACCAGCTCTGGGAGACCACCATGGATCCGTCGCGGCGCACCTTGCTCCAGGTCCGGCTCGATGATGTCGCCGCCGCGAATGACCTGTTTACCACGCTGATGGGCGACGACGTCGAGCCCCGCCGCGAGTTCATCGAGAAGCATGCGCTCGAGGTCAAGAACCTGGACGTGTGAGCCGGATCAGAACGAGTCGAAACGAGTCGAGTCGCGTCAAGATCGAGGAATCGAGCGGAGTTGTGTGCTCGTCCGAAGGACGATCCCGCGGGGCGGGTGCCGGTGCTGGACCGGCGGGACCCGCCCGGGGCTCGGGATGAGTTCGGGCTCGCGACGGGTCGCCCTGCACCCGGCGTGCGGGCGTCATCCGGCCCGGCGAGAAGCGGGGCTTCGAGTCGAGTCGATTCGAGACCGCGGCGGAGTCCCGCGGGCCGTGGTGCCCGCTCCGGCCGTGGCCCTGCCGCGCGGCCTTGCCCCGGCTGGACCGGTCCGGTCCGGGCCGGACAAGGGTGGCCGCGAGTCGGCCGGACGTGCGGGTGGGTAGGGGTTGGATGCCGTCGGATCCAACGGACCGATGGCCGGCGGGTCCAGGCCGCGCCGGCCGACATGCCATGCCATGATTATGACATGCCATGATACAATGCTATGAGAAAGAATGGCCCATCCCGGGTGGGAATCGATGATGGGGATAGCCCAGAAAGTCTCGCGGAATTTCAGCGACGCGGTCCGAGCGCGGGGCCAGTCGTATTTCGTCAAGGGTCGCGTGAGCCTGATGGCGTCGCGGCCCGGCGAGGTCGTGGCGCGGGTGCGCGGGACGGCGAAGTACCGGGTGCGCGTGCGGCTGCGGGGCTCGAAGGTATTGACCTCGTGCACCTGCCCGTACTTCAACCCGCAGGGCGAGCCGTGCAAGCACATCTGGGCGACGCTGCTGCTGGCCGACTCGCGGAACCTGCTCCAGGCGCCGCCGGTCTTCCCCCTGCGGCTGGTCGTCGAGGGCCCGCGTCGGCCGGCATCGCCCGGGATCGCGGACCTGATCGGCGAGACGTCGGCGGGTAGTGGACCGGCGACCGGGCAGCAGCCGCCGTATTCGTTCGACTCGGAGCTGGGCATCATCGGCCTGGGCCCGCAGCGGCCCGGCCCGCCGCCGAGGGGCGCCGCGGGGACCGGCCGAGGTCCAGGGACCGCAACATGCGCGGCGAGCCGATCGGCGACCCGGGCACCTGGGGGCCGCGTGGCGTGCCGCCGCGCGACGTGCCGCCGCGCGACCGTCGTGCCAAGCTCGAGGCGTCCGGCGCGATCCCGACCACCGGGACCGGCGCCGGGCGCCCGGCAGGCCGGCCAAGGCCGTCAACCGCAACGGCAAGCGGCTGCTGGTCTACGTGCTCGACGTGGCCGCCACGCTGTCGCAGAACCAGGTCGTCATCGACCTGGCCCGCCGCCAGCGCAAGACCACCGGCGAATGGGGCCCGCTGCGGCCCTGGTACTACGCGCCCCGTGCCGCGCACGTGAAGTATGACCCCGAGGACCGCCTGATCCTGGCCCTGCTCGACGAGGCGCAGGGGATCTCGCCGCACGGCGGCGCGGGAACGGTCGGGGGCTCGTCGGCGCACGCACCACGGGTCGTCGTCGGCGGGCGGTCCGGGCTCGCCGGCCTTCCTGGGCCCCGAGCTGGCCAACGGCACCGGCACGCCGGCCCGAGCGCGGCCTACCAGGCGGCGGCGAGGGCGGCGGCCGACCGGGCCCTGCGGGGCACGCGGCGGTTCGTCCTGCGCAAGGACCAGGCGGGGCTGGTCGAGCGGCTGGCACGCACGGGCCGGCTCCGGCTGAGGCGCACCGACGGCGAGGACGACCCGCCGACGGTCCGCTGGGACGACGGCCAGCCCTGGCGGTTCGCCCTGGATATCCGCGCCGAGGCCGGCGGCAAGCGCTGGTCGTGGCGCGGCTCGCTGCGCCGCGGCGACAACCGCATGGACCTCTCCGAGCCCCTGGTCCTGCTGCCGGGGCTCCTGATCCTGGGCATCGGCAAGGCCGCCCGGTTCGACGACCTGGGCGTCATGCCGTGGATCCTCCGCCTGCGCTACGAGAAGGAGATCACGTTCGTCGAGCCGCAGCAGGACCTGATGCTCGGCCGCATCCTGGCCGAGACCCGCGTGCCGCCGCTCGAGCTCGTCGAGACGCTCCAGCTCGAGGAGATCGACGTCAAGCCGCGCCCCTGCCTGACGCTCCGCACGCCCCGGCAGAACTGGGGCCTGGGCGCCGACAAGCTGATCGGCGAGCTGGAGTTCGACTACGACGGCGCCGTGATCCCGGCCGGGCGGACCACGCCCCTGGCCGTCTCGACCGAGCACAGCCTGGTCATCCGCCGCGACCCCCGGACCGAGAGCTGCCGCCGACGTCAAGCTCTTCGAGCTGGGCTTCCGCGAGGCGAAGGACCCGCGGCTGGACCCGGGTACGCTCGAGCTGCCCGCCAAGCGGATGGCGCAGGTCAGCAAGGACCTCGTGGCCGCCGGCTGGCGGGTCGAGGCCGAGGGCAAGCTGATCCGGCCGGCCGGCGAGTTCAAGCTGGCGCTGTCCACCGGCATCGACTGGTTCGAGCTCGATGGCGGCGTCGACTTCGAGGGGCATCGCGTCAGCCTGCCCGAGCTGCTGGCCGCCGCCAAGCGCGGCGAGCCGATGATCGAGCTGGGCGACGGCTCGATGGGGATGCTGCCCGAGGAGTGGCTCAAGCGGTACGGCATGTTCGCCGACCTGGCCGCCGGCAGCGAGAACGGCAGCCTGCTGTTCAGCCAGTCGCAGGCCGGCATGCTCGATGCGCTGCTGGCCTCGCAGCCCGAGATCCGCGTCGACGCGGCCTTCGAGAAGGTCCGGCAGAACCTCCGCCAGTTCGAGGGGATCGTCGCCGCTCGACTCGCCGCCGGGCTTCCACGGCGAGCTGCGGCCCGTATCAGCGCGAGGGCCTGGGCTGGCTCGACTACCTCCAGCGGTTCGGCTTCGGCGGCATCCTCGCCGACGACATGGGGCTGGGCAAGACGATCCAGGTCCTGGCGCTCTTGCAGCGGCGCCGGGCGCACCGGCAGGCCAAGGGGCCGTCGCTGGCGGTGGTCCCCCGCTCGCTGGTCTTCAACTGGGTCCAGGAGGCCGAGAAGTTCACCCCGCGGCTGCGGGTGCTCGACTACACCGGGCCCGGCCGACACCCGCTCCGCGACCGCGTTCCACGACTACGACCTGATCGTCACCACCTATGGCACCGTCCGCACCGACATCGCCGAGCTGACGGGGTTCGAGTTCGACTACGCGATCCTCGACGAGGCGCAGGCGATCAAGAACGCCGAGAGCCAGTCGGCCAAGGCGGCCCGGCTGTTGCGCAGCCGGCACCGGCTGGCGATCAGCGGCACGCCCATCGAGAACCACATCGGCGAGCTCTGGTCGATCTTCGAGTTCCTGAACCCGGGCATGCTGGGCAGCGACACGGTCTTCAAGCGGTACGCGACCGCCGGGGCCGCCGCGCTCGAGGATGGCGACCGCCTCACGCTGGCCAAGGCGCTGCGGCCGTTCATCCTGCGGCGGACCAAGCAGCAGGTGGTCGAGGACCTGCCCGAGAAGACCGAGCAGACGCTCTACTGCGACATGGAGGCCGAGCAGCGGCGGATCTACGACGAGCTGCGGCTGCACTACCGCGACGCGCTGTTGCGCAAGGACTCGGCCGAGCTGAACCGGTCGAAGATCGAGGTCCTCGAGGCGCTGTTGCGGCTCCGCCAGGCGGCCTGCCACCCGTCGTTGATCAACCCCGAGCTCGGCCCCGAGGGCAGCGCCAAGCTCGACATGCTCCTGCCCTCGATCACCGAGATCGTCGAGGAGGGGCACAAGATCCTGGTCTTCTCGCAGTTCACCAGCTTCCTGGCGATCGTGCGCGAGCGGCTCGAGCACGACGGGATCACGTACGAGTACCTCGACGGCCGGACCCGCAACCGCGCGGCGAAGGTCGATCGGTTCCAGACCGACCCGGACTGCCCGATCTTCCTGATCAGCCTGAAGGCGGGCGGGCTGGGCTTGAACCTCACCGCGGCGGAGTACGTCTACCTGCTCGACCCCTGGTGGAACCCGGCCGTCGAGGCGCAGGCCATCGACCGCTCGCACCGGATCGGCCAGACGCAGCACGTCTTCGCCTACCGGCTCATCTGCCGCGACACGGTCGAGGAGAAGATCCTGGAATTGCAGCAGAAGAAGCGCGACCTGGCCGACGCGATCCTCAACGCCGACAACAAGGGCGTCATCCAGAACCTCACCCGCGAGGACCTCGAGTTCCTGCTGTCGTGAGGCGGAGGAGCCGATCGGCGCGAAAGGCGGCGAGCCTCCGATGGCTGCCGGGGCTACCTCATGAATCTCGAGGAGACCCGTCCGATGCTGCTGGAGGCCGTCCGCGAGGGCAAGAGATCCTTCATGGTCTTTGTAATAGATCAGAGGAGTCGATTCTCGGCCGGCGCCGGCGCGGGAAAGACTTGAGCCACAAAGAACACGAAGGAAAGAGACGTGGATGGCGTGGAGCGGGGGAGAGAGATCCTTTGTGGTCTTCGTGACCTTTGTGGCAGGTCAGAGGGGTTGATCTCCGCCGGCGCCGGCGCGGGAAAGACTTGAGCCACGAAGGACACGAAGAACACGAAGGAAAGAGGCGTGGCGCGGAGCGGTAGGGAGAGATCCTTCGTGGCCTTTGTGATCTTTGTGATAGATCAAAAGGAGTTGATCTCGGCCGGCGCCGGCGACACAAAGACCTGAATCACGACGGCCTGCGAGGGGCATCATCCGACGGACGGATCGGGAGGGCCAGGGCGTGAAAGACGCGCGCATGCCGGCCTGGCTGGACGACCGCCGCCGGTACTACACGGCGATCGAGGGGGATACCTCCGACCCCGTGTTCGTCTACGCCGTTCCCGACGATCAGGACGAAATTTCCCCCGAGTCGCCGGGGACGCTCTGCCTGCGCCTGGTGCCCCGGTGGCACTACTCACCGCGGATGCGGGTGCTCGGTGCCGACGGAAGCGAGCAGGGCGTCATCCGCCGCGAGGGCCCGGTGTCGTTCATCAGCTACGCGATGTACCGGGGTGATTCGCGTCTGTGGAAGCTCTCGGTCCGGTCGATCTTCCGGCAGCGTCACCTCCTCGAGCTGGCGCATGGCGACCCCTGGCGGATCGACACGCCGCTGTACTTGCGGATGAACGTGATCGGCACCGCGGGGCGCACGAGGCTGCTCGGCTGGTTCGGCCCGTCACCGAATTACTGGCTCATGGAGATCGAGCCCGGCTGGGATGCATTTCACGTCTTGACGGCCGTGGCGTTCCTGCACCGGCAGTGGTGGCATTCGTGAGAGAGCTTGTGAGAAGAGGTCGTAGGGTGTGTCGAACGCCGCAGGCGTGAGGCCCACCGGTTCGGCGAGCAAGGCCACCGGCATGGCGGCGAAGATCGGTGGGCCTCGCTTCGCTCGACCCACCCTACGAGCTACAAACTACAAGCCTTCTCACACACCTTCTGAGTTCGACTTTTGCCGTTTTTTTGGGTTTCGCTGAGGAGGGCCTCCCGGGTGAAATCGAGGGTATGGACACGCCCTCACGTCTCACACAGGGAGGCCCCCATGCCCAGTCTAAGCCGCCAGGCCCATCGGCGTGAATCCCAGGAGCGACGTCGGGCCTACCGACGCCGACTCGCCCAGGAGGCCCGCGCCGCTGCGCCGCCAGATCGACCGCAACCATCAGCGACTCCCCGAGCCGGTCCACGCCGTCTTCGAGCCGCTGGCCCGGCCCTGACCCGACCCACCTATCATCGCCTCGTCTTGCTGGCGCTGGCCGCCATCCTCACCGTCGGCGGCCGCACCGTCGCCAACCTGCTCCGCACCCTCGGCGCCCTGGCCCCCGGGCCACTCCAGCAGCTATCACCGCGCCCTCTCCCACCGCCGCTGGCCCACCCGCCGGCTGGCGCGCCGCTACATCGCCGCCGTCCTGGCCCGGTTCGCCCCGCAAGCGGCCCGTCGAGCTGGCCGGCGACGACACCGTCACCGAACATCCCGGCGACAAGGTCTACGGCAAGGGCTGTCACCGCGACCCGGTCCGCTCCACCCACTCGTTCACCGCCTATCGCTGGGGGCACAAGTGGGTCGTCCTGGCCCTGCTGGTCCGCTTCCCCTCCTGCCGCCGGCGCTGGGCCCTGCCGCTGATGGTGGCCCTGTATCGGCCCGAACAGAAGGGGGTCGATGGCGTCACCGAGCGGGCGCACAAGACCCCGGCGGACCTGCTGGGCCAGATGCTCCGCATCCTGATCCGCTGGTCCCCCGACCGGAGGTTCGTCTGCTCGGCCGACGGCAACTACGCGACCCACGAGCTGGCCGAGTTGGCCGCGAGTTCCCCGGGCGGCTGACGTTCGTCAGCAAGTTCTACGAGGATGCCGACCTCTTCGAGCCGCCGCCGCCGTACTCGGGCAACGGCCGGCCGCCGGTCAGGGGGAAGGAGTCGGCGCCAGCCGGGCCGGGTGGTCCGCGACGCCCGGCGGCGGCGACGGCTGGAGGTCGCCTGGTACGGCGGAGGGCGCCGGCGGGTGGAGGTCGTGACCGGCAGCGGCCATTGGTATCACGGCGGCCGGCGCTGGTCGCAGTGCGCTGGGTCTTCGTCCGCGATTGGACCGGGACGCACCGCGATGAGTACTTCTTCACGACCGACGTGGCGATGCGCCCCGCGGCGGTGATCGAGACCTACACCGGTCGCTGGAACATCGAGAAGGACCAGGCAGACTCCACCTCAAGCGACAGGTGGTGCGCGACCCCCGGCGCCGGTTACGATCGGCGTCGCCGCGCTGCTTGAGTTGGCCGCGTGGTGCCGCAACTACCTGACCCCGTCAACCGGAGACATCGCATGCCCACCACCGCACGACCCATCGCTCCCCCCCGCGCCTGAGCAGCCCGATCGCCGTGAGACCGCTGCCGGGCCCGGGGCTGTGGACCCGACTCCCCGCCGACAGGAGGCAGCAGCTCCGCGACCTGCTCGGCCGGCTACTCGTCCGGCTCCACGAGGCCATACGCCTCGGGGAGGGCGGTCATGAATGACGCCCCACGGTCCCCCAAGCTCAAGCCCTGGCACCTCGAGCGCCGGGCCATGGTCTACGTGCGGCAATCCACGCCGCAGCAGGTCAACGATCACCAGGAGTCCACCGCTCGCCAGTACGCGCTGGCCGACCGCGCCGTCGAGTTGGGTTGGGCCCGCGAGGATGTGCTGGTCATCGATGATGACCTGGGCCGGAGCGGCCAGTCGATTGAGGGCCGACCCGGCTTCCAGCGGCTGCTGGCCGAGGTCGCCCTCGACCACGTCGGGTTGATCCTGGGCCTGGAGATGAGCCGGCTGGCGCGGTCCAACCGCGACTGGCATCAGCTCCTCGAGCTCTGCGCCGGTTCCGGGTCCTCCTGGCCGACGTCGACGGGATCTACGACCCGGCCGACCACAACGATCGCCTCCTCCTGGGGCTGCACGGCATGATGAGCGAGGCGGAGCTTCATATTCTCAAGGAACGCATGTATCAGGGCAAGCTCAACAAGGCCCGCCGCGGCGAGCTGCTGGGCACGCCCCCGATCGGCTACGTCCGGACCCCCTCCGGCGAGTGGGCGATCGACGCCGACGAGCAGGTCCAGATGACCGTGCGGCTGATCTTCGATCAGTTCGACCGCGAGGCGACGTTGCACGGCCTGCTCCGCTACCTGGTCCACCACGGGGTCCGCATCCCGGTGCGACCCAACGGCGGTCCGAACCGGGGCGAGTTGGAGTGGCGGCGGCCCAACCGCGCCACGCTCTCGAACCTGCTGCACCACCCGACCTACGCCGGTGCCTACCGGTTCGGACACCGGCCGGTCGATCCCCGGCGAAAGCAGCCCGGGCGGCCGCACACCGGCAAGCTCATCCGCCGGCCCGAGGACTGCCTCGTGCTGATCCGCGACCGGCTGCCGGCGTACATCACCTGGGACCGTTTCTGTGCCAACCAGGAGCGCCTGGAGGCCAACCGGGCCCGGCACGACCGCCCCGGCGCCCGCGGAGCGGGCCGTCGCTGCTGGCCGGGCTGCTGCGCTGCGGCCGGTGCGGCCAGCGGATGTGTGTGCGGTACTCGGGGGCCAAGGATCGGCACAGCTACAACTGTTCGCGCAGCGGCTCCAGCTACGGCGAGCCGCTGTGCCAGAGCCTCTCCGGGCCCGTGCTCGACGAGCTGGTCGCCGGCCGGATCCTGGCGGCGGTCGAGCCGGCGGCGCTGGAGGCGAGCCTGGCTGCGGTGGCCGAGGTCGAGCGCGAGCGGGCCGAGCTGCTGCGGCACTGGCAACTCCGGCGCGAGCGGGCCCGGTACGACGCCGAGCGCGCGGAGCGGCAGTATCAGGCGTGCGAGCCGGAGAACCGGCTGGTGGGGCGCGAGCTGGAGCGGCGCTGGGACGAGGCGCTGAAGCGGCAGCGGCAGATGGAGGACGACTTCGCGCGGTGGCAACGGACGGCCCCCGGCCGGCTCACGCCCGAGGACGAGCGGGCGATCCGGGAGCTGGCCCAGGACCTGCCGGCGGTCTGGCACGCGGCGACCACGGCGCCCGCCGAAAGGCAACGGATCGCCCGGCTGCTGATCGAGGGTGTGTCGGTGGCCGTGGACAAGGCCAGCGAGCGCGTCGACGTGGAGATCCGCTGGGTCGGTGGCTCGGCCGAGTCGCACACCTTGTCACGGCCGGTGAAGCGCTACGACATCCAGGCGGACTACCCGCGGCTGGTCGAGCGGCTGCGGGCGTGGGGGGCCGAGGGGCTCAGTGCCGCGACGATGGCCGAGCGGCTCAACACCGAGGGCTTCCGGCCGCCGAAGCGAGCGGAGCGCTCCTCCGCCGCGATGGTCCGGCGGCTGCTGTGGCATCTGGGCCTGGCTCGCCGCGAGCCGCATGGCAGCCTCGCGGGTCTGGGTCGCGACGAATATCGGCCCGGGTCGCTGGCACGGCGTCTGGGGGTCACGCGCGATACCGTCCGCCGCTGGCTCCGAGCCGGCTGGCTGACGACCTGGCGCGACGCCGATGGGCACCATGTGATCTGGGCCGACGCCTCCGAGTTGCGGCGGCTGCGGGAGGTCCACCGGCTGCCGCGGACGTGGGCGAACAAGGGTCGGCTGGCGCGATTGAAGGTGCCGAAGTCCCGCCCGGAGCGATAGAGTGTCGGTGGCCCGGCTCACCGTGAGCCGGGCCACCTCACCCCGCTCTTGGAGGGCATTATGGCTGGCACATCGAGACGACCTTCCAGGAAGTCCGCTCCTACCTCGGGCTGGAGACGACGCGGGGCCGGTGCCGGAACACCATCCTGCGGGCCGAGCCCGGGTTGTTCGTCCTGTACACGGTGGTGGTCTGGTTGTATGCGGAGTTGCCGGCCCGGTCGCGGCGCGTGCGAGCGGTGGACTGGCCCGGCAAGGTCGACGTGACCTTCTCGGAGGCGATCACGGCCGTGCGGCGGTGGTTGTGGGTCGAATGGGTTTTCGCGATCCCCGGTCATCGCGAGGCCTTCCAGAAACTCGGCGGCCCGCTGCGGCAGATCCTGCTCAATGGCCTGGCCCCGGCGGCGTGAGGGGGGCCGCCGGGCCGCTGTCCATAGCCAACAAGGGGGTCGCCACGGTCGCGCGGCGCGTCCGAGCGATCGGGCTGTGCGCCGCGCGAATCAGGGCGTTAGAATGGGCAAAAGTCGAACTGAGACATCGAGGTCACAGCTCGGGCTGGGAGTCGATGTCGCCGCTCTTTTCCGCCCGACCGCCCGGGCCGAACCCAGCGCAGCCGCCGGACGGCCACACATACGAAGCGGCCGGACCCGCCGGGCCGCCGGACGGCCGGCTTCGCCGCGGGACCGGTCCGGTCCGGTCCGGTCCGGTCCGGGTCGAGCGGCGGCGACGCGGACGGGGCCGCTCCGGCCGGGGACCACCGCCGGCACCGGATCGGACGCCACCCCGGTCCATGACCGACCGCGACTCACGATTCCAGCCGCCGGGCCCGCTCGGGCGCGGCCCAGGAGGATTCCAGGCTGTCCCGCCGCTCCGATCCCCGCAATCGCTCGCCCCGTCCGTTTGTCGAGCGGGTGAGGTCCGTGGCCGGCCTTGCCTCATGCCCGCCGGCGGGGAAATAATGACGGCGGGTTCCCCAGCGACGGGAGGAAGGCGCCGGCATGACGACCATCGAGACAACGATCGAGGTGGATGAGCGGCGGAAGGCGACGATCCAGCTTCCCGCGAACATGAAACCGGGCCGTATCGGGTGGTCGTCGTCGTCGACAACCGGGAGCCAGATGCGGCTCGCACGCCCCTGCCTGGCTCGACCCAGGGCCCGGGACCGTCTCTCGAGGGTTCCGCGGGAGATCGTGGGCAAATCGGGGGAGTGCCGCCGAGCCGCTCCGTGCTCGAATTCCTGGACGCGCTGCCGCCGGGCCCGCGGAGTGCACCCACCTGGGACGAGATCGAGCGTCGGTTCCAGGAGGAGCGGGACGCATGGGATCGTTGATCCTGTCCTCCTGCGGACCCGTGTACGCCGGTGCCCAGATCTTCAGCTACAGCGTCGAGAAGCATCCGACCTATGCACCGGTCCTGCGTCCCCTGTGGGAGGCCGTGGCCAGAGGAGATCTCGAGGCAGCCGTGACGGGGACATCCCCGGGAGGCGGCCGTCGCGTTCCTGCACCGGCAGTGGTCGTACTCGTGAAGGAGCGGCGCCGGAGGTCGTTTCCCCGAAGCCCGGCCTCGCCCGCCTCAGCCGCATGACTTGGTGCTCCACGCCAGGTGGTTCAGGCAAGTGACGGTGAAGTCGGGGCCGTCGAGGAGGTAGCCGGGCGAGGCGGGATCCACCAGGCGGTCGAACTCGTCGCGAACGTCGCCGTCGAGGTGGGGCGCGGCCTTGTCGCGGAGGTCGGCGAGATAGCCCGCGAAGTACTTGCGGTCATCGGGACCGAGCGGGGCCTGGCGGTCGATGGTCCAGGTCCGGTGCCGGCAGCCGGCGAGCCCCGCGGCGCGGAAGACCGTGCCAAGATGCCGGCCGACGTAGAACTTCTGCGGCTTCTTCGACAGCTCCGATAGGGCGATCAGCTCGGCCTGGCGGAGCGCCAGCTCGACCTCGACGGGCCAAGGCATCAATACGTGATGCAGCTCGTCGTTCTCGAAGACGGCGATGGTCCCGCCGGGCCGCGCGGCACGCTCCATCCGCCGCAGGGCCTCGACCGGGTCGGGCAGGCTGTAGAGGCTCTGCGCGCACCAGACCAGGTCGAACGCATCATCCGGTATCGGCAGGTTCCGCAGGTCGCCCATGGCGAACGTCACGCGATCGGCGACACCTCCCTGCTCCACCTCGCGCCGGGCCAGATCGAGAAACGCCGGCGAGAGGTCCACTGCCAGGACTTGCCCTTGTGATCCAACATGCTCGGCCAGCCATCGCGAGTACACGCCATCGCCGCAGGCCAGGTCGAGCACGCGATCGCCCGGCTTGACCGGCAGGCCGTCGAACCAGCGCGCGCAGCTCGCCCGCGAAGGCGCGGTGATAGGCCGTCAAGGTCTCGGCATAAGCGGGCAGTTTTTCGTTCCGAGATCCGGATGCGGATGTCGGCTGCGATCCGGCAATGGCCACGTTCGTGCCTCCCGTTCAGAGTGCCCGGCGCAACGGGAAGCAATCGGAATGCCATGATGCGCGGGGGCATCGGGAATCGCTCCCCTAGCCCCCGCACCGGCCGAAAGGACCGTCCCCGGAGCCCTTTGGGGACGACCCCTGCGGTTCGTCACCCGGAGGTTTACGGGCCGTAGATATTGTCGTCGTTGGTGGAGGCGTAGTTGGCGACGACCCGGGTGTGCTTGAGCACGGTGATGGCGCCGGTGCCGATGTAGAGCCCGCCGCCGTTCCCGGAGCCGCCGCCCGATCCGCCGATGGCCGAATTGAGGGTGATCAGCACGTCGGTGAACGAGGCGGTGCCGCTGGAGACCACGACGCCGCCGCCATCGCCATTGCCGCCGCCCTTGCCGCCGATGGCGCTGTTGCCGATGATGGTGGTGTCATCGATGGTCAGGCCCGGGCCGTCGACCCGGATGCCGCCGCCCCAGGCGTCGCCCCCCGTGGAGCCGGCGACCGCACTGCCGCCGACGGCGCTGTTGCCCGCGACGAGGCTGCCGGTCACCGTGAGCGTGGACCCCACGTTGTCGATCGCCCCGCCCGCGGCGAAGCCGGCCGCGCCGCCGGCGTACGGATCACTGCCGCCGATGGCGCTGTTGTCCAGGAACGTCGAGTCGGTGATATTCGCGGTGGCGCCGAAGGAATTGCTCAGGCCGCCGCCGGTGGCGAAGCCCGCGTAGGGGCGCTCGCCGTGGCGCCGCCGCCGACGGCACGATTGCCGGCCACCACACAGGACACGAGATCCAGGGTCGCCCCCCTGGACTGGTTGAGGATCGCACCGCCCAGGGCGACACCGGCCTGGGCCAGGTTGTCGGTGAACGTGCTGCCGGTGATCGTCAGGGGGCTCTGCGGACCGAACCCGGCCGCGTTGGCGATCGCCCCGCCGGTCGCGTTGCCCGCGTAACCGGGCGCGTTGGCGTGGACGGCCTGGTTGCCGGTGAAGGTGCAGTCGGTGAAGGCGCCCTGCTCCAGCGTGTTGAAGTCGAGGGCGCCGCCCTGGGATTCGGCGTCCGCGCTGGCGATATTGTCGGTGAACGAGCTGTCCTTGACCGAGATCGTCGAGTAGGAATCGGCATAGATCGCCCCGCCCCCGCTGGTGCCGTTGGACGAGGCCTCGTTGCCCACGAAGGTGGTGCCGGTGATCGTCAGGATGTTGGCCCCGGGCGTGTCGGCGGAGAGGTTGCCGGACATGTCGATGCCGCCGCCGAGGGCCAGACCGCCGCCCGGATAGTTCGTGGACGTGTTGTCGGCGATGAGGCTGCCGCTGACGGTGACGTTGGCGTTGATAGAGCCGATGCCGCCGCCGAAGACCGCGCCGGAATTGCCCTCGATGGTGCTGTCGGTGACGGTCAACGTCGGGACCGGCGTGATGCCGATTCCGTTGATCGCGATGCCGCCGCCGGTGTTGTCGGCGAGGACGCTGTCCGTCAGGCTGGCGTTGCTGCCGTAGTCCAGGATGCCGCCGCCCGAGTTCCCGGAGACGGTGCTGTCGGTGATCGTCAGCGGGCCGCCCGTCTCGATGCCGCCGCCCTCGTAGGCGGAGTTGCCCGAGATGGTACAGTCGTCGATCGTCAGCGTGTGGTGGACGTACGGTATGGCGCTGCTGAAGATACCCCCGCCGCCCTCGTAATCCTGGGCTGGCGCCGAGTTGCCGGTGACGACGCAGTTGGTGATCGTCAGGTTGCCGAGGCTGTAGATGCCGCCGCCCCCGCTGACGAAGCCGTAGTTGTCCACGACCGAGGCCCGGCCGTCGGTGATCGTCAGTCCCGAGATCGACGCCGTCACGCCTTCGCCGATGTCGAAGACGGTGAACTGGTCGTCGCCGCTGACGGTGACCTTGCCGGGCCCGGGACCCTGGACATCGACGCCGTTGGGCACCTGCAGCGGCCCGCTTGTTAGCTTGATGGTGCCGTCGGCGCTCGGGGCGAACCGGATCGTGTCGCCTGAATGTGCGACGCCGAGCTCGTAGCGGAGCGAGCCCTTGCCGCTGTCGGCGTCGTTGGTGACGGTCAGGGTGCTGAGCAGGGCGCGGGCCTCCAGCGGGAGCAGTGCGGGCGCGAACCGCTGGCGCGGTCGGGCGTTCCGGCGCGCCCGAGGACCTGCGAGGCGAGGACGGTCGAGGATTCGGGGATGACATCGAAGATGACTCCATTGATGAGAGACCACGAGGAAAGGATGCCGGACTGCCCCGGCGGGCCGCCCTCGAGGAGGGCGGACCCCGCCGGGCCGGGAGGCGTGCTATCCGTTGTAGATGTCGTCGCCGGCGGTGGAGGCATAGTTGGCCACGACGTGGGTGTGCTTGAGCACGGTGATGGCGCCGGTGCCGATGTAGAGGCCGCCGCCGTAGCCCTTGCCGCCGCCCGAGCCGCCGACGGCCGAGTTGAGGCTGATCAGGACGCCTGTCAGCGAGGCGTTGGCCCCGGAGCCGGAGACGAAGACGCCGCCGCCCGCTCCGGTGCCCCCGCCGGCGCCGCCGACGGCCGTGTTGAGCAGGATGGTGCCGCCGGAGACACCGAGTGTCGAGCCGCCGCTGTCCAGGATGCCGCCGCCCTCGCCGGCACCCGCCATGGCCCCGTCGGAGCCGGCGCCGCCGATGGCCGAGTTGCCCGCCATGGTGCCGCCTGTCACCGAGAGCGTCGAGTCGATGGTATTCGCGATCGCGCCGCCCCAGCCGAATCCGCCTCCGCCGCCCGACTGGGCCGAGGCGCCGCCGACGGCCTGGTTGGCGAGGAACGTGGAATCCGTCACCGTGGCGGTGGCGCTGAACTGGTTGGCCACGCCGCCGCCGACGCCGAAACCGCCATACAGGCCGCCCGGCGCGGCGGGCCCGCCGATGGCGCTGTCGTGCGCCACGAGGCTGCTCGAGAGGGTCAGGGTCGCGCCGGACTGGTTGAGGATGGCCCCGCCGATGCCGAACCCGCCCCCGGCCCCCGCGAGGGCCCGGTTATTCGCGAAGGTGCTGTCGGTGATCGTCAGGGGGCTGGTGCTCGGGGGATAGTAGCTCGAGCCCGTATTCGCGATCGCGCCCCCGGTCGCCGAGGCGAAGAGGGACGTCGAGGTGGCCGGCACGACGGCCTGGTTGCCGGTGAAGGTGCTGTTGGTGATGGTGCCCTGCACCAGCGAGTTGAGGTCCATCGCGCCGCCCGTGGCCTCCGCGACGGAGGTCGAGGTATTGTCGACGAACGAGCTGTCGCTCACCGAGACGGTCGCGTAGGGGTCGGTGAAGATCGCCCCGCCGCCGCTGTCGCTGCCCGACGCCTGGTTGCCGACGAACGAGCTGCCGGTGATCGTCAGGATGTTCGCCCCCGGCGTGGGAGAGAAGCCGCCGCCGATGTGGATGCCGCCGCCCAGCGCCAGGTAGCTCGAGGCCGTGTTGTTGGCGATGAGGCTGCCGCTGATGGTCACGTCGGCCAGGGAGGCATCGATGCCGGCGCCGAGGGCGGCGCCGGTCGTGACCGAGTTGCCCGAGATCGAGCTGTTCGTGACCGTGAGCGTCGGGATGACGGGGGGACCCCCGTAGGAGCCGCCCTCGCCGTCGATGGCGATGCCGCCGCCGCTATTGCCGCTGACCGTGCTGCAAGTCAGGCTCATGTTGCCGCCGAAGTCGAGGATGCCGCCGCCCTGGTTGCTCGTGGTGGAATTGCCGGAGATGGTGCTGCCGGCGATCGTCGTGGGCCCGCCGGTGTTGATGCCCCCCCCGAAGTCGCCCGAGTTGTTCGAGACGGTGCTGTCGTCGATCGTCAGCCCGCCGATGAAGCTGGTGATCCCGCCGGCGCCGTACGAGCCCGGCGCGACCGAGTTGCCCGTGACCACGGCGTCGCAAAGCGTCAGCGTGCCGTAGCTGGTGATCCCGCCGCCGCCGAAGCCGAACGGGGTCGCGTACCGGCCGCCGGTGATCGTCAGGCCCGAGATGGTCGCCGTGACACCGGCCTGGATCTCGAAATCGCTCGAGTTGCCTCCGCCATTGATGGTGACCTTGGTCGCGCCGGGGCCCTGGATGTCCACGCTCGTCGCCACCGAGAGCGGGCCGCCGGTCAGCGTGATGGTGCCATACGCCTTGGGGGCGAAATTGATCGTATCGCCGGCCTTGGCGATGCTCAGCTCGTAGCGGAGCGAGCCCTTGCCGCCGTCGGTGTCGTTGGTGACGGTCAGCGTGCTGAGGAGGGCCCGAGTCTCCAGCGGCAGCAGGGCGGGCGCGAACCGCTGGCGCGGCCGGCCGCTCCCTCCGCGCCGCCGCGAGCCCGAGGATCCGCGAGGTGAGTAGGGTCGGGGATTTGGCAAAGCCATCGGAGTCGCCTCCTTGGGGTAAGAGCATGATGCAATGTAAATCTGCGAAACCGGCGCGTACAACGAACCGGCCGCGGGCTGCCGGCACGCGGGCAACAGTCGCGGTCGAACGATCCGCGGGGACGTGGATGACGTGATGAGATCGGTAATCTTGGAAATCAGGGCTTCACGAGATCATCGAAGGCTCGTTCCTCCACCCACGCCCGGCCGTCGACACGAGATGCATGACGTCGAGCGGCCCGATCTCGCACGGGGCCACACGAACCTCCCCATCAGAGAGGCGCCCTCGGCCGGAGTACGGGGCGCGCCGATTTTTCGGGATTTGCGGGGGAGCGAGGGAAGAAGCGGAGGGATGCACGAGAGGATGGCCGGGACAATGCATCCGGAGCCCGGCCGGAGTGATCCTCAGGGCGGGCGTCGCGGATCCCTGGTCGTGGTGCTATGATGCGGGCAATCCGATGCCTGGGCCGCCATGGAGGAGACCTTCTCCCGATGCGCTCGACGTTTGCCACGATCGCGGCCTTGCTGGCCCTCGTGACCGCGGGGGCCGGTCCGCCACGTCAGCAGCCTCCGCAGGCCGCGAACGCGGACCTTCGGCCTGTGACTCTGGCCGTCGTCAACCGGGCGAACGGGGCGCCCGTCGCCGCGTTCGATTGCCAGTTCTCCTACGAGGCGCCGGGGCTCGAAGGCCCGTCGAACCGCGACGCGTGGATTCCCGTCAGGTCGCCGGGTGGCACGGTCGACATCCAGGCGCCGATCTCGTGCCGGCTCGAGGTTCGGGTCAGGTCGCCCGATTACATCGGCGACGACCCGTATAATGAAAAGTTCATCATCAGGTCCACCGATAAGACCAGGCGGGTCGAGTTCTCGCTGCGGCGAGGGATTACGGTCCGGGGGACGGTGCGCGACTCGCGGACCAGGGCGCCGATCGTCGGGGCAACGGTCGCCCCCTACAAGGGGCGCTTCCTGAGCCTGTCGCCCGACGAGGACAAGCAGGTCAAGACCGGCGTCAACGGGCGTTACGAGGTCCGCGGGGCCCACCCCGAGGTAGGCGTCGAGGTGTCTCATCCCGACTACATCCACGACCGCGAGCTAACCCGGGCCACGATCAGCGGCCCGGAGCGTGACGTCTTCCTCCGGCCCATACCGACGATCGCGCTGGCGGTCGTCGACACCGTGGGCAAGCCGCTGGCGGGCGCGACGGCCCTCGATCGGCCCAGCGTGCTGGCGACCTCGGGAAAGGACGGGAGGCTGATCTTCCGGAGGCCCGGATTCCTTGACGAGCTGACAATCCATAGAGATGGGTTCATCGACCGGTCGCTCGATGCCGCAGACCTCGAGGCGCCGTCGATGCCCAGGGGGCCCGTCGTGGTGCTGGAACCCGCGATCGCGCTCGATGGCCGGGTCGTCGGGCCCGATGGTCGGCCGGTCGGATCATTCGCCGTGGCTGCGGGCCCGGGCCGGCTTCCCGGAGAGTCGGAATGCGTCCGGCGCGAGGTCCGCGACCGTGACGGCCGATTCGCTCTCGGGCTGGCGAAGGAGGGTACGTACTGGCTGGGAGTCGTCGCCGAGGGGTTCGCGGCGTGGGAGGACTGTGTCGAGGTCCGGCGCGGCGGCAAGCCGCCGGAGATCCGCCTCGCGCCCGGAGTCGCCGTGACGGGCCTGGTCGAGGTGCCCGAGGCCCGGAGGAAGCAGGTCCGGGGCGCGGCTCGTCCCCCGGCGCGAGCCGTCGCACGATGATAATTCCTTCCGCTCGTCGCCGTACGCCGCCGAGCTCTTCACCCGCACGGCGGCTCCTTCCGCCGACGGCAGCCTGCGATTCGAGCACGTGCGCCCCGACCACTACCGCCTGACCGTCGACGGCGCGGACATCCCCACGGCCGAGCTGGCGGTCGACGTGCCGGCCGCCGGGATCGACGTGGGGACCATCCGCCTCGGCGTCCCCACGGCTGCGGCGACGGGCCGGGTCGCGGGGCGGATCTGGCATCCGAAGAATGAAGGGGGCGAGCCGTGGGCGTTCGCCAAAGGATATGTCGCCGGATATCGGCCTAGAATAAACTCCAATGAACACGACATATGGATGCGATGGTTCGTCGCTGACGAGGACGGCCGATTCGCGGTCGACGGCGTGCCGGTGGGCCGGAGCGAGGTCGCCATCCCCTTCGCGGTCTTCGACGTGCTCTATACCCACCGTTGGGAAATCGTCGTCGCCCAGGGCCAGACGACCTGGGTCGGCGGGTACGACCCCGACGCCCACCGCCAGCTCAAGCTGGCGTTCGCGATCGGCGACGGATCGAAGGCGCAGTACGAGTCGGGCACCGGCCTGGCCGCGGCGCGGAAGGTCAACAATGTCACGACTCGCGAGCCGATGTTCCGGGTCGAGCTGGTGCCGCTGTCGAAGGGTCCGCTGGCTTTCGCCAATCCGGGTTGGGAAGAGCTCGACGCGGCGCGAGTCGTGGTGCTCCCCGACGTCGGACCCGGAACCTATCGGCTGCGCCTGTACGACTGGCTGGGCCAGACCAGCCTCGACGGCGGCCCGCTGTTCGACCGCGAGCTGACGGTGGCGAGCGGTGGGACCGGCAAGGTGCGGATTCCCCTGGGCGCCGGCTGCATCACGGGCAAGGTGCCGGCGCCGCGGAAGAACTTCGACCGGCCCGTGGAGGTGACCGCCGCGGCACGCGGTCGCCACGACCCGCTGAGGCGGGCACGGTGCGACGACGAGGGTCACTTCTGCGTCCGCTACCTGCCGCCCGGCCGGTACTCGCTGTCCGTGCACGACCCCGAGGCGGGCTTCTGCCGGCTGGACGACGTGGTGGTGCCGGCCGGAGTCGTGGACGTCGGCGAGCGAGCCCTCTCGCGTGGCGCGGCGATCCGCGGCGCGATCCGTTTCGCACGGCCGACGCGCTTGCCCACCGCGGTTGTGGCCACCGACTCGTCGGGCGTCACGGTCCGCCGGGAATTTCCGGGCTACTCTTCGAACTGCGATCAGATCGAGCTGCTGGGACTGTGGCCGGGGCGGTGGACCGTCTCGGTCCGCGGGGGCGACGAGGTCCTCGCGACGGGCGAGGTCGATGTCCCGGCAACCGGCACGGTTCCGTTGAACTTGACGGCCGGCGAGGGGCCGCCGAAATGAAGTCCGGAGCGTCGGCCCGAGCATCGACGGAGTCGGCTCTTACGAACAATTCGGGCCGGCGGACCTGCGAGGCCCCGGTCGATTCGACCCCCGCGCGGGAGGCGGCGAGGTCCTGGAGGAGAGCCGGTCAACCTGGTCCTGACCCCCCGCGCTCGCCCGTGTCGGGCCGTCGCCCGGCGGGCGGGCCGTGGCGACAGTCGGGGCCAACGGCTATACTTTTGTCATCTGTCACCTCCGACTGCGCCTCTTCCGCAAGCAGCACCGATGAATGAAGTCACGCGTATCCTGTCTGCCGTCGAGCAAGGTGATCCTGGCGCCGCCGAACAGCTCTTGCCGCTGGTCTATGACGAACTGCGCAAGCTGGCCGCGCACAAGCTGGCCCGGGAAAAAGCGGGACAGACGCTCGAGGCCACCGCGCTGGTCCATGAAGCGTATCTGCGGATGGTCGGCCCTGGCGATGACCGGCGCTGGGACCACCGTGGGCACTTCTTCGCCGCCGCGGCCGAGGCCATGCGGCGGATCCTGGTGGAGAATGCGCGCCGGAAACGGTGCACCAAGCACGGCGGCGGCCTGGCGCGCCAGGACCTCGATGACATCCAGTTGGCCGCGCCGGGATCGGCGAAGATCTCGAGGCGCTGGACGAAGCGCTCGACCGGCTCGCCGAGAAGGACCCGGTCAAGGCCAACCTCGTCAAGCTGCGCCACTTCGCCGGGCTGACGATCGAAGAGGCGGCGCAGGCCCTCGACATCTCGGTCACCACCGCGAATCGCCACTGGGCGTATGCAAGGGCGTGGCTCCATCAAGCGATCATCTCGGACGATCCCGCCGCGCGGGACGAACCGCCACTTTCCGAGAAATGACCGATCGGGTGGGACGATCGAGGCCCGATCCTCGCATTGTCAGGTGAAGGGCGACGGAGTGCTCCGAACCTCTTTCTCGATTGGGCCCCGAAGATGACCGAAGAAACGCTCTTTGCCGCTGCGCTGGAAAGGGAGACCCCCACCGAACGAGCCGCCTTCCTGGACGAGGCGTGCTCGGGAGACCCGGCGTTGCGGCGGCGCGTGGCGGCCCTGCTCGAGTCGAACGATCAGGCCGAATTCCTGGGGACGCCCGCTGTGAAGCGGGCGGAGGAGAGACCGAACTTGGCGACGTCCCCGGCCGAAGGGCGATCGGCCGGCCTCGATCCGCCCGCGCCGGCCGAAGGCCCCGGCACGATGATCGGACCGTACAAGCTCTTGCAGCAGGTCGGCGAGGGGGGGATGGGCACGGTCTACATGGCCGAGCAGGCCCCGCCGGTGCGGCGCACCGTCGCGCTGAAGCTCATCAGGACCGGCATGGACAGCCGCCAGGTGCTGGCCCGCTTCGGCGTCGAACGCCAGGCGCTGGCGCTGATGGACCACCCCAACATCGCCAAGGTCTTCGACGCCGGCACCACCGACACGGGCCGTCCCTACTTCGTCATGGAACTGGTCAAGGGCATCCCGATCACCCGGTTCTGCGATGAGCGCCGGCTGACGCTCCGCGAGCGGCTGGAGCTGGCCATCCCGGTCTGCCAGGCCGTGCAGCACGCGCATCAGAAGGGGATCATCCACCGCGACATCAAGCCTTCCAATGTCTTGATCGCCCTGTACGACGGCAAGCCCGTCCCCAAGGTCATCGACTTCGGCGTGGCCAAGGCGACCGGCCCGCGGCTGAGCGACCAGACGCTCTACACCGAGTTCGGTGCGATCGTCGGCACGCTCGAATACATGAGCCCCGAGCAGGCGGAGCTGAACCAGCTCGACATCGACACGCGCAGCGACATCTACAGCCTGGGCGTGCTCCTGTACGAACTGTTGACCGGCTCGACACCGTTGGAGCGGAGGCGGCTGAAGGAGGTGTTGTTCCTCGAAATCCTGCGCGTGATCCGCGAGGAGGAATCGCTACGTCCGAGCGTGCGTCTGAGCTCGACCGAGGAATTGCCGAGCATCGCGGCATGCCGGCACATCGAGCCGCGGAAGCTGAGCGGTCTGGTGCGGGGCGAGCTGGACTGGATCGTGATGAAGGCGCTGGAGAAGGACCGCAATCGACGCTACGAGACGGCCACCGGCCTCGCAGACGACGTGCGGCGCTACCTGGACGACGTGCCCGTTCAGGCGTGTCCGCCTTCGGCCGGATACAGGCTGCGGAAGCTGGTCAGGCGGAACAAGGGGTCGGTCTTGGCGGCGATCCTGGTGCTCCTGACCCTGGTGGGCGGCGTCCTCGGCACCTCGTGGGGGCTGATCAAGGCGCGGCAGCAGCTGCGATGTGGCCGAAGATGCCCTCGACGAAGAAGCCAACCAGCGCCGGAAAGCAGTGGAGCAGATGAACCGGGCCTCGCTCGCAGAGGCCATTGCCAAGGACCACCTGGCAGACGCGATCCGACAAAGACAACGCGCCGACGAAGAAGCGGGGATCGCCCGGGCGGTCAACGAGTTCTTGCGAGTGAACCTGCTCGGCCAGGCGGATATCGGCAACCAGCCGGGCGGCGCGAGTGGCCCCGCTTCGGGTCTGCGAGATCCGAACGTCACGGTGAGGACGCTGCTGGACCAGGCGGCGCATGAGATCGAGGGGAAATTCGCCGGCCGGCCGCTCACCGAGGCTGCCATTCGCCAGACGCTGGGCGAGACTTACAAGGCTTTGGGGCTGTACGCCGAGTCGCAGTTGCACCTGGAACGGTCGCTTGAGCTGCGTAATGCCAAGCTGGGGGCCGACCACCTCGATACCCTGATGAGCACGATCCAACTCGCCGACCTGTACAAGGTTCAAATCAAGTACGACCGGGCCGAGACCCTCCTCAAGGAGACGCTCGCCGTGCTTACAACGAGGCTGGGCGCCGATCATTCCGACACCTTGGCGTGCAAGAGCCACCTTGCCGACCTGTATCGGGAACAGAGCAAGTACGACCGGGCCGAGGCCCTCATCAAGGAGGTGCTGGGCGTCCAGACCGCCACCCTGGGCGCCGGCCACCAGGCCACTTTGTGGACCGAGAGCAGCCTGGGCAAGCTGTATTTGCACCAGGGGAAGTACGACCTGGCCGAGACCCTCCTCAAGGAGACGCTCGCCGTCAGGACTTCCAAGCAGGGCGCCGACCACCCATTGACACTTGGAGCCATGAACGACCTTGCATCTGTATACACCTATCTCGGCCGTCATGCGGACGCCTTGAAGCTCTTGGAAGCGACGCTCGCGCTCTGCATGATCAAGCGCGGCCCCGACCATCCCGATACCTTGGCAGTCAAGAGCAGCCTGGCAAACCTGTACAGGCATCAGGGCAAGTACGATCAAGCCGAGACCGGCTTCAAGGAGGTGATCGACAGACGGACCGCCACCCTGGGCGCCGGTAACCGCCATACTCTGGAATCCAAAAACAACCTGGCGACCCTGTACGCGACTCAGCTCAAGTATGACCGGGCCGAGCCGCTATTGAGAGAGGTGCTCGAGGGATCTATCTCGAGTCTAGGGGCCGGCCACCTCGACACCCTGACGAGCAGGAACAATCTGGGTGTTTTGTACGTGAACCGGGGGAAGTACGACCGGGCCGAGCCATTCCTCCGGGAAGCTGCCGAGGGGTTCCGTGACAAGCTCGGTTATGGTCATCCTCTTACAAGGCTATATGCGCACAATCTGGTGGTTTGCTATGAGAAAATGGGGCAGCCCATCAAGGCGGAACCATTCCGACTCGAGTTAAGCAAGCAAGGCGACGCCGATTTGTCGATAGCCATCGTACTCAATCCGGGCGACGTGAGGTTACGGCGCGGTCGTGCGCGGCTTCTGGCTCGACTGCGGCGTCCAGACGAGGCCTTGATCGAATATACCAATGCACTCGAGATCAATCCGACCGACTGGGGCATCTGGGACGACAGGGGCATGTTATACCTCTCGGTTCGCCAACCGGAGAAGGCGCTCGCCGATTTCACGAAGGGCATTGCCATCGATCCGAAGGTGTGGTGGCTCTGGCAGCATCGCAGCCTCGCCTATCGTGCTCTGGACCGTTGGAAGGAAGCCATCGCCGACCTATCCCGATGTGTCGAAATGGACCCGCAGAATATCGTCGCCCGCAATGAGCTGGCGCGGCTTCTCATCACTTGCCCGGACTTCAAGCTTCGTGATCCCAGACGGGCGGTCGAGCTTGCAAAAAAACTCGTCGAACTCGTGCCTGGCGAGGGACACCACTGGGACACACTGGGTGGGGCCCAGTACCGAGCCGGCGACTGGAACGCCGCGATCGCTGCGCTGACGCAAGCGATGAAGTTGCGCAATGGTGGTGACAGCTTCACCTATTTCTTCCTGTCGATGGCCCGCCGGAAACTGGAACAGAAAGAGCAGGCCCGCGAATGGTACGACCGGGCCGTGAAGGGGATCAAGAAGGACGACCCCAGGCGTGAGGAGCTGGGCCGCATCCGCACCGAGGCCGCGGAACTCCTGGGGATCACGAACGAGAAAGACTGATCCGGGATCGCAGGGCAGATTCGGCCGGTGGGACGTCGCCAGCGAGAACGTCACCCACCCGCTCGGCCACCGTCCGGCGTTCGCCCTGCGCCGAGGTTGGATAACCGTTTCCTTACCGAATACCGCCTCCGACACGGGAGAATCACCATGACGTTCAAGTCCTGGCTTCAGAACCTGGAATCCACCCGCGGCGTCGGCTCGATGAGCCGTGGACTCGGCCGGCCCCGGCGTCGGTCGTCTTCATCTTCGCACCTCGGCCGCAAATACCGTCCGCGTTCGGCGTCGCCCTTCCTGGAGCAACTGGAGACGAGGCTCACCCTGAGCGCCACCACGCTGGCCTCGTTCATCGCCCCCGCCGGTCTGAGCCCCCAGGCCGCCGTGATCTCGGACGGCAGCGGCAACCTGTTCGGCACGACGTCAGCGGGCGGCGCCTCCGGCGACGGCACGATCTTCGAGGTTTCCCAGGCCGGCGGCACGCCCGTCGCACTGGCCTCGTTCAACGGAGCCAACGGGGCAAGGCCGCTTGCGAGCCTGATCGTGGACGGCAGCGGCAACCTCTTCGGTACAACGCTCCTGGGAGGCGCCTCCAGCCATGGCACGGTCTTCGAGCTTGCCAAGGGCAGTGGAACGATCAAGGCGCTGGCCTCGTTCAACGGCACCACCGGTGTCAGCCCGTATGGTTCGCTGATCGCGGACATGAGCGGCAACCTGTTCGGCACGACGTCAATGGGCGGCGCCCACGCCGATGGTACCGTGTTCGAGCTGGCGCAGGGCAGCGGCACGATCACCGCGCTGGCCTCGTTCAACGGCACCAACGGGTCAACTCCGCGTGCGGGCCTGGTCATGGACGGCAGCGGAAACCTGTACGGCACCGCGTCGATCGGTGGTACATCGAACGACGGGACGGTGTTCGAGCTGGCCAAGGGCAGCAACACGATCACCGCGCTGGCCTCGTTCGACCGAACCAACGGTGCAAATCCATACGGCGGCCTGATCGTGGACAGCAGCGGAAACCTGTACGGCACGACGGAGGGGGGAGGCGCCGCGAGCGACGGCACGGTTTTCGAACTGTCCCGCGGCAGTGGAATCATCACCGCGCTGGCTTCGTTCAACGGCACGGACGGGGCAGAGCCGTATGCCACCCTGATCATGGACAGCGGCAACCTGTACGGCACAACGGATGTGGGAGGCGCCTCCCGATTGGGCACGGTGTTCGAGCTGGCCCAGGGCAGTGGCACGATCACCCTGCTCGCCTCCTTCAACGGCTATGTCGGGCGTTTCGGCCCGCGTCCCGGTCTGCTCATGGACGGCGGCAACCTGTACGGCACGACGGAGGGCGGCGGTGCCTCGAACGAGGGTACGGTCTTCGAGCTGGCCCAGGGCAGTGGGACGATCACCTCGCTGGCCTCGTTCGGCGAAACCCAGGGTGCAAACCCGCAGGCCGGTCTGGTCATGGACAAGAGCGGCAACCTGTATGGCACGGCATCCAGTGGAGGCGACTCGAACGAAGGCACGGTCTTCGAGCTGGCGCAGGGCAGCGGCACGATCATGACGCTGGCTTCCTTCAACGGTGCCAACGGTCGAGAGCCGGAGGGTGCCCTGGTCATGGACGGCAGCGGCAACCTGTACGGCACGGCGTTAATTGGAGGCGCCTCGAACGACGGCACGGTCTTCGAGCTGGCCAAGGGCAGTGGAACGATCACCGTCCTCGCTTCGTTCAACGGCACCAACGGTGCAGAGCCTGAAGCCGGCCTGCTCATGGACGGCAGCGGCAACCTGTACGGCACGGCGTCGATCGGCGGTACCTCGAACGACGGGACGGTGTTCGAGCTGGCCAAGGGCGGCGGCACGATCACCGCGCTGGCCTCGTTCAACGGCAGCAACGGTGCCGACCCGCAGGACGCCCTGATCATGGACGGCAGCGGCAATCTGTACGGCACGGCGTCCGGGGTCTCTGCCGGCGTTGGAGGCAGGGTGTTCGAGCTGGCCCACGGAAGTGGCGCGATCACGGCGCTCGCTTCGTGTGTCCTCCCGTATGGCGCGCTGATGCTGGACAGCAGCGGCAATCTGTACGGCACAGAGTCCGCGGGTGGCGCCTCCGACGTAGGCGACGTCTTCGAGCTGGCCCGTGGCAGCGGCACGATCACCACGCTGGCCTCGTTCAACGGGACCAACGGGGCATCTCCGTACGCCGGTGTGATCATGGACGGCAGCGGCAATCTCTACGGAACAACATATCAAGGAGGCGCCTCCAGTGAAGGCGCGGTTTTCAAGCTGGCCCGTGGCAGCGGTACGCTCACCCTGCTGGCCTCGTTCAGCAGCGTCAACGGCGGACCGATCGGGGGGCTGATCATGGACGGCAGCGGCA
Source organism: uncultured Planctomycetota bacterium (assembly GCA_963771445.1). GTDB lineage: Bacteria > Planctomycetota > Planctomycetia > Isosphaerales > Isosphaeraceae > JAKAUH01. The sequence goes on along the minus strand of CAVYTQ010000021.1, from coordinate 1,387,247 downwards.
ACCTGTACGGCACGACGCGAGCTGGCGGCGCCGGCAACCTCGGCACCGTCTTCGAGGTGGCCAACCCCGCGACAACGTTGGCCATCGGCGGTTTCCCGTCGCATGCCACCGCGGGCGCGGCCGGTACCTTCACCATCGCGGCCCGGAATGCCGACGGCACGACCGACACCGCCTACACCGGCACGGTCCACTTCACCAGCTCCGATGCCCAGGCCGGGCTGCCGGCCGACTACACCTTCACGGCGGCCGATGCCGGGGAGCATAACTTCGGCGCCACCCTGAAGACGGCCGGCACCCAGGCGCTCACGGCCACGGACACCGCGTCGGGCTTCATCGGGGGCACCGAGGCGGGCATCGTCGTGAAGCCGGCGGCGGCGAGCCGGCTCATCATCGGTGGCGTGCCCGGCGTGACGCTCGGAGTGCCCTTCAGCCTGACGCTGAGCCTGGTCAACGCCTACGGCAACCTGGCCACCGGCTACGTGGGCACGCTCCACTTCAGCAGCTCGGACAGCACGGCGACGCTGCCGGCGAACTATACCTTCTCGGCGGCCGACGCCGGGCAGCATACCTTCAACATCACCATGAGGAAGCCCGGCAATCAGACCCTTGCGGTCGCCGACACGCGGAACAGTACCCTGAAGTCCAGCGTCACCATCGATGTGGTCGGAGGCGGGAGAGCCATCCGTCGAGGACAAGACCGGCATCAAGCGGCCGTCGGGCTATTGCCGCCCAGCAAGGCGCTCATCGCCTCGATCTGGCCCCGACGTCCGGGTCACGCGCCGGGGGCGATGGGCTTTTCATCGGATCGCAGACTGCCAGGACTTTGACGACACCAGCGCGGCCGGTGAGGCGGCGCGTTGTCGGGAAAAGGACTCGACATACGAGTACGGCGGCTCGCGAAGCCGTGCCGCCAATCAACTCGCTCGGCGGTCCCGTCCAGGTCCGGCGCCCGGGCTGCGCCGGGATCGATGACCTCGGGATTGTTTCTCGGACCGCCCCGCGATCAGGCGGCGGCCTGACCCGCAGCCGTTCCGCGAGTCGTCCGGGAACGGGAGCGTCCCACGCAGGGCTTTCGTGAAGGTGTGAGAACTCCGTTTCATCAGCCGTTCGACTTGAACATGACAGGAGTGAGACGACCATGAGACACAACTCAGCCGGAGATCGGTGGGCGGGCGGGCGGGGAGCGGCCGAGGCCCGGAAACGGCGGCTGCGGCTGCTGCGGCCGACGGTGCTGGCGCTGGAGCAACGCACGCTGCTGTCCGCGATCGTCGTGAACAACCCCACCGACACGCCCGTCGTGGGCCAGATCGACCTCCGCCAGGCGATCGCCCTGGCGAATACGAACGGGGGCGTCGAGACGATCACCTTCGACGAGACGGTGTTCAACACGCCGCAGACGATCAACCTGACCGGCGGCCAGCTCGAGCTGAGCGACCCGACCGGTACCGAGACGATCACGGGTCCGAGCAAGGGCGTGACGGTCAGCGGCGGCGGGAACAGCCGGGTGTTGCAGGTCGATGGGCTGGCCACGGCGTCCATCTCGGGAATGGCGATCACCGGCGGCAAGGTTGCCGGCTTCGGCGACGGCGGCGGCCTGCTCAACTACGGCACGGCCACGCTGACCAACTGCACCGTCAACGGCAACTCCGCAGGGGTGTCCACCGCCAATGGCGGCGGTGTGGCAAACTCCGGTACTCTTGTACTTGCCAACTGCACCGTCAGCGACAATTCGGCTTCTTTTATCGGCGGCGGCATGTTCAACGCGGCCGGCACGCTGACGCTGACCGACTGCACCGTCAGCGGCAACTCCGCGTATGAAGGCGGCGCCCTGACCGGCTATTCCTTGAGCGGGGCCACGCTGACCAACTGCACCATCAGCAGCAACACCGCCTTCTCCTACGGCGGCGGCCTTCTTGCTTCCTGGCTCGGCGGCGCCCGTGCTGGCCAACACGATCGTTGTCGGGAATACGAACTACGACGTCGTTGGCGCCGTCATATCTCAGGGCAATAACCTGATTGGAGGGGCCGACCGCGGCTCCGGCTGGGTCGGCTCCGACCTCACCGGCACCAACGCCCAGCCGCTCAACGCCGAGCTTGCACCCCTGGGCAACTACGGCGGGCCGACTCGGACATTTTCTCTGCTGCCCGGCAGCCCGGCGATCGGCGGCGGTAGTAACGCCCTCCTTCCCGCCGGCATGACCACCGACCAGCGCGGCCTCCCCCGCATTGTCAATGGCACCGTGGACATCGGCGCGTTCGAGAGCGAGGGCTTTACCCTCAAGCCTGTCGCCGGCAGCACCCCGCAGACCTCGAAGATCGGCACGCCGTTCGCCAGCTCGCTGGCCGTCACCGTGACGGCCAACAACCCGAGCGAGCCGGTCAACGGCGGCGTCATCAGCTTTGTCGCCAATCGCGCGGTCACGGGTGCCACCGCGATCCTCCTGGCCCCCTCGGCAGTGATCGGGGGCGGACAGGCCGCCATCATCGCCACCCCCAACGACGCCGTCGGCAGTTACACCGTGGTCGCGTCCGCCATGGGTCCGCCCTCGGCCAGCTTCGCGCTGACCAACGCCGGCCCGATCGTCACCCACTTGATCGTGAACACGACGAGCGATTCGCTCATCCCGGGCGCGGGCCTCTTGAGCCTTCGCGAGGCCATCGCCTGGGCGAACCTCGATTCGTCCGGAATCTCGACCATCACCTTCGACACGCATGTCTTCGCAACACCGCAGACGATCAACCTGACCGGAAGCCAGCTCGAGCTGAGCAACACGAGCGAGAAGGAGACGATCACGGGCCCGAAGGCGGGCGTGACGGTCAGCGCCGGCGGGAACAGCCGGGTGTTCCAGGTCGACGCGAAGGTTACCGCGTCGATCGCAGGGATGACGATCACTGGCGGCAACTTGAACTCCGCCGGCGGCGTCGATGGCGGCGGCCTTAACAACCTCGGCACGCTAGCGCTGGCCAACTGCACCGTCCGGGGCAACACCGCACTATTCGGCGGCGGCCTGGACAATACAGGCACGGCCACGCTGACCAACTGCACACTCAGCGGCAACACCGCATATCTCGGCGGCGGCCTGGAGAACCTCGGTACCGCCATGCTGACCGGCTGCACCCTCAACGGCAACCTGGGCTCCTACGGCGGCGGCCTGGACGATGCAGGCACGGCCACGCTGACCAACTGCACCCTCAGCGGCAACACCGCCCTCGCAAGCGGCGGCGTCTTTCCGACACCGAATCCTACAGCGGCGGTTCTTTCAAACTCGGCACGACCACGCTGACCGGCTGCAAGATCATCGGCAACACCGCCAATGAGAACGGCGGCGGCCTGGAGAACTTCGGCACGACCACGCTGACCGGCTGCAAGGTCAGCGGCAATACCGCCACCGGGAACGGCGGCGGCCTGGAGAACCTCGGCACGGCCACGCTGACCGGCTGCACCGTCAGCGGGAACACGGCCACTTTCGGCGAGGGCGGCGGCCTGTACGCCGGACTCTCCAACACGACCAGACTGATCACCTGCACCGTCGCCGGAAACTCGGCGTATTCCGGCGGCGGCGGCGTGGCAAATCTCGCCGGTTCGTTAACAGCCGACGACTGCACCGTCGCCGCCAATCACTCTCTCTTCGGAGGGGCGATTTACAATCAGAACGGTCATTTCGACCTGGTCGATAGCGGTTTCACGGGCAACTCGGCCGGGAGCACCGGCGGCGCCGTGTCGAACTCCGCAGGCAGCGGCTCGATCTCCGGTTGCAGATTCCTGGGCAACCACACCAGCTTCAGCGGCTCGAGCTACGGCGGCGGTGGCGGCGCCATCTCCGTCTATTCCGGCGCGCTGACAATCGCCAACACCTCGATCACCGGTAACACCGCCGGCGCAGCGGGTCCCGGTGGGGGCCTGTCGAACAAAGGCACGGCCACGCTGACCAACTGCAAGGTCAGCGGCAACACAGCCTCCATCGGCGGCGGCATTTCCAACCAGGGCACGCTGAATGTCTCGTCCAGTTGTATCATCAACAACCAGGCCGTCGGCGGCGCCGGTGGCGATGGCATCGGCGGCGGCATCGTCGACAACGGCGGGAGTCTCGCGCTCAGCAACAGCACGTTGAGCGGCAACAGGGCCATCGGCGGCGTCGGCGGCGATGGCATCGGCGGCGGTCTCGCTCTTGAGAATAGCTCGACCGCGGCGGTCACCAAGACCTCCTTCCTGGGCAACCTGGCCCAGGGCGGTGTCGGTGGTGCGGGGGCCAACGGCGGAAGCGGCATCGGCGGCGGCATCGCCGTGGGCATCGGGGGTCGCTCGGACACGTCGTCCGTCAGCCTCAGTCACAGCCCGCTGATCGGCAACGTGGCCCAGGGCGGCAAGGGCGGCAAGGGGGCCAACGGCGGCAACGGCGAGGGCGGCGGCATCTTCGTCGGCGCGGCCGGCTCCGCGGCCCTGGACCTGTCGGATGTCCTGCTGGACCTGGCCCTCGCCGGCCTGGCTGGAGCCGACGGCAGCAACGGCGAAGGCATCGGCGGCGGCCTCTACGTCACCAACGGCGGAGTGGTCACGCTCCACAAGACGACCGTCACGCTGAACCTCGCGTCCTTCAGCAACGGCAACATCTCCGGCGCCGTGAGCTACGTCTGAGCGCCTCAGCGACCTCCATTTGCTGGCCGGCCTTCCTCCCCTCGGGCGCACCGTCGGCGCCCCGGGGGAGGACCGTTTCCTCGGGCGAAGAGATGGCAGAGTGTCAGCGGGCAAACCGCCGTCGTTTCGCACCTTCGTGGAGGAGACGGCGATTCGATGATCGGCGGCTCTCAGGGCGGCGGCGCCGCGGGTTTTTCAACGAGCGAAAGCCTCCGTCAGTCCGTCGCTTCGGCCGATTCGAACCCCGCGCGGAAGGCGGCGAGGTCCTGGAGGATGCCGGGCAGCTCGTCGAGTGCGAACTGGGCCTTGATCGCGCCCTCGAGGAACGCCGCCTTGTTCATGCCGTAGACGACGGAGGTCGCCTCGTCCTGGCCGATGGTGAGGCCGCCGGCGGCGAGGATCGCCTTGCAGCCGGCGACCCCGTCGCGGCCCATGCCGGTCATCAGCAAGGCGGTGACGGCCGCCCCGATACACCGCGGCGGCCGAGCGGAAGAGGACGTCGATCGACGGACGATGCCCGCTGACCTCGGGTTCGTCGTGGATCGCCACCCGGACGCGGGGCGGCCGGCCGACGATCGTCAGGTGCCGGCCGCCCTGGGCGATCAGGATCTGGTCGGGGAGCACCACGTCGCCCTCCTCGGCCTGCTTCACCCGGATCAAGGGGTCCGTCTGGCGGTCGAGCCGCCCGGCGAAGACGCTCGTGAACTCGGCGAGCATGTGCTGCACGATCAGCACCGGCGGGATCGGCGCGGTCAACAGCGGCAGGACCTGGCTGAGCGCCTGCGGCCCGCCGGTGGAGATGCCGATCACCACGCAGGTCGTCGAGGACCACGACGAGGCCGCGGCGGCCCGCGGCAAGTTCGGCGCGGGCGAACCGGGGAGGCGGCGGGCGAAGCGCGCGGCGCGGGCGTCGCGATCGCGGGCGATTCGGGGGGCTTTGCACGCGGGACGCGGCGGGGGCGGCGGACGCGGCTCTGCGCGGCGGCCAGCACCTTGGCGATCAGCAGGTCGCGCGATGCCGCGCATCTCGCCGAGCTGGTTCCGCTGCGGCTTGGGCAGGAAGTCGACGGCGCCGAGCTCCAGGGCCTGGAGGGTGACCTCGGCACCTTCCTGCGTCAGGGCGCTGACCATCACCACGGGGACCTCGTGCACGGCCAGGAGCGTCGGCAGCGCGTCGAGGCCGGAGACCTCGGGCATCTCGACGTCCATCGTCACGACGTCGGGACGCAGCCGGGCGACCTGGACGATAGCGTCGCGGCCGTCGTGCGCCACGCCGATGACCTCGATCTCGGGCGACGCGGTCAGGAGGTCCGTCAGTAGACGCCGCATCAGGGCCGAGTCGTCGACGACGAGGACCCGCACCCGTGCGCCGCCGCGCTCGCCCGCCGTCGCCTGGGATTTGTCGAGGTTCGTCACGTGTTGCCTCGCCGGCCTCGCCGGCCTCGCTCGCCCTGCGCCGCGGGCCAGGACCGATTCATCCTGACAGCTTCGCCAGCAAATTCAACACCCGCTGCCGCTCGAATGGCTTGACGATGAAGTCGATCGCGCCCTCGCGGATCGAGTCCATCAGGACCTGCTTCTGGTCCAGTGCGGTCACCACGACCACGCGGGCGTCCGGGTCGACGGCGCGGATTCGCCGCAGGGCCTCCAGGCCGCCCATCTCGGGCATGACCAGGTCCATCGTCACCAGGTCCGGCCGCAGATGCTCATACAGCTCGATCGCCTCGAGCCCGTTGCCGGCCTCGCCCACGATGTCCCATCCGGCCTCCGCCGCCACCTTGCCGATCATCTTCCGCATGAATATCGCGTCATCAACGATCAGGATTCGTTTCATTTTTCTTTGTCCCTGGTCCCTGGTCCTTGGCCCACTGACCACTTGCCACTTGCCACTGACCAAGAATCAAATCGAATACTCGGCTCCCCCGGGTACCTTGATGGCGACGATGCCCGAAACGGTGTCGAGGGTCAAGCGGCGGCCGGCGGTGCCGCCCAGGTCGCGGGCGACGACGGGGATCTGGAGTACGGCCAGGATCGCCTCGATCGCCTCGTGGTTGCGGCGGCCGATGTTGAGGGTCGACTCGGCGGGCGCGGAGATCTGGAACATGCTGGCCCCGCCGACGAGCTTGGCGACGAGTCGCGACCGGGCGCGGGACCCAGCCGGCGCTCGAGCTCGGCGATCACGGCGGGGATCGCGGTGTCGGCGTACTTGCCGGGGTGGTCGACGGCGCCGTTGGCGGCGGGCAGCACGACGTGGGCCAGGCCCCCGACCTTGCTGATCTTGTCGTAGAGGATCACGCCGACGCACGAGCCCAGGAGGGTGCGGACCCGCGCCGGCGACGCGGCGACGGTCCACCCGCCGATCGCCACGGAGATCACCTCGACGGGCTCCGGATTGTCGGGCGCGGGGGACGTCGGCATCGCGGGCTCCTCACGCCGGGGCAGGGGATTCCAGTCGGGCGATCGACGCGGCGAGTGCCTCGAGCGCGGACCGGCTGGGGATGAAGAGCAGCGTCCAGTTGAGCTGCGGGGTATCCGGCCCGCCGCCGAACTCGGTCCGGATCAGCAGCAACTGGTCCAGCTCGATCGCCTGGTCCATCAGGGCGAACTCGAGCAGGCTGCCGGCGAACTCGTGCAGGAAGGTCGGCGGCGTCGGCACCAGCTCGTCGTGGCCGGTGTCGGAGATATCGCGGTCCTCGCCCCGGCCGCCCGGCAGGTGGGCCGCCAGGGCGTTGACATACGCGCAGCCGACGATGTTGGTGGTCTCGCTGCGCGGCGGATTGCTCGAGCTCGCCCCAGGCGACGGTCGTCCCCACCGGCTGGTTCAACAGCAGGTCGACCAGCGCCAGGCCCGAACGGTCCTCGAAGACCAGGAGGAGCGAGCCGGTCAGTCGGCCGTGCAGTCCCATGGCGCAGGCCGCGACCAGCTCCTCGGGGGGCCCGAGCAGCTCGCCGGCCTGCTCCAGCCCGACGAGCTCGACGTCGTTGACCGCAAGGCGGACCTCGCGCCCAGCCACTTCGAAAGCGCCAGCGACGCGGCCTCGGCGCCGCGGTCGAAGATCATCCGCAGCAATCGGCGGTGGTCATCGGTCGAGATCGGTCCCATCGGGTGCTCCTCCTTTCCTGTGCTCGGCTCGGGCGGCCGCCGTTGGCCCTGTCCTTCGCCTGACCTCGCGTCACCGCTCGACCCGCTCGGGTATCGGCTCATGCCGGCGGGCCGGCGGGCGGCCGACCATGTCGATGACCGCGTCCAGGTCGAGGATCAGCGAAACGCGGCCGTCGCCCAGGATGCTCGCGCCGAAAGGCCGGGGATCGAGCGGTAGTTCTTCTCCAGCGATTTCAGGACGACCTCTTGCATGCCGATCAGCTCGTCAACGACGAGGCCGATGGTGATCTCGCCGTCCTGCACGACGACGACCGTGCGCTTCTCCCGGGGATCCCCGGCGTACGAGGAGCCGCCGGCCTTGCCGTTGCGCGAGGCGGGGTGCGGCCGGCCGCCCCAGTGGAAGACGTCGCCGAGCGAGGCCAGCGTGACGATCCGCTTGCGGATCTCGATGGCCGGCCGGCCCTGGACGCGGTAGACCTGGTCGGGGCGGACCTCGACGATCTCCTCGATGTGATCGAGCGGGATCGCGTAGGTCTCGTCGTAGATCCGCACCAGCAGGCTGGACATGATGGCCAGGGTCAGCGGCAGGCGGATGGTGAAGGTCGTCCCCTGGCCGAGGACGCTTCGAACGTCCACGGCGCCGTTCAAGTTCTCGATGCGGGCCTTGACGATGTCCATGCCGACGCCGCGGCCGGAGACCTCGGTGATGGTCTCGGCCGTGCTGAGGCCGGGGTGCCAGATATAGGCGATCAGCTCGCGGTCGGTGAGCTCGCGGGCGGCGTGCTCGTCGAGCAGGCCCTTGGCGACGACCTTCTTGCGGACGCGCTCGCAGTCGATGCCGCGGCCGTCGTCGCCGACGGTGATGACGACGCTGTTGCCGCGGTGCGAGGCCAGCAGGTTGACGGTGCCGGCCCTGGGCTTGCCGGCGGCCTCGCGCTGGTCGGGCGGCTCGAGTCCGTGGTCGACGGCGTTGCGGACCATGTGGATCAAGGGGTCGGAGAGCTCGTCGATCATCCGCTTGTCCAGCTCGGTCTTCTCGCCGCCGATCCGCAGGTTCACCTCCTTGCCCGAGGCGATGCTCAGGTCGCGGATGACGCGGCGGAACCGCTCGAACAGCGGCCCGATCGGGACCATCCGGGTGTCGAGCACGCCCTTCTGCAAGCCGTCGGAGACGCGGCCCAGGCCGTGGATCGCCTCGGAGAGCGCCTTGACCTGCTCGCGCCCTCGCGGACGCGAGGCAGTTCGGCCTGGGCGCCGAGCCGCGGAACAGCTCCTCGAGCCCCCGCGCGATCGCCACGAAGCGGGCCTTGGTGATCACCAGCTCGCCGGCCAGGTTCATCAGGTGGTCGAGCCGGTCGCTGTCGACGCGGATGGTCTCGGCGATCCGCGCCTTGCGAACGGGCGGCGACGCGGGGGCCGCCGCCGTCGCCGGCTCTTCGGCGACGGAAGCGGCCGATGTCGGCATCGCGGGCGCCGGCCCGGTGATCTCGGCCGCGGCGGCCTGGGAGGGCTGCGCCTCGCCGGCGACGACGCCGGCCGTCGCGGCGGGCTCGAGGACCGGGGTGGGTCCGGCGGCGTGCACGCGGACCTCGGCGACCCCCTCGACGTTGGCCAGGGCGCGCAGCTCGTCGGGCTCGACGTCGGTCGCCAGGACGACCGTGAACCGCGAGAGCGGATCAACCTCGTCGAGCTTCTCGGCGGGCGGGTCGGTGGACAGGACGCGCGCCTGCGACGATAGCCGGTTCAGGACCAGCCGGGCCTTCATGTCGGCCAGCGGCAGATTCGATTCGAATACGACGGTCACCGCCACCCGGCCCGACCCGTCGAACGGCCCTGCGGCGGAGGCCGGCGGCGGGACAGGCTCGATCGGCCGCGGTGGCGGTGGCGGCGGCGCGGGCCGGGGGGCCGCGGGTGATGCCGGCACCCGCGGGCGGCCTCGTCGACCTCGGCGGTGAGCGCCGAAAGGTCGGCATCGCTCTGCCCCTCGGCGCGCAGCTCGCGGTGGTAGTCGCGCAGCTCGTCGAGGCAGCGGAAGGTCAGGTCGAGCACCGCGCGGTCGAGCACGCGCTTCTTGCTGCGCAACTGCTCGAAGAGGCTCTCGAGGTGGTGCGTCAGCCGGTTGACGGGCTGGAAGCCCATCACGACCGAGGCGCCCTTGATGCTGTGGAACATCCGGAACGCCTCCTGCAACGCCTTGGCATCGCCGGGCTCCTGCTCGAGGCGCAACAGGGCATCGTTGAGGCCGGCGATGTGCTCGTCGGTCTCGTCGAGATAGAACGGCATCAGCTCGGCCAGGTTGAAGCCCGACACGACGTATACACCTCGCTTCGCCTATCGATCGATCACGCCGGCTTGCGGAAGAGCCAGGTCTTCACCTTGTCGAGCGGTTCGAGCATGTTATACACGCCCTCCGTCGGCCCGACGACCAGGTATCCCCCGGGGGCCAGGAGCGCCACCAGGTTCTTCACAACGACCTGCTTGGAATCCTTATCAAAGTAAATCAGCACATTTTTGAGGAAAATGCAGTCGAACGGGTCCTCGCGCAGCGGCGAGAGGAGGTTGTGCGGCTTCCAGGCGACGAGGGCCTTGAGCGTGGCCTTGACGGTCCACTTGCCGGCGGCGGCATCCTCGTCGAAGAAGGCGGCGCAGCGCCGGCTCGACGAGCCGGACGGCGCGGGCGTCGTAGCAGCCGACGCGGGCCTCGGTCAGCACGGCGCCGCTCAGGTCGGTGCCGAGCACGCGGATATCCCAGCCGGCGAGGATCGGCCGCTTCTCGGCGATCTCGATGGCCATCGAGTAGGGTTCCTCGCCCGTGCTGCAAGCGGCCGACCAGATCCGCAGCCGGCGGGGATGCTTGTGCGACGCGGCCAGGCGGGCGACCTCGGGGAGGAACTCGCCGCCGAGCCATTCGTAGTGGTGGATATCGCGGAAGAAATAGGTCTCGTTGGTGGTGATGGCGTCGAGGAACTGCGGCATCTCGCCGGCGCCGGCGGGCGAGGTCAGGAACGCGTGATATTCGCGGAACCCGGCGATCCCGGTGGCCCTGAGGCGGCGGCGGACGCGATTGCCGACGAGGATCCGCTTGTTCTCCGCGATCCGGATCCCCGCGGTGCGGTAGATCAGGCCGCAGAAGGTCGCGAATTCCTCGTCGGTCAGCTCGCTGTGCTGCATGGTGGCGCCGCGCCCGGGGTCACGGGTTGGGTGGGGCTCATACCTTGAACCCGGAGATTACCTGCTTGAGCGTCCCGGCCTGGGCGCCCAGCTCCTCGGCGCTGGCGGAGAGTTCCTCGGAGCTGGAGGCGTTGGTCTCGGTGATGCTCGAGACGTTCTGGATCGCCTTGTTGACCTCGGCGGAGGCCTCGGTCTGCTCGCGGGTGGCCTGCGCGATCTTGGCGATGCTGGAGGCGGTCTCCTCGACGCCCTGGACGATCCGCGAGAGCGACTCGCCGGCCTTCTCCGAGAGCTGGGCGCCGTCGGCGACTCTGCGGGTCGATTCCTTGATGAGCGCGGTGATCTCCTTGGCCGCGGCGCTCGAGGCGCTCGGCCAGCTTGCGGACCTCGTCGGCGACGACGGCGAAGCCCAGGCCGTGCTCGCCGGCGCGGGCCGCCTCGATGGCGGCGTTCAGAGCTAGAAGGTTGGTCTGGCTGGCGATCTCGCTGATGACCTGGATGATGTCGCTGACCTGCTCGCTCGACCTCTTGATCAGGACCATGGCCTCGATGGCCTGCTCGACCGATTCGCCGCCCTGCTTGGCCAGTTGCGAGGTCCGGCCCGCCTGGCCGCTGGCGGCCGAGACGTTCTGGTTGATCTCGACGATCGAGTGCGACAGTTGCTGGATCGAGGCGGACATCTCCTCGACGGTGGCGGCCTGGTTCTGCGCCGACTCGCTCAGGTAATTGGCGCTCTCGGCCACCACGCGCGAGCCCTCGGCGAACTGGCTGGCGGACTCGACGACCTGGCCGATGATGCTCTTGAGGTCGCGGATCATCGTGGCGAGGGCCTCGCCCAGGCGGCCCATGTCGTCCTCGCCGCGGACGCCGACCTCGACGGTGAGGTTGCCCTCGGAGGCGGACCTGGCGACCTTCAGGAGCTGGTTGACCTTGATCTCGAGATCCTTCTTGGCGCGGTCGAGCTCGGTCTGGTGCTCGACGCGCTCGAGCGCCGCGGAGACCAGCCGGCCGACGTTGCGCACGGCGTCGAGCCGGCTCTCCGACGGGGTGATCTTGTCCTCGGTGAGGAAGTCCATGGTGCCGACGACGCGGCCGCCGATCATGATCGGGAAGCAGATGCCGGACCTGAGCCCGCCGCGGCGGGCGGCCGGTGCGCGCGAGCAGGTCTTCATCTCGCCCAGGTCGGGGGCGAAGACCAGGTCGCGAGACTGCCAGACCTGGCCGTTGAGCCCCTCGCCCTCGCGGAACCGCGCCTCGGCCGTGATCCGCCGGAACTCGTCGCTGACCGAGCCGGCGTCCTGGACGAACCGCAGCGCCTGGTCCTCGGCGTTCACCTCCCAGTACGAGCCGTACGACCAGCCGAACGCCTCGCGCACGCTGGAGAGCGCCGAGCCGATCACGTCGCGAGCCGTCCGCGCCCGGCCGATCGCCACCAGGAGCTGGTTGACGGCGCGGATATCGGCGGCGGTCTCGGCCTCGCGCCGCGCCGTCTCGACCTTCTCGGTGATCACCTCCCAGGTGATCATCGGCCCGATGTACTTGCCGTGGACGTCGAGCACCGCGGCGATCGTCAGCTCGAACAGCTCGGGCCCGACGTGGATCGTCTCGACCCGCGGCAGGTTCCGCGGGTCGATCAGCAGGCCCCGCAGGTGATCGGGCGACCTGTAAAACACGTCGATCGAGCCGCCGACCATCTGGTCAACCTTGACGGGCAGGTGCTGCTCGAGCCGGCGGAGTGTCTGCTCGGCGCGGGGATTGATGTAGCGGATCTTCAGATCGACGTCGGCGTACATCAGGTTGATCGGCGCGTTGTCGACCATCTGCTTGATCCGGTTCAGGTCGTTCTGGCGGGCCAGCTTGGAGAGCTTGTCGGAGGAGAGCCGGCCGATCGTGCGCAGCGCCTCGAGCCGGATCGGGGAGACCTCCAGCGACTCGTCGGCGAAGAAGTCGAGCGTGCCGACGACCTCGCCGTCGCGCAGCAGCGGCAGGGCGACGGCCGCCCGGATGCCGGCCCGCCGCGCCAGCGGGGCGCGGCAGCAGTCCTTCAGCTCGCCGATGTCCTCGACGTGGAACAGGTCGCGCAGCCGCCAGGCCCGGCCGTTGAGCCCCTCGCCCTCGCGGAACCGCGCCGTGCGCGTCAGCCGCTGGAACTCGTCGTCCACGCGGCCCGACTCCATCGCGAAGACCAGCGTCCCGTCGGTCGCGTCGACCGTCCAGTACGAGGCATACGACAGGCCGAACTCCTTGCGGATCGTGTCGAGCGTGGTGCGGACGATCTCGTCGACGGTCTCGGCGCGGATGATCGCGGCGACCGTGTCGATCAGCGCCTGGGCGTTGGAATTGGCCTCGCCCAGTAGCACATGCGCCTCCTCGGCGATCGCCAGCGCCGCGGGGGTCGGGCTCGTCGCGGCCCGCGCGCCTCGGCCCGCGGCCGGGGCTGCCACTGCGGCCACCGACATCGTCGCCTTGCTCTTGACCGCGGCGCGTACGCGCGGGGCCTTCCGCGCCACGCCGTCCGCTCCGTTCCCCTGCCCGTTCGAAGGGCTGTGTCCTTCCGGATCGATTGCCATGGCTGCTAGCTCCCACGATCGGCGTCGGGTGAGTGGTTCGAGGTGCGTGAAAGGTCGGGATGGCGCGGCGGCACGGGTTGGCCGGGTCGTCCGGTCGGTGCGATTCGGTGCGATGCGACCCGATCAGGTGGCGGTCGCCAGGATCTGTTCGTCGAAGAGCCGGTCAATATCGAGGATGATGAGCAGTCGGTCCTCCAGCCGGGCGAGGCCGGAGAGATACTGGTGCGACACGGCCAGGACCGACAGGGGCGGCGGCTGGATCTGGTCGCGGTTGATTCGCATGACCTGGGTCACGGCGTCGACGATGCAGCCGACGGTCTTGTCGTGGACGTTGACGACGATGGTGCGGGTCTCGTCGTCAACCTCGCGGGCCGGCAGGCCGAACCGCTTGCGCAGGCTCACGATGGGGATCACCGACCCGCGAAGGTTGATCAGACCTTCGATGAAGTCGGGGACCTGGGGGAGCCGCGTGATCGGCTTCATCAGGATGATTTCCTGGATCCTGGTGATAGCGATCGCGTAATCTTCGTTGTCCAGCCGGAAGCCCACGAGCTGGATGACGGGGCTATCGCCGCGCCGCGATGCACCCTCAGCGGTCGGAACATTCCGGGAACCGGCGAACATGGCGGAGGATCCTGGTGCAACCGGGTTCGATCAAAGGAGCCGTCCCGTCATCGCCGATGGAAGCCATCGTCGCTTCCCCGCGAGGCGTCAGCGCCGCCATCATGGCCGCCCCGTCGCGATGCCGGAACCGGGCCCATGTATCTTACCGCACGATCGCTCGGCTTGCAGTGCGAGTGCGGCCGAATTCCGTGGGGGGTGGCCAGTCCTGTGCCTCCCAGCCATCGGCGCGACGCCTGCGCCGTCAGCCATGATGGCCACCGAATCACGAGCAGAATCAAAACCAGGGCGGGCCGCCAGGCTCGTCAGCGGCCCGGTGCGGCCGAGTCGGGCGGCGGTATCTGACCGTTCCGTCCCGTCAGCAGGTCGAGTGCGTCCCAGATGCTCTTCATGGCCGCTTCCGAGATCTGGCCCAGCCTCGATCTCAGAACGCGCTGGTCCACGACGGTGAGCTGGAACACCAGGGCGACGGAAGGTCGTCGTAAGCCGTTCTCCGGATCGGCATCAACCAACCAGGACAGTGCCCGGGAACCGAAGGGCGGCGAGTTGTGTGGTCAATGGGATCGACAGGACGGTCGGAAGCTGCGAGGTCGCCGCTGCATCCTGCGCGATGATCGCTGGCCGACGTCCCGCCTGAGCATGACCGTTCCGCGAAAGGAATTCGACCCAGTGCACATCCCCGACGTTCATGACGGCTCACCTTCTTCCTCGAAGGGGAACATCTCCCAACTTTCCGCGCCAGGGCCTCCCACTGGGCGAGTTCTTCGGCCAGTTCCGGGCTCATCGGGGCATCGCCCAGAGGGATGAGAAGGACTCCGCCGCTGGTCTCGATGATCCGGATCGGAGTGGCGGGCGTCATGCCGTAGCGATCACGGACGTTGTCGGGTAATTCAATCTGACCGGCTGGACCGACAGTCAGGATTTCCATGGCCGAACCTCCCCACACTCGACGGACCGGGGATCTGGGAGCCTGGCCGAAGGTCTCCCCGGCCGGGCTTCCCCCGGCTCCTCGATGGATGACCGTCTTCCCAGGCGGCCGCTCGCCGGTCTGGTGATCTCGCATTACGCTTGAGTTTATCGGTTGTATCATTCCCCGGCGACAGGCCGGCTCCGACGTCGGATCGGATGATCGGGCGAAAGGCACGGCCGGCCCGCGGTCCTCGACCCGGTCATGGTCCTCCGGCCGGTTGCGGCCCGCTGGGTCCGTCCAACCCCAGGATCACTCGCAGGGCCGACAGGCTCGTCAACGGGCGCATCCGGCCGAGCCAGGCGGCGAAGACCGGGTCGGATTCACGGCCGTCGCGGAACCGCGACAGGGCCAGCATCGTCCGCCAATCGGTGTCCTCGATCACCGCGCGGTCGGCCGCCGTCGGCCGCGAGCTTCTCGAGCTGCTGCACGACCGCCGCCTTGGCGCTGGCGGGGAACGCTGTCGACCGCACCACGACCGGCACCGATCTGCCGGCGCGGCGGACCACCTCGTCGATTTGTCGGCTCAGGGCGCCGCCCTGCGGCGCCTTGTTGCAGACGCCCGCAACGAGACTCTCGGCGACCCGGCCCTGGCGCCGGACCTCGACGAAGCGGCCGTCGGCCGTCGCCGCGAGACGGTCGTCGCCCGCCGCCAGCTCCGCCGTGCACGACGCGATCGCCTCGGCCAGGATCGCCGCCAGCTCGGACTCGTCCGACGGCACCACGATCGTCGCCGACGTGCGGGCCTCGTTCCAGGATTGCTCGATCGCGACGACCTTACGCTCGAGCTCACGCGACGGGCCCGCCGCGTCGCTCTCGGCCTCGGAAGGGTACTCGGCCATCTTCCCTTTCGCGATGCAGCGCTCGCGGTAGCGGTGCACCTCGTCGAGTACGTCGCGCGCGCCCAGGCCAACCAGCCGGCGGACCAGCGAATCCGGTAACGGATAGGTCGGGTCGGCGGGGTCGTACGCGACGCCCGCCGCGCGGAAGAGCGACTCGAGCCGGCGGCCGATCAGCGCGACGACCTGGTCGCGGTCGCAGGCCGCCGGCAGCTCGACCGGCCCGGGGCCGGCCGTCACCCGCCGCGAGATCGGCTGCGTCAACTGGCGCTTCACCTCGTAGAGGCGTCGAGATTCTCACAGCGGAGACAGGCGGGCAGTTCGAAGGCGACACGATGGCCGTCCTTCCAGACACGGAACCTCACGCCTGTCGCCTCGATGTACTTCCGCTTCTCTTCGGGATCGCTAATCCCGCGCCGGACGGCGTCGCGAAGATTGTCGAGCAGGCCGAGGGTCGATTCGGCGACCCGTCGGCGCTCGCTGCGCGCCTCAATGCGAATCCGCATCGCTCCGACGTGCCGGTCCAATTCCCCCGCCTCTCTACCGAGATCCACTAGCTTTTCATCATACGCCTTGATGAGCAAAACGTCGTCGGCCTCCAGCTTTGAGTCGACGAGCTTCTTCACCATCTGTTCGACCTTCTTTCGGCGGTCCTCTGCTCGCTTCAGGTCAGCCGCCATGCCGCCTGTGCCGTCCTCTAGCTCGAGCCGCTTCAGCTCGGCCTCAAACAATCGCTCCATGCGGCCCCGGTCCAGGATGGCGCCCTCTAACAGTCGCCACGCTTGGCTCTCGATCCACTGGCTACCCATGGCGGTTTGGCAGTGTATGCCAGGGTGGCGTTTGTAGCTGAAGCACCGGTAGCTCCGCCACGTGTGGCGATGCCCGTTGCTCAGCATCTCGCCCTTCGCTGTGGCCGGCGAGAGTCGGTAGCCGCATTCGCCACAAAATACCACGCCCCGCAGGAGGTATGCCGTGTCGCCACCCGGGCGCCCGCGTGGGTTCCGCAGCACATCTTGCATCGCGTTCGCCCGCTCGAAGAGTTCGCGCGACACGACCGGCTCGGTGTTGGCCGACGTCAGTAACGTGTGCTCGTGATCGGGCAGCCGCTTCCGGCGCAGCAGTGCCGCCCGGGTAACGTCCTTCGACGCGGGCTGTCCTGTGTACCTTGGCCTCGCCGACATAGACGCGATCCCGGACGATCGCCGAGACTCGCGCCGGTAGCCAACTCCGTCCCGCCCCGGCGTGTCCGGAGTTGGTGGAGGGTGTTAGTACGCCCTCGGCGTTGAGGGTGGCGGCCACCCGCGACGCGCTGACGCCCGAGGCAACCAACTCGAAGATCCGGCGTACTACCGGCGCGGTTTCGGGATCGGCGACGCGGGCGCGCTCCTTGGTCGGCTTGCCCCGCTCGTCCTTGAGGAAGACTAGCCCATACTTCGTTTTGCCGCCGCCGACCCACAGTCCAGCTTCGAGGATCTTCCGCCTGCCCCGCATCGTGCGGTCGCGGATAGCGTCGTATTCAAGGGCCGATGCGAAGCCCTTCATATAAAGGATCATCTCGCCGATCCGACCCTCGGTCGCATGGTCGCACTGCACGAACTTCGTCTCAACCCTGTGCTTGTGGTTGTCGCGGACGACGGTCAGCAGCTCGTTGGGGTCGCGCGCGAACCTGTCCGTGTCATAGGTGCTCATCCCCTGTATGCGACCGGAGATGACCAGGTCGCGGATGTGGTTGAGCACCGGCCGGTCGTAAATCGACTCCATGCCTGTGTAGCGCTCGCGGAAGCGGTACTCGCTGGGGACGTGGAAGCCTTGCGACGTCCACATCGTGACCTGAGCTTCTTCCTGGGTCTCGAGCGAGGCATCACGAGGATCGTTGGGATTCGAGACTCGGCTGTATGTCGCCGCGATCGGTCTGTCCGTTGGCTTGACCAAGGTAATGCTCCAGTAGCCACCGCAATGCGTCGGTGTTCTCGGGCGTCGGCCATGGCCGATCCACGTAGACCAGTTCTCCAACCATGCCTCGCCCTTCGCTGTCAGGGGACCCAGACGCAGGCGTTTGGTCAACGGGTAATTTTGTGCACCTGCTCATGCTGCGGTCTCAAGGAGAATGGTGGGGCCATCTGTGGCTGAATGGTGGTGGGAGTTCTTTCGTCGGGGCTACGATGTGTAGGTACTCGGGCTCTCCCCGGCTCCCGGAGCTGCGCACATGTGATGCATCTCAGCGGCCTTGAGCAACCGTCCGCCCGCGTTGCCGACGCCCGGAGAGGCCGAGCCGTCGATCACGTCGCTTCTGATCACCGGGTAGAGCGAGCTGTTCGGCTTGCCGCTCCAGTCACAACCAAGTCTAGTCGCGTGCAGCCGCTGTCCAGTTCCGCGGGGCAGCGAGGAGCCAGTGCCGGGTATTTCGGAGATCGATAGACGGACCTCGATCCCACGGAGAGCCAGATCTAGGAGCAGACTTTGTGGGATCGAGACCCCAGAGCGTGTAGGGCCGGACATCAGGGGCCGAGCCAGCGCCAGACCGTGGCCTTGCCCCGTCTGCCGGCGATCCCCTTTTCGACAATGGCCACGTGTCCCAGGGCTACCAGTTTGATAGCGATTTTGCGTGCAGCGACCGCCGACAAGCCCACGCTTTTGCCCATCGTCCGAAAGTCCATGAAGAAGACGCCGCCTTCACCGCGAATCTGGGCTGCCGCCCGGAGGAGTCGGGCAACCTTATCCAGATTCATGTCAGATAGCCCGAGGGTGAACGGGTCCTGCATCGCTATCCGCTCAACCTTCCCGAGGGTAGCTCCAGCCGGAGTCTTTACGTTGTTCCAGGCGTGGAGGAAATCCCGCCAGGTCTCGCCGAAATCCCTCGTGCCGATATCGGGGAGTGCCGCCCGGTGCCAAGCCTCCACGTGATGCCGCAAGTCTTCGGGATCAGTAGACCTGTCGAAGACGGTGAGGAGATATCGCGCGAAATCGAAAATGCGTCGGTTGCGCTGACCGGGCATATTGGGACAAGTCTGCTCAATAGCCCAATCGATAAACAACCCCTGTTCTGAGTTTACACATGCCATGTATTTACTGCATGTGTGAGTTTGGCCCTCTTCTTGCGGTGTCCCTTCTCTCCTTCTTCGGTGCTGCGTCGCACCCAGCAAGACGCTCGGCTCGATGATCGGTATCTCTCGGTAGGGTTCGGTCATCCAGTCATAGCACAGTCCGTTCGGATGGACCGACGGAGGTAGCACCACGATGGCACCGTCGCCCCGCAACTCGCCGTCGAGAAAGCATCTCGTCCTGCGTGAGCCCTCACAACGTGCGAACACGTGCCGTCCCGGCCTGGGGGTCAGGGCGGTCGGAAGCTGGGCGGCCAGCTCGGGCTTCTCCCTGCGCCAACCGAGGTAGCGGTCGACGTCGTCAAAGTCACGGACAACCAGGCCCCCGGACGGCTGCCCGAGGATTACCGCGATCCCAGTCGTCCTGGGATCATCCCAAAGGGGTTCGAGCTCATCGGGAGGAGTAAGCTGCTTCCACGCGACAAGCGGTCTCTTCCCGGCCACGGGGATCACCCGCCAGCCGAGGTCGGCGTATCTCTGGGCGTCTTCCCGAAACATGGGCATCAATCAGCGCCTCCCGCAACGCTGACATCGTCGAACCGATTCCAGCGTAGAACCGCAGTGTGAGCATCGAGGAGCATCAGAATCCGTGGCCTTGCTGGTCTCGCACGAGTGGGGATCGGTCCTGGATGAGGCCGGAGATCGTCAGTCTGCGGGCTCTCTGGCGGCTGAGGACCGTTTCCTTCGAGGGCTGACTGATCGCATAGACTTTGGAGCGCATGGTTAACGTATCCTCCAAAGCCCTGGTCTGGCCGATCCCGACGCTCCCAAGTTGGTGGCGGGAACACTGGGGTCTCTCACGAGAGCCTCGGGTCGGTATCCTGGGCATGTCACTTCTTGTTGTTGCCGGCTTGCTGGATGTGGGCGTCGAGGTCGGCGATTCGCCATAGACGCCGGCCGCCGATCTTCACGCCGGACGGCACGATCCCGGAGTTCGCCCACCTGAGAAAGGTCCGAACACTGACCAGGTACATTTCTGCGCCACCCTGGGCGTCCGCGAATCTCGGGGCTTGTACGCTCCGGGATCGGCGGACGACTGGCGCGAGCGGAGGTCGGTCATGCATCGTCAGCTCCTGATGTTGGGCTGTCATTGGATGTGCTCGTTGCACATCGACTACCCAAGCTTAGTCAGGGCTGACCACTGACCCACGACGGTGCGGCAGAAATACGGAGACGGGATGGCGGCTGATGACTCGACGGGTAGGACGTCGGCACCAGAGGTACGCCCGAGAGAGGCGAGGCGATATGTGAGGGGGCGGGGCAGGCCGAGCCGGCCTGCCCCGGCCTTCGGGCACGGGCGTCATGGCCAAGGCGGCTGAAGTAGACCCCAAGACCTGAACCACCGGTTAAGCTACTCTGGTGGTCCAGCAAAGGGCGTGCAATGGCAGGCAAGCGGAAGGTCCATACGGCGCCGTTCAAAGCCCAGGTCGCCCTGGCTGCCTACAGGGGCGATCGCACAGCCAACGAGCTGGCCGGGCAGTACGCCGTCCATCCGACACTGATCCGCTCCTGGAAGAAGCAGCTCGACCAAGGCGCTGAAGAGACCTTCGGCAGCCCGGCCAAGCCGGTCTCGGCTGACGCCGAGGACCGCCAGGCCGGGCTGTTCGAGCAGATCGGACGGCTCAAGATGGAGCTGGAGTAGCTCGAAAAAAATTCATCAGCTCTCTTGTGAATTCCGGCGATCACTGATCGAGGTCAGCCATCCGGCCTTGATCGTCCGTCGCCAGTGCGAGCTGCTGGGCCTGAACCGGTCGAGCCTCCACTTCGAGCGGGCCGGCGAGACGGCCGAGAAACTCGCCGCGCGTCCCATTCTTCATCCTGCACTGATCACAACTCATCCTCCTCGCCTGCCGCATCGGCATCATAGTCACCAGGCTCTTCTTCGGCCGCCGCCGTCAGCGCCTGGCGGATCGTCTGACGTTCCATTTCCTCGATACGCTTGAGACTTTGGAGTTCACGCTCTGGCATGTGGCGCACCGATCGCTTTGTCGACCAGCTTCCTCATTTCGTTCGGTGAGAGCACCTCCAGTTCGACTGACACGTCTCCATTCCTCTCGATGAACTTGGCCGCACGCGTATCGGTTCGCTTCGCAGGCCGGGTCGGCAGCTTCCAGTCGCGTACCTGGTCGGCCGTAAGGGCCAGTCTGTGGATGTGAACCGGGACCCCGCCCGTAAACCGAGACAAGCCGCCAGTGACCTTCCTCGAGCCATCGTAAAGGGCCTTGAAAATCGAGTCTCCGGCGGGATCAAAATCCGTCAGTACGTAGACGTGGGTCTCGACGCCGCGGTCCTTGATGTCCGTACCACCGCGGTAGAGCATGCTCTCTGACAACTGGCCGTTGCACGAATAGATGCCGAGCCCCCATCGATCGATGACGACGGGCGAGATCACGCCCTTGAGGGTCCGTTTTTCCAGCCAGATTTGGACCCAACATTCAGCGCGTCGCCAGTAGTCACGCCGGTAGAGATTGGCAGTGTCCTCGGCCAGTTCGGCCAATCCGCCGTAGGAGTTGCAGCCGTAGACTTCGCGGCTGTCGTGAACGATCCAGGGATAGGGTATCTCTCCAGATCGCCTCAACTGGAGGAGTCGCCTCTGGATCAGGTCCACCGATTTTTCCGTCTTGGGAACGAGACCCAAAACCTCGGCGCGGTAGAACACACCACGGACGCCGATCGGCTTGTATTGCTTCACCAGTCTGGTCAACTGCTGGTCCAGCGCGATCAACTCGGGCCTGAGTGGGCGTCCCCGTCTTTTCGATTTAGGTGGGCCTGCCTGAATTTTTGCGCTCCGCCCTTGATCCGGCTCGATGACCGGCACCATCTCGTCCATGAGTGCATGGACCTGCCGATCTCCTGGATCCGGTCCAAACAGGCGTTCCCGCTCCCTCAGCAGCATTTTGAGATTCTTGAGATACTCGGGGTAGTTCGTCTCGCGACGCGAGGCGTTCTCGGAGAAAGCGGCTAGAAAGTTCATTTGCTCGTTGGTGATCTCGACCACTTGGGCGGGAATGGTCTCGAATCCCAGGTGCTTGCTTGCGGCCAGTTGCCTTTGGCCGAAGACAAGCTCGTATTTCGCCGGCCCGTTCGTGGTCTCCCGAATCACAACGGCATCCCGGACACCGACGTGGCGAATGCTGTCGATGAAGTCCTGGTCCACCTGATCCTCGGGGTCGAGCGAGCGATTCTTCCGAGCAGGCGAGACCCGGATGTCGGCCACGGAGATCTCTGCCACATCACACGCAGACTCAATGAAGGGAACGGCGTTCATGGTGTCGCCCTCTCGATTTAATCGGGCCCTGCCCGATTAATGGAATGCCTGGTACTTAAGTGCTCGATGTGACTGTATTTACGAACGCCTGGTGAGGCGGCGTGAATACAACGGTGAAGCCAGGGCAGTCGTTCCGGCGGCGCGAGGAATCCAGATTGATTGCATGCTTCCCCGCCTCTCGGTCTATCAAGGTGGAGAGTGTCATCCGCTCTGGGGCCGCCATCGGTCACACCCAGTCCGGTTACAGGGCTCGTTTCGCTTGGGGTTCACTTGTCCACTAGACGGCATGACGAGTCATTCATCGTACCCGACAGTCATGCGTTGTCTAGCTGGTGCTCCCATTATTCACCCGACCCGGCGTCCTGCGGCCAGATCAAGAGATCACGGTTAGGTGCGGACGGTGAGCACGTCCCTCCTGGATCGATCTAGTGATCTCGGTAGACATCCTCCGGTCTCCGCCACCACCGGCCGAAGTGCCGAGTCGCCGATCGGCGCCTCCAGCATTTCCCGACTCCGACAAAATCCTACGCTCAGACCGGGGATGCCGTACGCCCCGCGTACGTTTGGTTGGGCATCGCGACACGTCGTCCGGTGCAGATCGACGAACCAGCCGAGTGGGGTCCTGACTATGAAGCGATGCTCTCGCATGACGATCGCCGTCCGTGCCGACCTCAAGGCCCGGATCGACGGCGTCAAGGACGATGCGAACTGGTCGGCCATCGCCTGCCGGGCGTTCGAGCAGGAACTGGCCAAGATCAACAGCCGAAAGGGGGCAGATGCCGTGAGGGATACAATCGAGAGACTGCGTGCCTCGAAGCAGAAGGCAGACGACGAAAGTATCAAGGAGGGGTTCGCGGCCGGCCAGCGATGGGCAAAGGACGCCGCCGAGGCCGAGGAGCTGGAACGTCTGACAGATCTCCGCCAGTCCTCGGAGCAGGATAGTTGGGGCTGGGAAGGCAACTTCAACCTCCCGGACAGTGCGAGCGCCTACGCGCGGCTGAGCGGATCGCCTTCGTCATTCTCGGTGAGGAGCACGACGGTGATCGAGAGGAGGCTGGCAACTTCTGGGAACAGCAGGCCGGCCAGGAGAAGCCCCCACCGGACGGCTTCGTCCGTGGCTTTGCGGAGGGCGCCCTGGATGTCTGGAACCTGGTGAAGAACGAGATCTGAGATAGCGGTAGCACGCGTAGCCCGGGCCGAAATGACCGACGCCGCGGACATCCGGGAACTGCGATCGGACGCGGTATTGTGTCCCCGGATCCTCGTAGAAATCGGAGGCCCGACCCCAGGCTGTCAAGATGTCGCATGAACACCATCGAGCGACTCCCGTCAGAAGCCAGGTCGATCCGGAGGCAGATCTGACTGATGCCGCCTGTCTCCCGTCGCCCAGGGAGGCCATTGGAGGAGTGGGCCACCTCCAACGGCCTCTGGCATGATTGGCGAAATGAGCCCCGGGGCTCGGCAGCAACACAATGTCCATGGCGAGCGGGGCCACCGGGAGGGCGCGTCCTTCTGGTGCGGCTCACGACGGGACAGGCTGGCGGTTCGACGCACCGAGGCCATCAGGAACCTCCGCCGGATGTGGTGGATAGAGCTCCGAGCCCGCTATTGAGGGCAGAATACCCCCTTGAAAACTTCTTCGGGGGCACGTTGCTTTCACCTGGGCGAGCAATGGGGGGCTGCCCGTGTATGCCGTAAGTCATTTCTGTACAAAGATTTATATTGCTTGCAAACCTTCGGTAATGATATTTCTAGCATTCGTTTTGCTATCATAATGCAAGCGTGCTTCCCCCTTCCCCTCATCCCGATCCTCGCGCAGCCTGCAATCCTCCCCCTGGCAAGCATCATGCTGGCCGTTCCCCCTGGCAACCTGGCAAGCAGCTCTCTCCCCTCGCGTGGTCCCTCCCCCCTGGCAAGCAGCTCTCTCGCGAGCTGCTAGGCGGCTTCCCCCCTGGCAACCTGGCAAGCAGCTCTCTCCCCCCTCGCGATGCTTCTCGCGAGCTGCTAGGCGGCTTCCCTGGCAAGCAGCTCTCTCCCCTCGCTAGGTTCCTCCCCCTGGCAACCTGGCATCGCGGTTCAAGGCCCCTAGTACACTATCCCCATGTGTACAGATTCAGGCATTTTGGACACTCGCGAATGTAAGACAAGTGATCATTGATGATTTGCACTATATAGAGCGCAGTCATGCGAGAGTTGCCACGCATGTACAGATCGCCGGTATCATTTTCGGCATGCGTGTTGACTCAGCGATATGAGGCACGAATCATCAGGGTGCCTTGCTTGCTGATCGATCGCTCTCGCCAGACTCATGACTCACGTCGCGACTCGCCCAGTGCGGTCCCGTGCATGTCCCTGTCTGGCAAGAGTGGTCCCTGTCCTCTGTCCGCACAATCCGGTCCGCGTCCCATGGCTGCGCGAGTCTCGTTAGCTCGCGTTCATCCGGGGAAGCCGCGCCGAGCGTATCTCGGCGACGTTCACCTGGCATAGGTGCACGTGACCGTCGAAGGACTGTCCAGGGGGTGCCAAACGCCAATGTCAGACGTCTGATACGCGATCGGATCGATCCGACCGCACCGATGGGAACGACGCGGATCAAACCCCGCAAGCCGATGGCAAGGCTTAACCCATCCATATAGCTCCTCCACCCAAACGCGAGCGATCGCGGTGCGTATTAGCGCAAGGCCGGGGTGCCCCTTAATTGCTGCATGGCAAAGCCGGGGTGGAGGGATCATCGTGTGCGATGCACCGCGCTGGTGAAATCAGCGCAAGGAGTGTGTCCACGCCCCGATCGTGGGAGCGTCAACCCGGCAACATCGCCAGGCACGCGACCATGCGGGAGCGAGGATTCCACCGATGTCTCACGCCAACGGCAAGGTCAACCTCTCCGACCGTCCGGGCTGGAGCGAGGTCGAAACGTCCGTGCACGACGAGACGGGGCGCGGCTACGACACGCCGTCCCAGTTCGTCCAGGGCACCATGCTCAAGCTCGACCGGATGAAGCGACATCTCCGCATCCTGCGCGAGATCCGCCAGGAGTACCCGGCCGCGACCGCGCCCCTGGACCAGCACATGGGCACCGCGCTCGACCACGTGGCCCGATCGCTCGATCGCAGCGTCATCGACACGATCAAGGCCGGCCTGCGCGACCTGGACGAGATCTGATCACTTCCCATCGCATCCCGGCCGTCCCATCGGGGCACGGTCGGAGCGCGGACACACTCCGCAACGCTCTCTTCCCTCCGGACTGTGCGGGTTCGATTCCCGCACCACGGCATGAGCTGGCGCACCCCGCCGGCCAGTCCTGTGTCTCCATACCGGGAGAATGTCCGATGGGAAAGAAGTCAGAGGGCAACGGCACCCTGGCAACGATGAAGCCGCCGGCCGACCTGGCCGCGCTCAAGAGCGAGATCGACGATCCCGACGAGATCGAGTCCATCTCGATCGAGCCGGATCCCGAGACCGTCACGGGCGAGACCGATGGGCCGGCACCGGATTCCGAGGAAGCCGTCCTGTCCAGGGTGGAATCCTTCGAGCAGGTCTTCAAGGGCGATCCCCTGTCCGCCGACTACGACGACTTCGGATCGTACGCGAAGTCCACGACGGATCCCCGGGACGGCGCGATCCTCTACGTCACCCTTGGCATCAAGGGGCACAATCTCCAGCTCAAGGAGCGAACCCTCGCCCCCGCGAGCTACGATCGTGCCGCCGTGTCCAAGAAGCTGTCGATGGCCGCGCACTCCACGGCGTCCCCGAGTCGATGAATCGCCCCCACGAATGGGTCTCCATGTACTGGGTGGCGAAGCTCGACCGGTCCGACCCGGGCGAGGCGGGCGAGGCGCGTTCGTTCAACGGCGATGCCATCCCGGCCGAGTGGTTCGGCGGGAACATCTCCTACGGCGTCCTGCGCGTCTTCTCGGCGTACATCAGGCGCGTCTCCAAAGACGACGAGATGGACGTCTGGGAATTCAGCGACGGCTTCGAGGCGACCGTGCGCGACTACCTCGACCGGCTCCGCAAGGGCACGCTCTCGGGCTCGCAGGCCGAGGCGCTGCTCAAGCACCGCAAGCTGGTCCTGAAGAAGGAGCGCGAGGACGCCGAGTTCGCCGGCCTGACCGCCGACGAGCGCCAGTCCATCGAGGATGCGCGAGAGCTCGAGACGAAGGAGAAGCGGCTGAACGAGCTCGGCTCGGAAGCCGTCACCCTGGCCAAGTCCGCCGCCGAGAAGCTCAAGATGGGCAAGGCCGCGCTCGCCGAGTTCCTGTCCAACAAGGGCGTCATCCCCCCGCAGGGGCCGCCCTCGTGCCGCGACTTCGCCAAAACCATGACCCCGGGCGATGCCAAGGGTCTGGTCCAGGCGCTCGTCGAGCTCTACGGGTCCGATTCCTCGCGTGGCAAGGTCTTCTGGACCCTGCACGCCGTCTGCAACGCCGTGGCGAAGAAGCTGGAACAGGCCGCGAAGGAAGAGAGCACCGTCCCCCTCCGCAAGACCGGATCGTGACCGATCCGCCCGCACACACGCCCCGTCCGTCCGCTCCTACCAGTCAGGTGGGGGCAGGACCGACGGGGCGTCTTTTTTTTTGCGCCGGGCTGGACGCTCCGACCCGGCATGGCGGAGCGAGCCTCACGCGCCATCCCTGTCAAGGCGGAGCGAGCCTTCAACACGAAAGGACCACGATCGATGACCCAGCAGAAGACCCCCAAGCCCATCCGCATCAAGAGCCAGGACCGCGTCCCGCGATCCAGGCCGGATCTCGACCGACTGCGACGCATCCCGTGCGGTGGCGGCTACCGGATCATCCGCAAGACCATCCCCGGGGACTGAGCCCGATGGCCACGTACTGCCGCAACATCAAGGACCCGTCCAGGCCGGCGATCAAGATCATCCGGGTCGAGGACGGGCAAGTCACCGTCAACTACTCCGGCCTGGGCGATGCGGCCTGCCTGCTGTTCCTGTTCAGCCAGACCAAGGTACGCCACCAGTGTCGCCGGATGAGCCAGGACGAGATCGACCGCGTGTGGGCCGAACAGGGCCGGCTCAACCTGGGCGCCGGCATCTGATCCAACGGCACGAGGGACCAGCCCATGCGAGTGATCATCTTCGTCAACTGCGACAGCCCCGCGTTCGCCGGGGGTCGCGACACGGCCGAGCTGTCGGACGTCCTCTACCAGCTCTCGGTGCGCGTCAAGCACTTCGACGACCTCGAGCAGATCGACTGGCCGCTCCCGATCAAGGACAGCCGGGGCGACACGGTCGGGCGCCTGACCGTCACCGCCGACCCGGAGTGAAAGGACAAGCAGATGCCAGGACCCATGAAACCCGAGAACCGGCGATGGCATTTCTATCACATCGCCGGGATGCCCGCCGAGGTCTGCGGCGGGTCCCAGGAGCTCACCTGCCACGAGGCCGCGGCGAGGATCATCGAGGAGTGGCCGGGCCAGCGTGATGCGTTCCTCGAGTCGGCCCTCGAGCCGCGCAGCTCACCCGGCGCACGACGCGGGTCCGTCTTCAATGGCCGACGCTTCCTGATCGTCTGCGTTCGCTGAACGACGCATCCTTCCCGTTCCGGGCCTGCGTGGCGCGGAGCGGGTGGGATGGAGCCGTTGTGCGCACCATCGTCACCCGACCGAAAGGAGCCCGCGAATGGCCAGGTGGCCCGGACCCAGGCCGCTGGACGAACAGCCGGAGGACTCACTGCCGGGGGTCATCCGGGAGATCCAGGGCGAGAAGGACTGGACGACCGAGAAGGTCCTCCTCCTCGTGCTCGTCTACCTCGAGAGCGTCCTCGACAGCGACGCGACCCACAACCTGCTCGATCACCTCGAAGACCAGGAGTAGCCCATGGTCTGCCTGGCTACCACCGCCACCGTCAAGGCGGCGCTCGCTGGCCTCGAGGCCAATGGCTGCGAGGTCCAGCTCGACGAGGACGCGGGCACCGCGACCGCCAAGGACGGCGACACCTGCGTCTACCGGGCGCTCCGGAAAGGGCACGGCGGCCCCTGGATCGTCCGCACATCCGACAGCGATCGCATCACCTGGAAATGACCGATCCGAGCGACGCATCCTTCCGGCCCCGGGTCTCCCGAGCGAGGCCGGTGGGGCGGGTCGTCGTGCGCTCATCTCAACCCCAGACGAAAGGACAGGCCAATGCAGACAGTCCATCTGAGGCGCTCCGACCCCACGGTCAACGAGCTGATCCGGGCCGCGTTCCCCGGGCTGACGTGCCAGAAGGTGGAGGCGATCGTCGCCGACAGCGTCCACTTCCACGGCACCAACTGGGACGAGGGCAACCGCCGCGAGTACGTCATCGTCCGTCTCGCCGACAGCAAGTCCTTCCGCATCGAGGACGCGCCCTTCATGGAGGCGCTCCGAGCTGCACGAGCGGACCTGCAAGCTGCCGCCGGGCTTCGTCGTGGTCGTGCACGTCACCGGCCGGTACGAGCACATCGAGATCCACTCGGCGGCGGACAACGTCACCCGGCTCCTGCCCGCTCCGACCGAGCTGACCGAGGACGAGGAGATCGTCCTGGTCGCCACCCGCTCGCTCAAGCCCTCCTACGGCGGCGTGAGCAACTACCGCTTCGTCCGGGCGAAGGAGTGCGCCGGGATCGATCTGCACCGCTGGGAGGCGGCGAGGTCGGCGCTGATCGCCAGGAAGCTCCTGAACAGGGCCGGCGCCATCACCGTCGAGGGCCGCAACGCCTGCCCGGACCATGACCTGTTCCACTACCAGCAGCGGCGCCACCAGGCCCTCGAATCGGCACGTACCTGACCCGGGAGATAGCCCATGCCCAAGCCTGAAGGAATGACCGACGAGCAGTACGAGCAGTACCTGGAAGAGCGGGCCATGCAGAAGATGCGGTCCGCCATGCACGACCGGATCAGGAGCGAGGGCTTCGAGACCGGCGGGTACGATCCCGCCGATGGAGCGACCTGCATCCGCGCGAAGACGAAGAAGCCCCGCGGCCGCTACATCACCGAGCCCTGCGGGGAGAAGGCATTCATCGGCATCGTGCTGAGGACGCCCGAGAACCCCGGGGGCATCTCCGTCCCCCTGTGCCGCTCGTGCCTCGTGGCCGAGCTGAAGAACCTGCTTGGCTACCTCGATTAGCCCCGGCTTCGACCCGGGCCGATGCCGCCGTGTCCATCGCAAGGCACGGCGGCCTGGCCCTGGCCGCGGCGTGCCAGGTCTTCGTCTCTCACGCAGGAAGGACAGCCCGATGAAACTGACCATCAGGGCCGACGAGGCCACGCGCAAGCTGGCCGAGGAAGCCGAGTCGATCCAGGAAGCCTGCAACGGCTGCGGCCTGGCCCGGCGGTTCGCCGAGGTGATGCTCGAGCTGAACCGCCAGGACCTCAGCACCATCGCCGTCAACCAGCATCCCGTCGTCAAGCTCTGGCTCGACAAGTTCCAGAGCCTCGCCCGCATCCCGCAGGACTGGGACGCCAGCAGCCTGACCTACGACCACATCCGGCAGCTCATCGACGGCCACGACGTCGAGGTCGACGTGGTCGGCTGAGCCAGGGCCGGACGCCCCGTGGTGACAGCACGGGGTTCCCAGGAGACCAGGAGCGACCGACATGCCAGTTTTCAAGGTAGCAGTGCGTCGCCACCGGGCCGAGACCAGGCTGGTGATCGAGGAATGTGAACTCACCGTCGAGGCCGGCTCGGCGGAGGAAGTGCAGGCAGTCCTGTGCGCGGCACAGGAGGAGGGAAGCCTCGATTGCGCCACCGAATGGTGGACGATCAGTACCCGCCCCGAGGACAACGACGAGCCCCCCGTCGTGGAGGTCGAGAGCTGCGAGGAGGCCGAGCCCGGCACCGAGCCGGACATCTTCCTGAGTGACCAGGATGACGATGGGGAGTGAGCCCGGGCCGAACGCCCCGTGGTCATCCGCTCGATCATTCGAGTCGGTCGGCCACGGGGCGTCGGCCTGCGCCCGCACTTCGCGAGCCGGGACAACCCCACCGAAAGGACGGCGCCCATGAAGACGATCCGCGATGCCCGGGACCTGGAGCGGTACGGCATCAACCTCCTGACGGGCGAGGCGTGCCGCATCGGCCGCCGCATCCTGACCGACCTGAGCGCCAGGGGCGTCGGCATCGTGTCCGACCTGCTCGGGATCGATCACAAGCAGTTCCACGAGAACTGGAACAGCCGGGTCAACGGCCAGCCGGCCGTGGCCAGCTTCATGCTGCCCCACAGCATGATCCGCGACCTGATGGCCTGGTGCCTCATCAAGGACGGCTGCACCGCCATCATCGAGACCGACGAGGACTACATCTACGGCCGCGAGGACTCCGACGATCCCGAGCAGTGGGAGGAGCTGGTCAACCACTGCCGCAAGTACCGCAAGCACATCCGGACCATCACCCTCAAGGACGGCCCCGCCAGCGGCACCCGGATGGTCCACGCCGTGAGCGGGCGGGCCGAGTGAAAGGGGCCGCCATGACGTTCGCCGACATGACGGACGACCAGCTCGTCCGCCTTTACGTCCGCGCCTGGGAGCGGATGACCCGCGGCGACGGCTACCAGCCGTTCGGCTACGACTCCGTGACCCTGTGGCTCACCCGCCCCTCGTGGATGCGGCACATCGACGCCATGCGGGCGGAGATCTACCGCCGCATCGACGCCGGGGTCTTCTCCAGGCGCTACCTGGGGAGGGAGTCATGACCAGGGTCGGCAAGCTGAAGACCCCGACGCTGCTCCAGGTCACCGGGGAGCGCCCGACCTGCCAGCGGTGCGGCAAGGCTCTCTCCGCGTGCACCTTCCGGTTCCGCGTGGCCGGGCACCTGAGCCACGCGCCGACGGCTGACGAGGCTCGGGCCATCGTCAAGGCGAAGGCGTGGCCCGACCACTGGGGCGCCGAGATGGCGATCAAGGACGACTACGACGTCGGCCGGGCCTTCCGCGTTTGGCACTGCCTGGACTACGAGCGCCGCCCGTACAGCGAGGTCCACTACTGGCGGGGCTTCTACACGGGCCTCGGCCGGGGCCGGGATCGCAGGTGGCCGCTGTTCTGTTCACCCAACTGCACCCTCGTGTTCGCGGTCGCCACCTGGAACGCGGGGATGCGCATCGTCCCGAAGGAGGATCAATGAAGGTCATCGCGCAGACGCCGATCTGCAAGCCCAGCCCCGCCACCTCGCGGGGCTGCGTCGTGATCCGGGAGAACGAGACCCAGTATGTCGTCCACACCGCCGAGGCGGACGAGGACGGCAATCTGGTCGCGTTCTACTGGGGCTACTACATCCGCAAGGACGAGCCGAGGGCCCTCCTGAGGGCCGTCGTGATCATGTGCCGCAAGGCGGCGTCGTTCCACGGCTTCACCCTGGACGAGGTGATGGAGGTGCCATGAGCAGACACGGCCCGCGGATGCGCAAGGTCGTCATCGAGATCGAGTGCGAGAACGACGCCTTCGAGCCCCATCCCGAGGTCGAGGTGGCGTCGATCCTCCGCGACCTGTCCGACCGCATGTACGACTCGGGCATTGTCGAGGAGATCGGCCCGACGATCCTCGACAGCAACGGCTACAAGGTCGGGACGATCCGGCTGGTCAACTGGGACCGCAGGTGAGAGGAGGACCGATGCGAGGTTCGATGATCCGCCACAAGGCCCGCCTGGCGCGGATCGTGTGGCACTTCTGGGGGATGCGGGGTAGGCCGGGATCCCAGACGATGCCGCGGTTCCCCCTGCTGTACTTCTCGAAGCACAAGGAAGACGCCGGGCGGCGGGCGATCCTGGCTTCCCTGCTCCGGGACATCCGGCACACTGCCCGGCGTGACTTCTGAGCCCGGGCCGAACGCCCCGTGGGGCAGACAGGACCATGGCGAGGTGGCCGGAGGTGTCACCAGAAATACCTCTCTAATAGTAGGGTTATCTGGTGACAGATTCGGGAATGGATGAAACCTCGCCTTTGTTACTGGAGCTTCCACGGGGTGCTGGCCCGGGCTCGCATGTTGCGATCCCCGGAAACCCTCAAGTCAGGGAGTTCCCCATGAGCACCCCCGTCACTCCGGGCGTTCAGGTCGTCGCCCCGACCGTCGAATCGGTCCATGCCGCCTGCACCAGGGCCCGCCAGTTCATCGAGTCGCATCACCTCTGCCTGGATGCGACGATCGACGACTACCCGATCGGCCGGCTTGAGCGCGGCAGGTGCCGGCTCCAGGTCGAGTGGGACAGGCGCAAGGCGTATCGCACCGTCAGGACCACGACCGACAAGCACGGCCGCTGGTGCAAGCCCAGGAAGAGCACGTTCCGCAACGACATCACGGTGGTCGTCGGCGACCTCGAAGGCGAGCGTAACACCGCCTGGCTGGCCATCGACTCTCGCTGCGTCTACGTCCATTACTCCAACGGCGAGGGCTTCCACGTCGTCGATGCCCCCTGCATCTCGCCTCCTCGCCGGACCGAGGAGCGGAGCGTGATGGTCATGAGGCCCATCTTCGGCCTGCCGGGCCAGGAAGAGCGCACCGAGCACGTCTGGCCGGCCGATCCGTCCGAGCTGTGCGACGCCTGGGACGCCTGGGTCGAGCACCGCAACCAGCTCCGCGTGCTGCTGGCCCAGGTCTGGGACCGCTGCTCCATCCAGGCGTGACCGACGAACCCCCTACCTTCGGGAGCGGGGCCATCGCGCCCCGCTCCCTTTCCATGTCGAACGAGTGTTCCAATGCAACGCACGCTCAGAGAGATCGTTCGCCAAGGCCGTCGCTGCCGGTACTGCGACCGCCCGCTCAGGCCGAACGTCGATTACGTCCGCGTGCTCGGGCATCTCCACGAGATCCCGACCGCCGAACTGCTCGTGGCGATGGGCCAGCCGGAGCCCCCGATCACCCACGTCAAGGACGCGGTCCTCTACGGCTACCTGAAGGAGCGCGTCTTCCGCTTCCGGCACAGCAGCACCTGGGACGGCCAGCCCTGCACGGAGATGGGCTTCTGGACCGGCGGCTATCGAGGGAAAGGGTGGGTCGAGGGCGAAGGCGTGCTCTTCTGCAACCACGAGTGCGCGACCTACTTCGCCGTCGCCGCATACAGGGACGGAATGAGGATAAGGAGGGACGGAACGGAGTCCGCCTGACCCAGCAACGAGTTCCCGCCCTGAGCGACCTCGCCCTGGTCGCCAGGACGAGACCCCGCTCGCTCATCCTGCTCATTTCGGCCTTCGCCGCCACTCCACGGCGGCGGCGGTCGTGCGCAGGTCCTTGTCGTAGGGGGGAGCCATTCGATAGGTGCCGTCGGCCACCAGCAGGAAGGACAGCAGCCGGCCGGACTTGACTTCATAGGAGCCGGCGCCCGTCAGCCGGGCCTCGGCGTGCGAGACCTTGCCCTCGTAGGTGTGCGACGCCGCGATCGTCCCCTCGTAGGCGAGCCGCATCCGGCCGTCCTCGATCGCGAGCACCCGGCCCGCGAGCCGGACGGCGGTGACCTCCTCGGGGCGAGGCATGGTGCTCTGATCGCTGGCGGGGGACAGGATGCGGCTGAACCGGCGGGCTACCGGCTCGGGCACGGTCCATCCTCGGCTCCCACCCGCGACCGGCGGTGCCAGGCCCGCCCAAGCCGCCTCGGGCAGGGTCAGGCTGTCGATCACGCCGTCGCCCTCGGGGCGGCCCGCATAGGTATAGCGCACGGTGATGGCCAGCGTGATGCCCCCGTCGGGCCGCACGCCGAGGCCGCGATCGGGCAATGGGGCCACCCGCCCGGCCTCACGCCGTGTCACGGGGCCGAACGCCTCGAGCGAGGCGTCGATGGTCGCCAGCACCTCTCGTGTCCATGTCTCGTGGTTCTTGAACTCGTGGTGGCCGGCGAGGACCTTGCCGTCGGGTGCCACGATCCAGATTCCCTGGTACTGGTCCTTCTGTTTCTGGACCGAGCGGAACAACTCCCCGCCTGCATCCTTCGCCGCGCGGACCTTGTACAGGTTGACGGCCACCGGGACGAGACCGGCGGAGACGCGGCGGATCACCTCGTCATCGGACAGGGGGCCCGCACGGAGCCCGGCCGCGTACCCTCAGCACCGCTCGAGCGGGTCGTCGCCCGTGACCCAGAGGAAGATGGGCCGATTCTCTCGCAGGGCAAGACGCCTGCCCTCGGAGAGGTCGGTGACCCAGGGGATCCGCTCCCACTTGCGCTGCGACTCCGGCAACTTGATCGACTCAATTCGCCGTTCCACGTCCACGTCGCCTTCGCCCGCGGTCGTCGCGACGCAGGTAAGTGAACCCGCCGCGAGCATGATCCCCATGACCGTACTGATCGACCTCAGCATCGTCTCGATACTCCGACAATCGCGCCCACAGGGATACGCCCGCCCCGTCACCCCGGTCCGATCGCGGGATTCCGGACTCGGGTTCGAGGCCCTCCTCAACATAGCCAGGCGTCGGCCGACTCGCAACATCACCACTCGCCGAGCGATCACCGATGGTCTTCGGTCCGCCGTGCCTGTTGGCCATCTCGGCGGCGGCCGGACGACCACTCGTGCGCTCGCGACGCCGGTTGAAGCAGTGTCCCTCTCGATCGTGCTCCAAGTTCCCCGCCTCCGCTCTCTCATGCTCGGCTACGACACGACCGGTTGCCACCGGCGACCGATCATCGCCGGCCCTCAATTCTCTCCCTTGGACCCCGGGGTGATCGAGCAGGTCTTCGGATTCTTGCTCGACTCCCCAACTGAAAGGAGCGGCCTGATGGCTCGTCTCGCTTCCGTCGTCAAACAGGGCTTCTTCCCGGCGCCCCCCGAGGCGATCGCCGGCATCCTCCGGCATCTGAAGGTCCCCGATCCGCCGCCCGACTCGCGGTTCCAGGCCGAGGACGTCAATATCCTCGACCCCTGTGCCGGTGAAGCCAGGGCCCTCGTGCAACTCGCCGAGGGCCTTGGCGTTTCACCGGGCCACATCTTCGCCGTCGAGCTGAACGCCAGCCGGGCCGCCACGATCGCCGAGACCCATC
Source organism: uncultured Planctomycetota bacterium (assembly GCA_963771445.1). Taxonomy (GTDB): domain Bacteria; phylum Planctomycetota; class Planctomycetia; order Isosphaerales; family Isosphaeraceae; genus JAKAUH01. The sequence goes on along the minus strand of CAVYTQ010000021.1, from coordinate 1,352,032 downwards.
CCGACGTCCGGCTGCTCGGGCCGTGCAGCTTCCAGGCGACCCGCATCACGCGGCAGTCGCTCTCGGCGGTTTACCTCAATCCTCCTTTTGACGACGAATTCGGCGGGGGTGGCCGGGAGGAGGTCACCTTCCTCCGCCAGTCGGTGGACCTCCTGGTGCCGGGCGGCGTCCTCGTGCTCGTCTGCCCGGTCAAGCAGGTCTTCGGCGCCGGGCCCATGTGCGAGCTGCTCGACACCTGGTTCGAGTCGCTCGAGGTCTTCCTCTTCCCCGACACCTGCCGGAAGTTCAACGAATGCGTCGTGTTCGGCCGGCGCCGCAAGGTGGCGCTGCCGGATGCCCACATCCACACCCAGGGCGTGCTGACCAGCCGCGACATCCGCTACTGCTCGGCCGCCCCCATCGACCGGCTGGCACGCCTCGGCGAACCCCAGTTCCGCCGCTGGGATGACGGCTGGCCCGACGCCAGGTCCCGCAAGACCGACATCGATGTCTGGGAGCTGCCGTTCTCCCCGGGACCGAAGCGGTTCGAGAAGACGGCACTCACGGACGAGGAGCTGGAGCACGAGCTGGCCCGCTCGCCCCTGTACGAGGCCCTGCGTCAGCGGGTCCTCTCTCCGATCAAGCGGCCCCCGCTCAGCCTCAACAAGGGGCACACGAGCCTCCTGCTGCTCACCGGGATGCTCGACGGCTACGTGCCCAGCGACCCGCCCCACGTGGTCCGGGGCTACACCGGCAAGGCCGAGAAGCTCCACCGCACCGAGCGGTACGAGACGCCCGGCGGCGACTCGGTGCAGAAGCAGGTCTTCTCCGAGTCCCCCATGCCCATCGTCCGGGCCGTCTGGCCCGACGGCACCATCCGCACCTTCAGCGACCAGGTCGGCAACGACGAGGTGCAGCTCGAGGACCAGGAACCCGAACCGGAGGACGATTGACCCATGAAGAAGGAACCCCCGAAGCCGCGCATCTACGGCTACGTCCGGGCCTCGACGTCGAAGCAGATCGCCTCGCCCGAGACCCAGCGCCAGATCATCGAGGAGTATTGCCGGCGCATCGAACGTAGCCTCGACCACACGTACGCCGACCCCGCGACCTCGGGCAAGAAGTCCCTCTTCGAGCGCACGGCGGGCCAGGAGCTGGCGACGACGCTCCGCAAGGGCGACCACGTCGTGGTGGCCCGGCTGGATCGCCTGAGCCGCAGCTTCATCGGGTTCGCCCGCATCCTCGACGCCTGGGAGAAGCTGGGCGTGACCCTCCACCTCTGCGACATGCCGGGCGGCGGGGTCATGGACCCGGACAACCCGATGGCCCGGCTGATGATCCACATCCTGATCGCCTTCGCGGAGTACGAGCGGAAGCTGATCTCCGTGCGGACCAAGGAGGGCCTGCACGCGATCCGCGATCGCGGCGGGAAGTATTGCCGGTGGGCCGAGTACGGCTGGCGGTGGGAGAAGCGCAACGACCCACGGTCGGGCAAGGTCGTCAACGTCAAGCTCCCGGACGAGCGGGAGCGGGAGGTCCTGCGCAAGGCGGTCGAGCTGAGGGCCGCGGGCCAGAGCCTGGACCAGATCCGGCAGCACCTCAGCTATAGGATGAAGGCTCGTACCCGCACGGGCGGCGAGTGGACCACCAGCCGGATCGCCTCCCTGGTCCGCCAAGGACTACGACTTCTGGCCCAGACTGAGGGCGGCGATCCCGAGGACTCCCTCGACTCATCGGACGGAGACGACGGTGAATAGTCCCTGGGATAGCTGCGGGGGAGAGACAAGTGGCCCCAGAGCTTTGGCGGCCACGGAGCGTCAGACATCCGCGGTGCCCATGGCCGTCAGAGGTGCAAGTCCTACGTCTCACAGCGAATGCAGTGCGTCGGTCCGTCGTGAGGCGGGCCCTGGATGACGCGCCTTGGTGTAGATATCTCCTGCGCCTATCTCAAACGCGCATCCAGTCTGTCGGGCCGAAGCACGCAAGAACGGCATCCGCTAATACACCCGGACAAGAGAGACGAGGCTACATCTCCCTCATGCCTCTTTGCGCATGTTGGATGCTATCCATTCCGGATGGCTGCGGCAACCTGTTCCGAGAGCACCGTGGCGGCGTGGCTGCCCTGGGCTACCAAGTGGGTTAGCAGCCCGAGGAACGGTTCGCGTATCGCCTGGTTCCCCGCGACCTCTCCGCGGTGCCTCTCCCAGCAGGCTCGCAGGACCTGGACGAAACTGTCTTGAAGGCCCCAGTGTCCCCACTCATGCTCGTCAAACGACGTTGCTGCCTCGTGGAGCCAGCGTACTCCGCGGACGAGGAGCCCGGCGGCGGCCGGGAGGATGAGGAGATGTGCCAGCCCGTGCGCGACCTCCGGCAAGGAGAGCCAGCGCCGGGCGGCCACCTTGAAATGCCCGGCCAACTGGCTCATGCCCGAGGTATGCCCGTTGTCCCGGGCAACCGTTCGCAGTCCGAAGTTGCAGCCCAGCAACTCGACGACCATCTCGGCGACATCGCGATCCGGAAAGTCGGCGCGACTCCAGAGTGCGTGGCCCGTGGCGTACTCGATCATATCCCCCCACGTTCGAGTGAAATCTTCGTGGTTGTGCGGCTGCTCGAAGGCCGAGGTGAACCATTCCCAGAAGAACCGCTCCACCCAGTGGTGCGCGGGCGCCCCCAAGTCGAGGATCGGCTTCCAGAACGACGATGGTTCGTCCTCGCCGTCGAGGTTCAACAGCGACCGGGCGAGTAGACTCAGCACCCACTCGTCGAAGCTACCAGGCAGCCCGTCGATCTCTTGCCTCTGGGTGGCTTCGATCTTCGGGAATGTGCGGAGCCAGACATCAAGCACCTCCCGGAGGAGCAACACCCAGCGCACGCGCTCGCCGGGAGAGGACGCGGCCCGGAGGTCGATCCAGCCGACGGCCCCGGCCAAGACGAACGGGTCGAGTCCGGGCGATTCCTGCCGCAGCACCTGTCGCTCCAAGCATGCCCCCGGCTGCACCTCCTCCTCTTCCGTCCGTCGGGGCCCGCGTGCCAGCACCTGGGCGCGGATGGCGGCGACGGCTTCGAGCGCGAGGTCGTTCTCTTCGCGCAGCGATGGGAAGGCTGCGGAGAGGGTGCGGTCTACGAACGCCACGGCTAACTGCTGCGGCCGCGAGGGCCAGCCGCCGGGATCGATCTGCCAACGCCTCGACAAAGTCAAGACCATCCGGGTCCCAGCCCAGCGGACAGCGAGATTGACGATCCTCGGAAACTCATTGGCGAGCCGTTCGCGCATGTCGAACACCCGGCGCACCGTGAGTGCCGTGGTCGCGTAGTAGTAGGACATCACCCCGCCAGCGACCAGTGCGGCGTGCCAGTGTGTCCAGGGGGTTTTCCGCGAGCAGGAGACACCCGCATTCGGCCAGGAAGGAATCCCATCGGGTGTTCCCGATCGCCGACCCCGCGTCGTCGAGCGGGTGGGGCTGTGGGGGAGCATTGGCCATCGCTTCTAGCTGCTGCCTGCACCAGTCCCGCCGGCTGGGGTCTTCGTCAAGCCAGGCACGGTGGAGGCTTAGCAGGACAGCGATGCCAGCGGCGAGGCCGTCAGCCTCGGTGACTGGTTCCGACGCTTGTCCCCGCTGGGACACGACGGCTTGGGCGAAACGCCGGAGCAGCTCCCAGAAGGCGGGTAATTCGTCTTGCGGCATGGGCTGTCCGTTGGCCAGGCACTGCCTGCAGCGAAGAGGGAGGGTGAGAAGTTGCAGCCGGTCGCCCTTGTGCGGCTGGTCGGCGTCAATCTGCTTCTGGATGTCCGCCGGCCAGACCAATGTGGCTATCCTGCCGACGCCTGGCCCGTCCTTGAAGGTGTAACAATCAGGAGTGAAGCGGGCGATGAGGCACCGGAGGGAGAAGGGCTGCCCATGGGTCAGCCGGGCGGCCCAGGAGGCGCGGGTCTCGGCGAAAAACCCCGACAGGCTCCCGTCCGTGAGGAGCAGCTTGACGGCGATGTCCTGGAGCTGCCGGCGGCGGTGCGGCATTGAGAACCATTCCCGTGCCTGGTCGAGGATCGCCCCGGGCGGATGCAGGCTCCAGGCGATAACGCCGGCATTGCCACCAGCTCGTTCGACGATGGTCCCGTTGTCCATCTCGTAAAGCTCATGACAGGTCAGGAGGGGGTAGAGCGGTCCGCGGAATAGTTGCGGGTACCGTTTCCCGACGTCGATGAGGAGGCCTGCGAAGGCGAGGGATCTGCTCTCATTGAAGATGCGGTCCAGCGTGGTGGTGACGTCCTCGCCGGCGTCGATCCGGTCATAGAGCCAGCGTTCGAGGGCCATCATCGCGCAACGGATGATGCTGGAGGAGTGCGGCCAATCGTGATGCCAGCGGAATACACTAATGTCACCGATCCATCGCCTCGCGGTCCCGCCCACCACCATGTCGAGTCCGGGGACAGTGCTCTCTTTGATCAGATTCAGCCCGGCTTGAGTTCGCGGCTCGGTCTCTGCCCACCGGTCGGTCGCGAAGTTGACGAGGCGGAGCACGACCTCCAAGCCGTGGTCCGGCGATGACCGGAGGAAAGTGAGGAATGGGCCGCGCCCGTATAGTGGCGGATATCCCTTCCGCCATGAGTCCAGTCCGCAGGTGTTCGTGACTGACCAATCCGCCCACCCCTCCTCTTGCGGCTCATCGATGCAGACGGCGAGAAGAACCTCTTTCGCGGCGGCCGGGTCGGCCCGCACTAGGTACGCGAAGAGGCCCGAGTCCAGGCAGTGCGCTCCGGTACTCCTCGCTCACAGGCAAGCGCGGGCCATCAGGCCATGGCGCGGAGAGGGCCCTGGACTCAGAGGTCCCCCAGAAGAGCGGTGGGATGTGTGGTAGACCCGCCCCCGATGTATCCTGGTATTCCTCTACCTCCTGCTCTGCCGCGGCCACACGAGCCTGCACTTCCGCCGGCAAGTCTCGCCGTCGGGCCAGTTCCAGGCAGAGCTGCGACACCTCGGCGGGGAGTACCAGGGCCGAGGCCAGCAGGCTCTCGTACACCTCCCGCCGCTCTTCGGCGCTGAGTCCCAATCCCTCCTCGTCGAGGGCCTGGCACTCACGGGCAATGGTGAGAGCCAGTTCCGCTGCCTCCCGGCGCAGGGGGGCCTGGCCGCCCGACTTGCCTAACCACAACCCCGCCACCCGGGCGGCGCTGGAAGGCGTCAGCCGGGTGACCTCATTGCGATGGGCGTGCAGCAGCGTGAGCACCGCTGGCCAGAGCGGTGTGAGGGGGACGCGATATAGGTGCGCGATACTGGCCGCCTTGGCCTCACTTCCCAGCAAGGTAGTGAGTCGCGGGTCGGGAAGGGTGGCGACGATGAAGAAGCGGTCGAGCAGGCGGCTGAGCAACTGGCCATCGTCCGCGGCCAGCAGTGGCCAGGCCGCTGACAGGAGGGGTGCGGCGTCGGTGCCGAGGAACGCCGCCTCGAGCAACAGGTCGTGGACAACCTTCCCGGCCGGGCCATCCCCTGCCGCAGCCCTGTCGAGAGCCTGCCGCCACCGCTTGACTCCGCCCTCCCCTTGCTCCAAGAGTCGCTGGCCATAGAGCCGGACCGCTCTCTGCCATAGGACGTGCGCGGCCCGCTCGCGGGCGGAAGCAGAGGTCGTGGGGTCGGCGCCCACGAGGACGCGCAGACGCGACCAGTCCCCAATAAGGTCGTGGGAAAACGTCAGACGCTCCTCGCGATGTTTGACCAGGTCAGCGGTCAGCAAATCTGGGATCGCTAGCTGTTCTTCGTGCGGCAAGTCGGCCCGCAGTACGCCTTGGGCGAATTCGGCTGTCTCCCGCGTCGCCAGGCGCATGAGCAGGGCGGAGCGGGCGAGATTCTGGCCGCCGTCTTCCACCCACCTTTCCCACAGACGGTCGAGGAGCGCAGTTAGCGTCAGGACGCCCGCCCCGCTGAAGCCGCCCGCGCCGGCCGCCCGGACTGCCAGGTCGAGCAGTTTGAGGTTCGTGAGCAGTCGCTGCAGGTCGGGTTGGAGCGCGGCCCATCCGAGCCCCGGGACGGCAGCGACCAGCGCCGACCTGGGCGGTGGAAGGCCTGGCGATCAGGACAGGCTCCAGAAACGGCGTCCCGAGTCCATGTCCGATGAGCGAACCGATGACGCGGCTGGTCGCGTCTTGCTGGACGGTGAACAGCACATGAACGTGCGACCCCGACAGGTGGCGCGAATCTCGGCCGCCAGTCTGGCCGCATGCTTGAGGGCCCGCTGAGAATAGTGTTCCAGCCCGTCGAAGACGACCAGGCAGGGAGAAGGGCTGGCGGCCAGAACCTCGACGAGGGGATGGGTCAGCCCGATCCTCTGCTGCAGCGCCGAGGCGGAGGACAGGTCCATGTCCTCCGCCGTGAACCAGGCGGTGCGTCGGCCTGGTTGGCCGCTCATTGCCTTCGCCAGGGCGGACTTACCGCCGCCCGAGTCGCCGGCCGCGAGGCACACACCCTGGCTGGCGAGGCGCTCCTCCAGTATCGCGATATCAGCGTGTCGGTTGAAGGGCGGCAGGCCGGCGATGGCAGTTCGGACATCTTCCATCCGCTCGTTGGAGAGGCCGGTGACCGCCTCCCAGTCCGGCTGGTAATCGGGGTGAGCAGCCAGAGGGAACTTGCCCCGCAGGTGGGTGAGGAGCTTCGGGAGGTCCACGCGACCACCGGTCGTCCGCTGGGTGGCAGCGTACCCGACGAGGTCGTTCCAGAGTTGCTCGGCCTTCGCCGCAACGCCGGAGGTGAGAAGCCGTTGACAATCGGCGACTGCGAGACCCCGATCACGGGACGTCGAGGACTCGAAGTCGAAATGGAGCAGCAGCATATGCCGGAGCACACGGATGGTGGTGACCGCGTCGGACGGGCTATACGCCTTGAGGCCGTCCGGGCAGTGGAGGCTCGCGAACAGCGCTCGTTGTAGAGCCGAAGACTGAGAGCCGGACTTGGGAGCGGCCGGTTGGAGCCTGGCAAGCATTCGGTCGGGGGCTGTTTGCAAAGTCTCGCGGAGGGTTTTCTCCCACGCCTTACGTACGTTGTCGGCTAGCTCCCCGGTGACGAGGACGACCGCGTCTTGGTCCTCGCGCAGCCGCCGTGCCCCCGCCGCACCGTGCCAGTGTTCCCACGCGGCTTCGACGAAATTGCCCGGGAAACCGGAAGATGTCACCTGCTTGTCGCTCTTGCAGGAGATCGCGGCGCTGCGCTCGATGCCCCCTGCTTCGCAGGTCACCGCGAGGTCGTCGAGGTGCCAGCCAGCGTCTCGAGCCTGCCAGTCGATGAGTCGCACCCGGCCTCGGCTGATGCCCAGGCAGTTGGTGCCTGCGAGTATGTCGAGGAGCAGCCGGGCGGCGACGCAGTCCTCGAAATGAAACCCGGCACCTCCGGTCAGTGCGACCGGAGCCGCTTCCTTGGCCATGTAGCACCGCCCGCGTGAGATTCTTGTGCAACCTTGTCCAGAAGTATGACGCTGTCTCCAATCATACCGCGACTGGCGCTCCATTCGGAGCGATCTTGATCGATCCGTGCGGCTATAGGCCGCCGGGATCCTAATAGTCCGCCACATCGTCAGCTCCCACCGGATGCGGCACGACGTTGAGCAATCCGATGAGGCTCCCCACGAGGGCCGCCATTGGTAGGGGCGAACAGGGCGGCGTAGAGGCCCTCGCCAAGCGCCCATTGCATCGTCCCTGGCGGCAGCACCTCTCCCGCCGCCAGGGCGAAGTAGCCCGCGACGACTCCGCCGGTCCCGCCGCCTATGTTCCGGGCCGCCATGGACTCTGGCCTGTCCAGGGCGGCGCCGGCCGTGACGCCCAGCTCGCCGCAGATGCAGACTCTCTGGAACCCCGCGACGGTCTCCCAGAAGAGTACCCCGATCGCAACGATCGCGACCAGTACGACCGCAGTGGCGATCGCCGCCCCGAGTGCGCCTCGGGCTACGCTCCCGGGCGTGAACCGGGAACCCGCACTTCGTGATGCCAGCCCTGTCGTGCTTTCCATGGGGAATCACCTCCTCGTCTGGTGGATACCCATCCATGCGGTAACGCCCGCCCACAGTGCCACGTCGCGGACGGTCGTTCTTCGCTGCCGTCGGAACCCCGAGTTCGATGATCCCCTTCTCATCCGGAGGACCAATGCGATGACCGAGACCCCGACCAGGACCCGCTTGCAGGGCACGTTCCTGTGGTACGACGCGAAGTCGATCCACATCCAGGCCCGGTTCGACAAGGTGGCCGTGCACCAGAACCGGCTGATGTTCATCTCGCTGGTGGCGTTCAGCCAGGACGTCAAGGCGATCCGGGCCGGGCTCGCGGCCGGGCTCAGCAGCCCCATGCGGCTCGGGAACGTCACGCTGACCAATGGCGAGGAGTCCATCGTCATCAACGACGCCTGGCCCTCGCAGCAGGGCTACCGCGTCGATGCCCACCGGCTCGGCCTCGGCTCGTTCCACGCCCTCTTCACCTGCCGCCAGCCGGGCTTCCTGCTCAACGACAGCGACGACGCCCTGTGGCAGGAGCTGAAGCAGGAGCGGTTCACCACCCCCTTGCTCAGGACCTGGCTGCCCTACGTCCGCGGCGAGCTGGTGATCCGCAACCTGCTCCACCGCTGCCACACCCTCGACTGCTCGTGCTGCATCCTCACCGCCCTGACCGCCGACCTGGACTCGATCGTCGAGTCCGGGCTCAAGAACGGCTCCATCACCATCGAACCGGGAGACCAGAACTGATGGACAACCTCGACCAGATCCAGACGATCGACTCCTACTTCGCATTGCACGGGCGCCATCACGTGCAAAAGGCGTCTCGACTCCTCCAGCCCTTGCATGTCCCCGGCCGTGACCCGCTACCCGACTTCATCGAGATGACCCGCGAGCCGTTCGAGCCCCAGGCCCACGTGATCGCCGCGGGCGTCAAGATGCTGGACGCGACCGGGCGCGGCATCGTCGTCGGGGAATGCGGGACCGGCAAGACGCTCATGGGCATGCTGACCATCCACCAGCACGCCCAGCGGTCGGTCCGCCAGGGCGGCCGCAACGGCAACTACCGGGCGATCATCCTCTGCCCCGACCACCTGATCAGGAAGTGGCGAGACGAGCTGGAGGAGACGATCCCGGGCGTCAAGGTGACGCTCTTCGACGAGGCCGGCAAGGGCTGCAAGCACCTGATCACCGACATGACCCGGCTCTGGGAGCGGGTGCGGGGTCCCGACGGCCGCTGGCGGAAGCCCCAGGGGGCGGAGTGGTACATCCTGGGCCGCGACCAGGCCAAGTACCTGCCGGCCCGCTCCGGCCTCGGCAACAGGCGGATGGGCTTCGGCTCGGTCCGCGGCCAGCTCGCCGCCAGCCGCAATGTCGTCAAGGTGGGCGAGTTGCCGGACGGTACGCCGATGACCTCCGTGGAGTTCGAGCAGGGCATGGCGCCAGGCGGTGTCCTCGATGGCGGCTCGTCTCGCCGGTTCCTGGTGGAGATCGACGGCGCCGATGGGGAGAAGCAGCGGGTGGTCTCACGCCGCTGGGTCTGCCCGTCCTGCGGCAAGCCGATCGTCGACAGGAACGGCGCCCCCATCAACGTCCCCGGCTCGTCGAAGCTCATGACCTGCGACGGCAAGTACGGGCGGGAGATCCCCGAGCCGGACCGGAAGGAGAACGGCCTGGATCGGTCGCAGCACCGGAAGCAACTGGCCGAGGTCCCCACCGGGCCGCATCATCGAGGAGAAGGGCAAGCGCTGGCGGGTCTGCGAGTGCAACGAGCCGCTCTGGCAGTTCACGGCCAAGCCCAAGCGCTGGCCGCCGGCGATGTTCATCGCCAAGAAGATGCCCGGGGCGTTCACGTACCTGATCGTGGACGAGCTGCACGAGGCCAAGAGCGACTCGTCGGCCCAGGCCAATGCCTGCGGCAAGCTCATCTCGGCCACCCGCTACGTCCTGGGCCTGACGGGCACGCTGATCGGCGGCTACGCCAACCACCTGTTCCCGCTGCTGATGCGGATGTCGGCCGGGCCGCTCCGCGAGGAGGGGTTCGAGTGGGCCAGGGACCTGGCGTTCACCGAGCGCTACGGCCGGATCGAGCGGATCGTCACCACCAGGGAGTCGGCCGGTGAGGTGGAGATCACGACCTCCAGCCGGTCGATGCGGCGGGATCGCTCGGGGCGCTCGGAGCGGAGGCGGCCGGTGCCGGGCGTCATGCCGGCCCTGTTCGGCAGGCACCTGATCGACAAGGCGATCTTCCTGGCCCTCGAGGACATGGCCGAGAACCTGCCGGGTCTCCGCGAGTACGTGGGCGGGCCTCCCGAGCCCGACTACGACGAGGAGGATCACCGTTTCCACATCGACTGCCGGGTGGCGATGGAGCCCGAGCAGGAGGCCGAGTACAAGCGGGTCGAGAAGATCTTGGTCGGCGAGTGCCGCGACCTGCTCCAGCGAGGCAGCATGAAGCTGCTGGGGGCGATGCTGGTGACGCTCCTGGAGTATCCCGACCGGCCCTGGGACTGGACGGCGCCGACCGGGAATCCCGACCACCAGGCGGTCGGCTACTGGAAGACCGGCAGTAAGGCCGAGAGCGACTGGTGGGGGGTCGTGCAGCCCCGTTCGCTCGACCGGTCGCTCGTCTATCCCAAGGAGCAGGCGCTGCTCGACATCTGCCGCCGGGAGGTCGGGGCCGGCAACCAGGTGTGGGTCTATGCCCAGATGACCGGGAAGCGCGACATCCAGCCCCGGCTCAAGCAACTGCTGGGCGAGGCCGGGTACCGGGTGGCGATCATGCGGTCGAAGTCGGTCAAGACGAGGGATCGCCTGGGCTGGATCGAGAAGGAGGGGAGGCGGGCGGACATCGTGATCTCGCATCCCCAGCTCGTCCAGACCGGGGTGGACTTCTTCGGCAAGGGCCATGCGACCCACAACTTCAGCTCGATCGTCTTCTACGAGACCGGGTACAATTTGTTCACCCTGCGGCAGGCGTCGCGGCGAGCGTGGCGGATCGGTCAGTCCAGGGACTGCCGGGTCTACTACCTGCACTACGCCGAGACGATGCAGCACCGGGCCATGCAGCTCATGGCGAGGAAGATGGCCGCCGCGATGGCGCTCGACGGCGAGCTGTCCGCCGAGGGCCTGACCGCCATGGCCGACGACGAGTCGGCCGCGATGGCGCTGGCCCGGTCAATCTCGAATGCGATCGACAGCGCCGACATCCAGCGCAACTGGGTCAAGGTGAGCTCGACCCGCAAGCAGGCGGCGAGCCCGCTGTTCTCGCTGGGTTTGGCCGACATCGAGGAGGAGCCGATCGACGGCCTCGACCTGCTGTCGATCGAGCCGCACCTCCTCGCCCGGACGATCCTGGATTGCCAGGAGGAGGTCGGCGACATCCCGCTGTCTCGCGGGATGCTCGCCAGGATGTTCGAGGACTTCGTCAGCATCAGCGATGAGGAGCTTAACGCCCTCTGCCCCGCGTGAGCTCTATGTTGCCCCTCATTATGTAGACTCACATCTCGATCCGGACTGTCTCGAGCGCCGCGAAGACTTGGCGGTGGATCTCCCAGCCGTCCAGGACCGGGTCGGCGTCGTAACCCAGGTACGCGGCGGTGGGTGGAGGGGGGCGGTCATCCAGCAGGTCGGAGTCTCCAGCCCGGCCGACTAGGACGCACGCTTGTCGATGACGGGTGAGCAGGACGCATAGCCGACCCGGGTCGAGGTGGAACTCGTCCGCTTCCGGCAGGCCGGCAAGTGGGTGCCACACGAACGCCACCTCGAACTCCAGGCCCTGGAGTTTGTTGGCCGTCTCGACGACCACACCTCCCAGACCGCGTTCATTCAGGGCCGCGCGGAGTTGATCCTTCTGATCGTTGTGGGAGACCCCAACGGCCACCCGGCCCGGCGTGAGGGGCGTGCCAGCGGGCTGACGCTCGCACCGAACCCGCGGGTTCCGATCGAACATCCGGGCCACGAGATCCGCGATCAGGCCCACGGCCTCGGGGTCGGCCTGCAGTACCACTGCGCGAGGTAGCTCGACGTACGCCCACCCCTCTCGGGCCGCGAGAGAGAGGATGGAATCGAGGTTGCGGTCCGTCCCCGTCCCCGTACTTAGGTGAAGCTCCCGCACTCCCGGCAGGACGGCGGCGCGGAAGCCGAGGTCGGGGTAGAACAACCGGGCGATGCCCACCGCACGCGGGTCCAGCCGGCGGGTGATCGGCAGCCCATGCACCGGGGTGCACGGATGGTTGCGTAGAAGCACTGCGACGGCCGTCTGGAGTGGGTCCTCCGGCAGGCCCCGCCACCGTCCGGGGTCGGCTACCCTTGCGAACGGGCTGATCTGGCCGGCGTCGCCCACGAGGAGATGGACGGGAGCCAGTCCACCGACCGCGAAATACTTCGCCGAGTCAGCTTGATACGCCTCGTCCACCAGGAGCACATCAAACGGGTCGAGGTCGCCGCGGGCAAATGCGTCCCCGAGCTTGCTGAGGGTGCCGATAATAAGGTTGTGCGCGTTGGCGTCCTTGGCTTTCGCTTCTAAAACCCCGGGGAGCGTACGGATCGGATCAGGGAGTGACACCGTACTCGCCGGAACGAACGTCGCGGTCCGACCGGTCCGACCGGCGCAATGCCGAGTCGCGATCGACCGGACCAGGCCGAACGCCTGCTCGTTCGTTGGGGCCGCCACGGCCACCCGCAGGCCGCGATCGCGGGCGCGATCGACGGCGGTCGATACCAGGAAGCTCTTTCCCGCACCGGCAGGGGCGGTAGTCACTACCCCGCGGTGGCGTCCGGAACCGTGCAGGAGATCATGGATCGCCGCGTCGGCCGTGGCCTCGGCGGCAGCCACGGTCGCCGAGTCGTAGAAGGCGGGTGGAGTGCTTGAACGGCTCGCCATTTGGTCAGACCTCGGGAATGGTGTCTTCGATCGGCGCGGCGTGAACCGCCGGTCCGGCCGTCTGGTGCGTCCACGGGTCGTCGTCGGGGAGCTTTCCCAGCCACGCGGGCGTCGTTGAGTGGGCCGAGAAGCACGCGCGGCGGCCCACGGTTGGGTGCGCCGTCCTTCCGCTCGACGTCATCAGTTTCAAGACGACGTCCGACCCGCCGCCCGGTCCCGGACAAATTTCCTCGACGACGAACTCCTTCCCGTCGGGTTGGTCGGTCCACCACAGCTCGCGGCCGACCGAGATCAGGCAAGGGTCCGGGGAGCGCAGGGTGACGAGCGGCCGACGAACGATCCGCTTCGGGCCAGGCTCCGTGTGGTCGGCGTCCAGGGCGACGACCGTTCCGCGGACGGCCTTGTTCGCTAACACGTAGGCGGCCATACGGAGCGGGTCGTCGCACGCCTCCTCGGCCTCCAGGAGCCGCCCGGCCTCCTCCAGGTTCCGGAGAGTGGTCGCAGCCTGGCGCGGGGACTGCCGTGTCCGTCGCAGCCCGTTGCGGGCGAGCCAGTCGATGTGTCGCGTGTAGGCGGTGCGGTCCCCGTCCCACCGTCGCCCGACGGAAGGGGCCTCGGGAAGCGCCGCCTCCCGGTTCCGGCACCGCCACAACAGGTCCCACGCCCGCCGGACGAGCGGCCGGTAGTGATCGATGATCGGGGCCAGGAGCGGGCCGACCACGGCCGGATCGGTCTTGCCGTTCCGGGCGGCATTGAACCGCTCCACCAGCGGGATCAGGTCCTCTTCGTCGTCGCCGTCGGGCAGCGGCCCGACCGGGCGTAGCTCGGCAGCCGCGGCCGCGTCGAACGCGCCAGTCCCGGACGGTGGGTCGATGAACGCGTCCAAGGCGGGGAGTGACTGTCGCTCCATCGCGGACTGCGGGGTCGCCCAGTGGGCGTTCATCAGGTCGGCCAAGGCGACGACCAATTGCTGACCGGGGACGGCGTAGTGATCCCAGAGGAAGCGGAGGTGACGGCCGAGCCGGACGAGGGCCGGGTTTGCCGGACGCTCGCCATCGGTCGGCAGGTACGCCAGCCGCCGACCGAGCCGGCCGAGCAGTTCGACCGTCGCACCGTTGGCGACGACGACCTGCGGGGCCGACCTGGCGACTGTAAAGGTATAATCCCCGCGCGTGAACGTCTCGCGGTCGGCGGCGAACGCATCGAACCGTGGGTTGAACCACGTCGCGAATTCGAGCAGGGCGGCGAACGCGAGGTTGCGGTTCCGCGGCTCGCCGGCCACCGCCATCCCGAGACCGGCGTGTGCCTCCCCCAGCCGATCGCGGCGGCCGAGAACGACTCGGCACCCAACTGCCAGAGTACAACCGCCAGCGGCTTCGGCACCAGCCGGCGGTGTCGGACGGTACAACTCCTGACTCCCCGCCCAGTGGTAAACGAGCGGGCCGCCAGTGCGACGTCGAGGTGGTTCATGCGGTCCTCTGCGAGGGTGTCGAGGACGGGGTCGCCTCGTCGATTAGGCGACCGGCCCGTTCCAGGAGGGTGGCCGCCGGCATCTCTGCTGGGGTCGGCGTTGCGCCGCGGGTCAACGACTCGGCGCGGCCCAGGGTGATAACTTCCGGCAGCAACCGTACGGCGGCCGACCCGCTCACGCACGGCGAACCTGCGCGGGCCGCCCGATCGCGGCAGAACCGGGCGTTTCCGCATGTGCTCAGGCAGCCTGGGGTGTAGGTCGTGCCGACCCGGTCGGCGATGTCGTGGAGTCGGTCGAGCCGAGACTGCTCCTCAGCGCCCCGGTCGGCCACAGGGCCGAAGGTAATATCGGCCGGAGTCGCGGCGGCCACATCCCCGGCGCTGGGTATGGCCGCGAGCACCCGACGCATCCGCGTGACCCGGGCGGTGACCCGCTGCTCGGAGAGCGTCGGCGTCAGCCCGACGTTCCGTGGCGTGATGAGCATCGCGCGATCGCTGACCACCTTCACCGGGTCGCCGCCCAGGCTCGCCACCATGTCGCAGGTCAACAGGACGTAGACGGCACTCTGGTCGAGCGCGGAGCCGAGTTGATCGGGATCGACTCGGTCGTCCACCTTCGGAAACGATTTCACCTCGGCGACGTGAAGCTGCCCGTCGGCGGCCCGGGCGGCCAACGCGTCGGCCTCGAAGTACGCGGGCACCCCGCCGATGTTCCCGACGAGGACCGCGCCGTCGATCAGGCGGGCGGCACTTGGGTTGCCGCGGACGATCTCCCGCACGAGGTCGGAGGTTGCCTTCACGCGGGCCGGCATGCGGCCAGGACCGGAAGGGAATCCCTCGCGCAGGTTTACGACCCTGGTCCCGGCCGGTGGCAGTCCGAGCGGACCGCGGAGCAGCCCGAGAGTAAGGTCGTAGTCGTTGTCCCGCAGCATCTTCTCGAACGCGAGCCCTCGCTGGATGGCGAACGGCGACTGGCCGAACGGGGCTCGGAACCGCGTGCCGACGAGCAGTCGATCAAAGTCCACCCCGGCGGCGAACCCGAGCGTGGCGAGCGGGCAGTCCGTGTTCTGGGCGAACGCCGCCAGGACTCGGACGTTCGGCGAGCGCCGCGGCAACGGCCCGCGGATCTCGTCCAACCGCTTCGCTGTGACCGAATCGAGTGTAGCGGGAGACCCGGACATGCTGACCTCACGTGGGTGCCACGTTATTGCTTCCGCGTGTCCAATAACGGCCCGTGCAACGGAAGGTCCGAATTCCCGGCCATAAAACACCGCGGGCCGGGAACAACAAGTGCCCCGGCCCGATCACCCAATTCGACACCATTTCACTTCTTGCCTTACACCCCGTCGGGCACTTCCTCAAGAGTGGCCGACTTCCGCTCGGCGTAGCGGTCGAAGAGCAGGTCGTTGAAAAAGTCTGCGAATTCTGGCTTGTCTTTGATCTGCTTGGAGAAATTGGAGCTCCTGTCGATCATGTCCACCAGGTGATTGCGGACCTCGCCCACCGACCATCTCTGACCTCATCGGAGGACCAGAGCGGCGAGGAGCGGCGTCACGGCGTGCCGTACCCCGGACCGCATCTCCGGCTCCGAAGGCCGTCGAAGTTGATTACCGATCTCGGTCTCGTGCCGCGCGAGGGCCGCGACCACGGGGTCCCCCGGGGCCGGCTTCACCCTCGCGACTGTGGCCTCGAACAGCGCAGTACAACAGATCCCGCTTCGGGATTCCCTCGACCAGCACGGGCTCTCGATCCGGTGTGACGAGGTAGCAAAGGAGCCGCGACGCCGACCTCGACGTGTCCCGCCCGGGGGTCCGGCCGAACCGTCTGTCGCACGAAAGCCATTACCCCGAAAGGATCCTGCGCCCCACGCCAGGTACGGAACGATCGTTCGGCAACCGCACCACCGCCGCACCGGCGCAGGTGACGAAGGCCAGCCGGCGCAAGATCTCGGCGACGGGCGGGAGGTTCAGGCCGATTTGCCGGGCCTGTTCACCATCGAGTCCGAACACCGGTACGCCGCCGACGTCCCCGCACACGTACCGCTCCGGCCCGCCGAGACTCACGACTTGGACCGGCTGCTCGACAGGGTCGATCCGGTCGCCCGACCGGATGAACCTGAGAGCCCGAAACCCCTCGCGAATCTCGACGTTCGCGTACTCGGAGAGGAAGCGGGCGAGATCCTCCCAGTTCGCCAGCCCAGGGTCCTGCTGACGTATCTGCCGCTGGCGTTCGGCGAACCGTTCGTGGAACGCCTGCCACGCGCCGAAACCCTCTTGCACCATTCTCGCGATCGCATCTTGGTCCCGGTCGGAGAGGGGGCCGGCCGCCGCCTGGATCAGGACGTCCTGAAGCTCTTCCGGGGGGACGAGGCCCATGACCCGAGCGAATACCGCCTCGAACCGCTCCGGGGCGACAAGGGTCCGAGCGATCAGGTCCAGCTTCTGACGCGCCACGCGGTAGGCGTGGGCCTCGCGGCTGTCCCGGACCACCACGGTGTCCACGACGATCGTCCGCCGCGAGCCGAACCGGTGGACTCGGCCCACCCGCTGCTCCAGGTCCATCGGATTCCACGGCACGTCAACGTGGACCAGTCGCCGGGCGATCTGAAGGTTGATCCCCTCGCCGCCGGCCCGGGACGAGACCAGAAAGCGGGGCCCGTCGGGCCGCCAGAACGATGCAACTTCGGCATCCCGTTCGGAGTCTGTCTGGCCCCCTACGATGAGCGCCGGCCGCCTGCCTGCGGCTCGTTCGAGGAAGTGGGCGAGGGCGGTCACCGTCTCGATCGGCTGGGCGAACAGGACGACCTTCTCGTCGCCGTGCGGGTCGAGGAGCTGGCGTTGGATGTACGACCACTTCTCGTCTGCCGCGGTGCGGACGATATCGATCCCCTCGGCCAGAAGCCCGGTCAGGGAGTGACCGTAACCTAAGTCGCCGTCCCCATCCTCCTCAATGTCTTCGACGTCGTCTTCGTCGCGCTGGCGGGCGACCTCGCGGGCGATCCGCGAGAACAATTGGTCGACGGGCTCGTCGGGTCGGCCCCGGCGATAGGGACGGAGGGCGGCGACGGCCTCGGCCAGCGGTGCGTCGTCGAGGCGGCAGCGGGCGCGGATCGCTTGCCGGACTAGGTAGCCGAGCCCCGCCTGTGGGCTGGAGGTCGCCCACTGGAGGGCCTGGGCGCACCGCCACCCGGCCGCCCGGCGCCGGGGGTCGGCCCGTCCCGGGTCGCTGGACGGGGGGAGGAAGAACTCGTGGATGTGACGCACCCACTCCCGGTATTCGGGGCCCAAGTTGACCAGGTGCGGGTCATTCACCTGCCGGGACGGGAAGAGGGGGTTCCCGTCCCAGTCGCGGACGTCCTCCTTGGTCCGATAGATCACTCGCCCGGCGAGCGCCTCGGCCGACTCGCCCGGGGCCCGCAGCAGGCCGAGCAGGTTCTCGAACCGGCTGGCGTGGCCCTGGTGCGGTGTCCCGCTCAGGAAGATGACCCGGGCCTCGGGCTGCTGACGCGAGATCAGGTCCCGGACCAACCGGAACTTCTCCCGAGGGTCGCCTCCACCTGCCGCCCAGTCCGACAGGTGGTGGCACTCGTCCACCACGATTACGTCCCACGGGGCGGTATCAAGCACCCGCTCGAAGTGGTTGGCATGCACCGCCCGGTGAATGCTCGCGACGACCAACGGGTCCGTCAGGCGGGCGTCGCCCTCCGACGTCGCCCACTGGCGGAAGTGAAGGCCCAGCCGGTCGAGTTCGCGTCGCACGTTCGGGACCAGCCGGGCGGGCGCGAGGTACAGGACGCGCAGGCCCGGCGACTGGTCGAGCAGGTGCTGGATTAGCAGGCCGGCCTCGACCGTCTTGCCAAGCCCGACCTCGTCGGCGACGAGGACCCGCCGGAGTTGGTCGGACTCGAGCACGTGCTGCACCAGGCTCACCTGGTGAGCGAGGGTGTTCACCTGCCGGGCGTCCAGCCGGCGGAGTGGATCTTCGCACACGAGATAGTAGGCCCACAGGCGGGCGAGGCTCCGCCGAGTCTGGGCCGGCCAGTTGTCGTCGGCCGGCAGGTCCGCGAGGAGACCGGACGGAGCCGGGAGCTCGGACACGCGGCGGGCGTTGACCTGTGTCTCGACCGCCGGCCCAGGGGCGTCCCGGTCGGCCCAGAAGCGCCGAGGTGGGTTCACGAGGTCGAGCGAAGGGAAGCCGAACTCCTCGTACCGGCGGAGGACCGTCGCGGGTGCCGTTCCGCTTTCACGGATGACGATCGGACTCACTGTGCACCTCCCTCCGAGGCGCCAGCCTCGGCGGGTACGGGCCACGGGCACTTGTCCAGCACCGTGTCGGCCTCTGCCAAGACCTTCCTGCGGCGTTGGGCGTCGCTCCGCTTGACGCGGAGTTCGTGCGAGGCGACGATCGCCTCGGCAGCCGAGGTCAGCGGGTCCGGGTGCTGCTCGAAGACGGCAAGGATCTCTTTCTCGACCTCCCGGAACTGGGCCGTGAGGATCTCGATCGCCGGGCCGCTAGCGGCCTCGGTCGCGTCATCCGCCAGTTGGTCGAAGAGGTCTAGGGTCCGGTTCCTGACCCCATTACCCTGGTTCTTGTTGTCGCTGACAAACTTCTTGCACTTCTGACGAATCGGCCCTTCGACCTTCCGGATGAGCGTGCTCTTCACCTGATCCCTAAGTTCGTTAACCATTTCCCTGCCGACCGCCTCCAGCCGCTTCGCGTTGGCGCTAATCTCCTCCCGCTGGGCCAGGACGAGTTGGGTTTGGACCCTGGTCCCTTGCCCCTTGGCCCACTCGACCACCTGGTCCACGAACGCCACGCAATCGCGGGCGAACTGCTGGGTCCGCCCGCGGATCTCCTTGAGGACCGACTTGCCCCACACTTCCGCGATCGGCTCCTCGAACCGGATGGCGAAGTCGAGGGGAAGGTTGATGGTGCGGGCGCCGTCGAACACCCCGTTCTTCCGGACGGCGGCCTTGAGGGTACCCGGATGAGCGTCCTTCAGTTTGTGCAGGTACTTCCGGATCTCGCCACTCGACATGCCCTTGGCCTTCTCGACCAGCTCACGGATGCGGGCCGGCAGCGTCTCGCGGAGGAACTCGCGGAACGCCCCTTGGCGGGCGTGGAACTCCCGCCTTAGGGGTTCCAGGAACTCATCCAGCTCACCCCGTAGCCGTTCCGCCTCTTGGCTCGCCCGGGCCTCCTCTCGCCACCGCGCCTGGTTCACCCGGACGGTGGCCAGGACTCTGTGAAAAAAATCCTCGCTCACCTCCCGCAGTCGGAGGGCTTTCAACTCCCGCTGGCGGCGCGCCAGCCCGGCCAGGCCCTCGACCAGCCCTGGGATCCCGCTCTGGTCGGCGTCGGTGATGAAGGCGCGGTCCTCCTCGTCGGCTTCGAGCAACCTGCGATACTCGGGGCACGGAAACCGGATGCACCTGGAGTCCTTCGAGGATCGTCTCGATCACCTCCTTCCGTGCCCCCACGCGAGCCGCGTCGTCGGACGCCCACACCTCCTCGAGCTGTTCCCGGAGTTGGCGCCGGATGTGTTCAATCGACTTCCGGCGCACGTCGGCGAAGTGCTCTCTTTTCCTGCGAGACCGGTCCTTCAGGAACTCTTCTTCGGCCACCAGGTCGCCCTTCACCACCGCCACCATCAGCACCACGGGGTCGGCGGTCGGGTCGTCGGCCGCGTACAGGAGGCGGTTCAGTAGGCCGCTGCTCCGGAGCAGTTCGGCGTGCGTCGCGTTGATCCCGCGGGTCTCGACCACGAGGATGACGGCCCTGGCCCGTTCCCGGATCCACCGGCTGGTGGTTGCCTCGTATACGTCGTTGACGATCCCGACGCCGGGGAGATCGACAAGGGTCACGCCCTCCTTCAAGAGCGGGGCGTCCCAGAAAACCCTCAGCTCCTTGATCAGCGGGGCGAGGAACCCCGACGCGTGGTGGCCCAGCGCTGCCCGGAATGTGGGGTCGTCTGACGTGAACGCGCGGACCCCGCCAGGGCCGGACGCCCACGAGAGGGCCGCTCGGATCTGCTGCAGCCGCTCCGCGTCCTCCGGCCGCGGCGAGGTGCCCCAAACTCGCCTGTTACCGGTCACGTCGCGGAGGGTGTCAACGAGATACTCGAGGGAGGTCTGGCAGTCCTGGTCGCCGGTGACCAGCAGCTGCGCTTGCCGCTTCAGTTCCTTCAGCTTCTCGCCGAGTTGCGGGCCATCTGCTGCGGCCTCCTCGGCTTCGGCACGGGCCTCGGGCTCGAGCTCCCGCCCGAGGTCGTCATCCTTGTTGAACCGGCGGGTCGCGCAGGGCCTCCCGCTTCAAGGCGCTCTCGAGCGCGAACGCGAGCTGCCAGAGGGCCTGGGTCGGGTGGTACTCGACCTCGAACCGACGGTGCGGGGCGTACCGGACGGCGAGCGCTTGGGCGGTGAGCGGCCCGATGCCACCGGCCGGCAGGATGACGTCCTTGCCGGCCACGAGCGAGTTGATGAGGGTACTTTTCCCAACCCCTGCGTTGCCCAGGAAACACACGGTCAATTCCTGATCGGCCGACCCGAGGACGCCCTCCAGATTCCGCGCGTCGCCTTCGAGGGGGGCGACTTTCTCGGGCTGGACGCCCTGGAGAAACGGCTTCGCGTAAGAGTGGAACCAGTCGATCAGCGCCCGGGCCAAGTTTCCTCGGTCGGCGATTGGCGTGATCGGTTCGGCTTGGTGGGGCGTACTCATGCGGGTGTCAATGCTCGTGTGGATTGGAGATGGTCTCATGACGTCTCGGTCGAGATTTCACTAACGACGAACGGCAGAAAAGTCCGGGTCCTGCGCGGCCGAATGTCAACCTGAGTGGATCGGGACCCGTCGCGGAGCTGGCGTCGCAACACGGCGGTTCACTTCCAAGTCTCCTGTCCCCCCGCGAAGTCGACCAGCCGGAGCATCCATTCTCGTGATTCGGTCAGTGTCTCCCAGTCCCTGTCCGCGAACCCCTGACGGAAATGGAAGAGATTATTCCGCAAGTCATTGATCAGCTTGAGTTTGGCGCGGGTCATCGATCGTTCCGCGCGAAAGACTCGATTGAATCGCGGCCAGTTATCGCCGTGACCAATGAGCAGAACGTAGTCGTGAAAAGTCATTTCCTCGAGTTTCGCCGGGATGTTCTCTGGCTTGTAGTGCGTCAGACTCGCTTTGGCGAAACAGCCCAGTTCCTCCGGGTCCAGGGCCAGCTCGATCAGCGTGCGGAGCGACAACTCAATCTCCGCGACGAGCAGGAACGGGCTCGCTGCCTCGAAGAGGCACCGCAACACGCCCATCACGGTGATGATCCCCTCGCACCGGCCGCGTGACCCGACGAGGACCGTGTCTCGGCATCGAGTTCGTCGAACAGCCGTCGGAACTCGTCTGTGCCTTGCACGTAGGCAGGGGTCTCAATGCACTCCCAAACCGATAGCCCGTCGGCCCGGTGCTGGCCCGGCAATTCGTAGGTGTTGACGACCGCGAGCGAGTATGATCGGTAGGAAAACAGGCCGGCGACCTGACCCCGGTCAACGACGGGCACCTGCCAGAAGCAGTATTGGGTGAGCAACCGGATGGCCTCCCGGGCCGGAGTTTCCGGCGAGACCGTGACGATGTCTTTATATTGCGTAAGCGCTCGGCCGATGAGCGAGGCAAGGTCTGTGAAGGCGTGGGCGTCCCGCGGCGGGCCGTTCGGGCTCTGTGCAGATCCGTTAGGGGCGGTAGCCACGAAAGGGTTCATGGAGCCATACACGCAAGGGTTCGAGGGGCATGGGCGCAGCCGACGAGTACGATCACCTATAGAATGGAGAGGGTAACTGGTCAGATCGGACAGTCTAGGGCCTTTTGACAATTTGACGAATTCGACAGGTTCCGTCACGTCGTCCCGAGTTCATCCACCTCGACGCCGGTTGATTTCCGCTCGGCGTAGCGGTCGAAGAGCAGGTCGTTGAGGAACTCGGCGAATTCCGGCTTGTCGTTGATCTGCTTGAAGAACTTGAAGTTCGTGTCGATCATGTCCTGCACGTGGTCGCGGACCTTGTGGTCGAACGTCAGCCGGGCGTTCTCCCGGGTGTTCACCGCGAAGCTCGCCGCCATGCCCGACGTCCGCGTCGAGCTTCTCCTCGAGCGTTTCCAGGAACTGCTTGTCATCCTCCGTGAAGTTCGTCCCGAACCGCTCGTTGAGCAGCTTGAGGATCTGCGAGAGCGGTTCGAGCTGTTCCTCGGGCTTGCCGGCCGCCACGCCCCCCTTGTGGTGTTCGAGCACCCCCTTGCCCGGCTCCGGCGAAATCGACTCTCGCGCCGCCTGCACCAGCCGGACGGTGTTCACGTCCACGAACTTCTGCAGCTCCCGCGGCTGGTCCTCTCGCGGCACCGGCAGCAACCGCAGCAGGCACCGGCAGAATTGGTAGAGCTGCTCCAGTTCCGGGTCCGCGAATGGGATGACCTGACCGAGGAAGGCGTACAGCTCGGTGTAACGGTTCAGTTGGCCACGAAACTCGCGCTGATCGTCCTCCTCGGCCGCCGTCACGCGATCTACCACCGGCTTCAGAGCCGCGTACACCTTCTCCATCACCGGCCGCGGCTTGTAGTACGCCGCGGAGAACGCCTCCAGGTCGGCGGCGAAGTAGAGATGGTACTGCTTCAGCGCGCTCTCGATCGCGTAAAGCTCGTTCGGGTCGGTCACCTCCTCCAGGCTGGTCTGGCCGTAGTACCGGCCGAACCCTTCCTTGACCCGCTCCGCGTTGTCCGCGAAGTCGAGCACGCAGGTTCTCCGTCTTACCCGGGTGCGTCCGGTTCAGCCGCGACAGCGTCTGCACCGCGTTCACCCCGGCGAGCTTCTTGTCCACGTACATCGTGTGCAACAGCGGCTGGTCGAACCCGGTCTGGAACTTGTTCGCCACGATCAGGAGCCGGTACGGGTCGGTCGCGAACTTCGCCGCCGTCTGCGTTCTCGGGGAACCCGTTCATCCCCGCTTCCGTGAAGTCCTGCTTTCGTGTCCTCGTCGGTGACGGTGCCGGAGAAGGCGACCGCCGCCTTCCAAGTGTAGCCCTTCTCCGCGAGGTACTTGTCCAGCTCCTGCTTGTACTTCACGGCCTGGAGCCGCGAACTCGTCACGAGCATGGCCCGGGCGCGGTGGCCGATTTGGTCGAGGACCTTGCGCGGCCAGGTGCTCGGCGATCACCTCGATCTTCTCGCGGATCGTCTTGGGGTTCTCGGCCACGAACCGGGTCAGCAGCTTGCTCGCCTTCTGGCGGTCGTACTTCGGGTCCTCCTTCACCTTCTTGAGCAGCGTCCAGTAGGTGCGGTACGAGACGAAGTTCTTGAGCACGTCGAGGATGAACCCCTCCTCGATGGCCTGCCGCATGCTGTACAGGCTGAACGGCTCGAACGGCCGCCGTCGGGCTGCTGCGCGCCGAACAGGCTCAGCGTCTCCTCCTTCGGCGTCGCGGTGAACGCGAACGTGCTCACGTGGTTCATCCGCCCGCGTGCCTTCTGGTCCTTCAGGGCGAGGTCCGTCGGGCTTTCCCCCTCCTCGTCGTCCGAGCCGACGCGGAGCGTCGATTTCATCTCCTTGGCCGCGTCGCCCCCCTGCGACGAGTGCGCCTCGTCCAGGATCAGCGCGAACCGCAAGCCCTCCGCCTTCCACGAGAGCTTGTCCTTGCCGAGCTTGCGGATCTCCTCCAGCACGACCGGGAACTTCTGGAGCGTCGTGATGATGATCTGCTTGCCGGCCTCCAGAGCCTCCTTGAGGTGCTTGCCGCCCTGGTCGATGTGCTCCACCAGCCCGGCCGTCTGCTCGAACGAACTCACCGTCCGGCTCAACTGCCGGTCCAGCGCGACGCGGTCGGTCACCACGATCACCGAGTCGAACACCCGCTTGTCGTCCTTGCCGTGCAGCGACGCCAGCCGGTGCGCCAGCCACGCGATGGAGTTCGACTTGCCGCTGCCGGCGCTGTGCTGGATGAGGTAGTTCTGCCCCGGTCCGTGGTCGCGGGCGTGCCGGATCAGGCTTCGGACCGAGTCGAGTTGGTGATACCTCGGGACGATCACCGCCCGCTTGAGCTTCCCCGCGTCGTCGCGGTCGCGTACGTCCTGAACGAAGTACTGCATCAGGTCGAGCACGCTGTCCCGTGCCCACACCTCGCGCCATAGGTAATCGGTGCTGAAGCCGCTGCCGAGCTTCGGCGGCGAGTTGCCGGCCCCGCGGTCCTTGCCCACGCCGTCGCCCTTGTTGAACGGAAGGAAGACGGTCTCGTCCCCCTTCAGGTGCGTGGTCACGTACACCAGGAATGGATCGACCGCGAAGTGGGCGAGGCATCGGCCTAGGGCGAATACATGCTCGCGCGGGTCGCGGGTGCGGCGGTACTGGGTGATCGCGTCGGTCACGTCCTGATCGTTGAGCGGGTTCTTCAACTCCGCGGTGAACAGCGGCAGGCCGTTCAGGAACACGACCAGGTCGAGGCTGTGGTCGGTCTTCTCGCTGTACCGCACCTGCCGCATCACCGTGAACTGGTTCGCCTGGTACAGCACCTCGGTGTCGGGGTTGAGCGACGTTTCCGGCTTGAAGTATGCGAGCCGGAACTTGCAGCCCGTCGCCTTCACTCCCTGCCGCAGCACGGTCACGGTGCCGTCCCTCTCGACCGCCTCGGCGACGCGCTTCAGCAGCGCCGCCCGTGCGTCCTCCTTGTGCTGGACCACGAACTTCATCCACTCCTTCGGCTGGGTGGCCTGGACGAAGTCGATGAGCGGGCCGGGGTCGAGGCACAGCGCCTTGTCGAACGCGGACGGCGGACGCTGGACGTAGTGCCCCTTCACGAGGTCGGTGACGATGCCCCCTTCGAGTGCCTGTTCGGAGATCGTCTTGCTCATGGGGTCACCTCGCCGCGGACGTCGATCTGCCCGGTGACGGCTGCCGAAATTAAGGCCGTGCGGTACTCCTCAACCAGCGCGGCTGAGTGTCGAATTACCGCGATCTTCGCGGCGATAACTTCTTTGCAAAGACGGACGTGGTCTGCGATTTGGTATTGCTCGGCTCGCGGAGGAACAGGAAGTACCATTTCAGCGAACGTGGGAAAGCGGAGCCGAGGGGCACGCTCCCGAACCGCGTTGCACGACAGCTCAATAAAGCCTTGTCGTGCCATCTCCCGGAGGCACGGTGCGTAGTAGTTCGCGACTGCGTCGGTTCGGAGTGGGCGACAAACGATGTATTCGGGGCTGCACTTTCCGTCCGAGTCTGACACCCCGATCGCCCCAGCGAATGCGTCCATCGAGTGGATGACAAGTTGACCCTCACGAACACCCTGATATCCGACTTCAAGGATTGCAAAGGTAAACCCTTCCGTTCGCCGATTCGTGCGCAGAAGTCACTTGCCCGTCGCGGAAGGCTGTGACAACCCCATCGCCAGCGCGGACGGGGTATTCCGTCGGGCGAAATAAGAACTTTGCTCGCACGATGTCCCAATGCTCCGGCACCATGCCGAGCCAAGGGACGCCGGAATCCTTCAGCGGAGCAGTCGGGTCGAGGCCGCGGGTAACGGCCTGGCTGATGGCCGACTGCCGTCTCTCCTCCAACAGCGCGATCAGCCGCTCCTTGTGCCTGATGAGGGCGTCGATCCGGGCCGTCTCGCGGCCGAGGAAGGCCGCGATCGCCCGTTGCTCGGAAAGGTTTGAAGGGGTTGCGAACAGGAGGTTCGCAGTTTGAGTATAGTTCAATCCCTCACGGGACACCCCGTTTTCAGACGAGAAGATTTGTGCCTGTACGATGGAGGATGCAATGCAGGAACTCAGGTAATCGGCGAGAACTCGAGCCGGGCGAGGGCGAAGGATACAAACGTGTTGGTTGACGTTAGCTTTCGGATTTCCGATTGGGACCACACAACATCGCCCAAGGGATCGCCCGTGATGTTCAATAGAACATCGTTAGGCTGCACACTTGAGTAAGCCATTTCCGCGTTAGTGGCATCGTCAATGTAGACAACATCATCCAACCGCAGTCCATCGAAATGGACATTTTGGCTGCGCAAAAAGAGGACGCCCGATTCGGAGTAAACCTCTCCGCCCCCCCTTGGGGTCTTCCCGCTTCCGATTTTTGAGACCGCCCACTTCAGACGGAGAATCTCCCAATGTGCCGGGATGTCTCCGAGGTACGCAACTCCTGAACTCTTATACTCTTGGTACCGCTTCCAGCGGCGGACGGTAGCCGTGTCGAGTGCATTGGCGATCACCCCGCCACCTCCTTTAGCAGATTCAGCACGTCCTGTTCGACGGCCTTGATGTCCGCCTCGATAGCCTCTAGAGGCCGCGGCGGCTGGTAGCGGTAGAAGTACCGGTTGAAGTTGATCTCGTAGCCGACGACGCCGATGCCACCGTCTTTCTCGTCGCGGATATTCTCGTTAACCCACGCATCCGGGACGTGTGGCACCACTTCCCGCTCGAAGAACGCCTGCACGCCCTCACCAAGCGGCACGTTCTCGGTATCGCGCAGCTCCGGGTCCGGCTCCGTATTGCCGTCTTCATCGAGGCAGATCGCGGCCGACTCGTCTCGTTCGCTCAGGGCGTCGAGAATAGCCCGTTTGAGCGGAGCGGCGAGCCGCAACCCCTCCTTCCTTGCCGCCGCATCCAGTAACGGCAGGAACTCGGCCCGGTCCTTCATGAGCGTGCCGGGCAACGTTTTCAGCATCTCCCTGATGGCTTCTTGCGTCTCGCGTCCGAGGGCCTCGTCGGCAGCGCGTTCCCTCGGGTCCTTCTTCTTGCTGACGGCCAGGTTCTGGAATGCCCTGGCCACTTCCAGGCGTAAGAATCGCTCCGTAGTGGCCTGGAAGTTCAACCGCAGAGGCCTTTCGATCGTTACCTTGCGGTAGCCGAATGCGGTGGTGGGGAAGACCTTCGCCCGTAGCTCCTTCGGCGGGTCGCCGGGGATGGTGGCCGTGCCGTCGGCGAAGTCCTCGAACAGCTTCGCGATGTACGGGATGTAATTCTCGGGCCGCTCGATGCCGTCGGGAATGTCTCGCCGCTTCTCGCCGAGGCTCCTGCGCCTTGGTAGCCACCCCTCCGAGGCGTCGATCAGCAGCACCTTTCCTTTCCGGTCGGCGGGTTTGGTGTTGGCGAGCACCCAGACGTAGGTGCTGATACCGGTGTTGTAGAAGAGTTGCTGGGGCAGCGCGATCAGGGCCTCAAGGTAATCGTTCTCCAGGATCCAGCGACGGATCTCGCTCTCGCCGCTGCCGGCGTCGCCGGTGAACAGCGGCGAGCCGTTCATGATGATGCTGACGCGACTGACGCCCTCGCTGGGATGGTGCATCCGGCCGAGCATGTGCTGGAGGAACAGCAATTGGCCGTCGCTGATCCGCGGCAGGCCGGCGGCGAATCTGTCCTTGCGTCGCCACGCGCGGCCTCGGCCCGGACCTCCTCCTGGTCGAGGTTCCAGTCCTTGCCGTAGGGCGGGTTGGCGAGCAGGTAGTCGAACGTGCGGTCGGCGTGACCGTCGGTCTTATTATTGAGCACGCTGCCAAAGGCAATGTTCTCGGCGTCGCGGCCGTCGGCGCTCTTGATGTAGAGATCCGACTTGCTGACCGCGAAGGTCTGAGGATTGACCTCCTGCCCGAACAGGTGGACGTCGGCCTGCGGGTTGATCTTCAGGATTCGCTCCTTGGCGATGGTGAGCATGCCGCCGGACCCGCAGCACGGGTCGTAGACGGTGCGGATGACCTTGCCCTTCTGGAGGTCCTGCCGGTCGTGCGCCGTGATGAGATTGACCATCAGCCGGATCACCTCGCGCGGCGTGAAGTGCTCGCCGGGGTTCTCGTCGAGGGCCTCGTTGAACTTCCGGATGAGTTCCTCGAAGACGTAGCCCATCTCGTGGTTCGAGAGGGCCGCCGGGCTGAGGTCCACCTTCGTCCGGTCCGCGAACTTCTCGACGACCTTGTAGAGCAGATTGGCCGTCTCGAGCCTGGTGATGGTGTTCTCGAAGTCGAACTTCTCGATCACGTCCCGCATGTTCTTCGAGAAGCCGTTGATATACCGCCGCAGGTTTGCGGCGAGCTGCTGCGGCTCGGCGAGGAGCTTCTCGAAGTCGTACTTCGACGTGTTGTAGAACGCGAACCCGGACGCCTTGCACAACTGCGGGTCGAGGTTGTCGAGCTTGTCCTTGAGCTTGTTGTAGGTCTCGATCACCTTCGGCTTGGTCGGGGCGAGGACGGAGTCGATGCCGCCGCAGGACGGTGAACGGCAGGATCACGTCCTGATAGTGGCCGCGCTTGAACGAGTCGCGGATGAGGTCGGCGACGCTCCAGATGAAGGAGACGATCTCGCGGTGGTTGGCCATGAACGGCAAGTCCTCGGATTCCGGCGAAGATGGCGGTCGGTCTGGTGTTGGGTAACGGGCGGGGTCAAGTTCCGTCCGGGTTCCCTGGCGGGTCAGGTACGAACAGCATGTCATCGAGTTCGTCTTTTTCGGGGAGGCCCCGATCCACGACCCGGGCTAGGAGCAGGGCAAGTAAGCCCCGCACCTTCCCGATATGTTGTTGGAGCTGCTCCTCGTTCATCTTGTGGCCGTGGACCGCTTTAGACCGCTCGCCGTACAGCTTCCTGACCTGTTTCGCGAGGTCACGGCAGGCCGGACCGTGGGCCTCGAGGAACCTTGCGATCATCGCCGACACCCGATAGCTCGCCTCGTGCTCGATGCCGAAGAGCGCCTCCACCCCGGCCCAGAGCTGGGCGGCCATCATCCGATATGTACCCGCATGCAAGTAGGAGCAGATTGCTTCCACAGCCGTCACCACCCGTTCGTTGCGCGTGTCCCGGTTCGCCGTCAATTTGTAGAGCGGGCTCAAGGCCCGGGCGGCCCAGTCAACGTCGTCAGGCCCCACCAGAGAAGCGCTGCTCGTCGAATGGTCAAGCATGACCTGGTTGACCCAGTATGCTCGGGCCGGCTTGCCGTCCGGGGCCTCCTCGCCATCAGGGGCCTCCTCGCCGCCTAGGGCCTCCCAGGAGCACTCACATACCGCCGGGCTGAACACGTCGGCCTTCGTCCGGATGCGCATTGCGGCGACGAACAGCCCGGCGGTTTGCACGATATCGTCGTACCCGTCGAAACGGGTCGCGTCGAAAACGAGTTCGTGTTGAACCTGGGATTCCCCGTAGTGGGCCATTAACCCGGCGGTCGTCAGGCAGAACAATCGTGACGCCAGCTCTTCCGGGCGGGGGAAACCTTTCAGCCGCCGAAGTTCGATAGCCTTGTTGATCGGAAGGCGGGACTGCAGGGTCTGGAGCCCGCAGACGGCGAAGTACCAGCGCGGCACGGAGTCGAGGTCGTCCGTCGGCATATCAGGCATGGCTCGGCTCACCGCTTTCGAGATCGCACCGGCTGGCGCTAGGCCGAATGGTCACGGCAGCGTAAACTGTCCAGCAACCCGAGGATAGGTGTCGGCAGGACTTGCGAAAGTAACGGGCCTCGGCTGACGTCGTCCGACTTTACCGAAAATCATTCTGGCCAACGAATTGCGCCATGACCAATCGCCAGACCGGAGCCCCCAACCGGCCCATCCCGCCCGAAGACGGCATTGAGGGGCCGGAATTCCTTCCCGCTCGCGACCTGCCCGGCGCGGTGTTGATGATCCCGAACAGCCACTGGGGATTCGAGGTCGTGTCGGCCGACGACCACCCGGGAGCCTGCGCCTTCTACCGCCCGGAGCGGAGGGATGGCGTCCTAGTCGGCGGGACGGACTCGGACCACGTTCGCACGAGCCGCGGGTACCTGTTCGTCGGTCCCTCCGCGGAGAACGGCTTGCACAAGCGGACGGCGTTCAAACTGGTGCCCCGGTACTTCCGACTCCACCGACTGAAGCTGTATTATCCCGAGCGGCACATCGGCCGCCTGGACGGAACGACGCTCCGGACCCTCCGGGACGAACTGGCCCGGCTCAACCCGGAGGAGTGACCGCGTCATGGCCTCCGTACTCACCGAACACGTTCGGACCTTCGACGCGGCCAGCGACCCCGCCGGTCAGGTGCTGCCGGCGCTGGAACGGGTTCTCCGGAACCGTATGCGTCAGAAGAACTTGCTCTCATCGCCGCCCGAGTACCTGGGCTACCCCGGCGTTCCGAGCTGGGACGTTCCGAACGCCTTCGAGGATATCGTCGTCGATTGCTACATCTTCGCGATCGCGCAGCGGGTGGCGGCGCTTCGGAACCAGTTGAAGATCAAGCCGAACGTCGACGGGCTGATCGCCCGGAACGTGAAGAATTTCTTGCTGGAGCGCCAGCGGCGGTACGACCCGATCGGGTATGCGGTGTTCGGCAACGTGCAAGGGGCCGCCCGCGAAGCCGCTGCGGCGAAGGTGCTCGTGATCGAGAACCTGGATCGGGGCAAGATCTACAACGAAACCATCTTACGGTTCGAGGGTGGGCTTCCGGGTGCCTCGCCGGCCTCTCCCGACCTGATCCAGGACGCCGTCAAGGGGGCGACCGGCTGGGAGGAGGTCATCCGCCATCTGACCGAGACCACGGAGGAGGGTCGGGAGTGGGTCCTCGGCCTGATCCGCCAACTCCGAGGGGCGGGCATCGCCGCCGTCCGGTGCGGCGACCTGGTCGCGACGGTGGCCGGCAGAGTGCGTGCGGGGTGGGCTGCCCGCCACGCGGTACCGTCCGCCGACCTGGGGCGGGAAGGAGAGGACGAGTACGAGGCCACGGTGCGGATGGTGTGGCCGGAAGAGGGCCTCGAAGCGCGCGAACGCTGGGAACGGCTCAAGCGGGTCATCCAGGACCGAATCGCCCACCTCGACCGGCAGGAGCGGGTGCGCGTGAGGCTGGCGGGTGTGTTCGCGGCCCTGGTCCAGGCAGTCGAGGAAGGCGGGCCTGCTCCTCCGACCCAAACCGAGCTTATCGAACGGACCGGAGTGGCAAGAGCGACCCTGTCAGATGACTTCCGGTTGCTGAGGGAGATCATTACCGGGTTAGACGCCCAGAACCCGGATGGGTAGCCCGAGTGCCCGTTAAGTACGCGCCAGAGAGCGACGAAACGGCCCCAACGGGCGAACGAGGGATGGGATCATGGCTACCTCCGGCTCTGCAGACCGAATCCGGATGGCGATCGCGGATGCCGCCGAGCAGCTGGCGCGACCGCCCGTTCAGGCCGTAGGCCGTGACACGCCCACACCCGGCGATCTGTACGTCTTCGACGCGGGGGAGGATGTCGGTCTGGAGTGGTTGGTCGTGCGACTCCACCCGGACGACCCCGACTTGCTCCTCCTCGCCCCCGCAGACGACTTCCCGCTCGTCGGAACCCCGGACGTCGCCCTTCCCCATGAACTCATCGGACGGCCGCTCTCGGTGCGCTGTGGCGAAACCGATTGGTTCCCCGCGAGTCTTTGCACACCGCGTCTGCGAGTTGGTGCCGTGCCGGAGCACGCTCTAGGGCTGGTGTGCCAGCGCCTCGCTGACCTCGCCCGCGGCCGAGCGATTCCATCTGGTGACGCGTCGATCGACTTCGACCCAGAGTACGAGGAGTGGATCGGCGATGTCGCGCGAGCGAGAGTCTCCCTCCTGGCCCGCGCCGAGGCCCCTCATACGGAAGCGCCACCATCCTGCGCCTGAATTCGCTCTCGACGACCCCGCCGACACAGCTCGCCTTCACTCCGGGGTTGGCGCTCGCGGCGGAGACAGGGGGGACGTTGTTCGCGGAGCTAGCCCAGGCGCTCGCGGAGGAAGGCGACGTGAAGTATCACGAGGTGTCGGACGTTCCGGGGGGCACGTTATTCCTGGTGGCGGATGCCGCGGGTGTCCGGGGGGTTTGGGAGGGGGCAGGCGAGGCCGCCCCACCGTTGGCGGGCGTAAGCGACTCCGGCGAGGAGCTGCCCATGCCCTGGCGCTCGGGTCTCGAGGGGCGGTTTCATCAGACCGAGCTTCACTGCCGGTGGGTTGATGGCCGTGCGGTGCTGATCATCGGGACTGCTCCACCTCGAAGTCTGGCGATCCAGCTATGACCCCAGCGGAGTTCGCCTCCGAACTCGCCGCAACCGCTGACGAAGCTTTGTGGCGTACCAACCCCGTGTGGTGCCTGGACCGGCTCGTGAAGCGATGGGCACAGCGAGACGCGTCCTGCGTCCATCTCTCGATCTGGCTGCCGCGGCTGTTGGATCAGCTCGCTCGGCACGACATCTTCCTACCCTGCAGCGTACGCGACCGCTGGACGAGTCATGTTGGCCCGCTGTCGTTCTCGGAAGGTACCGCATTCGGAGACCATCCCCGTCCGGGAATAGTCGGGTTGATCGTTGATGTAAGCTGCCAGGAGGCATGGGTTGTGCCACTCGTGGCCGAACGGGGCGCCGAGTGGGCGGTGGACGCGACCCTCCCGTTCCACCCCTCCACGACCCTTCAGGACCTCCTCCTCAAGCTCTTCCAGTCGCTCAATTTGCCTCACCTCGGTCGCGTGCCGGAGCGATTTGCGTTCACGTTGAGCGATCCTTTGGGGAGACGTAGCGCTGGGCCGTCCATGCACGTTGCCGGAGTGCTCACGATCGTGCGGGAGGCGAACGCCCGGCCGCCGCTGCTGGACCGGGCTTGCGCAGTGGTACAGCCGGACGGGGGCCGCCTCGTCCCGGTCGGCGGCATCCCAGCGAAGCTAAACGCCTTCCTGAGGGAGTGCGGATCGGGCACCCTCCTGGTGCGCTGCCGCGGGTGCGCCGAGGCCGAGGAACACGACTCCTGCTTCGACGATGTCTGGCAGGTCGATTCGCTCGCAGAACTGGCGCGAGAACTCGAAGGCACGGGGTGGCTCGACGTCTTCCTGGCCGATGAAAAAC
This sequence comes from uncultured Planctomycetota bacterium, assembly GCA_963771445.1. Classification (GTDB taxonomy): domain Bacteria; phylum Planctomycetota; class Planctomycetia; order Isosphaerales; family Isosphaeraceae; genus JAKAUH01. The sequence continues at coordinate 1,318,929 of CAVYTQ010000021.1, read as the reverse complement.
TGAGTGCAGTGGACGCCGGGACCGTCTGCGAGAGAGTCCGGAGGCTTGAATGGTCCGAGCACGGGTACGCCGAGGCACTGGATCTCTCCAATCGTGCCGAGCGGTGTGGATTCGGGCCGGACGTCCCGACCCGTCTCCGCCGAAAGTTACGCCAGACCAGGATCGACCTGTATCGACACCTCGGAGCCTATGCAAAGTCGGCCGAGCTTGCCGAGGAAGAACGCCGCCTGTCGAGGTCGTCCCGCGCGTTGTCCTATGACGATCAGGCCCGGGCAGACCTGACGTACGCGGCCAGCCTCTACGCCCCCCACCGGTTCGATGAGATTTGCCGCCTGCTCGAACCGTGGCGGGAGGAGTTGACGGCCGACCCGCTTCGCGTGACTCCTTTCACTCGGGTGCAGGTATTCAACACGCTGGGCCGAGCGTTGGTGGCCCTCGGCAGGGCCGGCTGGGAAGACCTGTTCCGTCGGTCGGAAGAGCTGCTGGGAGAGATGGAGCCGAGCGACCTACCGCGGACGTGGTGCTACTTAGCCCAGGGCTACCTCCGCGGCGGGCGATTGAGCGAGGCCGAGGAAGTCTTGTGCCGAATCGAAGGTCACCCCGGGCTGGGTGAACCGTCGCGGTGGTTCCTGTGCATCTACCAGGCCGATGCGGCAAGGCGGCGGGGCGAGATTTGGGACGATCCGGAGATGGAGCGAGCCGTGGTCTCGCGCAGGGTCGGGCACCCGTTTGGGTTCTACCTGCAAGCGACCGCCCGCCAAGCCGGCCGGGATACCGCTGATGCGCTCGCTCGTTTCCGCCGCGCTCGGGAGTTCCTGGCACAGGATGAGCCGGACGGCGATGTCCGCAACATCCAGCGATTCCTCTCCGACTGCATCCGTCTTGCTGAAGCGGCCTGGGCGTCCGATCAGCCCCTGTGGGACGAGTCGTTGACGAAACTCGAGAGACAGGTCGCCCCGCACCCCGGTCTCGGGCTTAGCGACCACTACATGGAGTATCTTCCCCCGATCGGTTCGGTTCCCACTCGAGAGGCGTCAGAAAGGTTGCTGAATCGGGTGCCGTTCTTCTGATTGGATCGCACCTGCTGAGTGTCGGCGAGCGGATAAGGCTGTAGTCTTAAAGGATGCAGCGCCGCGAGATTGGCGTCAACGGATGTCTACCATCTTCGACGCATTTAAGGGCGCGGCCTTATCGGTCCACGACAGTCGAGAGGAAGAGGAAGCGGCTCCGTTGAAGGACTTGATTGGCCGGGGAGGCTTATGACGGCGATGAGCTGGACCGCTTGACGTGCGCGACCGCCGGGCCCGGGAACGGCGTCGTGAGCAGCCGATGGCCCCCGCCCTCGATCGGCCGGCCGGGCACCATCTTGCTGGTCATCACAGCGAGCCACCTGACGGCGTACGTCCCGGTGCATCCTTCAGCTCGATCCAGAACTCGCCCTGGCTGCCGTCCTGGAAGGCGAGGTATTCGCGACCCCGATCCGCCAGACCCACACACCCACCCTCTGCCGAACGATTCAGGTTCCTCTTCGTATGATTATCGTTGGCACGGATTATCGACTCAATTCACCATGCGAGGTCAGGCCGTCTGATGAACGTCTCGTTGAACACTCGGACGCGGCGATACTGGTGCCCGCGAGGAGGGAATTACTGCATTGACGAATGTGGATTCCTGAGCCCGGTCGAGAAGCCATTCAGCGCATCCCCGAGCCCCGGGCTAGCCCCACTGGCTGCTCTGGAGGATCGCGACTGCCTTGTACTCCTTGGTGAGCCGGGGATGGGCAAGACCACCGCCATGGAGGCCGAGCGCGAACTATGGGAACGCGATCCTGGTAAGCCGGGAGCGCTGCAGATCTGGAGAAACCTTGGGGAATATGGCGACGAGGGTCGACTGATTCGCGATGTGTTCGAAGTGCCGGAATGGGACTGGTGGCGTGCTGGCGATCAGACGCTCCATCTCTACCTGGATGCCCTCGACGAATGCCGATTGCATCTGCCCAATGTCTCGGCGGTCATCCGGGGGCAGCTTCGGAAGATCGCCCGGCACGACGGGCTCAAGCTCCGGATCACCTGCCGGACCGGGATCTGGCCCCACGATCTCGAGGCGGGACTCCGAGAAGTCTGGCCGCAGGATCGGACCGGCGTCTTCGAGCTGACGCCGCTCCGCCGCCGTGACGTCGAGACGATCGCCGCCGGAGCGGGGGTGGAGGACGTCGGGGCGTTCCTCCGCGATGTAGAGAGCGCAATGTGGGTCCGCTGGCCGCGAAGCCGGTCACCCTCAAGTTGCTACTCAACATCTACCTTCGCGGCGGACAGTTACCCAACTCCCAGGCCGAGCTTCTTTGAACGCGGCTGCCGTGTCCTCTGCGAGGAGAGCAACCCGGCCAGGAGAGCAGCGGGCGGGCACGGCCTTCTCGACGTGGATGAGCGAGTCGCCGTTGCCGCCCGGATCGCGGCCGCGATGGTCTTCTGCGGCCGGTCGGCGGTCTGGGACGGGCCCGACCTGGCCAGCCAGCCGGATGACGACTTCGCGGTCCCGGATCTCAGCGGCGGGGCCGAGCCCGTTCGTGGCGTCAATTCGCAGGTAACCGAGGCGGGCATCCGCGAGGTCCTGTCGGATACCGGACTGTTCTCCTCTCGCGGGCCCGGACGAATGGGGCGGGCGCACCGGACCTTTGCCGAGTACCTCGCGGCCCGACACCTCGTTACCCATGGCCTGGGCGTCGAGCAGATCAAGGCCCTGAGTCCGCACCCCCACATGCGGGGTAGGGTCGTGCCCCAGCTCCAGCAGACGACAGTGTGGCTCGCCGGGTTGATCCCCGAGGTCTTCCGGACGATCCTGGCATCCGACCCCGAGGTGATGATCCTCGGCGACCTCGAGGGCGCGGAAGCCGAGAACGGGAGGCCCTCGTCGCGGCCCTTCTCAAGGTGGCCGATGTCGGGCGACTGGGCGGAATCGATCCCTATGTACGATTTCATTTTCGCAAGCTCGAGCACCCTCGATTGGCGGCGCAGCTAGGCCCACTCATCACCGAGCGGTGCGGGACCCCCGCCGCCCGCCGGATCGCGATCGCCATCGCGCGGACATGCGCCTGCCGGGGCCTTGAGGGCCCGCTGACCGACCGAGTACTGGACCGTGACGAGGAGCTGACGGTCCGAGTCGAGGCGGGGGCTGCTGTCTGGGAGCTCGGGGACGAGGACACCCGGCGGAGGTTGACCCCCCTGCTGGCGACCGACTTGGATGAGGACGTCGAGGACGAGCTCAAGGGCTATGTCCTGAAGTCCCTCTGGCCCGGCCTAATCTCGGCCGAGGAGGTTCTCCGGGTCATCACTCCCCGTAAGAGAGGGATAATATTCGGCTCCTACGCCAGCTTCCTGACGGACGACCTGTCCCGGGGCCTCGCCCGAGAGGACGTCCCCCTCGCGTTGGGATGGGCGGCGCGGCAGGGCGATCCCGAACGCACTACGCACATCCTGGACCTCGTCATCGACCAAATCATGCTGCGGGCCTGGGACGAACTCGAGACCCCGGGCATCGCCGAAGCGCTCGCCGGAGTCGTCTGGAAGCGGATCGAATCCCTCACCGAGGTGATCAACTCCCTGACGTGGCGGACGGGGGCAACATCCTTCGGGGCTGACGTCGTCAGGCGGAGGAGACTAGTCCAAGCACTACTCCGCGTGATGAAGGGCAGGATCACGCAGCCAGCGATCTTATGCCACTCCAGGCCGCCGATGATCATGGTCGAGGACCTTTCCTGGCTAATCGGGCTGCTCGACACTGAACACGATGCGGAGATCCGGCCCGTCGTGGCGCGACTCGTCCGTTTCGTGTTCCTCCTGCCCGGTCCCCGGTCGCCCGACGAGGTCCTCGCTGCAGCCGCGGCACCCCGAGTCTCGCTGAGGCAATGAAAGATCTGATCCTCCCGGTGGTCCTCGACTCGCCCGCGGCGGAGGCCGGTCGCAAGCTGTACGCGGACCTGAAGGCCCATGAGCTGCGTTCCAGGGCCACACAGACGCTCGGTCTGCCGCCTAGGGAGCTGGTCGAGCAACTCCTGGATCGCGAGCAGGCGGGCGATCCGGACGCGTGGTGGAGGCTTACCCGGGTGATGACCCTGGAGCCACCGCGGAATCTGTACAAGGACGCGTTTCGCACCAACCTGACGGCCTATCCCGGATGGCAGGAGGCCGATCCGGCTACCAGGGGCCGGATCATGGAGGCCTCGCATCGCTACGTGCTCGGTCACCAGCCTTCGCCCGACAGGTGGTTCTTCCGGGCGGGGAGGGGCTACTTCCCGGACGAGGCGGGCTTAAAGGCGTTGCGCCTGCTCTGCGATCAGGCACCGGACCAATTCGGTGCACTCGGCCTCGACGTGTGGAGCAGGTGGGCCCCGGTGATTGTCGGCTATCCGATCTCCGGGGATCGAGATGACGAAGAGGCGCGGAGCCGGCTCGTCGGCCATGCATATCGGAACGCCCCTACTGAGCTGCTTGACTGGCTTGCCCGCTGGCTAGAGGAGCAGGGACGTCGTGAGAATCCTTACCTCTCACCCCGGCTGTGGGCCGATCTGCCCGGCCCTGCGTTGATCGGAATCCTCATGGACAGAGTCCGGGACCCATCGACCAATCCCTGGGTCCTGGAGATCCTGCTCGATGACCTTTTGACCCGGGACGTCCCCGGGGCACGGGAGTTCACGGGGTCACTCCTGGGGCCGCCGTGTCTGGCTGACGCGGACCTACGCCCTCGGACGCTCGCCGCCGCCAGGTCGCTCGTAACACATGCCCCGGACGCGGGGTGGTCCATGATCTGGCCGATCCTTCAGGAGAATCATGACTTCGGGCACGCTCTCGTCGAGTCGATCGCCGCGAGCACGGATCGGGCCAGTCCGGCCCCGTTCCTCGACCGATTGTCCGAGGATCACGTCGCCGATTTGTATGTGTGGATCGTCCGTCAGTTCCCTAAGCAAGAAGGCGAGGAACACGACGACCTGGAATCGACCGGCGATCGCGAATCCATGGCCTTCCTCCGCCATGGGATCCTGCGGCACCTGGAACGTCGGGGAACCGTCGCCTCGCTGGCTGCGCTTGACGCGATCGCTCGCGACTTCCCACACCTGGATTGGATCGCCCGCGTGCGTCTGGAGGCCGAGAAGGTCGTGATGGCTCGGACGTGGACACCGCACCGCCTTGAGGATCTGCGGGCGTTGACCCAGGACAAGGATTCCCGCCTGGTCGATGGCGGAGACCAGTTGCTGGATGTGGTCCTCGAATCCCTCGGACGCTACCAGTGTAAGCTCCGGGGTGAGACTCCGGCGAGTTTCATGCTCTGGGATCGTCAGGCTGATGGGAAGCACCGGCCGAAGCAGGAGGAGAAGCTATCCGACGCACTGAAGCTCCATCTGGTGGAAGACTTGGCGGAGCGAGGGATTGTCGCCAATCGCGAGGTAGTCATTCGCGGCGGCTCGGGTGGTAAACCGGGCGAGCGGACCGATATCCATATCGACGCGATCACCGGGGGGCACCGCCGTGGGGCGTACGACTGTGTCACCATCGTGATCGAGGTCAAGGGATGCTGGAACAGCGACGTCGCGACGGCAATGAAGGAGCAACTCCGGGATCGCTACCTGGCCGAGGGTGGCTGCCGTCACGGCCTATATGTGGTGGGCTGGTTCCCCATCGAGCAGTGGGACTCGACCGACTATCGGAGGGCCGATGCGCGACGCCTGCTCCCCTCAACGCTTGATGAAGCCAGGTCCCGATTCGCCGCTCAGGCCGAGGATCTCTCGCACAGTGGCCTGGAAATCCGTGCGGTAGTCCTCGACTGTTCGCTTTCCTGATCGTACCACTGACGCGGAGAAGGAACCTGCTCCGAGTCCTCGAAGGACCGACCGAGCCTCGCCTCAATGGTACGTCGGGCGATCATGGGCCCCACCCCCGGTCGGGCCGCTAGGCGACTGGATGGCGGTGTTAACATTGATCCTCGCCGCGCTGGACGATGCCCAGCCTCGCGCTCGGCCTTGGGCTTGGGGACGATCGCCAGGCGATGTTGGGCACGTCGATCGCTCCTAAACTGCTCCTGGACCTTCGAACTGCGCGGTGTTGCCTGGTGTCCTGCCGATCAGATACCTTGGGAGTTCCGGCCAACGACGGCTGATTGATCCGGAGGTCAACGTGAGCGACCCGCGATCCGAGAAGGTTCGGCGTGAGCAGGAGCAGGTTCGCGCCTTCCTGATCGCACGGGCCCTGCCGTTTGCCCGCATTGATAAGGGGCCCGATCCGCCCGACGTGATCGTGCATCGAGACGATCTACTGCCGCTCGAGGTAGAGGTCACGGAGTATCATCCGGAGACACTCCGGGTCGGAATGGAAGCGCGGGCCGGGCAGTTCCGTCAGACTCTCGACGGGCTCGTCGCTGCGAATCCATCATTGAAGGGAATCTACATCAACTCTCATTTCTACGATAATGGAATTCCCTCCCGACGGCACCACGACGTGATCGCCACGGAAGTCGTGCGGTTCGTAGAGTACGCCATGAACCGCGGGTGGGTCGGTCGTGAGAGGCACAAGTTCTCATTCCAGGGGACCAGGACCGACATAATCGCCTCCGACTGGATCGCACTCCCGGCAGAGCGGTGGCCCGTGCTCGCCCGATTCATGAGTGTCCTGGAAGTGCTAGACTTCCCGTTCGACGGCTATATGCCCAGTGCTTGCTACCAGGCCCAAGTAGGATGGTGCTCACCATATGCTCAGCCCTTCGCCCAGATCTTCGGATCAAAAGCTGAGAAGCTTCGCAACGCCAGCCAGGAGGGCAGGTATGCCAGGGGGGACTCGCCGCTCTGGCTCTTGATCGTGTGCAACCGATCCGGCGACCTTCGGTCCAACATTTTCGGAGGATGGGAGCTCAAGTCGGCCGTCGAGGAAAGCGGCTTCGACTTCGCCGATTCGCCCTTCGATGAAGTATGGCTAACGGCCGAGAACCTCGGCGGGCGATCTCAACGCCTATTCCCCTGGGATGACCAGGGAGCGTGAGGAGGTCGCCGGCCCTGGCCCCCTTCGGCAGCATGTTCTTGGGAAAGTTGATCGGTGTGCCGTCCTCGGCCAGCGGGACGGCGATCTGCTTCTTGTCGCCCTCGAAGCGGTCGATCGACAGACGGATCGTCACGGCGGCCTCCTTGATGGATCGGGGAATGTGTGAGCCGTTGCCTCGCACCCCACGTCCATGACTTCCTCGACTCTATCGATACCACTGCAACTGGTCCAGGACGATCAGGGGCGGCTAGCGGCGTGCCAACTCGGCCCGATCACCATCGGAGGCCCTCACGGTCGCCGTTCCTTGACCTGGCACCTCAGCCGGCTCGGGAATGGCGCAGCCCCGTCTATTCGGTTATGCTCGGCGTCTACGCCCGGCTGATCGGTCCGCCGGGTCGGTGCGTCGGACCAGGCCGGAGGGGCTCGTGCAACCACATTCCCAGGACTTCCTGTCGCCCGAGAAACTCCAGTTGTTCATCACCGGCCTCTCCGGTCTCGCACCCGAAGAGGTCCGGAAAGCCAAGCTGCTTTACATCCGCAACGCGATCTCCGAGTATCAGGCGATGAAGGCCGCGATCCAGGGGTTCGGGCAGGCACAAGGCTGCGGTCGGTCATCCCGGTCTTCTGGCCGATCATCGGGGCACAGAAGCAGATGATGGGGGCCCAGCTTCAGTTGTCCAGGGACCGCATCCGCAACGCCATCGACGTGTGGCGGGAAGATCTGAAGGGCGAAAGGTTCCAGCTCGACGGCGAGGAGATCACCGCCTGACAGGGGCGATCCTGCCGGGCCGGCCGCCGCCTCGATTCTCGGGGCAATCGGTGAGAGCATGGCCAGCATCTACCGCATCAGCCAGCCCGGCCGGGAGCCGAGCGTGGACGTCGGCTCCATCGAGGCGATCGAGGTGCCGTCCGGGCCGGGGGGAGCTCGGCAGGTTCCACGTTGACGAGATCAGCTCCGACCCGCTCCCGTCAGGCCACACGTTGCGCGGCTGGGGGGCCGCAATCAAGCGATCGGGCGGCCAGTGTACGCTTGACCCCGACCCGTGGCCGGACCGATGATCGAGGGATGCTGGAAGAACTCCCCCGTGACCTCATGTCGAAGCTCGGCTACCGGATCGCCTACGGCGAGGCAGCCGCCTCGCCGAGATGGCCCGGTTCGATCACGGGTGGGGACAAGACTTCGCAGCCCAGGTCGGCGGCGAGGCCGAGGCGACGAGCGGGAGGTGTTGCGGCGGGTCGGCCATACGATCCATCACGAGCTGATCAAGCTGGCGGTCCAGGATGCCCTGGATCAACGGAAGCCGCGATGGTGACGATCACGCCATGGCACCCACGCATCCGGCCCGGCATACTGGACGGGTTCGGCGTCGGCAATGCGGTAGTGCCGACTGGACCGGTCCCCGTCGAGTTCATCCAGGTAGCACGGACCTACCGCCGGCGGAGAGACGGAGAGGATCAAGTCGAATGAGCCCCGACGCCCAGACGCGGACGTTGTCCCTGATCTTGATGGTCGCCCTCGTCATCGCCGGGGTGGCCGCATTGGTATTGCTCTATCGCCGAAGGCGCCAGCTCCAGGACGCGGTGGCGGGCGAATTCAAGAAGCTTCCGCGAGAAGGCCGTCGCCCTCATGGATCAGCTCGACCACCTGCGGCTGCGCCACAAGACGTTGCCGTCCACCGACCCGACTTCACCAGGCCGATGGCGGGGGCGACGCTGGCCCTCGACAACTCGGTCGAGGCCGACCTGAACGGACTGTGGGATCGCTGGCTCAAGGTCATGGAGAATTGGGACCGGGCGGAGAACCCGTCAGCTCCGGCTCGGGCCTGGCCGCCAGGCAGGCGGAAGAGGCCAGGAAGCTCCTGGACAAGGGCGACATCGACGAGCTGCTCCGCCAATCCGGCTCATGCAGGGACCGGCTGGACACGGCTCAATCAGGGGCATGAGCAGGCACGCGGTGCTCCGGGCGGCCCGCGACCAGCTCGATACGCTGCTGGGTCCACGGACCGGAGCTCCGGGCCTGCCGGCGAGGACATCGCGGGGGCGGAGGCGATGCTATCCCGGGTGGAAGCGACGATCGAGGCCGATCCGCTCGGCGCGGAGCAAATCATCGCCCGTTCGCGTCGATTGATGTCGGGCTTCGCCCATCACCACGACCCGGAGCTGGACCTGGTCCGGAGGCCGCGGCCGTCGTACTCGATACTCGACGATCTGGCCGCCGCCGCCGAAGGGTTCCGTATGGCCGCAGCCAGGCTCCGGCTGACGAATCTCCTGGGCGTCTTCGCTCGATTCTGGATGGTCGTCTGGGGATTCGGTCTCCTGATCGGCCTGTTCAACATCTTCCTGCCGCTCATCATCTTCTTGGTGGGATGCGCGGTCGTCCTGGCCGGCTTCTGGGCGATCTGGCAGACGGTCACCTTCTGGTTCTGGTACGGCATGTGGCGCCCGGATCGCTGAGAGAGTTGACCTGCCAGTCACGGTCAATCCGCCATGTTCCGGGTCCGAGGATCATCTCGCCGCTGTTCCGCGACAGCAAGTCTCCCACAGGTTTGCTCGAGGTGCCGATCATTCGGCAGCCGCCGATTCCAGTTCGGCCAGGTGCTTCTCGATCACGGCGGTCGAGAACATCCGTCGGCCACCCAGCTTGAACCCACGCGTGACGGCGCCCGCGCAACCAGACGCTCGAACCGTCGCTCGGGCAATCCGTACATCCTCGCCGCTGCGCGGAGATCCACGAACTTCGGGGTCGGGGGCGACTGGACGCCTGCCTGGGCCAGCTCTGCACTCATGACGAACTCCTCGAGGTCAGTTTCCCGCGATCCGGCCCGCGCCGGCCTCCGCTAATGAAGTTGGCTCATGAAGGGAATCTGGTGGGCGGAGCTTCAATACCCAGCAAGGCGCGGATGAACTGTGACGACACTCGCTTGATGTTGTGGGCCCACTCGAACATCGCCACGTACTGGTACAGGTACTTCTTGTGCACCCCGCGGAAGGGCCGGAGGAAGTTCCGCAGGCCGGTCCACAGGCCCTCCAGCGTATTGCAATGCACCTCGCGGACACCATCACCGTCGTCATCGCGGGCCCACTCGCCGGCCGCGTGGCACACCGCCGAGCGCGGCCGGTGCATCGCGGGCAGGCCGTCGTACGCCATCCATTCGTCCGTATTCACGTGCGTCGTCGGCTCGGTCGCACGCCTCACGACCCGCTCCAGCGTCGGGCCGTCGGAGTTCCCGACCACCGTCAGCTTGACCTGGCCGCTGTCGCGGCCGACCACGCCGCACACCGGCGGCCGATCGTTGGCATACGTCCCGTGGCCCCGACGCTTGTTCGCCCGCCGTCGAGGCGGGTCCCCCGGGTCGCGGTGCGGCTCGCCTTTTTTCCCCCGCGTTCTGGTACGCCTCGTCGGCCTCGACGTCGGAGTCCTCCAGGGGGTCGAGGTCGCGGAGCCGGTAGGCCAGGTCCTGGAGCTTGTGGCGGAACCTCAGGAGTTCGAGCCGATCGCACTCCAGCTCGCGGGCCAGTCGCGCCGTCGATGCTCCCTGGGCGAAGCCGCGGAGGATCAGCAGCAACGCGACCGGCCGCCGCTTCGTGCCCCGCAGCGCCGTGCCGGTGAAGGCGTTGTAGACGCACCGGCACGCCCGGCAGCGATAGTCGAGGATCGGGGCCCGGTCGCGCCGGTGGACGAAGGACGTGTCCACGCCCTGACACCGCGGGCAGGCCAGGCCGTCGGGATGCAACCAACCGACCAACTTGTCGTAGCACGCCTGCTCGTCCATCAATTCGGTGATCGGGAAGTCCATGAAGGCCACTCCCTCGGGCCGGGTGGTTGAGCAACTCCTGCAGACCCAGCCTCCCGCGGCACCGGACGGGGGTCAAGCACCTCTCACCGAATTCCCCTCATGAGCCATGAAGTTTACGCACGAGCTATCCGGGTAGCCCCGGTCTGTACCGATCCGGTACATAACCCGCCGTATACTTGATTGGAGAGAAGCCCAGCGGACCGAAGGCCGAGTCGGCCGCATGCGGCCGACGTCACTGCGGCAGAGCGAGGTCCCTCGGTCTCGCTGCTCTCTTCAAGGCGATCAGCCAGTCTCCGTTCATCTGTGAGACTCAATGATCTGCGAGATGGGATTCGGCCTCTTCCGCGGCCGGCTGCTGTGGAAGTAGCGGTTTTTCTGGTACCGAGCACTGACCCCCTGGTGCCGAGGGTCAGCCAGAACGATCTGACGCACCAAGAGGTTCACCATGTCATCAATGCCACTCGCCTCTCCGTCAACCACGACGTCAGCCGTCGCCGACCTGGACGTCCATTCGATCCTGGTTGCGCACCGGCCGCAAGCGCAAGCCGCTGGATCCGAAGAATGAGCAGGACCAGCACTTCGTCAACAACATCAAGCGACTCGGGTTCCTCCAGCCGATCACGGTCAGGACGGTTCCCGGCAGCGACAAGCCCTACGAGATCGTGTTCGGCCTGCGACGGCTGGCGGCGGCCAAGTACCTCGGACGCGAGACCATTCCCGCCCAGGTCGTCGAGCTGACCGACGAGCAGATGCGATTCCACCTGGTGTCCGAGAACACCATGCGCAAGCAGATGGATTACCCCGAGTACATCAAGCAGATGAAGATACTGCTCGACGACCTCGAGACGATCTACGGACCAGATCCGGGCCGGGCGGTCGGAGGGGTCGCGCGGAGCCGCACGGCCCGCCGCAACCCGGAGACAAGGCAATATGCGGCCGAATCCAGGCTCGAACCAGATCCGGAGCCAGCAAAGCCGATCGTCGGCTTTGCTGGCTCCGAGCCCGAGCCGACCGAGGAAACCACTCCCCTGCCCCAGTCCCACACGACGCTCGTTCGCGAGGCGACGGGGCGCGGGAAGTCGGTGGTCAAGGAAGACGTCCTGGTCGCCAAGTCGCTCACCGCCGAGCAGGTCGCCGTCCTCCAGGTATGCGAGACACCGCCCACCCGGGGCGAGTACATCCAGCTCGCCAGGATCGACGATGAGGACACCAAGGGCCGGGCGATCGCCCTGGTCATGCGAGGCAACACCGTTGCCCAGGCGATCGAGACGGCGACGGCCGAGTCCAAGGCGGCGACCAAGGCGGGACCGGCCCCATTCATGGAAGAGGAGTTCTCCGACGAGGACTGGCTGCTGAGTTACTGCCATGCCGTCCGCTCGCAGATCCAGGACCCGACCCACTTCGATCGCGATGCCATCCTCTATCGCCGGACCCGACCTGCGATGTCGGTATTCCGCCTCGACGCCAAGGAGTTCGTCCTCAAGGCCAAGGCCCAGGGCGGATCGCCATTCGTGTGGTCGCTCTTCAACGCGATGTACACCGAGCATCCGGACAACTGGTACGTGTGTGGTGGATGCCACGGACGTAACGGAGATGGCCCGACATGCGACCAATGCAGAGGTAAGGGGTATCGTTTGAGGCAGCGAGATCCAGTGAAGAAGCGCTGAGCCGGGGCGAGCCTGACGACCTCTCCGCCACCTCGCCGTCCGGACCCAGAGTTCCGAACGGCGAGGGGTCAAACCACTCAGTCGCACCAACCAAGGTCCGTGACTCCCAGGGCCAAACGCACCAGGAAACCGGACGCATCTCCCGGACGTGGGTCCCGTGGGGGAGAGTCAGGCGACCCGCGGCAGGATGCCAGCCCGCCACCCGCACCAGGCGACGATGCGCCCTGCCCGCCCGGCGAGCTCTGATCCAGCGGACCACGCAACCCGATGGGTAGTGTACGCTTGATCCGAAACCCGCCCTGGCCGATCATCTGGTGCATGAGCTACTTCACGAACATCGGCCCGAAGTCTGGCCTGGTCCGATACGGCGACTTCCCCTTCGCCATCGGGGTCCTGGGATCGCGGGGCAACAACATGCCGATCGGGATGGCGTTCGAGGCGGGCCGGACCGACGGGGGCCTGGCGATCTGGCGGTTGATCGTGGACGGCGCCGAGGTCCCGGGCCGTTTCAACATCGTCGATCGGTAGTTCCGGCCTGTCGGATCGGCCGGTCCACCGTAGCCGACCGCCCCGCCGCCCGTCACACTGTAGCCGCCTGGCGATCGGTAAGGCGTGGAGTGCCGGCCGGGCCGGGGCGTTTCCTGTTGTCGCCTGGCAGCCGGAAGGCCAACGCCCTGCCCAACCCCGTCCGCCGGGGCGTCCTGCCCATCGGGACGGCCCCGGTATACATCACCAGCGGAGCCGCCATGTTCCGGGTCAGCCATGGCGGGGAAGCCATCGACGACGCGCAGACGATCGACGGGGCACGCGAGGTCGTGCGGGGCCTTCAGCCTGGCCGCTACGACGTGGACGAGATCCGGGTCGATCCGTTCCCATCGGGCCATACGAGCCGACAGTGGGGCCGGATGATCCGGCGGCCGGACGGGCGGGTCGAGGACGAGCCGTGGCCGTGGCAAGACGCGCCTTGATGCCGCGAACGGGGGACGCAAGATGAGCGACGCGACTTCAGAGCAATCTGGTAATCCGCCGAAGATCCTATTCCTCGGGGGACTGTCCGGGGCAGGGAAATCCACATTCTCGGGCCATTGCTTGGCAGATCAACATGGCTGGCTCTGGATCGAGATCGACTTCTGGGTGGGACGCGACGGAATCAACGAGAATGGCCTACGCTCGGTTTGGAATGCCTTCCTCGCAGAGGACCCCTCTCGTGCCAGTCCTCGGCCGATTCCGTTGTGGGAGGAGCTTGTGTCGCCGAGCGGGGAGCTTTAGCCGGGTCGTGCTATCCTTTGGAAGCGGCCAGGTCTTCGGGCATAGGCATCTTGCGGCAGGCCAAGGCTACTTTCACTTCGCGTATCTGTTTGGAGACCCAGGCCGATGTCTCCAGGAAGCTCTTGGTCGCTACCAGAATGTCCTTGGACCCGAAGGGAGGGAAAACCTTCTCACGCACACCAATCTGCTCAGGATGCAATGTGACTGGCAGGACAACAACGAGAATGTCATCCGGGCTTCAGAGGAACCGCATAACCGGGGGCTTCTGATTGACCCGTTCGGCCCAGACGGCCACAGACGTGATCCGGAGCAGATTTATCGCGACGTGCTGGCACTTATTGGGGATTCGGATTGATCACTTCTCCGAGAATGCCTCGTTGAGCACCAGTGCCAGCCGGGCCACCGCCGGGTAGAGCCGACGCTTCGTTACCGGCAGGCTCTTGGCCTGGTAGTCGTCTCCCAGTTTGGCCCCAGGCTTCATCCGCTGGCCCGTCGCGGGGTCCTGGTAGGCTTCCCGGGCCGCCAGCAGGGATCCCGTCGCCCGTCCTCGACAGAGCCTTTCTGAGACGCTGCAAGGGCCTCGGCGGTGTCGATCACGATCAGGTCGGCAACCCAACGATCCTCCTTGGGCTGTGCCCGGGTGATGATGCCCGTGTCCCAGACGGAGTGCAGGTTCGAGCCGCGGTCGAAGAATCGTACCTGAAGCCGATTCCCGCCCTTGGCGTGGTTCTCGCCGACGTGCAACGGCATGTGCAGGTGACCGACCAGGTGGACGAGAAACCGGAGGGCCTGACGACGCTCTTCAAGCGGCTTGGAGCGGTCCTTGAGGGTCGCCTTGAGCTGGCGGATCTTGGGGACGAACCCGATGACCGATCGTCCCGGCTCATTCCCGAGTTCGTCCGGGTTTGCTCACTTCCCAGGTGCCCAGCGCAACGAATAATGATGATTAGGAATGCACAGCCGAGGTGACGGCCAGCAGGAAGCCTGGATTCGGGTTCGCGAATCCCGGCTTCTCCAGAACCTCGATCCGGGTTGGAGTCACAACGAGGAAACCTCGATGACATCGGCAGCCATGCCCGGATCGATCAGAGGAACGCGGTCCTCGGTGGGGCGTACGTACGGCTACGTCCGAGGCTCGAATCTCGAGGATGTCGAGAGCCCCGATGACCAGGCGAGGCTCATCGCGACATATTGTCATCGGATCGGCCGGGATCTGGATGAAGTCTTCGTCGCCGACGCAGTCTCGGGCAGCCTACTGACGGCCCGGCGCAAGGGGAGCAGGGGGCTCCTGCCGAGACTCCGCAAGGGCGACCATATCGTCGTGGCCAGATCGGAGCTGCTGTTCCGCTCCTGCATCGAGCTCACGAGGGTTCTCGGCGAATGTAGCAAGCTGGGCGTGGTCCTCCATCTCTGCGACCTGCCCGTAGGGCCGCTCGATCCCGATGATCCGCTCTCGCACCACCTCATCGACTTCCTGGTCCTGTACTACGGCTACAAGCGCGGGAGGATCGTCACGCGTTCCAGGGATGTCTCCCGCGATCTGGAGGCTCAAGGCCGGAGGAACGCCCGCTACGCGCGTTACGGCTTCAGGTGGGAGAAGCGAGGTCGGCTTACCTTCGAGGTCCCGGACCCGGACGAGCAACGGATCTGCCTCAAGGCGGCGGAGATGAGGCTGGCGGGCTACTCGTGGCACCAGATCCGGCGCCACCTGGCTTACACGTGGAAGGTCAAGAACCGCGAAGGAAACGAGTATGGGTACGCCGAGGTCCGCGAGCTGACCTTCCGCGGGCTTGAGTTGCTGCGGGCTGCCGGGTCATTGGAAGCAAACCAGGCCGTCTACCCGTCGTAACTGGCATGCCAGGGGTGCCCTCACCGGGGGCCTATCCGGGTTAACGCCGGTGGCCCCCGATTCACGCCGGATCGCCGATCGACCCGCGGGGCGCGGCCGCGAGCTCCTGGTTCTCATCCGTCTCTGCCATGCTCTCTCACGTTCACGAGTCGCCGGTATATGTCCAGGGCCAGCTTGCCAGGAAGCGACTCGCAAGGGCTGCACCTCCGCGCCGAAGTGGGCCCGGGTCGTCCGCACGACTCAGACCGACTCCAGGTGTACCGTGAAAATCTCTACGCTTCACCTCGTCGAAGAAGTTCTCCAGGCACGAGATCACCACGATCGCCGTCGGCAGCCGGCTGGTGATGTCGCAGAGCGTCGCCAGCACCCGGCGGAACCGCGCCGGCGCGTCGCCCAGGTCGAACATGTCCTCGAGCTGGTCCACGCACAGGACCAGCGGCACCCGCTCGACGGCCCACATCAGCTCGCCCAGCCGCTGGATCATCCATTGCGACGCCGAGCCATAGGTCCTCGGGACGCCATGCCGCCCAGGTCGCGGCGGTCGTGCGGCGTCAGGTCCTCGCAGCGGAGGTACTTCAGCACGCTGGCCTTGAGCCGGGATGACGGCGCCTGGAGGTAGAGCAGCGCCTGCACCAGGTCGTAATCGATCGAGGCGAACCGCGCGTCCGGCGCGATCCGGTCGGCCAGGCCGCGGACCAGCTCGTCGAGCTCGGGCTGGCCGGCGGCGAACCCGCCCTCGCGGAGCCGCTCGAGCACGCCATCGGGCGGGCCGGCCGCACCGTTGCCGCCATCGCCATCGCCATCGCGGCACGCCTCGGCCACGGCGTTCGAGAGCCGCATCAGCCCCGAGGTCGGCGACCGCGGCTCGTCGTACGGCTTGTCGAGCGACTCGACCAGGTTGTTCAGGACATATCGGCCGTAGTCCTCGGTGTATGCGGTCATCTGCATGTAGCCGACATAGCCCTGCCCTAGGCGTGGAGCTCGTTGCGGAAGGCACGCATCAGGTGGGTCTTGCCGCAGCCGGCCTCGCCGAGCAGCAGGAGCATCCGGCCGACCGGCCAGGCCCGACGGCTCGCGCACCCGGCCCACCAGCCGCCGCAGCACGTCGCGGGCGCCCCGGTGGATCGACCCCACGTCGAACGGGTCGGGCTTACAGACCTGGCTGGCGTAGGCGAACGCGTGGAACGGGTCGGGCGGGTCCGGCGAGCAGAACGCGCGGCGCGGGCGTCGGGCCCGCGTCGGCGACGGCCGGCAGGTCGCTCCGTGGTCGCGGTGGCCATCGTGCGATCCCCTCGAATCGGTTCGCGGAATCGCCATGAACTCGTCTCGATCAATCGAGCGATTGCTAGCATTCTAGATCCGGATGAAATGGAACGTGGCGTTGAGGTAGCGGACCTCGGACCGGAGGACCTCCTCGGGGTCCATGGCCTGGACCAGGTCGGCCCGGGCCAGGTCGACGCAGCCGGAGGTTGTTGGCCTCGGCCAGCGCCTGCTTGAAGCCGTCGAGGTCCATCGCGGCGAAGTCGGGCTGCCGACCGCAGGCGATCCCAGACGTGCGCGATGAAGACCTTGTGGTCGCCGTAGCGGCCGGTCGAGCAGTCGCGGGCCGCGGCCTTGACCCGCTCGGCCAGCGCCGCCGGGTCGAGCGGGGCGAGTCGGATGCTCGAGGCTCTCGCCCTCCGCCCCGGGTTCGCCAGCGGCCGGAGTCTCCCGATCGGGGGCCCCGACCGATTCGCCGGCGGCCGGACCGATCCAGCCGCGCAGGACGGCGTCGCGCAGCTCCTTCGCCGTCGTCGCGGCGTGCGCCGGCCTCGCGGGCGACCAGGCGGGCGGCGGCCTTCTTGAAGTCGGACGGCGCGGCCGTCGCCCAGCTCGCGGTTGAGGATCGCCGCCTTGACGGCTCTTGGCGTCGAACTTCTGCGCGCACGCCCTCGAAGCCGATCAGCTTCCAGGCCAGGGCGTCGATCGCGTCGTCCAGCTTGGGGACCTCGGCGGTCGGCAGCTCGAACTGCCGTTTGAGCAGCACGGCGCGGACGACCGGGTCGGACGCCATCGCCTTGAAGCGCGGCCTCGCCCGAGGCCGGCAGTCCCAGCGCGGCGGCGGGCAGATACGTCTTCCGGATCACGGCCCAGGTCGTCCTCGGCCGCAGCTCGGCGACGCCCAGGGCGGCGAGGGCGAGCCGCCGCCCCTCGGCCGTCGTCGCGAACCGTGGCGCGGCCTTGCGGGTCTTGCCCGGCAGTGCTGCGCCACCAGCCCGTCGGCCGCCAGCTCGACGAGCTCGTGATCCATCAGCTCGGCCAGCGCCGCGCCCGCCCATCGGTGCGCCAGCATCGGCTCGAGGTCCTTGCGGACCTTCGAGCCCGGCTCACCCTTCTCGCCGGCCGCCAGCAGCCGCGCCAGCACCAGGCTCGCGACACTCCGGACCTCGATCAGACCCCTGCATCGCCGCTCCCCACCCGACCGAATCCGGACGATCTTTCTCCCACGGCTATTGTGGGTCATGGATGTGCGCCTGTCCACTCTGCGGGCGATCGGTGCGAGATTTGCGTGGCCTTCCGCGATGGCGCGAGCCACCGAGGAACTTGCCGGCGAGACCTCGACAAGCCCTTGAGACCCCGACTGCGTCAGGCTAAGGTGCAACCGGTGCGAGCGAGTGGACGGCATGCCTCCACCGTCCACGCTCCTACCCGCGGTTCACCGGTGCGAGCGAGCGGACGGTGCACGTCCGGCCCGGATCTCGGATGCTCGAGGCACGCCTCGACCCCGGCTCGCCCTCCCGGTGCAGAGCTTTCCGAAGAAGAGAAAAATCCACCAGGGTAACATCAACCAAGGAGACATGACATGACGAAGAACAAGTGGATCGCCGTCCCGGCCGTGGGCCTGGCCGTGTGCTTCACGCTGGCGGGGCTGCGGACGCCGACCCAGGCCGCGCCGGGCAGGCCGGCGAGCACGGCTCGGTGACCAAGGCGGAGGCCCAGTTGATCCCGACGACCAAGACCGAGAGCAAGGTCAAGGGGACGGTCTGGTTCATGAAGACCGAGAAGGGCATGCACGTGAAGGGCGAGATCAGCGGGCTGACGCCGGGCGAGCACGGCTTCCACGTGCACGAGTTCGGCGTGTGGAGCGCCGGACGGCATGGCCTCCGGCGGCCATTTCAACCCGACCAAGGCCGAGCACTCGTCGCACGAGAGCCCCAAGCGGCACGTCGGCGACCTGGGCAACGTCAAGGCTGATGACAGCGGCAAGGCCGTCATCGACCTCGAGGACGACCAGCTCAGCTTCGACGGGCCGAACTGCATCCTCGGCCGCGGCCTGGTCGTCCACGAGAAGGCCGACGACCTGAAGTCGCAGCCCGCCGGCAACGCCGGCGGCCGCCTGGCCGTCGCCATCATCGGGGTGGCCAAGCCCTGAGCGTGGGTGTCTGCTGGTTCGTGAGTAGTGGTCAAGTGGTCAGTGGTCAGCGAGTAGTGGTCAGTGGTCAGTGATGAAAATAGGGCGGACTGTCTCGGTCGCGGCTGCGACCCGAGCAGCTCCGCCCTCTCGTTTGACTACTGACCACTTGATCACTTGCCACTCATCAAGTGAACTTCGTCTTGAATTCCTTCGACGCGAACAGGGTCCTGATAGAAGGTGATCAGGTTACCCTGCTGGACGAGGGGGGCGTACCGGGCCTGCGTCCTTGGCGGTGGCGGGCCGCTCGAGGATGGCCTCGAAGATGGTGTTCACCTGGGCCTTGACGCCGCTGGGGCTGGTGATGACCTGGCGGGCGATCTGGGTGCGGGAGACGCCGTGCTCGATCTTGCGGGCGAGCTTGGCCTGGGTGGCCGCGGGGAACGGCGCGCCGAACCAGTCCTGTCGCCAGGGCGTTGAGGAACCCGTCGGTCGTGCCTTTGCCCTGGGTCAGGTAGAACTCCTTCGAGCCGAAGACCGTGATATCCAGCGGCGTGGTCGTGCGGCCGCCCCGAGGCCAGGGCCTGCTTGATCTCGGTCGGGGTGGCGGTTCGGCCGAGCAGCGACTCGTAGACACGCCGTCGACCGCGGCGATCCTGAGCCTGCTGGCTCTGGAGGATGTGGCCGGCGATGACGCTGGGGGGATAGCCGCCGTTGATCAGGGCGATCCAGTAGGTCGAGCTGTAGGACGCCGGGACGCCGAGCACGTCCATGTAGACCTGGTTGACGAACAGGTCGGTGGGACTGCCGACGAGGACCTGGATCGGCCGGCGAGTCGCTGGCCACGAAGCTGCGTATTGCCCGAGTACTCGGCCGTGATCGCCTGCGTGCCGATCGGCAGCAAGACGGAGGTCAAGGTCGCCGTGCCGTTGGTCAACGTCGCGGTGCCCAACTGGGTCCCGGACGCGGTCACGAAGCTCACGGTGCCGGTGGGCGTGGCCAGGCCCGAGCCCGCCGAGACGATCGCGGTGAGCGAGATCCGCTTGAGCGCGAATGGGTTGGAGTTCGACGCCGAGACGGTGACGACCGCGGTGGCCGACTCCACGACCTGGGACAACACCGAGGAGGTGCTGGCCTGGTAGTTCGAGTCGGACGAGTACACCGCGGTGATCGAGTCTGGTGCCGACGGGCAGCGCGGTCGTGGTGAAGCTGCCCACGCCGTCGGCCAGGTTGGCCGTGCCGAGCTGGTTGGTGCCGCTGAAGAAGGTGATGGTGCCGGTGGGTGTGCCCGAGCCCGGGCTGATGGGCGCGACCGTCGCGGTCAGCGTCACGGCCTCGCCGATCAGCGCCGGGTTGAGGCTGGACGTGAGGGTCGTGGTGGTCGAGGCCTGGGCGACCGCCACCGAGACGGCCGAGGACGTGCTGTTGGCATACGTCGTGCTGCCGCCGTACACGGCGGTCAGCGAGTTGGTCCCGGCCTTGAGCTTCGTGGTGCTGAGCGTCGCCACGCCCGAGGCGTTCAGCACCCCCGTGCCCAGGACGGTCGAGCCGCTGTCGAACGTGACGGTCCCGCTCGGCGTGCCCGAGCCCGAGCTCGGGCTCACGGTCGCGGTCAGCGTGATGAGCTGGCCGGTGACCGGCGAGCCGGTGACGGGGCTGAGCACGGTCGAGGTGGAGACCAGGCTGGTGAGCACGACGTCCTGGCCGTCGCTGCCCCCCTTGTAGCTGATCGCGAACGACTGGCCCGAGGCGGTCACGATCCCCCCCTCCGCCAGCCCCGAGAACGTCCCGCTGATCGCACTGCCGCTGGTGTTGTGGATGATCGTGTACTGCTGCCCGCCGCCGGAGGGGAACGACGACCCGATCGTGAGGTTCAGCGTGGCGCTGCTGAGGTTGATCGTCGAGCCGCTGCCCCCCGCGATGAGCTGGTCGTAATTCGTGCCGGGCGTGCTGGCATCGCCGTTCAGGGTGGCTGCGAACGTCGAGCTCGAGCTCATCACCAGGTTGCCGGTGTCGGTGAGGATCCCCGTGGTGCTCGACGATCCGGCGGACGAGCCCGGGTTCAGGGTCGAGCTGACCGTGGTGATCCCCGCGACGGTGCCCGTGCCGCCCAGGGTGGACCCGGTATTGACCGTGACATCCCCGGCGGTCCCGTTGACCAGCAGCGTGCCCGCGTCGACGTTGGCGGCCAGGGTCCCGTCGGTCCCCTCGAGGCCCAGGGTACCCTGGCCCTGCTTGATCAGTCCGTTGCTGGCCGTGACCACGCCCGTGAGCAGCAGCGTCGCGCCGGAGTTATCGACGATCGTCGTCCCCGCGCCGGGTTGAACGTGATCGGCAGCGCCGATCGTCGAGCTGCCCGCGGCCTGCGAGGCGTCGACCGTGCCGGCCAGGCCGATGCCGGCGCCCGTGATGTTGTAGCCGGACTGCTCGACCGTGATCGAGTTGAAGATCGTGTTGGTGATGTCGTTGTTGCTGGTGAGCTGCGCGCGCCGTTCGCCCGGCCTGGAAGATCACCGAGTACCCGGCCGAGGGGGCCACCGTCGAGGGCGTCCAGTTGTTCGCGTCCGACCAGTTGTCGTTCGGCGTGGGCAAGACGGCGTCGTTCCCCGTCCAGGTCGAGGTCGGCGGGCTGATGGCCGTCAGCACCACGTCGTGGCCGCCGCCGCCGACGTACGAGATGCTGAAATCGTGGCCGTTGGCCACCACCGTCGAGCCCTCGGCCTGGTTGAGGAAGTTGCCGGTGATCGCCGTGCCGGGGGTATTCCGCAGGATGGTGAACTGCTCGCCGGGGACCGGGGTGAACGACCCGATCGAGACGTTCAGCGCCGCGTTGGTCAGGTTGATCGCGCCGCCCGCGACGAGCTGGTCGTAGTTGGTCCCCACGGTGGTGCCGTTGATGGTGACGGCGAAGCTCGAGCCCGCGCCCGTGCTGAAGGCGCCGCTGTCCTTGAGGATACCGGTCGTGGTGGCCGAGTCGCCCGGGCTGACGGTGGCCGAGTTGGACGTGATCGAGGCCACCGTCCCGCTGCCGCCGAGGGTCGCCCCCGAGGCGACGGTGACGTCGCCGACCGTCCCGTCGACCAGGAGGGCCCCGGTGGAGACCGTAGTGCCGCCGGTGTAGGTGTTGGCGCCGCTGAGGTCGAGCACGCCGTTGCCCGCCTTGGTCAGCCCGGCCGAGCCCTGGATCACGCCGCCCATCGCCAGCGCGGCCGCCTGGTCGTCGACCGTGATCGTGGCCGCCGTCGGGCCGAAGTCCACGGGCACATTGAAAGTCGAGCTGCCCGAGGTCAGCGAGGCGTCGAGCGGCCCGTTGAGGGTGATCCCATCCCCCTGCGTGCTGCCGATCGAATAGCCGGTGTCGGCGATCGTCAGCGACGCATAATTCATATTTGCCAGGTCGTTGTTGCTGGTCAGGGCCGCGCCGGTGAGGCCCGTCGGGAAGGTCAGGTCATCGCCGTTGGCAGGCGCCTGGACTCCCACCCAGTTGTTCGCGTCGGACCAGTTGTCGTTCCCCGTGGCGATGGCATCCGCCCCGACCACTGCAGGGCCGTCGACAGCACCACCCGCTCTTCCAGCCGCTCCAGTCCCAGCCTTTGCCGCCGAACTCGCCGTGGCCCCCTTAACTCCCGACCGATGATCCTCAGCTTATCGCCTCCGGTGCGCTCACCCCTGAACTCCATGACCCCGATCCTCCAGTTGGGAAGAAGCCACCACTCCCTGCCCCATTAAATGCGACCGACGACCCGGGCGCAGTCCACTCAACTTCACCCCTTTTCCCGCCGGCTCCTCGCCCAACCCACCCACGTCGAGCAAACCGACCGAATTGATGCATTGTATCATGCATTCCAGGTATGTCAAAGGTACGGTTCTGGGGTTGGACGTGTGACGGAGATGCCGCTGGCGCGGGGCGGATGGCTTGTGCGGGGGCAGGGAGGTGAGGCGGAGGAATCCGAGGGATGGCCAGGGCGGCCGATGCCCCGGGGGAGGCCCGACGATTGGGGGAGGGGAGGCGGCAAGTTAGGCCCGGGCGGACCCGCAGACCCGGCCGGTCGAGGCGGGGTCGGGGACCGTCCCCGGACGGGCGAAAGGCGGACTGGTTCCCTTGTGGGAGCCGGCTCCTGCCGGCGATCGGGCGGGCCGGCGGTGTGTTCGGCGCGGGTCTCCGACCCCGCCGTCGGTGTGACCGACAGGTCTCCCGGGCGGGCGGGCGGCGGACCGGACCGGACGGTTGGAGACCTACGGTCCCGGCCGCGGCGGGGTCGGAGACCCGCGCCGAACAGTGAGCCGGCGATCGGTCGGGCCGGGCGGCCCGGATCGGGGGCAGGTGCCCCCTCCAACAAGGAGACGAATCCGGCCCGCAAGAAGAACGGTTCGATCCGTTGTGGGAGCCGGCTCCTGCCGGCGATCGGTCGGGCGGAAACTGCACCGTCCCGTCCCGGTCTTCCTCGACCCTAACCCCTCGCCCCTCGCCCCTCGCCGCCCGGGGCGGTGGCCCTGGCGGCGTCGGCCTGCTCGCGGAGGAGCCGGTCGAGGAACTCGTCGATGGGGGGCTGGATGGTCTCGGCGGGGCCGCGAGGACTGCCGAGGTAGCCGGTGAACTTGAGCCGGATGACGCCCTTGTGGTCGAGGATGTAGACGGTCGGATAGCCGTTCACGTTCCAGGCGGTGGGGATCGCGCCGTGGGTCCCCCCTTTCTCCCACCAGCAGGGCCAGGTGATCTCGCCCGAGGCGATCTCCTTGCGGATCGCGCCGGCGTCCTCGTCGGTCATGACGCTCACGAGGGCGAACGGCCGCGCCTTGAGCCGCGCGACGATCTCGCGCTGGTGCGGGTACATCGACTTGCAGGGGCCGCACCAGGTGCCGGAGAACGTCAGCACGACCACGCGGCCGCGGTAGTCGCCGAGCTTGAGCGGGCGGTTGTCGACGTCGCGGCCGACGATCTCGGGGGCGACCTTGCCGACCGAGAGCGTCCGCAGCTCGACGAGCGCCGACCGGGCCCGGTCGGCCAGGGTGCCCGTGTCGGCCTCGCCGTCGCGGGTGGGGGTGTAGATCGTCCGCGGGTCGGCGTCGGTCATCCGGGGCATGGTCCACCACCGGACGGGGACGACGTCGGCGTATTCCTCGAGCACGCGGCCGTACAGCCGCTCGGCGTCCTGGTCGAGCCGCCCGGGGTCGAGGGCGCGGAACCGGTCGAGGCGTTCGGCGGTATAGGCCTGCGCCTGCCAGGGCATCATGCCGGGCGTCGCGAGGATGCGGACGAACTCGGCGAGGTCGGCCTGGTACCCGGCCAGGTCGAGGCAGGCCCGGCCGCGGGTGGTGCGGTCGGGATTCTTCTCGAGCACGGCGCGGAGGAGCGTCCCGCGGCCCGTCGAGAGGACGCCCCGGCGCATCTCCTGTGTGATCAGCCACAGCCGACGGTCGGCGGCGTAATGGCGGGCGAGCATCTCGGCGGCCTCGTCCTCCTGCGGCGTGTTGTAGCCGATGATCGCCAGCCAGGCGAGGGCGTCGAAGGCGGAGGGATCCTCGGGATGGCGACGGGCCAGGTCGAGCATCGGGCCGGCGACGACCTTCTCGACCGGCCAGTTGGCGGCGTTATAAGCCTTCTTCTGGTCGTCGTCCTTGAGCTTCGCGAGCTCCGCGAGGTAGCGCCGGTAGGCGCCGTTGACCTCGGCGAGGAGGCCCTGGAACTCGCGGCGGAGCGCCGGGTCGCCGCCGTCGGGCTGGCCGATGGCGCGATCGCCCGGCTTCGCCGCCCCGGGTTGTTGCCCGGCCTGGTCCTTCGCGGCGCCCGGCGTCGCCGGCCGGGTATCCTGCGCCGGGCGCCCGAGGCGGCGACGGTCGCCAGCGCGGCGATCGCGGCGAGCCATGACCGCGGCCGAGATCGGATAAGGAACGTTCGCATGGGCCTGTCTGCCTCCCTTAACTCCGCCCGGGATACCCGAGCCGGGCTCCTGTCGGTGGCCTCGGGTGCTGGGCGCCCGGACGATGATCTCGCTCGAGCATACCGCGGTGCGCCGACGATAGCACGGGCGATCCTCCATTCCCGGGTGGGTTGACGGGTCCGCGTGCAGACGACCAGCGCCCCGGCCCCGACCGATCCGTTCCGGTCCTTCTGGAAGAGAGCTCGGCTCCCGATCCGGCCGGCCCCTTCGCCGGCAGGAGCTGGCTCCCCACAACAGACCGGATCGGTCCAATCCGTCCGCCGCGGCCGGGACCGCGGTTCGGCGCGGGTCTCCGACCCCGCCGCGGCCGGGACCGATAGGTCTCCACCCGTCCGGTCCGCCCGCCCGCCCGCGAGACCTGTGCGTTGGGTCGATGGCACTTCCGGGCTCACGGGCCAGGAAAGGATTCGGGCGATCGAACCACAGAGGCACCGAGACACAGAGAATTCACCGAGAAATCGCCCATGGTCGGACAGGCTCGCTCGTGGGACAAGCTTTCGCCATCAAGGCGAACTGAGGAGGGAAGGAGACCAAACCTGGTCGAGGAGGGAAGGGCCGGGGGCCGCGCCACAGGATCGTTGACCTGCGCCGGAGGGGAGCTCTTCTCGTCTTCGTCTCTGTGCCTCTGTGCCTCTGTGGTTCAGTTGTTCCCCCGGGTTGGAGCCCGCAACGCGGATTCCACCGCACGGGAGACCCCGGGTCCGCGGTCGGCGGACTGATCACGGATGGGTTGCTACCTGGGCACCAGGGGCGCGAAGCGGGCGGCGGCCTCGGACCAGGCGGCCGTGTCGCGCGGCTCGTAGACCGTGACCGGGAACGACCGCGCGACGACCTCGCGCAATTCGGCGATCGAGGCCAGCCGGCCGCGGCCGAGGGCCTGCATTCCGATGTTGCCGATCGCCGTGGCCTCGATCGGGCCGCAGTGCACCGGACGCGCGCAGGCGTCCGCCGTGAACTGGCAGAGCAGGGCATTCTTCGAACCGCCGCCGACGATGTGGATCGTCCGGATCGTCGTGCCCAGCATCGCCTCGAGGCGGTCGATGGCCCACCGGTATTTGAGCGCCAGGCTCTCGAGGCAGCAGCGGACGATCGCCCCCTCGTCTGATGGCAGCGTCTGGCCGGTTCGCACGCAATACGCCGATAATCGCGCCGGCATGTCGCCGGGGGCCAGGAATGTCGCGTCGTCCGGGTCGATCAGGGCAGAGAAAGGGGGGGCAACCTGGGCCCGGGCGGTCAGCTCCTCATATGACCATTCCCGCCCTGAACGGGCCCAGGTCCGGCGGCTTTCCTGGACGAGCCAGAGCCCCATGATGTTCTTCAGCAGCCGAGTCGTCCCCGCCACGCCCCCCTCGTTGGTGAAATTATACCTCATCGTCTCGGCCGTGATGACGGGACGCGGGACTTCCACGCCGAGCAACGACCAGGTGCCCGAGCTCAGGTAGCACCAGTCGGGTGGTGCCGATGATCCCGATGCCGAGGATGGCGCACTCGGGCCCGATCGCGCCGGTACCGCGGCCACCGCGCTGGCGGTGTCGTGCGTCGCGGGGGCGATCACGGCGATCGGCCGGGCGATCCCCAGCTCGTCGAGCAGCGGGCGGCGGATCGGGCCGAGCTCGGTGCCGGGCTCGATCAGGTCGGGCAGGATCGATCGTGGCAGGCCCAGGTCGCGGCAGAGCTCGTCCGACCAGGCGCCGGCGGTCGGGTCGAGCAACTGCGTCGTCGAGGCGTCGGTCCGCTCGCCGGCGCGTTGGCCGGTCAGCAGCCAGTTGAACAGGTCGGGCATCATCAGCAAGGTCTCGGCCGATTCCAGGATCGGCGACTTCGCCCTCGCCATCGCCAGGAGCTGATAGAGCGTGTTGAACGGCAGGAATTGCAGACCGGTGATCTCGTAGATCCGCTCGCGCGGGACCATCGCGAACGCCGCGTCGAGCATGCCGTCGGTCCTCGCATCGCGATAGTGCACCGGGTTGCCCAGCAGCGTGTCCCCGCGTCCGATCAGGCCGAAGTTGACGCCCCAGGTATCAACGCCCACGCCATCCAGCTCGCCGGCGGACGCGCCCTTGCGCAGCGCCACCTTCAGCTCCTCGAACAATCGCGGCAAATCCCAATAGAGCGTGTCCAGCATCCGGACCGGCCCATTGGGGAACCGATGCAGCTCCTCCAGCTCGAGCCGCTCGCCGTCGAACCGGCCCAGCAGCCCGCGGCCGCTCTCGGCGCCCAGGTCCAGCGCCAGGTAATTGCTCGTCTTGGCCATGTTGTCGACCCCTCTCCCGAGCTGTCATCCGGCGTGGACCGCTCGCAACCCACCTGATGCCCCGCGCGTGATGTCCGCCCATGATAAGGACCCCATGGCGGCCGGACAAGGACGCATGGCCGGCGATCAATCCGAGACCTTCGCTTCCCATCCGGTGAAATCAGGGAGATTGTCGGAACCGGGGGGGCGGGGCGTTACACTAAACGACCGAGGTCAGTGAGTAGTGGCAAGTGGAAAGTGGTCAGATGGTGTGCGAGAAGGTTGTAGGGTGGGTCGAGCGAAGCGAGGCCCACCGATCTTCGCTGTCGAACCGGTGGGCCCTCGCCGCCGAGCCGGTGGGCCTCACGCCTGCGGCGTTCGACCCACCCTACGGCCTCTTCTGGTCGATGGTCAGCGGTCATTGGGCCGTGGTCGGTGGTCCGGGGGTTGTGGTCGATGACGAGGGGCCTTCGGGATGATCGAGGGCGAGGATCGGGGAAGGATCCGCTGTGGGCATTCCATCGAGCCGGGCGCTGCGGCGCGATTTCGAGACGATCTTCCGGGCGGGGACGCTGGCCGGGCTGAGCGACGGAGAGCTGCTCGAGCGGTTCGTCGTCTCGGGCGGCGGGGGCGACGAGGCGGAGGCAGAGGCGGCCTTTGCGCAGTTGATCGAGCGGCACGGGGCGATGGTGGTGCGCGTCTGCCGGAGCGTGCTGGGCGACGCCCACGAGGCCGAGGACGCATTTCAGGCGACGTTCCTAGTCCTGCTGCAACGCGCCGGAGCGATCCGTCGGCGAGAGTCGCTCGGGCCCTGGCTGCACGGGGTGGCTCATCGAGTCGCGTCGTGTGCCCGGGCGGCGGCGTCGCGTCGGCGCGGGCACGAGCGGCGCTGGGCCGAGCGCCGGCACGACGAGGGCGAGCCGGGCGGTCCATCTCATGCGGAGGGATCGGGCGACCTCGAGCTGACGGCGATGCTGCACGCCGAGGTGGGGCGGCTGCCGGAGCATTTCCGCGCCTCGATCGTGCTGTGCGACCTGGAGGGGCGCCCGGTCGATGAGGTCGCGCGACAGCTCGGCTGGCCGGCCGGGACGGTCAAGAGCCGGCTGCATCGCGGACGGCTGCGGCTGCGCGACCGGCTGATCCGCCGCGGCGTTGCGCCGGCGGTTGCCGGGGTTGCGGCGACCCGGCCGGCGGAGGCCGCGGGAACGGTCTTGCCCGCGTTGGCCGAGGCGACGGCGCGGATGATGGCGGTGGCGAAGGGAACGGGTGCGGGAAGCGTGCCGGCCGCGGTGCTGGCCCTGGTCGAAGGAGTCGGCGGGATGATGCTCATGACGAGAGGAAAAGTGACGGCGGCCGTCGCCGCGGTCATGCTGGGCCTTGGCCTGGCGGCGATCGGGCTGGGGGCCGTTGCGGGCGGGCCTCGGCGCGGCGAGGAGCCGAAGCCGGAGGCTGTTGCCGTGTCGGCACCGGTGCCGCCGGGGGCGGCGAATCCCGCCAGGACCGGGCCGGCGGGTGGCGATCGGTCCGCACCGGCCCCGGCGAAGCGGCTGCCGAGCCCGGAGGATCCCTTTCATATCGAGACGATCACGGTGATCGGCCGGGCGGCCGATGCGAAGGGCCGGCCGGTGGCGGGCGCGACGGTTTATGTCATCGACACGAATGGCATACGTTACGGCGACATGCCGTCGCTGCTGGCGACGGCGACCGCCGGACCCGACGGGCGGTTCGTCGCCCACGACGTGGAGCTGCCGGTCTGGAAGCCGCGGCCGGTGCCGCAGCAGGTGCGGCAGCCCCAGGTTGGGGATGTGTGGCCCGGGGTCGAGGACGCGCCGGAGGTCGAGCAGGGGCGGTTCCAGGTCGCCGCGACGGCGCCGGGGTTCGGCTTGACGTGGCATCGGATCGCGTGCTTTCGACCCGGTGAGCGACCGCGGCCGGAGGCTGATGCGGGCGGTTCCGAAGGTCGACAACCTCGAAGCGTTCTACAGGGGCGAGCCGATCGCCATCGACTTGACCCTCGGCCCGCCGGCGTCGCTGCGCGGGCGGGCCGTCGACGACCTCGGCCGGCCGCTGGCCGGCGCGAGGGTACAGGTCGGCGTCGTCGAGACGGCCGCGGGTGGGAAGCAACGGTCCTGGTCGTGCACCCGCATCCAGCCGCTGGCGGAGATCCCCTACGAGCGGCGGGCGTTCAGCGGCATGTACGCGATGCCCGCCGCGCTCATCTCCACCCGCACCGGACCGGACGGCTCGTACCGGATCGACGGCCTGCCGCGCGAGGCGGAGTTCCGGGTCGAGATCGACCCCGGCGGCGCCTGATGCGCCGTTCCAGGCGACTGTGGGCACGACCGTGCTACCCATGCGCGAGCTGGCCCGCGCCGTGACGAGGCTGCGGCCGACCCAGGTCCGTTACCTGGGCCACGACGCGGTGCTCGATCCGAGCTTCGTGGCGCCGCGGGAGGTGCGATTCACCGTGCGGTCTGCGGCGACGGGTTCAACCGGTCCGCGGCGCGTCGGTGCGAGCCACCACCGATCAGGCGGGGTATTTCCGGGAAGCGACGGCGCTGGAGGTGGTGCAGGAATTGCTGTACGTGGCCGGTTACATCGGCGACGATTTCGAGGGGGCGCCGGTGGAGTCCACGGAGTGGGTCCAGCCGGCGATCCGATCGGGCGGCGTCGGCGTGACCGACGCCGAGGGCCAGGCGACGCTGCACCTGCGGCCGGGCGATTACGGCTACGTCGTCGAGCCGGTGTTCGAGGACATTCACCTGCCGGTCAGTGGCTCGTTCCACGTCGGCGAGGAGCGGATCACGGCGGTGGGCGACGTGAAGCTCACGGCGGGCGCGGTGGTCGTCCTCGAGGCGCGCGACGCGAAGACCGGGGAGGGCGTCGAGGGGGTGTCGTTTCAGTCCGAGTCCGACGTGACCCGGCGGCGGCGAGAGGTGCGGAGCCGGCCGTCGTTCGTCGACCACCCGAGGACCGACCGCGAGGGCCGGCTGCGCGCGGTCATGGCGCCGGGCGCCGGCGGTTCGTTGCCGAGAACGTGCCGGCGGGCTGGAAGCTCGAGGGCGCGACCGCCGCGCCGGTCGAACTGGCGGCCGGGCGCGAGACCACGATCCGCTTTGGGTTATCGCCCGTGGATATGTCGAAGGACGGCGCAGGGTCGGGACCCGGGTTGTTCGCGGACGACCTGATGCACGACGTGGCGGGTTCAGGAACGTCGCGTGTTGCCCGGCAAGTTCCGCGTGCGGCATTACTCGGTGGACCTCGATCGCACACGCATCCCGGTGGCCGAGCTCGAGGCGTATCTCGACGCCAACGACCTGGCCCGCGCCGACGACCCGGCCGCTGCGCTCCGCCAGCGGTTCCCGGCGATGCCCGACGGGGCCTGGCAGACCTGCACGATCATCGACGACGGCCGGCGGCGGCGGAACACGCACCGGTTCCCGACGCTCCAGGATCGGGACGATGTCACCGTCGCCAACGGCCGGGAGGTTGTGAATCATTATGTTTTCAACGGCCAGGTAGATATCAATGGAGGCCAGGTCCCGAGCGTCGTCGTGCTGGGGCTCCGCGACTTCTGCGCGTGGCCGGCCGCGCCGGGCGACGGTCGATCGAACGGTGCGGTCCGCCGCGAGGAAGCCGACGGGCGGCTGACCGTCGAACGCAGGGCAGGGGACCTCGTCGAGCGCTGGGTCGTGGACCGGCGGACCGGGTTCGTCCGCGCCCGCTCGACGCGGCCCGCGAAAGCAGGGCCCGGCGGCGAGCTCATCCGCCAGTACGGGCCGAAGACCCACGGCGAGGGGGTCGTCCTGCCGACGGTTCACGTGCGAGTGGATCGGAGCAGGTCGGACATGGATGCGCTCCAAGTCACGGTCATCGAGGGTGTCGAGCTCGGCTATCGGCCGTCGCCGCTGGACTTCGTGGTGGCCGCGCCCGCGGGCACAATCGTCATCGACAATCGCGGCGGGGGATCGATGGGGGCGATGGACGCGACCCAGTACCCCGTGGCCGACGTGGTGGCATTCGCCGAGGGCAAGCGGGCGATCGACCCGGCGCTCAGGGTCGGCGACCCGGCGCCGGCAATCGGTCCGGCGCGGTGGCTCGACCGGGAAGGCCGGCCGGCGGAGCCGCCCGCGCTGGCGGGCAAGGTGGTGCTGGTGGCTTTCTCAGCGAAGCCGCGGACGCCGTTCCCGACTTACATGCTCACAGTTCCCTCCGAGCTCAAGTCGGCGGCCGAGCGCCTGGGCGATCGGGGCAAGGGCCTGGTGATCGTCGAGCTGGGCGGAAGCGAGGGGCGCGCCGAGGAGTGGCCCGACGAGCCGGTTGTCGCGTTCGCCCGCGATCGGGGGATCGCCTTCCCGCGGGCCGTTGACCGTGCGGCGAGCGAGGCAGGCTGGGCAGGCGCGACGTTCGAGGACTTCGGCGTCCGCGCCGACGCCGGCATCGCGGTGATCGACCGCGAGGGCAAGGTCGCGTACGTCGGCGAGCAACTGTCCGAGGCGATCGACGAAGCCGCGAAGCGGCTGGGGCCGCCGTGACCGCATGGTGGCGATCGGAAGTCCGCGCCGAACGGGCCGGGCCGGCCTTGCGATTGGCGGGGTCCTACATCAGAGATCGCGCCCGGCATCCGGGGATCGGGATGAGATCTTCTCACCCACTTCGAAGGGCTGCGGACCGAAGGCCTTCATGAACTCCTCCTGGCCTGCGCCTTCGGGCATCGGGCGAATGTCGGGCCGATCCATGGCGATCACGCAGCGATCGGGCTCGGTGAACAGGACTCTGACCGGGCCCGCAAACCGGTTGCTTTCGCGGAGGAGCAGCATGCCCGCCTTCAGGCCGTCCTTCTCGCCGCCGCTGAGGACCGCCATCCCGTCCGAAATGGGCTCGATAATCGTGGCCGTCACGGGCTTCTCGAGCAAGAGCGCGGACCACGCCGGGGGCACCTCGGGCAAGCCCTTCGGACGCGCTTGCGACATGGCAACGTCGAGGGAGAACGGACCGCTTCTCATGAATTGAGGTCTGATCCCCTGGTTGACCTCGCTGCAAAAAGTCAGGCGCTCTTTCTCGGGGACCAGGTATCGCCGCGTGCCCCAGTGCACCGGGACGAAGTCGTTCCCCATCGATTTCCGCAGGTCCGACGAGAATGGCCCGTCTGGTACGAGCCGCAGCACGCCGTCCACGATCGAACATTGGCCTCGGCTCTCATAGCGGTCCTGGTCGTGCGGCTCATCCGTGCGCATGTCGCCGCCCCACTGGTAATGGTAATGACCAGCCGGATCGATCTCGAGGTGCTCGTAGATATGGCCGTTGCCGAAAATGAAATCGCCTGCCAGCTCCGCCAGGGCGAGGCTCGGCGTGCGCCCGCGCCGGAGGGCGATGACGAGCTCGTGCGATGGGCCGGGGGGCGGGGCATCCGGGACGATCAGGTCGGCGAGGGGCACCTTCCGGGTCTGGTATCCCTCGGCCGAGACGTCGACCCATGGCCCCTGGAAGACCATCCGCGAGGACCAAAGTCTGCCTTCTCGCTCCTCCCATGCGAAGAACCTGTGTCGGACGATCGCAAGGCCATCGGGCCAGGTGACGGCGTCCGAGTCTTCGCCCAGGTCGGAGCCGAGGTTCCCGTTGTCGATCACGACCCGCGCGCGGCCGATTGGCTTCGCCCCCTCGGCGTCCACGACGCGTAGCCAGACCTCGTGTAACCGCGGAATGACCCTTGCGGTCACCCTGGGCTCGGCCTTCGGGTCTGCCACGCGTGCGACCGCGGCCGCAGGCTGGCGGGACTCGCGCGTCGTCCTCGGGTTGATCCCGACCGCGGCCAGCGCGAGCAGCAGGACGACGTCGAGAGACACGGCCACCCAGAACGCCGCGATACCTGGCGTGGGAATACGCATGGGAGACCCTCAATCCGCGAGGACCGCCATCCTGGCCCGGTCCTCGAGTCGGCGGCCATCGTCGGCCCTGGCGTTGTACCCGATCGCCCCGTCGCCCCGCAACCTGCAACCCGCAGCGGCCTCGACTTCGCGCGCCGGCCTGGTACCATCAAGGCTCGTCTGTGGAGATTCATCCGAGATTCCTCGAACCGCCGCCATCTTCCAATGAACACCGGATCATCCATGACTCGCAGGGCGGTGCTCAGTGTGATTCCCGCGATCGTCGGCCTGGGACTGGCCGGCGTGCGCGCGGGCGATGGGGGCACGGGCCTGCGCCGATCGGTCGAATCGCTCATCAAGGACTCGGGCGCGGCGGACGTCGGGGTGGCGTATCGCGACCTGGCGACGGGCGAGGAGCTGCTCATCCACGGCGACGCGACGTTCCACGCGGCCAGCACGATGAAGGTGCCCGTGCTGATGGAGCTCTATCGCCAGGCCGAGGAGAAGACGCTCTCGCTCGACGACCGGATCGCGGTGAAGACCGAGTTCACCAGCATCGTTGACGGCAGTCCCTATACCCTGAAGGTCGAGGACGACTCGGAGACCTCGCTCTACCGGCGGCTGGGCGAGCGGATGACGATCCGCGAGCTGGCGCGGCTGATGATCACCGAGAGCAGCAACCTGGCGACCAACTTGATTATCGAGCGCGTCACCGCGGCGCGGACGACCGCGCTGATGGAGAGGCTGGGCGCCAAGGACGTCCGCGTGCTGCGGGGCGTCGAGGACGGCAAGGCCTACGCGCGGGGCCTGAACAACACGACCACCGCGCGCGGGCTGATGGTGATCCTCGCGAGGCTGGCGGAGCGCGACGTCGTCTCGCGACGGGCGTCCGAGGAGATGCTCGAGATCCTCCGCGCCCAGAAGTTCACCGAGGGCATCCCCGCCGGGCTCCCCAAGGGCGTCGTCGTCGCGCACAAGACGGGCTGGATCTCGGGGACCTACCACGACGCGGCGATCGTCGAGCCGCCCCGCGGCAAGCCGTTCGTGCTGGTCGTGCTGACGCGCGGGATCAAGGACGATAAGCGGGCGCACCGGCTGGTGGCGGACATTTCCCGGGCCGTCTATCGCCACGCCTCCGATCCTGCCAGGGCGCGAAAACGCAGTATCTCAGGACCGCGTGGTATCGGCAGTACCTGATGGCCATGAAGGAACCGTCGCTCCGGACACTGGCCGAGAAAGATCGTAAGGCGACCGCCTATCGGTTCCTCTGGCTGCCGGCGTTCCATGACCCGATCTCCGTCCGTTTCGTCGTGTCGGAGGAAGGGGCCGTCTTGCACGCGGTGAGGCTCGAGCTCAACGACAATTACGACCCCAGGTCCATCACTGCGAGGAGGACCGTGAAGAGGACCGTCACGCTGAAGCCCGCGCACTGGAGACGGATTGCCGACCAACTGGAGAAGGCCAGATTCTGGGCGCTTCCGACCTGGCACGATCCATGGGGAGACAACATCGTGGATGGGGATATCTTGATCGTCGAGGGAGTGACCGACGGCAGGTATCACATGGTCAGGCGGCACAGCCCCCGAGGCGGCGACTTTGTGGACCTCTGCCGGGCGATGCTCTTCATGTCCGGTATCGACGTGCGGACGCTCTGGTATGAATACCGCTGACGATTCCGGTGGGCCTGGCTCGGCTCGATCCACCCAGCAAGTCCACGGGCACCGTCCTACGGCTTCACCGCGTCGGCCATGATCGCGATGAGCTGTGCGCCGAAGCGCAGGCGGCTGTCAACAGTCGGGTCCCGGCCCGTCCTCGGGTCGCGGGCGATCCGCTGCTCCATCAGGACGACGAGGATCCCATCCTCGCGGTAGAGGACATTCGCCGAGCTGTCTCCCGGCGCGGCCAGGACCGGGCCGTGACTCGGGCGGAACGTCGTCTCGCGCACCAGGCGGTCGCTCAGCTTGCCGACGATCGGCGCGAGCCGGCGTCGCCGGCCATCGTCGAGAGGTACTCGGCGGTCTCGGTGTTGTGCAGGTTGACCAAAAGGTCGATCGGCCGGCCCGAGGCGACGCGGCCCACGATCGCCTTCTTGACGTACCAGATCTCGGGCATCCGCGCCAGGAATGCCTTGTTCCGGAGATCTACCTCGTCCCAGTGGCGGTTGACGTCGTAGCCATTCGCGTTGAAGCGGACCTGACCCGTCGCACAGCCATCCGGGTCGACCATCGGGGTGAACACGAAGACGGCGCGGCGGCGCAGGGCACGCGCCGACGGGTCGTCTGAGGTGAGGAACCGCAGGGCACCCTCCATCACGAACGAGGTCCCGGACTCCCAGGCGTGCTGGCGGGCCTGGAGCCAGACGACGGGCCTCTCGCGGTCGTCGCCGTCGACCGCGGTGACCGTCACCAGGTGCAGGTCGCGGCCCTGCGCGGACTTGCCGATGACCTCCATCCGCGCGTCGTCGCAGCGGTCGAACCTGCTCCAGCAGCCGGGCGAGCCGGGCCGGCGTGTAGGGCGGCTGATGGGCGATCCACACGGCATCGCGAGCAGGCCGAAACTTGAGGGTCATCTCCTTGCGCGGTCATCCCACCGTGCGGCGGCGATCGGCGTCCAGTGCTCGTCGTCCTCGCTGAGGACCGGCCGGATCTCGGGCCCCATCGGGCAGGCGCCGGGGCGTCCGTTGTACTCGCCGACGAAATCGGTCAGGGTGAGGGTGATCTCGCGGCCGCGGGCTCCGTCGATGCGGAAGTAATACCAGCTCGCCTGCCGGTTGCGTCCGGCCTCGTCCTGCTGACCCTTCACGTGGCAGCGGAACCCGTCTTCGCCCAGCCGCTCGATCCGGCCCAGCGAGCCCCCCTCGAAGTGGGTGTTGAATCGGATCGCGCCCGGTCCCGGCCCGGGTGCGGCGCCGGCAAGGGCCAGGAGGCCGAGTCCCGCGAACACCCCGCCGAGGCGAGGCCGCCCGCCGGGTGCGAAGCCTCGCCCGGCCGCCGGCGCCGAGCTACCCGTCGATCTCATGACCGGAACGCTCCCGCGTGCTTGCAGCGTGGATCTTCCCCGGAGGGCTCGCGGAAAGGATACCGACGGCGGGTTCCGATCGGCAACACGGCGACCGGCCGGGGCGCGGGGCTCGACGGGGGCGTCGAGGAAACTCCCGCGCGTCCCCGGCCGCGGCGGACCGCCTGAATCAGTCGCCTCCGCTCGCGCCGGCGTCGAGCTCGCCGATCTCCTTCTCGACTTTCTTGAGGTCGTCGAGGAGGGCCTTGCGCCGCTGGCGGGCCTGCTCGATGCGCTCGAGCCGGGCGGCCTGCTCGCGGACGGGCAGCCCGGTGCGGACGAACTCGCCGCGAGCGGCCCATGCGGGCATCGCCCTCAGGGCCGCCGCGAGCGGCGGGTCGAGCTCGTCGCGCTCGATCGACTCGGGGGTGACCTTCGCGGCTGCGCGGGCGCCGGCCCGCCGATCCGCCCGCGCTCGATGCGCCTGCGGGTGAGGGCCTCGAGGGCCGCGCCTTCGACCGGCACGTAATAGCCGTCCGTCGGGTCGACGCCCCACTCCGGATTGCCCGCGCGCCGGTCGATGTCGCGGCCGCCCGGCAGCCGGTAGTGGGCGGTGGTCAGCAGGACCGCCCCACCGTCCCCCTTCAGCTTCACGACCGACTGGATCGACCCCTTGCCGTACGTCCGCGAGCCCACCACGATCGCGCGGCCATTGTCCTTGAGGGCGCCGGAGAAGATCTCGCCGGCGGACGCCGTGGTCCCGTCGACCAGGACGATCAGCGTGAGGCCGGCCGCGGGCGCGTCCGATCCGTCGGCCTTGACGGCCTCGTCCGCCTTGTCGCGGCGCCGGATCGTGAAGATCGTGCCCTTTTCGAGGAACAGCCGTACGGAGTTGCCGGCCGCGTCGAGCAGGCCGCCGGGGCAACCGCGCAGGTCCAGGATCAGCCCCTTGACCCCGCGCCCTTGACGGCGTCGATCGCCGCCTTGAGCTCGGCGGGCGTCTCGGCGGAGAACTGCTGGATCGCCAGGTAGCCGACGTTGTGCTCGGGGTCGAGGACGAACTCCTCGCGATCAGCGGCGGCGCCGAAGCCGCGGACGCTGCGGATCTTCACGACGCCGCGGGTGATGGCGAGCGTCTCGGCCCGTCCGTCGGCGTGCTTGACGCCGAGCCGCACGACCTCGCCCTCCTTGCCGAGGACGCGCCGGACGGCCTCCTGGAGCTCGACGCCCGCGGTCGGCTGGCCGTCGATCGTCTCGATGATGTCGCGGGCCCGCACCCCGGCCCTGGCCGCGGGCGAGTCGGGCAGCGGGGCGATCACGATCAGCCGCGGCCCGTCCATGCCGAGCTGCACGCCGATGCCCGTGACCCGGCCGCCGGTGTTGCGGTTCAGGTCGGCCATGTAGCGGGCGTCGATGTAGCGCGAATGCGGGTCCTTGAGCGCGTCGAGCAGGCCGCGCGCCGCGCCCTGGCGGAGCGCCTCCTCGTCGAGGGGCTGGAACGCCAGCTCGCGGATTTTCGTCAGGAGCTCGGAATCGGCCGAGACGCCATCCGGGCCGGCGCCGGCGCCGGCGGGCTGCTGGGGTGCGGTGGGCGCGTTGATGCGCCGCACCATCCGCGGCCTCGCTGCGGGCCTGGAACGACGCGAGCGTTCCGACCAGGACGGCCGACGCGGCCGCGGTCAGGGCGATGGCGCGTCGGCCCGGCCCGCGCCGGACGCGTCGGTCGTCGAGGATGCCGACCAGCCGGCGCTCCAGCCTCGAGGATCCCGCCATCGCCGTCGCCATCGCCGGGCGCGGCGGGTTCGGGCTCCGCCCGGCGAGGATCGCCAGCAGGTGGGCGGCATACCAGTGCCGGTCGAGCCCGCACTCGAGCGCGAAGTCGTCGGCCGCGTGCTCCTGCTCGCGGCGGACCCGCGCCAGCGCCAGCCACGCCAGCGGGTCGAACCAGTAGGTCACGCAGGCGAGCCTGGCGGCGAGCTGCGTCAGGCAGTCCCATCTTCGGATGTGCGCAAGCTCATGCAAGAGCACTGTGGTCAGCCGCTCCTCGGACCAGCCCTCGGCGTCGGCCGGCATGAGGATGACCGGGTTCCGCACGCCCCAGGTCATGGGGATCGACCGCGACGGGCTGACGATCAGCCGCACGGGCCCGCGCACGCCGGCCCGCCCCGCCAGCCGACCGGCGAGCTCGAGCAGGCCGGGGTCGGTCGCCGGCACCGAGCACCGGGTGACCCGCCGCAGGCTCAGGAAGCCCAGCAGCACGGGGATACTCGAGAGGACGGCCCCCGCCGCCCAGGCCGCCAGGATCCACGACGACGCGGTCATCGACCCGACGCGACCCGCGATCGACGAGGCATCCTCGGCCCGATGGGCCGGTCGACCGACGTTGCCGGGCTCGACGCGGCGGGCCGGTCGTCCGATCGGGGGCGAAGCGATCGAGGCGACCTGGTCGCTCGGAACCGCGGCCGGCTCGATCCTCGCCGCGTCCCATGTCGCCGACGGTCGCGGCTCGCCGACGGCCGGCAATGGCCGGGCCGGCGAGAGCGCGATCCGCCAGGCCGGCAGCACCGCCGACAGCACGGGCACCCCCAGCGCCGCGACGACCGCGATCGACCAGGCCAGGTGCCGGGCCGAGGCCGAACGCCTGCGCATCGCCAGCGCCACCAGGGCCCCGACGGCGAGCACCGCCGCCGACTTGGCCGACGACGCGACCATCAACGCCGAGAGCCACTCCCCGACGGTCGTCACCCCCGAGGCATCTTCCCATCCGAGCATCATCATTCCCCTTTCTTCCTGGCCTGTTCGATCAGTCTCGCCAGCCGATCCAGCTCCTCGTCGGAGATCCCCGCGGCCTCGTCGCCCAGGTGGGCGGCCACCGCCTTCTCGAGCGACCCGTCGTAGAACGTCCGGAGCACGCGCTCCAGCGCATTGCGGCCCGCCCTCGCCCGCGGCCGGCTCGCCCGGTAGACGAACGTCAGCCCCTCCTGCCGGTGCGACAGGTGCCCCTTCTGCTCGAGGATCCGCAGCATCGTCCGCACCGCCGTCCTCGTCGGCGGGTCCGCCATCCCGGCGGCCACCTGCGCCGCCGTCGCCTCCCCCAGCCCATACACCACGTCCATGATCTGACGCTCGCGACGGCTCAACGCCTCCTCGTCCCTCGACCCCATCGCCCCACCCCCGATACTCCGATCCAAGGCACTCTCCAGCCCGACATGCCAAATTTTTAACACCTCGCCGCCCCCGGATCAAGGGCTCCCTGCCAAAATTTTGGCACCTCGGCGTGCGGGTCGTCGGTGGTGCGGGTTACTGTCCGGGATTCGGGCTCGGGGGAGGGCGGGCGGAGCGGGTCGCGATGTCTTGAATTAAGGTCTTTGCGAAGAAGGACTTGCGTTGCCATTCCCCGGGCCGGGTACGGTTGCGTGCCGGAGGGGTATCGGTTAAAATGAAATGAACGAGAAAACAGCCGGATCCCCGTGCGATCACCGGCCGTCCGCAAGGAAGGCGGACCCGTTTCCGCTCGGATGCCGAACCCCCGGCCCCTCTCTCGGTCTCCACTGATCACTGACCACTGATTGATATTAGAAGGAACGCCCGTGAGTACCGCCGTATTGCCCCCCGCCGCGCCCCTGCCGCCCCTGCCGCTGGATATCGAAGAGGAGCTCAAGGAAAGCTACCTCAATTATGCGATGTCGGTGATCATCAGCCGGGCCCTGCCCGACGTGCGCGACGGGCTCAAGCCGTCGCAGCGGCGGATCCTGGTGGCCATGCGCGACCTCGGGTTGAACCCGGGCGGGTCGACCAGCAAGTGCGCGGGCATCGTCGGCGAGACGATGAAGCGCTACCACCCGCACGGCGATAATTCGATCTATCCGACGCTGACCCGCATGGCCCAGTGGTGGAACATGCGGCATCTGCTGATCACCGGCCAGGGCAACTTCGGCAGCATCCACGGCCTGCCGCCGGCCGCGATGCGGTACACCGAGGCCAAGCTCGGCCCGGTGGCCGGCGAGATGCTCGAGGACATCCAGCTCGACACGGTCGACTTCCAGCCCAACTACGACGAGAAATACCAGGAGCCGCGGGTCCTGCCCGGCAAGTTCCCCAACCTGCTGGTCAACGGCTCGGGCGGCATCGCGGTCGGCATGGCGACGTCGATCCCGCCGCACAACCTCGGCGAGGTCTGCGACGCGCTCGTCGCCTACATCGACGACCCCGCGATCGAGCTCGACGAGCTGCTGGAGATCATCCCCGGCCCCGACTTCCCCACCGGGGCGACCATCTGCAACAAGTACGGCCTGCGCGAGGCCTATCGCACCGGCCGCGGCAAGGTGATCCTCCGCGCCAAGTACGAGATCGAGGAGCTCCGGGACGGCCGCGCCACATCATCTTCACCGAGATCCCCTACCAGCTCACCAAGGAAGTCCTGCTCAAGAAGCTCGCCGAGCTCGTGAACGGCGGGCGGATCACCGGCGTGTCGAACATCGACGACTTCAGCGACCGCAACCAGCCGGTGCGGGTCGTGGTCACGGTGAAGAAGGGCGAGGACCCCAACGTCGTCCTCAACCAGCTCTACGAGTACTCGCCGCTGCAGGACAGCTTCAGCGTGATCATGCTGGCCCTGGTCGACGGCCGGCCGCGGACGCTCCCCCTCAAGGAGCTCTTGCGTCTGTTCGTCGAGCACCGGATCAACGTCATCCGTCGGCGGACGCAGTACCAGCTCCGCCAGGCGAGGCAGCGGGCGCACATCGTCGAGGGATTGCTGATCGCGCTCTCGTACATCGACGAGATCATCCGGGTGATCCGCACCTCGGCCAACCCGCCCGAGGCCCGCACCCGCCTGATGGCGATGCCCGTCTCGGCCGAGATCCTCCGCCGCGCGCTGGACGACCCCGATGCCAGGGAATCCGCCGGGCTGACGCGGATGCAGGCCGACGCCATCCTCGCCATGCAGCTCCAGCGGCTCACCGGGCTCGAGGCCGACAAGCTGGCCCAGGAATACATCGGCCTCAAGGGCGACATCTCCGGCTACGAGCGGTATCCTCGCCGACGAGGGCCTGATCCTCGACATGATCCGCGCCGACCTCGCCGAGCTGAAGAGCCGGTACGCCAACCCCCGGCGAAGCATCATCTCCGACGAGGAGCTCGGCGACTACGACAAGGAGGCGCTGATCCGCGAGGAGTACATGGTGGTGACCGTCACCCACGACGGCTACATCAAGCGGCTGCCGCCCAGCACGTACCGCGCCCAGGGCCGGGGCGGCCGGGGGATCTCGGCCACCAACACCAAGGAAGGCGACTTCCTCGAGCACCTGTTCGTCGCGCTGACGCACGACTATATCCTGTTCTTCACCAGCAAGGGCCGGGTGTACTGGCTGAAGGTCTACGACCTGCCGCAGGCGACCCGGACGGCGGGCGGCCGGGCGATCGTCAACCTGCTGCAGCTCGGCGACGGCGAGCGGGTGACGGGGATGGTCCCGGTGCGCGAGTTCCGCGACGACGAGTGCCTGTTCATGGTCACCCGCCGCGGCACGGTGAAGAAGACCGAGCTGACGGCGTTCAAGCGGCCGCTCGGCCGCGGGATCATCGCGCTGGGGCTCGAGGACGACGACCAGCTCATCGGCGTGGCGCGGGTCAAGGCGGGCGACCACGTGATCCTCAGCACCCGCGACGGCATGGCGATCCGGTTCGACGAGTCGAAGGCCCGCGCGATGGGCCGCCCGGCCTACGGCGTCAAGGGGATCGACTTGGCCGAGGGGGACGAGGTCGTCGGCATGATCGTGGCCGCCGGCGAGGGCGACTCGGACAGCATCCTGACCGTCTGCGCCCACGGCTACGGCAAGCGCACACTGCTGACCGAGTACCGCACCCAGAACCGCGGCGGCAAGGGGCTGATCGACATCCAGACCTCCGAGCGCAACGGCCCGGTGGTCGCCGTGTCCAAGGTGACCGACGCCGACGAGGTGATGCTGACGACCAGCTCCGGCATGGTCATCCGCACCAAGATGGATTCGACTCGCACGATCGGCCGCAACACGCAGGGCGTCCGGCTGATCCGGGTCGAGGAGGGCGACGCCGTCAGCAGCCTGGCCAAGCTTCCCCCCGAGGAGCTGGCCGAGGCCGAGGTCGCCGCGGCGGCCGAGGCGGCCGACGGGCCGCTCGCGCTCGCCGGCCCCGGGGTCGACGGCCTGGCCGACGGGGCCATCCACGGGCCCCACATCATCGACGACGGCGTGGCCGAGGCCGAGGCCAGCGACCACATCGACGACGAGGAGGCCGACGAGACCCCCTGACCCGATCGATCCGTCATCGGATTCGTGGCGCCGGAGCGTCGGATGATCGGCGGCATCGGGTGCGCGCGAACGATGGGTCGCCGGAGTCGCAGGGTGCAGGGTCGCGGCGCAACAGCCGGGCGAACCGGCGACGTCAGTCGCCGGGTGGTGCGACGCAACAGCCGGGTGATGCGAGGCGGCGGCCGGGCGATGCGAGGCGGCGACCGGGCGAACCGGCGACGTCAGTCGCCGGGTGGTGCGACGCAACAGCCGGGCGATGCCCTCGAACCCGGGTGGTGCCCCCAGAGACCCGGCGACTGACGTCGCCGGTTCGCCATCGTCGCCAGCCGAGTACCGCACGACCTTGCCGAGCGAGGACACGCTGGCCGCGGAGCTGGCACGGTCTCGCAAGATGCTGGAACGACGGGTCACCCAGGCTGGTGAAGAGGAGGAGCGATCCGGGCCGACGCCCGACACTCCATTTCGAACCGGATCGGGCCGAGGCCGGCGGACGGCGACGGCGGGCCTCGTCGGGCAGCAGGCCGACCCCCGGCGATCCCGGCGGGCGCGACCCGATGGCAACCGGGACCGGCCGGGAGACAGCTCTCCCTGACGACGTACCTGGATGACCGCGAAACCGAGCTGCGTCACCGTATCCGGACCCCGCGGGTGGGCTGGCACCAGTCGCTTCCCTGGTCGGTGGATTCGCCCGGGCCGTGTTGCCTTCGATCCTCGGAGAGGCTCGCCGGGTCATCCCCGTGGGTTCACCAATCGCCCCATGAACAGGATGCTGCCCGTCCGGTTGTCCCGGATCAGGAACACAAACGGGTGATCGGCCCGGAACACCTGCTCCAACTGTTTCTTGAGGATTCTGATGCCGCCCGCCGTGGCGGCGGCGGCCTCCGTCCCCTCCTCGTTGACGTCGACGAACGCCTTGTGGATCACCGCCGAGATGTATAACCCCCCCTGGCTGCTCATACCCGTGAGGTCGGCCCCGCGCGCGAAGGCCAGGGTCATCCCCATCGCCTTGAGCACGTCGTCGAGCTGGAACTGCGATGTCATCGTGAACCGGGGCAGGTGGACCCGGACCTTCTGCCTCCTGAAGTCCGATTGCCAGCGGGACAGGTTGTCGGCAGTCAGCTTCGCTTCGAGGGCCGAAAGTCCCTCGACCTCATCGGGCAACAGGATCAGCATCGCCATGTCGCCCTTTCCGTAGGGCAATTCCAGCAGCTTCAGGCCCTCGCCCGACCAGTAACGGAAATGGTCCGTCTGGTACATCAGGGGCACGTCGGCCTGCTGCCGGGCCGAGACGTGGAAGGGAGCATCCTGGGTCGCCCCCTTCCCGAATCGCCTGTTCCACTCTCCCTTGAAATAGATGGCGTTGGTCAGGACCAGCCGCGTCGTGTCATCGAGGAGGCCCGCTGGGACCAGGTCCCGGATCTTGCCCTGCGTCTGCTCCTCGACCCAGGCGTTGATCTGCTGGCGGGCCGGCTCGGCCTGTCGTGTGAAATCGACCTGCGCCAGCTCGGCACCGTAGTGCTCGCGTGTGATGGCCAGGAATCCCGGCAGGAAGGAAAAGCCCTGCTGGCCCCAGAGCCGGTTGGCCATGTTCAATCGATAGCCCGACTCCTTCGCCTTGACGTCCCAGGCCCGCCGCAGGTCTCCGAAGTCCGGATGGAGCTTATCCTGGGGCAGCCGGAAGTGGAGCACATCCGCCATCTGCTCGGCGGTCTGGCCCCTGGCCCCGGCGTAGGCCATCGCCAGCGCCGTCGATAGGCTCGCCGGCGAGAAGAACAGGTTCTCCGACGTCCCGGTCCGCAGTCGGGCATAGAGCTCGAGGGCGAATCGGTTGTTGTCCTCGGCGACGTCCCGCATCTCGGAGGTCACGGGTCCGGCCGCCCTTTCGCCGGGAACGGTCTGGACCGATTCGCCTGGAACGGACCGTTCCGACGTGGGGGCACAGGACGAGATGACGACGAACATCAGGGC
Organism: uncultured Planctomycetota bacterium; assembly: GCA_963771445.1. Classification (GTDB taxonomy): domain Bacteria; phylum Planctomycetota; class Planctomycetia; order Isosphaerales; family Isosphaeraceae; genus JAKAUH01. The sequence goes on along the minus strand of CAVYTQ010000021.1, from coordinate 1,274,637 downwards.
CAGGGGAGCGACTGCCCATAAGGAGTTGGCCCGCTGACAGGCTCGAACGAGCTGCATCATGGTCCTCTCCGGCGGATGGCCGGCGTTTGCGGCGTCGAGATGACTGCGGGGGAGCGATCGACCCGAGATTCGTTCGTCATCTCGGGCTCGACTGCCTCCATCTCGATTATCAACGGCCCAGCTCGCTGCGTCAAATCTGGGGAGATATGCGCTGATGTAGGGATTTACGCCCCGTTCTCGTCCGGCCCGCGTAGTCGAATGGCCGTAAGCGTTCACGGGATGGTGAACCGCGCGAGGCGGACCGGCGACGTCAGTCGCCGGGTTTCTGCGGACATCACCCAGGTTCGAGGGCATCGCCGGTCGGCCGGCTCGCAGCACCCGGCCACTGACGTCGCCGGTTCGCCGGTCGGCCGGTTCGTAGCACCCGGCCACTGACGTCGCCGGTTCGCCCGGCTGCCGCATCGCAGCACCCGGCGACTGACGTCGCCGGTTCGCCCGGCCGCTGGTTCGCAGCACCCGGCGACTGACGTCGCCGGTTCGCCCGGCAGCCGCGTCGCATCACCCGGGACGGGCGGTCCCCATTCGTCCCGCCGCGTCTTGCCGCCCGCCCGATCCGTCGGGCCGGCCGGCGATCGTCCCGCCGCGATGCCAGTGTGCGGGTGTCAGGCACCGCGAGACCTGCCGGCGCGACGGCGCATTGGTCCGCCCGCTCCGCCGACATTTCGGCCCGGGGCCGGCCGATCCTGAGCGCGCTGCCCTTGGGCAATCTCCGCCGGCGACATGAAGACCGAGCTGAGCCCCTCCTCGACCAGCGAATTCAGGCTCACCCCGCGCTCCTCGGCGGTGTGGGACATGACGCGGTGGAGCTGCGGATCGATGCGGACGACGAACTGGCCGGAGTACGGCTTTTCCGGGCTTTCACCGCGTTCGGCGCAGAACTCCAGGTAGTCGTCGACGGAGTCGTGGAACGCCCGGATGATCTCGGCGGCGGAATCCCCCTGGAAGGTGATCCCGTCGCGGAGGCCGATCACATGGCCGAAGAGGGTCCCCGAATCCTCGTCGAACTCGACGACTCCCGTATATCCCTTGTATTTCATCGGGATTTCGACCTTTGTTGAAGTCACCCGCCCTCGTCCCGCGGGGGCTGGATCCCGGCGACGGACAGGAAACGACGCAATTCTCGGACCACCGGCTTCCCGGCGTCATTCTAGGGGTGGGGCCTGTGGAAGACCTCCCGGACACCATTGAGGGCGACCCGCAGCCGCGATCCCCGGCCTTCGCTCAATTCCGCTCCCAGGGCGACGAGCAACGACTCAACATCGCGCCAATTGATGTTGGCGCGTACGGGGTCCGCGAAGATCGCCTCGAGGACCTTCCGTTGTTTCCTGGTCATCGAATGATCCCGGGGCTGCCGTTACCCGCCCCCACCCCGGCCGGGAGGCTCGCACATCACCGGCATTTACAGTATCATCCCGTGAAACTATTGTCCATCGCCGACCGAGAGGTCGCTTTGGGCTTGAGGGGGCCGGCCCTGAGCACCGGCCTCGTCCGATGGGCTGACCCGCCCGCCCGGCGATGTCTCCCGGACCCGCCCGCCCGATCCGTCGGGCCGGCCGACGGTCGGCTGTCGGGCACCGCGGAGCCGCCGCCGCGCCGGCGTTTCGGCCGGGGACTGCGCCGTCCTGGTGATGCCGCCCAGGGACGCACTCGTCGGCGAGATGTCGGCCGACCTGGCCCCTGTCGATGCTCCCTTATCGCCCCGCACGCCGCTCGATTTCGGCCGGCTGCCCCTTCTGGTGACGCCGCTGCGCTTCGCGGACCTGATCGGGGAATTCCTCGATCGTCCAGAGGTACGCGGAAGCCGTGCGGTCCGGGTGATGTCGGCGCTGCTCCCAGTGCTGCAACGTCTTGAGAGGGATCCCGTAGGCGCGAGAAAAGACCGCCTGGCTCATTCCGAGCCCTTCCCGGATCGCCTTCGCGTCGGCAAACTCAACGACCGTCGCGCGGCCCTTGATGGACTCGCCCTTGATATGGGCAACGACTTCCTCCATGCCCGCGATGAGCTGCCTGTCGAAATCCGTAAGCGGGTCCGTCTTCTTGCTCATTGTCGTTTCTCCTCCTGCCGCCGCTTGATGCCGGCCCTGACCGCCTCTGCCAGCTTCGCCAGGATGGCCAGGGCGGTGGGCGACGGGTTGTCCTGAGCGGCCTTGGCATAAGCCATAACTAGATAAAGAGATGCTGTTTCGTTATAGTAGTAGTAGATCATTCTCGCACCGCCTCGCTTCCCCATGCCGGCTCGGCTCCACCGGAGCTTTCGGAGGCCGCCGGTGCCGGGCATCTCATCGCCGGCGAGGCGGTTGCGGGCAACGTAATCCTTCAGATCGTCGAGCTCGGCCGCAGACCAGATAGCCTCAGCTTGCTTGATGAAGGATTCCGTCTCGATGACGGTGTTCACGATATTCGACTTGATGGGATGACTCTACTCGAATTGAGGATAGAAGCCAATCCGCTTCGAGGTCGTCGCTGTCCGGTCCTGCATCGGCCGACATCGGCGGAATGAGGGGGCGGCGCCGGTTTCTGGTTTTCCCCCGCCGAAGGGACCAGGCACCTGGGCTCACCCCGCCCGACCGGCAACTGCCCATGATGGCGATGCTCACCGACCGCGAAGTCTCACGGACCCGCCCGCCCGCTCTGCACCGCGAGTGGCCTTGTCGAAAATCGACGTCCCGAGTACCCTGACGCTGGCGTGTCCTGGAGCCGCCGGGCCGTCCCGCCCCAAGGATGAGGGCGGGCTTCGCGCGGGCCGGATGGGGAGGTGAGGTCAGGATGACGAAGATCAAGCGGATCCTGGTGACCGGGTGCTGTGGGTTCATCGGCGCCAACTTCGTGCGCCACGAGCTCGAATCCGACCCCGAGATCGAGATCACCAATCTCGATGCGCTCGACCTACGCCGGCAACCCCGATAACCTCGCCGACCTCGCCGAGCATCCCCGCTATCATTTCGTCCGCGGCGACATCGCCGACCGCCCGCTGGTGATGCGGCTGATCGAAGAGGGCGGCTTTGACGCCGTCGTCAACTTCGCCGCCGAGAGCCACGTGGACCGCTCGATCGACGACGCCACGCCGTTCCTCCGCACCAACGTCGTCGGCACCCAGTGCCTGCTCGACGCGGCGCGGGCGGCGAAGGTCGGCCGCTATGTCCAGGTCTCCACCGACGAGGTCTACGGCACCCTCGCCCCCGACGATCCGCCGTTCCGCGAGGATACTCCGCTCGCGCCCAACAGCCCGTATGCCGCCAGCAAGGCCGGCGCCGACCTGCTGGTCCGCGCGGCGCACCACACCTTCGGGATGGACACCGTCATCACCCGGTGCTCGAACAATTACGGACCGTACCAGTTCCCCGAGAAGCTGATCCCGCTATTCATCACCAACCTGCTGGCCGACGTGCCGGTGCCCGTCTACGGCGACGGCCGGCAGGTCCGCGACTGGATCCACGTGCTCGACCACTGCCGAGGCATCGGCGCCGCGCTTCGGCACGGCCGGCCGGGCGAGGTGTACAACTTCGGCGGCCGGTCCGAGCGGTTCAACATCGACGTGACCATGGCGTTGCTCAGGCTCTGCGGCAAGGGCGAGGACCTGATCCGGCACGTCACCGACCGCCCGGGCCACGACCGCCGCTACGCGGTCGACTGCGCCAGGTCCGAGGCCGAGCTGGGCTGGCGGCCGACGGTGACGTTCGAGCAGGGGCTGGCCGAGACGGTCGAGTGGTATCGCTCGAATACCCGCTGGGTCGACCGCGTCCGGTCGGGGGCCTATCGCTCCCCGGAGCCGGTCCCTTTCGTCCTGCGTAACTCGGCCTGACCCGGGGCGGCCGCGCGCCCGGCCTGGTCCGGTCGAGTCCCGCCCCGGCGGGCGCGATCGCCGTCGATCGGATCGGGCCCGATCCAAACATCCAGATCAAGCAGCAAGAGCACGCGAGGACAACCCGGCATGCGAGCACTGGTCACCGGCGTGTCGGGGTTCGTGGGCGGGCACCTGTGCGAGCACCTGGTCGACCGGGGTGACCCGGTGGTGGGCCTGTCGGCGACGGGCCGATGGCCGGCCGACCTGGCGCACCTGGCGCCCGGCGTCCGGATCGAGCGGCTCGACCTGGTCACGGCCGGCGAGGACGAGCTGGCCGGCCTGATCAACCGCGAGCAGCCCGAGGTCATCTATCACCTGGCGGCACAATCGAACCCGCAGCAGAGCGTCGCCGACCCGCGGGGCACGTGGGCGACGAACCTCGGCGGCACGCTCAACCTGCTCGAGGCGGTGAAGGCATCGGGCCTGAAGCCGCGGGTGATCCTGGTCGGCACGGGGACCTGCTACGGCGACCCGTCGCCCGAGTTCATCCCGGTGCGCGAGGACTGCCCGCTCTTGCCGAACAACCCGTACGCCGCGAGCAAGGCGGCCGTCGACCTGCTGGGCATCCAGCATCGACTGGGGCACGCGACGGATGTGATCGTGGCGCGGCCTTTCAACCACGCCGGGCCCCGGCAATCGCCCCGATACGTGCTGGCCGCCCTGGCCGCGCAGGTGGCCGCCGTCGAGTCGGGCCGGCAGGAATGCGTCGAGGTCGGCAACCTCGACGTGATCCGCGATTTCACGGACGTCCGCGACGTGGTCCGCGGCTACCGATTGCTGGCCGAGCGGGGCCAGACCGGCGAGATCTACAACCTCGGCAGCGGCCGGGGCACGCGGATCGCCGATGCGCTCGAGCACCTGCGCTCGCTGGCCCGTCGAACGGTCGCCGTGCGGGTCGACCCGGCGCGGGTGCGGCCGGTGGACCTGCCGCTCTTGATCGCCGACCCGGGCAAGCTCCGCGCGGCGGTCGGCTGGGAGCCGGCCTATCCCATCGAGCAGACGCTGGCGGACATGCTGGAATCCTGCCGGGCGTCGGGACGGGGCTGATGTCCGGAAGGTCCCGGCGGTTACCATACAATGCCGGGCAGATGTCTGCGCCCTGCGCCAGGCCGGGCGGGTCCCGCCCGGCGAATCCAGGAGGCTCGTCCGATGCCGTCCCCGTTCCCCGGGATGAATCCCTACCTCGAGCAGGACGACGTCTGGCACGACTTCCACGGGCGCTTCATCCTCCTGGTGGCGACGATCCTGGGCGGGCCGTTGCGCCCTCGCTACATCGTCAAGATTCACGAACATATTTATGTCCACGAGATCGAGGCCGAATCGCGGCGATGGCTGGGCAGGGCCGATGTCTCGCTGGGACGGGCCAGCGATGAGGCCGCGGTCGATCGCAGCGCGACCACGGGTATTCTGGAGGCGCCGGCGCGAGTCCGGCTCCCCGCGGTGGACCGCGAGGGGCAGAGCTTCGTGGAGATCCGCGATCGGAAGGACCGAGAGCTCGTCGCGGTCGTCGAGCTGCTGAGCCCGGCGAACAAGTACGCGGGCCCCGACCGCGAGCAGTACCTGGCGAAGCGGATGGCACTGCTGGACGGGCCGGCGCACCTCGTCGAGATCGACCTGTTGCGCGGGGGTCCGCCGCTACCGGCGGCCGATCGTCCCCCCTGCGCGTACTCGGTCCTGGTCAGCCGGTGTGAGCGCCGGCTGGACGCGGACTTCTGGCCGATCGGGCTGCGCGAGAAGTTACCGGTGATCCCGGTCCCGGTCCGTGCGCCCGACTCGGACGCGCGACTCGATCTCCAGGCGATCCTGGACCGGATTTACGACGAGGCGGGCTATGCCGACTACATCTACGACGGCAGCCCCAGCCCGCGACTGAAGGCCGAGGACATGGAGTGGGCTCGCCAGGTTCGGACCGAGGCCGGCGCCTGAGCTGAGGTCGCCCCCGTCCCCGACCGGTGAGAGCACACCCCGCCCGATCGCCGGCAGGAGCCGGCTCCAACAACGGCCCGGATCGGTCGCGTGTTCGGCGCGGGTCTCCGACCCGGCCGCGGCCGTCCCTGTTCGGCGCGGGTCTCCGGCCCGGCCGCGGCCGTCCCTGTTCGGCGCGGGTCTCCGACCCCGCCGTCGGCGCGACCGAAGGTCTCCCGGGCGGGCGGTCGGCGGGCTGACCGGCCGGACCGGACCGGACGGGTGGAGACCTGTCGGTCCCGGCCGCGGCGGGGTCGGAGACCCGCGCCGAACGGCGGTTGCGGCCCGCCCGATCGCCGACAGGAGCCGGCTCCAACAGCGGCCCGGATCGGTCTGGTCTCCTTGTCGGAGGGAGCTCCGCTCCCGATCCGGTCGGCCCGATCGGGTGGGCCTCGGCCCGACCGTCCGGCCTGGCGATCCGCCCCTCGGCGAACCACTCGGACGCCTCGACCGCCCGCCGCACGACAGGCGTCCGGCAGCAGGTGCCAGATCCGTCGAACGCACGAGGCGGCGAATCCCGGCGCGGTAGCGCTCCAGGAACTTGCCGCGAACGCCTCCCTTGAGCACAGCGGCATCGTACTCCGGGCGCAATCGTCCCCGTCAGACCGGGTGTCATGATCCTTCTTCATGGTGCTTCCTCTCCTTCCGCGTCGTGCGCGGGCATCTGCTCCTATCTTCGTGCCATCAGGCTTTGCGTCCATCTGCGGACAATCCTCCCGGACCCATCGGCCTACTGTGCTCGGTCGAATTTCCCCATGGCGGGCCGCCGCCAACCCGGGGATCGTCCGCAGATGGCGCAGATAAACGCAGATGGAAGACACCTCGAGTTCATCAGTAACCGTAGCCGCGTCATGGCCTGCCGAAAGGGACGGGATCGGATGGGATTGGATCTGCGTCCATCTGCATCATCTGCGGACAATTCTCTTGAGTGGTATCCCCTGACTTCGCCTGCTCTCCCAATCTTTCCGCTTCCCCGCGTGCGACCCGCGTCCGGGAGCATCGCCCCATGCCCTTCCCAAAGAGCTGGCGTCACAAATTCAGGCCCAACTCGGAGAATTTAAGAGAAAATTCAAGAAACTCGCGTCAGTCCGGCAAATGTTTCCTATAATCTATGGTAGAGGGGCGAAGATAGCTGGTCCTTGCGAAGCCGCGAGACACCTCCCAGAACCATCTCCCGAAGAAGGGGCCCGCCAAAGATGACCACCGCGACCGCCGATGCTCCGGCGACGTCCCCGGCCCGCGCCGAGGCCAACCGGCGAAATGCCCAGAAAAGCACCGGACCTCGGACCCAGGCCGGTCGCGATCGGAGCCGTTTCAATGCGCTCAAGCACGGCATGCGAGCCCAGCTCCCGATCCTGCCGGGCGAGGATGAGGAAGTCCTCCGCCGCCGGCTCGACTCGTGGAACGCGACGCTCGAGCCCCGCGACGACGTCGAGCGCTACCTCGTCGAGCGGGCCGTGAATGTCTCGTGGCAGCTCGACCGCGCCGACCGCGCCTGGGCCGCCCGGATGACCGCCGACATCCTCTCCGCCGGGGCAGGGCAGGCCGATGCGCAGGCGGATGAGGTCGTGTCGCTGGGCCGTCGCCTCTTCTGGGACCCGCGCGGGCCGCTCTGCCTCTACCCGCATTACGAGGCCTCGCTCGGCGACCCCGTGCGCGCCTCGTGGTCGCCGCAGGTGGTCGATCCCAACGAGCCCGCCACCATCGTCGACCGGCTCGAATCGACGGCGCTGGGCTGCGCCTGGCTGCTCGACCGCTGGGGCGAGCTGGGCTCGCTGCTCGAGGACGAGTTGCTCTGGCAGCCGCCCGACCGGTTCAAGGCCGTCCGCCTCCTGGGCCGCCAGCCGCTGGACGCGACCGACGACGACATCGTCCGGGCGATCTACCTGGCCTGCCACGCCATGGACCCCGATTCGACCCAGCCGTTCGCCGACATCGCCGTCGAGCTCGGGGCCGGCGAGCGCCGGCGATTTGCCGAGCGGATCGAGGCCCGCGCCCGGCGCGACCTGGCACCCCGCGACCCCGCCGCCGGCCGCGAGGCGCTGCTTGCCCTCGTTGACGAGCAGTCGGGGCGGCTCGAGCGGCTGCTGGGGTCGCACATCGAGCGGGAGGCGGCGGCCGAGGAGGCCCGGCAGGGGTTCGAGGACACGGATGCCGGCGAGCGCTTGCGCCGCTATCAGCTCGCCTGCAACCGGACGCTGATGCGGATCCTCGAGACCCTGCGCCGGCGACACCGCGAAGCCGACAAGGCCGCAGGTCGTCCCTGTCCCAAGGCACCTGCCCCGACCGTCCGCCGCGACGACCCGCCGCCCGCCCGGCAAGACGGCCGCCACGTCTCCACCGCCGGGCGCCCGCAGATGGGCGAGGCGGGCGCCGAGCTGGTCATGCCGTCGGACCCGGCCCGCCAGGAGGCTCGCCCTGCCGCAAATCCGTCTTCCGCCACCGGCGCCGTGCCCATTCCGGCCGAGGCCACCATCGCCGAGCCCCGAATCGCGACGAACGAACCCAATGCCCCTGAACAGCGAATCGCGACGAACGAACCCAACGCCGCCGAACCCGGAAACACGACGAACGAACCCAACGCCGCCGATCATGTGGCTTCCCGCTCGCTCTTCAGCCCGCTCGCCCTGCTCCTGGCCCTGGTGATCCCCATGATGATAACGACCCGGGCCGCGGGGGCCTCGGCGAGAGGACCCGGAGAATGGGGCCAGGGTCCGGCTCGAAGAGATCGAACCACAGAGGCACAGAGGCACAGAGAGGAAGATGAGAAGATCTCGAAAACGCCTCGACGATCGTGCGCCGCGGCCACCGGTCGTCTCGGCCTATTCCTACCTCCTTCTTTTATCGGTACAGCTCGTTCCGACGATCTTGTCCTCGGTGCACCATTGCCGAGCCGGGCAACAGAGATCGTTTTCTCTGCGATCTCTGCGTCGAATCTCGTCGAACCTGGAATGCGGCCTGGCCGCTCTGTGATTTCTCTGTGCCTCTGTGCCTCTGTGGTTCACATCTTCCGATTTGTTGCAGATCCCCCGCCCTGTGATTTCTCCGTGCCTCTGTGGTTCAGATATTGCGATTTGTTGCAGCAGCGCCGCCCATCGCCCGGACCGTCGGGACACAGAATGGCCGGTTCGGGGCACTATCCGAGGACCGGTCGCGATCGATCCCGCGGAGAAACCCGTCGGCGTAACCCTTGATTCGACCGTCTATTCAGGACAATCTCAGGGAGACCCGGGATAACTCGGCCGCCGGCGCCACAGTACCTCTCGTGGGGGAGATGGACGCCGGGCGGAGACGATGCCGACAGAGAGGACCCGCGGGTATGACGCATGTCGCGACAGGGTCGGTGGTCCGGCAGCTCGGGGCGCTCTTCGCGGGCGGCTCGGCGGCCGGGGCGACGGACCGGCAGCTCCTGGAGCGGTACAACGCCGGCGGGGCCGACCCGTCCGGCGAGGCCGCGTTCGCGGCGCTGGTGGCGCGGCACGGGCCGATGGTGATGTCGGTCTGCCGCGGGCTCCTGGGCGACGCGCAGCATGCCGAGGACGCCTTCCAGGCGACCTTCCTCGTGCTGGCGCGGCGGGCCCGGTCGATCCGCGACCCCGACCTGCTGGGCAACTGGCTGTATGGGGTCGCGGTGCGGACGGCTCAATGTGCCCGGCAGCAGATCGCCCGCCGGCGCCGTCGGGAGGAGGGTCACGCGATGCGACGTGCTGCCGGACTCGGGCTCGACCTTGGTGGCGATGTCGGGATCGACGCGAGCCCGTCCGACCCGGCCGGTCCGACGGCCCCTCCGGCCGACCGCCCGGCGATCGACCGCGAGCAGGCCGAGGCCATCCACCGCGAGGTGGACCGCCTGCCGCGGGCATTCCGGCTGCCGGTGGTGCTCTGCTACTTCGAGGGACTGACCCTCGACGAGGCCGCGCGCGGCTCCGCTGCCCGCCCGGCACCGTGGGCAGCCGGCTGGCCCGGGCGCGCGAGAAGCTCCGCGCCGGGCTCGCCCGGCGCGGCGTCATGCTCTCGGCGGCCGCCATGGCCGCGACGCTCGCGCCCCGATCCGCCCAGGCGTCCATCTCACCCCTCCTGTGTGATGCCACCACCAGGGCCGCGATCGCCTTCGCGGCCCGTCATTCCGTCGTCGCCGCCGGCGTCGGGGCCGGCTGTGCCCCCGCCGCGGCGATGGCCCGGGAGGTTTTGAGAACCATGCTCATGCACAAGCTGAGGACCGCGGCGCTTTCCCTGCTCATGCTCGCCGCGCTGGCCGCCGGCGCGAGCTACGGCGTACTCGGCGCCTTCGCGCCAACCCGCGAGGGCGAGCCGACAAACCCACAGGTTCCCCGGGAGGGCGAGCCTCCTGGCGAGCCGCGCACCAGCCAGGCTCGGCAGGAGCCTCGCCCTCCCGATGCGCCGCGTTCCGCCGACGCGCGGATGACCGTCGCCGGCCGCGTGCTCGACCCCGCCGGCAAACCGGTGAAGGGTGCGGTCGTCGACCTGCTCGCCCGTCCGCGCTCGCCCTGGGTCGGCTCGAGCGACACCTTCGACAATCCCAGACTGCTGGCCCAGGCCCGGACGGACGCCGACGGCCGGTTCCGATTCGACGCGCCGCGGACCTCGTCGAACCGCTTCTTCGAGGTCCACCTGCTGTCCATCGCGCCGGGATACGGGCTGGGCTGGGCCGAGCTCAACCCCGACGCAAAGGACCCCGCGGCCGAGATGCGCCTCCAGCCCGAGCAGGTCGTGCGAACCCGGCTGGTCGACGTGACCGGCGTGCCGGCTCCTGGCGTCGAGGTCCGCGTCATGGGCCTCAGCCGGCCGGGCACCGCGGACAGGCGCGACAGCGTCTGGGTGTACTCGCGTCCGCCCGAAGAGAACCGCACCTGGCCGCAGCCGGTGAAGTCGGACGACCAGGGCCGGATCGTGCTCAAGGGCATCGGCCGCGGCACCAGCGTCAGCCTCCGCGTGGACGACCCGCGGTTCGCCCGGCAGGACCTGACCCTCGACGCGGGCATCACGGCCGCGTTCCGCGAGAAGACCCTGGCGCTCCAGCCCGCGCGGATCATCGATGGCCGCGTGCTGGCCGCCGATACCGGGCAGCCCTTGCCGAATGCCGTCGTCTCGGCCACGACGTTCGTCGAGAGCACGACCGCCCGCGGCTACTTCACCGCCAAGTTCCGCGCCGACGACAAGGGGCACTTCGTGATGAACCCGATCGCCGGCGAGAGCTACACCCTGGGCGCCTTCCCCACCGGCGGCGAGCCGTACCTGGTCCCGCAGGAGGAGTTCGCCATCCCTCGCGGCGCCGTGAAGGCGACGCACGACATCAAGTTGCCCCGCGGCGTGCTGATCGCCGGCAAGGTCGTCGAGGAAGGCACGGGCCGGCCGCTGGCGAACTCGAGCATCCAGTACATGCCGATGAACTACGACGGCCGCGCCGTGCTCTCGGGCTGGCAGGCGATCGTGGCGAGCGATGAGGACGGCTCGTTCCGGATCGCCGTGCCGCCGGGCAAGGGGCACCTGCTGGTCTTCGGGCCGACGGGCGACTACGTCCTCCGACGAGATCGGCGCGACCATGCTCTACAACGGCAAGCCGGGCGGGACCCGCTACCGCGCCGCCGCCATCATCCCCTACGAGGTGAAGGCCGGCGAGACCGCCGCACCAGGTCACCGCGGCACTGACGCCCGGCGTGACGATCCGCGGCCGGGTCGAGGGGCCGGACGGGCAGACGGTCACCGACGCCATGATCCTCACCACGCTGCACATCGAGCCGTTCAACCCCATGCTGGCGCGGCGACTTCCACGTCAAGGTCCGCGACGGCCGGTTCGAGCTCCACGGCCTGGACCCGAAGGGCAAGTCGCGGATCTCGGTCCTCGACGCCGATCACGAATGGGGCGCGACGCTGGACGTCACGGGCGAGCAGGCCGGCGAGGACGTGACGATCCGCCTGCAGCCGTGCGGCACGGCCCGGGTGCGGTTCGTCGAGCCCAACGGCCGGCCGGTGGCCGGGCACTATTCCTCATTCGAGTTCCTCGCCACGCCCGGACCGGACCCGATGGGCCGCGACGATCGCGACCGCTCCGCGCTGGCGGGCGACACGTCGCTCGTCGCCAACATCGATCGCAAGCACTACTGGACCCAGCGCCGGACCGACGCCGAGGGCCGCCTCGTGCTGAACGCGCTGATCCCCGGCGCCCTGTACCGGATCGGCGATTATGCGACGCTCAAGGACCGGCAGAACGGCGTCATCTTCAACAAGGACTTCACCGTGAAGCCCGGCGAGACCCTCGACCTGGGCGATCTCCGCGTCGAGAAACCGCAGTCGGAGTGACCGACGCATCCCGTTCGCTCTCCATTCGTTGCAAGAACCCGCCCGACCTTCCTGGAAAAACCTGGATAACATGAAGACCAGCCGGGCAGCACAGGATCGAGGGGATGAGCGGACCTGTTCCCTGGTCCTGCGTCCGTTGTCCGTCGTCGGCGGTGATGGGCCGATCGCCCCTTCGGGAGATTCGCCCATGATCGGTAGTCAGCGAAGAGCGGCCGGAAACGTCATGGATCACGGACCACGGACGACGGACAACGGACCGATGAACAGGCTGGCCCGGCAGCTCGGGCGCTCTTCTAGGGCGGCTCGGCCGCCGGGCTCTCCGACCGGCAGTTGATCGAGCGGTTCGTGGCCGCGCCGGGACGCGACCGGCGAGGCGGCGTTCGCCGCCCTGGTGGCGCGGCACGGGCCGATGGTGCTGGGCATCTGCCGCCAGCTCCTGGGCGACCACCAGCACGCCGAGGACGCCTTCCAGGCCGTCTTCCTCGTGCTGGCCCGCCAGGCCCGATCGCTCCGCGAGCCCGAGCTGCTGGGCAACTGGCTCTACGGCGTGGCGCTCCGCACGGCCCGCAAGGCCGGCGCAAGGCTCGCCCGCCGTCGCCGGCACGGAGTCCGAAGGCCTCCGCGAGGAACTCGCGCCATGCCTCCCGCCGCGCCGGCCGACCGGACGATCCTCGACCGCGAGCAGGCCGAGGCCCTCCACGGCGAGATCGATCGACTGCCGCGAGCGTTCCGCATGCCGGTGGTGCTCTGCTACTTCGAGGGCCTCTCCCTCGACGAGGCGGCGCACCGGCTGCAACTGGCCCGTCGGCACGCTCCGCAGCCGGCTGGCCCGGGCACGCGAGAAGCTCCGGCTCGGGCTGACGCGCCGCGGCGTGGCGTTGCCCGCCGCAGCAATCGGCACAGTGCTGGCGCCCCGACACGGCCTCGGCGTCCGTCTCATCCCTCCTGTGCGATTCCACCACCCGGGCCGCGATCGCCTTCGCGGCCCGTCACGCCGCCGCCGGCGGGGCGCTCTCCGCCCCCGCCTCGGCGCTGGCCCAGGAGGTCCTGAAACCATGCTGCTCCACAAGCTCAAGCTCGCCGCGATCTCCCTGTTCGTCCTGGCCGCCGTCGCCACCGGCGCCGGCTGGCTCGCCCGCTCGATGGCGATCCAGGAGATCCCTCGAGGGACCCGGCGGCCGCGCGTGCTGTCGGCGCGGGTCTCCCGACCCCGCCCGTCCGCCGGAACGAAAGTCTCCCGAACCCGAACCGACCCGGCCCGGAAGGCCGGATGACCGTGACCGGCCGCGTGCTCGACCCCGCCGGCAAGCCGGTCCAGGGCGCGATCATCGACCTGGTCGCCTGGCGTCGCTCGCCGCGGGTCGGCACCAGCGACGAGGGCGATGACCATCGGCTGCTGGGCCAGGGCCGATCCGACGGCGAGGGCCGGTTCCGGCTCGACGCGCCCCGCACGGCATCGACCCGCGTCTATCAGGTCCATGCACTGGCCGCCGCGCCGGGATACGGGCTCGGCTGGGCCGAGCTGAACCCCGACGCCGAGCAGCCCGACGCCGAGATCACGCTCCAGCCCGAGCAGGTCGTCCGGGCCCGGCTGGTCGACGTGACCGGCGCGCCGGCGAAGGGCGTCGAGGTGCGCATCAGCGGCGTCGCACGGCCGAGCCACAAGGACAAAGACCAATACGATGGCGTCGGTGTCGGGCTGCAGCCCGCCGGAGGGCCTGCGCACCTGGCCGCAGGCCGTCCGGACCGACGACCAGGGTCGGATTGCCGTGTCCGGCATCGGCCGCGGCGCTCGGCGTCAGCCTGCAGCGTGCGCGACCTCCGCTACGCCGCACAGCGGCCTCTTCGTCGACGCCGCCAGGGCGACGCCGGCGACGGAGTCCACCCTGGTGCTGGAGTCCGCCCGGATCATCGAGGGCCGCGTCCTGGCCGACGACACCGGCCAGCCCATCCCGAATGCCATGGTCTCGGTCGAGACCTTCGTCAAGAACCAGAACGCCCACGGGATCTCCCACGTCCAGCTTCCGCGCCGACGACCAGGGGCGGTTCGTCATGAACCTGGCCGCCAGCGACGACTACACGCTGACCGCAATCCCCTCCGGAGGCGAGCCGTACCTGCCCGGGCGGGCGGATCTCAAGTGGACCAAGGGGGCGGTGAGGGCGAGCCGGGATATCAAGGCCCGCCGCGGCGTCGCGATCCGCGGCAAGGTCACCGAGCAAGGGACCGGCCGGCCCCTGGCCGAGTCGAGCATCCAGTACGTCCCGGCTCGCGGGGGCGGCGTCGTGACCTGGGGCTCGGGGTCCATCGTGGCCAGCCGGGACGACGGCTCGTTCCAGGTCGCCGTCCCGCCCGGCAAGGGGCACCTGTTCGTCTTCGGGCCGACTCCCGACTACATCCTCGCGCGAGATCGGCTCCAGTGCCCTGTTCGGCGATCGGTCCGTGCGTTCGACACGCGGGACCGGCGCGATCCGCTACCGTGCCCACGCCATCATCCCCTACGAGGTCAAGGCCGGCGATCCGCCGCTCGAGGTCAACGCCGCCCTGCGGCCGGCGCGACGCATCAAGGGGCGGGTCGAGGGCCCCGACGGCCAGACGGTCACCGACGCCTCCATCCTCACCAAGCTCCACACCGCGGCGTCCAGACCCGAGCTGGCGGTGGCAGACCACCAGCTCAAGGTCCGCGACGGCCGATTCGAGCTGCACGGCCTCGACCCGGCGGGGACCGCGCGCATCTACTCTCGACCCCGAGCACGAGTGGGGCGCGACGGTCGAGCTCTCGGGCAAGCAGGCCGGCGAGGAGGTGACGATCCGGCTCCAGCCCTGCGGCCGGGCCACGGTACGGTTCGTCGGCCCCGACGGCCGGCCCGTCGCCAGGCACCAGCCCCTGCTCGAGTTCGTCGCCACCCCCGACCCCGGCCAGTCGGATCGGATGGAGACAAGCCGACGTCGGACAGATGCAAGAATCCGACATGATCGCGAATATTGACCGCAAGCACTACGGGAACGGCCCGCGCACCGACGCCGAGGGCCGCATCACCATGGTCTCCCTGATCCCCGGCGCCCTGTACCGGATCATCGACTGGTCCACCGTCAACGTCCAGGACAAGGGCTACCAGGTCCGCAAGGACTTCACCGTCAAGCCGGGCGAGACGCTCGACCTGGGCGACATCCTGGTCGAGAAGCCGCCGGGATGACGCATCCCCCGCGGTCTCCATGACTTCAGGATTTCCGCTGGATTTTCCGCCGCGACCGGGGACAACATGAACGCCAGCCGGGCAGCACAGGATCGAGGGGATGAGACGACGCCGGGCCTGTCGGGCGCCCGAGACGGCCTCGCATATCAATCCGACCTGTGCGCCAGGGGATCTCGCGGCATGGCATCCATGGCATCGACGTCGCTGGTCCGGTCCGCTCGGGGCGCTCTTCGAGGGCGGCTCGGCGGCCGGGCTCTCCGACCGGCAGTTGCTCGAGCGGTTCGCGTCGGCGCGACCGGCCGACGAGGCCGCCTTCGCGGCCCTGGTCGCGCGACACGGGCCGATGGTGCTGGGCGTCTGCCGACAGCTCCTGGGCGACCACCAGCATGCCGAGGACGCCTTCCAGGCCGTCTTCCTCGTGCTGGCCAGGAAGGCCCGGTCGCTCCGCGACCCCGACCTGCTGGGCAACTGGCTCTACGGCGTGGCGCTCCGGACGGCCCGCAAGGCCCGAGGACGGCTCGCCCGGCGTCGCCAGACCGAGGAAGACCGGCGCCATCGGTCGCCCGGAGGCGCGGCCCGCCATGCAGGCCGAGCAGGTGATCGACCGCGAGCAGGCCGAGGCCCTGCATCGCGAGATCGACCGCCTGCCGGGCGCCTTCCGCGCTGCCGGTCGTGCTCTGCTACTTCGAGGGCCTCACGCTCGACGAGGCGGCGCGCGCGGCTGCGATGCCCCGGCGGCACGCTCCGCAGCCGGCTGGTCCGGGCGCGCGAGAAGCTCCGCCGCGGCCTGACCCGTCGCGGCGTGGTGCTCTCCGGCACCGCGCCGTGCATGAAGCTGGCGCCCCGATCGGCCTCGGCGTCCGTCTCATCCCTCCTGTGCGATTCCACCACCCGGGCCGCGATCGCCTTCGCGGCCCGTCACGCCGCCGCCGGCGGGGCGCTCTCCGCACCCGCCGCGGCGCTGGCCCAGGAGGTCCTGAAATCCATGCTGATCCACAAGCTCAGGCTCGCCGCGATCTCCCTGTTCGTCCTGGCCGCCGTCGCCACCGGCGCCGGCTGGCTCGCCCGCTCGATGGCGATCCAGGAGGACCCCGCGAGGGACCCGGCGGCCCGCGCGTGCGAGCTCTGCGCCGCTCGCCGGGACTCGCCCGAGCGACGCCGAAGCCCGATCTCCGCGCCCGCGGGCCGGATGACCGTGACCGGCCGCGTGCTCGACCCCGACGGCAAGCCGGTCCAGGGCGCGGTCGTCGACCTGATGGCACGCCCCCGCATGCCCTTGACCGGCGCCAGGGAAGACATGGAACCGCATACCTTGCTGGGCCAGGGCCGTTCCGATGCCGACGGCCGGTTCCGGCTCGACGCCGCCCGCACGGCCTCGACCCGCGTCTTCGAGGTCCACGCGATCGCCCGCGCGGCCGGGTACGGACTCGGCTGGGCCGCGCTGAACCCCGACGCCGATCAGCCCGCGGCCGATGTCAAGCTCCTGCCCGAGCAGCCCGTCCGGGTCCGGCTGGTCGACGTGACCGGCGCGCCGGCCAGGGGGGCCGAGATCCGGGTCGAGAGCATCGGACGGCCGGACAACGGGCTGCTCGATGGCGTCATCGTCTGGACGAACCCGCCCGAGGGGATGCGCACCTGGCCGCGGCCGGTCAAGACCGACGACCAGGGGAAGGCGACCGTGCCCGGCATCGGCCGCGGCCTCAGCGTCCTGCTCACCGTCATGGACTCCCGCTACGCCCGCCAGGACCTGCGAGTCCCCACCAGCCAGCCGGCGAGCGACCGCGAGACGACCCTGGCGCTCCAGCCGGGCAAGATCATCGAGGGCCGCGTCCTGGCCGACGACACCGGCCGGCCGATCCCGAACGCCGTGATCGCCATCGCCGCAGGTGAGCAGGCGGCTCGGCTCCAAGTTCACGACCCGGTTCCGCGCCGATGAGCAGGGACGATACACGGCCAACCCCTCCCCGGGCGAGTATTTCCGCGTGAATGCCTTCGCCCCGCCGGGCCAGCCCTATCTCGTGCCCGCGGTGGGGTTCGCCTGGACCAAGGGGGCCGTCAAGAAGGAGCTGGACATCCGGGTCCCCCGCGGCGTCCTGATCCGCGGCAAGGTGACCGAGGCGGGGACGAATCGCCCGTTGCCCGGGTCGAGCATCCAGTTCATCCCGGTCGGGGCCAGCTTCGACGACAGCATCCTCTCAGGCTGGCAAGGCATGGTGGCCAGCCAGGATGACGGCTCGTTCCAGCTCGCCGTCCCGCCCGGCAAGGGGCATTTGCTCGTCCTCGGTCCGACCGGCGATTACGTCCTCGGCGCCATCGGCAGTCGAATGCTCTACCGCGGTCGGCCCGGCGGGCCGCGCTTCTACGCCCACGCGATCATCGCCTACGAGGCCAGGGCCGGCGATCCGCCCCATGACGTGGCCGCCGCACTGAAGCCCGGCGCGACGATCCAGGGGCGCGTCGAGGGCCCCGACGGCCAGACGGTCACCGACGCCTCCATCATCACGACCCTCCACATCGAGCCGTTCAACCCGTCCTGGCGCGGCGACCCGGATTACCTGGTCAAGGTCCGCGACGGCCGCTTCGAGCTGCACGGCGTCGATCCCCAGGGCTCGACGCGGATTTCCGTCGTCGACGCCGATCACGGCTGGGGCGCGACCGTCGAGGTCTCCGGCAAGCAGGCCGGCGAGGACCCGACCATCCGGCTCGGGCCCTGCGGCACGGCCAGGGCGCGGTTCGTCGGGCCCGACGGCAAGCCCGTCGCCGGGTTCCGGCCCGCTTTCGAGATCGTCGCCACGCCCGGGCCGAGCCGGTACAGCCGCAACGACAAGGATCTGGCCGAGCTATCGGCCGACTCGGAGATGGTCGCCAACGTCGACCGCCAGCACTACTGGGACATGCCGCCCACCGACGCCGAGGGCCGGATCGCCCTGGGTTGGCTGATCCCCGGGGCCCTGTACCGGATCACCGACCTCTCGGCGCGAAACGACCCTGGTCGGAGCGAGGTGATTCGCAAGGAGTTCACCGTCAAGCCCGGCGAGACCCTCGACCTGGGCGATGTGCGGATCGAGAAGCCCGAAGCCTGATGAGCCCCGGCCGGTGGGCGACCGTCGCCCACCCGGCGTGTCCCTTGATCGCGAGGTGAGGCGAGCCATGCCGAGACCGACGACCGATTCCCCCTGGGCTCGCTACGAGCCGGCGCCCGGCGACCCCTGGGACCTGCGCAAGGTCGCGCACCTGCATCGCCGCGCCGGCTTCGGCGCGTCGCGTGCCGAGCTGCTCCGCGACCTGGCCGACGGCCCCGAGGCGAGCGTCGAGCGATTGTTCCACCCCCCCGCGACGCCGGCCGAGGACCTCGAGGCACTCGACGGCCTGCGGCAGACGGCGCGGTCGTCGTCCAACCTCGACTTGCTCAGGGTCGGCTGGCTCAACCGCATCCTCCACGGGACGGATCCGCTCCGCGAGAAGATGACGCTGTTCTGGCACGGCCACTTCGCCACCAGCAACCGCAAGGTCGATTCGATCACGCTCATGGACGGCCAGAACGAGACCCTGCGCTCGCACGCACTCGGCGGGTTCGCCGCGATGCTCGAGGCCATCGTCAAGGATCCGGCGATGCTCGTCTGGCTCGACGGCGGCACCAGCAAGAAGGAGAAGCCCAACGAGAACTTCGCCCGCGAGTTCCTCGAGCTGTTCACCCTGGGCGTCGGCAACTACACCGAGCGCGACATCCGCGAGGCCGCCCGCGCCTTCACCGGCTGGGCAAAGAAGGACTCGCGCGGCGGGTTCAACGAGACCCCGAGCTTCCACCTCGACCCCGCGCAGGTCGACGGCGGGCCCAAGACGTTCCTGGGCCTGAATGGTCCGTGGGCGCCCGCCGACATCGTCCGGATCACGCTCGAGCGCCCCGAGGCCGCCAGGTTCCTGGCGCGCAGGCTCTACAGATGGTTCGTCTCCGAGCAAGACCAGCCCGGTCCCGAGCTGATCGAGCCCCTGGCCGACGAGGTCCGGCGCCAGGGTTTCGCCATCGGCCCGATCGTGGGAGTGATCCTGCGCTCGCGGCATTTCTACTCGCGTGCCGCGTACCGGCGGCGGCTCAAGTCGCCGGTCGAGTTCAGCGCGGGGCTGGTGCGGACGCTCGAGGTGCCGCGCCAATCGCTCAACCCGCTGGCACTCTCGGCCGCGTGCGACGCGCAGGGCCAGGAGCTGTTCGCCCCGCCGAATGTCGAGGGCTGGGTCGGCGGCCCGACCTGGATCAACAGCAGCACGCTGCTCGAGCGCACCAACTGGGCCGCCGACGTCGTGTGGGGCCGGTCCGAGAACGGCCTGACCCCGTTCGACCCGCTCGCCTGGGCCGCGAGCTATGCGATCCGTCCCGACCGCGCCGCCCCGGCGCTCGTCGAGCTTGCTGCTCCAGGACGACCTCGGCGACGAGGCCCGCCGCATGGCCCTCGCCGCAGGCCGCGACGGCACCCCCGACGGCCTGCGGAAGACACTCCAACGCCTCGCCAATTGCCCGGAGTTTCAACTCTCTTAGTCATTGGTCATTGGTCATTGGTCATTGGTCGCTGACGCGGATGGCAACGGCTTGAATGGGTCCTCGGTACAACGCCTGACCACTGACCACTGCCCTTACTCCCCAACCAATGACCAATGACCAATGAGTAATGACCAATGACCAGAAGGACAAAAACATGCACCCGACACGACGCGAGATGCTGAGACTGGGCCTTGGCTCGTCGGCGCTCCTGGCCTGCGGGCCGACGGTCCCACTGTTCCTGGCGCGATCCGCCGGTGCCATGGCCGATGGCGGCCCGGCGCGAAGGGCCGCGTGCTGGTGGTGGTCCAGCTCGACGGCGGCAACGACGGGCTCAACACCGTGGTGCCGTACCGCGATGACGAGTACCGCAAGCGACGGCCCCGGCTGGCGATCCCGGCCGGCGACGTGAAGAAGGTTGACGACCGCGTCGGCCTGCATCCGGAGCTCGCGCCGTTGGCGAAGTTGCTGGAATCCGCGACGGCTGGCGATCGTGCAGGGCGTCGGCTATCCCGAACCCGAATCGGTCGCACTTCGACAGCATGGCCATCTGGCAGACGGCGCAGACCCGCGTTGACAAGGCCGCGCCCGGCTGGCTGGCGCGGGCGATCGACGGCCGCGGTGCCTCGGCTTCCGGCTCGGGCAAGGGATCGGGCTCGAGCTCGGGCGGTGACGCGCCGGGGCTGCACATCCACGAGTCGTTCCCCTTGCCGCAGGCGCTGGCGGGCGGCCATCAGGTGGTGCCGTCGCTGGCGCGGCTGGAGCAGTTCCGCCGCCGGCTGGGGATGCCCGCGGGGTCCGAGGCCGCCGCGCAGATCGACGCCCTCGACCTCCTGGCGCACCAGGACCGCGGCGAGCCCGGCTCGCTGTTGCAGTTCGTCGAGCGGTGCAGCGTGATCACCTATGCCAGCAGCGCACGGCTGGAGCGCGTGCAGCAGGGCGCCGCGGCGGCCGGCGACGGATACCCGGAGTTCTACGGCCTGGCCCGCCGGCTGAAGCTGATCGCACAGCTCGTCAAGGCGGGTCTGTCGACGCCGATCTACTACACGCACCTCGACGGCTTCGACACCCACAGCGGCCAGCTCGCGACCCACGCGAGCCTGCTGCGCGAGCTGGGGACCTCGCTCGAGGCGTTCCTGACCGACCTGGAGAAATCGGGCGAGGCCGACCGCGTGCTCGTGCTGGTGTTCTCCGAGTTCGGCCGACGGCTGGGCGAGAACGCCAGCGGCGGCACCGACCACGGCACCGCGGCACCCGTCTTCCTGCTCGGCCGCCCCGTCCACCCGGGCCTGCACGGCAAGTACCCCGACCTGACCCACCTCGAGGACGGCGACCCGATCCACTCCGTTCGACTTCCGCCGGGTCTACGCCACCCTGCTCGACCGCTGGCTCGAGGTGCCGCACCGGGATGTCCTGGCGCGGCTTCGAGCCGATGGGCCTGCTGGCATGAGACGCCCGGATGCCCCGGGCGGCAGCTTCACCACCCTGGGCCCGCCCGAGCCCTCGAGTGTCCTCGGCGCCGTGCCCGCCGGGGCAGTCGGCGCCCCGAGGTCGAGATTTCCGCCCGGCTGCCGGCTGGACGGCCTTCCGCCGGTTCTGGGATAATCAGGCAGATAACGCCCGGGAGCCCATCACCCTGGCCCCCTCGAACGGAAGGCGAAGCGTGCTCATGACTGGTACTCAGCGTTCGACTGGTCGCGGCCCTGGCCGCCACCGCGTTGGCCGTGACCGCGGCGTTGGCGTTCGACCCGCCGGCCCGGGACCCCCAGGTCGGGCGGGCGTTCCGCGTCCCCTACCGGCTGACGGACACCAACCACTTCCTCGTCCGGGTCCGGATCAATGGCAAGGGGCCGTTCAACTTCCTGGTGGATTCGGGCGCCCCGGCGCTATTCATCTCGATCGAGACCGCCAAGAAGATCGACCTGAAGCCGGCCGATGCCGAGGCGTTCTGGACGCCCGTGGACCGCCTGGACATCGAGGGCGGGGCGCGGCTGTCGAACATCAAGGCGCGGGTCGAGGACCCGTTCCAACTGGTGGGGATGAACGCCCTGGGCCTGCCCGGCACCACGATCGACGGGATCCTCGGGTTCACGGTCCTGGGCCGGTTCCGGCTCGAGATCGACCTGACGCGGGACCGGATGACCTGGACGCGGCTGGATTACGTCCCGCGCGAGCCGCCTGTGCCGCGGACCCGGCCGGGCGAGAAGGCCGAGGCACCGCTGGGCGTGCAGGCGATGAACGCGCTGGGCCCGCTGGCCAAGGGTCTGGCGTTCCTCACGGGCAAGCAGCCGGCGGAGCGGATCCTCCTCCGCGGCTTCCTGGGCGTCGAGTGGTCGGCCGCGGCCGATGGCGCGAACGCCGGTGCCGGCGCCGGCAAAGCGGGAGCCGCACCGGCCCCGGCCCCAGCCGCAGCCTCGGCCGGGCTGAAGGTCCGCCGGGTCCTGGGCGGCTCGCCCGCCGCGCAGGCCGGGTTGCAGGCTGAGGACGTCGTCGTGCGGATCAATGGCCAGGCCGTCGGGCGGCCCGGGTCGGCGGGGCCGATCCTGGCGGACGTCCGGCCGGGCGACTCGGTCGCGCTGCTCGTCCGCCGCGGCGCCGGGGCCGATACCCGCGAGCTGCGGCTCGTCATCAAGGCCGGGGAGGGCCTGTAAGCCATGGACCGTTCGTTGCGCGCGATCCTCGCGGTCATCCTGGCGGCGACGGCGTTGGCGGCGGCCGGCATCGGCCGCGGCGTTGGGCCGGCCCGGGCTGAGACCGACATCCCTGCCCCCCAGGAAGCCGCCGCCGCGACGGAGGCGACGGCTCACGCCGGGGAAAAGGCCAGGGACGACGCGAAGTCGAAGCCCGTCGTCGTGCCGTTCCGGATGCTCCCGACCAACCACATGCTGGTCGAGGCGAAGATCAACGGCAAGGGGCCCTATCGCCTGATCTTCGACCTGGGTGCGCCGATCACGCTGCTGGGCAACCGGGTGAGCGAGACCTCGGGCGTGGTCGAGGCCGGCGCACCGAAGGCGTTCCTGTTCGGCATGCGGGGCGAGGCCGAGATCGACAAGCTCGAGGCGGGCGGACTCACCGCGACGCGGCTGCCGGTCATCGTGTTCGACCATCCGGTCCTGGCCGCGCTGGGCGACGTCGTCGGCCGCCGGATCGACGGCATCATGGGCTTCACCCTGTTCGCCCGGTACCGGACGACCATCGACTACCAGACGAAGGAGATGACGTTCGTGCCGGTCGACTACGAGGTCCGCGACCTGATGAAGGAGCTGCCCGAGCGGATGCTGGGCCCCAAGGTGGCCAGGGAGCGGGTGCTGGCTCCCTCGGGCGTGTGGGGCATCCGGCTGGGCAAGCCCGAGGGCGGCCTGGATGCGCCGGGTGTGCCGATCGCCGCGGTCGACGAGGGCTCGCCGGCCCACCGCGGCGGGCTGAAGCCGGGCGACGTGGTCACGACGCTCGACGGTCGCTGGACCACCTCGATCGCCGACGTCTTCGCCGCCGCCGCGGACGCCGAGCCCGGCCGGGCCGCCGAGGTCGTCATCCTGCGCGACGGCAAGGAAGTGACGCTCACCGTCACGCCCGGCGAGGGGGCCTGAACCCGTGGGCTCGCCGGCCGCCGTCGCATCCGTCGCCGCCATCGCGCCGGTGCATCCGTGGGACGGTTATCTCACGGGCCCCGAGAACGAGCTGGCGATGGCCGCGGCGCGGGCGATCGCGCGGGGCGAGCCCGCCGGTCTCTCGCCGCTGGTCGTGCACGGGCCGTCGGGCGTGGGCAAGTCGCGGCTGCTGGCCGGCCTGGTGGCCGAGCGGCTGCTGCGCGAGCCGGGCGCGGCCGTCGCCCACCTCGACGCCGAGACCTTCGCCGCCTCGTACGCCGAGGCGGCCGGCGACGGAGGCGCGGGCGTAGGCGCTCGAGGGGCGCCCGCGGTGGCAACGGCACCGGTATCGGACTGGCCGAGGGCTGGTCGGCGCTGCGCGGGCGGCTGCGCTCGGTCGAGCTCTTGATCCTCGAGGACCTCGAGGGCCTGACGCGGGCTCCGTCGGCCCGCGATGAGCTGGCGCACACGCTCGACGCGCTCGAGGCGGCCGGCGCGGCGGTGGCTGTCTCGTCGCGGACGGCGCCCGGGACGTGGCCGCGCCGCGAGTGGCCCGGGCGGCTGATCGGCCGGCTGCAGGGCGGCCTGACCGTTCGCATCGACCCGCCGGGGCCCGCCGCCCGTCGGAGGTACGTGCTCGACCGCACCGGAACGCACGGCCTCCTGCTCCAGGCCGACGCCGTCGAGCGGCTCGCCGGCGCCGCGGACGGCTATCGCACCCTCGAGGGCTGGCTCGCGCGGATCGCGCTGGAGGCCCGAATGGGAGCCCGCGAGACCGGCGCGAAGGCCCGCGCCCTGGATGCGGCGGCCGTCGGGGCGATCCTGGCCGACGAGGTCTCGCTGGCCTCGCCCTCGGCATCGATCGACGGCATCGCGCGCCGGGTCGCCGAGCGGCTGGGCGTCCGGCTCGGGCTCATGCGGGGGCCGAGCCGGCGCGCCTCGGTCGTCGTCGCGCGGCACCTGGCCATGCACCTGGCCCGAGCGGCGACCGGGTCGAGCTTCGCCGTGATCGGCGTCTACTTCGGCGGCCGCGACCCGGCGACCGTCCGGCACGCCTGCCGCGCCGCCGCCGACCGCCTGGCCGCCGACCCGTCCCTCGCCGCCGTCGCCGCCTCGGTCGGAGGCGGCAGACGGCAGGATCTGCCGTCGTCCTAGAACGCCAAACGGTTGTTTGGCTCACGGTCCAGGGCCGGCGCCCGGGAACGGACCGGACCGATCCGTCCGATGCGATCGGATCGGACCGGGTCGGCGGTCGTCGGGCATCGGTCCCATCCCCGTAGGCCATCCATACGGCACGCGCTCCAGGAGGGGTCCATGCTCCCGACCCGGGCCGAATCCGACCGCCGGATAGGGCCGACTCCTCCAACGGATCGGGCCCGGCGGCCCCTCTGCCCCGGTCCGGTCCGGGCGGGCCGAGGGAGACCTTCGGGCCCGGACGCGGCGGGGTCGGAGACTCACGCCTAACCAGGAACGACTGGCCTAATATGAACCGGCCGCGAAACATCGCCCCCACGCTGGAAAATTTTGGAAAGCTCTCCGAAATTTCTTGTTCTTCCCACCCAGGGACTTGCGTCGCGTTGCCACCACTTGTCGCCAATAGGTGCATTTCAGTTTTTGCAAACCTGACGTTCCCGACAAAAGTGCATCGGGGGCCAATTCTCGTCATAAGTCCTTGAATCTACTCGGTTTTCGTCGCTTTTCCTCTTGACTTTCCCCGACGCGGCTCTATACTTAACTCCAGTTTATCAGAGGAGTTGCGTCCGCCATGATCCATATCGTCAACCCCCGACAAACACGCCTCTTCGACCCCTTCGACGGCGTCATCCCTCCCGCCGGCCACCGGATCATCGCCGAGGGGTGGCAAGGCGTCTTTCGCCACGTCGTCCTCGACGTCCTCCCCGTCGGTGAGCTCGCCCGTCATTTCAGCCATGACCTCGGCGCTCCCACCAAGGAACTCTACTCGATGGCCGGCCTCGTCTTCCTGGCCGACTTCTTCGACTGGGCCGCCGCCGAGGCCGCCGAAGCCTACATCTTCCGCAGCGATGTCCAGTACGCCCTCAACCTCGAACCGGGCGTCGAGATCTCCGCGCACACCGTCGAGCGCTATCAGGCCCTCTTTCGCGACGACGAGCTGGCCACCCAGGTCTTCCACGACGTCACCATCCACCTGGCCGACGAGCTGGAACTCGACGTCGCGCGGCAGCGGCTGGACTCGACCCACGTCTTCAGCCACATGGCCACCTTCGGCCGCACCAGGCTGATGGCCGTCGCCATCAAGCGGTTCCTGACCCAGGTCAGGCGCCATGCCCCCGAGCAGTACGCCGCGCTGCCCGAGGACTTCCGCAACCGCTACGAGCCCGCCGAATCGCAGTTGTTCGCCGCCGCCAAGGACGCCGAGGCGCGACGGCGGTCGCGGCAGCGAGCCGCCGAGGACCTGCTCCGGACCATCGAGCACTTCGCCGATCGCCCCGAGTGGACCGGCCGCTCGACCTACAAGGCCTTGCGCACCATCTTCGACCAGCAGTGCGAAGTCGTCGGCGATACCGTCGTCGTGAAGGCCAAGACCGGCGGCGACCGCATCCAGAACCCGTCGGACCCCGACGCCACCTACGATGGCCGCAAGGGTCCCGGCTACCAGGTGCAACTCGCCGAGACGTGCAGCCCGGCCAATGACGTGCAGCTGATCACCGCGGCGCTGCCGCAGACGGCCTGCGAGCCCGACGTCGCCGCGATGGTGCCGATGCTCGATCAGCTCGCGGGGTCGGGCCTGCTCCCCGAGGAGATGTTGGCCGACACGCCGTATTGCAGCGACGAGAATGTCCGGGCCGCCGCGGGGCGCGGCGTGGACCTCGTAGGACCGATCCCCGGCCCGGAGCCGGTGAGGGCTCCCCAGGCATTGACGGTGGACGATTTCGCCGTGGACGAGCGGACCGGGCAAGTCGAAGCCTGCCCCAGCGGGCAGGTGCCGCTGGTGGTCGAGCGAGATGCGGCGGCCGGCATGACGCGGATCGAGATGCCGGCGGCGGCGTGCGCGGGCTGTCCGTTCCGCGCAAGTTGTCCGATCGACACGACGCGGGACGGTCGGTACACGATGGAGTTCAGCGACAAGGAACACCGCCTGGCCGGTCGGCGTCGAGAGCAAGAGACGCCGGTGTTCGCCGAGCGGTACGCGCAGCGAGCGGGGATCGAGTCGAACCAACAGCGGCCTGAAGAATCGGCTGGGGATGGACCGGTTGCGAGTGCGAGGTCGAGGGAGCGTGTTCCGTGCGATCCTGCACAAGGTGGCGGGATGGAACGTGCTGCGAGCGGCGGCGTCGAAGAAGCTGCGCGCGGGTTAAGGTTCAAGTGGAGCAGACGCTGTCGGGAGGAGGGACTGGGGCGAATAAGCCGTCTCGCGTGCCCGCACCGTGGCCCTGGTGGGGCTGGGTGGGGGCATTTCGGGGTTCTTGGGGCGGATTTCATCGCCGGACAGCCTCATTCGCCGCTTGAGCCAAAAATCCAGTCCCCTCACACGCGGACTTCTGTCGGCGACGTCAAACCTGATACATCCTGATAGTAGGGGGAGAAAGAAGAGCCGAGGGGGTACAGGGGGTTTTGGGGGCACCGGAGCATCAAATGCATGCAAACAATCTAATTGCCGGACCCGATGAGGTGGTCATGAGCGGGAGTTCCTGAAGGTTCCCGGGCGATCGGTTGATGCCGCCTTGCCCGAGGATCGCCACTGCATGACGGGGCTCCGGATCATGCAGGTAGGAGGCTTCCCGCCGAACGCACGAGGACGGGGAGTACCCCGGTGGCCGGTCCCCATCCGTGTTCGATCCGTGCCGATCAGCGGCCCAGACTCTCCTCTGCGGCCTTCGCTTCAGCCTTGCACGACGTCACTCCTGAGGTCGGGTAAGAGCGCCTCGCGGATGCGTTGCGCCTACGAGAGTGAATGGGGGGGCGAGGTCGTCCGCCGGAATCCACTCGCTGGCGCGTCGGGCTCATATCGGCGGGATCGTCCCATTGGGCGCAATCCAGCCGTTCGTTGCTCTCATCGGACCGCGAGCCTCGTCGTATAATCGAGGCGATCCCGTTTGCCGCGCCCTGGCCGACTCTCCTCGAAGCTGGAGATCGATCCGCGATGCCCAAGACACCGACCACCAAACCTCGGCGTCCGAGGCGGCCGAAGCCCGCTCCGCCTCGCTCGCCCGCGACCTCGGCCTCGACGCGCGAGGCACCGGCCACCGTCGGCGACCTGCTGCAGCGGCTCGGAGGCATCCCGGCCGGGCGCGTTCGCCTCAGCCCGACGCCCGGCACCGCGACCGAGAAGGACGTGATCGCGGTGCTCGACCGCGAGGATCGGCTGTGCGAGCTCGTCGAGGGGACCCTGGTGGAGAAGCCGATGGGTTATGAGGAATCCGAGATCGCCGGCCTCATCCTCATCGGGATGAGCATCTTCGTGCGGCCGCGCAAGCTAGGGATCGTGACCGGGGCGGATGGGACGATCCGGCTCTTCGCCGGCCTGGTCCGCATCCCCGACGTCGCCTTCGCCTCGTGGGACCGCTTCCCCGGCCGCAGGCGTCCCAGGGTCCCCGTCCCCGACCTCGCCCCGGACCTCGCCGTCGAGGTGCTCAGCAAGGGCAACACCGCCGGCGAGATGAAGCGCAAGCTCGGCGAGTACTTCGGCGCCGGCGTACGCCTGGTCTGGCTGGTGGACCCGCGGAAGCGGTCCGTGCGCGTGCACACGGCCGTCGATCGGTCGGTCCTGTTCACGGGCGATCAGTGGCTCGACGGCGGCGACGTGCTGCCGCCGGCTTCTCCCTACCTCTGAAGGACATCTTCGAAGACCCGTCGCCGTGAAGGCGGCGTTCGCTTCGCCCGTCGTATTCCATCGCGTGCGGCGGCCCCGGGCTCGCACCGTCGCGTCGTCCCCGTACCCCGGGTCTCCCGATTTTCGCGGAACTTTCGGGCCGGCTCATGACACCAGTGAGAGAAGTCCGGACGGAAACGGAAGCAGCCCCGGG
This sequence comes from uncultured Planctomycetota bacterium, assembly GCA_963771445.1. GTDB lineage: Bacteria > Planctomycetota > Planctomycetia > Isosphaerales > Isosphaeraceae > JAKAUH01. The sequence goes on along the minus strand of CAVYTQ010000021.1, from coordinate 1,246,122 downwards.
GTAAAGTGAGGCTCGTCGTGATCGATCCAATCGAACAGGTCACTGCGGCACGACCTCGAGACGATCTTCCGGTCGGGGACCCTGGCGGGCCTGACCGACGGCCAGTTGGTGGAGCGGTTCGCGGACCGTCGCGACGGCCGCGACGCGGACCACCTGGCGGAGTCGGCGTTCGCGATCCTTATCGAGCGGAACGGGCCGATGGTGATGTCGGTCTGCCGCGGCGTGCTGGGCGACGTGCACGAGGCCGAGGACGCATTCCAGGCGACGTTCCTGGTCCTGCTCCGCGACGCTCGCGCGATCCGCAAGCGCGAGTCGGTCGGCTCGTGGCTGCACGGCGTGGCGCATCGGGTGGCGTCGCGGGCCCGGGCGGACTCGGCGAGGCGGCGGACGCACGAACGGCGATGGTCCGAGCGCCGGCGCGACGCGACGGGCTCCGCTCCCGACGATTTCGACCTCCCCGCGACGATCCACGCCGAACTGGCCCGGCTGCCCGAGCGCTATCGCGCGCCGATCGTGCTCTGCGACCTGGAGGAGCGCTCGCTGGATGAGGCGGCGCGTCAGCTCGGCTGGCCGCTGGGCACCGTCAAGAGCCGGCTCAATCGCGGACGGCAGCGGCTCCGCGATCGACTGGTGCGCCGAGGCGTCGCGCCGGCGGTCGCCGCGCTGGCCTCGACGGGTCTGGCCGATGCCGCGGCGCCCGTCCCCGCCGCGCTGGCCGAAGCCGCCGCGCGGATGATGACCGCCGCGGGGGGCCTGTCCGCCGCGGTGCCGGCCCTCGTCGAGGGAGCCGGGAGGATGACCCTGCTGGCGCGGATCCAGCCGGCCGCGGCCCTGCTGATCGCGGTGGGGTTGTCGGCGCTCGGTGTCGGGGCGCTTGCGAGTGCACCACGGCGCGGCGCTCCGGCCGCGATCGAGGCCGACCCCCAAGAGGGCGTCCGGCCCCCGAAGGCGGATGCGCCGGGGGCGCCCTTTGTTTCGAAGGGCCAGGACCCCCACGCGCCGCTTGCCGCGACGAAGGCCCACGCGCCCGGCGAAGCGTCGCATCGCGAGACGGTGACGTTCTCGGGCCGCGCGACCGACGAGGCGGGCCGGCCGGTCGCCGGGGCGACGATCTACATCCTCGACATCAATGGGCAGCTCCACCCCGGAGACCGCGACATCGTGGCCCGGGCGGTCACCGGGCCGGACGGCCGCTACATCGCCCGCGACGTCGGGCTGCGCATCTCGGGCGCCCGACCGGAGCCGCTCGAACGACCTTGGGGCCGAGCAGGCACAGATGATGATCCACGGGCCGAATCCGCTGCTCGAAGCCGAGAGTCGGTTCCAGGTGGCTGGGACGGCTCCCGGGTTCGGCCTGGCGTGGTCGCGGCCCACCTGCTACCTGCCCGAGAAACATCGCTCGGACGAGCTGCGGTCGTTGATCTTTCGCTGGCTCTACCGCCGCGAGCCGTTCAATTTCAACCTGGTCTTCCGCCCACCGGCGTCGATCCACGGCAAGGTGGTCGACGATCAGGGCCGGCCGCTGGCCGGCGCGAAGGTCCAATTCGGCGCCGTCGACGACCCCACGAGAGGGCATCCCGGCCGGGGCCGCGGCCGGCTCTGGTCCTGCTTCCAAGAAGGCCAGGATCCCGACTCGCCGGGGAGTTTCGAAGGCATCGCCCTGATGCCCGAATCGATCACCTCGACACGCACCGGCCCCGACGGGGCCTATCGGCTGGACGGCCTGCCGCGCGAATGCCAGCTCGTGTTCCAGATCGATCCCGGTCATGGGTTCGAGCCGCATCGGGGGATGTTGCGCATCTCCGACCGGGCCCCCCTTCCGAGGCGCACCATTCGGCAACTGGGATACGCCGACGTGCTCGACGCCACACTGGCCACGCCGCATGAGGCGCGGTTCACCGTTCGATATGGCGATACGAACCGACCGGCCGCGGGCGTGAGGATCCGGACCTGGGGCGAGGAGCCCCGCCGCGTCGTCCTGACGTACGGCACGACCGACGATCGGGGTCGGGCGACGATCCTGCTGCCGCCCGGCCAGCATGGTTACGAGGTCGAGCTGCCTGCCGACTCGCCGTATCGGCGCGCCTACGGATCGGTGCGCGTCGGCAAGGACGGGGCTGCGGACGCCGGCGTCATCAGGCTCGAGCGCGTGAGCGATGCGGCCGGGGGGTCGCGGGAGGACTCACGTCTCGACCAGGGGCTGGTACATCTCGGGATCGTCGAACCCGGCCGTCCAGGCGACGGCCTGCCGGCAGGTCGTCATCGACGGCGGGACGCGGAGGATGTATCGGCGTCGCGTGGAAGGGCAGTGGACCAGGACGAAGACCAGCGGCTCGCCGGCCGCGACCGGCAGCCGCAGCAGCCGACGCTCGCCGCCGGGATCGGAATCCACGTCGAGCACCTCGGCGCGGGCGTCGTCGAGCAACCGTTCCAGGCCGAAGCGCTCGAGCAGCACGTGCCGATGCTCGGCGTTCGGCTGGCTGAGGACCTCCTGGACGGTGATGGTCTCGGGCTCGAAGGCGATCCGCTCATCGATCGCGACGCCGCGCCAGCGCAGGCTGACCCCTCGGAGCGAATCGGGCAGCCGGCGGATCCACGTGTTGGCGATCTCGATCTCGGAGCGGACGCGCGTCCGCTCCGGCAGGGACTCCAGGAGCCGGCAATCCGTGACATCGAGCCGCGAGAGGTCCAGCCCCGACGGGAGCCGCATGAGACTCGAACAGCCCCGGGCGACCAGCCGACCCACCCGTGCCGCCGCGCCATCCTCGAGCCAGCCCAAGAGCCCGGTGCAGCCGCTCACGTCGAGGAAACAGACGTCGAGCCCGTCCGGCATGGAGCCCAGCGAGGTGCAGCCGCGCAGGATCAGCGCGCCGCCCTAGGGCATCCCCCGGGGCACGTCGTGCAGGGCGACTCGCAGCCCGTCCGGCAGGTGGACCAGCCGCCGGCAGCCCGACAGGTCGAGCCGGTGGCTGACCCGCAGGTCGTGCGGCAGCGAGCGTACGCTCGTCCCGGCGAGGTTCAATTGCTCGCAGGTCAGGCCCTGGGGGAGCTCGGCGAGGGCCGTGCAGCCGGCGAGGCTGAGCAGCCGGACGGTCAGGCGGCGGGGCAGCCGGGCCAGGCCGGTGCAATCCCTCAGGATGAGCCGGTCGAACGCGCAGGCCCTCGGGCAGCTCGACCAGGTCGGTGCTGCCGGACAGGTCCAGCCGGCCATGGCGCTCGATGTACCCGGCCGCCAGGTCGCTCAGGACCAGCCTTCCCGACTCGATCGAGGCCACGGTCCGACCCAGATCGTCCTGGATTCGCATCATGATCCTTTCATGCCCCTGGCATCAATCCCTCACCGTCCGGATCGACTCGGGCGAGTATTCGCGCTGCTGCCAGACGAGGTACTCGCCCCTCGCGAGGACGATCGGCCCGTGCTCCTCGTGGACGACGCGGGCCCTGTCGGCCAGCACCCGCAGGTAGAGGACGCCCCGGTCCTCGAGGAGCTCGGCCGTGGCCGGGTCCTCGACGCGGTGCCGGTGGCCGGTCGCCTCGCCCTCGGCGATGACGAGCTCCCTGCGACGGACGGCGCGAGACGGGACCGCCGTGATGGCCGAGATCAGGACGTCGCCCTGCCTCCACATGATCGTCTCCTGGGCTCGTAGGGATGACGTGGTCGGAACGAGAACAATTGTATTGGCCGATCCGACCCGGACGCAAGCCGCGACGGTCGTCCGCCGAGCGCGTCGTCGGGCTGTGTCGCCCCGCGGGCGGGAAGAATCGCGACGGCTCTCGGGCGATTTCGCTTGCGTTGCCCCCGGCCCTCGTCGATATGATGACGAGCAGAGTGCCGGGGGACGGGCCGTTGACGGAGTGTCGTCATGCGGCCGGTCGGGCCTTCGCCGCGATCCGGCGGGGGCCGTCCCGAGCGTTCGAGCAGGACCATGAAGCTGCGATTGCGTTCCGAGGAGGCAGGCGGAGTCTGCCGGATTCGGGCCGAGGGGGAGATCCGCTCCGTCGAGGAGCCGCGCGACCCCCGGGACCTCCAGGAATTGCTGGGGCCGGCGTGCTACCGGCGGAAGGTCCTCCTGGATCTCCAGGATGCCCCGCATATTGATTCGAGCGGCGTGAGCTGGCTCGTCCACATCCACAAGGGCTGCCGGGCCGCCGGCGGGATGCTGATCCTGCACTCGGCGCCGCCCGCCGTCCTCGCCGTGCTGAGGCTGCTCGGCATGGATCGGCGATTGCACCTGGCGGCCGACGAGCGCGCCGCACGCGCCCTGGCCGCGGGAGGCCCGACATGAGCGCCGTCGGACGGGGTCTTCCCGCGGGCCCGGGCGTTCGCCGTGCGCCCGGTTAACGCCCGCCCGGTGCAGGCGCGGGCATGAGCATCGGCGACGGACCGTTCACCGCGCCACCGGGCGCGGCGGCGGTGGCGCCCGCCGTCGCCGCCTCCGGCGGGATTCGCGCCGGACCTCATCGGCCTGATGCCCGCGCCGGCCGTCGCGGGCCTGCTCGACCACGCGATCCGCATGGGGGCCAGCGACCTGTTCTTCTCGTACTGCGAAAACCACGTCGCCGTGTCGGTGCGGCACCTGGGGATCGTCCGCCTGGTCACGATCCTGGCGACCGAGCACGGTCGGCGCTGCACCAGCTACATCAAGGCGATGGCCGGCATGGACCTCGCCGAGCAGCGCCGGCCGCTCGACGGCCGCTGGGTGCGCGAGGATGACACATTCCTGTTCGGCGAGGAGGTCGCGGGCGCGATCTTGCACGAGGACGACGGCTCGGACGATCCCGAAGCCGATGAGGACCCGGTCGAGTGGCCCGAGCTGCGCCGGGCTCCGCCGACCCGGACGGGCGCCGGGCGGGTCGATCTGCGGGTCAGCACGATCCCGACCTTGCACGGCGAGGACATGGCGATCCGCCTGCTGGTCGGCACGCCGGAGGTCACGGCGCTCGACCAGATCGGGATGTCGCCGCGCGAGCTGGGCGAGCTGCGGGCGATGCTGGGCATCCCCGGCGGTCTGATCGTCGTGTGCGGGCCGACCGGCTCGGGCAAGACGACGACGCTGTATGCCTGCCTGCGGCACTTGAACAGCGGCGAGCGGAAGATCCACACGATCGAGGACCCGATCGAGTACGCGATCGCCGGCCTGCGGCAATCGCAGGTCAACCTGAAGGCCGAGGTCGGGTTCCCCGAGCTGCTGCGGAGCGTCCTGCGCCAGCGCCCGACGTGATCCTGATCGGCGAGATCCGCGACGCGATCACCGCGGAGATCGCGATCCGCGCCGCCAACAGCGGGCACCTGGTGCTGGCGTCGCTGCACGCGCCGTCGGCGCCGGGGGCCGTGCAGAGCCTCCTGGGCCTGGGCGTCAACCCGCACTTCCTGTCGGGCGCGTTGCAGGGCGTGGTGGCCCAGAGACTGGTGCGGACGCTCTGCCCCGGGTGCAAGGGGGCGTACGAGCTGGACGAGATGCCGCGGACGTTCGAGGAGGTGCGCGACGGACTGGAGCCGGGCGAGGGGCAGACGCTCTTCGGCGCCCGCGGATGCGCGGCGTGCCTGGGGACGGGCTACTCGGGTCGCACGGGCGTTTTCGAAATCCTGAGGATCAACCGCGAGCTCCGCGGGCTGATCGCCGGCAGTCGGCCGACGGTCGAGCTCCGCGACGCGGCCGGCGCGGGCCGGGCTGCTCGACCTCCGCCGCGCCGCCCTGCTCAAGGTCGCCCGCGGCCAGACCAACGCCGAGGAAATACTCCGCGCCATCCCGCCCGAGGACCTGGGGCTCGACGGCGATTGAGCGTCGCGAGGGAAGGCCGGACGTGGGGTGGGCATCCGGTCCCGCTGCGATCCGCGACGGTCGCCCCTGGGCTTCCCACGGCCGCCGCCCGGGCGATCCTTTCCGGGCCTGGGGGTCGTTGTGCACTCGCGATCGGACGCGCCGCCGGGAGGCCCTGCACGTCTTGCTCGGCGACCGGCACACGTCCCGTGCCCCTTCCCTGGCGAATAGACTAAGGCCGTCAGCACCATGCGGCAACTCCCGATGACATCGGGTGTCACCACCCCTCGAACCCCAGGGCTGAATTCCATGGCGACCGAATCGACGCTCCACGACACGAAGACCTGGCCCGACCTTGCGATCGGCCTCTACGACCGCCTCACGGGCCGCGGTGCCGAGATCATCTACGAATTCCAGGACTTCGAACTCCTGATCCCGAGCAGCGCATCGCCCGATGCGACGCATGCCAGGTGGCGGATGAACGGCGTCATCAAGATCCGTACGCGCGATAATGGCCACAACCTGAAACGCTGGCTGCCGGCGTCGAGATCGTCGGCCAGCTCTCGATCCTCGCGGACGACGTCCCGCTTCGCGTCGAGTTCCGAGGCAGGGGTGATCGAGGTCATCCTCCCGGACCTCCGGCCGGCGCTCCGCCTGCGCAAGGGGCTTGCGACGCGGCGGCCGGCGGGCGTGGGTGCGGTCGCTCCAGTCGACCCTCGCCCGCACGGGACTTCGAGTCCAGGTCCGGGTGCAGCGCCGGCAGCGTCGGCCGGCTCGCGGCCGCAAGCCGGCGGGGATGGCTGGCTTTCTGGCTCGGCGTCCACCCCCTGGAATTGGGATCGGCGCGATCCTGGCGACGCTGGTCGGCCGGGCCCCGCCGGCGGGGACGGCGTCCGTGACCCGAGGATCCCGACTCCGGGAGGAAGTAGGTGACGGCGATGGACGCCAAGCCGATCCTCGTGACCGGCGCCACCGGCTACATCGGCGGCCGGCTCGTGCCGCAACTGCTGGCCAGAGGGCTATCGCGTCCGCTGCCTGGCCCGCGACCCGAACCGGCTCCGGGGGCGCGACTGGGGAGACGCGCGTCGAGGTCGTCGCGGGCGACGCCCTCGACCGCGACTCGCTCGGTCGCGGCGCTCGAGGGCTGCGGCACGGCCTACTATCTCGTCCACTCGATGGCCTCGGCGGCCAGGGCTCGTTCCGCGACCGCGACCTCCACGCGGCCGAGAACTTCGCCGCCGCCGCCGCCGAGGCCCGGCTCGAGCGGATCATCTACCTCGGCGGCCTGGGCCGGCGGTCCGAGCAGCTCTCGACGCACCTCTCCAGCCGCCACGAGGTCGGCGACGTGCTCCGCGCCGGGCCGGTGCCGACGACCGAGCTCCGGGCGGCGATGATCATCGGCTCGGGCAGCGCGTCGTTCGAGATGCTCCGCTCGCTGGTCTCGCGGCTGCCGGCCATGGTCTGCCCGCGCTGGGTCTCCAACCGGACCCAGCCGATCGCCATCCGGAGCGTGCTCGCGTACCTGATCGGCTGCATGGAGATCCCGGCCACGGCGGGCCAGGTGTTCGACATCGGCGGACCCGACATCCTCACCTACAAGGAGATGATGCAGCGGTTCGCCGCGATCCTCGGCTGCCGCCGCTGGATCATCGTCGTGCCCGTCCTGACGCCGCAGGCTCTCGGCCTACTGGGCCAACCTGGTCACGCCGGTCCCGGCGTCGATCGCCTTCCCGCTGATCGAGGGCCTGAAGTCGGAGACGATCTGCGAGGACGACCGGATCGAGGGCCTCGTGCCGGTCGAGCCGATCGGGTTCGACGACGCGGTGCGGCTGGCGATGGAGGAGCACCGGCAGCACGAGGTCGAGACCCGCTGGACGAACGCGAGCATGCCGACGCCGCGACGACCGGCCGGGTCCGCGTTCGACCCGACGGACTTCCCGATCCGCGACGAGCAGCGGGTCGGCCTGCGCGGCGCCGGCCGAGGCCCTCTTCGACCGGGTCCGACGGGTCGGCGGCGACGTGGGCTGGTATTACGCCGACGCCCTCTGGAAGGTCCGCGGCTGGATGGACCGAGTCATCGGCGGCGTCGGCCTGCGGCGAGGCCGTCGCGATCCCGATCAACGTCTTCGTCGGGCGACGCCATCGACTTCTGGCGGGTCGCGGACTTCGTCCCGGGCCGTCGCCTGCTGCTCCACGCCGAGATGAAGGTGCCCGGCGACGCCTGGCTCGAGTTCCGGGTCGAGCCGATCGGCGACGGCGGCCGTTCGGAGCTGATCCAGACGGCCTACTTCCGCCCGATGCCTTTCTGGGGCCGCTCTACTGGAACTTGCTCTACCCGCTCCACGGCTGATCTTCCGCGGCATGGCGCGGAACATCGCCCGGGCCGCCGAGTCGTCCGTGACGTCGTCGCTGACGAGGGCCGGAACCTGACCCGAGATCGCTGGTGAGTCGGGAGACGGATCGCCGGCGCCCACGACAGCCGACGCCGAAAGTCCGACGGCCACCAGCGACCGCGCCCGCGAGGGCCGCCGAGCGAGAGCTCGCTCGCCGGAGCCGGTCCCGGACGGACGCGCAGACGCCCGATCGGCCGGACCGGGGCAGCCTGCGGTGGTCAATCCTGCGATAATCCACCCGATGCGAGGCGCGGGCCGGCCGCGGGTTCCCGATGTTGGGGACCGGGCGTCCACGGCCCACCGCCGACGATCGGGAGACCCGTCCATGGCCGCCGCCGTCAACCGCAACTTGCTCTTCGGCCTGCTCGCGCTGCAGAACGGCCTGATCGATCAGGGCCAGCTCGTGGCCGCGTTCCAGGCCTGGAGCCTCGATAAGGGCCCGTCGCTCGCCGATCACCTGGTGGCTCGGGGTGACCTCAATGCCGCCCAGCGGGCCGCGATCGAGGTGCTGGCCACCCTGCACATCGAGAAGCACGGAGGCGACACCGAGAAGAGCCTGGCCGCCATCCCCGCCGGCCGTTCCACCCGCGCGAGCCTCGCCCGGATCGGCGACCCCGACATCGGCGGCACGCTCGTCCACCTCGGCTCGGGTCCGACCCGGGACGAAGGCGACACGGATCGCACCGCCGCCCATTCCGTCGGCGCGGCCACCGGCGACGGCCAGCGGTTCCGCGTCGTGCGGCCTCATGCGCGGGGCGGCCTGGGGGCCGTCTTCGTGGCGATCGACAGCGAGCTGCACCGCGAAGTCGCCCTGAAGCAGATCCTCGACCACCACGCGGACGACCCCGCCAGCCGCCAGCGGTTCCTGCTCGAGGCCGAGGTCACCGGCGGCCTGGAGCACCCCGGCATCGTGCCCGTCTATGGGCTGGGCTTGAACGTCAACGGCCGGCCGTACTATGCGATGCGGCTGATCCGCGGCGATACGCTGAAGGAGGCCATCGAGCGATTCCATCGCGACGAGGCGCTCCCGAATGACCAGGGCCTTCGTTCGCTGGAGCTGCGCAAGCTCCTGCGGCGGTTCCTCGACGTCTGCAACGCGATCGACTACGCCCACGGGCGGGGTGTGCTGCACCGCGACATCAAGCCCGGGAACATCGTCGTCGGCAAGTACGGCGAGACGCTGGTCGTCGACTGGGGGCTGGCCAAGGCCACGGGCCGGTCGGACCCGGAGGTGGGCGAACGGACCTTCATGCCGAGCTCGGCCAGCGGGAGCGCCGAGACGCTGCCCGGCTCGGCGATGGGGACGCCGGCTTACATGAGCCCGGAGCAGGCGGCCGGGGAGCTCGACCGGCTCGGCCCGGCGAGCGACGTCTACAGCCTCGGCGCGACGCTCTACTGCCTGTTGACGGGCAAGGCCCCGTTCGAAGGTGACGACGTCGGCGCCTTGCTGCGCGCGGTGCAGGAGGGCGACTTCCCGCCGCCTCGCCGCCTCGACTCGCGGATCGACAGGGCCCTCGAAGTGGTCTGCCTCAAGGCGATGGCCCGGAAGCCCCTGGACCGCTACCCGAGTGCGAAGGCGCTGGCCGACGACCTGGAGCGGTGGCTGGCCAACGAGCCGGTCACCGCCTGGCGCGAGCCCTGGACCTGGCAGGCCCGCCGCTGGCTGGTCCGCCACCGCTCGCTCGTGGGGGCGATCGCGATCGCCGCGCCCGTGGCGATCATCAGCCTCTCCACGATCGTCGCGCACGAGCGGCTGACCAATGGGCAGCTCGTCGCGAACAACCGCGAGCTGGCGGCGGCCAACCAGGCCGCCAATCGCTCGCGCCAGCGGGCCGAGGAACGCGAGGACATGGCCCTGAAGGCGATCGACAACTATCGCAACATCGTCGAGTTGAACCCGGACCTCCTGACCCGGTCCGACCTCAAGCCGCTCCGCCAGCGCCTCCTGGATGCGCCACTGGGCTTCTATCGCCAGTTCAAGGAGGCGCTGGTTCGCGAGAAAAGCGAGCCCTCGCCGCCGTCGGGGCTCGACTCCAAGTTGATGCTCGCCAACTTCGCCCTGGCCTGGCTCAACGCCGAGTCCGGGCGCCGGCCGATGCCCTGAAGTCCTACCAGGAGGCCGTCGACATCATCGAGCCGGTCGTCGCCAGCACCAACGACCGTTCCCGACGCCGCGACCTGGGCATGATCTACAACAACCTGGGCAATATCCAGGTCAACATGGGCCGGTACGAAGCGGCCCGTGCGACCCACCTGAAGGGACTGGCGCTGCGTCAGGGGCTGGTCGAGGAGCAGCCGGGTGACGCGGCGTCGCTCTCCGACCTGTCGTACAGCGAGCACAACCTGGGCTGGGTCGACAGCAAGGTCGGCCGGTCCGAGTCGTCCCTGGCGCATTATCGCCGTGCGGCCGAGCTGCGCGAGCAGGTACTCGGGCTGGACCCGAAGCAGGTCGGGCACCGGGCCGAGCTGGCCACCACCTTGAACAACCTGGGATGGATGATCGCCTCCACGGGACGTAAGGATGAAGCACGGGAGATCTATCGCCGCGGCGTCGCCCTGCTGGAGCAGTGCGTCGCCGACCAGCCGAACGTCGTCGCGTTCCGCCACGACCTCGCCCAGCTCCTCCGCGCCCTGGGTGAGGTGCTCAAGGGAAACGAGGCCCGCGCCACGTTCGCCAGGGCCCGGGCACTGGGCGAGGCGATCGTCAACGAGGTGCCGACCGTCCCGCGGTTCCGGTCCGATCTGGCCATGACCCTGATGCAGGCCGGGAACCTCGCCCGCGACTTGAAGGAATATGACGAGGCCATCGCCTTGCAAAGGCAGGCCGTCGTCCTCGGCGAGGCGTTGGCACGCGACCACCCCGACATGGTCCCGTATCAGCTCGATCTGGCGGGCAGCCTCATGCACCTCGGGCTGACGCTGGTCGATGCCGACCGGCCGGCCGAGGGCCTGCCCCTCCACGAACGTGCCGCGGGGGTGTACGAGGCCATCCTGCGCAAGAATCCGACGGACATCGCGGTGTCCTCCTTGCTGGCCGGCGCCTACAACAACGCGGGCCTCGCGCTCGCCAAGCTCGACCGACACGAGGAGGCCGTGCGCGTGCTGCGCGAGGCCATCGCCCGGGAGCGCGCCTGCCTCGAACGTGACCCCAGGACGGCGCAGTACCGCCTATGGCTGAGCCTTCACTACCAGAATCTGGGCAAGTCATACCGCGCCCTCGGGCGGAAGGAAGACGTCGTCGCCGTGTCGCGCATGCGGTTCGAGCTTCTCGATCAGGCGCCCCCCGAGCAGAGGGATCAAGGCATCCACTACCACGTCGCCTGCGAGATGGCCCGGCTCGTGCCGGTGGTCGGCCGAGGCAAGCCGGAGGCGGAGCTGACCGACGCCGAGCGCGCCGAACGAAAGGCGTATGCCGACCGGGCCGTCGAGGAGTTCCGCCTGGCGCTCGCCGACGGCTTCTCCAACATCCCCCTGTTCATCCAGGACGAGGACCTCGACCCGATCCGGTCGCGTGACGACTTCCGCCGCCTGCTCGACGGCCTGCTCGATCGCGGCATGCCCGCCGACCCGTTCGCCCATTGACCCGGCCGCCCGGCGCCGGCCATTCGGCACCCGCGGACCGGCGATCGGGCGGGCCGATGCCGCCCGGATCGGGAGCAGGAGCTCCCTCCTACAAGAGGACCGGTCCGGCCCGATCCGTTGTGGGAGCCGGCTCCTGCCGGCGATCGGGCGGGCCGATGCCGCCCGGATCTGTGTTGATCGGGGATCGCCGATCGCGGAGGATAGATCGACCGTTTCGCACATCGAGTGGGCCGATCATGGAACCAGAACAGTCGACCGAATCGCTGCCGCGGCGGTTCCCGACCACGCACTGGAGCCGCATCGCGGAGGCATGCGACCTGGGGGCGACGGGGACCCGTGATGCGCTGGCGTCGCTGTGCCGCTCGTACTGGTATCCTCTCTATCTGTTCATCCGGCGACGTGGATACTCCGCGGACGAGGCGTGCGACCTGGTCCAGGAGTATTTCGTCCGGCTGCTCGACAGGCCCGTCCTGGAGGCCGCCGACCGCACCAAGGGGCGGTTCCGCGCCTTCCTGATCGCGGACTGCACGCGGTTCCTCTCGCATCAGCGCGCGCGGGCCCGGGCCAGGAAGCGGGGAGGCGATCGCCGGATCGTCTCGATCGATGCCGCGGAGGCCGACGCGCGGTATCTGCGCGAGCCGGGCCACGACCTGACGCCCGAGCGGCTCTATCGGCGCGCCTGGGCGATGACCTTGCTGGAAGCCGTGCTGGCACGGCTCCGCGAGGAGTACGAGCGTGCGGGGCGCCGCGAGGTCTTCCTCCGCCTCAAGGAGGTCCTGACCGGCGGGCCCGATGCGGTGCCTTACGCGACCATCGCGGCCGACCTGGGCACGACGGAGGGTGCCGTCCAGGCGGCCGCGTATCGCCTGCGGCGCCGCTACGGCGCCCTGATCCGCGAGGAGATCGCCGCCACGGTGATCGAGCCGGCGGACGTCGAGGACGAGATCCGCGACCTGTTCGCCGCCCTGGGGCCGTGAACGGCGGCCCTCGTCAGCTTTCGCCCCGGATTGGTTATGGAAGAGGGGCCTCGCGAATTCCGGCGGCCCTGGGATCGCGGCGCGTGTCGGCGATCCGGCCGGGCTCGACCCGCCCCCCGATCACCCCCAGGGACGTCTCGCCATGCCAGAAGCCAGCCGATGCCCGCGGTGTGGGGGCGAGCGGCCCTTCGGGGCCGTCGAGGACCTCTGCCCGCGGTGCCTGCTCGCCCATGCCATCGACCTGGGCCCCCCGTCGTCGGTCCCGCTCGACCCGGTCGGTGGGCCCCGGCACGTCGGGGCCCCCTGGGCCCCGCGGGGGCCCGAGCCCGGCGCCCTCGCCGGGTCGATCACCTATGAGTCGGTCCTGGACACGCTCGCCGACTCGCTCGGCACGGCCCCGCGCATCCTCCTGCGCGAGGCCGTGCCGGCGCCCCCGGTCGATCTCCCCTGGCACGGGGTGCCCGCCGGCCATCCGGGCCGCGAGCGCTACCAGCTCCTGGGCGAGCTGGCGCGGGGCGGCATGGGTGCCGTCCTGCGGGGCCGAGACGTCGACCTCGGCCGCGACCTGGCCGTCAAGGTCCTCCTCGAGAGGCACCGCGACGACCCGGAGCTGGTCCGCCGGTTCGTCGAGGAGGCGCAGATCGGCGGCCAGCTCCAGCACCCGGGGATCGTCCCGGTCTACGAGCTGGGGTGCTTCGCCGACCGCCGGCCGTTCTTCGCCATGAAGCTGGTCGAGGGGCATACCCTCGCCGAGCTGCTCGACGCCCGCCGCGGGCCGGGGCACGACCGGCCGCGGTTCCTGGCGATCTTCGAGGCGATCTGCCAGACGATGGCGTACGCGCACGCCCGGGGCGTGATCCACCGCGACCTGAAGCCGTCCAACGTGATGGTGGGCAGCTTCGGCGAGGTGCAGGTGATGGACTGGGGGCTGGCCAAGGTGCTGGGCGCCGCATCGGCGGACGACGGGCGGGCGCCCGAGGGGCGCGGGAGACGGCCGTGGCGACGGCGCGGAGCGGCTCGGAGACGTACGCGTCGCGCGCCGGCTCGGTGCTGGGCACGCCGGGGTACATGCCGCCGGAGCAGGCGTCGGGCGAGGTGGAGGCGGTGGACGAGCGGGCCGACGTCTTCGCGATGGGCGCCATCCTCTGCGAGATCCTGACCGGCGAGCCGCCGTACTCCGGGCCGACGGCCGTGGAGGCCGATCGCCAGGCCGTCGCCAGCGACCTGTCGAGTGCGTACGATCGGCTGGCGGGCAGCGGGGCCGAGGCGGAGCTGGTCGAGCTGGCGCGCCGCTGCCTGGCCGCCCGCGCGGCCGACCGGCCGCGGGACGCGGGCGAGGTGGCGCGGGCGATGACGGCGCATCTGGCCGGTGTGCAGGAGCGGCTGCGGGCCGCCGAGCTGGCCGGCGCCCAGGCGCAGGCGCGGGCCGAGGAGGAGCGGAAGCGGCGTCGCGTGCAGCTCCGGATGGCCGCGGCGATCGCCCTGGCGCTGGCGGCGGGGGCCGCCGGCGTGGCCACCCAGTGGAGCCGCGCCGAGGCCCATCTGCGACTGGCACGGTCGCGGCTGGACCTGGCGCGGGCGGCGATCGACCGATTTTATACCGGGGCCAGCGAGGACGTCCTGCTCAGGGAGCCGGCGTTCAACGAGCTGCGCGGGAAGCTCCTGGGCTCGGCGCTCGAGTTCTACAAGGAGCTGCAGGCCTCGCTCGAGGCGGAATCCGACGACTCCGACCGGCCCGAGCTGGCGGCGGCCTACGAGCGCGTCGGCGAGATCACGACGAAGGTCGGCTCGATCTCGGCGGCGATCGAGTCGCTGGATCGGGCCCGGGCGATCCGGGAGCGGCTGGCCGGGCGTCGGCCCGGGGACGCCGAGGCCCAGGCCGCCCTGGCGGCCGTCCTGGAGCGGCAGTTCGAGCCGCTCGCCGAGGTCGGTCGGTCGCCGGAGGCCCTCGACCGCCTGGAGCAGGCGCGGGCGATCCGCCGGCGCCTGGTCGACGGGCCGCCCCCGGGAGGCCGTCGCCATCGGCTCGACCTGGCCCGGGTCGAGCTGAATATCGGCCGGTTGCTGGCCCAACGATTGGGGCGGGCCCAGGCCGCCCGGACGACGATCGAGCGCCTCGTCGTCGATCTGGAGGAGATGACCAGGGCCGACCCGTCGGATCCGTCGGCCCGACGGCGACTCGGCGAGGCCCTGGACGTGCTGGCGCTGATCCGACACCAGGACGGGCAATTCGCCCGGGCGGCCGAGTACTACGCGCGGGCTGCGGCGATCCTCGAGCCGGTCGCGGTCGGGCGCCCCGAGGACCTCGACCTCCGGTTCTTGCTGGGGAGTATCCACGCTAACGCCGGATTCGCGGCGGTCAGTCGGCGCCGGCAGGCGGACGCCGAGGACGCGTTCCGGCGTGCCCGATCGATCTACGAGGCCATGGTGCGCGAGCACCCCACCGTCTCGCGATTCCAGTATTCCCTGGGGCACCTGCACCTGGGCATCGCCGGGTGGCACGATCGGGCGGGGCGGACAACCGAGGCGATCGAGGAAGATCGCCAGGCCCTGGGCATCCTCGACCGGCTGGCCCGGGAGCAGCCGGAGGTCTCCTCCTTCGCCTTCACGCGGAGCAACGTCCTGAGCGAGATGGGCCGTCACCTCTTCAAGTCGGGTCGCCTCGTGGAGGCCCGGGAGACCTTGAATCGTGCGCAGGAGGTGCTGGACCGCCTGACCCGGGAGCATCCCGATGTCGTGCAGTACCAGATCACCAGGGAGCAGAACCAGATCATGATTGTATGTGTCGAGGATGAGTCGGTCCGGCGGGGCCCGGGCGGGGCGGGCGACGCCGGCCGCGGCCGGGCCCAGCCGCGGTCGCCGTCGCGGTCCGGCTCGGCCGTCGAGATGGACCGGGGGTTCCCCGACGATCCGTTCGCCCGATAGACTCCGGCTTGCCTCCGGGGGGCGCCGGGACAGGGGGCGTGCTCCCGCCCATGCCCCTCGGAAATGACGAGGAGCGCCGTCATCTCCGGGAACGGATCGGTTGCGTAGTGATATGCCCGCCGGATGCTGGACGGCCGGGGCACCGGGGTGCCGGGCGGCGATTCCGTGACCGAGCTGTCCTGGCGGAACCTGGTCCTGCCCCGGTGGTATCGCCCGACGTGGGCGTTGACCGCGACGAAACGCTGATCGTTCGTCCGCCCCGACCGACCGGGTCGGGCGCGGGGCCGGGCCTCACCACCGCTTGTACGGCAGGAACTTGCCCGACAGGGTGATCTTGACCCGGTCCCCCTTCGGGTCTTCCTCCTTCTCGACGTCCATGGTGAAGTCGATGGCGCTCATGATGCCGTCGCCGAAGGTCTCCTGGATCACGTCCTTGAGCGGCATTCCGAAGACCTGGAGGATCTCGTGGAAGCGATAGAGGAACGGGTCGACGGGGACCGCCGGCATCAGGCCGCCCTTCACGGGGAAGCTCGTCAGCTCGGGCAGTAAGTCCGCGTCGAGCCCCAGCGCGTCGCTCAGCCGCTCGGCCTGGTCGCGGGTGGCGCTGGCCTGCCGGTAGCAGACCGCGGCCAGGAAGACCGGGCTGCAGCCGACGACCTCGGCCAACTGCGGCGAACGTCAGCCCACGGCGCCGCCTTGGCGTGGAGGATCGTTTCCGTCACCTCGGAGATCATCGGCGCGGGTCCTTCGTGCGGAGTTGCCATCCCCTCGAGGAATCGCCAGGCATGTCCTCGATGGTACGAGGACCGACGCCGCCGCGGCAAGGGCGGCGACTGGCCCGGAGAATTTGCGGATCGCCCGTGCGGAACCCCCGCCGCCGGCCCTTAGTATAATGGGACTACCGCGAATCCGGGGGGAACGAAGTCATGGCCAGCATGCGACGCGACGCCGCCCTGCGGCAGATCGACCGGCTGTTCGGCGAGGGGACGCTGGCGGGGCTCTCCGACGCCCGGCTGCTGGAGCGGTACGTGGCCGCTCGCGACGAGGCGGCCTTCGAGGCCCTGGTGCACCGCCACGGGCCGATGGTGATGGGCGTATGCCGCCGCGTGCTGGGCGATCCCAACGACGCCGACGACGCCTTCCAGGCCGCCTTCCTGCTGCTGGCCCGCAAGGCCCGGTCGATCTGGGTCGAGGGCTCCGATCGGCGGCTGGCTGCATCGCGTCGCCTGGCGGATCGCGCTCCAGCTTCGGGCCGACGCCTCCCGCCGCCGCGACCAGGAACGGCGCGCGGCCGAGCGGGCCGGCGAGCCGGTCGAATCGCGCGAGGGCCGCGACGATACCGCCGCGGCGATCCACCAGGAGATCGACCGGCTGCCCGAGCGCTATCGCACGGCCGGTGGTCCTCTGCTTCCTCGAGGACATGACGTACCAGCAGGCCGCCGACCAACTGCAATGGAGCGAGGCGACGACGCGGGGCCGGCTCAGCCGGGCGCGGGCGTCTGCTCCGCGACCGGCTGTCGCGTCGGGGGCTGACGCTCGCCACGGCCGGGCTGACGGCCGGCGCCGGTTCCTCGGTCGGCACGGCCGCGTCGGTCCCGGCCGCGTTGCTGCAAGCCACCGCGCGGGCCGCCCGGCAATCTCGCCCTGGGCGAGGCCGCGGCGGCCGGCGTCTCGACCACGACGATCGCCCTGGCCCGGCACGCGGCGCGGACCATGCTGATCGCCCGGCTGAAGGGCATCGCCGCGGCCGTGGTCGGCGGTCGCCGCCCTGGCCGGCCTGGCGACCGGGCTGATCGCGGCGGGCCTCGGTGATGATGGCCCGCGGCCGTCGGCGGTGCGTCGCCAGGCCGCGAGCGGGCCGCCCGCCGCGAAGGCCGGCGAGGCGCAGGGCGTCACCCTGCGCGGCCGGGTGCTCGGGCCGGATGGCCGGCCGTCGGCCGGCGCCAGCCTCTACACCATCGCCCCCGAGGGCGACCGCTGGGGCGAGCCGACGCTGCGGACGAAGGCCGGTGCCGATGGCTCGTTCCGGATCGTCCTGCCCGCCGCCGAGATCCGCCCGATCGACCAGGCCTGGCCCTGGATGAAGTTCACCGTCCTGGCCACGGCCGACGGCCTCGGGCCCGACTGGGTCGAGGTGCCGAAGTCGCCCGATGGCGAGCTGACGCTCCGCCTGGTCGCCGACGACGTGCCGATCGCCGGCCGGCTCCGTCGACCTCCAGGGCCGGCCGGTCATCGGCGCCAGGGTCACGCTGGGCCGGATCGTCGCCGAGGGTCCCGAGGGGCTCGACCCGTACCTGAAGCTCGTCCGCGAGGACCCGTTCCGCGCCTCGAACCACACCTTCGCCCGGTACTACTGGACGGCCAGCAGCCTGCCGGGCCGGCCGGCGAGCGTCGCGACCGACGCCGAGGGCCGGTTCCGCATCACGGGCATCGGCCGCGAGCGGATCGTGGATATCGCCGTCGAGGGGCCGACGATCCCGAGCGCCTCGATCACCGCGATGACCCGCAATGCCCCGGCGGTTTCAACTCCGAAGGACGCCTTCGGGGCCACGACGATCTATGGCGCGACCTTCGCTCACCTCATGCCGCCCGCGCGGACCTTGACCGGCGTCGTCCGCGACAAGCGGACGAAGCGGCCGATCGCCGGCGTGCTGGTCGGGGGCGACGCGACGAACGCCCGCACCACGACCGACGCCGAGGGGCGCTACACGCTGACCGGGTTCCCCAAGGGGCCGAGCTACGGCCTGATGGTCTACGCCGGCGCCCGGCCTCCCTATTTCCAGACGGGCGTGAACGTGCCCGACACCGCGGGCCTCGACCCGATCCGGGTTGACGTCGCCTGTGCGCCGGGCATTCCGCTGCGGCTCAGGCTGATCGATGAGGAGACCGACAAGGCGCCCGAGGGCGTCGAGGTGGCCTACTGGCCGATCCATCCCAACAAGCACGTCGGCGAGGTCCCCGGCTTGGGGCCGGTGGGTGCCGGCGGGTCGTACAGCGAGGCGAAGCGCCAGGACGACGGCACCTATCTGCTGGGCGTCCTGCCCGGCCCCGGCGCCGTGACGGTCCGCGCGCCCGCGGGCCGGTACCGGCCGGCGTGTGTCGAACGTCGAGGCGTTCTTCGGGCTCGACCCGAAGAAGCGGGCCGGGAGCATGAGCTACGGCGATCGGGAGAACCTGTTCTTCGAGATCGGCGGGGGGACGGCCGGCCTGCCGCAGGCGCAGTTCGCCGCGATCGTGCTGGTCAATCCCCCGGCCGACTCGGGCCCGATCGCGGCCGAGGCGACGGTGGGCCGCGACCGCAAGCGCGAGGTCCGCGTGCTCGGACCCGACGGCGAGCCCCTGGCCGGCGTGACGGCCGAGGGCGAAGGTGCCGAGGCCACGACGACGCCGGGCGTGGCGACCGTCTCGGGACTCACCCCGATGCGGCCGAAGCGATTCTACTTCCGCCACCCCGGCCGCAAGCTCGTCGGCTTCCTGCTGGCGCGGGGCGACGAGGCGGGGCCGTACACGGTCCGCTTGCAGCCCTGGGGCACGGTCGCCGGCCGGCTGGTCGACGCCGAGGGTCGGGCGCGGCCGAAGGCCCACCTCATGAGCACCGACTGGGGCGCCGCCATGAACGACCCCGCCCGGGGCATCCTGCCTTCGATCGACACCGACGACCAGGGCCGCTTCCGCGTCGAGGGCCTGGTCCCCGGCCAGTCGTACAGCGCCAGGGCCGTCGGCGCCGAGGCGGAGGCCCGGGGGTTCGGCGTCGTGATCGACGGCCTGACGCTCAGGCCGGGAGAGACCCGCGACCTGGGCGATGTCCGCGCCCGCGCGGCTGACATGAAGGGTGGCGAATAAATTTCTGTCTCGAAATGGGGAGGGCGAGGCTCCGGCCGAGCCGGGTGGGGCGCGGCTCGCCGGGAGGCTCGCCCTCCCCATGACCCGTCTTTCGGGGATAGGCTGTGAGGCGATCGGGAACATCGAGGACGAGGGGTTGCTTGCGGTCGCGCGAGCACCTAGAGGGATGGCGAGTTCGCTCGTCGGGGGTGCCCGGTTGACATCGCGATCCATTGGAACCGCCGGCCGGCGGGCCGCTGAACCTCGACATTACAGTCTCTTCTATCTGCGTCCATCTGCGTCCATCTGCGGACAATCCCCGCCTCGGCGGCGGCCTGCCATGGCGGCATTCGACTGAGGCGGTGTATGAGCCGAATCGGTGGGCCTCACGCCTGCGGCGTTCGACCCACCCTACGGCTGCCCGACCGCCGTGAGGAGGCCCGTAGGGTGGGTCGAGCGGAGCGAGGCCCACAGCTCTTCGCCGCCGAATCGGTGGGCCTCACGCCTGCGGCGTTCGACCCACCCTACGGCTGCCCGACCGCCGTGAGGAGGCCCGTAGGGTGGGTCGAGCGGAGCGAGGCCCACAGCTCTTCGCCGCCGAGTCGGTGGGCCTCACGCCTGCGGCGTTCGACCCACCCTACGGCTGCCCGACCGCCGTGAGGAGGCCCGTAGGGTGGGTCGAGCTACCCCTGTGAACATGAGGCCACCTGGTGACGTAACATCCTTAGACACCTAGGATACGATCCGATCACCAGGGAGGCCCCATGACCCTTCCCCCCATCCTCGACCCCTTCATCCAAGACGCACCGGCCGCCGTCATGACCCGCCTGACGCTCGACTGGATCATTGACAGCACCCCCTTGGACCACCTCCTCCAGGAGGTCGCCGAGGCCCAATACGAGCGCGAATTCACCCTCCGCCACTTCGTCAACGTCATGCTCGACGTCGCCTGTGGCTTTCGCCCCACGCCCCGCGCCGCCTTCCTCAGGCGGGGACTCGAGCAGGTCGCCTCGATCTCCGCGTTCTACCGCAAGCTCGGCCGCATGGAACTGGGCGTCACCGAGGACATCGTCCGCCGCACCGCGGCGCGGGCGCGGGAGCTGATCGCCGCCGCCGGCGGCCTCCTCCCCGAGCCGATCCCGGGATACGCGGCACGGATCATCGACGGCAACATCTTGGCCGGCACCGAGCACCGCATCGAGCCGTTGCGGACGACCTGGTCGGCGGGCCTGCCCGGCATGTCGCTGGCCATCTACGAGCCGGCCAGCAGGCTGATCGGCGACCTGGTCCTCCAGGAGGACGCGCATTCGCAGGAGCGGGCCCTGTTCGACCGCATCGCGATCGAGCCCGGGGCGCTGTATATCGCCGATCGCAACTTCTGCGTCCGCTCGCTCTTGTCGCGGATCATCGCCACCGGGACGTCGTTCCTGGTCCGCTGGCATCGCTCGACGCTCCCGTTCGTCGCCACCGGCCCGCTGCGAGAGCAGGGCCGTTGCGCCTCCGGCCGGATCCTCGAGCAGGCCATCGAGGCCGATGATGGCACCGGCGCGGCTTTGCCGCTGCGGCGGATCGTGCTGGAACTGGACGAGCCGACGCGCGACGGCGAGACCGAGATCGTGCTGATCACGAACCTGCCGCCGGACGTCTCGGCCGAGGCCTGTTGCGCCGCCTACCACGGGCGATGGTCGATCGAGGGCCATTTCCAGACGATGACCGACCTCTTGCACTGCGAGGTGCCGAGCCTCGGGCGGCCCCGCGCGGCGCTGTTCGCCTTCGCGATGTCGGCGATGGCGGGCAACGCCCTGGCGGTGCTGCGCGGGAGCCTGGGGGTGGCGCACGGGGAGGAGATAGCGGGCGAGGTGTCGCTGTACGCGCTGGTGGGCGAGGTGGCGGAGGTGTACCCGGGGATGATGACGGCGGTCCCTCCGGCGGCCTGGCCGCGAGTGGCGGAATATGGGGCCGAGGAGCTGGGCGAGGTGCTCAATGACCTGGCCAGGCGGGTGCCGGTGCACCGGATGTTCCGGAGCCGGCGTGGCCCGAAGAAGACGAGGCCGAAGCGGAGTCGTGGTAACCGGATTCATCACGTCTCCAATAAGAAGCTGCTCGATCGGGCCGGTAAGGCTCGAAAGCCAATGGCCCGGAGCTCCGCCGGATCAAGAGAATGAGAAAAGGAAATCTGCAAGTTCACAGGGGTAGGTGGGTCGAGCGGAGCGAGGCCCACAGCTCTTCGCCGCCGAATCGGTGGGCCTCACGCCTGCGGCGTTCGACCCACCCTACGGCTGCCCGACCGCCGTGAGGAGGCCCGTAGGGTGGGTCGAGCGGAGCGAGGCCCACAGCTCTTCGCCGCCGAGTCGGTGGGCCTCACGCCTGCGGCGTTCGACCCACCCTACGGCTGCCCGACCGCCGTGAGGAGGCCCGTAGGGTGGGTCGAGCGGAGCGAGGCCCACAGCTCTTCGCCGCCGAATCGGTGGGCCTCACGCCTGCGGCGTTCGACCCACCCTACGGCTGCCCGACCGCCGTGAGGAGGCCCGTAGGGTGGGTCGAGCGGAGCGAGGCCCACAGCTCTTCGCCGCCGAATCGGTGGGCCTCACGCCTGCGGCGTTCGACCCACCCTACGACCTCTGCTCACCGCCCCTGAGCACGAAAGCCCCATGGGTCCGTGAGGATTGTCCGCAGATGACGCAGATGGACGCAGATTCGGATCGCACGAGGTTCCGAGCAGATGCCCGCCGGATTCTGGCCGGATGCCTCACCACGGATTGCACGGATTCCACGGATAAGAGAATACCGAGGTTTCGGTCCTGATCCGTGGTATTCGTGCAATCCGTGGTCAATATTCCAGGGCGAGCTTTCCCGGCCCAGGGATGTTTCGCGGCTCGGGCCGAAGAGCTACGGTGACTTTGGCCTCTCGATCAACACGTCGCCCAGGTCGATCGCCTCGCCCGGCTTGACGGTGAACTCCTTGCGCAGCCGGGGGCTGCCGGCCTCGCCGGCGCTGCCGTCGTAGATCCGATACGTCGCGCCCGGGATCAATGCCGGCAGTTTCAGCAAGCCCCGCTCGTCGCTGACCAGCCCCTTGCTGTGGTGGGCGGGATCCACCTCGCGAGCAGGCCCTCGTTGGCCGCCAGTTGATCCAGGTCGGCCGTGTCCTGGCTGAACGAGGGACGGCCCGGGGTGACCACCAGCATCGTCATCTGCGACCCGTAACCGTCGCGCGACCGCGCGACCGGCTTGCCCGACGGGTCAACCAGCCTCGCCCGCGCGGTGCCACAAGGCTGGAGCTTCACCGTCACCTGCCCGTTGTGTGCTGATCGCGCCGAGAGCCGCACGGTCGCGCCCAGGTCGTGCGCCGCGTCGAAGAGATAGACGGGCACCTCGCCGTCGTCGGGCAGCCCGTGCACGGCGAGGCGGCCGTCGCGCACCGTGCCGTGGAAGTAGGACGCCCAGCGCAGCCAGGCGATCCAGGTCGGCTGGAGGATCACCCGGGACATGGCGCTCGCCTCCCGCACGGGCCGGCCCTCGGGGTCAACGACCCGGCAATGCACGGGGCGGGCCGGCCGGATCGGGATGACGACCTCGGCGATCTCGCCGCCCGGCTTCGGGTCCAGCGGGTGGAAGGCATGAGCATACATCCGCCGCCCGCCCGGTGCGCCGGCGCGGGCCATCCGCTGGCCGAGCTCGCGGTACACGTAGTCCTCGCCGGGGCCCAGGACCGTCAGATAGCCCGGTCCGGGCATCACACCGAGCAGGAACGATCCGTCCGCCGCCGTGGCCGTGCGGGTGTTCCAGGCGCCCGTCTGCGGGTCCCGGTCGGGGTTCGAGACGTAGCCGACCCGGGCGCCGGCGACGGGCCGGCCTGTCCCCTCCTCGACGACCTTGCCGCGCACGGGCACCCCGCGAGGCAGCACGATGTCGACCGTCCGATCGAGCGCCCCCCTGGACCACTCCAGGTCTTTCGTGAGGTTGAGATATGCAGTTCCCATGGGTGGGAAGACCGCGAGGTTATACCGCGAGGCGGCCCCGGTGCGGACGCGGTATTGCCCCTGGTCATTCGACACGCCCTCGCCGTCCCAGGCCGAGAACTTCTCGTGCATCGACGAGACGTCGACCACGGCGGGCCTGGCCTGGCCCTTGCGGCCCACGGCGACCAGGATGTTTCCCTGGCTGACCCGCAGCCCATGGGGCCGGAGCGCATCGTCGTAGATGGCCGTCACGACCCGGTTGATGAGGCGCACCCGGGCGGCGATGCAGTCGCTCGCGACCCGGTCCAGCAGCCGTGACCCCGCCTCGCCCCGTTTCATGGGCCGGTTGTATCCACTACCTGGCTGCGCGTCAAGATCCGGCGGCGATTCCGCTCCTCCTGGTCAACCAACGACGCCGGGCACCGGATCATGCCCCCTGCGTGGCGGCCGCTCGGTCGATCCGGCCGATCTCGCCGTGGACCAGCACGCCCACGCTCGGCACGTAGATCAGGGCGACCAGGGCCAGCACGCCCCTTGCGATCTGGTCGACGGCGCCGGACTGGAAGATCCGGCCGTCCACGGCGAGGGACAGGATCAGGCCGGCGAGGGCCATGTTGAGGCCGATGTTGATCCGACGGGTGAGCCGGCTCCATCGGCCCCGGATCGCGACCAGCGAGCGCAGCGCCAGCAGGCCGACCAGCAAGCCGATGAACAAGGGGAGGCGCAGGCGCTGGAAGTCCGCCGTATACGCCGCCCAGGAGGTATCGAGCCGGCCGCCCGAGATCCGATCGAGCACCAGGGCCGGTGCGCCGTACAGGACGACGAAGAACGCGGCGATCGGGACCAGCACGGCCGTCCCGACGCGATTCGCCCGGTCGCGCTCGCGAGGTCTCCAGGGCGACATCGACGGCCGGCTGCGACGAATCCAGCCCTTCACCCCGAAGGCCACGACCAGGAGTCCCAGCCACGCCAGGATCCCGGTCAGGACCAGGTCGCCGGCCATCCGCGACGGCGGGGGCTGCACCCCGAATAGCGCCAAGGGCCAGTGCCGCGCCCGCGCCGATGATGGCCGCTCTCAGGAAGTTCCGGGTATCGGCGGGGTCGATGATGGTCCAGGCCGGCTGATACCGCGCCGCGACCTCGTTCGGGCGGCCATAGCCGCGCACCGGCGCGAGCGCCAGGGCCTCGTCGGGAGGACGCCGCAACTCGCGGGCCCGTGCGTCCAGCCCCTCGTTCAAGAGATCGCGCAGCTCGGCCGCCACGTCGTCGCGCTGGCGCCCCGGCAGCAGTCGCACGGTGTCGTCGATGTACACCTCGATCACTTCATCCGCGCTCATCGGCTCGCATCCTTTTTCTTGTCGGCGATCAGGCGATTCACCGTCGCGGAGAGCGTCGCCCAACTGGTGCTCAGGCTCTGGTAGTGGCGAGCCCCTTCGGGGCTGAGCGTGTAGTAGCGGCGCGGGGGCCCGTCCTCGAGCCGCCATTCGCTGGCGAGCAGCCCCTGCGACTCCAGGCGTCGGAGCAGGGGATACAGCGTGCCCTCCTCGATCGTCATCCCCTGGTCGGCGAGGGCCTGCCGCAGCGAATATCCGTACTGGGGCGTTCGGAGCTGCGAGAGCACGGCGAGCATCAGGACACCGCGACGCAATTCGGTGTCGAGCTTCCCGTTCAGGGCTTCGTGCGATTCCGCTTCCGCCACGACGCGAGTCTCCATAGTCACGCTATGCACTGTATGTCGCATAGTACATGGCGCAACATGGTACGTCAAGCCCTGTCGAGCCCCGACTCGGCAAGGACGATCCGCCACGAAGGACACGAAGATCAGCGGCGATCGGGAAGGGGGCGCCACTCGAAGACTCGGCCCGGGCGGCGGGGTGCCCCGGCCGGCGCGACCGGCGACGCCAACCTTTTCTGGTGGCGGGGGTTGATCTACAATGCCCGCGAGAGATGCCAGGCCGGGTCGATCGCACCCATCAGGAGACTACCATGGCCCGAGTTGTCCGATTTCACGAGATCGGCGGCCCCGAGGTCCTCAAGATCGAGGAGACTCGAGGTGCCCCCGCCCGGCCAGGGCGAAATCCAGATCCGCGTTCATGCCCTGGGCCTCAATCGTGCCGAGGCGATGTTCCGCCGCGGCCAGTACCTCGAGGAGCCGAAGCTTCCCGCCCGCCTGGGATACGAGGCGGCGGGCACCGTGGCCGCGATCGGGCCGGGCGTGCAAGGGTTTCAGGTCGGCGACGCGGTCAGCACGATCCCCAGCTTCTCGCTGAACGCCTATGGGCTCTACGCCGACCTGGCGAACGCGCCGGCCTACGCCGTGACCCATCACCCCGCGTCGCTCTCGTGGGTCGATGCGGCGGCGATCTGGATGCAGTACCTGACCGCCTACGGGGCCCTGATCGACATCGCCGGCCTGACGCGGGGCGACACGGTCGTGATCCCAGCCGCGTCGAGCAGCGTCGGCCTGGCGGCCATCCAGATCGCCAACAGGGTCGGCGCGGTCCCGGTCGCCCTGACGCGCGGCAGCTCGAAACGCCAGGCCCTCCTCGACGCCGGCGCCGCGCACGTGATCGCCACCGACGAGCAGGACCTCGCCCGCGAGATCCTGGGGCTCACCGGGGGAAAGGGGGCACGCGTCGTCTTCGACCCCGTAGGCGGGCCGACCCTGGCGAAGCTGGTCCAGGCGACGGCGCGGCTGGGCATCGTGTTCCTCTACGGCGCCCTGAGCACCGAGCCGACGCCGCTGCCCCTCTTCGACGTCCTGGGCAAGTGGATCACGATCCGCGGCTACGTCCTGATGGAGATCACCGGCAGTGCCGAACGCCTGGAGCGCGGCAAGGCGTTCGTCAACGAAGGGCTCGCCGATGGCAGCTTCAAGCCGATCATCGCCCGGACCTTCCCGTTCGACCAGATCGTCGAGGCCCACCGCTACCTCGAGTCGAACCAGCAGATCGGCAAGGTCGTCGTCACGGTGGACTGAGGCTCTCCAGCCAGGGATTCGACGTCGGGACGGATGCCGGGGCGATGGGGGGCTCGCGCGTACCTCCTGGCGGCGGCTCGAACGTAGGTCGCGCCCAGCTCCTCATCCGGGGTGTTGATCCCCAGCGAGCTGAGCGACCAGCTCGCGCCGTCGTCGCGGTCGCCGAGATACAGGTCGTACCCGCCCCGTCCGCCCGGGCGGGTGCTCGAGAAGACCACGAGGCGGTCCTCGACCGGATAGGGGTCGGAGCTATCCGTCCCGGGCTGATTGAGCGCGAGCGGCCTGCGCGTCCGTCCGTCGAGCGAACCGACCCAGATCTGATCGTGGTGGTCGGTCCGGCTGGTCCAGCGGACGAAGAAGAAGTGGGTGTCGTCGAGCGGGACGGGGAAATACTCCTGGAGCTCGGGCTCGATCGCGAGCGGCCGGCGCGTGCCGTCCTGTACGTCGATAACGAAAAGGTCGGAATCCTTGCGGGCGCCCTCGGCGTAGATGACGTGTTTCCCGTCCGGGGTGAACATCGGCATCGATCGCTCGGCCTTCGAGCCGCCGAAGGGCAGAGATTCGATCTGGCGGGTCCGGAGGTCCATGATCCGGATCTCGCCGTCCTGCTTGAAGAGGATGCGACGGCCGTCGGGCGCGAACCTCGGGTCCTCGTCGCGAGTGCCGAGGCCCTCGGTGAGGTTGATGGGATTCGCCCGGCTGTCCATCTTCCAGAGATAGACTTCCCACGCGTCGCCGCGATGCTGACCCCGAGGGACGCCCATGAAGACGATGGACCGGCCGTCGGGCGAGACGTTCGCGTTCATCGCATGATCGATCCCCCAGCCCTCGCTGAGGCAGACGAGCTGCTTTTTCCCGAGGTCGTAGAGATACAGGCGGCTGTCCCACGCGTCGTAATTGGTGTAGCGGTGGAACAGCAGCCGGCCGCGCAGGTCGGAGGCGGGATTGGGTCGATTCGCGGGCTGGGCGCCGGTGACGCCCCGACCGCGGCGGCTGACTTCCTGGGCATGCGCCCTCGCGCATGCGCCGTCGGCCAGGACGATGAGGACGAGGACCTGCAGCGAGAGGCTTCGGACCCGGGTCGCGGCTCTCATTGGATCTCCTTCCATACAACAATGGTCACGCGGCCAGGCGGCGGCTGCCTCGCCCGCCCGCGGGTGTTTCCTCGCGCCCTCGGGACACGACCGTCGCTGGTCCGGTCCGGGCGATTCGATTTCGGATTTCCGGCCGGCCGGCGCCGGAAGGTCGCCTTTCGATATTACCAGGCAGCATCCAGGAAGGGCACATATCACGTCGATATGAAAGGAAACCGAGGTTTACCGCCTGGCCTGCGTGGCCTGGAACGCGGAACGATGGCCTGCCGCCGATCCGATCGGTCACAGCGGGGCTGACGGCTTCTGCAGTTCGGCGCGGGTCTCCGACCCCGCCGCGGCCGTTCCGCGGTTCCCCCGCCGCGGCCGTTCCGCGGTTCGGCGCGGGTCTCCGACCCCGCCGCGGCCGGGACCGACAGGTCTCCACAGGGCCGCCCGCCGTCCGCCCGCCCGGGAGACCTTCGGTCGCGCCGGCGGCGGGGTCGGAGACCCGCGCCGAACACACGGTCGGTTCGGCCCGCCCGACGGCCCCGCGCCGGGAGACCTATCGGTCGCGCCGGCGGCGGGGTCGGAGACCCGCGCCGAACCGGGATGCGGGACGGCCGCCGCGAGGAGGCGGCTTTGCCGGCCGGCCGGGCCGGGCCGGTTGGGGTCGGGTCGCACGGCGTCGGGTCGGCCGATCGGGCGATGGCTCGCGGGAGCTGGCTCTCGGGTTGGTTGCGTCCGACGCTCCCGGTCGGCCGGTCATCACGGGGCCGGCGGGTTCTCGACGCGGATGTCGCCCAGCTCGATCGACTGGCCGGAGACGGCGACGAAGTCCTTGCGGACCACGGGGGCGCCGCCGGTCTGGTCGACGAGGCGATAGGTCGCGCCGGGGATCAGGGCCGGCAGAGTGATCCGGCCCTTCGCGTCGGCGACCAGCGGGGTCGCGTGATTGACCGGGTTGACCCGGGTCAGCGGGGCCTCGTCGGCGGCCATGGCCCCGTCGCGCACCTCGGCCGAGCTGGCGGGCGGGCCCGGGGTGACGACCATCGTGGCCATCAGCAGGGCCACCCGCCCGGTGACTGGCCGGCCCTGGGGGTTGACCAGGCGCGCCATGGCCTGGCCGCAGGGCTCGAGCCGCACCGCGACCGGCCCGCCCGAGCCCGACCGGGCCGAGAGCCGCACCGTGGCGCCCAGCCTGGCCTTCGGGTCGAGGAGGTGGACGGGGACCTCGGCGTCGGGCTCGAGCGCGTGGACGTCGTATCGGCCGCTGCGCGCGACGTCGTGGTAGCCGGCCCGCCACGTCCTTACCCCGGTCGGGATGGGCTGCTGAAGCACGACCCGGCTGAAGACCCAGACGTCGCGGGCGGGTTGCCCGTCGGGCCCGACCACCGCCAGCCGGACCGTGCCGCCCCGCCGCACGGCGATGTTGACCTCGGTTGCGTCTGTGCCCGGCTTGGGAGCGGGAGTGAAAGGCACGAAGGCATGGGCGTAGAATCGCAGGCCGCCGCCCTTGCCCTCGTAGAGCTGCACGTTGCCGATCGCCTGGAGCTGGTATTCCTCGCAGGGGGCCTGGACCACCAGGCAGCCGGGTCGCGGGGAGACGGCCATCGCGAACAAGCCGTCGGCCCCGGTCATGCAATGGCCGCCACTCTCGCGGGAGGCAATGGCGGGCTGGATGGAATAGGGGTTGAACCGCACCAGGGCGTCGGCGACGGGGGCGCCGGTGCCCTCCTCGGTGACCTTGCCGCGGATCCAGACGCCGCGGTTGAGCGTTACGTCGAGCGACTGCGCGACGGCACCGGCCGGCCAGTCGAGGGCCTTGCCGCCGGCGAGGTACGGCTGCCCCTGCGGCGGAGTCACCGAGACGGACATCCGCCTGCCGGACATCGGCCTGGCCTGATACCGGCCGTCGGCATCGGTCTCGGCCCAGGTGATGCGGACGAACCCCTGGTCGTCCTGACTGCCGACGTAGACCGTGGCGTGGGCCACCGGCTTGCCGGTGTCGGCGCAGGTCGCGCGGCCGGTGAGGGTCCGCTCCGGCTCGAGCGTCCACTTGATGGTCTTGGCCCCGTCGGGCGCATCGGTGGCGACCGCGAACCACTGCGGGGCGAATCGCGGGTCCTGCACGTTCAGGCCGGCGCGCACCCCGCGGCCCAGCCCGTGCAGGGTGAACCGGCCCTCGGCGTCGGTCGTGACCGGCCTGGGCCAGCCGGGCCGGTCCTGGATCCGGCCTCCCCAGAACGCGGGGCCCTCGGTGGGCTCGAGCTCGCGGCGCTGGGGACCCATCCTCCGTGGAGACCCGGGCAGGGTGCGCCACACCCCGTAGACCGATACCGATACGCCCGACGCCGGCTGGCCCTGCACGTTGAACAACCGACCCTCGACCAGCTGCTCGGGCTGGAGCATGATGTCGGCCGACGGCTGGTCCTTGTCCGCGTCGAGCTCGGCCCAGCCGACGCCGTATCCCGGCGCGATCGCCACGGCGCCGAGGTCGGAATGCCGCGCCGAGGAGGTACGCACCACCTCGACCCGGAACCGGCCCGAGGCGTCGGCCGTCGCCTGGCCGAGCGGCACCGGAAAGTTGCCTTCCGAGCCCATCGGGGCGGACAGCAGCTTGCGCTTCGCGTGGACGCCGACGGATGCCCCCGGCACGGGCCGGCCCTGCGGATCGAGCACGCGGCCGGCGATGAACATCCGGCCGGGCGCCGGATCGGGGCGCGGTGATACGGTAGGGCGAGGCTGCTGCCGAGCCGTCCTCGTATCCGGCTCGCCCTGCCGGGGTGTCGCAATGGCGCCGAGCGCGTGATAGGCCGCGCCCGTGGCGAGGGCCGCGAGCAGGAGCAGGGGGATCGCCGCGGACTTCAGCTTGTGCCAGAGCATCGTTCGCAGGACCTCCCGGGCCATCATCGCCGCGGTGGGTGAGGAGAGCACCCGCCGGCGGCGGAGTGAGGGGCCGCGAAGGCGATCGCGGCCCGAGTGGTCGAATTGCAGAGCAGCGGAGTGACGGACGCCTCGGTCGGTCGGGAGGTGAGGGCCGCGGCGAGGGCGGCGCCCGACGGCGCGATCCCGCGGCGGATCAGCCCGCGGCGCAGCCTCTCCTTCGCCCGGTCGAGCCGGCTGTGGACGGTCCCGGCCGGGCAGCGCAGCCGATGCGCGGCCTCGGCCAGCGAGAGGCCCTCGAAGTAGCAGAGCACGATCGGCGTCCGCGCCGCCGACGGCAGGCGGTCGATCTCGTCGTACAGCGCCTCGGCCCGCTCGCGCTCGAGCACCGGCCGGTCGGCCGGATCGGCGGCCGACGCCTGGTGACGAGGCACCGCGCGGCCTCGTCCGCTCGCTGCTGGCGGGCGAGCCGCGCGCGGGCCTTGCGCGGTCCGCAGCGCCACGCCGTGCAGCCAGTTGCCCAGCAGGTCGGGGTCGCCGATCGAGCGTGCCCGCCGCGCCAGGACGAGGAAAGTGGCCTGGAAGGCGTCCTCGGCGTGCTGATGGTCGCCCAGGAGCCCGCGGCAGACGACGAGCACCATCGGCCCGTGCCGCGCCACCAGCGCCGCGAACGCGGACTCGACGGCGAGCGGATCGCCGCCCGCGCTGAACCCCTCGAGGAGCTGCCGATCCGAGAGCCCCGCGGCCGAGCCGCCCGAGTAAGAGCGCCCGAGCTGCCGGGCCACCGACGCCGTCATCACCCGCGACATGGCCATGGACGCGTTGCCTTTCTGTCTACCGCGACGGTCTCTCGAACAAAGGGTACGCGGGAGGCGAGACCTGGT
This sequence comes from uncultured Planctomycetota bacterium, assembly GCA_963771445.1. Taxonomy (GTDB): domain Bacteria; phylum Planctomycetota; class Planctomycetia; order Isosphaerales; family Isosphaeraceae; genus JAKAUH01. The sequence goes on along the minus strand of CAVYTQ010000021.1, from coordinate 1,214,879 downwards.
GGGCCTCGCTGCGCTCGACCCACCTACCCCTGTGAACTTGCAGATTTCCTTTTCTCATTCTCTTGATCCGGCGGAGCTCCGGGCCATTGGCTTTCGAGCCTTACCGGCCCGATCGAGCAGCTTCTTATTGGAGACGTGATGAATCCGGTTACCACGACTCCGCTTCGGCCTCGTCTTCTTCGGGCCACGCCGGCTCCGGAACATCCGGTGCACCGGCACCCGCCTGGCCAGGTCATTGAGCACCTCGCCCAGCTCCTCGGCCCCATATTCCGCCACTCGCGGCCAGGCCGCCGGAGGGACCGCCGTCATCATCCCCGGGTACACCTCCGCCACCTCGCCCACCAGCGCGTACAGCGACACCTCGCCCGCTATCTCCTCCCCGTGCGCCACCCCCAGGCTCCCGCGAGCACCGCCAGGGCGTTGCCCGCCATCGCCGACATCGCGAAGGCGAACAGCGCCGCGCGGGGCCGCCCGAGGCTCGGCACCTCGCAGTGCAAGAGGTCGGTCATCGTCTGGAAATGGCCCTCGATCGACCATCGCCCGTGGTAGGCGGCGCAACAGGCCTCGGCCGAGACGTCCGGCGGCAGGTTCGTGATCAGCACGATCTCGGTCTCGCCGTCGCGCGTCGGCTCGTCCAGTTCCAGCACGATCCGCCGCAGCGGCAAAGCCGCGCCGGTGCCATCATCGGCCTCGATGGCCTGCTCGAGGATCCGGCCGGAGCGCAACGGCCCGCTCTCGCAGCGGGCCGGTGGCGACGAACGGGAGCGTCGAGCGATGCCAGCGGACCAGGAACGACGTCCCGGTGGCGATGATCCGCGACAAGAGCGAGCGGACGCAGAAGTTGCGATCGGCGATATACAGCGCCCCGGGCTCGATCGCGATGCGGTCGAACAGGGCCCGCTCCTGCGAATGCGCGTCCTCCTGGAGGACCAGGTCGCCGATCAGCCTGCTGGCCGGCTCGTAGATGGCCAGCGACATGCCGGGCAGGCCCGCCGACCAGGTCGTCCGCAACGGCTCGATGCGGTGCTCGGTGCCGGCCAAGATGTTGCCGTCGATGATCCGTGCCGCGTATCCCGGGATCGGCTCGGGGAGGAGGCCGCCGGCGGCGGCGATCAGCTCCCGCGCCCGCGCCGCGGTGCGGCGGACGATGTCCTCGGTGACGCCCAGTTCCATGCGGCCGAGCTTGCGGTAGAACGCGGAGATCGAGGCGACCTGCTCGAGTCCCCGCCTGAGGAAGGCGGCGCGGGGCGTGGGGCGAAAGCCACAGGCGACGTCGAGCATGACGTCGACGAAGTGGCGGAGGGTGAATTCGCGCTCGTATTGGGCCTCGGCGACCTCCTGGAGGAGGTGGTCCAAGGGGGTGCTGTCAATGATCCAGTCGAGCGTCAGGCGGGTCATGACGGCGGCCGGTGCGTCTTGGATGAAGGGGTCGAGGATGGGGGAAGGGTCATGGGGCCTCCCTGGTGATCGGATCGTATCCTAGGTGTCTAAGGATGTTACGTCACCAGGTGGCCTCATGTTCACAGGGGTAGCTCGACCCACCCTACGCCGGTTGCGGCGTACGCGGGAGGCGAGACCTGGTGGGCCTCGCTCCGCTCGACCCACCCTACGCCGGTTGCGGCGTACGCGGGAGGCGAGACCTGGTGGGCCTCGCTGCGCTCGACCCACCCTACGCCGGTTGCGGCGTACGCGGGAGGCGAGACCTGGTGGGCCTCGCTGCGCTCGACCCACCCTCCTCGTTTGGCGACCTTCGTCCTTTCGATGGATACTGCCCCGAAGTCCGTCGCCCTGTCCGTGGATTCTCCCCGAAATTCGCCGATCGATCCAATATCCACCCCCCCGGGCTGCCGGTGGCCTTTCGCTGGCATCGCGGTTATCCTCGGGTGAACCTCTTTGTATCAGCGACAAGGGCACCGGGCATGAACACACGATTCTGGTGTGCACGGTGCGGCCGGGCCTACGAGCGGCCGCGCGAGCTGGCCGGCCGTCGCGTGCGATGCCTGGCCTGCGGCCACGTGCAGACGATCCCCGAGCCCGTCGAGCTGCCGGAATCCGACCCGTCCCCGTCGACTACGAACGCGGCCGCAGGCGGGATGGTTGTGCCGCCCCCAGTCTCGACCTCGCCCTCGACGAGCACCTACGCGCTCGCCTCGGCCCCCGGACCGGCCGCGGTCCCGGGTCGGGAGCCCGAGCTGCCTCGGGGCGCGCTGGTCTTGCCGGCGGTGCCGTCGTCCGCACGCGAGCCGGCCGGTCCTCGCCGCTGCCGGCCCGTCCGCGGACAACAGCCGGCAAGCTGGCGCGACCACCTGCGCGACATCACCGGCGGGGCCGGGCGGTTGCAGGAGCTGAGCCTGGTGCTGCTGGCGCTCAGCCTGCTGGACCTGTTCGTCACGTTTGCCCTGCTGCGAACCAGCCCGCGGTTCTATGAGGCCAACCCGGTGGCGATGTGGTTCTTCCGCCGGTGGAACATCGCCGGCATGGCGTTCTTCAAGCTCGGTGCGATCGCCGTGGCCATTGCGCTGGGCGAGGTGATCGAGCGTCATCGGCCCGGCTGGGGAAAAGCCGTGCTCGTGATCGGCTGCGCCGCGACCGCCGCCGTCGCCTGGCATGGGCTGCGGCTGTACCTCGGGCTCGGGCCGTTAGTCGAGGCGGGCGCCGATTAAGTCGAGCGCGTAACTAACGCATGGATGGCATACAGTCGTAGGTGCGAAGTCCACGGACCGGGGAGGCGGTGCGGTCCGACCCGATCGCATCGGACGGACCGGATCGGATCGGGCGACCGTGTGTTCGGCGCGGGTCTCCGACCCCGCCACCGGCGCGACCGCCAGGTCTCCCGGGCGGGCGGACCGGACCGGACGGGTGGAGACCTGACGGTCCCGGCCGCGTCGGGGTCGGAGACCCGCGCCGAACCGTGAGCCGGCGATCGGTCGGGTCGATGCCGCACCGATCGGGCCGACCGGGTCGGGCCGACCGGATCGGGAGCAGGAGCTCCCTCCTACAGGGAGACCGGTCCGATCCGGGCCGATTCGATCCGTTGTGGGAGCCGGCTCCTGCCGGCGATCCGTTGGGCCGATGCCGACTTCGGCGTTGCCTCAGTATGCGTCCGAATCGACCGCCTCATGGCCGTCGCGGGTGAAGATCGCCTGGAGGACACGGCGATCGATCGTGCTCTTGATGTAGCGCACGGTGCCGTCGCCGAACAGGGCGTTGGAACCGTTGACATGGTTGCCGCCGAGTCCCATCTCGGGCAGGGTGGCCATGCCGGGCGAGAGGTCGTCGGGCCGGGTCCAGGGGACGAGGCGGCGGGATTCGCCGACCAGCAGGGTATTGGTCGTGCCGTCGGTGATCTCCTCGAATCTCACCGGCCGGTAGTCGGGGCGGAACGGGGTCTCGGGCCCGACGATCACCTGGTAGCCGGTCATCCCGGGCGGGTGCTCGCGGTCGCTGGGGCACGCGTAGACCGTCGGCATCTTCTCGAGGAAGGCGAGGTTATGCGGGCTGTCCCAGGGCTCGTCCAGGTGGAGGTTCGCGTAGACCGTGGCCGCCTCGTCCAAATAGGGGATGATCAGCACCCGCCAGCTCAGGAGCGGCCGGCCGTTCCGGTCGGCGATCGCGGCCGGGGGCAGGCAGCCTTGAGCGCTGACGTAGTTGTGCATCGCCAGGCCGATCTGCTTGAGGTTGTTCGTGCACCAGGCCCGCCGGGCCGCCGAACTGGCGTCCGAGCTGAGCAGGGGCAGGAGCATGGCCACCGTGAGCAGGCAGTTGAACACCCCCAGCACGATCCCGGCGATCGCCAGCCCGCGGCCGCGGGTCGGCCCGACGGTCCGGTTCATCTCGCGCAGGGCTTTGATTCCCATGCTAATCGCCGGCAGGCCGGTCAGGCAGCCGAGGAAGAAGATCAGCCCGAGGCCGAGGCTCGCGATCGCCTTGCTGTTGGTGGGCGGTGCGGGCGTCGGCCCCCATGCACCCACCAGCTCGTCCGACCTCGGCGAGGGATCCGGTATCGTCAGCGCGCGCCGGCAGCCCGGGCAGTGGATCACCAGGCCGGCCTCGACCTCGGAGCACTCGATCATCCGGCGGCAATCGCACATGACGGTGATGGACATGGTCCGACGCGGCTCCCATCCGATGTGGCCGATGACCCCGACAAATGTCGGGGGAATCTGTCTGAATGATAGCCGGCGGGGATGCCGACGGCAAGCCGGCGTGATCGATCGTCGGGAGATCGGAGTTCGACCGGGTTCACTCCCAGGCCGAGCGGAGCCAGATGCCGCCGTCGACCGCGAGCGCGGTGCCGGTGATGTAATCGGCGTCGTCGGAGGCGAGGAAGACGGCCGCCTTGCCGATGTCCGCGGGGGTGCCGAGCCGGCCCCAGGGGAGCGTCGGGCCGGCGCTGCTCGATCGCGGCGGTGCCGAACGACTCGTGCTCGCCGGGCGTGTCGATCCAGCCGGGCTCGATCACGTTGACGTTGATCAGATATTTGTACAGCTCGGCGGCGATCGTGAACGCCATGTTGTTCAGGCCCGACTTGGCGGCGTTGTAGGCGACGCTGCGGGCATAGGGGGTCTTGACGTGGCAGCTCGAGATGAACACGACCTTGCCGCCGCCGCCCCGCTCGACCATGTGCCGGGCCACGAGCTGGCTCATGTGGAACCCGCCGGTGAGAGTCCCGGCGATCACCCGCTCGAAGGTCTCCGGGTCGTATTCGAGGAATTCGGCGCGGCGGTTGAAGGCCGGGTTGCTCACGAGGATGTCGATCCGTCCCAGCTCGGCGATCGTGCGGTCGACGATCGACCCGCACGAGGCGCGGGCGAAGGCGTCGCCGTCGACGAGCGCTGAGCGGCGGCCCATCGCCTGGATCTCGGCGACCGTCGCGGCGGCCTCGTCGCTCGGCCCGCGATCGTTGATGGCGACGTCGGCCCCGGCGCGGGCGAGCTCCAGCGCGATGCCCCGGCCGATCCCTCGCGCAGCGCCCGTCACCAGGGCCGTCTTGCCCGCCAGTCTCATCGCCGCGATCCTCCCGCTCGAACCCAGGGGATTCATCGACCCGACACGGGAGCCCAGGATAACGCCGCCGCGTCGCGACGGGCAACCGGGCAAGCGATGTTCCCGATCGCCCCGCCCGCGGCGCTTCATGGACGCGGGGCGGCGGCGATCCGCGCGTCGAACGTCGGCCCAGAGCGCGCGGCAGTCGCGCTGCTCGTCGGCGGGCAATGCCGGGATGGCCGCCTCGTCGCGGATGCCGGCGAGGTCGGGCTCGGCCTTCCACTGGGCCAGCTCGCGGGCGACGATGGCCCTGGCCTCGGGCGTGCCGGACTCGGCCTGGCCGGCCCAGAATTCCAGGTCGGAGCGGAGCCAGGCGACGGCCTGCCTGCGCCATCGGGCCTTCTCGACGGCATCGGTCAACGGGGCGACTCCCCGGCCCGCCGCGGCCATCGCGGCGGCGCAGGCGGCCGTGTAGAGGTTGGCCGAATTGGGGCCGCTGCAAAGCGCGGGGTCGGCGCGGAAGGCCTCGAGATACAGCCGCGACGCCAGGGCGTGGCGCTTCAGCTCGTGCGCGACGCCGGCCAGCTCGAGCCGGTCGGCGGCGTCCTTCGGCCGGCCGTCGTCCCGCAGCAGGTCGGGCAGCCGGGCCTCCAGGCCCGCCAGCCGCTCGACCTGCCGGATCGGTTCGGCCGTTTGGTCATGCTCGCCGGGTTGCCTGGACGCCAGGTCGTGGGCGCGGCGATAGGCCGCGAGCGCCTCGCGGAACTCGCCGCGCTGCCTGAGCGCGTCGCCCAGGCCGACGTGCGGACCAGGCTGGTCGGGCTTGATCCGGATCGCCTCGCGAAACGCGGCGACGGCCGCGTCGAGGCGGCCCTGCGCGATCAGGACCAGGCCGAGGCCGCCGAAGGCCCTGGCGTAGTCGGGCTGATACCGGATCGCCGCGCGGAAGGCCGCCTCGGCCGCCGGCGAGGTCGTGCTTCGGCTGAAACAGGACCGCGCCGAGGTTGTTGTAGGCCCACGAGTAGTCGGGCCTGAGCCGGATCGACTCGCGATACGCGGCGATGGCGTCGTCGGCCTTTCCCCGATCGCGCAGGAAGTTGCCGAGGTTGTAATGGGCCAGCGCGTCGTCGGGCTTGAGCCGGATCGCCGCGCGGATCGTTGCGAGGGCCTCGTCGTGGAGGCCGCGGTCCTGCAGGGCGTTGGCGAGGTTGGCGTGCGCCTCGGCCGAGCCTGGCCGCAGGCGGATGGCCTCGCGGAAGGCGGCGATGGCGTCGTCGGCCTTGCCCTGCCGGATAAGGGCGACGCCGAGCTGGGAATGGGCCACGGCGATATCGGGTCGGAGCCGGACGGCCTCGCGGAGGACGGTCACCGCCTGATCGAGCTGCCCCAGCTCGCAGAGGGCCGAGCCGAGGTTGGTCCGGGCCATCATCGCCGTGGGCTGGGTCTGGATGGCCTTGCGGAACTCGGCGGCGGCCTCGGCCATCATGCCCTGGGCGCTCAGGGCGACGCCCAGGTTGACGTGGTCCGCGGCGAGATGGCGGTCGTCACGGATGGCCTCGCGGCAGGCCGCGACGGCCTTCTCCAGGGTGGCGGCGGCGCGGGCATCGCCGCGATCCCTGAGCAGCCGGCCGTAGCAGGCCCAGTGGCGGCCGTTCGCGGGTTGGCGATTGACCAGGTCCTCGAAGACCGCCGCGGCTTCCTCGCCGCGGCCCCGGGCCTCGAGCAGGTGGGCCAGCTCGTGGGCCGTCTGGGGACGGAGGGCGCGGGCGGCCTGATAGTAGCCGATGGCCTCCTCCATGCGCGACGGCGGCATGGCCTCGAGCCAGGACGCCAGGCGGTAGCTGAGCCAGACATCGCCCGGCTGGTGCGCCACGGCGCGGCGGAGCAGCGCGACGGCCGCGTCCGGGCTGCCGGAGGCGTGGAGGGCCTCGGCGAGCAGGAGCAGGCTGGCCGCCGGCCATTCGCGGGGATCGGCCTGGCTGGCCAGCTCGAGCAGCGGCTGGCGCGGGGCATGGCGGTCGGCGCGGGCCCACAGGACCCGCAGCCGGTCGCGGATCGGGTCGGGGTCGGAGGCGCGGGCGGCGGCGACCAGCCGGCGCCAGCCCGCCTCGTCGTCGGGCCGCGCCAGGCGACGGCGGCCGGCCCAGTGGTCCAGCGCCGCGGCGAGGGCCAGGGCCACGCCCGCCGGCCGCGACCGGATCCGCGCCCCGATCGCCTCGGGCCCCAGGGCGTTGACGTCGATCGCGGCGTCGTGGAATGCCGCCGCATACGTCGCGTCGCTGGCCGAGCCGTCGTGGTCGTCGGCCTCGGCCGAGCGGATATCCACCACCTCGCGCAGCAATCTCGCTTCGACCTCGGCGGCGCCGGCCCGGTGACGCAGCTCGTCCCGCAGGTCCTGGACGTATCGGCGCAAACGCGCGTCGGCCAGCGGCCCGAGCAGGTCGAAGGCGTGTTCGGCCGCCGCGGCCGCCTCGCGCCATTGCGCCGGATCGCCCTGGGGGTCCGACTCCGCCTGCCGGCGCAACAGCTCGACGTCGCGCACCGCCACCGCCAGCCGTGCCGCCGCCGCCTGACGCTGCCGGAGATAGACCGCGAGCCGCCCGTGCCGCCCAGCGCCATCAGCAGCACGACCGACGCCGCCAGGGCCAGCGCCAGCCGGCGGCGCTGCGCTCCTCCTCGGCCCGTGCGTCGGCGCGGCGCGGGCGATCTCTGCGAGGCGCAGCCGCTCCTGCACGCCGGCCAGGTACGCCGTGACGCGGTCCGCCAGGCGCCGGCGTTGCGGGGGCGGTCCTCGCGCTGGCGCGCCATCGCGTCGCGGGCGAGCGCCACCAGCTCGGCGTCGGCGCCGCAGGCGTCGAGCCGCCCGAGCGCGTCGGCCGTGTCGCCCCGCGTCGCCTTGCGGTGGATCTCGCCGGCCGACCGCCCGGTGAAGGCGGGCCCGCCGGTGAGGATCTCGCACAGGATCGAGCCCAGCGCGAACACGTCGGCCCGCTCGTCGACCCGGTCGCCCTCGCCCCTCGCCTGCTCGGGCGCCATGTACGACGGGGTACCCAGGACGCTCCCGGCCTGCGAGAGGTCCGAGCCGTCGCCCACCCTCGTGGTGGCGATGATCGGATTCTCGGCCGGGTCCATCCCGGCGCGGGCGTCGTCGGCCGCGCCGCCCCGGATCAGGACCTTGGCCAGGCCCCAGTCCATCACCTGCACCTCGCCGAAGCTGCCGACCATGACATTCGACGGCTTCAGGTCGCGATGGATCACGCCGCGGGCGTGCGCATACGCCATCGTCTGGCAGACCTGCGCGAAGATCGACAGCAACCGCGGCAGTTCGTCGGCCGGGTCGGTCCGGTCGCGAGCAGCTCGGCCAGCGTGCGCCCCTTGACGAGCTTCATGGTGAAGAACGGCCGCCGGTCGGCGAAGGCGCCCAGCTCGTACACGGGGACGATGCCCGGGTGCTGGAGCTGGCCGCTGATCTGCGCCTCCTCGACGAAGCGGCGGACCATCTCGGGCCGGTGCTGGTGGGCCTCGAGCAGGACCTTGACGGCGAGCTCGCGGCCGAGGTCGACGTCTCGGCCCCGCAGGACGGCGCCCATGCCGCCGCGGGCGATCTCGCCGGCGAGTTGCAGTCGAGGGGAGCGGTCGACGATCCGGGGCATCTCGGGCGAGCTCGGCCTGACGATCGGCGGGGGGGCCAGGCCGGTGGGAGTGTCGTCGGCGAGCATGACGCGGGGCAGGGGGCCGAGCGTGGCGTCGAGGTCATCGGGGACGCCGTCGTCCTGGGTGCTCGGCGGGTCGCTATTCATCGCCTGGAGCAAGAGGCAGCGCGGGCAGAGGCCCTCGGTGCTCGCGGCGGGCCGCTCGGCGCCGCAGCTCGGACAGCGATTCGGGACATTCATCGGCGCGGTCCTTCTTCCACGGTCGGGATGCGGGATTCACCGGCCACGATCACGGTTTCTGGCTCCTGGCGAGCAGGGCGTTGACGTCGGCCCAGAGGGCGCGGCAGACTTTCTGCTCGTCATCGGGCAACGCCCGGATGGCCGCCTCGCCGCGAATGCCGGCGAGGTCGGCGTCGTCTTTCCAGTGACGGAGCGTCCGGACGACGAACTCCCTGGCCTGGGGAGGCCCGGATCCGGCTTGCTCGCTCCAGAACCTCAGGTCCGCCCGCAGCCAGTCGATCGCCTGCTTCCGCCAGCGGGCCTTCTCCGGCTCGTCCGCGAGGCCCGCTTCACCCTTGCCGGCGCCGGCCAGCGCGGCGGCGCAGGCGGCGTTGTAGCGGTTGCCCGCCTTCATGTCCTCGGCCCGCCCGGGTTCGGCCCGCAATGCCTCGGCATGGAGCCGCGCCGACGCGGCGTACCGCCCGGTCCTGTACGCCATCTCGGCGAATTCCAGCCCCTCGGCGGCATCTCCGGGCCTATCCTGACCCCGGATGACCGCCGGCAGCCGGGCCTCCTGCGCAACGAGGTGCTCCGTCTCGCGCACCCACTCGGCCGAGGGGAACGGCCAGTCGGGCCGCTTCGAGCCGAGCTCGTGGCCCCGGCGATACGCATCCAGCGCCTGGCGGAACAGGCCCCGATGCCTGAGGACCTGGCCGAGGTTGCAATGCGCCTCGGCGAGGCCCGGCTGGATCCGGATCGCTTCGCGGTATTCGGCCATCGCCCCATCCAGATCCCCCTTCCGGCTCAGGATGGTCCCGAGTCTCTGGTGTGCCTGGGCATCGGCCGGCTTGACGCGGATCCCCGCGAAACGCGGCCTCCGCCTCGGCGAGCTTCCCCTGGGCATCCAGGGCCGAGCCGAGGTTGAAGTGGGCCTCGGCAAGGTTGGGATCGAGTCGGATCGCCTCGAGGCATGCGGCGATCGCCTCGGCCGGATTCCCCTGGTCTTTCAAACAAAGTCCGAGGTTGCTGTGGGCCCTGGCATAGTCGGGCCTGAGCCGGATCGCCTCGCGGAGCTCGGTGTTCGCCTCGGCGAGATTCCCCTGGGCACCCAGGACGGAGCCGAGGTTGAGGTGGATCGCCGGGTCGGTGGGCTCGAGTCGGATCGCCTCGCGGTATTCGACGATCGCGTCGGCCGGCTTCCGCTGATCGCGCAAGGCATTGGCGAGGTTGTAATGCGCCTGGGCATAGTCGCGATCGTACCGGATGGCCGCGCGGAATTCGGCGACCGCCCCGTCGACGTCCCCCTGCTTCTTCAGGGCGGCACCGAGGTTGCTGTGGGCGGCGGCATTATCGGGCTTGAGTCGGATCGCCTCGCGGAGCTCGGCGATCGCCTCGGCGGGCTTGCCCTGCTGCAACAGCGCCGTGCCGAGGTTGGTGCGGGTCTCGCTGCTCCGCGGGCGTATCGCCGCCGCGGTCGAGAGGAATCGCACGACCTCCTCGGGTGGGTCCTGGACCTTGCCCGTCAGGAGGACGAATGCCAGTTCGCGGTTGACCCAGAAGTCATCCGGCCGTCGCCGCCAGGCGCGGCGCAGGATCGCCTCGGCCCTCGCCCGATCCCCGCCGCCGCGCAGCCCCCTGGCCAGCAGGACCAGGCCGGTCCCCGGCTGAGCCTCCAGTATCCGTTCGTCGTCGGCCAGCCTGCGGAGGGCTTCCGCCGCCGCCGGATTGCGCCGGCCGATCCCGGCCCGCACCGCATCGCGCCAAGGGTCCGGATCGGCCGTACTGCGCCGCCTCCGTCAGGGGCCGCCACCGGAGCTCGGGTTGGCCGGCATCGCGCCGGACCCAGGCCCAGTCGTCCAGGTAGGCCGCCAGCTCCGTCGGCTCCGACCGGAGGCCGAGCAGCCGGCCCGCCTCCCCGGGATCCGACCGGTCCGGATCGACGCCGAAGTCTCGAAACGCCGCCGCATAGTCCCTGTCGGTCCTCGCGGGTCGGAATGCTCGCCGCCTGCGGCCCGGATCGATTCGAGCCGGTCCAGCAGCGAGCGATCCCTCTTCAACTCCCCGGCTCGTGCCGCCGCCGCGGCTTGCTCGCTCCGGATCTCCTCCAGCACCTTGCCCCGCCCTCGCGGTCACGCCGTGTGCCCGCCTCGCCGCCGGCCAGCAGCCCCTCGGCGCGGCGGGCAGTGTTCAGCGCCTCCGACCATCCGGCCGGATCGTCGACGTGAGCCGACCGCACGCGGCCCCATAGCTGCATCGCCTCGTCGACCGCCTCGGTCACCGACCCTTCCACCGCCGCCCGCCGCGCCTTGCGCGCCTGCCGCAAGTAGGTCCAGCCGCCGCCACCGAGGATCACCAGGCCCAGGACCGACGCGGCCAGGGCCATCGCCAGATTGCGACGCTTCCTCCTCCTCGCTCGGCCCGCGCGATGGCCTCGACCCCGCGCCACTCGACCTCCCTGAGTTTCTCCTGCACGCCGGCCAGATACGCGGTGATCCGCTCGGCGACGATCCCCGCACGACGCGGCCGGTCCTCGGGCTTTGCCGCCAGGCTCGCCTTCGCCAGGCCGATCAACTCGCGATCGGCGCCGCAGGCATCGAGCCGCGCGAACGCCTCGCCCAGCTCGCCCCGGCCCGCCTTGCGCAATGGTCTCGCCGGAGCCTGGCCGGTGAACGCCGGCCCGCCGGTCAGGATCTCGCAGAGGATTGCGCCCAGCCCGAAGACGTCGGCCCGCTCGTTCGACCTGTCGACCTCGCCCCGCGCCTGCTCCGGCGCCATGTAGGCGGGCGTGCCCATCACCGAGCCGGCCTGCGAGTCGTCCGCGTCCGAGCCGCTCCGCGCCGTCGCGACGACCGCTCTCCTCGCCGGATGCGCCGGCTGTCCGCTCGTCGGCGTCACGCCGCCCCTCGGGCAGGACCTTGGCCAGGCCCCAATCCATCACCTGCACCTCGCCGAAGGCGCCCACCATGATGTTGGAGGGCTTCAGGTCGCGGTGGATGACGCCGCGGGCGTGGGCGTAGGCCATCGTCTGGCAGACCTGCTCGAAGATCCCCAGGAACCGTGGCCGGTCGTCGCGCCGGCTCCGGCGCGTTCGGCCAGCAGTGCGGCCAGGGTCCGCCCCTTGACCAGCTTCATGGTGAAGTAAGGGCCGGCGGTCGGCGAAGCGTGCCCAGCTCGTAGACGGGGACGATGCCGGGGTGCTGCAACTGGCCGCCGATCTGCGCCTCCTCGACGAACCGGCGGATCAGCTCGGGCTTGTCCTGGTGCGATTCGAGCAGGACCTTGACGGCCAGGTCGCGGCCGAGGTCGATGTCCCGGCCCTTGAGCACGGCCCCCATGCCGCCGCGGGCGATCTCGCCGAAGATCTGGTACTTCTCGGGCCGTCCGGCCAGGCCGGGCGCATCGGCGACGGCCGGCTCGGTGTCGTGGTCGGGCCCGGCCGTGGTTTCCGCGTCCAGCAGGAGGACAGGCGGGATGCCGCCGATCGACTCGGCGATTCGGGCCAGGACGCTGGTGGAGGCCGGCTCGAGGGCGACGGTCAGCTCGACGTCCGGCCCGGTCCCGGCGGCGGGCGGGTCGGTGTCCAGGGCGTTTTGCAGCAGGCAGCGGGGACAGAGGCCCTCGGGGCCATTCGCGGGCCGCTGGGCGCCGCAGCTCGGGCAGCGATTCGCGTCGGTCATCGGGGCATCTTCCTGTCCAGGCACGGAGATCGGGCGTCGTCCGGGCCGTCCCGGCCGCGGTCGTTCGGCTCGATTCTACATCTCTTTACCGGGTCGCCGGGGCGACCATACAGGGGGTGACGGATTTTCCGCGGGGTTGGCGGTGTGCTCGGCGTCGCCACCCCTCGGGTTGCCGCCGGACAACACGACCGATACACTGGATCCCATGATCCGGATCCGCTTCAACAACATTGACGACAAGAAGCGGGCGTTGGGCCGCCTCGCCGGTCGTTATCCGTTCACGAGCTGGGCGACGGGCGAGATGCTCGTTCCCGAGGCGGCGCTGGGCTTCCTTGCCACCGAGAACATCTCCTTCCTGGTCGAGGGCCCCGCCACCTACCCGATCGAAGTCCTGTGACCAATCGCAGGCCCGAGGGTCGTCCTATCGGATCCATCGGCCTGCCCTGCCGATCACGGCCCCAGCGCCGCGAACAGTGCGCGGATCTCGTCCTCGACCTCGGACGCATCGGCGACCGTCGCCGCGATCGCCTCGCGGACCATTGCGCGGTATCGCTTCCGCAGCCGGTGCACGGCGACCTGCACGGCCCCCTCGGTCGTCCCCAGCCGCGCCGCCAGCTCGGCCTGCCGGATCGATCGCGGGCCCTCGCTCAGCGCGACCTTGAGTGCCTCGAAGACCTCGCCCCGGCCCGAGTCGTGGTACTCGCCGCGGAGCCTCGCCAGGACGGCCTCGAGCATCGCCAGCGCCCAGTCGCGCTCGAATAGCCGCTCGGGCGTATCCTGATGCGACGGCTCGCGGAGATACCGGACCTCGGCGTCGTGGGTGTCCATCGACAGCGACAGCAAGGCGAGTCCGCCGCCGCGCTTGAGTGCCCGATCATGCTCGCGACGGTGGGCCAGGAAATGGGTGCAATCCGCCAGCAGGAACGAGCGGAACCGCCCCTTCGTCGGGTCGGCCGCGGCGACGGCGCCACGCTCGAGCAGCCCGGCGAAATACTCCTGCGTGAGGTCGAGCGCGGCGTCGGGCGCGTTCCCCTTGCGGCGGATGAAGGCATACAGCGGATACCAGTACGCGGCGCACAGCGCGGCTAGGGCGTCGCGTGCCCCGGTGCTTTGACGTCGCCGGCCATCAACACCCGGCTCCATCGGGTCGTCGGGAATCGGTCGCCCGCGCGGTCGTCGGTCATCGTGGCAAGCCTCCGCGTTCCTGCTCGCGCGGGCGGTTGGACCTCGGCGGCTACGCCGGAAGGAGCCGGGTGTATCCTTCCTGGTCAAAATGACGATCGGTGGTCAAGGCATCCTCCACTCCCCACGACTTCATCAGCAAGAAGCTGACGGCGTCGCAGAGCGAGTAGGTCTTATCGGGGCGAGCCTGCAAGAAGGCGAGAGCGGCCCGATGGAGGTACTCATCGACCCAGACGACGTTGACCTCGGTGTTGTCGATCAGGTCTTGCACGAAGTCCAGGACCTTGCCGCGGCCCAGCCCGCGAGAATGGCAGAGGGGGATGAATTCGGCCAGGATGCCGCTGTGCGTGAATCGGGCCGTCGCCGCGTGGAAGAATGTCACCGCGTCCCGATGACGCCCCTCGCCCCCGTCGAAATAGCAGAGCAAGCCCGAGGTGTCGAGCAACATCACGCCGGCCCTTCGGACCCGACCGCGGTGCCGGCCATGTCGGCCGCCAGGGTGTCGTCGATCGCCGCGTTATCGGCCGATCGGGGATCGCCTCCGGCGACCGCTCCGGCGTGCCGCCTCAATTGCTCCAGTGCCGCGATTCGTGTCGGATTGTCGGCCCGACGCCGCGGCTTCGGTCCGTTGCGTGACATCCATTCCGTCGCGAGCTCCTCGGCATTCCTGCCCGTCGCGACCGCCTGGCGCCGGAAGACTTCGAGGAGTTCGGCCGGCAACTCCAGGATGCCCGTCCTGTTCATGGCGTGGCTCCTCTCGTCGTCTCGCGTGTCAAGGTACCCGCCCATGATATCGCAATTGCCAGTCGCATGCCCCGGGAGAAACCCGAACGCTGGACGTGGAAACGCCCGCGGCCAGGCGATGGGCCGCGGGCGTCGTTGAATTGCGTTGCGTTTGCGGGACCAGCCGGTCCGGTCAGGCCGCGTTGCCGGCGACCGGGGCCGCGGCCGGGTCGGGCTCGGCCGCCTCGACTGTCGCCGGGGCCGGCTCCGTCCGGTCGAACAGCGGCATCGGATGCGACGGACGACGCGAGGACGAACCCCGCGCGGCCCTCCTGGCCTTTCCGGCCGCCTCCAGCCGCCGTGCGGCCCGCTGGATCGTCGAGTGGTCGGGTACGCGGACCAGCCCCAGCGCGTTGCGGAGCTCTGGTCCAGTTGCGCAGCGTCGCCTCCAGCCCCCGGTAGTCCGTCCTCAATAGCCGTCGCAGGGCCACCAGGGCGTAAAGCTGATGCTGCGTATAGTCGTGTCGCGAGAACCGCGACGAGTAGCGCGGGAGGGCCTCACCCGCCTCGGCCATGGCCTTGCGGGCGATCTCCAGCGGTGACTTTCGTCGGGTCTCGGGTCGGTCGAGTCGTGGTGCGTTTTCCATACAATTATTACGTCCCGAACAGGCGGAAAGTTCTGTCTCCACCGGCAGATATCGCCCGATCGCCACGGCTCGCCGCGGGATTGTCTCACCCGGCATCTCGTGGAGTTGACAGATGTTGCGCCCACCGGGCCGAGTCGGCGTGGAGCAACTCCGGCCTGACCGGCGGTTCGCGGTTGACGCGGGTCTCCCACCCGGCCGACGCGACGGTCGGTGCGGTCGGGTTCGGCGCGGGCCTCCCCACGCCGCCGCCGGACCGGACCGACCCCCACGTCGGTCATGCTCCCGCCTGACGCCGATCCAGTCGGGCGGGCCGGACCGTGCCGGCCGGAGCGTGACCAACATCGGCCCGGGCCGACAGCCCTCCCGAGCGGGCCGAAGGGGCCGTCTCGAGGCTTTCAGCCTCGCCAAGAGCGGCGTCCGAGACTCACGCCAAATAGTAAACAACCGGCCAAATATGAACCGGGCCACGGAAACCGCCTCCGGCCGGGAAATCTCAAGGAATTCCTAAATATTTTTTCTGATTCTGGCCAAAGGGCTTGCGTCAAGCAAATGCCCCTCATCGCCGATAGGTGCATTTCAGTTTCTGCGAACCTGATACATCCTGATAGTAGGGGGAGAGAAGAGAGCGGAGGGGGTACAGGGGGTTTTGGGGGCCCTGGAACACGAAATGCATGCACGCAATCCCCTCCTGGACTTCGCGAGATCGTCCCGAGCGGATGGATGTGCACGACGCTCACGGAGCGTCTCGATGAACTCGTGCCGAGTCTGCTCGCGGATCCCGGCGTGCCGGCCGTCCCCGCGGAGGCCGGTAACATCTCGGTGAGGCGACAGCGATTCATCGGTAGCAGGACCGGTGAGTCCATGCGCTCCGTGTGGTGGCGTGTCCTGGGCGACTGTCATTCCGACACGGAGGGGCCCCGCCTTCCACCGATCTGTCAACTCGCTCGCTGGCGATCTTCGCCGATTTGAGACAATCCCCTCGCCGCCGGCCTGCGATCGACCGCGTTCGGCCCGCCCCGATCGACGCCTCTCCGCCCGATTCTCGCCGCACCTTTGCGCCCCCAATCGCCGATATACAGAGACGCCCGATCCCCCCGTGCCGTGCCCCTCCACGTCGCCTTCCGGCACGTATGGTGCAGGCGTGGTAGTTTGCACGCTTGATATTGAGATTGCCGGGGTGTATCCTGAGATTGGCTCGATGCGCCGAGCCGAGTCAAGCCGTGCCGACCCGGGATGAGACGGTCGCGAGGCGATGCGAGGATTCGGCGCGGACTGGCCGGCGACCGAGATGGCCGCAGGATGGAGCGGATCACCGATATCGTCTTCCCGTTCCCGGGCTCCTTCGATGGAGGGATGACCCTGGCGCCTTCGACATGAGGAAACGCCATGCGGCGGCATTTGGCCCGACAACGGACTCGCAACGCCCGGCCTGAGCTGGAGAACCTGGAGGGCCGCCAGCTCCTGACGGCCTCGCTGGGATCGATCGCCGACCTGTCGGTGCCGAGCCAGCAGGGATACGTCCAGGCGCTCGATGGCAGCGGCACGACCGACCCGCAGACCTTCGCCATCACGCGGACATCCGGCAGCGCCGATATTGCCGCGACCGTCCCGCAGGGGGCGTTCTGGACGATCAACGTCGGCTACACCGACCCGAGTGTTTCGGCGAACAGCTTCACCGGGACGATGGTGTTCCAGCTCTTCCCGGGCCTGACGCCCAACACGGTGAGCGAGATCGAGACGTTCACGAATGACGGCTATTACACGGGCAAGAATTTCACCCGGATCGCCAGCGGCTTCTCCGGGCCGAGCAATTACATCGTGCAGGGCGGCGCGTCGGCCGCGAGCCCCAATGCGTCCAGCGGTCAGCCGGGCACGCCGTTCCTGAACGAGAATGTCCAGCAGCTCGCGTTCACCGGCACCAATCAACTGGCGATGGCCAACGCCGGGGCCATCAGCAGCTTGCCCGGCTACGGCCAGGGCGTGAACTCCAATGACTCGCAGTTCTTCGTCACGTCGAATGCCTCGCCCAACGCCGGCCTGGGCTACGGCTACACGATCTTCGGCCAGCTCGTCTCCGGCCAGGCGACCCTGAGCCAGATCACGCAGGTGCCGGTCCATGCCAACTCGAGCGGGGGCGAGGTCTCGGTCCCCAATAACCCCGTCGTCATGAGCTCGCTGTCGCTGTCCTCGACCAATCCCAACGGCGTGGCGCTGATTGACACCACCCAGGCGAAGCCCGGCGATTCGGCGACGTTCCAGGTGACCGCGACCGACTCGGTCGACCACACGACCACCACCCGGTCGTTCACCGTGACCGTGGGCGCGTATTCGGGGCCGACCGACCCGGCCATCGACTTCAAGCCGTTCGCCAGCCCGGTCGCGGCGACCGTGGCCGAGGGGGCCTCGACGAGCGTTGCCCTCGCCGGCCAGGCCGGCTTTCCCGACCCGGCCGCGCTTCCGTATGAGACACTTTCCTACCAGATCGTCACGCCCCCGGCGCACGGCACCGTCACTAACCTCAACACCGCGACCGGCCAGTTCGTCTATACGCCCCAGGCCGGCTACTCGGGCCCGGACTCGCTGCAGTTCCAGGTGCAGGATACCGGCCCGTGGATTCCGCAGAATAGCCAGTCGTATAACGGATCCCCCATCACGACCACCAGCAACCCCGCGATTGTGACGTTCACCGTCACGCCGACGCCGACGCCGACGAGTCCGAGCCCGACGCCGACGAGTCCGAGCCCGACGCCGACGCCGACGAGTCCGAGCCCGACGCCGACCCCGACCTCGCCAACACCGACGCCGACTCCGACCTCGCCGAGCCCGACGCCAACCCCGACGTCTCCAACACCGACACCCCCGCCCTCGCTGGTCACCCTGCTCGGCATCGTGGATGTGATGAACAAGCGGCATCAGGTCACGAAGGTTGAGTTGACCTTCAGCGGCGCGCTCGACGCCGCCGGTGCGGACGGCCTGGCGAATTTCCAGTTGATCAAGCGGGGCAAGCGCGGCACGTTCGTCGCGAGCGGCGGGTCGCTGATCGCGATTGCGTCGGCAAGCTACGACCCGGCGCACAATATGGTCACCCTGATCCCGCGGAAGCCGTTCGTCCCGACCAAGCCGGTGGAGGTCGTAGTCCTGGGCGGGTCACCGGCGGGCCTGCACGACTCCGTGGGCCGCCTGATCGACGGCAACCGCGACGGCCAGGCCGGCGGCAACGCCACGGGCATCCTCACGAAGCGCGGCGCGAGCCTGTAACGGGAAATCGCACCCGATCGACGCGAGAGGAAGATCCGGGCTCACGGGTCGGGAGAGGATTCGGACGATCGAACCACCGAGGCACAGAGGCACAGAGAAATCACCGAGAGATCGCGCACAGTCGGACGATCTTGCTCGCGGAACAAGCTTTCGCCATGGAGTCGCACCGAATAGGGAACGAGACAAAACCTGGTCGAGAGTGGACGGTCGGGGGACTACGCCAAAGGCACCTCGATCCGCGAAAAATCTTCTCATCTTCATCTCTGTGTCTCTGTGCCTCTGTGGTTCAATCATCCCCGCGGGTTAGAGCCAGCGACGCGGATTCCCCCGCCGATCCGGTCCGGCCGACAGGCGCCCGTCGCCTTCGTGGTGAAGCCCCGTATCCTCTCGCCCCGCTAACCGGGGTTTTTCTTCGCGCAGTCCATTGACACTCGTCCTAGGCCCGATATACTGTGCTAGTGAGGTCATACAGTAAGAGGGGGGCAGGGCGAATGATCATACTCGACCTGAACTCGGCGGATGAGCGGCCGATCTACGGCCAGATCGCGGACCGGGTGAAGTACGCCGTGGCGGGTGGTGCGTTGCGGCCGGGGGAGCTGGTGCCCTCGGTGCGCGAGCTGTCGAAGCAATTGGTGGTGAACCCCAACACGGTGGCGCGGGCGTACCGGGACCTGCAGGCCGAGGGCCTGCTGGAGTCGGTGCGGGGGATGGGGTTGCAGGTGGCCGAGGGCGCGGTGGACCGCTGCCGCGATGCGCGCCGCGAGCTGGTCCGGCTGCGGCTGCGCCGCGCCATCGACGAGGCGCGGCAGAGCCGGATGGACCCGGCCGAGATCGAGGCCATCTTCCGCGAGGAGTGCGGCCGCGCGGCGGCCCAGGAAAACGGCGCGGCCGCGCACGGCCACGGCTGAGCCCGGTCCCTGGGTTGAAGTATTGAGAAATTGTGGATGCGAGGCTTGGCGAGGAGCTTCTCGGGCAATCCAACCGCAGGCGAGGGGGGGTCGGCATGGCACACGCGGGCGCGGTGATCCGGGTGGATGGGCTGGTGAAGCGGTACCGGGGCCAGGCGGCCGTTGACGGGCTGTCGCTCGAGGTGCCCGAGGGCGCCGTCTTCGGCCTGCTGGGCGAGAACGGGGCGGGCAAGACGACGACCATCCAGTCGCTGCTCGGCCTGGTGCAGCCCAGCGCGGGGCGGATCGAGGTCATGGGGCTCGACCCGACGCGGCAGGGCTTCGAGGTCCGGC
Source organism: uncultured Planctomycetota bacterium (assembly GCA_963771445.1). GTDB lineage: Bacteria > Planctomycetota > Planctomycetia > Isosphaerales > Isosphaeraceae > JAKAUH01. Next base: position 1,195,292 of record CAVYTQ010000021.1, on the reverse strand, counting down.
GGCGGACGGGATATGTCCCCGAGGCCCCGGTCCTGTACGACTGGATGACGGTCGCCGAGATCGGCTGGTTCGCCGCGGCGTTCCACCTCGACCCAAATGGCACGACGGCCGGCTATGTCTCGCGCTACGGCGAGCTGGTGCGCGGCTTCGATCTGCCGGCGAAGCGCAAGATCAAGGCGCTCTCCAAGGGGATGCGCGCGAAGGTCTCGCTGTCGCTGGCGCTGGCCTCGGACCCGCCGCTGTTGATCCTCGACGAGCCGACGTCGGGGCTCGATGTGCTGGTCCGCCGCGAGTTCCTCGAGAGCATGGTCGACCTCGCCGGCGCGGGGCGGACGGTGTTGCTGTCGAGCCACCAGATCGGCGAGGTCGAGCGGGTCGCCAGCCACGTCGCGCTGGTGCACAAGGGCAAGCTGATCCTCGCCGAGCCGCTCGATGACCTGAAGTCACGAACGTTCCTGGTCTCGGTGATGTTCGCCAGCCGCGACCACATCGAGGCGCCGCCCGAAGGCCGCGGCCTCGAGCTGATCGACGCCGAGGACGCGCCGAGGCAGGCGCGCTGGCTGGTCCGCGCCGCCGACCGCTCGGCCTGCGAGGGCCTGCGCGCCGTGCCGGGCATCGAGGCGATCGAGGTCGAGTCGCCCACCCTCGAGGAGATCTACATCGGCTACATGCGCGGCCGCCGCCCCGAGCGGCCGGCGCCGCCCCGCGTCGTCCACGTGGCGTAGCGACTGCGATTCAGGTCCGACACGTTCAGCACCTCTCACAAAAGACCCGGCGGGGTCGGCGGGATCGCCCTCCGATCGTCGCGGTCCGTCGGAATGGGAGCGAGTGGCCCATGTACATGCGATTGTGGTGGAAGGACGCGCGGCAGTTCTGGCCGATCTGGGCGTTCCTGGTGCTGGTCGCGACGGCCGGCGATGCCCTGCTGGTCCACTACGGCAGCGACGAGCTGCGCGACAGCACGCTCGGCCCGCTGGCGGTCGGCTGGATGGGGCTGTACGCCTTCGCGGTGGGCGCGGCGGCGTTTGCGGGCGAGCGCGAGACCGGCACGCTGCGATTGCTCGACATGCTGCCGGCTTCGCGCCCGCTCGTCTGGGCGAGCAAGGTCTCGTTCGGGTTCGTCACGACCGCGGCGATGGGGATCCTGCTGATGCTGCTGGCCATGGCCGGCATGCGGCATCCGCTCGACCTCTGGCAGATCAGGACCAGCAGCGACCCGCTGCCGGTGGCCACCCTGATCCTCCAGGGTCTCGCCTGGGGGTTGCTCTTCTCGTCGGTGCTGAAGAGCGCCATGGTCTCGGCGATCGCGTCGATCGTGACGACATCGATCGCCGGCTTGGTGATGGCCGATCGGTACCGCGACCCGTCCGTGGCCATGCTGATGAATCTCGGGCTGGCGCTGGCCCTGTCCGCCGCGTCGCTGGTCGCGTTCGCCTGGTCGCGGCGGGGCCGGTTGCGTCCGCTCGGGCTGGAGCTTCGCTCGCCCATCGTGGTGACCGGGTCGGGGTCGGGTGGGTCGCGGGTGTCGAGGGGGCGACCGATCGCGATGGAGCAGCCGCCGGCGGCCGAGATGTCGCCGATCGCCGCGGCGATCGCGGGGTCAACGGCCGCGGCGTCGGCGCCCGGCCGCGTGATCGTCCCGGCGGCCTGGTCGGCCGACCTGCTGCGGCCGCGATCGGCGCTGGTCGAGCTGGGCAGGCTGTCGCGCGAGACCGTTCGCGAGGGCGGGAGGATCTGGCTGGTGCTGCTGGCGATCGCCGTGTACACCACGGGCATCATGTTCTCCAATCTGAGTCTGGAGCGGGGCGATAACGCGTTGATCGCCATCAGTATGGGGGGCATCGCGCTGGTCGGGGGCGTCAGCGTCTTCGGCCTGGAGAGCCAGCGGCGGACCTACCGGTTCCTCGTGCACCACGGGGCGCGGCCGGGGCTCGTCTGGCTGGCGAAGCTGGCGACCTGGCTCTTCGGCGTGGCGCTCCTGATGGCGCCCGGGCTCGTCCTGGTCGGCCGGTGGAACGGGCCGCGCCCGGGTGCGGAATTCCTCTGGATCCTGTTCGCGCTCAACCTGTCGCTGGTCTTCGCCGTGGGGGTGCTCTGCGGGATGGCGATCCCGCGTGGGATCACGGCGTGGACCGTCGCCCTGGTGCTGACGTTGATGCTCGTGGGGTTGCAGAGCGGCCTGCTCGCCGCGGGCATGATCCCGATCTGGGGGTTGGCCGTCATGCCGGCGGCGCTGGTCCTGGTCTCATGGGCCTGGCGGGGCGACTGGCTGCTCGAGCGCCCGCGCCGGGGCGGTGGGTCCGGCTCGGGCTGATAGCCTCGGGCGTGATGGCGGCAAGCTTCGTCGGCTTCACCGGCTGGCGCGCCTGGAGCATCCCCGACGTCGGTCCGATCGACGCGCCCGCCGCGTGGATCGCCGCGTCGACGCCGCTGCCGCCCGACCGCAACGCGGCCGAGCTCTATCGCGAGGCCGGCCGGCTGGCCGTCCAGTTCGGCCTGCGGTCGGGCCCGGTGGCCACGCGCAAGCCGCTCGACCTCGATCAGCACCCCGAGGCACTCGACCTGATCCGACGCGCCGTGGCGCATGCCCGAGTGCCGGTTCGTCTCGCCCGGCCGGCTCACGCTCCGGGACCGGTACGACATCCCTCCCATGCGCGAGCTGGCCGACGCGGTGGCCCAGCATGCCCGGGTCCGGATCGATCGCGGCGACCTGGCGGCCGCCTGGGACGACGTCGTGCTGCTGATCCGGATGGCCCACCAGGTCGGCCAGGGAGCCCTGTCGTGGCCGGGCCTCACGTCGCTGGCGATCGAGCGGACCGCCCTCGACCTGGCGATCGACTGGGCCAACGCCAGGGGCCAGACGCCCGACCGGCTCCGCGGCGCGTTGACCGCGTACCTTGCGCTGCCCCGCATGATCCCGGCCGCCGAGGTCATCCGGGCTGAGGGCGTGCTGATCGAGCGGACGATCGACCTACCGCGGGGTGACTTCAAGGACTTCGTGGCGGCCACCATGACCGAGGGCACCGGCCGGCCGCCGGGGATCGACCGGATGCTGTTCGTCGACCTGATGACCACGCCGTGGGAGCTCGCCCGCGCCCGCAGGATCAACCGGCTCGTGATCGACGAGGCCATCCGGCTGAGCGCCCTCGAGCCCTGGCAACGCCCGGCGACGCCCAACCACCTCGAGGCCATCGCATCCAGCGGCGAGGCGGATCGCTTCGTGCTCAATCGCGTGCTGGGATTCCAGCCCGGGGCGTATCAGATGACCGAGGACAGCAACGAGGTCGTGCGTCGGGCGCTCGTCCAGGTCCTGGCGATGCGCGACTGGGTGCTTCGCCACGACGGGAAGTTCCCGGCGGAGCTCAAGGACCTCGTGCCTTCCGAGCTGCCCGCGCTGCCGGTCAACCCCTACAGCGGCCGGTCGTTCGGCTACACCACCCTTGCTCAGGTGCCCGTGCCCGAGGATGGTCTGTTCAACCTGGAAGCTGCCCGCCTGGCCGCCCGAGACCCGGCTGATCTACAGCATTGGGTCGGATCTCGACGACGACCACGGTGCCTTCGAGATGCCCGGCCGCGCGGACTTGGGCGACATCGCCTTCCGCGTTCAGCCCGTCGCGAAGAAGTAACCCACCGCCATGCCGGCAGCGCGTCGCGCGTGATTCGTCCGGCTTCCTCCGTCGCGCCGGGGCCCCGTATACTCGACGATGGGACCCGGATGGGGATGGCCCACTCGGGGGGCCGGACCGGCTGCGGCGCGGGGAGGCTCGACGATGAAGCGCGGGGACGGGGCGGGCGGCTCGATCGCGACGGCGGGTCTGGCCGGGCTGATGATCTGGCTCGCACCGGGCTTCGCGAGCGCGCAGGTACCGGGCGATCGTCCGGTCCTGGGCGAAGGCGCCTCGCAGATGGACGCACCCCTCCCCGGGCGCGCGGTCACGCCGGGTCAGGACGCGTTCCTGTACCCTCCTGTGACCGTCCCCGGCGAGGGCAGCGTCATGGTCCCCCGGCCGCTGTCGCCCCTGCCGTCGCCGGCCCCGATCCTGCCGCTGCGACGAACGCCGCAGGCGGGCCCTGCGACCGCCGGCATGGCCGATCCCTCTCTCGCCGATGATTCCTCATTTCCTCACGAGATGGGCCGGGTGCTGCAGCCCTGGACGGATCGGCCGGGACGGGGGTTCTCCTATGCCGTCGTCCTGGCGCCCGAGGGCCGGACGTATCACTGGATCTGGTGGTCGTCTCTCGAGGAATATTACTATTTGTTCGATCGGCCCGGGGCGAGGTACCTTGGCGCCTACGATCGCGTGGCGGGTGTTTATCGCCCGCTCGATGCGGCCTCGCGGCGGTGGGGCGGCGCGACCGGGTTGCCCGTCCCGATCCCCTCGGGGCCGCCGGCCGCCCTCGCCGTCGAATCGCGCGGGCCCGCGGCGACGCTCCGAGGGCAACCGGAGAATCCGTCGGCCCCGCGGCGGCCATCCCCGCCCGCCGGGTCGCGACCGGAAAAACCGGCAGAATCGGTCAAGTCGGGTCGCGAGCCTGTCGATCCAGTAGTCAAGGGATCGGATCGTCCCGCCGGGTGATCGCAGCCCGCGCCGGTGCGGAGGTTGCTGCGAAGTCCCCTCGCGGGACCGCCCAGACGTCCTTTCCAGGTCAACCTTGACCGGGGCATTCGTCGCCACCTTCGCAAGGAAACTGGGCCTTCGTCGGTCGCGCCATCCGGATCTGCGCCATCTGGGGACAATCCTCTCCGACCTATTGGCTTTTTGTGCGCAGTCGAATGTCCCGCTGGCAGGCCGCCAGGACGGGTATTGTCCGCAGATGACGCAGATGGACGCAGATGGAAGAGACCGCGATTTCATCGGGGATCCGAGCCGCGTCATGCCATGCCGAACGGGCCAGTCCGGGTCGGGATTTTATCTGCGTCCATCTGCGTCATCTGCGGACAATCGTGCCGGACCCCTCGGCTTTTTGTGCGCAGTCGAATCCCCCCAGGCAGGCCGCCGCCAGGACGCGGATCGTTCGCGGATGACGCCGATGAGAGCAGATGAGAACAGGCCGCGAATTCATCGGGGACCGGAGCCGCGTCATGGCTTGCCGGACCATGACGCGCGACTCCGACACGCCACGCTGGCCGGTCGTCGGCGGAAGGCAGGCCCGCCAGGGTCATCACTTTCTCGTGGGTCGTTCTCCCCAGGAGACGCAGGTCGTACAATTGCTTTATTCGTTTCGATTCAATATGATCCGCACATCCTGCCGACCTTAAGCTCGCGAGATGATGGAGGAGGTTGGCGATCATGCCGGAGAAAACTTACTCGTCGAGCGAGCCCACGGCCGATGGCGGTCGGGTGGCGGCGTCGCGGGATCCGGCGCCGGCGACACCCCACTTTCTCGAGTCGACCGCGCACCGCGTCGACGACCACCATGCGCATGCTCGCCGCGACGGCGAGGACGAACCGCCCGCCGTGGTGGGCGCTGCGGGCCGGGCCGGGCCCGGCCGCTGGCGGTGGCACTGGCGCACGACGGTCACGATCCTGGTGCTCGCCGGGTCGATCGCGGGGCTGGTGGTCTGGGGTTGGCAGCGACGCGGGAACGAGTACACGGACAACGCCTACGTGGTCGCGAACACCACGCCGATCTCGGCGGAGGTCGACGGCCCGGTCGTGGCGCTGTTCGTTGACGACAACATGGTCGTCGAGCCCGGTCAGCCGATCGCGCAGATCGACCCGGTCCCGTTCCAGGTCCAGGTCGACCAGGCGCTCTACGAGCTCCAGCAGGCGCAATTCAACGCCCGGGCCGCCGTGACCAACGTGGGCTTCTTCCAGCAGGACCGCAAGTCGCTGCTCGAGGGCGCCGAGGCCCGGCGGGCCGAGGCGCTGGACGGGGTGTCCGCGGTCGAATACGAGCTGAGGACCCGCAGGGAGATCCTCGAGAAGGACCGCGAGCTGCTCGCCTCGCTCAAGGAGCAGCGGCCGGGCCTGGAGGCCCTGATGGTCAACGCGCGGGATTATTTCGGCCGCTTCCACCGCCTGGCCTCGACGGGCGACGTACCGGTGCAGGAGCGCGACAACCGCGAGGCGACCTATCGTGACGCGCTGGCCAAGCTGAAATCGCTGGTCAGCAGCATCGCGGCGGCCGACCGGCAGGTGCTGTCGAGCGCGCTCCAGGTCAAGGGCGCGGAGGTCCGGCTCGAGCAGAGTCGCAAGACCCTGGCCAACGCCGACGCGGCGGTCGGCCGGGCGCGGGCCTCGCAGCTCGAGCCCGAGGTCCAGGAGCACACGGCGATCGCGCTCCAGAACAAGATCGAGCTCGAGGCGGCCCGGCTGCGGCTGGCCCGGCTGCACCTGAGCTACACGCTGATCCGGTCGCCGATCCGCGGGATCGTCAGCCGTCGCACGATCCAGCTCGGCCAGACGGTCGAGGCCCGCCGTCCGTTCCTGAGCATCGTGCCGCTGGACCTCGACAACCTCTGGGTCGTGGCCAACCTGCGCGAGGAGCAGATGGACCGCGTCCGGGTGGGCCAGGCGGTGCAGGTGCGCGTTGACGGCATCCCCGAGCGGACGTTCGCCGGCTGGGTCGAGAGCGTGGCCGGCGGGACCGGCTCGGTCTTCTCGCTGTTCCCGCCCGACAACGCCACGGGCAACTTCGTCCGGATCGTGCAGCGGCTGCCGGTCCGCGTCCGGTTCGCCGACCCCGACAATTACCAGGGCCGGATCCGGCCGGGGATGTCGTGCCGGGTCTGGGTCGACACCGCGAAGTTCGTGCGACGGAGCAGCCAGCCGTGGTGAGCCGAGGCGTCGATCGGATCGGGCGATCCCGCGCGTCGCGATGGGGCCTCGGGCCGTGCGAAAAGGCCCGACCTGCAAGAAAGGCAAGGATGGATCGGCTTCGGGGTCGAATGCTGGCCGCGGCGGTCTGGCTCGGGGCCTTCGGGCTGCCGTGCGGGGGGTTCGCGCTCGCGCAGGCCCCGCCGGGTCCCGGCGAGGTCCCGCCGCGCCGGGCCGAGCGCGGCGACCCTCCGCTGCCGCCAGCCTTGCCCGACCTGCCCGACGATTCGCCGGGCGAAACGACCCGGCCGGCGATCGAGCCGGAAGCCGGCTTGCCGGCCCCGGCGCCCGGCGTGCCGGCGGTCCCGCTGCGCCTGGGCGACGCCATCCGCCGCAGCCTGGCCAACGTCCAGACCGTGCAGGCCAACGTCGCCGTCCGCACGGCCCAGGTCGCCCGCTTCGACGCGCTCAAGGAGTTCATCCCGCTGGTCACCCTGCCGCAGATCTATGTCGGCCTCAACCGACTGGCCGGCGCACCGGGCACGAATATCATCTTCCCCGACGTCACCGGCGGCACCCCGCTCGCCGGCCTGCCGGGCATGGACCACGTCCAGCTCAGCCGGATGTTCCTCTCGTTCCCGCTGGATCCGTCGGGCCATATCACGGCCCTGCCGATCGCCGAGGAAGGGATTTATGTCAAGCTGTTGATGGAGCAACTGGTGCGGCGCTCGCAGGCGGCGCTGGCGATCCAGCGCTATTTCGAGGCCAAGCAGATCCCCTACGGTATCCGGGTGGCGCGGCGGGGCGTGGGCCTGGCGCAGGAGACGCGGCTGCTGGTGGGCCGCAAGCTGCGCGAGCGGCAGGCGCACGACGTCGAGCTGCAGGAGGCGCAGGTCGAGGAGGGCCGCGCCCGCGTGCTCCTGTCCGACCTGGAGAAGAACGAGCGGATCGCGCAGCGACAGCTCGCCGTGGTCCTGCACCAGAGCCGCCTGCTGGTGCCGCAGCAGCCCGAACCGCTGCCGATCGACCTGGACCCGCAGTACGCCTTCGACCTCGAGGACCCCGACGAGGTCGTCCTGGCCATCGTGCCCGATTTCCCCTGTTCGCGCACCGAGGCCATCCAGCTCGCCAAGCGGCAGCGCGTCGAGGTCCGCATCCTGATCACCGGCCTGCGGATCGCCCGGCTGCGGCAGAAGCGCGACTGGCTGGGCCTGCTGGGCAAGGGTCTGCTCCCGGCCGAGCTCTCGTTCAAGAACACCACCCCGCAAAATGGCGGCGTCGCCCTGGGGGCGATCTTCGGCACCATCTACACGCCGCCGATCGTGGATATCGACCTCTGGGCCAGCATCCGCCAGGCGCGGCTCGACCTGATCCAGTCGCAGCTCGACCTCGAGAAGGCCCTGATCGACGTGGCCGGCGACGCCGGCAATTCCTGGGACCGCTGGCAGCAGGCGACCCGGGAATGGGAGCAGCGCGAGAAGGAGCTGGCGCTTCGGCACGAGCTCTGGGAACGGCAGGTGCGGCTCTACCGACAGCACCAGTCGTTCCCCGTCGAGGTGATGGGCGCCGAGGTCAACCTGCTCCAGGCCGAGGCCAATCGCTGGACGGCCTGGTACAACCTCCAGCTCGCCCGCCTCGACGTGCTGCGCGCCACCGAGCTGCTGCTCGATTACGTGGAGAAGGCCGGGATCGCCCACATCCCGTCGGGCCGCGAGGAACCCGAGCCGGGATTCTGGGATCGTCGGCTGGCCTGGCTGAGACGCGGCAAGGCCAACCCCAGGCGCCTCGGTCCGGAAGAACCCAACCAGGGAGGCCCCGATCATGAGACCCCGATGGTGGCCGGCGTGCGTCGCGACGATCGCCCTGTTACCGGGGGCGGCCCTGGCCCAGGACCCGTCCCCGGCGCGCCCCCGGCCCTCGCCGCTTCGACCGCGGCCGGACCCGGCCGCGTCCCCCGAGATCCCGCCGCCGCTCCCGCCATCGGAGCGACCCGCACCCGACGCGGCGGAGCTGCCGTCGCCGCTCCCCTCGCCGCTCCCGTCGCCGGAGGGGGCCGAAGCCGGCGCGACCGAGATCCCGCCGCCGTCGCCGATGGCCGGGTCGTCCGCGCCGGCGGCAGCCGCGGCCTGGGCGACGCTGCACCCGGGCGCGGCGGTGACCGTGCGGATTCGCCAGGTGTTCCCGTGCGACGGGCTCAGCCCGGGCGAGCGGCTGCTCAACGGCCGACCCGAGATCCAGCCGGGCGACCGATTCCTGGCCGAGGTGATCAGCCTGCCCGCCAACCCACCGCCCCTGGTGGGGGGGACCGTGGTCAAGGTGGAACCGCCGGGTAGGTATGGCCGCGCGGGGCGGCTCTGCTTGCAGATGACCCAGCTCGTCGAGGGACAGGACGGCTCGTGGCGGCCGATCCCCTGGCGGTTCGATACCGAGGACCGCGAGGCCAAGACCCTCAGACGCCGCCTGCGGATCACGGCCCTGTTCGCCCTGGAGGGTGGCATGCTCGGCGCCAGCACCGCGTCGGAGGTCGCCCGGCGGAGCCCGGTCTTCATCACGGGCGGGCTCGCCGCCGGCGTGCTGGTGGGGCTGGGCTATGCCTCGCTCCAGCGCGGCGTGCAGGCGCACCTGGAACAGGGCGACACCTTCGAGATCGTGGTCGGGACGACCCAGTACCGGCCGATCCCCAGGACGGCGCTGACCACCGTGTATCCGGCCCCCGATCCCTCGCGTCGCACGGGCAAACATGGGGGACATCAATGACGATTGCAACCCGCGTTCGTCCGGCCGATCTGGTCTTGCCGGTCATCCTGGGCCTGGCCGTCTCGGGCTGCGGACCGAGCCCGAGTTCGAGTACGACCCAGCCCGAGGCCCCGGTGCCGACCGGGCAAGCGCCGGCGGCCGGGACGCCAGATATCCCGCGGGCCTACCCACGCTCGCAGATCAACGATCCCCGCCTGAGCGCGCTGGCGTCCAAGCTGCGGGATTGGATCCTCCAGCAGCAGTCCGCCGGGCCGGAGCCGCTGCCGCTGTTCAGCCGGGTCGAGATCCTGCCCACCACCCAGACGGTGCTTCCCTACGGCGTGGGCGCCTACGAGCAGGAGCCCCGGCTGCCGGTGATCGTGACCACCGGGCCGGGCTGGGCGGGCCGGGAGCTCGACGAGAAGGAGGCCATCACGGCGCGGCTGTACGGCGAGCTCTCGCGACGGCTGGAGGCGATGGCGGCGAAGCCCTTGATCCGCCCGACCCTGACCATCCAGACGGCCAGCGGCCTCGAGCTCGCCTGGATCAACGACCTGGTCCCGGGGCGGAAGAACCTCCATGGCGACGAGGGGCCGGTCGAAACCGCCGCCGCGCCGCGGCCGCGTCGCGCCGCGGCCGGCGTCCGCGCCGCCGCCGTCGCCACCGACCGCCGCGGAGAGGGGGACGAATCGCCGTGTTGACCAGCGTTGAGGGACCGGCTGCGCCCGGCCGCCTCGCGAGGAGCTGGGAATACGTGCTTGCGGGGCGCCCGCTGGTGCCGCTGGTGGTGGTCTGGATCCTGACCGCCGGGCACACGATGAACTTCCACGAGATGGGCGGCGCGCGCGGCTGGGTGGCCGCCGAGCTGTACAGCCTGCACACCGCGCTGGCGATCACCATCGCCCTGACGCTCCTGGCCTGCCCGGTCCTCGGCCAGCTCGCCTCGCGCCGCGGCCTGACCCAGCTCGGGCTGCTGCTCGTGGCCGCCGGGTCGTTCCTGAACGGTCTTTTCATGAACGCGCCTCTCACGTTCTTCTTCGTGGGCCGGGTGCTCACTGGCATCGGCGCGGGACTCGTGATCGCGTTCGCCCCGCGACTGCTCGACCACCGCTGGGAGTCGCCGACGGCCTGGGCATCGATCCTGCTGCCGGTCGTCGGGCCGGGCGTGATCGCGGCCGCCACCATGGTCCACGGCTGGTCGGATTGGGAGTGGGGATTCCGGATCGAGGGGGCCGCGGCGCTCTTCAGCTCGCTCGTCCTGTTCTCGATGCGGCCCGCGCCGAAGCTCCCTCGTCGGGCACGCACCCCGGATCGCTGGCGTATCTGCCCTGGCTGGTGGTCGGCAGTGCGGCGCTGGTCCACGTCCTGCACTGGGGACAGTTGTACGGCTGGCTGGAGAGCCGCGAGATCGCCGTCGCGTCGGCGGTGGGAGGCGGCTCGCTGGCCGTGGCCCTGGGCCTGACCTGGCGGCGGATCGACCTCGCGGCCCTGGGCGAGGGCGGCATGCGACTCCTGCTGTTCTTCTTCGGGGGGGCCTGCCAGTGGCTCCAGGGGACCGTCATGAACGTCTATGGCGGCCTGCTGGTGAACCTCAGTAGCTGGCAGCGATCGTTGCTGGTCTGGCTGTTGCCGCTCGGCGTCGCGACCAGCCTGATCGCGGCCCGGCTGGTCCTGCACAGGTGGCGGATCCGGCTGGGCCTGCCCGGGGCGATCGCCGGCCTGCTGTTGCTGGCCGCCGGGATGATCCATTCCTATGCGTTGACGTTCGACTGGCCGTACTGGCAGATCCAGGTTACCGCCGAGCTGAACTGGTTCCCGGCGCCGCAGTACGAGGAGCTTGCACCCGGCCGGTTCCTGATGGGCGTGGGGATCGGCCTGATGCTGATCGCGATGGAGACCATGGCCAGCCGCGATCCCGCGAGAGAAGCGCGGGTCCATCCGTTCCTGGTCGTGGTGCAGTTCTACGGCGGCGGCCTGGGCATCGCGCTCCTGGTCAACTTCTTCCTGATTGGCCATCCGATCCACTACTCATACGCGGCCGACCGCGACGTCATCCAGACGCAGGAGCTCGCCGACCGCCGGGCCGTGCTCCGCGACGAGCTCGGCCAGGCCGGCGAGCTGGCGCCCGACCGCCAGGCCGACGTGCTGATGTACCGGGCGCTGAACTACGAGGCCGACAACCTGGTCTTCGCCGACATCTACGCGACGTTCGCGGTCGCGGCCGTGGCCCTGGCGGCGGCCTGCTCGGTCCTGCTGGCCTGGGATCGCCTCCGCGGGCCTCCCCGCGCCGGGGCCCCGTGACGGGAGTCGGATGAGGACCCGCCCCGAATTTCCGCCCGCCCGCCGGGGCGGCGCGGAGAGTCATGGGGCAGCCGGCAGCGCCGGGGCCTCTTCGGTCTCCTCGACGACGATCGGCGCGAGGCCCATGGTGCGCTCGACCTCCTCGGCGGTGAGCACCAGCCGCCCCAGGGCGCGGCGATACAGCACGGCCAGCCGGTTGACCGCCTCGCCGGAGCCCTCGAGCAGGCCGCCGATGTCCTGCTTGTCGGGGATCACCGGGGGGAACGCGAACTGGCCGAGCGTGACGTCCTCCTGGGCGTGCTCGAAGGGGTAGGCGACCGAGTCGCCCGCCTTCCACCGCGATTCCTCCAGGCGGTCGCGCAGCGCCGAGGCCGCGCGGAGCGCCGCGTTGATTCGCGGCTGGTTCTTGGGGTCGCCGCCCGCCTCGTAGACCTGCAAGGCCCCCAGGAGCACCGACCGCGATCGTGCCAGCCGAGCGAGCTGCGGCATCAGGCCCGCGAGGTGCGCGGCGCATCGGTAGACGGCCCGCGCCTCGTCGCGGCGGTCGCGGCCGTCGGGCACGCGGGCGGCGAACCGCTCGACCTCGAGCAACCCCAGTGCCGCCACGAGCCGGCCCACGGCGGCCGTGGCGAACGGGTGGGTGCTCTCGGACTCCTCGATCCGGCGGATGTCGGCCTCGGCCTGGTCGCGCGCCGACTCGGCGGCGGGCACCGTCGCGGACGTCAGGTCGTAGTCGGACGCCTTGATCTTGACGTCGGCCTTGATCAGCGCGAGCGCCAGCTCGGTCCGGATGACGCGGCCGCTCAGCTCCTGGAGGCGCTGGCTCGAGGCGCGGTAGGCCTCGCGTGCCGCCTGGAGCGCCGATCGCGCCGCGACGAGTGCCCGGCCGGCGGCCTTCGGATCCGACGGCGCCGCGGGGTACTCGGTCGGCAGCGGCAGCCGACGGGCCGGGTCGAGCGCGGCCAGGAAGAACCGCCCGGCGGCCTCGAACCCCTCCTGGACGGCCGCCTGGCTCTCGACCAGCTCGGCGACCTCGAAGAGCTGCTCACGCGCGATCTGGTTCCCCAGCGACGCGCGGTACATGTCGAACGAGACCGCCTTGGCCAGCGCGTCGAAGTCGCGGAACACGTCGGTCGCCGGCCCCTCCAGGTGGAAGATCCCGTCGCCCGGCTCCTCGCGCCGGGCGCGGGCGATCCGGTCCTTGTCGCACGGGTGTGTGTCGAACAGCCGGCCCGTCGCCGTCTCCATCTGCCGGCGGACCGCGCCGACGACCTCCTGGGGGATCTGCGGGATGTTGGTCATCACCAGCTTGGGGAAGTTGTCCGGCATCCGCTGCTGCTGCCAGCTCGCGTTCAGGTCGGCGAACGCCCCGCTCTCGGCCAGCCCCATCACGCGGAACCGCCACATGGTCTCGGCGAAGCAGGCGCCTCCCACCATCCGCGCCTCGTACCGGTCGGCGTCGAACTCCATCTGCCGCGACAGGAACCCGCTGACGACGTGCCCGATCGTCATCAGCACCCACAAGACCCGCCGCGCCAGCCACACGGCCAGCCGCGTGAGCCAGGCCAGCACGATCACGAAGATGTGCTCTTCCTTCGACCAGGCCTCGAGCGTCGCGTCCCACTCGTCGCGCTGGTACACGACCCGGGCGAACCAGAGGTTGATCCGCATGATCAGGAGGTACAGCCGCATCCCCGCCCCCTGCGAGAAGTGGCCGAACTCGTGCGCCAGCACCCCGGCGAACTGCTTGAGCGACACGCCCGCCGCGAACGGCAGGCCGATCGTCAGGATCAGCCGGCCGCCCACGATGCCCAGCAGGCCCCCCTCGCGGTGCGCCGAGGCGTTGACCTGGCAGTTGACCTCGATCCGCGCCGGCCGAGGCGCGCCGACCGAGGCGCAGACCCCGTCGACGAACGCGTACAACAAGGGTTCCTCGCCCGGGTCGAGCGCTCTCGCCTTCGGCCCTCGTGCCGGCCTGGCGAACAGCGGCTTGATCATCAGCAGGACGACGATCGCCCCGACGACCAGCGGCGCGGCATAGATGACGAGCGCGATCTTCAGTGCGGCGCTGCCCCGGACGGCAGTGAGGATCGTCACGTTATGCACGGCATGATACATCACCGCCATGGCGACCAGCGCGATGAGCGCCAGGTAGATCAGGGGCAGCACGATCATCACGGCGGCCACGACGAGGATCCAGAGCCGATAGACGATCGTCGGGCGGACCGGCTGGATCCGGCCGCCGAAGGCGGCGAGCACCCGGGCCGGATCGAGCGTCCGTCGCGTGGGCGCGGCGGCCTCGACCACGCCTCGCGCGCCGAAGCCGGCGTCGGCCAGCGCACCGGCGCGGGCCTTGACGGCCTTCGCCCGCCGCGGGGCGTCGGCCAGGCCATAGCCGCCGTCATCCTCGGCCGGCGGGGCGATCACCGGTTCCATCACGGGCGACGCGCCGGTCTCGGGCGCGTTCCTCGGCGCGGTCGGATTGGCCGGGACCGATTCTGCCGTCGCTGCCCCCGCGGCGGGCACGGCAAAGACCATCTGGCAATGCGGGCACCGGCCGCGGCGGCCGGCGTGCTCGGCCCGCACCCGGATCGTCGCGCGGCACGAGGGACATTCTACCTGGATCGCCATGGCAGACCTCGGTCGGTCGAATCGCGTTGGCCCGGTTCACGCCGTTTCGACCGGGTGCCTTGAGACTAACCTCGCCCTTCGCACCGATCAATCCACGATCTGGCCATCGCGAAGCGGAAGTGTCGAGTCCGTCCCAGGCAGCACACAATTGCCGAGATTCCTCGCCGTGGTTTCCCCCGGGCCGCGACCGGGCTCCACTCGTTTCGCTCTCGCAGTCGTCGCGATATGCTGGTGCTCTGTCGTGCGGAGCGGGGCCGGCGCGACCGACCCGCGGCGTTACCGGCGGGAACAGGAGAAGACCCCATGCGCACGGTCGTCGTGCTGCTCGCCGTGATGGTCACGGTCCTCGACGGGGGATCGGCGTGGTCGCAGCCGGTGTCGGGGGCGACCTCGAAGAAGGACGGTACGCCGGCCGTGGACGGATTGGTCCGCGCCTACAGTCAGCCCGTGGCGCGCTCCGCCGAGATTCGCACGATCGCCCTGACCGTGCTGGATGACGAGACGAATCGGCCGGTGCCCGATGCCGAGGTGAGGATCCGGAATCACAACGAATTTCGGGATTGTGTATCTCGGACCGACCCGGGCGGTCGGCTCCGGATCGAGTATACCTGCCGGCGCGACGAGCCCCTCCTGAGCATCGAGGTCAGGAAGGAGGGCTACGTCCCGATCGGGCACGGTTGGGGGTACGACGGCAGTCCCGTCCCGCCCGCGGCCTGGGCATTGCGGCTCCGGCGCGGCACCACCATGGGCGGCATCGTCGTCGCGGCGGCCGAGCGGCCCGTGGAGGGCGTGACGGTCCTGGTGAGCGTCACGCGATTCGGCCCGGGAGAGCGGGACACCAACCCGACCGGCACTGAGAATCCTTATCAGATCCTTTCGCGCACCGGGCCCGATGGGCGGTGGCGGCTCGATAGCGTGCCCCCCGGCGCCGACGGGATCGAGCTGCGATTGATCCACCCGGACTTCGTCAGCGATGGTGCACCGGCGCGGGGGTGGCCCGGGCGTTCACCAAGACTCGCGGCGCTCCGCGACCAATCGGATCGCCAGGTCCTCCTCAGGGGCCTGGCGCTCGAGGGCCGGGTGATCGACGAGCAGGGGCGCCCGATCGAGGGTGCCCAGATCGAGGATACGACCAGGAGGCTCAGACCCTCTCCCTTGACCTGGTGCCGCCCCACCGACGCGCAGGGTTGCTTTCGCGTCCATCTTCCCCGCGGGAGCCATCTCTCGCTGGCAGCCGAGGCGGCGGGCTACGTGGCGGAGATTCAGGAGGTGGCGCCCGACCCGGACCGGCCGCCCGTCGAGTTCCGTCTCGTGCGCGGCAAGCACCTCCGCGGCCGGGTGGTCGATCCGTCCGGCCATCCCATCGAAGGGGCGCGGGTCACCGCCCTGGGAGTCTCGCCGAAAATGATCGTCGGGCCGGGCGGGAAACGGGTCATCGCGCCGGAGATCCCATTTCGTTTCGAGGCGCGGGCCGACGAGGACGGTCGCTTCGATTGGGATGGCGCACCGGCCGAGGCCGTGATGTTCGAGTTCGACGCCGAAGGCTACATCGCCCACGGCAGGAGCTGGCTCATCGCGGGCGAAGAAGTGGCCGAGGTCACGCTCCGGCCCTCGGTGGACGTCCGCCTCGCGGCCATCGATGCCCGGACCCGCGAGCCGATCCCCAGGTATCGGGTGCAGATCGGCACCCATGATCCCGGGACAAACGGATTCCGCAAGGGGCCTCGGATGGGACGGTCCGCCCCTCGGCAATTCGAGATCGTGCTCGCGGCCGAGGAAGGCCCCTACCAGTTCGAGATCAGCGCCGACGGTTACGTCCCGGCGCGGCTCCTCGTGCCGAAGGAGCGCACCATCCTGCGGAAGAACATCGCATTGGAGAAGGCTCCGAAATAAGGAGACTGCCTGCGGCCTCGACCGGCCGGGGCCCTTTGCCTCGGCATGCTTGTCGCCAAGGGCGGCCGGTATGACCTGACCCGCGCGATCGACCACTGCGGGCGGCACATGGGCTCGCCGCAGTCCGACGCCGGATTCGTGCCGGACGAGGCCAGGACGGGGCGTCGGGCTGCGGGCGGAATCGCTGCGCGACGGATCGGCGATGATGCGGCCCGCCACCCGTATCGCTCCCCCAGCCGGCGCGATATCTTGGACCGTCGAGCGGTCGGATCGCGGACAGCCGGAGGGTGGACCGAGACGGCCGGTTTCTGCCCGTCCGAGCGCCGACGGAGCTGGCTCCCGCAGGGTGACCGACCGGTTGCGTCGCCCGCAATCCGGCCGCATGCACCGTGCCACGTCGGATCCCGCGGGGGCACCGGCCCGGCCCTCGATCGTGCGCCATCCGGCGGCTCGGTGCGATCGGCCGTCGCCTTGCGGAGCGGTGCCGGCGCGACCGACCCGCGGCGGTTCCCGGCGGGAACAGGAGAAGACCCCATGCGCACGGTCGTCGTGGTGCTCGCCGTGATGGTCACGGTCCTCGACGGGGGATCGGCGTGGTCGCAGCCGGTGTCCGGCGCGACCTCGAAGCAGGGGGGGCCGCCCGCCGACGACGGATTGGTCCGCGCCTACAGCCAGCCCGTGCCCCGCTTCGCCGAGATTCGCACGATCGCCCTGACCGTGCTGGATGACGAGACGAGCCGGCCTGTTTCCGATGCCGAGGTGAAGGTCAAGAATAACATCGAGATCCGAACCTATGCATTTCGGACCGACACGAACGGCCGGCTTCGGGTCGGGTGTCCCTCCCACCGCGACGAGCCCCGTCTGAGCATCGCGGTCGGGAAGGAGGGCTATGTGCCGATCCGAGGCAATTGGGGGGTGAACGCCCGCGAACCCGTCCTGCCCGCGGCCTGGACATTCCGGCTCCGGCGCGGCACCACCATGGGCGGCATCGTCGTCGCGGCGGCCGAGCGGCCCGTGGAGGGTGTGACGGTCCTGGTGAGCGTCACGCGATACGGCCCCGGAAAGCGGTCCACCAACCTGACCGGCAATGAGAATTCTTATGAGATCCCTTCTCGCACCGGGCCCGATGGCCGGTGGCGGACGCAGAGCGTGCCGCCCGACGCCGACGGGGTCAAGCTCCGATTGATCCACCCGGACTTCGTCAGCGATGGTGCACCGCCGCGGGGGTGGCCCGTGCGTTCACCAAGACTCGCGGCGCTCCGCGACCAATCGGATCGCCAGGTCCTCCTCAGGGGCCTGGCGATGGAAGGCCGAGTGATCGACGCGGACGGTCGCCCGATCGAGGGCGCCGCGGATCGAGGATTTGACCAGGTGGCTCACACCCTCTGCTTTCGCCTGGTGCCGCCCCACCGATGCGCAGGGTCGCTTCCGCGTCCATATTCCCCGCGGGAAAAGTCTCTTCCTGGCGGCCGAGGCGGCGGGCTATGTGGCGGAGATGCAGGAGGTGGCGCCCGACCCGGACCGGCCGCCCGTCGAGTTCCGTCTCGTGCGCGGCAAGCGCCTCCGCGGCCGGGTGGTCGATCCGTCCGGCCATCCCATCGAGGGGGCGTGGGTCTTCGCTTTGGGGGACTCGCCGAAAGTGATCGCCGGGCAGGGAGGGCAGCAGGTCATCGCGTCGGAACCAAAACTCCATTTCAGGTCGTGCACCGACGAGCACGGGTGCTTCGATTGGGAGAACGCTCCGGCCGAGGCCGTGCTGTTCCATATCGGTGCGAAAAGCTACGTCGCCGTCGAAGCGATCTCGCTGGCAGCGAGTGATCGGGTGGCCGAGATCACGCTCCGGCCCGCGGTTGACGTCCGGCTCGCGGCCATCGATGCCAGGACCCGCGAGCCGATCCCGAGATACCGGGTGCGGATCGGCACCCAGGATCCCCGGACGAACGGGTTCCGCTGGCGACCTCCCATCGGCCGGTCCGCCCCGCGGCAAGTCGAGGCCGTGCTCGCGGCCGAGGAAGGCCCCTACCATTTCGAGATCAGCGCCGACGGTTACGTCCCGGCGCGGCTCCTCGTGCCGAGGGAGCGTACCATCCTGCGGAAGAACATCGCACTGGAGAAGGCCGCGAGATAGGCCCTGCTCCCGCCAGTGAAGTTCCCCCGGCGCGTCCGCCAGAGGTTGGCGGGGACCGCCGAAAGGTTCCCACGATCGCGTCGGCCTCCTGGAGGACCCCAAGGCGCAGGGACCGCCGGAGGATACACTCGTCATACACGATGGCGAGCTCGGCCGCAGCCCAATTGCCCGGAAGGGCCACGGTCGCGTAGACCGCCTCACCGACGTCCACGGCAACGTCGTCCACGAGATTATTGTATGAGTGCCAGTAACATGATTTCGTGTGTGCGACTCCGTTCGGCGGCGGTGGTCGGCGTCGCTCTGCTGGCGATCGTCGGCATCGGGACCGGGACGGCGGTCGCCGGCGCGGACGAGTTCTTCGAGACGTCGATCCGGCCGATCCTGGCCGAGAAATGCCAGAAGTGCCACGGCGACGACAAGGCCCGCGGCGGCCTGAGCCTCGCCGGCCGCGAGTCCCTCCTGCGGGGCGGCGACAGCGGGCCGGCGGCGGTGCCCGGCAAGCCCGGCGAGAGCCTGCTCATCGCGGCGGTCGAGCGTCGGGGCGAGCTGAAGATGCCGCCGAAGGAGGCGCTTTCGCGGGGCGAGATCGACCGGCTCGCTCGCTGGATCGAGCTGGGCGTCCCCTGGCCGAAGGCGCCCGCGGCGGCGACGACCGGCGCGGCGGACCGATGGTGGTCATTCCGCCCGGTCCGATCGCCGAGCCCGCCCGCCGTGAGCGACCCGACCTGGCCGCGGACGGAAGTCGACCGGTTCATCCTCGCCGCGCTGGAGGCGCGGGAGCTGAAGCCGTCGGCGACGGCCGATCGGCGTACCCTGATCCGCCGCGCGACGTTCGACCTGACGGGGCTGCCGCCGACCCCCGAGGAGGTCGAGGCGTTCCTCGCCGATCGGTCTCCCGACGCGTTCGCCCGGGTCGTGGACCGGCTGCTGGCCTCGCCGTCCTACGGCGAGCGGTGGGCGCGGCACTGGCTCGACGTCGTGCGCTATGCGGACGCTCGCGACCTGATCCAGTTGCCCGCGGGGAGCGACTTCCGCGAAGCCTGGCGCTACCGGGATTGGGTCGTCGGGGCCTTCAATCGCGACATGTCGTACGCGGAGTTCGTCCGATACCAGGTCGCCGGTGACCTGCTGCCGCCAACGCGGCCCGGCGGCATCAATCCGGATGCGATCGTCGCCACGGGCTTCCTGGCCATCGCCGACTTCGTGCCGGGCGACGTGGACAAGGACCAGATGATTGCCGACTACGTCGACGACCAGGTCGACGTCGTCGGCAAAGCGTTCCTCGGCCTGACCCTGGCCTGCGCCCGCTGCCACGACCACAAGTTCGACCCGATCTCCGCGCAGGACTATTACGCCCTCGCGGGCATCTTCTTCAGCACGAGCCTGGTACCCGGCCCGGTGCCGGGCAACACGCCGCTCGTCCGCGTACCGCTCCTGTCGGCGGACGAGATCGCGAGGCTGCGGGCCCAGGACGCCGCCGATCGTCGGCGGCGGGCGGCGCTGGAGCAGCAGCTCCCCGATGCGGACGACCGCGCGTACATCGCCCAACTGGAACGGCCCATCACCGGCGGGACGGCGCGGTATCTCGTGGCGGCCTGCGAGTATCGGTTCCCCGTCGTCGGGGCGACGAAGGTCTCGCTGGAGGAGCTGGCCAGACAGCGAGGCCTGCACCCGGCCTGGCTGGCGGGATGGGTCGAGTTCCTCGGCAGGGTCGGCGAGCAGCCGTCGCTCGGCCGTCACCCGACCCTGCGCGACGCGGCGGCCGGGAAGCTGACGGGACCGGCGCTCGCGCGGGCCGCGGGAGAGCTCGAGCAGGCGCTGGCGGCACTCGCCTCGCGGCGCGATGCCGAGGCCGCCCGGGCCGCCGAAGCCGGGGACCTGGCTGGTGCCTGCGTCCTGCGGTTCCGAGCCGACGATCCCTATCTCGTCGCCGATCCCGAATCCCGGGTGACCCTCTGGCCGAATCGTTCGGGACTGCCGGCCGACGCCCGGCCGCCGGCCGGCGCCGCCGGCCCGGTCAGGGCGGCCGTCGCGATCGACGGCCGGGCGAAGGTCGTGCTGCGATTCGACGGCCGTTCCCTGCTCGAAGCGCCGCGTCCGGTGCCGGCGTCCGGCAGCCTGTTCGCCGTCTTCCGGACCGCCGACGATGCCGGGCCCGGCCGTCGCCTGCTCGGCTGGGAGGATTCGGACGTCGGCAAGCACGGGCTGGGCCTGATCGCGGAACCGGGCGGCCGATTGCAGGCCATCCTCCGGAACGATGGCCAGGCCGGCGACCTGGTCGACGGACGCCCGGCGGCCGGGTTCGAGGTCGTCGGCCTGACGTGGGGGCCGGATGGCACGGCGTTGCGCCGCAACGGGACCCTGGTCCAATCGCAGAAGGGCATCGACGCCGTGTCCGCCGACCCGGGTATCGCCGCGCTGCGACTGGGCGGACCGGGCTCCGGGAACAGTCCCCGGTTTCGCGGCGACCTGGCGGAGCTTCGCGTCTACAATCGGCAACTGGACGATCCCGGGTGCAAGCGGGTCGACGGCGAGCTGCGACGGGCGTGGCTCGAGCCGGCCGATGCGAGCCCGCCCGCGAGGGACCCGCTCGCCGAGCTCCTCGACGAGCTGCGGTCCGCCCGCGGGCCCTTCTGGACGCTCGCCGAGGAGCGGAGGAAGCGGCTTCCCCCCGAGCACCGGGCGCGACAGGACGCCCTGGCCCATGAGCTGGAGGTCCTGAAGAAGAAGCCCGCACCGAGATCCCCGAGGCGGTCGCCGTGCAGGACGGCGGCCCGAAGGGCACGCGCCACGAGGGCTTCAAGGACGCTCAGGTCTTCCTGCGCGGGAACCACAAGAGGCCCGGCAAGACCGTGCCGCGGGGCTTCCCGCGCGTCCTGACGGGCGGGCAACCGGCGGGGATCACCGAGGGGAGCGGCCGCCGGCAACTGGCCGACTGGTTGACGCGCCCGACCATCCCCTGACGGCGCGGGTGATGGTCAACCGGATCTGGCAGCACCACTTCGGCGAGGGACTGGTCCGCACCGCCGACGACTTCGGCACGCGAGGCGACCGGCCCTCGCACCCCGAATTGCTGGATCTCCTGGCCGCGCGCTTCGTCGCGTCGGGCTGGTCCATCAAGGAGATGCACCGGCTCATCATGCTGTCGGCGGCCTACCAGCAGAGTTCCCGCGGCGATGCCCAGAGGACCTCCGCGGACCCGGAGAATCGCCTGTTCGGGCGGATGAACCGCCGTCGGCTCGAGGCCGAAGCCATCCGCGACGCCCTGCTCGCGGTGGCCGGCCGCCTCGAGCCCCGACGGGGAGGGCCCGCCTTCGGGGACCTGGCCGTGCCCCGGCGGACGTTGTACCTGATGTCGGTCCGCACCGGACCGGGTTCCTCCGCCTCCGACTTCGGCCGGCTGTTCGATCGCGCCGACCCCGGATCCATCGTCGCCCGCCGCGGCGAATCCATCGTTGCCCCGCAAGGCCTCTTCTTCCTCAACGACCCGTTCGTGAACGACCTGGGCCCGGGCCCTGGCCGCGCGGCTGGCGCACGACGAGCCGCGAGGCGGCGAGCCCCGGATTCGGCGGCTCCATGCCCTCGCCCTGGGACGGCCGCCCGCCCCCGCGGAGATCGACCTCGGACGACGACTGCTGGCGCCCGACGGCGACGTCGACCCGTGGGAGCGCTATTGCCAGATCATCCTCAGCAGCAACGAATTCCTCTACATCGATTGATCGGATCGGCGGCGCGAACTGTCCGCGCCGCGCGGGAGGGCAGCATGGTTGACCGCGATCTCTCCGGAACATCGCCGAGCCGTCGCCAGGTCTTGCAGCGATTGGGCGCCGGCTTCGGCTCGCTGGCCCTGGCGGCCCTCCTGTCCGATGAAGCCTCGGCCGGGCGCGAACCGGCCAACCCCCTATCGCCCCACACGCCCCATTTCCCGGGCCGTGCCAGGCGAGTGATCTTCCTCTTCATGCCCGGCGGTCCCTCGCAGGTCGACACCTTCGACCCCAAGCCCCGGCTGACCGCCGACCACGGCAAGCCCTCGCCCAAGCTTTACCTGGGCCAGCAGAGGAAGCTGCTGGCCTCGCCCTGGCGGTTCGGTCGGCACGGCGAGTCGGGCCTCGAGGCGAGCGAGCTCTTCCCGCACGTCGGGGCGTGCATCGACCGGCTGTGCGTCATCCGGTCGATGGTGGCGGACGACGTCAACCATCCCGGCGGCTGCCTCCAGATGAACACGGGCGAGCGGGTGGCCACGCGGCCGAGCCTGGGCGCCTGGGTGACCTACGGCCTGGGTACCGAGAATCAGAACCTGCCCGGCTTCGTCGCGATCGGCCCCGGGCCCCTGATCGAGGGCGCCCGGCAATACGGCGCCGGCTTCCTGCCGGCCGCCTACCAGGGGACCTTCGTCTCCGACCTGCATGACCCGATCCGCAACCTGAAGAATGGTCGCGTGAGCCCGGCCCGGCAGCGCCGGGAGCTGGACGCCCTGCGGCGAATCAACGACCTGCACCGGGCCGAGCGGGCCGACGATAGCCGGCTCGACGCTGCGCATCGAATCCTTCGAGCTGGCCTACCGCATGCAGATGCAGGCACCCGACGCCTTCGACCTGGCCGGGGAGACCGAGGCCACCCGGCGGATCTACGGCCTCGATCGCGCGGAGACCGAGGTCTTCGGCCGCCAGTGCCTCCTGGCGCGCCGGCTGGTGGAGCGCGGGGTGCGATTCGTGCAACTCTACCACACCACCGGCGGCTTCCAGCCGTGGGACCAGCACAGCGACCTCAAGGGCGGGCACGCGAAGAACGCCCTGGCGACCGACCGGCCCATCGCCGGCCTGCTGCAGGACCTGCAAGGCGCGTGGCCTGCTCGACGAGACGCTGGTCATCTGGGGCGGCGAGTTCGGCCGGACCCCGGCCGCCGAGGGAAATGACGGCCGCGACCATCATCCCTACGGCTTCACGATGTGGCTGGCCGGCGGCGGGGTCAAGGGCGGCATGGCGCACGGCGCGACCGACGAATACGGCTGGGACGCCGTCGAGGACCGGGTGCACGTGCACGACCTGCACGCGACCATCCTGCACCTGCTGGGGCTCGACCACGAGAAGCTGACCTACCGCCACTCCGGCCGCGATTTCCGGCTCACCGACGTCTATGGAAAGGTCGTCGAGAAGATCATCGCCGGCTGATCGCCCTCCTGTTGCCAGCAGGCTTTAGATCGATTGCGGGATGGTGATCCGACGACTGCGGGCGCAGAAAGGGAGGCCATGGCGCTTCCCCCCGACTCCGTCGCGTCCGCTCAATCGTCTTCGAGCCGGTCAGCTTCCTCGGCCGGTACATCCCGCACTCTGGACAACACGCGGTCGAATCGGCCCCGATCGCCGCGAGCGGCCCGCGCTTCGAGGTACTCGGCGGTCGCGAGGGCCGAAAGCTTCTCGGCGACCGCCGTCGCGATGAACTGGTTGATGGACACCCCGTCCCGCTCGGAGACGGCCTTCAACTCCTTGTGCAGCGACTCGGGCAGTCGCAGGCTGAGCGTGCTCATCCGATCTTTCCAATCCGGGCCAGGAACTCGCGCGGCGTCATGATCCAGATGCCGAATTTCGAGACACCTCGCTCAAGACCACCGGGTTGTCTGCGCAATCCCGAACGAGTCAAGGACATAACCTCGTTCCCACGCTCCGCGTGGGAATGCCGTCCGGGACGCTCCCGCGTCCGATTGCCTCCGCGGACGACGCCGAGCGTCGAAGACGGCATTCCCACGGAGACCGTGGGAACGAGCAGGATCGCCTGCGCGGTGGTGTGCGGCGAGGAGTGTCGAAATTTGTGGACTCCGGCGAAATCCCTGGCGTTGGATGTGACGATGTCCTCGCAATTCGCCGCAACACCCAGTTCGAGCAAGTGATCATCCTTCGGATCTCGAAGGAAGGGGCGCCACAGATAATAGATTCTCTCGCGGTGGCCAATGGAGCAGACAGAGTCGAGCACCTCGGCAACATCAGCCCCTTCGAGCCCCAGCTCGCTACTATATCGCATCAATGGCGACCATCCAACACCGTGTCCGCCGCGATCACGGGATCATCACGATCGAGCCGACGGTGCGGCGGCCTTCGAGGTCGCGGTGCACCTGCTGGGCCTCGGCGAGCGGGTAGGTGTGGCGGATCTCGACCTTCACCTTGCCCTCGCGGATGACGTCGAAGACCTCGCGGGCGGTGGCTTCCAGGTCCGGCCGCGTGGCGGTGTAGGTCGCCAGCGTGGGGCGGGTCAGGTACAGCGACCCTTTCTGCGACAGGATGCCGATGTCGAACGGCGTCACCTTGCCCGACGCGTTGCCGAAGCTCACCATCAGCCCGCGCGGCCGCAGGCAGTCGAGCGAGCTCAGGAAGGTGTCCTTGCCGACCGAGTCGTACACCACCGGGACGCCCGCCCCGCCGGTGATCTCCCGCACCCGCTTGGCGATGTCCTCCCGGGTCGAGATGATCACGTGGTCGCACCCGTGGGCCCGGGCAATCTCCGCCTTCTCGTCCGAGCCGACGGTGCCGATCACGGTCGCGCCGAGTGCCTTGAGCCACTGGCAGGCGATCAGCCCGACTCCGCCCGCCGCGGCGTGGAAGAGCACCGTCTCGCCCGCCTGGACCGGGTAGGTCCGGCGGATCAGGTACTGCGTCGTCATCCCCTTGAGCATCACGGCCGCCGCCGTCTGGTCGGTCACCCCGTCGGGGACCGGGACCAGGATGGCGGCCGGCAGGATGCGCACCTCGGCATACGACCCGGGCGGGCCGCCCGCGTAGGCCACCCGGTCACCCGGGCGGACGACGTTGACGCCAGGACCGACCGCCTCGACGACTCCGGCCGCCTCGCTCCCGAGCCCGCTCGGCAGGGGGATCGGGTACAGCCCCGACCGGTGGTAGGTATCGAGGAAGTTGACCCCGACGGCGGTCTGCCGCACCCGGGCCTGGCCCTCGCCGGGCTCGCCGACCTCGACGTCCTCCCAGCGCATGACTTCGGGGCCGCCGGTCGCGGTGATACGGATGGCTTTCGGCATGAAGATATCCTCGTTGCGAGCGATCGTTGCCCGTCCGCACGACGCGGCCCGCGGGTCACAGAAGAAACAGGATAAGCCGCCAGGCGGATCGCTTCAATCGCGGGGAAGTCCCCGGGAGGGAGCGCGGGTGCCTCGTGCCTCGGGTCGTCTCCCCCGAGGCCGGCTCAAGATTTGCAGCCAACACCTGGACGGAGGACGCGGCCGGATCGGACCGGGCCAGTGGAGACCTTCGACCCCGGCCACAAATTGGGTGCGGGCCCCACGACCCCGCCGCCGGCGCAACCCGACTGTTCGGCGCGGGTCTCCGACCCCGCCGGCGGCGCGACCGAAGGTCTCCCGGGCGGTCGGACCGGACCGGAACCGGGCAGGCCGGGCGGGTGGAGACCTTCGGTCCCGGCCGCGGCGGGGTCGTGAGACCCGCGCCGAACACGGACGGCCCGCCCGGGACACTCCCGACCGACCGCCTCATCCTCCGACGGCCCGCCATCCACGTTTCGCCGCTCTAACCCCGAGAACTCTCATGGCGACATCCACCGATACGAAGCTGCAGGAACTGCTCGCGGAATTCGACGTCGCGATGCTGGCCACCCGGAGCGCCGAGGGGGAGCTGCGGGCCCGGCCGATGGCGCTCGCCGAGGTCGAGCCGGACGGCACCCTCTGGTTCCTGACCGACCGCCATTCGGGCAAGGTTGACGAGCTCCAGCGGGACGCCCACGTAGTCGTGACCATGCAGTCCCGGTCGAAGTTCGTTTCGCTCAGCGGGACGGCCGAGCCGGTCGAGGACCGACAGCGGGTTGCGCGGATCTGGAAGGCCGAATGGCAAGCCTGGTTCCCGGGCGGCCAGGATGACCCGAACCTGGTGCTGCTGCGGGTTGACGGACACGCCGGCGAATACTGGGACAACAGCGGCACGAGCGGCGTCAAGTACCTCGTCGAGGTCGGCAAGGCCCTCGTGACCGGCAAGCGGCCGGACGTTGACCGCGATCCCAAGATCCACGGCAAGGTCGAGCTGTAGCCGACCTCACGCGAACGGTACGGTCAGGGTGAAGGTCGCGCCCTCCCGGCGATTCTCGTGCAGCCGCAAATCGCCGCCGAGCGCGCGGGCGAGGCGGCGGCTCAGGGCCAGGCCGAGGCCCACCCCCGGGGCGGATTGCGCGGCGTCGTGGGCCGACTTCGAGAACGGGCGGAACAGCCGGCGGATCGCCTTCGGGTGCAGGCCCGGCCCGTGGTCGCGGACGGACAGCGCCAGCCATCGTCCCGCCGGCGCCACGTCCAGATGGATGCGGCGATCCTCGGCACGGGACGCGTACTTGACCGCGTTGTCCACCAGGTTCGACAGGACCTGATCGACCACCGACACGTTGACGCGAATGTTCGCGCGAGAATCCACGGGGCCGACAATCAGCTCCATGCCGGCCTCGCGGGCCCGCTGCGCCAGCCGGGGGACCGAGCGATCGAGCAGCTCGGCCGGCGCGACGACCTCGCGCCCGTCGGCGGCGCGTCCGCGCTCGAGCCGGGCGAACGACAGGACATTCTCGACCAGGTGCCCCAGCCGATCGGCCTCGGTACGAAGCGTCCTCAGGTACGACCGCTGCTTATCGGGGCCGGCGACCATGCCCTCGTCGAGCATCTCGGTGTAGAGGCGAAACGTCGTCAGCGGCGTGCGCAGCTCGTGCGTCACGGCCGAGACAAAAGTCCCCCGCCGCTCGCTCAGCGCGAGTGCCCCGCGGAGGACCAGCGCCACCGCCGTCGCGGCGACCGCCAGGCACGCCCAGGCGATCCAGAGCGAGAGCCGGAGCGGCGACCAACGCGGCTCGGGCTCGTCGATGGTCGAGCCGGGGACCAGCCGGACCGGCAGCGAGGCCAGCATCCGCGTCGGGGCGACGCCGGCCTGCGCCGCCGCCGGCGCAGGTTCCAGCTTGCGCCGGCGGCAGGATGTCGGCGGCGTCCGCCATCAGGTCGCGCCGGATGACGTCCCAGTCGAGCCAGCACCCTTGCAGGAAGGTCCCCTCGGCGACGCGCACCCGACGCGCCAGCAGCAGGTCGGACCCGATCCAGACCGCCTGCAGCGGACCCTGGCTGACCGTCGATCGGGCCGAGAGCGGCACCGCCTCGGCGGGCATCGCGTTCTGGGCGAGCTTGGTGCTCCGCGAGCGCATCATGAATTCGTTCGAGCTCCTCGACTGCAGCGCCGGCCCGTACGCCAGCGTGGGATTGGTCGTCGCCATCCCGATCGCCATCGACTGGGCGACGCGGCCTCGAGCGCGGCGGCGAGGTCCGTGCGGCGGATGCAGCTCGCCGAGCTCGTGCGAGCCGGCCGGCGGCCCGATCGACCTGCTCGGGGCTGAGATAGCGGTCCTCGGCCAGGTCGCGCATGTTGCCGGCGGGCACCTGCGGCGAGCTGAGGCGGCCGTCGGGTCCGTACTGGAAATGCAGGCGGACCTGCGGCGAGGTGAACGTCAACAGCGGCGACGGCATCAGCACGTCGCCCCTGCCGATCTCGGCGAACATGTTGGTGAACGCCCGCTCGGCCGGATAGAGCGGGCTGTACGCGAAATACGGCCGGGCGCTTTCCTCGGCCATCAGGGGCGCCAGCGCCGAGTCCATCCGCCAGAGCGCCAGTTGCAGGTTCTCCTCGAGCGCGGCCTGACGCCGCGCCCTGGCCTCGGCACGCTCAAGGCCCAGCGCCATCGCGCCCAGGCGGGCCATCGCCGCCGCGGCGAGCGCGACGCACAGGCCGAAGATCAGCCAGACCGGCCACGGACGTCTCATGACGACCTCGGGGTGGCGAGCATGTAACCCTGGCCTCGGACCGTCAGCACGATCCGCGGGCTTCCCGGGTCGTCGCGCAGCTTCTCGCGCAGCCGGGCGATGTGCATGTCGATCGTCCGCGTCGTGATCCCCGCCGGGTTCAGGCCCCACACCCGCGCCAGCAGCTCGTCGCGCGAGACCGCCCGGCCGGCGTGGCAGGCGAGATAATGCAGGAGCTGCCGCTCGCGATCCGACAGCTCGCACCGCTCGCCGTCGTCGAACGCGACCTCGTGCCGCTCGAGATCGGCCTGACCCCCGTCGAAGGCCAGGCGCGCGGACGGCCGGCGGCCGCGCCGGCGTCCGCCTCAGCACGGCCTCGATCCGCGCCAGCAGCTCCTTGATCGCAGAACGGCTTGACGACGTAATCGTCGGCGCCCAGCGCCAGCCCCCGCACCCGATCGTCCTCGGACCCCCGCGCGGTCAGGACGATCACCGGCAGCGGCGATCGCATCGCGCGGATCTCGCGCGAGGACCGCCAGTCCATCGCGGCCCGGCAGGACCAGGTCCAGCAGCATGAGGTCGCAGTCCGACTCGAGCGCCGCGGCCAGGCTCGCCGCGGCTCCCTCGCTGGCTTCCACGGTGGCATATCCGGCGAAGCCCAGGGCGTCGACCAGGCCCCGCCGGATTGCCGCGTCGTCCTCGACGACCAG
Organism: uncultured Planctomycetota bacterium; assembly: GCA_963771445.1. Lineage (GTDB taxonomy): Bacteria > Planctomycetota > Planctomycetia > Isosphaerales > Isosphaeraceae > JAKAUH01. Next base: position 1,166,353 of record CAVYTQ010000021.1, on the reverse strand, counting down.
GATTCGCTTGCCATCCATGAGACGACTCGAAGCGTGAAATTGTGGCGGGCGGCCTGATCGCGGACGGCTCCCGTGATCGCCCGATCCAGCGTGTTCTTGTCCTTCGGCTCGGATCGCTTCTTCCGTTCGGCGGCCAGGAACGCCTCGCGCTCCTTGCTCAGCTCGTTGATCTTCGCCTGGATCTCCCCACGCTGCCGGCCGGCCTCTTCCACCTTGGCCTTGCGGCCGGCGGTGTCGAGCTTGCGAAGGCCCTCGGGCAGGTCCTCGGCCTTCAGCTCCTCCAGCTTGCACTTGCCGTTCTTGATCGCGTCGACCAGGTCCCAGGCATCGTTGCAGTAGACCGAATTTGCCTTGGAGAACGAACGGCTCGCCAGCGCGCTCGGCGACACGGCACTCGCATTGGCGTCCTGGACCATCTGCCGCGTCTGCCCGACCTGGCCCATCCTACCATAGGGCAGGTACGTCTTGTTCAGCTCGGCGCCAAGCTGTGCGATCCGGGCATCCTGGGGTGCCGGGATCTCGACGACTTTCTGGTTCTGGTCGATGCTCATGTAGCGGCCGTCGGCCAGCACCGCGCCGTCCTTCCAGCCGGTCTGCAATCCCCCCTGGTTGGGGCCGCAGAAGATCGTATTCACCATGATTCCCCGCTCGATGGCCGCGCGGCACGACGCGTGGAAATCGACGGTCCCCTGCGTGAACGGCTCGTTCCCCGCGATGAAGATCGCCTTGTAGACGTCGCGCGAACGGCTCCATTCCAGCCGGTTGACGGCGTCGCGGATCACCCAGCCGCAGTACTCTTCGCCGCCGTTGGTCTTCAGTGCGAACAGCTCCTCCGAGACGCGGTCGAGGTCGTCGGTCAGCGGCAGGATCAGCCGCACGAAGCCCTCGCCCGACGAGAGCGTCTGCTTGCCGTACTCGAACAGCGCGACCTGGATGGCCGGCGGCCGACCGTCCTTCTTGCGCCGGACGAACTCGTTGACGACGTTCCAGAGCTGGGCCTTGGCCTGGCCGATCAGGCCGTCCATGCTGTTGCTGGTGTCGAGCAGGATGGCGATCTGGACCGTGGGACGCGGCGGCGACTTCGGATCATTCGCCAGCGCGGGCCCGCGGGCAGCCAGCACCGATCCGATGACGAGGCACGCCGACAGAAATGCGAAACGCTTCATGGGAATCCCTCCATAGGCAGGAAACAGTCAGACGGTTCGAATCGAACGACGACACGATCACGGTTGCGGGGCGGCGCCTTGATCAGGACGCGCCGGCCGTCCACGAGCATCAGGATGTCGCCCCGAAGCGCGATGCTTCCCTGGCGTCCCTCGGCGGCCAGCCGGGCCGCCAGCTCGCGGAATTCCTCGGAGCCGAACGTGACGACCCGGTCGGGCTTTGCCTCGGCGTTGCCGGCGACCAGCCGGCTGTCCACCCAGCGGTCGCCCCGCTTGTAGAAGGCCAGATCGCAGACCTGCTGGACGGCCGCGGTCGCGACCTGGTTCATCGAGGCGTCCAGGTACTCGTTGCGCGGGTTCACGCACATGAGGTTCTTCTGGACCTGGTTATTCAGGTCCTGGTTGGCCGACGCGAGTCCGCTGCGGGTCTGGATCGCCCGGTTGCGGAACAGCCCCTCGGCCTCGGACGAGGACCTTGTCCTTCTGCGAGAAGTCGGTCCCCTCGCGGGCGAGGAAGGCCGTGTACTCGGTGAGGATGCCGAACTCGGTCGAGAGCCGACGATCTCGTCGACCAGCTCGCGGGTCGCGGCGTTCGTGGTCCCCTTGGCCTCGAGCGAGACGACGCCCGGGCGCTGCCGCCCTGCTCGCGGATCGCGTCGACCAGCAGGCCGATCTTGCGGCTGGCCCACAGCCGGGGGACGAACCCGTTGCGCGTGGTCGCCTGGTCGAGCGACAGGCGGAACTGGAACACCCGTGGCGTCCCTCGATAGTTGCCCCGCAGCGAGAACTCGAGCGGCTCGTCGCCGACGTACTGGCCCAGCAGGACGATCTGGTCGCCCTCGAAGAGGTCGGGCAGCCGGCCCGGGATCAGCTCGCGGGCGCGTCGGCGGGTCGCCATCTCGCCGATCGTGAGGACGGGATCGGCGAGCACGGGCCCCTTGAGCCGCTTGAACACGGCGGCGACCTTCACCTCGACGTCCTCGGCGGGCAGGATGAACGTGGTGGTCGCCCGGCTCTCGTAGGCGATCTTCTCCAGCAGCGGCGTGTTGACGTCCACCCCCACGCCGAAGGTGAAGATCCGCCGCTGGTGCGGGTTGCCCTTGCGCGCCAGCTCGCGGATGGCGGCCTCCGACGTCTCGCCGACGGTCGGCAGCCCGTCGGTCATGAACAGGACGATCGGCAGGGTCCCCTCGGCGGGCGGCTGCCGCAGGGCCTCGAGCAGCGCGTCGTGGATGTTGGTACCGCCCCGCGCCGTCATCCCCTGGAGGAATTCGGTGGCGTCCTTGATGGTCGCGCGCGACTTGCGGACGGGCCGGGCCGAGAACGGCTCGACGCCCTCGTTGTAGAGGATGATGTTGAACGCCTCGCCGTCGTCGAGACCGGCCAGGACCTGAAGGGCGGCCTCGCGCACCTGCGCGAGCTTCTCGCCCCGCATGCTGCCGGAGCGGTCGATGACCAGGGTGACCTCGCGCCGCAGCCCCGCCGAATCCGGTCCTTCCTGGCGGACTGCGGCGGCAACCCGGCCAGGAGCAGGAAATATCCCCCGCCAATCTTGCGGGTCGGGGTAGGCGAACAGCGAGGCCGAGACGTCGGCCCGCTCGCGGAGGAACGACAGCCGGAACGGGCCCGGCTCGGTCCCGGCCCCCTGCGCCAGCTCGGCGACGGCGACCTTCGCCTCGGGGCGGGCGGTCCGCAGCCGATGGCTGGGCGAATAGATCGCCGTGATCGGCGCGTTGGCCGTGATCTTGACCGCGATCTTCCAGGGGATCGCGTATTCGACCGACTCGCTGCGCGGCAGGACGTAATCGACCCGATCGCCGTCCACGGCAAGCAGATGCTCGTAGGTCAGCCGGACCACCTGGGTCCCCCCCGGCTCGACCGGGAAGACGCTCGAGCGCACCAGGTTGAACCCGACGAATTCCAGCAGCGCCGGGTCGCGCGCCTGGGCGACGATCCGATCGTAGGTCGCCCGTCCCTCGTCGCGGGGCAGGAGCCGGGCCGACGGCTCGGCGCCGGGGCCCTGGAACGCGAACCCCCGGACCACCGCGCCGTCGGGGACGGGCACGAGCAGCTCGGCCTCCTGTCGTGCCCCTCCGGGGTTGCGGAGGCGGATCTCCATCATCGTGGTCGCCATCCGGTCGCGGATGACGACTCCGACCGACACGCCCGTGAGCTCCAGCGCGGTCGCCCGGCCCGGCGGATAAGCCCGCGCCTGCGGGATGACCGTCTGAAACGACCTCGCCGGCGTGTGGGCCACCTGTGCGTACAAGGTCCCCCCGCCAAGGGACACAATCAGAATCAAGGCGGAAAGCCATCGAGCGTTCATAGCCAGCTCCTCCGACATCGGGACCCAACCTCAGGCCCGCCACCTGATGATACGCTCGAATCCGGCGGAGAATTGTCACATCCGTGTAACAAGGAGGACCCGGCGACTGACGTCGCCGGTTCGCCCGGCTGGTCGCGGCGCGGGGGTAGGTCGGACGTCGCCGGCCTCACGGCGCCGACTGAGGCGAACCGGCGACGTCAGTCGCCGGGTGCTCGAGGCCGGCCGGTCGCGCGGCGCGGGGGTAGGTCAGACGTCGCCGGTCTCACGGCGCCGACTGAGGCGAACCGGCGACGTCAGTCGCCGGGTGCTCGAGGCCGGCCGGTCGCGCGGCGCGGGGGTAGGCCGGACGTCGCCGGCCTCACGGCGCCGACGCCGGCGAACCGGCGACGGCACTCGCCGGGTCCTCGAGGCCGGGCTGACATCATTCGTCGCTCATACCCGTGTCAACTGCCCGACGACGGTGCATAAGCCGGGAAATCCGTATAGCCCTTCGCTCCGCTGGGCGAGTACCAGTCGGCAATGGGCGCCAGGTCGGCCAGCGGCCAATCGTGCCGGAACCGATCCGCCAGGTCCGGGTTGCTGATGTAGGGCCGACCGAAGGAGATCAGGTCGGCGACTCCCGCCGCGATGGCTGCCTCCGCCGTTTCCTTCGAATATCCGCAGTTGCCGATGAGCGGGCCGTGGAAAACCTTGCGGAATTCCGCCAGGATCATCGGCTCGCCGAGGTTGTGGAAGCCGAAGGCCAGCCCGTCCACGAGGTGCAGGTAGGCCAGCCCGAAGCGGTCGAGCTCGCCGGCGACGTAGGTGAACTGCTCGCGGTACTCCGGCGATCCCATGTCGTTGAATGCCCCGTTGGGCGAGAGATGGACACCGACCCGGTGGGCGGGCCAGGCGGACGTCACGGCTTCGACCACTTCCTTCAGGAAGTCGGTAGCGGTTCTCGACGCTCCCGCCGTACTCATCGGTGCGATGGTTCGTCTTCGACTGGAGGAACTCGTCGATCAGGTAGCCGTTGGCGGCGTGGATCTCCACGCCGTCGAACCCGGCTGCCCTGGCTCGCTCGGCGGCCCGCCGGTAGTCCGCTGCCACCCTTGGGATCTCGGAGGTTTCGAGCGCCCGAGGGACTTCGTACGGTTGCTTGCCGGTGGGCGTGTGGATCTCCCCCTCGCCGATCTTGATCGCCGACGGGGCGACGGCGGGCTTGCCGCCGTGGAAGCTACTGTGCGAGGCCCGCCCGGTATGCCAGAGCTGGAGGAAGATCACGCCGCCCCCGGCGTGCACGGCGTCCGTGGTGTGCTTCCAGCCTTCGACCATCTCGTCCGTGTAGATGCCCGGCGACTCGAGCCAGCCGTTCGCCTCCTCGGAGATGGTGACGCCTTCCGTGATGAGCAGGCCCGCCGAGCTGCGCTGGGCGTAGTATTCCGCCATCAGGCCGTTCGGGAGGCGAGCGGCCCCGGCCCTGCCACGGGTCATGGGTGCCAGAGCGATCCGGTTCCGCAGGGTCAGGTCGTGCAGTTGGAAAGGTTGAAAGAGGACGCTGTTCATGTCGATCTCCGGTCTGCAAACGAGAGGAATCAGGGCCTGGTGAACGTCAGCGGGCCGCCCCCGGCAGCCGCAGCGCCGGGTCGCCGAAGACCATGTACTTCATCCCCTGGAAGAAGATGCTCGGCGGATACCAGTCGTCGTTCGGCCGGAGCGACGCCAGGTGCTCGGCGTCGTAGTAATGGTCGATGGCGCGGACCCAGCAGTCGCCGAGCGTCGGCTCGGGCAGGTCGCCCAGCGCGGCGACGAATCCCTCCAGCAGCGTGATGCCGCACGGCTGGCCGCCCGTGTTGCAGCCGATGTAGGCCACGGCCCCGTTCGGCCCGCGGCGGACCAATATCTCGCCCAGGCCGGTCTGGTTGTAGGCCCCGGCGTGCATAGGGCGATGGGGAAGGGGGCGGCGCGTCGAAATGCTCGCCGGCGTTGGTGCCCTTGTGCTTTGCGCCGTGGACGTCCTCATAGGCCTCGTAGGGCGGCAGGGTGGCGAACGCCGCCGTCGAGCAGCCCGCCGAGAGCACGACCGGCAGCCGGTCGGCGTTGTGCAGCCGCCGCAGCGCCCCGACATCCAGGCTGCCGGCCCAGCCGTTGGCCTCGCCGTGGCCGACGTGCAGCAGGATCGAGGCGCCCTCGTTCATCAGCATCGCCACGTGATGCGCGTCGCCCGCCGGCGACCTGGGCCGGTCGCCGTAGAGCCGCGAGGTCGTCCAGCCGGTCGGCAGCCGCTTCGCCCAGTCGTCCATCCGGCCGCGGGCGTCGACCCAGCCCGGCACATACACCAGGCCCGCCCGACGCAGCCCGGGCCCGCGACCCGAGACCGCTGCCCGGTCCTCTCGCATCGTCTTCTCGGCCACCGTCGCCACCTCGGCCTCGGTGTCGACCGGCCATCGGCCGACCGCCAGCTCGGCCCGGTAGTCGATCCGGTCGAAGTTGATCGGGTCCGACTTGTTCTTCTCGCCGCGGACCTCGCCGAAATAGCCCGCGTGAAATCCATCCTTCATCGCGTTCCAGTCGTCGAAGCTGCCGTCCCGCCGCGCGACGTCGGCGTAGTACAGGTCCGACGGGTAGAAGGCATAGTCGAACGCCGACGGCGTGACCCGGTCGAGCACCATGTACCGCACCGGCACGACGTCCGCGTCGCCCACCAGCAGGACGTACCGCACGTGCCGCTCGCGCCAGGCCCGGTACAGCCACCGCTTGAGCCGCTCGGGATCGTCGGCACCCTGCGACTGTTTCAGCACGGATTCCAGCGACGCCCATTCGGTCGGCCGCTGCGCCCGGCGATAGGCCAGGTAGGGCGCCATCGCCTTGTGGAACCGCTCGGGGCCGATGACGACCATCGCCGCGGGCTCGCCCCGCGCGGCCCCAGCCCGATCGTCGGCGACGGCCGCGCCGCGGCCCGATGACAGCAGGATCAACAGCCAGCCGAAACCACCGAGTACGGCGCAGCGCGAGCGGTACATGGGACGCTCCCGAAGCCTTCGTCGTGCGACGATCGCCACCGGTTGGACCGCCTTCGAGTCCGATGCAACCATGCGATGGTATGAGGCCCCGGCCGCGGTCACAAGGGATTTCTTCGGCCGCGCTGTCCGTACCGAGTGGCGTTCGGCAATGTCCCTGTCAGAGGCGAGACCGCGCGACGATTCGCAACGCCCGCCACACACCATCAACCCCCGAGGACACCGATGTTCCAGAATCCCCGTTCGCCGCGCCGACGCAAGCTGAGCCCCTCGCTGAACACGCTGGAAGGGCGCACGCTGCTGAGCGTCGCCGCGCCCCAGGGCATGCACAAGCTGCACGCCGCCGCCGAGGTCGCGACGATGGACGGCCACCACCGTACCGAGGCGACGTCGAGCGGGGCATCCGTCACGGTCCTCGGCACGGCCGTCGCGGGGGGCTATCAGTTCGTCAACTTCGACGGCCTGAACCCGGGTGCCAACGCGGGCGCCGGCACCGATGCCAACGGGATCGCCAACTCGGGCACCGCGGTCGGTTTCACCATCGACAACGACGGCAACTTCCACAACTTCGCGACCAATCCCCTCCGCTCGCACAAGCTCCAGATCCTGAACATCAACGGCCAGGCGATGGCGATGGCCTTCGGGATCAACTAGGCCGGCGTGGTGGTCGGCACCGACGGCAACGGCAATGCCTTCGACCTGTCGCACGGCAAGGTGCACACATTTATCCCGACGGGCGGATCGGCGGCGACCGCGTTCGGGGTCAACGACAGGGGGATGATCGTCGGCCAGTACACGGCCAACGGCGCGATGCCCGGCTTCCTGCGGGTCAATGGCAACGCCTCTCGGCCGGTCGTTTCATCGGGACCCCGGTGCACTCCGGCGCGGGTTATCCCGACGGAACGGTGCGGGCGTGGTGTGGTCGACTTTGAGCCATGTCTGATAGGCCGAGCCGTCCCCGCCGGCGCTGGCGAAGTCGCAAAGGCGCACCGCCCGTCCGCCAGGCGACGAGTATTCGATCAACAGCATCGGCGCGCCCGGACGGGTGTACTCCGCCGATGGGACGCCGGGCAGGTTCGCTGCGTCCAGCGGGGGCAGCTCGGCCGCGTCGATCGTGTTGAAGCGGCGGTCGTACGCCAGCAGGATCGGGCCGCGGTAGATGGAGGTCAGGCCGGCGCTCTCGCGCTCGCCCGCCCAGAACCGCGGGGTCATGTCGAGCCGGAGCTCGATCGTGTCGCCGGGCTTCCAGGTCCGGGACAGGGTTAGGTAGTGACCGGGCACAATACCCGCGATCGGCTCTCCGTTGAGCTTCGCGGTCGCCTGCGACGACCAGTGCGGGATGCGCAGCCGCAACTCGAACGGACCGGGCTTCTCCGGCTCGACGCGGATTCGAATCGACCCCATCAGCGGATAGGTCGTCTCCTGGACCAGCTTCACCACGCCGCCCGACTCGAGCGGCGCCGCGATCGTGCCGGGGCCGTACCAGTTGAGGAAGAGTCCGCGGGCGTCGCGCATCACGGCCCATTCGCCGATCAGGCCGAGCCCGCGCGCGGCGTTCACGCTGCAGCAGTTCAGCTCGGGCGAGCCGGGTCGGCACTGGAAGCCGATCTCGTGATAATTCGCCTTGCGGACCCCGTCCATCGGCGTGTTGTAGGTGCTCCATCGGCCGGTCGTCGACCACATCCCCAGCGCCGAGTTCCAGGTCGAGAGCTCCAGCTCGTCGGCGACGATCGAGTCGCCGGTCATCGCCAGCATCTCGACGCTCATCGCCATCCAGGCGATCGTGCAGCAGGTCTCGATCGCGCCGCGGTGATACGGGTTGCCCTGCGCCTGCTCGCCCGACGAGAAGCCGCCGTTGTTGTGCCGGTCGAGCTCGACGATGCTCCACCACAGGTTCGCGAACGCCTTGCGGTATTCGGCCTCGCCCGAGATCCGATCGAGCTCGGCCAGCGCGAGGATCGGGTGCAGGCTCTCCCACCGGGGTTTCGGGGTGGTGTAGAACGCGTCGCCGGCGAGCCCCCGGCGCAGGTAGTCGCCGGCGAGCGGCTTGCCGTCGGCACCCGCCGCGGCGAACTCGGCGACGATCTGCCGGGCCAGGTCGAGGTAGGCCCGCTTCCCCGTGCGTCGGTAGAGCACGCAGAGGCCGTGCGCCGGCGCCAGGTTCATCTCGGTCGAGCCGGTGTCGACCAGCCGCGGCCGCTTGTCGCCCAGGAACCGGTCGCACAACAGGTCGCCGATCCGCGCGGCGGCGGCCAGGGCGCGGGGATCGCCCACCTCCTGGTCCCAGTGCAAGAGCCCGAGCATGACGTGGTAATGGCCCCAGGCGTCCCAGGTCGGCCCGCCCTTCTCGCCGACGCTCGGTGCCTGGCCGGTCAGCCGGTGCTCGCGCGGGAATGGGCCGAGGTAGCCGTCGGCGTCCTGGCAGGCGACCAGGTCGCGGACGAAGCCCTCGAGGTGCCGCTTCAATTCCGCGTCGCCGGTGAGCCTGAGCACGCCGACGGCCCCGGTGAGGTACTTGCCGGCGAACTCGCCCGACCACGGCAGCAGGTCGCGATACGGCCGACGGTCGCGGTCGCGGAACATCGCCAGCATGGCCGGGTTCGCCGACGGCGCCGGCAGCAGCCATTGCTCCGCGGCGTTGTTCAGGTACGCGCGGATCGGGCCCCCGAGCGCGAACCGCGCCCCGGGCACGCGGTCGCACGCCGGCCGCGCGCCGGAGGGTTGTCCTCGGCCCCGGCGAGATCCCCGGCCGGCCAGCACCGCGACCAGGATACCGACTGTCAATGCCCGCGACATGAGATGACCCTCGGACGACAGGACGCCAATCGACTCGCAACGCGGCGTTGCTCGCCCCAGTTTGCGGCGCCTCGAGTGGCGGATCAAGGGATTGCCCGGGGCCGATGAACCCCCGGCCAGCCGTTGTGCCGCGCCCGGGGACGCGGTACCGTCTAGGCCGGGGAGTGACACTCCGGAGAAGTCCTCCGAGGCGTCCCGCAAGGCCCGCATCAAGAGGAGACGACCATGATCGGTACGATCACCAGGGGCTCGAGGAGATGGATCGGCTGCGCCAGCGTCCTGGCCATCGGCGCGGGGCTCGTGCTCGTCCAACAGCCGGCCGGGCGCAGGAGGCGAAGCCGGTCCCGGCCAAGGCCAGGGCCGCCGACAAGCGGGCCTCGATCTACGACAAGACGGCCGATGCGAAGGTCCAGCTCGCCAAGGCCGTCGAGCAGGCGAAGCATGATGACAAACGCATCCTGCTCATGTTCGGCGGCGACTGGTGCGGGTGGTGTCACAAGCTGCATGGCCTCTTCAAGTCCGATCGCGACGTGGCGCACATCCTGTCCTATGAATACGTGCTGGTGAATGTCGATACCGAGGCGCCCCACGCCGCCGAGCTGCTCGCGACCTGCAAGGCCGCGCTCCCGCAGGACGAGCTGAAGGGGTTCGGCTATCCGTTCCTGACCGTGCTCGACTCGGACGGTAAGGTCGTCAAGGCCCAGCAGACCGACACGCTCGAGGTCGGCGATCACCATGATCCCAAGAAGGTCGCCGGGTTCCTCGAGCAATGGAAGGTCGCGCCCCGCGATGCCAGGCGCGTCGTCGACGACGCCCTCGCCCGCGCCTCGTCCGAGGACAAGCGGGTATTCCTGACCTTCGGCGCCCCCTGGTGCGGCTGGTGCCACCGGCTGCACGACTGGATGGCCCAGCCCGAGGTTGCCACGATCCTCGACCGCGACCTGGTGGTCGCCCAGGTCGACATCGACCGGATGACCGGCGGCAAGGACGTGCTGAAGGCGTATCGTCCGGCAGAAGGCGGCGGCATCCCGTGGTTCGCGATCCTCGACGCGAGGGGCAAGGCCCTGGCGACTTCCGACGGACCCGCGGGCAACATCGGCTATCCGGCCAAGCCCGACGAGATCGGCCACTTCCTCGCGATGCTCAAGGGCCAGGCGAAGCACCTCGATGCGGACCAGCTCGATCGAATCCGCAAGTCGCTCGAGCAGAACGCCGAAAAGATCAAGCGGCCGGCGGCCCATTGATCCGCCGGGCAAAGGGTCGCTGAGAAGGCTTGTCATGTGGGTCGAGCGCAGCGAGGCCCACCGGTCTTCTCCGCCGAACCGGTGAGCCTCACGCCTGCGGCGTTCGACCCACCCTACGACTACGACCTCTTTTCACACACTCTACTCTTCCAGAAACGGCGACCGCGTCGTGTTCTGATGGGACGCAAAAAAGCCCACAAGTCGAGCGATCCAGGACCCGCCGGCACATCCGGGGTCGAATGGCCATGAATGCCGACGGCGAAGGTTGACGATCGCTCGAGTCCTGACACCACCAGGGAGAGCCTTCGATGCGACGAGCAACACAAGCCGCCTGCGCGCTCGCACTGTCGTGCCTGGCCTGGTCGGGCGAGCTCTCGGCCCAGCAGCCGAGGGCCGGGAACGTCGCCGGGGCCGCGGACGCCGGGACCGTCCGGCCGGTCCGGGTGGACGTCCTGTCGCTCCAGGTGAGCAAGCTGCCGCGCGACCAGTTCGGCCACGGGATCAAGCCGGGCACGAAGGAGAATGTCGCCTTCTGGCTGGCCAACGCCGGCACCGCGGTCGACCTGAGGATCCAGCTCGACCGCCCGGTCGTCCGGTTCAACGAGCAGGCCAGCCGCCTCGTCCGGTTCGCCGACGACAGGGACGGCAACCTGCTCCGGCCGCTCGGCGGCGAGGAGGTCAACACGTTCTTCGCCGACAACAAGCCCATCACCGTGAAGCCCGGCCCGGGTCCCGACGAGGCCGAGGTCATCCTGCGGGTGCCCGCCACCCCGACGCCCGGCTCGACGCGGCTCAACATTCAGGCGGACCTCGTATTCCTGGCCGGCTCGGACGAGCGCACGGCCGAGGCCCGCGACGTCGACCCGACGCCCGGCAATCGCGCGACGGTCGGGCCGGTCAAACTCCGGTTCAAGGACCCGAAGGACCTGCCGCCAATGGCCCGTCGGTTGCAGCGGCTGGGCGGCGGCGATGGCGCACCGGGCCAGTCGGTGGCGTTCGACTACGAGCGGCTCGACAGGCCGGTCAAGTCGCTGGTCTGCCTCGGCCCGGACGGCGAGCCGATCCAAACCCTGAACAGCAGCAACTTCCAGGGGCCCGGCGGCTCGGTCTGGTTCACTGTCCCGCAGGCCAAGACCTTGCACCTCCGCGTCGTCTACTTCGAGAAGTCCGCCGAGATCACCGTGCCGGTCCGCGTGGAGACCGGGGTCGGCTTCTGAGAGACTGCGTGAGAAGCTGTCGTAGGGTGGGTCGAACGCCGCAGGCGTGAGGCCCACCGGTTCGGCGGAGGAGACCGGTGGGCCTCGCTTCGCTCGACCGACCCTACGGGCCGTCTCACGCACACTCTCAACGCGGGCGTCGGGCGGTGCGAGCGATCCGGGTCGGTTGGCCATAACTTCAGGCGTTCGAGCCGCCGTTGACGTCGAGCACCGCGCCGGTGAGATAGCTGGCCCCGGGCGAGGCGAGGAAGGCGACGGCCTCGGCGACCTCCTCGGGCCGGCCGAACCGGCGCAGGCTGGTCATGCCGCGCTGGAACTCGGCATACCGGCCGGCGGCCGGGTTCATGTCCGTGTCGATCGGGCCGGGCTGGACGGCGTTGACCGTGATCCCTCGCGGCCCGAGGTCGCGCGCCCAGGCCCGGGTGAAGCCCTGGAGGGCGAACTTGGTCGCGCTGTAGATCCCCACGTTCGGCAGGGCCACTCGCTCGCCCAGGATGCTGCCGACGTTGATGATCCGGCCCCCCGACGGCAGCACCCTCGCGGCGGCGCGGGCCGTCAGGAAGGCCGAGCGCACGTTGGTGGCAAACGCCCGCTCGAAATGCTCGTCGGTCGAATCCAGCAGCGAGGCGGTCTCGTAAATCCCGGCGTTGTTCACCACCACGTCGAGCCGACCGAACCCCTCGACGGCGGCGGCGACGGCCGTTGCGGGCTCCTGCGGATCGGCGGCGTCGATCCGGATCGCCAGCGCCTCGACACCCAGCTCGATGACCTGCGCCGCCACCGACTCGGCGGCCTCGGCCGACTTCTGGTAGGTCAGCACGATGTCCATGCCGTCGCGGGCCAGGCGCACCGCGATGGCCGCGCCGATGCCCCGGCTTGCGCCTGTGACTAACGCCACCCGCCGACCTGGTTGCTCCGACATCGCCGCGTCCCTCACGAGGTTCCCCGGAATGTCCAGATGGTCGTCACGAAGAGAGAGAACACGATCGCCAGGGTGTACCCAACGACTCCGATCGCCGCGAAGAAGACGATCGAGCAGTCGCGGGCCGTCTCGTGCGTGATCCACCTCTTCGCGAGGCACATCATCACCAGCGGCGCGATGACGAGGGCGGCCCAGACGACCAGGACCGGGCCCGCGCAGCCGAACCTCGCCCCCTGGCAGACGAGCCCCATCGGCGGCGCGAGCAGTACGATCAGGATCTGGAATGTCCGGATCCGGAACCGCATGGCGGTGGCCTCCCCGCCCGATGATACCAGATCCTGCCACGACCATGGATCGCGCCGACGACGCGATGCGGATGATGGCCGGGCGCATCGGCGTTCGCTACGATGGAGACGAATGGCTCATCCGATGCGGCGATGGTGGCGGGAGCCGGGCGGGAGTCGCCCGGTCATCGCAGGGCAGGGGAGGCGTCATGGGCGAGCGGAAGAGGCGTCTGACACCGGGACGGCTGATGGGGCTCATCGGGCTCGTGGCCCTGGGCCTGGCGATGACCCGGGGCGATGCGAGGCCCGCGGTCAGCATGTGCGTGTTCGCGGCCTGCACCTGCTACCTCGCCGGCCGCAGGTATACCGAGGCCCTGGCACGTCGCGCCGCCGAGGGCGTCGCGCCGACAACCGCTCGCAAGGCCCGGCTCGCCGCGCGCTGCTTCCTGATTGCGGCCTGCGCCATCGGGCTGCCCGACGCCGCGTTCCTGGGCGGTTATTACGGCTACATGCAGATGGTCCGAAGCCTCGTGATCCGGGAGACCAATGTCCGGTTGCCCCTCGAGCTCGATGCCACGCACATGCTCCTCGGGGCGCTGATCGGAATCTCCGCCGCGCTGTATGTCGCGGCGCTCATGCGGCGCGGCTTCCGATCGGCCGCGCGCCCGTCCGCCGGGATCACGCCGGAGACGCAGCCGACGGCCGCGCGATCGGTGCTCAAGCAAGAGCACATCGCCGCGCAACGGGTCTCGACGGGCCCGAGCGCGGCACATGACCAACGAGGCATGAGTCCCGTAGGGTGGGTGAAACCCACCATTGCGAGCACGTGATTTCCGTGGATTTGACCCGCCCTCAACCATCGGCCGGGATGACCCACGTGGGATGAGAAGGGCGCCCGCGCCCACCCGCCACGCCCGCGAGGGGACTGAAAGGGCGCAAGCCATCGGTGCGGCGCTCGAGAAGAGGGCCGGCGCCGGCCCGATCGGTTCCGTTTCCGCCATTCCGAGGAAGCGAGGCACTGCATGGGACCGGGCTATCCGGGCATCGAGGCCATCGTCGCCGCCGCGCTGGAGCGGCCCGAAGGCGTCGAGCGCGACGCCTACCTGGCCGAGGCGTGCGGCGGCGACGCGGCCCTCCGCCGTCGCGTCGAGGAGTTGCTGGCCGCCCGCGACACTGCCGCCGGCTCCGACAGCCCGTCGTCCACCGCGGCGGGTCCCGCCGCCGAGCCGAACGCCCGGGCCGGCCACAGCGAGCTCACCACCGACCACGTCGCGGCTCCCGAGCCGCGCGACCTCCCCACCACCGCACCTCTCGACAGCATCGAAGCCGGGCCGATCGAGCCGGGCACTCACGTCCGGTACTTCGGCGACTACGAGATCCGCCAGGAGCTCGGCCGCGGCGGCATGGGGGTCGTCTACCTCGCCCGGCAGATCTCGCTCAACCGGCCCGTCGCGCTCAAGATGATCCGGGCCGGGCTCCTCGCCGGCGACGACGACCTGAGGCGGTTCCGGAACGAGGCCGAGGCCATCGCGCTGCTCGACCACGCCGGCGTCGTCCCCATCTACGAGGTCGGCCAGCACGACGGCCAGCACTTCTTCTCCATGAAGCTCGTCGCCGGCGGCAGCCTCGCGACGATCTTGCCGCGCTACCATGACGACCCGAAGGCCGCCGCCCGGCTCGTCGCCGAGGCCGCCGAGGCGGTGGCGCACGCCCACGCCCGCGGCATCCTCCACCGCGACCTCAAGCCCGCCAACATCCTGGTCGACGACCTGGGCCACCCGCACGTCACCGACTTCGGGCTGGCCAAGAAGGTCGAGGCCGATGTCGAGATCACGCAGTCCGGCGCCATCCTCGGCACCCCCGCCTACATGAGCCCCGAGCAAGCCAGCGGCCATCGCGGCGCCGTGACGACCGCCAGCGACGTCTACGGGCTCGGCGCCGTCCTCTACGCCCTGCTCACGGGCCGCGCACCCTTCGGCGGCTCCAGCGCTCTCGGGACGATCGACGCCGTCCGCAACACGCCCCCGAAGCCGCCCGCACAGCCTCAATTCCTCCGTCCCGCGCGACCTGGAGACGATCTGCCTGAAGTGCCTCGAGAAGGACCCGCGCCGCCGCTATCCGACCGCCCAGGCACTGGCCGACGACCTGGTGGCCTGGCTCGAGAGCCGCCCGATCGCCGCGCGGCGGGTCGGCCCGGCCGAGCGTGCCTGGCTCTGGTGCCGCCGGCGCCCGGCGATCGCGTCGCTGTCCGCAGCCTTTCTGCTCGCGCTCGTCGGCGGAATGATCGCGGTCATCGCCGTGCAGGCCAGGGCGAACACCGAGCTCCGCCTGGCCAACCGGCGGATCGAGCAGCGGTACGACCTGGCCGTGGAGGCGATCAACACGTTCCACACCGGAGTCAGCGAGGACTTCCTGCTGACCCAGGAGCCGTTCAAGGACCTGCGGGACCGGCTGCTGAGGTCGGCGAGGTCTACTACGCCCGGCTGTCGGCGCTCCTGGACCGCGAGACCGACCTCGCCTCACGTCGGGCGCTCCTGGCCTCCAACTTCGAGCTGGCCGAGCTGACCGGCAAGGTCGGGAGCAAGCAGGACGCGCTGAACGCGCATTGCGCCGTGCTGGCGGGCCGCGAGGCGCTGGCATCCCAGCCGGGGGCCGATCTCGCGTTCGACAACGGATATCGGCCGCAGCATCACGGCCGTGGCGGCGCTCCTGGAGGAGACAGGCAAGACGGCGGAGGCCGAGACGACGTACCGGCGAGCCGAGTCGGTGCTGGCCGGCCCGGCGGCTTCCGACGCGTCGGCGCGGGCCGCGCTGGCGTCCTGCCGGTCGGGGCTGGGCTGGATCCTCTCGAGCACCGGCAAGACCTCCGAGGCGCTGGCCGCCTACCGGCTTGCCCGGGCCGACCAGGAGGCGCTGGCGGATGCCCCCGGTGCCCCGGCCAGGGCCCGCCGCGAGCTGGCGGACACCATCGTGCGGATGGGCGCGCTGCTGTCGAAGACGGCCGGTGCCGCGGAGGCGGAGGACCAGTACCGCCGCGCGCTCATGATCCTGGAGAAGCTGGTCGCCGAGGACCCCGACGTCACCGAGGTCCGCCTTCGCCTGGCGAATGGCCACAACAATTTCGCCCACCTCCTCTCGGCGACCGGCCGGCCGAAGGAGGCGGAGGACCAGCACCGCCGCGCGCTCGTGATCCTGGAGAAGCTGGCCGCCGAGGCCCCCGCCGTCACCAGCTTCCGCTCCAGCCTCGCCCTGGGCCACGACAACCTGGCCGAGGTGCTGCTGACGCTGGGTCGTGCCGGCGACGCCAAGGCGGAGCTCCACCATGCGCTCGGGTTCCACGAGAAGCTGGCGGCCGACAACCCCGCCGCCACCGATTTCCGGCTCCGCCTCGCCGCCAGCCACAACAACCTCGGCCGCTTGCTGTCGAGGACGGGTCGGCGCGCCCGAGGCCGAGACCGAGTACCGCGACGCGGTGCGCATCCTCGAGAAGCTGGCCGCCGAGGACCCCGACATCACCGATTTCCGGCTCCGCCTGGCGGATAGCCTCGACCACCTCGCCGCCGTGCTGGCCGCGACGGGTGGGCAGGTGGAGGCCGAGGCCGGGTATCGCCGCGCGCTCGTGATCCTGGAGAAGCTGGTCGCCGATCAGCCGGGAGTCGCCGGATTCCGCTTCAGCCTCGCGCTCAGCTACAACAATTTCGCCAGCATGCTCCTGACGACAGGCCGTGCCCCGGAGGCCGAGCCGCAGTACCGCCGTGCGCTCGTGATCCTCGAGAAGCTGGCCGCCGATCATCCCACCGTCACCAATTACCGCCTCCTGCTGGGGGCCGGCCACAACAACCTGGGCCTCATCCTCGCCGGGTCGGACCGACCCACGGACGCGGAGGCCGCATACCGCCGCGCGCTGGAGGTCCGGCAAAAGCTGGCCGACGACAATCCCGGGGTACCCAGCTTCCGCGGCAACCTGGCGGTCACTCACAGCACCCTCGGCCACCTGCTGGCCGGGATGGGTCGCGCGACAGCCGCGGAGGCCGAGTACAGGATGGCGCTGAAAACCCTGGAGAAGCTGGTCGCCGATCACCCCGACGTCATCGAGTTTCGACACAGGCTTGGGCTCGGCCACAACATCCTCGGCAACCTGCTGTGGCGATCGGACCGGCGGTCGGAGGCTGAGGCCGAGTTCCGCGCGTCGCTGACGACCTACCGCAAGCTGGCCGACGCCAACCCCCGGATCGCCGAGTATCGCGATGGCGAGGTGAATGCGGCCAACAACCTCTCGGTCGCCGTCCGCCGGCTCGGCCGCCCGCACGAGGCGCTGGCGTTGTGCGAGCGGGCCGTCGCCCTGCGCGAGACGCTGGCCCGCGAGAATCCCGGGGTGCCCGACTATCGCGCCGGCCTGGCCGAGAACCTGCTCAACCGCGGCCTCGCCCGCCTGGCCGAGCGTGACGCAGCCGGCGCCGCGGCCGACCTCCGTCGGGCCGCAGGGCAATACGCGGCGGAGTCGGCCCCGGACGGCGAGAATCGATTCCTGTTCGGCTGCGTCCGCGCCGCGCTGTCGGGGCTGGCGGACCACCCCGGCTCGGGCGTGTCGGCCGCCGAGGGCCTGGGCGAGGCCGACGCCGCGATGGCCGAGCTGCGCCGGGCCGTCGCCGGGGGCTACCGCAATCCCGACGCCTACCGCACCACCGACGCCCTGGACCCGCTCCGCCGCCGGGAGGACTTCCGCGTCCTGATGATGGACCTGTCCCTCCCGGCCGACGCCTTCGCTCGGGGCGAGTGAGCGCCGGGCCGCTTCGCCGTGCCCGGACCGGGCCGACCCCTGCTGAAGGCACTCCAGGCCCCGTGTGTATGCGGCTGGATATCGCGACGGCGGCATGAGGGTCGCGCCGCCGGAGCAACCGGGCGAACCGGCGACGTTAGTCGCCGGGTGAATGGTCGCGTCGCCGGAGCGGCCGGTTCGCCCGGGTCCACGCCGTGACACCAGGCGACTGACGTCGCCGGTTCGAGGCCGACTCCGAATGGAGTAGGCTGTTCGAATCCCTCGTCCCGCAGTCTCCCATCCCGCGGCCGCTTGCCACCGAGTACAATACAACACCGACCGGGCGGCGCAGGAGGGCGAGACGATCATGACGGTGAAGTCGAAGTTCCGCCTGAAGGGGGCAGGGCGGGATGCCTACCTGAAGCTCGTGATGGCCTTTCCGCTCGCCTCGATCAGGTCCGACGAGCAGCTTCGGGAGGCGCAGCGGGTTATGGACCAGCTTCTCGCCCGGGGCGCACTCAAGAGCGGAGAGGAAATGTACCTCGACGCGCTCAGCGACCTCGTCGCCGCCTACGAGGACGAGCACCACGCCATCGAGCCCGCCTCGGACGCGGACATGCTCCGCCACTTGCTGGAAGCCAGGGGCGTCACCCAGGCGCAACTGAGCCGAGACACGGCGGTCCCCAGGTCCACGGTCTCCGAGATCCTGGCGGGCAAGAAGCCCCTGAGCCGACAGTTGATTCGCAAGTTTGTGGATTACTTCCGGGTGGACGCGACCGTGCTGGCGGCCAACTTTTGACGTCGGCAAGGACGCGGGCCGGCCAGGCTGCTGGTCGGTCGTCGTCGGAGTCGTCGCCCGAGACTCACCGGCTTCCGCCCGACCACACCGCAGTCGAACAATCCATACCCACGCGCGAATCCTCGTCGATCTCCCGGCACTCGCATCCCGCCCGGCACTCGGGCCGGCTATGGCGCGGCCAGGCGATCGGTTATCATGGGGGGCCAGGACCGTCCGACTCGAAAACCGGGGAGCTACCGAGCGTGCGACCAACCTCCCGGCGGATCACCTGCCTTATCGCCCTCCTCCCACTCCTCGCCGGGGCGGCGGGCGAGGAAACCGATGGACTCTGGGCCCTGAAGCCGGTCGTCCGGCCCGATCTCGCCGCGAGGCGGACCGGGCCGGCGAATCCGATCGACGCGTTCATCGCCGAGGGATATGCGGCCGGCGGGCTCAAGCCGGTCGGCCCGGCCGACAGGCGGACGCTCCTGCGCCGCGTCACGCTCGACCTGGTCGGGCTCCCGCCCACGGTCCAGGAGCAGGAAGCCTTCCTCCGCGACGACTCGCCCGACGCCTACGAGAAGGTGGTCGACCGGCTCCTCGCCTCTGAGCAGCACGGGGTCCGCTACGGCCGGCACTGGCTGGACGTCCTGCGCTATGCCGACGTTGACGAGCGGATGACCGCCGCGCCCGGCATCCACCACTGGCGCGACTGGGTGATCCGCGCCCTCAACGACGACCTCCCCTACGACCAGTTCGTCCGCGCCCAGTTGACCGGCTATCGGTCCACGACCCGGACCCAGATGTCGGCGACCGGGGTCCGCTCGCGCGTCGAGCCCCGGCCCTACGACCAGTTCGCACTCGGGTTGCTCGCCAGGGGCGCGGTCCTCCGCGACGGCAAGGACTCGCGGGAACTCCCGATCGTCGCCGTCGAGACGGTCTCCACCGCCTTCATGGGCCTGACCGTCGGCTGCGCCAAGTGCCACGACCACATGTATGATCCGATCAAGCAGCGCGACTTCTACGCGATGAAGGCGCTGTTCGACCCGCTCGTGCTGCGGAAGGTGACGCTCGCCACCGCCGACGAGATCGTCGCCGAGGGCCGCGCGGCCGACGAGGTTGACAGGAAGCGCGCCGCGTTCGAGGGGCCGCTCGAACGCCTCGTCGCCCCCTACCGATCGAGGCTCCGCGACGACCGGATCGCCATGCTCCCGGCCGATGTCCAGTCCGTCATCCGCAAACCCGAGAAGGATCGGACGACCGCCGAGCAGAAGGTCGCCGACGACTATTTCCCGGTCCTCCGGATCGACGACGGCAAGATCGAGGCGGTCATGACTGAGGCCGATCGTCGTCAGTACCGCGACCTCCGGCGCAAGCTCGCCGGGATCGGCGACCGACGACGTCCCTCGCTGCCGGCCTTCTGGACCGTGGAAGTTGACCCGAAGAAGGAGCTGGGGAAGAGCTACATCCTGACCAGCGGCGATCCCGACCGGCCCGAGCGGACGCACGAGGTCGCGCCCGGCTGGCCGTTCGCCCCGCCGGGCGTCGAGTTCCGCGAGGGGAGGATCGAGGCCTTCTCCGACTGGCTGACGGCGCCCGAGAACCCGCTGTTCGCCCGGGTGGCGATCAACCGGCTCTGGCAGTGGCACTTCGGCGAGGGCCTGCACAAGGCCCCGAGCGACTTCGGGACCCTGGGCGGGTCGCCGACCCATCCCCGGCTCCTCGACTGGCTGGCCGCCGAGTTCGTCGCCCGCGGGTTCCGGATGAAGGAGATGCACCGGCTGATCGTCACCTCCGACGTCTACAAGCTCGCCACGGAGGTTGACCCGGCCCGGTCGTCGTCCGAGATCGCGGCCGACCCGGAGAATGCCCGGCTCTGGCACTTCCGCCTCCGCCGCCTCGAGGCCGAGCCGATCTGGGACGCGATCTTCCTCGCGGCCAACGACCTCGACGTCACGGTCGGCGGCCCGTCGTTCGACGGCGGCCGGCGGCGAGGAGCCCAGAAGTCCGTGCGCCGGGCTGCTTTCATGATCCGCGGCTATATGACCAGCCGGGACGTCATGCCGAACTTCCTCCAGGCGTTCGACGTTGACGACGGCCGCGCCCCTTGCCCCGTCCGCACCCGGACCGTGACCTCGCCCCAGGCCCTGTTCCTGATGAATAGCGATGTGATCGACGCGGCGGCCGACAGATTCGCCCAACGGCTGAGGCGCGAGTCCGGCGGCGATCTCGGCACGGCCGTCGACCTCGGCTACCGGGTGGCCGTCGCGCGTCCCCCTTCGGCTTCGGAGCGCGACGTCGCCCTGGCCTATCTGCAGCGCGACCCGGGGCGGCTCAAGGGCCTCGCCTGGCTGCTCTTCAACCTGGACGAGTTCCTTTACGTGAGGTGATCCGGCATGGGCGGTCCGCCACTCTTCCCCTGCGGCCGGGTCACCCGGCGCGGGTTCATCCACCAGGCTGGCGGCGGCTTCTTCGGGGTCGCGATGGGGGCCCTCTGGACCGAGGCGGGCGAGATCCGGGACGCCCTGCACGGGCCACACTTCCCGCCGCGGGCGAAGTCGGTCATCTTCCTGTTCATGTGCGGCGGCGTCAGCCACATCGACACGTTCGACCCGAAGGACAACAAGTGGGCGGGCAAGCTGATCGACGCGGTCGGCTTCGGCGACAACAACGCCGAGATGCGACGGCCGGTCATCCCCTGCCGCCGGACCTTCACCCGACACGGGCGGTCGGGCACGCCGGTCTCGGACTGGTTTCCCCACGTCGGCGGCGTGATCGATGAGATCGCCGTCGTCCGGTCGATGTGGTGCCACGAGGGCAACCATTTCCCCGCCGTGATCGAGACCTGCACCGGGCACCGGGGTCGCGTCTTCGACCACCCGACCTTCGGGAGCTGGGTTGCCTACGCGCTCGGGACCGCGAACAAGAACCTGCCGACGTTCGTCAACCTCGGCCGGCCGTCGTCGCCCGTCCAGTTGACCGGCGGCTACCTCGGCGCGGGGGTGGCGGCCACGCCGTTCCAGCCGGGCGAGGTCCCGATCCCCAACCTGAAGCCGCCCGGGGGCGGGGGCGGGTCCGCCGCCGAGCGCGACCGGCGGATGCAGGCGCTGCTGGAATTGAACCGCGAGTTCCGCGAGCACCACGCCATCGAGTCCGACATCGCCGCCCGCGCCGGCGCCTACGAGCTGGCCGCCCGGATGCAGATGGCCGCGCCGGAGGTCGTCGACCTGTCCAGGGAGCCCGAGCATGTCCGCGAGCTCTACGGGATCGGCGAGCCCGCGACCGACGACTTCGGCCGGCAGTTGCTGCTGGCGCGTCGGCTGTCCGAGCAGGGCGTCCGGTTCATCCAGGTCTGCCACGCCGGCGGCGGCAACGGCGGCTGGGATGCCCACGGCGATATCGAGACGCACGGCCCGCTCTGCCGGGCGACCGACAAGCCGATCGCCGGCCTGATCCGCGACCTCAAGCAGCGCGGGATGCTCGACGAGACGCTGGTCGTCTGGTCCAGCGAGTTCGGCCGCAGTCCCTGGTCGCAGAACACGACCGGGCGCGACCACAACCCCAGGGGCTACACAGCGTGGATGGCTGGCGGAGGGGTCAAGGGCGGGGTCGTCCACGGGGCCACCGACGATGTCGGCTACAAGGCCGTCGAGTCCCCGCACTACTACAGCGACCTGCACGCCACGATCCTCCATCAGCTCGGCCTCGACCACGCGAAGATGGAGATCCCGGTCCTCGGCCGGACCATGCGGCTGGTCGAGGAGGACGAATGCAAGGGGCCGATCCGGGCGATCCTGGGCTGAGCCACCGCCGCAACGAGCTCGAGCGAAAGGGGAGCGCTCCGGCCATGAGCAAGGCAATGTCGGCCGCCGTCCTGGTTCTCGCTCGCGGAACCGGTCGTCGGTCACCATGACACGAGGCCGAGAACGGCTCGCATCGCCCTCGACACCTCGGGCGGACCATGAATCCTGCCGTGCGCCTTCGTGCCGCCGCTCCCGGCTCTCATCGGCATTGCCGCCACGCTCGGCCCGCGAGCGTTTGCGTCGTCGGCTCAGATCCGCTCGAGGTCCGGTACCGTCCGCTCATCCAGCACGTTGCCGGTGTTCAAGGTCGAGGCCGGCTCGAACAGGAGCACCTGCACTTCGTCCTCGGCGACCGGCCGGTGCTCGACGCCGCGGGGGACGATCAGGAACTCGCCCTCCTCCAGCCAGACCTCGCGGTCGCGGAAGTCCATCCGGAACCGGCCCTTCACGACGAGGAACAGCTCGTCCTCGTGCTCGTGATGATGCCAGACGAACTCGCCCAGGAACTTGACCAGCTTGACCTGCTGACCGTTCAGCTCGCCGGCGATCCGCGGCTTCCAGTGCTCGCGGATCCGGCCGAGCTTGTCGAGCAGGTTCACTTTGTCGATCGCCGCCATGGCGGAGACTCCGAAAGCTCATCACATGAGGACATGAGAAGAAGCCGCGCCCGCCGGATCACGAGCCGTTCGCGTTCCGCGCCGCGGCGTCGGCGAGCCGTGCGACGAAGGCGGCGTGATCGGGCGAGGCCAGGCCGCGCTCGAGCATGTCGAGGACTCCGGCAACATCCTGCCTCAAGAGCGCCGCGGGGTCGAGCCACAGACCGGGGAACGCTGACGACCGGTGGATCCCATCGGGGTCGGGAGGGACGCGCACCAGACGATCGCCGCGGCGGACGTGCCAGTGGACCTCCCGGGCGTCGAGGGCCACGACGATGTACTCCAGAACGCCCGCGCGCTCGTAGTCGGCGAGCTGTCCGCCGAGGTCGTCCGCGAGGCTCGACGCCGCGACCTCGGCGACCAGCTCCGGCGCCCGGCGACGTACTTGCCCTCGTTACGCGACTGGCCGCCGCATTCGGGCAGGATGCGGAGCTGGGCGTCGGGCTGGGGGACGCCGAGGTCGTCCAGCAGGGTGGTCGCGTTGTCCAGGCCCTCGGTCCCGGGAGTGCGCGCCGGTAGAACCCGAGCCAGCCGATGAGGTCGGCGTCGAACCTGCCCGTGATCGCGGCCGACGGGACTGGCCACGTGAACGACTCCTCCGATCAGCTCGGCCGTGAAACCCGGCGGCGTGAGCTCGTACCGTCGCAGGAACTCGGCCTGGTCCAGCCGCTGGCCGTCGGCCAGGGTCGGGCCGGTTGCCGATCACGGGAGTGCGCTGCTCGACGGTGCTCATGGCAATGGACTCCGGACGCCGAGTGGTCGCTGTCGATGACTCATCCGCCGTTCGCGTTCCGCGCCGCCACCTCGGCGAGCCGTGCGACGAAGGCGGCGTGATCGGGCGAGGCCAGGCCGCGCTCGAGCACGTCGAGGACGCCCGCGAAGTCTTTCCTCATCAGCGCCGCCGGGTCGAGCCAGAGTCCGGGGAAGGCCGTCGGAGCGGTAGATCCCATCGGGATTGGGCGGGATGCGTACCAGCTTGTCGCCGCGGCGGACGTGCCAGTGGACCTCCTGGGCGTCGAGGGCCACGACGATGTACTCCAGAACGCCCGCGCGCTCGTAGTCGGCGAGCTGTCCGCCGAGGTCGTCCGCGCGGCTCGACGCCGCGACCTCGGCGACCAGTTCCGGCGCCCCGGCGACGTACTTGCCCTCGTTACGCGACTGGCCGTCGCATTCGGGCAGGATGCGCAACTGCGAGTCGGGCTGGGGGACGCCGAGGTCATCCATCAGCGTGGTCGCATTGTCAAGGCCGTCAGTCCCGGGGGTGCGAGCACAATACAACCCGATCCAGGTGGAAATGCGGTTTGAACCTCGCCCATGGGGGCTGCTGAGCGGACTGGCCACGTGAACGACTCCTCCGATCAGCTCGGCCGTGAAACCTGGCGGCGTGAGCTCATACCGTCGCAGGAACTCGGCCTGGTCCAGCCGCTGGCCGTCGGCCAGGGTCGGGCCGCCTGGAGCCGCTCGCGAGGAAGTCCGCTGCTCGACGGTGCTCATGGCGAATACCTCCGGGCCACGCGGATCGGATGGGATGATGGGCGCGGCCGTGGTCCGGCCGATCGGCTTGCCCGCTGTCTCAACGTCGCGGGACGGCCGCGCCGCATTCGCGGCAGTTGGAGGCGCCGAGGTGCACGGGCTTGCCGCAGCGAGGGCAGACCCGCAGTCCGGCCTCGAACGTGGCCATCGACGGGGTGGGGCCGCCACCGATCGGCGGCGATGACGACGCGACGCGGATGCTCGGCATGGCGGTCGGCGTGGCGTCCGCGCCGCCGGGGATATCGGCGGCCCGGCCCGTGTGACGGGTCGTCCATTCCGCCAGCCGGGCGACCTCCGCGGCGTCGAGCTCGTCGGTCCTCGCGTCGGGATCGACCTTCGGGCCGCCGCGGGTCCGCTGCCGCGTCGTGGATGACTCGGGCACCGGCACCACCCGGCCGCAGTCGGGGCACTTCCCCTCATCCTGGCCCGACGCGGCACGCACCTTCAGCCGGCGTCCGCACGGGCAGTGGAACCGGATGTAGCCGTCCTCCGACTCGTCTTCCCCCGGGATCGGCGCCATCGGCGACGTCCGCCGACGCAGCCGGATCCGCGAGCCGCACCGCGGGCAATCGATCCGCTCGGGACCGCCCGCGGATTCCACGGTGATGACTTCGCCGCAACGGCAGGTGACTCGGGACATAGTGGGGTAGTGGTCAGTGGCGGTAGTGGTCAGTGGTCAGTGGCGTCAAGTGGCAAGGGTCAGTAGTAGATTGTACGCCTTGGCCTTGCTGTCGTCTGGAGACAATAACCGTTGCTGGACCGAGCCTGCGCCGAGGAGGCGGTCTCTCTGCCTCCCACTGACCACTCGACCACTACTCCCCGAGCCACTTGCTACTGGACGCGCAAGCCGCAGCGATTCCACCGGCACGACGACATCGGGCAGCGTGCTATTGAAGCTCCCCGAGCGGAACCCCTCGAGGTCGAGGGTGACGAACTTGAAGCCCAGGGCGCGGAAGGCGGTGATCAGCTCGCCGCGGACCTGGAGGTCCACCAGCCCGGGCAGGTCGTCGAGGGGGACCTCGATGCGGGCCAGGTCGCCCTTGTGGTAGCGGACCCGCAGGACTCGCAGCCCGCGCTGGCGGAGCCACTGCTCGGCCTGGTCGATCATCCGGACGCGCTCGGGGCTGACCTCTTCGCCGTAGGCGATCCGGCTGGAGAGGCACGGCGTCGCCGGCTTGTCCCAGGTGGGCAGGCCCCAGGCCCGGGCCAGGGCGCGGACCTCGGGCTTGCCCAGCCCGCATTCCTGCAGCGGGTGGCGGACGCCGTTCTCGGCCGCGGCCCGCATCCCGGGGCGATGGTCGCCCAGGTCGTCGGTGTTGGCCCCCGAGGCGATCACGTCGACCCCCAGCTCGCCCAGCAGGCCCGAGAGCCGGCCGTACAGCTCGCTCTTGCAGAAGTAGCAGCGGTCGGGCTGGTTGCTCAGGTAGTTCGGGTCGGCGAACTCCTCGGTGCGGATCACGCGATGGCGGATGCCGATCCGGCGGGCGAGCGCCTCGGCCTCCTCGAGCTCGCCGGCGGCCAGGCTGTCGGAGACCGCCGTCACGGCGATCGTGGCGTCGCCCAAGCGCCTCATGGGCCGCCTGGGCGACCACGGTGCTGTCGACCCCGCCCGAGTAGGCGACGGCCACCCGGCCGTATCCCCGCAAGGTCTCCACCAGCCGGTCGCGATGGGCACACAGCGTGGGGTCGGTCTCGGTCCATGTGCCGCGGCTCAAGGGTCACCTCCGTCCGTCACACCAGTCGTCTCAACTCAACCGATCTCATGCCATCTCGCCCGGCTGCGTCGCGTCGCGTCGCGTGGCCGGCCCGTCGGGTCCGGGTCGCGGCCGCGTTCGACCGACCTGAATTGTACCGGGCGGCGGGAAGACCCCTCAACATGCTGGCGGGGACCGCGGCCGGATTCCCTGTCGGGGCGGCAGCGTTCAAGTCCATGGCGGCCATGCGGTTCGGATACAATTGGCCGGTCGGGCCGGGTTTGCCGGCGGAATCCTGGGGCGATCCGACGCCCCGGCGGGGACTACTCGTCAGGAATGCCGGCCCGGATGGGGAGGTCCGAACTTGGCGATCGAATCCACCTCGACATTGCGGAAGCAGGTCGACACGCTGTTCCGGCTCGGCACGCTGACGGGCCTGGCCGACGGCGTGCTCCTGGAACGCTTCCGCCTCGGGCCGGGCGACGAGTCCGAGGCCGCCTTCGCCGCGCTGGTGGACCGCCACGGGGCGATGGTCCTGGAAGTCTGCCGGCGCATCCTCGGCGACCGGCACGACGCCGAGGACTCCGCGCAGGCGACATTCCTGGTGCTGGCTCGCCGGGCGCGGTCGATCCGACGGGGCGAATCGGTCTCGAGCTGGCTGTACGGGACGGCGCGCGGGTCGCCGGCCGGGCTCGCCGCGGCGCCGCGAGACGCCGCGCCCGCGAGCGACGCGCCGCGGAGGCGTCGATGGCCGTGTCCGGCGGGCGATTCGAGGCCGATGGACCGGGCGTCGCGGGGCATGACGCCTGGCCCGAGCTGCACGAGGAGCTCGGCCGTCTGCCCGACCGTTTCCGGCTGCCGGTGCTGCTCTGCCATCTGGAAGGGCTCAGCTACGAGCAGGCGGCCCGGACGCTCGGCTGCCCGGTGCGGACCGTCCAGTCGCGGCTGTCGCGGGCCCGCGTGCGGCTCCGCGCCCGGCTGGCCCGGCGCGGGATTGGACCGGGTGCGGCCTCGGCCTGCGCTGGGAGGTCCGCTGCGGCTCGGCGGCCTCGCCGCGGGGATGCCCTCGGAAGCCTGGAAGCACGCAACGGTAACGGCGGCGGTCCGCTACGCGGCGGGCGGTACCGCGGCCCTGGTCGTCTCGGAACCTGTCGCCGCCCTGGTCCAGGGAGTCCTGAAAGCCATGTTCATCCAGCGAGCGCCTAGAGTCCTGGCCGCAACCCTGCTGATCGCCGCGTTGGCCTGTGGCGCGGGCGTGGGGATGGGGTCGCGGGCGTCGTCCGATCCGCCCGGCCCGCGTCCGGCCGCGTCCGCCGCCCCGGCCGATGAGTCCCGCTATCGCGCGACCTACAACGGCGGGGCGGCCGTCGAGATCGTCGCCGTCTCCTCGGTCCCCACCGGCCCCAACACCTGGTGGAAGCCCGACGGCACCCCGCTCGCCGAGGCGCCCGTCGACGCGATCGAATCGCGGTTCGACGTGAAGGACCGGCCGACGGCCCGGGTCATCCTGGTGCGCGTCACCGGCGTGGGGCACGGCGACGGCTTCCGCTGGCACCCGTCGCCGTTCGTCTCGTCGTGGGGGTCGCGGCCGAAGCGAGGCGGCCAGCCCGCTCCCGGGCTGGAGTACTACGAGGCCACCTTCGTGCCCGACCAGTCCGAGTGCCGCGTCTGGGCGAAGGTCGCCGCCGGTCCCTGGAAGACCGAGGCGTCGAATGAGGGCCGCGGTGGCGTGGGGTTCTTCGCCAACGGCCACAAGTACGACTTCGGCAAGGCCCGCGCCTACCAGGCTCACGGCCGCTCGCTGACGGCGATCTCGGTCGCGCACAACGCCATGGGCCAGGACCGCCGCCTGATCGCCCTCGATGGCGACGGCCATGTCCACACCGCCGTCTGGTCGTCCGGCTCCGACGGCGACCCGAGCCGCGTCCTCGACCAGATCGACGCCGAGTTCGACGTGACGCCCGACCGGGTCAAGGTGTACCAGGTCCAGTTCCGCCCCTACGAACGCAAGGAGATCGCCGGCATCACCCTCAAGCCCCGGTCCTGAGTAGGACAGGCTATCCCGCCTGCCTCCACCGCGGGCGCGGGACCAACTCGAGCGAGAGCCCATTTGTAGGACAGGCTGTCAGCCTGTCTCCGCCGCCCCGGATCGGCCGCCCCGGATCGGCCGGCCGGTCCGGACGACTCCGCCGTCTCAGATCGTCCGGTCCGCTCGACGATCGCCCGCCGAGGCAGAGTGGGAAGTCTCGATCCCGCGAGGGCGGCCGAGTCACTCGGAGCGGCCGTCCGACCCGGTACCCGTCAGCCCATCCCCCGCCCGATCCCGCACCAGACGGTGCCCGCGGAGGGCGTAGCCCCGCTCGGGGAGCCGCTCGGACCAGCCGGCCCGGGTGCCGATTATGGCGGTCGCCGGCCCGGAACAGGAGGTCGTCGGCCCGCCGGCAGCCGTCGGTGTCACCGGCTTATACGGCACAATCCTCCGCGCCGGTCAATCGCAAGTCTCCGAAACAGGACTCGATCATCCGGCGATAACCACGAGTCGAGTGTTCACGATGGCCTCCCCTTCTTGCCGCGGGCGGCACGTTTGGGGATCGGGTCCGCGGGCGGCGGCTCGGCCAGTTCGGCCTCGATGGCGTCGATGGTCGGCAGGCTCGATTGCAGCTCACGGGGTAAGGAGCGGGTGAGCTCGTATTCGGAGACACTGATCGGCTTGGTGATGCCCCTCAGGGCGTACTCGGCCACAACGCGGTTGCGGTCCTGGCAGAGGATGAGTCCGATGGACGGGGCGTCGGTCGAGTGCCGGAGCGTGTCGTCAACCATGCTCAGGTAGAGGTTCATCTTGCCGGCATATTCGGCCTTGAACGGCCCTTTCTTCAGGTCAACGACCACGAAAGCCCGGAGCCTTAGGTGGTAAAAGATCAGGTCGAGGTAGAAGTCCTCGTCGCCGATCTCGATGCGATATTGCCGGCCCACGAACGCAAACCCCTGGCCGAGCTCGAGCAGGAAACGCTCGAGGTGACGGAGGAGGCCCGTCTCTAGTTCCCGCTCGTGGAACGGTTCCTCCAGGGTCAAGAAGTCGAAGATGTACGGATCCTTGAGCGACTGAGTGACCAGGTCCGACTGCGCGGGCGGGAGTCGGTCGGGGAAGTTGCTTATGGCACGGCCCTGGCGTGAGTGGGCGTCGCCCTTGATCATCAGCGCGAGGATCTCCCGGCTCCAGCCCTGCCGGATCGCCTGTTCCATGTACCAGAGACGGATGTCGAGATCCTTGACCTTCTCCAGCAGGACCGCGTGGTGGCCCTAGGGGATCGACCAGAGCAAGGGGATGTCCGAAGGCAATTGTGCCACGGGCTGTGGCACAATTGAGCCGGGATCGGGATCGGCGGCTCGTCTCGCAGGCCGTGGCAGGTCCGTCGTTGAGGGAGGTTTTGCCACGGCCTGTGGCAAAAGTTCAGCCGGGCGGGGATAGGCCCGACGGAAGGCGATCATCCGGCCCAGGTTCCGCTCGGAGAACCCCTTAACTTCGGGAAGTTCGTTGCGGAGATCGCGTGCCAACCGGGGGATGACGGCCGTGCCATACCCCTCTCGCCCCTGCCGTTCGACCAGGATGTGCCCGATGTCCCAGTAAAGCCGGATCATCTCGGCATTCGCCGACAGCACAGCCCGGGCCTGGGATTGCCGGATGCGCTCCTTGATCTGGCCGAGCAGACCGGCGTAGTCGCCCAGCGGGGAAGGTCTCTTCTTGCTCATCGAGGCCTCCGCGAGGGTCCTTCAACTCCTCCATGATATCGACGACCATGAGCCGCTTCTGGAAGATTTGCTCGAGGCATGGTCCGTGACGTCGGTGTTCCCCGAGGGTCGGATGAACCGTCGAAATGACGACGGATCGCTCGAATCACACGGATCAAGGACGGACTGAGCCCGGATCGGGTTCCTATCCGTGTGATTCCTGCGATCCGTGGTGAGGTTCTTCGGTCGTACTTGTGGTCCGATCCCGCACCAGCCGATGCCCGCGGAGGGCATAGCCCCGCTCGCGGAGCCGCTCGGCCCAGCCGGCCCGGGTGCCGATCGTGGCGGTCGTCGGACCGCCGACAGCCGTCGGCGTAGCTGCCGAAGAACGCCCGGATGTCCCGGGGGAGCCTGGTAGGCAGGGCCGAGACCGACGGCCGTCGGTTGATTCGCCTCTATGGGAAATCGGCCGCAATATCGTCTAGCACAGGAGCAGGCGAACTGGGGCCAGCGTGTGCCGGAGCGGTTGGCGGACGACCTCCAGAAGGCCCTCCCCGGCTCGGGCGGGTTTTCGCGGAGCAACGTCTTCCGCATGCGGGCCTTCTACCTTGCCTACCGGACCCCGGAAATCGTCGCACGGCCCGTGCGACCACCGACGCGGCCGAAAGTCGCACAGGCGGTGCGACAATCGGCCGCGCCCACGCCCGCGGAACCGGTGGCCCTGCCCCCCTGAGGGCGTAACATCGTCCTACTCCACTCGGAGTCGGCCTCGGTCCAGCAACCCGGGCGAACCGGCGACGTCAGTCGCCGGGTTTCTGGGGGCATCACCCGACGCCTGACGTCGCCGGTTCGCCCGGCTGTGGCGGGGACGGAGACCCGCGCCGAACGGCGGCGTGCGGAAGGGACCGGGCCGGACCGGTGATCACCCGGCGACTGACGTCGCCGGTTCGCCCGGCTGCGGCCGCGGCGCAACCCCTCACCCGGCGACTCCGGCGTCCCATCGTTGGCGCGCACCCGATGCCGCCGCTCTTGGGCCACGACGGCCGCTCGGGCGTCGGGCGAGAGCCTGATGCCATTCGTCCCTGCCAGAGGCTGCTGATCCCTCATGCCGCCGTCGTCGCAATGTCCACTGCATACCCCACACAGGGCCTTGAACGGTTACCGTGCGATTACCGAAGGCCGCGCATGACGTTATGCTGGAGCAGTGGGCTGCGAGTGTGAGAGTAGGTCGTAGGGTGGGTCGAACGCCGCAGGCGTGAGGCCCACCGGAATGGCGTCGCAGATCGGTGGGCCTCACTTCGCTCGACCTACCCGACAAGCCTTCTCACACACCTTCTGAATGCGGTTTGAAGGTCCCGAGAAACGGCAATCGGCCAGCACAAGAACCTGGACTGCGCGGTCTTCAATGATGTGTACCTGGAGTCGGAGGCGGGTTCCAGGCCCATCGATTCGGCGCGAGCCGTCTATGTTCCCACCGAGTCGGCGAAGCGGATCTGGAGAAGGAGCTGGATTTATGAAGAAGCGCACATCCAGGTCAACGTCCGCAACCAGAAGAACATCCTCGCGGTCTGGCACGTCGGGCCGGACGGCCGGTACGGCCGCCGCTGAGGCGACGGAGAAGGCGGGGTACGCCGATAGTCCATGGGCGTACATCGTGGACAACCTCCGCAACATGACGCCCGAGGAATTCCGCCAGTCGCTCTTCCTCGCGGGGATCATTGACGAGAATGGGGAGCTCACGCCCACGTATCGTCGGTGAGTGGGCCCGAGCCCGGGTTACCCCACTGCACGACGAGGCCTCGCGATCGACCGGAGGCAGAATGGTAAGTCTCGATCCCGCGAGGGCGGCCGA
Organism: uncultured Planctomycetota bacterium; assembly: GCA_963771445.1. Taxonomy (GTDB): domain Bacteria; phylum Planctomycetota; class Planctomycetia; order Isosphaerales; family Isosphaeraceae; genus JAKAUH01. Next base: position 1,134,598 of record CAVYTQ010000021.1, on the reverse strand, counting down.
GTCACTCGGAGCGGCCATCTGACCCGGCACCTGTCAGCCCATCCCCCGCCCGATCCCGCACCAGCCGGTGCCCGCGGAGGGCATAGCCCCGCTCGCGGAGCCGCTCGGACCAGCCGGCCCTCGTGCCGATCGTGGCGGTCTCATCCAGCAGCCCGGCGCGCTCTTCCTGCGAGGTGAGGCGGGCGAACTTGTTGCGCCGCGGGTCGTCGGGGAGCAGGAACATCTCCTCGCGATGCAAGATCGGGGGATTCGGGCTGGCGGCGTGGCGACGGCTCACCGGAATCCCTCGGCGAAAATGAGGCGACGCGACTCGCGGCCCGGGTCCCTGGGCGACTATCATGGAACGAGCGGGAAGATGGCTTCGTGGTGGCGAGGGCCGTGCGTTGTACACGGTCCCTCGCGAGGATATTCATCCATGAGCGCGGACACCGTCATCGTCACGGGAATCCTCAAGGCCGACGGGACGCTCGAGCTGGATGAGAGGCCTGACCTGGCTCCGGGACCGGTCCGGGTGGCGATCTCCCTGGCGCCATTGCACACCCCAGGGGAATCGCCACGGACGATCCTGGCTGTTCTTGACGAGATCCTGCGGCGTCAGGCGGCCAGGGGCTACCGCGGGCGAAACCTCCAGGAGATGGAGGCCGATGAGGCCGCGCGGCGGGCGGAGGATGAGGAGTACGAGGAGCGCTGGCGGACGATCTGGAGCCAGACGACGCCCTCGCCGCCCGGGGATCTGGGCGGATGATCGTCTACCTCGACAGCATGATCGTCATTTACCTGGTCGAAGGGCCGGAACCGTTCCGCATCAAGGCGAAGGGCCGCATCGATCAGCTCGTCGCGGCCGGCGACCACGCCGCGGTGAGCGACCTGACCCGCCTGGAGTGCCGGGTCAAGCCGATCAAGCTGGGCGACGCGTCGCTGCTCGCCGACTACGACGCGTTCCTCGCCGCGCCGGACCTGCTGAAGTTCGCGCTGTCGGGATCGGTCTTCGAGCGGGCGACCGAGATCCGTGCGCGGTACGGCTTCCGGCTCGCCGACAGCCTTAATCTGGCCGCGGCGGTCGAGCATGGCGCCGGGCGATTCCTGACCAACGACGTCCAGTTACGCCGGTTCCCCGACATCACGGTCGAGGTGCTCTCCTGAACCGTGGTCTGCCTCCGGATCGGCGGGCGTAGGGGTCGCGGCCGATTCATCCGGCGGATTGGTGCGATCCCTGGCTGGAATCCCCGCCGGTTCCCCCGCGTCGGCACCGCACCAGCCGGTGCCCGCGGAGGGCATAGCCCCGCTCGCGGAGCCGCTCGGACCAGCCGGCCCGGGTGCCGATCGTGGCGGTCGCCGGCCCGACGGCAGCCGTCGGCGTAAGTGCCGAAGGACGCTCGGATGTCCCGGCGGAGGCCGGCCGGCAAGGCGGATATCGGCGGCCGTCGGCGGAACCGGGCAAGCGCCAGGTAGACGAGTAAGTCCTCGTTGCTCCGCCGGGTGATCGCGTCCCCTGACTTCCGCCGGACGAGCAGTCGTGGACCTCGCGCTCCGATGGCCGGGCCCGGTCCGTGGTCGATGAAGATCTTGCCACGGGCCGTGGCCCGGCCGCGCTTCGGGCCGGATGGCCGACCTTGAGCGAGGCCGGATCATGGCTTAGAATGCGTAGTGGGCAAGGCGTGCCTTCCTGGGGGGCGCGACACGGGACGACGCGGGGCGGGCCGGGGAGGCCGACGATGCAGAGCAATGGCTTCGGATTCCACCGCCGCGTGTTCATGGCGCTGGGCGAGTTGTCGGACGCCGAACGCGCCGCGGTCGTGGAGAGGCTGGAGGCTCTCTCGCGTATCCCTCCCCGTGACTGGCACGCGCGCGTGGCGAGGCGCGGGGAGCCCGACGCCGCTCTATCTGATCCGGATCGATGAGAGCCTTCGGGTCCTGATCGCCGTCCCCGATGGTCGGGCTCCGGAGGTCGTTGACGTCGTGCGGCACGAGACGCTCCAGCAATTCGCCACGGCCGAGTGACGAGGGGCCGCCGACCGATGCCCGACTTCCTCGCGCATACCCTGGACCGGGTCGGTGCCCGGTCCGAGGTTGCAGAACTCGAGGCGCTCCTCCTCGAGAACTCCATGCTCAAAGAGGCCGCGTTGCGCCTTCTTCGGGCGCGGCCGCACGTCTCGGCGCTGATCGGCCTGTACAATCCGGCGGTCAAGCGAGTCGACCGGCTCGCGTATGAGTACCCGCTTTTCGGCGATTTCCGTTGTGACCTGGTGATCGGCGATTCGGAGACGCGGGCCTGCGCGTTCATCGAGCTGGAAGACGCAGGCCCTCGCAGCCTATTCGTCACGCACGGCGGCAAGGCGACGAGGGAATGGAGCCCGCGCTTCGATCACGGATACTCGCAGGTGGTCGATTGGTTCCACAAGCTCCAGGACATGACCAACACGGCCGCGATGGAGGCCCGGCTGGGCAAGCGGGGGATCGATTACACCGGGGTATTGGTGGTCGGCCGCGATCAACACATGGGTGCCGGTGAACGCGAACGCTTGCGGTGGCGGCGCGAGCATGTGATCGTCAATTCCAAGCGGATCTTCTGCGTCACCTATGACGAGCTGCTCGAGGACCTGGAATTCCGCCTCGATTGGTACGGACCCGTCGCCGAGGCGGGTGGTTAGGCGTCGGATTCACCGATGCCGATCCCCGGCGGGCCGTCCTCCGCGGTCCCTTGCGCCGGAAGTCGAACCGGCCCGTCGGCTGCCCGATCCCGCACCAGACGGTGCCCGCGGAGGGCATAGCCCCGCTCGCGGAGCCGCTCGGCCCAGCCGGCCCGGGTGCCGATCATGGCGGTCTCGACTTCGAGAGGGATGAGGGATGAGGGGCGAGGAAGGGACGCAAACGGGTCCGCCTTCCGGATTCGGCCCTTCCTCCTCGCCCCTCGCCCCTAACCCCTTCGAGAGGCAGCCGTCGGCGTAATTGCCGAAGGACGTCCGGATGTCCCGGCGGAGGCCGGCCGGCAGGGCCGAGATCGGCAGACGCGGGTGAGAGTCGGGTCAATCCCGTTCCGGCCCGGCCCTCCGCGGCCATCTCGCCGGCCACGAAATTCACCGGGACCGCGACGAGCAAGCGATCAATGCTGATCATGAACGACCCGGATCGTTCACCACCCGCTTCGCACGATGTCTGCCGGCGGAGCGTTTGACTCCTTGTTTCGAGGCCGATGTTGGGCCAAACTGTAGGGAAAACCCGATCCTGGGCCTCCTTCGAGGAGCCGCGAGGGATAAGGCCATGACAATCAGTTTCGACATACCGCACGATATCGAGCAGCAGATTCGCACCGATGGGGTTGACCTCGCCCGCGACGCCAAGGAGGTTTACCTCATGGAGCAATACCGCCAGGCGAAGATCACCCACCGCCAGCTCGAGGAGGCCCTGGACTTGAGCTTCCACGAGGCCGAGCAACTCCTGAAGCAACGAGATATGGGCCAGGACCTGGACATCGAAGAGTTCGGGGGAGGGCGAGAGTTCTTGAGGAAGGGCCGGATCCTATGATCGCGGTCTGCGACATGGGGCCGCTGCATTACCTGGTGCTCATCGGTTGCGACCATATCTTGCCCGGCATCTTCGACCGGGTCATCACCGCTCGTGTGGTCATCGAGCGAGAGATGGCCGACCCGCATACTCCGGAGCCTGTTCGGGTGTGGGCCGCCAATGCGCCGCCATGGCTTGAAATCCTGGAACCACAACAGGTCGAGGACATCCCGTCCCTGGGGAAGCCGGGAGTGAGAGGAGACGGAGACAGGGCCATCATTTCTCTCGCTCGCGAGCTCGGGGCGGACATCCTGATCATGGACGACAGGAAGGCGAGGAGGGAGGCGAGGAAGAGGGGAGTCGAATCGCTCTGGATGCTCGAGGTGCTCGACGAAGCGGCGGAGCGAGGGCTGATCGACGACCTTCCCGAAAGACTCGAGCACCTGGTGGACCGTACTCTCTTCTACGTCGGCGAGAAAGCCCGAGCCGTCATCGAGGACATGAAACAGCGTGACCATGTGCGGAAGCTCGCCCGGGTGCAGCAACCCCCAGGGCAGGCTACCTGAGAGTCGTCCTCCCGCTACCGACACCGCACCAGCCGGTGCCCGCGGAGGGCATAGCCGCGCTCGCGAAGCCGGTCGGACCAGCCGGCCCGCCTGCCGATCGTGGCGGTCTCGTCGAGCAGCCTCGCCCTTGGGGAGGGGCGAGGGATGAGGGGCCAGGGGCGAGGAAGAGGCGAAGACGGGCCGTCTTCCGGGTCCGGCCCTTCCTCCTAACCCCTCGCCCCTCGCCCCTAACCCCTCCGAGAGGCAGGCGTCGTCGACGGCCCCGGCGTCGCCGGCCCGGAACAGGAGGTCGTCGGCCCGCCGGCAGCCGTCGGCGTACGTGCCGAAGAACGCCCGGATGTCCCGGCGGAGTCCGGTCGGCAGGGCCGAGAACGGCGGCCGTCGGCGGAACCGGCCGAGGGCCAAAAAGAAGAGGAAGTCCTCGGCGCGGCGCCGCGCGTCGGTTCGTCCGCCGGCGCCGCGTCCCGTTTGCACCGCGACTCAAGTTATGGAGCCGTCGAGTCGAGACTGAAACGGTAGGACCGGAGATGGGACTTGCGCGGAGCACGGTCTTGAGCGATCTTCCCGTCGATTCTCACGACTATCATCGAACGATCGTCGCGTTCCACGGGACGACGGCCGAGACCGCCGCCGACCTGGTCGATGGCCAGCCATTCCGGGTGAGCAGCAATACCGACGACTGGCTCGGCAGCGGGGCCTATTTCTGGGAATACGCCCCGAAACAGGCCTGGTGGTGGGCCAGGGAGTTCAAGCGATATCCGCGGCCAGCCGTCGTCGGGGCGATGATCCGCCTGGGGAATTGCCTCGACCTCCTCGATCCGGGGAACGTGCGTCACTGAAGCTCGCGCATGACGTTATGCTGAAGAGGTGGGCTGAGAGCGGTTTGAAGGTCCCGGGGAACGGCAATCAGCATAAGAACCTGGACTGCGCGGTCTTCAATGAGTTCTACCTTCGGACGGAAGCAACGCGGAAGCCCATCGATTCGGCGCGAGCCGTCTATGTCCCCACCGAGTCGGCGAAGCGGATCTGGGAAAGGAGCTGGATTTATGAAGAAGCGCACATCCAAATCAACGTCCGGACCCAGAAGAACATCCTCGCGGTCTGGCACGTCGGGCCGGACGGCCGGTACGGCCGCCGCTGAGGCGGCGGAAAAGGCTGGGTACGCGGACAGCCCCTGGGCGTATATCGTCGAGGACATTCGGAAGATGACGCCCGAGGAGTTCCGCGAGTCGCTCATCCAGGCGGGGATCATCGACCACAACGGCGAGCTCACGCCAACGTACAGGCGGTGATTCGGATCGAGCCCAGAGCATCCCATGCCCGGGTGGAGCACCGCGACGGACCCCGGGCGCGGCGGGGAATTCCGGCCAGATGAGGACGGCGACGTCACTCGGAGCGATCGTCCGATTGGGCTCCCCTCCCCCATCCTTCGCCCGGACTCGGACTAACCGGTGCCCGCGGAGGGCGTAGCCCCGCTCGCGCATCCGCTCGGACCAGCCGGCCCGGGTGCCGATCGTGGCGGTGTCGGCTTCGGGAGGGATGAGGGATGAGGGATGAGGGATGAGGGATGAGGGAGGGGCAAAGATGCGTCCGCCTCCCGGACTTGGCCCTCCCACCGAGCCCCTCGTTCCTCGCCCCTCCCTCCGAGCCCCTCATCCCTCATCCCTCATCCCTCATCCCTCCGAAGAGGCAGGCGTCGTTGACGGCCGCGGCGTCGCCGGCCCGGAACAGGAGGTCGTCGGCCCGCCGGCAGCCGTCGGCGTAGCTGCCGAAGGACGCCCGGATGTCCCGGCGGAGTCCCGTCGGCAGGGCCGAGATCGGCGGCCGTCGGCGGAACCGGGCGAGGGCCAAGTCGAAGAGGAGGTCCTCGGTGCTCCTGCGGGTGATGGCCGGGAACAGCCCGCTCCAGACGCCCTCCCGGTGTGGGCGATCTGATGGGGTGGGCCAGACGCTTCCCTGGCACCATTGTCCCTTCCCCGCAGCCGAACTCGCGCACCGCGTGCCGAGGCCAGGAATGCCGGGCTGGAGAGGATAATTTTCGCCCGGGATGAAGGCGATCGGGGGCAGACTTCTTCCACGGTGCGTGGTAGGATTCGCGATGGGCGTGGACGTGCTGCGGAGGGCAGCAATGACGACGAGCCGGGACCCATCGAGAGGCAGAGTTAACGGGAAGCCGCCGGGATGCCTCATCTGGAATTCACGATCGATGGGCCACCGGTTTCCCATCAAACCAGGGACAGGGCGACACTGAACGCCTGGAAAAGCGCCGTCAGGGCCGAGGCGGCGAAGCACTGGGTCGATAAGCCACCACTGATTGGCAAGCTCAAGTGCACCATCTATAATTTCCATGAGGGCGAGGATCCCTCCCTGGACGACGACAACATGGTGAAGCCCATCAGAGACGCGCTGAACGGGCTGGTCTACGACGACGACTCACAGATCAGGTATTCCGAGACTATGCATATCAACATCGATGCCCCGATCAAGATTCGCAGGGCGTCTGCCATCCTCCTTGCGGCCTACAGCAAGGGGGACGAGTTCCTCTACGTCAGGATCGATGACGCACCCGATTTCATCCAACTTCCCCGGTAATACGATGGAACACGAAGCGCTCGCCAGGATCGTTCAGCGGTACCGGGACGAGGGGTACGATGTCGTCGTGCAGCCCAAGGGAGAGCAAGTTCCCCCTTTCGTCGCGGGCTTCTCATTGGACCTGATTGCCAGGAGGGGGAATGAAGGGGTCGTCGTCCAGATCAAGGCGAACCGGATCGACCTCTCGAACGACCCATACATTACCCGCCTGGCCGAGGTCGTGAACGGACAGGCCGGCTGGAGGCTCGATGTCGTCGTCCTCGAGCCCGAGACGATGATCGAGAAAGTCGCCCGTGATGCCTCCGAGCCCTCGGACGATCAACTCGCGCAGATCCTGAAAGCCGCGGAGGATCTGGTCGATCGGGGCTATACCCCGTACGCCCATGTCGTCGCATGGGGCGGCCTCGAAGCGGCGATGCGGCGGATTCGTGACGTGGCCGAGCTGTATGGCAAGCCGACGCCAATCGAGCTGATGGGATCGCTATACGGGAATGGGTTCCTGAATAGGGAGCAGTTCGATCGGTTGAAGGAATCTTACAAGATCCGTTCACAAGTCGTGCATGGATTAGTGCCGACACAGGTCGATCCCGCCCTGGTCCGCTTCGTGACTGCGACGGCGAGGTCTCTTGCGTATGATCCCGCAGGAGCCGTGCCAGCCGCCTGACCCCGGCAAGAACCTCGGATCAGACCTCGAGGGAAGACGCGAGGCCGGGCCTCCGAACATCCCAGGATCGCCCGAGGCGTCGGGCAGCGCTGCTCGGCGATGACCCATCCAGGATCACGATCGGCATCCGATGGACGAGTACCCGAGCCCCAGGTCGGCGACGAGCTCGAGGCCCGAGGATCTCTTCGTCGAGCTCTTCGCGCAGGTCTTCGGGGTCGAGAACGTCCGCCTGCTGACGCCCGAGCTGGCCGTCGAGGACATCTACGGCGTCAGCCGCTTCATCGACTTCGCGCTGCGGACTGTCGACGAGCGCGTCGCCTTCGAGATCGACGGCCTGACCTGGCACGTCCCCGACGCCGAGCGGATCGCGGGGTACGAGGACCAGCTCCTGCGGCAGAACAGCCTGGTGCACCAGGGGTGGCGGGTCTTCCGCTGGACCGACCGCCAGATCGCCGACGACCCCGAGCCGGTCAAGGAGCAGCTCGCGCTATTCCTCGAGCGGGTCCCGGGCCTGCTCGAGTTCGAGGACTTCCTGCCGAGGCAGCACGGCGACGTCATCGAGCTCAAGCCGCACCAGGAGGAGGCGCCTCGAGTGCCTCGACCGATTGCGGGCCGAGGGGAACACGATCGCGATGGTGACCCACGCCCAGGGCGCGGGCAAGACCGTGACGGCGATCGTCGACGCCCGTCGCGTCGGCGGCCGGACGCTCTTCGTGGCCCATACGCACGAGCTGGTGCAGCAGGCGTATCAACAGTTCCGCAAGCTCTGGCCCGAGGCATCCACGGGGCTGTTCTACGGCGACGTCAAGGACACTGACGTCGAGAACCTCGTCGGCACGGTGGACAGCCTGGCGCTCCACCTGAATCGCTTCAAGCCCGACGATTTCGCCTACCTGGTCGTCGACGAGGCCCATCACGCGACGGCCGAGTCCTATCAGAAGCTGCTCCGCTACTTCCGGCCGAGTTTCACGCTGGGGCTGACGGCCACGCCCGACCGGGCGGATGGCCAGTCGGCGCTCGAGGTGTTCCGCAACACGGCACACCGGCTGACGCTCCGCGAGGCCGTCGAGCGGGGCGAGTTGGTGCCGATCCGTTGCGTCCGGGTGCGGACGAACGTTGACCTGACCCGCGTCCGGTTCAACCAGGTGCAGTACAACCGCCGGGACATCGAGGAGACCGTGCTGGTGCCGTCGCGGGACCGGCTGATCGTCGAGACATACCGCGATCACGTGCCGGGCCGCAAGGCGGTTGCCTTCTGCGTGAACGTGCGGCACGGCGAGGAGCTGGCCGAGCGGTTCCGGTCGGAGGGCATCCCGGCCCGCGGCGTCTCGGGCCGGATGAGCCGGTCCGACCGGGCGGCGTGCCTGGACGCCTTCGCCCGCGGCGAGATCCGCGTGCTGTGTGCCTGCGACCTGCTCAACGAGGGCTGGGACTGCCCCGACGTCGAGGTGCTGCTCATGGCACGCCCGACGCTGTCGAAGGTGATCTACCTCCAGCAACTGGGCCGCGGGACCCGCAAGGCGCCCGGCAAGGAGTGCCTCGTCGTCTTCGACTTCGTCGACAACGCGACCCGTTACAACCACTCGCTCAGCCTGCACCGCATCCTGGAGATGCCGCAGCTATCGCCCCGGCGCGTTCGTGCTGGCCCCGCCCGAGTTGACGGGCGCCGAGCAAGCCACGCTGGACGCCGGCCAGCCGCCGACGCAGGTCCTGCCGATCGACCTCTGGGCGCGGGATTACGAGGAGATCGACGTCTTCAACTGGCAGGATGCCGTCGCGGGCATGCTCTCGGCCTCGGACCTGGAGGTCGAGCTCGCGGCGGCGGAGGGCCGGATCCGGGCCGCGATCGCCCGGGGCGTCGTCGCGCCCGACCACACGCTAACCCTTGGCGAGCGGACGTACCATTACTTCCATCGCGAGCGGATCGAGGAGGTCCGCGAGGCGCTCGGCCTGCCCCGGGTCGATGACTCGTCGATCCGGGAGCTCTTCATCGCCTTCGTCGAACGGATGGAGATGTCCAGCTCGTACAAGCCGGTGATGCTGCTGGCGATCCTGGATCACGTTGACGACCGCGGCCGGGCGGCGATCGACGCCGTGGTCCCGGCGTTCCATGCGTTCTACCTCGACCGGCTACGGCGCGGCCTGCCCGTCGAGCGGCCCGGGATGCGGATGGCGCAGGCGGATCGGCTTTCGCACGATGATGTCCGCTCGCTCATGCTCGGGATGCCGTTCCGGAAGTTCGAGCAGAGGAAGTACCTGGCGTATGACCGCCAAGACCTGGCCTATCTCCGGTTTTCGCCGGCCCTGTGGCGGCAGCTCGCCGACGACGACAGGGCCGCACTCCACGGCCACTGCGAGAGGGCGATATCCCAGTATTATGAGCGACCCGAGTCCTGAACCCTGCCCGTTCTGCGCGATGCCGGAAGTGCGGATCGTCGAAGCCCGCGAGCACGCCTTCGCCGTCCTCGATGCCTATCCGGTCTCGCCGGGTCACACGCTCGCCATCGCGCGGCGGCACGTCCCCGACGTCTCCGATCTGACGCCGGACGAGTTCGGCGACATTCTTCAGCTGATCGGCTCCGCCCGGGACCGCATCGACCGAACGGCTCGCAGACCGCCGAGGCGGCGACCGGAGGCGCTGGAGAGTCCCCGTCGGTTGTCAACGTTCGTTAAGCCGAGGGTTTCCCAACGAGTCCGCGCCTCGCCAGCCGTCGTCGGAGCCGTCGCTCGCGGAGACCTGTGTCGGAAAACAGCCGGACTCGGCACTGCTCCCTCGCCTAGAGCGGCTGCCGGTGACAGAATAGGGACTGTGACTAGCACTGTCGCGATCGCCAGACGGACTCGCTGGCCTTGGCCTCTCGAACAGGTACCGCGGCGAACCTCAGGCGATTGGCGCAGCTCGGTCGCCGATCCAAGACTGCAGGCTGAACGAATAACGACGCTTGCACCGTGTGGTCGGCGGGCATCGGCTCGGGAACGAATCAGGCCCGTCTGCAGTTAAGTCTGCGCAACTGACGGGGAGAAGGTCTACATCAACATCGAACGGACAAGGCAGGTACGTATGAGCGAACTCGCGATTTACCAGGAGCTAAAGGAGAGCAGCATTCCGCTAGAGTGTATCTTTCTCGACCCCAATAACCCTCGGTTCTTCGGCTCAGACTGGCAGCACATCCCGGATAAGCGCATCGCGGAAACGAACGTGCAAGAGGAGGCAATGACACGTCTCGTCAAGCAGTTTGGAGTCGAAAACATCCGAATGAGTATAGAAACAAATGGATATCTCCCTATAGATCGGATTATCGTACGCGAGTTCCGGCCCTCGAACTACGTAGTATTGGAAGGGAATAGACGTATCTGCGCTGCTAAGATGATAGCCGAAGCCCGTGGCGAAGCGCCGAGATTAGCGAACAGACGATAAACTCTATTAAGAAGATTCCTAGCCTGTTGTATACTGGATCGAGCGAAGATGCATCGTGGGTTTTTCAGGGCATTCGGCATATCACCGGGATTAAAGAGTGGTCGGCTTACAGTAAAGCAAAGTTGCTTGTTGACCAGATGGACGAGGAAGATCTCAACTTAGCTGAGGTTGGACGCCGATTCGGTCTCACGCCTCATGGAACTGGCCAATGGGTTCGCGGTTATCGAGCATTCCGTCAGGCGAAAGAGGAATCGGATTATGTTAATGAAGTCGATGAGCGGTCCTACCCATATTTCCAGGAGCTCTTCAGTAGGAGTAGTATTGCCGTGCGCGAATGGATGGAATGGAATGATGGCCGCCAGCGGTTCCAGAATAGCTTGCAGTTCAACGAGTTTGTCGGCTGGTTTTACCCAAAGCCCAAGGACCAAAGCGGCGAGGAGATTCTTGACGCCAGAGGTCAATGGGACAAGCGTTACATCCTTCGACAAGACGACATCCGTCAGCTTGCGTTCCTCATCAGGCAGTGCGCTGGAAGCCTTCCAACAATTCCGGCAGGACGGCGATCTGGAGAGGGCGTATGCGCTGCGCAGGTCCGCAAGTACAAGGAAGAGATGAGCGCGAGGAGGATCCGCAGTCCAAGTGCTTGACGCAATCGAGTCCTGCAGGAGAGCCATAGAGAACGTTCCTCTTCGAATGACCAGGGACCCCGGTATGAGGGAGACCCTGCGAGGCAAGTTGACGACTTTACGGGAACTGATCGATTCCTTGGGATTATGAGCAGCAATAATAAGCAACAGATCCTTGCATGGTTCTGCCGCCACGATTTTTTGCCCGGCATTATTAGATTTGATGATGCTTTGATCGATGCTGCTGCTTCGGCGTTAGATATGGACCGGCCATCGGCCGAAGCATTCTCGGCCGCAAACTCTACAACATACTGGAATTGGTTAATGCGATTTGAGGAGAGCGGTTGCAAGCGTGGCCTGGAGAGCCTATTCATAGTAAAGGACTTCACATCCAGGCAACTGGCATGGCGAGCGAGAGATTTTTCCGCGCCATGTGGGTCGGGCGAACGTGCGAGGCGCCGGCTCTTGCAATCTAGATCGTCCTTGCTGCGCGCGATTGATTCTTTGAACCCTAGGCATTATGAGGCGCGAGGCTGCGTTGCCTGCAGGCTTTGTGGTGGCACAGAAGTATTCCTGACACCGACTGGCAACGACAGCGGTATAGACTTTTTTGCTCAAATGCCTTGGCCCGGGTCTTCGCATGTTTTTTCGCATAGAGGGGGACCCCTGAGGCTTGTCGGCCAGTGTAAGAAATATGAATCAAAGGTGACCGTGGAGAAGGTCAAGAACTTCGTTGAGACGCTGAACGAAGTGAGAAACAGGAATCCCTCGGTTGAAGATCTCGTTCCGGGTTGGTTCCGCGTCGGGTCGGGGCCGATACTCGGGTGGATCATTGGACATAGCGGATTCCAGTCCGGTGCAGAGGATAAGGCGAGAAATCAGGGCATACTGTACTCCGATTCTCGGGACTTGTGCGAAATGGTGCTTTTTCTCGGCGTCTACATGTTTCTGGGAATCCTCAGGAACGCGCGGACAGACTTGCGGCGCTAACAGCAGAACTCCTTCTGTTGCATGGGTAAGGCCGAGTGAAACTCCGACGAAGGGAACGGCCCGAACCGATGGGAGTGCGAACGGGGAGGCGGTTGAGGTACTCGACGGGGATCAAGTTGGGTATCGGGTCCCGTTGCAATGAGGTGGCCCCGACCGGTCGGTGCGCCATCACCCGAACCCGTCCATTCCGGGTTCGGTCCGTCCCGTGCCCACCGGTCCGCCCCGGGAGGTCGCCCTGTGCGCGGCCGGCCGGTCCAGCGTCGGTGGGTGTCGGTCCGCGGTCAAGAACGCGGCCGGCCGATTGGGCCGGGAGGCCACCTGAGCGGTTATCGGCAGAGCCGATCGGCCGACGTGGGGGCCACCATCGGCTCGTGGGCGCAATCCTGAGTCCGGCAGGCGAGCCGAATAGCAGCGGTTGGTCGGTCCGCCCAAGAGGCACCGCTCGGCCCGCCCCGGTGGCGACGGCGGGCCGGCGGGGGCGGGTCGGGTCGGAGGACGCTCATCCGAACGGCTCCGGCCCGGTCATGTCCGCGGTCGGGCGATCGAAGGGGAGATGCATTTCTCTCCAGATGGGCGATGCCCACGAAGTCCCGGCGTGTCCGGTTGAGCGGGCCGGCGGGGATCCGCTGACCGGTCGCGCTCACGCCGCCGGCATGGGCCGATGCCGCTCGCGAATCGGGGACCCAGACTGTACGATGAGGTCAAGGAGGCCGCCATGATCGAGCTGACCGACCAGCAAGTGCAGGCGCTGGAACACCCCGAAAACACTCCGCCGCGACTCGTCAATCCCCGGGCCAACGAGGCGTACGTCCTGATCCGCGTTCGACGAATACGAGCGCCTGACCGAGGTCTACGACGACAGCCCGTGGACGCGCGATGAGCTCCAATCGCTCGCCTGGGACGCGGGCAAGCCCATCGGGTGGGAGGACATGGACGACTACGACGACGCCAACGTCGCGGAGCGGCCATGAATCGGGGCGATGTGGTCCTGGTGCGCTTCCCGCACGCTTCCGGCCTGCGCGGGAAGAAGCGGCCGGCCGTCGTCGTGCAGTCCGACGCCTACAGCGGGGTTGTTAGCACGGTCGTCGTCGCCGAGGTCACGAAGAACCTGACGATGGCGAGCGACCCCTCCTGCCTGTTCATCGACACGAGCACGCCCGAAGGGAAGTCCACGGGTTTGGTCCGCGATTCGGTCGTCTCCGGCCTGGTCCTCGTGACCGTGTATCAGGACACCGTCGCACAGGTCATCGGGACGCTCTCGCCGGCCATGAGGACGAAGCTCGACGAGTGCCTGAAGGTGGCGCCGGGGCTGCCGTGAAGGGTGGGATGAACCGGGAGCCGCAAAGGGTCATTTCGCAATTCCGCCCACAGGGGTCGGGCCGGAGAAAGGCGACAGGGTCTGCCCCGTCCCTCGCGGGGCCGGGACCGGTCGCGGATCGGCCGGCTGCAATGCGGCCCGAGCCGTCGGTCCGGTCCCGGTGGCGACGACGGGCCGGCGGGGGCGGCGTGCGGGCGGAATACCGCGCGGGCGGGTCGATGTTGACGTCCCCGGCCGGCGTATGAGTCAATGGGTCCGGGAGCGTGTGCTCGAGCCGGTTCCACCGAAGAGCCCGGGGCGAGAGGGGCAGAGAGACCATGTCCACGGCTGCAACCACCGGATCGACCGCGGCCGGCCCGCGATGGATTCCGTCGTCCCTCTACCGCATGACGCTGGAGAAATACGAGTCGCTGATCGACCTGGGCTTCTTCAGCAAGCGGGACGATGTCCACCTCATCAACGGATATCTGGTGAACCGGATGCCCGAATCCCCATTGCATGGTGCCGTCTGCGAGGTGATCCGCCTGGCCATCGAAGCGATCCTGCTGGCCACGTGGCACACCCGCAGCGAGAAGGGGTTGCGAATCCCCGCGCAGGTCAGCATGCCGCGTCCCGACCTCGTCATCGTGCGCGGCGCGCCGCGGGACTACCTGGCCCGGTATCCCGAACCGGCCGACGCCGCCCTGGTCGTCGAGGTGTCTTACACGAGCCCGGACGAGGATCGGGCGATGGCCGACATCTACGGCGCCGGCGGCATCCCGGCCTACTGGATCGTCAACCTGGTCGACGGCCAGGTCGAAGTCTACTCCGACCCGGGTCCTGACGGCTATCGGACGCACGAGGTCCTCGCCCCCGGCCATCTGCTGCACATGGTGGTCGACGGCGTCGAGATCGGCGAGATCGCGGTGGCCGACATCCTGTCCTGAGCGAGTTCAGCTCCCGGTGTCGCTTCAAAGTCGGCTCCGGCGGGACGGTTGACCGTTCGGTCGCGGGAGGCCGCCCGTCCCGATGGCGACGGCGGGCCGGCGGGGGCGGGGTCGCGGGCGAGGGGTGTTCGTCGGCTCGGCTCCCTGTCGGTGTGGACCAGCGTCGAGCTATTGCAATGCCTTGAACTCATCGACCGTCAGGCCCGCCTGACGGATGATCGCCCGCAGGGTCCCTTTGGCCACCTCGTCATGATCGGGGACGGTGAGGCGACGATGGGGAGGGGCGATCTGCCGGAGCACGATGTGGCTGCCTCGCTGGTGGTCGACCCCGTAGCCCGCCTTCTCCAGGGCCTTGACGACGTCGCGGCCCGAGATGCGCGGGAGGACGCTCAAAGGGCGACCTCCACGATCTCCTCGGAGATCGGCGGGGGGACCGCCTCGGAGTGGGCATTCAAACTCTCCAGGTAAGCGGCGATCGCTTCCTTGATGTTTTCGATGGCCTCGGCACGGGTCCGCCCCTGAGAGAGGCAGCCCGGGAGGGCCGGCACCTCGACCACGAAGATGCCGTCCTCGTCCTGCTCGATGATCACGCGGAATTTCACGGTCAGCCTCCTGTCGATTCGTCGCCCGCCGGCCCCAACCGATGACCTTGCCCGCGGCGTGCCGTCGCCTTGCATCGACGGCGATGATTTTACCTTTCGAGGCTCGCGGATGGCGACCCGTCGGCCCTTTCGGGGTAGGGCACCCGTCGTCATCCCGCGTGCGATGCTCGAACGCAGGCCCATCGAGCGCGTCGGACCGGGCCGCGCCGGAAGGGCCGGGCCGAACCCAGCCGGGGACGGTCGCCAGGCGCGAGGCGACCATCGGCACCGCGGGCCAGTCGGTCGTGCCTCGGGTCGGCGGGTCGGATGGAGTCGGCCGGCCGGTCTGATCGGGAGGCACCGCCCGGCCCGCCCCGGTGGCGACGGCGGCCCGGCGGCGGCGGGGCGGGCGTCGCGACCCGGCCGGGTTGGTGCGCCTTAGCCGGCGGCTACATTCTGCGGACCTGCTCAGAGTCTGTTCCGGGCGGAGCATCGCCGAATCCGTAGGTCGGCCTTCCTCGACCGTCATCTCCCAAAATCGCCGACCGGGGCGGCTCGCATGCGGACATGCATGCCTGCACGTTCCGCCCCCAAAGCCCCCTGTGGGGTGCCACCGCTTCTCTTTCCCTCTACTATCAGGATGTATCAGGTTTGCAGAAACTGAAATGCACCTATCCGCGGAATTTCCAAGAAATCGCACTTAAGTTATTGTCTGACAGGGACATAAAATTTTCGAGATTTTCATAAAGTTTTCCGGCGCGGCGGCGGTTTCCGTGATCGGGTTCATATTTGGCCAGTTGTTTGCGGTTTGGCGTGAGTCTCAGAAGCCTGTTTTGGCGGGGCGGAAAGCCTCAAAATGGCCTATTTGGCCCGCTCGGGAGAGCTGTCGGCCCGGGCCGATGTCGGTCACGCTTCAGCCTGCACGGTCCGGCCCGCCCGACCGGATCGGAGCGGCATCAGGCGGAAGCCTGACCTACGTAGGAGTCGGCCTGGCATCAGCCTGGGAGACCTGTCGGTCGGGCCGGCGGCGGGGTCGGGAGACCTCGCGGTTCGCCGGCAACCGGGGCATTGCCGAGACCTTCCCCTGCGGCGACCTCCGGGCCTGGACGCTCGAAACAGACACCGGACGGTTCGCGCACGTCTGCGGCGTCGTAGAATGACGAAGGATCTCGCGAGGTTCTCGGGACCGTCGATCGACCGAAGAGGCCACGAACATGGAAGGGAAGACGCTATTGAGGCGGATCACACCGTCGAGGGGTACCGAGACAGGTCGGTCCGGGCCATGACCGGCGTCTGGTGCGGATTGAGGCCCCGGGGCCGCGACTTCGGGCGCCGGCGTCTTATCGGCGGGCAATGCCCACGCGACCACGTCCCGCGGCGTCGCTTTCCTCCTTTCGATGGATCTCATCCCCGGAGGCCGGGATGGACTGGCAGGATCGAATCATCGTGGATCCCCGGGTGCTCGTCGGGAAGCCCGTCATCAAGGGGACGCGCATCGCCGTCGAGTTCGTCATGGACCTCCTGGGCCGCGGGTGGACGACCGAGCAGATCCTCCGCGAGTACGACCACCTGACCGCGGAAGATATCCAGGCGTGCCTGGCCTACGCCAGCGACGTGCTCAAGTCGGAGCGGGTCTACCTCTTGCCCACGTGAGCGGCCCGGTCATGCGATTCCTCGCCAATGAGAACGTCACCGGGACCGTGATCCGGGGATTGCGGCAGCGCGGACATGATGTGCTCTCGGTCAAGGAGTCGATGCGCCCGGAGCGGGATGACGTGATCCTGGCCCGCGCCGGGCGGAACAGCGTATCATCGTCACCCACGATAAGGACTTCGGCGAGCTGGCTTTCCGGTCGCAAATGCCTGCTTCCTGCGGCGTGATCCTGCTGCGGTTGGCGGGGAGTGACCCGGACACCGACAACCGGCGAATCCTCGAAGCACTGGAGAGCCGTACGGATTGGACCGGGCATTTTTCGGTTGTCACCGACAGCCGGATCCGAATGCGTGCGTTGGCCATCGCTCCGCGAAGGCGCAAGAAATGACCGCCGCGGTCGAACGGCAGAACGAGGCGCTGCTCGAACGTTGGCATGACCTGCCGAGAGGCGTCCAGGGCTCTCAGTAAACCGCCGGCCCGGCGACGCTCATGCCAACGGCCCGCCGGTTTGGGGGCCGACATGGGCCCTCAACGAAGCGGCACAATGTCCTCACACCGGCGGTCCGGCCACCCGCCCCGACCGGCTCGACCCGGCCAGGCCCGCCGCCGGTCCCGTCCCGATGGCGACGGCGGGCCGGCGGGGGCGGGGGGGATGGGCGGTGCAATGACGAGCAGGGCTCGCCATCCATGGTCCAGATAGAGAACTCCATCGATGCAAGGCGACGTCGCCGTCCGGGTCCCCGGGAAGCGACCGGGGTCAAGTTCCGCCCCCGGTCGCGTCCGAGCCCCAGTCCTCGACGGTCAGCCCCGGAATGGCCCTCAAATCGCTGTCCCCCGAGACGACCGTGCCGTTGCCGAGGACAAAGGCGATGGCGGCGACCTGGATGTCGATCTGTTGCATGGGCCGGCCGATCCGTCGGAGCTCGGCGGCGACACGGCCATATTCGAAAGCCGCCCCGTCGTCGAACGGCCAGACCCTCAAGGCCGACAGGGCCTTTCGCAACCGCTGCATGTTGCGGTCGCGCGAGACGCTTTGCTCGACGCCGTAGGCCAGTTCGGCGAGGACCGGGATACCGACGCCGACGGGGTTTCCGCGCCGCACCTCGTGCTGGGCTCGCTCGAAGACACCGCGGCGACGGTTGATGAAATCGCCGGCGATCCCCGTGTCCAGCAGGAAAGCGCCTCATTGCCATGCGTCCCGGAGTTGGTCGGCGTGCTCGAGGAACCGGGCCTTCTCCCACTCCTTGCGAGCCCGACGATCGGCCGCGATCGCCGACCGCTCGTCATCGCTCATCTCGAACGGGTCAACCTGGTCCATTGCCGCCAGGGTCTGGGCGATCGCGTCGGGGCACATCGGCCCCTCCTCGTCCGTCGCGTGCGCGAGGCGAACCGGCACGATCTCGACCTCGGTCTCGTCGGGCAGATCGGCCGGCTCGGTCATGACGACCTGCCCCTTGCGGATGATTCCTCGAATCCCGCCCATTGATGCGCCTCCCGGTCTCGCGAACCACGACCACAACCGCTATTCTGCCATCCTCGACCGGGTTCCGACGAGGTCTCTCGCCGGCTGTACGATCCCGACCCGTCGGGCGACTGCATCGGCCTGCCCCTGCATCCTGCCGTCGCGGGCACCCCGATCGGCCGGCCGGAATACCCGGCCCGATCGACCACCGCCCCATCACCGATGCACCGAGCCGGTCGTCCATCGTTCCCGCCCAGTCCGGGACCCGCGACGGCCGGCACCCCGAACCCGAGTCCGGCCGGCCCGGGTCAGTGGCGTGGCGAAGCCGGCGGGCCGGCCCGTCCGAGCTGAGAAGGAAAGCCCAGATGACGACGCGATCGAGGGGGCGCCGAAATCCGGCAAGCGGCGCCGGGGCCAGGGGCGCGACACACGCCGATGAGTCCTACCTCGACCTCGTGCGCGAGTGTCCGCTGCGGATCAACCCTACCGAGGCCGAGTATCGGCAGGCGGTCGCGATGCTCGACCGGCTCAGCGACCTCGGGCCGGCGAGGACGGAGGATCCGACCGAATACCTGCTGGCCCTGGCCCTGTTCGTCGAGAAGTACGAGCGAGCCCACGAACCGATTCCGGAGTCCACCGGCGCCGAGATGCTCGCCTACCTGATCGAGACTCACGGGGTGAAGCAGGGAGACGTCGCCGCCGGTGCCGGCCTTGCCGACTCGACGGTGTTCGAGATCCTGGTCGGCAAGCGTCGGATGAACGTGAAGCATATCGCGGCACTGGCGCGGTTCTTCAAAGTCGAGCCGGCCGTCTTCCTCGACGACTGATCGGATCGGGGATCGACCTGGCCGTCGCCACCGACCGGCTCGAGTGGCAAAGGCGATGGATTGGTAACTGTTCACGGGCCGGTTGGCGTGGACCGATCGCCGGAACGGCACGCGGGCCGTCTCCTTGTAGGTCAGGCTGGCAGCCTGAGGCTGGCCGGCCGGGATCCGATCCGCCCGCGTCAGGCAGGACAGCCTGACCTACGAAGACCGCCCGACCGGTCCGGGATCCGATCTGCCCGCGTCAGCCTGGACCGCCCGATCGTCTCCCGCAGCCGTCTGTCGTCACTGGACCGGGGCCGGCTCGGGGTCGATCCGACTTTCCGGAGTCCTTGCCCAGCAGCCTTCCATCCCGTGAACACTCACCCCCACAGAACCTCCGGCGCATGCAGCGGTTCTTTCTCGCCCACTCCTCGTCGGAGTTTGTCTCACTGGTTGTGAGAGAATTGCACTCCCACGCGATGGCGAAAAACGCTCACAAGCTGTGAGCGAATTGCTGGCGGCGGTCCCCTGGGGACATTACGCCAATGCGCTATTGAGGATCGAGGAGCCCGCCGCCCGGCTGTACTACCTGCGTGCCGCCGCGCAATTCGGCTGGAGTCGCGACGTCCTGATCAATCAGATCAAGGGCGATGCCCATGGCCGCGCGGTCAAGGAGAAGAAGTCGCACAATTTTGAGCTGGCCCTGCCCGCGCCGATGGCGGGGCAGGCCGAGGAGATGCTCAAGAGCCGCTATAACCTCGAATTCCTGGGCATCGGGCGAGAGCGTATTCCAGATGGCCTGTGGGAGCGGCGGGTGATCCGTCATGCCGCCGTTGGAGCGATCTCACGACGCGAAGGCGTCAGTGGGCCGTGAACGCCTACCCGGCGACTGACGTCGCTGGAGTCGCCGGGTGGAGGGTCGCGCCGCGGCAGCGGCCGGGCGAACCGGCGACGTCAGTCGCCGGGTGATGCCCTCGGACCTGCGCGACGCCCTCAGGGACCCGGCGATTGACGTCGCCGGTTCGCCATACTCGCCCTACCGGGGGCGAGGTCGTCTCCGAGTGGACGACGAGCCCTCGATTGGCATCATCCTCTGCGCACAATGGATGATGTGGAGGTCGAGTTCGCGCTCAAGAGCAAGGCGAATCCAATCGGCGTCGCCGAATGCCAGCTCCAGCCGCGGCTCCCCGAGCAGCTCAAGGGCCGCCTGGCCGGCGTCGAGATCGTCCTCCGAGAGGCCCATCCGGGCGATCACGCTGCCCCGGTGCCGAACAGCGAGGTCTCGCCGCGGACGACCTGCTCGGTGATCGTGTAGGTCTGCCCCGGCGGATTCTCGGGGAGGTCGTACATGATGTCGAGCATCAGGCTTTCCATGATCGAGCGAAGCGCCCGTGCGCCGGTCCCTCGCGCCTTGGCCCGTCGGGCGATTTCCCGGATGGCGTCGGCGTCGAATCGCAGGCGGGCGTTGTCGTAGCGGAAGAGGACCTCGTACTGCTTGGTGAGCGCGTCGCGGGGCTCGGTCAGGATCCGCGCCAGGTCTTCCTCGGAGAGCTGGTTGAGGGTGGCGATGACGGGGAGCCGGCCGATGAGCTCGGGGATCATGCCGTACCGCTCGAGGTCTTCGGGGGTGACCTGGGCCACCAGCTCGTTGCGCTCGAGCTCGCGGTCGTGGGCGCGCTCGGCGCCGCGGCCGAAGCCGATCATCTTGCGGCCGAGTCGCTTGGCGATGATCTCCTCGAGGCCGACGAAGGTGCCGCCGCAGATGAAGAGGATGTCGGTGGTGTTGACCTGCAGGTACTGCTGCTCGGGGTGCTTCCGACCGCCCTGGGGCGGGACGTTGGCGCTGGTGCCCTCGAGCAGCTTGAGCAGGGCCTGCTGCACGCCCTCGCCCGAGACGTCGCGGGTGATCGAGACGTTCTGGCTGGTCTTGCCGATCTTGTCGATCTCGTCGATGTAGATGATGCCCTTCTCGGCGGCGGGGATCTGGTAGTCGGCGGCCATCACGAGCTTGAGGATGAGGTTCTCGACGTCCTCGCCGACGTATCCGGCCTCGGTCAGGGTGGTGGCGTCGCCGATGGCGAACGGGACGTGCAGCCGACGGGCGAGGGTCTGGGCCAGGGCGGTCTTGCCGCAGCCCGTCGGGCCGATCAAGAGGACGTTGCTCTTGGAGACCTCGACCTCCTCGAGGTCGGGGTCGCCGAGCTCGCCGCCGTGCACGCGCTTGTAATGGTTGACGACCGCGACGGCCAGCGTCTTCTTCACTCGCTCCTGGCCGACGATGTAATCGTTGAGGTGGGCCACGAGCTCGCGGGGCGTCGGGATCTTGTCGAGCCCGGTATTCTGCCGCGAATGTTGCTCGAAGAGGCCGTCGCACGCCTCGACGCAGCGGGCGCAGATGTGCGAGATCGGCCGGTCCGTGGACGCGGGGATCAGCGCCCTGCCCTCGATCATCGGACCGGCCTCGGCGCGATTCCGCCCGCAGAAATCGCACAGGACAGGGGGCTGCCTCGAGGAAGGGTTCTCGTCGGTCGTCACGCTTGTCACTCCAGATCGAAATCACGGGCCGAACCACGGACCAGGCCGGATCGGGGACCAGAACGGGATACTCCAGAATCACACTAACGCTTGGGACCCGAAGTGACCAGAACGAGCGGCCAAAACGCGGAGATTGCTCGAGCATCGATCGCGGCGGCCGGTCATCGCGAGGAGGTTGCCATCGCGGCTCGCGAGGGACTGTACCTATCCGCGAACGGCCGGTCGAGCCGCCATCCGCTCGTTCGCCGCCGGATCCGACCGGTGCGTCGGCGACCGGCGAGTCCGGCCGGTGCGGGATCGGATGGTGATCGCATCACCGTGCCCCGTCGGCCCGGCCAATCCGAGCGGTTTGCCGGTCCGGTAGGCCGGCGCGGGCAGGGAGCCGAACCGCGTGTGAACGCTCCAGGGTTCCGTCGTTCTTTCGCGACGAAGCGGGCCCGTCCAGTCCGACCCGATCGCATCGGACGGACCGGACCGGGCCCGGCCGAACCGCGGTCCCGGCCTTGCTCCTAACCCCTCGCCCCCCGCTGGTGCCGCCGGCGATCGGGCGACCGCCTGGTTCGGCCGTTGGCCGGAGGTTCCGAGCGGCTAGGATCGGGACTTGAGCATGGTGATCTCGTTGCCCGATGCGTTGAAGGCGACCTGGTCCATGAAAGTGCGGATCAGCAGCAGGCCGCGGCCGCCGATGCGGGAGAAGTCCTCGGGCTGGATGGGGCGATCGAAGAGCGTCGTGTCGAAGCCGGGGCCGTCGTCGGCGACGACGAATCGGGCCGCGTCGCGGTCGAGCTGGACCTGCACCCGGATGTGCCGCGAGCAGTAGGGTTCCTGGCACATCCGCTGCTCGGCCAGCTCGTCGAAGAGGCGTTCGTCCTCCTGGCGCAGGTCGGAGGCGACCTCGAGGTTGCCGTGGAACAGGGCATTTGTCAGCGCCTCCTGCAGCGCGACGCTGATCTGCAGGCGTCCGGTGGAGTCGCCGAAATCGAGGCCGTCGAGCTCCTCCTGGATCAGCTCGAGCAGCGCGGCGATCAGGCCGAGGTCGCACGCGAGTCGGAACGCCGAGTCGCGGCGGACCAGGGAGCGGAGGATCCGGGTCCGCTCGCGGGTCACGCAGGCGGCGTCGATGACCTTGCGGAGCGTCGCGGGCAGGTCGCGCGCCAGGTCGCGCTTGGGGATGTAGTTGGCCGCGCCGGCGCGAAGCGTCTGCATGGCGACTTCCTCGCTGCCGAAGGCCGTCATCAGGATCACCGAGATCTCCGGGTGCTCGGCCCTGACCCGCCGCACGAGCTCGAGGCCGCCGAGGTCCGGCATGACCAGGTCGGTGAGGATCACCGAAGGAGCCAGGGTCGGGATCACGTCGAGGGCCTCGCGGCCGTCGGCGGCGTACACGACCCGGATGTACGGCATCGGCTCGAGCAACTGGCCGATCCGTCGCCGCTCGAACGCCGAGTCGTCGACGACCAGCACGGTCGTCAGCCCCGCAGATGCGCTCTCCGGGATCGGGATCGGATCGCTCACTCGGCCGCCGTCGGTGCCGGGCGCGAGGTCGTTCATGACGAGGACTCCTCGGGGGCCGACTGGCCGGTCGGCCGGTGCGATCGAGACGATGGCGCCGGTGGCAGTCGAGGTGGTCCTCCCCGACGCCGTCGCGGAAGCAGCGGTCATTCTGCGACATGCGCGCGACGACTGCCAGGGGCCTGTCTTGCTCGATCCGCCGGCCGAAGGTCGCGCCGACGGAAGTCTTGCGGATGGGAAGTCTTGCCGAGTAATGGCCCGCGGACACGGAAGACCGGAACCCGGTCGTCGCTGCGGTCGTTGTTTATGAAGGAATGGGTTGCTGCTGGAGGAGACTGCGGATCGCCTCGCCGAGCTGCCTGGTCTCGACCGGCTTGATGAGGTGCATCTCGAAGCCCGCCTCCAGGCAGATCTGCCGGTCCTCCTCGGACCCGTAGCCGGTGAGGGCGATGGCGGGGACCGAGCGGCTCGGGCCCAGCGAGCGCAGCAGGTCCAGGCCGGTCCCGTCGCCGAGCTCCAGGTCGCTGACGATCAGGTCGTATTGCTGGTCTTCGGCGGCGGCCAGGGCCGTCGCGAAGGCTGTCCGCGGGGCGGACCTCGTAGCCGAGCAGGGTCAGCGACATGGTGAGGGTGCGCAGGGAATCGGCATTATCCTCGACGAGGAGAATCCTCGTGGGACCGTGGGACTCGCGGGCCGCGGTGGGGCATCTTCGGCGGCGGGCCCTTCGACGGCCGCGAGCTCGGCGGGCCCGGCGGTGCTCAGGATGATCCGGAAGGTGGCGCCACTGCCGGGGCCCGGACTCTCGGCGAGGAGGGTCCCGCCGTGGGCCGCGATGATCGACCGGCCGATCGACAGGCCGAGGCCCAGGCCCGGAGCTCCGCCGGCATCCTGGGCTTTCCCCTGGATGAATGGCTCGAAGATCTCCTCGAGGCGAGCGGCCTCGAGGCCGCGGCCTTCGTCCTGGAAATCGATCGCCAGCGCATCGTCCGCGAGGTCCTGCGTGCGGATCGTGAGGTGGCTGCCCGCGGGCGAGTTCCGCGCGGCGTTGACGACGAGGTTGCGGAAGACCTGCTGGAGCCGGCCCGGATCGGCGGCGATCCGGCTATTCGTCGCGGAGAGCTCGAGCCGGACGGCCAGGTTGGCATCCCGGATGAATTCGGCGCAATCCTCCGAGGCTCTGGCGCAGGAGCCCGTGCGCATCGACGAGCTCGGTCCGCAGCCGCAGCTTCCCCAGCGAGATCAGGCTCTGGTCGAGCAGGTCGTCGATCAGACGCGCCTCGTGACGGACATTCCTCTGCACGATCTCGAGCGAGGATCGCAACCCCGCGGGGATCGAGCGCTCGATCGAGCGTCGCCGAGGTGATCGCGAGCACGGGCGTGAGCGGGGTCCGCAGCTCGTGGCTCAGCTTGGCGAGGAATGCGTCCTTGGCCCGATTGGCCTGCTCGGCCGCGATCCGCGCCGTCTGCTCCGACTCCGCCCGCGACTGGGCGGAGATGTCGCGGATGATGACCAGCCATCCCGGTTCGCGGCCGTGCGGGAATCGAGAGACCCGGACGTCGTAGGTGGACTCGGGATCCCCCGAGTCCGCGCCGAGGCGATACGACAGCTCCGAGGCCCCTTCGAGCCTCGAGAGGTGCTCGGGGATCCGCAGCCATCCCGGGACCACGTCGGCGGGGAGGCCGACGATGTCCTGATCGAGTCGCCCCATGAGGCGAAGGGCCGCCCGGTTCACGCCCGCGATCCGGCCCCAGGCGTCGAGCACGATGATCGCGTCGAGCATCTCCTGCACGACCAGCGAATAGCTGACCGGGGCGACGTTGAGAGGTGGAACCGCCGCAACAGCACCAGGCCGAGCACGCCCGTCACCACGAAGGTGGCGGCCGTGAGGTCATATTCGCTATAGGGTTGAGGGATGATCCCCAGCAGGTCCGCCATGTTGATGGCCAGGGGGATGAGCAGGCAGGCGGACATGAACAGCATCTGCTTCCTCAGGACCCCGCCCATCGCCAGGGCCGAGCGGGCGAGCAGCCATGCGGACAGGCACAGGAGGGCATAGGAGTAGCTGGTGTGGATCCAGAATGCCGGGCCGTACCTGGGACTCAGCAATCGGTAGCCCAGGACCTCGACCTGTTCCATGCCCGCGAGGAACAGCCGGTGTTCGCCCGACGTGGCGATCAGGCTGATGGAGATCGCCGGCACGGCGAGGATCAGCACCTTGAAGCGCGGGGGTGCGGCCCCCGTTCGGCTCGTGTACTCGAGGACGAAGAACAGGAGCGAAGGCGGCACGAGGGCCACGGATGAGAGCTTCAGGCGGTAGATCACGGCCTGTGCGGACGGGTCGAGCAGGACCGCCTCGATCGCCTCGCACAGGGCCCAGAGCCCCTCGAACAGGAGCAGCGAGATGAGGGGAGTGGCCGAGGGCTCGTTGCGACGCCCCCAGGCGAGCACGACCAACCAGGCCGGCAGGGCCGCGGCCAGGAAGAACGGCAGAGAAGCCGGGTTCCACTGCACGGGGAGCCCGGACGGGGAGATGAGCCGATCCATCTTCCGCTAGCCTCCCGCCATCGGTTTGATCCTCTCACGGGTCCTCGGCGAGCGGATATCGTGGTCCTTCCTGCCATGGACCGCGGTCCGAGCGCGGGCCCTGGTGATGGAGGACGGGCTCCCGATCCTCGATGCGCAATCGCCGGCGGAAATGGATCATGCCGCATGATGGAGACCTCGACGTCCGCTGCGTGGATGC
The DNA here is from genome assembly GCA_963771445.1 of uncultured Planctomycetota bacterium. GTDB lineage: Bacteria > Planctomycetota > Planctomycetia > Isosphaerales > Isosphaeraceae > JAKAUH01. Next base: position 1,108,700 of record CAVYTQ010000021.1, on the reverse strand, counting down.
TGTCGTCGCCATTCCACTTCCGACAGCCTACCATCGCCGCAAGCCCGCCCGCCACTTGCTGGATTCCGCCGATGGCCGGTTCATGTCGCATGCTTGCTCGCTTCAGCATGCCATGCCTTCGTGCCCGAGTCGGAGGATTGCGAGGAGCGGCTCGGGGCCCTGCATCGCCCGCCCCCGAGAGAGCGAGGACGACTTGAGGCGGTTCACGTTCGGGCCCATCGAGGCGACGGCCGCCGGGGTGTCCGGAGGCTTGCCAAAGCCCGGGCCATGTGAGAAGAGTAGATGTCAGCGGGGGGAGGATTCATGAAGGATGGCGCCGATGACGCTTCGGGTCAGGGAAAAACCGCGTCGATGGATACCACGGAGCGGCCGCGCCGCGGATGGGGCCGCTCCGACGGCCGGTATCGGGGCTGGGTCTTCGGGCGCTGGGCCTTGCGGCGCTGGCGGCGGCGATCGCGGCGGGCGTGCGGGGCCTGGTCGCGGGCCGTCCGACCCGCGTGACGATGACGGCGGGAGTGCCGGAAGGGGTCCGCTATCAGTTGCTGCTGGCCCTGACCCGCGAGGTGCTGAGCAGGGCCTGGCGATCGAGCCGGTGCGGACCGGCGGGTCGAACGAGGCGATCGCCCGGGTCGAGTCGGGCGAGCTCGACTATGCGCTGGTGCTGGGCGGGCGCGACTTCTCGCGGTACGCCAACGTCCGCCAGGTGGCCGCGCTGCACGTCGAGCCGATGCAACTGCTGGTCAAGTCGGAGCATGCCGAGGCCGTCGCGAAGCACCTGGGCGACCTGCGGGGGAAAGTCGTCCACCTGGGGGGCGGCCCGGAGTCGGCGACGTATAACCTCGCGCGCGAGTTGCTGACGCTCGTCGGGCTGGGTCCGGGGGATTACGAGGCCCGGACCGAAGGCCCCGGCGCGGCGGTGGGGGCGGGGGACTCGGCCCGCCTTCCCGACGCGCTGTTCATCACCGCGGCGCCCCCGTTGACGTTCGTCCGGCGCGGTCGCGCGCGGCTACCAGATCATCCCGTTCCCGTACCATGAGGCGTTTGCCCTGCGGGCGCTGGCACGCGACCAGGACCGGACGGCGGCGGACGGTGTGCTGAGGGAGGAGCATATTTACGACGCCGTGATCCCGGCCGCGAGCTACCGGATCGACCCGCCCATCCCGCCCCAGGAGATCCATACCCTGGGGATGCGCCTGTTGATCGTGGCGAACAAGGATCAGGGCATGGACGTCGTCGAGCGCCTGCTGGACGCCGTCTTCACCACGCGGATCGCCAAGCTCGTCCGGCCCCCGCTGGACGTCCAGCGGATGGAGATCGCCCCCGAGCTGCCGTGGCACCCGGGGTCGTTGCGCTACATCCGTCGGGACCAGCCGCTGCTGACCGGCCAGTTCATCGAGGACCTGGCCAACGCCTTCGCCATCGCCGCGCCGACCCTGGCGAGCCTGTTGTTCCTGCGGCAGTGGCTCCGGCAGCGCTACCGCGTGCGCCGCGAGCGGAGCTTCGAGTGGTACATCGGCCAGGTCGCCGAGGTCGAGCGCCGGGCGTTGGAACTGGAGGCGGCCGGCGAGTGCGACGCCGAGCGATTGATCGGCCTTCGGCGCGAGCTGGGCCGGCTGAAGGCCGAGGCGCTGCGCCAATTCGCCGAGGGCCGCCTGGAGGGCGAGGCGTATCTCAGCAGCTTCCTCGCCCACGTCAACGACGCCCGCGCTCACCTGGGCTGGCTGACTCTCCGCGATCGCGAGGAGCCGGCCAGCGGCGAGGGGCCGCCGAGCCAGGGGCTTCGCGGACGCGATGTGCCGGGTTGATCCGGGATACCGGGCCCGGAGGCCGGGACGGCACGGGCGACGCGGGCCGTGCCGGCGGAACCGGGGACATCGGACCGATCCGACCCGGTCGTCGCCCGGAACAGAACAGGGTCATTCCGCAGTCGCCCGGATGGCAGACAGCGATCAATGCGGCGGCCAGGGCCCGCGCAGGTGGCGCAGGAGCTGCCCGCCGCCGATGTCGTACACGCGGGCCGTAGACAGGTCCTGGGGCATCGGGTCGCTGGCCCGCCGGACGCCGAAATCGACGGCCAGGGCGAATTTCAGGTCGGCCGAGAACGTGACGTCGTCGGTCTCGCAGTCGATGGGAGCGAGTGGATTGCCGGCCGATCTGCGGAGGCACCGACCGCGCCATCATCGGCCCTTCGGGCACCTCCTCCCGGCCCGGGGCTCGGGGGGAGGGGTCGGAGATCGGGGGCTGGGATCGCGCCGGAATCGGCGGCTGGCGGCGCCTGGCGGCAGAAAATCGCCGCCGCGGCCGCCCGAGCTTGCGGGTCGTGACGATTCTAGGGAGGGTGAAGGGTGAGGGGTGAGGGGCGGGGCGGGCGGGTTGGCGGCACGATGATCGACGGCCTGCGATCGAGGCCGAAGCGACTGGCCGGTGGCGGCGGTCGTTGTTAACCTTGAGGGGGTTCGACGCGACAGGAACGCCCGTGGTCGCGACCTCACCAGGCGCCGAGGAGTGCCCCATGCCGTCGCCATTCCCCGGGATGAACCCCTACTTCGAGCAGGCGGCCTACTGGCTCGATTTCCATACCGAGTTCCTGTCGGCGCTCCGCCGGCTGCTGGCCCCGCAGGTCGCTCCCAAATATATCGTGCAGTTTGAGGAGCACATCTACATCCATGATCGACCGCCCGAACCTCGCCGGCGGGTCGGGAGTGCGGACCTGTCGCTGGCCCGATCGGACGCGTCAGAGACGACGGGTATCGGCGTCGCGCTGCTGGAGGCGCCGGCCGAGGTCTGGCTGCCCGAGCAGGACGTGGAGGAAGTGCGCGATCCTGGAGATACGCGACCGCCAGGGCCATGAGCTGGTGACTGTCATCGAGCTCTTGGGCCTGTCGAATAAGCGGGCCGGGGACGACCGCGAACAATACCTCGCGAAGCGCCGGGAGTTGCTACGCACGCCGACGCACCTCGTCGAGATCGACCTGTTGAGAGGATGGGCGCCGATGCCCCAGGAGGGCCGCCCCGATTGCGACTATTCGGTGATGGTGAGTCGCGCCGAGAAGCGGCGTGCCGCAGACCTCTGGCCGATCCGTCTGAGGGATCGACTGCCGATGATCCCAATTCCCCTGCGGGCTCCGGACAGCTCCGCCGCAGTGGACCTGCAGGAGGTGCTTCACCGCGCCTACGACGGCCCGGGCTACGAGCACTTCATCTATGGCGGGAGCCCCGAACCCGGCCTCTCTCCCGAAGACGCCGCCTGGGCCCGGCAGTTCCTGCCGGCGAGAGCCTGACGGCCTGCCGTCGCGAATCCTCTCGCTTCGCTCGTGTCACCGTGTCGGGTCGCCGGCCGGCGAACGCGGCACGTCCGGCCTTTCCGATCGTCAAATACCGCCTGCGCCGCGAGTGGAGCTTCGAGTGGCCCATCGTCCAGGTCGCGGAGGCCGAGCGCCAGGCCATTGCGCCGGAGGCCGCCGACGAGTTCGGCCCGGGGCGCCTGATCGGACCACGACGCGACATGGGTCGGCCGAAGTCCGAGGCGGCGCCGCTACGCCGAGGGACGCCTGGAGGGCGAGGCGTATCCCGGCAACTTCTCGCCCACGACGACGCCCGCTCGCGCCTGGCCCGGCTGGCCCGCCACGACCGCGAGGGGCCGGCCGACGGCGAGGGGCCGCCGCGCCAGGGTATCCGCCGGAGGGATGATCCGGCGGATTCGACCGCCCGGACCGGAGGATGGACGGTTGCCGACCCGTGGCCGAGCTCAGAGCCGGCTCATCAGGTAGAGCCGCGTCATGTGCCGGAGCTCGGCCACGGCCCCCTCGGCGCCGTCGGCCGTCGAGCGCCTTCATGGTCTTCATGCCGTGCAGCAGGAGGACGGCCATGTGCCGGGCCGACTCGGGATCGAGCCGCGGCGATCGGAGCGTCAGCGTCCGGGTGATGTGGCCCACGGTGGCGTCGCGGAATTCCCGACGTTTCTCCGACCAGTCCGCCCGCGCATCCAGCAGGGCGACCATCGCCCTCGACTCGCCCTGGACCTCGAGGATCAGGTTCAGGAGCGCGTCGGCCAGCTCCTCGATCGGCATCGAGACCGCCCGGCTATCGATCGCCGCGAAGGCCGCGTCGACGATCCCGGCATATCGATGGATCAGCGCCTCCGCCAGGGTCTCCTTGCTCGGGAAGAAGTGGTAGAGCGAGCCGACGAGCGCACCGGCCCGCGCGGCGATCTCGGCCATCGTCGCCGCCTCGTACCCCTTCTCGGCGATTACCGAGGCGGCCGCCTCCAGGATCGCGGCGACCCGCTCTCGACCGGGGCGACGCCGAGGCTCGAGCACCCCGCGCCCGGACCGGCCCTTGACTTATTTGAGCCCATCGTCAATTATCCTGCTACTTGAGTCAACCCTCAAGTAGTCTAGCGACCAGCCGGGCGGGCGTCACCGCCCCTGCGAGAGAAGGCATCCTCGCGGTGGTCGCGACCGAGGGCGGAAACGGGAGGTTCGGTCCGGTGGAAGACAAGGGGACAACGATGCCGAGCGAGACGCGCTGGTATCACGATATCGCTTATTTCTTCGGCGGGGCCTTCCTGGCCAACACGATCCCGCACCTGGTGAGCGGCATCACGGGCAGCCCGTTCCAGAGCCCGTTCGCGAAGCCGCCCGGTGAGGGGCTGTCGTCGTCGACGGTGAATGTCCTCTGGGGGATGTTCAACCTGGTCATGGCTTACTTGCTGCTGGTCCGCGTCGGGCGCTTCGACCTGCGGCGGACGAGGCATGCGGCGGCGGTGGGGATCGCGATGCTGCTCATGGCCCTGATGCTGGCGTGGCATTTCGGCGAGTTCCATGGGGGGCGGCGCTGACGGATGGCCGGGGCCGGAGCTGGGCGCGACGGGTATCGTTGGCCCTGTCGCGTTGCCGGGAGGCCGGCCGGGGACGTATGATCGGCGTCCGGGCCGCGTCGCCGGTATCGGAGGGAGCATCCATGAGCCTGTTGACGATCGAAGGAACCTACAAGAATGGGCGGATCGAACTGGTCGAGCACCCGGACTGGCCTGGGGGAGAGGCCCGCGTCCTGGTGACCTTCCTGCCCGGGAGCAGTCCCGACTCGAAGCCCGATGAGGACCGAGAAGCCCTGCGACAGCGGGCCTTCGCTCGCATGAAGGAGGGTTTGCATCTGGGAGGGCCGCCCTACCCGAGCCGCGAGGAGCTCCATGATCGTTTCGGAAGTTAACACACCAGCATTTGTGGATACCAACGTTGTGGTCTATGCCTACGACGTTGACGATCCGGGGAAGCACGAGATCGCGCGAGGGCTGCTCCAGAGGCTGTCCGACGAAGGCCGGCTGGTCTTCAGCGCGCAGGTCTTCAACGAGTTTGCCTCGGTGATGATGAGACCGAAGCGCAAGAAGACGCTTCGTCCCGATGAGGTTGCGGTTCTGCTTCGCGAGCTCGAGGTGACCGGATCGGTTGTGCCCATCACGGCCTCGTTGACCTTCCGCGCCCTTGACGCGATGCCGCATCATGGTCTCTCCTTTTGGGATTCCCTCATCTGGGCCGCCGCGGCGGAGAACGGGATCGGTGTGATTTATTCCGAGGACTTCCAGGCCGGTCGTAGCATCGAAGGAGTCCTATTCGTCAATCCATTCCTGCCCGACCCGCTTCCGACGGGTTAATTGGATCAGGACGACCGGCTGGGATTGATCGTTTCCGCGCGGCGGATTATCAAGGTGGGCCAGAATGGTCGGTCCTGCGGACTCAGCAAGCCAAGGCAGGGCAGGGCAGTTCACGGATGCGAAGGCGGCGGCCGGGAGGGGCGCGGTGGATGCGATCACGGGGCGGTTGAAACGGCTGGCGATGGAGCCCCCGATCCGTCTGCTGGTGCGCTCGGTGTTGAAGCGGTTGCCGGCGAGTGTGGCGACGCGAGCGTTATGGGACCTCTCGGATCGGCCGGCATACCTGCTGGGCGTCTTCCACGCGGCGCGTCGAGCGGTGCGCGAGGGTGTCGGCGAGATCGCGGTGATCGAGTTCGGGGTCGCGGGCGGCAATGGGCTGATCGCGCTGGAGCGCGAGGCCGCGGCGGCGGAGCGAGAGCTCGGCGTGTCGATCCGGGTGTATGGGTTCGACAACGGGGCGGCGGGCCTGCCGGCGTTCATCGGCGACCATCGCGACCACCCCGACAAGTGGCGGCCCGGCGACTTCCCCATGGATGAGGACCGGCTGCGGGGCCGGCTGGGGCCGCGGACATCGCTGGTGCTCGGCGACGTCGCCGAGACCGTGCCCGGGTTCTTCGACGACCCGGATGTGCCGCCGGTCGGATTCGTCGCGTTCGACCTGGACCTGTACTCGTCGACCCGCCAGGCGCTGCGGATCCTCGAGCAGCCGGGGCGGCGGACGCTCGATCACGTGCCGCTGTATTTCGACGACACCGAGCACTCCGTCAGCCATCGCTTCGCCGGAGAGCTGCTGGCGATCGACGAGTTCAACCAGGATAATGAACACGTGAAGATTGACAGGTGGCGAGGCGTCGAGGCGGATCGGCCGTTTCCGGAGGCGTCGTACCTGCGGAAGATGTACATGGCGCACGACCTGCGGGCGATCTCGTCGCGGGCGCTGGGGCGCGGTCCGCTCGAGCGTGCGCTGGCGGGCCGCGACCGCTGATGGGACGGAGAGTCCTGGAACAGGGTGCGACCGATGTTTGATGTGAGGAGTCGCACGGGAGGTAGGACCCGGCGACTGACGTCGCCGGTTCGCCCGGCGCGGGGGTAGGACGGACCTCGCCGGTCTGACGGCGCCGAATTCGGCGAACCGGCGACGTCAGTCGCCGGGTCCTCGAAGCCGGGCTGACATCAACGGCGCCGACTCCGGCGAGGGTAGGACCCGGCGACTGACGTCGCCGGTTCGCCCGGCCGGTCGCCCGGCGCGGGGGTAGGACGGACCTCGCCGGGCCCAACGGCGCCGACTCCGGCTTAGGACCCGGCGACTGACGTCGCCGGTTCGCCCGGCCCCCGCGGCGCGGGGGTAGGACGGACGTCGCCGGGCCCACGGCGCCGACCCCGGCGAACCGGCGCCGTCAGTCGCCGGGTCCTCGAGGCCGGGCTGACATCATTCGTCGCTCATACCCCGAGCGGGTCATGACTTCACTCTTGCGGGCCGGGTCACGGTGGACCGTCGGCGAGCGGGGATTCGGCGATGCGCGCCACGACCGCGGCGATGCGGCGGGCGGCCTCGTCGATGTCGGCCTGGTTGGTGGTGGCGCCGAGGCTGAAGCGGACGGAGGAGCGCAGGCGGTCGTCCGGGACGCGCATGGCCATCAGGGTCGGCGAGGGGCGGGTCGAGCCGCTGGCGCAGGCCGAGCCGAGCGACGCGGCGATGCCGGCGAGGTCGAGCTGCATCAGCAGGGCGTCGCCGTCGAGGCCCGGGAAGCCGACGTTGAGCGTCTGCGGCAGCCGCGCGGCCTCGTCGAGCGGCCCGTTGCGGACGACGCGATCGTGGCCCAGCGCGGCGATCAGGCCCGCCTCGAGGCGGTCGCGTAGGGATGTCCAGCGCGCGGCGCGTTCGCCGGCCTGCTCGTGCCACCTTTGCAGGGCCGCGGCGAATCCGACGGCCAGGGGCACGGCGACTGTCCCGGGCCGTCGCCCTTGCTGCTGGCCGCCGCCGAAGAGCCGCGAGCCGAGGCGAACTCCCTTCTTCACCAGCAAGACCCCCACGCCCACCGGGCCGTGGAACTTGTGGGCGCTGGCGGCCAGCGTGGCCACGCCCAGGCCGCGGAAATCGACCGGGATCCGGCCGACGGCCTGCACGGCGTCGGTGTGAACGGGGATGCCCCGCTCGTCGGCCAGCGCGGCCAGGACGCCGACCGGCTGGATCGCGCCGGTCTCGTTGTTGCCGAGCATCAGCGTGGCGAACCGCGTGTCGGGGCGGAACGCGTCGGCCATCGCGACGGCATCGGCCAACCCCTGGGCGTCGACCGGCACGCGATCGACGGCGAATCCGGCGGCCTCCAGCCGCGCCACGGGCTCGACGATCGCCGGGTGCTCGATCGGGCTGGTCACGACGTGTCCCGGCGAGCCCTCGGCACCCGCCAGGCCGAAGATCGCCAGATTGTTCGACTCGGTCCCGCCCGAGGTGAAGATCACCTCGGAGCCCTCGGAGCCGAGGATCCGCGCCACGGTCTCCCGCGCGTCGTCCCACGCGCGTCGCGCCGACCGGCCGGCCGCATGCCGGCTCTCGGCATTCCCACCCGCCAGGAAATGCGGACGCATCGCCTCCAGGACCTCGGGGTCCATCGGCGTCGTCGCGTTGTGGTCGAGGTAGATCGGTGGCATGTGGCTTCTTCTCAGTGGCTTTGGAGTGGCAAGTGGCAAGTGACAAGTGGCTTCGGTATGACGAGTCGCGAGTGATTCGCCTTCGAAATACGGTGGACCACCGGGGGCGCCGCGGGAATGTCCTGTCTAGCCTGCCACTTGCCACTTGCCACTTGTCACTTGCCACTCCGTAGCCACCTGCCACTCTGAAAAAGCCAGCCGGCCCCTCAATCCAGGCAGCGGAGGGTCAGCACGATCCCGACGAGGAACAGGGGGATGCCGATCAGGAAGAACGGGCCGGCCAGGAAGAACATGCCGACCACCATGAGCAGGAAGCCGATGGCGATACCGGTGAGTCGCCCCAGCAGGGCAAGGATGCCGAACGCCAGCCGGATCGGCAGGGTGGCGACGAACCAGACTCCGCCCAGGACGGCCGCCAGGGCACGGAGCCAGGACCACGACGGGCCGGGCCTTGCGCCCATGCTCGCGCTGGCGCCCGCGTCCCGGGCCGGGCGTCGCCGCAGGGCCATGGGGCGCGGCACGGCCGAGCCGAGGGCCCACCAGGGACCGGCCGGGGCATAGCCGCGGGGCGTCGTGACAGAATGGACTTGCTTCATTCGTACGTCCGGGTAAAGTACGCGCGTGCCGGAAGGACGCCGGACCTCGGCCGAAGTCCCCAGGGATATTCGTCACGAGGAGCTCGACCTTCGCAGCCTGCTGGGATTATTTCCGGCGGCTCGGGTTTGGCAAGTCGGGAAATTGAGGGCATGGACCCAGGCAGGGAGGCCGCGACCGTGCGTCATGTTGTCCTGGTCGTGATCCTGGTGGGCGCCGCTTTTCTTGGCGGTGCGTTCATCAACGGACCCGGCATGCGCTGGGTGCAGACGCAGGTGCTCGGCTCGCTGGGACTGGGCGACGAGCGCGAGATTGCGACAGTCAACCTGAGTAGTAGCAACGGCACAGGCACAGGCACAGGCACACCGGGAAATGGCCGTCCGGGCGGCGACAAGGGTCGGGGACCGACAGCGCCGATGCCGAGCACGCTGGCCGCCGCGGATGTGGCGAAGCCGGGCTCGGCGGCGAAGGGGCCGGCGGCCCACGGGGTCGAAGGGGTCGGTCGGCGGGCGACGACCCCGGCCACCGGGAATCCTGCCGTGACGCTGGCAGGTCCGGCCCGGGACGAGATTCGCGGGGACGACGGGCCGCCGCCCTTGCCCGCGGACCTGGAGACCGACCGGCTGATCCCGGCGCGGCGCGATCCGGAGGTGACGCTGGCGGCAGCCGCCCCGTCGCCGATCCCGCCGCCCTCGACGGTCGATGGCCGCGCACCTTTGGGTGGTGACGGGCCGCCGGCGTTGGGGGATTCGTCGGGGGCTCCGGCACCGCCGGAGGAACTTCGACCGCCCATGCCGGATCCGTCGCCATCGCCCGTGGCGCCGCAGCCCCGGCCGGCTCCGGGCCGTTCCGGCGACGACGACTGGGGCACGCTGGCCCGCAAGATGCAGGTGCTGGGGATCAGCCGATTCACGATCGAGGGCCAGCCTGGCGGCCAGGTTGTCTTCTCGTGCCTGATCCCGATGGCCGGCCGGCATGCGGTCTCGCAGCGGTTCGAGGCCGAGGGGACCGATGCCGTCGGGGCGGCGCGGGCCGCCCTCCGCCGGGTCGCCCTGTGGCGGGCGGCTCAGCCGCAGGCGTCGCCATCGCAGCCGCAGTCGCAGCCGCCTTTGCAGTCGCCGTCATCGAGCCCGGGTTTACCGTCCGATGCGCGACCCGCGCCGCGGTGATCGAACCCGAAAGTCGGGAGGAGGTTATTCCCACGGAAGGTCAACTCCTATAATGTCCCTGGGGCTCGCGCCCATCGCAATGGCCCGGGCGAGGTGTCTGTCGCCCTGGCTTGCGGCGTGAGGGTCCCCGATCCGACTAGAACTCCCGGTCGGGCGCCCGGTGGGATGCTCGCTCGGGAGAGAGGGGCCGCGCATGGCCGATGGACCTCCGCTTCGCGTGCTGTTGATCGTCACCGGGAGTACGCTCCGGGCCGAGGAGATGGACCGTCCGCTCGGCTATTATCTCAAGCAGCGGGTCGAGCGGCGCTCTCCGACGCGATCGCCGCCGGCCGCGAGGGCCTGGAGGATTACGCCGTCCGGGTCGTCGCCGATTTCCGCTGGATCCACGATGATCCGCTCCAGGGCATGCCCACCATCTCGCTGGGCGGACCCGGCGTGAATGCCCTGTCGCATCGCTGGCTCGAGGACCTGCCCGTCTCGCTCGCCTTCGGCGAGCGCTATTTCATCCAGATGGACCCCGACCTGGTCGAGCCCAGGGCCAGCGTGTGGGGCATGGACAACGCCACGACCCAGATCGCCGTTTCCGTGTTCATCGACCGATTCCTCCCGCGCTTCCTCGAGCGTTGTGCCACGTTCGACGGCCAGCTCGGTCCTTCCGAGGGCGACTTCGGCGGGGACGTCGAGGGCGACCTCGAGGGCGAGTCCGGGGCCGATCTCGAGGATGAAGGCGACGACGATTGACTCGCGCGTGCGGCCCGCTCCCCCTCTCCCCGGCCGTCACAGCGCCCCCGATGCACCCGGATCGCGATGCCGCAGGATGAGCGTGAGCGAGTCGGCGCGCAGACCGGCGCACGATCAAGTGAGCGAGCGTCGGGTCGGCCGGTCGATCGATCGATCGTGCGCCGCGAACTGCCCGGGCATTGCCGAGGATCGGCGAGGCCAGGCGGTGGGGCGGTTCGCACGACACGGGCATGAGATTTGTGAGCGAATTGGATCTGACCAATCCTCACACGGGTCATGGAAGCCCCGGCGCCGTGCCCGAGACCCGCGCGGGAGCTCCTCTCCCTCCCTCGAGCCGGAAGATGGGACCAGGACGGTGCCTCGGTACTTATCCAAGGAGGGATGGGAATGCGTATTTTCATGGGACCTCGCCCGACGGAGTATGCACGGCGGCGGACGGCCCGCGGGCCTGGCCTGGCCCTGGCGGCGGCCGCGGTGATGTCGGCCCTGGTGGTGGTCGGATCGGCGGCGGGGGGCGAGCCGGCGGGCGGGACGTCGAGCCTGGTGCAGGTGAGCCGGACGGTGGCGCAGGACCAGGGTGCCTGGGTGATCGACTATCGCCTCCGGCACAAGGGGCCGGCCGGCGTGGTCATCGCGCCGGAGGAGATCGGGGCGCGGGTCGAGGGCTGGGTGTCGAACTCGCGGGTGGCGAGCCATGGGGTGCCGCGGCGGTCGACGCTGGCGGTCGAGCACGGGCCCGACTTCACGGCCGTCTGCGACGTGATCGCGGCGGTCGAACGAGGCGCACCGGTGCCGCGAGCGGCTGATCGTCTCGGCGTGGGCCGAGGACCACTGCCCGTGCCGGTCGCGGACGGTGTGCGGCGAGAAGGCGCGGCGGGCGGTGGCGGGCAAGGAGCCCGCCTGTGCGGTCGGCACCACGCACGACTCGGGCCCCGCCGGCGATCGCGACCCGCTGCCCGGCCCGGCGGGGCCGACGGCCGGCCTGCCGCTGTCGCTGCCGCCCGGCGGGCTGGTGCATGTTCGCCTGCGCCTGGAGCACCAGCATGTACTCTACGGCGAATATGACCCCTTGCTGGCGACGCGGCGGGTCGAGATCCGGCTGGGCGGCGCGACCGTCCGGGACGTGATGCCGCTGGACCGCGAGCAGTACGTGGCGCAGCCGAGGTTCGCCTGGCCCGAGCCGCCGGCCGAGCGTCGCGACACGCATCATGCGGCTGTCGGGCCCGGACAGCCTGCACCTGGAGTCGCACGTCCCGGGCCACCACTATTACCGCTATCCCGACCGGCCGGTGCGCTACGGCACGCCGATGCGGCTGCGGTTCTCGTACCTGATCGCCGCCGGCACCGAGGGCGAGTGCGGGGTGCGGGTGGCGCAGTACAAGGACACGCCGACCTCGTGGCGGATGCTCAACCACGCGGGGTTCGAAAAGTGCCTGAATGTCGTCGGCCGCTGGACGCGGGTCGAGCGGGTCTTCACCACCGACGTCGAGGCCACCACGCTGGCGCTGGACTTCCGCATCGCGGGCGACAGCGATGTCGGCGAGATGTGGATCGACGACGTCAGCCTCGAGCCGGTCGGCGGCGACGGGCAGGGGGGGCCGTGAGGCTCCTTCCAAGTGCTCGGAACCTGGCTTCGGTCGTCGCACGGGGCTCAAGCCCGGCGCGGGTGGAGGACGGACGTCGCCGGTCTCACGGTGGCGACCCCGGCGAACCGGCGACGTCAGTCGCCGGGTCCTCGAGGCCGGGTTAACCTCATTCGTCGGTCATACCCTACTGGGCCTGGGTACGGCTTGTGAGCCAGGTCGAAGCTCCGCCCGATCGGACTCACGGCGGTCGAGCAGGACCCGGCAGGCCGCGGGACGGACACCGACCCCGGCGTCCGCGGATCACGGGGCATCGCCCCGGCCGGACGCGGGGAGTGGTCGCGCTTTCCGGTCGAGTCGCCCGGATTTTCGGAGGCCGGCGATGGCACGCCAGACGTGATGACGACCGAGGTTCAGCCCCGTCCGGTTGAGGAACGAGGCGTGCAGCCGCTCGAACTCCTCCGTGTAGGGCAGGTCGTCGAGCGTCTTGTGAGTGCGGGTGTCGAGCTTCCACGAGCAACGCCTTGTGCTCGTCGGCGAGGCGGACGCGGCTCATGTGGTTCGCTCCGGTCGGGGGTCGTCGAACCCGGGGGACTCTTCCAGGATGCGGATGATCTCGCTCGCGGCGTACACCCGGTTCCGCCGCTGGCCGGTGATCTCCCCGAGGATGCCCCGGCTGACGAGCTGGTCGATGTTGCTCTGCGCCGACTGGAGTCGCACCCCGAGCTCGGCCGCGGCGCGAGGGGCGTTCAGGAAAGGGTTGATGAAGAGCATGTCGACCACCTTGATGAGCAGGGCCGATGCGCGGGCCTTGTGGCAGCCGGCCATCCAGCGGTCGCGCAGGGCGAACAGGGCCTGCGACCGCTCGACGGCGTCGATCGACTGATCGGCCACGCCCCGCAGGAAGAAGCCGATCCAGGCGTTCCAGTCGCCCTCCTGGCTGACATTCAGGAGCAGGTTGTAATAGGCCCGCTGGTGCCTCTCGAAGAAGGCCGACAGATACAGGACCGGGTGGGGGAGGGCACGTTCCCTGTCGAGCAGGATCGAGATCAAGAGCCGGCCGACCCGCCCGTTACCGTCCTCGAACGGGTGGATCGCCTCGAACTGGTAATGGATCATCGCCAGCCGGACCAACAGGGGGATCCTGTCCTTGCCATTCACGAAGCTCTCGAGCCGTTCCAGGAGCACGAGCACGTGCTCGTGCGGAGGAGGTAGATAGGTCGCGTCCTGGATCCGATCGGTCCGTGAGATGAAGTTCTGCCGCTTGCGGAATGCCCCCGGCGACTTGTCGGACCCGCGGACTCCTTCGAGCAGGATGGCGTGCAGCTCCTTGAGGACGGACAGCCTGAACGGGGCGGACTTGAGTCGTGCGATGCCGTGATCGAGGGCCCGGACATAATTGGAGACCTCGCGGACGTCGGGCGTCTTCTTCTCCTGCTCCGGGTTCATCTCGAAGAGGTAGAGATCGGACAGCGAGGCAACGGTCCCCTCGATGCGGCTCGACAGCACCGCCTCGCGGCGGATGAAGCTGCGGATGAGCAGCCGCGGGTTCGGCAGTGCCCGGGTGATGCCGTTGAGCTGCCCGAGGGCGCGATCGGCCGTCGAGAGGGCATCGACCAGGGGCGTGTCGAAAACGAGCTCAGGGGGCAGGTCGCGAGGGACACACGTCTCCATGCCGGCCGTGTTCCGGACGATCCCAACCCATGCTTGCGGACCGAAGTCGCTTCTATCCAAAGGATTACGCCTAGCACGCTCAACCGTCGCGGGGGAGAATGCTACGATGACTTCGCCATCGAAATCATAGTAGCCAATCCGTTAATGACTTGCAATTCTTTTCCTGGTCCTGGTTTCGACCATCGAGCGCACGGGACGGCGGGAGTGGGGCGTTAGCCCGCACAGATCGCCGCTTCGATGTCCGCGAACGCCGGTAACATCGGCATCATTCCCTCAGCAGCCTGCCGATGACCTCCATCAGCACCCCCTCGACCTTCGGGCGCGACGAGCGAGGCCTTCGGGCCGGTCTCGTAGCCGCCCTGGGGATAGGCGACCTCGGTGCCGATGTAGCCGGGTGCATAGTCGCCGTAGGCGGCCATGGCGACGAAGAGATCCGGCCGGATCTCCTGCGCGGCGAGCTGGTACTCGACGAACAGCTCGCCGGGCAGGTGCAGCACCCGGGCCCTGCCCAGCCGCAGGCACGCGACGTCAATCGTGTCGCCGGCGCGGCAGCGGAGCAGCCAGGCGAGCTCGCGCGCCGTGTCGCCGCGCTCGCGCGGCGGCTTCGACGCGTCGTCCAGGACTTTCCGCAGCTTCCCCTCGTCGAGGTGCGGCGCGACCGGCAGCGACACGGGGATCGACGTCCAGCCCAGGTCGTCGGCCGCGATCGGCGTCTTCTCGGTCGATTCCCAGGCGCGCGGCCATCCCGTCGGCCACGCGGTCGGCGAGGACCTGGCGATTCGCGGGCGAGCCGTCGTTCCACTTGCCGGCGCCGATGTTGCCTCCGGCGCCGTCGAAGTGGATGTGGGGGACGCCGGTGGCCTTCTCGCGGGCGTCGCGGGCCATGCCGGGAAAGTCCGGGTTGGCCAGCCCGGTGCGGTAATAGCTCTGGGGATGCGTGGCGTAGTAGGTCAGGGCCGCGACCGGTTGATCACCGTCCCAGAAGCTGATCATGCTGAGCGTCGGGTCGATCGTGCCGACGGGCGCATCGCGGATCGTCGGGTCCTTGCAGGCCGTGTAGCGGACGTATTTCACCTTGCCGTCGGGCCCGAGGATGCGGCGGTTCGAGGCGACCCTGTCGACCTCGGCGCGGCCGAGGCCGAGGTGCGTCACCGGGCGAGCGTTCGCGGCGGCGATGCGTACGGCCGCGGCGGCCCGCGCGATGACGTCGCGGTCGAACTCGGCGTCGAAGACCTCGCGGTTGATCCCCTGTTCGGCGAGCAGCCGGTCGGCCGAGAAGTCGCAGACCGGCGCGTCGTGCTGGTGCAGCGTGTGCACCGCGACACGCGCCGGATCGGTGCCGGCGGCGGTCGCCAGCGCCTTGCGGAACTCGACCTGGCCGTCGTTGCCGATGCCGATCCAGTTGACGGCGCACAGCACGACCGGCTTGCCCGTCGCCGATCAGGACGACCCCCTTGCACGAGAGCGGATGAGCCACGCCCTTCGTGGGGTCATACGCCAGCGGGCTGCCGACGGGCGGCGAGGCATCGACGGCGAAGACGCCGACCTTCAGCGGCGCCGCCTCGGCACGCGCCGACCCGTCGGCCGCGGCGAGGCAGAGCATCATCGTGAACGCGGTGCGGAGCATGCGAAGGGCCTCCCGGAGGATTGGGCATCGGCCCGGATTTTATCAGGGCGGGGGAGGGGGGAGTAGGGGCCGACCTCGGACACCGGGGCTGTCTCGGATTCGCCGGGGACCGGGGCGGAGCTAGAATGGACGGGAGAGTTGAGGAAGGCGGCCGCACGTGTTGGGGACCGTAATATGCCTGAACTTTCAGACGCAGGTACGATCGCGCAGGCCGGATGCTGAGAGCCTGTGTGAGAGTAGGTCGTAGGGTGGGTCGAACGCCGCAGGCGTGAGGCCCACGGTTCGGCGGAGAAGATCGGTGGGCCTCGCTTCGCTCGACCCACCCTACGGGCCTCCTCACTCACCTTCTAAGGTAGGCGAACAGGCCCCGAATGCTTGTGATGGCGAGGCGGAGGTCGGCAGGGCCGTTCCCACCCCCGCCAGGCGATCGGCGCGGCCGCTCGGGGCCTCAATGCCGGATCGTGATCCGGTACGACAGCCACGGGGGCGGCAGGTTCGGCGCGGGGGCCGTGCAGGAGGGCGGCGTCGTCGGCGGCGCGGTAGATGAACGGTTCGCCGGTCGCCGGGTCCTCGGGGACGGGGACCTCCGTGATCTCCTCGAGCGACTCGGGGAGCTTGCCGCCGTGCGAAGCCGAGTGTTGGCGGATCGCCTCGATCACGCGCAGGGCGGCGATCCGGCGCTCGATTTTCAGTTGGTTCTTCATCACCGATTCGAGCGACGGCACCAGGGCGGTGAAGGGCAGCAGCGTGCCCGGCCGGGCGGCCTGGATCCGCGTCGAGGCGGCGGCGAGCTGCGGGATCGCCTCGCGGATCGGCAGGTACGTCGCCTTGAACAGGTCATCCCAGAGCTCGCGATGCCGACCCGCCAGGAACATCGCGACGGCCTGGTCGTCGCCGATGGCCGCCCGCTGGGCCGCACCCAGGTCGGGGCGCGCCTTCAGGTACTCCCGCGCCGTCGGCAGCGTCTCGGCCTTCAGTCTCGGGCGAGGTCCCAGGCCGAGAACGTCTTCAGCTCGGGCTCGTTGTAGTCGCGGCTCAGCTTCACCAGGCTGGCGTGGATCCTCGCCAGCAGCGACGACCATTCGGCGGCCGTCCGCGGCTGCCCCGACTCGACCTGCTCGAGCTCGGGGATCAGGTTCTCGAAGAGCCTGCGCTCGATCTCGATCTCGTGGCGGAGGTCGATCACCGGGCTCGGCAGCGCGGCCAGCGCCCAGTAGAGGTTGGGCGCGCCGGGCCGGGTGACCAGCTCCTCGCAACGCTCGATCATCACGTGAACTCCTGCCATGCCGATCAGCCCGTTGATCAGGAACGGCCCCCCGGCGATGTGCCGCGAAAAGGCCATGCCCGTCTCGATCGTCCGGATGGCCTGGTCGTACTTGCCCTCGGCGATCTCCAGCCGGGCCTTCAGCGAGACCAGCCGGATCCATTGCCGCATCCCCTGGCCGTCGGGCAGCGCGACGTTGATCACGTCCTGCCGCTGCTCGGCGATCGTGTAATTCCAGTCGCACGTCTGACGGCGGGCGCCGAAGGCGATCTGCTCGAGGTGGCGGTTCCACCCGTCGATGTACTTGCGGACCTCGGCGGTCGGGAAGCTGGTCGATGCGGAACCTTCTGCCACTGTTCGTATTTCGCGGTGATCTCGTCCCAGTGGGCGTCGGTCATCTTTGGCGGATTGCCGCCGTTCCAGTCGAGGTAGCGGATGCGCAGATAGATCGGCGCGGCGTCGCCGGGATTGAGCTCGGCCGAGCTGGGGAAGAGCCGGTACCTGAGCGCCGGGACCGGCGCGGCGGCCGGCGTCGATCTCCATCGTGCGGGGCTCGATCGGCGGCGGGGCCTTGTCGGCCTGGGCGATCGCCGGACCGGGCATCGCCGCGGCCATGCCGGCGGCGATGAGCAGGAGGCCGGCGAGTCGTGTGGGACGGGTCGAGGGCATCGTGGGTTCTCCGGGGATCAAAGGTCGAGGACGCGCCGGACGTCGTCCGGCCGGAGCGGGACGGGGCGGGACGACGGTTCCGGTGACCGCGTCGACGGGCCGGCCGGCGCGGCCGGGCGATCGTCGACAGGCCAGGGGGCGTCGGCGACGCCCCGCGCCATCCGCGACGTCAGCATCAGGTAGCTATCCGGCGCCGGCGGCTCGGTCGCGGCGATCGGGGTCGATGTTCGCGGAATCCGGTCGCGAGCGGCCAGCGCCGTCTCGACCTCCAGGCGGCGGGCTCGCTCGTGCGCCAGCAGGGCACGCTCGCGGACGAGCTGCATCCGCTCGCGGGCCAGCAGGCCGCCGAGGCCGACCATCGCGAGCAACAGCGCGGCGGTGCCGACCCGCCAGGCCGCGGACTCCCGCCGCGGCGCGGCCGGCCTCGTAGAGCATCCGGTCGCGGTCGAGGCGCCGTTTCGGCGGGCCGCCAGGCGGCCAGGCGGCGCTCCAGCGCGGTCAGGTCGGGTCCGTGGGCGTCTTCGTTTGGGTTGTTGTCGTCGCGGTCGGCGGGCATGGCGGTTCGAGCCTCTCGTGCAGCCGGGCGAGCCCGGCCTGGTAGCGTCGGTATGCGGTCGTCAGCGAGCAGCCCTGCAGCCGGGCGGCCTCGTCGAACGTCAGGCCGCCCCAGAGCCGGGCGATGATGATCTCGCGCGAGTCGGCCTCCAGCTCGTCGAGCAGCCGAGCCGCGTGCGCGGCGTCGATCCGGTCATCCGTGGCGTCGAACCACGGGCCGGCGGAGATCGCCTCGCGATCGGCGGCGCGGCCCTCGCGCTGGCGTCGTCGTCGCGACCGCCGCCCGGCCGCGATCGCGCCGTTGCGCACCACGCGGTACAGCCAGGCGATGGGGCGCTCGGGCAACGAGCCTTGCCGGGCCAGCGCGACGAACGCGTCCTGCACGACGTCCTCCGGACGCGTCGCACCACGACCGGGCGTAGAGTGCCAGCGCCGTGGCGTGCTCGTCGAACAGGCGGCCGAGGATTTCCGGACCGATT
This sequence comes from uncultured Planctomycetota bacterium, assembly GCA_963771445.1. Lineage (GTDB taxonomy): Bacteria > Planctomycetota > Planctomycetia > Isosphaerales > Isosphaeraceae > JAKAUH01. The sequence goes on along the minus strand of CAVYTQ010000021.1, from coordinate 1,090,040 downwards.
CGCCCCATGAGTCTCCCACCGTTGCCGTGTTGGCTCCTGGTTCGACGCAGGTTTCCGACCCACTGCCGCGAACATCCTGAACTCGCCAGGCCGGGGGCGTCTTCGGTGGCTTTCCCGGGCCGCCCGGGCCTCCCTGCTCGGCGCGGGTCTCCGACCCCGCCGCGGGCTTGACCGAAGGTCTCCCGGTCGGACCGGTCCGTCGGAGATCTTCAGCCCCGGCCTCGGCGGGGTCAAAGACCGCGCCGACCGGGTGATCGGCCGGCCCGGTTCCGTCCCTGTTCGGCGCGGGTCTCCGACCCCGCCGCCGGCTTGACCGAAGGTCTCCCGGTCGGATCCCGGGCCGGACCGGGCGGGTGGAGACGTCCGGTCCCGGCCGCGGCGGGGTCGGAGACCCGCGCCGAACACAGACGGCCCGGCCGCGGCGGGGTCGGAGACCCGCCGACCCGCGACCCGCGCCGAACTGCGATCCCGGTCGGTTGGAGACCTGGAATGGACCTGCTGGAGGATTTTCGCACCCATTCGCCCCATGTTGCTCTCACCTTGCAGTACTGGGCTGGCTGGCCTTTGCTCTCCATGGACGATGACGCCACGGCCGACCCGTTTTTCCACGAAATCCGGCGACGGGTTATCGGCCGGGTGTCTTGCGGGGGCCCCTGGCACTCGGTTATGACGGCTCCGGCGCTGTTCACGCCCCGGGCGGATCGGGACGGGCGGCTGTCCGCTTCGCCCCTCGCTGGATTTGGCCCGTGCCCTCGACCCCGATCCAAAACCTCGGCAACCCCTGGATGCTCGCGGCGACCGGCGTCGTGGCGGTCGTGATGGCGCCGGTGCTGTTCGGCCTCGCTCCGCTCTCGGGCGACCCCGAGCAGATGTACCAGCCGATCAAGGCGGAGCTGGCGCGGTGCCCTGGCCGACGGCCGGCTGCCGTTCTGGAGCGACCGCTTCGGGCTGGGCGTGCCGCTGGTCGCCGAGAGCCACGTCGCGGCATTCTACCCGCTCAACTGGCTGTTCTACCGGCTCCGGGACGTCGGCACCGGCTTATCGGCTGTCGCTCTGGCTGCACTCGGTCGCGATCGCAGCGGCGACGTTCGCCTATGCGCGCGTGATCGGGCTCGGCCCGGCCGGCTCGGCGCTGGCCTCGCTGGCGTTCGCGCTCTGCGGGTTCCAGGCGATCCACGTCGTCCACGAGCCGTTCTATCACGCGATGCCCTACCTGCCGCTCTGCCTGCTCGCTGGCCGACCGCTACGCGGCGACCGGCCGCGCCGGCCTGGCTGGCCGGCCTGGCGATCGCCTGGGGTGCCAGGTCACGCTGGGCCATTTCCAGATCCCGATGTGGACGGCCGGCCTGGTGCTCCTGGCCGGCGCGGCGTGGCGGGTGCTGGGATTGCCGCGACCGATCGGCCGCCGGCCGGCGGTGCTCGGCCTGATCCTGGGCCTGGTGTGGGGGGCGGCGATCGCCTGGGTGCAGTTGCGGCTGACCTGGGAGCTCGTCGGGCGTCGCGGGGTTCGTCCGGCCGGCGGCGCTCCTGTCGAACTACTCACTGCCGCCGCCGCAATGGGCGCAGCTCGCGCATGCCGGCGGTCTACCTGGGCCGGCCCGCCGCGCCGGAGGAGTTCTGGGCCCGCCAGGGGACGACCGCCGGGCGAGGCGTGCGTCTATATCGGGGTCGTGCCGCTGATCCTGGCGTTGGTGGGGCTCGCGGCTGCACGTCGGGATCGGCCGCTGCGGCCCTGGCTGGTCGTGGCGATCCTGACGCTGGCGCTGGCGACGATGCCGGGCTGGTGGCCCGACGCGTTCTACTACGTCCTGAAGGTCCCCGGGCTGGGCTGGTTCCGGGCGCCGGCGCGGTACACGCTGCTCACCAGCCTGGGCCTGGTGCTGCTGGCGGCGAGGGGGCTCGACCTGGGCCGATCGGTGTCGCCGCGGCGGTTCTGGACCGGCCTGGCGCTGGCGGTCGCGCTGGGCGGGCTGGCGGTGTTCACGTCGCTCGGCCTGGCGGGCGACGCCGAGTACCGCGCGGCCCTCGGCGCCGGCACGATCGCCGCTCGGTTCGCCGGGACGGGGCTGGCCTGGGCGCTGGGACTGGCGACGATCGTCGCCTGGCGGCGCGGCCGGCTTGGCACCTGGGCGCCCTGGCACTGGCCGGGGTGGAGCTGTCGGTGCTGTTCTTCGTCGGGCCGATCTGGTGGTATCGCGAGGTGCCGCTGCCGGGCTCGAGCCCCGTCCTACGCCGGCTGGCCGACGAGCCGGGCGTGGGCCTGGTGGCCGGTGGCTTGCTGAACATCCCGGTGCGCGCCGGGCTGGTCGCGGCCTTCCCGTCGATGGGGATCACGCCGCCGCCGCCCAACTACTTGCTCGAGCCCTCGACCCGCCCGCCCGGCGAGAACAGCGACATCGAGCGCCACTGGCTGAGGCGGTTCGGGGTGTCGCACGGGGTGTGGAGTCCCCAGGACGACACCCGCGGGCAGAAGGAGCTGGCCGTGATCGACGACCCGGTCCTCGACCGATTGATGGCCGGGATGCCGAGGCTGCGCGCCACGGGCCGTGGAAGCTGGTGCACGACCCGCGAGCGTTCCCCCCGGCGTGGGTGGCGCGGCGGGTCCACGAGGCGACGGTCTGGGGCCAGCTCTACAGCGAGCTGTCGATCGCCGACGCGCCCGACGACGCATGGTTCCTCAAGGAAGACGGCGTCCCTCGGCTGCCGGGCCCGGCAGCGGTCGCCGCGTCCGTCAAGAGCTGGGACGGCCGGACGGCGATCGTCGACCACGACGGGTCGTGCATCCTGATCCTCCGCCGGGTCCATTACCCCGGGTGGTCCTACCGGATCGACGGCGGGCCGCCGCGGCCCGTGCTGAAGGTCGATGGCGGGCTGCAAGGTATCCCGCTGAGCGGCTCGGGGACGACCCGCGTCGAGACGACCTACCGGCCGACGGGGCTGCGCGCGGCGGCGATCGTGTCGCTCGCGGCGACGGCGGGGGCGATGGTCGTGCTGGCCGCGTCGGCGTTCATGACGTTGCGGGCACGCGGCAGGGGCACGGGAGCCGATTTGCCCGCCTGATCGCTCCGTCGCTGTCGGCCCGCGGCGCCCGCCGGTAGGGCCGGGCACCGACTTGTCATGCGGCGGCGGGGAAGCAGATCACGCCGGTGATGCTGGCCAGGAATGACCGGCCCATCGCGTGGGAGCGCCCCGGGATTCTCGATCGTTGTTCAGGCGTCCGGCGGCTCGGTCGCAATGGGAGCGAGGCCATTATCAGGGCGGCCCGGGAGGATGGCTGGATAACGCGCCCATGGCAAGCTTGCCCGCCCCGACCCCGGAGCGGGTCAGGCAGCTCATCAACGAGAGGACGGAGGCATCGAGCGGCCGCACGTGGCCGGGCTCCACGAGCACCACCGCCCCCTTGGTCGGTGTGGGCGCCTCGGGGATGAAGACGGTGCAGTATCCCTCGGCGAGCCGCTCGACGAGCAGCGCGAGCACCCAGCCCTCGCCCGTGCGGACCAGCACGGGGGCGAAGTCCGAGCCGAGCTGCAGCCCGGGCAGCCCGCTCGCCGCCCCGCGTACCATGAGGTAGCCCGGGACGCGGTAGAGCACCAGGCGTTCCATGTGATCGCTGAGCGTCCGGCCGGCCCGCGTGCCGACGAATAGACCCGCGAGCAGGAACGCCAGGACGATCATGACGATGGCCAGCAGGTCCTCGAAGCCGACGCCGAACACCGGCCCGACCCGGACCAGCGCGGCGATCGGCCGGGTCAGCGAGAGGAACGCGTGATAGGTCTCGCGCCAGGACCACGATGAGCGTGATCGGCACCAGGAAGAGCATTCCCCGCGCGAAAGTGGCAAGCAGGAACTGTCCGAGTCGTTTCATGGCGATGCGTCCTGTCGAGATCTGTACCGGCGGCGGCGAGCCCGCCTCGCGGACGGGTCGGGTCATCGGGCAGCCGCTCCATTCCGTCGCTCGCCGAGCGTCGCGAGCGAGTCCATCAGGTAGCCTCTGCTCGAGGGCCCGCATGACTCGCGTCCCGTCTCCGCGCCGCACGGTGTCCTCGCGCCGGTGGAATGGGTGGGTGGGCCTCGTTCCGGGCGACCCACCCCGCACGCCGGCTCCGACACGCTCTCAGTGGGCCGCGTGGGCCTTGGTCGCCTCGAGGATCTGCTGCTTGACGGCCTCGAGGTTGAAGCTGGCCCCCTTCTGCATCGGCGGAAACTCGATCGCCGTCTCCGCGAGCTTGCCCACGACCTGCTGCACGTGGACGAATCGCCAGAACTCATACGCGTACCAATTGTAGTAATTCATCGATCCGGCCAGCCCCGTACGCTCGAACGGGTCCAGGCGAAGGTTGGTGAGGATCGGCCAGGCCGGCTTGACCGTGCCGCCCAGCCAGCCATTGGGCTGATCGATGAACCGGTACTTGTAGTCGCCGATTCGCGCCGCGCCGAGCGTGCCCTCGGCGAAGTAGAAGAGCTCGTTGCGCGTCGAAGGTCCCTTGCCCATGAGCATGTCGAGCTGGTTGTAGCCGTCGAGGTGGACCTTGTACGTCCGATCGCCGAGTGCCTTGCCCTTCTTCAGCTCGCCGGCGATGTTCGGATTGCCCGCGGCGGCCGCGAAGGTCGGCAGCCAATCGAGGCCCGACATCAGCCCGTTCTCGACCTTGCCGGCGGGGATCTTGCCCGGCCATCGCACGATGCACGGCACGCGGAAGCCGCCTTCCATCACGGTCCCCTTGCCGCCGGCGAATGGCGTCTGTCCGCCGTCGGGCCAGGTGAAATTCTCCGTGCCGTTATCGGTGGTGAACATCACGATCGTGTCTTCCTCGAGGCCCTCGTCCTTGAGCTTCTTCATGACCTCGCCGACGATGTCGTCGAGCTGCGCCATCCCGGCTTCCGACACGGACCAGCCGTTCTGCGGGGTCCGCAGCTTGTCGTATTTCTCGGAGAGGTGGGTGACGATGTGCATCCGCGTGGGATTCAGCCAGACGAAGAACGGCTTGCCGTCGCGCCGGGCCTTGTCGATGAACGTCATCGTGTGCCCGAGGATCTCGTCGTCGACCGTCTCCATCCGGGCGGGCGGCAGCGGGCCGGCGTCCTCGATCTTCTGCTTGCCGACCTTGCCCCATCGCGGCTGGACCGTCGCGTCATCCCGATCCTGGGCCCAGCAGTGCAACATGTTGCGGGGACCGATCGTGTCCTTCAGCTCCGGCGGGTAGTTGCGATGGAACGGGTCTTCCATGGCGTCGAGGTGATACAGGTAGCCGAAGAACTCATCGAAGCCGTGGACGGTCGGCAGGAATTCGTTGCGGTCGCCCAGGTGGTTCTTGCCGAACTGGCCGGCGGCATAGCCCATCGACCGGAGTGCCGTGGCGATCGTCGGCGCCTGCGACGGCATGCCGAGGGTCGCGCCCGCCTGGCCGACGGTCGTCAGCCCCGTCCGGATCGGGAGCTGTCCCGTGATGAAGTTGGCCCGACCGGCCGTGCAGCTCGCCTCGGCGTAATAGTCGGTGAGCCGCTTCCCCTCGGCGGCGAGGCGATCGAGGTTGGGAGTCCGACTCGCCATGATGCCCTGGTGATAGGCACCGATGTTGAACCAGCCCACGTCATCGCCCATGATGACGATGATATTCGGCTTCTTCCCGGCGGCGACCGGCCCGGCCTGCCCGCCGGGCGGCCCGGTCCGGGCGAGTGCCGCGAGCATCGGGCCGGCCGTCCCCTCGGGAGTGCACGAGAGGCGCCCGACCTCGGGGCCGGGTGGATCGCTCTCGGCGGCGCCCCGGGCAACCGGGGGCGGGCCCATCCCGGCCCGCAACGATGGGCTGCGGTCCCTCGTCGCGGCGACGAAGCCGAGCAACGCACCAAGCCCGATGCATGTCAACGATTGTAATATGCGCACATTCACGGCAATCAGGTTCCTCAAGGTGATAAGACGATCTCGTGACTCTCTCTTCCCTGTGTCGAGGTCCCCGTCGGATCGCTTGGCCCGAACCTTCCGCCAGCGAAGGAGGGCGCCGGTCATCGCGCGAACAGCTCCCAGAATCCCACGAGGCCGATGACCGCGGTCAGCATGGCCACCGCGACGCTCAGCGGCCATCGGCCCAGTCCCGGCGAGTCGCCGCGTCGGAGCAGGCGGAGCGCGGACCAATGCGAAGCGCCGCGAGGATCGCGCCCGCGATCCCCAGGAGGAGCAGCGCCGTGCCCATCCGAATCGCACCCCGGTGCAACCGGATGGCCTCGGCGCTCGGCGTGTGCTGCTCGATCGTGCGGAAGAACGCGACCATCCCGAAGCCGAAGCTCGCCATGGCGAGGGACGTCCTGACCCAGGCGAGCGTCGTCCGGTCCATGGCGAGCCGGGTCCGGTAGGCTGCCATGCCGGTCCGTCGCCTCGCCAGGTCCACGCGGGGATCGGCGGCATTCGGCGGGGTCACGCTCATGGTCGGTCCCCGTCTTCCGGAATCTCGCGCCGGACCCTTGCGATCGAGGAAGACGGAGCTCGCGTCCAGGCCGTCGATCACATGCGGCAGGGCATCGAGGATGCTGAAGACTCCGATGATGAGGATGCCGTGGCCGACGCCGACGTGCCCGTGCATGATGTCTTCCCGAAACGTGCGAGATGCCTCGCTCACGCCGATGTAGAGTAATACGATCCCCTTGACCAGGTTGACTGCGGGGTTCTTCACGAACGCCGAGATGGCGCGTGCGATCCTCTGCCAGGGGTCGTTCATCGTCGTCGTGCCACACCAGGATGATCGGGGAAACCCGCGACACACGCCGCCCATGCGCGCCCGTCGGCTCGCGAACTCCGCGTGCCGGCGTGCGCGATCTCGTCGGAGGCTCGCCATCGGCCCGCGGGATCACGAAGTGGCCCTCGTCGGGGCCCTGAGTCCCGGTGATCGGGTCCTTCGACTGGTGACTCGCCTCGAGGCGTCACCGGGCACCATCGCGCGAGCTGCCCTTCGTCGGGCCGAGTATCGGCGCCCGATGGTTTTCAACGTATGCCGGATGCTAACAAACCTGGAATCGTCCCGGCAAGTGCGTGGTGCCCGCGGGCGATGGAATGGAGACGGCGAGGCCTACCGGGATCGATCACCCGGCGGGCCTCGCCATGTGTGCTGTCCTCGCGACGATCGTCGGCTCAGTAGCTGTTGCCGCGAAGCGGCGGGCCGTAGCCGCGAAGCGGCAGCCAGTAGACGTCCACCGGCACCATGTCGCCGGGCCGGTAGTAGCCCAGGTCATACTGGGCTTCCCAGGGCGGGTCCATGATGGCGTTGTACGGCCAGGCGGCGATCTGCAGGGCCATCAGGCCGGCCGAGAAGAACGGCTGGATGATCTGGTTCCGCTGCGTCGACTGCTTGGGGTCGTTGACCGGATAGCTCAGGAATCGCCCGACGGGCCCGACGAACTGCTCGACCGGATGGCCATAGCGCTCGAGGACGGCATCCTGGAAGTACAGCGGCAGGTGGCACGTGGCCGCCGCGGCGAAATACTTGCGCTGGGGGCTCCAGTCCCGCGCGGCCAGCGGGACCCAGTCCTCGGGGACGGGGATCGCCTTGATCGGCCGGGCCTCGGCCGGGCTGGGGGCTCGGCTGATGTCATAGGTCTGGCTCTGGAGGTTGGACGTGCTTCCCTCGCGGCCGCCCATGCCATCGCCCTGGGGCTGGATGCGCTGCCGGCCTTGCTGCATCTGGTTGCGAAGGAGTTCCTCCTGCTTCTGCCGGGCCATGATCTCGGCGACCCGGCGCTCCTCGTCGGGCCGGAGTGTCGAGGACGGGGTGTCCCGCGGGGGCAGGAAGAAGCTCGACTCGGCGGCCCCGGGCACCCGGTTCGAGGTCGGGGCCGAAGCGCCTGCGCCGGCGCTGTCCGGGCCGGCCGACGGCGACGGGCTCGCCGCGGCGTCGGTGCCGCGTTCGGTCGTGCCGTCGGGCTGGGGCACCGGGATCGGCCGCTCTTCGGCGGACGATGCATCCTGGCTGCCCGCGACGGCGGCCTGGGCCGGGGCCGGGCTGACCGGATCGGCCGCGGCGGCCGGGCTGGCCTGGCCGGGTGTCGCGGACGAATCCTGCGGCAGGGGTGCCGTGGCACCGGCGCGGGCGTCGGCCGCACCCTCGCCGGGCAGTGTCGGCAGCGCCTCGTCGCTCGCACCCGACGCGGCCGGGGCCGGGCCCGTCGGCTGCTCGCGAGGCAGTGTGCCAGCGTCCCCGGCCGGAGCCGGGGTCAGGGCGGGATCCGTCGCCCCCGCGGGCGTGGCCGCTCCCGCTCCGTCGGTTGGCTGCACCGCGACCGAGGCACCCTGAGCCGCGCCGGGCGCGGGGGTCGCCGTGGTCGCAGCGGCGTTGCGGCCCAGGTCGGCGGGCAGCGTAGGCAGGTCGCTGAGGATCGGATCCGTGCCGGGTGCCGGCTCGGGATTGGTCGCGGGGGCGTCGGCCGTCGCCGCTCCTCCGCTCTCGCGGCTCGCCGGGGCGGGACGCGACGCGTCGGCACCGAGCGGCGGCAGCGGGGTATCCGGCTCGGTGGCGGCCGCGGGCAGCGGCGCCGGCTCGGACGCCGGGGTCTCGCTGCCGGCCGGGACGCGATTCCCGGCGTTCGCCGGGGACGCGGGCTCGGTCGTTGCGGCCGTCGCCGACGCGGCCGGGGTGGCCGGCTCCTTCATGGCCGCCGGCACCAGCCCGTCGGTCGCGGGGGCCGAGCTCGGGGTCATCGCGGCGGCCGGGGCCGTCGGGTTGTCGGCGGGAGGGGTCAGCGAGACGGCGTCGGGCGTGGAGGACGGCAACGCCGGCAGCTCCGCCGCGGCGCCATCCGACGAGCCCGGCGACGGGGCCGATGCGGCCGGGGCCGTTGACGGCGAGGACGCCGTGGAGGTTGACGCAGCCTGGCCCGGGGCGGGCTGGCTCGGCGACGAGTCGGGCGTCTCGAGCAGGATCGGCGCCGGGGCGGCCGTCACCGGGATGGGCGCCGGGGCCGGGGTACCCGCCGACGCCGAACGCTGAGGCGCCGGGCCCTGGCCGGGGACCGCCTCGGGGGTCGTCGCCACCTCGGCGACGGCCGGCGGCATGGCCGGCTGGCTCGCGGCCGTCGAGGTCGCGGGCTGGGAGTCCGCCCGCGGGGTATCGGGCGAGGTCGGGATGGCGGTCAATGCGGGTATCCCGGGAGCGTCGAGCGACGGGATCTCCCCGCCGGGCGACTGCGGATCGACGGGCGGCTGCGCGCCGGGTTGTGCGGGGCCGTCCGGGGTCATCCCGCCGCCGGCGGTCGTCACGCCGGACGGGCCGCGGGCGAGCTCATCGCCCTCGGCGCTGGTCAGCCGGATCGGCTCTCCCGCCACGTCGTCGGGGGTGAGTCGAGCCGACTCGGGGCCGGCAGCAGCGCGAGTGCTCCTGCCCCTGGGCGTGTCGGCCGCAACGAGCATGCGCGAGGCCGAGCCCGACGTGCTCGACCGGACGGGTCCGGACCAGCCGCGGTCGGGCGTCCGGGTCCGGGCGGAGGCGAGGGCCGTGCCCGGGTCCTGCGTGTCCCGGTGGGCCGGGGCGAACCCGCTGCGGCCGCTACTGCCCGAGCGATCCGAGAGCGCATACGGCGTGGCCGCATCGGCGGCCGCACGCAGCCCGCTCTGCGCCTGCTCGATCCCCCGGTGGAGCTCCTGACGCTCGCCGTTGGTCAGCTCCTTCTCCTGCGACTCGGCCTCGCGCAGGTATTTGAGCGCCCGCTCATATTGTTGGTACTGGATATAATCCAGCCCGTTGCGCAGCAGATACCGCGCCCCGCGTGTGCCGGCGGCGCCATAGAGGGGCGGCTCCGCCGCCGACCCCGACGCGCCGGAGGACCCGGACCCCGGTCCCCTCCCGGGGTAGGACGCCTGCTGGGCCAGGACGATCGAGGCCGTCAGCCCGACCCCCAGCGTCCCCGCAATCCATGCCGACGACATTCTGCGACGCACGCGAAGCCTCCTTGCTTCTTTGGTCCCTGGTCATTAGTCATTAGTCATTAGTCATTGGTTCGCAAGCGGAACACGGAGGTGATCTACGGAATCTGGGCACTCGCAGCAGGACGGCGAGGGCATACAGATCGCTAGCCTGACGACGAATAAGGAGGCAAAGAGAGCGTTATCCCGACCAAGGACTAATGACCAATGACCAGGGACCAATGATCATTGCCGACTGCCCTCATTCTCGCTGGCGAAGCTGGAGTAATTGGGGGCTTCCTGAGTGATCACGATATCGTGCGGGTGGCCCTCCTGGACGGAGGCGCCAGTGACCTGGATGAAGCGGGCGCTGGTGCGCATGTCCTCGATGGTGCGGGCGCCGCAGTAGCCCATCCCGGCCCGCAGGCCGCCGACGAGCTGGAAGACGAAGTCGGCCAGGGGACCCTTGTAGGGGACGCGGCCCTCGACGCCCTCGGGCACGAGCTTCTGGCTCGCGGGGGTCTCGTCGCCCTTGCCGGCCTTGCGGGCGGCGCCGGGCTCCTGGCGATAGCGCTCGTGCGAGCCCTTGGCCATCGCGCCCAGCGACCCCATGCCGCGATACGACTTGAAGCTGCGGCCGCGGTAGATGATCGTCTCGCCGGGGCTCTCCGCCAGCCCGGCGAACAGGCCGCCGATCATCACGGCGTGCGCCCCGGCGGCCAGGGCCTTGGTGATGTCGCCCGAGTAGCGGATGCCGCCGTCGGCGATGATCGGCACCCGCCCGGCCGCCGCCTTGGCCGACTGGTAGATCGCCGTCACTTGCGGCACCCCCACGCCCGAGACCACGCGCGTCGTGCAGATCGACCCCGGCCCGATGCCGACCTTCACGGCATCGGCGCCCGGCGTCGATCAGGGCGCGGGTCCCCTCGCCGGTGGCCACGTTGCCGGCCACCACCTGGATCTCGTAATCCTTCTTGATCCGCCGCACGGTCTCGACCACGTTCTTGCTGTGCCCGTGCGCCGAGTCCACCACCAGGACGTCGACCCCGGCCTCCAGCAGCGACGAGATCCGCTCGTAATCGTGCACGCCCACCGCCGCGCCGACCCGCAACCGCCCCCGGCCATCCTTGCACGCGTGCGGGTAACGGTACAGCTTGTCGATGTCCTTGATGGTGATGAGGCCCTTCAGTCGATATTCATCGTCAACCAGCAGAAGCTTCTCGACCTTATTTTTCGTCAAAATCCGATCGGCTTCCTCGAGGCTGGTATCCGCCGAGGCCGTGACCAGGTTGTTCTTGGTCATGACCTCGTCGATCCGGATGTCGTTGGACTCGAGGAACCGCAGGTCGCGGCGGGTGAGGATGCCGCGGAGGACGCCCCCGACCGTGATCGGCACGCCCGAGATATTGTGCCCGCGCATGATCTTGCGGGCCTCGCCCACGGTGGCGTCGGGGGGCAGCGTGATCGGGTTGACGATGATCCCGTTCTCGGACCGCTTGACCTTGTCGACCTCGCGCGGTCTGCTCCTCGATCGACATGTTCTTGTGGATGACGCCCAGCCCGCCCTCCTGCGCCAGGCGCGATGGCCAGCTCGGCCTCGGTGACCGTGTCCATCGGCGAGGAGAGGATGGGGATATTCAGGTCGATTCGCGCCGTGAGGTGCGATCGCGTGTCGGTCTCATGCGGGAGCAGGTCGGCGTAACCCGGCTCGAGCAGGACGTCGTCGAACGTGATGCCCTGGTAGGCGATGCGGTCGTGCATCGGGAAAAGCTCCGCTCGAAGCCCGGATCGGGCCGGCTCGACCGACGGGACGCGATGCGTGATCGATCGATCTGACGATTCCGCCGACAGATAGGATCGAAAGGTCCGCGGGGCCGGAGCGATCGGGGTGGGTACAGGGGCCTTTCCTTGCTCATTAAACCCGGCGGAGCCCGAACTGACAAGGTCAACTCGGTTGACCGGTCCCCGGCAGTTGGCCGGCAGGTCCATTCCTCGATCCGAGCCGATGGCCGCGCGTCGAGTCGGCGACGCCAACCGGGCCGGCCTGAAGGCCGCGACCAGCAATGTGCTGCTGCAAGCCCACCGAGGCCTATTTCGACCTCCAGGCCGCCACCGGGGGCCGGCCATCGCCCGCGAGGCCGCCGCAGGGAAGATCGAAACTCACGGTCTCTTCTCGTATCCTCGTCGCTGATCCCCCTGATAAACCAAACAACCAAGATCTTCAAATCATTGATGCAATATCGCCGAAGGTAACGAGGCGATTGACCTTGCGACATCGAGCGGGGCAACGCGGCCTACAGGGCGCCGCCTTCCGGTGGGATGTCGGGCAGGTCATCGGCTTGGCCGGCAGGAGGGGACACATGTGCCGTCCCCTCGCGAGGCATCACCGGATCCGTAGCGGGCTCCGGCGTTCGCTCATCCTGGAGGATGCTCTCCGTCAGCCTGTAGACATCCGACGTTGGATTGCAGCCTGGCGTTCCGGCCGCCTCGGCGATCGCCTCGAGCCTCTTCGCCCTGACAACTGCCTGCTCATACCCCTCGGCGTACAGCTTGTAATCAACTTTCTTGTCGTATCCCGGGACGTGTATCTCGAGGATCTTCTTCATCGCGTGCCGGTGCTGCATACCCGGACTTTCTCGGAAGTGCAGGATGAGCCACAACTCGATGCAGGGATTGGAAATAGCAGTATGTATCCCGTTTGCCGCCGCCATCTCCCTTGCTTCGTGAACTTTAGGATGGTCGTCGATATCGAAAACGCACCAGACCGAATCGTACTCGAGATTAGCGTCGCGTTCCCTTCTGGCCGCCCTCTCAGCGTCCCTTTTGTATTCCTTGGCGGCCCTCACGAGCGAGAAAGGCACGCCGGTTTCGTCGGCGATCTTAACTCTAACCCTCGAGTTCTTGTGATAGATCGCAAATTGCTCGAAGTATTGAGGCTCGGTGTTCCGCCCCTCGCACACGATGAGCATGATCGGACGGGGATCGCGAAACGCGGCGCGACGCCCCGGTCTGCGTTCGCGATCCCGCCAGCCCATCAGACGTCTCCTCCCGAGATGCAAAAGTCGCCGAGGAACGGGATGGCACCGTAGCGACCCTGGACGTAACCGCGTTCGATGTTCTCGTCATTTCGAGGCTTGAAGTCCGTGAGAGGGTAGAGAACGGTCGCACCGTGTGAATCCTTCTCGGTGAGCCAAACCTGATCACGACGAAGGGCGGATTCGCCCGTCAGATTGCCGAGAAGATTGGTATCATGCGTGGCAAAGATAAGCTGGGCATTCCGCTTGTTGATTGCGGGGTCATTAAACTGGCGAACGATTCGCTCCGCCAGATTCGGGTGCATGCTGGCTTCCAGTTCATCGACCACGATGATGGTGCCGTGCTGTAGTGCCTGAAGGATCGGAAGAGCGAGCCGAAAGAGCGTCCTGGTCCCCCGCGATTCTTCCTCGAGCGGCAGCCAGGCATCGTCGGAATCGCTCTGATGCTTCAGCTCGAATCGCCAGGGCCGCCCCCCGATGTTCGCCCCAGACTCTCGTCGGAGAAGCCTGACGTCAACGATCCCGATGTCCGCCGTCCTCAGGAGCGCCTTGAACCTCTCCAGGGGCGAATCTTCGTGGTCACCCCTCTCGAAGAGCACCTGCTGTCTCGCCTCCGACACTTCCTGCGGCAGGGAGGCAATGTACGAGTCATAGTGTTGATTTGTAATATAATGAGAAATATTAATTATATTCATGGTTTGCATCGAGCTAAACCAGGAGAATATCGGCGATAGTTGAGGGTGTTTGAGCTGGGCTGCGGAGGAGAGGAAGAGGGCATTCTCTCGCGTGATCTCCTCGATGATCCTGTTCTCGCCACGCAGGTTGTCCCCGAACTTGAAATCCGGACCTTCTCGCTCCAACCAGGTTTGCTTCTTGCCGTTGGGCCAGGCGAAAACCCATTCCTCGAGGAACGTCTTGTCGTCGGCGACGAACCCGTACTGGTACCTCACGCCGTCGATGACCATCGTGACTTCATACTTCGACGGTTCACTCCTGGCGCCTCCCCAGGCGAAAGGGTCTCTTGGTACTCCGTCTTCGGGGGCCCAGGTGCGGAGCGACAGCGTCACGGCTTGCTTCATGAAGGCCATCGCCGAGAGTAGGTTGCTCTTGCCGCTGGCATTCGCACCATAGATCCCGACCACCGGGAGCAGCTTGTCCGAGCAGCCGGGGATACAACGTGGCCTCGGGTCGGCATTGGTGCCCACCCGGCCGGCCTCCATCGAAAGGACCTGCTCATCACGGATCGAGCGGTGGTTCTCGACTCGGAATTCGATGAGCACGGTTGCAGCCCTCCAGGTTGTACGAGGGTGATTTATTGGGCTTTCGCGAGGAGAACCCGCGCAAACGGTCCGAAAAACACCTGGCCACACCGATTTTACGTCCTGCCCAGGAGATTTACCATGAGGCAGTAGACGGTGCCATTCGGATTGGGCAAGACTTCCGAATCAAACGCAAAACAACAATGGCATAATAATACCCTTGGCCGGACCGACCGGCTGGGGGACGGGCATGTAACCGCCTGCTGCGGGACGACCGACGGCAGCCGGTACCGGCCAGGCCAGGTTTCCGGCCCGAGCAGGCCGTCGGCCAGGTGCCGTGATGGCCGCCAGGCCCCAGAATGCGCTCGGGGGCCATCCGGGCGTTCGACGATCGATCGACCGATCGGGGCGGACGGCGGACTGTCGACGGACCCCGGTCCCTCCGCTCGGCCCGCCCCGTCGGCCGCGGTCCGGCCCTGCCGGGGACCCGATTTCGGAGATTCCGGGGCCGTCGGTGAGGGGTTTCGCCGAGAGTCGCGGGGTAAGGGGACGAGAGTCTGTCCCGAAGATGCCGGTCGGGGGCCCGCCCGATTGGATGCAACGAGCTCGAGTGGATCGGATCGGACACCGCCCGGCCGGGCCGCGGCCGATCGCCGGGCCCGCTCGACCGTAGGGCATACTGGGACAGGCCGTTTCCACGGCGCGGGTGCCGGGGATTCCGGGCCTCGAAGGAACCCCGATGGATCTGAAGAGCCTCGGGATCGCGATGCGGCGGAGGCTTCTCAACGCCGCGAAAAGCTGTTACACTGCTTGATTTGACGACCGAGACGCCGGCTCCGGGGATCGTCCGGGGGCCCGGCGGCTCGCGAGAGGGATGCCGGGTCCTGTGCCAACTTGCCGGGGGGATCCCTCGCTCGAACCGCCCGGGAGGAGCCTCGGCGGGCTGGCCGACTTCGGACCGACGATCTGACCCGTTCCGATCCCGATGATGAGGCTGTCCATGGACACCGAGCGAAACTTGCTGTTTGGCGTCGTCGCCTTCCAGAACGGTGCGGTTGACGCGGACGCCCTGGCGGAGACCTGCGCGGCTTGGTCGTCCGACTCGGCGTTGACGCTGGGACTGGGCGACATGATGGTTGACCGCGGGCTGATGACCATCGAGCAGAAGACCCAGATCGAGCAGGCCGTGGCGCACGAGCTGGCCTCGTACGGCGGCGACCCGCACGCGACCCTCGCGGCGACCATGGACGGCCGGTCGATCGAGGCCATGGGCGAGGTGGCCGGCTCCTCGGGATTCCGCGACGCCGGCCTGGGACCGCGGCCGGCCGCCGACCAGGGCGGGCACGTCGTGCTCGAGAGCCTCTCGCCGGGCGACGCCGAATCCCGCGAGCGGTACACGCTCACCCACCTGCACGCCAAGGGCGGCATGGGCCGCGTCTGGCTGGCCCGCGACGGCTCGCTCGGCCGCCAGATCGCCCTCAAGGAGCTGCGGCCGGACCAGTCGGACAACTCGATCGTCTGCTCGCGGTTCCTCTACGAGGCCAAGATCACGGCGCAGCTCGAGCACCCCGGCATCGTGCCGGTGTATGAGCTGGGCGAGGGAGGTGCGCCGTATTACACCATGCGGTTCGTCCGCGGCCGCACGCTCAGCGAGGCGATCCGCGCGTATCACAAGCGACGAGCCGCCGGCGAGGCCGACCCGGTCGAGCTGCACGACCTCTTGACCGCGTTCATCGACGTCTGCAACGCGGTGGCCTACGCCCACTCGCGCGGCATCATCCACCGCGACCTCAAGGGCCAGAACGTCGTCCTGGGCGACTTCGGCGAGCACATCGTGCTCGACTGGGGGCTGGCCAAACGGGTCGGGCCCGACCCGTCGCGGCCCCCGGCGACCCCGTCGGCCGCCGGCACCGAGGAGGTCCCGTCCGACCGCCTGGTCCCCGAGGCGGCGACCGCCGTCACCTGCGCGGCCGCCGATCTGGACAACCACCTCGCCCTGTCCGATGACCCCGACGACGCCACCTTGCCCGGCTCGTTTCCCCACGGCGATGCCGCCGGCTCGGGATCGGATCCGACGGCGGACACGGCGGCAACGGCAGCGGGCACGGCAGCAACGGCAGCGGGCACGGGCTCGATGGCAGCGCGTCATCCCGGCTCGTCGGCCGGCCGCGAGGTCCCCGAGTCGGGCGCCGGGCCCGAGGGGACCATGCAGGGCCAGTTGCTCGGCACCCCCGCCTACATGGCACCCGAGCAGGCCCGGGCCCGGCATGACCTGGTCGACCAGCGCACCGACATCTACGGCCTGGGCGCGATCCTCTACGAGATCCTGACCGGCCGGCCGCCATTCGTCGTGCCGAAGACCTCGGAGATCCTGCGGAAGGTCTGCAACGAGGCCCCGACGCCGCCCCGGCAGATCGTGCCCACGATCGCCCCGGGGCTCGAGGCCGTCTGCCTGAAGGCGATCCGCAAGGAAAAGGACCGGCCGCTACCAGACGGCCAGCGAGCTGGCGCAGGAGGTCCGCCGCCACCTGGCCGACGAGCCGGTGCAGGCGTATGCCGAGCCGTTGACCCAGCGGGCCTGGCGGTGGATCCGGCGGAACCGGGTCAAGGTCGCGGCGGGCGTCGCCACGCTGGCGGTCGCGACCGTCGCCCTGGCGGGCAGCACCCTGGTGATCTCGGGCGAGCGCCAGGAGGCCGAGGCCCAGGGCGAGCAGGCGCGCCAGGCCGTGCACCTGCTGGCCAGGGGCGCCGACATCGCCTTCGACGACCGGCTCGACCCGGTTCAGAAGGAGATGCTCGAGGACGCGCCTGGCCTATTACGCCAGGTTCACCAGCCGGGCCGCCAGCAAGCCCGAGGTCCGGCTCGAGCACGGCCAGGCGTGGCGGCAGATGGGCGACATCGAGCGCAAGCTCGGCCGGCTGGCCGAGTCCGAGGCCGCCTATGCCAGGGCGATCGCCCTGCTCGAGCCGCTGGCCGACGACCGGGCCGTCGCGATTGCCCGCGACGCCAGGCGGTCGCTGGCCCGCACCCGCACCCTGCTGGCCGACCTGCTGGTCCGCCGCGGCGCCGACAAGGGGCGGGCCGACGCGCTCTACCGCCAGGCGCTCGACGTCGCAGCTCGTCCTGGCCGCCGCCGGCAACGGTAAAGGCGATGGCAAAGGCAAGGACACGGCGCCGGCTCCCGCCGCGGACGCCGCCGCGACGACCGACGACATCGTGCGGCTGGGCCAGACCTGCAAGAGCCAGGCCGACCTGCTGCGGCTCGAGGGCAAGTTCGTCGAGGCCGCGGGAGACCTACGGCCGATCGATCGCCGAGCTCAACCGTGCCCTCAAGGCGGATGCCAGGAACCCCGAGGCCCGCAACGAGCTGGCGCTGGCGTACGACGCCCGCGGGCTCGTCGAGACCGACCTGGGCGATCCCGCCGCCTCCGAGGCCGATTACGGCCGCGCCGTCGACCTGCTCGAGAAGCTCGTCGCCGAGTTCCCCACGACCTCGCGGCATCGCGAGGTGCTCGCCGGCGCCTGCAGCCACCTGGGCTGGCTCGAGTACCAGGCCGGCCGCCTCGCCGACGCCGAGGCCCACCTTCGCCGCGAGATCGCGCTGGACGAGCGGCTGGCCGGCGATTTCCGCGACCGGCCCGAGTACCGCCGCGAGCTGGCCCGGGGCTCACCAAGCTCGGCCATGTCCTCCAGCTTCGGGGCCAGGTGGTCGACGGCGAGCCGATCATCCGCCGGGCCATCGAGTTGAACACCGGCATCCTGGCCAGGTCGGCCGACGTCCTCGTGCGGTCGCAACTGGCGATCTCGCACCACGACCTGGGCCTGTTGCTCACCCAGACGGACCCCGACGCGGCCGTCGCGGCGTTCGGCGAGGCCCGGGCGATCAACGAGGCGCTGGCGAAGCAGTTCCCCGACAAGCCCAGATATCGCTTCGACCTGGCCGACAACCTCGACGGCCTGGGGCTGGCCCTCGCCGCGGCCGCGAAGCCCGGCGCCGACGAGGCGTTCCGCGCGGCCGACGAGCTGTTCCGGAAGCTGGTCGGCGAGTTTCCGGACAACGCCGAGTACCGCATCCACCAGGCGATGTCGCTGCGGAACCGGGGCAAGGTGCTGGTCGACGCCGGCCGCAACGAGCCGGCCGAGCCCCTGTATCGCCAGGGCCTGGCGCTGCTGGACGTCAAGAACGCCAGCTCGCAATCGGTGGAATGGCTGCGGACGAAGGCCGGCCTGCTGATCAACCTGGGCGTGCTCCAGCGCCCCGGGGCCGAGGACGCCCTGCGCCAGGCGATCGCGCTCACCGCGCGGCTGGCCGGCGACCGGCCGGGGGCCGGCGAGGACCGGCACCTGCTGGCGATCGCCCTGCTCAACATGGCGTCGCTGCTGCCCGAGCTGAAGCGTGCCCCGGAGGCCGGTCCGTTCTTCGAGCGGTCGGTCGCTGAATTCGAGAAGCTCGCCGCCGCCGCGCCCAGGGCCGCCGAGATCCAGCACCATTTCGGCATCGCTCTGGCCGAGCAGGGTGTGTGGCTGGACCGGGCGGGCAAGACGGCCGAGGCCAAGGGCGTGCTCACGGCCGCCGTCGACCATCAGACCCTGGCCGTGCAGCTCAGCAAGAACGCCCCCGGCTGCCGGGTGGCGCGGGCCGAGCACCTGATCGCGCTGGCCGACGTCAACCGCAAGCTCGGCGCCTATCCGGAGGCGGCCCGGCTCGCTTTGGAAGTGCCCCGGGGCTTGCCGACGGCCGCCCGGGCCAAGGGCTGTTTCGACGCCGCCCGGGCCCTGGCCCGGGTGGTCACACAGCTTGGCGCCGACCGCAACATCCCCGAGAAGGAGCGTGACCACCTGACGCGAGTCTACCTGACCCGCACGGTCGTCCTGCTCCGCGACGCCGTTGACGCCAGGCCCGAGCTGTCCGGCCCGATCAAGGCCGATCCTGACATCAAGGTCCTGGAATCGCGGCCCGAGTTCCAGGCGATCCTGAGCACGCTGGTCGAGGCCGACGCCGGTCGTTCGCCCGGTCGCTGAGACGTCGAACGGGCGGTATCGGCCCCGGCCCGCCCGATCGCCGGCACGAGCCGGGGGGTGAGGGGTGAGGGGTGAAGGGTGAAGGGCGAGGAGGACCGGGGCGCGGCCGTGCGGCTTCGGCCCGGCCGATCGCCGGCTACAGCGGACCGGATCGGTCGGTCTCACTGTAGGAGGGAGCTCCTGCTCCCGATCCGTTCGGCCCGCCCGATCCGGTCGGCATCGGCCGGCCCGATCGCCGGCAGGAGCCGGCTCCTACAACGGACCGGATCGCCGTTCGGCGCGGGTCTCCGACCCCGCCGCGGCCAAGACCAAAGGTCTCCACCCGCCCGCTCCGCCCGCCCGCCCGCCCGGGAGACCTTCGGTCGCGCCGACGGCGGGGTCGGAGACCCGCGCCGAACAGTTCGACCTTCGGTCGCGCCAACGGTGGGGTCGGAGGCCCGCGCCGAACAGTCAGTCGCGCCGGCGGCGGGGACGGAGACCCGCGCCCAACACGACCGACCGAGTCAGGCTGACAGCCGAACCTCCATTCTTGCCGGCATCATCGCAAGGCAACCGGGTTTGCGTATTCGGTCCCTTCGGGGCGACGGACCAGGACCCCGGTCTCCTTGCATCAGTATCCGTTTTCTCGGTGTTTTCTCTGTGTCTCGGTGCCTCTGTGGTTCGAACCGTCTTGCCTGGGGCATTGCACCTGCGCCGAGCTGCGCCTCCTGGCTCGACCCCCCCAAATTCTTGCGATCGCCGGCGGGCGCGATCACTGCGCGGCGGCGGCGACGGGCGAGTTCGGTCTCATGCCCGCTTCGTGGGCCGCGATCCGCCTGCGGCGGTCGTCAACGAAGCGAGCAGCCTCCTCCGAGTCGGGGGCGACGGCCCGGGCCTGCATGGCCGCCGCGAGCGAATTCTCCAGCAGCCGACGGACGGTCGCGCGGTCGCCCGTCCTCATCCGGTTCTTGGCATCTTGCAAGATCGCCTCGCAGGCCAGCAGGTGCGAGACCACCTGGTCGGGGCGGGTCCGGGTATATTCCGAGGCCAGGGCGATGAAGCGGTCGCTGATCCGGCGGGCCTCGCCGTGCTTGCCGACGTGGCGCAGGTACGACGCCGACGAGTTCAGGGCCTCCCTCATGCTCCAGGCGACGTCGATCCACGCCTGGGGTTCCAGGCCCGCCCGCTCGGCCTGGTCGTCGATCGACCGGACCACTCGCGAGGCCCAGGCGGGGTCGGCGGCGATCGCCCGGTCCCGTCCCGAGTCCGGGCCCAGCGTCCGCAGGCCGAACCGGCGGGCCGTCAGCTCGGCGACGGCATGGACCAGCATCATCCGCCGGGCGTTGCTCGGCCGCTCGTCGCCGCCCGGCAACGGCAACGGCGTCGTGCCGATCGGGCCGAGGGGTTCCGTCTCGCCGCCCGGCAAGAGTGGGGTGGGGATGCCGGATTCGCCCGGGTCGCCCAGGGCCACGAGGGTGAGCGTCCGCGCGAGCTGGACATCCGGCGAATCGCCGCGTGCCCGCAGCGAGTCGAACAGGCCGAGCCTGGCGCAAAGCAACCGCCGGGCCCGTTCGGCCTGGCCGGCGTGAACGAGGTAATCCGCCACCTGGCGCTCGCGGTACGAGAGCTCGAAGAGCGAACCGATGGCCTCGGGCTTGCCGCACAACTCGCGATAGACCCGCTCAGCGGTCACCTCGCGGCGGTGCAGCTCGGCCTCGCTCGGCGTGATGTAGCCGGTCACCGCGAGCGCGGACAGGGCCTGGAGCTGTTCCATCCGGGCACGGACGGGTTCGGTGCCGCGGGCGATGCAATCCTCCCAGAGGTCGATCGACTCGTGCAGCAGCCGGGTGGCCTCGACGATCTGTCGGCTCTGGCCGCGGTAGATGTCGGCCAGCATCAGGTCAACGGTCGCCAGCGGCTCGAGGACGCCGAGATCGGGAGGATTCCGCCGCAACAGCTCGAGCTGCCGCGCCCGCGTCAGCTCGAGGGGACGATCGAAGTATTGCGGATAGGAACCGCGCGGGGTCACGTCGCGGAGGGTGTGGTGGGTCAGGTCGCAGATCTCGCGCAGCGATTGCGAGGCGGCCTCGTAATTCGACCGGGCGACGTCGCGCATCGCCTCGGCGCCTCGCGCTCGCGCTCGGCGTGGCGCCAGCAGGACGACCAGGCTGGCGAGGGCCAGGATGACCGTCGCCACGAGCGCTACGGATAAGGCGGCGGTGATCGGGCGACGGCGTGCCCACAGCCAGGCGCGCTCGGGCGCGGCGATCGGCCGGGCGGCGATCGGCCGGCCCGCCCGCCACCGCGCCAGGTCGTCGGCCAGGGCCTCGGCGGTCGGATACCGACGCCTGGGGTCCTTGCCGCAAACAGGTGGTGCAGATCGTCTCCAGGTCGCGGGGGATGGCCGGGTTGAGCCGCCGCGGCGGCACCGGGTCCTGGTGGCGGACCTGGTCGAGCGACTCGGCCAGCGAGGCGGCCGCGGAAGGGCGGTCGGCCGGTGAGCAGCTCGTACAGGATCGCGCCCACGGCGTACACGTCCGACGCCGGCCCGACCGCCAGCCGCGCCGGCTCGACCTGCTCGGCGCCATGTACGACGGCGTGCCCCACGGCCCGCAAAGCGCGGTGCGGGTGGCCAGCGGGTCCTCGACGTCGCGCGCGATGCCGAAATCCGCCACGCGCGGCGAGCACGAGTCCCACCCTGCGCCCCGGGCTCTGAATCGAGCAGGATGTTCGACGGCTTCAGGTCCAGGTGCAACAGCCCGGCGCGGTGGACCGCAGCGACGCCCGCGGCGATCTGCCCGGCCAGCGCGGCCGCGTCGGCCGGCGGCAATGGGCCGTCGAGCCGGTGCTTCAGGCTGCCGCCCGGCACGTACTCGAGGACCAGGTAGAGGCCGCCGTCGGCCTCGCCGACGTCGTGGATCTGCACGACGCGCGGGTCGCGCACGCCGGCCCGCCGCGCCGCCTCGCGCAGCCAGTCGTGCGCTCGCCCGGTCCCGATCGATCGGGTCGTCGTGGAGGACCTTGAGCGCGACGCGGCGCGCCAGGCTCGGCTGCCAGGCGAGGTACACGACGCCCATGCTGCCGCGGCCCAGCTCCTCCTCGATCGTGAAGCCGTGGACGGCCGGCGGCTCGGGGCGGCCGGCCGCGAGGCCCGGCGACCCGCCCGGCGCCGTGTCGTGCCGCGCCAGCCGCTCGAGCTCGGCCTGGCAGTCGGGGCACGCCTCGATGTGCCGCTCCAGCTCGTCGAACGGCGGGCCGTCGGCGATCTCGTCGCCGATTCGGCCCAGGATCGCGGCGGACGGGCAGCACGTCACCCTCGACCTCCTTCGCCTCCGCTTCACCTCACGCGCCGGGCGCACCCGACGGGTTGCCGCCGGTCGCGGTGGCATCGTCGGGCGGCTCGGGGGCCGCCAGCAGCCGGTCGCCCTCCTGCCGCAGCATCTGCTTCACCCGCTTCTGCGCGGCGAACGTGGCGGCATACGACTTCCCCAACGCGTCGGCCGCCTCGCGCACGCCGCGATCCTCGACGGCGACCAGCCAGAAGGCCCGCCAGGTCTCGGGGCTCACCTGCCGCGGACACGCCGATGGACCTCGGCCGCCAGGCCCAGCAGCCGGGGGCGGTCCGATGCCGGCGGCTCGTCGTCGTCCCTCAGGCCATCGGCGTCGGCGGAAGCCGGCGGCGGCCACGTCAACGGCGACGGCGCCGGGCGGGGGGACCGTCCGGCCCGAAGGCCACGTCGATCGGCACCTCGCCGGGCAGGCGCAGCCGCCCGCGGTCGATCAGCCGCGAGTCGCAGTAGCGGCGCAGCCACGCGCGGAACGAGCCCTCGGGGTCGTAGCGGAAGGTCCGCAGCCGATGCGTCAGGCCGATCCAGATCCACTGGCAGACGTCGTCCTCGGCGCCCTCGCCGATCCCGAACCGCCGGCAACGCGACCGCACCAGCGGCGCGTACCGCGCGAAAAATTCGCCCCAGGCGGGATGATCGTCCCAGTCGGAAAGCCGCGACAGCAGGACGGGATTCGTCGTGCCGGGATTGGCTGGCATCGTCGCTCGAGCCCCCTCCAGATGCCTCGTGGTCGGCGGATCCGCCGGCCCCCGCGGTCCGATGCCGCCGCGGGCGCGTTAATGGGTCTCGTATAGGACTAACGCCGGGGCACCGCCTCGAGCGCCCGATCGGATTGGCGTCCTCCCGATGTTACCCGCGGCGGCGACGGCGAGTCGAGCCCCGCCCGCGTCGCGTGGCCGCCGGGCAACGCGACGCCTCGCCGTATCACCATCGTCATCCGGCCGACGGGGTGTGAACCGATTCGCAGGCCAATTCCTCCTGCGCCAGGAAAGTCCCCATGGCACCGATCTCCCGGCGATCCGACGCCCGCGAGAACCGTCCCCGCGACCGCCGCCGACGCCCGTCCCTCGAGCCGCTCGAGACGCGACGGTTGCTGACGGACTACGTCGTGACCAGCACCGCCGACAGCGGCGGCGGCACCCTCCGGCGCGAGATCAACCTCTCCAATCTCGACACGGCCCAGCCGAACGTGATCACGTTCAACCTCGGCGGCACCGGCATCCAGACGATCAGCCTGCTCTCCGCCCTGCCGGCGATCACGCAGCCCGTGACGATCGAGGGGACGACCGGACAGCGGCGGGCTGTCGCAGGTCGGCTCCTGACGGCTCGGGGGCCGGCGCCACTTCGGCCGGCCTGGACGTCCAGGCCGATGACACC
Source organism: uncultured Planctomycetota bacterium (assembly GCA_963771445.1). Lineage (GTDB taxonomy): Bacteria > Planctomycetota > Planctomycetia > Isosphaerales > Isosphaeraceae > JAKAUH01. Next base: position 1,066,134 of record CAVYTQ010000021.1, on the reverse strand, counting down.
ACGATCGAGGGCCTGTCGATCGGCGGGTTCGGCGGCGACGGGATCGACGTCTCCGGCTCCGGCGACGTCATCGCCGGCAACCAGATCGGCACCCCCAAGATCTCGAACGGGGGCGGCAACGGCGGCTGGGGCGTGGCGATCACCGGGTCGAATGATCAGCTCATCCGGTCGTCGGCCGGGTTCGGCAACTTCATCACGGGCAACGGCGCCGGACGGCGTGCAGATCGCCGGAGCGGGCGCCACCGGCAACGTCGTGCAGGGGAACAACCTCGGCCTGGACACTCGGCAACGCGGGCATCGGCATCCTCGTCGAAAGCCAGGCGTCGGGCAACCTGATCGGCTCTAACGGCGATGGGGTGAACGACACTCCTGAAGCGCAACATCATCTCGACGAACGGGTCGTGGGGCGTCGAGATCAGCGGGGCGGGCACCGAGCACAACGTGGTCGCCGGCAACTATATCGGCACCGATGCCACCGGGTCGGTCGCCAGCCCCAACGGCGCGGGCGGGGTGCTGATCGGCGGCGGGGCCTCGGACAACCTGATCGGCGCCGACGGCGCGCGCGCCAGGGCCGACCAGGGCAACGTGATCTCGGGCAACAACGACGAAGGCACGCCCGGCGTGATGATCACCGACCCCGGCACCGATTCGAACGTCGTCGCCGACAACTTCATCGGCACCGACAACACGCGGGCAGAACCCGCTGGGCAACGGCGGCGTCGGCGTCTTCATCCTGGCCGGCGCCCGGTCGAACCGCGTCGGCACCGACGGCGACGGCAACGGCGACGCGCACGAGGGCAACGTCATCTCGGCCAACGCCTACCAGGGCATCTACATCGGCGGGGCGCAGACCGACTCCAACGTCGTCGCGGGCAACAAGATCGGCGTGGATTACACCGGCGAGGCCGCCATGGGCAACGGCAACAACGGCGTCTGGATCGCCGACGGAGCCCAGTCGAACCGGATCGGCGTGCATGCCGGGGACCCCGACGCCTCGGCCGAGCCCAACGAGATCGCGGCCAACAGCTACTCCGGCATCCGGATCGGCGACCCGCAGACCGATCAGAACCTCGTGGCCGGGAATTTCATCGGCACCGACGCCAACTGCACGGCCCAGTTGGGCAACGGCAGCGATGGCGTCTCGATCGCCGCCGGCGCCCAGGCGAATGTGATCGGCGGCGCGTCGGGCCTCGGCAACGCCATCCGGTTCAACGGCGCCAATGGCGTCGGCGTCTACGATGCCGCCTCGACCGGCGACGTCATCCGGTTCAACGCGATCAGCAGCAACACCGCGCTGGGGATCGACCTCGGCGGCGACGGCGTCACGCCCAACCACGGCAGCGCGATCGCCTCCGGGCCCAACGACCTCATGAACTACCCGGTCATCACCTCGGCCGGCTCGGGGACCACGACGGTCGTCGGCATCTCCTTCGTCGCCCCGCCCGCCGGCTCCTACACGATCGACTTCTACTCAAACCGCGGCGCCGACCCGTCCGGCCACGGCGAGGGCAACCCTACATCGGCACGGTCACGGTGGCGACCGATGCGACCGGGCAGCTCATCTCGCCGACGATCTTCGACTTCCCCTTCCTGACCACCGCCGTCGCCTTCATCACCGCGACGGCCACCGACGCCAACGGCAACACCTCCGAGTTCTCCAACTCGATGCCATTGACCCAGCTCGGCTCGCAGGTGGTCGTCGCGCCGTCGATCGCATCGCCGGCCTACGGCCAGTCGCTGACGTTCACCGCCACGGTCGCTCCGGCCGGCACGACGTCGGCCACGCCGACGGGGACGATCCAGTTCCTGGTCAACGGCCAGTCCTTCGGCTCGCCCGTCCCGCTGTCCGCCGGCGCCGCCACGAGCACCGCCACGACCTCGCTCGCGGCCGGCTCCACACGATCGGCGCGGTCTACTCGGGCGATCCGAGCTTCACCACGAATACGGGGAGCCTCGGCCAGTCGATCGCCCCCGCGGCGCTCACTGTCACCGCCCTCGACGCGAGCAAGGTCTACGGCGCCGCCGACCCGGCCTCTCCTACCGCGTCTCGGGCCTCGTCAACGGCGAAGCTCGTCGGTGGTCAGCGGCGTCGTCCTCGCGACAGCCACCGGCGCGTCGGCGACCGCCGGGACCCACCCCATCACGGCGACCGGCGGCACGGCCGCGAATTACACCATCACCGACGTCGGCGGGACGCTCTCGGTCGCGAAGGCCCCGCTGACGGTCACCGCCGACGACAAGTTCGAAGGTCTACGGCGACCCCGCCGAGCCCCTGCTGACGTACACGCCCGGCGGCACGCTCTACTACGGCGACAGGTATTCCGTCATCACCGGCGTGAGCCTCGCCACGGCCACCGGTGCGTCGGCGACCGCGGGCCAGCACGCGATCACGGCGGTCGGCGGGACGGCCGCGAACTACGCGATCACCGACATCGGCGGGACGCTCTCGGTCGTCGAAGGCCCCATTGACGGTCACCGCCGACGACAAGTCCAAGGTCTACGGCGCGGCCGACCCGGCCCTCACCTACCCGGTGTCGGGCCTCGTCTACGGCGATGGCGCGTCGGTGGTCGGCGGCGTCGTGCTGGCGACGGCCACCGGCGCGTCGGCGACCGCCGGAGCTCACCCCATCACCGCCACGGGCGGCACGTCGGCGAACTACACGATCACCGACGTCGGCGGGATGCTCTCGGTCGCGAAGGCCCCGCTGACGGTCACGGCCGACGACAAGAGCAAGGTCTACGGCGCCGCCGACCCGGCGCTCACGTACACGCCCGGCGGCACGCTGTACTACGGCGACGGTTATTCGGTGATCGGCGGCGTGACTCTCTCGACGGCCACGGGCGCGGCGGCGACCGTCGGCGACCCACCCGATCGTCGCCACCGGCGGCACGGCCGCGAATTACGCGATCACCGACATCGACGGGACGCTGACCGTGACGCCGCCGCCGCCCCCCGTGTTGACCGCGGCCACGCCACCCTCGGCAAGAAGCATCAGGTCACCGGGGTGGTCGTCGCGTTCAGCGGCATCCTGGGCACCGTCGAGCAGGCGACGGGTTCCTACCGCCTGGTGATCGCCGGCAAGAAGAACGCATTCACGGCGCGGAACGCCAAGGTGGTCGTCCCTGAGGTCGGCCGTCTACGACGCGACGCACAACACGGTGACGCTGACGCCGAGCCGGCCGTTCGCCCTGACCCATCCTGTCCAGCTCCAGATCGACGGCCAGACGGCCCTGCTATCGGCCCCCGGGAAGGCGACAAAGAATCATTTCTGATCCCTTGCGACGGGAAAAAGCCCCCCCGGACCTGCTGTGCAGGATCCTGAACCCCGTGCCATTCATGCCCGGATCCCTCACCACGGATTGCACCGATACCACGGATAAGAAAATCTGAAATCCGGTCCTTATCCGTGATATTCGTGCAATCCGTGGTCAATCGCCGGGATGCTTTGCCTTGGATTGCACCGATACCAGGGATAAGAGTCGTAGGGCGGATCGAGCGGAGTGAGGCCCACCGCAATCGAGCGACGGATCTCGGTGGGCCAATGGGACTGACCACGGAGAGGTGGGCCTCGCTCCGCTCGACCCGTCCTACGCGACGGATTCAGCTCGTTGGCCAGGCCATGACGCGGCTCGGGTCGCCGATGACCTCGCGTTCTCTTTGATCTGCGCCATCTGCGGACAATCCCCGCCTCGGCGACCTGTCATGGGGGCATTCGACGGGGCGAAGATACCGGAATGTACGTCCGATGGTCGTAGGGTGGGTCGAGCGGAGCGAGGCCCACCGGCATCGAGCGGCGGATCTCGTGGGCCTCGCTCCGCTCGACCCACCCTACGCGGCGGATTCTCCTCGATCGCCGAGCCATGACGGGGCTCGGGTCGCCGATGACCTCGCGTTCTCTTCCATCTGCGTCCATCTGCGCCATCTGCGGACAATCCCGGTCCCGGCTGCGGACTGCCATGGGCACATTCGACTGCGCACAAAAGGCCGATGGGTCCGGCAGGATTGTCCGCAGATGGCGCAGATGGACGCAGATCCGGGAGGCCGCTCCAGAGTCCGGACGGTCGTCGGCGGCTCGGGCATGTGCTCGCGAGGCGGCGCCTCGTGTCTTCTTGCCCGCCCGGCGGGCGCATGCCTACAATCTGGGTCGCGATCGGCCCTGGGTGTCTGCAGCGAAGGGGGCGACGGTGCCCTTCCTCGGATCTCCCGGCGGCCGGATCGATCCTTCGAGGGGCGGGCATGTATGTCGGCGGAGCAACCCGGCTCGATCACCCGGTGGCTCGATGACCTCAAGGCGGGGCGGCCCGAGGCCGTCAACGCGATCTGGCGGTGCTACTACGACCGCGTGCTCGCCCTGGCCCGCCATCGCCTGCGTCAGGCGCCTCACCAGGCGGTCGAGGAAGTCGAGGACGTCGCCCTGAGCGCCTTCAACGGCCTGGCCGACGGCGCCGCCCGGGGCCAGTTCGATCACCTGGAGGACCGCGGCGACCTCTGGCGGGTGCTCGCCACGATCACCGTCCACAAGGCCCTCCAGCGCGGCCGGCGGTACGACCGGTGGAAGCGCTCCGGCCGCCCGGCCGTCGCCAACGGCAAGGCCAGGCCGGCCGACGACCGCGACGTCCTGGAGATGGCCGTCAGCAACGAGCCGGTCCCCGAGATCACGGTGATGCTGCGCGACCAGGTCGACCGGCTGCTCGCAGTCCTCGACGACCCGATTCTCCGCCAGATCGCCGAGTGGCGGATGGAGGGACTCGCCAACGACGAGATCGCCCACCGCCTCGGCCGCGCCGTCCGCACGGTCGAGCGCAAGGTCGAGCTGATCCGCCTGACCTGGGAAAGCCTCGACGGCGACGCCGACGGCTCCTGACCTCCACGGCCGACCCGGTCTCAGCGGGTGCGCGCCAAAACCCGGCCAACCGCCCGATCCGCCATTCGGCCAATTCCCGGCGGCGGGCGTCGATGAGGGCATGCATTTTGTGTTCCAGGGCCCCCAAAACCCCCTGTACCTGCTCTGCTTGCTTCTCTCCCCCTACATATAGGATGTACCAGGTTTGCAAAAACTGAAATGCACCTATCGGCGAAGAATGGCATTTTCTTGACGCAAGCCCTTCGGCTAGAAGCAGAAAAAATATTTGGAAATTCCTAAAGATTTCCGGCGCGGCGGCGGTTTCCGTGCTTCGGTTCATATTTAGCCTTTTATTTTTCAGTTTGGCGTGAATCTCAGAAGCCGCTATTAACGAGGCGGAAAACCTCAAGACGGCCCATTTGGCCCGCTCGGGAGAGCGGTCGGCCCGGGCCGATGTCGGTCACGCTTCCGCCTGCACGGTCCGGCCCGCCCGACCGGATCGGCGTCAGCCCGGAGCATGACCGACGTGGGAGTCGGTCCGGGGCGGCGGCGGCGTGGGGAGACCCGCGCCGAACGAGACCGCACCGACCGTCGCGTCGGCCGGGTCTTACACCCGCGCCGAACCGCGAACCGCCGGTCAGGCCGGAGTTGCTCCACGCCGACCCGGCCCGGTGGGCGCAACATCTGTCAACTCCACGAGATGCCGGGTGAGACAATCCCTCGCGATTCTCCGCGTCGTGGGTAAGATCGGGGAAGCCCGAGGGAAATTTTTCGAAAATCTTTCCGTCGCGATGTCGCTGCGGGCGCAAACGGGAACTACCTAGGTAGAGGCACCGGGTTTTCGCCGGGGGCCGTGCGGTCGGCGGATCGGGCGGACCGACCCGGCGGTAGGCGTGCCTGGCCCATCGATGGGGAGTCTACCGATGTCCAGCATCGAACCGCGGGAGCCCGTGTCGCCGTTCCCCAATCGGCTGCGATTCATCGACGAGCGTTGCGACCGGTACGAGTCCGAGTGGCGGGCCGCACGCGAGCCCCGGATCGCGGATTACCTCGGCGATGCCGACGGCGAGACCCGCGTCGCGCTCTGGCTGCAACTGGCGCTGCTCGACCGCGAGCTGCGCGAGGGCCGCGGCGAGTCCCCGACGCTGTCGGACTACCGCGAGAGCTGCCCCGATCGCGCGGTGTTCCTGGACCTCTCCACCGACGAGTTCGGTCCGGTCGTGGCGGAGCAGGGCCTGACGCTGGGGGTGGCCGGCATCGCCGGCCGCATCGACCGGATCGCCCCCCCGGCCGCCGACCCGGGATTGACGACGGCGGCCTCGTCCGACGCGGCGACCGACCTGGCCAGCCCGCCCAGCACGGTCGGCCCGCCTTGCGAGGGCGCGGTCGACCTGCTCGACGGCCTGGCGAGGGCGCGGCCGGGTGCCACGTTCGGCCAGTATGTCCTGCTCGAGAAGCTCGGCGCCGGCGGCATGGGCGTCGTCTTCAAGGCCCGGCAGAAGGGGCTCAACCGGCTGGTCGCGATCAAGATGATCAAGTCCGGCGTGCAGGCCGAGGACCGGCACATCCGCCTGTTCCGCAGCGAGGCCGAGTCGGTCGCTGCGCTCGATCATCCCCGGATCGTGCCGGTGCTCGACAGCGGTGAGTACGAGGGATTGCTCTATTACACCATGAAGCTGGTCGACGGCCGGGATCTGGGCCAGCGCCGGGCCATTATCGCGGCCGGCCGGCGGAGGTCGCCCGGCTGATGGTGCAGATCGCCGGGGCGATCGAGCACGCCCACCTTCGCGGCGTCCTGCACCGCGACATCAAGCCGTCGAATATCCTCATCGACTCCGAGGGGAATCCGCACGTCATCGACTTCGGCCTGGCCATGCGGCTGGATACGTCGGTCGTCGAGACGACGACCGGCAACCCGGTGGGCACACCCAGCTTCATGTCGCCCGAGCAGGCGGGCGGCCACCGCGACCAGATCACGACCGCGACCGACGTCTACGGGCTGGGGACCGTCCTGTACGCGCTCCTGACGGGCCATGCCGCCGTTCTCGGGCACCTCGGCCCTGGAGATCATCCAACACGTCATCACCAGCGAACCGCCTCGCCCCCGCGACCGCCACCCGGCCGTTGACCGCGACCTGGAGACGATCTGCCTGAAGTGCCTGGCCAAGGTGCCCAAGGAGCGCTATCCCTCGGCCCGCGAGGTGGCCGAGGACCTGCAGCGGTGGCTCGACGGCCGGCCGATCCTGGCGCGGCCGGCGTCGCGGATCGAGCGCGCGGCCAAGTGGGTGCGGCGGCGGAAGCTCGTGGCCGCGCTCTCCGGCATCGCGGTGATCGGCACGATCCTCGGCGTGGCGGGGCTGGCGTGGGGCTGGACGGCGGCCGTCGCGGCGCGGGACAGGGCGCGCGAGGGCGAGGACTCGGCGCTGCGGCTCGCGTACGCCTCCAGCATCAACCTGGCCGAGCGCGACTGGCGCGACGCCAACGTCGCCCAGGTCCTCCGCCACCTCGACGAGACGCGCCCAACGGCCGGCCAGGCGGACCTTCGCGGCTTCGAGTGGTACTACCTCAACCGCCTCTGCCACGCGCAGGAGCGGGTACTGACGGGCAAGGAGAACTTCACGTCGGTGGCCTACAGCCCCGACGGCAAGCTCCTCGCCGGCGCGAGCTGGGACCACACCATCACCCTGTGGGACGCCGCGACGGGTCGGGTCGTCCGCAGGCTGACCGCCGAGGCGCCGGTCCGCGTCGTGGCCTTCCACCCCGGCGGCAAGACGCTCGCCTCGGGGGGCAACGACGGCCTGGTGACGATCTGGGACGTCGCCACCGGCCAGCCGCTCCACAAGATGCCGGGGCACAAGGGGCCGGTCCTGCGGCTGGCGTACTCGACCGACGGCCGGGTCCTGGCCACCTCGGGCACGACGGCGGACAAGCTCCTGATCTGGAATCCCGGCGCGGGCCTGCGGTCGCCGACCCGGGACATCCCATCGTCCGAGTTCGTCTTCGGCCCCGACGACCGGACGATCGTCGCCGTCTCGTCGGACCAGAAGAAGGTCCAGGCCTGGGACGTCGCGACGGGCGACCCGACCGGGACGATCGTCGAGGCCTCCGCCTCCGCCCCGGCAGCGATCGGGACGATCGCCATCACCCGCGATCGGAAGCTCCTGGCCGTCGGCCGCGACGACGGGACGATGCAGCTCGTGGAGGTCGCCGGGGGCCGGCTGGTCCAGTCGCTTCGCGACCAGCGCCACCCGGTCCCGATCAGCTTCCTCGAGTTCTCCCAGGACGGCCGGGGCCTGGCGTCCGCCGGCCAGCTCAGCCCGGCGGTGCTGGTCTGGGAGGTGCCCACCGGCCACCTGCTGAGGTCGTTCCACGGCCATACCATCGCGCCGCAGTCGATCGCCCTGAGCCCCGACCACGTCCACCTGGCCTGCGCCGGCAACAACGCGAGCGTCCAGGTCTGGGACGTGACGCACGACCAGGAATCGCGGTCGCTGGTCCAGGAGGGCCGGGTCTACTCCGTCGCCTTCGCCCCCGACAGCTCGTACCTCGCCGCCGCGCTCGGGAACGGCAAGGTCGTGCTCCACGACGCCGAGACCGGCCAGGTGCTGCGGACCCTCGAGGGGCACAAGGGGACCGTGCTGTCGGTCGCCATCGACGGCAACGGCCGGCGCACGGTCACCGGGGGCGTTGACCAGACCGTCCGCATCTGGGACCTCGCCACCGGCCGGCAGCTCAGGAGCCTCGGGGGGAAGGACGACGCGGTCAACGTGGTGGCGTTCGGCCCCGACGGCAAGACTGTGGCCTCCGCCCACCGCAACCGGACGGTCCGGCTCTGGGACGTCGAGTCCGGCCGCGAGCTGCACAAGATCGAGGGCCACATTTCCCCGGTCCTCACCCTGGCGTTCACGCCCGACGGCCAGTCGCTGGCCACGGGCGCGGGGGATGACTTCATCCTGACCTGGGACGTGAAGACGGGCCGGCGGCGGGCCACGATCCCGGCGGGGTCGAAGGGCGTCGTCGGGCTGGCGATCGACCCGGACGGCCGCTGGATCGCCTCCGGCGGCGGCGATCGGAGCATCAAGCTCTGGAACCTCGCCGACGGCCGGCTGATCCGCACGCTGTCCGGCCACTCGACGGACCCCGCCGCGCTGCGGTTCTCGCCCGACGGCGCCGGCTGGTCTCGGTCAGCAACGACCGGACGGTCCGGGTCTGGGACCCGGCGTCCGGCCGCGGGCTCCTGGTGCTGCACGGGCACGCCGGCTTCATCTATGACGTGGCCGTTTCGCGGGACGGCCGGCGGATCGCCTCGGCCGGCTCGGACAACCGCGTCCGGCTCTGGGAGGCCGAAGCCGCCCCCGCGCCCGACGCGGCCCGCTGAGTGCGCATCCTCCGGGTCGGGCGAGGCGCGGATCCCGGCCCCGGGGCCGAGATCGGGCGCCGGGACGAGCCCATCGGCGAGACGTCGTGCGCCGGACCACGCGCGGTGGAAGCCCCGGCCGGCGATCTGTTACAGTACCTCGATGCCTGACGCGGATGAAAGCGAGATCCGGGAGCAGCTCCGGCGGGCCGCGGCGGGCGACGAGGCCTGCTGGCAGCGGCTGCTCCAGGAGCACAACGGCCGCCTGCGCCGCATGATCACCGTCCGCCTCGACTCGCGGCTCCAGGGCCGCCTCGACCCATCCGACGTGCTCCAGGAGACCTACCTGGAGGCGGCGCGGCAGCTCGACGAGTACCTGAGCCGGCCGGGTCCGCCGTTCCGCCTCTGGCTGCGCGGGCTGGCCGGCAACCGCCTCAACAAGCTGCACCGCCGCCACCTGGGGGCGTCGAAGCGGGCCGCCGGGCGCGACGTCTCGCTCGACGACGCCGTCCCGGAGGCGTCGTCGGTGGTCATGGCCTCCTACCTCCTCGGCCACGAGGACCGACCCAGCGAGGCGGCACGTCGAGCCGACCTGCAACTTCGCCTGGCCGAGGCGCTGGAGCAGCTCGACCCGCTCGACCGCGAGGCCCTGGTGCTGCGGCACTTCGAGCAACTGACCAGCGCCGAGGCCGGCCAGATCCTGGGCATCACCGAGGCCGCGGCCGGCAAGCGCTACCTGCGGGCCTCGAGCGGCTCCGCCACCTCCTGGCCGAGATGCCCGGCGGGCTCGACGCCTGGCGGCCCTGAACCCCCCTCCGCTTCCCCCATCCGACGCTGTTCACATTTCTTTTCGAATTCCCTGTCCGGCGTTCTCGCGTCCGGGGCAATAGGACGTAGGACATCGCACGCCCGGCCAACGAATCGGCCGGGAGATGCCGCACGTTGACGTCAGTCCGCCGGCGACGGACCCGGGGAGGATTCCCACCGGGCTGCCTCGGTTTTCATCGAGAAGGAGTGACATCATGGCCCTGCCGCCCCGGCCTCCGTTCTCCTTGCGCCGGCCTGCCTCGTCACGCCGGGAATCCCGGCCCGCCCACGGGCCGCGCCGCCGGTCGACCGGCTTTCGGCTGGAGGAGCTCGAGGTCCGCCTCACCCCGGCCGGCTTCCTGGTCTCCTCGAGCTTGCAGGTCCTGCACACCGACGACCTCGGCGGGACCGGGCCGGCCCGCGACGTCGTCTTCATCGAGTCGTCGGTGGCCGGCGGCCAGGTCCTGAGCCGGGGCGTACTCCCCGGCAGCGACGTCGTCGTACTCGACTCCGGCGGCGACGGCCTGCGCGAGATGGCCGCCTTCCTGGCCGGCCGGCACGGCCTGGCCGCCATCGACGTCGTGGCCCACGGCGCCCCGGGCCTGATCGCGCTGGGAAGTCAGATCGTCGACGCGGCGACGCTGGAAGCCGCGGCGCCCGACCTGTCGGCGATCGGGTCGGCGCCGGCGCCGGGCGGCGAGCTGGACCTGTGGAGCTGCGATGTCGCAGCCGGTGTTGGCGGCCGGGCCCTGGTCGGCGAGCTGGCCGCCGCGACGGGAGCGGGCATCGCCGCCGCGAGCCATCCCGTCGGCGCGGCCGCCGGCGGCGGCACGTGGGACCTGGATACGAGGCTCGGGGGGGCCGGCGGGGCATCGCCCTTCACGGCCTCGGCCCGCGCGGCCTATCGCGGCGTGCTCTACGCCTGGGAGCCGGCGGCCAGCATGAACACCGATCGGACGGGTCAGACGGCGACGCTCTTGCCTGGCGGCAAGGTCCTCGTCACCGGCGGAGATGCCGGTACCGGCATTAAATCCAGCGCGGAACTGTACGATCCGGCGTCCGATACCTGGACGATGCCGGGAATATGAGCACGCCCAGGGAGAATGACACGGCCACATTGCTGGCCGACGGCGATGTCCTCGTGACCGGGGGACGGGCCTCGCTCGACGCCGGCGTGCTGTCCAGTTCGGAGCTCTACGATCCGACGACGAACCACTGGTCGCCCGCCGGCAGCCTCGTCACGGCACGGGCCGGTCAGACGGCGACCTTGCTGAGCGACGGCGAGGTGCTCGTCACCGGCGGCCTGGACGCTGGTGCCAACACTCTATCCAGCGCGGAACTCTATGATCCGACGACGAAAGCCTGGACGGGCACGGCGAGTATGAGCGTCCCTCGCTCGGATGACACGGCGACGCTGCTCGCCAACGGTCGGGTGCTCGTGGTCGGCGGCTCGATTCCGATCAACAGCGGTGCGGCGGACCTCACCTCGACCACGAACAGTGCCGAACTCTACGACCCGATCTCCAGGACCTGGTCGGCGGCCGGCAAGATGAGCGTTCAACCGGGCAGCCGGCACGGCCACCTTGTTGGGCGACGGCCTGGTGCTCGTCGCCGGCGGGTACGATGATTCGATGACGGGCAACTTTTCCGACCCCATGCCGATCACCTACAACGCGAGTGCCGAGCTCTATAACCCGGCGACCAACGGTTGGTCGGTCACGGGGAGCATGGCCGCCGGGCGACGAGACCAGACGGCGACGCTCCTGGGCAATGGCCAGGTGCTGGTCACCGGCGGGAGTGGCCCGACGACCCTCGGATACTCGAGCGCCGAGACGTTCAACCCGCTGACCGGCACCTGGTCGGGCGCCGGCGACATGCAGCGCCGGTCGAGATTTTCATACAGCGGCCTTGTTGAATGACGGCCGGGTGCTCATCGCCGGATCGCCCAGCAGCCCCGGCGCGCCCGATGCGGATCTCTTCGATCCCGCGGGGAACGCCTGGTCGCTGACGGCGAACATGCCCTTCGCCGCAGCTTTCCCGGCGACGGTCCTGCTGGGCAACGGCAAGGTGCTGGTCGCCGGCGGTGAAGACAGCGGCGGCTACGCGTCCAGCGCCGATCTGTACGACCCGGCGACCAAGACATGGGCGCCCGCGGCCAGCATGGCGGCCAAGCGGGGTTTCTTCACCGCGGTGCTGCTGGACAATGGCAAGGTGCTGATCGCCGGCGGGTTCGGCCCCTACGTGATGTCCGGCGCGGAGCTCTACGATCCGACGACCAATTCCTGGTCGTCCGCGGGGAACATGACCACTCCGCGGGCGGTCGCCGCGGCGACCGTGCTCGCGGACGGCAAGGTGCTCATCGTGGGCGGGCAGAACGCCAACGCCCCGACGCTGTCCAGCACGGACCTGTACGACCCGGCGACCAACACCTGGTCGGCCGCCGCCCGCATGCTCTACCCGACCTCCGAAATGACGGCGACCACGCTACGTAACGGCAAGGTCCTCGTCACCAGCGGATTCGACGGCACAGGCCTGACCCCGGCGCAGTTGTACGACCCGGCGACCAACACCTGGTCGACCGCGGGCACCATGATCGACTTGCGCGATGACCAGACGGCGACGTTGCTGAACGACGGCCGGGTGCTGGTCGTCGGCGGCGGCGACGACCATGCAGACGGCGTGACCGGCGCCGAGCTCTACGACCCGACGACCAATACCTGGTCGGCGGCCGCCAGCATGAGCACCGCGCGATACGCCCACACGGCGACGCTCCTGAGTGACGGCCGGGTGTTGGTCACCGGCGGTGCCAATGCCAGCGGTGCTTCATTGGCCAGTACGGAGGTCTATGACCCGACGAGCAATACCTGGTTGACACTCGAGGACTTGAATGTGCCGCGACTCGCGAATGGAGCCACGCTCCTCCCCGACGGCGACGTCTTCGTGACCGGCGGGGCCATCAACGGAAGCTATCTTTCCAGCGCGGAATTGTACGAATTCCCCGACCTGGTGCCGGCCATCACCAGCGCCAACCGCGCGACGTTCCTGGTGGGCCAGGCGGCCCAGTTCACGGTCACGGCCACGGGCGACCCGGCGCCGACGTTCCGGGTGACGGCGGGCGCCCTGCCCCAGGGCCTGGGCCTCTCGAGTTCCGGCCTGCTCGGCGGGACGCCAGCGTCCGGGACGGGGGGAATCCATACTTTCACCATCGCGGCCAGCAGCACCGCCGGGACCGTCGATCAGACCTTCACGCTGACCGTGGACGAGGCGCCGGCCATCACCAGCGCCAATCATGCGACATTCACCGCCGGGCAGACGGTCCAGCTCGCGGTGACCGCCACCGGCTTCCCGGCGCCCACGCTCAGCGAAAGTCCCAACGACACGCTGCCCGCCGGCGTGTCCTTCAACCCCGCCACGGGAGTCCTCGGCGGCACGCTCGCCGCCGGCACCGCCGGCGTGTACACCCTGCATTTCAACGCCCACAACGGGGCCGGCGCCGACGCGACGCAGACGTTCAAGCTCTCGGTGAATGCCCAGGCCGCGATCGCGGCGGTGTCGGTGGGCTGGGGCACCCGGGGGACAAGCGGCCTCCAGACCGCCGCAGACGGCCTGCGACTCCTGACGCCGGAGCGGAATACCGACTTGCCCTGGCTGAACATCAACCGGATCTCCATCACCCTGAGCCAGGCCGCCGCGTTGCTCCCGGCCGACGTCAAGGTCACGGGCATCAACGTCGCCGACTACGGCCCGGTGACGATATCGGGTTCGGGGACGCAGTACACCATCACGCTGCACCGGCCGATCGCGGGGGCGGACCGCGTGACGATCACGATCGGCAACGCGAATATCGCCGCCTTCACGCGGCGGCTCGACGTGCTGCCGGGCGACTTCAACGACAACGGCATGGGCGACGCCGGCGACCTGCGGTTGGTGTTCAACGCCTCGCTCTCGCCGACGTACATCGGCATCGCCGACATCAACGGCGACGGCGTGGTGGACAGCAAGGACGTCGAGCTCGTCCGCGAGGGGGTGGGCTCTCACGTGTAAGCTCTCCCGCGCCGCATCGGCGCCGGACCGGCGCCGCACGCTCGTTCGTTGGGCATTTCCTTGGTCTCGGTCTCTTGAGGAGGAGGAACCCATGAATCACTGCTCCCTCTCGCGGTGCGGCCAGCTCCGGCTACCGTTGCTGCTGGCGCCGGCCGGCGCCTCGCTCAACGCCCGCCCGGCTGCGGCCGGCGGGCGTCGCCGGCGGAATCTTTCTCGCTCTTCCGGACCTATCTCGCCGATTTGATCGATTCTCCTGTCCGGCGTCGCGGCGTTTGGGGCAACAGGATCTAGAGACTCGCGCCGCCGGTGGGCGACTTGCACGGGCGGCACGGCCTCGCCGCACGGCAACCGAATCGCACGGGATCATCTCGGCCGGGGCAAGTCCGTGATGTGACGATCGGGCATCGCGGCCAGAACTCGTCGGCCTTCTCCGAACCAAGGGATCTTCGCCGGCTTCACCGCCGGCCTGTCCGCGGCGGCGACTCGCGTCGCGCCCGTACTACCATCGGCCGGCGGTGGCTGAATCCGGCATCGCACGGCCGATACTCCGTCGCCGGCCACACCTCGAGAAGGAGCGGACACCATGGCGCACAAGAATCGGCCCGTGAGATGGGAATCGCCGACCGAGTCTAACCGGCGAGCAGGCCGCCGTCGGGCCGGGGGGGCCATTGCCCGGACCCGGCCGCGGGTCGAGGTGCTGGAGGACCGGACGCTGCTGACGGTCGTCTTCGAGCCGCTCTACGGCGCGGAACCCACATATCCGGGCGTCAGAGGCGGACTGAATGACGTAGAGATCTACCTCCTCTTTCAGGGTGCGTCCTGGCAAACGACATATCGTCCCCTCGCCGACGGCATCCTCCACGCCGCCCTGAGCCTGTTCTCCCCCTCCAGCCCCTTCCGCAGCGACATCTCCCAGTACGGCAGCGATGGACGAGTCGTGGAGGTTTTCGATAGGTTCGACAGCAACAATCTCACGTCGGGATTCGGCGTGTACAACGTTGCTAACGTCTTCTCGCATGATTTCGGAAACGACCTCACCAGTTCCGTTCGACCATGCGATTGACAACGATCACTTCCCGCCACCATTTCAGCCGGGCTTCGATCCGATCTTCGTGGTGCTAACACCACCGGGGATATCTTCGGACCGGAACGTTGAGGGGTACAACTTCGTGGGCGCGTACGTCGGCGATCCCATCGACCCCTCGGACTATCGGTCCTATTGGGATGAATGGATCGGGGATCGCAATCCGGCGACGACAGACCCCAAGAACCAGCTTCTCGATCTCGACGCATACACGAATCTCCTGTCGCATGAATCCACCGAGCAGATGGCCAGTCCCACCGGGCCGGGGATACAGTTCAGCATCGGTCCGGTGCAAATCAACATTGATCCGTCTACGCGGGTCTCCCACGGGGCCGAATTTCCGGACAAAGGATCCGGCGAAGAACAGATTTCCGACCTTGAGCCCGATGACATGTCATACACCTATCGGGTGAACAACGTACTCGTACAGGCCTACTGGTCATTGAATGATCAGGGGTTTGTCGTCCCCGACGGGAATCACCAGCAATTCGAACTGCTTCCGCACTCACACAACTACGGCCCCGATGGCGAAGATCTGGGGGTCAGCGCCAACTACATTTCGGGTGAAACGGCATACGTAGGCAGCACGCTCGTCATCAACGGCGACCAGGACGAATTTCCCATCGGGAATGGCCACCTGGGGGGCCAAGGCGACATCATCACCATCGACACGGCGCCCGACCCCAATTCGCAGATGGGGGTCAAGGTCACCGTCGACGGCGAGACGGTCCAGTTCGACCATGGCGCCATCACGGATATCATCGTGAATCCGGGCCTCGGCACGAACGGGGTCAACGTCCGGAACACGCTTGCCGACGTGCCCGTGACGATCAACGACACCGGTTCCGACCTGATCACGATAGGAGGCAACGGCATCCTGAGCGGGATCGCGGGGCAGGTCACCGTCAATGGATCGGGCAACACGACCCTGAACATCGACGGCCACAACGACCGGGGAGGATCGATCATGGTCACCGGTTCGACCGTCCGGGCGCTGTCCGCCGCCGTCATCGGCTACAAGAACGTCAACAACCTCACGATCGAGGGAGGGACCGCGTCCGGCAAGAACACCTTCACGGTGGGCGATGCGAGTTCCAATCTCGACAACTTGCCGGCCCTCATCGATCTCCAGGGAAGCGGCCCGCCGGTAGACTCCTTGACCGTGGACGACGGCGGCCCCAGCGGATTCGAAGAAGATGCGACCTTCCTCATCACGGACGGCGCCGTCACTCGGCAGAGCAGGGGATACAATCCCGCCACCGGGGCGACGTCCTTCTCGACCTCGATCGACTATCACTCGATC
Source organism: uncultured Planctomycetota bacterium (assembly GCA_963771445.1). Taxonomy (GTDB): domain Bacteria; phylum Planctomycetota; class Planctomycetia; order Isosphaerales; family Isosphaeraceae; genus JAKAUH01. Next base: position 1,049,695 of record CAVYTQ010000021.1, on the reverse strand, counting down.
ACCAGCCTGACGGTGGTTGGCGGGGCCGACCGCGCCAACACGTTCGATGTCGGTGACGGCAAGAAGAATCTGAATGATTTCCCCGGCCATCTGGGCATCCGAGGCGGCGGCCTGGGAGATTCCCTGAAAATCAACGACCTCGGCCTCGCCGATCCGGACGTGGGTTTCGACCAAGGGACCATATTCAGCATCTCGGCCGGCAACCTCACCCGCGACGATCAGGCCGACATGACCAACGCTACCACGAGGATCTTCGAGACATCCATCGACTACGGCTCGATCGCGGACCTGTCGGTCCTGGGTGGGAACAATCACTTCAACACGTTCTACGTGGGCAACGGCAAGAACAACCTGGACTTCCTGCCGGGCCACCTGAGCATCCAGGGGGGTAACAACGGTAATTCCCTGAGAGTCTACGACAGCGGCCCTCCCACTCCCGGCCCTGAGCTCGTGCTCGCCGACGTGGGGACCACATTCAGCATCACGGCCGGCAACGTCTCCCGCTCGGATCAGGCCGAGGTGCTCATCGGCTCCCTGCCTTACTTCACGTCATTGGCGACATCCATCGACTACAGCTCGATTGCGGCCCTGACGATCATCGCCGGCAGAGATCATCCGAGTGCATTCTCCATCGGTGACGGCAAGGACGACCTGGACGACCTGCCGGCCCAGGTGAGCATCCAGGGGATCGGGGCCGCCGACTTGCTCACCGTGGACGACAGCGGCGTGCAGCCGTCGATATTCGGGACCTCCTTCTACTCCCCAATCTCGACGCAGTATGGCATCAGCAGCCGCCATTTGACCCGCACGGCATTGCTGAGCAAGATCGGCGGCCAATCTTCCGACCCGTCGCTGCTGTCGGTCTCTTCGACGATCAACTATGCCGGCGTTGGCCGCCTGACGATCGCCGGCGGCCTGATCGGGGCTCACGTCTACAGCGTGGATAGCACGGCCGCCGGCACCCCTGTCACCATCAACACCGGTTCGGGCGACGCCACCGTCGAGGTGACCCCCACCGGCAAGGACCTGAAGGGCCTCGGGAGCAACCTCGTCGTTCAGGCCGCCCCGAACTCGCGGGGCACGACCGTCACCATCGACAACAGCGATGGCGCCAGCCCCAGTGGTCCCACCTTACCTCCCCCCGGCGATCGCTACGTGATCGGCCCGAGCTCCACGACTTTCGGCGACCCGATCACGGTCAGCTATGCAAATGTCAGTGCGGTCACGCTCCTCGGCGGCAGCAGCGGCCATTATGCGGTCGAAGGCATTCCGCCCGGCGCCACCTATACCCTCGACCCCGGGGTCGGCCCGAATACGTTCGACGTCGCCCTCGGTCTCCAGGGCCTCGTCCTCAACGGCCTGGCCACCGGGCCCCTCACCATCGACGACAGCACCGACACGGGCGATGCGACGTACACCATCACCCCGACAACGATCCAGGTGAACGGCTTGCCGTCGAGCATCTACACGGGGACGCCGAGCCTGATCGTCGAGGGCGGAAGCGGCAGGGACACCTTCAATGTGCAGGGCACGGCGGCGGAGACCCCGGTCACACTCATGACCGGCACGGGCGCGAATCTCGTCGACGTCGGGGCAGGCGCCGAAGACCTATCCCTGATCCAGGGCGACCTGACCCTGCACGGCCGGGGCCAGACGATCGCCGTCCTCGACGACCAGTCGGACATCGACCCCATCTTCTTCGGCCTGCCCGATATCTACCTGGTCACCGCCTCGACGGTGGAGAACCTGCTGTCGGCCACGATCCACTACTCCGGGCTGGCAGGCCTCATCTTGAACGGCGATACCCTCGACGACCCCTACGACGTGGAGAGCACCGCGGCCGGCACGCCCGTGACGCTCAACCTCGGACCCGGCAGCAACTCCGTCACCGTCGCGACCTACAGCAAGACGCTCGCGAGTCTGAAGGCCGCCCTGGTGATCCACTCATCGCACGCGAGCCCGGCGGGCGTCACGGTCTACGACGGCGCCGACGCCGGCAAGGCCGCGTATACCATCACCGGCTCGACGGTGCAGGCCGGCGGCTCGTCGCCGATCACCTACGCCGGCGCCGCGAGCCTGGCCGTCGAGGGGGGCAGCGGCGCGGACACCTTCGACGTGCAGGGCACGGCCGCGGCCAGCCCGGTCACGCTCGACACCGGCGCCGGCACCAATACGGTCGTCGTGGCGAGCCTCGGCCACGACCTGGATGCAATCCAGGGGCCGGTGACCGTTGACGCCCACGCCGGCGCCACCGCGGTGGTCGTCGACGACCAGGCGACCGCCGGCGCCGGACCTGGACGCTCGCGCAAGGGAAGCTTGCCGCGACGGCCGCCGCGGGCGCGAGCGGCCCCGGCGTGCAAGTCACGTTCGCGAACCTCGCCGGCCTGACGGTCAACGGCGGCGCCGGGGGCGATACCTTCGACGTGCAGGGGACCGACGCCGGCACGGCGTTCACCCTCGACGGCGGGTCCGGCGCCGACACCTTCAACATCGGCGACAGCCGGCAGACGCTCGAGGAGTTCCTCGGCACCCTGACGGTCAATGGCCAGGCCGGCGGCGGCACCATGAACATCAACGACGGGGGCGAGCTCGACCCGGCCACGCAGGGCCGGCACAGCGAGTACCACACCGAGGTCGACCAGTGGTGGCCCTCGGGCGGCGGCCTGCCGGCCCGCGTCGACTTCGAGCACGATCCCGCCGGCGTGATCGCCCAGCCGGGGGGGGTTGGCTTCGTGACGACCTCGCTGTACTGGGCGGGCCTCCAGCAGGTCGTCTTCACCGACCCGGTGGGCGGATCCTCGTCCTCACACCTGGTCCAGCCGGATGCCCTGGACGGCACTCACCTGACCCTGAACGGAGGGACGGCGAATGACACCCTCTATTCGGGTGCGAGCCCCGGCCATCCGCAGACGTTCGCCGTCACCGCCCATGACGCGGGGACCGTCGCAAACATCACCTACACCGGCGTGTACTACCTCATCAGCTTCGGCGGCGGCGCGGCGACCTTCAGGTTCCTGCCGGGCGGGTTCGAGAGCGAGATCAACGGCGACGGCTCCCCGGCCCTCCTCGACCTGTCCGGATACACCCCCGGGACCACCGTGAGGTTGCCCTATGTCTCCGGCGGCCTCTACAACGCGGGGAGCGTCCCCGGGCCGATCGGCGCAGTCGTCGAGATGACCTCAATCATCGGGGCGAGCGGCGACACGCTGGTCGGCGGCGCGGTGGCGGACACCTGGTCGATCGCGGGCCCGAACGCCGGGACGGTGGGCGGGGTGTCCTTCACCGGCTTCGCCAACCTCACCGGCGGCAGCTTGGCGGACACGTTCGCGTTCGCCAAGGGCGGGAGGGTGGCGGGCACGATCGACGGCGGCGGCGGCGTCAACACACTGGACTATTCGGGGTACACCGGCAACGTCACGGTCAACTTGCCGCTGGGCACCGCCTCGCTGGTCGGCGGCGGCGTCAAGAACATCCGGGACGTGGTCGGCAGCTCCGGCAACGACGTCCTGGTCGGCGACGGCACGGGCAACGCGCTCACGGGCGGCACCGGCCGCAACCTGCTGATCGCCGGCGGCGGGCCGGGCACTCTGGTCGGCGGGCCCGGCGACGACATCCTGGTCGGCGGTGCGACGGCCTACGACAACAAGCCGGCGGCCCTGGCGGCGATCATGAGCGAGTGGACCCGCACCGACCTAGGCTATGCGGCGCGGGTCGATCACCTGCTGGAGGGCGGCGGCAAGAACGGCAATAGCCTGCTCAACACCACGGCCTTCACCCCCAACGCGGGCGGCAACACGCTGACCGGCGGGGGCGGCCTGGACCTGTTCTACGGGTCGATGGCCCGGGACCTGAATGACAGGAATGCCGGCCTCGGCGAGATCTTCGTCGACCCGGCGTCTCTCGCGACTCTCGCGACGATGGGCGTGGCCTGGGGCAAGTCGTCGATCGGCCTCCAGCTCGCCGCCGACGGGTTGCGGATGCTGCCGCAGGGGCGGCAGACGGACCTGCCCTGGTCGGGCATCGACCAGATCACGCTCACCTTCAGCCGGAACGTCGTGCTCAGCCCGGGGGACGTCAAGGTCACGGGCATCAAGGTCGCCAACTATGGGCCGGTGACCATCACGGGGTCGGGGACGCAGTACACCATCACGCTCGGCGTGCCGATCACGAAGGCCGACCGGGTGACGATCGCCATCGGCAATACGCTCATCGCACCCTTCACCCGGCGGCTCGACGTGCTGCCGGGCGACCTCAACGACGACGGCACGGTCAACACCGTCGATCTGCGAGCCGCGTTCAACCTCTACCTGCTCGGGACGTACCTCGGCGTCGCCGACGTCAACGGCGACGGCGTGGTGGACAGCAAGGACGTCGAGCTCGTCCGCGAGGGGGTCGGCACTCACCTGTAAGTCGTCCCGCACGACACCGCATCTCGCCGGCCCTGGGCTGGTGTTGGTCGTTCGATGAAGATCGCCCTGGTCTCCGCAACTTGAAGGAGGATCACCCCTGAGTTCCCGCCGTAATTCCCGTCCCGCCCGGCACCGGCTGCCCCTGCTGCTGGCGCTGGCCGCCGTGTCGTTCGCCGCCCGGCCGGCCGCGGCCGACCTGGTCGTCTCGGTTTCCTCGGTGCCCCTCGCGCTGCCCGGCTCGACGGGCAACTTGCTGGAGGTTGATCTCACCAATACCGGGTCGGTGGCGGTCGACGTCGGTTCGTTCGGGTTCGCGATCGGGACCGCCGACACCCGGATCACGTTCACCTCGGCCGACACGTCCACGGCGAGCCCCTACATCTTCGACGGACACTCGTTCGTCCAGGACTTCGGCGTGCCGCTGAACACGTCGTCGGGGCCGTCCCTCCTGGCGAGCGACCTTTCCGACAGCCTGTCGTTGACCCTCGTGGACGCGGGGGCCACGGTGGGCCTGGGCCGGGTCTTCTTCGACGTCAGCGGGGCGCCGGGGCCGGGGGGCGTCGTGCCGGTCGTGATCGATCCCAATAATACGTCGCTGGCGGACGACATCGGCGATCCGGTGCCGATCGACACCCTGTCCAATGGCGGCATCACGTTGCTCGGCGTCGTCCCCGAGCCCTCGGGCGTGGTGCTGCTCGGCCTGGGTCTGCTCGGGTGCGTGGCCCTGGTCTCGTCGCGAAGGCGCCATCCATCGGCGACCGGCTCGGCCCGTTAGACCCGGTTCGTCTTTCCGCCCATGGTCCTATTGCGGGTCTTCTCGATTGGACTGTCCGGCTTTCCCGCGTTCGGGGCAACAGGATGTAGGCGTCCCGCGGATCGCCGGAGAATTCATCCGCCCCCCGGGTCGATGCCTGGGCGTTGACCGCCCTGGGAACATGAGCCAGGACTTGCATCGCGGAATCCGCGCGAGACGCGCGAGATGTTTACAGGAGAGCTTGTCATGCCTCCGTATTTCACCCGGAATGGCCGATCGACCGGGGAAGCCAGCCAGGTCACGCGAAAGTCACGGCGGCGGCGACAGATTCAGTTGCAGGTCACGACGCTCGAGGATCGGCTCCTGCTATCCATCGTCCCGAGCGAACCGGCGATCCATCCCTTCGACAATGACAACGGCGGCGTACAGTCTCTCGGCTCGCATCGGACCATCGCGGAGGCGTCGGATGGCAATTTCGGCGTCGTCTGGGATGATACCAATGGTGGCGGGATCGACTACGAAGTCTTCACCGGCAGCACTCATGCGTTGTCGCTCCCCACTCACGTCGGCAGCACGACATCGGCCGACTCGCAGGAGACGGTCTCGTGCGACGCTGACGGTGACGCGGTCGTCGCCTGGACGCACAAGAATACCGACGGCAGCACCCAGGTCGAGGCCGAGATGTTCGGCCCCACCGGTGTCGGTGGGACCATCGGCGTCGTGAGCCCATCGGGAAGCTGGTCGCTCCCGACGGTCGGCGTGACGAGTGCCTCGAGTTTCCTCGTCGCGTTCGAGAACAATTCCGGCGCCAGTCCCGTCGTCCAGGTCACGCAGGTGAGCCCGTTCACGAACCAGCTTCTGACCAGCCCGGGGCTCACCGTCACGAATGCGGCGGAACCTAGCCTTGCCGTCAATTCCCTGGGAGTTGGCGTCCTCGCCTACACCGACAGCGCCCATGCCCTCCACACCCAGAGGCTCTCCGCGACGTCGGGAGTTGCGGTCGGCGCGTCCGTGGTCCTCGCCTCGTTCCCCAACAACGTCGTCTCGCAGCCGAGCGCCGGCATCGATGCTCAAGGGGACGTCGCGGTTGCCTTCACGTACGTCGTCAAGCAGACCGTGGTGAGCAACCCACCCTTCGGGTCCTTCACCGTTTACCAGACCGATGTCCACGTCGCGCTGATGAATTCCGGCGGCAGCATCGAACCATCGATCGTCGTCACCAACTCGACCAGCAACACCGACAGCGGCTACTCGCCCTCCTTGGGCATGGACCCGGCCGGCAACTTCGTCGTCGCCTGCGAGGTGGGAGATAGCTACGGACATCCGGAGGGGTACGATCAGAACGTGTTGGCGGCGAAGGCGTACTCCTCGACGGGCGCCTTCCTGCAATCCCTGTATTTGCCGGCTCCCAATCCGAAAAGCGAAGACTTTCTGCCGTCGATAGCGATCAACACCAGCGGCCAGCTCGTGGCGGACTTCGTTGATGAAACTCCGGGAGTTGGCGGCGAATTGCCGCCGCCAATTAAATCCATCTTAGTCCAGCCGTTCATCGGAGCGCCGTTCCAGTTCTCGTTGCTAGGCAATCGCACCATCAACCTAAATACCGGTGTTCCCTCGTCGCTCGAGCTGCTGGACATCACGCCCGATCCCGGTTTCACGGCGTCGCAGATCAGCCTGGCCTTCCAGACGCTGCCCCCGGGGATCAGCGCCAGCGTCAACCAGATTCAGACTCCAGGTCGAAGTGATTTCCGGTTCGAGGTGACCCTGACGGCCGCCACCAGCATCACGACTTTCGAGAGCTTCGCCACTTCCTTCGACCTGGTGAGCGCGGGGTACCTGACGGTGATCTCACCGATCTTCCAGGTCAATGTCGGCCCGTCGGCGCTGACGAGCATTTCCCTCGGCGTCTTCAATGGATGGCAAGGGAACGGGCTGCTGCCCGGGTTTCCGGCCCTCATCGGCGGCTCGGGATTCATACCCGGCTCGACCGTGGACTTCGTCACCACCGGAGGCGTCGTGGCGGTGACGCCGACCTCGATTGCCTCGAACGAGATCATCGTCCCGGTCCCCGAACATGTCCAGACGGGCAGCGTGGTCACGGTCGTGCGCCCGGCGGTACCAACCTGGTTTCCGGCCCCATCACGATCGGCCGCCCCGTCATCACGGGGATGAACACGATGGTCGGTTTCGCGCCGGGATACTCGGCCCAGTACTTGACCGCGGGCAGCTCCGTGACGATCTATGGCGCGGGCTTCCAGCCGGGCAGCATGGTCCAGTTCGGGCCGGCCGCGCCGGGGAGGCGATTGACAAAACCCTGCTGGTGGCCCCGACCACCATCTCGCCATCCGGCGAGAGTCTGACGGTGAACGTTCCGTCCAGCGCCGTGACCGGGTCGATCTACGTCGTGCTTCCGGACGGCCTGGTCACGCCGGCATCGACGCAGACCTTCACGGTGCATACCTACCGCAACACGTTCGGGTTCTCCTTCGGCAACCCGGGGTTCGACGTCACCCAGGATCTGATGGAGGGTGAGTTCCCCGGCCAGTTCGGTCTCGTCACCGCCCAGAACGCGGAAGACGCCGCGGCGGCTGCCCTGGCGGCCGGAGCGTTCTCGGGGTTCTTCACCTTCGGGATCAGCACCGCCGTACTGGCGGCCGCCGTGACAGCGGCCGCGGCCACCGTCGCCGCCGACCTGGCGTTCCAGCAGGGCCTCCTGGCCGCCGCGAAGAAAGTGGAATCCGACAATGCCGGCGAGTGCTACGGGCACGATGTCACCGCCTTGCTCCTGGCCAACGACCCCGCGATGGTCCAGCAGTTCTACCAGGACCAGGTCGACGCGGGCCTGTCCCAGCCCAAGCCGGATCCCACGGTGAACGATCTCATGGAGACCCCGGAACTCAAGACCCTGATCGACGAGAATTATCTCGGGCAATTCAGCGACCAGGTCGCCCATGCCGGCCTGGATTGGATTACGAGCAGTCATACCGATCAGGATGTTTACAACGAAATCCTCGGTGATTTGCAGCAGGGCCAGCATCCGCTCGTCAGCCTTCTCAATGCGGGACACTGCGTGGTCGCCTACGCCCTCGAACCGGGGACGATGGGCAACGGCGATTATTACATCGACGTCGCCGACCCCAACCGACCGGAGAACTCCGACGAGGATGGCGGCGGGACCGGCCACCTGGCCACTATCGACCTGAGTCGGATCCACGTCGTCCCCGGCGTGGGTTGGACGTTCTTTCATGGCCACGATCAGGACCCTGGCAAGGAATACACCGGGGGCTTCGGCAAACTGATCGTCTTGCCCATCAGCGTCGAGCAACCCCCGGGCGGCCTCAAGCTCCCGGATTCGCTGACCGACCTGGGGAGGATCGTCTTCGGCTCGGCACCTTCGACGCCACCGCCGGGAACCGGCGAAGCGGGCGCCGACCCGATCGTCGTGACGACGCAGCCGCCGGCGACGATCGTCGCCGGGGTGCCCTTCAGCGTGACCGTCGCGAACGAGGATGCCCAGGGGAACGTCCTCACCACGTTCAACGGCTCCGACACGATCGTCGACCAGGCCGGCGGCCCGCTCGGCGGCACGACGACCGTGCAGGCGAAGAACGGCGTCGCGACGTTCACCGGGCTCACGCTGTCCCAGCCAGGCCCGGACTTCCTCGACGTCAGCAGCGCCGGGGTCACCGCGGTGGCGACCAGCTTCTTCACCGTGCAGGCCGCCCCGGCTACGAAGCTGGTCGTGACCGTCTCCGACGTGCCGCTCGCCGCCACGGTCGATGCGGTGGACGCGTTCGGCAACGTCGATACGAACTTCAGCGGCAGTGTGACGGTCGGCCTGCTCAACGACCCGACCGGGGCCCCCCTGACCAGTGTGGGCGGCCTGACGGTGCAGGCCGTCAACGGCGTGGCGACCCTGCGCAACCTGGAGATCGACACACCCGGGAGCGGCTATACGCTCCAGGCCACCGGTGCCGGGCTCACCGCCGGGACCTCCGCTCCGTTCGACGTCTCCGCCGGAGCCGCGGCGGTCGCCACGCCACCCCCAAGCCGGGTCACGGCCGGTGCGTCTTTCGGCCTGGTCGTCCATGTCGGGGACGTCCTGTTCTACAACGGCAGCATGACCATCGCCCTGGCCCCTGGCGGCCCGCCCGCCACTCTCGGCGGCACCCTGACCGTGCCGATCGTCCAGGGCGTCGCCACCTTCGCTGGCCTCAGCTTGACCCGGGCCGGAACCTACAGCTTGACCCTCTCCGGCGACGGATTCACCGGGACGACCACGTCGGTCACCGTCGTTGGCGGGACGGCCACCCAGCTCGCGGTGACCGCGCAGCCGGTCGCGGTCACGACCGGTGTCGGCTTCGGCCTGACCGTCGCCGCTGAGGACCAGTTCGGCAATGCCGCTCCGGGGTTCTCCGGCGTCATCACTCTCGCACTGGCGACCAATCCGACCGGGGCGGCCCTGGGTGGCACGTTGACCGCCACGGCCGTCGGCGGCGTCGCGACCTTCTCGGGCTTGACGCTCAACAAGTCGGGGAGCGGCTACACGATCCACGCCACGGCCGGCGGCCTGCCCCTGGCGACCAGCGGCGCGATCAGCGTGGCGGCTCCCGGCGTGGCGACCCGTCTGCTGATCACCACCGGGCCGCCGACCGGAGTCGTCGCCGGCACCGGTTTCGGCCTGGTCGTCAAGGCCGAAGACGATCACGGAACCGTGGACGCCACCTTCAGCGGCGTCGTGTCCATCGCCACCTCGGCGGGCGGCGCCCCGCTGGCCGTGGCCACCGCGGTCCAGGGCGTGGCCACGTTCACGGGCATCACCATCGATCGGGCGGGTACCTATTCGCTCCAGGTCGGCAGCAATGGATTGGCGCCGGCCACGGCGAGCCTCGTGACGATCAACCCGGCGGCCGCCAGTCAGCTCGTTCCGTTGCTACCCGACAGCCAGGTGACCACCGGATTTCCCTTCGGCCTCCTGGTCCAGGCGGAAGACCCGTATGGCAATCTCGCCCCGGCCGCCGCGGGCAGCGTGACGCTCACGCTGGCGAGCAACCCGGGAAGCGGGACGCTGGGAGGTACGCTGGCCGCGTCGATGTCCGGTGGCATCGCCGTTTTCATCGGCCTGACGATCAATTCTCCCGGTGCGGGATACCAGGTGAAGGCCACCGGCCTTGGCCTGAGCGCCGGCACTTCGCCCCTGTTCAACGTGACCACGGACCAACTGGTGATCGCAACGGAGCCGCCCGGCAGCGTCGCCGCCGGAACCGGCTTCGGCCTGACCGTCGCCGCCGAGGACGGCAATGGCAACCTGGACACGTCATTCAGTGGCCCGGTCAGCGTCGCTCTGATTTCCTCCGGCCCCGGCATTCCGGCGCTGGGGGGGACGGTGACGCTGACCGCGGTCAAAGGCGAGGCGACCTTCTCCGGTTTGTCCCTGACCCAGCCCGGCAGCTATGCGATGTCGGTGAGCAGCCCGGGACTTCCATCGGTCCTCACCAGTCCCGTCGCGGTCCACCCGGCACTGGCAACACAACTGGTGGTGAGCGCCCAGCCCCCGGCGAGCCTCACGGCGGGCGAGTCTTTCGCCGTCACCGTGGACGCCGTGGACGCCTCCGGCAACATCGATCCCACCTTCGAGGGCAAGCTGAGCCTGGGTCTGGGAGCCAATCCCGCGGGCGGCGTTCTGGGCGGGACGTTGACGGCCACCGCGGCGAACGGCGTGGCCACCTTCACGGGGCTGACCATCAGCAAGCCGGGCGGCGGTTACACGCTCACGGCGACCGGTACGGGCCTGACCGCGGCGACCAGCATCGGCATCAACGTCGGCGCCTCCGGGGTGGCCACGAAGCTGGTGGTGACGGCCGAGCCGCCGGGCAGCACCGCCGCGGGGACAGGTTTCGGAATCGTGATCACCGCCGAGGACGGTCTCGACGCCACCGCGACGTCGTTCCATGGCAGTGTCACCGTCTCATTGAGCAACAGCCCGACCGGCGGCATGCTAGCGGGAACGGTGACGGTCCCGCTGGTCAACGGCGTGGCGAGCTTCACGGGCCTGTCACTCGGCCTCGCCGGACTTTACACGCTGACGGCGAGCACCACCGGCCTGCCGGCCGTCACCACGAACGCCTTCAACATCGCGGCCGGAGCCGCCAGCCAACTGGTCGTACTCAGCTCCGCGGACCCGGTCTTCGCCAATGCTCCCTTCCCACTCGAGGTCGAGGTCGAGGACGCCGCGGGGAATCCGGTGCCGAACGATAGCGGCAGCGTCACGGTCGGCTTCGGCAACAATCCCGGTCATGCGACCCTGGGGGGGACCGTGACGGTCGCGGCCGTCGACGGACTGGCCACGTTCGACAATCTGACGATCAGCGCACCCGGCACGGGCGACACCCTGGAGGCGACCGCCGCGAGCCTGACCGCCGGGGTCTCGTCGCCCTTCGACGTGATCACCGAGCAGTTCGTCGCGACCACCCTGCCGCCCACCTCTGCGGTCGCCGGGGCCGGTTTCGGCTTTGCGGTCGCATCCGAGACCAGTAATGGGACCGTGGACACCTCATTCGGCGGCGCCGTGACCGTCTCGGCGGCGAACGTCTTCCCGAGCCTCCGCACGACGCTGGGCGGGACGCTCACCGCGACGGCGGTGCACGGGGTTGCCACCTTCTCCGGGCTCACCCTGGCGCAGTCCGGCGACTACGCCATTTCGGTCAGCAGCGCAGGCCGTCCGGCGACCACCCTGACCGATTACCTCGAGATCAGCGCGGGGCCGGCCACGCAACTGGTCGTCACCGCGCAGGCGCCGCAAGACGTCACGACCGGCGCGGCGTTCTCGGTCACGGTCGCCGCCGAGGACGCCCTGGGCAACATCAACACCGGTTTCAACGGCTCGGTGACCGTGTCGCTGGGTAACAATCCGACAGGCGCCGTCCTGGGCGGCTCATTGACGGCGACCGTGGTTGACGGTGTGGGCACGTTCTCCGGGCTCAGCATCAACAAGCCCGCGAGCGATTACACACTACGGGCCAGCAGCAGCGGCCTGACCTCGGCCACCAGCAACGGCATCAACACGACCCCCCCGTCGGTCGCCACGCAGTTGGTGGTGACGACCCAGCCGGCCGCCGTTGACCGCGCCGGGAGCAAATTCGGCCTGGTTGTGCATGCCACAGATAGTTCGGGCACTCTCGATCCGACCTTCCAGGGCAGCGTCACCATCGCCGTCGCGAATAACACGTACGGCGTCCCGCTGGAGGGAACGAGCACCGAGGCGGCGGTCAACGGCGTTGCCACCTTCTCCGGTTTGATGCTCGTCGCCGCCGGCGATTACGCCCTGTCCGCGAGCGCCGGCGGACTGGCCCCCGCGACTACGAGCTCGATCACCGTCGAAGCGGCCCCGGCGACCCAACTCGCCGTGGCACGCCCCACCGCCAACGCGCTCCCCGGTGTCCCCTTCCATTCCGAGGTCTTCGCCGTGGACGCCTACGGAAATCGGGATCCCTCGTTCGCCGGCAGCGTGACGCTTGCCCTTGGCAGCGACCCCGGTGGCGGCACTCTCGGCGGCACGCGGACCGCGAATGCCGTCGGTGGCATCGCCGATTTCTCCGGGCTGACGCTCAGTAAACTGGGCGATGGTTACACGCTGCAAGGCACCGCCTCCGGCCTGGCTGCGGGCACCTCGCTCCCGTTCGATGTCGCGGTCGTCAACCCGCCGATCACGCTCATACCCTCGACCCTTCCCGCGGCCGACCTGGGGACACCCTACTCCGAGCTGCTGGCCAGCGTCGGGGGGACGGGCGGCGGCTACACTTACGCGGTCACGGCCGGCACCCTTCCCTCATGGCTTGGGCTGAACAGCACCACCGGCCTGCTGACCGGCACGGTCCCCCTGACCTCCAGCAGCCCCGTGGTCTTCACCGTGACCTCCACCGACAGCACCGGCGACCGGGGCAGCCAGGCCTACACCCTGGACGCGATCCCGATCAGCAGTGTCCAGCCGCTCCCGGCCGCCGAAACGAGCCTGACGTTCACCGTGACCTGGGCCGTCCAGGGCAATCCCGGCGGCTCCGGCCCGACCCATTATGCCGTCTATGTTTCCGACGACGGCGGCACCTTCACGTCCTGGATCGCCGACACGACGGCGACCTCGGCCCTCTTCACCGGCGTACCCGGACATACCTACGGCTTCTACAGCGTGGCCACCGACGCCGTCGGCGCCGTCCAGCCAACCCCGACCGTGGCCCAGGCCACGACCACGGTCAATATCCCGGTCGTGACCACCGCGACGTCCGTGGAATCGTCGGAGGATCCGGCGAGTTTCGGCGATTCCGTGATCTTCACGGCCGTCGTCAAGGCGTCGACGTCCGTCGACGGGACGCCGACCGGCACGATCCAGTTCCAGATCGACGGCGCCAATGTCCAATCGCCGATCGGGTTGATCAATGGAGCGGCGTCGATCACGGCGGCGAAGCTGGCCCCCGGCAACCATACGATCACCGCGAGCTATGCGAGCAGCAATGGCCTGTTCGCCCCCAGCGCGGGCACCCTGCCGGGCGGTCAAACGGTCAGCGGGTTGACATCGGGCGGTCAAATGGTTGCCGTGGCGACGGCATCCTCCCTGAGCGTCAGCACGTCGAGCGCCGTGTTCGGTCAGGCCGTGACTTTCACGGCCATCGTTAGCTCCGTCGCCGCGGGATCGCCCGCGCCCTCGGGCAGCGTCACATTCGCCGACGGCTCGACGGTCCTCGGATCGGCCAACCTCATTGGCGGGGTCGCCCGATTCACGACGTCGACCCTGGCCCTCGGACCGCATTCCATCCAGGCCCTCTACGGTGATACTGGAGCTTCCATCGGCAGCGAATCCGCGGCGATTGGATTGTCGGTCAAGCCCGACGGCTCAACGATCACCGTGACGCCCTCGGCCAATCCGTCGCCCCCCAACCATGCGCTGACCTTCACGGCGACCGTGCTCGCGGCCGCTCCGGGCGGCGGTACACCCACCGGGACCGTCACCTTCTACAACGGCAAGAAGAAGCTCGGCACCGTCACGCTCGTCGATGGGGTGGCCGCCCTCGCGACCAGGAAGTTGACGAAAGGCGGCACACCATCGACGTCGTGTACGACGGAGATTCCGATTTCGGCGGGACGATGTCGGCCGGATTGCGGGAGGTCATCAAGCAGCCCGTCAAGGCGAGGAAGCCCAGGACGAAAGCCGCCGCAGCCGCCGCATTGATCGATCCGCTCCCGGCGCGTGCCGCCCGCCTGCCCGCGGAATTCGCCGTCGCGAGACGACTCCATGACCTCGCCCTGGAGACGCTCTCCGACGGATCGCACGCGTCCATCAAGCGGGCGCCCGACGCCACCTGAAATGGCCGCACCCGGCGCCCGCCGGTTAGGCACGGCCGCAGGCCCGGGATACACTGGCATCCATAGCTCTCGTAAACCGATATCTCGCGGGGACCGCCACAGGACTGGGCATGCAGGATTCGTTCGACAATGCCGCCGACCCGCTGGACGCGGTCGTCGAGGACTTCCTCGGCCGCCGCCGGTGCGGCGAATCCCCGTTGACCGAGGAGTACGCCCGCCGCCATCCCGAGCTGGCCGGGCGGATCCGGGCGCTGTTCCCCACGCTCCTGATCCTCGAGAAGGGGCCGGGTTCGCTCGATTCGACGTCGCCGGCGCCGTTCGGCTTCCCGGTCTCGGCGTTGGGTGAAGCGCCCGTGACGCTCGGGCCGTTCCGGATCGTGCGCGAGGTCGGCCGGGGCGGGATGGGCGTGGTGTACGAGGCGATCCAGGAGCCGCTGGGCCGTCGCGTAGCCCTGAAGATCCTGCCGCCGGAATGCGGCCGTGAGCTCTCGTTTCGCGTGCGATTCAGCCGCGAGGCGTCGGCCGCCGCGCGGCTGCACCACACCAACATCGTGCCCGTCTTCGCCTCCGGCGAGCACGGCGGCATCCTCTATTTCGCGATGCAGTTCATCGACGGGCGGACCGTCGCCGACTTGGTGGTCGAGCAGTGCGCGGAGGGGCGAGATCCCGCCGATCGCCCTCGGTGGGCGGCGCGGCTGGCGATGCAGGCGGCCGAGGCGCTGGCCTGCGCCCACGACCACGGGATCCTCCACCGCGACGTGAAGCCGGCCAACCTCCTCGTTGACACCGCGGGGACATTATGGGTCGCCGACTTCGGCCTGGCCAAGGCCGGCGATGCCCACGAGTTGACGGAGACCGGCGAGCTGGTGGGCACACTGCGCTTCCTGGCGCCGGAGCGGTTCGCGGGCCGTTGCGACGCGCGGTCCGACGTCTACGCCCTGGGCGCCACGCTCTACGAGATGCTGGCGCTGCGGCCCGCCTTCGACGAGACCGACCGGCTGCGGCTGGTGCAGCAGGTCGCCGGCGGCGCGCCGCCGTTGCGAGTGGCGGCATCGGGCGTGCCGCCGGACCTGGAGACCGTGGTGCACAAGGCGATGGCCGCCGAGGCCGCCGACCGCTATCCGACGGCCCAGGCGATGGCCGACGACCTGCGGCGATTCCTGGCCGACCTGCCCGTCGCCGCGCGGCGGACCCCGGCGCGGGAGCGGCTGCGGCGCTGGGCCCGGCACAACCCGGCGCTGGCATGGCTGACGGGGGCCGTGGCCGGATTGCTCCTGCTGGTGGCCATCGGGGCCTCGCTGTTCTCGGTGGAGCTGATGGGGGCCTTGCGACGCACCCGTCGGGCCGAGCACGAGACGCAGCGGAAGCTGCTGGATTCCCTGGTGTCCCAGGCCCGCGCCGTGCATCGCGGCGGGCGCAGCGGCCAGCGGTTCGAGAGCCTGGAATTGCTGGACCAGGCCGCCGAGCTGGCTCGCGGGCTCGGCGTGTTCGCGGAGCGACGCGCCGAGCCTGCGCGACGTCACCATCGCCGCCCTCGCCATGCCCGACCTGTACCCGGCCCGGACCTGGGACGGGTTCCCGCCCGGTACGGCCTACGTGGACTTCGACAATCGACTGGAGATCTACGCCCGCACCGACGAGCGGGGAGTCTGCAGCGTCCGCCGGGTCGATGGCGATATCGAGATCGTCAGCCTGCCTCGGCCGTCGTCGGCCAGCGGGCCGACGTATCCGCGCTTCAGCCCCGACGGTCGCTTCCTCGCCGTCGAGCATCTCGACGGCGTGACCCAAGTCTGGCGGATCGACGAGGCCGGGGCAACGCCCGTGCTGGAGCAGACCAAGGTCTTCCACACCGAATTCCATCCAACCCGGCTTCAGGTCGCCTTCGCCCTCCACGACGGCCGCATCAACCTATGGGAATTGTCGACGGGAAGTCTCGTCGCGAGCCGGGATCCCGACCGCATCGTCGGTGACCCGTTCATCGCGCTGCATCCCTCGGAGCCGCTGGTGGCCGTCGCTTCGTACCACTCGCGCGTGGTCCAGGTCCGCGACCTGCGCGGCGGCGCCGTGTTGAAGACCCTGGAGCTGACCGTCAACGGTTATCACCTCGCCTGGCACCCGGCGGGCCACACCCTGGCGGCGAGCGACGGCGATGGTCACGTGATCCACCTGTTCGACCGGGCCACGTTCCAGCGCGTGCGGACCTTCGAAGTCCAGGGCGGCGGGCCGCGCATGTGCTACAACCTGGCCGGCGACAGGATGGCCGTGTCCGACTGGAGCGGTTCCGTCGGCCTGTACGAGGCCGCCACGGGCAAGTTGCTGTTCCAGCCCGCCCCGAGGCAGCTCATCCAGATCCCGCGTTTCCACGAGGATGGCCGCCGGCTGGCTGGCTTCATCGAGGGTCGCCGCCTGGGCCTCTGGGATGTCGGAGAAGGCCGCGAGTATCGCACGTTCCGCTGGGACAATCAGCGGGGCCCGGACTTGCATGCGGCCGTCAGTCCCGACGGCCGGCTCCTCGCCGTGGCCACGCTCGACGGCGTCGGCTTTCGCGACCTGGAGACCGGCGCGGACCTGGATTTCCTGCCGCTGGAGCACCCCGCCCGCTTCGTGGAGTTCGAACCGGGTGCGCGGGGCGCGTTGCTGCTGGGGGACGAGAGCGGACTCTACCGCTGGCCCGTTCGACCCGACCTCCGGGTGCCGGGGAAGATCCGGATCGGACCACCCGAGGCACTCGGCTTCCCGGCCGGGTACGGCTACGACCGGAGCGTGGACGGCCGCGTGCTGGCGACGTGCTTCCCGGCCGTGGATTGGTTCCAGCCCTGGGCCGGCGGCTGGATCCGCCATGCCGACCGGCCCGACGAGCCCGTGCATTTCGCCCCCGGGACCGACATCCGCGAGCTCACGGTCAGCCCCGACGGGCGATGGGTCGTCGCACTCGACCGCAACTCGGGCCGGCTCGGACTCTGGGACGCGCAAACCGGACGGCCGGAGCGGACTTTTCGGGAGAACGGTGCCGAGCCGCGCTTCAGCCCCGACGGCCGCTTCCTCGCCGTCGGCGGACCCGAGGGGTGCCTGCTGGCCGTCGGCAGCTGGGACGAAGTGCGGATGCTGGACGGTTGGGGGCATTTCTCGCCCGATGGCCGGATGCTCGTCGTCCGGACCGAATCCGCGACGGCCCTCCGCCTGCACGAGACCGAGACCGGCCGGGTGCTGGCCCGGCTCGATACCCCCGAGCTGTCGCAGTTGTGGAAAATCTCCTTCACGTCCGACGGTTCCCGGCTCCTGGCGTGCTCGGCGAAGGTCGTTCACGTCTGGGACCTGCGGCGGATCCGCGCCGAGCTGGCGCGGCGGGACCTGGACTGGGAGGCACCGCCCTATCCGCCAGCGCCCGAGCCATCGCCATCGGAGCGGCTGACCCTGGAGCTGGACCAGGGTGATTTCCGTCGGCTCCACGATCAACGCTTGGCGGAGAACTTCGATCGCGCCGTCCGGGCCGCCGATCAGGTCGCGATCCGGTGGTTCCTGCGAGGAAAATTCCACCAGACGGCGGGCCGGTACGCCGAGGCCCTGCGGGACCTGCGCGCGGTGCTCGCCCGCAGGAAGGACTATCCCCGGATGCTCAATGACCTGGCCCGGCTCGACGCGCTGGCTCCCGGGCCGCTGCGCGACGTCCCTGCCGCGATCTCCCTGGCCGAGCGGGCCGTCGGGCTCCAGCCGGGAAACTGGACCTTCATCAACACACTCGGCATCGCCTACTATCGCGCCGGCCGCTACAAGGACGCCCTGGCCGCACTGCAGAAGAGCCTCGCCGGTGGAGATGGCGAAGTCGATGCGGCCAACCAGTATTTCCTGGCGATGTGCCACCACCGTCTCGGCGATCCGGCCAGGGCCCGGGACGCTCTCCAGCAGGCCAGGGCCTGGCACGATCGCCAGGCCGCCAGGCTGGAAAAGGAGGATGTCGCGGAGTTGAGGGCGTTCCGCGCCGAGGCCGAGGCCGTCGTCGCCGGCGAGCCGGGAGCCGGTGAGACGCGCGTCCAGCCCCACCCGGAGCGGCCGAAGGCGACGGACGAAATCCGACCGCCTGCTCACGAATAATTCATGAACATCTTGAAGATATCGGAGAACGCAAACGGAGCCTGGATGATCGAGCTGGCGTTGTCCTCGGAGCAGGACAGGGCGCCCCTCGGGTCTTCCCGGTCGCGGGCCGGCGACCACGTTGACAGCTCGGCCAGGCCCACCTGCTCGGCGAAGGCCACGAGCTGGCTGGCGTCGGTCGGCTCGAAGACCTCGTTCCGGACGTCGATGACGCCGATCAGCACGGTGCGACCGGCCTTCCCTATTCGACGGTCAGGGCTGGCAGGTGTGTTGAGTGGGCCCGCCCGCCTGCTTGCAGTGAGGACAGTTCGTGTTGGTGCATTGGTTCTTGAGGGGATCGCACGCCGCGCCGCAATCATTCAACGTGTGGCTCGGGGCGACCCGGCCGGCGAGCAGGCCGGCGGCCGTGGCGGGTTGGCGGATGGCCGCGGAGGATAGGTTCGGCAGACGCATGGTGAGTCTCCTCGGTTCAAGGGCCGGGATGGCTAGTCCATGCCGGGTTCCGGGTCCCTGCCGCGTCCCGCGCCGGGGAGGGCGGGACGACCCCGGCTCTCCCGCCGAGCCCGTGCGGGCTGACAGGAGGGCCGTGAGACCATCGCTCGTGCGTCGTTCCTCGTCGATCAGCGCACGGGCAGCTTCCGGCAGGTCGATCGATCCAACCGGCGAGTCTTCATCGCCGGCCGGTCGTATCATCATGTTGCTCGCGAGACGAGTCAAGCAAATCCTCGCGGAAACTGCCCGGCGGCGCACGCAACCCGGCCCGCATCCTCCCCTTTGCCTTACGAGTGGCTCGTGAAGGCGCTGAAGATGTCAGAGAATGCGAAAGCGGCCTGGACGATCGAGCTGGCGTCGTCTTCGGAGTAGGACAGCGCGCCCCTCGGGTCTTCCCGGTCGCGGGCCAGCGACCACATCGACAGCTCGCCCAGGCCCACCCGCTCGGCGAAGGCCACGAGCTGGCTGGCGTCGGTCGGCTCGAAGACCTCGTCCGACACGTCGTTGACGCCGATCAATACGGTAATACCGATCATCTCCCAGAGCTGGGCGGCGGAGAGCACCGTTCCGTACAGCCCGGCGAGCTGGGTGTGGACGCCCTGCGCCGCGTCGATCGCGTAGGTCCCTATCTGGCCCTGCGGGCTGGGCGCGGCGCCGCCGCCGTAGTCCATCGCCATCACGTTGACCGTGCCGACCTTCACGCCGTATTTCAGAGCCGACCGGATGACGTACAGGCCGTCGGGGGTCACGCCGGAGGGCAGGACGGGCAGGGTGAACGAGACGTCGAGCGTCCGGCCCGCCGCCGCGGCGTTGGCCTGGAGCGCGGCGATCGCCTGCGAGCGGCGGTCGATCGACGCGTGGTCGGCCACCGCGGCGCCCTCGATGTCGAAGTCGATGTGCGTCAGCCCGTAGGCGGAGACCACCTGTTGATAGGCCGAGGTCAGGGCGGGGACGCTCGTGATCGCCTGGGCCAGCTCGGTGCCGGCCTCGCCGC
Source organism: uncultured Planctomycetota bacterium (assembly GCA_963771445.1). Lineage (GTDB taxonomy): Bacteria > Planctomycetota > Planctomycetia > Isosphaerales > Isosphaeraceae > JAKAUH01. Next base: position 1,029,597 of record CAVYTQ010000021.1, on the reverse strand, counting down.
CGAACGACACACTCACGTCGCCGCCGGCCGCGCGAACCTGCGCGACCTCGGCGCGGATCGACAGGTCGAACGTCCCGCCGTTGACATCGTACTCGGCATAGCCGCCCCACGCCGGCGCGGTGCTCGGATCGGCCGTGATGAACGCCAGCGTGAAGTACCTGAGCCCGGCGGCCTGCATCGCGGTGGAAAGGTTGTAGGACGGATAGAGCGTCATGTCCACGTAAGGGGCGAACACGTGCGACGGCCAGGTGCCGCTCGTCAAGGTCGCGACCACCGCGACTGTCACCGTGCCGGTGGCCGAGCCGCCCCGGCCGTCGGAGACCGTGTAGGTGAACGAGTCACCGCCCAGGTAGCCGGTGGCCGGCGTGTAGGTCAGCGCGCCGGCCGGTGACTCGGCGAGCGTGCCGTGCGAGGGGCTGGTGTACGAGGCCAGCGTGAGCGTGGACCCGCTCGGGTCCGAGGCGTCGGCCAGGACGTCGAGCAGGATCGACGTCCCCTCGAGTATCGTTGCCGAGACGTTCCCGGCCACCGGCAGAGCGGCGACCGTGTTGACGATCGTCGCGGTCCCGCCGGCCGTCGCCAGGCCGTCGCTCACCGGGGCGGACAGGACGACCTCGAACGTCAGGTTCGGTTTGGCCGTCGTGTCGGGCAGGATCGGGACGGCGATCGTCTGGCTGACGGTCCCCGGGCTGAACGTCAGCGTGCCCGACTCGGCCGTTGTCCTAAATCAACGGCAGCGGCCCAACCACCACGCTCCGTGGTGAGCAACCCCGGGTGCCGTGAATCTCGGAGGCGGAATCCTGTCATCTGGACAGGACCGAATACGTACGGGGCGACAGGGATACGTGAGGGATCGACTCATGTGACCTACATCGCTCGAGATTCGATCCGACGCCGTGGTTGACCGGGTCGTGTCCAGGAGGGCCGAGGACCCGGCAATGACCGAAGGGCGCCGTGACCGCACGCCGCCGTTGCCCCTTTGACCCGGGGGCGCCCACTCCTTCCGCGGCGTGACAGCCTCGTGAAGGCCCGGCCGCGAAGCGAGCATCGCCTGGACCGGAGTTCCCTCGGGTGGCATCATGCAGTCGATCAGGCCCGGACTCGCCGAGGGAACCCGGGCTCAGCGTCGCGGGTGCGTTCGCGCAATATTCTCACCGATTTTCTCCGAATCCTTGAGACTCGCCGTCCGCGGATTTCGCCAATCTCTACAGCCCGGTCCCGGAGGATCTTCCGATGGAACTCGATCCGCGTCGCATCAAGGCCCTGTTCAACGCCGCCATTGACCTGCCCGTCCCGACCGACAGGCCGGCGCTCCTGGACCGGGAATGCGGCGATGATCGGGAGTTGCGCCAGCGCCTGGAAGAGCTGCTGGCCGCCTACGACCGCCCGGCCAGTGCACTGGAGCAACCCTTGGCGACGGACCTCGGCGAGGCGACCTCGCCGTACTCTGCCCAGGACCAGCCGGCCGACGCCCCGGCGCAACGGCCACGTTCGGCTCCGAGGGTACGACATCCGATCCGGTCATCGGCACCGTGATCGCGGGTCGGTACAAGCTCCGCCAGGAGATTGGCGAGGGAGGGATGGGCAAAGTCTACTTCGCCGAGCAGATCCGGCCGGTCAAACGGCAGGTCGCGCTCAAGCTGATCAAGCCCGGGATGGAGTCCAGGGCCGTCCTGGTCCGATTCGAGTCGGAGCGGCAGGCCCTGGCGCTCATGGATCACCCGAATATCGCCAAGGTGCTCGACGCCGGCGCGGCCGAGGGCGGCGGGCCATTCTTCGTGATGGAGCTGGTCAAGGGCATCCCGCTCACGGACTATTGCGACCAGCACCGGCTGAGCCTCGCCGAGCGGCTGACGCTGTTTCGCCAGATTTGCTCGGCCGTGCAGCACGCGCACCAGAAAGGGATCATCCATCGCGATCTCAAGCCGTCGAACATCCTGGTCGAGAGCCATGACGGCCACCCCGTCCCCAAGGTGATCGACTTCGGGCTCGCCAAGGCTACCAGCGGGATGCAATTGACCGAACACAGCCTCTTTACCGCCTTCGGCAGCGTGGCCGGAACTCCGCTGTACATGGCGCCGGAGCAGGCGTCGTTCAACGCGGTGGATATCGATACGCGGGCCGACATCTACGCGCTGGGCGTGATCCTCTACGAGCTGCTGAGCGGCAGCACGCCGATTGTTCGCGAGACGATCAAGCGGGTCGCGGTCGATGAGATGCTCCGGGTGATCCGCGAAGTCGAGCCACCGACGCCGAGCAGTCGCATCAGTACGTCGGAGGCCTTGCCGACGATCGCCGCCAGCCGACAGTCCGAGCCGGCCCGCCTGAGCCGGTTCGTCCGCGGCGACCTCGACTGGATCGTGATGAAGGCGCTTTCGAAAGAACGTCAGCGGCGCTACGAGTCGGCCATCGCGCTGGCGCAGGACGTCGAGCGGTTCACGAACCACGAGCCGGTCAGCGCGGGGCCGCCCTCGAGGGTGTATCGGTTCCGGAAATTCGTGCGGCGGAACCGGCCCCAGGTGATCGCGGCGTCGCTGGTGATCCTGGCACTGGTCGCCGGCATCGTGGGGACGACCCTGGGGCTGCTCGAGGCCAGGCGGCAGGGACGGGCCGCTGTCGCGGAGGCCAGGGCGAAGGAGGAAGCCCGGGAGGCGGAGGTCCTGCAGCGACAGAAGGCCGAGAACCGGCTGGCCCAGATCGAGAAATCTAATGAGATCCTCGGCTCGGTCTTCAAGGATCTGAACCCGACAGAGGCGGAGAACGACGGTAAGCCGCTCGCGGCGCTATTGGGCGAACGGCTCGACCAGGCGACGGTGCAGATCGAGGGGGAGGCGATCGGCGACCCGCCGACCGTGGCGCGGATGCAGCAGAAGCTCGCCTCATCCCAGGCTGGCCTGGGCCATTATGACAAGGCCATTGCTTTGTTCACTAAGGTTCGAGCCACCCTGACCGCCGAGCTCGGCCCCAACCACCCCGATACCCTCCAGATCACGCAGAGTCTCGCCAATTGCTATGTCGAGGTCGGCAGGCTCGACCGGGCCTTGCCGCTCTGCGAGGAAACGGTTCCGCTCTTGCGGGCCGCGCTCGGGCCCGATCACCCCGCTACCCTCCGCTGCATGACAAGCCTCGCCCGCTGTTATGTGGAAACAGGCCGGTTCGACCGGCGCTGCCCCTCTATGAGGAGGTGTTCACGGTCACGAAGACGAAGTTCGGCGCCGACCACGAAGGCACACTCAAGAGCATGGGATCGCTCGCTTATGCCTGTCGCGAAGCGGGAAAGACAGACCGGGCGCTACCGCTCATGGAGGAGGCGCTCCCGCTCTTCAAGGTCCGATTCGGCCCCGACCACTACTACACCCTGATGAGCATGGGCAACCTCGGGCTCGCCTACGTGGACAGTGGGAAGCCCGACCGGGCACTGCCGCTCTTCGAAGAGAGGTATCGGCTCACGAAAGCGAAGCTCGGCCCCGATCATCCCTTGACCCTTTACAGCATGAATGACCTTGGCTTCGGGTACAACGCCGTTGACAAGCCGGATCGGGCCTTGCCGCTCCTCGAGGAGGCGCTCGCGCTGCGAAGGGCGAAGTACGCACCCGGCCATTCCCTGATCCTCATCAGCTTGAACAATCTGGCCAGCACCTACACGTCGATCGGCGAGCCGGGCCGGGCGCTGCCGCTCCTCGAGGAGGCGCTCGCGCTGCGAAGGGCGAGGTACGAACCCGGCCATCCCCACACCCTCATCACCATGGTCAACCTGGCCCAGGCCTGCCTGGGTGTCGGCAAGCCAGACCGGGCGCTGTCCCTCTCCGAGGAAGCCCTCGCGATCGCGAAGGCAAAGTTCGGCCCGCACCATCGGACGACGTCGGTCGCCGCGGAGGTCCTCGCCGACGCCTGCCAGGCGACCGGACAGCCCGACCGCGCCTTGACGCTGCTGCGGGAGAACCTCGATGCATCCAGGAACAACTCGGGCACGACCGAACACGCCGCGGCCCTGTCTTCGCTCGGATTGATGCTCCTCCGGCAGAGGAAGTGGACCGACGCGGAGCCGGGCCTGCGTGAGGCCCTGGCAATCCGCGAGGCGAAGGAGCCCCAGGCTTGGAGGACGTACAACACGAAGTCGATGCTCGGCGGGGCCTTGCTCGGGGAGAAGAAATATGCCGAAGCCGAGCCGCTCTTGAAAGCCGGGTACGCGGGTATGAAGCAGCACGTGGACAGTATCGAGCCGAAATTCAGAATCCGACTGGTCGAGGCGCTCGACCGGCTCATCGAGCTCGCGAAGGAGACGAACAAGGCCGACGATGCGAAGCGGTGGCAGGAAGAGAAGGCGAAGCTGCCGTCTGCCGCGGTGTCGAAGCCGCAGGCGGGAACGAAATGAGCGAATCCCGGCGGCACGACGGCTACTTTCCACTGGTCTACGACGAGCTGCGACGGCTCGCCGCGGCCAAGCTGGCGGGCGAATCGGCCGGGCACACTCTCGACGCCACGGCGCTCGTCCACGAAGCGTTCCTCCGCCTGGGAGCCGAGGCGTTCGCCGACCGCAGCGACTTCATGCGGGCCGCGGCCGTCGCGATGCAGCGCATCCTCGTCGACCACGCGCGGCGGAAGCGCGCCTCCAAGCGCGGAGCCGGCGCCGCGCAGCTCGCCCTGAAGGACTCCGACCGCGTGCTCGTGTACGACCCGGATACGGTCCTCGACGTCGCCGAGGCCATCGGCCGGCTGGCCGTGGAGGATCCCACATCGGCCGAGGTCGCCCGCCTGCGGCTGTTCACGGGGCTCTCGATCGACGAGGCCGCGCTGGCCCTCGGCCTGTCGCACGCCACGGCCTTCCGCGAATGGGCCTACGCCCGATCCTGGCTCACCGCGGCACTGAAGGCGAGGGAACCGACCGACCCGGACTCGCGGCAACCTCCGACAGGTGACGGGCCCTGATGCCACGATCGATGTGGTGGTTTTCCGCGTTGACCAGGGATGTGTTGACCAGGGATGTACTGAGGGCCGGAGGACGTCACGCCGTGTCGTGGACGCTCGGCATTTCCGCTCGACTTTGTGCCTTGTCATTACGTGTCCTGTGCGTTCAAACGGAGATCTTGCGATGCTCGATCGTAGGACGTGGTTCTTATGCGCGGTGATTCCGTTCCTCATCGTCGGGACGGAACGCTCGGTCGAGGCCGGCTCTTATGCGGTCTCGGGCCATTTCGGAAGTGACGTCGTGGGCACAACCGGGCTGGCCGGGGGCTCTTTCTCCGGGACTTTTTCGGTGACGGGATTGCCCGCATCCGGCTCGATTATCTTCCTTGACAGCTTCGACGTGAATTTCTACACGGCCCAGGGCGCCCTGTTCGGAACGATCAGCTCGCTGGATCTCGACGAATCCAGCGGTCTGGTCCGCACGGCGGACCTTCCGGGCGTTGGCGTCGTCGACAACCTGGCGATGGAGGATTATGCCGCACTGCAGGGCGAAGGATTGGCCCTGGGTCTCAACTTCGCCAGTCCGTTCGACGGAGTCGGGGATGTGATCCCTTTCAGCTCACCGCTAACCCGGATATCTGCCGTTGGCGTCACCGATATCGCGTATCCCCCGTCATCCAACTATGTGGCCGTTGTCTCCGGCGCATCGGTGCCCGAGCCGTCGGCGATCGTCCTGTGCCTGATGGGGGCGATCGGCGGTTTCCACCACGTTCGGCGCCGTCGCCGTATGCCCGACCGCGCCATCCTCCGCACGAATGCCTTGGTTCGAAGGCGGCCGAGGTAGGATGATGCTCTGGCCTGCGAGATGCCTATGCACGACCCCGGGAGGGGAAGCCACCTGGCGAGCTGCTCGCCCGCGATCGTGAGATGCGGTCCCATGCGCCGGGCCCCCGGAAACTTTACGCCGGCCGGTCACATAGCCTATCGTTTCGGGAGGTCCTATCAGTAGGCAGCCGCGGGCAATGCCGCCGGGATGTCGCAACGGCGAGACGCGGCGCGGCCGAGAACCGTCGGCGTTGATTTCAGCGAACACCCGCGACGCGGTGACGGGGGATTTCGATGAGTGTCCAGGCGGCTGAAGACGATCCGGACGAGAGCGGCGGCCTGCTGCGGCGGGCGATGGGCGGGGACGCCTCGGCGTGCGGCGAGCTGTTCGGGCGGCACCGGGCGGCGTTGCACCGGGCGGTGGCGCGTCGGATCGGCCCGACGCTGCGAGGACGGCTGGATCCCTCGGACGTCGTGCAGGAGGCGCACGTCGAGGCGCTCGAGCGGCTGGAGGAGTTCGTCGACCGCCGGCCGATGCCGTTCCGGTCGTGGCTCTTCCGGACGGCCTTGCAGCGCGTGGCAAAGCTGCGTCGGCACGCGATGGCCGCGCGGCGTGACGCCGGGCGCGAGCGGCCGCTGGCGCCGTCACCGTCGCTGGCGGGGGCAGGGGAGTCTCTTGCCGGCGCGGTCGCGGCGGATCTGCCGGCGGCCGGGCCGTCGCCCAGCGGGCAGGCGGCGGCGCGGGACGCGGCGGGCCGGCTGCACGCCGTGCTCGGCCGACTGCCCGCGCTCGACCGCGCGATCCTGGGCATGAGGACGTTCGAGGGGCTGTCGTACGAGGAGGCGGCCGACCGCCTGGAGATCGAGCCGGCCGCGGCGCGCAAGCGATACGGCCGGGCACTGCTCCGCCTTCGCGCGGCGCTGATCGCCGAGGGCCTGACGGAGTCAACGCTGTGGACCGACGCCTGACCGCCGCGACGCCGGATGCCCCGGCGGCCGAGGCCGCGAGCCGTGATCAGCCCTCGGCCGCGACCCTCGTCGCCCGCGCGGCCGACGAGTACCTCGACCGGCTCGACGCCGGCGAGTCGCCCGACGTCGCCGAGTTCGTCCGCCGCTATCCCCAGGTCGCCGGCGTCCTGCCCCAGGTGCTGCCGGCGCTGGAGATGCTCAAGGCCATGCCGCCGCCCGCGTCGCCTCCCGCCGTCCTGGGCGAGTTCCGCATCCTCCGCGAGATCGGCCGCGGCGGCATGGGCGTCGTCTACGAGGCCGAGCAGATTGGCCTCGAGCGCCGCGTCGCGCTCAAGGTCCTGCCATCCGGCGTCGGCGACGCCCGGGCGCTGGCGCGGTTCCAGGTCGAGGCCCGGGTCATGGCCGCGCTGCACCACCCGCATATCGTGCCGGTGTTCTCCGTCGGCTGCGATGGCGGGGTGCACTTCTACGCCATGCAGCGGATCGACGGCTGCTCGCTGGCCGACCGGCTGGGCGGCGGCGATGCGGCAGACCGTCGCCGGCTCGACCCGCGCGAGGCCGCTCGGCTGGCCATGCAGGCGGCCGGTGCGCTCGAGCACGCGCACGCCCTCGGCGTTTTGCACCGCGACATCAAGCCCGGCAACCTGCTGGTCGAGCCGGGCGGGCACCTGTGGGTCACCGACTTCGGCCTGGCGCGTCGCGAGGGAGGCGGCGGCCTGACCCGCAGCGGCGACGTGCCGGGTACCCTGCGCTACATGAGCCCCGAGCAGGCATCCGGCGGCCGCGTGCTGGACCCTCGCGCCGATCTCTATTCGCTGGGCGCGACGCTCTACGAGCTGCTGACCGGCCGGCCGGCCTTCGCCGGCAACGACCGGGCGGACCTGCTCCGCCGGATCGCGCACGCCGAGCCCTTGTCGCCGCGACGGATCGAGCCGGCCGTGCCGCGCGAGCTGGAGACGATCGTCGGCAAGGCGATGGCCCGCGAGCCCGAGCGCCGATACGCCACGGCTCGCGAGCTGGCCGAGGACCTCGGCCGGTTCCTCGACGGCCGGCCTATCCGGCCGCGCCGGCCCGGCGCCGTCGAGCGGCTGGGGCGGATTCCCCGCCGCCATCCTAGCGCGACCGCCGCCGCCGCCGCCATCCTGGTCGTGGCGGCCGTCGCCTCGACGCTCGGCCTGGCGCGGCTCTGGCGCGAGCAGCGACGGACCCTCTCCGCGCTCGACGGGGCCCGGGCGGCGCGGCGGCACGAGCGCCAGGCGTTGCTCTTCACCTTCGACGCCTCGGACCTCATCACCGGGCGGGCCCTGGCGCGCATCGCGACGACCGACGCCCCGCGCCATCCCGACGAGCTGGAGCGCGACCGCGCGTTCTGTCGCACCGCGCTGGGCTACTACGACGAGATCGCCGCGCGGTATCGCCATGACCCCGAGATGCCGGCGGTCGTCGCCGCCGCCGACCACCGGATCGGATTCATCCGGACGATCCTCGACGAGCCCGGCGCCGAGGCCGCGCTCCTCCGGTCGATCGCCGCCTACCGGTCGATGATCGACGCGGCGCCCGCGGATGTCCCGCTCCGCTCGAAGGCGGCCTTGACCTGTTCTGATCTGATCCTGCTCTACCGGCGACTCGGGCGGACCGGGGCGGTGCTCGACGTCTTCCCGCCGCTGCTCGAACTGCGGGGCGGCCTGGCCGATGACGACCCCGCCGACACCGACAACCTCGTCAGCCTGGCCCTGCTCCAAGGCGAGTACGCCGGGCTGCTCGAGGCCGACGGCCGGACCGAGGAGGCCGCGCGGGCCCGTCGGCGGCTCGTCGAGCTCACGCCGCGGGCCGTCCTTCGCATCCAGCAGCCCGCCGCGCTCAACAACCTGGCCTGGCGGCTCGCGAGCCGCGCCGGGACGACGCGCGACGAGACGGCCGCCGCGGTCGAGCTGGCGGGGCGGGCCGTGGCGATGGCACCGGACGCCGGCACCTATCGGAACACGCTCGGCGTGGCGCTCTACCGCGCCGGCGACTGGCCCGCGGCGGCCGACGCGCCTGCGCGAATCGATGCGGTTGCGGGCCGGCGGCGACGCGTATGACTGGCTGTTCCTGGCGATGGTCCGCCATCGCCAGGGCGACCCCGCCGACGCCCGGCGCTGGCTCGACCGCTCGCTCGGCTGGATCGCGTCGCACTCGCCCGGCGACCGCGAGCTGACCGGATTCCGAGACGAGGCCGTGCGGCTGATCGGCCCGGTCTCGCCGGCCCTCGCGGATCCTCGCGACGGCGTCCGTCCCGCCGGTTGACGACGCCGCGGCCCCGCCGCGACGACGACCGGCGTCCCCGTTCTCTTGACGCGGCAAGGCTGCACGAACGTGCCGGCCCTGGCCTCGCGGTGCGCCCGCGATCCGGCGTCCGGCCCCGCTCTGGCGGCGCCGCCCGCGGTGCGCGCCGGGATCGGTCCCGCGGCGCCTGCCGTCTTTCCTGCCGGGGCCGATCGCAACGGAGCTTTTTCCATGATTCGCCACAATTCCCGCCGGGCAGCGCCCGGGACCCTGGCTCTCGCAACGGGCCTGCTACTGGCCCTGTCGCTCGGCCACGGCGCCACGCGCGCCGACGAGGTCATCTACAACGTCACGGCGGCCGGCTCGAACGACTACGTTCCCTTCGAGAACGACGGCACGCCCGACCGCCCGAACGGCAGCCAACTGGGCAACCAGATCACCTTCGCGGGGACGGCCCGCTATCTCGACCACGTCCAGGCCGTATTCGCCTCGTTCGGCCCGAAGGAGGTCGACACCTACACGCTCGACCTCTACAAGAACGACGGGACGATCGACCCCGGCACCGGGTTGCGGCAGCCCGGCACGCTCATCGCCCAGTACCAGACGCAGGCCTCGAACATCCCCCTGCCGGGCAATGGTGCTTACGGCGTCGACTGGTCCTTCGCGCCGATCCTGGTGCCCGACTCGCTGACCGCGGTGCTCAGCTCGAGCTACAGCACGACCACGCCGGGCCAGCTCATGGGGCCGTTCGTGGCGGTGGTTCCCCCGCTGACCGGCAGCGCGGTCAACACGATCTGGTACGGCGACGGCACGGCGGGCAACTGGACGGACAACAACACCTGGGCGCTCAACGACGGCGGCGCGACGAACTACTTTGACATGCGGTTCTACGCCGTGCAGTCGGTCCCCGAGCCGTCGTCGCTGGGCCTGCTGGCCCTGGGCGCGGGAGGGGGCCTGGTCGCGATGATCCGACGTTCGCGACGAGCCCGCGCCGCGCGGGCCGCGGCCCGCGGTTGATGGCCCTCGGCCGCGGACCCGGTCCGTTCCGGTCTTTTGTGGGAGCCGGCTCCTGCCGGCGCTCGGGCGGGCCGATGCCGCATGGGTCGGGCCGATCTTTTGTAGGAGCCGGCTCCTGCCGGCGATCGGGCGGGCCGAGCCGATCGGACCGGGCCGACCGGATCGGGAGCAGGAGCTCTTTCCTACAAAAGAACCGGTTCGGTCCGGTTCGGTCCGTTGTAGGAGCCGGCTCCTGCCGGCGATCGGGCGGGCCGATGCCGCACGGCCGCGTCCCGGTCCTCCTCGCCCTTCACCCTTCACCCTTCACCCTTCACCCCTCACCCCCCAGGCTCCTGCCGGCGATCGGCCAGGCCGATGCCGCCCGGATCGGGGGCTACAGGAAGATCCGGGCCGGGGCCGGCGGGCCGCCGGTCCATCCCTCTTTCGTGAGTGACCCGACCGTTCGGCCCCCCAGGCACGAGCCTCGTCCTCCCGCTTCCGACGATAGGCTCTCAGTGATAGAGGAACATCGCGATCGGGGACTCGTCGAGCAGGCTGCGGGTGACCGAGCCGAGGAAGAACTCGCGGAGGACCGGCTTGCCGTACGCCCCCATGACCAGCAACCCGGCGCCGAGTTGCCGGGCCTGGTCGAGGATGACGGATTCCGGCGACTCGGCGGAGGGAATCGCGTGCGCCGTGGCCTCGATCCGATGCAGTTTGAGGAAGTGGGCGGCCCGCGCCGCCAGCCGCGTCGCCTCGTCGGCGTGCTCGTCGACGCTCACGACGTGGACTGGGCCGGCGCCGGCCAGCCCGGTGGCCTCGAACGCCGACAGGGCACGCTCCGCCTGCAGGCTGCCGTCATAAGCGATGACGATCGGCCCGGCCTGCGGCCCGTCCGCCGGCACGACCACGACCGGCCGCGGCGTATCACGCAGCACCCGGCGCAGCAGGCCGTCGTCGGGCTCGTCGTCCTGCGCCGTGAAGCCGAAATGCGTGCGCGACGCCATCAGCACCAGGTCGCTGGCGCACGCCTCGCGCTCGATCACCTCGTGCGGCGCGCCGACCCCGACGACCTCGCTGTGCGGCACACCCGCCGCCTCGCACCGCCCGGCGAATTCCGCCAGCCGCCGATCGGCCTTCCGGTGCTGCTCGGCCATCCGGTTGTCGTAGCCCATGTAATACACCGGGTTCACCCCCGGCTTGCCCCCCACCGGGCCCAGCGGCTCGATCGCTCGGATGCCCGGCTCATCCACGATCGCCAGGCCCACCAGCTCCGCGCCGAACCGAGAGGCCCAGCGAATCCCCACCTCGCCGAGGACCTCGACGTGCTCGGGCGTGTCCAGTCCGACCAGGATGCTGCGAATCACGACGGTCCCCCTTTCTCGCTCGCCTCGCCCGACCCGACCCGACCCGGCGATCGATCCTCGCCGGCACGACGAGCTCGCTGCCCTCGTCGTCGTTCCGTTCCTCGTCACCGACCTGGTCCACCGGCGGCGCCAGGTGCGCCGCCAGGATATGGCCGATGACCTGCTCGCCCCGGATGTTGGCGTGGATCGCGTCGCGCTTGAACCAGTCGAGGTCCTTGCCCGACTCGCGGATGTAGCGCCCCCACCAGGCGGTCATGTCCAGGAACCCCGCGTGTTCCTCGGCGGCCAGCCGCTTCAGCCGGGCGCGGTAGTCGGTCCCCTTCGGATCGACGTCGAATCGCCACTGCCGGTCGTCGCGCGGGTCCACCGGCCCGAAGGCCCCCGTCATGAGCAATACGTCGCAACGCCGGGCCTGGCGCACCTGGCGGATCACGTCGCGGATCGCGTCGACGTCGTCGCGGTGGCTGATCCCGCCGATGATCAAGCAGGTCGGGATTGTGGTCCAGCACGTAGCGCTTCACCCGCCCCGGCTCCTTGTACCACCAGCAGCCGGTGCCGCCCCGCACGCAGGTCGTGCGGACGATCCGGCATTTCGGATAGCTCGCGCGGAGCAGGTCATCCCACCGCGATCGGCTGGTGTCGTTCACGATGCTGTCGCCCAGCATGACGACCCGCAGCGTCCCCTCGCCCTTGCCGAGGATCGAGGCCGTGATCGGCAGCTCGGCCCAGCGGTCCGCCGGCGGCCGATACGTCACCGGCGGGATCTCGGCGTACGCCTGGGCGACCTCGTCGGCCGTGTGCTCGGGCTCGGTCAGGACGTACACGTCATTCTCGTCGGGCCCGGCCGAAGCATCCCCGCGAGGGCCAGGCAGGCCAGGGCCATCAGCGGCAGGCAGACTCGAGGCATCGGGCGTCCTCCCGACCGGAGGGGCAAACGAGATTCGGCCGGCGCGGCCCGGCCGTGCGGATCGCCGGCCGTCGGCCCTCATCATAGCATGTCCGATCCGGTCGCGTGCCTGGCAGCCGCGGGCGCACCGCGATACGATTGGTGCCCTGTCCTCGCGGGCCGACCGACTGCGATTCCGAACCGACGCCCCGCCGCCCGTGTCCAGAAGGAGGCCCGGCGATGCCCCGATGGCGCGACTGGGAAGACGACGATCCCGGCATGGTCCACGACCCCGAGGACGAGGACTGGCCGGACGACTGGGACGACGACCCGACCATCCCCTGCCCGCAGTGCGGCCGCGAGATCCTCGAGGACGCCGAGCGCTGCCCCTACTGCGAGCGGTATCTCTCGAGGGACGACGCGCCCCGCCGGCGCAAGCCCTGGTGGATCGTCGCCGGCGTCATCGCGTGCCTGTATGTGGTCTATCGCTGGAACATCTGGTGGTGAGGCGATTCCCCGCGCGGCGGGACTGGCCGCGAACCGACCCGATTTCCGAGGTGATCCGATCATGCTCCCGACGCTCATTCAGCAATACCGCCGCTGGTTCGAATATGAGAAGGACGCCCACCGCAAGGTGCTCGAATCGCTCGAGTCCGTGCCCGAGGCGAACCGGCAATCCGAGCCCTTCCGCAAGGCACTGAGCCTGATGGGCCACATGATCGCGGCGCGGCGGATGTGGCTCTTTCGGATCGACCCGACCCACGAGCGGCCGGCGGCGATCTTCCCCGCCGACGTCGAGCTCCAGGACCTTCGTCCCGGATTCGAGGCCATGGAGCGCGACTGGTCGGGCTACCTCGACCGGCTCTCCGACGCCGAGCTCGATCGCATGCTGACCTACACGACCATGGAGGGGGGCTGGTACAGCCAGTCGATCGTCGACGTCCTGACGCAGCTCTACGGCCACTCGCACTACCACCGCGGCCAGATCGCCTCGCTGGTGCGCCTTGCGGGCGGCGAGCCGGCGAAGACCGACTTCGTCTTCTGGGTCCGCCAGCCGGCCGCCCCGCCGTCGGCCTGAGCGGTCATCGCCCCGAACCGCCCGGGGCCGTCGCCGTCGCAGGGGCCGGTGCTGGCGCTAGCTCGGCCACGACCATGCTGTGGACGTCCAGCCGCGGGACGACCACGCGCAGGCCGCCGGGCGTCGGCTCGGGCTTGAGGTCGAGCCCCTCGGGCTCGAGGTGGATTCGTCCCAGTCGGTATCCCGGTGCGAATGTCACCGTGATGTCGCGGATCGGCACGACCTCCTCGCGCAGCGGCACGTCGTCGCCGGGCATCGCGTGGAAGGCCGTGGTGTTCAGGTCGCTGTAGAGGTGGACGATCAGCCGCTCGCGGCCGTCCTTCGACTGCCGCATGACGGTCGAGTGCACGCACATCGGCGCCTCCACCGCGACCGGCTGCGGGGCCGGCGCGACCCAGTCGATGGCGTTCGCCAGCAGCAGGCGCTGATAGGGGTACGCATAGAGGTAATACGCCGCGTCGAAGCCCCCGGCGAAGTAGACCACCCGGCCCCGGCCGTAGGTGTGCGCGACCACGCCGGGGACCTCGTCGCCGAGGGGCCCCTCGGCGGGCTTGAGCCGAATCGTGCCGACGACCTTCGCCGTCGGGCTCGTCGCCGAGACCCGCACCGCCGGACCCTTGAACGTCACGGGGTTGGCCCCCACATAGACCGGCATCCGCCCCCGGTTCAGGAACGAGCCGACGTCCTGCTGGAAGTCGAACACATTCTTGCGCTTCTCCCAGTAGTCCGGCCCAATCGATCGGGCGAAGTTCTCGTCGATCGGGCCCGCGCGGGCCGGTGCCGCCGTCGCCTTCGCGTCGATCGTGCCGCGGTGCTCGACGCCGAAGACCTTTGCCAGGGCGAAACCCGGCCGGGGATCGCCGTACTCGTCGAACAGCGAGGCATCGAGGCTGGCGACCAGCCCGCCGCCCCGCTCGACGAACCGCGCGACCGCGTCGGCCTGCGCGTCGTCGAGGCACGCCGTGTTGGCCAGGATCAGCACCTTGTACGCCGACAGGTCGTCGGGGTTGAGGTTCCAGTCATTGATGACCGTCAGCGCGCGATGCTCCTCGACGGCCGCGCGGAAGGCGCCGAAGACCGCCGCCATGTACCGCTCCTCGACCCGCCCGGGATCGCGGCCGTAGAAGTTGCGGGTGTTGTCGCTCAGCACCAGCGCGGCCCACGGCTCGGGCTTCTTGTGCGTCATCCACGGGCGTCGCCGCCTCACCTCGTCGAGGCAGGCATAAAGCTCTCGCTGGAGGTTGGCCGGCTGGCCCACGGCGATGCTCGGCGACGCGCCGTAGGTGAGCGTCAGGAGCATCCGGCGGAGGATCTCGGGCGGCGGGAAGCTGTCCTTGCCGTAGGGGTTGCCATGGCTGAGGATGTACGGCTCGCTGAACGCCGTCCGGTGGTTGGTCATCGCCCAGATCGCGGCGTTGGCGAACGCCGGCACGATCGTGGTCCCTCGGTTGGTCTCGTCGAGCCAGAGCTCCTGGTCGGGCGCGTCGAGCAGCAGGTTCATCCGCGCGGGCATGTTTCGCGGGATCGACAGGAAGTGGCCGAACCGGCCCGCGTTGGTGGACCATGTGACGAGCGCCGCGTCGGGCTTGATCCGCTTGAGCCGCCCCTGCATCCGGCGCACCAGGTCCTCCATCCGGCGGTCGGCCCAGTGCTGATAGCGGCGGAAGGCCGGGTCGTTCATGTCGGCGCGGGGGATCTCGCGGCCGGTCGCCTTGCGGTAATCGGCCCGGCAGTGGCCGCAGTAGCAGACGCCGCCGTAATGCAGCCCGTCGAAGCTGAAGGCGTCGACGGCCGGGTACATGGTGAGGATCTCGGCCAGCACGTCGATGAAGAAGTCGCCGTAGGGACCCAGCAGGCAGAGCATCCCGCCGTGCGGGTACTTCTTCAGGTCGACCTGGGGGATCGCCGTCGTGTCGGTGTCGATCCGCCGCCAGTCGGGATGGTTCTCGTAGACCTCGCCCTGCAGGCAGGGGGGATAGACGGCCAGGATCCGGACGCCCAGCCTGCGGTACTCGTCGATGTCGCGCTCGAGGCGGCCGAGGGGCACATGCGGGCTGCGCCTCTTCAGCAGCTTGCTATCGAAGTAGGCGTAGAACGGGTCGACGAAGCCCAACTCGCTGATGGTCACGCCGTGCGCGGCGGCGTCGGCGCGGGCCTTGCTGTCCATCCCCGAGAGCGTGTAGCCGCACCCGGTCGTCTCCCAGACCCACGCCGGCACCAGCACCTGTCGGAACGGCGCCGTGTCGAACGGCTGCCGCATGATGACCTCGCCCCAGGTCTTCGGCTCGTCTCCCCGGGCGCCGTCGACCCGGACACCGATCATCGTCGAGACCAGTAGCGCGATGGCGAGCCGGATGCTGTTCCGGTCGTTTCCCCCGCGCGGTCGGGACATCGAGCGAGCCGGCGTCGGCGAGGGAATCGGACGGGGAATCTGTGGCGTTCGGAACATGACGGGGCTCCTGTCGGATCGGGGTGCCACCCGGCCCGGCCGCCGGTAGGCGAGATCGCCCCGACCGCTCGGGCCGTTGCCGTCGCTACATCTCCATCATCAGCCAAAGCAGCCATCGTCGTCGCGATCCTCTCGGCTTCTCACCGATTTCCGGGCAGAGATTGGTGGGATGCCGATGCTTCTTATGTAGAATAGAGTAGATCGAGGGGAGGCCGGAAGCACGCGCTTCGCGGTGGACCGGCGGGGATGAGATGGCAAGGGAAGGGAAGGGAGGGGACGGGGACATGTCCAGGTGCTGCGTCTGCGAGCGGGAAATGTCGAGCCGTCGGGTGATCTCGTGCGACGCCGGGGCGCGGCGGCGGATCGTGCCGATGCTGATCGGCGACGAGCTATACGAGCCGGTCGCGTTCCCGGTCAACGGCCCGATCGAGCGCTGCCGCGACTGCGGCGTGCTCAAGGGGCAGATCCATCACTTCGGCTGCTGCCTCGAGCTGTGCCCGGTCTGCAGCGGCCAGTTCATCAGTTGCGGCTGCTTCGACGAGTGCTACGAGCACCTGTGCGAGGATGACGACGACGCTGTCGAGGGACCCTCGCTCGGCTGACGACCGGCCCGCGCCGCACTCGCCGGGCCGGGCAGGGCCTCGACCTTCCGAAAGCCTCCTCATCCTGCCCGACCGTCTTGCACGGGGCCGTCCGGTGTCATCGAGTCGGCCCCGGCGTCGCGCACCACCAGCGAGTAGAGCGACGGGACGACGAAGAGCGTCGTCAGCAGGCCCGCCAGGATGCCGCCGATCACGGCGCGGCCGAGTGGCGCGTTCGCCTCGCTGCCGCGGGCGATCGCCAGGGCCATGGGGATCAGCGCGAAGAACGCCGCCAGCGCCGTCATCACCACCGGCCGCGCCCGGATCGATGCGGCCCTGCGGATTGCCTGGTCGGGCGTCAATCCTTGCTCCGACCGGAGATTCTGGGCAAAGTCGACCAGCAGCACGGTGTTCGACACCACGATGCCCACCATGAAGATCACCCCGAGCAGCGACTGGACGTTGAGCGCCGTGTCGGTCAGGTACAGCATCGTCACCACGCCGACCAGGCCCAGCGGCACCGCGAACAGGATGACCAGCGGCGTCACGTACGACCGGAACAGCGCGGCCATCAGGAAGTAGATCAGCATCGTGGCCAGGATCAGGCCGAAGCTCAGGCTGCGGAAGGTCTCCTGCATCCGCGAATACTCGCCGCTGAGCTCCAGGGTCGCGCCCTGGATCAGCTTCCGCCCGGCGGACTGGTCCCGCGGATCATAGGGGACCCACGACCCGTCGGGCTGCTTGGCCCCGAAGCGGTCGACCACCTGGGCGACGTCGTCGGCCACGTGTCCGAGGTCGCGGCCCGCGACCCCCATCGTCAGGTCGATCGTCGACTGGTAGTTGGTGTGGGTGATCTCGGTCGGCACGGTGGAGGGACGGAGCGTGGCGATGTTCCGCAGCGGGATCGGCTGATTCTGCCCCAGCCCGGTGACGGGGATGTCCAGCAGCGTCTCGACCGAGTCGATGTCCTCCTCGAAATACTGCACTCCGACGAAGTACTGGTTCTTGGTGACGGGGTCGATCCAGAAGTTCTTCTTGTAGAACTGGATGCTGGAATTGAGCGCGGCGACGACGTTCTTCATCACCTCGGCCTGGTTCAGCTTGAGGTCGGCCACCTTGGCCCGGTCGACTTCGATGATGTATTCGGGATAGTCGAGCCGCTGGATGATCCGGGCGTCAACCACGCCGTCGATCGAGGCGACCTCGCCCCGGATCGCCTCGGCGATCGAACGCGCCTGGCGCAGGTCCTTCGCCGAGAGGCGGACGTTGATCGGCGACGACTTGCCCTCGTTCATCGCCGAGCGGATCATGCCGCCGGCGTCGAAGGCGAACTCCAGGTCGCGGAACCGGGAATCCCGGAACCCCTGGCGGAGCATCTGGACGTACTCCTGGGCCGAGTGCTCGCGCTCGTGCCGGAGCTGCACCTTGATGACCGCGTCCATCGGGCCGGCATTGGGGGTGTAGGCCGCCGACAGGTCGGCGACCACGCCCAGCTCGGAGATGATGATCTGCACGTCCCGGCCGATCACCTGCCGGACGAAGTCCTCGACCCTGGCGACCTTCTTCTCGGTCTCCTCGATCCGCGTGCCGCTGGCGGCCCGCGCGTAGATCTCGAAGGCGCCCGAATCGACCTCGGGGAAGAACTCGCGGCGCAAGCGGCCGCCCAGGCCGACGAGCGTGGCCACCAGCAGCCCGACGGCGACCAGGACGACGGCCAGGCGATGTCTCATCGCGCGCTCGAGCTGCCGGACGTACCAGGCGATGCCGGCATCGATCAGGGCCTCCCAGCGCGCGAACGCGGCGCGGAACGCCCCTCGGCGGCCGGCGGATCGGTGCTCGGCGGCCGCCTCGGGCGCGAACGGCTCCGGGACGCCCTCGCCGTGCCCGGCCGCGCCGTCATCCGGATGGGCCGCGTCATGCGAGGCGTGCGGCCGGAGCCACTGGGCGGCCCGCGAGGGGACGAACGACCGCGACAGCAGGTAGGCGAAGATCATGGCGAAGGCGACGCCCGCGGCCATCGGCCGATAGAGGAACTCGCCCAGGCCGGGCATCAGGGCCAGCGGGGCGAGCACCAGCAATGTACAGAGGCTCGCCACCAGCTCGGGCATCGCCACCTCGCTGGCGCCCCGGAACGCCGCGTCGGCCGGCGAGGCGCCCAGGCCCAGGTGGCGATGGGTGTTCTCCAGGCAGATGATGGCGCTATCCACCATCGGGCCGATCGCCAGCGAGAGCCCGGCCAGCGTCATGACGTTGATCGTGTTGCCGGTGGCGTACAGGCCGATCAGCGACGCCAGCACGGCGATCGGGATCGTCAGCACGGCGATGACGGTCATCCGCCACTCGCCCAGGAACAGCAGGATCACCAGCGAGCACAGGATCGCACCCAGCACGCCCTCCTCGACCAGGCTCTCGATCGAGTGCCGGACGTACACCGACTGGTCGAGCACGACATCGAGGTTGATCGCCGAGCTGGTCAGGCGCGACCGGATGTTGGCGATCGCCGCCTTGAGGTTGTTCACCACGTCCAGCGTGCTCGAGCCGAGCTGGCGGAACACCGGGATGTAGACCTGCCGCCGGCCGTTGACGCGCACGACGTTGGTCTGGATGAAGCTCGCGTCCTTGGGCGTCGCCACGTCGCGGAGGAACGTCGCGTTGCCCGGCTCGTTGCGCAGCGGGATCTCTCCCATCCGCCCGACGACGTCCACCATCGAGTTGCTGTCGATCGCGTAGTCGGTCGTCCCGAACTTGGCGCTGCCGGTCGGCAGGAACACGTTGTACTCGTTGACCGCCTTCAGCACGTCCATCGGCGAGAGGTGGCGCGCCTGCATCCGGATCCGATCGAGGTACATCATGATCGCGCGGACCTTGCCGCCGTAGACCAGCGGCGCCAGCGCGCCGGGCTGCCCCATGATCTGCGGGCGCACCTGGTAGCGGCCGATGTCGTAGAGGGTCGCCTCGCCCTCGGTCTCGCTGTCGAGCGCGACCAGGCAGACCGGCGTCGAGCTCGTCGGGTCATAGGGCAGGACGACCGGCGGCAAGGTCCCCGGCGGCATCGTCGGGTATTCCCACCCCGCGTACGAGCTCACCTCGGTCAGGGCGCCGCTGCGGTCGACATTGCTGCGGAAGTAGTTGCGGGCGATGCCGATCCCGACGATCGACCGAGACTCGATCCGCCGGCCGCCCGAGGCCTGGCCCACCCCGCGCTCCAGCCGCGCCGTGATGTTCTTCTCGATGCTGGCCGCCGGCATCCCGCTGTAGAACACCAGCGTCTGCACGGCCGGGCTCTTGAACACCGGCAGGATGTCAACCGGGATCGTGTACGCCGACAGGCCGCCCAGCACCACCAGGGCCAGCACCATCACCGTCACGGCGATCGGATTCCGCAGCGAGGCACGGATCAGTCCGTCCATCGGTCTCCCTCACGACGCCACCAGGATGCGCGTGCCGTCCTCGACCGGCGCCGCCGAGCGCACGATCACGAGATCGTCGGGCCGCAGGCCGGAGAGGATCTCCACCAGCGAGCCGTTGTCGCCGCCGAGCTTGACCTCGGTGCGACGGGCGACGCCGTCGCGTGCCACGTAGACCACGCCGCGGGACCGGCCGGTGCGCTCGAAGATGCAGGCCGGAGGCAGGGCGAGGCCCCGCGCAGTTGCCGCGCAGCGCGATCGACGCCTTGCCGTACATGCCGTCGTAGAGCGTGGAGTCGGGGTTGAGCAGGTCGATCTCCACGCGCATCATCCGCTGGGCGTCCTCGGACTGCGCGATCCGCGCCAGGACGCCCCGGAACGGGCGATCGTCGAGGGCATCGACGCGGACGACTGCGGTCTCGCCGACGCGGGTCAGGACCACGTCGCGGTCGGGGACCAGGACGACGACGCGCATCTTGTCGGTCCGCTTGACGGTCAGCAGCGGCTGCTTCTCGCCGCCCAGCGCCGAGTGGATCAGGGCGCCCGGGTGGAAGGTGCGGTGGGTGACCACACCGTCGAACGGCGCGATGATCTTGGCATATTCCAGGGTGACCTTCAGGCGGTCGCGGCTCGCCTCGGCCACGCCGAGCGCCGCCCTGGCCGCGTCGGCGTTGACCCTGGCCTTGTCAACCTCGGCCGCGGCGGCCAGGGCGCGGGCCCGGGCCGTCTTCACGGCGATCCCGGCGGTCCGCTCGGCCGCGCGGGCCGAGGCGACGGCCGCCTGGTGCTCATCGAGCAGCTTCCGCTCGACGGCCCGCTGCCTCAACAGGTCGTCGATCCGGGCGAACTGCTTCTCGGCGAGCTCACGCTCGGCCCGGAGCCGATCGATGTCCGAGACGGCCTGGTTCGCTACGGCGTCGGCGGCGTCGCGCTGCGCCTCGGCCACCTTGATCATCGCCACCGCCTGGCCGACCCGGGCCCGCGTCTGCTCGACCAGCGAGGCCGCCTCCTCGACGGCCTTCGCGTCCCGCGGCACGTGGATCTCCGCCAGCACCTCGCCCTTTTTGATCCGCGAGCCGATGTCGACCGACTGGGTCTTCAGGTAGCCCGAGACCATCGCATACAGGTTAACCGTCTCGTACGCGTGGATCGAGGCCGGCTGCTCGATCGACCGGGCCATCCCCCCCGTCGTGGGCCGGACGGCCTGCACCGTCGGCACGGCCGCCTTCCGGCTCGGCTCCGCCGTGATCTCCGTCGAGTGCGCGCCGCGACGCGTCAGCCAGATCCCCGTCCCGGCCGCCGCCACCATCAATACGGCCACGACCGGGCGAGCCCAGCGCGGCGCTATCCGACTCGCTCGCGTGCCTCGAACCATCGCCATCGACCTCCACGGCCGACCACCAATGCAAAAGCCCCGCACCGCCCGGCGACATCCGGGCCATCGATGGGGGCCGCCAACCCAAATTCTCCCAGCGACTTGCTTTCTGTCCAGCGCTCCACCACCCCCGGCGGACGCCGCCCTTCACGCGATCTTCATAAAAACTTGCCACGGAAGCCATTGCGCCACCTAAGAAATAGTTTATTCGAAATCCGTCGAGTCGCCGGGTCATGAGGACGAAATGGGATAAAGAGGTCGAAGCGGAATCGCATGGCGACGCGGGCAACCGCGACGACCTTGCGGGTCGGCGAACCTCTTGGGGCGAGGAGGTCCGGGGGGATGACGGTGCGGTTCGAACCAATGCGATGCCTGCTGGCGTGGTGGCCGATGCTGGCGGTCTGGCCGATGATGGTCGGATCGGCGAGCGGCCAGGCCCCGGCGCCCGCTCCGGCGGCCGCGCCTGCACCCGCCACTTCGCGGCCGCGGATCCCGCCGCCGCGGCGGTTTGCGACAGGTGACATGCCGCAGGCCGGTCGGGTCCGCATCGCATCGGCGACGGCGATACAGGACAGGTCCGGGGCGTCGGCGATTCCCTCGGCGGACGCGTTGCCGGCGCCGACGGTGAGCTCGGCCACGGGTCCGGACCGGCCTGCCGCGGGCGAGACGCCGGCGCCGCCGCCCCGCCTGCCGATCGACACCACGCTGATCCCCGGCCGCGTCGTCCAGCCGATCGACCTGGCCAACACGCTGCGGCTCGGCGGTGCGCAGCTCGTGGACATCGCCGTCGCCCGGCAGCAGATCAACCGCGCGATGGCGCTGCTGGGCCAGGCCCGGTCGCTCTGGCTGCCGTCGCTGTTCTACGGACCGACCTGGTATCGCGCCGACGGGCAGGTCCAGACCGTCAACGGGCCCGTGCAGACGGTCGAACCGCAGCTCGCTGTACGTGGGCGGGACGGCGACCCTGGCCAACTCCTTCCCGGCGCCGTCGCCGGGGACCGGCTATCCGCCGCTGAACAGCCTGAGCGGGACGTTGCGGCTCTCCGACGCCATCTTCGAGCCGATGGCCGCGCCGGGTCGTCAACGCCAACCGGGCCGGCCTGAAGGCCACGACCAACAATTCGCTGCTGCAGCTCACCGAGGCCTATTTCGACCTCCAGGCCGCCACGGGACGGCTGGCCATCGCCCGCGAGGCCACCGCCAATGCCGAGGAGCTCAGCCGGATCACCGGCGCCTTCGCGCGGTCCGGCCAGGGCCTCGAGGCCGACCACCGCCGCGCCCTGGCCGAGCTGAGGCGCAGGCGCCGCGAGATCCACCTGGCGGGCGGCCAGATGCTGGTCGCCTCCGCCGGCCTGGTCCGGCTGCTGGTGCTCGACCCCGCGCTGGTGATGGCGCCGGTCGAGCCGCCCGAGTGCATCATCCGGCTGATCCCCGACGACGTGCCGCTCGACGAGCTGGTGATCCGGGGGATGCAGGCGCGGCCCGAGCTGGCCAACGCGCAGGAGCTGGTCGAGGCGGCCCGCCTGCGGCTCAAGCAGGCGCGGCTGCGGCCGTTCATCCCCAGCCTGGCGGTGGCCGAGGCCGCGGGCGGCTTCGGCGGCGGCCCGGGCTCGTTCTTCGGCAACTTCGGCACCCGCAACGACGTGGCCGCCAGCCTGTTCTGGGACCTGCGCGGCCTGGGATTCATGGACTGCGCCATCATGCGACAGCGGGCCGCCGAGCACGATTTGGCGCGGCTGGAGAGGATCCGCATCCAGGCGCAGGTCGCCGCTGACGTGACCGCCGCCTTCGAGGTCCGTCAGGCGGCGGCGCGGCAGATCGAGGATGCGCGCGAGGCGCTCGTCGAGGCCATCGAGTCGCTGCAGCTCAACATGCTCAACATCCGCCAGGGGACCGAGCTGCCCCGCGCCACTCGGCCGATCGAGGTCCTGCAGCCGATCCAGGCGCTGGCCCAGGCGCGGCTCGACTACCTCGATTCGGTGCTCAGCTACAACCGCGCCCAGTTCCGCCTCAAGCGGGCCGTCGGCCAGGCGCCCTGACCGCCGCCGGGCCGTAGAATACGCGAGGGGGCCGACATCCAGGGCCGGGAGACGCGTGGCATGAATCGCATCCTGGTGATCGAGGACGAGGACAACATCGCCGACTACCTGGTGCGCGGCCTGCGCGAGGAAGGCTACGCGGTCGAGCACGCCGCCGACGGGATCGTCGGCTGGGATCGCCTGCGGGACGGGACCTGGGACCTCGTGCTGCTCGACTGGTGGCTCCCCGGTCAGGATGGCCTGACGCTCCTGCGACGGCTGCGCGAGCGGGACCGGCGGACCCCGGTCCTCTTCCTGACGGCCCGCGACCAGGTGCCGTACCGCGTGCTCGGCCTCGACAGCGGCGCCGATGACTACCTGTGCAAGCCGTTCGATTTCGACGAGCTGCTCGCGCGGGCCCGCGCCCTGATCCGCCGCCGCGACGACCGGGGCGACGTGGTGCTCACCCACGGCGACATCGCGGTGGACCTGGTCGAGCAATCCGCCGATCGGGCCGGCCGGCCCCTGGACCTCGCCGGCAAGGAGCTGGCGCTCCTGATCCTGTTCCTGCGCCACCCCGGCCGCGTGCTCACCCGCTCCGAGATCTACGAACGGGTCTGGAAGGAACCCTACGACCCCGAGTCCAATACCCTGGGTGTCCACATCATGGAGCTGCGGCACAAGCTCGAGGCGCGCGGCGGCCGGGTGATCCACACCGTCCGGGGGCGGGGCTACGTCCTCGGCGAGCCGCCGACGGTCGATCCGGAGCGAACGCGATGAGCCTGGCGACGCGCCTCTCCGCCTTCTTCCTGCTGGCCCTGGCGCTGGTCCTGGCCGGGTTCTCGGCGACCCTGTACTTCCTGGCGCGGACCTACCTGGTCGGCCAGCTCGACGAGCGGCTGCAACATGCCCTGGAGACGCTCGAGGCCTCGGTGGACATCGAGCCGGGCGGCCTCGAATGGGAGCCGGCCGACCGCCAGATGAGCCTGGGCGTGGAGCAAGGTGCCGCCGCGGTCCGCTGGGCGGTCCGCGACGGCCGAGGTGCCCTGGTGGATCGGTCGGCCAATGCGCGTTCCCGGGACTTCCCCTCCGACTGGATGCCGCCGGCCTGGCCCACCGGGCCGGCGGACGGTACGTCCTTCGGCACGGCCCCCGGCTGGCGACTGGCGGCGCGTCGGCTGCGACTGGAAGACCTGCTGAGGCAAGGTCGCGGGCACCCCGACGACGAACCTGGATACGAGGTGCAGTATCCGGCCCTCGTGCTGGTCGTCGGCCTGTCGCCCAACCCCGTGGAGGCGACGCTCGGCCGGCTTGGATGGGCCCTATCGGTGCTGTCGCTCGTCGTCTGGATGGCCTCGCTGGCGGTCGGCCGCTGGCTGTGCCGCCGGGCCCTCTCTCCCGTGAGCCGGATGGCCGGTGCCGCCATCGCGATGACGGCCGCCGACCTGGGGCAACGGCTGCCGATCCCCGGCACCGGCGACGAGTTCGATGCGCTGGGACGTGCCTTCAACGACCTGCTCGATCGGCTCCACCAGGCATTCGTCCGCCTGCATGCCGCCTACGACGGCCAGCGCCGCTTCGCCGGCGACGCGTCACACCAGCTTCGCACGCCCGTCGCGGCGCTGCTCGGCCAGGTCCAGGTCGCACTCCGCCGGGACCGTGCGCCGCAAGAGTACCGGCAGGTCCTGGAGCGGGTCCAGGCCGAGGGCCTTCGGCTGCGGCAGATCGTCGAGTCGCTGCTGCTCCTGGCGCGAGCCGGAAGGCGTGCGGCCGGAATTGGAGCCGCTGAACCTGGAGGCGCTGGCTGCCCGAACAGATGCGCCGCTGGGCCACCCACGCGCGGGCCGCGGACCTGCGCTGCGAGGTTGCGGACGACGGTCCGATCGTGGTGCGGGTCCATCCGCCACTGCTCGGGCAGCTCGTCGACAACCTGGTCGAGAATGCCTGCAAGTACAGCGCCGGGTACACCGATCCTGGTGCGGGCCCGTCGCGAGGAGGGGTCGGTGATCCTGGGCGTCGAAGATCGGGGGTGCGGGCTGACGGCCGAAGATCGATCCCGGGTCTTCGAACCGTTCTATCGCGCCGAGCAGGCGCGCCGGGCCGGGCATGCGGGAGTGGGACTCGGGCTGGCCGTCGCGCAGCAGATCGCGACCGCCTTCGGCGGCTCGCTGACCGTCACGAGCGCACCCGGCGCGGGGTGCGACTTCAGGTTGCACCTGCCGGAGGCGCGAAACCCCGCGGTGCTGGCCGTCGCCGCGCAGGGCGAGCGAGAGGGCCATCCGGGCGTTTGACGATCGAACGATCGCGATGGACGGCCTGGCGGGGGTTCGCCGACCGGCAATGACGATGGCGGGGCGTCGGCCCGGTCAGTCCAGCTCCTTGATGAACAGGTTCGTGAACCGGACGGGGTCGCCGTGGTGCTGCAGGCCGATCGGCCCTCGGGCGGGGAGGCCCGGCATCGGGGTGTCCTCGATCACCGTCTTGCCGTTCAGGACGACCGTCACGCGGTCCTTCCTCATCGTGATGATGAAGCGATTCCACTGGCCGAGGGGGGCATCCGCCTTCGTCTTCGGGATGGCGCCGGTGCGGACCTCGGCGGGCATCGATTTGTCCGTCCGGAAGCCGTACAGCTCGCCCGAGCCGATCGTGTTGCAGGTGATGTTCACCTGCGCCTTGTCCTGGCCGCGGAGCAGGATGCCGCTGTCGCCGGCATACGGGACGTCCAGTGTCTTCGGCTTGCCGTCGTCGCCCTTGGCGTCGTCGCCATTGGGCAGGACGACCGGGCGCGGCCGGGGGGACGGCTTGCCGGGCAGCATCCAGTCGGCGACCAGGATGAAATCGCCGTAGCTCTTCTCGGTCCAGAGGTCCCGGTCCTTCGCCGTGCTCTTGCCGTCGTAGGTGAGGACCGAGTCGCTCGCCTTCCAGTGACCCGCGTGACCCGGGTCGGCGGCCTTCCAGCCGCGCAGGTCGAGGCCCGAGTAGAGCGAGACATAGCCCGGCTCGAGCGCCGCGGTCTCGGCGGCGGTCGCGCCGGTCGCGGCCAGCTCCTTGATCCGCAGGTTGCGGAAGTGGCACTCCGAGCCCTCGGCCTCGAGGCACAGGTAGCCCTTGCGCGGGGCACAACGGCGGGCGCCCGAGACTTCCTTGCCGTTGACGGCCAGCTTGATGACGCCGTAGTTACAGGTGACGCGGTAGTGGTTCCACTCCGGCGACGGTTTGGCCCGCCGCTCGCTGGGCAGGCAGCGCATCCAGCCCGAGGGATGCGGCCGGTCGGGCGTCATCGTTGCGCCCAGATGCCGAACACGTCGCCGTGGCTGGTGTAATCGTCGGTATTCTGGCCGTCGAGGATCTGCACCTCGAACGACCGGGTAAACGGCACGCCGACGGCGGGCAGGCCGTCGCTCCAGACGAACAGCCCGGCGTTGCCGCCCGGCTGCATGTGCCGCCACTCCAGCTCGAGCACAAAGTTCTCGTAGGATCGATCCGTCCGCAGCACGCCCGTCGGCTTGCCGGTCGAGACGATCATCCCGTCCCGCGCCGTGAAGGTCTCGGGCGCCACGTTCACCGGCGCCCAGCCGGCCAGGTCGCGACCGTTGAACAACGGCCGGAACCCCTCGTCCTCATCGGCCCGGAGCCACCCTGGACCCGCCAGGGCGATGGACAGGACCACGGCGAGCTCAAACGGTCGCGTGCGCTTCATGGATGAACGTCCCTCGGGGATGAGAGCGGCCAGCGGATCGAGGAATGGCCCGGAGTCGTCCGGGGCGCGGACCAGTCGCGTTCCGGCCGGCCCCGGGTCTTCGTCTCCTGATCGTACAGGGGACCACCCATCGAATGAAGGGATCGGGCGGGAAAGACCTCGACGAGTGAGGGAGCCCGCGGGTCGAATCCCGCCTCGTCTCCGGCCCGGGTCGACGCCGCTCGCCATGCCACGGGAAGGCCGCGGCACGGGTCGCGCCCGGCGAGCAAGCGAGTGGATGGATAAGTCTGTCGGAATCCACTGTCGCGAGTGGCAATTGCCAAGTCGCCGTAGGTGTGCCACGGCGCACGGGCTCAATCGTCCAGCCCGAGCTCGCGGAGCGAGGACGCCGTCAGCGATTCCCGGAGCAGGGCCTCGAGCCGATCGGGGCCCAGTCGCTCGAGGCGATCGCGGACACCGGGACCCAGCGGGCCGAACCGGCCCTCGAGCATCGTCGCGACCGCCGACCGCCAGCCCTGCTGCACGCCCTTCTCGAATGTCGTCACCGCCATCGTCTTGACCCCCTCATACCGCTCGGTCCGCAATAACGCGCCCAGCTCCTCCGCCTGCGACTCGTCCGGCGACCCCAATTGTTCCCTCCGAGTTCCGACGGCCTTTCAGGCGTGGGTCCTGACTTTTCCCTTCCCTCTCGAGGGTTCGGGCGCCGACCCAATGTCCCCGCCTTTTCTCCGTCCCCCGCGCAGCGGGACCACTGCGATGGGCTCTTACTGGAAGAAGCCTTCGCACCGAATCCCGGACTGGGTCAAGTCGCTCCGCGACCCGCTCCCCGAGGAGCGGACCTCCCGTCGAGACAGGGTCAACCTGCGGGAGGGAGAACCGCCTTGCGCCAGGTCGTGCAACAGCTCGCGATCGAGTTCGAATTTCTCTTCGATACTCAGGCCCGGCTCTTCGAGCAGCGACCGCTCGAACAGGACGATCGTCCTTGCCCCCTGCGGCCAGGCCGAATCGGCCGCGCGGAAAGCCTCGCGCCCGGTCCTTCTGTCCGAAATGATCGTGGCACTCGCCGAGCAAGACGTGCAGCGCGACGTCGGGCGAGGGGAGCGTGTACTGCGAGTGCTGGATCGCGAACCGCCAGGGCGTCCTGGAGGTCGGGTTGCGCTTGCGTGCCTCGACGGCGCAGAACAGCAAGGGAACGGCCCCGGACCAGTTGCCGGCGCGGGCCAGCTCGTAGCCTTGCAAGAGCGCGAGCGTACCCATGTCCTGGGCGCCCCGGGCGACCAGGAGCTCGATGACCGAGCGACGGCCGCAAGCGATCGCATACCCCAGGGCATTATGGCCCGTTTCGTCCCGGGCGCCGACGTCCGCGCCGGCGTCGAGCAAGGTCCTGACGATGTCGTGGTGGCCGCGGGCCGCCGCCACGATCAACGGGCACTGGCCCTCGCGGTCCCTCGCGTTGACGTCGGCCCTCCGGGCGAGCAGGATGGGCACGACCTCGGCGGCCCCGGCGTTGGCGGCGAGCTGCAGGGACGTCCAGCCTTCGGGCCTCCTGGCGTTGACGCGGGCACCATGGTCCAGCAGCGTCTCGACGACCGCGGCCCGGTCGAAGTAAGACGCCAACATGAGCGGGGTCTGCCCATGGGCGTCTCTTTGATCGACGTCCGGGTGCTCCGCCAGGAGACGCCCGACGACGAGCCGATCACCCTGCTGCGCGGCCACGTGCAGCGGGAAGGGCTCGGCCGGCGGGAGCAACGGACCGCCGGGCCTCATGAACCATGCCAGCCCCACCAGGCCGACGAGGAAGGTCGCCAGGCCGGCGGACCACCATCGCGGATGACGCTTCACGGACTTGACGACGGGCGTGAACGACGACGACGCAGCCAGCCATCGCTTCGGCTTCGCCACGATCGAGGCGGTCGTGGCACCCGCGTCGTCGTTCGGGGCCAGCGTCTCGGGCGGATCGCCCCGCTGCAACCGCTCGAGGTCCTCCTTCAGCTCGCGAGCGGTCTGGTAGCGATGCGCCGGGGCCTTCTCCAGCGGCGCAGGACGACCGCGTCCAGCCTCGCCGACGACGGGACGGCCCGCGACGGCGGGCCGAAGCGGCCCAGCGGGAGCTCGCCCGTCAGGAGCTCATACAGCACCACGCCGACGGCGTAGATGTCGGCGCGATGATCGACGTCGAGGGGCCGCTCGATCTGCTCCGGGGCCATGTAACGGGGGGTGCCCATCACCTGCCTCGGCCCGGTCAGGACCGAGTTGAACCGGGCCGGCCAGCCTGGCGAGCCCGAAGTCGGCGAGCTTCACGCGACCGCTTCGGTCCAGCAGGATGTTCTCCGGCTTGATATCGCGGTGCACGACGCCCGCTCCGTGGGCGTAGTCCAGGGCGTCGCAGACCTGTACGACCAGCGAGAGCGCCTCCGCGATCGTCAAGCCGCCGGACTCGAGCCGATGGCGGAGGTTGCCGCCGTCGACGTATTCCATCAGCAGGTAGTGCAGCCCGTCGGCCTGGCCGAAGTCGTACACGCCGACGACGTGCGGGTGGCCGAGCCGTGCCAGGGTCCGGGCCTCGCGGGCGAACCGCCCGGCGAAGGCGGGGTCGCGGGCCAGCTCGGGCAGTACGACCTTGAGGGCGACCACCCGGTCGAGTGCCGGCTGGCGGGCCCGGTAGACCACCCCCATGCCGCCCCGGCCGATCAGCCCGCCGAGCTCCAGGTGCGCGAACCGACGCGCCAGCTCGGCCGGCGCCGGGCGCCCGGGGTGTCCTCGAGCTCGGCCGCGCCGTCGGGCGATTCGTACGCCGCCGTGCACGCGGCGAGGTCCCGGCCCGCCCGGCATCGCGGGCAAGCCTCGTCGGCCATGCCCGCCGGCACCGACCCGCCGCAGCCCGGGCAGTAGCACACCTCGGTCATGGCCCACCTCCCGACGTGACAACCTCCGATCATGGTAGCGCCGCGTCCGGAGGGACGCAAGGAACATTCCGATCGGAACCGCGTGGGCACTTGATGATTCACCTGGACCGGCCCGGTCCGGTCCGGCCGGCGGCCACCGTCACGTCACGGGCCGGCATCGACGGACCGATCAGGCGGGCAGGAGGTGTGCCACGGCGCGCGGGCTCAATCGTCCAGACCGAGCTCGCGGAGCGAGGATGCCGTCGCCGCTTCCCGGATCAGGGCCTTGAGCTGATCGGGGCCCAGGCGCTCGAGGCGATCGCGGACACCGGGACCCAGCAGGCCGAACCGGGCCTCGAGCATCGTCTCGGTCCCCATCCGCAGGCCCTTTTGTCGGCCTTGCTCCACAACTTGCTCCAGGGCCTGTCGCAGCCCCTCCTCGACGCCCTTCTCGAATGTCGTCTGCGCCATCGTACTGACCCCCTCATCTCGCTCGGTCCGCGATTACGAACTCAACTCCTTCCTCTGCGACTGGTCCAGCGCCGCAAGGGAGTAGAACTTTACTCCTCCAGCCCGAGCTCGCGGAGCGAGGATG
The DNA here is from genome assembly GCA_963771445.1 of uncultured Planctomycetota bacterium. Taxonomy (GTDB): domain Bacteria; phylum Planctomycetota; class Planctomycetia; order Isosphaerales; family Isosphaeraceae; genus JAKAUH01. The sequence goes on along the minus strand of CAVYTQ010000021.1, from coordinate 999,293 downwards.
CCGCCAGCGCTTCCCGGGGCAGGGCCTCGAGCCGATCGGGACCCAGGTGCTCGAGGCGATCTCGGACACCCGGGCTGAGCGGGCCGAACCGGGCCTCGAGCATCGACGCGACCGCCGTCCGCAGGCCCTGTTGCACGCCCTGCTCCAGGCCCTGCTGCAGGCCCTTCTCGAATGTCGTCTGCGCCATCTGCAGGCCCTGTTGCACGCCCTGTTGAAGGCCCTTCTCGAATGTCGTCACCGCCATCGTCTTGACCCCCTCATATCGCTCGGTCTCCAATAACTCGCCCAGCTCCTCCGCCTGCGACTCGTCCAGCGCCGCATAGGTCTCCAGCAGTCCAGCAGCAGATACCGCCGGTATTCATCTTCCCGCGCCTCGGCCAGCCGACGCAACGCCTCGGCGTGTACCGCCGCCCGCCGCTCCGCCGGCACCCGCATCAACGCCGTCAGCGCCACGCCCAGCAGCGACTCGGCCGCCACGTAGTCCTCGCCCACCAGGCCCGGCAGGCCCACGTAGGCGTAGCGGAACGACAGCAGCCGATGCTCCCAGTACGTCTCCTCGTAGCTGTCCCAGCCGATGCCCTCCAGCCCGACCTTGAGGTACAGCGCGATCGGCAGCACGGGCAGGCCGTGGATGCGGCGGAGCTGCTCGTAGTAGGCGAGCATCCGCGGCCGCAGCGGGGCGACGGAGTCCTGCGACTCGATCTCGATGTGGATCAGGGTGAGCCAGGCGTCGGCGGCCTCGGCCTGCCCCGCGTCGGGGTGAGGGTGCGGGACGCCGGGCGCAGGGGGAGTCGGGCGACGAGGTTGACGGCGCGGCGGCGGCCGTGGGGCGGGTCGGAGAAGATCTCCTGTTCGAGCCAGTCTACGCGTGGGAAGTCGAAGCGGTCGGCCCATTCGGGGAAGAAGGCACGGAAGAACTGGTCGAGGAAGGTTTTGAGCAGGGTCTTGAACCGCTGGTCGTGGTCCATCGTCGCGAGTCTCCCCGCCGAGGCCGCGTCGGCCCATCTGGGCGGCGGCGGTCGGCGAGGGATTGTGGCACACGAGCCGGCGGCCGGCAAGGCAAGGCAGGGCAACACAAGGCGGGCGGGATGTCCGCCCGGGTCGGGCGATGTCGGCCCCGCCGCCGCCCGCGGGGCCATGGCCGGATCGGCGAAGATGCCCGCGCTGTCGCGAGCCGCCGGTCGGGTGAAGGGCGGCCGGAGACGACGGCGAGAGTCCCGCCACCCCGACCCCGCACGGCTGCGGTCCTGCGTGGTTCCGGCGCCAGGTTTCACGGGCCCCATAGGCTGCCTCTTCCGTCGGTCACGCTGCCCAGCCGGACGCCGGCGGATCGGATCTCGGGTCGGGGCGGGACGGGCCGCCGGACCGCCCGCGTGAGGCTGGACATCCTGACCTACACGGTGGCCCGGGGACCGTTACGTTCCGGGCTCCCGAGCTTCGTGAAGAACTCCACGTAGCGGCGTTCGAGGATTTCGGGTGCCCGGCGCCGGGATTCGGCGACGGATCGGCGGGCCAGCTCGGCGTACCAGTCCGGATCGTCCCAGGCGCGCTCGATCGCCTCGATCCAGGGCCAGACTTCCTGGGGAGAGGGCAGCTCGCGCGTGTCGGACGTCAGCCTCTCCGGCAACGGGAGCAGGACTCCCGCCCCGCCGAGGGTCTCGGGCAGGGCTCCACGCATCCCCGCGAGCACCGGAATGCCATTGATCATCGCCTCGACGGCGACGAGGCATTCGCTCTCCTGCCACAGCGAGGGTACGACGCAGAGACGAGTGACGCCCCAGAAGTCTCGCGGATCCGGGGTGTGCCCCATCAGGAACACGTTCCCATGCTGTTTCAGGTCGAGCCCGCAGTCGGCCAGGGTCCGCTCCGACCCGCGCGACTCGACGACGAGGAAAGGGATGTCCGGGCGCTTTCGGCCAAGCTCGTCCGCGATCCTGGCGAAAACATGGACGCCCTTCGCGGGGCATGGGTTGACGAAGGTGACGTAACGCGGGTCCCGATTGGCAGCCCGAACGCGGTCGAGGGAGATCAGGTTGGGAAGGACCGTGCATTCCAGGCCGAGCGTCGAGCGGTAGTGATCCGCCGCGAACCGTGAGGGCACGATGACCGAATCGGCCGTCGAGAAGGCCGAGGCGTCCGGGTAGTTGAAATTGTGCAGGGCGAACACGACGACGGCGCCCGCCGCGCGAGCCAGCCGGCGCATCTCATGTGCCAGATGGTCGCCGCCGTAGTTGACCACCACGTCGGGACGGAAGCGGTCGAGCGTGGCCGAGTAGAGGCGAAGGAAGGACGCCTGTTCGATATCGTCATCGAGTGATGCCGTGGGCGAGCCGCGGTAGAGCGTGACCGGTAGACCCCGAACGGTCGCGAGGTAATGCGGCGGCGTGCTCGCCCAAAACCCGCGAGGGTCGGTGGACCACGATTCGCCGCCGAGCGCATTCAAGAGGAATCCACGACTGGCCAGGTGGGATTCGGGATCGACGTCGCCCGGGAGCTCGAGCTGTAATCCGCTGAACGCCTCGGCATTAAATCCGTGGCGAGCAAGAGCCTCCATCATGCCGCGGCTCGCGACGGCCGCGCCATTCGAATCATCGAGGTAACAGGACGGCGTAGCGAAGAGGACACGGTGTATGGCGAATCTCCGACCGCACGTCTTGGCTCATGGGCATGCTACCTCCGGCTCGAATGCGGGTCAATCACCACGTCGCCCTCCTCGTCGAGGTCACGAATCTCTCCGGCTTCACCCTGACCCTGATCGGCTGGGCCCGGACGAAAAAAATGCGGCCATCGTTGCCGTTGTTGCGGAAACGTCGGTCCAAGGGCGACTTCAACCAGTATCCAGTACTCGCCAGGTCGGGTCATGTCATAGACCATGTTAGGAATCACCTCGATTCGATATTCATCACCTGCATTCAACGAGGTCCCCGAGACCGAGACCATGGAACCCGCCGAGCTGATAATCGACTGGCTTGCGACCCTCGTGTTTGTAGTACTCCGTCATGGGAAGAGTTTTCCCTTCGATCGAAAACACGTACACGGGCATCGTCAGATAGCGATCGAGGGGATGCGCTGGCTGTAACCATATGATGGTTTTGCATCCGATACGTTGTTCAAGCCGACACCTGACATGAATCCGATCGAGTTGGCCAAATTCCGGGCGATCGACCATTGCCCGTAATTCAGCCTCGTGAGACCAGTCAGCGCCCAACTGGCGATCTCCGGCTCGTCGGCCTGCCCTCGTGGCGAAGGGCCTGCTTGGATTTCGGGCCAAATAAGCCTATTCTCAATGACCGGCGTAGGGATATCCCCGGAGTCGCTTCGCGTCCTTGCCCGGCGGTGCGGATCCGTTTGACCCGCCTGCCGCAGAGCGGGGCCGCGACGACAGGCGAATCGAGGAACACAGCCGACCAACCCGACTGACGAGACATCCGCTAGTCTTCTCATGTCGGCTCCCTTCGATCCCGAAAAGCTTGCGCGGATCACAGGGTCGCGCCAACCGCCACTAGGCGGGACGAGGCAGGATACCACGTAGCATTCTGAGGTTGGGGCCAAGCCCCATGTCCCTATCGGCCGTAGTCAGTTCGGCGGAGGGTTGGGTTTCCATTGTATCCAGAAAGTCCCAACACCTGGGTAGTTACCATTGGGCGGATCATGGCCCGGCACTGTTAGTCCATTGATCAGGGAGTCTGATCGTTGCCGTATGTGCAGCTGGTCGTTCGGTGAGGGATTCGGCCGTTCGGGCGTGGAGGGAGCGTGGACCAGACTCTCGGCCAGCAGCGGACCCAGAGACGCTCCAATCGATTTCGCTCATTGCAATCCAAACGCCTCCAGCAGATTGGAAGACCAGATATGTCTGGAATTTGTCGTTCACCGACATGGCCGTCCACGTAGTCTTGCCTGGGTCGTCATTTGTGTACAGTATGCGAGAAATGGAGAATCCATGAGATCCCCATGGGGGCTCCGTTGTCGCCGCCACCCTGGATATAAGTTGAATCGGGGACGTGCGCGGTTGTGTTCGGTTGTATAGATTTTGCTCTGGTAGCTATCATAGGTAACGATTGCGGGCCGGAGTCCGGTGTTGTCCAGTACATAACCGGCGGACTGCTGGGTGTAATTCATTGCCGCCCGCGGTCACGGATCGATTGATGGGGTCAATTGAATGATCGCCAAAAACTCCCGCAGAAAGGAGTACCATTGTTGACCTCAGCATCAAACTTGACGCCGGGAGAAGCGTATCCTTCGCCCATTGGAGGCCAAACCGCGGTCGGGTAGACCATCGTGCCCAGTGTAAAGGGCTGGGCAACCCTTGAAGAACGACACGGTCGGTTGGACCACGTCCACGTTGACAGTTGATGACGAACCGACTCGTTCTGGTAAATAGCCTTTACGGTGATCGGGTGGTTGCCCGTCGTCTCGTCCTCGAGAAAGTCGTAGTTGGGGACGGCTCCGTTGGTAGGTTGGACAGTCTGGCCGGTTGTCTGTGGCGAGATCCCTTCGGTCCAGGAGTAGTTCTGCCCCGACAAGGCCCCACTAACCGAGTAGGACACAGCGACCAGCGGGCCCGATTGCTCGGTCTGATTGCCAGGCGTGGCCAGGACGTTCACCTGGCCGCCCACGACGCCAATCAGCGCGCCGGTGGGGTCCGTGGTAATCCCCGGACCGGAGACGTAAATAACTGGCGGCGAGGGAACGCCCCCCGAACCGCCCGACTGCCCGCCTCCGCTCGTCCCGCCCGAACCCCCGCCGCTGTCCAGGGGCACAATCTTACCGCCGTGGCCGCCGATCGTATGGGCGGAGTCGGAGGAGTCGACTGTCGCAGGGGACGGCGAGAGTGCCATGGGACGAATCACGCCCGCCCCGCCAGCGGCCGCGCTCGCCGCGGGCCCAGGGAAGGACTGCGAGCTCGGCGCTCGGGCGCGCGCCGTTGGTCGGGGAAGGCATCTGCGGCTGGGCAGCGCCCGAGCTGGCTCCGGCGGCGGACTTCAGCGGTGTGGGACTGGTGGCGGGCGCGGGCTCAGGTGATGGGTCCGGAACGGCTCGAGTGGGCGCGACGATCATCGAGAAGGAGTGGGCAGATCCTGATTCGACCGGAAGCGGCCTTGCTCCCGCATCGGCGACGGCCACGCCGCCGGTTTGAACCGCGAGGGAAGCCGGCCGCGCGGTCGTCGGCATGGACATCTTCATCAGCCCGCCGTCTCGGGACTCCATGACATCGACGTTCTCAACCCCCCCCCCGACGATCGACGAATTCATGACCGACAGGCCCGGAACCAGCGTCGAGACCGGCGCCAGCGACTCCAGGCGATCAAGGGTCGGGACGAACTTCCCCATCCGGCGGGATGCGACGCGCATGGATGCCTCGCTGTGATGGACAGGATGTCGATCGGTGATGGGTCGCGGCTTTCCGCGGCCGAGCAGGGCCACGGGAAGACAGGTGGGAGGATAGAGATGTGATGGTGAGCTGTCAATGGCCCTCACGGAATTTCGAAAAGTTTCTCCCGACGCCTTCCGGCCCGGACGCCGCCCGCGTGCCCGCCAGTTACAAGTGGCAAGTAGCGAGTCGGTAGGCGAGCCACGGCGCGCGTGCTCAATCGGCCAACCCGAGTTCGCGGAGCGAGGATGCCGTCAGCGCTTCCCGGGTTAGGGCCTTGAGCCGATCGGGGCCCAGGCGCTCGAGGCGATCGCGGACACCGGGACCCAGCGGGCCGAACCGGGCCTCGAGCATCGACGTGACCGCCGACCGCCAGCCCTGCTGCAGGCCCTGCTCGACCCCCTGTTGCACGCCCTGTTGCACGCCCTTCTCGAAGGTTGTCACCGCCATCGTCTTGACCCCCTCATACCGCTCGGTCCGCAATAACGCGCCCAGCTCCTCCGCCTGCGACTCGTCCAGCGCCGCATACGCCTCCAGGCAGTCCAGCAGCAGATACCGCCGGTACTCATATTCCCGCGCCTCGGCCAGCCGACGCAACGCCTCGGCGTGCACCGCCGCCCGCCGCTCCGCCGGCACCCGCATCAGTAGGCGAGCATCCGGGGCCGCAGCGGGGCGACGGAGTCCTGCGGACACGAACGGGCTCTCGGAAGATGAGTGAGGAGGCTCGTAGGGTGGGTCGAGCGAAGCGAGGCCCACCGCTCTTCGCCGCCAGACCGGTGGGCCTCACGCCTGCGGCGTTCGACCCACCCTACGAGTGCCCGACCGCCGTGAGGCCCACCGCTCTTCGCCGCCGAACCGGTGGGCCTTCGCCGCCAGACCGGTGGGCCTCACGCCTGCGGCGTTCGACCCACCCTACGGCCTCTGCTCACACGCTCTCAGGACCCCGCCCACCCGGTCGAACGCGGTGGGCGAGGTTATCTCGACTCCTGGGAGCCTGTCGGCCGCCTGCCGGTCGCATCGCCGCCCGGCGGATCAAACGCCCTCGCCCTCGATCGCCGCGAGCGACTCGCCGGCCGGGTCGAACCGCAGCTCGATCCAGCGCGGCCGCGGGTCACGGCCCGGCCGGGTCGAGGTCCTCAGCCACCGCGCGACCGTCGGCAGGCCTTGCTCACGTAGCAGGCGATTGGCGAGGTGGCGCAGCTCGGAGAGCACCGGGGAGACGATGATCTCCCACGCGTCGTCGTACCAGCCCTTCTCGATCATCTCGGCGGACCCGATGAAGCCGGGCACGTGAGCCGACCGGAATCGGACCTCGAGGATCCGGTAAGGCGTCTGCGCCGCCAGTACCCGGCGGAACTCGGACGCCGGCCAGACCGCCTGGCCCGTGAACATGAGCGACATCGCCTCGACATGCGGCGCGCCGGCCAGCGCCTCGCTGAGAGCCTCGGCCCCGACCGGGTAAGAAAGGCCGCGCGGCAGCCTGGTCCTGAATCGCGTCGGGATCATGACCTGTGCCTCCGCCTCCTCCACTCGGGGATGCCGCCGAGGCATTCCTCGAAGCTGAAGCATGCCTCGCCGAATGCCAGCCACGCGGCCCCGAGGTCCACCGGAATCCACGCATACAGCCCGCGGGCGAAATCGCCCAGTGCCAGCCCCAGCTCCGTTGACGATCTCGGCCTGCGCCACGCCGACGGTCAGCAGGTGGGTGCCGATCCCGGGACTGCCGACGAGCGCGAACAGCCCGTGGTGCCGCGAGACGGCCGCAATCGTCGCGCCGGCAACGCACGGCGCGACGCCCATCAGCACGGCGTAGGCCGTCACGAACAGCGCGATCGCGCGGCCCGGGCGGCCGGCCCAGACCGCGATCACCAGCGCCAGGCTCACGGTCGCCGCGGCGTAGGCCGGCAGCATGGCCAGCAGCGCGACGTAGTTCGGCCAGTAGCCGAACCGGATCGCCAGGATGAGTCCCGTCGCGGCCGGCCAGGCCAGGACGGCCGGCGCCCGGCGGAAGCTCGCCCACCATTTGGCCGCCAGGATCGACCGGCCGGAAACCGGCAGCAGGCGGAGCATGTCCAGACCGCCGCGGGCGCGGTCCTCCGCCAGGCTGGAGACCGCGCCCACGCCCAGCAACAGCAGGCCGGCCGAGACCATGAAGCCGTTGATCCTGCCGGGCAGCTCGCCGGGCGGGCCATTCCAGGGCCGGGGCCACACCACCACGCCGACGCAGAGGAGTCCGATCGCCGCGTACATCCGCCAGGCCCACCGCAGCATGCCGGCCGGCCGGCTGCGGTGCCACTCGCGCCAGGCCAGCGGGTTGCGGTCGAGCGTGGTGGCGAGGGTCGCCGACGGGCGCAGAGATCGCCGATGACGCCGGGCTGCGCGGGCCGGCTGTCGCGATGCCAGGGCTCGTATCCGCGCCGACGCCAGCCCCAGCAGCGCGGCCGAGACGACCAGGCAGCCCGCCAGGAAGCCCAGGTCGGTCCCGAGATCCACGCGGTCGGGCTCGTCGTAGGGCGCGAAGACCAGGACGTACGGATGCAGCCAGATCAGCCAGGGCCGCACGTCCAGGATCGCGATGCCCCACGGGCTGCCCGTGGCCAGGTAGCTCGCGAATCGCAGCAGCGCCGGCGCGGCGATCCAGGCGAAGAGGATCATGTAGGTCGGCGATCAGGACCTCGTGCGTCGTCCGCCCGTGGACCGACAGCGCCATCGCCAGCGAGCAGCCGACGACGGCGCAGCCGCTCGCCACCGCGAGCAGCCCGATCAGCGCCATCGGATCGATCCCGCCCATCAAGGCCCGCCAGCGCGAGCACCGGCAGCAGTGCCGGCGACCAGGCCCGAGCACGGGGATCAGCCGCACGCCCAGCTTGCCCAGGACGATCTCGGCATTGGAGAGGTCGGTGAGCAGCATGTGGTCGAGCGTGCCCCGCGACCGGTCCAGGCAGACGGCGCCGGCCGTCGCCGCCGGCGCCGCCAGCAGCACCAGCGTCAACTCGATCAGCGCGATCGTCGGTAGATCTCCTGCGCCGAAGTCTGCGAGCTCCTGGGGCGAAGCGGACGACGACCGCGGGCCGATGAGCCGATCGCCGGCCGCCTCAGCGAGCATCACGACCAGGATCAGCGCGACGAACAGCGAGCGCTGCGCGTAGTGCTGCCGCCGCCGCGTGGCTCGTCAGCCACTCGTAGACGAACACCGGCCCGGTCCCAGTCGGAGCCGCATGCAAGCCTCCCGTTCCACGATCGATTCGTGTTCCCCATCCTACTCGTCCCCGGCGACGGAAGGCACCAGGGCCAGCAGCTCGGCGGCTGACCGCGGCGCCGCCGGCCGGCTCGAGGCCGGGCGGCCGGCGCGCGTCGGGGATGCGGCCCAGGCAGCCGTCGAACGTGGCGAGCGTCGACCGGAACAGCCAGCGCCGCGAACACAAAGATGACGACGATCCAGGCGATCATCGCCAGCGGGAACGTTCGAGTCGGGATCTGCCGGCGAGAGGGAATGCCGGTCCTCGAGACGGCGAACGTCCCCAGGAATGCCGGCCGAACGGCGGGATCGCCGAGCATCAGCCCGGTGTGACTGCATCACGGGTGTCCCCACGAGGAAGGCGACCGCGATCGGCCAGCCGACCATCCAGCCGACATAGGATCGTCACGCACAGCGCGACGGCCCGGCCGAGCCGGCTCACCCAGGTCGCCAGCGCCAGGCCCAGGCTGGTGATCGCCGCGCCGTAGGCCAGCACCAGGCCCAGCAGGGCCAGATAGGCATCCAGTACCCGCCGTCGAGGAGCGAGGACGATCGACGTCGCGGCCGGCCAGATCGCGACGCTCAGGACCCGCCGGAAGCTGCCCCACCACTTGCCGGCCAGGATCGATCGCGTCGACATCGGGGTCGAGAGCAGGACGTCGAGGCTGCCGCGCACCCGCTCCTCGGCCAGGCTGGTCGCGGCCCCGACGCTCAGGAGCAACAGGCCGATCGTGACCTGGACCGTGTTCATCGATGGCGACCCTGTCGATGAGCAGGCCGGACGATCGGCGCCGCACGCCACCCAGACCCAGAGCAGCCCCAGGGCCGCGTACAGGCCCCAGGCCACCCGCATCATCAGCGACGGCCGCGTGCGGTGCCACTCGCGCCAGGCCACCGGGTTGACGTCCAGCGACGGGCCGGGCAAGGCCGGCAGCCACGAGGCCGGACGAGCCGGAGCCGCCGCCAGCGCGCGACCGGCCCGCCGGCCGACCCGCCTGGCTCGAGCGCCACGACGCGGACCCGCGCCGTCGCCAGGCCCGTCAGCGCGGCCGAGACCAGCAGGCAGCCCGCCAGGAATCCCAGGTAGGTCCCCATCGCCGACCTTGCCGGGCATCGAGTACGGCGCCAGGGCCAGGAAGTAAGGGTTCGACCACTCGGCCCATTCGTGCAGGAGCGTCCAGAGATTCGCCCTCGTCCACGCGGAGGGCGGCGGTCCCACGGCCGCCTCGTAGGCGATCTCCACGAGCACCGGGGCCATGATCCAGACGACGACGATCAGGTACGTCATGATCAGGACCTCGTGGGTCTTCCGCCCGTAGACCGACAGGGCCATCGCCAGCGAGCAGCCGACGCACGCGCAGCCGATCGCCACCAGGAACGAAGCCCGAACAGCGCCAGCGGGTCGATCCCGCCCAGCAGCCCCGCCAGCGCCGCGACCGGCACAGGCAGGCGATCAGGCCCAGCACCGGGATCAGCCGCACGCCCAGCTTGCCCAGGACGATCTCGGCATTCGACAGGTCGGTGGCCAGCATGTGGTCGAGCGTGCCCCGCGCCTTGTCCAGGCAGACGGCCCCGGCCGTCGCCGCCGGCGCCACCAGCAGGACCAGCGTCAGCTCGATGCGGACCGATCGTCCGGTACATTTGCTCGCCGACGCACGGCCAGGTCCCGGAGCGAGACCCGCCCATTGCGGCCTGCGTCCGGGGCGTCCGGACGATCGCCATCCCGAGCAGGATCAGCCCGACGAACAGCGGCGCGCATCGCGTAGATCTGCCACCGCCGCGTGGTCGTCAGCCACTCGTAGACGAACACCGGCCCGGGCCCCAGTCGCAATCCCACGTCGCCGCTCCTCGCGAAGTCTCGGCGCCGTGGCTTCGAACGGCCGACGGCTGTATCCTCGGATTGTTTCAGACATTCCGACGATTGTCAAACTCCCGCGACGACCGCGGCCGATGAGGGATCCTCCGACGATGGCATCACGGCGATCCGAGCGACGACGGTGCCTGACGATCGCGATGGCCGTTGCTGCTCGGCGGGGCCGGCCTGCCGCCGCGGGCCGCGCGCGGCCGAGATCGACCTGACCCGCGCGGTGGTCGTGGTCCCCGACGGGCTCTCGGGCCCCGAGGAGAAGGCGGTCCGCGTGCTGGTCGAGGAGGTCCGGGCGCGGTCGGGGATCGCCTGGGACGTGATGCTCCGCTGGCCGAGTGGCGAGGTGCCGGTCGTCGCGGTCGGGCCGGTCGCGACTGCTCCGCGACGAGACCGAGCCCGCTCCGCGACCATGTCCCGCCGCGGCCGGCGGCCGGGGATGCGCGCGAGGGCTATGCGATCCGCACCATCGACGGCGATGAGCGGCCGCACGCCCCCGACGATGCTGGTCGCCGGCAACGACGCCCGCGGCGTGCTCTTCGGCGTCGGGCGGCTGCTGCGCAGCGCTGCGGATGGAGCCGGGCAAGGTCGCGCTGCCCGATCGGATCGACGCTGACCGAGGCGCCGAAGTACCCGCTCCGCGGCCACCAGCTCGGCTACCGGCCCAAGACCAACTCGTACGACGCCTGGGACCTGCCGCAGTGGGACCGCTACATCCGCGACCTGGCCATCTTCGGCACCAACGCCATCGAGCTGATCCCGCCCCGCTCGGACGACGACGCCGACAGCCCGCACTTCCCCCGGCCGCCGCTCGAGATGATGGTCGGCATGTCGCAGATCTGCGCCGACTACGGGCTGGACGTCTGGATCTGGTATCCGGCGATGGACCGCGGATTACGCCGACCCGAAGACCGTCGCGCGCGCCCTCGAGGAGTGGGCCGAGGTCTTCCGCAAGCTGCCGCGGATCGACGCGGTCTTCGTGCCCGGCGGCGACCCCGGCCACACGCGGCCGAAGTACCTGATGGCCCTGCTGGAGAAGCAGGCGGCCAGCCTGCAGCGGTATCACCCCGAAGGCCCAGATGTGGGTCTCGCCGCAGAGCTTCTCGGCCGAGTGGCTCGACGAGTTCCTCGGCGCTCCTGAAGGCCGAGCCGGCGTGGCTGGCCGGCGTCGTCTACGGCCCGCAGGTGCGCGTGAGCCTGCCCGAGCTGCGGAAGCCGCGTTGCCGTCGCGGTACCCGATCCGCGACTACCCCGACATCACCCACAGCCTGCGGTGCCAGTACCCGGTCCCCGACTGGGACGTCGCCTATGCGCTGACCGAGGGCCGCGAGGTGATCAACCCGCGGCCGCGCGACGAGTCGGCGATCTTCCACGCATTCGCCGACCAGACGATCGGCTTCATCACCTATTCCGAGGGGTGCAACGACGACGTCAACAAGGTCGTCTGGAGCGCGCTGGGCTGGGACCCGGCGGCCGACCTGCTCGAGGTGCTGCGCGACTACGGCCGGTGCCTCGTCGGCCTGCCCGACGCCGAGGCCGACGGCTTCGCCCGGGGACTGTTCGCCCTCGAGCAGAACTGGCGCGGGCCGCTGCTGGCGAACGGCTCGGTCGAGACGACCCTGCAGCAGTTCCGCGCGCTCGAGCGCCGGGTGCCGCCGCGGGTGCTGGCGAACTGGCGGTTCCAGCAGGCGCTCTACCGGGCCTATTACGACGCCTACGTGCGCAGCCGCCTGATCCACGAGACCGACCTGAGGAGCAGGCGCTCGACCGCCTGCGCGAGGCCCGCGCGACCGGCTCGCTCGTCGCCATGGACCAGGCCGAGGCGATCCTCGACCGCGCCCGCACCGAGCCGGTCGCCGCCGACCTGCGGGCGCGGGTCTTCGAGCTGGCCGAGGCGCTGTTCCAGAGCATCCGGATGCAACTGAGCGTCCCGCGGTACCAGGCGATCGACGGTGGGCCGCGGGGCGACGCTCGACACGATCGACCAGGTCCTGAACGACCGCGAGTGGCTCGACGCGCCGGTTCGCGGCGATCCGCAAGCTCGATAACGAGCCGGCGCGGCTGAAGGAGCTCGACGCGATCGTGAACTGGACGAACCCCGGCCCCGGCGGCTTCTACGACGACCTGGGCGACCCGCTGCGACGGCCGCACCTGGTGCCGGGCGTCGCCCTACGCCGAGGACCCGGCCTCGCTCCGCGGCCCGATGACGGCCTTCGACCAGGACCCGGGCTGGCGGCGGAGCTGGTGCCGCCACGCCGGCACGCTCTTCGGCCGCCCGCTCCGGCTGCATTACGACGGCCTCGACCGCGAGGCGGCGTACAAGGTCCGCGTCGTCTACACCGGCGACATGTTCCAGGTGCGGGTGCGGCTCGAGGCCGACGGATCGACCGAGATCCACCCGTACCTGCTCAAGCCGCGCGACATGACCCCGCTCGAGTTCGACGTCCCCCGCGACGGCGACCGCGCGACGGGGCGCTCGACCTCGACCTGGACCGCCGAGCCCGGCCCGCCGGCAACGGCCGGGGGTGCCAGGTGGCGGAGGTCTGGTTGATCCGGAAATAAGCACAGATGGGTTGCTATTCCCCGGGAGAGCCCCGGCACTCAGAGATTGCGATTCGTGCGGACGATCCGCGGGTCCGTGGGAGATGCCCTGCACATGAACGTTTCGCTGACGCCGGAGCTGGAGCAGTATGTCAACGGCAAGGTCCAGAGCGGCCTCTATCACTCGGCGAGCGAGGTGGTTCGCGAGGGCCTGCGACTCCTGAGAGAGAAGGACGAGATCCATCAGAAGAAGCTCCAAGCCTTGCGAAGCGATATTCAGGCCGGGATCGACCAGATGGAGCGTGGAGGGCTTCTCCTTTGGGCGACCAGACGCTCGAAGAAATCCAGGTCCGAGGGGCGTAAGCGGCTGGCGGCCGAGCGGAAGTCGAAGAGCCGATGAGGGAGCCTGAACTCTCAGACCAGGCCAAGGATGACCTTCGCGACATCTGGTACTCGATCGCCAGAGACCGCGATGATCGGACCGCCGACCGGTTGGTCACTCGGATCGTCGATAAGTGCCGCGACCATGCCCGGTTTCCGAAGCAGGGCGGCTTCGAGAGGAGTTATCGGCGGGCCTGCGGAGCTTCACTGTCAAGCCTTATATCGTGTTCTACAGGCCGTTCGAGGATACGATCGCGGTGCTTCGCATCCTCCATGGTCGCCGCGATCTGAAGCGAGTCTCGTATTCGACGAGTGAGGAGGCATGCCGACGCGGAACCGACGCCATCCTTCCTCGGACGGGCCAGCGCACTGAGCCGGGCAATCCCGGCTTTCATTCCGTCTCCTTGACTTGATTGGTGGGAGGCCGCCATGAAGAGACCGCATCGGAAAACGGCGTCGATCGGATTGGCTGCCTTGTTGATCGCCGCCGATCCCGGCGGACGAGCGAGGGCCGACGACCCCAAATCGCCGACAGCAACCGCACCGGTACCGGCCCCCGCGATGCCGGCCGATCTGGCGCGGCGGTCCAGGCGGTCACCGACGCCGTGCTCGAGCACCACGTCGACCCGCCCGCGCGGCAGCAGATGGTCCTCGCGGGCATCAAGGCGCTGTACCGCGACGGCCGGCGCTGCCGGCCCCTTCGGGGCTGGGCCGGCGCGTCTCGGCGATCGCGACGCCCGAGCAGTTCGCGGCGTTCCTGAAGGAGGTCTGGCCGCGACGATCGTCGAGCCCCGCTCCGCCGAGCAGCTCGAGCGGAGCCCTGCTCGAGGGCCTGCTCGCCCCGGTGCCCGGGCGGCGCCGAGCTGCTGACGACCAAGGAGCGGAACGCCGCCGAGCAGATCGCGGGCAACCGCTACGTCGGCATCCTCGTCTCGCTCAGCAACGACGACAAGGAGAAGCGGCCGACGTTCCACCAGATCATGGACGGCGGTCCGGCCGACCGCGGCGGGGATCAAGACCGGTGAGGTGCTGGAGGAGGTCGATGGCGTCGATACCAGGGGCATGCTGCTGCGCGACGTCATCGAGCGGCTTCGAGGCGACGAGGGGACCGAGGTCACCATCAAGGTCCGGACCCCCAAGGAGGCGACGTCGCGGACGCTCAGGATCACCCGCGGCCAGCCTCTCGGGACGGCTGCTGACCCCGACGGTCACGGTGATGGGCGAGGGCCCCGCGGGCGGCGGGAAGGTCCGCCTCGACGGGCCCGACCCCATCGGCTACCTCCGCCTCAATGGAGATCACGGCCAGCACGCCGCACGAGCTGCGCGAAGCGGGCGCGGCAGATGGAGGGCGAGGGCCTGCGTGCGCTGGTGCTCGACCTCCGGGGGCAGGCGGGCCGAGAATCGGCCGTCCACCCGGCCGTCCTGGTGGCCGACAGCCTGCTGGATCGCGGCGACGATCGGACGCGTCTGGACGATGCGCGGCGAGACGACCTACCAGGCCGATCCCGATGCCCTGTTCCGCGGCTGGCCGATCGTCGTGCTCGTCGATCAGAACACATCGGGCATCGCCGAATGGCTCGCGGCGGCGCTGCAGGATAACCATCGTGCCGTCGTCGTCGGTTCGGCGACGCGAAGTGCCAACCGGCGAGGACGGCGATCCAGACCGACGGGCCGTGCTTGAAGACGACGGTCCCCGTCGGACGGCGGGCGCTGGTGGGTCACGCTGGTGACGGGCTACCTCGAGCGCGGCGACGGCCGCTCCCTGGCCGATGGCCCGATCCTGCGAGCGGACGCCTCACCGGGCACCGCCCAGCCCGGCGGGGTCCGGCCCGATCATGCGGTCGCCTCACCCGGGCCGCGGTTCCGCGGGTTCGGCGGTCCGATCGCAACGAGGCGCGCGACGGAGACGAACTCGGGGGTACCCAATAAGCCCGCCGAGAGGCCCGGTCCCGCCCCCGACCCGATCCTCGATGCGGCCAGGGTGGTCCTTCACAAGGCGCTGAATCCGTGACGAGAACCCCGCCAACCATCGCCGCGCTGCGGGCCGTCGGCGCCGCGGCGCTGCTGCTGCTGACCTCGGGCGTCCGGGTCGTCGCCGACGAGCCCGGCCCGGCGCGTCGGCTCCGCCAGCCGGTCGCGCTGGCGGTCGTCGACGAGGGCCGGACGCTGCTCGTGGCGAACCGGCGGAGCGGCAGCCTCTCGGTCGTCGACACCGCGGCGCGTCGCGTCGTCGCCGAGCACGACCTCGGCCGAGGGCTGTCCGACCTCGCGCCGCTGCCCGACGGCCGGCACCTGCTGGCCGTCGACCGCGAATCCGGCGAGCTGATGCTGATCGAACACCGCGATCGATCGGCCCGCGTCGTCGGCGCGGCTGGCGGTCGCGCCCGACCCGGTCCGCGTGGTCGTCTCGCCGGCGGAGGGCCCGCGGTCGTCGCCTCGACCTGGCCGCGCCGGCTGACGTTCGTCGGCCTGCTGCCCCGGACGCCAAAGGATCCCGGCCCGTCGCTGTCGGACGTCGGCGGCCTGGATCTCCCGTTTGCCCCGCGCGAGATGGCCGTGCTCCCCGGCGGCGCCCGGCTGGTCGTGGCGGATGCCTTCGGCGGCCGGCTCGCCGTCGTCGACCTCGCCCGCCGGGCGATCGAGTCGGTCCGATCGCTGCCGTCGCACAACATCCGGGGGATGGCCGTCTCGCCCGACGGACGCACTCTGCTCATGGCCCATCAGTACCTCAACCGGCTGGCGCAGGCGACGTTCGACGACGTCCACTGGGGCCAGTTGATCCGCAATCACCTGCGGGTGCTGAAGGTCGAGTCGCTGCTGGCGGCCGGTCCGGACTCCGCGCTGCTCGACGGCGGCCGGCTGTTCGACCTGGGGGACGTCAACTACGCGGCCGGCGACCCGGGCGCGATCGCCTTCGGCCGACGCGGCGACCTGATCGTCGCGCTCGAGGGCATGGACGAATTGGCGCTCTCCGCGGGCGTGGGGCAGGGGCCCGCACCGGATCGTCGTGGGCCGCCGACCGGCCGCGGTGGCCGTCAGCCCGGACGGCGCTCTTGCGTACGTCGCCGACTCGCTCGACGACACGATCTCGGTGGTCGTGATGGCGACCGGCCAGCGGCCGTCGACGATCGCATTGGGGCCGCGGCCCGAGCTCTCGGCGGCCGACCGCGGCGAGCGGCTGTTCTCGAGCGCCAGGCTCTCGCACGACGGCTGGATGAGCTGCCAGAGCTGCCACACCGACGGGCACACCAACGGCCTGGCATGCGACACGCTCGGCGACGGCTCCTACGGGTGCCGAAGCAGGTGCCCTCGCTGCTGGGCGTCGCCGCGACGGGCCCCTGGACCTGGACGGCCTCGATGAGCCGGCTGGAGGACCAGGTGCGCAAGTCGATCCTGACGACGATGCACGGGACGAAGCCGACCGACGCGCAGGTCGCCGAGCTGACCGCGTATCTCGCCAGGCTCGAGCCGCCCGCGCCTCGGCCCGCGAATCCCGGCTCGGATGCCGCCGTTGCCCGCGGCCGCGAGGTCTTCCAGTCGCGGAAATGCGCGACCTGTCACGAGCCGCCCGGCTACACGACGCCGCAGAAGGTCGACGTGGGCCTCGTCGACGATGTCGGCAACCGCGAGTTCAACCCGCCCTCGCTGCGAGCCGTCGGCCGCCGCGACGCATTCCTGCACGACGGCCGGGTGAAGGTGCTACGCGAAGTCTTCGCCCGCGAACATCACCCGCGGGGGCTCGAGCTCTCGCCCGGCGAGATCGACGACCTCGTGGTGTTCCTGGGGACGCTGTAGGCGACCGGTTGATGCTGGATGTATTGCTTCTATTCAAGCAATTTCATCTTGCCCCGCCTGCTGGGCCATGGGCCTGCGTTTGTCGGTCCGACGGATGGGGCTGAGCGGCCCCGATGAGTCGGGCGGGAGATCCGGGCCGAGTTGCCGACGAAACTGTGCCCGGCTCATGTCGGGCACCTTCGGGTGGTGGGCGAAGTTCGGGGACCTTCGGACTGGCTACTGGGGGCCGCCACACCGGCGACGGATCGGGCCGGTCCGTGATTGCCGGAAATCCGAAAAAACGAGACCTCTCGCGAAACGCCACCGTGGCGAGTGAGTTGCCGGCCGATCTGCGGAGGCACCGACCGCCCCCTCATCGGCCCTTCGGGCACCTTCTCCCCGTCTGGGGCTCGGCGGGAGGGGTCGGAGATCAGGGGCCCGGCTCGCGTCGAAATCGGCGGCTGGCGGCGCCTGGCGGCCGGTTTTCGCCGCCGCGGCCGCCCGATTTTGTGGGTCGTGACGATTGTGTGGGCCCCCGGGGAGGGAAGAGGGAAGAGGGCCCGAGCGGTCGCGTTGAGCGAGGAGTCTCGAAAAAACGCCCGCCCGCCATACCCTCTCCGCCGTCCGACTCACGCTCTCCAATCCGGTGCTCCGGGACGGCTGGCCGCCGGCCTGGCGGGCGCCGTGGAAATTCCACCCGTCGGCGCGTTCGGTTTTTCGTTCTCGTGGTCCCAATCTGATAGCGGCGCTTCCGTGCTCGATCATCCGCAACGCGGCGGACGCGCGATCTGAGGGACTGCGCCTCGCGGACCGGCATTGGGCTGATTCGGACACCTGCGGCAGAGAGTCGATCTCAATGCCCTCCCAGCTCGAGAGTTACATCGATGCAATCGGCGCGATAACCCCATCGTACGGTTGACCAGACCCGACCGACCCGACGTGGCCCGCGCCGACGTTCTTGCGTCCCTCGCGCCATGACCCTGGAATGCCTCGAGGAGCGGACCTTGCTCAGCTCGGGTCAGCTCTCCGAGAGGCTTTGCTCAACGCGAGTTAGGGCGACAGGACGAGCCATTCCCCTCGGTCACCGATTTCAACGCCAACGATGAGGAGCTGCCACGATGCCCTTCCTTCCCCGGTCCGCGTTCCCACGTTCTCGCTCCGTCTCTTCCCCGGCGTCGGGGCCCCGCCGGAGGGGCCGGAGGCGTTCCCGAATGGCGGCGCGGGTGTTCCTGGCCTACGAGCGGCTCGAGGGGCGGTGGTGCCCGAGCACGCTCTACGATTTCGACCTCGTCGCCGCGACGGGTGATCTGGGGCTTTCCGGGATGGGCAAGGGCCCTTCGATCAACGAAGCCGGGACGGTCGCGTTCGTGGGCGATTTCCCCACCGGCGCCCAGGGGCTCTTCACCGGAGACGGCAGCTCTCTTCAGAACATCAATCCATCGTTCAGCAACGACCCCAATCGGACCTATGGCGACCCCGTCGAGATCAACGACAGCGGCGCGGTGCTCGCCGTGGACCGCGTCACGATCCCGGGCTATACCCAGTACACGCTCCGGACGTGGAACGCCGGCGCAACGTCGTCCTACCAGATCGATGCGAGGGGGGGCGCGCGACGCGGTCCGCTCGACAGCTTCGATGCGATCTCGACTTACGCCGCGCTCGACAACAACGGCGACGTCGCCTATTCGGCACTCAATTCCAGCTCGTTGACTCCGATCTGGGACCTTCAGTACCAGAGCTCGACCTCGGACAGCGGGATGAACGTCGCCGCGCTCACGAGCCCGCAGGCCCTGCGGCCCGTGCTTTCCGACAACTCGTCCATCGTCGCCCGGATCGGGGGCACGAACACCACGGCCGACCCGCTGACCGGCTACCAGGAGGCGGGGGGGACGAGCAAGGTCTTCGGCGTCGCGGGTCCGGCGAAAGGCTTCGACCAGCTCGGGCCGGCGCCGGGAATCAGCGCCGACGGACAGGTCATCGCGTTCGCCGGCGATCTCACGGCGGCGGGCGCGTGGCGCTCGGCCTCACGCCCGGCCCGGGGATCTTCGCCCGCGTGATGACCAACGGCACCCCGACGTACGTCCGGATCGCGGGGATCACGACGGGGATGATCCAGTCGTTCGACCTGACCCAGCCGGTCGGGACCAACGACTCCACCGCGGCCTTCCTCGCCACCGACGCCAACGGCCAGGTCGGTCTCTTCACCGCCCCGATCAACGTGCCCGGCTCGACCAGCACGACGAATCCCACCCCGCCCGAGCTGACCGAGGTGGCCGAGGTCGGCGGAACGGTCACCGCCGGGACGGCAAGCTTCCAGATCACCGGCCTGTCGATCCACGACCCGATCAACACGAGCGGCCAGGTCGCCTTCTGGGCGAACACCAGCCAGGGCGACGTGATCCTCCGAGCGGGGCCGGCCCCGTCGCTCAGCGTGACGACGGCGGACACCATCGACTCGGGTCCTTCGCTCGCCGGCGCGTCCCTGGTCGCCGGCGCCCGGGGACGGTCAGCGCCGACGCCGCGACGATCAACGTGGCCGGCACGTTCGGTCCCTACCTGGTCGGCGTGCCCCTCGTGCCCAACTTCATCGCGACCGTTTCGAACGACACCACACAGAGCGTGACGGGCGTCACCTACAGCATCGATAGCGGCACTCCGGTCAAGGCGAACTCCCAGGGGAACCACAAGTGGAGTATCCCGCTCGATGTCGGGAGCCTCTCCAATGCGCCGCACACACTGACCGTCGCCACCGTCGGCTCCGGCAGTCCCGTCAAGATGAGTTACACGCTCAAGATGCAGAACTCGCTCAATTTTGACACGCTGACGACGAGCTATCCCGGGAATCCGGGCGGGCCAGTCGATGCGACGTCGTTGCGATACATTTCGGGGATCACGCTCACCGACGGCTCCGGTAACACACCGCCGCAGTTCACCGGGGATGTCCGTGACATGCCGTGGTACTACGCGACCACCACGTCCTTCCCCGACGTCCAGATCGACCCGGGCAAGGTTCAGGTTGCCATCGCTTCCTTCCAGGCGACGAAGGGCGCGATTGGAGCGACCTTCACCTTCTCGTACGACGGGGGGAATTTGCAGCCGGGCAAGGACAGCGTCGCGCTGCTGACAACCACGACTTCTGGTGGCGTCGGAACCCGGCCGACGTTCAGCACTCAGACGCTCAACGCCATCCCGCTGCCGGGTTGGATGGGCAAGCCGACTCGAGCGGTCTTCACCACCGACCCGGAAATCAGCAGTGCGTTGCAGGGGGCGACGGCCGGTTATGCGATCGACCTGAGATACGGCCTTGCCACACAAACCGTGCCGCTGCCGCTCACAGAAAATACTCCCGATTTCCTCGGCTCGCTTTTCAACGACTTCTCTGGCTCCTTCGGCACAGGCATCACCTTGACAGTTTATGCCACTCTCGAGCCGACGCAGGCGACTATCAAGCCGAAGAATTGGTATGCCCAGGCGACCATCCTGGGGAATCCGGTGATTCAACAGGGCGGCCAGATCCCCACGAGCAAGGGGGGCGTCTCCGTCCAGGTCAACCTCGATCCCGAGACGCTCGCCGCGCCGACGAAGATTGAAATTACCGCGACCAAAGTCAACTTGCTGCCGTCACCGAACAATGTCCCGGTAACCTTCTTCCAATTGCCGTTCAGCGGGTCACACACCTTCTCCGTCCCGGTCCCGAATCCGATCCTTCAGTTCTTCGGCGTTACTCTCAACGCCACACTCTCGGTGGATGGCGGCTTCCAGGCGTCGCTCGACAGCCTGACGGCAAGCGCGAACTTCGTCATCGATATCAACAATGGCTCCCCCTCCTTCGACCCGAAAGCGCTGTCCTACTTCCAAATCAATGCTACGGGCCATGCGGCTCTAACGCTCAACGCGAAGGGTTCGGTGGGTGTCGGGTCGAAGTTCTTCAGTTTGTTGGGGCTTCCCTCGGAGGTCACACTCATCAGCGCTGCGGCATCCGGGACGGTGTCGGCCAACGTCAACGCAGCCCTCCAGGTCGATCTGGCCGGGCCACTGACGTCGCCGACATTTAAGTTTGATTCGAGCCAATCCTACGCCAGTGCCCTCGTCAGTTATGCGATCAGCTTTCATGGGCCGCCCGAGCCCAAAGATGAGGATGCCAAACTCATCAACATCTTCGGTAATCCTCCTCCGCCAAGCCTTGGCAACCCGGCCGGCGTGAAGGCCGACGGGCCCGGCTCCACAGGCAATCCCGGTTACTCCGGCGCCTCGCCGTCGAACGGCAGTAGTTTCAGCCAGCTCGGCCCCGCCACGGGGGGTGGCCCGTCGGCGACCTCCGACGTCGTTCCGAGCCTCGTCGGCGCCGCGGCGGTCAAAGCCGCCTCCGCGCCGCTCGTCCCACCCCCGCCCACATCGACCCTCACGGTCCTCCAGCCGATCGCAGCACCGCTTGGCAGCCTGTCATTCGACCTGAACGTCCTGGCCGATCACGCCACGCTGACGCCGGGCCACCATTTCCTCGACGTCGTCCTCGCCGACCCCTCGGGCAACCAGGTCTCGCTCGAGCACATCGACCTCGCGACCATCGCGCTGGCAGCCAACGACAACCCGCTCGGCTATGCGTCGGGCTGGACCACGATCACGGCCAGTCCCGCCGCCGGTGCCCTCGACGAGGGAACGCCCTACCAGCTCGAGTTCCTGCTGACCAACGACCTCGCCGGCACCGGCCAGTCGGTGGCCGTCGCGCTGGATAACCTGGGCGTCAACCAGTTCAATCCCCAGCTCGGCATCTCGGATTCCGCGAGCGGCGGCGCCCGAGCGGACCGCTCGTCTTCGGGGCCGGCACCGTGACCGCGACGGTCGAGTTGAGCGACCCGGGCCTTGCCCGTTTAGTTATTGAAAGCGTGAGCATCGCCGGCGCCGGCTTCGCCCTTCCCGATGGTCCGGCCGGACCGTTCGCGCTCAACCCCGGCGACAGCGTTCCGATCCAGGTCCAGCTCCTCGACCCCACACAGCCCGCCTCGGCTGCCCTGGAGATTACCTGCGACGACCCCAATCGGCCGCTGTACATCCTCCCGCTCCAGTACGAGAGTACGTCGACCGCGCCCCCGAATGACCCGCCGGTGCTGGCCCCGATCGCCGACCAGCGGGTCAGCCCCGGCGGTACGGTGACTCTCAATGCCTCGGCGACCGACCCGGACGCGGGTCAGGCACTCACCTACAGCCTCGCTCCCGGCGCCCGGCCCTGGCGGCCATCAACCGCGGCAGCGGCGCGTTCACCTGGCCGGTGCCGACGGGCGAGGCGCCGGGGACTATTCCGTGACCGTCCGCGTCACCGACAACGGCAGCCCGCCGCTCGTCGCCACCCAGACGTTCACCATCGATGTGCTTCAGCCCACGAGCCTCGCGCTAAGCCCGGCGCGTGGCACCTATGGGGCCGCCACCGCCCTGTCGGCCACGCTCACCGCGGGAAGTTCGCCGCTGGCCGGCGCACCGGTCACGTTCTTCCTCGCTCCCGGCGGACAGGCCACCACGCTGGGCACGACGACGACGGATGCCAACGGCGTGGCGTCGCTCAGCGGCGTGGACCTCGCCGGCCTGTCGGCGGGCCGCCTTCCCTTCGCCGTGATGGCCTCCTTCGGCGGCGACACCAACGACGCGCCCGCCGTCGCCGGCGGCGGCCTGGCGATCGCTCAGGCGACGCCAATCATCACGTGGGCCACGCCTGCGGACATCACGCAGGGCCAGGCGCTGGGCGCGGCCCAGCTCGACGCGACGGCTTCCGTGGCGGGCACCTTCACGTATTCCCCGGCGGCGGGGACGGTGCTCTCCGCCGGGATGGGCCAGGGCTTGACGGCGCTCTTTACCCCCACCGATTCGACCGACTACACGGGCGCCGGCGCCAGCGCCACGATCAATGTCCTCCCCAAGCCCACCCCGACGGTCGCGCTGGGCGCCAGCACCCTGACACCCCTCGCCGGCCTGCCGCTGACGATCGTGGCCCTGGTGACTCCTCCGACCTCGGGGGGACCGACGCCGACCGGGACGGTCCGGTTCGAGCTCGACGGCAACCCCCTCGGCACGACGGTGGCGCTGGTCGACGGCGCGGCGACCAGCGCCAGCATCACATTGACAGACGGGGCCCACACGATCACCGCGGTCTACTCGGGGGACTCGACCTATGCGAGCGCCCCGGATCGCTCACGCTGACGGCCTCGATCCCGACCGCGGCGGTGGCGGTGACGGCGAGCGCCGCCCCGCCAATCGCCGGCCAGGCGGTGACGTTCACGGCCAAGGTCGCGCCCGCCGCCCCGGGAGCCCCGGCGCCCTCGGGGACGGTCCAGTTCAAGGTGGACGGCACGCCGGTCGGCTCGGCAGTGGCGCTGACGAACGGCGCGGCGACCAGCGGCGGCGTCACGCTGACGGCCGGGTCGCACACGATCACCGCGGTCTACTCGGGCAACTCCACCTACGCGGTCACCACGGGGTCGCTGACGGTGAGCGCCGCCACGCTGGCGAGCTCCGCGCCGGGCTCGCTCGACCCGACGTTCGGCAACGCGGGCGTGGTCCAACCCAAGGCCCTCGAAGTGTTGCAAGTGGCCTTCGATGCCCAGGGGCGAATCCTGGTCACGGGGGCCGGGACGGTCTTCCGGGACGAGCTCGGCCTCCAGCGCTATACCGCGGATGGCCAGCCCGACCACACCTTCGGCTCGGCGGGCACGGTCAACTTCGGAAGCGGGGCCGGCGAAGGCGTCGCCGTCGAGCCGGACGGCAAGATCGTCTGCATTAATGAGGATCCCAACAATCACACTGTCGAGCTGGTCCGGTTCTACGACGATGGGGCCATCGATACGACCTTCGGGACCGATGGCGTGGCCCAGCCGCCGTCGTTCACGCTCGATGGAAACCCCGATGTTCACAACGCTTCCTACTACAACGTTCAAATCGCGACCTTGCCCGACGGCCGGATCCTGCTCGCGGGGATGGTCATCGTCAGCGGCATCGTCAACCCAGGCTGCGGACTGGCCATGTACCTCCCGAACGGGCAGCTCGATCGCTCGTTCAACGGCACGGGCACGGTCCTGTTGAGCCCGACGGATCCCGGCGACCTCAACAACCTCTCGAACCTCGCGGTCGACAACAACGACATCCTGCTGTTCCTGAGCGGAGGAAACGCCGGGACCGGAATTGATCGCGTCCGGCTCTACGGATTCAACCTGGACGGCACCAGGGACGCGACGTTCGGTACCAATGGTGAGGTGAACTTCCAGGATAGCGGCGGCACGGTCGGTCCGGAATATTTCCATCCCGCCATGGCGCTCGAGCCGGACGGCAAGATCGTCATCAGCTATTTCAATAACGTGGACTACAGCGTGGGCGACATGGGCAATGAGAATTTGCTGCGATTCGACGCGGACGGTTCGCCGGACGCCACATTCGGCAGCGGCGGCCATGCCACCATCACCAATCTCGTGGAGCTGCTCCCCGATGACACTGCCGAAGGGGACCTGGCGATCGCGCCCGACGGTAAGTTCCTGCTGATCGGCGACCTCGGCACCGGCATCGTGCGGGTCAACGCCGACGGCACCCTGGACACGACGTTCGGCACCGGCGGCGTCGAGACGTTCCCGGACCAGGCCGTCCTGCAGGTCGCCGTCGAACCATCCGGCCGCATTCTGGCCCTGTCGAGGTCCGGCGATAGTTTCTCGAACGGCGATAGTCTCCTGTTCGGCAGCGTCGGCGATCCCGTCGTCTCATTCGGCTCGTACACGAGCCTCTCGGCCAGCTCCGGCACGCCCGCGGCGGTGTATGACGTCTCCGAGACTGCCGGCACGGCCGCGATCACACTGGTACGGGGCGGCGACCTGAGCCAGCCGCTCTCGGTCCCCTTCTCGACCGACGATTCGGGCGGCCGTGGGGGCGTCAATTACACGCCCGTGAAGACGACCGTCACCTTCGCGGCGGGATCGGCCACGGCCACGGTCGCCATCCCGATCCTCGACGATCCCCACGCGTCGCTCGCGGTCGACGTGCCGCTCCGGCTGGGCACGCCCTCGGGCGGCGGCGTCCTGGGCAGCATCGGCGTGGGAGACCTCCACATCATCCCGCTCGAGGGGATCGTGATCGCGCCGGGGCAGCTCCCGAGCGTGATGCAGGGGGGCGCGGGGTCATCGTTCACGGTCGTCCTGCAAACCGTCCCGACGGCGAATGTCACCGTGCCGCTTTCGATCTCGACCACGAACCCGGCGGCCATCCTGGCGGCGACCTCGCTGACGTTCACCCCGGCCGATGCCCTGGTGCCGCAGACGGTCACCGTGACGGCCGGGAGCGGGTCGGGCTCGTCGGCGGCGATGGCGACGGTGACGACCGGCCCCGCGACGAGCGCCGACCCGAAGTACAGCGGGCTGACCGGCGGCAGCACCACGGTGACCGTGTATCCCAGCTCGGCGACGAGTCCCGGTACGATCGAGTTCTCCACGGCGAACTACGCCGCCGACGAGGGAGGCGGCACCGTCACAATCACGCTGGTCCGGCTCGGGGGGAGCCAGGGGACGGTGTCGGTGCATTTCGCGACCTCGGACGACTCGCCGCATGTCGGCGGGATGTACACGCCGCTTTCGGGCTCGATCTCCTTCGGCCCCGGCGTGACGTCTCGCCAGTTCTCGATCGGCCTGGTCAACCCGGGCCGCAATACCCTGGGGGACCAGACGGTCCTCCTGACGCTGAGCAACCCGACCGCCGGCGCCACGCTCGGCGTCTATCCGACCGCGACGCTCACGCTTCATGATACGGCCCAGACCCGCCCGGGCGACCTGGATCCGGCGTTCGGCAATCTGGGTGTATCGTTCCTCTCGTCCGGCGCAACTCCGGCTCGCCGGCATCGAGCGTCATCACGCTCCAGCCGGACGGGAAGATCGTGGCGGCGGGGTCTGGAGGCACCGTCAATGGGGTGAATGCGGTCAGCGTCTGGCGCACCGACGCGCTGGGCCACCCGGATCCGACGCTTCGGCCAGCAGGGCCTGGCGCTCGTCCCGTTCGCGGGTTTCGCCCAGATCGTCGGCGTCGAGATCGCGCCGGATGGGAAGATCGTCGTCGTCGGGGGGGTGAACGGCGCGAGCCAACGGGAGCTCGGCCTGCTCCGCCTGAACGCAGACGGCTCGCCCGATACGACGTTCGGCACCGACGGCCTGGTGAGCGTGAGTGTCTCGCTTGGCGGCGACTTCGCGCAGGCGATGGCGATCGAGCCGGACGGCAGCGTCCTCGTGGCGGGATCGATCGGCCTGGCCAGCGGCGCCGCGGCGCTCGGGCTCGTCCACTTCAACGCCGACGGCAGCCTCGACATCGTCTTCGGCGCGGGCGGGGTCATCAGCTATCCCGCGATCGGCACCGGGCTCGGCGCGATGCTCCAGCAACCGGACGGGAAGTGGCTCCTGACCGGGGGCGGCGGCGCCGGCGGCATCGCCGGAGGAGGCGGCCCCGCGCCGGGTTTCGTCGTGCGGCTCAACGCTGACTTCAGTGTCGACACGACGTTCGGCATGAAGGGGATCGCCACGATCACCTGGGGTGAGTTTTACACCTGCCTCACGCTCCAGCCGGACGGGAAGATCCTGATCGGCGGCGGCGAGGGGCCGCTGGGCGGAGGCCAGTGCACGATCGGCCGCCTCAATCCCGACGGCTCGCTGGACACGTCGTTCGGGCAAGGAGGCAGCGTCGCGACGTCGTTTACCAACCCGATTTCGAGCTTCAACTCGCTCATCGTCCAGCCGGACGGCAAGATCGTGGGAATCGGCTACGCGACCGCTTCCGCGGCGGAAGGGCTGGGATCGGGCAGCTACACGGTCGCGTCCCGCTACCTTCCCGACGGCAGCCTGGACTCCTCGTTCGCCGCCGGGGGTAACCTTCAGTTCGCCCTGAGCAGCGACAACGCCGACGGCCCCGGCGCGGCGATCGCGCTGCCGGATGGCGACATGGTCGTGACGATCATGTCGGATTCGTATCCGGTCCTCGTCGCGCTCCTGCCCGAGCTGCCGCCGCCGCCGCTGCCCCCCGGCACCAGGCCGGGCCAGCTCGTCTTCGACTTGCCGAAGGCGACCATCGGCGCCGGGAACACCGCGACCATCACCGTCGATCGCTTCGGCGGCAGCGACGGCACCGTCTCGGTCGGCTACACGACCCAGGACAGCACGGCGCTCGCCGGCACCGATTACACGGCCACGTCCGGGACGCTGACGTTCGGGCCGGGCGTCACCTCGCAGACCATCTCGATCCCGACGCTCGTCGATTCGAGGGCCTCGGGAAACCTGTCGCTCGACCTGGTGCTCCAGGCCCCGGCCGGCGGCGCCACGCTCGGCCTGACGGATCTCGTCGCGCTGACGATCACCCCGGCTCCTCCGCAGTCGCCCACGGCCCTGACCGTCATGCCGGTCGCCGGGACCTACGGGTCGACCGCTGCTTTCACGGCCACGCTGACCGCGGCCGGTGCGCCGCTGGCCGGCGAGGCGGTCACGTTCAGCGTCACCATCAACGGCCAGTCCAGGACGTTGGGCACGGCCACGACCAACGCCGGTGGCGTGGCCTCCCTGAGCGGCGTGAGCCTGACCATGGCCTCGGCCGGCGAATATCCGGGCGCCGTATCGGCGTCCTTCGGCGGCGACGCCAGCGACGCGCCCAGCACCGGCAGCGGCGACCTGACGATCACTCCGTCTCAGCAGACGCCCACGACCCTGGCGGTCGCTCCGGCCGCCGGGACCTACGGGTCGACCGCTGCTTTCACGGCCACGCTGACCGCGGCCGGTGCGCCGCTGGCCGGCGAGGCGGTCACGTTCACGGTCACCGCCGGCGGCCAGTCCAGGACGTTGGGCACGGCCACGACCGAGGCCAATGGAGTGGCCTCGCTGAGCGGCGTGAGCCTCGGCACCCTGCCGGTGGGGACTTACCCCGGCGCCGTCTCGGCCTCCTTCGGCGGCGACGCCCGCGACGCGCCCGGCGCCGGCAGCGGCGACCTGGCGATCGCCCAGGCCACCCCCACCGTCACCTGGCCCACGCCGGCGGGCATCGTCCAGGGGCAGCCCCTGGGCCCCGCGCAACTCGAAGCCACCGCGTCGGTGCAGGGCACCTTCGACTACTCCCCACCCGCGGGCACGGTGCTGCCGGCGGGCCCAGGCCAGACCTTGACGGTGGTGTTCACCCCGGCCGACGCGTTCGACTACAAGAGCGTGAGCTTCAGCACGACGCTCGATGTTCTTCCGCAGTCCTCGACCTTGACCGTCATGCCGGTCGGCGGGACCTACGGGATGACCGCCACCTTCGCGGCCACGCTCACCGCGGCCGGTGCGCCGCTGGTGGGCGAGCCGGTCACGTTCACCTTCGTCGCCGACGGCCGGACCACGACGCTCGGCACGACGACGACCGACGCCCGCGGCGTGGCCTCCCTGGGCGGCGTGAGGCTGACCATCGCCTCGGCCGGCGTTTACCCGGGCGCCGTGATTGCCTCCTTCGGCGGCGTCTCGGGCATCGTCGGCGGCGGCGACCTGACGATCGCCCAGGCCATCCCCACCGTCACCTGGGCCGTGCCCGCGGACATCACGCAGGGCCAGGCCCTCGGCGGCCCACAGCTCGACGCCGCGGCCTCGGTGCCGGGCACCTTCGTCTACTCGCCGGCAGCCGGGACCGTGCTGCCCCTCGGGGCTAGCCAGACCTTGACGGCGTTGTTCATCCCCGCCGACCCGACCGACTACAAGGTCGTGAGCGTCCGCACGACGCTGAATGTCCTCCCCCCGCTGAATGTCCTCCCCCAGCAGAACCCGACGGGATCCTCACCCGTGACGCTCACGTCGATTCGAGGGGCCAAGGTTCGTCTTGGGACCGGCCGCAAGGCCAAGAAGGCGACGGTGGTCGTGCTCCAGTTCAGCGGGGCGCTCGACCGCTCCACGGCCCAGAACGTCGGGAACTATTCTCTCCTGGCCGGGACGATGAAGAAGAAAGCCCTCACCTTCCACAAGCCCGTGCCGTTCACCTCGGCCATCTACGATCCCACGGCGCAGACAGTGACGCTGCTACCCCAGGGCAAGCGCAGGCTCCCGAAATACGAGCAACTGACGATCCGCTCGGGACTGTTGACCGACAGCCTGGGACGACCGATCGACGGGGGCCACACCCTGGTGGCGACGGTGGGCAGGTCGGGACAGGTGATTTCGCAGGCAGCGACCTTGGCCACGCGAACACCGTCGGCTGCGATGGTCAACGCCCTGTTCAGCGGGGGAGCCGGGATTCTCCGCCCGGAACACCGTGGGACGGGGTGGGAGCCGCGCTCCTGAATCCGAGGAGATCCGAGGGACTGAGGTGCTCGGACCCCGCGAGGAGGGCGAGGCTCCGCGGGGGATCCCGCGGACCGAGGGGAGGGAACGTCCCCGCGATAGGGGACGTTCCCGAGCCCTGGATGACGCGGCGCCGCCGCAACGTCTCGTCACCGGGCCCCGGCGACGACGCCCCCGTTGCGGCCCTGTCCCTTCTTCTGGTCGCGGGGCTGCTGGAACTCGGGCGCGTCGAACATCCCCGGCTGGCGCGGCCTGGGGTCGCGGGGCAGGACGTCCGGCAGCATCGCGACGTTGTACGCCCACGCCGCCAGCACCTTGGCGCCCTGGTTGATCTCATCCGGGTACACCTTGTCGAAGGTGTCGCTCTCGGTGTGGTGCGTCTTGCGGTACTCGGCCATGTCCTGGATCACGGCGAAGGCCGGCACGCCCTTGGGCAGGAACGACTGGTGGTCGGTGCCCACCATCGTCCGCATGCTCAGCTCCTCCAGGTCGACCGCCTCCTTGAACGGCTCGACGACCTTGTCCATGACCTCGCGAAGGTCGTAGCGGCCCTGCAGGCCGATGCTCTTGACCTTGCCGGTGCCCGTGTCGTGGATCAGCACGCCGGAGACCTTGTCCATCTCCTTCTCATGCGCCTGGACATAAGCACGCGATCCGTGCAGGCCCTCCTCCTCGCCCGAGAACAGCACGAATCGGATCGTCCGCTTCGGCTTCACGCCGACGGCCTTGAGCGCCCGGGCCGCCTCGAGCACCGCCATGATGCCGGTGCCGTTGTCGGTCGCGCCGGTGCCCAGGTCCCAGCTATCGATGTGGCCGCCGATGATCACGACCTCGTCCGGCTTCTCGACGCCGGGGATCTCGGCGACCGTGTTATACACCTCGACCGGGCCGGTGCTGAAGGTGTTCTTCAGCTCGACCTCGATCTCGACCGGCCCGCGCTTCAGCAGCCGCCAGATCAGCCCGTAGGACTCGGTGGTGAGGAACGCCTCGGGGATCGCGGACTGGGTGAAGTTGCCCGTCGCGCCGGTCATGTTGATCAGGCCGTGCTCCTTGCTCGAGTCGCGGAGCCGCCCGGCGACCCCCTCGGCGGTGAGGAACTTCTGAAGCTCCGCGTAGAACTCCCGCATGCGCTGGAAGTCGCGCATCCGACGCCTGTACGAACGCTCGAGGTCCTCCGCCGGCTTCTTGGGCGAGGGCTGGACGGAGACCTCCTCCAGGATGACCCAGGCGCCCTTGAGCTTGCCCTTGTAGGCGGCCAGCTCGTCGGTCGACTGCGCCTTGACGTGGACCACCGGCCCGCGGACCGGGCCCCTGGTCGAGGGGCTCCAGCCGGCCGACTCGAGGAGGATCCGCTGCTCGACCGGGACGATGATGCGGCCCTTCGCCTCGCCGCGGGTCCAGGCGCGCTCGATCGTCCAGGGCTCGAGGTGCGCGTTGGCCAGCCCGTACTGGCGGAACCGGTCGCGGGTCCAGTGGTTGGCCTTGTTCAGCCCCGGCGAGCCGGTCAGCCGCGGGCCGATCATGTCGCAGAGATACTCGATGTTGGCCATCAGCTCCGAGTGCTTGTCGACCTCGTCGAGGATCGCCTGGGTGACGGCCTTGGACTCGCCGCCGGGCTCGGGCGCCGCGGCGGCGGCCGAGGACGCGGCGCTCGCCGGCTTGCCGCCGGCGGGGCCCTTCTCTCCCGCCTGCTGCGCCAACGCCGAGGCCGGCAGCGCCGCGATCGCGGCGAGGAACGTGGTGCGGATCAATCGCATGATCGAATGGAACTCCCCTGATGTGGAATCAGCTCGATGACGAGGTTCGGCTCGACGTGCCGCGCCGCGACGCCCGGGGAGAGTCGGGCCGCCCCGGACGCCGTCGGTTGCTCGTCACGAGTATGACCGAGTCGCGGGCGGGCGTCCACCGCCTCGGGCCGGCGTCGGCTGGCGGCGCGCCCTCATCGCCGCCGCAGCCGGCCCGACAGCTCGGCGAGGTCGCCCCGGCCGGCCGGGACGAGCAGGTAGCCGGCGACATACGCGGCCGAGCAGACCGCCAGGTGCGCCACCAGCATCGTCGTCCGCACGCCCGGTGCCGCGGAGGGACCGGGGACCGGCAGCGCCGCTTGCAGCGCCCCGCACGCGACCAGCAGCGCCGCGGCGCCGGCCATCGGGGCGGCGAGCGTCCGCTTCAGATAGGTCCGGACGTCGATCTTCAGCTCGCGGAAGACGTACAGCCCGGGCACCAGCAGGTTCGAGAAGAACGTCGTCAGCACGGTGCCCCAGATCACGCCCGAGACGCCCCACCGCCAGGTCAGGATGCAGCTCACCGGCAGGTTCACCAGCGAGCCGGCCAGCGCCGCCACCGCGATCACCTTGATCCTGTTCAGCCCGATCGCCATCTGCACCGGGACCGATAGCACCAGGGGCAGCGTCGCCAGCAGGAACAGCCGCATCAGCGGCGCCTCGCGCGAGGCGTCATACCCCAGCCGGTCGCCGATCCACAGCGACAGGAACGGGCCCGCGTACAGCCAGGCCAGCAGCCCGGCCGGCAGCAGGACGCCGATGTGCAGCCGCGTGCCGTCGTACTTCACCCGCTCCAGCCCGCGGTCGTCGCGAGCCGCCGCCAGGCTGGCCACCGCCGGCATCACCATGTAGGCCAGCATCCAGCCCGTCTGCCGGAGCTGGACGAACGGCTTGCTGACCACGTTGTACACCGACTCGGCCACCTCGGCCGCGCCGCGGTCGAGCACGAAGCCCAGCACCGTCGTATCCAGCTTGTCGGCCAGCACCACGCTGATCTGGATCAATGCCACATACAGGCTGAAATGCCCCAGCACCTTGTAGTCGGCCCACCGCGCCCCGCGGAAGTGCGGCACGTATCCCAGCTCGCGGATCATCACCCAGATGCCGGGCCGATCCCCAGCCCGATCTGCACGAGCGTCTGCGCCACGACCACGTGGAAGAAGTCGAACCCCGAGCCCAGCCCGATGACCAGCACCAGGAACCGCAGGATCGTGATCGCGACCTCGAACTGCGGCATGAACGCGTACCGACGCGCCGCCTGGAGCACGCTGGTGATCACGATCGAGATCCCGAAGCACGGCGCCGTGAGCGCCTGGAGCCACAGCAGCTTGATGACCAGCGGATACGACTCGGGCCTGAGCTGCGAGTGCGGCAAGCGCCAGGTAGGCCACCGCCAGCAGCGCCGCGACCTGCACCAGCGCCATCGCCGCGTAGAAGTTCAGGCCGCAGGCGATCGAGCGGTCCACGCCCTCGCGGTCGCCCCGCGTCCAGGCGTCGGAGATCTGCCGCTGCAACGCCGAGCTGGCGCCGAACTCGAACAGGAACTGGAAGAAGCCGAACCCCCAGGCGAAGACGTACGCGCCGTTCTCTTCCTTGCCGATCACCTGGAGGACGTATCGCGTCGTCCAGAGCGAGAACAGCACCTGCATGGGGACCCGAAGCGCCAGCCAGAACGTCCCGCTCAGCAGGCGGCCCAGCACCGGCGGCAACGATCGGTTCGACGACATGACGGCTCGGGCGGGGCTGGCCGAACTCGAACTCACGGCATCCTTCCTGGATGGAGTCAATCTCCGCGGCTCCCTGTTCCTGGAGCGGCCATCATAGCCATGCCCGCGATGCCCCGAAACCCCAAATGGGAGGCGACGAGGACGAGAGCGAGGCGAGGTGCTTCCTTGTGTCAGGGCAGCAGGTCGGCCACGGCGACCTGGCCGACTTCCTGGCCATCGAGCTCCACCGGCACCCGATCGCCCTCCTGGTAGATGTCGCACCGCGCGTAGCCGGCGGATTTCCCCTTGCCGAACGGCCGGGTTCGGACCTCGACGATCCGCCGGCTGAGGTCGACGATCCAGTAGACCGGGATGCCGCAGGTCGCGTACTTCCGCAGCTTGGGCCCGCTGTCCTTGGCATACGAGGTATCGGCCACCTCGACCAGCAGCGCCACGTCGCGAGCGCGGGCCAGGCGGGTGCCGTAGGCCGTATCGGGACCGCGCAGCACGACGACGTCGGCAATCGGTCGCCACTGGCCCAATGCCAGGTAGTGTTCTCGATTCACCACCCATTGCGGCGCGAGACGCCACGCCGAACAGCACGCGCAGGATCCTTAGGCAAGCCAGGATATGCGGCGGGTTCTCAGCCATGATGAATGGAACTCCCCCCAGGAGCTCGACGCGGTGCTCGCCGTAGGCCCCGGCCTCCAGCGCCTTACGGAACTGCCGCGGGGTCATGTGGTAAATCCCGTGGATCATCGCCCGATTTCCCTTCCGGATTCTCGCTCAGCCCGCTCTTGTCCCCCACCCGGCTGCAATCACCCCCAGCATACACCTTCCGGCCGCACGATCCAACGCGGTGCAACGGGCCGGCCGAGTGCCTGACGGGGTGTGAAGCCCTGCGGCCTGTAGCGGTTATCGCGGTGGCGCGCGGCGGTGGGGCTCTCGTCGGCGACAGGCCGGTGTCGGACGCTGCCGATAGACAACCTCGACGGGCTTGCACCCTCGGGAGGCGAGGGGTGCGCCGGGTAGTTCTCGCCCGGCCGGGACGAGGGACGAGGGAGCGCCGAATGGGACCTGCCGAGCCGCCCGCGAGCCCCGGACCGCCGCCGCTGCCATCGCCTTCGCTCGGATGGCGATTCCGACTGGTCCTCGTGGGGCTGATCCTGGCCCGCGGAGTGGCCGAGCTCTGCGTGATGCCGCCCTTCGAGGGGTGGGACGAGTACCAGCACGTCGGCCACATCGTGCACGTCCTGGAGACCGGCCGGCGTGCGACGCTCGGGACGACCGAGGTGCCCCGCTCCCTGCTGTTGGCGATGGAGCCGCTCCCCCAGCCCCGCGCAGGCGCTCGAGCAGATGGGACCGCGCCCGGCGTCATCGGGATATGACGACTACTGGGCACGTCGGGCGGGCGCGACGCCCGACGGTCCCCGGTCGGCCGATCTCCCGAGCTCGATCAAGCTCTACCAGGCGCAGCACTCGTGGTGGTACTACCGGCTGGCGGCCACACCCTTCGCCGCGGCGGGCGGCGTGTCCGACCTGAAGCGATCGGTGGCCGTGCTGAGGCTGGTGAACCTGCTCTTCACGGCGGCGGCGGCCTGGGTCGCGCTGGGCGTGGTGGCCCGTCGGGTCCGCTCGACGACCGCGGCGGCCTGGATCGGCCTCGCCATCG
Source organism: uncultured Planctomycetota bacterium (assembly GCA_963771445.1). GTDB lineage: Bacteria > Planctomycetota > Planctomycetia > Isosphaerales > Isosphaeraceae > JAKAUH01. The sequence continues at coordinate 964,663 of CAVYTQ010000021.1, read as the reverse complement.
CCGTGCACCCGCTGTTCCTGATGAACGGGGCGCGGGTCTCGAGCAATGCGCCGGGGATCTTCCTGGCCACGCTGGCCTTCGCCGTCGCGCTCGGGCTCGACGGCCGCCTCGCGCCCGGACGCTGCCTCGTGATGGGCATGCTGACCGGCGCGGCGATCCTCGCCAAGGCGACCCACTGGAGCCTCGTCCCCTTTTTGGCCGGCTGCTGGCTGTTCGCCGCGACGCGAGGCGTGGCTTCGGCCCGACGCGCCGCGGGCTCGGGCCTGGCGATCGTCCTGGGCCTGGCGATCGTCGTCCTTCCGGAGATCCTGCACAACCTGTCGGCCTACGGGGTGCCGACCCCGATGCAGGAGGCCGTCCTGAACCGCCAGCGCGGCCGGGGACCGGGCGACCTGCTGCGGACCGCCTGGTCGGTCTCGTGGCCGACGGAGGCCCGGCACCTCTGGCTCCGCGACACGTTCCTCGCCGGCGGCTGGAGCTTCGTCGGCAAGTCGATCCCCGCGCGGTCGTTCTACGCCGGTGCGATCGCGCTCGGGCTGCTCGGCTGGGCCTGGCGGCTGTCGGCGGTTGCGCTGGCCCGCCGCGGCCTTCGCCACGGCGCGGCTCGACCCGGCCGGGGGAAGTCCCGGCTCGACCTGGCGGGCGCCGGCACCTCCGGGCCGATCTTCGACTCCGCCTGGACGCCGCTGGCCTGCCTGCTGCTCTGCGCCAGCATCACCGCCTCGCTCGACTACCACGCCGTGCAGTCGCGGCTCGCGTGGGGCCGGTCGACGACGGGCCCGTGGTACGCCTCCGCCGGCCTGCCCTGGTTCCTGGCCCTGGGGATCGCGGGGGCGATGTGCTGGCCGTCGCGAAGGCTGGGCGCGGCGATCGCCGCGGTGCTCGTCGGCTCGTGCGTGGCCGGCGAGCAGACGCTGCTGTCGGCGCGGATGCTCCCGGCCTACTCGGGCGGGGCCGGCGGCCTCCAGGCCCTCCGCCGGGTCGCGCAGCTCCAGCCGGCCTGGTTCGGTGCCGGTACCGCCCTCGCCGCGACGGCCGCCGCCGGCCTGCTGCTGATCGCCGCCGCCGCGACCATCGCCCGCATCCGCATCCCGGCCGTCGTCGCCGACCCGGCCTCGTCGCCATCGCCATCGCTATCGCCGTCCCCGCGCGGCCCGCACCGCACCGCTCGCCCGGTCGCCCATCCTGGCAATTCCGCCGCGAACGTCATAGACTGATCTGATGGGACGGACGATTCCCCGGGCGGGGTCGCGCCCGGCGGAGCGGAGGAGCCTCGCATGCTGCTGGAACTGAAGTGCCCCTCGTGCGGCTACACCCAGCAAACGTCCGGCGCAGTCCTGGGCAAGACGGTCCTCTGCCCCTCGTGCGGCGGTGCCTTCCCAGTCGCCCGGCCGCCGTCGCTGTTCGCCCCCGCCGCGCCCCGCGATACCGGACGGCCCGCCGCGTCCGCCCGCTGGTACCTCGCGTTCGCTGGCCTACCCGCCCGCCTCGCCGCCCTCGACGAGTCGCCTGCCGGCGAACGCACCGCGACGCGGGTTGCCCCCCTGGGCGCACGCGGCGCTCGGCGGCCTGGGTGCGCTGGGGCTGGTCGCCTGCATCATCCTGATCCGATCGCTGGCCGCCTCCGGCACGGGCCCGCCCGATCGCTCGGCCGCGGTCACCCCCGAGGGCCGGCCGGCAGTCGAACGCGACCCCGTCGCCCGCCCGCGAGCCGACGCCATCGGCCCCCCTGACCACCGCCCAGATCGTGGCGAAGTGCGAGCCCTCCGTCGCCCTGGTCAAGGGGAAGGTCTCGAGCGGCACCGGCTTCCTGGTCCGGCCCGGCATCATCGCCACGAACGCTCATGTGATCGACGACGAGTTCGTCGCCGACCTGGAGGTCCGCTTCCCCTCGGCACCCGCCGGCGACCAGGGCCCCGCCCACGCCGAGCTGCTGTATGAAGACCCCCGGCGCGACCTGGCGTTCCTGAAGATCTCCAGCCGGCTCCCGGCGCTCGAGGTCGCCCGGTCGTACCGCTTCCTCAAGGGCGAGGACGTCCTCGTCATCGGCAACCCCGGCCTGGGCGACGACGTGGTGCTGGAGAACGCGATCAGCCGGGGCGTGATGAGCTCGCGGACCACGATCGAGGGCCAGGACTACCTGCAGATGGGGATCGCGATCAACCCCGGCAACTCGGGCGGCCCGGTCTTCGACTCGGCGGGGCGGGTCATCGGCGTGGCGACGCTCAAGTCGAGCAAGGCCGAGTCGATGGGCTTCTGCATCCCGGTCGAGGACGTCAACGCCGCCCTCGTCCGCCTGGACCTCCAGCCCGACGCCGCCCATGCCGCGACCCTATCGCGCCATCGGGGCCGTACGGCGTTCAAGTTGCTCACCAGCGCCGGGGCGCTGTATGTCGCCGCGCTCAACGCCCGCGTCGGCATCCTGGCTCGGACGCCGGCCCTGGGGCCGGGCGTCAACCTGCTGACCACCGAGGCCGCCCGGACGCTCGACCAGGTGCTCACCCACCTTGAGCAGCGGCAGCTCGCCGGGCTCGACCGCGACCTGGCCGAGCTCGGCGCCGACACCTCGCTGGCCGAGCCGGTCCGGCGTCGCTACGCCGATCTCGCCGCGAACTACCGGGCGATGAAGGACCTGTATCAGAACCCCAGCCACCCGGCCGATCGTTATGCGAGCCGCGCAAGGGTGCTGCGGGGCCGGCACCTCCAGCTCGTCCGGGCACTCCAGGCCGACCTGGGCTTCCAGGTCCCGGACGAGCTGCTGGCGATGCTCGAGGCGGGCCCCGAGTCCGACGGCGCTTCCGACGCCCTCGTCCAGGCCGGCCCCGGCCAGGCCCGGCCACGGCTCCGCCCCTTCAGCCTGATCCCGCCGCCGCCGATGCCGATGGGCCCCCTGCTGGGCCCCGACGTCTTCAAGCCCGCTCAGGACGCTCGCGAACGAGCCAACGCCATGCACCGCCGGATGCAGGACCAGATCGAGGAGCACCGGCACGCCCTCCAGGAACGCCTCGGCCCCTGATCCATCCTGTGATGCAGGATATCGGGCATAGAGAGGAGGCCCCTCGGATTTCCGACCCCAGCAGCCGGGATCGGACGGACGTGCTGCGCATAACATTCTCGTCGCGGGAGGACTCGGCTTCCCATTCGACGAGACGTCGAGGTGGGTCGGCCGCTGGGCTCGCCGATGGCGGCGTCGCCGGACGAACCCGGTGCCGGGCCGTTGTCGCTCCGCCGGAAGCTCCGGATGGTGCTCGAGCGGCTCGGTCTGGCCGCGTGGGTCGAGGCGAGCCGAGGAACCGGAGCTACGGGGCCGATCGGCGATCGGGCCGGGGCGACCCGCCGGTCGGATCGGGAATTCCGATGCGGGGTCGGCTCGAGACCTAGGAGAGGACCGACCGGAAGAACGCCACGTAGGCCGGGGCCAGCCGATCCGGTTGATATGCGGCGGCCGAGGCGTGGGCCCTTGCACGCTCTCCGTTGTAGAACGGATCGTCGTCGAACAAGCGGACGATCGTGTCGATCCAGGGTCGCACGACGTCGGCGGAGACGGGCTGGCGGACGTCCTCGGTGAGGTCCTCCGGCAACGGGATCACGAAACCCGCGCCGCGTCGGGCCTCCGGCTGGGCGCCCCGATCGCTGACGACGGGCGGGATTCCGTTCAAGAGTGCCTCGGCGACGACCCTTCCCCCCGACTCGCGCAACGATGGGGCCAGGAGGATGCGGGTGGGGCCGTAGATGTCCCGCGGCCGGGCCACCGGCGGTGAGATCATGAGGTTCGCGTGCCGACGCAGGTCGAAGCCGCCGCTCAGGCCCGCGGCGGTCAGCAGGTTCCCGTCGCCGCGGGACTCGACCACGAGGATCGGCAAGTCCGGCCGCTCCAGCGACAGGACCTCCGCCAGGCGCGCGAACAGCATCAGTCCATTAGCCGGCACGGGATTGACCATGGTCAGGAAGATCGGCTCGTGCTGCGTCGCCACGACGTCCGCCGGCCGGATGGGCACGGGGAGGGGCGTGCTGTCAACACCCGTCCGGCTCCGATAGAACTCGGTCAGGTAGCGGCTCGGGGTCAGGATGGCGTCGCAGTGGGCCAGGGCGCCCGGCGCGAGGTAACTCTCGTTGCGGAGGCCGAAGACCACCCGCGCGCCCCGGCTGCGCCGCCGTTGACGACGGCGGAGGTCGCCGGCCGTGCCCCCGTAGGTGAGGATGAGGTGGGGGCGGAACGTCTGCTGCTCGTCGTCGAAGAGCTGGTCGAACGCCGGGCCATACGCCTCTTCCCAGCCCCAGGGGGAGGATGCGCCGACGTCGAGGAGCCGGTACTCGACTCCACGGAACCCGTAGGAGAGCATCTCGCGCCTCCGCCACCGCCCGGCCCGGGGGGAGATTCCCAGCGAGGGGAGGAGGTCTCGCGCGATGAGCGGACGGCCCGACTCGGACGCCGTCGTCCCCAGTCCGCGGACGGTGAAGCCGGCGTCCGCGATCATCTCGCAGACCGTGCTCATGGAGCGCGCGGCGCCCGACGCCGGGTCCTGGGGCCACTGGGGCAGCACCATCAAGATGCGGCGTGGCTCGGGTGCCGCGATCGGGGCGGTCGGGGTGTCTTTCATACCGACGAACTTCGGCCTCGCCGACGACGCAGGAACATCGCGAGCCCCGCGGGCAGCGCGGCGATCATCAGCCACAACGACGCGGGCTCGGGGACGGCGCCCGCGGGATTGATGTCGAGGCTCTGCCCCGCCGGGATGTCCCAGTTGAGGATGCCGGAGCCGGGCCCGCCCGACGCCGATTGCCAGTCGATCTGGACGATGACACGCCAGGAGTCTAGCGACATGCCGAGGGGGGTGGCGGCGATCATCGAATCGCCGATCGTCGCCTGGCCCACGAAGGGGCCGAAGTCTTGCTCGGTCGGGGTGTCGTTGATCGTCGTGGACACGGAATAGGACCACGGGTCGGAATGGGTACTCGGCGTGAAGGTGAAATCCCAACTGACCGGGACGGTGGACACGGCGAACGGCGCCGAGCCCGCGCCGGCACCGCCCGCGAACACGAAGGAGATCGACTCATAGGAGATACCGCTCACGTCGTATTGCGCGTTGCCGTACGCCTGGGCGCCCATGACGGAATCGAACAGCGGCAACGATCCGAACCCGGTCGTGGCCTGGGAGGCGCCCCCGCTGGCCGCCGAGAAATAGGCCGAGGTGGGGTCGAAGATCGTGACCGTGCCGGCCTTCGCCCGGCTGAGGTCGGAGGCCGACGCCAGCGGCACGACCACCAGCGCAGTCGCCTTGACGCCCGTCTCCAGCCATCGCTTCGCCCTGTCCAGTGCTGTCATCGTTGGCCTCCCGTCTGGGTGTTGCCTACATCGTTCGCTCGACCCCATGCGTCATCGAGCATCGTGGATTCGGGTCGTCCTGCATGGGTTTCCGCCCTCGTCACGCGAGTGCGGAAGCCTCGTCCGCTGAGGAATGACTCTGTGCGATTTACGCCGCGGCCGGCGACGGCCCTACTTCGGCTTCTCCTCCGCGATCTTCTTCTCCAGGGCCTCCACGTCGGCCCACAGCTTGGCGCACGCCTCGCGCTCCGCGGCGGGCAGCTTCGCCAGCGCGTCCGCGTCGCGGATGCCGGCGAGTTTTCTGTCGCGGCGCCAACCGTTCAGGCGGTACTTGGCGCGCGCTCGATGACGCCTGGCTTCCCGCCGACGACTCGCTCGGTCATCGTGGCGAGGTCGGCGCGGAGCCAGTCCAGGGCCTGGCGGCGGAGTCGGACTCGGAGGCCCTCATCGAGGGCGGTCGCGTCGTCCCCCCGGCCGGCGGCGCCCATCGCCGCGCAGCAGGCGGCTTCGTAGCGGGTCCACCAATCGTCCGTCAGCTTCGGGTCGAGCGCGAAGGCCCGGGCGTAGAACCGCGTCCCGTCGGTATACAGCCGCTTGAGGGCGCAGAGATCGGCGATGTCCTCGGCCTCGCTCGCCGAACCGGGCTGATCCTCGCCGCGGAGCACGCCGGGGAGCCGGCGTTCGAGTGCCTTCAGGCGGAGGGCCTGGGCGAGGTCCTTCTCGGTCCGGGATTTCCACCCCCTTACGTGCCGCGTCGTGGTGGGAATCGCCAGGGCCTGGCGATAGCTGGCGATCGCACCGTCGAGATCGCCGAGGTCGGTGTAGTAGCGCACGCCCATGTCGTGGGCCGAGACGACCGAGCCGCGGTCGGCCGCCTTGCGGTGGACGACGATCGCCTGCGCGTGGTCGCCGAGCGCGGCGTAGGTTTCGGCGAGGTGGTAGTGGAAGAGGAGGGCGTCCGGCTTGAGGGCGACGAGGGCCGCGTACTGCTGGAGCGCCTCGAGGTTTCGGGGGGGTGACATGGTCTTGCACGAGTCCGCCAGGTCGAAGCGGATGGGTACTGCGTTGGGATAGCGCTCGACCGCGGCCCGGAGCAGGTCACGGGCGGCCTGGTGGTCCAGCGCCGTGTCGCTCAGGTCCCACGCCAGGGCACCGACGAGCTGGGGCCCGAGCCCCAGCAGCTCGGGCGTGGCGGCGAAGGAGGCCAGCCCCTTCCAGTCCTTGCGATCGAGCAGGCCCTGCCAACGGGCGTACGCTCCGCCGCATCGCAGCCGCGCCAGCCGGATCACCCGGCCAAGTCGATCGAACGCGACCCGGTCCTGGCCGTGCGCCGAGACGTACCGCTGCCACGTCGAGAGGAGTCCGATGAGCGTGCCCCGCAGCGGGTCGGCGGCGATCGCCCCGGCGGTCCGGTCCTCGGGCGCGCCGAGCGGGTCCAGGCCGAACCGCTTCGCCGCCGCCTCCAGCCGACGGATGGCTGTGTCGTGGGATTCCTCGTCCCCCTCCGAGTCCCAGTTGTAGGGCCCGTCCTGGATCCACTCGAAATCGACGACCAGCCGCGTATGACGGGTCAGGTCCTCCAGCGGGGCGCAGGATCGCCGCCAGCTCGGCGCGGCTTGATTCGGTCGGCTCCCCCGAGGCGGCGTACCCCTCGGCCCGCTTCACCGCCGCGTCGGCCGCCTCCGTCGCCGCGTTCATCCGATCGGGGAAGCTCGTCGCCGCCCACGCCTCGGCCATCCGCCGCCGTGCATCCACCAGCGACTCGGCGATGCTCGCGGCCGTCGCCGCCTTCCGCGACGCGCGCTCGGCCTGCGCCGTCGCCCTCTGCCGTTGCTGATACCAGAGGCCGCCGGCGGCCAGCCCGACCAGCGCCACGACGGCCGCCGCCAGGCCCGCCTGGGCGCGCCGTCGCCTCCGCTCCTCGGCGGCCCGCGCCTCGGCCATCCGCCGCGTGTTGACCTCCTCCGCCGCCCGCGCCTCCGCGGCGGCCCGGTCCACCTCGGCCCGCCGCAGGCGCCCCTGCACCCCGTCGAGGTAGGCCGTCAGCGCCGACGCCACCGCCTGCGCATCCCTGGGCCGATCGATCGCCTCGGGCGACAGGCAGGCGGTCGTCAGCGCGATGAGCTCCGTGTCCGCCCCGCAGGCGTCCAGGCGGGCGCGGGCGTCGGCCAGGTCGCCGTTGGCCGCCTTGCGCCGCACCTCCTCGCCCGACCGCCCGACATATGGGGGCTTGCCCGTGAGGATCTCGCACAGGAGGGCGCCCAGGCCGAAGACGTCGGCGCGGCGGTCGAGGTTGGCGACGTCGCCGAGCGCCTGCTCCGGCGGCATGTAGGCGGGCGTCCCCAGCAGCGAGCCGGCCTCGGTGTCCGAGCCGGAGCCGGCCGAGCCGCTCCGCGCCGTGCGGATCACCGACGGCTCGACCTCGGCGGGCCGATGCGCCCGGCTCGCCCGCTCCTCGTCGGCGACGCCGCCCTCGGCCAGGACCTTGGCCAGGCCCCAGTCCATCACCTGGACCTCGCCGAAGGCGCCCACCATGATGTTCGCCGGCTTGAGGTCGCGGTGGATCACGCCCTTGGCGTGGGCGTAGGCCAGCGTCTGGGCCACCTGAAGGGCGATCGCCAGCAGGCGCGGCCGGTCCTGTCGCGGGTCGGTCCGCTCGCCAAGGATCGAGGCGAGCGTGCGGCCCTTGACGAGCTTCATGGTGAAGAAGGGCCGCTCGCCGAAGGTGCCGATGTCGTAGACCGGGACGACGCCGGGGTGCTGGAGCTGGCCGCCGATCTGCGCCTCCTCGATGAAGCGGCGGGCGACCTCGGGCCGATCGAGGTACTTCTCGAGGAGGACCTTGACGGCGAGCTCGCGGCCGAGCTCGACGTCGCGGCCGCGGAGGACGGCGCCCATGCCGCCGCGGGCGATCTCGCCGGCGAGCTGGTAGCGGTGGCCGGCATCGGCGGCCCTGGGCATGGCGTCGGACCGGGGCCGCAGGACGTGGGCGCTGTCGGCCTCGGCGTCGCGGAGGAGCACGGGCGGCAGGGCGCCGACAGTCGTCGAGCAAGCGGGACATCAGGGTACCGGGGACGTCGGCGGGCCGTCCGAAGCCGACGGCCAGGCCGGCGTTGAGCGAGTCGGCCCGGGCTGAGGTATCCGCCGCGCCCTGTTCCGGTTCGGTCGGGTCGTTCATGTCCAGGCGCTCCCATCTCGGCGAGGTACGTCGACCCAGGATCACGGCAAGTTCGGTCCTCGCGCGAAGAATCTCGGAAATCCCGACTCCATGCGGATGATGAGGGAAGGGCCGGCGGGGCCCGGCGATGGTGGGCCTAGTTCGGCTTCCCCTCCGCGATCCTCTTCTCCAGCGCCTCGACGTCGGCCCACAGCCTGGCGCACGCCTCGCGCTCCGCGGCGGGCAGCCTCGCGAGGGCCTCGGCGTCGCGGATGCCGGCGAGGTCGGGATCGCGGCGCCGATGGCTCAAGTGGGACTTGATGAATGCGAGAACGACCGGCTTCCCGCCGGCGACTCGCGCTGCCATGACGGCGAGATCGGCGCGGAGCCAGTCCAGGGCCTGCCGGCGCAGGCGGGCGCGGGACCCCTCGTCGAGCGAGGCCGCGTCCTTCCCCCGGCCGGCGGCGCCCGGCGCCGCGCAGCAGGCGGCGTTGTAGCGGTCGTAATCCTTCAACTCGTCCGCCAGCGCCGGGTCGAGCGCGAAGGCCCGAGCGTAGAATCGCGTCCCGTCGGTGTACAGTCGCTTGACCCTGCAGAGCACGGCCACGTCCCGGGTCTCTGCGGCGGAGCCGGGCTCGTCCCGGCCGCTGAGCAGGCCGGGCAACCGGCCCTCGAGTGCCTTCAGGCGAAGGGCAAGGCCCAGTCCCTTCTCGGCCGTGGCCGTCCAACCCTTCGCGTTGACCGCCTTGGCGGGCTCGGTCGCCAGGGCCTGGCGGAAGCTGGCGATCGCCTTGTCGAGGTCGCCGAAGTGCTCGTAGTAAATACGGCCCATGTCGCCGGCCGAGACAATCGAGCCGCGGTCGGCCGCCTTGCGGTGGACGACGATCGCCTGCGCGTAGTCGCCGAGCGCGGCGTAGGTGGCGCCGAGGCGGTATTGGAACAGTAGGGCTTTCGGCTTCAAGGCGGCGACGGCCGCGTACTGCTGGAGCGCCTCGCGGTATCGGGGTGGGGACATGAGTTCACAGGAGGTCGCCAGGTCGTAGCGGATGGGGACCGCCTTCGGGTAGCGATCGACCGCGACCCGGAGCAGGTCCCGGGCCGCCCCGTGGTCCAGCGCCGTGTCGCTCAGATCTCGCGCCAGGGCCTTGACGAGCTGGGGCCCCAGGCTCACCATCTCGGGCGAGGCGGCGAAGGCGGCGAGGCCCTTCCAGTCCTTATGGTCGAGCAGTTCCTGCCAGCGGGCGTACGCCCCGCCGCATCGCAGCCGCGTCAGCCGGATGACCCGGCCGAGCCGATCGACCGTGAGGCGGTCCGTAACATGCTGTGAGAGGTCCTGCTGCCACGTCGAGAGGATCCCGATGAGCGTGTCCCGCAGCGGGTCGTCGGCGATCGCCCGGGCGGTCTGATCCTCCGGCATGCTCAAGGGATCCAGCCCGAACCGCGCCAACGCCGCCTGGTGCCGACGGACGAGCGTCTCGAGGATGCTGCTGTCCCCCTCCGTCTCCCAGTTGTAGAGCCCGTCCAGGGTGCGCTCGAAATCGACGACCAGCCGGGTATGCCGGGCCAGGTCCGCCAGCGGGGCGCGGATCGCCGCCAGCTCGGCGCGGCTCGACTCCGTCGGCTCCCCCGAGGTGGCGTAGCCCTCGGCCCGGCGGACCGCCGCCTCGGCCGCCTCGGTCGCCGCGTTCATCCGGTCCGGGAAGCTTGAGGTCGCCCACGCCTCGGCCATCCGCCGCCGCGCGTTGAACCAGCGACTCGGCGACGCTCGCGGCCGTCGCCGCCCGCCGCGACGTACGTTCCGCCTGCGCCACGGCCCGTTGTCGCTGCTGATACCACAGGCCGCCGCCGGTCAGCCCGACCAGCGCCACGACCGCCGCCGCCAGGCCCGCCTGGGCGCGTCGTCGCCGACGCTCCTCGGCCGCCCGCGCCTCGGCCATCCGCCGCGTGTTGACCTCCTCCGCCGCCCGCGCCTCCGCCGCGGCCTTGTCCACCTCGGCACGCCGCAGCCGACCCTGCACGCCGTCGAGGTAGGCCGTCAGGGCCGACGCCACCGCCTGCGCGTCCCTGGGCCGGTCGACGGCCTCCGGCGATAGGCAGCAGGTGGCCAGGGCAACGAGTTCCGCATCGGCCTCGCAGGCGACCAGGCGGGCATGAGCATCGGCCAGGTCGCCGTTGGCGGCCTTGCGCCGCACCTCCTCGCCCGATCGTCCGATGTAGGGTGGCTTGCCCGTCAGTACCTCGCAGAGGAGGGCGCCGAGGCCGAAGACGTCGGCGCGGCGGTCGAGGTTGGCGACGTCGCCATTGGCCTGCTCGGGCGGCATGTAGGCGGGCGTCCCCAGCATCGAGCCGGCCTCGGTGTCCGAGCCGGCGCCGCTCCGCGCCGTGCGGATCACCGACGGCTCGACTTCGGCGGGCCGATGCGCCGGACCGCACGATCCTCGTCGGCGACGCCCCCTTCGGCCAGGACCTTGGCCAACCCCCAGTCCATCACCTGGACCTCGCCGAAGGCGCCCACCATGATGTTGGCCGGCTTGAGGTCGCGGTGGATGACGCCCTTGGCGTGGGCGTAGGCCAGCGTCTGGGCCACCTGCAGCGCGATGGCCAGCAGCCGCGGCCGGTCCTGGCCCGGGTCGGTGCGCTCGGCCAGGATCGAGGCCAGGGTGCGGCCCTTGACGAGCTTCATGGTGAAGAAGGGCCGGTCGCCGAAGGTGCCGATGTCGTAGACGGGGACGACGCCGGGGTGCTGGAGCTGGCCGCCGATCTGCGCCTCCTCGATGAACCGCCGGGCGATCTCGGGGCGATCGAGGTACTTCTCCAGGAGGACCTTGACGGCGAGCTCCCTGCCGAGCTCGACGTCGCGGCCGCGGAGGACGGCGCCCATGCCGCCGCGGGCGATCTCGCCGGCCAGTTGATACCGGTCGCCGGCCTCGGCGGGCCGGGGCATGGCGTCGGACCCGGGCCGCAGGACGTGGGCGCTGTCGGCCTCGGCGTCGCGAAGGAGGATGGGTGGCAAGGCGCCGTAGTCGTCGAGCAACCGGGTCATCATGCTGCCGGGGCCGTCGGCGGGGCGGCCGAAGCCGGCGGCCAGGCCGGCGTCGAGCGAGTCGGCCGGGGCCGAGGGATCGGCCTCGCCCTGTTCCGGTTCGGTCGGGTCGTCCACGGGCGGGTCCCCTTTTTCGACGATGTCCATCGACCCAGGATCGCGGCGAGTGCCGTTTTGCGCGAAGAATCCCGAAAAAATCGACGTCATGGACGTGAATGATCAGGGATGGGCGGGCCGAGCGACGGGATGCCGCCGTCTCCACCCCTCCTCCGGGCCTCCGGTATAGCTTAACCGGTGGCCCCGTTTTCGGGGTCCACTCTACCCCGCGGTGCCGGGGCCGATGACGAGCCGGCTCGGCGGGGGTCGCGGGTGGCCTGCGATGGCCCGCCGAGGATCGCCCGCTGGAAGGTCAGGTCCCGGGGCGCGATGCCGGGCCAGTGATCAGATGCGCAAGACCCCGGAATGTGACGGCGAGGGACCGGATCACCTCCATCAGTGGCCCGTCTCGGCGCTGGGCGAGGGTCAAGACCAGGTTGGCCGGGGCGATGGTCGTCGCGAAATCGCTGCCCGTCGGCCCGCCGCCCCCGGTCGTGTCCACGGCGTTGACGGCCATCGAACGGAGGTCGGCGATCGTCAGCCGGTAGCGATCATAGAGGTAGAGCCGGCGCATCGGCCGCAACGTCACGCTTCGGTGGGCGGAATCGTAGATCGCCGAGCGGAAGCGGATGGGTCGGAGGGGGTTGACCATGTCCGCCAGGTGATAGCTGGCCGGGTCCCCGGCCCGCGCCGGGTCGAGGGGACGGTCGAAGGTCACGACGAACTTCGTGGAGAGCGCGTGGAAGCCGAACCGATGGACGGACAGGACCGTGGGGCTCGTCGGCGGTGCGGTCGCGGTCGCGCCGGGACGCCCGCGGGCGCGGACGATGTCGCGGGAGGCGACCCCTGGGTCCCGCCGGTTGGGGCAACGGCGGTGGGGAGACTCAGGACGTTATCTACCGGAATGGGGTCGGCCGGATCTTGAAGGGTCGTGGCGATGTCGGCCACGGCCCCGACGGCTGTGGGTGTGACCACGATCATGACGCTGGCGTGGGCGCCGGCCGCCAGGTTGCCGATGGCGAAGGTCAGGACGTCGCCATCGGGCGTCACCCCTCCGGTGGCCGAGACGAACGTCACGCCCGGCGGCAGCGTGACCGTCAGGACGACACCGGTGGCCTCCGCCGTGCTGCGGTTGGTCACCGTCAGCGTGTCGGTGACGCTGCTCCCCAGCGTCACCGAGTCGGGGGAGACGCCCGTGAGGGCCAGGTCCGGGCGGCCTGGGGCGGCCGTGACCGTGGTGGACACGGTGGCGGAGTTGTCGGCCGGGGTGGGATCCGTCTCGACCATGCCGGCGGCGGCGACGTTGCCCAGCGTGCCGGCGACGGTGGGTATGACCACGATCGTGACGCTGCTGTGGGCGCCGGCGGCCAGGTCGCCGAGGGCGAAGGTCAGGACGCTTTCCACGGGCGCGACCCCTCCGGTGGCCGAGACGAACGTCGTGCCCGAGGGTAGGTTATCGGTCAGGGTCGCGCCGGTGGCGACGGCCGTGCCGACGTTGGTCACCGTCAGCGTGTAGGTAAGGTCCTGCCCCGCCCCCACCGGGTCTGGGGTGGCGGCCAACCCGACCGAGAGGTCAGCCGCGGCCGGCGCGGCGACCGTGGTCGTCGCCATGGCGGTCTTGTCGCTCGCGTCGGTGTCGGGCGGATCGTCCGAGACGGTGGCTCCGTCGGTGAGCGTGCCGTCGGCGGTCGGCCGGACGACGACCGTGACGGTGCTCGAGGCCCCGGCTTCCAACGTCCCCAGCGCGACGCTCAACGTCCCATCGCTCGGCGTGGCGCCGCCGGTCGCCGAGACGAAATCGGCGCCGGCCGGCAGCCTGTCGTTCAGGGCGACGCCCGTGGCCGACGTCGATCCGAGGTTGGTCGCGGTGATCGTGTAGGTCAATTCCTGACCGATCTCCACCGTGTCCGGCGCCGCGCCGAGTTGGACCGACACGTCCGCGGTGGGCGACTGGCTGACGTTGACCGTCGCATCAAAGGTGTTGTCCGCCGGGTGATGATCGTCGACGGCGCTCCTGACGCTCATGGAATTGGTGAACGGGCCCCCCGCGGCGGTGGCGCGGAGCACGACCATGGCCGTGGTGCTCGAGCCCACGGGGAGGGTGTCCAGCGCGATGTGGAGGACACCGTCCTGCGGCGTGACCCCGCCGGTGGCGGAGACGAAATCGAAGCCGGCCGGCAGCGCGTCGGCCAGCAGGAGGCCCGGGGCTGCGAAGGGGCCGGCGTTGGTCACGGTGGCGGTGAAGGTCACGTCCTGGCCGACCGCCGCCGCGGCCGCCGAGGCCACCTGGTTGATCGCCAGGTCGGCGTCGATCTCCGAGAACTCGGAGGTGTTGCCGTCGGTGTCGGTCGCCGTCGCGGTGATGAACTGGGTCGGGGAGACGGCGACCGGCAGCGTCGCAGTGAAGGAGACGTCGCCCGTGTCGGCATCGGTCGGATCCGTCTGGATGGAGCCGATGTACATCTGACCTTCACCGAAGCTGGAGGAATTGGGCGCGTCGTTGCTGAAGAACTGGATCAGGAACGACTCGCCCGGCGTGCTGTTGAGCGTGCCCGCGATCGTGGTGCTCCCGCCGGAGCTGGTGACCGAAGTGATGACGGGGAAGTTCTGAAGGCGATTCGGGCCATCGTCGGCATCGCCCGGGTCGTTGGGGGTCGGGCCGTCGGTAAGGTTTTCCGCCAGGTTGATCCCGAGGCCGCCGTTCCCGAAGATGGCATTGGACAGGATGGCATTATCGTATCCCGCGGGGTCATCGTTCCGGCCCGGGACGAATACCCCGGTGCCGCCGTTGTCGGCGATGACATTGCCCGCGCCGGCGGCCGTCCCGCCGAGGGTATTCCCGCCGGTGAGCACCACCCCGTCTGATCCGTTCCCCAGCGGCGCGCCGACGGCGTTGACTCCAATGAAGTTGCCCTGCACCACATTTCGGACCGGGACGACCGAGGGATCGGGCACGTCTTCGAAACCATATCCTGTATTGCCGGAGATGATGTTCCTCGCCTGGGGCGTCGTCCCGCCGATGGTGTTGTCGGACGAGAAGCCGTAGATTTCCACGCCGTCTTCATCCGGCACGGCCGCCAACCCGTCGGCGTCCGTGCCGATGAAGTTGCCCTGGATCAAGTTGTTCGAGTTCGCGCCCGTGGTGGTGGCGAGGACAAGGCCGGTGCCGAGATCGAGGCCCGATATGACGTTGCGCGCCCCGGAGGCCGTCCCGCCGATCGTGTTGCCGGACGCGTTGACGACGAACACGCCATAACCGTCGTCGGCCGCACCGCTGAGGGCGGTCGTGCCGGTGACGTCGATGCCGATGAAGTTGCCTTGCACCAGGTTGCCCGTCGCGCCGGCGCCCCGGATCTCGACAGCTCCGGAGGCCGCCGAGTTGCAGGAGATCACATTGCGGGCCCCGGGCGTCGTCCCGCCGATCGTGTTGTTCGGCGCATCCTCGAGCAGGACCGACGAACCCTCGCCGAGGGCGGACGTGCCGGCGGCGTTGGTGCCGACGAAATTGCCCTGCACGAGGTTGCCCGTCGCGCCCTCGCCATGAACGTAGACGCCCAAGTTCCCTCCCCCCGCCACCTGCCCCGCGACCGAGAGGAGGTTGCAAGCCTCGGGCGTCGTCCCGCCGATCGTGTTGTCGGGTGTGTTGACGATCTCCACGCCGATCCCCGGCGCGCCGACGTCGACGGTGCCCGCGGGATCGGGGCCGAGGAAGTCGCCCTCGATCCGGTCGCCGCCCTCGGTCGCGATCTGGATCGCGAATGCGTATGCGGAGGCGCCCCCGTCGATCACCAGGCCCCGGACCGTGCTGTCCCCGGCCGCGATCATCAGCCCGTCGAGCCCCAGGTCGCCCCGATTCAGCTCGATCAGGGGGGCGGCGTTGTCGCCATCGACCAGGGTGTTGGGGCTCGAGCCCGGCTGGGTGTAGCCGTCGATGGTGACCGGGACGGTGACGGCCGGCAGCTCGGACGCGAGGTCGATCGTGCGGACGCCCGCGCCCGGGATGTCGAAGGCGATCGTGTCGCCCGGCGCCCCGCCGACGGCGTCCCGGAGACCTGGGCCTCCTCCCGGTCCGTCAAGGAAGCCACGCCCAGCGTGCCGTCGGCGATCTCGATCGCTTCGCGGAGCGTGAGGGCCGCGTCGCGCGTATCGGCGTCGTCCGCGCTGTCGACGGTGATGGTGGCCATGAGCGTCCGGGCCTCCAGCGGCTCGAGGAGCGGCCGGCGGGCGGGGCGGCCCGTACGCCGAGAATGGCGGTACATCCGGAGTGATCGGGTCTTCATCGCGGCGGCCTCCGAAGGGGGAATCGGGACCTGTTCGGGCCATCGCGGACGATCGTCGGCCGCGCAGCCGCGACCTGAAACCCATCGCCGGGATGTCGCGATGGGCCTGCGATAGTCCAGGCAATCGCCCCGGGAGTCCCGGCCGGGCTGGGGCCCCGCGTCCCCGGGGGATCGCTCGACCCAGGATCACGCCGGCGGCCGTTTTCGCGCAAGAAATCCGGGAAAACTCAGGAGAGCGATTTCAGCAGGCCGGCCGCCTCGCGCTCGACCTCGTCCGGGCTTCCGGGATGATGGAAGGCCACGACTTCCATCAAGGCCCCCTTGAATTCCTTGCGGGCGAGGGCGTAGGCGCGGTGCAAACCGGCGGCATCGACGCCCCAGAGCCCGGCGATGGCGCGGATGGGAAGGCCCTCCTCGAAGCGAAGCCGCAGCAGCTCGACCCGCCGCATCGCGTCGTCCCCACCGTCTTGCGCGCGCCGGCGCTGGAGCCGGGCCGCCTCGGCCATGACCGACCGGGCCCAGGCCTTCTCGAACAATCGCGACAGGCTCTCCTCGTCCGCTTCGACTTGCGGCGGCGCGACGATCGGTGCGGACCGCCTCTCGAAGCGGCGGGCGACGTTGCGCGTGACCCCGTAAAGGAAGGCGCGGAAGTTGGGCACCCGGCCGGCGCCGGCGGCCTCCAGCGCGCCGCCCTGGCGGAAGCACTCGACGAAGACGTCCTGCACGGCGTCATCCAGGTCGTTGCGCAACGCCGATCCGCGCCAGCGGTCGGCGAGGTAGGCGCGGACGACTCCGAGGTAGCGACGAACGACCTCGTCGCGGTCGGCGCGGCCGCCCGCCGCGGCGGCGTGGATCAGGGTCCAACAGGTCGTTTCCGGGTTCGACATGATCTTTGGAGGATGATGCAACGGCCTGACTTTGTGACGC
Organism: uncultured Planctomycetota bacterium; assembly: GCA_963771445.1. Taxonomy (GTDB): domain Bacteria; phylum Planctomycetota; class Planctomycetia; order Isosphaerales; family Isosphaeraceae; genus JAKAUH01. Next base: position 947,834 of record CAVYTQ010000021.1, on the reverse strand, counting down.
GATGTCGACGCCGGGTTGTCGGCGTGAGCCGCTCCTCGCAGGTCTGGTATTCGAAAGGGATCGCCGCGGGCCTGCACCGCCGGAAAGACGTCGGTGACCGCACAGGCCACGCACCCGAGTGGAGCAGTCCTCGATAACATCTTCGCACCTGATGCCGGCCCCGTGCCAGTAATTCTCCCGGCTCGCCAGCGTGCTCGACCGACGGGGCGTATGCCAAGGCTGCCTTCCTCAAGCCGGCGATCGGCCTGGGGAGGACGGTCGTCGGTTGACACCGCAAGGACGCGGTGCCGTGGACGGTGCCCGGGCCGCGGCCGGAGGGGAGTCGCGGCCCGCCGCGGATCCACGGCGAGGATCGCATCGCCGTCCGCGATTGCAAGGAAGTCGTCGGGTCGGCCGGCCGCATGTGCGGTTCGAGTGGGCCAGTATCGGTGCGTTCCATGTCTGCCTCCGGACCTTCACGATGACCGGGGCATGGGCCCGGGGCGGCCGGAGGAGGAGTAGGTGGACCGCCGGGCGTCGCCGTGGGACGATCCGGCTCGTCGCCAGAGTCACGCGGACATGCGGCGGGCGTGGCGCCGGGAGTTGCCGGCCGAGGAGATTCGGGCGGTTATCCGTCCCGGGATCATTGAGGACGAGATCCAGGCCCTCGCCGAGCGGCTTCTCGATCTGGCCGCGTGAGAATGAAGAGAATCGCGCAAAGTACAGGATCTATGATTGCACATTTCATTCAAACGGCGATGCCCTGGCGTCCCGGCTGCCGGGCCCGCGGGCCGACGGACCGTTCCGGAAGGCGGGTCATGGTGAGGGCAAGCCCCCCCCACGGGAAGACGGTCCGCTTTGGACGGCGATCCGCACTCAGGGCTGCTTCGTCGCGGGCGGCTCCGGCGGCTTCGTCGCGGACGTCTCGGGCGGCTTCTTTGCCGACGGCTCGGGCGGCGTGGGCCCGACGCCGATGTTGACGGCCTTCTCGAACAGGCCGCCGTTGTCGGTGAGGTCGGCACCGACCGAGTACACCACCCAACCCCGCGGGTCCTTCTTCACCTTCAGCGGCTCGCCGTTGAAAGGGTCGACGGTGATCTCTGCGGGCAGGCCCAGGCTGGCGAGGTCCGGCACCGTCGCTGACCTGTCGTCCTTGGGCGTGCGGGCCTGGATCGCGCTCAGCACCCGGAGCGACCGCGACATCGCGCGAATCCGCTCGACCGGCGGCCGCGAGGCTGTCAGGGAGGGCTCGAGCAGGGTGACCAGCGCGAAGTACGGATTCATCACGCCGCCCGACGTCGGCCGTGGCCTGCCGGCGGCGGCGGCCACCTCGGGATAGGGACGCGACGCACTGGCCAGGTGTCGCTCGTAGAGGTCCAGTATGCCTAGCACCAGGTTGTTGGTGAACCCCCGCGTGATCCAGAGGCCCGCGAGGGGTATGTCCGCGACCGTCGATAACGAGAAGGCTCGCTCGCTCCGCAGCGCCCAGCGGTATCCCTCGATCGTCTCGTGCTGGGCCAGCTCGCCGTCGATCGCCTGGCGGGTGGCCGGCGCGACCGGGGCGGCCTGGAGCACCCGGTTGATCGCGTCGATCGCCGCCTGCTCGACGGCCGCCGTCATGAGGTAGCTGATCAGCAGCGGCTGGCGACGGTAGTGGCGGGCGATCCGCAGCATCAGGATCTGGGTGGCCACCGCGTCCTCGGGCCGACCCTTCGCCAGCAGCCAGCTCGAGCGAGCCCGCAGGACCCGGCCGAGCGTGCGGCACCGCGCCGTGTGGTCGATCACCGCCTGGCTGAAGAGGGACGGCGGCTGCGTGGCGTCGATCTGCGGATCCGAATCCGGGCAGGCCGCCGCCTGCTCCAGGTTCGGCATCAGCCGGGGATAGGCGGCGAACATCTTCTCCAGCCCGTCAACCTCGGCCGGAGCCAATTCGCCCGTCGGGTAGCCGACCCTGGGATAGACGGCGATCAGCTCCTTCTGGATCGCGTTAACGTCGTCGGCCGCGCGGCCGAGGAACGTGTCGGCGTTGGACTCGGGCGGGATCGGCGGGCGGACGAGGTCGGCGATCCGCAGCGGCTCGCCGGCCTTCCGCAGCTCGGCGAGCTTGACCTCAACATGTGAACCGGTGAGCCAGACGAACGCGGCATTGGCGATCATCGCGGCGACGACCAAGGCTGCCGCGGCGATCGCGGCCCACTTGAGCCTCTTGAGCAGGCGTTTCATCGGCGGTCCCTTCGAGCTCGAGGTTCGCGGTGAATCGGGGGATCATCCGGCGGAGCCGGAGGGCATAGCGGCGGGCGTCGAGCCGGTCCTGGCCCGCGGTGAGGCTTTCATACGCCCAGCGCCCGGTGGCCGGATCCGTGACCGACGCGACGTCGGCGGCGATCTCGGCCGCTTGCCGACGCACGGGCGACGGGCCGATCACGGCCGCCAGCCGGCGGTCGAGCCGGTCGTTGACCCACAGGTTGAGCATGTAGGCCGCGAGCAGCGCGGCGGCCGTCGCGAGCATCGGGTGCAACCGCGGAAATCCCGGCCGCCTGGTCAGGTGCCGCGGCGATGCCGCGGGCGGCCCGGCGGCCGCAGGCAGCTCGGCGGCCACGGCGGCCAGCACCCGGCTGCGGAGCGCGGGCGGGGCGCCTCGGGGCGACACGCGGCGGAGTCGTCGCTCGATGTCGTCGCTCATTCGCGCCCCTCCGCGAGCTGGCCCCGCATCTTCTCCAGCGCCGAGCGGTATCGCGTGGCGACCGTGCCCTGCGGCAGCCCCGTCACCTCGGCGATCTCGCGGAACGTCAGCCCGGCATAGATCCTCAGCTCGACGACCTCGCGCAGCTCGACGCCGATCCGGGCCAGCGAGGCCGCGACCCACTCCGCCGTCTCGGCCGACGCGCGGCCGTCGGCCGCCTCGGGTTCGAACAGCAACGCGCCCGCCAGCGACGACCGTGCCCGGTCCTCACGCGAGCGTCGGCCGGCCAGGCGAATCGCCTCGCGACGCGCGATCGTGAACACGTATGCCATCAGGTCCTTCACCCCCGCCAGCGCCTCCCGCGACCGCGCCAGCCGGACGAACGTCTCCTGCATCGCATCGTCGGCGTCGGGCCGCGAGCCCAGGCGGACGACGAGGAAATGGTGCACCCGGTCGGCACAGGCATCGTACAGCTCGGCGAAGGCCGACGAGTCGCCGCGCGCCAGTCGATCGGCCAGTCCGTCCGCGTCCATCCGAGCCCCGCGATCGCTCGACCGCCGGCGCCGCGACGTCCGCGGCCCCCACGAGAGAAGACCCGCGCCGCCGCCGGATTTATTGGAGAATCCTCCGATTCGCCCGGATCGTCGCCGTTCCCACCCCGGGCGATCATTGTCCGGGATCGCCCGCAACCTGCCAATCCGAGTCCACTCGGAGTCGGCCTCGGTCCGGCGACGATGGCGAACCCGCGACGTCAGTCGCCGGGTTTCTGGGGGCATCACCCGGGTTCGAGGGCATCACCCGGCGACGTCGGATCACCCGGCGACTGACGTCGCCGGTTCGCCCGGCCGCCTGGCGGTCGGCTCGAGCTTCATCGAACGGCGGACCTGAACGGGAATTCCCGCGGAAGCGGGTCGAGCACCCCGGACGGCGCCGATCCGTCTTCCGCCGGCGCGTCGGCCGCCGCCGCGGTCAACGCCTCGGCTGCACCGCCCAGGACGTACCAGCCCATGATGTCTGGCCCCCGTTCCTGCGGCAGCTCCCAGCCCGGGCCGTCGTGCCGGCCGGGATGACTGCGAAGATGCCAGGCGACCAGCGATCCGAAGATTGCCAGCGCGGAAATGAACACTTCCCCCACCCAGAGGAACACTGGATGGGCGTCGAACCCGTATTCCATCATCGCCTGCTCCCAGGTCCCTCCGTTGGAACCTGATCTTCGCGCGACTCGCAAAGTCGGGGGGTCGAGCGCCGAATCCCACCCGTTACTCCTGTCTGCCGGTCCTGCAGAGCGACCGCGCTATCCGACTGTATTATCGAGGATCTTGGACGCTTTCAAGCCCTTACTGCCTGTATGGGCCCGCCCCCGCCCGTCGAAAAATGCGTGATCGCATCAATCTCGACCCGGATCATCTCGCGAGCAGCCTCTCGCAATTTTTCGAGTTCGGGGTCGAGAAATCCGTCGTTACAACCGATATAAGCCGGCCGTGTCCGCCAGGTAGAGCCGGCGACAGGATGCGAACCCGATCGGGATTCGGGGTCGGTCCGAGCGGAAACGAAGAGGGTGTGCGACAGGATTTGACAACGCAATACGACTCCTGGCCAGGGCTTGCGATTGCAGGCCCGCCCGGAGCCGCGACGGGGTCTTGCATGTTGTTGTGGATCGTGGCACTCGCGGCAATCGGGACGACTACGCCTTCATCATGGGCCTCGGACGAGGGAGCGAAAGCCGAATCAACCGAGGCGCGGCCGGTGATCCCGCCGCCGCGACAATTCCCGGCCGGCCAGGCCCGCGCGGGTTCGCAGCCCGACGACACCGCGCGGCCGGTGATCCCGCCGCCGCGACCGTTCACGGCCGATCCGACGGTCGTCCGCACGCAGGCCGCGGGAGGCACGACCCCGCCGGCGTCGACCAACTCGGTGCCGACGCCCGACCTGTCGCTGCCGGCCGAAGAGCGGGGACTCGGCGGCGGCGAGCCGCCCGAGGTCATCGCCGAGGCGCAGGCCGCCGCGCCACAACAGGTCCCCCTCACCTTGCTGATGAAATACCTGCAGATGCGCGACTCGCCCGTGAGGGTCTACGGCTGGATTCAGAACAGTTACACCGGCAATGCCAACGGCCGCGGCAACGGGATCAATTTCGGCGTCGAGCCCAATGTTCAAGGCCAATCAGTGGATGGGCAACCAGTATTACCTCGTCATCGAGAATCCCGCTCGAACAGACCGACTCGGTCAACTTCGGCTTCCGCATGGACAACATGTTCGGCAACGACTGGGAATTCAACTACATGCAGGGCCTGTTCAACCGGGCCTTCCCGCCGGGCCATTTCGCCGGGTATGACCTGTCGCAGCTCTACGGCGAGGCGCACCTGCCGGTCCTCACGCCCGGCGGCCTCGACGTCAAGGGAGGGCTCTGGTACACGCTCGCCGGCTACGAGCAGGTGCCGGCGATCGCCCGGCCGCTGCTGTCCGTCCCCTACATGTTCAACTACGGCCAGCCGTTCCGCCACGTCGGCGTCGTCACGACCCTGCATCTGACGCCGCGGATCAACCTCTACAATGGCACGATCAACGGCTGGGACCGCTGGATCGACGAACGATATCTCTGGGGCTACATCGGCGGCTTCAGTTGGGTGTCCCGCGATGAGAAGACCAACATCGCGTTCACCTGCGTCTGGGGTCCCGACCAGTTCCCCCGGTTCCTTCCGGCCAACCAGCCGCTGTATCCCACCGGATATGTCAACATCCCCAGCCTGGCCGGCCGAGCCAACCCGGGCTATGCCGGCAACGACCGCACGCTATTCACCACGGTGCTCACCCACAAGTGGGGCAGCAAGCTGACCCAGATCATCGAGACCGACCAGGGGTGGGAGCTGAACGTCCCCGGCCTGGCCTCCAACGGCGCCAACGGCGCACCGCGCACGGCCGAGTTGGTACAGCTTCGGCAACTGGTTCCTCTACGAGTTCAACCCCAAGCTGACCGGCGTCTGGCGCAGCGAGATCTTCTGGGACCCCACCGGCGACCGCACCGGCTACGCCGACACCTATCACGAGATGACACTGGGGCTGATCTACAAGCCCAAGGACTACATCTGGATCCGCCCCGAGGCCCGCTACGACTGGGCGCAGTTCGGCACCCCCTACAGCAACGACACCCGCGGCAGCCAGTTCACCCTCGGATTCGACGTCATCTTCCGCTTCTAGATAAATTCAGCCGAGAGGGAGAGCGAATCGAAGAGTCGCCGGACAGAGCCGGCTCCTACAGCGGCCGGATCCCCGCGTCCTGATGTAGGAGGCGGCTCCGTCCGCCGATCCGCGCTTTCCCATCGCGTGAACTTATTTAGAAAGTCGTTCGAGAGCTCCCCTTCAAGGCCGCGCACAGGCCCTTCCCGCTCGATCGGCATATCATTCGCCATTGTGAGTGCCCGAATGCTCACTCTCCACTCCCCGTCCGGATCGTGAATCAACGGCGCAAATCGATGCCTGCGAGGACTTTGCATAACTTGTCCTCGGCGCCGATTCCATGAGGGAGCGGTTCCCCAGGGTCCGTCCGGACGGCGAGGTTGCTAGAAAATACGGCGAGACTGCTCATGAAGCGTGCAACGGCGATTCCCTTTCATCATGCTGGTCGTGCTGGCGGTGGTGGCACTGGTCGTGAAGCCCTGGCTTCGTCCCAGCCGGCCGGACGAGGCGATCGAATCCGGGCGACGTGGCCTGGATGTTGACGGCCTCGGCGCTGGTGCTGTTGATGACGCCGGGGCTGTCGTTCTTCTATGGCGGGATGGTGAGCCTGAAGAACGTGGTCTCGACGATGTTGCAGAGCATCGTGGCGCTGGGCGTGATCAGCCTGGTCTGGGTGGCGGTGGGATTCAGCCTGGCGTTCGGCGATAGCGTCGGCCACTGGGGTCATCGGCAACCCGATGACGTTCCTGATGTTCGACGGCGTGGGCGAGGCGACCAACAAGGCAACCTGTCCAAGACGGTGCCGCTGATCATCTTCGCGATGTTCCAGCTCAAGTTCGCGATCATCACGCCGGCCTTGATCACGGGCTCGTTCGCCGAGCGGGTGCGGTTCTCGTCGTACCTGCTGTTCATCGTGCTGTTCAGCCTGTTCATCTACGCCCCGCTGGCGCACTGGACCTGGCATCCCGAGGGTTCCTGCGGAAGTGGGGGGTGCAAGGACTTCGCCGGCGGGACGGTGGTGCACATGTCGGCGGGCTGGGCGGCGCTGGCCGGGGCCCTGATCCTGGGCCGTCGCAAGAGCCACGTCTCGAAGGAGACGACGTCGCCGGCGAACGTGCCGTTCGTGATCCTGGGGACGGGGATGCTCTGGTTCGGCTGGTTCGGCTTCAACGCCGGCTCGGCGGTGGCGGCCAACGGCACCGCGGCGATGGCGTTCGCGACGACGAACACGGCCTCGGCGGCGGCGATGCTCGGCTGGATGTTCTTCGACTGGATGCGCGGCCGCAAGCCGTCGGCGCTGGGCGCCTGCATCGGCGCCGTGGTCGGCCTGGTCGCGATCACGCCCGCCGCCGGATTCGTCACGGTCCGCGAGAGCATCGTCATCGGCCTGGTCGCCAGCGTGGTCAGCAACCTCGCCGCGCACTGGAAGAGCAAGTCGACCCTGGACGACACGCTCGACGTCTTCCCCTGCCACGGGATCGGCGGCATGGTCGGCATGGTGATGACCGGCGTCTTCGCCAACGAGGTCGGGCTCACCAGCGGCAAGTACCGAGACCTTCATCGCCCACCTGTGGGCGCTGGTCATCGTCTCGGCGTTCACCTTCTTCGGCTCGTTCATCCTGTTCAAGATCACCGACCTGATCATCCCGCTGCGGGTGACCGAGGAGCAGGAGATCGCGGGGCTCGACCTGAGCCAGCACGGCGAGTACCGCCATCGCCGCCGAGCTGCTGCTGGCCCCGTCGACCAACGGCAACGGCGTCCACGCCCCGCACGGCAGCGAGCTGGTGATGAGCTAGGGCGTCGAACGGCTGGATTACGCACGATGGGAGATCGGGCCGGTACGAGCCCGACGCGCAAGCGAGTGGGTTCCCCGGCCGATCAAGCCATCCACTCGCTGGCGCGTCGGGCTCGTCGGCGCGACGCAACCGTGAAGGCGCTCGGTCATCGGCCCAGGACGGCGAGGTGCACCGCGCGGCGATCGCGGGGCGTGAAGCCGGTGGTGCGGTAGAGCCGCACGGCCGGCGTGTTGCGCAGGTTGACCGCCAGCTCGAGGACCGGGTGCCGGCGGCTCTCGCGAGCTCCAGGGCGTGGCGGATCACGGCGCGGCCCAGCCCGCGCCCGCGCGCGGCGGCGTGAGCCCCAGGTAGATGACCTCCCATGCCTCGCGGCCGGGGGCCTCGGTCATCAGCAGCACGGCGGCCGATCCGGACTGGCCGGGGATGGTGCCCAGTTGCCACCGCGCGGGCACGAACAGGCCGGCCGCCTGGTGCCCCGCCAGGATGTCCTCGAGCGCCCGGGTGCCCTCGAGCTCGGGCATGTCCAGGCTCCCCTCGTAGGTCGCCTGGAGCACCGCGCGGAACTCGTCGGCGATCGCCGCGTCGTACGGCCGCCAGGCGAATCCCGCGAAGGTTTGCGCATCCGTCCGGCCCGCGATCCCGACGCCCGCCGGAAGGCCTGGGCCGTGCGGGGCCAGGTCGAGGGCCGTGTCGCGCTCGAGGTACAGCAGCTCGGTCACGCGGGGCATGCCGCCGCGGACAAGGTCGCGCGCCGCCTGCGGGCCGGCCGACTCGTCGAGCGCCGCCTGCGCCAGCCGGTAGCCACGCTCCGACAGGCTCTCGAGCGCCGCCCGCATCAACGACGCGGCCAGCGGCCCGCGTCGCCACGACGGCCGGACCTCCGGCGGCCAGACCGCGGCCGACCTTGCCGGCCAGCGCCTGCGTCATCATCGCCCCGATGATCCGGCCCGACCGGATCCGCGCCACCCACAGGCCCGAGAGGTCGAGGTCGCCGGCCTGCGCGTCGGCCAGCACCTCGGCGATCAGGTGCCCCCGCAGCGCGGCCGGCATCCGGCGGTACAGCACCTCCAGCGCCGCCGGACGCATCTCGACCGGGCACGGCATCACCTGCGCGCCGAGAATGTTCATCGACGACGACCTCGCACCTACCGATGTGAGCATAAGCCTTCGAGCCATCGGCCGACGGACCGGCCGGCCGACCGATCACGGCCGATCGGCCCCGCGATGCCCCGGCCGGGCCCGGGCGGTCGGGCTACGGGATCGCGAGGATCGTCCGTCCCTACCCGATCGGGCAGGGTCGTCCCAGCGACCGCCGGCCGGCCCGTGAGCGAGGATAGCCGAGAAGCCAGGGCCCCTGATAGAGGGACCTGCCCCCGACGGCGATCGGCCGGAGCGGCGGCCGACGGACGCGGATCCGTGCAGCGCCCTCGTCGCCCACAACCCGGGAGAGCGCATGCAACGGCCCGCGATCCCGGACGGCCTGCCCGCCCGCCCGCCCGCTAGCCCCTTGCCTCGCCGATCGCGGCCCGAAGTCGAGGTTGAGCGCCCCGGGCGGCTCGGGTAAGATCCGCCCCGGCCCGTACCCTACCCGTTCGGGGTGCGCCCGAGTCATCGTTACGCAGACGGGTCAGAGGACAGGCCGGCGCCAGGTCGAGTCGAGCCGATTCGATTCGATGCGGGTGGCCGCACGTGGTATCACATCGTCTTGTATCGGATGTCATGCCATGCGATCGCGCCCTGCCGCGTGCGGACGGCGACGCCCGAAGCGGCAACCCGGCGGATGCCCCTGATTTTGATCGGACCGTTCCGACTCCAGGAAGGAGGACACGACATGGAGGTCAAGGGATTCCGAAGGCTTGCGGACACCTTCCGCGCGGTCGTCGCGGATGATCGCGGCCGGCGGCTTCGTGCTGGCGGCCCTGGTCGCTTGGGCGACCTGGCAGTCGGGTCTCACTCGCGAAGCGCTCCGCCGGGCCGACGCCGCCGAACACGCCGCGGAGCAGGCCCGCACGGACTTCCAGCAGGCGCGCAGCCAGTTCACGAACGGGGACCAGCCCCGCAAGGATTCGGCGGTCCGGCGCACTGCGCCACGACGACCCCGAGCAGATTGCCCGCATGCAGCAGCTCTACGACGAGATCGAGAACCTCGGGCGGATCCAGGATCGCGTCGAGGACGAGGCGTCCGCATTGCAGCGCATCTCCGCCCGGCGCGCCTGCGCCGTCAGAAGGCGGCCTCCAAGCCCGCACCGAAAGCGGCCGCACCGAGCCCGGCGATCGCGCCCGCGGCCTCGGTGGACCTGTTGACGCCGAAGCCGGCCACACCCGCCACCACCCCGCCCGCCGTTCCCGGCACATCCTTCAAGTGCGAGACCGAAACGCGGGTCGAGGGGCCCGGGGGACCGGGACGAGTTCAGCCCCGCCGATCGCCGGCGGAGCCAGCTCCCACCAAAGCACCGGCGCGGCCGGACTGCAATGGCTCGAGCAAGAGGGGTCGAACCACAGAGCAGCCTTCGGCCACAACCAAAGTGGTCAGTGGTCAGTGGCAAGTGGCAAGTGGTCAGACCCGTAGGGTGGGTCGAGCGCAGCGAGGCCCACCGATATCCTCTCGGTGGTCAGTGGATACCGGACGGGAGCCATTGCCGTCGAAAGGTTTGTGAAATTGCGTACGGCGTACGTGATTCCCAGCATTAGTAGTACAGAGGCACAGAGACGAAGACGAGAACAGAAGAGCTCCAATGCCGATCGACGAGCTGATGGCGCGGTCCTCCGATCCTTCCACCCTCGGTTCGACTCGATGTCTTACCTGGTTCCGCGAGCAAGTTTGTCGGACTGTGGGAGATTTCTCGGTGATTCCTCGGTGCCTCGCCTGACGATGATCCCGGTCGGGCCTCCGACGGTCGTCGATACTCACCATGGGCCGGCGATCGACGGGCCGCCTCGGCGTCTCGGCGCGACCATCAGACCCCGGCAAGCGGGTCGGCATGTCCGCCGCATCGATGTTTTTTGTCAACGTGACGTTCATTTCGTGCGGCTCTCAATGCGATTCGCGTCGCCGATCCGGCTTCGATCGACCGGCGCGGTCACAGTGGACTATGTTCCCCGTCAAGGACTTAGGGAGTGAGAACCGGATCGCACCAGACGAGCCCCGAACGAGCGTCAGACATGTACTTGAAATGTGTGAATCACGCGCATTTAATGTCATTGCAGAGGCCGTGATGCGAGTCCGGTCGACATGCCAGGTTTGCTGATACCGAGACTTTCGGTGACACGACATAGACATCGTACATGACTTAACAAGTGGAAAACCTTTTGGATGCGAGTAAATTGACGCCACACCCACCCACCAGCGAGGCCCGGCGATGTGCCTCCAGCCGAACGAAACGATGAATTCCCGCAGAGAACAACGCCCCTGATGGGAAGGCAATTCCTGTCGGGCTCCCGGCGCTTGCCGATGGAGGGCGCACAGCGTGCGCCCATGGCCTGGCGGTGAGCCTGCGCTCGTCACGAACCGGGGGAGGACGACTCCCGCGGAGGGACGGGCGGGAAACCGACCCGACGACGGTGCGGCATCGCCACCGCGCCCGCCGGGACGAGGGGACTTTGATACTCGATAGAGCAACCGAAACCGGGACAGAACAGCGAGCCGGCAGGCGCCGGAACGAGGCCCTGAAGTCGAACGGATTCGACACGAGCGGACCGGCCAGGCGGTCTTGGGAGGGTTGGAAGGCCATCCAGGCAACGCCGCTCCCCCGACGATTTTCCTACTCAACTTCTCAGAGGAACAGCCCGATGCGATCGACGACTGCAAAGATCCTCCTGCCTTGCCTTGCCCTTGTCCTGGCCTCGGCCGGGACCGCCAGGGCCGAGCTGGCCATCAAGATCTTCGAGGGTTCCAACACGCCCTACGAGATCACGGGGCCGAGCGGGACGAGCCTCAATATCGACGCCACCTCGACCGCGCTCTGGGCCGCCGCCCCGGACATCAGCTGGAACGGTAACGCGACCTCGAACCCCTCCAGCGGGTTCGGCGTGACGTCCACGCTGAATGCGTCCCAGGGCCAGCTCGAGGGTGTGGGCACCTTCTATACCTCGAGTGCTTACCCGACCTCGACCTCCCCGGCCCCCACGCTGACCATCGAGGTCACCGACACCGGCTACACCAATCCTGCGGGGCCCAACTATGTGATGGGGAGCAGTTCCGGCTACACGGCCCTCCCTGGAACCACGGATTCGGCCACTTTTCAGAGCTTCGCCACGGCGGGGCAGGTGGCGTACGGAACCGGAGTCGCGAGCCCGGGGGCAACTTATAGTTCCCTCGGACTCTCGGACAGCAGCAATGAAGCGCCCACATCCTTCGGCGCGAGCTCGGGATATACCCTCACGCAGATCTACACATGGACGCTGTCGGGCGACGGATCCTCCTATTCCTTCCAGCCGACCGGCACCACGATCGTGAACGCCGCCGCCGTGCCGGAGCCCGGGTCGCTGATGCTGCTGGGCGTGGGATCGATCGGGATCCTGGTCCTCCGGCTCCGCCGCCGCGCATGACAAATGCGCGATCCGCCGGCCTCGACCCGTAGGCCGGTCGGGGCGGGTGGAGACCCGCCCGCTCGTCTCTGTTCCGAAGGCCCGCCGCGATGGTGCCGTCCCCTGATCGGGGCGTCACCATCGGGCCGCGGCCGCGCTGCGCCCCGTTCGCGGCGGCCGATGTCCGGGAATTTCCCGGGCGCCGACTGGGCCGATGTGATGAACGTCACGGGATGCGTGCGCCCCGGCATATCCCGCCCCAGATCAATATCGAGGAATTCATTCGCGAGAGGCCGTGTGATCGTCCTACCGGATCGCGGAGCGCGATCCATTCCATCCGCATCCGACATCCAGAGAGATCAAGCATGTTGAAGTTTCGTCCTCGTACTCGTCGTCATTCGCGTGTTCGTGGGTCATTGGCTCGACGGCCGACCGTCCTGGGGATTGAGTCGATGGAGCCGCGGCAGCTCCTCTCCGGCGGCCCGCTCGAGATCACCATCACCGAGCAGCAGACCGGCCAGTCGGTGACCCTGATCGATAACGCGGCCGGGGATGCCAATTCCACCGTCGGCAACCTCACCTACAGCACGCCGGCGGTCTCGCCGTTCCGGGACTTCTCGCTCACCAACTACCAGCTCACCTCCAACCGGACGACGGCGACGACCACGGCCACCCTGGAGCAGAGCGGCCTGGTCACTCGCACCACGACCACCAACGGACCTTGCACCCTGGTGATCACGGCCCAGGACTCGAACTACCTGTATCCCGCGACCGACACGTCGCTGCTCAACTCGTCGATCGTGACGTTCGCCAACACGGCCGCCAATGCGGCGACCTCCGCGTTCCAGAGCACCTACACCGCCGGCGGGATCAGCACCCAGACCGCGGCGGTCAACCTGAGCTCCGCCGGAACGAACCCCGACTCGCACAACGGATCATCGACCGCCACGATCTCGCCCTCCGGGACGGCCCCATTCAACCTCCAGAACGTCTATACGGTCACGCTGCCGGCGATGACCAGCACGAGCGCACCGAGCGCCACGTTCCAGGATACGGGTGAGTCGGCGACGAGGGGCACCAACGGTTCGCTCGCGGGCAACGTCTATCTCGACAACGACCTGAGCGGGTCGCTCGACACCGGGGACACCGGGATCGGGACGGTCACGGTCACCCTGACCGGCGTGGACGCGGACGGCAACTCGGTCAACCGGACAATGCCGACCGCGACCGACGGGTCGTACAAGTTCGCGAACCTGACGACGGGCGTTTACACGGTCACCGAGACCCCGCCGGCCGGCTACCTCCAGGCGGCGACGACGCCCGGCATCCCGGGCGACGGCTTCGCCACTTCGCCGGGCCTGTCTCCCGCATCGACGTCGAGCATCGTCGTCAACGGCGGGCAGAACCTGACGAACTACAACTTCGGCGAGTGGCTGCCGGTCACGATCGGCGACTACGTCTGGAACGACAGCAACGCCAACGGCGTCCAGGATGGCGGCGAGACGGGCATCCCGAACGTCGCGCTGAACCTCACCGGCCAGGATGCCCTGGGCGACGCCATCACGGCCACGACGTCCACCGACGGCAGCGGCCACTACCTGTTCACCGAGCCCCCGGGCACTTACTCGGTGTCGATCGACAACACCCAGGCGGCGCTGAGCGGATTCACGCCGACGACGGTCAACGCAACGGGGAGCACGGCGGCGAATGACAGCAACCCGGACCCCAGCGGGACCGCTCCGTCCTTGCTGACCTTCACCGGCGCCAGCAGCGACCTGACGGTTGACTTCGGCTACTACCAGGACGTGACGGTCGGCGACTATGTCTGGAACGACAGCAATGCCGACGGCATCCAGACGGCGGGCGAGACGGGCATTGCAGGTGTGACGCTGACGCTGACCGGTACCAATGGCTCCGGCGGTTCGGTCACCGATCATACAACGACGAACGGCAGCGGCGCCTACCTCTTCACCGAGTGCCGGGCAGCTACACGGTGACCGTGGACCTTGCCAACTTCACCGGCAGCGGCGCCTTGGTCGGTTACTACGCCTCGCCGACGCTCCAGGGCGGTAACACGGCGCTGGACAGCAACCCGAATCCGAGTGGTACCACGCCCGGAACCCTGGCGGGCGGCGGCAGCGACTTGACGGTTGACTTCGGCTTCTACCAGGACGTGACCGTCGGCGACTATGTCTGGAACGACTCCAACGCCGACGGCATCCAGAACGGCGGCGAGACGGGGATATCGGGGGTCGCGCTGACCCTCACCGGGACCAACGGCTCGGGCGGTTCAGTGACCGATCACGCGACCACCACTTCGGCCGGCGCCTACCTCTTCACCGAGGCGCCGGGCAGCTACACGGTGACGGTGGACGCGGCCAACTTCACCGGCAATGGGGCGCTGGTCGGGTACTACGCCTCGCCGGCGCTCCAGGGCGGTAACGCGGCGCTGGACAGCAACCCGAACCCGAGCGGGACCACGCCCGGTACGCTGGCCGGTGGCGGCAGCGACCTGACGGTTGACTTCGGCTACTTCCAGGACGTGACGATCGGCGACTTCGTCTGGAACGACAGCAATGCCGACGGCATCCAGAACGGCGGCGAGACGGGGATCTCGGGCGTATCGCTGACGCTGACCGGGACCAATGGCTCCGGCGGTTCGGTCACCGACCACGCCACGACGAATGGCAGCGGCGCCTACCTCTTCACCGAGGCCCCCGGCAGCTACACCGTGACCGTGGACGCAACCAACTTCACCGGCAGCGGCGCCTTGGTCGGCTACTACGCCTCGCCGACGGTCCAGGGCGGCAGCACGGCGCTGGACAGCAACCCGAGCCCCAGCGTGACCACGCCCGGTACTCTGGCCGGTGGCGGCAGCGACCTGACGGTTGACTTCGGCTTCTACCAGGACGTGACCGTCGGCGACTATGTCTGGAACGACAGCAACGCCAACGGCATCCAGAACACGGGCGAGACGGGGATATCGGGCGTCACGCTGACCCTCACCGGGACCAACGGCTCGGGCCAGTCCGTCATCGACCACGCGACCACCAATGGCAGCGGCGCCTACCTCTTCACCGAGTGCCCGGCAGCTACACGGTGGCCGTGGACGCGGCCAACTTCACCGGCAATGGGGCGCCGGTGAGCTTCATCGCCTCGCCGACGCTCCAGGGCGGTAACACGGCGCTGGACAGCAATCCCAGCCCCAGCGGGACGACGCCTGCAACCCTGGCCGGTGGTACGAGCGACCTGACCGTTGACTTCGGCTATGCGCATGCGATGTCCAGCCCATCGTTGAGCACGACCCCGTCCAGCACGGTCGTCCAGCAGGGTACGGCCACGTGCGTGACGGACACCGCGATGCTCGTCGGCGGCATGCTCCCACCGGGTCGATCACCTTCACCCTGTACGGTCCGACCGGCAGCAAGCTCGACACCGAGACCGTGTCGGTCCACGGCAATGGCAACTACACCACTCCCAGGGGCTACGCCCTGTCCGCCGGCGCCACGCCGGGCGTCTACCAGTGGGATGCCACCTACACCGGCGACGGCAGCAACAGGTCGGCCACCGACAACAATGATCCGAGCGAGCAGGTGATGGTGGTCACCCCCTGCTGCAACCTCCAGGGCGTCGAGTTCGACGTCTACAACAGCGGCGGCCAGTTCGTCGGAGAATACAGCGACCTCCGCGGCAACACCCAGCAGGGCGACACCGTGAAGGTCAGCTTCACCGTGCCCAGCGGGCACTACGACGAGCTCTCGCTCGCCAGCTACACCGCGCCCGAGTCGTTCTTCGAGTCGGACGACGCCGACCTCCAGGTGGTCTCCCAGTTCGACGACCGGATTCTTCGGGCCGGGCAAGTACACCGACGTCCTCTCGGTCACGCTGCCGAGCAGCTTCTACCAGGTGGATTTCGTCTGCGGGTCGGTCATCGCGACCCTGGGGCTCAACGCGAATGACTTCTACAGCGCCCAGGGCCGGCTGATCAGCGCCGACAACGGCGGGGTGAACCCGGTCGCGTCGCCCGAGCTGACGGTGATGGGCACCGTGTACTGCGACATGAATGTCGACGGCAAGCTGGACAGCGGCGACGGCGGGATCGCCGGGGTGACCGTCACGCTCTCGGGCACCGATGCCTTCGGGCATGCGATCTCCGAGACGACCACGACCGCGGCCAATGGCACGTACAGCTTCGCCGGGATGCCGTTCAGCGCCTCGGCCGGCTACAAGGTGACGGTAACGACGCCGTCGGGCGACCTGATGGGGACGGCCACGGCGGGCACGCTGGGCGGCACCGCCGCGTCGAAACCGGAGTCGGTCGGCGGGATCGTCATGGCGACCCCGAGCAAGGTCAGCGGCACCGGCTACAACTTCGGCCTGGTGATGGCATCGAGCCTGTCGGGAGAGGTCCTCGACGACGGCAATCAAGATTGCAGGGAAGACTCGTGCGACCAGGGTCTCGCCGGAGTGACGGTCACCCTGACGGGCACGAACTACCTGGGGGCCCCGGTCTCGGTCTCGACCACGACCAACGCCGGCGGTCAGTACAGCTTCCCCAGCCTGGCCCCAAGCAACGGCACCGGTTACGCCATTTCCGTGTCGCCGCCCGGCGGGTTCACCGCCGACGCCAACTCGGTCGGCAAGTACAACGGCTCGACCGACGGCAAGTCGCTCACCGACGCCGCGATCTCGTCGATCGTGATGGAGGACGGGTGCGGGGCCGTCGCGGTCAATTACAACTTCAGCCTGGTCGGTTCCGGCGCGAACAGTTGTCAGACGCAAACCAGCTCATACTGGTGCGGCTCGAGCGGCCAGTCGTTGATCAATTGCCTCAACGGCGGGTCCAACTCCACCAGCCTCGGCGGCTGGCTGGCGGCCACCTGCCCCACCCTCTTCGGCAACCTGCACGGCTGCAGCAATTCCTACGTCGCGTCGTACTGCAAGACGCTCTCCAACGGCAACACGAACCAGAAGGCGTGCGCCCAGGTGCTCTCGACGGCGATCTGCGCTTATGTGACCAATAGCAACCTGTGCGGGAACGCCGCATCCTCCTACGGCTTCGCGGTTACGAACAACGGCCTCGGTTCCGCCACGTGGAACGTGGGGTCGAACGGATCGGGCGTCGGCCTGTCCAACAACCAGACGTGCAGCATCCTGTCCCTGCTCCAGCAGGCCGACAGCCATTGGAAGAACGGCTCCTTCGGGACGTCGTGCACCGCGATCAACTCGATCTTCTCGGGCATCGGCGCGCATTAGAGCACCCCACGCTCGAGCGGCCCGCGCCTCGGACCAACCCGACGCGACGGCGAGGTTCCGATCCCAGGGACCATCGCCGTCGCGTCGGGCCCTTGCCGGATCGATGCGACCATCGGGCGAGCGGCGCATCCTCCAGGCGCTCGAATGCCCAGGCAGGAGACGATCGCAGTCGGGCCGCACGCGCGGGGGCCTCGGGGCGGGGCTGCGGATCTCCGACGGCGGCGCGGTCCACCGGCCAGGCCGCTCGTCCCCGTCGCGAGAGAGCCGGACCCGATCGCCCCCAAACCGGCCCCATCGTCGGGGCGGCCTCGCTCGTTCCACGACCGAGGGGCAGGGGCCCTGCTCAGTACTTGCTCGAGTGCAGGGTAAGCTGGTACTCGTGCAGCCGTGCGCTGTACGAGATGACGGCCGTACCCGACCCGAAGGCCGAGGCATACGCCGCCCGAGCCCGCCGTCACGATGAAGACGTAGCGGTTCGACGGCGACGCGGCCATCTTGATCTGCACGCTGCCCCGCGGGTTGCCGAGGGTCAGCGTCGAGTTGCTGAGGTCCGGCTGCTTGCCCGGCGCGATGATCGTGTCGGTGAGCAACAGCGAGCCCACCACCTTGCCCATCGACTGCGCCTTGCCGGCGACGCTGAAGGACGAGATGGCGATCCCGTCGGGCCCGATCGTGCCGAAGGGGATGCCTACCATCGTCCCGTTGAGCACGAAGTGGGTCAGAGCGGCCCGCTCGCGGTGCATGGCCGCGTCCGGGTTCGCCAGTCCCTTCGAGAGCAGGACCCGTCCCTCCATCGATTCGAACGCCGGGGTGCGGCGGACGGTCCTCGGCATGGCAACCTCCTTGTTGTCGGGCCCTTCCGTTGCTGCTGACGATCCCGATGGCCGCTCAAATTACCCCGGATGGCCGGACGGGGCAATGCGAAGGTGCGAGGTTTTCGGGGATCCCACGCGACTGTGCCCCCGCCGAGGGGAAATCGGCACAAGGGGGGCTTATGGTAGTATCAGCCGGTCGTCGTGCGTCCGCTCCTTCCGTCGCCGTGGTGAACGGCGAGCTCATGCACGAGTCCTGAGCGGTGCAGCGACATGCCCTACGAGGTCCGGTTTTCCCGGGACGCCGAAGTTCACCTGGGTCGCTTGATTGCTCGCGATCGGAACATCCTCCTGGATGCCATCGAGTTGCAACCGACCCACCAACCTCACGTGCCGACCCGGCATCGCAAGCTGCTGCGGGAAAACCCGCTGGCCGACTGGGAGCTCCGGGTGGGAGAATATCGAGTGTTCGATGAGATCGATGACGGACCGGGTGTCGTCATGGTCCTGGCGATCGGCGTGAAGTCGCATGACGTCCTCAGGATCGACGGGAAGGAGATGCGACTTTGAAGACGGTACCGCTCGACTCCCCACAGTTCACCCTGGAAGGCGCTCCGCGACGCGGCCGACGGCGAGGTTGTCTTCCTGACCTCCGGTGGCCGGCCACGCTTCGCGCTGGTCGCCGTCGACGAGGGAGACGAGGAAGTGCTCGCGCTGCGCTCGAGCGGCGAGTTCATGGGCTATCTCGACGAATGCAAGCTCAGGGCCAGGCATGAGTCGTCGCGGTCGCTCGCAGAGATCAGGAGACAGTTTGCCGCCGAGGATCCTGCCGGCCTGGGAGAGGCGAACGAGATCCGCCAACCTGAAGGAACCACCCCATGAAGCGACGTCTCCACCTTGCCTGTCTCGCCTCGGTCGTCGTGATGCTGGCGTCCGCCGGACTGGTCCGGCCGGGCGTTTGCCAGGAGCCCGGATCCGCGTCGGGCCCGTGGCCGAAGGAACGCGCCGCCGCCTGGGCCCGCGAGCACCCCTGGCTCGTCGGCTGCAACTACATCCCCAGCACGGCGATCAACCAGCTCGAGATGTGGCAGGCCGACACCTTCGACCCGGCGGCGATCGACCGCGAGCTCGGCTGGGCCGAGGGCCTGGGCTTCAACAGCGTCCGCGTATTCCTCCACGACCTGCTGTGGCAGCAGGACGCGCCGGGGTTCCTGGCGCGGATGGACCAGTTCCTCGCGATCGCCGACCGGCACAAGATCGGCGTGGTCTTCGTCCTCTTCGACGCGGTGTGGGACCCGGCCCCGCAGCTGGGCAAGCAGCGCGAGCCGAAGCCCGGCCTGCACAACTCGGGCTGGGTGCAGAGCCCCGGCGCGCGGATCCTCGCCGACCCGTCGCGGCACGACTCGCTGAAGCCCTACGTCGCGGGCGTCATCGGCCGGTTCCGCGACGACCGCCGCATCCACGCCTGGGACCTGTTCAACGAGCCCGACAACACCAACGGCTCCAGCTACGGCCGGCTCGAGCCCCCGGGCAAGCCCGAGCTGGCGCTGGCGCTCCTCGAGGAAGACGTTCGCCTGGGCCCGCGAGGCGAGCCCTCGCAGCCGCTGACCGCCGGCGTCTGGATCGGCCGCCTCGACCGACCCCGACCGGCTCTCGCCGACCAATCGCTACATGCTCACGCAGTCCGACGTCATCAGCTTCCACAATTACCGGCCGCTCGCCGAGCTGAAGAAGGACGTCGAGGCGCTGAAGCGCTATCGGCCGGCCGATCCTCTGCACCGAGTACATGGCCCGGCCGATGGGCAGCACGTTCGACCCGATCCTGCCGTACTTCAAGGAGGAGCACATCGGGGCGTACAACTGGGGCTTCGTCGCGGGCAAGTCGCAGACGATCTACCCGTGGGACTCGTGGCAGAAGCCCTACGCCGTCCGAGCCGCCCGTCTGGTTCCACGACATCTTCCGCCCCGACGGCACGCCGTACATCGCGTCGGAGGTGGAATTCATCCGCAAGGTGACGGGCAAGACGGCCGGCGATCGCATCGGCCCCGGCCATGAGCCGCGACATCCGCCCGCTGTCCGCCGAGGACATCCCCGAGCTGGGCCGCTTCCTGACCGCGGGTTTCCGCGCGGACGCCGACGCCGATTTCGCGGCGCCCGATGTGCTGCGCTGGAAGTACCTGGGCACCGAAGCGCCGTCCCCCGAGAGGGCGAGCCCGGGGATGAGCCGGCGCCGCTCAGCTACGTCGCGCGGGACGAGGCCGGCCGGATCGTCGGGCACCTGGGGCTCTGCCGGACGGCCTTCGAGGGCAAGGCGCTGGCGAGGTCGGGCGGGCAGGGAGGGTCGCGACGATCCACATCATCGACTGGCTGGGCTCGCCCGGGCAGAAGGCCGTGGGCATGAGCCTGATGCGACGGGCGCACCAGGGCGTCCCCACGCAGTTCGGCCTGGGGGTCAGCCCGTCGGCGCTGGTGGTCGGCGAGCGTGCCGGCTACGACCTGCGCAGCCTGGTCCCCGTCTACACCCGAGTGCTGCGCGAGGGCTACTGGCTGCGCGCCGAGGGACTGAGCTTCCCCCGTCGGCGCTGGGCCTGGCCCGCGACGCCGCGGGCCTGCTGCGCCGGTTCCGCTCGAGACCCGGCGTATCTCTCCACCTGCGGCGGGTCGAGCGCTTCGGACCCGAGATCGCCCCGATCGTCGAGTCGGCCGGCGAGCACGTCATCCTGACGACCCGCGACCCCGCGCGACTGAACGCGTTCCTCGCCTTCCCGCGACGGACGATGACCGGGTGGCATCTGCGTCGACGCCGCCGGGCCGCTCCGCGGGGCTTCGCCGTGCTCAACATCATCCCCAGGGACCGCGGCCGCACCCGGCTCGGCAAGGTGGTCGATTGCCTGCTCGACGACGTCGACGCGGGCCTCTGGCAGGCGGCGTTCGCCGCGCTGACGCGGGAGCTGAAGCGACCAGGGCGCCGACGTCGTCCAGGCGTACGCCAGCACCCCCTGGTCCGCCGAGGCCCTCGGCCGCTGCGGGTTCGCCACGCGATACACGGTGAAGTTCCACATCCGCGACCGCCAGGGGCTGATCCCGCGTGATGTCCCGTTCCACCTCACGCCGCTGGAGGGGGATTATGGTTACACGTGAAGTGTTGCGCAATGGGAAGGTGGTAAGCGTTCACGGGATGGTGGACCTGGCGAACCGGCGACGTCAGTCGCCGGGTCTCTAACCTCGTTCCCACGCTCCGCGTGGGAATGCCGTCCGGGACGCTCCCGCGTCCGATTGCCTCCGCGGACGACGCAGAGCGTCGAACACGGCATTCCCACGGAGACCGTGGGAACGAGCAGGATCGCCTGCGCGGTGGTGTTCGGCGAGGAGTGTCGTAAAATCGGACACTGTTGCAAGGAAACCAGGGCCTTCGTCCGTGGCCCGAAGGGGCCAGAACCCCACTCCCAGCTTCATTGCGATAGACTCGTAAAATCAGAAGTGGCAACCGTTTGCCAGCATGCCCGACGTCGAATGTCGTTTCGAGGACCTGAGCTGAGCGATTCTGCCCATGAACCACGTTGAAGAGACGTTCCACAAGATTCCGGGCCTGGATGTCAGTTGGGTCGGCGAATGCCCCTGGACGAGCAATCTTTGCTTCGCCGGTGAGGACGGTAGGTTGCTCTTCCTGCCCGGGCGAGGATCCGATGACGCGAGCGGCGTGGCTTCGATTCAGCCCGCGACGGACACGATCAATGCCGTCGCATTTGCCGGTGATTTTATCGCCATCAGCTCCCGCAACGAAGTGATGGTCGGCAAGCGGGTCGCCGGGCCCGCTCCCGGACTCGAGTTCTTTCCGCATTCGTTCATCGGAGGGGCCCACGGAATCGAGGCCGCGCACGCGGGCGCGTTCCTCGCCCCGATCGGCGACCTTGGCCTCTTGATCCTGACTCACGACGATGATCAGGTCAACGCTCAGATTGCGTGGCACCAGGACGCACGTCTCAATTTCTACAGGCTCGTTCGGCTCGGCGACGGGCCTGACGGCGAGGTGTTCGCCTCGGCGGCACGACGCGACGGACTTGCGGCCGTGAATTTCGCGGGTGGAACACTCTCGGCGCCCATGATCCATCACCAATTTCGGGGGCACGATATCGTCAACGTCTGCTCGCTGAATGACCCCCGCTATCCCCTGCGCCGCGGCCTGTGTCAGTCGCGAGCGCACGATCTTCCTGATACGCGACGTCCTCGGTACCGAAGCCCCGATCCCCTTGAATTATGGGGGTCTCGAAGGTACGCGCCTATACGCTCCTGTCCGCGCAGGGCCATCTCCTCTTACTCACGGAGGAGGATCTTGTCGCATTCCCCGAGCTGGCGGCACGATTCCTTCGTGGCGACTCTCTCGATTGTCCCCTGTCCGTCGTCAGCAGCCCGGTCAACGCCGCCGAGGCATTCCTGCTGGGTAACCACTCGATCCTGTTAATCGAAGAGGACTCGACGGTCGCCGAATTGAGGATCGCCGACCTGGTGAATGGCCTGTCTCAGAGCCAGGGGATGAACGGCGGCCGAACGCCAGGTAGGCCAGGGCAGCTCGATCGAAGTGTCGTCCGACACCAGGTTGCCGGTCCCTACCGAATCCGGCTGGCTGCGAGGCCATCCCTTTGAGCTGAACCTCGTTCCTGCGGCGTGAGCCCATAGATAAGCGTTGGGACCCACACGCCCGGCTCCCGCTCGACTATGCCGCGCCGTTGTCCAGGATCGCCCGGCATTGGCGGAGGTGCCTGGCCTGGTCGGCCGTGTAGCACGCGCCGCGGAGGTCGACCAGGTAGAAGTCGACGTTGCGGATGTCGGCCCCGCGGAGGTCGACGTCGCGGAGGTCGGCCTTGCGGATCTCCTCGGCCGGCTTGACGTGGCGGTCGAGGTCGTCGTCGGTGTAGAACCCCGTGCGGCTCCCCTCGCAGGCGATCGGGCTGTCGATCATCCCGCTGCGAGACGAGCCCAGGTGGAAATTCACGCCGCGGAGATCGGCGTCGCGCAGCGAGGCCCACCGCCAGCTCACATCCGGCCAGCCGGGCACGGCGCAGGTCGGCACCCACCAGGTTCGCCCCGAGCATCTGCGAGCCGGTCAGGTCGGCGCCGCGGAGGTCGGCGTCGTGGAGGTCGGCGCCGGACATGTGGATGCCTTCCAGGTCGCAGCCGCTCAGGTCGGCGCCGCCGAAGCGGGCGCCGGCGAACCGGGCCAGCCGCAGCGGCAGGCCCTTCAGGCAGGCGTCCTCGAGGTTCGCCCCGGTGAAGTCCGCCCCGTCGATCCGCGCGGCCGACAGGTCGGCCTTCCAGAGGTTGGCGCCATCGAGGAAGGCGCCCGACAGGTTGGCACGCCGGAGCCTCGCCTGCGAGAGGATCGCGCGGACCAGGCTCGCCCGGCTCAGGTCGGCATCGGTCGCCGTGCAGTATCGCAGGTTGGCCCCTTTCAGGTTGGCCCCGTCCAGGCCGGCCCGGCGGGCGTCGGTCTCCTCCAGGTTCGCCCGGCGCAGGTCGGCCCGCGACAGGTCGACGGATCGCAGGTTCGCCCTGTAGAGGTCCAGCCCCTCCCACGCGGCGCCGGCGAGATAGGCGCCCTCGAGCTTCGGCCGACGCTCGGGATCGGGCCGCCAGCCGGGCGTCGCGGCGTGCAGCAGGCTGGCGGCCAGCGGGTGCAGCCCGCGCGGTCGGCCGCGCATCCAGCCGGCCAGATGCTCGAGGGCCTGCGCGTTCCCCCGGATCCGCAGCGCGACCTCGTGCACCAGCTCGCGCGAGTGGCGGCCGGCGAGGACCCGCTCCACCCGCCCGCGCTCGATGATGGCGGCGATCCGGTCGGCGGCCACCAGCAGCGCCGCGGGGCGGTGGCGGACCAGGCGGCCCGGGCCGTCCGGCAGCCGGCCCGCGAGCCGCCGCAGGATTCCGTCGGATTCCTCGCGGACCGCTTCCAGGCACAGGTCCTCGATCCGCACGCGCAGGCGGTCATCTCCGCGGATCCGGTCCGCCACGACGCGACGCAGGGCCGAGCGAGCGTCGGCGATCGTCTCGTCGCGCGCCATCCGGTCGAGCACGGCCGCGGCGAGCTCCGGGATGCCGCTCAGGAAGCCGAAGTCCCCCGAGCGTCCCAGCCGGGTCATGACGCCGCCGCAGGCGTCGCGGTCGGTCGCCAGCAGGTACTCGATGGCGTCGTCCTGGTCCCAGGGGGCGAGGTTGTACTGCTCCAGCCGGACCTCCGGCGAGCTGAGCTTTTTCCCGAAGAGGGAACGCAACAGGTCGGCGACGGGTCCGGGGTCGCCATCCGAGAAGTAGATCACCAGGGGCATGGTTTCGTCGGCAGAGATCGCCGAGCGGTCCATCGCTCCGATCAGCAAGACCCGCCCGCGCGCCCAGGGCGGCAAGACGGCCGCGAGGTGATGACGGGCGAGCGTCTTGCCCGACCCGGGCCCTCCCCGGATCACGACCAGCCCGCGCCGGTCTTCCTCGATCCTCGAACCGATCTCGTCGTCCAGCCGGATCGCCTCGCCGGTCGTCGGCGAGATCACCCGGGGACGGACCGGGGCACGCGGCAGGCTCGGGACGGCCGACGGCTCGGGGCGGGTCTCTCCCCTGACGAGCCCGGCCGGCTCGACGTCGCGGCCGTCGTCGAGCCAGGGGTCCCACAGCCGCTCCGTCGCGTCGGTCGGTCCGGTCACGTCCGACGCCTCAGGAGGAGCGACCACCGCGCCGGCATCGGTCCGCCAGACGCCCCGGCCCAGGCCGACGAACAGGCCCACAATCGCCCCCAGCCCGGCCGTCGCGAGGTGGTGCTCATGCGAGATTCCACCCCCGACCCGAGCCGCCAGGTCTGCGGCGACCAGTCCGACCAGCAGCCCCGCCGCGACGAACGCACCGAGCCGCGGGAAGACCTCCCACCGCCCGGCGCCGCCAGTGCCGTCATGCCGTCCGCCGTCCGCCAGTCCCGTCACGATGGCCATCGCCAGGCCCTCCGTTCGATCCGGCCGACACGCCGCGCGTGGGGGAGAGCGCGGCCGGATTCCAGGCGTCGCGATCCGTTCGATCCAATAAGACATCGTAACCGACCGGGATCGCCCTGCCAGCAGGTCGTCGGGCGCAAGTCCGAGCATCCGGACAGGCACCCGGGGCTCGCCATCGAGCCCGATCCGCCCAGGTCGAGGCGCCCTGTGTGAACCATGGTCGCCGCGGAGGATGGACGCTGGACGACGGAGATCGCGGCCCGCATCGCTGCTTGGCGAGAAATGCCATGAGCGATAACATGGTCTTCCGCGTCGGTTCCGCAGGTCCTAATTAAGTGCTCCGGCCGAAAAAGTATCTGGGTAGGGCGATCGGCGGGGAGACTTTGCAGGAGTGGGCCATGCGGAGGTCGCAGGCCGCGGCCGATCAGCTTTGCGCCGCGATCGTACCTGCCCTTTCTCAAGTGGCTGGGGTAGGGTCACCGTGCCGCTACCCCCGGAATATCCGCGCCAGCGCGTAACGTATCGGTGGGATAGGGACATGGGAACGAACTCTATCGACCGGATCGGCCGGTCCGTTGTAGGAGCCGGCTCCTGCCGGCGATCGGTCGGGCCGATGCCGACCGGATCGGGAGCAGGAGCTCCCTCCTACAGGGAGACCGATCCGGTCCGATCCGTTGTAGGAGCCGGCTCCTGCCGGCGATCGGTCGGGCCGATGCCGCCCGGATCGGGAGCAGGAGCTCCCTCCTACAGAAAGACCGGATCGGAACGGATCGGTCGGGGACGGGGCGCCGGTCGTTGGACCGTGAGTGAGCCAACCAACCGTTCGGCGCCCCAGGACGCATTGGGGGACGGCCGACCGCGGATTCAGCACGATCGGACACGATGCAGAACAAGCGCGAACACCTGGCACGACTGTTCGGCCGGCTGGGCCTCGTCCGGCTGCTGGAGCACCTGGGCGCCTCGCGGCCGGGGCTGATCGTCCTGACCTATCACCGGATCGCCGAGCCGGGCGCGGACGCGTTTTACGACCCCGTGATCTCGGCCACCCCCGAGTCGTTTCGCGACCAGGTGGAATGGCTCGCCCGTCGATTGCGGGTGCTGACGCTCGACGAGGCGATCGAGCGGATCACCTCGCAAGCCCCGTGGCGCGAGCCCGCCGCGCTCGTGACCTTCGACGACGGCTATCGCGACAACTTCGACGTCGCCGCGCCGATGCTGCGCGACCGCGGCGTCCCGGCGACGTTCTTCCTGCCCACGGCGTTCCTCGAGCGGCCGAGGCTGCCGTGGTGGGACCGGGTCGCCTACATCATCAAGCAGACCCGCGTGGCCCGGCTCGAGCTGCCCCGACGGCCCGTCGACAGGGCGAATACCAGCCTGCCGCCGCTGTCGATCGACCTGGCCACGACGCCGCGCCCCGCGGCGATCGGGTCGATCATCGCGGCCTTCCTGCAGGGGACGATCGCCGACGAGGACGAGTTCCTCGAGCTGCTGGCCCGGCGCGCCGAGGTCGCGGTGGAGGCCGGGCCCCTGGCTCGCACCCTGTTCGCCGACTGGGACCAGGTGCGCCGGCTGACCGGACCCGGGACGGGCCTCTCGATCGGTTCGCACGGCCACTCCCACCGCAAGCTCGCCGACCTGGACGACGACGCCCAGCGCGACGAGCTGGCGGGGTCGCGTCGGCTCCTCGAGGAGCGGCTGGGCCGCGAGCGTCGAGGCCCTGGCCTATCCCTACGGCTGGCCGGGTACGTATAACGACGTGACCATTTCAATCGCGGCCGCGGCCGGCTATCGCGTGGCGTTCGCCTCGCTCGAGGGGATCAACCGCCGGGGTGCGGTCGACCCGTTCGCCGTCCGCCGGCTGGGCGTGGGCTCGGGCGACTCGGCCGCGTTGCTCCGCGGCCGCGCTGCGTTCCACGCCGCGCTGGGGCGGTCGTTTCTCTGAATACGCGGACCGAACTGCGGTGCGGCCGGACGGCGACGAACGGGGCCGGCGATCGGCCGGGCCGAACCGACCAAGTGTTCGGCGCGGGTCTCATGATCCCGCCGCCGGCCTGACCGCCAGGTCTCCCGGGCGGGGGAATCCGCATCGCAGGCTTCAGGCCGAAGGGATGATCGAACCACAGTGGCACCGAGGCGCAGCGAAGCCTTCGGCCGCAACCAAAGTGGTCAGTGGTCAGTGGTCAGTGGCAAGTGGCAAGTGGTCCGTCCCGTAGGGTGGGTCGAGCGCAGCGAGGCCCACCGATATCCTCTCAATGGTCAGTGAACACCGGACGGAAATCCTTGCCGTCGAAAGGTTTGCAGAATTGCGTACGGCGTACGAGATGGGATTGTCTCAAATCGGCGGAGATCGCCGGCGAGCGAGTTGACAGATCGGTGGAAGGCGGGGCCCCTCCGTGTTGGAATGACAGTCGGCCACGACTTGCCACCACACGAGAGCGCATGGACTCACCGGTTCTGCTACCAAAGAATCGCTGTCGCCTCACCGAGATGTTGCCGGCCTCCGCGGGGACAGCCTGCACGCCGAGATCAGCGAGCAGACTCGGCACGAACTCATCGAGACGCTCCGTAAGCGTCGTGCACATCCATCCGCTCGGGACGATCTCGCGGGGTCCAGGAGGGGATTGCGTGCATGCATCGAATGTTCCAGGGCCCCCAAAACCCCCTGTACCCCCTCCGCTCTCTTCTCTCCCCCTATATACAGGATGTATCAGGTTTGCAGAAACTGAAATGCACCTATCGGCGAAGAGGGGCATTTTCTTGACGCAAGCCCTTCGGTCAGAAGCAGAAAAAATATTTGGAGATTTCATAAGATTTTCCGCCGCGGCGGCGGTTTCCGTGCTTCGGTTCATATTTGGCCGGTTATTTCTGGTTTGGCGTGAGTCTCAGAAGCCGCTCTTGGCGAGGCGGAAAGCCTCAAAGCGGCCCATTGGGCCCGCTCGGGAGAGCTGTCGGCCCGGGCCGATGTCGGTCATGCTCCAGCCTGCACGGTCCGGCCCGCCCGACCGGATCGGAGCGGCATCAGGCGGAAGCCTGACCGACGTGGGAGTCGGCCCGGCACCAGCCTGGGAGACCTGTCGGTCGCGGCCGCGGCGGGGTCGGAGACCCTCGCCGAACCAGGGTCGCGGCCGCGGCGGGGTTGGTGACCCTTGCCGAACGGGCTCGTCGCGGCATCCCGGCTACCGGTCGCGTTGCAGGGTCAACCCGACGAGGAACGGGTCGCAATCCTTGACGGCGGAGAGGACATCCAGGGTGGCGATCTCCTTCCCCGGGTGGGGGTTCTTCCAGGCGAAGTCGAACAGGCGGATCCTGAGCCTGGGATTCAGATCCATCGTCTGGTTCATCCCGGTCCAGGCGACCCGGGCCGCGGTCGGCTCGTCGGCCGGCCCGGGGAACTGCCACCAGTTGGCGAGGGTCTGGCCGCAGGCGATGGGGACCTGCACGCTGGTCCCGTCGGTGTAGCGGACGACGTACGCGCCGATCAAAACGTCCGAGGTGCCGCCGTACTGCACCCCGTGCAGGAAGTGCATGACATTGGCGCAGGGCCTGGACGTTGATCCCCTTGACTGCCCGCGGCAGGTCGGGGCGCAGGCGGGCCTGGACGTGGACCATCTTCTCGCCGACGCGGAAGTAAGTCTCGCCCAGCCTGTGGACCCCGCGCGGCAGGCGGTTGAGGTCATTGCCGTCGCCGGCAGGCCCGTCGGCGAGGTAGTCGTTGCCGTCGTGCTCGAGGTCGACGAACGTCAGCCGGGCGCGGAGGTCTGCCGGGATCGGCTCGTCGACGGCCGGGACCCGCTCGTCGGGCGAGGCGTAGGTGTCGGGCGCGCAGGGTGAGCTCGACGCGATCTCGGCCGGCCGGGACTGCCTCGTTCTGGAACTTGCCCCCGTGGCGCTGGAGGACGAGCCGCACGACTCCGGCCGGCACGTTCGCCAGCTCGAAGAGGCCGTCGCGATCGGTGGCCGCAACCGTCTCCTTGCCGTTGATGCGGACCTCGACGCCCGACAACGGTCGGCCCTGGGGATCGCGGACCAGTCCGGTCACGGTGCGGGCGTTCGGATCGGCGGCCTGGGTCGCGGGGTGGCCGTCGCCCTCGGCCGCGGCGATGGGCGCCGCGGGCGGAGCGGCCGGCGGGTCGTCGTCCGCCTCGCGGACGGCCGTCTTCGCGACTGTCGTCCGGATCGCGGCCTTCTCGGGCGGCGGCGGCGGCCTTCTCGGCGGCGGGCGGCGCCTTCGTCATGCCGCCCATCATCGCCGACGTGGTGCCGGGGCGTCGCGAGATCAGCCGGACGGGCTCGAGCTCGCCCTTCTCGGGGACGACCACGGTCCGGCTGCCCAGCCGGTTGTTGAAGGTGCCGTCGGCCACGTAGAGCCTCTGCTCGCCGGGCGGGACGTGGAACGTGTGGCGGCCCTGTTCGTCGGTCTTGCGCATCGCGACGGCCGCGCCGAGCGGGGGTGCGCCGGCCCATAGCAGCCGACCTCGACCCCGGGCCGGGGCGCGCCGGTGTCGCGGTCGACCACCACGACGCGCAGCGGTCGGCCCGTCATCACCGACAGCTCGGCCGGGGTCGTGGCACCCAGGCGGACGCGCACTCCCTCGACGGCGCGGGCGGTGAGGTTCGGGCGTCCGGGTACGACGTGGAGCAGCAGGTTATAGACCCCCGGCTGGAGGCCGATGAGGAACCGGCCCTGGGCGTCGGTGCGGGCATCGCCCCAGGCACCGTTCAGCCGCCGCGAGTAATCGATGAGCTGGGCCCCGACGATCGCGCCGGCGACGGGCCGGCCGCTCTCGGCGTCGATCACCCGACCCGCGATGCTCCCCGCCGGCTCGAGGACCAGGGCGCGAGCTGACCGTCTTCCCGCGCGAAATGCAGGTGATCGCCCATGAACCGAGGATGAATCGCGCGAAAGCCTCCGCTGGCATCCCGGGGCAGCCGCAATGCGAACCGGCCCGAGCGGTCGGTCGCAAGGTCGCCGAGGATCGGCTCCAGGTTGCTCAGTCCCGAGACCGTGCCGTTGGTCGGATGGTCGAGGAAGTCCACCGCCATCTCGACCGCATCGATGGGCTGGCCCTGCCGGTCCACCACCGAGCCCTCGACCCGATGGTCCACCGGCAGCAACTCCATCACGATCGGGGCATCCTCGGTACCGACAGGCCGATCCGGCCGGATGTCGGTGGCGGAGGCCCAGGCGATCGCGTCGCGGCCGCGCCGGGCGAGCAGGAAGCCCCACTCGCCGATGGCATCTCGCGGGATCACCACGCGACCGCCGGGCCCCGACGTGAAGGTCCGCAACGGTTGATCGATGGCCCATGCCTCGACCGCGACCCCCGGCGCGGGCTTGCCATCGTGTTCGACGACGCGGACGTGGAGCGTCGCGGGGGCGGTCGTCTTCGCCGCGGCGGGCGGCTGCGGTTGCTGTTGCGGATCGCCGTCACGCCGGGCGGATGCCAGGACCAGCGCGGCGGACGCCGTCATGCCGGTCACCAGCAGCGTCATCGCGATCGTCAGCATGCGGCCCATGACCTGCCTCCGGACCTCGGCCCCCGCCAGGTTGGCGACCGCCGCCGGGGCTGCGGCGGCAGTCGTCCGGCCCGATCCGATCCCCACCGCCGCCCGCGTGATGGCGGCCGACAGGCCCGGCGGCAGGGCCATGGTCGCGCGGGCGGCCCGACCCGCGCCCGCCCCGATGACGACCAGCCCCGGCGCGATCCCGCGACGCTCCAGCCGGCGCCGCAGCCGCGACCGGCCCCGCGCCAGGCGACTCTGGATCGTCCCGACCGGGCAGCCGAGCAACCCTGCGGCCTGCTCGTACGAGTGCCCCTCCAGGTCGCACGACACGATCGCGGCGCGGAAGGGCTCGGGCAGCCGGTCGAGCTCCTCGTACAGCTCGGGCCAGGGCTCGGCGGGCGGCGGTGCGACCGGCTCGTCGGCCGCGATCCGCTCGAGCCGGCGCCGCTCCAGCTCGCGGCGACGCGCGGCGTCGCGACGCGCCCGCAGCGCCACGCGGCGGGCCACCCCATACAGCCAGCTCGCCACCGAATCCCCCCGCCGGATCGACCCGGCCCGCCGCGCCAGGACCAGGAAGGCCGCCTGGCAGGCGTCCTCCGCGTCATGCCGGTCGCCCACCACCGCACGGCAGACGTCCAGCACCATCGCCCCGTGCCGCTCCACGATCGCGGCGAACGCCGCCTCGGCGTTGGTGGCGGCGTCAACGTCGTCACCACGGCCGCCGCGCAGGTAACTCTCCAGGAGCTGGCCGTCGGTCAGGCCGCAGAGCGTCCCGGCGGCGAACAGCCGCCGCAACGAGCCCGGCAGCCAGCCCGCCTCGCCGCCCCGTCCGGTCACAAGCACCCCTGGCATGCGAATCCTCCCGGCACCCGCTCACATGGCCATCGCTCGACCCACTCCTGGCGAGGGTATTCCTCGGTGGGGATTGCCCGCCCCGGCCCCTCGCTCGCCACTCGCCCGTCGCCGACCCTCTCAACACACAAGATAGTGGCCACGAGGGCCCCGGCCTGTTCCCGGCCGGCGGGAATATCTCGATGGCACTGCGCTTGTCCGTTACTCGGTTTGAATTTACGATGAAAGGCACGGGGACGGACATCCCCACGCGGGGGCCGATGCGACACACCGGCGAGGATTCGAGGCGCGGTGGGAGGCGGATCGCGATGCGAGACCGACGCGGGGCAACCGGGGCGAAATGGGTCGGGGCGGTCGGCATCTCGCTGGCCCTCGTCGGGCTGGTCGTGGCGCAGGCGCCGCAGCAGCCGGGCGCGCGGGCGACGCGGCGGGCGCGCGGCCAGATCCGCGACCAGGGCGGCCAGCCCCTGCCCAAGGAGCGGGCCAAGCCGAACGCCGCCGACCCGCTGGGCAAGCTCGCGCCGGCCGGGCCCCTGGTCCCCGGGACGTACCACTTCAACTTCCGGCTGCACTCGTTCGACGGCGCCCCGCTGGCGGCCTCGTATTACCGCTCGAAGCTCGGCTCGACGGCGCCCGTGGTCATCCTGGTCCACGAGTCGGGCCGGTCGCGCAAGGACTTCGAGGAATCGGTGCTCGAGCTCAAGGGCCAGGGGCTGGCCGAGCACCTGCAGGCCCTGGACTACGCCGTGCTCAGCCTGGACCTTCGCGGCCAGGGGCAGAACCCGCGGCGGGCCGTCACCCGCTCCGATCGGCCGCGGATCGTCGAGGACCTCCAGGCCGCCTACTTCTTCCTGGTCGACCGCCACAACCGCGGCGAGCTGAACCTGTCGAAGCTGGGCGTGATCGCGCTGGGCGACGGCGCCAACCTTGCCGCCGCCTGGGCCTTCCAGCCCGGCGCCGCGGTGACCACCGAGGGGCACCCGAGCGACCTGAGCGCCCTGGTGCTGATCTCGCCGATGCCCGACGGCATGGGCTACCAGCTCCGCCACGTCATCCCGTCGCTGGCCACCCGCATCCCGCTGCTCCTGATGGCCGGCGAGCGCGACAACGCCTCCAAGGACGCCGTGCAGGGCGTCCGGGCCCTGGTCGAGCGCGGCCGGCTCAACCGGATCGAGCTCTACCCCTCGCCGCTGCACGGATACAAGCTGCTGCGGCTCGAGCCCAAGGTCACCTCGGCGCTGTTCCGCTTCCTCGACAACACGCTCAAGAACCGCGCGGTCGCCTGGGAGCCCCAGTACAACCTCCTGCCCGTGACGTTCTCCGAGATCCAGACCATCCGCCACACCAAGCCCGACGCCCTCAAGAAGCAGCCCGAGGCCAAACCCGCCAGGGCCGACGCCAAGGCGCCGCCCGCCGAGGACGCCAAGGCCCCGCCCGCCGAGGACGCAAAGGCGCTGCCCGCCGAGGACGCCAAGGCCCCGCCCGCCGACGAACCCGGGCCCCGGCCCAAGCCCGCCCGACCACCCGCCGACGAGTGACCCGCCAGCCCCGCCGCGCCCGCCGCTCTTCCCTTCGGCGCAGGGCGCTCTATAATGGCCCCGGGGCGTTTTACAAATGTCGGGGGAATGGCCCCAGGGCCCGGTGACGAGCGGCCAACGGCGGGCGGTCGAGAGGGGTTCGGATCGGGAGGCGGGTTGGCCGGCGCGGAGCGGAGCGGAGGGGATGACCCTGGCACCTCGAGGACGGGGGGGAGTGGATCGCCATGACGTATCTCTCGGATGATCCGACGTTCCTGGCGGGTGGCCTGTTGCTGCTTGCCGGGGGCTTCGCGTTTGCGTTGCGGGTCACGCAGCAG
Source organism: uncultured Planctomycetota bacterium (assembly GCA_963771445.1). GTDB lineage: Bacteria > Planctomycetota > Planctomycetia > Isosphaerales > Isosphaeraceae > JAKAUH01. Next base: position 914,419 of record CAVYTQ010000021.1, on the reverse strand, counting down.
GGCAAGTATCTGCTCTATGCGGTGATCGCCGCCGTGATGGCCCTGGTCGTGGTCGTGATCGAGCGGGTCTGGGTCACCGACCTCGAGCGGATCGAGCAGGTCATCTACCACCTGCGGCAGTCGGTGGCGAACTCGGACGTCGACGGCGTGATCGACGAGCTCGCGCCGGACGTCCTGTACACCCGCGGCGACATCTCGCTGGGCCCCGACGAGACGCGGGCCTATATCCGCGAGAACCTCGGCCGAGCCCGGTTCGATCTCGTGAAGATCAATAACCTGGAGATCAGCGTGGCGGAGCAGTCGCGGCGCGGCAAGGCCGAATTTCGCGTCCTCGCCAAGGGGACGTTGGAGACCTCGCTGGCGCCGCTCACGATCGGCACGGCCAGCATGTCCTGGTCTCTCGGTCTGCGCGAGACCACGCCGGGGGTCTGGAAGGTGAGCCGGATCACCCCCGGGCCGATGTCCAGCGACGTGCTGACGCCTCCCAACGGCGTGCGAGGCGCGCCACCCACCACGGCCTCGCCCGATGCCGGCGCGGTACGCGCCCCCCGCAAGAGCGTCCGGGGCGGCTCGCATCAGATCGACTCGCGCTTCTTCAACACCGAGGGCAGCAAAGGCGGCCAGGCCACCAAGGGTCGCGACTGATCGCGGCGGTGGCGAATCGATCGGATGCCCGTCGCCCTGACGGCGGACTTATCTACTGCGGCGGCTGGTTCCTGCGGTCGGGGTACTCCCAGATGACCAGCCGGTGCTCATTGGCGTCGTAGCTGTAGTCCCGGTGGGGCGGCAGCGTGGGCAGCGAGAGGTTGTTGGGCTTGAGGACCTCGTTCGACGAACTCCTGGTAATCTTTGGGGTAACGGTCGTTGTTGGCGTGGTACAGGTCGACGGCCTGCTTGATCTGACCCTCGGAGATCTGGCCGATGGCCGAGGCGTAGGCGCTGCCCGTCAGCATGAACGGGTTAGTGGAGAGCTTCCTGGGCGAGACGACCCGGGCCTGGCCGCTCTTGCTCACGGCCTGGGCGTCCTTGATGTCGCTGGTGCGCCGGCCGATGATCGGCCCGGAATCCGTGGGCTTTTTGGCCCTGGGCGGGGCGGCGGGGCGGTCCTGGCCGCCCTGGTCGACACCCACGGCGTCGGCCGCCCGCGATCGGGTCGGGCCGGGGCCGACGTGACGTTCCTCCTCGCAGCCGGCGGCGAACAGCGCCGCAGCGGCCAGGGCCAGCCAGGCCGGAGCGACCCGGCCGCGGACGGGCCGGCCGATGGCGACGAGTCGTTGACGAGTGCCGGCGCATGGGTCTCTCCCGTCGAGTCATGTCGGGGCGGGTCGAGTTGAGTCGGGGCGTCCGTCAGTCGTCCCACTTCCATCGGGCGATCTCGGGGATCGCGTCGTAGCGGGTCAGGTCGAAGTGCAGCGGGGTGACGGTGATGTATCCCTCGCTGAGGCTGGTGACGTCCGTCTCGGGCCCTTCGAGGTGAAACGGCGGGTTGTAGGTCATCCAGTAGTAGGTCCGCCCGCGCGGGTCCTGCCTGCGCTCGAAGCCCTCGCCGTAGCGGCCCAGGCCCATCGGCACGACGCGGATGCCCCGCGGCTCGCCCCGCGAGTGCGCCGGCAGGTTGACGTTGAACAGCGAGCCATTGGGCGGCTTGTTCGCCAGGATCTTCTCGATCACCCGCACGGCATGGCGGGCGGCGTGCGGGAAGTCGAAGTGCTCGGAGAGCTCGAGCGACATCGCGATGCTGGTGATCTTGAAGAACGCCCCCTCGATCGCCGCGGCCACCGTGCCCGAGTACAGCACGTTGATCCCGGCGTTCGAGCCCGAGTTGATCCCCGAGACGATCAGGTCCGGCGGGCGCGGCATCAGCTCGCAGATGCCCAGCTTGACGCTGTCCGCCGGGCTCCCCTCGACCTTCCAGCCGAGCGTCGTGCCGTCGACGTCCTCGACCTGCTTGACGACCAGGGGCTCGAGCAGCGTGATCGAGTGCCCCACGCCCGACTGTTCCATCGCCGGGGCCACCACGGTCACGTCCCCCAGCCGCAGGAGCTCCTTACGCAGGGCTCGCAGTCCGGGGGCGAACACGCCGTCATCGTTCGTCAGGAGGATGTGCATCTTTAGTCCGTTGTCCGTTGACCGTCGTCCGTTGTCCGTCTGGCGGCGCCGGCCCGTGGACCGGGGGACCCCTCACCCCGCCGATCGTAACGGCGGCCATCGGCCCGAGTCAACCGGCCGGCCGGGCGGATGTGGATGACGCGTCTGGCCTTCCGGCGAGGTCCGGGGACCGTGAGTCTGTCCCGGTAAGGGAGAGTCGGGGAGGCGAGCCTCCCAAATCCCGTCCTCCCTTTCGAGGCAGTCGCTTAATCGAGCCCCGCGCAGACGCCGCCGCCGCACTGGGGACGGCCGCAGCCGAAGGATGGGGCGGGCGTGCCGCAGACGGGCAGATCGCCGGCGCGGCCGCGGCCGGTCTGGGCGGCAGCCGGCACGCTGAGCTGCCGCGCGACCTCGTGATTGCCGCAGCGCGGGCATTGCGCGGTGTCGCCGCCGCTCCGGATCAGGGTCTCGAAGGTGTGCTCGCAAGGCTCGCAGTGGTACTCGTAGATCGGCATCGGGGGAACGGCTCCTCGGCCATCGGGCCCAATCGAACAATCCAGCAACTGCGCCCGCGTCCGGCCCGGCGGGCTCGCGCCGTGCCCCGGGTGGCCGCGGTGGCGGGGCAGGTATGTCGGTATTCTGGAAGGCCCCCCGGGGATTGTCAATGTCGCGCGGATCGGGTTAACTCCGGGAGGGGATGAGCGGGGCGACTCGAGGAACCGGCGGGGGACTGGGCATGATCGTCCGACTACGACCGCTGTCGCGCCAGGAGGTTCGCGGGCTGGATGAGCGCACCGCGGCCGAGCTGGCGCTGCCGAACCTGCTGCTGATGGAGAACGCCGGGCGCGGGGCGGCCGGCTGGCTGGCGGAGCTGGCCGGCGCGATCCCGCCGGACGCGGGCGGGCGGCCGTTCACGCCGCCGCCGACGATCGCCGATCCCGAGGTCCCGCACGGGCCGAAGCCGCCGCGGATGCTGATCCTCTGCGGGCCGGGGAACAACGGCGGCGACGGAGGAGTCGTCGCCCGCCACCTCGACGCCTGGGGCTTTCCGGTCCGTGTGGCCTGGTTCGCCCGGGCCGACACGCTCCGCGGCGACGCCGCCGCGCAGCACGCGATCCTGGCGCGCTCGGGCATCGCCCAATCCACCTGGTTCGACGACCATCCCGGCGAGGACGTCGATCGCCAGGCGGTCCACGCCCTGCTGGCCGGCGCCGACTGGCTGGTCGACGGCCTGCTGGGCACGGGGCTCTCCCGGCCGGTCGAGGGTCCGCTCCGCACCGTCATCGAGGCGATCAACGGCTCGGGGCGGCCCGTCTTCGCGCTCGACCTCCCCTCGGGCCTGGACGCCGACACCGGCCGGCCGCTGGGCGTCGCCGTCCGCGCCGAGGCGACCGCCACGTTCGTCGCCCCCAAGCTCGGGTTCTCCGCCCCCGGCGCCGTCGATTACACCGGCGAGGTGGCCGTCATCGACATCGGCCTGCCCCGGAGCCTGCTCGAGCCGTACTATGTGCGCGGCTGAACCCCGGGGCGCCGGGCCGATCCGATCGCTCGGTGCCGGGGGCCGATTTCAACCCAGGAGCCCGCGCTCGTCGAGGTCATCGGCGATGGCCCGGACGATCCGGTCGGCCAGGCGTTTCGCGAGGAACTTCCTGGCCCCGCGCAGGGCCCATCGGCGGAGGGGATTGCACGTATTCCGGTCGAACCAAGCGCCGGGTCACCGCATCGATCCGCCCCTCCACCTGACAGCGGAGCGTCTCGAGTTGCTCCCGGTCGTATCGCGGCCAGTCCGGCAGGGGGACTTCCTCGGCAGCCGTTCCCCACAGGGGGATGATCGGCAGATAGATCTGGTCTCCCTGGACGGGCGCCGTCCCCCGGGGCCGATCCCGGCCGTCGGGCGCCGCCACGATCCGGAAATGGTCCCGCGCCTCGTCGGACCAGCCCGAGGCGAACAGGGGGTTGCGGTTGGTTTCCTCGTCCGGCAGGGCGAAGCTGCTCCGTAGGAATTGCTGGCAGTTGCGGCGACCGAGCTGGAAGTCGTGGGCCCGGAATGCCTCGCGGAAGAACCCGCCAACCCCGCCGAGCGAGGCGCAGGCCAGGTTCGACGGGGTCCGGGCAGGCGGGAGCTGGTCGCGCTTCGCGGAGATCATGAAGCGATGGAATGCCTCGGGGTCGCGCTCGGCGATCGCGAACTTCGGGTCGAAACGCGCCTGGTTGACCGCGCTGGTCATCGCCCCCGCCAGGACGCTGAGCAGGAAAGGATTGCCCATCCGCGGCGGCCCGATGGTGAAGGTCGGCAGCTCGGGAAAGGGCGCGATGGCGATCAGGGCGCGGTCAACGAGGTCGCCCCGGGTTTGCGGGGCGAAATCGCGCTCGCCGTCGATGATGCGCGGGCCAGCTTCGAGCGGCTCGTTGTCGATCACGCCGCCGTCGATGCAGAAGAACTCGAGGTCGGCATCGGGGTTGTCGCGGACCTTCGGGTCCACGTCCGGGGGCATCCGCTGGAACTTGCCGCACCTGACGATGCGGCCGCCCTCCTCGACCGGTCCGGCGACCGGCCAGTGGCGGCCGGCGTATTCCGCCATCTTCCGCACCAGCTTCCGCGGGGCCAGGCCGATCGGGAACGCGCCGGACGCCAGGCGCCGACTCGCGAAGGCCTTCCACTGGGGGTCGTCATACTGGACCGGGCGGAGCGGGCGGACCTCGGGGCCGAGGCCGTCGGCATCGCCGAGCGCGAAGTGCAGGTGGTCCCCGTGCATCGACATCCGCGGGGCGTTGTCGGCCGCGCCCAGGAAGCGGACCTCGTAGGGGATGCTCTGGATGTTGGTGACCGTCAACAGGATGTGGAGCGGGTCGGCCAGGTAGTCGCGCCGGGCGGCGGCGGCGCGTCCTCGCGGCGGAAGACCGACGCGGCGATCTCGTCGAGGGCGGTCGAGTCCAGCAGCGAGCGGACGTCACCCTCGGGGTCGGCCTGGAGGTCTTTCGTGTCGAGGAGTCGCGCGATGTCGATGCGACGGACCCAGCTCTCGTAGAGCTTGTTGTTCGAGGGCCCCGGCGGTCGCGGGGCGACGGCCGGCTCGTGTGCCTCTCCGAACTGGGCCGCGGCGATCGCCGCCGAGATCCCGCCGGCCGAGGTGCCGGCCATGACCCTGAGCGCGACGTCGTGCCGGGGACATCGCGGATCCGTGCCCCGCTTCCCCTCGTGCCATTGGTCGAGCGCCTGGATCAGGAAATCGACGACCCCGGCCGTGTACGCGCCCGCCGAGACCGCCCCCGCCATTACGAGGCCGATCTCGAATCCCTTCGCCTGACTGTCGGAGCCGGCGGTCGTCATCAATCCGATCCTTCCCGAGTCGCACCGGCGAAAGCCGGGCCCGCGACTCCAGTGGTCGGGACGAGCGGGGAAGTTCCACTCTCATTCATCACATCGAACACAAATCCGTCGCAATGTCCGTGCCAGCGAGACCCTTGCGAGACGTTGTGAAGTGATGAATTCCGAAGGACGGATTCCGGAGCTCCGCCTGCCGATAACATCACGAAGCGTCCGAAGCCCCGCTCGTCCCGTCGTCAGGCCGATCGGCCGGCTCCGTCTTCATCAACTCGAGGGCCTCCTTCGATGTTGGATTACGACAAGGGCAGCAAGTGGCTGATCCGCCACTACGGCGGTGCCCTCCTGCGGCTCGCCGGGATGCGCGGACGGATCTCCTGGAAGGCGATCCAGGCGGAGCCTGTCCAGCCCCGTCGGCTCCCCGACGGCCTGATCGAGGTCCGCCGTCGCGGCAAGCCCGGGACCATCCTCTTCGCCCTGGAGGTCTCCGCCTATCCTTATGCCCGCCTCGCCAGGCAGGCCGCCGATGACGCCATGATCATCTTCCTCGAGCGGGGCATCGTGCCCGAGGTGGTGAGCCTGGTGCTGCGACCCCGCGGCAAGCAGCAAGCCCCGCGCGAGCTGGTCGTGCAGAGCCCGGTGGGCACGACGCGGATCCACGTCGAGTGGAAAGTCATCGAGCTGTGGAAGGTCCCTGCCTCCGAGCTGTTGGCCGCCGAGGACGTCGGGCTGATCCCCCTGGTGCCGCTCTCCCGGTTCGATGGACCCGTCGAGCCGATCCTCGACGAATGCCGCGAGCGGATCGAGCGCGACGCCCCGGCGGAGGACCGCGAGGCGCTGCGGGTGGTGACCCACTTCTTTGCCGGGCTGAAGTATAATGACCCGAGGCTGTTTCAGAAGCTGGGGGGGAAGAAGGCCATGATCAAGAACGGATCGCCATTGATTCGCGAGCTTTTCGGGGAAGCGACGCGAGAGGGTCGGCGCGAGGGCCGGCGCGAGGCGAGTGAATCCATGCTCCTGACGGTGCTGACCCGCCGTTTCGGGGCCAAAGCCCAGGACCTGCAGGCCGATCTGAAGGCCATCGGCGACGATCAATGGAACGAAATGGTCGGGCTGGCCGCCACCTGCCCGGACCTCGCGTCCTTCCGCGAGCACCTGCCGGCCCGGAAGCGCAAGAGCAAGAGCAAGACCTGAGCCGATCGTCCGACCATCACCGCACGGGCCCCGAACCGCCTCGGCTGGCTTCAAGGCACCGTCACCCTGGCCCGATCGGAGGGAGCGTTCGACGCGGGCGGGCGAGCGGAGTTCGCCCCGTGGTTCCCGGCGCCGGGGCGCCCGGGTTGCGGAAATGCTCGATCTGATCGAGCCGCCGCTCGATGTGCTCGAGCCGCTCGACGACCGCGCGCGGCAGGTTCAGCTTCAGCTCGTTGAGCGTCGGCGGCACCGGCGAGGCCGGCGGCGGGGCGTCGGCGCGGTCGGCCGCCGGGTGCCCCGTCGTTGCGGGGTTCGCGTCCGGGCGCGTCGGCGCGGAGGGCCCCGGCCGCGAGGAGGGGGCCGTCGAGGACCCTACCGATCGCCCGGCCGGACCATTGGCCTCGCCCGGCGAGCTCGTGCTTGACGGCGAAGGCGAAGACCCGGGCGAAGGCGACGGATCGGGCCCGCTCGCGGGCGATGCCGGCGTGGCGGCGGGCGGGTCGCTGTGCGAGGCAGTTGGCGTCACGGCGACGCTGGCCCGGGGCGATCCGGGCTCGGCCGAGGCCGCCTGCGCCGCCTCGCGCCGCGACGGGGGTCGGCTGGAGGTCTGGACGCGGACGTTGAACCGGGTCCGCTCGGGGTCGTCCTCGCGGATGACGCCCACCACGATGGTCGTCTGCGCCGGGATGCGATCGAGCCGGTCGATCAGGTCGGTTCGTGAGCGGATCGGCCGGCCGTCGAGGCCCACGATGCGATCGCCGGGCCGCAGCCCCGCGCGCTCGGCCGGCGAGTCCGGCAGGACGTCGAGCAGTCGTGCGCCTCGCGGGGCGCCGGGGCGTCGGCGTCGGCCTGGGCGGGCGCGTCGGCCGGCGGCGCCGGGGCGTCGGTATCGGCCGTCCCCCCGGGTCCGCGCCAGGACCTGACGACCGCCTGGGCGGGCGGTGCGCCCGCGGGCGGGGAAGACGACGATGGCGACGGCGACGACGAAGGGGCCAGGTCGGTGGGGTCGGCGTCGGCCGCGGCGACCGGCCGCTCGGGGACGAAATGGACACCCAGGTAGGCGCGGTCGACCCGCCCGTGGACGCGGAGCTGATCGGCGATCCAGAGGGCATAGCGGGTCGGGATGGCGAAGCCGAAGTGCGTGTCCTGATCGGCGGGCGGCCCGAGCTCGCCGTCGTCGTCCGCGTCGCGGTCGGCCCGCGGATTGGCGGCGGCGCGTCCCGACGACGCGGCCCCCCCGTCGGCGCCGGCATCGACGGCCGACGCCCCGAGCTGGCCGCCCGATGCCGCCAGGCCGCGCGAGCCCCGGGCGCGAGTCCGCCCCGGATCAGGCCCAGCAAGTCGCCGCGAAGGTCCACGACCGCCGCCCCGCTGTCGCCGGGATAGAGCGGGGCCTGGATCTGGATCAGACCGCCGAACTGCCGCTGGCCCTGCCTCAGGGTGCGGTCCAGCCCGGCGACGTGCCCCCGGCTGGCGGAGTGCCCCATGCCGAACGGGTTGCCCACGACGAACACCTGGCTGCCCAGCTTGGGCCCCTCGGCCGCGGCATGGATCGGCCGGACGGCCCTCGGCGAGACCCGCAGCAGCGTCAGGCCCGTGTAGGGGTCGGCCGCCAGCCACTGCACGGCATGGGCGCGGCCGAGGTGGTCGTGCGCGCACGATCGGCGCCGCCGCGGCCGCAGTGTCGCCCGGCCGGCCGGCCGCACCCGAGGTCCCTTTTTCGCGGGGGCGAGCCTGGGGGGGATCGATCCGGACCGAGAGGATCTCGCCGCGAGGGCTGATCACCACGCCCGACGCGACCCGCCGATCACCCGTCGGCGAGTCGGCCGCGGTGTACTCCAGCACGACAACCGACTCGCGCGCCCGCTCGATCGCGGCGGCGACCTGCCTCTCGAGGTGATCCCAGGCCGCCAGCAACTCCTCGGCGCCGGCACCTTCGTCGGGATCGTCGGCGATCCGGCCGCGGGCGACGGGACCGGCCGGGCCGCCCCAGGCGGTCGTCTGGTCGGCGCCCTCGTCGCCATTGGAAGCGGCCTGGTCCGCGGCCTTGGACCGACGCGGATCGGCCGAGGCGACGGAGCTTCCCTCGTTCGCGACCGACGGATGGGCGCCGTGTCGGCCAGGCCGGGGCCCGGCCGCATTCTCCTCTCGCGGCCCGGAATGGACTGCCAACCAGGCTGCCGCGGTGCCGGCGACCAGCACCAGCGCGACCGCGACCGCCAGGCGAGCCGCCCGACTTCTCGCGCCCGGCGTTGTTGAGGAAGCTTGGACATGGGTAACCGTAGTTCGTTAGCGGTGAATCCCCTGGATCGCGGGTCGTATGCGGCGGGCCGCGGGCCTTCGCCGGTCCGGGCTCGATCCGCGTGTCCAGACCCAGCGGAAAGAGGATCGGGCGGGGGATTCCGCATTCCTGATCCCAAAATCCCCCGTTCTCAAATATCGAGATCCGGAAGGCCCAATCTTCGGGGGCCTCGCCGGTCGATCATCCGGAATCCGGGATCGATCCCCCACGGGCTCAGGGTCCCGCGGCATGCCGCGAGCCCCGGCCGACGCGAGACGCTACTTCAATATACGTCCCGGGAGTCGCGGCCGTCGGGCGGCATGGGCGTAACGGGCTCGAGATCGTAGCCGATCCGGGACGTCGTCGCGGACTTCGCCCCGGCAGTGGGATCGGTCGCCATGACCGGTACGGGGGGCGTCCGGACCGGGGCCGGGACCGGATCCGCCTGGGCGAGCTGCCCCGCGGGGACGTCGCGGCGACGGCCGCGATAGCGGTCGCGCCGGGCCGTGTGACCGCCGGCCAGGTCGCCCGGCCGATCGGACACCCTCGCCTGGCGCGATGCCGGCGGCACGATCAGGCCCGCCACCGGCAGGCCGTAGACCGGATACGCGCCTCGGCGTCCGCCTGCCGGCGCCAGGCGCCCGGCAACCCGACCACCAGGACGAGGATCGACGCGGCGAGGCTCGCCCCGATGATCCACCACGACGACCGCCCGCGACGGCCGGCCAGGCCGGAGGCCGCAAGCCCTTCCATCAGTGTGTCTTGCAGCCATGCCGATTGCAGCGGGCGCTCGCCGTCGAGGGCCGCGCAGGTCGCGAACCGGTCGGCGGCATTGTCTTCCCGCGGCCGGGATGACGGGGGCGATGAGAAGCCAGGCGCCTGTTGCGCGGCGATCCGGCGCTCCAGGATCGGCCAGAGCGACGCGGCGTCGGGACCGGCCGGGACGGCGGCGGCGGCCGCGCCCAGCGCCTCGAACGCCCGGACCAGGCCCGAGCGGTGCGTGCGGCAGGAGGGGCAGGCCGCCAGGTGGCGCTCGATCGCCCGACGATCCGCGGCGGCCAGGTCGCCCCCGTCGCCGGTCGGGTCGTCGGCCGTGTCGAGCGGCCCCCGCAGCAAGGGCAGCCGACCCCGGACCCATTCACATGCCGGATGATTCATCGTCGTGCCCATCGTCGGATTGGCCCTCCCTGACCCCACAGGACGCCTCGTCCTGGCGGCGCTCCCAGATCTCGCGAAACCGCTCACGGGCCTTGGCCAGCCGCCACCGTACGGTGGCCTCACGACGCCCGACGATCGCCGCGACTTCCGACGAGGAAAAGCCTTCCAGGTCGCGAAGCACCAGGATCGTCCGGTAGCTGACCGGCATCATCTCCAGGACATAATGAACTTCCTGTGCCAGATCGGCCCGCTCGCGGGGGTCGGGATCGGCCAGTTGAAACACGGCCTGGCCGTCGGCGTCGGTCCGGTCGATCGAGGCGGCCGGCGGCGGCGAGCTCCGGGTGCTCCGGAGCCAGTCGAGCGCCAGGTTCACGCCCACCCGAAACAGCCACGGCCCGAACCGCCGCGCCGTGTCAAATTTGTCGAGCCGGTTGTACACCCGCCAGAAGGTCTCCTGCGCCAGGTCCCGCGCCTGTTCCGGGTCGTGGACCAGCCGCAAGAGCACGCGGACCAGCTTCCGCTCGTAACGCCGCACCAGCACCGCGAAGGCCGGATGATCGCCGCGGCGGGCATGCTCGACCAGCCAGGCGTCGTGCCGAGGCGGCTCCTCGGACCCGCCGTCCGGCCCGCCGGCTCCGAACGTCCCTCTGGAATGCTCGGGACGAACCGCGATCCCGGACGCCAGCGTGCACCCATCCACCTTGCCATCAATCGGGGGGGCGGGGCCTTGCGGGGCCCGGGCCGGCTTCTGCATCGCGCGACCTCCTCACGCTCCTGTATGATACGACGAAGCGGCCCCCTGGCGCTGGCTCTTTTTCCAGGTTCTTTCCCACAATCCACTTATTGCGAGCCCCGGGCGGCCACGCCGGGGGTCGGTCGCGCGTTCCGGCCGAGAGCGGATTCCGGCGGGCATCGCCTCGCCCATGACTCCGAAACAACCTTTCGCAGGGCATCAAATCCCGGCCACAGCCTGGCCGGGCCCGCGTGAATGGCTCCTCGCAAATCGGCCCGAGCCCCGCTGCCCGCCAACGGACCCCCGGTTGGACGTGGGCGGCCGTCCAGCGGTCGATTTGTGCCTGTTCGATCGATATTGTTCCAAAGATGGGCACGAAAGTGAAATAAGCTTATATGCGTGGTCCGCGCCGTGCGGATTGCCGCCCGATCTCTCGAAAGGCCCTATTCCCAAAGGGGCAACGCAATGATTCCTTTTTGCAACTAGAGGGCCGACATCCTTGATTTCAGGCGATCAATCCGGTTAGTATGGGACATGCAAGAGGACTTGCTCTGAAGGGCACCCGACGGGTGGGAGGCCCTCGGAGCACCGTGTGTGCTGCCTGCGAAGGCGCCGGAGTTCCGCGTGCGAGCCGAGTTCGGGTGGGGCAGCCCCGACGAATCGAAGAGGCGAATCCCTGGGGGAGAAGGGGCAGGACATGTCGAAGACACGATTGCGAAGAGCATGGTTGATTGCGGGCCTTTCCCTGGTGGGAGCACTCGCCGGCGGCAACAGTCAGGCCTGGGCCAATGGTGGGATCTCGGTGGGACTTGGCGTGGGGAAGGGTGGGGATCCCTTCTTCGTCTACGATGTCTATGTGTTCCTGGACCCTAACCAATCTCTCCCCATAGCAACCCTGGCTCACCCGTTCTCGCTCGACCTGACATTGACCAGCGTGACGGGGCTGGCGGCGGGCGTCGATGCCACCCAGGTTCTCTATCAGTTCCCCCCGCTCGCGACCGGGATCACGAACTGGACCCCGATCATCGCGACGAATGAGCTCCAGCTCAAGGAGCAGAATACGCTCGCTGTCGTTGGCCCTTACAGTACGACTGCTGAGACTTTGCTCTATGAGCTCCAGATCACGACGCCGGACAGTCCGAATCAGAAGGGTCTGGCGCCGGGTGACATCGTCAACTACTCCTACACCATCGCCGGTCAGCCGACGCAGACCGGTACGATCACGGTCTTCAGCATCCCCGAGCCCTCGACGATTGTCATGGCGGCGATGGGCGTGGCGGCGCTGCCGCTCGTGGTCATCCGGCAACGCCGCCGTCGCACCCGACGCGTCGCCTGACCGACCGAGAGAGCGAGCCATCGGGCCGGGCGTGTCGGCGGCGGTGATCGGGGCATCTCCCCGCTCCAGGTTCCGCGGTCGAAACCCCGGCGTATGGCGTCCCACTCGCGACGAGACAACCCCCGCCCGGCCCGGCGGGGGTTTCTTTTTGGCCGGTCAGCCCACGAAAGCTTGGCCGGGCTTAGGTCGGAAAGGCGAGGCCCGGCGCGGTCGGGCCGCACTGCCTCAAGCAAGGTGGACCGACCCCCAGGAGCACGGCGAGGCCAGGCCGCAACGTCTCAGGAGGGATCGAACCACAGCGGAGCCTTCGACCACAACCAAAGTGGCAAGTGGCAAGTGGCAAGTGGTCAGACCCGTAGGGTGGGTCGAGCGAGGCGAGGCCCACCGATATCCTCTCGGTGGTCAGTGGATACCGGACGGGAGCCATTGCCGTCGAAAGGTTTGTGAAATTGCGTACGGCGTACGTGATTCCCAGCATTAGTAGTATGGAAACACCGAGAAATCACCGAGAAGGCCGACACTGTCGCAGGGAAACCGGCGCGTTCGTCCGTCGCCCCCAGGGGGCCGGATTCCCTGGCCCGGTTCCCTTGCTCGAGTGCCGCGCGGTGACGTTCGACCCTGTGGGCGTGCGGACCAAGCATGACGCGCCCTGGCGCGCGTAACGCCTGGGTGGCCTACGGACATGGGACCGAAGTCCACCGACCGGGGACCCATCCCGACCCGATCGCATCGGACCCATTGGACTGGACCGGTCCGGTCTTTTGTAGGAGCCGGCTCCTGCCGGCGATCGGTCGGGCCGAAGCCGCACGGCCGCGTCCCGGTCCTCCTCGCCCTTCACCCTTCACCCTTCACCCTTCACCCCTCAGGCTCCTGCCGGCGATCGGTCGGGCCGAAGCCGCACGGATGGGGAACCGATCGGTCGGGGGCGTGGCGCCGGTCGTACGACCGTGAGCCACCCTGCCGTTCGGCGTCCTACACCAGGGTGATCAGGACGACCTCGGGCCGGCAGAGGAACCGGACGGGCGGGGTCACCGTGCCGACGCCCCGGGTCACGAACACGCGGGTGCAAGGCGCCTGAACCAGGCCGTGCAGGTACTTCTGGCCGTAGATCGAGGGCACCCTCGGGGCGCCGTAGCCGGGCACCACGACCTGGCCGCCGTGGGTGTGGCCGCTGAACGCCAGGCCGACGCGCGGGTCGCGGATCCGCTCGATGAAGTCGGGGTTGTGCGAGAGCAGCAGCACCGCGTCGTCGAACGGTGGCATCCCCGAGCGCCGGGTACAGGTCGGGGTCGTCGGTCCAGAGATCGGCCACGCCGGCGACGCGCAGCCGGGCTCCGCGATGCTCGAGCCAGACGCCTGCGTTGTTCAGGTCGGGCAGGTTGGCATCGGCCAGCGCGGCCCTCGTGATCGGCGCGAACTCATGGTTGTCGTGGTTGCCTCGGACCGCGAACCGGCCCAGGGCGCCTCCAGCTTGCCCAGGGCGGCGATGCCCGGCTCGATGTACTCGGCCGACCGGTGCATGTAGTCGCCGGCCAGCAGCACGAGGTCCGGCCGGAGCGCATTGGTCATCCTCACGACGTGCCGGATATACCCCAGCGGCACGAACGGCCCGTGGTGCACATCGGCCAGGAGCGCGACCCGCGTGCCCCGGAACGGCGCGGGCAGTTTGGGCATGGCGATCGTCTGATGGACCACGCGGCACCACTTCGCCTCGAGGAACGGGTAGACCGCACCGACGGTCCCCACGCCCAGAGTCGTCAGCGCCGCCCTCTTCAGGAACCTGCGTCGATCCATCGCGATGGACTCCCTGGGACCGCGGGAACCGGCCGGAGCATCCTGCTTGCCTCGCCGGGATCCCTCGAAAACGCCCGTGCCGTCACGACAGCGTCAACCTTCGTCACCTAGCTTGCCAGGACCGTCGTCGCCCATCCTGCCAGGCCAGCCATATCCGCCCGTGCATCGGCCGATTGACGCTCGCGGCATTCCATTCTACGATACGGCGCCACTCTGGGCGAACGGGAAGTCGCTCGCTCTCGGCGTAGCAAACTTGGCAACTTCGCCGCCCGCCGCGGCCGCGCCGTTTCCTCGGACGGGTGGCACGCGCCTCTCCGGTTTGATCATATCTCCCAGGGGGACCGCGCAGGGTCCCGCCACCCGCACCGACTCGGCGACCGCATCCGGGAGTCCCCTCATGGCCGACCGCCCCTATGTCTTCTTCGAACTGACCAACAGCCTCTGCTCGAAATGCCTGCGCAAGGTCGAGGCCAAGGTGATCTTCCAGGAGGGCCGCGTCTACCTGGTGAAGCGCTGCCCCGAGCACCGGCAGGAGAAGGTGCTGATCTCGACCGACGTCGAGTATTACCAGTTCTCGCGAAGGACGCTCAAGCCGGGCACGATGCCGCGGACCTTCAACACGACGATCGAGCGCGGCTGCCCGTATGACTGCGGCCTCTGCCCCGACCACGAGCAGCACAGTTGCCTGACGCTGGTCGAGATCACCGACCACTGCAACCTGACCTGCCCGGTCTGCTACGCCGAGAGCTCGCCCAGCGCGCGTCACGCACCGGTCGCTCGAGCAGGTCGCGTTCCTGCTCGATCGCGTCGTGCGAAACGAGGGCCGGCCGGACGTCGTGCAGATCTCGGGCGGCGAGCCCACGATTCACCCCGAGTTCTTCGAGGTGCTCGACCTGGCCAAGCAGCGGCCGATCAAGCATCTGATGGTGAACACCAACGGCCTGCGGATCGCGGGTGACCCCGCGTTCGCCCGCCGGCTGGCCGACTACATGCCGGGCTTCGAGGTGTACCTCCAGTTCGACTCGCTCGACGCCGGTCCGCAGAGGACCCTCCGCGGCGCCGACCTCGTCGAGGTGCGCCGGCGGGCACTCGAGCACCTGAACGAGCACGGGATCTCGACGACCCTGGTCGTCACCTTGCAGAAAGGGCTCAACGACGACCAGCTCGGCGCGATCGTCGACTTCGCGCTCGGTCAGCCTTGCGTGCGAGGGGTGACGTTCCAGCCGGTGCAGGTCGCCGGGCGACTGGAGGGCTTCGACCCGTCGCGAGATCGTTTGACGCTGTCCGAGGTCCGCTCGCGGCTGCTCGAGCAATCGCCGCACTTCCGGCCCGAGGACGTGGTGCCGGTGCCGTGCCATCCCGACTGCCTGGCGATGGCGTACGCGCTCAAGCTCGGCGGCCGGGTGGTGCCGCTGACGCAGCTCCTCGACCCGTCGCGGCTGCTGGAGATGCAGCAAAACACGATCCTGAACGAGCAGGACCCCGAGCTGCGCCGGCTGGTGGTCGAGCTGTTCTCGACGTCGCACTCGCCCGACTCGTCGGCGGGGACATTGCGGCAGCTCCTCTGCTGCCTGCCCGAGCTGTCCGTGCCGCCGCACCTGACGTATGACAAGGTCTTCCGCGTGCTGATCGTCCAGTTCCTCGACGCGTACAACTTCGACGTCCGCTCGGTGAAGAAGTCGTGCATCCACATCGTGCACCCGGACGGCCGGATCATACCTTTTGACACATATAACCTGTTCTATCGCGACACGGCGGCCGGCCGGATGCCGGCGAGTGTCGGGTTACCCGCGCTGCCGGTCCTGGCGGGAGCGAGCTCATGAGCCGGGACTTCCTGGGGGCGATGGACGCGTTCTCCTGCCGCCACTGCGGCACGACCAACCGCCGCGACACTCCGGAATGCCGGGGTTGCCTGCGGCGGGACTGGCTGCCCGACGGGGTCGAGGCGAGCATGCTGGCGCGGCCGGACCAGGCTGGATTCGCAACATTCCGGCGCGGTTGCCTGACAGTGCTGGCGCTCATGATGATCGCGAGCGTCCTCGCCGCCGTGTGGGCCCGCACCTTGCCTGGCGGGTGGATGGTTCAGGGCCTCGCGACTGCGGCCGCCGCGTTGGTCGGCCTGGTGCTCTTCGTGCTCCTCGCGGTGATGATCGCGCTATTCAGCCTGTGCACGGCCGCCCCATGAGCCCAATTACCGAGGTGTCTCCATGAAGGCCGGCCCGACTCCGCGGTTCAACTGCCGCTTCTGCAATGCCCCGAACGATCCGGGGTCCTCGGAATGCTGGCTGTGCCAGCGCCGCGGCTGGCAGCCCAATATGGGCCCGTCGCCGGCGTTCGGGACGACGATCCGGCCGCAGCCCGCCCCGCGGATGACCATCGGCGGCCTGATGATCGTGATCGCGGTGATCGGCGTGCTCTTGGGGCTGATGGTCCTGGTCCCGCCGGTGGCCATCGTCCTCATCATCTCCGCGGTGCCGGCCTTCATCGTGACCGAGTTCAAGGACTTCCGCCGGCGTCGTAACGGCGTCGCGGGGCTGACGACCTTGCAGAAGGCCGGCTGGTTCATCGGGCTCACCGTCATGATCCCCGTGACCTGCGGCGCGGCGCTGATCGCGGTCGTCCTGGTGTGCATGAGCTTCAACCGATGAGTCGGGATGGAATCGAGGAGAGTGCCGCCGATGCTCGATCGATGCCATGACCGCGTCGAGCCGATTCGTGCCATGCTGCGCCGGTGGACCGACGTCGAGGCCATGCTCGAGCAGGCCGGCGCAAAATGAGCGTCGCCGGGTGGGAAAGGGAGATTGGAATCCCACCAGGCCGCAGATATTAAGGGTAGTATGACCGGCGACACCAAGGGAAAGGGGGCGGATCGTCGTGAAGTCTCATTCCGATGCGGTCCTCGACCAACTGGACCGCCTGTTCAACCGCGGTACCGTGGCGGGACTGAGCGAAGGCGCGCTGCTGGAGCGCTATGTCGCCGGCGACGAGGCGACGTTCGCCGCCCTCGTCGCGCGGCACGGGCCGATGGTCCTGGGCGTCTGTCGCCGCGTGCTGCGCGACGAGCGCGATGTCGAGGACGCCTTCCAGGCCACGTTCCTCGTGCTGGTCCGTCGTGCCGCCGCGATCCGCGACGGGGAACGCATCGGCCGATGGCTTCACGGGGTCGCCCACCGGGTCGCGGTCCGGGCGCGGGCCCATTCCACGCGCCGGTTCGTCCACGAGCGATCGGTGGACGAGCTGGTCGAGAGTCGGACCGCGGCTCCGGCGTCCGATGCCGCCGAGCGCCGCGAACTGGCATCGATCATCGATGAGGAAGTGACGCGGCTCCCCTCCGACTTGCGGGCTCCGGTGGTGCTCTGCTACCTCGAAGGGATGTCGCACGACGAGGCCGCCCGGCGGCTCCGGTGGCCCGTCGGCACCGTTCGCAGCCGGATGGCCCGGGCACGCGAGGTCCTGCGCAATCGGCTGGCCCGGCGGGGCGTCACGACCGACGGCGCGGCGATCGTGGCCGCGCTCGCCTGTCCGTCCGTGCCCCCCCATTGGATCGACGCAACCGTCACCGTGTCCTTGAACTTCGCGACCTGTCCCGCGACGGCCGCCGCCACGATCGCGTCGGCACGGTCCGCCGCCATCGCCAAAAGGCTCCTCCACACCATGGTCATCACAAAACTCTCGTACAACGTCGCGGCCGGACTCGGAATGGCCCTGGCCTTCGGCGGAGCAGCGACGCTGGCTTTCCAGGGCGCGGGTGCGGGCCACGCGAAACCCATCGGATTGCCCGCGGCGGCGAGCCCGACGCCCGGTGCACAGGATCCGTCGCGAGGGGAGCCCGCTGCCGCCGCATCGCGATCGGAGCCGTCCGCCGACAAGGCCCAGGCAGCCGCGGTGCCCCACGATCCTGGCGCCCCCAGCCCGGTCCCCACGGCACCCCAGCCGCCTCCCCTGGACAGGCGCCAGCTTCAAGAAGTGGGGCGCATGAGGCCGGTCGAGGCCTCGCCGCTCGTCACCATCTTTTTCCCGCCGCTGCCTCCCCAATCCCTCGATTCCGTCAAGGGAATCGTCGGCATCTCCAGGAGTAGCCGTCCCGAGCTCATGACGACTGAAAAGTTATATGATATCGCACTGGCGCGCGGTCGCGCCGGCACCGCGCCGGGCGCCGACGTTCTCGATCCGAAAGTTCTCGCCGGGCCCGCAACGCCGCGCGGCGCCGCCGACTTCGGCCGGTTCCGGCACGCGTTCCTCTCTGCCCGCCCTGGTGCCGCCCGGGGCGTTCCGCGACCCCGGCGGCGAGTACCTCGAGTTCCTGCGCCGGCTCCAGGTCGTTCGACAACTGGCCGCGCTGCGACGTCGCGCTCCGGGAGAATTGTTCCAGGCTCTTCCAAGAATTGATCCAGGGCGAGTCCTCGGGCCTGAGCACGCTGGAGGCCGACCTGGTCGAAGCGTCGTTGGTCCGCGCCCGCCAGAGATTGGCGGACGAGACCGCGCGATGCCGCGACGGGCTCGACGAGCTCAAGGCGGCCCTCGGGCTGCCGCCCCGCGCGTCGGGAATCCCGGACCCTCGAGGCATCGCCGCGTTCCGCGAGGCGTTCGAAGGAGTGTATAACTGGCACCGGGATCCGGCGCGGACACTCGCGGGGCTCTCGCGACTCATCACACGGCTTCCGGCGCCGGGAGAGGTTGTGGTCGAGGGGCGGCCGATCCTCGGCACGATCGAGGCCGATCCGGACCGCCTGGAAGATGAGCTGGCGGCCATGATGCGGTCGGCCGGCAAGCCTGGGAGCAGCCGGGAAAAGGGCGAGGCCGCGCGCGACGCGGAGTCGGCCCGTGAGCCGCGGATCCGCCAGCATCTCCGGCGCCTGGTCGAGGCGCGTCGCGCCTATGTCCTGGACCGGCGGCGCTACGAGCTGGCCAGCCGATTGATTGATGAGGTGTTAACCCAGCTCGTGGCGCCCCCCGCGGGAGGGACGCAGGCGTTGGCGCAGTCCGCGGGGGCAAGGATCGCAACCCAGGGGCTGCTCGACCAACTGGACGAGGTCCGCGGTGCGCAGGACCGGTTGGTCGGCCTGTGGGCCTCGTTCCAGACAGAGCGGCTGGCTCTCTACCGCGACCTGGGCGTCTTGCCTTACGACGATTGGAAGTCTTTCCTCGACGACCTGGCGGCTCGGCCTGGCGCAGTCAAGTAGATGGCGGCGGCTCCCCGCGGCCGGCGTCCCAGGCCCTGCACCGGCGCGTTACCGACTTCATGGCAACCGGCCACGGTGAATATCCAGGGGAGAGGAAAGTCCGCCGATGCTCGATCGACCGCTCCCCGCCGCCGGCCCGGCCTATGCGGCGATCATGCTCCTGGCGATCGCGACGGCCGTCCTGTTGAAGCGACGGGGTGACCGGCGCTGCCGCTCTCGGCCGAGCAGCGGTGGGGGATCGCGCTGGGGGCATTCTGCGGCGCGATGATCGCGGCGAAGCTGCCGTATGTGCTGCTCGACCCGGAGGGCCTGATCAGCGGCCGCGCCTGGCTGGACAACGGCAAGACGATCCTGTTCGGCCTGGCGGGGGGCTACCTGGGCGTCGAGCTGGCCAAGGCGATCCTGGGCGTGAAGGTCAAGACGGGGGACAGCTTTGCGGTCCCGGTGGCGGCGTCGGTGGCGGTGGGCCGGCTGGCCTGCTTCGTCGGCGGCTGCTGCTACGGCAAGCCGACGAGCCTCCCCTGGGGCGTGGTGTTCCACGACGGCATCGCTCGCCATCCGACGCAGCTCTACGAGGTGGTGTTCCACGCCTCGGCGGCCGTGTTCCTGGCCTGGTGCGAGCGCCGGGGGCTATTCCGGCTCCAGCGGATCAAGCTTTACCTGATCGCCTACCTGTTCTATCGTTTCCTCACCGAGTTCCTCCGCCCCGAGCCGATCGTGGCGCTCGGGCTGACGGCCTACCAGTGGACTGCGCTGGCGCTGCTGCCAGTCTTCGCCTGGCTCTGGCACCACGATGCGAGGGCGGCTCGGTCTCTGTGACGGAGCTAAGGGCGATCCTCCCGGGGGGCCGCCACCCCGGCATTTGCACCCGTCCGCCGGCCGATGTCGGCCCGCCGGCCCCGCGGGATACGCCGCTTGCTGGGGCCGTCCCGTCGGCCGTCCGGGCCGGGAAGAAGCAGGAGACAGGAACGCATTTCGTCCCGTCCATCCCTGCCATTAGCGCTTTGGTGACCGTCGCATCGTCACGAGACATGTTTCCTGGACAACGATGCAGGACATGTGATCCTTGGCCTCGGGATCGGGCGCTCCCGGCCGCCAGGCGCAGTCGAGCGGTATCTGCCGGGCGAGAGTCGCTATCCCGATGGCCGGAAAGTCCAGCAAGCCCGCCACAAGTGCGAATGCGGCGGCTTCGCCGAATGGGCCGCCCGACCTGCGGAAGACTCCGGGAGTTGGCTGTCAATCTGCGAGGGGCGATCGAGCCGGCCGTTGACGAGCGTCGGAGATTCTTTGACAGGTCCAGGCCGACGACATCAGGAGCCGCCTCGACATCATTCTCGCAGCGCCGGAGACCGCTTACTCCGACGCCCTGCGTGGTCTCCTGCCCCGATCGATCGATGAGCCGTTCATCCGCGTGTTCGCCGAATCGGCCCGGCTGGAGGTCGAGATCCGCGTCGACCTCCGAGGGTTCCTCAATGGCTCGCAAGCAGTCGGCCACTCCAAAGGCCAGGAAGACGCCCCCGGTCCGTCCAGGCCGCGGAGCCCCGTCGCGGCGCGAGCCGATGCCGATCTTCCCCTGGCCTCCTACGCCGCGCTCCTGAATGATCTCAAGGACCGCATCCGCACGGCCCAGGTCAAGGCGGCGCTGGCCGTCAATCGCGAGCTGATCGGCCTGCACTGGGACATCGGCCAGACGATCGTCGAGCGGCAGGAGGCCGAGGGGTGGGGCAAGTCAATCGTCGATCGGCTGGCGGCCGACCTCCAGAAGGAGTTCCCCGGCGAGTCGGGGTTCTCGCCGCGGAACATCTGGCACATGCGCGCGTTCTACCTGGCCTGGACGGCCGAGGCTGAAATCCTCGAAAAGGGCAGTGGAGAAACGGCTTACGAAAAACTGAAGCAGCCTGCTTCAGAATTGCCAGACTCAATCCTCGCACAGCTTGTGCGCGATCTCGATGGCGTCAATCTGCCGCAAGCCGTGGCGGCGATCTCCTGGTTCCATAATGTTGTCCTGATGCAGAAGCTGAAGGACCCCATCGAGCGCCTCTGGTACGCCCGGCAGACGACCGAGCAGGGCTGGAGCCGGTCGATCCTGACCCACCAGATCGAGACCGACCTGTACCGCCGGCAGGGGCGGGCGCTGACGAACTTCGACCGCACGATCCCCTGCGCCGGATTCGGACCTGGCCCAGCAGTTGTTCAAGGACCCGTACTGCGTTGGCTTCCTGCCGATCATGGCGGCCGCCCGCGAGCGCGAGTTCGAGCATGGCCTGGTCGCCCGCATCCGCGACTTCCTGCTGGAGCTCGGCGTCGGCTTCGCCTTCGTCGGCCAGCAGGTCCACATGGAGGTCGGCGGGCAGGACTTCTACATCGACCTGCTCTTCTACCATTTCCGCCTGCGCTGCTTCGTCGTGGTTGACCTGAAGAACCGGGCGTTCGAGCCCGAGTTCGCCGGCAAGATGAACTTCTACCTCGCGGCCGTCGACGACCGGATGCGACACCCCGACGACCGCCCGTCGATCGGCCTGATCCTCTGCAAGGAGCACAACCGGGTGATCGTGGAATACGCCCTGAAGGACGCGACGCGGCCGATCGGGGTGGCCCGATGGGAGCTGCAAAAGGCCCTGCCCGCCGACCTGGAAGGTCAATTGCCGAGTCCAGATCAGCTCATGAACGAACTGAAAAGCGTGGGCGAAACCGAGGTTTGATCGTCCGCCCGTCCGAATCGACGGACGTCAGAACACTCAACCGGCCACTGTCGCCCCGCCGGCCCCGCCGCGTGCCCGGGCCGCCGGCGGCTCGGCCGGGTCAGGCAGGGGGGTTGAGCCGACAATCCGATGCCTCCCCGGCCGCCCGGTCCGGGGTCTGACCCGCTCGGCCCGCCGGCAAACTCTTTCAAATCTGGAGCGGACGCCGGCAACTGCGCCCCGTATCATGCCCGCCAGAAACACGTCGGCGCTTCGGCTCCCTCCGGCTCTCGATGTGGCGTCGCTCGAGGCCGGGTTGATAAAATGACACGATGATCCGGAGTGATGGGAGACGATCGCAATGGCCGAGCCGACCCTGGAATCCCTGGCGAAGCGGGTTGAGGCGCTGGAGATCGCCTTGAAGGCGCGGGAGCCGAGCCGCGCACGCAAGGACTGGCGCAGGGTGGTCGGCATGTTCCACGACAGCGATTTCATGCGCGCCGTGGACGACGAGTGCCGGCGGATGCGCGAAGCTGAGCGCGAGGCGGCGCGGCAGGGAGAGTCTCCGGAATGATCCTCGTTGACACGGATCACGCGACCTATCTGAAGTATCCGGAGAGCGAACGAGGACGCCGCCTGATCGAACGACTCTCCGCTGTCTCCCCTTCCGAGGTGATCGGCGTGTCGATCATCACCGTCGAGGAAAGGATGCGCGGCTGGCTTGCGGTGATCGCCAGAGAGCGGACGGCGATGCGGCAGGTGGCCGGCTACCGGGAACTCGCCAGGTTGTTTGAATTCTATCAGGAGTTCGAGATCGTGCCATTCGAGGAGGGCGCCGCTCGACGGTTCGACGCCCTTCGTGCGCAGCGACTCCGCCTGGGCACGATGGACCTGAAGATCGCGGCGACCGCCCTGGTCAACGATGCCCTCCTCCTGTCCGCCAACAGGCGAGACTTCGATCGCGTGCCGGGACTTCGCGTCGAGAACTGGCTGGACGAGCCCCCCTGACACGAGGGTCATCCCCGGTTTGACCGGGGTGCTCTCTTGCGATCCGACCGGCGGAACGGAAGATGTCGCGACGCGGGTCCGACCGGGTCCCACCGTCGGCTCGGTGCGCGGCGGCCGCAGACCCGCGGCCCCGAAGGGCCGCGGGGAGATAAGGACCGCAGGGCGACATTCCTCGATCCCGACGCGACCTGGGCCGACTGGGCCGGCTTCGCCTGCTCGAATCGAAGGTGGTTTCGAACACTCAACCGGTCTCCGCCGCCCCGCCCGGCCGGCCGGCCGGCCCCGCCGCGTGATCGGCCCTGCGGCCGTCCGGATCTGGCCGGCTGGGCTGTGGGCTGGGCTCGGATCGGTCCCGACCGGACCTCGCCCTAGGAAACGGGGACGGGAACTGATCGGGCGACTGCGCCGGCCGTCTGACGGGCCGGGAGATTCATTCCGGCGCGGCCCGGGCGGCCGCCGCGACGGCGCCCGCCGTCAAGCGAGGCGCCCTTCGGCTCACTCCGCTCACGGCGTTGCGGGTCGGGCGGTCGTCGCGGCCGGCCCGAGCCGGGCCCGCCACTCGGCGGCCTTCTCCGGCTTGCCCCACGACTCGTACAGCATGATCACCCGCCCGGCGGCCTCGGCCAGGGCGCGACCTTGCGGGCGGGGGGATCCTGGCCTCGCGGGCCTTGAGGCCCTCGTAGCCGCCGACGATCAGCGGCTCGGCCTCGGCGTACCTCTTCTGCCCCAGCAGGCTGGCGCCGAGCACGCTGCGGGTGTTGGAGGTGGTCCAGTCGTCGGGCTGGGCCTTCTCGCGGACGGCCAGGCATTCGCGGAGGACGGGCTCGGCCGCGGCCCACTTGCCCTGCTGGACCAGGCTCAGGCCGAGCGTGGCCATGGCGCCGGCCGTGCGGGGGTCGGCCGGCCCGAATTGCTCGCGGGCCCGCTCCAGGGCGTCGCGGAGGAGCGGCTCGGCCTCGGCCGTGCGACCGGTCCGCTCGAGGACCGCGACCAGGTTGCGCGTCAAGTCGGCGGTCAATGCTCCGTCGGGGCCCTGCCGCTTGCGGTAGCCGTCGAGCGCGCGACGGAAGAGCGGCTCGGCTGCGAGCGGCCTGGAGACGTCCAGGGCGTGGGCCAGGTTGTGTACGGCGGCGAGGGTGTCGGGGTGGTCGGTCCCGAGCTTCGCCTCCACGGCCTTGAGCGTCGCCTCGAACAGCGGGATGGCCTCGGCGGTGCGGCCGGCGTCCCGGTAGGCCGCGGCGAGGTTGTCGCGGGTGGCGAACGTGTGAGGGTGGTCGGGCCCGAGCTGCGCCTCCATCGCCTTGAGCGTCGCCTCGAACAGCGGGATGGCCTCGGCGGTGCGGCCGGCGGCCTGGTAGGACAAGGCGAGATTGTTGCGGCTTCGAAGCGTGTCGGGGTGGTCGGGCCCGAGCTTCGCCTCGGTCGTCTTGAGGTTCGCCTGGTGCAGTGCGATGGCGTCGGCGGTGCGGCCCGCGGCGCGGTAGGCGACGCCGAGGTTGTTGCGACTGGTGAGCGTGTCGGGGTGATCGGTCCCGAGCTTCGTCTCCTTCGTCTTGATCGTCGCCTCGAGGAGCGGGATAGCCTCGGCGGCCCGGCCGGCGGACCGGTAGGCCGTTGCCAGATTGTTGCGGCTTTGGAGCGTGTCGGGGTGATCGGTCCCGAGCTTCGCTTCCCGTGCCTCGAGCGTCGCCTCGAAGAGCGGGATGGCCTCGGCTACGCGGCCGGCGTCCCGGTAGGCATTGGCGAGGTTGTTGCGGCCGGTGAGCGTGAGAGGGTCGTCAGTCCCGAGCTTTGCCTCCATCGCTTCGAGGTTCGCCCGGTGCAGCGCGATGGCCTCGGCGGTGCGACCGGCGGCGAGGTAGGCCTCGGCGAGGTTGTTGCGGATGGTGAACGTGCCGGGATGATCGGTCCCGAGCTCTGCCTCGGTCGTCTCGAGGTTCGCCTGATGCAGCGCGATGGCGTCGGCGGTGCGGCCGGCGGCCAGGTAGGCCGATGCGAGTTCGTTGCGACAGGCGAGCGTATCGGGGTGGTCGGGGCCGAGTCGAGTCTCGAAAAGCTTTGCCGCGCGCTCCAGCTCGCGAATCGCCATCGCCGACTCGCCCAGGTAGTAGTAGGTCCTGCCGACGGCGCCACGGACGGCGGCCTCGACCGTAGGCTGGTCGCGGAACGCCCGGGAGATCTTCGGCACGGCGGCGTCGACGGCCCTGCGGATCGTCACCTCCCGGCCCAGGCCGCCGTCCTGCCCCTCCGGCCGCGCCGCGGCCAGCACCTGCTCCTGGAAGAACCGCAGCACCGCCCGCGACTCCTCGGCGGAACGCCGCGACTTATCCGCCTCGGCCTTCGCCCAGCCCTCGGCGACGACGGCGCGATCGCGCTCCAGGGCGGTGACCCGCTCCGCCGCCGTGGCGCGGTCGCTCTCGGCGCGGGCCCCCTCGGCGGAGCGGCGGGCGGCGCGCTCGGCCCGGGTTGCGCGCACCGCCATCGCGGTGCTGATCCCCGCGCCGGCGATCAGCAGGCCGGCGAACGCCGAGGCGGTGGCGATCGCCGCGCGGTGCTTGCCGAAGAGCTTGCGCAGCCGGTAGCCGGCCGACGGCGGGCACGCCTCCACCTCGTCGCCGTCGAGGTACCGCTGCACGTCGCGGGCGAACCCGCTGGCCGTCTCGTACCGCCGCGACCGGCTCTTCTCCAGGGCCTTCATCACGATCCAGTCGAGGTCGCCCCGCATGGCGCGGGACAGCCGCGCCGGCTCGACGCCCCGCACCGCCGCGATCGACGCCAGCCGGTCGCCCGACCCCGACAGCCGCGTGCTCGGCCGCGGCGGCTCCTCCTCCTTGATCCGCCGCAGGATCTCGGCGTAGCCGCCCTCGCGCAGCCGCTGGCGCTCCAGCGGCGTCGTGCCCGTCAGCAGCTCGTAGAGGAGCACGCCCAGCGCGTAGACGTCGGTGCGGGTGTCGACATCCTGCGC
The DNA here is from genome assembly GCA_963771445.1 of uncultured Planctomycetota bacterium. GTDB lineage: Bacteria > Planctomycetota > Planctomycetia > Isosphaerales > Isosphaeraceae > JAKAUH01. The sequence goes on along the minus strand of CAVYTQ010000021.1, from coordinate 888,673 downwards.
CGAGAGGTCGGCCTGCTCGGGGCTCATGTACTCCAGCGTGCCGACGATCGAGCCGAGCTGGGTGAACAGCGACCGCTCGGTGAGCCGCTGGTCGACGGCCTTGGCGATGCCGAAGTCGATGACCTTGGGGACGGGTCGGCCGTCGACGAGGGCGACGAGGACGTTGGAGGGCTTGACGTCGCGGTGGATGACGCCCTTCTGGTGGGCGTGCTGGATGGCCTGGCAGACGGGGATGAACAGCTCGAGCCTCTGCCTGGGCGAGAGGCGGGCCTGGTCGCAGAAGTCGGTGATGGGGACGCCCCTGACCAGCTCCATGACGAAGAAGGGTCGTCCGGAGTCGGTGGTGCCGGCGTCGAGGACGCGGGCGATGTTGGGGTGGTCCATGAGTGCGAGTGCCTGTCGCTCGGCCTCGAAGCGGGCGACGACCTGTGCGGAGTCCATGCCGGCCTTGATGACCTTGAGTGCGACGCGTCGCCTGACGGGCCTATCCTGCTCGGCGAGGAAGACGGCGCCCATGCCGCCGTGGCCGATCTCCTGGAGGAGCTTGTAGGGCCCGATGCGAGTCCCGGGCCCCTCGGCGAGCGGCCGTGCGGCCGTCGGCGAGGCCGAATCGGGCGGGTCGGTCAGGTCGGCGGTGGGTGCGCCGTCGGTGGTCGCGGGGTGGTGGGGATGGGCGGTGGCGATGCCGCTGGCGGCAGTCGCTCCCTGGCCCGGCTCATCGGCGGCCGCGAGGGTGGCGGTGCCGGGCGACGAGTCGAGGAAGCCGCCGGCGCCTCGTGGGCGGCCAGCAGAGCGTCGACCTGACCCCGCAGCGCCGGGTTGTCGCGGCAGGCCCGGTCGAGGTAAGCCAGCCGATTGGGACCGGCCGGGTGTTCCATGGCCTCGCCGAAGATCGTCTTCAAATCCGGTTTGTGCTGATCCATCGGCGACCGCCCTCCTCGGCATCGTGACAGGGTCTTCGGGTCTGCGACAGCGACTCCAACAAACAATGCTCCGTCTGCGCCTGGAGTCCGACACGGATTCTTCCGTGCGGACGGGCATAGCTCCGCGGGAATCAGCTTCGCCGTCGGCAGGGCGAGGTTGGCGCCGGGGCGTGGTTCCGCGCCGAACCGATCGGAGCGGGCCTCGGGCACCCGCAGGGGCGACCCGGGCCCGCCGCAGATCCCGGGGGCCGATCGCCAGCTTATTCCCGGGGCGGGGAAAGTTGCTGGAACAGCCAGGCCCGGGCGAAGGCCCAGTCGCGCTCGGCGGTGCGGCGGACGACACCTAAGGCGCCCGCGGCCTCGTCGAGCGAGAGGCCGGCGAAGAGCCGGAGCTTGACCAGCTTCGGCGGCGCGGGCATCCACGGACGACAGCCGGGTCAGCGCCTCGTCGAGATCGATCAGGTCATCGGGCGGCGCGTCGTCGTCGACCAGGCCCGCCAGGTCGAGGCGTCGGGGGCGCACGTCGCCGCCCCGCTTGAGCCGCTTGCGGTCGCGGGCGCGATCGATGAGGAGCCGCCTCATGGCCTCGGCCGCGGCGGCGAAGAAATGGCCGCGGCCCTGCCAGGGCTTCTGCGGCTCGGTCCCGACGAGGCGGAGGTAGGCTTCATGGACGAGCTCCGTCGCCTGGAGCGTCCGTCCGTGCTCCTCCCTGGCCAGCCGATGCGCGGCGAGCTCGCGCAACTGCTGATAGACCAGCGGGAGCAATTCGTCGGCCGCGCCGCGCATCACCCCGCTCGATCGCGGCGAGGATGCTTGTGACGTCCTTCATCGTTCGTCCCGGAATCGCGGTCATACCCCGAGCGGGCCGGTCTCGATCTCTCCTCGACTCTTGCTCCATCCCTCGAAGTTCTACCATACCCACGCCTCCGCGAAAAAACGATCTTGACCGGGATCCGATCCCGACGCGACGTGGGCCAACCGGCGACGTCAGTCGCCGGGTCCCACGCGGGTTCGAGGGCAATCACCCGGCGACTGACGTCGCCGGTTCGCCGGGCGGCTGCAGGCGCGCGGCCCTTGATCACCCGGCGACTGACGTCGCCGGTTCGCCGGGCGGCTCCAGCCGGTAGGCGTTCGAGTCGGTCCGGACGGGACCGGCTCGGGCCTCGCCCCGGCAACCGCGGAGGGGAGCCGGGCGGGCAGATGAATCGGCGGGCAGGCCGGCTAGTCATCGGACGGCCCCCGCCGGCCGGGCCGGGGGATTTCGGGCCGGCAGAGGAAATTCCCCACTCCCCACGCGACTCGCGCGGCCTGGGCCATCTTCACACGTCTGAATCGAAGGCGGTCAGAACAATCCGCCGGACTCTGCGGGCCCGACCGGCCCGTCGACCGGGTTTGCCGCGCTCCGGGGCGTCGGGGGCTCAGGTCGGTGCGGACGGGGTTGGGCCGGGGAGGGCCGGTCGAAGATCGGCAATGAAGAAGGTCCATATCCGGCAGGGCGGCAAACGAACTCTCCCCATTTTGCGGGCCGGGCGACGATTGAGTAAGATACACGAGGGAAGTCATGGGCCTCGCGGAAAGTTGGACGGCCGCTCCCGGGGGTATCGCGGAGGCGTTGACGATGACCTGGTCGATCGCAGCCGGCTTGGTATTACTCGCCTGGATAGCGTGGGGGATGAGCGGCTTCGCCATCTCGCCGAACATGATGGGCAGGCCCGCTCAGGAGGTGGCTCGCGAGCAGGAGCTACTGCGCCAGCTCGAGGCGATCGACCGGCGGCTCCCGGCGGATTTCTGGCGGCGTTATCATCAACTTGTGGATCTGCGAAAAGCCGAGACCCTCCAGCCCGACGGCCCGGAGCATCGGGAATTGATGCGCATGACCGACGAGCTGGAGTGTCGTCACGCGGACCGGCTCGTACTGCTCACCGAACTCGCGAAGCTGCGAGGCACCACGCTGGTCGAGGTGCTGAAGCACGGCGACATCGCGGCCTGGCATCATGGCTGAGAACCGCATCCCCGAGCGGCTCAGGGCCGAGGTCTCGCGGGTTGCCGGGCAGCGGTGTGAGTACTGCCGGATGCCGGAGTCGTACTCTCCCATACCCCGGCACTCGGTCGATCACATCGTCCCGGTCCGCGACGGCGGCAGGACGGAGTTCGGCAACCTCGCTTTCCTGCCAGGGATGCAACAGTTTCAAATCGTCGAAGACCGAGATGTTCATTCCGCTCACCGGGCTCTCGATCCGCCTGTATCATCCCCGGACGGACCGCTGGAGCGATCATTTCGCGTGGAGTCGCGACCTCGTGAGGATCGAGGGACTGACCGAGATCGGCCGCGCGACGGTCGAGGTCTTGCAGCTCAACCGGGACGGGCTGGTCAATATTCGCGGGGCCTTGGTCCTCGTCGGCGCCCACCCTCCGCCCGAAGGCGAGTGATCCGAAGGTGGGGCCGCGAATGCCAGAGGGCAGCATGAGGGCATTCCTCATTCCCGAAGCGACCTGGGCCGCTCCCCCTTCTTTGGTCCGCATCAAACAGTTGGTGGCAGGTGGATATTCCTTAACTCATACGCGAGTCGGACGGACCGGGCGATATTCGCCTTTCCGAATCGAAGGCGGTCGGAATAGCCCACCGGTCTCTGTCGTGCGACCGGCCCGGCGACCGGGTTGGCCACGGGTCCGGGCCGTCGGGCGTCCGGTTCTGGCCGGATGAGACCGGCTCTGGTCCAGCTCGGGCCTCGCCCCGACAACCGCGGACGGGAACCGGGCGGACGCGGTCCGGCCCGCGACGGAGCGACGCTGGGGCGGTATTCCGCCCGCAACCTTGGCAGGACCGGCCCGCTCGGCCTGACATGGCTGTCCCGCCCGGTCCGGGCGCCGGGACGACACCTGTCTCGCCCTCGCAGGCTGGGCCTTCATCCGGGCCAGGATCACCTTGCCGACGCCAGGTTTTCAAAAAATGCGAGTTTTCGGAAAAAAGATCGAATCATTTCCGCGCCGGCGGCGTCTATATACTGTTCTTTGGCAATCCGGTCGCATTGAATCTCCAGGGCCATTCGGGCCCGAGATGGCAACCCCTGGCCCGCCGGGCCTCCCCCCGGCAAGGCCCGGCGATTTCCCCACGCCCTCGCCCCTCCCTCCAGCAAGCGGTTATGCATACAGTCGACAATGGCGGAAGCCTAGACTGCATGCTTGTGGATGGTCCTCCGGCCGGACTTCGGTTGCCATCTCGGATCACCCGTCCATGGCCAATCGCATGGATGGAATCCTGTCCTTGGCTTCTAGATCGCGTGGATGTTTCGATGGTTTTATGGATGATTTCCGATGGGCTTCGAGCCTGGAAATGGCGCGAACGAACCCAATTTCGGCCCGCTCGGACGACGTGGCCGGCCGGTCGGCGGTCGGTTCGGGCCCGAAAACGGCGCGAACGAACCCAATTTCGGCCGGTGGGGAGCCTCTCCAGATGGCTCGTCTTAGTGACTGTCCCATAAGGTGAACAAATGGGGTGTAGCGGGCGTAATCACGGTATGAGATTGCACCCTTACCCGAGTGACCTCACCGATGACCAGTGGGCCCTGATCGAACCCCACCTGCCACCCGAACCCGGCGGCGGTCGGCCCCGCAAGACCGATCTGCGGGCGGTGGTCGACGCCGTCTTCTACCTCACCCGCACCGGCTGCCAGTGGCGGTATCTCCCCAAGGACTTCCCGCCCAAGAGCACCGTCTGGCGGTACTTCGACAAGTGGCGGCACGACGGCACCCTGGATCACATCCACGACCGGCTCCGCACGAAGGCCCGCACGGCCGAGAAGCCCTACCACCCGCGCACCTCCGCCAGCGTCAACAGCCAGTCGGTCGACGCCAGTTCCGGCGGCGAGCAGCGGGGCCGCGACAACTTCAAGAATGTGGACGGCCGCAAGCGGCATATCGTCGTGGACAGCATGGGGTTGCTGCTGGCGATCCTGGTGACCGCCGCCGACGTCAACGACGCCAGGGCGGCGGCCGAGCTGTTCGCCCGGCTGGAGGGCCAGCCGATGGGCAAGGTCGTGCGGATGTACGCCGATAACAAGTATCACAACTATGCGCTCTACGAGTGGGTGGAGACCAACGCCGACTGGGACCTGGTGATCGTGCGGAAGCCGGAGGGGACCGGGGGCTGGGTACGGCTGCCGATCCGCTGGACGGTGGAACGGACGTTCGCCTGGCTGACGAGGTGCCGGCGGCTGAGCCTGGACCGGGAGAAGACGGTCTTATCGTCGGAGGCATTCGTCAAGTTGGCCATGATCCAGTTGATGCTCAATCGGCTTGAGCCGAAGGGGACGGAGGCCGAGTTCCACTACCGGGCGGCTTCGTAAACCCACTTATGGGACAGTCACTGAAGTGGCAAATGGCGCGAACGATCCCAATTTCGGCCGGCGGCGGGTCCCTCCGGGGGCGGATCGGCGGCTCCAAGGGCCGAAATCGCGCGAACGAACCCAAACTTGTGCAGATTGTGCCGGTCTTGTAGGTCCCACGACCGGTGACGGGCCATCAGGTTGGCCGCCCGGGCTGCCGTCCCGAAACTGTTCAACATCCTTCCAAACGGAGCGGCCCGTCCGTATAGTGGAGGGAAGAGGCCGGGGCTTGCATGCATCGAGCATGGGCCGTCCCCGCCGGCCGCCACCTTCCGGGGAACGGGTCGCGATCGCCCCGGTCCCCCGTCTGGCCACGACGGCACGGCATCCCCGACATCCAGGCGAGCCCGGTCGTGCGTGAATGGTCGGGTGGCTTGCCTCGGCGATCGAAACGAAACAACCCGACACTCGAGTGATTGCTGCCCGATCGAAGGCCGGCCGCAACCCGGCCAGCCCGGCCCGATCTGACCTGGGCGGGGCGGAGCGGTGCCCCGGATCGGGGCGAGGCTCCGCGGCCCTGCCCATGGATCTCCAGCGAAGTTGACGTGAGGGGGAAGGCAACGATGGCATCACGGCGGCGGATCGTGCTGGTGTTCCTGGCTGTTGCGGGCGCGGGCGTCGGGTGGGCCGCGAGCGGTTACGGCGGCGACGACAAGAAGGGCACGCCCGGGGCGGGCAAGGCGAAACCCGTCGGCTTCGCACGCGACGTCCGGCCGATCCTGTCGGACCATTGTTTCGCCTGCCACGGGCCCGATGACAAGGCACGCAAGGCCGGGCTGCGGCTCGATACCCAGGAAGGGGCCTTCGGTGCGCTTGAGAGCGGCGCCCATGCGGTCGTCCCCGGCAAGCCCGAGGATAGCGAGGTGATCGGCCGCGTCGAGAGCCATAATCCCGACGAGCAGATGCCGCCGCCGAAGTTCGGCAAGCCGCTCTCGCCCGAGCAGGTCACGGTCCTCCGCCGATGGGTCGAGCAGGGTGCGACCTGGACGAAGCACTGGGCTTACAAGCCGCCCGTCAAGCGGGAGCCGCCCGCCGTCAAGAACGCTGCCTGGCCGCTCAACGAGGTCGACCGCTTCATCCTCGACCGGCTCGAGGACGAAGGGCTCCGGCCCGAGCTCGAGGCGACGAAGACGGCGCTGATCCGCCGCGTCACGCTCGACCTCACCGGCCTGCCGCCGACGCCCGAGGAGGTGGATGCCTTCCTCGCCGACCGCTCGGCCCGGTCCTATGAGACGGTCGTCGACCGATTGCTCGACTCGCCCCGCTACGGCGAGCACATGGCGCGGTTCTGGCTCGACGCCGCCCGGTACGGCGACACCCACGGCCTGCACCTGGACAACTACCGAGAGATCTGGCCCTATCGCGACTGGGTCATCCGGGCGTTCAACGCCAATATGCCATTCGACCGGTTCATCATCGAGCAGCTCGCCGGCGACCTTCTGCCCAACCCGACCCTCGACCAGATCGTCGCCACCGGGTTCAACCGCTGCCACGTCTCGACCAGCGAGGGCGGCTCGATCGAGGAGGAGGTCTACGTCCGCAACATCGTGGACCAAGTTGATACGGATGGCACCGTGTTCCTCGGCCTCTCGACCGGTTGCGCCCGCTGCCATGACCACAAGTACGACCCGATCCGCGCCAGGGATTACTACCAGCTCTTCGCGTTCTTCAACAACATCGACGGCCCCGCGATGGACGGCAACTCGGCGAAGTGGGAGCCGATCGTCGCCGTGCCCACGGCCGATCAGCGCCAGGCGATCGGGAAGGCCGACGCCGAGATGGCCTCGGCCCGGCAGGCCATCGCCGACGAGCTGCGCGGGCGTCGGCCGCGTGCATGGCGAAGGCCCGGACGTCGGCGAAGGATGACCACCTCACCCCGGCCGCTCGGGCCGAGTTCGTCTGGGTCGAGGACGACTTCCCCCGCGGCTCATCGCTGCAGGGCGAGGGGCAGTTCGTCGGCAAGTCGGGCCACCCGGTCCGCGGCGGTGAGCGGTCGCTGCTCATCAAGGCCCGGGGCTTGCAGCAGCGGGTCTTCGACGGCGCGGGTGACAAGCTGGTCGTCGGCAAGGGTGACGTGCTTCTTCGCCCACGTCTTCCTCGACGTCAAGGACGCGCCCCGCGAGGTGATGCTCCAGTGGCACACGGCCGCCGGCTGGATGCATCGCGCGTACTGGGGGGCCAACGCCATCGACTGGGGCAAGGACGGCACGCCCGAGCGGCTGGCGATGGGCAAGCTGCCCGATCGCGGCCGATGGGTCCGGCTCGAGGTTCCCGTCGACCGACTCAAGCTGGAGCCGGGGACCGTGATCGACGGCATGGCGTTCACCCAGCAGGATGGCACCGTGCACTGGGACACCGCCGGGATCGTGACGGGCACCCCGCAGGACGGCCAGCGGTTCGACTCGTTCGCGGCGTGGGTCGGAGCCGAGCGTGACCGAGGGCCGTCGGCGAGCCTCCCGGCCGAGCTGAAGGCCGCGGTCCGACTCGAGCCGGCGAAGTGGACCGAGGCCCAGGTCAAGGCATTGTCGGGGTACTTCGTCGAGCACGCCGACGCGGCGACGGCGAAGACCGTGGCATCGCTACGTGAGCGGCTGGCGGACGCCGAGGCGAGGCGCAAGGCGATCGAGGAGCAGGCGCCGACCACCCTGGTCTTCCGCGAGCGGTCGGGCGAGCCGAAGCCGGCGTACCTGCTCAAGCGGGGCGAGTACGACCAGCGCGGCGAGAAGGTCGCGCGTGCGGTGCCGGCGTTCCTGCCTCCGTTACCGCCGGGCGAGCCGGTCAACCGGCTGGGGCTGGCACGCTGGCTGGTCGCGCCCAATCACCCGCTGACCGCGCGAGTCGCCGTGAACCGGCTGTGGCTCCAGGTGTTCGGCACGGGGATCGTCAAGACGGCCGAGGACTTCGGCTCGCAGGGCGAGCCCCCCAGCCATCCCGAGCTGCTCGACTGGCTGGCGGTCCGGTTCCGCGACGAGGGCTGGGACGTCAAGCGGATGATGAAGCGGCTGGTGATGTCGGCCGCCTATCGCCAGTCGTCGCGGGTCGCGCCCGAGAAGCTGGCGAAGGACCCCGAGAACCGCCTGCTCTCGCGAGGTCCGAGGTACCGGCTCGACGCCGAGACCCTCCGCGACCAGGCGCTCTACATCAGCGGACTGCTGGTCGAGCACGTGGGCGGGCCGAGCGTCAAGCCGCCGCAGCCGTCGGGGTTGTGGGAGGCGGTCGGCTACACGGGCAGCAACACGGCGCGGTTCGTCGCCGACAAGCGGCGCCGAGAAGGTTGATCGCCGGAGCCTCTACATCTTCTGGAAGCGGACCTCGGCCCCGCCGCAGATGACCACGTTCGACGCCCCGTCGCGCGAGGCCTGCACGGTCCGCCGCGAGCGGACCAATACGCCGCTCCAGGCGCTGCTCCTGATGAACGAGCCGCAGATGATCGAGGCGTCGAGGGCGCTGGCCGAGCGGGTGCTCCGCGAGACCTGCGATTGCTGCACGGACACGGACGCGGTGGCGACCGGGGCCAAGGGAGCGGGCGGGGCCTCGGCCATCGACGTCCAGCGGCTCACCCGGATGTTCCGGCTGGCCGCCGGCCGAACCCCCGACGCCCGCGAGCTGGCCGAGCTGAGCGCAGCCCTGAGCGACTTCCGCACCCATTACCGCGGCCGTCCCGACGACGCCAGGAAGCTCATCGAGACCGGCGAGAGCCGCCCCGACCGGTCGCTCCCGCCCGCCGAGCTCGCCGCCTGGACGATGGTCGGCAACGTCATCCTGAACCTCGACGAGGTGATTACCAAGGGGTAGGGAACGACCGGTAGGGTGGGCATCGCCCACCGGGATATGCCTTCGCCAACGGGTGATTGAATGGCCCACCGCCATCGCCCCGGTCGCCAGGAGCCGATGCCATCACCGGTGGGCGATGCCCACCCTACGTTTGCGATAACCCAGGTATCCCGCCGGAGGCCCTGACCATGGACCCGATTCGTGAACAGATGGACGTGCTGACACGACGGCACTTCTTCGGCCGGGCGGGCGTGAGCCTGGGTTCCGCCGCGCTGGCCGGTCTGCTGTCGGAATCGGCCGGGCGGGCCTCGGAAGCCGACCGGGACAGCCCGGGTACGGCGGCGTCCGCCGGGGGTCTGCCGGGTCTGCCGCATTTCGCCCCGAAGGCGAAGCGGGCGATCTACCTGTTCATGAACGGCGGGCCGTCCCAGATGGACCTCTGGGACCACAAGCCGCGCGATGCAGGCGATGTTCGACAAGGACCTGCCGGAGTCGATCCGGATGGGCCAGCGACTCACCACGATGACGAGCGGCCAGTCGCGGTTCCCGGTGGCGCCGTCGAAGTACCGGTTCGCCCGCCACGGGCAGGCAGGACGTCTGGGTCAGCGAGCTGCTGCCGTACACGTCGCGGCTGGTCGACGACATCGCGCTGGTCAAGACGGTGTGGACCGAGGCGATCAACCACGACCCGGCGGTGACTTATATCTGCACGGGCAACCAGCTCCCGGGCCGGCCCAGCCTGGGCTCGTGGCTGAGCTACGGGCTCGGGACGATGAATCGCGACCTGCCGGCGTTCGTCGTGATGACGGCGAGCTGGACGGGCCGCAAGGAGGCGCAGGCGATCTACAACCGGCTGTGGGGATCGGGCTACCTGCCCAGCCGGCACCAGGGCGTGGCGCTGCGGTCGGGCGGCGACCCGGTCCTCTACCTGTCGAACCCGGCGGGCGTCGACGCGACGACCCGTCGGCGGGCCCTCGACGCGCTGGGGCGGCTCAACCAGGAAGAGTACCGCCAGTTCGCCGACCCCGAGACCCAGGCCCGGATCGCGCAGTACGAGATGGCCTTCCGGATGCAGACCTCGGTGCCCGAGCTGGCGGACATCTCCGCCGAGCCGAAGCACGTGCTCGACATGTACGGGCCGGACGTGCACACGCCGGGGACCTTCGCGCGGTGTGCCTTGCTGGCCCGCCGGCTGATCGAGCGCGACGTCCGCTTCGTCCAGATCTTCCACCGGGGCTGGGACCAGCACGCCAACCTGCCCGGCGACCTGCCCAGTCAGTGCCGCGACGTTGACCAGGCGAGCTACGCACTCGTCACCGACCTGAAGCAGCGAGGGCTGCTGGACGACACCCTGGTCATCTGGGGCGGCGAGTTCGGCCGGACGATCTACTGCCAGGGCCGGCTGACCCGCGACGACTACGGCCGCGACCACCATCCCAAGTGCTTCCCGATCTGGCTGGCGGGCGGCGGCATCAGGCCGGGCGTCGTCCACGGCGAAACGGACGACTTCAGCTACAACGTGGTGAAGGACCCCGTCCACATCCACGACCTGAACGCCACGATCCTCCACTGCCTGGGCATCGACCACAGGCGGCTGACGTTCAAGTTCCAGGGCCTGGACGTTCGGCTGACGGGCGTCGAGGAGCACCACCCGGTCCGGGCGATCCTGGCCTGATCGCCTCGAGTGGGGCGAGCGAGCCGCCGCGGCCCGCTCCGATCAGGCTGCGTCGTCGGTCGGCGCGAGCCACCGGGCGGCGACGATCCGGGCGATCTGGGTGCCGATCGCGGCGAAGTCGTCGGGGCCGCCGGGGACGTCGCCGAAGATCGGATCGGCCGCGGCACCGTCGTCCTGGTGCCCGGCGGGAGGGCACCGACGCGCTGCCGGACCAGGTCGAAGACGCCGTAGACGACGACGGGCGCCGAGCCGTCGGCGACGATCCGGTCGACCTCGCGGCGGACGTCATAGGCCGTGATGGCCGCGTTCAGGTAGACGGCCGTCTCGATCATCGCCGCGCGGTAGCCGGGATGCTGGCTGGCCGACGCGCCGGCGGCCCGTTCCAGGGCCGTCGCCGCGCCCCGGACCGCGACCTGGATGCGGTCGATGAGCGACCGCAGCGCGTGCGTGAAGGCGATGCTGGCATAGTCCTTGGGCGCCAGGTACGAGTTGACGGCCGCCGACACGGCGCCGCAGGTGCTATGCCCGAGCACCATCAGCAGCTTCAGGCTCGCGCCGAGCTGGTTCACGGCGTAGTCGATGCTCCCCAGGCACTCGACGCCCAGGACGTTGCCCGCCACCCGGATGACGAACAGGTCGTTGGGCGACTGGTCGAAGATCCGCTCGATGGGGACGCGGGCGTCGGAGCAGCCCAGCACCAGGGCGAACGGGGTCTGCACGGGCGGGGCGTCGGCCCAGAGCGGCAGGCCCAGGGTGAGCGGATCGGCCGGGATCACGACCTGTCCGGACGCGTTCGGGTGGTCGCCGGTCAACTCGCGGTGCACCTGGGTCACGATCGTGGAATAGCGGTCGTGGCCGCGTCGCAGGTTGTCCATCGCCGCGTCGGCGTCCTCGAGCAGCCGGGCGGTCATCGGCTTGTAAGGATCGTATCTGTAAACGATGTCCATGTAAGGGCCTCGGCCTGTCTTGCTGCCTGAAGAGTCGCCGCCGAAAGCCGGCAGCCGCGGAATCGACGACCCGCCCTTGCCGGACAGGATAGAATAGCACATGAGCTGGACTGTGAGTTTCGGGTACAAGATCGGATGTGTGCCCGGCGTACCCGGAGGAGTGATCTCGAAGTCCTCACCTCCGCTCGGTTAGAATCCGGACGGTGCGACGGCTGGTGGACCGCGACGTATCGTGCGGCCAGGTCGAGAGACAGCATCCACGATCGGTCGCGTCCGAGGCGGGAGTGGCGGGACCGAGGAATGATGCCTCATGGCGCAGGTGATGACGCCTGCGGTGGGATGAGTGGAATCGGCGAGTCCTCGGCCGCGTGGGATCGCGGCTTCGACCGCCCCGGATGGGCAAGGGTGGCGTCGGCCGTCGCGATCGATGAAGTGGGGCGATAGGGACCGTGCGAGCCGGGATGCGGGGGTGTAGCGGCACGAGTCGATGGATCTGTGTGCGGGCGAGCCGGGCCGAGGAAGGCCGGGGTGACACCGGGATGATGACCATCCAACCCAATGCGGAAGCGATCCCCTTCGGGATCACCGTGCTGATCGCCGCGGGGCTGGCCGTGCTGGCCTGGCGTCGGGGTCGTCGCGGCGGTGGCGTGCTGGCCGCGAGCTTCGCGATGATGATGGCCGGAGAGGCGGCCTGGGCGCTGTTCGAGGGCCTGGAGCTGGTCATCCCCGACCTGAGGATCAAGCGGTTCTGTTTCGCGCTTCGGGTCGCCGGGGCCTCGACGACGCTGCTGGGCATGCTGTTCGTGGTCCTGGGCTACACCGGTCGCGAGCGCTGGCTGACCCGTCGCCGCCTGGCCGCGGTCGTCGCGCCGATGGCTGGCGCTGACCCTGCTGGCCTGGACCAACCCGCTGCACCACGCCTACTGGCGGTCGATCCGGAACGAGACGGATCGGCGGCTTCCAGATCGCGATGCCGGACTGTACGGTCCGGGGTTCCGGGCGCATCTGATCTACGGCTATGCGACTGACGGCGGTGGCCGCGGTGCTGCTGGCCCAGGCGGCATGGCGTTCCCGAGCGGCGTCTTCCGGGCGCAGGCGGCCTTCATGCTCTTCGGGCTGATGTTGCCCTGGGTGGTGAACATCGTCGACATGTCGCAGGTCCCTCGGCTTCATCCACGTCGATACCGCGGCGCTGGCGTTCGGGGTGACCGGGCTGGCGTTCCTGCCGGCGCTGTCCCGATACGGGCTGCTGGACCTGACGCCGGTCGCCTGGGCGGCGGTGGTGCGGGGGATGGAAGACGCCGTCTTCGTGATCGACGGCCTGGGCCGGATCGTCGAGCTGAACCCGGCCGGGGAGCGGCTGCTCGGCCGCAAGGCGAGCGAGGTCCTGGGGGCCGAGGCGGCACGGGTCTTCGACCCGATGGCCGGTGCTGGCCGCTCGCCTCGAGCCGTCGGCGAGCGGGGCGAGGGCAGCTTCGAGCTGATCGGCCCCGACCCGGACGACTCCACCGTCCTGGACGCCCGGATCTCGCGGCTCGGCGACAGCCCGCCGGGTGGCCTTCGCGACGACGGCGACGGCGACGGGGAAGGCGAAAGAGACGGCGGTCGGCCCGATGCCTTCGGCTGGGTCCTGGTGCTCCGCGACATCAGCGCGCTCGAAGCGGGCCGAGGGCGAGCAGGTACGGGTGCTCCGCGAGCAGGCGGGCGCGCGCCGAGGCCGAGGCGGCCAACCGGTCCAAGGATCACTTCCTGGCGACCCTCAGCCACGAGCTGCGTACGCCGCTGACCCCGATCCTGACCACGGTCGCGGCCATCCTCGAGCGGCCCGACACGCCCGAGCCGTTGCGGGCGGCGATGGAGATGATCCGGCGCAACGTCAACCTGGAGGTCCGGCTGATCGACGACCTGCTCGACCTGACCCGCGTCCGCGGCGGCAAGCTGCACCTGAAGCGCGAGGCGGTCGACGCCCACGAGCTGATCTATCGCGTCGTCGAGATCTGCCGCGACGACCTGTCGAGCCGCGGGGCTCGGGCTCGTCCTGGACCTGACGGCGGCGCGCCACGACGTTGACGCCGACCCGATCCGGCTCCAGCAGGTGCTGTGGAACCTGCTCGAAGAACGCGATCAAGTTCACCCCCGCGGGCGGGACGATCACGTTCCGCACGAGCGACGCAGGCTCTGGGTCCGGAGGCGTCGGTGTCGGCGTCGGCGTCGCTGGGGACTCGCGTGGCGGGATGCTGGCGATCGCGGTCAGCGACACGGGCGTCGGGATCGAGGCGGAGATGCTTGCCGCGGATCTTCGACATGTTCGAGCAGGGGAGTGCCGAGTCGGCGCGGCGGTCGGGCGGCCTGGGCCTGGGCCTGACGATCAGCCGCTCGATCATCGAGCAGCACGGCGGGCGGCTGTCGGCGGCCAGCGAGGGGCCGGATCGCGGGTCCACCTTCACGGTCGAGATCCCCACGGTCCCGACAGCCGCCGAGGTGCCCACGATCGAGCCGGTCGAGTCCGACGCCGAGCCCCGGCGGCCCGCCGACCGCTTCGCATCCTCCTGGTCGACGACAACGACGATACGCGCGGAACTCGCTCGTCCGAGCTGCTGACCCGCCGCGGCCACGACGTCCGCGGCGCCGAGGGCGTGGAGGCGGCCCTCCGCGTCGCCGGCTCGGCTCCGGCATCGACCTGCTCATCAGCGACATCGAGATGGTCAACGGCACCGGGCTGCAGCTGATCCAGGCCCTGCGGTCCACCCAGCCGATCCCGGCGATCGCGCTGTCGGGGCTGGGTTCATCCGATGACCTCGAGCTCAGCCGCGCCGCCGGGTTCGACCTCCACCTGATGAAGCCGATGGACGTGCTCGAGCTGGAGGAGGCCATCGAGCGCGTCTACGCCCGGCCGGCGGCCAGCCTGGTCGGCGATTGCGACTGAGCTCCTGCCCACGAGGAACGCGGAGACACTCCCCATGCCCGACCTCACGCGGACGCCCCCGCCGGCCCCTCTGCTCGCCCCGACGGGCGCCACGACCATCGCCGCGCGGACGTGCCTGCTCGAGGGGCCGGCATTCGACGCCGAGGACAACCTGTTCTTCAGCGACATCTTCGGCAACCGCATCTACCGGCTCACCCCGGGCGGCGGCCTGTCGGTCTTCCGCGAGGACAGCGGGCGGACCAACGGCAACACGTTCGACGCCTCGGGGCGGCTGATCAGTTGCGAGGGCGCCGAGCAGGGCCCCGGCGGCCGCCGCCGCGTCGTGCGCACCGACCTGAAGACCGGCGAGGTCGAGGTGCTGACCGATCGCTTCGAGGGGAAGCGGTATAACAGCCCCAATGATGTTGTCGTCGATATCCATGGCTGCGTCTGGTTCACCGACCCGTACTACGAGAAGGACCGCTCGATCCTCGAGTTGGACCAGGAGGCGGTCTACCGGATCGATCCGGCGGGCGAGGTCCGTGCGGGTGCTGACGCAGCCGGCGATCGAGCGGCCCAACGGCCTGGCGATCACGCCCGACGCCCGGACGCTCTACGTCATCGACAGCCACACCCGCCCGGGCGGCAACCGCAAGGTCTGGGCGTTCGACGTCGACGCCGCGGCGGGCCCTCTCGGGCCAGCGCCTGGTCTTCGACTTCGGCCGGGGCCGCGGCGGCGACGGCATGCGGCTCGACGAGCGGGGGAACCTGTGGGTCGCCGCCGGCGATCCTGTTCCCTCGCCATGCGGGCGAGAACGCCGACGTCCCGGCGGGCGTCTACGTCATCACGCCGGCCGGCCAGCTCCTCGGCCGCATCCCGATCCCCGAGGACCTCTGCACCAACCTGGCCTTCGGCGGACCGGGACGCCGGACGCTCCATGTCACCTCGGGCAAGACCGTCTACAAGGTCCCGCTGGCCGTCTCGGGTTATGCCCTGTTTCCGCCGGGGAAGGTCTGAGAGGACGGCCCTGCCGACGCGACCAGGCCGGCCGGCCCAGGCCGCCGCGCGGCTGCAGGACCGGCAAAATCCGGGCGAAACGCCGCGATCGGGCAAATTACTTCGCCCGTACAGCCCTCCTATCCCGTAGACTGTATCCAGGCTTGCCCGGAGAGAGAGGTCGTCGCAAAGTCTGCCGACACCCGGCACGTCGAATCACTTCGCTGTCAGCACTCGCTCGAAGATCTGAAGGACTCGCCGATGAAGGTCCCTCTCGCGCCCAGGTTCAAGCTCCCTCGCACGGATTCCCGGCCTCGAAGCCGCTCGAGGTCCCGTGCAGGGCGGCTCTGGAGCGGCCTTGAGCCCCTCGAGCAGCGGATTGCGCCGGCCGGGATCGTCAATGGCGACTTCTCCATAGCCAATCCCGCCGATCCGTCCTACGGCTGGACGACGCAGGGGAACGCATCGATCGCCGGTAACGCGGGCATCCTCGACGAGGGCACGACTGTCGAGACCCAGTTCAGCCAGACCTTCACGATCGCGCCGGGACGAAGGTGTTGCGTTTTACCATCGTCGCGTCGGATCTGGTCAACAATGGACAGAGTAACCCGCCCGACGCGTTCGAGGCCGCGCTCCTGAACGCAACGACGCTGGACCCGCTGGTCGGGCCGCCGACCGGGCTCACGAAGACCGATTCATTCTTGAACATCCAGCAAACCGGTCAGGTCTTCTACGCTCCCCAGGTGACGGTGGCCGGGGCGGGAGCCTCCGGGTCGGTGGCGACGCTTGCGTTCCCGACGGTCGTGTCGGTCGACGTCTCGAGCGTTCCCGCCAACACGCAGGCGACGCTGTTCTTCGACCTGATCGGCTTCAGCCCGGCGGCCAGCTCGGTCCAGGTCGCCTATGTCGCGGCCTTGCAATCGGTGTCGACGCCGACGGCCTACGATCAGTCGGTCTCGATCGCCGAAGGCGCCGCGAAGGCGATCACGCTCGGCGGCGCCGATCCCGACCTCCCGCCGCTTCCCCTCACCTACCAGGTCACGACGGCACCATCGCACGGAGTGCTCTCCGGAACGGCACCGAACCTCACCTACTCGCCGGACCCGGGATACGTGGGGGCCGACAGCTTCGCGTTCACCGACAGCAACGGCACGGCGACGAGCGCCCCCGCGACGGTGTCGATCGGCGTGGTGGCAACGCCCTCGGCGAACGCACAGTCGGTCGAGACGGCCGAGGGCTCGTCCGCGCCGATCACGCTCACCGGGTCCGACCCCGACTCGCCGCCGTTGCCCCTGACCTACCAGGTCACGGCCGGTCCGGCGCACGGGTCGCTCGAGGGCACCGCGCCCGCACTCACCTACATCCCCGAGGCCGGCTACTTCGGGGCCGACAGCTTCCAGTTCACGGCCGGCAATGGCACCGCGACCAGCCCGGCGGCGACCGTTTCGATCGACGTCGTGGGGGCGCCCTCGGCCGATAACCAGACACTATCAACCGGCGCGGGCGCGGCGCTGCCGATCACGCTGACCGGCAGCGACCCGGACACTCCGCCATTGCCCCTGACCTTCACCGTCACCACGGTGCCGGTGCATGGGGTGCTCACGGGGACCGCCCCGAACCTGGTGTACACGCCGGATGCCGGCTACTTCGGGCCGGATAGCTTGCAATTCACGGTCGGTAACGGCACGGTGACGAGCGGCACGGCGACCGTGTCGATCCTGGTCGGCGCGCCGACGGCAATCGCCCGGTCGCTCACGACGGCCGAAAACACGGCGACGGCGGTCACGCTCACGGGTTCCGACCCCAACACGCCTCCCTTGCCGCTGACGTACACCGTGACGGTCCAGCCCTTGCACGGGTCGCTCTCGGGCGTTGCCCCGAACTTGACGTATACGCCGGCGACCGGCTACTTCGGGGCCGACGACTTCCAGTTCACCGCGAACAATGGCGCGGCGACGAGCCCGCCGGCCAGCGTGTTGATCAAGGTGGTGGGGATGCCGACCGCCAACCCGCAATCGCTGACGACCGCGGAGGACACTCCGACGGCGATCACGATCGGCGGTTCGGATCCGAACGCGCCGCCGTTGCCGCTGACCTTCATCGTGACGGTCGATCCGTCGCACGGGACGCTGACGGGTTCCGCCCCGGACCTCAGCTACACCCCGACGCCGGGATACTTCGGCCCCGACAGCTTCCAGTTCACGGCGAGTAACGGGACCCTGGCGAGCGGCGCGGCGAGCGTTTCGATCGACGTCGTGGGCAGGCCGACGGCCGACGGCCAGTCGGCGACGACGGCCGAGGGGACGGCCGTGCCGATCACGCTGACCGGCTCGGATCCCAACCAGCCCGCGTTGCCGCTGGCCTACCAGGTCATCGCGGGCCCGGCACATGGATCGCTGACGGGCAACGCGCCCGACCTGAGCTATACGCCGGACGCCGGCTACTTCGGCCCGGACGGTTTCCAGTTCACGGTCGGGAACGGGGCCGCGACGAGCGCCGCCGCGTCCGTCGCGATCGTCGTGGTCGGGATGCCGACCGCCGGTAGCCAGTCGCTCACGACCGGTGAAGGGATCGCGCTGCCGATCACCCTCACGGCGTCCGACCCGAACTCGCCGGCGCTGCCGCTGTCCTTCACGGTGACGGTCAGCCCGGGACACGGTACGTTGAGCGGCACCGCGCCGGACCTGACCTACACGCCGGCCACCGGCTACGTCGGCCCCGACAGCTTCCAGTTCACCGCGAGCAACGCGTCGGCCACGAGCGCGCCGGCGACGATCTCGATCGGCGTGGGCACACCATCGGCCGACGCCCAGTCGGTGACCACGGCTGAGGACACCGCGGCCGCGATCCATCTGACCGGGACCGACCCCAACGTGCCGCCCTTGCCGCTGACGTTCGTCGTCACGGCCAATCCGCAGCATGGGACGCTCGGCGGAACGGCCCCGGATCTCAGCTATACCCCCGCGCCGGGTACTTCGGGGCCGACAGCTTCCAGTTCACCGCCGGAAACGGCGTCGCCACGAGCGCCGCGGCCACCGTCTCGATCGCCATCGTCGGCAGGCCGACGGCCGTGCCCCAGTCGGTGACGACGGTCGAGGATGTCGCGACCAGGATCTCGCTCGCCGGCTCGGATCCGAACTCGCCCGCTGCGCCGTTGACCTTCGTCGTCACGTCGGGTCCCGCGCACGCGGTGCTCGGCGGATCGGCCCCCGATTTCACATATACTCCCGCGACGGGCTACTTCGGGCCCGACAGCTTCCAGTTCACCGCCGGCGATGGTGCCGCCACGAGCGCCGCCGCGACGGTCTCGATCGACGTCGTCGGCATCCCGACGGCCGCGTCCCAGTCGGTGACCACGCAGCAGGATAAGGCGACGACGATCACCCTGGCGGGTACCGACCCGGATTCGCCGCCATTGTCGCTCGTCTTCACGATCGGTTCGGGCCCATCACATGGTGTGCTGACCGGCACTGCGCCGAACCTGACCTACACGCCGGCCGCCGGCTACTCGGTGCCGATGTCTTCACGTTCTCCGTCGGCAATGGAATGGCCCAGAGCGTTCCCGCCACGGTCTCGCTGACGATCACGCCGGCGAAGATCACGCTGACGGGCCAGGCGCCGGTGACCGTGGGCTCGGCCGACTCGACGAGCCAGAATCATCGGCTCTCGGTCCCGGCCCCGGGCGTCCTGGCCGGCGTCGTGTCGACCGGGCCGATCGCGCCGACGGCCGTGCTGGTGAGCGGGCCCGCGCACGGGGCGGTCGTCCTCGATCCCGACGGGTCGTTCACGTACACGCCGGCCGCGAACTATCATGGGGCCGACTCGTTCACGTTCCGGGCCGACGCCGGCACGGCGACCGGGAATGTCTCGGTCGTCTCGCTGACGGTCAATCCGATCCCGGTGCGGCTCTTGCCGGACACCTCGTTTTTCAACTACGTGCGACGGCGCCGGAGCATCGATCCGACGCGATTCGACACCTATCACCCGCGGATTGGCGCAATCCTCAGGCTCGAGGCCGGCGGGATTCCCACGACGCCGACGGTGCTGGTTTCGGCCAACCACCACTTCAGCGTGGCCCCGCTGCGGGCGCAGTACCGGCTCGATCCGGCCGCATTCGACAGGGGCGACCCGGTCCTCGGCGCCCTGTTTCAACTGGAGACGCCCGGCGACGGGCCGCCGCCGTCGCACCTGCTGCCGGAGACGCCGCAATTCGACGCGCTTCGCCCCCTGTATGCACGGAATCCGGACCAGTTCGATCGGCAACAGGCGTACCTGGGCGCCCTGTTTGCGGTCGAGGACATCGAGAACGGCATCGCGCCGGCCGCGTCAACGACGGCGCCGGCACGCCGGCCGTCACGGTGACGACCGGCGCGACCCACCCCGGGGCCGCATGGCGATTCCCGGCCTCGCTGGCCAGCAGACTCCGCTGAGTTCAGGCGCAAGTCCGGCCCGCGCGATCGGCGGTCGATGAGCGATGCTGCTCTCGAGGCCTGAGCAAAATGGGGACGGGCATCTCGAAGACTCGGAGCCCGTCCCCATCTTGTCAGGGCGTGTCACGACGGAAGCCGCCCCGGGTGGGGCACCGTCGGCCGGGTCTCGGCCGGCTTCACCGCTCCCAGGATGACCGAGCTCGCCTGGGCCTTCGCCGTCCGCTTCACGTGGGTGCTGCCGTGCGGGACGTTCTTCCCCAGCGAGGTCGGGGCGTGCTTGAGCGACGCGACCGGTTCGCCTGCGTGGATTTCCGTCGTGGCCTTGCTGCCGAGTGCCGCCGTGGACCGCGCTTCTTCGTCGATGGCTTCAGCATCTGGGACGGCGGGGCGGACGCGAGGACCCGATCGACGGCGGAGGTCGTCGTCGGGACAACAGACTGGGGCGGCGCGACCGGACGGGCGGTTGCCGCGGCCGACGTCACGCTGCCCGGCGGGGTGAGCCCTGCGCACGGCGTCGATGACCTGGACGTCGAGCGGCGAGTGGACTCGCCGCTGGCCTGAGGCTCGGGGCAACGT
Source organism: uncultured Planctomycetota bacterium (assembly GCA_963771445.1). Lineage (GTDB taxonomy): Bacteria > Planctomycetota > Planctomycetia > Isosphaerales > Isosphaeraceae > JAKAUH01. The sequence continues at coordinate 868,061 of CAVYTQ010000021.1, read as the reverse complement.
CATCAGGCCGTAGGGATGGAGCGACGGGTCGAGGTCGTCCGCATTCGGGTCAACCCTGGCGCTCACGCCCGAAGCGACGAAGAGCTGAGAGCCGGCCAACGCACCGGGGTGGAATGGATGTCCCGGGATGGCCGAGTCGAAGCCCAGGAGGTGCCCTTCCTGGAGCACCAGGGCCGTGAACCGGTCGAACTCTCCGCCGGGCGACGCGAGGCCGACCGGATCGTTCGCCTTGCGGTTGTCCGAACTCTCCGGTTTGATCGAACCGAATTTCGCGCGTGGCTGGTTGTGGCCCTCGTACGGGGCGGCCTGGCGGACGCGGTCTCGTGGGCGAGATTTGGGAATGACGCGGCCAGCAGACGGAGGGCCATTCGCGCCACGCTCTCGGTGCTCGATCTTGATCCGGCGCCTCCTCGCGAAGTGCCTGGTCGAATGGGACTCATCTTCGCCCGCGAGGGACTGATTGATGGCGGCGACCGCCTGAGCGGACATCAAGAGTGTCTCGCCTGCGATCGGCGTCGCACCGGATCCGTTCGGGGTGGAGCTCGGAGTGGCCGCGGAGACGAGCAATGCCGGAGCCCCGGAGACCGGGTCGAGCGGCTGGGATACCGACAAGTTCGTCAGAGACCCGTCGTCCGAAGCCTGTCCGCTGAGAGACCGGCGCGGTGAGCGGAGAGCTCGAGATCACGTTCGCGGGGGGATTCCCGAAGAGCACGTACGGCCCTCCCGGCTGCCCAATCTCCGGGAATCCCGGAGGATCGCTCCCGAGCGCGTAGGGACCATATTGGCTCGAGAACTGGCCGACCGTGATGGTGAAGACCTTCAGGCTACCATTCACATAGAGAATGTAAGAAAGCCCCAGGGCCGCATAGGAGTTGCTCGTGTCGAGCTTCACCCCACCGGGGCCGGTGCCGAGGTTCACCTGGAGGTTCACCTTCAGGTCCGCACCGATGCCACCGCCGAACGTGACGTGGCCATTGATCAAGTTGACGCCGAGGATTCCGCCCCCGGCGTCGAAGTCCACGTTCGCGGTGAACGACGCGGTGGGCTCGGCCTTGAGGCTGACGTACGTCCCGGCCTGGACCAGATCAATTCCGTTGCCGTTGACCTGGATCTGGAGGCCTCCCTCGATCGTCGGCGGGGGGATATTGAAGCGGAGCTGGACGCCCATCTTGAAGTTCAGGTTGCCCGTGAGGCCCTTGTAGAAGACCGGGATGTTCTTCTCGAAGAGGGTCTGCTCGAGATTGTAATCGACCTCCTTCAGGCCGGGCAGGGGCACCGGCCCGTAGGTGAGCTTCAGGCCGTTGGGCGCGAAGGTCAGGGGATCGAGCGTCCCGGCGTAGGTCAGGTTGGGGATCTGGGCCGGTGCGATGGTATCGTCCAGGATCGGAGTATTCAGCAGGGTCAGCTTGGCGACGAGTTGCTGGAGCGTCGCGACGACCGATTGGCTGATCAGGACGGGCGCATCGATCTCGAGTGTGGCGCCGACGTTGATCGACATGTTCAATTCATTTGGATCGATGATCTCCAGTCCACCGAAAGATAACGGGCCGGGCGACCAGCTATACTGGAACTGCGGGGGTATCGTCGTGATGATCTTGTAGAGGCCCGTGCCCGCGTTGAAACTGACGCTCCCGCCGGCCGGGGTCGGTGCCAGCCAGGTCGGCAGCGAGACGACGGTGATCGGGATGGGGTCGCTCATCGCCGCCGGGGACTTTTCCGGGTTGGTGGCGACGACCTGGGCGTAGATCGTCTGCTTCAGCGGGTTGACGTCGAACGTGAACGTGGCCGTGACGCCGTCGGTACCGCGGGCCGGCTGGTCGCCGGCGAGCGGGATCGTCAGGCCGGGGCCGACCTGGATGGCGAGCTGGTTCGCGTAGGCGTCCCGCAGGGGCAGGTCGGGGAGGACGGCCGTCACGTTCAGCGGCGCGGGGACCTGGGTATTGGTCAGGAACCGCATGTCACCGAGGGGCTCCGGGCCGACGGGATCGCCGGGGATGGTCGCCAGAAGGTTGAATTGCACCAACGACTTGACCACCAGCGTGGCGTTGACCTCGCTGACCACGATCTTCGACGCATCGTAGCCGACCACGATCAGCGTGTCGTCGCCCGCCGGCAGCTTGCCCATGTCGACCGTGAACGTCCAGACGTTGCTGTTGTGCGACGTGACGGCGATCCAGTCGGATTCCGGCCCGGTCCGATAGAAGACGTTCTGGACCGATGGCGGTGTCGTCAGCGTGAACGTGTTCTGGAGCGGGATATTGGCCAGGTAGGTCCCGAAGCGGTCGCCGTCGCCGGTCGGGAGTTCATTGTACTTGGCCGTGAGCGTGGAGGTCTGGAATACCGAGCGAGTGTCCGGCGGCAACGAGGGCTGGCCTTGCACGGTGAGGTTCAGTCCCACTTGAGTCGCCTGCACGGGACCGCTCGGGGCGATGGCCTGGGAGGACACCGGGCTCGCCGGCGGCAACGCATCCACGGCGCCGTCGCTTTGGCCCACGGGGATGTCGCCGGCGGTTGTGTCCTCGATGTCCGTGCCGGTGTAAATCTTCGTGAGTAGCAGGTTCCGGATGCCTGCCGAGACGCTCGTGAGGAACTGCAGGCCGGTGCGCTGCTGGAGCTGCTGGAGCGTGATCAGGTAGGGCGTCGTCTCCCAGGCGGACTGGCCCTTGACCGTCGGCGGGGCCGCGGCGTTGGGGAAGTCGTTGACGATGATGGGTGTCTGGGCTGTCACCGAGCTGAGGCCTCCCCCGGCCGGGAGGATCATGATGACCTTCCATACGTCGGTCGGGACGGTGACGTTGACCGTGACCTGCTGCTGGTTGACGGTCCCGGAGATCGGCACCGTACCGTTCGAGCCGTACTCGCCGGCCCAGATGTAGAGCTGGTCGCCGTCCTCGGCCAGGCTCCGGGCGAAGTTCTCGAGTACCAGCCAGGCCCCGCTGTTGTTGGACGAATTCTGCGGGATGAAGTTGGTCATCCAGTACGTGGCGAGTTGATTCTGGAGGGAGTTGCTGCGGTCCTTATCGGGGGTCAGGTGGCCCCTCGCGTAGCCCGTGGGGAACGTGCCGGCCGGGATGACGGTGAAGCCCGGGGGCAGGGACGTATCCGGCTTGAAGGAGCTCGACGGCGCCCTCGGCAGGGTGCCGATGTCCGACTTGTTGAGCGACCAGGCGGAGTAGTTGGGCTCGTGCAGGTTGTCGTTGTAGGAGAGGGTATATTGCGGCCGATCGATCAGGTAGCGACCGGGATTGTTCGGGTCGGCGGTCGCTCCGTCGGGGTTGCCGAACTGGAATGGCTTGCTACCGAAGGCGATGTTGGCGATGGCGACGACGGCCGCATTCACGATCTTGATCGCGAGGGAAGCCACCTCGCCCACGTCCTTGGCCGGGATCAGGAGCTCTTCGGTGTCCGTGCCCGTCACGGCATTTTCGATGTCGCCGCCATTCTCGTAGGTGTCGAGGTCCACGGCCTGCTCGGTGGCGCCCGTGGCCTGGTTGATCGCGGTGAGCTGCTCCGTCCCCTCGCTGGTCGTGAGGAACGCCTCGAGCAATCCGCCGGGGGCGGAGACGTTGACGTCCATCCGGAGGACGTCGGTGTCGGGGATGACGACGGCCTCGTGCTCGAGGACCTTGCCGGGCGGCAGGGTCACGGCCTCTTCGACCGGCGCCCCGTTGCCCGGGCTGACGGCCTTGAGATCGTCGGTGGAAATCGGCTTGCCCGGCTCCGGCAGCGGGCCGCTCGGGTCCGGCGGCTCGGGACTCGGCAGCGCGTCGTGCTCGCTCCAGCCGGGGGTCTCGTCGCCGGGATCCTCGATGGCCACGACGAGGCTGAAGTCGCCGTTGAACAGGCTTGTCTCGGGCATCCCGCCGTTGCTCGGACCCCCGCTGTCGCCGAGGCGGACGTTGTCGAGGTCGATCGCGGAGGACCCCGATCCGAGCTGGAACTCCAGCGTCGCGACCTTGCCCGCCAGGGTGGACGGGATCTCGACGATCAGCGGCACGAACTGATCCGAGGGGAGCGTGGAGAGGTCGAAAGCCGCGAGCGTCTGCGCGTCGGCCCCCAGCGGGTGGAGGATCACGGTCAGCGTGCCGGTCGGGTTGGGCATGTCGGCCTTCACGTCGAAGAGCAGCTCTTCGCGATTCGGGACGTACAGCCAGTTGTGGACGAGCGTGGAATCCGTTCCATCCAATAGCAGGTAGTGATTGCCGGTCGTCGGGTCCTCGTCGAGGTGCGCGTCAAGGTCGGACGAGCTGGTCTGCCCGTTGTCGAACGACCAGCCGGGGAGATCGCCGGAGCCGGACGGGATGGGCGGGTTCGAGCCGACGGGCTGGATGGTGCCGTTATCCAGGAGGATCGGTCGGCTGTCGTTCAGCGTCCCCGACTCGAAGTCGCCGTCGAAGACGGTGGGCAAGGCGTTGGCGGACGTCGCGGCCTTCTTGCCACCCGGGTCGTCGGTGTTGTCGTTGTCGTACGTGACGCCCGCGCCGGAGGGGGTGTACGGGCGCAGCGCCGAGCCCCCGCCGAAATCGCTGAAGAACCACCCCTCGCCGATCCCTTCCCGGGCCCCCGTCGGGGCGCCGTAGGGGAACTGCGACGAGGTGATGGATTCTTGCGCGGTGTACCAGGGTTCCGTCGTTAACGCGGCGGTCAACGCGGGACCGCCGACGACCCCCGCGGGCAGGCCGCGGTCGACCGGCTCGCCGTCGAACCGGGTGAGGGCCACGTCGACCGTGCCCGCGTACCAGTCGAGGACCCCTTCGCCCTCGCCCCCGGGGCCGAACGACAGGCCGGCCAGGCCCCCGGGGCCGGCGGTCCCGAAGCCGGCGCGGCCGTCGAGCTTGAGGTTGATGGCGGCCCCGGGGATCGGGACCCCCTGGAGATCCAGCGCCGGCACCGCGCCCAGGGCGCTCGAGTAATAGTTGTCGGCGAACGACACGTTGCTCCAGACCTGGATCGTCGGGTCGTCCAGGTCGCCGTAGAAGAGGGTCGCGCCCGGATCGGGCACGGTCTCCAGGCCCGAGATCTCGCTGTCGATCACGGCGAGCTCGCTCTGGCGCTGCTCGGTGTCGTTCTCATTCTCGACCTGCTGCTTGAGGTCGTCCAGCCCTTGCAGCACCCGCTCGACGGTGGCGTTCTGCGAGTTCTCCGGCAGGTCGCTGGGGTTCAGCGTCGTCATCTGGACCAGGAGGCCGGGGAAGTACTCGCCCAGGCGCTGGATGGTCTCGTCGTTGACCACCGCGCCGCGGTCCTCGCCGATGAAATGGATGTTCGAGAGGAAGACGCCGCCCGTGAGCGACTGGTCGAGCCCCACGAGCGCCGCGAACAGCGAGTCGCCGGCCGCCTCGGCGTAGCCCGAGTCGTCGATCTCCGATTGCTGCGCCGAGTCGAAGACCAGCACGAGCGCCTTGCCTTTATCGGCCATCGCGGCGTCCACGCCGTCCTCGCTCGGGTTGGAGGCGTCGACCCAGCCGCCCTTGGTCGGGTCGTAATCGAGGACGACGCCCCCGCCGGACGCCTGCGCAACGTCGGCGCCCAGGTCGTCGTACTGCTGCGGTGTCGTGCCGTCGAAGAGCTCCAGGCCGGGCGTGATGATCGTCACGCCGTTGAAGGGCGCGTCCTTGTGCACGGCCGCGGTCTGGAACTCCGCCGATTTCTTGATGAGCTGGCCGTCCACCTCGGCCATCACGCCCCAGTAATACGACTGGCCGGCGGTCAGCAGGAGGCCGGGGAGCTGGCTCAGGTCGAAGGAATAGGTGCCGTTGGGGCCCTTCGTGATGTAGCCGTCGCCGCCGGTCACGATCCGGTTCGGGTCCTCGTCGAGGTGGTGTCCGCCGGCGTCGGTCTGGTTGCCGTCGGTCGGGAACAGGCCCTGGCCGGGCGCGAGCGTGCTGATGTAGATCTTGTTCGATACGACGTTCGCGTCGGTGGTGTTGATGGTCCACTTGAAGGTGGGTTGCGCGGCGCCCGGCTCCCAGGGGGCTGACGAGCTGCACGTAGTTGGGCGCCTCGATCGCGATGCCTTCCGGGAAGCCGCCGAGGACGATCGGCGCGTACTTCGGGTCGTCGAGGATGCCGAAGACCGGGATGCTGGGATCGTCCGAGTCCTTCGGGTCGGTGGACAGGTAGTTCGACCGGTAGTCCGCCCGGACGTCGATCGCCGTGTTGGGCCCGCGCGTGAGGTGGTCCGCCGACCCGACGACATCGTCGACCGGGACCTGATCGAGCACCAGGCTCAATTGCGGCGTCTTCTGGAGCATCTCGACCGAGTTGATCATCGCCGTGGCGTTGAAGATGAACACGGCGCCGCTGCCGTAGATCGTCGGCCCGGAACCGCCGGTGGACGTGAGCAGGCCCTGGTAGCTGACGTAGAGGAATTGCTGGCCGTTGGCGTCGGGGGGCGAGAGGGCCAGGTCGACCGGGTAGCCGTAGGGGATGGGTCGCGTGGCCCCGACGACCGTCGGGCGCAGGGCCGGGTTGGGGTCGAAGGGATCGCCCAGCGGGTTCTTGACGATCGCGACGTTGCCGTCCTCGAAGAGGGGGTTCAACTCCTGGTCGAGATAGCCGGTGATCGCGCCTGCGATGTCGATGCCGTCGATGTCCCCGCCGCCGGTGACGGTCGTCACCTGATCGGCCCGCCCGGCGACGAAGGCATACTGGCCGTCGGGCGTGAAGGCGACGCCGCCGGCATTGTGGACCTGCAGCCATTGCGCAGTTGCTGTACTGGGAGTTCGCCTGGACGTATTGGCGGAGGGGGCTGCTCGGGTCGAGGTCGTTCGGGTCCAGGTCCAGGGGCAAGGTGGCCTTGGTACCGTCGGCCGGATGGGTTACCTCGAGGCCGATGGAATCCTGATTGGCGTTGGTGAACGCGACCTGATATTGGATCGGCCGGCCCGATTTCAGGGCGGCCTGTGCGGCCACGTCGTAGGGCTCGACGGCGACGCCGAAGGTCCCGTCGCCGGCGGGGATCGCGACGATGCCCTTGACCGCGGGCGGCTGGAAATTGCCCCGGGGAGCGAGGGTGATCTGGATCAGGTTGCCCGGCAGGTCGGCGAACGGGCCGCCGGTCGGGTTGCTGTTGAGGTTGGGGGCGGCGACGTCGAGCTGCATCCCGTCCGGGGTGACCGCGATCTGCCTCAGGCCGTCGGGCGCGATCAACCCGTTCGGGTCGGCGAGTTGCGGCGGGGTCCCGTCGGACAGCGTGCCGGAGGTGACGAGCTGGATGGTCTCGACGACCTGATCGTAGGTCGGCGAGGCCGGGTTGATGTCGATCAGGTAGACCTGCGAGACCCGCTGACTGGGCACATAATCGTTCCCGTCCGTCGAGTGCTGGTCGGCCCGGTAGGGTCGCGCATCGGCGACGTAGGCATAGTTGCCGCCGGGGTCGATGGCGATGCCGACCGGCTCGGCGCCGATGGGCAGGTCGATCTCCTTCGACCGCGGGTTGGCGTCGACCCCGACATAGATCTCGTCGATGGTAGTCGAGTTGTCCTTGGCGTAGGCCGTCAGACGCAACCGGTAGAATCCGTCGGCGATGCCGGAGCCCGCGGGATCGAAGGTGGCCAGCTTCGCGCTGTCCAGGGGCGTCGTGCCGCCGCCGACGGTGAGGATCGGGACGAAGTCCGCTTGCCACTTGGCCAGCTCGAGGGTCCAGTGGTCGAGGTTGGGCAGGCTGATGGTCCCGCGGAGATCGGTCGGCCCGCTGATCTCGGCGAGCCGCAGCGCGGGATCGAGCGCCGCGCCGTCCGGCGCCGGGATCGGCGCCTTGACGGCCGCGGCGGTGGGATCGCCGGCGTGGACGTTAACCTCCTGGAGGGTGATCGCATCCACCTCGGCGACCTGCCCGGTGCCCTCGAGGGTGACGTAGGCGCGGGTGTTGTCGGGGGTGACGGCGACGTTCGAGGGGTACGGCGTGGCCTCGCCGAGGCCGAGCGGGATCTCGGCGGTCACGCTCCCGAATGTGCCGGGGATCGCGGTCGTCCCGCCGCCAGTGTCGACCGAGTTGCCGTCGAGGACCGCCAGCGCGCCCGAGCCGTTGTTCGCCTCCGGCAGCGCCACGAAGACATAACCGCCCGCCGACGGGTTGATCTGGGCCGGATTGCTCGGGATGTACTGGACATCGCCTTGCGTGAAGCCATTGGGGCTCTTGGGATTGATGGTCACGATCGGGTCGGGCCGCATCACCGTGATATTGCTGACGCCCACGGCCACGCCGTCGGGCACCGGGACGGTCAACGAGGTATCGGAGGGGCTCCCGAGCGGCTGCGATTTGAAGCTGGCGCCGTTGGGCTGCTGGAAGCTGACCTCCAGCTTGGTGGGGTCGACGGGTCCATCGGTTGACGTGAGGAAACCCGAGCCGGTGATCGTGATCTCGGGCTGTTTCTGGCCCTGCTGGATGTCGGCCAGGGCCACGCTGGTGACCTCCGGCGCGTTGATGGGGGGTACGGGCGGCAAGACGATCGGCGAGGTGAACCTGGTGACCTGTCCGGGGACGAGCTGGACGTTGTAGGTCTGGATGAATGGCGGCGCGACCGGGGTGAGGAGCGAGATCTCGACGGGTGTCGGTAGCGGCGTGGAGGGCATCGCCAGCGACGCCACGATGCCGATGGCGTCCACCGCCGCCTCGACCCCGACCAGCTCGCCCCCGGCGGCGGCCTCGGCGATGTCGAGGGCCAGGGTGGCAACGCCTTTCAGGGCCGTGTCGAGTTGATCCCTGGCCCGATCGATCTCGAAGTCGTCCAGGGCCTGCTGGCTGTATGCGAGGAGGTAGAGCCCGCTGTTGCCGACGCCCAATTGCGGCGGCGAATGGGTGTGGGCGACGTGGTCGGCGTCGACGACGCCGGTCTCGACCTGCCACCAGATGGGCTGGGTGGTGAAGTCGGAGTTGAGGAACTGGCCGGCCCGGTAGAAGTAGACCGTGCTCCCCACCGGGATGTCGGGCGCGACCGGGATCGCGAGCTGGACCGGCACGTCGAGCCCGTCCGGCCCCAGGTTGAGGTCGAACGCCGCGGCGAGCTCCATGTTGTACGGGACCGCCTCCGGCAGGTCGGCCCGGGTCGCCGGGGTGATGCTGACCGACGCGGCAGTGGTCAGGTCGCCGGGCGGTACCGCCACGATCGAGCCGCCCTGCCCCTCGACCACACCGCCGGAGGGGCCGACCATCACCGTCCCGATCTGCGGCGCCTGGACGAGCACAGGGATGACCGCCTCGGCCGGGCCGTTGATGATCGTGACCGTGGTGCTGCCCGGCGCGACGGCCGACAGCAGGCCGTCGGGCGAGACCGTGGCGACCAGGGGGTTGGCCACGAAATACAGCGTCCCCGATGCGGCCGTGCTGAGGTCCGTCGTCCGGTCGACGTCACCGGTCGGGTTCACGTCGAACTGTCGCGTGCCGCCGTCGGAGCTGAGCGCCACCGACAGCGGGTACGGATTGATCCCGACGTTGTAGAGCGTCTGCCCCAGCGAGTCCTGCGGCAGGCCGACGCTCACCGCCGTCGCGGCCTGCAGGCCCTGCGCGGTGACGAGCAGCACGCTCGTCCCCTGCGCGACGCCGACTAGCCGCCCCGCCGCGGTCACCGTCGCCACCGACGTGCCCGTGGACTGGAACCGCACGTAGGACGGGTCGAGCACGACGTCTTGCTCGTCGGCGAAGTTGCCGACCGCGACGACCACCGTGCCGCCGCCGGCCTTGATGCGCGGCTCGCGAGACTGGAAGTCCAGGCTGACCAGCGCCGCGGTGCTCACGTCGACCGTGATCGTCGCGGGGGCGGAGATCTCGTAGCCGTCGTCGGCCCGGAAGACGAAGCTGGCCGTCCCCGAGAAGCCCGCGGCCGGCGTGAACGTGACGGTGTGACCGTCGGGATCGAGGACGGCCGCGCCGCCGGTCGAGCCGACGATCCGGAAGAAGACCGGCAGGCCCTGGGGGTCGGCCGCCTGCGGATTCAGGTCGAACGGGACCGGCAGGCCGACGTGCGTCATCACGGTGGCGGGCTGCACGACCGGCGGGCTGGCCGGCTGGAAGCCGTAGTTCGCCGCCACGAGCTGAACGTCGGCGGCGTCGATCACGCCGTCGTCGTTGGCGTCGGCCGAGGCGATGTAGCCGGCGTGCCCGGAGGCGGTCCCCAGCAGCCCGGCGATCATCGTGCCGTCGGCACCGTTGACGTCGCCATCCTGGTTGGCGTCGCCGGCGATCGCGATGTGCAGGGTGAACGAGCCGGCGGTCGTCGAGCTGGCCCCGCCGACCTGGAGCAATTCGAGGCCCGCGCGATCGATCGCGAAGAGGGCGAAGGCGACGCCGGCCCCGGTCCGCCCGACGATGGGCGTCAGGCCGGCGATCCGCGGCACGGCCGGCTGCAATGAGGAACCGCCGCCGGCCTCGATCTCGACGGTGACATACACGACGCCGGTCGGCGTCGACGCGACCTCCGCCGCGGTGAGCAGGAACGTGTACGAGCCGGTCGCGCCGGCCGTGATCTGGCCGCCGGCATCCGCCTTCAGGAACTGGCTCGTGCCGCCGAGATCCGCCGCGATCGGCGTGACCTGGACCGGCGACCCATAGGAGACCGCCGACCCGGTGCCCGCCTCGGGCGCGGTCGCCAGGGTGAGGAGGTGCGGGTCGCCCGCGGCGTAGCCGTAGCGGTCGCTCTGGCCCGTGCCCGTGTTGTGGGCCGAGACCAGGTTGCCGGCGGCGTCATACGCGTAGACCAGGCGAGTCCCGTCGGGCGCCTGGATCGTCGTGATCCGCCCCTGCGCGTCGCGGATGAACGTGACGGCGGCCCCCGAGTCGGACGTGATGCCGCTGCCGCTGAAGTAGAGATGCTGCCCGCCGGGCAGGTCCTCTTGCTGGACCCCACGGGCGGCGTCGATCTCGTACAGGGTGCCGTCGGGTGCCGTCAGCGTGTACTCGGCGCCGCTGAAGAGCTTGCTCGCCGGGTTGTAGGGCATCCCGTTGGCGGCCCCGTAGAAGCCATTGCCGCCGCGGGTCAGCACGGCCCCCGCCGAGTCGAGCCGCCAGGTGACGCCGGGGTCGGCCACGTAGGCCGGTGTGTACCAGGTGACGCCGGACTGGTCGTGCCGCTGCGGGGTGAAGGTGAAGCCGACCCGCTGGCCGTCGGGCAACGTCAGGTAGATGCGAGTGCCCTGGGCGAACGGGTTGTAGACCCCCTCGGACTCGTTGCCCGTCGGCGTGACGCTCGTCTGGAGGTTGGTGTCCGCGACGGCCAGGCTCCAGCCGTAGCCGAAGCTCGACGACTGGTTGCGGTTCAGCGAGTCATAGACCCTCGTCAGGCTGACGGTGGTCCCGCCCAGGGAGACCGTCAGATCATTGTCGGTCCGCAGGTACTGCCCCGCCTTGGTGGCCGTGTCGATCTGGACCGTGGCGCTGGTCTGGCTGGTGCGGCCGGCGATGTCGGTGGCGACGAGCTGGAGCAGGTACGCGCCGTTGAGCAGGGTTCCCGGGTCGAGGCTCGCGAGCGTCGCGCCGGCGACGGCCGCCGTCCCGCTGGCCAGGGTGGTGAACTGGCCGCTGCCGATCAGGGCGATCTGGAGCGTCCACGTATCGAGATTGCTATCGATGACCGTGCCGTTGATGGCCGTGGCCTCCGTCAGGGTCCGGCCGCTTAGGCTCGGATCCAGCGAGACCGAGGGCGGGACGGTGTCGCTCGGGTCGAGGACCTTGACCACGGCCGTCGCCTGCCCGACCTGGCCGCCGACGTCGGTGGCCGTGGCCACGAATTGCACCCGACCCGGGACGCCGGCGGTATACAGGTATCGGCCCTGCGCATCGAGGGTCACCGGCTGGCCGTTCATCGTGAGCGAGAGCGCGGCGATCGACGCGAGGCCGGTCGCGGTGGCGTGGACGACGACCTGCTGCCCGGGGGTCGCGGGGAAGCTGGGCGTGATCACCAGCGTGACCGTCGGCGCCTGGCTGGACAGCACGGCATGGATCTCGGCGGTCTGCGAGGCCGATAGCTGTCCGTCCGAGACCGAGAACACGACGGGGTAGGTTCCCGCCTGGCCGGACCCGGGGGTCCAGGCGAACGCGCCCGAGCTCGGGTCGAGGGTCGCCCCGGCGGGCAGGCCGGTCGCCGAGTAGGTGAGCACGTCGCCGGTGTCGGGGTCGCTGCCCTGGACCGTGAACTGGAGCGCCGCGCCGACCAGGACCGATTCATTCGAGACCTGGATCGTGGGGGGTCGATCGACGTTGGCAATCTGGAGCGAGACGGTGATGCTGTCGGAGAGGCCGCTCGGATCGGTGGCGGAGAACGTCACGGTGTAATTGCCGGCCTGGGAGTAGTCCGGGGTGAAGGTGAACTGCCCGCTCTGGGGATCGAGCTGCGCGTGCAAGGGCAGGGGAGTCACCGCGGCGTACGTCTGGGCGCTGCCGTCGAAATCGGTCGCGAGCAGCGTGAACTGCAACGGCGCCCCTCTCGCCCCGACTGGGTGGCCACCGGCAGCAAGGTGGGTTTCTGGCCGGCCCGGATGACGTGGATCGTGATGGCCTGCGACGCCGACAGGGAGCCGTCGCTCGCGGTGAAGATGACGTTGGGATAGTCGCCGGCCTGGATGAAATTGGTCGCCCACGAGAGCACGCCGCCCGCCGGGTCGAAGGTCGAGCCGGGGGGGGCATTGGAGACGGAATAGGTCAGGTTGTCGCCGTCGGGGTCGGTGGCCGAGAGCGCCACGGTCAGGGTCTGGCCCTCGGCGACCGTCTGGTCGCCGGGTGCCTGCAGGATGGGCGCCTGGTCCCCGGCGCGTGCCACCAGGTGGATCGACTGCGCGTCGGAGGCGACGAGCGCGGGGTTGCCGTTGCCGGTGTTGGTGACCTGGAACGTGACGCCGTAGACCCCGGCGTCGTCGGCCGTGGGCGTCCACGAGAGGGTCGCCTGGCCGTAGATCGAGCTGGGCGTCAGGGTGGCGTCCGCGGGCAGTCCGATGGCCGAGAAGCTCAGCGGCTGCTGGTCCAGGTCGCCGGCGAACAGCGTGAGCTGGAACGGGGTGCCGATCACTGCGACCTTGTCGCCGATGTACGCCAGGTGCGGCGGCTCGCTGGCCACCGCGACCTGGAGGATGAAGCTCTCCTGCGACGACATCGGCGTCGTCCGACCGCCCCGGCCGTCGTCGGTGGCCTGCACGGTGACGGCGTAGGCGCCCGGTCGATGAACCCCGGCGAGAACTGGAAGCTGCCGGTGCCGTCGCCGTTGTCGGTGAACGAGCCGAAGCCAGGCAGCCCGGACACGCTGAGCGTGACCTTGTCGCCGTCGGGGTCGACCGCCTGCACGGGCACGGTGAGCTTCGAACCGCCCTGGACGATCTGGTCGACGATCGCGGTGAACGCCGGCGCGCGGTCAACCGGCAGCACGTTGATCGTGACGGTCTGCGAGGTGTTCAGCGGACCGTTCGAGCTGGCCTTGGTCGCCATGAACGTCACCTGGAACGGGCCGAGCTGGGCGAAGCTCGGCGTCCAGGTGAAGAGCATCGTCTGCGGGTCGAAGGTCGCGCCCGACGGCAGGCCGCTGACGGTCTCGGTGACCGTGGCCGCCGCGGCGCCCCCCGGCAGGAGCGAGCCGTCGGAATTCCGGGTCGGCGGCACGAATCCCGGATTGTTGGCGTCATACGCCGTCGCGAGGAACTCGAGCTGCTGGTTCTCGAGGACCTGGAAGCTGGCCGCGCTCTGGAACACCGGGGCCGCGTCGGCGTGCAGGACGACGAGGTCGATCTCGCGGGTCGTGCTCGCCTTGCCGTCGCTGGCCGAGACCGACACCTTGTAGATGCCCTCCTGCGTGTACCCGGGCGTCCAGTGGAAGAGGCCGGTGGCCGGGTCGAGGGTGGCGCCGCCCGGCAGGCCGGTTGCGGAATAGGTGAGCGGGGCGCCGCTCACGTCGCTCGCCTGGAGCTGCACCTGGATCGGCGAGCCATCCTGGCCGGTGACCAGCGGTGGCGCGAGCAAGGTCGGCGGCTGCGGGTTGGGCATGACAACGATCGTGACGTCCTGGCTCACCCGACGCGTCCCGTCGCTCGCCGTGAACATGACGTTCAGATACGTCCCGGCCTCGCCGTAGGCCGGCGTCCACTGGAGAACCTGGCGGACCGGGTCGAAGAGCGCGCCGGGCGGCAGGTTGTCGGCCCAGTAGGCCAGCGTGAGGCCCGCGGGGTCGACCGCCGTGACGGCGATGGAGATCGACACGCCCTCCTTGCCGTTGACCTCGGCGGGCAGGCCGACGAACGCGGGCGGCTGGGCCACTCCGGATACGGTGATCAGATAGGTCTGGGTCGTGAAGGATCCGCCGGAATCGTAGACCTGCAGGCTGACCGTGGCCCCGGCGGGGCTGCTCGGCGTCGGCGTCCAGTTCACCAGTCCGGTGGAGGCGTTGATGGTCATCCCGGCCGGCCCGGCCGCGAGGACATAGCTGAGCGCGTCGCCGTTGAGGTCGAAGCCCATCGACTGGTAGCGGTACGGCTGGCCGACGGCGGCCGTCGTCACCGGGTTAGTCACGAACCCCGGGGCCTGGTTGCCGGCCGTCACCCCGGTGACGCCCGCGTCGTAGTTCACCGTCTCGTCGCCGGGCGTACTGACCGTGATCGTCTCGCCCGATGAGCTCTGCCCGGGTTGCAGGATGCCGTCGGCGGGCAGGTCGCTGCTCAGGTCGATGAGCCACGAGCCGTCGGCGGCGCGGCCGGTATTGCCCTGCGGCTCGCCGGCGAACTGGTTCACGGGCGACAGGTGCAGGACCACCGGCAGCAGCAGCTCGTGGCTGCCGGTGTTGGTGATCGTGACGTCGAAGGAGACGGTCCCCGTCTGGCGATCGCTGCGCGACAGGCCGAATTGCAGGCCGATGACCGTTGTGAGGTCGGCTGTGGCCGAGAAGCTCGAGTCGAACTCCTGCGCCAGGGGGACGCCGATGGTGCTCTGCAGGCTGGCGAGGACGCGCAGCTCGAAGCGGTCGGACTGGAGTGCGTTGAAGGTCAGCACGGCGACCCGGCCCGAGGCGTCGTACGTGACCGAGCGGATCGGGATCACGCCCGAGGAGTCGCCCTGGAGCACGAAGTTATTCGGGTTGAGGACCGAGCCCGGGTCGGTGATGTCGTCGGCCAGCATGTCCTGGTTGAACGTGACGGTGATGCTGCCCAGCGGCAGCGCGACGACCGCCAGCGGCGGCGGGTTCACGGCCACGACCTGCGGCGCCGTCACCGGGCCGAGCACGTCGACCTCGTGCGACTGGCTGATCAGCACCCGGCCGTCGGGCGTCGTCTTGATCTCGTCGCCGCGGCTGCCGCCGGTCGCCACCGCGACGGTCTGCATGGTCGTCAGGTCGACCATCGTCAGCTCGCTGCCCTGTCCGGATGAGACGTCCTCGTCGTGCGTGACGAACAGCAGGCCGTCGAGCGGGCTGCCCGGCACGCCGAAGGCGATCGAGTCGACGTCGTCGGCGAATTCCAGCACCTTCTGCGCCTGGCCGCTCGCGTCGAACCGGATGACCTCGCCCTGATCGACGGGCCAGAGGACGGCCCAGAGGCTGTCGTCGGGCGCGAACGCGAGGCTGCCGACGCGCAGGTCGCTGAAATGGCTGAACGTGTCGTTCGCCGGGTTGAAGATCTCGATCCCCTTGCCCGACGAGACGTAGATCATCCCGGTGGAGTGGTCGATCGCCAGGCTCTGGGTCAGGCTGTCGCCGTAGCTGGCCTCGATGGCGCCCGTGGTGGGGTTGAGCTCGAGCAGCGGGCCGCCGCCGGTGGTCGCCCAGAGGTGGCCCGCGGCGTCGAACGCCATGTCGTAGATCGGCTCGGACAGCGTGGCCAGCGGCGCGCCCACCGCGCCCCCCTGGGGCGGCAGCAGGAAGAGCTCGTTGCGGCCGGCACCCCCGCTGACGAGCACCGATCCGGAGGGCGTGACGACGATGGCCAGGGGACCGATGTTGGCGTGGCTCTGCGCGATCCCGGTCGCGAACGCCTGGCCGTTGAACGGCCGGAGCACGGCCTGGAATTCGGAGGGTCGCGTCGCGGGCGACGACGACGGGATGCCCTGCTGGGCCTGCGTGAAGAGCGGGTTGGTCGGGGTCGGCGACGGGGTGGGAGTCGGCGCCGGCGGGACGTCGGCCGGCGAGGTCTGGGTCACCGTGGGCAGGGCGCCCAGGTTGGCCTGCGATCCGTCGGAAGGCGCCGAGACGCCCGAGGGCGGCTGCTCGATGTTGCCGGCGTTGTCCGTCGCCAGGGCGAGGAACTGATAGGTGTGGCCGGCCTGGCCCTGGTAGGTGGCGGATGTGGCGGTCGTCTGGTCGAGCCAGATCTGGTAGTCGCCGCCGTCCTCCGCGACGTAGACGGTGACGCCCTTGACGCCCGAGCCGCCGACGTCGTCCTGGGCGCTCCAGGTCACCTGGTAGTCGGGGCTCCCCGGCATGATGGGGGTGGCCGTCAGGGTCGCGGTCGGGGCCGTGCCGTCGAGGATCTGGGTGAGCTTGCCGGTGTCCTGGGGCGGGGCGTTGTTGAAGAGCACCTGGGCGTCGGCGACGATCGCCGTGCCGGTCGCCAGCCCTTTCTCGGGCCGGACCGTGTACGAGATGAAGCCGGTCTCTCCGGGGGCCAGCAGGCCCTCGGTCGGCGCCCTGGAGCACCTCTCCGGTGCTCGGGTCGATCGCCTGAAGCAGCCAGGTGGCGGTGTTGGTGTCCAGGTCCATCCCCGCGCTCACCCGCAGGATGAAGCCGGCGGTCTTCGAGAAGTCGAAATCGCCCTGGAACGTGCCCCGGCCGCTCGGGATCTGGATCGAGAGGCTGCCGATCTGCAGGTCGCCCAGGCGGAAGGTCCGGGGGTCGAGGTTCGGGTCGAGCTGGGTGGTGATCCGCGCCTGCTCGACCGGGGTCTTCGCGGCGGCCGAGTTCTGGAACTGGACCGTGTAGGGCAGGTCCTGGCCCGCCGGCAGGAACTGCTGGGGGCCATAGGCCGTCGGGCCCGTGAGCGTCGCTCCCTGATCGGTGATGCCGGCGCTGGCGAGGAACTGGTTGACGTCGGCCGCCTGCGCCGGCGACGGGTTGTTCAGGTCGGGGAAATAGATGTCGATGATATCATCGGGATCGGAGATCTGGCGCACGTAGACGTTGAACGCCTCGGAGACCGTCGGGCTCGACGCGCCGAGGTCGAAGAAGCTGGGCGGCGGGATCGGCGAGGTGATCGGCGGATTGAGAGGATCCACCCCGGATTGGACCAGCGATGGGTCATTCCCGTACCACGTCTGGAGCTGGGCGAAGAAGTCGGACAGGTTGCCGCCGGTGATGATCGTGTTGCCCGCCGTGCCGGCCAGGATGCCGGCGGCCAGGGTCGCCATCATGCTGTTGACGTCCGGATCCTGGTGGACGGCGGGGGGGACGTCCACCGCCCGCAGCAGGCCCGCCTGGGTCAGCGCGGTCAGGTAGAGGTCGTCCCACGACGTCGCGTTGAGCGCCAGGACCTGGAGGGCCTGGGTGGCCGTGGGGTCGGCCAGGATAGCCTTGCGCAGGAATTCGGCCTCCTGGGTCTGCTCGGCCAGGTATTCCTGGGGCGTCAGGGGCGTCGCGGCGGCCACGACGTTGAATGTGAAGCCGACCGCCTTGGCGGGCAGGATCTGCGACAGGGTGAACTTGGACACCCCCGGGTACGTCTGGGCGGTGAAGTCGAGCCCGACATACCCCTGGTCGGTGAGGTCGGAGACGAATCCCACGGCGAGGTCGTAGCCATTGGTGTCGACCGTGGAGCTGAGCTGGTCCCAGGGGACTCCGGCCACGTTCGGGCTGCCGGCCAGGTTGCTGCTGAAGGCGAGATACGGGTTGAAGCCGACGGCCGGATTGTCGCCCAGGTTGGGGATGCCGAACTCGAACTGGACGTAGGGGATGTCGACGTTGGTCGTGCTCTGGAGCGAGAACCCGTAATAGCCGACGTCGCCCGAGTACAGGATGCGTGAGCCGCCCAGCCCCAGCGAGACCTGCGGCGGCAGCGCGGGCTCGATCAGGTAGCGATAGGGCGCGTCGGCCTCCTCGCCGTCGGGGTTGATCACGGTCACGTCGTACAGGCCGTGGGGGGCGGCCGTCAGGTCGAAGACGGCGATAATCTTGGTGCTGTTGACGACCTGGTAGCTGACCGGCTCGTACTCGGCGAATCCCGGCCGGACGAGCTTGACGACGGCGTCTGGGTCGAACTGCGCCCCGGTGATCGTGGTGGTGACGTAGGCGCCGTCACCCCCCTGATCGGGCGTGACGTCGGTGATCTCCAGGGGCAGGAGCTGGGCCTCGAGGGTGGTGGAGTTCGTGGTCCCGCTCACCAGGATGTAATAGGTCCCGGGCGTGGTGCCGGCGATGAACGCCGTCTGGTCGGGCTCGAGCGGGCCGCTGTAGATCGCGTCGTACTGGAAGCTGTTGGGGACGGCGTTATACCGCAGGAAGATCTCGTTGGCCGCATTCGGGTCCGAAGAGGTGAGCGTGACCTGGAGCGTCTGGCCTGCGGGGACCGTGACGGAATAGAGCCTGGCGTCGCCCTTGGTCAGGGCGACCCCCAGGGGTACGCCGAGCTGGAGCGCGCGGACGGTCACCTCGGTCTGGCCGGCCGATGGCGTGGTGTCGTTGGCCGCGTCGGGCCCTTCATAGACGTCGCCGAAGAGGTTGGTGCGGACGATGATGTAGTAATCGCCGGGGATGGCCGGCGGCAGCAGGGCGTCGAGGGTCGAGGTGTACGACTCGCCGGTGGTCAGGCCCTTGTCGGAATGCGGGACCTCGCCGATGAGCGGATCGTTGATGTTCCAGGTCGGCGTGCTCGACAGGTAGACCGCGTCGGTCCAGGTGCCGCTCGCGGGGTTCTGACCCTGGTTGGTGACCGTCCACTCGAAATGTGCCGACGCGCTGGTCTGCGCCGTCGCGGGCACCTTGATGGCCGAGACGACCAGGTCGGCGGGAGGCGGCTGGTTGATGATCACCGGCAGGGGGCTCGGCGTCGCGTTGTTCGTCTCGTTCTCCTCGTAGACGTCGGCCCTGGGCAGCGTGCGGGGGAAGACGACCGGGTCGGTCGCGACGAACAAGTAGAAGGGCCCCACCAGCCCGGCCGGCAGCCTGAAGGTGTCGCTGATCGTGTAGCTGGCCCCGCCGGCCAGCCCGGTCTTGTGCCGCTCGGTCCCGAGATAGACGTCGCTGTTGAGGTCGAGGAACTGGTTCGACCGAGAGGTAGATCACGTCGTTCCACAGGTCCTGGCCGGGCAGGGTGGCGCCGAGGTCGCGTTGGTGACGGTGTAGGTCACGGGGAGCAGTTGCCCCTCGACGGCCTGCTGGGGCACGTCGATCTCGGTCACCCGCAGGTCCGGCAGCGGCGTCGGCAGGACCTGCATGGGCACCGCGGTGATGTTGTTGCCCTCGTCCTGGAACTCCTGGATGTTGCCCATCGACGTGTAAAAGGCAGAGTCATCCGTGAAGACGACGATGTAATAGTTGCCGGAGATCCCGTAGGGCAGGCCCACCATCAGGGTCTGCGTGTAGGAGGCGCCCATCGCGAGGATGCCCGAATGCTGATATTCGCCGAGGCGCGTCGATTGGAGCGGGTCGAGCGAAGGGAACGGGGAGAGCCAGATCCCGTCCTTCCAGTCGCCCGTGCGCGTGTCCCGAGTGCCCTGGTTGATCACGGTCCAGGTCACCGCGATGGTATCGCCGGCGGTCGGCGGGGATGCCGGCACGATGACATTGTTGACGAAGAGGTCGGGCTCTCGGTAGTAGACCGGCAGGATCGCCGATCCCTGGTTGTTCAGCTCGTTGGCGCCCTCGCCCTCGTAGGCGTGCGACTGGTAGAACTGCACGCTCTCGGGGTCCTCCGGGGAGATGTTCTCCGGCGGGGTCGGCGGCAGGGGGTCGGCCTTGACGTAGATGTAATAGGTGGCGGGCGTCACCTTGCCGCCGATGCCCGGGGGCAGCGTCACCGCCTGGGTCGTGGTGTAGCTCTGGTTCGTCCCGAGCGGCGTGGAATTGGTGTGGGGGAAGCTGCCGAGGTAGGTCGCGCGGGCGGCGATGAACGTCGGATCGGCGGAGACCCACACCATATCATTCCAGTACTGGGTCCCCGACCAGACGGGGGCGCCGAAGTTGGTGGCCGTCCATGTGACCGTGGTGCTCTCGCCCGAGTAGGCCTGCGGGGCGACGACGACCGACGTCACCTGGAGGTCGGCGGGCGCCGCGGTGACGTCGGTCGCGACGGCCGACGTGTTGTTGTTGCCGTACGGCCCTTCCCAGGTGCCGCCGAAATGGAGCCCGGCATCGAGCTCGTTGGCATAAACAATGATATAATCGCCCGTATATGCGGGGGAGAGCAGGATGCTCTGCTGGGCCGAGTAGGACTGGCCGGGCGACAGTGCGCCGGTGTGGAGGAAGTAGCCCAGGCTGATCTGCTGCGGGCTGGACTGGGCCGACCAGGTCGGCGAGGTCGACAGGTAGATGCCGTCGTACCACTGCGAATCCTCGGTCGTGCCGTTGCCCTGATCGGTCACGCTCCAGGACACCGGGAAGACCGTGCCGGACTGCGCGGCGGCCGGGACCTTGATGGCGGTGACGACCAGGTCGGGGGGCGGCTCGGGCAGCACCAGGATGGGCGCGGCCTTGAAGTTGTCGCTCCGGAAATCGTTGGGGGCGTCGGGGTTGACGTTGGAGGCCAGGGTGGTCTGGTCGACCTGCTGGTAGATGTCGGTCTGCGGCGTGAGGAAGAGCTGGCCCGAGAGATGTATGGGCAGCGTCACCGTCAGCGTCTCGGTGTAGCTCCGCGGCAGGTCGGGGTCGTGCGGGTCGTTGGTCAATTCGCCGGTCTCGGCGACCGTCGTCAGGAGCGTGCCGGTGACGTAGGGCTCGCCGCGGCCGGTGGTCAGCCAGACGCCGTCGGTCCAGTTCGCGACGTCGGTCGGCCCGTCGCCGAGGTCGGTGACCGTGTACTTGACCGTGATCTGGCTGCCGGCGGTCGCCTGGGTGGGGACGATCACATTCGAGACGACGAGGTCCGACGGCAAGAGCGGGTCGATCGTGATCGGCACGGCCAGCGTGTTGTTGTTGCCGTTGGGGAACTCGTCCTGCGCGCCGCCGGCGTTGGTCTCGACGATCAGGTAATAAGGGCCGCTCTTGCTCTTGGCGATGGGGATGCTCGAGAGGCTGGTGAGGTAAGTCTGGCCGGGCTGGAGGGCCGACTGGTTGCCCGCCGAGGACAGCAGGATGTCGTCGCCGCTGAGGGTGCTGTCCAGCGAGAGGAAGACCTCGTCGGTCCAGTGCGGGGTCGTCGTGGCGACGGTCCCCTGGTTGATCACCACGAATTGCAGGCCGAGCGTGCCGCCGGCCTGGACGTGCGACGACGCGGGGGTGATCGATGCGACCTGGAGGTCGGGGTGGATCGGCAGCGAGATGACGAGCGGATTGGGGTCGATCGTCGTGTCGACCGGGTTGGCGACCTCGTAGAGGTCGCGCCCGAACGGGGTCTCCGGGTCGGTGGCGACGACCGCCTGGAAGACACCCTGGATGTCCGAGGGCAGGGTGAACTCCTCGGTGCGGGTGTAGAACTTGCCGGCCGACAGGGGCACGCTATAGGCGAAGCTGCCGAGGCCAATCGTGCGATTGGCGCCGCCGACCTCCTGCAGGCTGACCACGTCGGGCCACAGCCCGATGGCGTCGCCCGGCCCCAGGTTGGTCACCGTCCACGTGACGTCGATCGTGCTGCCCGACTCGGCCGTCGAGGGCGCCTGGATGCTCGTGACCGTGAGGTCCGGCGCGGGTGTCAGCGCGACGGTGATCGGGCCGGAGACCGCGGTGTTGTTGTTCGTATAGATGAACTCGTTGGGGCTGCCGGTCCGGACCACGATGTAGTAGGTCCCGCTGATGCCGTCGGGCAGGATGACCTCGCCGGAGCGGGAATAGCTGCCGCCCGGCGCCAGCGCACCGGAGTGCCCGAAGGAGGGGAACGAGTACACGAGGTTGTGGCCCTGCGGGTCCGTCGCCAGGCTGATCGAATCGCTCCACGTGCTGGGGGCGGTCACGCCGATCCCCTGGTTTTTCACGGACCAGCTCAGCGTGAGCGGTTGGCTGCTGGCCGCCGTCGACGGCACGTCCAGCGACGTGATCACCAGGTCCGAGTAGGGTGCCGTCGTGACGTCGAACAGGTTCGGTGCCTCGGCGTAACGGTCGGGCTTCGACCCGTTCTGGAAGACGGCGTTGCCGGCATCGCTGTGGACGAACAGGTGATACTGGCCCTGGAACGCCGGCGGGAGCAGGAAAGTTTCGCTGGCGCTGTAGCCCTGGCCCGCGGCGAGGGCGCCCGAGTGCGCGAACGTCCCCAGCAGGATGTCATCGCCGTTGCCGGGGATATCGTCGGGCGAGGCGAAGACCGTATCGTTCCAGGCGACGGCGGCGGTCGCGGCGGTGCCCGTGTTGGTCACGGTCCACCCGATCGTCACCGACGCCGGATCGCCGATGGTCAGGGGCGGCGCGGTCACGTTCGAGACGGAAAGCTCAGGGTAAGGGGCCAGCGCCGAAGCCCGGGTGATCGAGGCGGTGCCCGCGGGATCGACGCCCCCGGCGCCGGTGTAGTCGGGGATGCTGCGGGCCGAATCGACCACCACCGTGATGGCCAGCGTGCCGGCTCCGGCATCGCCATCGGGGATCGTGAAGGCATCCTGCTGCGGGACCGAATGGCCCGCGGCCACGGGGCCGTTGCCGGTGCCCGCCGAGTTGTAAGGCACCGTGTCGGAGAAGATCGTGGCGCCCGTCGTCTTGTTGGTCACGGTGACCGAATCGACCCACGAGCCCGTCGTCGCGGCGTTGCCCGCATTGGCGTCGTCCCATGACAGGACGACGTGACTCCCCGATTGCAGCCCCGATGCCGGCGCCAGGCCCAGGTTGGCGACCTGGAGATCGGCGGCCGGCGCCAGGCCCGAGGCCGCCGAGATGGAGGTCGTATTGTTAGCCTGCGCCGTCCCCGAACTGTTGTACTCGTAGAACCCACCGAGGACGTTCGTCGTCACCATGAACTGGATCGTGCCGAGCCCGGCACTGCCGGTCGGTATCATGAACGCATATTGCTGCTGGGCGGCGGCCCCGGCCGCCAGCGCCCCCTGCCTGGTCGAATCGTAGACGAGGGTGTACGTCGCCAGCGTCTTGCCCGTGGTCGTGTTCAGCACGATGACCCGGTCGTCCCACGAGCCGGACGTCATGCCGTTGCCCGTGTTCACGTCCTGCCATTGCAGCACGCCGCTGACGCCGGAATACAGGCTCGACGGCTGGAGCTGGACGTTCTCGACCTGGAGGTCCGGATACGGAGCGATACTCGACGTGGCCTGGGTCGAGGCCGTGTCGTTCGTCGTTGACGTGCCCGAGGTGTTGTACTCGAACAGGCTCGCCGTGGAGTTGGTCGTGACGGTGAACCCGATCGTCCCCGTGCCGGCGTCGCCGTCGGGCAATCGATAGGTATATTGCTGCGCGGTCGACTGGCCGGCAGCCAGCGGACCCTTCCCGGCGGAGGTCGCGTCGTAGGGCAGGGCCACGGTCGCGAGCGTCTTGCCGGTGGTCGTGTTCTGGATCACCAGGGAATCGACCCACGACGTCGACGCGTCGGCCGTGCCGGCATTGTTGTCGGACCAGCTCACCGTCACGCTGCCGCCGGACTGGAGCCCCAAGGAAGGAGTGACGCCCAGGCTCGCGACCTGGAGGTCGGGATAGTTGCCGAACGCCGACGTCTGGGTGATCGTCGCCGCGTCGTTGGTCGCGGCGGTGCCGGCCGCGTTGTATTCGAACACGGCGGCGTTGGCGTTCACGGTGACGGTGAACCTGAGCGACCCCGTGCCGGCGCTGCCCCCGGGGAGCTGGAAGGCATACTGCTGCGCGTGCGAGCCGCCCGCGGCGATGGGCCCGTTCGACGCGGGGGAGGCGTTATACGGGACGGACACGCTGGCGATCGTCTGGTTCGTGGTGGTGTTCGTGATGACGACCGAGTCCGACCACGAGGTCCCCGCCGGCGTCGCGGCGTTGCCCGCGTTAGCGTCGCGCCAGCTCAGGACGTAGCTCCCCCCGGCGATGATCCCGGAGGGCGCATTGACGGCGAGGTTCGTGACCGTGAGGTCGGGGTAGGGGGCGATCGTCGAGGCGACGGAGACGCTGGCCGTGTCGTTCGTGGTCGCCGTGCCGCTCGGGTTGCCCTCGACGACCGTGCCGCCCGCATTCGTCGCGACCGTGAACTGGATCTGCCCGACGCCCGGGGCGCCGGCCGGCAGGGTGAAGCTGAATTGCTGGGCAACCGAGCTCCCGGCCGCGATCGGGCCGGACGGGCCCTCGTTGTAGCTGACGACGCCGGTGCCGATGGTGACGCCGGTCGTCGTGTTGACGACCGTGATTTTGTCGGTAAACGACGCGGTCACCGGGCCCAGGCCGGTGTTGGAATCGCTCCACTGGACGACCAGCGCCTCGCCCGACTGGACGCCGGTGGCCGGCGCTACCTTCAGGCCGGTGACCTGCAGGTCGGCCAGCGGGTTGGAGTTGGTGAGCGAGACCGAGGTCGGGGTCAGCCCCTTGTACTTCAGGTCGGCGCTGGTCGCCGCCGCGAAGACGATGCTGTAGGCGATGCTGCCGGTCTGCTGGCCCCCCGAGGCGCCCGTCACGGTCACGGTCTGGGGGTGGTTCCAGTTGGCGGGGGTGAACGCCAGGCTGGTGACCGAGGCCGTTCCCTGGTGGCTATCGCTCGACGACAGGGTGACGTTGACCTCCGCGGTGGGCCTGGAGTTGAGCGCGACGGTGAAGCTGGCGGTGCCGCCGCTCGACGTGGTCACGAGCCCCGACGTCGGCGCGACGGTGAAGCCGGCGTGGCGCGTGCCGCGGTTGGTCACGGAGACGTCGCTGGGCTGATAGCCGCTGTACGCGGGGTCGTTGCTGACCGCCGGCGCGACCAGGATCGTGTAGGGGACGTCGCCGTCGTCCATCAGGTCGTCGGCGCCGGTGATCGTGACGGTCTGGGCGAGGTTCCAGTTGAGCGGCGTGAACGTGAGCTGCGAGGTCGAGACGGTCCCCTCGCTCGTGTTGCTCGACGACAGGCCGAACGCGACCGTGTCGGTCGGCTGGACCGTGAGCACCGCGGTGAACGTGGCGGTCTGGCCGGCCTGGGAGGTGATCAGGCCGCCGGTGGGCGAGATCTCGATGGCCGCCGGCGCCTGGCTGAGCAGCGTCACGTCGGCGGTGTCGTAGATCGCCTGGAGGGCGACGCCGCCGCCGGGGCTCAGGCCGGTCGTGGTCGCGAACTGGCCGGTGACCGACGCCCCGGTCACCACCGGGAACGACGAGTCCGAGATCGGCAAGAACCCGCTCGCCAGGCTCACGGCGAGCGTCCCGTCGAGCGTGACGGCGCCCTGGGCGGCGAGCTGGCCGTATCCGCCCGCGGTGTTCGCGACCAGCTCGACGTCGAGCGTGCCCGCGGCGGTCTGGCTGTAGCTGCCGGCGACCGTCAGGACCCCGCCCGGCGCGCCGGGGCTGACGATCGCGGCGTTCGTCACGGCGCCAGCGATCGTGCCCGTCCCGGCGAGCGTCCCGCCCTGGAGGCTGATCTGGCCCTCCGGCGAGTTCCCCAGCGTGCCGCCGGCGATCGTGGTCTGGCCGCCCGTCTGCGTGAACTGGCCCGCGGTGCCGCCCTGGTAGATCGCCACCAGCTCCGCCGGCGTGAGCGCCCGGTTATAGACGCCGACGTCGTCCACCAGCCCGTCCAGCGGATAGTACGTCGTGCCGTCGGCGAACTTGGCGCCGATGCTCGTGGTGCTCGCACCCGCGTTGATCGCCCCGGTCATCGCCGCCGTCCCGGCGAGCTGGCCGTCCACGTACAGGCTGATCGTGTGGCCGTCATAGGTCGCCGCGACGAAGTGCCAGGCGTTCAGCGAGATGGGCCCCGACGTACCGGCCGTCGACTGCGAGCCCGATGCGTTCTGCATCGTGATGTACATGTACTGGCTGGGCGCGAAGTCGAAGATCCACGAGTCGGGCGACGACGAGGAATTGCCCCACCGGGCGACCGGGTGCGTGTAGCTCGAGTTCAACGAGCGTGCGTCGATCCAGTAATCGACCGTGATCATCGCGGGGGCCAGGCTGGTCGAAGTCCCGGCGTCCACGTAGCCGCCGCTCTGGAGGTTGAAGGCCTGGCCGATCTGTCCCGGGGCAAAGCCCGCTCCATTCTTGAGCGTGCCGGGATTGTTGCCCTGGCTGTCCGTCGCGTCGCCGTCGGCGTGCCAGAGGCTGACCAGGTTCGCCTGGGCCGTCGAACGGGACCACGCTCGTCCCGGAACCCATGAAGCCCAGCGTGCTCCCGTTGCCGATCGTCAACTGGCCGGAATTGGTGAACGCCGCCGGCGTGATGAGGTTGGCACCGCCCTGGATCGTGAGGCTGCCGGCGGCCGCGTTGGTCGTCAACCCGCCCAGCGCCGGCGTCGTCGCGGAACCGGAATAGAAATGAGCCGATGCACCATCGAGCAGGATGCTCGCCGCGTTGGTCGTAAAGCTCGCGCCGAACGGCACGCGCAGGGTGCCGGGAGACGTCACATCCCAGGTGCCGCCAGTCAGCGTCCCGGCGCTGAAATTGGTGGGAGCCAGGGTTGCGCTCACCGTGCCGCCGCCGGAAGCCTCGATGGTGCCGTTATTGGTCCAGGCGGCGCCGTTCAGCGTGATGGTCCCTGCGGAACCGGCGTCGATGGTACCCCGGTTGACGAAGGAGACGCTCGCCGGCCCGCCGATGCTGCCGTCGTAGCCGATCCCGCCCGAGCCGCCGTTGATCGTGACCCCCGGCCCGATGGTGAGCGTGCCGCCGGCGACGTCCTCCTGGATCGTGTTGTAGACGCTGTTGCCGCCATTGTTGAAGGTCACCGTGCCCGTGCCGTCCAGCGACGCCTGGGCGTCGGTGAACTGGAGGATGGCGTAGCTGGTGGCCTCGAGGGGGAGCGTGGCGTTGGAGAGCGTGAGCGCGCCGCCGGCGACGGTCACGATCGGATTGCTGGTGGCCAGGTCGAGGACGACGGCGTCGGTCGTCGAGGGGTCGCCGAGCAGCGTGACGCCGTCCTCGAGCCTGCCGCCCTGGTTGGTGGCCTCGAGGAGTGCGCCGCCGGCGGCGGTGACCGTGCCGCCGGCGACGGTGCCGCCGGCGAGGTTCCACGAGCCGGTGGCGGCGGTGAGCGCCAAGGTGGTGCCGGTGTTGGTCAGGGTGCCGGTGAGGTTGACCGTGCCGCCGGTGCGGCTGAACGAGCCGATGGCGGCCTGGCTGAACGAGCCGCCGAGGTTGAGCGTGTTGCCGCTGAAGGTCACCGTCCCCGAGTTGGTCCAGCCGCTGCCGTAGAAGTTGAGGTTGCCGCCGCCGGAGGACTCGATGGTGCCGTCGTTGGTCCAGCCGGTGCCGTTGAGGGTGATGGTGCCGGCCGAGTCGGCGTCGATGGTCCCCCGGTTGACGAAGGCGACGTTCGCCGGCCCGCCGATGCTGGGGTCGTAGCCGATCGCGCCGGAGCCGCCGGCGATCGTGACCCCCGGCCCGATCGTCAGCGTCCCGCCGGCGACGCCCTCCTGGAGCGTGTTGTAGACGCTATTGCCGCCGTTGTTGAAGGTCACCGTGCCCGTGCCGGCCAGCGATGCCTGGGCGTCGGTGAACTGGAGGATGGCGTAGCTGGTGGCCTCGAATGGGATCGTGGCGTTGGAGAGCGTGAGCGCGCCGCCGGCGACGGTCACGATCGGGTTGCTGGTGGCCATGTCGAGGACGACGGCGTCGGTCGTCGAGGGGTCGCCGAGCAGCGTGACGCCGTCCTCGAGCCTGCCGCCCTGGTTGGTGGCCTCGAGGAGGGCTCCGCCGGTGGCGGTGACCGTGCCGCCGTTGACGGTGCCGCCGGCGAGGTTCCACGAGCCGGTAGCGGCGGTCAGCGCCAGCGTGGTGCCGGTGTTGGTCAGGGTTCCGGTGAGGTTGACCGTGCCGCCGGTGCGGCTGAACGAGCCGATGGCGGCCTGGCTGAACGAGCCGCCGAGGTTGAGCGTGTTGCCGCTGAAGGTCACCGTCCCCGAGTTGGTCCAGCCGCTGCCGTAGAAGTTGAGGTTGCCGCCGCCGGAGGACTCGATGGTGCCGTCGTTGGTCCAGCCGGTGCCGTTGAGGGTGATGGTGCCGGCCGAGTCGGCGTCGATGGTCCCCCGGTTGACGAAGGCGACGTTCGCCGGCCCGCCGATGCTGGGGTCGTAGCCGATCGCGCCGGAGCCGCCGCCGATCGTGACCCCCGGCCCGATGGTGAGCGTCCCGCCGGCGACGCCCTCCTGGAGCGTGTTGTAGACGCTATTGCCGCCGTTGTTGAAGGTCACCGTGCCCGTGCCGGCCAGCGATGCCTGGGCGTCGGTGAACTGGAGGATGGCGTAGCTGGTGGCCTCGAATGGGATCGTGGCGTTGGAGAGCGTCAGCGCGCCGCCGGCGACGGTCACGACCGGGTTGCTGGTGGCCATGTCGAGGACGACGGCGTCGGTCTTGGAAGGGTCGCCCATGAGGGTGACGCCGTCCTTGAGCTGTCCCCCCTGGTTGGTGGCCTCGAGGAGGGCTCCGCCGGAGGCGGTGACGGTGCCGCCGTTGACGGTCCCGCCGGCGAGGTTCCACGAGCCGGTAGTGGCGGTGAGCGCCAGCGTGGTGCCGGTGTTGGTCAGGGTTCCGGTGAGGTTGACCGTGCCGCCGGTGCGGCTGAACGAGCCGATGGCGGCCTGGCTGAACGAGCCGCCGAGGTTGAGCGTGCCGCCGCCGACGGTCACCGTCCCCGAGTTGGTCCAGCCGCTGCCGTTCAGTGCCAGGCTGCCGCCGCCGGAAACCTCCATGGTGCCGCTGTTGGACCAGGCGGTGCCATTGAGGGAGATGGTCCCGGCCGAGTCGGCGTCGATGGTCCCCCGGTTGACGAAGGAGACGCTCGACGGCCCGCCGATGCTGGGGTCGTAGCCGATCGCGCCGGAGCCGCCGGCGATCGTCACCCCCGGCCCGATGGTGAGCGTGCCGCCGGCGACGTCCTCCTGGATCGTGTTGTAGACGCTGTTGGAGCCGTTGTTGAAGGTCACCGTGCCCGTGCCGGCCAGCGAGGCCTGCGCGTCGGTGAACTGGAGGACGGCGTAGCTGGTGGCCTCGAGGGAGATCGTGGTGTTGGAGAGCGTGAGCGCGCCGCCGGCGACGGTCACGACCGGGTTGCTGGTGGCCATGTCGAGGACGACGGCGTCGGTCATCGAGGGGTCGCCGAGCAGCGTGACGCCGTCCTCGAGCCTGCCGCCCTGGTTGGTGGCCTCGAGGAGGGCTCCGCCGGAGGCGGTGACGGTGCCGCCGTCGATGGTCCCGCCGGCGAGGTTCCACGAGCCGGTGGCGGCCGTGAGCGCCAGCGTGGCGCCGGCGTTGGTCAGGGTGCCGGTGAGGTTGACCGCGCCGCCGGTGCGGCTGAACGAGCCGAGGTCGGCCTGGGTGAACGTGCCGCCGAGGTTCGTGGTGACGGAATTGGCGGAGATCGTGCCGGCGTTCGACCACGCGGCGTTGCCGAGGTTGAGCGTGCCCCCGCTGGCCGTCACCGTCGCCGAGTTGCTCCAGCCGGCGCCGTAGAGGTTCAGGCTGCCGCCGCCGGACGACTCGATCGTCCCGCTATTGGACCAGGCGGTGCCGTTGAGGGAGATGGTCCCGGCGGAGTCGGCGTCGATGGTCCCCTGGTTGGCGAAGGCGACATTGGACGGCCCGCCGATGCTGGGGTCGTAGCCGATCGCGCCGGAGCCGCCGGCGATCGTCACCCCCGGCCCGATGGTGAGCGTGCCGCCGGCGACGTCCTCCTGGAGCGTGTTGTAGACGCTATTGCCGCCGTTGTTGAAGGTCACCGTGCCCGTGCCGGCCAGCGATGCCTGGGCGTCGGTGAACTGGAGGATGGCGTAGCTGGTGGCCTCGAGGGAGATCGTGGCGTTGGAGAGCGTGAGCAGCGCCGCCGGCGACGGTCACGACCGGGTTGCTGGAGGCCATGTCGAGGACGACGGCGTCGGTCATCGAGGGGTCGCCGAGCAGCGTGACGCCGTCCTTGAGCTTGCCGCCCTGGTTGGTGGCCTCGAGGAGTGCGCCGCCGGTGGCGGTGACGGTGCCGCCGTCGATGGTCCCGCCGGCGAGGTTCCACGAGCCGGTGGTCGCGGTGAGGGCCAGCGTGGCGCCGGTGTTGGTCTGGGTTCCGGTGAGGTTGACCGCGCCGCCGGTGCGGCTGAACGAGCCGAGGTCGGCCTGGGTGAACGTGCCGCCGAGGTTCGTGGTCGCGTTCGCCGCGGAGATCGTGCCGGCGTTCGACCACGCGGCGTTGCCGAGGTTGAGCGTGCCGCCGCCAGCCGTCACCGTCCCCGAGTTGGTCCAGCCGGCGCCGTAGAGGTTCAGGTTGCCGCCGCCGGACGACTCGATGGTGCCGTCGTTGGTCCAGCCGGTGCCGTTGAGGGTGATGGTCCCGGCGGAGTCGGCGTCGATGGTCCCCCGGTTGATGAAGGCGACGTTCGACGGTCCGCCGATGCTGGGGTCGTAGCCGATCGCACCCGAGCCGCCGGAGATCGTCACCCCGGGCCCGATGGTGAGCGTGCCGCCGGCGACGTCCTCCTGGAGCGTGTTGTAGACGCTATTGCCGCCGTTGTTGAAGGTCACCGTGCCCGTGCCGGCCAGCGACGCCTGCGTGTCGGTGAAGCGGACGATGCCGTAGCTGCCCGCCTCAAAGATGACGTTGCCGCCGCCCAGCGTGAGGCCGCCGGTGACGGTGACCGTCGGGGCGCCCGTCCCGTTGATGTCGAGCGTGCCGTCGAGCGTCACGGCATTGAGCGTCCCGCCGGCATTGGCGACGTCGACGCTGGTGCCCGAGGCGACCGTGGCGCCGCTGATCCGGCCGCCCGAGAGCGTCAGGACGCCGGGCCCGGAGAGCTGGCCGCTCACCACGAGCGACCCGCCGGAGAGCGTCAGGGCCGCGTCATTGGACAGGCTGGCGATCGTGTCGGTCGCGGTGCTCGCGTGCGTGATCGCGATCCCCGCCATGTTGATGATCACGTCATCGCTGGGACCCGGCAGGGAATCGGTGCTCCAGTTCCCCGGCGTGTCCCAGTCGCCGCCGGCGGGATTGGTCCAGGTCACCGAGAGCATGAGCCGGTCCTCCAGGCGAGTGACCGTGGCCCGGGTCCCGATCCCGAGGAGTCTCCTCCGGGTCCGGGTGTGCCGCTTGAAGAGCGATCGAAGGCGCTTGATCATGGGGATGCTTCTCTGTGTCGCGAGCTCGGCCGGAGGCGGCCCGCGAGTGGGCCTCTCGCCGCTTGCTCCCGCCGACACGTTGGAACGCCACGAGGCGAAAACTAGAAGTGTTATGGGACAATATGCTTTTATATATAGGGCGTGCGGGCATGCCCGCGACCGCGCGAGGCAAAGTCGTCCCCGCGGCCGGGATTCTGCCGCATCTCAAGACCGCACACTCATCCGAGAGTTGCCCGACCCGCGTACGAAGCGGATCGTGGTTCGAGGTTCGGGGCGATTGAGGCGTAATTTCGTCCGTGGCTCGTCACTGCATTGGATTGCCGCTGGAGCATTCGAGCGGCAGCAGCCGGGCGCGTCTTCATGATGTATTGCGCGGGGCTGGAAGCAGATCGCCGTCGGAAGCACTGCTTACGGTGACCACGCATGCGCTCGCAAGAGGCCGGGACGTTCCATCATCGAAACGACGCTCGGCGGCCTGAAGGACCCCAGGCCGTCAAGCGTGGGCCTCAACATGCGACATCCGCTTCAGGTTTTCGATTCTGAGACCTGGGACCTGCGCCGTCAACCCCCCGATGTGAGAATCCGGGCGGGCGTGCATTTCCGTCGCAATCCGCAAGGTTGGGTTCCTGCCGTCGATGGGATCGGGCTCGCCGCGGGGCTTCTGATGATGCCCCGGCCGCCGGCGCCGGCTGGTCTTCGGGTCGTCCCGGCGCCGGGCGACAATGCCGCCTCCGGCGGGGTGGCCCTGGTCGGACCTGTGCCCCGGGGAATCCTGCCTTGCTCGTCGATCCCGCGTGGGCCGGCCCGTCGAGGGCCGTCGTCGCGCGCTCGACGGCACTTGCCTTCCTCGGTCTCGCCGCAATAATTCCTGATGGCACCTTGGCTTCATGCGAGATTATGCTCGTGAAATG
This sequence comes from uncultured Planctomycetota bacterium, assembly GCA_963771445.1. Classification (GTDB taxonomy): domain Bacteria; phylum Planctomycetota; class Planctomycetia; order Isosphaerales; family Isosphaeraceae; genus JAKAUH01. The sequence goes on along the minus strand of CAVYTQ010000021.1, from coordinate 835,922 downwards.
AGGGGACGACGCGATGATTCGCACGGCCGGTCCGCGGCGGGGATTCACCCTGATCGAGCTGCTGGTCGTCATCGCGATTATCGGAGTGCTCATCGCGCTGCTCTTGCCCGCGGTGAACTCGGCGCGCGAGTCGGCGCGGCGGACCCAGTGCCTGAACAACCTGAAGCAACTGACGCTGGCCGTGAACAGCTACGTCACGCAGACGACATTCCTGCCGGCGCAGACGACCGAGAACACCTCGGTGATCGGCGGGACGGCCAACGTGCAGTGGTGGACGTCCTGGACCGCGAGCCTGCTGCCGCACATCGAGCAGCAGCCGCTGTACAACTCGCTGAACTTCAACCTGCCGATGCTCGAGATGTCCCCGCCGCTCTCCGGGGCCAATACGACGGCCGCGCTGACGACGATCAGCGCGTCTTGTGCCCTTCGGACAGCATCCAACGGTCGCCGAACTACTCGGCCGGGGGCGGTGCGTCGGGTTATACGGGCCAGTTCGCGGTGAGCAACTACGCGTGCAACTACGGCGGTCCGCCGATGATCCGGTCGTGCTCGGGGACGATCGTCCCCATCCACGCCAGGAACAACGTGGTGTTCAACCAGATCGCCCAGTCGGGCGGGACGCCGCCGGCGACCGCCGGTCCCGTCCGGGTGCAGACGATCGTCGACGGCATGTCGATGACGGCCCTGCTGAGCGAGCACCTGCTGGCCAATGACAGCCTCCAGGGCCCCTCGATGCCGCTGACGCCCGGCCCGGGGCCGGGCCGTCGCGGGCTGTACCCGGTGCCGATGACCGTCGTGCTCGACCAGAACAGCCTGAGCAACGCCCAGTCATTCCTGAGCGCCTGCCGCGGGCTCTCGGGGACGACGCAGGCCACGGCCACCGGCAGCTTCGGGACGCAGTGGCTGCTGAGCTCCGACTTCGCCACGGCGAACAACGCCTACATGCACTTCATGACGCCCAACAGCAGCTCGTGCGCCGGCACGCCCGACTCGTCCACCTTCGTGTCGAACTCGACGTGGGGAGGCATCGGCGCGGCGATCACGGCGACGAGCAACCATCCGGGGGGCGTCCACGTCGCGTTCGGCGACGGCTCGGTCAAGTTCGTCAAGGACGGGATCGACCCGGTGACCTGGTGGTCCCTCGGCACGCGGGCGGGCAAGGAAGTCATCGGGGCGGACGCCTACTGAGCGGCCCCAACCCGGCCCGGCCGGCCCTCGATCGATCCGCCCGCCCGACTACCGCGCCGGGATCGCCGACGGGAAGACGAAGGCATAGAGCATCACGATCGCGCCGACCAGGCAGGCCAGCGCGATGCTGTGCTTGAAGACGTATTTGAAGATCTCGGCCTCGCGGCCGGCCTGGCGGGTCGCCGTGCTCGAGACCACGATCGATTGCGCGTCGATCATCTTGCCCATCACGCCGCCGCTGGAATTGGCCGCGGCCATCAGGATCGGGCTCAGGTGCAGCCGCTCGGCGGTGACCTTCTGCAGGTTGCCGAAGAGCGCATTCGAGCCGGCGTCGGTGCCCGTCAGCGCGACGCCCAGCCAGCCGATCAGGGTGCCGAAGAACGGGAACGCCGGGCCCGTCCGCGTCAGGCTCAGGCCGAGCACCGTGTCCATGCCCGAGTACTTCGTCACGTAGGCCAGCCCGACCATGAAGCTGATCGCCGCCAGCGACGGCCACATCTCGACGACCGTCCGGCCGAACAGGCCCGCGACCCGCGCGGGGGTCATGCCCAGCAGCAACGCCGAGATCACCGCGCCCAGCAGAACGGCCGTCCCGGGCAGCGAGACGACGTTCAGGTCGGCGATGGCGTCCTCGGGCGTCGGCCCGGGCACGACGGGCGGCATCCGGATCACGGCGCGATCCAGCGCCGGCATCGGTCGCTTGAGCTTATCCACGGTCAGGTAGCCCGAGACCTTCGGCTGGGCCTGCACGAAGATCAGGATCGAGGCCAGCAGGAACGGCGACCAGCCCTTGAGGACGGCCCAGGTCGAGTGCCGCCGGGTCGCGTCGACCCGCGCGTCGGCCGAAGCCGCCTCGATCTCCCCGCCCGCGACCGGATTCTCGAGCACGGTCCTCGGCCGCCAGAGCTTGAGGAATCCGACCATCACGATCAGGCTGAAGAGCGCGGCGACGATGTTGACCAGGCCCGACTCCTGGTAGTTGGACCAGTAGAACTGCATCCCGGCGAACGAGAGGCCGCTGACGGCCAGCGCCGGCCAGACCTGGAAGGTCTCGCGCCAGCCGACCATGCTGCGGACCAGCCAGAAGGGGAGGATGGCGGAGATCGGCGGCAGGATTCGCCCGGTCATGGCGCTGAGCGCCTCCTGGGGCAGCCCGGTGACCGCCGTCAGCACGCGGATCGGGTTCCCTACGGCGCCCCAGGCCACGGGTGCGGTGTTGGCCAGCAGGCAGAGCGTCGCCGCGCGGAACGGGTCGAAGCCCAGGCCGATCAGGAACGAGCCGGCGATCGCCACCGGCGCCCCGCCGCCGCCCGTGCCTTCCAGGAACGCCCCGAAGCAGAACGCGACGAGGATCAGTTGCAGCCGCCTGTCGGTTGACAGGGCCGCGATCGATTCCTTCATCACCTGGAACTGACCCGTCTCGACGGCGACGTTGTACAGGAAGATCGACGCCACGATGATCCAGGCGATCCGCAGCATGCCAAAGATGAACCCCAGCCCCCCGGCCGCGAACACCAGCACGGCCGGCATCCGGAACACGCCGATCGCCAGCACCACGGCCATCAGCAACCCGCCCAGCGCGGCGACCCACACCCGCAGCCGTAGCACCACCAGCGCGAAGAACAACGTCGCGACCGGCAACGCCGAGACGAGCGTCGACAGCGGCCAGGAGTGCAGCGGGTCGTAGTCCTGATGCCAGGGCATAGGGCCACAGTGTTCCTGATTCCCTGCCCGATGGCAAGATACCGCAGGACCGCCGCGATCGATGCCGGGTAAACATCGAGTCCGACGGGACTGATGGTCGGATTCCTGATTGCATGCGGCGCGATGCCCGGAGTGCGGCATGCCTCTCGACTCCGCCGATCGCGAGCGAATAATGACCGAGGAGTGCCGTCCTGGTCGATAAACGGGGATGGACGGATTGGGAGGCCGGGCGCGGGAGCCCGGCGAGCCGGGCCTACGACGGAGGGTTTGCCATGTCGATCGGGGCCATTGACGAGGTTGACGGCCGTGCGACCGCGGAGGCGGCCGGGGGGGACGAGGAGCCGGGAATCTCCCCATCGATCCTGGCGACGATCGGCCGGACGCCCTTGATCTCGCTGAGGCGCGTGGCCGCCGGATTATCCGCGCGCGTGCTGGCGAAGGTTGAATCGCTCAATCCCGGCGGCAGCATCAAGGATCGCGTCGGCGTGGCGATGGTCGAGGAGGCCGAGCGGCGGGGATGGCTCCGGCCGGGCGGGACGATCATCGAGGCGACGGCGGGCAACACGGGCGTCGGCCTGGCGCTGGCGGCGGCGGTCAAGGGATATCGCTGCATCTTCGTCCTGCCCGACAAGATGAGCGGCGAGAAGATCCGGCTGCTCAGGGCCTACGGCGCCGAGATCGTGATCACGCCGACCTCGGTGCCGCCCGACTCGCCCGAGAGCTACAACGGCGTGGCCGACCGGCTGGCGCGCGAGATCCCCGGGGCCTGGCGGCCCAACCAGTTCGCCAACCTGGCCAATCCCGAGGTCCACTATCGGACGACCGGCCCCGAGATCTGGGAGCAGACCGGCGGCAAGGTCACGGCCTTCGTGGCCGGCGTCGGCACCGGCGGCACGATCTCGGGCGTGGGCCGGTATCTCAAGGAGCGGAACCCCGAGATCCGGATCATCGGCGCCGACCCCGAGGGCTCGGTCCTCTCGGGCGACTCGCCCCGGCCCTGGAAGGTCGAGGGCATCGGCGAGGACTTCGTCCCCAAGACCCTCAACGGGCAGGTCGTGGACGAATGGATCCGCGTCGGCGACGCCGAGAGCTTCCAGACCGCCCGCGAGCTGGCGCGCCGCGAGGGGCTGCTCGTCGGCGGCTCGGCGGGGACGGCCATGGCCGCCGCCCTCCGATATGCCCGGCGGCTGACGGCCGAGGATGTCGTCGTCGTCCTGTGCCCCGACACCGGCCGCAATTACCTGAGCAAGTTCTTCGACGACGACTGGCTGGCCGAGAACCACCTGCCTCGGCGCCGAGCTCGTCGACGGAGACCCTCGGCGACCTGTTGCTCCTCCGCGGGCCGCGCGAGCTCCAGTCGATCGGCCCCGAGGCGTCGGCGGCGGAGGCCGCCGAGCGGATGCAGGCCCGCGGGATCTCGCAGCTCCCGGTCCTGAGGAACGGGCTGGCGGTCGGCAGCATCCAGGAAGTGACGCTCGCCCGCCTGCTGCACGACGGCTCGGATGCCGCCGCCGTCCGCGTCGAGGACATCATGGCCCGACCGCTGCCGCAGGTCGATGTGGGCGTCCACCTCGACGAAGCCTATCGCCTCCTGCTCGCCGGCAACTCGGGCGTGCTGGCGACGGCCGGGGGCTCGGTCGTGGATATCATCACGAGGATCGACCTCATCGCCTACTGGAATCGGCCGCGACGATGACCCGATCCCGGTCCCGACAGGAGAGGATACCGATCCGATGACCCACGACCTGCCGAATCGGGGTTTCGCGACCCGTGCGATCCATGCCGGGCAGGACCCCGACCCCGCCACGGGCGCGACCATCGTGCCGATCTACGCGACCTCGACGTTCACCCAGGAGTCGCCCGGCCACCACAAGGGTTTCGAGTACTCGCGGAGCGGCAACCCGACCCGCGCGGCGCTCGAGACCTGCCTGGCGTCGCTCGAGGGCGGCGAGCGGGCCCTGGCTTTCGCCTCGGGCCTGGCGGCCAGCACGGCCGTGCTCTCGACGCTCCGCCCGGGCGACGAGGTCGCCGCCGCCGCCGACCTCTACGGCGGCACGCTTCCGGCTGCTGGAGCGGGTCTTCAAGCCCTGGGGGCTGGTCCCGCGATACACCGAGATCCCCACGCCCGAGGGACTCGCCGCCGTCATCACCCCCGCCACGAAGATGATCTGGATCGAGACGCCGACCAATCCGCTGCTCCAGATCATCGACATGTTCGCCGCGGCCGAGCTGGCCCACCAGCACGGTGCGCTGCTTGGTCGTCGACAATACCTTCGCGTCGCCGTACCTGCAGCGCCCGCTCGAGGCCGGGGCCGACCTGGTCGTGCACAGCACGACCAAGTACCTCGGCGGGCATTCCGACGTCATCGGCGGCGCCGTGATCGGGTCGCGCCGGCACCTCGAGGCGATCGCCTTCTACCAGAACGCGGCGGGTGCCGTCCCGGGTCCGTTCGACGCGTGGCTGACCCTGCGCGGGATGAAGACCCTGGCCCTGCGCATGGAGCGCCACTGCGCCAACGCCTCGGCGCTCGCCGGATGGCTGGCGGCGCATCCGGCCGTCGAGCGGGTCTACTATCCGGGCCTGAAAGACCACCCGGGGCACGCCATCGCCGCGCGACAGATGCGAGGGTTCGGCGGGATGATCAGCGTCCGGCTCCGCGGGGGCGGCGAGGAAGCCCACCGCTTCCTCCGCAAGACCCGGCTCTTCAGCCTGGCCGAGAGCCTGGGCGGCGTGGAATCCCTGGTCGGCCACCCCGCCACGATGACCCACGCCAGCATCCCCGTCGAGATCCGCTCGGCTCGCGGGATCGATGATCGCCTGGTCCGCCTCAGCGTCGGGATCGAGGACCTCGAGGACCTGCGCGACGACCTGGCCAACGCCCTCTCATGAGGGGGGCCCGGCGCCCCTTCGGCCGGCCGGGCGGGCGAAAGGAAAGGCGGGCACCCCGGCCGTTGCGGCCGAGGAGCCCCGTGTCCGCACGCTCGCCGCGATCAGCAGGCGCAGCAGATCGGCATGTTGTTCATCATCAGGCAGCAAGAGCAGCCCGCCTTCATCATGGCCGTCATCGAGGCACAGCAGGCCTCGATCATCGCCGCGCAAGCCGGGTCGCCGCTGGTGCAGGTCATGCACACGCCGTCCTCGGTCGGCTCGCACTTGCAGTGGGCCATCGTCATGTTGTAGCAGCAGACCATCATCCCGTTCATCATGCAGCAGCAGCTCAGCATGCTGCCGGCCGTCATCATGCAGAGGTTCTGCAGCATGGCCGCCGAGACCGTGTCCTCGCAGGAACACACGACCTTCATGCCTCCCGGGCATTTCGTGAAGGTCATCGTGCAGCGGGGCATCATCATCATGTTCATGCCGGGCGCCGAGGAAGGCTGGGTGCCCATCATCCCCGCCGCCCCCGACATCGGCATCCCCGACATGGGCATTCCCGGCATCGGCATCCCCGGCATCGCCGCACCCGAGCGCTCCATCAACTTCGTGGTCGCCATCCTCACCTCCTGCTTCGCGGGATCGTCCTGTTGCCTTCGCCTCCATCGGGCGAGATCGCCGCATTCTGACAAGATCTCCACCAAAATTCAAGTGAGAGAATGCGAATTTCAGGCGGGTAATCATGGTTATCATGATCAACTTCGGAATCATTCGCAGTCCGATGACGTTTCGCCGATAACCCGGGAAAGATCGGAGAGACAGACAAGGGTAATCCGGTTTGATCGCATCAATCAACGCGTCCCCGGTTGTCCGGGGCGAAGGCGGGCGATAGCCGCACATGGCTTTGAGATGGAAGTAGTTATGGCTAATACCCCGGAGCCCTCGGCGATTGGGCCTCCCGATTTTTTCACGCTGCCTCAAAATTTCTCCTTGGCAATCGCCGTTTGTCGATAATAATAGTAGGGAATGCTTCGGCAGGTGATGTTCGTCCCGTTCGCGGAGAGCGATCATGTCCATGCATCGAGTGATCGGTGGGGAAGGGGCATCGGTACCCTGGCTCCGGGTCGAGTCCGGTTCGGCACCGGGCCTGGTCCTCTGCCCGATGCTCCCGTCGAATGCCGCTACGGCGGTGGGTACGGTCCAGGAGATCTATCGCCTGGCTTACGAGCGGGCCCAGGCCGCCTTGCGGCCATCGGCCTACGACATCGCCCGGACGGCGTGCTGGAATTGACGGCGACGGTGAGACGGGGGAGGGGAGCGACGTCGGTCCAGGTGATCTCCCGCCGACACCGGAATCGCGGCTGAAATCCTGCTTCGAGGCGAGGATGCGGATCAGCGCGAAGGCCGAATACGCATGCCTGGCGATCATCGAGCTGGCGCGGTCGGGCGGCTCGGGCGCGCCGAAACGCGTCCGCGAGCTGGCCCAGGCCCAGGACATCCCCGAGCGCTATCTGATCCATATCTTGCTCCAGCTCAAGGCGGCCGGGCTCGTGTACAGTTCTCGCGGCTCGGTGGGCGGATATCGACTATCGCGCCGTCCGTCGGAGATCTCGGTGGCCGAGGTGATCGCCGCGATCGATGGCCGCGGGGAACATCACCGGAAGTCCCAATCCGAAGCGGGGCGACAGCTCTCGGACCTCCTGGATCGCGGGGACCGCCGAGTGGAGCGTCCTGGCATCGACGACGATCGCCCAGCTCGCGGGCATTGATGTGCCGACGGACGAGGTTTTCTAGGCGGCCCATCCGGCCGGCAGCTCGCGGCACGGTCGGGTCATCCCGTCCGCCGACGGCCGATCGCGCGAACGCCCCGGCGTGCGGGCGTCGGGCGGGCCCGCGTCGCAGGAGTGCCCCAAGTCCTTGGGGCGCCGCGGTTACACCGGTTCCGGCACGGAAGGATGGACGACGAGGGATCGCGGGGCGATCGGGGAATCGATCGAGCTGCCCGAGAAAACTCGCTGGCCACGAAACGGATCTGACGATATATACGCCGACACGTCGCCCGCATCACGACATTCCGAATGAAGCGGCCCCGGTGGATTCCGGTCGAACGGTGTGCGGTGAGTCGCGGATCGCCCCAGGGGACAGGGAGGTGCCATGAGGGGACGCCGTCAGTTGCTGGCCCTCTTCAAGCGATGGGACCGCCTCGAGGGACCGATCCCGAGGGTCGAGGCGATCGCGGCCGTGGAGGGCCTGCGGATCGGGGACGACGACCTGGCGGACGTGATCGGCTTCGAGGATGAATGCTACCGGCGGGCGATCATCCACTCGCGCGACCACTATCAGGTCCTGGTCCTCTGCTGGCGGAGCGGCCAGCGGAGTCCGATCCACGATCACCGCGGGTCGAGCTGCGTCGTCCGGGTGCTCCGCGGATGCGCCACCGAGACCCGGTTCGATGCGACGCCCTGCGGACGCCTGGCACCCACCTGTTCCCACGAGCACAAGGAAGGTGCCACGACGGCCTGCTGCGGCGAGGAGATCCACCAGATGGGCAACTTCGACGCGCCGGGCCGCGACCTGGTGACGCTCCATGTCTATACACCTCCCCCGCTCGCCTGGCGCTTCTACGAGGTCGATGAGACGATCCTGGCCGGCCACGATCGGCTGAATCGCAAGCCCGCGCGAACGGTCCGGGTCGACCTGGCCGAGCCGGCTCCGGCCCGGCCGATGGGCCGCAGGGCAAGGGGGGGGAGCCGATGTCCTTCATGATCCACGACCCGGGTCGCCGGGTGATCGCCGTGATCGGCGGCGGGTTCAGCGGGACGATGGTCGCCGTCCACCTCGCCAGGCAGGCCGGATCGGCGGCCGTGCGGATCGTCCTCATCGAGAAGGGCCCGCGCCTCGCCCGGGGGCTGGCCTACGGGACGCGGTGTGCCCGCCATCTGCTCAACGTCCCGGCGGGCATGATGAGCGCCCTGCCCGACGAACCGTCGAGCTTCCTCGACTGGCTCAAGCAGAGGGACCCCGAGGCCCACGCGGGCACCTTCGCGCCCGGCAGGCCTACGGAGACTACCTGGAGGACCTGCTGCTCTCGACCGTGCGAGCGGCGGCGACCCCCGTCGAACTTCGTGAATGACGAGTCGATCGCGGTGGGCGTCGAGTCGAGCGAGGGCCGTCGGCTGGCGATCCGGACGCTCGGCGGCCGGGTCATCCTGGCCGACGGCGTCGTCCTGGCGCTGCGGCCACCAGCCGCCGCAGGATCCGGCCGGCCTGGCGTCGCGCCACGGGTTCCGTCGCTATGCCGCCGCCCCCTGGGGTTCGGAGCCGCTGCGGGACCTGGCGGGCGACGAGCCGATCGCACTGATCGGGTCGGGCCTGACCGCCGTGGACGTCATGCTCGAAGCCCACGAGCGGGGGCATCGGGGGCCGATCTACGCCATCTCCCGACACGGCCTGCTGCCGCGGCGTCATTGTGCGGCAACCCCCCGGCCCCACTTCCAGCTCGGCGGGAAGCCGGCGACGGCCCGCATGCTGCTTCGCGCCGTCCGGGCCGAGACCGCCTCATGCCAGGCCGAGGGGGGAGACTGGCGGTCGGTGGTCGACGGCATCCGGCCCGTGGCCCAGACGATCTGGCGGTCGATGGAGACCGAGGAGCGCCGTCGCTTCGTCCGCCACATCGCGTCCCACTGGGACTCCCATCGCCATCGCGTGGCGCCCGAGGTCGATGACGTGGTCCAGGCCGGCCTGCGCGAGGGCCGACTCTCGGTCATCGCCGGCCGCATCGTGGGATCCGAGCAGGTCGATGAGAGGATCGAGCTGACCCTCCAGAGGCGCGGCCGGACGAGCACCGAGACCCTCTCGGTCGGCCACGTCATCAATTGCACCGGCCCCTCCCGCGATATCCGCCGGACTCCCTCGAAGCTCCTGTGCTCGCTCCTCGAGGATGGGCTCGCGAGGCCCGGGCCGCTCGCCCTCGGCCTGGACGTCGACGGCTCCGGCGCCCTGGTCGGCGCCGACGGCAGGGGCGACGACCGGATCTACGCCATCGGGCCGCTCCTGAAAGACCACCTCTGGGAGACGACGGCCGTCCGCGAGCTGCGGGTCCAGGCCGCCGAGCTCGCCGGCAAGTTGGTCCGCCGGATTTGAGAAGGGGACTCAGAAGGTATGTGAAGGCTCGTAGGGTGGGTCGAGCGAAGCGAGGCCCACCGATCTTCGCCGCCAAATCGGTGGGCCTCACGCCTGCGGCGTTCGACCCACCCTACGACTGACTGACCGACGTGCGAAGGCCCGTAGGGTGGGTCGAGCGAAGCGAGGCCCACCGATCTTCGCCGTCAAACCGGTGGACCTTCGCCGCCGACCCGGTGGGCCTCACGCCTGCGGCGTTCGACCCACCCTACGACCTCTTCTCACACTCTCTCAGGGCCGGATCACCGACCCATCGCGCCGTCGGGTCGTGCCCCAGCGGAAGTCGAACGGCGGATCGTCGGTGACCGGATACTTCGCCGCGAGCTTCTCGTCGACGTCGATGCCGAGTCCCGGCGCCTCGTGGGCGTACATGTAGCCGTCCTTGGTCTCGGGGGCACCCGGAAAGACAGCCGCGGGTCTCGGGGGGAAGACGTAGCCCTCGTGGATGCCGAAATTCGGGCTGGCGAGCTCGAGCGCGAGCTGGGCCGCGTGCGCCACGGGCGAGGCGTCGCCGGGCCCGTGCCAGGCGGTCTTGACGCCGAAGAACTCGCAGAGCGCCGCGACCTTGCGCGCCATGCTCAGCCCGCCGATCTGCGAGATGTGAATCCGGATGTAGTCGATCAGCCGGCCGGCGATCAGGGGCAGGTATTCCTGCTGCGAGTTGAACAGCTCGCCCATCGCGATCGGCACGCTCGACTGCTGGCGGATCAGGTGGAAGTGGTCCTTTTCCTCGGGCGGCAGCGGATCCTCGATGAAGAACGGGCGGTACTTCTCCAGCTCCTTGCAGAGCGCGACGGCCTGCGCGGGCGTGATCCGCTCATGGACGTCGTGCAACAGCTCGACATCGTCGCCGAGCGTCGTGCGCAGGTGCTCGAACAGCTTGGGCACGGTGCGGACATACGGGCCGGGCTCCCAGATGTTGCGGGGCTCGGTCGGGCCGCTCAGCTCGCGGCTGGCCGGCTCGTTGGTGACGCGGGTGCCGTACGTTGACATGCCGGGAATCTCGACCTGCACGCGGACGTGCCGGTACCCTTTGGCCATCGCGGCGCGGGCGTTGTCCTCGACCTCCTTGATGCTCCGGCCGCTCACGTGGGCATACAGGTGCGCGGCGAACCGGCATTTGCCGCCGAGCAGTTGGTAGACGGGCATGTTCGCCCGCTTGCCCTTGATGTCCCAGAGCGCCATGTCCACGCCGCTCATGGCGTTGAACAGCACCGGGCCGTTCCGCCAGTACGAGCTGACGTAGGACGACTGCCAGATGTCCTCGATCTGGTCGACGTCGCGGCCGATCAGGAACGGGCGGAGGTACTTGTCGACGGCCGTCTGCACCACGCGGGCGCGCTGGGTGAAGGTGGCGCAGCCCAGGCCGTAGAGCCCCGGCTCGCTGGTGGTGACCTTGACGATCACCAGCCGGACGCGATTGGGCGCGGTGAGGATCGTGCTGACGTCGGTGATCTTCAGCGGCGGCAGGCCGCGCGGCGGAGCGGATGACGCCTCGGGCCCCGACCCGGATCCGGCCCGGGCGAGCGGGGGAATGAGGCCGATACCGCCGGTGGCCAACCCGGCCGACAGCAAGCCCAGCACGTCGCGTCGATCCATGATCGAGCTCCTTTCGGGGAGGGGTCTCGCGGGGAGAGAGTCCCGGGCGCACCCGGGGGCGGGCCGATGAGCGGCGCCAATCTAACCCGTGCACCGGCGCGTCGCAACCGACCGGCCGCCGAGACGATGCCTCGCCGACGGCAGCGTCACCTGCGGTCCGGATCGCCTCAACGGGTCGGCTCTTCCCGGCCCGCTCTGGCCCTGGCCTGGATGGACAGCGAGTCCCAGAGGCGGACCGTACGGTCGCCGGAGCCGGAGACCAGCCGCATGCCGTCGGGGCTCCAGGCGATGGCGTGGACGAAGTCGGTGTGGCCGCGCAGCGTGACGACCTCCTGGCGGGTGGCGACGTCGATCAGGCGGATCGTGGTGTCGGCGCAGCCCAGCGCCAGGCGGGTGCCGTCGGGGCTGAAGGCGATCGCGTGGACCACGCCGCCGACGTTGATGGTCGCGAGCGATGCGTTCGACCGGCCGTCCCACAGGCGGACGGTCGCGTCCGAGGAGGCCGAGGCGATCAGTCCGCCGTCGGGGCTGAAGGCGACGCGATTGACCCCGGCCGTGTGCCCGCGGAGGACGGCGACGTCTTTCCTCGTCGCCACGTCCCACAGCCGGATCGTCGCGTCGAGCCCCGTCGAGGCGAGCGTCGCCCCACCGGGGGCGAAGGCGACGTCGCCGGACGCCCCTTCGTGGCCGCTCAGCTCGGCGACACGTTCCTTCGTCGCCACGTCCCAGAGCCGCACGGGCCCCGCCTTGCTCGCGGCGGCGACCAGCCGCCCCGCCGGGGCTGAAGGCGACGCGGCCGACCATGTTCCAGGCCCCGGTGGGGCCCGGCCAGGTGTGCTCTCGCCGGGTGTCGGCGGCCTTCCAGAGCATCACGCCCAGGGCCCGGTTGGCCGCGACGACCCGCGTGCCGTCGGGGCTATAGGCCACGGCGGACAGGAACTCCGCCTTCGGGTCGGAGGTGGAGGCCGGGCGAAGCACCCCGGTGGTCGCGGACCCGGCCCCGCCGGCGATGAGGGCCGTCTGTCGCCCGGAAGTCGGGTCCCAGAGCCGCACGGTGCCGTCCCAGGATGCCGAGGCGACCTCCTGTCCATCCGGGCGGAACGCGACGTCATAGACGAGGTTCGTGTGCCCGCGCAGCACGCCGTTCCGCTCCGCCGCCTTCATGTCCCAGATCCGCATCGTCGCGTCGCTGGACACCGAGATGAGCCGCGAGCCGTCGCGGGTGAAGGTCGGTGGTCCGACCCGATCGCGGTGGCCGCGCAGTACGGTGATCAGGTCGCCGTTGCGGGCGTCCCAGAGCCGCAGGGTGCGATCGTCGGACGCCGTGACCAGGCGGGTGCCGTCGGGGCTGAAGGTCGCGTGCCCGTTGACCGGGCCCGTGTGCCCGCGCAGCACGGCGATCTCACGCCCCGTCTCGCCGTCCCAGAGCCGCCCGGTCTGGTCCATCGACGCCGAGGCCAGCCTCGTGCCATCGCGGTTGAACGCCAGGCGGTTGACCGTGTTCGTATGCCCGGACAGGATACCGATCAGCCTCCCTGCCGACGTCTCCCACAGCCGGACATCGCAGTCGGGGTACGTGCCACCCATAGCCAGCCGGGCGCCATCGGCGCTGAAGGCCATCGCGATGCCCGGCGATTTCAGGTCATCCAGCCTGGCGATCAGCCCGCCCGTCCCACCGTCCCGGATCTCGACAGGCGTGGTGCCGCCCCCATGGGTCACGACGAATTGTTTTCCATCCGGCCTGAAGAAGATCCGATCGACGGGCCCTCCGGGGGCGTCCAGCGCGGCGAGCTGGCGGCCCGTATCCGCGTCGTAGATGCGGATCGATTCTCCGGCCGCCGCGAACACCCGTTTGCCGTCGGGGTGGAACGCCACCCCGAGGTTGAACCCGTCGAAATTACGCCCGTCTCCCAGGGGGGCGATCGACCGGCCGGTCGTGGCGTCCCAGAGGTTGAACCGATCTTTCCCGGCCTCGGCCAGGTGCCCGGACGTCGTGATCCGCCGGCCATCGGGGCTGTATCGCGGGTATTGCAGGGATGAAGTCGGGCGCCCTGCGCAGGACGACCAGCGGCCGGCCGGTCGCGGGATCCCAGATCCGGATCAGGCCATCGACGAATCCGCAGGCCAGCCGCCGACCATCGGGGCTGTACTCGAAGGAATCCACGGCGGCCCCATCCCCCCGCAGGGCCATCGCGGGCCGTCCGGTCGCCGCCTCGAAGAGGTGGACCTCGCCCCGGAGGCTCCCGACGGCGACCTGGCGTCCGTCGGGGCTGAGCCGCAGAGTATACTTGTCGAGCCCGGGCACCGGCATCACGGAGATCGCGCCATGGAGCAGGCTATGGAAGTGGCGCCACTCCCAGTTGCGGTATTCCGCCGGCGCGGCCTCGAGGGCCCGCTCGCCGGTGCTGCTGTTCTGCAACTGCTGGGCGGCGGCGGCCTCGGCGATGTTCGAGCGATAGCGCTCCCAGCGCTCGGCCCGCTCGCGCATGCCGGCCTCGTTGCGGGCCTGGTCGGCGTCCAGGCGTGCCGATCGCTCGTTGAATGCCACGGTCTTCCGATCCTCGGCCAGCCGGGCGAACCTCTCGGCGGCCAGGATCGAGATCGCCGTGGCGAGCGTCAACACGGCGATGAGCGCACCGATGACTCCGGCGAGCAACGGATTACGCCGGGCCAGCCGCCAGCATCGCTCGATGGTGCTGACCTGGCGGGCCTCGATCGGCTCGTCGGCCAGGAACCGCCGCAGGTCCTCGGCCATCGCCTCCGCCGACCGGTATCGCGCCTCGGGGGCCTTCTCGATCGCCTTGAGCACGATCGTCTCCAGGTCGCGAGGTATCCTGGGATCGATGGCCCGGGGCCTTGGGGGCTCCTCGCCCTTGATCCGCTCGATCAGCTCGAGCCGGTCGGTCGAGTCGAAGGCCGGTCGGAGCGCGGCCAGCTCGTAGAGGGTCAGGCCCAGCGCATAGATGTCGGCACGGGCGTCGCCTCCGCCGCGGAAGCGTTCCGGCGCCATGTAGCGATACGTGCCCAGGATATCGCCGGTGAGCGTCAGCCCGTCGTCCTCCCCCTTGGCCAGGCCGAAGTCGGTGATCCAGACGATCCCCGCGTGGTCGAGCAGCAGGTTGCTGGGCTTGATGTCGCGATGGACGATGCCGCTGGCATGGGCGTACGCCAGCCCCTGCGCCGCCTGGCGGCCGACATGGGCGACGCTACGGAAGAAGGCCGTCCCGCGCCCGAGAGGCGGGACGTCGCGACCTGATGGCCGCCCCGCAGCGTGGCCGAGCCCGACGGGCCTCGGTCCATCACCGAGGCCACCCGATCCGGATCGGCCCCCGGCGGACGGGGGGTCGAGGCGCATCCGGGTCCATTGGCACCGTCGCGGCCGGTCCGTCGCCGTCGAATGTCGAATCGCCGCCGTCCGGCACGGTCTCGTGGTTCCCAAGCCGGCCGGTCAGGAGCGACTCGGCGACCCGGCCGACCCCCGGCTCGCGGGCGCCCGGCGCCGTGGCTTCCCCGATCGGCCTTCGGCCTCCGACCCCGGTCGCCGTCCGCCCGGTGCCGAGCAGCCGCGCCAGCTCGTCGATGACCTCGTCGAGCCCCTGGCCGTCGATGAACTGCATGGCGTAGTAGGCGACCTCGCCGTCGCGGCCGACCTCGAAGACCGGCACGATGTTGGTGTGGTGCAGCCGCGCCGCCGCCTTCGCCTCGCGACGGAACCGCTCCAGGCCCGGCGGTCCTCCGCGACGTGCCCGGGCAGCACCTTGAGCGCCACCCGGCGGCCGAGCGAGACCTGCTCGGCCTCGTAGACGACGCCCATGCCGCCCCGGCCGATCTCGCGGAGGATCCGGTAGTCGCCCAGCCGCCGCTCCCGGCCCCGCGATCGGCCGACGGGCGACACGTCGTCCACGTCCCGGTCGCCGTCGATCGACAGATCCCGCTCGACCATCACGAGGGCCGGCAGCAGCTCGCGGATCACCCCGGCCAGCTCGGGGTGGCGGGCGGCGTACTCGTTGACGCTCGGCCGCTCGCCGGCCCGGAACCGCGCCAGGAACGACTCGGCGACGACCTCGAACGGGTCGCGGTCGCGATCGGCGCTCGGCTCGCTCATGATCGCTCCTCGGGCTCCTCCGCGGGCAGGGTCGCCAGGATCTGCTTGAGCCGCTCCAGCGCCCGGGTGTAGCGCTTGCTCGCGGCGGCCTTCTCCAGGCCCAGGGCCGCCGCGGCGTCGGCGTTGCTCATCTGCTCATAATGGCGCAGGACCAGGATCTCGCGATCGAACGGGTCCAGCCGGTTGAGCGACTCCTGGAGCCGGAGCTTCCGCTCGGCGCGCATCGCGGCCTGGCTGGGGCTGGTGAGCTTGCCCAGCAGTCGGGCGGCCAGGGCCCCCGTGCTGGCGCCGGGCATGGCCCCTCGGTAAATCGAGACCTCGCGCCCGACGTCGCGGCCGGGCGTGTCGAGGTGCCGACGGTGCTGCTCCTGCACCCGCTGCCCGACCAGGAACCGGAGCCAGATGTAGAACGGCACCGAAGGCTCGTGGATGAACTCCTCGAGCCGCCGCATCGCGTCGAGGTAGCCTTCCTGGATGATATCCGAGGCGTTGACCCGCCCCTTCAGCCGGGGGTCGAGCCGCAGCGCCACCATCCGTCGCAGCCGGCGCGGTATCGCTCGAGCAGCTCGACGACGGCGGCCCGGTCCCCCGCGGCGGCGCGCGACGAGCCCCGGGACCTCTCCTGGCGGTGGTGACATGTCGTCCATTCTATAAATAAATACTGCGTGCTTAACAGTCCGAAGACAGGACAATCTCCGTTTCGCGCCCGGCGGCCGTCCACGGGCGGTCCCGGAATCCCCGGCGGCTCCTGTCCGCGATCGAGACCGGCTCGCAGTATTTCATATAGATCGGACGGCAATCCCCGCCGGGCAGACCCGCCCGGGGAGGGCAGCGGACGGCACCAGGACAGCCGGGGCAACCGGAATGATCGGCATGTTCGCTCCGCCGGGCGGTCCTGTCGGCGGGCGCCGTGGGTCCCGCCGTCGGTGCGA
This sequence comes from uncultured Planctomycetota bacterium, assembly GCA_963771445.1. Taxonomy (GTDB): domain Bacteria; phylum Planctomycetota; class Planctomycetia; order Isosphaerales; family Isosphaeraceae; genus JAKAUH01. Next base: position 819,337 of record CAVYTQ010000021.1, on the reverse strand, counting down.
GCTCGTGCACCGCGCCCTCCTGTCGATCGAGCGACCGGCACGCCGTCCCCGAATTCCCCCGGAATTCTGTCTTCGATCGAGGGCCGCTCGCAGTATTAGATCCAGAGGGCCGAACGGTTGGATTGCGCACGCTGGGACAATCCCGCCGATACGAGCCCGACGCGCCAGCGAGTGGATCCCCGGGCCGACCAGGTCATCCACTCGCTGGCGCGTCGGGCTCGTACGAGCAACGCAACCGCGAGGCGCGCTTGAACGACTGCCGCGACTCACCGCCGGCGCCAGGCCGGAGTCGCGGGCCTCGCCGAGCAATGCCGTCCCGGCACCGGCCCCTGTGAGACGAACCACACGACATCGAACCCCGCCGGTATCGGAGGCCGATCCTCCCCGGTCCACGGCGACGAGCACCTGCCGACCGTGTTGCGGTACTTCGGGCGCAACGCGGCGGGGGCGGGCGTGCAGCCTGTGGGCGCGGAGGGAGGGGGATGAGGAAGTTCGGTCGATCCTGCACCCACCGCCGTATGCCCTGATGTCGAAGTTCCCCGGGATGGCGGCCGAGCCGTCCGGGATTCGTGTGGGATTCCCGGGCGACGAAATCGACAAGGCATCGTGCAACCGCTTCACCGGCACCAATTCCTCCAGAACCCCTGTCTTCGATCGGCGATCGCTCGCAGTACTACATGTAGACCGAGCGCCGCGACCCGCTTGATGCACCCGCCCGGGGCCGCGGCCCTCGCCGAGGGGCAACATCCCCTCGCCGAACCAGCGAAGTGAATATTCGCATGATGTCATCTGTGGAGATCGGGGCCTTATCGGGCCGGTCCCGCCCGCGGGTCGCGCGACGGCGGGGGCGAGACGCCCCGGCCGGCCTCCCGCGGCCTGCCTGCCGGCCGCCGCGACGGCCTCCGACACCTTCGATGATTGGGGCAAACTCATGGAACGCGACCGCACCGGCGACCGCCCCCCTTCCGAGAGATTCACCCGCCGGGCCGGGCCGAGGGCCGTCCGGCCGCAGCCGCGGCGGCGGGGGTACCGATGCACGTTCGACGCGCTGGAGGACCGCGCCCTGTTCGCCGGCGACCTCGCCGGGGCCCTCGCGGCCGCGCCGATCGAGCTCGCCCGCGCCGGGGCGGCCGCCCGCTTGCGGCCGTCCGTGGACGCGCCCGCAATCCGCAGGGGCCAGGACGCGGCCGTCGCGGGCAGCCAGGTGCTCGCCAACGGCAACATCTCGGTGGCGTTCGCCGACGGCAGCACGAAGGTCTATCACAAGGTGGCGAAGGGCTGGAACGTGGTCGCCTGGAACCATCCGGCGGCCTCCGGCCCCGGCTGGATCGAGGATTCCTGGCTGCCCGACGGCACGCTGGTGGAGGACTACTGGAACGGGAAGAACCACGGCGCGGCCGGATCGACCGACCAGTATAGCCGGCTCGTCGTGGGGCCCAGCACGATCACGCTGACCCTCTACCACGCGAACGGAGTCCGGATCTACTGGGGGGTCAACAACGCGAACACGAACGACGGGACGGTGACCTGGACCTACGCCCGCGCCGCCAACGGCGGGCTCGGGATGCTCCAGACCTACCACGTGAGCGACCCCGGGACCTCGTACGCGGCCGACTACATCAACCCGCAATCGGGCCTCAGCCTGAGCGGCTATTATGCGTCCGGGTGGCTGGAATACCTGCCCAATCGCTACGGCACCCCGGTCCCCGGGATCAGCTTCTCCGGGATCGCCGCCCTGAACGGGGTGGACGCCGGCCAGCTCGCCAACCAGGCCGGCGTCGCCCAGCGCAACCCCGAGACCGTGAACGTCCCGCCGGGCGTCAAGGTCCAGGACGGGGGCGGGGCGCCCTGGAAGGTGACGTACCGGACGTCGGCCTATCCGGGCGGGGCGGACCCCTCGATGGTCGCGTTCGCCTACAAGAAGTCGGACCAGAAGGACCTGCTCTTCCGGGTCATCGGCGGCCCGCAGGGGAAGGACTGGGTCACGACCGCGACGGCCGTCGACACCGGCGCATTCACGGGGTTCATCACCAAGACGGCGACCTACGACCGGGCGGGCGGCACGCTGCTCCGGTCGCAGACCGTGCGGGTCGCCCCCGACGGCGCGACGGTGACCTTCCACGGCCGGAAGGACGGGGGCCTGTGGCTCTCGTCGGCCGATTTCTACCTGGGCTTCCAGCGAGTGACGATCGAATCCCGCGCCGGGATTCCCGTCAAGCGATACGGGACGACGCGAGTCTCGATCTCGGGCGTCGGGTCGGAGGGAGGGACGTCGGGTGTGTACGCGGTCAACTTCTACAACAAGGAGGGGTCCGGCGTGGTGCCCGGCACCCGCATCGTCAAGCGCGAGGTCTTCGCCGAGCAGGGCGGCAGGCTCCTCCAGACGTGGACCGTCTCCGGCAAGTCCATCAAGATCGCGCGGGACGACCCCGCGCCGGACGTCAGCCACGACGAATTCGAGATCTCCCCATTCGATCGCAAGACCCAGGAGGGTGATGAAGTCCTCAAATATGACGCCAGGTTCAAGAAGCCGTTGAACCTCGCCTGGGATTACGATGCGAATCCCACGGAGACCCGGGATTCGACGTCGTATCACTGGTGGGCGGCCTACGACGTCCCCTCCGACTCGTGGAGCTACCGGGCGCGGGGATCATCCGGTGGCGAGCATCTGGGGAGCCCCCACACGAAGCTGCCGTCGATCGAGACGACCCCGAACGGCAACGTATTGCCCGGCTGGACCGTGATCGACCGCGTCTCCGACCTCTACTGGAACGTGGTCTGACGCGTCCCCGTCCCCCGCACCCCGGTGTCCCCGCAACCTTGAGAGAGGATCGAACGATGAAGGCGAACCATCTCCCGTCGCGGCCGTCGAAGTTGCGCGACCGTCGCCGGTTCCGACCGGCGGTCCTGAGCCTCGAGGAGCGAATGCTGATGACGACGATCCCCACCTTCGCGCAGCAGGATGGGCTGTCCGTCAAGCGGGTGCCGGGCTTCCTCGCGGGATCGGACGTCAAGGGCCTGCCCCCCAATCTGGCCGTCCCGTACGACCTCGCCAACCAGTCGAATCGCGTGATCGACGACCGGGCCGTCGATTACTGGGCGCTCACGCTGAACAAGCTCGACTCGTTCGTCGTGACCATCACCCCGCAGGACGGCAAGCCCGCCTCGGACTTCGCCGTCCGCATCTCGGGCCCGGACACCGACAAGGTCAACGGCCCGGCCGCGACCGGGATGACGTTCGCGTTCACTGCGAAGCAGGCCGGCACCTACATCGTAGGCATCTCGACGTCGGCCGACACCAACTACGCGTTCAAGCCCGATCAGAAGCAGCCGGCGCCGTCCGGCGCGTCGCTCCGGGAATACACGGCGAGCTTCAATACCTACCCCGGCGGCGATACGAATATGCTGGACATCCTGGAGAAATACCGCAACCCGGCGTATGCGGCCAACGGCTGGCCCACCTTCACGCCCGCACAGAACCACGCCTACGAGACCCTCGTGAAGATCGCCAGGGCCGGGGCCGGGTCGAAGCTGCCGGGCTCCGGGCTCAAGAACTTCATCGACTTCCGCCGAGTGAACGTGACCAACCCCGCCGTCATCGCCGGCTGGCTGACGGCGACCTGGGCGCCGCTCCAGAACCTGCTGAACAACGCGACCTCCGCCAACATCGTCCGGGACACCTACAACGCGTACCCGGTGATCCGGAGTGCCTACCCGCACGAACGCCAGTGGGAGCGGTTCGCGAACGTGTTCATCGGGCATCCGGCGGCCTTCGTCCGCGTCCACTCGCTCCTGGCAGGTGCCGACGAGGACCGGGCGAACATGGCCGACTTCCTGAGCACGTTCGAACGGGCGTCCAACAACACCGAGACCGAGCTCACGGGCGACGCCCTGAATATCGCCGAGACCATGCAGCAGGGGCTCCAGCCCAAGGAAAAGCCGGTATCCACCTATTCCTGGAGAACGGCGCTCATCGATTTCTTCCTCAAATTCCTCCAGTTCGCCGCGGCCACCGCCGGGGCCCTCATCGGGACGGCCATTGAACCCGGCGGGGGTACGGTCATCGGGACTCTCATCGGCAACATGATCGGTGCCGGGATCGCGAGTCTTCTCAAGCCCCTCCTCGATCAGGCGACACCACCGCCACCGAAGACTTCGGTCAATCTCGCGGCCGCCGCCACGAACATCGATAACACCATGAAGAAGGGCTTCGGCCTGGCCTTCCGCAAGCTGACCGCCCCGAAGTTCCTCACGTCCGCGTTCAGCAACTACGGGCTGCTCGACGCGCTGGGGACGATCCAGTTCTCCAACTCCGCCCTGGGCTCGGTACCCCCGACCAACGTGACGAAGCAAGTCTATGATACGTCCGTCTGGGCGCAACTGCTGCCGCAGCTCTTCAAGTGGAAGCTCGTGGGTTACGACGCCCCGTCCAGCTCGCTGCCCCGCCTCACCTCCCTCGTCCCCTCGACGGAGCGCGTGATCTGGGATAATCCGGGCTCGGGGCGTTCCTTCCGCATGTTCTCGTCGCCCCCCAAGCAGGTGATGAGCAAGGCGGCGAGCGAAGTCGCGGGCCTGCAGGGCGGCACCCAGTTCTCGTTCAACGGGTACGACTTCACCCCCACGGACGCGTGGGGACCGGGCGCAATCTCCGGCACGGATGAGTTGCAGGGGAGGGCATTCCGCTTCTATGCGATCACGACGGATGCGAGCCTCCGACTCTATAAACTCTTCCGGCATAACCAGTTTGACGGCCATTGGTACACGTCGGAAGCCCCGTTTCAAGAGTCGCACGCCGTCCAGGGCGTTGCGATCACCGAGTGGGAGCTGGTGACCCGCGACGGCGATCAGGAGATCTCGCCGGCCGCCGCCGCCGCGCTCTTCGGCACCACACCCGACGGCGGCTTCGACCCGAAGAGCCCGATCGGGACCTATGACGGGGGCAAGTACGTCAACTTCGCGGTCCCCGCGGACGGGCTCGTGAGCCGGTCCGACGTCTTCTCGCAGTGGGGCAAGGGGGACCCGGGCTTCAGCCCCGGCTCCTTCCGGCCCACCGCGTCCGACGTCAAACAGCCCGGATTCAACGGCCATCACGTGGGTGTTACACAAAATAAGAATAATATATTCTCTCATGGTTTCGATGAAAGTTACGTCGATTACGAAATGAGGTTCGGCTGATGGTGGATCGCGCGGAAGCCGGCCCGGTCTCGCCTCGACCGGCGGGACGACGCAGGCCGCGGGGTCGTCGCGGCCGTCGGGGACGACCGACCGGCCGTCGTCTTCCTCGCCCGGGACCTCCACCGGAATCTCGCTTGACGTGCCCCCGGGTCCCGGGCAGGGGCCCGATTCACTGACCCATCGACGAGCATCCGACACGAGGAGATTGCCATGTCATTCGCCGACTTCCTGGCCGCCTTCCGCCGCCCGTCCCGCCCCGGTGCCCGTCGGCGCCCTCGTCGCGACGACCATCGCTGGCGGGGCCCCGTCGAGGTCGCACCGCTGGAGGCGCGCCGCCTCCCGTCGGGCGCCGGGCTCGCCGCCGCCCATCACGGCGCCAAACCGGCCCAGGAGGATGGCCCGGTCCTCGTCAATTTCGCCGGCTATCAATGGGACACCAACTGGCATTTCGACTCCAATAACGGCTATTACCAGAGCGAGCAGCAGTGGGCGCCGCAGAACGTCTCCGTCCAGCCGGACGGGATGCATCTCTACCTGAGGAGGGCGACGGTCCCCGGCAATTACACGGCGTTCTCCTCCGCGGAAGCGGTCCTCGTGGCCAACAGCAGCGGCACGCCGATGAACCCCGGCTACGGGACCTACCTGGTCTCCGCCACGACGCAGGGGGGCTTCCGCCGCCTGGCCTTCAACAACGGCGCCATGTTCGGCGCGTTCACCTTCGAGCAGCTGAGGGGCCGCGGCGAGGTCGCCGGCAATTCGATCACCGGCCTGACCGCACCCGTGCTCGCCACGCTCAAGAAGGGGATGCGCGTCAGCGGCCACGTCGGGCAGGACCAGATCTTCGCACCCGCAACGACCATCGCGGGCATCAGCGGAGGCACCGTCACCCTCGACAAGGACGCGAAGATGTCGGGGGACTACACCGCCTATTTCGCCGATCGCAGCCTCACCAACCAGCATCGCGAGCTCGACATGTCCGAAGTCGTCCGCAACTTCCTCGACCGAACGGATCTCCACACCGACAACCAGTTCACCCTCCAGCCCTACTCGAAGAACGCCAAGAACGTGCACCGCTACACGATGAAGAAGGACCAGGGCTCGATGACCGTCGTGATGAACTGGCTGGGCGCCGGCAAGCCCGTCGCGTTCTCCGAGTATGACGGCATCTACAACCTGTCCAATCTGCCGGCGAAGCCCACCGTGACCTGGACCACCGACAGCAAGCAGAACGTCTACATCCCCGATTCTTCCCAGCAGACGTTCCACCTGAACCTGTGGGTCAATCCCGGGGCGCACCTGCCGGAGAAGCCCAAGCCCGACGAGGTCACGGTCACGAACTTCCAGTACGTCCCGAACTCGTAGGCGTGGCCGCATCGAGGGCGATGGACCGCGGATCGGGGGCGACGTCCGCACGGCTCGGCGGCCTGCGGGCCGCCCGAGGCCAGGGACCCGGCACCCCGGCGCCGCGACCGGCGAAAAAGACCTGGCCCGATTGATGATTCGACCCCGGCGACCGCACGCGAGAGAGGCCGCGGCCGGCCCTCGAAGCCCGCAACCGAGCCCCGATGACACCCGACGGCCCCGACAGGGACCCGACTCAACCAAGGACCTCGTCATGTCATTCCCGCGCTGGCTGTCCTCCGTGTCACGACGTTCGCGTTCCCAGCAGCCCGCCCGCCGCCGCTCGGCCAATCCCGCGTCGGGCGTCCGGACCTGGATGCTGGAGGAACGCCTCCTGCTCAGCCGGGGACATCTGCTACACCGCGCATTGGCCCAGCCGAGCCAGTTGACGGTCTACGTCGCCAACGAGCCCGGCAAGCCGGTGATCGGCCCCTACACGCTCAAGAACCCCGCCGCCAATGCGGGCAGCGTGATCTTCCTGGGAGGTACGAACAAGAACACGGGCAACGTCGATTGGGGGACTGTGCCGACGAAGACCGTGAAGTTCACGAACAGCAGCAGCACCCATGAGACGATCTATCCGTTCCTCTATTCGCCGAATAACAACAGCATTTACGACCCCATCGACGTGGCCAAGGACGAATATCGGTTGTATGTCGGCTTCGAGCAGGATGGGAAGTACATCCTGGGCCTGCCCTATGGCAAGTCGATCACGATCAGCGTCCCGCTGGTCTTCTGGAACGGGGGACGGGCCGACATCGCCACCGACGGCAAGAACCTGCTGCCCCAGCCCGACCAGGTCAATGATCTCAACCCGTACCAGTTCTATTACGCGGCGTCGAGCACCTACATCACCCAGCAGGGCGTCACCGCGAGCAACGACAACGGCAGGCTCATGTACTACAAGGCGAATAAGGTCGGCGCGCCGAACGACCCCAGCCCGGCCGCCCCGGGGCAGCTCGCGGAATGGACGATCCGCGATCAAGCCTTCCTGACCAAGGTCAACGCCTACGATCAGAGCCTGCAACCTCCCATCGGCCCTATCCCCGCCAGCGAGCTCACGACGCTCATCAATTACGACGTCTCGTACGTCGACGACCTGACCGAACCCATCGCCATGACCGGCCTGCAGGTCCCCGTCCCCATCCAGTATATCCAGAATGGAACCGCCGCCACGAAGGGCAACACGACGACGATCCAGTTGAGCGCCGGGGCCACGTCGATCCTGCGGTTGTTGACGGAATTGTATCCCTATTCGAAGAATCAGTGGCAGGTCAAGTACAACGTGCCGAACACCTCGCCGGCCATCATCACGCAGATCGGGACGGTGACCGGGGTCGACGGTAACACGGTCACGGTCCGGCCAACGGCACACCGGTGTCGGGACTCCCGGGGGGCACGGCGAGCTACGTCTTCTACACGAGCTCCGTGGCGCAGGATTACGGCTGGACCGGGGCGAATAATGATATCGGCGAGATGCAGAAGACGATCAAGAAATTCACGAGCAATGATGCGAAGACCAACGGCCTGGGGCAATATTTCGGCGGCCTCGGTTGGCCCGAGTACTACAACCCGGACAGCAAGGCCCTCAAGAAGATCCCGAGCGGCGCGAGCATCATGATCAACAGCCCCCTGACCACGAAGACATCCCCGTTCGACATCAGGCATTACTTGCTGACGAGCGGCAACGACGGCAAGCAATTCTTCTACCACGCCCACGAGGACCTCGACCCCCTGACCCAGCCGACCAATAAGGGAGACACGGTGACCTTCAAGGTGCCCGGGCTGTCCTCGGCCGAACTCGCCGCGATCAAGGCCGAGAAAGGGACCTGGGTCCTGAGCAACAGCCCGAACACGGGCGGGTCCAATCTGGTCGGGACGATCGTCGTCGCCTCGATCGACCCCGAGAAGAAGACGATGAAGGTGGAACTGGCGCAGACGCTCACCAGGAACGACGGGGGATACTCGTTCCTCATCGTCGCCCCGCCGACGGACCCCTACACCACCAAGATGACCGACCTCTGGTATTCGTGGGCGAACTACTATGTCAGCCAGTTCCCGAACGCTTCGCCCCCGGCCTTCTCGGCCACGGTATCGGCCGACACGGACAAACCGGCCGACACCAGGATCCTCACCCTCGCCTCGAGTCGGCCCGACCTGGCGGTGGGGATGTCGGTCACCGGCAATGGCATCTCCAGCCTGACCACGATCCTGAAGATCGTGCCGACCGCCGGCCAGCAGATGCTCTACCTGAGCGCGCCCGTGCCGCTGGCAAATGGCCAGACCGCCACCTTCCAGGTCGCGAATCCCCAGCCGATCGCATACAGCAACACCCCGGGCCTGCGCACGAACCTGATCATCGCCGGCGCCTTCGGCCCCGACGCGGCCTTCGCCAGGGCGTTCGGGGCAACCGTGTACGAATTGATGAGCAACTACAGCACCGTACCGGTCAACCACTCCCTGCTCCCCAACGCGATGGACGTGATCTACGAGGCGATCGGGGGCAACGTCGGGTTCTTGCCCGATAACGTCAAAGGTTTCACGGCGATCACGGCGGACGTCCGCGACCTGGGCAAGTCGGCACTGCGCGGCGTACCCAATTTCCTGACCTATCCGGATCAGCTCAAGAGCGACGCCGATTGGCGACTGGGCGATTGGTATCCGTCGCCGTCCGTGCACCAGGACGGCGCCGATTACAACGTGTACAACCTCGATCCGTTCGTCTGGTTCGTCCACCAGGCCCTGGGCATGTCGGGGTACGGTTTTTCCTTCGACGACGACGTGTCCGACGTCGGCGCCGGCGGGTCGTCCGCGCTGACCGTGACCTACGCCTCCGGCCCGGCCGCCAATCCCATCGAGTCGCAATGGTTCCCGAGCGCCCGATGGGGCGCCGTGACCGCCAAGGCGACCATCGCGCCGGCCCCGGCAAATTCGCCGTACGCCGGCAAGTCGATCCTCACGATCGAGCCGCAGGGCACCAAGGTGTTCTGGCAGGTCAGCGCGAACGATTTGAAGAACGGCCTGGTCGGTGCGTACGTCTCGACCAAGGCCGAGGGGATCGTCATTCCCGCGAAGACGAATCTCTCCGCGAGTAGCGATTCGAATGCACTCCAGTTCGTGCTGAGTCAGACGGTCACGCCGACGAAAAAGCCGATCTCGGTGACGTTCACGGGCTACCTGCCCTCGAGCCGATCCCGGTGACCTTCGCGGGCAAGGCGTCGGTCCAATCCAGGGCACCTCAGGGTCTCTTCCGGAAGGTCGGGAGTCGTCCGCGTAGCGACGGCATTGCCCACCGGCAACGGCCTCTACCGGTGGTGCAACGCGGCGGCCCGGCGAACCGGCGACGTCAGTCGCCGGGTGGGGCAACGCCGCGGCCGAGTGATGCGACGCGGCAGCCTGGTCAGGGGTCGCGTCAGCCGGGCGAACCGGCGACATCAGTCGCCGGGTGATGCGAAGCGGCAGCCGGGTCGCCATCGTCGCCGGCGCAGCCTTCGATCGGCGGCAGGCCGGCAGTCCTCAACGATGAACTCGCGTACTCGGTTGACAATCCCTTCCGACCGCTTGTAGACTCGACCTCAATTGAGATTGAATCTCAATTTCAATTGAGGCTCTCTGGCTCCGGTCGGGCTAGCCCGGCTCGGCTCTCTTGTCTGCGAGGTGAAGCCATGCGTGAAGTTGCAAGAGGCGGCGAACGAAGGGCGATTGCCTGCGGGCGCACAACGCAACGCTTTCCGTGCCAAGCAGTTCAGGCATGAGGGTCCTTGACCTGACACCCGCAATCATGCCCGAGTCGGTGAGCGGGCCTCAACGGCCCGGCGAGTGCATCAACGCAAACGAGGCGACAATCGCACTTGCAGCCAAGGTTGGAAGGATGCCAACTGCCAAGGATGGTATTGAGATGAATCTCAAGGCGACCCGAAGGCCGGGCCGGCCGTATCGGCGAGCGTTCACGCTGATCGAGCTGCTGGTGGTGATCGCGATCATCGCCGTGCTGATCGCGTTGTTGCTGCCGGCCGTGCAGGCGGCCCGAGAAGCTGCCCGGCGGATTCAATGCACAAACAACCTGAAGCAGCTCGGGCTGGGCATGCACAACTACGAGGGCGCCAACGGCGTGCTGCCGCCCCAGATGGTCCTGACCTTCAACGCGTCCGGCGCGGTGTCCTGGAAATCGAGCTGGGGCGCCTCGTCGCGGATCACCCCGTTCCTCGAGCTGGGGACGGTGTACAACGCGATCAACTTCACGAACAAGACGAGCGACTCGTCGAACGCGACGGCGGTCTCCACGCAGTTGGCGGTCTTCCTGTGCCCGAGCGAGCCCAACGTCCAGCCTTCCACCAGCACCAATAGCGCCGGCGTGACCTCGACCTATGGCCTGTCGAATTACGGTTGGAACGAGGGGACCTGGTACACCTTCGGCGGATTCACCTGTCGCGTGCCGACCGCCGGTGCCATCGGCTCGAACCTGCGGCGCCCGTGGTCTTCATTCACCGACGGGTTGAGCAACACGCTGCTGGGCGGCGAGGTCAAGACGTACACGCCGACGTATCACGACTGCGGCGCGGTGCCGCCGCCGGGACCGTCGGGCGCGTCGGCCTATCCCGACGTCCCGACCGTGCTGGCGAGCATCGCGGCGGCCCCGGGCTCGGGATGCAGGTCGGTCACGGCCCCCTCGGGCATGTCGGGCGGCGGCCATACCCACTGGTGCAACGGCAACTCGTTCTACGACGGCTTCACGACCGCCTTGCCACCCAATACCAGGTCCCCGGCCGGCCCCCTGGCCGCCGACAGCGACATGAGCTCCGAGGATGAGGATGACGGCGGCCCGACCTACGCGGCCGTGACGTCGAGGAGCCACCATCCCGGCGGCGTCAACGCCCTCTTCGCCGACGGCAGTGTGAGATTCATCAAGAGCACGGTCGACTGGCGAGCCTGGCGGTCGCTGGGCACGGTCGCCGGCGGCGAGGTCCTGTCGGCCGACCAGTACTGAGCGCACCCGTTCCCTCGGCCCGGGGCGTCGTCGGTCCCGGCCAGGGATCGTCGCTCGCGCACGGCCAGGAGTCTCGGACGGCGAAGAAATCGCCGGCCGAGGACAAATTGCTGCCATCCCTGCCGAGTGGTCCGCCAGCCTGTTCGGCGTTTCGCCATGCGGGACAGGAGCTTACACATGCCGATCCGGTCGGCCCGCGACTTGCTTCTCCGACCTGGCGGATTCGGCAAGCGGTTCCATCGATCCGGGAGCGACATCGTGAGCAATTTGACAAGACGGAGATTCGTCGCCCAGGGGCTCGGGGGCGTGGGCCTGATGGGGTTGACGCGGACGGCCAGTGCCGCCGATCGGTCCGACCCGGCCGCCATGGCCGGCAAGGCCGTCGGGTTCCTCCGGCCCCGCCAGGAGGGCGACGGGAGCTGGTCGGGCACCAGGGAGCCCGGCATCACGGCGCTGGTGGTGACGGGGCTGCTGCGGTCGGGCCACGTCGGGCCCGCGGATCCGGCGATCACCCGGGGACTCGCCTTCCTCGAGCGCTTCATCAGCCCCAAGGGCGGTCTCGCCGAGACGCCCCATTCCGTCTACTCCACCTCCGTCGCGCTCATGGCCTTCCACGAGGCGAATCGGGGCGGCCGTTACGACCGCCTGATCAAGGAAGCGCAGGCGTTCCTGAAGTCGATGCAACTGGATGAGGGCGAGGGCAAGGGGCGCGACGACCCCGCATACGGCGGCCTGGGCTACGGCGGCGGCGGCCGGCCCGACCTGTCGAACACCTCGTTCTTCATCGAGGCCCTGCGCGACAGCGGGGTGCCCGCCGACGATCCCTCGCTCCAGAGGGCCCTCGTCTTCGTGTCGCGGTGCCAGAACCTCAAGAGCGAATTCAACGACCAGCCCTGGGCCGGCAAGATCAACGACGGCGGCTTCGTCTACGCCCCCACGGCCGGCACTGGCAATGGCGCCGGCGCCGGTGCTGGGGAGGGTCGCGGCCAGGCAGGCAAGGGTGGTGCGGCCCCCCGGCCGCGGGCCGACGACGGCGGCCTGCGTTCCATCGCCGGGATGACGTACTCCGGCCTCAAGAGCATGATCCACGCCGGCCTCGCCCACGATGACCCGCGTATCAAGGCGGCGCTCGCTTACATCAAGAACCATTACACGCTTGAGGAGAACCCGGGCCAGGGCCAGCGCGGCCTGTATTACTACTACCAAACCTTCGCCAAGGCGATGAGCCTGCTCGGCGCCCCCACGTTCGTCAACGCCGCGGGCAAGCCGCACGACTGGAGGGCCGAGCTCGTCGCGGCCCTGGCGAAGCGCCAGGCCGACAACGGCGGTTGGGTCAATCGTGAGGACCGTTTCATGGAGGGAGACCCCAACATCGTGACCTCATACTGCCTGCTGGCGCTGTACTCGGCCAGGCCGCCGAAGGCGTAGAGTCGATCCCGGCAGGTGAGGTTCGATGGGCGCTGGGCAGCGTCGAGCGCAGGCGCATCGCAGCGAGCAGGGCCCACCGCGATCGAGCGTCGGGGATTGTCTCAAATCGGCGGAGATCGCCAGCGAGCGAGTTGACAGATTGGTGGAAGGCGGGGCCCCTCCGTCGGAACAAGCGATCGGTCACCATCCCTATGCTCCGACCTCAAGGGAGCCGAAAGAGGATAGCCTACCGGCGATCAGGGGCCGGGGATTCTCATCGTCGTCGATCAGGAGGACGGTCTTCGGTTCAGCCCTCGACCTGGGGCGGGCGATCCGGCCGCAGGGAAGGGGCCATCCTCACCGGTCAAGACCTCGAATTCGGTATCCAGTGCTTACCTGACGCCATGGTATCCAGCACCTTCGACAACCGCCGCTCAGGACGATCTCGCAGGGTCCGGGAAGAGATTGTGTGCATGCATTCTGTGTTCCAGGGCCCCCAAAACCCCCTGTACCCCCTCTGCTTTCTTCTCTCCCCCTATATATAGGATGTATCAGGTTTGCAGAAACCGAAATGCACCTATCGGCGATGAGTGGCATTTTCTTGACGCAAGCCCTTTGGTCAGAATCAGAAAAAATATTTGGAAATTCCATAGAGCTTTTCCGCCGCGGCGGCGGTTTCCGTGATCCGGTTCATATTTGGCCGGTTTTTTTTGGTTTGGCGTGAGTCTCAGAAGCCGCTCTTGGCGGGGCTGAAAAACTCAAAGCGGCCCCTTTGGCCCGCTCGGGAGAGCTGTCGGCCCGGGCCGATGTCGGTCACGCTTGAGCCTGCACGGTCCGGCCCGCCCGACCGGATCGGAGCGGTATCAGGCGGAAGCCTGACCTACGCGGGAGTCGGCCCGGCACCAGCCTGGTAGACCTGTCGGTCGTGCCGGCGGCGGCGTGGGGAGACCCGCGCCGAACCAGACCGCACCGACCGTCGCGTCGGCCGGGTCGGAGACCCGCGCCGGACCGCGAACCGCCGGTCAGTCCGGAGTAGCTCCACGCCGACCCGGCCCAGTGGACGCAACAACTGTCAACTCCACGAGATGCCGGGTGAAACAATCCCGAGCGGCGGATCTCTCTCCGCGGTCCTCGCGCCGCTCGACCCACCCGACGCCACGAGCGCGAGTGTAACGCCTGGGTGGCATACGGCATCAAGAGCGAGGTCCACCGACCGGGGAGCCGGTCCGACCCGGCCGCATCGGACGGATCGGACCGGTCCGGTCTCTTGTGGGAGCCGGCTCCTGCCGGCGGTCGGGCCGGCCGAGACCGCACGGATCGGGCCGACCGGATCGGGAGCAGGAGCTCCCTCCTACACAAGGACCGGACCGGTCCGATCCGTTGTAGGAGCCGGCCCCTGCCGGCGATCGGTCGGTCGGTCGGCCCCGGACCGATCGGCCGCGATTAGGAGAACCGGAACGGATCGGTCGGGAACGGGAACCTGATCGTTGGACTGTAAGCCACCCAACCGTTTGGCACTCCATCCACGATCCACGATCCACCATCCACCCCTCACTGCGGCGGGGCCGGCGACTCCCAGTCGAGCTTCAGCTCGATGGGCTTGTCGTCGCGGTAGACCGTGACCACCTTCTTCGGCCCGCCGGCCTGGAGGAGGGTGGTCATCTCGAAGCGGTCGCCGACCGGGGTGCCGTCGATCTTGAGGATCACGTCGCCCTCCTTCAGCCCGCCCTTCTTGCCGACGCCATCGTCCTCGACCTCGGTGACGGCCATCTCCTCGAGCTGGGCGCCGAGCGAGCGGCGGCCGGACCCGCCGCGGGGGTCCTTGAGCTTCTCGCGCGAGAGCAGGTGGTCGAGGTTGGCGATCTCGTGGGCCCCGAGCGCCACGACCAGCGAAGAATGCACCTGGTACTCGGGAATAGCCATGTCATAGGTATCGAACTGGGTGTGGTGGGTGTGCTGGTAATCGGCCCGGCCCCCGCGCTGGCCCCAGAAGAAGCCCGGTACGTCGGCCGCCAGGAACGAGGCGTGGTCGCTGCCGCCGCCCCGCAGGCCCGAAACCTTCCGCACCTCGAACGGATACGCCGGGTCGAGCTCCTTGACCGTCGCGAACGCCTTCTCCAGGTCGGCGAGCATCGCCTCGGTCCCGCCGATGCCTGAGAGGTAATTCGTCCCGCCGTCGTGCACCAGGACGGCCGAGATCCGGGGCATCAGCTCCTTGTGGGCCTTGACGTAGGCCGCCGAGCCCAGCAGGCCCTGCTCCTCGCCGCTCCAGAGCATGAACCGGATCGTCCGCTTCGGCCGCACGCCCGACTTCATCAGGATGCGGGCGGCCTCGAGCGTCGTGGCGACAGCCCGTGCCGTTGTCGGTCGCGCCGGTGGCGCCGTCCCACGAGTCGATGTGGCCGCCGACGATCACGTACTCATCCGGCTTGTCGGTGCCGGGGATGTCGGCGATCACGTTGTACAGCTTGATCGGGCCCTTCTTGAAGTAGTTGCGGATGTCGAACTCGAGCGTCACCGGCTTGCCGGCCTTGAGGATGGCGGCGATCTCGTCGTACTGCTTGCGCAGCAGGGTCACCGAGGGAACGGTCGGCAGCTTGTCCCAGCTCATCTTGTGAGCGCCGCTGGTCAGCAGCAGGTCGCGCGACGACGCCCCGACGAACCCGGCCACGCCGGCGGCCGTGAGCTCTTTGCGCGAGCTTGGCGACGAAGATCGGATCGGGCCGAGGGCCATCATTCCGGGCAAGCGCGGCTTTCTTGGCCTCGGCCTTCGGGGCCTCGGCCTTGGGCGCCTCGCCCTTCGGGGTCTCGGCGTTCGGGCCGCCGGGACCGCCCGGGCCGCGGCCACCGGGCCGGCCGCCGCCGCCCGCACGCGGCGGGGGCATGATCACCCAGGCGCCGGCGAGGGTGCCCTTGGACTTGGCCTCGTCGAGCTCCTTCTGGTCCTTCGGCGCGAGGATGGCCTTGCCCCGGACGATACCCTTCGTGCCGGCCGACCAGGACATGGTCACCAACTCCAGCGGCGTGCGGCTCGGGCTCGACGACCCGGCCGAACCACGGGCCTCGGTTGAAGCCGACGGGGAACGTGCCCCACTCCTCGAGCCGGGCGTTGTCGATCCCGAACGAGGCGAAGCGGTCGCGCGCCCACTCGCACGCGTTGGTGAGGTTGTCCGACGAGGTCAGCCGCGGCCCGATCCGGTTGCACAGCACGTCGAGGTGCTCCATCACCTTGGAGCCCTCCTGCGCCGTCGAGACGATCCGCTGGACCTCCGGGCTGCGGACCTTGGCGGCCGCCTTGTCTTCACCCGCCCAGGCCAGCAAGGGGACCGATAGCCCCGCGACCAGGGCCGATGCGATCCAGTGACGCCGTCGCATGGGATGCCTCCATTTGCAAAGGAATGTGAATCGGCGAGACATACAGGACCGACCGGGGAGGGATCAGCCGCGCTCGGATGGGACACCATTCTTCTCCATCCCGGTCGTCGCGTCCAGCCGGTGGGACCGGCGGCCGAACTGTTTCATCTCCGGCCCATTCCTTGAACGTCGCCACCGCGCGTCCGTACGATGGTGCGGCGAGGTCCGGCGTTGCCTTCGCCCGGCATCCAGCCGGCGGCCGCCCGGATGCCGGGGAGGATGTCATGCGAGAGGTCTCTCGATGGACGCGGCCCACTCGGGCCAGCGCGCTGGTCCTGGTCGTCCTGTGGGCGGGGACCGGCTCGGCCGACGACGATGGCCGGGGCAGGGGGGAGCTGGAGCGGCACCAGGGAACCTGGAGGACGTCGACGTCGATCTACGACGGCAAGCCGGCGCCCGATGAGCTCGTCCGCCCGATCACGCGGACGGTCGAGAAGGACCACGTGGTCTGGAAGAAGGACGGAAAATCGTTCGCCGGGACGCGGATCGAGCTGGACCCGTCGCGCGATCCCCGGACCATCGACGTGATCCCCGACGGCGGCAAGGACCGGGGGACTCGCGTGCTGGGGATCTACAAGCTCGAGGGCGACCGGCTGACGATCTGCATGGCGTCGCCGGGCAAGCCCAGGCCCGCCGAGTTCAAGGCCGAGCCGGGGAGCGGCTGCACGCTCCGCACGTTCACTCGCGAACGCGAGCCGGTGAAGAAGGATTGATCCAAAGGCTCGTCGGATCGTCACCGCCCGCCCGGGTGTGACCGCGAGACTGGACGTCCCCGCATGGCATGCCACCCGATTGTCGCTCCTCTGCGGTAGAGTGAGATGTGATCGGCGAGGCCGCGCGGGACCGGAGGAGATCATCATGCAGACGACAATCGCGGTGGAGGACATCAAGCTGACGCTCGCCGAGCTGCTCGATCGCCTGACGCCCGGCGATGAGGTCATCCTGACGCGAAACCAGCAGCCGGTGGCGAAGCTGGTGAGCGAACGACCCAGCTCGTCGCCCGGCCTGCGTCCACCTCCCGGCCTGGGCAAGGGATTCATCACCGTCGTCGCCGGACGACGACGAACACCTGAAGGACTTCGAGCAATATATGGTCTGAGATTAAATCGATCCACGCGATGGAGAGAGCGAATCGAAGAGTCGCCGGACGGAGCCGGCTCCTACAGGTGCCGGATCCCCGCGTCCTCATGTAGGAGGCGGCTCCGTCCGCCGATCTGATGTAGCTCCGCCCGCCGCTTTCCCAGGATTCTCAATCCGGGCGCACCAGCGGACGGCGTTGCGGAGGATCCGCTGATACATCGGGTGCAAGAGTGCCTCGCGGGTATGGCCGGGCGCCAGGTGGCAGACCCGCCCGCGTCCCGGCTCGCGGACCCAGCCCGCCGCGGCCGACCGGCCGTCGTCGGATCGGCTCCGCAGCAGATGATGCACGCGGCCCTCGTCGGGGATCGGCATGTGCTGCTCGTCGGCGACGAAGAACCCGGCGGCGCCTCGAGTGACCGGGTGATCCCCGTCGATGACCTCGACGCGGAACCTCTCGAGCGGTCCGTGGGTCGTGTACCGGCCGCCGACCAGGCCGAGATACCGACCGCCGGGCGGGTACAGGCCCAATGAGTTGTGCAGGTTGAGGAAGCCCCCGCCCCGCTCGACGAACGCGACGACGGCACGCTCCTGCTCGGTCGTCATCCAGGCGAAATTGTCGCGATCGTCCGCACCCGGGCGCTGGAGCCCGTCGCGGAGGATCACCAGCAGCCGGACCCTCGCCAGGTTCTCCGCCGACAGGGCCCGCACGTCCACCGCGAAGTGCGGGACGACTCCGGTCGCCTCGAAGACCGGCCGCAAACCGTCCTCGATATGGCCGGGCTCGTGCGGCCCGTCGCCGATCAGGACAAGGGCGTGCGGGCGCGGATCGTCCGCGGCCGGGGCGTGGCCGCGGAACGGCGAGACCGGGACGGTCAGCTCGCGGTAGACGTGGTCGAGGTCCTCGGCCGTGGGGGTATCGTAGGGCATCCAGGCGAAGAGCTCGGCGGGGAGTCGGACCTGTTCGCGCACGGCGACGAGGGGCCGGCCCTGGGCGATCAGATGGCCGACCTGCCGCCGTAGCTCGGCCAGGAACCCGCGATGCCGGGCCAGGACGTCCGGCCCACCCCACGAGCCATTCCCCGGCACGACCCGCGCCGGGCAGAGCGCCTCGAGCCCTCGGAGTGCCTCGACCCATCGCTCGGTGTCGCTGCCCGGCAAGGGCACGCGCGGGCCGTGCACGACGAGCGGGCCGCCGAAGAGGACCGAACGGCCCGGCAGCCAGACGACGGCACCCCCATCGCCCGCCACGCCGTCCAGCGGCCGGAGCTCGACCGCGACCGAGGCGTCGCCGAGCGCGACGACCTTTCCCTCGGATTCGGCCGACGGCAAGTCCAGTCCGCCGGGACCGGCACGCAGTCGGGCCAGGATCGCGGGCGAGGCCGCCACCCGCGTGATGCCTCGATCGAGCAGGGCACGCACGATCGCCGCATCGCCGTCCAGGGCGCGGGTCAGGGCGAGCCTCTGCACGGGCTTGCGAGTGGACTGGCCGACCACCGCCAGGAATTCGGGCACCGCGATGCCCCGCGGCAGGTCGATCAGCAAGGTCTCCTTCTCCAGCACGACCCATCCGCAGTTGGCTGCCTGATGCCGATGCGCGAATCCGGCCGCGAAGACTCCGGCGCAATCTCCTCGCGATGCGGCAACTCACCGGCCGCCCGCGCAGCTCGCTGGCCGCCGCCATGCGCCATCGCGACGCACAGGGCGAGCACCGCCAGGTTCGCGGAAAATCGTCGCGTTCGCGCCATGATCGAGGGCTCCTGTTTCCCGGCCAGCGCGGGAGTCGATCGCGGTCCCCTCAGCGACTGTTTGAGAAGAGGTCGTAGGGTGGGTCGAACGCCGCAGGCGTGAGGCCCACCGGTTCGGCGGCGAATCCCGGTGGGCCTCGCTGCGTGTTACGCGACGTGGAGTTCTGCCGCGAAATGCGACACCAGGTTCTGCCGTTGCTCGAATACACAATGATTATAATGTTCATCAACCCTGTGTTGCGCGACGCGGAGTCCCGCCGCGAGATGCGACATCAGGTCCCGCCGCGGGTGCCGGGGCCCCGCTCGCGCGACACGCGCAGCCCGCGGATCCGTTCCGCCGTCAGCTCCGTCGCCGCCGCCCGCTTCAGCACGCCCCCCGACTCGTCCATGATCACCCACTCGCTCGTCTCCGGGTCCAGCGTCACCCACACCGATCGGCCCACATGCGCACGGCCCACCCAGTGGCAGCGGTCGTACACCGACACCTTGCCGTTGACGTCAACCCGCCGGACCACCGCCGTCTCGGACAGCCAGGCGAGTACCCGCGCCAGATCCCATCGACCGGCCTCCTCCGCCCGGTCGTATCCTCGCCCCGAATGCGACAGCCCCGGATACGCCTCGAGTCGGCTCCGGCCGCCGATCGCCGGATACTCCTCGCGCTGGATCCGGTCGAGCTGATCCAATCGGCCCTGCAACTGCCCCGCCGTGGCGCACGTCCCCGGCTCGGCCCAGTCGCGGCCCACGTCCTGCGACCGCTCGACCACGCCATTGCGTTGCGGCGTCCGGGGCGGGTTCCAGATCATCCCCACCCCCAGGCCGATCAGCCACAGCGCCAACGCCGTGGGCAGGCCCCCGGTCGCCCCCCAGGGCGTGCCGTTGTCGAACCCGCATCCGGGCCGGCAGCCCCCAGTCGGTGAAGGCCCGCCGCAAGGCCCCTTGGACCTCCTCGGCGGCGACGCGGGCCCAGCTCCCGAGGGGGGAAAACCACGGTCAACAGGACCGCTCCGCTGCACTCGTCGATGATTCGCAGCCAACTGGCCTCGCCCCGGGCCAGGGGCAGGTGCTCGCAGGCGTCCATCTGCCAGACCTCATGCGGCACGGTCGAGCGGACATAGGCGCTGCGGCCGGGCCGTCCGGTGGGGGCCTGGCCCAGGCCGGCCCGGCGCAGCCAGCGTTGCAGCGTGCGGGCCGAAGGCACGGCATGGCCGATCCGGGCCAGTTGGATGCGGAGCAGCTCGGCGCCCCACTTGGGATGGTCTCGGCGGAGGTCGATCGCCGCGTCATGGACGGCCTGGGACTCGGGCGAGCGGGGGCGGGCCCGGTCCGATAGGCCGTCGCCGACGAGGAGTCATCGCCGGGGCGGAAGCGAGCGATGAGCGATCGCACGGTGCGCACGGGGAGTCGGAGGTCGTGGGCGATCCGGAGGGCGGGTTGGCCGTCTTGCCATCGCTTGCGGATGGCCTGGCGGACGGGGATCGGGACCGGGCGTGGCATCAGGGCGCTCCGATGAGGGCCGGTATCAGGAGTAATGAACATCATGATAATCCCTCATTCCAGCCACGGCAAAACCTGGTGTCGCATTTCGCGGCAAAACTCCACGTCGCGTAACACTGCGCTCGACCCACCCTACGAGCCTCCTCACATACCTTCTCAGATCCGGTCTCGGGAGTGGGAGGGCGAGGCTCCCGTCGAGCCGCCGGAGATACCGGCTCACCCGGAAGCACGCCCTCCCGAAGACTCCCCTGCCGAGACCATCTCTCAGTCCGGCATCCGGGGCAGGGATCCGGCCGGGCCACCGGCTCTCGGCCCGCCGGGCCGGCGGCGATTCCGCATCCTGTCCCCCAGCCCGGCGATCCAGGACAGCAGGCCCGGGATGAGCCAGATGCCGAGCGTCGCCCCGGCGATCCCTCCGCAGATCGCCCCGGCGGTCACCCCGTCCGAATCCGAGCGGAACGCCCGCACCAGGATTCCGACCAGCAAGCCGACGAGGATACCGGGGAACAACCCCAGGGCCCGCCGCCTGCGACCGCCCAGCGACGACGCGATCATCGCGCCCACGACGGCGCCGGCCAGGCTCCACGGGAACGCCCAGACCGACAGGCCCATGACCGCGCCGAGGCTCCCTCCGCCCAGCGTGCCGAGCCATGCGCCGACCCGCCTCCCGTGCCGCAGGTGGTTCATGTAGCCGAACAGCTCCCCAAACCGGCCCACGAGGGAGGCCCCGATCAGGCCCGGGGGCAGTCCGCCGATGAGGGCAGCCGCCAGGGCGTAGCGGCCGGTCCCCAGCGCGGCGCCAATCGCGGACCCGGCCAGTCCGCCCGCGGCCCCGCAGACCAGGACGGCCCGCCGGAGGCTCGATGGTTGAGGAGGCCCGGCCGGTCGGGTGGTGAAATCCATCGCGGATGACCCGCCGGGCGCGGCTCCAAGTCAGGCCCGTGGCGTGGGGCCCCAGGCAGGATCAAGAGTAGAACAGAAACGCCGGGCTCTTTGTCGATCAGGGCCCAGGCGATCTCCAGGGCGGCCGTGAGCCGGCGGGCGGCGCCCGATGGCTCGACGCTCATAACACAATACCGAGGGAACCGGACTTTCGAAGTCGAGGTCGGCCGCCGATCGATCCGTCTCGTCCGGGGTCTGCAGGCAGGACGAGCATGCGGATATCGCCCTCGTCATCCTCGGCGAGGCGGTCCAGGTCTGTCCAGACCCTCGCATGCCGGCCGCCCCGACTCGGGCCGGCGGTCGTCATCGCTGGGTCCGTCACTTGGCTCGGCCGCCGGCGTCCCGGCGCCTGACCTCGCGCTCCATCGGACCCGGCCCGCCACGAGGGTTTCTGATGTCGCGAGGCTTATTCTCGGCGGGCCGGGCCGCTGAGCCTTGGCGGTGGGCCAGCGGAGAGCATGAGACTGGCATCACACGGGAGTGTCTGGTACGCTCCTGAGAGGTGATCCTGCGGGGAGGAGGGGCGGGTGTCCTTCAGCGAGGTGGTCCGGCTGCTCCAGTCGCACGGCTTTCGCCTGGTGCGCGAGAAGGGGTCGGTCCGTTACTACGGCAAGGAAGGTTGGCCGCATCTGGTCCGGGTCGACTATCACGGCTCCCGCCATGTCCCGACCGGGACGCTGCACGCGATCCTGAAGGCCGCCGGCATCGACCGGCCCTGAGGTTCTCGCCATGATCGAGCTGCCTTACTCGCTGGTGATCGAGGCCACCGACGACCCGACATTCTTCGGCTTCCACTCGCCGGAGTTGATCGGGTTCACGGGAGTCGGCCACTCCGTCGAAGATTGCCTCTACCGGGCACGCTGGGGGATGCACGAGCACGTCGAGTTGCTGCGGGAGCAAGGGTTGCCGGTGCCACCAGCCAGCCCCGACCCGACCGTGATCATCCGCAATGAGCCACAGCGGCAGACTGCCTAACGAAGCGATCCAGCGGACCCGCCTGTCGGCGGGCCGCGAATCTTGGGCCTTCGGCGCGATACCGTTGAATCAAGGGCTGGGATGCCCCAGCCGCCGACCATGGAATCAGGACTTACGGCGAAATGCGGACCCGAAACTGGTCTCAGTCCGCTCCGGATTCCACAGTATTGGCGTTCGGCGGCAAGTCCGGTGGGCCCCGGAACGATCATTGCGGGTCGCTCGCGATGTGATGTAGCATGCCAGTAGATCGACGGAGCTAATGCCTGGAGGAACGACCCCGTGACGACCGCGGTGCAAGCCCTGCTCGACTCTTTCGACACCCTTTCGGAAGTCGAACGCCACGAGGCGGCTGTCGAGCTCCTCCGCCGGGTAGCGCCGCGGGACGAATTGCTCGACGAGGCGCTGTCGGCGGGCTGTTGGGGCTCGTGCTCCACAAGCTGGGGTTCTCCCTGATGCAATCGCTGGTTTTGATGGCGCTGTTGGGATTGGTACTCGGGCTCGCGCTTCCCCCAATCTCGTCGCATTAACTCCGTGGAGGCGTTCCTGGCGGCCAATCGGCCGTCTAACATTGCGATGCAGCGGACCTCGCTGCGCGGAGAAGCTGATCTTTGACTTCATGTCGGCCAGGGCAATGCCTCCATATAGCGATGCCTATCTGTTGGTCAGCGACCGCTCGGCGACTGCGATCGCCCGGTTCCTCGACCACTTCGTCCCGAACCGCGAGGAGGTCGCCGACGGCTACGAGGTGCCGCAGTACGCCGACGCCCCGGATCACCACTTTCGGCGCGTCGAGGAGCTCATCGCGTACCTGGAAGGCCACGCGCTGGAGGACTATGGCATCTACTGGAGGAACACAGGCGAGGGTCCGGCGTTCGCGATGGCCTTCTTCACTTCGGACGGGGCGGTTATCCTGGGGCTGGCTTGCATCGAGGACGAGGCAACGGCATGGCTCACAGAATTGCGGGCTTTCGCCGGGTCGGGGCCGTGCTGCATCTTATTCGAGCAACCGCCGCCTGACTCGGCCGCTGCATTCCGGGCGCTGGCCGCGGTCAGGTCCTAACATTGCGATCCGGCGGACCCGCCAGCCGCGGGCCGCTGATCCTGGTCGCTAGACGGGGGGGCCATGGACTCTTGGATCAGCTCGACCTGAATTCGATCGCCTTTCCCGTGCGACGCGGCGAGCTCTGCCGCGTGCACGACGCCTCGACCGACTACCGATGGGGCGTCGAGATCCATTGCGATGAGTCGCTCCAACTCGACGACCGGGACTGGCCCGACGATCGGGAGGAGGGGCCTCTCGACTGGCTGGCCGGGTGCGAGCCGTACCTGTATGCCCAGATGCTGCCGCTACGGGCCGCATCGCCGGACGAGCTCGTCGGCCGGGCATACGACTTCCCGCAGTCGCCCGACGACGATCCGCAGGACTGGCCGAGCGGCATCGGCTGGCCGTTCTTCTGCCTGTATCTGACGGAGCACTCCCTGGCGCACCCGATGCGTGTGGCCTTCACCGAGAAGCGAGGCCGCCAGTACCGGGTCGAGATCGCCGGTCGTTATCCCGACGGCGGAGTGATCTACGACCTGCGCGTCGAGGCGTGGCTGGATTGGAAGGCGACGGATGTCTAACGAACCGACGCCGCGGACCCGCCCGTCGGCGGGCCGCTGAGCTGGGTCGTAAGCGGGCGGAGGGTTGTCAATTCTCATGCTCGGCACACCGAGGATGCTATTCGCGGCTGTCGTCGGCTTCGTGTTCGGAGCCGTCATGCTGATCTCCTGGATCCCGCGCCTTGCTATATCTCGCTCGCCGGTCGTCACGGGCTCGGTCGTTGCGCGCACCCCGATCATGGAATGGGGGGTCCCGAGGGTTGACTTCACGATCAAGGTCCCCGGCGAGCCCGATCTCGTCCATGCCCATACCCAACGGTATCTGTTGAACAAGATCCCTGATCGCGTTCGATTCCGGTATTCAGGCGATCCATCTCGGCGGGTTTATCTGTTCGAGCACGAGGAGAATCCGTTGTGGATCGGTTTGTTCTGCTGGGCAACATCGGCGTTCCTTGGCACCATCATGTATCATCGGTGGTCATCCTCTCGGGCTGGGCGGCCGGCCACCTGATGAGGGCGGGAGCTCGCAGTCGCTTGACACCGTCGCTACGCTCGCGGGGCAGCCGAGCCGCCTCGAGCGGAGGCCGCAGCGTACCGGCGGCTTCGCCGCGTGCGGGGGTGAGGGACGGCGGCCAAACACCAGTCATGCCGCCGGGTACAGCGGCGACACTCCCACGGAATTGAAGCAGACCGGGTGCCGTCCGCGGAATTCCCCGTCAGGAGCTTCTCATCATGAGCACCCTACCCGCTCACGAGTGCCCGGAGCCGCTCAGGCGGGCGTTCCTGTCTCTGCTGACCTGGACGCTGCTCCACATCCGCAATGAGCCCGGTGACACGCCGCTCTGCCTGGCGCTGGCCGACCACATGCATAACGTGCCGGAGCTCCTGGCCGACTTCCACCCCGACCTGCTCCGATATTACTGGGAGGTCGAACGTCCCTGCTTCCTGCGCGCCATGGAGGCGATCGGCCGGCGGGCTCCTGGACAATTCGTCGAGTCCTGGCGGGTCATCGAGGGCGAATATCGTCGGCTGTCTATGTCTAGAGCGCCCAACGGTTGATTGGCTCACAGTCCAGGGCCGGCGCCCCGCCCCGGAGCGGACCAGACCGATCCGTCCGATGCGATCGGATCGGACGGGGTCGGCAGCCGTCCGGGCTTCGGTCCTACTCCGCAGGCCACCCCTGCGGCACGCGCTCCAGGAGGGAGCCCGGCTGCCGATCCGGACCGAATCCGACCGCCGGATGGAGCCGGCTCCTCCGACGGATCGGGCCCGGCGGCCCCCGCTGACCCAGCTCAGTCCGGGCGGTCCAAGGGAGGCCTGCGGGCCCGGACGCGGCGGGGTCGGAGACGCACGCCTAATCAGAAACTTCTGGCCTAATATGAACCGGGCACGAAATACTGCCCTCGCGCCGGAAAACTTCGGAAAAAACTCGGAAATTCTTTGTGCCACCGGTGCAGGGACTTGCGTCGAGAAAGTGCCACTTCTGGCCGATAGGTGCATTTCAGTTTCTGCAAACCTGATACATCCTGATAGTAGGGGGAGAAAGAAGAGCCGAGGGGGTACAGGGGGTTTTGGGGGCACCGGAATATAAAATGCATGCAAACAATCTAACCGCCGGACCCGATGAGGTGGTCATGGGCGGCGGTCCCGGGGCGATCGGTTGATGCCGGCTTGCCCGAGGATCGTCACCGCAGGACGGGGCTCCGGCCGAGACAGGCAGGAGACGTACCGCCGGACGCACGAGGACGAGGGGCGCCTCGGTGCCCGGTCCCATCCGTGTTCGATCCGCGTTTCATCCGTGGCTCGGGTTCTCGATCTTCTTGATCACGGATGAAACACGGATCGAGGCAACGGGTCGGTGGTGACCGACCGCGGACGTCGCTCGCCGGGAGGGGACTGGGGATGCCGTGGGTTGGCGCCGGGCTGGCGGGATTCGATGGCGCTCACTCGCGGGGTGCGGCCCGGCGGGGTGACCACTGCGGTGGCATTCGAGGGCGCCACCGACGAGGCCACGTTCGCCGACCTTGTGGAGGAGGTCCTGGT
Organism: uncultured Planctomycetota bacterium; assembly: GCA_963771445.1. Lineage (GTDB taxonomy): Bacteria > Planctomycetota > Planctomycetia > Isosphaerales > Isosphaeraceae > JAKAUH01. The sequence continues at coordinate 793,072 of CAVYTQ010000021.1, read as the reverse complement.
GGCGGGGCCGGAGCCCGGCGACGTCGTGGCCCGGGACCGGCTCTGGTCGCACGAGTCGGAGGCGGCGGCCGAGGCCGTCGAGGGTGCCGGGGCATGCCTGGTGGCGCCGCCGCCGTGGAGCCCGGAGCCGTCGCCGATCGATGGGATGTCCTCGAAGGTCGAGGGTGCGAAGCGATCGGCGGCGGCGTGGAGGAAGGGGGCGGTCGATGCGGCCTTCGGGTCGGCGTTGCACGACGTCACGCCCGGAGAGATCGCGGGGTAGTTCCGACGCCGTGCGGCGTATGCAATGCAAACCTGAGGCGCTCTAGGCCGCCGGACGCCTGACCCGCGCCGCAGCGCATCCGGCCCGCCGCAGTCGCCTTCGCGTGTGCTCCCGATCATGAGGCGGACTTGCCTCCGCCCTCGAACGAAGGCCGACGAATCCGACGCCGGCCCTCGCTCGCCACCAGGGCGGAGACATCCATCGTCCCGTCCTTCGAGTCAGGCCGCGGCCAGGGCGAGGACCTCATCGAGCCGATCGTAGCCGGCGGCCATGCCCTTTTCCATGCCGGAGGCAACCGACCCGTCGCGGGCTTCCTTCGAGTCGAAGAGGAAGGTCATCGTCACCATCGTCCTCTCGCCCAGTTCGTCGAGGACGATCGTCACCAGTTGCTCCGCGCCCTGGGGGACGCCGCCGACCTCGAACACCTGGGTCCGGACGCAGCGCCCGGGCCGGACGACTTCCCGGTAATCGCCGTACATGGACATGCTCATGCCATTCGGCCCGCTCCAGGCCCGGCGAAACGTCCCGCCGGGGCGGGCGTCCTCCTCGCAGGCGGTCATCTCCCAGCCGGGCGGGCCGAGCATCCACCGCCTGAGCAGCTCGGGCGTGTAAATCGACTCCCAGACCAGCTCGCGCGGGGCGTCGAATTCGCGGGTGACGACGATCTCGCGATCGGTCGGGGTCGTGAGCTTCAGGGCATTTCGCATCGGCAGGTTCCTCTCATTTCAGGGTTTCGACTTCCGGGCCTTCAACTCGTCCAGCAGGTCGTCGAGGCGCCCGAAGTTGGCCTCCCAGAGCTTCCGGTACTCCTCCAGCCATGCGTTGGCTTCGGCCAGGGGTTTGGCCTCGATCCGGCAGGGTCGCCTCTGGGCGTCGCGCCCCCGGGAAATCAGGCCGGCCTTCTCGAGCACCTTGAGATGCTTCGAGATCGCAGGTTGGCTCAGCTTGAACGGAGCCGCGAGCTCGTTGACCGTGGCCTCGCCGTTCGCCAGCCGGGCCAGGATGGCCCTGCGGGTCGGGTCGGACAGCGCGGAGAACGTGGCATCGAGGCTGGCGGTCATCATGGGTCGATTACCCTTTGGTTGTATATCTGATTGGAAATATACATGACATCGGGAAGCGTGTCAAGCTCCCGCACGAACTTCTCGCGAGTCCTCGCAGGGCGCGTGACTTCGCGCACGTCTTCCGTCCGCAAGCAGAGCGGGAGCCCCCATGGCGGGCCGCGGCTAGGACGGGGATTGTCCGCAGATGGCGCAGATGGGCACAGATGGAAGAGACCGGGAGGTCATGGGGGAACGCAGCCGCGCCAGGGCTCGTCGAACGAGCCGAACGGGACGGGCAGGTATCGGATCTGCGTTCATCTGCGCGATCTGCGGACGATCCTCCCGCATCCATTGGCCTATCGTGCCCCGTCGAATGCCCCCATGGCGGGCCGCCGCCAGGACGGCGATCGTCCGCAGATGGCGCAGATCGGCGCAGATGGAAGAGACCGAGAGGTTATCGGGAACCCTCGGCGTAGGAGGTGGCTTCATCTTCGAAGCCCGAGATCATCGTGATCGATCCGTCCAGGACGAAAGCATTCGTGGCATTCATGCCGGCTTCTCCTTGGGGATTCCGTCGATTTCCATCGCGGCCGTTGCAAGCAGGCTGAGATCCGGACATGATCGAGATGCGGACGGGACTCTGCGGAAAAAAGGCGTGTTTCCATACGCCTTTTCTCCAGGCGAGTTCTTGTGAGGCGGCCGCAGGTGGAGGCTTCCTTTGGAGTTCACCCAGGAGGCTTGGGACGAGCTGATGGCGAAGTATCCGCCCGGGACTTCGGTCAGTGGTGTGGTCGCCTCCCGTCACGTCTTCGGCGTCTTCGTGCGGCTCGACGAGCTTCCCGATGTGCCAGCCCTCCTGGAGATCATCCACTTCAAAGTCGTCGAGACCGACCCGCGGAAACGAATCGAGTTCCCGGCCGACTATCCTCCGGTCGAGACACGGATCGAGGCCCGCATCTTGGGTTGGTGCCTTCGCCCGAAGGACGTGCGGCTTACGCAGCTCGGCCACCTGGACTGGAGTCACAGGCGCTGGCTGACCAACCAGACCGCCTGACGAGGCGATGCAGCGGACCCGCCTCTCGGCGGGCCGCTGAACCTGGGCGTTAGGCCGAAGCAAACCGTGGCACGGGATACGCCAGCACCTGGGTACGGTATCGACGGTGGCGACGGTCAGCCCGTGTTGCAGCGAATATTGCTGGCAATGGGACGATCGGGCCGCTACGAGCGCAACCCGACCGTGAGCCCTACTCGGCCGGCCCACCCGGCGGAGGGCCGCCGCCCGGAGGCGCCGCCGCCGGGCGGTCCACCGCCCGGCGGAGGTCCGCCACCAGGAGGGGAGCGCCCTTGCCGCGCGGGCCGAAGCCACCGCCCGGCTGGCGACGGTGCTCGCGGTGGCATTCCATGCAGGACCCGGAAAGCCGCTGGCTGGCGGCGACGGCGTCGTCCTTCTTCTTCGCGCGGGCCGCTCGTTCCAGGTCGGTCGCCGAGGCGTTCAGGGCCACGGTCAGCCTGGTCCATGCCTCCTTGGTTCCCCGCGGCGGGTCGTAGGTGCCGAGCTCGGTCGCGAGGCCGGCGTACTCTCCGGCCTGTTTCTCCAGGGTCGGCCAGTCGGGCTGGGCGGCCTCGAGCTCGGTCTTGATGGCCTTGGTCAGTCCCTCGGGGCGGCGATCGTCGATCTTGACCATGATCTTGCGGATGGGCGACTGTCGCCCGCCGCCCGGTCCCCGGCCAGGTCCGCCCGGCCCGGGTCCGCCCGGCCCGGGTCCGCCCGGCCCGGGTCCGCCCGGCCCGCCCGATCCCGAGGGAGGCGGACCGCCGGGTTCGCCGGGCGGCGGCCCTCCTGGCTCGCCGGGTGGAGGCCCTCCTGGCTCGCCGGGCGGGGCAGCCTGGCTGACGTTGGCCGCGGCCTGCTCGTTGTCGGTCGAATTGCAGCCTGCCCAGCAGAGCAGTCCGGCGGCGACGACCGCCATCCCGCCCAGGCATCGGATCGTTCTCTTGAACATGAGACGGTGACCCCTTCCTCTCGGAATGATGATCAGTAAGCGGCCGGCGGGCGGTCGAGGCGGTCTGCGCCAAGGGAGAGAACGGACCGCGACAGGGATCGGAGACAGGCGTCATCCCAGGTGGGAGTCGGATCCAGGACCAGGTTCGGGGCGAGTCCGTGCCGGTCGGGCCTTCCCGCCGGACATCCCGGTCGGTCGGCTCCACGGTCCGCCTGCCCGCGGATTCGCCCCGCCCGCGTGAGGCGGAAAGCCCGGCCTGCGTCCGCTTGAACGGCCCTGACACCCATTTCGGCCCTCCCATTGACGATCCCCATCGTACGAGATCTCCTGGAGTCTGTCCCACAAGGTTTCCGTTCTTGTAGGGCGGGTGCAACCCACCGATCCAGGGCCGGCGGAATCGGTGGATCGCATCCACCCTGCGAAGACCCGGTCGCCACTTCCGCCACAGTCTCTCACCGACTCTCGAGATCCCCGCACAAGCCTTACAAGCCCGCAAGCCCGCGGATTTTTCTTGACATGGGCCGGGCGCCGGCCGGAAATGGCATCGAGTCCATCGATGGGGACGCGACGAATCGGCCGAGGGGCCGTGTGTCGCACGTCCCGCCGACGGATGACCCATTTCTCCCCGGTCCTGGGCCTCGCAACCGACGACCCCGTCAGGAGGCTGCGATGATGCGCAGTGTGCTGCGAACGGCGAGGAAGATGCCCGCGTTGCTAGTGGTCTCCGCGCTGATGGCGACGGCCGGGCCCGCGTGGGCCCAGCAGAAGGTCATCACGCCCGATGTTGACATCGACCAGAACCAGCTCTCGAGCTATCCGCTCCGGAAGATCATCGAGTCGGGCGGCCAGTTCTTCGACCTCCCGTTCCAGCCGGCCGACGGCATGGGCGAGGGGCCGAACGGCCCGCGGGCGGCCCAACGGGCGGCCTTCATGCCGACCGTGAAGAACTTCCCGTTCCTCCGCCTCAACGGCCTCGACTCGCAGAGCTGCTTCGAGTGCCACAACTCCATCGGCTCGTTCCACGAGCCCGGCACGCAGAGCCCGGCCATGCTCCGCAAGCCCGGCGCCACCCTCGGCGCCGCCGGATTCGCCAGCAACCTGTTCAACAACGACGAATTCCCCGACCGGCTCATCAAGTTCATCCGCAACCCGCCCCACGTCTTCGGGGCCGGCTACACCCAGCAGCTCGGCTCCGAGATGAGCCTCTGCCTCAACGCGCAGATCCACGCCACGCGACTCTGCGCCAGGGCCCACCCCGGCGTCAAGCAGTCGATCGACCTGGAGGCGAAGGGGACGAAGTTCGGCACCTTCGCGACGACCTTCGTCCAGGCCACCGGCAAGTACACCGACGACTTCACCCGGGTCGAGGGCGTCGCCAGCTCCGGCGTCCTCGATCAGGACGGCCAGTACGGCGTGGCCGTCCGCCCGTTCCAGTTCAAGGGGATCGCGTCGAGCCTCCGCCACTTCTGTCGCGACGCCCTCGACTTCCACTTCAGCATGCAGGCGGTCGAGAAGGTCGGCTACGGCCACGACTGCGATAAGGACGGGATCGTCGACGAGGTGTCGATCGGCAACGTGACGGCGATGGTGGCCTTCGCCGGGATGACCCGGGTCCCGGTCCAGCACCCGCGGCCCGGCCACGAGGAGGAGGCCCGGCGCGGCGAGCGGCTCTTCCGGGGCGAGGGCTCACCGAACATCCCGGCGGGGAGCCGGATGTGCGCCCAGTGCCACACGCCGACCCTGACCATCGAGGACCCGACCTTCACCATCGAGGACCCGGTCCTGCCCGACCCCAACGCACCCTGCCCGACCGAGGCCATCTCCCCGCTGACCGGCAAGCCGGCACTCCCCGGCCTGGTCGATCCCGACCCGCCGGCGCGATTGGCCGTCAACCGTCGCTTCAAGAAGCTCCGCGACGACTTCCTCGACCGGCCGGAGAAGTTCCGCGTCGAGGACTTCCAGCGGACGGGCCCCCGGCCGCCCGGCAAGGCGGCGCCCGGACCCGGCGTATGCGACCTCGACCCGATGAAGATCTGCGCCGCGATCCCTTACGCGCTCGTGAGGCTCCCGGGCTACCACATCAACCTGACCCGGCCCTGGGGCTCGGGCCAGCCGGCGGACCTGCCCCCGTACATCTTCCCCCGCCTCGCCCCGGACGCCTCGGGCCGCGTGCCCGTGCCGATCTTCAGCGACCTGCGGACCCACGACATGGGCTTGGGCCTGCAAGACGTGGCCGCGCAGCCGGCGGACGTCGCGGGCGTCTCGATCCCGGCGCGGCAGTTCCTCAGCAAGCCGCTCTGGGGTGTGGCCGACTCCGGCCCCTATCTCCACGACGGCCGCGCCCGCGACCTGCACGAGGCGATCCTCGGCCACGCCCTCGACCCGAACGACCCGAACCGGAAGACGCTCGACCCCACCAGCGAGGCCCACGACGTCGTCAACATCTTCAAGAACAAGCTCACCCCCCGCGAGAGAGAGGACATCATCGAGTTCCTGCGTTCGCTCCGCCTGCCGATCCAGGAGGGCCTCACGATCCACAACTGAGCCGCGAGCCAGTACGTCGCGAGAGGCGGAGGCCGACGGCCTCCGCCATCTCGACGAGACCTTGGCCTCCCCCACGATGACGACGGCCAACGCCGGATCGGCCCGAGATTGAGGATTCCGCCCAGGTTTGCGGATCATCCGTCAACCCGCCCGCCCATCGCCCGGCCGGCCCTCGATCCGGCGGCCCGTCCGTGCCCGGCGGCGTCCCGCCCCGACCGTCGCCGGACTCGCTCACCGCTCGCTCCCGGACCGGGAATTAACCGTCGCGTAAATGGACATGCATAAGTTCTTGGCGGGAAAATGAACTGCTGCCCTGCTGACGCCGAATCTTGTCTGCGTCCGGTGGGCGGATGCGGGCGGCTTGAGCGGTGGGTCGCTGGCGGGATACCATGAGTCCGAACACTGTGTCACCGCGCGCCCTGCGCCAGGCGGTTGGAGCTCTGTCCTGATGGCCGATTCGGATACGCGCAACAGCGGAGACGACGCCCCCACGCCTCAAGCCGCGCCGGTCCTCTCGATCGACGAGCTGCGATCGGTGGTTTTCATCATACGGTGTGCGAGGGCCATCGGGTTTCTTCAACGATTCGTGCCCGGAAAGTTCCTACCGGCGCCCGAGGACAGGATTCCGGCGGAGTTACTGGAACGGCTGATCCACGAGTTGAAGAGGGTCCTTCCGAAGTGGAGATGGACGCCCTCGGCGCGGTCGCTTCGCCGCTCGCCTGCCAGGCTCGGCGAGGAGTTCTTCTACGCGATCACGGCACTTCGCATGAGCCGCCTCGAGCTCTGGCGGGCTGGCTACAAGGATTGCGTCGCCGCGCTGGACGATGCCTACTCCCTGCTGTTTTCGATAGGGGTACGGGCCCAGGAAAGGCGAAGACGCTCAAAGTCGCAGCAACTCGACGCGAAGGCCCAGTGACGCGAGGCCCTCGGCCGCCGGGGGCCCGGCCGCCGGGGGTCGGAACAGGCTGGCGGTTTTTTCGTCAACCCGCCCGCCCATCGCCCGGCCGGCCCTCGATCCGGCGGCCCGCCCTTGACCGGCGGCCCGACCGATGGCTTCCTGCCCCGACCGTCGCCGGATTCACACCCTCATCAAAAAATGAGCTGACACCACGCGCTCAGACACCACGCGCTCAAGGGAGAGAACTGACCGCGACAGGGATCGGAGACAGGCGTCTGATCCAGTACCGGGTTCGGGGCGAGCCCATCTTTCTTCGGGATGCGCCTTCACCTCGACGAGGGCGATGGTATGGTCCTCCCGGTCCACGACGGCGGTATCGAACCCGTGATCGGCCGTCCGCGACATGGCCAGACCTCCTTCCCACGAGTGCCGGGCCGATTTTCGACGACGAAGGGTCATCGGCCGGGCCACGACGAGCATCCGGCCCATGCTAACACCTCGCCCGCCCGACCTCCAAGCACAGACCCGAGCAGCTCGCTGCCGATGTCGCCGAAGTTGTGAGGCGTAGCGGGTCAGCTTCGCGCGCTCCGGCCGGACACGCGCGAGACGGACGGCCTGGCCCGGCCGCGGTCGCACCCCGACGGACCGTCGCGGCGCCTGTGCGAGTCGGCCCCGATCGGCCCCACGATGAAGCCGGCGAGCGGATCGGTCGGGCCGCTCAGCCGACGCCCTGGCCCACGGTCGCTCGGTGGAGACGAGCCCCGTCCCCGTTCGCCGCCCCTCGCCCGGTTCCGGGTCCCGGCGGTCGGGAGTGCGAGGTCCGCCGGCACCGGCTTCCGGCCGTGCTCGGCTCCCCCCTGCCGGTGCCGGGGACACTCCCCGATGGGACCACCGGGCCCCGCGGCGCACCCCCGCGTCGCGACAACACGCCACGATCCTCGAGCCAGCCCGAATTGAGAATCGTAGTGAACTTGGATGCCTCGGCACGACTCGTTTGCGCTTTTCGCGAAAACGCCCGATGGTGTGCCCGCCGCCGCATCAGGCGTGTCCCGACCTCGCTGCCGCCGGGATCGAAGGCGGACCGGGGCCGGTCCGGCTGGTCCTCGGGATGAGGCGTGTCTGGGGGCCCCGTTTTTCTCGGATCCCCATTACGTTCTCATTTCCCATCCTTGCTATACTGGTCCGGGTTGTCCCTTGCCCCGGTGCATGCCCGCCTGCCCAGGCCGGGCGGAGTTCGCTCACCGTTCGACGATGACAGAGATGAAGTCGTTGCCCTCGATCCGCGTCGATACAGAGTCCGTGGACCACGGCGGGTGTGCCCCATGAGCCGCTTTGCCAGATGGATCGTTCCATCCGGATTTGGCCTGGCGCTGGCGATCCTCGCCGCCAACGCCGCGCTCTCCTACGTCGCCATCCAGGAGATCGTCCGCGGCCACCGTTGGGTCGAACACTCCCGCGAGGTCGTCACCAGCCTTGAGCAGGCCGCTTCCACGCTCAAGGATGCGGAGACCGGCCAGCGGGGCTACCTGCTGACCGGCAAGGAGGAGTACCTCGCGCCTTTCGTCGCTGCCAACAGGGGCCTCGACCCCGCCCTCGACCGCCTGGCCGTCCTGACCTCCGACAACCCCGAGCAGCGGGCCCGGCTCGGCGAGCTGCGGCGAATCGCCGGCGAAAAGCTCGGCGAGCTCGGCAGGACGGTCACGCTGATGCGGCAGGGCGACCGTCAGGCGGCCCTGTCGCTGGTCCAGACCGACCAGGGAAGGCGATTGATGGAGCGAGCCGGGGCGATCTTCGCCGAGATGAAGAGCGAAGAGGACCGGCTCCTCTCGGAGCGCTCGTCACGATCCGGCGACGCCGTCCGGAGGACGGTCGCCTCGTTGATCATCGCCAGTGCGATGGCCGCGTCCGCCCTGGCCTTCATGTACTACCTCAAGCGGCGCCAGGAGGCCGAGCGGGAGCGCGCATTTCGAAGCCCTCCGGCAGAGCGAGGAGTGGCTCGCCAGGACACTGGATAGCATCGGCGACGCCGTCATCGCCACCGACGGCGAGGGCCGGATTCGACGGATGAACCCGGTCGCGCAGACGCTCTGCGGCTGGACCCAGAGCGAAGCCGTCGGCCAGCCCGTGGACCCCGTCTTCCGCATCGTCAACGAGACGACCCGCCAGCCCGCCGACAACCCGGTCGGCAGGGTCATCGCCGAGGGGGTAATCCTGGGCCTGGCCAATCATACGATCCTCATCTCGCGCGACGGCACCGAGTCGCCGATCGACGACAGCGCCGCGCCGATCATCGACAAGACCGGCCGCGTCTGCGGCGTGATCCTGGTGTTCCGGGACATCACCGAGAAGAGGCGCGCCGAGGTGGCCAACGAGCGGCTCGCCGCGATCGTCGAATCGTCCGACGACATCATCGCCTCGAAGACCCTCGACGGCGTCATCACGAGCTGGAACCGCGGGGCCGAACGCGTCCTGGGCTACACCGCCGACGAGGTGATCGGTCGGCACGTCTCGATGCTCATGCCCCCCGAGCTCATCGAGGACATGCCGCGAATCCTCGACAGGGTCCGCCGCGGCGAGCGCGTGGACCATTATCGGACTCGGCGACGGCGGAAGGACGGCACGATCGTCGACGTCGCGCTCACCGTCTCGCCCATACGCGACGGCGACGGCGAGATCATCGGCGCCTCGAAGATCGGCCGGGACATCACCCACGAGAAGCGGATCGAGGCCGAGCGGCAGGAGGCGGACCGCCGCAAGGACGAGTTCCTGGCGATGCTCGCCCACGAGCTGCGGAATCCCCTCTCGGCCATCCACGGCGCAGCCCAGCTCTTCGGTCGGCTCGAGACCGAGGAGGAGCTGGAATGGGCCAGGGATGTGGTCCTCCGTCAGGTCAAGCATCTGGGCCGACTGATCGACGATCTCCTGGACGCCTCGCGGATCTCGCGCGGGAAGATCGCGCTGCGCAAGGAAATCATCCGCCTGTCGCCCGTCGTGAGCAGCGCGGTGGAAGCCGTCCACTCCCTGATGGCGGAGCGGAAGCACGACCTGAGCGTCTCGCTGGCCGGTGACGGGTTGTCGCTCGAGGCCGATCCGTTACGGCTCGAGCAAGTCCTCGTCAACCTGCTGATGAACGCGGCGAAGTACACCGACGCCGGGGGACGGATCTCCCTGACGGCCACGCAGGAAGGCGCCGACGTCGTCATCAAGGTGCGCGACAACGGCATGGGCATCGCCCCCAAGCTGCTGCCGCACATCTTCGATATCTTCGTCCAGGGGGACCGGACGGCGGCCCGATCGGAAGGCGGCCTCGGGATCGGCCTGACGCTCGTGCACAAGCTCGTCGAGATGCACGGCGGGTCGGTCACCGCCGAGAGCGACGGGCCGGGCAAGGGCAGCGAATTCACCGTCCGGCTCCCGGCTCTGCGGCCGGCGGAAATTCGCGAACCGCGTCCGCAACCGGCGTCGCAGCAGGGCATCCGCCGCGCCTCGCGGATCCTGATCGTCAACGACAACCGCGACAGCGCGGGCGGCCTCTCGCGGACTGCTGAGGCTGCTCGGGCACGACGTCCGAGCCGTGTACGACGGCACGTCCGCCATCGCCGAGGCGCGGGACATGCGCCCGACTGCGTGCTCCTGGATATCGGCATGCCCGGCATGGACGGATACGACGTCGTCAAGTTGCTGCGGTCGGACGAGTGCTGCAAGGACTCGCTGTTCATCGCCGTGACCGGCTACGGCCAGCCCGAGGACATCCGGCGCTCGAAGGAGGCGGGGTTCGACCATCACCTCGTGAAGCCGGTCGACTATCAGGTCCTCATGAGTCTCTTCGCCAGCCCGGCATCCTGACGGGCGTCACCGGATCGGAGCGTCGGGTGGGCAATGCCCGACCCACGACACGACCGTCGCCTTCCGAACTCAGAAACGCCCGCGTCGCCGTCACCGGGTCCAGCAGCGACCCCGCGACCGCCCGGCCCCGGCCCGCTCTCCAACCCCGTCCGGGCGGTCCGCGTCGGCGGCAGGCTTCCCCTGCGCCCACGATCACTGGCCGACGAGATGACGCCGCCCGCAGCCGCGTAGGACAGGCTGTCGGCCTGTCTCGGCCCGCCCGAACGGCGTTCCCGGCCGCGCCCTGGCGCATCGCCCCCGGGCTGGCCCTGCCGACGATCGGCCGGATGGAACCGACCCGAGCGGCCCGGATCGGGGGCACCGCGGACAGGTCCGTCAGTCGTGCGAGCCGGCCCTGCCGGCAATCCGCCGACGTCGGCAGGCCGGACACCCGGCGCCCTTGGACCCGGTGCGGGACGATCTTCCGCATGGCACCGGCTCTTCCGGCGATCGGCCCGCCTGGCACCGCCCGGCCGCGCCGAAAACACCGCAAACCAGGTCGGACACCCGAGTCCGCGGGTCCTGGCCTGGCGCGAGACGGGCGGCCCGGCCGCGGTCGCAGCCCGACGGACCGTCGCGGCGGGCCCGTCGGAGTCGGCCCCGATCGGCCCCACGATGAAGCCGCCGAGCGGATCGGTCGGGCCGGTCAACCGACGCCCACACCCAGTTTCGGTCCGTGGAAACTCGCCGCGTCCTCGTTTGCCGCCAACTGCGGCCCCGTTCGCCGCCGTGTAAACTAGCCGCTCCCCTGTTCGCCGCCCCCGTCCCCGTTCGCCGTCCAACCTTCTTCGTCAGCCGGATGAGGCGAGGCATTGGCGCCGGTTGCACCGGACGCGGGCCGCGCCGCACTATTGCCGCCCGGCGGCGCCGCGATAGACTGATGGCGGGAGGTCCACATGATCTACAAGGTCGCACTCCATCGCTCGGAGGAAGGCTACAGCGTCAGCGTGCCCGGCCTGCCGGGGTGCTGCTCGCAGGGCGCCACCGAGGCCGAGGCGCTGGAGAACATCGCCGACGCCATCCGCGAGTACCTCGAGGTGGCGGCTGAGCTGGCCGCAGACGCCGAGGCTCGCGAGGTCGAGGTCGCCATCTAGCCAGGCCGAAGCTGCCGGGGGTTCAATCACCTCAATGCGGTCCGCGCCTGGAGAAGGCCGGCTTCCACGTCCGGCGTCAGGGCAAGCCCATCGTGATGACCGACGGCACGCGCATTGGGACGATCCCGCGTCATAATCCGATCAACGCGATCACGATGGGCACGATCGTGAGGGGCGCCGGCCTGACGATCGACGAGTTCCGTCGGTTGCTCTAGCCCAACGAGTCGATCCAGCGGAGTCCGGCGGGCCGGACCCGGCGGGTTCCTGCCGGCGGCATGTGACCGCGGGGCTGACGGAGCCGCCGGCTGCACCTTCAGCCGGCGAAGTAGTGCCGGTCCCGTTCCCGTTCTCGGACCTGTCGCAGTCCAGGCTTCGGCCGGCGGTCTGCCTGGCCGACGCCGGCCGAGGCGACTGGGTGCCCTGCCAGATCACCAGTAGCCCCTATGACGACCCGTCGGCGGTGCCGTCGGACGCGACGGACTGTAATGCCAGCCAACCCAGAACATTCGCGACGGATTGAAAGAGACCGTGGATGCCGGCCGCGGTCAGAGCCGCCCGGACGTCTTCGGTGCCGAAGTCCCTCGTATTTTCGGTGAGAAACGCCTTCGCGGCCCCGGGGAACCGGCCGGCGTGGTCCAGGATCGAGTGGAGGATCAGGTTGTCGGTCGGATCGGGGATGAGCATCGCGGTCACCGCACGCTGGATGACGGCGGGTGTTTCGGGGATGGGTTCCAGGATGCCCGCAGCCCGGTCGACGAACCGAAACAGCCGAGTTTGCACATCATTCAATAGCTCGTCGTTGGCAATCCGGCTCTCCTCAAGTCGCGTCAGCAGGGTGCGTGCGTTCGGGGAGGTCGTGTCTCGCCGTAACTGCGCGATCTGCTTTTCGAGTTCGGCTCGGAACCGGTTTCGGCGTTTCCGCTCGCCTTCGAAGGCCGAGAACGACTCCATGTAGCAGCCGGACCGGGATCGCGACGCGTACGGACGCAGAGACGGCGGCCAGGAGGTCATCCCCTCTCGCCTCGCGTCCCATCGCCACACCCATCAGGAAGTTCGTCTCGACGTATACGATGACGTCCACGTCAATCCTCGGGACGCTGCGTCGTGGCTCCCTCGAGCTTCTCGAGCAGGCCGGCCTTTTCCAGTTCCTCCGAGCCGGGCGGATCCTCCGACTTCCAGTGGTACGCCAGGTCTCGGAGCCATGCCTCGACGAGCGTCAGCAGGTAGGGCTCGAACACGCGCTTCCCGGCGAATCCCGGGTCGTAGTGCTGGAGGACTTGCCCGGTGTCGAGGCGGCACAATCGGCTCCCCGAGGCTCTCTCCCTCCACTCGGTACAACCGTATGGAGTTCGGATCGACGGCCAGGATGAAGGCGACGCGTTCGGGGGACTTCGCCAGTTGCCTGGGGAGGATGGGCGCCCATCTCTCTTCGGGATGCGCCTTCACCTCGACGAGGGCGATGGTATGGTCCTCCCGGTCCACGACGGCGGTATCGAACCCGTGATCGGCCGTCCGCGACATGGCCATTCCTCCTTCCCCCGGGTGCCGGGCCGATTTCCGACGACGAAGGGTCATCGCCCGAGCCACGACGAGCATCCGGCCCCATGCTAACACCTCGCCCGCCCGGCCTCCAAGCACAGACCCGATCAGGTCGCTGCCGATGTCGCCGAAGTTGCAAGGTGTAGCGGGTCAGCTTCGCGCGCCCCGGCCGGACACACGCGAGACGGGCGGCCCGGCCCGGCCGCGGTCGCAGCCCGACGGACCGTCGCGGCGTGCCCGCCGGAGGCGGCCACGATCGGCCCCACGATGAAGCCGGCGAGCGGATCGGTCGGGCCGCTCAGCCGACGCCCACGCCCAGGGTCGGTCTGTGAAAACGAGCCGCGTGCCTGTTCGCCCCGTTCGGGCGATCGTGCGGGGCCATGGACGACAACTTCGCCCGTTCCCGCCGCCACCTCGTCCTACGAGATCCAGAGGTCGCTGCATGCCTGCTCGTAGCTCTGCTCCAGGTCGAGGGCAATCACCCGCTCCTCGCCCAACCAGAGGGGCAGCGTCGGTAGCGGCTGTCCGACCACCAGCGTGTGCGACCAGGCTTCGAGCCGCGCCCGCGTCCCCTTCGTCACCCATCGGCAAGAGGCCGCATAGATCGGCGGTTCCTCGTTCGACATGGTCCGATCCGGATGGCCGATGAATTCCATCAATTGGGCGTACAGGTTGAATCGGCGGGTGGTGACCAGATCGACGAGGCTCACCGCGACCCCCTTGCGGAGCAGGGCCGCACACCTGGCGACGAAGGCCTGGCGCGACTCCAGTCGATCCTTGTTCGCCGGGCTGACGAGTTCGATGGCCGCGACCAGCGTCCGTTCCCGCTCCAGGTCGAAGATCCGGACCTCGTACTCGTATTCGTCGGGCGGGTCGGTCTCGACTGCAACCACCGGGGCCGTGGTCGTCCAGGCGGCCGCCACCGCGTCGCCGTGACCGTTGGCTGCCCCGGTGCGATGGACCTCGTCCGACTCGAGGGCGCCCACGTCGATCTCCATCACGGTGCCGAGATGGACGCGCGGCTCGGCAACGTACCCGGGCGGGAGCTGTCTCCGCAGTCGCTGAACGATGTTCGCCGGCCACATGCCGTGGAAACCCTCGCAGGAGGCTTTCTTGCTGACAGGGGGGCGAAAATGATCGCGAAGCGGCATGCCAATCTCCTGCACCGCGACGGGAGACGGTGCCCCGCCCAGAGCGGAAATGCGAGGCCGTTCCCTCCGGCCATTTTCACGCCGTGCCGGGTTGGTATCCAGTCCCCGGCCCTCGGATCTCCGGCGACGCCATCCCACGACGCCCGGCGGCACGGATGAAAAGGCCCGGCGGACCTGCGACCGTCGGGGCGATGCGACGGTCTTCCCGGGCCGCCGGCATGGGCCACCGGAATGCGCATGCCGGCGGACCGAGTCGGCCTCGGACGCGCTCCGCTTCGCGCACCGATTTCCGGCTCCTGATGAGGGATGTGGCTTGCCCAGCCCAGGCGGTCGCAGCAGCGGGCCGAGAAGCTCGATACTGGCTCCGGTTCAGCGGCTTCGCGCCTTGCGGCAAAATTCGAGCTTCTGGGCACAATGTCAGATCATATTCCGGCCGCGACCGAAATAGGATCCGACACCGAGCCGGTCTGACACCGAGCCGGTCGCGGCTCAGGAGACCGAGAACGCCAGGCGGCGGTCGCTGGTCCTGGTGCCATCGAGGCGAGGCCTCGGCCCTGGGCTTGACCCTGCGCGTGAGCACGGCGAAGGGGCTGTCGGCCTCTTGCCGTTTGAGCCTGGCGTAGAGGTAGTTCTCGTAGTTGCAGGGGTAGACCGTCAGCCTACCCGACTCGACCTCGATCACCTTGTTCGCCACGGCGCGGATGAAGTGCTCGTCGTGCGAGATGAAGCAGAGCGAGCCCGAATACTCTTTCAGGGCTTCTTCGAGGATGTCGCGGCTGGCGATGTCGAGATGGTTGGTCGGCTCGTCCATCATGATGAAGTTGTGGGCGACGGTGAGGATCCGCGCCATGCAGAGGCGGGTCTTCTCGCCGCCGGAGAGCGAAGCGACGGACTTATCGACGGCGTCGCCCGAGAAGAGGAAGGCGCCGAGCATCGCCCTCAGGGCGCCTTCGCTGGCGCCGGGGTGGACTTCCCGCAGGTTGGCGATCACGGTCGCCTTCATGTCCAGCGCCTCGACCCGGTGCTGGGCGAAGTAGGTGGCGAAGACGTTGCTGCCGAACGCCACCTCGCCCCGCGTCGCCGTGTGGACGCCCGCCAGCAGTTTCATGAGCGTCGTCTTGCCGGCACCGTTGGGCCCGACCAGCACCACCTTGTCGCCGCGCTCGATCTCCAGGTCGAGGTCGCGATAGACCACCTTGGAGCCATAGGCGAAGGAGACGTCGGCGAACTTGGCGACGACCTGACCGCTCCGGGGCGGCTCGGGCAATCGGATTCGGACGGTGGCGTTGTCGGACCGAGGCGCGTCGATCCGCTCGATCTTGTCGATCGCCTTGAGCCGGCTCTGGGCCCGCGCGGCGGTCGCGGCGTTGGCGCGGTTGCGGTCGACGAAGTCCTGCATCTGGCGGATCTTCTTCTGCTGCGTGTCGAACGACGCCTGCTGGACCGCCAGCCGGTGCTCCCTCTGCGGGAGGTAGGCCGAATAGTTGCCGGCGTAGGAGTGGAGATCGCCCAGTTCCAGCTCGAACGTCTTGGTGATGACCCGGTCGAGGAAATCGCGGTCGTGGCAGGTGATCAGGATCGCGCCGGGGTAGGATCGGAGGAACTCCTCGAACCATTTGACGCTGAGGAGGTCGAGGTGGTTGGTGGGCTCGTCGAGGAGCAGGAGATCGTGATCGAAGGCGAGCAGGCCGCCGAGCGCCAACCGCATCGCCCAGCCGCCCGAGAGGGTGGCGACCGGCACGTCGAGCTGGGCGACGGAGAACCCCAGGCCCAGCAGGATCGCCTTGGCGCGGGCCTCCATCTCGTAGCCGCCGGCGGCGACGAACGCTTCCATCGCGTCGTCGTAGCCGTCCAGGGCTTCCGGATCGCCGTCTTCCAGGCCCTTCATGACCGCCTTGAGCCGGAGATCGGCCTCGGTCCAGGGGCCGAGGTGGTTCAACATGTTCTCGAAGACCGTCCCTTCGCGGAGCGGGTGGATCTCCTGCGAGAGATAGCCGATCGAGCACTTGCGGTCGCGGAGCAGTTCGCCGGAGTCCAGCGACTCCTGGCCCATCAGCACCTTGAACAGGGTCGACTTGCCGGCGCCATTCTTCCCCAGCAGGCCGATCCGCTCGCCGCGGGTGATCGAGGCGTCGATGCCGTCGTAAATCGTCTGACTGCCGAACTTCTTGTGGGCGTTGACCAGACGGATCATCGGGGGATTCGTCTCGCGGTTCGGGCGGGAAGCGAGGTGGGCTGGGATGCCGAATGGAGGTCCGGCCGGACCCGTCATCGCAATCAGGCGAGGACAGTCTGAAGGAAGCTCAATAGTTTATCCGAATTGAAGGACTTCGGCAAGCGACACTCGCGAGAGATGGGCTTCCGAGCTTCCGTCTTCTCCAAATCATCATGAGCTGTGCCCCGGTTCCGCGTCATAACCGGCGGCCGGGCCCGCGAGGGCGTCGGTCCGTCCGGCGGAGGGGCGGCCGGTGAACGGGCCGGGCGGATGGCATCCGGCGGCCGGGACGGGTCCGGCGGCGGGCCGCAACGCTCCCTCTTCCGAGCCGGCCGGCCGATCCAACTGGGGACGGCACGGAGGGACGGCGGATGGCTGTCGGGCCGAACGGGGCGGGGCGAAGCGGGTCCGTCGGCCGGCGGACCGGACCGGGAGTCGCGAGGAGACTGGAATCGGTTCCGGAGCCCTTCGATTGCCGCCCTATCCTCTGCCCTGTCGTACGGCCTGTTTGGATCCGGGGCCGTTCCAGGGGTCTTCGCCCCTCCCCGCGCGTACCTTGCATGTCCTCCTCGACCGACCTGGCGCCGAGTGATAAGATGACCGTCATGAGTACCGAGCACCGATCGCAAGACTCCGACGGCCCGTCCGTCGCTCGCGAGAACCTGGACCTCAGCGGGCTACCTGCTCCCGTAGCGGACGACCTGAGAAGGCTCGTCACCACGCTCCGGGATTCCATGGAACCCGTGCCGAGCGGCCCCGGCTCGGTCGAGGACGAGTCGCCCGCGGCGTGGGCTCGGCGCCTCCAGGCTTGGGTGGACACGCACCCGGCTCGACCGATCTCCATCGACGACAGCCGCGAGAGCATCTACTCCGGCCGCGGCGAATGACCTATCTCGTCGATACGAACATCCTGAGTCGGCTGGCCGAACCCGGACATCCGATGCATCAGCCGGCCCTCGATGCCGTGAAACGCCTCGCCTCCGGAGGCCACAAGCTCCAGATCGCCCCCCAGAATCTCTATGAGTTCTGGGTGGTCTGCACCCGGCCGACCGCCGTGAACGGCCTGGGCAAGACCGCTGCAGAAGCCGCGGCGGAGCTTGTCAGCCTCAAATCCCTGTTCGTGCGCCTCGAAGAGACGCCGGCGATCTACGGCACGTGGGAAAGCCTCGTCACGTCGATGGCGGTGGTGGGCAAGAACGGCCACGATGCCCGGCTCGTCGCGGCGATGATGGCCTACGGCCTGACTCACCTCCCGACGTTCAACGTCCAGGACTTCCGGCGGTATCCGGGGACCACGGCGGTCGCGCCGGCGGACGTGCTGACTCCCTGACCATTCGTTCGAGTCAACAGGTCATCGATCGACTCTCAACGGTCCTGGCGATTCCTCGGCCCGGCCTCGATCGAGCACGCCGCGCCGACCGGCCGAACCGTCCCGCCGGCCGGCGTCGGCGGGTCCGACGGCAGGCGGACCGACCGGCCCGGCTTCCGACCGGACCGCGACAGGCTGGACAGCCTGTCCTACGAAGCTACCCGCCCCGTCACTCCTGCCTCCCGTCTCAGCGACAGAGGCCGCCTGATCCCGCACCCGGCCGCGATTCAGCCCGTGAAGCCTGCATCGGGCCGTGAACGCCTGCGACAAATCGCTCGAGCCGACCGCGCGGGGCCGCCGAGCTCAGTCGTCAGGAGGATCCGATGGCACGAAACCCTCGCCATTCTACCGGAGTATCCCCTGGCGGCATGAACGAATCGATCGTGCGATCTTCGCTCCCGGATGATTCTTCGAACCAAGAGGAAATGACATGAGAGGGCTGGTCATTCTCGGCAGCGTGTTGCTGCTCATCAACGGCGGCGCCGGGGCACAAGACGACGAGACCCGCAAGCATCTGTTGCACGAGCTCGCCGGACCGTTCATCGCCTTCCGCGCCACGGTCGGGGAGGAGTTGAAGCTCTCGGACACGCAGAAGCAGCGGATGCGCGACGCGTTGCCGGAATACCTCCAGGAAACCAGGAAGGTCCTCGAGACGCTCGGCGACCTGAAGCCCGGCGAGCGGGAGGAGGCGATGCAGGCCCATCGTCGGAAGTCCGGCGAACGATTCGCCGCCTCGCTGAAGGAGATCCTGACGCCATCGCAGTTCGCGAGGCTCCAGCAATTGCAGCTCCAGCATGAAGGCCCCGGTGCCCTGGGCCGGCCCGAGATCCGGAAGGACCTGGGTATCACGCAAGAGCAACTGATGCAGTTCGCGGGCGTCATCAAGGAGATGCAAGAGCAGATCGAACCCCTGATCAAGGAGGCCCAGTCCGGCGGGAATCCCGAGGAGATCCGGCCCAGAGCGATCAAGATCCGCAAGGCTCACGAAGAAAAGATCGAGTCCCTCATGACCGACTCGCAGAGAGAGCGGTGGAGGGCGATGCGCGGCAAACCGGTTGATGTCCTGAACGATTGAGCCAGGCCCTGCATACTTGGGGGTCAGACCTACTTGGGGGTCTGACCCCCGAGCCTGGACCCCCGAGCCTGTGTGGACATCCCAGAAACCCGCCCGGTCCAACGGATTTCGCCCCGACCGCGAGCGGCTCCCCGATCAGATCGGATCGGCGACCCACAGGAGGCGGCCGGAAAGCGCCGTCGATTGGATGGCGTCGTAGAAGACTCGATCGGCCGTCACGAGGCGGGCTTCCAGCGCCTCGGCCAGCGCCAGATAGACAAAGTCGTACACGGCCAGCTTCGGATTGCCCACGCCATGGGCCAGTTCGTAGGCCGACATGATCAGCCCTTCCGTGTCATGCACCTGCATCGGATAGCCCAGCAACTCCTCGAGGATCTCACGGCCGGAATCCCGATCCAGCTCGCGGCGCCGGACGACCTTCTTCCAGATGGTATTCCCGCACTCCGCGGCGAAGAACGAGGGGACGTGCATCCGGTATCGCGTCGAACATGAACCGTCGGGCCTCGGCGGCGTGAGCCTCGGGGACATACCACTTGATCGCCACGCCGGCATCGAGGACCAGGTCGTCCGGAGGCGCCGTCGAGGTCATCGACCTCGATCCTCGCGAATCAGGGCGGCGCTATCGCTATGCGGGCGGCCCTCCAGCGCAGGCTGATCTGCTCGGCGCGGGTGCGGGCCTCGGCGATGTCGATGAACCGCTCGGCGGCGGCCCGTTCCAGGATCAGCCGCAATTCGGCCTCGAGCGACCGCCTGCCGCGCCGCCCGAACCTTGAGCGCGTCGATAACCCGATCGTCGAGATTCCGCACGATGAGCTGGCCCATGATCCACCCTCCGTAAGAATCCCCGCCGGCGCCTGCAATAGGATATCATCGGCAGGGGGTGGAGTCCGGGCACGACCCTGAGCCTGCCGAGTGGGAAGGAGGGACGAGGGAACCCCTCGCCGGTACCTGGCGTCTCTCGAATCCGGCGTTACCGGCGCTCGGGCGGGCCGTCCCGGTCTTCCTCGCCCCTCGCCCCTAACCCCTGGTCGCTCGACGCCGGCGATCGGCCCGCCTGGCACCGCCCGGCCGCGCCGAAAACACCGCAAACCAGGTCGGACACCCGAGTCCGCGGGTCCTCGCCTGGCGCGAGACGGGCGGCCCGGCCGCGGTCGCGGCCCGACGGACCGGCGCGGCGGGCCCGTCCGAGCCGGCCCCGATCGGCCCCCGATGAAGCCGGCGGGCGGATCGGCCGGGCCGGTCAGCCGGCGCCCACGCCCAGGGTTGGTCTGCGAGAACCAGCCGCGGACCCGTTCCGGGTCCGGGCGGTCGGGAGTGTGAGGTCCGTCGGGTTCCGGCCGGTCAGGGACATCGGGGCGGCGGGCGGCGGAAACTCGCGGCGTTCCCTTCACGCCCCGTCCCCGCCCCTTGGTGTCGTCCGACCCGCACCGAAGCGTGAAGGGTCCCGCCCCGCAGGTCCTCATTCCCAGTCCCCCCGTCAACAACGGATTGCGTTCGCGTGCACCGTCCCGCCGAAGGCCCTTTAGGCAAGCTCCTCCTGCCGGTCTCGGTATCGCTGCTCGGAGTCCTTCAGGACCTGATCGGTGACGTGGAAAGTCGTCTCGCTCACCAATGAGCGTGCCAGCGACTCGAAGTCCCCGGCCCCGAGCCTCCCGCGTACCCTTTCGCTCATCGATCAGGATCCAATCGGCCTTGAGCTCCTGGCCCAACGCGATGGCTGCGGTCTCGCCGCTCCCCAGCTTCAGCGAGGCGTCGGTGCTCGTCGGGTCCTGGACCGTGAGCCAAGCGGGCGGGCTCGCGACCCATCGCCGAACGGCTTCCGGGGTCCTGCTATGCGAGAGCTCCGTGATGACCGCCCAGGGAGCATGGACCCGGACGAACAGGCTCGGGAGCACATGGACCGAGTCGACGAGGATGAGGTAATTGAGCGGCGTCGTGTCGGAGACGACAATCATTGGAGGGGTCGCTCCCGCAGGCCCTCCCGCAAGGCTGCGGCCTGGGCTCGCATCTCCTCGGCCGTCACGCCGGATGAGACCTCATGTCGTTTGAGGACCCCTTCCGCCTCCAGGCGGCTGAGTCCCAGGGCTTCGGCGAGCTGGTGATGGGTGATGCGGTCCTGGCGGTAGAGCTCAACAATGTAGGCTTCACGGGCCTCGCCGCTCAGGTCGACCCCGTGGGCGGATATTTCCAGCTCAATACTGGGCGGCAGCTCAAAACTGATGTTCATACTCGCTCCTCGCCGCGTGCGGCCATGGTCTGTCTCGCGGTCAGCTCGTGGGACGATATCGGGTCGCCATGCCGATTACGAGCTGCGCCATCGTCCCCGAAACGCCGTTCACCGATGTCCTCTCTGGCCACGGGCACACCCGCTGGTAGACTCACGCCTGCCCAGCTCATGTTACCCCACTCACCATCTGCTGTTAAGATCGCGCTGGCACGCCCACACGAATAAGCGACCTACCAGGGGGGACCTCTCGCGAATCGACAACTATTCGATCACGCCCCGACGCTAATGCGCTTCTCGATTCGCGCGATTGCCCCTTTTCCTTCCCGCCGGAGCGGAGTGATCGAGCGACGTCCCGAGCCCGGCCCTGCTGGCGGGCCCTCGTCCGGCGCGAGACAGGCGGCCCGACCCGGCCCGGCCGCGGTCGCAGCCCGACGGACCGTCGCGGCGGGCCCGTCCGGGTCGGCCCCGATCGGCCCCGCGATGAAGCCGGCGAACGGATCGGTCGGGCCGCTCAGCCGACGCCCACGCCCAGGGTCGGTCTGTGAAAACTCGCCGCGTCCGCGTTCTTCCGCCCCGCGACAGTGCGCTACGTCTCCCTTTTCCCTCCTCGTTCCGGCGCAACGCGCCGGCCGAGTTCTCCCGGAAGCCCTCAGGGCCGTTCGGGATTGATCACGGCGAGCCCTTCGAGGAGCGCGACCCCGCACAACCGCTGATCCGCGCACACGAACCGATCGATGGGGGCCACCTGGTGCACTTGGAGGGCCACGCTGAGCTGAAGGGCATCGAGGGTGCGGATCTGGCGATGCGGGCCGTGGCGTGCAATCAGCTCTCGCGCACGATCGTAATGGATGTTGAGCAGCCGGAAGACCTGATACCGGCCCCGCGCCACATGCGTCGCGAAGAGGGCCCGAAGCCTGCCGAATTCCGCGGCATCGAACTCCCCCGTGCGGACCTTGAGGGCGAAGACCGACACGGTCTCGACCAGGGTCAGGCGCACGATGAGCCGGCCCGCACCCGGTTCGCCGATGAGCCGATCCACCGTATCCGTCCCGGCCTCCGCATGGTAATGCTTGATCAGGGCGGACGTATCGAAGAAGTAGAGCGGCATCAGGGGCGTTCCGCCCTCTCTTCCTCGATGACGGCACGAGCCATGGAGCCCTTGATCTTCGAGGTCGCGGCGCGGACCTCTTCCAGCGAGACGCTGTCATCGGCCTCCGCGACACACGAGGCGACGGCCTCGTCATCGATCAGGTCTTCCAGGGTCAGCATCGCCCCGGCACCCGCCGTGTCGCGGCCGGTTCGCTCCCCCTCGAGGCGAAGGTGATCGCGGAGGACCTGGCGGACGTAGAGGGCCGGGTCGCGTCCGCTCATCCGGGCCTGCTCGAGGAGGACTCGTTCCTCTTCGGGTGCGAGCTCGATCTGGATCGTCATGGAATGGCCTCGGCTCCGAGAAGATCTCCCGACGGCTCGACCAGTATACCGCGCCGGTGGCACCGTCAACAAAAGGAGTGAACCCCGGCCAGGGCCGACATCCGCGACGGAGGGGAGGGACGATATTCGGGAACGGACGCAAGCCGAGGAAAACCCGCACTCGAGTTCGAGTCTCTTCCTCCTCCCTCGAGCTCGCCTGGCGGCACGACACCGACTCCGGCCGGATCGGGCTCGGTCCCACCCGCCCCAGACGAGGATGGCAGGTCCCGGCCGGCTCTCGATCCGGCGGGCCGCTCTTCACCGGCGGCCCGACCGGCGGCTTCTCGCCCCGACCGTCGCCGGATTCACTCACCGCTCTCTCCCGGACCGGAAAGAAGTAACGTCAGACGTGCGCCGGGGCCACGCCGATCGCGTCGGCGCGGGCGATCGAGCGATGGCCCGAGCCCGGACCTGCCGGCGGGTCCTCGCCTGGCGCGAGACGGGCGGCCCGGCCCGGCCGCGGTCGCAGCCCGACGGACCGTCGCGGCGGGCCCGTCGGAGCCGGCCCCGATCGGCCCCACGATGAAGCCGGCGAGCGGATCGGCCGGGCCGGTCACGGACACCGGCTTCTCGCGGAAAAGCAGCTCTGGCACCGGCTTCCTCCCGGCTTCGATCGAGCACGCCGCGCCGACCGGCCGAACAGGCCTGGCCGGTCGCGGCTTGAGCGTCCTGGCGAGCCGAACTGGACTGCGCGGGTCGGTCGGGGCCGATCGGGGTGCCCGCGGGCATGGCCCGGAGGGACGGCGGATGACCGTCGGGCCGGACGGGGCGGCGCGGTCGGCCGCTCCGCGGGCGGGGGAAAAAATGAACTGACATTGCGCCAAGAAGCTCGGGAGAGGAGGACCGCCACAAACGTGAAACCTTTCATCGGAACCCTGCGGGTAACCAATCCCGTCCGGTAGAGCCGGGCCAGCAGCCGGAAGCGAGTCTTGCGCGGTGGTGGGGCGACCCACCCTGCGAAGCGTAGACAGCGAGATCAGACGCTGTGCGATTGAGCCCCGAAATCATCACTCGCGGGGAGCCCTCGTCGTTGTCAGATGCGGGGGCCGCGCCAGGCAACTCACTCATGGTCCACTCAGCCTGCCTGGTCCCGCCGGGGTCGAAGAACATGGCGAATGGTCACGAGGGGTCCCCGGGAACTTGGGAGCCCCTGCCGCCTCCATCGAAAGGCCGGCCGGAGACCCGGCTTACCAACTCCAGATTGATCCGCGGCCCCGTGTCCTGGGCCGTCGGGGACGAACGAGGGACGCAACGATGGTATCGCCAAGCGAAGGAAACGAAGTGCGGCGAGACGGGCGTCAGGGAGTCGCAGCGCCTCATAGTAGCGTCGAAGCGGGGGAACGGGCCCTCCCGGACCCCGTGGAGCGAAGGGGGAGCCGCGTTGTAGACCGGAAGCCGGAACCACGCCGAGGGCATCGGACCTCCGAGCGTGTCACCGCGAGGCCGACGGATCGTGTGAGGGACAGCGAATCTGCGACGCGACGAGCCGGATGCGCCTTCGACGCGCACGTCCGGATCTGTGGGAGCCCTGGGGGAGCAATCCCCCAGGGCGACCCGGCCCGATGTCCCCCGACACCGATGTCCCCCGACACCGATGTCCCCCGACACCGATGTCCCCCCTCCGGCTCATTTCGGCGGGAAACGACCTTCCGCGATGAGCGACTCTCGGGCCTCGACCATCTCACGGTCGTTCATCGACAGGACCTGGATCGTCGTCCGTCCGACGGCCGTCAAGCCGATGAGCACCGCCCCCTGCCAGGCGAAGTGCTCGCGCCAACGGTCTCGCCGCGGGTTGTAGAGGCGGGTCAGCTCCCGGGTCACCGGGTCGAGTCCGGAGAGGTTGGGGCCTTTGTGGCGGTTGTCATGGGCGCAGGCCAGGCGCGAGGTTCGAGAGCTCGTCGCCCCCCTCGTGCTGCTCGGCGATGATGTGATCGACCTGGTGGCGGAATCGCACGGCCGACTGCGGGATCCGGCAGTATTCGCACCGATACCGAGCCCTGCGTCGGACTCGCCGCGCAGATCGTCCGTCATGGGGATTGGTTCGCTCGCTTGAGCGACAGCCGGGCCTTCGATCGCAGGACCGTCAGCTCCAGATCCACCCGGATATACTCGTCGAGCTCCGCCCGCTCCTCTGGGGTCAGCGTGCCCTTCTGGGCCTTGGCGGAGAGTTCGTCCACACGCCGATGGTCCTCGGGCTCGAAGTCGATCTTGAGGATGGCACGGGCGATCTCGGGGTTGAGGTTGGCCCGATCCGGCTTCACGATCCGGTCTCCGAGGGCCGATGCCGACTTACCGGGCAAGCGCGTGGCCTCCCCGCGACCCCTCTCATGACCCAGATCCCGGAACATCTCGTCGGCGTCGGTGTAACGGTTCAACTCGCCGGCCTCGAGCTCCGCCAGGGCCCCGATCGTGGCGGCGGGGAGGCGCTTCTTGGCCTTGGTCGCGGGCTTGGCACTGGCGGCCGCCGCCGGCCCGTTCGCGGCGGCCTTCCCGGGCGTGGCCTTTTTCTTCGGGGGGGCCTTCTTCGCCGCGGGCTTCTCGCCGCCCGGTTTCTCGGGCATCAACCTGGTCGCCATGGCTCATCCCCTTTCCGCGTCACCGGGGCAGATGTTGCCCGCCGGTTCCATCTTACCCGTTTCGGCGACCTGCTCAACCGAAAGACGTCGGTTCTCCGCCCGGGGCGCGGCCGGCAACATAAAGTGGGAAAGGGGACACAGCTAACGTCGCATGCTTGTATTCAACATTAGTTGTTTCACCTTTGTTTCCCTCTCCGGCTAGACCGCCAAGGCTGAACCCGGAACGCGCCGCGCCGACCAGCCCGATCGGGCCCGGCCGATAGCCGCCCGGGCGGCCTCGCGGGTCGGTCGGGGCCGATCGGGATGCCCGCGGGCCCGGCCCGGAGGGACGGCGGATGACCGACGGGCCGGACGGGTCGGGGCGATGCGGTCGGGTCCGTCGGCCGGCCGACCGATCTGACCGGGCCGCAAAAAACTAGCTGCGTCACCGTATCCCCCTCTAGCTGCGTCACCGTATCCCCCTCCCCCGGGTATTCTCCCAGCCGAGACGACAGAACATCGGACAACTGTCAATTTGATTCCTGACCCTTTATCCACGCTGACCCTTTATCCACGCCCCGGGATCCCTCCAACTTAAGACGCCTGTAGATTTCCCACATGTGGCAGATTTTTTTATTTGACAGGGGGCTATGTCGCCTATCTAATGGCTCGCGGGCGTGGCCGGACGATGCGGCGTAGGGCGGGTGTACCGCTCTCCGGGAAGCGCGATCGCGTTGGGCGGCCGGGCCTGACCCCGACCGGTCGGAGGACTCGACCACGGCCGGAGGCAGGGAGTCGATTCGATGCCGAACGAGCACATCGAACATCCAAAGACGGCCGAAAAGTGGACAAAGTTCAGCGAGGCGAGCCGCAAGGCGATGGCCGATTCGCGCTATGAATCGCGCTGGATCGCGGACCGGGAGGCCTTCGGAATAAGCCACAACGACCTGACGCCCTTGGAGCAAAGGTACCGGAAACAGTCCGAGGCGGGCATCGGGACCAGCGAAGGCCGGGAGTTCGCCTTCTGGAAGTGCGGGAGGACACGAGGCAAAAGTCGGCAACGGATCTCGCGACGGCCGAAAAGGCAGGCTTTCAATCGCTCCGCGACAGGGAGTACGTGGCTCCGGACAAGGTTTACGAATTCTACGACAAGCTGGGCGATTACAGGGACATCACCAAGGTATTCGACCGGTCGATCTCGGAGTGGGCTCCTTCCAAGGAGGGCCAATCCGCCTTCGACACGATACTCGATGATACCCGGCGTCTGGTCGAAACCAGCCCGGACGGCCTCGCTGCGGTCGCCCACACCTACATGAAGGCCGCCGAAGAGGCCTTCTTGACCAGATACAAGGACGACTACAAGCCCAGTGACGGGTTCACCTCGGAGCAGATCGCCCGGGCGTCCTGGCAGCGAACCCCCCAAGGCACCGTGGGCGAGCGGTTGATGCGGGTCCTCGAAGCGTGGGACGCGATCTTGCGCCGGGAGGCCAAGCCGACCGAGGACGTTTTGAAGAATCAGGCCGACCTGATCCGGACTGAGCTGAGGGAGTTCGACAAGGCCCTCAAGCACCCCGACTTTACGGCGACAGCGCCAGCGACGTCGGGTTCATCCCGATCGGCGGCCTGGCCTCCATGAAGGCGATCGCCGAGAAGGTGATGATGCAAATGAACGCGCGGGCCGGGAAGCCGACCTTCACGACGATGTACTCCCGGATCAGCGAGGTTCCCTCCCGAGGCGCGGAGACCAACGCATCGGATCAGGCCTTCAAGAACGGGATCAACCGGCTCGAAGGCTGCTGGTACGACCAGATCAAGCTGGCCGCGAAGACGGTGGAGAGCAAACTCCCGGATGTCCTGAAGACGCGCGACATGACCACCTCGGGGCTGGCGGCGATCGGCAGCGGCCAGATGTCCAAGGCGATGACGGAGTCCCTCAAGGCCTGGCGTGAGCAGTCGTTTGCCTATGCCCATCCCAACAACCCGGACCCGGAATTGGCACTGGCGAAGATGCACGAGGCCGTCGCCACCATCGCCTTCGAGCTGGAGGGCATGCGCAGGGACGTCAACAGGATCCTGCCCATCGATGAGAATCACCTGCCCCCCGTCAAGCAGAGCATCGAGGCGAGCCGGAAACGCCTCCTGGAGCCGATCGACGCCCTCGTCCGCCACCTCCAGCACGACACCCTGAGGCTCATCAAGGCCGTGGGGACCTAGTGCGGGCCGCCCGGCGCCAGCCGTCCGCGGCACCCGGGATCCGACGATCCACTGCAACGAACAGTTCCCGCTCCGGGCCGATCGTCGCGTCGCCCGGAGCACCTTCCACGACCGACCCCGCCCCACCCCTTTCGCGAGCGCGACCTGAAATGTCCATCAAAACGAGCTCGACCTACAACCTGCAGGTGACCGAGGACGGAAACCACAACGTCGTCGCGATGAGAATCGAGGCGGCGATCCCCATCACGTTGACGCAGAACAAGAACCTGCCGGCGGACAAGAATCCCGTGATCGTTCCCCCCACGGCGAACCTGCTCATCCAGGGGGACCACGTCACGATCTGCGGCAAGATCAAGACGCCGGGGCGGCACCACACGATCGTCTCGCGGGTCCTGCGGATCATCAAGGACCCCCAGACCCATCAACCGCCGGAGATCGACGTCAGCGGCGACGAGCTCGACCACCAGCAGGCCCATCCCGACCCCTCGCCACGCGTCGTCGTCGCCAACAGCGAGGGGAGCACCGGGACGACCATCTCCAACAACCCGATGCGAGACCAGACGCGGCGCCGCGATGGCGGACCGGGCAAGTCGTCCGAGACGCATCCCGGCGATATGAACGGCGAGCAGGGAAAGGAGGGGAAACCCGGCAGCGCTGCCGGGTCCGTCACCCTGTACGGCCACGTCCTCCTCGACGAGCGCTTCCCCGAAGACGAGGACTTCGACCTTGTGCTCATGCCCCCCTCAGGCGTCGCGAGGGCCTACGACAAGGAGGATCCTCCGTGACCGTCAGAGCCGGCGATCCGATCGTTATGCCGAACGCGGACGCGGTGCGCAAGGCCACGTGGATTACGAAGCTCGCGGACCTCCCGAAGACGGGCAAGTCCCAGATCGTCGTGGCCGCGATGGATACGGGGGCGCTCCACTTCCGCATCTTCCACGGCAAGGGCAAGGTCATGGATATCGATGAGGCGACCATCTACGACCCGAGCAAACCACGTGCGAACCCGCCGGCGCCGGAAGGCGGTCTGCTCAGGCGCCTCAGGATGGACCTCGCGAAGTTGTGGTTAGGTAGGGACAAGTTGAGGGACGTCGAGGCCGTCAGGATCGCCGATATCCTCCAGTTCCTCGGGTCCCCACTCGGCAACGAGCTGACCATTCGGGCGGACGGCGGCCCGGGGGGCGAGGGCCAGGCGGGCCAGGCCGGGGCCCACGGCGGCAACGGAGGGCCGGGGGCCGCGGCCAGGGGCCGCAGCGACAGCGATGCCGCCGACATCTTGACCCCTTGGGTCTGGTGCCCCCCCACCAACGGCGGCCCGGGGGGCGTGGGTGGCAACGGGGGGAAGGGCGGCAAGGGGGGCCGCGGCGGCGACGGAGGCACGATCACGGTTTATACCCTCAAGGCCCGGATGGCCCGGGTGACCACGACCGTCAACGCGGGGCAACGTGGTCAGCCGGGCAAGGGGGGTGAGGGGGGGAACAAAGGTCTGGGCGGGAAGGGCGGCGAGGGGGAGAAGAACGAGATCGTGCTGAACACCATGGTCATCGACATGGGCGGCTTCCCCATTCCCCGACCGCACGACGAGAATTATCGCCTCTTGAAGGCCGGGGGTCGCCCCGGCGCGGACGGGTCCGACGGATTCACGAATCTGCCGGGCGACGAGGCCGACCCGGCCCGCGCGGGCATCTCCACCGTGCAGTTCGGCCCCACTCCCCCGCGGGGCATGAGCGTCCCGGCCACGGCGAGCTACCTCCACATGCTCTTCGAGCGCTTCCGCGCCGCCTACATGGTGACGGATCCGATCGCCGACCGCCGCAACGCCGCCGGACTGAACCGGAAATTCGACTGGCTCTTGCGGACCCGGGACCTGATCCCGATGAACGAGGTCGAGAAGCCGGTCCTGGACGCGCTGCGCGACCCGATCCTGGCGGCCAGCAAGAGCCTCGAGTTCGGCCTCGACGCCTTCGGCAACGCGCCGCGCTGGGCCCCCTTGCTCTCGTACGACACGTTCATCACCGAGGCCGAGAGGGCCCTCGCATCGCTGAAGGCCGTCGAGGAGACGGCGACCAAGTATTTCGATGCCCTCCAGACGTCCCAGGGGGCGGCCGCCAACCTGAATCTCGCCCTGGACAACTCCGACGCGGTCAAGGACGACCTGGACACGGAGTTGAATGATTTGACCAAGACCGATGGCGATATCGCCAAGGCGCGCGCGGAGCTCGATCAACTGGAGAAGACGCGAAAGGCCACGGCGAACAGCCTGCAGCCCGTCATGGACAACTTCACCAAGGAGGTGAGGGAGGCCTTCGGCCTGAGCGTCAACACCCTCTTCAACTGCATGAGCCAGCTCGCGTTCACCGACGAGTCGAACCCCGTCAAGGCGGGCCTGATGATCGGCAGCCAGGTCGGGACGATGGTCCATGAAGGCGTTAACAACGTGTTGACCGACGATGGCGAGCAGGTGAAGAAGAGTTACCTCCTCAATCAGATCAAGGTCTTGAAGGAGGGGAGCCTGAAGGAGCAGCTGACGGAGATGGAGGGGGGCTTCACGGACGACAGGAACTCGTACACGATGCTGGCGAAGTACGCCCAGTTCCGTGAGCTGGTCGAGAACTTCCGCACGAGCATAGGCCAAGCCCAGGTCGTCGCCTCCCGCCTCGACAGCTACATCGACCTGCTCCAGCGCCGCAACCGCAAGGTCGATGCCTATAATTCGCTACTGAGCCGCCTCCTCGAACTCCGGGGGCAGCGGAAGACGATCGAGCAGCGGAAGCTGGAGATCCAGGGGAAGCTGGCCGACCAGCAGGCGCCGGGACTGCCGGAAATGACCTCGTTCGTCGCCGGGCTCCAGGAGCAGGTCAAGCGGGACTGCCTGGAAGAGCTCTACCTCGCGTACCGGGCCTACGCATTCTGGTGCTCGAACCGTTCGACGGGTTCGCGGAGGAGATCCAGAAGAGCCCCGGCGCCACGCTCACGGCGCAGCTCGAGAAGGCCAAGGTCAGCCTGGACAAGAAACTGCTGAAGAAGCTCCAGGAGCACGCGGTCCCGCCGTATACCTTCTCGACGGGGATCCTCGTGGTCCTCACCCCGGAGGCCCACCCCAGCGTGTTCAAGGACCTGCGACAAGACCACGAGGCCGACTTCGAGATCGAGCCCGCCGTGGCGAGCTCGAACGCCCCGCCGAGCGATCTCGATCCGACCACGGCCGCCTGGTTAACGTACCTCCGGCCGGAGTCCCCGTCGCCGGTCAACCCGTTCCACGGCAACGCCGACGTGCGGATCACGCGGGCCCGCGTCTGGATGGTCGGCATGACTACGACCAGCGACAACAACAAGCACGACGTACACCTCACCCATCTCGGCCAGGAGCGGTTCACCACGCGCACGAACAAGCCGTTCCCCACGCTCGACCCGAATGTCCCCGGGTCCGACTACATCACGCACGATCCGGTCCCGGTGCATTGCGTCTACAATGCCGAGGGGCTCAAGTACGACCCCGTGAAGCGGAAGTTCTTGACCGGGTCGTTCGAAGGCGCCTGGGGCCTGGTGGACTCGAGCATCGGCCTACCGAACCCGGGCACCGTGCCCAAGAACTGCCTCTACGCGCCGATCGGGCCGTTCGGGCAATGGCGGATCAAGGTGCGCCCGCAGGACAACCCCGGTCTCGACCTGTCGGGGCTCAACATGATCGTCATCGAGTTCCATGGGTTCGCACGGCGGCTGGATGAAGAACCAGGTTCAGTGGAAAGTTGAGCCAAGGAGGCCGCTCTAACCTCTGGCTGCTATCAACCAGCCCAGGCCAGAGCCCCCGATCCATCTCCCCAGACCCGCTGGCCCACCCTCCGACCGCCAGGCCGACGCGGCTACGATGATCGTGCGTGCGAGGCACGGCTTATCAGTTACGAATCTTCGACAGCTCGGCAGGGGAGCGAAATTGGTGTCATAGCGTCAGGTAAGCTCGAGAAGGGAGGAAGAGACTCGAACTCGGAAACCTTTCATCGCAACCCTGCGGGTGAACGAATCCCGCCCGGCAGAGCCTAGCCCGCAGCCGGAAGCGAGTCTTGCGCGGTGGCGGGCGACCTCCACTGCGAAGCGTAGACAGCGAGTCCCCATGCCGTGCGATCGAGCCCCGAAATCTTCGCTCGCGGGAGCCACCGTTGTTGACACAAGCGGGGGCCGCGCCGAGCGCCGCAACGGCTTGGCGCGATTCGGTCCTACCGGGGTCCAAGAGCAGGGCGCAGGGACACGAGGGTCGCTCGGGAACCTGAGAGACCCGGCCGTCTCCACCGACATCTCCGGCTCGGGAACCGGAATACCAATCTCCCCGTGCCCCCGGCCGCGCGCCCCGGCCGGAGGGAGCGAATCGGCCGCGAGGGTGGTATCGCCAAGCGAAGGCAACGAAGCGCGGCGAGACGGACGGTCGGGAGTCGGAGCATCCCATAGTAGCGCCGAAGCGGGGGAACCTTCCCGGGGGACCCCGCCGAGCCAAGGGGATGCCGTTTCAAGCCACCGTCGGAGGGAAACATGGCGGGTGCATCGGAACCCGTGGACGTGTCCACGAAACGACAACGGATCGCACAACTCGCCCGGCAGGGCCCGGAGATGGGATTCACGTCCCTGGCCCACCACATCGACATCGACTGGCTGCGTGAGGCGTACCGGCGTACGCGCAAGGACGGGGCGGTGGGCGTGGACGGGCAGAGCGGCGAGGACTACGCGGTGGATCTGGAGAGCAATCTCCGGTCGCTGCTGGAACGAGCCAAGTCCGGCACGTACCGGGCGCCTCCGGTGCGTCGGGTCCGAATCCCCAAGGCCGGCTCGGCAACCGAGACCCGGCCGCTGGGCATCCCGATCTGTCGTTCATACTGCACCTCTTCGCAACGGGGTTGAGGATTTGGAGGACTGGGTCGGCCCTTCCCTGGGCCCTGCCGGGCTCATGAGGTCGAACGGCGGGTCCAGGAGCGACGCTCGGCCTTGCGCAGGCGGGCGATCGCTTCAGGCGTCAATCGGATCCACCAGGGGCCGTGAGATACCGACTGGATACCATCCAGGACGCCCGACTGGCACCAATCGGCGATGGTGGAGACCGTCACGTTGAGCAGCTCCGCGGCGACCCTCGCGGTGCAACGCCCGTCCGCCCGGTGCCCGTCGGCGCAGGCCGCGGGCCGATCGGGACAGCCGCTCGGGATGGAGTAGCTGTACCTGAGCTGCTTCACGATGTTCGTCGTGAAGCGTCGCCCGGTCCCGGAGCGCAAGCCCTCACGATCGAGGATCTCGGCGACCCGGCCGTCGGTGGTGTTGACCGCCAGGGTGCGGAGGCGGGCCAGCACGGCGGCGTCGGTCCGGCGCTTGTCGCAGGAGCGCGGGGGGCGAGGGATGCTCAGGGCGGTACATGCCTCCGTCTGCCAGCGGATCGACATCTCGATCATCGCCTCACCCCGATTGAGGCAGACATCCTTGATCAAGTATCCGATCAGTTGTTTTCGCTGGACGTGGGTCGTGGCGGCGGCGTTCCACAGCGCGGGCAGGTCCCGCGCCAGCGCCAGGATCCGGGCCCGCTCCGCCGGGTCCACCAGGCGAATCGATCGGTCGGGCCGGGTGGCCGACTCCCGTTCCAGTCGCCCCACTTCGGCGAGCCGCGACTCCCACTCGCGCTCCAGGGTCCGCCCGACCAGCCGGTTCTCGGGATCGATCGCGAGGAACCGGCGCCGGGCCAGCTCCGCCTCGTATCGCGCCCGCTCCACGATCATCTCCCACTGGCGGTCCACCCTGCGTACCTGTTCTGCGATCTGATCGATGGCCGCCATCGATACCTCCAACTCCGCCGGCTGCATGGCCTCCAGGAAGACAGCGGCCACAGCCGCATCGATACCGTCGCCCCGCAACGACTGGCACGTCTTCTCTCCGAGATTCTTATGGAGCTGATTGCATTCGTACAACGGAGTCCGGCCGTCGTCCATGTAACGGATCGTCATCCGCCGCCCACACCGGCCGCACAGGACGAGGCCCTGGAGCAGCGCAGCACCTTCGCGGATCGCTCCGCGACGATCCCGGTGATGGGATGTGCAAGCAGATCAAAGGGGACATAAGCAGATCAAAGGGGACATAAGCAGATCAAAGGGGACATAACTAATGTGCGCCGTGCAAAGGTGTTGGTCTTCAGTGGGTGCAACTCCCACCCGGCAACTGGGTTGCTCCGGCCGGTAGCTATCGGAGCGGCGGTGGAGGTAACGAAGCCGTCGGAGCCTTCGAGACACATGTGTCGCTTTGGCGATGCAGCGAGCAGGCAGGCCGTAACGCGAGTGAACGTCGAGCAGGCCTCGAAACGTCCAATGTGTGCGCCGACCTTGCATTAGTATGGGGAAGGCCGAAGCCGCTGGCGAGCACGGGGAGGTTGGAATAGACCGACCCACGAGCAATCCGACCCAGCGGGCCACCGGGGTATTGACGACGGCATGCCTGTACACGGAGATCCAACGCAACACGGGAAACCCCAGGCGGTGAGGGCGCGTGACCCTCAACCGGACGCCCGCGAGGGATAGGCCGGGCCACCTGGGGTGGCGGATAGGCCCGTAGTACCGCCGACGCCGGGTAACTCCGGTCGAGGGAAGGGGCCTTGGTTCAAGGTCGACGCAGCAAGCGGCCGACAGCCGGGAGATTGGCGTGAGCCTATCACCTCCAGTGAAGGTTGGGAAGTTGCAGACGGCGTTGCACACCAAAGCGAAGAGCTCGCCCGACTACCGCTTCTACGCGCTGTACGACAAGATCTATCGTCGCGACGTCCTGGGCTTCGCCTACGACCGCTGTCGTGCCAACGGCGGCGCGCCGGGGACCGACGGCCAGAGTTTCGCCGATATCGAAGCGTACGGCGCCGATCGATGGTTGGACGAACTGGCGGAAGAGCTCAGGAACGAGACGTACGAGCCCCGAGCGGTCCGACGCGTGTACATCCCTAAACCGGATGGCAAGCAAAGGCCGCTGGGGATCCCTTGCATCAAGGATCGCGTGGTGCAGATGGCTGCGGTGCTGGTCCTGGAGCCGATCTTCGAGGCCGACCTGGAGCCTGAACAACACGCCTACCGCCCGGCGCAAGCGCCCTGGACGCCGTTCGCCAAGCGGAACGGCTGCTCAGGACGGGGCACACCGAGGTGGTGGACGCGGACTTATCCGGCTACTTCGATAGCATACCCCATCACGAGTTGATGAAGTCGATGTCCCGGCGGATCAGCGACGGCCGCGTCCTGCGGCTGATCAAGCTGTGGCTGGAGACGCCGGTGGAAGAGACCGACGCGAAGGGGCATCGCCATCGGACGACCCGGAACAAAGACCAGGGGATGGGGACTCCGCAAGGGGCACCGATCTCACCATTGTTGTCGAACGTCTACATGCGACGCTTTGTGAAGGGATGGAAGACCGGCGGTCATGAGCGGCGTCTGGTCGCCCACATCGTCAACTATGCCGACGACTTCGTCATCTGCTGTCGTGGCACCGCCGAGGAGGCGATGGCCATGATGCGGGGGATGATGTCCCGGCTGAAGCTGACGGTCAACGAGACCAAGACGCGGCTCTGTCGCCTGCCCGAGGAGCAGTTCGACTTCCTGGGCTACACCCTGGGCCGGACCTATGACCGCCGCACGGGGGCGTCCTACATCGGGCCGCGTCCGTCGCGGAAGAAGGTGCTCCGGCTGTGTAACGAGATCAGTGAACTGACGACGCGGCGAAAGACTCCGCTGGCGGTCGAGGCGCAGATTGGTCGGATCAACCGCAAATTGCGGGGCTGGTCCAACTACTTCCGCATCGGGACGGTCAGCGCGGCCTACCGCAACGTCGAAAGCCACGTCCGTTACCGGGTGCGCCAGTGGTTGTGCGCGAAGTTCAAGGTGCAGGGTTCGGGTACGACACGATACCCGGATGCCTACCTGTACCAGGAGCTGGGATTGCACCGGCTCCGACGAAAGTAGCCGCAACGGTCTCGTGAGCGAACGTGTGAACTCGAGATGAGAGACGCCTTGTCCGAAAGCTGGATGCGGGAAAACCGCCTGTCCAGTTTGATGAGCGGGGTGTGGAGACGGAGCCTCGTCGATGAGACGGAGCCACCGCGCCACACCTCGACTCTACATTGGATGATTGAGCAGATCAAAGGGAGATCAAAGGGGACATAACTAATATTGGATGATTGCATCCAATGCCGATTGCCTCCTTTTTGACCTCCTCGTCCCCTTTGACCTCCCCTTGGCAGATCTTGCCCGTTCGGCCCAGTCTCGCCAATGGCGAGAGACCACTGCAAGAAGTCAATAGGTTGGGAATCGACTTGGCCGAGACTTCCCGGCGCGTGATCGACGGCGTTGCCGGCTCGATCCACATTCCCCTCCCCGTTGGATTGGACTAGAATCCGGCCAGGAGGATGCCATGCAAACCATTGCCCTATCCGAAGCCGCCCTGGCCCTGTTCCGCCGCCGAATATCGGGCGAGCGTGTCGAGGTTGCAGACGATAACCGGGCCCTCTATCGGGAGCTGGCCGCCGCCGGCTTGATGGAGCCGCGCCACTCGTTTATCCGTGGCAACGATGGCCATTACCGGCTTACCGAGGCCGGGGCGAAACTGCGTCACGACGTGCTCAACGGCCGCGCCAGCCACGCTCCATTTGCCTGAGTAGCTCCCTCGCTGCGTGGCTCACCGGCAGCTTTGTTTCCGGCCCGGCGATGAGGGCCAATTCGTGGTCGCCGCCGTATTCGTGCTCGGCCAGTTCGTGGGCGATGATCGCCTGGGCACGGTCCCCGAGGCGGGTCCGCTGCCAGGCCCGTCGGGTGTCCGCGTCGTAATTCTCTGTCAGGAGCTCCGGGTTCATCAAGCCGGAGTCCAGCGTCACCTGCCCGGCATGCGACACCGTCCCTCCCTGGCCGTCCTGCGGGAAGAAGCTGTAGATCTGGCTGCCCCGTTCGTGGTCCCGCTCGCCCAGCTGATCGTTTGGGATGCCGAGATCCATCATCGCCTGCCCGGCGACGATCTCAAGATCCTCGGCATAACGTCGGCTGAAGTCCTCGGCATGATCGGCGGGGTCTGCGGGCGGCTTTTCGGTCATGGGCCAGGTCTACCGCCGTTTCAGGCTCTGTCTGAAGATTGGTTACGCCGAGCGCAGAACAGGGACGCAGCGAGTTTAGCCGTCCCGCCGCCGTCTGCCACCCGCCCGGTCGGACCGGCGGGCGTGGCCACGGTCCCGGCCCGAGCGGCGCGGATCGGGGAGCGTTCCGGACCGCCCACGGCCGCGGCCCGCGCGGTGCGGCGCCCGGCTGCCGCCGGGTCGGGTCGCCGACGGCCCGCCGGGGCCGCAAGTGGTGTCGTTTCGGGCCGCAAGTGGTGTCGCTTCGAATGGCAGGCCGGTCGCCGTAGGGGCCGGCCCGGCTGGACCAACGCCGGATCCCGTCCGGTCCGTTCGGGCGGTCGTGGACATCCGGTCGCAGCACCGGCCCGCCCATGTCCGTCTGGTTGTTGGCTGATATCTGTGTTCATCCCCGTTGAGCCGTGGCTTACGTACTCGACCGCCTGGCCGATCCCGAACCGCCCGGCCTGTGAGAGGACGCTCCCCGCGGTGGCCCAGCCCGGTCGATGCGATGGTCGCCCTGGGTCAGAGGTGGGGCTATAATGAACAGACCGGTGGTGGAATGCGAGTCCCGATGGAACCGCAGCCCACGCGGCCGGACGGCACCGCATCGGGAAGACGCTGGGGGTCACCTTGTGGTGGTGCGCTGCCGCGATTCGACCCGCGAGCACCGTTCCGCCGGGACTGGTGGATATCGCAATCAGGAGGCTGCCATGGCCACAGTGACCGTCGAAGTCCCGGATGGTGCGTTCTCGGCACTCCGGCGCTCGCCCAAGGAGTTCGCCCGAGAGATGCCGATCGCGGCAGCGATCCTCTGGTATCACCAGGGCCTCGTCTCGCAGGGTAAGGCGGCCGAGATCGCCGGGCTGAGCCGTGCCGATTTCCTGGACGCTCTGTTCCGGGCCCGGGTCCCGGCCTGCCAGGTCACCGCCGAGGAGCTCAAGGAGGAACTCGAATCGTGGCAACGCCTGTCCGAAGGATCGTCAACGCCTCGCCCCTGATCCTGCTCGCCAGGGCGGGTCAACTCGACCTGCTCCGTGCCGGAGTGCCGGAGGTCATGGTCCCGGACGCGGTGCTCCGCGAGGTGGGTGCCCGCGGGCCGGCCGATCCCGTCCTCGTGGAGATCCAGCGGACGCCCTGGTTGAGGATCGTCCCTACACTCGCCACACCACCCGAGATCCTGGTCTGAGACCTCGGTGATGGGGAGAGCGCCGTGCTCTCGCAGGCGCTCAACGACCCGGAATGATAGGCCATCCTCGACGATCGCGACGCGCGGCGATGTGCCCAGTCGCTGAACATCGGGACTCGAGGGACGCTTGGCCTGCCCACCTGGCCCGCGGCGGCGGCCGGGTCGGGTCGGGCCGGTTCGGGTCGGCCAGCCGTCCCCGGCCGGTGCCGCCCGTGGACTTACCCGCCGTGATAGAGTTTATCGATCACCGGCACGGCGAGGAACTCGCCGATCACTTGACCTGTCCGTCGGATCCATTCCCAATCCGACAAGCTGAACAGGTTCCGCCTCGGAACCCCCGGCTCGTCCAGGATCAGATTCAGCTCATAACCGCAGAACTCGCGGTACTCGGTCCATTGCTGCTCACCCGCGCCTTGCGGTTCGGTGACGCTGTGTCGCCCCGTGAACAATAACTGCACCGCCAGGATCGATCCGAGGGGACAGGCTTGATCGACGCGAGGTCGCCGTCGGAAGCCCACGCGCCGCTCGATCACCAGTTGCCCGGCCTTCCGGTCGAACCGAATCCACCGCAAGCTCGAGAGGTGGGCCCGGACCAGCAGCAGGGCCACCACCACGACTCCCACGATGACGAGGGACACCGAGAGCCACGCGGGGAAGGGGGCCTCCAGGGTCGCGGCGATCATGCCGGTGAGTGCACCGACGAGGACGGTGGAAAAGATGAGCAAGGCAACGCCGGCGCCGCTCCACCTCTTCGGCTCGATGACCAGGAGCTCGGCATCCGGTTGCCGGGCCTCCACGGAGCGGCGCTGCGTCGACGCGACGTGCCAACGGCCATTCATCGATCGGGATCTGACGATCACCGACGAGCAGGACGGGTGACCGGGCCGGGATCAACGAGGTCGGACGATCGATCGGCGCAGGCATCTTGATGGCTCCGGGACGCGCTACCGTACCGTGTCTTGACCCGCATGGGTCGTTCGTCGCCGATGGTCGAATATTTGCGGGCGAACGCCCGAGATCGGCGGCCCGCCGACAGGCGGGTCCGCGGGACACCATGGTTCGGCGGGTCCTGTCCGATCGAACCGGACGCCAGGTCGGCTTCCCCGCACGTTTTTTAAAATGATGGCATCATGTTATGAATATTATAATCCCCCAAGACCTGCGACGAGACTCGCTCCGGGTCTGTCCCGGCAGGTTCCAGGCCGGTGCGGTCGTTGATGCTGTGGCAGCCGGGGGTCCGGCAGCCGGGGGCCCGACCTGATTCCTAGTTTTTTCGGCAACCCGCCCGCCCATCGCCCGGCCGGCTCTCGATCCGGCGGCCCGACCGGCGGCTTCCTGCCCCGACCGATCGCCGACAGGAGCCAGCTCCCACAAGAGTGATTGGTGGATGGTGGATGGAGCACCGAACGGTTGGGTGGCTCCCGGTCCAACGACCAGGTTCCCCGCCCTGACCGATCCGTTCCGGTTCTCCTGATCGCGGCCGACCGACCGACCGATCGCCGGCAGGAGCCGGCTCCTCCGACGGATCGGGCCGAACCGGGCCGGGCGACCGTGTGTTCGGCGCGGGTCTACGACCCCGCCGACGGCCTGACCGCCAGGTCTCCCCTCGGTTCGGGGAATCCGCATCGCAGACTCCAACCCGAGGGGAAGAGGAAGACCGAACCACAGAGGCACCGAGGCACAGAGACAAGACGAGAAGAGGAGAGAAGAGCTTTCGCGCGGATCGACGGGTCTATGGCGCGGCCCTCGGCCCTTCCCTCATCGACCAGGTTCGGTCCCTTTCCTCCTCGGTACGACTCGATGTCGCGAGCTTGTTCCGCGAGCCGGATCGTCCGACTGTGCGGGATTTCTCGGTGATTCCTCTGTGCCTCGGTGCCTCTGTGGTTCGATCGCCCGAATTCTTCCCGACCCGTGAGCGCGGAAGTGCCACGACCTGACCGACGCGTCTCCCGGGCGGGCGGGCCGAATCGGGCCGGGGCCGGACCGGTGGAGACCTGACGGTCCCGGCCGCAGCGGGGTCGGAGACCCGCGCCGAACGAACGGAGGCGCCGCCGGCCGTCGGTGGACCGGGCCGGAGTAGGACAGGCTGTCCAGCCTGTCGCGGTCGGCCGCCCGGCCGATCGGGCCGGCCCGGCGGCGGGCTCGAAAGATCCGCCGCCGGAGCCTCCAGTTGATGCGACGCGTCGGCCAGGCGAACCGGCGACGTCAGTCGCCGGGTGGTCCCACCCCAGCCGCGGCCCGATGCGTCGGCCAGGCGAACCG
This sequence comes from uncultured Planctomycetota bacterium, assembly GCA_963771445.1. Classification (GTDB taxonomy): domain Bacteria; phylum Planctomycetota; class Planctomycetia; order Isosphaerales; family Isosphaeraceae; genus JAKAUH01. The sequence continues at coordinate 752,977 of CAVYTQ010000021.1, read as the reverse complement.
GCGACTTCAGTCGCCGGGTGATGCCCTCGGACCCCGGTGACGCCCCGGGAGACCGGGACGCCGCCCCCAGAGACCCGGCGACTGACGTCGCCGGTTCGCCATGTTGCATAACTATTGCAGCGATTGCAATGTCTGGGCAATCTGTAGGGATTGCGGAAAATCTTTGAAAATCTGCAAATTTTTTTGTCCCTGTCGGACAGGCACTCGCGTCGAGAATTCGGCCAATTGCCGGCGCGGTGCGTTTATGAATTTGCAAATCGGATACATCCTGTATATAGAGGGCGCGCATATCTTCTCGCACCGGCGACCCTCCCTGGCCCCCTCCACCTCAGCCCACCGGGCCCCGCGCAGAGAAGTCCGACCAGTCGATGTCAGACGTGCTAGACGGGCCCCCGACCCCGGAAAATAAACGCTGACGCCGAGTCCTTGAAGAGTGGCCGACGGGCACAAGGCTTTCGAGCACAATCCTTTACACAAGGGTCCCTGACGGGGAACGCAAAGTTCCTTACCCAAATCCCGAGGCCCGACGGGCCAGCCGGCCGACCCTCGCACCGGGTCGAGAACCGCGAACGGTGCGACGATCGCACATCCCATGTCGAGGATCCACAACGCCAATCGCAATGCCAACCTGGCGCTCGCCGTCGCCGGGGGCACCACCGTCGTCGAATGGGCGGCGGCCAACGGCGTCGCCGAGCGGACCGCCTACACCTGGGCCCGCTCTCGCGAGGTCATCGACCAGGTCGAGGCCCTCCGCCGCGACTGCATGGACCAGGCGGTCAACCGGCTGAGCCGGCGGGCGACCGACGCGGCCGAGGAGATCGCCCGGCTGGCCCGCGAGGCCGCCAGCGAGTCGGTCCGCCTGCAGGCCGCCCGGGCCGTCCTGGGCGAGCCGATGGCGGTCTCCGGCTTCGCCACACTGGAGCGGCGGATGGCCGAGATTGAGCGGCGGCTGCGCCGCGACTCGTCGTCCGTCGCCGACGCACCCGGCCCGCGGCACGAGATGACCGGCCCGGACGAGGACGGCGACGGCGACGGTGCGGAGGTCGCGGCCCCATTCTCCGACCAGGCGGGAGGTTGAGCCATGGCAAGTCTTCTCGGTACGGCGCGTTGGCTGGCGCGGGCGGAGGCATGCCTGGGGCCGGAGCCGCCGACGGGCGCCGGACGGCTGGCGTGGGACTGGTACGCCGGGTCGTGGAAAGTCGGTATTTGAGCGACTCCTCGCTCGAGACCACCGGGTTATTGGCGCAACCCCCAAACCAGTCAAGGACATAGCCTGGGAATGCCGTCCGGGACGCTCCCGCGTCCGATTGCCTCCGCGGACGACGCCGAGCGTCGAAGACGGCATTCGCACGGAGACCGTGGGAACGAGGGGGATCGCCTTCGCGGTGGTGTGTGGCGAGGAGTGTCGTGTTTGATCTCCGTTTTCCGCGTCGAGTCCCGACTTGCTTTCAGCTTCCGATGGGTAATTTGCGGACGCGGTGGCGTCCTTCCTCGACGACGACGATGGCCCCGGCCAGCAATTCGGCGCCCGACTGGTCCAGCACGGTTCGCAGGCGTTCGATGACGTGTTCCGATCGCGTGTCGTGGAGACGAAAGAGGACGACGCTGACCACCTGCCCGGCCGACCCCGCGAGGATCTCGCCGAAATCGAGGTCGAATGTCAGCACGATCCGCTGCTCGGCGAAGCCCTTCCGGAAGATGTCGCCATTCGGCAGTCGCTGCAGGCCCTCGTCGCGGAGATGGACCGCGTCGTGGCCGGCTGCCCGCAGCCACTCGATGACCCGCCACGATACGCCCATGTCGCCCAGGAATCGCATCGGCCGACTCTCCTACGCCGTGACCACTTCTTCCTGGGCCAACCACGCCGCATAGGACAACGCCTGCTGAATGTCCTCGGGTTCGAGGTCGGGGTAGTCGGACAGCACCTCGTCCCAGCTTGATCCGTGGGCAATCTGCCCGACGATCACGGAGACAGGAATGCGCATGCCGCGGATACTGGCACGTCCACCGAGGATTTCGGGATCGAAGGTGATGCGATCGAACATGGCTTCTCCTGGATTGTTGCTCGGACGAAACTCGGTGCGACATCTCCGTTTTCCGCGAACGGGTCGGACGATCGACTCTTCGTGCTCCCCGACGGACGGGAGACGACGATCCGGGAGTCCGTGGCGGCGTCCGGTTCGGTTCAGAGGGACACGCGGGGCCATGGAACCATCGATCATTTGACATCATCCCGGTGCACGCCGCCGCGGGGTGCGACCCACCCCGATCCATTTTACTCCCGGAATGGCGCCTCGGGTCATTGAGATTGCCACCGAGATGGCCTCGCGCGATACGGCCCGCCCACCGTCCGCCGGACCGAACACGACCCTCAACCCAACGGCCGAGCTGGATCGTCGTGATGGATTATGAGTTTCGGGTGATTTATGGCGATTCGGAGAATGTAGTGATCATCTGATCTCCATGGCACCCTGGTAGCCAACCATTTGCGTCGTGACTTCCGCCGTTTTTCGGAGCATTCCGTTTCAGCGTCTGCAAATCGCATACACCCTGTATCCTTGAAAATGAATTCGCAATATGATTCGACTTGCCCTGCGAAGGCGGTTTCCTATCGGAACGAGTGTCCAAACGACCATAAGCCTATTGGCCGAAATAAGATACGCAGACCCCCTCGACGGGGTGTCTTGTGACTAATTTGTCAATTTCACGAGGCCCGACGGTCCAGCTGGCCGACCCTCGCACCGGGTCGAGAACCGCGAACGGTGCGACGATCGCACATCCCATGTCGAGGATCCACAACGCCAATCGCAAGGCCAACCTGGCGCTGGCCGTCGCCGGGGGCACCACCGTCGTCGAATGGGCGGCGGCCAACGGCGTCGCCGAGCGGACCGCCTACACCTGGGCCCGCTCTCGCGAGGTCATCGACCAGGTCGAGGCCCTCCGCCGCGACTGCATGGACCAGGCGGTCAACCGGCTGAGCCGGCGGGCGACCGACGCGGCCGAGGAGATCGCCCGGCTGGCCCGCGAGGCCGCCAGCGAGTCGGTCCGCCTGCAGGCCGCCCGGGCCGTGCTGGGCGAGCTGATGGCGGTCTCCGGCTTCGCCACATTGGAGCGGCGGATGGCCGAGATCGAGCGGCGGCTGCGCCGCGACTCGTCGTCGGCCGCGGGCGCACCCGGCCCGCGGCACGAGATGACCGGCCCGGACGAGGACGGCGACGGTGCGGAGGACTCGGCCCCATTCTCCGACCAGGCGGGAGGTTGAGCCATGGCAAGTCTTCTCGGTACGGCGCGTCGGCTGGCGCGGGCGGAGGCTTGCCGGGGCCGGAGCCGCCGACGGGCGCCGGGCGGCGGGCGTGGGACTGGTACGCCGGGTCGTGTCCGTGCGGTGTGGCGGCGGGCGAGTGTCGGGTTCATCCCCGGGCGCGGGCCGGCCAGCGGCCGCCCGGGGGGACTGGCGGACCTGGCTGCTCCTGGGCGGCCGGGCCGCGGGCAAGACGCGGGCCGCCGCCGAGCTCGTCCGCTACTGGGCCGAGTCGGGGCGCGCCCGTCGCATCGGCCTGGTCGCCGCCGCGGCCGCCGATTACCGCGATACGATGATCCAGGGACCGAGCGGCCTGCTGGCGATCGCTCCCCCGTGGGATCGGCCGAGGTTCGAGCCCTCGAAACGGCGATTGACCTGGCCCAACGGCGTAATCGCGATCTGCCTGTCGGCCGACCAGCCCGAGCGGGCCCGGGGCCTCCAGTTCGACCGGCTCTGGTGCGACGAGCTCTGCGCCTGGCAGTACCCGAGCCGGATGTACCAGGGGACCCGGCTGGGCCGCCAGGAGCTCGAGGCCGAGATCCTCGATACCTCCGAGAGCGTGCGGTTCCCCGGGTTCGACCCGGCGCGTCACGTCGTCGAGCGGGCCGAGTACGTGCCGGGCCTGCCGGTGCGATTGGCCATCGACTGCGGGCTCTCGCGGCACGTCGGCGCCCTGTTCTTCCAGGTCCGCGAGCGCGAAGGCGTGGCGCGAGGCTCGATCCGGCGAATCCTCAGCGTCTTCGCCGACTACTACGCGGTCGACCGGACCTCGGCCGACAACGCGCGGGCGATCCTCGAGCGGTCGTATGCGGTCTGTGGCGGGCGGATCGATCGGGTCTATCTCGACCCGGCCAGCACGGCCAGGAGCGGGGTGGGCCCGGCGGCTCGCGGCGAGTTCGCCCGGGTGCTCGGCGAGCGGATCACCGAGTGCTGGCCATCGCATCGGGTGCTGGAGGGTCTGGACCAGGTGGAGATCCTTTTGGGGGCACCGCCTCGCGAGCCCGACCTGTGGATCCACCCGCGGCTGCGGGTTCCTGGCCGAGAGCTTCAAGTCCTACCGACGTGCCGAATCCCGGGGCGAGATCCTCGACGCGCCGGCCGATCCCCAGCATCCCGCCGAGGAGGCGATCGACGCCCTCCGCGGCGCGGTACGCGCGGTCTTCCCCGAAGGACGCGTTGCCGCGACCGCCGGCGCCGGCCTGCTGTCGTACAACGTCGTGACCGGGAAACTCGGGCCATGATCGGGTGGCACGTGGCGGGTGGCACGTGGCGGGTGGCGGGTGGCGCGTGGCGGGTGGTGGGTGGCAAGTGGTTGGAGCGCCGAAGGGTTGGGTGGCATACGGACCTGGGGCCAAAGCGTACCGATTGCGGACCCGATCCGACCCGGTCGCACCGGACGGATCGGAGCAGACCGGTCCGGTCCGCTGTAGGAGCCGGCTCCTGGCGGCGATCGGGCGGTCGGCTGGTCCCGGTCCGGACCAATCCGTTGTGGGAGCCGGCTCCTGCCGGCGATCGGGCGATCCGTCATTCAGCCGCCCAGGCTGCGCTCGAGGTCGGCCAGCAGGTCGGCGACGGTCTCGAAGCCGGGCAAGAGCGAGCTGCGCTCCTCGTCGCGCAGCCAGGCCGCGACCTTCTTCTCGGCCGAGATCACCGTCGAGTGGTTGCGGCCGCCGAAGTACCGGCCGATCTCGCTGTAGGCGGCGCCGGTGTGCTTGCGGGCCAGGTACATGGCCATCATCCGGGGATAGGCCAGGGCGCGGGCGCGGCTGTCGGACTTGAGCGCGTCCGTGGTGACCTGGAACAGCGCGCACACGGTTCGCTCGACATCTCGCAGCGCCACGGCCTGCGCCGTGTGGCGGATCGTGTCCCGCAGCGCGGCCTTCGCCAGGTTGAGATCGAGCCGCTTGCCGGTCAGCACCGCCTGGGCGATGACGGTGTGCAGCGCGCCCTCGAGCTCGCGCACGCTCGCCCGCAGGTGCTCGGCGATGTAGGCGATCACCGCCTCGGGCACGTCGACGCCCCGCGCCATCGACCGCGACATCAGGATCGCGCGGCGGGTGGCCACGTCGGGCGCCTCGACCTTGACGACCATCCCGCCCAGGAACCGCGTCACCAGCTCGTCCGACAGCCGGGTGATCAGCCGCGGATGCTGGTCGGCCGCCAGCACGATCGGCGCGCCCTTCTCGTACAGCGCGTTGAAGGTGTGCAGGAACTCGTCCTGCGTGGCCCGCTTGGCGGCCAGGAAGTGGATGTCGTCGACGATCAACGCACCGGCGCCGCGGAACCGGCCGCGGAAGGCGCTCAGGCCGCCGGTGCGCATGGCCTCGAGGAAGCTGTTGGTGAACGACTCGGCGGTGAGCTGCATCACGTTGAGCCCCGGATGGGCGCGGCGCAGCGCGTGTCCGATGCCCTTCGAGCAGGAGCGTCTTGCCCAGCCCGACGCCGCCGTGGATGACCAGCGGGTTGAACGCGGCGCCGGCGGACTGGGCCATCTCGCGGGCCGCGGCCAGCGCCAGCCGGCTGCCGGGTCCGGCGACGAAATCCTCCAGCCGTCGCTGCGGGCGGCGGGCCGGGGCGAGCCTCGGCTCGGGGGCGGGCTTCGGCTCCGGGGCGGGCTTCGGCGCCCTCGTGGGCTTCGACTCGACGTCTGTCGCGAGCGCACCGCCCGGTTCCGGACGCTGCGCCGGTGTCGTCGGCTCGTGATCGGCGATGGGCTCCGCCGGATCGCGGACCTCGATCGACAGCCGCAGCGCCCGGCCGGCCACCGCCTCGGCGGCTTCGGTCAGGCTGCCGGCGTAATGCCGGCGGATCCAGTCGCGGAAGAAGTCGTCCGGCACGCGGACCAGCAGGGACTCGCCGTCGCCGCTGATCCGCAGGTCAACCCCTTCGCCGAACCAGAGCCCGAACTTCGCCTCGCCCACCCGATCCGAGACCGCAGCGCGCAGGCGCCGAGTCGTCCATTCGCGGCCGATCGATCGTGAGATCGGCGGCGGCCGGGGCCGTTGCTGTTGCCGTCCGATCGATGCCTCGCGCCGGCAGATGTTGCCGCCCTCGCGTCCGTCCCGGGTGTCCCGCCATGGCCTGCCCTCCGCGCACCGTCGCCCCGGGAGGGAAGATCCGCCCGCGCGACCGACGCTCTCGATGGCTGGAAGACCGCCCGTACGGTCCAGGAGCGGGGTCCCGGTCGCGACGATTCGACCGGATGCTCCGGGTTGGCCGGGCACCAGAGGCCCCGAGGGGTCCAACCAGCCAGGAGGATATGCGGCTCTTGCGCGACATTGTCAAAGGCGGAAGGTGGGCCGGCTCCGGGCTGTCTGACCAATGCGCGCGGCGTGGCGGATGTGACGGCGAGACGACATGCGGGACGGGGGAGGTCGGTCGAAGGCCGGGGACCGTCCTAACCTACTCGAGCAGCGAGCCGAGGAACTGGTGATCCTCGTTGAACAGCCGGCGGTAGCTGAGCAGGACGACCGAGACCGTGCCTAGCGCCGTGCCCGAGGCGATCAGGAACATGATCACCACCTGGTACTTCACCGCCTCCACCGGGCTGGTGCCGGCCAGGAGCTGGCCGGTCATCATGCCGGGTAGGCTGACGATCCCGACGACCATCATCGCGTTGATCGTCGGGATCAGGCCGGTACGGACCGCCTGGCGGATCGGCTCGCGCACGGCCTCCCACCGCGAGGCGCCCAGGGCCAGCAGCGACTCGACCTGGTCGCGCCGGCCGGACAGCTCGCCGCCCAGTCGGTCGAGCCCGAGCGAGACTCCGTTGAGCGTGTTGCCCAGGATCATCCCCAGCAGCGGGATCGCGTACTGCGGCCGGTACCACGGGTGCACCCGCACGATCGCCCCCAGCGCGATCGCGGCCACCAGCCACGAGCTGGCCCAGGTCGCGGCGATGCTCCGCACCCGGATGCCCGGGATATCGCATCTTGGTCCGTCGCGTCGCCGCGTCGCCCGCGACGATCGTCATGACCGTCATCATCCCCAGCACGACGTACCATCGGTCGACCCGGAAGACCCACTCGAGCACCAGCCCGATCAATAGGAGCTGCACGACCGTCGCCACCGCCGCCAGCAGCAGCCGCCGCTCGAGCTCGAGCTTCAGCAGCATCGAGATCGCGCCGTTGATCAGGACCAGGCCGGCCGCCAGCGCAGACCTGGCCATACGAGAGCTCGATGTACGGCCCGGTCATCTCAGTCGGTCTCCTCGGATTCGAGCCGACCGGCGCGCAGATAGACCCGCCGCGTGGTCATGCGGCGGGCCTGGTCGGCGTCGTGACTCACCCAGACCAGTGCCCGGCTCGCGGGCTCGGCGGCCAGCCACTCGTCGAGCAATGTCTCGACGGCGCGGGCGGTCGTCGCATCGAGCGAGGCGGTCGGCTCGTCGAGCAAGAGCACGGCCGGGTCGAGCTGGAGCGCGCGGATCAGCCCGACGATCTGCGACTCGCCGCCGGAGAGGTCCCGCGCGCTCTTGGCCAGGAAACCCGGCTCGCGGCCCAGCCGCGCCAGCAGGCCCTCGACCCGCGAGGGGTCGAACGCTCGATCGCGGTGGACCCGCAATGTGAAGGGATACCGCAGGTTCTCCTCGACGCTGCCGTCGAGCAGCGCGGGCCGCTGGTGGAGGTAGATGACCCGCCGTCGATACTCGGGCACGGCCTCGCCCCGCACCGCGCGGCCGCCCGATCGCACCGTCCCCTCGTCGAGCGGGTCGAGCAGCGCCAGCGCCCGCAGCAGCACGGTCTTCCCCGCGCCCGAAGGCCCCAGCACGCCCACCCGTTCGCCGGCGGTCACCGCCACGCTCACGCCCCGGATCAGCCAGCCGCCATCCTTCGACTTCGGGTCGCGCCGACCGATCGCGTCGGCTTCGATCGATTGGTCCTTGGTCATTGGTCCTTGGTCATTGGTCATTGGTCATTGGTCATTGGTCATTGGTCCCTGGTCCCTGTACGGTGCGCGGACTTCGGGGCCTGGCTGTAGCGCCGAAAGGTCGGATCGGTCAAGATGGGACGATCCGGTCGTTACGAGCCCGACGCGCCAGCGAGTGGATCCCCGAGCCGACCAGGCCATCCACTCGCTGGCGCAGTCGGGCTCGTATGAGCAATGCAACCGCGAGCTAGCCCGCGCGGCGTCGTGCCGCTCATCTTACCAATGACCAATGACTAATGACTAATGACCAGGAGCTAATGACTAGATCCGCATCGGCTGGGGCCGCCAGTAGGTCAGCGACCGCCAGAGCCACTCGGCGGGCCCGTAGCGGAAATACCGCAGCCAGATCGGGCTCATGACGAGCTGGAACGTCCACATCGCCAGCACCATCGCGGCCAGCCCGGTGCGGTTGACGGTGCCGAACCAGCCGAGGCCATAGCCGTAGAACAGCGTGGTGAAGAAGATCGAGTGCGTCAGGTAGTTCGTCAGCGCCATCCGGCCGACGGCCGCCAGCCGGCGGGTGAGCCAGGCCAGCGCGCCGGACTGGATGACGAGCATCATGGCGCCCACATGCCCCATCGCCACGATGATGCTGCCGAACCCGTTGTACAGGAACCCGCCCTGGAAGAACGCGTACTCCATCGAGAACCGGTGCTCGATCATCTGAAGCGCGTCGAAGACCATCAGCGGCAGGCCGATGCCGTATCCCAGGAGCATCATCGTGAGGTAGAACTGCCGCGTCCGCGACGCCGAGAAGACGCCGAGCTTCATCAGCCCCATGCCCAGCAGCATCCGGCCCCCGGCGAAGAAGGCGACGCCGAAGATCAGCTCGAAGATGTGGCTGGCGAACATCTCCGGAGCCCGGTGCTTGACGATCCCGAGGTAGCCGCCGCGGTAGGTCGCCAGCTCCTTGTTCCAGCTCTTCACACGCTGCTCGGGGGTCGGGTTGAATTGCTCCTGCAGATTCTTCTTCCACAGGTCGTGCTTCCACTTGTCGCTGGGCGTGGGCTGCGGGCCGGCATTTGCCGCGCTGGTCGATGCGACCTCGGCCGGGGCGTCGGGCTTGGCGGCCGGCGCGGGCTTCGCGTCGGCCTTCTCGTCCCCAGCCGCCACGAGCTTGACCGGGGCATCGCCCTTCTTGGCGACGGTGGTGGGCTTCTCGTCCTTGGCGGCCACGGCTGGCGCCGGGGCATCGCCCTTGGCGGCGGGCGCCGGCTTCGGGTTGGCCTTTTCGAGGGCCTCGACGCGCGCCGTCGCGGCCTTCAGGTCGTTGACCCACACGACCATCCCCGCCAGGACGGGCACGAACAGGAACAGCGACACGACGCCCGTGATGATCAACGTCCGGGGCGTCAGGTTGCGGAAGAAGTAGAGGAACAGCCCGCACTCGGCATAGAGCACCAGGATGTCGCCGCTCCAGATCAGGTAGGCGTGGATCATGCCGAGGAAGAGCAGCCAGAGGACGCGGCGGTAGTAGACGCCGCGGATCGAGACACCTCGCTTGGCGGCGCGGCCATCCATCAGCACCAGCCCGGCGCCGAAGAGCATCGAGAAGATGGTCATCATCTTCCCTTCGAAGAACAGGTGGTTGAAGAACCAGACGACCCGGTCCGTCCCCTCGAAGCCGGCGCCGCGGAGCGGGTCGCCGTAGGCGGCCTGCGGCCAGGCGAAGTGCACGATGTTCATCGCCAGGATGCCCAGCAGTGCGAATCCGCGCATGGCATCCACCGCGAAATAACGCTCGGACGGATCGACGGGCAGAGCCCGGGGCCGCTCGAGGGCCGCGGCGTCCGGCTCGGCCAATCCGGCCATCGCCGCCGACTGCTCCTTGGCCGATTTCGTCGAGCCCGGCTCGGTATCGAGCAGCGTCGGCTCCAGCCCAAGCTCCGACTCCTCGGCGCGTACGTCCAGCGACATCGCAGGTCCTCCTGGATCAATGCATGAGATGCCCCGGGCCATCCGCGGCCGAAAGCGGGGAGAGTTTATCATGACTTTCGTCCGAGGACGATGATTATTCCGGGATCCTGTCGACAGCCGGCGGAGGGCGACGCGACCGACGGCGGGTTGACCGTCGCAGCGGGCCGGCAGTATAGTCAGGCCGTTCCGGGGCGAAACCGGATGGGCACCGCGGTCAACGGCCCGGCCGCCTCGCGAGCAGAGGCGCACCGGGGCTCGGAGGTTCGGATCATCATGGCCTCACGACCGGTTGGTGGCGGGCGGCTCGGGCGATGGCTGCCCGCTGGGGCGCTCCTGGGCGTGGTGGCAGCCATCGTGGCCTTGATGCCCGCGCGGGCGCCGGCGAGTCGCGGGCGGATCGGGACCTGAAGGCCGTCGTCCACGTCAACTTCGCCCAGACGACGCACCAGGCCCAGGGGCTCAAGAACGTCGAGAACATCCTGAAGACCGCGGCCGACCAGGGGATCGGGGCCGAGATCGAGGTCGTCTGCCACGCCGACGGCATCCGCCTGGTGCACAGGGAACAGTCCGAGCTGGCCGCCCAGGTCGCCGCGCTCGCCGCCCAGGGCGTCCGCTTCGTCGCCTGCCAGAACACGATGCAGCAGCGGTCGATGACCGAGGCCGACCTGCTGCCCAACGTCGGCACCGTCCCCTCGGGCGCCTTCGAGGTCGTCCGCAAGCAGCAGGACGGCTTCGCCTACTTCAAGCCGTGATCGCGGCGCGGCGCGGCACCCCGCTCGCGACCGCGCCGCCCTCACGTCCCTCCACCGTCCACGCTCCACCCGCCACCCCCAGAGGCGCCGCCCTCACGTCCCTCCACCGTCCACGCTCCACCCGCCACCCTCACTTCACGGCTTGCGGGGCGTCCTCAGGCTCGCCAGGAACTCGACGAGGTCGCGAAGCTCGGTGCTTCGAGAGCTTCGGGGCCAGGTCAGCGGGCATGGCGGAGGGGCCGCGCTTGCGGCCTTCGATCGAGTCCTTGGGCACGTCCAGCGGCCTTGCCCTCGGCGGTCATCAGGTGGATGGCCTTGGCGTCCTCGCCGCGGAAGACGCCGGTGATCACCCGGCCGTCCTCGGTGGCCAGGATGACCGACTCGAAGCCCTGGGCGATCTGCTTGTTGGGGTCGAGGATCGATTCGAGGATGTAGGCGCGGTCGTGCTCGGCGCCGACGCCGGTCAGGTCGGGGCCGACCTCGCCGCCGGCGATCTCGCCGTTGCGGGCGCGGGCCTTGTGGCAGCGGAGGCACTCGACGGCGGCCTTGCTCGGTGAAGACCTCGCGGCCGCGGCGGGCGTTGCCGCCGGCCAGCAGCTCGCGGTATCCGGCCATCGGGTCGCCCTTGGACCGGGCGTCCTTGTAGGCGCGCAGCTTGTCGCGGACCTCGGGCTCGGACCGCTTGCCGGCGGCCTCGAGCAGGTCGAGCTGCAGCTCGGGGGCGAGCTTGCCAGCCCTGAGCTGGTCGAGCAGGCGGACGATCGCCTGGCGGGGCGCGTCGCCGCGCATCGCGGCCAGGGCGGCGATGGCCCCCTGGCGGTCGGCTCGTGCGTGCCGCGCTCGACCCGCTCGAGCACCAGCGGGATCGCCGCGGCGGGGTCAGTGTTGGCGAGGATTCGCAGTGCCTCGGCCCGGGCCTGCGAGCCGGGCAGCGCGGCGGCCCGGCGGGCGGCGTCGGCGCGGCGGGGGTCGCCCAGCGTCTCGAGGGCCTTCAGCGCCCCGGCGCGGATGCCGTCGGGCTGCGTCACGGTCGGTGGCGAGCTTGACCAGCTCGGCGCCGGCCTCCTTGAGCCGCAGCGAGGCGGCCGCCTGGATGGCCGCCTCCCGGACCGATTCGGACGGGCCCGGGACGATCGCCGCGAACCTCGGCCGCGAGCGCCGCGACGGCCGGGCCGGCGGGCCGGCCGGCGATCGGCCGCCAGAGCCCCGACGACCGCATCGCGACCCGACGGGCTGGCCCAGTGGCCGAGCATGTCCAGCGCCTGCTCACGCACGGCCTCGGGCAGCTCGGCCCGCGCGGCGGCCTCGGCCAGCGCGAGGCGTCCGCAGGCAGGCCCCGCCGGAGGTGGGCGTTGAGCATCCGATGCAGCAGCGGCAGCGGCGCGTCCTTCGTCATCGGCAGGTCGGCCAGCGCGGGCGATCGCCCCGTCGATCGGCACGTCGTTGATCGCCCGCGCGGCCTCGAGCACCAGCCGAGGGTCGGCGTCCTTGAGGAACCGGGCGATCTCGGGATCGCCCAGCCGTCGCATCGCCAGCAGCACGCCCATCCGCGCCGACGTCGAGGCATCGCCCGCCACTCGCCGCAGGATCGCCGTGTCCTTCGAGGTCGAGCCGACCAGCCCCATCACGGCGGCGTGGCGGAGGTACGGGTCCTTGTCGCCGTCGGACGCGGAGCATCGCCAGCAGCGGCCCGACCGCTTCCGGCCGGCCGAGCTTGCCCACCGCGATCGCGGCCAGCGAGCGGACCCGCGGGCTGTCGTCCTTGAGCCGAGCGACGAGCCGGTCGAGGGCCTTCGTCTCCTTCGGACCTCGCCCAGCACCTGCGCGGCCTGGGCGCGGACCTCGGCCTCGCGATCGTCGAGCAGCGGGATCAGGTCGTCCGACAGGTCCAGCCCGCGGCGCCGTCGATCCGGATCGCGGTCGATCTGGCCCATCCCCCAGATGGCGTGCAGCGCGCGGCAAGCAGGTCGCCGGGCGTCGTTCGCGACCTTCGTCAGCACCGCGATGACATCGCGGGCCGCGCGTACCGGACCCGCCGACCACCGCCGACCTCGCCTCGGAGTCATGACCTCGGCCCGCGCCGCCAGGGCGAATTGCGACGCCTGCCGCACCCGCATGTCCGGGTGTGCCAGCAGCCGGGCCAGCTCGGCGATCGACTTCCCGGGCGATTCGCCCGTCCCCTCGGCCAGCAGCTTGCGAACCTCCGGCCACTCGCGGATCCGCCTGCTTCTTCGGGTCGAGCACGCGGTAGATCCGCCCCTTGTTCGGCATGTCCCAGCCCTCGACCCAGTCGCTGAAATACAGCGCACCGTCGGGGCCGAAGTCGACGTCGGTGGCCAGCGTGTGCCAGACGAACTGCTTCGAATCGACCAGCTCGAACGACGCGCCCTTGGGCTCGGACGGCGAAGCTGCGGATGCCGCTCTGCCCGCTGGATGCCGCGGAAGTTGACCAGGAAGAAGTGCTTGCGATAGGCGTCGGGCAGCAGGCTGACGCCGGGGTCGTACGCCAGCCCCGAGGGGCCGTCGGCGACGTTGGCGATCGGCGGGACGATGTACGCCGCCTGGCCGTCGAACGCCGGATACCAGAGCTTCTCCTCGTTCCACGGGCCCGCGGGCTGACCGGCCCGGCGATGAACTGGTAGCCGATCCGCCAGCCGCTGTCGCCGCCCTCGACCAGGTAGACCCACCGCGCCTTGTCGCCGCTGTCGGAGTTATTGTCGCCGGTGAACAGGTTGCCGAACTCGTCGAAGGCCAGCTCCTGCGGGTTGCGCAGGCCCGCTGGCGAAGACCTCGAGCTCGGTGCCGTCGGGGTTGCAGCGCAGGACCGAGCCGGTGTCGGGCACGGCGAGGCTTGCGGTTGTCGAGCGTGGTGACGTTGAACCCGCGGTCGCCGATGCTGAAATACAGCTTGCCGTCGGGCCCGAACCGCAGGCCGTGCAGGTCGTGGCCGAGGAAGCCGACGTGCACGCCGTAGCCCTGGTGCAGCAGCTCGCGGCGATCGGCGCGGCCGTCGCCGTCGTTGTCGCGGAGCTTCCACAGCCAGGGGATGCAGGTGTACCAGACGTCGCCCTTGCGGGCCAGCACGCCCGCGCCGATGCCGGCGGCCGGGTCGTTGAAGCCGTCGGCGAAGACCGTCGCCGCGTCGGCGCGGCCGTCGCCGTCGCGGTCGACCACGCGTCGCACGCGCTCGTGCTGGACCGAGTAGCTGGCGAACTCGCCGCCCAGGTACTTGCGGTACATCGCCACGCGATCGGCCACGGTGCGGCTGGCGAGGTCGTCATCGAGCCAGTTCATGTGCCCGCGGGTGTCGGTCACGCCCGCGTGCAGCCGGAACGTCTCGGCGACGTACACCACGCCCTTCTCATCCAGGCAGAACGCCACCGGGTTGGCCAGCAGCGGCTCGGCCGCGAACAGCTCGACCTTCAGCCCCTCGGGCACGCGGAAGCGCCGGACCGCCCGCATCGCCTCGTCGGAGGCCGGGGAGATCTTCGGGGCATACGCGGGGGCCGTGCTGCCGGTCGCGTCCTGACCGTTGCCTTTGGCCTTCGGTTCGTCGCCGGCCGCCGCCAGGGCGACCGCCGCGAGTCTGGCGAACGCCCAGGCCGATGCCATGCCCAGGGCGAGTAAGATTCTCGGCATGTGCATGCGATGGTCCGGATTCATCGGCGGGATCGGCACGGCGGTCAGGACGGTTCGGCTCAGTCGGATTGATTCGGCCGGGCGGTTTCCGCGGGGATCGGGAAAGGTTCCGAGATTTCCAGGATACGACGAGCTTGCTGTCCGTGGAAAGCCATATTACAGCAGTTCTCGCCGAACACTACCCTTGTCCGGCCGGCCGACTCGATCGCCGGCAGGAGCCGGCTCCGACAAGAGACGGGACCGGTCCGATCCGCCCGCCCGGTAGAGCTGTCGGTCAGGCCGTTGGCACTTCTGGGCTCGCGGGTGGGAGAGGATGCGGACGATCGAACCACAGAGGCACCGAGGCACAGAGAAATCACCGAGAAATCCCGCACAGGCGGACGATCCGGCTCGCGGGACAAGCTTGCCACGTCGAGTCGTACCAAAGTAGGGGAAGGGGCCGAACCCGGTCGAGAAGGGGAGGGGCCGGGGGACCGCGCCACTGCCTCGTCGCCCCTACGCGGGGCCTCTTCTCGTCTTGTCTCTGTGCCTCTGTGCCTCTGTGGTTCGGTCTTCCTCTTCCCCGCAGGTTGGAGCCTGTGATGCGGATTCCCCACCCGGGAGACCTGTCGGTCACGCCGACGGCGGGGTTGGATACTTGTGCCGAACACACGGTCGTCCGGCCTGTTCGGCCCGGTCCGTCCGATGCGATCACGTCGGGCCGAACCGGGTCCGCGGTCGGTACGCTTCGGTCCCACGTCCGTAGGCCGCCCCTGCCCACGCGCTCGGACCGCTCGCGGCGAATCCGGCCAGACGCCGCGGGCGGCGGGTCGGCGGCCGATCCGGCCGGTCGGGCCGACCACGCAGGCTCAGGGAGACACCGAGGACGACTCCTGCACGTCGATCCCCGGGAACCGCGACAGGTGGCGGGCGTTGCTGGTGGCCACCGTCACGGTGTCCGCGGGCTTGCCGCCCAGGGCAGCGTCGGCCGCGAGGATCGCGTCCGCGTCAAGGCCGGGATCGGCGGCCGTGGGCAGGCCCCGTCGCCGCAGATCGGCCCAGAATTCGGCCGCCTGTGCATGATCGGGGTAGTGATCGGGTCGTACACCGAGGCAAGCCGCAGGCTATCCAGCCAAAAAGCCCGGGCGCAGCGCCATGCCGGATTAACTCGCGGCGGACCTCGTAGTCGGCGATTTCCGGCACGGCCACCAAGATCCCAGCCTGCTTGATCGAGTCGAGCCAGTGCTGGCAGGTGTCGCCGAGCCGGTGCCCACGTGGGCGGCACAGCAATGCGAGGGGTGTGCTATCGAGGAAGATGATCCGCGCCATGGCCGGCTCAGTAGTATCCCTCGAAGGCCGGGGGACGACCCTGGATCCGACGTTCCTCGTCGATGCTGCGCATCACCGCGTCGTAGACTTCCTCGGGCGTATCGTCCGCGGCGTCGATCTCGGCGAGCCTTCTCTTGTATTCTTCATGGCGTGCCCGCCACTCCTCGGCCGAGATCTGCCGCCAATCCTGCCGGAGCCGGGGGTCGATGTCCTCCCCGTGTCTTTCGGCGAGCACCGACCCATTGCAATCGATTCGGCCGGGAGTGGGGTCCGTCCGCTCGACCGGCGCTTCCTCGATCGGCTGCGACGCCTGCGCGTTGACCGCATGCTGACGTATGCTCATCGCGATTCCCCCCGGAAACCCTGAGACGCACTCCATGCTAACCGCTCGCGGCACATCCGGCCAGACGCCGCGGGCGGCGGGTCGGCGGCCGATCCGGCCGGCCGGGCCGACCACGTAAGCTCAGCGAGATACCGAGGACGACTCCTGCACGTCGATCTATCCAGCTCAGTAGTATCCTTCGAAGGCAGGAGGACGACCCTGGCGGCGACGTTCCTCGTCGATATTACGCATGAACTCGTCGTACACCTCTTCAGGCGTATCGTCGTGCGCGTTGATCTCATCGAGCTCCCTGGCGGCTTCTCCATGCGATCTCGCCATTCCTCTTCTGGGATCTCAACGCAGCCGCCCCGGTGTAGGTGTCCACGTCCCGATACGGCCATTTGAGGAGCTGACGGTCCTCGGCCTCGGGCGGGCTCGTCGTGGAAGCCGGCAGCTCGGCTGCCCCGCCCTCGGGCGAGGGCAATGGCAACGTGTCGGGTGCGGACGGTCGTGAGTTCATGGCCATTCCCTCCGGATCGCTCGGGCGGACGGACTCGCCCCCGACCATCCTCCCCGATGGCTCGCCATGCGTCCAGGCGACTCGCGGGCCCTCGTCTTCCGGCCGGACGATCCGGGACATGACCCGACTCCCCTGATAAGATGGCGCCGTTGTCGCGATCCGAAGGGTCGTTCCTTACTTCCGCCGAGCCGAGGTCGCTGATCGGCGCTCGCCACGAGGACCCGCCGATGTCCTCACCAGCCTCGCATTGACCCGCCGGATCCGCCCTCGGGCGACTCGCGGCCGCCGGCTTCGCCGCCCCCATGGTCCTCCGCGCCCACGCCGGTGCACCGCCCGAGCGAGACCGTCTATCACGCGAGCTTCGGGGCCTCGGGGATGGCGGGCGCCGACATCGGCTCGATCACCGCCAGCCCGCACGTCAAGCTCGTCGCCGTGGCCGACGTTGACCTGCGGACACACCGCAGGAAATCGAGAAGCGGTTCCCCGGCGTGAAGGTCTACCAGGACTGGCGGCAGCTCCTGGACAAGGAGAAGCGGCTGGACTCGGTGAACGTCTCGACCCCCGACCACATGCACGGCCCGATCACCTTGAGCGCCCTCGAGCGCGGGCTGAACGTCTACACCCAGAAGCCGCTCACCCAGACGATCCACGAGGCCCGCCAGGTGGCGCGGTTGGCGGCCGAGAAGAAGGTCGTCACCCAGATGGGCATCCAGCTCCACTCGTCGGCGATCCACCGCACGATCGCGGCGACCGTGCGGGCCGGGGCGATCGGCAAGGTCAAGGAGGTCCATAGCTGGAGCGGCAAGCACTGGGGCGACCCGGCGCCGCGGCCCGACCGCAAGGACCCCGTGCCCGCCGGGCTCGACTGGGACGCCTGGCTGGGCGTGGCCGACGAGCGGCCGTTCATCGCCGACTACTACCATCCCGGCGAGTGGCGCAAGCGGCTGGACTTCGGCACCGGCACCTTCGGCGACATGGGCTGCCACATCCTCGACCCCGTCTTCATGGCGCTGGCGCTGACCTCGCCCCGGTCGGTCCATTCCGAGGGAGGCGCACCCAACGCCCACAACTGGGGCCTCGACTCGCAGGTCAGGTACACCTTCCCCGGCACCACGTTCGCTGCCGAGCCCTTCGTCCTGCACTGGTACGACGGCGACCGCCGGCCGCCGGCCGAGGTGAAGTCGCTGATCGCCGGGCGGACCCTGACGGACCAGGGCTCGATCTACATCGGCGAGAAGGGCGTGCTCTACGCCCCCTACTTCGACGAGCCCGTCCTGCTGCCCGTCGACCGCTTCGCCAAGGATGCCCTGGTGCGCCAGGACGGCGCGGACCACTACATCCAGTTCGTCGATGCCTGCCGCGGACAGGGCAAGACCTCGGCGCCCTTCGATTACTCGGGTCCGCTGACCGAGTCCGTCCTGCTGGGCTGCCTGGCCACCAGGTTCCCCAGGACGACCCTCGAATGGGACACCGACAAGGTCGCCGTGACCAACGTCGGCGACGCCAACCGGTTCGTCAGGCGCCGCTATCGGCGCGGGTGGGGGCCTGCCGAGCGGTAGCCGGTCGGCCGGCGCGAGCGTACAGCGCATGGGTGGCCTATGGATGACGGAGGGACCGAAGTCCACGGATCGCCGACCGGGTTCAGTCCGATCTGATCGCATCGAACGGGCCGGCCCGGCCGGACCGACCGTGTGTTCGGCGCAGGTCTCCGACCCCGTCGCTGGCTTGGACAGGTCTCCCGGGCTGGCGGCGGGCGGGCGGGCCGCATCGGACCGGGCCGGACCGTTGGAGACCTGGCGGTCCCGACCGCGGCGGGGTCGGAGACCCGCGCCGAACCGCGGAACCGCGAACGGTGGTCCCGGATCGGGTGCGGGAGCCTCCTCCCACGGGAAGACCGATCCGTTGTCGGAGCCGGCTCCTGTCGGCGATCCGGCGGGCCGATGCCGACCGGATCCGGCCGCACGGATCGGGCCGGCCGGATCGGGAGCAGGAGCTCCCTCTTACAGAAGAACTGGAACGGATCGGGCGGGGAACGGGCGTGGTCTGGGGACGTGGCGAGCGTCGTTGGCGACCTGTCCGCTCAGCGTGCGGGTGCGGGTGCGGGGAGGGCGCCTTCGGTGCCGGTCGAAGTCGAGGCCGACGCCGGGCGTGAGATTCGCCGGTTCGGGTGCGGCCGGTCGGTGGCGGAGGATCTCGCCCTCCTTGAGGTAGACGACCGACTCGGCGATCTTGGCGGCGTGGTCGGCGATCCGCTCGAGGTTCCGCGCCGTGTTCACCAGGCGGAGCAGGTTGTTGATCCGCTCGGGCGACAGGGCGATCTCGCTGCTTGAGCTGCTTCTGCACGGCGCGATACTCGCGGTCGATCCGCTGATCGGCGGCGATGATCGACTGCGCCAGTGCGGCGTCGCACCGCGTCAGGGCGTCGAGGCTGGCATGGACCTGGTCGAGGGCCCCGAGGCCCAGGTCCTCGAGCGGCTGGGGGATCGGCGTCGAGCCGAGGGTCGGCGGACAGCTTCTTGACCCGCTTGGCGATGTGGCGGGCCAGGTCGCAGAGCCGGTGCAAATCGCCGTTGATCTTCAGCACCGCGGCCACCCGCCGCAGGTCGGAGGCCACCGGCTGGTGCAGCGCCAGCACCCGGACGCACTCGCGCTCGATCTGGACCTCCCACCGGTTGACCTGGCGCTTCTGCCGCTTGACCTCGTCGGCCTGCTCGACCCGGCCGTCGCACAGGGCGTGCACGCTGCGATCGAGCGTGTCCTCGACGACCGCGGCGAATTTCAGCACGTCGGCCCAGAGGCTCTCCAGGTCACGCAGGAAACTGCGACCCACCGATACCCGCCCGTCGTCCCAGTCGGGATCGCCGCCCTGCCGTGCCTGACCCATCGCTTCATCCCCGTCGCGTTCCGCATTCGGCCACGCGGCCGGGCTCCATCGCCTGGCCACATCCCTCTCGCCCCTCTTCTCAAATCGGTTCCCTCTCTTCAGCTTATAAGATTCGGTCCTCCAGGAACAACGCTAAACCTGCAAATACACGAGAATTTCACAATGATTGGTGAGAGGACGTGAATTTCCCGATGGCGATCGGCACGACCGGCCCTGTTCGGGTCACGGGCGCGCTTCGGCAGGGGCCGGCCGGAGGCCTCTTCGGGCGGCTCGGCGGGCACGTCGAGCCGCGATCGAAGGCGGCCGAGCTCGCGCTTCAGCTCGTCCATCGACCCCGGCATAGGCCGGGTCGTCGTGGACGCTCCGCAGCTCGTGCGGGTCCTTCTCGCGGTCGAAGAGCTCCCAGGCGTCGAGGTCCGGCCCGTCGAACCGGACGAGCTTGTAGCGCGAGGTCACCACGCCGTGGTGCGGCCGGACGTGGTGCGGCTGGGGATATTCGTAATATTCGTAATAGAAGCTCTTCCGCCAGTCCGCCGGCGTGCGGCCGGCCAGCAGCGGGACCAGGCTGCGGCCCTGCATGTCCGCCGGGTACGGGCAGGCCGGCCGCCTCGAGGAACGTCTCGGCGAAATCGAGGTTCGACACCAGGTCGCCGTTCACGCTGCCCGGCCGCACCACGCCCGGCCAGCGGACCAGCAGCGGCGTCCGCAGCGACTCCTCGAAGATCCATCGCTTGTCGAACCAGCCGTGCTCGCCCAGGTAGAACCCCTGGTCCGAGGCATAGACCACGATCGTGTCCTCCGCCAGCCCCTCGTCGTCGAGGTACTCGAGCAGCCGGCCCGACGCCCTCGTCCACGGCCTTGATGCAGCCGAGGTAGTCGTGCATGTACCGGTTATATTTCCAGCGCACCAGGTCGGGGCCATCGGGCTTCGCCGCGCGGAACGCGGCGTTGCGCGGCTCGTAGTAGGCGTCCCACGCCTGCCGCTGCTCGGGCGTCAGGCCCTTCGGCGGGGTCAGCTTGAGGTCCAGCGGGGTCATCGTGCGGGCGATCGTCATGTCCTGGTCGTGCTCGGCCTTGCCGCGGCCCGGAGTAATCGTCGAACAGCGTGGACGGCTCGGGATACTTGCGATCGCCGTCGTGGCCGAGATGCCGGGCCGCCGGCAGCCACTCGCGATGCGGCGCCTTGTGCTGGCACATCAGCAGGAACGGCCGCGACCGGTCGCGGTCCCGCAGCCAGCCGGAGGCTCAGCTCGGTGATGATGTCGGTGACGTAGCCGGGCTGCCGGGCACGGACCCCCTTGTCGATCATCGGCGGGTTGTAGTACTCGCCCTGGCCGGGCAGGATGTGCCACTCGTCGAAGCCGGTGGGATCGGTGACCAGGTGCCATTTGCCGAAGATGGCCGTCTGGTAGCCGGCGGCCCGAAGCATCTTCGGGAACGTCGGCTGGCTGCCGTCGAATCGGCTGTTGGAGTTGTTGTAGAAGCCGTTGCTTGTGCGAGTACTTGCCCGTCAGGACCGTGGCGCGGCTGGGCCCGCAGATCGAGTTGGGAACGAGGCAACGGTCGAACCGCATCCCCTCGCGGGCCAGGCGGTCGATGTGCGGCGTCTCGACCAGCCGGCGCGGGTCGTTGTACGCACCGATCGCCTGGTAGGCGTGGTCGTCGCTGAAGATGAACACGATGTTCGGCGGCCTGTGCGCGGAGTCGAGGCCGGTGCCTTCGCCTGGGCGAACGCGGCGGCGGGAGTTATGAGCAGCAGGCCGACGATGACGAACGCCGTCAGCAGCAATGGCCTGGTTGCCCGCGTTGGCCTGGTCGAACGCATGATGCCGCCCTCCGGGGCCAGGGGGGAAGGCCCTGCTTGCCGCAGTGCCATCGCCGCGGCCCGGGGCCCGTCGCTCGCCTAGCGGATGTACCACGATCGCATCGGCCCGACGGTCACCGGCACGATGTCGCTGACGTCCACGGTGAGGCGAAATGCCTTGCGGACGGTCTGCACCTGTGCTCGGGGTAGAAGAAATAGAGCTTCACGTCCCAGCAATCCGAGTCGGGCCGGCAGATCCGGCTGCGCTCGACCTCGATGGCATCGAGCTCCATCGACTCGCGGCAGGCGGCCTCGAAGATCCGCTCGACCTCGAAGGCGTTGGTGGCGGCGTAGTTGAGCGCCCGCTCCTCGGCCGTGATCCCGAGGTTCCGCAGCTCGTAATAGACCTTCTGGAGGAAGCCGCGGACGCCCGCCGACTTGCGCTCGAACGCCTCGACCTCGACCGCCGGGGCCGACTCCGCGGGCGGCTCGCCGACGACCGCCCGCACCAGGGCGGCGGTCGCCCAGCTATAGACCCCGCGCAGCTCGGGGTACACCATCGGCACGACCTGGCCGTTGAACAGCCGCGCCCGGCCCCCCGATCGCCCCGGGATCGAGACCAGCTCGATCTCGCCGCGGGACTGCTCGTCCAGGAACTCGCGCAGCAGCTCGTAGCCCCGCGCGGCGTACGGACCGTTCGGCGCGATCGCATAGAGCGGCGTCTGGTCGACGCCCAGCGTCCAGGTGATCGACGCGGCCTCCCAGGGGTTGTCCTGCAAGTACGCGAGCATCTGCGACGGATCCCAGGGATTCGCGCCGGGACCGCCCATGTGCTGGGCGATCGAGTCGCGCCGCGCCTCGGAGACCAGGTCGAAGCCAATCTGCCCCAGCGCGAAGACCAGTCCGCTGCCGACTGCGGTCGCCGGCCGGGGGGCGGCGGTCTCCTTCGCCTTCGCCTGGCAGGCGGCGCAGCCGCAGCCCTCGGTCGGCTTCTCGGCCCTGGCCTGGCAAGCGGCGCAGCCGCAGCCCGCCGCCGGGACCATCGGCTGGGCGCGGATTGGGTCGAGGGCCGGCGGCGACGCGGGCACGGGCGGCGGCGGGGGCGGGGATGCGACGGGAGGCACCTCGCGCGGTGGGGCGGGACGACCCGGGCCCTCGGGCGAGGACGGCGCGGACACCCCGGAGGTCCAGGCGGCATCGCCGGCCGTCGGGGGCGGTCCGGGTGACTCGTCGCTCATGCGTGGTTCCTCGTCGCGCAGTTTCCGGGCGGCTGCCGAGAGATCGAGCTGCCCGGCCAGTTGTCGCCGGCAGGAGAGCGTATCATCGAGGCACCTGAGGGTCGAGTCAAGCAGGATCTCGCGGAGCCGGGCGCCGTCCAGCGGCCGGCCGCGGGCCAGCGCCAGGCTCGACAGGAGCGCGGCGGCGCCCGAGACGATCGCCGTGGCGAAGCTCGTCCCGGTGACGGCCAGATGGCCACCACCGGCCCTCGCGGCGACGAGTCCGGCGCCGGGGGCGACCAGGCCGCCCGAGCGATATGCGATTCCCCAGTTGCTCGACTCCAGCGGGCGGCCGGCCTGGTCCACCGCGCCGACGGCCAGCACGCCCGGCAGCGCGGCGGGAACGTGCGCGCAGTCGCAGCCGTCGTTGCCGGCCGCCGCCACGACCAGTGCCCCGCGGCGGATCGCACGGGCCACCGCGTCGGCGAGGATCGGCTCGGCCGTCGCCGCCGCGCCGAACTGCCCGGCGCTGATGTTGAGGATCGTCGCCCCGCGCTCCACGGCCGACAGGATCGCGCGGGCCAGCTCGAGCTGCGAGCACGCGGGCCGGAACGGCTCGCCGGGCGGCGTGTCGGCATCGCCGAAGATCGGCATGACCAGCCCGCGGCACGTGGGAGCCATCCCCGCAACCGGGCCATCGGCGATGAGTCGCCCAAAGATCAGGCTGGCCACGGCCGTGCCGTGCCGCGTCGCGGGCCCGTCCGGCACCGCCAGCGACGGCGCGGCGGCCTCGACCACCTCCAGCCGCGCCCCGGCCAGCGACGGATGCGACAGGTCCACCGGCCCGTCGAGGATCGCCACCACGACCCGCGGGTCGCCCGCGGTCTCGGCCCACAGCTCCTTGACGCCCGCGATCATGCCGTCGTCCGGGATTCTTGCTGAACCGACTCAGTGATCAGTCGCGTAGGGTGGGTCGAGCGCAACGAGGCCCACCGGTATCCGCCGCTCGATCTCGGTGGTCAGCGGTTAGCGGCAAGTCCAACCCACCGAGACTCGCCGCTCGATCTCGGTGGGCCTCACTCCGCTTCGCTCCGCTCGACCCACCCTACGACCATCGGACCTACTGCCGGGATCGCCACTCAGTATTTTGGCACGAATTGCACGCGGTCGTAGTACTTGGGATTGTGGTGCCACTCGTTGAGCTTGACCGACAACCCGCGGTTGAGCGCGTCCTGGGCCAGGTCGGCCCAGGGGGTGCGCGGGTGCTTGGCGATGACCTCCTTCAGCAGCCGCTCGGCCTCGGCGTATTTCTTGGCGGTCTCGCTGTGGGGCGCCAGCGGCTCGCGGGCGTGGTCGACGACCCAGGTGATCATCAGCCCGGGGCCGGGCTGCCCCTTGGGCGTCGGGGGCTGCCGGGCGATCGAGGCCATGAGCGCGCGATACTCGTACGCCTTGACCTCGAAGGCCACGGTCTGGGCGAGCATCAGGTCGTAATGTGCCTGCCATCGCTTCTCCAGCTCGCGGTCGCGGGCGGTGTGCAGCGTCTCGAGCCGCTTCTGGACCTCGAGGAGCACGCCCAGCTTGTTGCCGGCCTTCTGCCCCTCCTCCAGCGCCGTCTGGACCAGGGCCGGGTGCTCGATGGGGAAGTCGCGGCGGTAGGTCATGCCCTTCCCCTCCATCGCGATGGCGAAGAGCGTCTGCCGCAGCGGCGAGGAGCCGCGCTTCTCGGTGTAGACCAGCCGGTTGTCGTACTCGGGCTGGTATTCCTTGAGCTGGGCGATCGAGTAGGCCTGCTCGCGATGGTGGGTCCGCATGAACTCCTCGCTGGGCAGGACGAAGTAGATCCCGCCGGACTCCTTGGTGAGCCGGGCCAGCTCGTAAGGGGCGAAGCCCGAGGGCTGCTCGTCCCAGCGCTCGTACAGGCCGTCCCACTGGTAGAGCTCGATGTCGGCCGTCTCGGGGCCGCGGCGGATCAGCGGGTGGTACACGTCGCGGGTGACGGGGTCCTCGTAGCGATGGTGGGCGTACGGGAAGCCGAAGAGCGACTGGCGGCCGATGACATACAGCGGAATCCGGTACCGCTTGAGCGCCTGCCGCGCCTCCTCGACGTCGGCCCCGTCGTCGCCCGACTCGTCGGTCACCAGGACGATCATGACCCGCCGATCGCCGCGGCGGGTGAGCCCGGCGTAGTGCTCGGCGACCTCGCGGACGGCGCCCATGGTGTTCTCGATGCCGGTGGGGTCGATCCGCAGCTTCTTGATCGCGCGGCCGATCTGGTCGATGTCGTCGCGGGGCTTGTCGAGCATGTAGTCGAGCCCCTGGCCGAAGCCGACGATCGAGTGGTTGAGCGCGCCGGCGGACTTCTTGTCCTGTTCCATGTACTTCTTCAGCTCGCTGGAGACGCGGTCGAATTTCTCCAGCACGGTCTTCTTGTCATCCTCCATCGAGACCGATTCGTCGAACATCCAGACGACGGTGAGCTTGTGATCCTTGAGCTGGCGGATGATCTCGCGGGCGAGCTGGTCCATCGCCGCGCCGATCTCCGGGACGTCGTAGATGGGGTCGCCGGAGACCTTGCCGCCGCCGCCGAGGTCGGCGGCCGGCGCGGCGGGCAGCAGCAAGAGCGGCGACCGCGACATCCCGTCGACCTTCACGCCGGGCAGGCTGTTGCCCTCGGTGATCTTCCCCTTGCCGGCGCCGCGGACCCTCGGCGTGGCCGTCGGCCGGCCGACGCCCAGGGCACCCGCCACGATCACGCCGCCCTCGTCGCCTTCCTCGCCGGACGACTCGCCCGCCGACATCATCGCCGGATCGCGCGGATCGTCGGCGTGCTCGTCGCCGCTCGCCTTGTTCCGCTCGATGTTGTCGGGGTCGGCGTAGATCGGCAGCACCTCCTTCTCGCCGGGCGCCGCCGCCAGCGCCGCGTCGATGTTCATCGGCTTGACGACCTCCGACGAGCTGAACGTCGCCGCCGCCAGCGCCGTGAGGATCGCCACGTGCACCACCAGCGAGACGCTCCACGCCTGGAGCAGGTACGCGCAACGAGATCCGGCCCCGCCGACGCCCGCGGAGCTTCGATCCCTTCGCCGCCGCGGGACCCGCCTTCTTCGCGGCGGCGGCGGCCACGGTTCCGTTCGTCGATGACCCGCTCGCCGATGCCTCTGCCTCGTTCGCCGATGACCCGTCGCCCGCATCCGCCGGATGCTCCGGGGCCTCGGCCGCCGTTCCCTCGCCCAGCCCGGCCACTGGCGGCGGGGTTTCCATCGTCGTCGACCCACCCCGTGCGCCGGCGCCTCCACCGGCATCGACGCCGGCTCGTCGGGTCCCTCGAGCCCGTAGACATCATCCGAGGACGACGGATCAGCGGTTCGCAGTTCCATGTCGCTCGCTCCGATCGAGGGCCGTTGTCCGTGGTCGGGGAGTAGTGGTCTGGGAGTAGTGGTCTGAGCGTAGTGGTCAGTGGTCAGTTCCGGCCTTCGGCGAAGCCTTTCGCCGTAGCGGCCGTCAAGGTTGCCCAGTATACAGGATCTCAGGGGCGATTGCCCCGGCAAAATGCCTCGCACGTCGGTCGGGCTGTCCGGCCTGACGGCGGGGCGGCGGAGTCGGGCGGGACAGCCCGACCTCCTTTCATGCCTGCGTTGTCACTCGAACTTGCCGGCGACTCACTCCGGCTGGCATCAGCCATGCTACACCCGTCGCAGCCTCGTTCGGAAGACAATCACTGACCACTACTCCCCGACCACGCCCTAAAGTTTCGGCATCTCCGCCGGCTTGGCCGGCATGGGGTTGGCTTTTTTCTTCTTCTTGGCCGCGGCGTCGTTGTCGTTGCGGCGGATGGGCGGGACGTAGGTCTCGACCCACTTGAAGCCCAGGGGGTCCTTGAGCTCGCGCTGGGCGAGCAGTGCCCAGGGGGTAGCCGGGTGGTCCTCGACGACGCGACGGAGCAAGGACTCGGCCTCGCGGGCGGCGGCGGCGGCCTTGTCGCTGTAGCGGATGGTGGTATCGGGGACGAGCCGCCAGGCGTTGGACCTGGGGCTGCTGAACTTGGGCGGGTCCTTCTTCATCAGGGCGCACGCCCAGTTATATTCGTAGCAGCGGACCTTCATGGCGAGCAGCCGGCCGCGGATCAGGTCGTAGTGCGCCTGCCAGCGGCGCGACGGCTCGCGGTCGCGGTACTTGACGGCGGCGCTGATCGGGCCGAGGGCCTCCTCGATGGTGTAGACCGTCCGCTCGGCGATCGCCTGGTTGTTGGCCATCGCGTCCTTGAACTCGGGCGCGTCGGCCGGCGGAAAATACAGGCCCGGCATCCCCGGCAGGCGCTGCTGGGTCGATCGAGCGCGGCGTTGATCACGGCCTGGCGCAGCGGCGAGTGTGTGACCTGCTTCTCGTACTGCTCGCGAGGGATCCAGTCGGGGCGGTACTCGCGCATCCGCGCCGGGTCGAAGCCCATCCGGCGGGTGTCGAACCGGGTGATGAAGTAGATCCCGCCCGTCTCGGCGGCCAGCCGGCTCAGGCCATAGGGGCCGAAGCCCGACTCGACGACCTCGAACTGCGGCCCGTCGTACCAGTAGGGCAGGCGGATCTGCTCGAGCATGACGCTCTCGGGCCCCTGGTCGACCGGAAGGCCGTTGTAGACCGTCTTGGTCTTGGGATCGACGTAGGTCACGTAGTCCTTGTCGCGGCCGAACAGGGACTGCGAGCCCAGGACGTACACCGGGACCTTGGCGCGTCGGGCGGTGGCGATCGCGTCCTCGAGCCGGGGCTCGTCATCGCCCCTCTCGTCGGTCACGATGATGATCATCGTGTGATACGGGTGGTTGCGAGTGCCCTTGTAATGGCCCCACTTGCCGACGACCTCGGCGACGGTGGTGAACGGGCTCTCCTTGCCGGTCGTGTCCTGCGGCACCGCGGCGATGGCGGCGAGGATCTCGGAGACCTCGCCCGACGGCTTCTCGAGCATCGCCTGGCGGTCCTGGCCGAAGGCGACGACCATGGTCAACAGCCCGCTATCGGCGGCCAGGTGGCTCTCGTCGCGCTGCTTGATGTGGGTGTACACGGTCTCGATGTGCTTGCCCAGCCGCTGGCGCTCGGCCAGCAGGCTGCCCGAGGCGTCGAACGCCCAGACGACCAGCGTGGGCCCCTTCTCCAGGCGGTTGACGATCTCGCTGGCGATCCGGTCCACGGCACCCTCGACGCCGCCGACCGTCTCGGCGCCGTTGCCGCGGATCGAGACGGTCTGGCCCAGGAGCTGCGCGGTCGGGACGACGACCTCGGTCGCGCTGCGGATGTCCAGCTTGGCCAGCTCGGGGCGCGAGCGCACGCGTCGGGTCCTGCGCCGTCACCGGCACGCCGCCGGCCTTGATAGGCGCCGAGGTGATCGACGGGGCCAGGTTCGGGGCGAATGAACCGGCCGTCGGCATCTCGGCCGGCGG
The DNA here is from genome assembly GCA_963771445.1 of uncultured Planctomycetota bacterium. Taxonomy (GTDB): domain Bacteria; phylum Planctomycetota; class Planctomycetia; order Isosphaerales; family Isosphaeraceae; genus JAKAUH01. Next base: position 724,952 of record CAVYTQ010000021.1, on the reverse strand, counting down.
CTCGGCCGACTGGTCCAGGTCCTGGAACGTCGAGTCCGAGTTGAGCGAGACGTCCACCTGCGAGCGGAACTCGCGCTGGGCGTCGCGCTGGACCTGGTAGCCGGCGAACGCCAGGCCCGCCAGGATCAGCGCATGCATGACCAGGCTCAGCGTGATCGCGGGCAGCTCGATGTCGAGCCGGCCCCCGAGCAACCGGGATAACCAGGGAAACCGCGTCTCAAGACCCCGCAGTATCGTGCTCACCACGGCTCCAGGCTCCTGTTCTCCGGGCCTGACGGAATCCGAGTCGATGCCCCGCCGACGGCAACACCGGCCATCCCCGCGATGCGCCCGCGGGACGGCCCTCGCTCTGCGACTTCAGCCTCCTGCCCAGCCTACCAATACGGCGCCGGTCCGCCGACGTGACCGCCGACCGCCGTGGGCTGCCACCATGAATCAATCATCCCGCTCGCTCCAGTCTACCGCCTCTCGACGGATTCGGGCATCTCTCTTGTGCCAGGTCCCTTCGGATTTTTCGGCCGGACGAGCCCGCGGTCCGCTTCGGCCGCCGGCGCATGACTTGCTTCTGGGGTGAGATGGGATAGTAGCAGGGCGCGACCGCAACGAGGAGACCATCATGCCAGACCGACCGATCATCCCGGTCCCGGGGGACGTCGCCGACGAGCGAGGGCACTTCGACCCCGGCCAGGCGGTTCCGCCCAATGAAGTCGAAGAGACGAAGGTCGCCGGGGCTTCCAACGATCCTCCGCCGGACGCCGCGCGCACCGGGGCCGCAGGCCAGGCCACCCAGGGCCCAGGAGATCCCGGCGCGGATGCAAACAACCCCGATCCGTCGCGGCCGATCACCTGAGACAGCGGCAAGCTGATCGTGTCCGGCACCCGGGAGGGCAAGGCTCCGGCCGAGCCGTTTCCTCGTGCCGGCCCGCCGGAAGGCGAGCGGGAGCCGATGACAGGCCGCTACGCCGTCGCGTCGCCGATTCGCGGATTCCCCGGCACTGCATACCCTTGACATGGCCTGGACCGATCCCGACCATAAGTCGGATCGTCTTATTCCCGGACGGACCCGCCTCCTCGATTCCCGGCGCGACGACTCCACGGCATGCATCCCCGGCCACGACAGCCTCGATCGCCTCGGACCGGCCTCCTGGTCGCGTTCGCGATCGCGCTTTGGTGGCAGGGCACGGCCGCCCGCGGCGATGTGGTCACGACGCCGCACTTCGACGCCGAGTCGCATGCCCGCCATTGCAAGTGCGCCGTACGATGCCGGGGCGAAGCCTGCTGCTGCGGACGCCCGGCGCCTCGCCGGTCGTTGGCGACGGCGTCGGCATCGGTCCCCGGCCCGTCCCGACCCAGGACGGCCGACGTCGGCGGCCCCTGCCTCGGCAAGGTGCCCTGCGGCGACCCGGGCCTGCCGGGCGCCACGCCGACGGGCCCCTCGGCCAGGGTCGCGGTGCTGGCCGTCTCCTCGAACCGCCGGCCGATGACGGCATCCGGGTCCCTCCTCCCGCCGACCTCGTGTTATCTCACCTCGCGACCGCCGTCGCGGATCGATCGACCGCCGAGATCCTGACGCTCGGCCCATCCCCCGGGCCCCCTCGTGCGCATCGCGTCACGGCCGCGTACCGGCGTGACCAGGCAACGTCCATTTCCGAGCACGCGAGCCCATGGCGAGCGCGGCCGATCGATCGGCCGCCGGCTCGACGTGCCCCCTGCGCATTCCACCGAGCGTCCCTGGATCCGGAGTCGAATCGATGTCCCGTCGACGAGCGTTTACCCTGATCGAGCTGCTGGTCGTCATCGCGATCATCGCGGTGCTGATCGCCCTGCTGTTGCCCGCGGTCCAGGCGGCCCGCGAGGCCGCCCGCCGGATCCAGTGCACCAACAACCTCAAGCAGATCGGCATCGCCCTGCACAACTACCATGGTTCCATCGGCAGCTTCCCGCCCGGCTACCTATCGCTGATGGACCCAGTGACGTTCGACAACGACGGCCCGGGCTGGGGCTGGGCGGCGTTCGCCATGAACCAGATGGAGGGGAGCCCCGTCTACAACAGCATCAACTTCGTGCTGGGGATCGAGTTCCCCGCGAACCAGACGTCGCGGACGACGCGTGATCGGCAGCTTCCTCTGCCCGTCCGACGGCTGGCGGCAGGATCTCTTCAACGTGGTCGACGCGACGACGTCGAACACCACGCGCGGGCGCCACGATCTGCCAGGTCGCCTCGTCGAACTACGTCGGCTCGGTCGGCAGCGGCGACCCGTCGAGCCTGTATCCGTACATCATCGATGACGACGACGGCCCGCCGGGCCGCGACAACGGCAACGGCCTCTTCTTCCGCAACCATTCGATCCGGATCGCCCAGATCACCGACGGCACCAGCCAGACCTTCGCCGCCGGCGAGCGGAGCCAGAACCTGTCGCGTGCCACCTGGACGGGAGCCGTCACCAACGCCGCGGTCCCGCTCGTGAATCTCCAGGCCGGGGCGGGCTTCGATCCCGAGGGAGGCGGCGCGCTGGTCCTGGCGCACACCGGCGAGGGGCACGGCCCGAACTCGCCGTCGGGCCTGGCGCACGGCGACCAGTTCTGGTCGATGCACCCCGGCGGCGCCAACTTCCTGTTCGCCGACGGCAGCGTCCACTTCATCAAGGAGCTGATCGGCTTCCGCGTCTACCAGGCCCTCGCCACCCGGGCCGGCGGCGAAGTGCTGTCGGCCGACCAGTTCTGATCGCGGCGCCCCGACTCCTAACGCTTTCGTCAGGGCCTTGACACCCGTCGGACGAACGTCATAGACTCGCGGATAAGCCGGCCGGGAATCGGGTCCTGGCGGATCGTGGATGGAGAGCGAACGTGACGCGACGGGCGGCGGCGAGGCGCGGGTGGCTCGGGGTGATGGCGGTCGCGCTGGCCGGCTGTGGCGAGGTGCGCGACGGGGCGGGCGGGGCGCGGGCCGGGCGGGTTGTGGTGTACTCGTCGCAGGACCGCGAGTTCGCCCTGCCGGTGCTCGCGGCCTATGAGAAGCAGTCAGGTACGAAGGTCGCGGCCAAGTTCGACGTCGAGAGCAGCAAGACGGTCGGGCTGGCGAACGACATCATCGCCGAGAAGGCGCGGCCGCGTTGCGACGTCTTCTGGAACAACGAGATCCTGAACACGCTCCGGCTCAAGCGGCAAGGGCTGCTGGCGCGAGTTCTCCCCATCGCACGCCGGGGATGTGCCCGAGACGTTCAAGGCGAAGGACGGCACCTGGTACGGCTTCGCCGGCCGCGCCCGCGTGCTGGTCGTCAACACCAGGCTCGTCGCCGAGGCCGACCGGCCGAAGGGAATCCGCGACCTGCTCGACCCGAAGTGGAAGGGCAAGATCGGGATCGCCAAGCCGATCTTCGGCACGACGGCCACGCAGGCGGCCTGCCTGTTCGCCGCGTGGGGGGATGACAAGGCCAAGGAGTTCTATCGGGGGCTCAAGGCCAACGGCGTGCAGGTGCTATCGGGGAACAGGCAGGTCGCCGCGGCGGCCGGCTCGGGCGAGATCGCCTTCGGCCTGACCGACACCGACGATGCCATGGGCGAGGTCGAGGCCGGCAGCCCGATCGCGATCGTCTACCCCGATCGCGGGCCGGACGAGCTGGGCACGCTATTCATCCCCAACACGATCGCCGTCATCAAGGGGGCGCCCGATCCCGAGGCGGCGCGGGCGCTGGCCGATCACCTGCTGAGTCCCGAGGTCGAGGGCGCCCTGGCGAACGGCCCCGGGCGCAGATCCCGCTGATGAAGAGCACCCAGGCCCCGGCGCGGGTCGAGACGCCGAGGACCGTGCACGCCATGGCGGTCGACTTCGAGGCCGCGGCCTCCGCCTGGGACCGGGCCGCGGCGTTCCTCGTCGACGAGTTCGGGGGCTGACGCCATGAGAAGGACCGACGCCCGATCGACGCTCCCATCGCTCCTCGCCGTCGTCCTGACGGCGAGCTGCGGCCTGGCCGCCGCCGGCGGCCGGAAGACCTGGGACTTCGAGAACGACGCGCCCGGCCGGATCGCCGCAGGATTCGCCGCCGCGTCGGGAAGCTGGGAGGTCGCCGAGGTCGAAGGTCAACACGTCCTCTACCAGAAGGCGCGGAACGAGGACAGGACGTTCAACGTCGCACTGGTCGAGGGGACCGGTTACAGGGACCTGGACATCCAGGTGCGGCTCCGCGCCGACTCGGGGAAGAACGACCAGGGCGGGGGCATCGTCTGGAGGGCCAGGGACGCGCGGAACTACTACATCGCGCGCTACAACCCGCTCGAGGACAACCTGCGCGTCTACAAGGTCGAGGACGGCAAGCGGACGCAGCTCGACCACGCCGACGCGCCGGGCGACCGCGGGTGGCACACGTTGCGGATCACCATGAAGGGACGCGAGATCCTCGGCTACCTCGACGGCAAGCGGCTGCTGGTCGCCGAGGACTCGACCTTCCCCGACGCCGGCATGATCGGCGTCTGGACCAAGGCGGACGCGCAGACCTATTTCGACGACCTCGCCGTGGACGACTGAAACGGGGGACGCGATGTCGAGGACGGCGGGATCAAGGCGACTCGGATTCACTCTCATGGAGCTGCTGGTGGTGATCGCGATCATCGCCTTGCTGATCGCGCTCCTGCTCCCGGCCGTGCAGGCGGCGCGCGAGGCGGCGCGTCGGATGCAGTGTTCCAATAACCTCAAGCAGCTCGGCCTGGCGCTGCACAATTACGAGTCGGCCGCGGGCGCCCTGCCGATGACGATGTCGCTCTCGGGCGTGGGCAACGCGGTGTATTACGACACGGGCTGGAGCGCCCAGGCGCGGCTGCTGCCGTACCTGGACGGCTCGCCGCTGTATAGCGCGGCCAACCTCAGCGTGTTCAAGGAGGACCCGTCCAATTCCACCGTCATCGCGCTGACCGTCGGCGCCTTCATCTGCCCGAGCGAGGTCCGGCCCGAGGGCTCGACGCACGACTACGGCCGTTCGGGGGTCGTCAACTACGGGATGAGCGGCGGCGACTGGTTCGTCTGGGGCGGCTTCAACGGCCCGTCGAACCGATCGGCGTTCGGGCCCAACCGGAGCCTCCGGCTGTCGGCGTTCACCGACGGCCTGGGCCAGAGCCTGTTCGTCGCCGAGGTGAGGGCCTACCAGGCCGCGTCGAACTGCCGGTTCACGGCGCTGCCGTCGATCAACAACCCGAACAACATCCCCAGCCCCTACGCGGATCCGTTCCAGGCCGCTCCCGAGTACGACAACGGCGCCTGCGCGACGGAGAACCAGTACGAGTTCCACACCGAGTGGTCCGACGGCCACGTGCATGCCGCGGGGTTCACCACGGCGTGGCCGCCGAACCGGGCGATCATCGGCCGGTCGTTCTATCCGGGGATGGACCTGGACCTGAACGGCAAGAACGAGGAGAACGGCGGCCCGACGTTCGCGGCGATCAACGCCCGCAGCTACCATCCCGGCGGGGTCAACGCTCTCCAGGGCGACGGCTCGGTCAAGTTCGTCAAGGGCACGATCGACGGCATGGTCTGGCGTGCCCTCGGCACCGTCGCCGGGGGCGAAGTCATCAGCGGGGATTCGTACTGATCGATCGTGGCACCTTCGTCTTCGCCGCTGCCGGCGGCAACCATGGGTGAGGAAGGCAACCCGCCGGGCGTTCCAACTGATGTCAGTAGTCCGGATTGATGACGGCAGGTGGCAAGACTCGGCGAAGTCAATCGCCCACCACGATGATCACGAACGAGCCCGGGACATTGCCCCTTCGGCCGCCCTTCTTCTGGGCCGCGCCGGGCGCGGCCGCGGGGGCGGGCGCCGGGGTGGCGGCCGAGAGGTAGAGGCGATGCGTCGTGGGGTCGATGGCCATCGTCCGGGCGGTCGGCTGGGTCTTGACCGTCGCGACGACCCGGAACTTGCCCGGTTCGGGCTCGCCGACGACGGTCAACGTGCCGGAGCCGCCGTTGGAGCTGTAGGCCAGGCCCTTCGCCGGATCGAAGCCGCAGCCGTCCGAACCTCGGCCGATGTCGGCCGTGGCGATCACGGTCCCGCTGTCGGCGTCCATCACGACCATCTTGGAGTTCTCGTTGCAGCCGCTGAACAGCCGGCGGTTCTTCGTGTCCATGGCCAGTCCGTTCGGCCGCTTGCCGGGCGCCAGCGACCAGCGATGGAGGACCTTCAGCGAGAGGGCGTCGAACTCGAGCACCTCGCTCGAGCTGCGGATGTTGACGAAGATGTGCCCCTTGCCGTCGGCGACGGCCGCCTCGGGCTCGCCGCCGAACGAGATCGTGCCGGCTACCTTCTCGGCGGCCGGGTCGATCGAGGTCCCGTCGTCGGTCTGGTGGTTGAAGGTGATCACGCGCCGGCTCGACGGGTCGTAGAGGATCGCGTCGGGCACGCCGCTGGCCTTGATCTTGTTCGTCGCCTTCAAGGTCTTGAGGTCGAAGACGGTCACGCTGCTATCGCGGCCGTTGCTCGTGAACCCCTTGCCGAGCTCCGGGACGATGGCGATGCCGTGGACGCCGGGCGTGTCGGCCAGCTCGCCGACGACGGTTTCCTTGTCGATGTCGAGCACGGTGACGCGATCGCCTCGCGAGACATAAAGCCGCCGGGCAGCCGGGTCGACGGTGAGGTAGTCCCAGCCGCCCTCGCCGCCGACGGCGATCTTGTGGACCCTCGGCAAGGCCGGTGCGGGCGCATCCTGGGTGCCCGCCGGGGTGAAAATGGAGAACGCGAGCAGGAGCAGGCGACTCATCGGTTCGATCTCCGCGGGTTCGGGCCGGTCAATCGACGAAAGGATCCGTCCCGCAGGATTATCAGATTGCCGGCGGCGTGGTTAGCCGTTCGCGCCGAGATGAAGTCGATTTTATCCGGCAAGATGCGGCACGCTCGCGACCGCGGACGGGCTGCCGGGCGGCGGGCGTGTCGCCGTCGAGCGGGCGATGGCGGGCCGTCGAACCCGCCGCCCGCGAGGGGATGTCGTGACCGCGCTCAACGTCGGGGCGAGCCGGCGGGTCTCGCCGGCCTGGCCCGAAACACCTCGTAAAGGAGCAGGCTGCCCGCCACGGCGAGATTCAGTGAGTTGGCCGCGCCGACCATCGGGATTCGCACCAGGTCCGAGCAGAGCGCGCGCTGGGAGGCGGTGAGCCCCTGGCGCTCCTCGCCGAGGACGAGGATCGTCGGGCGGGGATAGTGGAAGCGGTGGAGATCGGCCGACCCGTCGGGCGAGGCGCCGATGGCCCGACAGCGGTGGCGACGGACCCAGTTCCGGAGGCTCCGGTCGTTCGTCCGGATGAACGTCTGCCGGAACAATGCCCCCATCGAGGCGCGGACGACCGCGGGGTCGAAGGGGTCGATCCGGGGCCCCACCAGGATGAACCCGGCGCCGCCGATGGCCTCCGAGGTCCGGATCAGGCTGCCGAGGTTCCCCTCGGAGCGGACCGCCTCGAGCACGACCCAGCAGAGCCCCGTCCTCGGCGAGACGCCGTGCAGCGGCGACCACCGCTGCGCGACGATGGCACCCACGCCGGAGGCGCGAGCCGTCGTGGAGACGTCGCGGAAGGTCTCCGGAGAGACGTTGAGAGTCGGGGTGCCCGATCGGCATCGATCGCGGACCAGTCGCCGGGCGATGGGTACGATGAGGAGCTTCTCGCTGTAGATGAGCGTCTCGATGTGGAAGCCGCCCTCGATGGCATGGACGACGTTCCTCACCCCCTCGACGAAAAACGTCCGGCGAGCATCCCGGTGGGCGCGATCGGCCCCGAGGCGTCGGATCTCGTCGAGCGTCGAACGGGCATCGGGCGCGACCCGATCCGGGTGGATTTCATGCGGCATTCTCCTTGTGGCGAGCCTGGGGCTCGGTACGGGGAAGTGGGAGCGGGCCTTGCCCGCGACTGCACAACAGCGGCGGCGATCCGAAGTGCGGGACCGCTCCGCTATGATAGCGTGTCGGGGCGGATGTGCCCAGGGCGGCGAGGGATCGCCCGCAGTCGCGCAAGATCGATCGCCTTCGGCCTCGTCCTCCCGAACTGCCTGGCCTCCCGCCTTGACATCTGGGCGACCGCGGGAGGTGGCCGCGCACCGGCCGGCCCGTCGCGGTCGGATCGGCCGGTTCGGTCGCGGGAGGGGCGGCGGCAGGGCGGCTCCGCTTGCAATGGCACTTGCCGAGCCCCGGGGTTTGACCCCATAATCGACGAATGCACCGGTCTGTTCAGGAACATATTGGCGAGCTCCACGACCCTACCAGAGGACGGGGAGTACGGGGCATTCGGGCGGGGCATCGGATGATGACGCGATTATCGACCGGGATCGGGGGGCTGGACGAGATCCTGCACGGGGGCCTCCTGCCCGGCCAGGTCTACCTGATCAAGGGCCGTCCCGGGGCCGGCAAGACGACGCTCGCCCTCCAGTTCCTGCTCGAGGCGGTCCGTCGGGGCGAGCCGGCCCTGTATGTCACGATGAACGAGTCGGAGGCGGACCTCCGGGCGGCCGCCGCCGGGCACGGCTGGGACCTGGGCGACCTGAAGATCCTGGAGATCCTCGCCGGCGACGAGGACCTCTCGCAGGCGAGCCAGTACTCGGTCTTCCACCCCGGCGACGTCGAGCTCGCCCCGACGACCCGCAGGATCACCGAGGCGATGGAGCGGCTCAGGCCGGCCCGCGTGGCCTTCGACAGCCTGACCGAGGTCCGGTTGTTGAGCCGGGATTCGGTCCGCTATCGCCGGCAGATCATGGCGCTGAAGGAGTTCCTCCGCTCGCAGCTCACGACGACCCTGTTCCTCGGCGAGAGCGCCTATCCCGAGCACGACGTCGAGGCCGCGACGATCGTCCACGGCATCATCGCGCTGGAGCAGGGGCTGGGGCCCGACGGGATGGACCGCCGCTCGCTCCGCGTCGAGAAGTTTCGCGGCAGCGACTACATGTCGGGCCTGCACGCGGCGCGGATCGTCCGCGGGGGCCTGGATGTCTACCCGCGCCTGGTCGCCCCGCTGGAGGACCCGGTGATCGCGCCCGCGACCCTGCCGAGCGGGATCGCCAGCCTGGACCGGCTCTTCGGCGGGGGCCTGGACCGCGGCACCTGCACGATGGTCGGCGGCAATTCGGGCGTGGGCAAGACGAGCCTGGGCGTCGCCTTCCTGGCCGCCGCCGCGGCGCGGGGCGAGCGCGGGATCCTCTACTCCTTCGACGAATGGCCGGCCGAGGTCGTCCATCGCGGCGAGGCGATCGGCCTGGCCGTCCGCGAGCCGGTGGAGCGCGGCGTCCTCCGCGTGCAGAAGGTCAACCCGCTGGGCCTGCCGCCCGAGCAATTCTGCAACTGGACGCGCACCGCAGTCGAGCGCGACGGCGCTCGGCTGGTGATGATCGATACGGTGAACGGCTACGAGATGTGCACGCGCGACAAGGTCGGCTTCGTCAGCCACCTCCAGCAGCTCGTCGGCTTCCTCAAGTCCAGGGGGGTCAGCCTGATCCTGGTCAACGAGATCGCCAAGATCACCGGCGACCTGACGATGTCCGAGACGGGGATGAGCTTCATCTCCGACAACTCGGTGCTGATCAAGTCGTTCGAGGAGGGAGGCGCCTGCGCAAGGCCATCGGTGTGCTGCGCAAGCGCCTCGGCCCGCACGACGACCGGTTCTACGATTACCGCGTGACCCCGCACGGCCTGCACATCGGCGGCCCGCTGTCGCAGCTCCGGGGCATCCTCGGGGGTGAGGCCGATCGCGGGGCGAATCCGGCGGGCCCGGGCGGCGAGCCCGCGACGAGGGCGAGCGATGTGTGAGAGCGGCGAACGACCGCTGGTCCTGCTCCACCTGGGCTGGCCGCGCGACCGCGAGCTGGTCGGTGGCCTGCTCAACGCCGCGGGGGTCGACTCCCGGTCAACGCCCGCGGCGCCCGAGCTCGGCGCCTGCTCGCCGAGGGCCGCGTCGACCTCGTCCTGGCCGACACCAAGCAGGGCCGGGGCCCGCTCGACGACGTGCTGGCGACGCTCGAGGTCTGCTGCGAGTCGGGCGATCTCCCGATTGTCGTGCTCGCCGAGGCCGACGAGATCGCCTGGCTGGCCGACCTGGTCTGCGGGCGGCCCAACGCCGTGCTGCTGGCCAAGCCCGTCGAGCCCGGACAGCTCCGCGCGGCCGTCGAGGCCGGGCTCCGCTACCGGGCCACTCGCCGCCGCGAGCTCGAGCTCTTGCGCCAACTGTCGGAGGCCAACGCCTCGCTGCGCGAGGCCGACCGGCGGAAGGACGAGTTCCTGGCCACCCTCGCCCACGAGCTGCGCAACCCCCTGGCGCCCGTCCGCAGCGCCGTGCAGGTGATCAAGATCAAGGGGCCGTCCGACCCCGACCTCGACTGGAGTCGGGACGTGATCGAGCGGCAGGTCGCGCGGATGGCCCGGCTGCTGGACGACCTCCTGGACGTCTCCCGCATCACCCGCGGGACGCTCGAGCTTCGCCGGCAGCGGGTGGAGCTCTCGGCGGTCGTCGACGACGCCGTCGAGACCAGCCGGCCGATCATCGAGCGCGGCGGCCACGAGCTGCGGATCTCGCTGCCGGCGGGGCCCGTCCACCTCGATGCCGACCCGGTACGCCTGGCTCAGATCTTTGGCAACCTGCTCAACAACGCCGCCAAGTACACCGACGTGGGCGGGCGCATCGATCTCCGCGCCGAGCGGGCCGGCGACGACGTGGTGGTCTCGGTCAAGGATACCGGCATCGGGATCGCCGCCGACGTGCTGCCGCGCCTGTTCGACATGTTCTCCCAGGCCGAGCCGGCGCTGGAGCGCTCGCAGGGCGGCCTGGGGATCGGCCTGTCGTTGGTGAAGGGATTGGTCGAGCTGCATGGCGGCACCATTGTGGCCCGCAGCGAAGGACCCGGCCGGGGCAGCGAATTCATCGTCCGGCTCGCGGCCGCGGCCGTCGCCAGGGGCGACGAAGCGAGCGAGCCCGCCGCGGATCCCTCACCGCGACTCGCCGGGCGTCGGATCCTCGTCGCCGACGACAACGGCGACGCCGCCGAGAGCCTTGCTCTGCTGCTCCGGCTGCTGGGCAACGAGGTACGGACGGCGGGCGACGGCGAGCAGGCGGTGGAGTTGGAGGCCGACTTCGGGCCCGACGTCGTGCTGCTGGACATCGGCATGCCCCGGCTCAATGGGTACGAGGCCGCTCGCCGCATCCGAGAGCAGTCCGGGGACAGGGAGATGCTCCTCATCGCCCTCACCGGCTGGGGCCAGGAGGAGGATAAGCGGCTGACGAGAGAGGCCGGGTTCGATCACCACCTGGTCAAGCCCGCCGAGCCGGCGGAGCTGCAGCGGCTCCTGGCCGCGTGGGACCGGCGCACGCCGGGCGCGGCGTGGGAGCCCCGCGAATCCTCAACGGCCTGACCGCCTCAACGCGATTTCGACGGCGTTCGCAGCCTCTCGAGGACCGCCGCGAACCGCGGATCGCCGCGAAGGCCGTCGATGTCGGGATCGATCGCGAGCTGGTAGTGGTCGTCGAACCCGGACGCGATCGCCAGGTCCAGGGCCTGGAACGAGCGATCGATGAGCTTCCCGCGCTCCGCCAGCCGCTCGGGCGGCCAGGTGGCGACCGGGTGGTCCCGGTCGAGGTTGTCGGCGGCGATCGCCAGCGTGAAGGCACCCTGCAACCGGTAGATCGCCGCGGGGCCGTTGCCGACCTTCTGCGACGCCGCCACCTTGAGCAGGTTCTCCGCCTTGGTGCGTGCTTCCGCGACCTTCCCGCAACGCGCCAGGGCGAGCATCCATTCGATCGCGGCGTCGAGGTCCCTGGGATGGGCCTGCGAGTACTGCTCGCGGAGCGCCAGGCATTCGTCGAAGAGCTTCCGCGACCCGGTCCGGTCGCCCTGCTTCAGCGCGGCCGTGGCCGTCTTGTACAGCACCTGGGAGAGGGTCCTCCTGATGGCCATCAGCTCCTCGGGCGCGCTCAGCTCGCGCGTGAGGGCGAGCGATTCGTCGTACGATTTCCTGGCCTCTTCGGGCCGATCCAGGAAGAGCTGCGCATCGCCCAGGGCCTCCAGGATCCTCGATAGGTCCAGCTTGTACGACTGGTTCTTCGGCTCGAGGCCGAGCAGCTCGCGACGTACGCGGGCCGCTTGCTGGAGGTGCTCGACCGCCCGCCGTTCCGCCTTGTTGTGCTGATGGAGGGTCGCCAGCCGGAAGTGGATCTCGGCCACCCGGGAGAGGCTCTCCTCATCGCGTCGCGAGGCCATGATTTCCGCGTAGAGCGCGAGCGAGCGGTCGAACAGCTCGATCGCCTCCGCGGGCTTGCCGAGCTGGTAGGTGACCCAGCCCAGCGAGTCGAGCGACCTCGCCACGAAGATCTTCCTGGCGGTTTCGGTGTAATCCCCGGACCGCGGAGTCCGGAGCACCCGCTCGGCGATCGCGTGCGACCGCGAATATCCCTCGAGCGCCCTGGGGTACTGCCGTTTCGCCATCTCGAAATCGGCGAGCTTCGAGTGGGCCACCGAGAGATTCATGGCGGCGAGGTCGAAGTCCCTCGTCTCGCCCTTCTCGAGCTCCTCGGCCCGGGCGATCGCCTGGGCGTATCGTTCGCGGACCGTCTCGACGTCCGCGTCGGAGCGCGTGCGCAAGCTGTCCGCCTCGTTCAAGATCAGCGTTAGCTTCGCCCGCTGGCTGATCCCGTCCGAGTCGCTCCGCGAGACCCTGTCCAGGAATTGCAGGAGCTGGCGGCCGAAGTCCTCCCGGATGGTCTTCGTGTAGATCGAGCCCTCGAGGGTATGGCGGAGATCGTTCAGGGCGAAGTCGATGGTCGTGCGATAGCGAGCGTACTGGTGCTGCTCGCCCTCGCGTGCCCTGGCCTCGGCGAGACGAGCCGCCTCCGCCTCCTTGCGGCGACTCTCGGCGCGGACCATGCCCCATGTTGTGCCCGCGATGCCGGCCAGCAGGCTCAGCACGACCAGGCTAGCGGCGATCACCGCGCCGCGGTGCTTGCGGACGAACTTCTTGATCCGGTAGGCGCGGCCCGGCGGCGCGGCCACGACCGGCTCGTGCGACAGGTGCCGTATCACGTCGGCGGCGAACCCGTTGGCCGTCTCGTAGCGGCGGGTCCGGTCCTTTTCCAGCGCCTTCATCACGATCCAGTCGAGGTCGCCCTGCAAGGTCCGCTTCAGTTGGCGCGGCTCGATGTCGCGGCAGGCGGCGAGGCTCGGCAGGGTATCCGTCGTGCTCACCCGGGTGCTCGGCCTGGGCGGGTCTTCCTCCCGCACCATCCGCAGCATCTCCAGCAGGGCGCCACGCTTGAACTGCCTGGCGTCGATCGGCGGCGAGCCGGCCAGCATCTCGTAGAGGATCACGCCCAGCGCATAGACGTCGGTCCGCGTATCGATGTCCATCGACGACGGATCGGCCTGCTCGGGCGACATGTACGCCGGCGTGCCGACGATCGCGCCGGTGTCGGCGAGGCTCAGGTCGGTGAGGTCGAATTCGGTCGCCTTGGCGACGCCGAAGTCGATGACCTTCGGGGTCGGCCGGCCGTTGACCTCGGTGACCAGGACGTTCGACGGCTTGAGGTCGCGGTGGATGATCCCCTTCTGGTGGGCATGTTGCACGGCCTGACAGACCGCGACGAACAGCTCGAGCCGGGCATGCACCGTGAGCCGCCTCCGGTCGCAGTACACGGTGATCGGATCGCCCCGGACGAGCTCCATGACGAAGAACGGCTGATTGGACCCCGTGGTGCCGCCGTCGTACACCCGGGCGATGTTGGGGTGGTCCATCATCGCCAGCGCCTGGCGCTCGGCGTCGAACCGGGCCAGGACGGCCCGCGAATCCATGCCGATCCGGATCAGCTTGAGGGCGACCTGGCGATGGACGGGCTCGGTCTGGTCGGCGCGGTACACGGTGCCCATCCCGCCCTCGCCGAGGACCTCTCGCAGCGTGTACCGACCCGCGATGACCCGGCCCGGGATGAAGCCTCCGGGGCGGGGGTGGGGGACCATGCCCGCCGGCCCGTCGATCGTGGCGTCCTGCCCGGAGTCCCGGGTGGCTTCCGGGCCTGGGGGCCCGTCGATCGTGACGTCCTCGGCGGAGACCCGGGTGGCTTCCACCGTGTCCAGGCCGGCGACCGTGGCCGGCGCCTGCCGCCCCGGCCGCGCCCGGATCCCGGGGCCTGGGTCGCGAGGAGGGTCTCGGCCGGTGCAGGTTCCGGCGCGTCGGGGTTCGGGACCGGGCCGGCCAGATCCTGGTCCTGGACGGTGAGCGCCGGCTCGACGGGGACGTCCTCAGCGACCGTCGCGACATCGACCAGGGTCGAGAACCTGGCGCGGATCTCGTCGGCCAGCTCGGGCAGGCGGTCGATGAATTCCTGCAACGTCGGCCGCTCGCCCCGGCGAGACCGCTCGGCAAACTCCGCGGCCAGCTCGTCGAGGCGGCCGGAGTCGCGGGAACCGGATGAGGTGGACATCGTCAGAGACTCTCCGAACCGCCCGGCAGCGTCGTCAGGGTGTCGTTCCGTCGCCCGTGTGCGCAATCTCCCCTATCTCTTATCCGCCAGCCGACTCGAAAGCGGGACAGGAAAAGTAGCATCGCGAGCCGGACGGAGAACCCTCGGGTCCTCGCAGACGCCGAAGGACACCCACACCAATCAATCGGGCGACCCTGCCTCATACCATACCATGCGAGACGGATCATTGCATCGCCGATCCAGGCGATCCGGTCCGGGCCCCGGATATCGGGAATCCGCGGTCGCGCCGCGTGGCGGTCGGCGTTCTCGCTTGTCCCCGGCCCCGGGCGTCGGATACGATCGACGCCTTCCGGGCCCCTCCGGGCGATCATCCCGATTCGCCGGGGTGTCCCTGGGGGAACGACCACGATGCTCAGCGCACGCAATCAGCTCCCCGCCGTCGTCAGGTCGGTCAAGCTCGGCAACGTGATGGCCGAGGTGGTGATGGAGGTCGCCGGCGTCGAGATCGTCGCGGCGATCACCCGGGGCTCGGCCGAGGCGCTGGGGCTCCAGCCGGGCGACCAGGTCCGGGCCGTCATCAAGGCCACCGAGGTATTGGTCGACAAGGACTAATGACAAAGATGATCTCGACGGACGTGGCGATTATCGGCGGTGGGATCGTGGGGCTGGCGACGGCCTATCAGCTCACCCGGGAGCTCCCCGGCACGCGGGTCGTGCTGCTCGAGAAAGAGGCCGAGCTGGCCATGCACCAGACCGGCCATAACTCGGGGGTGCTGCACTCGGGCATCTACTACAAGCCCGGCTCGCTCAAGGCGATCAACTGCCGCCAGGGCAAGAAGCTGATGGAGGAGTTCTGCGCCGCCGAGGGGATCTCGTACGAGATCTGCGGCAAGGTCATCGTGGCGCTCGGCGAGTCCGAGCTGCCGGCCATGGAGCGGATCTATGAGCGCGGCGTGGCCAACGGCGTGGTGTGCGAGGTCATCGGCAAGGAGCGGCTGGCCGAGCTCGAGCCGCACGCGGCCGGGATCAAGGCGATCCACGTCCCCGAGGCGGGCATCGTCAACTACAAGCAGGTGTGCCAGCGGCTGGCCGAGCGGGTCCGCGAGCGCGACGGCCAGGTGCTCACCTCCGCGCGGGCGACGAGGATGGACCGCTCCAACGGCAAGGTCGTGGTGACCACGGCCGCCGGCGACGTCGAGGCGGCGCAGGTGGTGAACTGCGCCGGGCTGCACTGCGACCGCGTGACGGCGATGAGCGGCCAGACGCCCGACGCCAAGATCGTGCCCTTCCGCGGCGAATACTACGAGCTGACCCGCGAGGCCGAGCATCTCTGCAAGAACCTGATCTACCCGGTGCCCGACCCGAACTTCCCTTTCCTGGGCGTGCACTTCACCCGGATGGTGGTGGGTGGCGTCGAGTGCGGCCCGAATGCCGTGCTGGCGTTCGCCCGCGAGGGATACCGCAAGACGGATTTCAACCTCGCCGACATGACCGAGACCCTGGGCTACTCGGGCTTCCGCAAGCTGGCGGCGAAGTACTGGAAGACCGGCCTGGGCGAGATCTGGCGGTCGGCCAGCAAGGCCGCGTTCGTCAAGGCGCTCCAGCGGCTGGTCCCCGAGATCCGGGCCGAGCACCTGCACCCCGCGCCGGCGGGCATCCGCGCGCAGGCCGTCCTGCCCGACGGCTCGATGGTCAACGACTTCCTGATCCAGGAAGGCGACCGGGTGATCAACGTCAACAACGCGCCGTCGCCGGCCGCGACCGCGTCGCTGAACATCGGCAAGACGATCGTCGAGCGGCTGGTCCCCCGGCTCACGTGAGCCGACCGGCCGACCGTCCGGACGAGCCGACCGACCGACCCGCCGGAGGCGTCCATGATCGGACCCGATGAGACGCGGACCTATCCCGTCGAGAGGCTCGCCGAGTTCTCGGCCCGGGTGTTCCGGCACTTCGGCGTCCCGGGCGCCGATGCGAACCAGGCCGCCGACGTGCTGGCGGCGAGCGACCTGCGGGGCATCGACTCGCACGGCGTGGCGCGGCTGCACACCTACTTCGACATGCTGACCCTCGGCCGGATCAATCCCCGGCCCGAGGTCCGCATCCTCCGCGAGCTGCCCGGCACGGCCTGCGTTAACGGCGACAACGGGCTGGGCCTGGTGGTCGGTCCCCGCGCCAATCGGATCGCCATGGACAAGGCCGAGGCCGTCGGCTCGGGATGGGTCAGCGTCTGCAACACCAACCACTTCGGGATCGCCGGCTACTATCCCCTCCAGGCCCTGGAACGCGGCCTGATCGGCTGGGCGATGACCAGCTCGACCAAGCTGGTCGCGCCGCTCGGGTCGGCCGAGCGGATGCTGGGCACCAACCCGATCGCCATCGCGTTCCCCGGCAAGGACGAGCCGCCGATCGTCATCGACATGGCGACGAGCGCCACCGCCTACGGCAAGATCGAGATTGCCATGCGCCAGGGCCGGCCCATCCCCGACGGCTGGGCGATCGACGCCACGGGCGCGACCACCAACGATCCCCGGGGCATGATCGAGGGCGGGGCGCTCCAGCCGCTCGGCGGGGATCGCGAGCACGGGGGGCACAAGGGCTATTGCCTGGCCGCGATGGTGGACGTCCTCTCCTGCGTACTGAGCGGGGCGAACTGGGGGCCATTCGCGCCCCCGTTCGCGCTGCGGCAGGAGGTCCCCGAGCGCAGCGTCGGCCGCGGGATCGGCCATGCCTTCGGCGCCTTGCGGATCGACGGCTTCATCGATCCCGAAGAGTTCCGAGCCCAGGTCAACGAGTGGATCCGCGTCTTCCGCGCCGCGCGGCCGGCGCCCGGTACGCAGGGCCCGCTCATCCCCGGCGACCCCGAGCGCCAGGCCGAGGCCGTCCGGCGCGTGTCGGGAATTCCCCTCGTCCGGGCCGTGGTGGATGACCTGCGCGACATCTCGCAACGGACGGGCATCCCGCTCGATTGATCGCGGCCGATCTGTGGTAATGTGATCTACCCCCGCCCGCCCGGCGAACCCCTCGACGTTGTGCACGCAGGCGTGCGAATCACGAGCAAAAATTCCCGGGTCGTCTATGACTTATGTCCGCTAGTGGCTTGCGGTTTCTGATCGACACGTTATATAGGAGGGGAGGACCGGGAAGATCGCGGATCCGTTGGTGGATGGCCGGTCGAGGGGGCCCCGGTCTGGCCGCGAGGGATGAGCCCTGACCGACGAGGCGGATGAAGGCCGGAGCGAGGCGACGCGAGGCGAGGCGACAGGCGAGCCGAATGGGGGCGATTCGGGGTCGCAGTCGGGTCCGGCCGATCGAGCGGTCGATGTCGAGAGTGGTCATCGTGAGAAGGGGGGATCGCATGTCAGCACGCCGAGGCTTCACGCTGATTGAGCTTCTGGTCGTCATCGCAATCATCGCCGTCCTCATCGCGCTCTTGTTGCCCGCGGTGCAGCAGGCCCGCGAGTCGGCCCGGCGGACCCAGTGCACGAACAACCTGAAGCAACTGGGCCTGGCCATGCACAACTACATGACAACCCAGGGGACATTCCCGCCCCTGGTGCAGAACGGGAGCTTCAACGTCTGGGGGAGCACCTACGGGACCCCCGGGTACTACTACGACCCCTGGCCGCTCGACTGGACGGCGTCGCTGCTGGGCCAGCTCGACCAGATGCCGCTGTACAACCAGTTGAACTGGAGCGTGAGCTCGGGGTGGGCCGGGTTCGGCTCGGTGGGCTGGGACCCGCAGAACACCTCGGTGCTCTCGGTGCAGGTCAAGGCCCTGCTCTGCCCATCGGAGACCATCACGCAGACGGCCATCGGGCCGGGCACGCGGAAGAACTACGTGGCGAACATCGGCGGGCCGGCGAATTTCTACGCCTGGAGCGGGATGCTCGTGCCGCTGAAGGACAACCCGCCGTTCGACTACGCCGGCACGTACTGGAACCAGAACAGCGGTACGACCTTCGACACCGCGTCGGTGAGCGACGGGATGACCAACACCGCGATGTTCTGCGAGACGCTGCTCGGTACGCTGCCGGCCGGCCCCATCGCCCTGTCGGCGACCCAGAGGCGCGGGACGTACCAGTGGCAGATCCCCGTGGCGAACTACTGGGACCAGGGCCCCCAAGGCGGCCTCCAGGCGCAGTTGTTCTACCGGACCTGTAGCGCGTTGCCGGGCACGTTCATGTCCAAGAGCGCCGTGGCGCCCGCCAACGGCAACATCTGGCTGGCCAGCAACGCCGCCTCATGCCTGCTGTGGGACTCTTACAACCACTTCATGCCGCCCAACAGCACGAGCTGCGCGGCGATCAACAACTTCTACACGACCTCGTACGGCGAGTTCATGGACGCGCTGCCGCCGTCGTCCAACCACTCGGGCGGCGTCAACATGTGCTTCGCCGACGGGCACGTGCAGTTCATCAAGAACAACGTCCAGTATCAGGTCTGGTGGGCGCTCGGGACCCGCAACGGCAACGAGGCGGTCAGCTCAGACGCCTATTGATTGACGTGTCCGATCGAATGACTGACCGACGCCCGGACCGGGCGGGGCAAGTTGCCCCCTCCGGTCCGGGCGCGGTCGCGTCCCGGATGGGGGCTCGCCTTGCTCGCGGCTTGATGGGCCGGCGGTGCGCCGGCACCGACGGCCATCCCGCCGCCCCGCGATCGGCCGCGGTGCCCGGTCGGCACGGCGATGGCAGTTCCGGCCACCGGCATCCCGACATCCGACGGACGGCGGCCGTCGGTCGATGAGGGCCGCGTCGCCTCGCTTCGCCTCGTCGGGCCGGCCGGCCGATCCGGCCGGGACGCGGCCAGGCCGCCCCCTCCGACAGGACGACCTCATCCCATCCTCCCCGAGTTGTGGAGTCAACGACATGCGCCGACACCGTCTGGGAATCGTAGGGACCACCCTGGCCGCCCTGGCCCTCTCGGGCTGCGGTGGAGACCCGGGGGTTGAGCAGGGCACCGTCCCCTACAAGGGGACCAGCACCGAGCCGCTCACCAAGCTGTCCAACGAGATGAAGAAGAAGCAGGAGCAAGCCAAGAAGACCGAGGACGAGAAGCCGAGCCCCGATGCCAAGGCCAAGCCCGACGCCAAGGCGGCCGAGGACGCCGTGAAGCCGGCCCCGGCCGATGCCAAGCCGGCCCCGGCCGATGCCAAGCCGGCCGCGGACTCGAAGAAGCCGGCGCCGTCAACGAAGGGCGGGTGATGACGACACCCGGCCGGCGCGGGGCCGCGCGGCGCGGGGGTTTTCTTTCCTGGGAGACTGATCAGATGCACCGATTTCGCTCGGGGATCGCGGGGATTGTGCTGATGGCCGGGCTCGCGGGCTGCGGGTCGTCGGTTGAACGAGGGACCCCGCGAATTCACGCCGACCAACACCCAGCCACTCGACGCGCTCAGCGATCAGATGAAGGGCGTGATGAAGAAGAAGGATTATACGCATAAGGCGGTGCCGACCGAAAAGGACAAGGCCAAGGAGGCGACGAAGAAGTAGGCGGTGATGGCTCGCTCGCGGTCGGTCCGCCGGCGACGGTCGAGAGGCGGCCGTCCCCCTCAGGAGGCGATCGCCGGCCGGGCTTGGCGGCGATTCGCACTGTCCCGTCTCGTCCGCTCCGCGTCGACTGTGGCATGGCGCTGGCAAGCAAGTAGGTCAGGCGGTTCGCCTGACGCGGGCGGATCGGCTCCCCGGACGGCCAGCCGGTCCGGCCTGGGCGGTCGGCACGCCGACCCATCCGGGCCGAGCCCTTGTAGGAGGGGGCTCCGTCCCCCGATCGGGCGGTCGGTCGGCCCCGGACCGGGCAGCCCCGGATCACAGAAGAACCGGAACGGATCGGTCAGGGGCAAGAACCTGGTCGTTGGACCGTGAGCCACCCAACCGTTCGGCGTTCGAAGACATGCCTTGCGATTCCTTGCAGTTCGATACAATTCGGTTCGGCCGGGAGGCCGGGAAGGCCGCGGCGAAATGGGCGTTCGCGGCGAGGCCACGAAGGGGAGACCGCGGATGGCGGGGGATCGCAGCCGCCGGGCCTGGATGCGGAGGGTCGGGGTCCTTGTCGTCGCCGCGGTGGTGCTGGTGGTCGTCGTGGCGGTGCGCGCCCGGCTGGACTCGGACCCGGTCCGGGCGTTCGGGACCGCCGACGTGGCCTTCAAGGCCGGTCGGATCGCCGAGGCCCGGCGGATCCTCGACCGCCTGGAGCGGCTCCGGCCGCCGACCTCGGAGGATCGGCTGCTGCGCGGCCAGGTCGCGCGCAGGCCAGGACGATCCCGACCGCGCCCTGGCCGAGTGGGCCGGTATCCCCGATGCGGATCCCCTGGCGCCCCTGGCGCGGGTATTCGCCGGGCAGCTTGCCATCGGCCGCGGCCGGACCCGCCAGGCCGAGGCCGCCTTCAACGAGGCGATCCGCCTCGTGCCCGAGGCCACCCTGCCCCGCCGCGAGCTGGTCTATATCTACAACGTCCAGCATCGCCAGGCCGAGCTCGATCGGGTGCTCGGCGAGCTGCTCGAGCTCGACAGGCTGGACTTCCCTTATGTCCTGCACTGGACCAAGACGCGGAACACGGTCTGGAACCCGAATGGCGACCTACCGGCCCTGAAAAAGTTCGTGGCGGCCGACCCCGAGGACCGCTGGTCGAGGCTGGCGCTGGTCGAGGCGCTGCGGCGGCTGGACCGGCCCGACGAGGCCGTCGAGACCCTGGCGCCGCTGCCCGACTCGGACCCCGAGGCGCGCGTCGAGCGGGTGCTCCTGGCGATGGGCCGGGAGGATTACGCCGCGACCGAGGCGCTGCTGGCCGGCGGGCCGGCCGACCATCCGGGCCTGGCGCCGGCTCCGCGGCCAGCTCGCGCTGCGGAACCGCGACGGCCGGGAGGCGGCGCGGCAGTTCCGCATCGCGCGTGGCCGCCGACCCGACCGACCGCCTGGCGCTCCAGGGCCTGGGGCACGGCGCTGGGGACGCTCGGGCGGGCCGACGAGGCCCGCTCATTCCTCGAGGCCGCGCGGCGGCATGATGCCCTCTGGGCCCTGGTCTCCGCGCCGCGACCACCGAGGGCGAGAACGACCCCCGGTTGCCGCACCAGCTCGGCATGGCCTGCGCCGCGATCGGCCGGGACCTCGAGGCCCGCGCCGTGGCTCCGGCTGGCCGTCCGCCGCGACCCGCTCGACCAGGAGGGGCAGAAGGTCTTGTACCGGCTCGAGCACGACCGCCCGCCCGCGACCGGGACGGCCGATCGACCGACCCGCGGCCACGACCCGCAGCGGCTCACGAAGGAGCCTTGACCGAGTCTGGAGGGCGCCGCACGGTGGGACGGGCGCCCGCCGGGCCGCTCGGGCCAATACGAGCCCGACGCGCCAGCGAGTGGATCCCCCAGCCGATCTGGCCACCCACTCGCCGGCGCGTCGGGCTCGTATGAGCAACGCTGCCGTGAGGCGTTCCAGCCACGACCCCGGTTCCCTTGCGGCAGCGTCCTTGAACCCGGATCTCCCGGACCTGACGATGCGTCAAGAAAGTCACGACAAGCCGGTGGGGAGGTTATAAGAATCGGCTCCATCAGGTAGACCTGATTGGTGTAGGGTGGGTGAAACCCACCGATGGTCGCCCCGGAATCCGGTGGGTTTCGTCGGCAGGAATCCGGTGAGTTTCTTCGGCAGGAATCCGGTGGGTTTCTTCTGCAGGAATCCGGTGGGTTTCACCCACCCTACAGGAGACCGAACACCCGTTGCGAACGGACTCCCAGGATTGGCATCGCCCACCTGGGCAAGCCTCCACTGGCGGAAGGGGTCAAGGCCCCTCGACACCGTGGCTACCCTTCGGGTCAGACTCCGGATCCTGCCGAGCTCGAAGGACGAATGCGGCCTCGGCCGGTGGTATCATCGATTTGGTGCCCTGTATCAAACCTATTGATCCCTTCAGGACGCGGAGAGCTCGAAATGCCGGCGGACTCATCAACGTCATCATCGGCCTGGTCTTCATCGTGGGCGGGCTATCTGGCAAGATGTCCTTGCGTGGGACCGAGAGCGGCCCGGCGCTGGCGGCGATCGGCGGCGTGCTGCTGTTGATCGGGGGATACCGCATGGTGAGCGCAAAAGGATAGGCGGTCCGTGATGCGTGTCGCCCGGCGGCCGGCCGTGCTCGTCGGAGTCCTCGGGTCGGTCCTGCTGGGCTGGGTCGGGTGGCTGCTGGCCGGCGATCGAGTCGTCCGCGACGGGATGGCGTGGGCCCGGCGGCGGATGGCCGAGGGGCATCATGCTCGGCGCGCGCGAGCGGCTGGCGAGGCTATCGGCATGGTGGCCGCGCGACGATCGGGTCGCGCGCGCTCCTGGGCGAGTGCGAGGCGCACCTGGGCCGGCCCGATGCGGCGCTTGCCGCCTGGCGGACCATCCCGCCGGGCTCGCCGCTGGCCGTCGCGGCGCGGCTCGACGAGGGTCGGCTGCTGATCGTCGCACTCGGCCGGCTCGGCGACGCCGAGCGCGCCTTCGCTCGGCCATTGACGAGAGGGCCAATCCGGCCGCCGCGATGCCCGCGCGGTGGGAGCTCGCCCGTCCCCTGCTCTGGGAAGGCCGGCTCGCCGAGCTGCGCGGGCTGCTCCGCGAGATCGCGCGGCTCGGCGGCCCGACCGACCGGTCCGCCGCGCTCCGCGAGCACTGGAGGCTCGACTCGGTCGTCGTCGCCGACGAGGAGGTCGCGCCCGATCCTCGACCGGGCCGAGCGGACCGCGCACGACGATCCGTATGTCGGACCTCGTCCGCGCGAACCTGGCGATCCAGTATGGACGCCTCGACGAGGCGCGCTCGTGGCTGGATCGTTGTGCCCGGGGCGTCGGTGCCGATCCGCGGCTCGATCGGGCCGTCGCGCTCGCCGTCCTGCGCCGGGCGATGGCCGCCGGCCGGCCCGACGAGGCATCGCGTGCGCTGGAGTCGGTCCGGGAGGACTCGCTCGAGCCCGGGGAGTCCTGGTCGATCCGCGCCTGGCTCGCCGGGCGCCGCGGCGATGGCGAGTCCGAGCGCGGCGCGCTCGAACAGCTCGTCGCGATCGAGCCCGGCCAGACGCGGGCGCTCGACCGCCTGGCCGAGCTGGCGATGCGGGCCGGCCAGGCCGATCGCGCCGCGGCGATCCGCCGCCGCCGCGAGGAGGCCCTGCGCGACAGGGCCCGCTACCGCCGCCTGATGATCGCCGATCGCGACCCACTGCCGATCGACGAGCTGCGCGAGCGTGCCCGGCTGGCCGGTCGGCTGGGTCGTCGGTTCGAGGCCGCAGGGCTGGCTGCTGAGCATCCTCGACCGCGAGCCCGGCGACCGCGAGGCCCGCGCGGGCCTCGACCGGCTGACGCTCGACGAGCAGCGAGCCGACCTGCGCGGCCGTGCGATCGGCCCCTCGCCGCTCGAGCGCACGCGCGATCCTCGCCGCCCGGGCGATGAATCCTCCGTCACCGCGTCGACGGCCGGCATCGCCTTCCGCGACGATGCCGAGGCCGTCGGGCTGCGGTTCACCTATCGCAACGGCGAGACGCCCGCAGCACCAGATCCCCGAGACGATCGGCGGCGGCGTGGCCGTGCTCGACTACGACGGCGACGGCTGGCTCGATGTCTATCTCGTCCAGGGCGGCCGTTCCCGCCCGATGACGACGGCGACGGCCCACGCCGGCGACCGCCTGTTCCGCAACCGCGGCGACGGGACGTTCGAGGACGCGACCGAAGCCTCGGGCATCGCGCCGGATGCCCGGCGGCTACGGCTTCGGCGCGACCGTCGGGCGACTACGACAACGACGGCCGCCCCGACCTCTTCGTCACCCGCTTCGGGTCGTACTGCCTCTATCGCAACCGGGGCGACGGCACGTTCGAGGACGCCACCGACGCGCGCCGGGCTGGGCGGCGCGCGCGACTGGCCGACGTCGGCGGCGTTCGCCGACCTGGACGGCGACGGCGACCTGGACCTCTACGTCTGCCACTACCTCGCCTGGGACGTGCGGAACCCCACGCTCTGCCGCGACCCGCGGGCGGCCGATCGGGCACGTCTCCTGCCTGCCGCTGCGGTTCCCCGCGCTGCCCGACCACCTGTTCCGCAACGACGGCGGCCGGTTCGTCGACGTCACCGCGCGAGGCCGGGCATCGTCGATCCCGACGGCCGGGGCCTGGGCGTCGTGGCGGCCGATCTCGACGACGACGGCCGGCTCGACCTGTTCGTCGCCAACGACATGACGGCCAACCTGCTTTTCCGCAACCGGGGCGGCCTGAAGTTCGAGGAGATCGGCCACGCGGCGGGCGTGGCGTGCAACGCCGACGGCGGCTACCAGGCGGGGATGGGCGTCGCCTGCGGCGACCTCGACGGCGACGGCCGGCCCGACCTGGCGGTGACCAACTTCTTCGGCGAGTCCACGACGCTTCTACCGCAACCTCGGCGAGGCGATGTTCGCCGACGCGACGTCGGCCGTCGGGCTCAAGGCCCCGAGCCGGTTCCTGCTGGGCTTCGGCGCCGCGTTCCTCGACGTCGACAACGACGGCCGGCTCGACCTGGCGACGGCCAACGGCCACGTCCACGACCTGCGGCCGAGCGTGCCGTATGCGATGCCCGCGCAGCTCCTGCTCGGCGGCGCCGACGGCCGGCTGACCGACGTCACCGCGCGTGCCGGCGAACCCTGGACCGACCCCGCGGATCGGCCGCGGCCTGGCCGCCGCCGACCTCGACAACGACGGCCGGCTCGACCTGCTGCTCGTCGCGCAGAACGCACCGCTTGCCTACTTCCACAACCGGACGCCGGGCGTCGGCCACTTCCTGTCGTTGCAGCCTCGAGGGCACGGCCTCGAACCGCGACGCCGTCGGCGCCCGGGTGACGATCACGGCCGGCGGGCGCCGCCAGACCGCCTGGCGGATCGGCGGCGGCAGCTACGCCTCGGCGAGCGACCCGCGGATTCACTTCGGCCTGGGCTCGGCCTCGAAGGTCGTCGACGACGTCGAGATCCGCTGGCCCTCGGGCCGGGTGCAGCACCTCGGCGGTGCTCGAAGCCGACCGCGCCTACCGCGTCCGCGAGGGCTCGGCAAGCCGGCCTGCGTCGGCCTCCATTTCTCGGGCTCGATGAGGTCGTCGATCAGCCGGCGCAGGGTGACCGATCTGCTCGATATCGGCCATGTACGACAGCCCGTCGTCGCGGAGGACCTGGGCGAAGTTCCAGCCTTGCCGACGAACTGCTGACTGGCGGTGCTCATGGGACCTCGGGGACGTATTCGACCTGGATCGAGGCGGGACTCAACCAGAGGAAATCCCGGTCGCAGGTCAGGAGGATCGAGCGAGACACCCGGGCGCAAGCGGCGATCCACAGGTCGTTTTCGCCTGTGCTCCGCCCCTGCTTTTGGTCCTGGTGATACAGTTCGGCATAGGCATCGACGACCTCGGGCAGGCTCGCTTCGAACCGGACCAACTCCGCGAGGATATCTTCCAGGGTCTGGAGCTTGGCGCTCCCCCAGTTCCAGCACTTCGCCAGGCCGAGGATTTCCCCCTCGGTGATCGTGGAGACGAGTGGGCGTTCGTTGCGGGTCCCCAGGCTATACATCTGGAGCAGATGCTGCCCGGTGCGATCCTGGCGGACCCAGTGGACCAGCGCGCTGGTGTCCAGCGTGATCAAGTCGTTGTGCCCAATCGTCATGAGAGCCGATCCAGTGCGGCCTGAATCTCCTCATCGGTCTCGTCGCCGGGCCAGCGTCCGATGATG
Source organism: uncultured Planctomycetota bacterium (assembly GCA_963771445.1). Taxonomy (GTDB): domain Bacteria; phylum Planctomycetota; class Planctomycetia; order Isosphaerales; family Isosphaeraceae; genus JAKAUH01. Next base: position 698,830 of record CAVYTQ010000021.1, on the reverse strand, counting down.
GCGTTCATGCCCGACTTCGGACCCTGTGGCCTGTGGTACGGGGCGAGGTCGAGCTTTCGGCGCCTGGGCGGAGGGACCCGGGACCAAGTCGAGGATTCGCCCTCTGCCGCCGCGATCTCGTCGGCATCGATCCGGAGCGGTCGGCCCGAGGTCCGGTAGATCGTCCGGCCCAGGACCAGGACCCGGCGGCCGAGGTGGACGGCGGCATCCTCGATCGAGCCCGAGACCAGGAAGCCCCGGACCTGCTGTCCGTCGTCGAGGTGCATGGCGAAACTCCGGGTGCTGGGGCGGACCATGTCCAGCGTCCCCACGACCCGGACCCGCTGCGGCGGCGGGGTCGCCTCCCGGAACTCCCGGGCCGTGCGGACGACCTCGGGGGTGATGATCGCCGGGAGCGTCGCGTCGTGACGATTCGAGCCGAGGCGGATCTCTCGGAATCCGCCGCCGAGGACGATCCCGAAGCCGGCGAGCCTGCCGAGCAGGCCCCGGTCGAAACGATCACTGTCCTCGTTGCGGGCGGCGACGTCCCGCACCACGTCGCCGAGGAGGTCGAGCCCGGTGTCCCCCGGATCGGGTCGAGTAGGCCAGGACTCGCGCTGGTCGTAGAGCTTCGGCGCCGCTTCGCCCAGCGTCGGGGCCTCGAAAACGAGGACGGATTCGTCGTCGCCCGTGTGGTCGATGAACCGGAGGTCGGCGGCGGCCTCGAGCCAGCGAGGGCGGTGGCCTCGCGCGCCGCTATGGCCGCGGAACGCCATCGAGACGGACTGACGGACGACGGTCGGGATCGCCGTCAGGGCGCGCCCGAGCGTCCGGGCGGGCAACTCGCGCCCGTAGTGCCCGTCGCTGGTCAGGGTGATGGTCTGTGTGGGGCGATTCATGGCTCACCTCCTTCGGAGGCACCTTCGATCCGGGTAAAGAGGGGGCGCGCTGATTCACCCTTCCGGGTCCGACCATGCCGGACGGAGCGGCGATGTTGGTATCGAGATCGATCAGCATGCCGGATTCCTTCGGGCTTCCCGGCATTCATCCTGAAGCCGCTCCCCATCCTACCAGCCCGGGACGCACCGCGCAGCTCACCCCGCCAACCTCCGATTGAGATCGTACAGGATCTCCGGCAGGCGCTCGCCGAACCGGGGCCGAATCCGGGTCCTCGCTCAGGCTATCCGTGGGCCGCGTCACGCAGCCCCTCTCCGGCGAAAGTATACGCTTCATCGCGGATTTCGTGCTTCTTTCGTGGCTCCTGCCTCCCTCTCGGCCATTGGGTTGGGCCTCCGTGCCGTTGCGTCGACGAGGGATCGCGGGAGAGAATACCTCGTCCCCGCGCCGGGCGGAGCGTTCGCCCGGGCGCGTCGAGGCGGCAAGGACTGGTCGGGAATCGGGTGGGCTGATGATGCTTCGAAAAGCGGTGGTCGTCGCGTGGTTCGTCTCGGCGCTTGCACTGCACGGGACCCTGGGCGAATTCGCCCGCGCGGGCCGGGGATGAACCTGACGGCAAGCGGTGGTGGTCGCACGTCGCCGTGCTGGCCGATGACAAGCTCGAGGGCCGCGGCACGGGCACCGAGGGCCACCGCAAGGCGGCCGAGTACGTGGCGAAGGAGTTCGCCAAGGCCAGGCTCCAGCCCGCCGGGACCGAGGGGTTCCTCCAGCCCATCCGGCTGATCGCCCGCGAGCTGGATGAGGCGCATTCCAGCCTGGGGGTCATCCGCGCTCCGGCTCCCGAGGTGCCGCTCGTGCTGGGGACCGACGCGACCATCAGCACGCGGATCGAGCCGTCGCCGACGCTCGAGGCCCCGCTGGTCTTCGTCGGCTACGGCCTGCAGATCCCCGAGGCGAGCCACGACGACTTCGCCGGGCTCGACGTCCGGGGCAAGCTGGTGGTCTACCTGGCCGGTGCGCCGAAATCCATCCCCGGCCCGCTCGCCGCGCACAGCCAGTCGCTCGACGAGCGCGCGGCGCTCTTGAAGCGGCTAGGCGCGGTCGGCGCCGTCACCATCATGAACCCCAAGAACATGGACATCCCCTGGGAGCGCATCGCCCTGGCGCGGTTCATGCCGTCGATGATCCTGGCCGACCCGAGCCTCGATGAGACCCGGGGGCTGAAGCTCGCGGTGACGCTCAACCCCCAGCATGCCGACAAGCTGCTCGGGCCCACCGGACACCCGCTCGCCGAGATCCTCCGCGCCGTCGAGCTCGGCGAGAACCTGCCGCGGTTCTACTTCGCGGAGAATACCCGCCTGAAGGCCACCGCCGCCGTCAAGACGACCGAGGTGACCTCGCAGAACGTCGTGGCGCTCTTGCCGGGCTCCGATCCCAAGCTCAAGGACGAATACGTCGTGTTCACGGCGCACCTCGATCACCTGGGGATCGGCCGGCCGATCAAGGGGGACTCCATCTACAACGGCGCGATGGACAACGCCTCGGGGATCGCTGCGATGCTCGACGTGGCAGCCATGATGAAGGAGCGCGGGACGAAGCTCCGCCGCTCGGTGCTGTTCGTCGCCGTGACCGGCGAAGAGAAGGGTTTGCTCGGCTCGAAGTTCTTCGCCAATCACCCGACGGTGCCACCGGGCACGATCGTGGCAAATTTGAACACCGACATGTTCCTGCCCCTGTTCCCGCTCAAGAAGCTGACGATCTACGGCATGGACGAGTCGGACCTGGGCGCCGAGGCGTCGGCCGCGGCCGAGGCGATGGGAGTACAGCCGCAGCGCGACCCCGAGCCGCGCGGAACGTCTTCATCCGCAGCGACCAGTACAGCTTCATCCGCCGGGGCGTGCCGGCGCTGGCATTGAAGGTCGGGCTCGACAAGGGGACGCCCGAGGAGAAGGTCCAGAAGCAGTGGCTGGCCGAGCGCTATCATGCGCCGTCGGACGACCTGGCGCAGCCGGTCGATAAGTACGCCGCGGGAGCCTTCGACGAGCTGGTGGCGAAGCTGCTCGAGCGGGTCGCCAACCGCAACGAACGGCCGCGGTGGAAGGACTCGTCGTTCTTCAAGCGGTTCTCCCAGTGAGTCTCACGCAGGTGGGATGAGACAGATCAAGACCTTTGCCGCAGGGACGCAGAAAGGCGCGGAGAAGCAGAGAGGTGCATCTGGCAAGCCGGATCGGCCATCTCGGGCCTGCACGTCGGACCGACGCGCGCCCTGGCCCCGCTCGGCAAACTCCAGAATGCAGGTCAGGCAGGACTGTCGCGTGACGGGACTGCCTGACCGACCCGGAACGGTTCGCACCTCGACAAACCGCGGGGAATTTCGTCCGCGAAGACCCCAGCAGACAAGGAATCTCGCTCGCCAGTTCAGCAGTGCGATTTCTGCGAAGCAAGACGGACCCGGCGCTCGATGTTGGCGCCGGCGGTTGGCGGGTACGCAGTGCGAGGGTGGAGTCTGTCGCTGAACGGCGGGGCTGCGTCCGCCATCAGGCCGGCCCACCCCGAACCTTCTCGGCGCGGTCGAGGCAGTCGTTGAGGACCACGGCAAGGCGCCCGAGGAATGGCTCGGCGAAGAGGTACCGGTGCGATCCGGTGATCGTGTGGACCTCAACACCTCCGGACGCCAGGAGGTCCCAGCCCAACTCCGGATCGCGCCGCCCCAGCAACGGCCGCGCCCGTGTGCGGATCACGATGATCTTCCCCGGATAGGGCCGGGGCGCGTACCGCTGGATCGCCCGGTAACGGGCCTGGATCAGCCGCTCCAGCCAGTCGGGTAGCTCTCACACACCGAAGACGCCCTGGATATCGAGTCGGGGTGACGACTCCGCGGTCCGGCCGCACCGGCGGATCAGGGCCCGCCGGGCCGCCTTGAGCTTCCCGACCACGCGGCGATACTGGCGGCGGTCACGCCGGTGCAAGAAGTCGTCGGTCAGCCAGTATGGGAGGTTCAGCAGGGTGTCACTCGCGACCTGGAGTGGGGTACGTCGGTCCCGGCCGGGCACATTGGGCAGGGTCGTGTCGAGGATCAGCAAGGGTCGGACCTCGTGGCCGCCGGCCAATAATCGCTGGGCCATCTCGTACGCGATCGCTCCGCCGAAGGAATACCCGGCCAGCGCAATCGGTCGGCCGGGCGGAACGATCTCACGCACCCGGGCGACATAGGTGGCGGCAAGGGCCTCGATGGTCACCTCCGACTCATTCGGGCCGTCGTCTGTCCTGTCCTTCGGGGTATAGAATGGGCGGTCCGGGCTGACGTACCGTGCGAGCCGTTCGACGTCGTCGCCGCCGCCGATGCCGGGGACGAAGACGAACGGGGTCCGCGGCCCCTCGGGACGGATCGCGACGAGCGGGTCGTTGAGGCACGGAGATCCGTCAGTCGCTTCGAGCAGCCGGGCAAGCCCCTCGATCGTCGGCTCCTGGAGCAATACGGCCAGCGGCAGTCCCCCGGCCGAAACGCTCGCTGATGCGAGTGAAGAGCGTCACCGCCATGAGCGAGTGGCCGCCGAGGTCGAAGAAATCGTCGCGGACGCCGATCGGCCGCGCGGCGAAGACATCCTCCCAGACCGCGACGAGCCGGCGTTCCAGCCCGTCGCGCGGGGCCACGTACGCACGTCCCGTCCCACGCAGGGCCGCTGCGTCGGGTTCCGGCAGGGCGCGGCGGTCGAGCTTACCGGCAGGCGTCCGCGGCAGCCGCGGAAGCAACACGAATGCCGATGGGATGAGATGGGCGGGCAGCTCGTCCTTGAGGACGGCGCGGAGCCCCGGCGCGTCGACCGATCCCGGCGAGGTTGACACCACGTATGCCACGAGCCGGTGGCCCCCGGCTCCGTCGCCACGCGGCTCCACGACCGCCTCGCGGACATCCCGATGCCGCCGCAGCGCCGCCTCGATCTCGCCCGGCTCGATCCGGATGCCGTGGAGCTTCACCTGCCGGTCGAGGCGCCCGAGGAACACGAGCGAGCCGTCCGGCTGCCGACGGGCCCGGTCGCCGGTCTGGTACAGGCGCGCGCCGGGCCCGGTCGCGAACGGGTCGGGTACGAACCGTTCGGCGGTCCGCCCGGAGTCATCGAGATAACCCCGGGCAACGCACGCGCCCCCCAGGTACAGTTCCCCCGGGATGCCGACCGGCAGGGGCTCGAGACGGTCGTCGAGCACGTGGGCGGTCACATTCGCCATCGGCCGCCCGATCGATACCGGACCCGGTCCGTCGTCGGGCTGGCAGCGATGGTGCGTCGCGGTGACGGTCGCGTCGGTCGGCCCGTAGAGGTTGTGCAGCTCCCGGTCGGGCCCGAACCGGGCGAAGAAGCGATCGCGAAGGTCGGCCTCCAGGGCCTCGCCGGCGCAGAGCACCGCGCCGGAGGGTGGCGCAGCGGCCGGGGTCGGCCTCGTCGAGGAACGGGCGGAGCATCGAGGGGACGAAATGGGCCTGGGTCACTCGCTCGCGGGCGAACAGCCGCGCCAGATAAGCCGGGTCGCGGTGGCCGCCGGGCTTCGCGAGTACGACTCGGGCCCCGACCATCAGGGGCCAGAGCAGCTCCCAGGCGGAGACGTCGAACGCGAACGGCGTGGTCTGTGCCACCCGGTCGGCCGTGCTCATGGGCAGCAGGTGCTGGATGCCGAGCAGGTGATTGCAGAGCGCCCGGTGCTCGATCATCACGCCCTTGGGCGTCCCGGTCGAACCGGACGTGTAGAGCACCTGGGCCAGGTTGTGGGGGCGAGTCGAGCAGCACGGGGTCGGTCTCGGGGCCGGATGGGTCCGCCCCGGGGCCGGACAGCATCACGAACGGCGCGTGCAGCACGGAGAATGCTACGAGCGACGGCCGGGTGACCACGGCGATCGGCCGGGAGGCTTCCGCCAGCGCCCGCAGCCGGGCCACCGGGGTCTCGGGCTCGACCGGCAAGTACGCCGCCCCCGACTTCAGCACGCCGAGCAGCGCGACGAGCATTTCCGGCGACCGCTCGAGGACGACGAGCACCCGCGCGTCGGGGCCGGCACCGAGGCCGCGGAGGTGGTGCGCAAGGCGATTGGCGCGGCGGTTCAGTTCGGCATAGGTCAGGGTCGCGGGCGTGACCGCGCCGTCGCCATCCACGTCGGCGAGCGACACGGCAACCGCCCCGGGCGTCCGCGCGACCTGGGCCTCGAGCAGCCGCTGAACGCACGTCTCGAACGGCAGGTCGAGTGTGGTGGCATTCCAGACTTCGACCTCGCGGCGCTCGCGCCGGTCAGCAGGGGAAGCGTCGCGACGGGCCGGTCGGGGTCGGCGGCGATCATGGTGAGCAGGGTCTGGTAATGGCCGAGCACCCGCGCGGCGGTGGCGGCGCTGAACAGGTCGGCCAGGGCGGTCAGCCGCAGCTCGTATCCGCGCCGGGTGGCGACCGCCGTGAGGCTCAGGTCGAACCGGGCGATGCCGAAATCGAGGTCGCACTCCTCCAGCATCAGGCCGCCGGCCTCGACCGTCGCGTCGGGGAGGTTGCGGAGCTGGAACTCGACCTGGACGAGCGGCGGCCGGCCGGGGTCGCGGGGGGGCTGTATCGCCTCGATCAGCCGTTCGAACGGCATTTCCTGCCGTCCGAGTGCCTCGAGTACGACCGACCGCGCCTGGCGGAGCAGGTCGCGAAACGTCGACCCCGGCGCGAGGCGGAGCCGCAGGGGGAGCAGGTTCATGAAGACGCCGACGACCCCCTCGGTCTCGGGCCGGGACCGACCGGCGACGGGCGTGCCCACGAGCAGCTCGTCGCGGCCGGTGACGCGATTCAGGAGCGCGGCGAAGCCGGCCAGTAGCGTCATGAACGGTGTGACCCCCTCGTCGCGACTGAGGTCGTCGAGGGCCGCCGAGAGTCCCGGGCCGAGGACGGCCGTCGCGCTCACACCGTGGTCGGACGGGTCGGCCGGCCGGGGCCGGTCGGCCGGGAGCTCGAGGACGTAGGGTGCGCCGCCAGCGCCGGTTGATCCCGTCGCGCAGCAGGCGCGCGGCCGGCTCCGAATCGGCCGCGGAGCGCTGCCAGCGGGCGAAGTCGGCATAGCGAATCGGTAGCGGACCCAGGGGCGAGGGCCGGCCCGCCACGGTCGCCGCGTAGAGCGCCGCCAGGTCACGCAGGAGCACCCCCGCCGACCAACCATCGCAGAGCGAGTGGTGGACGTCGTAGAGCAGCAGGTGTGCCTCGTCCTCGAGCCGCACCAGCCCGGCCCGCACCAGCGGGCCGCGAGCGAGGTCGAAGGGCCGGCGCGCCATCGCCCGGGCATATTCCACGACCTGGCCCCACCGGGTGTCGGGATCGAGACTCGTTAGATCGCGCAGCTCCAGGGCGATGTTCGAGGCGGGCTGAACCCGCTGCAACGGCGGCCCGCCGGCCGGGCCGGGGGCTTCGTAAACGGTGCGCAGCACGTCATGGCGGGCGGCGAGCGCCTCCAGCGCGCGGGCCAACGCCGGTACGTCGAGCGGCCCGGTGATGCGATAGGTGCGCGGTTGATGATCGGCCGCGCCGGTGGGATGGAACTGATGGAGCAGCCAGAACCGCTCTTGCGCGAATGAACAGACCGCCGGGCCGTCCGACGGCCCCCGTGGGATGGTGCCGGACGACGTGGCGGCGCCGGAAGGCCCCCGGATTCCCTTCAGCCGCGCTTTGCGCAGGGCCCGCTCGGCGCGGGAGAGCGCGGTGGCCGGCGTCGGCTGCGGTTCCACGGCGGGGCATCCTCCGTCTCAAAGGTCGGTCATCGCACGGGACCCGTCGCGGTCCCGTCCTCGGACTCGCCGAGCAACTGCCGCTCGGCCGCGTCATCCGGCAGCGCGGCGAGCGCCGAACGGACGGCCTCGGCCAGGCCCGCGACCGTCGGCGCAGCGAACAGGTTGACCAGCGTCACCTCGACCCCCAGCGCATCGCGGACGCGGCCGAGCACCCGGACGGCCGCCAGCGAATCGCCTCCCATCTCGAGGAAGCCTCGGTTGACTCCGACCCGATCGGGGGCCATCCCCAGCACCTCGGCCCAGATCCCGGCCAGGGCGGCCTCCAGGCCGTCGCGGGGGGCGTGACCGACCCGTTGCTCTCTCCCTCCCTCGCCGGGCGGTCGAGCCCCAGCGCGCGGGCCAGTCCCACGCGCCGGGGCTTGCCCGTCGGCCCGTGAGGGATCGCCCCGAGAAAGACGAACCGCGTCGGGACCTTGAAGTACGCCAGTCGCCGCGCGGCGTGGTCGCGGAGCTCGGCGGCCGTCGCCGAACTCCCGGGTCGGAGCACGACGGCTGCGGCCACCTCCTTCCCCGAGCACCGCGTGGGGGGCGGCGAACGCCAGGACCTGGGCCACCGCGGGGTGATCCACCAGCGCCTCGTCGACCTCCCGCGGCGACACCTTCTCGCCGCCGCGGTTGATCAGCTCCTTGAGTTGACCGGTGATCGTCAGGTATCCGTCCGCGTCGAACCGGCCCTCGTCGCCGGTCCGGAACCAGCCGTCGACGAAGGCCGCGCGATCGGCCTCGGGGTTGTCCCGGTAGCCCCTCGTGACGTTCGGCCCTCGGATGACGACCTCGCCCACTTCGCCCGCCGGGAGCGGCCGCCCCGCTCCATCCATCACGGCGACCTCCGGCCCGGCGGGCATCCCCACCGTGCCGGGCTTCCGCGCCCGGGGTGGCAGCGGATTGCTGGTCATCTGATGGGATGCTTCGGTCATGCCGTAGGCTTCCACGACCGGGGCGTCGAAGGTCCGCTCCAACTCCATCATTACGCGCGGCGGCAGGGCCGAGGAGGACGAGCGGATGAATCGCAAGGGGCACCGCGGATGACATCCCGGTTGGCTTCGGCTCGTGCGAGGATCGCCTGGTGGATCGCGGGAGCGGCCGTATACCACGTGGGCCGGCACCGATCGAGCCAGTCGAAGAAGCTCGCGGCGTCGAAGGCCGAGCAGCAGGACACGCTGGCCCCGGCCGCCAGCGATCCGAGCAGGGCCGCGACTAGCCCATGGATGTGGAACAGCGGCATCACGTTCAAGCAGCGGTCCGCCGGCGCAACTCCAGCGTCTGCCGCACGTGCCGGGCCGAGGCGAGCAAGTTCGCGTGGGTCAGCGGGACGATCTTCGGGCGCGACGTCGTCCCCGACGTGTGCAGCACGAGGGCGATGTCGTCCGGGCCGGCAAGTCGGACTCGCCGCTCCTGGCCGCCTGGCGGGGCGCCGATCGCAAGCCGTCCCGCCTCGGCCGCGACTTCAGGACGGAGCGTCAGGATCTCGATCCCGCGTGACCGCGCCACCTCGACTGCGGGGGAGCCGGAGTCCTCCAGCACGACGAGGGCCCTGGCACCCAGGTCTCCCAGGTAGAACGCGAACTCGTCCGGCCCATAGGCCGGGTTCAGGGGGCGCAGGTCGCGACCGACGCGATTGAGAGGAACGTTGAGGCCATCTCCGGGCCGTTGGGCAGGACAACCGCGACGCAATCGCCCGGCCCGATCCCGGATTCCGACAACCGGGTCGTGACCCGTCGTACCAGTCGGGCAAGCGCCCCGTAGGCCAGCGGCCGGCGCCCCGGGGCGGTGATTGCCGCCGCGGCGGGGCATCGCTCCGCGAGGCTCAGGATGAGATCCGGGATGCTGGCCAACCCGCCACTCGCCTCCGTCGGCGCTCCGAACGGCATTATCGACTTTCCTGCAACGGATCGATGTCCACAATCAACAGAGACCTTTATTCTCCGCCGTGATCGCGTCGCGGGGAAGAGTTTGCCGAAGCGCGATTGCGATTATCCACACGTCCGTGTTGAAATGCGGCCAAGCGATCCCCTCCCTCTTACCGGCGACTCCACCAGGGACCGCGGTCGCTTGATCCCAGCTATGCCGGACCGTGAACGGCTACCTATGGTCAATCTTGGATTTGGGCCGCCGAATGTATGATTCTTGACGATCCGTATTCATTCGGCCGTGGCGGGCGTGGGGCCTGGAACATGCGAAGGCGATTGTCCCACTCCGAGCTGTGTCGGGTTTCTATCGCCTCGTCTTGCCGCTCCAGCCATTGAGCAGCTTTTGCTTCCGCTCGACGTCCTGCCGGGTCTCCTGCACGATCGTCTCGCAGACGAGCTTGCAGAGCTTCTCGACCAGCGGGTCGTCGAGGCGGTAGTAGACCTGCAACCCCTCCTTGCGGCGGCCCACCAACCCGGCCTCGGCCAGCGACTTGAGATGCTTCGAGACGTTGGCCTGACTCCCGGCCGTCTCCTCGACGACCTGGGTCACGCTTCGCTCGCCCTGCATCAGGGCACGCAGGATCGCCAGGCGGGTCGGGTCGGCGAGCATCCGGAATTTCTCGGCCATCAGGTCCAGGAACTCGTCGGGGATCGTCGTGGCGGGCATGGCTTGACTGGATAATCTGTCGGGAATATAGTTGCTCCGGAATTCCGACGGATTATAGCCCGGCCGCGAGGGGAAGGAAAGGGAACACGTTGCGATGCGGAGGAGGCCGATGAGCGAGTGGATGCTGCCCCTCGGGTTCCTGGCGGCGTGGTTCGTGCTGAACCGCTGGGTCTTGCCCCGGCTGGGGATACCGACCTGAATGGGCGGCTCGTGTGCGGTGTCACCGCACTCCGCCGCCAAGGATTCGAGACCGATCGAGGATCCGGCGGACGCCGGGGGACTCGCCGAAGAGATCCCCGGGGGCGCCGAGCGTTGACGCGGACTGGCGTGCCGGCCGGTGCTTGGCCCGGGCGTCCGTTTCCGCCCTCACTTTCGCAAAGAGGATATCATGAGACTGTCGAGTGGCACCCTGCGGAATCGCCTGCCGATCGCGCTGGCCGGGCTGGCCGGGCTGCTGGGCGGAATCCTCCTGGCCGGCGGCAAGAGTCCCACGACGGTCCGGGCCGACGACGCCAAGGCCGACCACGGCCGGCCGCCGGCCGGGGCGAAGGCGCCGATCCAGGAGATCCTGCATTGCCCCCTGTCGTTCGCCGGGGTCCACCTGCTGAAGGAGCTGCCCGAGTACTCGCAGGTCGCCTACCACTACTGCAAGCCGGTGAATGCCGAGGTCAACCAGTGCGTCCTCTACGACGGCACCGGCCCCGACGCCCGGCTGATCGGCATCGAGTACCTCGTCAGCGATGCCATCTACCAGAAGATGCCGCCCGAGGAGAAAGTCTACTGGCACGACCACAAGCACGAGGTCGACGCCGGGCTGCTGAAGAGCCTGACCCAATCGGGCGACGACGAAGAGAAGACGATGCAGGCCGTCCGGCCGCTGTGGGGCAAGGTTTTCCACACCTGGACCTCCGGCAAGACCTACCCGATCGGGCCGCCCAAGCTGTTCTGGTCGGCCACGGGCGAGGAGCCATTCGTCGTCGCCCCGGACTCAAGCTCCCGGCCGAGCTGGAGGCGAGGCGGGCGAGTAAGCGGGGCAAGTAGACGCGCAGGGGCTCGGGGGTTTCGGATAGAATTCACGAATCGCCGGATACGCCGACATGACATGGCAAGGGGAGGGCTCGCAGACGTGGACCCGAGACCCGCAAAGTTGCAGTCCGGATTGCTGCCTGCTTCGGGCCTGGGCCCCGACGGCAAGTTGAAGTTCGAGACCGAGCAGGAGCGCCGAGACCGCCTGGAGCTGGCCCGCGTCCGCCTGCGCGAGATCGCGGACATCCCCGATGACGCCGCCGACCCGCCCGATGAGGTATGGATGCGGGCGATCGACGAAATGCGTCCGCATCGCCCCGTGTTCAAGGGGTGCTATTGAATCATGCGGGAGTACGTCCTGCTGGACGCGGGCCCTCTGGGCCATGCGTGTCGTCGCCGCGGCAGTCCGATGGGGGACCAGTGCCGCCTCTGGATCGACGGGCTGCTAGCCCGGGGCGTGGACATCATCGTGCCCGAGATCGCGGATTACGAGGTCCGGCGCGAGCTGACCCGCGTGGGCGCGTCGGGATCGCTCCGTCGCCTCGATGCCCTGGTGACGACCGGTCAACTGACGTATGCTCCGGTCACCACGCTCGAGTGGCGGGAAGCCGCCGTGTTGTGGGCTGATGCCAGGCGACAGGGATTGCCGACGGCCTCCCCCGATGCGCTCGACGCGGATGTGATCCTGGCGGCCTGCGCGGCCACGATCGGTCAGCCGAATGACCAGATCATCGTCGCGACGCTGAATGTCGGCCATCTCGCTCGTTACTGCGACGCCCGACTCTGGACGACCATCCGTTGAGGATCGGCCGCCCGTGCCGGCTCCGATTCTCGGGCGACCGGTGTCCACAAGAGCCTTCACCTCGCCCCGGTCGCCAGGCGGGGCGGTTCCTGGCGGGAACCGGCCGATCGAGCGTCGTTCTCGCGTGGCGTCGAGGACCGGCGCCATGCGCCGCGAGCGCCCAGCCGGACGTCCTTCGGCGACCGGGCGACTATCGACCCTCACGGCATGATCTTGACGATCCGGCTGTTGCTGCTGTCGGCGATGTAGAGGATCCCGCCGGGTCCGATCGTGACGCCGTGCGGCTGGCTGAGCTCGGCCTGATCCGCCGGGCCGCCCAGGCCCTTGGCACCCTTGCGGCCCGTGCCGGCGATCGTGCGGATCTTGCCGTCGGCCGGGCTGTAGACGCGGATACGGTGGTTCTCGGTGTCGGCGATGATGACGTTCCCCTCGGTCGTCGACGCACAGGTGCTTGGGGCCGTTGAGCGCGCCGTGCGCGGGCGGGGCCGCCGTCGCCCGACTCGCCCGGCTTCCCGGTGCCGGCGACCGTCCGGATCTTGCCCCGCTGTCCACCACCCGCAGGGCATGGCCGCCGCGCTCCAGGATGTAGAGGTTGCCCCGGCCGTCGACGGCCACGGCCCGGGGATCGACCAGCGGCGCCGAACGGGCGTCGTCGCCGTCGTTGGGGACGCCCCTCCTGCCGTTGCCCGCCACGGTCGAGACGGTCCCGGTCTTGAGGTCGACGCGACGGATCCGGCGGTTGTCGAGGTCGGCCAGGTCGAGCGTCTGCCCGGCGTCGTCGAGCGCCAGGCAGTAGATCCCGCCGAAGTTCGCCTCGGCCTGGCGGGTCCGCCGTCTCCGGAGAATCCCTTGCGGCCCGTCCCGGCGACGGTGGCGATCTGGCCGGTGCGGGCGTCGATCTTGCGGACGCGGTTGTTCCAGGTGTCGGCGATGAAGACGTCGCCGTCGCGGGTGACGGCCAGGCTGTGCGGCCCGTTGAGCTCGGCCTTCGCCGCCGGCCCGTCCGTCGCCGACGCTCCCCTTGCGGCCGGTGCCCGCGCGATCGTCGCGATGCTGCCGTCCGCGTCGATCTGGCGGACGCGGTTGCCGGGCATCTCGACGAAGTACAGGGTCCCCGCGGCGTCGAACGCCACGCCGAACGGGCCGACGAGCCTGGCCTGATCGGCGGGCGAACCGTCACCGCCCGTCCCCCGCCCGCGACGAGTACCAGCCGCCCGGCGCGAGGGCGGCTCCTGGGCGACCGACGAGGTGATCGGGACCCACAGCGCCAGCGTGGCTACGAGATTCGTGACGACCTTCATCGCCGGTCACTCCCCGGGGGGTTCCCTCGTCCTGGACGATCTGGGCGGATCCGGCCGCGATGGCGGGAAGGCCGCCCCGGTCTGGTCGAGGGGTGTTGGTGTTTCGCGGTCCGTTCCGGAATTCACGCACGGCGGTCAAACCGTCGGATCAACCGACGATATCGCCGTTCCGATCGGGAGTCGAGGATCGGCGTGTCATTGTAGCACGGCGGCTGTCCGCTCTGCCCCGCCGCCGGACACGACCAGGCGGGCCCGTGAGGGAACCTCTTCGCGGTGACGAGCGTCGAGGGCGCCGATCCCCGAAAGGGGCCTGCACGCTTGATTCGACGGCCGGGACACATCATGATATCCAGGAAGGCCGCGGCAACGCGGACCGGCCGCCTCGAATCTGTCCCATTGGTCGAGGTGCATCCCATGGCCACGTTCGAGCTGTACAGGGACCAGGATCGCCAGTTCCGCTGGCGGCTGCGGGCCGGCAACGGCCGGATCATCGCCGACAGCGGCGAGGGCTACGTGCGCAGGATCGACTGCGAGCACGGCATCGAGCTGCTCAAGACCGAGACGGCCGGCGCGGTCGTTAAGGACCTGACGGCCGCGGAAGCCTGAGCGAGGGACGGAGTCCGCCGATTCGCCTGCCGTCACGGGTCATCGGCGACCCGCCCGAGGCTCCTTCCGCGCGCCCGCCCGGGACTTCGCGAGGACGGCCTCGCTCGATTGTCGGCGCCATGCGGTCTTCAGGCTCGGACCCGGTCCCGCCGACGAATACCCGTGACCGCGAGCCCGGCGACCCGATCGGAGGAAAGCGGTGCGACGATGGCCAAGTCGATCGACACGATCCTGCGGAACCTGACCGAGGCCGGGCCGGCCGAGTGGAATGCCTTCCTGGGCGGCGCCGGGGGCGACCCCGCGCGGGTCAGCGTCATCGATTCCAACATCTCGACCTCGCTGTTCGAGGTTGACGGGGTCCTTTACATCGCCGACCCGATCCCGTGGATCCACCACATCGAGATGCAGGCCAGCCGGGACAGCTCGCTCGGCGAACGGCTGCACGTCTACAGCGCCCTGCTGCGCTACCGCCACCGGGTGCCGGTCCGCACGACCGTCGTGCTGCTCAGGATCGCCGAGCGGCTGAGACGGGAGGTTACCTTCCGAGCAGGTGCCCGACGTGTGGGGCGCCACGGCGATCTTGATGGGGCTGCGTTACGCGGACGATGAGATCGAGGAAATCCTTCGGGGAATCTCAACAATGGTGCTCGGAATTCGCGGGATCGAGGAATCGTCGGTCTATCAGGCCATCCTCAAGAAAGGAGAAACGCAGGGCCGCGCCGAGGGCCGGGCTGAGGGCCGCATCGAGGGCCGGGTCGACAGGCGCGGTCGAGGAGGCGAGGAAAATCCTGATCCTCCTGGGAACCGCCCGGTTGGGACAGCCCGATGAGGCCGACGAGGCGAGGGTCAACGACCTGAGCGACCGCGGCCGCCTGCATCGACTGATCGCTCGCATCGACCAGGTTGCGACCTGGGACGAACTGCTGGGGCCTCCGGGACAATGAGGGAGCCTCCAATGAACTTCCTCGGAATTCGCGGGATCGAGGAATCGTCGGTCTATCAGGCCATCCTCAAGAAAGGGGAAGCCCAGGGCCGGGTTGAGGGTCGGGCAGAGGAAGCGAGGGAGATCCTGATCTTCCTGGGCAGTCGCAAGCTCGGCAGGCCCGACGAGCGGACCGAGGCCAGGATTACTGCGATCGGCGATCGGGACCGACTGCACGAGCTCATCGCGCGCGTCAACCAGGTCGCGATCTGGGACGAGCTGCTGCGATCGTCGGACTAGCCGACGGGCGCTCGCACCCGGCTCTCGACCCTTTCTCATGGGACCGCTCGCGGCCATCACGGCCGCCACTTCCGGCAAATCCCGCCCGTTAAACAATTGTCACGCTAGCATTGTCCGGCCGGTTTCCCGTAAGATCGTAGGGACGGGCAAGCGGCGGTTCCGCGCCCACTGGTGCATGGGTGTGCGAGTTGGTATGATCCATGCCACGGTTGGCGCGGCCTGACGACCGAGCGTCGCGATGCGCCCGAGCGAGGTCTGAGACTGAACCTGCCCAGGGCGGCTGGCCCCGCGAACTTCGAGATCCATCCCACCGAATCGAATCCAGCAGGTCGAGACGACGACACGACACCGGGAATCCTCGCCGGGGCGAGGCGAGGACAAGGCGATCGACTTCCGCGGGCCGGGTGCGAGACCGGTGAACGAACCCGCGGATCGCGATGCGTGGAGCAACCCAGATGGTGACGATCAAGGCAAGAGGGTGTTGCGGGCTCGGGGCCCTGTTGGTCCTGGCCGTCCTGTCGATCGCGGCGGTTGCCGCGGATGACAAGGCCAAGGGCCGGCCGAAGGACGGGGGCAAGGCCGCCGCGGTTAGCGCGGCCGGGCCGAAGGTCAGCTACGACAAGCAGGTCCGCCCGATCCTGCAGGCGCAGTGCCAGGGCTGCCACCAGCCGGCCAAGGCCGGCGGCGCCTACGTGATGACGGCCTTCGACCGGATGCTCAAGGGGGGCGAGAGCGGCCAGAAGGCGATCGTGCCCGGCAAGCTCGACGAGAGCTTCCTCATCGACAAGATCACGCCGCAGGACGGCAAGGCCGAGATGCCGCAGGACAAGCCGCCGCTGTCCGCGGCCGAGATTGACATCATCAGCCGATGGATCGCGCAGGGCGCCGCCGACGACACGCCCCAGGCCGCCAGGGCGAAGTATGACCTCGAGCACCCGCCCGAATACACCCGGCTGCCGGTGATACCGGCGGTCGCCTTCTCGCCCGACGGCTCGCTGCTGGCGATCGCCGGGTTCCACGAGGTCCTGCTGTGGAAGGCCGACGGCTCGGAGCCGGTCGCCCGGCTGGTCGGCCTGGCGCAGCGGATCGAGTCGCTGGCCTTCTCGCCCGACGGCAAGCGGCTGGCGGTCGCCGGCGGCCGGCCCGCCCGGATGGGCGAGATCCAGATCTGGGACGTCGCCAAGCGGAAGCTCGTCCTCTCGGTCGCCGCCACGTATGACACGGTCTACGGCGCGAGCTGGTCGCCCGACGGCTCGAAGATCGCCTTCGGCTGCGCGGATAACACCGTGCGGGCCATCGACGCCAAGACCGGCCAGCAGGTGCTGTTCATGGGCTCGCACAGCGACTGGGCGCTCGACACGGTGTTCTCGTCCGACGGCACCAACCTGATCTCGGTCGGCCGCGACATGACGGCCAAGCTGACCGAGGTCGCCACCCAGCGGTTCGTCGACAACATCACGTCGATCACCCCGGGGCGCTCAAGGGCGGCCTGGGCGCCGTCGCGCGGCATCCCAAGCGCGACGAGATCATCGTGGGCGGCTCGGACGGTGAGCCGAAGCTCTATCGCGTGTTCCGCCAGACGGTGCGCGTCATCGGCGACGACTCGAACCTGATCCGCGAGTTCCCGCCGGTGGCCGGGCGCGTCACCAGCGTGGCGGTCAGCGCCGACGGCAAGCGGATCGCGGCGGCCGGCAGCCTCGACGGCGTCGGCGAGGTCGCCGATCTACGGGTACGAGTTCGACACCAGCTACCCCGACAGCCTCAAGGCGATCAACCAGAAGGTCGTCACGGCCCGCTCGCCCGCCGAGGTCGCCGCGCTCGAGAAGTACCACAAGGACGGCGTCCGCGAGATCGCCCGCGTGAAGGTGCCGCAGGGCGGGATCTACACGGTCGCGTTCCGCCCCGACGGCAAGGTGCTGGCCGCCGCCGGAGCCGACGGCATCATCCGGCTGATCAACCCCGAGAACGGCAAGTCGATCAAGGAGTTCGCCCCGGTCGGCGTGCGGCCCGCCTCGACGGCCCAGAACGCCGCCGTGCCGACCGTCGCGCCCAAGCAGGAGGAGGCCGTCGAGACCGAGACGCTGCCCCAGGGCGCCGTCGTGTCGGCGCTCGAGGTCACGCCGAAGGAGGTCCGCCTGGGCCACCGGTTCGCCTATGTGCAGCTCCTGGTCACCGGCCGGCTCGCCTCGGGCGAGACCCTGGACGCGACGCGGATGGTCGAGCTGGTCGCTGTCGTCGCCGGTCGCCGACATCTCGCGGTCGGGCCTCGTCCGGCCGCGGGCCGACGGCAAGGCGACGCTGGCCCTCCGCCTGGGAGGGAAGTCCGTCGAAGTGCCCGTCACGGTGCTCGGCGTCAACTCGATCGCCGAAGGTCGATTTCGGCCACGACGTCGCCCCGGTGCTCTCGCGGCTGGGGTGCAACGCGGGGACCTGCCACGGCTCGGCACAGGGCAAGGCCGGGTTCAAGCTGTCGCTCCGCGGGTATGACCCGCTGTTCGACCTGCGGGCGCTGACCGACGACCACGCCTCGCGGCGGGTGAACCTGGCCTCGCCCGATGACAGCCTGATGCTGCTCAAGCCGACCGGCGCCGCACCGCACGCCGGAGGCGCTCTGATGCAGCCCGGCGAGCCGTATTACGAGATGCTCCGCTCGTGGATCGCCGACGGCGCCAAGCTCGACCTGACGGCGCCGAAGGTCACGAAGATCGAGGTCGCGCCCGTCAACCCGGTGTTGCAGCGGATCGGCTCCCGCCAGCAGCTTCGGGTGCTGGCGACCTATTCCAGCGGCGAGGTCCGCGACGTGACCCGCGAGGCGTTCCTCGACAGCGCCAACACCGAGGTCGCCGCGGCCGGCCGCACCGGCGTCATGACCGCCCTGCGACGCGGCGAGGCGCCCGTGCTGGCGCGGTTCGAGGGGAACTACGCCTCGACCACGCTGACCGTCATGGGCGACCGCACCGGCTTCGCCTGGACCGAGCCACCCGCCTACGGTCCGATTGACCGCCTGGTCGCGGCCAAGTGGCAGAGGATGAAAATCCTCCCCTCGGGCCTGTGCACCGACGCCGAGTTCGTCCGCCGCGTCTACCTCGACCTCACCGGGCTGCCGCCGACCGCCGAGGACGTCCGCAAGTTCCTCGCCGACAGCCGGGACAGCCGGGCCAAACGCGACGAGCTGGTCGACCGCCTGATCGGCAGCCCCGACTTCGTCGAGTACTGGACCAACAAGTGGGCCGACCTGCTCCAGGTCAACCGCAAGTTCCTCGAGGTCGAGGGCTCGGTCGCCTTCCGCAACTGGATCCGCGCCCAGGTCGCGGCCAACACGCCTTATGACAAGTTCGTCCGCTCGATCCTCACGGCCAGCGGGTCGAACCGCGAGAACCCGGCGGCGGCCTATTACAAGATCCTCCGCGAGCCGACCGCCACGATGGAGAACACCACCCAGCTCTTCCTGGCGGTCCGGTTCAACTGCAACAAGTGCCATGACCACCCGTTCGAGCGCTGGACCCAGGACCAGTACTACCAGACGGCCGCCTTCTTCGCGCAGGTGGACCTGAAGCCCGACCCCGAGAGCAAGGGCCGGATGATCGGCGGCACCGAGGTCGAGGCGGCCAAGCCGCTCTTCGAGCTGGTCTCCGACACCAGCAAGGCCGAGGTGGTGCACGACCGCACCAGGAAGGTGACGGCGCCGAAGTTCCCCTACGACAACGCGTACCACCACCCGGCCGCCGAGCGCGCTCGCGGCGGGTCGAGCTGGCCGAGTGGCTGACGTCGAAGGACAACCCGTACTTCGCCCGGAGCTACGTCAACCGGCTCTGGGGCTACCTGCTGGGCGCCGGGATCATCGAGCCGCTCGACGACATCCGCGCCGGCAACCCGCCGAGCAACCCCGAGCTGCTCGACTACCTGACCGACGAGTTCGTCAAGGGCGGCTTCGACCCGCGGCAGATGATGCGGATGATCTGCAAGTCGCGGACGTACCAGTTGTCGGTCGAGGCCAACAAGTGGAACGCCGACGACAAGATGAACTACTCGCACGCGCTGGCCCGCCGGCTGCCGGCCGAGGTGCTGCTCGACGCCGTGTATCGCGTGACGGGCTCGATCGTCGAAGATCCCCGGCGTGCCGGCGGGTACCCGCGCGGCGGCCCTGCCCGACTCGGGCGTGGAGCTGCCCAGCGGCTTCCTGGCGACCTTCGGCCGGCCGGCCCGCGAGAGCGCCTGCGAGTGCGAGCGCTCCAGCGGCATGCAGCTCGGCCCGATCATGGCGCTGGTCAGCGGCCCCACCCTGGCCGACGCGCTGGCCGACCCGTCCAACGAGCTGACCCGGCTGGTCTCGGCCCAGGGCGATGATTCCAGGCTGATCGACGAGCTGTTCGTGCGGATCTTCAACCGGCCGCCGACCGCGGCGGAGGTCGCCACCTGCCGGAGCGAGATGCAGGCCGTCGATCAGGACCACCGCCGGCTGGCCGAGGAGCTCGGCCGCCGCGAGGCCGAGTTCGCCATCAAGCGGCCCGACCTCGAGCGCAAGCGGAGGCCGGCCATCGCCGCCGCCCAGGCCACGCTCGCCGCCTACGAGAAGGAGCTGGCCCCCCGGCTCGCCGAGCAGCAGCGCCAGAAGGCCGCGGCGACCTCCAGGCTCGAGGCCGACCTGAAGAGCCTACGAGACCACCGGCCTGGCGACGAAGCTGGCCGAGTGGGAGAAGGCCCACGCGTCGGCCGTCGATCAACCGCTGGGCCGTGCTCGAGCCGAAGGCCATGAGCACGCATCGAATCGCTCGGTCCTGACGAAGGAGGCCGACGGCTCGATCAGCGTCTCGGGCCGGAACAAGAACGGCGTCGATCACGCTCGTGGTCGAGACCGAGCTGACCGGCATCACCGGCCTGCGCCTGCGAGGTCCTGCCCGACAGCCGGCTGCCGAACAACGGGCCCGGCCGCGCCACCGACGGCAACTTCGTGCTCAACGAGCTGGAGGTCACCGCCGCGCCCAAGGCCGACCCCAAGCAGGCCAAGCCGGTCAAGCTCGAGAAGGCGCTGGCCGACTTCAGCCAGGCGAGCTTCCCGATCGCCAACGCGATCGACGGCAACGCCAACGAGGCGGCAACGGCTGGGCCGTCTCGCCGGCGACGGGGATCGTCCACTGGGCGACGTTCGAGACCGCGGAGCCGCTCGGCGGGCCCGGCGGCACGGTGCTGACGATCAAGCTGCACCACAAGTACGACGAACATGTGGACGCTCGGCCGGTTCCGCCTCTCGGCGACCCGATCGGCCCAACCGGTCGGCCCGAGCCTGCCCGAGGACTTCCGCGCCGTCCTGGCCGTCGCGCCCGAGGTGCGGACCGCGGCCCAGAAGGACCTGCTGCTCGCGTACTTCCGCGTCATGGACGCCGATCTGCAGGCCAAGACCGACGCGCTGAACGCCAGCCAGGCCCCGCTGCCGGCCGACGCGAGGCTCCAGGAGCTGCAGGCCAGCTCGAGTTCGCCAGCAAGCCGGTCCAGCCCGACCCGGCGCTCGTGGCCCTGCGCCGCGACGTCGAGATGAGCGTCGAGCAGGCCGCCGCCCGGCGGCTCACCGCCGCCCAGGACATCGCCTGGGCGCTGATCAACAGCCCGGCGTTCCTGTTCAACCATTGACGGGGGGAATGCGGTAGCGACGGGCATCGGATTGCTCGGAAATCGGCGCCTGGCGGCGCCTGGCGGCAGGTTTTCTCGCTGCTGCCAGCGGGTTGTGCGGGTCCTGACGATTGTGCGGGCACGTCTGGGTAGCCCAGCGACCCGTGGGGGTCCGTCCGGCTCTCCCTGGGCACGGACGCGGATTCTCGCGCCGGGACTCGCGCCGCCGCCAGCGGCCGACGGGTGGGACCACAGGGTCGCGGGCTCGGCGTGCGCTCTGTACGACCCATGCTGGGGATCTCGTACGCCGCACCCAATTTTACAAACCCTTCGACGGCAATGACGTCCGTCCGGCACCCACCGACCACTTGCCACTAACCACTTGCCACCAGAGCGCCGTACGGTTGGGTGGCTCGCAGTCGAACGACGGGCGCCCCGTCCCCGACTGTCCCGTTCCGGCTCTTCGGTAGGATGGAGCTCCGTCCCCCGACCGGCCCGACCGGGTCGCCGGCAGGAGCCGGCTCCTGCAACGGACCGGTCTTCCTGTAGCTCCGCTCCCGATCCGGTCAGCTTCGGCCCGCCCGATGACCGGCAGGCCCGGCCTCCACGACCACCCCGCACTCCGGGTGTCACCCACGGCCGGACCTATCGAAGATCGACGGCTCGACGCCACTGCGACCTCAACCTGACCTGGCCGGGCGAGATTTCCTTTGGATACAGCCCGGGAGATCGCCGATAAACTTTCTGATCTTGCGGGGTGTTTCGACCGTGCGGAACAGGGTCGGGATGCCGGAGATGACGTAAGCAGGGGACATCCGGCCGTGAGGGCGTGCTCGTTCGCCCCACGATGAGCGGGATGTTTCGCTCAGCTCGAGGCGCGGCCGCTTCCCTGGTCCCGATCGATCGCAGCTCGCCGAAGCGAATGAGGAGGCAAGGATGCGTCGTAAAGGCCGGCGGAGCTGGCTCTTGCCGTGGACGATCTGCGCCGGGGTGCTGGGCGGCCGCGCGGCGCTCGGTCAGGCTCCGGCGCCGCCCTCGACGACTCCGGGCGATCGATATCCGCCCGCCGGCCCGATGATGCCGGCGTTGCCCGCGTCGTCCTCGGCCGCCCCGTCCGGTTCGCCGGCGGCGACGCTCTCGAGCCTCCTCTTGCCACCGGCACCCGAGCCGATCCCCGGACCGGCGAGTACCGGGCTGCCGCGGGGCGGAATGACCGTCCCCCTGCCGCAGGGCATGCCGATCAACCTGGCGACCGCCCTGCAACTGGCCGGCGCCGGCCGCTCGACATCGCCGCGGCGATCCAGCAGGTCGAATCGGCCCTGGCGCTCCAGCTCCAGGCCAGGGCCCTGTGGATCCCCAACATCAACGGCGGGATCGACTACTTCCGCCACGACGGCGTCCAGCAGAACATCTTCACCGGCGAGAACTTCCGCAAGGGGCGTCAGTCATTCTTCGTCGGCGGTGGGCCCTATCTGACCGTCGGCCTGACCGACGCAATCTTCGCCCCGCTGGCGGCGCGGCGGGTCGTGGCGTCGCGGGGGGCCGACCTCCAGGCGGCGCGGAATAACGCCCTGGTCCAGGTCACCGGGCCGTTCTTCGGCCTCCAGGCCGCGCGGGCGCGGCTGCTGGGGATCAATTCCTCGATCGACCGGGCCGTGCGCCTGGTCGAGCTCACCCGAGGCCTGGCGCCCAGCCTGATCGCGCCGCTGGAAATCAACCGGGCGGTGACCGAGCTCCAGAGCCTCCGGCAGATGCAGCAGGTCGCGATCCGCGACTGGCGGATCGCCAGCGCCCAGCTCGCGGAGGTGCTGCTGCTCGATCCGGCCCTTCTGCTCGAGCCGGTCGAGCCGCCGTTCTTGCAGGTGACGCTCGTCCCCTGCGACGAGGAGCCCGAATCCCTGGTCCGACTGGCGGTGAACAACCGGCCCGAGATCGCCTCGCGTCGCGAGCTGGTGGCGGCGGCCGAGATGCTCCTCCGCCGCGAGAAGAGCCGCCCGTTCCTGCCCACGCTGTTCGTCCTCAGCCCGGCGTCGGCGACCGGCCAGCTCGCGGCCGGGAACTACACGTCGGGGGCCAACGGCATGCTCAACAGCAATGGCTCGCGGTTCGACATCGACGTGGCCGCCGTGTGGGAGCTCCAGAACGCCGGGTTCGGCAACGTCGGGCTGATCCGCCAGCAACGCGCCGCGCGCAACCTGGCGACGGTCGACCTGACGCGCACCGTCTTCCGGGTCAAGTCCGAGGTCTCGCAGTCGCTGGCGCGGCTCCAGACGGCCAGGATGCGCGTGGTCGAGACCGAGGAAGAGGTCCGTCAGTCGGTCGAGTCGGCCGACAAGAACTTCATCGGCCTGCGCGAGACCGCCCGCCCCGCCGGCGAGCTGCTGCGATTGGTGATTCGCCCGCAGGAAGTCGTGCAGGCGATCGCGGCCATGCAGACGGCGTACGAGCAATACGCGCTTGCCATCGCCGAATATAACTCGGCGCAGTTCGACCTCTACCGCGCACTCGGCCAGCCGGCGCAGTGGGTCACGTCGCAGGGCGCGCAGCCGAATCCAGCGCCGGCGGGACCCGCCGCCGCGGCGGGCGGCCCGGTCCGGCGCTGAGGCCGGGGAATGATCCGGTGGAACGGCCGGCGATCCCCGTTATGATCGTCGGTTGTGACCGAAGACCGTTTCGCCCGATGCCGGCGTTCGACACTCGCTTGAGGCCCTTGACTCAAGGTAGCCGCAAATGCTCAACTTCCGGGTGTCAGCCGGCGAAATGGCCCCGCCCACCGGGGACACTCCTACGATCGGCTGGACCGTCCCGGATTTCTTCCAGGAGGACGATGAGCCTGCCTTGCGCTCGCAGGCCGAGTGGCTTGAGAAGAACCTGGGCCTGTCCAAGGGCTTCTTCGCCGGGTTCTTGCGGGTCCCCGAATCGTCGTTCTGGGAGTGGCGCCTTGGCCGTGGTGAGCTGTCCTCCGATCGTCAAGAGGCGCTGCGACACTTCTGGCGCACCGTGCTTCATCTGCTCTCGCTTATGGGCATGGACGAGCAACGAATCCGCGGAATGATGTAGCGTCGGATTCCTTTCGAGGATGAGCCGGGCCGTCGGCATCCCCATGCACCGCCCTGGAGTGGGTCCTCCCTAGTGTCCTACCTGGAGGAACGCGGGGCCGAAGTCCTCCCGGATGTTGACGATTGGGTGCCAGGTCTTCGGTTCGGCAACCCCTACACCTCCTGACGGCAAGAGGCCGTATGTCCATCGTTCAAGGATTGAGCACGACCATCCCGGCGGGCCGGTCGTATTACCGGATCACGTCGCTGGCGCACCGGCCCGGCCGCTGGCCTCAGCACAAGCATCTGGTCAACGGCAAGGGTGCGCTCTATCAGAGGCGAGGCGCCAGATCCTGGCCGAAGACCCTCTGACCTGCCTCGCCGAACAGGACGACCAGGATGCTGGAAATCCATTTCATGGTTTGACCTCCATGCCGGAGGATAAGCCGTCTCGCTCGCGTCTTCCAAGAGCAATCGGATTCGCAGCCCGCCGCAATTCCCGCGCGTTTCCGTGTGACGCGCCCATCCTGTAAGATGGTTGGGATTCGCGAGGCGGCGGGCGACGGGGGAACGGCGTCGAGTCCAGATCGAGGTGGGCGATGGGTCTGGACCGATACCGGCTGCTGGCCCAGCTCGGTGCGGGCTCCGATGGCATCTCGTATCGAGCGGAAGTCGAGGCCCGGGGGGAGTGGCACGACGCGGGCCCGGTCGAGCTCCGCGACCTGGCCCGCGCCCGGGCGGACACCGGGCGATGGACCCGCCTGGCCTCTCGGCTCCGGCTGTCGGCGAGCCTCGAGCATCCGTCGGCCATCCGAGTGCTCGATCCGCGGCTCGACGACGACCCCCCGCACGTCGCGCTGGAGTGGGCGGGCGTCGCGACGCTGGCCGATCGCGGGGCCTTGTCGGGGCCGATGGCGCGTGCCGACGTCCTGGAGCTGACCGGGTGCCTCGCCGCCGCGCTGGAAGAGGCGCATCGGCTGGGGCTGGCCCACGGCCGGCCGGGCCCGGGGCAGGTCCTCCTCCGCGACGGCCGGCCGAGGCTCGACTTCACCGGCATCGACGCCGGCTTCCCCGCGGGGTCGTCGGCGTCTCGCGCGCTCGATGCGGCATGCCGCGATCCGCGATCCGTGGCCGGCGAGGATCCGGCGGCCGACCGCGCCGCCGATCTGTACGGCCTGGGCATGCTGATCATCTGGCTGCTGACGGGGGAGACCGGGCGCGAGGCACGCGAGCTGTGCATGGCCGGCCTGGACTCCGGCCCCGTCCTGGCCCCGGTGATCCGCGGCCTGCTCGCCGACGATCCGGCCGATCGCCCGTCGGCGCCGAGGTCGGCGAGCGGCTCGCGGCGGCGTCTTCCCGGCCGGCGAGCCTGCGATCGTCCTCGTTCCTCACCACGGGCGATCCGCTCCGGACGGGACCGACCGTCGCAGGCGCCGACCCGGTCCTCCCGCCCGCGAGTCCGACGGGCGGCGATGGTCGCGATCTCCTCGCCCAGGGCCGGGCCCGGCTGGGCCGCTACCGCCTGCTGGACAAGCTGGGTGAGGGGGGACAGGGGATCGTCTATCGCGCCGAGGACCCGGTCCAGGGG
The DNA here is from genome assembly GCA_963771445.1 of uncultured Planctomycetota bacterium. Taxonomy (GTDB): domain Bacteria; phylum Planctomycetota; class Planctomycetia; order Isosphaerales; family Isosphaeraceae; genus JAKAUH01. The sequence goes on along the minus strand of CAVYTQ010000021.1, from coordinate 673,390 downwards.
ACCATCGTCGCCATCAAGGTCCTCAGGGCCGAGCGCGCCGGCGACGACGCCGGGCTGCGGCGGTTCCGCAAGGAGGCCAGGCTCCAGGCCGCGGCGAACAACCCGCACGCGGTCAACCTGCTCGAGTACAACGAGGACGACGGCGTCCCGTACATCGTCCTGGAATTCGTGGCCGGGGAGGGGCTGGATCGGCTGCTCCAGCGGCGCACCCGGCTCGACGAGCGCGAGGCCCTGGAGATCATGGCCGAGGTGGCCCGCGGCGTGGCGGCCGCCCACGAGCGCGGCATCGTCCACCGCGACATCAAGCCCTCGAACATCCTGCTGATTCCCGCACCATCGCCCGACTCCTCGATCGCCGAGGCCCTCCCCCGCCGCGAGGAGGGCCCGCGACGATCGGGCCCGCCCGCGACCTCGGTCGCCAGGGCCGACGATGGGACATCGTCCGGGGCATCGAGCCCCCGCGGGCCTCGGGTCAAGATCTCGGACTTCGGCCTCGCCCGCCAGGTCATCGACACGGAATCCCTGGCGCTGACCGCCGCCGGCGCCCTGCTGGGCACGCCGCACTACATGGCCCCCGAGCAGTGGACGGGACGGCCGGTCGACGCGCGCACCGACGTGTATGCCATGGGAGTGACGCTCTACCACCTGCTGGCGGGCCAGCCGCCATTCTCCGGACCGACGCGCGACGTCCTGGCCGAGCAGCACTGCCACGCGCCTCCCCCGTCGTTCCCGCCCGGCGATCCGCCGGTGAGCGAGGGTGCCGTGCGGGTGCTGGAGCGCGCCATGGCCAAGGATGCCGCGGACCGCTATCCCGACTCCGGGGCGATGCTCCGCGACCTCGAGGCATTGCTCCACGGCGAGGCGACCGGCATCCCGACGCATCCGATCCTGCCGGATCGCGACCCGGATCGGATGCTGTCCTTCGAATTCGCCTGGGAGCTGGAGTCGTCGCCGCGTCAGCTCTGGCCGCTGGTGACGAACACCGACCGGCTCGACCGCGCGATCGGGTTCCCCCCGGTGAAGTACACGACCCGATACGAGGAGGGCCGGGGCGTGCGGACCTTCCTCGAGGGGCGCAAGGCCGGGATGGCGGAGGCCGGCGAGGAGTATCCCTATGAATGGGTCGAGCCGCGTCGGATGGGCGTGATGCGCGAGTACACCAGCGGGCCATTCGCCTGGCTGGTCAGCTCCGTCGAGCTGCGGCCGCGGGCCGCCGGCGGCACGACGCTGGTCCACCGCCTGCACCTCGAGCCCCGCACGTGGATGATCCGCATCGGGTCTCGCTGGGGGGTGGGCGGCGGGCTGCGCAAGGAGCTCGAGAAGATCTATCGCCGGATCGACGCGGCCCTGCAGAGCCGGGCCCGCGGCGGCGGCGCGGCGGCCGCGGTCGACTCCTTCGAGGAGCCGGATCGACTGCCGGCCGCTCGGCGACAGCGGCTGGATCGGCTGCTCGACCGCCTCTCCGAGCGGGGCGTCGCCCCGTCGGTCGTCGAGCGGCTGGGCGAGTACCTGGCCGCCGGGCCGGCCCAGGAACTCGCGAGGATCCGCCCGCTGGCGCTGGCCGGGCGGCTCGGCCTCGACCCCGACCAGGTCGTCGCCGCCTGCCTCCACGGCGCACGCGAGGGGCTGCTCGAGCTGCACTGGGACCTGCTCTGCCCGGTCTGCCGGATCCCCTGCGCGGTCGTCGACACGCTCCGCGTGATCGCCGAGCATGCCCACTGCGAGGCGTGCCACCTCGACTTCCGGCTCGACTTCGCCGGCTCGATCGAGCTGATCTTCCGCGTCCATCCCGAGATCCGCGAGGCCGACCTGGGGACCTACTGCGCCGGCGGCCCGGCGCATTCGCCGCACGTGCCGGCCCAGGTCCGCGTCGCGCCGGGCGAGCGCCTGGAGCTTGAGCTCGAATTGCCCGAGGGCCTGTACCGCCTGCGCGGTCCGCAACTCCCCTGGACCGTCAACCTCCCGATCCGAGGCACGACGGGCCTGCGGCGATGGGAGATCGACCTGTCGCCGGGCCGGACTCCCGCGGGGCCCGCCGTGCTGCCGGCCGGCGGCCAGGTGCTGGTGCTCGCCAACGATTTCGACCGCGAGCTGGTCGTCCGCGTCGAGCGGACGGCCTCGCGCGGCGACGCGCTCACCGCGGCGCGGGCCGCGTCGCTGGCTCTGTTCCGCGAGCTGTTCCCCGACGAGCTCCTGGCGCCGGGGCAGCTCGCGACCGTGTCCACCGTGACGTTCCTCGTCACCGCGCTCGATCCCTCGCAGGCCGACGAGCTCTACCGCGCCCTGGGCGATGCGCGGGCCTTCGGGGTGATCCACGAGCATTTCCGGCTGCTGGGCGACGCGATCCGCCGGGGCGGCGGCGCGGTGATCAAGACGCATGGCGAAGGGATGGTCGCGTCATTCGGCGAGGTCACGTCGGCCGTCCGCGCGGCGCTGGAGCTGCCGGGACGGCTCGCCGAGGGCGAGGCGACGCGGCCCCTCCGCCTGCGGGTGGGCATCCACCGCGGCCCGGCCCTGGCCGCCACCCTCAACGACCAGCTCGACTACTTCGGCACGACCGCCCGCGAGGCCGCCGCGACCCTCGACCACGCGCGGGGAGGCGAGCTGATCCTGACCCGCGCCGTCACCGATGATCCCGAGGTCGCGGCACTGCTGGGCGAGCGCCGGCTCAAGACCGAGGTCGTCTCGACCGGCCCGGGCGGGCGGGAGCATGTGATCCGGGTGCGGCCGGAAGCGATCGGCACTGGGATTCCGGAAACCGGCCGGCCGGTACCGTGACGGCAGCCGCAGAACGCCCCTACGCCGACGTCATGATCGGGTGGAAAGACCCGGCTCATCCGAGTGCTTCAAGGACCGGCCTCAACGTCAGGAGAGACCGCGAACACCATCGGCTTCCGCCAGTTCCGCGGGCAGCAGGCTGGAATACTCTCGTACCTCGAGCTGCATCCGGTCGATCTCGGCGAGGAACCCCGACGCCGACGCGCGGTAGTTCACGGGATTGGTCTCGGTCTTGCGAAGGTGGGCCACCTGGCTCTGGAACCAGGTGATGCGATCGAGGGTCGTCTGCAGTTGACGGTCGTTCGTTATCATGTCCCATGCTCCGTGATCTCGACGATGCCGCGTTGACCGCCCTCTCGGCGAATCTGCCAGTATTCGATCATCGCGTCTTCTCCCCCGATCACTCCGGATCGGCGCGCCAGAATATACTCGCTCCAAAGTGGGCGTCCGCCTCCATATGCCGGAAGACAAGGGCGGCCTCGTCCGTCACCGTCCCCAGGTCGAAATCGTCCTCCATCAGCAGAACGACGTCCACATCATTCGGTTCTTCCTCGGCCGTGACAAACGAGCCGAATACGACGAATCGCACCAGGCATCGAGTCGCGGTCGCGAGATCATAGATCCGCCTCAACCGATCGGCCACGATGCGTCGTTGAGCGGATCCGTGCCCGAAGTGTCTCAGGGCCTCCTCCCACGTCGCTCGATGTACGCCCGGCGGAAGATCGCCTTCCTCTTGAAAGCGGGGAGCGGCACGATACACCTCGGAGCGAGAACGAATACCTACCGGGGGACCGGCGTCCGGGAATTCCGGCCCGGAGCTCCCTCACAGTCGTCATCGATTCTAGTACGCGGGGAGATCCTGCGTCGAGGCTCGCACTCAACAACCGGCGAGACGATCATGCCTCCGAGCCTCACTCGCCGCCACCGCCGCGCCCCCCTGCTGCCGTCGGCACCGGTTTTGATACACTTTTCTCGACGGTCCGGCTCTGTCACCTCCCGGTCGCGGGTCTCCTCCGATCCCGCCAGCCAGGCGGACGGCTCGCGGCGCGGACCGTTATCCGGCATGCTTCGCCCACGATCGATCGCCTCGTTGATCCGGGATCGAACGCCCCATGAATCCAATCGTCTTCGCGCTGCGGCGCCCGATCACGGTGATGATGCTCGTGCTGGCCCTGGGCCTGGGGGGCGGCTACAGCATCTACCGGATGCAGAAGGACATCTTCCCGTCGCTCAACCAGCCGCAGCTCTACGTGATCCACAACTACGGCGGGATGGACCCCAAGCAGATCGAGGGCCTGATCACCAACGTCTACGAGCTGTTCTTCCAGTACATCAACAACGTCGAGCACGTCGAGTCGCGGTCGATCCAGAGCATGGTGATGCTCAAGCTGACCTTCCAGCCGGGGACCGACATGGCCGAGGCGACGGCGCAGACGGTCGCCTACTGCAATCGGGCGCTGTCGGTCATGCCGTCGGGCTCGTTGCCGCCGTACGTCGTCCGGCTCGACGCGGGCAGCCTGCCGGTCGGCTACCTGGTCTTCGAGAGCGATACCCGATCGGTGGGCCAGCTCCAGGACATGGCGTTGTACCAGGTCCGGCCGATGTTCTCGGGCCTGGCGGGCGTCTCGTCGCCGCCGCCGTTCGGCGGCAACGTGCGGTCGATCGTCATCGAGGTCGACCCCGACCGCCTCCGCTCGTATGACCTCTCGCCCCAGGACGTGGTCAACGCCATCGAGAGCGGCAACTACATCAGCCCCTCGGGCAACGTCGCTATCAAGGACCAGTTGACCGTCGTGCCGTCCAACACGATGGTGCTCGATCCCCAGGAGCTGCGCAACGTCCCGCTCAAGCTGGGCGAGAACGTCTACATCCGCGACGTCGGCACCGTGCGGGACGCCACCGACATCCCCGTCGGCTACGCGCTGGTCAACGGCAAGAAGTCGGTCTACCTGCCGGTCGTCAAGCAGGCCAGCGCCTCGACGCTCACCGTCGTCAATGCCGTCAGGGCGAACCTGGGTCGGTTCCAGTCGGCTCTGCCCGAGGACGTCAAGGTCTCCTACGAGTTCGACGAATCGCCGATCGTCTACCGCGCCATCGAGAGCGTCGGCGTCGAGGGCGCCCTGGGCGCCGGGCTGACCGGGCTGATGGTCCTCCTTTTCCTCCGCGACCTGCGGGCCGTGATCATCGTCGTGCTCAACATCCCGCTGGCGCTGCTGGGCTCGATCGTCCTATTAGACCTGACCGGCAACTCGATCAACATCATGACGCTCGGCGGGCTGGCGCTGGCCATCGGCATCCTGGTTAACGAGGCCACGGTCGAGATCGAGAACATCCACACCCAGATGGAGCACATCCCGTCGATGTCGCGCGCCGTGCGGCAGGGGAACATGGAGACCGCGGTGCCGCGGCTGCTGGCGCTCCTGTGCATCCTGTCGGTGTTCATCCCGTCGTTCATCATGACGGGGGCGGTGCGCGCGCTGTTCGTGCCGCTCTCGCTGGCCGTCGGCGGGGCGATGATCACGTCGTACCTGCTCTCCAGCACGTTCGTGCCCGTCATGAGCGTCTGGCTGCTGGAGAACCGCCACGGGACGCACGGCCACGGCAATGGCGAGGGCGGCAACGGCGGGGCCGAGGCGCGGCCCGGGTTCTTCGTCCGGTTGCAGGAGCGCTACGGGGGGCTGGTCACCTGGATGGTGGCACACCGGAAGATCGTCGTGCTGCTCTACCTGATCGCCACCGGGGTCGATCGTGGTGGCGGTGGGGCTGCAACTGGGCCGCGAGCTGTTCCCGCGGGTCAATACGGGGCAGTTCCAGCTACGGTCCGGCCGCCGCAGGGCACGCACTACGAGCTGACGACCCGGACGGCGGTGAAGACGCTGGACGTCATCGCCGAGGAGGTCGGGCCGAAGAACGTCGAGATCACCATGGGCTACGCCGGGGCGAACCCGCCGCAGTTCACGATCATCATGGCCTACCTCTGGAGCCGCGGGCCCGACGACAGCCTGATGCGCATCGGGCTGCGCGAGGGGAGCGGCATCGACATCTTCGCGCTCCAGGAGCGGCTCCGGCGGGTGCTCCCCGAGAAGGTCGGGGCGTGGTTTCGCCAGGAGGTCCTGGAACTGGGGCTCACCCCCGAGCAGGCCGACCAGCGCGTCGCCGACATGGTCTTCGCCTTCGAGCCCGGCGACCTGATCTCCGAGACGATGAGCCTGGGAGCCCCCGCGCCGATCGAGGTCGTCGTCAGCGGGCGGAACATGGCCGATTCCAGCAACTACATGGACAGGCTCCGCGAGCAGTTCGACGATATCGAATCGCTGCGCGACGTCCAGGTGCAGCAGTCGCTGCATTATCCGACCGTCCAGGTGACCCTCGACCGCGAGCGGGCCGGGCTCAGCGGCGTGACGGCGCGCGACATCGGCAATGCGTTGATCGCGGCCACGTACTCCAGCCGCTACACCACCCGGATCTTCTGGCGCGACGACGCCAGCGGCAATTCGTACCAGGTGCAGGTGGAGGTGCCGCAGCCGAAGATGACCTCGGCGACCGACGTCGAGCTCGTGCCGCTGAAGCCGCGTGCCGGGTTCGTCTCGCCCCAGCCGGACGCCGACACCGGCTCGCCGTCGAACCCGACGCCGCCGCTGTTGATCCGCGACGTCGCCCGCGTGATGCGCGGCGAGATGCCCGGCGAGGTCGACCGCTACAACATGAGGCGGTACCTCAGCCTGACGGCCAACGTCGAGGGCGAGGACCTCGGCCGGGTCATCGACCGGCTCGATGCCGCGATCGCCCGCGCCGGCCAGCCGCCCCGCGGGATCGAGGTCGAGCTCCGCGGGCAGGTCCGCCCGATGCGCGACATGTTCCTGTCGCTGGAGATCGGCCTGGGCGTCGCGGTGCTCGTGATCCTGATCATGCTGACCGCCTATTTCCAGTCGCCCATGCTGGCGGTGTCGGCGGTGGCCTCGGTGCCGGCCGTGCTGAGCGGCGTCGTGCTGGCGCTGTGGGTCGACGCGGACGACGCTGAATATCGAGTCGTTCATGGGGGCGATCATGGCCGTCGGCGTCGCGGTGTCCAACGCGATCATGCTGGTGAGCTTCGGCGACCGGCACCGGCTGGAGGAGGGGATGCCGGCCGACCGCGCGGCGATCACCGCGGCCAAGGGCCGGCTGCGGCCGATCATCATGACCGGCTGCGCCGATGGTCGCCGGCATGATCCCGATGTCGCTGGGCCTGGAGGAAGGCAGCGAGCAGAATGCCCCGCTCGGCCGGGCCGTCATCGGCGGCATGATCCTGGCCACGTTCGCCACGCTGCTGGTCCTGCCCGCCGTCTTCACGCTGCTGCTGGGCCGGGCCTCGAGCCAGTCGCCGTCGCTCGACCCCGACGACCCCGCGAGCACGCACTACGACCCGAACCAGCCGGCGCACCCCGAGGGCCCGCCGCATCCGGGCGGCCGGCCCGAGCCCGACGAAACCCGGACACCTCGAGAGCTCCCGGAGCCCGCCCGCCATGACGCACGTTGACGCCTCGAGGACCCCGGCCCGCCGCCGGCCGGGCATTGGCCCGATGCTCATCGCGCTGACGCTGCTGGCGACGACCGGCTGTCGACGCGGCGGCGACGACCGCGCCGACACCGCCAGGACCCGGAGCGAGGATGGCGCGACCGCCGGCATCCGCGTGATCCATCCGGTCCGGCGCGACATCCGGATGAACGTCGTGCAGCCGGGGACGATCCAGGCGTACGAGGTGATGCCGGTCTACTCGCGGATCTCCGGCTATGTGAAGCGGTACCTGCACAACATCGGCGACCGGGTCAAAGAGGGCGACGTGCTGGTCGAGATGTGGATCCCCGACCTGGTCGAGCAGCACTCGCAGGCCGAGGCCGTGGCGAAGCGGGCCGCCGTGCAGATCCGCGTGACCGAGAGCGCCCTCCGCGCCGCGGAGGCCAAGGTGCGGACGGCGGCCGCCCGGATCGACTCGGCCGAGGCGGGCGTGAAGCGCGCCCAGGCGAGCTACTCGCGGTGGGAGTCCGAGTACAAGCGGCTCGAGGAGCTCGTCCGGCAGAAGGTGCTCGATGTGCAGGTCCGCGACGAGACGTATCGCCAGTTCGAGGAGGCCGCGGCGGCGCGCGACCAGGCCACGGCGGCGGTCTCCGAGTCGCACTCGGCGCGCGACCAGGCGCTCGCCGACCGCGACCGCGCCAAGGTTAACGTCGAGGCGGCCCGGGCGCAGCTCGCCGTCGCCCAGGCCAGCGAGCGCGAGGCCCGCGTGGTCGTCGAGTACGGCCAGATCAAGGCGCCGTTCCAGGGCGTGATCACCCAGCGGAACGTCAGCCCCGGCGATTATCTCCAGCCCGGCGGCGGCAACGGCGGCAAGCCCCTGTTCCTCCTGGAGCAGGTCAACCCGCTCCGCGTCTTCGTCGGCGTGCCCGAGCTGGCGTCGTACTTCGTGCACCCCGGCGACACGGCGCTGATCCGCATGCAGGCGATCCCGGGCGCGACCCGCGAGGGCAAGGTCGTCCGCTCGGGCTTCACGCTCAACCCGATGACGCGGACCCTCCAGACCGAGATCGACCTCGACAACACCGACGGCCACCTCCACCCCAGCTGGTACGTCACCGTCACCATCGCCGTCGAGCGTAAACAGGTCTGGGCCGTGCCCTCCAACGCAATCCTGTACCTCGGCCAGCAGGATTATGCCGTCTTCCTCCAGATCGACGGCAAGCCGGTGCGCGTCCCGGTCATCGTCGGGCCGTCCGACGACACCTATACCGAGATCCTCCGCAAGTACGTCCCCGGCGATCCCAGGAATCCGCCCTTATGCCAACACCGTCGATTGGCCGACCCTGGACGGCAGCGAGAACCTCCTCATCGGCAACCTCGACGTGCTCAATGCCGAGTCCAAGCAGGCCGACGGCAAGGCCAAGGCCGACGGCAAGGCCCAGCCCGGCAAGGCCAGGGCCCCGTCCGCCAGCAAGGCTCCGCCCGCCAGCAAGGCTCCGCCCGCCAGCAAGGCTCCGCCCGCCAGCAAGGCTCCGCCCGCCGGCCATGACCAGTCCTCGCAGTGAGCCCGATGGGATCGAGGTCGCGTGGAGCTGAGCTCCTCGCCGGATCGCGATCGACCCGCGAGGGTGGCAAGCAGGCCGAGGCGGGATCGGCTCCCCCTTGCCTTCGCGGCGGTTGGCGACGATCCTTGAGCCTAGCTGTCGCCGGGCCGCGGCTGGCACGTTCCATCGAGGAGACAGCCCCGGATCGCCGGCTGCGCCGACTTGCCTGCGCGGCGATGGCATCCGCCGAAAAACGGCTTCTTCAACACCGCCGGGGGATCGTTCCATGAGATCGCGGGCCGTAACCTCGACATGCCTCTCCGCCCGGATCGGCCTGTCGGCCGCGATCGCGGCGGCGATGGCTTCGGCCGCCCTTGTTCTTGCGGGGGCCGCGCCGGCCGTCGCGACCCAGGCGGCGCCGGAGAAATCCGCCCGGGATCAGGATGGGGCGCCGGCAAGCCAAAAGGATGCGACGCCGCAGCCGAAGGTCAAGTTCGGCCTGTCGATCAACGAGCCCGGGGCGTTCCGGGGCTATACGCTCCTGAACCCCATGAACCACAAGAAGACGTACCTGATCGACATGGACGGCCGCGTCGTGAAGACCTGGGAGTCGCAGCACAACTCGATGCACGCCGCCTACCTGCTGGAGAACGGCCATCTGTTCCGCGTCGCCGTGCTCGAGGGCGGCGAGCGGGCGTTCGGCGGCGGGCCGGGCTCGGCCGGGCGGATCCAGGAGTTCGACTGGGACGGCGAGCCTTGTCTGGGACTACCAGTTCCACAACGACAAGCAATACTTCCACCACGACGCCGTCCAAGTTGCCCAATGGCAACGTCCTCATGATCGTCTGGGACAAGAAGACCGCCGACGAGGCGATCGCCGCCGGCCGCAAGCCCGAGCTGGTCGAGCGACTACGTCCTGCCCGACTCGATCGTCGAGGTCAAGCCGACCGGCAAGACCACCGCCGAGGTCGTCTGGGAATGGCACCTCTGGGACCACCTGGTGCAGGACCACGACGCCGACCAAGGCGAACTACGGCGACGTCGCCTCGCATCCCGAGCTGGTCGACATCAACTTCGTCGAGAACCCGATGGGCGGCCCCGGGGCCCCGGCCCGCCCGGGCCCGTCGCCAAGGCCGCCAGCCCGCCCCGCGACGCGACGAAGGACGCGATGAAGAAGGCCGAGGCCGAGAAGCTCAAGTCGATCGGCTACGTCGGCTCGCCCACGCAGACGCGCGCAGCGGGTCAACCCCGACTGGACCCACGTCAACGCGGTCGACTACAACCCCGAGCTCGACCAGATCGTGATCAGCGTGCACGAGTTCAGCGAGATCTGGATCATCGACCACAGCACCACCAGGGCCGAGGCCGCCGGCCACACCGGCGGCCGCTCGGGCAAGGGCGGCGACCTGCTGTATCGCTGGGGTAACCCGCACATCCACCGCGCCGGCACGAAGGCCGACCAGACGCTCTTCGCCCAGCACAACGCCCACTGGATCCCCCGCGGCCTGCCGGGCGCGGGGCACCTGCTCGTCTTCAACAACGGCGGCCACCGGCCCGACGGCAACTATTCGTCGGTCGACGAGCTGGTCCTGCCGGTCGACGCGCAGGGCCGCTACACGCTCGAGCCGGGCAACGGCCTACGGGCCGAAGGCGCCGGTCTGGAGCTACTCGGCGCCGAAGAAGTCGGACTTCTACGCGTTCTTCATCTCGGGCGCCAACCGGCTCCCCAACGGCAACACGTTCATCTGCTCCGGACCCAACGGCACGCTCTTCGAGGTGACGCCGGACAAGCAGCTGGTCTGGAAGTACGTGAACCCGGTGAAGGGCGGGCTTCGGCCCCGGCGGCGTTCGGCCCCGGCGGTCCGCCGCCGCCCGAATCAGGTGCTCGCCCGCCGGTTCGCTGCAGGACATGCTGGGCCTGTCGGCCGAGCAGAAGAAGGAGATCGAGGCGCTCCAGAAGAGCGTGGACGACACGCTCGGCAAGGCGCTGACCGACGCGCAGAAGAAGACGCTCCGCGAGCGGAGCGGCCCCGGCCCCGGCGGATTCGCCGCGATGCCGGCGCCCGGCCAGATCATGTCGGTCGCGACCCAGGTGGCCCTGCGGCCGACGCCCGAGCAGAGGACGCAGTTGTCCGGCGCTCCAGAAGGACAGTCGACGCCAGGCTCGACAAGGTCCTGACCGACGACCAGAAGAAGCAGCTCAAGCAGATGCGGGCGGATTTCGCCCGCGGCGGACCGCGGCCGGGCGGGCACCGGCGGCCCGGGGGACCGCCCGGCGGTCCTCCGGTGGCCCGGCGGCCCGGGAGGCGGTCCGCCCCCGTTCCTGTTCGCCGGCCCGCCGGGAGGCAGCGCGGTCTTCCGGGCCTACCGTACGGCCCAGACTATCCCGGCCTGGCCGGCAAGGAGCTCAAGCCGGGGAAGACCGTCGAGGAGCTGCAACCCAAGGAGCCGGGATCGAGCGAAAAAACGAAGTAGTGGGCCACGATGCCGGAGGGTCGGATGGCATGCCCACGTCCGCGTGGGCATGGGTAGCGAGGGCTGCCGGCTTTCCATGCCCACGCGGACGTGGGCATGCACCCATCGCGCCGAGCCGGCCCATGACCGACCGAGGCCCGCCAGCCGATGAGCCCCGTCCGCAGGTCTCTCGCCTGCTGCCGCTGGCCCTCGTGCTGGTCCTGCTGATGCCGGGCCAGGCGCACGCCTACATCGGCCCGGGGGCCGGGTTCGCCCTGGCCGGCTCGTTCTTCGCGGTCTTCGCCGCGATCGGCTCGGCGCTGCTCACCTTCATCACCTGGCCGGTCGCGGCTGCTGTCGCGGACGCTCTTCGGCTGGCGGGCCCTGCGCAAGGCCCGGTTCAAGCGGGTGGTCATCCTCGGCCTCGACGGGATGGACCACGGCCTGACCGAGACGATGCTCGAGGAGGGCAAGCTCCCGCACCTCGCCGGGCTGCGCGACCGGGGCTGCTTCAAGCCGCTGGGCACGACGGTGCCGCCGCTCTCGCCGGTCGCCTGGTCCACGTTCCAGACCGGGGTCAACCCCGGCAAGCACAACATCTTCGACTTCCTCACGCCCGACCTGCGGACCTACCGCGCGAAGCTCAGCTCGGTCGAGATCCGCCCGCCCCGCCGGTCGATCCGCCTGGGCAAGTACCGCATCCCGCTGGGCAAGGCCGAGCTGCGGCTGCTCCGCAAGAGCCAGCCGTTCTGGAACATCCTGGGCGAGTACGGCATCTTCAGTTGCGTCCAGCGGGTGCCGATCACCTTGCCCGCCCGAGAAGCTCCGCGGCGTGCTGCTCTCGGCGATGTGCGTCCCCGACCTGCGCGGCACCCAGGGGATGTTCTCGTATTACACGACCCGCCGCCGCGACGAGGGCGAGAAGATCGGCGGCGAGGTCCACCACGTCGAGCGCGCCGGCGACGTCGATCCGCGCCGAGCTCGTCGGCCCGCAGCGACCCGCTCCGCGCCGAGCGGGGCGACCTGCGACTGCCGTTCACCGTGCACGATCCACGGACCCGACCGCGCCGGTCCTCGAGATCGACGGCGCCCGCTACGAGCTGCGCGAAGGACGCCTACACCGACTGGGTCCCGGTCCGCTTCCGCGCCGGCCCCGGCGTGTCGGTCGGCGGCGTCTGCAAGTTCCTGCTGCTGGGCACCGAGCCCGAGTTCGGCCTGTACGTCACGCCGATCAACATCGACCCCGAGCATCCGGTGATGCCGGTCGGCTACCCGTCGGTGTATTCGATCTACCTGGCCAAGAAGCAGGGCACGTTCGCCACGCTCGGCCTGGCCGAGGACACCTGGGCGCTCAACGAGGGCGTCATCAACGACGACCATTTCATCCGGCAGTGCCTCGACATGGACGACGAGCGCGAGGCGATGTTCCTCGACGCGCTCGACAAGGTGCCGCGCGGGCTGGTCGCCTGCGTCTTCGACGGCACCGACCGGCTCCAGCACACGTTCTGGCGCGACATCGACGAGAAGCACCCGGCCCGTCCCGATGCCGAGCAGCCTCGCCGGCCGCAACGTGATCGAGGACCTGTACCGCCGGATGGACGACCTGGTCGGCAAGACGGTCGAGAAATGCCGACGCGAGGACACGCTGCTGATGGTCCTCTCCGACCACGGCTTCGGCCCGTTCCGCACCGGGATCGACCTGAACCGCTGGCTCGAGGAGAACGGCTACCTCGTCGGTCGACGACGCTCGCCGCGGCGAGGAGCACCTGGCCGGCGTCGACTGGTCGCGGACCCGGGCGTTCGCCATCGGCCTGGCGGGGATCTTCATCAACCTGAAAGACAAGTACGAGCAGGGGATCGTCGAGCCGGGCGCCGAGGCCGAACATCTCCGCGAGCGAGATCGCCGGGCGGCTCGAGGCGCTGGTCGACCCGGCGAGCGGCGAGTCGGCCGTCAAGCGGGTGTACATCGCCGGCCGGTTCTACAGGGGCCCGTACAAGGACAACGCGCCCGACCTGATCGTCGGCTACCGGCGGGGGTTACCGCATCTCGTGGGAGGCGGCGATCGGCAAGACGACGACGGGCCGTCTTCCAGCCGAACACCAAGGCGTGGAGCGGCGACCACTGCGTCGACCCGTCGCTGGTGCCCGGGCATCCTGTTCTGCAACCGCCCGATCGCCGAGCGCGAACCCGCGGCTGATCGACGTCGCCCCGACCGTGCTGAGCCTCTTCGGCGTGCCGGTGCCCGACTACATGGACGGCAAGCCCTGGACGGTCGGCGACGCCGCCCGGGCGCCCGTCAGGCCGAGACATCGACATCGACATCCCTGGCCGAGGTCGCCTCATGACCGAATCGTCCGATCCCCGAGTCAACCGCCGGACGATCCTCAAGGGCACGGCCGCCGCGGCGGCCGGCGCCGCGGCGATCGGCGCGGGCAACTACTGGCTGGGCGCCGCGGCGAATCCCTCGCGCAGCTGCGGCAAGAAGGTGATCGTCATCGGCATCGACGGCATGGACCCGCGGCTCTCGCGAGCGGATGATGGCGCAGGGGCTGCTGCCCAACCTGGAGAAGCTCGCGCGACGGCGGCGGCTTCAGCGACGCTGGGCACGAGCACCCCGCCGCAGAGCCCCGTCGCCTGGGCCAACTTCATCAACGGGGCCGGGCCGGGCGACCACGGGATCTTCGACTTCATCCACCGACATCCCGAGGAGCAATGCGCCCCGTTCTACTCGGCCGCCGAGACGATCCCCGGCGAGGGGCACTGGGACGTCGGCGACCACCGGCTCCCGCTCGATTTCTGGCCGTTCAACCACAAGCCGGCCCGGACCGTGCTGAAGCGCCAGGGCGTGCCGTTCTGGGACTACCTCGACGAGGCCGGCGTCCCGTCGACGTTCTACGACCTGCCGTCGAACTACCCGGCCAGCCCGTCGCATCACGGGCACCACCGCTGCCTCTGCGGCATGGGCACTCCCGGACATGCTCGGGACCTACGGCACCTACCAGTATTTCGCCGAGGACGGACCGGCCGAGCCGGTCGAGGAGCCGGGCGGCCAGTCGGTCGCGGCTGGCGTTCGAGGACGAGACGGCGCGGGCCCGGATCGTCGGGCCCGGACGACGGCCTTCCTGAAGACGCCCCGCGAGACGTCGGTCGAGTTCCTCGTCCACCGCGACCGCGACGCCAACGCGGCCGTGATCGAGATCCAGGGCCGGCGGATCGTCCTCAAGGCCGGCGCAGTGGAGCCGCTGGACGCCGATCGAGTTCAAGCTCTCAACGCCAAGTCCCTGCCGATGCAGGGCCTGCGCGGGATCTGCCGCTTCTACCTGCAGGAGGTCGCGCCCGGACTTCCGGCTGTACGTCTCGCCGATCAACATCGACCCGGCCGCGCCGGCGCCGCAGATCTCCGAGCCCGACGGCGTTCGTCCGCGGCATCGCCGCGCGGCTCGGGCCGTTCGCCACCACCGGCTTCCAGGAGGACTACAAGGCACGGACCAACGGCATCTTCGACGACGACGAATATGCCCGCCAGGCCGGCATGGTGCTCGAAGAGCGGCTCGCCCTGCTCGAGCACGCGGTCGACAACTACGAGGACGGCCTGCTGTTCTTCTACTTCTCCAGCAGCGACCTCCAGTCGCACATGTTCTGGTGGGACTCGGACGAGCGGCACCCGATCCGCTCGGGTCGCCGAGGCGAAGAAATACTTCGGGCACGTGCACGGGCTGTACCGCAAGCTCGACCGGGTCGTCGGCGAGCTGATCGACCGGTTACGGCGGGCGGGCCACGCTGATCGTGATGAGCGACCACGGCTTCGCCAACTTCGGCCGGCAGTTCAACCTCAACTCGTGGCTGCGCGGCTGGGGCTACCTGGGCCCGCCCGAATGCACGTCGATCATCAAGGACGTGGACTGGTCGCAGACGGTCGCCTACGGCCTGGGGATCAACGGCCTGTACCTGAACATGAAGGGTCGCGAGCGCGACGGGATCGTCGAGCCGGGCGACCAGCGCGAGGCCCTGCTCGCCGAGATCATCCGAGCGGCTCGAGGCAGTCACCGACGAAAACGGCCAGCCGGTGATCCGCGGCGTCTATCGCTCGGACCGGATCTACCGGGGCGACGCCACGGCCCTGGCGCCCGACCTGATCATCGGCTACCATCGCGGCTATCGCGCCTCGTGGGCGACCACGCTTCGGCGAGCTGACCGGCGAGGTCTTGCTCGACAACGACCAGGCCTGGAGCGCCGACCACTGCGCCGACGCGCTCGAGGTCCCCGGCGTGCTGTTCAGCAATCGGCCGATCGTCGGGCAGTCGCCGTCGCTGGTCGACATCGCGCCGTCGATCCTGGCCGAGTTCGGGCTGCCCACGCCGTCGCGGATGGTCGGGAAGAATATCTCTGAGGATGTGAAGAAATCTAATGAACCACAGAGGCACAGAGAAGACACCGAGATCTCGTCCAATAGAAGGCATTTTATGCCCGGGGGGCAGGAAACCTCGTCGTGTCGGAGAGGCTGATGGCGCCCGAATACATCTCGGTATTCTTCTCTGTGTCTCTGTGCCTCTGTGGTTCAATTTTTCGCCACTCGGCCGTATCGTCGCCACCAGGCCGTGCCGAGGTGCAGGGGACAAGTAATCGGGGCGGGGGGAGGAACGATCGTGACCAAGGTGAAGATCGATGACGCGCCTGTACGACCGGGCGAAGCGGGCGGCGCAGGCCGCCGGTTACAGCAGCGTCGAGGAGTTCATCGCCGACTGCATCGAGAAGCAGATCCAGCGGCTGAAGGTCGAGCACGACGAGGCCGAGGTCACGGACCAGCTCCGCGGCCTGGGATACGTCGAATGATCGGTGGCGCCCTCGCGTGGATCGCCGCCTGGCTCAGCCTCGCGGCGAGCTTCCTGGGACGGTACGCTCCTCGCCCCCGTCGGCGATGATGCCGGGCTGGCTCTCGGCCACGGTCGATCGCGGCGGCGACCGGCGTGCTGCTGCTGGCCGTCTTCAAGCACACGTCCGACCAGCGGGCGATCCATCGCGTCCGCAACGACATCGACGCCCACCTCCTGGCCCTGAAGCTGTTCAAGCGACAGCGCCCTGGTGGCGCTGCGGCCGCAGGGCCGGGTGCTCCGGGGTGCCGGCCGGCTGTTCCTGCTGGCGATCGTGCCGATGCTGGTGATGGCGCTGCCGGTGACGCTGATGCTGGGGCAGCTCAGCCTCTGGTACCAGGCCCGGCCGCTGCGCGTCGGCGAGGAGTCGGTGATCACGCTGGCCCTGCCCGGCGACGCCGCCGCGCCCTGGCCGCCGGTGAGCCCTGCGGCCCATCGAGCGCCGTCGAGGTCGAGGCCGGGCCGGTGCGCGTCCGAAGCAGGCGAGAGGTCTGCTGGAAGCTCAGGGCCCGCGAGCCCGGCAGCCACCGCCTCGAGTTCCAGGTCGGCGACCAGGCCGTCGCCAAGGAGCTGGCGATCGGCGACGGCTTCATGCGGGTCAGCCTCGAGCGGCCCGGCTGGGACTGGTCGGCGATCCTGCTGAATCCCTGGGAGGCCCCGTTCCGGCCCGGCGATCCGGTCCGCGTCGATCGCCATCGCGTATCCCGAGCGATCCTCGTGGATCACCGGGACGGGCAACTGGGTGATCTACTGGTTCCTCGTCTCGTTCGCGGCGGCCCTGTGCTTCCGCCGCGCGCTGAACGTCAAGATCTGACCGCGGGAATCCGCCGAGAAGGTGAGGCCGGGCGTGGAGGACGAGATCATCATCGTGTCGGGACTGCCGCGGTCGGGAACGTCGCTCATGATGCAGATGCTCGACCGCGGCGGAGTGCCGGTCGTGACCGACAGCATCCGGACGGCCGACACCGACAACCCCCGCGGCTACTACGAGCTCGAGAAGGTCAAGAAGATCAAGGACGACGCCTCGTGGCTGCCCGCGATGCAGGGCAAGGCGTTCAAGATGGTCTCGCAGCTCCTGTACGAGCTTCCCTCGAGCCAGCGATACCGGGTCATCTTCATGCAGCGCGACCTCGACGAGATGATCGCCTCGCAGGAGAAGATGCTCGCTCGCCTGGGCAAGCCCGCCGCCCCCGCCGACCAGATCCGCCGGCTGTTCGCCCAGCACCTCGAGCGGGTCCACGCCTGGCTGGCCGGGCAGCGGCATTTCGCCGTGCTGTACATCACCTACCGCGACCTGGTCGAGCGGCCCCGGGACGAGTCGGCGCGGATCGCCGCGTTCCTCGACGGCCGGGCCGACCCCGCGCTGATGGCGGCCACGGTCGACGCCTCGCTCTACCGCAACCGGAAAACCCCCGCCGATCCACCCGCCGCGGACCACGCCCAGCCGGCCGGTTGACGCGGGGCGGAAGCCCCCGAACCGCCGGTCAAAATGGCCTGCCTTTTGGCCGGGCACGACGTGAAGGTCGCGCCGTTTCACGAGAACAGACGCGGATGTCTTTGTCTTCACTACGAAGCTTTACATACTTCGACCCGCCCGATGCGATGAGGATGTCGCTGACAGAAGAAGTGCGGCCCCGCGCCGGACGACTCGATGAGGGTCTGGCTCGCGACCGCTGGAATGAAGCTGGACCCGGGGTGTGATCGACGGTCGTGCTCGCCGATCACCGTCCGTCCGGGTCGGCTCCCGCCCGATGGTTGAGGCAACAATCCCGCGCCCGTGATTGCCTGGTCGCCGGCTCGGCCCAGTTCGATTGGGATCGAGCCGGAGGCAAGCCCGCGCACTTCGATGAGATCGACGGCACCGATCGACGGTCCAGCACCGCCGCGTGGTCGCCGTCTGCCCCGAGAGAGGCAAGCCTTGGAAAACTGGACGACGGGAAAGGCCCGCTCGGCCTTCTGGGCCGGCGGGATGGCGGCGGCCGTGGCACTGACGATGCTGGGCCGGGGGTTGATCGACATCGGTACGGTCTGGGCGACGGGCCACCCGTCCCCGGTCCCCGAGGTCGCGCGTCGGCCGGGTGGTGAGTCGTTCGGGCCGGCTCCGGTGGAGCAGGGGGTCCTGGTCCGCGATGCGAGGGCCTGCCCGGGCTACACGCTGGTGGCCCCCATGAATGCGACGACGACCTACCTGATCGACCTGCAAGGGCGGGTCGTGCGGACCTGGAAGAGCCGGTACTTCCCCGGCCAGTCGGCCTACCTGCTCGAGAACGGGCACCTGCTGCGCGCGGCCCGGCTCGATCCCGAGGAGCTGCGCTTCGCCGGCAATGCGCAGGGCGGACGGGTCCAGGAATTCACCTGGGACGGCGAGCTGGTCTGGGACTTCAAGTTCCACGACGATCGCCGGCTGGCGCACCACGATCTCTGCCGGATGCCCAACGGCAACGTGCTCCTGGTCGTCTGGGAGATGAAGACCGCCGAGGAGGCCATCGCCAACGGCCGGGATACCGGGAGGGTCTACGACCGCTGGCTGGCCGACTCGATCGTGGAGGTCCGTCCCACGGGCAAGTCGACCGGCGAGGTCGTCTGGGAGTGGCACGCCTGGGACCATGCGATCCAGGAATACGACCCGTCGCGGGCCAACTACGGCGCGGTGGCCGACCATCCCGAGCGGATCGACGTGAATTTCGGCGATGACGGCCGGCCGATCGCCGCCCCCGGCATGCCGGCCCGCCTGGCCACGGAAGGTCGCCAGCCGAAGCGGGGCGGCGAGGTCGAGAAGCTCAAGAGCCTCGGCTATGTCAGCTCGCTCGCCGCGATGGGGAATCGCTGGCTGCTCCCCGAATGGAACCACATCAACGCGGTGGCCTACAACGCCGAGCTCGACCAGGTCGTGCTGACCCCCCGGCACTTCAGCGAGGTCTGGGTCATCGACCACGGCACGACGACCGCCGAGGCCGCCGGGCACTCCGGCGGGCGCCGCGGCAAGGGGGGCGACCTGCTCTACCGCTGGGGCAATCCCGCGGCGCACCACGCCGGGACCCCGGCCGATCAGAAGCTCTTCAACGCCCACGATGCCCACTGGGTACCTCGGGGCCATCCCGGCGCGGGGCATCTCGTGGTTTTCAACAACGGCGGCGGCCGCGCCGACCGCAATTTCTCGACGGTGGACGAGCTCGCCACGCCGATCGACGCCCGGGGAAATTACCCCGTCGATCCGGGCCATCCCTTCGGGCCGGCCGAGCCCGCCTGGAGCTACAGCGATCCCGACCGCGAGACCTTCTTCGCGCCCATCATGTCGGGCGCCGACCGGCTGCCGAACGGCAACACGCTCGTCTGCGAGAGCCTTCAGGGCATGATCTTCGAGGTCACCCCCGATAGGGAGGTTGTCTGGAAGTATGTCATCCCCTTCAAGTTCGCACCCCCCCGGGGCAACCAGACGACCGGAGTCGCCGTCTTCCGCGCCTACCGATACACCCCCGACTACCCCGGCCTGGCCGGCAAGGACCTCACACCGGGCAGGACCCTCAATGACCCGGCCGGGTCGTGAGGCGACGCCCGGCGAGCGCCTCGCGGCTGCGTTGCCGATACGAGCCCGACGTGCCAGCGAGTGGATGACCTGGTCGGCGCGGGGACCCACTCGCTGGCGCGTCGGGCTCGTATCGGCGGGATCGCCCCAGCTGCGCTTTGATCCCACCGTTGGGCCGCGGATGGCCTGGTCGGCTCGGGGACCCACTCGCTGGCGCGTCGGGCTCATATCGGCCCGATCGTAACAGCAGGTGCCATCCGATCGTTCGACGCTCTATCCCTCATTTCCCGCCCCAGCAAGCCACCGCCGATCGCCGGACGTCAAAATCCGCACAATCGCCCCGGTCTGGGCCGAACAAGGCCGGTCACCGCCAACTTCCGTGTAAAATCCTAAGAAAAAGCAAAATATTTTTTCTCCATTCTTACCAATAGGTTGTGACGAAAAATCGATCACTTTCTCGAATAGGTGCATTTCAGTTTTTGCAAACCTGATACATCCTGTTAGTAGAGGGGAACAAAAAGAAGGGGTCGGAATCGAGGGGGCCCGGGGGGCCGGTAGGGGGGATTGCATGCACGGAAGCATTGATCTGATGAAAAAGGGCCGTAAAGCGGAGACGGGGATGCGGCGAAGCATCGCCCGGGAGCTCATGGCGAGCTGACCTTTCGCCGCCACCAGGCCGCCTCGGTCATGGTTGGGTCGGGGACGGAGCTGGCGAGCGTCCGAAAATCTGGCCCTGGCCGTGAGCAACCAGAGGACGGATTGCCAGGCTCCGGCAGGGTGAACCCAACGGCGTGATCTGATGTCCGTTGAGGACGAAGACACGGGGCGACGGGATCGCGCGGGGATGGCCTTGCGCGGGATCCGACCGGGCGGAGGGCGGCACTCGTCATGGACACCCAGGATCGATTGAGAGAACTGTTCGAGTCGCTCGACCGGCGTCGTCGGCCCGAGGACATCGCCGAGCTGATCCTGGGCGAGCTCGACGAGCTGGCTGCCGGGGAACTTCGGGCGCTCCAGAGGGTCGCCGGCGGCTCGGTGAGGCGGGGTTGGTGGGGCTACGGCTTCTCGTCGATGTCGGACGATTTCCGCCGCCCGGCCGGCATGGATCGCCAGCTCGACGTGGCCGAGGTCCTCTTCCACGTCGGCGACCGCCCCTCGGGGGCGGACCTCGAGGGGGTGCGGCAGTACCTCGTCCGCGCCGAGGGCACGATCGGCAAGACGTTCGGCCCGAACGATTTCCTGGCCGACCGGCTCGATCGTTACTCGCGCACGGCCGCCGGGCTGGACCTCTCGAAGCGGCAGTACAACAAGCGGTTCCGCCTGGCCGCCCGCCTTGAGCGCAAGCGGGACCGGCTGGCGCGGGAGCTGGAGAAGCGGGAGTTCACGCTGGTCAGCAAGAGCCGGCTGGCCTCGACCCTGGGCTGGGAGGAGTTCGCGCGGGACCGCAACACCGCCTGCTTCGTCGCCTACTTCACGGCGCGGTGCAACCTGCGCAGCGAGTTTACCATCGACGGCCAGCAGCGCCCCTTTGACGAGGTGTGCGACCTGCTGTTCCGCCGCTGTCGGGACTCGGCCTCGACGAACTGGTGGGCGATCGCCCACGCCTTCCCCGACCCGGAGGTGCTCGGCCATCTCGACGACGGGCGCAAGGGCGAGCTGCTGGGCCGTTGGTACGCCATCCTCGACCGGATCGCCACGCTCCTGAAGGAGACGTGGGAGCGCAGCGACATCGACCGGCGGACGATGATCGTGCGCAAGGGTAATGATTCGTCGACCTGGAACGCCACGGCCGGGGCGTGGAACAAGGCGAGGGAATCGTGGATCGCCCTGGTTCATGCGCTCGACATGGACGAGGTGCTGGAGCGCCTCTGTCCGGGCAAGGTGCTTCGCCTGATGGCCGCCGACGTGGCCGCCTGGCACCGCCTGGGCGGCGGCGGACTCGATCGCGACACCCGGGTCTGGAACGACCTGCCGCTGCCGTGGGAGGTGATTTCGGGCGACCGGGATTGCCCGAGGAAGCTGGTGGATCAGGTCTGTCATCGGTACGGGATCGACCCCGTGAAGGGCGGCTGGTCGGCCGCGAGGCCGGGCCGCCAGGTCCACGCCTTCCGGCCCACCCCGGAGCTGGTCCACGGCGTGACGGTGGGACATCCGGGCCTGGCCCTGGTGCTCCGCAAGCTGGGATATTTCTCGGGGAAAGTTGTGCGGGTCCCGCAAGGGATGTGAGAGCCTGTCTCGGCAGGGGGGCAAGAGGGCGAGCCTCCTGGCGAGCCGGCCTTCGGGCCATGCTGCCGAGACAGACTCGACCCCGAGGTAGCTTAGAAGGTGTGTGCGAAGGCTTGTAGCTCGCCGGGTGGGTCGAGCGAAGCGAGGCCCACCGATCTTCGCTGCCATCCCGTTGGGCATTGCTCGCTATACCGATGGGCCTCACGCCTGCGGCTTTCGACCCACCCTACGACTCTGAGGAGACTCCGGGGTAGCTCAGTGGTAGAGCGGTCGGCTCATATCCGACTGGACGCAGGTTCGAGCCCTGTCCCCGGTATCTTTCGCAGGTCGGATGATCGTCGGCGAGGAGAAGCCTGGACCCGAATCTGGGGTAGCTCAGTGGTAGAGCGGTCGGCTCTGGACCGACTGGACGCAGGTTCGAGCCCTGCCCCCAGATCTGCGACCCTTGCGGCGGTCGGCCTCGGTTCGCCCGTCTGCACCGTCGCATCACCCGGCGACTGACGTCGCCGGTTCGCCCGGCCGCCGCGTCGCATCACCCCGCGACTCCGGCGTCCCATCGTTGGCGTGTATCCGATGCCAGGGCCTTGAAAGGTTACTCCGC
Organism: uncultured Planctomycetota bacterium; assembly: GCA_963771445.1. Lineage (GTDB taxonomy): Bacteria > Planctomycetota > Planctomycetia > Isosphaerales > Isosphaeraceae > JAKAUH01. Next base: position 650,891 of record CAVYTQ010000021.1, on the reverse strand, counting down.
CGGAGAGTGGAGGCATTGATCCGGCCGGGGATCGGCCCGAGACGTCGGCGGGCGGCCACTTGGAAAGCGGCGGCGATTCGGGTGAAATGGGGCGGACGCTCCCGGCCGGTCGTCGGTCGGGCGATCGCCGGGCGGCGGCGACGCGATGGCGGGATCACCGACCCTGGTCCAGGCAGTCAGGCAGGTAGGCAGCGCGCATGAGCACTCGACCCGAAGCGATCAAGCTGGCGCCGTCGATCCTGGCGGCGGACGTGTCCCGGCTGGCCGACGAGGTGGCGGCCGTCGTGGCGGCGGGGGCCGACCGGATCCACGTCGACGTGATGGACGGCCACTTCGTGCCCAACCTCACCTTCGGGCCGGTGATCGTCCGCCGGCTGCGGCCGGTCTGCCCGATCCCGCTCGAGGTCCACCTGATGGTCGAGGAGCCCGACCGCTACATCGAGGCGTTCGCCGAGGCCGGCGCCGATACCCTGATCGTGCACCAGGAGGGGGGCATCCACCTGAATCGGACCGTGCAGGCGATCCACGCGCTGGGCAAGCGGCGGGGGTGGCCATCAACCCGGCGACGCCCGCGGCGACCGTCGAGGAGATCCTGCCCGACCTCGATCTGCTGCTGGTGATGACGGTCAACCCGGGCTTCGGCGGCCAGAAGTTCCTCGCCGGCACCCTGCCCAAGCTGCGGCGGGCCCGCGAGATGATCGAGCAGCTCAGGCCCGGCTGCGAGCTGGAGGTTGACGGCGGCATCGAGTCGCACACGATCGGCCAGGTCGTCGAGGCGGGCGCGACGGTGATCGTGGCGGGGTCGTCGGTCTTCGGCGCGGCGGACGGCGCCGCCGCCGGCATGGCGCGGCTGCGCGAGGCGCTGCGATCGCCGTCCGGGGGCTGATCTGATCGATGGGCGTTTCCCTCGGATCGGTCACTCGATCTTGACCCCCGGCAGCAGTTCCTGCCAGCGCTTCTCCCGATCCTTCAGGTCGTCGGGCAGGCCGATGTGCAGGGAGTTGAGTTTCGTGAGCGCACGCAGCCGCGCGATGCCGTCGTCGGTGACGCGGCAGCCGTCGCCGAGGTCGAGGTGCTCCAGCTCGCCCAGGCCCAGCAGCGACGCGATGCCGGCGTCGGTGATGCCGTCGTTCTTGCCTTCGAGCGACAGCTCCTTCAGCCGCCGGAGTGCCCCGAGCGAGGCGAGGCCCCGGTCGGAGAAGCCCACGCCTCCGACTCGCAGCTCCTCGAGGTTCGTCAGCCTGCCGAACGTCGTGAGGCTGGCATCGGTCATCTTCGACTTGTCGATGTAGAGGATGCGCAGCCGCTTCAGTTCCGAGAGCTGGGTGAAGCCCCGGTCGGTCAGGGGGAAGGCCCACGAGATGCTCAGCTCCTCCAGTCCGGTCATCTGCCCGACGTCGGCGAGGTTGTCGTCGGTGACCTGATTGCCGCCGAGCTGGAGCGTCCGCGTGGACGTCTGCGAGACGAGCTTGCGCAGGGCGTCGTCGGCCGTCCCCTTGTTGACCCAGGTGGCGTCGGCCTGCCCCTTCTGGATGTTGACGTAGAGGCTGACGTGGGCGATCGACTGGAAATACTCGGCGCCCACCAGGCGGCGGAGCCAGTCGGGCGCCCAGGGCTTGCGGCCCGGGGTGAGCGTGCCCCACGTCGGCTTCCAGAGCGAGTCGCCCCGGGGGACCTTGACGCGTCCGTCGACGAACTCCCAGTCATAATGCACGAACCCGCCGAACGGCTGGAGCGCCGCGACTGCCTCACGCTGGCGGTGCGCCTGGTTGACGACCCAGCCCAGCCATAGGCCGAAGACCAGTATGAGCAGCAGCAGGCCGCGAATGCTGATACTTTTCCAGCGCAGTCTCGGCTTCCTATCGGGTTCCATGGGTTGCGACGATCGGTCGATCTCTTGATGACGGATGGGGACCATGAGGGCCTCCGGGACGTGGCGCGAGACCCCTCGGGCGAGGACCAGGGAGGGGCCGGAACGAGGCCGGGAACCGATGAGGGGACGGGACGGGGCCGGGAACCGATTTCATCGAAGGGTTTCCCCGGCCTCCTTTCCTGCACCCGGTAGCTTCTGGACGCGGGCCGGGATAGGGTTATTGTATCAACGGGATTTTGCCTGACAATCCTGTTCGCCGTGCCATTGCGATGGCCCCCGGTTGACTGGCCGTGGGATTCCGAGTGTCGCATCGGGCCGGTCGCGGCGGGCCCGATGGGACCCGCGTCACGAGTCACCCCGAGCCCGAGGAGTTCGGGCCGGTCCCGTCACTCACCCCGCCGGAACACCGACCATGGCAAGTTGACTGCTCGAGTTCCTGAGGCCCGCGCTCCGACTGCTGGGCTTCGACCCCTGGCGGGCCCAGGAGGTCGCCTGGCTGCGGGGGATCGCACAGGATCCCGACAACCGCTCGCTCCGGCTGGCCTATGCGGACTGGCTGGCCGCGCAGGGCGAGCCGCTCGGCGAGTTCATCCGCATCGACGACGAGCTCGAGCAGATGGGCCCCGACGACGAGGGCGCAAGCCGCTCGACGACCGCTGGGCTCGCCTGACCGAGGAGCACGGGAGGCGCTGGCTCGCGCCGCTGGCGCGTCTGGGCCTCGAGCCGCAGGTCCTCGGCCGGTTCTACCCTCATCTCTGGATACGCCACGGGATCGTCGAGAAGGTCACGATCGACCTGCCGCACATCCTGCCGGAGCAGGCCGATCAACTCTTCGACGCGGCCCCGGCGCTGCGGCACGATCGACTTCCAGAGCACGCGGGTGGTCTCGACGCCGGAGGGGACCGAGTTCATCGAATGCTACCCCGACTTCCACGCGATCGCGGGCCTGCCGCACCTGCAACAGATCTCGGCGCTGGAGCTCAGCTCTCAGCATGAGCTGACGGCCGAGGCCGTCGGGTCGCTGGCGTCATCGCCGTACCTGTTCAACCTGACGGCACTCGACATCGGCGACAACTCGGGGGTCGGGCCGGAGGGCGTGCGGCGCTGGCGGAATCGGAGACCCTGACGAAATTGAAGGAGCTCGGCCTGCGCCATTGCGAGCTGGGGGAGGAAGGGGCCCGGATCCTGGCCGATTCGCCGAACTTCGCCGGGCTCACGCACCTGAAGCTGGGAGGGAACGCGATCGGCGTCGAAGGGATGCGGGCGCTGGCGGGTTCCCCACATCTGAAGGCCCTGCGCGAGTTCGACGGGTCCGAGAACCAGGCCGGCCCGCAAGGCGCCCGGGCCCTGGCGGACTCGCCCAACTTCGCCGGCCTGAAGAGCCTGGGGTTCGGCGAGAACGCAATCGGCGCGGAGGGGATGCGGGCCCTGGCCGCCTCGAGCAACCTGGCGAGCCTGGAGTCGCTGAGCTTGCCCAGCAACGAGCTGGGTTCGGAAGGGGCTCGGTTCCTGGCCGGGTGCCCCCACCTGGCTCGGCTGACGGTGCTGGACCTGAAGTCCAACGGCATCGAGGCGGAGGGTGCCCAGGCCCTGGCCGCCTCGGAGCACCTGCGGGAGCTGACGGAACTGGACCTCTCGCATAACCCGATCGGCGACGCCGGCGCCCGTGCCCTGGCGGGCTCGCCGATCCTCTCCAAGTTGAAGAACCTGAACCTCACCGGGTGTGGCATCGGGCCGGAGGGGATCGCCGCGCTGGCGGCTCGCCGGGCCTCGCGCGGGCCACGGTCCTCGCGCTGTCGGGCAACACCATCGGCCCGGAGGGTGCCCGCGCCCTGGCCGGCTCGCCCCACCTCGCCGGGCTCGACCTCCTCTTCGTGGGGGAGACGGAGCTTGGCGACGAGGGGGAGGAAATCCTGCGATCCCGGTTCGGCGATGTCGCCTCGTTGAGGTGAAGGGGCGGGGTCTCATGCCGATCCTTGTCTGCCCGGTGTGCGGGGCCCCGGCGACCGTCGGGGTCGAGGGAGGCGAGTCCCGCGAGGCGCCCCGGTGCGGGGCCTGCGGGAGCCTCCTGCCGACCCCGGAGGTTGCCGGGGCCGCGGACCGGGGCGGGGTCCGGTTCCCCCTGTCGCCAGCGGTGGTCGAGATCGTCCGCAGCCACCGGGTCGCCAGGATGGCGCCGCCGCAACGCGTCGTCTTCGCCCTGCTGGCGCGGACCTTGCAGGCGTACCGGAGCGACCGATTCCTGGTTGTCTTCGGCTTCATCATGACGCCGTTCTTCGCCGCCGCCGGGCTCGTCGTCGCGCTGTCGGCGATGACGGCCTCGCACGGCGTCCTGTCCGTCGTGGGCCGGTGGTCGGGCGTCGAGCTGGGATACTTGCTGTACGCCATTCCCCTGTTCGTCCTCGTCTTCGCGCTGTGGATGAAGGGCCTGGAGCGTCACCGCGAGATCACCTTCCGGTTCGACGGGGGACGGGTTGACGGCCTGGAGCTCGGCCGGCTGCACGAGATCTTCGAGACGTCCGAGCCGAGTACCCTGGGCCTGTTTTTCGGCATCGGCTTCGGTGCCGCAGATGAGCCTGCTGATGTTCACCCCCGATCACGCGGGCCTGCCCGGTCCCGAGGGGTGGGCCGAGGCGGTCCTGCTGACGCTCGACAACGCGTGCCACGGCGTCTTCCTCGACACCTTCGAGCTGTACGACCTCCACCTGGGGAAGACGCCGAGGCACAACGCTTGGTCGGCGACGATCTTCTACGCCTTCCGGCTGGCCTTCGACGCGTTTGCACTGCTGTGCGTGCTCGCCGCCTACCGCCGCTACCGGCTCCGCCGCCTCTTCCAGGGATTCCCGCACGACCCCCGACGGGTCGATGACCTGCTCGACTGGATCGAATCGCGGTGCGGCGACGAGCACCGCTGGCCGAGGTCCTATTTCGACGAGTTCCTGTTCCTGATGCTGGCGCAAGGAATACCTCCGCGGCAACCTGGCGCTGGTCCGGCAGGTCAGCCTCCAGTTCCGCCGACTCGCCGTCTCCGAGGACGTTCGTAACGCATTCGTCGGCCCGAAGGGCGACGTGGTCTTCCGGGGGATGCCGTCGCCAGGTCGTCGCCCGGCCGGCCGGACCGGGGCCCCGTAGGTTTCCAGGCCCAGGCCCGCCGCGTTGCGCCAGGTATCCGCATGTCCGCGCGGCCGCTCGGTGAACGTTTCGGGTCGATCGGCGCGACTGTCGCAACCGATCTCGAATTGAGTGGGGTGGTTTTCGATCTCTCCGCATGATGTGCCGGTTAAGGTACGGCGTTTGCGATCGGTGGGTGCAACGCGACCGACGGGGGAAGCGCGGGGGCCAGTGCGAGACGGCCGGCGTCCACGGTCGATTACCGGAGCAGGGCAGGGGGGCATCATGGCGAGACCCGTTCGTGAGGCGACGAGCTCGGTGTGGATGGAGACCGCCGAGGTCGGACGGCATCGGCCGCTGGCGAAGGACGTGAAGGCCGAGGTCTGCGTGATCGGCGCCGGGATCGCCGGGCTGTCGACGGCCTATCTGCTGGCGCGGGAGGGCCTGAGCGTCGTCGTGCTGGATGACGGGCCGGTCGGGGGCGGGCAGACCGGTCGGACCACGGCCCACCTGTCCAACGCGATCGACGACCGCTATCTCGAGGTCGAGCGGGTGCACGGGGTCGAGGGGGCCCGGCTGGCCGCCGAGAGCCATACCGCGGCCATCGACCGGATCGAGTCCATCGCGCCGAGGAGGGCATCGACTGCAGCTTCCTCCGGCTCGACGGCTACCTGTTCCTGGCCCCGGGGCACACCCTTGACCTGCTGAGGGACGAGCGCGAGGCCGCCCGCCGCGCGGGGCTGAAGGACGTGGAGATCGTGCCGCGGGCGCCGGTGGCGTCGTTCGACACGGGGCGTTGCCTGCGATTCCCGCGGCAGGGGCAGTTCCACCCGCTGGAGTACCTCGCCGGGCTGGCGGCGGCCCTGCGGCGTCGGGGCGGGGCGATCTATACGGGGACCCATGTTGCGACGGTTGACGGCGGTCATCCGGCGCGGGTCGAGACCGAGGCCGGGCCGGTCGTCACGGCGAATTCGGTGGTGGTCGCGACCAACACACCGATCAACGACCGCGTGACCATCCACACCAAGCAGGCACCTTACCTGACGTACGCGATCGCGGCGCAGGTCCCGCGCGGCTCGGTCGAGCGGCGCATGTACTGGGACACGCTGGACGCCTATCACTACATCCGCCTCCAGCCGATGCCGCGCGGCGGCGACGTGCTGATCGTCGGCGGCGAGGACCACAAGGCGGGGCAGGCCGACGACCAGCCCGAGCGCTGGGACCGGCTGGAGGCGTGGGCCCGCGATCGGTTCCCGACGCTGAAGCCGATCGAGTACCGATGGTCCGGGATGGTCATGGAGACGATCGACGGATTGGCCTTCATCGGCCGAAACCCGATGGACAAGCCGAACGTCTACATCGCCACGGGGGACTCGGGGATGGGGATGACGCACGGCACGATCGCCGGGATCCTGCTGACCGACCTGATCCTCGGCCGCGACAACCCGTGGGCCGCGCTGTATGACCCGGCACGCAAGCCGGTCCGGGGCATGGCGTTGAAGGAGTTCATCGTCGAGAACGCCAACGTGGCCGGGGAGTATGCCGCGGACTGGCTGGGCGGCGGCGACGTGTCGTCGGTCGACGAGATCCCGCGCGGCGAGGGGGCCGTGCTGCGGCGCGGGCTGAGCAAGGTCGCGGTGTACCGCGACGGCCGTGGCGGGTTGCACGAGCACTCGGCCGTCTGCCCGCACCTGCAGTGCATCGTCCACTGGAACCGGGCCGAGAAGACCTGGGACTGCCCCTGCCACGGCTCGCGCTTCGACCCGCACGGCCGGGTCATCTGCGGGCCGGCCAACTCGCCGCTGGCCGAGGCCTGAGGGTCGTCCGTTCGGCCGCCGTGATGGGCGGTTCGAGCGCGTAACGCATGGGTGACCCAGGGACGAGGGACCGAAGTCCATCGACCGCGGACCCGGTTCGGTCCGACCCGTTCGCATTGCATCGGACGGATCGGGCCGGGCCGGGCCGGACCCCGCCGTCGGCGCGTGTGTTCGGCGCGGGTCTCCGACCCCGCCGTCGGCGTGACCGCCAGGTCTCCCGGTTGGGGGAATCTGCATCGCAGGGGCAACTCGCAGGGACGATTGAACCACAGAGGCACAGAGGGAAGACGAGAAGAGGAGAGCTCCCTCGCGGATCGACGGGCCTGGGGCGTGGCCCCCGGCCCTTCCCTCCTCGACCAGGTTCGGTCGCTTTCCTCCTCGGTTCGACTCGATGTTGCAAGCTCGTCCCGCGAGCCGGATCGTCCGCCTGTGCGGGATTTCTCGGTGATTTCTCTGTGCCTCGGTGCCTCTGTGGTTCGATCGCCCGAATCTCTTCCTGACCCGTGAGCGCGCGGAAGTACCACGGCCTGACCGACGGGTCTCCCAGTCGGGCGGCGGGCGGACCGGACCGGGCCGGACGGGTGGAGACCTGACGGTCCCGGCCGCGGCGGGGTCGGAGACCCGCGCCGAACGGGGGAACGGCCGCGGCGGGGTCGGCCGGCCCGGATCGGGGCAGGAGCCCCCTCCTCCAGGAAGATCCGGTCCGGTGCCGTCGGGCCGTCGGGCCGTCCTTCGATCGTGAGCCACTCAACCGTTCAACGTTCTATTCCCTCACTTGCGAAAAAGATCGTGGAATCGCCCGCCTGGGGTGGAGTATAGCAGTGAATGAGGCGACGACTACCGGGTGAGGGCGACGCGGATGGCGGGCGACAAACAGGGCGCGGTCCTGCGGGATCTCGGGCGGATCTTCCATGAGGGGTCGCTGACCGGGCTGAGCGAGGGCCAGCTCGTGCGACGGTTCGCGGCCGGCGATGAGGCGGCGTTCGAGGCCCTGGTGTCGCGGTGCGGGCCGGTCGTGCTGGGGGTCTGCCGGCGGATGCTCCACGACCGCCGCGACGTCGAGGACGCATTCCAGGCGACGTTCCTGGTGCTGTTGCGCAAGGCCGGCGGAATCCGCGACGCCGAGGCGATCGGGCCCTGGCTGCACGGCGTCGCCCATCGGGTCGCGGCGCGGATCCGGTTGAGGGCCTCGCGACGCCCGGAAGGGGAACGGCGGGGCGCGCGGCCCGAGGCGGTCGAACACCCGTGCATCCTCGAGCGGGATGAGCTGCGTGCGCGGATCGATGAGGAGATCGGCCGTCTGCCGGAGAAGTACCGTCGGCCGGTGGTGCTGTGCTACGTGGAGGGCCGGACGCACGAGGAGGCGGCGCGTCGGCTGAGGTGCACGACGGGGAGCGTGCGGGGCCGGCTCGATCGGGCGCGTTGGAAGCTGCAGGAGCGGCTGGCCCGCCGCGGCGTGGCGCCGGCCGTTGCGCTGGTGCCATGTCGGCGTCGGCCGAGGCGGCGGTGCGCGGTCCCGGCGGAAATGCTGGCCGCGACGGTGGCGACGCTCGGCCGCGCCGCGACGGCCACGTCGATCTCGGCTTCGCGCGGCGGGCATTCGTGCTGGCCGACGAGGTCTTCCGGGCCATGGCCGCGACGAGGCTGAAGGTCGCCGCCGTGGTGCTGGCCGGCCTGGTCGCGCTGGGGACGATCCCGCTGATGGCCGCGCTCGAGCCGTCCGGCCGAGGGGCGGCCGCTCGGCAGGACCCGGCGCGCCCGGTCGTGCCGGCCGCCGGGGTCCGCGAGGAACACGGCGAGCGGGCCGAGTGCTCGACGATATGGGCCGGCCGATCGCCGGGGCGCGGGTGGCGATGGGGTCGGACCTGCGCGGCCTGGAGGCGGTCCCCGAGGCCGTTACCGACGCCGAGGGCCGCTTCGTCTTGCACAACGTCCCGCGCGGATCGATCATCCTGACCGCTCAGGCGCAGGGCCGTGCGCCCGACCTGAAATGGGTCAACCCGGGTCCGGAGATGTCGCGGGTCGAGTTCCGGCTCGGGCCGGGGCACACGATCCGCGGCCGGATCGTCGACGCCCACGACCGGCCGATCGCCGGCGCGCCGATCGCCGCGGACGAGTGGCGCGTGCACCACTCGCTCCGCTGGAGCACGCGGACCGACGCCGAGGGCCGCTTCCGCTGGGACGACGCGCCGGCAGATGCGTTCCGGGTCGATCTGGGCACGCTCGGGTTCACCTCGAAGCGGTTCTGGAACGCAAGGCCCAACGCGCCCGAGCAGACCATCACCATGCGGCGGCCGCTGCGCGTGCGCGGCCGGGTCACCGACGCCGAGACCGGCCGGCCGATCACGGCATTTACCCTGGTGCCGGGGTATCCCGGGCCTACTCCCGAATCCGCGGGGTGGGAGAACGAACGCGCCGGGAGATCACCGGCCTCTCGTACGACGTATCGCTGAGCACCGATGTGCCGCTGCGGCTCATCCGGATCGAGGCCGAGGGCTACCTGCCGGGCGTTTCGCGTGCAATGAAGGATGACGAGGAGGAGGCGGTGGTCCACTTCGCCCTGCGCCGCGGGGCGGGGATCTCGGGTGTCGCTGCACCTGCCCGACGGCTCTCCGCTGGCCGGGGCCGAGGTGCTGGTCGCCACGGTGGAGCGACCGGCTCGCATCCAGGATGGTCGCCTTCAGCAGCAGTACCGTGGCCCGCGGATGGTCAGGACGCGCGCGGATGGACGATTCGCCCTGGCGCCGCCGAGCCGCCGTACGCGATCGTGGCGCTCCACGACCGCGGCTACGGTCGGTGGACCGTCGGGAACCGGACCGAGTCGCCGCCCGCCGCATTGACGATCGAGCCCTGGGGCCGCGTCGAGGGGACGTTGCGGATTGGCCGGCGGCCCGGGGATCATCAGTCGTTGAGCCTCCATCGATCCGGCCCGCCCGTCGGGTTCGAGGGGATCATCTGGAGCAGCTTCGCGAGTACCGACGCCGAGGGCCGCTTCACGTTCGAGCGGGTCATGTCGGGAAAGGTGACGATCTCGCGGCTGATCTCGCTGGGTTCGATCGCCTCGGCGGGAGGGAGTCCCTCGCTGACGGCAGAGGTTCGGCCGGGCGCGACGATCCGGCTGACCGTCGGCGGCGCCGGCCGGGCGGTCGTCGGCAAGGTCGGCTTGCCCGATGCGGCTCGTCGGCCGCGACGACTGGACGTACAGCTTCGGCTACCTGAACACCAGGCCGGACGTCGCCGGTGCCATCAGCGGCACATTCAAGGTCGAGCCCGACGGGTCGTTCCGGATCGACGACGTCGCGGCCGGCGCCTATCAGTTGAGCCTCGCGATCAACCGGCGGCCGAGCGATCCGGATCAGGGTCCCCTGGGCGCCGAGACGATCGCGACGGCGCGCCGCGAGGTGACGGTGCCCGCGATGCCCGGCGGCCGGAGCGACGAGCCGCTGGACCTTGGCACCATCCGCGCGACACTCGAGCCGGCCGCCGCGGCGCCCGCCGTGCCGAAGGCCGCTGGCCCCCCGCCGCGCGTGGAGCCCGATTCCGACGACCTGCCGAAGCCGTCCATCCCCGCCCCACGCCGGCCGTGAGGGCGATCGGCCGCACTCGGGCTTCAAGATCCAGTCCAGCCGGAATTTGAGGAAAACTTCGTGGACCCCGGCCCGCCCGGTACAGTAGAGGAGCAGGAATCGCGAGCATACCGGGGGAGGCCACGACGATGGCGGCTGAGAATTCTGGCTCGGTCCTGCGGGGTATCGGGCGGATCTTCGACGGCGGGTCGCTGACCGGCCTGGACGAAGGCCAGCTCGTGCGACACTTCGCGGCCGGCGACGAGGCGGCGTTCGACGCATTGATCGCGCGGCACGGGCCGATGGTGCGGGGCGTCTGCCGGCGGTCGCTGGGCGATCCGCGCGACGTCGAGGACGCATTCCAGGCGACGTTCCTGGTGCTGCTGCGCAAGGCGGGCGGCCTGCGCGATCCCGAGGCGATCGGGCCGTGGCTGTATGGCGTGGCCTATCGGGTCTCGGCGCGGATCCGGGCGCGGGCGGTCCGTCGGCCGGCGCGCGAACGCCGGGCGGCGCCGGAACCCGGTCGTGCCGCCGGACGCCAGCCTGGAACAGGGCGAGCTGCGGAGGATGCTCGACGAGGAGATCGGCCGACTGCCGGAGAAGTATCGCCGGCCGGTGGTGCTGTGCTACGTGGAGGGCCGGACGCACGAGGAGGCGGCGCGTCGGCTGAGGTGCACGGCGGGGAGCGTCCGGGGCCGGCTGGACCGGGCGCGTCGGAAGCTCCAGGAGCGGCTGGTGCGCCGCGGGCGTGGCGCCGGCCGTCGGGCTGGCGGGACTGGCGGGCCTCGGCGAGGCGGCCACGATCCCGGTGCCGGCGGCGCTGGCGACGGCGACGGCCGCCACGCTCTCGCGCGCCGCGACGGCCACGGCGGTCGCGGGGGCGGCCGGGTCGTCGGCGTCGGCATCGGCGCAGCAGCTCGCCGACGGCGTGTTCCGGGCGATGGTCGCGGCGAAGCTGCGGGTGGCGGCGTCGTTCCTGGCCGCCGGGGCGATCATCCTGGCCGTCGGCGCGGCATGGCTGATGACGCCGGGCGGGTCGATCGCGCGGGATGGCCGGATCGGTGGTGGCCCGGGGCGGGTCGCGCCGGCCCAGAAGGCCGAGGCCGCGTCGAAGGCCGCCGGTCCATCGATCGAGATCCGCGTCGTGGATCAGCGGAACGGCCAGCCAATACCGGGGGTCTCGCTGACCCTGGAGGCCGAGCGGAAGCCCGGTGCGCGAGTGACGACCGACGACGCCGGGCGTGCCGCGGTCTCGATCCCCGAACCCATGCCCCGGCGCCTCTCGCTCGTCGCCCGCAAGGAGGGTTTCGTCGCGACGACGCTGTGGTTCGCGAGTTCGCTCTTTGGCAGGGATGTCGTCGGCGAGGCATTCCCCGCATCGTACACCCTGAAGCTCTACCCGGCCGAGGCAATCGGCGGCGTGGTCCAGGACGAGCAGGGTCGGCCGATCGCCGGCGTCCGGGTCGCGCCGGTCGTTTACAGCAACCCGACGGGCATGCTGTCCCTGAGCGAGGACATCGAGGATCCCGCTCCCGTCACGACCGACGAACGGGGCCGATGGCGATGCGCGGAGATGCCGGTCGGGATCGACGTCTACCGCGTCTCGATCGCGTTCACGCACCCGGACCATCAGCGGGTCGAACGGGGCAACGGCGAGGCGCTACCGCAGGTCCGGGCGGGCAAGCCGACGGTCATGCCCCGGGGCGTGGACCTGGCCGGTCGGGTCGTCGACCCGGCGGGTCGGCCGATCGCCGGCGCCCGAGTGGTCCTGGGCGAGCAGCTTCGCGGAGACGAGCTGCCCGCGTCAGACCGATGCCGACGGCCGGTTCCGGCTGGTGCACGTCCCGGCGGGCGAGTTGACGCTGACGGTCCAGGCGCATGGATATGCCCCCGACCTGCGGAAGATCGTGGCGCGGCCGGGTGTCGCGCCGATCGAATTCCGTCTGGTGAAGGGGCGGACGATCCGCGGGCGCGTGGTGGACGGCCGGGGCGAGCCCGTGGCCGGGGCGGGCGTTGCCGCGGCCGGTTGGCGCGGCTGCCTGACGCTCGACTGGCAGGCCACGACCGACGGGGAAGGGGAGTTCGAGTGGACCGACGCCCCGGCGGACGCGTTCTGGATCAACGCCTCGCGCGAGGGGTATCTCCAATCCGACCGCCGCGAGGTGCCTCCGAACGCCGGCGAGCTGGTGATTACCCTGAACCGCGAGCTGAGGGTGCGCGGGACGGTCGTCGACGCCGAGACCCGCCACGCGATCCCGAGATTCACCCTGGTGCCGGGCATCGAGCGGGGCAGGGGCTCGCCGACCTACTGGGAACGCGAGCGGGCGCGGCCCGGCGCGGGGGACCTACCGCATCCAGGTCTTCGACACGGCGCGGCCCGAGGGGCGGCGGCTTCGGATCGAGGCGGACGGCTACATGCCGGCCGTCTCGCGAACCATCCGCGACGATGAGGACGAGCCCGTGGTGAACTTCGTGCTGACGAAGGCCCGGGACATCACCGGCATGGCGCGCCTGTCGGATGGCTCGCCGCTGGCCGGCGCCGACGTCGTGATGGTGGTGCCGTCGCAGCCGTCGTTCATCACCAATGGCGGGCCGCCGCGAGGCGACGACCACGGGGCCGCCAGGACGGGGAGCGACGGCCGGTTCAAGTTCCCGCCGCAGGAGCCGCCCTACAGGCTCATCGTGCTGCACGACCGCGGCTTCGCCGAGTGGGCGGTCGCGGACGCCGGGGATTCCACGCCGATCGAGCTGACGATCACGCCGTGGGGGCGGATCGAGGGGACTTTCCGGATCGGGCGGGCTGTTGGGGCGGGCCAGAAGCTGCACCTCGAATACAAACGCCAGGGGGACACGCCCGCGGCGGTCGCCTGGTGGAGCGGCGAGACGAAGACCGACGACGCGGGCAAGTTCACCTTCGAGCGGGTTATACCGGGCCGCGTCGTCGTCTCGCGACAGTTCGTGCTCAACGAGACGGCGAACCGGTTGACAATCACCTACACCAATACCCGCGCGATCGAGGTCACGGCCGGGGCGACGACCCGCGTCGAGCTGGGCGGCACCGGCCGTCCGCTCGTCGGTAAGCTCACGCTCCCGGCCGGGTCCGCCCCGATCGACTGGACCTTCGGCCGAGGGAGCCTGATCCCCAGGCCGTCGCCGGCCGGGAAGCCCGCCGCGGGGAAGACGCCGAAGACTCCTCCGCTCGAGGGAGGCGGCTATACCTTCAAGATCGGGGCCGACGGCTCGTTCCGGGTCGACGACGTCGAGGCCGGGACGTACGACCTGATCATGGTCGCCACCGAGCCGCCGCGCGACCCGCTCGGGGTCGTGGCGGCCGGGCCGGTGGTGGCATTCCTCAGCGCGAGGTGGTCGTGCCCGAGATGCCCGGCGGCCGGACCGACGAGCCGCTCGACCTCGGCGCGATCGCCACCGAGGCACCGAAGAAGCCGTGATCGCGGCGGCCGGCGGCCGTCGATCGCGCCGGGCGTGTGGTAGAATGACCACGATGGGCTCGCACGCCCTCTCGCCCCGTCATGCCCGCGGCAAGGAGGATCCCGTGACACGTCGCAGACCCTCGCGACCGGCCGTCGAGGCGCTCGAGGGCGCGCGCTGCTGTCCCTCGCGCACTCGCCGAGCAACCCCGTCCCGCCGCGTCCTCATCCGATCAAGCCGACCCCCCAGCAGCTCGGCGCCGCGTACCGCCAGGTCGTGGCCATCCAGGTCAGCACGAACCAGGCCATCAGCGCGGACCACCGGCGGCTCTACCACGCCTACGGCGCGATGGCCGCGCGGGCCGATCGCGCCGTCGCACGCGATCGCGCCATCCTCCAGCGGGGTACCGAGCTGCGCGACCGGGTCGAGCAAGGGCTTGTCACCGCCCGCGGCGTCGAGGACCTGACCGCCTACACCGACAAGACCTATCTCCCCAACGGCCTGTTCACCACGCCCCAGCAGCTCGTCGCCGAGGCCCGGACGACCGGCAACAACGTCGCCCGCAGCGCGGCCCGCAGCACCGACGCGGCCATCCATGAGCTGGATGTCCTGGGTTCAAGCCTCGGCGAGTAAGCGTTCACGGGATCGTGGACCGCGGGACGACGGACTCGGACGACCTGCTCCGCTCGGAGTCGGCATCGGTCCGGAGACGATGGCGAACCGGCGACGTCAGTCGCCGGGTCTCTGCGGGCATCACCCCGGGGGTCCGAGGGCATCACCCGGCGACTGACGTCGCCGGTTCGCCCGGCTGTTACGTCGGATCACCCGGCGACTGACGTCGCCGGTTCGCCCGGCTTCGGAATGTCGGTCTGATGGTTGTAGGGTGGGTCGAGCGGAGCGAAGCGGAGTGAGGCCCACCGCGAACGAGCGGCGGGAACCGGTGGGCCTCGCTGCGCTCGACCCACCCTACGCGACGGATCGCTCTCTTGGGACGCACTCCGGGTTCTCCCTTGACGTCACCGTATCCCACTTGTACTATTGAACTGGTACAAGAGGACAAAAGCCGTGTTTGCAATCGACCCGAAAGACCCGACGCCGCTGTATGCTCAGCTCGAGCGGGCGATCCGGGTGGCGATCGCGACGGGGCGGCTGGGGGTGGGCGACCGCCTGCCGACGGTCCGACAGCTCGCGGTCGAGCTGAAGGTCAACGCCAACACGGTGGCCCGGGTGTACTCCGAGCTGGAGCGCTCCGGCGTCCTCGAGACGCGTCGTGGCGTGGGGTCGTTCATCCGCGAGTCGACCGCCCGGGGGCAGGCGACCGCGTCGACGTCAATGTCGGCGTCGGCGCCGGCCCGGGATCGCGATCGCGAGCGGCGGCTGGCGGCGCTGGCCGACCGCTTCCTGGCGGAATCCGCCGCGCTGGGGTTCTCGGCCGACGAGGCGATGGGTTTCCTCAAGGTCCGCTGGATCGACAAGAAACGGGAGCAGTCCGATGGCTAAGACCACGAATATCACCGAGGCGCCGAAGAGTCGTCGCATGCCGATCGACCCGCCGCAGTTCAACATCATCTCGTTCATGATCCTGGTGGCGTGCGTCGCGCCGGGGGCCGTGGTGGCGATCGTGTGGAAGCAGCCGGCTGGGGTCATCATCGGGATGGTCGCCGGCCTGATCGCGGCGGCCTCGCCGCAGGTTGCGCAGCAGTGGGAGCGTGCCGTGGTCTTGCGGCTGGGCACCTACGTGGGCCTGCGCGGGCCGGGGCTCTTCTGGATCATCCCGGGGATCGACCGGGTCGCGTCTTGGATTGACCAGCGGACCATCACCACGAGCTTCGCCGCCGAGGAAACATTGACGTCGGACACGGTGCCGGTGAACGTTGACGCGGTGCTGTTCTGGATGGTCTACGACCCCGAGAAGGCGGCGCTCGAGGTGCAGGACTACAAGCTCGCCGTGACCTGGGCGGCGCAGACGGCGCTCCGGGACATCATCGGCCGGACGCCGCTGACCGTCCTGCTCCGCGGCCGCGAGCAGATCGAGGCGCAGCTCCAGAAGCTGATCGACGAGCGCTCGACCCCGTGGGGCGTGTCGGTGCACTCCGTCGAGATGCGCGACGTGGTGATCCCCGAATCGCTGCAGGACGCGATGTCGCGCGAGGCGCAGGCCGCCCGCGAGAAGGAGGCGCGGATCATCCTCGGCCAGGCCGAGGTCGAGATCGCGCACCTGTTCGCGCAGGCCGCCGAGTCGTACGTGCACAACCCCACCGCGCTGCACCTGCGGGCGATGAACATCCTCTATGAGGGCATCAAGGAGAAGGGCGCCCTGATGCTCGTGCCCAGCACGGCCGTCGAGTCGATGGGCCTGGGCGGCATGCTCGGCACCGCCGCGCTGCGGCAGCAGGTCATCAGCTCGCAAGGCGAGGGATCGATCGCGGGCGCCAACGGGCCGGTGGTGTGAACGAGGGCGTCACTCCGTCTTCGAGCGCGTAGCGGCCGGTTCTCGCACAAGGCCGTCTCGGTCGGATACGAGCCCGACGCGCCAGCGAGTGGGTCCTCGGTCGGATATGAGTCCTCGGTCGGATATGAGCCCGACGCGCCAGCGAGTGGATTCTTGCGGAAATAAGCCATCCACTCGCTTGCGCGTCGGGCTCGTCTGCGCAACCGATTCGCGAGGCCCACGGCGATCCGCCTTACGGCAGCAGCGACCGTAAAAGCACGACCGGGTGCACCGCCTCGCGGCCGGTGAAGTGGCCGACCTGCAAGCGGCACGAGAAGCCGGGCGCCACGATCACCTCGTCCGGCCCGGCGCGGCGGACCGAGGGCAATAGCGAGGTCTCGCCGACGAGCCGCGAGACCTCGTAGTGCTCGGCCTCGTAGCCGAACGAGCCGGCCATCCCGCAGCATCCCGCGTCGAGGTCGACCACCTCGGCGCCCGGGATCGCGCGGAGCATCGCCAGCAACGGGCCGGGCCCGACCAGCGACCGCTGGTGGCAATGCGGGTGCGTCAGGATCCGCCGGGTTGCGGCGGGCGCGGGAATCCGGCCGGCGACCGTCGGGGCGAGCAATTCCTCGATCGTCTGGCAGGCGGCGGCGACCGACTCGGCGCGAGTGCGGCGCTCGCCGCGCACCAGCGCCGGATAATCGTCGCGGATCGTCAGGATGCAGCTCGGCTCGCAGGCTGTGATCCGATGGCCCCGGCTCGCCCATTCGTGGAGCGTGTCGACGTTGTCGCGGGCGAGCGCCGCGGCCTCGTCGAGCAGGCCGTTCGAGATCAACGGACGGCCGCAGCATCTCCAGCCGGGCGGGCCCAGCGTGACCGGACTCCCGCCAAGGCCGAGCAGGTCGAGCGCGGCCTCGCCGACCTCGGGCTCGAAGTAGTTGGTGAAGGTGTCGGGGATCAGCAGGACCCCCGGTCCAGGGTCGACATCACGGCGAGGCCCTCGTCGCCGCATCCGGCCGGTCAATCGAGCGCCGTGCGAAGGCGGGCGGCAGGCGCCGGCCGTCGATCCCGAGGAAAACGTGGTTGAGCCAGCGTGCGGGCGCACTCCGCGCCAGCCAGGACGACAGTGGAGCCGTCGCGACGCCGAGCCGACCCAGCTCGGCGACGCGGCCGAAGAAGAAGTGGCGCCAGGGGACGCCGTGCTCGCGGTGATGCTGGTGCAGGAACTCGGCCTTGAGCCGCGCCATGTCGACGTTGGTCGGGCACTCGCCCTTGCACGCCTTGCACTCGAGGCACAGGTCCAGCACGTCGCGGACGCTCGGGTCGGTGAACCCCGAGAAATCGAGCTGGCCGCTGATCGCCAGCCGGAGCAGGTTGGCGCGGCCGCGGGTGCTGTCCTTTTCCTCGCGAGTCGCGCGGAACGACGGACACATCGTGCCCTCGCCGCGCTGGCGGCAGGCGCCGACGCCGGCGCAGAGCTCGGCGGCCGGCAGTAAACCTCCGTCGGCGGCGAAGTCGAACGTCGTCGGCAAGTCGGGAGTCCTCGGGTAGCTCGTGCCATAACGCAGGTTGGCCGACAGCGGCGGCGAGTCCACGACCTTGCCGGGGTTGAAGAGGCCGCGCGGGTCGAACGCGCGCTTCAGCTCGCGGAATGCCGAGTACAGGGTCGGGCCGTACATCATCTCCTGGAACGGGCCGCGGACCAGGCCGTCGCCGTGCTCGCCCGAGAGCGCACCGCCGTACTTCAGGACGAGCGCGGCGACCTCGGCCGCGATCGCCTCGAATGTCTGCACGCCGCCCTCGGTCTTGAGGTTGATCACCGGCCGGACGTGCAGGCAGCCGACCGAGGCATGGGCATACACACCGGCCGCCGTCTCGTGCCGCGCGAGGATCGCCAGGAACTCGGCGATGTAGTCGCGCAGGTGCTCGGGCGCGACCGCGGTGTCCTCGACGAACGAGATCGCCTTGGCGTCCCCCTTCTCGGCCATCGACAGCCCCAGCGCCATCGTGCGGAGCTTCCAGGCGCGCGCCTGGGCGTCGGACTCGGCGATCGCCGTGTGATGGGTGCCGAGGCCGGACCGCTTCAGTTCGCCGATCAGGGCATCGAGCCGAGGCGGCAGCTCGTCGGCGGTCTCGCCATAGACCTCGATCATCAGGATGGCCGCGGGGTCGCCCTGGAGGAAGCCGCGGAGCCGCGTGGCCTCGGGGTTGAGCCGGGTGCTGTCGAGCACGTACTGATCCACCACCTCGACGGCCGCCGGGTCGTGGCGCAGGATCGTCGGGGTCGCGGCCAGCGCGTCGAGCAGGCCGGCGAACTCGACGACGAGTGTCGCGCGGGCGCGGGGCCGCTCGACCAGTCGGAGCTTCGCCTCGACGACCAGGCCCAGCGTCCCCTCCGAGCCGACGAGCATCCGAGCGAGGTTGAAGCGCGCGTCCCGGTCGTCCCGGGTCCCCGCGCGCCTCGCCCCGGGACGAACTCGTCGAGGTTGTACCCTCCGACGCGGCGGAGGATCCTGGGGAACCGGCGGTCGATCTCGGCGGCATGCGCCTCCGCCAGCCGATGCGTGGCGCGATAGCAGGCGCCCTCGAGATCCTGCTGCGCAGCGGGCCTCGAGCTCGGGCTCGTCGAGCGGACCGAGGTGCACGAGGCTGCCGTCGGCGAGCACGACGTCCAGCTCGAGGACGTGGTCGATCGTCTTGCCGTAATACACCGAGCGGGCGCCCGACGAGTTGTTGGCGATCATCCCGCCGATGGTGGCGCGACCCGATGTCGAGATATCGGGCGCGAACAGCAGCCCGTGCGGCCGCAGCGCGCGGTTGAGGTCGTCGAGCACGCACCCCGGCTGGACGCGGACCCAGCGCTCCGCGGCGTTGATCTCGACGATCCGGTCGAGGTGCCGCGAGAGGTCGAGGATCACGCCGGGCCCGATCGACTGGCCGGCCTGCGAGGTCCCGCCGCCCCGAGCCGTGATCGGCACGCCGAACCGACCGCAGACCCGCACCGCCGCCGCGACGTCCGCCGCCGTGGCCGGAAACGCCACCAGCAGCGGCACGATCTGATAAACGCTGGCATCCGTCGCGTACAGGGCGCGGTGCAAGCGGTCGGCGCGGACGTCGTGCGTACCCATCGCCTCGGCCAGCGCGCGCTGCAAGCCGGGCAGGTCGATCGCCGGGCGGTGCGGGCCGTCGATCACGGGGAGCAAGCGGGGGGGCATGCGGGTATCTCGGAGAGAAGGAAGCTCGCGGCTCGGCCGTACAGTGAGCCCGATCGCCGGCAGGAGCCGGCTCCCACAACGGACCGGACCGACCGGGACCGGACCGGTCTCCGTGTAGGAGTGAGCTCCTGCTCGCGATCCGGTCGGCCCGATCCGGTCGGCACGATCCCGCCGGCCCGATCCGGTCGGCATCGGCCCGACCGATCGCCGGCAGGAGCCGGCTCCAACAAAAGACCGGCCCCACTCCAATCCGTCCGATGCGAACAGGTCGGACCGGCTCCCCGGTCGGTGGACTTCGCTCCCACGTCCGTAGGCCGCCCGTGCGTTACGCGCTCTATTGTCCGCGATCTCTGGCCGGTTTCCCAGGCTCTCTCTTATGCCACAAACCCTTGACATCCCAGGCTGCATGGTCGATGTTAAATATCGGTGAAACCTTTTCCGGGCGGAGGTTCTGTCATGGGTCCATCGACGCGATCGAGCCGATTGAGGCCGGTATTGCTGGCCGGGCTGGTCGTGGCGATCGCGGCGGGCAGGCCGGTTGTCCGGGCGGGCGATCCGCCTGCGGGCGCGGGCGAGCGGAAGCCGGACGCGGCGGCCGAGGACGAGTTCTTCGAGTCGAAGGTCCGTCCGGTGCTGGCCGAGCACTGCCTGGGATGTCATGGAGCGGAGAAGTCGAAGGGCGGCCTGAGGCTGGATGCGCGGGCCTCGATGCTCAGGGGGGGCGACGGCGGGCCGGCCGTCGTGCCGGGCAAGCCCGAGCAGAGCTCGCTCGTCGAGGCGATCCGCTACGGCGGCGAGATCCAGATGCCGCCGAACGGCAAGCTGAAGGATGCCGAGATCGCCGCGCTCTCCGACTGGGTCCGGCGCGGGGCCCATTGGCCGGCGCCCCGGCCGATGAGCCCGGCCGACCGCGCGGCGCCCGCCGCCAAGGCCGCTCCGACAGGCTCGATCGCCGGGTCCGCGTCCGTCGTGACCGAGCAGGCCCGGGCGTTCTGGTCATTCCGCCCCGTCGGCGATCCCGAGCCGCCGCCGGTCCGGCGCGGGGCCTGGGCGGCCTCGCCGATCGATCGGTTCATCCTCGCCCGGCTGGAGTCCGAGGGGCTCGAGCCGTCGCCGCAGGCCGACCGGGCGACGCTGATCCGCCGGGTTTCCTTCGACCTGGTCGGCCTGCCGCCGACGCCCGAGGAGGTTGACGCGTTCGTCCGCGACCGATCGCCGCTGGCCTACGAGCGGCTCGTCGATCGGCTGCTGGCCTCGCCGCATTACGGCGAGCGTCAGGCGCGGTACTGGCTGGACATCGCGCGGTACGGCGAGGACCAGGCGCACAGCTTCCAGCCGAGGCTCTATCCGTACGGATACCGATATCGCGACTGGCTGATCGGCGCCTTCAACCGCGACATGCCGTATGACGAGTTCGTCGTCGAGCAGGTCGCCGGTGACCAGGTCGCCGGGCCCGAGTCCGGGCGGCTCGATCGTCTGGCGGCGCTGGGGTTCTTCTCGTGCGGGCCGGTGTATTACGGCGACGCCAAGCAGCTCGACCAGTACGCCGACCGGATCGACACGCTGACGCGCGGGTTCCTCGGGCTGACGGTCGCCTGCGCCCGCTGCCACGACCACAAGTATGACCCGATCCCGACGACGGATTACTACGCCCTCGAGGGGGTCTTCGCCAGCACCCACTACGTCGAGGTGCCCGCCGTGCCGCCGGCCGTCGTCTCGGCCTACGACCGCGCGCAGGCCGCGATCAAGGACAAGGAAAAGGCCATCACGGCGTTCCTTCAGGCCGAGGCGAAGCGGCAGAATCAGAAGCTGACGAACGACCAGCTCAAGGCGTTCGAGAGGAAGCTCTCTGGCGAGCCGAGGGCGAAGATCAAGGCGATGCGGGCCGAGCTGGACGGGCTCAACAAATCGGCTCCGCCCAAATATCCGGTGATCCACGCGCTGGCCGATGCCCCGAAGCCGACGGAGATGCCCGTGCTGGCACGGGGCAACGCGTTGACGCCCGGGGCAAAGGTCCCGCGCCGGTTCCTGACCGTGCTGGGCGGCGACCGCGGGGCGTTTCGCCAGGGGAGCGGTCCACTCGAGCTGGCGAGGGCCATCGCCAGCCCGGACAACCCGCTGACGGCCCGGGTGATGGTCAACCGCGTCTGGCAGCACCATTTCGGCCGCGGGCTGGTCGGCACATCGAGCAACTTCGGCGTGCTGGGCGAGCGGCCCAGCCATCCCGAACTGCTCGACTGGCTGGCGCGCCGGTTCGTCGAATCGGGCTGGTCGCTCAAGACGCTCCACCGCGAGATCCTGCTGTCCTCGACGTATCGCCAGGCCAGCCGGTACGAGGCGGGGGGATACGCCCAGGATCCGGGCAACCTGCTGCTCTGGCGGATGAACCGCCTCCGGCTGGACGTCGAGTCGTGGCGCGACGCCATGCTGGCCGTTTCGGGCCGGCTGGATGAGACGATGGGCGGTCCGTCGGTCGAGCTGGATTCGCCGGCAAACCGCAGGCGGACCGCCTATGCGGCGATCAGCCGCCACGACCTGGCGTGGATGCTCCGCCTGTTCGATTTCCCCGACCCCAATATCACCAGCGGCGGGCGGGTCGAGACGACGGTGCCGCTCCAGCAGCTCTTCGTGCTCAACGGCGAGCTGATGGCCGGGGCCGCGGGTCCGTGGCTGCGCGGCTCCAAAAGGCAGACTCGTCCGACGATGGCATGCGAGTCCGCCGAGCGTACCAGGTCCTCTACGGCCGCGAGGCGACGCCCCGCGAGCTGGAGATCGGCCTGGCCTACCTCAACGCCGCCGATCGGCCCGAATCGCCGGCCCCCGGCGGGCCCGCCCGGCCCGACTTGAGCCGGTGGGAGCGCTATACTCACGCCCTGCTGGCCGCGAACGAGTTCCTGTTTGTCGATTGACCGTGGCGACCGGCAATGAACCACGGATTGATCCGCTACGGTCAAATAGGGGAGATCGGCCACGGATTACACGAAGTGCACGGATAAGATGGATTGGAATTTTCAATCCGTGGTCTCAGTGAAATCCGTGGTTGAACTCGTCAGGATCCGATCCGTCGTTTGCCGGAGGATTGGCGGTTCCGGGGACTGTCGAAACGCGAGGTGATGGGCCATGCAAGCGAACGACGAGCGGCGGGCGAGCGGAACAGGGATGGCGGGCCTGCCCATGAGCCGCCGGGCGCTGTTCTGCCGGATCGGCGGCGGCTTCGGCGCCCTGGGACTGGGGAGCGTGCTGGCGGACGCCGGCTTGCTCGGCGGCCCCGCCGCGGCGATGGCGGCGATGGCAGGGCCCGGCGATGCCGAGTCGGCGGCCCCGGCCAATCCGCTGGCGCCCCGGCGCCGCATTTCGTCCCGCGGGCGAAGCGGGTGATCTTCCTGTTCATGAACGGCGGGCCGTCGCACGTCGACACCTTCGACCCCAAGCCGGCGCTGGAGAAGTACGCCGGCCAGGCGCCGCCGGCCTCGCTGCTGACGGGCCGCCGCAAGACGGGCAAGATCATGCCCTCGCCGTTCGCCGCGCGGCCGCGGGGGCAGAGCGGCATCGCGGTCTCGGACCTGTTCCCGCACGTCGCCGGCCAGGTCGACGATCTCTGCGTGCTGAGGTCGGTCTACACCGACAACCCGAACCACGAGCCGTCGCTCTTGATGATGAACTCGGGCAACATGCAGCCGATCCGGCCGAGCCTCGGCTCGTGGCTGACCTTCGGCCTGGGCACCGAGAACCAGAACCTGCCGGGGTTCGTGGTGCTCTGCCCGGGCAAGCCGGTCGTCGGCCCGCAGTTGTGGAGCAGCAGCTTCCTGCCCGGCATCTACCAGGGCACGCACATCCGCAACAACGTCATCGACCCGGACCGGATCATCCGCGACGTCACCAGCCGCCACCTGCCCCGCGGCGCCCAGCGTGAACAGGTCGACCTGATCCAGTCGCTCAACCGCGAGCACATGGCCGCGCGAGGCCCGGACGAGGCGCTCGAGGCCCGCGTGGCGTCGCTGGAGATGGCCTTCCGCATGCAGTTCGAGGCGCGCGAGGCATTCGACCTGGGCGCGAGACGACCGCGACCCGCGACCAGTACGGCCCGGGCGAGTTCGCAGGCGCCTGCCTGATCGCTCGTCGGCTGGTGGAGCGGGGCGTCCGGGTCGTGCAGGTGTACTATGGCGCCGACCAACCGTGGGACGACCACGCCGACATCAACCGGCATCGGCTGCACGCGCAGAAGAGCGATCGCCCGATCGCCGCGCTGCTCGCCGACCTGAAGTCGCGCGGGCTGCTCGAGGACACGCTCGTCCTGTGGGGCGGCGAGTTCGGCCGCACGCCGTACTCGGAGGGAGCCAAGGGCCGCGACCACCACAGCCTGGGCTTCTCGATGTGGCTGGCCGGCGGCGGGGTGAAGGGCGGGTACGTCCACGGCGCCACCGACGAATTGGGCATGCAGGCGGTCGAAAACCGGATGCACGTGCACGACCTGCACGCGACGATCCTGCACCTGATGGGCCTGGACCACGAGCGGCTGACGTACCGCTATAGCGGCCGCGACTTCCGGCTGACGGACGTCAGCGGTCACGTCGCCAAGGAGATCCTGGCGTGATCAATCGCCGTCATCAGGCGGTTCCGAGGATCGTGTCGGAGCCCGCGATGTCCTGGCGAGGTGGCGAGAGCGCCGAACGGTCAGATTGCGCACGATGGGACGATCCCGTGGATACGAGCCCGACGCGCAAGCGAGTGGATCCGCTTGGTCAGACGACCAGGTCATCCACTCGCTTGCGCGTCGGGCTCATAAGCCCAACGCAATCCTGAGGCGCTCGAGTGTTCGAGATCGTCCGGATCGACCCATCACCCGTTCGGGTCGTCGAGCAGTTGCTGCAAACGATCACCGAGCAAGGGCGGCAAGCGAGCGGGCCAGGTCGCGTCGAGCAGGCCGACGCCGATCATGTCGCGAAGGTGCGTGCGGCCCTTGTCGCGCCACGCGGTCAACTTCATCCGCACCAGGGCTTCGAGGGTGGCCACCTGGAACTCGATGGCTCGTTCCGATTCGTCGAGGTCCGGCAAGGTGTGCGCGTCATCCCTCCGAACCTTCTCGCCGGCAAAAAGGATATGAATCCCGCCGCTCGGTTTGCCTTGCGGTCTGTCGATGAAGGCGTCGATGTCGAGGAGGTGATGGTCGATGAAGCCGGCCGCCTCGAGCGCGGCTCGTGCGGCGGGGAAATCGGCCCGCCGCACCAGCAGATCGATATCGCGCGTACTACGGACAGCGTCCTCGTCGATCCGGCCGACCCACTCGGCGACGGCGTTGCCGCCGGCCACGGCGTACCGTACGCCGGCCGCATCGAGTGCGCGCGTCGCCCTGCGCAGCCGCTCCTTGACCTTCTCGGCCGCCATCATCGCCCGTTCCCAACCGACGGCTTCGACGGCCGATTCTGCCATGACAACGCTCCCCGTGGCTTCTTGCATCGTAACCAAGAAGCCCGGGTCGCGGCGAATCTCAATTTGGGGAGCGACCATGAAGGGGGTCGGCTTCGAAGAATCCCGACGATACCCACCGATGAAGTTGGGTGACGTCGGGATTCTTCGAAACGGACGGACCGGACCGGATCGTCGGGCCGGGCGCGGGCGGAAGGACGGTCGCCCTCAGCCGCTGTTCTTGCCCCACAGCGTTGTGCGCAGTCGCACGCCGCCGGTCGCCTCGGCCCCGGCCTCGAGCATTCCCTCGTTGAACCAGCGGGTCCAGCCTCGCGGGCGGCGGCGCTCGCGACGGATTCCATAGATCTTGCGACGCTGCTTGGCGCTCATGGTCGCCTCCTTTGGGAAAGGAGTCAGGGAAGATCGGGATGTCCGACGATCCCCACCCAAAGCAACTGGAATACCGAACGCCGGAATCTCGCCGTGGTGGCAATCGGATTCCATCGGCCGGTCCTCATAAGTACCTGACCGGCAACAGGATCGGTTGAAGTTCCGGGATTCGATCGACTCACCAGTGCATGCGGATATTTGTCCCGCATAGGTGATCCTTACAAGCCCGTTTTGTCAGCATGACCGCGCCGGGGGCGGGCAGCCGCGATCGATCCGGCCCTGCCGCGGCGCCCGTCGCGCCATCGCCGGCAGAGGTCGCGTGCCGCCTCCGGCCAGTCGGGGAATGCGAAGGCGAACCCCGATTCGAGCAGTCGGCCCGGGACGACCCTGCGGCTCTTCAAGACCAGCTCGCTCTCGGTGCCCAGCAGGCGGCGTGCCGACCTCCAGCGTCCATCGCGTGGCGGGCAGCCCGATCGGCGTCCCCCAGCCTGGCGCAGGGCACGCATGAAATCGGCGTAGGGCAGGGGACCGGGCGCCGCCAGGTTGACGGGACCGGCCAGCTCATCGTGATCGATCAGCCAGCGGACGGCACCGATGAAATCGGCGTCGTGAATCCACGAGACATACTGCCGGCCGGATGCCACCCTGCCGCCGAGGCCCAGGCGGACCAGGCGGAGCAGCGTCTCGAAGACCCCGCCGCGGTCGGGGCTCATCACCATGGCCGCCCGCAGCACGACCTTGCGAGTTTGGGGCAGGTCGATCTCGTCGACGGCTCGCTCCCAGGCCCTGGCCACTTCGAGGCTGAACCGCCAGGTGTCGGGGAGGTCCGGCTCGGACCCGCCGAGGATCCCCGTCGCCTCGTCGTTGGGGGCGTCGAAGCGATGCGCGTAGATCGTCGCCGTGCTCGCCTGGAGCCAGGCCCGCGGCGGCCGGGCCGACCCGGCGATCGCCCGGCCCACGGCGCGGGTCGAGTCGACCCGCGACTCGAGGATCAGCCGGCGGTTCTCCGCGTGTAGCGGCAGTTCACGCTGCGGCCGGCCAGGTTGATGACGACGTCGGCGCCGTCCACCTCGTCGGTCCAGGGGCCCGGCGACGTCGCGTCCCAGGCGACCTGCCGCCAGGGCGATTCCCGGGGCCTGCGGCTGAGCACGACGACCTCGTGCCCCTCGGCGTGGAAGGCCCGCGCCAGGATCGTCCCGACCTGACCCGTGCCACCCGGGATGACGACCTTCATCGGTCGCGATTCACCCTTCATGCTCGTACCCTCTCCCGGTCGATCTGATCCGCCCGGCCCGCGGCTCGGGCCACGGTGCCGGGACGGATCCTAACCGCCGGGGAGGGTTCGCGGAATCCAGTGCAGGCGAATGTCCCGGCTCATCGGGCGGCCGCTTTGGCCGGCTGACCGGTCTCCATCTCCTTGAGCACGTCCTCGACGGCCTTGTCCAGGAACTCGCCGATGGCCTGCTTCTGCCGGATGATGCCCTGGGCGTCGATGACGAAGACGGTGGGATAGCCGCGGACGTGGTATCTCTTGACGATCGGCCCCTCGCCCGGCTCGCCGTCGTTCCAGTTGGGCCAGGTGATCCGCTCGTCCTTCATGGCCTTGAGCCCGGCCTGCTTGTCGGCGTCGCAGTTGACGCCCAGCATGGCGAACGGCTTGCCCGCCGAGCTTCGCGACCAGCTCGCGCTCGCGGGGGACCTCGCGCATGCAGGGGCCGCACCAGCTCCCCCAGAAGGCCAGCGCGACGACCTTGCCGCGGTAGTCGGAGAGCTTGCGGGGCTTGCCGTCCATGTCCACGCCGTCGATCTCCGGGCGCCGGCTGGCCGACGCGGAGGTTGTGCATCTCGTCGAGCCGGCCCTCGGCCACCTGGCCCAGCGTCCGCTTGCGGGCGAGCATTTCCTTCAGTTGCTTGATCTCGTCGCCCGTCATCGGCTTGCCGTTCCACATCGGCGTGGGCTGCTTCAGCAGCGCCTCGAGCTTGCGGATGTGGACGGTGACATACGGGACGTCCGCATACGTCGTCGATCACCTCCTGGTAGAGCCGTTCGGCCTCGGTCGCGAAGGTACTCGGCATCGCATTGGCTGGAGATGCAGCTCGTAGACATACTCTTCGTGCGGCATGTCGACCTCCTTGTCGAATGGCTTACCGTCGTCGCCGATGACGCCGATCATCTTGATCTTGCGGGAGATCGTCTTGAGCTTGCGGAGCCCGCCGGCCCGTTCGGGCCTTGAGCTCGAGATACTGGGCGAGGGCCAGCCGGGCCATGCCACCCGCCTCGTGTCCTTTTGCGACTTTCGAGAAATCCGAGCAACAGGGCGTCGCGGTGGAACGCCTGGCTGTTGTTCAGGCCGAGGCCGACGCGGACCGCGTCGGGGTCGTCGCCATGGTGGCGGACCAGCAGCGCCGCGGCGCGGGCGAACTCGTCGCCGTAGGGGCCCTGGCACGGCATGCCGGGCTTGTCGAGCACCCAGACCAGGGCGTCGCGGGCGGCGGGGTCCTTGGGCTTCGATCGTGGCCAGGTCGATCATCCGGCGGCAGAAGGCCACCTCGTCGGGCGATCATCTTGCCGTAGATCTCGTTCTGCTCGCGCGGGTTCTCGACCTTCTCGAAAGCCCGCGACATGGCGTCCTGCTGGGCCTGGTAGTCGGCGAGGATCTTTTCGAGCCGCTCGGCGAGCGACGGATCGGGGCGGGTCGTCGGCGAGCTCGGATTCGCGGCCGGGGCATCCTTGTTCGCCGCCTGGGTGGCCGGCTTGGCGGCGGTCTTCTCGCCATCGCCGCCCCCGGCGGCCAGGCTCGCTGCGCCGGTCGCGGTCAGCCCCATGGTTATCAGCAACGCGCCGACATCGCAGGTACATGGATCATCGACATCCTCCTGATCGTGGATCGTGTCAGCAGGGTCGACGGCCGCCGGGACGTTCCCGGCGTATGTGCCGCCCGCCAGACGGGCCGTCGAGGCGACGAGGGCCGGCGGGACCTCCGCCCGCGCCGTGGCGGTCGCCAGCGTCGTGGCCGATGCTCCCCAGGCCGCGGGCGCCAGCCCGCGCCGGGACAGCGCCGGCCGCAATCGCTCGCGGGCGCGGTGCAGCCGGCTGTGGACGGTCCCGACCGGGCAGCGGAGCCGCCGGGCGGCCTGCTCCTGCGTCAGGCCCTCCAGGTAGCAGAGCACCGCGGCCGACCGGTAGCGGCCGGGCAGCCGGGCGATCTCCTCGTCGATCGCCGCCCGCAGGTCGTCACGTCGGCCAGGTTCGACCGGGGCGGACTCGTCCGGCGGGTCGAACCCGTCGATCGCCTGCGATCCGGTCCCGCTCGAACCGGGTGACGGCCCGGGCCCGCCGCGCGACCCGGACGCTGACCCCGTGCAGCCATCGCCCGAGCGAGTCCTCGACCCGCACCCGCGGCGCCTTCCGGGTCAGCACCAGGAACACCGCCTGGAAGGCGTCGGCCGCGGCGTGGGGGTCGCCCAGCATCCGCCGGCAGACGCCCAGCACCATCGGCCCGTGCCGCTCGACCAGCATCGCGAACGCCGCCTCGGCCGAGGCCGCTTCCTCCCGCCGGACGAACCGCGCGAGCAGCTCGGCGTCGGACAGCCGGCCGATCGAGCCGATGCCGAACAGCGTCACCAGGTCCTGGCCGGCACGCATGCGATTCCGCCTCATGGTCTCCATCCGCCTTCGCCCTCCCCGGCATCAGTCGCCTCATCCTGTTCATGCACGGCGCGAGGTGATCCTTCCCGATTTCCTGCAAGTTGCACCAGGCTAGCAAGTTCCACGGCGCTGCCGAGCGCCGGCGCCTGACTCGCCGGCGGATGCCAGGCCGTTCAACTCGGGCCGGGCCCGCGGTAGACTGGGTGACTCGCAATGTTCGCGAGCCTTTCCCTGCGACGCGAAGCGAGGCGAGCACAAGGAGCTGTACGATGACGTCCGGGTACCGAGATCTGGGCCGCGATCTCTTCATGGTGGCAGGGGCTCGACGCCCGGGCGATCTCGATCTGGGTGGCCGAGAAGCTGTTCGCGGGCCTGTTCCAGGCGATCGCGGTCGTCGTGATCGGCTGGCTGGTGGTGTATCGCCAGTGGCGGCAGCTCACGCAGGGGCGATCGGACCAGGTGGTCTTCTCGGCGAACCTGCTGACGCCGATCGACGGCGAGCCGGCCGCGGCCGACACCGCGAAGGATGGCCGCTATGTGCTCCAGCTTCGGACCGTGCTGCCGCCGCGGACGATCGACCAGCTCCTGGACAACGTGGCCCTGCGGCGGGTGATGCGCGGGCTGGCCGAGCAGGCCACGCTCACCGATCCCGTCCTGGCCACCGAGGGCACGGCCGGGTTCGAGATCGTCAACGACGTGGTCAACAACGTGGCGGGCAGCCTGGCGGCCTCGCCGTTCGAGCGCAGACCTTGGCTGCTGGCGATCACCTGCGAGGACCGCAAGGTCGTGCGCAAGTGCTGCATCCGCGTGCTGCTCGTCCGCCGCGACGACCTCGAGCGGCTGGCGTCGTGGGACTGGTGCCGCGACCACATCCTGGTCGAGGAGTGGTATCACTTCTGGCGGATCGTCACGCTGCACCAGATCGCCCTGCGATACCGGCAAGAGCAGGCCGCGTTGGAGCTGGCGCGGGGCGAGGACATGAAGGCGAACCTGCTGCCCCTGGTGGATTCGCAGGCGCATCATCCGAGGGTCCGCCCGCTGTCGCTCGGCATCAACGCCCACGAGCCGTCGATCAAGCCGCCGAGGGCCGTCGACTGGGACCGCTACCAGCCGCAGGTCGCCGCGATGGGGCTTATCCTGCCGGCAAGAGGGGCCGAGATCCGGGGAGGGTGAATCCGTTGCGGCGGTGATCGACTGGCGATTGAGAATCCGCCTTCACGGACGTCGCTTGCGCCGCTCCAGCAGGTCAGCCGCCCAGGTCGCCTGCTCCGGTCTGAGACGGGGCACAATCGGATCCTTGCCATACTCGATCTCGCGTCCATAGGGACCGTCGTCGTAAGCCCGTTGGAAGATCCCTTGCAGGTCGAGAGGCACGTCGGGGTCGCCCGGCAGGAGAGGAATTGAGATCTCCGGGAGATGCTGGGACAGGGGGACCGGATAGACAAGGAACTCGTCGGGTCGATCGAATCGATGAATCGAGATCAGATAGTCGAACGGACCGGCGCGAGCCTTGGCGATTTCCCTGGGGACAGCCAGCGTATGCGTGCCGCCCCTCAGCAGGTCGATCTCGACCAAATGCGTTTCGCTGCCTAGGGTCTTCTTCTGTTTTTCCAGGTATTTTTCGCGCGACGGGTTGCCGTCCTTCTTGTTGGACGGGCTCAGGACTTCGATCGAGGTGACGATCTGGAGGTCCCTGCCGCGTCGCCGTCGGATCTCCAGGAAGGATTGCTTGAACGGACCATACTCGACAGTTTCGACCGACACGATCACCGGACCGCCTTCTCGTGGCTCGGCCACCGCGAGGCCGCCGGTTGCTCGCTTCCTGGTTTTCCGGGCCGAATGGACGATCTCGACGTCGGGCTCGATATGTCGCCGCGAGTGTTCCAGCCAGACTCGCTGATCCGACTGAGCATAGTAGGACGGGGGCAAATGATGCTGGAGAGCCCCTTTCATCAGGTAGATCAGGCCATGGTGGAGATCCGGAAACCAGTCCGGGTTCTCCAGGTAGGGGTCCATTCCGGGGAACGGCGACGGCATCGGGCGGCTCCTCACGCGCGGGGGTCCGGGCTCATCCCGATTGTCGCCGGGCCTGGCGAACGGGTCAATCGCGAGTCAGGCTGGAGAGATGGTGGCTCTTCCGACCTGTTGGTGGGATCGCCCGGCGACGAGTCGCCTCGGGCGATCTCTCCTCGAGGTCGGCCGCCTCGGCTTCCTGTCCTGGCCGACGGTGCGAGTCTCTCGAGGATTCTTGGCCGACCGGAAAAAATCGGGATTGGCCGGGGTGGCTCGTCCCACTACAAAGGACCACGCAGTTCGAAGGGAACCTCGGGCCATGACCTTGGGGGCGAACCAACCCGCGGGGCGACATCTGCTGACGCTGTTCCACGTGGGCACGGTCGGCGACCTCACCGACGGCCAGGTCCTGGAGCGGTTCGTCTCCGGGGACGGCGCCGGCCGAGGCGGCGTTTCGTGCCCTGGTCGAGCGGCACGGGCCGATGGTGCTGCGCGTCTGCCGACGCGTCCTGGGCGACCCCCACGACGCGGAGGACGCCTTCCAGGCGACGTTCCTGCTGCTGGTGAAGAAGGCCGAGGCGGTCCGCAAGGGAGACTCGTTGGCGAGCTGGCTGCACGGCGTCGCCCTGCGGGTCGCCTCCGACGCCCGCGCCTCGGCCGCGCGGCGGCGGAAGCACGAGGGACTGCGCCGTCGAGCTGGCGGCGAGCTCGGCGTCGGAACGGGCCCTCCTTCTCGAGGAAACGCCCGACCTGGGCCGGATCCTGGAGGAAGAGATCGGCCGGCTCCCCGAGAAATACGGGACGCCGGTCGTGCTCTGCCACCTCGAGGGCCTGACGCACGAGGAGGCCGCGCGTCGGCTGGGCTGGCCGGTCGGCACGGTGCGCAGCCGCCTGCGCGCGGCCGCGACCGACTCCGGTCGAGACTCGAGCGTCGGGGGCTGGCCCCGTCCGGCATGACGACGGCCGTCGCCTCGGGCGGAGTCGCCCAGGCGGCTCCCACGGCGCTCGTTCGACGGGACAGTCCGGGCCGCCTTGCGGATGGTGGCGGGTGAGGCGATGTCGGCCGGGATGGTCCCGGCCTCCGTGGCCTCGATGATCCGAGGGGGATCCCGACGCATGTTCCTCGAAAGGTGGAAGACTACCGCGGCCACGGCCCTGGCCCTGGCAGTGGGAGTCCTGACGGCGAGCGTGTTGGCCCTGGCGATGCCCCGGCCGCCGGACAGGCCCCCCGCTCCGGACGAGGCAAGCACGGACGACGCGAAGAAGGCCATGCCGCTCCCCACGCGGGCCGAGGTGCGCGATGCGCTCAAGGGCTGGTGGGATCGGCTGGAGTCCCTCGAGTTCCGCGAGCAGACGATCGTCCCGGGCCCCGATGACCGCCAAAAGCCCGGCTCGTCGATCGGATTCGTTGACTACGCCCAGGCACCCGGCAACCGTCGGGCGGTGCGCCATGGTGCGATCAATGCCGCGGGCGGCGAGACGTTCTTCCAGGATCGCCGCTACGACGGCAGGTCGCGGTTCAGCATCGGCGGCGACGGCAAGAACCCGCCGAAGGCCACGTCCCTCCGGATCGACGACCAGACCGATACCCGCGACCGCTACGAGGGTGAGCAATGCAACGTGACCTGGTTGATGATGTTCCGCGAATTGTTCGTCAGCCAGCCGCTTTACACTTACATCGATCAGGGCGCGCGGCTCGACATCACGCGCGACGGCGACCGGCCGCGCGTGGTCCTGGTGCTGCGCCGATACGGCTCCGAGATGACCTACGATCTCGATCCCGAGCACGACTACCTCCCGCGTGCCGTCGGAGGACTCTTCCGGATCCAGGTCACCCGCTTCGCGCGCGTCGATGGGATCTGGTTCCCCGTCGAGGGCATCGGCCCACCGGGCAACCCGACCGGCGTCCTGGGAGATTCGAGGTGGTCGGCCTCAGGATCAACCAGCCGATCGCCGAGACGCGATTCACCCTGCCGCCCGAGCTGGAGGACCAGGCGCGGGCCATGCCTCGCCCCGCGGGGCGCATCCGTCCCGACTCGCTGGCCCGAGCCAGGGCCCATCCCGAGGACCCCGCGACCGTCGCGGTGCTGGTCGAAATGATCGCCAACCGCCAGGCCGAGCCGGGCGCGAAGCAGGAGGCGATCGACATGATGCTGGCCCACCACGTTGACGATCCCGCGATGGCGACGGTCACGCGGGCCGTGGCCGCGCAGATGGTACGCTACGGCACCGACGGGCCCCTGCATTCCCTCCGCGCTGTCGTGGAGCGGACGAAGAACCGCGAGGTCCGCGCGCGTGCCATCGCGGACCTGGCCGGGTTCCTCCGGGATCGCGCCGAGATCGGCATCCAGAACACCTGGCTCATGGTGCAGCTCCGGCGTGAGGACCCGAAGGGCCCCTATCCCGCGATGGGGCCGCTCTTCAATGAGAAGACGTTCGAGGCGATGACCCGCGAGGCCCGGGCCTGCTATGAACGGGTGATCGCCGAGTTCGCCGACGTCGGCCAGCTCGCCGACCGGGCACGCGAGGACCTGGAGACGATGGCCAGGTTCGGCATCGGCAAGCTCGCGCCGGAGATCGCGGGCGAGGACGTCGATGGCAAGCCGATGAGGCTGGGCGAATTCCGCGGCAAGGTCGTGCTACTGGTCTTCTGGGGCGACTGGTGCCCACCCTGCCGGTTTGAGTATGACGCCGAGCGCGACGCCTTCCTGGCCGCGGCGGGCAGGCCATTCGCGCTGCTGGGCGTCAACAGCGACCCTGACCGCGCCGCGGTCAAGGGCCTGATCGCATCGAAGGGCCTTCCCGGACGCTCGTGGTGGGACGGCGGCGGCACCCATGGCCCGATCGCCACGCAGTGGAAGGTCAAGGGCTGGCCGACGATTTATGTCCTGGATGCCCAGGCGCGAATCCGGTTCAAGGGAGTCCGCGGGCCGCGGATGCGGCAGGCGGTCGAGGCACTGCTGGCGGAGGGGACGGGGGCGAAGTAGCTGGCCTACCTCACGGCCCGGATCGATCTGGCTCCAACAGCTCGCCCAGCCGTTCCCGGTACAGCCGGGCATCGGCCCCGCCGAAGCAGCAGAACACGACGCGGCGGGGGTGGTGGTGCATCTCGAGCCAGTCGATCACGGCCTCGGTGGCGATCCGGCACGCCTCGTCCCTGGGGTATCCGTAGGCGCCCGTCGAGATGCAGGGAAATGCGATCGACTCGGCCTGGTGCTCGGCCGCCAGGCGGAGCGCCTCGTCGTAGCACGAGCGCAGCAGCGCCGACTCGCCGCGTTGTCCCCCGTGGTAGACCGGACCGACGGCGTGCACGACATGACGGGCCCGTAGCCGGTGCCCGCCGGTCATCCGCGCCTGGCCGGTCGGGCAGCCGCCCAGAGGCCGGCACTCGTCCAGCAGGCCCGGGCCCGCGGCGCGGTGGATCGCGCCGTCCACCCCGCCGCCGCCCAGCAGCGACGCGTTTGCTGCATTCACGATCATCGTCACGTCGAGCCGCGTGATGTCGTCCGAGACGACTTCGATCCGATCCTCGAGCGAGTTGGCCATGGGAGACACCTCCTGTAGAGCCCGATGATGAGCCGCCTTGCGTGTGCCGGGATCGGTCCATCGTACGCTGGCGCCCCGAGCGTCGGAACGACGT
This sequence comes from uncultured Planctomycetota bacterium, assembly GCA_963771445.1. Lineage (GTDB taxonomy): Bacteria > Planctomycetota > Planctomycetia > Isosphaerales > Isosphaeraceae > JAKAUH01. Next base: position 616,348 of record CAVYTQ010000021.1, on the reverse strand, counting down.
TCCGCCGGTCCGGCTGCCCCGGCGCCGTTCGTCAGGGCCACGCGTCCTCGCCGGGGGACGCCGGGCGTGGTAACATCGGGACCGCACCCATGACAGCGATCCACGTGCGCTGCAGAGCGGAGCATGTCAGATGGATGAACCCGTCACGCGGCCCGGTGCTGGTCCCGCGAACGAATCGACCGCTGGGACCCATCACGATGACACGCCGACGATGGGCGGCGAGATCGCGGACGGCGGCCCGCGCGTGGACGCGACGATCGCCGATGACTGCGGCAGAGCGACCCACGATGACGGCCGGACGATGGATGTGAGTCGCTTGCGCCCGGGAACGGACGAGACGGCGGTCCCCGTCGACGAGGACCGGCCGCCCATTTCCTCGACGGCCCATGCCGACGGGCCGGCGATCGAGGGCGACGACACGCACCCGTTCCGCGCCGGGATGCCGGCGGTCCCCGGCTACGAGATCCTTGGCGAGCTGGGCCGCGGCGGCATGGGGGTGGTTTACCGGGCCAGGCAAATCCGGCTCGACCGTGTCTGTGCGCTCAAGATGATCCTGGCCGGCGCGCATGCCGACGCGCAGGCGACCGCGCGGTTCCTCTCCGAGGCCCAGGCGATCGCGCGGCTGCACCACCCGCACATCGTGCAGATTTACTCGATCGGCGAGGCGCGCGGGTTGCCGTACGTCGAGCTGGAGTACCTGCCGGGCGGCAGCCTCGACCGGGACCTTGACGGCACGCCGTGGAATCCGGCTCGGGCGGCGCGGATGGTCGAGCAACTGGCACGCGGGATCGCCGAGGCGCACCTCGCCGGCATCGTCCACCGCGACCTCAAGCCGGGCAACGTGCTGCTCTCGGTCGACGGGACGCCCCGCATCACCGACTTCGGGCTGGCCAAGATGCTCGGCAGCGACTCGGGGCTGACGAAGAGCGAGGCGATCCTGGGATCGCCGAGCTACATGGCGCCCGAGCAGGCCGAGGGGAGGACGAAGGACGTCGGCCCGGCTGCGGACGTCTACGCGCTGGGGGCGATCCTCTACGAGCTGCTGACCGGCCGCCCGCCGTTCCGGGGCGCCACGGTCCTGGAAACATTGGAGCAGGTGAAGTCCGCCGAGCCGGTGCCGCCGTCGCAACTCGTCCCGCGATTGCCGCGCGACGTCGAGACGATCGCCCTGAAGTGCCTGCACAAGGACCCGGCCCGGCGCTACGTCGGGGCCGAGGCCCTGGCCGAGGACCTTCGCCGGTTCGTCGCCGGCGAGCCGATCGTGGCCCGGCCGATCGGCGGCCTCGAGCGGGCCGGCCTCTGGTACCGCCGCAACCGGACGGTCGCGAGGTTGATGGGTGCCATCGTGCTGGTGCTATCGCTCGGCACGGCGATCGCGACGTCCCTGGCCCTGTGGGCGAACCGCGAGCGGCAGCTCGGCGAGGATCGCCTGTACCTGGCGGAGATCATCGCGGCCTATCAGGCGTGGCAAGAGGGGCGGCTCTCCCTGGTCCACCAGTACCTCCAGGCCCATGAGCCCAAGCTTCCCGGTGATCCCGACCGGCGCGGCTTCGAGTGGTACTACCTGAAACGGCTCTGCCAGCTCGAGCTGCGTGACATCGGCGCGCACCCCGGCGGCGTGAACTGCCTGGCGCACAGCCCGGACGGACGGCTCCTCGCCACAGGTGGCCGCGACTATGTCGTGCGGTTGTGGGATGTCGCCACGAGCCGCGAGGTCCGCGGGTTCAACCGGCATCAGCGGCCCGTCCAGGGCGTGGCGTTCAGCCCGGACGGTCGAATGCTCGTCTCGGCCAGCCTGGACAGGACGATCATCCTCTGGGACACCGGCACGGGGCGGGCGCTCCACATCCTGCCGGGCCACGCCGACGAGGTGTGGGGGGTCGCCTTCAGCCCCGACGGCCGGACGGTCGCCTCGGCGAGCAAGGACAGGACGGTGAAGATCTGGGATGTCGTTACCGGGCGGCAGATCCGGACCCTGCTGGGCCACTCCGCGGGGATCGACGCCGTCACCTACAACTCCGACGGCCGCATCCTCGCGACGGCCGCGCGCGACAACACCGTGAGGTTGTGGGACCCGGCCACCGGTCGGGAGACCCACATCTTGCAAGGGCACGCGGCGCCGGTGACTTGCGTCGTGTTCAGCCGGTCCGGGCTCGTCCTGGCCTCGGGGAGCGAGGATCGCACGGTCCGGTTCTGGGACGCCGCGGGGCGAGAGGCGAGGCCCTTGCTCAATCACCCCGGCGCAGTGCGGGCCGTGTCGTTCAGCCCCGACGGTCTGGCGATCGCCGCTGCGGGCGACGACAACATCGTGAGGATCTGGGACTCCGCTGGACGTGAGAAGCTCCTGCTTCGGGGGCACCTGGGCCGGGTCAACGGCCTCTCCTACAGCAAGGACGGGCGCACCCTGGCCTCGGCGTCGGCGGAGCCTTACGTGAAGGTCTGGGACGCCGTCACCAGCCAGGAGTTCGTCTCCGAGGCGGGCTCTGGCGGCTTTCTCGAGGCCGAGTTGGTCCTGGTCGCATTCGGCCCGGGCGGCCGGACGCTCGTCTCCGCCAGCTTTACCACCGCCTCGCACGGCAGGGCGGGGAGGGTGCGGATCCGAGACCTGGAGCTCGGGCGCACGATCTGGTCCTCAGTGCTGATCGACTATCGGGTTGACAATTATTTCCACTGGTTTGACTCCATGGCGTTCAGCCCCGAGGGCCGTCGCCTTGTCCTGAGGCGGCGGTTCGGCCCGCCCCCCTGGCCGATCCTGGCACGGTTCGACGTCGCCGACGGCCGGCGGATCCGCGCCGGCAGCGAGGCAGATGTCTCGACGCGGGGCCTGGCGTTCACCCCCAGCTTCCGAGCCACGCCCACCGAGGGCAATCGCGGCCTGGTCGTTCAGGATCAGGCGACGTTCCGGGAGATTCTTACCCTTCGCGGTCGTTCGATCTTCCCTCACGCCGCCGCGACGAGCCCTCACAGACGCTTCGCGGGCGCCGACGCCGGCCTCGTGACGGTCTGGGACACCGTCACCGGCCAAGAGGTGCTGAAGCTGCGCGGCGATGCTCGCAACATCGGCGGCCTGGCGTTCAACAACGACGGGCTGACCCTGGCGGCGGTGAACCATGACGGCAGCACGACTCTCTGGGATGCCACGCCGCTCACGCGCGAGATCGCGCACGCCCGCGACGCCCGCAGCGTCCTCGCGTTCTGCCTCGCCGGCTCGCCGTCGGCCGCCGAGGTCGAGGCGTCCATCCGTCGGGACCCCACGATCATCGAGGACGTGCGGCAGCGGGCCCTGACCCTGGCGAACTCATACCGGCGCGACCAGCAGATCCGCGAGGCGGAACGGGTTGACGACCAGGCTGAACGGATGGTGCGGGTCCTGTTCGTCGAGGGAAAGTCCCGGCAAGAGACGCTGACGCACCTCAGGAACGATCGTTCCATGGGCGAGGCCGTCCGGCGGCGGGCGATCGACCTGGTTGACTCGACCGACGACGCCATGTGGGAAGTCGTGCGCCCGGACCCATCGAACGCGGCATCGATGAACGAGTATGCCTGGTCCGTGGTCCGAACGCCCGGCCGCGAGTTGTGGGAGTACGAGATCCCCCTCCGAAGGGTGGAAATGGTGTGCCGCAATCGACCGAGCGACAGCCGATCGCTCAGCATCCGGGGCGTCGCCCTGTATCGCCTGGGCGAGTACCCGCAGGCCGCCGATACGCTGCAGAGATCAGGGCCGGGTAATGCCGATGCAGACGGTGCCTGGCGCCCTGTTGACCTGGCATTCCTGGCCATGGCGCAGCGGCGGCTGGGGCAGGATCGTCCGGCCCGGGAGACGATGAGTCGCCTGCGGGAAACAATGAAGGCACCGCGATGGAAGGCGGATCAGGACGCCCAGGCAGCCTTCCGTGAGGCCGACGCCCTCGAGCACGACCGCACCGCCCCGGACAAATCGTCGTCCCGCTGAGGGCGCCATGCGCTCAGCGACGGTCCCGGCCGCCTTCACGCCGCGCCGCTTCGCTCGACGGGTCGACGAGCTCCCGGAGGGATTCGGCGTTGTGCACGGCGTACCCGTGGCCGTCGTTGTTGAAGTACACGTAGACATCCCGGCCCTGGCCGGCCCACTCGCCGATCCGGTCGGCCCACCAGCGAAGGTCGTCGTCGGAGTAGCTGCCGCCATAGAGGTGCCCCGGATCGGGCCCATGCAGGCGGACGTACACGAACGGCGCCGTGGCGCGGAGGACGCACGGCAGGTTCGCGCCGCTCATCACGCAGTAGGATACGCCGCGGGCCTCGAGCATGTCGAAGGTCTCGTCGCGGTGCCAGCTCGGGTGCCGAAACTCGATCGCCAGCCGCGGCCAGGTTGGCGCCACCTCGAGGAAGTGCGCCAGGCGATCGAGGTTGTACGGGAAATGTGGCGGGAGCTGGAACACCAGCACGCCCATCTTCTTGCCCATGTGCACGAGGCCGGCGTCCATCCGCTCGAGCCAGGGGACCGGGTCGTTCAGCTTGCGGAACTGCGTCAGCCCGCGCGACGCCTTGATCGAGAACACGAAATCGGCCGGCGTCCGGTCGTGCCAGGTCTGGAACACCTCCTCCCGGGGCCATCGGTAGAACGTGTTGTTCACCTCGACCGTCGCGAACCGCGCGACGTAGGCATCCAGCCGATCGAGGCTCGACGCACTGCGCGGGTAGACGATCCCCGTCCAGTGGTTGTAGCTCCAGCCGGAAGTGCCGATGTGGATGGCCACGGGATGCGAGTATCGGGATGGTCCGCGGGTTTGTGTCCCGTCTCGAGGCGCTGGACGATTCATCCATGCCAATGGCGTGCCATTGCGGCGTGTGAGCGATGCTGTCGCCTGGCGGTTCCCCCGCGCGTAAGATACCGGCGGGGCCGGCGAGCGTCCGGCCCGCGTCCCGCCGATTACGACAGGAGCTTCCACCGATGGCACAGGTTAATCTCGCCGGCCTGACCTTGCACGTTGCCGACCTCGAGCGATCGGTCGAGTTCTACCGGCGGCTGCCCGGCGCCGAGGTCCGGGTCTTCCAGCCGGGGCTGTTCGCCATGGTGACGATCGGCCGGGGCCGGATCGGGCTGCTCCAGCGGGCCGCCGGCCGATTCCACGTCGAGCTCGAGGTCGCCGATCTCGACGCCTATTACGAAGAGGTGCGCCAGGCCGGCATCGAGCCCAAGGGCCCGCCGGTCAAGCATCCCTGGGGCGAGCGCGACTTCGTGGTCGTTGACCCCGACGGGTTCAACCTGGAATTCGAGGCGGGCTCGGAGGGCGACTCTCCCGCTCCGGCCGAAGCCCCGAGGGACAACTCGAGTGCAATCTGATAATGTGATACGGGAGTTGAGGTCTTCGATCATCTTCAACGGCCCGACTGAATCGATCGCCACGACCGGTAATGGGGTGTCCTTCCATGCCGACCGACTCGACCACCGCCGTCGCGGAAATCCAGTTATCCGATGAGGTTCGTGCCTTCTGTCGGAGCCATCAACTCCTGGACAAACTGGGTCGGGCGATCGAGCTCGCCAGGCAACACTTCTCGATCGTCGGCGACCCCGTGGTCAGGCTCGAACAGGACCCGGAGGTCGATGAGCAGTACCTGGTGCTGGAGATCCGTGTCAGCGGAGACGAGGACAGAAGCATCCAGGCTCATAAGGACTACAACAGGGCCTGGGCCAACTCGACGAGGTGGCCGGAAGCTCACATGATTACCCTGTTTGTCAACCTGATCGAAGCATAAGGGCCGATTGCGAGATGGACCCGATGGCCTTCTATCGTCTGGGGCTCCGCATCATGGCGAGCGACCCGGCCCCTGATCCGGCCACATGCCGCACCGCGATTGGCCGTGCCTATTATGCGGCCTTGAATCGGGCGGACCAGGCGCTCGATCGTTGGGCGCATCGTGCGGCCGTGGCCCGCAGAAACACGGCCTTGCCGTGCGACTACTCGACGCAACGAACGACCCGGACCTGATTTCGGCTTCCGGAGACCTGAACGACCTGAAGACCCTCAGGAACCTCGCCGATTATGACATGAACGCTTCCAGGGTCGAAACCGCCGCCCAGGCAAGACGGGCCCTGGATCTCGCCAAGGGAGTCATGGACTGGATCGAAGCCGTCGCCAACGACCCAGCCAGAAGGACCACGGCGGAAGGTCATATCAAGTTGTATAAGCGGAGGACAAATACTCCGTGAACCGGGTTCCCTGCCCCTCGTGGCGACGTTCATCCTCCTGTACGATCGGCTGATTAGGGTCGGATTCATTGGCCTTCGGAGGAATCGGTGATGACCCTGTCGGCGCGGATGCTCATCGGACTGGCAATCGCGATCATCCTGCCGACGGTTGTGCGCGGCGATGAGCCGGACCGGCTGTTCCGCGAGAAAATCGCGCCGATACTGGAGCAACGGTGCCTCCACTGCCACGGCGCGGAGACGCAGAAGGGCGGGCTCTCGCTGGCATCGCGGAAGGCGCCTGTTCCGCGGCGGCGACGGCGGGCCGGCGGTCGTGCCGGGCAAGCCCGGCGAGAGCCTGCTGATCGAGATGGTCTCGGGCGACGCCCCCGAGATGCCGCAGAAAGACAGGCCGCTGTCGAGGGAGCAGGTCGCCGGCCTGCGGCGCTGGGTCGAGGAGGGCGCGCACTGGCCCGAGGGACTCGTGCTCAAGGACCGCCGGTTCGACGGCGAGACCTGGTGGTCGCTCCGGCCGCTGACGCGGCCTCCCGTGCCCGCGCCTTCCGTACATGACCGGGGCTGGGTCCGCACGCCGATCGACGCCTTCGTCCTGGCGCGGCTCGAGGCCCAGGGCCTGCGACCGCGTCCCGAGGCCGACCGCCGCACCCTGATCCGCCGCCTGACCTTCGACCTGCATCGGCCTGCCGCCGACGCCCGAGGAGATCGAGCGGTTCCTCGAACGACCGCGCACCCGATGCCTACGAGCGGCTGGTCGACCGGCTGCTCGCCTCGCCCCGCTACGGCGAGCGCTGGGGACGGCACTGGCTCGACGTCGTCCACTACGGCGACACCCACGGCTACGACAAGGACAAGCGCCGCGACCACGCCTGGCCCTATCGCGATTACGTGATCCGGTCGTTCAACGACGACATCCCGTATGCCCGGTTCATCCGCGAGCAGATCGCCGGCGACGTGCTCTAGCCGGGCGATCCGCGGGGCATCGTCGCCACCGGGTTCATCGCCGCCGGCCCGTGGGACTTCGTCGGCCACGTCGAGCTGGGCGAGACCACGGTCGAGAAGAAGAAGACCCGGCTGATCGACCGCGACGACATGCTGAGCCAACGCCATGTCGACCTTCGTCAGCCTGACGGTCCACTGCGCCCGCTGCCACGACCACAAGTTCGACCCGATCCCCCAGCGCGACTACTACCGGCTGCAGGCCGTCTTCGCCGGCGTCGATCGCGGCGACCGGCCGTATGACACCGGCCGCGTCGACCGTACCGCCGGTCGCTCGAGGACCGTCGCCGCGCGGCGGCGGCCCGGCTCGACGCGGTCGAGCGGCAGATCGCCGCCATCGCGAGCCCCGAGCTCGTCCGGCTGGATGACGCGATCCGCGCAGGCGCGTCGCGAGCTGGCCGACGTCCCCCGGCCGCAGGGCGGGTCGCCCAGCCCGAGCAACGGCTACCACTCGGCGATCCATCCCGACGCCCGATGCCGACGCCTGGGTCCAGGTCGACCTGGGCCGCTCGGTGCCGATCGACGAGGTCCGCCTGGTGCCGGCCCGGCCGGTCGATTTCCCCGACACGCCCGGCTTCGGCTTCCCGCACCGCTTCCGGGTCGAGGTGTCGGACGACCCGGGCTTCCCCGCGGGTCGCACGATCACGCTCGTCGAGGACGACCGCGCCCGACGCCGAACCCGCGCCGACGAGCCCTATGTCGTGCCGCGCGCGTGGGCGAACGGGGCGATACGTCCGCGTCACGGCCACGCGGATCTGGAAGCGCACCGACGACTATGTCTTCGCGCTGGCCGAGCTGGAGGTGATCTCCGCCGGGCGCAACGTGGCGCGGGGCGGAACGGTGTCGGCCTCCGACTCGATCGAGGGCGGCCTCTGGGGCCGCGCGCGGCTGGTGGACGGCTTCGACAGCCGACGTGCCCGGCCCGCGGACGGCGATCTCGTGGCGACGCGCCGTCACGCAGCTCCTGGCCCGCCTGCAGGAGCTGGCGCAAGCCCGCCGGCGGGTTGCCGATGAGCGGATCTCCCCGGCCCTGCGTTCCGGCCGCGACGCGGGCCCGCGCCGAGGTCGCCGAGCTCGATCGTCGCATCCAGGACCTGCCGGCCGGCGAGATGGTCTATGCCCTGCGCTCGCACGCCCCGCGGCCGATCGCCGTCCTGCGACGCGGCGAGGTCGAGCAGCCCGGCGAGCCCGTCGGCCCGGGCGCGCTGTCCTGCGTGGCCGGGCTCGATCCGGTCTTCGCCGCGTCCGAGTCCGGCGACGAGGGTGCGCGCCGGGCGGCGCTGGCCGACTGGATCGCCAGCCCGGCCAACATGCTCACCTGGCGGTCGATCGTCAACCGCGTCTGGCACTACCACTTCGGCCGGGGCCTGGTCGACACGCCCAACGACTTCGGCCGCAACGGCTCGAGGCCGACGCATCCCGAGCTGCTCGACTGGCTGGCCGTCGAGTTCCGCGACGGGCGGCGAGTCGCTCAAGGCGCTCCATCGCCTGATCGTCACGAGCGCCGTCTATCGCCAGTCGTCGCGCGAGCGACGAGGCCTCGGCCCGGCTCGACGCCGACAACCGCTGCTCTGGCGGATGAACCGCCAGCGGCTCGACGCCGAGGAGCTGCGCGACGGCGTGCTGGCGGTCAGCGGCGAGCTCGACCGCACGATGGGCGGGCCGGGCTTCGAGCTGTTCCGCTTCAAGGACGACCACTCGCCGATCTACGACCACACCGCGCCCGGCGCGCTCGACCAGCCCGGCGGCCGTCGGCGGACGGTCTATCGCTTCGTGGTGCGGAGCGTCCCGAACCCGTTCCTCGAATGCCTCGACTGCGCCGACCCGAACATCAACACGCCGGTGCGCTCGACCACGATCACGGCGCTCCAGGCGCTGGCCCTGCTCAACGACCCCTTCGTGGTCAAGCAGTCGCGCGCCTTCGCCCGCCGGCTCGAGGCGGTGTCCGACGACCCGGCCGGCCGGATCGACGCCGCCTTCGCGCTGGCGCTGGGCCGCCCGCCTCGCGACGAGGAGCGCGACGCCCTGGTCGCCTACGCACGCGACCACGGCCTGGCCAACGCCTGCCGGCTGCTGTTCAACACCAACGAATTCCTGTTCATCGATTGATCGCCGAGGGGTCGCCGATGCACGCCAGCCGATTCGATCGCCGACGATTCCTCTGGAGCACCGGCGGCGGCCTGGGCGGCGTCGCGCTGGCGCACCTGCTGGGAGTCGAGGGCCTGCTGGCCGACGACGGCGCCGGCGCGCACCTCGATCCTCGCCCGCGCCCGAGTGGAATGGCGGGCTGCACCACCGGCGAAGGCGCACCGGGTGGTGCAGCTGTTCATGTCGGGCGCGGCCAGCCAGTGCGACACGTTCGACTACAAGCCGCTCCTGATCGAAGAAGCACGGCGAAGCGTTCGACCCCGGCGGCAAGGTCGAGCTGTTCCAGAGCACGCCCGGCGCCGTGATGAAGAGTCCCTGGAGTTGGCAGCAATACGGGCAGGTGCGGCAAGTGGATGAGCGGCCTGGTGCCGCACCTGGCCGACTGCGTCGACGACATGGCGTTCCTGCCGTCGATGGTGTCGAAGTCGAACGTGCACGGGCCGGCGACGTTCATGCAGAACACCGGCTTCGTCCTGCCCGGTTTCCCGAGCATCGGCGCCTGGGTCTCCTACGGCCTGGGCAGCCTGAACGACAACCTGCCGACGTTCGTCGTCCTGCCCGACTCGCGCGGGTTCGCCCCCAACGGCCCGGCCAACTGGGCCGCCGGCTTCCTGCCGGCCGCATCCAGGGCACCATGGTCAAGGCCGCGTCGAAGAACCCGATCTTCGACCTGTTCCCGCCCGACGACCCCGAGCTGACCGCCGAGAGCGCAGCGCGACGGCCTGGCCGTCCTCGACCGTCTCAACCGCGCCCACCGCGACGAGCGCGCGGGCGACTCGCGGCTCGATGCGCGGATCGCCTCGTACGAGCTGGCCGCCCGGCTGCAACTGAGCGCGCCCGAGGTCCTCGACATCTCGGGCGAGACGCGGTCGGTCCGCGACCTGTACGGCCTGGACGACGCCGATCACGGCCGACTTCGGCCGCAACTGCCTGATCGCCCGCCGCCTGCTCGAGCGCGGCGTGCGGTTCGTGCAGGTCTGGAGCGGCGCCGACAACGGCTTCCCGCGCCGCAACTGGGACTCGCACGAGGACATCGCCCGCGACCACGGCGACATGGGCCGCAGCATGGACAGGCCCGCCGCGGCGCTGATCAAGGACCTCAAGGCCCGCGGCATGCTCGACGACACCCTCGTCATCTGGACCACCGAGTTCGGCCGGATGCCGTGCAGCCAGGGCGGCAAGGGCCGCGACCACAACCCGTTCGACGTTCACCTCCTGGCTGGCCGGCGGCGGCATCAAGGGCGGCGTCACCTACGGCGCCAGCGACGAGTGGTCGTACAAGGCCGCCGAGCAACCCGACCTACCGGCTACGACCTGCACGCCACCGTGCTGCACCTGCTGGGCATCGACCACACCCGGCTGACCTTCCGCCACAACGGCATCGACCGCCGCCTGACCGACGTCCACGGCCATGTGATCCGCGAAATCCTCGCCTGACCGCTCGGCGGCACCGATCCTCGTACGATCAATGCCGCCGTCGCTCGATTCCGACGGCGATCAGCGCGACGATCGCCATCGCGCCGAAGCCGCACGCCAGCCAGATGGACCAGGCGAATCCTTCCGTCATCGCGACGGCAACCGGTCCCGAGGTGTTCCCCCGCTCCTTCGCCTGGCGCTCCGCGGACTTGCGCCTCGATCTCGGGCTTGAGGGGGGCGACGTCCTTCTGACGGCGGTATTCCAACTCGATCTTCCGGAGCTCGCCCGAGGCCAGGCCGACGGGATCGTACCGCAGCGTGAAGACATCGGCCGCGGGTCGCGAGTTGAAGGCCAGCGTCCCCTCGACCACCGAGACTCGCTCGATGACCTGGGATTCTTTCATGATGGTCGGCTTCCTATCAACGATCGCCAGGTAACCCACCGACTCGCCCGAGACGGGCATCCAGACCTCGGCATCGCCGAGCCGGAACCGCGCGAGCTTGACGTCGAGCCGGAGTGACAACGCGTCTCGCCCCATGTAGTTTTCCTGCCGCACGACCTGCCCGCTGCGCTCCAGGTCGATCCAGTAGCGGCAAATCACCACGTCCGGCAACCCCGCAAGGCCGATCGTGAGGACCCTGAGCGGCCGGCCGTTGACCGTCCGGTCCGAGATCCTGGGTTCGTTGTTCGGATCGGCCACCTCGCGCCGGATTCTCTCGAGAAGGAAAATGGTCCCCATGCTGGCGCGCCACGTCTGGATGAAGTGCGGGTCAGTCGATCTGGTCGCGTTGATCGAGCGCTCGTGGAACCGCGAATGCAGCTCGGATTGCGGCGGTTTGGCCCGCACGGCGATGCTCTCGCGGCGGACCTGGGTGGTCACCGCCTCGCGGTGCCAGGCCTCGACGCGCGTGTCGCCGCCCGCCTTCCAGATGTAGATGCCGCGATAGGCGTCGGCCGTCTCGTCCTCGGCGAGGAACATGGACTTCGCGACCTCGCCCCGCACTTGTTGGGTCCCCTGGAATTCGCAGCGGAAGTCGGCCACCGGCCGCAGGAGCGACTCCATCGTCGCGACGAGCCGCCTGGCCTCCTTGCGGCCCGGGTCGTCCGCGGCGGCGGCCGCCGTCAGCATTGCGGACAGGATCACGGTCATCATGGGCAAAGACTCCACGATTGACTCACTCGACGGTCTCGCTGCCATTCCGCGTGCCGAGGCCGCGCCAGACCGGGCGCGCGGTCGAGTCCCCGAAGAACCGCACCGAACCGTCGGCCATGACGCCGTTGACGCCGCCAGGGTGGAGGCTCCGCGCCGTCGCGATTCCAACCCAGCCGCTGCCGGTGATGGCGTCGGGGATTCGCCCGTTCGGCTCCTGCGCGTGGTTGTATGCGGTGCATTCGAAATCGCCGTAGAACCAGGTGAACCCCGCGCTGCGATAGGCCGGGAACCCGCGCGACGCGGCCGCCAGGCAGCACCGGAGGGCATCATCGGCCGTGCCGTCGGTGCAGCCGTCCATCACGAGGATGTCGCCGAAGTCGCGAGCCGGGACGAGTCCTCCGCCGCCGTCGCCCGTCCCACGCAGCCGCTCGCCATAGGCGAGCGTGTGCGACAACCCGTCCGGGAACGATTCCGGCCCGAGGACCCCGGGGAAGGAATAGAATCCGTTACCGCTGTCGGTGGTCGACCGGTTGGTGCCGACGGACGGCCCGACGCCGTAATTCCCCCGGTAGTTGCAGCCATACGGGCTGGGCGTCGAAGCGGCGTCGGTGGGGCAGAGGTAGACGGCCACGGTCGTCGCGAACGCGGTCTGGTTCTGCGGGAAGGGGAACGACGAGACCGGGTCGCTCGGAAATGTCTCGACCTGGAAGTTGATGGACGCATAAAGCGGCTGCTGCTCGAGGTACGGCAGCAGCCGCGTCAGCGCCGAGTAGGGCCGCCCGCCGATGTACCACGGATGCCCGCGGATCGGGTTAACGCGCGGGTCTCTCCAGTTGAGCGGGAACGACCGGTTCGAGGCCGCGTAATTCTGCAGGGCCAGGCCGATCTGCCGCAGGTTGTTCTCGGCACTGCGACCGCCGCGCCGCCTCGCGGGCCGACTGCACGCGCCGGCAGCGCCAGGGCGACCAGGAGCCCGAGGATCGAGACGGCCACCAGGCACTCGATCAGCGTCAGGCCCGGCCGATGCCTCGGTCGCCGGGCCGCGGGACTCGTCACGACTCGTCGCACGACGGACCTCGATCCACGAAGAACCAATAGATATGCATTCAATGAATGGTGACCCGATTCCGGCACGTCCCGTTTCATTGCCCCGGCCGCGCCAGGCGCCTTGCCGAGCGCCTCGATGATCTGCTGATACCAGAGGTCGCGCACCACGATCTTGCCGTCGGGTCCGATCAGGATCGCGGCGGGGACCCGGTCCTCGATCCCGTAGGCCGACGAGATCGCATTGGTCAACGGCCCGACGATCGCCTGCGGCCAGGGTTGGCCCTTGCCGGCGACGAACGCGCGGGATTGCTCGTCGTCCTTCGCCATCACCAGGCTCAGGATCGCCAATCGGTCGTCGTCGCCGAACCGCTGGTAGACCTCGTTGAGCCGGGCGATCTGCAGCCGGCACTGGTCGTCCCACATCACGCCGAAATCCAGCAGCAGGAACTTGCCGCGGTAGTCCGCCAGGCGGATGGCCTTGCCATCCACGGTGGTCGCCTGGAAGTCGGGCGCCGGGTCGCCGGCCTTCGGCGGCTTGCGGGCGGTCAGCCGGATCTCGCCGACGTCGAGCGGGTCGGGCCGGCGAGTGCCGGGGATCATCGGGACGGTGAACTCCTTGACGACTCGCTCGAACGGCCCGCGCTGGCGACCCGTCTGCTCGTTGACCGTGACCGTCACGCGATAATCGCCCGCGGGCAGGTCATCGAACCGGAACGAGCCGTCGGGTGCCAGGGCGACATGCGCGGCCACGCGGCCATCGATGTAGGCGATCCCCTCCGGCGTCTTCCTCCACTTCTGGAGCCAGTTGGACCAGGCGTTGTCGTTGAGCGTCGCCTTGCCGCGGAACAGCTCGGGCGGATAGGGGGTGGACGGGCGGTTGCTCTCGATCGCCGCGAGCGAGCTCTCGGTGAAATCGATCGAACCGGTCCAGCCCTCGGGGGCCAGCACCCGGCCGACCACCGGCCGCCCTTTTCCTCCCACCGTCACCCGCGCCGTCTCTCCGGGCGCGACGTGCACCGGCTCGCCCAGCGACCACGCCGGCTGCGTCCAGGACCGCGAGGCCGTCTCGGTCCGGGCGCGACGCGAGCGCGCAGGTGGGGCAGGGGGATGACGCGCTCGAGCACGAACCGCCCGTCGCGATCGGTCTTCGCCGTCGCGTGGAACGACATGGTGCAATACATCGTCGAGTCGTCCTGGAGCATTCCGCCGATCTCCATCGGCTGGTCCGGCATGGCCAGCGTGCCGACGAGGAACCGCCCCTCGACCCGCGCGTACGGTTGCGACTGGATCCTCGGCGAGATCGCCAGCGCCGCCTTGCTCGCGTAGGCATACGCTTCGTCGCCCAGGATCAGCACGACGAACGGCTCGTCGATCGCGGGGATCGGGAACGTCCCGTCGGGCCCGGTCCGCAGCTCGCGACCGCTGCCGCGCCCCGAGGTGACCACGCCGTCGCTGATGCTCAACCCTTCGTTGAGCCGGGTGCGATAGACCCGGGCCCCGGCCATCGGCCGGCCGTCGGGACGGAGCACCGTCGCGATCGGACCCGCGGCCTGGCCCGGCACGAGCTTGACCTCGTAGCCCGATCACGACCTTCTCATCCCGGCGAAAGACCCGGGAGAAGAAGGGCGATAGCCGTCGGCCATCAGCCGGATCTTGTAGGCGTCGGCCGTCGACGGGGAGTTGAGATCCAGATAGCCCTGGTTGACGGCGTATTCCAGCTCGGGCGGGTTCAACCAGCTCGCCACCTCGCCGGTCTTCGGGTCGATCGCGCCGATCGCCACGGCGGCCGCATCCACCCGCTTGCCGGTCTCGGCGTCGCGTACCGTGCCGTGGATCTCGAGCGATGGCGCGAGCGTGAAGTCCAAGCTGCCCCCATCGGCCGCCTTGACCTTCCTCTGGAATACGCCCCGGTAGCCGCGGCAGTCGGCGTTGACCATCATCTCGTCGTCGGGCACGTCGTCCCAGCGAAATCGGCCGTCGGCATCGGTGTAGAGATAGACCCCCAGGAAGCGATAGCGACGCCAGGTGTCGATATTCACGAAAGCCCCCTCGACCGGCTGTCCGGACGGGTCGACGACCCGCCCCCGGAAGACGTGCGGTCGACCCAGGCCTGATCTCGACCTGCGGGACGGCGTTGTCGATCCGGACCTGGGCCTCGCCCGGCGCATGGCCCTTCGCCCGCGCCAGCAGGAACCACGTCGCCTTTCGCCGACCTGGCCCGTGCGGAAGTGGCCCCGCTCGTCGGTCGTCACCGCGAACTTGTCGGGACCCGAATCAGGTCGCCCTGATCCTCGGCCGAGAGCACCAGGGCGCCGGCGACCGGCCGGCCGGCCGCGTCGACCACCCGGCCCTCGATGGGCACGCCCTTCTTCATCACGCTGACGGCCTTGCCGGCGCGCAGGTCGGCGATCTTCGGGATCGAATCCTTGTCGCCGTAGCCGCGCGTGGCTCAGGTAGTCGGGATGGACGACGTAGAAGCCCAGCAGCTCGCCGGTCGTCTCGGGCGGCCCCGAGGTCCGCCACCGGCCGTCGGGCCCGGTCTTCGCCCGCAGGTCGAACATCAGCTCGTGCGGGTCCTGCTTCTTGTAGTTGTGGCTCCAGAGGAAGACCTGGCGCCCCTGGATCGGCCAGCCATCCGCGTCGTGCACCACTCCGCCCAGCGTCTCGCCGGGCAGCAGCTTGATCGTCTCGCCATCGGGGATCGGCCGGTTCGGGTCGTTCCCCCACTGGTGCCGCTGCATCGCGCGGCCGTCGCCCCAGACGTCCACCGAGAAGCTTCGGTCGGCCGGCCCCGTCGAGTGAACGATGTCGAGCCGGCCCATGGTGTCGGCCTTGCGCCAGTCGTCACCCATCGCGATCCAGACCCGCACCTGGGCATTCTCGACGGGCTTGCCGGTCTCGGCGGCGACGACCTGGAGGTGGAAGACCCGTCCGCTCTGAGTTTGCGGGAGCCTGTCGATCGGGCGAATCATCGGCGACCGTCGCGGCCGGAACGGCGATCGCCGCGGCCCTCGTGAACCGCACCGCGCCGACCATGCCCGCAGCGAAGAGCGCGATCCCGACGATCAGCACTCGCACCGTCGGCCGGGGCAGGGGATGGGCCTCGCCGCGGCCCGTGGCGATCCGCGCCAGCCGTCGGCCCAGGCCCGAGGTCCGTGCCATCGCGAGGCCGATCGCCGGAGACGACCGCCGCGGGACCCCGGCGGCGACGGCCAGCAGCGTCTCGCCGTACGACGCGTCGCCCAGCTCATGGACGCAGACCGCGTCGCAGGACCGCTCACGACCCTCGGCGATCGTGCGGCCCAGCAGCCAGACCAGCGGGTGCGGCCAGTAGATCGCCTGCACCAATCGCAGCGCCACGTTCCACGGATAATCCCCGCGGCGGACGTGCGACAGCTCGTGCAGCAGGATCGCGTCGGCGAGCCCGCCCGGTTCCCGGCCCGCCAGCGAGTCCGGCAGCAGCACGATCGGCCGCAGCCAGCCGAAGACCACGGGGATCCCGGTCCGCGGCGACCACGCCAGGCCGACCTGCCGGCCGATCCCCAGCTTCCGCCGGCAGCGTTCCAGCGCCGACAGCCAGGCCGGGTCATCCACCGAGGTCGCCGCCCGCCGCAGCCGCCCCACCGCCGCCAGCGAGGCGATCACCCGCGCCAGCATCGCCGCGACGATCAGCAGGTAGCCGGCCACCGCCACCGCCCGCCAGTCCGACGACCAGGAGGGCGTCGGTGGCGACCTGACCAGAGCCGGAGCCGGAGCGGCGACCACCGGCCGCGATGGCCGCGCCGTCGAGCCGCGCGGACCGGCTCGGGATCTGCACCGGCAGCCCGCTCGGCCTCGGCGAGATCGGCGGCGGACGGTCGCGCGGGCGATTCGACGTCCGCGTCGAGCCCCTGCGCCGCGCGGTTGTCGTCGCCAGAGGCCATTCTCGCTCGAGCCCCGTCGGCCTCGTCGCGCGGGTCGTGGCCGAGCTCGTCTCGCCCCGCTCCGCCGGCAGCCAGGCGAGCGTCATCGGCGGCAGGACGGCCGCGGCCAGCGGCAGCACCATCAGCACCAGCAGGCAGGCGTGCCCGACCGCCGAGCCGGTCGCCGGCCGCCGCCGGCCCGCCGCGAGCTGCACGACCAGCCCGACCGCCAGCACGACCGTCGCCCTCGCCGCCAGGTCGAGCCCGAATAACCACATCGCCGACGCCCCGGTCATCCCCGTCGCCAGGTCCATCACGCACCCCCCTTCTTCCGCCTCGGTCGCGCCGCCGACCGGCCGACCGCCGCAGCTCCTCCAGCCGCTCGGGCGACAGTTGCTCGTCCTCGATCAGCCGCAGCACCAGGTCCTCCGCAGAACCGGCGAAGAACCGCGCCAGCACGCTTCGCACCGCCATCCGCTGCGCCTTCGCCGGGCCACCGTCGCGCGGTACACATACGCCTTGCCCGTCGCCTCGTGCGACAGGTACCCCTTGGTCTCCAGCACCCGCAAGAGCGTCCGCACCGTCGAGTCGTGCGGGCTGCCCGGGACCTCCGCCCGGACCTGGTCCGCCGTCGCCTCGCCCAGCCGCCAGACCACGTCCATGATCTGCGCCTCGCGCTCGGTCAACGGTTCCGACATCCGCCGCGTCATGGCGTTCCCCGTCCTGTTAATCAGTTAACGCATCTCAGGGTAGCATAACCCCGCCCGCCCGCCGCGCCAAGGGGTCGTGTTAAAACATTAACGGGAGCCGGGCGCCGCCGAGGCCAACGGGGGCGCACGGCCGGTCGACCGCCGCTATGATGGTGTGCGACGGCGAGGCGGAGGGGCACGCGGTTGGGGGAGAGCGGGAGAGGAGCGGACGCCGTGAGCGACACATCGACGAGCCCGCGGGGTCGGGAGCAGGGATCGGGGCATTTCGTCGACGAGCTTCGGGCGACTTTCGCCGACCGGGCGAGCCGGCCGGCGACTCGTGCGCGGCGATCGCGTGATCACCTATGGCGAGCTCGAGTCCCGGGCGCGCCGATTCGCCGCGCGGATGCTCCGGCTGGGCCTCGCGTCGGGCGACCGCGTGGCGATCCTGACGACCGAGAAGCTGGCCGTTCCTGGCGGCCCACCTGGGAACGCTGTATGCCGCCGGCCGTCTCGCTGCCGCTCAACCCTCGCAGCACGCCCGACGAGCTGCGGTATTACCTCCAGGACAGCGGCGCCCGCGTGGTGGTCGCCGGTCAGGACGAGTGGCCGTTCGTCGAGTCGCTCAAGCCCGTCTTGCCCGAGCTGCGCGCCCTGATCCCCGACCGCGAGGCGTGGGACTCGCCCGAGGCGACCCTGCCCGACGTCTCGGTCGACCGATGCGACCCCTGCCTGATGCTGTACAGCTCGGGGACGACCGGCCGGCCCAAGGGGGTCGTGCACACCCACGCCAACCTCGCCGCGAGCCTTCGGGCGCTGGCCGCCTGCTGGCGGTTCACGCCCGATGACGTGCTGGTGAATGTCCTGCCGCTGTTCCACATCCATGGGCTGTCGTTCGCGACCCACCTGAACCTGCTGGTCGGCGGCACGATGCATCGTCGAGGAGCAATTCCATCCGCGGCGGACGCTCGACGTCATCGGCCGCGGCAGCGTGTTCATGGCGATCCCGACGTTCTACTACACATTCCTCGAGCGCCCCGAGTTCCGCCGCGGCGGCGAAGGGGTGGTCGGGCGTCCGGCTGTTCACCTGCGGCTCGGCGCCGATCCGGGCCGAGGTGCTGCCCGAGCTGGAATCGATCCTGGGCCGGCCGGTGATCAACCGCTACGGGATGACCGAGGGGCACGTCATCACCAGCCTGCCGCTCGACGGGCCCTGGCCGCAGGGCTCGGTCGGCCTGCCGCTCGAGGGCATCGAGCTCCGCGTCGTCAATGACGATGGCACGCCCGCCGGCGCCGGCCAGGCCGGCTCGGTGCAGCTTCGCGGGCCGAACCTGTTCCGCCAGTACTGGCGGCGGCCCGACGCCACCCGCGAGGCGTTCGCATCGGGCTGGTTCGACACCGGCGACCTGGGCGAGCGCGACGACCTGGGTTTCCTCACCCTGGTCGGCCGCAAGAATGATCTGATCATCACCAATGGGTTCAACGTCTATCCCCAGGTCGTCGAGCGGGCGATCAACGAATGCCCGGGCGTCGGCGAGTCGGCCGTGATCGGCGTCCCCGACCGCCGCCGCGGCGAGCGCGTGCTCGCGGCCGTCGTGCGCTCGGACGAGTCGCTGACCGAGCAGGCCCTGCGCGCCCACCTCGGCGATCGCCTGGTCGACTACCAGCGCCCGGCGTCGATCGTCTTCGTCCCCGAGCTCCCCCGCAACGCGATGGGCAAGGTCCTGCGCCGCGAGCTTCGCGACCGCCTCGCGACCGAATGAACCACGGTTGACTCGGAGACCACGGATACAATAGAGACTTATTGTATGCGTGTTTGGTGATCCGTCGGATCCGTGGTTGAAGATCCGGATTCTTCACCACGGATTGCACGGATTGCACGGATAAGAGAATGCCAGAATATCGGTCTTGATCCGTGGAATCCGTGCGATCCGTGGTCAAACTTTTCCTCGGATTCATTGACCACGAATACCACCGATCATGGAGAGAAACTTGGGGGCTGGTGTCCTGATCCGTGGAATCCGTGCGATCCGTGGTTGGATCCTCATTCCTTTACCACGGATCGCACGGATAAGAGTATGACATGGTCTCAGGCTTGATCCGTGGAATTCGTGAAATCCGTGGTTGAAACGACGCGTTCTCAGCATCGTGCGATCCGTGGCTGATAAATCCGGTACTCGCTGACTCGGTGGTAGGGGTGGATCGCGATGCTCAACCTGGCCTCGCTGTCGCTGGCGGCCCTGGTGCTGGTGGTGGTGCTGAGCTGCACCGGCGCCGTCAATCCCGGGCTGCTGGCCCTGGCGCTGGCCTGGATCATCGCGACCTACGTGGCGCCCGCCTTCGGCCGGCGGTTCACAACGGCCGAGGTCCTCGACGGCTTCCCCGCCGAGCTGTTCCTCACCCTGGTTGGCGTGACCCTGCTCTTCGCCCTGGCCCGGGGCAATGGCGCGCTCGACCGGATGGTCCGCGTCGCGGTGCGCGGCTGCCGGGGTAACGCCGGGCTGATCCCGGTGCTCTTCTTCGCCCTGTCGTGCGGCATCGCCTCGATCGGCGCGGGGAACATCGCCACCGCCGCCCTGATCGCTCCGCTCGCCATGGCGGTCGCCGACCGGGCGAGAATCCCGCTGTTCCTGATGACGATCATGGTGGCACACGGCTGCGTCGCCGGCGCGCTCTCGCCGATCGCGCCGACGGGGATCATCGCCAATGGGCTGATGCTCCGTCAGGGCATGTCCGGCTTCGAGCGGACGAACTACCTGGCGAACCTCGCCGCCAACGCCGCGGCCGCCGCGATCGGCTACCTGGCCTTCGGCGGCTGGCGGCTGTTCGCCCGCCGGTACGATGACGACCCGGACCCGACGGTCGATGCTGTCGCCTTTCCGCCAACCGCGGCGATCCCCCGATCGCAGGCCGCGACGATGCTCCTGATCGCCGCCCTGGTCGCGGGCGTCGTGGTCGGCGGCGTTCACGTCGGGATGGGTGCCTTTGCCGCGGCCGTCGTGCTGATTCTCTTGCGGGCCGGCGACGAGCGCGCGGCCATCGCCAGCCTGCCCTGGGGCGTGATCGTGATGGTCTGCGGGGTCACCGTGCTGACCTCGTTGCTGGAGAGGACCGGTGGGATCGACTCGCTCGCCGGGATGATCGCGCACCTCGCCACGCCGCGCACGGCCCCCGCGTTGATGGCCCTGGTGACGGGACTGGTCTCGGTCTACAGCAGCACCTCGGGCGTCGTGCTGCCCGCGTTCCTGCCGATGGTGCCGGACCTGGTGACGAAGCTCGGCGGCGGCGACCCCCGCGCGATCGCCACGTCGATCCTGGTCGGCGGGCATCTGGTCGATGTCTCGCCGCTCTCCACCATCGGGGCCCTTTGTATCGCCTCGGCGCCGGCGTCGGCCGACCGCCGCCTGCTGTTCAACCAGGTGCTCGCCTGGGGCCTGTCGATGGCCGCCGCGGGGGCGCTGGGCTGCGCCATTGCGTTCCGATGATGGTACATTGAAACGGTCGAACGATCCCCGTCCCTCGCCGGAGTGAGCCTCGCCCATGGACGACATCTCGCTCGCCGAACGCATCTCCTCGCTGCGGCCCACGGCCGTCAACCGGGTCCTGCAAACCACGCGGAAGCTCGAGGCCGAGGGCCGCTCGTTGGTCTCGCTGATGCGGGGCCAGCCCGACACCCCGACGCCTCCCCACATCGTCGAGGCCGCGATCCGCTCGATGCGCGACGGCCGCACCGGCTATCCCGACAACCGCGGCGAGCCCGCGCTGCGCGCGCGGTCGCCGAGAAGCTCCGCCGCGACCAGGGGCTTACCTATGACCCCGATCGCGAGATCCTCATCACCGACGGCGCCACGCTCGGCCTGTATGCCGCGCTTGGCGTGCTGGTGAAGGATTACGATACCGTGATGCTGCCCGACCCCGTCTACGACGCATATGCCGGGCCGATCGAGCTCTGGGGCGGCCGGCCTTCGGCCGTGCCCGCCACGATCCGCGACGGCCGGTTCACCATCGACGGCAAGGCGTTCGAGGCACGCTGGGGGTCCCTCTGCGAAGTGATCCTGCTCAACACGCCCTGGAACCCCGTCGGCACGGTGATGACCCGCGACGAGCTGGCCGACATCATGGAATTCGCCCGGAGCCAGCACCACGATCACCCGATCCTCAGCGACGAGATCTACGAGTCGTTGATCTACGACGGCCGCCGGCACGTCTCGCCGGCCGCCGTCTCGGCCGACGCCCGCGAGCGGACCATCGTGATCAACAGCCTGTCGAAGACTTATGCGATGACGGGCTGGCGCGTCGGCTACTGCGCCGGGCCGGAAGCCTTCATCCGCGCGATGTTCCTGATCCTCCAGCAATCGAGCCGCGGCCCGGCGACGTTCGTGCAGGACGCCGCCGCCTGCGCGCTCAACTCCGATCAGGAATGCGTCCGTCGCATGGCGGCCGAGTACCAGGCGCGCCGCGACCGGGTGGTCGAGCGGCTACGCGGCATCCCGGGCGTCGAGCCGCTGGTGCCCGAGGGCGGCCTCTTCGTGATGGTCGACATCGGTGGCCTGGGGAAGCCGTCGGAGGACGTCAGCCGCTACCTGATGCGAGACGCCGGCGTCGTCGTGATCCACGGCTCCGCCTATGGACCCGGGGGCGAGGGCACCCTCCGCGTCTCGTTCGCGGCCGGCGGCGAGACCCTCGACCGCGGCCTCGATCGCCTGCGCGAGGGCCTGATCCGCCTGGCCGGCGGCTGAGCTTCCCCTGCCCTCTGTCCACAGTCCGGCAGGATCTCGAGCCTCGTCTTCCGCGCCTGTCCGGCTCAGGCCCCGGGGGTCATGTAGTCCTCGAGCGAGGGCTCGCCGACTCCGGGGGCGGCGGAGGGTCGGTCGCTGGCGATGAACCGCCGTGCGGCATCGGCGAGCACCCCCCCGGCCACCAGTCCGACGAGCAGTACCCGCAGGGTCCCGCGGCCCCACCCGGGCAGCCGGCGGACCCTCGGCAGATCGGGGACCGCCGCGAGCAGCGGGGCGGCCAGCAACAGGATCGCGTGATCGGCGCGGAGCTCACCGAAGAACCGGCCGAGCACCAGCACGCTCGCCAGGCCCACGACCGCCAGCCCGATCGGCGCCTCGGACCGCGCCCGACCCGGACGAATGAGCGCGACGATCGCGCCCCCGGCGAGTGTGGCGGCCAGCGGCAGGCCCGACTGCCCGCCCGACAGGTAGCCCGAGAGCATCACGGTCAGCCCCGCCGCTCCGATCGTGATCGCCAGTGCGATCGGCAAGGGCGCCCCGGCCTCTCGCCGCGCCAGCGCCGCCAGCACGGCCCAGACCGCCGCCTCGGCCGCGGCGATCCCGCCCAGGATCGACCACGCCTGGATCGGTGTCCAGGCCGACGCTGCGGGCCCGGCCAGGTAGACCGACCCGTGCAGCAGCACGCGGGCACCGAGCGCCGCCACGCTCATTCTCAGCGCCCAGATCAACCACCGGGGCACCCGGGGCACGGCCCCGAGCCCTTCCACCAGGATGACCGCCGGCATCACCAGGCCGAGCAGCCGGTCCATGTCGGTACGCATCCGCCATTCCGGCCGGATTCCCATGAGCGCGGAGCCCAGGTAATACCCCGCGCCGATGCCGACGATCCAGCCGACATCGACCCACGGCCTGCCTCCCTGGCGACGACGGTCCCACCAGGCCGCCGCCGCCACCGCCACGGCCGCCGCCAGCATGGCCAGTCCCATCGCTGTTGCCATCTCAATCGGGTCCGGCATCTCGGTGCTCCCCGTGCGATTGCCTCATCCTCGCCTGCGACCCATGCCGATCGACAGGCGAACCGGCGACGTCAGTCGCCGGGTTTTTGCGGGCATCACTCAGGCTCGAGGGCAACACCCGGCGACTGACGTCGCCGGTTCGCCCGGCTGCTGCGACCCCTCACCCGGCGACTGACGTCGCCGGTTCGCCCGGCTGCTGCGTCGCGCCACCCGGCGACTGACGTCGCCGGTTCGCCCGGCTGCTGCGACTCACCCGGCGACTCCGGCCACCCAGTCTCGTCCGCGTCCCGGCGCTGTCAGTGCGATGTACCGGTGCCGGCGCCGCCGGACCCCGTCGCACCCGACTTCTTCAGCGAGGCGATCCGCCCCCGCAGGTCGCGGGCCTTGACCTCCAATTCGACCGCCTGGGCCTCGAGCGCCGCGATGCCGCCGGCGGCGTCCGCCGTGGTGGCCGGCCCGGCGGCGGTGCCTCCGTCCGCTCCCGCGGTCTTCAGGAGATCGATGACCTCCTGGAGCTGCCGCCGCGGGCCTGCGCTGAAGCCGCTGCTCTCGCGGCCGATCCGCGCGATCAGGGCCGGCAGCGCCCGCGCCAGCTTCAACTGCCGCACGGCACCGATCGCCTGAGAACGCACCGAGCCGTCCGGGTCGTCGATCAGCCCGATCAGGATCTCCTGCATCGCCGGGTCGTCCCTGGCCAGCCGGGGGAACGTCTCCAGGGCCTTCGTCCGCAGCGCGCTGGGCTGACCGTACCGGCTGTAGTTCGCCGCCAGCTCGCGGGCGTGCGAGCTCGTTTCTGCCAGCAGCATCTCGAGCGCCTCGGCGGCGATCATGTCATGGTGGGAGGGGACCTTCAGGGCGGCCTCGAGCAGCTTGGGGGCGTCGGCCACCTTCCAGGCAACGAGCCCTCGCAGCGCCGCCGCGCGGGCGCTATAGGCCTCCTTCGGGTTGTCCCAGGTGGCGCGAAGCATCGCCTCGACCCGGTCATCCCGCCGCAGCGCGATCAGCCCGCCGATCGCCGCCGAGCGGACCCTGGCCTCGGGGTCCCTCGCCGCCTCGAAGAGCGCCGCTCGCAAGGTCGGCGAGCCGTTGCCCAGCACCGCGACGAACTCGCGGCGGACGATCGGGCTCTTCTCCCGCTTCCAGGCCCGCGACAGCCCGCTCGCCACCTGCATCCGGCCCGACCGATTCGCCAGGGCCTTTGCCGCCTCCAGCCGTCCCAGCACGCACGTCGCGTGCTCGAGCTGGTACAGGTTTTCCTCGTCCGACCTGGCGAAGTCGAGCGTCTTGATCAGCCACCCCTTCGGGTCGATCTGCACCATCTTCGGCCGCGATGCCGCCGGGATGATGATTTCCTGGCTCGCCGCGTCGATCACGATCGGGATCGTCCGGATGTGGTCCGCGTCCTCGGCGATCTCCAGCGACGTCGGCAGCCGGAAGAGCGGCGTCTGCTCGTCGAGCTTCTGCGTCTGCTCGACCTTGATCCGCACCGTGTGGTCCTCGGTCTCGTACCGCCAGCGGACCTTCAGCTCGGGGTGGCCGGCCTTGTAGACCCACTGGTCGAAGAACCACTTCAGGTCCTTGCCCGAGGCCGACTCCATTGCCTTGCGAAAGTCGTCCGTCTCGACCACCTGGAGCTGGTGATCGGCGACGTATTTCCGGATCCCCGTCCACCACGCCTCGTCGCCGACCAGGCCCCGCAGCATGTGCAGGACGCACGCGCCTTTGTTATAGGTCATCATGTCGAACATGTCGTCGGACGACTCGTACCGCGACTCGACGATCGGCCGGCGGTAGCCGTGGTCGCCGCCCAGGTAGCCCTGCAGCTCCTGCTGCATCTCCAGCCGGAAGACGTCCTCGCCCCGGTCGTGCTCGGTGAACAGCGGCCCGAAATACGACGCGAACCCCTCGTTGAGCCAGAGGTGCGACCAGTCCTTGCAGGTCAGGAGGTCGCCGAACCACTGGTGCGCCAGCTCGTGCGACACCAGGCCGTCGAAGTCGTGCTCCTGGTTGGCGATCTCGTCCTGCAGCACCGAGTCGGTCATCGTCGTCGCGCTGATGTTCTCCATCCCGCCGCCGAAGTCGGGCATGCAGACCTGCGCATACTTGGCATACGGATACGGCCGCCCGATGACGCTGGCCGAAGAACTCGACCATCTGCGGCGTCTTGCCCATGAACCGCCGCGCCGTCGCCTCGTCGACCTTGCGCGCGACGTAGTAATCCACCGGCAGGTTGCCGACCTTGTCGTGGTAGATGGCGAAATCGCCCACCGCCAGCGAGATCAGGTAGCTGGCGAATGGCACGTCCATCTTCCAGTGATAGGTCATGGTGTTGCCCGGCCCGGCCCTGGTCTCGACCAGCACGCCGTTGGAAAGGACGAACAGCGGCTTCTCCACCGTCACGATCATCTCGGTGGTGGCGCGGTCGTTCGGATAGTCGTAGCACGGCAGCCACTGGTGGGTGTCCTCGGCCTCGCCCTGGGTCCAGATCGCCAGCGGCTTCTCGGGATACGCCGCGGTCGGCAGGATGAACCGCAGCCCCTTGTCGGGCGAGCCGGCATACTCGATGGCCACGTTGACCGTGTCGCCGGTACCGTACGGGTGGTCCAGCTTGATCTCCAGCACGTCGCCGCTCGTCTTGAACGTGCAGGCGGCATGGTTCGGACCGGACGTGACCTTCGCGACCTTCAGCTTCGATCCGCAGTCGAGCGTGAGCCGGTCGAAATACGGCGACAGCGGGGTGAACGTGTGCGTGACGGTCCCGCGCACCTCGCTCTTCTTGACGTCGAGCGTCAGCTCGGCCTTGATGTGCTTGATATCGACCGTCCGCAGCCGCTCGGGCTTCCGCGGCGTCCCCGGCCTGGCGAACGGCCGGCGCGTCGGGGTCGAGGTCGCCTGTCCATGGGCCGGCAGCTCCAGGCCGATCGCCGCGATTCCGGCGGCCAGCAGTACCCACGTCCTGATGCAAACCCAGCGAGGCAGATTCGACATGATGGATCCTGGTAGATTAAGATCATGAGGTCGGGAAACCGTCCTTGACGGATGGATCATTCGATCCGGTTCGATGGCCCCGGCCGATCCCGCGGCGATGGCCCGACCCGGTCCGGCTCGCCGGCCGGACCCGCCGCGGCGGGGCGGACGGCCCGGCCCCCGCGGCGAGAGGTGGGCGCGCGGCGGCTCGTCGCAACCTGTTTTACTCGCGGCGGCTCGGTCGGGTCAACCGGCCGATGCGGTGCCCGCGACGATCGAGTGGAAGAGGGGGAACCCGGTCCTGCCATGAATCGGTATGGCTTCGCCCGCGTCACGTGTGCCTCGATCCGGGTCGCGGTCGCCGACCCCTCGGCCAACGCCGACGAGATCGTCCGCACCCTCGAGTCCTGCCCCGACAGCGACGTCGTGGTCTTCCCCGAGCTGGGCGTCACCGGCTACACCTGCGCCGACCTCTTCGGCCAGGCCCGCCTGCTCGACGCCGCAAGCGCGGCCGTCGCCCGGATCGCCGAGTCCACCACCGGCCGCCGCCAGCTCGTCCTCGTCGGGGCGCCGATCCCGGTCGGCAACAGCCTGTTCAACTGCGCCGTCGCCATCGCCGACGGCGCCGTGCTGGGCGTCGTGCCCAAGCAGTTCCTGCCCAATTACAAGGAGTTCTACGAGAGCCGCTGGTTCGCCCCGGCCGTCGGCAAGGAGCCCGCCGAGATCGACCTGGCCGGCCGCCGCGTCCCCTTCGGCATCGACCTGCTCTTCGCCGCCGAGCTCGACGACGACGTCTCGATCGAGGGCGGCCCCGGTTCGCTGGTCGTCGGCGTCGAGATCTGCGAGGACCTCTGGGTCCCCGTGGCCCCGAGCGCCCTCCAGGCCATGGCCGGCGCGACGCTGCTGGCGAACCTCTCGGCGAGCAACGAGACGATCGGCAAGAGCCGCTATCGCACCGACCTCGTCGTCGGCCAGTCGGGTCGTTGCGTGTCGGCGTACGCCCTGGCCGGCTGCGGCCCG
The DNA here is from genome assembly GCA_963771445.1 of uncultured Planctomycetota bacterium. Taxonomy (GTDB): domain Bacteria; phylum Planctomycetota; class Planctomycetia; order Isosphaerales; family Isosphaeraceae; genus JAKAUH01. Next base: position 589,067 of record CAVYTQ010000021.1, on the reverse strand, counting down.
ACCGAGTCGACCACCGACGTGGTCTTCGGCGGCCACTGCCTGATCGCCGAGAACGGGGGTCTACTCGCCGAGTCCCCCGCGTCGGCGACGGCCGGCCCGTCCGCCGCGACTCGTACACGATCACCCGGGATGTCGACGTCGCGCGCCTGCGTACCGACCGCCGCGTGATGACCAGCTTCGATGATAGCCTCTCATCGATCCGCCCGTTCCGCCGCATCCCGTTCCCTGCGTCGACCGCGATGCAGGGGCTGCACCGCGACGTCGCCGGCACGCCGTTCGTCCCCTCGGGACCCGAACTGCACCGCCGCTGCGCCGAGATCTTCGGCATCCAGTGCGCCGGGCTTTCGAAGCGGATCGAGGGGCTGCCCTCCGGGACCCCGCTCAACATCGGCATCTCGGGCGGGCTCGACTCGACCCTGGCCCTGCTGGTCGCCGTGACCACCTGCGACATGCTGGGCCGCGACCGGAAGCTCGTCCACGGCCTGACCATGCCCGGCTTCGGCACCACCCAGCGCACCCGGACGAATGCCCTGGACCTGATGGACCACCTCGGCGTCTCGTCGGAGACGATCGACATCGGCGCCCTGGCCCTCGAGTCGTTCCGCGAGATCCGCCACGCCCCGTTCGGCATCAACCTCGAGGGCCTCGACGTCGATTCCTTCCGCGACGCGCTGGCACGCGTCCCGGCCGAGTCGCGCTGCGACCTGACCTTCGAGAACGTCCAGGCCCGCCTGCGGACGTTCCTGCTGATGTCGAAGGGCTTCGTGATCGGCACCGGCGACCTCTCCGAGCTGGCGCTGGGCTGGTGCACGTACAACGGCGACCACATGAGCATGTATAACCCGAACTGCTCGATCCCCAAGACGCTGGTGCGGTTCCTGGTGGAATACGTGGCGATGAACCAGTACCCCGACGGCCCGGTGCGGCGGACGTTGCTATCGATCGCCGAGACGACGATCTCGCCCGAGCTGTTGCCGGCGTCCTTGGCCGGCGAGATCGAGCAATCGACCGAGGCGACGCTGGGCCCGTACGAGCTGCACGACTTCATCCTGTACAACATGGTGCGCTGCGGCCACTCGCCGGCCAAGATCCGGTTCCTGAGTGAGCACGCCGCGTTCACCCAGCCGTATCCCCGCGCCGTGGTCGAGGAAGCGATGCGGACGTTCTACACCCGCTTCTTCCGCCAGCAGTTCAAGCGGTCGTGCGTCCCCGACGGCCCCAAGGTCGGCACCGTCAGCCTCTCGCCCCGCGGCGACTGGCGGATGCCGTCCGACGCGGACCCGGCCGAGTGGCTGCGGTGGGCGGACAATTAAACGTTGGCCGCGACATGGGCCCGCAACCCGATATTGGCCAGTGAGTATTGGGGACCGCTCGAGCGCTTGTTCGAAGGGGGCAGCGACCGGCACGGCCATCGCACGGCAACTGTAAAACGTGCCTTTCCGGCGGGGCCGGGGGTCGTCCGGGTGGGATTGTCTCACCCGGCATCTCGTGGAGGCGACAGTTGTTGCGCCAAATGGGCCGTTTTGAGGCTTTCCGCCTCGTTAATACCGGCTTCTGAGAATCACGCCATACCGCAAAATAACCGGCCAAATATGAACCGAGCCACGGAAACCGCCGCCGCGCCGGAAAATCTTATGGAATTTCCAAATAAAGTTTCTGCTTCTTGCCAAAGGCCTTGCGTCAAGAAAATGCCCCTCTTGGCCGATAGGTGCATTTCAGTTTTTGCAAACCTGATACATCCTGATAGTAGGGGGAGAAAGAAGAGCCGAGGGGGTACAGGGGGTTTTGGGGGCCCTGGAATCTGGATTGCATGCACGGTATCACTGGCTTCATGAAAGAGGAGAGCCGTCCCGGGTCGATGCTTCGGGCGGGTTTGTGCGTGCGGTTGCGGGGCGGAGTCGAGGATCGCGGCGTCCCTCACGACGAGGGATTCTCGTGAACGACCAGCCGGGACTTCCGCATCGGCGAACGGATGCGCCATGCCGGCCACTTCCTGGACGAACATTTCAAGGATCGTCCGGCGGGGTGGATGGTTCTCTTCGATGCCTCCAATGGCAAGCGCTCCAGCGCAACCCAGACCTACTTCGCGACCATGGATTGCTGGCGCGGACTGAAGCGATTCCTTGCCCGGCGATTGCTGAGCGACCCGCACCGATCGAGCCCGAGAGCCAGCGGTGCGGGTAACCCGTCGAACGTCTCCTAAGGCGATCGGTCGGTGAAGTCCTACCCGAGGCCGACACTCGCCTGGGGGAGTCCGGGGTCATGTCGGTAGGACACTTCCCGCCGATCGCCTGAGACCGGAATCCGGGTATCTGTGATCCGTGGAATCCGTTCTACTAACGTTCGATTTCTTCGCGCAGTGCGCAGATTCCCCAACCCCTTCTCTCATGCGGCCTTGAGCAATTGCTCGACGCCGGCCTGGCGGGCGGCCAGCAAGGCGCTCACCTGGCGGCGGCCCTCGTCATCTGGTAGCGGTGGGTCTTGCCGACCTTGGCGATCACCCCATGCGCCCGCAGCAGGCGGATCAACCGCGTCACCCGCCCCGACTGCCGCTTGGCCTCCTCGGCGCTCGCCGCGGCCGCCGCGGGGAACAGCAGCGCAGGCAGGTCGCGGTTGCGGAAGCCGTTGAGCAGGTGCTCGCCGCGGTTGACCGCCTCCAGCGAGACCGCAATCCGGGTGTTCTCTCATGCCGATCGGTTGGTGAACCCCGACCGGAGGACTACGCCGGCCTGAAAGTGCCCCGGCATCATCTGGGTAGGCTACCTCCTGCCGACCGCCTAAATGCAGTCCTCAGGCAAGGGTCTATAGATGGGGCACGCGGTGTGCGAGTTCATTTCTGGTGGGCCGAGCTCATTCGTGGCACAATTGCACCACTCGATCCATCACCACGGCCACACCGCTCTTGGGCAGGTCAACCCACCGGCCTTTCTTGGTCACGGGGATTTTGCCTCAGTAGTGACCCGCCGGACTCGTATGATGCCGTCGAGATCTGCGGCGATTACCAAGCGCCTTTCTTTCAAGCCCCTTTCTGGAGGGTCTCATGATGCGCAAGCGCAAGATGGCGACGATTACCAGGGCACGGGGGACGCTCTTGTGCACGGATGGCCCGTTGGTCAAGAGTTGGTTCGATCAGCGTCCACGAGTCGGCCGAAAACAAGATGCCAATCGGGGAGACCCACCCGTCCACTCAGAACGAGAAGGGTAGGGCGGTTTACCATCTCACCGTCCGCAAGGCGGCGGTGCCAGGCCAGGGGGTCGTGATCGATCGGTCGTTCCTCCGGGTCGAGAGGTGAGCAAGGAGTTGTCAGAGAGTTGACAGGGATCGCCGCCTTGTGGGACGTGAGTAGCAATGGAACAGAAAACCGGCGTAAGGGCTTCCGGCCCGTCTATCTCCTCCATAGCCGCCTCGCCTGAACCCATTCCTCGTCTCGCTTCGAGAACTCACACGATCACGAGGCCGGTGCTCCGGCCAGGTGTCAACCCGCTGTCGCCGGCTCACCCCCAAGACCGTCGCGATCTCTCGCACCGCGTTCCACCACTTCATCCGTAGTCGCAAGCTCGCCCCGAAGGCTTCAAAAGGCAAACCGTGGGGCCGCCGGCCTTGGCGTATCATTTCGCAGAAATCTGGGAGGTACCCTGGAATGAGGTGCACCTTGATCTAGCCCTTATTGCCTCGGGCTGGGCGCCGCTATTCCTGCAAGGGGTTCGATCTTGAGATTGGCTTGGTCAATCGGGATGGTCTGGCCCTCAGTTCCAGGACTTGCCGTCTCCCAGGCGGGACCGGGTTCGAATAAGACTTTCAAATCGGAGATGTCGCGGTCGAGCTCGCCGCACAATCGCCAGGGATACGAACGGTCGAGCGAGATATTATCCGTCGAGAGCCTGTAGCCCTTCGGGGCATACTCATTGTTGGGGAAGCCGACCGACAACAATGCCACGCCCTGGGGCATACCTGTTACCTCGAACCGCCCTTCGGCGTCGAGTATGCACGCCTGGCCGGAGCAACTGCCGTCAATCCTGAGATACAGCTTGGAACCCGCGGGGACCTTCTTCCCGTCCCGGAAAATCACCCGTCCGGCGACTTTGTATGACTGGCCGACTTCAATCGGATCGAGGAGGAGCTTGGTCCCTTGTAGCGAGGGGGTCCGGATCTCCTTGGAGGCGATCGCGCCAACGTGCTTGAGGCTATCGATGTCAAACGATAATACGGCTTTGAGGTCTGCAGGCAGGTCGGCGAAGGTGAATTCGCCTCTGTCATCGCTGATGGATGTCCATTCGCCCAGGAAGCCGGGGTAGGTTCCGTCGGAGGGGAACAAGTAAATCTTTACAGCGGGAACTTGTTGGCCTCGGTGGACGATGGACCCTTTGAGGGTGACGCCTTTTTCGAGTTTGATCAATTGCGGCTGCTCATTCCCGTGCTCGTCTATACCGATCACCCGTCGCGCATGGCCTCTGGCTTCATATTTGATTTGACTCAAGCTTCCCCAATCGAGAGGGTCGAAAGGCGACCGGCGCCTGGTAATCTACCCGCGCGCCGGATTATGCTGGCCCGAGACGGCGAGGGACACCAAACGATCATAGCGACACCATCACGGACGTTCCACATGGACGGCACCACCGAGCGATTCGACGCCTTGCTCCGTTCCGGCGCCCGCAGACTCACCGGGTATCAGCGGCGGCTGTTCCAGGCCGAGGTGACCGTCGACCTCTGCGACGGCAGCCCCCGGGTGGCCGAACGCCGCTTCGGCTGGGGGCGCGAGACCGTCGAGAAGGGGCTGTGCGAGCTCCGACGAGGGCTCCGCTGCGTCGAGGACTTCGCCGCCCGAGGCCGCCTACGCAGTGAGGACAAGGACCCCGGATTGGCGGCCGACATCCGCGCCGTCGTCGAGCCCCATTCGTACGCCGACCCGGAACTCCGGTCGGCGCGCCGGTACACGAACCTGTCGGCGAAGGAGGTCCGAGAGGCGCTGATCGCCGGGGGGCGCCCGGAGGCGGAGCTGCCCGGCGAGCGGACGATGCGGGACATCCTCAACCGGATGAACTACCGCCTCAAGCGGATCCAGAAAGGCAAGCCCCTGAAGAAGACCGAGGAGACCGACGCGATCTTCGCCAACGTGGAGCGAGTCAAGGAGGAGGCCGGGGGCGACCCCGAGGCCCTGGAGATCTCGATGGACACCAAGGCGAAGGTGGCCTTGGGCGACTACTCACGCGGGGGGAAAAACCCGGACCGACTCGGCCGGCGAGGCGCCCAAGGGGTGGGACCATGACCCGCCCGCGAAGGAGAAGCTGGTCCCGTTCGGGATCCTGATGGTGGCGACCGGGGCGTTGATGCTGCTGTTCGGCCGGCGCGAGACCAGCGACGCCTGGGCGGACGCGCTGCGGGCGTGGTGGCTGAAGGTCAGGAGGGCCAGCGGGCACGTCAGACGGCTGGTGGTCTACCTGGACAACGGCCCGAAGAACTCGGGCCGGCGGACGCAGTTCCTCAAGCGGATGGTGCAGTTCGCCGACTGGTCGGGGCTGGAGGTCCGCCTGGTGTACTATCCGCCGTACCACAGCAAGTACAACCCGGTCGAGCGGTGCTGGTCGGCCCTGGAGAGGAAGTGGAACGGCACGCTGCTGTCCGGATTGTTGATAGTCCTCGGCTGTGCCCGGAGGATGACCTGGAGGGGTCGCCACCCGACGGTGAGATGCCTGTCGGGGGAGTACCCCGACGGGGTGCGTGTGCCGGCCAAGGAGATGAGGATCTACGAGGCTCGGCTCGAACGTTCGCCGACCCTCCCCGACTACGACATCACGATCAAGCCGGCGAGAAGGAAACTACAGGGAAACTAATTCCTGCCGGACGCCAAAACGACGATGGAATAATTGCCGTTCGCATCCGTTGAAGTTTGGAGGGACTGCTCGTTTTCATTCGCGTCGATGACGGAAACGGACGCCTCGGCAATCGGTCGATTTTCGGCGTCAACGACTCGTCCTCGTAGCGTGATTCGTTCGTTCTCGACTCTGATTTCCCCTTTCTCTCTCGTCGTCGAAAGCTCGACGAGTTCGTCGGCGCCAGGCTTGTCCACTCGGCCGCGCACGGCGGTGGCTCGCACCGGCTCAATCTCGTGAGTTAGACGGTAAAGTGCCAGGTCGGCCTTGGCAGTTTGGAATTCGGCCTTCTTTTTTGCGAGCAGAACTTTGAGATAATCGTAATCTTGTCCAAGCTCGGAGGCACGTTTCTCCAGCCGATCCGATTCCTCCTCGTACTCGATGACGTTGACCACGGTCGGCTGCGGCCGAGAGTCGGCATTCGCATCCGGAGCTTGGAGAGGAAGCGAAAACACGACAACGAGCGCAATCCAAGAAAACATCGGGGCATCCTTTCATTTCACCTGGACTGGCTTGAACTCTGGGGCCTCGACGGCGATCGTTCCTGCCCGGCTGACCACATCGACGCCGGGCAGTCGCGGCCGACCATACGGCGCATCGGCGGCGCGAGACCGAGTAAACGACTCTTCTAGGTTTTGTCCGGGCCGCTCGCCCTGTTGATCCTTGTGGCGGATCCACGAGATCCACGAACGCCGGACGGTGTAGCCCTGGGCGTGTGGCGAAATGCGTCTCCTCAAACCGGACGTTCAACGCTTCCTTCACGGAGACTTCAAGATCGGCTGACCGGCGGGTGTCTTCAGGGTGACCGGAGTCAGATCTTTCAAGCGGACGCCGTCGGTGCACTCTCCCGGTTCCAGCGTAATTTCCACGATGCCCGCTTGGCCCTCCTCCGTGAATTCGAAAGGGCGCGTGATCAGCGTCTTGAATCCGGCGCACGAACGTCGACATCGATCATCCGCCCCGGCAACAAATGCTCGTCGAGGCGATAAACCCCCGCAGTCACTTGCCTCGGTAATTGCCCCCCGTCGGAGTTCCATTCCGCGGATACGAGACTTCCACAATGGGATCATCCGGAAGCTTGCTCATCTTCGATCGCAGGCGGATCTCGAGGGTCGCGGTCTTCATCCTCCGAATGAGGATCTGGGCGCGGTCCCGGTCGAACGCGGTCCAAGCGGATGTGATCGTAATCCACCCGTGGCGAGTCGGGAGCCCACGTCCACCAGACGTTGTCCCCGCAGCTATCGATACACACATCTTCCAGCCCGATCGGTATCAAGGCGCGTCATCATGTCGGGCCTGTTCTTAACTTGCCGGAATTTCCCCCGCCAGGTTTCGCCGCCGAACTGCCCCACGACCTCGTAATACAGCCGCGCCGGCGTGGGCTTACCCTTACCGTCAACAACGCGAGCAATGAAGCTCGCTTGGGGGATCACCTTCAAGCCGTCGTCAACGGTCGGCCGAGACGCATTCTGAGTCAGCCCGCACTTGGATGATGCTTTGGTGCTTGATTTGGCAGTAGAAATCGCGAGATCGAAACGAGTCGGTCGGGCCTGCGATTTGCCCTTGGCGGAGGGAATTTCGAGGTCAACCTTCTCGCCCAGCTTGACGACCTTGATGAGTTGCAGCGTTTCTCCTCGAAGCCGTACCCCATTGCCCTCGGTCGGCTCAAGGATTGATTGCTCCGCTCGGATATCCACCCAGACATTGCCGTCCTTGGCCGGCGTAATTGTTGTCGAGCAGGTGAAGCCGACGAGCACCGTTCCGCCTCTTGGATCGCTGACACCATGACCGGCGAAGAGTTGGACAGGATGTCCGGCCTCACACGTCACCTTCGGTGCCCGTTCGGGCTCTTCGCCATTCTGCGAGACATGGCACTCGATCGTGTACACGACCAAGGCTGGGACCAAATCCCTCGGCTGAGTCGGCGAGCGGTCAACTTGATCCGGCGGGTATTGGTCGTCGAAGAGGGTGGCGCCGGACGCGAGACCCATGATCGTAACGAGACCCGCAACCGCGGCCATGAACGCCGACGATTTCTGCTTCAACATCAAGGTCAATCCTCCCTGAGTACGAGAAACGATCTTTGGCCGAGGCGATCGCTTGATCCGTCGCGAAGAGGCATGCAGCTCTGAACATCGAATTCATCAATGACGCCGATGCGATCACGGTTCCGTCATCCATCGTACGTCGAAGCGCACGGGACACGCAGTCAGCAGTCTCGGTCGGCTTGCCTCTATTTGTCGCCGAATGAACTGTCCGAGTCCTCCGCAGCGAAGGCAGGCCGTAAGAATGGTTCACGAGGGAGAGGTTCCCAAGGGCGAGACGCCGCGCGGTGATATTCCCATCGCAGACCGGCATGTCGGCTCGCCAGAAGATCCATCGAACAACCGCAATTGACGAGTTCTGCATAGCTCATGAGGTGAATCCGGTACCGCAACTCCGCTTCCCTGGTCGAATGCCATTCGGCACGCCTCAGACAATGGTCTCTCCGCCTGAGCGTCATGCCGATCAAGATGGATAAAATGGACACTCCTCGCCGAACACCACCGCGCCGGCGATCCTGCTCGTTCCCACGGTCACCGTGGGAATGCCGTGTTCGACGCTCTGCGTCGTCCGCGGAGGCGATCGGACGCGGGAGCGTCCCGGACGGCATTCCCACGCGGAGCGTGGGAACGAGGTCATGTCCTTGACTCGTTCGGGATTGCGCAGATAACCCGGTGGTCTTCAGCGAGGAGTCTCATAAAATGGCCAACGTGACCATCGTCTTCCTGACCGTGAATCGCAGAAGAGGTCGTCGCATCGCTCGGGCTTCCTGGAACGAATCGCCTGATCCTGGCTGAGGATGGTTGGGAAACATCACGGATCCGTATAGGGAGGATCGCTCGCTCGCGGACGCGGAATGCCGAGCTTGTCCTCAAGGGCCCGTCGAACGACCACGCCCCCCTCGAAACTGGTCGTAGCGAATTGCGTTTTTGTGAGATCGAGTAGCATCGTCCCGGGGGGTATCACGACCTTGAACACCGAGTCGGGCACGCGATTGATCTGTAAATCGATCACCTCGAATCCCTTGCGGAACGCCTTCGGATGCCCGGTATGGCCCAGATCCGTCCCCTCCACCACCATCCATCGGCCGTTGACACGGGCAAATCGCGTCGCCCTGTAGGTCATGCCGATTGCGGGCACGTTCAACGCGGCGCGCCAACAGGTCATGTTGCGGATCGAGCTCGCAGCGTACGATGCCGTACTTGTCCTTGTACGTAAGCACAAGATACGTACCGCCGTCGGGATCAGGGTACTCGTCGAGGGTCGCCTCGTCGTCGAGTCGTTGGAAGAGCGGTTTGCCGAAGGGCATGAACGACCACAGGGGTCCGACCAGGGGGCCCGTATTATATTCGTTGACCCCGCCTTTCACATTGGTGATCGTGACCTGGTCGAGGATCGTTGGATGTTCAGCAAAATATTCGAACGAGTAAGCTTGCTTCCCGTCCGTGCACATCTCGGTAATCTTGTATTGCTCATTATTGAAGACCGTAGATTCGACCACGAACCGGCGGCCGCCGGTGCCGATCGCCACCCGGACGCGCTCCGATCCCTCCGTGCGATCGAACCGTCCTTGTGCGTCGAGTGGATACTGATCGCAGCAAAATTCGATGGTATGTAGCGAATGCCAGAGCCGCTTCAATCGTTCGCGAGTCGCCGCCCGATCGACCGGACCCACGCCCTTGGTCGTTCCGTTATCCGGACCGTCGGCCGATGCCAGGTGTAAGGTGGGTAAAGCACAAGCGGCGGCCCCTGCGGTGCCCAGTTTCAGGCAATCCCGCCGCGTCACCCCGAGGTGGGCCGCTCGGGTTGACGCCAACAGCGCCAGCCGTCGCTTCCAAAACGTACTGAGGTGGGGCACCAGCCCGTCGCCCAGAGCAGAGGACCAGGGTCCAAATCGCTCGTTCATGGCCAGAGACTCCTCAGAGTACGGTTACGAAAGGATGACTTCGAGGGCGGTGCCGCAGGGCGGTTATAGTTCTGCACCGTCAAGGCGAGCGGAGGCCGCTGGCCGCAGGGCGGACGGTATTGATGACCGGCTCACTACGTTGACCAAGGTCGTGGCATAGACGGCAGTAGGTAGCCCGGTCAGCACCATCGCCACCTGGTCGCACGCCAGCTCGCGCTCGAGGCGAGTACGATAGGCGATGTAGTGGGCCGCGGGGTGAAAGAAATAGAGAAGGCGAGCGATTGTCGGAATCCAGTCCCAGAGTAGATCACGGCGCACGACGTGGGTTAACTCGTGAAGCAGGACGGATCGCAATTGCTCAGGTCCGAGCAAGAGGGGCAGGATCGAGGGTAGCACGAGAGTCGGCCGCCGCAGGCCACAGACGAAGGGGGAATCCACATCGATGGCGATCATAACCTTCGGCGGCCGCAGCAACCCGATCCGGTCCGAGAGGTCAGCCACGAGCGCGAGTCGAGTCGGATTGTCGACGAGAACCGCCCGTGACAGCAGAATGTTCAGAAGCCTACGCTGCCGCGCGATCGCCGCGGCCTGCCAAGCGACTGCGAGCCCCCAGCCCGCCAGCAGCCAGGTTTGCCAGTTGATTTGAGCGACCCAGAGCCTTCCTGTCCGCTCCACGCGCGGGTGGCCGTAAGCAGCTCCGTCGCGCCTGGGCGCCCGGAGCCCGTCTGTCGGCCTCGCGATGGTTTCATCAGCGGATCGCGCAGGCCGCCGTGACTCGGGATACTCGCGGGTGTCGCGGCGTGGCGTTTCGGGCATGAGGATGGAGGCACCCCACAGCGGCATCACCAGCAGTTTGATTGCCGCGATCTGCCAGAGCCAGTAGCGCAGGCTCGGCGACGAACGTTGCAACCCCCGCGCGATGAGCGAGCAGATCCCGACCAAAAGCGTCGATTGCCATGTCACCGCCCAGACCAACGCTGTCCAGGCTCGTGCCATGCCGTTGAGGTTGTCGATGACGTGCGTCATGACTGGCCCTCCCGTTCCTGCGCCTCGCCGATCTTACGTGCGATGGCGCGGAGGGCTTCCAGGTCCTTCGCCGAAAGCCGCTTGTTGTCCAGGTCGGCCAGGTACGCCGCCAGGGCGCAGCCGACCCGCCCAGCACCCGCTCGACGAATCTCCCGATCAAAGCCGGCAAGACGCTCTGTTCTTCCACAGACGCCCGGTAGTGGATCGGACCTTGCCCCGGCCCCACCACATTGCGGACCAGCAACCCCTTCTCCTCCAGCCGTTGCATCGTCTTCAAGACCGTCGTGCGAGTCACCGGTCGGTCCCCTTGGACCAACTCCGTGATCCGACGTTCTGTGCATGGCTGCTCACGCCAGACCAGTCGCAGCACTTGCAACTCCAGCTCACCCAACGACGGGAGCATCTCAGACATCCCTCAACCCCCAATCATACGGCAGGCGTCGTCAACTCGGTTGATTGTACGACGCCCGTCGTCAAAGTCAACTCCATCTGGCTAGAGAGGATGGGGTGTGAGTAGCAATGGAACAGGAAACCGGCGTAACGGTCCGCTTAAGAAACCGATCTTCCGTCGGAACCGGGGCCACCGTTATCTTCTCGCCAGGAGCACAATGATCGAGATATTCCCCATCCCGAGCGTCCGACGAGGAGGGTCACCGTCGCCATGCGGCTTCCACAGATCACGTTCACAATGCGGAGGATGATGGTCATCGTCCTTGCCGTTGCCATCTGTCTGCATGTGACGACCGCCGCCTGGCGGGCCTATCGATTCGGCACGCCACACCTACATTCAGCCATCGTCGAGAACGGCGGCAACCCATGCAAAGCCGTGGCGGTCCGAAGTAAGCCGTTCTGGCCATCGTTCTTCCGCCAAACAACGGGATTGGCCTGGGGCAAGGGATGCTCCATGGACGGCGATACGATGCTGGAGATGTGCGAGCTGGCCAACCCAGAGATCCGCATACCGAGCGGACCTAATCTTTTCTTGCCGAGGTACAGCGAGGAGCAGCTGAAGCTGGTCGAGCGGATGAGCAGGGCGTACTGGAGTCGTTAATCCCCAAGAACGCCGGGTGACACCGGCTCGCCGTGGAGCGGCCACAGCCTGCCGTTGGACGCGGGCCTGGTGCGCAACCCACCCGAGTCCGCCACCCGCGATCAGTACGAGAACTACCATCGCCCGAACACTCAGACGAGACAGTAAGCGAGGCCAATATCGCCGAGTTGATTTGGCGCGTCTCATTGTGTTTCGTGTTTGTTCCAATTTCCCGACGCGGCTTGACATCGCCTAGTTGCCCTCAAAGGGATTTAATAGTTAAATCATTGTAACTGAACACAGACCGGTTTGAGGCCGGTGCAATCAACAGCCGCAGCGTAGCCGAAGGCGTGAGCGGCCACCGAGACGTTCGAGCTGCAACCGACAACGGCGTGAGAACAGGCCAGGCGGCGGCATAGGCTAGAGGACAGTGCGGGCCTCGATAGGACCTCGACCATGACGCGACCGAGATTCACCGTGCGGTGGACGATGACTCTGGTAGCTCTCGTCGCGTTGGGGCTCGGCGGCAAGATGATGTTGGCCCGGTGGATGGATTACCGCCGGCTCGCAAGATACCACAGCGAGATGGAAGCCAGGTATCGGGCCGAGGCGGATGCTTTCCGTAGCGACCGGAGCGAAGCCGCCCAAGCAGTGGTGATGCTGGCAGAAAACCTGGCCGCCTTCCATGCGCCGAGGCGGGCGAAGTATGAACGCGCCGCCTGGCGTCCCTGGGGCCGCGTCGAGTTCGTGGCAGGCGACGATGTCAGCCCTTTCGACCCGCCCTGAATCACCGACGTCGGGTCCCGGCCGGTTGTTGAAGGTCTCCCGGGCGGTCGGTCGGACCGGGCCGGACCGGCCGGGTGGAGACCTGACGGTCCCGGCAGCGGCGGGGTCGGAGACCCGCGCCGAACGGAGATCGGGCGGGCCGATACCGTCCGGGTCGGGCCGCCCGGATCGGGGGACGGAGCCCCCTCCTACAAGAAGACGACCGGCCCGATCCGTTGTAGGAGCCGGCTCCTGCCGGCGATCGGGCGGGCGGGCGGCCAGTCGGACCCGGGCCGGGCGGCCGAACGGATCGGTCGGGGGCGCGGCGCCGGTCGTTGGCCTGCGAGACACCCGACCGTTCGGCGCTCGATCAGGTTGCCAAATTCTGGAGATTCGACGCGACAATCGTCCGCCCGACCGATACAATGATTGTTTAACAGCGTGCCCGGTCACGCGGGGGCGACATCCCGGCGAGTGGACGGCCGGACCGATTGATCAACAGAACCGACGACGAGCGTTACCAGGGAGCGAGCCGATGATCATCGTACCCGGGCAGGCCGGCAAGGACCTGTGCGACGCCGAGCTGGGCGTCACGCGGCGGGATATCCTGAGGGTCGGAGGATCGGGCCTGCTGGGCATGGGCCTGGGCACGCTGCTCGAGCTGCAGGCGGCCTCGTCGGCCCGAGGCGGTGAAGTTGGCCGCGGCCCCGGCTGGGGCAAGGCCAAGAGCATCATCATGGTCTACCTGCAGGGCGGTCCCAGCCACCTCGACCTGTGGGACCCCAAGGACAACGTCCCCGATAACGTCAAGAGCCAGTTCAAGGCGATCGACACCAAGGTCCCCGGCACCAAGGTCACCGAGATCCTGCCTCGCCTGGCGCAGATCACGGACAAGTTCACGTTCGTCCGCTCGATGAGCTATACGCCCAATGGCCTGTTCAACCACACCGCGGCCATCTACCAGATGATGACCGGGTACACGACGGACAAGGTCAGCCCGTCCGGCCAGCTCGAGCCGCCGAGCCCCAAGGACTTCCCCAACTTCGGCAGCCAGATCATCCGCCTGCGCCCGCAGGACGTGCCGATGCTGCCGTTCGTGATGCTCCCGCGCCCCTTGCAGGAGAGCAACGTCGTCGGCAAGGGCGGCACCGCCGGGTTCCTCGGGAAGGCGTTCGACCCGTACACGCTGTTCCCCGAAGGCGACGACATGGACTTCACCAAGATGGACCGGATCAAGGTCGAGGACCTGAAGCTCCGGCCCGAGGTCTTCGCCCTGCGGCTCCAGCGGCGGGCCAAGCTCCGCGATGCGCTCAATGCCGGGATGCGCGACGTTGACGCCGCCGTCGCCGACCTGAAGCTCAACGAGTATTACGACCGGGCGCTCAGCCTGATCGTCTCGGGCCGGGCACGCGACGCCTTCAACATCCAGGCCGAGTCGCCGACGACCCGCGACCTGTACGGCCGCAACACGTTCGGCCAGAGCTGCCTCCTGGCCCGCCGGCTGGTCGAGGCCGGGACGAAGGTCGTCGAGGTGATCTGGCCCAAGGTCGCCAACAGCGACAACCACTCTTGGGACCACCACACCGACCTGACGACCCGGATGCGCGACCGCTCGGGCCCGATGCTCGACCAGGGTCTCTCGGGCCTGTTGATCGACCTGGACGACCGGGGGATGCTGAAGGATACGCTGGTCGTCGCCGTCGGCGAGTTCGGCCGCAGCCCGCAGAAGGGCGTGAGCACGTCGGGCAATGGCAACAGCCCGGACGGCCGCGACCACTGGCCGTACTGCTACACGGCCGTCCTGGCGGGCGCCGGCATCCGCCGCGGCCACGTCCATGGGAAGTCCGACCGGACCGGCTCGGCCCCGGTCTCCGACCCGGTGCACCCCGGCGAGCTGCTGGCGTCGATCTACCACGCCTTCGGCATCGACCCGGCGACGATGGTCATGAACCACCTCAACCAGCCCCGCGAGCTGGTCAAGGCCGAGGCCGTCACCCGCCTGTTCGCCTGACGCCACGAGGCGGGCGAAGCCGAAGATTGGACCATGGATTTCACGAATGACCACGGATCAGGCAGGCAGGATCGCTGGGGCGCCCTGCGCCCGGATCGATCCTGTCCTGTTTCGGTCGGGCGACGATGGCGGCCCAGGCGAACCGGCGACGTCAGTCGCCGGGTTTCTGGGGGCATCACCTGGGGCCGAGGGTATCACCACCCGGCGACTGACGTCGCCGGTTCGCCCGGCTGTTGCGACGCATCGCCCGGCTGCCGCGTTGCATCACCCGGCTGCCGCGTTGCATCACCCGGCGACTGACGTCGCCGGTTCGCCCGGCACGCATCACATCACCCGGCGACGGACGCCCAGCCCGGTGGAATCCGCGATGGCTTACCAGGGGATCTCGCCCGCGTCGTCGAGGTACTTGCCCGTCGGCGGGTTGTCCATCGTCGCCAGCTTCACGGCGATCGCTGCGCCCTGGTCGACCGTCCGGGGCGCGGCGTCGGTACCCATGTCGGTCTTCACCCAGCCCGGGCAGGTCGAGTTAACCGAGATCCGGTCGCCGGCCAGGTCCTTGGCGAACGCCACCGTCAGGCCGTTGACCGCGCGTCTTGGACGAGTTATAGGCCACCGTGACGACCCCGTAATACGACGATTTCGGGTCGCTCAGCAGCCCGAGCGAGCCCAGCGTCGACGACTGGTTGATGATCCGCGCCGGGCCGACTTCTTCAAGAGCGGCAGCATCGCCCGGGTGACGGTGAACACCCCGAAGACATTGGTCTCGTAGGTCGATCGCAGCGTCGCCAGGTCGAGTTGCGAGGGCCTGAGCCCGGCGGTGAACTCGGGGAACACCCCGGCGTTGTTGACCAGCACATCCAGCCGGCCGAACCGATCGTCGAGCCAGCGCGCGGCCGCCTCGACGGTGGACGGATCCGTCACATCCAGCACGACCCCGTGCGCATCGATGTCCTCGCCCGCCAGCCGCGCGGCGGCGTCGGACGCCTTGCTGCCATCGCGGGCCCCGAGCACGACCGTGAACCCCCGCCCGCCAAGCTGCCGGGCGATCTCGAATCCGATCCCCTTGTTCGCCCCTGTCACCAGGGCCACCTTCTTGCCATGCATCGCATTTCCTTTCCACGAAGACACTGACCACTGACCACTGACCACTCTCCCCATCTGACCACTGACTACACGTCGATCCGGTCCCGCATTCCGCCCGAGATCAGCGCCTTGACCATCTCGTTGGCGTAGAAGTCGTGCGGGAAGCCCAGCTCGACCTCGCTGGCCGCGTCGAGCCGCCAGAGTTGATCCGTGTCGAGCTTCAGGTCGAGGCACGCCAGGTTATCGCGGAGCTGCTCGAGCCGCCGGGCGCCGATGATCGGGATCACGGGCACCGGCCGCTGCCGCAGCCACGCCAGGGCGACCTGCGCGGGCGATCGGTCGACCTCGCGGGCGATCGCCGCGACCTCGGCCACGACCTCGGAGGGGTCCTTGCGGTCCTGGGCGAACCGCTTCATCATCTCGCTGTTCAGCCGGGCGTCGGCGCCCGCCTTGCCCTCGGCATATTTGCCCGTCAGCACGCCGCCGCCCAGCGGCGACCAGGCGGTCACGCCGATCTCGAGCGCCTCGGCCATCGGGATCAGTTCGCGCTCGACGGTCCGCTCGACCAGGCTGTACTCGATCTGCAACCCGACAAACGGCGACCAGCCCCGCAGCTCGGCCAGCGTGTTGGCCCGCGCCACCGCCCACGCGGCCATGTCCGAGACCCCGGCGTGCAGGATCTTGCCCTGCCGCACCAGGTCGTCGAAGGCCCGCATCACCTCGTCGAGCGGCGTCATCCGGTCCCAGATGTGCAGCCAGTACAGGTCGATGTAGTCGGTCCTCAGCCGCTTGAGGCTGGCCTCGACCGACCGCATCATGTTCTTCCGCTGGTTGCCCCCGGCGTTGGGGTCGGTGCCGGGCATGGCGTTGGTGTACTTGGTCGCCAGGACGGTCGAATCCCTCTCGGCCCTCGAGGAACTCGCCCAGCAGCGTCTCGCTGGTGCCGTTGGTGTAGACATTCGCCGTGTCGATGAAGTTGCCGCCGGCCTCGAGGAACGCGTCGAGGACCTTGCGGCTCTCGTCCTTCGACGAGCCCCAGCCCCAGTCCTCGCCGAAGGTCATCGTCCCCAGGCAGAGCTCCGAGACCCGCAGGCCGGACCGGCCGAGCAGTCGGTATCGCATCGTTGGCTTGCTCCTCGTTCTGATGGATCGACCCGCGATCCACGTTCGTCAGCCCACCCCAAATTCCAGGACCACCCGCCTCCCTGAATACGTAGGTTCCCCGGCCCCGGCCGCGCGGGCGGGTACACGGGTTGACTCCGATCCGATGTCCGGGCGTTCTACCGCGGATCGCACCGACCCCCACCGCTCGGGCCGGCGAGAGTCTTGACGATCCGGTCGAAGGCGGCGACGTCCGCGCGGTCGATCCGCCGGAGCCGCTCGCCCAGCGCGCCGCCGAGCGCCTGCCGTCCCCGCGTGATCGCCTCGCCGCCGGCCTCCGTCGCGACCAGCCGGAACTTCCGCAGGTCCCCCGGCTCGGCCCGACGCTCGACGAAGCCCCGGCACTCCAACTGCTTCACCAGGTACGTCACCGTCGGCGGCGGCAGATGCATCCTGCCGCGACAGCTCGGCGGGGAACGGGCTGCTCCTCGACCGCCTGCAGCAAGAAAAACGCCTTGGGCGAAAGCCCCAGCGCCTCCATCTCGGCCTCGGAATCATCCATGACCGACTGGATCAGCCGCCACAAATCGGCCAGGATGCCACAGGTATCCGGCCCGCTCTTCTCGCTGCTCGCCGACATGGTAGGCCCGCCGGGTTCCGAAGTCAAATAGTTCAACAATGGAATTATAGCACCGGCCCGGCCATCGTCGTTCGACCTGAGTTTGGAAATGGAGGGATTCAGGCTCCCTCAGCCGGACGGCCGGAATTGCGGCGAATTCCTGCGCCGGGGCACCGGCGGCCGTCGCACCGATCGAGCGATGAGGGGGCCCCGCGGCTCCGGCTCGAGGGATGGACGGTTCGCGTCGTCAACCATTGCCGCGCTGCGCGATCGCGGGTTCGTTCGGCCGGTTCAGGGCTTCTCCTTCTTCAGGTGCTCGTCGAACCAGGCGATCGCCTCCTTCTGGGCCTGGCCGCGGGCCTCGTTGTAGATGCCGTAGTGCTTGATGCCCGGGATCGTCACGAGCTTCTTGACGCCCGTGGCCCGCTCGTAGGCGAGGATCGCGTTGTACCTGTTGTCGAACAGCTCCTCGTTCTCGGCGATCAGGAATAGCTTCGCGCAGTCCTTGCAGCGGCCGATGTCCTCGATCGGCGGCGTACTGCATGAGCTTCTCCCAGACCGGCTGGCCGTTCATGTTCAGGAACCGCGAGCCGGGCGGAGGATAGCCGATCTTACCCTGCGTGCGTGCGGTTCCCTGGGCGAAGGTATGGGCCCGGGCCGCGGCCGTCGCGATCGTCCACCGCGAGTCCATCGCGCCGACCTGGCTGACGAACGCCTTGACCCGAGGGTCGCGCGCGGCCACGTACACCACGTGGCCGCCGGAGTACGACGACCCCCAGAGGCCGATGCGAGCCGGGTCGCACTGCCCGTCGCCGGCCGCCCAGTGGATCGCGTTCAGGATGTCGGCCGTCTGGTCGATCGGGTCGACGACCTCGCGGACCTCCTTGACCTCGGCGATGAGCTTGCCGTCTTTCTTCTCGGGCCGTGCGCCGGCGAGGATCAGGCGGGCGTCGCTCTTGCCCCAGCCCCGGTAGTCGAAGGTGATCGCCAGGTATCCGGCCTTCGCGAACGCGATCGCCGTGGGCCGCAGGTGCTCGGCGGTGCCGCCCCAGCCGTGGCTCATGACGATCGTCGGCAGCCTCTTCCCCTCCGAGCCCGCCGGCGCGAAAACCTCGGCCGACATCCGCGTCCCCTCGCTGATGATGTCGGCCGCGCGGAAGGTGACGCCCTCGGGAACCGCGAAGCCCGGCTTCGTCTCCTGCGCGAACCCCGTGGCCGCAACCAGGGGCGAAAGGAACGCGGCCATCGCGAGCAGACGCGTGAAAGTCATCGGTCCTCCTCGGAGAGTGGACGAATGGGTGCGGATCGATCGACGAGCTGGGCATCTCCTGGTGGAGCCGGCTCCGTCCGGCGACACGCCGCTCGGAAGGCCCGGGTGGCCTTCGGCGATCCGGGGCGTCGCGTTCGGCATTCAATCATAAGAATACCCCGCAAAGAATAGCTCGTGCGGCTGTCCGTCGCGGTACGCGACGAGATACACCGCCTGCCCGCGCTCGATGTCGTCGAAGAAGTCCATGTTGGCCTCGATCATCTCGCGGGTCGGCTCCGTCGTCCCGAACAGGTCCATCAGCACGGCGTCATCCAGCCGTGCCGCCACGCCAAAGCCGGGCTCGTCGCCGGTCTCGCCGATGTCGAGGATCGAGCGGGTCCCGTCGGCCCCGGAGGCTGCAAGGGCCTGATCGATCGTCGCGTGCCGCGGACCCGGCGAAGGGCTCGCCGGATCGACCGGGAAATCGATGAAGGGCTGGACCGGGTTGTACCGGCCCGCGAGGAACTCGCGACGCCGCAGCGCCTGCAGCGCCGCGTCGTGGTCGGGGTCATAGCTCGTGAAGTACCAGTAGGGATGCGCTTCCATGCTCGTTCCTCATTCCCGTGGATTCGGCGTCTTCGCAGGTGAAAGTAGCCGCGGACGACCACCCGGCGATCGTCGAGCGTGGTCGTCCCATCGCGAGTCCCTCACGATCGTCCCGCGGGCACGCACTCGCCGCCGGACGGGACCCTCGAACCGGAGCGATACCGTTGTCGCTTCAGAATATCAGATTTCCGTGAATGTCCCAGAACTGGGTCTTGCCCTCCCGCGTGACCTCGAAATACGGGAAATCGCCCGGCCAGAATTCGGCCGTCTCCAGGCCGGAGAGTCGCGGGCGCCCTTCAGTATCGATGATGTCGATTTCCCATTCCAGCTCGTCGCGGTTCGCGATCGCCAGGCCGTATTTGTTGAAGGCCTGCATCGTGGCATAGGGTAAGAGCAGCCGCATCCGGCCCGTCGTGTCGATGTAGCCGGCGTCTTCCCCCTGGTAGACGGCGGCGAGCCCGCACGAGAACCGGCCGACGCCGTCGTACACGCCGTCGAACGCGGGCTCGAGCGTCCGATCCACGAAGTGCCATTTCCCTTCCTCGTCGCTGACGGCGCCGAATCCTTCCGAGAACGCCATCGCCTGCGCATACCAGCCGGGAATCAGCGACCGGCTCGCCAGGTCGTAGAACGCCACGTCGCGCGGTAGGTTTCCTTGCGGTTGCTCCTTGATACCGCCCAGATCGAATCGCGGGAGGTGTAAATGAACGAGAAATTGCAAGGAAGCTCGACTTGCATGTCGTCGAGATGGAACAGACCCCAGGAGGATTCGGGCCCGTTCCCTTCTGCACGACTCATCAAGATGCGATCATTGAAAGGCGATGCGTAGGTGACGGTCGAGAACACGTCGGCCGGCAGCGGCCGGTACGTCAGGCTGGTATCGATCAGCCCCCATTCGATTTGCCTCCGGTTCTGGAGGCAGACCATTGCATGGTCCGAGGGCTCGGAATCGTAATCCCCGAAGCCGCAAAAGGACGAACCACCGTCATCTTCCCGGACCAGTGGCCTGCCGCAGATCTCTTCCAGGGGGTGGAGACTTCGATCCAACCCGATCAGGGCCTCATGCGTGTCGTCCAGACTGACCGCCGCATATCCGCTCTTGAATCGGTGCGCGTAAGCGAATCGCGGAGAGATGACCCAGTCGCCGGCACTCCAGTAGCCGTAGAGTTCCGACTTCTCGTCCTGGCGTGGATACATGGCCGCTCCAGCACGGGCATGCGAAACCCTCGGCGGGGATGCATCCCGCCCCCGTCTGGTCGGGCATTTTATACTCAAAGCCCCCCGGGGCGAAATCCGACCTCGGGGCCGGAGACCTCGAGACCTTGCCCCGGCCGCTCGTCGTCGGCATGTTGCGCATCGCCCGCAGCCGCGTGAAGTCACGATCTGGGCGACGTCGCACCATCCTGGATCACTCGAGCCCCGGATCATTCCGGGCCAATGAGCGTCCAGCCGAGCCGCCTCATCGCGCGGTCGAGCCGCACCAGGGCTGGCGAGGTGCGTGGCCGGATCAACCGCCGCGAGGTGTATCGTCTCTGCGTTCCGTGCGACCAGGGCCGGGTCGAACGGCCCGCGGGGCTCGCGTGGCTCCCGCGGGCGATCCGATCCGTCGGTGGCGTCAGGCCGTCGTCGCCGCCTCGAGCTCCCGCTGCGCGACGGCCGCCTCGCGCGTGCCGAGGAAGGCCGCGGGCTGCCGGAGCACGATACCCGCCCAGGTCATGAGCAGCAGCACGGAATGCAGCACGTACGGCTCGTGCCGGGACATGTGCAGGCAGATCGCGCCGCCCCAGTAGGCCGACACCGCCAGTGCGCCCAGCGCCGCGGTCCGGGGGACCAGCAGCAGGAGGGCGCTGACCAGTCCCCCTGCGCCAATCAGCCGGATCTGATCGCCCAGCCCGGCCGCCGTCATCATCTCCGTCACCTGCGGCGGGGCAAATCCAAACGCCTTGCCCGAGCAGGCAAACAGCATCAGACCGCCGACCAGGACATGAAGCACCGTGCCGGCGATCCGCGCCCATCCGATTGTTGGTTTCATCGCAATCTCCCTTTCAGAATATGTGTGTTCGTGCTCCTAGCGCCGTCTGGCGCTCTGCGCTTGACCTCCTGCCTTCGGGGACTATTCTTAGACCAGGATCGTCGGATAGAAAACGGCAAGAACGCCGAATCTCTCGTCCAATCGTCCAGATTCGCGAGATATTCCGGGCGAAGAGGACATTAGCGAATGGATGTCTTGACCGACGTGCTCGACAGCGTCAGGATGCGAAGCAACGTCTTCGGACGGATGGAGCTGACTGCGCCCTGGGGGATCCGCTTCGACTTCGGCGAGCGGGCGCATCCGTCGTTCTACGTGGTGTCGCGGGGCTCGTGCTGGCTGGAGCTGGACGGGATCGCCGACCCGATCCCGCTGGCGGCGGGCGACTTCGTGCTGCTGCCCAAGGGTCGGCCCAGCGTGCTGCGCGACCGCCCGGAGAGCCCGGCGATCCCGCTCGAAGAGCTGCTCGCCGACTGCGCGGCCAGGCGGGTCGAGCCCGGGGGCATGTCCGGATCCAGCCTGGCCCTCCGCCATGGGGGCGGCGGAGCACCGACCTCGCTGGTCTCGGGCTGCTTCTCGTTCGAGGAGGGCGGGACGACGCCGCTGATCGACGCCTTGCCCCCGCTGATCCACGTCAAGGGGGACGAGGGCTCGCCGGTGCGCTGGCTCGAGTCGACCCTCCAGTTCCTCGCCGCCGAGGCCGCCTCGCCGGTCCCGGGCGCCGAGACGATCCGCAATCGCCTGGCCGACATCCTCTTCGTCCAGGCGATCCGGGCCCACCTGGCCAGTACCGGCGCGGGGTCGGCCGGGTGGCTGAAGGCGCTCGGCGACGAGCAGATCGGCGCCGCGCTGCGATCGATCCACGAGCGGCCCGCGCATCCGTGGACGGTGGATTCGCTGGCCGAAGGGGTCGCGATGTCGCGATCGGCCTTCGCCGATCGGTTTCGCCAACTGGTCGGCGTGCCGCCGCACGGCTACGTGACGCGATGGCGGATGCACCGGGCGTCGGGCCTCTTGCGACGGGGCGACACCACGATCGCCGCCATCGCGCGGGCCGTCGGCTACGAGACCGAGAGCTCCTTCGGCAAGGTCTTCAAGCGCTACACCGGCATTGCCCCCGGCGAGTTCCGCGGGCGGACGACCCGCGAAGCCGCCGACGGCCCGTGATCCCTTCCGCGCGTCGTCGCAGTAAAATCGACACTCCTCGCCGCACACCACCGCGCAGGCGATCCTGCTCGTTCCCACGGTCTCCGTGGGAATGCCGTGTCCGACGCTCGGCGTCGTCCGCGGAGGCAATCGGACGCGGGAGCGTCCCGGACGGCATTCCCACGCGGAGCGTGGGAACGAGGTTATGTCCTTGACTCGTTCGGGATTGCGCAGATAACCCGGTGGTCTTGAGCGAGGAGTCTCGTAAAATCGGCCGATCCCGCCAGGCGCCGGCGACACGAGCACCTCGACGCCCCGCCGAGAATCGGCCCGGTTGGTCCCGTCGGGATCGGGCCCACCCCGGCCCGGTGCCGTCCCGTTGTGGGAGCCGGCTCCTGCCGGCGATCGGGCGGGCCTGGACCGGGCCGGTCGGTTGTAGGAGCCGGCTCCTGCCGGCGATCGGGCGGGCCGACGCCGCGCCGCACCGTCCCGGTCCTCCTCGCTTGTCGCCCCTGGTCCCTCGACGCCGGCGCTCGGGAGAGCCGTTCTCGCTGTTCACTTCCGATCGTCGTCGCAGTAAAATTCATGGGGCCAGGCGGTTTGCAAGAGGACTCAGGTCGTCGGCAGAGGTCGGGTGCGCATTGCCATCGGCCCGGCGCCCTCATCGGTGGGCGTGCCCGCCCAGGCTGAGCGATTTCGGCAACGCTCGGCCGTTCGACGAGCGTCGCGTTCAACCGCGTCGAGGAGCCAGATCATGGGCGCCATCGCTGAAGCTCTCCTGGCCTATGCTCAGCCGTTGATCGATCAGTCCGACGGTACTGAGGAAGGGCTGAATAGGGCATTGCAGCTCGGCCAGATCTGCTACAACCTCGCACTGGCACCGGTTGACGAACGGGAAAGGCTGATCGCCGGAATGCAGCAAGACCTCGGGCTGAATGACGCCGAGTTCGACGAATTCCGACGGGGCCTCATCGACCCGATGCTCCGGCGACACGCGGAGATGTTCCCCGGGCTCCGCGAGTTCGGCTTTGCTGGCGCGGCGACAAGTCCCGCTATACCGCAAGTCCACGCCCGAAAGGTGTCGCCCGGCGAGAAGTATCCCGGCACCGAACGCTACGCACCGTGTCCCTGCGGTAGCGGCGAGAAGTACAAGTTCTGCTGCGGCTCGAAACGCCGATGATTCCCGCCAGGCGCCCGCAAGGCCGCGGCCCGAGCAGGCCGGGTGACATCCGCCCATGAGCGTCCATCCCATCCGCGACAACGATCCATCGATCCCCGGGACGAGTCGGAGCCGATTCGATGTCGCGCCCTACCTAAAGCCGCGCGCCGGGCTCGTCGCGTGGCACACGACGCCGCTCGGCGTCCTGTTCGCCGACGACTGCCTGGCCGTCCTGCCGCACCTGGTCGATGCCTGCATCGACACGGTCTTCGCCGACCCGCCGTTCAACCTCGGTAAGGAATACGGCGCCGGCACCGACGACCAAATTCCCGACCACGCCTACCTCGTCTGGTGCCGACTCTGGCTGGCCGAGTGCGTCCGGGTGCTCAAGCCCGGCGGTTCGCTGTTCGTCTACAACCTGCCCCGGTGGAACATTCCGCTGGGCGCCTACCTCGCCGAGCTGGGCCTGACCTTCCGCCACTGGATCGCCGTCGAGATGAGCGCGTCGCTGCCCATCGCCGGCCGGCTGCACCCCAGCCACTACAGCCTGCTGTATTACTCGAAGGGGAAGCCCACGACCTTCCGCCGCATTCGCACCCCCGTGCAGACCTGCCGCCACTGCGGCGGCGAGGTCAAGGACTACGGCGGCCATCGCCGGGCCCTCCACCCCGCCGGCATCACCCTTAAGGACGTCTGGACCGATATCCCCCCCGTCCGCCACCGCAAGTACAAGTCCGGCAGCCGCAAGGCCAACGCCCTCTCGACCAAGCTCCTCGACCGCGTCGTCGAGATGTCCACGGTCCCCGGCGACCTCGTCCTCGACCCCTTCGGCGGGGGTGGCACCACGTTCCGCGTCTGCGAGGACAAACGCCGCCGCTGGATCGGCATCGAGATCGACTTCGCCCCCCAGATCGTCGAACGCCTCGAGACCGACGAGATCCACCCCCACCACAACCTCGACGCCGTTGACGATTGACGGACCGTTTCCCGTCCATCCCTCCATTTGAATGGTCGGCTCCCCGGAAACCTTTCCCATTCAGTGCTGGGTGGAAGTGGACCGCGACGGCCTGCCGTCACTGGGTGCATGGATAGTCTGCCGGGCGGCGGCGCCTGGGGATCGCTGCCTGTCTGGGGCGGGATGACGCCGGAATGGTTGCGAGCGATTGCCCGGCACCGACGGGTGAGATAGCCTGGGTGGATTCCACCCGACCGACGATCCGACCGGGTCGCGCGGCGGAGCGGGACGCAAGGGTCCTGCCCGACGGGGCGGGGCGGTCACCGGGTCGGTGCTTCCAACATGACGATCTCACGCAAGCAATGGCTCCGCTACGCCGGGGCGACGGCGGCCGGCGTGGCGGGTGGAATGTACGCTCGCGGCTGGCTCGCGGCGGATTCCGGCGCCGGGCCGACCGAGGGCTGGGCGGTCCCGCCGGCCCCGCCGAGCTGGAAGCGCCGCCGCACGGGCTCGAGGGGGTCGAGTCGTTCGCCCAGTGCGGCGAGGACCTGGCCGTCGCGTTCGCGCTGGGGTATCTCCAGACGGGCTCGCGCCTGACCTATCTCGACGTCGGCGCACACGATCCGGTCCGGTACAGCAACACCTACTACTTCTACCGCAAGGGCCACCGCGGCGTGCTGGTCGAGCCCAACCGGACGCTGTGCGACCGGCTGCGTCGCAAGCGTCCGGGGGATACCGTGCTCGAGGCCGGCATCGGCCCCGGCGGCGCGAGCCGGGCCGACTATTACGTCATGAGCCACGACGGCCTGAACACCTTCTCGAAGCAGGAGGCCGAGCATCGCATCCGCGGCAGCGGGGGCTCGGTCGCGATCCGCGAGGTCGTCCCGACGCCCCTGCTGGATATCAACGAGGTGATGGCCGGGCACCTCGGGGTGCGCCCGACGTTCCTGTCGATCGACACCGAGGGCATGGACCTGGCGATCCTGAGGAGCATCGACTACGCCCGGTTCCGCCCGCCGATCATTTGCGCCGAGACGCTGATGCCCGACTCGAGGAAGCTCCGCACCGAGATCCTCGAGTTCCTGGCGACGCGCGGCTACGCCCCCCGCGGGGGCTCGCTGGTCAACACGATCTTCGTCGATACGAACCTCCTCACCTGACCGCCCCCCACACCCTTCGGAACGCCTCTCCACTGACCGCTGACCACTATTCCACGACCACTTAGGACACTCCCCATGCCCCCCACCACCAACCCGGAAGCCGCCTACGAGCAGGCCCGCCAGCAGTACGCCGAGTGGGGAGTCGACGTGGACGCGGCGCTGAGGCGGCTATCGACCGTGGCGATCTCGCTGCATTGCTGGCAGGGTGACGACGTCGGCGGATTCGAGGGCACGGGCCAGGAGATCGGCGGCGGCCTGGCCGTCACCGGCAACTATCCCGGCCGGGCCCGGACGCCCGACGAGCTGCGCGCCGACCTGGATCGCGCGCTGTCGCTCTTGCCCGGCCATCACCGGCTGAACCTCCACGCCAGCTACGCCGAGGCCGGCGGGCGGAAGGTCGAGCGCGACGCGCTGACTGCCCGAGCACTTCCGAGCCTGGATCGACTGGGCGAAGTCGCGGCGGATCGGCATGGACTTCAACCCGACCTACTTCGCCCACCCGCTGGCGGCCGACGGCTACACCCTGGCGCATCCCGACCCGGGCATCCGCCGGTTCTGGATCGACCACGGCATCGCCTGCCGACGGATCGGCGCCGCGATCGGTGCGGCGCTCGGGACGCCCGTGCATCACCAACGTCTGGATCCCCGACGGCTCGAAGGAGCCGCCCATCGACCGCAAGGGCCCGCGCGCCCGCCTGGCCGAGTCGCTCGACGCCGTCTTCGCCGAGCCGATCGACCCGGGCTTCCACAAGGACGCCGTCGAGGGCAAGCTCTTCGGCATCGGCTCGGAGAGCTACGTCGTCGGCTCGCACGAGTTCTACTATGGCTACGCGATCACCCGCAAGAAGCTCCTGTGCCTCGACGCCGGCCACTACCACCCGACCGAGGTCGTCTCGGACAAGCTCTCGGCGGTCGCTCCAGCACCTCGACGAGGTCGCTGCTGCACGTCAGCCGCGGCGTCCGGTGGGACAGCGACCACGTCGTGATCCTCTCCGACGAGCTCGAGGCCATGGCCCAGGAACTGGTCCGCGGCGACTACCTCGGCCGCGTGCACGTCGGCCTCGACTTCTTCGACGCCAGCATCAACCGCGTCGCCGCGTGGGTCATCGGCACCCGCGCGATGCTCAAGGCGCTGCTGCTCGCCCTGCTCGAGCCGACCGAGTCGCTCCGCCGCCTCGAGGCCGAGGGCGATTACACCGCCCGCCTGGCCCTCCTCGAGGAGCTCAAGGCCATGCCCTTCGGAGCCGTCTGGGACCACCACTGCCGCACCCACAACGTCCCGCCCGGCCGCGACTGGCTGGCCGAGGTCAAGGAATATGAACGGTCGGTGCTGGCGCATCGTTAGTCATTGGTCATTGGTCATCGGTCATTGGTCATTGGTCGGCCTCGCTCTTTGCCGAGCGCGGCCGGAAGTCGGAGGTGATCGCCCCGGACTCCGCAATACCAGGCATCGCGCTCGCCGCAAGCCCAACGAATGACGAATGACTAATGACCAGGGACCAAGGATCGAATGCTGAAACTGCAGGGCATCAGCAAGGCTTTCGCGGGCGTGCAGGCGCTGAGGGGCGTCTCGTTCGACCTGCGCCGGGCGAGGTGCACGCGCTCGTCGGCGAGAACGGCGCGGGGAAGTCGACGCTGATCAAGGTCATCACCGGGGCGCACCGCCCCGACGAGGGGACGATCGAGGTGGATGGCCGGGTCGTCGAGGACCTCGACCCGGTCGCGTGCCCGGGCGCTGGGGATCGCCGCGATCTACCAGCAGCCGGCGCTGTTCCCCGACCTGACCGTGGCCGAGAACATCGCGATCGGCCTGGAGCGGCCCGGCTGGTGGCGCCGGGTCGGGCTGGGACGAGCGTCGGGACCGGCGCGTGTCGGCTGCTGGACCGCGTGGGCGCGGCGATCGCTCCCGAAGCCGAGGTCCGCGGCCTGTCGATGCCCGAGCAGCAGCTCGTCGAGATCGCGCGGGCGCTCGGGGCCGAGGCGCGGATCCTGATCATGGACGAGCCGACGGCCTCGCTGAGCGACCAGGAGGTCGAGCGGCTGTTCCGCGTCATCGGCGAGCTGAAGGCGCGGGGCGTGGGGATCATCTACATCTCGCACCGGCTCGAGGAGCTGCCGCGGATCGCCGACCGGGTGACGGCGCTCCGCGATGGTGTCGCTCGTCGGCACGCGACCGATGGCCGAGGTGACCCGCGGCGAGCTGATCCGGATGATGGTCGGCCGCGAGCTGTCGGCCGTCTTCCCGAAGGTCGCCGCGACGCCCGGCGACGTCGTGCTCGAGGTCGCGGGCCTCGGCTGCGCCGGCGTCCGGAGTGCGCGACGTCACGCTCGAGCGTGCGCGCCGGCGAGGTGCTGGGCCTGGCCGGCCTGGTCGGCGCGGGCCGCACCGAGCTGGCGCGGGTCCTGTTCGGCCTGACGCCCGGCCGACGCGGGCGACGATCCAGCTCGACGGCCAGGCGGTGGCGATCGGCTCGCCGGGGCAGGCCGTGGCGATGGGGATCGCCTATGTGCCCGAGGATCGCCGCCGCCACGGGGTGATCCTCGAGATGTCCACGGCGGCCAACACGACCTTGGCGACCCTGCGCGCCCACTCGCGGCTCGGCCTGATCGACGACCGCCGCGAGCGCGCCACGGCCGCGGGATTTCGTCCGCCGGCTGGGGATCAAGACGCCCGACCTCGACGCCCCGGTCGGCAACCTCTCGGGCGGCAACCAGCAGAAGGTCGCGCTGGCGCGGTGGCTGGCCGCGGGCCCTCGCCTGCTGATCCTCGACGAGCCGACGCAGGGCGTCGACGTCGGCGCCAAGGCCGAGATCCACCGACTGATGAGCGAGCTGGCCGCCGAGGGCCTGGCGATCCTGATGATCTCGTCCGAGCTGCCCGAGGTCCTCGGCATGAGCGACCGGATCGCCGTCATGCACGGCGGCACCGTCGTCGCCACGATGGACCGCGCAGGGCGCCACCCAGGAGGCGATCCTCGAGCGCGCCCTGGGGCACGACTCTGCCGCCGTCCGCCGCGATCGCGAAGACGATGTGGTCGAGATGCACATGTCCGGAGATCTCGAACACGAAAGACACGAAGGACACGAAAGGACACGCATCCTATCGGAGACGGCGGAGATTGGCGACCCGGATCGCTCGAGGGGGGCAGTTCGACGGATCTCTCCAGGTCCTTTTCGTGTTCTAATCCTCCCAACCTTCCTCGCCCGCTACCGCCGCGAGCTGTCGGTGGCGGCGGCGTTTGCGGGCCTCCTGCTGGTCCTCGCGGTGGTCGGCGCCGCGGTTCTTCCAGGCGGGGCAGCTCCGGCCGCTGGTGGTGGCGAATGCGCCGGTGCTGGTGGCCGCGGTCGGGATGACGCTGGTGATCCTCTGCCGCCAGATCGACATCTCGATCGGCTCGATCTTCAGCATCTGCGGCGTCGTCGCGGGACTGCTGGCGCGGTCGGGCCTGCCGATGCCGATCGTCGGCGCTGGGGACGCTCGCGGCCGGCGGCGCAATGGGTGCCGTCAACGGGTCGCTTGTGGCGTTCGCTGGGCCTGCCGTCGATCGTGGTGACGCTGGCCACGCTGGTGATCGGCCGCGAGTCGCTTCGCTACCTGCGCGAGGGCGAGTTCGTCCGCGACCTGCCGCCGAGCTTCCAGTGGTTCGGCGCCGGGCAGTCGGGCGGCCAGTGGCTCGTCGTGGCGATCGCGCTCGTGGTCTTCGCCGCTGTTCGCCTGGGGCCTGCGGCATCTGGCGGCGGGGCGGGCCGTGTATGCCACGGGCTCGGACCCCGAGGCCGCCCGACTGGCCGGCATCCGGCCGCGTCGGGTGACGTTCGGCGTCTTCGTCGTGATGGGCGCCCTGACCGGCCTGGCGGCGCTGCTGAACGCCGTGCGGCTGCCCGACGTCGACCCCAACGCCGGCACGGGGCTCGAGCTCCAGGTGATCGCCGCGGTCGTGGTCGGCGGCGTGGCGATCTCGGGCGGGCGGGGCACGCTGATCGGCACCCTGATCGGCGTCGCGCTGCTGGGCTCGATCGGGCCGGCGCTGTTCTTCCTCGGCACCAAGCCCCAGTGGGAGAAGGCCATCCAGGGCCTGATCATCCTGCTGGCGGTCGCGTCGGACGCCCTCTACCGCGAAAGGAAGGCAGCGGCATGAGCACCGTCGTCGTCGACGAGCCGAGGCGCGCGATCGGCGTCGAGCCGCGCTGCGCGATCCTGGCGGCGGATCCTCCTGCTCGAGGTCGCCGTGTTCGCGCTCATCGGCACCAACTTCTTCACCGCTGGCCAACGCCTTCGAGGTGCTGCGGCTGAGCGTCGAGATCGGCCTGCTGGCCCTGGCGCTGACGCCTGTGATCATCACGCGGCGGCATCGACCTGTCGGTCGGCTCGCTGATGGGCCTCTCGGCGGTCGTCTTCGGCATGCTCTGGCGCGACGCCGGGCTTGCCGATCGCCGCGGCGGCCGGGCTGACGCTGGTCCTCGGCGGCGCTGGCCGGCAGCCTGAACGGCCTGTTGATCACGCTCGGCCGGATCCCGCCGCTGATCGTCACGCTCGGCTCGTTCTCGCTGTTCCGCGGCCTGGCCGAGGGCCTCACCGGCGGCGTCGAGAACTACACGAATTTCCCACGTCGTTCCTGTTCCTGGGCCAGGGCTACGCGATCGGCGGCATCCCGGCGCAGTTGCCGATCTTCGTCGCTGGTCGCGGCGGCGTTCTGGGTCCTGCTTGCACCGGTCGACGGTCGGCCGCGGCGCTCTCGGCGATCGGCTTCTCGCCGGAGGGGCGCGGTACGCCGGCCTGCCGGTCGACCGGCTGGTCGCGTCGGTCTACGTGCTGTCGGGGCTCGTCGCCAGCCTGGCGGCGATCATCTATGTCGCGCACCTGGGCCAGGCCAAGGCCGACGCCGGCACCGGCTACGAGCTGTCGGCGATCACGGCCGTCGTGCTCGGCGGGACGTCGATCTTCGGCGGCCGGGGCAGCGTGGCCGGCACGCTCCTGGGCCTGTTCGCCATCGCCGTCCTGCAGAACGGGATGCTGCTGGCCGCGCTGCCGCCGAGCTGGCCGGCGTGCTGACCGGCGTCCTGCTGCTGGTGGCGATCGGGCTCGATCGGCGCGGCCGTCGCCATCGCCCGGCCCGGCACCTCGCAGTCAACCTCGCGCGTCGGCGTCGCCACGCCCGTCGATCCATCCTCGGAGGAATTCGACGTGAAGAACTCGCAAGTCGCCGTGATCTGCCTCGCCATCCTGGCCGGCGGCTGATCGTCGCGGCGGGCAACTACCTGCTCGTCCGCTCGATCCAGCAACCGCGGTCCGAGTCCCACGCGCGACGATCGGGCCGCGTCCGACGCCGATCCCGCCGCCACGCCCGCCGACCGCGCCGCACCGGCGCCACCCGTCGGTTGATCACTCTGGCGATGATGCCCAAGAGCAAGGGCAACGCCTACTTCATCGCCTGCCGCAAGGGCGCCGAGGAGGCGGCGAAGGAACTGGGCGTCCGCCTGATCTGGGACGGCCCGACCGACCCCGACCCGGCCAAGCAGAACGAGATCGTCGACACCTGGATCACCCGCGGCGTCGACGTGATCGCCGTGGCCGTCGAGAACCGCCAGGGGATCTCGTCGGTGCTGCGCAAGGCCGCGCGAGCGCGGCATCAAGGTCGTCACCTGGGACGCCGACGCCGAGCCCGACGCCCGCGACTTCTTCGTCAACCAGGCCACGCCCGAGGGCATCGGCCACACCCTGATGGACAACGCCGCGCGGGTGCTGGGCGGCAAGGGCGAGTTCGCCATCATCACCGCCTCGCTCACCGCGTCGAACATGATCGAGTGGCAGAAGTGCATCGAGGCCCGCCGCCAGGAGAAGTACCCGCAGATCAAGATGGCCGCGCTCCGCCCTTGCGACGACCTCCAGAAGAAGGCGTTCGACGAGGCCAACACGATCATGAACGCCGACCCCGACGTCAAGCTGATCATGGCCATCTGCTCGCCGGCCGTCCCGGGCGCCGCCGAGGCCGTCAAGCAGTCGGGCCGCACCGACGTCAAGGTCATCGGCCTGGGCCTGCCGAACGACAACAAGCGATACGTCCACGAGGGCATCACCGACTGCGTCGTCCTCTGGAACACGATGGACCTGGGCTACCTGACCGTCCAGGCCGCCCACTCGCTGGTCGTCGGCAAGCTCAAGCCGCGCGACACCTCGCTCGAAGCCGGCCGGCTCAAATCGATCTCCATCCAGGGCGACAACATCCTGCTCGGCCAGCCTTACCTGTTCACCAAAGAGAACATCGACCAGTTCGACTTCTGACCCCGGATCGACCAGATCGCTAGAATGTGCGATATCCGTCCGACACAGACAGACTGATCCTTGCGGAGGCTTACCATGGAGATCCCTGTGCTGCTGGAGCCGCTGCCCGAAGGCGGCTTTCAGGCACGAAGCGCCGACCCCCTGGGCTTGACCGCCACCGGTGATACGCCCGACGCGGCCCTGCGCCGACCTGCGCAACCTGATCCAGACGGCGCACGGCTTCCGGTGCCATCCTGGCGTCCATCGACGTCCCGGCGACCAGGTACGGCCCCCACCCCGGTGCGGGGATGTACAAGGACGACCCGCTCTTCGACCGCTGGCGGGAGGCGATTGAGGAATACCGTCAACAGGTCGAGGACGATCCGGATCGACCATGAGCCTTTACGTACTCGATACCGACACATTCTCGCTCTATCAGCGGGGGCATTCGAACCTCGATCAGAGGATCGACGCGCATCCCCTGAAGGACCTGGCGATCACTGTGGTCACGGTCGAGGAGCAGTTGTCGGGATGGTATACGCTGCTCCGGCAGTCAAGAACCCCCGATCAGGAGGTCCAAGCCTATGAGCATCTTTCGGAGTCGATCCCGTTGCTTGCTCGCTGGCACATACTACCGATGTCCCATGCCGCCCTTGTGCGATACGAGACATTGAAGCGCATGAACCTCAACGTGCGCAAGATGGACCTGCGGATCGCGGCGATCGTCCTGGAGCTCGCCGCGACGCTGGTCTCCCGCAACCTTCGCGACTTCCGGCGGGTCCCGAATCTCGTGGTCGAGGACTGGGCATCCTGACGCTCTCGAGGGCCGTGACGGCATGCGACGCATCCTCTCGCTCCCTGGCCTGGCGGTCGTGGTCTGGGCGTCGTGCCTGGCATTCTTCGGCCTGCTGGCCGCCATGGCCGCCACGTTCGCCTGGCACCCGCACTTCCTGCCGATGACCGTGGCCAGCGCGCTCGTAATCGGCTCGGGACTGGCGCTCATCGTCGTCGCGTCCTGGCGGATCGGCCGCGGGCCGGATCGCCTCCGGGCGCTCGCATGCCTGCTGATCGGCTCGGCGCCGCTCTGGGCCGTGGCGGGCTTCGTCTTCTATGGCTTCGCGGTCATCGCCGGGCAAAAGAAACCGCTCAACGTGGCAACCCACATGCTCACCCCCCTGGCCCTGTCGGCGATGGACCTCCATGCGCGGCTTGTCTATCCGCTGCGCACCGTCGGCGAGAAGGTCGTGATGATCTCGCCGACGATGCCCGAGGCCGACGCCCGCGCCCAGGTCGCCGCGATGGATCGCCATGTCCGGTCCCTCGAGGCGCGGCTGAATCGGACGATCCGCGGGCCGATCCACTGGATACGCGGGCCGCTGTTCGGCACCGGGCGTTGCTCCGTCATGGGCATGGCCCTGGGGACCCGGCCAGGCGAAGCACCGCCCGACGCCGGGGGCCTGTGCACGAACGACCGCCACGAGGTCGCCCACTGTGTGCTCACCGGCCAGTGCGCCCGGGGTTCGCCCCGCCGGCCGTGCTGACCGAAGGCTGGGCCGAGGCCAATCAGGCCATCGACCCGGCCGACCAGGCCCGCTCGCTCCAGGACAACCTGTGGCTCGGGCGCGGGCTCTCCCTCCGCCAGCTCACCGCACCGGACTGGTACGACAGGCATGAGTGGGCCGTGTATGTGCACGGCGGGCCGCTCGTGACCTTTGTCCTGCGTCGGTTCGGGCCGGAGCGGTTCCTCCGGCTCTACACCACGTGCAGCCCGTCGACCTTCGCGACGGATTGCCGACGCATCCTGGGCCTGGATCTGGACAGCCTCAACGCCGCCTTCCGGGCCGAGGTCGAGCGGATGGCGGCCCGGGGCGTCGCGATCGAACAGAGGCGGCTCGAACGCGTCAGGGTCGCGCCGGGTGTTAACGCCGACGAGTGGAAAGCCTTCGTCGCCGACTACTTCGCCGCGGCCGGGCGCCTGCTCGCGCCTTACGATCACATCCGGCTGACGACCGTCACGATGCGATCGGCCGACGCCGCCAGGGGTCCATCGAATTCCGGCCCGGCGCAAACGGGCCGCTTGCTCCGCTCGGGCGAGCTCGTCAGCGATCGGGTGCGATGGCGCGACCACGAGGTGGCTTTCCTCGCCCATCCCCGGCGCTCGATCGTGGCCGACCGGGCCGCGCTCGACCGCCCCTGGATCGTCGAAAACGCGTCGAAGCGGACGCCCGAGCAGGCGTATTATCGCACCTTGTATAGCTTGCACGCCCGCGGTTTCGGCTGGAATCCGTACGCGGCGCCGCTGATCGCCCTGGCGTGGGACCTCGCCGATCACCTGCACGAGGGAATCATCGTGACGGCGCTCGAGCGCTTCACCGAGGACGGCCGCCCGCGGATACGCGTCCGCATCGAAGATCATTGGCCGGGCGGTCCGCTGCGATGGCGGGCGACGACCTTTGTCCTGGCCCCGGACGACCTCTACGCGGTGCAGTCCGAGCAGGTTGAGGGCGTCGGCCCCGACAAGCTCACGTATCGATCCGAATACACCTACGATCGCCACGAGGGGATCCCCGTGCTGCGGTCGAGGCACACCACCGAAACCACGCCCTCCGGCAAGAGCACGTCCTTCGATCTGAAGGTCGTCGAGCGTCGCTTCGGGCCGATCCCCGAGGAGGAGTTCGACCCCGATCGCTTCCTCGACGGTCCCCAGGAGAAGCAAGCGGCCTTCGTGCCCGACGCGCCCGTCCCCTCGACAACCGACCGATGGTTCTGGATACCCCTTGCGATCGGTGCGATCGGCCTGGCCTGCGGCCTGGCGATGTCCTTCGGGGTGCGGCGCGGCAGGGGCCGGTCGGTGGCCAGTCCTGCAACCAGCAGTCACATGAACACAGAAAGCACCCTCGTCGCGCTGATCCTCCTCGGGCTCGGTGCCGGCCCCTCGACGGCCCTCGCCGAGCGGATGAGCCATCTCGACAACGGCACCATCCGGATCGGCGTGGACCTCGACATCGGCGGGACGATCACGTTCCTGTCGCGGTCGCAGGACGCCGTGAGCCTGATCAACTCGCACGACCTGGGCCGGCAGGTGCAGCAGTCGTACTACGCGGGCCCGCATCCCTTCGGCCAGGCGCATCCGGGCTGGAAGAACTGGCCGTGGAACCCGATCGGTTCGGGCGACGTCTACAACCATCCCAGCCGCGTGGTCGGGCACTCCAACGACGGCAAGACCCTGTACATCAAGACGATCCCGATGCAGTGGGCGCTCAACAACGTGCCCGGGGAGTGCACGTTCGAGACCTGGATCAGCCTGAAGGACCACACGGCGCACGTGCGATGCCGGCTCAACAACAACCGACCGGACAGGACGCAGTACCCCGCGCAGGACCAGGAGCTGCCGGCCGTCTACACGATCGGCAAGCTGCACCGGCTGTTCACGTATGACGGCGATCGACCGTTTGCGGGGCAACCGCTCCGGCAGATTCAGAACTCCGGCCCGCCGTGGACGAACTGGAACGCCACCGAGAACTGGGCCGCGCTGGTGGACGACCGGGATTCCGGCGTGGGCGTGATCCACCCGGGCGTCTACTCGTTCATCGGCGGCTTCCACGGCAAGCCGAATACCGGCGGGCCGAAGGACGCCCCGACCGGCTACATCGCCCCGGTCCGCAAGGAAATCCTCGACCACAACATCGTCTATGAGTACCGCTACATCCTGGCCGTCGGGACTCTGGAGGAGATCCGCGCGGCGGCGGCCGCCAACCGCGTGAAGGACACGAGGCCGGACCACCAATTCAACCGCGATCGCGGGCACTGGATCTACCACAACGCCCGCGACGCCGGCCTCCCGATCGCGGGCGGGCTGAAGGTCCGGACCACCGGCGAGGATCCGCAGTTGATCGGCCCGCAACAGTGGTGGCGGGCCGAGGACGCGCCGCGGCTGTACCTGCGTGCCGCGTTTCGCACGCGGGGAGATCGCGTCGACGTCTTCTGGAGCGTGCCCGGCCAGGGCTTCAGCGACCGCCGGCAGGCGTCCGTCACGATCCGGCCCGACGGGCAGCTTTGCACCTATCGCATCGACCTCGCCGCGCAACCCGGTTATCGCGGCACGATCACCGGCCTGCGGCTCGACCCGCCCGACGCGGCCGGCCCCGGCGAGGAAGTTCGCGTCGAGTCGATCTCGTGGAGGGCACCATGAGCGCCGAGCCGGCGATCGACAGGGGCTCTCGCGATGCCACCGGGACCGGCCGGCTCGAGGACCGGCTGGCCGGCACCTTGCTCGGCACGGCGCTGGGCGATGCGCTGGGGCTGCCGGCCGAGGGCCTGGGCGCGCGGGCGATCCGGCGGCGGTTCGGCCGGCTCGACCGGTTCCGACTGCTGGGGAGCACCGGGTTCGTCTCGGACGACACCGAGCAATCGGCGCTGGTGGCGCAGAGCCTGCGCGCTTCCCCGACGACCCGGAGCGCTGCATCCGCGCGTTCCGCCGGTCGCTGCTCGGCTGGTTCGGGCGACTGCCGTGGGGGATCGGCCGGGCGACGCTGCTGTCGTGCCTGAAGATTGCGGCGGGCCTGCCGAATAGCGGCATCCGCTCGGCGGGCAACGGCGCGGCGATGCGGGCGGCGATCATCGGGGCATTCTTCCACGACCGGCCCGAGTCGCGAGCCACATTCGGGCGGGCGGTCGCGGCCGTCACCCACCGCGACGACCGGGCGATCGAGGGTGCGCTCTACGTTGCCGAGCTGGCCGCCGCGTGCGTCGCGTCGGATGGCGATGCGCCTCGCGAGCCGCTGCAAGCCCAGGCCCGCCGGGTGGTCGTCAACCCGCAGCTTGCGGCGGCCATCCACCGCGCGGTCGAGCTGGCGAGCGCAGGGGCCAGCACCGACGAGGCGGCCCAGGTCTGCGGGACCTCGGGCTTCGTCGTGCACACGGCGGCATTCGCCACGTTCATCTTCCTGCGACACGGCGGCGACCCGCTGGCGGCGATCGTCGAGGCGATCAATGCGGGCGGTGACACCGACTCGATCGGCGCGATCGTCGGCGCCTGGACGGGCGCCCTGCACGGCGCCGGTCGGCTGCCCGCGGAACTCGTCGAACGCATCCACGACGGTCCGTTCGGGCCGTCACATCTGCGGTCCCTCGCCCAGGCGCTGGCCCGCGCGCACGCGGGCGAGCCCGCCGCGGTCGCCGACTACTCGCCCGCCGGGGCACTCTTCCGCAACCTGGCCCTTTATCCGGTCGTCCTCGGCCACGGCTTCCGGAGGCTCATCCCCTGAGATGCACGAGACGATGTGCAGGGCGTCCTGCACATCTCGCTTGACGCGGGCCGCGAAGTGCAGTACGATCTGCACATCGCCTTTCCAGAGTCCAGGGGAAACGAAGATGCCGAGGTTCACGCCGGGGGAATTGAAGGTGATGCGGCTCCTGTGGGAGCACGGCGAGCTCAAGCCCGTCGAGCTCCAGGAGCGGTTCCCCGAGCCGATCAAGAACCCCGCACTGCGGTCGTACCTGACGACGCTGCACGACAAGGGGCACGTCACCCGCCGCCTGGTGGGCAAGGCTTACTACTACAAGGCCGCGACCCGCCCGCGGTCGGCGTTCCGCACGATGCTGGGCGAGCTGGTTGACACCTACTGCGGCGGGTCGATGAAGGACCTGGTCCTGAACATCATCAAGACCGAGAAGCTGAGCGAGCAGGAGCTGCTCGAGCTCAAGCGGCTGGCCGAGGGGAAGGAGCCCGCACCATCCACCACGAATACCAAGAGGAGCCGTAGATGAACGCCGTGGCGATCGGGGCCGATCTGATGTCGAGCCTGGCGGACTCCGGGGTGTCCTGCACCCTCGTCGCCCGGTGGACGGTGCTGCTGGTCGTGGCCTGGCTGGCGCATGCGGCCCTCGCCGGCCGCAATCCCCGGTGGCGGGTCGCGCTTCGGCGCGGGGCCATCGTGGGCGTCGGGCTGGTCGCGGCCATGGCGATGCGCGCGCCGATCGTGAGCATCCCGATCGTCCCCGCCGCGACGCAGGCCGTCGCCGCGGGACGCGAGGAGGTCGAGGCGCGACCCCGGCTCGAGACGGCGGCTCCGCCCGTCGCCGTCGTCCCGGTGGCGGCGTCGTCGCGGACGGAGTGGCCGGCGGCCGCCGACCTGATTGGCCCGCCCGGCGAGGGCCCCGGACCCGAACCCGCCGCGGTCCCCGGCCCGACCGGCTCGTGGCCATCGCGGGCACTCGGGCTGGCTGCATCGTGGGCGTCGGTCATCTGGCTGTCGGGTATGCTCCTCCTCACCGCCCGGCTGATCCTGGCGAGCCTGGCCCTCGGTCGGCTGGTCCGACGATCGACCGATGCGACGGGGGACATCGCTCGCGAATGTCGGTCGATCGCCGGACGCCTGGGCTGGACCCGGGCCGTCCGCGTCGTCCGCTCGGCCGAGGTCGCGACGCCCTGCCTCGCCGGGATCGTCCGCCCCGTCCTGCTGCTCCCCGATCGCGAGGGCCACGACGACCTGCCCGCCATCCTGGCGCACGAGCTGGCCCACGCCCGCCATCACGACCTCGCCTGGAACCTCGCGGCGCACGTCGCGTCGATCGTGCTCTGGTTCCACCCGCTGGCCTGGCGGATCCGGTCGGCCCATGCGTCGGCGTGCGACGCGGTGAGCGACGCCGTGGCGGCCGACCTCCTCGGCGACGTGGTCTCGTACGGCCGGACCCTGGCGCGGCTGGCAGTACGAGCGGCGCGGCCGGCACCGGCGAACGTGCTGGCGATGGCCCGCACGTCCGACATCCGCCGCCGCCTCGATGCCCTCAACCGGCGGGTCTTCGGGACGCCGCTCTCGCGGAAGCTCATCATGCCCGCGCTCGTGGCCGGCGGCATGCTGCTGGTCCTGATCGGCGGCTTCGGCATCACCCGCGCCCAGCAGGCACCCACTCCCATCGCGCAGGCCGCCGATCCCCCGCGCCAGCCTGCTTCCGGGAAGATGACGCTCCGCGCCGTCGCCGCGGCGACCCATCAACCGGTCGAGGGCGTCTCGATCGAGATCTCCGGCCGCTTCGACGGCAAGTACCAGGAGGAGACAGTCGCGACCGGCAAGGACGGGCTGGCGACGTTCGATTATCCGCCGAATGCCCGGATCGAATCCCTCTGGGTCATCGCCCGCAAGGCCGGGCTCGTACCCGTCGCCATCGTCTGGATGGACCAGAATCATCCGGTGGAGCTGCCGGCGTTGAAGGAGCTGCGGTTCGTCCCGGGCACGACCATCGGGGGGATCGTCCAGGATGAGGCCGGGCACCCCATCGCCGGCGCGACGGTCGAGGTCGGGGGGCCGCCGACCGAGACCGAGTCCGCCCACCAGGGCTTCTCGTTGGCGACCATCGAGACGGACGCGCAGGGCCGATGGCGCGCGGACAACGCTCCCGGTGACCTGACCGGCATCTGGGTCAACGTGAAGCACCCGCGCCATCGGAGGAACGGCGCCGCGCGAACCGCAACCTCGACGGCGTCATCGTCCTCGCGAAGGGGCCTACGATGACCGGCCGGGTCGTCGACGCCGCGGGCCGGCCCATCAAGGGGGCCAGGGTCACGTTCGGGCCCGACAGGTTCGGCACCGACCTTCCATGGAGCATGACCGATGATCGTGGCGCGTTCACCCTGGAGAACTGCCAACCCGGCCCGAGCGTCGTCACGGTGCAGGCCGATGGCTACGCGCCGAGCTCCGCGACGTCCGGGTCGTGGCGGGTGCCGCGCCCGTGGTCATCACGCTGCCGGAGCCGGGCGCGACGCTCCGCGTCAAGGTCGTCGACGTCGATGGCAAGCCGGTCGCCGGCGCCATCCTCGGCGTGGATACCTGGCGCGGGCACCGGTCGCTCGAGTTCCGCAAGGAGGCCGGCGCCGACGGCCGGATCGAGTGGCGCAGTGCGCCCCGGGACGTCATGCTCGGCGACTTCTTCAAACCGGGCTACATGTCGAGCCGCCAGGTCGCGCTGACCGCATCCGACCGCGAGCACGTTGTCACCCTCTACCCCGAGCTGGTCATCAGCGGGCGGGTGACCGACGCCGCGACCGGCAAGCCGATGCCGAGCTTCCGCCTGACTCGAGGCCGGAAGTACGAGTCAGCGAAGGAGACCCACTGGGACGAGAATGAGGCCGTGGTGCTCGCGGGCGGGCGGTACACGACCCGGTTCGACGAGCCGGCCGAGGCGTTCTTCGTCCGGGTTGATGCCCCGGGCTACCAGCCGGCCGAGTCGCGCGCCTTCCGGTCGACCGACAGGAGCCAGACATTCGACGTCGCCCTCCGGCGCGGCGGGGGATTGTCCGCGGTCGTCCTTCGCCCCGACGGCCAGCCCGCCGCGGGGGCCGAGATCATGCTGGCCACCGAGCGCAATGGCTATTTCATGCGGTCGGGACGATTCGATCGCATGGCGAACCTGCCGAGGTTCACGGCCGGCCCCGATGGACGCGTCACGTTCAACCCGCCGGCGGGCGAGTTCCTCATCGTCGCCGCCTGCGACGCGGGCTATGCCGACGCCACGCCGGACGAACTGGCGAAGTCGGGCAAGCTGATATTGCAACCCTGGGGGAAGATCGAGGGTGAGGCCCGGATCGGCAGTCGGCCGGGGGCGCACCAGCCGGTCTCGTTTGGACCCGGCTTCCGGGATCGCGGGGGACGGAGCTACAACCTCACCTACGCCTACGACACCACGACCGACGAGCACGGCCGATTCACGATCGACCGGGTGGTCCCCGGCAAGGGGACGGTCATACGCGAGGTCGCCAACCCCGTCAAGCGACCGGGGATTCCCGCGTGGGGCTGGGAGACGCCCGTCGAGGTCAAGCCCGGCCAGACGGCGCGGGTGCGGATCGGCGGCGATGGCCGGGCAGTCACCGGCCGGGTCGTCCTCGACGGCGAGCCCGAGACGCCCGTCGACTGGACGCGGAACCAGGCGGCTGTGATCCACGATCGGCCCAACCAGCGCCACTTCGCCGGCGATCTCGACCGGGACGGCCGGTTCCGCATCGAGGACGTACCGCCTGGCCGGTATGTGTTGCGACTGCCCGTCGAACGGGCCTTTCGATCCGCGGACCGAGCGCTCGGGGGACCCGATCGGCCTGGTAATGATGGTTCCGGTCGTGCCCGCCGCTCCCGCCGGCCGGGCCGACGAACCGTTCGACCTGGGGGAGATCACGGCCGAACTGTTCCCGACCCTCAAGGTCGGCGAACCCGCCCCGGACTTCGACGTCGAGCGGCTCGCCGGCAAGGGACGCGGGGATCGGCTCAAGCTGGCTGACGAGCGAGGCAAGGTCATCCTGCTCCATTTCTGGATGCCGGAGCACGACCCTGCCCTGGACTCGACCCTGGCGCTCAAGGAGATCCAGAAGACCTTCGGCGGCGACCCGCGGTTCCGGCTGGTCAGCCTGTCCTTCGCCATGACCCCCGAGTCGGCCCGGCGCGTCATCCGGGAGAACGGCCTGATCTGGACGCACGGATTCGCCGGCATGCCGAACGGCGGCTCGGGCCCCGCAATCGGTTACAAGCTCCGCTCGGGCGGGGCGACGTTCCTCATCGGCACGGATGGCCGCATCGTGGCGAAGGACCTGCAAGGGGACGCGCTGAAGCAGGCGATCATCGCGGCCCTCAAGTCCGCCGACGACGGCAAGGAGAGTCGGAAGTGAACGGGTTCTCAATCGTCTTCGAGGCCGTCGCCGACCTGGCGAATGGGTCGCCCGTGCTGGTCCTGATCGCCCGGTGGACGGTCCTGCTGGCCGTCGCCTGGCTGTCGCACGCGGCGCTCGCGCGGGGCAACCCCCGCTGGCGGGTCGCGCTGTGGCGCGGGTCGATCGCGGGCCTGGCGCTGGTGGCGGTACTGTCGATGGCCCCGCCGATTGTGACGTACCGGCTGGCGGGTTCGATCGATCGGGTCGATGAGGGGCCGGCCCCGGCGGCGGTGCCGACTGTAATCTCCGGACCGCATCCGGTCGCTCGTGAGGCCGGAGTGGCCTCGTCCCGGCCCGAGCCCGCCGCGGTGCCCCGTCCGGCCGAGCCGGTCCCGGCGTCTCGGGTCGCTACCCGGTCGTGGTCGGCGACGCTGCCCGGGCTGGTGTGGTCCTGGGCCATCCCGGTCTGGCTGGCGGGCGTGGTCGTCTTGATAGCCAGGTTGATCGCGGCCGCGCTGGCGCTGGGCCGGCTGGTGCGGCGGGCCTCCGACGCGCCCGAGGCGATCGTGCCGCGAATGCCGCGCGATCGCGGCGCGGCTGGGCTGCAAGGGCGACGTCCGCGTGGCGTGCTCGGACGAGGTCGCCGGCCCTTGCCTGGCCGGCGCCTTCCGGCCGGTGCTGCTGCTGCCGGACCGCGAGGTTGCCGCCGCGGACGACCTGCGGGCGATCCTGGCTCACGAGCTGGCGCATGCGAAGAACGGTGACCTGGCGTGGAACCTTGCGGCGCACGTCGCGTCGATCATCCTGTGGTTCCACCCGCTAGCCTGGCGAATACGGTCGGCGCACGCGACGGCGTGCGACGCGGTGAGCGACGCCATCGCGGCCGATCACCTGGGCGATGTCGTCTCGTACGGCCGGACGCTGGCGCGCCTGGCGATCGGCGCGGCCGGGCCCTCCGCGCCGGCGGGCGTGCTGGCGATGGCGCGGACGTCGGATGTCCGGAGAAGGCTCGATGCGCTCGAGCGCCGCGTCTTCGGCGGCTCGCTCGAGTGGCGTCGCGTCGTGCCCGCGCTGATCGTCCTGGCCGGGCTGTCGACGCTGGTCGGCGGAACTGGCTTCACCCGGGCCCAGACCAGGCCGGCCGACGAGCCGCCCGCGCCCGCACCGCGATCCTCGGGCAAGCTGGTCGTCCACACCGTGGCGGCGGAAACCGGCCAGCCGGTCGAGGGCGTCGCCATCGAGTATCGAACCCGGTTCGCGTCGAAGGAGACGACGACCGTGCGGACCGGCGAGGACGGCCGGGCGACGGTCGAGTACCCGCCCGATGTCCGGATCGCGTACTTCGAGATCACCGCGCGCAAGGCCGGGCTCGTGCCGGTCTGTATCGTCTGGGACGACCGGCAGCACCCGGTGGTGATGCCGGCGACCAAGGAGCTGCGGTTCGAGACGGCGACCGCGATCGGCGGGGTCGTCAGGGATGAGGGAGGGCGGCCGATCGCCGGCGCCCTGGTCGCGCTGTGCGGGCGACCCACCGAGATCGAGTCCATGCACCGCGTGTTCACGCTGGGAAGCGTCGAGTCCGATGCGCAGGGCCGCTGGCGGCTCGACGTCGCGCCTCG
The DNA here is from genome assembly GCA_963771445.1 of uncultured Planctomycetota bacterium. Taxonomy (GTDB): domain Bacteria; phylum Planctomycetota; class Planctomycetia; order Isosphaerales; family Isosphaeraceae; genus JAKAUH01. Next base: position 545,790 of record CAVYTQ010000021.1, on the reverse strand, counting down.
GGACCTGGGCGGAGTCTCGGTGCACGCGAGCCATCCTGGCTATCGCCGCGCGCCCGGCGAGAGCGTATCACGGCACCTCGACAACACGATCGTGCTGACGAAGGGCCTGACCGTCACGGGCCGGGTCGTCAACGCGGCCGGTCGTCCGGTCGCGGGGACCGCCGTCCGGCTGGGCACGATCTTCGGAGTGTCCGTCCCGACGGCGAAGACCGACGGGCGCGGTGCGTTCGCACTCGAGAACTGCGAGCTCGGCGCGACGACCGTCACAGTCCAGGCCGACGGCCACGCGCCGGCGATCGTGGACGTCCAGGTCGCGGCGACGACCGCGCCCGTGATCGTCACGCTGTCGGAGCCGGCCGCGACCCTCCGCGGCCGGATCGTCGACGTCGAGGGCCGGCCCGTCGCCGGCGCCATCATCGGCTCCGACACCTGGCGCGGCCACCGGTCGCTCGAGTTCCGCGCGACCGCGGGCGCGGACGGTCGGTTCGAATGGCGGTCGGCGCCGCGGGACGTCGTGGTCTACGATGCCTTCAAGCCCGGCTACATGTCGACCCGGCAGGTCCCGCTGACCGCCGGGGAGCGCGAGCACGTCATCACGCTCAACCCCGAGCTGGTCATCACCGGGCAGGTCACCGACGCCGCGACCGGCAAGCCGGTGCCGTCGTTTCGCCTGGTCCTGGGCCAGAAGTATGGGGTGAGGCCCGCGACCACGTGGTCCGAGAACGAGGCGGTGGTGATCACGGGCGGTCGATACACGACGCGGTTCGCCGAGCCGTGCGAGGCGTTCTACGTCCGGGTCGAGGCCCCGGGCTACGAGCCGGCCGAGTCGGCGCACCTTCCGTTCAAACGAGCGGACGCAGACGTTCGACTTCGCCCTCCGCAAGGGCGCCGGGATCTCCGGGGTCGTGGTGCTCCCCGACGGCCGCCCCGCCGCCGGCGCCGAGGTCGTGATGGCGACCGAGCACGTGGGGTACCTGATGCGCATGGGGCGATTCGATCGCATGGCGAACTTCCCGACGGTGCGGACGGGCCCCGACGGCCGGTTCTCCTTCGCCCCGAGGGGCGACCAGTACCTGGTCGTCGCCGCCAGCGACGCCGGTTATGCCGACGCATCGCAGGACGAGCTGGCGAGGTCGGGCAAGCTGACCCTGCGCCCTGGGGCAAGATCGAGGGAGAGGTCCGGATCGGCGGCCTGCCGGGGGCCGGCGTGGAGGTCGTGTACCAGCCCGCCCTGGGCCAGCGCGGGGGTCGGTGGTATGGCCTCGACTATAGCTACAGGGCCACGACCGACCAGTGGGGCCGATTCGCGTTCGACCGGGCCGTCCCGGCTCGCGGGTCGGTGTATCGCTCGCTCAATCAGAACACCGAGTGGGGCTGGCAGCAGGACGTCAACGTCGAGCCCGGCCGGCCGGCGCGGGTGCGAATCGGCGGGACGGGGCGGGCCGTGATCGGCCGCCTGGTCGTCGACGGGCAGCCCGCGGGCCGGGTCGACTGGACTGCGCCAGCCGCCCGTGGTCATCCAGGACGAGAGCCGCATGCACCGGTACGTCGGACAGTTCGACAAGGAGGGGCGATTCCGCGTCGAGGACGTCCCGCCGGGGAAGTATCGGCTCGAGTTCGGATCGAACGACTCGACGGTCCGTCGCCGGGGAGACGGCCCCTGGATCGGCTGGAGGACGCGTAAGCTCGAAGTGCCCGAGCCGCCCGACGACATGCCCGCGCCGCCGGTCAACACGGGCTCGACGCGGCGACCATCGCGCCCGTGGTCGGCGACCTGGCCCCGGACTTCGACGTCGAGCGGCTCGCGGGCAAGGGGCACGGCGATCGGCTCCGGTCCGCCGACCTGCGAGGTCAGCTCGTTCTCCTGGACTTCTGGGCCACCTGGTGCGGCCCCTGCGTCGTCGAGCTGCCCACGATCAAGGACATCCACAAGACCTACGGCGATCACCCGCGGTTCCGGATCATCAGCCTGTCGCTCGATGAGACCGCCGAGCCGGCGATCCGCATGATCCGCGAAAAGGGACTCGTCTGGTCGCACGGGCTGTCCGGCAAGTTCGGCACGGAGGCCACGGCGAGTTTCGACGTCCAGACGATCCCGGCGACCTACCTGATCGGCCCGGATGGCCGCATCCTGGCGAAGGACCTCCGCGGCGCCGAGCTCAAGGCGGCCGTCGGCCGGGCACTCGCGTCGATCGACAAGAACCCGGGGGTGTCGAAATGAGCGGTTCACTTGCGATCCTCGCCCAGATCGGGCCCGGCGCGTCCTCGTCGCGCGGTGGACGCTGCTGGCCCTCGCGCGGCTGGCCTTCGGCGCGGGGCACTCTCGCCGGCGCTCGTGCTCGAGATGGCGCGGACGTCGGATGTCCGCCGCCGGCTCGACGCGCTGATCGGCGCGTTGATGGCGGCCCGCTGTCGCGCTCGAGGGCCTGGACGGCCCTCGGGCTGGGCGGGGTGCTCGTGGTGCTCGTGGGCGGCGTCGGCTTCAGCCGGGCGGGGCAGGACGACGGTCGGCGGCCGGCGCAGGGGGCATCCGCGGCGCCGAAGGCCGCGCCCACCGTCCACCCCATCCGCGGCCGGGTCGTTGACGCGAGCGGGCGGTCGGTGAAAGGCGCCAGGGTCCTGGTCGGCCCCAGCGCGTGGGAGCAGGCCCTTCCCGCCGCCGTCACCGACGAACGCGGCGCGTTCCTCCTGGAACGATGCGACGAGGGGAACACGGTGGTGACGGTCCAGGCCGAGGGCTTCGCGCCCCAGATCCGCGAGGTCAAGGTCGATGCGCGGACGCCTTCCCTCGACTTCCGCCTCGAGCCGGGGTCGGTGCTCCGTGTCCGGGTCGTCGACGTCGCGAGGAAGCCGGTCGCGGGGGCCTTCGTAATCGCCGACGGCTGGCGAGGGTATCGCTCGCTCGACCAGCGGGGCAAGACAGACGCCGACGGCCGCTTCGCCTGGCGGGGTGCGCCGGGCGACGCGGTGCTGTACGCCTTCGGCAAGGAGGGTTTCCAGGGGCAGCACCAGGTCCCGCTAATCGCCGGCGACCGCGAGCACGTGATCGCGCCGAGGCCGAGCCTCGTGGTCGGCGGCCGGGTGACCGACGCCGACACCGGCCGGCCGCTCCCGGATTGCGTGGCCATCCAGGGCTTCGACAGCGGGGCGCCCGGCAAGGTCTACTGGTCGCGGCGATCGGCGGCGAAGGTGAAGGATGGAGCCTATTCCATCACCTTCGACGCGTCGGACCGGACCGTCTATGTCCGGGTCGAGGCCATCGGCTACGAGCCCGGGATCTCGCGCGGCCTGTCGACGGACGCGGGGCCGCAGCGCATCGACTTCGCCCTGCGTCGCGCCGAGGTGCTCGGCGGGCTGGTCCGGGGTCCGGACGGCAAGCCGGCCGGCGGGGTCGAGGTGGCACTCGTCGAGCCCGACGACGAGGTGGTGATGACCGGCGGCCGGTTCACGGTCCAGATGACGGCGCCGATCGTCCGCACCGGCGCCGACGGCCGGTTCGCGTTCAACCAGCCCGAGGGTGCGTTCCTGCTGATCGCGATGGGTGACGCCGGCTACGCCGACGCGACGGCCGGCGACCTCGAGCGGTCGAAGGAGCTGGCCCTCCGGCCGTGGGGTCGGATCGAGGGCCGGATCGTCGTCGGCGGCCGGCCGAGAGCCGGCGAGGAGGTGTCGTTCTCACCCGACCGGCCCCCGGCGATGCAGGGGAACGCGCGGTTCCGCACCCTGATGAACCAGTACACTGCCACGACCGACGACCGGGGCCGATTCCGGCTCGACCGGGTCGTCCCGGGCCCCGGGATGTTCTCGCGGATCGCGGTGACGAAGCTCGGCCGTCTCACCCAGCACATGACCGTCGGCAACCGTGGCGTCGAGGTCAAGCCGGGCGAGGCGACGACCGTCGACATGGTCGAGCAGGGCCGGTCGGTCATCGGTCGCGTGGTGCTCGAGGGCACGCCCGAGCATCCGGTCGACTGGACCAACAACCCGCCCGCGGGGTTGAGCCCCACCGACGGCGGCGCCGGGGGTCAACATCCAACCTCGACCGCGAAGGCCGGTTCCGGTTCGAGGGCGTGGCCGGGGGGACCTACTCGTTCAACCTGGGGGTCGACGCGACCTACGAGCACGAGGACCATCAGTACCCCCGGCGTCGGCTGGGCATGGCCAAAGTTGGACTACCTCGCGTGCCGCCGCCCGATCCGTCGGGCTCCCCGTTCGACGTCGGCGACGTGACGGTCAAGCTCGACCCGAGACTCGGGCCCGGCGACCTCGCGCCGGCCTTCAAGGTCCCCCGGCTGGCCGGCCCGGTGGCGGGCGATACCGTGTCGCTCGCCGACTTCCGCGGCCGGGTGGTCGTGCTCGACTTCTGGTACCCGCACTGCGGCCAGTGCCGCGCCGGGCAGGTCGAGCTGAAGGCCATCCAGAAGGCCATCGCCGACCCTCGGCTGGCGATCGTCGGCCTGGCGAGCCGGCAGCCGGCCGACCAGGTGGACCGGACGATCAAGGAGCTGGGACTGACCTGGACGCACGGCCTGGTCAACGGCCCCGGGGCCGGCGTGATCGAGGCATACCGGCTGCACTCGATCCCGTCGACGTTCGTGATCGGCCGGGACGGCCGGATCGTGGCAAGGGGCCTGGAGGGCGAGGCGCTGAAGCGGGCGATCGAGCGGCGCTCGGGCCTCGGAACGATGACCGGAGGAATCAGCCATGAACGCGCTCTCGATCGACTTCGCGTCCGTCGCCCGGCTGGCCGAGGCCCCGGTCGCGCTGGTGTTAGTCGTCAAGTGGACGGCCCTGCTGGCGCTGGCGTGGCTGTTGCACGCCCTGCTTGCCCGCCGCAATCCTCGGTGGCGGGTGGCGCTGGCGCGGGACCGTGCTGGGCATCGGCCTGATCGCGGCGCTGGCGGCGGTGCCGCCGATCGTGCGCTACCCCGTCGCCGAGGATCGGCCGCGGGCCGTCGTGACCGAACCCCGGGCCGACGCGGCGCCGCCGGTGCGCCCGAGCCGCTGCCACGGGCCGTGACCTTCCGGTTGCCCGAGGTCCCGCGGGTCGCGCGGCCGGCGCCGGCTCCCGTCGTCGTGACGCCGGGCCGTCTCGTGGATCGCTCGACGGTCGGCCGGCCGATCGAGCCGGCGCCGACGGCCGCCTGGTTATCGCGGGCACCCGGCCTGGTACGGGCCGGGCTCGTGCCGGCCTGGCTGGCGGGTGTGATCGTGCTGACCGCTCGGCTGATCCTGGCGGGATTGGCCCTGCGACGGCTGGTGCGCCGGGCCGTCGACGCGCCCGAGCCGATCGTGCGCGAATGCGACGCGATCGCGGCGCGGCTGGGCTGCGAGGGCAAGGTCCGCGTGGCGTGCTCGGACGAGGTCGCCGGCCCTTGCCTGGCGGGGGTCTTTCGGCCGGTGCTGCTCTTGCCCGTCGGCGAGGGCAAGGCGCACGACGACCTGCCGGCGATCCTGGCCCACGAGCTGGCACACGCCAGGAACCGCGACCTGGCGTGGAACCTGGCGGCGCACGTCGCGTCGATCGTGCTCTGGTTCCACCCGCTGGCGTGGCGGCTGCGGTCGGTCCATGCGGCGGCGTGCGACGCGGTGAGCGATGCCGTCGCGGCCGACCACCTGGGCGACGTCGTCTCGTACGCCCGGACGCTGGCGAGGCTGGCGGTGGCGGCGGCTGCCGCACCAGCGGCCCCGACGCCCGTGCTGGCGATGGCGCGGACGTCGGACGTCTGGCGGCGGCTCGACGCGCTCAACCGCCGCGTCTTCGGGCGCCCCTGTCGCGTCGGCTGGTGCTGCCGGCGGTCGCGCTGGGCGGATTGGTCCTGGTGCTGATCGGCGGCTTCGGCGTCACGCGGGCGGCGCCGGACGCGAAGGCGGCGCGGGCGAAGGCTGCGACGAAGCCGGTCGAGCTGCCCGATCATCCGGCGCCGCCGGCGCCGGCCGGATCGTGCTGCGGGCCGTCGCGGCGGCGACCGACGAACCGATCGGGGGCGTGCCGGTCGAGTACCAGCTCTCGGTCGGCGGCGGGTCCCGCGAGGCGACCGTGACGACCGCCGAGGACGGCACCGCGGCGATCGAGTGGAAGGCCGGCCCGCGGGTCGAGCGACTTGTGGTCACCGCCCGCGCAAGGGGTTCGCGCCGATCGAGGTCGTCTGGTCGGGAGACCGCCACCCGAAAGGCTTCCCGACATCGAAGGAGCTCCGTTTCGAGCCAGGCGTCGCCATCGGCGGCGTCGTCAACGACCAGGCCGGGCGGCCGATCGCGGGCGCCACGGTCCACGTGATGGCGTCGGCGACGGAGGCCGACCCGGGCCCCGGCGCCAACTTCGACCTGGCGACCGTCCGGACGGACGGCCAGGGCCGCTGGCGAGTCGAGCATGCGCCCGAGGACCTCTCGCGAATGTGGATGCAGGCGCAGGGAGCCGCGCTATCCGCGAGCGCAGCTCTCAGCGGCTGTCGACGCTCGGCCGCGATAGCACGATCGTGCTCGACCAGGGGCTGAAGGTCGCGGGCCGTGTGGTCGATGCGAAGGGCCAGCCGGTCCGCGGCGCCGGCGTCGTCCTGGCGAATGACCGGTGGGGGAGCAACCCGCCGACCGCGACGACCGATCCGGACGGCCGGTTCACGCTGACGAACTGTGACCCGGGCAACGAGAATCTCACCGTGGAGGCCGACGGGTTCGCGCCCAGATGGTGGGCGTGAAGGTCGAGGAGAAGACCGCCCCGGTGGAGGTCCGGATGACCGAGCCGGGGGCCACGATCCGGGGCCGGGTGGTGGACGTCGCCGGCCGGCCGGTCGCGAAGGTTCTCGTCGTGGCCGACACCTGGCGCGAGCGGCGGACGCTCGAGTTCCGGACCCACACCGACGACGAGGGCCGCTTCGCCTGGCGCGATGCGCCGCGGGACGTGGTCCTCTTCGATGTGCTCCAGAAGGGATACATGGCGAGCCGGGGCGTGCCGCTGACGGCATCCGACCGCGAGCAGACGGTGGTCCTGCACCCGAAGCTCGTCCTCAACGGCAAGGTCACCGACGCGGCGACCGGCCGGCCGTTGCCGAGCTTCCGCGTCGTGCAGGGCCGGCCGATCCTGGGCGAGAGCCCGCGCAAGATCAACTGGTCCGAGGATGCGGCCGCCGAGGGCGCGGGCGGGCGGTATTCGACCGAGTTCGACGAGCCGAGCGAGGCGCTCTACATCCGGATCGAGGCCCCCGGCTACCGGCTGGCCGAGTCGCGTGGGTTCCGGCCCGATGATGGGGCCCAGACGCTCGACTTCGCCCTCGAGCCCGCTAAGGGTGTCTCGGGGCTGGTGAAGCTCCCCGACGGCACGCCGGCCGAGGGGGTCGAGGTCGCGCTGGCGACGCGGCAGCATCAAGTATCGCTGCAAGGTGGCCGGATCGACGCCGATGCGAACGTGCCGCGGGTGAAGACCGCGGCCGACGGTCGGTTCGCCTTCGCGGCGCCCGACGGTGACTTCCTGCTGATCGCCGTGGCCGACGCCGGCTTCGTCAACGCCTCGCCCGATGAGCTCGCGCGTTCGGGCGTCCTGACCCTCGTGCCCTGGGGCCACATCGAGGGTGGCGTGCGGATCGGAGCCCGGACCGGGGCCGGCCAGGAGGTCACCTTTCTCCCGATCCGGCCCCGGCGCGAGGGCGGCCCGTCCGTCTTCAGCTACGGCTACGTGACGCGGACCGACGACCGCGGGCGGTTCGCGTTCGACCGCGTGATCGCGGGGCCGGGCACGGTCAGCCGTGTGGTCGTCACCGAGCTCGGAGGAGGTGGCGAGCAGCACACGCCCGGCTGGCCCGAGCGCATCGATGTCCCGCCCGGAGGGACGGCCGAGGTGAAGATCGGCGGCAAGGGCCGGCCCGTGGTCGGCCAGGTTGGGTTCGACGGTACCCCCGAGTTCCCCGTTCAACTGGACGCACCACGAGCCCGTGGTGCTGGACGCCGTGCCCGCCCCGGGCGAGACCTCGCCGGATCGGTGGTATCGCGTCGCGGCGAACCTCGACGCGGAAGGGCGGTTCCGCATTGATGACGTCCCGGCGGGTCGTTATACGCTGCGGCTACGGGTCCAGGGCTCGCCACCGGATGATCGCGGCGCCGGTCGGGTCGAAATCTCGCGGTTGGATATGCCCGTCGAGGTGCCCGAGATTCCCGGCGGCCGCTCGAGCGAGCCGCTGGACCTGGGCACTGTCAAGGCCAGGCTGCACCCGACCCTCAGGCCCGGCGATCCCGCCCCCGACTTCATCGTCCGGCGGATCGGCGCCGGCGGCGACGACCGGATCAGGCTGAGCGACAGCCAGGGCAAGCTGGTCCTCGTCGACTTCCGGGCGAGCTGGAACGACCATCAAAACCGCTCCGACCTGGCCGCGATGGCCGATCTCCACAAGGCGTTCGGCGGGGACCCGCGGTTCGGGATGATCACCCTCTGGTGCGACCAGTCGGTCGAGACGGCGGAGAAGACCATCAGGGAGCGGGGGCCAGGCTGGCCGCAGGGTTACCCCGGCTCGGTTTACTCGCCCGTCGGCATGAGCTACAAGTTGCGAGCGTGGCAAGCGACGTTCCTCGTCGCCCCGGACGGCCGCATCCTGGCGAAGGACCTTCGCGGCCCGGCGCTCGCGCGGCGGTCGAAAAGGCGCTGAAGGACGGATCGCTGTTCCGGACGAAGACCTGGGCGCCGCGGCCGGCACGGTTCCCGGTGACGCGGTTCGCCGACGCCCCGCCCGGCACGCCCGAGGATCGGCCGATGGTGGTCGTGCTCGACGACGGCGACCCGGATGACCGCGAGGGCCGTCCCCATCGCGATGCCGTGCGGATCCTCCGCGCGGCCGGCGGCGGCGACCCGAACGCGGTCGTCGTATCCACCTTCCCCGAGTTCAGCACCAGCGAGACGGGTGGCGGCGTGCACGGCGTCGCGCTCGACCGCGAGCGCGGGCGGATCTACCTCATCGAGCGGGCCGCCGATCGCATGGTGGCGCTCGATTTCCAGGGACGCAGGCGCTGGCAGGTTGACGGGATCGACGCCTGCGCCTTGGCGGTCGATCCCCGGACGGGCAACGTCTGGTGCACCGTGTCACGGATGACCCGGGTCGGCGAGGTGGTCGTCCTGGACACCGAGGGCCGCGAGGTCGCCAGCTATCCCGAGCCGGGATTCGACATCGCTTATGACCCGCACTCCGACGGCTTCTGGCTGGCCGGGTACGAGGAGAACGGGATCACCCGGCTGACCCGCGAGGGCAAGGTCGTGTTCCGCCGGCCGTGCGAGGGCTTCGGCTTTGCCTCGATCGCGGTGGACCCGCGCGACGGAAGCGCCTGGCTGGTCGAGCGGGCGCATCCCGACGTCTCGCCGAGCGTCAACCGGGTCTGGCACGTCGATCCGGCAGGGAAGGCGATCCAGTCCTGGCCGATGCGGGACAAATTGGTCTTCGGCATCGCCGTCGAGCCGAAGACGGGCACGGCCTGGGTGACGGTGCTGGGCAAGGAACTGCTCCGCTTCACGGCCGACGGCCGCGAGCTGCCGGCGCTGCCGATCCCGGCGACCGCCGTCGCGGTCAGCCCGACGACGGGTCGGGTCTGGGTGACGACCGGGTCCGAGGTGATCGGCCTGGACGCCGAGGGCCGCCCGGCGATCCGCTCGCCGATCGGGCCGAAGTCGGGGCAGGCGTGGCTGGCGGCGTACTAGATCGCCGAACGGTTGTTTGGCTCACGGTCCCGGGCCGGCGCCCTGCCCCGGAGCGGACCGGATCGATCCGATCCGGCTGATGCGATCGGCTCGGACCGGGTCGGCGGTCGTCCGGGCTTCGGTCCCATCTCCGCCGGCCACCCATGCGGCTCGCGCCTCCGGGAGGGGGCTCTGGTCCCGATCCGGGCCGAATCCGACCGCCGGACCGAGCCGGCTCCTCCGACGGATCGGGCCCGGCGACCCCGCTGCCCCGGTCCGATCCCGCCCGGGCGGGCCGAGAGTGACCTTCGGCCCCGGCCGCGGCGGGGTCGGAGCCATACGCCTAACCAGGAAGGATTAGCCTAATATGAACCGGCCCCAAAATACCGCCCCCTGCGCCGGAAATCTTCGGAAGGGTCCCAGAAAATTTTTGTGCTTCCGGCCCAGGGACTTGAGTCGAGAAAATGCCCCTTGGCGCCGATAGGTGCATTTCAGTTTTTGCAAAGCTGGTACATCCTGATAGTAGGGGGAGAAAGAAGAGTCGAGGGGGTACAGGGGGTTTTGGGGGCACCGGAGCATCAAATGCATGCAAACAATCTCGCCGTCGGACCCGATGAGGTGGTCATGACCGGCGGTCGATGCGGCGGCCTTCGCCTCGGCCTTGCACGATGTCACGCATGAAGATATCGCGGGCGGGTTCCGACACCGTGCGGCGTATGCAATGCCAACCTGAGGCGCTTCAGGTGGTGGGTGGCCGGTGGCGAGTGGCGAGTTGATCTGGAGCCGTCGGCCGTCGATGATGGTGGGCGACGTCCGGGACGGCCTTCCGCGGCGGCCCGGCTGGCCTTCCTGACCATCCCTCCCCACCTGGCTTCGAGAGAACGACATCATGCAACGGCGGTATGGCATCATCCTGGTCGCGGCATTTTCCGCGGTCGCGGCGGCGGGCGCCGGACCAGATTCGGCGCGGGCGACGGCGGCGACACCGCCACCGCCGCGGACCACCGCGGCCGGCGGCTTCGTGACCCTGTTCAACGGCAACGACCTCTCCGGCTGGCACGGCGTGGCGACCATGGACCCGCGCAAGTTCGAGGCCATGAGCGCCGAAGAGAAGGCGAAGGCCCTCGAGAAGGGCGCCGAGGACATGAAGAAGCACTGGCGGGTCGAGAACGGCGTCATCGTCAACGACGGCCAGGGCGCGTATCTGACCACCGACAAGGACTATGGCGACGTCGAGCTGAAGGTCGACTTCCAGCTCGGCCCCAAGGGCGATAGCGGCGTTTATCTCCGCGGCACGCCGCAGGTCCAGATCTGGGACTACACCGAGCCGAGCTATCGCCGCCACGACGCCCAGAAGGGCTCGGGCGGCCTCTGGAACAACTCGCCCGGCGCACCCGGCAAGGACCCGATCGTCCTGGCCGACAAGCCGGTCGGCGAGTGGAACTCGTTGCGGATCCTCCAGGTCGGCGAGCGGACGAGCGTGTATCTCAACGACAAGCTGGTCGTCAACCTCGCGCGGTGGGAGAACTACTGGGACCGCAAGCTCCCCCTGCCGAAGCGCGGCCCGATCCAGCTCCAGACGCACGACCACGAGATCCACTGGCGGAATATCGCCGTCCGCGAGATCGCCCCCGACGAGGCGAACAAGCTGCTCGCCGAGCACGACGCGAAGGGCTTCCGGCCGATCTTCAACGGCGACAACCTGGCGCAGTGGGTCCGGCCCGATCGAGAACTACGAGGTGGCCGACGGCGCGATCCGCTGCAAGCCGCACAAGGGGGGCGTGATCTACTTCAACGAGGAGCTCAAGGACTTCACCGCCCGGCTGGAGTTCCGCCTGCCCCCGGGCGGTAACAACGGCCTGGCGATCCGCTACCCCGGCCAGGGCGACACGGCTTATGAGGGCATGACCGAGCTCCAGGTCCTCGACGACAATTACGAGCAGGTCCACGGCAAGATCGACCCGCGCCAGGCGCACGGCTCGGCGTATGGGATGGTCGCCGCCAAACGGGGCTACCAGCGGCCGGCCGGCGAGTGGAACTTCCAGGAGGTCACGGTGAAGGGCTCGAAGGTCAAGGTCGAGCTGAACGGCACCATCATCCTCGATACCGACCTCGCCACGGTGAAGGAGTTCATGGCCAACTCGCCGCATCCGGGCAAGGACCGGACGTCGGGCTACTTCGGCTTCGCCGGCCACAGCGACCCGGTCGAGTTCCGGAATGTGTCGATCAAGAAGCTGGATTGACCCGGGGGTCCGACGGGTTCGAGCGATCCGAGCACCGGACTTTCTTTCGAAGTGTGGGTCGCACCGGGGGCCGGGGGGCCGTGGCATCACGGCTTTTCCCGGCCCTCGAGCTCCTTGATCACCTGCCGCTCGTATTCCTTGCCCCGGCGCTCGGCGTCAGCGGGGTCGTTGGACAGCGGCAGCATGTACTTCGCCGCGAAGGCGCGGAAGGCCGCCGGGTCGGCGAAGACGTAGGCTGCGTCCTGGCCGCCCGTCTCCATGCCGATGTATCGCTCCCTCCGGCCGGCGGTCGCCAGCGCGAGGTTCAGCGCGCCGACCACGGCCCGCACGTCGTACCAGTCGCCGAGGTTCTCGGCGCCGAAGCGGTACACCCGGCCGTTATCGAGGAAGCGGACGGTGTAGGGGGCGCGGACGACGTCCTGGTTCTTGCGGTGCCAGGTCTGCACGGCGCACTCGGGGTTGAAGGCGCCTCTCGAGTTCTCGGCAAACTCCATGATCAGGTGGTGATGAAGGCAGGGAAGCTCGTCGGTCTCGGTGTCGAACGAGGTCAGGACGTCGGCCCAGCTCAGGGCGTCCCAGAGCAAGCTCGGGTCCGAGTGGTCGATCGGCGCGGGCGATCCGGTCGCCTCGCTGCCGCGTCGCATCAACTCGAGGATCTCCTGTCGGCCCTTCTTGATGATGCCCGCGGCCCTCAGGTCGTCGATCGCCGCGTCAACGGTCAGTCCCTTGAGCTTCCAGGTGACCCAGGCCCGCGCGTTGGGCTCGAGGTCGTCGATCGATTCCTGCAGCACCCGCTTGCCGCGGGGACCGAGGTGATCCATCAGCAGTCGGGCCTCGGCCATCGCGATGTGGCCCTTCTCCCGCTTGTGCAGATCGAGGAATGCGTCGATAATCCGGTCGGAGTTTTTCGGCGTGGCGAGTCGCTCCAGGGCGTCGCACGCCAGAGAGAATCGCTTCTCGGCGCGGGCCAGCTCGAGCGCCCGGTCGAGGGCATGTTCGTGGTCGAACCGCGCCATGGCCTCGACGGCGTAGGCCCGGCTGACCGGGTCCCTCGCGTGGGCGAAGATGTCCTCGAGGACGGGCAGGGTCGTCCGGTCGGCCGCGAGGGCCAGGCCGCGGACGACCCACTGCGCACGGGGCTCCTTCTCCAGGCGGAGGAGCGTCCGGCGAAGATACGCGTCGCGGAGCGGCTCGGAGACTTTCGGGTCAGGGTTCTCGACCAGGGGCTTCATGGTGTACTCGCTCCACGGGTTGTACCTGGCCGTGGCATCGCGGAGCAACTCGTCCCGGATGATCTGGACGGCCGCGGGCGTCCGGGCGACCTCGGCGAGCTCGACGGCGAGCCGGCCAGGCTGCTTCTCGTGGACGCGCCGGACTGGATCACCGCGACGAGCTTCGCCTCGGTCCCGGGGAGCTTGTGCGCCGCGGCCAGGCTCGCCGCCGCGACCACGACGTCGGGGTCCGGATCGTCCAGCGCGTCGAGGACCAGGCGGGCGCGGTCGAGAGCCGTCAGGTCGATCGTTCGCCGGAGGTGCCAGTCGTCGAGCTCCCGGAGCGCCGAGGCGCGGCGGGTGCCCTTGCCGGTGCGGACCGCGTCGAGCAGGAACGCGTCGCCCGAGCGGTCGCCCAGCTCGATCAGCACGCGGGCGGCCCGGGCTCGCATCGCGTCCGTCTCCGACGGGTCGTCCATCATCCGCTTCAGGTCCGCCAGGGCGCGCAGGCTTCTGCCCCTCGAGCGCCTTGCGGTATCGCGAGACCAGGATGCCCGTCCCGCGGATTTCCTCGAAAGCCTCGGCATACAGGGCGGCCCGATCCTGTTCGTGGAGCTTGCGGACCTCGGCGATCTCGCGCGGGTCGTTGGAGACGTGGGGCGTCCGGTCGATATCGGCAGGGTCATCGGGCCCGGCACTCGGGGCGGGAGCTTCATGCGCGGATGTCTCGTCGGGGACATCAGCACCCGCAGCCAGGATCGGCCCGCGGGGATGAGCCGGCGGGACGGCGGGCTGGGATACGGCCGGCGCACAGCCCGCGATCGCGACGATGGCGGACAGGAGTGACAATCGCGTTCGACTCTTCGACATGGGAAAGGCTCCGCGCGGGATCATCGGGCCGATCCCGATTATATCCGGGGCACGCGGCCGGGCCAGAAGCTAACCGCGAGTCGGACCGTCTCGGCCCAGGCCCCGGTCGCTTTGCTATAATCGCCGGGGTGAAGAGAGTCGCGGCGCGAAAAGTGACGTGGACAGGGGCATTGGTCATGAAGTTCGTGGCGAGGCTGTGTCGTCCGTCGTCGGCTGCGAGGGTGATGGCGATGGCGGTCGCGGTCGCCTTGATCGTCGGGTCAACAACGTCGCCGCTCGCGACGGCCCAGGAGTCGCCCGGTGGGCTGAAGGACGCCGCGCGGGACTTCGTGCGGCGGCAGGTCGAGGCCTCGCTGCGCACGATGAACCGGCCCGTCCCGCCGTTTCGCATCATCGGCAATATCTACTACGTCGGCGCGTCGGACACCGCGGTCTACCTGGTCACCACGCCCGAGGGGCACATCCTGATCAACAGCGGGTTCGAGGGCACCGTGCCCCTGATCGCCGATTCGCTGCGGACCCTGGGCTTCCGTCTCGAGGACGTGAAGGTCCTGCTGGCGAACCACGCGCATCTGGATCACACCGGGGGCCATGCGGCGATCCGTCGGCGGACCAGTGCGCGGATCGTGATGAGCCGGGCGGATGCCGAGCTGCTCGCCCGCGGCGGCCGAGGGGATTTCTTGCCGACGCGCGATGACGTGGTCGCCTACCCGCCCGTCCGGGCCGATCGGATCATCGGCGACGGCGAGACGGTCACACTCGGCGGCGTCGTCCTGACGATGCACATGACGCCCGGCCACACCCGGGGCTGCATGACCTGGACGATGGCTGTGGACGACGCGGGGACGCGCCGCGACGTGGTGTTCCACGGCGGCACGACGGTCCTGCCGGGCGTCCGGCTGGTCGATAACCCGAAGTACCCGGGGATCGTCGAGGATTACGAGCGGACGTTCCGCGTGCTCGAGGGGCTGCCGTGCGAGGTGTTCCTCGCGCCGCACGGCTCGCAGTTCGGGCTGGTCGAAAAGCGCCGACGGCTCGCGGCCGGCGAGCGCCCCAATCCGTTCATCGATCCCGAGGGCTATCGTGCGTCGGTGAAGGCGGCCCACGAGGCGTTCCTCCGTCAGATCGGGCGCTGGCCGAGCGGCCCGTCGCCGCGGGCCGGGGCGGCCGTCGCGTCGGAGGCCGGCTCGGGCTCCCGCTCGTCTGCGGCTCCCGAGCGAAAGGAGAGATGACGCCATGGACACCGTGAACGTCTCGGCGGAGCGCACCCGTCGCAGGTCCCGGGCCGGCCGGTGGTGCTGGTGCCGTACTTCTCGGCCGTCGAGAAGGAGTGCGACGAGGGCCTGCGCGGGATCGGCCTGGCCGGCGTGCCGGTGCGTCGGGCGTCGTTCTCGGCGATCGACCTGCTGCGGTGCGTGATGCTCAGCCAGGCGCTCCGCGACGGCTTCGACCGGTTCCTGTTCATCGACGCGGATATCGGCTTCGATCCCGCCGATGCGTTGCGCCTGCTCGCCCGGCCCGAGCCGGTGGTGGCGGGGATCTACATGAAGAAGACCGGCGTGGACTACTCGGGTGCGTTCGCCGCCGGGGTGGATCGGGTCGTCTTCGGGCCGGCGGCGCCGGGGCTGTATCCCTTGCTGTACGCCTCGACCGGGTTCCTGCGGATCCGCGCCGAGGTGCTGCGGCGGATGATCGACGAGCTGAAGCTGCCCGAATGCCACTGGGGGCCGATCAAGGGGTTCTACCCGTTCTTCCAGCCGCTCTGCGTGCCGGACGGACGCGGCAGGACGCGGTACCTGACCGAGGATTACAGCTTCTCGCACCGGCTGCACGAGATCGGCGTCACGCCGATGGCCGATACGACGATCAAGCTTTATCACTTCGGCAAGTATGGCTTCAGCTTCGAGGACCTGAATCCCCGGCAGAGGATCCTCAACTGCCACGCTCGACATCGAGTATCGCGAGGGCGACGACCGGCCGTGAGCGGCGCGATCCTGCGGCGTCGGCGGCTCAGAGTGTGTGTGAGAAGAGGTCGTAGGGTGGGTCGAACGCCGCAGGCGTGAGGCCCACCGGTTCGGCGAGCAAGGCCCACCGGCATGGCGGCGAAGATCGGTGGGCCTCGCTGCGCTCGACCCACCCTACGGGCCTCCTCACGGCGGTCGGGCAGTCGTAGGGTGGGTCGAACGCCGCAGGCGTGAGGCCCACCGGTTCGGCGGCGAAGATCGATGGGCCTCGCTGCGCTCGACCCACCCTACGGGCCTCCTCACACACCTTCTCAATGCTTCGTCACGGTCTCGTCGTAGTTGAACAGGGCCTGGGCCAGCACGGTCATCGCGGCATGCTCGGACGGGTCGAGCGAACGGTCGCGCGGGGCGTCGCCGACGGCCAGGAGCCTGACGGCGTCCGAGCGGCCCGAGCGGAACTCGTCGAGCTGCTCGCGGTAGAGGGTCCCGAGCGTCGCGACCTCGCGCGGGCCGGGCCGCCGGCCGGTGGTGGCGCGGAAGAGGAAGACGACACGGTCATCGAGCGTCGGGCCGCCTTCGCGGAACGCGCGTGCGGCCAGCGCGCGGGCGGCCTCGACGTACTGCGGGTCGTTGAGCAGCACCAGGGCCTGGAGCGGCGTGGCGGTCGCCTGCCGCTTGACGGCGCAGACCTCGCGCGTGGTGGCGTCGAAGGTCAGCATGGCCGGCGGCGGCGAGGTCCGCTTCCAGTAAGTGTAGAGGCTCCGCCGGTGGCTGCCGGGTCCGGGGTCGCGCTCGTAGGCCGTGCCCGACTTCTCCTCCCAGAGGCCCGCCGGCTGATAGGGCTTCACCGGCGGGCCGCCGAGCGTATCCACCAGCAGGCCGCTTGTCGCAGAGGGCTCCGTCGCGGACCATCTCGGCCGAGAGGCGTATCCGGGGGCCGCGCGCGAGGAGCGAGTTGTCGGGGTCGTGGGCGAGCCGGTCGGGCGTCGCGTCGGAGCCTTGCCGGTAGGTCGAGGAGGTCACGATCAGCCGGATGAGGTGCTTCACGTCCCAGCCCGAGTCGATGAACGTCCGCGCCAGCCAGTCGAGCAATTCCGGATGAGTCGGGAGCTGGCCCTGGCTGCCGAAGTCCTCGGGCGTCGCCACGATCCCGCGGCCGAAGATCGCCTGCCACCATCGGTTGACCGCGACCCGCGCCGTCAGCGGGTGGTTCGGGTCCGTCAGCCACTTCGCCAATCCCAGGCGATTGCGCGGCCAGTCGGCGGCGAAGGCCGGCAGCGCCGACGGCGTGCCCGGCGCGACCCGCTCGCCGGGCGCGTTATACGCGCCGCGCTTGAGGAGGTACGTCGGCCGAGGCTTGGCCATCTCGCGCATCACCATGATCTCGGGCACCGGGTTGACGAGCGCGGCCAGCGCCTTGCGGTGGGCCGTCTTTCCGCCAGGATCTTGCGGTATGCCGTGTCGACGTTCACCAGGTAGTAGGCAAACAGCTCGTCCCGCTGGTCGCTGCTCAGCCGGGCCGGGTCGAGTGCCAGGGCGTCTGTGAGCGAGCGGCCATCGAAAATCTGCGCCACCTCGATCGGCGTGAGGGTGCGGTCGAAGACCTGGATCTCGTCCACCAGTCCATTCTTGAACCCGCGGTCGCGGAACCGCTGGCCGACCGTGAGGACGTCGTTGCCGCCGCCGGTGATGTTCTTCGTGAGCTTATCGCGGACGACCTCGCAGTCGGCCTGTTCGCCGTTGACGTAGAGCTTCAGGCCACTCGCGTGGCTCGACCCGTCGTAGACGATGGCGACGTGCGTCCAACGGCCGGTGGCCAGCGGCCGCCGCGCCCGGATGCCGATGGCGTTGCCGGGCCAGAAGTGGATCAGGCCGACGCTGAGCCGGCCGTCCTCGATCAATAGCTGATAGCCGCGGCTGCCCGCGTCGGTCCAGGCCATTGAGCGGTGGAGGATGACCGCACGGTCCTTGACGTCGGGCGTGTTGATCCAGAGCGCGATCGAGAACGGGTCGGTGCGGTCGAAGTTGCCCAGCGGCAGCGTCGACGTTGTTCTCGCCCGAGAGCCGCAGGCCGCGGCCGACCTTGCCGGCGACGACCTCGGGGCTTTCCGAAGTCCGGCCGGGCTTCTTCGCGTCGGCGCGGTTGGCGACCTTGCCGCCGTCGATCGCCTCGAGCGGGTAGTCGCCGATCCGGCCGGTCATGACGGGCTCGCGGCTTCGCCTGGGCGACCTGAGCCACTGGTCGAAGATGGCCTTGCTCCGGACTGCCTTGATCGCCGTCGCCAGCTCGGCCTCCTGGGTCCGTTCCCTGGCCTCGTCGATCGCGCGGTCGCGGTCGGGCGGGGTCAGCATCAGGGTCGGCGTCGGCGTGGCGTCGGTGAAGTGCGAGTACAGACCGGACTCGTCGATGTTGGCGAAGAACGCCGAGAGGCCGTAATATTCTTTCTGGCTGATCGGATCATATTTGTGACTGTGGCAACGGGCGCACTCGAGGGTTAAACCCAGGAACGCCGTGGCGAAGGTGTTGGTCCGGTCGGAGACGTACTCGACGCGGAATTCTTCCTCGATGCTGCCGCCCTCATTCGTCTGGCGATGGTGGCGGTTGAAGGCCGTCGCGAGGACCTGGTCGCGGGTCGGATTCGGGAGCAGGTCGCCGGCGATCTGCCATGTGACGAACCGGTCGTAGGGGAGCCCGGCGTTGAAGGCCCGGACGACCCAGTCGCGCCAGGGCCAGGTGTCGCGGTAGCGGTCGGCCTGGTAGCCGTGGGTGTCGGCATAGCGGGCCAGGTCGAGCCAGTCGACGGCCATCCGCTCGCCGAACCGCGGCGAGGCGAGCAGGCGATCGACGAGCCGCTCGTAGGCGTCGGGCCGGGTGTCGGCCAGGAACGCGTTGACCTCGGCGATCGTCGGCGGCAGCCCGGTCAGGTCGAAGGTCACGCGGCGGATCAATCGCTCGCGGCCGGCCTCGGGGGCCGGCGCCGTCCCTCGGCCTCGAGCTGCGCCAGGACGAATCGGTCGATCGAGTTGCGGGGCCAGGCGACGTGCTTCACGGCGGGGGCGCCCGCGGCGGCGGGGGGCCGGAACGACCAGTGCGTTTCCCACTCGGCGCCCTGCTCGACCCAGCGCTTCAGGGTTTCGATCTCCCGGGCCGAGAGCGTCCGCCCGAGCGATTTCGGCGGCATCCGCTCGGACTCGTCGCTGGCGGTGATCCGGGCGATCAGCTCGCTGTCATCGGGCTTGCCCGGCACGATGGCGTGCGCACCCGAATCGGTCGCGGCGAAGGCGCCGTCCCTGGTGTCGAACCGCAGGCCGGCCTTGCGCTCGCGCGGGTCGGGCCCGTGGCAGCGGAAGCACTTGTCCGACAGGATCGGCCGGACCTCGAAGTTGAAATCGACCTTCCGCCGCCCGCGACCGATCGGGCTCGCCGGCCAGCAGCGCGGGCGACAAGAGCAGCACGACGAGCGCTCCGGCGGCCGACGGGGATCGCGGGGTTCGCATGGGCATCCGGTACTCTCCGGGGCGGGTGGTCCTGGCGGGCGGGATGGCGGCTCGGCTTGCCACGCCGATTATACTGCAAGGGCAGATTTCCAGGACAGCCGACCGTGGCACGGAGGGAGGGCGGATCGACCATGCAGCCTCGAAGTCGAACGATCGCGATCGGCGACGTCCACGGATGCTCGGCCGCCCTGGTGGCGCTGCTCGACGCGATCGGGCCGCGGCCCGAGGACGTGATCGTTACCCTGGGCGACTACGTCAACCGCGGCCCGGACAGCCGGGGCGTGCTCGACCGGCTGATCGCGCTGGAGGGGCAGTGCACGCTCGTGCCGATCCTGGGGAACCACGATGAAATGCTGCTGGGCCTGCTGGACCGGGTCAGGGCCGGCCATTCTCCATCGCTCCATGCCTGGCTGAAAATGGGCGGCGACGCGACGCTCGCGTCGTATGGCTCGAATGCCGGCTCGATGGCCGCCGCCGACCTGACGAGGATTCCGACCGAGCATCACGACTTCCTCGCCCGGTGCCGCGGTTATCACGAGACAGCGACCCACATCTTCGCCCATGCGCAGTATGACCCCGATACGGCGATGGACAAACAGCGGGCGGAAGTCTTGCGGTGGGAGTCGCTCCGCGACGGCATCCCCGAGCCCCACGAATCGGGCAAGCGAGCGGTCGTTGGCCACACTTCGCAGAAGAGCGGCGAGATCCTCGACCTGGGCTACCTGGTCTGCATCGACACGTACTGCTACGGCGGCGGCTGGCTGACGGCGCTCGACGTCGAAACGGGCAAGGTCTGGCAGTTCGACCGCGATGGCCGAGCGAGGAAGAACGGGTAGGGTCTCGCGTCGGCGGCGGCCACCATCCAATAATGAGCGGCCCGTACCGAATCACGGAGACGGACACGCGGCCCTTCCCCCGAATCGACGCCGAACGAGGAATCCCACATGGAGCGAGTGCAGCGCAGCCGGTCGATCATCGCGGTCTTCACGGGGTTGGTTGCGACCTTGATACCGATCGCGTCGCGGGCGCAGGACCCGTCCGACACGCGGATGCTGGCAACCCCCGCGATCGCCGAGGGGAAGATTGCGTTCGCGTATGCCGGCGATCTCTGGGTGGCCGACGACGACGGCCGGAATCCCCGCCGGGTGACGTCGCATCCGGGGCGGGAGCGCAACCCGTACTTCTCGCCGGACGGCAAGCAGATCGCGTTCACGGCGAGCTACGACGGCAACGAGGACGTTTACGCGATCCCCGTCGCCGGCGGCGAGCCGACGCGGCTGACGTGGCATCCGGGCTCGGACGTCGTCCGCGGCTTCACGCCGGACGGCCGGGTGCTGTTCACCTCGCCACGCGCGGCGTTTTCGCGACGGCATACGCAGTTCTACACCGTCGCGGTGGGCGGGGGCGTGCCGAGGATGCTGCCGATCCCCTCGGGCGACATGGGGGCGATCTCGCCGGATGGCAAGCGGCTGGCGTACACGCCGCTGGCCGAGATGTTCCGCCAGTGGAAGAACTATCGCGGCGGCACGGCCTCGCGGATCTGGGTACTCGACCTGAAGGACCTGTCGCACGTCGAGGTCCCCAAGCCCCCGGGCGGCTGCAACGACACGTCGCCGATGTGGGTCGGCGACACCGTCTATTTCCTCTCCGACCGAGACGGCGAGTTCAACCTCTATTCGTATGATCCGATCTCGAAGAAGGTCGAGCGGCGCACGCAGCACGACGCGTTCCCGATCGCCGGCGCGTCGGCCGGCGCGGGGAAGGTCATCTACGAGCAGGGCGGCTGGATTCACGTCTTCGACCCGGCCGGGGGCGGTGCGCGTCGGCTGAAGATCGGCGTGGCCGCCGACCTGACCGAGACGCGGGCCCGCTACGTCAAGGGGGCCGAGCACATCCGCGACCTGGCGATCTCGCCGACGGGCAAGCGGGCCGTGCTCGAGGACCGCGGCGAGATCGTGACCGTGCCGGCGAAGAAGGGTGATCCGCACAACCTCACCGGGACGCCCGGCGTGCACGAGCGCTCGCCCGCCTGGTCGCCCGACGGCAAGTCGATCGCGTATTTCTCGGACAAGACGGGCGAATATGCCCTGGTCGTCCGCCCGCAGGACGGAGGCGGCGAGGGGCGGAGCTACCCCCTCAAGGGCGCAGGGTTCTACGAGGACCCATCCTGGTCGCCCGACGGCAAGAAGATCGTCTTCATCGATAACGCCCGGACGATCTTCTGGATCGACCTGGCGAGTGGTGCGGTGCATCGCGTTGCGGCCGAGCCGATCTACGGGCCGTCGCGGACCTCGCGGACGCGCTACGCCTGGTCGCCCGACTCGAAGTGGCTGGCGTACTCGCTCATCAACCGGACCGGGTTCCAGGCCGTCTGGCTGCATGAGCTGGCCACGGAGAAGTCGCACGCCGTGACCGACGGCCTGGTCGAGGCCGGCGAGCCGGTCTTCGACCGCGGCGGCAAGTACCTGTACTTCCTCGCCTCGACCGACGCCGGCCCGGCGGTCAACTGGTTCGACCAGTCCTTCAGCGACATGCTGCCCTCGGCCTCGGTGTACCTGGTGACGCTGGCCAACGCGACCGCCAACCCGCTGTTGAAGGAGACCGACGAGGAGAAGGCCAGGGAGCCGGAATCGGGCAAGGACGACCAGGCGCAGGAGAAAGGCAAGAAGGCCGACAAGGAGCCGCCCGCGGTCGCGATCGACCTCGACGGGATCGGGGCTCGCGTGGTGGCGCTGCCGGTTCGCTCGGGGACGATCCAGAACCTGACCGCCGGCGCGGAGGGACAGGTCCTCTATATCCGCCGCGTGGACGTCCGGGCCGGGCAGGGGCCCGTCTGGCGCGGGAAGCCGTCGCTGGTACGGTTCGACCTCAAGACCCGCGAGGAGGAGCCGCTGGCCGAGGCGATCGATGATTTCCGGATCTCGGCCGACGGCAAGCGGATCCTCTATCGCGCCGGCGAGCTGGGCGGCTCGGGCCCGCCGGGCGCCCGGCATGGTCCGCTCGTGCTGGGGATCGTCGACGCGGGCAAGTTCAAGAAGGGGGACGGTGCGCTCGACCTCGACGCGATCTCGATCCGCGTCGAGCCCCGCGCCGAATGGCCGCAGATGCTCCGTGAGGCGTGGCGGATCAACCGCGACTATTTCTACGCCACCAACATGCATGGCGCCGACTGGAACGCCGTGCGGAAGAAGTACGAGGCGTTCCTGCCCGACCTGGCGACTCGCGACGACCTCGACCGCGTGATCCGGATGATGCTCAGCGAGCTGGCCGTCGGCCACAGCTTCCTGGGCGGCGGCGATCGGCTGTACGAGTCGAAGCCGGTCCCCGTCGGATTGCTCGGCGCCGACTACGAGGTGGCCGACGGGCGGTTCCGCATCAAGACGATCTACGGCGGCGCGTACTGGGACCCGAGCCTCCGTGCGCTGCTGGTGGCGCCCGGGGTGGACGTCAAGCCGGGCGATTTCCTGCTGGCGGTTGACGGCCGCGAGGTCCGGGCCGACGGCGAGGTGTATCGCGCGTTCGAGGCGACCACCGGCCATCGGGTCGAGCTGAAGGTCGGGCCCCGCGCCGACGGCAAGGACTCCCGCACGGTCGTCGTCGAGCCGGTCGGCGACGAGTCCGCGCTGCGGAACCGGGCTTGGGTCGAGGGCAACCTCCGCAAGGTCCACGAGCGGACCGGCGGAAAGGTCGCGTATGTCTACGTGCCCAACACGGCGGGGGCAGGGTATGAATACTTCAAAAGATACTTCTTTCCTCAGGCCAACAAGGAAGCGATCATCGTCGACGAGCGGTTCAACGGCGGCGGGCAGGTGGCGGATTACTACATCAACCTGCTGCGGCGGCCGCTGGTGAGCTACTGGGCGACCCGGTACGGCGAGCCGCTGCGCTCGCCGAACGCGGCGATCCTGGGCCCCAAGGTCATGATCGTCGACGAGACGGCCGGCTCCGGCGGCGACCTCTTGCCGTGGATGTTCCGCAAGTTCGGCGTGGGCAAGCTGGTGGGCAAGCGGACCTGGGGCGGCCTGGTGGGCATCCTGGGATTCCCCCCGCTGATGGACGGCGGCAACGTCACGGCGCCCAACCTGGCGATCTTCACCGAGGACGGCTGGATCGTCGAGAACGTGGGCGTGCCCCCGGATATCGACGTCGAGCAGGACCCGGCCGCGGTGGCCGCGGGCAAGGACCCGCAGCTCGACCGGGCCATCGAAGAGGTCCTGAAAGAGCTGACCGAGAACCCGCCGCCGAAGCCGCCGGCCATGCCGCCGTTCCCCGTGCGGACGCGAGTGCCGGACCGAGCGGCGGCGGCTGTGCGGTGAGTGGCAAGCGGCCAGTCGCGTAGGGTGGGTCGAGCGGAGCGAGGCCCACCGATTTCCGCGGCTCGATCACGGTGGGCCTCACTCCGCTTCGCTCCGCTCGACCCACCCTACGACAACAACTCTGTCGTCTACTCGGCCACCTTAGGAATCGGCGGCGGCGGTGCGGTGAGTGGCAAGCGGCCAGTCGCGTAGGGTGGGTCGAGCGGAGCGAGGCCCATCGGGATCCGCGGCTCGATCGCGGTGGGCCTCACTCCGCTTCGCTCCGCTCGACCCACCCTACGACAGCGACTCTGTCATCTACTCGGCCACCTTGGGAATCGGCGTCGGCGAGAGGTACGAGTCGAAGACGCGGACCTTCGCCCAGCTCTCCTTGTTGTCCTCGACGAACTTCTGGTGCCGTGGGTGGTCCTGGTACTTGTCGTGCGCGGCCTTGCTGGCGAAGACCATGTGCAGCGAGACGTCGAAATCCTGGTCGTTGACCTCGCGCTTGAAGTCGCCGGCGATGGTGCCGACGGCGAAGGACACGGTGCCCTCGTGGCCGGTCAGGAAGAGCTTGCAGGCGGCGACCAGCTTGGCCTTGGCGGCGCCCGAGGCGTCCTTGAGCTTGAAGTAGACCATGTGCGCCAGTTGCGGCCCGTCGGCGGCGGCCGATGTTTCCTCGGCGCGGCCACCCTCGGAGGCCGACAGCCGCGACGGCCGCGACGGCCAGCAGGCCGCCCAGGATGGGGATCTTGTGCAGGAGGTGCATGGGGATTCCTCGGTGGGGTAGGGTGGAGTCCGGTCAGGTCGGCACGGACTCGCCGGGTGTTGTCGGTGACGGACCATCCGAATCAGACTGACCATGATGGCGCGGGCCGTTGCCGGCCGCAAGGCCCCCGGGCGAGCGCCCGATCCGCCGACAGTGAGCCATCACCGCGCTCGGCTCACTTGACCTTGCTCAGCATCGCCAGCGGCACGTAATAGGGGCGATAGCGCTTGCCGTCGGAATACGGTCGGCCGGCGGGGTCCTCGACCAGGACGGTGGCCCGGCGGGTGATCCGGTTGACGCGGCCGACGTGATGCTGGCCCTCGTGCTCGAAGCGGACCAGGTCGCCGACGACGATGCCGAACGCGACCCCCGCCTGCTCGCGGGGTGACCAGGTCGTGATAGGCCCCCTCGTGGGCGAAGATCCGCCGCGACAGCGCGTGGAAGTTGTTCGCGCGGCAGTTCGACTTGCCCCAGCCGAGGAACTCGGCGAGGTGCAACAGCTCGTGCTCGAAGATCCGCTGGAGCGCCTCGAGCCGGTCCTGGCAGACGAGCCCACCGACCGTGACCCGCCGCTCGAGGTGCTGGAACGTGTTGAACAGGAGCGTGGTCGAGACGGTGATCTCGTAGTCGTATTTGAGGGCGGGCTTGCCGTCGCGCTGGATCTTGCGGGTCCAGCGCATCGTCTGGCCGGCCGCGCTGGTCAGCCGGCGCGACAGGCGGAACCCCATCGGATGCGCGCCGTCCTCGAGGAGCATCTCGGCCAGCCGGCCTCGGAAGAACTCGCGGTCATAGCCGGCGAACAGCCGCTCGAGGTCATCGGTGCCGATCACGGTGAAGTTCGGCTCGCGGACCTGCTTCGACAGGGCGAGCATCTCGTCGTAGATCCGCCGCGATCGCGCGGCGACCTCGTCGGGCGAGTAGAGCAGGGTAAAGAACCGGGCCTGCCGCTGGGGGCTCGGGCCGGGTGCGTCGCCGGCCGCCGCGTCGTCGTCCATGATCCGTTCGATCCCATCAACCGCCATGAATTGTGCCGCCCGGGGGATAGGGCCGGCGGCCCGTGTCCAAGGCTCTCGCGTTGACCGTATCATGGAGCTCGATCGCTGTCCATCTCGACGACGCGGAGCAAGACGCATGCGGATTGCATCGCGGTTGCCGGGGCGATTGTCGGTCGTGATGATCGCCCTCGCCCTGGCCGGCACCGGTCGCGGCGTTCCAGGCTCCGGCCCGGCCCGAGCCGCGGCTGCCGGGCGCCGTGACGAAGCCTCCCGATTGGATCGGCCCACGCCCGCCTTTCGACGTGAAGGCATTCTTTGCGATGCCGCCGCCGGAGCAGAATGCGGCGCCGCTGTACCTCGATGCCCTGTTCGAGTTCGCGCCCGAGCTGGCCGTCTGCTTCCCGCAGGACGCGGAGACGGCCCGTCGCAAGGCGGTCGCCGAGCGGCGGAGCAAGGCCATCGATGAGCTTTCACCGCATACCGCAAGGACCCGAGTCTCGGTACCGAGCAAGGCGATCGACGACATCGTCGACGAGCTGGAGCCGGCCCTGCGTCGGGTCGAGGCCGCCCAGCGACGGCCGCGGTGCGTGTTCGAGTCGGCCATCGGGTTCCCATACGAATAGCCCCACGTGGCCAGGCGGCGGAGGGTGTGTCACGCTGGTCATCCTCAAGACCCGCCGGTGCGTCGATCGCGGCGACATGGAATCGCCGCTACGCGACCTCCGGATGCCCTACTGAGACTGGCACGAGACCTTCGCCCGCGGGGGCACGTGATCGCTCAGCTCAATCGCGACGCGTGACTGTGAAGGTATTGGTCCACGTGACGCCATCCCCTCGATGCTGGCTTGCCCCGCGCTCCGCGAAGGGCATGCACGGCGGTTGCTCGACCTGCTCGGTCAGCACGATGCCGCCGCGATTAACGGATACCAGGAGGGGCTGCGATCCGGGTATCTCGAGGTCCGCAAAGACCTCGCGGATCTGGTCAAAGGCCCGGACCGGCTCGGTTCGATTCTTGGAATCCCCGATCCGAAGGCAATGAAGCAGGATGTGGTGGCCAGCGCCTTCATTCGTGCCTTCGAGGAGCAAGTTCAGAAGCATCCAAAGTCCATCGACGAGGCCAATTCCCGGATCGCTGAATACTACCGCGACATGCTGGCCTTCAACGGTCCTATCGCCAAATGGCCGTGGAAGCGATTCGATCCCAAGCGACTCCGAATGTTCGGTGCATACGCGAGGGTGGCCGAGATCCTGGTGGCGCCCGGTGGTGGATACGTGATGGCTTCGTATCAGGCGCAGGCGGTCCTCGCTCCCCGGGCCGCCGAATGTCTGATGGCGCTCTGGCTGTGGAAGCACCGATCGAAGGGACCGCCGACCGATCTGGCGGCCGTGGTCAAGGCGGCCGGATTGCCCGGGGTCCCGATCGATCCATATTCC
The DNA here is from genome assembly GCA_963771445.1 of uncultured Planctomycetota bacterium. Lineage (GTDB taxonomy): Bacteria > Planctomycetota > Planctomycetia > Isosphaerales > Isosphaeraceae > JAKAUH01. The sequence goes on along the minus strand of CAVYTQ010000021.1, from coordinate 518,856 downwards.
GGCGAGCCGCTCCGGCTGGCGATCGTCGACGGCGAGCCGGTGGTCTACTCAATCGGCGACGACGGCCGCGACGACGGCGGTCGGCTCGATTCCAATCAAGGCCGCAAGGCCGGCGATCGGATCTTCCGCCTGCCGGCGGTGGAGAAGCCGAAGCCGTGATGACCAGGGCAGCAACCCGCCGGATTCCGCCAATGTGGTCGCCGGTCCGTCGAGATGGCTCACGGTCGAGGACCGGGGCCGCCGACCCCGATCGCCGACAGGAGCCGGCTCCCACAACGGATCGGGCCGGGGCCGGGCCGAGGCGACGGTCCACGACCCGCGCTCGGCCCGATCGGCGGCCAGAGCCGGCTCCCACAACGGACCGGATCGGTCGGTCTCCTTGTAGGAGGGAGCTCCTGCTCCCGATCCGGTCGGCCCGATCCGGTCGGCTTCGGCCCGCCCGATCGCCGGCAGGAGCCTGGGGGGTGAGGGGTGAGGGGTGAGGGATGAGGGGTGAGGGATGAGGGGTGAGGGATGAGGGGTGAGGGGTGAAAGGTGAAGGGCGAGGGGGACCGGGACGCGGCCGTGCGGCGTCGGCTCGCCCGATCGCCGGCAGGAGCCGGCTCCTACAACGGATCGGCCTGGTGCCGGGCCGCGTTGAGGGTCCGCGACCCGGATGTCATCCGCTCTACCTCGTCGCCCCCGCGGGCCTCGGCATCATCTTGATGCAGACCGGCTTCGGGACCTTGACCGTCTGGCCGGTGGGCTCGAGCGTGCCGGCCTGCGGGTCGATCTTGAAGACGACGATCGAATTCGAGTCCTGGTTCTCGGCGAATAGCCAGGCGCCGGTGGGGTCGATCGCGAAGTTCCGCGGGTTCTTGCCCTGGGTGGCCGTGATGCCGGCGAGGGTCAGCTTGCCGCTCGTCGGGTCGATGGCGAAGACGGCGATGCTGTCGTGCCCGCGGTTCGAGCCATAGAGGAAGCGGCCGGTCGGGTGGACCTGGACCTCGGCCGTGTAGCTCTTGCCGCGGAAGCCGGCGGGCAGGGTCGAGATCGTCTGCATCTCGGTGAGCGTGCCCGCGTCGGCGTCGTAGGCGAAGGCGATCACGGTATTGGCCATCTCGTCGATGACGTAGCCGAAGCGGCCCTCGGGATGGAACGCGAAATGCCGCGGGCCGGAGGCCGGCGCGACCTTCGTGAACGGCGGCTCATGCGGGGTGAGCCGGCCCCTGGCAGGGTCGAAGGCGTAGATCAGGATTTTGTCGAGCCCCAGGTCGGCCGCGACGGCGAAGCGATTGGCGGCGTCGAGGTTGATCGAGTGCGCGTGCGGGCTGCTCTGCCGGCTCGGGTCGCCGCCCTGTCCCCTGTGCTGGATCTTGGACGAGGCCGGGCGGAGCCGGCCGTCGCGATCGATCGGCAGGCAGCCGACGCTGCCGCTGCCGTAGTTGGCCACGAGCACGTTCTGGCCCTGGCGGTCAACCACCAGGTGGCAGGGGCCCGAGCCCGCCGGCAACTGCTGATTCAGGAGCTCGAGGGCCCCGCTCGCCTGGTCGATCGCGAAGGCGCTGACACCCCCGTCGCGACGCCCCTTGATGGCCCCCGACTCGTTGGCCGCGTAGAGATACTGGCGGCTGGGGTGGATCGCCAGGAACGACGGATCCGGCGAGGCGGCGGCCAGCCGGGGCGCGCCCAGCTTGCCCGTGCGGGCGTCGAGATCCATCAGGAAGATCCCCCGGTCGCGTGCGCCCTCGGAGTAGGTTCCGACGTAGACCCAGAACGTGCCGAAGCCGCCGCCCGCCGGCGCCGGTGCGGGTGCCGGGGCCAGCTCCTGGGCCCGGACGAGGCCAGTCTCGCCCCACATCGCCATCACGGCCGCAAGCAGGCCCGCCACGAGCCTGACGCCAGATCGGGAGACACCCATCGCCATCGCTCGACTCCGAAGCTCCAGGGGACAATCTCAGGTTTCCACCGCATCGACGAGGGATGCCGACGATATCACAGGCCATCGCGACCGGCAAGGAACGGATCGGCTCGTGGTCATTCCTGGTCTTCGGGCACGAGCGGAACAAATCGGTCGAGAAACCGACGCAGTCAACCATAGGCGGATTCCGGATCAACCTCCGCGGGACAGGATCCTTGCCTGCCGTGAGCCACCCAGTTTCGATAGCGACGTACCTGATTGACCTCCTGGACGAGGTTGGCGTCCTGGCCTTTATAGAGCTCGAGGACACGGAAGATACTACTCTGTTCGAGGTCTCGGGCTGCCTCGTCCAGGATTCGTGTTGCCAGCGGATTCACCAACCGCTCGAGCTCTTTCCGGACTTCCGATCGGGCGCGATCACGAAGGATCGATTCAAAGGCCGAGAAGAGGATCAGGACCGCGAAATCATCGAGATGGTTGAGACTGAATCCGGTATCGGCCACGATGTCATCGGCCTCGACCGAGTTCAGCTTCTCGTCTCTCCCGAGTTCGCCGTCCCAGGGCAAATGGTCCCAATGTCTTCGGCCGATCCGACCGAGCAGCTCCAACTGCTTCCTGGTCTTGATGTACCAATCCCATGCCTCGTCGAAGGTCATCATTCCAGGAGGCTCTTCAAGGCCGATTCGAAGGAAGTCCGATCGAACGAATCGACCACGGGGCCGTTCTGCTCCACGACCTTCCAACGATCCCCGGTCTCCCTCTCCACCCGGAAGATGTGATAGCAATCCAGGCCGTTCGTCATATCGACGCGCCCGTAGGCTCTCGGCACTTGCAGCGCGGCGGTGACTCGGAGGGGCGCCGAGACGTAACGCGCAATCGGCCTGACGCGCACCTCTCGCGTCCCCAGACCGATCGTGAGGGCCGGTACCTCGTATGTTCCCAGGCCCTGTTCGCTGATGCGGATCGGGGATTCATCGATCATCAGGACGCGTTCGTCGTCCGCCTGTGCGAGCCAATCCTTCATCTGGGCAAGCAGGCGCTCGACGGATGCGACCCACTCGGCGCGCCTGCTCAGCGCGTCAACTTGCTCGCCGCGGAGCTTCTCGGCCTCCGTCGCGAGGAATTCCCTGAGCGATGACACGATCGGCCTCCTTCTTCTGCCGGCGCCGCGAACAATCCCGCCGATATTCCATTCTAGGTGGCCTGGTATCCCGGCCGCCAATGTCGGAATTGCAGTCCTTCACGGCCTCGGGCGCGAGTCTGCGGTGTCCTGCGTCGGGCCTTGCCGGTACAATGGGCGTTGAAGTCCCGCCCCGCTTCCTCCGGACGTCGCATCATGAACGATCCCTCCCGCCTCGTCGATGATCCCGGGTTGCGGCTCAATCGCCGCCACTTCTTCTCGCGGACCAGCCTGGGGCTCGGCGGTGCAGCGCTGGCGTCGCTGCTGTCCGACCCGGCACGCGGCCGGCGCGGGAGACCTGGCCGATCCGCTGGCGATCGACCCGGGCGCGGGGGGACGCTCGCGCAGTACCACGTGCCGCCCAGGGCGAAGCGGGTGATCTACCTGTTCATGAGCGGCGGGCCGTCGCAGCTCGATCTGTTCGATTACAAGCCGATGCTCAACCGGATGAACGGGCAGGACCTGCCCGCGTCGGTCCGGATGGGGCAGCGGCTGACGTCGATGTCGGCCAACCAGGCGACCCTGCCGATGGCCGGCTCGCTGTTCCGCTTCGCCCGGCACGGGCAGGCGGGGACGTGGGTCAGCGAGCTGTTGCCCTGGACCTCCCGCGTGGTCGACGACCTCTGCATCGTCAACTCGCTGTACACCGAGGCGATCAACCACGACCCGGCGATCACGTTCTTCCAGACCGGATCGACGATCGCCGGCCGGCCGTCGATGGGTGCCTGGCTGAGCTACGGGCTGGGGTCGCTCAATCAGAACCTGCCGACGTTCTGCGTGCTGATCAGCCGCAAGCGGCCCGACCAGCCGCTGTACTCGCGGCTCTGGGGCAACGGGTTCCTGCCGTCGGTCCACCAGGGCGTCGAGTTCCGCGCGGGCGCCGACCCGGTGCTCTACCTCGAGAATCCGCCGGGGGTCTCATCGGTCGGCCGGCGCAAGATGCTCGACCGGCTGCGCGAGCTGCACCAGGTCGAGTATGACGCCTCGCTCGATCCGTCGATCCAGGCGCGGATCGCGCAGTACGAGATGGCCTACCGGATGCAGACCTCGGTCCCCGAGGTGACGCGGGTCGCGGACGAGCCCGATCACATCTTCGACCTGTATGGACCCGAGGCGCGGCAGCCGGGGACGTTCGCCGCCAACTGCCTGCTGGCGCCGCCGGCTGGCCGAGCGGGATGTCCGCTTCATCCAGCTCTATCACCCCGGGTGGGACCATCACGGGGGCCTGCCCGCCGGAATCCGCCAGCTCTGCCGCGAGACCGACCGCGGCTGCGCGGCACTCCTGATCGATCTCAAGCGGCGCGGGATGCTCGACGATACGCTGGTGCTCTGGGGCGGCGAGTTCGGCCGCACCAATTACAGCCAGGGCAAGCTCACCGCCACCGACTACGGCCGCGATCATCACCCGCGGTGCTTCACCGCCTGGGCGGCCGGCGGCGGCATCAAGCCGGGCATCACCTACGGCGCGACGGACCCCTTCGGCTACAGCGTCGCCAGCGACGGCGTCCACGTCCACGACTTCCACGCCACGATCCTGCACCTCCTGGGCGTCAACCACGAACGGCTCAACTACAAGCACCAGGGCCGCTATTACCGCCTCACCGACGTGGCGGGGAAGCTGGTGCAGGGGATTCTGGGCTAGAGCGCGTCACGCAAGGTTGGCCTCCAGACGAGGGACCGAAGTCCACCGACCGCGGACCCCGTCCGACCCGATCGCATCGGACGGATCGGGCCGGACCGCTCCGTTCCGGTCTCGTCCGGGAGCCGGCGGTCGGGCCGAAGCCGCACGGATCGGGCCGCACGGATCCGGCCGCACGGATCGGGAGCAGGAGCTCCCTCCTATAAAAGGACCGGTCCGTTCCGATCCGTTGTAGGAGCCGGCTCCTGCCGGCGATCGGGCGGGCCGAGCGAGCCGACCGGATCGGGCGGACCGGATCGGGAGCAGGAGCTCCCTCCTACAAGGACACCGGGCCGGGCCGATCCGTTGTAGGAACCGGCTACTGCTGGCGATCGGGCCGGCCGAAACCGCCCGGATCAGGAATCGATCGGTCGGGGACGAGACGCCGGTCGTACGACCGTGACCCACCCAACCGTTCGGCGCACTGGAAATATCCGACGCACCTCACGCTGCCCACTGCCCTCCATCTCTCTCCCTGTCTTCACTGACCACTGACCACTCTCCCCATCTGACCACTGACCAACTATTTAACTCCACGGATTCAGCACAACCTTGACGCACTCGTCCTGCTTGTCGCGGAAGGTCTTGTAGGCGCCGGCGGCGTGGTCGAGTGGGAGTCGGTGGGTGATGATGAAGGTCGGGTCGATCTCGCCCTTCTCGATCCGCTCGAGCAGGGGCTTCATGTAGCGGTGCATGTGGGTCTGGCCCATCTTGAGGGTGAGCCCCTTGGCGAAGGCGAGTCCCATCGGGAACTTGTCGAGCAGGCCGCCGTAGACGCCCGGGATCGAGACCGTGCCCCCCTTGCGGCAGACCTGGATGGCGCGGCGCAGGGCGTGCGAGCGGTCGGTCTCCATCATGAGCTTGGTCTTGGCGATGTCGTACCAGGCGTCGAGGGTGGTGCCGTGCGCCTCGAGCCCGACGGCGTCGATGCACGAGTCCGGTCCCATGCCGCCGGTCATGTCCTTGATGGCCTGCATGACGTCAACTTCTTCGTAGTTGAGCACCTCGGCCTTCGCCTTGGTCTGCGCCATCCGGAGCCGCTCGGGGATGCGGTCGATGGCGATCACGCGCTCGGCGCCGAGGGCGTAGGCCGAGATGATCGCCAGCAGACCGACCGGCCCGCAGCCGAAGACGGCGACCGTATCGCCGCGCTCGATGCCGCAATTCTCGGCCGCCATGTAGCCCGTCGGTAAGATGTCGGAGAGGAACAGCACCTGCTCGTCCGTGAGGTGGCCGGGGACCTTGAGCGGGCCGACGTCGGCGAACGGCACCCGCGCGTACTGCGCCTGGCCGCCCGCATAGCCGCCGTAGATGTGCGAGTAGCCGAACAGGCCCGCGCCGTGTAGCCATACATCGTCTCGCAGGTCCGGCGCCGGGATTGCTGTTGTCGCACAGCGACCAGAGCTGCTTCTTGCAGAAGAAGCAGTTGCCGCAACTGATCGTGAATGGCACGACCACGCGGTCGCCAGGCTTGAGGTTCTTCACCTCGGGGCCGACTTCCATAACCTCGCCCATGAACTCGTGGCCGAGGATATCGCCACGCTCCATGGCCGGGATGAAGCCGTCGAGGAGGTGCAGGTCGGAGCCGCAGATCGCCGTGCTGGTGATCCTGAGGACGGCGTCGCGGGGATTGATGATCTTCGGGTCGGGCACGTCCTCGACGGCCACCTTGTTCTTGCCCAGCCAGCAGAGCGCTTTCATAAAACAATCTCCTTTTCCTGGTCATTAGTCCCTGGTCATTGGTCCTTGGTGCGCTGTCGCGGACCTCGGGGAATGGCCGAGAGACCAGGGGCCTTGTGCCCTGCCAATGACCAATGACCAGGGACCAATGACCAATCAGTGTCCCTTGGGTTGGCCGTCGACGCTGGCGATCTCTCCGGCTTCCATGATCTCCTTGAAGCGGCGGAGGTCGTCCTCGATCTGGATGCGGGGCTCCTCGCCGAACAGCCAGGCGATCGAGGCGCCGATCCGGCCGCCGGGGGGCTCGTAGTTGAGCTCGACGGTGACCACGGTGCCGCGGTCGGCGGGCGCCTTCTGGAAGCGGACGGAGCCGGCGTTGTCGATCTCGGAGCCCTCGACCGACCGCCAGGCGATGAGCTCGCCGGGCTTCTCGTTGAAAATCTCGGCGTCCCACTCGATTCTTGAGCCCATCGGGCCGCGGACGACCCAGTGCGAATGGGTGGCATCGGTCGCCTGGACGCTCTGGAGATGGAGCATGAACCGCGGCAGGTTCTCGAGCTGTCGCCAGAACGAGAAGACCTCGTCGAACGGGTCGGCCCACCGTGACGCTGCGCCTGACCAGGATCCCCTTATGGACGTCGCCGTGCTTGAGGGCGGGCTGGCGCAGGTCGACCGTGCTGACGCCGAGCCGATCGTAGAGCTGGCAATGGCCGGTCGTGCCGCGATGGAGCAAGCCGCCGCCGACGGCGGCGAGCGCCAGGCTGCCCAGCGACCTCTGCTTCAACCCGTGCAAGATCAGGGCTGCACCGGCGGCGCCGGAGATCCAGCGCTCCAGCTCGCCGACGTTCCGGGGCGAGCGAGGCAAGGACCGGTCCGCCTCGACGGCCGCGCGGGCCGTCGGGTCCCCGAGCCGTGATGGTGCCGACGAAAAGGCTGTCATGGTCGATTCTCGCGTGATGGATGGAACGGGATACGAGTCCAGGGATTGCGTCTCGCGGGACGATCGGGACCGTCACGGCCATTCGGACGCTACGCAAACGAGGAGCCTGCCTCGGAAAAGGGTTTTCGCCAGGGCGAGGCTCCCGGCGAGCCGGCCTCTCGGGCCGGTGCGGCTGCCGAGACGGAATCCCGGACGCAAACTCCATGCCCGCTTCAAGTCACGGGAGCTGTTGCGGGCCGGCATCACCTTTGCAGGCCGGCATCGCCTTTGCAGATTGATCTATCCGTCGGAGGGATCTCCATCGGATTGCAACCCTCTAGCTTGCCGCATGGCAAAGGAGTCATCACATGTCCAGAAGGAATCGCCGCGTCCACTCGCCGTACGGCGACCACCCCGGTATCGGCTATGCCGAAGAGCCCGGCGCCCATCGCGAGGGCAGGCCGGAGGATCAAGGGGACGACGAGGGAATGATGCACAGGGCCCATGAAGCCATCGGCCAGCGGCCGTACTCGTCGGTCATGGCGGGATTCGGTCTGGGGTTCGGGCTGGGGCTGCTCGTGACGCTCTTGCTGTCCCGCGAGGAGGAAGAGGAGACCTGGTACGAGAAGTATGCCCCCGAGGCGCTCCAGAAGCTGCCCGGTCGGCTCCACCACGCCAAGCAGCACCTGACGTCGTCGGTGCCCGGATCATTCAAGGAGGCCGGCGAGTCGATCGCCTCGATGGTCCCCTCGTCTTGGAAGCGCTGGTGAGCCGACGAGCTGCCTGTCGGCCCTGACGAATCGTGATTTCTGGACCCGGCCTGGCGCAACCCGGCCGGGTCTTTTCGTGCGCCTGGGTGCCTGGTAGTCGCCCCGATGCGGTGGGCCAGAGCGCGTGGCGGTCGGATGGCGTACGATGGGACGATCCCGCCGCTACGAGCCCGACACGCCAGCGAGTGGACCCCCGAGCCGACCAGGCCTTCCGCCGCCAGACGGTGGGATTGGGCGCACGATGGGACGATCCCGCCGCTACGAGCCCGACGCGCCAGCGAGTGGATCCCCGAGCCGACCAGGCCATCCACTCGCTGGCGCGTCGGGCTCGTATGAGCAACTCAGCCGTGAGGCGCTCGAGCGATAGATAGGCCAGGACGAGAACTCACCGGGAGACTCGCGAGAAACGCACGCGGCCCTCGCCCCTCGTCGATCTGGAGTAGACCGGCGGGAGGCGAGGGCCGCGATGGGGAGAGGACGACTCGGATGGCCGGCCGCCGACAGGATACGCCGCTCGACGCCTAGTCTTGGCGGGCGTCGAGCGGCGATCGGTGTGGGCGATGCGATCCAGAAGATGTCATTGAGGGACGCGCGTCAGGGCCGGACCGTACCGGTCGCGGGCGCGGCTGCAGGGGTGGCGCCGGGCTGGCCGATCCCCGATGGGGTCGAGCCCGAGGAGTTCGAGCCGTTCTGGATCTGGTTCCGGAGCGAGTTGCTCGGCTCGGCGACCTGCAGGCGGCGGATCTGGCTGCCGATGATCTGCTGGGCGCGACGGAGTTCCTCGAGCGAGAGCTGATTATCATTGTTGGCGTCGAGCACGCGGAAGGCGGCGTGGGCCGGCTCGGTCAGGGCCCTGTCGAATTCCTGGATGCTGATGGCGCCATTGCGGTCGGTGTCGGCGGTCTGGAAGGCGATCTGCACGGCGGTCCGCGCAGCCTCGCCCACGGCGCGGTTCAGCTCGGCCGGGCTGAGCTGACCGTCCTGATTGGCGTCGGCGACCTGGAACATCATCTGCACGCCCTGCTGGACGGCCTGGCGCAGCTCGGACGCCTCGATCTTCTGGTTGTGGTTGGCGTCGAGGAGGTTGCCGATGGCCTGCACCGGGTTATTGGCGACGTTCCGGGCCGTGGCGGCGGGAGAGCCGGCGGGCTCGTTGGCCGGCGCGGCACCGGCGTTCTGCGGCTTGGCCTTCTCGAAGACATAACGCAGGAGCGGCTGCTGCTGGAACAACTGCTCGCGGGCGGCCTGGGCCTCCTGCGGCTCGAGCACGCCGTCGCCATTGGCGTCGGCGCGGAAGAAGAAGCCGCCGACCAGCAGGTTGCCGACGTCGGTCGCTTCTTTCTGCGAGATCTGGCCGTCGTTGTTCGTGTCGGCCATCTTGAAGAGGATCTTCGCGGAATCCTGGATGTCGCTGATGCTGTCGATCGGGCCCGGCAGGTCGCCGGCCTGGTGATTCTGGGCCATCGCTCGGCCGGAGGTCAGGCCCGCGATCCCCAGGGCCAGTACTCCGGTCATCAACAATCGAATGCGTCATGTAATTTTCTCCATTCACGGTCATGTTGGTCCGTGTGCCTTCCTGGAATCGGGCACAAGCGGCCATCGAGCCCGAACCACACCATTCGGCCCTCGTCATCCCTGGCCGCCCCTGAGTTCGCCTGGTACTGCAAGCGGGGTGCCGTTACGCCCCTTATATCCGGTAAAATCCGCATCCGAGGGAGGAATCCGGATGCGTGCAATCGGCCGGAGGGGTGGACTGGGTGATTTCGTATCAAGATGGTGAAGATATCCCGTAACGAGACGGTCCGCCGGCCGGGACTCGCGGCGAGGCAAGCGACGGCCCGGGCCGGCGCGTGGCGGCTCATCGGGCGCCCGGTTGCCACCGGACGCGAAGATACCTGCGCGGGTGCGCCGGCGTCTCGGCTACGCCGGGGTCGGTCGGCGCGAGTGCCGGCCGTGTCAGCGGCAAGCCTTCAGGAAGGCGATGAGGTCGGCGAGCTCCTGGGGAGTCAATTGCTGGTCCAGCCCCGCTGGCATGACCGAGACCGTGCTGGGGCGCAGCTCCTCGATCTCGCGGCGGGTGATCCGCGCGAGCCTGGTTGGCGCCGGTGGCCAGGACCAGCTCGTCGGCGTCCTCGCCGCGGATCAGGCCGTTGTAGACCTTGCCGTCGCGGGTGGCGATGGCGACGGGCTCGAAGCTGCGCACCAGGCTGGCGCTGGGGAACAGGATGGCCTCCAGCAGGTCGCGATCGGAGCGGACCGAGCCGATCCGGGTGAGGTCGGGCCCGACGTTGCCGCCGCGGTAGCCGATGGCATGGCAGGAGTAGCAGGCCGCCTTCTCGGAGTGGAACACGAGCTGCCCGCGGCGGACGTCGCCGGCGGCCAGGGTCGGCATCATCGACTCGAGCCGGACTTTCTGGCGGGCGGCGTCGACGTTGAAGCGCGAGTAGAGCCGCTCTTCGGCGCGCGACCGGACCGTCGGCGCGTAGCGGGCCAGGATGCGCCTTGAGCGTGTCGATCCGCAGCCCGGTCATCGCCGGCGAACGGGCCAGGGAGTTGACCAGCTTCATCCCGATGGAGGCGTCGGTCGTCTGCTCGAAGGCGGCCAGCAAACGATCGGCCTCGACGGGCCCGGCGCCGGCGAGCGCGGCGGCCAGGCGGTCAAGCTGACCGGTCGCCAGCCGCGACCGCGCCAGTACGTCCGCCGCGGTCGTGCGGTCGGCCACCGACCGGTCCGGCCCGATCCGGCCGATGACGAAGTCGAACAGCGGCGGCTCGGGATGCGTCGAGCCCACCGGGAAGGGCGGCCAGGGCGTCGAGCCGCAGTGCGGCCGGTCGGCTGGCGTCGCCGGCGATCGCCCGCAGCCGCGCGGCCAGGGCGCGGGCCTCGTCGCCGCCGGGCGGCGATCGGCAGGCTGCGCGAACGGACGCGATGACCGGCGGGACGATCTCGGTCCCCGCGGCGCCCGGCTCGAGCATCGCGGCCAGGGCTGCGACCCAGTCGCGAGGCACGGCGTCCGGCTTCAGGCCCGATCGGCCGATGGCCGCCAGGCAGCTTCGCCGCTCGGCGGACGTGGCCGAAGGTTCGCGGAGCCGGCGGGCCAGCAACCGCTGGATCGGAGCCTCACCGGCGAACCGGCCGAGCTGTCGCTCGAGCTCGGCCCGGTCGGCGGCCGGGAGGTCGGCCCTCGCCAGGCGGTCGCCCAGGACGTCCGCCAGCTCGCCGGCCCATTCGGGGTGGCGGCCGACGATCCACCCGGCGGCCTCCTTGAGGCCCGGGTCGCCGTCGGCCATCCGGCCCGCCACGAGCTTCGCGGCCAGGCCGCCGCCGTCCATCTGGTCGAGGGCGATCATCGCCGCGCGGCGGGTCGCCGCGGCCGGGGCCTCGAGCCCGCGGCGGGTCGCCGCGGGGTCGTCGAGCTCGATCAGGGCATAGGTGATCGAGTGTTGCATGACGCGATCGGCGGCCGTCGCCGCGGCCGACAGCAGCGCGGGCACCGCGGCGGGCTCGCCGAGTCGCCCGAGCGCCTCGGCCGAGGCGCGGGCAACCGGGGCCGGGCCGGCCGCCAGCAGGGCGATCAGGTCGGCCGCCGCCTGCGCGGTCGCGCCAGAGGCCCGCCGCAGTGGGCCGCGGCCTGGCGGACCTCCGGATCGGCGTCGTGCATCGCCCGGCGCACCAGTGCGCGGGCGCGGGTGGTCGATCCGGCAGGCCGTCCAGACGGCGTCGAGCCGCCCCGCCGCGCCCCGCGAGCCGGGCCGGCCCGATCCCGACCCGGATGCCTCGCTCCGATCGTCCAGCCGGGCGGCCAGCGGCTCGAGGGCCGGCTCGCCGCGGGCCGCGAGCGTCCGGATCGCCCGGCCACGCACCGCGGGCCGCGGGTCGTCGATCCGTCGCACCAGCTCGGCGGGCGCCGCCGCGTCCCAGGCGAGGTCGAGGCCGCGCGGGTCGGCCGGCCGCGTCGAGCCAGAGCGCCGCACCCGGTAGATCGCGCCGAGGACGTCCGGCTTCTGGAGCTGCGACGTCGGGCAGCAGAGCTTGTACCAGCCGCCGGTGTCGACGATCAGCACGCTGCCGTCGGCGTCCTCGAGGACGTCGGTCGGATGGAAGTCCAGGTCCACGCTCGTGACGAAATCCTCGTCCCGCGTCGCGAAGCGTGGCCCCCTGCGACGCTCAGCGGATGGCGGCCGACCTTGTGCAGGTTGAAGTAGCAGGCGAAGAGGTTGTCGCGATAACCCGGGCCGAGGGCGTCGGACTCGTACCGGACCAGCCCGCACGGCGCGGCGGGCCCCATGTGCAGCAACACCGGCATGACGTCGGGCCCCGTCCACTTGTGGGCAGGCTCGAAGATCGGCTCGTGGACCTTGCCATAGATGCCCCCGTAGATCGCGTGGACCAGGCCGTCGCGCTGGCCACCGCCGGGGTGCACGAAGAAGGTGGTGGTGAAGATCCGCTCGCCGGCCGGGGTGAACACGACATCCACGGGGTTGTCCATGCCGCCCGTCATGACGGGCTCGATGCCGCTGCCGTCCGGGCGACAGCGGAAGATATGGGACGCGCGGGTGGAGAAGGGGGTCCGCCCGGGCCGCTCGTAGGTCTGGCGGGCGAATGCCCCCTTGCACCAGTAGATCCAGCCGTCCGGGCCGGGATACGGCCCGTGCAGGTCGTTGGCGCAACCGGTGAGGGTGCGGCCGCGGAACCATTCCTCGCGGCGGTCGGCCACGCCGTCGCCGTCGGTGTCGGTGAGCTTCCAGATCGACGGGGGCGCGGCGACGTAGAGGGAGCCATCGAGCCACATCGTCCCCTCGGGGAACATCATCCGGTCGGCGAAGACGACCCGCCGGTCGAATATGCCGTCACGATCGGTGTCCTCGAGGCGTACGATTCGATGCGGACGTTCAGCAAGCTGCTTCTGGACATTCTCATTGGAGCCCGACGAATCGGCGACATAAAGGCGTCCCAGCTCGTCGAAGGCGGCGGTGATCGGCCGTTCGACCAGCCCCGGCCCGGCGGCCCGCTCGATGGTGAGGCCCTCCGGGACGCGGAAGGTCTTGGCCCCGACGCGAACCTCGCCGGCCCCGGCCGTGACCGGGTCCGGCAGGCCGATCACGACCGCCAGCAGGCCCACCAGGGCCGGAGCCTGGGCCGTCCATCGCGGCGCTCGAACGTCCCGGGCCGACCGGTTGATGCCTCGCTCGCTATCCATCCTGCGACTCCTTTGGTGACCCGAATTGAAGCATTCGACCACGCCCGGACTTCACATGCCGGGGCGCCCGATCGCCGATCGACTCGCCGACCCGTCCGTTCCCCTCGAACGACTTCCCGGCGAGGCGAACGACGGCCGGGAGGCTCCCCTTGGTCTGGTGACTTTGGGAAACAGTCGAAACCGGAGGGGGTTTCCGAGCGTTTTATATTATGACGGAACTTGCCGACGACAAAATCCGAGAAATCAACTAGGGTTGCGCGGAACCATCGCATGCCGGCGCCTGGAAGAGTCCTGGCGGTATGATATCGGTGTGGGGCGGCGAAGGTTCCCTGCGGCATGGAATACTCGGGGATCGGAATCGAATCTGCTAGTAGGAGAGCTATTCCCTCGTGAACCAGCATGATTGCCCGGACCGATGGAGCCCCGTCTGCGGTGGAGCAACACCGCGCGGCGGCCGCTCGATCGAGCCGGCGAATTCGGCAAATTCCCCTGCAAGAGTTGACCGACGCACGGCCATTGGCGTTGATATGATATAACGCCGCCGGCGCCGGATCCACGATGAGGATATCTAGTGGAGGCGAACGGACATGCGGCAGTTCGGAGATACGCTGGTCTGGCTGGGATTGATCCTCGTGGTCGCTGCGGTGGTGTACTTCACGCCCCGCGTGGCGAGCTATGTGTTGACCCCGAGGGATAAGCCGGCCGAGCCGACAGGTCGGATGGTCTGGCACACCCCCATCGGCGTCGTCGAGGCGAACAGCGGGGAAGGTTGGTAGGAAGAGAGCCGGCGAGTCGGGTGATCCGGTCGGTCTCGCCATGAGGCGACTCCCGGGCCGCCCCGCCTAACTCGATGACGTCACGCGACACGATTCTTTTACGATACGACGCATCGGGTCGGGATCGGCCGACGGGGCCGGGGCCGACCCGATGTGTCGCAGGGTCCGGTCCGGCGATCAGCCCTTGAGGGCCGCCAGCGCGTCGGTCGTCCGCTTGAGGATGTCGTCGATCTGCTCGGTTCAACTCGAAGCCGATGACGAACGCGTTGACGGTGCCGAGTCCCAGCACATAGCGCAGTGAGGCGTCCTTCCGCTCGGGGGTCTTGATCCGCCCCTCGCCGAGGATCTTCATCCCCACGATCCCCTTGCCGGCCGTGTGCATCTCCTCGAGGACCGAGGCGACCTCGTCGGGCTTCTTGTCGTCCATGATGAGCCCCTCGGGATTGATCCGCGCCAGGTCCACCTCGACGAACGACTCCTGGGCCGAGGTTCGCAGCGGGTCCATGCCGTGGCAGCTTGTGCCGTGGGCGCGGATGATCTTCTCTTCCTTGGCCTTCCGCAGGTAGTCCATCGAGCCGGTATGGTCATGCTGCCAGCCGGACTTCTGCATGCAGTGCAGCAGGACGATGTCGAGGTACTCGACGCCCAGCTCGAGGCGATAGCGCTCCAGGTGGCTCTTGGCGTCGGCGAAGTTGGTGGCGTGCGTCTTGGTCTGGATCACGTAGCTCTCGCGGGGGACGCCCTTGAGGGCCTCGCGGAGATACACGTGCGAGCCGTACTGGTCGGCCACGTCGAAGAAGCAGACGCCGTGGTCCAGGGCGTGGCGGACGACCTTGGCGAAGCCCTTGATGCCCAGGCGGGTCTGGTTGCTCGCCTGGCCCGAGCCGACGCTGCCGGTCCCCATCCCGACGAGCGAGACCTGGATTCCGGTCTTGCCCAGCGTGACCTTGTCGCTGGGCGACTTGGGCAGCGCATTGCGCGGATAGGCGGTGGTGGTAGCGGCGGCCGCGGCCGAGGTGGCGGATGTCGCGGCGATCGAGGCCACGGTCGCGGCGGCCGTCGCTTGCGTGATGAAGTCGCGACGATTGAGCGGAGGTGTCATCGGATCGGTCCTCCCTTCCGAGAGTAGGCAGAGGAAAGTGGCAGTAGGCAGAGCTGGAGATGATCGGCCCGGCTGGCCGGCTGGTCGTTCGGTCCGTCCCTACCGTCCGGACATTTCTACCCGCGGCCTGGGGCCGGCTGCCCACCGCGAGCCATTCTAGCCGCGAGATCGCCATGCTACCATAGGCCATCGACGGCGGTCGGTCGGCCAAGCCGGGGCCTTTCGGGGGGCGAGGGGTATCCGCCGGGCGTCCGCATGCCGGCGACCGGGCGAGGTAGGGAGGGCGCAGGCGTGTTCACAGGTCTGGTCGAGGCGCTGGGGCAGGTCGAGCGGGTCGAGCCGGAGGGCGCGGGATCTCGATTCGCGATCCGGTGGCAGGCCCTGGCGGCGGACGACCCCCTGAGGCTAGGTGAGAGCATCGCCATCAACGGCTGCTGCCTGACGGTCGTGGCTGCGTCGGCCGATCGCTTCGAGGTCCAGGCCGGGCCCGAGACCCTGCTGCGCACGAATCTCGGAGCCCGACGCGTGGGCGACCGGGTGAACCTCGAGCGGGCGCTGCGGGTCGGCGACCGCCTCGGCGGCCATTTTGTCCAGGGGCACGTCGACACCACCGCGACCCTGCGCGAGCGCCGGCCCGACGGCGAATGGGAGTTCCTTGCGTTCACGATCGACGCCGAGTGGACCCCGCTCCTGGTCCCCAAGGGATCGATCGCCGTTGACGGCGTCAGCCTGACGCTGGTCACCGTCGAGCCGTCGGAGTTCTCGATCATGCTGATCCCGCACACCCTGGCCGTGACGACGCTGGGACTCGTCCGCCCCGGCGACGCCGTCAACATCGAGGCCGACATGCTGGCCAAGCATGTTCGGCGGCTAATCCGAGGCGATTGACGACGAGTTTCACGCAGAGACGCAGAGGGGCGCAGAGACGCAGAGAGGCTGTTATTGGGTCGGTGTCATGGGGGCAACTCGAGGAATTCACGATGCACGAGAACGAGATCAGCGGGCAGATCGTCGACGCGGCGTACAAGATTCATCGCAGGATTGGGCCGGGACTGTTCGAGTCCGTGTATGAGCGTATCCTGCGATACGAACTCGAAAAACGTGGCCTCCGCGTA
The DNA here is from genome assembly GCA_963771445.1 of uncultured Planctomycetota bacterium. Taxonomy (GTDB): domain Bacteria; phylum Planctomycetota; class Planctomycetia; order Isosphaerales; family Isosphaeraceae; genus JAKAUH01. The sequence continues at coordinate 502,535 of CAVYTQ010000021.1, read as the reverse complement.
CTGGTTCAGCATCCCGTCCCGGTGATTTACGAGTCGATTCAGATCGACGAGGCCTTCCGGGCGGATCTCATCGTCCAGGACAAGGTGATCGTTGAGCTGAAATCGGTCGAGAGGATTGCAGCCGTCCACCCGATGCAACTGCTGACCTATCTCCGCCTGAGCGGCCTGCGTCTCGGCCTGCTGATCAATTTCAACGTGCCCATCATCAAGAGTGGGATTACCCGGGTCGCCAACGGGATCGATTGAAGCGGCGGGAGGATCGCTCATCTTCTTCTCTGCGTCTCTGCGTCCCTCTGCGTCTCTGCGTGAAACTCTTTCTCGATCAAACGACGCTATGCCGCCCATTCGATGTGGGAGGATCGATCATCTTCTTCTCTGCGTTCCTCTGCGTCTCTGCGTGAAACTCTTTCTTGATCAAACGACACTATGCCGCCCATTCGACAGACCCAGTCTTACCTCCGGAGCCTCTTCGCCCGCCGGGGCATCGCGCCGCAGCGTCGGCTGGGGCAGAACTTCCTGGTCGACCTGAATATCCATGAGGTCATCGTCAAGGCGGCCGAGATCGGCCCCGACGACGTGATCCTCGAGGTCGGGCCCGGCGCCGGGGCCCTGACGGGGCTGATGGCGGCCCTGGGCGCGGCGGTGATCGCCGTGGACGTGGACCCGGCGATGGTCCGGCTGACGTCCGAGGCCGTGGCCGGCCTGTCCAACGTGCGGGTGCTCGAGCGCGACGCGCTGGCCGGCAAGCACGTGCTCGACCCCCAGTTGCTCGACGCCGTCCGCTCGGCGCTGGCCGTGGGCCCCGAGCGACGGTTCAAGCTGGTGGCCAACCTGCCCTACAACGTGGCGACGCCGCTGATCACGAACCTCCTCGTGCATCCCGAGCTCTGCCCGTCGCTCGTGGTCGTGACCATCCAGCGCGAGCTGGCCGACCGCCTGGTCGCGCCACCGTCGAGCTCGGCGTATGGCGCGGTCTCGGTGCTGGTCCAGGCGCTGGCCGAGGTGTCGCTCGTGCGGGGGCTGCCGCCGTCGGTATTCTGGCCGCGGCCGAAGGTCGAATCGGCGGTCATCGCCATCCGGCCCGATCCGGCCCGGCGCGGCGGTGGGCGACGTCGCCTGGTTCCACCAACTGGTCCGCCGCGTCTTCCTCCACCGCCGCAAGTACATCCGCCACGTCCTGGCCGGCATGTGGGCGGATCGCTGGACCAAGGCCGACGTTAACGCCTGGCTCGAGTCCCTGGGACTCAGCGGCCAGCTCCGGCCCGAGGCGCTCGACGGCGGCGATTACATCCGGCTGGCTCATGCCCTGGCGAAGCGGTTCGCCGGAGCCGGATCGGACGCGGGCACCGCCGGGACCGATGCGGCCGAAGACGAGTTCGATCCCGAATCCGAACACGAATCCGAATCCGAACACGAACCCGAGGATTAACGGCGGGACGGGAAGATCTCGGGCCGCGCGGGACGAGCCTCGCCGCCGTCGGGTGAGGGCTGGCCCGGATGCGTGGCGGGCCTGGCGCGCTCGAGCGCGTCCCAGATCCCGGCCAGGTCCTCAACGGCCGAAGCGGGCCTGGCGCAGGCATGGGCGACGGTCCGGTCGAGCGAGGTCCGCAGGTCCTTCATCCGCAGGGTGCTGATCGACCGGCTGGCGGTCACGGTGTGCACCAGCTTGCGTGCACGGAGCACGGCCTCGTGCCACCGCGCGGGTTCCACACCGGGTGGTTGGACCTCAACGAGCGGGTCGAGTGCCGGCGCCACCCGGTCGTCGCCGTAGGACGGAAGAATCGAAGGTCGGGGATGGCGGTCGCCCTTGGGGGAACCGAAGTCCCGCAGCAGGAATTCCGCGCGCTCGCTCATGTCGTCCCAGAGCGAGGCCAGCTCGGCGACGGTCGTCTCGGGGCGTGCCTGGCGCGGGCAACCAAACGATCGATCTCGTCGCGGAGCGCCTGCATCTCGGCGAGGCCCAGCAAATTCGAGCCGGTGACGGTCAGGAGCATCGCGTGGGTGCGGCCGACGGCATCGCGCCACCGTGCGGCGTCCATGCCGGGAGGTACGACCCCGGCGAGCACGTCGATCGCCGGGGCAACCTGGGCCGCGCCGAACTCGGCGCGCTGGCGATAGCGCACCCGCCACTCGCGGAACGCCAGGGAGAGCAATCCGCCGCAGATCACGACCCCGATCACGGCGACGACCACGAAGGTGCGGCCCGAATAGCCGCGAACCCGCGAGGCCATCGCCGCGGCGTCGGCCCCCGCGCGTCGCGGTCCCCGGCCCGATGTCCGCTCCAGGATTGCGGCCAGGTCGTCGACCCTCAGCCGACGGTTCGGGTCGTGACGTTCGCCGTGTCGGTCGTGGGATGGGGTGGACATCGCAAGAATCCGCCGGGACCGATGCCGCGGCCGCTCCAATCCGGTCCTCACCGTGCCGTGCCGTGCCATGCCGGATCGCGTGAGTGGCCCCGTCAGCCCCGGACCGCATTCTCGCAGTTTATCCGCTCCACCACCGAGCGGGAAGATTGGGGACTCGTGTGCCCCAGGACCGCCGATCGTGCGGAAGACGGCGACCCGGCCCCACAACGGTCGGCCGACTGCCGCCGGATCAGCGTGCCCGCCGCGCCGGCGATCAGATGCTGGACCATGTTGTAGAAGATGATCGGCAGCATGACGTTGGGATGATCGGCCAGCGCCATCGACGCCAGCACCAGGCCGGTCCCGTTGTTGTTCATCCCGAGGGCGAACATCAAGGTGATCTGCTGCTCGCGACCGGCGCTGAGCCAGCGGGCCAGGCCCCAGCCGACCGTGAAGGCCAGCACGCACAGCGCTGTGACGACGCCCAGAGAGATGGTGAGGAAGTCGAGGTCGGGGTGGGCGATCGCGTGCGGCAGCGAGATCGCGGCGTTCGAATAGTTCAGCGCCAGCAGGATCAGCGAGTTGATCACCTTGAGGTGGGGCTTGATCGCACCCAGCCGCTCGGGTCCGATGGCCCGCCCGGCGAGGATTCCCAGCAGCGAGGGCGCCAGCACGCCGATGGCCAGGAAGGATTCGGTGTTCCCCGAGGCCAGCTCATGCAGGTCCTCGGCATAGTCGCCGATCGCCACGAAGCCCACGGCGTGCAGGATCATCGGGGTCAGCAGCGGGCTGAGGAACGTCGAGCCCAGGACCAGGCCGAGGCTCAGCGGCATGTCGCCGTCGGCGTTCTGAGACCACGCCGTTGACGACCCGGCGATCGGCATCGAGGCGATCAGCGCCAGCCCGACCAGGAGGTTCTGGGCCTCATCCAGGTTGTGCCAGAACTGCATCCACCAGGACACCGAGAGAATAAAAAGGATCGGGAAGAGCACGTTGGCCGCGAGGCCGGCGCCGAGCATCCGGGGCCGGCGGATCAACCCGCCAATCTGCGAGAGCCGCACGCTGAGCCCGGCGTTGAACAAAAGGCAGGCCAGCATGAGGAACGGCAACGTGGCTTCGGTGCGGATCGAGCCGATTCCGACCCGGCCCAACGACAGGCCGCGAAGGCCCAGCCCCGGCCCCGGCCACAGGGCGGCCACCGCATACGAGGCGAACAGCAGCGCCAGGAAATGCCGGCCCAGGAACCCCGCCACCCTCGCGATCGGACGCTCGTGGTCATCCATGATAGAACCCCCGTGTATTCACATGAACGCGACCAGCACATTGCCGGTACGACGTACCGCCAGGGATGAGCTGGCAACCGAGATACCGCGATCGCGATCGGGCGAGCCTTGTCTTACGCGGGGCGAGGCCCGGCGCTCATCCACGGCGGCGTCTGCGGTCTCTCTCTTTATACGCGGGGGACATGATCTCACGGTCAGGACCGGATAAGATCGGCTTTATGAAGACGAGGTGCGGTCGCGAGGGGCGGCGGGAAAACACGGCGGGCAGAGCGTGGCGACGCGCGAGGCCGCGGTGGCGTCGGGCCAGGCGAGACAGGACGTGGAGGTCGGTCACGTGGATGCGACGACGGGGGAGGAACGATCCGACGAGCCCGGCCCCGACGCCGGGCCCGCGAGCTTCGATGAGCTCCTCGGGCGGGCGCGCCGGCTGGTCGAGCTGGAGCTCGACCTGGCCGAGACCCGCCGGCGGATCGCCGAGGACAACCTGAAGATCACCGAGGCACAGCTCGAGCTGGCCGAGCGGCAGATCGCCGATCTCAAGGCCGAGAACGATCGCCTGCGACGCGAAATCGAGGGGCTACGCGGCGGTTGAAGGCACCCTCAAGGACCATTGATGCGGCGGGATGGGCTGCCGACGACGCTCTCACCCCCGGCCCTTCCGATTTCGGCCCTCATTCATGGCGGCGTTGAATCCAATCGAGACGCATCCGCCCCGCCGGTCTTGCTCCTCGCCAGGGCTTGCTCCGCGTGGTCGCGATCCACGTAATCGCTCTCCCAAATCCCGTGACCGCGGAACACTTGCTCAAAGGCCGCAAGAGCCTCCGCGTACCGGCCCTGTCGGCTCAGGGCCTTGCCGAGCTCTCGCGCGAAGCCGGTGGCGTCTGGCCGCAGGCGGAGGCCCTCGCGATATTCGGCGATCACTTCGTCAAGCCCGCCGGGCTCGGGCTGGCCGCGGCCGATCAATTGCTTGAGGAGATCGCCCAGCTCGAAATGGAAGTCGGCGTCGCCGGGATTGAGCTCGATCGCCCGGCGCATCTCGGCGACGGCTTCCTGGAACTCCTGCTGCTTTCGGAGGGCCGTTCCGAGTCGGAAGTGGGCCTCGGCCCTGTCGGGCTGGAGCTGGATCGCATGGCGGAGCACGGGGATCGCTTCGTCCGGATTCTGCTGCTCGAGGAGGGCCCTCCCAAGGAGGGTGTGGATCTCGGCGTCATCGGGCCGGAGCTGGTTGGCACGGCGAAGCACGGCGACCGCGTCGTCCCACCGGTCCTGGGCACCGAGCTCGATGGCCGATGCGACCAGGGGCCGCGGCGGGAGCCGTGGTCGCCAGATCCATTGACCGGCGCCAATCAGCGCGGCGGTCACCGCCACGGCCAGGACCAGCCATCGTTTGCGAATCAGCGGAGAAGATCTGGCCGGAGTGGAGCCCTTGGCCGTGAATGGGACGTCGGGATCATAGGGGTCGTCGAACGGGCTGCACTCGACGCGACGCTTGCCGGCGTTTGCCTTGACCCAGCCGTAATACGCCCCGCCCAGCCCTCCGACAGACGCGCCCACGAATGCGCCGACCAGGGCGCAATGAGGACCAGGGAGGTTGAACGGACTGCCCTTGCCCATGAAGGGAACCCACAAGCTGACGGCGACTCCGAGCGCCAGGTATCGGAAGCCCCACGCCAGGGCCGTCTTTGCGACGGGAGATCGCATGATCGGGGCCTCCACGACAGCCGGCGCCGTTCTTCGCTCGGGTATTCGCCCCCATCGACTCGCCGATATCGTCCCACGCCTTGCGTCATTCGGCAACGCTTGCGCCGGTAGTCAGGAGGAGGCAGACCAGCATGAGCCTGCAGACCTCTCCGGATCGCCTCTCAGTTGACGCTCTCGCGCTGTCCTGTCTGGTGGCGGGAGGGTAAAGGGAATTCGCAGCCGGCCGCGATCCGTTCCACGAGGTCACGAAATGCACGATAGTTGTCATGGACCGCCGCGGCATGGCCGCCGATCGCTCCGTCGGCCGGCTTGAGTGCGAACATGGGCTTGTGCGCCGCTAGCGCCAAGGCGCGAGGCTTCGATAGTTCTTCAGCGTCGCCAGCGCCATGGGATCAGGATTCGGAATCTCCTCGACCTCCGGCCGCTCCAGGACTTCCTTGGAATAGACACCGGGGATCCGCCCGATCCAGCGGCGAGAGGTGGCGACGGAATAGTTCTCGCGAACGGACGGCTGCATCACGACATATCCCACCGGTTTCATCGCGCCCGAAGGGATGGGGAGTTCGAGATCCGGAAGCCGGCGACTCAGGTGCCGCTTGCGTTCGTCCCAGCCATCGCGCCAGGAGCGAAGGGTTGGTCCCAGGTTGCGGAGCCCCTGGAGCGAGAACAGGTCGGCCGCCACCGGGATCACGACGTAATCGGCCGAGAGGAGCGCGGCGCGATTGATGGCCCCCAGATTGGGGCCGACGTCGATCAGGACCAGCTCGGCGCCGCGTTGCCTGGCGGCATGCTCCATGATGCGATAGAACGCAGTCGTGACGCGAAAGGCGTCGGATGCAGTCGCAGTGTTGTCATCGAGGCACCGGCCCCAGGTCTCGGCCAGTCGGTCCTCGAAGAAGCTCAGCCCGAGGTCGCCCGTGACCAGGCCGATCCGCGAATCGACCTCGATGGGGTCGGGTGCCCCAATGTCTCCGAGCCGATCGAGCAACGGCTGGATCAGGCCCCGGATGGTGCGATTGGACGGCCCGGGAGCCCACAGCTCGATGAGCTGCTCGTCTTCCAGGAACGACGACGTCAGGCTGGACTGGGGATCGAGGTCGATCGCCACGACGTCAACGCCCATCTCGGCGAACATCCAGCTCAGATGATAGACGAGCGACGTCTTGCCCACTCCGCCCTTGTTGTTGAAGAAGGCCAGGGTCTTCACGGGCGCCTCCAGACCGTCGCGACGAAGAAGTTAGGTCGCGGCTCGAACACGGCGGGCGTCGAAACGTTCCGCAGGAGTTCCCTCTGGACGATCTGGATTCCCCGGCCGAAGCGATTTACGAACCCGAGGACCTTGGCGGCCTCGGCCAGAATCGGGTTGCGATAGGCTGTCCCGTGCGGGAATTGCTCGGGAGTTAGGTCGCCGTACAGGCCGCCGGGGTTCTGGATCTCGATCCGATCGCTGAAATGATTGATCATGACCGGCGTCGTCGAATCCTCGTAGCTCCGGTGGATGACCGCGTTCATAAAGAGCTCCCGCATTGCCCTGGGCGGGTAATCGAAGACGGCGGCTTCCGAAAGATCGGGGAGTTGGATCGGCCTTTCCTCGGCGATCTCGAGGGCGACGCGATTCAGGTCGCGCAGGACGTCCAGCAGGTCGCCCACGAATCTCCGCTCCTGGAGTACTTCATCGGCCTGGGATCCGCCGGAATACTGGACGTATTGGACATAGGCCCCGGGGAAGAACGAGAAGGGATTCTTGCCGAACAGCAGGACGCCGGCATTCGTGGGATGGCCCGCCTTGAGGTCGTAGAACCGGAGTGATGCGAGCTGGAGCTCCAGCGGCCGGTCATTTTCCTCGACGATGTCGTAGGCCACGGCATTCGGCCGATACGTGAGCGCGAAAAGGTCCAGTGCCAGGGCGTCCAGGTTGGCCTCGAAGCAGATGCGCAGCGTCCCAGGTCCGCGCGCGATCAATCCGCCGCTCGGAGAGCATGCGCTCTTCGGTGGGACTGGCCAGAGCACGACGAGGGCCCACGCGAATGCAGGTTCGGCCCCGATATCGCACGGGCGGAAGGTCGGACGGGAAGACCTCAACCACCGCGATCTCGCCTCCTCCCAGGGGCCACTTCTGCACGTTCATCGCGGGAAGGGGTTGGATATTTCCATCCGAGCGGATCGCCGCCAGTCGCTGGAGGAGTTCATCCGTGATCACGGCTCCGCTTGCCTGACCGTCGGGCGTGGCCCCGATGAAGAGATAGCCCGGCTTTCCTGAATTTGACATGTCGTTGGCGAAGGAGCAGATCGCCTCGCCGAATTTATCCTGGTCCGTCAACGAGATCGTTCGCTCGATACGATCCGATTCGAGATCAGCAAGCAGTCTTTCGAGCTCCGAGCGGTTCATGACGGACCAACTCCGCGGCGCCGCGATCCCAACCCGTTTCTCGGGAGCGATGCCATCCGCCGATCAAGTATAACCGAACCTACCAGGATTCCCGGGGCGCAAACGCAAAACGGGGTGCCCCTCGACTTCCGAGGCACCCCTTTCGTCATGCGACCGAGGCTGGGTTCGACGACCGCGCGGGGGACGACCGGGCTTTCGCGGTTCAGCCTTCGACCCGCACACCCGCCTCTTTGAGCGCCGCGAGCTGGGCCTTCTTGACGGCTTCCGGCAGCGGGTTGCCGTCGAGGTAGAGGCGCAGGTAGGGCGCGAAGAGCTTGGGACCGGCGGCATCCGCCTTCGCCGCGTCGACCAGCGGCTTCAGGTCCTTGATCTTGTTCCGCCAGAGCATCAGGAGCTTCAGCTCGGTCAGCTTCGTCAGCGGGCCGACGTCCTCGATCTGATTATCGCCGAGGTCCAGGTCCGACAGCCGGGTCAGCTTCTCCAGGACCTTGATGTCCTTCACCTGGTTCTTCGCGACCTGGAGCGTCCAGAGCTTCGTCAAGGGCGCCAGCGGGGCGATGTCCTTGATCGCATTCTTGCTCAGGTCCAGCGCGGTCAGGCTGGTCAGGCCGGACAGGGGCTCGAGCTTCTCGACCTGGTTGCCCGAGAGCTGGATGTACTGGAGCGCCTTGAGGTTCGCCAGCGGGGCGATGTCCTTGATCGCGTTGTCGGACAGGTCGAGCGACTGGAGGTTCGCCAGGTCCTTGAGGGCCTTGATGTCGGCGACCTTGTTCCGGGCGAGCTTGAGCTCGGCCAGGTTCTTGCACTTCTCCAGCCCGGTCAGGTCCTTGATGTCCTTGCCGCTGGCGTCGAGGAAATAGACGTTCTGGAGCTTCTCGTCGGTCAGCTCGACCTTGGGCTCGTGCTTGAGGACGTCGCGGATCGCGGCCTCGAGGTTCTTGTCCGGGAACGGCGAGGCGGCGCGGGCGTCGGCGGACCAGGCGGGCATGGCGAGCCAGACGATCGCCGTCGCGATCGCGGCCGCCGGACGGGCGGGTGATTTCATGGCGGGATTCTCCGGCTGTGGGTCATCGATTCCGCGCGGGCGGCGGCCCCGGGGGCGGAGATCGGCGAGCATCGCCGCCCCGGCCTCGGCCGTCTCCCCGCCGCGCGGTCGTTCGAGCATACGACGACCCGACGGCGATGGAAAGAGTCCGTCCGGCAGAACGAATGCATCAATGAGCCGGTGCGACCGCCTGCCGCGGATGCTCAGGCGACGACGGGCTCGGCGGCCCGGGCTGCCGGCTGTCGCGCGATTTCCGTGCGAATCCGGCCCATCGCATCGTCGTGCGACGGAGTGGGCTCCTCGAGGTCGAAGACCAGCTCGCTTCGCAAGATGCAATGATCGGCCGGGGCGGCGATGCCCAGTTTCACGCGTGACTGGCCGATGTTGACCACCGTGATCGTGATATCGTCGCCGATGAGGATCTTTTCGCCGAGCTTGCGGGAGAGTACCAACATCCTGAAGTCCTCCATGCACAATGCGAATCGCCCGGAGCGATCGTCGAGGCGATACTCCTGTTGAAGTCGAATCCGGCGCCCACCGTCGCTGGCGGCGCGTCATCCCGATCCGGGACGGGCTGCGAGCGACGCTCGGCGTCCCCCGGCCGATGGAACGGTCGGTCATGGCAATCGGAAGCGACGGGCCGGTGCCTGCCGGTCAGTAAGTCTGGCAGGCCGTCCGGAAGGCGTCCCCGGCAGCGAAATGGCATCCCGGTCGGAGCATTCTCCCGGCGGGATCATTCTTCTATGATGAAGTCGTGAGCGGGCGGCAACTGGCGACAGCCGACGACGTACCGATCGGCGACCGGCCGCCCGCGAGGCCACCGAGCCGAGTATTCGACCGATGAACGAACAGGCAGAATCCGCGTCGTGGGTCATCGAGGCGACCGGGGAGAACTTCCAGCGCGAGGTGATGGAGCGATCGGCGGAGGTCCCGGTGGTGATCGACTTCTGGGCCGAGTGGTGCGGGCCGTGCAAGATGCTCGGCCCGGTGCTCGAGGGCCTGGCGCAGGCCGGCGGCGGCGAGTTCGTGCTGGCCAAGGTCGACACCGAGCGCGAGCCCGGGCTGGCGGCGGACTTCGGCGTCCGGTCGATCCCGGCGGTCTTCGCGGTGCGGGACGGGCGGGTGGTCGACGGCTTCGTGGGCGTCCAGCCCGAGGCGGCGATCCGGGCCTGGCTCGACCGGCTGATGCCCAGCCCGGCCGAGCGGCTCGCCGCCGAGGCGCAGGCGCTGGAGGCCGACGACCCCCGCGCCGCCGAGGCCCGGTACAACGAGGCGATGGCGATCGACCCCGACCTCCCGCAGGCCCAGCTCGGCCTGACGCGGATCGCCATGGACGAGGGCCGGCTCGACGAGGCGATGGCCCGCATCCTCGAGCTCGAGCGCAAGAACGGCTTCCTCGAGCCCGAGGGCCAGCGACTCAAGGCCGAGATCACCCTGCGGCTCCAGGGCCGAGAGGCCGGCGGCGGCATCGAGGCCGCCCGCGCCGCGCTGGCTCAGGACCCCGAGAACCTCGAGCTCAAGCTCCAGCTCGCCGAGGCCCTGGGCGCCGTCGGCCAGTACGAGGATACCCTGGCGCTGTGCCTCGACCTGGTCGAGCGCGACCGCCGCGGCACGGGCGAGCGCGCCCGCCAGATCATGATCGCGATCTTCCAGCTCCTGCCACCCGACTCCGAGCTGGTCACCGAGTACCAGCGGCAGCTCTCGATGGTGCTGATGGACTGAGACGGCGCAGAGCAGCCTTCGGCCGCAACAAGAGTGGCAAGTGGTCAGCGGCGTAGGGTGGGTCGAGCGCAGCGAGGCCCACCGATATCCTCTCAGTGGTCAGCGAACGCCCGACGGAAGTCATTGCCGTCGAATGGCTTGTAAGATCGCGTGCGGTGTACGAGATTCCCGGCGTTGGTCGTACTGATCTCCTCGGCGAGCCGATCACATGGAACTCCTGGCCGGGACACCGTATTTGCTCGACGATCTGCGTGTCCCGCGAATCCTCCGGATCGTCAAGCAACTTGAGGAGGAGATCCGCCTGCTTCGCTCGGGCGACACGCCTGAGGAGGTCACGCTCGCCAGGCTGCGCCGGGAGTGGGGCGTTCAGAGCATCCACGAGAGCGCGGCCATCGAGGGCAACCGGCTGACGCTCCGGGAGACGGAGATCGTCATCCAGAGGGGCATCACGATCTCCGGAAACAACCGGCATCCGGTCGTTTTTTGCATTATTCAGCAGAAATTCTTCTGTCAGTTGACAAAGTAAAGTCGGTCGCCTAGGCTTGTACCGTGGGGAGCGGCCATTCGCTGGCGGGGGGCCGATAGGCCGGAAAACGAAGCCCTTTCTCACGATGCCAGGATCGCCAACCGCATGTCGTTCCACCGGCCCTCGCTCAAGGAGCCACCCCATGACGACCGAGACCGCCTCGCCGCGGATCATCGGCCAGAGGTTGGCCGAGGCAAGGAAAGCCCGGTCGATCACCCAGGAGATTGCCGCCGAGCACATCGGCGTCAGCCGCCCCACGTTCATCGCCCTGGAGAAGGGCGAGCGAGCCGCCAGGCCGGCCGAGATCATGAAGCTGGCGGCGCTCTACGGCCAGCCCGTCAGCCACTTCGTCCGCACCGCCGAGCCGGTCACCGACTTCCAGCCGCACTTCCGGGCGGCGATGGAGAAGGTGAAGCCGGCCGATGTCGCGCAGCTCCGCGCCGCCATCGGCGAATTCAAGGTGTTCGTCGAGAATTATCTCGACCTCGAACGCCGGATGAAGGCCCCGATGCGGATCAATTACCCGCTGCCGGTGGAGCTGAACGCGAAGGTCAACGTCACCGAACTGGCCGAGGACGTGGCGAACCGTGAGCGCCAGCGGCTCGGCCTGGGCGACCAGCCCATCCCCGACATCCGCACCGTCCTGGAATCCGACGTGGGCGTCCGTATTTTCTTCGGCCGTCTGCCGCGGATGTTCGCCGGCATGTACATCTTCGTGGACGGCCTCGGCGGGTGCATGCTGATCAATAGCGTCCACCCCGCCGACAAGCAGCGAGCCTCGATCGCCCACGAGTACGCGCACCTCATCGTGGACCGGTATACCGCGGGCATCGACTACCTGACCATCAACGGCCGGAAGCCCGCGAACGAGCGGTTCGCCGAGTCGTTCGCCATGAGCTTCCTCATGCCCGCGTCGTCGGTGAGGTTCCGGTTCAACGAGACCGTGAACACCACGGGTAACTTCCAGGTCGGCGACCTGGTCAAGCTGAAGCACCGCTACTCCGTGTCGATGGAGGCGATGGCGCTCCGGCTGGAACGCCTCGGCCTCCTCAAGGCGGGGAGCTGGGAGCTGCTGAAGGAGAAGGGCATCCCCGTCCGCGAGGCTGAGCAGCGGCTCGGCCTGGCCGCCGAAGCGCCGCCGGAGGCCGCCTACCCGGAGCGGTACAAGTTCCTGGCGGTGCACGCCTACGAGCGCGGCGAGCTGACCGAGAAGGAACTGGCCAACTACCTGCGGTGCGACATCTGGGAGGCCCGTCGGGTGATCCAGGAGGCGATGCTGAGCGTGGAGGTGGACGCCGACGGATACCCCCTGCCGATGCAAGCCGACTTCGAAACCTCCCTGCTGGCGGAACATCCCTGAGACACGGACCGGAGTCGCAACATGCCGGCCGTCATCCTCGACGCCTGCGGAGCCCTGAACCTCTACGCCAGCGGCCAGTTCGTGCCGATCCTGACCGCGCTGCGCCACGATTGGTTCATCCCCGCCGCCGTCGAGCGGGAGTCCCAGCAGTACCGCCAGCCGGACCCGGCCGACCCCGAGAAGCTCATCGCCCTGCCGATCGACCTCGCCCCCGCCATCGGCGCGGGGTGCTGAGCCGGTGCGACTGCGAGGGGGACGAGGAGGCCGAGCTCTACGTCGAACTGGCCGCGCCATCGGCGATGATGGCGAGTCGATGGGGCTGGCGATCGCCAAGGTGCGAGGCTGGTCGGTGCTGACGGATGATAAGAAGGCCCGCCGGGTCGCGAACGAGCTGGGCGTCGCGGTGCTGGCCACCACCGGCGTCATGAAGCAGTGGGCGGAGATCGTGAAACCGGCCGCGGAAGAGCTGTCGGCGGTGCTCGAAGCCATCGAGCGATTTGCGAACTACCGGCCGGGGCCGGGAGCCGACCAATATGACTGGTGGATAGCTTCGATCAGAACGAGTAGCAGGTAAATAGTGGGGGAGATGGGGTCAAACTGGGGAGTAGGCCAATCAGGAGAAGCAGGTCAAACGAGCTATCGAGGAAGTGGACCGATGAAGCCGATCGATGCCTATCATCGCTGGGTGGAGTGGAGTGACGAAGACCAGGTTTACATCGGCAAATGCCCCGATCTGATCACCGGAATCCACGGCGACGATCCTGTCCAGGTCTACAAGGAACTCGGCGAAGTCGTCCAGGAGGTCATCGATCACTTCCAACAGACAGGGCGGGAACTTCCTCCGGCGCGGACGCGGCCGATGATGGAAGTGACATAGCCCTCCGTGGCCAACGTTCTCCGTCCGACCCGTCGGTTGCAGCGGACCCGCTGCGCGGGTTGCTGAACCCCGTCGTCAGGGTGCGACGGGCCCGGCATATCCAGTCAGGTGCCCGATTTCACCGGCGACCGATGACCTCGGCAAATAAGGAAAGCGACAGCCTATTTGGGGCTGGTTGACTCGAAACGCCTCCCGATGCCCGGACTGCGGGGCCTTTTTCCCGGGCCGTCGCTGGCATTCACCGTCGTCGCCCGGTAGGATCCCCCGCGTGCTCCGGCTACGGGTCGCTCGCCGCCTGCGGGCGAACCCGGCGATGGCGGCGGGCGCGCTGTCTGCGCGGTGGAGGCGTGCGGTGGAGACGTGGCTGAAGCGAGCGACGGGCCCGGCCGGGGCCGCGGAGGCCGCGCCGAAGTCCGCGAGACGGTCGGGCGCATCCTCGACGACGTCGCGCGGCGCGGCGACGCGGCGGTCCGCGAGCTCTCCGCGCGGTTCGACGGGTGGGACCGCGATGATTACCGGCTCACGCCGGCCGAGGTCGAGGGCTGCCTGGCCCAGCTCTGCGCGCCGGGACGTCGAGGACATCACCTTCGCCCAGGAGCAGGTGCGCAACTTCGCCCGTCACCAGCGCGAGGCCCTGCGGGATATCGAGGTCGAGACCCTGCCGGGGGTCGTCCTCGGGCACAAGAACATCCCGGTCGGCTCGGCCGGCTGCTACGTGCCGGGCGGCAAGTACCCGCTGCTGGCCTCGGCCCACATGTCGGTCGTCACCGCCAGGGTGGCCGGGGTCCCGCGGGTCGTCACCTGCGCCCCGCCGTATCAGGGGAGGCCGGCGGCCGCGATCGTGGCGGCCCAGCACCTCGCCGGCGCCGACGAGATCTACTGCCTGGGCGGCGTCCAGGCGGTCGCCGCGATGGCCCTGGGCACGCCGACGATCGCCCCGGTCGACATCCTCGTCGGCCCCGGCAACGCCTACGTGGCCGAGGCCAAGCGGCAGCTCTTCGGCCGGGTCGGCATCGACCTCCTCGCCGGCCCGACCGAGACCCTGGTGATCGCCGACGAGACCGTCGACGGCGAGCTGTGCGCGACCGACCTCCTCGGCCAGGCCGAGCACGGGCCCGACTCACCCGGCCGTCCTCCTGACGACATCGGAGCGGCTCGCGCACGAGACCGATGGCCGAGGTCGAGCGGCTCCTGGGCCTGCTCCCCACGGCCGCCGTCGCCCGGCAGGCCTGGGACCGCCACGGCGCCGTCTGCGTGGCGGCCGACGACGAGGAGATGGTCCGGGTCGCCGACCGGATCGCCTCCGAGCACGTGCAGGTCATGACCCGCGACCCCGACTACTTCCTGCGGGAGCTCCGCAATTACGGGGCGCTGTTCCTCGGCCCGCGGACCAACGTCGCCTACGGCGACAAGGTGATCGGCACCAACCACACGCTGCCGACCCGCGGCGCCGCCCGCTACACCGGCGGGCTGTGGGTCGGCAAGTTCCTCAAGACCTGCACGTACCAGCGGGTCACTGACCGACGAGGCGTCGGCGCTCGTCGGCGGCTACTGCTCGCGGCTCTGCGCCCTCGAAGGGTTCGTCGGTCACGCCGAGCAGGCCAATATCCGCGTCCGCCGCTACGGGGGCCGCGACGTGCCATATGGCGGCGTCGTCGCGGCGGACGGGGCGGGGGTTGATCACGGAACAGTCCGCAGGCCCGATGAGAGGAGCTGACAACATGGCGGAGCAGGCCCATCGGCCGGAGACGCTGACCTTCGGGCCCAGCGGCCGGGTCCCCAACAGCCGCTACCCCGTCCTGATCCACCGAGGCGCCGTGGCGGCCAGCCCTGGCGGCGACCTCGCCGACGCGATCGAGGCGACCTTCCGCCGGCACGACTGGCTGAACAACTGGCGCGAGCTGGGCGTCTACGACTACCCCCACTTCCACTCGACGACCCACGAGGCGCTCGGGATGGCGCGCGGGCGGATCGAGCTCCGCCTGGGCGGCGAGGGCGGGGCGGTCGTGACGCTGGAGGCCGGCGATATCCTGGTCCTCCCGGCCGGGACGTCGCACACCCGGCTCGACAACTCGCCCGACTCGTGGATGGTCGGCGGCTACCCCGAGGGCCGCGACTGGGACCTGCTCCGCGACGAGCGGGTGACCGACGAGGAGGCCCGGGCCGCCGTCAAGCTCATCGGCAGCCTGCCGATCCCGGCCCGCGACCCGGCGACGGGCGAGCCCATGGTGCTCTGGCGCGAGGCGCCGCGGACCTACGGCATCCCCTTCTGAGAGAGTGTGTGTGAGAAGAGGTCGTAGGGTGGGTCGAACGCCGCAGGCGTGAGGCCCACCGGTATGGCGAGCAAGGGCCACCGGCATGGCGGCGAAGACCGGTGGGCCTCGCTTCGCTCGACCCACCCTACGAGCTGAGACGAGTCGCGGCTCCGATCGATGGACCCGGGCGAACCGGCGACGTCAGTCGCCCGGTCTCATGCAACCGCGTCGCATCACCTGGCGACTCCGACGACCGGTCGTTCGCGCGCGGCCGACGCCGCCGATCGTCCGCCGCTCCGGGGCCGCGACGGCCGCCACGGCTTCGGGCGAGAGCTGATCCCTCTCGTCCCATGCGCGCGGCCGCTGTCCTTTCGTGCCGCCGTCGTCACCGCGATATCACGCCGCAAACACCACAGTGGGCCTTGAACGCCTACCACAGGATGACGTCCAAAGGCCGGGTGAGTCAACGGCCACCGATCTCTTCATGGAGAGGATCGCTTTCCGGTCGGCCTGTCGCCCGATGGAATCACGCCGGGGAACGCCGGCACGGGGTGTGCGGGTCGGGCGGTGGACGAGACCATGAGCATTGCCCCTATCGTCCGCAATCTCCACCTGCTACTTTCTGACATCCGCGCCCCGACGAGCGATCTTTCCCGGCCCTGGAGGAGTATGAGACGTGCACGAGGCCGAAGCCGACAATCCCGGCCTTCCCGACTCACACCGGGCGAGTCTCTTCCATCGGATGCGCGAGGCCACCGGCACGGTCTACGGGGACATCGGGACTTCCGTCCTCTATACCGTGATGGAGATCACCCGCGAGACGATCCGGCTCAAGTATCACGCCGGGGGCGAAGAGCAGGTGAAGGCCCTGCTCGAAGCCGGCGGCTCGCTCCTCACGACGCAAGAGGCCCTCGGCAGCCTGAGCCTCGTCTGCTGGGCCCTGATCTTCCTGACGGTCAAGTATGACCTGCTCGTGATGAGGGCCGACAATCGCGGCGAGGGGGGCACCTTCGCCCTCTGGGCGCTCCTCAAGGGATACACGGGGCGGGTGCTCGGGATCTCGGTGATCGGCTATCTGGTGGTCGCGGCGGCGGGACTGCTCGCCGCCGACGGCGTCATCACGCCGCCGATCAGCCTGCTCGGGGCCTACGAGCCGCTCGGCGAGCATTGGGCGGTCGCGCTGGCGCTCGTCAGCCTCTTCGTGCTCTTCAAGAACCAGTGGCGGGGCACGAGCCGGGTCGGCGGGTCCTTCGGCTGGTTCATGATGCTCATCTGGTTCCCGTGGATCGCCCTGAAGGGCCTCCCCTGGGTCGTCCGGCATCCCGAGGTGTTCCGGGCGCTGGACCCGAGGTACGCCTTCACTTTCCTGGCGCAATTCCCACACCTCGGCGCGTTCGTGATCCTCGGCGTGGTGGTCCTGGCCATCACCGGCGGCGAGGCGAAATACGCCGACATCGGCCACTTCTCGCGGCGAGGGACCGGGGAGACGGGGCCCGGGCAGAGCCTCGATCCGAAGGACTCGGGCCGCCGCCCCGTGATGTACTCGTGGTTCTCCCTGGTCCTGCCGTGCCTGCTCTGCAATTACGCCGGCCAGGTCGCCTACCTGCTCGAGCGGGGCGTCCCGCCGCGGGCGAACACCTTCTATGCCTTGACCCCCAGGACGGGCGACCCGACGGCCGACCGGCTCATCCTCGCCGTGGACCTGGTCGTCTCGGCCATCGCGGCCTTCATCGCGTCCCAGGCCCTGATCACCGGGATGTTCTCGATCGTCAAGCAGGCGATCGCGCTGGGGTTCTGCCCGCGATTCGAGGTGAAGTACACCAGCCGCGAGGCCGAGGGCCAGGTCTACATCCCGGCCGTCAACTGGGCGATGTTCCTCGGCTGCGTGACCATCACGCTGGCCTTCCGCACGGCCGGCGACCTGGCCGCCGCCTACGGGATCGCGGTCACCGGGACGATGGCGATCACGACGCTGGCCTTCGGCTACGTGGCGCACTACCGATGGGGCTGGGGCATGGTAAGGGTCCTGGCCGTCTGCGGGCCGATCATGGCCGTGGACCTGCTGTTCTTCCTGAGCAACCTCCTGAAGTTCCTGCACGGCGGCTACTTCCCCGTGGCCATCGCGGGTGTGCTCGTGACGATCATGCTCACCTGGCAATGGGGCCGCTCCGAGCTGGCCAGGGCGTTCTACGCCTTCGGGATCGCGGAGGGCAAGAGAGTGTCCTGGCTCGTCGCCCTCCGCGACAAGCTCGACGAGATCCGAGTGTCGGTGGAGGAGAACCTGCCGGGGGCCCGGGCGCTGGTGCAGGGCCGGCGACGGCTGGGCGAGACCGACCGCGCCTTCGTCTTCCTGTGCTCCCGGCCGATCCGCGGCCTCGACGACTACCTCCCGGTGCAACTGCGGGTCTTCCTCAAGAAGTACGGCGTGTTGCCGGCGCACGTCACCCTCTTCCACGTCCATCAGGTCGCGGTGGCCGAGGCCCGGGGGCGGCGCGAATTTCGAGGTGGTCAACCTGGGGCGCAACATCGTCGCCGTCTCGGGGACCTATGGCTACATGGAGCGGCCCGACGTCCGTGGTGGCCTTCGCGCGCTCCAGCTTCGGGGCGAGGTCGATATCCCGTCGGATCGCTGGATCATCGTGGTCGGTGAGGAGGACATCATCATCGGCGACGATGTCCCGGCCTTGCAACGGCTCCGGCTGCAATTGTTCCGGCTCATCCTGCGCCTGTCCATGCCGGCGCACCGGTTCTTCGGCCTCTCCTACGACGCCGGGATATCGAAGGAATTGATCCCGGTGGATTTCAGCCGGGAGGCGGTCCGGGTGACCCTGCCCGAGCTGGAGATCGTCGAGCCCCCCGGCGAATCGATCGGGTCATGATTCCCGCCGCTGCCCGGTGCCCCTCTGACGACAAGGTCTCAAAGACTTTCCGGAACCGCCACTCTTCACAATCCCCTTCGATCCCAGGGGAGCTTGTTTGCATGCATTTTATGCTCCGTGGCCCCAAAACCCCCTGTACCCCCTGACCTTTCTTCTTTCCCCCTATATATAGGATGTATCAGGTTTGCAAAAACTGAAATGCACCTATCGGCGAAATGTGGCGTTTCCTTGACGCAAGTGCTTTGAGCGAAAGCGGAAAATTTATTTGGATTTTCCTAAAGATGTCCGGCGCGGGGCGGCGGTTTCATGGTTGTGAGCATGTAAGGTCGTACATTCCCCATTCAACGAGGGTCACCCGACCCCGCCGCGGCCGGGACCGTCAGGTCTCCACCCGGTCCGTCCCGCCCGGCAACCGCCCGGGAGACCAATCGGTCGGGCCGACCCGTTGTAGGTCAGGCTGTCAGCCTGACGCCGTTCCGATCGGGCCGATCCGCCCGTGTCAGGCTAAGAGCCCGACCGACTTCGGGGCCGGCCCGGTAACCGCCCGGGAGACCTGTCGGTCGGCCCGGCGGCGGGGTCGGAGACCCGCCCGAACCGAGACCCGCGCCGAACGAACGGGGCGAAGAGAGGGGACATCCTGAACTACTCGGACGGTTGGGCCATCCAGGAAAGTCGCCCGACTGCCCCGGCTTGCCTTTCCCATCCGACCGGCCCGACCGATCGGACGCCCCCTGCGGACCCCCGTCGCCCGTCTCGAAAATCGATACGGGGGCATCGCGTTCTCTTGCGGGACGGCCTGAGGGCCTGGCGGGCCTTGGAATGCAGGATGGCCAGCAGGTCGGCCACATGCAGGAATTCATCGAGCTCGTCCTGCTCGTCGCCGCCGAGTCGATCCTCTTGAGCCTTCGCCATGAGGGCCTTGACCCGGGCGCGGGCCGCCGGCTCGAAATCGACGGCCAGGAATTCTCGCGCCGTCTCCGGAGATAGGCTTCGAGCGTCGAGACCGACGAGCTGGTCCAGGATCGCCGTCCCAATCGATGGAGGTTTCGAGGCTGGGGCCGTGGTGGCCATCGATCGACCCGTCGAGAGTGAGAGGGTCCGATTCCTGTCATTCGCCGCGAGGATCGCCTGCACTCTCGGCCCCGGGCAATGCGATGAGCCGGTCGTGTACCTGGGGTGTGGCGAGGGATGCCATGGGTGGCGAGGCTCCGGATGACGCATTGCGAGATCAGTCGACCGCCCTGGCATGACGTCCGGTGCGGGGGTCGCCGGCGGCCCGGAACAAGGAGATGCCTTCGCCGTCCGATATGAGCCTGAGAGCGCACGGTGCCGAGTCGAGTGCTCCCGTGCGCACGACCAGCTTGTGGCCGAGCTTCGTCAGGGCGCCGAGCGTTTCCTGCCCGTATTCGGGGTTGATCTGGAGCTGGCCCAGCACGGGCGGCTTCTGACCGAACGAGCTGATGTAGTGCTCGGTGATGAATCGGGGAGAGACGACCGAGTCCGTCGGATCGAGCCCGAAGTCGAGGTGGTCGACCACGAGCTGCAACGTCATCTGGTCCTGGTTGTCGCCACCCGCGACGCTGACGGCCAGCTCGGGCAGTCCCCGGTTGTCCAGGACGATCGTCGGCGAAAGCGTGACCCGCGGGCGCTTGCCGGGCTCGATGACATCGGGATGACCCTCCCAGGTGTTGAAGCTCTGCAGCCGGCTGCCCAGCCAGACGCCGGTGTCGCCCGCGACGACCCCCGACCAGCCGCTGGGCGTGGCCGCGACGACATTGCCGTCCCTGTCGGCGACCAGGCACGTGGTCGTGTCGTGGGCGGTCGCCACGGGCGGGGCCGGTCGACGCGCGGCCGGGTCGGCGGCCGGATCGAGCAGCGCGCTTGCCCGAGCGAGGATCGCCCGGGCCGACGCTCGAGCGACGCATGTTTCGGGTCGATCAGTGCCCGGCGGCGGGCGGCGTACTCCGGCATCAGCAGCTCGGCCAGCGGCACGTCGGCATAAAGGGGGTCGGCGTAATAGGTGTCGCGGTCGGCCATGGCAAGTTTCAGCGCCTCGACCATCGTGTGGATCGTCTCGGGTTTGTTGCGCTCCATCGACGCGAGGTCGTAACCCTCGAGAATCTGGAGTGCCTGAAGCAGGCAGGGGCCCTGCGTCCACGGGCCGCATTTGTAGACGGTATGGCGGCGATAGGTGACGGAGACCGGCTCCTCGATCCGGGTGGTATGCGTGGCCAGGTCGTTGTAGCGGATCAGGCCGCCGTTGGCCCGCGACCAGGCGTCGATCCGGCGGGCGATCGGCCCGCGGTAGAAGGCGTCGGCGACCAGCCGCAGCCCGCGCGAGCGATCGGCCGGCGCGTCCGAGCCGCCGGGAACGGCGAGGGCCTCCGCGGCGACGAGGGTGTCGAGCGTCCGGGCGAAATCGGCGTGCCAGGGCTCGCGGCGGGGCGGTCGGGCCAACAGCCTTCGCGTCGGCTCGACGACCTGGGCGAAGGTCATCGTGCCGAAGCGGTCGAGCAGCGTCAGGCAGGCGTCGAGCGCCGCCGGGACGGCCGCGGCCGTGATCCCCTTGAGCGGGATGCCGCCGCGCCTCGCGAACTCGTCGCGGGTCGCCAGCCGAGGGGCTGCGCCCTGGCCGGCGATCACGGTCACGCCTTCGAATCCGGGCGTCATAGACCATGATCGGCACCTCGCCGCCGAAGCAGAACGAGCGCGCGTCGGTCACGCTCAGCGCCAGGATCGTCGCGGCGCCGGCGTCCGCGGCGTTGCCGCCGCGATTGAGGATCTCGATTCCCGCGTGCACGGCCTCGCGGCCACCGGCGGCCACCACGCCATTTCCTTGTTCCCACCAATCCGCGTATCGAGGCGCGAAATTCGGCCCGCGCATCGCGCCCTCGGCGCGTGCGGTGGGTTCCTGCCCCCAGGCCCGCGCGGAGATGAAGGTGTAGACCAGCACCAGAACCCAGGCAGCGATCCTCGGGTGTCGGCTCATCGTGGGCGGCTCCCAGTTGTCGAACTCGGACGACGACGTCGCATGGCCTGGCGGATCGCTGGGAGAGGGAGATCCCAGCGTCGGCATTTTACTATCGCACCCCATGGCGCCGCCTGCCATGCCCTGCCGCCCGATCGCCTTGCATCGCCGGCTCCACGCACTTTCCACTCGGACCGGGGGGGGATAAGATGGGTCGATGTTCCGGTCCGGGAGTCCGACAACGAGGAGCGAGTCCCCGCGATGAAGATGACAAGGATGAATCCGAACGGGCGGTCGGCCGCGGCCGCGATCGTGCCGGCGCTGGTGCTGATCGCCGCCCTCTGGCCCACGGGCCCGGCCGCAAGGGCCGGCGTCGCCGACGACTCCGCCCAGGAGGCGAAGATCCGCGACTCGGTCGTGAAGATCTCCGCCACCATGCGGATCCCCGACCTGACCAAGCCCTGGACCAAGCACAGCCCCAGCGAGGCCAGCGGCACCGGGGTCGTCATCGAGGGCAAGCGTATCCTCACCAACGCCCACGTCGTCACCTACGCGAGCCAGCTCTTCGTCGAGAGCAACCAGTCGAGCGAGAAGCTGCCGGCGCAGGTGGTCGCGGTCAGCCCGGGCATCGACCTGGCCGTGCTCAAGCTCGAGGACGAGTCGTTCTTCGACAAGCGTACGCCGTTGCCGCGCACCACGGCACTGCCCGAGGTCAAGGAGACCGTCCTGGCCTACGGCTATCCCCAGGGCGGCTCGACGCTCTCGATCACCAAGGGGATCGTCTCGCGGATCGAGTTCACCGCCTACGGCGAGGACGTCTCGGGCGTCCGCGTCCAGGTCGACGCCGCCATCAACCCGGGCAACAGCGGCGGGCCCGCGCTCATCGACGGCAAGATGATCGGCGTGATCTTCAGCAAGCTCACGCAGGCCGACAACATCGGCTACATCATCCCCAGCGAGGAAGTGGACCTGTTCCTCAAGGACGTCGCCGACGGCCGCTACGACGGCAAGCCGGCGATCCACGAGCCGCTGCAGACGCTCGAGAACGACGCCCTCCGCTCGTTCCTCCGCGTCGATCGCAAGACCCAGGGCATGGTCGTCCACGGCCCCAACCCGGCCGATCCCAAGGACCCGCTGCGGACCTTCGACCTGATCACCAAGATCGGCGGCCACGAGATCGACAACACGGGCATGGTCAAGATCAACGACCGCCTGCGGCTGAACTTCCACTACTTCGTGCAGAGGGTCGCCCGCGACAACAAGGTCCCGCTGACGGTCATCCGCCAGGGGAAGCCCATGGAGATCGACCTGCCGGTCAAGTCGCACTATCCCATGCTGATCGAGCCCTTGCGCGGCAAGTACCCGTCGTATTTCGTCTATGGACCTCTGGTCTTCTCGCCCGTGACCGGCGAGCTGGCCGCGGCGTTCGCCCGGGCCTCGTCGATGCTGTCGATCATCGGCAGCCCGCTCGTCACCCGCCGCGGCGACTACCCGAAGTTCGAGGGCGAAGAGCTCGTCATCGTCATCGCGCCGATGTTCCCCCACAAGGTCGGCAAGGGCTACGATAGCCCGATCTACAAGGTCGTCAAGGAGATCAACGGCATCCACGTCAAGAACATCCGCCACATGGTGGAGCTCCTCCGCGACTCGAAGGAGAAATATACCACCATCAGCTTCGACGACCGCGCCAGCGAGACCATGGTCTTCGACCACAAGGAGGCCCTCAACGCCACCGAGGACATCCTCTCGGACAACGGCATCCGCGAGCGCGCCTCCGATGACCTGCTCGACATCTGGAAGGCCAAGAAGAAGTAATGAAACTCTCCGCCTTCCCCAAGTGCTACATCGACCAGATCGCCGGCGAGCGATCGATGTCGGTCTTCGACTGGATCGAGATGGCGAAGACGCTCGACGACGCCGACGGCCTGGAGATGTACGACGGCTTCTTCACCAGCCTTGAGCCGGGGTATCTCGACAGCGTGGGCGAGGCGATCGCCGCGGCGGGCTTCGCCATGCCGATGCTCTGCTGCTCGCCCGACTTCACCAACCCCGACCCGGACGCCCGCAAGCGGGCCGTGGACCGCGAGGCCAGCTGATCGCCGTCACGCGTCGGCTGGGCGGTCCGCGGGCGGTCTGCCGGGTCCTCTCCGGCCAGCGCTATCCCCAGGTCGAGCGGCGGCAGGGGCTCGAATGGGTCGTCGAATGCATCAACAGCGTGCTCCCCGTCGCCCGCGAGCACGACATCGTCCTGGGGCTCGAGAACCACTACAAGGACGGCTTCTGGACGCACCCCGAATTCGCCCAGAAGATGGACGTGTTCCTCGAGCTGGTCGCGGCGATCCCGGACCGCGACCATTTCGGCGTCCAGTATGACCCCTCGAACGCGATCGTCGCGGGCGACGACCCGATCGAGCTGCTCCACGCCGTGGCCGATCGCGTGGTGAGCATGCACGCCAGCGACCGATATCTCGCCGAGGGGGCGTCGCTCGACGACCTGCGGCAGACCGACGGCACGCTCGGCTATTCGCCCAACTTGCGGCACGGCGTGACCGGCAAGGGCCTCAATGACTACGACACCATCTTCCGCATCCTGGCGGAGCACGACTACCGCGGCTGGATCAGCATCGAGGACGGCATGAACGGCATGGGCGAGATGGCCGAGTCGCTGGCGTTCCTGCGGCGGATGATTGCAAAGTATTTCCCGGCTTGATGTGACCGAGGCGAGGCGAGGCGGCCGATGGAGCGAGTGAAGACCGCGCTGGTGGGCTGCGGCAAGGTCGGCGGGCTGCACGCGCGGGCCCTCGCGGGCCTGGCCGAGTCAGAGCTGGTAGCCGTCTGCGACGTCGATCCCGCGCGGGCGTCGGCGTTCGCCGAGAAGTTTGGAGGCCGCCCGTACTCGGACGTCGCCGCCATGCTGGGCGACTCGGGTGCGCAGGCCGTCGTGATCGGCACGCCGCACCCGCTCCACGCCGCGCCGACGATCCAGGCGGCCGAGGCCGGCGTGCACGTCCTGGTCGAGAAGCCGATGGCCGCGAGCCTGGCCGACTGCGACGCCATGCTCGCCGCGGCGCGAAGGCACTCGATCAAGCTCGGCGTCATCAGCCAGCGCCGCTGGTACGAGCCGGTCGCGCGGATGAAGGCGGCCATCGACGCCGGCCAGCTCGGCCGGCCGGTGCTCGGCACGTTCGTGATGTATAGCTGGCGGGATCCGTCGTACTACCTGTCCGACCCCTGGCGCGGCCGTTGGGACACCGAGGGCGGCGGCGTGCTGGTCAACCAGTCGCCGCACATGCTCGACCTGCTGACCTGGCTGATGGGCGACCGCGTCGCCGAGGTCAGCGGCTACTGGGCCAACCTGAACCATCCGACGGTCGAGGTCGAGGACACCGCCGTGGCGATCCTGCGCTTCCGTAACGGCGGGCTCGGGTCGATCGTCACCAGCCTGGCGCAGAAGCCGGGGATTCACACCAAGGTGCACATCCACGGGTCGAACGGGGCGAGCGTGGGCGTCGAGACCGACCGCGGTGCCACGTTCATCGCGGGCGTCTCGGCGATCGCCGAGCCGCCGCTCAACGACCTATGGACCATCCCCGGCGAGGAGGACCGCCTGGCGGCCTTCCAGGCCGAGGACCGGGCGCGGTTCGCCGAGGTCGACGCCGTGACCGATTACCACGCGCTGCAGATCCGCGATTTCCTCCGCGCGATCATCGAGGACCGTCCCCCGGCCGTCACGGGCGAGGATGGCCGGCACGTCGTCGAGATGTTCCAGGCGATCTACCGGTCGAACCGCGAGGGTCGTTCGATCGCCCTGCCGCTCGACTAACCCTGGCCGTCATGCTCAATCCACAAGGGCGCCGCTCGAACGGGCTGCCGATACGAGCCCGAAGCGCGAGCGAGTGGATGGCCTGGTCGGCTCGGGCATCCACTCGCTGGCGCTTCGGGCTCGTATGCGATCAAATCGGTGTTCGATGCGAATCGACTTTCCGCGATCTAAGCCTTGGCCTCGCGGTTGCGCTTGCGGGTCGCGGCGGCCTTCTTGGCGGACTCGGATCGCGCCGAGGCGGGACGAGCGGCCGCGGCGGCCCCGCCCTTCTTGCCCCCGACCGCGCCGCCTTTCTTGCTGGAGACCTTGGTGTCGGGCTTGCCCCGGCCGCTGCCGGACTTGTTCCCGCCGCCGGACTCCTTGTTCACCGTGGCCCAGGCACGCCTCTCGGCCTCCTTGTCGGGGACGCCGCGATCCTCGTAGCCCTCGGCGATGTGGTCGGCCTTGCGTTTCTGCTTGTCGGTATATTTGGACTTGTCACCTTTCGGCATGGCTTCCCCTCTGGCGATTGGAGAACGGGGTCTTGCGATGAGGCGCTCGATGCCGATGTGGTCACTCTGCATATCGCGTGCCAGGGCATTCGAGTGGCACGGGTTGCGGTGACCTGTGCCCACGCGACAACGAGCTCATAACTCGCCCTTGACGCCCAGGTCGTGGAAATAGTGGGTGACCTTGTCCTGGTTCTCCAGCAGCCAGTCGATGGTCGGCTCGCGGCGCATGGCCTTGCGGATCACCTTGGCGGTCGCCTCGCGGTGGACGTCGAAGAGCGCCTTGTGGTCGAGGTCGTCGGCGTCGAGCACGGCGGGGTCCAGCCAGACCGAGTAGATGATCCCCAGGTCGTCAACCTTGTCGCGGGGGATGTCGCCGGCGCGGACGGCGTCGAGGACCCCGTGGGCGATCGCGGCCTGGACGGTGCCCATCAGGATGTTGGTGTACTTGCCGCTCTTGACGGTCACCTTGCTGACCATCACGGTGGCCGGCTTGACCTGCACGTCGCTGCTGAGGATCGCGAAGACCCGCGAGTGCCCCTTGACCTGGTCGCCGATCAGGTTCGCCAGGGCATGGCCGACGGGTCCGTCGAGCTCGCCGATGACGACCTCGGGCTCGGCGCAGAGGTAGTCCTCGGCGCCCTCGACCAGGGCCTCGCCCGTCCGCATCACGATGCGCTCGCTCACGATGGTACGCCTCCGGGTATGGGTGGACGGCCTCCGCCCACCGATGGATCGGGTCAGTGAGGCAGCCAGTATGACGGCTCCGGCCGCGCGAGGCCACGGCTCCTTGTATCGGGTGCCCAATTGATCTAGAATCGATCGTCCTTGCCGGGACCTCGGGTCGTCCCGGTCCCTATCTCCACGTCGCCGGATTGCACTCGACGATCCGGCATGCGGCCGGTTGGAAGCTCGAACGAACCGGGGAGGTTGTCGACATGGGTTACGACGTCGTGATCGCCGACGGTGTGGTCGTCGGCGCCGAGGGAGAGGCCCCGGCGGACGTCGCGATCCGCGGCGAGACGATCGCGGCGGTCGGGCCGGGACTGGCCAGCGTCGGCCGGACCCGGGGTCCAGATCGTCGACGCCCGGGGACGGCTCGTCATCCCCGGCGGCGTCGACGTCCACGTCCACCTCGAGCTCCCCTTCTGCGGCACGGTCTCGAGCGACGACTGGAACACCGGCACCCGCGCCGCGGCACGCGGCGGCGTGACCACCGTGATCGACTTCGCCATCCCCTACGGCGAGGAGAGCCTGGTCGACGCCTACGACAACTGGATGGCCAGGGCCACGCCCGAAGGCGTGCGTCGATTACTGCTTCCACATGGCCATCACCAACTGGGACCGCCACGGCCCCGAGATGGAAAAGCTCGTCGGCATGGGCTGCCCGACGTTCAAGGAGTTCATGATCTATGCGTCGGAGGGCTGGCAGTCCGACGACCGCGCGATCTACAACACGCTCGAACGGTGCCGCGAGCTCGGGGCGATGCTGCTGGTCCATGCCGAGTCCAGCCGAGTGCTCGACGAGCTGATCGCGCGGCACCATACGCCCGAGCTGATGGGGCAGCATGGCGCGCGGCTGCACCCGATGACCCGGCCCAACTTCATCGAGGCCGAGGCGATCCAGCGCGCCGATCACCTGGGCCGAGGCGACCGGCGGCCGGCTCTACATCGTCCACATGTCCACCGCCGAGGGGGCCGAGATCGTCAAGGCGGCGCAGGCGCGCGGGGTCGACGTCTACGCCGAGACCTGCGCACAGTACCTCGTGCTCGACGATTCGGTCTTCGACGGCCCCGACGGCCACCTGTTCGCCTGCTGCCCGCAGGTCAAGAAGCCCAAGGACCAGGAGCGGCTCTGGAAGGGGCTCAAGGACGGCGAGGTCTCGGTGGTCTCGACCGATACCTGCACGTTCAGCCGGGCGCAGAAGGCGCGGTGGGAAGGCGACTGGACGAAGATCCCGATGGGCCTGCCCGGCCTCGAGACGCTGCTGCCGATCGTCTATACCCACGGCGTGCTCGGCGGCCGGCTCAGCCCGTCGGAGTTCGTCGGCGAAGTGCTGCACCAACCCGGCCAGGCTGATGGGCCTCTACCCGCGCAAGGGGGTCATCGCCGTCGGCAGCGACGCCGACATCGCGATCATCGACCCCGAGCGGCGGATCGAGGTGGATCACCGGACGATGGAGACGAACGCCGACTGGAGCCCCTACCAGGGCATGTCGCTGGCCGGGTTCGCCGAGACGACGTTCTGCCGGGGCCGGAAGATCGTCGAGGATTACCGGTTCGTCGGCGAGAATGGCTGGGGCCGCTGGCTGCCGCGCGAGCGGGCCGGCTCGCTCGATCAGCCGAGATTGACCGCAGTACCGGCCGGTGCCGCGGCAATGTCCACCTGAAGGGATTCGACCCGATCGACGGCGATGCGGCCGCCCGCTCACCCCGGGGGCCCGCGCGACAGGAGAGGTTCATGTTCCAGGCTGGTGAAAGGCGATCGCCCGACGAGCTCGCCGCGCGGTTCGCCGACGTCCCGCCGCCGATGACCGCCGACGAGGCGCGGGTCGAGGCGTCGCGGTGCCTCTTCTGCTTCGACGCCCCGTGCACCCGGGCCTGCCCGACGCAGATCGACGTCCCCCGGTTCATCCGCCAGATGCTCCATCGCGACGAGGTCGGCGCCGCCGGCACGATCCTCGGCGCCAACATCTTCGGCGGGAGCTGCGCCCGCGCCTGCCCGACCGAGGTCCTCTGCGAAGGGGCCTGCGTCGACCGGACACTGATGAAGGCTCCCGTCCAGATCGGCCGGCTGCAGCGGTTCGCGTGCGACACGGCCGCGGAGCGGGGCATCCGCTTCTTCGAGCCGGGACCGCCGACGGGCCGCCGCGTGGCCGTCATCGGCTCGGGGCCCGCGGGGCTGAGCTGCGCCCACGAGCTGCGACGGCTCGGGCACGAGGTCGTTGTCTATCGAGGCCCGCGACGTCCCTGGCGGGCTGAATACGCTGGGCATCGCCGCCTACAAGATCTCGACCGATTTCGCGCTGGCCGAGATCGAGCGGATCCGCGCGATCGGCATCCCGATCGAGCTGGGCCGGCCGATTGCGGGCGACGAGGTCCGAGCGATGCTCGGCACGTTCGACGCCGTGTTCCTGGGCATCGGCCTGGGCCGGACCGCGCCCCTAGGCATCGAGGGCGAGGACCTCGAAGGCGTCTGGGAGGCGCTCGACTTCATCTTCCAGACGCACACCCGGCCGCTGGCCGAGTGCGTCGTGGGCATGAACGTCGTGGTGATCGGGGCCGGCAACACCGCCATCGACGTCGGCGACCGCCGCCATCCGGCTGGGTGCCGACACGGTCACCATCGCCTACCGGCGCTCGGAGGCGTTGATCCCCGCGTTCGCTTATGAGTACCAGCTCGCCCGGGCCGACGGCGTCCGGTTCGAGTGGTTCGCGCAGCCGGTCCGCGTGCTCGGCGACGGCCGGCGCGCCGCCGGAGTGGAGTTCCTGCGCACCGAGCTCGCGGACCCGACCTCGCGTTCGGGCCGCGTCCGCACACTGGCCGGCTCGAGCTTTGTCCTGCCGGCCGACATGGTCGTCAAGGCTCTCGGGCAGGAGCCGCTGCTGGACCTCGTCGCCGCGCTGCCGGGGCTGCGATGCGAGGGTGGCCGGATCGCTGTCGATCGGGCCACCGGCGCCACGAGCATCCCGGGCCTCTTCGCGGGCGGCGACTGCCTGCGAGGCGGCGGCGAGGTCGTCGACGCGGTCCAGGATGGCAAGGTCGCCGCGCGGGGCATCCACGCCGCGCTCACGAGGGAGCTCGCATGACCGACCTGTCGATCGAATTCTGCGGCGTCAAGGCGCCGAACCCGTTCTGGCTGGCGTCCGGCCCGCCGACGAATTCCGAGTACCAGGTCCGCCGCGCCTTCGACGCCGGCTGGGGCGGCGCCGTCTGGAAGACGCTGGGGCACGAGCCGATCGTCAACGTCTCGTCCCGCTACGGCGCCGTCGACTACGACGGCCGCAAGGTGATGGGCCTGAACAATATCGAGCTGATCACCGATCGACCGCTCGACGTCAATCTCGAGGAGATCGCCCGGGTCAAGAAGGCGCATCCCGACCGGGCGCTGTTCGTCTCGCTGATGGTCGAGTCGACGCGCGAGGCGTGGCACGACATCACCCGGCGGACCCAGGACGCCGGCGCCGACGGCATCGAGCTGAACTTCGGCTGCCCGCACGGGATGAGCGAGCGCGGCATGGGCTCGGCGGTCGGCCAGGTACCCGACTACACGTGCATGATCACCGGGTGGGTCAAGGAGGTGGCGACGATCCCGGTGATGGTCAAGCTGACGCCGAATGTCGGCGACATCGCGGCGATCGGCCGCGCGGCGGTGCAGGGGG
Organism: uncultured Planctomycetota bacterium; assembly: GCA_963771445.1. Taxonomy (GTDB): domain Bacteria; phylum Planctomycetota; class Planctomycetia; order Isosphaerales; family Isosphaeraceae; genus JAKAUH01. The sequence continues at coordinate 472,490 of CAVYTQ010000021.1, read as the reverse complement.
GTGCCGACGCGATCTCGCTGATCAACACGATCAACTCGATCATGGGCGTCGACCTGGACACGCTCGCGCCCAAGCCGTCGGTGGGCGGATACGGGACCCATGGCGGCTATTGCGGGCCGGCGGTGAAGCCGGTCGCGCTCAACATGGTCGCGGCGATCGCGGGCGACCGCGCGATCGAGGTCCCGATCAGCGGGATCGGCGGCATCCAGGCGTGGCAGGACGCGGTCGAGTTCCTGCTCCTGGGCGCCGGCTCGGTGCAGGTCTGCACGGCCGTGATGCATTACGGCTTCCGGATCGTCGAGCACCTGGCGAGCGGCCTCGAGGGCTGGATGCGCGACAAGGGATTCCGCACGATCGGCGAGGTCGTCGGCCGCTCGGTCCCCCGGATCAGGTCGTGGGGCGAGCTCGACCTGAATTACAAGGTCGTCGCCCGGATCGACCAGGAGAAGTGCATCCACTGCGGGCTCTGCTACATCGCCTGCGAGGACGGCTGCCACCAGTCGATCCGCTGGGACCGGGTCGCCGCGAGCGACTACATCGCGTCCGACGGTTCGATCGAGGGAGTGCTCCGTTCGGGCGGATACGAGGTCGTGCCCGGCGCGGGCGGCGGCGTGGTCAACGTCTTCACGATCAAGGAAGACACGTGCGTCGGCTGCAACATGTGCAGCCTGGTCTGCCCGGTCGAGGCCTGCATCACGATGCAACAGGTCGACACGGGCCGGCCGCCGATGAGCTGGGACGAGTACCAGGCCAGGCTGGCCGCCGGCCAGGTCGAGCGGATCGAGCCGCCGCGGCACGTGTGAGCCGGTTGAGGCGCAGGTCGATCAGGCCAGCGGCGGGGTCCATGCCGAGAAGGGCGTGGGTTGGTTTCACGTCAGGGGACCCTCGACGGATGGGCCTTGAAGTCGGCAACTTCAATTGGCAGGCCGAAGATGTTTGAGAGCTCCTGGGCCTTGACCTCGGGAACCACAAGCGACGGCGATTCGACGTGAAACGCTTCGATCAGGACTGCGAGCTGGGTGCCGACGCGGCGATTGATGTCGTCGGCGATCTCGGAGAAGAAGCGCTTGACATATCGAAGATCCAAATCGGTCGGCACCAGGATACAATCCTTACCGACCGCGCGGCGGCTCAGGACTCTGAGCTTCATCGAGTCGGACCCGGTCAAGACGCCTGAGTTATGAGTGAGGTTGTGCCGGACTTGCCAGAGGATGGCGAGGATCGCGGCCTGCTTCTCCTGATCGTCCTTGGAGGAACCCTTGCCCTGCTGCCTCGCCGGCAAGAGGAACTCCTCCCACAGGTCCTTTCCGGGAGGCGCGAGCAGCCTACGGAATCGGTTGTTGATCACCTCGTTGCTGAGCCAGGTGTCAGACTCGCAGAGTGCTTTGCCGATCGATCCCGACTCGAAATGAGCGATGATCTCATTGCCCTTCGCGGTGAACCCGTTATACCGATCGTCAGTCACGAAGCCCGCGAGCTGGTCGATGCAGACGGCGGCGATCTCCTTGATGAACCGCTCGAAAGTCTGGATGAGATTGGCGAGGACGAGCCGACGCAGGTGGCCCATATGCTTCGCCTTGCTCGCGGCATAGTGCGAGCTCTCGCTCAGATGGCCCTCAATGTAGTTGATCAGGCCGAAATTCGCGTTGACGGCCTGCCGGTAATGAGCGATCGGGCTGAGCGACTCGGGTCCCAATGCCTCGGTGTGCGCGAGGACGTCGACAATCTTTTGGCGAAGGTCGACAGGTGGACGGCCCTTCCTCTTCGCCACGACGACCCCCTCATTCTTGATCCTGAAGTTCTGGGAGCTTGGAAGCTGGATACTCGCTGAGTGACCACCAGTCATCGCGATCGGACCACGAGAGCAGGAAGTCCTCCGGCGCTCGGGGCCCTCGCGATCCAGCAGATCGCCGAGTCGCTCCCACTCGATGGCCTGGCCACTGGGATTCGGCTCCGGCGAGGCCGGGCCAATCGGATAAACGAAGATGTCCCTGTGGTAGGAGCGCAAGCGCGTCGGACAACTCGTCGCTCGGGCAGGGGAAGTCGACGCGTCCCGTCAGACGTGGGTCGAAGTCGACCATCCACCATGTCTCCGGCTCCCGATCGAGCCAGTCTGCCAGCTCGGTCGGCTTGACGACGTAGTGAGGCCGTTCCAGGACGTTCATCATGGTCGCTCCTGCTTTGCGATCACCCCGGGAAGCGGGGCCACCTTCCTCCCCTGCGGATGGACGGGGATCTTCGAGGCGATCAAGCTCCTTCGAATTCTACCCTGCCGTAGCCCCTGGCACCATCATCCATGCCTCATCCAGCGAGGCGTCCACTCCGCCAGATGCCTCATCCCCTCGCCGAGATCTCGGTCAGCACCTCGTCCAGGCAATCGACCAGGAAATCGGCGTCGTCGCGGGTCAGGCACATCGGCGGCTTGATCCGCAGCGTGTTGCCGGCCAGGCCGCCCTTGCCGATCAGCAGGCCGCGCTCCTTGCAGAGCTCGAGCAGCGTCGGCCGTCTCGGTCGTGGCGGGCTCCTTCGAGCGCGCGGTCGCGCACCAGCTCGACGCCCAGCATCAGGCCCATGCCGCGGACCTCGCCGATCAGCGGCTGGCGCTCCTGGAGCTCGAGCAGCCGGTCCTTCAGGTGGTCGCCGACGTCAGGGCGTTCTGCTGGATGCCCTCGGCGTCGATGACCTCGAGCGTCGCCAGGCCCTGCGTCATCGAGATCGGGTTGCCGCCGAACGTGTTGAAGTGGACGCGGTTCGTCATGACGCGGGCGATCTCCGGCCGGGTGACGCAGGCGCCGAGCGGGGCGCCGTTGCCGATCCCCTTGGCCATCGTGACGAGGTCGGGCGTGACGCCCCAGTTCTCGAAGCCCCAGAAGGCCGTCCCGGTCCGGCCGAAGCCGGTCTGGACCTCGTCGGCGATGCAGAGGCCGCCGTGCTTGCGGACGATCTCGTAGACGATCTGGAAATACTCGGGCGGCGGCGTGACCGTGCCGCCGACGCCCTGGATCGGCTCGCCGATGAAGCAGGCGACCTCGCCGGGGGTCTCGTAGCGGATCAGGTCCTCGACGTCGCGGGCGCACTTCACGTCGCAGCTCGGATACTCCAGGCCGAACGGGCATCGATAGCAGTAGCCGGGCGTGGCGTGCTTCACGCCGATCGACCGGGCTCGACTTGAACTTCCAGGTGCCGTGCGCGGTCAGCGCCATCGCCGCCTGGGTCCCGCCGTGGTAGCCGTTGCGCAGGCTGATGACCTCGTGGTTGCCGGTGAACTCGCGCGACGACAGGATGGCGATCTCGTTGGCCTCGCTGCCGGAGTTGGTGAAGTAGCTGACCGACAGCTCGCTCGCCTCGGGCATGTGCTCGGCCAGCTTCTTGCCGAATCTGGCCGATCGCGGGATGGAGGTAGATCGTCGTCGTGTGCTGGAGCCGGCCGACCTGCTCGCGGACCTTCTCGACGATCTTGGGATGGCAGTGGCCGACCGAGACGGTGACGATCCCGGCGAAGGCGTCGAGGTACTGCTTGCCGGTCTCGTCCCAGACGTACTGCATGTGGCCCTCGACGATCAGCAAGGGCTCGCGATAGTACGTGATCAGGCCGGGCGTGAGGTACTCCGACGCATGGCCAGCACCTCGTCGCGCGACGGGCCGTCGTAGGGGGCCGGCGTGTGCGGGGAGGCGGGCAGCGGCGCGGGCGGTCGGGACCGTGCTCGTGGCGGCGGTCGTCATGCGGGTGTCCTCGCGGGGTTCGGAGCCAGGCCGGGCGGTCACGGTAGCGAGGCTCAGGGTTCGCACGATCGATCGCATAGGTCTCGGGCCGGCGATCGCGGAAGAACTGCCAGGTGTTGCGGACCTCGCGGATCAGGTCGAGGTCCAGGTCGGCGATCACGATGTCGTCGCCGTCGCGGCGGCCGACGGCGAGCATCTGGCCGCGCGGGTCGCAGAAATAGCTCTGGCCGTAGAACTCGCCGATCCGCCAGGGCTCCTCGAACCCGGGCCGGTTGATCGCGCCGACGAAGTAGCCGTTGGCCACCGCGTGCGCCGGCTGCTCGAGCTTCCAGAGGTATTCCGACAGCCCGGCCACCGTCGCCGAGGGGTTGAAGACGATCTCCGCGCCGTTCAGGCCCAGGCAGCGCGCGCCCTTCGGGGAAATGGCGGTCGTAGCAGATGTAGACGCCGACCTTGCCCACCCGCGTCTCGAAGACCGGATAGCCCAGGTTGCCGGGCCGGAAGTAGAACTTCTCCCAGAAGCCGGGCGCGCAGTGGGGGATGTGCATCTTGCGGAACTTGCCGAGGTAGCGGCCGTCGGCGTCGATCACGGCCGCCGTGTTGTAATAGACGCCGGTCAGGTCCTCCTCGTAGACCGGCACGACCAGCACGATCTCGTGCTTCTGGGCGAGCTCGGCCATCAGCTTGATCGTGGGGCCGTCGGGGACGCGCTCGGTCAGCTCGTACCACTTCGCCTGCTGCTCGGCGCAGAAATAGGGGCCGTAGAACAGTTCCTGCAAGCAGACGACCTGCGCGCCCTTGCTCGGCGGCCTCGGCGATCAGGGCGACGTGCTTGTCGATCATCGCCTTCTTGATGTCGGCGGCCGGCGACGTCGCCGGCTCGCAGAGCGTGGCCTGGATCAAGGCCGCCCCGGACGATTCGCGACATGACGATTCCTTTCGGGATGCGACGTTCTAGTGATGGATCGATGCTACAGGCAATGACGCCACCGATTGCCAGCGGCGGACGCCGGGCGACCGACGGATTCGCCGGGCTCGGGCCTACTTGCGGCGAACGGTCGGCGATGCTAAGATGTCGCTCGAACCCTCTCAGGGAGACACCTCGATGACCACGACAACGCCCGAGCTCGAGGCCCGCGATCGCGTCAAGATGCTCGTCGGCGGCCGGTGGGAGACGAGCCGATCGCCGCGGCTCGGCCCGGTGTACAACCCGTCGAACGGGGGCATCATCGCGCGCGGTGCCGTTCTGCACGGCCGACGAGGTCGATCGCGCCGTGCAGTCGGCCGCCGCGGCCCTGCCGGCCTGGGCCGAGACGCCGGTCGTCGAGCGGGCGCGGGTGATGTTCCGGTTCCGCGACCGGATCGCCGCGAACGCCGAGGAGCTCGCGAGCCTGGTCACGCGCGAGCACGGCAAGACGCTGGCCGAGGCGCGGGCCTCGGTCCAGCGCGGCATCGAGGTGGTCGAGTTCGCCTGCGGGATCCCCAGCCTGATGATGGGCCAGTCGCTGGCGAACATCGCCCGGCAGGTCGACTGCGAGACCATCCGCCACCCGGTCGGCGTCTGCGTGGGGATCACGCCGTTCAACTTCCCGGCGATGGTGCCGCTCTGGATGTTCCCGATCGCGATCACCTGCGGCAACACGTTCGTCCTGAAGCCGTCGGAGAAGGTGCCGCTGTCGGCGGTCCGGCTCGGCGAGCTGCTGATGGAATCGGGCCTGCCCGAGGGCGTCTTCAACATCGTGCACGGCGATCGCGAGGCCGTCGATGCCCTGCTCGACTCATCCCCTGGTCCGCGCCGATCTCGTTCGTCGGCTCGACGGCCGTGGCCCGGCACGTCTACGAGACCGGCACGAGGAACGGCAAGCGGGTGCAGGCGGCCGGCGGGGCGAAGAACCACCTGATCATCATGCCCGACGCCGATCTCGACCAGGCGGTCGGGCGCGCTGCAGCTCTCGGCCTTCGGCTGCGCCGGCGAGCGCTGCATGGCCGGCAGCGTGGCGATGCCGGTCGGGCGACGTCGCCGACGACCTGGTCGAGCGGCTCTGCGCAGGTCGCCGGGCGGATGAAGGTCGGCCCGACCGACGGCGGCGCCGACGTCGACATGGGGCCGGTCATCACCCGCGAGCACCTCGACCGCGTGGCCGGCTACCTCGACATCGGCCGCCGCGAGGGCGCCGAGGTCGTCGTCGACGGCCGGTCGACGATCGCCCGAGGCCGACGGCGGCTTCCTGATCGGCCCGAGCGTGCTCGACCGCGTCGAGCCCGGCGATGCGGGTCGCGCGCGAGGAGATCTTCGGGCCGGTGCTCTCGGTCGTCCGCGTCGACGACCTCGACGCAGGCGCTCGCCATCGGCCGCGACTGCCCCTATGGCAACGGCGCATCGATCTTCACCCGCAGCGGCTGGGCGGCCCGGCAGTTCAAGCAGCACTTCAACGCCGGGATGATCGGCATCAACGTCGGCGTCCCCGCCCCCATGGCCTGGTTCCCGTTCACCGGCTGGAACGACTCGTTCTTCGGCGACCTGCACATCCAGGGCACCGAGGCGATCCAGTTCTACACCCAGCAGAAGATGACCATGACCCGCTGGTTCGAGTCGCCCGCGCGACTCGCACCACGACCCCGTCTGGAAGACGGGCAAGTCCTGATCGCGCGACACGGTCGTTCATCCCGCGGTACGATGGTCCGGCCAGCTTCATCAGCACGAGGTAAATCGACCGCCGACAGGCCGAAGCTGATGAACCAGGCGTAGTCGTACATGGTCATCCAGGCCGGCGCGACCTTCATCGCGCCGATCGTCCCCAGGAAGCCGGGCACGCACGGAGCGATCCCGACGGCCAGGGCGACCATCGCGGCCGGGTTGAAGCCGCCGGCGTACCAGTACGGGCCATCGCCGCGGTAGAGCCCCTTCAGGTCGAGCCGCGTCCGGCGGATGAGGTAGTAATCGGCGATCAGCATGCCGCCCACCGCGCCCAGCAGCGACGAGTAGGCGACCAGCCACTTGAAGATGTAGCCCGACGGATCGGCGATCAGCTTCCAGGGCTGGATCAGGATGCCGACGACGCCGGTGATCAGCCCGCCGGTGCGGAACGAGATCCGCCGCGGCCAGAGGTGGGCGAAGTCGTTGGCCGGGCCGACCACGTTGGCCGCGATGTTGGTCGCCAGCGTCGCCAGGCAGAGCGAGACCATCGCCACGCGTCAGCACCAACGGGATTGCGGAACTGCGACAGCAGCTCGACCGGGTCCCAGATCGCCTTGCCGTAGATCTTGACCGTCGCCGAGGTGACGGCCACGCCGATGAACGAGTAGAGCGCCATCGTCGTCGGCAGGCCGAGCGCCTGGCCGAGCACCTGGTCGCGCTGCGAGCGGGCGTAGCGGGTGAAGTCGGGGATGTTCAGCGAGAGCGTGGCCCAGAAGCCGATCATCCCGGTCAGCGCCGGGAAGAAGAACGTCCAGAACTGGCCGGCCTTCGGGCCGCCCGGGTCGAACTGCGACGGCTGTCGCAGCATCGGCCCGAAGCCGTCGGCCTGCACGTACGCCCACGCCAGCAGCGCCAGCCCCAGCACGATCAGCAGCGGCGCCTTGATGTTCAGCAGGACGCGGATCGACTCGATCCCCAGGTAGATGACGACCATGTTGACCAGCCCAGAACGCCAGGAAGCAGGCCGAGCTGGGCGGCGTTGATGCCCAGCCCGCCGATCGCGGGCAACGCCGCCCAGGCCGGGACGTAGATGGCGAGGATCTTGTAGATCGCCTCGCCGCCGATCCAGGTCTGGATGCCGAACCAGCCGCAGGCGACCAGGGCCCGCAGCATCGCCGGGACGTTCGCGCCCAGGATGCCGAACGACGCCCGGCAGTAGATCGGGAACGGGATGCCGTACTTCGTCCCGGCGTGGGCGTTCAGCACCATCGGCACCAGGACGATCGTGTTGCCCAGGAAGATCGTCAGGACCGCCTGCCACCAGTTCATCCCCTCGGCGATCAGCGACGAGGCCAGCATGTAGGTCGGGATGCAGGCCGACATCGAGATCCACAGCGCGGCGATGTCCTTCATGCCCCACCGCCGCTGCTTCGGGGTGGTGGGCGCGAGGTCGGCGTTGATGTGCATCGGCTCGTCGGCCGCGAGCGCGGTCGCCGTGCCCGCGAATTCGTCGGTCGTCTCCACCTCGGGAATCCTCCCTATTCGCTGATCGATCACAGTGCGACGATTCGCTGTTCCAGGACGTCGAAGAGGCCTCGCGTCGTGATCCGCAGCTCGGGGATGACCGGCAGCGCCAGGAACGACAGCGTGCCGAAGGGGGCATCGAGCGGACAGCCCAGGGCGCGGGCCGCGCGGTTGACCTCGTCGAGCTGGCGGCAGACCGTGTCGGCGTCGCGGAGCGAGAGCAAGCCGGCGACGGGCAGCGGCAGGATCGCCTGCACGGCGCCGCCGGAGGCCGCGACGAAGCCGCCGCCGTGCTCGGCCAGCGCCCGGGCGCAGGCCAGCATGTCGCGCGGGTTGGTCCCGGCGACGATCAGGTTGTGCGAGTCGTGCGCGACCGACGATCCCAGCGCGCCGTCGCGCGTCAGGCCGAATCCGCTGACCAGCCCCAGGCCGATCCGGCCCGACGCCCGGTGCCGCTCGATGCTGGCGATCAACAGGACGTCGCGCTCGGGGTCGAACGCCCAGTGGCCGTCGACCTGCCGGACGCTCCGCGACGCGCGACGGGTGACGATCTGGCCGGGGACGATCTCGATCACCGGGCAGGTCGCATCCGCCAGAGGCAGCCGGAAGGCGCTCTCGTCGAGGGGCGCGATGTGGACGGTGTTCTCGCGCTCGAGCCGGGGGACCTCGCCGAGATCGAGGCACCGGCCGTCCCGCGCGGCGATCCGCCCGTCCTTGATCACGGCCCGGACGCGGAAGTCGCGGACGTCCTCGACGAGCACGATGTCGGCGAGGAAGCCCGGCGCCAGCGCGCCGCGATCGTCCAGGCCGTAATGTCGGGCCGGCACGAACGACGCGTGCCGGACGGCGACGGCCGGGTCGACGCCGCCGGCCACCACGCGACGGAGCAGCCCGTCGATGTGCCCGTGCCGCCGCAGGTCGTCGGGGAAGATGTCGTCGGTGGCCAGGCACCACGACTCGTCGAGCTCGCCCGCGGCCAGGAGGGGCAGGATCGCGGCGAGGTTGCGGGCGCTCGAGCCCTCGCGGACCTGCACCAGCATCCCCAGGGCGGCCCTGGCGCGGGCCTCCTCGGGCGTCGTCGACTCGTGGTCCGAGCGGATGCCGGCGGCCACGTAGGCCATCAGCTCGCGGCCCGAGAGCGCCGGCGCGTGGCCGTCGACGACCGCATCGCGCCGCGATCGCCGCCTGGACCTTCTCCAGCACGGCCGTCTCGCCGCCCAGCACGGCCGGGATGTCCATGACCTCGGCCAGGCCCAGGACGCGCGGCCGGGCCAGCAGCAGGCGGACCTCCGCGGGGCCGAGCTCGGCGCCGGCGTCCTCGCCGCGCATCGCCGGCACGCACGACGACGCCATGTAGAACAGGTCCAGCGGCAGCCCCTCGCCGGCCGTCGCCAGCATGTCGATGCCGCGGACCCCCATCACGTTGGCCACCTCGTGCGAGTCCGAGACCATCGCCGTCGTGCCCATCGGCACGATGAGCCGAGCCAGCTCGGCGGGGGTGAGGAGCGTGCTCTCCAGGTGCATGTGCGCGTCGATCAGGCCCGGCATGAGCACCAGGCCCTCGGCCGACAGGGTCGCCTTCGCCCGCCACTCGTGGCAGCCGATGCCGGCGATCCGGCCGTCGGCGATCACCACGTCGGCCGGCTCGACCCGCCGGTTGAAGACGTTGACGACCCGGCCGCCGGCGATCAAGAGGTCGCCGGGCTCCTGCCCCAAAGCAACGCGAATCCGCCGCCGCGCGCGGGCGACCTCGTCGCTCGTATCCACCGCGTGTCCGGACTTCTCGGGCCCTCGATCGCGTCGCATGGTGACGGGTCTCCCCGGGGAGTGTCGGCCATCGCGTCCGGCGCGGGGAGGACCGCCGGTCGCGCCTTCGCCCTCGTGAAGAATCGTGACGCCGATGGTATGCTCGTTGGCTGATGCCCGTCAAGCAAGTCGGGATCGGGCGGGACGGATCATCGCATGCCGATCGGATTGGACGCGACGATCGAGTCGGGGGCCCGGCCGATCCAGCGACCCGAGGGGGAAGACGTGCCTTTTGACCTGGCCGACCTGGCGACCGAGGCGATCCGCCGCTGCGACGAGGCCGCGATGTTGTCCGAGGAGCCGGGCAAGGTCACGCGGACGTTCCTGGGCGAGCCCATGCGGCGGCTGCACGGGCGGCTGGCCGGCTGGATGGAAGCCGCGGGCCTGGCCGTCCGGCTCGACGCGGCGGGCAACCTGGTCGGCCGGCGCGGGGCAGGATCCGTCGCGGCCCGTGCTCATGATCGGCTCGCACGTTCGACACGGTCCCCGACGCCGGCCGATTCGACGGGGTGCTCGGCGTCACCCTGGCGATCGCGGCGTTGCAGGCGCTCGAGGGACGTCGCCTGCCGTTCGGCATCGACGTGATGGCGTTTTCCGAGGAGGAGGGCGTACGTTACGGCGTCCCGTTCCTCGGCAGCCTGGCGGCGAGCGGTCGATTCCAGCACGCCCTGCTCGAACGCACCGACGCTCGGGGCGTCACGATGGCCGACGCCTTCCGCGCCTTCGGCCTCGACCCCGGCCGGATCGGCGAGGCCGCGTATCCCGCCGGTGGCCTGATCGGCTACCTCGAGGTCCACATCGAGCAGGGGCCGGTGCTGGATGCAATGGGCGCTCCGGTCGGTGTCGTCGAGGCGATCGTGGGACAGACTCGCATCGAGGTCGAGGTCCTCGGCCGGGCGGGACACGCCGGCACCTCGCCGATGGCCGGGCGTCGCGACGCGATGGCGGCGGCGGCCGAGCTGGTGCTGGAGGTCGAGCGGCTGGGCCATGCGGTCGCCGGCCTGCGCGCGACGGTCGGCACGATCGCGGTCTCGCCCGGCGCGTCGAATGTCGTCCCGGGCGCGGCGCGGTTGAGCGTTGACATCCGCCACCGCGATGACTTGATCCGGATGGCGGCCGTGGCCGAGCTCCGCGCCCGGGCCGACGCGATCTCCGGGCGCCGCGGCGTGGAGGTCCGCTTTCGCCGCGAGGAGCATCATCCGGCCGTCCCGGCCGATCCCGCGATGACCGAACTACTGGCGACGGCCATCGAGCGGGCCGGGCAGATCCCGCACCGGCTGGTCAGCGGCGCCGGGCACGATGCCGCCGTCATGGCGGCCGTCGCGCCGATGGCCATGCTGTTCCTGCGGTCGCCCGGCGGTGTCAGCCACCACCCGGACGAGCGAGTCTGGCCCGGTGACGTCGCCGTCGCCCTCGACGTCATGTTACGTTATCTCGACCTGATGGCCGATCATTGCGACCCGGCCGACCCCCGGGGAGGACCGTGATGGACCCGTTCGGCACGACCCGCAGCCGCGTCCGGCGCTGCGCACGCGCTGATCACTCCCGAGAGCTTCGTGACCTCGGACCTGCCGGGCTGGGTCGGCACCCGTGGCGTGATCCTGATCGCCCCCGCTCTGGGGGCACGCTTCACCCAGTACCTCGCCGTGATGGAGCCGAACGGCGCCGCGGCGCCGGCGCCGCCGGGCGTCGAGCGGGCGGTCTACGTGCTCGAGGGCGAGATCGCCCTGACGACGCCCGACCTGCCCGCGCGTGTCCTCTGCCGGGGCGGCTTCGCCTACTGGCCGCCGGGCTCCGCCGGGACCTTCCGAGCCCTGACCGCCTGCCGCCTCAACGTCTTCGAGAAGCGTTACGCCCCGCGCCCGGGATCGCGGCGCCCGAGGCCCTCTGCGGCGAGGAGCGTGACCTCGACGGCGATCCTTTCCTCGGCGATCCCGACGCCGTGCTCAAGGTCCTCTTGCCGACTGACCCGCAGTTCGACCTGGCGATGAACGTCTTCACCTTCGAGCCCGGCGCGGCCTTGCCGCTGGTCGAGGTGCACGTCATGGAGCACGGCCTGTTGATGCTCGAAGGGCAGGGGGTCTATCGCCTGGGCGACGACTGGTATCCCGTCCGCCAGGGCGACGCCATCTGGATGGCGCCCTACTGCCCGCAGTGGTTCGTGGCGATGGGCAAGCAGCCCGCGCGCTACCTCTATTACAAGGACGTGAACCGCGACCCGTTGGACCAGGAGCCGGCATGACGACGATCCCTCCCGAGGTCATCATCGGACGGGTCATGGCCGAGCTCGACGAGCTCGCCGGCTTCAGCGATGCCCCGGCTCCCGCGGTGACTCGGATCCTCTACACCGACGCCGACCTGGCGGCTCGCGCCTTCATCAAGGATCGCTGCACCCGGGCGGGCCTCTCGGTCCGCGAGGACGCAATCGGCAACCTCTTCGCCCGCTGGGAGGGGCTACGCCCCGACCTGCCGGCCGTGGCGACCGGCTCGCACACCGACGCCATCCCGCACTCAGGGCGGTTCGACGGAACCGTCGGCGTCCTGGGGGCGCTCGAGGCGATCAGGGCGCTGAAGCACGGCGAATACCAGCCCCTGCGGTCGGTCGACCTGCTGATGTTCACCAGCGAGGAGCCCACGCGGTTCGGCATCGGCTGCCTGGGCAGCCGGGCGCTCTGCGGGCAGTTGCCCGTCGATCGGATGCTCGCGCTGCGGGACGCCGAGGGCCGCGGACTTGATGAAATCCGCCGCGCCGCCGGATTCGTCGGCGAGCTTGCCGACGTCCGCCTCCCCGACGGGTACTACTCGGCGTTCGTCGAGCTGCACATCGAGCAGGGCCCGATCCTCGAGCGAGAACGACTTCCGATCGGCATCGTCACGGCGATCGCGGCACCGGCCGCCTTGCGGGTGACCTGGGACGGCCAGGGCGGCCACGCGGGCGCCGTGCTGATGCCCGAGCGAAGGGATGCCCTGTGTGCCTCGGCCGAGACCATCCTGGTAGTCGAGTCGGCGGCCCGGATGGTCGGCGGAGCCGACAGTGTGGCGACGACCGGCGTCTGCCGCGTCCATCCCGGCGCGATCAACAGCATCCCCGACCGCGTGACGCTTGAGATCGACGTCCGCGACATCGACCTGGCGACGCGCGACCGGGTCGTCGCCGCGATCCGCACGGCCATCGACCAGATCGGCGATCGCCGGGGCGTGTCGGCCTCGGTCAACCTGCTCAACGCCGACCCGCCCGCCGCGATGGACGAGGCCGTCGTCGCGGCGGTCCACGCGGCGTGCGAGGCGTCGGGGCTGGCCGGCCGTCGCATGATCAGCCGCGCGTATCACGACTCGCTGTTCATGGCCCGGGTCGCGCCGACCGGCATGATCTTCATCCCCTGCAAGGGCGGGATCAGCCACCGGCCCGAGGAATCCAGCGAGCCCGACGAGATCGCCCGCGGCATCGAGGTCCTGGCGCTGGCACTCGCCCGCCTGGCGGGTCGGGACGACGAGGCCGGCGCCCAGTCCCATCAGGGCGACAGCGTCTCGGCCCGCTGAAGCGTCCCGCTGATCGTGCCGTAGGGCTCGTCGGTGGCGACGAAGACCTCGTTGACGTTGTCGAGGCCGAACGGCTTCAGGTCGGCCAGGATGCGGTGCTTGTTGGGCATGTTGAGCGTGATCCGCCCGACCATCGGGCAGGCGTCGAGGACCGCCGCGCCCATGGCGTAGAGCGTCTGCTGGACCGACAGGCTGCGGTGGCCCGCGAAGGTCGCGACGAGCGTCCGCCGGACCTCGGAGTGCGCGGCGTTCCAGTCGACCAGCGTCGCGGCCGACGGGTCGGCGGCGGCCGTGGTCCACTCGGCCCGGAGCATCGTGGCCAGGATGCGGTCGGCGGCCTCGGGCAGCGTCGTGTACCGGTCTCGGATGAACCCGGCGAACGCCGAGCCCGTCGTCTTGAGCAGGAACAGTTCGTCGAGGCCCGACTCGACCTGAATCCCGCCCCGGCCCCGGCCCACCGTGCAGGTCCGCAGCTCGGCCGACCGGCCCGCGAAGGCATGCGGATGCTCGACGCCCCCGATCTGCACCCGCTCGAGCGATTGCTCGACCAGCCGGGCCGTCGCCCGCTCGACGTGGTCGTACTGGTCGAGGAAGTGCCCCGCCAGCACCAGGCCGAAGCCCTCGATCGAGTCGATCGCGTGCTCCCTGGCCATCGCATAGGCCACGTTCTTCATCGTGTCGGTCGCGATGATCCGCCGGTTGTCGCCCTCCGTGTACGAGCCGGCGAAGTCCCCCTCCAGGCGAATCTCGATCGTCAGCTCGCGGACGTCGTGCCAGTCGGCCCGCCGGGTGACCTTCGTCAGTCGAATCCTCGTCTTGCCGTAGGAGTTCTCGGTCAGGATGGCGGGCACGGTCGGGTCCTCCTCGTCATGATCTCGCGGAATTGGCTCCGCCCGATCATAATGCCGGGGACCTGGAGTGGGGGAGTCGCATGGGCGAATCGACGGCCGACACAAGGCAGATTGACGCGCAGCGGGGCCGGTGGGCACTCGTGAGCCGTCGCGTCGTCACGCCCGAGGGCGTCCGTCCCGCGGCGGTCGTGATCGACGGCGAGACGATCGTCGAGGTCGTCGCGCCGGGCGACGTGCCCGGGTCGTGCCCCGTCGAGGATGTGGGCCATCGGGCCATCCTGCCCGGCCTGGTCGACGTGCACGTCCACATCAACGAGCCCGGCCGGACCGAGTGGGAGGGCTTCGCCACCGCGACCCGCGCCGCGGCGGCGGGCGGCGTCACCACGCTGGTTGACATGCCGCTCAACAGCTCGCCCGTCACGACGACGGCCGCGGCCCTCGCGCTCAAGTCCCGGGCCGCCGACGGGCAGCTCCGCGTCGATTGCGGCTTCCACGGCGGCGTCGTGCCGGGCAACGCGGCCGAGGTGCCCGGCCTGATCGCCGCGGGCGTCCTGGCGTTCAAGGCGTTCCTGTGCGACTCGGGGATCGACGAGTTCCCGGGCGTGACCGAGGCCAACCTGCGCGCCGTCATGCCCGAGCTGGCCCGCGCCGGGCTCCCGCTGTTCGTCCACGCCGAGCGAATCGGTGAGGATGGCCTGGCGCCTGCGGACGCGACAACCTCATCCGACCGCCGCAGCTATGCGCGGTACCTGGCCTCGCGGCCGCGGGCCTGGGAGCACGAAGCGATCCGGCTGATGATCGCCCTGTGCCGCGAGACCGGTTGCGCCGTCCACATCGTCCACCTGGCGACGGCGGAGGCCCTGCCGATGATCGGGGCGGCCCGCGCCCACGGGTTGCCGCTGACCGTCGAGACCTGCCCGCACTACCTGACCTTCGCGGCCGAGGATATCCCCGACGGCGACCCTCGCTTCAAGTGTGCCCCGCCGATCCGCGGCCGCGAGGACCGCGAGGGCCTCTGGTGGGGCCTGCGCCTCGGCCTGATCGACACGATCGGCTCGGACCATTCGCCCGCCCCGCCCGGCCTGAAGCGGATGGATGACGGCGACCTGGTGAGTGCCTGGGGCGGGATCGCCTCGCTCCAGCTTTCGCTCCCGGCGGTGTGGACCGGCGCAGCGCCGCGCCTTTACCCTGGTCGCCGTGTCGCGGTGGATGGCCGCTCGCCCCGCCGAGCTGGTCGGGCTGTCGGGCCGCAAGGGACGGATCGCCCCGGGCCTCGACGCCGACCTCGTCGTGTTCGATCCGGACGCGCGGTTCGTCGTGGACCCGGCGGCGCTCCACCACCGGCACCCGGCTACCCCGTACGAAGGGCTGACCCTGACCGGCCGCGTCGAGGCGACGTACCTCCGCGGTCGCGCGGTCTATCGAGCCGGCGAGTTCCCCGGGCCCGACCGCGGGCGATTGCTCGGCGTCGCGGCGGCCGGCGACGAGAGGTTCGTCGGATGAACCTCGACGCCATCAATGCCTGGCCCGAGCCCGACGCGATCGCGGCGTTCCGCCGCTGCTGCGGGTCGGCCCGCTGGGCCGAGCGGATCGCGCGGCTGCGGCCGTTCGGGTCCGAGGCCGAGCTGATCGAGGCCGCCGAGCGGACCTGGTGGGACCTCGGCGTCGACGACTGGCTCGAGGCGTTCGCCGCCCATCCCCGGATCGGCGACCGGGCCCCGGCGCCTCCGCGTCTCGCGTCGACCGCCGCGTGGTCGGCCCGTGAGCAGTCGGGCGTATCGGCCGCGTCCCAGGACGTCCTCGACGCGCTGGCCGAGGCGAACGCCCGATACCACGAGCGGTTCGGCTACATCTTCATCGTGTGCGCCACGGGCAAGACGGCCGAAGAGATGCTCGGCCTGCTCCGCGCGCGGCTGCCGAACGATCCCGAATCCGAGATCCGGATCTCCGCCGCCGAGCAGGCGAGGATCACGAGGATTCGCCTGGAGAAGATCACGCCATGAGCCCGCTCACCACCCACGTGCTCGACACGGCCCTCGGCCGGCCGGCGAAGGGCGTCGCCGTCATCCTGGAGGTCGCCCGAGGGGCCGACCTGTGGGTCGAGCTGGCTCGCGGCGTCACCGACAGCGACGGCCGGATCGCCCGCTTCGAGCCGCCGCTGGCCACGCTCGCGGCGGCCGTCTATCGCCTTCGCTTCGACACCGGGTCCTACTTCCAGGCGTCCGGCACCCGCGCCTTCTATCCCGAGGTCGTCGTGGTCGCCCGCCTCGACGAGCCCTCCGGCCGCTACCACATCCCCTTGCTGCTGAGCCCGTTCGGTTACAGCACCTACCGCGGGAGCTAGCCTCGCCCCGGCGGCTCGCGATCCCGCGATCGGCCGCGCAAAAGCGGTCGTGCATGGCCGGGCTGGCGGCGGTTGGTCCTTGTCGCCAGTCGCCATTCTTCCTACGATGTGCAAAGATTGGGCGAAGAACACATTGAGATTCCGTGCACGATCGAGCCGGGGCGTCCGGCTCACGATCCGAACCCAACCCCGCCGGCGAGGGGCTCCGACCCCTTCGCGCGTCAGAACGAGGCTGAAGTGATCGTCCCGCGCACCCGCGAGTCCGGACCGAAGTTCAAGCCGTTCGATTTAAGCCTCTCGGCACCCTGGCTGCACCGGCCGCCCCGGCGACATCCCCGGCCGGTGAACTTCAACGCCCGCGAGCAGGCGCTGGTCGAGCGGATCAAGCGGCTGAAGAAGGAAGCGGGCTCGCATAGTCCCAGCGCCTGGACGCTCGCCAAGCTCATCCCCGAGCTCCGGCTGAAGGTCGACGCCTGCTTCCTGTCGAACCCGTACGCCACGAACCTGTTTTTGATGCACCTGCATCGCGAGGTCATCCGCCCGCGGAAGCTCCGCGCCCTGCTGGAGCTCTACCCCTCGCAGAACCGCGTGATCGCCGCCAAGCTCGGCCGCGTCCTGGACCTCGACACCGACTCGATCTTCGTCGGCAATGGCGCCGTCGAGATCATCCAGGCCGTGCTCCACCGGTTTACCCGCGAGAAGATGCTGGTGAACCTGCCGACGTTCTCGGCCTATTACGAGTTCGCCCGCCCCGATACCCGCGTGGTCTTCAACGTCCTGCGCAAGGAGGAAGACTTCCGGTTCGACCCGATGCGGTACCTCGAGACGGTCAGGCGCGAGCGGCCCGACACGGTCGTCCTGATCAACCCCAACAACCCCGACGGCGGCTACATCCCCCATGCGACGATGGTCGAGCTGCTGGAGGAGCTGCGCGACGTCCCCAACGTGATCGTCGACGAGAGCTTCATCCACTTCGCCACCGAGGGCAACGGCTTCGCGTACGCCAGCGTGGCCGACGAGGTGAAACGGTTCCCGAACCTGATGGTCCTGAAGAGCATGTCCAAGGACTTCGGGATCGCCGGCATCCGGGCGGGATACGCCGTGATGGCGCCCGATCGCGTCCGGTCGCTGCTCGACAACGGCTACCTGTGGAACTCCTCGGGACTGGCCGAGTACTTCTTCGACCTGTACTCGCGGCCCGATTTCCAGGAGCAGTACGAGCGTGAGCGGATTCGCTTCATCCGCAACTCGCGCCGGTTCTTCGATGCGATGGCCAAGATCGACGGGCTGCACGTGTACCCGACGCACGCCAACTTCGCCCTGGTCGAGCTGCAGAACGGACTGACCGCCGAGGAGCTGGTCTGCCGGTTGCTCGATCCGCCGCGGGATCTACACCCGGACCTGCGACGACAAGCGGGGCCTCGAGCCGGGCAAGTTCGTCCGCATCGCCGCCCGCAACCGCCCCGAGAACGCCTACATCATCCGCTCCCTCCGCCGCATGCTCGGCTGAGACTTGCGGCGGTGCCGCCGGGCGATCGACCCGGTCGCGTCAACTCCGGCGAACCCGGCCGGGCTCATGGCGCCAGGTCCTTGCGGGCCTGCCGGCGTCGTGGGGTTGGAGCGGCGGTGGCGGGGGCTTGCTGTCGTCCCGTTGCAGGTCGAACCGCGTGCGGTCGTCAAGCGCGTGCAGGATCGCGCCCGGGTCGAGGGTCGTCTCAGGGCCGCCGGGGCGCATGCGGGATCGGGACGACGGGGATGGATCGCCTGCCGGCCGCCGAAGGCCCGCAGCCTGGCCCTCGGACGCGAGGCGCCCCGGCTGATCAGGATGCGGTAGGGGCCGACCGTCGTGCGGCCAGGACGGCGATCAGGACCATCGCCGCCGCCAGCAGTAGGACCGCCGTCAGCAGGCCGGCCGCCGCGATCCGGCGACGGACGAGGAATCGTCTCAGGGCGCGATCCAGCTCGCCGGCCGTGCGGTAGCGCCGTTCGGGATCGGCGGCCAGGGCCCGGTCGACGATCCGTTCCAGCGCGCGGGGAACCCGGGGGTTGGCGACGCGGGCCGGGAGGTACCCGGCCTGCCGTGCCTGCCGGAGCACCGAGGCGCGCGAGGCCCCCTGATAGAGCGGGCGGCCGGTCAACAGGTGATAGAGCAGTCCACCCAACCCGAAGACGTCGGTCCTGGGGCCGATCCGATCGGGGCGGCCCATGGCTTGCTCGGGACTCATGTAGGCGGCGGTTCCGCCGGAACGGTCGGCTCCGTCGTCGGACCAGGCGTGGCGCTGCCGGGCCAGGCCGAAGTCGATCAGCCGGGGCCGGCCCCGCCCATCGATCAGGACATTCCGGGGCGTGATGTCCTGGTGCACGATCCCCCGAGCCTGGAGGTAGGCGGCGGTCCGCGCCAGCTCGGCGACGAGCCGGGCGGACCGCGCGGGGGCCCGGCGGGCGCGTTGGGCCGCGAATTGCTCGAGGGTCAGGCCCGGGCACATACTCCATGACGACGAATGGCCGGCCCTCGTGGAAGTCGAGGTCGAAGACGCGGACCAGGTTGGGATGGTCGCAGCGGGCCATGAGACGCCCCTCGCGCAGTAACTCGGCGCGCTCGGCCGCGTCGTGCCCGGCGTCGATCGACTTCCCGAGCGGACGCAGGCCCAGCTTGAGCACGAGCTCCTTGCCCAGCGCCGGGTGGACCACGCGAAAGACCTGGGCCTGGCCCCCCGTGTCGAGCCGCTCGATCACGAGGTACCTGCCGATCCACCGCGCCGGCGCGGCCCTGGCCGGAGCGTCGCAGCGGTCGTCCTCCTCGCGACCCTCATGCTCCCGGGTCGCCGCGATCGGGGCCCGCGATCCATGACCGTCCTCTCGCGTCGTGCCGCGCACACGGTGCAGCATCTCCAGGAGCTCGAGGTCTGCGGCCAGCGCTTCATCCGAGCCGTCCCGATCGCCGAGCCGGTGGCGCGAGGCGGGCTCGGACTGGTGTTTCAGCGCGTCCCAGTATTGATCCAGCAGGGCGGAATGGGCCGGCTCGGGGCGGTCGGGATAGGGCTTCGGAGGGTCCGGCCGCGGCCCGTCGGTCATTCCCGATCCCTCCGTGGCGTGCGAAGGAGCGGCCTGGCCGCGGCGATCCAGCGATTCACGAGTTCCTCCGGCACCCGGAGCCGCTCGGCGATCTGGCCCGGGGGGGCCCCCTGGAATCGATGCAGCCCGATGACGTCCTGCTGGAGCGCGTCGAGCCCGCTTTGGGTCATCACCTGGAGTAATCGTACGGCGTCGCCGACGCGGCGGATCGCGCGGCAGTAGCGTTGACGGACCGTCGCGGCCGGGATGCCCCAGGCTTCGGCGATCTCGTCGTGGCCCCGTTCTTCGAACAGGTGCAGGGCGATGAGGGCCCGGTCCTCCTCGCGGCACCAGCTCACGGCCAGCTCCAATCGCTCGTAGTCCTCCTCGAGGGAGAGTCGGTCGAGGATGGACGTCTGGCCCTGGGCGGACCTGGCGGCCTGTTCCTGGGCGGTCTGCAACGGCTCTTCCCGCCGGCGATTCCGCTGGTCCTGGCCCCAGAAACGCAAAGCCCGGAGGATGCGACGGTCCAGGATGCCCGTCAGCCAGGCGCGGAACTCGGGGAGGGTCCGGCCCTCGAATTCGCCCAGCCGGGACGCGGCCATGTACTGGCATTCCTGGACCAGGTCCGATCCATCCTGCTTCGCGGCCAGCCCGATGGGCAGGCGGGCCGTGACCCGGCTCCGCAGCCACGGGCGGCACGACGTCATCAGCCGATCCAGGGCGGACCGGTCCCCTTCCTGGGCTCGTGCCAGGAGCCGTTCGGATGACCGGCTTTCCGAAGAATCCATGGGATTGCCCCCCAGGTTCCCGCTCAGGCGGTGCCGACGGGCTCGCCGGGCCGATTCCGCACGTCGGATGTCCGCCGGCCTCGCATGCCGCATCGAAACGGTCGGACGTTATGGATGACCGATGCTGTCGCTCGGCGCTGGCGGGCCGACGCCTCTCGGGGTGGCTCCGTCGCTTGCCCCCCCTCATTCCAGCACGACGCCGCAATCAGCTCGTGACGAGCGATCCGGGGAAGATTTCCTTGGGATCCACCGACTCTACCGAAGTCCGCACGACCGCGTCCGACTCGCTGGGTCGAATCGGTGACATCATCGTTCACGAAAGGATTGTCGCATGTCGCGCGGCGATCGCAAGGAAAAAATCCGAGAACTGTCACACTCCCGGCGGGAAGGGAACTCATAGGGGGCCAAACGTCGTTGCGATCCTGCCACCGACGTTCCATGCGCATCACTGACGCCGGTGATGATCGCGGAGAGATCGGGGCACCGAATGCTCGAACGACCTGGCCTGGCCTGACCTAACCTTGCCGGCTCCGGACGACCCGAAGCCAGGCCACCCCATGCGCGAACAGCTTGGATTCTCGATTACGGAGGGTGCTATGCCGCCGAGGAAACCCGTGTCGATGCAGTGCCTTGTTGCTGGGCATCGGCCTGTTGCATCTCATCTCGCCCGGGCGCGGGCGCAGAGCGTCTTGCCGCTGTCGTCCCCGGGCAATCAGAGCGTCATCGAGGGCGACTCCTTGTCGATGACGTTCCAGGTGGCCAATACGACCGGCAATACCTTGATCCTCGACTACGCCCTCGCGACCATCACGCCCCTGGGACCCGACTTCAGCGACTCGGCGTCCTTCGCCGGCTCCAATGGCTCGAATGGCCTGGCGTCCGCGAACCTCTATCTCCTCCCCGGCCAGATCGGGGTGTATTCCTACAACGTCTCCACGCCGCCGGTCGACGTTGGCCCCGACTACGGAGACAACCGATTTGACTTCTACATCGAGTTTCACAACTACCTGGGTCCCTTGTCGTCGCTGCCCCCTACCAACAACATCTCGTCTGCCATCGGCTTCGTCGCGTTCATGACCCCTCAGGACGGGTATAGCGAGGACGGAAACGCCTACAACACGCTCTCGGGTTTCACGCCGCTCAACTTCGGGACGACATTGTTCCAGAACACCAATCAAGGCTCGCAGCCCACCGACGGGGTCTACGTGGCGAGCACCATGTCCTTCCCGGGCGACCCCAATCCATTCGACAAGAGCCCCATCATCCGGGTCGCCGACGTGCCCGAACCCTCCGGCCTGATCTTGCTCGGGACCGCCGCCTGCCTGCTCCTCGGGTACGCCGGGCGCCGCCGCGTCGCGAGGGTTGGCCAGGGCGCGTAACGCATGGTTGGCATACGGACGTGGGAGCGAGGTCCATCGACCGGGGAACCGGTCCAGCCCGATCGCGTCGGACGGATTGGACCGGACCGGGCCGATCCGTTGTCGGCGATCAGGCGGCCGTCCCCGGACCGGTCCGATCCGTTGTAGGAGCCGGCTCCCGCCGGCGATCGGGCCGGCCGATGCCGACCGGATCGGGCCGCCCGGATCGGGAGCAGGAGCTCCCTCCTATACAAGAGAACTGGAACGGATCGGTCGGGGACGGGGCGCCCGTCGTTGGACTGTGAGCCACCCAACTGTCCGGCGCTCGAGCTCGGGCGCCGCACAACGGGCTCGCGCGCGAGAGCCCGGCGGAACGGGAAAGAGCTTGCGTCCCTTTTTTCCTCAGTCGTCCGTTCCGGGAACGATCCGGGGCAGTGCCCGGGGGTCTCTCGGTCCATTCACGGTTTGAAGAGCATTTCGCGGAGCTTCCCGGCCCGCCGATTCTGCTCGGGCGAGCGTCCTTTCACCTCGCCGAGGGGCGCCGCGATCCCCGGTTTCCCTGAGCTTGCGGACGGCCTCGCGCAGCGTCGCGTCGTCGCCGACGAGCTCGAGGAATTCCAGGGCCTTTTCTCGGTCGTCGATCGCCACGCGGCCCAGGGCCTTCCTCTGCCACTCGCGATCGATCTCGAGGCTCCGCGCCTTCATCTCGTAGCCGTCGGGGAACATCTCGTCGCCGGTGAAACTCCAGCGAGTCCGGCCGTTCTCGAGGACGGTCCCGTTGGATTCGATGATCTCCCCGGGCAACTGGAGTGCGAAATCGAATCGGGGTGATCCGCGGAACAGGAAGGCCAGGGGGATGTTGTATAACCCCATCATGCGCGGGATGAGCGGCGCGGCACCTTTCGCCGAGCTCCTTGTCTCGGCGCTCGTCCGCCTTCAGGAAATTCGGGTCGGCGCGTGCCCGGACCACCAGGGCATTGGCCTCGGATCGGTCCAGGGCCGTCCCGTCGCGGCGGCGGATGTGTTGCCGCACCAGGCGGCGTAACGCTTCTTCGGACCGGCGGTCGATCTCCTGCTGCGGGATCAGCTCTCCTTTCGCGTCGAGCGGGTCGAACCCGAAGCGCCTGGACACGGCCGCCAGGTCGCGGGCCAGGTCCGGGTCGATGTGGTTGTCGTCCCGCTGCATCCGATGCCGGCTCGCTGCGTCATACAGGATGAGGCTGGCCTCCTCCAGGGCGCTCCGAATATCCTTGCGGATGAAGGCGGACAGCGCGGAGACGTCGTACTTCGCGCCCGAGCTCTTTTTCGATCCGTTCAATGAGGAAGGGCAAGAGCAGGTCCAGCAGCTTGTCGCGGGCCGCAAGGAAGCCGGCCAGGGTCACGATGTTGGTGACCTTCTCGCTCCATCGGTGCTCGACGATGAAGCCGTGATCGCTCCGTCGGTACGACCTGCGGAGCTCGCTGGCCCCCGCGCCGGGGGACTCCATGTTCGCGTGGCGATAGTGGGGCGGGATCTCATCGGGACCGCGGAATGAGCCGTGCGCCGTGAAATACTTCTCCTTCCCGGCCGAGCCGCCGGATCGGCGCGATTCCGGGGGACCGCTCGTGTCCGTCACGCTCTTCCAGCGCGCGATCCACTCGGGACGGAACGCCTCCGCGGGCAGGAACTCTCCCCGGGGCTGGTCGATCGTCCGGTCGCACGAGCCGTCCGGATGGATGACCGTCGCGACGGTGAACGTGGCGGGTGAGCCGCACCCGGCCGAGTGCGCCGCCAGGAGACAGGAGAGGATCAGCCAGGGATGCCGCTTGCCCGTCATCACTGACCTCCTTGGGTAGCTCGATGTGACCGCCTCGAATGCCGCACAATGATGATTGGCCGGGATCTTCCGACGCGAATCGCGGCGTAACCCCGATCGATCATTCGAGCCGGCCCGAGTTTTATTGGAGCCGGCTATCCCCGGATGATGCCGGGATACGGTTGTCTGGCCGAGGGTCTCTGGGTTCAGGGCGCGAAACGAGGTCGGGAGCCGCAAGGCCGGATGGGAGTTGACCGGAATCCTCGCCTTCGACCGCTTGCCAGCGGCGTTCCGCCATGGTCGAATCCTGGAGGTGCCCGAACGTCCGGGCGGCGGACCGACCCGACTCGGCTCGGCTCGGCTCGCGGGGAAGCCCCGCGCTGGCAGGGACCGGGCTGGATCCGCAATATCGTCGATCAGCCCCCGCCGACCGCGAGCTCGCAGCTCGAGGAGTTCGTCGATGTCCGCCGCCAAGCCTTACGATAACTCTCGCCGCGAGCGAGGGACCACGCTGTTCGAGGCGGAACTGCCCGCCTTCGCCCCCATCGGCCGACGATACGACGAGCTGTACAGGGCCTATTATGCTTTCACGTATCAGCGGGAGCATATTGCGGCGGAGCGGGCGTTCGTGGCGGCCATCGAGCAGGCCCGCGATCTGGCCGCGGCGGGGTCGGCCGCCTGGGGCGAGGTCGATCGCGATCTCGATGCCCGCTTCGGCGAGAAGTACCGTCGGCTCCGGCAGGGCATCCCGCCGATCTTCCTGAACCTTGCCCCGGCGTCACCCGCCGGCCATGTCCAGGTCCTCGAAATGCTGGTCACCGGCTCCAGGGCCGCCCTGGCACGCATGGCCGCGGCGTCGAATGCGACCGATGACCCGGCCGTCCGCGAGGCGGCCGACTGGCAGCCCGAGCTGCCGCCCGGTCTGGGTCTGCTCGCGTCGTCCCCGATCGGCGAACCGTTGGCGGGGTCGGGCGCCGACGATGCGGGACCCCGCGAGCGGCTCGCCGGCGCCCTGGCGCGCTGGCCGGCATGGACGGACTGCCGAACAAACCGGGCGCGCTGCCCCGGGACGTGGCGGATCGGATCCAGGCGTTGAGCCAGGATCCTCGGCTACAACAGGTCCTCGAACAGCAGAAGCAAGCGATGGAAAGGATGGCACAGTCGCATCCCGACATGGCTCGCGCCTTCAAGCGTGAACTGGATGAGATGGAACTCCTGGCCAGCGACCCCGACGGGTTCTGGGCGAGGAAGAACGCCGAGGAGGAAGCCGAGGCCGACGCGGGCTCGGGCGATTCGGCCGCCGACCTTCCGGCGGGCCGCTTCCGCTTCGATTGCGGCGGCGTCCCGCGTCCGACCGAGCACCAGAGGCAGCTCTTCGACCGCCTGCTCGAGCGTCAGCATGTGCTGGGTCCGAAGGTCGAGGAAGCCCTCCGCGCGATGCACGCCGAGGTGGCCGAGGCCGTCGACCTGGACGACGCCAGGGAGCAGGTCCTGTTCTCCGATGCCGCCCGGACGTCGGACGTACCCCTGAGCTATTTCCGCATCACACGCATCTTCCTGCCCGAGTCGGGGGACCGCGTGGGAGTCGAACTCGAATCGATTTTCGGCCACGAAGAGCACCGGCTTCGCCCTCGTGATCGAGGGCGAAGACATTGCGGAATTCGGCGGTACCGAGGTGCTCAGCCTGCTGGAAGGCGACGAGTACGGAGACCCGGATGAGGAAGACCTCGACGACGAGGATTGAAGCATATCCGCCTCGACATGGTCGTGGTTCACGAGGGCCGACGTGTCGAAAAAGCAGCGCACCATCAGGATCGGTCCGCTCGCTCGTCCTCGATGATCGCCCGAGCCAGCGGGCCGGGGATCGCGGCGGTTGCCTCAAGCACCTCGTCGAGCGGGATGCTTTCGCCGCTCTCCGAATTCTCACCCCTGCTGGGATCGATTTCGGGCTCGTTGCTTCGACGTCATCTGCCTCATCGATGGGGCCGGTTCGCCCGGGTCGCCATCGTCGCCAGCCCAAGATTGATCGCCGGCCGGACTGGTAGGACAGGCTGTCCAGCCTGTCGCGGTCCGATCGGAAGCTGGGCCGGTCGGGCGGAGTCCGGCTTGAGACCCCGACGCCGGCCGGCGGGACGATCCGGTCGGCCGGCCCGCGACAGGCTAGACAGCCTGTCCGACTTCGGGCCAGCTCCGGCGGAACGCTTCTCGTGCCTCTGCCGTGGTGCTTCAATGCCCGGGCCGCGAGGCTGCCAGGTAGGCGAACAGGTCGCGGACTTCCTGCGGAGTGAGCGGGTCGAGCTGGCCCTCGGGCATCATCGAGGTGTTCGAGGTCTTGACGGCCTCGATCTCGTCGCGGGGCAGGGTGAGCCGCTCGCTGGCCGTGCGGATCACCAGCGCGGCGGGTGACTGCTCGCGGACGATGCCGGCGACGATGCGGCCGTCGCGGGTGGCGACGGTCGTCAGCGTGTAGTCCTTCCCCACGCTGGCGCTGGGGTCCAGCACGTTCTCGAGGATGTAGCTGGGGTTTGCCCGGTCCGAGCCGGTGAGGTCCGGGCCGACGTCGCCGCCCTCGCCGAACAGCTTGTGGCACTGGCCGCAGATCCGGGAAAACAGGGCGTGGCCGCGGTCGAGATTGGCGGGCGGCAGGTCGTCGGATTCGAGGATGCCCCGGTATTTCGCGATCAGCGGGGCCTTGTCGCGCGCCGTCGGCCGCAGCACGCCCCACGAGGATTCGAGCGCGGCGGCGAGCTTCCGGTCGCCGAAGGCCAGGATCTGCCGCGCGGTCGTCGTGGTCACGTCGCGGCGCGGGACCGTCCCGGCGCGGATGGCGTCCACCAGCGACGAGGCCCAGGCCGGGCGCGCGGCCAGGGTGGCGATCACGTCGTCGCGCTCGGCCGGCGCGAGGCTGGCATAGCGCTTCAGCAGGGTCGCGGCGGTCTCGGGATCGTTGTAGGCGGCCAGCGCACGGATAGCCGCCCCACGGAGCGCGGGGTCGTCCGTCAGGCGGAAGAGCGTCGGTGCCAGCCCGGCGGTCCGGCGATCGACCAGGTTCGCCAGGGCGAATTCGCGGGCCTCGGCCTGGGCGGAATTGTCCAGCACGACGCCGCGCAAGCTCGACTCGGCCCCGGCGTCGCCGAAGAGCAGGCCCAGCGCGGCCGCCTTGGCGCGGACGTCGGCCTTGCCGCGATCGGCGAGCATGCTGCGCGGCGTCGTCCCAGCCCGGTGGCATCGGCGCACGCTTCAGGCCCTGGACGGCCTCGAGGATGCCCTCGAGCACCGCACGCGGGAACGCCGGATAGGGCTCGGTCCGCGACTTCAACACCGGCACCAGGGCCGCGAGGCCGGCGTCGAGATCGGCCGAGACCATTCGACGCGCGATGAACCGGCAGAGCGTCGGGCTCGAGCACCGGGCCAGGAGCGCCGCCGCCCGCGCGGTCGCGTGCCACCAGGGGCTCGAGGCCGTACCAGACCAGCAGCGTGTGGTTCGGCGTGATGCCGGCGGTCTCGCAGGCCAGCGCCTCGGCGATCGGCCAGCGGCGGTCCTCCGGGATGCGCTGGAGGGCCGAGGCCAGGTAGAGCCGCACCAGCGGGTTCCGCTCGATCGTCGGCCGTCCGCCGGGCGAGGCCCCGGCACCGGCGAGCGTCGCCAAGCGGTTGACGGCCGCGGCCGACGGCCGGCCGTCGTCGACCAGCAGCCGGACGGCCCACGCGCGGAGCGGCGGGCTGGGGTCGGCCAGCAGTGCCAGCAGGGCCTTTTCATCGATCCCGCCGGTGGCGAACAGGGCCCACAAGGCCCGCAGTCGGTGGCGCACATCGCGGTCGTTCGCCAGGATCTCACCGAGCACGCGGTGCGACGCGCGCCCACGTCCTTGCCCGCCGCGACGCGGTCCTGAAGCACCCGACGCGACGTGCGGACATACCACTCGTTGGCGTGGGTTGACAGCCTCGCCAGGGCCTCGTCGGACTGGCCGGCCAGGTCGACCTTCGCCGGCTTGACGTCGCCATAGGTGATCTTGTAGATCCGGCCGTTCTCGCGGTGGGCGTTGTCGGCGTCGTTCTCGTGGCACTCGCCGGTGTCGGACCAGTCGGTGAGGTAGACGCCGCCGTCGGGCCCGTACTTGAGCTCCAGCCCGCGGAACCAGGTGTCGGACGACAGCAGGAAGTCGGGGTTGTGCCGCGCGATGATCTCGTAACCGTCGTCGAGCCGCTCGAGCTGGTCGTTGTTGACGCGGTGGCCGTGCAGGTTGCAGGTGAAGAGCGAGCCCCGGTAGCGGTCGGGCCAGTTGTCGGCCAGGTAGATCATCGCGCCGACGTGCGCGTGGCCGCCGCCGAACGACTCGTGGATCCGGTTCCCCTCGCGCGAGTCTTGCCAGCGCCCGCCGGCCCAGTGCAGGTGGTCGGCGCAGGTCTTCATCAGCTCGTAGAGGTGCGGGTTGAAGTCGTTGCCGTACATCCGATCGAAGTGGGCGCCGGGGATCACGCGGAACAGGTGGGCGATCACGCAGTTGGTGATGAACGCCTCGCCGTAGTCGTCGAAGTCCAGGCCCCACGGATTGGTGGTGCCGTTGGCGACGACCTCGAAGACCTCGCGGGTCGGGTGATACCGCCAGACGCCGCAGTTCATCTGCACTCGCTTGTCTTCGGGCGTGCCGGGCTTGCCGACGCTCGCGGTCGCAAGGATACCGTGGCAGCCCCAGAGCCAGCCGTCGGGCCCCCACTTGAGGGCATTGAACAGGTTGTGCTGGGCATTGACGTTCCAGCCGTCGAGCTTGACGACCGGCGGTCCGTCGGGCCGGTCGTCGCCGTCGCGGTCGGGGAAGAAGAGCAGGTTGGGCGTCGCGCAGACCCAGACGCCGCCGGCCCCCAGCTCGATGCCGGTGTAGTTCGTCCCCTTGTCGTAGAAGACGGTGCGGCGGTCGAAGCGGCCGTCGCCGTCGGTGTCCTCGAAGATCAGGATGCGGTCCTTGCCGTGCGGCCCGCCCAGCCAGATCGGATACGACGAGTTCTCGACGACCCAGAGCCGGCCGCGGGGTCGAGCGTCATGGCGATCGGCTGCACCACGTCGGGCTCGGAGGCGGCCAGGGTCACCCGGAAGCCCGCCGGCAGCGTCAGCCCGCGAGTCGCCTCCGCGGGCGAGGTCGGCGCCGTCGCCGGCCGACCTTTCGTACCCGGCGGGTCGTCGTCACCAGGCTTCGCGCCTGTCCCGGCCCGCAACGCGGCGGCGCCGATGATCGCCGCGGCCAGGACGATCGCCGATCCCGGCGCCATCCGTCCGATCCAACCCACGCTCCCGCCCGTCCGACTGCTCCGCGATGTCATCGTGCCCCGCTCCCCGCCCTGTGCTGTCGTCGTGACGTCCGCCCGCCGGCTCCGACGAGTGGACTCCGGCGACCTTACCGGCTCGAGGGCCCGAAATCCATCCGGTTGTCTCCGGATCGCGGCCATTCTGTATTAGATTCAAATATCTGAACCACAGAGACACAGAGAAAAGACAGAAGAGAATACGACCGATGAGATTCACCACGAAGATCACGAAGAAAGACAGTCGGACCTACCCGGCTCGAGGATCTCCCGCACGGGGGGTCTTCTCTGTGATTTCTCTGTGTCTCTGTGGTTCGGACGTCCTAATTTATTATCGCTCCGTCGCTCCGTGTGCTCGCGTGAAACATCTCCACTCTCGACCCGGAAAGGAACGAGGCCGGCGCAACATTGCGCCGGCCTCATAGGTCCACCAGACAGCGGTGTCTCATGCGGGCTGCGGGCCCGTTCGGCTCAGCCGAACAGCTCCTTGATCGGCTTGCCGCCGTCGACGATCTTGATGGGCCGGCCGCGGGGCGTGGTGTACTGCTGCGTCGACGTTCAGGCCCATGGCCTTGGTCATGGTGGCGACGAGGTCCATCACGCCGACCGGGCGGTCGACGATGTCCACGCCGTCCTTGTCGGTCGCGCCGATGACCTGGCCGTTCTTCATGCCGCCGCCGCCCACGACGACCGACCAGCTCCGCGGCCAGTGGTCGCGGCCGGCGTTCTGGTTGATCCGCGGCGTCCGGCCGAACTCGCCCATCCAGACGATCGTGGTGGTGTCGAGCAGCCGCCGCGAGGCCAGGTCGGCGACCAGCGAGCCCATCCCCTTGTCGAGCTCGGGGAGGAGCCGGCGTGGACAGGGTGTCGAAGTTGTTGGCGTGCGTGTCCCAGCCGTCCAGCGCGACCTCGACGTAGGTCACGCCCTGCTCGACCAGCCGGCGGGCCATCAGGCAGCCCGAGCCGAACGAGCCGCGGCCGTAGGCGTCGCGGACCGCGGCCGGCTCGCCGGTCGAGGTTGAACGCGTCCTGGTACTGCGAGTTCATCATCCGCAGCGTCTTGGCGTAGACCGCCTTGTGGTCGAGGGCCGCCTGCGCCTTCCGCTGGCCGATGAACTGCGTCTCGACCTGGCCGAGCATGTGCAGCCGGCGCTCCAGCCGCCAGCCCTCGACGTCCTTGGGCGGCTTGAGGTTGGCGATCGGGGCGTTGGGATTCTGCACGACGAACGGCGCGTACGACATCCCCAGGAAGCCGGCGCCCGACCCCGGCGTAGTTGATCGAGATGCAGTGCGGCAGGTCGAAATTCGCCAGCTTCTCGCCCAGCTCGAGCGCGCAGTACGAGCCGAAGCCGGGGTGCGTCACCGTCGGGTTCGGGGCATAGCCGGTGTGCATCAGGTAGGTGCCGCGGTCGTGGTTCCCCTCCTTCGAGTCGAGCGAGCGGATGATCGATCAGGTGGTGCATCTGCTTGGCCACCTTCGGCAGGTGCTCGGTGATCTTCACGCCGGGGGCCGAGGTGTCGATCGGCTTGAACGGCGCCGCCGTTCTTCTCGCTCTCCGGCTTCAGGTCCCAGATGTCGAGGTGGCTCGGGCCGCCGCCCATCCAGAGCACGATGATGCTCCGGTTGGTCTTGCGCAGGTGCTGGGCGTTGGCCTGCAAGGACGAGAAGAACTGGATCGCCGGGATGCCCAGCGCGGTCGACGCCAGGTGGCCCAGCCAGTGGCGCCGGGTCATCTGGCCGAAGGTCGCGTCGATCGGACATGGATCGGCTCCTTCAGCGTGCGTCAGCGGCCTGCGCGGCCTGGACGATACCTCGCAAGTCGATCGGGATGCGGTCCGCCGGGGACGAGCCCGAGTAGGCCTCAGTGGATCAGGATGAACTCGTTGGAATTCAGCAGCGCCCAGAACAGGTCCTGCAGGACCTGGAGACTGTCGGGGAAGTTGTGCGAGGTACTCGCCGGCCTGCTGGAGCTCCCGGGTCGTGGGATGCCGGCTCAGGGCCGCCAGGTAGATCGACTCGACCATGTAGACGTCGGGCGACCGGCCGAGTGGCTCGGCATGGTCGACAGACCTCGCCCAGGAAGCTGCCCGGCTTGCCCGAGAGGGCCTCCTGCATCAGCTCGCCGTTCATCATCATCAGCGCCTGGGGGATCGTCCCCTGGAAGCTGGTCGACTCCTCGGCCTCGTCGTTGGCGAAGGCGAAGGTGAACTGCCGCAGCCAGGCGTCGCGCCGCTTGTTGCCGTCGTCGCTCGTCCCGGCCTTGTGCGGCCGACGTGGCCGTCAGCAGCGAGTCGAAGAGCTGCTCCGGGCGTCATCGGCCGCAGCGGCATCGCGGCTGAACAGGCCGTCGTCCTTCTCGCTCGCCCTTGCGTCCGCACGCTGCTGAGCTGATACGCCTGCGTGGCCATGATCCAGCGGCAGAGCTTCTTGACGTCGTAGCCGCTCTCGCTGGAAGTCCTTGGCGAGCTGGTCGAGCACCTCGGGATGGCTCGGCCGGGTTGTGCGGTCCGAAGTCGTCGACCGGGTTGACGAACCCCCGGCCGAGGAAGTGCGCCCACATCCGGTTGACGAACGCCTTGGCCATCGCCTCGTTGCCTCGGGTCGGCGATCAGCTTGCCAAGCTCGGCCCGGCGGATCGACGTCGGTCCCCTGGCTGATCTTCCGGCCGTCGACGAACCGCGGGAACGCGATGCCCACCATGCCGTTGCGCTTGTCGTACTTGACGTAGGCTGTCGGTCGGCTCGTCCTGCAGCACGGTGTGGTCGTACATCTCGCCGCCGGTGGCGTCGGCCCTGTTGACTTCCTCGGGCCGGATTCCCTTGAAGAAGGCGTTGATGCCCCAGAAGTCCGCCTGCTTCCAGTCGTTCGACGGATGGTCGTGGCACTGGGTGCACTGGATCTGCTGGCCCAGGAACAGCCGGGTGGTCTTCGACGTCAGCGGGACCGCGCCGAACTCGAGGTGCGCCAGCACGAAATTGGCGGCGCCGTTCTCCTTGTTCGAGCCCGTCGCCGTGACCAGCTCGTGCACGATCTCGTTCCACGGCCGCTCGGCGCCGAACTGCTTCCGCAGCCAGTTGTTGAGCGACATCCGGTTGACCGTCCGGCCCTGGTTGCCCCGGCCGATCAGCAGGACCGTCCACTGCGTCGCGAAATTCTTGGCGAAGTCGGGATGGTTCAGCAGGTACTCGACCAGCTTGCCCCGCTTGTCCGCGTCCTTGGCGTGACAGGAACGCGCGGCCTCCTGGACGTTGGGGATGCGGCCGAGCAGGTCGAGATAGGCCCGGCGGAGGAATTCGTCATCCGTGGACGTCCGGGTCGGCTTGACCTTGGCGTCCGCCCATGCCTCGGCGATCCCCTTGTCGATGGCCGCCACCTGCGGGATGGTGCTGCCGCCGGACTTCCGGCTCGCCCCCTTGCCCGCCTGGTCGCCGGCGCCGGCCCACGCCGCGATCCCGACGACAGTCCCCAAAAACGCCCCGCAGAAGCCCAGGGCCGGCCATCCCGGCCGCGCCCGATCCCAACACCGGCCGCTCTCGCTGTCGCCCAACGTGTTTCCATCGGATTGTCACCCCGAGATCCGTGCCAGTCGTCGATCGCCCCAGCTTCACAATCCGTCCGCGCACCTCCACCCCCGGGGCTCCCGGCCCCGGTTTCCTTCGGAGAACCTTACTATGATGGGTACAGGTCTGGACGAAGCGGTGAGTGCATGCGATGCAGTTGCGGAGCAAGTCATTTCATTCTACGAACGATCTCGTAGCAGGTGACAGGGGTCCGTCCAAAATATCCTGATCCAGCGGCCGCGTGGATATGGATGCACGCACGAAGGGATCGGAAAGTGTGTCTTCGGCGAAGAGGGACCTCGCGATCCCGTGACACCACGCAAGGTCGCGGCGGGATTCCCCTCCTCCCGCATGGACGCGTGGAAGTCGGGAGACCGCGCGAATCTCGCCGTCCCCAATTCGTTGATGGTGTAAGGGACCGTATGAAATACCATGCCGGTCGACGAGTCTCTCGCAGTCCTGGGCGGCATGGTCGGCTTTTCTTCGAGACCATCGAATGAGTGTCCAATTCTCGATCATCCTCATGAGGATGGCCCTCTTTTTCTTCCTGGCGGAGAGTCCCTGTGTGCTCATGGTGGCGGCTGCCTACCCCGCCCATGTGAGTGCGATCATCGTGGGCGGCGCGATCATCCTGGCTGTCCCGCCTGGAGTCGTCATCGCACGCATGCTGAGAAGCCGGTCGATCGTCGAGTTCTCGGAGGGCTATCGGCGGTTGGAATGGCTTTTCGTCCTGGCATCTGTGACGAGTTTGGCCGGTGTATGGATGACGGGGAACTGGCGACCGCCGGTCGGGATTGCCGTTTCGTCCGTGGGGATGGTGGGTGCGCTCGGGCTGCTGCTGAAGTCGTTGTCGGCGCGAGATGATCGGCTAAACGGATTCTCAGCTCCGACCGATCGCGGCCGGCAGGAATGAGGCTCGAAATTGCGGGCCGGAGGGCCTGGGCCGAGGTGTCCGAGGGGGCTTCGTCGCCGATCACCGCATCGAAGGCCCGCCGAACTCTGTTCACCCTCACCGGCGGCGGGGCGGGTCGCCTGGTTGCCGAAAGCCGTAAGTGAACCATGCCACCACAGCGATTCCGATCGCCGGCGCGACCAGCCAGATCAAGGCCGACCGACCCAATCCCGCCGGCATCTTCCCGTTCAGAAGTCCGATCAGCCCCGGCAAGATGACGGCCATGCATCCAAGCGTCAGGATTGCCCCGAGGATGAGCATGCAGAAGCATCCTGCGGCTTCCCGAGTTGCATCACGGGGACGTTCCTTCATACACCCGTCTCACCGGGGACCTGGGCCCGGCTCCCATGAACTGGTGATTGCCATGGCGGCGTTGGCTCGCGGACATAGACTCTTGGAGCGTCGAGTTTGCGGCGGATGGCCCGACACGATGGCCCCGTTGCGTTCACATCACTAATAATCTTAGGCCGTGTAGACAAATTCCGGGGATTTTGAGCAGGATAGGCAAGGATTCCCACCAGATCTCGCAACAGGAGTGCTCGCCATGCGCCGCCATGAGATCAAGGACGAGGATTGGGAACGCATCAAGGACATGCTCCCCGGCCAGCCCGGTGACCCCGGCGTGACCGCCAAGGACAACCGCCTCTTCATCGACGCCGTCCTCTGGATCGCCAAGACCGGGGCACCGTGGCGCGACCTGCCCGAGCGGTTCGGCCCGTGGGGCTCGGTCTGGAAGCGGTTCGACCGGTGGTCGAAGAAGGGGGTGTGGCAGCGGGTCTTCGAGGTCCTCAAGGACCCCGACCTGGAGTGGATGATCCTCGACAGCACCGTGGTCCGGGCGCACCAGCACGCGGCCGGGGCCGAAAAAGGGGGTAGACGACGATCAGGCATTGGGCCGCTCGCGGGGCGGCTTCGGCACCAAGATCCACATCCTCGTCGACGCCCTGGGTAACCCGGTCGAGTTCATCCTGACGGGTGGCCAGGAAGCCGATGTGAACCACGCCGAGCCGCTGATGGGAGGGCACGAGGCGGGGGCGTTCATCGCCGACAAGGCGTATGACAGCGATGCCGGTCGTTCGGGCGGCGAAGCGGCGAGGGGCCGAGGCGGTGATCCCGTCGAAGAAGAACCGGAAGGTCCCGCGCGATTATGACGAGCATTTGTACAAGGAGCGCAAGAAGGTCGAGTGGTTCATCAACCTGCTGAAGCAGTACCGGCGGGTGGCGACCCGGTACGAGAAGACGGCCCGGAACTTCCTTGGATTTGTTCATGTGGCGGCGATCATGATCCTGTTGCGGTAGCCCAGGCAGCGTACCTTGCCCAGAAATTGTCTACACGCCCTAGGTGTCCGCTGGTTGCCCGCAGCTCGTATCGACCGTGGGCGGTCGGCCGGAGCTCGGCTCGCGATCGGGGATTCCGGCCCGCCTCAATTCTGGACGGCCACATCGTACAAAACCGTCGGGCGAACTCCAGGCAAGTTCGATCGATCCTGGCGAGCGGCGAGATCGGGCCATGACTGCGGTCGCCCGTTTGATGGGAAGGTAAGGGGGCACCGATCCTCCACCCGACGACTTGGTGCACTGCTCGGGCCCGAGGCGGCCCGCGGGCCGGGAACGGTTGCGATTGGCAGCCGGCCGCCGGCCGCGAATAATGGAGTGGACCGGGATCGTCGTCCAATCTTCCTGAATGGGATCATCCATGTCGAAGTTCCAGCTCGTCAGCCCATTCCCGCCCGCGGGCGACCAGCCGCAGGCGATCGAGACCCTGGTCGACGGGCTGCGCCGGGGGAAGGCCCACCAGACGCTCATGGGCGTCACCGGATCGGGCAAGACCTTCACCATGGCCAACGTGATCGCGCAGTACGGCCGCCCGGCGCTGGTGATGTCGCACAACAAGACCCTGGCCGCCCAGCTCTACGCCGAGTTCAAGGATTTCTTCCCGCACAACGCGGTCCGGTACTTCGTCAGCTATTACGACTACTATCAGCCCGAAGCCTACATTCCCCAGCGCGACATCTACATCGAGAAGGACGCCGCGATCAACGACGAGATCGAGCGGCTGCGGCTGGCGTGCACCAGCGCACTCGTCAGCCGCGAGGACGTGGTCGTGGTGGCGAGCGTCTCGTGCATCTACGGCTTGGGCTCGCCCGAGGACTACCGCAAGATGATGGTCCGGCTGCAGCTGGGCGACGTCGTCGACCGCGACGAGCTGCTGCTGAAGTTCGTCGACATCCAGTACGACCGCAACGACGTCTCGTTCGAGCGGGGCAAGTTCCGGGTGCGCGGCGACGTCGTCGAGCTCTGGCCGGCCTACGAGGAGATCGGCTACCGGATCGAGCTGTTCGGCGACGAGGTCGAGCGGCTGGCGACGATCGACCCGCTCACCGGCAACGTGATCGAGACGCACCAGGAGATGTACGTCTACCCGGCCAAGCACTTCGTCCTGCCCGAGGAGCGGATCAAGGGCGCCGTCGAGAGCATCGGCGAGGAGCTGGAAGCGCGGCTGCAGCAGCTCAAGGAGCAGGGGAAGCTCCTGGAGGCCCAGCGGCTGGCGGCGCGGACCCGGTACGACATGGAGATGCTGATGGAGGTCGGCTACTGCTCGGGGATCGAGAACTACTCGCGGCACCTCTCCGGCCGCAAGCCGGGCGAGACGCCGAACACGCTGCTCGACTTCTTCCCGCCGGACAGCCTGCTCTTCATGGACGAGTCGCACGTCACGATCCCGCAGATCCGCGGGATGTTCGCCGGCGACTTCAGCCGCAAGAGCACGCTGGTCGAGCACGGGTTCCGGCTCCCCAGCGCGCTGGACAACCGGCCGCTGCGGTTCGACGAGTGGGAGAAGAAGTTCGACCGGCGGCTGTTCGTCTCGGCCACGCCGGGCGACTACGAGGTCGCGATGTCGGGCGGCGAGGTCGTCGAGCAGGTCATCCGGCCCACCGGGCCTGATCGACCCGATCGTCCGGGTCGAGCCGGCGCGGGGCCAGGTGCCCGCGCTGCTCGGCGAGGTCAAGGCGCGGGCGGCGCCGGGGCGAGCGGGTGCTGATCACCACGCTGACCAAGCGGCTGGCCGAGGACCTGTCGCGCTACCTCAAGGAGCAGGGCCTGCGGTGCAAGTGGCTGCACTCCGAGCTCGACGCCTTCGAGCGGGTGACGATCCTCCGCGAGCTGCGCGAGGGGGCGTTCGACACCCTGGTGGGCGTCAACCTGCTGCGCGAGGGGCTCGACCTGCCCGAGGTGTCGATGGTCTGCATCCTCGACGCCGACAAGGAGGGCTTCCTCCGCAGCGAGACCTCGCTGATCCAGACGATCGGCCGCTCGGCCCGGCACGTCAACGCCGAGGTCGTGCTCTACGCCGACAAGGTCACGCCGTCGATGCAGCGGGCCATCGACGAGACCGAAGCGGCGCCGCGAGAAGCAACTCGAGTACAACCGCGAGCACGGGATCACGCCCGAGACGATCGTCAAGGCGATCCGCCGCGGGATCGAGGAGGAGATCCAGGCCAAGACGATCGCCCGGCGAGGCCGTCGGCCGCGACGAGACGACCGATGCCACCGAGGAGTACCTCGCGCGCGCTCGAGGCCGAGATGCTCGAGGCGGCCGAGAAGCTGGAGTTCGAGCGCGCCGCGGCGCTGCGCGACAAGATCCTCGAGCTGCGCTCCGGCCGGCGAGGGCGGCCCGCGCCGGCCCGCGCCCTCGCCCCAGGCCGAGGGCGCCCGCGGCCGCGGCCAAGGCCAAGGGCAAGGCGCGCGCGGGCCGGCGGAAGTGAGGCCCGGGCCTGGCACGACTCGTCCGCCATCGCGAAGACATCGCCCGCCGGCAGGGGCCGGGGGTCCGCGGGCGGTGACCGCTCGTCACGGGGCGACGCCCTTCGCCGGGTGCGTAACTCGCGGTAGGGTCTAGGGCACTCCGGCCGCCGGCGAGTATCATCGAACGGTCGGTCGCACGATCGATCGATTGAAGCGATGCAAAGCGATGAAATGCGATTGCGAGCGGGCGAGATCCGGACACCGGACGCTCATGGGTCTCATCTTATCCGATTCCCTCGCCGCTCGCCCCTGTCCCTCGTGCCTCAGATTGGAGCTCTTCATGATCGGGCGGTTGCGGATGGCGGGTATGCGGATTGGTC
The DNA here is from genome assembly GCA_963771445.1 of uncultured Planctomycetota bacterium. Classification (GTDB taxonomy): domain Bacteria; phylum Planctomycetota; class Planctomycetia; order Isosphaerales; family Isosphaeraceae; genus JAKAUH01. Next base: position 435,124 of record CAVYTQ010000021.1, on the reverse strand, counting down.
CTGCTGGCGGCGGCCATGCTGGGGGCGGCCGGGCGGTGCGGCGACGGCGATTTCGTGCCGCCGCCGCCGGCCAGTGGCCGGACACCTCGGCCGGGACGCGGAGCCAGCCCGTCGACCCGCCAAGCCGACGGCCGAGGCCTACGTCACCGGGGGAGTCGTCCGGAGCATCGAGATCGTCTGGGCCCGCGGTCGCGAGGACCCGACGAGGACTCGATCGAGAAGGCCGACGGCGCGGTCGCAGGCGGGCGTCGACCACGCCCGGCTCCGCATCCTGCCGGATGACGACGTCGAGCCGGTGTCCTCCGCCGACGCCAAGGCGCCCTCCGAGAAGAAGCGCAAGTCGCAGGCCGCAGATGGTGCGCGAGGCCCTCGCCCGGAAGACCCAGGCCCTGATCGTCGACCCCGAGGACCCGGGCGACCCGCGAGCTGGCCCGCGCCGTCGCAGGACGGCCCGCGCCGCGAAGATCCCCGTCGTCATCATCGGCCGGCCGCTCGCCGGGGTGGAAGTCGAAGGCCGGCGGCGGCGCCGCCGATCGTGCTCGTGACGCCCGAGTCGTTCGCCGACTCCGCCCGCAGCTCGTCGAGCTGGCGATGCGCAACGTCCGCAATGCCAAGCTCGATCCGCCGAGGCGGGCGCCATCCTGCTGATCCCGCCCGCCGGCGACGCCTTCCTCCCCGACCGGGTCGCGGCCGTCCGCGAGGCCCTCGAGGCCGCCAAGGTCTCGCCGGTCAACGAGATCCTCATCCCCAAGGACGCTCGACGCCGGGGCCGAGCGGCTCGAGCAAGCTCCTCGCAGGCCGACCCCAAGATCACCATGGTCTTCGGCTTCGATTTCATCTCGCACGGGGCCTGCAACCGGTCGCCGCCAGAGTCGCCGAGCAAGCGACCGTTCATCCAGGCCGGCTATACCTCGGACGAGACCCTGCCGCGGATGGCCTCCAGACCGGCGAGTTCGCGGCAATCGCCGAGTACAACCCCACCCGGCTGATCGCAAGGCGCATCTCGGTCGCGGCCGCCGCCGCGCAGGGCGCGGAGGTCAGCGAGCCCGGTGATCCTGCCGATCCAGGTCCGCGAATCGCCGCCGACCGCCGGTGCGCCGCGGTTGCAGGCCGAGCAGAACAAGATGCGGCAGCAGTCGAAGGAGAAGCCGGGTTTCTGACCACCGTGCCTCGCGATCGCCATGAGGAGGCACGAGCCCCGCCGCCCGGCGACGGTGCCGGGGTCGCCAGATGATGGACCTGCTCCGACATCCGATCGGCTTCGGCGACGGCGAGCGGCGCAACCTCGAGGCGCTGCTGCCCCTGGCGCTGGCCGAGGACCTCGGCCAGGTCGGCGACATCACCTCGGCGGCGACGATCCCCAGCGAGGCGCGGGCGCCGCCTGCCTGGTGGCGCGGTCGCCGGGCGTGCTGGCGGGCCTGCCCGTCGCCGAGCGGCTGGCCGCCGAGTTCGAGCTGCTGCGCGGACTGGCGGCCGTTCCAGGCCGACGGCGACCGACTCGAGCCCGGCGACGGTCGTGGCCCGGCTGGCCGGGCCGATGCGGTCGCTGCTGGCCATGGAACGGACCGCTGCTGAACTTCCTCCAGCGGCTCAGCGGGATCGCCACGCTGACCGCGCGGTTCGTGGCGGCGACCGCCGGCACCCGCGCGGCGATCTACGACACCCGGAAGACGACCCCGGGCTGGCGGGCCCTGGAGAAATACGCCGTGCGCTGCGGCGGCGGCCGGAATCACCGCTTCGGCCTGTACGACGCCGTGCTGATCAAGGACAACCACCTCGCCTGGCTGGCCGCCGCGGCGGCTCGCGGCGACGACGACCCGATCGCCGCGGCGGTCGCGGCGGCGCGGGCCAACGTGCCGGCCGGCACGGTGGTCGAGGTCGAGGTCGACACGCTCGACCAGCTCGACGCCGCCCTGCGATCGCGGGCCCGACATCATCCTGGTCGACAACCTCGGCCCGCCGGGCATGGCCGAGGCCGTCCGCCGTCGCGATGCCGCGGCGCCCGTCGATCCAGCTCGAGGCCTCCGGCGGCATCACCTGGCGACCGTCGGCGCGATCGCGGCCGCGGGGGTCGACCGGATCAGCGTCGGTGCCCTGACGCACTCGGCGCCTCGCTCGACCTGGCGATGGACTTCGAGGCCGAGCGCGGCGCCGGGAATCCCGAGGATGACGCCGATGCCCGTCCCCGCCGCCCTGAACATCCCGCTGCTCGACCGCCTGCGCGAGGCCGCCGGCGCGTTCGTGGCGTGGGACGACCTGGCGGGCGGGTGGGTCTCGACGCCCGACGGGGCGGTCCCGTCGCGGGATCTCGACCAGGTCCGGGCCGACCTGGACGCGCTGGCGGCCTTCGGCTTCGCGATCGATCGCCATCCGTACCGGGGCGCGGCCTACCTCGGGCCGGCCGATCGGCTCTGCCCCGACCAGATCGAGCACGAGCTGGCGACGCGCCGGGTCGGGCGGCGGATCGCCGTCTGGACCCGGGTCTCCAGCACCAACGACCTGGCGGCGGGGGCCGCCGGGTCGCCGACGCAACGACGGCCTGGTCGTCCTGGCCGAGGAGCAGACGGCCGGCCGGGGCCGCCGCGGCCGGTGCTGGACGGCCCCGCCGCGGTCGTCGATCCTGATGTCGGTCCTGCTCGTCCCGCCGGCCGAGCTCGCCCCGGTCGGCCCCGGGTCCGCCGGGGGCTACGCCTGGCTGACCGCGATGGGCGCCGTCGCGACCGCCGAGGTCGTCGCCGCCTGGACCGGGCGCGAGGCGGCGCATCAAGTGGCCCAACGACGTCCGCGTCGCAGGCCGCAAGATCGCCGGCATCCTGGTCGAGCGGCCCGCGATCCGCCGGCCCGCCGGCGCCGAGGCGCCGGCGACCGAGGCCCAGGGCTGGCCCGCCGTCATCGGCATCGGGCTGAACGTCAACCTCGACCGCGACGACCTCGCCGACGACCTGCGCGACCGCGCGACGTCGATCCGGATCGAGGCCGGCGCCCCGGCCGATCGCTCCGAGGTCGCGCGCGACCTGATCCGACGCCTCGACCACTGGTACGACGCCGTACGGATGGCGGGCATCGCCGCCCTCAACGCCCCGTGGCGCGACCGCATCGAGGGGTTCGGCCGGCAGATCCAGGTCGCCACGCCCGCCGGCCCGCACCTCGGCCGGTTCGTCGACCTCGACCTGCATCTCGGGCTGACACTGGCGGTCGGGCCCGAAGGCGGTGATGATACCGGCCCGCTCCTCCGCCGGATACCGCTGGCCGACATCCTGGCCGTCGCGACGACCGGCCCGGTCTCGTAGCGGCCCGGGGCATCTTTCCTCGAGCCACCGAATTGGCCCGTCGTCCCGTCGATCCGCGATCCGGCCATCGCCCGGACGGTCCGCCGGGTGGCCGGCGATGACGATGCCCAGGGACTCGCCCGGGTCGTCGTCATCGCCGGCCCTGTTGACGGATTCGGGTTGTCAGACCGGTTTGCCGTCGAGGTTGGTGAATCCGTTGGTCTCTTTGAACGTGTAAGTATGACTATGCTTGGCAATGAGTTCATCCAGAGCCCTGCCCGAAGGGAGGTTTCCGGTCCAGGACTTTGCCTGCCTGTGGAACGTGGGCGGCCCCTCGGTCGAATAAAGCCCCTTGGTGTTTTCGAAGCGGATCGTGAACTCGAGGGACGACACGTTGTTGGGGGCGGTCCAGAAATAGACGACGCTGCCACCCCTGGCCGCCAGCTCCTTCGTCACGCTGATCGGCCCCGAGATCTGGAAGTTCTCGGCACGTTTGGTGTCGTTGACGAACCTGAGGAAGCCATATGTCCCCTGAGCCTGGGGCTCCCGGGCCAGGTCGTGATGCGCCGCGGCGAGCGGGCCAGGGCCTGCCAGGGAGGTCAGGCCGACGCTCGCCAGCGAGCGGGGCTCGCACCGGTCGATGCTGGGCCGAAACCGCTTCAGGGACGATCGGTTACTCATTGTGGTTCTTTCCGTCAGGGACGGTTCGAGTGCAGTTGCGATGCTCAGCGGCGCCGCATCCAGGCCGGGGGCCGGACACGCGGGTCTGCCGGGTACCCACGATTATTGGGCGTTTTATCATTGTCAGCTACCAAGCATGAAATCAAGGCCACGCCGCGACGCTAACGGACCGGTACCGAAGCGTAAATCGTGCGGGGGCGTCTTCTCGTGCCGAGAATCGAAGAGGCCGGCCAGACGGCACCGGCGAGATCGAGCGGGTCGCGATCGACTCGGATTTCGCCGAGGGAGTATCGCCGACGAACCCGCGACCTTCCCCGGCCAGATCCGCCCGGAGGCGTCCGCCGATGCCGGATCCATTCCTCGGTTGGTAATGCCCACCCGACGACCCGATCTTCGCCGGTTTCCCCTCGAGGAGGACTGATTTCCGTCCTCCCCGAGGAATGCCGACTCCGGCGAGTCACCGCGCCGCGGACTTCTCGGCAAGGAGGCTGCGGACCAGGGCCGAGAGGTCGTCTCGCGGCCCTTTCGCTCGAACTTGGTCACCGAGCGGTACGACAGCTCCCGCCCCGGCCCCAGCCGGTACCGCGGGATCGACGTTCCGTCGCCCGCCGTTGCCTCGAAGCCCCCAATAGCGGACCTGTCCCGCTTCTGGCTCCTGTCCCGCTTCTGGCTCCTTCTCGTGACACTGGCCGATTTCGGTCGCATGAGACAACCGTGGGCTTGCTTCCTCAAGCTTGTCATATCGCCAGGTCTGGGCTAGCCTGAACCGGCGGAACGTGGCCGGAGAGAAGGTGCTCCTGATGAGAGCCTTGACCTCGCCCGCGGAGTCACGAGTTGCCATGAGTCGCCGAACCGCGTCCAGGGCGATGGTGGAACCATGTTCGGCTCAGCGTGCGGGGTCTCATTGTCCTCGTGCTGCTCGCCGGCTGGTGGCTAGGGACGGTGGTACGCATGCGCCGGGATCCAGCGTGAGACGGTCGAGAGGATCCGGCACCTGAACGGAGCGGTGGAGTACGATTGGGAGCTGTGGAGGGGGCTCCACCTGCCGAACGCGAAGCCGCCCGCACCGGACTGGCTGGTGAATCTTCTTGGGATCGATTACTTCGGTAATGTCGTACGGGTCTACTTCTCGAACGCCTACTGGCATAGCCGCCCGACCCAGCTCAGCGATGAGCTTCTCCGCGGCCTGGGGGAGATGAAGCAACTGGAACGCCTTGGGCTCGACAACTCCTCATTCGATGACCAAGGGTTGGCCTACATCAGGAATCTGCGACAACTCAAGGAGTTGTACCTGGGACGCACGGAAGTCAGCGATGCGGGGCTTGGTGACATCAGAGGAATGACGGAACTCCGTTGGCTACGTCTCGAGCATACGCGGGTCACGGACGCTGGGGTCCAGGAATTGTGGGCGTGTCTCCCGAACCTGGAGCATCTGGAATACAAGTACTCCAGGAACCAAAAAGGGGGACATGCTGAGTATTGACAAATGTCGGACAAGGGCTCAATCTCCATGACAAATGTCGATATTTAACATGTCCCCCTATTCGTGTCCCCCGTGGAGCGAAGGTGGTGCAGCGTTGTGGACCGGAAGCTGGAACCACACCGAGGGCATCGAACCTCCGCGTGTGTCACCGCGAGGCGGACGGATCGTGCGAGGGCCAGCGAACCCGCAACGTGACCGGCCGGATGCCTTGATCGGGCAAGTCCGGATCTGTGGGAGCCCTGGGGGAGCAATCCCCCAGGGCGACCCGGCCCAATTTCGGCCCAGCGGTCGTGGGGGAGCGGGTCAGCGTCTGGGTCAGGTCACGTCGAGCGGGCTGCGGACGCCAAGCGGTCCGGCCTTGAGGACGTGGGTATAGACCATCGTGGTGCTGACGTCCCTGTGGCCCAGCAATTCCTGGATGGTGCGGATGTCGCGGCCGGCCTCGAGCAGGTGGGTGGCGAAGCTGTGGCGGAAGGTGTGGCAACTGGCGTGCTTGACGATGCCGGCGGCCCGGATGGCCTGCTTGACGGCCTTCTGCAGGGCGGACTCGGCCAGGTGGTGGCGGCGGACGGTGCCGGTCCGCGGATCGGCGGCCCGTCGGGAGGAGGGGAAGAGGTATTGCCAGCCGGGCAGGCGATCGGCGTCCGGGTATTTCACGGCCAAGGCGTGCGGCAGGTGGACGCGGCCGAAACCGTCGCGGAGGTCGGACTCGTGGATCGCGCGGACGTGTTCGACCTGGCGCCGGAGCGGCTCGACCAGGCAATCGGGCAGGAGTGTGGCACGGTCCTTCTGACCCTTGCCGTCCCGGACGATGATACGGGCCTGGTCGAAGTCGAGGTCCTTGAGGCGCAGGCGGAGGGATTCCATCAGCCGGAGACCCGAGCCGTAGAGGAGGCTGGCGGCAAGCCAGGCGTTGCCGTCGAGCCGGGCCAGCACGGCCCGGGCCTCCTCACGGCTGAAGACGGTTGGCAGTCGCTCAGGAGTCCGGGCCCGCACCAGCCCGTCGTCGAGCCGGGCCAAGGGCCGGTCGAGGACGACCTTGTAGAGAAACACCAGGGCGCTAAGGGCCTGGTTCTGGGTGGAGGCGGCCACATCGCGCCGGACGGCCAGGTGGTTGAGGAAGGTGACGACCTCGGCCTCGCCCATCTCGAGGGGATGGCGCTTGCCCTGGAACAGGATGAAACGCCTGATCCATTGGACATAGGCGTCCTCGGTGCGAATGCTGTAATGCAACCGCCGAGTGGTCTCGCGAACCTGGTCAAGAAGCCTGGGCATGGTCCGTGATTCTCCGCGAGTCTTCCGCCTATTTCCGGACAGATCCTTGCCAGATGGCTGAAATCAGGGCATGATCGTGAGGTGCGTGAGATTATACGGAAAAAAGGGCGTGATACAATACGCCTGTTCAGCGGCCGAATTCTTGTTAGGCATCTTTGCACGGACATATGCCGAGGAGGGCAAATGGTCGAGACTGCGGGAGGCCGAGGCCTTGGGATGCCTCCGCGAAAGCACCTCCGATTCGGCCTCGCTTCGCTGTTGCTGCTGATCATGGCTATTGCCCTCGGCCTGGGTGCTGCTCGACAGTGGGGCAGCGTCGGCGGCATCGCCTATGTCGTCCTGGCCGCCAGTATCATGGCACTTCATCGCCGGCCGCGGGTCGCTGTTCCTATACTGCTGTCCGCGGTTACGATCTATATCGTCCCCTACGTCGCCGTGTCGGCCTTCGGAGGGTATCAAGAAGTGATTGCCTGCGGCACGGTCTGTTGCATAGAAGGCCACTGGACGCCTGCGATTCTGGGATCGCCTCATCCTCCCATTACGCAAGCCTTGCGGGTGGCCTACGAGCCGCTCTATTATCTGGACGAACGCTGGGTTCATCGGCCGTATCGACACGTGACTTGGCCGCCCGGTGCGACTCTCCCCACTCCCGAGCTCGCGGTGCAGCTGACGGTAACGGGAACGGCCGTTCTTGGCATCATCGCCGTTTGGCTGATGCTCGGGGCTATTAGCGTTCTTGTGTCGTGGTGGCGCCATAGGTCCCTAACACGGCGATGCAGCGGACCCGCCTGACGGCGGGCCGCTGATCTATGGCGTTAGGGGGCGAGGATGACGCGATTCGAGATGATCGCCACCAGGGTTCCCTCCGGCACGATACTGCCTCCTGAGCTTCGGACGGTCTGCGACGAACTTGACCGCGTTGGCTATCCGATCAGCGGCGGCATGCAGATCCGTCCCGACGACCTCGCCGGGTGGTTCGACCGCGATGCCGAGATGACGTCGCAGTTCGCCGCGTTCGGAGCGGGAGGTAATGGTTCGATCCTCGCATTCTGGCTCCACGATGGCGTGGACGCTCGGGGAGCACCCATCGTTCACCTCGGCTCCGAAGGCGATCGCAACATGGTCATGGCCCGCGACTTTCGTGCGTTTCTGCGCCTTCTCGCGATCGGTTACGACGAGTTGGGGTACGATGACCTCTCGCGACCTCCGAGTTGTCCTGTGTCGGCGAACTGGCTCCGTGCGATGGTCCGCGAGCGATACAATCTCGATGTCCCGGCAATCGGTGCGGAGATCGTCAGCGCGGCACAGGCCGTGATCCCGTCCGTCGATGCCTTCATTGAGGACTGGTGCAAGCGGCGATATGGCGAGGTCACCTAACGAGGCGATGCAGCGGACCCGCCTGTCGGCGGGCCGCTGATCTTTGGCGTTAGCCGTCTCAGGAATCTCGTCGTCGCGGGGTGCTCATGACTCTTGTCGTCGCCAGGTACCACTGTCCTTGTTGCGGCTACGATGGCTTGTCGTGCCCCGCTTACTCGGAGCTTGGCCCGCCGCCGTGGCCCTACCTGGGGCAACCGCCGTTCTCTGAACACCTCGGCTTCCCCTCCTACGAAGTATGCCCCTGCTGCGGCTTCGAGTTCGGCTTCGACGACGACCCCGGTGCCGCGTCGAAGTCATCGAGCTTTGGGGAGTATCGGGCCGAATGGCTAGCCTGGATGCCCACGGAGGGGAAACGGCTAACGCATCTGCACGTCGAACCAACAGATTACCATACTTAGACTAGAGGTTTTCGCCTGCTTTCATGGGGGATTCGTGCTTTCGACCGGCTGGGAGGGACATCGCCTTACGTTAGGCTTTTCTGGAATTATCCCACCCCTCCCCAAGGAGCTATCCCAGACGATCAATCAAATGCTTTTCCGTTATTCAAGTTCGAAAGCCCTTCGTTTTCCAGGACAAGCGGAGTAATGATCAGCTCATGCGATGCAATGCATGCGGCGGCTGGCCGTGGGAACGGACCCCCTTTAACTCCAGGTGGTCCCTAATCATCCCGACGCGGAGAAGGCAGGAAATACGCCGGTTCTCACGAGGCTCGGTCCTGAATCGTTAGCCGGTTTCCCCTCCATGGGCATCCAGGCTAGCATCCGGCGCAAAGTGGTTCAGCGTCCGGGCAAAGCCCGAGGGCTGGGATCTACGTAGGCAACTCAGTATCATAAGGGCTGAGGCCGACGTCTAACATTGCGATGCAGCGGACCGGCCTGCGGCCGGCCGCTGATCTGGGTCGTTAGGCGGCTCATGCACCAACCGGCACACGTCGATGGCTGCTCGGTCGTTGTCCTGCGACAGGGCCGCCACGGCTTCAACGTCGTAGAGAGCGGCATCCTGTCGTTCGACGGCGACTCGCTGACGCTCGGCGAGGGCGAGGCGAGGCGTGCTTTCTCCGACGGCGAGTTGGCGTCGCTCATGCACGTCACGCCCAACAGCCGCATCCCGGAGTGCCGGGGCTTCGACTTCTTCGTGCTGGCGGAGGGCGCCGCCTAACCTCACGCTGCAGCGGACCCGGCCCGCCGCGACGCTTTTTGGTATCATCGAGGTCACCCTCGGCGGGCCGGTCCGCTGAGCTTATCCGTTAGCCGGCGGAGGCATCATGTCCGAAGGCGAACTCTTTAAGCCCGGGCGCATGGCCTTCGTCCACTCCATCCGCGACCTGCTTCGCGAGATCCACGAACGGCCGGCCCTATGGCTCGGCTCCAAGACGCTGACCGGCCTGAAGTGTCTGCTCTTCGGCTACGAGATCGCCTGCGCCCTGCACGACATCGCTGAGGCATCGCAGGTCCCCGACGATATTCCCTGGCAGGGCTTCAGCGAATGGCTGTCGAAGCGATACGATAAAGTCGACTGGAGCGTCGATTGGCATTGGCTGCTGTTGGAGCACTCGCGATCGCAGGAAGAGGCATTTGACCGCTTCTTCGATCTACTCGCGGAGTACGAATCCGGCGACTAACGAAGCGATGCAGCGGACCCGCCGTTGGCGGGCCGCTGATCTTTGGCGTTAGGCCAGTCTGGCCTTGGCCGCTCTGGGCTTGGCCGGGTCGGTCGCGTATGCTGGATGGAGGCGGGTTCGCGCCGTAAAGCCGCCGCATCATCCTCGGCCTGGCAGGTAACCAATGGACTATCAGACCATCCTCAGCGAAGTCGAGTCCTGGCCCCTCGACGACCGCATCCGACTCGTGGAAGATGTCTGGGACCGGCTCGTCGATCAAGGTTACGAGCCGGAACTCACCGAGGAGATGAAAGCGGAACTCGATCGTCGCAGCGGGAGCTGGACCGCAACCCCGAGTTGGGGGTGCCCTGGGAAGAGGTCAAAGCCCGCGTCCTGAGGCGGCTCCAATCATGAACCTGCCGGTCATCCTCAGTCCGGCGGCTGACCGCGAGTTCGAGGAGGCCGCGGCCTGGTACCAGCAGCATGCCGGCCGGGGCCAGAAGTTCGTCGATCAGGTCCAGGAGGTCCTAGATCGAATCGAGCGGATGCCGGAGCTTCACGCCGCGGTATATCAGGACATCCGACGCGTCCGTGTCCAGCGGTTCCCGTACAACGTCTATTACCGCATCCTGGTTGATCGAATCGAAGTGATCGCCGTATTCCACCATAAGCGGAGCCAGAGGACCTGGCAATCCAGGGCCTAACCAGCGGTTGCAGCGGACCCGCTGCGCGGGCCGCTGAACCTCGGCGTTAGGCGGTATACGGCCGGCCCGAGTTGAGGAATTGTGCATGTGGTACGAGGAGCGGGTCGAGACCGAATCCTGGCCCGACATCGTCAGCAGATATCGGTCGGATTATGGCCGCGGCCGCTGGGGAGAGCGGTATTGGCCGTTGGTCGATCTGGTCGAGTCCATCGCCGCGTCGCCCTATGCGCCGATCCTGTTCGGGAAGGTGGCGTCGCCCTACGGGAATCCCCACTGTCAACCACAACTCGACCTGAGCCGCACCCGGGTGCTGATCAAGCGCCACCAGATGCTCGCCGTCAGCTACCTGCCGCAAGAGGATTGGTTCCTGTTCGAATACTACGAGGCGGCCCGCGACCCGAAGCCCTGGGCGACGGCCTGCGCCGCCCCGGAGGGGTTCGCGAAGCTGGAGTGGGTCCTGAGTCGGCGGCTCGGATGGTTCGAGGCCAGCCGGCCCGCCGGGGCGACCGCCTAACCTCGCGCCGCAGCGGACCCCGCACCGCCGCGGCGCTTTGTGCTACGATCCAACGTCGCTCGGGCGGTGCGGGTCCGCTGAGCTTCGGCGTTAGGCGGCTCATGCCACCACTTCGAGAGGAGGCCGAAACCCTCCGTCTGGGGCTGATGATGGGTCTCGTCCAGCCTGGCGAGGTCGTCTCCTGGGCCGACCAGGTCGTCGCCGAGATGGCAGATCCCCCGATTGAGGTCATCGACGTTGCTGTCGCAACGCGGCAGCCGCCGGACGAGCTGGCCCGGCTCCTCAAGCGGGTGCCGGGGCCTGCCGACCTCATGGCGGCAGCCCATCGCGTCCTGGGCATCCTCCAAGCCCGCGCCGTTGGCTACGACTTGGCCCTCGGGTCCATCGCCGATATGCTGTGGGTCTACTCGAGTGAGGCGGTCATCCCCGAGGCCGAGCGTCAGGCGGCGTCGAACTTCAGCTACGAGTATGAGGATCTCGCATACTACGGTACGCCAGAGAGCCTGAGTGAAGAGGTCGGGCGGTTTCTGGCCGTCCATGCTGCCGAGCCCGGCGACACCGCCTAACCTCGCGCTGCAGCGGACCCCGCACCGCCGCGGCGCTTCCGTGCTACCATCGCGTATCTCGGCGGTTCGGGTCCGCTGATCTTCGGCGTTAGCCTCCTCGCCCGGTTTCGGTGGGATGCAAGGCGCATCCGGCCTGGTGTCGCCGGCTCGCGGTCCCGCGCTCTTGCTGCCGAGGCGGTCGCGCGGCATGCTCGAGTCGTCGGCCGGTGGTCGGGCCACCCGATGTCGTCGGTCGGCACGGATGCGGCCGCGAGCCGGGGCCGTCCCGGTCGGGCGGACCCGGCTAACGAGGCGATGCAGCGGACCCGCTGCGCGGTCCGCTGATCTTTGGCGTTAGGCGGCATCGGACCGGGCAAATGTTCAAGTCATGGGCCAATGGACTTGACCAAGCTACTCGCTCGAGTCGTCGAATGGTGCGTCCCGGGTTGGGTGCCCAGCGCCCCTTCCCACATCAGCCGACTTGGGATCCTTCTGACCGTCCTGGTGGGTATCGCGGGCTTGGGCCTGCTCACCAGCAGCATCTTCAACCCACGACGAGGTTGGGTGTGGTTCGCCGTGATCGTGGTGCTCAGCATTCTTCGATGCGTGGTCGGCTTGGTCGAAGCGCAATTCCTCCTTGAACGGGACGACCACTCAAGCGGAGGCGCCTAACCTTGCGCTGCAGCGGACCCGGCCCGCCGCGACGGTTTCTGTTATAATCAAGCGGATGCTCGGCGGGCCGGTCCGCTAAGCTTGGGCGTTAGACGACTTCATCCCATGGCACGCATGTGGGCCGAGCAACTCGATCCCGAGCGTCACGTTCAACTACATGGCGACGGCGCACGTCGGTGGCTCGCCGCCCGAGCCGACCCGCGACAGCCTGGTCGAGCGGCGGGTCTTCTTCGTCGCCGTCTGCGGGTTCACCTTCCAGTTCCACTCGCTGGAGCAGATCGAGCGCGCGTTGACCCACTTCGAGCGGAAGATCCTCCCCAGTTCGGCCCAGCCGGGCGTTACTCTGGAGCATTACTGGCAACAGTGGCACGAGAGGCTCCCTCAGTGGCTGTTCGAGGAGCAGAAGCGGGTGCGTGTCGTCGCGGCGCTACGCGGGGCGTTGCGGCACTTCGGGCGGGCGTTCGGAGTCTAACATTGCGATGCAGCGGACCCGCTCCGCGGGCCGCTGATCTTTGGCGTTAGGCGTCAGGAGCGGGGCCGAAGCGTGATTCGAGAGCTGATCCGTCCCCCCGACGCCGAGGCTGCCGATCAGGCCGTCGAGGCTCGCTGCGCGGCTGGATCATCGACGGCCATCCCCAATACGCCCTTCTCCCCACCGTCTGGAAGGACGACCTGCCTTCGTGGGGCCGCTTCCTCGCCGATACCGCCCGGCATATCACCAACGCCATCGCCGAGCAGACGGGCCGCGATCCGTCGGAGATCCTCGGGGTCATCGCGTCGGCCTTCACCGATGAGGTCAGCGAGCCAACCAATGAGCATGACGGCCAGTTCCACGAACGGGACGCCTAACCTGGCGCTGCAGCGGACCCGGCCACGCGGGCGCGGTATGATCGCACGAGGGTCGGTCGTGTGTGGCCGGTCCGCTGAGCTTATGCGTTAGGCCGCTTACGAGTGAGGGCGCTGCGGTGGCTATTGATCGGTGCCCCGAATGCGGTGCACCCACCATCGAGGTCGGCCACTTGACGAGCTCCGGTATTCCGGAGAGCGACCTGAAGTTCGTGCCGTCATGGCGTTGGTTCGGGTGGTTCCGGTGGCACAAGGGCGTCGATGTCCTGAGCACCTTTCACTCTTGTCTGTCTTGTGGACTGGTGTGGTCGCGGCTTGATCCGCGGCGACTACGCACCTTCATCGAGCAACATGGCACATCTAAAGCCAAGGTCGCAGTGGCACAGTTCTCGAAGCAGAAGCGAGATGACGATCTCGCCTAACCCGCGCTGCAGCGGACCCGGCCCGCCGCGGCGGCTCATGGTAAGATCGAGGTATTGCTCGGCGGGCCGGTCCGCTGAGCTGATGCGTTAGACGGCGGGAGAACATACATGGTCGCGGCATCGCTCGAAGATGCGATCCAAGCTGTCGCTCGCCAGGTCGCCTCACCGCGAGCCCGCTGCCTCATCGTCAACGAGGGGGCACCCGACGAGTCGTCGCTGATGGGGACGCGCGATGGCTATCTCAACCTCGCCCTCGCGATCCTACGCTTCGTGGCCGACGCCGATGCCGGCCGATGTGAGACCGACGGGCAAGGGCACGTCTGGGACGACCGCATCAAGTCCGTGATGTATCAGTCTCCCAGCGCCGTCGTCACCTTGGATCGTCGGGGCTTACCTGTTCGGCAGCCACGCCGAGTACATGGGAGAGTTGAGCCGGTGGCTTGACCCGAGGTTACGCGCATCCGCTCCTGAATGACCCGCTGTTCGTCGATCCGGGCGCGGCCGAAGTAGAATCACGGGGTGGGCGAGTCTAACATTGCGATGCAGCGGACCCGCCTGTCGGCGGGCCGCTGATCTTGGTCGTTAGGACGCGAGGATGCGGAGCCTGTGCGTAAGATCATGGCTGTCATCGCTGGGGTGCTCTCTGCGGTGTTCGGGTGCGGCCAGCACCGGCCCTCCGCAGGCGGCGCGCAGGGTGGTAATCTGGCGGTGGCCGTGCCGAGCGACGACGAGCCGATCAAAGCCGCCGCCCGGCAGGCCCGCGAGTCACTCGATAGCTTCATCGAACGGCTGTCGGCCCCCGGACCCGGACAGAGCGATTTCTCGGTCAAGGTCCTCATCCGTGATGGCGAGGGGACGCATTACCTCTGGCTCCAAGACGTCTCCTTCGACGGCGCCCATTTCCGCGGGGCCTTGGGACCGGATGCCGCGGGCATCAAAGGACATGCCCCCGGTGAGCGAGTGGAGGTCGATCGGTCAAAGGTCGAAGACTGGATGTACGTCGAGGCTGGGAAGCTCGTGGGAGGCTTCTCCTTGCGGACGATCCGGGATCAGTTGGCTGGCGAGGCGCCAAGCAGTTCGAGCGAAGCATGTGGTTCGCGTTCGAGTAGGGCGCGATCGCCTAACGATGCATTCCAGCGGACCGGCCTGCGGCCGGCCGCTGAATTCAGGCGTTAGGCGATGAAGGGCTACGCCGATGGGCACACCCGTGGATCGCTGGGACTTCGAGCGCCACGGTCCGCCCGGATTGGAGGCGATCCGCCTCCTGCACCTCCCCGCCAAGAACTATCGCGTCAGCCGCTCTCACTATCCGGCCGGCACTACTTTCTCCGGGACCGCGCGGGCCGGGCGTTGGTACGTCTTGGCCGGGGCCTGCGCTATCGAGGTCGGCTCGTCATCCTGGGAGTTGCGGGCCGGCGACATCGCAGACATCCCCGCCGGCGAGTATCGCTTCCATGCCTCGGACTCCGACGGCGCAGGGCTGGTGCGGGTCTGGGAGTTGCCTCCGGAGGCTCGGGACGGGGGGCCGAATTCGGCCCGGTAGGTCCGACTCCCGAGCAAATCGAGTAAGCGAAGTCGCCACGCTTCCCCGTGCCGTCTCGGGGCCGGTCCTGGACCGGCGCAGCGGCCGAGTCGCCCGGTGGGTATCATAGGTCAGGAGACCGGTCGAGACGACGCCCGAGGCTGACAAGGCCTGCCGAACATTGAGTGGAGCAGGATGCCGTACTGGAGCATCTATTGTTTGTATTGCCGCGGCTATCTCGCGGATGCCCTCCTGGAGTGCCTTCCCGCGGCCAAGCGGTCGGCGGCAGCATACCGCCTCTTGTTCCTAGCCCGCGCGGGTGCCGCGATCGCTTGTCCGTACTGCGATGGCCTATTCGGCTTCGACGACTCCGGACAACCGCAGGCCCCGAGGTCGGGATGGCCGGTCTTCCGCTATGGGCGGGCCGAGTTGGAGCTCAAGAAACAGGCGGACGGAGAGCCGCCGGATGTGTCGCTTGAAGCCTGGGCCCTCCGGCACCGATTCACGCAGCCCGGGTCGCATTCCCCTTTCACCAACTACACCTATGCCGAACAAGCGCCCCCCGATGAGGTTGTCCCGTGACGAAGAGGCATTCCTCCGTCACTGGATGTACGATGAAGTCCATTACAGCGAGGGCCAAGGCCCTGCGAAGAGACTGCAAGTTCAGCATCGAGCCGCTCCGGCCGACTTGGCTGTGCTCATCGCCGCCGCCATCCCTGACCCAGCCGCTCAGGAGGCCGCGGGCGTCGGCCCCCCACCGGCCGAGCCTCCGACATGGCCCTGGCCCGATGACCTCTTCCGCTCGCGTCTGGCCCAAGCGCGGATCGCTCTCGGCCTCACTCATGCGGGTCCGGGGTCCGAATCCGGGCCTAACGAGGCGATGCAGCGGACCCGCCTGCCGGCGGGCCGCTGATCTGGGTCGTTAGGCGGTATACGGCCGGCCCGAGTTGAGGAATTGTGCATGTGGTACGAGGAGCGGGTCGAGACCGAATCCTGGCCCGACATCGTCAGCAGATATCGGTCGGATTATGGCCGCGGCCGCTGGGGAGAGCGGTATTGGCCGTTGGTCGATCTGGTCGAGTCCATCGCCGCGTCGCCCTATGCGCCGATCCTGTTCGGGAAGGTGGCGTCGCCCTACGGGAATCCCCACTGTCAACCACAACTCGACCTGAGCCGCACCCGGGTGCTGATCAAGCGCCACCAGATGCTCGCCGTCAGCTACCTGCCGCAAGAGGATTGGTTCCTGTTCGAATACTACGAGGCGGCCCGCGACCCGAAGCCCTGGGCGACGGCCTGCGCCGCCCCGGAGGGGTTCGCGAAGCTGGAGTGGGTCCTGAGTCGGCGGCTCGGATGGTTCGAGGCCAGCCGGCCCGCCGGGGCGACCGCCTAACCTCGCGCCGCAGCGGACCCCGCACCGCCGCGGCGCTTTGTGCTACGATCCAACGTCGCTCGGGCGGTGCGGGTCCGCTGAGCTTCGGCGTTAGGCGTCGAAGACGGCCGGCTCGCGACGATGCCTGTCCTTGACCGAGCCCTTCGCGCGTCGCTAACCTCGGAACATGAAAGTTAGCGAGGTGCTCCGACGACTCCGTGCCGACGGCTGGGTCCGGGTCACAACGAAGGGTTCGCACCGGCAGTTCAAGCATCCGGATCGGCCCGGGCGCGTGACCGTCTCGGGCAAGCCGAGCCACACGATCCCGCCCGGGACGCTGAAGAGCATCTTCCGGCAGGCCGGTTGGGACGAATGAGCGCGGAGGGCCGATGAAACGTTATGCGATCGTCATCGAGGACGCCGGGACGAACCTGGCGGCTTATGTGCCGGACTTGCCGGGGTGCGTGGCCACCGGCGACTCCGAGGAAGAGGTCGAGCGGCTCATCCGAGAGGCCATCGCGTTGCATCTGGAGGGGATGGCGGAGGACGGCATAGCGATCCCGGAGCCATCGATTCGCGTGGAATACGTGGAGGTCAACGTCTAACGAAGCGATCCAGCGGACCCGCCTGCGGCGGGCCGCTGATCTTTGGCGTTAGACGGCGAGGAGAGCCGGTGTTCGAGTACCGCGTCACCAAGTACGACCCCACTCGGCGCGACGCTCGGGGTGCATATACCTGGGAGGAGTGGAGCTCGTTCGGCGACATCGGCCAGTCCTTCGGCGGGCAAGTTCTGACCGTCGGCGAGTACCGGCGAATCGAGGACGCCTATGTCTCTGCCGCCTTGGCCTATCTCCGCGAGGTCGGGGTAGAGGCCCTGGCTGTCGAGGGGTTGGAAGCCCACGGTAGCCCGCCTCCATTCGCCGCGGGAGATTCACTCGGCCTCTCGGAAACTGCTGAGGTGATCCGGCGGGTGCTCCGCGAGGAATTCTGGTGTCGGCTGGAGGGGCCGGCGGCCTTCGTCCACATCGGATATGATTACTATATGTACGTCGGGGTCTCCCGGGCTTGCCCAGAGGCCGAGCGTTTGTCCCAGCGGTTGGGGCTCTACGTGGAGGCGTTCCGGTCTCCATACCGATGGCCTGGAAGCGTCTAACGAAGCATTCCAGCGGACCGGCCTGCGGCCGGCCGCTGAATTTCGGCGTTCGGCGTCAGGGGGCGAGCGGATGTCGGTGGGGGAATTGATAGCGGTTGTTCCTCCTCCCGCTCAGCCGAGAGACGTCGGCGACGTGGCCGCGTGGAGAGCGGCCGAAGCCGAGATCGGCACGCGGCTGCCGACTGACTTTCGGGACTTCGTGTTGCGGTACGGGACGGGGGTCTTCAACGACCCGGGCCGGCTGTGCATCTTCCCGCGCAACCCGCTGGCCCCGGGGTTCGACGCCCGCTTCCGATCGGACTGCGAGTGGGTGCGGGAAATGAAGGAACTGGCGGAGCGGGACCAGTTCCCCTACCAGGCGTTCCCCCCGGCCCCCGGCCTGATCCTGTGGGCCGACGACGACAACGGGTGCATGTTCTTCTGGCTAACCGAGGGCGCCCCGACGACTGGCCGGTGCTGGTCACGCCGCCCCGTGGGTATCACTGGGAGCGGTTCGACCTGCCCGTGACCTCGTTCCTGGCCCTGGCGTTCTCGCGGCAACTTACCTGCGTCCCGTGGCAGGAACCGGTGTTCTTCTCCGGCCCCCGGCCGGTGAAGTTCGCCCAGCGGCGAGCGGAGATCGTCTACCAGTGAGGGAACTCGGGCGGGCAGGAAAGACGCCGAACGAGGCGATGCAGCGGACCCGCTGGCGCGGGCCGCTGATCTGGGTCGTTAGATGCCTCATGACCGAGGTCGTCGAAACTTACTGGTGGCTCGACTCGTCGGCGCTGCCCGATCGGCTGCTCTGGGCGCGTCTGCGCATCTTCTCCGACGGCTCGGCTGAGATCCTCGATCTCGACGGCCGCTCCCATCGGTTCGGAGATCGTGGTCGGGCTAAACTCTGGCTGCTCGAGGACGCGTATTGCCTGTTGGCCGATCTCATCGAAGGCGGCGACGTCGGTATTGATGCTGTGCCTCCGCAGGCAGAGAATGATGGAGCGTCGGCTCCTTGGATGCGAACGAAGCGCGAGACTGACCTCTGACAGTGCGATGCAGCGGACCCGCCTGCCGACGGGCCGTTGATCTTGTCGTTGGACCGCTCGGAGGCGGGGCGTTGGACGAGGCTTGGCCGCTCGCGGAGAGGCTGTCGAACGTGGCCGCGGACCTGCTCTCCGAACGGCGCTTCGAGCCCTTCATCCGCCGCCTGTTCGCGGTCAGTCCTGGCACCTTTCAGGCGGTGGCCGATTGCTGCTCCGGTCTCCCGGCGCTGCCCGGCTTCGCCGCGGAGGTCTTCGCCGAGCATGGCGATTCGTTCCTCGTCACTCATCTCCCGTGGCCGGGCTCACCCGAAAACGACACCTACACGCTGGTGCTCTTCGTCCACACGGAGGAGCTTTGGTCTACCATCGCGGTGTATAATCGGGCGGCGTAGAGGAGGTCTAACGAAGCGATGCAGCGGACCCGCCTGGCGGCGGGCCGCTGATCTTGGGCGTTAGGTCGTGTGGACAAGAGCTGGGCGATTTCGGCTAATGGTGGTCCCGAATCCGCACCACGGAGGACCCGCCATGCGTCATCGCCACGCCATCTCCGACGACGACTGGGCCCGGATCAAGGACCTCCTCCCTGGCCAGCCCGGCGGGCATGGCAAGGTCGCCAAGGACAATCGCCTGTTCGGCGACGCCGTGCTCTGGATCGCCCGCACCGGCGCCTCCTGGCGGGACCTCCCCGAGCGGTTCGGCCCCTGGAATAGCGCCTGGCGGCGGTTCGACCGCTGGGCCAGGAAGGGGGTCTGGCAGCGGGCCTTCGAGACGCTGCAGGACCCCGATCTGGAGTGGCTGATCCTCGACTCGAACATCATCCGGGCCCACCCGTGCGGCTCGGCGCCCCCAAAAAAGCGACGGGACCGGCGGCCAGCCCGAGCAGGAATTAACTGGTGTCGAATTAACTGGTGTCAGTTCGTTTTTCGAATTAATTGGTGTCGGAATTAATTGGTGCCAGTTCGTTTTTCGGGGAATTAATTCTGCCGCACCCCGGCTTCCTTTTCATGTCGCCGACGGGGCGTACGGTGATCATCTGCCAGGAGAATGACGAGTTCAGCATCCTCGACCTGCTGCTCATGACCGAGATCGAGATGGTCACGCAGGCCACCGTTCCGGGAGCCAGGTAAGGCGCGGCGTGGATGACTCCTCCAGCGAGGTGAGAAGCGATGCCCACCGGAGTGTTATGACCCGTCCGCTCGCTCCAGCGGTATCGGTTCGCCTGATCTGTGGTTCACAACGTTCCGGTGTCGGTTCCATCACGATCTTCCGGCTCGATCACCGCCTTCCAGCGCCGGGGGAAGACGCGCCAGGTCGTCAGGTAAGTCGCCTCGAGCGGCAGGTTGACGTGATGACCCGTCCGGAGGAATAACGGCATGTCGGGCAGCCGGTCGCCCACCGCCAGCGGCTCGGCGTATGCGCGGAAAACCTGGCCGGATTCATACGCCGCGACGGTCAGCGGCTGGTCAACCGGGGCCGTATAGGGCTTGCCGGCGATCTCGTCCCAGATCGCGCCATGGATGCCCTGGGGATCGAAACGCCCGGGCGGCTGGACATCGAAGATGAGCAGATGGACCCCCTGCTCGAGGAAGCGGATCGATTCGTCGAACGAATTGTCCAGCGCATGCCGCGTGGACTTGTTGCCCCGCGAGAGGATCTCGATCGTCGCCACGATCCGATCGTCCTTCGCCCGGCGGATTGTGACGTGGTTCTGCCTGCGCCGATAGACGTCGGCCTCCGCCTCGTCCACGATGCGGGCCCTGGGTGGGGCGACGAGCAACCCTCCTCCGAGATGCACGCCAGGCTCGTCGCCGGTATCGTCCGGGGCGGCCGAATGCAGGGTCAGCACGTCGGGCTCGACTCCGACGGCCCGCTGCTCGCCCATGGCATAGTAGCTCGGCGGCAGCACGCCGCCATTCAGGACGTCGCAGATCGACGCGATCCAGCGGAGGTGGAAGTAATGGAGCGTGCCGGCGTCAACTCGGGTCCAGTCGTGGATCGGCATGGATCGGCTCCTGACCGGGCCTGGCTCCGCGACGGGGAATCCGGTATCGCATCGCCTCACGCCAGCTTACCCGATGAAGGCCGGGCGAGCGACCGGTCCGCGGGGCGTCCGTCGCAGCCTCCCCCGTCCTTGATCCCGAGTTCAATCCTTGTTGAACTATTCGCCGGGACGGTACGATGGATGAAGTAGGTGAGGCTGCAAGGCCGGGCCTGCGTTGGTGCCGTCGGTTCGTTCCCGGGGTGGACGAGGGAATGCGCGTGGAGCAGCTTCGGATGCGAGACCCACGATTCCTCGGGGTGGCGGTGCTGCTGGCCGCCGCCTGGGCCGCAGTTGGCGCGCGGCGATGGGGACGGCAAGGGCGAGGACAGGGGCGCCGGTGGCAAGGCGCCGGCGTTCTCGAGCGAGCAGGTGCGGTTCTACGACGAGAAGGTTCGCCCGCTCCTGGAGACCCGGTGCTTCAAGTGCCATTCGGCCGCGGGCAAGGCCAAGGGCGGGTTGAAGCTCGACGACCGCGCGTCGGTGCTGAAGGGCGGCGAGCTCGGTCCGGCCGTGACGGTCGGCCAGCCCGATGAGAGCCTGCTCCTGCGCGCGATCCGCTACGACGAGCTCGAGATGCCGCCCGGCGGCAAGCTGCCCCCGGGCGAGCAGGAGATCCTCACGCGATGGGTCAAGGACGGTCTGCCCTTTAGCCACGGGGGATCGACCGCGCCGGCCGCCGCGAAGGGAACCGACACGGCCGCGACAGCTCCCGCGTCGCCGCGGGCGATCGCGGCCGCCCGGCGCGAGTGGTCGCACCGGCCGGTCGAACGTCCGAATGTTCCGGCCGTCAAGGATCGCGGGTGGCTCGCGACCCGGTCGACGCCTTCATCCTGGCGAGGCTCGAGGCCGAGCGGCTGCGGCCGGCGCCCGAGGCCGACCGCGTGACGCTTGATCCGCCGGCTCACGTTCGACCTGACCGGCCTGCCGCCCACCCCCGGAGAGGTCGACGCCTTCCTCGCCGATCGGGCGCCCGGGGCCTACGAGCGGCTGGTCGACCGGCTGCTCGACTCGCCCCACTATGGCGAGCGCTGGGCGCGGCACTGGCTCGACCTGGTCCGCTACGGCGAGACCAACGGCTACGAGCGCGACTCGGCCAAGCCGTACGCCTGGCGGTATCGCGACTATGTCATCGACGCCTTCAACCGCGACAAGCCGTATGACCAGTTCCTCCGCGAGCAGATCGCCGGCGACCTGCTCGAGCCCCGATCGGCCGACGCCCTGATCGCCACGGGGTTCTACCGGCTGGGGATCTGGGACGATGAGCCCGCCGACCGGCCGCTGGCCCGCTACGATGTCCTCGACGGGATCGTCTCGACCACCGGCCAGGTCGTCCTGGGGATGACGGTCAACTGCGCCCGGTGCCACGACCACAAGGTCGACCCGATCCCGCAAGCGGATTACTACCGGTTGCTGGCGTTCTTCAACGACATCCACGACCAGGACGCGCGGAATATCCAGACGGTCAAGGACGCGTCCGGCCGCAAGATCGACGTGATGTGCGCCAGCGAGCGGGGCCGTCAACAGGCGCATGTGTTGCTGCGGGGCAGCCCGGCGAACCTCGGGCCGGCGGTCGGCCCCGGCGTGCCCGAGGTCATCGGCGCCGACGTCTCGACCTTCGACAGCGACCGCGGCAAGCGGCTGGCGCTGGTGGACTGGCTGACCGACCCGCGCAACCCCAGGACGGCGCGGGTGATGGCCAACCGGCTCTGGCAGTACCACTTCGGCCGCGCGATCGTGCCGACGCCGAATGACTTCGGCAAGCTTGGCGAGCCGGCCACGCACCCCGAGCTGCTCGACTGGCTGGCCGCCGAGCTGGTCCGGAACGACTGGCGGATCAAGCCGATGCACCGGCTGATCGTGCTGTCGAGCGCCTACCGGATGTCTTCGCGCGCGACGCCCGATGAGCTCGCCGCCGACCCGTCGAACCGGTGGTTCTGGCGGTTCCCGATGCGCCGTCTGTCGGCCGAGGAGGTCCGCGACGCGATCCTGTCGGTCAGCGGCGACCTGCGGACGAAGGCGGGCGGTCCGAGCGTCTTCCCGCCGATCCCGCGCGAGGTGCTCGCCGGCCAGTCGGTGCCCGGCCAGGGTTGGAGCGTCTCGCCGCCCGACGAGGCCGCCCGGCGGAGCGTCTACATCCATGTCAAGCGGTCGCTGATCGTGCCGATCCTGGCGACGCACGACGCGGCCGACACCGACTCGAGCTGCCCCGTCCGTTACACGACCACCGTGCCGACGCAGTCGCTCGGCCTCTTGAACGGCCAGTTCGCCAACGAGCAGGCGGCGGGGCTGGCCGACCGGCTCATGCATGAGACACCCAACGGCGACCCGGCCGCGATGGTCCGCCGCGCCATCCGGCTGACCACGTCACGATCGCCCGACGCCGACGAGGTCCGCCGCGACGTCGAGTTCCTGCGGATGCTCGAGACGCGCGCGGGCCTCGACCGACGCGCGGCGCCTGCGCAATATGCCCTGCTGGTGCTCAACGCCAACGCATTCCTCTACCTCGACTGAATCGAACGGACGGAGACCCCGCCATGGATCGCACATCGTCATTCTGCGGGCGGACTCGCCGCGAGTTCCTCTGGGAGGTCGGCGGCGGGTTCGGGTCGGTCGCGCTGGCGGGCCTGCTGGGCGGCGACGGCTTCCTGGCGCGGCAGGCCGTCGGGGCCGACGGAACCACGCCGTTCGTCAACCCGATGGCGCCCAAGGCGCCGCCCCGGCCCGCGAAGGCCAAGAGCGTGATCTTCCTGTTCATGTACGGCGGGCCCAGCCACGTCGACACGTTCGACTACAAGCCGGACCTCTACCCGCTCGACGGCAAGACGATCGCCGTGAAGACGTTCGGCCGCGGCGGCAAGAAGAACGAGGGACGCGTCGTCGGGCCCAAGTGGAACTTCAAGCAATACGGCCAGTCGGGCAAGTGGGTCTCCGACCTGTTCCCGAACCTGGGCAATTGCGTCGACGACATCGCGTTCATCCATTCGATGTATGCCGAGTCGCCGATCCACGGCTCGGCGATGCTGATGATGAACTCGGGCCGGCTGCTGAGCGGCAACCCCTGCCTGGGCACCTGGGTGACCTACGGGCTGGGGAGCGAGAACCAGAACCTGCCGGGCTTCGTGGTGATGCTCGACAGGACGGGCGGCCCGATCAGCGGGCCCAAGAACTGGTCCAGCGGCTACATGCCGGCGGCCTACCAGGCGACGGTGCTCCGCTCGAGCGGCACCGCGATCCACGACCTCGCCTCGCCGAGCGGTTCCGACCGCGCCGCGCGACGTCTGCTGCTGGACCGGCTCCGCGAGAAGAACGAGGAGCACCGCGCCCCCGCGCCGACAACTCGGAGCTGGCCGCGCGGATCGCCGCGTACGAGCTGGCGTTCCAGATGCAGAGCACGGCGCCCGAGGCGGTCGACCTGGCGCGCGAGTCGGCCGAGACGAGGGCCCTCTACGGGATCGACCGGCCCCAGACGGCGGACTTCGGCCGCAAGTGCCTGATCGCGCGGCGGCTGGTCGAGCGGGGCGTCCGGTTCGTGCAGATCTACTCGGGCGGCGCCACAACGACGACAACTGGGACGCGCACGCCGACCTCGTCGAGAATCACACCAAGCACGCCGGCCACACCGACCTGCCGATCGCCGGGCTGATCGCCGACCTGAAGCGCCGGGGGCTGCTCGACGAGACGCTGATCGTCTGGGGCGGCGAGTTCGGCCGCCAGCCCACCGCCGAGAACGCCAAGGGGACCGGCCGCGACCACAACTCGTACGGCTTCACGATGTGGATGGCGGGCGGCGGCATCAAGGGGGGCACGAGCGTCGGCAAGACCGACGAGCTGGGGAGCAACGCGGTCGAGGACCGCTTCCACGTCAAGCGGCTGCACGCGACGATCCTCAACCAGCTCGGCCTCGACCCGAATGCCCTGACGTACTTCTACGGCGGCCTGCACCAGAAGCTCGTCGGCGTCGAGGGCGCCGAGCCGATCCATCAGATCATCTGAGGATCGGCCTCGAGCGGGGCCACTCAAGTCGGGTAGGCATCGCACACCGGCGGGGGCCCTCGCCGACCGGGCGATGGGCCATGGGATGCGGGGACGGTACACGGCGCCGGCCGGGGCCGTCCGCGGTGGGCGATGCCCACCCGACCGAGTCCCGCGAGGATATTCCTTCATGTAGGGTGGGCATCGCCCACCGGGGATCGCCTCCGCCGAGCGGACGACCGGTCATGGCATGCCGAGGCGCCGGACCGCGCCGGCCGGGGCCGTCCGCGGTGGGCGATGCCCACCCTGCCGGGCGGTTCTCCCCGCGAGGCTCGCCACACCGGGAAGGTCCCTTCCGGGACAGACACACGGGCGACGAGCGAGCCGAGGGTCGTCGACCGTCACCGCGGTTTCGTCTCGTTCGCCTTGCGCATCAGGGCATCCACCTCGCCCCACAGGGCCAGCCAGTCGCTCCGCTCGGCCTCGGACAGACTGGCGAGGCCCTCCGCATCGCGGACGGCGACCAGGTCGGTGTCCTTCCGCCACTGTCGCATCGCCCGGAGTACGAGATCGCGATCCTGCGGCGAGCCGGATGGCAGCAGACGCGTCCAAATCTTCAGGTCCACCTTGAGCCACCGAAGAGCCTGTCGCCGCAAGTCGGCCGCGGATGCGACGTCGGGCGGCGCTTCGTTCTGCCCTTTTCCCGCCGCGGCCATCGCGGCGGTGCAGGCCGCGCTGAACCAATATTGGAAGCGCCGATCGTCGCCGAGGCCCGGATCCGCCTCGACGCCCAGGCCCAATACCGGGCCGACGCGACGAACCTCTTCCGGTCGGAGCAGATCAAGGCCAGGTCTAGCGATTCCATGGGGTCGTTCGGCCGTGTGCTCCCGGCCGGCCTGGCTGGCAGCCGCCTGGTCCGCACGGCCATTCGCTCGATGTGGGCGACCCATGCCGCGGAATGCCAGCGATCGGGCACCAGGTTCGGACCCATCTCCTGGACCTTCCGGATCATGGCCAGTGCCTCGGCGTATTCTCCCTTCTTCTGGAGGGCCAACGCGATCTGGAGGAAGATATAATGGGAGCCTTCTTCGCGAAGATTCCTCAAGCGAATCGCCTCACGATACTCGCGGAGGGCCCCGTCGAGATCCCCCCGATCTCTCACGATAGTGCCGAGCAACTCGTGGAGCGGCCCATCGGTGGGATTGGCCGAGATCGCCGCGCGGCATTCGGTTTCAGCTTCATCGAAGCGGTCGGCCCAGCGCAGGCAATTGGCCAGGATGTGACGTGCCGAAGTGTCATCGGGCTTGATCCGGACGGCCTCACGGGCTTCCGACACCGCCTCGTCGGGTCTCCTCTGGGTCAACAAGGCTCCTGCGAGAGCGAGACGGGTGGAGACGCTCCAGGGCCGTATGGCGACCGCCGTCGCCAGGTGTCGAACCGCCTCTTCGGGGTCAGGGAAAAGGTCCTCGCTCGAGGGGCGCGCTTCCAGCGGCGGACCTAGAGCGTGGGCCAGCTCGAAACGGACCCGGAAGTCGCCAGGGTAGCGGCGTGCAGCCCTCCGCAAGACCGATGCAGCCCGCTCGCCATCGCCGCAGCCGAACTTGAGCTGACGGGCCAGTAACAGGACTCCCGGCGCGGGCTGATCCTCCAACCTGGGGTCGCCGGCCATACGGCGGAACTCGGCAACCGCGGCGGGGTCGTTGTTCCCGAGCTTGGCCCGCAGGACGTCGCGCCACGGGTCCGGGTCGCCCCCGCGTGCGGCGGAGACCAGGCGCCGCCAGTCGGATTCGGGCCGGGCCGCCGCTCGACGCACGAAGGCCCAGTCGTCGAGGTATCCGGCAAGCTCAATCGGGTCCGTCCGAGCCGCCAGCCACTTGCCGGCCTCATCGGGCCTGGTCGCATCGAGATCGAGCCCGGCGTTTCGGAAGGCTCCGGCATAGTCGGCGTCCGTCCGCTTCAACTCACGATACGTGGCTCGGCTGCCACGAACAGATTCCAGCTCTTCCAGCAAGGCCCGGTCGACCTCGATCTGCCGGGCTTTCTCGGCTGCGGCGGACCGGTCGTGCTCGACATCGGAGGCCAGGGAATCGACGCGCTTCATGAGGAGGCCGTCCGCCTCGCCCTGCGCCAGCAGCCCCTCCACACGCTTTGCCGCCGCCACCGCGGCCGACCATCGGCCCGCGTCTCCAGGCGGCGCCGACCGCGCCTCGCCGAGCAGCCGCGAGGCGTCGGCCAGGGCCTCGTCGACGGCCATAGCCGTCTTCGCCATCCGATCGGCCCGCTGCCGCTGGTTCCACGTGTATCCACCGCCGCCGAGCAGGCCGAGCCCGATCAGGCTCGCCGCGACGACCGTGGTCAGCCGACGCCGCGCCCGCTCCTCGACGCGCTCCAGTTCGGCCCGTCGTAACCGGTCCTGCACGCCCGCCAGGTAGGCCGTCACGCGGTCGGACACGCCGTCCGCCGTGGCTGGCCGGTCCTCCGCCTCGCGTGCCAGGCAGTCCTTCGCCAGCGAGATCAGGTCGGCGTCGGCCCCGCAGGCGTCGAGCCGCGCCAGGGCGCCGGCCGTGTCGCCGAGCGCGGCGGTGCGCTGGATCTCGCCCGAGTTGCAGCCGACGAACGCCGGCTCATCCGTCAGGATCTCGCAGAGGATCGAGCCGAGCGCGAAGACGTCGGCCCGCTCGTCGATGTGCTCGATCTCGCCCCGGGCTTGCTCGGGGGCCATGTAGCTCGGCGTGCCCAGGACCGACCCCGCCTTCGAGAGGTCGCCGTCGGCCGAGCCGCTCCGGGCCGTGGCGATGACCGTCTCTTCACGCTCGACCTTGCCGGCCCCGGCATCGTCGGCGGCGCCGCCGCGGGCGAGGACCTTGGCCAGGCCCCAGTCCATCACCTGGACCTCGCCGAAGGCGCCGACCATCACGTTCGACGGCTTGAGGTCGCGGTGGATCACCCCGCGCGCGTGGGCGTAGGCGACGGTCTGCGCCACCGCCTCGAAGATCGTCAGCAGCCGGGGCAGGCCGTCGCGGGGGTCCTTGCGGGCGGCGAGGAGCCGGGCAAGCGTGTCCCCTTTCACCAGCTTCATGCTGAAGAACGGCCGGCGGTCGCCCAGGGTGCCCATCTCGTAGATCGGCACGACGCCGGGGTGCTGGAGCTGGCCGCCGATCTGCGCCTCCTCGACGAACCGGCGGACCATGTCGGCATCGTCGCGGAAGTCCTCGCGGAGGACCTTGAGCGCAACGTCGCGCCCGAGGTCAGGGTCGCGGCCCCTGAGCACGGTGCCCATGCCGCCGCGGGCGATCTCGCCGTCGATCCGGTAGCGCGTGCCCTGGCCGGGTTCGCCGACCCCCGGGCGGTGAAGCGGCGGCTCGGGCCCGCCGTCGGTGTCGCGGAGCAGGACGTGCGGGACCGCGCCGAGACTCGCCGAGAGCGTCTCCAGGACCCCTCGTCCGGGAGGCCGGAGGTCGGCCATCTCGCCCGCGCCATCGGCACGGCGTTGGAGTCCCTCGCGTCGCCGCCGCCACTCGAGCTCGATGGCGATCAGCTCGGCCTGGAGGGCGGCCCGGAACGGACCGTCGCCGACGGGCAGGTAGTCCTCGAACCCGGGCCGGCCGCCCGATCTCCACGCCGCCTCGAAGCGGTCGCAGAGCCGGTCGATTTCCTCCGCCTCGCCGACCGAGACCGTCGGCGGCCCGTCTCCCCGCCCGTTGCCCGACCCGGTGCGAGTTCCGCTCATGAGTCCCCCTCGGCGAGCCATCGCTTGCGGATGAGGGCCAGCTTCCGCTCGACGGTCCGCAGCCCGCAGTCGAGCGCCGCGGCGATCTCTTCGTTGGCGTAGCCCTCCAGCCGGAGCCGGACGACATGCCGGAGCGAGTCGTCGGAGAGGGCCTCGAACAGCCGGCGCAACTCGTCGGCCACGAGCGCCGCGAACTCGGGCGACGGCTCGTTGCCGACGACCTGGGCCAGGAAGTCGTTGCCCATGGGGTCTGCACCGGCTAAGGCGCCCTCGTCGAGGACGCGACCGCCCCCGCGTTTCTGTCGGCCCTCGTCCCGCCGCCGGTTGTGCGCCTTGCGCGCGGTGATGGTCACCAGCAGCCGCCACAGGTCTTCGCGGTCGCCGAGTTCGGGGAAGCGGCCGGCGGCGGCAGCCGCGGAAGAAGCTGTCGAAGACGCTCAGGGCGACGTCCTCGCCATCGGCCGAGCCGCGTCCTGTGGCGCGCAGGCGGGCCTGGGCGAGCCGGGCCAGCCGTTCGAAGTACCGTTCCCAGAGGCGGCGCGTGGCCTCGCTCCGGTCGCCGGCCTTCAGGTTGCTGACCCACTGCGTGACGGAATTGTCACCGTCGGCAGCCATGAGCGGACTCCGAGCGTCGTCGCATGAATGGATGTTGTGCCTCGCCAGATTATAGTGACTGGGCTCAAAGAGATGCGAGGGTTTTTCCGGCGAGATGGCGGGTCGCGGCGCGGAGCGGTGATAGACAGTCATCTGGAGGTCGCGGGAGATGGACCGCGGCCCCCGCGGCTGACCCTTCGACACCGGCAGGACAACCCCATGACGCCCGCACCCGCCCGCCACGCCTCTGATGGCTCGGGCGACCACGCCCAGGGCGCCGCCTGCTCAGTTGGTACCGACTGGCTCCGCCGATTCAGGCCGATGAGACTCCCCGGTCGTGGGACGGGGCGCCCCTGCGGCGGCCGCTCGCCCTATCGCCCTCGGATCGAGTGCCTGGAGGATCGACTGGTCCTCTCGGGGACCAATCCCGTTCAACTTCATCCCGCCGCGGTCTACCACGACGCCCGCCATCCGGTGGCTGCCATCACGGAGGTGCTGCCCGCCATCACGAGCCGACCGGTCGGCCAGACGATCGCCCTGACCGGATCGAGCAAGGGAGCCCACAGGCGCCCGGTCATCAAGACCCAGCCGCTCAGCCAGACGGTCCAGGCCGGGACCGTCGCCAGATTCACCGCGGTGGCCAGCGGCAATCCGACGCCCACTGTGCATTGGCAGACCAAGGCCGTCGGCGGCAAGTCCTGGAAAAACATTGCCGGCGGCAAGTCCGCGACCCTGACTCTCACGCCGACCATGTCCATGAGCGGCGACCAGTACCGCGCCGTCTTTCAGAACGCGCGGGGCAAGGCCACGAGTCAAGTCGCCGTACTGACCGTGCAGGTGCAGCCGGTCGGCTCAACTCCGGCGCAGCCGGGCGGCTCAACTCCGCAGAGCCCGACCTATGTCCTGAAGAGCGGCTCTCTCTATGAGGTCAACGGCGAGAGCTCCCAGCTCGTCGTCGGCGTGTCCAATGTGACGCAACTCGCGGTCGACCGCCAGGGCCAGCCCTACGCCCTCCAGGCCGACGGCCTGCTGTTCAGCGCCACCGGCACGACGGCCAAGCAGGTGGCGACCGGGGTAACCCAGATCGCGGCCGACTCGGCCGGCGAGGTCGTGGCGCTGCAGGGGCCGTACGCCTATGAGTACTTCGAGGGCCAGCTCTCCCTCGGCGGCTCGTCCGCCTCATCCGACCCGGGTCAGGCGACCCAGTATTTCCTCGACGGCCAGGGGAAATTGTTCAGCCTCACCGCGGGACTGGTCTCCGTCTCGAACAGCATGAGCAGCTCCAGGTTCCAGTTCGGCAAGGACGCCTTCGCCTCCGACGGCAGCGTCTGGTTCCTGGGCACCGCCAGCGTGAACAGCGCGGGCGACCACGCGATCTATTACCTCAGCAACGGGCAACTCACGCAGATGCCCAACAACTATCCCCTCACCGGGGCGATCGACGCGGCGTATAACGCCACGGCGAACCTGACCGACGACGCGGGCCAATCGGTGCAACTGGTCCTCGGCCCGGCTACGGCCGCCGCGCAGGCGGTGGCCGGGGTGCCGGGGGCGAGCGTCGTTACGTTCCATGGGGGCAGCCTGTACTATTCCGCGGCCACCGGAGGCCACGCCCTCTACGGGGCCATCGGGGCGGAGTACTCCGCCACGGCGCAGGAGACCGACGCCCTCGGCGCGTCGGTCAAGGGCGACCTGGGCCTCCCGACCAGCGACGAGCTGAGCGTCCCTGGGGCGTCCGGCGAGTACGCCGTCTCCTTCCAGGGCGGGCAGATCGACTGGTCCGCGGCCACGGGCGCCCACGCCGTTTACGGGGCCATCGGGGCCCTGTACGCCGCGCAGGGCGGGGCCTCGGGGAGCCTCGGCTTACCGGTGAGCGAGGAGCACGCCTGGGCCGGCGGGCGCCTCGTGCAATTCCAGAACGGGTCGATCACCTGGTCGGCGACCACCGGCGCGGCCGTCCTCGGCCCGACCTACCAGGCCGTCGACGGGGACGGCAAAACGGTGACCTACGTCGTCCAGGGCGGCGTCGTCGACGAGGTCACCGCCAACACCTTGAAGCCGGTCCCCGGGACCGGCTACGTGACCCAGGCGGTCGTCGACGGCCTGCACCGGCTGTTCGCGCTCGACACCGGCGGCGTGCTCTGGCAGGTCACCGGCCTGACCGCCCAGGAGTCGGGCGTCAACACGACAAAGGTCGCGGTCGACTCGGCCGGCGAGGTCGTGACGCTGAACGGGCCGTACGCCTACGGGTACACCATCGGCACCCTCTCCATCGGCGGGGGGAGCATCTCGACCAGCGCGCCCACGCAGTACGACATCGATTCCCAGGGCCGGCTCTACGCGCTGACCGGCGGCGTCCTGACGGTCCAGAATACGAGCAACCCCACCACGCAGACTCTGGCGACCGGGGTGACGCAGTTCGCGATCGACTCGGCCGGCGAGGTTGCCGTGCTCGAGGGGTCGACCGAGTACGAATACATCCTCCCGAACGGCCTGACCGACACTGGCTCAGTCATCACGAACGGCGAGCCGGTGCAGTACGCCCTGGACGCGGAGGGTTCGAACTCTTCACCCTCCTCGACGGCGTCCTCACGATTACGGACACCGACGCGGGTCTCCCCCGGCAGGTGGCGACCGGGGTCACGCGGATGGCCGTTGACTCCCTCGGCGAGGTCGTCATCCTCCAGGGGTCGAGCGCGTACCAGTATTTCGCCGGCTCGCTGGGTTCCACGGGGACGAACGCCGGCCCGGGCCCGCTCCCGCAGTACGCGGTCGACAACCAGGGGCGGTTCTACACGCTCCAGAACGGCCAGCTCACCGAGCAGGACACGATGGCCGGGGCGATCAAGACGGTCGCCACCGGCGTGATCGAGCTCGGCACCACCCCGCTGGGCCAGGTCGACTACATGACCACCAACGGGGCGGTCGAGCAATCGACGACCGCCGGCGGCTGGACCGCGGTCGGCGTCTCGGGCGTCACGGCGCCGGACGGCAGCGGGTGGTTCCTGGGCACCACCGTCGTCGACGGCCTGGGCAACCGCGACATCTACCGCTTCAGCAACGGGCAAGCGTACCAGATCCCGGGCCTGGCCGACCAACTGCAAGTCATCAACGGCACCCTGTCCGTCGTGACCGGCGGCGGCGGCCTCTCCATCACCGTGAACGGCAAGCCAGTCCCGATCTTCAAGAATGTGTCGGGGGTGGGCCCGGGCAAGATCATCGGCACCTCCCACGTAATCTTCGGCTCGTGGCTTCAGGCGGACGTCGCCATGAAGCCCGACCCCAGCACGGGGGCGGTGGACCTGACCTTCTACGACGTGCAGATCAACGCCGGACCGCTGGTCGACATGGTCAACACCTTCGTCGGCAATTTGCAGGGCATGACCAAGCCCCTATCCCAGGTGTTCACGCCGCTCACTCAATTGCCGGGCTTCAGCCAGATCATGAGCCGGGCCGGCATCAAGACCAATATCACCCTCGCCGACCTGCTCGGCGATGGGCTCGACGCCACCGGCCATTCCGACGCGGCGAACGCGCTCCAGCAGCTCGGCAGCGTCGTGCAGGCGGTCGATGCGGTGCCGTACTTCCCGTCGGGTTCGTGGGTGAACCTGGGGAACTTCACCGCCACCGCCACCGGAGGTGGCGCCATCGACCTCGGCAGCCTGCCGGGGGGCGACCTGCTCCAACAGCTCGGCGGCGCCTACGCCTCGCTCGCCAGCCAGGCCGGCGGCATCGGCGTGACCCTCCCCAGCGAGGCCACGCTCCTCGGGGTGCTCCTGGGGGGCAACACCAACGTCTCTCTGCTCACGTACACGCTGCCGACCGTCAGCGCGAACCTTCCCGTGCTCAACGAGACGCTCGCCACAATGGGCACGCCGGTCCCCGGCGTGACGTTGAACGGCGAGATCGTCGGCAACCTGACCTTCAACATCGGAGGGCAGGTCAGCCTCAAGGCGTCCGCCCTCACGTCGGGGAACCTCGGCCAGTCTCTGTCTTTCCAGAACGCCGTGTTCAGCGCGGGGCTGAGCATCGGCCCGGCGGGCGAGCTGGACCTCGGGGTCAGCGGGTTGTCGCTGGTCGGCTATCAGGTCGCGGGGCTGTTCAAACTCCAGGCGTCGGCCGTCTTCCGGCCGGACTCGATCATCGTGGTCCCCAGCGTCACCAACCCCGTCAGTTGCCACTGGGTCGGCCCCACGCTCGACCCCTCCCAGCTCGGCGGCGCGACGTTGGCGAACGTGGACCCCGACGTCCTCATATTCGACCTCGAGCGCCAGGCGGCCAACGGCCTCCTCCAGCAGTGGGGTCTCCCGACGATCCCGCCACCGAGTTCCTGGCTGTCGTCGATCTGACCTCGACCAGGCCCTCCAGAAGACAAAAAGGGGGACATAAAGACAAAAAGGAGGACATATTGATTTTAGAAAAAAGGTGCACATGTTAAAATACAGTGAATCTAGTGATAGCCTGTGCTCGGTGAACGAGTTGTGGCGGCTTGAGCACGGGAGGGCCTCCCGGCACCCTGGCGGTTGGAAACGGCCAGCAGAGTCACCGCGGCCGAAATTGGTGTCGGCCGAAATTGGTGTCGGGCCGAGCGCGGCAACGGGGAAGCGGCGAGTCTCCACCGCCCGCCGCCGCCCCGATGTCCCTGGCCGGCCGGGACCCGACCGACGGACCTCTCACTCCCGACCGCCGGGACCCGGAACGGGCGCGGGACGCGTCGGAAGGCTCAGCGTCCCACGGCCGGGGGCCTGGCTTCGACGTCTTCAACCGGCCCGGACGCCGACCCGCGTCTCGGGCGTCACGGGACGTCGATCCAACCCGGACGCGAAAAGCAGGAAATAGCGTGAATTCATAAATATTACAAAATAATGACATGATTAAATTATTGTCGATTAGGGCTATGTTTGCCTCCTTGATTTTGGAACGAGCGGATCCGGCGTAAGCGGCCGGCTCATCGCCGCCCGATCTCCGGCCGTTTCGGCCGTCAGTGTCGTGGAGGTCCTGGGCTATCACAGGCTCTCGGCGGCCGATCGGGGCATTTCGAGGCATTCTTCGCGGCGGCGGAGGTGTTGCCGTTGTGCGACTCGGTGGTGGCGCGGGCGGTGGCGGTGAGGCAGGTGCGCAAGATCTCGCTGGGTGACGCGCTGGTGGCGGCGACGGCGTTGGTGTTCGGGCGGGAATTGCCCACTCACAATATGAAGGACTTCGCGGATGTGCCGGAGCTCGTCGTCTCGGACCCGCTCGCGGTCGGCGACCAGGCGTAAATGCCTCACGAAGCGAGCCCGCCGACCCGCATGGGGGGACATGGCGCGAATCGCAAGATCGGACGGGGATATTCTTCAATCTCCCGGGCGGCTGGGTGATCTGCCGGATGCTCTTGTCGCGAGCTCGTTCGGTGGATCGCTCATCCACGAAGGGCCTCGGCATCCGCCATCCGCTATGTCCCGGCTCCGATCCGCCTGCCTCCGGCCCGCGAAACCGACCAGGCCTATCCCGGAGGGCCTTCGCGTCATTCTCCCTCGAATCGACTCGGTCGAAGCGCGATATCTCGCGCTTCACTCGGATTGACCGGATTCGCCTGGCCGACCCAAGAATCGGATTCGCCCCCGGTCCGAATGCTCCTTACCCCTACCTTGATCAGGCACTTTCAGTCGGTCAGATCCGAACCCCGACCAGAATGGCACAAGGATAGCTCAAGTCCCTGAGGGACAAAGATTTGTGTCTCATTCATCAACGAGTGCTATTTTATCTTCTCGTATGGTATGATCCCCCGTTCGATCAGGGCCTTGGCCTTCTTGCGAGTCATCCGCAGCAGCGGATGCGGCTTCGGCCGCCGCTTCACCGCACGCGGTTCGTAGCGGTCCGGTCGGTCCCCCACGCGCTTCTTGCCGATCAACATCACCAGCCGCGGCAAGTCCGATGCGATCCGCTCCGCGTCGTACAGATGCGACGCCTCGAAGTTCCTCACCGTGTGCAACGACCCCTTGAAACTCAGCCGACGCGGCTCGATACCCTCCGCCCGCGCCGCCTCGGCCATCACGCCGCGGATCAGGTTGTACGCCAGCAGGTGCGCCGCCACCTCCTTCCTACCATCTCCGGGCTCCGCGTCCGCAGGATATCCATATGCATATCCGACTTGAGCGTCCGCAGGTCCAGCTCCGCGTGCCACCGCCGCCGGAACAGCGCCGCCAGCTCCTCGATCGGGTACTCCTTCGCATCCAGCAGCGTCGTGGCGATCACCAGCTGACGCACCCGCTTGGTCTTGTCGGTTATCCTCACGCGGACCTCGCGGATCGGTAGCCACTTCGGCATCGCCTCGTATTCCTCCCGGCTCATCCAGGCGGGGATCTGCTCGGGCCTCCTCCACACGGCGACGTGATCGTCCCGGCCCAGCCGCTGCCCGCACCGGAAGTCGGACCGTCGGCGCTGATGCAGCCGCATCACCACGTTGACGCCCCGCGCCTTCAACGTCGCGATCGCCCAGTAGGAGCAGAAGAGTCGGTCGGCCAGCACGATGTCGCCGGGGCGGAATTCGTCAATGACCATGCGCAGCAGCGCCAGCTCGCCGGTCTGCTTGCCACGATAGGGGCCGAGCGCGGCATCGAGGACCGTGCCGACGGCCAGGCTGAAGACGACCACCAGCCGCGCGATCGGGAAGCCCAGCCCGGGGGCCTGGCTCCTCGGCTGGGGGTACTCCTCCTGGTTGCGCCGCGTGTCGGGCATGGACACGGTCGAGCCGTCGATGATCTTGACCGGGCGGAGATGGAAGAGCCAGGAGGGATCGGCCTTGTCGTGGATCGCTCGTCCGGTGCGGCGGACCAGGTCCCAGAAGACGCCCTCGGGCAAGCGGTCTCGGGCCTCGCAGTAGCTGGCGGTCGCGGGCGAGACCGGCGGGAGCCCGCGGTCGTGGCGGAACTTCTGGAATCGGTTCAACGGCATCGTCGCAGGAGTGGTCGTCGGAGAGGACCTGCGAGAGGAACAAGCTCAGGGTGATCCAGGGGAGGTAGATCCGCTCCCTCCAGTGATGGCCCAGGGCGCGGCAGGCGGCCTCGACGCGGAAGCGGGAGAGGAGGGCCAGGAAGGGGAGCCCCTGGTGGGAAGCGAGCTGTTCGCGGGTGGAGACGAATTGGTCACGGGGGTCCGTTGCGGTAGACTCCGCCATGGTGGCCTCCTTGGTGCGGCGACTGGCGGGGAGTTGATAACCGCGAGTCTACCCACCAAGGGGGCCGCTCAGCATCCCCGAGGCGTCGTGGCGCAAGTCGGACGCCCCCGGATGCTTACGTTATCCTTGTGCCATTCAACCCCGACGAGGAATCAGCTCGGGCCGAGGCGCTCATAGTCGGGGGATAGCCGGTAACTCCGCGACTTCCTCGCCGGGTTGACCACCAGCACGAACCCGCCGCTCACCCACGACGAGAGGATGTTCCGGGCCGTCCGCTGGGAGACGCCGAAGAGGCCCTCGACGTCGCGGCTGGTGATGACGACCGAGCGGCGGAAGAGCTCCAGGGCCCGGCGCTGGCGCGGGTCGAGGCGACGCAGCGCGGCCGAGTCATCCCTCATGCCCCGGTCGGCGGCCTCCCGGGCGCGGCGGCGGACGCTCTCGAAGCTCTCGGCCATGCCCGCGCAGAAGTATTCGACCCACGCCGTGAGGTCCGCCTCGGCACGGCCCTGATAATAATTATGCGACGGCCCGACCGCCAATGCCCGGTAGTAGGCCGACAGGTCCCGGGCGTAGTATTCTTCCAGCGAATAGAGCCCCTTCAGGTCGTACCCGCCCCGGTGGAGGATCAGGGTCGTCAGGAGCCTCGCCGTGCGGCCGTTGCCGTCGTAGTAGGGGTGGATCGTGGCGAACTGATCGTGGGCGATCCCGGCGACGATCGGGCAGGGGACGCTTTCGCGCTCGCCGCGCCGGAGCCAGTCGAGGAGCTCCTGCATGAGCCGGGGGACATCCGATGCCTCCGGGGGCATGTAGACGGTCCCGCGGCTGCCGGCGTCGCGGATCACGTTTTGCCCGCCCCGGTAGGGGGTGGGCTTCTTCACCGCCTTGCCGCCGGCCATCACGAGGGCGTGAAGGGTTCGGACCTGGAGGTCCGTCACGTCCCCTGCCTGGGCCGCGAATCGTTCGAGCCGCTCGATCGCCGCGTAGTAGCCGAGGACCTCGGCCTCGTCTCGCTCCCGGCCCGGGAAGTGCTTCCCCTGCTCGATCAACGAGGAGACCTCCTCCCGAGCGAGGCGGTTGCCCTCGATCATCGTGGAGTAGTGGGTGGAGAAGAGCCGCGCGGTCTCGCGGAGGCCGGCGAGCACCGAGGACGTGATCGGCAGGTCCTCCACGGCCTGCCGGGCCGCCTCGATCCTCATGAGGTGGGTGGCGGTCCGGGGCGTGATCCGGTAGTCGGGCTCGAACGGCATTCGGCGGCACTTTCTCGGTCGGTTTCCTTGCCGTTATTGTGCCGTTAATCTGCCGATAAATCAAGCGAAATTCGCAAGCGAAATTCGTGTCAGTTCATACTTCGAAGCGAAATTCGTGTCAGTTCAAGCGAAATTCGTGTCAGTTCATACTTCGGGGAAGGGAACAGGGACATTCACCCTTTTCGGGGCACGCCAGGGGGACACGGTGATTTAACTTGGTGAAGATGGGTGATCTGGCGGACTCGCACCCAGGAGCATTGGATTCTTCCGATGGTCACTTGTTCTCAGAATTCCTGGTTCTCCCGGCTGCGGAGATCCGCGTATCATGGAATCCGCGGAGCCGCGCTCGTTCGCGCCCGGGATGAGTGTTCGGACCGACGATCTCCACACGATTCAGGAGGCCCAGACCATGGCCGTCGCACCCCCAACCGTTTCGCCTGGCCGCTCGGTCGACGCGACCGGCCGGGCATGCCAATGACCGACGAGGAGATCTTCGCCCGGGCTGCCGAGATCGCCAAAGGCCTGGATGCTCTCGACGACATGGGCGACGAGGAGGAACAGCGGCGCACCCTTGACGCGCTGATGAAGGCCATCGATGAAGAGCCCTTGTCCACCCGCAAGCATTCCGGCCATGAGGCTCGTGTTCCTCGACTCCGGTCCCCTCGGCCTGCTGACCAACCCGCGGGGACGGTCGAAGCCCGACCAGTGCCGGCAGTGGGTCAAAGACCTGGCAGCGGCCGGCGTGCGAGTATTCGTCCCCGAGATTGCCGACTATGAGGTACGCAGGAAGCTGATCCACATCCGCGCGACGGCGGGCATTCGGCGTCTCAACCAGGTCAAGACCACGCTCGACTACGCGCCCCTGACAACCGATGTCATGCTGCTGGCGGCCGACCTATGGGCGACGGCGCGAAGTGTCGGTTTGCCGACGGCAGCGCCGAGGCGTTGGATGGAGATTGCATCCTGGCGGCACAGGCCCTGATGGCGGCCGGCCCGACCGACACGGTGACAGTCGCGACGGACAACGTCGCGCACCTGTCGAGGTTCGTAGACGCCCAATTGTGGGAAACGATCACCGCATGAACGAGGACACGTGGCCGAGGGGCAAACGGGGACATCCCTCGGAGGGACAAACGGGACAGGAGGGACAAACGGGACATCCCTCGATTTCGACGCGCTCTAAGCAATCTGGGGGGATTTCCCGCGGGAGCCCTGGGCCCGGTAGACCTGCGGAGCCGGAAAAAGGGTCGGATCCCTCTGGGGGACGCAACGGGGACGGGGGAGAACGCGGAGTGGGGGAACGGAACGGGGACGTATTTAAGTGTCCCGACTCCCGGCCCCTTTGCACGCCCTCCGGTTCCTCTACCCGCCGCCAACGGACCGCTGACGCGTGAGAGCAAAACGACGGTGTTCGCGCATCGAAGACCGGCCGGCGCCCGGCGCTGAGCCGGTCTTTCTCGTGAACAGGGACGGTGTTATTCTGTCCAGTATTGGCCCGCACAACCACCTTAATCGAGAGGACTCGACATGAGTCCCGAATCGATCCGCAGCCTGATCCTCGGCGGCGAGCTATCCCCGCCCTACGAGATCCACACCACCGGCGGCAAGAGCTATCGGATCGAGTCGGACGCCAACGTCTTCGCGCCGGAAGCGTTCCCCGACCTGCTCGTCGTCGCCGTCCCGCACCGGGGCATCGCGCTGGTCGGCTTCAACTCGATCGCGTCGATCGATGCCGAGCACGAGGCCGCGGGGCCGACGGCCGCCAGATCCTGATCCCGCGTTGACCCCGGCGGGAAGGGACCGGCTCGGTGTCAGACCGCCTCGGTGTCAGATCAGGAAAGAAGTCGGTGTCAAAGCGGAAAACCGGGACGCACCACTTCGTTGACCGTCGTCCCGGACCCGTTCGACGCCGATTCCGGACCGCCCAACCCGTCCGTCCGAGCCCCGTTCGCCACCGGCCGGATACCGACGGACCTCACACCCCCGACCGCCGGAAACCGGAACGGGGCGAGGGGCGGCGAGCGGGAACGCGGCTTGTTTTCACAGACCGACCCTGGGCGTGGGCGTCGACTGACCGGCCCGACCGATCCGCTCGCGGGCTTCATCGTGGGGCCGATCGGGGCCGCCTCCACGGGACGGTCACGCCGGTCCGTCGGGCGGCGACCGCGGCCGGGCCGCGCCGCCCGTCTCGCGCCAGGCGAGCACCCGCCGACAGGTCCGAGCTCGGGCCATCGCCCGATCGCTCCGCGCCGGCGCGACCGGCATGGCCCCGGCGCACGACTGACGTTAGAATCGAGGGGGGGGCCGGAATTTTTCCGAACGGGGCCGTTGGCTCCCAGTCAATACGCCGGCAGGTGGCCCATGGATCTGAGCACGGTCATGACGGCGGTGGGCTCCTGGCCGGTCGGCGATCGCCTCCGGCTCCTGGAGGAGATCTGGGATCAGCTCGCCGACGAGGGCTACGAGCCGGAGCTGAGCGATGAGTTGAAGCTCGAGCTCGACCGGCGGCTGGCGTCGCTCGATGCGAGTCCCGAGAAACTGCCGACCTGGGAAGCCATCGCGGAGCGCGTCAGGCGATCCGGATGAGACTCCCCATCGTCTTCGTGCCTGAAGTCGAAGCCGACGTCAACGATGCCTATCACTGGTATGAGCGGCGGCATCGTCCACCGGCCGAGATAGACTGGACGACGAAGGAGATTGCAATAGATGACGATCCAATTACCTGGCGACCTGGAAAACTCACTGCGGGCCGAGGTATCGAGCGGACATTTCGCCTCGCTCGATGACGCCATGGCCGAGGCGGTCCGCTTGCTGCTCCGCGACCGCGCACAACGGCAACCGCCGTCACGTTCCAACACCGGCCCGGGCTCGATCGGAGCCATGCGCGACGCCGCCGAC
Organism: uncultured Planctomycetota bacterium; assembly: GCA_963771445.1. Taxonomy (GTDB): domain Bacteria; phylum Planctomycetota; class Planctomycetia; order Isosphaerales; family Isosphaeraceae; genus JAKAUH01. The sequence continues at coordinate 395,032 of CAVYTQ010000021.1, read as the reverse complement.
GAGCTGGACGAGATCGTTGCCGATGCTTACCTCAAGCGGCGAGAAGAAACCTGGCGGGATATCCCCGTTGAATAAGGCTCTCCTCGACACCGATATTTATTCTGAGGTCCTCAAATCCGTCGATCCGAACGTGACGCGCAATGCCACGGCTTACCGCCAGGCCCACGGCATCTTGACAGTCTCGGCCGTCACTGTGACGGAGATCGTCCGGGGCTTCCAGAGAAACCAGAGCCAACGAAAGCTCCAGGATTTCCTGGCCGCCGTCGCTCAGGAAGAAGTGCTTGCCCTGGACCGGTCCGCCGGCGAGCTCGCCGGCCGCATTGCAGGCGAGCTGGAGCGAGTTGGCCAACCCATCGGCCTGGCCGATCCAATGATCGCCGCCATCGCCTTGACGCACGGCCTGGAGCTGGTCACGGGCAACACCGCCCATTTCCAGCGGGTCCGGAATCTCGGCTATCCGCTCACCCTGGTCAACTGGCGGATTCCCTGATCCCGCTCACCGGTACCGTCCCGTCCGCACCGACCGTATTAGCCCAAGTGGAGGGAGCGGACCGGGAACGGAGACGCAATTCGTTTCCACGGCCCGCCGCCGCCCCGACGTCCCCGGCCGGCCGGGACCCGACAGACCTCACACTCCCGTCCGCCGGGACCCGGAACGGGGCGGGGGCGAGTCTGAAGGGCCGGTGTCCAGGGGGTCAAGCCAGACGGGCGGAGTTATTGGGAACCCCTTTGACCGGTGGTCAACCGACCTGGGGTCGAGCTCGATGCGGCGGTTCTACCGCATGGCGATGCCGCCGGCCAGCGCGATGATGGGATCGGCCATCGCGACTTCGCCTCGGCGGCGTGGCTGTCCTCCTCGTGGGCGTGGTCATTCGAGTCGTCGCGGCGGTGGATGCCGTCGGCGAAGTGCTCGGGCTCCTCGCCGTCGCCGCGCGAAGGGTCGGCCGGGTCCAGGCGGCCCGGCGCCGCGTTGACTGTGGGGCCCGGCGGCGCGGCGCCGGCGCGAGGCCGCATCCGAGGCCGCGTTGACGCTCGGCTCTCGGTCGGGTTAGTGTGAAACGGACGGGCCGCGACACACCGCGAGTCGTCCATCCCCTGTCCATATGGGGAGTTAACGAGGCCATGCCGATGAATACAGGCACCGGCACGAGTGAAATCCAGAAGGAACCGGGCGTCTGCGGCGGCGAGGCGCGCATCCGGAACACGCGGCACACGGTGGCCGGCCTGGTCCAGTGGCGGAGGTTGGGCCTGCCGGACACGAGGATCCTCGAGCACCATCCCGACTTGACCGAGGGGGACCTGGAAGCCGCCTGGTCCTATTATCGCCAGCACGTCGAGGAGATCGACCGGGCGATTCGCCAGGACGAGGAATCTTGACGGATGGCCCGGCTCTACAGCGACGAGGATTTCTCCTACCCGGTCGTCGAGGAGTTGCGGCACCTCGGTCACGACGTCTTGACGACCCAGGAGGCCGGGCAAGGCAATCTCGGCGTCACGGATTCGGCCGTCCTCGCCTTCTCCATCGCCCGGGGGCGGGCCGTGTTGACCTTCAATCGCCGCCATTTCATCAATCTGCACCGACGGATCTCGGCCCACCGCGGCATCCTGGTTTGCACGCGGGACGACGACGTGCTCGGCCTGGCACGGCGCATCCATCAGGCGATCCTGAGTTGCCCGATCCTGGACGGCCAGCTCCTTCGGATCAACCGGCCCCAGGCCCCGTGAACGTCCTTCGTCTCCGTCTCGCCGTTATCCACGGCGGCCCGACCCGCGTCGGGTCGGGACTCGACCGGCATCTCCCGACCGGTCGGCGTGGCGGTCGTCACGGCCCGCGGCGGGATATCGCGGCCGACGACCCAAATCGGGATGATGTTCTGGAGTTGTTCAAGACCGGGACATCGTGCCTTGTTGACAGTTGTCCGCGGCCCGCTCGACGCCGATTCCGGTCCGTCCGAACCGTCCGCCCGAGCCCCGTCCGCCACCGGTCGGAGACCGACGGACCTCATACTCCCGTCCGCCGGAGACTGGAACGGACTGAAGGGGCCATCGAAAGGGTCGGTGTCCGAGGGGAGAGAGCCTACCTTTCGAGTCTTCCAGCTCCCAGCCCCTTCGGACGCCCTCCGGTTCCTTTGCCCGCCACCGACGGACTGTTGCGGCACGAAAGGATCGGCCGAGGAAGCCTGACCATCCGGGATGCGCGGCGGTCGCGGCGGATCGCTCGTCGATCGCAGTCATGATGAGCGCGCGGTGTTCCGAGGGCGATGCTCCTATTCGGCCTTGAGCTCCATATTCATGAGCGCCCTCCTATGCAGCCAATCCGTTCGTTCAATCCGCGTCGGGATCGGGCACGATTCCCGTCTCGACCGCGAGGCGTAGCGCCTTCGGACTTGCCTCCCACGTCGCTTGATAGGTCGGCTCGAGCGGGACCATCACGTACAGTCGGTCCGTCAAGAACAGCGGCATTTCCGGGAGCGTGTCGCCGACGGCCACGGGCTCGATGTAGGCGGCGCGCTCGCCACCGGTCTTGTAGGAAACGAGGATGCGGTCCTTGCCCTCGGGGAAGGTGAAGTCTTCCTCGACGATCTCGTCCCAGATGACCTTGTGAATGCCGAATGGGTCGCGCCGAGTCGGCGGGAACAGATCGACGATGAGGACGTGAATCCCTCGGCGGAGGCAATCGACGGTCTTCTCGACGAAGTCCCCAAGGGCCGCGCGGCTGTCCTTGTTCCCCGGCGAGACGATCTCGATCACGGCGATGATCCGGACCAGGTGGTGCGTGACGACGATCCGATTGGCGCGGCTGGCATAGATCGCCTTGGTGGTTCGGCGCACGATCCGCGTGTTGGGGGGCGGCAGCGTGGCAACGTCGCCGTCGAGTCCTTCCCCGGGCGCCGGCCGGGGCGAGTCTCAATCGCCAGGACATCCGATTCCTTCGGGCCGGCCCGCTGCTCGACGAGGGCCTCGACCCCGTCCGGTAGACGGCCGGCGTTGAGCGCGTCCTTGATCCGGATGGACCAACTCTGGTGGAAGTCGTGGAACAGCCCGGAGGGTACTCGCGACCAATCGTGGATCGGCATGAAAGTGTCTCCCTTATGAGCATCATACCGAGGTCGCATCCGGTTTTCCGCGGCTCCTCTGCGACCTTGAGCACCATCTCCCGGGACGCCGCCCGGCCCGATGCGGAACAGAGGGCATCTCCCAGCCGCTCCAGGGCCAGGCCGGCGGGGTTGTCGGGGACCTCCTTCGACCGGGAGGCGGGAACGGGGACCGGGCCGCAGCTCGTTTCCACCGCCCGCCGCCGCCCCGATGTCCCTGGCCGGCCGCAGCTCGACCGACCTCACCCACCCGACCGCCGGCCGCCGGGCCCGCCGAGAACCGGTCGGGGCGGTTCGGCGGCCGGCGGGCAGCGGGCTCCGGCGACGGCCGAGCTCCGACTCCTCGATCCCATACGCGCGACAGACGACTTCGCGGATCCTCCGCAGGTTGACGGCCTACACCTCCCGGGCCTCGCGTCGTCGCTCGCGAGGCAGGTCTTCGTCAACCCTCGACCTGCGGCGGGCGATCCGGCCGCATGGAATGGGCCATCCTCACCGGTCAAGACCTCGAAATCGGGACCCGGTGCCCACCTGACGACATGGTATCAAGCACTTTCGGCAACCGCCGCCCAGGCGATCCCGTCGGGGCCAGGAGGAGATTGTGTGCATGCATTTCGTGTTCCAGGGCCCCCAAAACCCCCTGTACCCCCTCGGCTCTCTTCTCTCCCCCTACTATCAGGATGTATCAGGTTTGACGTCGCCGACAGAAGTCCGCGTGTGAGGGGACTGGATTTTTGGCTCAAGCGGCGAATGAGGCTGTCCGGCGATGAAATCCGCCCCAAGAACCCCGAAATGCCCCCACCCAGCCCCACCAGGGCCACGGTGCGGGCACGCGAGACGGCTTATTCGCCCCAGTCCCTCCTCCCGACAGCGTCTGCTCCACTTGAACCTTAACCCGCGCGCGCAGCTTCTTCGACGCCGCCGCTCGCAGCACGTTCCATCCCGCCACCTTGTGCAGGATCGCACGGAACACGCTCCCTCGACCTCGCACTCGCAACCGGTCCATCCCCAGCCGATTCTTCAGGCCGCTGTTGGTTCGACTCGATCCCCGCTCGCTGCGCGTACCGCTCGGCGAACACCGGCGTCTCTTGCTCTCGACGCCGACCGGCCAGGCGGTGTTCCTTGTCGCTGAACTCCATCGTGTACCGACCGTCCCGCGTCGTGTCGATCGGACAACTCGCGCGGAACGGACAGCCCGCGCACGCCGCCGCCGGCATCTCGATCCGCGTCATGCCGGCCGCCGCATCTCGCTCGACCACCAGCGGCACCTGCCCGCTGGGGCAGGCTTCGACTTGCCCGGTCCGCTCGTCCACGGCGAAATCGTCCACCGTCAATGCCTGGGGAGCCCTCACCGGCTCCGGGCCGGGGATCGGTCCTACGAGGTCCACGCCGCGCCCCGCGGCGGCCCGGACATTCTCGTCGCTGCAATACGGCGTGTCGGCCAACATCTCCTCGGGGAGCAGGCCCGACCCCGCGAGCTGATCGAGCATCGGCACCATCGCGGCGACGTCGGGCTCGCAGGCCGTCTGCGGCAGCGCCGCGGTGATCAGCTGCACGTCATTGGCCGGGCTGCACGTCTCGGCGAGTTGCACCTGGTAGCCGGGACCCTTGCGGCCATCGTAGGTGGCGTCGGGGTCCGACGGGTTCTGGATGCGGTCGCCGCCGGTCTTGGCCTTCACGACGACGGTATCGCCGACGACTTCGCACTGCTGGTCGAAGATGGTGCGCAAGGCCTTGTAGGTCGAGCGGCCGGTCCACTCGGGGCGATCGGCGAAGTGCTCGATGGTCCGGAGCAGGTCCTCGGCGGCTCGCTGCCGCGACCGCCGTCGCGCCTCGGCGTCCTTGGCGGCGGCGAACAACTGCGATTCGGCGGGCTCGTAGCGGTTGCGGAAGTCCTCGGGCAGCGCGGCGTACTGCTCGGGGGCATGGCGCTTGACCTGGGTCAGGAACCGCTTGATGGCGACGGCCATCAGCCTGGTGCGGCCGAAGGTGGCCATGTGGCTGAAGACGTGGGTCGAGTCCAGCCGCTGCCGCGCGACGTCGAGTTCCAGCTCGTCGGCCAGGTGGATGGTGACGTCGTGGAAGACCTGGGTGGCCAGCTCGTCGTCGCGAAAGAGGGCCTGATAGCGCTCGACGGTGCGCGCGGAGATCTCGACGCCCGGTTCGAGGTTGAGGGCGTACTGGACATCGCTGCGGAAGATGTAGGCTTCGGCGGCCTCGGCGGCGGCCCAGTCGAAGAAGTCGGCCAGGAAGACGAGGCCGGCCATCGAGTAGAGTTCCTTGGTGGGAGCGCCGAGGTCATGGCTGAAATGACGGGCGAGCTCACCGACGGGGAGGACGTCGAGGACGACGTGGCGAAAGACGCCTTGCCACCCCTCGGCGATGATCCGGTGGCCGGCGGGAGGGATGACGCCGTCGAAGGGGTCGAAGAGGCGTGTTTGTCGGGGGTCGACGATATGGATCATGGCGGACGCAACTCCTCTGATAAACTGGAGTTAAGTATAGAGCCGCGTCGGGGAAAGTCAAGAGGAAAAGCGACGAAAACCGAGTAGATTCAAGGACTTATGACGAGAATTGGCCCCCGATGCACTTTTGTCGGGAACGTCAAGTTTGCAAAAACTGAAATGCACCTATCGGCCAAGAGTGGCATTTTCTTGACGCAAGTCCCTCGGCCAGAAGCAGAAAAAATGTTTTGAATTTTAATAAGATTTTCCGGCGCGGCGGCGGTTTCCGTGATTCGGTTCATATTTGGCCGGTTGTTTGCGATTTGGCGTGAGTCTCATTACCAGCCGGTAACTCCGCAACCTCCTTGCCGGGTTGACCACGAGCATGAACCCGCCGCTCACCCCCGATGAGAGGGTGTTCCGGGCCGTCCGCTGGGAGACGCCGAAGAGGCCCGCGACGTCGCGGCTGGTGATGACGACCAGCGGCGGAAGAGCTCCAGGGCAGGCCGACTCCTCTCGACCGGCGACGGCGTGGGCTTCGCCCCCGACGTGGGATCTCCCCGACAATGATCCCCGGCCGGTTTCGTGCCAGGATCGTGCGATTCCATCTGGCCCCGACCCCCGCGATCCGATCGGAACCGCGATGGCTGGCATGACGCGACTCCCGCCCGAGCCTCTCCATGAGTTCCGCAGCCTCGCCGAGGCGGTGGCGACGGGTCTCCGGGATTGGAGGCGGCCCACGCCAGATACCGCGAGGAGCGGGACGCCGGGCGAATCCTCGCCAACTCGGTCGAGGCCCTGCGCGTGGAATTGACCTACCACTCCAACACCATCGAGGGCAACACGCTCTCGTTGCGCGAGACGCAGCTCGTCCTCGAAGGATACGCGCCGCCCGGCGGCAAGACGCTTCGCGAGATTGACGAGGCCAGGAACCACGACCGGGCCCTGCGGATGCTCGAGCGATGGGTGGAGGAGCGTCCCTCACCCGGGCCCGGACCGTGCCCCGCCCCGTCCGATCCGTTCCGGTTCCTTTGTGGGAGGGAGCTCCTGCTCCCGATCCGGTTCGCCTCGGCCCGCCCGATCGTCGGCAGAGCCGGCTCCGACAACAATCCGACCCGATCCGTCCGATGCGATCGGGTCGGACCGGGTCTTCGGTCGATCGGCCTCGACCCCGCGCCCGACGCGGCGCGAATCACCTTGCCACCTCCATCAGACGTCGCACAGCGCAGACCGCCTGCCGGAGGCCCTCGAGCGGGTCGCGGGTCGGGATGAACTCCTGGCCGACGTAGCCCTTGTAGCCGATCTCGATCAGCGCCTCCATGATCGGCTTGTAGTTGATCTCCTGCTTGTCGTCGAGCTCGCCGCGGCCGGGGTTGCCGGCGGTGTGGACGTGGCCGATGTACGTCCCGGTGCTCGCGGAGCCGGCGGATCACGTCGCCGTCCATGATCTGGACGTGGTAGATGTCGAACAGCAGCTTCAGGTGCGGCGAGCCGACCCGCTTGATGATGTCGACGCAGTACTCGGTGTGGTCCCCCTGGTAGCCGGGGTGGCCCTTCATCGGGTGCGTGCTGACCGCGCGAGTTGAGCATCTCCAGGCAGAGCGTCACGCCCTTCTTCTCGGCGTGGCCGACGATCTGCTTGAAGCCCTCGACGCAGTTGGCCGCGCCGACGTCGTCGGGGATGCCCTCGCGCATCCCGGTGAAGCAGATCACGTTCTTGAACCCGTGCTCGGCGCAGGCGTCGATCGCGTCGCGGGTCGCCTTGAGCACCTGATCGCGATACTTCGGGTTGTTGAAGCCCTTGACGAACGGCGGGTCCGGGGCCATGTCGATCGTGCCGATGGCGCACGTCGAGACCCGCCTGCTTGAGCATCGGGAAGAACTTCGGCGCGCACCAGCTCGATGCTGCCGCAGCCGAGCTGCTTGGCGACCTGGATGCATCGGGGCATGTCCCAGTACTTCTCGAAGCACCAGTGGACGATCGACTGCTTGATCCGCCCGTTCTTGACCGCCCGCTCGGCGGACGCCGGTTCCTGCGCCATGGCCGGCACTCCCGTCCCCATCGCGGCGGCCACCGCGCCGGCGGCCGTCTGCCTGAGCATCCCCCGCCGGCTGCTGCCCGCGCCGGCGGCTCGTCATGTTGCGTCGACCGAATCATCGCGAGTTCCTTCCGGGCCCCGGGGAGAATAGGTGATCGCGTCCGCGCCCGGCTTCGCCTCGCCCGTCCGCGCGGCTCGCGGAACACCGATCACCATACGCCAGCGGCCGCGGCTTTGCGAGATGCGAGCGGACCCGGCGAGCCCCGAGCGGTCGGATCGTGTCCACCTTGTCGACCGCCGTACAATGGTGAGTCCCTCCCGCTCATCCCCCCCAGCACCCCAAGGAGCACGTCCCGACATGCCGCCGGCGACCAGTGAATCGGATTTCGACGCAACTGCGATTGTCGACAAGGATAAGGGCAAAGGATCGGCCCTCGCCGGCCGCCGGATGATCACCGCGTCGCTGCTCGTGGCGATGACCGTGACGGCGATGGAGCAACTGGTCGTCTCGCCGGCCATGCCGACGATCATCGCCCAGCTCAAGGGGTTCGAGATCTACCCCTGGGTGATCTCGGCCTACCTGCTGGCCTCGACCGTCAGCACGCCGATCTACGGCAAGCTGGCGGACCTCTACGGCCGCAAGCGGATCCTGCTGTTCGGCCTGGGGCTCTTCAGCCTGGGCTCGATCCTGTCGGGGACGGCGCAGTCGATGGGGCAGTTGATCGCGATGCGGACGCTCCAGGGCCTGGGGGCCGGCGCGGTCGGGCCGATCGTGCTGACGATGCTCGGCGACCTGTTCACGCTGCACGAGCGGGCGCGGGTGCAGGGATACTTCAGCGCCGTCTGGGGGCTGTCGAGCATCGCCGGGCCGATCATCGGCGGCTACCTCACGGACAACGTCGGCTGGCCGTGGGTCTTCCTGGTCAGCGTGCCGTTCGCCATCGCCGCGATCGTGCTGCTGGCCTGGTACGTGACCGAGCCCCCGGTCGCGCGCAAGGTGGCGCCGATCGACTGGGCCGGTGCCGGGCTGCTATCGGCCGGGCTGTCGTGCCTGTTGCTCCTGGTGCTCGACGGCTCGCAGCACGGGGTTGCGATGGCGACCGGCATGGGGGGGGCCTCGGTGGCCCTGCTGGTCCTGTTCGTCTGGCGCGAGCACCGGGCGGCCGACCCGATCCTGCCGATGGACCTGATGGTGCGGCCGGTGATCGCCGCGTCGCTGGCGGGGAGCTGCCTGATCGGCGCGATCCTGTTCGGGATCGACACCTATGTGCCGCTGTATATCCAGGGAGTGCAGGGGGGCGACGCGCGGCTGGCGGGTCGGGCGCTCATGCCGCTGTTCCTGACGTGGGCGTTCAGCGTGGCGGTGGCCGCCAAGGCGGTGGTGCACCGCGGGCTGCGGTTCGGCTGCATGCTCGGCTCGTTCTTCATCGCGGCCGGCTCGATCGGGCTGGTGCTGGGCGCGTCGTTCCCGCAGTGGTACCGGTTCGGCTTCTACCCGGGCCTGGTGCTGGTGGGGCTGGGGATGGGCCCGGCGTCGCTGAGCTTCATCCTGTCGGTGCAGCATTCGGTGCAGTGGGGACAGCGCGGAGTGGCCACGGGCGCGGTGATCTTCCTGCGGACGATCGGCGGGGCGCTGGGCGTCGGCCTGCTCGGCGCGGCGCTGGGCTGGGAGCTGGCCCATCGCCTGGCGGCGGCGGGTGCGTCGGGGATCAACATCACCGCGGCCCTGCGTCCCGAGACCCACGCGGCGCTCGGCGCCGGCGAGCTCGCGCTGGTGCAGGCGAACCTCGGCCATGCGCTCCGCGACGTCTACCTGATGATGGCCGGCCTGGGGCTCGGCGCGATGCTCTGTGCCCTGGGCCTGCCCGACAAGCACGCCACGCACGCCTCGGCCGGCGGCCCGGCGCCGAGCAGCAAGAGGACGAGGACGGGGATGACGGCTTCGCCCTGGCGGCTTCGGAGATGTGAGGAGACCGGCCTCTCGGTCGATCGGACGGCAGACGGAGCCGCTCATTCCCCTTTCCCGCCACGCGGCCCGCCTGTAAAATGAGGACGTTCGAGACCGACGGCATTTTCTCTCAAGGTCTTCCCATGCAGATGGTTAAGATTCGGGTTCCCGAGCGGAGCGACCGGGCCAGATCGCTCGTCGAGCTGGGCCGGCGCGGCCGGGTCGTCTGCCTGCCCGATGATGTCTTCATCGTGCCCGAACCCGCCCCGGAGTTGCTCCAGTCGCTGGGAGTCAACTATCAGGAACTGGGACGGGGAGGGCTGGATTATGCGGAGAAGGCGCTGACGAGATTCTCCTGCCCTTAAGGCATAACGACACCAGCCCGGTGAGCGGCGAGGCGTTCGAGCAGACGAGGGAGGAGCTCGTCGCGCAGTTCGGCGCGGTCAGCATCCTGCCCCACAGCGTCCTCGGCGTCTGGGTCCACGAGGGGACGCGATACGAGGACGAATTGCTCCGGCTCGTCATCGACGTCGATGAGACGTCGGAGAATCAACGGTTCTTCGAAGGCTATAAGGCCATCCTCCTCGAGCGGTTCGAGCAGATTGAAATCTATATGCTTCCTATCCGGTCGATATTATCTAGGATAACGGCCCCGGTCCGAGGATGGTCGAGTCGCCATGCCCCGACGGGTTCCCGAAGCCGGTGAAATCCGGTAGGCTTCAACTCACCGACCCCAGGTGCACAAGCCCACGCCGGATGAGAGGGTCGGGACGCTCGCTCGGAGCCGGATGATGCCGATTCATGACTGGACGCGAGTCGACGCGGGAATCTTCCACGACTTCCACCTTTCGTGGATCGCGGAGATCAAGCGGTCGTTGAACGGGGGCCTACTGCCGGCCGGATACTACGCCCTGGCCGAGCAGGTCACCGGTGACTTCGGCCCGGACGTATTGACCCTGGAGCGACCGGTCCAGCGGTCGCCGTCCGCGACCGAGCCCTCCGGCGGTGTCGCGGTAGCCGAGGCCCCGCCGAGGGTCCGGTTCCACTGCCAGCCAGAGGCCGACATGTATGCCACGAAGGCCAGGACGGTCGTGATCCGTCATCGCAGTCGCCACCAGATCATTGCCATGATCGAAATTGTCTCGCCGGGGAACAAGGCTGGGGCGACCGCATTTGCCGCCTTCGTCCACAAGGCCGACCAGACCTTGCTGTCCGGCATCCACATGCTCATCGTCGACCTGTTCCCGCCCACCGCCCGCGATCCCGACGGCATCCATCGGGTGATCTGGGCCAGGGAAAGCGACGGCGACTTCGCACTGCCAGCCGACAAGCCGCTTACCTGTGTGTCTTATGTGGGATACCCGAAACTAGCGGTCTACCTCGAACCGGTGGCTGTCGGTGATCCCTTGCCCGACCTGCCATTGTTCCTCACGCCCGAGGTCTACGTGCCGGTCCCGCTCGAGGCAACATACCGCGCGGCCTGGGAAGCGGTGCCGGAGTTCCTGCGGGATCTCCTCTCGGCACCGCCCCCGAATGGACACAAGAAGCCAGCGAAGGGCCGCAAGCGAAAGCCCTGACAACCGACCGCACCCGCACCCGCCCACCAGGTAGCTTGCCATGACCAAGCCCACCACCAGACCGGCCCACCTCGCGAGTCTCGCCATCGCGCTCGTCGCGGCGTCGATCGGGGCGCTCGCGACGGCCCGGGCCGACGCCCCGTCCGACGCGGCCCGGCTGTTCCGCGAGCGGGTCGCGCCGGTGCTGAAGGCCGAGTGTTACGCCTGCCACTCGTCCGGGGCGAAGAAGCTCGGCGGCGGGCTGCGGCTCGACACGCGCGAGGCCATGCTCCAGGGCGGCGACTCGGGCCCGGCGGTCGTGCCGGGCAAGCCCGGCGAGAGCCTGCTCATCCAGGCGATCCGCCATCAGGACGGGCTGGCCATGCCGCCGAAGAAGCCCCGGCTCGACGAGGCGACCATCGCCGACTTCGAGGCGTGGATCGCGGCGGCGCGCCGTTCGCGACGACCGGCGACACCACGGCGGCCGCCGCCTCGCCGTTGCAACAGGCCGCGCGAGCACTGGGCCTTCCGTCCCGTCGCGAAGCCGTCGCCGCCGACGCGTCGCCGATCGCGCCTGGGTGCGGAACCCGATCGATGCCTTCGTGCTGGCGAAGCTCGAGGCGCGGGGCTGGCACCCGTCGCCGGCGGCCACGCGCGGCGAGTGGCTCCGTCGGGTGACGTTCGACGTCACGGGCCTGCCGCCCACTCCCGAGGAGGTTGACGCCTTCGAGCGCGACCGCTCGCCGACCGCCGAGGAACGCGTCGTCGACCGGCTGCTCGCCAGCCCGCGCTACGGCGAGCGGTGGGCGCAGCACTGGCTGGACGTCGTCCGCTTCGCCGAGAGCGAGGGCTTCGAATACGACCGCCACATCCCCGACGCCTGGCGGTACCGCGACTACGTCATCGCCGCCTTCAACCGCGACAAGCCGTTCGACCGGTTCATCGTCGAGCAGCTCGCGGGCGACGAGGTCGCGCCGAGGACCGCCAATGCCAGGCGGCATCGATCTTCCACCGGATCGGGCCGGTCCGCCGCAACGCGGGAAACCCCGAGATCGCCCTCTCACGCAACGAGGTCCTCACCGAGCGCACCGACGTCATCGGCACGGCGTTCCTGGGCCTCACGGTCGGCTGCGCGCGGTGCCACAACCACAAGCTCGAGCCGATCTCGCAGAAGGACTATTACCGGCTCCAGGCGTACTTCGCCGCGACCGTCGAGCACGACGTCAGCATCGCCACCGAGGCGCAGCGCAAGAGCTGGCAGGCGAAGATGGCCGGCATCGAGCGGGAGGTCAAGGCCCTCAAGGCGAAGCTGCCCGGCGCGGTCGGCCAGGACCGGGATCGGCTGGCCATGAAGATCGAGGCGCTCGAGGAATCGATCCCGCCGAACCCGCCCGTGATCCCCGCGATCCGCAACGACCCGGCGCACCGGACGCCGATGCACGTCCTGAAGCGCGGGGTCTGGGAGAACAAGGGAGAGGCCGTCGGCCCGCGGCCGCCGAGCATACTGGTCGCCGACGACCTGCCCGAGCTGCCCCCCGACGTGGCCGACCCCCGCACCCGGCTGGCCCGCTGGCTCGCCGCGCCGGGGCATCCGCTCACGGCCCGCGTGATCGTCAATCGGGTCTGGGAGTATCATCTCGGCGCGGGGATCGTCAGGACGGCCAATGACTTCGGCACCCACGGAGATCGTCCCAGCCATCCCGAGCTGCTCGACTGGCTGTCCGCGACGCTCGTCGACGGCGGCTGGCGGCTCAAGCCGGTCCACCGGCTGATCCTGCTGAGCGCCTCGTATCGCCAGTCGAGCCATCCCGACGCCGACGCCGCGAAGGTGCCCGCGCTCGAGGACCCCGACGACCGGTTGCTCTGGCGGTTCCGCCGCCGCCGGCTCGATGCCGAGGAGGTCCGCGACGCCATGCTCGCCGCCTCGGGCCGGCTCAACCCCAAGGCCGCCGGGCCGAGCGTGGTGGTCCCGGTGGATCCCGCGATCGTCTCGGCGCTGTACAAGCCGTCGCAGTGGCAGGTGACGCGCGATCCGGCCGAGCACGACCGGCGATCGATCTACCTGATGGCCAAGCGCAACCTGCGGCTGCCGATGTTCGAGGTCTTCGACGCCCCGGCGCTGGCGTCCAGTTGCCCGCGCGCGAGAGCAGCATCCACGCCCCGCAGGCGCTCGAGCTGCTCAACGGCCGGATGGCCAATGACCTGGCGTCGGCGTTCGCCGACCGCTTGCGGCACGAGACCGCCGGCGCGCGAGCCAGATGATTCGCCGCGCCTACCGCCTGGCGCTGGGCCGATCGCCGACCGCGCGGGAGGAGGCCCTGGCGATCGCGTTCCTGCGCGATGGGCCGCTCGACGAGTTCGCCCTGGCCCTGTTCAACCTCAACGGGTTCCTCTATGTACCCTGAGATGCCTCGCCCGCTCCCGCATTCCCGGCCGACCCGCACCCGACGCGAGTTCCTCCGCGACGGCTGCTGTGGCTTCGGCGGGCTGGCGCTGGCCGCGTTGATCGAGCAGTGCAGGTGCGGGCACAAGCCCGCGCCGGCTCGGCCTCGGCCGACCCGATGGCGCCGAAACCGCAGCACCATCCGGCCAGGGCGCGGTCGGTGATCTTCCTGTTCATGTCCGGCGGCCCCAGCCACCTCGAGACGTTCGACCCCAAGCCGCTGCTGAACAGGCTGCACGGGCAGAAGCGGCCGAAGGAGTTCGGCGAGGCAAAGTACCAGTTCGTCAGCAACAACGCGCGGCTGCTGGGCACGCGGCGGACCTTTCGCAAGCACGGCGCCAGCGGCATCGAGGTCTCGGACCTGTTCCCGCACCTGGCGGGCTGCGTGGACGACCTGGCGGTGATCCGGTCATGCCACGGCGACATGGTGGTGCACTCGGCCGCGCAGTACGAGCTGTTCACCGGCCGGGTCACGCCGGGCTCGCCCAGCATGGGCTCGTGGATCTGCTACGGACTGGGCTCGGAGAGCCAGTCGCTGCCCGGCTACGTCGTGATGCCCGACCCGCACGGGGCCGTCGAGGCCGGCCAGCCGATGTACACTCAGGGCTTCCTGCCGGCCGCCTACCAGCCGACGATGTTCCGCTCCGGCGGCCGGCCGGTGCTCAACCTCGACCTGCCGGCCGGCGTCGATCGGTCGCAACGCGGCCGGACCCTCCGCCTGATCCGCGAGCTGAACGAGGCGACCGCCGACCCGCACGACGAGGAGTTCCACGCGCGGATGAACGCCTACGACCTGGCGTTCCGCATGCAGACCGAGGCGCCCGAGGTGCTCGACCTGTCGCGCGAGCCGAAGGAGACGCTGGACCTCTACGGCGTCGGCGTCGAGCCGACCAACGACTACGGCCGCCGCTGCCTGCTGGTGCGCCGGCTGGTCGAGAACGGCGTGCGGTTCGTCTGCGTGGTCTCCGGCGGCGGCGCGGGCAACCTGCAATGGGACGCGCACAGCGACATCGAGGAGAACCACCTGCGCAAGGCCGCCGAGACCGACCGGCCGATCGCCGGATTGCTCAGGGACCTGAAGCGCCGGGGATTGCTCGACAGCACGCTGGTCGTCTGGGGCGGCGAGTTCGGCCGTTCGCCCGAGGCCGAGTCCTCGCGCGGCCGCGACCACCACAACCTGGGCTTCACGATGTGGATGGCCGGCGGCGGCGTCAAGGCCGGGCAGGCTGTCGGCGCGACCGACGCCATCGGCCTCAAGGCCATCGAGCGCCCGTACCACTTCCGCGACGTGCACGCGACGATCCTGCACCTGATGGGCCTCGAGCAGGACCGGCTCACCTACCCCCACCTCGGCCGCGACGAGCGACTGACGTTCATCGAGGGGAAGCTCATCGCCGAAGTGATCTGAGCGGCCCGCGCGGCGACGGGCAGTCCGGCATCAGGGCACGTAGATCCGCCCTGTTCCGCGGACCTCATCGATCCGCATCAGGTACTCGAGCGTCCGTTCCGCGACCTGCTCAGCATGGAGTCGGTCGCGGAGGATGCGTGGGGCATTCGCGACGGTGATCACGGGGAGGCTACTCGGCTGGTTCTCGGCCTGGATCACGGCTTCCAGCGAATCCGGTCCGCACTTGTTCCGGTTGGCCGTGATCAGGATCAGGCCCTCGCGCTGACAGAGCCTCCAGATCGCCGCGGCGGATGCGTCATGGACGAGCTCGAGGGCGGGAAAGGTCTCGATCACCAGGTCGAGGTCGTCCCACAGGTTGCGCCAGGCGTCGGAAGTCCAGATCGCCACGAGGGCGTCCCGCTGCTTCCCGATGTTAATGTCCGCGAGAATGCCCCGCATCCTGCGTCTCCTGCATCCTCGCCGCGCGACGCTCTTGCACCATGGCCAGGAACCGCTCGTGGCCGGCATCGAGCTTGGCCTGGATCTCGGGCGGGTTGCCCCTGGCGTCGCGCTCCAGCATCTGCTGGTAGTCCGCCATCACCTCGTCCCGGTGCTCCTCGATGTACCGGATCGCCGCCTCAACCTGGCGCGAGCTCAGGTCGAGCGTCACGGCGATCATGTCGCGGTGCCAGCCCAGACGGTGGTAGTCGAGCACGTCGTACACGGTGATCCGCGTCCCGGCGATCTCGGGGCCGCGGCCGCGGTCGATGATCTTCGCCTCGATCATGGTGAGCGAGTTCCTGTCCGGGCAGGGGAATTCCCTGACCAGGATTCTACCCGCGACCCGCGGTCACGAGGAAGCCGGCCCGCCGGATGTCGTCGATCCGGGCGTTGACATCGACGCGGCCGGTAGAGCCCCACGACCGGGCATCCACGGTACTCTCCCGATCGACCGATCGACCGACCCTCACCCTCAACCCGCCAGTCCCGTGCAACGCCGAAGCGCCGGGCCGTGCCGACGCCCGCCATCATCACGAGTGCGCTGGCACCCAGGACGATCGAGCCCGGTCTCGGGGACGGAGGCCGTGACGATCGTGATCGTGCCCGAGTTGCTGGTGTAGGCGACGTAGCCCGTCTCGTTGAGATTGGAATCCAGGGTATCGAAGAACGTTAACCCAGGGCCGGATACGGAGCCGGAACCCGAGGGATTGACCAGGCTGATCGTGTACTGATCATTCACATTAGTGGCCGTGGCATCAAGTGTCAGCGATGCGAGCAGCAACGGGGAATTGGCGGTGGAAAGCGAGACGGTGTTGAGGTCGTTCGTCTGGTCAAAGCCGGTGAACGTATCATTCGTGTAATTCGTTGTCTGGGTGCTTCCCCCGGTCGGCGGCGGAAAAGACTGACCTGAAATCCAGTTCAAGCTGTCGCCCTGGAAGACATATCCAGGGGCGTTCAGATAGCTGAAGCTCTGGCTGGGGTTGAAGGCCAACCCATTCGTTCCGGTAATCAGCAGGGAAAACCCATAGGTATTGATCATGTCCGGCGTATTTGCGTTGCTGCTCAGGTAGATGTTGACCGTACCATCGGTGCTGCCCTGGGCGATGTTCGCGTTGCCGATCGTCACCACCAGTTCGGCCCGAGAGGGGATCGACCATCCGGCGAGCACGATGAAACCTACGATTGCGATTCCGCGGCGCATGGGACGCACTCCATCATCGGATCCGAAAGGGCGGGCGAGCGGGCTCGATGTCCCGCGAGGAGCGAGACGATCACATCTTCCTGAGCCGGCGATCTTCGTGGTTCAGACGAGGAACGCACGAGATTCCGCCGAGAATCCTGGAAGGGCGAGTCTCCTTCGCCTTCCATCAAGTGCATCATCTTTGCACGAGCCAGGGGCGCGGCGGAAGGCATGTCTCGAAAAAACATCACGGCGCCCACGCAGCCAGCGATTGAGCGAATTTATCCATTATCTATGGGAATGGTGTCGAATCGCCTTGAGCCGTGGGTCGGTCAATCGCGCGACATGTTCCACATGAGCCAGACGCACAGGACCCCTCCGGCGATGAATCCGGAGTAGGCCAGGGGGTGCGGGCCGGCGCGGAGGACGACGGACGACGCGACGAACAGCCCGGAGATGACGATCCCCACCGCCAGGGTGTTGCTGGCCCGGGTGAGCTGGCGGACCATCCGGCTGAAGCCCTGGATGTCGAAATTCACCCGCATCTCACCCCGCTTGATCGAGTCGAGCGACTGGCTGAGCAGGTCGGGCAAGAGCGTGGCGATCCGCTGGAGGTCCTCGGTGGTGCGGAGCGTCTGGCTGATGACCCGGTACGGGTGGAACCGCTTCAGCGCCAGGGCCCGCAGGTACGGCGCGAGCTGCCCGGCGATGTCGAACCGCGGGTCGAGATTGCGGCCGACGCTCTCGATCGTGACCAGCGACCGGATCAACAGCACAAGCTCCGGCGGGATGTGCAGGTGGTGCGCGCGGACGAAACCGATCAGCTCGCGCAACAGCGGGCCCAGCTCGAGCGTCTCGAGGCTCAGCTCGGAATAGGCGGCGACCAGCTCGGACAGGTCGCGCTGGAACGAGCGGGCGTCCAGCGGCTCGCCGCGGACGTCCAGCGCCTCGAGGCCCGGACGACGCGCTCGGTATCCTGGGCCAGCAGGCCGATCAAGAGGTCGGCGATCCGCTCGCGGATCCGGCCGTCGAGCCGGCCGAACATGCCGTAGTCCAGCGGGGCGATGACCCCGCCGGCCAGCACGCGCAGGTTGCCCGGGTGGGGATCCGCGTGGAAGAAGCCCAGCTCGAAGATCTGCTTCAGGAGGATCCGCGCCCCGGTCACGGCGACGGCGGCGGGGGCGACACCCAGCGCGCGGATGCCTTCCAGGTCGTCGATCGCCACGCCCTGGACGAACTCCATGGCGACGATTCGCGGGGTCGAGAACTCCTCGTACACCATCGGGATATACGCGGTCGGGTCCTTGGCGAACTGGTGGCGGCATCGCAGGATGGTCTGCCGCTCGGCGGTGAAGTCCAGCTCGCGGCGGAGCACCCGCTCGAATTCGCGCGCCAGCGCGACCGGGCGGTAGGCCGCCAGCATCGGGATCCGCCGCTCGACGAGCTGGGCCAGGTTCTTGATGATGTCCAGGTCGGCCTTGACCACCCTGGCGATGTCCGGGCCGGCGGACCTTCAGGGCCATGGTGCGGCCCTCGCGGGTCACGACGCGGTGCACCTGCGAGATCGACGCCGAGGCCACCGGGATCGGGTCGAGCTCGGCGAAGACCTCCGAGGCCGGCCGGCCGTATTCCTCGGCCAGGATCTTCTCGACCTGGTCGAAGGCGAACGGCCGGACCTCGCTGCGCAGCATCGTCAGCTCGGTGATGTAGGACTCCGGCAGCAGGTCCGGCCGGGTGCTCAGGAGCTGGCCGAGCTTCACGAACGTCGGCCCCAGCTCCTCCAGCACCAGCCGAAGCCGGCAGGCGCGGTCCTGCGGCGGCACCCCGTCGCCCAGCGCGGCCCGCTCGATCGGCCGGACCAGGCCCTCCAGGTGCAGGGCGGCGACCACGTCCTGATAGCCGTACCGCACCAGGGTCGTGAGGATCTGGCCGGTAGCGCGGCAGGTCGCGCAGATGACCGACGGTCTCACGAATCACGCGCTGGCTCCCCTCACGTCGTCGGCCCGCTGCGGCCGTCGCCTTGCCTCACCTCGCCTGGCCTCGCCCGGCGGTCGTCGCCCGCCCCGGTTCCTTGCGCATGCACACTCCGCCGCGGCGATGCGCAGTCTTCATCTTGCAGCCGATCGACGTCTCGGTTAAATTATCTCTTATGATTGAAATGGCGATGTCGGATGGATTCGGGAACCTATTATGCTGATCCAAGAGTCCAGGCCGGGGTTCTGAGGTCTGGAAAGACCCGGGAGAATTCTCGGAGGCCCGCGTCGAGGCCATCGGGTACATTTTCCACGGGACCCTTGCCGATTCCAATGGCAAACGCGCCGGCTTCCCGCGCCTCGTCGAACCTGCTCCACTTCGCGCGATGCGTGAAGCTCGAGAAGGTCGGCGACGGGGAGAGCAAGATCTGGTTCCGAGCATCCGGCTGGCGACCAAGCACCTCGACGAGGTGGTGGGGAAGCGCCACTGGAAGTGGTGCAAGCTCTGCGAGCGCGAGATCACCCAGCGAATCCTCGACGAAGACCTGAGCCCCCCCGCAGGGCCAGGCACCCGGGGCGATGTAGCCCGCGGTTTGCCGGATACTCCGAATTCCATCGGACCGTCAGGACGGCGAGAATCGGCCGGATGATCGATCCGCGCGATCGCCCCAGACCGCCGGCTCAGAGGCGGTCTCGGGATCGGGAGGGCGAGGCTCCTGCCGAGCCTCTCCCTCATGCCGGCTCGCCGGTAGGCTCGCCCTGCCGAATACCACCCCTTCCGTACCCCCCTCCGAGACAGGCTCCCCGTGGACCAGGGTCAGGTCAGGGGAGCGGAGCCCATGACGAGGCGGTCGAATTCGGGGTTGCCCGCGAGGCGGTCGAAATCCTGCTCCTCGGCGATGAGCGAGCGGAGTTCGGGGTCGATATCCAGCGCCGCGGTCAGGGCGTCGAGTGCCTTGGGGCCGTTGCCGGCCAGGCTCCAGTAGCAGGCGAGGTTGTAGTGCAGCAACGGCTCGTAGGGGTGCTCGCGCAGGGCACGTTCGAGCGAGTCGATCGCCTGCGCGAGTCGATTGGTCCGCTTGTAGCACCAGCCGAGGGCCAGGGCGACGCGGGTGTCGCTGGGGCGCAGCGAGGCGGCGACCTCCAGCGGCTTGAGCGCCTCGCGATAGCGGTCCAGGCAGCGGAAAGCCTCTCCCTTGAGGAAGTTGGCCTCGAATTGCATGGTCGACCAGTCGGGCCGGCTGCCGAGGATCTGCAGCGACCGGCGGGGCAGGTCGAGCATCAGGTAACCTTCGGCCTCGTCGAGCAGTTTCCGGATCTGATCGCGACTGATCCGACTCATCGCCGAGCGGTCTCCCAGGTAAGGCGGACCCCGGGCCTACCAATGGTGGGATCAATTTCGGGCGGGCGCCAGGGACCGAACGCACGATGACCCGACGCGAGGGACGGGGAGCCTTCGGCATCGCCGACGCAAGCCGATCCGACCGCGTGGCACCGAGCAGACACCCGTTCTTCGGTTCGGGGTTCCTGAAGTTTACCCCAGGAATCCCCCGGCGGAAAGGGCGGCGGCCCCGGCCGGATCGAAACTGATGACGCGAAGCAACGGAGCGAAGGCAGTCCCCGGGGCGGCGGGCCGGCCGCTCAGAAGACGCGGTTGGCGCCGCGGTCGCCGCCGCCGCGGGCAACGGACATAAACGGCTCCAGGCTCTCGCCTTCCTTGCGCGTGAGCTCTCGCTCGGTGGCGACCAGGTCGGGCATGTTCAGCCCCTCGGCCGAGCGGCGGGCCAGGGCCAGGGCCCGGACCTCGAGCCCCTCGCGGTTCTGCAGGCCGTCGAGCCAGCGGCGGGGGATGCTGTCGATCCCGTAATAGGCACCCGCCATGGCGCCGAGGATGGCGCCGGCGGTATCGGCGTCGCCGCCCAGGTTGATCACGTCGCTGATGGCCTCCTCGAAGCTGTCGGTGGTCAACAGGAGGTACAGGCACGTCGGGATGCAGGCCGGCGGGAAGCCCTGCGTCGGCTGCTTGCAGGATGGCTCGGCCCCGTGGCGGTTGGCCTCGTCGAGCAGCGCCTGCAGGGCCCGGTCCCGCGGGCTGGTCCAGGACCGACTCGGCATGGGCGATCGCGCGGGGCAGGCAGCGGGCGTGCTCGGCGATCTTGATCACGGCGTCGGCGTACTCCTCGGCGATCCGGCTCTCGTCCTTGACCAGGTCCGATGCCACCCAGAGCAGCAGGCTGGGGTCGCGGGGCTCGCCCGCCGAGCAGCCGGCGGACGGCGTGCACGACCGCCAGGGCGCCGCTGATGCTGCGGATGTCGCGGTGGGTGATCAGGCTGGCCTCGAGGACCGCCACGAACATCGCGTCGGGGTCGTCGCCCAGGAACATCGCCGCCGGCGCGATCCGCATGGCCGCGCCGATGCCGGCACCCTCCTGCGACGCCTGCCGCGGCGGGACGCCCCGTCTCCAGCGCCGCGCAGCACCTGGCGGAAGCTCCGGCCGATCCCCCGGTGGGCCCCCACGAACGCCCCGCGGGGCGTCGCCAGGCTCAGGTAGATCTCCGCCAGCCGGGCCTGCGTCGACGCCGCCGTGCTCGAGCAGCACGTCGCACAACGCCATCGCCTGCTGCGTGTCGTCCGAGTAGAGGCCCCGCAACCTCCACCGGTACGGCTTCCGCTTCCACGCCTGGACGCCGTCCACATAGTTTCTCACCCGTCCGTAATGGGCCTTGATCTGCTGGGCACTCAGGCCTTCCAGCGGGGCACCCAGTGCGTCCCCCACCGCCATGCCCAACAAGCACCCCCGAACACGGTCAACTCGAGACAGATGAGGCATCGTGGCAGTGCTCCTCGGATGCCAAACCGCACGCCCGGGTCCCGGGGGCGATTTCGACTCGGCCAAACGATCCGAAAGATACCCGGCTGATGGGACCACGCCAATCGAAAAACCCGTCCCAGGCCCGACAGACTCGCATTCACGACGCCGGCATGGCACTACGGACGCTTGATCCTGTCACCACTTAGGATCGCCCCCCGGCCCTTCATAATTTTTTCGTTTTCTTCACGGTTTTCTCGTCGCCGATCCTCGCCGAACGCCCTATCGCCCAGCCGGTACCTGGCCACGCGAACACTTGCCAGCGGATTGAGCATGACCGCGATTCCCGACCCCGGCGAATCGGCGATCGAAACTACCTACCAGGCGAGGCCGGTGAGCGTCAAGCGAGGGGAGCGGGAAGAGTCCTGCCGGGCCGACGGACGTTGTATCGACGGGGCGGCCCGCCGATTGCCAGCGCCGGCGGGGCGAAACCAGGACCGGCCGTCTTAGACATCGTCCAACCATGGGGATCGCTACGAAACGTCGATTCGACGCGAGATGGCGGCGTCACGCCGCGAGCCGGCAGGCCGGCCGGGCGCCTGCGGCCTATCGCTGCGCCAGCGACGGATTCAGCTCGAACAGCGACTGGGTGCGGACGATCGCGCACTCGTCGGGGAAGGCGTGGAACGCGTGGATCGACAGCGGGCGGCCCGGCGTCGACGTGCAGATGGCTGATCGGCGGCGGCGCCAGCCGGTTGGCCGATCGGAACCGGTGGAACAGCCCGGTCCGCGAGGGATCCAGCGTCATCTCCTCGCACAGGTGGCGGAAGATCTCGAGGTCGACTCGCTCGACGTCCATGCAGCTCTGGTACTCGATCAGGCCGCCGGGCGTCAGGTGGGTCGACCGCTCGTTCCGCAGGCGGCAGTGGAACAGCAGGCCGGGCTCGGGCAGCACGGTCTCGGGCCCGCAGAGGACCTCGCGAGGCAGACCGGCCCGGAGCGGAACAGCACGGCATGCCCGCCCTCGATGATCCGCACGTCGGCCGACCAGCCGCGGTGCTCGACGCGGCGGAACGCCCGGCTCGCAAACCAGTCGGGATGCAAGGCACGGCGGAACACGTGGAATGTCAGTTCGGCGATCCGCGATCGCCCGGAGCCCACACCCATGACTCTTCCGGGTCCTTTCCGGCTCAAGACCTGGTCCGGACCCGCGGGCGGGCGGTCCAGTCCGGACCAGAGGGGGTCCGCCCGTACTCCCGCGCGACCGGTGGACCCGGCCGGGCCGTGACCCTATTCCAGTATACGGCGCCTTGCCAGGCGCGCCACCCAATCCCATCGCGGGATGCCCGCCGGCCCCGGGAGATGGCCCAAGTGCCCGCAGACCGGCTTGACCGCGAGGGTCAAGGCGCGTAAACTCCCGCTCGCGACCGATGGTCGCTCGCCCGTGCATGATGTGCGGCACCCGATTCGCCGAGACCCGTCATCCGTCCCCTCAGCCCGACGCGATTGATCGCGACCCGTGCGGCGATATCGGCTTACCAGGGAAGGTCTCATGGACTCGATCGTTGGTTGGCATCCCCAGCTGCCCGCCCGCGCCTGGAAGGCCTGGCGGACACGCGGCGCGGAATATGCCTGGCACAAGATGCTCCGGCGCAGCCTGGGCCGTTGGCCCGGCTGGAAACGCCGATGGGTCTACGCCGACCCCCGCCAGTACTGGACACTCCGCGGCGGCGATGATTACTTCCGCGAACAGGAAGGCCAGCCCGCGCGCTCGCGACGGATCGAGTGGATGGCCGGCCAGTTGGCGCGGTATCAGCCCCGATCGATCCTGGAGGTCGGCTGCGGCTACGGCAAGCTGCTCCGCGAGCTCCGTCGGCGGCTCGACGTCCCGATGGTCGGCGTCGACTTCAGCCCGACTCAGCTCGAGCTGGCCCGCCGATACCTCGGCCACGACGACGGCGTCGAGCTCCTGCTCGGCCGCGGCGAACGCCTGCCGTTCCCCGACGGCACCTTCGACATGGTCGTCACCTCGGCCGTGATCCTGCACAACCCGCCCGAGGTCGCCGAGCAGATGCCGCCGCGAGATCCTCCGCGTCGCCCGCCGGTTCGCGGCGCACAACGAGGAGACGAGCGTCAGCTACAACCGATTCGGATACGACACCGCGGCCTGGTACGCCGCCCGAGGGATCGGCCTGGCCGAGTCGGGCCCGATCCCCGCCGACCCCGACCGCGACTCGTCGCAGTTCTGCGTGGCCTTGCTGGACCGACCGGCCGCGTGAGCCGGGCCAGACCGCGGTCGCACGCGATTACCGGCGCGGCAGGTCCCGCGACGTATCCAGCAAGAGTGATCGAACCACAGAGGCACAGAGGCACAGAGAAATCACCGAGAAGACGGACACCGTCGCATGGGTAGCGGGGGCCTGGTCAGTCGCTCCGAAGGGGCCGAACAAAATAGCCCAGGGCAACACCCTGGGGGAAAATCAGCACCCGAGTACCGCATTTTCTCGGTGATTTCTCTGTGCCTCTGTGCCTCTGTGGTTCGTTCGTCCGAATGCTTCCTGGCCCGTGAGCCGGCAAGTTCCCCCGGCGGATGATGGTTGAACACCGATGATCCTGATCGACCTGGGCTTCGCGGCATTCCTGGCGGTGGTCGGCATCGGGGCCGGCCGGCGGCGTCCTCGACGCGCTCGGCCAGTCGCCCGAGCATCCGGTCGACATCATCGGCCTGGCGATGCCGATGGGCCTGGGACTGCTGGCACTCGGGGTCCTCGGCCTGGGAGAGCTCGGCTGGCTCAGCCTACCTGGCCTGGCGGTGCTGCTGGCCGTCGCCATCGAGCTGGGCATCCGCCCGGCGCTGCGGACGCTCCGCGAAATCCGCGGATGGGCCATCCGAGGTGTTGAAGGTGAGGGCGAGAGTCCCGCGTCGACGACCGGCCGGGTCGTCGCGGCATTGCTGGCGATCGGCCTGCTGGGCACGGCGATGGTCGCGACCGCGCCGGTGACCGACGGCGATGCGCTCTGCTATCACCTCCAGGTGCCCAAGGTCTTCCTGATGGGGCACGCCGCCGGGTTCGACCCCGACCTGCACGAGACCGTCTATCCGCTGGCGACCGAGCTGCTCTACGCCATCGCGCTCGAATTCCGCGGGCCCGTGGCCTGCCGATGGATCCCCTGGTTCCTGGGGCTCGCCCTGGCGGCGAGCGTGACCGCGATGGCCCGCCCGAGCCTCAGGGCCGCGCGCCTGGTGGGCCGGCGCGATCGTGCTGCTGGCCCCGGCGATCTCCAACGGGATGTCGGCGCCGCTCAACGACGTCGTGCTGGCCGCCTTCGGCGCCGCCGCCATCCTCGCCTGGACGCGGCTGCTCGACCGGCCGTCCGCCGGGGCGGCGATCGTCGCCGGGCTGCTCGCCGGCCTGGCCGTCGGGGTCAAGTACCCGGCGCTCGTGCTGATCGCGCTGATGGGCGGTTGGCTCGCGATCATCGGCCTGATGAGCCGGCGATCGAGGCCGACCGACGCCGTCTCGAGCCCGGCCGCCCTGGCTGCGGCTGGCACTGGTCTATGCGACGGCCGCGGTCGCCGCCGGGGGCTGGTGGTATCTGCGTGCTTATGTCCACACGGGTAACCCCGTCTATCCGTTCTTCCGCCGGGCCTTCGGCGGGGCCGGGCTGGACGAGGTCCTCGACCCGATCAAGCGGCCGATGGCGGTGACCGCCGTGGAACCTGCTCACGGCGCTGGTCCCGCTCACGCTCCAGCCCGATCGGTTCGACAGCTTCTCGCACCAGTTCGGGCCGGTGTTCCTGCTGTTCCTGCCGGTCGCGCTGCTCGAGCGTCCGCGGCGGCGGGTGCTCGGGCTGGCGGCGCTGGGATACGTGTTCCTGATGGCCTGCCTGACGCAGCGCCAGAGCATGCGGTTCGTGCTGATCGCCCTGGCGCCGATGTCGGTCGCGGTGGCGTACGGACTGTCCGCCTGGTGCGATCGGCGGACCCTCCCGGCCCGGCTGATGGTGGCGCTGCTTGCTGGGGACGCTCGGCCTCGAGGCGGGCCTGGCCGCGGCGCGGGCGCGTCACGTCGCGGCGCGTGGTCGCGGGGCGCGAGTCGTCCGAGTCGTTCCTGTCGCGGCGCGAGCCGACGTACGAGGTCGGGCGATGGGCCGCGCGCACCTGCCGGCCGGCGCCCGGGTGATCGGCCAGGACCACCGGGGCTTCTACATCCCCCGCCCCTACACGATGGAGCTGGCCCACCGTCGCCGGACCGGGCTGGGCCGCCGCGGCGAGCGGCCGGGCGAGATCGTCGAGCGGCTGCGACCGATCGGGCTTCACCCACCTGATGCTCTGCCCGCCGGTGCCGGAGGACGCCGTCGAGTTCGACCCGACCCTCGGCCGGCTGCTGGCCCCCTGGCTGGCCGGCCGGCCGCCGATCTACCGCCAGGACCTGACCGACGGCGACGGCGTCCTCCGCCGCTACGCGATCTACGAGCTGGCCGACGACCGGCTGGCATCCGGCCGCGACGCGGAGGGACCCCGCGATGACCGTCGCCACCTCGGCCGCGACTCGCCCGCCGACCGCTCGGGGCCGCCACGCCCGGCCTCGACGAACTGCGGGCCCGGGTCCACAAGGGGCGGCACCGCGAGATCGGCAACTGGCTGGCGCGGCGGGTCGGCCGCCCGTCGGCCGTCTACGGCACCTGGCTGGCGGTCCGCCTGGGGCTCTCGGCGCACCAGGTGACGGCGGCGGCCTGGCTGACGTCGATGGCTGTCGGCGGCCGCGCATCGGCGTCGGGGACCGCGGGGGATGTTCGTGGCCGGAGTCGCCCTGGCGCACCTGGCCTTCTGGCTCGACCACGTCGACGGCCAGGTCGCCCGCTGGCGGGGCACGGCCGGGCTCGACGGGGTCTATCTCGACTACCTGATGCACCACGCGGCCGAGCCTGGCGACCGGCTTTGCGCTGGGATACGGCCTGGCCGCCGCGCTCGGGCGACCCGCGGTGGACGATCGCCGGGCTGGCGATCGGCGGCGGCTGGACGCTGCTGAGCCTGCACAACGACTGCCGCTACAAGGCGTTCTTCCAGCGGCTCAAGGCGTCGACGGCGAGCTACCGCGTCGACGGCGGCAGCGGCGGACGCCCCCAGCCGCCGGCGCCCTGGCCCCGCCGGGGCCCCGGCGCCCTGACCTGGCCGGCGTACAAGGCGTGCGAGCCGCACGTCGTCCTGCTCGGCCTGACCGCCCTGGCCGCCGCCGCGATCGCCGCGCCCCGGCTCTGGATCGCCCTCTGGCAGGTCGGCGTGCTCGCGATGGCCCTCCTGGCGCCGCTGCTCGCCCTGGCCCGGATCGCCCGCTCCGCCCGCCGAGGTGCCGTCGAGGCCGAGTTCGCCCGGTGGTTCCAGCCGGACGAAGTGCGCTGAACCGCCCGCTCCCGGCCGGCGACCTCCTGGCGGCCACGGTCCCTACCCGCCGGGGAACGGGCCAGGTGGGCGTCCTGGCGGAACGATGGGTCGGTTGTCTGGGCCGCCGAGTGTCCGTGCGGCCGGCCGCCCTCACAGTTGCCGCAGGAACGCGACCAGGTCTTGCTTCTCCTCCTTCGTCAGCTTCAAGGCCAGTACGAGGTTGAAGAACTCGACGGTGTCCTCCAGGGTCAGGCAGCGGCCGTCGTGCAGGTAGGGCGGGCTATCCTTGATGCCGCGAAGCGTGAAGCTCTTGATCGGGCCGTCGCCCGGCCTCGCCTTCAGGAATCGCTCCAGGTGCAGGTCGTGCATCTGGTTGTCGAGGTAGGACGGCGCCGGGTGGCAGGCCGCGCACTGCGCCTTGCCGAAGAACAGCTTCTCGCCGCGCAGCTCGCCCTCGGTCGCCTTCTCCGGATCGAGGCGGCCCAGCGACGTCAGCTTCGGCGCGGGCGGGAAGTCGAGCATGTTCTGCATCTGCGCCATGTGCGACACCTGGATGCGATCCAGGATGTTCATCCCCTTCTTGATGGCGTGGATCTCGTCGCCGTTGAAGTAGGCCGTCCGCTGCTCGAACTCGGTGAAGTCCTCGACCGAGCGCAGGCTCCGCTTCGACCCGTGAATCTGCTGGTTGAACAGGCCGCGCAGGCTCACCGTGTCCAGGCGCATCCGCCGCTGCTCGGGCCGGGTGTCGGGATTGAGATGGAACTGCCCGGTGGTGTGGCCGTTGACGTGGCAGTCCAGGCAGGTCACTCCCAGGCTGGGTTCGACGGTCTTGCGGTCGTCGGTCGGGTTGAACTCCTCCTGGGGGAACGGCGTCACCAGCAGGCGCAGGCCGTCGAGCTGCACCGGCGTCACCAGGTCCTTGAAGAGGCGGTAATAGTTGTTGATCGACACGACTTCGCCGCGGGAGACGTCGCCCAGCTCGGGTCGGTTCTGGAGGAACATCGCGGGCGGGAACTCGGGCAGGAAGGCTTCGGGAAGGTCATGCTCGACGTCGAAACGCTCAAGGCGCGGGAACATCTTGATCTGCATCCGGGGAAAGACCTGGCCGCCCAGCCCTCCCCCCTGCGCCGGGTGGGGGAGCGCCTTGTACGGGAAGACGTCCCTACGGCGGATTTCTGCCGGGCTCATGGCGGCCAGTGTGGGCCAGTCCATCCCCTGCGGCAGGCGGGCCGTCGGCCCTACGACGAGGGGCTTGCCCCGCGACATCGTGGCCGTCGGATCGAGCCTGGGTTCGAGGTTGTAGCGGCTCTCCAGCAGCTTTCGCTGCCGCGCCAGGACCGTCGGCTTGTTGGCCACGGCGGCCTTGTAGACTTCGGCGAATGTCACTCCCGGCTTCATCGCACCGAGCGGGTCTCGATAAAAGTCGAACCCCGTCATGCCGCCACCGTCGGGCTGGTCGATCAAGGCTTCTGACGAAGGCGACGCCTTGCTCGGCGCGAAGATGTCGGACAGGTCGTGTGCGGTCCTCTTCTGTTCCGGCCGGTCCTTCGGGACTTCCTGAGGCGTCTGGGCTTCCGCGATGGCGTCTCTAGGGGCCCCGGACGGCGTGGGGATCGCGTTCTGGCCGGCCGCATCGTGCCCACAGAGAGCGAGTCCGCCCGCGAAGAGGGCCGCGATGAATCCCGTAACAAGATCACGTTGTGTCGCCATAGGATCACCTGTATTCCCGTGAAGGAAGTCTCGCATCCGCAGGTCACGCATCCGCGCTCCAGTCCCAGAGCCTGGCGAGTGGGCATCGAACTTGATGAACCCCGACGGTCAGCCGCCGAGCGGTTGGCGTCGCTGAAGTCGCAGAAACTCGGCCGGCGGTAGCCGGGTAGCGTCGCTTCCAGAACGTCGGAGTCGATCGTCCCAAATGTCGTCGCCGGCTTGTGGGCGAAGCCGTCGGACAACGCCCGGGCGATTCCACGACCCGCCGGGGGCCAGACCTGAATGGCGCCGACTCAAGGGCAACCGTTACACCCATTATACCTGAATTCACGGTTGTTGCGCTAACCGGGCTGGGTCGGCGTGGAGGCGTTGCGGCGCAGCATCCTTCGATCGATATAACAGATCGGCGCAAGGCGGAGTCCCTCGACGAGTCCGCTCGACCCCACTCGGGGCCCGCGGGGTCGCAGCTTCGGCGTACCGGTCATGGCCGCAGGGACTGATCTATCCGCACTCACCAAAATGGAGCCCCTTGCATCGATACCGGGCGGGCTGGCGTTGCGATCCCGATCCACCCCGCCGCGCCCGAGAAGCTCCGGGGCCGTTCGCCCGCAGGCTGGATCGAGCTGGCCGCAAGCATCATCTTCATCCGATCGGGTTTCGTCCGGTAGTCCTCAACCAGCGATGGATCCGACGCGGTGCAGGATCGAGCGCCGTCGCGTTGCCTTGTCGTCAAAGGCGACGGACACCTGTCGAACCGTCCTGCGGTACGTCGAGCGCAACGCGCCGGTGGCGGGGCTGGTCGAGCGGGCCGAGCATTGGAGGTGGTGCAGTCTTGCGCGGAGGGCGGGCGATGAAACGATCCGGTCGATCGTGACGACCTGGCCGGTGGAGTGCCCGCGGAATTGGCTGCGTCGGGTCAATACTCCCGTGAGCGCCGGCGAGTTGAGCCGTCTGACGACGGGCATCAAACAAGGGCGGCCCTATGGAGAAGCGGCGTGGGTCAACCACCCGGCGAGCCGGCAGACGGAAAAACCTGGGTAGGAACCTCTCGCTTCCAGAATCCGGACGCGACCAGCGACCTCGTTTACGAGAACCGACGGCGCATGTAAGATCGTAAAGTATGGGTAACTCGAAGCGACTGAAGGGCGCGGCAGGTCGCCTGTCCCAGCTCGGGCCTCAGCGGCAGGAGGAAGTGGCCGGGCCGAGGAGTTCCGCCCTTCACTCGCTTGTCGTTGTGGGCTCAATCGCCTTCATCATGGTATCCGAGCCCCCAGGGTAGGTAGAACGATTCTTCATCCGGCGGCGGTTGTATCGCGACAACGGGCGGAAACGTGGCAGATGGAACGGTCGTTCAGCGGGGGCAGCCAGACTGAGGAGACTGCAAGATGGCCCGGAACCGAGGTCGCGGAATGGCGTGCGCAGTCGCGGCCTGGGCGATCGCCCAGGCCGCAACGACACAGTGCCCGGCGAAGCCGGTCGAGGTCCCACACCGCAGCGAGTTGAAGGGACATCACGGCCCCGTGAACAGGATGGACACCTCGGCCGATGGCCGGCTGCTGATCGCAGTCGAGGACGACCGCACGATCCGGATCTGGGACCTGGAATCCCGCCCTGCTGCGGACGATCGAGCAGGAACACGTGGAGAAGACGATCCAGATCTGGGACGTCGTGCCGGGTGGCGGCCGGCACCTCATCAAGGAAGAGCCGGCGGCCCAGGCCAGGGTGAGCGCGGCGGCCCGTCGGATGCGAGGCCCTCGCACGCCCCTCTATGGGCGGCCGATCAACTCCCTGCGTGTCAACGCCGGCTTCACCTCCGAGAGCCGCCGTATCTGGATCGCGATCAAGGACGACCTGCAGGAAAGCATCAGCCCCGAGGAGCTCCTGACCTACGACCTGGAGACCCGCAAGTTCGAGACCATCTTCTCGACGGGGTCCGAGGCGGAGACCCCGCATACCCGATCGCTAGGGTGGCACGATTGGTCGCAGCGGGGGAGTCTCGTCGCTTATCGTGCCTACAAGCAACCGAACATGGCCGGGGATCTCTACATCCATGACAGGGATAAGAACGAGGTCCTTGCCAGCATCGCAGACGACGACCTGGCATTGTGCTATTGCGTCATCTCGGATCGGGGAGAACTGCTGGCAACCCAGAGCCAATCTGATGTTTTCTCCCGACACCAAGGCGAACGGAGTGGCCGGCTCGAACTGTGGAACCCAAGGACCGGCGAAAGGATGAGGCGGGTCAAGACGGACGGCCGGTGCTTGGACCCCGCGATGGAGTTCTCGCACGGTGGCCGAGATCTTGCCGTCATGGGAGGTCTTGAGCACAACCAGATATTTATTGTATATGTAAACGAGAATAATATTCGCTACACGCTCAAGGCGCCGGAGCGGCCGGGCGCACGGGCCGTGTACTTCTGCTCGCTGGAATACACACCCGACGACAGGTATCTCGCGGCGTCGAGGACCGACGGCACGGTCCTGTTCTGGGACACCAGGGATTACCGCCAAGTCCTGTGGACCAGGTTATATCCCGCAACCCGGCCCGGCGGACTGTTGATCGTACTCTCACGCGACGGCAAGAGGCTCTGCGCGGTCTATGGGTCGAAGGATGAGCAGAATACGGTCAAGGTGTGGGATATGGACCAGTTCCTCGCGCTCATCAACGAGAGCAAGGAGAAGGAGTAGCGTTCGGCAACTCGACGGCGAAGAAGACTCGGCCTGAGCCCGCATTCCACGCCCGAAACAGGCGGGCCTGAAACCTTGTGTCCACCCTGGCCGCCTGCGCCGATGTTGGCGAGACGAGGATCAGCCGTAACGGCCGCTATTGCGACGTCACGAGACCAGTCGGCTCCGGCTCAGGGTCGCGCATCGCGTCGCAGACCTCGGCCACGATCTCGAAGGACCGCAGTCGGTCCTGATGGTCGAAGATCTGGCCGGTGAGCATCAGCTCGTCGGCGTCCGTCGCGTCGACGATCAGGCCTCCAGCCCGCGGCGGACCGACTCCGCCGAGCCGACGACGGAGACACTGCGTCATTCGCTCGACCTGTGCCCGTTCGGCGGGGGTCCAGCGGCCCTCCATGCTCTCGACGGGCGGCTGGAGGAGCCGCGGCTGGCCCCGCACCAGGCTCGACGAACGCCTGCTGGAGCGACGTGAAGAGGCGACGCGCTTCTCGTCGGTGTCGGCCGCGAACGCGTTGACTCCGACCATCACCTGCGGCTCGTCGAGCGCTCTCGGAGGGCCGGAAGTGGTCGCGGTAGAGCGTCGAGCGCCGCGAACAGGTAGTCGGGCGCGAAGTGCGAGGCGAAGGCGAAGGGCAGCCCCAGCTCGGCGGCGAGCCGGGCGCTGAAGTCGCTCGAGCCGAGCAGCCAGATCGGCACGTCCAGCCCCTCGCCCGGGATCGCCCGGACCGCCTGGCCGGGCGAGGCATGGCGGAAATACGACCGCAGTTCTTCGACGTCGTGCGGGAACGTGTCGTCGCCGCCGCCGAGGCTTCCGGCGAAGGGCATACGTCGGTCTGCCGGTCGCCGCCGGGGGCTCGGCCCAGCCCCAGGTCGATCCGCCCGGGATAGAGCGAGGCGAGCGTGCCGAATTGCTCGGCGATCACCAGGGGCGCGTGGTTCGGGAGCATGATCCCGCCCGCCCCGACGCGGATCCGCGACGTCCCGCCCGCGATGTGACCGATCACGACGGCCGTCGCCGCGCTGGCGATCCCCGGGATGTTGTGGTGCTCGGCCAGCCAGAACCGCCTGTAACCCCAGCGCTCGGCGTGGCGGGCCAGGTCGAGCGAGTTGCGGAAGGCCTCGGCGGCGGTGTCCCCCTCGCGGATGGGGGCCAGATCGAGCACGGAGATGTCAGGGTGTTTGGTCATGGAACCGGCCTCCCAGGGGCGGATTCCTCCGCCCGCGAATTCTATGGGACCAGATGAGCCCGGATCAAATCCTCCCCGGCGATAACGAGCATCTCCCGCACCGGGATCCGGACGCAGACCCACGATCTTGACCGGTGTCACGCTCGCCCCCGGCCCTCCGCCATCGAGCCTCTTCGGACGGCAGGTCTTGATCCCGCCGGGTGGTAAGTATATACTCACCGAGGATCGAAAGAGGCGAGGGGATTCATGAAGGGATCGGCGAAGCTGTCGGGCGACGAGCGGCGCGAGGCGATCATCCGGGCGGTCCGGAGGGTCTTCGCGGAGCGGGGTTTCCACGGAACGACCACGAAGGCCCTGGCCGAGGCGGCGGGCGTCTCCGAGGCGCTCCTTTTCAAGCATTTTCCGAACAAGGAAGCCCTGTACCTGGCCATGCAGGCCTTCTGCAGCAAGGAGCGCGACCCCGAGCGGCTCGAGCGGATCAAGGCCCTGGAACCCTCGACCTCGACCCTCGTCCTGATCGTCCACATGATGGTGGCGCGGATCGTCCGCCGCGACTGCGGCGACGACGAGGAGGCCGTCGATCCACCACCGCCTGATGCTGCGCAGCATGATGGAAGACGGCGAATTCGCCCGGCTTTTCTTCGAGCGGAGCGTCTCCTGCTGGCTGACCAAGGTGCAGGAATGCCTCGGGGCCGCCGAGGCCGCGGGCGACGCACCTGCGTTCCCGTCCTCGCCCAGCCTCGGCGGCGTCTTCACCCACCACCTGGCCAAGACGATCATGCTGACTCCTGATCCCGGCCACCGCCGGTGGTCGATTACGAGCTGTCCCTGCGAACCTCTCATCGAGCAGGCAGTCTGGTTCTCGCTCCGTGGGATGGGCGTCAAGGACGAGGCGATCAAGCGGCACTACAACCCCGAGGCCCTGGCCGATCCTGGCAGGCTGACGTTTTTTTGCAATACTCGGTGAGTAAGTGCGAACTAACGGACGACGAAAGCCGTCCAACGACAGAGAAATCACGATGAATCCTGGCAACTGGAATCACAGCGAAGCGGAGCGGTCGGGTCGAGCGGGTCGCCTTG
This sequence comes from uncultured Planctomycetota bacterium, assembly GCA_963771445.1. Classification (GTDB taxonomy): domain Bacteria; phylum Planctomycetota; class Planctomycetia; order Isosphaerales; family Isosphaeraceae; genus JAKAUH01. Next base: position 361,607 of record CAVYTQ010000021.1, on the reverse strand, counting down.
CGGGCGGTGCTGGTGCTCGGCCTGGCGGGGGCCGTCGGGCTCTGGTACGCCGGCGCGGGGGGCCGGCGAGCGAGTCGCACTCTGGCTGCCCGGGCTGATCGGCCTGGCCGTGGCCGGGGGTGTGAACCTGGTTCGGCCGGGTGCGGGCCCGCGAGCGCTGGGAGGCCGCCTGGGATGCCTACGCGTCCGTCGACTTCGAGATCGCCGGTCGTCGACGGCCGATGAGGATTGCGACGCGGGGCTCTGCCTGGCGGGAGGCCGCTGAAAAAGACCCGGCGATTTCGGTCGGGTCGGGAATCGGGATGGCGTGTCTCTGTCGCCGCTTAGAGATTTGTCGGGAATCGCAGAGCGGCTCGCCTTCCGGATCAACGATCAACAGGGTTTGGCTCGTTTCTCGGTGCGAAGGGGACTCCACACTCAAGGAGGGACTGCGATGCTCGTCCTCAGCCGGAAGCTCGGTGAACGGGTCATGGTGCCGCACTGCGGCTTGTCGGTGACCGTTGTCGCCATCGAGGGCAACGTCGTTCGCCTCGGCTTCACGGCGCCGACGGAGGTCGGCGTCTATCGCGAGGAAGTCTGGCAGCGGATCCGCACGGAGAACGAGACCAAGGCCCGCCTGGGGTGAGCGAAGGCAAGAGCTCGGATACCGCATGGTCAGCCCGCGGCGCGGTCAGCGTACCCGATCGAGATTGATCGGAGGCCGCAGCCACCAGGATCATGCCGTCGAGGATCGTGAACTTCCGGGTGGCTCGCGGCATGGCGGCGGTTCGAACCTGGAGGATCATCTCTGGTAAGCGGGTTGCTCCGCTCGTCGGGCTTCAGGCCGCGGCGTGACGGCGACCGCGGGCGGCGCGGGCCCTGCATCGGGTCGAACGTGCCCGGCGGCGCACTGCCGCAGGATCGCGGCGGTCGGGTCGTTGCGGTAACGTTCCCGCGCCCGCGGCGGCAGCACCCGATTATACAGCAGGATCACCGACGCCTTGGGCCGGTAGCCCGCGGTGCCGCTCGATCTCCTGCATGACCTCCAGCAGCGGCCGGCCCTGCACGACGAAGCGGTAGATCCCCATCCAGGCGGGCGAGCGGTCCATGCAGCCGTGGCAGTGGACCAGGATCGGCCAGGCCGACGGGTCCTGCGCCAGGGCGAGCGTCTGCGTTGAGGAACGCATCGGAGGCCTCCGGCGAGGGGTCCGACGGGCTGCTCACATAGCGGATGCCGTGCTCGCGGGCGAATTTCAGCTCGTCGCCCGAGGATACGGGCTGCGCTGGGCCGGTCTCCTCGGGGAAGAGGTTGATGATCGTCCGGAAGTGCCGGCGCTCCTGGGCGACCTCCAGGCCCCGGCGGGTGGGCATCGCGCGTGATGTAGATCCGATCCGGCACGACCACCTTGAGCCGCGCCAGCGGCCGGTGATACCAGGTCACGGCGATCCCGAGGGCCACCAGTCCCGACCCAGGCCGGCGGCGCCACCAGGCCCACGGCCCACCGCCTCGACCGCGACCGCAGGAGCGGGACCAGCTCGATCAGGAGCCCCAGGTCGAAGGCCAGCATCGCCGCGATCATCGCCCACCGCGGCCAGTAGCCGGCCGGCTCGACGCCCGGGATCTCGAACTGGCGGGCGACGGCGAAGACGATCGCGGCGATCCAGAGCCCGCCGGCGCCGCGAGTCCCGCGAGGCGGCCCAGTCGTCGACCCGAGGCCCGCGCAGCCTCCGGAAGCGTAGCAGGCCGACCGCCGGCACCGCGGCCAGCGCGACCGCCGCGGTCAACAGCCCGGCCGCAGCGGCCAGGGTGCGCCGGCGTCGAGGATCGTCCGCCAGCCCAGTCCGTACCAGCCGTCGAACGGTCGGTCCCGGGCGTCGCGCTGTACCAGAGGCCCGCCAGGGCGATGGCCAGGCCCGCCGGCCAGAATCCCCGCGGTCGCGGCCGGCGGCCAGTCCCCCGGCCGCCATCACGACGCCCGCCGCGGACATGTAGAGCTCGATCCGGTCGAGCGTGTCGCCGGGCTCGGCCAGCCGGTAGGCCGACGGCGGCACCCGGCTGAACGTCGGCCGCTCGACCCGGGGGAACTCGCGGGTCGATGTCTTCCTCGAAGTCCACGACGTGCCAGACCGCCGGGATCAGGAGCGAGGCCAGACCAGCCAGGGCCATTGCCTGTCGGAGCACGCTCTTCCACCGGGCCCGCGACCGGGCTCCGTCGCCATGGTGCCGTTCCCCTGAAGCCGGTCGGTCGGCCGATCCGGTCCGTTCGGTCCGTCCGTCGATCGCGGCCCGCGTGGCGCATCCTACGCCACCAGGCCCTCCGCCTCGCCCCAGAAGAAGTAGTCGTTGCTGTTCTCGGGATATCGGCGGACCTGGTCCTCGAGGATCTCGAGGAAATGCCGGACCCACTCGGCCGGTCTCGCCCTTCTCGGGCGCGTCCTTGGGGACGTGGAAGGCGGGGCGGAACTCGATGTGGTAGCGGCCGTCGGGCTGCATCCGGCAGAAGACCATCACGACGGGCGTACCCGGTCATCGCGGCCAGGACGACCCAGGTCGTCGAGAACCGCATGTCGCGGCCGAGGAACCGGGCCGGCTCGGTGAGCTGCCCGGTCCAGCGGACGTCGCCGGCCAGGTAGAGCAGCATCCCGGCCTTGAGCGTGCGGGCGGCGCGGAGGATCGAGCCGGCGGAGTCGGCCGGCACGCCCTGGCGGGAGATGAACAGCTTGTCCTGGCCGAGCGGGCCCTCGGTCTCGAAATGCCGCGCAAGGAACCGCGAGATGTGCCGCGGCCGCTCCATGTAGAACCGGACCGGGAAGCCCTGGCGGAACAGCCAGTGCGCCGGCAGCAGGTGGCGCCGAAGTGGCTGGCCAGCACGATGCAGCCCCGACCCTCGCCGAAGGCCGCGTCCAGGTTCTCTCGCCCCGTCACGGCGAACATCTCGCGGGCGCGGGCGTCGGTGACGCCGTCGAGCAGCAGGTCGCGGGTCCGCCACAGCACGTGGTTGCCCGCCAGCTCGCGGCTGACCTCCGGCACGTCCCACTGGCAGCCCAGCAGCGACCGGCCCCGTATCACGGCCTGCCGGAACTCGCTCCGCAACCGGTGCGAGAAGCGGTATTCCATCCGGCCGATCCCCGAGACGAACCGCGACGCCACCGGCAACGGGCAGCCTGCGGATCATCGGGAGCCACAGCCTCAGGAATCCCTTGCGGATGTTGAGCCCGCGTCGTTCCATCGACGACCCTCCACATCCAACCACGCTCAAACTCGTGTCAGCACATCCGCGGACGGGAGAGGTCCGGTAAGATGGGCAGTCAAGAGTCGGCCGAATCCTTCCGCTCGGCGAGGTAGGCCGCCAGGTCGGCGACCCGGCACAGATTTGGCACGGCATCCTCCTCGATGACAACGTCAAAATGATCCTGAAGCTGGAGGATCAGTCCGACGAGGTCGAGCGAATCGATGGCCAGGTCCTCCACGAGGCGGGAGTCGGGCGTGATCGGCACACGCGCCGGGATCTTGGCGGCCTTGCGGATGACGTCGACCACTTCGGCGACCAGGGATGGTACGGAGTGGGTCGGTGTCATGCGGACATCCTCCTGAAGATCAGGGCGTTGTTGGTGCCGCCGAATCCGAACGACGCGGACAGGACGTGTTCGAGGCGGGCGGCCCGGGCCTGGTCGGGCACGTAATCGAGGTCCAGCTCGGGATCAGGCCGATAGTTGATGGTCGGCGGGATGAGCTGCTCGCCGAGCGACCGGACGGCGACGGCCGCCTCGATCGCCGAGGCGGCGCCCAGGCTATGGCCCAGCGCCCCCTTGATCGAGCTGACCGGCAGCCGGGCGGCGGAGTCGCCGAAGACGTCCCTGATGACCTGGGTCTCGACCTGGTCGTTCAGGACCGTGCTGGTGCCGTGGGCATTGTAGTAGTCGATGTCGCCGGGGGAGAGGTTGCCGCGCTCGAGCGCGGCCGACAGGCAGCGGACGATCCGGTCGCGACACGGCATGGCCATATGGTGGCCATCGAAGTTGGTCGCCCACGACACCAGCTCGGCCTGGGGCTCGAGGCCCAGCCGGTTCGCGGCGGCCTCGGTGGCCAGGACCAGCGCCCCGGCCCCTTCGGCCAGGACGAACCCCGCCCGGTCGCCGCTGAACGGCCGGCTGGCCTGGCCCGGGTCGTGCTCCGAGCGGTCGCCCGGCTTCTTGCCCAGCAGGGCCTTCATCGTGGCGAACCCGTTGACCACCGGCGGCGTGAACGCGCTCTCGGAGGCGCCGCAGAGGGCGACGTCGGCCTCGCCCGAGCGGAGGAACATCGCGCCCAGGACGACCGAATGCCCGCCCGACGCACACGCATTGGCCGGCGCCGCGCCGGGGCCATAGAGCGAGAGGTGCTGGGCGACCTGGCCGGCCGCCTGGTTGATGATCATCGCCGGGACGAGGTACGGGCTGATCGCCGGGCTCTTGCGCCGGGCCATCCGGGCTTGCTCGGCGTCGAGCAGGTCGAGCCCGCCGAACGCCGAGCCCATCACCACCGCCGCGCGGTGCGGGTCCAGCCCCGAATCGGGGCGGTTGAGCCGTGCCTCGGACCAGGCCGCCCGCGCCGCGGCCAGCCCCAGGTGGAGGAACCGCGCCGAGAGCTTGGCGACCGCCGGGTCCTCGGTCACCGTCCCCGGGCCGAAATCCTCGACCATGCCGCCCAGGTCCTGGAGGAACGTCTCGGCGCCCAGCGACGCATGCCGGCGGATCCCGGACCGGCCCGCGATGAGACCGCTCCAGGTCGCGTCCATGTCGCGACCCAGGCAGGTCACCGCCGCGTGGCCCACGATGAAGATCCGATCCGCCATCCCGGCCTCCCGTACCACTTCCCTTGCCGCGTCGAACCACTCGGCTCGCCACGCGGGGAAGTCGCCAAGCTTACTGGTAATCGGCAAAACCGCCCCAGCCGCTTGAGTCGTTTCTCCGAGAATCACTCTCCAGTAGGCAGAGTTCTCATTTTACGGGGAACCCGGCAAGCCCAACCAACGAGTGTGTGTGAGCGTAAAGGAGAAACGCGACACCTGCCACATCCTTCCACGCTAACTCTCAACCAGGATGGCAGGCGAGACACCCTGGGCTTCTATCGATTCCGACGAATCAGCCGAATCCTCTGATTCTCCTGTCGGAATCCACGTCGAACCGCGGCGAAATGGGTTAGTTCGTGCGATTTCGCCCTTCGCGAGCCGCTCTCTCTGCATCCGTCCACCGGCGTGTCCTTGGTGGTTCCGATTGTCTTCCCGCCCTCTCCGAGTGGGTTCGGCCGCGGCGACCGATCCGATGTCAGGCCCGCCGAGATCGGCCCGGGAGTTCAGCCACGAAGTATACGAAGACCACAAAGGGCGTTCACCACCGCGTCTCCGCGATAATTTCTCTCGGCTTCGTGTCCTTCCTGTCCTTCGTGTCCTTCGTGGTTCCCGTCTTGTTCCCGCCCTCTCTGGCCGACTGCCGGGTCGAAGAGGTCCGGGAGGAGGCCACCCCTCATCAGGGCCTCGCTTCTCGTTGGCGGTCGGGTTCAGCAACTTCGCAAGGATTCGCGTCCATTGACACCTGTCGCTTGATCTGACTTGTGCGCCTGGCCAGAATGGACCCGCGGCGATCGGTGTGGACCGCCGAGGTCAGGGCTCATCGCGGCCCATCAACTCCCCTGGGGAAGCAACATGGCCAACGCATTGACTCTCCTGCTACCGCTCGTGCCGGGTACCAACCCGCTGGACGTCGCCGGGATGATCTCGGGACAGCAGGACGCGATCAACCAGGGACTGACGTCGATCGGCACGGTGCATTTCGCCAGGTTCCTGCTGCTGGATGCCTCCACACCGAACTTGCAGCCCGGAGGAGGTGCCTCCGACAAGCTGGTCCTGGGGGTGATCACCGAGTACGACGGCGACTTCGACCCTTACATCTCCGACTTCGTGGCCAAGATCGGCTTCGTCTTCGACGCACTTCTGCCGCTCGTCGTCGGGGGGGCGGCCCTGGTCCCCGTCGCCCAGAACCTCGACGCGTTTACCAGCTTCCTCAAGCAGAACGACGCATCGCAGAACCCGGCGGAGCCGAAGCTCTTCTCCGCCTATCCGTTCACGGTCCAGCAGATCCTCGCCGAAGGCTGAGGGATCGCTCCAGGACCCCCAACCTCGTCACGAGGAAGGGAATTGCATGTGTTAGACCCTCAGATTGATTACGGCGACGTTCAGGGGACGATCCTTCGGGGCTATCGCGTCAACCTGGCGCGGCACTTCATCCTCGAGTTGACCGACGCGGACGGGGCGCGGCGACTGATTCGCTCGATGATCGACGGCACCTCCGGGACGCCGCAAGTCACCACGGCTGAGCGGTGGTCCACCAAGCCCGAACTTTTCTTGAACGTCGGATTCACCCGCGCCGGATTGGCGAGGCTGGGTCTAACGGACGATCAGCTCGCGACCTTCGACCCGGCCTTCCGACGCGGGGCGACCGCGCCGGCCACGGCTGGGCTCGTCGGCGATGTCGGGGCGAGCGCGCCGGGGAACTGGATCGGCGGGCTCGCCGACGGCGATGCGGTGCACGCGGTGCTCAGCCTCTGGATCACGCGCGACCCGTCGGTGTTGGAGCGAGCGACGGCGACCCTGCGGACGGCTTTCTTCGGCTGCGTCAAGGAACTCTCCGCCCACGACGCGCGGGGCCTGAGCGGCGACCGGATCCACTTCGGATTCCGCGACAGCATCGCGCAGCCCACCATCCTCGGGGCGCCGCCGCGCAAGCACGACATTGCCGATGACCAACCGATCGTGCCGACCGGCGAGTTCCTGCTCGGCTATCCGAACGCGTCGGGTGCCACCATCCAGGTCGAGCCCCGGGAGCTCTCCAGGAATGGCAGCTACTCGGCTTTCCGGATCCTGGAGCAGGACGTCGCGGGGTTCGAGGCGTTCCTGGGCGAGTACGCGGCGAAGGCGGGGATCGACCGCGAGGTCCTGGCCGCCAAGGTCTGCGGACGCTGGCGCAACGGCAACCCCCTGGAGCTGACGCCCGACGAGGCCGGGCCAGTCCTGCCCTGGTCCCGGCTGAACGCATTCCATTACGTGGACGCCGATCCCGGCCGGGATGACACCCTGGGCCTGAAGTGCCCCATCGGCTCGCACATCCGGCGCAACAATCCTCGGGACGCCGCGGTGGTCGGGACCGACTCGACCCATCATCGAATCGTCCGGCGAGCCATGCCCTATGGCCCCGACTATGACCGCGATCATCCCGACTCCCGCCCGCGCGGGCTCATCGGCCATTTCATCAACGCCAGCCTGGCCTTTCAGTTCGAATTCCTGGTGAGCCAGTGGGACAACACGTCCCGTTTCATCAAGGCCGCTACGGGGAACGATCCCCGGTGTCCCGGCAACGCGGTCTTCAATATCAGCGGGGACGACGTCTTCCTGGGCGTTAACGATCCTTCGAGCAGCGTGTTCACGCTCGCGGCTTGCGGACAGGGCGGCAAGGCGAACACGGCGATCTCGGGGTTCGGCCGCCTGATCACCACGAAAGGCGGGGCCTACTGCTTCCTGCCCAGCATCGCCGGCCTCAGGTACCTCGCCCGGGTCGCTCCGACGAACGGATAACCCCAAGGACATGACTGGCGGAAGCGGACGAGAGCCTTCCCGCCTCAAACACACCGACTGGTCCGCGCAGCTCGGACCCCATCGACCCTGCCCGCGCGGAGGCGGCGTGCGACGGTCCGTCACGAGGCGGTTCGGGGTATCTCGGCCCGAGCATCGTACGGCCGGCAAGCTCGCGGAATGGAATCGACCGATTCCGGCGAACCGGCGACGTCAGTCGCCGGGTGTGGGGCGCATCCAGGCGATACGAGCCGTGGGAGTCGATGGATTCACCCGGCGACTGACGTCGCCGGTTCGCCCTGTCCGGCGAGGTGCGTCGGGGCGCCATCCAGCCGATACGAGCCGTGGGAGTCGATGGATTCACCCGGCGACTGACGTCGCCGGTTCGCCCTGTCCGGCGAGGTGCGCGGTCGATCGGTCGTCAAGCCGCCTGGGGGGCGACCGATTCCGGCGAACCGGCGACGTCAGTCGCCGGGTGTGGGCGCCGGACGGTCGGATTGTGCGCATCATGGAATGATCCAGCCGATACGAGCCCGGTGCGTCGGGCTCGTATGCGCAACACAACCGTGAGGCGATCCAGCCGACCTCGCCATCCCCCATCATGGGAGCGATCCTGGCCCCGGTTCGCTCTTCGCGGACGGTTCGACCAGCGAATAGCTGGTGCTTCGGCCACCTGCGGCATCCTTCGTCAGCACGCCGCGATTGACCAGGTCGGTGATGTCGCGGCCGGCGGTATCCTGGGAGCATTTCGCGATCTTCGCCCACTTCGACGAAGTGAGCTTGCCGTCGAACCCATCCAGCAGGCGGTTGAGGATTTTTTGTTGTCTGTCGTTGAACGACTGTCCGGAGTGAGATTCCCAGAACCGGGCTTTCCGCAGGACGGTCGCGAGCGTCACCTCCGCGCCGCCGAAGGCGCGATCCAGACAGCCGAGGAACCACTGCATCCAGGCGGTAATATCGAGCGTGCCCTTCTGGGTCTGTTCCAGGATCCGGTAGTAATCGTTGCGATCCAGCCGGATCTGGGCGGACATGCTGTAGAACCGTTTCGGACTCTGTTCGGAACGTGCCAGCGCCAGGTCGGCGATCGCGCGGGCGATGCGCCCATTGCCGTCGTCGAAGGGGTGGATGGTGACGAACCAGAGATGGGCCTGGGCTGCTTTCGGCACCGGATCGATCGAGGCGGGGGTGTTGAACCAGCCCAGGAACCGCGACATTTCGGCCGGAAGCTGCCCGGCGGGAGGTGCCTGGAAGTGGACCCGTTCCTGGCCGACGGGGCCCGAGACGACCTGCATGGGGCCGGAACGGTCGTCCCGCCACTCACCGACCCGGATTTTCCGCATGCCGCTCCGTCCGGCCGGGAAGAGACAGGCGTGCCAGCCGAACAGGCGTTCCTCCGTGAGCGGGCCCTGATATTTCTGGGTGGCGTCGAGCATCATCTCGACCACGCCGTCAACATGGCGGTCGGCCGGTGTAAGCGCCCCGATATCCAGCCCGAGTCGGCGGGCGAGGGAGGAACGGACCTGATCGATCTCGAGGATTTCTCCCTCGATCTCGCTGGATTTGAGCACGTCCTGGGTCAGGGTGCTCAGGACGGCTTCCTCGCGCAGCCGGAAGCCGAGCCCCTCCATCCGGCCGACCAGCCGGCCCTGGCGGTGACGAACCGCCGCAAGCAGGTCTGCCAGCCCCTCCTGATCCCAGCGGAACCTGGGCCAGTCGTCTCTTTGGTAGATCGACAAGGATATTCTCCGCATGGTTTGCGGAGATAATAGCCCCGATTCTCCGCATGGGCAAGTTCTTTCTCCGCATGCGACGCGGAGCAAGAGGGACCCAATCTCCGCGCGACGCGTGGTCAACCGTTGCGGATCCGGCGATCCTATTGGCCACGCGCGCGAGGAGGTCCGGATGTTCGCCGTGCAGCGGTTCCGGTCGGTCCGGCCGACCGGCGAGACGTTCCACCGGCCGGTCGCCGGAGATCGGAATGAGCCTGCGTCGTGAGATTCGGAACGCTCACCCGATGATCTGGATCGTCCGCTGGAGGCGAGCGATGCCAGCGGCGCGGCCCGGATCACCCAGCGCCAACTCGCGAGCGAGCAGGGCCCGCAGGCGCAGACCGAGATGATCGTGATGGCACCGGCCGATCCCGATGCGGACCCCCGCGTTGGCGACCCGGGCAGGACCGGGGTGTGGATGACTCGGTCGCCTCGGAGACCCCCCAGAAGGTCCGACCCCTTTCCGTCCCTCATCGCCGAGTTTTTCCGGTCAAGCGACGGATTTCGAACACATTTCCAGTCTCGCCAGGCGGCTCGAGGACGGTTAGAATCCGGCCAGGAGGAAGCCATGCAAACCGATCTGTCGGAGGGCGCCCTGGCGCTGCTACGTCACCGCCTGGCCACGCGGGACAATCGAGTCACCGCCGCGAACAAGGGAGCCTACCGCGAGCTGGTGCGCGCGGGGATCATGTTCGCCGTGTCCGGCTTCGCCACCGGACCGGAGGCCAGTTTTCGCTTCAGCGATGACGGCTGGGCATGGGTCAACGGCCCCGCCAGCCCCTTCGTATCGAAATCAGACTCCGCCGCGCACGGTCGCTGATAGGTAACTCCGTCTCGGGGGCCTTCCAGACTGCCGCCTCATGATCTCCGCCCTCACGCCACTCCGTATCCTCGTGCGCCGTCAGGGCATCCCATCGGTCGCGTAGCCGCGATCCCGCCCAGAGCTTCCCGGCCTTCTTGCCGTAGTCGTTCGTCAGCAGATCGGGGTTGAACGATCCGGAATCGAGATTGACCTGCCCGGCGCGCGTGATACATCCACCATGCCGCTCGAATGGGTTGAACGCCGCTCCGGCCAGCCCATGATCGTGGTCGTTCGAGCCGATACGCTCTTTCGGGATGCCTCGCTCTTTCAGGTGGATTCCCGCCAGCCAGTCGAGCGGCTCGGCGTAGCGATGCGCGAAGTCCTCGGCGTGGTCTGCCGGATCGAAGGGCACGTTGACCCCGAGCGGTATGCCGACGGGCATGCGGAATCGGTGGAAGAAGCGGCGGATCGGGTTCATCCGCCGAGTATTTCACGGCTCCCCGCTGATATCAATCCGACCGGCCTCGATCTCCGCGATGCCAAGGGGGCGGTCCGACCGGGCCGGCCGGATCGCCGGCAGAGCCGCCTCCTACAACCGGGACGGCCGCCTGGCGGGGCGGGGCTGGGCCAGGATCGGCGGACAGAGCCGCCTCCTACAGCGGACGGGCCGGGTCTTCCGCCGGGTCCGACGGCCGACGGGCGAGCCGGCCCGGGCCGTGCCGGGGCGGTCCCGACGAAGCGAAGCCTTTGCTCGTTGGAAAGCGTCCCGTATACTCACCAAGGTGAGGAGTCGTCGGTCCGGCGAGTCGAGGCAGCATGAAATTCGAAATCGCATTCACGCGGACCGCGGCCGACCACGTGCGTTCCTATCGGAAATACGAGCAGAAAATCATCCTGGACGCCGTCAACGAGCAACTGACTCACGAGCCGGCCACCGAGACCCGGAACCGAAAACGCCTGGGCCAGAACGAGCTATCCGATTGGGAGTTGCGTATCCAGGATTTCCGCGTGTTCTACGATGTCACGATCGAGGACGATCGAGGGATCGTCAAGATCAAAGCTGTGGGTCACAAGGAGCATGGGGTCCTCCACATCGGCGACAAAGAGGTTCGACTATGACGGTGATCGAATTGACCGAGACCCAGCCGACGCTCGACGAAGTCATGGGCCTGGCCAGGGACGGGGTGGTCGTGTTGCGAAAGCCCGACGGTTCCGCGTTCGCCGTGGCACAACTCGACGATTTCGAGGTCGAGGTGGAACTCCTCAGGAACAATCCCGATTTCCTGAGCTTCCTCGGGCAACTCTCCCGGGAAGAGGCAACGATCTCGTTGCAAGACCTGCGGAATGAACTGGCCCTGTGAGGGCGCGGCCGAAATCGGTGAGACGCGGTCAAACCTCCGGCGAATGCGGCGGCGTTGAGGTCGCGGTCGAAGGTGTCCGGATGGCTGGTCGGCACACGGTGTCGTTCGGTGGACATTACGGGCCGAGATGGGGTCGAGCTTCGTGATTTGCTTTCGGTCGGCCCGTCCCGCCGGACCGTACGGGGCCGAGGCGGAGCGAGCCTTCCGGCGGACAGGCCATGAGCCCTGGGACTCGCGGCAGCCTCACCTCGATCAACATACCCTCTGGCCATCAGCCGAGACCGCGAGACGGGGGTTGTGGCTCGTTTGCTGTAGCGGGACCGGGCTCGATCCGTGCGGGGGGCCGGCCCTCCGGTCGGATCGTACCATATCGGTATCCGGTCCGCCCGCATCAGGCTGACAGCCTGACCTACGTCCGCCCGAACGGATCGGACGGGTCGGGTCCGGCTCGGAGCGGCCCGATCGGCGGACAGAGCCGCCTCCTACAGCGGACGGGCCGGGCCGTCCGCCGGGTCCGACGGCCGACGGGCGAGCCGGCCCGGGCCGGGCCGTCGCCGGGGCGGCGGGGCTGGGGCTGCTCGGGCGCGCTCTGCACCACCGGGGGGCGATTCGGGTCGCTGGCGATTCGTGGCCGACCTGGCATAATGGCGGTTCGTGGCCGTCGCGCGTACGGCCGGACTCCACGACCCCAGTCGGAGGGCCGCCGGATGAGTCGCAACCCAGGACCCGACCGACCGTCTCGCCGACGGTTCCTCGAACGATCCGCCGCGGGCCTCGCCGGGGCGGTGCTCGGCCCGGGACTGTGGTCGCCGGCCGCCGGCGCCGACCCTCCCCGGAAGCTGCGGGTGGCCGCGGTCGTGACCGAGTTCACCTATCGCAGCCACGCGCACGTCATCCTCGAGAACTTCCTCGAGCCCTACCTGTTCAACGGCCGGCGGGTCGAGCCGTGGACCGAAATCGTGGGCCTGTATGTCGACCAGTTCCCGAAGGGCGAGATGGCGCGCGACATCGCGCGGGATTACGGCATCCCGATCTTTCCCACCATCGCCGAGGCGTTGCGGGCCGGCGGCGGTCGGCTGGCGGCGGATGCGGTGCTATCGATCGGCGAGCATGGGAAGTATCCGACCAACGCCAGGGGACAGGTCGAGTATCCTCGCAAACGGTTCTTCGACGAGATCGTGGCCGAGTTCCGCCGGAGCGGGGCGACGGCGCCGGTGTTCAGCGACAAGCACCTGTCGTATCGTGCCGACTGGGCCACGGAGATGGTCGACACGGCCCGGCGGATGGGCTTCCTGCTGATGGCGGGCAGCTCGGTCCCGCTGGCGGAGCGCCGGCCGCCGTTCGAGCTGCCCCGCGATGCCCGGATCACCGAGGCCGTCTCGCTGCACGGCGGCAACCTCGAGGGATACGACTTCCACGCGCTCGAGGTCATGCAGTCGATTGTCGAGGCCCGCGCGGGCGGCGAGACGGGGATCACGCGACGTCGAGTTCCTCGACGGCGACCGACTCTGGCGGGCGGCCGACGAGGGGCGGTGGTCGCCCGAGCTGGCCGACGCCGCCCGCGCGACCGATCCCGACCCAAAGCATCCCGGTCCGCTGCGCGAACTCGTCAGGTCGGGTGGCTTCGGGCGGAAGGTCCACGGGATCCTGGTGACGTACAGGGACGGACTCCGCGGCATGATCCTCACCGGGGCGCGCGACGCAACGCACTGGCACTTCGCTTGCAAGCTCGACGGCGAATCGACGCCCCGCGCGACCAGTTTCTACGTCGGTCCCTGGGAGAACCGCAACCTCTTCAAGGCCCTGTCGCACGCGATCCAGCAGGGGTTCCGGTCGCGACGGCCGCCGTACCCGATCGAGCGGACCCTGCTGACGTCCTGCGCGCTCGACGCGGCCATGGAATCGCGGTCCCGGGGGGGCAAGTCGGTCACCACACGCTACCTGGACGTGGCCTATCAGCCGGTCGACTTCCGGTGCTCAGGGAGATGGGCGACACCTGGAAGATCGTGACGCCGGGCACGCCGCAACCACGCGGGATCGACACGACCGGCCGCGGCCAGACCGGGACCAAGGGCTGAGAGTACCAGGGTGGGGATATGGAAATGTTGTCACGACGCGAGCTGCTGATTGGGTCCGGCACGGTGGGCACCGCGCTCGCGGCCGGCGCTGCGGAGGGGGCGGCGGAGGCCGCGGCGAGGCGGCTCAAGATCATCGTCACCGGCGGCCATCCGGGCGATCCCGAGTATGGCTGCGGGGGCACGGTGGCGCGGTACACGGACCTCGGGCACGAGGTGGTGTTGCTCTACCTGAACAAGGGCGAGTGGCCGCCAAGGGACGAGGGCGTCGGCCGGGTGGCCGAGGCGCGGGCGGCCTGCGAGATCCTCAAGGCGCGGCCTTGTACGCAGGGCAGTTCAACAGCCAGGCGGTCGTCGATGCGCCGCATTACGAGGCGTTTCGCAAGGTCCTCGAGGCCGAGCGGCCCGATGTGGTCTTTACTCACTGGCCGATCGACAACCACGCCGATCACCGGGCGATCTCGATGCTGGTGTACGACGCGTGGCTGAAGTTGAAGAGGCGGTTCGCGCTGTACTACTACGAGGTCTCCAGCGGCGAGGACACGGTGCAGTTCGCGCCGACGCACTACGTGGACATCACGGCGGCCGAGCCGCGGAAGCGGCGGGCCTGCTACGCGCACGCCAGCCAGAGCCCGGACAGGTACTACGCGCTCCAGGACCAGGTCGCGCGGATGCGCGGGATCGAGAGCGGACACCGGCTGGCCGAGGCGTACATCCGCCACGTCCAGAGCCCCGACTTCGCGCTGCCGCTGGCACCGCCGCAGGAAAAATGAGCGGTCGAATGTTCACGCAAGGGTCCTGAGGGCGGAATGTAATCGAGGTTCGACCCGGAGAGGCGGTCGGCGATCGATGTGCGGGCGGGTGTGAGAGTGGAACGGTGTGGGGGCCTCGGATCATGAGTCACGCGATTCTGGCGATCGGGGAGGTGCTCTGGGACCTGTTGCCGGCGGGCAAGCAGCTCGGCGGTGCGCCGGCGAATTTCGCCTATCATGCCCGATCGCTGGGTGCCGACGCCCGGCTGGTCTCGCGGGTCGGAGACGATCCCCTGGGCCGGGAAGTGATCGAGCGATTGCGGCGGCTGGACCTGCCGGCCGACACGTTGCAGGTGGACGCCGAGGCGCCGACGGGGACCGTCGACGTCTGGCTGGGCGCCGACGGCCAGCCGCGGTACACGATCCGCGAGGGCGTGGCCTGGGATCGGATCGAGGCCGATGCGGCGGCCCGGGCGCTCGCTGCGCGGGCCGACGCCCTTTGCTTCGGCAGCCTGGCGCAGCGGGCCGAGCCGTCGCGAGGGGCCATCCTGGCGATCGTCGAGGCGGTTCGGCCGGGCGCGTTGCGGGTCTTCGACGTGAACCTCCGGCCTCCGTTCGTCGACGTCAATGTGATCGCCGGTTCGCTCGAGCGGGCGAACGTGCTGAAGCTCAACGACCACGAGTTGCCCGAGTTGGCCGGGATGTTTGGCCTGGCGGCGGACCCGCGACGGGCGATCGAGGGGCTGGCCGGGCGGTTCGGCCTTGAGGTCGTGGCGCTGACCCGCGGGGGCGGCGGCAGCCTGCTGTGGGCCGGCGGCGAATGGTCCGATCATCCGGGCCGTCCGGCCGAGGTGGTCGACACGATCGGCGCCGGCGACGCGTTCACCGCGGCGCTGGTGGTCGGCCGCCTCGCGGGTCATCCGCTCGACGCGATCAACGGCCATGCCAACGCCGTGGCCGCTTTCGTCTGCTCGCAGCCGGGCGGGACGCCGGCGCTGCCCGAGGCGCTCAAGCTCGCCGGAAAGCAGTGAGAGCGACGCAGGTCGCTTTTCGGGTCCGCGGGAGACTGCGCGTTGAGTTGAAATGCAGGAGGCACTCGAGTGTTGATGTCTATCATTCTCGTGGCCATCGCGCTGATTTACATCGTGTTCCTGATCTGGTACGGGGGCCGAGGCCGGCTGTTGACTCCGGATGAAGCCGAGGCGCTCCTCGAGCGAGTGCAAGGCAACGCGCAGGCCAGGGGATCCGTCATCGACCAGGACCTCCTCGGAGCGCTTTGCGCGGTCGTTCAGGACGACGACGGTCGGGAGTTCGTGATGGTCAACCTGATCCGGTTCCGTTCGAAGGCGGTGTACCCGCCCGGCTGGGAGTTTGGCGACGATCCCCGTGCGGCCGACGCCCGGTACAACCGCGCCGTGATCCCCTTGTTGTTGAAACGCGCCTGCTTTCCCGTGTTGGCGGGCCGAGCGGCCGGCCGGTTCCTCTCCCCGGAAGGGGCCGACGCATGGGACTGCGTCGCCCTGGTCCGATATCGGAGCCGTGCGCGACCTGCTTCGCCTGGCTGTCGACCTGGCAGAGGACCGCGCCGACGTCCATAAGTGGGCTGCCATCGAGAAGACCCACGTGTTCCCCGTCCGCGTCCTCTTCGGCCTGTTCCCGGTCCGGCTGATCGTGGGGGTCCTGTTGGCGGTTTTGATGTATGTTATTTCTTTAATATGATCATTAGCGGCGCCGAGATACGAAATGGCTTTTCTTCGTCGAAGACAGAGGGCGGTGGACCCCGGCTAGAGCACGCCGAACGGTTGGGTAGCTCAGGGTCGCTCGACCGGCGCCGCGTCCCCGACCGATCGCCGGCAGGCGGCCCCCACAACAGACCCGCCCGGATTCGTCCCCTTGTCGGAGGGAGCTGCGCTCCCGATCCGGTCGGCCCGATCGGGGCGGCATCGGCCCGCCCGATCGCCGGACGGAGCCGGCTCCTACAAGGGGGCGGATCCGCCGGCCTGCCTGTAGGAGGCGGCTCCGTCCGCCGATCCGGACTTTCCCCATTGCGTTGAGCGATTGAGTGATCTGTTCCAAGTCCCTTACTGATTCGGAAGACGTGCCCGTCTGGGTGGCGGATGTGCATCTCGCGGACGCCCCATGGTTCGTCGGTCGGGGGGAAGGTCACCTCGATGCCCTGGGACAGGCAATGCCGGTGGAGGGCGTTGACATCGTTGACCCAGATGGAGATCCAGACGCCCTTATCACCCATCTCGCCGCTGTCCTTCGTCGTCGGGAGCGTGCTCTTGCCCCGGCCACCCTGCGCGCCCTGGCACAGGAAGATCTCGCAGTTGCCCGAGCAGACCGAACCGAAGGTTGGCGGGCTGCCCCAGTCGAAGCCCTTCGTCCAGCCGAGTCTGGCAAACCAGGCGAAAGTCTCGATGATGTTCGAGACGTTCAGGATCGGGTTCATCGCCTTGGCGAGCATGGTCGTCCTCCGGATAGGAACTCTTGACCAGACACCATGCTGCCAGAGCGACGGGATGGCGTCGAGCCTGGGCGGGCTTGCCCGTGGGACAGGGAGTTGAGTTCCGCCGTCGTGACCTGGGGCCATTACAGCGGCTTGACCGCGAAGACCTTCACGCTGGCGGCATAGTGGTTCACATCATACCGGCGCAACAGGTCGCCGAGCCGGGCGTGGAGCTCCCTGGCGACGACCGCGGCCGGGCCGACCGCGGCCGGGCTGAGCGCGGCCGGGCCGACTGCGGCCGGGCCGACGGCGCAGCAGGCCGAGTCGAGCACGGCCGGCGGCAAGGAAGAGGACGCGGCAGGCGGGGGACAGCACGCGGCCTGGTTCTCGACCTGGGCGTAGGCGTTCAGGTCGGACCCGCTGTCGATGACCTCGACGTGGGCGAAGCCGGCCTCGATCAGGCCGCGGCGGTAGTCCTCGATCGGGATCGCCCCGGCGATGCAGCCGACGTAGGCCATCAGGTCGTCGCCCAGTTCGGGCGGCAGTTCCCGCTTCAGGGCGATGTCGCTGACGGCCAGCCGGCCGCCGGGCTTGAGCACCCGGGCGATCTCACGGAAGACGGCGGGCTTGTCGGGGGCCAGGTTGATCACGCAGTTGGAGATCACGCAGTCCACCGAGGCGTCGGGCAGGGGCAGCTGGTCGATGGTCGCCTGGTGGAACTCGACGTTCGGTCAGGCCCGGCCTTCTCGGCGTTCGCGCGGGCCAGGTCGAGCATCTCGGGCGTCATGTCGATGCCGATCGCCCGGCCGGTCGGCCCGACCTTCCGGGCGGCCAGGAACACGTCGAGCCCGCCGCCGCTGCCCAGGTCCACGACC
Source organism: uncultured Planctomycetota bacterium (assembly GCA_963771445.1). Taxonomy (GTDB): domain Bacteria; phylum Planctomycetota; class Planctomycetia; order Isosphaerales; family Isosphaeraceae; genus JAKAUH01. The sequence goes on along the minus strand of CAVYTQ010000021.1, from coordinate 343,938 downwards.
GTCTCGCCCGGCCGCAGGCCGGCCGTGGCCGTGGGGTTGCCGCAGGAGAGGCCCATGTTCGCCTCGGCGGGGATCGAGGCCAGCTCCTCGGGCGAGTAGCCGAACGCCTCGGCGACCGCCTTCACGCCGCCCTGGTCGGTGGACAGCCCGCTGGCGGCGACCGACCCATATTTCGATCTTCACGGCCTCGGTGATCGTCTCGGACATGGATCGTCTCCCTGCAGTGTTTCGGGGTTCGGTCGGTCAGTGCGCCGCCAGTCGGTTCCGCACCTGCATCATCACGCTGAGCATCAGCCGACCGATGTCGTCCCGCCGCTCGGCGTACTTGGCCGCCTCGAAATCGCCGTCGTCGTAAATCTTCGGGTCGAGGTACGGCATCGAGACCCGCAGGGCCGCCCCCTTCACGAACGGGCAGGCGGCGTCGGCCTCGCCGCAGACCATCAGGGCGGCGAAGCCCTCCTGGGGGTTGCTGGCGTCGGAGTAGGTCTTCGAGAACTCGGTCGTCTCCAGGCCCCGGCCGGCCCCAGCGGACCTTGTAGATCGGGTTGGCCGTCTTCGGCTCGCCGCGGGGGGCCTCGTCGCCGGTGGGCTCGACCTCGACGCCGATCTCCTTCAGGCAGGCGACCGTGCGGGGGTTGAAGGCGGTGGGGGCGGTGCCTCCGCTGTGGAAGCGGACCTCGGGCATGCCGTAGTAGGCGGCGGCGACGTTGCCCATCGTCGCGCCGAGGATGCTCCGGCGGCTGTTGCCCGTGCAGACGACCGTGACGTGGAGCGGCTGGCCCGGCCTGTAGTTCCTGGCGATCCAGTCCGCCAGCTTCTCGCCCGCCTGGCCGTGGGTCTCGTCGATCATGTCGAACGAGGTGGTCAGCAGGTCGGCGTGGGCGGCGACCTTGGGGTTCAGCGCGCCTGCGGGACTCGGGCACCTCGGCGTCCAGGGCCTTCCGCACCTCGGCGGCGTCGAGCTTCCCGTCGGCCCCGGCCAGCCTCTGCGAACGTCGAGGAATCCATGAGCCCTTGTACCCCCGTCGCGGTGAGGATGCCATCCTTGCCCAGGGCCTTGGAGAGCGTGCCCTTCAGCTTCTGGTCATTCGCGGGACGCGACGGCCTCGGCGGTTCCGAACCGCTGGACCAGCCAGAGCGAGCGGACCAGCGGCCCCACGTCGTCCCCGGCCGGGCAACGCCCGGTCCACGCGAGCAAGAGCAGCAGTGGCGATCAGGAGGGTCAGCCGGTGCCTGGACATTGGGAATACTCCTGGCGACTATATGGGCCTGGCGAATATAGCCGGCGAAAAAAATCGCACTATCCCTCACCATCGCAGCAGGAGACCGCCCGCTCGAGCCGCTGGCGATCCTGATGGAAGACGTCGGGGTCGCCCAGGCAACTGTCGAGGCAGCCCAGGAGGATGCGGTGCAGGCCCGCCTTCGGCCGGGCCAGCCGGTAGTGGACCCACAGGCCCTCCTTGCGGCCCAGGACCAGCCCGTGCTTGCGGAGATAGGCCAGGTGGCGGGAGACCGTGGGCTGGGATAGCTCCAACGCCTCGTGCAGGTGGCAGACGCAAACCTCCTCCCGGTCGCCCGAGAGCAGGTTGAGCAGCCGGAGGCGCACGGGGTCGGCGAACGCCTTGAGCAGGCGGGTCGAGTCGGCCAGGGCGTCGGGGGCGGTGTTCTTCATGCGTCCAGGCAAATATAGTGAGACCCGGCGCGATCGTCAATGGGGTGAGAGCGTTCGAGTGGCGGAGATCGTCGGGGCCGTGGAGGCTGAGTGCGCCTTCCGGGTGTTCGTGCGCGAGGCAATCCCGGTCTCGCGTGGCGGCGATCGGAATCGGTCGGATTCGAAGGGCGTGTTGCGAGGTCCGTCCGAATTTCGGCCGGACTTCTCGCCGCGGCGCGGGCATTGACCGGGGTCTGGCCGGCTCGCTAAAAAGGGAGGGGCGCGCGGCCGCGACGGGCCGGCCGGCCGATCGGCTCCTACCCCGAGGCAAGAGATCATGCGGCTGATCAAGTTCGCCACCGACGACGAATTCGAGATGGCGTGGTGCCGCGTCGGGCTCCTGGAGGGGGACCAGGTCATACCGCTGCACTCGGGGCCCGACGCCCTGAGCCGGGTCCTCCACGCGGAGGACCCGGAGGAAGCGGTCCGCGGGCACCTCTATGTGCGCCGGGCCTCTCTGCCCCTCGCGGAGGTGCGCGTCCTGCCGCCGATCGACGTCCAGGAGGTCTGGGGCGCCGGCGTCACTTACGAGCGGAGCAAGGTCGCCCGCGAGGAGGAATCGGAGCCGGCGCCGCGTCGTTCTACGACCTGGTCTATCGCGCCGAGCCGGCCCGAGCTGTTCTTCAAGGCGACGCCCAGCCGCGTCGTCGGGCCGGGCGCGGCCGATCCGGGTCCGGCGCGACTCGAAGTGGTCGTGCCCGAGCCCGAGCTGGCGCTGGTGCTCACGCCCGTCGCTGAAGCTCGTCGGCTTCACGGTCGGCAACGACGTCAGCGCCCGCGACATCGAGGGCGAGAACCCGCTCTATCTCCCGCAGGCGAAGGTCTACGACGGGCTCGTGCGCGCTCGGCCCGGCGATCACCCTGGCCGAGCGCGATGCCGCCGCGCCAGTCGAGTCGACGATCCGCCTGGAGATCGACCGCGGCGGCGGCGACGATCTTCTCGGGGCGAGACGACGCATCGCCCGGATGGCCCGGAAGCTCGAGGACCTGATCGGCTGGCTGGGCCGCGACAATCGTCTTCCCCGACGGGCGTCGTCCTGCTGACGGGGACCGGCATCGTCCCGCCGGACGAGTTCAGCCTCGAGGCCGGCGACCACGTCGCGGATCGCGATCGACGGGATCGGCACGCTGGTCAACCCGGTCGTCCGCGGGGTGTCGGGCTGATCGGGCGGGGCTGCCCGCGTCGGTCGGTGGCGGTCCCGCGGAGCGGTTTCGCTCGGCGTGTGGATAGAAAACGGCCGCATCTTCCGCGGGGGAAGAGGCGGCCGTGGTGGAAAATCGGGCCTGGGCCGGGGGCTGTCGAAGCACCGGGACAGTGATTCCGGTCGTCAGATTCCGGATTCCTGGATGGAACCCCATGTTCACATGGAGACTCACCAGGCATGAGGAGATCTGCGGGCCGAAGGGATTTCCCCGGCCGGGGAAATCACATCTTCGCCTTTTCCTTTTCCTTGTCGGCGGGCGGGGCCGGCGGCGTGATGGTATCGGGCTTCTTGCTGGTATCGGGCTTCACGACCGGGGGCGGGCTGGTCGAGGGAGGGGTGCCGGTCGTCGGGGTGGTCTCGTCGTTGCAACCCGAGATCACGGCGAGCGAGAAGAGCATCGCCGGGGCCAGCGACCAGGCCTTCAATCCGAGCTTGATTCTCACGGTGTTTCTCCTTGTCGGAATCATTCCATGCCGCTGACGGCGCAGAAGCAACGCGCTTCGGGCCGATCGCGAATCGGCTCGCCCCCGGCACCCTGGCCGGGAGCACGTGACCTTCAACGGCGTCGGATTATAGAGGACGGCGAGGCGTGCCGCAACCGATCACCCCCGGATTCCCGGGTTGTCCGAGGGTTGCGCGGGGCGGGACGCGCCGGCCGGATCGGCGGGCGAGGGGGGTGCTGTCGGGCCCGGCGAGGGGCATTACGACCGGAGTAATCGGCAGCCCCGGACTCTCGGCGAGGGATTCCGGGTCGGCGACCGGTGTGTGGGTCAAGTGCTTCCCGAGGCGGGTTCGATGTAGACTTCGCCGGGCATTCACCCGAGCCATCCGGCGGTGAGGGTCCGGGAGCCAGAGGACCGGGGCCGGGCGTGGCCTCGTCCGTCGGGCGGCACGGAACCCGCGGCCATCCGGAGGTCTCGTCAACGGAGCCGAGCATCTCGCGTTCCCACGTCCCCTGTTGAATCGAGGCGATCCATGAAGCCCCCGACCCACCGAGCTGACGACACGACGACGGCCATCGCCGAGACGATTCGCAGCGTCTCGGCCCGGGCACGCGAGGCGGTGATCACCCCGGAGTCGCTGCTCCTCGAGGACCTCTCGCTCGACTCGCTCGACCTGGTGGCGGTCGTCATCGATCTGCAGGACCGATTCGCGGTGGAGATCGACCCCGACGAGGTCGCCACGCTGCGGACCGTCGGCGAGCTGGCGGCGAGCCTGGAGCGCCACCTGTTCCAGGCGGCCTGATGCGGGTGAACGACAAGCCGGTCGACGGGCGAGTGGCCGTCGATCGCGGGGGATGCCGTCCTGCCGGGCGTGGACAGCGATGCGCGCGGGTGGACGTACACGAGGACACTCCGGGCCGCTACAATCGGTCGGGTGGTCGGGTCGAGATGTTGTTGGAAGGCCGTATCTCAACGAAGGCTCCATGAACCTGTGGCTCTTGATCTTCCTGGCGGTGTTGCTCCTCGCGCTGCCGGGATGGTTGCTCGGGGTCTCGCGAGCGTCGCATGAGGCGGACCGGCTGTGGGAGATCCGCGGGCCGCTGCGCCTGCTCTACCGCGGGTTCCAGGTCTATTGCACGGCGTGGCACCGGCTCTACACCAAGGAATATGCGCCGCTGCCGGATTCGGGCCCGGCGATCCTGATCTCGAATCACACCTGCGGGATCGACCACATGCTGCTCCAGGCGTCGAGCCGTCGGCTGCTGGGCTTCATAATCGCGCGCGAGTATTTCGAGTCGCCGTGGCTGCACGGGATCTGCTCGTACATCGGCTGCATCCCGGTCAATCGCGACGGCCGCGACGTGGCCGCGATCCGGGCGGCGCTGCGGGCGCTCCGCGATGGTCGGGTACTGCCGATCTTCCCGGAAGGTCGCATCCTGCCCGAGTCGGGACGTCGCCTGGGCCCGATGCGGGCCGGCAGCGCGTACATCGCGATCCGCGCCGGGGTGCCGGTGCTGCCGGCGTACATCATCGGGACGCCGGAGACCGACGAGATCCTTCCATCGCTGGCGACGCCGTCGCGGGCGCGGGTGTTCTTCGGCGAGCCGATCGATCTGTCGGACATCGATCGTCGCCGGGCGGGGGACAAGGCCGTGCAGGCGGAAGTGAGCGCGGTTCGAGCGCGCGCTGCTGGCGCTCCAGGTGCGGGCGGTCGCGGCGGCCGTCGCCGACGGCGGGGGTTGACCCTTGATCGATCGCGCGATCGTCGAGGTGCTGGCGCGGTATCCGCGGCGGGTGCAGCCGCTGGACGAGCCCGAGCCGCTGGGCGGAGCCGGCGGCCTGAGCGGCGCGCGGCTGTGGCGGTTCCGCGCCGAGCCGGGGAACCTGGTCCTGCGCGCCTGGCCGCCGCACGGTGCCGTTCGCGCGCCACCTGGAGCGTGTGCACGGCTGGCTGGCGATGGCGGGCGACCTGGGCTTCATCCCCGTGCCGATCGCCGACCTGTCGGGGGCGACGCTGCAAGAGCATGATGGGCTGCTCTGGGAGCTCGAGCCCTGGATGCCCGGCGCGGCGGAGGCCGCGCGGCCCCCGGCGATGGACCGGGTGCGATCGGCGTTCGCGGCGATGGGGGCGTTGCATCAACGCCTGGGCGGCGAACGGAGGGACGGCGCATCGCCGGGCCTGGCGCAGCGGCTCGCGGCCGTCGCGGGCCTGATCGGCGGCGGATTCGACGAGCTGGAGCAAGCGATCGGCCAGGCGAAGGCCGCCGACCCGACGGGGCCGATGGCCGAGCGCTGGCTGGCGCTGGCCCGCGCGATCGCCCCGCGGCTGGTCGAACCGCTGCGACAGGCGGCGGGTCGCGTCGTGCCGCTCCAGCCGTGTCTGCGCGACGCCAGGCCCGAGCATTTCCTGTTCGAGGGGGATCGCCTGGCCGGCCTGGTGGACTTCGGCGCGATGGGCGTGGACTGCGTGGCGGCCGACCTGGCGCGGCTGGCGGGCGAGTGGCTCGACGGCTTCGGCGAAGGCGAGACCTGGGCACGGGGCGACGCGCTGGCGGCCTACGAGCGGGTCCGGCCGCTGGGGGCGAGCGAGTCGGCGCTCATCGACATTTTCTCGGCGTCGTCGTCGCTGCTGATCGGCGAGCGCTGGATTCGCTGGCACCATGTCGAGGGCCGGCCGTTCGACGATCCCCGGGCGGTCGAGCGGGGGATTGCGCGGGGGCTTGTGGGCGTGGAGCGGCTGGCCGGGGATGGGGGCCTCACGGCTCGCGGGGGTCCGGGCGGGTTGAGCTATCGGTGAGCAGGCGGTGGGCCTCCTCCTGGTCGATGCTGACGCGGCTGATCGCCAGCGCGTGGCCGGTCGCCGGGTCGACCGTGACCAGTGCGCCGTTCAGGCGGGGGTCGCCGGTGGCGACGTCGAAGTGGGTGTGGACGAACGTCATGGTGGCGGCGAGGACGCGGTCGTAGCGGCGGCCGATGATCGAGTCGTGCGGGCCGGTCATGCCGACGTCGGCCTGAAACGCGGTGCCGTTCTTGAGGACCTGCTCGTCGGCCGTGGCGACATGGGTATGGGTGCCGAGGACCGCCGAGACGCGGCCGTCGAGGTAGCGGGCCAGGAGCTGCTTGTCGCTGGTGGCCTCGGCGTGGACGTCGACCAGGATGACGCGGGCCTCGCCGGCGATCCGGCCGAGGACGCGGTCGGCGGCGCGGAAGGGGTCGTCGACGGGTCGCATGTAGGTGCGGCCGAGCAGCGTGAACACGGCGACGGGGGTGCCGTCGCGGGCGGTGACGCAGGCGAGCTCGGGACCGGGGGAATCGGGCGGGAAGTTGGCGGGGCGGATGACGTCGGCGGAGCGGTCGAAGACCTGGAAGATCTCGTCCTTGCGGTAGACGTGGTCGCCCATGGTCATGACGTCCACGCCGGCGTCGACGAGCTCTTCATGGCAGCGGAGGGTCAGGCCCGACCCGCCGGCGGCGTTCTCGGCGTTGCAGACGACCAGGCCGAGCCCCCAGCGCGGGATCAGCCGGGGCAGGACCTGGCTGACGATCTTGCGGCCGGGCCCGCCGACCACGTCGCCGATGAAGAGGATTTTCAGGGGTTGCATCGGACGACTCCCTCCCTTCCGCCGGGCTCGCCTCGATCAACGCGCGAACTCGACCGAGCGGGTCTCGCGGAGCACGGTGACCTTGACCTCGCCGGGGTAGGTCAACTGGCGCTGGATCGAGCGGGCGATGTCGCGGCAGACCTTGGCCGATGCCGCGTCGTCGAGCTGCCCGCTGTCGACGATCACGCGGACCTCTCTGCCGGCCTGGATGGCGTAGGCCTGGTCGACGCCCGGGAATCCCAGGGCGAGCGACTCGAGCTCCTCGAGCCGGCGGACGTATTTCTCCAGGGTCTCGCGGCGGGCGCCGGGGCGGCTGGCGCTGATGGCGTCGGCGGCCGCGACGAGGACCGTGTACGGTGTATCGACCCGCAGGTCGTCGTGGTGGCCGAGCGCGGCGTGGACCACCTCCTTCGGCTCGCCGTAGCGTCGGGTGAGCTCGGCGCCGACGGCGGGGTGTCCGCCCTCCATCTCGTGGTCGGCCGCCTTGCCGATGTCGTGCAGGAGGCCGCAGCGTCGGCCGAGCGTGCCGTCGAGGTCGAGCTCCTCGGCCATGAGCCCCGTGAGGAAGGCGACCTCGAGCGAGTGCCGCAGGACGTTCTGCGAGTAGCTGGTGCGGAAGTGCAGTCGGCCCAGGTAGTCGACCAGCTTCTCGTGGAGCCCGACGACGTTGGCCTCGAGCGCCGCGCCCTGGCCGAGGCGGCGGATGTGGTCGTCGAGCTCGTCCTGGGTCTGCTTGACGATCTCCTCGATGCGCGTGGGGTGGATGCGGCCGTCCTGGATCAGTCGCTCGAGCGCGACCTTGGCGACCTCGCGTCGGACGCTGTCGAAGCCGGTGACGATGACGACGCCGGGGGTGTCGTTGACGATGACGTCGACACCCGTCGCCTTCTCGAAGGCGCGGATGTTCCGGCCCTCGCGGCCGATGATCCGGCCCTTCATGTCGTCGTTGGGGATGTCGACGGTGCTGACGGTGACCTCGGCGGTGTGCGAGGCGGCGTAGCGCTGGATGGTCGTGGTGAGGATCTCGCGGCCTGTTGCTGGCAAGCCTCGCGGATGGCGGCCTGGTGCTTGAGGATCGCGCCGCCGAGCTCGGCACGCAGGTCGTCCTCGACGCGCCTCGAGCAGGATCTCGCGCGCCTCCTCGGCCGAGAGGAAGGCGACGCGGCGGAGGGCGTCCATCTGGTTGACGAGGACCTTCTGGACGTCGGCGTCGCGGCGGCGAACGACCTCCTGCTGGTCGGCGAGCTGGCGCTGGAGCGACTCGATGTCGAGCTCCTTGCGATTGATCAGCGCGAGCTTCTCGTCGAGGATGTCGGCGCGCTTCTCCAGCCGGCGCCCTGCTCGCGGAGGTCGCGGCGGATCGAGTCGGCCTCGGCGTCGAGCTCCTCGCGGCGTTTGATGGCCTCGACCTTGGCGTCGAGCTCGGCCTGGCGGCCGATGGTGTCGGCCTCGCGGCGGGCCTCGGCGATGAGCCGCTCGGCCAGTCCGCGCGCGGAGATCGCCCGGTATCGCCCCACGAGGATCGAGACGACGATACCGCCCAGGATGCCGGCGAGCAGGCCGAGGAAAGCAGTCAAGCGAGGCGTGTCCCCTACGCGGCACGGCCGGCGATCCGACGGGGGTCCGGCCCCGCGGTCCGCCGACGAACCGGCCTATCCTCGACGCCCGGACAATCTCACCGCGCCCGCGCCCTTCCCCTGGGCGGGCGTGCGTGCGCCGTCAACGGCTCAAGCGAGCAATCCCCGGCCTCGCCGCGATCCGGCGGCGAGGCGGTTCGATCGGGTGGAGAGTCCTGGCTCCGGGGTCCCCGGCGTCGCGACGAAGGGCCGTCGGTCCCCGGCACGGCCGCCGGTGCCAATGCACCGCGCCGCGCGAGGAGCGAGGACTCGTCGATCCGGGTCGTATCCGTCGCGGCGATCGGTCCGCCGCCCGTCTCGCCGACGGTCCATCCAGCCGAACGGGGATCGACCCGGAGGGTTCGCGCCGACGTTGCGCACCGCGCAACGCCGCCCGCCGCCAGGCCGACTGCATCACCAGGACCGCCGCCGCCCAGAGGACGGCCAGGGGCCCGATGGTTCCGTTCCGACTCGCCGCCACGCGAGAGGTCCTCTTTGCCGTCTCAAAGCTTCGGGAATGTTTTCTGTTGTCGGCGCCCGGCCTTGCTCCGCGTCGCCCGTGCGCCCTGCCCATTCGCATGGTTGGTGGCGCGGCCGGCCGGCCTGCGGCTCGAAGGTCCTGGCATCGTTCACAATCGGTCCATTGGGGCGAGATGCCCCGCGCCCATGGTCGGCGCGGCGCCCCCGCCTCTACTCGAGAGTTAAAGGCCCCCCGCACCGTCGCCGGGCGGGAGGGCACGTCTAATCTATCAGAAGCGACCGGCCGGTCAATCGCCCGGCGGCGGCCGGGGCCGGAGCGTCAGGGCATCGCCGAGAGGATCACGCGCCTCACCCGTCCCATGCCGGCGGGTCGCGTGCTATCATGATGCCGGGCCCGGAAGTCGAACGTCGCAGGTCCGTCTCGTCCTCGGCGTGTCAGTCTCGAGGGGGGTGTCGCATGCGAAACCGCCTGTATTTTCGGATCACGCTGCCGGCGTTCCTCGGCGGGTTGTGGCTGATCCTCGACGACGAGCGGGGGATGTTCTGGCAGGGCGTGGTGCTGATGGCGCTGGGGTGCGTGGCGGCCGTCCTCTGGTACACGGGGATCGGCTCGCGTCGGCCGCGCGGCGGCGCGAGGCCGCGGGGCCCACGTTCGCCTCTCAGGATCCCGAGGTTGCGGCGTTGCCGGCGACCACGCCCACCCACCTGCGGGACGCGGTCGGCCGCTCGCGCGAGCGGCAGAAGCGGGCGCGGGACTGAGGACACCGGGCGAGCGGCCCACCGCCGCCCGGCTTGCACGAGGAGATCGCCTTGGACGAGAAGCACATCATTGTCACGATCCTGGGGCCCATCTTCTTCCTCATCGGCTTCTTCCTGTCGGCCAGCCCAAGGTTCGCCGCCTGGGGATTGAGCTGGGGCCGGGCCAGGGTGTGGGTCCGGATGTTCGGCCACGAGGGCGCGATGGCCGTGACTCGCTATCTCTTCGGCCCCTTCGTGATGATCATGGGGGTGTTCGCGGTGTATCTGGGGCTGTATAGCAAGTAAGGTCGGCTGCCCGCCTCGCTTCGGGCCTATTCGAGAGGGCCGTCGATTCATCTCGAGGATCAGGATCTCGCCTCCCGGGAGCTCGCCCATGCATCTGAACGTGTGGCTGGTCCATCCCGATGCCGACATGTGCGCGGCGTTCGAACGCCGATTTCGCGGGATGCCCGGCGTGCGCGTCGTCCGCGGGGCGTTCGAGGACCTCGAGCCTCACCACGCGTTCGTAACCGCCGGCAACGCGTTCGGCATCATGACGGCCGGGATCGACGCGGCCGTGGCGCGGTTCTTCGGCGAGGGGCTCGTGGCGCGGGTGCAGCACCACATCATGGACTGCTACCTCGGCGAACAGCCGGTCGGCACGGCGTTCGTCCTGAGCACGGGGCACGACGCGATCCCCTTCCTGGTGCACGCGCCGACGATGCGGGTGCCCGGCAGCATCTCGGGCACCGACCGGGTCTACGCGGCGACCTGGGCCGCCCTGCTGGCCGTCTACGCGCACAACGTCGAGCACGAGGAGAAGATCGAGACGGTGGCGTTTCCGGCGATGGGAACCGGATTCGGCGGTGTCGCATTCGACGAGGCGGCCCGCCAGATGGCCGCCGCCTATCGCCACTATCTCGAGCCGCCCCACCGCCTCGACTGGGACTTCGTCGTCGACCGCCACAAGGCCATCTGCTACGACGAGGGTCGCCAAGTCGTGCGATGACGCCGCAGTCACTCTACGGCCATCGACATCCCCGGCGTGGACCAGGCGAACCGGCGACGTCGGTCGCCGGGTCTCACACGAGTCCGAGCGCATCACCGGGCGATTGACGTCGCCGGTCGCCCGGCTGCTGAGGCGGCGAGATCACCCGGCGACTCCGAGGAGGACACCTCATGAACAAGGCGACATCGCTCGCGTGGTCCCCGACGCTCGCGCCGCTGGCCGCTCCTGCTTCACTCGCCGAGTGTCCAATCCTCACATAAAAGGCCGGCGACGCGGGCGAACTCCGAGGCATTCGCTGTGACGAGCGTCGTGCCGGTCCGCAACGCCTGCGCGGCGATCAGCAGGTCATAGGGGCCGATGGCTGTCCCACTCGCCTCCGGCGTGGCCCGCAAGTCACCGGCGATCGGCGCGTCGCTCTCCTCGAATGACAGGACGCCGATGTTTCCCGAGAGGAAGACGCGCAGACGCTCGGCGTTCTCCTCGCGCCGACCGCTCCTGGCGACCCCGTACCAGAGCTCGAACAGGACGACCGACGAGACGGTGATCGTCGCCCCGTCGGAGACCACGCGCCGCAACCGCTCCCGCACGCGAGCCGGCCGGTTCCGCAGCAAGGCGATGACGATGTTGGTATCGAGCAGGTAGGTCAATCGAACAGATCCTCCGGCCCCGGCATCGGAGGCTGGTGCCGGCCGTCCTCCATGAACGGGACGTCGGCGAATCGATCCAGCTCGCGGAACCATGAGTTGACGTCCGTCACGATCGGCTCGAGCAAAATCCCGCCGCCTTCGACACGACGCACCCGCACCCGGTCGCCGGGCAGGCGAAACGCCAGCGGCAACCGTACCGCCTGACTCCCCCCATGCTGGAAGATTCTCGCGATGCCGCTCTCGCTCATGGCTCCTCCTCACCGGATATCTATCGATAGTGTATACTACGGCCGGTGGGCCGGCAATGACGCATGCGGGGGACCGCGACGGCCTCGGTGCGGCGACGATGGCGACTCTGGCGAACCGGCGACGTCAGTCGCCGGGTCTCTGCGAGCATCACCCGGCCGCGGCTGCGGCGCGATCACCCGGCGACTGACGTCGCCGGTTCGCCCGGCTGCGGCCGCGGCGCGATTACCCGGCGTCCTCGCCCGCAGCGGTGAAATACGCCTGGTCACGCGCCTCCCAGTCGGAATAGCCGAGCAGCTCGTACAGCTCGGCGCGGGTCTGCATCCGGTCGAGCTGGCCGCGCTGGGTGCCGTGCTCAAGCAGGGCCTTCAAGGTCTCCTCGGCCGCGCGCATGGCGGCGCGAAAGGCCGTCAAGGGGTAGATAACCGCCCGATATCCCATCGCGGCCAGCTCGTCGAACGGGATCAGCGGGCCGCGGCCGAACTCGGTCATGTTGGCCAGCAGCGGCGCGGGGACCTCGCGGGCGAAGCGGGCGAATTCGTCGGCGGATTCCATCGCCTCGGGGAAGATCATGTCGGCGCCCGCCGCGAGGTACGCGTGCGCCCGGCGGACGGCCGCGTCGAAGCCCTCGACCGAGCGGGCGTCGGTGCGGGCGACGATGACGAAATCGGGGTCACGCCGCGCCGCGACGGCCGCGCGCACCTTGGCGGCCATGGCCTGTGAATCCACCAGCCCCTTGCCCGACAGGTGCCCGCACCGCTTGGGCAGGACCTGGTCCTCCAGGTGCAGCCCGGCCGCGCCGGCCTCCTCGTACAGGCGGACGGTCCGCTCGACATTGACCGCCTCGCCGAATCCGGTATCGGCGTCGCAGAGCACTGGCAGCGACGTCGCCCGGGCCAGGACGGCCGCCTGCTGGGCAAACTCGGTCTGCGACATCAGGCCGATATCCGGCAGACCCGCCCAGCCCGCCGACAGGGCCCCGCCCGACAGGTACACCGCCGAAAAGCCCAGCCGCTCCGCCATCCGGGCCGTCAGCGCGTTGAACGCGCCCGGGATCATGATCGGCCCGGCCTGCCAGGCCGCTCGCAACCGGGCGCCGGGGGTTGTCATCGGCTGGTGTCTCCGATAAGTGGGACAAGTGGCAAGTGGCAAGTGGCAAGTGGCAATGCTCGAGTGTTTCGGGCTCGCTCGGGGCCGGCGGCCACAAAGGACCACTGGCCGCAGTCAGTGTTCGATCTTAACTCTCCACCTGCCACTTGCCACTTGTCACTACTCCCAGACCACCAACCAAGACCTATCCTGGACCGTTGGAGTACAATGTCAAGCAGCGGCCAACGCGCCGCCCCATCGCGGCGCATCCAGGAGGCAAGCATGCATGACGATGTCTCGAAGGTCGAGGAGGCGGTCCAGGCCCTGAAGGAGGGGCGGATCATCATCGTCGTTGACGACGAGGACCGGGAGAACGAGGGGGATTTCGTCGCGGCGGCGGAGCGGGTGACGCCCGAAACAGTGGAGTTCATGATCACGCACGGGCGGGGGCTGCTCTGCATGCCGATCCTGCCCGAGGTGGCGGCTCGGCTCGAGTTGGGCCCGATGGTCGACCACAACACGGCGCCGCACCAGACGCCCCACACCGTGCCGGTGGACCACCGGTCGTGCCTCACGGGGATCAGCGCCGAGGAGCGGGCGCGGACCGTCCGGGCGATCGTCGATCCGTCGTCGCGGCCCGGCGATTTCGGCCGGCCGGGGCACATGTTCCCGCTGGTGGCCAAGGAGGGCGGCGTGCTCCGCCGCGCCGGGCACACCGAGGCGACCGTGGACCTCGCCGCGCCTGGCCGGCCTGACGCCCGCCGGCATCCTCTGCGAGATCACCCACGGCACCAAGATGGCCGATCGCGAGCGGCTCCAGGAGATCGGCCGCGAGCACAACCTGCCGATCGTCTCGATCGAGGCATTGATCAAGTACCGTCGGCTCCGCGAGAAGCTGGTCGTCCGCTCGGCCGAGGCCGACCTGCCCACGCGGTACGGCCGCGGCCGGATCATCGGCTACCGCGTGCAATACGAGCCGGGCAACGAGCCGGTGGCATTGGTCATGGGCGACCTGAAATCGGTGGACGCGCCCCTGGTGCGGCTGCACTCATCATGCTTCACCGGCGACCTGCTCGACTCGCTGCGGTGCGACTGCGGCGACCAGCTCCGCATGGCGCTGTCGATGATCGGCGACGAGGGCGTCGGCGCGCTCATCTACCTGCCGCAGGAAGGCCGCGGCATCGGCCTGATCGAGAAGATCCGCGCGTACAACCTCCAGGACAAGGGCCTGGACACCGTCGAGGCCAACACGGCGCTCGGCTTCCGCGCCGACACGCGCGACTACGGCATCGGCCTCCAGATCCTCAAGGACCTGGGGCTGTCTCGGGTGCGGCTGTTGACGAACAACCCCAAGAAGACGAATGCCTTCGTCTATTACGGATACGAGCTGAAGGTCGTCGACCAGGTGCCGATCATCGCGCCGGAGGTCGAGGAGCGGCGGCTCTACCTCGAGGCCAAGCGCGACAAGATGGGCCACCTGCTGCCGGCGCTCGGGCCCGTACCCAACGGCGACGCCTCGACGCGGGCGGACGCCCCGGCTTAGAATACCCGCGGCCGGTCCGACCCGGCCGGCACCCGAGAAGACGACCCCCTCAGATCAGAGGCTCCACGCTCGTCGCCGTCCCACCATCCGGGAACCCTCATCATGATGCGAATCGATCGGACGAAGCGGGGGCGGGCGACATGGGCCGCCGGACTGGCCCTGGCGAGCCTCCTGGCAACGGATAATGGCCCCGCGATCGCGACCGCCCGGGCGCAATCGGGCGGGTCGCGCGCCGCGGCCCCCGGCGACAAGTCGGCGCACGCGCTCTTCGCCGACGTGGCCAAGGCGTACCGGTCCCTGGCGAGCTACTCCGACCAGGGCGAGTTCGCCGTCTCCATGAAGCTCGGCGGCCAGGCGCGCAAGCAGGTCCGGCCGATGCGGCTGACGTTCGTCCGCCCGGGCAAGTTCGACCTCGACGCCGGCGCCGTGCGCCTGGTCAGCGACGGCAAGACGATGACCACGGTCATCGGGCCGTTGAAGAAATACATCAGCGCCCCGGCGCCCGAGACGGTCAACATCGACACCTTCCGCGAGGGTCCCACCGGAGCGGTGCTCTTCGGCGGGCCGACCGCCGCGCCGACGGCGTCGCCGATGTTCGTGCTGCTGCACCTGCTCACGGGCACCGAGCCCGACGTCCTGCTCGACCAGATGGGCGGCACGGTCCGCGCCGTGAATCCCGACGGAGGCAAGCCCGACGGCCAGGCACTCTGGATCGATTTGCAGGAAGGCCCCGACCTGTTGCTCCGCGTCGATCCCGGCACGAAGCTATTCTCGTCGATCGAGCTGAAGATCGACCCTGCCCAATTGGCGAAAAGCGCCCCGCCCGGCCAGGCACTCGAGATCGACCGCTTCGGCTGGACGGCCGGCACGATCTCGACCCGCGTGGCCGCCGACCGATCGTTCGCCTTCGCGGCGCCCAAGGGATTCGCGGCAATCGGCGGATCGAAGGACCAGCCCCCCGGCGGCGCCGAGCCGGCGCCGGAGCACGCCGTCCAGGCGAAGATCGGCAAGCCCGCGCCCGAGTTCACGCTGACCCTGCTGGACGGGGCCGGCAAGACCCGGACGGTCAGCAAGTCCGACCTCGCCGGCAAGGTGGTCGTGATCGACTTCTGGGCGACCTGGTGCGGCCCCTGCCTGATGGAGCTGCCCGAGATCCAGAAGCTCGTCGACCACTACAAGGACGCCAAGAAGGAAGTGCTGGTCGTCGCCCTGAGCCAGGACGACCGGCCCGAGGAGATCTCGGAGCTGCGGAAGCTCGTCGAGAAGACCCTGGCGGGCAAGAAGATCGAGCTGACCGGCGGCCCGATCGGTCGGATCGGTCTGGACCCGAGCAACTCGGTCGGCAAGGCGTTCGACGTCGAGGGATACCCGACGCTCGTGATCCTCGACGGCAAGGGCGTGGTCCAGTCGGCCCACGTCGGCTACGACCCCGACGCCCACGAGCCGCTGCACAAGTCGCTCGCCACCGAGATCGATGCGATCCTCGAGGGCAAGTCGCTCGCCGGCGACAAGGAAAAGGCCCCGAAAGCCGGCGCCGGGCATTGAGAAAAGGTGGGCGGGGCGAGAACTCGCCAGGTCCTCGTAGGGTGGGTCGAGCGAAGCGAGGCCCACCGCGATCCGCCGGGCTCGGTCCGGGGGATCAGCCACGAAGGGCACGAAGATCACAAAGGACATCGACTACCGCCCCTCCGCGACGACTTCTCTCGGCTTCGTGTCCGTCGTGTCCTTCGTGGTTCCAGTCTTGTTCCCGCCCTCTCCGGCCGGGATCGGCCTTCGACCGCCCTCGAAGGGTACGGGACCATCTAGCGGGTCCGGTCCGTCCGGCCGACCGGCGAGATGTTCGACCGGCAGGCCGACTTTAGGATCAAGGGAAGCACCGGACGGACACGAGGTTGAGAGATCCCTGTGATCGAATGACGAAGGTTATTTCTGCGCAAGTCCGCAGATTCATAATGGAATAATTCCTCGCGGTCGCGACCGAATTGACGCCCTTTCGCGGCGGCCATGGGACAACCACGGCGACCGCCTCGCATCCGACAATCCTCGATCAACGCGCGAACGGTTCGGTGGGGAAGCCCTTGTCGAAGATCATCGCGGTAGCATCGTTGTAAAGACCGATGACGGAGTCATTGGCATTCCGGACGCCGATGCGGCCAAGCGGACCTGCGTAGATCAACGCCGAGCCGGGCCAGTCGTCGAAGACTCGCCTCGCTTCCTCGATGCGGCCTAATTGGGCGCGGCTCATCGCTAAGACCAGACCGGCAGTCTGGGATTCTATTGTATGTCTATGATTATACGACATAAACTGATTTTCCGTTACTTTGTTTTGATACAAGTTTCTGTATTGGACCAAGTATCCCTCCGCATCGGCGTAGTGGCCGGCTCGATAGAGCGAAATGCCTTGAGCCACCAGCTTACTTCGACGAGAGAAGTCATCTCCTGCATCAAAGGCCAATCGCTCGGACATCTCGACTGCTTTGCGCACCTTCGCGGGTGACGGGTTGGGGCGACTCATGGTGTCGATCACAGCATCGTAGATTCTCCGGGTGTCCCGGCCCTCGAATGACACATACCGCTTCGCCACCTCGATCACGTCCCTGTTATACTTCATCGTATCACGGAGAGTTCGTTCCGGGTCATCGTCAACGAGCAGCTCGTCTATCGTCTCTTTCTCAAGTATCGATGGAGGCCTGTCCCAATACCAGGCCCCGGCTTCTTGCCCCGCTGACAGAAAATCTCGGGCAGCGGCTGTCCAGTTCAGGAGCTCACGATGTTTGCACCCGCGCCAGTGGTGATAGTCCGAGTCCGTCCGGTGAACCCCATCTTTAAAGTGGTCGAATGGCGCGGGATCATGTTCGGGGCACCGTCTTGATTCGTCCCCGGCGTTTAACGCGCGCGATCGCCCCGAGGTCGTCCAGGGCGAGGACGAACGCGGGGCGACGAGCTCACACCCGAGCCGGGTTTCACCCGGGGCTATTCCAATCGCAAGGCTCAGGGGCGATCAACCCCTCGCGTCGTCGCCGGCCTGACGCAACGCTTGCCAGCGGTCGGGAAGCAGTTCCTCGATCCGCCGCGCCGGATGCGTACTCACCCGATCGAGCACATCTCGCAGATAGGCTTGCGGGTTGATCCCAAGATCCTTGCATGTCGTGCACAGGCTCATCAATACGGCCGCCGTCTCGCCTCCCTTGTCGCTCCCCGCGAACAACCAGTTCCTCCGACCGATCGCCACGGGTTTCAGCGCTCGTTCCGAGGCGCCGTTATCGAGCTCGAGGTATCCCGCCTCCAAAGGACGCGTCAGCGCCGCCCAGTGATTCAGCGCGTACTGCATCGCGTCGGCGATCACGCTCTTGGGCAGCACCTGCGGCAGCTCGGCTTCCAGCCAGACATGGAACTTCTCGAAGATCGGCCGCGAACGCTCGGCTCGCAGCTCGTGCCGCAGCGCCACGAACGCCTCATAGTTCTCGACCTCTCGCTCCTTCGCTTCGCGCTCGACATCGTAGAGCAAACCGATCCACGCCAGTGCTTGATGCGACCGCTGCGGGTCGGTGCTCCGCGCCTCGTAGAACTTCCGTCGAGCGTGCATCAGGCATCCGACCTCGACGATATCGCCCGATAGGAACAGGCCGTCATAGCCCGAATAGGCGTCGGCCTGGAGGTAGCCCTTGAAGTCCTTGAAGATCTCCCTCGGCCCGGCGGCGGTGTGGTCCGGCGTGTAGTCGTAGACCACGTAGGGATGGTCGTGATCGCCGACGCTGGCCCACAGCCTCCCCTTCTTGATCCCCTTGCCATCGTGGTCCTGCACCGGCACCGGCGTGTCGTCATTCTGGACGACTTTCGAGGCAAAGATCAGGCTCCGCATCAACGCGACGATCGGCGCCAGCAAGTCGGCGGCGACGGCCATCCAGTCGCACATCGTCGATTGCGCCAGCTCGACGCCGAGCCGCTTGAAGATCCCCTCGAGGCGATAAAGCGGCAGGTGATCGGCGTACTTGCTGACCGCCACATGCGCCATCAGCCCCGGGCCGGGCAGGCCCTTCTCGATCGGCTCGGGAAGCCGCTCGGCGATCACGACATGGGCCTTGCAGCAGGGGCAGGCATACTTGGGGCGAATGTGCTCGAGCACGACCATCGACGCGGGGACATATTCGAGCTGCTCGCGGACCTCGCGGCCGATGCAGGTCCGCTCGGTGCCGCAGTCGGGGCAGGCGCGTTGTTCGGGGGGCACGTCGTAAACGATCGGCTTGCGGGGCAGGCTCGCCGGCAGAGGCTTGCGGCCGTGACCATCCTTCTTCTCGCGCGCGCGGGTGTCGAGTCCGGGGCCGGCTCCTGTGTCGCGGCGGTCGTCGGGGCCGGCTCGGCCTGCGCCAGGATCTCGCGGGCGAAGAGCAGGAGCTGGGCGGGGTCGATCCGCTCGCCCTTGGGGCCATGGTGCTGGCGGAGGAGCTGCTCGAGCTGGTGCTGGAGCTTGTCGATGAGATGCGACTGCTGGCCGAGCGTCTTGAGCAGCTCGCGGATGAGCTGATGCGCCGTCGCCAGGTCGTCGGGGAGTGGATCATCGAGGGTGATCATATCCTATACTACGAGGACGCGTGCTGGAGTGTTGCGCGATAATTCTCCGAATTTTGAGGTGGGGTGGCGGGTCGGGAATAGCGGGGCCGCCGTCGCGCGGTGTCCAGGTCGATGCCGGCCAGGAGCGCGGCGAGTTCGGCGGTGGTCATCTCGACGCGATCGGAGGAGGCGGCCGGGACGCGGAAGGTGCCGCGTTCGAGTCGCTTGGCCCAGACGGCCAGTCCATCGCGATCCCAATACAGGACCTTGATGCGGTCGCGCCGCTTGTTGACGAAGACGAAGAGGTGACCGGAGAGGGGGTCGAGTGCCAGGCGGGTCGATGCCAGGGCGGCCAGGCCGTCGAAGCTTCTTCTCATGTCGGCCGGTTCGGCGGCGAAGTACACGCGGATCGCGGTGCTCAGTCCGAACATGGGCGATCCTCCAGGACGGCGATGAGATGGCGGAGGGTTCGGGGGTCGAATCCGGTTGGGACGGCGATGCGATGACCGGTGGCGAGGATCAGCTCGAGGTGGGACCCGCAGGCCGAGAGAGATGGGTTCGCATCGGGGAGGATGGTGACGGGGAGGAAGTGATGATCGGCGACGGGCGGATGGGCTTGGTCGGCGGGGATGGGCCGAGACGGGCGGGGCTGGTAGAGGTGCCTTCGGAAGGTGTGGAGTGGCAGTTCGCGCCGGCGGCAGAACTCGGCCTGGGTCAGACCGCTGCGGCGGAAATCGTTGAGGATGGCGTTCCAGCGTAGGTTGACGGTGCGGGTTCGCGGCATGAGGCGGGCTCCCCGCCGGATCGAATGGACCCGGCAAGAGCAGCATCGCCGGCCCTCGCCGCCATTACCAGATGCACTTCACCGGACGGACACGATAGTCCCACCTCGGCTCGATCTCGATCAGTCGGTCGAGAGCCCAAACCAACTTTTCAGGTTGATACTTGATTTCCTTCGCATATTCTCTGAGCCAATGACCGCGGTCATTCGCGAGGTTTTTCAACAATGGCGATGACGATGCCGAAAGTCGCCCGAGTAATTCCTGTCGTCCTTGTTCCCACTCCCATTCGGTCAGAGGCTCAGTTTGGTGGTCGCCGACCAGTCGTTTGCGAACTAGCAGTTCACTCCACAATTCGATCGTCCCGGCATCAGAGGCGAACGGATCGCGAGGGATTAGCTTTAACCAATTCTCGAACCACACCAAACCGTCGGGAAGGTCAATTGCGTCCGGCCTAAGATATGGTTCATTCGATGGAATTCCCTTGTTGATGCCGACCGATAGTTCGGTCGGGAGATCCCAAATTGCATCCGAGCCCAGGAACAGCCGTCCCAACTTCGACACCGATCGGAGAGCCGGATGGAACCGCCGGCGGTCGCCCGGGCTTACTCGTTGCCAGTTCGTCACGTCCAGGACCTGCCCATCGGTTAGGAACGCCAAGCGTCCGTCGGAAGAAAAATCGGAAACACTTGTCCGCCCGGTCGAAATCTGCTGTCCGTTAGTTCGAGAGATTAACGAATAGTGAGTCGGCCCACCTCGCATGTCCTCAGTGCCGGTTCCCGCGACCGCAAGCAATTGCCCGTTCGGGCTGTAGGTTATGAGGGTTGGCGCGAAACCCCCGTGCTCGAAGTCGGACGGACGCTTGCTCACCTCGATCGGTGGAGTGTCCAGCCGCTTGCCCGATCGACCGTCCCAGAAGAGGAGTTCCGATTTGCGTGCCGTAGCGTCTTCCGACGTCTTAAGCGTGGCGATCTCGGAGCCTGATTGATTCCAGATCATCGAGTATCCTGAAACATTGAAGCGGCCGTCGCCGGAAGCTACATCAAATACTCTAAATCCGGACTCGGATTTCAAGGCGAATGTGCTCCCGTCAGGACTCAACATGACGTTACTGTATTGATCGACGTTGATTGACCGTTTCGGAGCGAGAGACCTATTTTCCTCTGAAATATCCCACAGGAGCAGCTTGCCAGTGAACCTTTGCCCGAAGATTTCAATAAAAGTTGTAAATGTGAGCATGCGTTTGCCGTCATGGCTAAACTCCATGCAATCCGCCTCCTCGTCGTGCGGCAGGCTGTTAACCAGCCTGCCTTCACGCACTGTCCAGATCCGCACAGCCTCGTTTTCTTGCCGGGTGCTTTTCTTTGTCGGCAACTCCAGTGATAGAAAAAATGGCTCCTTTGGATTAGTTGATCGTAAATCTGTAAGAATGCTAGTATGGAAAAAATTGAGGTTTTTCTCGGAATAGAACAGGCCCAGCGCAAAGTTCGACCATATTACGTCACGAGCGGGGCAAGTCGCCACTCGACTTCCATCGTGGCTGAACACGATCTCAGAGACTTCTCCGGGGTGTCGAATGGTCGTGACGACGCGTCCGCCCGGTACCTCCCATATCCTGACCGTCCCGTCGGTCCTCGCTTCGGCCGAGTATCTTCCATCCGGGCTGAGCGAGAATGCCGTGATCGGTAGGCTCATCCGTTCGCGATCAAGGAGGAGCGGGCGACGTCGCTGGGCTTCGACGGCGAGATTGGCCGCTATACACCAGCGAAGGTCGTCCGGCGGGTGGGCGGGCGCGGTGGCGAACGCTCGAGCATAGGTCAGGAAACCGACATCTGAGGCTTGCTCGGGGTCATCGACATCCGGCCTCACGCCGTCGCTCCTCGCTAACAAAATTGTTGCCCGCGTGGCCGATAACCCCGCAGCGAGCGCTTGCGACCGGGCCTGCAACGCAAATCCCACGGATACGGCCGTCCCCACCACCATCGACGCCGCGACCGCCGTGATCAGTCCCGCCACAACCGGGTTGCGCCGGCACCAGCGCCAGGTTCGTCCCACCTGACCCACCGGCCGAGCGGTGATGGGCCGCCCCGCAAGCCAGTTCTCGAGGTCTGCCGCCATCGCTTCGGCCGTGGCGTAGCGGCGAGAAGGCTCCTTATCCAGGCATTTCAGGACGATCGTCTCCAGGTCGCGGCTCATGTCGCGGACCAGCGAGGAGGGCCGCGGGCGGTTCGATTTCGCGGACCTGATGGAGCAAGGCCACGACATTGTCGGCGAGGAAGGGGGTTTGGCCGGTGAGGCGCTCGTAGAGGATCGCGCCGAGGGCTGTAGACGTCCACGGCGACGGTCAGGTCGCGTTGGCCCCGGGCCTGCTCGGGGGCCATGTAGCGGGGGGTGCCGAGGATATCGCCCGTCGCCGTCATGGCTTCGTTCGACCTCGGTGAGGCGCTTGGCGAGGCCGAAGTCAGCGACCAGGCGGCGGCCCTGAACATCGAGCAGGATGTTGGATGGCTTCAGGTCGCGGTGAATGACGCCGTGGAGGTGCGCGTGGTGGACGGCCCGGGCGACATCGACCATGCCGGCGGCCTCCTCGCGGGCCGTGCCGCGTGGGTGGCGGTTCAGGGAGGAGCCCTCGACGATATTTCATCGAGAAATATTGCAGGCCCTCGTGCTCGCCGACCTCGTGGATCGGGACGATGTGGGGGTGGTCGAGGTTCGCCGCCGCCTCGGCCTCGGCGCGGAACCGCCGGACGTCTCGCGCGTCGAGGCGAAGGCGCCGGCGAGCACCATTTTAAGCGCGACGACTCGGTTGAGAGTGACCTGCCTTGCCTTGTAGACGATCCCCATACCGCCCCGCGCCACCTCTTCGAGCAACTCGTAGTCGCCGAAGTACCGAACTGTGCCGCGTGGACTCTCGGGAGGGCCGTCGGCCGACGTCGCGTCGGCGTCGAGGCGAAGTGGGGAGGCGGCGAGCTCCACCCGGTCGAGGTCTTCGAAGAAGTCACGCAGGGGCGATGCGAGGTCGGGGTGGCGTTCGAGGATCGCTGAGCGGTCGGGGACAGGCCGGACTCGACCTCCTGGAGATAGGCGGCGATCACGGCGTCGAGCGGCGTGAAGGACCAGGTCGGATCGTGCGGCGTGGTCATAGCGGGTCATTCCTCGCGTTCCAGGTAGGCTCGGAGCTGTTTCAGGCCGCGACGGAGCAACGACGCGACGGCCGGGACGCTCCGGGCGGTGTGCTCTCCGATCCGGCGGAGCGTCAGCCCCGACAATGCTTGAGGACGACGCCTCCCGCATCGGATCGGGGAGCCGGGCCAGGGCGTCGACCAGTCGGAGCAGCTCCTCATTCCGCTCGGCGCGTCCGCTGGGGAGGTCTGGTCGGCGGCGAGCCAGGCGGCGAAGCCCGAGGCCGAGCGGTCGAGCTCGGCCTGGAGCGAGCGCTCCAGCCCCACGTCCCGCTTGTCGCGGTCGTAGTGCCTGGCGGCGTCGGCCAGGATATTGGCCAAGATCTTCCGCAGCCAGGCCGCGCACCACCTCCGGCTCCCGCTCCCGCAGGCCCTCCAGCGCCGGAGCAGGCTCGGATCATCGTCTGCTGGACTACGTCGGACGGGTCGATCTTCCCGCGCAGCCGGCGGTCGAGGTGCAGGTCCGCCAGCACCCGGAGGTACTTGCGATACGGCTCGACGATGTTCGCGGATTCGTGATTCATTGCGATCGTCCTACCGAGTAAGGACGATGTTCGTCGCACGGAGAACCAAGATTTTTTCAAGAACCATGAAACTTAACCACATACCACCCAGACTTCCCTGGTGAAAGGTTGAGCTAATCATGCAAGCAATCATCTAGTGCGATCTCCTCATTTGCCGCTATACTCGCCCGAGCAACTACCCTTCCGCGTGCCGCATGACCTTTGCCAACCGCTTCCCCCGCAAGGCTCGCCCAGCCTCATTCACCGGGCGTGTTCGCCCCGCCTGGAGCCAACTTCAATTCTCCTTCGCCACGTCCCCGAAAGCCGGAAGGGGGCATATTTAATATTGCATTCGTGATTGCTTGCAATATTAGTTGTTTCCCCATTCTTTCATCCCTTTCTTTCATCGCGTCTACGGTTGGCGAGCCTATCGGGATCGCCCCAACCGAGGCGTGGGCGTGGGTGTGAGTCTTGCAATCATCATCGGCGTCGATAGGATATACCTATCGGCATGCCCATCACCATGCCACGGACATCCGAATCACGGGGCTTCCGGCCTCGTGATGACGCCCGACGCGGCAGTGTGATGGCTCCGACGCAGGGCGTCATCTCATTCCTGGGAGAGCGCGTTCCGTCGCTGGCCGCTCTGGATCTCCCGGAGGATCAGTAGGGCCGCCCGGCACCGGAGAATTCGATGCGCCGTCGCTGGATCGTCGCCTTCTCCGGGTGACTCCCGGAGTGCATCCCGGCAGCCGCCGCGATAGACCTCATCGAGGCCGATTGAGCGAATCCACGCCTCTAGCGCTAGCAGATCGCTCTCATTTTTCGTCCAGTCGAATAGTTTCTCGGGGAAGAAATCCGTTACCCCTCGCATCGAGCCGGCGAGGTCACCGACTGACCCGTCGAAATGGATTCCCTCCCAGCCGGGGGGAACCCGGTGTCGGATCTCATTTTCCGCACGACTTGCCGCCTCTGGACATGCCCCCTCGCTCCGCGGTTGACGACTCGAGCCGTTCGTCCTCCGAACCATATCCCTATCCAGGGGAGGAGGCGCAGGTCACCGGGCTTCTTGAACCAGGGATTTGAGTTCGGATTCGCGAACTCAAATCCTCAGCAAGCTTTTTCGGGCGGAGCTGCCCGATGACACGGTGACGTCCGTTGCCGGTGCGGCCGGCTTCGCCGCGGTGCCCGGCCGGGGCAATCGGTACGGGGGATTCGGGGTCGGAAACAGGATGCCGGCCGAGACGTCAATCCGCCGATCCATCGTGGCCGCCGGCATGGGGGGTGTGGCCGAACCGGGTCCCCTCCGGGCGCCGGCGATTCCGACGATTAGCGAGAGCCTCACGCAGCCCAGTTCTCGACAGTCAAGCCGGGAACCGCGTCCAGGTCGGTGTCGCCAGAGACGACCGTGCAGTTGCCGAGTGCGAACGCGACCGCAGCCACCATGATGTCAATCTGCTGCATCGGCCGCCCAACCCGCCGCAGCTCGGCGATCACCCGACCGAATTGCGCGGCCGCGTCATTGGTTTGGTGTACGGCCAGACGACGAGCCGCGACAAGGACCGCTGCAATCGTTGGAGATTTCGCTCGCGCGATGCGCTGCCCTCGACACCGGCCCAAAGCTCGCCCAACCCCGGAGTACAGATGCCGATGCGATTTCAGGCGAGTCGCTCGGCGTCCGTGCGCTCGAGCACTCCGTGGCGGCGGTTGATGAAGTCCTGGGCGATGCCGGTATCGAGCAGGAAGCGCCTCATTCACCGAACCCCTGCTTCATCTGCCGGCTAACGGCCTCGATGTTGTATTGCCGCATCCGTCGGTCGAATTCGGCCATCGAAGCGGCCTCTTCGGGAGTGTACTCGAGGGGCTCGATCGTCCGGATCCACTCGGCCCAATCGGCCAGCGCCGCCGGGTCGTCCCGCCACTCGCTCTCGTCGATGCCGATCCGCTCCGTCATGGGAGCCGTTGGCTCGATCAGCACCTCGGTGCCCTCAGGCCAATCGGGCGGGGCCAGCAATTCCACACGTCCGCCCTTGACCATCGATCGGATCGCGTCCACGGCCCTTTCCTCCCCCGATGGATCGACCGACTGCCGGCGAGCCGAGCCCCGCCGCTCGGTGGCCGAGTGGAATGGATTCCGGGCCCTCGGCCGGCAGCAAGCAGCCCGTATTCGCCACT
Source organism: uncultured Planctomycetota bacterium (assembly GCA_963771445.1). Taxonomy (GTDB): domain Bacteria; phylum Planctomycetota; class Planctomycetia; order Isosphaerales; family Isosphaeraceae; genus JAKAUH01. The sequence goes on along the minus strand of CAVYTQ010000021.1, from coordinate 318,419 downwards.
TCGGCAGGCTGGGTCACGACGGAACCCAACGCTCGCTCCGGTGGCTCACCCCCTTCGACTGACGAGTTTTATTTTACCACGCCGCTCGACTCGTGCGAGTGGCACTCCAGATCGCTCGTATCGACGAAGTCGGCACGGTATGCCACCGTTACCGACGCTCGCGGATGGCGGTTTCGGAGATCGGCTCGCCCTGGATGGGCACGGCACGGCGGTCCTGATAGGGCGTCAGGTCGTCGATCGGCGGCTTGATTTCGCTGATCACTCCGGCCGCGAGCAAGCGTCGCTGCAGCTCCTGGTCGGCGATCTCTTCCGGTGTCCGGATAGGTTGGCCCGCAGCCTTTGCTTGCGGCTGCTGTGCCTTCCGGTGCCGCTCGAGGGCATCCCGGATCACGTCATCTTCACTTGGGAAGAGTCCGGCCTGCACCTGATCGTGCACGTAACGCTCGAGATATTCGGGTAAGCGAATCGTCATGATGTTATGCTCCTTTCGCTGAGATTACCACGGCACGCGGACCCTGCCAAGCTCTTCCGGCTTGCCCCGATGGCCGGCGGTTAGAGCGTCAAACGGTTGGATTGCGCACGCCGGGGCGATCCCGCCGATATGAGCCCGACGCGCCAGCGAGTGGATGCCCGGGCCGACCAGGGAAGGGATGAGGGATGAAGGATGAATGCGACGCGCCAGCGAGTGGATGTCCGGGCCGACCAGGTCATCCACTCGCTTGCACGTCGGGCTCGTATGAGCAACGCAACCGCGAGGTGCTCTGACTGTCGAGTGAGAGGCCAACGAGCTGTTTCCGTGCAAGACCCGAGATAGAGACGCGGGCCGAGACGGGGTCAAACTCCGCGGCCAGTCCGTCGGAGGCGGTCGGCCGGCACACGTACCGGCACCGGATGGAGCGGCTGCCGGCACGGGCCGAGCGGGCGGTCGGGTGGGTTGCGGTGCCGGACCCTGGGGGTCTGGACCCTGCGGACCCTGGGGGTCTGGGACCGTGTGTAGGGCTGCCATCTGACTGGGGATCGCGGCCGAGCCGCGGTACTTGCGCGCTGTCTTCTCGTCGATCCCCGCCTTATCGGCGGCGTTGGCCAGCGTTTCTTCGGTCTGGATCAACTTCCGCAGCATCCGGAACAACCGATCGGTGGGTGACCATCCCTATGCTCCGGCCTCAAGGGAGCCGAAATAGGACAGCCTACCGGCGAGCAGGGGCCGGGAATTCCGACACTCCTCGCCGAACACCACCGCGCAGGCGATCCTGCTCGTTCCCACGGTCTCCGCTACGCATTACCCATAAGTTCGAACACACCGGCCCAAATGTTCGTAAGGACACTATGTGGTCCGCACTCGAACTCCGCCACGTTGACCTCGGAGACCAACGCCTGAACCGACGCCTGGTCAAACTGGTCGACGACCTGCTCAAATCGCCCGAGGCCAGCGTGCCTCAGGCTTCCGGCGACTGGGCCGCCACCAAGGCCGCCTACCGCTTCTGGGACAACCCACGCGTCGCCCCCGACGACATCCGCGCCGCGCACCGCGAGAGCACCTGCGAGCGGCTCTCCGGCCATGCAGGCGCACCGGTCCTGGCCGTCCAGGACACCACCAGCTTCGACTTCACCGACCATCCCGCTACCGCCGGCTTGGGCTACCTGGCGCACAGCAAGCGGTCGGGACTTTGGCTGCACTCGGCCCTCGCCGTCACCGCCGAAGGGGTCCCCCTGGGCGTGATCGACCGGCGCACCTGGACCCGCGACCCCGAGGCCCTGGGTAAGCGCGCGCAACGCAACAAGAAGGAGACCGCCGACAAGGAGAGTCAACGCTGGCTCGACTCCTTGGCCGCCACCGAGGCGGCCTTGCCCGTCGAGCAGGCGGTCGTCACGGTGGCCGACCGCGAGGCCGACTTCTACGACCTGTTCGCCGCCCCGCGGCGGCCCGGGTCGCATCTGCTGATCCGGGCCAAGCCCCGGCGGCGGGTCCGGCACGTCGAGCGGCTCTTGGGGGCGGCCGTCCGCGCCGAGTCGGCGGCCGGGACGATTACCGTAGAGCTGCGCCGCGGCGACGACCGGCCCCCGCGACAGGCGACGCTGACGATCCGATTCGCGACCCCGGAGATCGCTCCCCCCTCGACCCACCCCCGCCGCAAGGTGTTGCCGCACCTGAGGCTCACGGCGATCTTGGCCGAGGAGGAAGCGCCGCCGGCCGGTCAGAAGCCGGTGCGGTGGTGGCTGGTGACGACGCTGCCGATCGCGACGCTGGCCGATGCCGAGCGGGCGGTGCGCTGGTACACGCTGCGATGGCTGGTGGAGAAGGACCAGGCAGACTCCACCTCAAGCGACAGGTGGTGCGCGACCCCCGGCGCCGGTTACGATCGGCGTCGCCGCGCTGCTTGAGTTGGCCGCGTGGTGCCGCAACTACCTGACCCCGTCAACCGGAGACATCGCATGCCCACCACCGCACGACCCATCGCTCCCCCCCCGCCTGAGCAGCCCGATCGCCGTGAGACCGCTGCCGGGCCCGGGGCTGTGGACCCGACTCCCCGCCGACAGGAGGCAGCAGTCCCGCGACCTGCTCGGCCGGCTACTCGTCCGGCTCCACGAGGCCATACGCCTCGGGGAGGGCGGTCATGAATGACGCCCCACGGTCCCCCAAGCTCAAGCCCTGGCACCTCGAGCGCCGGGCCATGGTCTACGTGCGGCAATCCACGCCGCAGCAGGTCAACGATCACCAGGAGTCCACCGCTCGCCAGTACGCGCTGGCCGACCGCGCCGTCGAGTTGGGTTGGGCCCGCGAGGATGTGCTGGTCATCGATGATGACCTGGGCCGGAGCGGCCAGTCGATTGAGGGCCGACCCGGCTTCCAGCGGCTGCTGGCCGAGGTCGCCCTCGACCACGTCGGGTTGATCCTGGGCCTGGAGATGAGCCGGCTGGCGCGGTCCAACCGCGACTGGCATCAGCTCCTCGAGCTCTGCGCCCGGTTCCGGGTCCTCCTGGCCGACGTCAACGGGATCTACGACCCGGCCGACCACAACGATCGCCTCCTCCTGGGGCTGCACGGCATGATGAGCGAGGCGGAGCTTCATATTCTCAAGGAACGCATGTATCAGGGCAAGCTCAACAAGGCCCGCCGCGGCGAGCTGCTGGGCACGCCCCCGATCGGCTACGTCCGGACCCCCTCCGGCGAGTGGGCGATCGACGCCGACGAGCAGGTCCAGATGACCGTGCGGCTGATCTTCGATCAGTTCGACCGCGAGGCGACGTTGCACGGCCTGCTCCGCTACCTGGTCCACCACGGGGTCCGCATCCCGGTGCGACCCAACGGCGGTCCGAACCGGGGCGAGTTGGAGTGGCGGCGGCCCAACCGCGCCACGCTCTCGAACCTGCTGCACCACCCGACCTACGCCGGTGCCTACCGGTTCGGACACCGGCCGGTCGATCCCCGGCGAAAGCAGCCCGGGCGGCCGCACACCGGCAAGCTCATCCGCCGGCCCGAGGACTGCCTCGTGCTGATCCGCGACCGGCTGCCGGCGTACATCACCTGGGACCGTTTCTGTGCCAACCAGGAGCGCCTGGAGGCCAACCGGGCCCGGCACGACCGCCCCGGCGCCCCGCGGAGCGGGCCGTCGCTGCTGGCCGGGCTGCTGCGCTGCGGCCGGTGCGGCCAGCGGATGTGTGTGCGGTACTCGGGGGCCAAGGATCGGCACAGCTACAACTGTTCGCGCAGCGGCTCCAGCTACGGCGAGCCGCTGTGCCAGAGCCTCTCCGGGCCCGTGCTCGACGAGCTGGTCGCCGGCCGGATCCTGGCGGCGGTCGAGCCGGCGGCGCTGGAGGCGAGCCTGGCTGCGGTGGCCGAGGTCGAGCGCGAGCGGGCCGAGCTGCTGCGGCACTGGCAACTCCGGCGCGAGCGGGCCCGGTACGACGCCGAGCGCGGGAGCGGCAGTATCAGGCGTGCGAGCCGGAGAACCGGCTGGTGGGGCGCGAGCTGGAGCGGCGCTGGGACGAGGCGCTGAAGCGGCAGCGGCAGATGGAGGACGACTTCGCGCGGTGGCAACGGACGGCCCCCGGCCGGCTCACGCCCGAGGACGAGCGGGCGATCCGGGAGCTGGCCCAGGACCTGCCGGCGGTCTGGCACGCGGCGACCACGGCGCCCGCCGAAAGGCAACGGATCGCCCGGCTGCTGATCGAGGGTGTGTCGGTGGCCGTGGACAAGGCCAGCGAGCGCGTTGACGTGGAGATCCGCTGGGTCGGTGGCTCGGCCGAGTCGCACACCTTGTCACGGCCGGTGAAGCGCTATGACATCCAGGCGGACTACCCGCGGCTGGTCGAGCGGCTGCGGGCGTGGGGGGCCGAGGGGCTCAGTGCCGCGACGATGGCCGAGCGGCTCAACACCGAGGGCTTCCGGCCGCCGAAGCGAGCGGAGCGCTCCTCCGCCGCGATGGTCCGGCGGCTGCTGTGGCATCTGGGCCTGGCTCGCCGCGAGCCGCATGGCAGCCTCGCGGGTCTGGGTCGCGACGAATATCGGCCCGGGTCGCTGGCACGGCGTCTGGGGGTCACGCGCGATACCGTCCGCCGCTGGCTCCGAGCCGGCTGGCTGACGACCTGGCGCGACGCCGATGGGCACCATGTGATCTGGGCCGACGCCTCCGAGTTGCGGCGGCTGCGGGAGGTCCACCGGCTGCCGCGGACGTGGGCGAACAAGGGTCGGCTGGCGCGATTGAAGGTGCCGAAGTCCCGCCCGGAGCGATAGAGTGTCGGTGGCCCGGCTCACCGTGAGCCGGGCCACCTCACCCCGCTCTTGGAGGGCATTATGGCTGGCACATCGAGCGCTATCATTACGTCCTCAAGAGCGGCTGTCGGATCGAACGACTGCAACTGGAGACGGCCGAGCGCCTGGACCGGGCGTTGGCGACGTACGCGGTCGTGGCCTGGCGGCTGCTGTGGCTGACGTATGAGGCGCGGCGCGACCCCGAGGGGTCGTGCGAGTCGGTATTGCCGCGAGAGGCCTGGCAGGTGATGCATCGGGTCGTTCACAGGACGAAGGCGGTACCGGCGTCGGCACCGGTCTGAGGGAGGCGGTGCGGCAGGTCGCGCGGCTGGGGGGCTTCCTGGCCCGCAAAGGAGACGGGGAGCCCGGGGTGAAGACGATCTGGCGTGGCCTGCGACGGCTCGAAGACTTGATGCTCGGGTGGAAATTATCACGGGAGAATCCCGCTCAGGAAGATGTGGGTAATGCATAGCGGTCTCCGTGGGAATGCCGTCTTCGACGCTCTGCGTCGTCCGCGGAGGCGATCGGACGCGGGAGCGTCCCGGACGGCATTCCCACGCGGAGCGTGGGAACGAGGTTATGTCCTTGACTCGTTCGGGATTGCGCAGACAACCCGGTGGTCTTGAGCGAGGAGTCTCGGAATTCTCGTTGTCGCTGGCCGGGAAATAGAATCGTCGGCGATCAACCTGGCGAGCCATGCCGTGGGCGTCGGGCTGGGCGTGGTCATCGAAGGGAAGGCACGGCCACGTTCGGGCGGGGGAACCCGTGAGACATGAGCCAGGAACGAGCCGGTTCGGCACGGTGTTCGCCATGAAGTCCTTTCGAGGCACGAATCACAGGGAGGCCGCCCATGCCGCTCAAGATCCTGGTCTACTCGGACTACGTCTGACCGTTCTGCTACCTGGCGGAGTTTCCGCTACGAGAGGCGATCCGGGGCAAGGACGTCGAGGTCGAGTGGATGCCCTTCGAGCTTCGGCCCGAGCCCCATCCGACCCTGCGTCCCGAGGGCGAATATCTCCAGCGGGCCTGGTCCCAATCGGTCTACCCGATCGCCCGTCGCATGGGCGTGCCGATTGCCCTGCCGCCGGTCTCGCCCCAGCCGCACACGCATCTGGCGTTCGAGGGCTACCAGTATGCCAGGGAGCACGGCAAGGGGAACGACTACAACCACCGGGTCCTGGAGGCTTTCTTCGTCGAGGGCCGGGACATCGGCGACATCGGCGTGCTGACGACCCTGGCGGGGGAAATCGGCCTGGACGAGCAGGAATTCGAGGACGCCCTGCGGTCCCGGAAGTATCGGGAGGCGCACCGCCGTGCCCTCCGGCATGCCTATGAGGAAGCCGGTGTGACCGGCGTGCCCATGTTCGTCATCGGGGGACGGGTCCTGACCGGCTTGCAGGACCGGGACACGCTGGAGGCGGTCATCGACGAGCAGGCGGGACAGCAAGGCTGAGCCCCCGTCGCCCCATCCGGGGAGACTCACTCATCGCCTGATCGTCTCGACCACGACCACGCTGGCCTCGGCGGGCCCGCCCAGCCCCAGGTCGCTCTCCAGCCGCCAGACGTTACCGAATCCTTCCAGCGGCGGGGCGTCGAAGTCGGCCATGTCCCCACGCAGCCGGGTCCGTGCCTCGTCGGTCATCCCGTCGACGGTGATCTTTCCCGCCCAGGCGATCAGGCAGTCCTTGACCACCGGGGCTTCGATCTGCATGACCTGGGTGCGGCCCCGGTGGGCGGTGACGATCGTGGCGAGCATGTTCCTGGCCCTCTCCTCTCGTGCCCTGGTGGTCCGGCCGGTCGGCCGGCCTGCTCCATGGCGGCAACTCGCATGCCGACCCGGACGGAGGAGAAGCCACCGACGTCCCCCGTCCGTGCACCCTGTGACCCTGCGGGCGGTCGGGGTCGGGGCGGTCGGGGAAAAGCCGCAAACCTGGCCTGACCTCAGAGGCGCAATCTATGTAAGGAAATGGTCCAGAGCGCCTCGCGGTTGCGTTGCTCATACGAGCCCGACGCGCCAGCGAGTAAGTGGTCGGGTCGGCCCGGACATCCACTCGCTGGCGCGCCGCATTCATCCTTCATCCTTCATCCCTCATCCCTTCCCTGGTCGGCCCTGGCATCCACTCGCTGGCGCGTCGGGCTCGTATTGGCCAGTTCGCCCCGGCGTGCGCAATCCGAACCGTTTGACGCTCTAGATCCGCCAGTTGGCGAGGGTGAGCGGATAGCCGAGCTGCTGGATGGCGCCGGAAGTGGGAGGTGTTGCCGGTGACCAGCTCCAGGCCGTGATGCAGGGCGATGGCGGCGATCATCGTATCGGCCGTGCCGATGGGCCGCCCCGTGCGATCCAGCTCTCCGGCGATGCGGCCCGCCAGCACGCCGTCGGCCTGGTCGAAGTCGATCACCTCCTCGGCGGCAGCCAGGGCGATGAAGGATTGCCGCTTGCGGACGCTCTGGTTCTTCTCGAATCCCTGGACGATCTCCATCACCGTGATCGCCGACAGGGTGAACCGTCCGAACACCTGGTAATAGGCGGCCGAGTTGCGGGCGACGTTGGGGTCGAACCCTTTGATAATCTCCGACAGGATGTCGGTGTCGAGAAGTGCCTTATTCACCGGCGATGGTCTGCCAGGTCCCCTCGCGCGACGCTTCATCGCTTCGGCCACGATCTCGTCCAGCTCGGCGGCGTCGTCGCTCATCGCGCCGAGCAGCGGCGGCGCGGCTGCGGGCGGCCTCGGCCCGGGCGGCTCCTGGGCAATCTCGCGGAGCAACCGGCGCGCGGCCTCGGTCATCGCGTCATCGACCGACGCGAACCGGCCGCTCTGGACGGCGGCCTGGATCGAACTCTCGATCTGTGGGGGTAAATGGATCGTCATGCAGCTATGCTCCTTGAACTTACGTTACCATGGTCGGTTGCGTCTGCCAAGCCGGACAGAGAGGGTGGCAATGGCCCGGGGGAAAGGCCGTATTGGACACGCTTTTCGTGCGGGTATTACAGTCGTCACCGGTGTCAAGCAGATCCGGGGTGGCGGTTCGGGTCATCGACCGTCAAACCTTCGCCGGTCGCTGCCGCGTTGAGATCGCCCTGGGCGGAGATCAGTGTCACCGCGGCGAAACCGGCATCCTGCTCCTTGCGGCTGATTTCGCGGGCGGCGGCGAGCTGGACGGCGTCGTAGGCACGCAATATGGGCGCGTTCGCCAGTCGCGCCGCCTCGTCCAGCAGGGCGGGCGTGATCTCGATGACGGTGGAGTCACCGCCCCGTTTCGGTCACCGGGTGCCCCGGGGATGGCTCGCGATAGGGCTTCCGGGCTCGGTAGAGGGCGAGTCGCGAGCGATAGGCGTCCTTCGCACGTTCCACCGCCTGAGCTTCGATCGCCCGCATCTGCCAGGCCATGGCCGCGCCGAAATCGCCCGCCTCGGCATGCGCGGCGGCGAGCGTGTCGAGGCAGCTCGGCTGCTTCCACTCGGTCAGCTCGCAGGCGCGGGTCGCCGCCTCGGTGGCTCCCTGGCCGGAAGTTGCGGTCGTCGTCCCATTCGACGAAGCCGTTCTCCAGGACGGGCAGGAAGGCGACGATGACGAGGAATCCGAGCGGCACCGCGGCCAGCCAGCGCGCCGACCCCAGGCCGGCATCGGCCCCGGACTCTCTCCGACATCGGGACGCGACGGGACGGGAGCAGGGGCAGGGCCCCCGCGCCTGGATCGTCTTCTCTGTGGGGTCTCTTTCAAGACCGTCCCTCCGGGACGGGACATTGCTCGACAGGATCAGCCGGGCCTCGACCGCCGGGGATTATGTCCTCGCCGACGGGAGGGCTCGCGCCCCGCCGACGATCGAACGCCGTTTCCAGCGGGCGTCCCCGCCAAGTGAGCCAGGTGTGGACCCGCTCCGCATCGGAACCAACCTCCGGCGCCGGCCGCGATGGGCAAGGAGCGGGACGTTCCTTCCGGGCTTGGGATCTCGCCACCCGGTCGCCGGTGCGGCCGGCATGGTTCGAGCGTGTCACGCATGGGCGGCCTACAGACGAGGGACCGAAGTCCACCGACCGCGGACCCGGTCCGACCCAATCGCATCGCATCGGCCGGACCGGACCGTTCCGTTCTGGGAGCCGGCTCCGCCGGCGAACGGCCGGTCCGAAACCGCCCGGTCTGTTCCGGTCCTCCTGGCCCCTCGTCCCTGATCCCTCGCCCCTCGACGCCGGCGATCGGTCGGACCGAAGCCGGACGGCCTGGTCCCTGTCCTCCTGGCCATTCATCCCTCACCCCTCATCCCTCACCCCTCGTAGGTGGTGTCCTGCCGCCGCTGTGCCCGGCGGCAGCGGGACCATCCGCAGACCGCCAGGGTAGCGGCACCGACCCCGGCGAGGACGGCGGATGAGGGCTCGGGGACCGACGCCGCTACCGGCGTTCCCGTGAGGAGGAAGGCAGCACTGGCTGAGAAGTTCGCTGGTCGGAAATCTGCATCGCTTGAAAATGAGAGATAGCCGGTCCCGCCGGTGTAACCGTATCCCGCCTCCACCTCGACCACATCCTGGGTGTAGAAGAAGTACTGGGTTGACCCATCGAGGGTGACGGTTGGGGCAAACTGATAGACGCCGCCGCTGGTCCCCGTGGACTCCGCAAGGAAGCCCGTCGCCGAGCTGCTCAGGCCGGAGGGAGGGCCCGTGTACGCTTGCGTGAAAATGAACAGGTTGCCCGAGGCCGTCGGGTTCCCATTGAAGTCATCGAAGTTGAATTGAATGACGTCGAACGGGCCGCCAGCCGCGGTGGTCACCGACTGGCCCACGTATGCATTAAACCCAGACGCGTTCGTTAAGAATGAGGCGAGGGTGTCCGCCTTGGCCCGGCTCGACATGCCGACCATCAGGCCCAGAACCGCCACCGCCAGCAGACCTCGGACATCAGTCGTCTCATGAATGGACTCTCGGGTTGTGAGGGCGTGAGGCCCCGGCATGGGGCGACCGCCTTGATGTCCTTCGGAGCCAAATCGGCTGCCGAGCGACATCGGTGTTGGTTCCTGTTTTCCGGTCGCCGTCGCCAAAAAAGAGCCGACGCCGGTCCAGCTCTCTCGGTGCATGCCGCCTTCGTTGGGTGCGAACAGAGACCCACAATGGGCTCCAAAGCGGAACGAAACAAGTCGAAAACATATAGAAACACGCGATGGTGCTTTTTGCAACGCGGCACGCCGGGTGCGACTGGCGGCTGTCGGGCAACGGTCGAAAAGCCCATGACGACGAGGACCGCCGGGGAAGAGCGATGGGGCAGGTGGCTCACAGACAAGAGGCGGGAGGGAACATTCCCCCACCGGGTCCGTCCTTCTCGCCGGGAATGGTTCATCCCGACCCAATTCGGAGCTCCAGACTTCCATTGGGTGTTAGCATTATTGCTGGCTTGGTGGAGTCGGGAGGGATGATATTGAGAGGAAGAATCCTGCCGCCAGGCGCCGCGAGGCGCCGAAACCCGGCCGTGAGGCGTCGCCGGCTGGAACCGAGGCGGGGTTGAGCGGCCGGGCGCGAGCCGCTGCACAGGTCGCCTGCCAGCGAGATCGATGCGCCCCTGGAGGGCAAGTCGCTGGCCGGTGACGACGAAAAGGCCCCGAAAGCCGGGGCCGTGTACTGACCTGTCGGGAATAGGTTGAGAGGCGAGATTCCGCTGGATTTCTTCCTCGCCCCGTACCTCAGTCCTCGCAACTCGCTCAGACCGGGTTGATCCGATCGGTCTTCTGCGACTGCTCGAGCCGCATGTGGTGCCAGACCAGGTCCATGATGCGACGGGGGTCGTCGATCCCGAGCAGGTAGGCCTTGGGCAACGACGGCTCGGAAGACATCACCACAACGCTGCCGATCCCCAGCCAGTCTCCGATCATGCTCTGCTGGATATACACGTCCTTGATGCGGAGCAGCTCGAGTTGGTCGACGCGGCGGCGGAAGAAGCCGGTGGTGACGAAGAGGCGGCGGTTGGTGAGGCGGTAGTGGTGTCCGCGGTGGGCCCGCAGGTATCGGTAGCCGAGGTTGGCCCAATAGCCCAGCACGACGAGGCCGCCGGTGATGGTCCAGAAGTTCCAGATGCCACCAGTCTGGCCGTCCTGTGCGGAGTGCCAGCCGTTGAAGGCCAGCACGAGCCACCCGACGACGAGCAGGCCGCCGATGAGCATGCGGCCCAGGAAGTTGCGTCCGGAATAATGGCCTTCCCAGACCGTCTCCTCGCCCTCGATGCCCGGTGCTCGGGTTGGCTGGGCGGCCTGTTCAGTCTCGGGGGCTCCGGGCTGGATGATGGCGTCCGGGTGCGCCGGAGATGACGATCACGGGGCCGTCGGCGAGCGGCTCGACCTGGGTCGCGGCAGGGGCTTCCGTCATTGTTTCGTTCGTGATCATCGCTCTGACCTCAGTCGTCCTGATGTAGCGGAGGCGGCTTCGGCCGCCTGTCCATCGCTCGGGTGTCCCTCACGGAGTGGGAGTCTATTGCAAATCGTGGGCCAGATGGGATGGATGGCGAGGAATTGCACGAGGCGACGAAGTTGACCGTCTTGGCGTGCCGGGACACTTCGGAGATACTAGGCTCCTACATGGAGCGGACGATCGCCGGGCGCCGAAAGTGGCCCGGGGCCGCGGGCGAGTGGATGGGGCCACGAATCGGTCGGGGCCCTGGCACCGCGAATCGAATCGACGCACGCCGGGAGTGGGGCCATGGCCGGTCGGACGCAGTCTGATGGATAAGCTCCGCGAGCTGGCGCGGAACCTTTGGTGGACCTGGCAGCCGAACGTGATCGCGCTGTTCCGCGAGCTGGACCCCGCGCTTTGGCGGAAGGTCGACCACAACCCGGTCGAGTTCCTCAAGCGGCTGCCGGTCGACCAGCTCGAGCGGCGGGCCGCCGAGATGGCGCTGGACTCGCGGATCGACTACGCATTCCGCCGGCTGGCGGAGTACCTCAAGGACACCGATAGCTGGGGGGCGGTGCACGCGTCGATCCTGCGGGCGCGGCCGGTGGCGTATTTCTCGGCCGAGTTCGGGCTGCACGAGAGCCTGCCGATCTACTCGGGCGGCCTGGGCGTGCTGGCCGGCGACCACCTCAAGAGCGCCAGCGACCTGGGCATCCCGCTGATCGCCATCGGCCTGCTGTACGCCCAGGGCTATTTCCGCCAGTCGCTCGACGCCAGCGGCTGGCAGCAGGAGCAGTATCTCAATGCCGACCTCGAGCTGCTGCCGATCGAGAGCGTGAGCGGGCCCGACGGCAAGCCGCTGCTGGTCGCGGTCGAGACCGACCACGGGCGTCCTGCACGCGAGGGTCTGGCGGGTGGAGGTCGGCCGGACCACGCTCCTGCTGCTCGACGCCAATGTCCCCGAGAACAACGAGTCCGACCGGTCGCTCACGGCGCGGCTCTACGGCGGCGACGCCCGGACCCGCATCCGCCAGGAGCTGCTCCTGGGCGTCGGCGGCGTCCGGGCGCTGCACGCGCTGGAGATCACCCCGTCGGTCCTGCACCTGAACGAGGGCCACAGCGCGTTCGCGACGCTGGAGATGATCCGCCAGCAGGCCGAGGCGAACGGGCTGCCGTTCGGCGAGGTGGTGCGCGACGTCGCGGCGATGACGGTCTTCACCACCCACACGCCGGTGGCCGCCGGCCACGACCGGTTCCCGGCGCCGCTGGTCGAGGAGCACCTGGGCAAGATCCGCGAGGCGCTGCACCTCTCGTACGACGACTTCATGGGCCTGGGTCGGGTCTATCCTCGGCGACCCCAACGAGCCGTTCTGCATGACCGTGCTGGCGCTGAAGCTCTCGCGCCACGCCAACGGCGTCAGCGCGCTGCACGGCACGGTCTCGCGGCGGATGTGGCAGCCGCTGTATCCCGGCCGGACCGAGGAGGAGGTGCCGATCGGCCACATCACCAACGGAGTGCACGTGCAGAGCTGGGTGGCGCCGCAGATGCACCTGCTCTTCGACCGGCACCTGGGCACCGACTGGCCATCGCGCCAGCGCCATCCCGAGACCTGGGAGGGGATCGACACGGTCGAGGACGCCGAGCTGTGGGAGACGCAGCAGGTGCTCAAGGCGCGGATGATCAACTTCGTCCGCAACCGGCTGGCCGCGCAGGCCCGGCGGCGCGACGAGCCCGAAGCGGCCGTCGAGCGCGCCATGGAGGCGCTGGACCTCGACGCCCTGACCATCGGGTTTGCCCGCCGGTTCGCCACCTACAAGCGCGCCGGGCTGATCCTCCAGGACGTCGAGCGGCTGCGCGAGATGGTCAGCTCGGCCGACCGGCCGATCCAGATCGTCTTCGGCGGCAAGGCCCACCCCGAGGACCGCATGGGCAAAGAGCTGATCCAGAACATCGCCCGCATGACCAGGGACGAGGAGTTCGGCCCGCGGATCGTCTTCGTCGAGGATTACGACATGAACGTCGCGCGGATGCTGGTGCAGGGCGTCGACGTCTGGCTGAACAATCCTCGCCGTCCGCAGGAGGCCAGCGGCACCTCCGGCCAGAAGGCGGCGCTCAACGGCGCGCTGAACTTCTCGATCCTCGACGGATGGTGGGCCGAGGCGTATGATGGCACCAACGGTTTCGCCATCGGCACCGGCCAGATCCACGCGAACCCGTCGATCCAGGACGAGCGCGATCACCGTTCTCTCATCGACACCCTGACTCAGCAGGTCGTCCCTCTGTATTATCAGCGCGACGCCTCGGGCTTGCCCCGCGGGTGGATCGCGCGGCAGAAGGACGCCTTCCGCACCCTCGGCTGGCGGTTCAACGCGGATCGCATGGTGATGGATTACGTCCTGAACGGCTATCTGCCGGCCTCGGGCGGCGTCTCGTGCGTCATGGCCCGTCGATGATCGTCATCGGTTATTAGTCATTGGTTGGTTGCCCGCCAGGCGGGATCGGCCTCGCGACCCAGCCCATGGCGGCCGTGTGACCAATAGCAGGCGGCTAGTGACCAATGACCAATGACTAATGACCAATGACGAACAAGCAATGAGCCAGATCCAGGCCCTGATCGGCGAGACGCTCGGAACCAAGTACCCCTACCGGATCGAGTCGGTGCTGGGCTCTGGCGCCATGGGCGTGGTGTACAAGGCGACCGACCTGAACAAGGGGCGTCCGGCCGCCGTGAAGGTCGTCAGCGGCGAGCTGGCGCAGGGGAAGAAGGTCCAGGACCGGTTCGAGCGCGAGGCCAAGATCCTCCAGCAGTTCCGCAATCCCAGCATCGTGCGGTTCCTGGGGTACGGCAAGTACCGCGGCACGTATTACATCGCGATGGAGTTCATCCAGGGGAACACCCTGGAGAAGTACCTGACCGATGTCGGCCCGCTGCCGTGGCGCGAGGTGGTCGACCTGGCGATCCAGGTCTGCGACGCGCTGCATTACGCCGCACGAGCGCGGTGTCGTCCACCGCGACCTGAAGCCGTCGAACCTGATGGTCACCGAGGACCGCAAGGTCAAGCTGACGGACTTCGGCATCGCCAAGGACCTGGACGCGACCTCGCTGACGGCGACCGGGCGGACGCTCGGGACCGCGGCGTACATGGCACCCGAGCAGATCCGCGGGACGCCGGCGGTCAGCCACAAGACCGACCTGTACGCGCTGGGGGTCGTGCTGTACCAGATGCTCGTCGGCCGGGCGCCGTATGAGGGCAGCTCGCCGGTGGTCCTGATGCACTGCCACCTGAACGAGCCGGTGCCGCGGCCCAGCGCCAAGGTCGAGGAGATCCCGAAGGCGCTGGACGACCTGGTGGTGGCGCTGATGGCCAAGACGCCCGCGGACCGGCCGTGGGACGCGGCGGCCGTCGGGGTGGTCCTGACGGAGCTTCGCGACAAGGCGGAGCGGGGCGAGTCGATCCCGATGGTCTGGCCGTCCGCCGGATCGTCGGCCGCCAACCCGCCCCGCGCCGGCGCCGTCGTCGGCGGGACGAGCCCGGCCCGGAAGAAGAAGGCCCGCAAGCACACGCTGATGGGGACGCTCACCGGCACGTTCCACAGCACGCGGCGCGGCACGCTCGGCGATGCGGCCGAAGGCGACAATTCGAGGCGGGCGATCCTGGAGACCCTGCTGCTGCTGGTCGCCCTGGTGGGCATCGGCGGCCTGATCGTATACCTGGTCTGGCCGCCCGGCCAGGATTATCTCTACAAGCACGCCGAGGCCCTGATGGCCTCGACCCATCGCTCGGACTGGGTGCGCGCCCGCGAGGAGTACCTCGATCCGCTCGATCGACGATTCCCCGACAATCCGTACCACGAGCAGACCGCGGGATGGCGCGACAGGATCCTGCTCGACGAGGCCGAGTCGCGCTCGATCTACCTGGCCGGCGACCGCGTCACGCCGATCAACGAGCCGAAGAACAACGCCGAGCGGCTATTCCGTTTCACCAACGAGGTGGCGATCCGGGCATCCAAGCAGGGCGATGACCGGGCGGCCCTCGAGGCCTGGAAGCAGATGGCGGCGAGCCTCAAGCCCGACGACAAGGACGATCGGCCGTGGTACCTGCTCGCCATCAACCGCTCCGGTCAGCTCGAGACCGCGATCCAGGAGCGGCGACGGTTCGTCGAGACGCAACTGCGCCTGGCCGAAGAGGCGCTGAACGCCGGACGGCCCAACCAGGCGATCACGATCCGCAGCAAGTTGTACGACCAGTACGGCGGCTATACCGACCTGCAGGACCTGCTTCCCAGGATCGTGGACCAGGCCATACCCGCGAGCACCGGCACCCCGACCGAGACGGTAACGCCGCCGTTCCCCCCGGCTGGAGCCCCTGCTGCCCCGGCCGGAGTCCCCGCTGCCCCCAATCCCGGCCCCAGGCCCGACGCCGGCGCGGGGACGTCGGCTCCGCCAGGCCCCGGCGGCAATCCCAAGGCATCTCCGCCAGCCGACGGCGCCGACCCGCGTACCACGGGCACCGGCAAGTCCGAATCGGCCGGGTGATCGGCTACCTGGATCTTTCACAAAAGTTGACCAACAGTTTGACAGCGAATTTCGTAGTTTACAAATGGGACCCTGATTGACGGGTCCGGCATGGTGCGATATCGTGAGATTTCCCTTCGTCCAGCGAGGCGGCTCCTGTCTGTTCGCCTCGAGCACCTTCAAGATCGTGGCCAATCGAGGCCCCGAGGAACCTGATGTCTCAGCGCCAGTCCCGTGTTCGCTTCATTGGAAGTCGTGAACTTCATCGCGATCTGCCGAAAGTTCTCGAGACCCTGGAAGACCCGGAAGCCCGATTTGTCCTGACCATTCACAGCAAGCCGAAGGCCGTGATCATTGGGGCCGAGGCATTCCTGGATATCCTTCGCGGCGCCAGCGCCGAGGATCGCCTGCTGGCCCTCCAGCTCGGCGCCCTCGTTCAGGGCCACGAGGCCTCCGCGGCCGGCGCGGATGTCGAGGAACGCCAGGCAGAGTTGATCGGCGTGTGAGTCGGCCCGCTTCGGCCGGTCACGCCTCGGGTGGGTGATCGGTTCGCTGCACTCGCCCCGTCGCAGCCCGGCGGGCCGGTGTCTGCCCGGCGAATGTCAGTTGTCATGTGCGAATCCATAATGGCCCCCGTGCTCCGTCGGAGCGCGGGGGTTTGTTTTTGGACCGGGTGCGGGGCGGATCGGGTGCGGGGGATGGCCACGGATCCGACTCGGACCAACGAACGACTCGATGAACGAGGGAAGCATGCATCACCTTCTCGTCTATGTGCTCGTCTTCTTGGGAGGAGGTTTGGGCGCGATGCTCCGGCACGGGGTCAATAGCCTCGCCAAGGACTGGCTGGGCCTGTCGTTTCCGTGGAGCACGCTGAGCACGGTGTTCGTGAACGTGGTGGGGGGTCTGGTGATGGGCCTGTTCGCCGGTTGGTTCGCCTACCGAGGTGAGCAGACCAGCCAATCGGTGCGGCTGTTCCTGACGACGGGCGTCCTGGGTGGCTTCACGACGTTCTCGGCGTTCACGCTCGACGCCGTGCTGATGTGGGAGGGCCGTCGGTACGCGGTGGCGGGCGGGTACGTGCTTGGATCGGTGGCGCTGGCGATCATCGGCCTGACCGCAGGCATGGCGATGGCCCGCACCTGGCTCGCGTAGCCGCTGGAGGCGGGAGACCGGGGGTGTCGGCGTCAGCGGCCGGGAGCGATCCGGACGCGGCGGCCCTCGATCCTCAACCGGCCCTCGGCGTAGAGCGTGATGGCTTCCGGCAATGCCTTGCACTCTTCCTGGAAGATTCGCGCGGCCAGGGTGTCGGGCGTATCGTCGTCCTGCACGGGGACGACGCGCTGCAAGATGATCGGGCCGTTGTCGTAGGCGTCGTCGGCCAAATGGACGGTGCACCCGCTGACCTTCACGCCCGACTCGAGCACGGCCTTGTGGACCTTCGACCCGTAGAAGCCTTCGCCGCTGAATGCGGGGATCAGCGACGGGTGGACGTTGAGCACGCGCCCCTTGTACTCGGGCGGGATATAAAGCAGGGACAGGAACCCGGCCAGGATCACCAGGTCGGCCTGGCTATGGCGGATCGGATCGAACACCGAGGCGCTGAACTCGGTCCGCGACCGCGCGTTGCGATTGGCCAGCGCCATCGGGATGCCGGCCGCCTCGGCACGCGCGATGGCACCGATGCGTGGCCGGCTGGCGACCGCCTGGACGATCTGGGCATTCAACTTCCGCGACCGGATCCGGTCGATCAGGTTCTGGAGCGTCGTCCCCTCGCCCGAGACGCAGACCGCCAGGCGGATGGGCGGGTCAACGATCGGCGGTTTGCGCGGCACATGGGCCATGGCGCAGGATCTCCCCGGGCGTTGGGTGGGCTGTCTCTTGAGAACCACCCCAATTATGAACGCCGCCCGAGGGAATTCAAATCGCGACGCGAGTCGGCGGCCATGGCGAGGTGGCGGAACTCCCCGAGGCCGAACGCCCGGCGTGGCGTGCCCTGTGGGGCGATGACGAGGCCCTGCTGAAGAAGGCCCGGGGCGATCACCCCTGAGCCATCCAGGACGCGAATCGCTCCCGAAGCGAATGGCCGTGCTCCTGGCGGGCGACTATTCGCCCTTCCCATTCTCCTCCGCGACCGGGCCGAACAGGCCGTCGAGACTCCGGCGAAATCCGGGCAAGACCTCTCCGCCGTCGAGCTCATCCGTCTCCGTCACGACCCGAACCTGATTCCAGGCTTCGTAGACGTGAATGCAGCGCTGCAGCGGGTAGACGACCCAGACCAATCGGACCCCGGCCTGAAAGTACTCCTTAACCTTGCCCAGCAAGTCCTGGGCGATGTCGCTGGGGCTGCCGACCTCGACGGCGAGGTCTGGCACAACGTCCCAGGCATCCTGGTAGGGAGACATGGGACGATCAAGGGGCCAGCGCTGGGTTGAGACAAACGCGACGTCTGGACAGCGTTTCCGGCTGGCATCCTTCGCCAGAGGAATGCGAAAGAGCATTTCGACGACCACCTGGCCGGGGCACGGCGCCTGCTGCTCGATGTGGATACCCAGATAGCGGTTCAATCGAATCCCGATGAGCATGGCGAAATAGCTCATGGTCGGGGTCTCGATCCATCTGCCATCGACGAACTCATACAAGGAGGCTTCATCCCGCGGCATGGCCGGGGTCGGAGTTGTGAGCTCCGGGATCTCCAGCTCGGCTGTGGCCGGCATGATGGTCTCTCCTCGATGGGCCGACGATCGATGTTCCAGCACCCGATTCCGAACTGATTCTATCCTCGGACTCAGCCCGATCCAACCTGAGCATTCATCTCGCCGATCACCCGGACGCAGCGCTCGCACAACGTGAGATGCTCCGCGTCCTGGCCGACGGTCGGCCGGTAATTCCAGCACCGCTCGCACTTGGCGTAGCTCGATCGCTCGGCCTGGACGGACTCGCTAGCCGCGGCCGGATCGGCGACGATCTCGACCTCCGAGACGATGCAGAGCGTCGCCAGCAGCTCGCGGTCGGGCATCCAGCGCTCGGGACGGGCGGTCGCGATCCGGACGCGGGCCTCCTGGCGCTGCCGATGACCTTGTTCTTTCGCAGAGCCTCGAGCGCCACCAGCACCTGCTCGCGCAGGCGCCACCAGCTCGGCCCAGCGGGCGTCCTGCGCCTCGTCGTCCCAGCGGGGATCGGCCTCGGGGAACTCGGTCAGGTGGACGCTCGATCGCCGTCCTTCTGGGGCCGGACGGTAGTCCCACGACTCCTCGGCGGTGTGCGGGATGATCGGCGCCAGAAGTCGGGTCAGCACATCGTGCAATCGTGCCAGGACGAACTGCGGTGCGCGGCGGTCGGGTCCGTCGGGGGCCTCGGCATACAGGCGGTCCTTGAGAACGTCGAGGTAGACGCTCGACAGCTCCACCGCGCAGAACTGGTAGATCCGCTGATAGACCCGGTAGAACTCGAACCGCTCGTAAGCCGCCCGCACGTCGCGGACCACCCGGTTGAGCTGCCCGAGCGCCCATCGGTCGATCTCGTGCAAGCTCGCCGGGTCGACCGAGTCGGGGTCGAACCGCCGGTAATCCTCGAGGTTGCCCAGCATGTAGCGGAACGTGTTGCGGATCTTGCGATACGCCTCGGACATCTCCTTGATGCCGCGCTCGCTGACGGCGATGTCGTCGGCGTAGTCCATGCTGGCGACGTACAGCCGCAGGACGTCGGCGCCATACGTGTTGGTCATCTGGTCGGCCGGGATGTAGTTGCCCAGCGACTTGGAGATCTTCCGCCCCTTGTCGTCGACCACGAACCCGTGGGTCAGCACGTTCTCGAACGGCGCCGTGCCGCTGGCGCCGACGGCCGTCAGGATCGACGACTGGAACCAGCCGCGGTGCTGGTCGGAGCCCTCGAGGTACATGAACGCCGGATAGCCCAGGTTGAAATCCTTCGACAGCACGGCCCGGTGGCTCGAGCCCGACTCGAACCAGACGTCGAGGATATCCCCCTCCTTCCGGAAGGATGTCCCGCCGCATTGCGGGCACGCCGCGCCGGGGGGCAGCAGCTCCTCGACCGGTCGAGAGAACCAGGCGTCGGCACCGTGGACGCGGAACAGGTCGCGGAAGTGGCGGACCGACTCGGCGGTCAAGAGCTGGGCGCGGCAGGCCGTGCAGCCCAGCGCGGGGATCGGCACGCCCCACGATCGCTGCCGGCTGATGCACCAGTCGGGCCGCAGCGAGACCATCGACTCGATCCGCGTCTGGCCCCACGACGGCAGCCAGCGGACCTCGTCGATCGCCTTCAAGGTCCGGCCGCGCAGGTCGTCGTGGTCCACGCCGATGAACCACTGTTCGGTCGCGCGGAAAATCACCGGCTTCTTGCATCGCCAGCAATGCGGGTAGCTGTGCACCAGCGGCAGGTCGTGGTACAGGTGGCCCGACTCCTTCAGATGGGCCACGATCTTCGGATTCGCGGCGAAGACCTGCTGGCCGGTCAGCCAGTCGGGCGCCTCGGCGGTGAACCGGCCCGACTCATCCACGGGACTGATGATCGAGAGCTGATAGACCCGACCCGTCTGGTAGTCCTCGGCACCGTGGCCCGGCGCGGTGTGCACCAGCCCGGTCCCGTCCTCGACGCTGACGTATCCGCGCCAGCACGATCGGGCTGGTCCGGTCGAGGAACGGGTGGCGGTACTCGGCATGCTCGAGCTCCCGCCCGCGACACCGGCCGACTTCCTCGAACTCGGCCACCTGGCGCAGGCCCATCACCTTGGCCACGAGGTCGGCCGCCAGGATCGTCCGGACGGGCTGACCGGTCGCCGGGTCGGTGTAGCGGATGCCGGCATAGGTCAGGTCCGGGTGGACGGCGATCGCGACGTTGGCCGGGAGCGTCCACGGCGTCGTCGTCCAGATCATCACATGCCACGGCTCGGACCCGTCGCCATCGCCCGATCGCCAGGACTCGGGAATGCCCGAGACCATCGGGAAGTTCACGTAGATGCTGGGCGTGGTCTCCTCGTGGTATTCCAGCTCGGCCTCGGCCAGCGCCGTGCGGTCGGTGATGCACCAGTGGATCGGCTTGAGCTGCCGGTTGACGAAGCCCGCGCTCGATCAGGTCGGCCAGGACGTCGAGGATGCCGGCCTCGTAGCGCGGGTCGAGCGTCAGGTACGGATGCTCCCAGTCGCCCAGCACGCCCAGGCGGCTGAACTGGTTGCGCTGGACGTCGACCCACTTCATGGCCTCGACCTGGCAGAGGGCCCGGATCTCGGCGTTGTCCATCTTCGCGGCCCTGGAGCCCAGGTCCTTCATGACCTTGTGCTCGATCGGCAGGCCGTGGCAGTCCCAGCCGGGGACATACGGGCTATCGAAGCCGGCCATCGACAGCGACCGCACCACGACATCCTTGAGCACCTTGTTGAGCAGGGTGCCCATGTGGATCTCGCCGTTGGCGTACGGCGGCCCGTCGTGCAGGACCCGGCGGGGCCGGCCGGCCCGCGCGGCGGAGCTGGGCATAGAGGTCCTGCTCCCGCCATCGGGCCTGGATCTGCGGCTCGCGGGCCGTCAGGTTCGCCTTCATGTCGAACCGGGTCGACGGGAGGTTGAGCGTCTCTTTGTAGGGCTTGGTCGGAGTGGACATCGGAGGAAGAACTCGGATCAAGAGGCGTAAGGCACGCGCGATCCTGTCTGGCCGGCCGGTCGGTTGATTCGGTCTCGCAGGGCGGACGGGCCACGGTCGGGATCCGAGTCGGCCCGACCCACGCGGATCGCGGCTCACGGCCGTCCACCGCTCCAGCACGCCGCGGACGATCGTGCCGCAGCTTGGACTCGGCCTCGTTGGCCACGGCGATGATCTCCTCGATCTTCACCGGCTGCAAGGCGTCCGGCAGGCACATGTCGGTGACGATCGAGAAGCCCAGCACCTTCAGCCCCGAGTGGACGGCGACCAGCACCTCGGGGACCGTTGACATGCCGACCACATCGGCGCCGATGCCGCGGAGGAACCGGTACTCGGCGCGGGTCTCGAGGTTGGGCCCGACCACCGCCACGTAGACACCGCGGCGGGCCACGATGTTCGATCGCAGCGCCACCTCCAGGGCCAGGTCCTGGAGGCCGCGATCGTAGGGCTCGATCATGTCGGGGAACCGCGGGCCGAGCCGGTCGTCGTTCGGGCCGATCAGGGGGTTGAGGCCCATCAGGTTGATGTGGTCCTCGATGACGACCAGGTCCCCCTTCTCGTGCAGCGGGTTCAGCCCGCCCGCGGCGTTGGAGACGATCAGCAGCCGGCAGCCCAGCTCCTTCATCACCCGGATCGGGAAGGTGACCTGCCAGGGCGAATAGCCCTCATACAGGTGGAACCGCCCCTCCATCGCCATGACCGAGTGCCCGGCCAGCTGGCCGCAGACGAGCTGACCCCTGTGGCTCTCGACGGTCGACCGCGGGAAGTGGGGGATCTCGGGGTAGGGGATGC
Source organism: uncultured Planctomycetota bacterium (assembly GCA_963771445.1). Classification (GTDB taxonomy): domain Bacteria; phylum Planctomycetota; class Planctomycetia; order Isosphaerales; family Isosphaeraceae; genus JAKAUH01. The sequence continues at coordinate 296,334 of CAVYTQ010000021.1, read as the reverse complement.
GCGGCCTCGGCCTCGATCTCGCGGGCCAGGGCGCCCAGGCCCGTGCCCAGCACGATGCCCACCCGCGGCTCGCCGGCCCATCGTCGTCCGGATCGCCCGCGCGGCGTCCTGAACGTGCTCCCACTCGTGATGCGTCATATCCCTCCCCTCAATGGAAGGGGCGAGGGGTCAGGGGACGAGAGGCGAGGAGGAAAGACCGGTTCCCCTCGCTCGCCCCTCGCCCCTGACCCCTCGCCCCTCGCCCCTCGCCGATCGCCGGATCTCGACTCGCCCCTCACACCCGAAACCCGAACCGCCGGAGCAGCCGATCGAATCGCGGATCGCGCCGCAGCGCCTTGAGATCCGGGTCGCGGAACAGCGGCCCGGCGTAGGTCGTACCCCAGCTCCAGGGCCCGCTCCAGCGCGAAGAAGCCCGGGTCGATCATGCCGAGGACCGTGTAGCTGCACGCCAGGTTGTACCAGGCGATCGCATCCTCGGGAGATCAGCCGCACCAGCCGCCGATCGAGCTGCAGGCGCCCGCGCGTGCAGCCCCTTGACCGCCAGGTTACTCGCCTGGGCTCGCAGGGCATCGACGAAGTAGGGGTCTCGCTCCAGCAGGCGGCCGAGGAACTCGATCTCGAAGTCGAGCTGACCCTGGTCGCGCAGGCGTCGCTTCGAGGTCTCGGGAGTCGGGCGTTCCGAGGACGAGTCGCCCGGGCGATCCACAGGTGCGGCCATCGCGGCGTTTCCCTTCCCCGCGGCCAGAGTTCGGACGGCACCCCGCCAGCCGAGCGGCCCCCGACGAGAGCAGGCCCAATGGCGAGGCGATTGTTGTCATCTCGATACGTGCGTTCCTCGATCGCGCCCGGCACGACGCCCCAGTCCAGCCGGGTAGCCTCACGACGATCACCGGATCGAGCCGAACGCTCCGGTCGCCATCGCCCAGGGCTCCGTCCACGATCCCGTGCCGTTCGCCCGGATTCGCGCCGATTCGCCCCCATGATAAGGGATCCGACCTCGCCCTGACCAGCACCCGGACTGCCGGAAAAGCCGAGGGTCAGGGCAAGCCGCGAGCGTCATCGCTTGCCCGCCATGCGGTTCAGCTCATTCATGTTGCACGATCGCGAACCCGAGCCGGGAGACGTCTCGGCGGACGGGACGCACGACGATCAGATGTCGTCGAGGTCCTCCTCCTCGTCCTCGTCGAGCTCGTCGAGGTCCTCGTCCTCGTCGAAGTCGTCTCGTCCTCCTCGTCGATGTCGATATCGTCGATTTCTTCGTCGAGTTCTTCGTCGAGGTCTTCCTCCTCGTCGTCGTCGAACTCCTCCTCGTCGAATTCCTCCTCCTCGTCGTCGAAGTCTTCTTCGTCGAGGCCCTCCTCGTCATCGAACTCCTCTTCCGCGGCCTCTTCCTCCTCTTCGGGATGGCGGGCGAGGGGGACGGAGAGGGAATCCGGCCATTCATCCGACAACGCGCGGGCGGCGGTGGATGTGGCGACGGTGTCGAGTCGTCGCCATACGGTCGAACATAGAATCAGTCCTCAGACCAAGGGAGTTCATCGGGGAATCGCCCCCTGACCAGTGCGTTGCGGAGTGGCCGGCCCGCCGCGTGGTGGACCCCGAAGATGCGAGAGGCAGAGCCATAGTGGTAGTCAACCGGGGGCTTCATTGTCAAGTATCGAAATCACCGGGATTCCGACCGCGAGTCGGCCGCGGCTGCCGGCATGCGATCCGCGATCGAAGTCGTGCCGCCGGGCGATGTTCAGGCCGCGTGCCCACCCGTATCGTCGGCATGCCCCCCGGGGGACCTTGAGAGTCTCTGGGGCGGCATCCCGGCGGCCGCGTTCGGGTGGTGGCGCGGCGCGGGCGGAGGCCGGTGCGGGCGCCGCGCGCGGACCGGGCCGATCGATGCGGACGCAATGTCGGATCAACTCGTTCGTTTCCTTTCCGCTCTGATCGGCGATGGTCGGGTGGGCTGGAGACCGGCCTGCGAGGATGTTGTCTGCATCAGACGAGCCGCACGACCTGGCGGGTGGCGGCGGACCGAGCGATGGCCTCGAGGAGCCGGACGGTGCCGAGGGCCTGGTCGGCCGGGCAGACAGGGGCCCCCGGCCGCGGAGGGCGGCGACGAAATCGCCGTCGATGCTGCGCGGGCCGTCGGGTGGGCGGGGGCAGGGGGACCTGCCGCGGGGCCGAGCCCGGCCGGTTCCTCCTCGAGGGACTCGTCGGTCGCCCTGAGCCGGCCGCGCTCGCCGAAGTATTCGATGGCGAAGAGCGGGCCGGGCGAGACGCCGGAGATCGCCAGCGTGGCGGGGGTGCCGTCGGCCAGCCGGATCGCGGCGGCCGTGACCAGGTCGATGTCGGGCTCGCGGCGGCTCTGGATGGCGCCGACCTCCTCGGCCGACCTGGCCGGTGGTCCACGAGCAGGGCGTCCACCAGATGGTCGCCGACGTCCGCGAGGATGCCGCCGCCGGCCGAGGCCGGGTCGAATCGCCAGGCGCTTTCGGCCCGGCCGAGGGTCGCCAGCCAGGGGCGGGCGAGCGTCGCGGTGACCAGCTGCAGCGGCCCGATGCGACCCGTCGGCCAGCCGCCGCCGCGCCTCGACCAGGCTGGGCGCCAGCCGGTACTGATGGCCGACCCCGACCATTAAATCGCGCGCGCGGGCCAGCGCGACGATGTCGGCGGCCTCCTGGAGGTTGGTCGACAGCGGCTTTTCGATGAAGACGTGGCAGCCGGCCTGGAGGGCGTCCATGGCCGGGCGGTAGTGCGCCAGGTGGGGCGTGAAGATCGCCAGGGCCTCGGGGGCCGCCTGGCGGAGCAGCTCGCGATGGTCGGCGAACGCCGGGACGGGTCCTGCGGCCTCCCGGTGCCCCGGCCGCCCGATCGGCCAGCGCCCGGGCCGCCGCGAGGTCCGGGTCGGCGCAGCCGACGATCGCCACGCCCTCCTCGACCAGCAGCCGATCGAGGTGGACGCGTGCCGCCTGGCCGCACCCGGCAATCCCGATCCGCACCGTCGCTGTTCCCATCGTGAAGATCTCGCCTCGACCCGTCCCGGGCTGTCCGGCCGTTCGACCCGCCGTTCCGTAAGTGCCGCGACCCAATGTCCGTGGTGCGACCGTCGCACTGCGGCTTCATCCCAGCAATATCCCGGCCTTACGTCAAGAGTCTATCCTGGCCTGTCAACCCCTTCCGCCATTTTTCCCCGCGCCTCCGGCCACCTCCTCGGCCGTACCGTCGACCCACCGAGCGCGCGATGCCCCCGGACGGCCCGCGTCGGCCGTGCCGACGGACGCCCGTCTCACTCGTCCGGCAACAACGATCAGCGGCAAGCTTCCGCCCGTGCCGGTCGCCCGATGCCACGTCGGGCGAAAACGCGATCGCCTTGACGCGAACCCGAAGGCCGGTTTATCGTGTCAGTTAGTCGGTTGGTCGCTTAGATGGTGGCTGTGGCCTAGCGGTTAAGGCACCAGATTGTGGATCTGGATATCGCGGGTTCGAATCCCGTCAGCCACCCTGAACCTTTCTCCCGCCGAATCCTGGACTTGGGATACCCCCCGGACGCCCGGGGTGCGGCCTCCTCGGCCGTCGGAAATATCACCGGTCATGTTTTTCGGCCCAAGACCGTCGCAGGCCTGGCCGGATCCCCGAGCACCCCTGCTACGCGGCCAAGATCCTTGGCCTCGTCGTCATCGACGGGCAGCAACATTGCTTCTTCGCGCGGCACGCGGCAGCCATTACCGTCATGCCGACGACACGCCGAGCGGGGAACTCCGGAACTTCAGCGACTCGTCCAAGCAGCTCAAGGCCCTGTACGGCCGGCGGCGGTGCACGACCCCGGGCATCGGCCCGCCTCGGATCGTAGGCGATCTCCCCGAATCGGCGGATGAGTGCGCCGCTCCGCCGCTGCGGCTCGGTGTTGTCGGCCCGAATCCCGGTCGTGGCTACTCCCGCGTTCTGTTCGGTCAGGTGACGGGTCTCAGTTCGACCTTCACCCATCCGGCCCGGCGCTTGTCGAAGGCCTTGTACGCCTCGATCGCGTCGGTGATCGGCTCGACCTGGGTGAGCACCTTCAGGGGGTCCACCTTGCCTCCGCGGACCGCCTCGATGAGCCGGGGGATGTAATGCCGGTGCGGGCAATTGCCCATCTGGAGCGACAGGTTCTTCATCATCGCCATGCCGATCGGGAAGCGCGTCATGGTCTCCGGGTAGACGCCGATGATGGAGAACGTGCCGGCCTTTGCCAGCGCCTGGACGCCCCAGGTGAGCACCTGCGACGGCGCGTTGCCCGGGACCCAGTTCCCGCCCCAGGTCGCGCCGGAGCCCTCGATCTCGGTCTCCTTCTGCTCCTCCTTGAAGCGGGACTTCATCGCCTTCGACTCGGCGTAGGCGGGGCCGTCCTCCGGCCGGTAGGCGTCGACGCCGACGGCGTCGATCGCCCGCAGGACACCGATCCCGTCGGTCAGCTCCTTGAGCCGCTCCACCGGGCTCTCGGCGTTGAAGTCGATTGTCTCGGCCCCCAGCTCCCGGGCCTTCTCCAGGCGGTCCGGCAGGGTATCGACCGCGAACACCCGGCCGGCGCCGAGCAGCTTCGGCGCTGACGATCGCGAAGAGACCGACCGGCCCGCATCCGAAGACGGCGACGGTGTCCCCGGGCTTGATCTCGGCGGCGTCGGCGCCGAAGTAGCCGGTTGGGAAGATGTCGGAGATCAGGATGGCCCGGTCGTCGTCCACCTCGGCCGGTAGCCGGACGAGCGTGCAGTCGGCCAGCGGGACGCGGGCGTATTCGGCCTGGAGGCCGTTGATCGGACCGGTCGTCTTGGGGCCGCCGAAGAAGGCGGTGCCGGCCTGCTTGCCGTTGGGATTGGCGTTGTCGCACTGCGAGGTGTAGCCGGCGTCGCAGTACGAGCAATGCCCGCAGCACACGGTCGAGCAGAGGACCACGCGGTCGCCGACCTTGATGTCGCGGACGCCGGCCCCGACCGCCTCGACGACGCCGACCCCCTCGTGGCCGAGGATCGTGCCGGGGACCATCCCGGGCAAGGTCCCGCGGATCATGTGCAGGTCGGTCCCGCAGATCGCGCTGGCCGTCAGGCGGACGACCGCGTCGGTCGGCTGCTCGATTCGCGGCTCGGGCACTTCCTCCAGCCGGATGTCACCGAGGCCGTGAAAGACAATCGCCTTCATGGATTCACCTCTCGTATTTCTGGGGCTGCCGTATCCGCCGCGGACGTGCCCGGGACTGTAAAATCTCAACGCGATGGGAAAGTCCGGATCGGCGGACGGACCCGCCTCTTTGCAGGAGCCGGCTCCGTCCGGCGATCTTCTCCTTCGCTTTCCCCAGGGCGATTCTCGTGGGTGAAGACCCGGGCGACCCCCGGCAGCGCCAGCGCCGCGGCGTCGTCGATGGACGCGATCCTCCCCCGGGCGATCCTGCCGGAGAGGACGTACCCATGGAGCAGGCGCGGGACGTTGAACTCGGCGGCGTACTTCGCCGCGCCGGTGACCTTCGCCCGGCCGTCCACGCGGCTCAGGGGTTTTCCGATATAGGCCGTCTCATGCGTCATGACGCGCCCCCTCGATCCCGGCGGCCCGGGCCAGGGTGCGCACGATCACGCGACGGGCGAGGCCGATCTTGAAGGTGTTGTGGCCGAAACCCCTGGCCCCGCGGAGGACGATCTCGGCCGCCTGCCGGAACGCGTCGGCGGCCGGGGACTGACCGCGCAGGATGTCCTCGGCTTCGGCGACGCGCCAGGGCTTGTGGGCGACGCCGCCGAGCGCCAGCCGCGCCTCGACGATCCGCCCGCCGTCGAGCTCCATCGCCGCGGCGGCCGACACCAGCGCGAAGGCGTAGGAGTGCCGATCGCGGACCTTGACGTAGGCGTGGTGCCGGGCGAACCCCTGCGCGGGCAGGTCGCCGGCCGTGATCAGCTCGTCCGGGGCCAGGTTCGAGTCGATGTGCGGAGTGTCGCCAGGCAGGCGGTGGAACTCGGCGAACGGGATCGCCCGCGCGCCGCCCTCGCCCTCGACCTGCACGACGGCATCGAGGGCCGCCAGCGCCACGCACATGTCCGAGGGGTGGGTGGCGATGCAGCTGCTCGCTGGTCCCCAGGATCGCGTGGTTGCGGTTGAATCCGTCGATGGCCGAGCAACCGGAGCCGGGGTCGCGCTTGTTGCAGGGCGTCCCGGGGTCGTAGAAGTAATAGCAGCGCGTCCGCTGCAGGAGATTCCCGCCGGTGGTCGCCATGTTGCGGAGCTGGGCCGAGGCACCGGCGAGGATCGCCGTCGCCAGCAGCGGGTAGCGGGCCTCGATGATCGGGTGATAGGCCAGGTCGGAATTCGTGACCAGGGCGCCGATCCGCAGGCCGCCGTCACGCTCCTCGACCTGCCGCAGCGGGAGACGGTTGATGTTGACCAATGTTCCGGGGTGCTCGACCCCGGCCTTCATCGGGTCGAGCAGGTTCGTCCCGCCGCCGATGAATCGGCGCCGGCCGAGCGTGCCGCCTCGCTCACGGCCGACCCGACGTCCTCGACCTTGACGTACGCGAAGGGGTTCACCGGTCCGACCTCCCCGCGGTCTCCCGCATCGCCTGCTCGACGGCCGCGACGATATTCGGATAGGCGCCGCAGCGGCAGATGTTGCCGCTCATCAATTCGCGGATCTCGTCGGCGGTCTCCGCTCGCCCCTCGCGGATGAGGCCGACCGCCGAGCAGATCTGGCCCGGCGTGCAATAGCCGCACTGGTAGGCGTCGTGCTCGAGGAAGGCCGCCTGGACCGGGTGGAGGGCGTCGCCCTCGGCGAGCCCCTCGACGGTCGTCACCTGGGACCCGTCCTTCATGACGGCCAGGGTGAGGCACGAGTTGATCCGCATGCCGTTGACGAGGATGGTGCAGGCGCCGCACTGGCCGTGGTCGCATCCCTTCTTGGTACCGGTCAGGTCGAGCCGATCGCGGAGGAGGTCGAGCAGGGACGTCCAGGGAGCGACGTCCAGTTCGCGCCGCTCGCCGTTGACGGCCAGGGTGATGCGGACCTCCGTGATCTGGGCGAGCGACTCGCCCGGAGTGGACTGGTTCACGGCCTTCCCTTCCCGTTGGTAGGTTCGCACTCGGAGGTGCCCTGCCGGACGGCGGGCACCGCGCTGCCGAACCCCGGTGTACGCGACCACGACACATCGGCCGGCGCCTCCAGGTCCCGGGCCGACAGGTCGATCTCGTCGCTGCGGGTCAGGTGGCCGGCCTTCGAGACCACCAGGTGTGTCTCAATGTCGGCCGCGCGGAGGAACTCGAGTACCCGGGCCCCGGAGGCCGTCCCCGTGGCGCCGGTGATGCCGACCATGATCCGACTCCGATGGCTCATGGTGACTCCCTGGGGGCGATGGAAATCCTTCCGTCCGGCTTGCCGACACGCCCCGGCTCAACGGCCCTCATCAGTCAGCGGGACCGTCGGCATGACGGGAGTTTCCCACCGACTCGGGCGTGAGCCGGAACGGCCCCGGGAATCTCGGCCGGCGGGGCTTCCCTCGGCGGCTGATCGATGTGGTCGGGATCGCTCATGGCGCGCTCCGCGATCTCTCCCCGCGATGCGACAGGGGCCTTCGCCCCCAGCCTCACGGAGGAATCGCTTGATGAGTCCCTTCGGTCTCCTCTGTTCCGTTGAGAGGCGACCCGGGGCGGCCGCATCGGCGGGACGCCCGGCCGGATGCCGTGCAATTCACGCGCCTCGCTGAGCCAACTGCCACTCCTTCACCGCCGGGAGTGGGACGAGGCCCGTCAGGACGTTGAGCGTGAAATTGTCCCGGTAGGCGGCCAGCAGGGATACCTCCAGCCCGAGGAACAGTGCCACCGACCCGGCGATCGGCAGGCGGGACGCCAGGTCGTAACCCACGGCGCAGGCGACGCCATCGCCGAGCGAGTTGGCGACGCTGTCCCCCTCGTAGCCCTGCGCGGCCGTCGTCTTACGGTAGTGGCGGATGGCCGTCTCGGTATTCTCGCCGGCCTCCCAGGCCGCCTCGAGCGCGACGGCCAGGGAGAACCGTGTATCCGCTCCCAGCCATCCCGCCAGGGGTCGCAGGAGGGCATAGGCGAGCATCCCGTGGTGGAGGTGGGTGAGCGTGTACGGGTCGGCCAGGTGCTGGGAGTTGTGCGGGCTGCGGGGGTCGTCAACCCAGGGGAAGGGCCGGCCGCAGCGGCACCACCACCGTCGCCCTTCGAGCCGCAGGGTGGCCGCCAGCGCAGTGCCGACCGCCGCGGCCGCGAGCCACCCGCGGGCGGTGGGCGAGTCGCCACGAGTGGCGGGCGGCCGGTTCGACGTTATCAAGCTTGCCATGCGATCGGACCTCGTCGGGATGCGGGGCGCTGGTCTCATGGGCCCCGGTTCGGTGAGCCGTCATGCCGCAAGAACGCGTCGGATCCCCGCAGAAACGGCGCCCAATGGCTCGCGGATTGCACGCTCTTGGTGGCCGTCCGCCGGGACCGTGTCCGACATCTGGGCGGGGTCGGAATGCGCGGCGTGGATGCCTGTGTGAGCAGGCATCATCCGGGCGGACCGCATCGACATCCAGCCAGGCCCGATCCGAGAGACCCCGATGGCACGCCTCCCTTACCCTGACCCGACCGCATTGCCCGAGTCGGCGCCGCCGGCAACTGGACCGGTTCCCCATCAACCTGACGCGGATGCTCCTGCACCTGCCCGATGGCGTCGGGCCCTACCTCGACCTGGCGTTCTCATTCCTCAAGAAAGGTGAGCTCGACGCCAGGCTGCGCGAGGCGGTGATCCTTCGCGTCGCCGCGCGGAGCTCGTCCGAATACGAGCGCACGCAGCACGATCCCTCGGCGAGGAAGGCCGGCCTCACCGACGAAGAACTCGCCGCCATCCGGGCGGACGGCCCGGTCGAACTCCCGGGCGATCTGGGCCTGGCCTTGCGGTTCGCGGACGAGTGCCTGCGTGACGTCCGGGCCTCCGACGCGACCTTCCGGGAGGCGCGGGGACGGTTCTCGCCCCGGCAGCTCGCCGAGCTGACCCTGCTCGTCGGCTTCTACATGATGACGGCCCGGTTCCTGGAGACGTTGGAGGCGGACATCGACCCTCCCGTCGATCTGTCGAAGGTCGGTTGAGATCGGGGGCCACGGATCACGGGAGATTCCCCGCCATGCGGGCCCCGCCGTCGGTCGCCCCGGCCAGCCGGCTGCTCGCAACCCGCGACGGCCGGCTCGTCGTGGCGCCGCGGCGGCGCTCGCCGACTGCGAGCGCCGTCGAAGCTTCCATCATGCTGGAGGTCTGTCAGGGCGGGACCGTCGGACTCGAGAAGGACGTGTGTCGTTGCGAGCGGATTCCGGACGCCGGTTGACCCGCCCCCAGGATGATCGCGAGGATCGGCCGTCGGTGCGGCCGATGGCCGCAGGACCGGGCGATGGATCGAGGGCAATCCGAGTCACACGCGATGCCGACGCCTCGCCCCAGCCGCCGTGTCGCCCAGGCACTCCGCGTCGCCGCGGCGGCGGCGATCGCGCTGATCGTCGCCGAATCGTGGCACCTGCCGCACTCCAACCTCGCCGTCTGGACGACCCATATCGTCATGTCGTCCCATACACACACGGCGTTCCAGAAGGGGATCGAGCGGGTCGTGGGCCAGGGCGCCGGCATCCTGCTCGGGACGCTGCTCGTGAGCTTCCTCGGCGAGGAGAAGGTCCTCGCCCTGGCGCTCGAGGTGGCGGGGCTCCTGGCCCTGTTCTACGCCCACTACTGCGGCCGGCTCTCCTACACCTACCAGAATGCCGGCCTCTACCTCCAGGCGATGTTCCAGCTCGGCGGTGCCGACCCGGGGATCGCCTGGGTCAACGGCGGCTGGATGTTCCTGGCGATCGTCGTGGGCGCGGCCGTGGCCGCCCTGGTCTCGTGGGTCACGGGCGCAGAGCGCGACCTGAGTATCGACCCGGGCGAGGGGTCGCTCCTGCCGATCCGGGCCGAGCCGCTGGCGCGATCGGCCGAGGTGACGGCCACCATCCTGCTGGCCCAGTACGTCTTCTTCGCCCTGGACATGCCGCCCGCCGCCAACACCTATTCGCTGTTCATGATGTCGGTGATCCCGGACTATCCGAGGATGCGGGAGCGGACCGGCTATTACATCGGCGGCATCCTCGCGGGCGTGGCCTATGCCGTGCCGTGCCTGCTGCTCTTGAACCGGGTTCCCCACCTGCCGATGTTCGTCGCCCTCGTGGGCTTCGGCGAGTTCGTGGCGTCGTACCTCACCCAATCGACGGGGAACATCCGGTTCGTCGGGCTCGAGATGGGGACGATCTTCCCGCTGATCATGGTCCTCCCGCTCGAGAGGGTCCATACGCCGGGCCAGACGTTCTTCAACATCGTCGCGCTGTTCGTTTACACGCTGATCGCGGTGGTCATCGGCCGGGCCTGGGTCGCCCTGGGGCTGCTCGCCGACTCGCTCCCGCAGGCCCGTGGACCGACGCCCGGGCGGGATGCCGGGGCCGCGGCCGGTCAGAAGTAGTACCAGAGCGCCACGAACCGGTGGATGAGCCGCGTCAGCGGCTCGATCGGGCTGGCCGGGTCGGCGATGGTCGTGACGGTGCAGGTCGTGCCGACCCGCAGCGGCGCGTCGGCCGGATCGTCGAGTGCCAGGCGGACCTGGAACCGCTGTGACGGCGGGACCCAGTTTTGCAGCCGCGCCACCTCCGGCAGGTTGCCCGACGGCACTCCCTGCCCCTGCATGACCCCCAGGCCCAGCGCGAACACGCGGGCCCCATGGATCCGACCGGGGGCGCCGCGGAAGGTCACCAGCGCCCGCTGGCCGGGCCGCAGCCGCTCGAGGTTCCGCTCGCGGTAGTTGGCCACCACCAGCCACTGGCGCCGGTCGATGCACGAGAGGACCCCCTCGCCGACGTGGGCGAAGTCCCCCTCGCGGAGCTGCAAGTTTGTGATCGCCCCGTCGCAGGGTGCGTGCACCGTCGAGTACTCGAGGTCCAGCCGCGCCTCGGCGAGCTGCGCCTCGGCCTCGGCCACGATGGAGTTCTCGTTCCCGACCCGCGCCTCGAGCGCCTGCCGGACGTGCTCGATCATCCGGGCGGATTTCTCGACGGACGCCCGGCTCGCCCGGTAATTGACCGCCGAGGTGGTGGCCCTGCGCTCGGTCGTGGCGCCGCCTTCGTAGATCCGTTCGTCGCGCTCGTAGAGGTACCGGGCCAGCTCGTCCTCGGCGGTCAGCCGCCGGTGCTCGGCCTCCTCGGCGGCGAGCCGGGAGGAGAGCTGCTCGACCTCGCGTCGGGCGGTGACGAGCCTGGCCTCGAGCCTCGCCACCCGGTGCTGGAACGGGCGGTGGTCCAGCTCGAAGAGGACGTCCCCCTTGCGGACGATGCTCCCCTCGCCGACGTGGACACGCACCACCAGGCCGCCGACCTGCGGGGCGACCCGGACGACATAGGCCTGCACGAAGGCGTCGGTCGTCAGCGGGGTGTCGCGATCGGCGATGATGTAATAGGCGACCAGCGCGACGATCACGCCGAGCAGGAGCAGCAGCCAGAATCCGAACGAGCGCAGGATTCGCGCGATCAGGCGGAAGGGAGCAAGGAGGGCTCGGAGGATCATCCGAGGAGTGAGGAGGGGCCGGCGTCGTCCGACGGCGTGTGCGTCCGGGTCCGAAAGGTTGGTGACGCCGATCGGCCCCGCATCAATGACCTGAACGGCCTCGGATGCCTGCACCTGTCCGTTCGATGTCGTCGGTGATCGGCGGTTCATCGCGGGAGCACCTCGAGTCGGGCGGCTCGACCGGCGGGGATGGCCGGCTCATCGGCCGTCGGGCAGGGCGGGCGGGAGGCCGTCGGCTGGCGACGGTGGCCGGGCCGGCGCGGCGGCGGGCGCGGCCCCTTCGGGCCGGACCGAGCCGCCCGGCAGGGCGATCCGCTGGTCGTCGGATTCGGGTGGTTGCGAAACCTGCGCCAGCAGGCCGCTCAGGTCGCCGCCCTGGGCATATTCGAGCCGCGCCAGGCCCGCGAGATAGCTGTAGACCGACGCGTAATAGCGCACCTCAGCCGCGGTGAGGGCGGTCTGGGCGTCCACGACCTCGGTCGGGATGGCGTCGCCGTTCATGTAGCGGACCACGACGACGCGAAGGTTCTCGCGGGCCGCGCGCCCGATGGCGCTCAGGCGGATGCGCTCGCGGTCGGTCGCGATGGCATTATAGGAGAGGTTGACCTGGGCGGAGACGTTGTTGAGGATCACCTTCAGCCCGGCCGCCGCGGCCTGCCGTTCGGCCCGTGCCTGCCGCAGCCCCGCCTTGTAGGCCCCGCCGTGGTAGAGCGGCTGATCCACGTGGAGCCCGGCCCCGTCGATCCATCCGTCGAAGACCCCGAAGAGATCGGCCCGGATGACCGTGCCCCGGACGTAGACCTTCGGGAGCATCTCGCCCCGCGCCGAGCGCTCGCCTTCGGCCGCTCCGACGACCTCCTGCCGCGCCTCGCCGATCTCGGGGCGGGTCGTCGCCGCCCGCTGGAGACAGTCCTCGAGCGACGCGGCAAACGGTGGCCGCCGCGCGACGTCGGCGAGGACCAGCGGCCCGCCGCAGGGCGGCCCAGCGCCTGGTTCAGCAGGGCCTCGGCGTCGAGCGCCGCCTGGCGGGCGGCGACCAGCTCCTCGCCTGTCCGCGAGACCTCGACATCGCCGCGGAGCTCGCCCTCTCGCTGGGCGACGCCCCCGCCGCGCCGGGTCCCGACGTCGCGGCGGATCGACTCGGCCGTCCGCACCGCCTCGTCGCGGACCCGGACCTCGGCCCGCGTCGCCAGCACCTGGAAGTAGGCCCAGACGACGTCATACGCGACCGTCTGGCGGGCCCGCTGCAGCACCAGCGACTCGGCCCTGGCCCGGCTGGCGGCCCGGCCGTATCGACCCGCCCTCCGGCCGAAGTCCACGATCGTCCACTGGATGCCGAACTCGTTGAGGCTGTAACTGTAGACCCCCGGTACAGCGAGGCGGGGACGAAGGCCCCGCCGGGGATCACTTGCTGGTTGAACCCGGCGAAGACGTATTGGTAATTGAGCTCGGGCAAGAAAGGTGCGAAGGCAATCTCCACCCCCTCGCGCGCCGCCGCGACCCGGGCCGACGCCTGCAGCAGCCGCGGGTTGTGCCGCAGCCCGAACTCGATCGCCTCGGCCAGGGAGAAGGTCGTCTCGGATTCGATCGCGACGGCCTCCCCGGGATGGTCGCGCGGCGAGGCCGCCTCCGAGCCCGGGAGATACTGGGCCGGTATGACATCGTCCCGATGGGCGGCCCGCTCGGGCTCGGATCGAGCTGGAGCGGGCGCGGCGCGGACGCCGGCCGGATGGGAGGTGCAGGCATCGCGCGGCAGCCCGCCACCGAGCCGCCGAGGGCGAGGGCCGGCCAGAGCAGGGCGATCGCTCGACGTCGGACTGATCCAGGGCCGTGATGCACCGTCAGGCACCCCCCGTGCACATGCGCTCTTCCATCCCGAACGGTTCTATCGGATGGAACACCTGTCCTGATCGACCCCAATGCCGCGGAATCGACATATCCTCGCCTCTCACAGACGTATTTTCCGGCGGCCTGCCTCCCAGATCCCCAAATGGGCCCATCTCGCCCAGCTTTCTGACCTGCTCCGGACAAATTGTCTGGCGCGAGGCGCGCCTCGTCCGGATCGACGACCCACCTTCGAACGGCTCGCGGCTCGAAGCCGATTCGGCACGCCTGGCAGCGGCGAATGGACGAGGGATTCTGATCCAGATGCGGGGCGCAGGCGCAGCTCGCGGTGAGCCGATGGGAGTGGCGCGACGAGCGAGCGGACGGAATCCGGCATCGTCGGGTACATCGATTGCGGACGTGAGGAATCCTTCGGAACAGGCCCGCCATCCCCGGCCCGAGGAGGCCCTCGCCATGCAGATCACCGCCGCCGTCATGGAGAAGGCCGACGGCACCCTCACCCGGCGCGACATCCGGCTCGAGACGGTCGAGCTCGACGATCCCCGTGAGGGGGAAGTCCTGATCCGGGTCACGAGCTGCGGCGTCTGCGGCACCGACAAGGGCTGCATCCACGGCCTCGAGCCCTATCCGACCCCGGGGGTGCTCGGCCACGAGGGAGCCGGCATCGTCGAGGCGGTCGGCCCCGGCGTGAGGCTGGTCCAGGTCGGCGACCGCGTGATGATCGGCATGCCGTTTTGCGGCCGATGCCGCACCTGCCGACGCGGCGAGCCCCGCTATTGCCAGCACTACATGCCGCTGACGTTCTCCGGCTATCGCCTCGACGGCTCGAGCCCGATGAAGCGGCGGAGCGGGGAGAAGCTCGCCGGCCGGTTCTTCCAGCAGTCGTCCTGGGCCACTCACACGATCGCCATGGAGAACCAGCTCGCCAAGGTGCCCGAGCGGCTGGCCCTCGCCCGCGCGCTCGGCGCCACGCATACGCTGGAGCACGGGGCCGACACGGTGGCCGAGATCAAGGAATTGACGAAGGAGACGCTCGACTTCAGCATCGAGGCGACCGACGGGTCGAATCTCGTCGCCGAGGCGATCGAGGCACTCGGCATCCGCGGCACCTGCGCCATGGTCGGCGGGGCGAAGATGACGGCGACGGTGACGTTCAACCACCCCGACGTGCTGCTGCACGGCAAACGGATCGCCGGGACGATGGGCGGCGGCGGCCAGACGCCCGACTTCCTGGTGAGCCTGATGACGCTGCAGCGGGACGGCCGCTTCCCGATGGAGAAGCTGGTCCGGTTCTACGACTTCGCGGACGTCAACCGGGCGATCGATGACAGCGACAACCACACGACCATCAAGCCCATCCTGCGGATGGGGGCATAGCCATGGTGGAGATCACGGGTCGCATGCCCCAGGGAGCCGACGAATGCCAGCGACGAGCCCCGCACTGCCCCGGCTGACCCTGCGCTCGATCGCCGCGCGGCCGGTCCTCGTGCCGTTGCGGCGCCCCATCGTCTCCGGCGTGGGGGAGTTCAAGGAATGGCCCCTCCTGCTCATCGACCTCGAGACCCACGAGGGGATCACCGGCCGGACCTACCTGGCCCCCTACCTGAAGGACTCGCTCGCATATCTCATCCCGATGATCCGGGGACTGAGTGATCGCATGGCGGGGAAGCCGCTCTCGCCGTTCGACTTCAACAGGGAGGCGATGAAGGGACTCAACCTCATCGGTCGAGAAGGCCTGAGCTTGATCGCGATCTCCGGCGTGGACACGGCCCTCTGGGACGCGCTGGCGCGGGCCGCGGGCCTGCCGCTTGTACGGATGCTCGGCGGAAACGCCCGACCGCTGAAGGCCTACAATTCCAACGGCCTTTGGCTCCTCCCGCTCGATGAGATCGGGCCGCAGGCCGCGGCGATGGTCGAGGAGAAGTGCTTCGCGGCGCTGAAGCTCCGGCTGGGCCGGCCGACGCTCAAGGACGACCTGGAGGCGATCGCGGCGGTACGACGCTCCGTCGGCGACGGCGTCACGCTGATGACCGACTACAACCAATCGCTGTCCTTCGGCGAGGCGGTCCGTCGTTGCCACGCCGTTGACGGCCTGGGCCTGTACTGGATCGAGGAGCCGATCGTCTACGACGACCTCACCAATTGCGCCGAGCTCGCCCGCCAGCTCCGGACGCCGGTCCAGCTCGGGGAGAACATCTACGGCCCGCGGGAGTTTCTCCGGGCGGTCGAGGCCCGTGCCGCCGACCTGTTCATGCCGGACCTGATGCGGATCGGCGGGGTCAGCGGCTGGATCCGGGCCGCGTCCATCGCGGAGGCCGCCGGATTCCCGCTGTCCAACCACCTCTATCCGGAGGTGTCCGCGCATCTGATGTGCGTGAGCGCGGGGTCGGACTGGACGGAGTGGGTCGACTGGGCCGAGCCCATCCTGGCCGAGCCGTATCCGGTCGAAAACGGAGAGATCATCATCCCGGACCGGCCGGGGTGCGGCCTCGAGTGGGATGAGGCGGCGGTGAAGCGGTTCTCGGCCTGATCACGCGGTCTGGCAGCGCTTTGCGAGCTCCGAGTGCTCGTCCAGGCCGGGATTGTCTCGCCCGGCATCTCGTGGAGCTGACAGTTGTTGCGCCCACTGGGCCGGGTCGGCGTGGAGCAACTCCGGCATCACCGGCGGTTCGCGGTCCGGCGCAGGGGTCTCCCCACGCCGCCGCCGGCCCGGACCGACCCCCACGGCGGTCATGCTTCCGCCTGACGCCGATCCGGTCGGGCGGGCCGGACCGTGCAGGCTGGAGCGTGACCGACATCGGCCCGGGCCGACAGCTCTCCCGAGCGGGCCAAAGGGGCCGTCTCAAGGCTTTCAGCCTCGTTAATAGCGGCTTCCGAGACTCACGCCAAACCATAAAACAACCGGCCAAATATGAACCGAGCCACGGAAACCACGTCCGCGCCGGAAAATCTCAAGGAATCTCCAGATATTTTTTCTGCTTCTGACCGAAGGGCTTGCGTCGAGCAAATGCCCCTCTTCGCCGATAGGTGCATTTCAGTTTCTGCAAACCTGATACATCCTGATAGTAGGGGGAGAAAGAAGAGCCGAGGGGGTACAGGGGGTTTTGGGGGCCCTGGAATATGAAATGCATGCACGCAATCCCATTCTGGACCCTGCGAGATCGTCCCGAGCGGATGGATGTGCACGACGCTTACGGAGCGTCTCGATGAGTTCGTGCTGAGTCCCCTCGCGGATCTCGGCGCGCAGGCTGTCCCCGCAGAGGCCGGCAACATCTCGGTGAGGCGACAGCGATTCTTCGGTAGCAGAACCGGTGAGCCCATGCGCTCCGAGTGGTGGCAAGTCGTGGCCGACTGTCATTCCAAGACGGAGGGGCCCCGCCTTCCACCGATCTTTCAACTCGCTCGCCGGCGATCTCCGCCGATTTGAGACAATCCCTCCAGGCCGATCCGCTTGTTGAAATCTTCGAAGTGGATCATGCGATCCGCTGCCGCACGCGAGTCGCCCGGCTCGCGATGGACCGGCCGCGACCATCC
Source organism: uncultured Planctomycetota bacterium (assembly GCA_963771445.1). GTDB lineage: Bacteria > Planctomycetota > Planctomycetia > Isosphaerales > Isosphaeraceae > JAKAUH01. The sequence continues at coordinate 279,380 of CAVYTQ010000021.1, read as the reverse complement.
CGCGTGTCGTCTCACTCCCCCAGGAACCTCAGCAATTCCCGGTTGACGACCTCCGGCTTCTCTTCGTGCGGGTGATGGCCGCACTCGGGGATCGAGACGAACTCGACTTGCGCGGCCATCCTGGTCCAGATCTCCCGGAAGTCCCACATCTTGCCCCCCGACTCGAACTCCTCGCCCCAGAGGGCCAGCGTCGGGCAGGCGATGAGCGTCTGCTGATCCTGCTGGTCCTGCGCCACGTCCTCCGCGGCGGCTCGGTAGTCGTTGAAGGCCCCGCGCAACGCACCCGGCCGCGAGTAGGCGGCGACATAGACGGCGATCTCCTCGGGCGTGTACAACTCCGGGTCATAACACCAGTGCGAGAGGATATATCGCAGCCAGACCTCCTCGCGGCCGGCGATCAGGGCCTCGGGCAGGTCGGGGGCATTGTTGAAGAGGAACCACCAGTGGCCGCGGGCCACCCGGGCGTCCATCCGCTCGAAGATGACGCGCGTCGGGATGTTGTCCATCACCGCCAGCTTCTCGATTGCCCCGGGATAATCCTTGGCGAACCGGGTCGCCACGCGGGCCCCGCGGTCGTGGCCGACGATCGGCGCCCTCTCGATGCCGAGGTGCTGCATCAACTCGCGGATGTCGCGGGCCATCGTCCGCTTGTCGTAGCCGGCGGCGGGCTTCTCCGTCGCCCCGTAGCCCCGCAGGTCCGGCGCGATGACGCGGTGGCGCGAGGCCAGCGCAGGGATCTGATGCCGCCAGGCGAACCAGGTCTCCGGGAAGCCGTGGAGCAGGATCACCGGCGGTCCTTCGCCGGCCTCGACGTAGTGCATCTTGATTCCGTTGACCCGGGCCTTGTGGTGTCTCTCGATCGCGACGCTCATGACATTCCCCCCGAAGAAGCGACGAAGATGGGGGCGAATCGCACGCGAGTGACGTGCCCATCGGTGATGGAAGCGAGGGGTCTTGGCGGTATCCATTTTGCATGAAGACACCGCTTCTTTTTGGGATATCGATTCGCCCAGGTTGAGTGAAGCCCGTACCCGAAGACAGGACGAACCCGGGCGCGATCGCGGCCCTAGATGAAGATGCCTCCGTGGACGATGGGAGGGGCAGCCATGTGGGTCCGCCAGTGTGACCTGGACGCGGGGGCCGAAGCCCTGCCGCCGATCCCGGCACGGATCGCCTCCAACGAGGAGTTCCTCCCCCCGCCCCAGTCGCCGCGGCAGGCCGAGTACGAGGCCCGGGTGTCGGCGCTCGGCGAGCCTGATCCGGCCGAACCTGGGGCCGGGCGAACTCGACGAGATGGAGCGCCAGGCCCGGGACCTGAAGGTCGAGGCGTGGAAGTTCCACACCGGCGCCGACCTGGGCGAATGGGTCTGGCGGGCCGACGACGAGCGGCGGATCTACCCGTTCTGGGAAAAGACCCGGGCGCTGGGAATCAAGCACCTCTGCTTCCACAAGGGCCTGCCGCTGGGCGCCTTCAACGAAGAGGGGTGCATGGTGGGAGACATCGAGAAGGCGGCGCGGGACTGGCCCGATCTCAACTTCATCATCTATCACTCCGGATTTCGCGGCTTCGGCACGACGTCCCGCGGCACGGGCCGACCCGTCGACGACGCCGCGCAAGGACGAGGCGCAGGAGGTCCCCTGGGTCAGCGACCTGCTCCGCGTCCTTCGGCGCAGCCCCGAGCTCAAGAACGTCTACTTCGAGCTGGGAAACACATTCCACCAGACGTCGATGTACGCCCCGGAGATGTGCATGCACATGCTCGGGCAGATGCTCCAGGTCGTCGGGCCGGACCGCATCCTCTGGGGTACGGACTCGATCTGGAGCGGGAGCCCGCGGGGCCAGATCGAGCGGTTCCGGCGAATCCGAATCCGCGACGACCTGGTCGAGCGGTACGGCTACCCGCCGTTGACCGACGAGGTGAAGGCGAAGATCCTCGGCCTGAACGCGGCCCGGCTGTTCGGCCTCGACCCGGCGGAGCGCCGCCGGGCGATCGAGGCCGACCGGCTCACCCGGCTGCGGGACGAGCACCGTGACGAGCTCATGCCGAGCAACACCCAGTACGGCTGGGTCTGGGAGGGCCGCGGCGAGCCGACGGCGCCCGTCGGCTGAGGGCTCAGTCGCTGTCCTGGGCGGGCGGGACTTCGCCCGATGCCTTCAACGGCTCGGCCTCGGCCGGCCCTTCGGCTGGCTGGCGTCGGCCGTCCTCGGTCTGCGAACCCCTCGGCTCGGCGGATCCCGCGTTCCTCGCCGTCTCTTGCCGGCTCTCGGGCTCATCCCGCTCCTTCGACAGCTGCTCGTCGCGACTCATCTTCGATCCTCCCGCTCGCGGCCATCGATCGGCATCCGAGGCACCCCCGGCGACCGGGGACATCGGACGCAGGCGCTCGTCCCCAACATCCCGGCAGGGGCCGGTGCCCCAGGACAGGTAACGGACTCATCTCAAGGATTGCCCAGGCCGAGCAAGCGCTCGGCGTTGCCATGCGCGATCCGCTCCCGGTCGACGGGAGCGACGGGCAGGCGATCGAGGAACTGTCGGGCCTCGTGCATCGACGCGTAGGGATAGTCGGCCGAGAACATGATCCGATCGACGCCGACCTCCAGCAGCAGGTCGAGGAACGTGGGCGTGAAGTTGAAGCCGCTGAAGCTGTAGTGGAGATTCTCGCGGAGGTAGGCGGCGAGCGGGCGGGCGAGCTTCGTCAGGGCCGGGGCCAGGTTGCGGTCGAGCCTCGGCAGCATGGCCGGGAGGCCCTCGCCCATGTGGCCGATGATGAACTGGAGCTTCGGGTAGCGGTCGAAGACGCCGCCCAGGATCACCCGGAGGACGTGCGCCGCCGTCTCGATGTGCCAGCCCCAGCCGGCCGTCGAGAACCGCGCCGAGACCTCGGGCGCGAGGCCCGCGTAGTAGGCCTCGAAGACCGGGCGCGGCGGGGGCGTCGGGTGCAGGTAGATCGGCACCCCCAGGGCCTCGGCACGCTCCAGGATTGGCGCAAAGAGGGGTCGTCGAGATAGCGTCCGCGGACATGGCCGTTGATGACCGCGCCCTTGAAGCCGAGGTCGCGAATCGCCCGCTCGAGCTCTCCGGCCGCGGCCTCCGGGTCGGGCGTCGGGATGGCGGCGAGGCCGGCGAGGCGGGCCGGGTGCCGCCGGATCGCCTCGGCGAGGAGGTCGTTCGCCTCGTGCGCCAGCGATGCTGCCTCGGCCGGTTCGAGCTGCTCAACACCGGGCGCCGTCAGCGAGACGACCTGGACGTCGATCCCCGCAGAATCCATGTCCGCGATCCGCCGCCCCACGAGGTCGAGCAGTTGGTCGACGAGCTCGGGGTTGCCCAGCGACTTGCCTACCTCCCTGGCGAACCTCCCGGGACCCTGCATGAAGGCCGGGGTCGCGAAGTGCTCCTCGATCGCGATCGTTCGCATGCGGCGCCTCCCTGGTAACACGGGCTCGTCGGGCTAACTTGCAGCGCCCATGCCGCCGGGCGGGGACACACGCGGATCGGGCATGAGTCGGCGGGGCGCCCGGAATCCCGCCGCTGGGCCGGCGGTCCGACGCGTGCCGGGCCCGGCCGGTCGGCGGCGCCCCTGTGCGGTTCGCTGCCCGGCCGGAGTCGAGCCGTTGAGGCAACGAGTCGGAGCGGCCTAGCGAAGGGCGGCTGCCCCGGGACCCATGGCGGGGATCAGCCGCGGTCGATCCGGGACTCGCGGTCGTCGTCCAGCCCCCATTGCATCTCGAGCGTGCGGATCGTCCGAACGAGGCGGACCGTTCGCTCCCCGCGCTGATCGAGCTCGAAGCGGTCGATGAGCCGCGCCGGCTCGACGAACCACATGTGGCCGACGTCGAGTCGCTCAGGTCGGTAGCGACGGGAAAAGCCGCGGGGCCATGTCGGCCGCATGTTGCTTGAAGGCTCGCACCACCCGTGAAACGTGGCGGCCGCCCAGGTGCACCAGCGAGAGCGGGACCGGGCGGAAGTGCCAATCCGGCAGGACCTCGACCAGCCGCCCGTCGCGAAGCAACTCGGGCTGCACCAGCGGAGGCAGGTCGCCGATGCCGGCGCCCGCCAGCAGCGAGGAGGCCAGCCCGGAGTAGTCATTCATCGCCAGATGGGGGCGGAAGGCCAGCATCTTCCGGTCCTTGCCGTTCACATGCAGGAAATCCCACGTGCTTTCGGATTTCCACCGCGAGAATGCCAGCAGCCTGTGACCGAGCAGGTCCGTCGGCGCCTCGGGAAGCTTGCATCGCTCCAGATAACCCGGGCTGGCGACGAGCTGGTGGCGGTAGGTCAGGATCCTCCGGGCGACCAGGGATGAATCCTCGAGCGGGAGAGAACGAGTTCGTGCTGTTCAAGGTCCTGCTGGACAGGGTGACCGGCGATGCGGTCAAGGAGCTTCAACCGCGGTGGATTGATCGGCTGGCCGGGGTCGACGTCTGGTTGCCGAGCCACGTGCGGACCGCCTTGATTTATGTCCGATGAGATGACAAGGAATAGCGGGACGAGAGGCGGGCGGCGCCCGCGTCGGAACCGGGGCATCGGGGTTGGGTTCCGGGGGAATTGGCGAGATCGAGGAGCGAAAGATGCCGATGATGAAGGCTGCGGTGATCCGCGAGGCGGGCGGTCCGGAAGTCCTCAAGATCGAGGAGCTACCGATCCCCGAGCCGCGGGCCGGCGAGGTGTTGATCCGCATCAAGGCGTTCGGGCTCAACCGCTCCGAGCTGTTCACCCGGCAGGGGCATTCGCCCGGGGTGACGTTCCCTCGCGTTCTCGGCATCGAGGCGGTCGGCCTCGTCGAGGCGGCGCCCGGCGGCGAGTTCGCGAAGGGCGACGTCGTCGCGACCGCCATGGGCGGCATGGGCCGGCAGTTCGACGGCGGCTATGCCGAGTACACCTGCGTCCCCGCGCGGCAGGTCCAGGCCGTCCGCACTCCTCTCGCCTGGGAGGTCCTGGGCGCACTGCCGGAGATGCTGCAGACGGCCTGGGGCTCGCTGTTCCGATCGCTCCGCCTCGAGGCGGGCGAGCGCCTGCTCATCCGCGGCGGCACGACCTCGGTCGGCCTGGCCGCCGCGGCGATCGCCCGGAGCCACGGCGCCTTCGTGGCGGCGACGACCCGACAGGCCGACCGCGGGCCGTTGCTGCAGTCCAGCGGGGTCGAGCGGGTCGTCATCGACACGGGCTCGATCGCCGAAGCCATCCGTGCGGACTTCCCGGAGGGGTTCGACAAGGTGCTCGAGCTGATCGGCACGACGACGCTGATCGACTCGCTCCGCTGCGCCCGGCAAGGGGGCATCGTCTGCATGACCGGCATCGTGGGGGGCAAGTGGTCCCTGGACAACTTCACCCCGATGGAGGCAATCCCCACGGCCGTCAACCTGACCACCTACGCCGGCGACTCCGAGGACTTCCTTCGCACTCCCCTCGACGAGCTCGCCGCCCAGGTCGCCGCCGGCACGCTGCGGGTCCAGGTCGGCAAGACCTTCACGCTCGACGAGATCGTCGATGCTCACCGCTGCATGGAGGAGAACCGCGCGGGCGGGAAGATCGTCGTGCTGACGTAGCCTCATTTCCCGGCCCCTTGATGAAGCGTCGTCTCGGCCCGGCGGAATGCGACGCAACGCGAACGGCTCCGGGGCACCTCATGCCAGCTCGTCGTCGGCGCCCGTGATCGGCGGGGCGACCGTCGGGGGAGCGGTTGCAGCCGGGGTCGCGGGCGCGGCTGCGCGGATCCTGGCCAGGAGCAGCATGGCGGCGATGAAGAAGCCCAGGATCTCGACGGTCAAAAGGAGGCCCTGGAGGGTGGGCCAGATTGCCGCGGAGAGCGTGATCGCCTGGATTGCCGTCGCCGGCAGGAGGACGCCGGCGATCGCCCGCCACGGGCCCATCAGGATGATCGCGATCGCCGCGATGAAGGCCAGGGCAAACCCGGCCGAGATGAGCACGGCCGGGCCCAGGGCGATGTACTCCTGCGCGAAGTACATCAGCGGATAAGCTCCGGCGAAGATCCCCACGGTCAGGAACAGCATCCACAGGTCGAACCGGGGGACCGACGCCGCCCGGACGACCAGCCCGACCATCAGGCCGAAGATCAGCACGCTGAGCGGTCCCAGCCACGTCAATTCGCCGAGCCGATCGATCGGCGCGATCCCCAGCACATCCAGGCGCACGGGCTGGCCGAACAGTAGCCGGCGGTACGCCCAGGTGTACGTGGTCGAGCCGCCCTGGCGGGCCAGATTCGTCGGCTGGAGCGAGAGCTCCAGCAGCCGGACGTCCGAACCCTTGGCCTCCATCGACACGTCGAACTCGTCGAGGATGCCGCCGGGCGGGACCGACAGCTCGTACAGGCCCTTGCCGACCGCCGTGTAGACGACGTCCAGCTCGGTCGGCTCGGCGGGCAGGGTCCCGCGCCAGATGAGGTTGCCCTCTCCCAGGGCAACGCTGACGCTTTCGCTGGGCTTGCCGCCGGCATTGATCGTCAGGTCGGCCAGCGAGATCACCTGCGGCGGCAAGGGTAACCGGAGCTCGCACTCGCCGGCCTCCGGCCGCGGCCTCGCCGCCTGGATCTTGCCGGTGAACCGCGCCTCGTAGATGGTCTCCGGCGTGGCGGTGCCGACGCTCAGGCGCGGCGTGAGCACCACCGCGGCGACGAACGACCGGACCCGCGCCAGCGGGAGCCTTTCCGCCGGCCGCCCGTCCGGCTCGGCCTTCGGGGATCGCGCCGGGGCCTGGATCGGGCCGAGGCCGAACGCGTTCTGCTCGCTCGAGGAGGTCCGGGCGCTGATCTGGATCTGACGCAGCTTCTGCACGGCGGGCAGCAGCAGCGCGACCAGCACGGAGAGGATGAAGACGACGACCAGCAGCTCGATGAGCGTGAAGGCGCCCCGGGGTGCGTGTGACCTCGGAGGATCCGGGCGCGTTCGACGGCGCGAGCATGGCATTCGCCCCCACGGTCCAGGTTGACGATCACCGGCACACGACGGGGCCAGGATCTGCTTTCGGCTTCCGCCTATCTGCCCATCGCCGGCGGCAAAGGATCGCCGCCCCACCCACCAACGTACCTGGTCCGGGATCGGACTCCTACGGGTTACAGCGCCGGGACATCCCGAACACATCGACCTCACCCGGCTTCGGTTGGGCGAAGGCGCGAAGCGCGACGCTGCCCATCGCGAAGCCGAAGCTCTGCCAGCGTCGCGCGGGTCGCTTGTTCTTGCCCACGACGTGATCGGATCGCATCGCCCGAATCCCCCGGCCCGGGCGCGTTCGCGCGAGTGCGCAAACAACTTCTTGACCCCCTTTCCTTTACTCCTAAAATATTAGGACTAGCGACGTGACGAGACGCCCGGCCTGGGCCGCGAAGAGCGGGGGGTTTTGTGGGATGAGGTATTTGAGACGACTGGCGGGTGAGGCGGGGCTGCTGGCGGTCCTGGTTCTGGCGGTACTGGGGTGCTACGGGATCGCCTCGGACTGGTCGCCAGCACCGGCGAGGTCGGCGGGGGCGTCGCCGCTGCCGAAGCTGCCAGGTGAGGTGCGCGGCCCGTCGCTGGAAGTGCTCCTCACGCGGCTCAATCACCTGGGGCTGGAGTGGGTATCGCCGCCGGATGTGGTGGAGTGACGACGCCCGGACCCGCGGGAGCTTGGGGACTCGGGGCTTCCGGCGGCGAGGGGGCTTGAGGCGCGGGGCCCGTCGCGGTAACGTGACGAGCGTGGCGCACTGGGATCGCGAGTGGAGCTGGACGGAGCTGTCCGGGCCGCAGTCGAGTCGAGCAATCCGGCCGAGGTGCGGCGCGCGACCCCTCGGCCTCGATGGCCACCGCCACGGATGAAAAACCTGTTGCCACGACAGGAATGGCAAGAGACGCGGGACGGCCGGGATGAAGACGGTCGGTCCGACGGCAGCGTCGTGGTCCTATCGGGGGGCGAGGTGACCCTCTGGTCGACCGGGATCCCCGACCGCGAGGGCCGGACCGAGTACGCGATTCGGCTCACGCCCGATCGTCCGGTCGTCGTCGGCCGGAGCGAGGGCGACCCGCCCGAATACCTCGACCCGGCCTACCGGCCGACGCGGATGGTGCCGGGCACCGGACAGGGCGTGCTGCATTCGGGGGGCCTGGGTACCGATCGGTACGTCAGTCGCGGGCATTTCATGCTCCGCGCCGTCGAAGGCGGTGGCATCCTGTTCGTCAACGGCGTCCCGCGGCGGGGCGGCGGCATCCGGCCGCCGATGAACGGCACGCACCTGATCGCGCCCGACGGCCGCGACCTCGACCCGGGCGAAGAATACCGGATCGCGGCGGGGACGCGGATCATCGTGCTCTTGCCCAACGGGTCGCGGCTGCGGATCCAGGCCGACGGAATGCCAATGCCGGGCGCCGAGGCTCCGGTCGCTTGACCCTCCGTCTCGCCACGGCTATCGTTCGTAGGCGACCAGGGAGCGCGGTGCTGATCCGGATGATCCATCCCGGGGGAGTCGATTCTTCATGAGGCGAGCGATGAGCCGACGTCATTTCATGGCCTCGACGGCCGCGGCGAGTGCGGGGACGCTGGCGATCGGCGCGGCGCCGACGAAGCCCGCGGGCGACCGACGGCCGCTGGCGATCTCCAGCGCCAACGGATTGCACACGGTCGAGCGGGCCATCGAGCTGGTCAAGGCGGGTCATGACCCGCTCGACGCGGCCATCGAGGGCGTCGCGATCGTCGAGGCCGACCCCAAGGACCACTCGGTCGGCCTGGGTGGCCTGCCGAACGAGGACGGCGTGGTCGAGCTCGACGCGGCCGTGATGCACGGCCCGACCCACGGGGGCGGCTCGGTCGCGTCGCTGCGGAATATCGTCCACCCCGCCGCGGTGGCCCGGCTGGTGATGCAGCGCTCGCGCCATTGCCTGCTCGTCGGCGAGGGCGCGCTGCGGTTCGCCCGCGCCCACGGGTTCCCCGAGGTCAACCTGCTGACCGACGAGGCCCGGCAGATCTGGCTGCACTGGAAGGAGACCCGCGACGCCAAGGACGACTGGCTTCCGCCCCCCGACGAGAAGGTCGCCGCCTTCATCCGCGAGGCGCTTCGCCCCGCGTCACGGGCACGATCCATTGCTCGGTGCTCGACACCCACGGCGACCTCGGCTGCACGACGACCACATCGGGCCTCTCGTGGAAGATCCCCGGCCGCGTCGGCGATTCGCCCATCCTGGGCGCCGGCCTGTTCCTCGACAACGAGGTCGGATCGGCCGGGTCAACGGGCGTCGGCGAGCTGAACCTGCTGAACCTCTCGAGCGCGATGATCGTCGAGGGGATGCGCCGCGGGCTCGCCCCCAAGGACGCCATCATGGAGGTCTGCAAGTTGATCGTCACCCGCTGCACCAAGGACCCCAAGCGGCGCGGCAAGGATGGCCGCCTGGCGGGCAACGTCCTCTTCTACGCCCTGACCAAAGACGGCAAGTACGCCGGCGGCTCGATCTACCCCGGAGCGCGCGGATGGCCGTGCACGACGGCGATTCGGCGAAGCGCGTCGCCTGCGATTCGTTCCTCGATAAGCCGCCCGAGCCCAACCGCTGAGCCGACGTGCCGACGGCGCGGATCGCTCGCTCAAACGGCCGGCCTTCGGCGGGGTCATCGCCGGCGGGTCGTGAGGCCGATGATGCCGGCGAGATGCTCGCGCTGCGCGGGCGTCAGCCGGTGTTTCAGGCCCTCACGGCATGCGGCCAGCGTATCGTCGGCACGGCCGGCCTCGAAGATCGCGAGCGAGAGGACGTACCAGGCCTCGCCGAGCTCGCGGTCGAGCTTCAGCGCCCGTCGGCCATTCTGCTCGGCGGTCGCGAGGTCGCGCGCGACCAGGTTCGCGCCGGCCATCCGAGCCCATCGCAACCCGGGCGACGGGGCATCGGTGGCCGCCGCCCAGACATCGCGAGCGGCGCCGGGATTCCCAAGATGCAGGTAGGCCGCGGCGATCCGGTCGGCGCTCGCCCAGGAGGAGTCGACGGGACGCGCGAAAGATTCCTCCTGGTGTCGAAACAGGTCCTCGGGTCGGATCCGGCCGGCGAGGACCGATTCCGCCTGACGGCGCGCTTCCGACATCCGCCGCACGCCGAAGCTCGCGGCCAGGGCCCTCGTGGTGGCGATGTCGCCGGGCGCCGCCTCGAGGGCGCGTCGGAAGCAATAGGTGGCGCGAGCCCAGGGAAGCCCGGTCGCGGGGTCCCAGGAGTCGGTCGGCCCGGGCGGCGGCCTCGTTAGATCGGGCACCAGCTCCCAGGCGATCAGGCCGAGGAGTCTCCAGGGCGTGGGATCGCTGGATTCGCCCGAGAGCTGTCCGCGCACCCGGTCGGACGCCCCAATTAGCATCGGAATCCGCGAGCGCCACGGGTCGCCGCCTCGCCTCCTCAGCGCGGGACTCAGGCGGAGGATCGCCTGGACCTCGATCGCCGCCCGGTCCCGCTCCTCGGGCGAGGGGGCCGAGGCCGGGCCGTTCTCGTGCGATGCCGCGAAGTTGACATCCGGGATGCCAGGCGAGGAGGATGGACCGCGCCTCGGCACGAAGACCGATGCGATTTCGTCGAAATACACGCAGCGCCATCGGGGATGGGCGAGGACGGTGGCCTCGGCCTCGGTCCATCCCTCGTGGCCGATGAGGATCAATGGGTCGCCCAGGCGGAGCACGTCATCGTCCCATCGGGCATCGTTTCGCATCAGCCGTTCATGGATTTCGAACATACGACCGGAACGTGGACAGGCTTGGGACCTCCAGACGCCCGTCCATGAAGACCTTGTGCCCCGGGCCGTTGTGGTTGACGTAGACACCCGCCTGGCCGAGGTGGAAGACCAGGGCGCGATCGGGAAGGCCGACGCGGCCGGCGAAGCGGGCTGCCTCGTGGGCGAACGTCCACGGCCGCTCGCGCAGGCCGAACCGGCTGGCATCTCCGGTGAGCCGATAATAGCGCTCGGTCACCACGCCGACGCACCACACCGCGACGAGGGCCGTCACCATCGCGTGAGGTCCCCACACCGTCGCGCGGCCGGCTCGATTCGTCGGCCCGGCTGCCGCGAGCTCCCGCGGCCCATTCGCCCAGGTTCCACGCGAGCACCGTCCCCGCGGCCAGGCCGAAGAGGTTGATGTTGCGGACCGCCAGGAACGAGAGATAGGCGAAGCCCCCGGCCAGCAGCATCCGGAAGAGGCTGCCCCCCGAGCGGACGACCAGAACTGCGGCCAGGATGCCGAGGGCCGACCCGGCATAGGGCAGCACGGCTTCGATCGGGCCGTGCCGATCCGGCCCGCCGTCGAAGAGGTAGCCCCGCAACCACGCCGCCCACGCCGCCGCGGCCGCCCCGCCGACGCCCGTCGCCGCGGCCGACACGGGCGATCGTCCGGCCAGCCGGGCCGCCAACACCAGGCTCGCGATCAGGATCAGCGCCGGCATTGCCTGGCCGACCCTCGCGAGCCAGGGCGGAGTCTCGGCCAGGGGAAGTCCCAGCGCGGAGACGAGCGCCAGCCCGCAGCAGACGACGAGTCCTAGCGCCCAGCGTCGCGCCGACGGCGGCCCGCCCCTCCCGCCCCGATCGAACGTCTCCCGCCGGATCCGCCAGACGGCCGGCACCAGGAAGCTCCAGGCGATCATCAGCAAGAGGAATACATGAAGACGAATGTGGAAATGAACTCCCGACGAGGCCGCCATCCCGCTGCGAACCGCCTCGCGCAGGCCGGCGAACTCGTCGATGTACGACTTGTAGGGGTTGCGGGTCGGCGATCTTCGGCAGCAGCTCCAGCGGCAGCAGCGTCCCTCGGATGCCGTAGGGATTCGCGAGGGTGGCCAGGATGACCGCAACCGAGGCCGGTGCCAGGTGCCGCCAGATGGCGGGCCGTTCGCGAGCGGGACCGTCCGAGCGTCGCCGCGACTCGGCCCGGTCCCACGCGAGACGATCGAGCCAGTAGCATCCCAGCACGATCGGTCCGAGGATGAAGAGGCCGTGCGTGTTGACCCACAGCGCCTGAATTGGAGGCAACGCCCAGCACAGGGCCGGACGATCCTCGACGCGGAGCAGGATGGCCAGGAACGACGCGAGAAAGACGAGCGAGAACACCTCGGGACGGGGATCGAAGCGCGTGGCCATGAGCGCCAGCGCGGGCAGCCAGCACAGGGCGACGACCCACGCCGGCCAACTGCGACGGCGTGCGGTCACCAGGATCGTCAGGGCCGACGCCGCGGCCGATGATGCCAGCAGGATCATCCCGGCGACCCCGCCGAGCGCGTAGGCCATGGCCAGCACGACCTGGAAACCCCAGTGCAGGTCGATCCACGCCCGATCCGACGACGCGAACGTGAAGGGGTCGAGCCGCGGGACGCCGCGATGCTCGAGGATCCACCGCCCCGATCGGAGATGCCACCAGACGTCCGTATCGGAGAGCTCGTAACAGCCGAGCAGAAACGCGAGCAGCGCCAGGGCGAGGACGAGGAACCCGTCGGCCAGATGCTTCCTGTGCGATCCGGCGGCAAGATCAGGGTCGAGCATCCGACGTCCACCCGGGGGAGGCGTTCCTCGGCGCCCCACGCCGTGCGGTTCGCCGGTTTCCGCGAATCCAGGCGTGACGAGCGCCTCGTCCGCGTGGCAAGACCCGGGCGCGTGGTCCCGGCGCAGCGCAAAGGGGGTCCTGCCTTGCGGCATGACCCCTCGGTTCGAGCTGGATCAGGGCGAGTCGGTCCGCCCGCCGGATGCGTGGAAACACGGCATCCGGTCGGGCGTGGACGGCTCGATCAATACTGGTCGGAGGAGATGACCTCGCCGCCGTTGAGCGTGACCAGGCCCCGCATGGTGACGGGGCTGACGGAGTTCTTCAGGAAGCCGACGTGACCATCGCCGAAGAGGATGTTGGCCCCGCCCGGGTGGAACGAGGCGATCTCGTCGTTGTTGCCGCCGTTGTTGCCCTGGGCGATGAAGGTCCCGGTCGGCCAGTTGGATATCTCGTGATCCGGACGGCCGAGGTTGTTGGGAGTGCCGGAGACGCCGTAGCCCTCGTCGGGCTCGGCCCAGCGCCAGAAGCGGCGGTAGACGGTATAGCCGCCGGACGGGCCCGGGTCGTTCGGGTTGATGGTCGCCATCGCGGCCTGGCGATTGATCACGCCGTTCCAGTAACCTTCGGTATAGGGGCTGAGATAGCGAGAGTCGCGGCCGGCGTCCTCGGCCATGGCGATCGTGTTCGAGGTGCCGTCGGTGACCTCGGCGATCCGCGTCACGCCCTGCTTGAGCAGACCGTTGGCCCGGAAGTTCTTGTCGCGATAAGGGATCCACGGCTGCGAGCCGAGCCCGGGTACGCCGATCGGGCTGATGTCGGTGTAGACGGTCGGGCCGTAGTCGTTATATCCATAACCGTTATTGGTCCCGGAAAACGAATCGTTCGGGTCCACGCCGTCGCGGCCGCCATCCGGCGAGCGAGTTGACGACGGGCACAGGAACACGGCGACGACCTGCGAGGAACCCGTGTAATTCGCCCCGAAGGCGTCGTTGTACTCGGCCAGGTTGAAGTTCAGGGCGTTGAACGAGGTGCCACCCTCGATGTAGGGCAGGATCCGGGCCAGGGTGCTCCAGCCGCCATCAACGAACTGGCTGGCGGGAACGCCCCCGGTGTTGAAATTGGTTGACTCGCCGCCGCTCGGGAACCCGCCGTTCGAGCTCTCGTAGTTGTGCAGGGCTAATCCGAGCTGCTTCATGTTGTTGGTGCACTGGGCGCGGCGGGCGGCCTCGCGCGCCGACTGCACGGCGGGCAGCAACAGGGCGATGAGGACGGCGATGATGGCGATCACGACCAGCAGCTCGATCAGGGTGAACGCAGGTCGCAAGGCGGTGGATCTCGTGCGAGATCGCGTCATGATTCGGAAGCTCCGTACAAGAATTCAAACGGGGGGGATTGGGGAACCGTGGTGGTGAAAGTTCATCGATGCGAGGAATGCATTAACGCCGACCCGATCGGCCGGAATCCTTGGCGGCCGCGGGCTCGTCCTTGGTGAGCTTGAATTCGAAGTCGTTGGGCCCGTCGGCCGTGACCTTGGCGGTCAGGCCGGAACCGTCCTCGTCCAGGTAATGGCGGGGGAAGGGGAGTTGCTGGTTCTTGAGCGTCCCCTTCGACTCGTTGACCTCGAGCCTGACCTGGTAATCTCCGGCGGGCAGCCCCGCGCCCTCCTTCAGGGCGAAGGTGCCGTCGCCCTCGGTGACGGCGTTGTTCATGGCCGGCCCCGAGAAGACCACCTTGACCGCGGGCAACGGCTTGCCGTCGGGGAGCAAGACCTTGCCCTTGACGGCATACGTCTTGCCCACGGCCCTGGTATCGCCGTCGCCGCAACCCGAGGCGAGGACCGCCAGCACGACCGCGAGCGCCAGGGGCGTGCCCCACGTTCGCCCTTCGCCCCTGGAACCGCACCATCTCTTCATTTTACACTCTTGCTTCTATGCCTAAATGTAATGCCATGGTTGAATCGTCGAGTCGTCCGCGTCGCTCACCCGGGAGCAAGACGGCTCGATCGCCCGGCCCATGCTAGAGTCACGCCACGGATCAGTCCAACGAAAATTCCATGAAGTAAATACTTACAAAATGTGAACAATAGGCCGGAGTGAGTGACCCGATATCCTAGGGAATTAGGAGGCTGGCTGTCAAGCGGCCGGGGGCGAAATCGCTCGGGCCACCGACGGCCGGCCGACGACTTCATTGACGAGCGTGCCGATCGCCGGTTCTTCGGTCCTTCAGGGACGATCGCCGGCATTCTTCGGCCCCGCCGATCATCCTCGAGGCAAGAGTCTCCGACGAATGCAGACCGGCGCACTCTTCATCAAGTCGGCACTGAGACGAGTATAATCTGGCTGGCAAGCGGCTGCGTGAAGCTCTGATGAATAATTGGTGTTGATCATCGTATGAGCCGCCGAAATGAGACGGCGGGCGGCAGGGTGATCGGGTTGGACCCGACCGGGGGTAAGATGCGATTGCGACCGATCGTCGGGGCGATCGTCCCGGCCTTGGCTTGCCTGGTGTTCCTGGCCGTCGCATGTTTCGGCCCGGTGTTCTGGGGGGATAGGCAATTCTCCTACAGGGACGGCGGCAATTTCTATTACCCGCTGTACCTGCGGGTCCAGCAGGAATGGGACGCGGGCCGGTTGCCGCTCTGGATGCCGGAGGAGAACGGCGGCGTGCCCTTGCTGGGCAACCCCACGGCGGCCGTCCTCTACCCCGGCAAGGTCGTCTTCGCGATCCTGCCTTATCCCTGGGCGATGCGGGTCTACGTGGTGGCGCACGTCGCGCTGGCGTTCGTCGCGATGCGGCTGCTCTTGCGGCACTGGTCGATCTCGCCGACCGGCGCGACGATCGGCGCGATGGCCTATGCGTTCGGGGCGCCGGTGCTCTTCCAGTACGGCAACGTCGTGTTCCTGGTCGGGGCGGCCTGGATGCCGCTGGGGCTCCGATTTGCCGACCGATGGGTCCGGCTCGGCAACCCTCGCGCACCCGGCGGCCTGGCGATCGTGCTGGCGCTCCAGGTCCTCGGCGGCGATCCCGAGGCGGCCTATCTCGTCGCCATCGCCGCGGCGGGGTACGCGATCGGGTTGAAGTCTGGCGCGAGGGATCGGCGGCCGACGATTCCCGGCCCCATGATCGCCGCGATTGCGGCGGCGGTCTACGCCGTCCTGCTCGGGTTGACGTGGTTTTCCCCCTCGAGGGCCGTCCAGGCGGTAGGCGTCGTGGCCTGGCCTGGCGCGGCCACCTGGGCGGTCGTGGGGGTCGTCCGGCGTCGAGGCCTGGTCGGACCGGCAGGGGCCTTGCTCGGGCTCGGCGCGGCCTGCGTCCTGGCGCTGTTGCTCTGCGGGGCGCAGCTCGTGCCCGTCATCGAGTTCATGGCGCGCAGTGTCCGCGCCCCCGAGCTGGGGGCGACCGACCGCTACGAGTACAGCCTCGCACCGTGGCGAGCGATCGGGGCGATCTGGCCGAATGTGACCGGTACGGTCGCCACGGCGCAGGAGTGGCCGCTGGCCTTGCCGTCGTGGTTTGATGAGACGCGGCAATGGGTACCGTCGCTCTACCTGGGCGGGCTGACGCTCGTGCTGGCGGCGGCCGGTGCGGGGTTCCGGCAGGGGCCCCCGTGGCGAGCCTGGCTCACGGCGATCGCGGTCGTCGGCTTTCTGGCCGCGCTGGGAGAATCCACCAGCCCGATCTTCTGGGCGAGGAAGGTCCCCGTGGTCGCCGCATGGCTCGGGCCGCCGGACGACCCCGAAACGGGCGGCCGGGCCGACGGGGCCATCGCGGATGGGGACGGCGGCGTGTACTGGATGGTCACCGCCGCGTTCCCCGGATTCCGGTCGTTCCGATATCCGGCCAAGCTCCTCGTGCTCGCATGCCTCGGGGTCGCGGGGCTGGCCGGATTGGGCTGGGACGAGCTGTCGGACAGCCGACGACTCCGGCGCGCCATGGTGGCGGGGGCCGCGATGGCCGGGCTCGGTGCCGTCTCGCTCGGGGCGCTCCTGGCCGGCCGTGGCGCGGTCGCCGGGATCCTGTCGAGGGAGGCCGCCAGTGCCGCGACCGTCTACGGTCCGCTCGACCCGTCGGCCGCGGTGCGGACCGCGATCGGTGCGCTGAGCCACGGCGCGGTGGTCGCTGCGGTCTCGTCGGTGATCGCGGTGGCCGCGGCCAGGCGCCCGAAGGCCGCCGGAGGGATTGCGCTGGCGTTGCTGGCAGTCGACCTGGCCGTTGCCAACGCCCGCCTGGTGGTGACCGCCCCGCAGTCGCTCTTCGACGCGGAGCCTCGCGTCCTGCGCCTGATCCGCGACGCCGAGGCGGCGCACCCGCGCCGGGACCATGGCGGGCGCATCGGATGCGGTGGTCGCCGACCGGTTGGCCCTTGCGCGGCTCACAGGACCGCGACGAGGAGATCCTCGCCTGGGAGCGCGACACCCTGGGGGGCCATCACGCCCTTCCTTATGGAATCGCATTCGTCGATGCGAAGGGGACGACCGAGCTGGCCGACTACAGCCTCTTCTTCCGCCAGGGGCGGGTGGCCCTCGAGGCGGACGTCGCCCGAGAGCTCGGGCTGAAGCCCGGGCAACGGGTGGTCTACCACACGCGGCGAGGCTACGACCTCTGGGGGGCTCGCTACCTGATCCTTCCGGGCCGGCTGGCCTGGAACAGCTTCCTGCGCGGCTACACGTCCTTCCTGGCGGATTTCGACCAGGTCTATCCGCCTCCGGGGCGTTTCGACGGGCCGGGAGGCCGCGAGCGTCGCGAGACCTGGCTCCGCGACGAGGATCTCCAGATCCTGCTCAACCGCGACGCCTATCCGCGGGCCTGGGTCGTCCACCGCGCCCGGTTCCCCGAGATCCGGCAGGGCGGCGCCGAAGGTCGCCGGGCGCTGATGGGCGAGATCCTGTTCCAGAACGACGACCTCTGGCACGACGACGCGCGGCGGGTCCACGACCCCAGGGAAGTCGCCTGGATCGAGGGGGCCGGGCGCGTGCGCGTCGCGGCCGGACTCTCCGGCGCGGGCCGCGACCCGTCCGAGCGCGTTGACGTCGTCCGCGACGATCCGGCGCGAGTCGAGCTCGTCGCCCATCTCCGGACTCCCGGCCTGGTGGTCCTGGCCGACGTCGATTACCCGGGCTGGCGCCTGGCCATCGACGGCCGCGCCGCCGGGTCCTCCGGACCAACGGCGCGATGCGAGGCGCGCTGGTCGGCGCGGGAGAGCACCGGCTCGTCTACCACTACGACCCCGACTCGCTCAAGGTCGGAATCGGGCTGACCGTCGTTGGACTCGCCGCGCTCGTCCTGCTGCTGGCGGCCCCGGCCCTCGGGGCCCGCCGGCCCGCAGAGTGAGCGGTCGAGGCGATCGAGATCAAGACTTCACGCGCCTGCCGCGCGGCACCAGGGCCGCGGCTCGCCGCCGGGGCGGAAGATCGCGCGGCCGTTCAGTCGTCGTCGAGGTTGTCCCGCGAGAGGTCGTCATGCTCGGCATCCGGGCCCGGCGGGGCGATGAGCGGGCTGCGCAATGGAGGCCGCGGCCCGGCGGATTCGGACGCGCCGGCATCGATCCGCGCGGTGGCGCCGCGGTGGCCGAGCAGGCGGACCAGGCCGGCGCCGACGGCGTTCTCCAGGTCGGGATACAGCCGGTCGTCGTAGCTGCACCTTCAGCGACGGGCCCGCCTTGTAGATCGCGCGACGGACCTGCTCGAGGCCCACGATCTCGAGGTAGAGGTCCAGGTTGCCGGGGTGGATGCGGATGGCCCGGAGCAGGCGCTCGAGGTGCTCGGCCTGGTGCACTCCCTTGTGCAGCCGGACGACCACGCCGCGGGTCAGCTCGCCGCGGCCCTGCTCGAGCGGGATGATCCGGCTGATGACCAGCTCGGCGGGGTCGCGGCTGCGGTTCAGCGTGCCCCGGACGAACACGATCTGGTCGTTCTTGACCAGGGCCTCCATCTTGGCGAACTCCTCGGGCCAGAGCATCGCGGGCGTCGAGCCGCTCAGGTCCTCGAAGGTGAGCTTGGCCATCCGGGTCAGGCCCGATCGGCTCTTCTGCACGTTCTTGATCTGGACGCCGCTGATCATCCCGCCCAGGACGACCTCGGCCTTCTCGGGCACGCCGAGCAGGTCGGCCACGCGGTGCGTGGCCAGGGCCTGGAGCTCGCCCGCGTGGCGGGCCAGGGGATGGCTCGACATGTAGAAGCCCAGCGCCTTCTTCTCGAGCGCCAGCTTCTCGGCGTCGGAGAGCTCCGGCACGTCGGGCAGGTCCATCGCGGCCGAATACGCCTTGCCATTCCCGTTGCCGTTCGTGACCGTTGCCGTTCCCGTTCCCGTTGCCGTTCGCCCGGGAGGGTGATGCGCGCGGCCTCGAAGAGGTCGAAGAGGCCGAGCTGCCCGCGCTTCCGGTCGTCCTGCTTGCGCCTGGCCGGCCTGGATGGCGCGCGGGAGGATCGCCAGGAGCTGCGCCCGTCGGGCACCCAGGAAATCGAACGCCCCGGCGTGGATCAGCGTCTCGACGCAGCCGGCGCCGACCTCCTTGGTCGAGCACCCGCTCGAAGAAGTCGTCGAGGCTGGTGAACGGCCCCCCTCCTCCCGGGCCTTGACGATCGCCTCGACCGCCTTGAAACCCACCCCCTTGATCGCCCCGAGCCCGAAGTGAGATCCGCCCCTCGCTGGCCACCTGGAACGTGAGCTGCCCCTCGTTGATGTTCGGCGGCAGCACCTCGATCCCCATCCGCCGGCAGTCCTCGATATGCTCGACGAAGAACTTGTCCCGCTCCTGGCCGTCCATCTCGTTGGAGAGCACCGCCGCCATGTACTCGGTCGGGTAGTGGGCCTTCAGGTAGGCCGTCTGATAGGCGACGAGTGCATAGGCGGTGCGAGTGCGACTTGTTGAAGCCGTAGCCGCCGAAGAACACGATCAGGTCGAAGATCTTGGCCGCGCGGTCCTGGTCCATGCCGCGCTCGACGGCCCCCTTGAGGAACTGGTCGCGGCCCTGGTCGATGACCTCGGTCTTCTTCTTCGAGATGGCCTTGATCGTCGCATACGCCCGCGAGAGCTCGATGCCGCCCAGGCGGTTGAGGATCCGCATGACCTGTTCCTGGAAGACCATCACGCCGTAGGTCTCTTCCAGGACCTCCTTGAGCACGGGGTGCAGGTAGACGGCCTGCTTGCGGCCGTTCTTGACGTCGACGAACTCGTCAACCATGCCGCCGTTGAGCGGGCCGGGGCGGTACAGGGCGTTGGTGGCGATGATGTCGGTGAAGCGGTCGGGCCGCATCTTGATCAGCAGGTCGCGGATGCCCGGCCGACTCGAACTGGAAGACGCCCTTGGTCTCGCCCTTCTGGAAGATCTCGAAGGTCTCGGGGTCGTCGAGCGGCAGGCGCTCGAGGTCGATCGGGGCGTCGGGGTGCCGGGCGTTGATGATCCGGACCGCGGCGGCGAGCGTGGTGAGGTTGCGCAGGCCGAGGAAGTCCATCTTCAGCAGGCCGGCCTTCTCGATGTCGCCCATCTCCCACTGGGTGGTGACGACCTCGCGGGCCTTGTCCTTGTTGGGCAGCTTCTGGAGCGGGACGAGCTCCTCGAGCGGCCGGTCGGCGATCACCACGCCCGCGGCGTGCGTGCCGGCGTTGCGGTTCAGCCCCTCGAGCCGCCGGGCGAAGTCGAGCAGCCGGCCCACCTCGGGGTCGTCCTCGGCCAGCTTCTTGCAGCGCGGGCTCCTCCTTGATCGCGTCCTCGAGCGTGATGTTCAGCCGCTGCGGGACCAGCTTGTTGATCAGCTCGACCCGCGCCAGCGGGATGTTCATCGCCCGGCCGACGTCCTTGATCGCCGCCTTGGCCTTGAGCGTGCCGAACGTGCCGATCTGCGCGACGTTGGCGTCGCCGTACTTCTTCCGGACGTACTCGATGACCTCGTAGCGGCGCGTCCTGGCAGAGGTCGATGTCGATATCGGGCGCCTCGGAGCGGTTGGGGTCGAGGAACCGCTCGAACAGCAGGTCGTACTTGAGCGGGCAGACGCTGCTGAGCTGCAGCAGGTAGCTGACGATCGCCCCGCACGCCGATCCGCGGGCCAGCGCGGGGATGCCGCGCTCGCGGGCGTATCGGACGAAGTCCCAGACGATCAGGAAGTACGAGGCGAACCCCATCCGGTTGATGATGCCCAGCTCGTGGTCGAGCCGCTGGCGCAGCCTCGGGCGCGGGGTCGTCGCCGTACCGGTCGCGCAGGCCGTCCTCGCAGAGCTCGCGCGAGGTAATCCTCGGGCGTCTTGCCCTCGGGCGGGGCTGGAACGACGGGAAGTGGCGGCGGCCCAGGCCGAAGCTCTCGTAATTCGGCTCGACCATCGCGGCGATCCGGGCCGAGGTGGCCAGCGCCTCCTCGTGGCCGGGCATCGCCGCGTACATCTCCTCCGGGCTGCGGACGTAGAACTCCTGCGTCTCGAACCGCATCCGCGTCGGGTCGTCGATCGTCTTGCCGGTGCTGATGCAGAGCAGGACGTCGTGCGCGGCGGCGTCGTCGCGGGTGAGGTAGTGCGCGTCGCTGGTCGCGACCAGCGGCAGGCCCATCCGCCGCGCGATGTCGATGGCCCCCTCGGCGCAGTCGCGCTGGATCGCCACGCCGTTGTCCTGGATCTCGACGTAGAAGTTCTCCTCGCCGAAGACCTTCTGATACCAGGCGCAGAGCCGCTCGGCCTCGGCGCGTCTTGCCGTGGAGGATGAAGTCGGAGAACTCCGCCGAGGCGCAGCCCGACAGGCAGATCAAGCCCTCGGAGTGCCGCTGGAGGATCTCCTTGTCGATCCGGGGCTTGTAGTAGAACCCCTCGAGGAACGCCATGCTCGAGAGCCGCATCAGGTTGCGGAACCCGGTCGCGTTCCGGGCCAGCAGCGTCAGGTGGAACGCGTGCTCGTTGCCCGGAGACTCCGCCCAGGCTCCGCTCGGTCCGCCGCCCCGGCGCGACGTAGGCCTCCATGCCGACGATCGGCAGGATGCCGCCGGCCTTGGCCTCGCGGAGCAGCTCGACGGCGCCGTAGAGGTTGCCGTGATCGGTCAGCGCCGACCGCCGGCATCCCCAGCGCCTTGACGCGCGCGACCAGGTCGGGGATCTTGCTGGCGCCGTCCAGGAGGCTGTAATGGCTGTGGCAGTGGAGATGCACGAACGGCGGGCTGGACATGGAAGATCACTCGCTCGGCACGGGGCCTTGATGCGGACACGACGGTCGTCGCCCAGGGCGTGTCGCGTCCACGCCCGGGGAACTCGGGGCCCGATCTCCGTGTCACGATCCGCGATGGCGGGTGGACCGCGACCCTTTCCACTCTACCACAATCGTGCGCCCCGGCCGAAGGGAAACCCCGCCGCCATCCGTCCGGCCCGTCCTGTCCTGACGGCCGGATCGCCCAGGCAAACTGCAATCGGATCGGCCGGGCGGTCCCGCCGTTCGACGCCGATTATCGCAGCCGCATTGGCTTGACCGCACAGGTAGGCCAGGCGCAAGATCACGAGAAGATGCTGTTGGCAACGGTTGACGCCCGGCCTGCCGCCCGTTCCGGTTGGCAGGATCCTCCCGTTCGGGAGGATCGCCGCGACGCGAAAACCGTTGCTATCGAGGATACGTCGCATGAGCGACTCGTACGAGCCGAGATGGCCGTTTGCCGGCCACCTGCCGCCCGAACGGGCGGCGGAGTGGGAGGCCGCGAAAGCACGGCTCGAGGTTGGCGCCACCGTCACCGGCGAGGTGGTGGCCCGGCGCCCCTTCGGGGTCTTCGTCGACATCGGCGTCGGCTTCCCCGCCCTGCTCGAGGTCCTCCAGTTCCGGGACCATCCGCACCCACGGTACCGAGACGTCGCGAACTACCCGGAGGTCGGCAGCATGGTCACCGCACGTGTCGTGGCACTCAACGATCGCGGCCGGCAGGTCGCGCTCACGCAGCGCGATCCGCATCCGTATCTCGATCGATCGGAATGAATGGTCCCGGACTCTCGCCGGATTGTGGAACCATTCCGCGATCGATCCAGCACGAGCTTTCCCATGACAGCCCTCGAGATCTCGATCAACGGCCGATACGCCCTCACGGCGGGATTCGATCACCGGGTGTCGATCCTCTGGTCGGTCCTCGAGCTCGATCGCGGCATCCCCCGGTTCTCCGTCCAGGGGTGGGAGGTCCGCGGCGATCGGCAGGAGGATGTCCTCTGGTCGGTCCCACCCGTGGAACCGGGCGATCGGATCGGAATCCAGGTGGTCGAGGCCGAGCGACCCACGCCCGCGTCGGCACGATGGCGGCGCGGGGACAAGAGTGGGGACCAATCGCCCGATGACGGCTGGATCAACCTGGTGCTGCAAAAGTGGCGGGCGGCGGAGGAGAGGTGCAACGGTGTCTCCGCCGGCCATCCCGGCGAAGACGAGCCCTGGATGACCGGGTTGACCCTGTACCACAACGGCCACCCCGAGCTCACGGCGGCGACCCTCGGCGACGACGGCTATCTTTGCTGGGTGGTGGAGATCCACGGCGGCCTGCTCAACAACATCATGAAAGGCGTTGACGCCCGCACCGGAGAATTCGTCGACTGGTCGCCGAGCCGGATTCAACTCGGCGACGAGCTGGGGGCCGAGATCGTCCGAACCCGAACTCCCACCCCGCCTCGACGCTCGGCGCTCGGGCGGCGGAAGACCCCGCAACCGCCCGAACCGTCGTGATCCACCGGGCCCCGCGGACCTGGCCGCGGGTGGCGTCATCGGCAGGGCGCAGGCCCGATATCCCCTACGATTCACCCCTTCAAAACCAGGATCTTCTCCGACCTTTGGCCTGTTACCTTCGCCGGACGTCGGCCGGCGACGGGCTCCCTCGCGATCGCCCCGCGACGCTGAAGTCCGGGGACGATACGAGCCGATCAAGCTCACGTGGAACAGCACGGGGAGGTTGGCGTGCAAACCGAACCGAATCGGGTCCTGCCGGATGTAACGTGGAAGTGGGTCGTGCGGCGAGCTGGCCAGGGCAATCGTGGTCCCGGCCTGGCCCGGTGCCCGAGCGTCGGCCTGCACCGGGCAGGACGAGGATCCCCGGCCGCCCCGGCGGATCGAGGGATTGCCGAGCCTCGGCCCGCGGACGAACGACGCGACAACGACGCGCCCGCGACATGATGCCGGGCCGGTCGGTCCTCCCAGCACTGCACCGGCACTACGCCAGCATCTCCGGGGACTTCGCGTGTTTGCCGGCCCGCTGGTGCCGCACCAGGGCGACCAGCATCCCGACGAAACCGGCGATGGACAGCAACAGCCCGACTCCCACCGACGACCTCGCCGACCCGAGCAGGACACCCAGGAAGGCGATCGAGTGGACCAGGCCGTACACGGCCAGCCCGAAGGTAAGCGCGGGGGGCGACGTCCACAATGACCTGGCTTTCAGCCAGCACAGAGTCGCCAGGCCGATCGCGGCGAAAACCACCAGCGCGTTGGGCAGCTTGATCCGCAAGAGCTCCAGATAGCTGTTCCAGCCGGTGATCGATTGCGTGACTTCCAGCCCTCCCAACGGCGACGGCTGCCCCGGCGGCAGGAACGGCATCAACGGCATCTCTACCTTGGCGTGGAGATCTCCCCAGGGCAGGAACGAGGCGGCCAGGATGACGACCGCGGCGATCGTGACGCCGATCGCGAGATTCTTGTCGAGAGGTGACACGCTGGGTCTCTCCGTCTGATGGGATTCAACGACGTGGAAATCCGGATGAGGGGATCGACCAGGCCGTCTGTGGGCCACCTTCGCAACCCGAGCGAGCCTCCAGGTCAACCAAACACAATTAACATATCGCCCCCGGACGGCGGTGTCGAGCCCCCACGCGAATGAGGGCGATCGAAACCGGGACGCAGCTCGTGTTGACGACGGGTGCCGGCCGCGTGTAAGATCGGCCTCATGCCGAGAAAAGCGCGGAAGGCACCCGGTGGCCGGATCTATCACGTCCTCAATCGTTCCGCGGGGAAGAGGTCGCTTTTCCGGCGCCGCGGACTTCGAGACGTTCCAGCGCGTCATGGTCGAGGCGCACGACCGCCACCCGATCCGCATCCTCTCGTACTGCGTGCTGTCCAATCACTGGCACTTCGTGGTCTGGCCGCGAACCGACAACGAGGTGACCGATTACTTCCGCTGGCTGGCGCAGACCCACGCCATGCGATGGCGGGTGTCGCACCGATCGGTGGGCGACGGGCCGCTGTACCAGGGCCGGTTCAAGAGTTTCCCGGTGCAGAGCGACGGGCCCCTGCTGAACGTCCTGCGGTACGTCGAGGGCAATGCGCTTCGGGCCGGGCTGGTCGAGCGTGCCGAGCAATGGAGATGGTGCAGCCTCTGGGCGCGCAGGGAGGGGGATGAGGAGGTCCGGTCGATCCTGTCGCCGTGGCCGGTCGAGCGTCCCGGGGATTGGCTGCGTCGGGTCAACAGGCCCCTGGGCGTCGACGAGCAGACGCGGTTGCGGACGAGCATCGAACGCGGGCGACCCTATGGAGAGGCGTCGTGGGTGGAGCAAACGGTCGCCGAGCTGGGCCTGGAGCACACGATCCGACCGGAGGGCCGGCCCCGCAAACAGATCGAGCCGGCCCCGTCCGAGGAAATGACGGCGGCTCCGGACTCGGCTGCGGATCGTCCACCGTCGGGCCCGCGGCGAGCGCGGGGTCGTTGAGGCCCTGGTCCTGACAGGGTCCTCCGCCCGGTCAGCGGGCCCGGGAGCCGCGGCGGAACTCCGTCGGCGTCACCCCCGCCTCACGGCGGAACACGGTCGAGAGATGCTTCGTCTCCGAGAATCCCGAGTTCCTCGCCACCTGGGCGACGGGCATCTCGGTCCCCGACAGCAGGCCCTTGGCCTTCTCCAGGCGGACCCGGCAGATCTCCTCGCCCAGCCCACGCCCCAGCGCCGCCCGGAACCGGCGCTCCAGCGACCTCCGGGAGACGCTGACCGCACCGAGCACGTCGGCGACCCCGATGGGCCCGTGGGCGTGCGCCCGGATGAACCGCACGGCCGACGCCACGTCCTCGTCCTCGATCGCCAGCACGTCCGACGATTGCCTCGTCACGACGCCGGGGGACGGGAGCAGCAGGGTCCGGCCCGCATCGCGGCGACGTGGTTCGGAGAGCAGGGCCTCTAGCATCCGGGCGGCCTCGTAGCCGATCCGCTCGCCCGGCAGGGCCACGCTGGAGAGCGACGGACGGGCCACCTCGCAGAGCAGGTCGTCGTCGTCCACCCCGAGCAGCGCCACGTCGTCCGGCACCCGCAGTCCCGCCCGCCGGCAGGCTTCCGAAAGCTGCACGCCCTGGATGTCGTGGCTGGCCAGCACGCCGACCGGCCGGGGCAGCCCGTCCAGCCAGCGCCGAAGGCCCTCGTCCCACCGCCAGAGGCCCGTCGGCTCCGGGTGCAGCGGGTCGTCGGAGAGATAGCTCGAGACCCCGAACCCGGCCCGCTCGATCGCTCGCCGAAATCCCGACTCCCGCCCCTTCGAGAAGGCGTGATCCGTGTAGCCGAAGAACCCGTAATGACGGAGCCCACGGTCCAGGAAGTGCCCGGCGGCCAGGCGGCCCACCTGCTCGTGATCGGCCATGACCCGCGGGATCTTCAGGTCGAGGAGGACGCCCGAGACGTTCACCGCCGGCCGGCCGAGCCGCAGGAGCGCCTCGCCCAGCTCTCGGGTGAAGACGTGGGCGATCAACCCGTCGAGGTCCAGGGGGCCGAGGTCCCCCAGCGCCTCGGGCTCGGTGGCGATCGGCGTGAACGACCAGTGCGACCTCGCCTCGGCGAACGCACGGACGCCCCGCACGATGTCCCGATAGTAGGTCAGCCCATAGCCGAAGACCAGGCCGATGCGGACCGGGGAGTCTCCCATGGCTCCAGGATACGGCATGACGCAAACTCGGAACAGATTTCCGCAATCGAGGATGGCGGCCTGGGGCACCGGTCGTGTCCAATCGATCCGTTCCCTCATGCGAGGGCCGCCCGCCGGGATCCGCCCGACGCCCCGCCCAGTGGCCGGGGCGACGACGCTGGTCGCCGGCCTACCCACCGATCGAGAAGAGAGGTCGTCATGAGCCACCCGAAGGCCGTGATCCTGCTGGCCGCACTGGCCGTCGGCGCGATGCCCCCTGTCGCCACCGCCGCGGCGGCTGCCGTCACCTGGGAGGAGCTGCGGCGACTGCCGGCAGACTGCCCGGTCATCTACGACAACGACTGGCTCCGGGACACCAACGACGACGAGTATCTCCTGGCCAGGGCCCACCTCGGGCGGGCCAACCTCAAGGGCTTCATCCTCTCGAAGGACGAGTGGGACCACGGCCGCCAGTACAAGGTCGAGGACGGCCGGAAGGACTTCGAGCACGACCTGGCGGTCGCCCGCCGGTCGGGATTCCGCAACGTCCCCGAGCTGACCATCGGCGCCGATCGGCTCCTGGAGCGGCCGGCCAGCGCCAAGGTCGAGGACACGAGGCCGGTCCGCTCGGCGGGGACCGACCTGATCGTCCGGGAGGCGAGGAGGGCGAGCCCACAGAAGCCGCTGGTGGTCGTCGTCGGCGGGCCGCTCTGCACCGTCGCCAACGCCTACCTGAGCGACCCGTCGATCGCCGATCGCATGGTCGTGATGATGACCGACATCGACGGCTACAACGGCTCGGACCCGTGGGCCAACTACGTCGTGGCGACCCGCTGCAAGCTCGTGAACTTCGGGGCGAATCCGCTGTGGTGGCCCCAGCGACCCGAGCCGCCGGTCATGCCGCCTGGCCGGTTCGACGCGCTGCCGGACCGGGAGATCACCCGCTCCATGAAGGAAGTCGCCCGGCGGTTCTGGGACCGGAGCACTCGCAAGGAAAGGCCCGACCGCGACGACGGCTTCGGCGACGGCGCCGGGACCTTCCTCCTGTACCGGCCCGAGACGTGGAGGGGGGTCAAGCGAGCGCGAGTGACCGGGGCCTGGTCGCACGAGGAGGCACCGAACGGCGCCTACCACTACCTCGAGGCTACCGGCATCAATCCCGCGCTGATGGCCGAGGAGTTCTTCGGCACGCTGGAGAAGGCCCTGGGTGGACTCGCCGCTCGGACGGAGAAGGGGATACCCGAGCCGCGGGCGGGATCGCCGGGTCGAGCCGGTATCCCGATCAAGTTCCGCCTGGACCGGGATGGCTTCGTCACCCTGGTCGTCGAGGACGCCGAGGGCAACCGGGTGCGCAACCTCGTCTCCGAGGCCCGCATGCCGGGCGGCGAGAACACAGTATGGTGGGACGGCTACGACGACGGCGAGTGGGATCGGGGCCACAACCTCGTGCGGCACCGCGCACCAGCCGGCACCTACCGGGTCCGGGGCCTGACCCATGACGGCATCCGCATGCGGTACGAGTTCCCCGTCTACAGCCCCGGCACGCCCCCCTGGAAGACCCGGGACGGCTCGGGCGGCTGGCTCGCCGACCACTCGCCGCCGGCCGATGTCCTCTTCCTGCCCGAGGGTGGACCGCCGCAGGTCCGGGGCAAGTCCCGGCTGCTTGTCTGCTCGACCTCGGGCGAGTCGGGAGAGGAGTTCGTCTGGCTCGACGAGGATGGCCGCCGCCTGTACGGCACGAACGACGGCTTCTGGGGCGGCACGCATTTGGCCCGCGACTCGGGGCCGAGGGCCGTCGAGGAGGACGACGCCTATGTGTTCATCTCGGGCGAGCGCGACCTCGACAACGACACGATGGAGGTCCGGGCCTTCCGGCGGGGCGGCCGGCTCGAGTCGGTCGTGAAGATGACCTTCCCGCACGAGTCCGTCCGGCGGTTCAAGACCTATGACCAGGCCTATGGGGCCAACGGACTGGCGGTCCACGACGGCCTGGTCGTGATCGCCTTCACGCACCAGAACAAGCTGATCTTGGCCGACGCCCGCCGCCGGTCGGTCGTCGGAGAGGTCGCCTTCCCGTCGCCTCGGGGCCTGTCCTTCGACCGGCAGGGACGCCTCTACGTGATCTCCGGGTCGGCGGTCAAGCGGTTCTCCGTGACCCCGGGCAGGCCGTCCCTGGCCGATGAGACTACCCTCGTCGATGGCCTCGCCGAGCCCCGCCGGACATTCGTTGCGGACGACGGCACGCTCTACGTCGCCGACTGGCGACCGAGCCACCAGATCAAGGTATTCTCGCCGGATGGAAAGTTGCTGCGGACGATCGGCAAGCCGGGCGGCCCGCAATTGGGCCGGTACGACGAGCGCCGGATGAGCTACCCTTGCGGCATGGCGCTCGACCGGCGGGGGCGGCTCTGGGTGGCCGAGGCCGAGACTTATCCCAAGCGGCTCAGCTTGTGGCGGTCCGACGACGGCTCATTCGTCCGGGCCTGGTATGGCCCGCCCAAGTACGGCGGCGGCGGGGCCATCGATCCCCACGACCCGCGGCGGCTCTTCTACGCCGAGTACGACCGGGGCGGCGGTATCGCATTCGACCTCGACTGGGATAGGGGCGAGTCCAAGGTCCGCGGCATCTACTGGCGGCCGGAGCGGTTCGAGGAGACCATCCCCGGCCCGGCCCCCGAGCGGGCCTGTACCGTGGCGGGCCGCACCTTCCTGACGAACAGCTTCAACGGCCAGCTCCGCTTCAACCAGGACCGGGGGGCGGCGATCTGGCGGCTCGACCCCGACGACATCGCCCGGCCGGTGGCCGTCCTCGGCAACGCCGCCGACCTGAACCACCACCAGTGGGGCTGGATGATGAGGTACCGCGAGGCCATCAACGCCCTCTGGAAGGGCAAGGACCCGGCCCTCATCTTCTTCGCCTGGTGCGACGACAACGACGACCACGTCGCCCAGCCGGAGGAGGTCCGGTGGGCCGAGACAACCCGGCGGAATGCCCGGGGCGAGCCCCTCACCGAGATCGGCCTGATGCCGCTGGTCTACCCCGACCTCTCGGTGACGACCTCCTACGGCACGAAGCTCGCCCCGCCGACGATCAGCGCCCGGGGTATCCCGATCTATGACCTCACGAAGACCACGGTGGTCGGCCTGGCCGACCTCCAGCGCTCGCCGCTGGTCGGCCGGGACCATGCCCTGACCTACCGGGACGGCACCGACACCCTGTTCGGGTCCGACCTCGGCGGCCGTCGGCGGTGGCGGATGAACTGGGTAGAGGGCGACCCGCCGTCCTCCGACCATCTCATCCAGGCCACCCGTCCCAACGGGCCGCCGGTCCGGCCCGTCGTCGGCGAGGCCGGCGACCTCGTGGCCTACAGCGGCGAGAAGGGCGCGATCTTCCTCCTGACGCTCGACGGCCTGTTCGTGCAGACCCTTGGCGGCGACAACCGATTCACGCCCCTCTGGAGGATGCCGGAGGCCCGGCGGGGGCTGCCGATCGAGGGCGTCAGCTTCGAGGACGAGCAGTTCCACCCGACGATCACGCAGGTCGAGGGCGGCGAAATTTACATGGTCGTCGGCAAGGAGCACTCCAGCATCGTGAAGCTGGAGGGATTCGAGTCGGTCCGGCGACTCGACCTTGGGGACATCGCCGTCAACGAGGGCGCGTTGCGGGGCCTCCCCGAGACGCTCGTCGAGCGGGCTCGGCAGCAGGGGCGGGACACGCTCGCCGTGACCATCCTTGAGCGGGCACCCGATGTCGATGGCCGCCTCGGCGACTGGCCGCCCGAGACGGCCTGGGCCGACATCTCCGGCCAGGCGAAGGCCGCCGTGACCGTGGCCGGGGATCGGCTATACCTGGCCTTCCGCACCGGAGACCCGAGGGCGCTGACCAACGGGGGGAAGGATTACCGCTACGACTTCAAGACCGGCGGGGCGATCGACCTGATGCTCGGCACCGACCCCGGGGCCGATCGCCATCGGAGGGAGCCGGCCCGGGGCGATCTCCGGCTGCTGGTGGCGCAGGTCGGCGGCCGCACCCGGGCCGTCCTCTTCCGCGCGGTGGCCCCGGACGCCCCGAAGGGCCGGGAGGTGCTCTACCAATCCCCGATCGGCCGGGTCCATTTCGACGAGGTGGCCGACATCAGCGGATCGGTGGTCCTGGCGGGCCGCGACGGCGACTTCGAGCTCTCCGCGCCGCTGGGCTTGCTGGGCCTTCGCCCCGAGAAGGGGATCGAGATCCTGGGTGACCTCGGGATCCTCCGGGGCGACGGGGCGCAGACGACCCGGCGGATCTACTGGAACAACCTCGACACGGGCCTGGTCAGCGACCTCCCGAGCGAGGCCCGCCTCCGTCCCACGAACTGGGGCATCTGGCGATTCCGATGATCGCAAGGTCATATTCAATGACATAAAGCTGGATCGACACACGGTCGCCCGCAAGCGATCGGCCGGAGGCCCGTGGACCCGACTTCATTCAAGGGATTCCAGGGCACCGTGAGGCGGCATCGACCCGGATGAGAGGGTCGTCGGCTACTGGGGTTCACCGATATACAAGGTATGCCCTTGATCGTCGCGGATGACGAACTCGCGGGTATTCCAGGGCGTCTCGTGGACGTCCTTCACCAGCTCGACTCCATTCGCCCTGAGCAGGGTGGCGAACCCCAATATGTCGTCGGTCTCGAGGTAGAGGTGGAAGTGCTCGCCTTCTTCAACATACGGGATTGAAGGGTCTTTTTCGTCGGAGAGCTTCAGGTGGAAGACATGACTCCCCGCCCGGATGCCCGCGTAAAAATCCTGGTACAGGAACTCGACGGAGAAGCCCAGCTTCTCGGTGTAGAAGCGGACGGACGAAGCCATGTCCGTCGTGCGTAACTGCGCCACGATCCCCCTGATCGCCATGGGTTCCCCTCATAGTCACGAACGACATACGCCTCCCACCACGATGGGAGAAGAATACCAGGGCCTTCCGGGGTTCACCACGGTCCGGCTTATCGAGAGTGAGTCGTAGACCAGTGCGCACAACGCATGGGTGGCCTACGCACATGGGACCGAAGTCCACCGACCGCGGACCCGGCCCGACCCGTTCGCATCGGACCGATCGGACCGGGCCGGACCGGACCGATCCGTTGTGGGAGCCAGCTCCTGCTGGCGATCGGGCGGTCGCGCCGCGACCGCGGTTCGGCGCGGGTCTCCGACCCCGCCGCGGCCGGGACCGACAGGTCTCCACCCGCCCGGTCCGGTCCGCCCGCCCTTTCGGTCAGGTCGTCGGCACTCCCGGGCTCACGGATCAGAAAAGGATTCGGGCGATCGAACCACAGAGGCACCGAGACACAGAGAAATCACCGAGAAATCCCGCACAGGCGGACGATCTGGCTCGCGGGATAAGCTCTCCACATCGAGTCGTACCGAGAAGGGAAGGGAACTGAACCTGGTCGAGGAGGGAGGCTGAAGGCGACCGGCGGCCGCGTCCTATTTCCGCGCGGACTCGGGACCGCCGAGGTCGCGCCACTCCTCTTCCTCCTGCGGGCCGCTCTCCCGGACCCAGCAGTGGCCGCTCGTGGTGTCGGTGAGGATCAGGAGCGGGTACGTCTGGCCGTTGTTGACGACGGTCGTATGGAACCGCCAGGTCGTCCCCGAGGGCCGGGGGGGCAGCGGGTCGAGCGGGCGCCTGCCCGGCGATCGGCCGGTTGAGCGCCATGGCCAGCACGTATCCGGCCAGCAGAGACAGCCCGACGGTCAGAACCTGAGACTTCCGCATGGCATCCCCCGGCCGGAGTGGATCGGCGGCCCCGGATCTCGGCGATCGCCGCGGCCGGGCCGACCGGCGTGGCTTGGCGCGGCCGGGTCGGGCGCGGATCCGGGCGTCCGCTTTCCTTCTCTAGTTCGGCAATCCTGGCGGCAAACTGGCGTCTGCGTACCCCCGATCGAAGCGTCCGAGGCCGACGGGCGCCGGCGGTCGAGTGGGTCCGTCCTGACTGGCGTCCGCCCCGGCGGTGCGAGCTCCGGTATCCGGGGGATTCCAGGCGTGGTAGCATGATCGGGAATCGGTGATGTCGAAGCAGGACCGTCGGGTCGCCGCGAGGCTCCCCACGGCGATCGACGGGCTGGGTGGGGAGGCCGGCATGTCCATCTCCATGAAGAATCGCCGGCTCGCCTGGATCTACGGCCTCGCCGCGTCGGGAGTCCTGGTGGCGGGCCTGTCCCCCTGGTGGCTCAGCCCGCTGATCGGCGATACCCCGCCGATGCGGCTGATGCTGATCCTGGTGGTGACGGCCGTGGCCTGGATGGGCGGGCCGGTCGTCGGCCTGTTTGCGATCGCGATGGGCGCGGCCGCGATTGTACTGGCCAATGACCAGCCGGATCAGCCGAGCGTGCTGGCCGTCCGGCTGGTCCGCTTCATCTCGCTGACGCTGCTGATCGACCTGCTGTTCGCCCAGGTTCACGCCCATCGCCGGCGGGCCGAGCGGCGCGAGCGGGCGCTGGCCCTCAGCGAGAGCCGGCACCGCAGGTTGGTCGAGGCCGCCGCCGAGGGGATCTGGGCCATCGGCCCGGACGGACGCACAACCTACGCCAGTGCGCAGTCTCGGCGAGATCCTCGGCCTCGCGCCCGCCGAGATCGTCGGCCGGCCGCTGGCCGATTTCGTGGCGGATTCCGCCGATCACCACGCGATCCGGATCGAGACCTTCGCGCAGGGGCAAGGCTGGTGCGAGCTCCGGCTCCGCCGCGAGGACGGGGCGATCCACGACGCCATCGTGACGATGCGCCCGATCGCCCCGGACGAGGATTCGGAATCCAACCGCCCAGGCGAATGGCCCGAGTCGCGCCGGCGGCGGCTGGCTGCTGATGGTCACCGACATCACGCCGCTCAAGCACGCCGAGCGTGCCCTGCGCGAGAAGGAATCGCTGCTGCGAAGCTTCTACCAGTCGTCGGCCATGGCGATGGGCGTCCTCGAGCCGGTCGGCGACGACCTGCGGATCCTCTCGGCCAACGCGCCCACCGACCGGCTGTTCGGGAGGGGCCCCGGCGAGGTCGAGGGGAAGACCGCACGCGAGCTGGGGATGCCTGCCGATCGGCTGTTGCTCTGGCGAGAGCAACTGGACCATTGCCGGGCGACCGGCCGGCCCGCGCAGTTTCGAGGAGTTCGGCGCATGGCCGGAGGGGCCCGAGTGGGTCGCGGCCACCTTCGCGGTCATGGAGTCGCCGGGCGTCGGCGAGGCCGGCGCCGGGCTCTGCTCGTTCCTCATCGAGGACATCACCGAGCGTAAGCGGGCCGAGGCCGACCTCCGCGTCGCCAAGGAACAGGCCGAGGCCGCCTCGCACGCCAAGGACCGGTTCCTCGCCGTGCTGAGCCACGAGCTGCGGACCCCGCTGACACCCGTGATGATCGCCGTCGGGTCGCTGATCGAGTCCGGTCCCGACCCGGAAATCCTGCCGGATCTCGAGATGATCCGCCGCAACATCGAGCTGGAAGCGCGGCTGATCGACGACCTGCTGGATCTCTCGCGGATCGTCCGCGGCCGGCTGCGGCTGGACCTCGAGGTCGTCAACCTGCACCAGGCACTCCGCCGCGCCGAGGAGATCTGCCGCGAGGAGACGTTCGTCGCCGGGCTGGAGGTCTGCCTCGTGCTCGAGGCCCGCGACCATCACGTCGAGGCCGACCACGCGCGGCTGATGCAGATCGCCTGGAACCTCGTGCGCAACGCCGCCAAGTTCACCCCGGCCGGCGGCCGGCTGATCGTGCGGACGACCAACGAGCCGGGGCCGTCCGGCGGGGACGACGATCCGCGGATCGTCGTCGAGTTCGCTGATACCGGCATCGGCATTGCGCCCGACCTGCTGCCCAGGATCTTCGAGGCGTTCGAGCAGGGCTACGACGACATGCGCCGCCGATCGCGCGGGCTGGGCCTGGGGCTGGCGATCTGCCGCTCGCTGGCCGAGGCCATGGGCGGGCGGCTCACGGCGACCAGCGCGGGCCCTGGGCTCGGCTCGACCTTCCGCCTCGAGATGGCCACGGTGGCCGCGCCCGCGGCCGCCCCGGCGATGCCACCCTTGCCCCGGTCGGAGCCGGCCGCCGGCCTGACGCCCCGGCATCGGCCCCGGGCGAGGCAGCGGATCCTGCTGGTCGAGGACAACGCGGACACGCTGCGGTTCCTCGCGACCGTGCTCGGCCGCCGCGGGTACGAGGTCGTCACGGCGGAGACCCTCGCCGCCGCCCGCGCCGCGCTCGACCGGGCCGAACGTCCGTTCGACCTGCTCCTCTCGGACATCGAGCTGCCCGACGGCAGCGGGCTCGAGCTGGTCCGCGGGCTCCGCGATCGCGGCGACATCCCCGCCATCGCCATGAGCGGGTTCGGCGCCGAGGAGGACCAGCAGCTCAGCCGGTCCGCCGGGTTCCTCGATCACCTGATCAAGCCGATCGACACGACGCGGCTCGAGCTCGCCATGCAGCGTGCCACGGCCACGGCCGCGCCATCGGGCCACGCGGACCCCCGTCGTGCCGGCGATCCGACCGGGCCGAACGGACATGACTTCGAGCCCGGCACCTCCCGCGCCACGGCCGCCGGCCCGATCTGATTGCGCCTCGATCGATCGGTCGATCGATCAATCCATCAGCCGCCCCTTCAACCCGGCCGGGAAGACCTCCCAGGCTGCCTGGTAGGTCGCCTCGAGCGGCGCGGCGACGTACGACCCGGGCTCGACGAACAGCGGCATCTCGGGCAGGAAGTCCCCGACCGCCGCCGGCTCGACGTAGGTCACCGGAATGGCACCCGCGTCGTAGGACGCGACGGTCAGCGGCCGGTCGGCGGGCACCTCGAGCTCCTCCGGCTCGATCGCGTCCCAGATCGCGTTGTGAATTCCCCGGGGATCATGCGAGCCGGGCGGGAACAGGTCGACGACCAGCACGTGCACCCGCCGCCCGATCAATGCGGCGATCGTGCCGACCAGGGCCCGGACCCCCGCCTCGCTCGCCTTGTCGCCCGGCGAGACGACCTCGACGACCGCGACGAGCCCGCCCTCGCCGCGACGGACCGCGATGCAGTCCGCCCGCCGCGCAACCGCCGGGTCGCCGGCTCCGGAGACCTCGGTCGAATCCGCAACGGACTCGCGAGCGAGGCTCGATGCTTCCTCGATCATCGCGAAGTGGTCTTCCGGCAGCAGTCCGTCGTTCATCGCGTCGCATAGCGCACCGAGCCAGCGATGCCGGAACGCGTGGAACAGGCTCGCCTCGGCGCGGGACCAGTCGTGGATCGGCAACGGCTCCTCCCTGATCTTCTCGTCGGCGCGGCAACCTCGTCGAGGCGGGCCCGATGACGGTGACGGGCCGTGCGGGGGCATCCTAGCAGAAGTCCTGATCGTCGTCTCGACAACCTTTGGGGCCGATCGGACCAGGTCGCTCGCGCCGGGCAAGGCGCGTCGTCCGACGCCGCGAGCGCGGAACGAGGGGCCCGGTTGAGGTTGACGCCCGGGTCAACGTCGCCTAGACTTCGCACCAGTCTCGCCGACCCTTGCGCGGTCCTGTCCGGCGAGCCCGGCCGCGTCCCGTGCCGGGTACACACAGGATCCCCTGCGGAAAGGATTCCGCCCTATGCGCTCGACGAGCAGGATGCCGGTGTGGGCATCGATCCTGACGAGCGGCGATGGCCGCCGGCCTGATGATCGTCGCCGGCTGCACGCTGGACAAGCCCGAGAACCAGCCCAGGCAGGTCTTCGACCGCATCGGCAACCACGGCGGCCAGCTCATCGAGCCGAAGAAGTGCCAGCTCCGCGTGATCATCCTCGACCGGCCGTATCGCGACCCGGCGATCAACGAAGCGCTCTGGCCCGTGGTCGACGAGCAGATCCTCCCGCGGGCCGAGCAGAAGGCTCTCGAGGCCAACGGCCTGCGCATCGGCCGGATCATCGGCGACCTGCCCCGCGAGATCGAGACCATCCTCAAGTCCGACGGGCGGAACGGGCCCCGGGTCGTTCCCTCCGACCTCCTGGTCGAGAGCGGCGATCCCAAGACGCTGATCAGCGTCAGCCCGCGGACCGAGCAGGTCAGCCTGCTGATCAACCGCAATGACCGGGTCTCGGGCCGAGACTACCAGGATATCAGCGGCTATCTCCGGCTCGTCCCCCGCCACCACGGTGCACGCGCCGTCTCGCTCCGGGTGATCCCCGAGCTCCATCATGGCCCGATCATGCGGACGTTCCCGACGCTGCCCAACGCCACGGGAATCGCGCCCCAGGAGCTCACGATCCGCGACGCCCAGCAGGAAGAGGAGATCCGCGAGCTGGCCGTGGACCTCCTGCTGGAGGAGAATCACATCGCGGTCATCGGCTGCCTGCCGGACAACCGGCGCAGCCTCGGCTCGTTCCTCTTCAGCCAGCCGGCCGCCGAGAACGACGAGCGGCACCAGCGGCTGATCCTGATCTGGGCCTCGCGCAACATGCAGGGCGTCATCGCCGACACGACCAAGGGCGACGAGCGCCCCGACTGCTCCGCCGGATGAAAGGGTTGCCCCAGCCCTCGACGAAACTCGAGCCGCCCGATATGGCACCGCCTTCGATCCCCGGCCCGCCAGCCCCGACACCCACTTCGGCCCGGCCCGCCGCCCGGTCGAGTCCAGGACAGTCACCGGCACCGGTACCGGCGAAGGCACCGGCGAAGGGGGCATCGTCCGCGAGCCCGGCGAAATCGCAATCGACGCCCCCGACGACCGCGACCGACTCGCCGACGGCCGACTCGCCGACGACCGCGGTCCCGCCGCCCGAGGTCCAGGTCCCGCCGGTGCAGCCGCGGGATCAGTAGCGATCGATCGACGGTTGCAGGAATCGCCCTGGTCGATCAGGATGACTCACTCAAGCACGCCACGCAACGAGCGTCAGCCAGCGTCCTCGGAAGGAATCGAGCGAGCTCGCCAAGACGCGAACCAGGATGGAAGGAACGATGTCCATGGATGGTGACCTGGGACGAGAGCGGCTAGAGTGGAAAGGGCCGCGCGTGGCGAATGCGGAGGCCGGCACCGGATCTGCTCGACGCTGGCGGGCACACGCGGCCCACGTGTCGGGCGCCGTCAACGGCGTGCACGGGGCGGCCCGGCCCTGGCGATCACCTCGGGCGGAGTTTCGCGTGATGGGCTCGGATTCCGGCAGCAAGCCCGGCGGGCACGATACCGTCCGCCTCGACGGGTCGCACGGCGAGGGGGGCGGCCAGATCCTCCGCACCGCGCTGACGCTCTCGCTGCTGACCGGCCGGCCGTTCCGCATGACCCGGGTCCGCGCCAATCGCGAGAAGCCCGGCCTGCGTCCCCAGCACAAGACGGCCCTCGACGCGGCCGCCGAGCTGGGTCATGCCCGGGTCGTCGGCTCGTCGGTCGGCTCGCGCGAGGTCGCGTTCTCGCCGGCCGAATACCAGCCTCGCGACCTGTCGATCGACATCGGCACCGCCGGCTCGACGGGCCTTGTGCTCCAGACCCTGCAACTGCCGCTGGCCCTGCGCACCCGCGACGCCGTCCGGGTCGCGCTGGCGGGCGGCACGTTCAACCCCAAGGCGCCGGCGTACACGTTCCTCGAGTCCACCTGGCGCGGCTACCTCTGGGCCTTCGGCATGCCGGTGGCCCTCGCGATGCCATCGGCCGGGTTCTACCCCAAGGGCGGCGGCCGGCTCGAGGCCTGGATCGAGCCCGCCAGCCCGCGCCGTGGGTCCAGCTCGAGCGCGGGCCGCTCCGCAAGATCCGCGGCATCGCCGGGGTCGCCAATCTCCGCGATGACATCGCCGCCCGGATGCGCAATCGCGCCCTCGAACGCCTCGCGCAGTCGGGGCTGGCCGCCGGGGTCGAGTTCGAGATCGAGCTCGTCCGCTGGCCCAGCCCGGGGCAGGGGGCCGCACTCACCCTGATCGCCGAGCACGACGCCACCATCCCCGCCTCGTTCGTCGGCCTGGGCGAGCGCGGTAAGTCCTCGGAGGCCGTGGCCGACGAGGCCGTCGATCAGCTCCTCGCGTTCGAGGCGGTCGAGGGGGCCGCGGTCGACCCCCATTCCGCCGACCAGCTCCTGCTCCCGCTCGCCTTCGCGACCGGCCGCAGCGCCTTCACGGTCAGCGAGGTCACCGAGCACCTTCGCACCAACGTCGCCACCATCGCCGCCTTCCTCGATCGGACCATCACCGTCGAGGAGCCCGAGGCCGAGGGCTCGCCCGGCCGCGTCGTCATCGAGTGAGCGCCGGCGCGGGCACTCCCTTCAAACCGGGGGCGCTGTTCCGGTACGATCGAATGCCTCGACGGGTGCTCGTTCCGAGAAACCCAGTGAGGGGCGACGATCATGGGGCCGACGAACCGGCGAGTCGTGTTGTGCTGCCTGGCCATCGCACTGGCCCCGCTCGCCCTCGCGGCGATCGGGGCCGACGGGCCCCCCGAGCCGCCGCGCGACGACCGGATGGCCGCGATCATCGCGGCCGTTCGCGCCGAGGAGGCGAGGTACAGGGACCTCGAGTACGTCGCGCGGATCACCGTCCGCGAGCAGCGGGATCAGGCGCCGCCGAGTCCCGCCGAGATCACCACACTCGCCACCCGCCGCGTCGTCTTGCAGGGAGATCGGATCTACCTCCGGCAGCAGTCGTTTGCTCGCCAGGGCGAGGCGAAGTACCGCCACGAGGAGATCTCGGCCTACGACGGCGAGCGGACGCGCACGGTCGTCGCCGGCAATTGCGCCAACATCCACCTGGGCCGCTGGCTACACCCGGCCGTCCTGTGCCCGCACACCCTGCCCCTGGCACCGAAAGGGTTGAACTTCCCGCTCTCGATCTATCTCGGCGGGACCGGCGCGATCCACGCCTATCTGGGCTACGCCGAGGGACTCTTGAAATCGAGCCTCGCGATGCCCTTCCGCACGGTCGAGGTCCGTCTCGAGGGCGAGGAGAAGGTCGACGGCCTTCGCTGCCTGAAGATCCGTGTCGTCAACCCCACTCAGCAGAATCGGTACCAGCGCTTCCATCGCGTCTTCGACGATCAACCGGGTCCGTTCGCGGTCAACCGCTATCTCTGGCTGGCACCCGAGCGGAATTACCTCTGCATCAAGGAAGAGTCATCCGATCACAGGACGCACGTTGATGAGCTGCGTCAGGTCCGCCCCGGCCTCTGGTTCCCCGCGAAGGTCACGGTCGGATTCGCCTCCGTCGGGCCGAATGGGAGATCCGCAGACCGCTCGTCGCACCGAGACGGTCTTCGAGAAGATCGACCTCTCGCCTCACCACGAGGACGCTCTCTTCCGCGACGTGGCGATCCCCGCCGACCTGCCCGTCTTCACGATCAAGGACCGCCGGGTCGATGGCTCGAATCTCCCCGAGCCGTTCGACGGCGACCGGGGAGGCGAGGCGCTGGAAGAGCTCGCCGCCCGCGTCGCCGATCAGGAACGGCGATACGACATCCTCGACGTCGAGGCGCGGGTGGTCCTGAGGCAGTATCCGCGCCCGGAGATCGGTCCGATCGTCCAGCTCGAATGGATGCGGGAGGAACGCTCGATCGTTCGCGGCGACCTGGCCTACCTGGCCTCCCGCTATCATGAGTTTGGCAGTGCGAACGGCTCGAAGGACGGGGGCTCGAACCTGACCTCGTTCGACGGCCTCTGGGTCCGCCAGGCGTGGGACCCGGGGGCCGGAGAACTCCAGCAGCCCGGCGCGTGCTTGCGAGGTCGTCGATGAAGGGATCTCGCGGTTTCAATCTTCAACCCCAGCGGTTTCGGCCGCACACGTTGATCCCGCGCAGCCATGGGATCTACGGATCTCTGGCCGCTATGCTCTCGTTCCCACGTCTCTCGGGCCTCTCCGCGTTACGGTTCCGGTCCTGTGGCTCCGCGGAGGTCAACGGTCATCCGTGTCTCGCGATCCGCGGCGGCTTCGATGGCCGCTTCGAGGAGGGGAAGATACCGTCGTTCGTGCTATACCTCGCGACCGATCGCAATCTTATCCCGATCCGGTCGGAGGTTTGCGTGGGGAACGGTCTCGTCGGTCGATGCCGAGGCGCTCAGCCGTTGCGACGACCTCCGCGAGATCGCGCCCGGGCTCTGGTATCCGTTCCGCGTGACCACGATGAATTTCCAGGGCGGTCCGAGGATGATGCACGGCCGGCTCGCTGGTCAACTCGCGCGACGATACGACGATCGCTTCGGTGACGCTGTCCCCCTCCGTCGATGACGATATCTTCCATGAGGTGATCGTCCCGGGCGGGATCAACGTCCAGGTATCCGACAGCGCGGCAATCGCGTCGGCTTCATCCGGCAGGAGCGAGCCCGACGCTCCGCCGACGTCAGCCGCGCGCGGCTATCAGGACATCCTGGACCGATCGCGGCGGAACGCCCCCCGGCAACGCGAGGCTCGGTAAGGTCGGGGCTTCGCATGAGCAACCGTATGGTGGTCATCGCACAACGATGATCGTCTCGGTTCACGCGGGATGTATACGCGCCTGAGGAGCCGATCATGCGAAGGACGACCCGGCGATTCGCTTCGTGGTCGCTGGCCGTCGCGATGGCGTCATTCGCCCTCGCGGCGCATGGGGCCGACGAGCCTCGCAAACCGCCGCGCAACGACGGATCGCCGCGATCGTCGCGGCCATCCCGCCGAGGAGGCGAAGTACAGGGACATCGAGTACATCGTCGCGGATCACCGTCCGCGAGCAGCGGGCTCAGGCGCCGCCGAGTCCCGCCGAGATCACCACACTCGCCACCCGCCGCGTCGTCCTGCAGGGAAATCGGGTCTACCTCCGGCAGCAGTCGTTTGCTCGCCAGGGCGAGGCGAAGTCCCACCACGAGGAGGTCTCGGCGTACGACGGCGAGCAGACGCGCACGGTCGTTTCCGGGAATTGCGCCAACATCCACCTGGGCCGCTGGCTGCACCCGGCCGTCATGGGCCCGCACACCCTGGTCCTGGAACCGAAAGGGTTGAACATCCCGCTCTCGACCTATCTGGGCGGGACCGAGGCGGTCCACGCCCACCTGGGCTACGAGAGGGAACTCTTGAAATCGAGCATCGCGATCCCCTTCCGCACGGTCGAGGTCCGCCTCGAGGGCGAGGAGAAGATCGACGGCCTTCGCTGCCTCAAGATCCGGGTCGTCCACCCCACCCAGCAGAATCGGTCCCAGCGCTTCCATCGCGTCTTCGACGACCAACCGGATCCGTTTGCGGTCAACCGCTACCTCTGGCTGGCCCCCGAGCGGAACTACCTCTGCATCCAGGAAGAGTCATCCGATCACAGGACGCACGTTGATGAGCTGCGTCAGGTCCGCCCCGGCCTTTGGTTCCCCGCGAAGGTCACGGTCCATTCGCCTCCGTCGGGCCGAATGGGAGATCCGCAGACCGCTCGTCGCACCGAGATGGTCTGCGAAAAGATCGACCTCGCGCCGCACCACGAGGACGCTCTCTTCCGCGACGTGGCGATCCCCGCCGACCTGCCCGTCTTCACGATCAAGGACGGCCGGGTGGAAGGCTCGAATCTCCCCGAGCCGGTCGGTGGCGACCGGGGACGCGAGGCGCTCGAAGAGCTGGGCCCCCGGGTCGCCGAGCAGGAGCGGAAATACCACATCCTCGACGTCGCGGCCCGGGTGGTCCTGAGGCAGTACCGCGCCCGGAGATCGGTCCGATCGTCCAGCACGAATGGATGGGGGAGGAACGCTCGATCGTTCGGGACGACCTGGCCTACCTGGCCTCCCGCTATCATGAGTTTGGCAGTGCGAACGGCTCGAAGGACGGGGGCTGGAACCTGACCTCGTTCGACGGCCTCTGGGTCCGCCAGGCGTGGGACCCGGGGGCCGGAAAACTCCAGCAGCCCAGCGCGTCCCTGCGAAGGTCTTCGATGAAGGGATCTCGCGGTTTCAACCTGCAGCCCCAGCGGTTTCGGCCGCACACGATGATCCCGGGCAGCCGGGGGATGTACGGTCCTCTGGCCCCAATGCTCTCGTTCCCACGTCCCTCGGGCCTCGGCGCATTACCATTGCATTACTGTGGCACCACGAAGGTCGACGGCCACCCTTGTCACGTGTTCCGGGGCGACTTCGATGGCCGCACCGACGAGGGCAAGTTCCCGTCGCACGTGTTGAAACTCGCGACCGATCGCAACGACATCCCGATCCGGTCGGAATACTACCTCGGGAATCGGTTACGCCGGCCGATCCTGGGCGCACTCAGCCGTTGCGACGACCTCCGCGAGATTGCGCCCGGTGTCTGGTATCCCTTCCGGATCACCGAGATGTCCCTCGATACCACGGCCATGCTGAGCCAGGGATGGGTCGTGTTGCACTCGCGCCGCGAGACCACCATCGAGTCGGCCTCATTGCCCGCTCGGGTGGACGAGGCCATATTCCGCGACGTGCCCGTGCGGGCGGGGACCAACGTGGAGGTGCTTGACGAGCACGGGCGTCTCGTCGGCAACACCGTCCAGGCCGAGGACGGCGTCCCCGCATTCGACCAGAAATCGTACCTCAAGTTGCTCCTCGCCCGCGACAAACCGAGGACCAACCTCGGGGTCCAGAGGGCCGACGACAGGAAGAGGGCCGAGCTGGTCGGCGAACCCGTGCCCGACTTCCTCGACGGGATGACCTGGGTCGGCGGCGAGCCCCCGACCTGGCCGGACCTCCGGGGCAAACTCGTGATCCTCGTCTTCTGGGCCGAGTGGGACAACGAAGGCCGCGACGACCTCGCGCAGCTCGGCCGGCTCCTGCGCGAACACCCGAAGGACGGCCCGATAGTCATCGGCATCCACCCGCCCGGCGGCGAGCCCGCCGAGATCCGCCGGGCGGCCGAGGACCAGCACCTCGCGTTCCCGACCGGCGTCAACACTCCGGCCCCCGAGGGCGCCGGCGCAGCGGGCGTCCTGTTCGACAGCCTCGTTGTGCCGTCGGTCCCCTACGCCGTCGTCGTCAACGGCGAGGGGAAGATCGTGGACCTCGGCCCGATCGGCGATGTCCTGGTTCGGTGCAAGCGGCTGATCGAGAAGGGACGATGATCGCCCCCGCCCATCATGATCCGGCCGCACCCGATCACGTGTCTTCGCCCTCGCTTTCGCCCTCGAGGCCCGGCCCGCCGAGCCGGTAAACGAGTAGGGGGGCGCGCTTGCGAGTGACGGCCGCGGCGACCTCGCGGCGGAGGTGGCCGCCGGCATGCTGGAGGTGGTCCAGCACGGCCATGAGACCCGGCGACCCCGGCGACCCGGCATCCACCGGCGCGACGGTGACCAGCAGCCGCGAGGC
The DNA here is from genome assembly GCA_963771445.1 of uncultured Planctomycetota bacterium. Classification (GTDB taxonomy): domain Bacteria; phylum Planctomycetota; class Planctomycetia; order Isosphaerales; family Isosphaeraceae; genus JAKAUH01. Next base: position 235,872 of record CAVYTQ010000021.1, on the reverse strand, counting down.
GTCCGGGAACGGCGCCACGTCCAGCACGTGCAGGTCGCGCAGCACGTCGTCGCGGCACTCGGCCAGCACCTCGTCGAGCGTGACGGCCACCTGTCGGCAGAGCTGCGCCGCCTTGCGGTCAACAGGCTGGGTCCTCGGACCGCCGACGCCTGCGCCCGAGCCCGAGCCGGGTCCGAACGCCGGCCCGCCGCCGCCGTGGCGCGAGCGCTGCGCCGCGGCCCGAACGCCGTGCCTCCAGCCGCGGGTCTAGCCCGTCTTCCTCGCCCGGCTCGGCGCACAGGCGCCGGGTCTGCTTGTTCGAGGGGATCCGGTATCTCATGATGACCCTCACGATTTATGAGCAACCCGTCTCTCATCCGATCGACCGCGACCCTGGCACCGGCAGCACGCCGAAGACAGACGGTCGATCCGAGGAGCGGCTCGTGATCGCATTCGAACGAAGAGCATTCTCGCCGGCGTTTGCTTCGATCCGGCAAACCCCGGCCTGCTGGCCCGGTGCAGGCGCAGTCTGGCGCGCGAAATCACCGGGCACGCGTCAACCGTCGGACGATCCTGGGTCCCGCCGGGGCCGGCGGCGATCGGACGGACTAGCGCGAGCTACGCGCGGGACCCGGGCTCGACGACACACTCATGAGGAAGTGGGTTCGCATCGTCGTTCTCCTTCAGGTCGCTTCTCAGGGGAGAGATGGGCGGGAAGGGATGTGACCGCGGCCGCCCGCGATCGTCAACCAATCATAGTCGCGCAATGCCCCGCGATCAACCCGGCTCCGATCCCAGAATCTCCGCCTGCCCCGACGTGGTCTTGCCGGCGCGAAAGCCAAGGGTTTTCCACCACGGATCACACGAACGCCACGGTTCAGCAATGCTCCGATCCGCGTCTTGATCCGTGCTTTTCGCGAGATCCGTGGTGAAACGTCCCGTTTGCGGATCCTGGCCCAGGATGCATCAGATATCGGCGCGCGAGAACATCCAGAGATCCGGGCTCGCCGGGTCATTGGTGGTCGGGATTGCGAGCGTTACTGGCCCGGCTCAGAGGTAGCCCAGATCCTCGAGTCGGCGCTGGATCTCGGCGTCCTCCTCGGCGGTGTACACGGGCTCGACAGTCGCGCCGCCGGCGTGCGTGACGGCGGCGGCGGCCGGGGCCAGCGCCGTCGGCGTGCACCGGCACGTCGATCGGCGTGACCGACGGATCGAGCAGCTCGGTCAGCACGCGGCCGTCCATGTCATCGGGAACGGGGACTCCCAGCAGGTGGAGCACCGTCGGCGCGATGTCCAGCAGCCTGGCGCCGCGGGGTGAGGCACCCGTGCGGAACGCCGCGCCCGAGGCCAGCAGGATCCCGTCCATCCGGTGGTCGCCCGTCGGTCCGAAGGCCGGCGAGACGACCCGGTGCGTCGTGAAATCGTGCAGGCCGATCGTCCGGTATCGCCAGTCGGTCAGGACGACCGTCAGGTCCGGACCCATCGCCGCGTGCGGGCCGTGATACAGCTCGTCGCGCTCGTAGACGTTCTCGACCAGCGGCTCGCCGGTTTCGGGGTGGGGGATCGCCGCGAGGCCGGCCTTGAGGTCATCGAGCAGCGGCCGCACGTCCTCGGGCGCCACGCAGCCCTGCGGCTGCCGCCCCTTGACGTTCAGGAAGATCTGGCCGAAATTCCCCTGGGCATAGGCACGCGTCCGCGACCAGTCCACGTGCCGTCGCGACAGGAAGATCGACTCGCCCAACCGGTCGAGCCGGCTCGACTGCTTGCCGCGGAATCGGCTCACCCGGTGCCCGCCTAGCCCCAGCCGGCTCATCACGTTGTAGATCCATTCCGGCGTCACCCCGCGCCGGTAGCACCAGTACTTCTGCCGGACGTAGAACGAGTCCTCCAGCGCGATATCTCCGCGCTCGAGCAGCCAGACGTTGAAATTCACGTAGTGCTCGATCGCGCCGAAGCCGTGGTCGCTCATGACCAGGAGCGCGGCATCCGTCGGCAGCTCGGCCTCGATCGCGCCGACGCCCCGATCAACCGACTGCCAGAACGCGATCAGCCTTGGCCGCAGCGCCTCCAGCTCTTTCTCTCGCCCGCGAGCCACGCGATGCGTCAGGTCCCAGACGTGCCACAGCTCGTGCTGGATTCGATCCGTCGCCATCACGTCGAACATGAACAGGTCCCACTTGCACCGGTTCATCAGGAAGGCGATCGTGCGCAGGTGCTGGTCGAGGAAGTCCTGGAGGTCGTCGAGGACCGCGGCCTCGTTGCCGCCGTCGTGGATGACGGTCGCCCAGGGGCGATAGGGCCCGACCTCCCGCTCGAGCTCGGCGAAGATCTTCGGGTCGCTGCTGAAGTCCTTGGCGGCGGCCGGGCTGAGGAAGTCGCCCAGGAAGAACCCGGGGAACCCGCTCGACGGTCGCGCCGGGTAGCTCATCGGCACCCCGCCCACGACCGCCTTCTTCCCGTGCTGGGCGGCGATCTCCCATACCAGCTTCGTCCGGATCGATCGCGAGGTGTTCACCCGGCCGCCCAGCGGGTCGTGATCGTGCTCGACGAACTCGAAGACCCCATGCTTCCCCGAGTTCTTCCCGGTCATCACCCCGGTCCACGCCACGGGGCTCAGCGGGGGGAACACCGAGCTCAGCCGGCCCCACGAACCCCGATCGCGCAGCCGCGCCAGGTTCGGCAGCAACCCTTCCTGAATCAGCGGCTCCAGCACATCCCAGGTCGCTCCGTCCAGACCCAGCACCATCACCTTCATCGTCGCGAATTCCTTTCTGGAGCCCATCCCTGCGACTCGACTCGGTTCGGTTCAACGTCCTCGCATGGCACTTGTCCAGCCCACGTCCCCGATGCTGCTCATCTCCAACATTTCGCGCGCAAACCCCGAGGACCAGGCTGTTGTGCCGTGAACAGTTTGCCCAAATATACCATCTTCCGCAGGACGACCCAAACATCGTCTGGCGGGCGCCTGGCAAGGTCGATTGCGGTCTGGCTGGGCAGGGTGCGGACCGTTCCGCGAGCCGTGGCCGATTGCATAGCACTCCGGCCGTGGAGAGGGGATTGTAGTGGCGGGCCAGAAATCTTGCAGCGCGACATCTGCGGAGCCGGGGTCTTCGAGTCTCCTGAACCACCCTGAACTTCAGGGCCACCTCAGCTTCGTCGTCATATCAGTGCTGCAAGCCTACGGCCGGCGCTCCTGGATCGGACGCCGACGCCAGGAAGTGGTTCTCGTGGCGTGTTCTCGCGCCTGCTCAGATCGGCTCCGACCACGCCAAAACCACAGTCCGCCCGAAAAATCGACACGTCTGCCTAGAGGAATAGCCGACAGGAACAGCCCGGGCCGATTCTGTAAGGCGGCGATAGTGGGTAGCCGATGTTGTAACCCTTTTTGAGTCAACCACTTAAGAACTATTCTTCTGCGTGTTTTGGCGTTTGGCACGTCGGTTGCTTTTTGCTAATTCCGTTACGATGCAAGGCCGATCCGAAGCGGCGATTGCCCAGAAATGGGGCGATTGCTCTTCTGCCACTGATCCGTCTTTCTCTCCTCAGGAGAGTTGTTACCTACACCACGAATCACGAGCAAGCGTCGTTCTCCCTGGCTGTGCCCGGCCCCCTCGTGGGGGGCCGGGCTTTTTTATTTCCTTTTCTCAGAAGAATTTACGTCATTTTTTTGTGTGAAGTTTGCATGGCCCGGCATTTTTCGACACGTGAGGTCTTGGAGCAAAGTCCTCGGTCTTCGGCCGCTAGTCGTCCCTTTTTCCATGCATGCTCCCTGCATTGTCCAGGCGGTAAGACTTACCCTGAACTGCGCAAACATGTTTTATATCCATAGACCCTACGCTTCCAGGTCGGCGTCAGTCGCGTTGTAAATGACGCGAAGAGCGACTCCAGTGGGTGCATTCACTTGGGCGAATGAACCGGTGCCTGAGCCGTAGGTGAGAAGCTTGAAGGCGTCGCCCGGCTTCGGAACGAACCCATTCAACAGGCTGACGGCGAGCGTGCCGTCGAGAGTGGCCATCCCCGTGACGAGGAGTTGGTCATATTGACCTGAGCCAGATCCCGCCAGTCGCACACTCAAGGTTCCTGAACTGGTCTGAGTGTATGTGCCGTTGACGGACAAAGCGACTGGGGAGGTCCCAGAAAACTGGACGATGCCACTGTTGACCAGCGTGCCGGTGATCAGCCGCTCGCCGCCGGCGCCGGCTCCCGAGGTGATCGTCCCCAGGTTGGTGAGCGTGTAGGAGCCCGTGGCGACGTCCGACCTGTCGCCGTTGACGACCGACTCCAGCAGGATCGTCCCCAGGTTGGAGACATTCGCGCCCAGGTGGAGGACCGTGTCGCCGTAGTGCGGGCTCCCCTGCACCCACAGCGTGTAGCCGGCCAGATTGTCGGTGGCCAGCGTGGTGGTGGTCCCCGAGATCAGGATCGTCGAGGCCGACGCCGGCGCGCTGATCTCCTGCAGCGTGCAGTTGACGACGTAGCCGTCGCCCAGGATCGTCCCGCCCTGCGCCTGGTACACACCCTCGAGATCCGCGTAGTCGGCGGTGGCGTCGATGGTGGCCTGGTTGTTCAGCGTGCCGGTGATCAGCCGCTCGCCGCCGGCGCCGGCTCCCGAGGTGATGGTGCCCAGGTTGGTCAACGTGTAGGAACCTGTGGCGACGTCCGACCTGTCGCCGTTGACGACCGACTCCAGCAGGATCGTCCCCAGGTTGGAGACATTCGCGCCGAGGTGGAGGACCGTGTCGCCGTAGTGCGGGCTGCCCTGGACCCACAGCGTGTAGCCGGCCAGGTTGTCGGTGGCCAGCGTGGTGGTGGTCCCCGAGATCAGGATCGTCGAGGCCGACGCCGGCGCGCTGATCTCCTGCAGCGTGCAGTTGACGACGTAGCCGTCGCCCAGGATCGTCCCGCCCTGCGCCTGGTAGGTGCCCTCGATGTCCACATAGTCGCCGGTGGCGTCGATGGTGGCCTGGTTGTTCAGCGTGCCGGTGATCAGCCGCTCGCCGCCGGCGCCGGCTCCCGAGGTGATCGTCCCCAGGTTGGTGAGCGTGTAGGAGCCCGTGGCGACGTCCGACCTGTCGCCGTTGACGATCGACTCCAGCAGGATCGTCCCCAGGTTGGAGACGTTGCCGCCGAGGTGGAGGATGGTGTCGCCGTAGTGCGGGCTGCCCTGGACCCACAGCGTGTAGCCGGCCAGGTTGTCGCTGGCCAGCGTGGTGGTGGTCCCCGATACCAGGATCGTCGAGGCCGACGCAGGCGCGCTGATCTCCTGCAGCGTGCAGTTGACGACGTAGCCGTCGCCCAGGATCGTCCCGCCCTGCGCCTGGTAGGTGCCCTCGATGTTCACGTAGTCGCCGGTGGCGTCGATGGTGGCCTGGTTGTTCAGCGTGCCGGTGATCAGCCGCTCGCCGCCGGCACCGGCTCCCGAGGTGATCGTCCCCAGGTTGGTGAGCGTGTAGGAGCCCGTGGCGATGTCCGACCTGTCGCCGTTGACGACCGATTCCAGCAGGATCGTCCCGCGATTGGCCAGGCTACCGCCCAGGTGGAGGACCGTGTCGCCGTAGTGGGGGCTGCCCTGGACCCACAGCGTGTAGCCGGCCAGGTTGTCGGTGGCCAGCGTGGTGGTGGTACCCGACACCAGGATCGTCGAGGCCGACGCCGGCGCCGCCGTCTCCTCCAGCGTGCAGTTGACCAGGTAGCCCGGCCCGACGATCGTGCCGCCCTGTGCCTGGTAGACCCCTTCGACGTCGAGCGCGGTGTTGGAAGCGACAACAACTTGTCCTTGATTGATCAGCGTTCCGCCGATGGAATGGTATCCTCCACTCCCGTTGTTGACGACGATCGTCCCGTAAAGGCCGTTGAAGATCTGGCCTCCCGGCGTTGACAGTTGCGACGAATAGTTCCCGTTTGCCGATTCGAGCTCGATCGTCCCCGTGTTGGTGAGCAGGCCGCTGAGCGTGAGCTGGGCGTTGCCTTCGGCAGAGTCGCCCTGAATCCAGATCGTGCCCTCATTGGTCAGCGACTTCACCGTGGGCTGGTTCCCGCGGTAGATCACCGTCGCGCCGGGAGGAAGGGCGACCAGGACGTCGTCCGACGACCCGGGGACCTTGTCATCCAGCCAATTCGAGGCGACATCCCAGTAGCCCCCGGCCGGATTGTTCCAGATGGCGGTGGCGGTGACGACCGAGAAGGTGCTGACCTGATCGGTCGCCCCCAGCGGGGTGCCGGCGACATCCGTGACCGAAGCCGCATGGATGATGAACTGATAGCTGCCCACGCTCAGGGTCGGATATGTGATGACGACCGCGGCGTTGTTCCGTCGGAGCTGGATGTTCGTCGGGGTGACGCCCCCGTCGGGCCCGATCAACTGGAAGTTATCCGCAGTGACCGTGGTGGTATCGAGAGGCTTCGAGAATTCCAGTGTCACGGATTGGAAGGTCAGGACCCGGACGGCGATACCGCTCACGATGCTATTGCTCAGCAGGACCGGCGGGGACGTGTCGGGCAGGAGTTGTAGCGAGAGCGTGTTCGACACGCTGGTATTCCCCCCGGTGTCCGTGGCGCTCACCTGGATGGTCACGGGGGTGGTTCCCACCGCGGCGATCGTCGGCAGCGTGGTCGAGAGGTTGAACGGCGGGGACACCTCGTTGCTGACCTCCTGGCCGTTGACCAGCAGCTCGACATTGCGCACCTGCACGTCGTCCGCGACATTGGCCTCGATCGCGACGTTCGAACCCTCCACAACCTGGATGCCCGACGTCGTGACGGCGACGTTCGGCGACGGCGCCAGGCTGATCGAGGCCGTGGGCGGGACACCCTTGGTATCGAACGGCTCATAGTTGACGACCTGCAGGCCACCCGAACCATCGGCGACGAACGCGATCCCGCTGGCGATGGCCACGTCGTCGGGGGCCGCCGGCAGGCTGAATTGCGTCAGATAGGCACCTGTGTTGGTTGGGTCGGAGAGGTCCATCAGATCGACGACCGGTCCGGTGCTCGATCGCTGGGGGACGCCGACGAGGACGCCCAGGCCCGAACCATTTGGCGTGATCGCGGACGCCGGCAGCGAGCTCGACGCCGGGACCTGGGACGCGGCGATCAGCGTCGGCGCGTCGGGGTTGGACACATCGCTGGTTTCATATCCTCCCTGGTAGTTCTTCGTCGCCACGGCGTAGGCAACGCCGCCGGAGACGAAGAGCTTCCCTCCGCCATCGGGCAGCGTCACCGAACCTCGAAGGACCATGAGCGGCGAGCTCAGATCGATGACGCTCAGCGTGTCTCCCGCGTCTATCGCGTAAAGGAAGGAGCCGTCGAGCGCCAGCCCCGTGATGTTGTTGCTGCCGATCGAGAGCGTCTGGAGCAGCTCGCCGGTCAGCATGTCATAGGATTGCACCTCGCCGCCCACCGCCGCGTACGCGACGCCGTCGAGGACCTGTACCACATCGGTGTTGACGTTGACCGTGTTGAGAAGGTTGGGTTGCGTGGGATTCGAGACGTCAACAAAGTTCAAGCCGCCGGAGTTGCTCGCGACCGCAGCGATCTGGAGGTTGGAATCGACCGAAACATCGGTACTGTCCCCACTCAGCGCGAGCTGGGAGAGCACTGTCGGCATTTGGAAGTTCGAGGCATCGACGATCGCCAGACCATAGGAGCCGGTGGCGAGATAGGCCGTCTGCATCTGAGGATTCATTGAGGACCCAACCAGCGTGACGGACTGAGCTTGCCCCTGGAGCGGTAGGCTGGAGACAATGCCGGTGGGGAACACCTCGGTACCACTCAGTGGATTGAGGCCCTCGCTGACCTTTGCACCGTCGCTGACGCCATCGCCCGCGGTGGAAAACTTCGTGGGGTCTGTTCCAATGGCTGCTTCGGCCAGGTCGGAGAGGCCGTCGCCGTCGGTGTCTGGCGCGATTTGGTCGTTAGCGTAGATCACGTCACTATTAGACGATCCGCTCGCGCCCGTGAAGATCGTCTGCGTCCAGGCATACATGGTACTAGGATCATAATAGGTTGCAGTCAATACTTGCTCCGGGGGTAATTCGGCAGACCAGTTTCCCGCGCTATCGGTTCTTCCCGCGCAATAATGTCCCCTCCCGGAAGCGTGACCGCGTAGTAGACATTCGGCGCGGAATTGATCAACGGCTTGACGACATCGACGAATCCACTTTGAACGCTCCCGACGGACTGGAGCGCACCGGAGAACACGGCCTGAAGGGTTCCACCCGAAGCCTCCGATACGTTCAGGGCTTGCAACGCTTCACCCGCAGCGGCGAGTGCATCAGGCTCGATGTCCGCCGGAGAAACGGACATCCCTCCGCTAGTGAGAGCTGGGAACGGGGACGGCTTTTCGCCCATCATGAGCTGAAACAGGTTCCCGAACGCGTGGAAGCAATGCGCAACCGAATCGAAAGTGCTAACGGCTTGGTTGGCCATATTGACGAGCGCGCTCGCCGTGTTGGAAAGCCTGTTGGCGAAGTCCTGCATACTCTCCTGTAAACTGCCGAATTCGGAAGCGGCACAGTCATAGAGCGTACCCGCAAGTTGGCCCAACGCGTTCGCCGCCACGCCAAGTTGCTTCCCTGTTGCTTCCCCCGAGATGGAGACATTCATAAGGTTTGTCGCCGTATTAATTTCTTGCACGGGTGCGACGTTCTTGCCAGAGCCGGTCACGTCACTGAGCATGCTGTACGCGTCGCCAAGGCCGGTTTCGGGGGATGTTGAGCCGGCAAAATAATCTGCCGTATGAGACAGAACCGACGACCAGGCGTTAAGGGAGGAGTTGATCAATCCCGAGAAAAACGGATCGTCCGCGCGCGAAACCACATTTAATATATTGATAATAAGGCTTTCCTCTGACGCGACGGCCGCGAGTGTTTGATTCGCAGCGTTGGTCGCAGCCGAGCCGAGGCTGCCACAGCCTGTATCCTTGACTTGTTGAGTTTCATTCACTCCCGGCGGCGTCAGCCCGTGCCATCCCGGCGCCGTGACGCCCGAGCCGGATCGGTCGTCACCGTCAGGCCGTCGGCCGAGACGGTCGCCGTGCCGTCGATCACGAGCCGGCCGGTCGTGTGGTCGAAGCTGAGGACGTCGAGCTTGGTCCCCGGCGCGGCGTTGAAGACGTTCGGGAAGGTCAGCGTCGCCGGCGTGGAGAACGTGGACACGCCCGGCGCCTGGATGGTGATGTCGAAGGTATGCTGCATCACGCCCGCCGGCAGCATGTCCATCACCAGTTGGGGCGGGACGGTGCTGATGCCGACCTGGCCGCTGCCCATCTTCTGCCCATCCGGCCCGACCAGGCTGTTCGGCTGGACGGTGAGGGTTAGCTCCTGTTGCTGCTGGGGCGTCAGGTCCTGGGCGGCGACCGGCGGGACGGTCAAGCTGGTCGGCTGGGTGTTGCTGACGGTCTGGAGGATCGAGGTCGCGACCCGAGGCAGGTAGACGCCGTGATCGGTCGGGTTGACGCCCTCGCCCTGGGGCGTGGTCATGCTCCCCATGACCGTGTTGGCCTGGCCCGGCTGGATGGTCAGGTCCATCACCATCACGGGGAAATAGTAACCGCCGGGAGGGTTCGTGGCGGTTGTGCCGTCGATCACCAGCTTGACGTCCCCGGTGGGGACGGAGCTGAATGAGAAGCTCCCGTCGGCGCCGGTAACGGCGGAGTCCTGCGGGTCGCCGAGGATGGAGACCGTCACGCCGGCGATCGGCAGGAGATAGACGTCGTCGCCGGTCATGAGGATGCCGTCCGGGCCGGCCTTGACATCGTCGAACGTGTCGGGCTTGTCGTCCGGGCCGGGGTCGGCGACGATGCCCGAGAGGCTCGTGTTGGGCACCGTGCGCCGTGCTGACCGTCGTGAAGGTCTCGCGCAGCAGGCTGCCGGGCGTGCCGGTCCCGGCCGCGTCCAGCTCGGTCCCGTCGGCCGCCTTGATCGCCGAGCCGTTGACGATGAGCGTGATCGTCGACGCGCCCGGCATCGGGTTCGTCGGGAAGAGCCAGGCGTAGGTGCCGTCATCCGACGGCACGATCGTCGTGGGGATGACGTTCCCCGTCGTGTCGGTCAGGTAGAAGTCGGACGCGGTCAGGGTCGTCGTGTCGATCGGCCGCGAGAACGTGATCTTGGGCCGGAAGGTCACGCCGACGTCGGTCGCGCCGTCCGACGGCGCGACGCCGCCGAGCGTCAGCGCGGGAGGTGCGGAGAGGCTGAGGCTCACCGCATCCCGCGTGACGTTCCCGGCCGCGTCGCGGGCCGTCACCGTCAAGGTGTGGTTGCCGACGGCCAGGTGGGACTCGTCGATCGCCTGGGAGAAGCTGCCGTCCGTGCCGAACGCGACCGGGGTCTCGGTCCCACCGTCGAGGTTGTACGACAGGGCCGTGATCGCGGAACCGGTGCCGTTGGCCGTGCCGGAGAGGAGCTCGCCGTCGGTCAAGGCGCCGGCCGCGGGCTCGAGAGAGTGATCGAGGGGGACGTGGTGTCCAGGGTCATCGACACGCTGACCAGCGGGGTCGTGTTCCCGGCCACGTCGGTGGCTTCGAAGTTGATCGTGTGCGCCCCGTCGGCCGTGCCATCCGTCTGGAAAGAGGTCGTGACCGAGAAACTCCCTTGCGCATCGAATGAGACGGGCGCGAAGGCTCCGCCGTCGACCTGAGCCTGCAGCGAGGCGACGCCCGAGAGGTTATCGAGCACCGTGCCGGTAATCGTCAGGTTGGACGAGGTCGTCACGCTCCCGGTGGGTGGGTTGGTGAACGTGATCGTCGGCGGGGTCTTGTCGCTCGAGTTCGAGAACGTCTGGAGGACATAGTCGCCCAGGTCGGACCCGGCGGTCAGGCCCGCCGTGTCCGAGAACAGGAAATGGATGCCGCCGTAGATCCGGCTCATGCCGGCCTCGTCGGCCGCCTGCTCGAAGCTGGTGAATGTGCGGGTCACGCCGGGCAGGCCGACGGACGTCGCCGTGAAGGCGTAGTTGTCGCCGAAGACCGCCGTGAGGATCGCCGCCGCCGCCCCGCTGAAGGTGCTGTGGCCGGAGACGTACTCGGGGAACGGGGGCGTGGTGATCAGCGGCTCCCAGTTCGCGATGGTCTCGATCTGGCTGTTCACGGCGGTGCCGGCCCCGTCGGCGAGCTGGATCGGCCGCCAGGTGTTGTAGGTGTACTTCGCGTCCCAGGCGACGATCGCCGCGTCGCCCTGGCCACGTTCAGCTCGGCAAAGAGCCGCGCGTCCTGGGACAGGCTGTCGCCTTGCTGCTGGGCGACCTGCTCGGCGATCGCGTTCCAGTGGCCCGGCGGAGTGTACGTGCCGGCGCCGTCGTTCCAGAATTTGGCGATCTGCGTCTCGTCGGCGGTCCGCGTCGTGCTGTTGACGGCCCCGAGGCTCAGCGTCTGGTTGATGTCGTCGGCGTACTCCTGGCTGGTCATGTTCGGCGGAGGGCCGGGGCGGAACTGGCTGTCGCTCGTCATCGCGAACGGCTTGAGCGTGGCCCATTGCGGGTTTTCGGCGGGCATGAACGAGGGCGCGGTCGGCTGCCAGTCGCCCGCGGCCGTTCCCGGCGTGTAGTCGACGTAGCCGGTGGATCCGTCGTTCACCCGCATCGCGATGATCGCGTTGGCCACCGACTGGCCGACCGCCATCCCGTCGGTCTTGGACTGGCCATCGGGGATGTTCGCCAGGTCGGTGGCCAGGATGGCGTCGAGGTTCGACTGCTGGGCGGGGTAGAGGTACGACAGGACCGTGTAGGACGCCGCCGCGACGGCGGCATCGGCCGATGCGTCGGCCGGCGCCTTGAGCGAGACGTAATAGCCCGGCGTCCCGTTGATGGCGTTCACCGCGTCGTAGACCGCAGCCGAGACCATCGCCAGGCCGCGCGAGGCGAACTCCGGCGTCGACGCGTCGTTCTCGATGGCCTGGAGCTGCACCTGGTTCCAGTAGATCACCTGGTCCACGCCGCCGGCCGACGGATCACGTTGCATCGTCGCCTGGAACTGGCTCGTGTTGCCGACCTCGTCGGCCGCCTTGACGACGTAGGTGTCTTCCCCCAAAGCAAGCGGCACGCCGGCGAACTGGAAGGTCCCGGTCTTCGTCGACTCGGCCGTCAGGTTTGTCCCCTCGAGGCTGACGGAGACGTCCGGGTCCGTCTGCCCGACCAGGGTGACCTGGCTGTTCGTCGTCGCCAGGCCGTTGGCCGACGACTCCCGGTCGGTCTGCGCTAGGTTGAAGCTCGGCTCGATAGGCGGAGTGGTATCGAGGATAAAGGTGAAGTCTGCCGTCGATGCGTTCCCGGCGGCGTCGACGGCCTGGAAGATCACGGTGTGCGGGCCGTCGGCGGTCTCGTTGAGCGGGAGCGCCGGCTTGAAGCTGAACGCTCCCGTGGACGCGTCGAATGCCAGAGGGAGTGGTGGGCCGTTATCGAGTTGCTCCTGCAGCCCGGCAACTCCTCCGAGGGCGTCGCCTACGGTGCCGGTGATTGTAGGATTGGAGGCGACCGCCAGACCCGATTTCGGCGCGGTCAGCGCGACCAACGGGGCCCTGGTATCCAGCGTGAACGAGGCATCGGTGACCGTAGAATTCCCCGCCGCATCGGTGGCCGTGAAGGCCAAAGTGTGCAACCCGTCGGCGGACCCGTCGAGCGGGAGCGTCGTCGTGTAGGAGAAGTTCCCCGAGGCATCGAACGCGATCGGGCGAGCCGGACCGCCGTCCACGGTGACGACTACAGACGAGAGACCCGTCTTCGCATCGGTCGTCCTGCCGGTGATCGTCACCTCGGTCCGGGAGAGGGATCCGGAGGGTGGGCCAACAAGATCGAGAGTGAGCGGAGGCGGGGTCGGAGTAGGAGACGGGGAAGGGGTGGGAGTCGGCGTCGGGGAAGGAATCTGCCTCACGATCGTCAGCTCACCGATCCGGGGGCGCCGCCCGCTCTTCGGACCAATCAACTCGACCGACGTCGTGCCGTAATCGACATGGAACGTGAACTGGTAATGCCCCTTCTTGTCGGCCTTCACCACCTGCTCGGTCGAACCGTTGGCTCCGATGTCGAGTTTTAGCTTGGCCCGTGGAGTCGTCTTGCCGTCGATGATCGTCGTGCCGTCCGCTGATGGCTGTTGGACGATCTTGATCGGGATCACGATCGGCTTAAGCGGCTTGTGAGCCTTTGCCGCAACCCTCAGCGTCTCGTCGAGCATGGATGAGCGGGCAAGCAACTCGCGCGTTTCGAGGCTTTCCATGCTCGGTAGCAACCGTGACGGCCGGCGGCCGTCATGCTGAACGCGCGCATGCTTCCTACGGCCACGCTGCCGCCGTGGTGAAAAGGACATGAGGAGAGCCCTCTGGCTTGGCTGCGATGCATCCTGAGGAGAAGGGGCAACAGCGATCGGAGAACAGTCACGGTCTCGTGCCGAGGAGACCCATCTCGAACGAGGTCCAACCGGGTCTTGGTCGGTAGCGCTCTGTGATCGTCGTCTATCTAGAATGCATGGACTTGTCTCTTGATGCAAGAGGTGAGCGATGGATTTCCGCCGAGCCATTCCCTGTTCTCGATCGGCGTTGAAACCGTCTCACCCCGGCATGTCCCAGGAGCCAAGCCATAGTCAACTTGACCGTCCTCTGGGGGTTGATGGCGATCGGCGTACCACAAGCCACGCAAATACTCGTATCGCTGCCGTAGCGACGCATCCTCGGACTCCGACTGCGGCCATTTCCGCTGGGCTCACTGACATGGCTTTGAGCAGGCCAATCCGCTGCTCACCGAACTCCATGTTGCAGGTCATGTTCTGAATTCCACGGCCTGCTACTCGTTCGCATGGCTTCCACCGTCTAATCCTGCATATTCGCTACATACGCCTGGACGGATCTCTCTAACTCAAGACCGCAAATGAGTTACGGCAAGAGCCTTCAACTCTCGTGGGGGCCGGGCTTTTTCGAAATCACGGGCCGTAAACCTGGCCGCTGCCTGGAGTACCGCTTTCCACGCTTCCCACGCATTCGCCTGTTTAGATGTCCAATTCGACCGGTGCCGGTATCCAACTTCATATATCCGCCCCGCCGCCGCCGGACTTCAGCGTTCTGTCCCCGGCTGCGGCATCTGCACCCGGACCAATCAGTTGGCGGCTTCCAGTTCCTCCTCGAAGAGGGGAGGCTTAGAGATGACCTGATGGCCGCGAGCAAGGCCACCGGTCTCAGGTGTTAACCCCGCGGAATCCGCCAGGTACGTCCAGACCACCATGAATCCGGCGCAGATGGTCCAGCATCTATGACCCCATCGGCGCGCCCGCAACAAGTTCATCGTGTCGCCCTGGCGTACCAAGGGCGGTTGGTGGTCGAACGGGATTCCGGACGATGCAGCAGCGCCCTGGCCGCGTGGGTGATCGGCAGCGTCGTATCCGGCGCGATCTCCACCGCCTCCTCGTGCGTGTAACCCCAGCCGTCGATCTCCTCGTGCGACAGGACCGCCATGGCGCGGGTCTCGACCGATGCCCGATCGTGGAACTGAGAATTCCCGGCCTTGAGTCAGGAGGAGTGTCAAAGCCTTGCGTTGCCGCTCGAGGAGCCATTCGTCGGCGTCCGGCTGATAGAATTGCTGCATCACGTGAATCTGCTCCCGATCATCCCGCAGAAGATCCAAGGAGATGGTCAGAGACTCGGCAGTCTCCCGATGGGGAATCAGGACCGAGTGCCGCAGCTCGACTGTCCTTATGAGTAGGATCATCCCCGATGGATTCTCGCTGGCTCGCGCAGAGGTGGCACCCATCCCGAGCAACTCGAGAAGCCGGGTCGTCCGAAGCAAATTCTTCACTATGCTCCCCCGCGTGACCGAGAAATGACGAGCTCGACGGTATCTCCACCGCCTCCAAGCGGGGTACCCGACGTCCTGGGCACCTCGACTGGGGGGCATCGACGGCATCCCGATGGTCGGCCCGGTTCCACGTCTGCAAATCGTCCTGCATCGCCTCCACCGGCCCAACCATAACCTGCTCGCGTGAAGACCGGGTGGCGCAGGCTCCCGGTGATATTGACCCCGGTTTTCATGGCGAGAGCGATCATGAAGCGAGAACAAAGGCGACCCAGGGCCGGGCGGCGGGACCAGCCGGCGACGTTCGACACCGTCCGCGCCATCGCCCGCGATCTGCCCGGCGCCATCGAGGGTACCTCGTACGGCACCCCGGCCTTTCGCGCGGGCAAGCACCTGTTTGTCCGGCTGCACGACAACGGCGAGTGGCTGGTGGTCAGGATCGAGCCCGACCACCGCACGATGCGGATGGCGGCCGACCCCGAGACTTTCTTCATCACCGACCATTATCGCGACACGACGTGGATGCTGGTCCGGCTGGCCTCGGTCGATCCCGACGACCTGCGCGACCTGCTCGAGGAAGCCTGGAGCCTCGTCGCGCGAAAGCGCCTCCGCACCGGCCCGGCCACTGCCCCCTGACAACTCCCCGCCGATGCGGCCCTTGACCGCCAGGGATGTGGGATGTTTTCTCAGGCGCGAGAGGAAGCTTGTCTGTTAGATAACAGCAGATGCACAATGTGCAGAGGCGGAAGACCTTGAACTTGTGAGAGGCCAGCGATTCCAGGAGCTTTCGCCGATCTGCGTCCATCTGCGTCATCTGCGGACGATCCTCGGCTCGCTTACGTTCGGCAATCGATGCCCATGCGCAAAGAGGCCATCTTCGGAGCCGGTTGCGCACCGGCGGTCGCGGACGACCGACGTCATTCGATCCATGACCGACGGTCTTTTCGGCGCAACCGGAATAGCCCGGACTGCCCGCCGGCGCAGCGCGGAATCGCCGGGATTTCGGCGGCATCCGACGGGCGGGCGGGTGCATAATCGAGAGGACGGCCATTCGGTCGCTCTGCCCGAAGGGCTCAATGACGGATTGATCGAAGCACGGGAGACGAACCGTGGAAAACCGGGCGACGACCCCCTTGAGCCAGTTGCAGGTCGGGGAGGAGGGATTTTGCACCCTCGACGCTATCTACGTGGCACCCTCGGCCCCGTCGGGGCCCGACGAGGGCCGTGACGTCGCCACCACAGCCCTTTTCCTGCTCCCCGACGCCGAGGTCCACGCCGAGCCGGTCATGACCTCGAAGGTGCACGTGCAACGAGTCGAGGATGGCCTGGTCATCCGGGTGCCGAAGGGCGAGGTGCCGAGCCGATACCTCCCGCAGATCGTCCCGGGCTCCCTCCCGGTCGTGGCGACCGAGTGACGCATTCCCAATCGCATCGCTCCGCCGTCGGCCTGATCGCCAGGTCTCCCGGTCGGGAGAACCCCCATCGCAGGCTCCAGCCCGCGGGGAAGATCGAACCACAGAGGCACCGAGGCACAGAGAGAAGACGAGAAGAGCTTTCACTCGGATCGTCGAGCCTGTGGCGCGGTCTCCCGGCCTTTCTCTCCTCGACCAGGTTCAGTTTCCTTCCCTTCTCGGTACGACTCGATGTCGAGAGCTTACCCCGAGAGCGAGATCATCCGCCTGTGCGGGATTTCTCGGTGATTTCTCCGTGTCTCGGTGCCTCTGTGGTTCGATCGCCCGGATCCTTTTCTGATCCGCGAGCCCCGGAGCGCAGACGACCGGACCGGCAGGTCTCCCGGACGGGCGGCCGGTCCATCGTCCCATGGTGCGCCGCCCGACCGCTCGGCGCTCGCGAGGCTCGCCTAATTCACATTTGTAAATTCGGGCGCATGGATCGTTCGAGTGCCGAGCGAACCTCGCGAACGGTCGGATAGCGCGCCTCGGGGGTCTTGCTCAGGCACGTCCGACAGACCTCGCCCAGCGGATCGGAGAGATCAGGACGGAGGTGGCTGGGGGGGATGACGGGCGTCGAGGCGACCACCGCGGCCAGGATATCCCACAGCCTGGGGCCGACGTGGGGGGGCCTGCCGGTCAAGAGAGTGAAGAGGACCGCACCAATGCCGTACACGTCGGTCCGATGATCGACGGGTCCCCAGGCCCGGGAGACCTGCTCCGGGGCCATGAAGGGTGCGGTCCCCTCGACTGCGTCCGTCCGCGCCGCGTCGTCGGCGAGCGAGCGTGCGAGGCCGAAGTCCGTGACCTTGATCGCCCCGCGCTCGTCGAGCAGGATGTTCGCGGGCTTCAGGTCGCAATGGACGATCCCCTGTGCGTGCGCGTGGTCGATGGCCTCGCAGAGCTGCATGGCCCAGCCGATCGACTTCGTCCTCCGCGACGGCCTTTCCGCCGAATCGCGCCGCCAGGTCGCGACCGGCGACCAGCTCCATGACGATGAAATACGAGCCGCCCTCGGTCCGGCCGAGTCCGTGCGTGGCGACAATGTTCGGGTGCCTCAGCCCGGCGACCGTGCGGGCCTCGCCGATGAAACGCCGGACGACCTCGGGGTGCTTCAGCAGCGTCTTCCTCAAGAATTTCACGGCGACGTCGCATCCGCCGGCTCGCGGCCGTGCCTCGTAGACCTTTCCCGTCCTTCCCGCGCCGATCAGCCGGCGCAGCAGGAAATCGCGGTGCGAGATCGAGAGCGGGATGGAGAGTGAGGGGACCTCGAGGCTCGCGGCGGCCGGCCACGGTTCGGCAGGCTCGCACGAAGGAGGCCGAGCCGCCTCGTCGTGCTCGGCCTCCTCGTCGATCTCGGCGTCGACCCGGATCAGTTCGTTCCGCAGTTCCTCATGCCGCTCGCGAAACGGCGAGAGGACATCCCCATGGGACGGCCGATCGCCCCAGCGCCGGCGTACCCGGTACGCTTCGCCGATGACCTCGACAGGCACCCGGTCGATCGGGCCCAGCTCCGGGAATCGCTCCACGTAGGACTGGAGCGATAGCGGCTCGACGACGGCCGAATTCCGCCAGCGGTATTCCAGGTCGACGCAGATCAGCTCGGCGAGCAAGCGGCCCCGCCGGGGTGAGCCGGGAGCAAAGGGACCCTCCAGGAATTCCCCGATGTCGCAAGGACCGTGGAGGCGCCAGGCCTGCTCGAAGCTGCGGACGCGCGATTCGAATTCCGGGTCAGTCATCGTCGAGCCGGCGAGTCATGATGTCGCGGATCTGGGCGAGCGATCGTCGCACCGAGCGTTCCGACCGGCCCGCGTCCTCGGCGATCTCCGAGACCCGCAGGCCCTGCAGGCGGAGCTCCAGCACGCGACGGCCGAAGGGGTCGATCTGCGAGAAGATCCACTCCAGCTCGTCGGCCAGGGCGAGGGCCTCCTCGGGAGTGGGCTCGCATGAGCCTCGGGCAAACTGCTCCTCGGCGATCCGGTCGAGCGGCGTCTCGGCCTCGACCGACCGCCGGGCCGCCCTGTCGTGCCGGACCTGCTTGAGCAGCTTGTGGATGGTGATGGAAGACAGCAGCCGCCAGAGGTCGCCGCCGCGACCGAGGACGTATCGGCCCTCTCTCGCGCCGGATGAAGAAGCTTCGGTAGACCGAGAGCGACGACGTCCTCGGGGTCGGCTCGCCGCGCCAGCCGCGCCGAGAGCCGGCTCCGGGCGAGTGCTGTGATCCGTTCGAAGTAGCGGTCGAAGAGCGCCTCGGCGGCGCGTTCGTCGCCGCCGCGGAATCGCTCGAGCAGCACGAGCGACGTCCAGGCGTCGCGGGCCTCGGGCGTTTCCATCGAAGTCAGCTCCGATCCGCACGCGCCGTCCTGCCGGACCCGCCGGCCGGTCCAGGTTCGGCCAAATCGTCGTCACGCCCGTCTCTCGATGGATTTTATGGTCTGAGCAGATCCTGGTCCACGCCTGGCCGGTCCGGCGAGGAAAAGGGAATCACCTGTTGGCGGAGCGAGAACCCTTCCTGGATTTCAGGAGCAAACCGTGGCCTACGTCGTGACCGAGCCGTGCCTGGGGTGCAAGTACACCGACTGTGTCGTCGTCTGCCCGTGCGACTGCTTTCGCGAGGGGGACCGGATGCTGTTCATCGACCCCGCCGAGTGCATCGACTGCGATGCCTGCAAGCCCGAGTGCCCCGTCGATGCGATCTTCCGCGAGGACGAGGTGCCGGAGACCTGGAAGGATTACGTCGCGCTCGATCGGGAGATGGCCGCGATCTGTCCGCCGATCACCGACATGAAAGAGCCCCTTGCCCGTCGAGGGGAGCAATCCTGAGACACGAGGTCTTGGGCGGCGTCCTGATCCTGGGGAGGGCGAGCTGGTCGCTGGGAACGAGCCCGGCGCATGAACCGGAGCGTTGACCCGGACAGGCGGGCTCGGGATGATGGCCGGACGTGGAGCGAGTCCTCCCGAGTCGAAATCCGACAGTCGCGTCCGTCCAGGCTGCGCCGGTCTCGAGGCATCGATGCACCCGATATGGCTGATCGAGGCCGGTGTCTATCGCGAGGAGGCCGACCTCCTGCTGGCGGAGGTCCGTCGCCAGGGGATGACCGCGAGCATCGTCGCCCACACCGCCTTGAAGGCAGGGGCTGACCTCGTCATCGACGGCCAGTCCGTTCCCACGGACGGGTGCGTCATCGGGTACGGGACGTTCCCCTTCGCGCCAGATCCAACTCCACTATCGATGGTCTCCAGGTGCCTGGTGCGACCCCGCGAATCTGGACTGTTCGACATATTTCGCCTACTTCGGGAAGTACCTGCTGAACCAGCATTACGTGATCATGCCGGGCGTCGAGGCGATCCGGCAGGGCGATTGGCTGTTCTCGGTCTTCGGCGGCGGCGAGGAGGTCTTCGCCCGCCCCAGCGGCGCCCACAAGCTGTTCGTCGGGCGCTGCATCCATCGGGAGTCGTTCGCCTCGGCCCTGTCCCCGTCGCGATACGACCCGGCCACCCAGGTCGTGATCGCGGCGCCCAGGGAGATCGGCCGCGAATGGCGCCTGGTCATCATCGGCGATCGGATCATCGCGGCCAGCCAGTACGCCGAGGACGGGGCGAGGTCCGTGGCATCGGGCTGTCCCGATGAGGTGCGCGACTTCGTGGCGGGGATGCTTGGCGCGCGTGCCATGGCGACCCGACCCGATCTTCATGATCGACGTCTGCGAGGCCGACGGGCGGTTATGGCTGGTGGAGCTGAACGGCTTCAGTTGCTCCTGGCTCTACCAATGTAATCTCGCCGAAGTCGTGGAGAGGGCGAGCGAGCTGGCCGTCCGGCAGTGGGCTTCGGCTTGCAATGAGATCTAGGATCAGGAGGCGACATCGTGCGGCTCCGCCGACCTCAATTCTTGCTGCGGACGCTCGTCCTGCTGATCGCGATTGTCGCGCTCGCTCTTTTCGCCGAGGTTACCCGGCACCGGGCGAAACAAAAGTCTCTCGCTATTCCGCCGATTCATGGTGCCGTACGGATCGCCAGGCTGATGCACGCCGGGGACTGGAATGTCGCTCCGCTGGCCATCCCCCACCTGGCGGACGGCCTGCATTCGCTGCAATTCGGTGTCAACTTCCGCCAGAAGGACATGGCCGCCAGCGACCCTGCTCTCATCTACTACCCGCTGCTCTATCTCCAGGGGCGTGGGAAGCTCCCCCTCTCGGCCGAGGACGTGATCGCCCTGAGGCGACACCTTGATTCCGGTGGGACCCTGTTCGCTGATGCGGCCTGCGGCGATCCGGCGTTCGATGCCGCCTTCCGACGTGTCGTCACAAAACTGTTTCCGAACCATAAACTTGTGCCGATACCCAGACAAGACGACCTCTTCTCCGATTCGACCGGGTTCGACCTCAGCCAGTGCCGGTACACCAGGGCCGCGGGCGGCGGCAGGGACTATCCCGAACTGGAGGGCGTGAAGGTCAACGGCCACTGGGCGATCATCTACTCAAGGTTCGGGATTGGCTGCGTCCTGGATCGGGACCACGACGGGGGCTGCAAAGGATACCTGCGCAACGACGCCGTCCGGATCGGGTGGAACGTCGTCATCTACTCCATTTTACCGTAGCGCCCCGCCCACTCGGGTTGGCGACGACCGAGGCAACGACAACACTCCGGCAAGCCGTACTACGCATGCGTGAGGATGGAGATCGGCCGTCACCCGCAGGCCATCCTGGCCCACGAGCTCAACGGCGAGGCCCTGCCCGCGCAGCACGGGGCCCCGTTGCGGGTGCGAATCGAGACCAAGCTGGGCTTCAAGATGGTCAAGTTCCTCAGGGCGATCGAGGTCGTCGACGACGATCGGAGGGTCGGCGACGGTATGGGCGGTGTCCGCGAGGACGGGCAGCTGCGCAGCCGATTCCGGAGGCGTGGGGATCGCGATGGGGGTTCCCTCGGGTCCCGCCATGCGGGACAATCGAGGTCCAGCCCGCCACGATTTAACGCCTGGATCCGATATCGCCCGCTGAGATCCGAGTGACGAGGTCGAGGGATTCGACCAGGCCGAGCGGCGGACTGGGAGCGATCCACCACCCGAGGTGAACCCGACCCGCGAGGAATTCCATGCTCTCGACGATGTTCGCCGGCCTGCTGGCGGTTGTGGCCCTTGGCCCGGACGAGCCGCCGGTGATCCCGCTCTGGGCGGACGGTGCGCCCGGGTCCGAGTCGCGCCGGCATGAGCCCGAGCAGGCGAAGGACTACTGGGTCAAGAACGTGCACAACCCCTCGATCACGGCGTTCCTGCCGCCGAGGGATAAGGCAACTGGCGCGGCCGTGGTGATCTGCCCGGGCGGCGGGCATCGGTTGCTGGTGTTCAATGCCGAGGGGGTCGATGCGGCACGGTATCTCAACAGCATCGGGGTGGCGGCGTTCGCGCTCAAGTACCGGCTCGGCCGCGAGGAAGGCTCGCCGTACAAGCTCGACGTGCATCCTCGGGCCGACGGCCAGCGGGCGATGCGGCTGGTCCGCAGCCGCGCGGCCGAGTGGGGGATCGACCCGAAGCGCGTCGGCATCATGGGGTTCTCGGCCGGGGGCGAGGTTGCCTCGATCGTGGCCTTCAGCCCGGCGCGGGGGACCCGAAGGCCGAGGATGCCATCGACCGCCTCGATGCCCGCCCCGACTTCCTGATCGAGGTCTACCCGGGACCGCTCGGCATCCCCGAGGCGATCCCGAAGGACGCGCCGCCCGCGTTCCTGATCGTGGCCAACGACGACCGAGGCGCCGCCCGGTCGATCGCCCGGCTGTTCCAGGGCTACCGCGACGCCGGGGCAGCAGTTGAGGCACACGTCTTCGCGCGGGGCGGTCATGCCTTTAATATGGGGAAGCGGTCGAAGCTCGCCGCCCTCAAGAAATGGCCCGAACGCCTCGCCGACTGGATGCAGGACAACGACCTGCTCACGCCCGCAAAGCCCACCGACACGCCGACACGCAAGTAGCTCGCGCACCCAGCCCGACCGCCCCGGACCACGTGATATCCCTGCCCCACCGCGAGAGGAGCTTCGACGGACCATGCGGACGACCTGGCTCGTGGTCATCTCCTGTACCATTGCCCTCGGCGCAGGCCGGCCTGCGGTCCGCGGCCGAGGACGGCGATCGACCCGAGCCGGCGACGACCGCGGCGGCCCCGGTGGAGACCCGCTTCCGCGCCGAGGTCCGGCCGTTCCTCGAGACCTATTGCCTGGGCTGTCACGGCAAGGACGATCCCAAGGGCGAGCTGGATCTGAGCGCGTTCACCACCGTCGACTCGGTCGCGAAGGACCTGGCGCGATGGGACCTGGTGCTCGAGCAGCTCGAGGCCGGCACGATGCCGCCGGCGAAGGCGAAGAAGAAGCCCTCGACTGAGTCCCGCCACGGGATCATCGACTGGATCGGCGCGGTGCGGCGGCTCGAGGCGTCGCGGAACGCCGGCGACCCGGGGCACGTCCCGTCGCGTCGGCTCAGCAACGCCGAGTACGACAACACGATCCGCGACCTGACGGGCGTGGACCTGCGGCCGACCCGCGAGTTCCCGGTGGACCCGGCCAACGAGGCGGGCTTCGACAACTCGGCCGAGTCGCTGGCGATGTCGCCCGCCCTGGTGAAGAAGTATCTCGAGGCCGCGCCAAGGTCGCCGACCACCTGGTCCTCAAGCCCGACGGACTGGCGTTCGCCCCGCATCCGATGCTGGCCGATACGGATCGCGACAAGTACAGCGTCAAGGCGGTTATCGACTTCTACAAGCGGCAGAAGATCGACCTCGCCGACTACTTCCTCGCCGCCTGGCGGTTCCGCCATCGCGACGCCCTGGGACGCCCGGGCGCAACCCTCGACGATCTGGCCGACCAGGGCGGGCTCAGCCGCAAGTACCTGGCGACCATCTGGGCGACGCTGCACGACGGCCGCGAGCCGATCGGCCCG
Organism: uncultured Planctomycetota bacterium; assembly: GCA_963771445.1. Classification (GTDB taxonomy): domain Bacteria; phylum Planctomycetota; class Planctomycetia; order Isosphaerales; family Isosphaeraceae; genus JAKAUH01. The sequence continues at coordinate 212,745 of CAVYTQ010000021.1, read as the reverse complement.
ATCGCCGCGCTGCGGGCCCTTTGGGATGAGCTGCCGACACCTGAGCCCGCGAAGGGGAACCGGGACGCCGCGCGGGCCGGCTGCGAGCGGATGCGGGACTTCGTGGTGGATCTGCGCGGACGGCTGGTGCCGGAGGTCAAGAACCTGACGGCCCGGGGGATCGGCGGCGGGACGCAGCCGTTCGTCCTCTGGAAGAACCGCCAGCTCGCGGCCAACCGGATGCGGTACGCGGGGGGCGGGACCAAGGTCCGCCCGGCCGCCCTGCACCTGAGCGGGCCGGCTGCCCGGGCGCTGGCGATGCCGGCGAGCTGGGAGGCCGCGGTGTGGAGCGAGCGGTCGTTCGCGCGGTTCTGCCGGACGTTCCCGGACGCGTTCTACGTTTCCGAGCGGGCGCGGGTGTACCTCGATCCCAAGGGGGAGAAGGGGCTCACCGGCCGGCTGCTGAGCGCCGGGTTCCACAGCATGACCGGCTACTTCCGCGACGACGGCCCGCTCTACGAGCTGATGCTCGACGAGGCCGGCCAGAGGCAGCTCGACCGGCTCTGGGACGAGTTCGACTTCATCACGAACGCCCCGATGCGGCAGTACGCCAGCTACCTGTGGTTCGAGCGTGCCGAGACCGGCTTCCTGCGGGGCGACGAGGCGTTCAACTTCGTCCGCGCCGAGGACCGGGATGCGTCGTCCGAGCCCAAGATGCGGCGGTTCGCCGAGGTCTACCTGGCCAAGGCCCGCCGGTTCAAGGCGAGCAGCGAGGCGATCCGCGCGATCGAGGACCAGTTCCGGATCATCGGCGCGACGATCCGCCGGGTGGAGCAAGAGCGGATCGCGGCCGAGCCCAAGCAGGTCGCGGCGCTCCAGCGATTTGCCGAGCGGGCCTTCCGCCGGCCGCTCGCCGACGACGAGCGCCGGGGCATCGCCGACTTCTACCGCGTCCTCCGCGAGTCCGACGGCCTGAACCACGAGGACGCCGTCCGCGACTCGGTCGTGAGCATCCTGATGTCGCCCCACTTCTGCTACCGGGTCGACCGGACGGGCGGGCCGAGCGACGCGGCCGCGAACGAGGGCGGGAAGGTCCTGGTGCGGCCGCTCTCGGATTACGCGCTGGCGAGCCGCCTGAGCTATTTCCTCTGGGCCAGCATGCCGGACGACGAGCTGCTGGCCCACGCGGCGGCGGGCGACCTGCACGAGCCGTCGGTACTGGTGTCGCAGGCGCGGCGGATGCTCCGCGACGACAAGGTGCGCGGCCTGGCGGTCGAGTTCGGCGGCAACTGGCTCGACTTCCGCCGGTTCGAGGAGCACAACAGCGTCGATCGGACGCGGTTCCCCGCGTTCAACGACGAGCTGCGGCGGTCGATGTTCGAGGAGCCTGTCCGGTTCCTCATCGACGTCGCCCGCAACGACCGCCCGGTGACCACGTTCATCGACGCGAAGCACACGTTCGTCAACGCCGCGCTCGCGCGGCACTACGGGATGCCGGTGCCGTCGGGGGGACGAGACGGGTGGGTCCGGGTCGACGGCGCGGATCGCCACGGCCGCGGCGGACTGCTGCCGATGGCGGTCTTCCTGACCAGGAACTCGCCGGGCCTTCGGACCAGCCCCGTGAAGCGCGGGTACTGGGTCGTCCGCCGGTTGCTGGGCGAGGCGATCCCGCCGCCTCCGGCGAATGTCCCGGACCTTCCCGACGACGAGTCCAAGCTCGGCGATCGGACGCTCCGCGAGGCACTCGAGCGGCACCGGGCGGACAAGGCCTGTGCCGGCTGCCACGAGCGGTTCGACGCGATCGGCCTGGCGTTCGAGGGATATGGCCCGGTCGGCGAGGCTCGCAAGGTTGACCTGGGCGGTCGTCCGGTGGATACCCGCGCGACCTTCCCGCGCGGCGGCGAGGGCTCGGGCGTCGAGGGGCTCCGCGCCTATGTCGAGTCGGTGCGCCGCGGCGAGTTCCTCGACAACCTGAGCCGCAAGCTGCTCGCTTACGGCCTCGGGCGCACCCTCATCCCGTCGGATGACGCGACGGTCGCCGCCATGCGGCAGCGGCTCGAAACCGACGGCGGCCGCTTCGGCGCACTCGTCGAGGCGATCGTCACCAGCCCCCAGTTCCGGAACAAGCGGATCGAAAGCGGCCACGCGGAGGCATCGCGATGAGCGACGCGGAGACGACGGAAAACGACCGGAACCAGGCCCGCCACGCGGCGACCCGCCGCACCTTCCTCCGCGGCGCGGGGGTGACCATGGCGCTGCCGTGGCTGGAGTCGCTCCCGGCTCTGGGCGCGACGGGCGACGCGATCGCGGCGGCGCCGCCGAAGCGGTTCGCGGTGCTTTTCATGGGGTGCGGCGTCAACCCCGACCACTGGTGGGCCAAGGGCTCCGGCGCCTCGATGGAGCTGGGGCGCTGCCTCGAGCCGCTGACGCCGATCCGGTCGAAGCTGAATGTGGTCAACGGCCTGTTCAACAGGCAGGCCCTGGGCGTCGGCATCCACCCGGGGCAGACGGGCAACATCCTCTCGGGCGCGGCCCTGCAGAAGGGTGCCGAGCTGAAGGGCGGGATCAGCGTCGACCAGGTGCTGGCGCGGCAACTGGGCGAGGCGACCGCCCAGCCGAGTATGGTCCTCGGCTGCGAGCAGCCGATCACCGGCTACCACGAGACGAACTTTTCGATGGCGTACAGCTCGCACATCTCGTGGCAGAGCGCGACGTCGCCGGTGCCGATGGAGGTCTACCCGTCGCTGGCGTTCGACGCGCTGTTCGACAACCGCGGCAGCAAGCGGAACCAGAGCATCCTGGACCGCGTGCGCGACGAGGCGGCCGGTCTGAGCCGGTCGCTCGCCCCCGGCGATCGTGCCCGGCTCGACGAGTACCTGACGAGCGTCCGCGAGGTCGAGCGGCGGGTCGTGCCGATGCGGCGCGACAAGGAGGCCGGCGACTCGCGCGCCGCCGGCCGCAACCGCCCGGCGCTCACCATGCCCCGGCCCGACAACGGCCTGCCCGAGGACATCCGCGAGCACATGAAGCTCATGTGCGACCTGATCGCGCTGGGGTTCCAGACCGACAAGACCCGGATCGCTACCCTGCTGCTCTGCCGCGACATCTCCGGGCTGTTCTACCCGTTCCTCGACGTCAAGACGGCGCACCACGGGGCGTCGCACGACGACCACTCCGAGGGCTACCTGCGCGTGACGCGGTTCTACGTCAGCCAGCTCGCCTACCTCGCCGGGCGGCTCGAGGCGATGCGCGAGGGCGAGGGCACGGTGCTCGACAACACCTGCCTGCTGTTCACCAACAGCCTCTGGTCGGGTACGAAGCACGACGCGACGAAGGTCCCCGTGCTGCTCGCCGGCGGGCTGGGCGGGACCCTGGCGACCGGCCGCGTGCTCGACTACCGCGGCAAGGCCGACCCCGAGCGCAGGCTCTGCTCGCTGTACCTGGGCATCATGGACCGGATGGGCGTCAAGCTCGACCGGTTCGGCGACGCCGGCGAGCGGCTCGCCGGCCTCTGATCGATCCGGCCAGCGTGCGGTAGTCCCCACGAGCGGGACTCAACGTGGGGACGAGAAGGGGTTGTCAGGTGGGTCGAACGACGCGAAGCGGCGTGAGGCCCACCGGAATGTCGCAGCTTCTCCCGGTGGGCCTCGCTCCGCTCGACCCACCCTACGTCCTGCCGACGAACAGTCCTCAGCGTTCGTCGTCGAGCGAGCGGTCGGCGCCGGCCTTCCAGGCGGGGACGTCGAGGTTCGCCCCCTGCTGCCGGAGGTCCTTGAGCCGCAGGGCGTGCGGGCCCTGGAGCGGCATGCCGGACTCGCTGATCGCGGGGATCGGCGTGCTGGCGGCGTCCCATCGGTGCGCCTCGAGGCTCTTGAGCACCAGGTCGGCGAGCCGCATGACACGCAGGCCGTCCTCGCCGCCGACGCGCGGGCGTCCCTCGCCGCGGGCCGCGGCGATGAAGTCCTCGAGCTCGAGCGCCAGCGGCTCGGTCCCCTCGTACGGGACGCGGTCGAGGCGGAGCATCTTGCCGAAGACGTGGTCCTTGATCGCGGCGGGCTGGCTGAGGTCCACGCCCTCGAGGTCGGGCCGGCCGCGGCGTAGCTGGTCCGACGGGCGGACCAGGGTGGCCTGTCGGGCCGCGAAGTCGAGCGAGACATAGCCTTCGGCGCCCGAGACGCGCATCTTCCGCACCGCGTGATAGCTCGCCCGGCTGGCGGTTACGTTGGCCACGGTCCCGTCGGCGAACTCGATCCGGGCGTTGGCCACGTCCTCGTGCTCGCCGAAGACGCCGACGCCCACCGCGGCCACCGACTGCACCGGCGCGTCGACCATCGACAGGATCAGGTCCAGGTCGTGGATCATCAGGTCGTGCACGACGCCGATATCCGTCGAGCGGAACGTGAAGGTCGACAGCCGCTCGGCATTGATGTAGCGGGGCCGCACGCCCAGGTCGTCGAGCGCCCGCAGCGCGGGGTTGAACCGCTCGATGTGCCCGACCTGCAGCACGGCGCCGGTGTGGCGGGCCACCGCGGCGATCTGCTCGGCCTCGGCGAGCGTGCCGGCCATCGGCTTCTCGACCAGCGTGGAGATCCCGCGGGCCAGGAAGGCGACGGCGACCTCGCGGTGCATCACCGTCGGCACGGCGACCGTGACGGCGTCGACCCGATCGACCAGGTCGCGGTAGTCGGCGAAGGCCGACGTCTGGCATCGGGCCGCGACCGTCGACGCCCGCGCGGTGTCCGCGTCGGCCACGCCGACGAGCCGGACTCCGGGCATCGCCGCGAGGATCCGGGCGTGGTGCTGTCCGAGATGCCCGACCCCGACGACTCCCACTCGCAACGGCGTCATACTTGTGCCTTCCTCCGTCGTTCCCGGGCCCGACCCTGCTTGCCGAGGTGCTGTGCCTCGATGAAATCGAGCAGGCTCTTCACTTCCGTGCAGAGGTGACCATGAGACTCCAGGATTCCCGAGGCGTGCGCCGCGGTCATCTTCGCGCGGTAGATCAGGCGGTGCGCCTCGTGCAGCGCGGTGATCGACTCGGCGGTGATCCCGTGGCGCTTCAGGCCGACGACGTTGATGCACCGGACCTTCGACGGGTTGCCGTTGACGATCATGTAGCGGGGCACGTCGTGGTAGATCCGCGACAGGCCGCCCACGTAGCTGAACTCGCCGAAGGTGACGAACGGATGCACGCCGACGCCGCCCGAGATCGTCACGCACGACTCGACGTGGCCGTGGCCGCCGAGCATGGTGTTGTTGGCGATGATCACGCGGTCCTCGATCAGGCAGTCGTGCGCGACGTGGACGTTGACCATGAGCAGGTTGTCCGAGCCGACGCGGGTGAGCCCGACCTCCTTCTCGCTGGCGCGGTGGATGGTCACGCCCTCGCGGATGACGTTGCGGTCGCCGATCTCGACGCGGGTGTCGGTGCCCTTGTACGAGACGTCCTGGGGCTCGCTGCCGATGACGGCGAAGGGGTGGATGACGTTGTCTTCGCCGATCGTCGTCCGGCCGAGGACGCAGGCGTGGGCGATCAGGCGCGTGCCGCGGCCGATCTGGACCTCGGGTCCGATCACGCAGTACGGACCGACCTCGACGTCGTCGGCGAGCTCCGCGCGGGGGTCCACGCAGGCCGTGTCGGCAATCAGGGTCGCCATGATCGCGGGTCTCCTCCGGATGGGTTCGAGGGGGGTGCGGGCGGACCGCTCCGGGCGGGTCGCGTCGCGTTCGGCCCGGCGGCCGGTGTCATTCACAGGCCGCCCTTGCCAGCATCGCCGCGGCTCGGCTCCCGCCGGGGCGCGGGCCGCGTCGACGATCACGAAGCGAATCCGGGCCTCGGCCGCCGAGTGCGTCGCCCACCCTGGCCGTCCCGGTGACGACCGCCGAGTGGTCCTTGAGCCGGTTGCTGACGACCTCGAGGAAGACCTGGTCGCCCGGCACGATCGGCCGGCGGAGCTTGATTCCATCGATCGCCGCGATCAGGGCCAGTCTGCCCCTCGCGGCGGATGCTCGCGGCGATCAGCACGCCGGCCGCCTGCGCCAGCGCCTCGACGATCAGCACGCCGGGCATGATCGGCATGCCGGGCCAGTGGCCGCGGAAGAAGGGCTCGTTGATGCTCACGTTCTTGATCCCGAGCACGCGCTGCCGCGGGCACCAGCTCGAGCACCCGGTCGACCAGCAGGAACGGGTAGCGATGCGGCAGGAGGCTCATGATCCCGGCCACGTCGATCGTGCCGTCCTCGCGGAGCGGCAGGGGCTCGGCGCCGTCGTCCCGCCTCGGCGGCTCCGGCCTCGAGCAGCCGACGGCCGAGCGCCGCGTTGGTCTGGTGGCCCGAGCGGTAGGCGACGACGAACCCGTGCAGGTCGACGCCCAGTAGCGCGAGGTCGCCGACCATGTCGAGGACCTTGTGCCGGGCGCACTCGTCGGGGAACCGCAGCGTGTTGCCGATGACGCCATCGCGGCCGAAGAGCAGCAGGTCGGCCTCGGTCGTCCGCACGCCGATCCCGGCGGCGCGGAGCGCCGTGGCCTCGGCCTCGAGGAGGAAGGTCCGGCTGGCCGAGAGCTCGTCGCGGAACGAGTCGGCCGACAGGCCCACGCAGTAGCTCTGCGGCGGGATCGGCGTGCCCCGGCCGTAGTCGAGGTGATAGGAGAGCGTCAGCCCGCCCGACGGGACCGGGCGGGTGGATCGGCCAGCACGGCGTCGCCCTCGCGGATGCTCATCGGCTCTTCGACGACCAGCGCCTGGCGCATCCGGTCCTGCTCGACGACGCCGGCCTCGTCGATCGCCTCGACGAATTGCCGGCTCGAGCCGTCGCATCCGGGGCACTCGCCCGGGTCGATCTCGACGATGGCGTTGTCGACCTGCAGGCCGGCCAGCGCGGCCATGACGTGCTCGATCATCTCGACCGCAGGCCTCGCCGCGGCGGATGGTCGTCCGGCGCTGCGAGGGCACGACCGAGTCCAGCCGCGCCGGGATCGTCGGCGAGCCGGCGAGGTCGGCGCGTCGGAAGACGATCCCCGCGTCGGGCTCGGCGGGATGGAACCGGATCGTGCACATCCGCCCCGTGGAAGAATCCGATCCCGCGCACTTCCGCCGGGCGAGCGATCGTCCGCTGCCGCCGGGTGGCTTTGAGCATTCCCTGCCCCTTGTTCTCATCCTTGAGAATCTCCTCGCGGCGCGGCCCGGGCGCCTCCGGATCATGCCGCGGACCGGACCGCGCGCGAGCTTCTGCCCGCCGGCCGGGTCCGGATCCGGCTCACTGTTCGCCGGCCTGGCCGATTCGCCGGGGACCCGGCCCCGCCGGCCGCATGCGGCTGCCGGTCGCGGCCGCACTGCCGGCTGCGGCTGGCGGCGGTCGGCTTGTCCGCCGGCTTGCCGAGCTCGCTGTAGGCCATGTTCAGGTGGTGGATCACGTCGTTGGTGATGTCGTTGGCGGGGTCGGCGTAGACCACCGGGCGGTTGATCGCGGCCAGGACCGTGTTCGGGTCGCTGCCGATGGGCGGCGTGTTGGACGACGTCATCACGTGGGTGATCCCGCGGTGCTTGGCGACCCAGCTTCGCATAGGCCTGCATCTCCTTGTAGAGCGTTGCCATGGTCTCGGCCTGGCGGAGGGTGATCTCGCGCTCGGCCTGCTCCTTGCCGGCCTCCATCTTGGCCTTGATCTCGGTGGCCTGTCCTCGTGCTTGCGGTAGTCGGCTCGAGCCCGGGCTGGAACTTCTGCATCATCTCGACCACCTGCCGGCCCTCGTCCTCGAGCTTCATCAGCTCGCCCTTGCGGACCTGGATCGCCGTGCCGAGCTCCTTGGTCACGGCCTTGACCTTGTCGTAGTTCTTGAAGACCAGGTCGAGGTCGATCGTGCCGACGACCGTCGGGCCGGGCGGGCTTGAAGCTACCGGTCGGCGAGGCGCCGTTCGCAGTTGCCGTTGGCCCCCTGGACCCGCGGGTCCCCCTTGGGGGCCTGCTGGCCCTGCGTACGGCGACCGCAAGGTAGATGACTCCCGCCAGGCTCAGCCCGATCGCCAGGGATCTTACGCGGCGAAACACCCATCGGTACAACTCCTTTTCTACCGTGGTGGTGCGATTCCAGAGTGACGGAGTCCCCTGGAGGTCCTTCCTGCCCCGTGGGACCGGCGCCGGGACCGGGCGACCGATCTGCTTGCCGGGCCACAATCGGCAGCATTCTGCCGAGCCGGTAAAGAAGGGTCAAGCCGAACCGGACGGGTTTGACGCCCGCACCGCGGTTGGCTCGGGCGATCGACCCGGCGTCGGGGAGGACGGCCGGGCCGAGGCTCGCCGTCGGGGAGCGGTCTCCCGGGGCGATCCGGCCGACCGGTTGCCCCGCCCCAGAAGCGCATAACCGCAACGGTCGGTGCGGTTTGGTTCGGCGCGGGTCTTCCCACGCCGCCGCCGGCCCGGACCGACTCCCACGTCGGTCATGCTTCCGCCTGACGCCGATCCGGTCGGGCGGGCCGGATCGTGCAGGCGGAAGCGTGATGGACATCGGCCCGGGCCGACAGCTCTCCCGAGCGGGCCAAATGGGCCGTCTTGAGGCTTTCCGCCTCACCAGGAATGGTTACTGAGCCTCACGCCAAATCGCGAACAACCGGCTAAATATGAACCGAATCACGGAAACCGCCGCCGCGTCGGAAAACTTTATGAAATTCCAAAATATTTTTTCTGCTTCTGGCCGAAGGGCTTGCGTCGAGAAAATGCCCCTCTTCGCCGATAGGTGCATTTCAGTTTCTGCAAACCTGATACATCCTGATAGTAGGGGGAGAAGAAGAGTCGAGGGGGTACAGGGGGTTTTGGGGGCCCTGGAATATGAAATGCATGCACACAATCCCCTTCTGGGTCCTGTGAGATCATCCTGGGCGGCGGTTGTCGAAAGTGCTTGATACCATGTCGTCAGGTAGGCGCTGGATACGGAATTCGAGGTCTTGACCGGTGAGGATGGCCCGATCCATGCGGCCGGATCGCCCGCCCCAGGTCGAGGGCTGAACCGAAGACCGTCCTCCCTGGTCCCCCAGTCCGCAAAGCCGGGCCGGACCATTGGGCGCGGCTTCACTCCTACCCCGGCATAACAGAAGATCACATATCCAACGAGGAATTCGGTCGGAGCGCGGAAAGAGTGCGCGGGAACGGGGCAGACCTGGTATTGCTAGCAATCATCCAATATTAAATCCGTCCCTTTTCCGCTCCGCGTCCCTTTTCCGCTCCGCCCTTTCCGCTCCTTCCGTCCCCTTTCCGCTCCTCCGTCAGACAGTGACGGGGCTGTGCCTGGGGGCCACAATTGCGGTTAGAAGCCACCAACGCCATACCCTTGAGTCTTCGGCGAGCCAGCCCATGCCGCAGCGATCGTGTCAGCCCGCGGTTGAGTCATGCGAGGGGCGAACCCTTACCACGCTGGTCTTTGTGCTCAATGGCAATAGCTTCATGGCCGCCTCGCCGAGCATACTGACGGCCGACGCCGCGAGCGTGCTCCGGAGAGCAGGCGAGCGGCCGGTGCAGGTCTCGTATGCGGCAATTACGTCGCCCGCCGCGTTCCGGTCGCTCGCGGCGAGCCTGGTGAGACTGGCGCACGGCGAGCAGGTCGGGCTGGTCGGATTCAGCGCCGGCGGGGCATTGTCGCTTCGGCTCGCGGCGACGCCGGGTCTCGATGTGGAGGCCGTCCTGGATTACTACGGCGTGCCCGATGTGCGGGCCTATCTGGCCCGGCACGGTAGCGATCGGCCGATCTCCGGACTGGCTCCGTTCCGACGGCCGATCGTCTCGCTCCTGAGCGGGCCGCTTGATACCGAGGCTCATGTGGTCGCCGCCTTCGGGCAGCGCGACCCGAATGTCAGGCCGGGCACCAGCGACGCCGACCTGCTCGATGACGATCCGACGGCGGCCTGCTATGCCTATCCGGGCGGCCATGGAGTTGCCATCACGGCCAGCAAGGCCGCGCTCGGCGATTTCCTGTCGCATCTCACCTAAACTGCGGGAGCCGCCTGGTCTGCTGCTTTCCTGGCGAGCAACGATCGGGTTTTCTTTTCGGGGGCTCCGTCGCCGGTCGCACTGGCTCGGAACGGTCCAGCGAGGAGGAGGCTGGGATGGTGATGCGATTTGACGCTCTGCCAATCCCGAAGGGGACCCGTGCTCCGGCGGGTTGCCCGGCCGTCACTCCTTGAACAACTGGAAGTTGGTGACGTTCACCGTCGTGGGGGTGCCGATGTCGTCCTGGCTCGGGACGAGGCGTATCGTGATTCCGCTACTGATCCCGGGCTGTAAATGGGTTTCCCACCACAGACCGAGGGTGGCCGAGAACTGTCCGCTGCCCGGCAGGATGCTGGACTCGGCCACGCTGCCGGTCATCGCGAAGTACTGCTCGCCGTTGATCAGGATCTGGAGCTGGGCTCCGTCGGTGCTGCCGCCTGTGAAATCGTAGGTGAACGATAATCCGTAGGGATGAAGGATGTTGCCTTCCGGGTAAATTATGTCGCCGCGCACGAACGACTCGGTGTCGTCGCTGTCGTTGAGGGTTACCCCGGTGACCTTGTTGTCACGCCCTTTCGCGATCGATGCGTTGCCCCCTTGCGACCCATACTGGATCGCCGCCGGGTCGAAGGCGGGCACCACGGGCTTCGCGGGGGGGCCTGGCTTGAGGACGAACTGGGTGGCCGGCCCGACATGCTCGCTGCTGGAACCCGGTAGAGTCCATGTCTGGCGGGATTGCCGAGGCGCGACCGACGCCCCCTTGATGAGCGGCGACCAGAGGAGGCCGACCTGTCGGCTCGTCCCCGCGGTGCTCGCGCTGCCGGCGTACCAGTTCGCGGCGTATTCATGCTCCTCGGCGATATTGTAAAAGTGAAACACCTTGTAGGCTTCCAGGTTGACGTTCACGACGCCTGAAAGGGACTTGTTGTCGATGCCCTGGGCGGGATCGTTGACGTCGAAGCCACCATAGTCTTGACCGAAGTGGGAGACGTAGCTGTTGACGAAGATCGGGGTCACGGCGTTCGGTCCCGTACCGGACGTGACGGCGGCCGCGCCGGGTTTCGCGATCTTCGAGCTTCGCGAGGTAGAACCAGTCGTAGTTCGCGGCGTCGATGCTGACCGGGTTAACGAGGGCGAGTTTATCGTTGTTTTCGGGCGAATCCAGGAGCGTGAGCTGCCCGACGACGTTGAACCGCGGATTCTCGGCGGCGGCCTGCTGGAGGGCGACGGCGGCCACCGTTGAGACGCGTGCCCCGTGGCTGTGGCCGATCAGATGGACCTTGCCCAGGCCCTGGGCGTAATTCGGGGCGAGGGCCTGCGTGAGCGCCTCGGCCAACTGCATGCCGGCCATCGTGGTCAAGCCTTCGGAGTGATAGCCGGCTGCCGGAATGAAGCCCAAACGAACAGGGGTCGCCGATTCGTCGATCCAACTGAAGGCGAGCACGGTGGCCGTCGGATCGACCTTCAGGATCTCCTGGGCCAGGCCGGTATCATTGATCCTGAAGCTGGGATCGACCGTCGAGCCGCTCGTGTAGAGCCAGGGCGTGCTCGGTGAGGGGCCCTTCGTCGGTCCCTGCCAGGTCTCCCAGGATGTCGGCAGGACGCCGGTTTTCAGCACGCCGGCGACCCAGTAATTGTATCCGGGCATCCAGCCGTGGCTGATCACGTAGACGTTGTCGGCCGTGGTGGCGGTGTTGTTGGCCCCGATGCTGCCGGCGGACACGGGGTCGAACTCACCCGGGTCGGCGCTGTTGGCGGCCGGGACGTACTGGGCCAGGCGCTCGAGGACGGGGAAGTTCTTGGGCAGCGGCGCGTCGGCGGGCTGGGGCCGCGGGACAGTGGTCTTGCGATCCGTCGCCCGGTCCCGGAGGCGCCGTCACCGTGGGCGGGGTGCAGGGTTCCGCCGAGGCGTGCGGTGGGGCTCGTGCCGTGGTTGATCGCCAGCGCGGGCTGAGCGGCCTCGGACCGCTCGAGCGGCGAGGCATCGAAGCCCCGGACCGCCGCGGTGCCGCCCGGGCCGGCGGCGGCGATCACCCGACTGGAGAGTAGCGTCCGCGGCTCGAGCCCTTCGAGGAGCGGCCTGGCGATCCAACGCAGCTTTCGTCGCATCATGGTCGAATCTCCGTCAAGGGTCGGCGCGGCCGGCCGAGGTCGGCCGCGGCGACGGTGGCTTCGCGCCTGGAGCCAATTTCAGTTCGAAAAACCGAAGTGGTTGTCCTTGTCGACGTAGGCGTAGAAGTCGCCCAGGGCGACGTTGCCGGGATTGGGGGGGATCGTCGGGTTGTTGTCCTGGTGGCCGTGGCCCACGAAGACCTGGTTGCCGGATTGCGTGTCGTGATTCCCGTCGGTGAATACGACCGTGCCCTGGTCGTTGAAGATTGCGCCGCCGAACGCGCCGCCCCGGTTGCCGTACACACTCGAGGTATCACCGCCAAACGCCTTGTTGTCGCGCAGTGTCGAGTTGGTGGCGACGACGGTCCCGCCGCCGTCGAAGATGGCCCCGCCCATGCCGGCGCCGGCGCCACCATAGACGGAGGTCCCATCGCCGGCGCCAAAGCCGCCGAGACCGTTGGCGTGCGTGTCGGGATTGACGGCGCCGCCGCCGCCGAAGCCGCCGACGGTGCTGAAGGCGCCGCCGCCGCCGAAGCCCGCCGCGAGGTCGCGCGACCCGCCCTGTCCGTCGCGCTCGGGACCGCCCCTGACAAAACCCGGGGTCGGGCCCCCGAAGCCGCCCGGCCGGGTGTCCAACGCGTCCTCGCCGATCCCTGCACCGAACGGCGAGGAGGTGCCTTGCCAGTTGCCGGTGTTGCCGCCTCGGGCCTGGTTGTCCTTCAGGGTCACGCCGTTGAGGTTGAGCGTCCCTTGATCGAAGATCGCCCCGCCCGCGCCCAGGCCGCCGCCGCCGTAGTCGCTGGCGCCGCCCTGGGCGAAGCCGTCCTTCAATGTCAGGTTCTGCAACGTCAGGCTGCCGTCGGTCTTGCTGCCGTAGGCGTGGTTGCCCACGTAGAAGAACCGGAAATTGGTGCCGCCGATGGTGCTTGATCGTGGCGCCATTGCCCTGGATGGTGATATTGCTCGTGATCGCCGGCAGGCCGTTGGGGCCGTACCAGCTATTGTTGACGTCGCTGAGCTGATAGGTCGCGTTTCGCAGCACGATGGTATTCCCGCCGGGGGTCGGCGAGTTGTTGGCGATGTTGATGGCATCGCGCAGGGTGATGACCCACTTGGGATGTTTCTGCATCTCGGCGACCGTGGCGTTGGGACTCTGGACACGCCTGCCGCCGAGATCATTGACGACGATCGTCGCGAGCAGCATGCGGCCTTCGAGCGGCTCGAGACACATGGGAGCGGACCTCCGACGGCCTCGGCCTTCGGCCGCCCTCCTCGATGCGTCCGGGCCTCCGCGGCCTCCCTGCAACCGAGATCCCGACCGCGCCCACGCGAAGAATGATGCTCGTGCCATGATGTGGTCACCTCTCTGCGGCTTTTGCCCCGCCCGGGGCGAAGGGTCTGGTTGTTCGCGTCGGCGCGTCCCGGCTGACCCGGGAGAGCGTTGGCGTCGGTTCTCGATGGGACTTCGTAGGAACGCGAAGGCGACGACGTCGGGCCGGCCGTCGACCGTGCGCAGCAGTTCTCTCCGTCGGAGCCGGGCAAGCCGCCGAGGACACCGCCCTCAACAATGCCGCTGCGTGTCAGAGTTGCCACCAGCGTCACGCCAACGAGTTGCAGCGTGCCGGGGTACGGGATTCTCAACAGGACGGAGACGATCGCCACGATCTCGGCGGACCTTCGACATCGGCTGGCCGTTTCGCCCGGGGTCTGCACCCGGCCGAAATGGCCTGGCGAGCGCCGCGACCCCGGCGGTTCCGGATGGCCGGTCCTGGCACTCGATCTAGATGTAGTACTGCGAACCGTCCTGGATCGGAGACAGGAACGGCCGTGAATTTCGGGGCCACACCGGCCTGGCCGGCCGGCGAAGGTTGGAGGCCGACCCCTGCGCAGGAGGACTCCCGGCCGGGCGACCGTCTCGTCTCGGGTCATTCCGGGGAGGGGTCGGGGTCAGACCTGAATGGCGCCGAATTAGCCGTGGCCTGGCCGTTAGGTCTTGGGCACCAACCGCTTGGCGCGCCCCCCGCCGGGGCTCCTTCAGCAGGCGATGCGGCTTGGGCCTCCGCTTGATCGCCCGCGGTTCCACACGGGCCGGACGATCGCCGACACGACGCGAGGCGATCGTCTTGAGCGTCGCGGCCACCAGTCGCGCCCGGCCCGCGGGGCCGGCTCGGCCCACCTCCTCCCGGAACGACTCCAACGCCTGCAACGCCCCCTTGAAGCTCGAGCTCCGCGGCTCCTCGCCGTGTTCCTCGGCCGCCGCCGCGATCACGCCGCGCACCAGGTCGTATGCCGGCGCGTGCATCCAGATCTCCTTCACCACCCCCTCCGCCGTCAGGCACCTCAGCACATCCATTTGCATGTCGATCTTGATCGGGCGTAAATCCGGTCCTATGTTCCGGCGATTGAGGTACAGCCCCGCCAACTCCTCCTTCGTGTACACCACCTCGTCGAGCAGCGTCGTGACCAGCGCCGACTCCTCCACGCGGAAGCCCGGCCGGTCCACCCGCACCCGGATCTCGCGCAACTCCATCTCGCCGGGTATGCGGTCGTACGTCGCCCGGTCCATCCATCCCGGCCGCGTCGGCCTGGACCACCGCACCACGTGATCCTCGGGGATGGATAAAGGGTCAGGAACCGCAGGATGGATAAAGGAATGGATAAAGGATCAAGGGATGGATAAAGGGTCAGGACCGAATCGACAGTTGTCCGACGGCCCGGCCGGTCCGGTCCGCCCGGTTGAGCCCTGGCCGCCGCCGGACGGGACCCGACGGACAGCACCCTGCCGACCGTCGGCAGCCAGGCGGTCGGGGGCGGATCGCGTGGCATAAATCATGATGAAAATTTAATTAAATGTAAATTATTGGCATGACTTTCTGTGCCTCATCAGGAATGGGTGAGGGGTGGTAGATGGTTCCGGCCGCACCGATTCTCGTCCGGATGCGGGCGGCCACCCGGCCTCGAATCACCCGGTCTGGCGGACCACTCAGGGGGCCTCTGTACGGACCGCGAGGATGCCCCGCGCCCAGGCCGCGGATTCCTCGTCCAGCGGGGGCACCGGAGGCCTGGTGTAGTCCAGGCGAAGGTCGAACCGAGCCCGTTCGTACAGGGCGTGCAGCACCGCACTGAGGTCGAGCGACGGCTCGGGGTCCTTCGGCAGCAGCGGGATCGGGATCGGCGGGATGGGCTGCCGGATGCCGAAGGCGTACAGCTTGGCCCGTGGGCGCGTCGCGCCACGGCTGACCAGGACGCGATAGGCGCCATCCACCGGAGGCTGGCTCGACAGCGGCATCGGCCGGCCGGCGCGGAGCAGGTCGATCTCGACCAGGTTCGTCCGCGTCCGGAAGATGTGCCTTCGCTTCCGCAAGTAGTCCCTCCGCCCTTCGCCGGCGGATTTGTTGGTCGGCGACAAGACCTCGATCACGGTGACCAGCTTGCCGGTCGTGGCGGCCCGGACCTCCAGGTACCACTGCTCAACCTGGATCTCGACGGGCACCTCGACGTCCATCTCGACGACACCGACGGCGGCCGCGGCCGCGGCGGGCGGTTCCGACCTCGGGATCCGCTTTCGCGATCTCGACCGGCCGATGAGGACGTCCGGCCGGATCACGGCCAGGTCGCCGGCGGCCGATGTGACGTACGTGTGCTGCTCGACGCCCACGAAGTATTTCGGGGCGACTTTCGAGGCCAGGTCGTCCCGGATCGACGTGATCAGGCTATTATGCAGGTCCGGCCACAGTCCGGGGTGTTCGAGCCAGGGGTCCATGCCGGGGAAGCGTGGTCGCATGGCGGGGATTCTCCCGGGTTCGTGCCGGAGAACGGGCCCGGGCCGCCGGATGGCGGCCCACCGCGGCCCCCACGGCCCGGCCACGGACTTAGGTGGTTATTGTGCCGCCGGGTGACCGGCCGGTCAACGCCGGGCGAGGACCGGCGGTGACCCATCCCGACCGCCCTGACTGGGTCCGGCCGGAACCCGACGGACAGCACCCTGCCGACCGTCGGCAGCCAGGCCGGCGGCAATCGGGCGAGCCGGGTCGGTGGAGACCCGACGGTACCGGCGGCGGAGAAAAGATGAGCGGACACCCATGGGCGGCCCTCGATCGGGTCGCGACCGACCGGGTCAGGGAATCAGCCAATCTTCGAGCCGCAGGTCGGGGATATGCTGATAGTCGGCGGTGTTATGAGTCACCAGCGTCAGGTCGTGTGCGAGGGCGACGGAGGCGATGAGCAGGTCGATGGGGCTGACCACGATCCCGATCCGTTGCAGGCCCACTCTCAGCTTTCCGAACCGCTCGGCGCTCGCTTCATCGAATGCCAGGGTCTCGACATCGTACTTGAGGAAGGTCGCGACGGACGACAGGAAATCACGTGGATCGGGGCGGAGATAGGCCCACACGTAGAGTTCCGCCAGGCCCACGGTCGGAACGAATAGCCGCCCGGAATGCTGGACGAAGCGATGCATCAGGCCCGACGGGCGGCGGATGTGCGCCGAGCAGACGTCAGTGTCCAGCAGGAAGCTCATCGGGGACCTCGCGAAAGGCGCCTTGCTTCCGCTCGCGGATGATCGCTTCGATCTGCTGATCGACCTCCGGCGGCAAGTGGGCCAGCATACCAGCGGCCGTCGTCCGCTCGCCGGGAACGCCCGGGCCCGACGAGACCGGGACCCCACGCGGTAGGAGGATCACCTCGATCTCCACTCCATCCGCGAGACCGGGATTCTCTTTCAGCTCGATCGTCGTGCCGTGGATGACACCTTGAACTTGCATGACCACCGCTTCGCCCTCTGACTTCTGATCGCGCTCGTCGGAACCGGCCCGGCCCCGGTAGGCTTCCTGGATGATATCTTCCCAGATCGAGATGGCGGCCGCGAGACCCGCGGCCCGGAGAAAGCCCTCGCCCCCCCGCCGACCGACGGCCGGCCTCTCGGCTTCACGGCCGACCGCCGCGGCGATCTGTCCGCCGGGCGGGGACGCTTGGGGGTTGGGTCCCTCGGGCTCGCTCATGAGATCCGACCCCCGAAGAGCGCGAGGATCGCAAATCGACAGTTGGCCGAGTCCCGGGCGGTGCGGTTGTCCGGCTGGCCCGCTCGACGGCGTCTCCCGCTCCATGCCACCGTCCACTACCGCCGCCCTGACGGCCCTGGCGGCGGCGGGCCGGGACCCGACGGACATCACCCTGCCGACCGCCGGCAGCCAGGCGGGCGGGGCGGGCGGGGCAGATGCGGTCGAGGGAGCGGGGGCCACGCAGACCGCGACCGATATGGGCGGATCGAGTGCGGGGGGAGTCGAACCCGGTGCAAAGGTCGGCCGGACGATCTACCGCCCCAATCGGAGCGTCATGCCGCATCACCTGATCGTAGTCCGCATCACGCTGGACGCAACCGGCCTGATGGACCGCGCCGACTTTGACGATTTTGTGGCCTCGATCTCGATGAAGTAATCGGCTTCATGACCGCAGTCCAGCGACCGTCCGCCCGACCCAGCAACGGCCCGCGGTGGGACCCGGACCGACCGCCGGTCGGAACGGTGCCGATGCGGCCGACCGGGGCGACGCAGGGTTCCAGGACGATTGCGGCGTCGTGATCCAGGGCCGGAGCTTCACTCGCGCCTTCCGGAATGCAGATCTGACACCACGCCTGTTTGACACCACTCCTGTTCGGATGCCGATTGATTGAGACGGATCGCGTAGCTATCATTTGCATCATGCTAGATCTGAACAACCGATTCGAGGAGGTCATTTGATGACAACCATGCTACTGTCTCTCGCTCTCGCCATCCCGACACTGGACCCCCAGGCCGGGACCAAGGCCCCGGCGCGATCGGCGAATGCTCAGACCGGGGCCGCGAAGTCACCCGCTCCCGGTGCCGAGTGCTACCTGATGGCGACCGGCCTCCCCGCTGTCCCGGCCGCCACGACCGCGAACGGCCTCGATGAACTGCTCGATCGCCTGGCGAAGAAGGACGCTGCGGGCCTGCGCCAGCTCCAGCAGAAGGATGTCGCCTACCTCCTCCGCCCCTTGGTTCGGGTCCGAGTGATCGAATCCCGATCGGTCGCGTCCCCCACCTCCAAGGATAAGATGCGACTCGCATCTCGGATTCTGATCCTCGAAGGCCCTTACGAGACGAAAGAATTCTGGACCCCAACCACGGCCCTGATCCCTGCTTCTGAACTTTCCTCCGATATCGCAGCCAAGCTCGCGGCTCTCTCCTACGAGGAGCGTCTG
This sequence comes from uncultured Planctomycetota bacterium, assembly GCA_963771445.1. Lineage (GTDB taxonomy): Bacteria > Planctomycetota > Planctomycetia > Isosphaerales > Isosphaeraceae > JAKAUH01. Next base: position 194,454 of record CAVYTQ010000021.1, on the reverse strand, counting down.
GACCTTGCCACGGCCCAAGCTGCCCCGGCTCCCAGGGGCGAGACCACCGACAGCAAGGCCGCGTCTGAGCGTCAAGCGTTGGCCGCGAAGCGCCGGGCCAAGAAGATCGCCGCAAACCGCGCCAGGGTGGCTCGCGAGGCGACGGAGACCAAGGTCCAGGCACAAGCCGAGAAGGAGGCCAAGGCCGAATATGAGAAGATGCTGCCCTATATGCTGGAGAATCAGCGCCAGATGCTCGATCGCCAGAGCCAGGCGGAGGCCAACGCCCTGGCCGCGGAACGGAATCGCATCCTCAACCGCGCGCTGAACGGTGGGGGTCTCCAGGGCGTGATCGACCCGCGAGCCCAGCAGTATGGAACCCCGTAGCCCGGGTGACTTGAACAGATCCGCGAACGTACCGGTCGTTCCCCCCTCCAGGGCGACAACCCGTGTCCAGGCGGAAGTCGGCTCCGACATAGGTGTTGGTTCATTTATTGCCGAAGAATGAACCGACATGACTGTTGCAGAAGGTGGAAGGCCCGAACAAGTCTTCGGGGGTCTCATCGGCGAGTCCGCCAGAGCCCGTACCAGATGCCGAAGAAGATCACGACCCAGATCGACGAGAAGCCCGCCAGGACGAGCACCAGGCCCACGCCGAGCAGGATGAGCGGCATCAATAGATGGAGGAAGCCGGCCAGCAAGGACAGGCCCCAGACGACCATCCAGACGCGAACGAACAGCCCCAACAGATTCGCCAGTCCCAACCCGGCCGCCGCCGCCCGGAACCGCTCGGCCGCGGCCGCGAGGTCATCGAGGATGGATTCGCTCGGCGCCGATCGCGTCGCGAGGCCATGGCCGCGGGCTTCGGGCTCGGACAGCTCCCTGAGCGTACGCCGCCCTCGCCCGATGAGGTCCGCCGCCCCGATCGGATCGGCGGTGATCGATTCCTCGGCCCTCGCGAAGAGCGATTCGATGCGCGAGATCCCGCCGGCATGGGCATCCGTCGGCAGGAGGACGCCGGTCCCTCGCCCCTCGGAGGATCTCAGCCTGCTCAACTCCGCTCGACCCGCCTCGAGCGACTCACGCGCCAGCTCATGCCCTCGGTTGAGCCGGTCGAGACGCTCGTTGCAGAACGCGGACTGACGGAGGAGCTCGTCCACGCCCCCGCGAGCCATCAACCGCCTGGCTTCCTCCGCGTTCCGGAATGCCGGGCCCTCGCCCGAGCGGACGAGCTTCTGGGCCCGGTCCCACAGCTCCATGACCTCGAGCCACCGATCCCACAGGACCTTGAGATCGGCGTCAACCGCGTTGTAGAGCGCCAGCATCGCGCCGGCCATCGGCTGCGTGAAGTCGGGGTCGGTCAACGGCAAGGTCTCGTGCCGACGCCGCAGACCGTCGAGCCGATCCATCAGCGAGACGGCCTCGCCGCGGAAGACCTTGAAGCGTTCCTCCACGGCGAGTTGAAGCTGTCTCTTGCGGTAATAGAGGTAGCCCAACGCGGCCACGCCGAGCAGCACGAGCAAGGCCATCAAGGCCAGCGGCACCGCGTGCGTCTGACTCTCCGGGGTCATGGGCATCTCCCGCGATTCAGACGTCGCCAGGATGGGGGTCCTCTGTCAAGTGGTCCCACAACGGCATGCAAACCCCATTCCACAAAAGTGTGTCGGAAGAGTCGCTGATCGGCGAACAGATGATGGGGCGGACCCGGAGATCAGATCACCGCCGCGCGCAACTCGGGGAAGACCTTGCCGACCTTGCCCAGCAGATAGTCGCCGTAGGTCCCCTCGAACGCGTGGACGCTCGCGCCGTCCCATCGCCCGTCCCGGTCGTCGGGCGGGAGTTCTCGCCCCGGCATCTTGATCGGTCCGACCGTCGCGAAGAAGTTCGGGTCGAAGAAGAAGGGGAACGAGAGCCGGTCGCGTGGCGCCGGGTTGCGGACGAGGTGGGGCGTCGAGCGGTAGAGCCCGCCAGTCATCCGGTCGAGCATATCGCCGATGTTGCAGACGAACGAGCCCTCCACCGGCGGGGCGGGGACCCACCGCGAGCGAGACTTGACCTCGAGGCCGCCCGTGTCGTCCTGCAGGAGGATCGTCAACAGGCCGTAGTCGGTGTGCTCGCCTACGCCCCAGAGGGCCGGGTCGGCCGGCGGCGGGTAGTTGAAGATGCGGAAGAGGGTCAGCGGCTCGGACGTGCCGTTGTCGGCGAAGTACGTCTCCTCCAGGCCCAGGCTGAGGGCCAGCCCGGCCATCAGCCGGTGGCCCAGGGCGGTCAGCGCCACCATGTATTGGAGCACCGCCGCGCGGAGGCCCGCGGGCTTCTCGGGAAAGAGATTGGGGCCGTGCAGCGGCGTGCCGGCCCGCACCCTCGGGTCGTCGGCGGGCAGCTCGGCGCCGAAGTAGAGGCCCTCCTTCTGGTCCGGCTTGCCGGAGGTCAGCTCGTCGCCGACGCGGAAATACCCCCGCCAGGCCCTACCGCCGAGGGCCATCCGAATCTTCAGCTTCGTCTCGACGTCCTGCGCGAAGAACTCCCGGCTCAGGTCGCGAGCCGCCCCTGGAGCGACTCGTCCACGCCGTGGCCCACGACGTAGAAGAAGCCGCTCTCCCGGCACGCCTCGCCGAGTTGCTTCGCCACCGCCTGCTGCGATGGGCGGCCGGCGACCAGGTCGCTCACGTCAACGATCGGGATGTCGGCGAAGTCACCGCCTCGTCCCATGAGATCCTCCTCTCGACGGCCCGGGCCAACTCGCCGGTGCCCGGTTCCGGCCCGCCCCAGTCTCGCACGAACCTCCTCGCGCCACAACATCGCGTCGCCTCTCCGGCGGCATCGAAGGCGGCTCGCGCAGGCTCGACTCTGGAGTGGAGTGGAGTGGAGGGGCGCGGCGGGGCGAACGAACCCGGGTCTGCCATTTTGGCAGGCGATGGGCCAGGGCGAAGGGGATGTATGCAGTGGGGTGGGGGTCCAGGCCGGCTCGATCAAGAACAGGTCTCGAGTGGATCGGACCGTCAGTCCCGCCGAGAGGACGGATCGGGGCGGGCAGACACGCGGATTCGGAGCACAGACGGCTCGGCGAGGGAGCGGAGGTCGCAAGGGACAGCCGGCCGCGTTCATCGGAAGATACGCCCGGCTTCTCCGGCTCGCTCGGGGATCATGGGGACGAGGACATGAGGGGCCGGCGTGGCCAGATGGCGAGGCGATGCGGATCAAGCGATCGGAGGGCTCCGTGGTCCGATGTCTTCCCCCACTTCCGAGGGGCCCGCAGATCCATGCACATCTGACCATTTTCGGCTTGATTCGCCTCGCGCGATCGCGGACAATCGCCCACCGCGCCCGGCTGTCGTCGGAGCCGCGGCGCATACCGCCTCGACGTCCGAGCCCGCCATCGCAATGACCGAAGACCTCGACTCGACCGTCGCCGACAGCTCGGCTCCGAGCACGTCCGCGACGCCCGAGCCCGCCGCACTGGCCGACGATCCGGGGGCGACCGTCGCCGTCGACTCGACCGCCCAAGGATCGGCCTCGGCTGGTCAGGAGCCGGCCAGGTGGGCGACCCACGACGCCTACGGCCCGGCCGCGACCCAGGCCCCGGCGTCCGGCCTCGAGACCACGCAAGCGGACGACCCGGGAGATCCGTCGGAGGCGCCGGAAGGGACGGTCCGCCGGGTCGGCGATTATGAGGTGCTCTCCAGGATCGCCCGGGGCGGCATGGGCGTCGTCTATCGCGCGCGGCAGGTAAGCCTCAACCGGATCGTCGCGCTCAAGATGGTCCTCGGCTCGGGGTTCGCCGACGAGGGGCAGTTGCGGCGGTTCCGCGTCGAGGCCGAGGCGACCGCCGAGCTCGACCACCCGAACATCGTCCCGATCTACGACGTCGGCGAGCACGACGGACATCCGTACTTCGCGATGAAGCTGCTGGAGGGGGGCTCGCTCGCGGAGCGCGCCGCCGGGTTCGTCGGCGACCCCGTCGCATCGGCGTCGCTCGTGGCCACGGTCGCGCGGGCCGTCCACGCCGCGCATCAGCGCGGGATCCTCCACCGCGACCTCAAGCCGGCCAACATCCTCGTCGACCGCGAGGGCCGGCCGCACGTGACCGACTTCGGCCTGGCCAAGAAGCTCGGCGACGACAGCGGACTGACCCAGAGCGGCGCGGTGATGGGGACGCCCTCCTACATGCCGCCCGAGCAGGCGGCCGGGCGGATCAGGGAGCTGACGGTCGCCTCCGACGTCTACTCGCTGGGCGCGATCCTCTACGAGCTGCTCACGGGCCGCCCGCCGTTCCGCGGCGAGGGCGTGCTCGACACGCTCCGCCAGGTGGCGACGCGTGAGCCCGAGCGGCCGAGGTCGATCGACGGCCGCATCCCGCGCGACCTGGAGGTGATCGCGCTGCGGTGCCTGGAGAAGGACCCGGCCCGGCGCTACGGCAGCGCCCGTGCGCTGGCCGAGGACCTCGACGGCTGGTCGCGGGGCGAGCCGATCTCCGCGCGGCCGGTCTCGGCCGGCGAGCGGGCGATCAAGTGGGCCCGCCGCAACCCGGCCGTCGCATCCCTCGCCGTGGCGGTATTCCTGGTCGCCGTCGCCGGGACCACGGGCGTGGTCTGGAAGTGGCGCGATGCGGTCGCCAGCGCCCGCGAGGCCGAGGAGAACGCGCGCCTCGCCGACTGGAACGCCCGCGAGGCGCGCGGCAACGCCGAGGGCGCCCGGCAGGCCGCCGACAAGGCCCGCCGCGACCGCGACCGCGCCGCGACCACGGCCTACTTCGCCAGCATCAACCTGGCCCAGCGCGACTACGAGTCCGCCCACATCGGCCGCGTCGCCGAGATCCTCGAAGGCCAACGCCCCGAGCCGGGCCTGGCCGACCTGCGCGCGTTCGAGTGGCACTATCTCCGTCGGCTGATTCATTCCGACCTCCGCACGCTCGAGGGGCACTCCGACGGGATCTTCGGCGTGGCGTTCAGCCCCGACGGCCGCCGGATCGCCTCGGCGGGGTACGACGGCGCCGTCAAGGTCTGGGACGCCGCCGCGGGCGTCGAGGTCGTCGCCCTCAGGGGCCACGAGGAGCCCGCGGCCGCCGTGGCATTCAGCCCCGACGGGCGCCTCGTCGCCTCGGCGAGCTGGGACCGCACCGTGAAGCTGTGGGACACAACCACCGGCGCCGAGGTCCGCACGCTCCGCGGGCACGCCGATGGCGTCCCGGGCGTGGCGTTCCGCCCCGACGGCCGCCGTATGGCCTCGGCAGGGTACGATGCCGTGGTGAAGGTCTGGGACGTCGCCACCGGCGCCGAGGTGCTCACGTTCCGGGGGCACGCGCGGGCGGTCAACGCCGTGGCGTACAGCCCCGACGGCCGCCGGATCGCCTCGGCGGGATTCGACCGGACGGTGAAGGTCTGGGACGCCGACACCGGGGCGACGTCCCTCACGCTCGAGGGGCATGCCAGCTCGATCAACGCCGTGGCGTTCAGCCCCGACGGCCGCCGGATCGCCTCGGCGAGCCACGACGGCAGCGCGAAGGTCTGGGACGCCGCCGTCGGCAGCGAAATCCTCACGTTCCGGGGGCACGCGCGGGCGGTCAACGCCGTGGCATTCGGCCCCGACGGGCGCCTCATCGCCTCGGCGGGCTTCGACTCCACGGTCAAGCTCTGGGACGCGGGGACGGGGGCGGAGGTCCTCACCCTCAGGGGCCACGCCGATTCCGTCGCCGCCGTGGCGTTCGACCCCGATGGCCGTCGCGTCGCGTCGGCGAGCTGGGACCGCACCGTCAAGCTCTGGGCCGCCGGCGCCGAGGTCGAGGCCCTCACGTTGGCCGGGCACGTCGATGCGGTGTCGGGCGTGGCGTACAGCCCGGACGGGCGTCGCATCGCCTCGGCGAGCTGGGACCGCACCGTCAGGGTCTGGGACGCCGAACTCGGGGCCGAGGCGCTGGTGCTCCGCGGGCACGCCGACGCGGTGACGGCCGTCGCGTACAGCCCCGACGGGCGTCGCATCGCCTCCGCGGGCGACGACAACGCCGTCCGCGTGTGGGACGCGGGCTCGGGCGGACCGATCGCGGCCTTCGGCGGGCACGACGGATCGGTCACCGCGCTGGCGTTCAGCCCCGACGGCCGCCGGATCGCGTCGGCCGCGGACGAGGGCGGCGTCGAGGTGTGGGACGCGGACACCGGGGTCGAGATCCGGGCCGTCGCCGGGCATCCGGACCCGGTGACGGCGCTGGCGTACAGCCCGAACGGGCGTCGCATCGCCTCGGCGAGCTGGGACCGCACCGTCAAGCTCTGGGACGCGGAGACGGGGGCCGAGGTGCGCACGCTGAACGGGCACGCGAACGTCGTCTCCGGCGTCGCGTTCAGCCCCGACGGCCGCCGGATCGCGTCGGCCGGTTACGACCGGACGGTCCGGGTGTGGGAGGTCGCGACGGGCGCCGAAGCCCTGACGCTCAAGGGCCACATGAACGCGGTGACCGCGGTGGCCTACAGCCCCGATGGCCGTCGCCTCATCTCGGCGAGCCACGACGGGACGATCAAGGTGTGGGACGCCGCGAGCGGCGCCGAGGCCCTGACGCTCCGGGGCCACGCGAATGCCATCGCCGGCGTGGCGTTCCGCCCCGACGGGCTCGCGATGGCCTCGGGCGGCTATGACGGCCTGGTCAAGGTCTGGGATGCCTCGGACCCGACCGGCCCCGGGGCCGTCCGTCGCGAGGCCGTCGGCCTGCTCCGCTCACTGCTCGGCCGGGTCGGTAGCGAGGCCGAGCTGGTCGCGCGGATCCGGGGCGATCGGACGGTCTCGGAGCCGGTCCGGGCCGCCGCGCGGCCGGCGCGGCGACGGCCTACGGGCTGGCCCTCGGCCGCCGCCGGGCCGAGGAGCCGGGCGCACTCGCCGACGGTTCGCCGCCCACGCCCGAGCTTCGCCGCGCCGCCCTGCGGGTCACCTCGGAGCGGATCGAGGACGCCGGCGGGCTGAACGAGTCGAGCTGGGAGCTGATCAAGGCCCCCGGCCGCCCCGCCGCCGACTACCGGCTGGGATTGCGGCGGGCGCGGGCGGCATGCCGGCTCTCGCCCGATAACGTCATGTTCCTCAACACGCTGGGCGTGGCCCAGTATCGCGCCGGCCGGATCCGCGAGGCCGTCGCGACGCTCACCCGGTCCGACGGCCTGAGCGGCGGGAAAGAACCCGCCGACGTGGCCTTCATGGCGATGGCCCAGCTCCGCCTCGGGCGCCGCGACGCGGCCCTCATCACCCTCGGTCGGCTCCGCGTCCTGATGAGGGACCCGGCCCTGGCCGGCGCCGCCGACAACGTGATGATTGGCCGCGAGGCCGAGGAGACGTTCCTCGACGCGAGCTTCCCGGGCCATCCGTTCGGGGAAGTACGACGAGGTCAGTAGCCCTGGACCGCGGTCCGCAGGCATGGCCATGGCGACCTCCTTGGTGTGGCGACTGGCGGGCGTGTTCGAGACCGCGAGTCTACCCACCGAGGAGGTCGCATTGCATCACCGAGGCAACGCGGCCCAAGTCCAGCGGAGTCAGGAGAGGTACGTTCGGAGGCTGCGTTATCCTCGTGCCATTCGGGTCGGACCCCGGACGTTCCTCGGGAAGGTCCCCGTAGTGCTGCCCCGGTGCTCGGCTCGCAGGGTGCGGTTGGACGGTCTCAACGAGATCGCGCCTTGCCGCCGGGACCGGGCTCGCGCAACAGGCCGCCGGCCAATGTCCGGACCCAGAAACCGTGCGCCAGGTTCTCATTGCAAGCCTTGAGGTACTTGCGCACATCCTCGTGCCGGTCCTGATTGAGCAGGCACACACCTGCCAGCAGGAGCGCCTCGCCACGCTCGCTCGCCGAGACCGATTCGAGGGTCTCGTCGATCGTCTTGAGCTCGGGGCGTTTCGAGCTGCGAGCTTTCTCGGGGAAGAACAGCTCGATGAGCTTGGCGGTTCGGGGGGCCTTCGGCGCGTGACGGTCCCGGAACGACTGGATCGCCCGGTCGCGGCCGCCGACGTCGCCGAGCCGGTCGGCGAGGGTGAGCAGGAACAGGCAGTTCACCAGGAGTGGTCGCTTCTCGTAGGCCGTGCGGACCGAGTCGACGGCCTTCGCGTGTCGCCCCGTGAGCCAGAGGTAGACCCCGAGCGCCTCGGGCGGAACGATCGCCGGCCGACTCAGGTCGGGTCGCTCGCCGAGTGCCTGGAGGATGCGCTCCGCGTGATCTCGTGCCGAAGGGAGGTCGCCACGTCCTGTGCGCATGCAGAAGAAGAACCAGGATCCCCAGTTGCCGGGAAACCGCCCGGCCTCCTGGTGGTACCAGAACTCGGCGGTATCGAAGTCTCCCATCCGCTCGGCGCGGATTTCGGCGCACTGCATGCCCCAGGCGCTCCGCTCTCCGCCGCGGCGAGCGCCATACGGCCAGGCCTCGCGCAACCGGCCTCGTGACATCAAGTCGTTGGCAATCTCGTACCGGACCCGGGCGTGCTCGACCCCATCCCCCGCGGGAGTTCGGAGGAGGTCATCGAGTGTCGCCCGCCAGCGGGTCCGGTCGCCACGATCCTGGTAGATCTTTGCCAGGGTCCGATAGGCCCAGACGTCGCCCGACGCCGAGACCATGCGATCGAGCAGCTTGATGGCCTCGTCGATCCGTCCGGACGCGATGGCTCGACGGGCGAGGGCACCGAGGACCGCCGCCGAATCGGACGACTCGCGCTCCCACGCGTCGAGCCGATCCTTGACGCGGTCGGCGTCGTGCTCGATCAGGGTCAAGCGGGCGTACGGGGAGGCGCGGGTCGATCGCCAGCAGTTTCCATGCGGTACCGACGTCGCGGAACGGCCCGGGAGAGAGGTGGCTGATGCGGATCACCTGCGAGAGGTCCTGGGCGACATCGTCCATGTGGCCGATTGCCACGCCCCAGACGAGCGTCGCCCTGGATGTCTGGGCGGCCCAGAACGAAGGGCTCAGCTCGAGCGAGGGCAGCTCGACGTCGCTGAGGTCGGCGTGCTGGGCGAATGCCGTGATCGCGGGGGCTGCCTGCTCGGGCGGGAGGAGGAACTCGTCGAGGAGCGGCCGGAAACGATGGTCCTTGACCGTGGGGCCCGCCGTCGCCCAGTAGTTGTGAACCCGCTGGCCCAACACGCGAGAGAGGAAGGACAGTCGTTGAACAGACGTGAAGAAACCGGGTCTCTTCCAGCAGGTTGCCCAGGACCGACCAGGACGGCTCGCCGGCGTCGGTCGCCGGATCGCCGGCCGAGCGCAGCGCCGAGACGAGCCCGGCGGAGAGGCCCTCGGCCCGCTCGAGCTCGGCCGTTACCGCAGACGGCAGCACCGGGCTCAATCGCTTCAGGCGGCGCGGAAACGATTCCTCGAGGGTTTTCGGCCCGAGGAGGGTCGCCTCCTGGAGGTTCCTGGCCCCCTGGACGAGGCACATGGCGTCGATCGCGCGGTAACAATCGGGGTCGAAGGCCAGGGCCTGGCGACAGGCGGGCAGGGTCCAGTCCGACGACGCGGGAAACTCGAGGATCGTCAGCCGCAGCAGCGAGGCCAGGGGTCCCAACGCGGGATCGCCCGAGGCATCCTCCAGCGTCTTCGCATCCGACATCGCCAGGGATTCGACCAGGGCGACCCAGGCCGGCGGCTTCCGGTCTCCGGCGACCTTCCGCGCGGCGGCAAGGTCCGAGATCGCCGCTTGATGCAGGCCCGCCAGTGCCTTGGCGTAGGCCCGGTACCAGAGGCCGCGAGGGTCCTGCGGGTCGCGGGCGTGGATCCGCTCCGCGTAGAGGAGGGCGCGCGCCTTGAACGCCTTGTGCGCCGGGTGCCAGAGGAACTCGCTGAGCACGCCCAATAGCGCGTAGCCCCGCACAAGCGCGCCGAGACGGTCGGTCGTCTCGCCGTCGCGGGCGATCACGGCATGGATCGACCGCACCACCGCGAGCGGCTCGCAGAAGCCCAGTCGCCGAGAGAGGGCGTCCTCGGCCCAATCGGGCAGAGGCGCGTCGGGACGCCGAGGCCGGGAAGTCCCTTCGAGCCCCAGCTTGCGGAGGGCGGCGGGGAGGGAGCCTCTCGACATCGCCTCGGCACTTTCGACAAGCCGGCCCAGGTCGTCGAAGGGCGAGTTGTCCGGCGAGCCGGGAGCGTTCGTCGTGATGAAAGTACCCAGGTCATGATCGAGAAGCAGCTCGACCGCGCCGGCCCGCGTGCGCCGGAGCTCCGCCCGGCTCGGGGAGTTGATCGAGAACCTCGGCACGAGCTCGATGGTTGCCGTTTCTCCCTCGGGCGGCTGGACGCGGGCGTCACCCAGGACCTCGTCGCGGGTGTCCAGCCCCAGCTCGTCGCGCGCGGCGATCAGGACGGCCTGGCGGACCAACTCGCGCGCCAGGATGCCCCTGCGATTGCCGGGGAAGGTCGCGATGTTCTCCCTCCACGCGGGCCGATCGAGGGCGACGAGCGCGGAGGAGCCCGAGGCGAGCGCGCGACCGCGGACGATCACGAGCCGGGTTATCTCGGGCTCGAAGCTCGTGGCGGTCGCTTCGCTGGTGTCCTCCTTGGCGGCGAAGGCCCATCCCGGCAGCGGCTCCCGGCGACTCGCCTCGGCCTCGCTCCGAGCCCTCTCCTCGCGCTGCTTGGTGACGATCAGGAGAGTGATGGCCGACAGGGCGATCACTGCGATCACCCCGACCGCCCCCAGCACGCGCGGATCGCTGTTCCAGTCGAAGGGCATAGGAGATTGAGAATGTCCCGCCGCCCGGCTCGAGGATTCCGGGGCCTCGGAATCTGCCGGCGAACCGTCGGCGACGACCTGGTCCTCCGGTTGCTCTCCGCCGCTGCCCGGGCTCTCCCGCTGGTCCTTGGCCATTCAGATCTCCTTTCGAGCAAGACCGGAAGATCGCGAGTCGCGCAAGGCGAAGTATATCCGATCGGAACCGGGCGGGAACAGATTCATGACGCGATGCGGGTCCCCGGATGTCGGACGGCGGACTGGTCTGGGTACCCGAAACAGGGGCCCGGAGACACGAGACGTGGGGCGCAGGTGATTGGTATTGAGAAGGCCGGTCAAATCCAGGGTCAGCGCTAATAGATTTAAGTTCTATACATATGATCGCATGTGGATAAGTGTGGCGGCGGATTCGCCGTGGCGATGAGCGGCGATCGCCTGCCCCAGACACGCCAGGACCGACGGTGCGTTCGGAGCGTCTGCACGACCGTCAGCATGCTTTGTGGCAGTTGAGAAAGACTGAGAGAAACCGGGAAATAATGACACTCCTTGTCGCACACCACCGCGCAGGCGATCCTGCTCGTTCCCACGGTCTCCGCGGGAATGCCGTGTCCGACGCCCTGCGTCGTCCGCGGAGGCAATCGGACGCGGGAGCGTCCCGGACGGCATTCCCACGCGGAGCGTGGGAACGAGGTCATGTCCTTGACTCGTTCGGGATTGCGCAGGCAACCCGGTAGTCTTGAGCGAGGAGTCTCGAAATAACGGTGTTTGACAGTTGTGCGCGAAAAGGGAGACATGTGCGAAAGGACGACAATCGGTGTCATGGCGTCAGGTAAGCTCGAGAAGGGAGGAAGAGACTCGAACTCGGAAACCTTTCATCGCAACCCTGCGGGTTAACGAATCCCGCCCGGCAAAGCCTGGCCAGCAGCCGGAAGCGAGTCTTGCGCGGTGGCGGGTAACCTCCACTGTTCGCCCCTCGCCGAGGAGTTCGGCGAGTCGCTTTCGGTCCTTCTCCTTGCCTTCCGTCGTCCCTCCTCGGTTCGGTCGTCCCAAGTAGCATCATGTTACTCATTCGGGCGAGCGTTGCGTTGCCTTCGCGGCCTTCGGGAGGATCAGGCAAGAACTTCGGAGGAACAGGCGATTTCCTTTCCGGGTTGTCGGGCCTTGAATGAGATTGAGCATCGACGAGGGCCTCCTGGACGTGCCGCCCGCCTCGTCGAGCCTGGGATCGTCGAGCACCGTGGCCGTCGCCTCGTTCGGGCGGCCGCCGCCGGTGGCGCACGGCCCGGCCGTATCTCATTGGGGTCGAATATGCACACGCAGAGCATTGATTGTGGGCCGGCGGTAGCCGCCCGGCCGGAGAGCCCACGACTTGCCCGCGACCCGAGCGATTCGGAGACGATGTCCGCCCGGGCTTCGTCCGGCGCGGGGCCCTGGAGGGCCGTCTCCTCGATGGGGATGTGCGTTGCGTTGCTGATCGCGGCGGAATTCATGCCGGCGAGCTTGCTGACCCCGATCGCCCGCGACCTGGGCGCGACCGTCGGCATGGCCGGGCAGGCCATCTCGATCTCCGGCCTTTTCGCCGTGACGACGAGCCTGTTCGTGGCCACGCTCGCCGCCCGCTTCGACCGCCGGCACGTCCTGGTCGGCCTGAACCTGTACGATCGCGTGAACCTCATCCCGTTCGATAAGCTGACAGAGTTCTTCCAGGACGCCTTGTCGCCGGCCGCACCGACGCCGAGGTCACCCGCCCCGAGGGCCAGGGCCGGGACTTCAACCGGGCGGTGAACAGGGGTGTCCGCTGCCGCTTCGTCGTCGACATGGCCCCGCTAGGGGCCACACCGACGGCGGGACGCGGCCGAAGTGACGGTCACTCGTGACGATCGGGGACTTCACCAGTTCGCGACAGCGGAGCGTTGAATCATGGCACCAGCGCGAGAGACATCCGCAGGGGGTGGTACGGACCTCCACCCGTTCCTGGTCACAGCCGGCTTCGGCCGGTCGGTCTGCCGCCTCGGCCTGGCGTCCTACGGCCGGACCGCGATCACCGCCGAGGACATCCTGCTGGCGGTCGACCGGGGCGTGAACTTCCTCAACTGGCAGGGGCTGGCCGAAGGGACCGTTGACGGCGATCCCTTCCCCGCCGCCATCTCGGACCTTGGCGCCCGCCGCGACTCGGTCGTCATCTGCGCCCAGTTCGGCGCGAGGGAGAGCAAGGGCGCCGCGATCGAGTTGCGCTCGGCGCTCTCGGCCCTCGGGACCGACTCCATCGACGTGCTGACCCTCTACTACGTCGAGCGGGCGGACGAGTGGGACCGCCTCGCCTCGCCCGGCGGTGCCCTGCGTTACCTGCAGGACGCGAAGCGCGACGGGGCGGTCCGCCGGATCGGGATCACGAGTCACCGGCGGGCGCTGGCCGCGACGATGGCCGAGAGCGGCCTGCTCGACGCCGTCATGGTCCGCTACAACGCGGCCCACCGCGGCGCCGAGCGGGAGGTCTTCCCGGTCACGCGGCGCCTCGGGCTGCCGGTCATCGCCTACACCGCGCTCCGGTGGGGGGCGCTGCTGCGCCCGACCCCAGACGACCCGCCGGGGTTCTCGGTCCCCAGGCCCCCGGACTGGTATCGGTTCGTCCTCCAGCATCCGGCGGTTGACGTGACGCTGGCCGCGCCGCAGACGCGGGCGGAGCTTGACGAGGATCTCCGCGTCCTCGACGCCGAAGGCCCGCTCTCGCAGGATGCGTACTCGGCCCTGGAGGAACACGGGGCGAGGGTCCGGCAGCACGCCGGGAGTTTCTGATGAGGGCAGGAAATTCGACCTTGACCAGTCCATTAGACTGCCGCGGCAAGGTGGCCCTCGTCACCGGGGCTGCCCCGGGCATGGAACGGAAATGGGTGCCGGTTCGGATTATTGACGAAAAATGAGCCGCCACTGATTTCTTCCGGACGCCGCGACGGCCTCTGCTATGATCAGACCCCAGACTCGGCGGGCTGGGCCGCTGAGCTCGGTCGTCAGGTGTCGGGGGAAACAGCGATGCGAAGCAATCTCGTTGGCCGAATCCGCGGGCTCTGCGCCGTTGCGTTGATCTTTACGTATATGCAGCAACCTTGCTCGGCCCAGGAGGGTAAGCCCTCGGCAAAGGCCGGCAAATCCGCGAGCCAGGCTGAGCTCCTCGTCCAGGATCAAGTCGAGGCATACAACCGCCACGATCTCGAAGCCTTTTTGAAATGCTACTCGCCCGAAGTCAAGCTCTACGAGTTCCCCGACAAGCTGTCCTCCTCCGGCCTGGAACCGATGAGGGAGCAGTACGGACGTCTGTTCCGCCGGGCGCCGGACGTGAAGGTTGAGATCACCAGTGCATCGTTCAGGGTGACACCGTCATCGACCATGAGTCGGGCATCGCCAACGGTCGCAAATTCAGCGCGGTGGCGATCTATCGCGTCAAGGACGGCAAGATCGTCGCCGTCTGGTTCATCGAGTAGCGGCGGCTAACCGCAGTGTGCGGGCCTCGGCCCTCTCCCGACCCATCTCAACATCCTGGAGAAGAAAACGGGGACGCAGGGGAACGGCGTTCAGGACGACTCGCCTGATGGCTGGCTGTCGCTGGACTTGAGACGCCGGGGCGTCTCCTGGCATCGTGAGAGGGAGGATGACGGTGGCACAGGCGAAATAGACGGTTGTGAAAAGTGGATTTCACATATCGGCATTCGCTGCGTCCCTGTTTCCTTCCTCGAGCGCGCGTGAAAACCCGGCGACTCACGTCGCCGGTTCGCCCGAGCCGGGCCCGTAGTCTCTCATCGCGTGAACGCTCACGTTGGGAGAACCCGGAAAGGCGACCGGACTCCCGGGCGGCCGGGAGGTGAGTGAGGGATCGCCGAGCGAGGTCTTACTCCGGAGGTGCCCCTCGCCGAACGGGTGCGGAGGGGCTCTTCAAGAAATCGACGGCGCCACGCCGTCGGTGTTTCGAGGCCGTGCGAATCGTCGGAACAGTCCGAGTGCGGGGAGGCCCAGCAACAACAGCAACCAGCTTCCGGGCTCGGGCACCGAGGCGTTCGAGATCAGCCCGAAGGAGCCGCTCTCCCCGCTGGCGTAGACCGCCGAGAAGACCGTCGCCACGTCGGTGTTCGCGGTCGTCGCGCCCAGATCCAGCAGGATCGACGATCCGGGCGACCCGCTGGCCTGCAGGACGAAAGTGGAAAGCGGAGGGGTGAAGGAGACCCCGTCGTTGATGAAGAGCGGGTCGGAGTCGCTGTTGAGGGCGGTGAGTCCGGCCGTGGTGCTCGTATCGACCATCGAGTCGTCGATGTCCTTGGTGAGCAGGAGGTCGGAGATCGTCACGGGGACCGGGCTGTCATTGATGATCCGCACGAAGGCCGTGCCGCCGTTCTGCCCCGGGACCTGGAAGGCATCGATGCCGAGCGACGCAAGCGGTACCGGGACATTCGCCCCCTTGTCGAAGCTCCATTCCGCGCCCGCCAGAGTGTAGGGCCCCTTGATGTTGCCGAAACCCACCGTCGCGTTCACCGAGGTCTTATTCGGGACCTTGCCCCCGGAGAAGTTGATCGTATTGCCGGCGGTCACGGTCGTGCCGAGGATCGACGCGGCGCCGGTCTTCGGAGTCTGCTGGAACGTCAGCTCGAGGTCGGTGGCCGGATCATCCTTGCCCGTCATGTTCATGAAGGAAGAGCGATAGGCGGACTTGTCCACCGCCGGCTTCTGGGCCGCCGCGGGCCCGGCCCAGATCGCCACCAGCAGCCCGCACAGAAGGGTCAATCTCAATCGGGGCCTTAAATTCGTGCCGTTCATCGCGGTACTCCCCGTCAGATGTGATTGATGTCCCTGGTCATCCGCCCGGCGGCCAGCCGCGGCACGAGGACGGCCGCTCGATCGACGGAGCAGGCTCATCGTTTCAGTACTCTAGAAACCGACTGATCCTTGTGTCAATGAAGTCGCCGTCGGAGGGGACGAGAGGGGCAAAGGGGCCATCACTCGATCACACTGACGGTTGGACAGACTGGGCTGGCCGCCCGACCGGTCCGGCCGACCCGCCCGACGGCGTCTGGCGCTTCGCCGTCACCGCCCACATCCTGTCCCCAGTCGACCGGAGCCGACGGACATTACCCTGCCGACCGTTGACAGCCAGGCGGGCGGGTCGGCGGTGGGTGAGTAGAAAACCGGGAAGGGTTCCGTCGGTCCGCCGGGCTGCAAAGGCGGTCGGTACGGCCGGGATGTGGCCGGGCCGGGGCGATTCCGGCCACGGCGGGCGGGCCGATCGGCGAGGCCGGGGCCGGCTGGGTTGCGCGGTCCGGCCTGGTCGAAGGCCGGAGCCGGCCTGTTCCGCGGATGGGGGCGACGTGAGGTCATACCCCTCTCGAAGGCGGGCTTCTTCAGAACGGGAGCATCGGGCCGTGATCCGCCTGCTCGACACGCCGCGCGACGAAATTCGGGGGCTCGGAGACGGGGCACAGCTTCCTCGCTGGCGTCATGAACCGATTGTCGCACGATGGATGCTTGCGGTAGCGTGACGGTCGAGCAAGCTTCGCGTGACGCGACGCGACGCGACGCGAGTCGTCGAGGGATGGCAGCAAGGGCCGGATACCATGGCGACAACCCGGGCGATTTACGAGGGCGGCGTGTTCCGGCCGGTCGGGCCGATCGAGCTGCCGGACCGATCCGTCATCGAGTTCGAGCCTCTGCCGGTCGCGGAAGGCCACGAAGATGCCGCGTCGACGCCATCGATGAAGTCCTGTCGCATCGCCATCGCAACGGGCGGCACGACCTGGCCGAATGACACGACGAGCATCCGCCGTGACGTCCATTTTTTGGACACCGTCGGCCTGATCGCACTCCAGGACCAGGATGAACAGTGGCATTATGCGAGAGAGCGTCCGAAGAACCACATCTTCGCAGACGCCGATCGGCGTGAGACGATGTCCCGGGGGCACGGTCTGGTCGCGGCGGCTTGAGCCGAGGACGATCGTGTCCGATCTCATTTCTGCGGAACGTCGGCTCAAGCGATTCGGAAGAACCTGGGGTGGAGGTTTTGTGCCATGGCAAAGCTCGTCTATGGAATGAACCAGTCCCTGGATGGCTACGTTGACCATCCAAAATTTCAGCCGAGCCCGGGCTCTTTCGTCACTTCGTCGAGCAAGTGCGCGACCTGACGGGCAGTGTGTACGGTCGCAGTATGTACGAAATCATGCGTTATTGGGACGAAGACTGCCCGGACTGGGGCGCGGAGAAGCACTTCGGCCAGCCCGGCAACCAGGTGCCCGGCTGCGGCTTCCCGGTCGCGCTGGCCACGCTCGCTGGGCCAGGTGGTGGAATGGATCAAGCCGGTAGCCCGGCCGGCCTGGATGACCCCCGAGCAATACGCGGTGCTGCCGGAGACGATCGTGGTGTGCGAGCTGCGGTATCGGGTCGATCGGCGAGGCTTCCGCACGCAGTCGGTGACGCTGGTCACGACGCTGCTGGACGCGGAGGTCTACCGTCCGGGTGCGCCGGCGGACCTGTACGGGACCCGGTGGCGTGTGGAGCAATATTTGCGCAATTTGAAACCAAGCATGAAGATAGATGTTCTGCGATGCAAGACGGTTGACGGGGTCCGGAAGGAACTGATGGTGTACGCGATTGTGTACAATCTGGCGCGGTCGGTGATGGGAGAGGCGGCGCGGCGGCAGGGGGTGGAAGTGGACCGGATCAGCTTCACCGACGCGCTGCGGTGGCTGCTGGAGGCGGAGCCCGTCGAGGCGATGCCGCCGCTGGTGGTCAACCCGTGGAGGCCGGGCCGGTACGAGCCGCGGGTGCGGAAGCGGCGTCCCAGGCAGTATCCGGTGATGAAGAGGCCGCGACGAGAGCTGCGCAAGGAGTTGGCGGAGCAGAGCGTTACGACATAGTCTTAATGCCATTCGGGACATGGTGATTTGTTGACAGTTGTCCGAGGCCCGTTCGACGCCGATTCCGGTCTGCCCGAGCCGCCCGCCCGGGCCGTGGCCGCCGCCCGGTCTGACCCCGGCCGCCTTTCGGGGATGTTGCAAATAGTCAACGCGACCATCGACTCGGAGATTTTTTCTTGCAATCTCGAAGCGGCGTGGTCTAATGCCTGCTGTTATCCATCAACTCTCAAAGGGTGAGCTGCAATTGTTCATATTTGAACATAGTCATCATCCAACGGGACGCACCCGTCAAGTCGGTGGAGCACGATGCTCCGTCTCCCGGGTCGGAACAGGCGATCCGCAGCGTCCGGGCTAGTCGAAGGTCACCGGAGCCACGTTGCCCCCGGGTCACTTCCGCGATCTCGCATCGAGAGCAATCTCGGCCGACACGCGTTCCGGCCCGTTGACGGTCTCGGCCAGGGACGGGCACCGGGTCCGGTCATTCGAGATAAAGGTGGTCTGCCACCGGCTTCGCCCGTACACACATTTCGGCCGCCTCGAAATCCCCCCTGGAGTGCCCCCATGAATCCGCTCGGCCGAGTCACAGCCGTCAAGCGCCTCGCTCGTGCGAGGGCTGCCCGCGAGGCCAACCGTCACGCCCCCCGGTTTCGAAGTCCTCGAGGAGCGCCGCCTGATGGCCGGCGATGTGATCCAGCTCGTCCAGTTCTCCGGGGCTGGCCTGGTGCCGCTCGCCCCGGACGCGGGAGGGGCCGCGGTCATGAATCCCCGGTATTCCGCTGCGGGCCCCAAGAGCGACCCGGTCTGCTTCGTCCAGAACTCCGTCGCCAAGGTCATGGCGAGATTAACCTTTCGGCGCCCGACAACGATGTGAACCCGATGATCGAGGTCCAGGAAACGGCGGCCGACGGCCTCGACGTCAAGCCGACCGCGGCCACATTGGCGGCGAACAAGCAGACCGTCGCCCTGCCTGCCACGGCCCTCGCCAGCGCCTTCCCCAAGGACAAGATCAGCGCCTACAGCCCGCTCACGATGACCTGGCAGGTTTCCCTCGACGGCGGTAAGACCTGGCAAGCCGCCGGGATGAGCACGAATCCGGTCTATGTCACCCTGGCCAAACCGATCAACGACGCGGATACCCGGGTCAACTTCGTGACCGTCGCTCAGCTCTCCTGCACCTACGGCAACGGGGCGACGACCAACGACGCCGCCGTACCGAAGATCTTCGGGGCATTCACCGGTCTGAACGTGAAGCGGGCCGATGGTACTCCGCTCGCGTATTACGGGGACTACCTCACGCAGAACACCACGACCGCGGAGTTGCTCAAGACCGCGGTGGGACAGTGCGGGGCGTTCACGAGCCTGTTCCTCGACATGCTCAAGATCCAGGGAATCCAGCAGGCGAGGAACTACCAGATCATCTCGTCGAAGAATGGGGCCGATGGGTTCCTCGTCAAGTCGTGGACGTTCGGCGCCGCCATGAGCAGCGGCAACCCGAACTACCCTTATCTGGATTACACCGCGATGGGCAAGGACTTCCGTTCGAACAAGCTTGGCCCAGGGAAGAATGCCAACGGCTACCAATTCGATTTCGCCGACGTGACCCGGACTCCGATGGCCGCGGACCAGATCAAGGGCCAGAATAACCCCGACCCTGCCGCCGACTTCAATAACCACCAGGTCGCCCTGTACATCGACTCCGCCGGGACCAAGACCTATTACGACCCCAGCTACGGCACGACTTACACGAGCCTGAACGACTTCAACACCAAGGCGATCGCCGGGTTCTTCCTGGATGTTCCGATGTTCCCCGTCAAGATCGCCGGAAAGGAAGTCCTGGTTGACGCGTACCTGATCCAGAAGAATTCCGGGGCCGCCGGGCAGCTCCAAACGACGCAGGACACTTATTGAATGCGGCGCGAGTGCCGCGCCCGGCGCGGGCGGGGGACGATTGATGCTCCCTCTCGGGACGAGCGCGATCATCGTATTTGCGCCGCGGCCGTCGTCGCCCCTCGCCGCATCCGGGCGGCCACGTATGGGGCGATCCGGTCCGACCCGGCGCGGCCGATGCTCTCTCATCCAGGACGTCCCCCGCGGGGGTTCGGCACGGGTCCGGGCATGGTCCTCCGCGTCCGGGCCCGTACGCGGCCGGCGACGACCGAGGGGCTTCTCATGGCCCCGGAACCCACGGACACCCCGACACGAGCGTTCCGGGCAGCCCACGGCACCCGGTCGGAATTCCCCGCACCCTGACGGCCATCGTCTCTCCCCAGGAGCACTCGATCCATGAACGTCTCTGTCGCACCGACACGGCGAGCCCCGCTCTTACTGATCATCTTCGGACTCGCTGCCTGGAACGTCTTCATGGCCGGGCCGGCACAGGCCCAAACCCTCCAGGACCTCCTGAGCCCGGGCGCGACGATCGACGCGGGGGGGTTGGAATTCTCCAATTTCCAACTGCTCAAGCAGACGGCGCTGAACGGCGCTCCCCTCCCTGATCCGACCCAGATCATGGTCACGGGGCAGACGACGGGGACCGGCTCCGGCCTCCTGTACTCATTCGGTTCCGAACCCATTCACCGTCTCCGGGGCGGGGGCCTTCGCGAATCTCGCTTTCCAGTACGACGTCTCCACCCTCGATGGGGTGAGCGTTATCGGGAGCAATTACCTGGGTGTCAACGGGACCGCCACGGGCGACTCCTCGGTGTTCATCACGAATAGTTTCCTCGGCTGCGCAGTCATCCATGATCCTGAACGAAGTCTTCCTCGACGGCACGTATTTCCCCAACCAGCCGACGAATACGCTGGCGCTGCCCGATCCGACGACGACCTGGATGGTAACGACGAATTTGATTTTCCAGTCGAACGCCTCCGACGCAACGGCTACGGTCCCCAGCTTCATCACCACCTTCGGCATCGTCCCCGAACCGCCTTCGATCCTCCTGATGCTGGTCGGCGCCGGGCTTGCCTGGTGTTCTGCGGTGTGGCGCGGACAACGTCTCCGCGGGCGGGCGGCCGGTGGATCATCGATGGTGCCTCGAGCCCGCGAAAAGAATTCGGTGTCGTAGCGAAAAATCGCATCGGACGCCGAGTTCTTCTCGGCTCAAGCGCCCAGTATGGGGAAAAGCCGGGACATGGTGGAATGGCGTGAATGATAATCCATTAAGGGCTGGCCTGTCGAAGGACTTGAGACGATGGGGTGTCTCCCGGCATCATGGAGCTGCCAAGCAAACTATGAACCAGGAGGACGCCCCATGCGTTGACGGATCGATAACGCACTTCGCCGGCTCAAGCAAGACCTCCGGCCGGTCCTCAAGGAATCGGACCTCTACGACATCTGTCGCCGGCCGGTGCGGCGAGTTGGCGGTCGAGCTGCTCGCGAAGCCGACGCATCTGCTTCGGTGGCAGGGCCTTGATCTGGCTCAGCAGGTGGTTGAATTCGGTCTGGTTCATGTCTCGGTACGCATGATGATTTCGTGATCCTGAGGGATAGATTAGCATATTTGTCGGATGTTGCCGAGCGGGGGCGATCCCGGTCCAGCGGTCCAGCAGCTCGGCAAGGTTGATCTGCTGGCGCTCGGCGGCCAGTCCCTCCCTCGTTGGCAGATAGATGGAGCTTGTACCGCGACGCGAAGATCGGCGTGTTCCCCTCGGTCGGCGCAGTACCGGACCACGGCCTCGCTCCTGTCCAGTCTTTGGCCGTCGAAACCGGAGCCGGTCGGACTTCCCGGCACCCGCGCCGTTACGCCGAGCAATGTCGGTCCGACCCGCCCTTCCGAGCTCTCTGGCCGCCGCCGGCCGGGACCCGACGGACGGCACCATGCCGACCGCCGCGTCACGCGCAGCTAGAGCGATGGTTGGCCTCCAGACGAAGGGCCGAAGTCCACCGACCGCGGACCCAGTCCGACCCGATCGCATCGGATGGATCGGGCCGGACCGCTCCGTTCCGGTCTCTTGTGGGAGCCGGCTCCCGCCGGCGATCGGTGGGGCCGAAGCCGCACGGATCGGGCCGACCGGATCGGGCCGACCGGATCGGGCCGACCGGATCGGGCCGACCGGATCGGGAGCAGGAGCTCCCTCCTACAAAGAACGGACCGGTCCGGGTTGGGCCGTTGTATGAGCCGGCTCCTGTCGGCGATCGGGCGGCGCGGATGCAGTCGCGGGAGCGGGGACCAGGCGGGCCGCGATCGATTATGAGCGGATCGAGTGCCCGGGGGGCTCGACGGTCCACGCGCAAGCCGCTGGATGCCAGGGCGGATCGGGCGCAGGACTGGGCTGCGTCCGGCATCGGACCGGTCCCGAGCGGTCCGATCCGAACCGGTCGGGGGACTCGATGACCGCCCGCGAGCCGCGCGAAGGTTCGGCGCTCCGGGCTGACTCGCTCTCGCCGAAAGAACGCTCGGCCCCGGATTTTTACAGCCCGCGCGGCTCGGGCACGACCCAGATCGGCGGCACCTCGTCGGTCTTGGGATGCGGTCCCGAGAACCAGGGATGGCGGTAGGGGAGCACCTGGACATCGAAGATCTCGTCGATCCCCGCGTGGAACTCCAGCCTGGCCACCTCGCGGCCGCCGGCCATGTCGATCACCGACACACCGCAGGCCAGGGGCGTCGTCCGCTCGGAGAGCGGCAGGTTGCCGAAGGTCTGGGTTGACGCCGACTTGCGGAACCGCGACAGTCCGACGAAGGCATAGCCGCCGACAAACGCGAACCCGCGGCCGTATCCCGGCACCTCGGCGATCGGCTCGACGGTGCCATTTCCAGGATCGGCCCGCACGATCCGCCCCCGGCCCGACTCGAGCAGCAGCACTCCGCCGTCGCGGGGCCGGGGCGAGTGCGGCATCGACAGCCCTCGCACGACCGGCTGGCCGCTCTGGATCTCGATCAGGCAGCCCCCCGCGGCCTTGCCGGGCCGCCAACCTTCCTTGGTGTCGGTCTCGCCCAGCGCCGTGACGTAGGCCGGCTGGCCGCCGATGAGGCCCAGGCCGTTCAGGTGGCAACGGTCCTCGGCGGCGATCGCCGTGATGAATTTCGGCTTCCATCGGGGGACGAAGTTGTGCACCCCGTCGAGCGTGCTCAGGCAGGAGAACAGCGTGTTGACGATCCAGAGGTCGCCGCCGCACCAGGCCATCTCGTGCGCGTCGATCGGGCCGGTGTAGACCGCCTGCCGCGGCAGGTAGCAGGCGTCGTGCGTGCCGGCCGGCTCGATCCGGGGGGCCAGGCCCGGCACATTGCGGAACTGCCAGACCTGGTCCTGCGCGGCGATCGCCAGCGTCTCGGCGTCGGCGCGGATGGCGACGCCCATCGGGCTGGTCAGGCCGCGATACGCCAGGTCGAGCTCGCGGCCGTCCGCCGACGGCGACGCCAGCACCAGCCGGCCCGCCTCGTAGGTCGTGATCAGCAGCGAGACCCGGTGCTGGGCCAGGAATCCTGCCAGCGATCGGCTGTACTCGTGGTCGATCCGCCGCATGCCCGGCGGCGGATCGACCTGGGCGACTTCCGTCATTGGTCTGGGTCCATCGGGTGCCTTGGCGACCTCGCCCTACCTTGCCGGGTACGAGGCTCAGCGGCAATTATGGCGAACTTCCGGCAAAGTCGATACTACCTGAAAGCCGAAATGACAGGGCAGGGGCCGTCGCGTGCCGGGTCCGCGAACCGATCGATCGGGCCGCCCGTACCAGTCGGCGGCGAGGGGGCGAGCTGATGCTTCGGGATGCGCGAGCGAGGATCCGGGCGGGACGTCCGGCGATCGGGGAGGGCCTCGCACGCGACAACGCCCGCGGCGGTGGACGGCGGCGGGTCGCCCCGGCGCTCGAGGCGCTGGAATGCCGTCGCCTGCTCTCGACCTATTTCGGGCCCTCGCGGAACCGGCCGGTTCTTGCTCCGTCCGGCGCCTACATGGTCCAGGTCAGCGGCCCGGGAGCCGTCGAGGTCCGTCAGGCCGGCCATGGCGCGATCAACCTCGAGGCATATGGGACGAACGCCAGCACGACGCTCACGATCACCGAGACGGCCCCGCGCTATCACGCGACGGGCCAGCCGCTGTTGATCCGCAACCTGACGATCCGGTCGGGTCAGCTCGGCAGCCTGAGCGCCTTGCCCGTCGAGCTCAACGGCCGGATGACGCCCCTCTCGGGTTCGGTCAACCTGCTCGCCATCGGCATGATCGGGCCGGACGCCCAGGTCAACATCGGCGGCAGCGTGGCGGCCATGGTCGTCTCGTCGATCGACCTGGGGCCGACGGGTCACGTCGCCATCGCGGGCGACGTGAACACGATCGTCCAGCCCGGGCTCTCCACCCTCCTGCCAGTCACGACCACGGCGAGCCCGACGACGGTGGGGGGCTCGGCGATCTCGGGGATTACGGGCACCCTCAACCAGTACGGGCAGATGACGATCGGCTCGGTCACGATCGACGGCGGCCGGTTCCTCCTCGGCCGGGACTCGCTGGCGTCGATCGCGATCAACGGCGACCTAGTGATCAGCCACGACGGCGTGTTCTCGATCGGCCGCGACCAGGACGGGTCGTTCACGGTCAACGGCTCGGTCCACCTCAACTCGGGCGGCCAGCTCGCGGTGGGTCGCAACCTGGGCAGCCTGGCGATCACCGGCAACCTGGTGGTCCAGCCGGGCAGCGGGCTGGCCGTGGACGGGGCGCTCGAGTCGCTGACGGTCAACGGCTATTTCCAGGGTCAGGGCGGCGCGAGCACGCCGACGGCGATCGACCTGGGCGTCGGCCTCAACCTCTCCGGGCTGACAGTCCTGGGCGGCCTGAGCGGGCAGGGGGGCCTGATCAACGCCAACGTCCGAGCGGGCGGCAGCATCAGCGGAGTGGGCATCACTTACGGCGCCACGAACAGCACGATCCAGGGTAACGCGACCATGCCGACCTGAGGCGGGCGATGATGACAGAGCCTGGGTGTCCGGGATAGGATGGACTGAGAGACCATCTCCGACGGAGGGCCGCCATGAACCTGCCCGAATTCCTGAGCCGCGGCCAGCGAGGCGAGATCCGACTGACCGGGCATCGCATCGACCTTTATCATATCCTGTCGCTGTACCAGGCGGGTCGCACGGCCGAGATGATCCAGGCGGAATATCCCACCCTGTCCCCTGGGCTGGTCGGCGAGGTCGTGTCGTACTACCTCGACAACATGCCTGACGTCGATGCCTATCTGGCGGCCGTCGATGCCAGGATCGAACGGCAACGATCCGACGCTCGACCGGGTCCAGGAATCCTGCGACTCCGCGAGCTAAACGACGCGCGCTCCCGGTCTTCCGGCTGAGCCGAACACGGTTTCGTCCAGGCCAACCCGGCTGCCTGGGGCACACATCGATCCCTGGGGGACGATGTCCCTCGATGCACGGAGGAAGCGTGCCGCCGATGCCGATCGCCTTCGTCCTCGATGAGAACTGCCGTGGGCCCTTGTGGAAAGCGATCCAGACGCACAATCAGAAAGGTGTCTTTCCCCTCGATGCGGTCCGTGTCGGGGATGCCCCAGACCTGCCGCTCCAGTCGAGCGATCCCGAGCTGCTGGAATGGGCGGAACGGGCAGGGCGAATCGTGCTGACGCTCGATGAGAACACCATGCCAGGGTACTGGATCGACCATCTCAGGTCAGGCCGACATTCCCCCGGCGTCCTGATCCTCCGCGATCGCGTGCCACTCCCCGAGGTCGTCGAGAGTCTGGTCCTCGTGGCCTACGCGACGGAGCCGGGCGACTGGGTGGACAGGCTCGAGTACTTTCCCTGATCGCTATCTCGGCAGGCGAAGCACTCCCCGATTGCCACAGAGGCAACCACTAGAGAGCGTCACGATCGCAAGCGTCGATGCGCGGTCCTAAAGGATCGCTCACGGGGTGAAATCGCCGTCTTCCGGGTCCGCCGGGTGGGTCTCGGCCCCGAGATCCTCATGACGGTCCCCATCGTCGTCGCCTCGGGCGAACGCGCGGATGACCCGCTCGCCGAGGACGTAGTAGATCGGGATCACGAACCGGCCCAGGATGGTGCTGACCAGCATGCCGAATGCGATGACGACACCCAGCGAGTTGCGGCTATAAGCCCCGGCGCCCGTGGCACGGGCCATCGGCAGCACGCCCATCACGAAGGCGAGCGACGTCATCAGGATCGGCCGCAGCCGCTGGCGCGACGCCTCCTTGGCCGACTCGATGATCCCCATCCCATGCTTGCGCTGGAGTTCGACGCCAAACTCGACGATCAGGATGGCGTTCTTGGTCTCGAGCCCGATCAGCATCACCAGGCCGATCTGGCCGAAGACGTCCAGCGGCATGTCGTAGATCCACAGGCCGATCATGGCGCCGAACATCGCCAGCGGGACGGTGAGGATGATCACCAGCGGGCGGATCCAGCTCTCGTAGAGCGCGGCCATGAAGAGGAAGACGCAGACGATCGACAGGCCGAAGATCGCGTACGCCAGGTTGCCCGTGCGCTGCTCCTGGAAAGTGGTGCCGGTCCACTCGGCCATGAAGCCCTCGGGCAGCGTCTCCTGCGGCGACCTCCTCCATGGCGTGGATGGCCTGGCCCGAGCTATATCCGGACGCGGGCTGGCCGGTGATCTTGGCGGCCGCGTAGAGGTTGTAGTGCGGCACGTCGATCGGGGCCAGGGTGTGGGTGACGTCGCCCAGCGCAGCTGAGGGGGACCTTCTGCCCCTTGTGGTTGAGGACGTAGAGGCGGCCGATGTCGTTGGGCTCGGCGCGGCGGGACGCCTCGGCCTGGATGTAGACCTTCCAGACCTTTCCGTACAGGTTGAAGTCGTTGACGTACAGGCCGCTGAGGTAGGCCTGGAAGGCGTCGAAGACGTCGGAGACGGCCACGTCGAGCCGCTGCGCTTGGTTCGGTCGAGCAGGAAGCGGAGCTGCGGCACCCGGGCTGAGAACGGGGTGAATACGCCGGCCAGCTCGGGGCGCTTGCGGGCGGCGTCGATGAAGCGGTCGGTGACCATGGCCAGGGCCTCGACGCCCTTGCCGTCGCGGTCCTCGATCATGTACTCGAAGCCGCCGGTCTGGCTGAGCCCGCGGATCGGCGGCGGCTGGATCACCAGCGCAACGGCGCCCCGGATTTTCGACCGCATCGCCTCCTGGAGCCGGCCGACCAGCGCCTGCGCCCGCAGCTCGGGACGCTTTCGCTTCGACCATTCGTCCAGGACGACGAAGCATGTGGCCGAGTTGGCCTGATTGGTGGAGCTGAGGACGTTGAAGCCGTCGAGCAGCACCGTGTCGCTGACGCCTTCGGCGTCGAGGGCCACCTTGCTGACCTCTTGCGCGATCTTCGAGGTCAGGCCGCGGCCGGTGCCGTCGGGCGTCTGGACGGCGATGATCAGGTAGCCCTGGTCCTCGGTCGGGATGAACGCCTTGGGCCGCCCGGCCAGCATGATGCCCGTCAGGGCCAGCAGCGCCAGCGAGGGGACGACGATCGTCCACCAGTGGTGCGCCGTGAACTCGAGGAAGGCGTCGTACGACGTCTCCAGCCACCGCATCCCGCGGTTGAACCAGCGGAACAGGATGAACGACGACTCGCCGTGCCGCGGGCGGAGGAACAGCCGCGACATCGCCGGGCTGAAGGTCAGCGAGTTCACCGCCGAGAACACGAACGAGAAGACGATCGTCATGGCGAACTGGTTGTACAGCCGGCCGGTCAGGCCCGGGATGAACGCCACCGGGACGAACACGGCCGAGAGCACCAGCGAGATCGTCAGGATCGGCGCCGTGATCTCGCGCATCGCGGCCTTGACGGCGCGGGTAGGTTGCTCGCCGCGCTCCAGGTACTTCTCGACGTTCTCGACGACGATGATCGCGTCGTCGACGACCAGGCCGATCGCCAGGATCAGCCCGCAGAGGGTCAGCGTGTTGATCGAGAAGCCGAAGGCCGCCATCATCGCGAAGGTGGCGACCAGCGAGACGGGGATCGCCAGCATCGGGATGATCGTCGCCCTCACGCCCTGCAGGAACACGAAGACGACCAGCAGCACCAGCACGAACGCCTCGAGCAGCGTGTGCTGGACCTCCTCGATGTTCTCGCTCACGTACCGGGTCGTGTCGTAGACGATCTTGTAGTCGAGCCCCTCGGGGAACGACTTCTTGAGGCGCTCCATGCTCGCGCGGACCTGCTCGACGATCTTGAGCGCGTTGGCGTCGGAGTACTGGTAGACCGGCAACGCGCCCGCGGGCTTGCCGCTCAGCCAGCCGGCGGTTTCGTAGTTCTCCGAGTCGAGCGCGACGCGGCCGACGTCGTGGAGCCGGACGATCGAGCCGTCGTCGCGGCGGCGGACGATGATGTCCCCGAACTCCTCGATCGTGGTCAGCCGCCCCTTGGTGAGGATCGGATACTCGAACACCAGGCCCGGCGGGGCCGGCTGGCCGCCGATCTTGCCCGCCGCCGCCTGGCGGTTCTCGGCCTGGATCGCCTGGACCACCTCGGCCGGCGAGATGAGCTGAGCGGCCATCCGGTCGGGGTCGAGCCAGACCCGCATGGCGTACTTGCGGCCGAACGTCGTGACGTCGCTGACCCCGGAGATCCGCTTGAGCACGTCGAGCACGTAGATCTGCGCGTAGTTGTCGAGGTACGTGGCATCGAAGCGGCCGTCGGGCGAGACCAGGTTGACCACGCAGACCATGTCGGTCGACGTCTTCTTGATGCGTCACGCCGTACTGCTTGACCTCGGGCGGCAGCACGGCCTGCGCCGTCTCCACGCGGTTCTGGATGTCGACCGCGCCGATGTCCTGCGAATAGCCGACGTCGAAGGTCGCGACGATCGACGAGACGCCGTTGCTCGTGCTGTCCGAGCTGAAGTAGATCATCCCCTTGACGCCGTTGATCTGCTGCTCGATCGGCGTGGTCACGGTCTCGGCGACGGTCTGCGCATCGGCGCCGGTGTAGGTGGTCGTGACCTGGACCTGCGGCGGGCGTGATCTGGGGATACTGCGCAATCGGCAAGAGGAAGATGCAGATGCCGCCGATCAGTAGCATCAGCAGGGCCAGCACGGTCGCGAAGATCGGCCGCTCGATGAAGAAATTGACCACGGCGGCTCACCTCCCCTTCGCCGGCTCGGGTTTCGGCGGCGGGGTGGTCCCGGGTCGGGGCTCGGGTGGCCTGGCGTCGGATTTCGTCGGCGAATCCGGCTCGGCCTTCGCCTTCGTCCCGGCTTTCGTCCTCGGCTCGGCCTTCGTCTTCGGCTCGGCCTTCGTCTTCGGCTCGGCCTTCGTCTTCGTCTTCGGCCCGGTGCCCTGGTCGTTGCGATCGTCCTTCACATCCGTGGTCATGCCGGGCAGGCGGGTGATGGGACTGTCGAAGCGGCGATCGAGGGTATCTGGGGCCTCGGCTTCGCGGAGGAACGGCTCGAGCGGTTCTTCGACCGCGTCGACGACTTCGCCGGGCCGCACGAGTTGGATTCCCTCGACGATCACGGCCTGGCCCGGCTCGAGGCCCGTGTCGGCCCGGCTCGAGGACTTGAAGGCGGCGGTAATGGTCGATCGGCTTGACCTTGACGACCTGGACCTTCTTCTGGGCGTCGACCACGAAGACCCGCGAGCCTTCCTGGCGGACGTCGACCGCCTTCTCGGGGACGACGATTGCGCCGGCGTATTCGCCGATGTTCACCTCGCCGCGGATGTACTGGCCGGGCAGCAGCGAGCAATCGGGGTTGGGGACCTCGGCACGCAGGAGGAAGGTGGACGTGCTGGTGTCCACGACGTTGTCGATGAAGATGGCCTTGCCGACCTGGGGATGCATGCGATCGCCCTCGACCTGCAGCCGGACCGGCAGGCCCCTGGCCAGGAGCGCCGTGGCGTTGGGCAGGTAGCGGGCGGCCGGTCGGAAATCCAGGCCCATCGGGTCGAGCTGCTGGATCGTCACCAGCTCGCTGGCACTGCTGCTGTCGCCGACGAGGTTGCCGACCTTGACCTTGAGCTCGCCGATCCGGCCCGCGATGGGGGCGTACATCCGGCAGTAGCCCAGGTTGATCCGCGCGTCGGAAAGGGCGGCTTTGGCCTTGGCGACGTCGGCGCGGCGCTCTCGATGTTGATCTGGTAATCGGTCCCGGCCTGCTGGAGGTTGGCGCGGTCGGCGTCGACCTGGGCGATGGTCTTCTTCAACTGGGCGTCGGCCTTGTCGTAATCCTCGCGGGAACCGGCGTTGCGCGCGAGCAGGTTGCGTGCGCGGCG
The DNA here is from genome assembly GCA_963771445.1 of uncultured Planctomycetota bacterium. Lineage (GTDB taxonomy): Bacteria > Planctomycetota > Planctomycetia > Isosphaerales > Isosphaeraceae > JAKAUH01. The sequence continues at coordinate 164,725 of CAVYTQ010000021.1, read as the reverse complement.
CTCCTCGACCTGATCGAGGAGCATCTGCGCCTGGTCGAGCTCGAGCTGGGCCTTGGCGACCTCGCGCCCCTTGGAGGACTCGGCCTTCTTCAGCGCCGCCTCGGCGGCGGCGAGCAGCGCCTGGGACTGGTCGAGCTGGAGCTGGAACGGCTCCTCGTCGATCACCAGCAGGAGCTGCGACGGCTTGACCAGGCCGCCGTCCTGGAAGTGCTTCTCCTTGAGGAATCCCTTGACCCGGGCGCGGATGGTGACGTCCTCGAGGGCGCGGGTCGTGCCGATCGGGTTGACGACGATCGGCACCGTCATCTGCCGCGCCGCCACGACGACGACCCGCGGCCGTGCCGGCTCGTGCGGCGGCTCTCCGGTCGAATTGCAGCCGCTGCCCTCCAGCATCATCGCGGCGGCCAGGCTGCACATCACCGCCGATCGCGCCATCCGGCGACGCGATCCGCACGACGACCACGTCATGGATTGGGCCCTTCCGGCCATCGATCGGGATTCGACAGGTCACGAGATGTTATAAGCGGGGACCGAGCTTCCTTACAAGCCCCTCAGACCGATCGAGGACCAGGAAGCCTAGCGCCAGCACCTGCGGGGCCGGACGTGCCGAACCGGGGCGGACCGTCGCAAGTGATCATCGCCGAAGATTCATGGCTCCCGCGTCGTGGGCGGGCCTTTCGCCGGGTGCAGGATCAATCCGAACGTGCGGTGGATGGCGGTGGCGTCGGGTTCGATCCGGCCGGCGACGAAGGCGGCGCGGAAGAGGCGCCGAGGGCCAGCACTTGCTCCAGGTCGTCCTGGACCTCGGCCGCCGGCCGGTGGCGCGCGCGGCGACCGTGCCGGCCACGCGGGCGCGGTACTTGCCGCCGAGCCGGGTCACGGCGTCGAGGTCGATGCAGACGAACGTGTCGAATTCCGGGAACGCGGCGGCCTGGAAGTCGCGGAACCGCGCCGGCCCGGGGGTCCGCGGCGGCCTCGAGATACCGCGCCACCGACGGGGCCGAGGTACCCAGCACCAGCCGGCCGCCGGCCCGGTTGACCGCGTAGGCGAACGGGATCGGCGGGCGGAGCGTCGAGACCGGTGTGCCGCCTGCATCGACCCGCGCGATCGTCGAGCCCCCCGGGACACGTTTCTCGTCCATCGCCAGCAGCGCCAGAAGAGTCTTGAGGGCATTGTCGAGCGCGTCGGGGGCCGACGGCGACGGAGACGACGCCGAGCGACCGGCCCGCCGGGCGTCGGCCGGCCGGCCGCCCGAGATGTCCACGACGAGGACCACGGGGAACAGCCGGCCTCGCGCGGCGCTCGCCCCGTTGGACGCGCCTCCCTCGGCGGCCGGGTCGCCGGGCGACTCAACATAGGCCATCGCGCCGGGCCCGAGCGCCGGCAGGATCCGCGAGGCCAGGTCCTGGCCCAGCAGCAGGCCGCTCAGCACGGCCTCGAGGTTCGCCAGCCGGGGATGGTCGGCCTCGGGGATCACCCGGTAGGCCAGCTCGCGCAGCGACGACAGGTCGAGCCGCGCCGAGGCCATCGCCATCGCGGTCGCCGGAACGCGGCGCAGCTCGGGGGGGACCGGTCGATTGTCGCACGCCCAGTGGCGGAGCCAGGCGTCGACCCGCGAGGCATCGAGCGTCTCGACGGCCTGGACGACGATCGCGTCGGGCCGCCAGACCAGGGCCGCCCCCGCGTAGTCGATGGCGGCGACATGGCGCTTCAACAGGGCGATCAGCCGCGCGTCGAGCGTCCCGGCGCTGCGGCGCGGCGTCGAGCACCCGTCCGACGGCGCGGGGGTCGATGTACAGCCGGGCGAGCGCATGGTCGGGCAGCCGTCGGCGGACGGCCTGCACCTTCGGCAGCGCGCCCAGGCCCGGGGCGACGCCCGGATCGCGATCGCGATCCTTGCGGTCGATCACGCCCTGAATCAGCGCCTCGGAGTTCGAGAACGCGAAGGTCCCGTCGGACTCGAGCACGAACCACTCGGGCGGCCGGCCCGAGCCGGCGGGGAACTCGCGGACATGATAGGTCGTGCCGCCCCGGCGGCGGTCGCCCAACCGCTCGAGCTCGCCGCTCTGCCGCTGGGACGCGTTGATCGTGTTGACCAGCCGGCGCGCGAGCGCGGCGTCCCTGGCCTTCACGAGCAGCAGGCCGCGGGCCCTGCCGGGGTCGGCCGGGGCGTCGGGGTCCATCCGCAGCACCAGGATCACTGCGTCCCCCAGCACCCCGTCGCGCAGCTCGGCGAGCTTTACCCCCAGCGCCGTCTCGATCTCGCGCAGCGATTGCCCCAGCTCGCGAGCCCTATCCGAGGCGCTCCAGGCGCGGACCGCCGGCAGGTCGCGGAAGTCGGCGGCCAGGCGCGAGCCGGCGATCTCACGCGCGCGGGTCGCGCAGGCCCTCGACGGTCACCACGACGGTCGCGTCCGGCGGCACCAGCCGCAGCAGCTCGTCGGCGACCGAGGCCGAACGCTGCTGGGCCCGGGCCGTGCCCGCGAGCGCCACCAGGGCGAACGCGACCGCAACGGCGAGCCGCCGACGCGAGGCGCCCGGATGCCGGGACCGGGGCAGGGGGCCGGTCCGCCCGATGGGCCTTCCGGCGGCAGGGTGATGCTGGGGGTCGAGGGACATCGGCGGTCTGGTTCTCCTGGGTCTCCAGGTCGGGGAATGATACGAGCATGGCGGGCGAGTGCGGCTTCGGGGCGGGGATGGACGGGACGCTCGTCAATCCGAGGGGCCCGCACTCCCGAATCCAGTAGTTCACAACGTCGATCCGGTCGCGGGCTCGGTGTGCGGGCGGTGGTCCGGTCCCAGCAGGAACCCGAAGGCGTGGCGGGCCGTGGAGGAGAGCGGGCGGACTCCGGCCGAGAGCTGGTCGCCGACCTGCTGGATGACGGCCGATGCCTCGGGCGCCAGCGGCTCGAACGACGGCACCGGGACCGAGACCAGGCGGGCGATTCCCTCGTCGCGGCCGTCGGACGCGGCTGTGGCGACGGCGCCGGGCGGCGATGACCCGGGCTCGCCACCCGGGTCAAGCACCTCGCGACCGAGCCGGGCCGCCGGCTCGGAGGCCGATCGGGCGAGGTCCCACGTGGCGGAGGTCGCATCGGCCAGCGCCCGGTTGAACGATCTCGACGGATCGGTCGCCGTCGCCGTGGCCTGCCCCGGGTCGGCGGCCTGCCGGTGGCGATCCGGCGGATGGATGGCGACGGCGGACGGGTCCTGCCGGTCGACCGGATGGACGTACCAGCGGATCGTCCCGGCGAGCACCAGGCCGATCAGCCCGGCCGCGGCCAGGCCCGACACGATCGAGAGCCGATACGGCGAATCCCGCCAGGGGCGAGCGACCGCCGGTCGCCAGATTGCGGGGGCGGGCTCGGCGGCGGCGATGAGGATGCGATCCACCAGGCCCGGCGGCGGGGCGGGGGGCTGCCTCCAGGCGCGGATGGACTGGCGCAACACCTGGTAGCGAGCGGCGATCGGGCGGCAGGCCGGGCACTCGGCGGCGTGGGCCGCCAGGATGGCCGGACCCTCGCTCTCGCCGTCGCCATCGGCCGGTCGGTCGTTGTCGCGGCGCCTGTCGGCGCCCGGCGGCGCGTTTTCGAGTGCGTCGGCGAGCGCGGCGCTGCGGGCCTCGGCGTCGAGCAGCTCGTCCCATCCTCGCTGGAAGTCGCGACAGGTCATGGCGTTGGAGTCTCCGATCCGGCGGACGGTCATGGGCCCGCGGATCCGGTCGGTTGCGGGTCCAGGTTCAGCAATGCACGCCGCGGCTGGTCAGGTCGTCGGCGAGCTGGGCTCGGGCGCGATGGAGCCACGTCTTGACGGTGCCCACCGGCCGGGAGACCGCCGTGGCGATCTCCTCATAGGAGAGATTCTGCTCGTGAAAAAGGACGAAGACCAGTCGATACTCGGGCCGGAGGGCCTGGAGCCCGCGCTCCAGCTCGCCGGCCAGGTCGTCGGGGTCGGCCAGGCCGGGCCTGGGGTCGGGGCGGTCCTCGATCGGCTGGGCCCCGGCGGTCGGCCGTCGGGCGCGTCGGGCGAGGGCGGTCCGGCACCGGTTGGCGGCGATCTCCAGCAGCCAGGGACGTAGCGGGCGGGACGCGTCGAACCCTGCGATCGATCGCAGGGCGCGTACGAACGCCTCCTGGGCCACGTCCTCGGCATCCTGGCGGTGGCTCATCATCCGGTAACAGAGGCCGAAGACGACCCCCTGGTAGCGTTCGATCAGCAGGCGGGGTGCCTGCGGGTCGCCCGCCCGGAGCGCCTCGACCAGCGCGGGGTCATCCATCGGCATCTCGCGCAGTCCCGGCGGCCGCCCCCGACGCCGTTACCTCGGTTTCGGCCTCCCCAAGACCATACCCCGCCCGGCCCCTCGGGTTTCGCCCCGGCGAATGCCGACGGCCGGTTCCCCGAGGCCGCTTTGCGAGGCGGGTTCGGTGCATGTGGAATGGCTAGTGCGAGGATTATGCCCGAATCGTCGTTCGCGGGGCGGGATCGAATTCGTCACGATATTCGGCCCGGACGCCGAGGCCGTCAAGCGGATCCCGGAACCAGTGGGATCCTCAGGTGGGCAGTCATCGCCCAGCGGCGAGGGCCCTGGGGTCGGTCGAAAAGAAATCTCGCGGGGAGACGCGGAAGGTGACTCGAAGACGGGCCTTCCCTTTGGCAACGCCGATGGGAAGCCGGTTGAGGCGACGGCATCGGTCGTCGAGGTCTCACTCGGTCCCGGTGACAATTCCCTTGCGACGTATCTGTAAAGATCAAGAGTTTGCCGGGTCCGGACGAAGGATCGGCATTGTCGGAGTCGCCCTCCGGACCTGCTCAGATCGCGTGCCCCTTGTACCGCTTGACGACTAGCGAGTCGGTGGTCGTGACCGACCCGTCGCCGTTGGCGTCGGCGCTCAGCGGTGTGAAGCCCGCCGGCGAGGAGAGGGACAGCTCGGGCGCGACGCCGACAGGTCGCTCCGTCGACCACCCCGTCGCCGGTGACGTCGCCCAGGAGTCGGTAGAAATAGTGCTTGTAGGTCATTCCCCCGCCGTGATGTCCAGCTCGTAGTAGCCGTCGGCGGCGTCGTGTTCGGCCCCCGCCGAGCCGCCCGCGCCGAAGTCCAGCTCGATGGCGTGGTCGATCACCGTCGCTGTCCACGCCCGAGAGGGCACCGCGGTCGGCTCGATGGGTCGTCGTTGCAGGTCGTACCTGTAGAGCTCGCCGGCGAGCCCAGCGTGCCGGCCACGCCGTCAGCTTGCCGCTCGACTGGGCGTCGCTCTCGTTGAAATCGACGTCCGGGTCGCGGACATACGACCGCTCCGCGGCACCGTTCTCGACCGTCAGACCGGTCACCTGCAACGAGGCTCGCCGTGAACGTCTCGATTGCTGAACGTCACCGGGTTCAGCCGGCGCCGCCTGCATCAGCCCGGCCCCGTCGATCCCGATGCTCCAGAACTTATAGTTGTGCGAGGCGCCGTCGGTCAGGCCCTGATCGGTGATCGTCGCGTGATACACGCCATTGGCGTCGGGGAGGCCCGCCGGGATCGCCACGCCGACCTGGTGCGTGTGCCGTCGGCGCCCAGGTCGATGCCGACGAAGACCTCGAAATAGGTCAGCGGCTTGCCGCCCGGTGCCGTGCCGGTGAGGTCGAGCATGAAGGTCCCGGGTGAATGGCCGAGCTCGGGTCCGCGCCGGTGATCGGATCGACCGAGGTCACCGGCGGGGTCAGGTCAGGTGGATAGGTATAGGCCTCGACCGACGGCCGAGTACGCCTGCGTGTTGCCGGCCTGATCGGTGGCCGTGGCGAAGAAGCGGTAGGAGGTGTAGCTTTTCTTGCCGGTGAATGCGTGCACCGATGGCCGCGGTGCCCGAGGTCAAGCCGGGGGCCAGCTTGCGGTCGCCGGCACGGCCTCCAGGGTCCGATGATCGACCTGCTGAGAAGTAGCGGTGAAATCGGCGATGCCGGAGGGGGTGCCCTTCGGCCGTCGGGTCCGTGCCCGTGACCGTCACGGGGAAGCTAAGGCTGGTGCCGCGCCTGGGGAGCGGCCTGACCGCGCGTCGGCGGGCGTCGTGATCCATCAGCCAGGACGTGGACAGCGAACCGCTACCGGAGATTGCCGTACTGGTCCTGGAGGTCGGCGGCGTTGATGGTCAAGGTGTACTCCCCCTCGGCCTGGGTCAGCCCGGACAGGCCGACGATTGCGTAGGTGTCGCCCGAGACGGGGGTCAGGGAGAGGCCCGAGAGGGCCACGGCGATTGCCATTGTCGGTCAGGTCAGGGCGGCGGGCGATCAGGCTGGTAGTGATCGGCAGGCTAAAGCTGACGTCAACCGCCGACACGGGAAAATTCCGCGGGTTGGGCGAGACTGCGGCGATGGAGGTGGGGACGGACCGGGGCGATGACCTGCACGGTCTGCTGGGCCGAGACGGGAGTCGGCTGGACGTTGCCCGCGGCATCGGTGGCGATGCTGTAGAAGCCGTAGATGTGGCCGACCGTGCCGGTGAACGGGGTCGAAGGGGCTGGCCGGCGTGACGTCGGCCAGCAGGCTGTACGTTCCGCCGTCAACCGACTCGTAGATCGCGAAGCCGGCGATGCCCGAGGCCGCGGTACCGTTCGCCCCGGCCGGGTCGTTGCCGGCCGCCGTGATCGTCAACGCGGTGGATGTCGTGTACGCGGGCAGGGGCTGGACGAGGCTGGTGGGCAGGGTCGTATCCATCAGCCAGGACGTGGAGAGCATGCCGGTCCCGGATTGCCGTAGCCATCCGTGATGTCGGCGGCGTTGACGGTCAGCCGCAGTTTAGGTGCCCTCGGCGGCGGTCAGGGTGCCGAGGCCGCCGATGGCGTAGCTATTCCCCGTGATCGGGCTGACCGAGACGGCCGGTGTAATCGGCACGGCCTGTCCGTTGTCCGTGAGGGTCAAGGCGGAGGCGGTGAAGCCCGACGAGCCGGCCAGGGTGCTGAGCGTGACATCGATGTTGGTGACCGGCGCGTTCCCGCGGGTTGGGAGAGACCGAGGCGAGCGTGCTGACCACCCAGGGCCGGCACCACGACCACGTCAACGGGGCCGAGCTGCTACTGATGTGACCGTCGGAGGGAATGTAGGACGCCGTGATCGAGTGACCTCCCAGGGCCAGGATGGCGGTCGAATAGGTTGCCACCCCGTGAACCAGAGGCTCGGTCCCCAGCGTCTTCAAGCCGTCCACGAATGCGACGGTCCCGGCCGGGGTCCCGAGGCTACCACCCACCGCGGCGACCGTGGCCGTGAACGTCACCGACTGGCCGAGGGGCAACCGTGCCGCCCGATGGCGAGGAAGCCAGGCAGGTGCGTGGTGGCGACGGCGAAGGTGCCGATGCCGGTGTAGAGCGATGGTTCGCGTCGGGCCGCTCGGCGGGTAGCTGGCCCGGATCGTGCCGGCCCCGGTCTGGCCGGCGGTGGGATTGTTCGTGAGGACGGGATTGTCGCCGCTTCCCTCGACGGTCAGGCCATTGTTCCCCGCCTGGCCATTGATGGTCACGGCGCGGAACCCGCCGGTGCCCGCCACCTGGGCGGTGATCGAGTCGCTGCCCGAGCCGGCGTTGACGGTCAGCCCGGCCCCGGATGCGGTGTCAACGATGTCCACGGAGTTGCCGGCAGTTCCGCCGTCGAGAGTCAAGGCATACTGCGCCGCGGTGAAGTCGATCGGCGCCCGACCGCAGGCCGCTGATGGCGGACAGGCCGCCCGCCGCCGGCAGCAACCGTCGATCAATTCCGAGACCAGGTCGGCCGAGTCGTCAACGACCAGGCTGCTCGGGGTGCTGGTGGGCGTGGACGTCAGGACGGTGACAGTCCCGTTGATCGCCTGCAAGCTCCCGGCGGCACGATCGTGATCGAGCCCGGGATCGTCGCTCTGGAAGGGTCAGGGGCCCGGTGGTGCCGACCACGGTGGTTGGCACCGCTCCTTCGTCGATGATCGCGGGAAGCGGCCCGGTGTCGTTGACCGTGAGGTTCACCCGATTCAGAAAAACATTCGTCGGCAGCACTCGACGGTAAGCGCAGAGCCCGGTGCCTTGCTGGACGTTGATCGTCGATGGGGTGCCGCCGGTGAGCCCCCACTGGAACGACTCGAAGCCCTCCGGGCCGTCGCCGAGCGTGAGGTTGTAGCCGCCGATCGAGGCCGCGTCGATGGTGACGTCGGTCAGGTCGCCGGCGGCCGGGCCGGATCGGCCTCGATGTTGAGGCTGGCGGCCGCCCCGCCCGAGTAGTCGACGAACGTCGGGTTCCCCTGGGACACGTTGACCAGGGCGGCGCCGAGGATCGTCATGTAGTCGATCCAGTACCCGTCGCCATCGAGGTTGACCGTGCTGCCGGCGCCGGCGTAGAGGTTGAACGTATCAACCGATTGATAGACCGTGTCGGTGCTCCCGGCGGGCGTGTACAGGTTCAGGGTCGACTGGCCGCTGAAGCCGATGGTCGCGGGGATCAGGCCCGTGATCGTCTCGGCCGCGGCGCTTGAGGAGGTGACCACCACGTTCGACGCCGGTGCGGCGTCCTGGTCGAGGATCGTCATGATGATTCCGGTGCCGGCGGCGGAGCCGTAGCCCGTGACGACGACGTTGCCGTCGATGCCGGCGAGGGTGCCGTTGCCGACCGTCACGTCGCTCGGGAGATACTCGCCCTCGCTCCCGGTCACGTCCAGCGGGCCGGTGGTGGCCTGGATGGTCAGGATCGGTGTTGGTGATGTCGATGTTCGTCGTGATGCCGGCGGGCGTGTTGACGACCGTCATCGTCATCAGGGTCGCCGGATTGGCCTGCGAACGTGAAGCCGGTCGGATTGGTGAAGTCGATCGTCGCCGGTCGTCGCCCCGTAGAGGCTCGTCGCCGGTGAGCGTGACGTCCGGCAACGTCTCCGAGTTCTCCTCGATTTCGATATTCGCGTCATTGATGGTGACGCCGTCCTGGATGCCGGCGTAGAGGTTGAAGTTGTTGGAGTCGTCCTGGGAGAAGTCGACCATCGGTGTCGCCGTTCCCATTGATGGTGGTCGGCGACGCCGTTGTTCTCCAGGACGACCTCGTTGGCGAGCGGCGTGCTGCCCGGCTCGACGGTCCGCGGCGTTGTACGTGACGGTGTCCGCTGCCAGGGTTGGTGATGGAGAAGACGTCGCCGCCGGACTCGACCGACCGGCAGCGAGTCGTCGTCGAGCGTGAAGTTGATGTCCGAATCGTTGAACTGGATGCTCTGGTGGTCCGGCAGGATCGAGGTGATCCGGGTCTCGCCCGAGGGCGCGACGATGTAGGGCGGAGAAGTCGAAACCCATGCTCGGCGTCGAACCCGTACGTGTCGGCCGTGGCGTCGAAGACCACGTTGGCGATGCCGCGAGTCCCGGTGTAGTCGAAGACCGCCGGGGCCATGATGGCGTCGGCGTCGCCCACGTCGGTGACGGTGCCGTCGGGATTCAGCCGATCCCCGAAATGGACCGAGTAGTCGCCGGCGATCGAGAGGATGTCCGCGGCGGTTGAGCCCATCACGTAGACCGAGTCGGGCGCGGTCGAGGTGGCGTTGTTCTCGATCGTCACCGACCAGTTTCCCTCGAACGCGTCGTAGGGGCCGTAGCCGGTGTAGGAACGTGATCACCTGGATCGTGGGCGTGCCCTCGATGTCGACGTCCTCGAAATCCCCGGCCTGGATGGTGAGCTGGTTGTAGAGGATCGGGCTCCAGTTGATGCTTCGGCGTCGCGCCGGCGCGTCGGCACGTCCCATCCCGACAGCGACGTCGAGGTCATCGTGAGGATGTCCGCGGCTGTCGAGTCGGCGTTGTCGACCGTCAGCGTGGCGTTGTTCACCGTGACGGTGCCCTGGATCGTGCGAGAGGTCGCCATCGCCGACGGTCACGTAAGCCTCGCCGGTTCGAGATCGCCACAGCGCGACGTGTAGGGATAGGGGAAGTTGTTGAAATTCACGCCGGTGATCACGACGTTGCCGAGCGGATTGACGGCGATCAGGGCCGACATGCCGTGTCGGTGAACTGCCAACCCGTCGTCGCTGTCCGCGGGCGCGCGAAGAACCGTTGGGCGGGACGACGTCGACGTTCAAGCGTCCCCTCGAGCTGCGAGGCGTCGAGGGCGAGCTGGTTGCTCACCGACAGCGGCGGGAAAACCCGCCGCCGGCGCCCGATGACTGGAACGCGACCGGACAGATTGACGACGTCCGCCGCGATGGAGCCGTGGATCGCCACCAGACCTCCGCCGCTCTGGAATTCGGGATCGTCACTCGCATCTGTCACCATGTTGATGACCAATCCCGACGGTGACGACGGACCGGGAACGGTGTTGCCGGACAGGTAGGGAGCGATCACGTTCAGCGCGTTGGCCGCCGGATCCTGGCCTGTTCGCCGCACGGCGCCATCGAAGATGACGCGTGCAGGGTCCGAGCCTCTGGATGTTGTTGACCGTCTCGGAGCCGCCGCCGTTGAGCTTGATCCGCACGTCGTCCTGGGCGACCAGTCCCGTGATCGACGTAATTCGTATCGGTCGCCGTGTCCTGGATCGAAAGCCCGGCGTCGACCGAGAGATTGTCGGGCGCAGCCCTGAAGCGGCGGATCGATGATGACGTGATTGGGATCGCCGACCGGGACTGGCGATGCCGGCGACATTCATGGTCACGCCGCCGAACGAGCCCAGGTCGCCCACGTCGAGCGTCCCGCCGTACATGACGACGTTGATATTGGAGACGCCGAGTCGATCATGATCGAAGTCGTCGTGCCGGTGACGCTCGAAGGACCGGACCCGCCCTCGACGGGGTCACTGCGACCGCGACGCTGTCGGGAGCCGACGCCGACGACGATGACCCTGTCCAGGGTCAGGGTATTGGGACCGGTCCCGCCGGTCACGTTGATGCCCTGGTTGAGCGCGGCGTGCACGATGTCGAAGTAAGTCGGGCCCGTCCCGCCGACCAGGTCGGTGGCGAGATTCGCCGGGTGTCGATGTCACCGTGAACGAGTCCTTGATCTCGCCCGACGCCAACTCGTTGCCGAGGAGCTCGAGCGTTCCCTCGAGCGCCGAGTCGTCGATGTTGAAGGAGTCGAACGTACGGGGACCGCCGCTCGTGACCTGGTCGCTGACCTTGATGATGTCGCTCGGGGTCGATCCCGTGGAACGAGACCAGTCCGCCGTCCTTGAGCTGGGGATCGCCCGCCGCGTCGGTGGCCATGGTTGCCGCGAAGCTGGACAACGTCATCGGTACGAAGAGCATGTTGCGGCCGCCCGAGCGGTTCGAGCCGTCGAAGATCAGGTTCTCGGGGCCAAGCGTCTGGAGGTCGTCAACGGTCTCGGAACCACCGCCATTGAGCTTGACCCGGATGTCGTCCTGGGCGGTCAGACCTCCGATGTAATAATCGCTGTCGGTGGCCGAGTCCTCGACGATCGTGCCGGTATCGACCGTGACGTTGTCCGGGGCGTTGTCGAGCGGAGGCTCGATGACGACGTGATTCGGATCGCCCACGGGGCTCGAATCGCCGAGCACCAGGAACGTGAAGAGCGAGCCGAGCGGCCCCAGGTCGCCCGCGTCGAGCGTTCCTCCGTACATGTTGACGCCGAAGCTGTGCACGCCCGCAACCGTGATCGACGTGTCGTTGCCGGTGACGTCGACGACGTTGGGCGGGCCGCCCGGGGTCGTGCTGCCGCTGGCAAAGGCCAGGCTATCGGGAGCCGTGGCCGACGACGCGGAACGATCCAGGGTCAGGCCGTTGGCTGCCGGTGCCCCCGGTGATCGAGATGTTCTCATTGACGCCGCCATGGGAGACGTAGAAGCTACTCTGACCCGAGCCGCCGACCAGATTGGTCTCGAGGTTGGCGTAGGGCGTATTGAAGACGTCGAACTCGTCATGCTCGCGGCCACCCACGAGGTTGAGCGTTCCCTGGAGGGCCGAGTCGTCGAGGATCTTGAAGGTGTCTTCGGACCCGCTCGAGGCGTTGTCGGTGAGATTGAGCTGGTCCTCGAGCCTCGACCCACGAATCGCGATCAGTCCGCCGACGAGCTGGAGCTGGGGATCTCCGGCCGCGTCGGTGGCCATCGTCACGAGGAAGTTCGGCAACGTGAGCGGCACATCGAGCGTGTTCATGCCGCCAGACCGGCGCGACCCGTCGAAGATCAGGTTGTAGGGTCCGAGCGTCTCGAGGTTGTCGACCGTCTCCGATCCGCCGCCATTGAGCTTGATCTGCACATCGTCCTGGCCGGTGAGCTGCTCGATGTTGTAGTTCGTATTAGTGGCCGTGTCCTGGATGGCCAGCCCGGCGTGGACGGTCAGGTTGTCCGGGCGCCGGCCAGCGGCGGCTCGATGACGACGTGATTGGGGTCACCCATCGGGCTTAACTTGCCGACAACAACGAACGAGACGGCACCCAATCGAGACAGGTCCCCGGCGTCGAGCGTCCCACCGTACATGTCGACCGTGATGTCAAGGACGCCGCTCACCGTGATCTGGGTCTCCGAGCCGGTGATCTGCACCTGCTTGGCACCCGCAAACAAGCCAAACGTCGGGACGGCGAGCGTCAGGCTGTCGGGCGCCGCGGCCGAGGACTGGGGGCGTTCGAGGACAAGCGAATTGCTGCCGCTGCCGCCCGCAATGAGCATGCCCAGGTTGACGCCACCCTGGTAGACACCGTCCTGGTAGACGCCGTCGTGAACGATGTCGAAGAGGTTCGCGCCGGTGCCGCCGGTGAGGCTGGTGATCAGGCCGGAGGTGGGCGTGTCGGTGACCTCGAACGTGTCGGCGACCACCGACGGCGTGCGTGTGTTGCCGAACACCTCGAGTGTGCCCTGGAGGGCCGAGTCATCGATTTTGAAAGTGTCGGTCGGGTCACCCGTCGTGCCGCTCGGAACGTCGTCGTCCAGGGTGATCTTGTCCAGCGGATACGAGCCACGGAACGCCAAGAATCCCGTTCCAGCCTGGATCTCAGGATCGCCGACGGCGTCGGTGGTCATCGTCGCCGTGAAACCAGGCGTGCTGAGCGGCACGTCGAGCGTGTTGCCGCCGGCGGATCGATCCGAGCCGTCGAGTATCAGCGTGTAAGACCCGAGAGACGGAAGGTCGTCGAACGGTCTCGCCCCCGCCGCCGTTGAGCTTGATCCGCACGTCGTCCTGCGACACCAGGCCGGTGATCGAGTATTGCGTAAACGTCCCGAAGTCGTTGATCGCCGTCCCGTTAACGTACGATACCCCAATATCGTCGAATGCGCCACCTGATGCCGGCTCGATGACGACGTGATTGGCGTTCTTGCTGGGGCTTCTCACGCCCGTCACAGTGATGAATGTCTCACCGAGCGGGGACAGGTCGTTCACGTCAAGCGTCCCGCCGTACATGTTGTCGGTGATATTGGTGACGCCGATCACGACCGCCGAGGTCGCCGTGCCCGTGACGCTCAGGGCCGGACTCGAGTAGGCGGCGCCGTTGACCTCCGAGAGTGTGACGCTGTCGGGGAATGCGCACGAGGTTTGGACGCGGTCGAGCGTGAGGGAGTCGCCGGCGGGCCCACCGACGACCGTGATTCCCTCGTTGTTCCCAGTGTTGTTAAGGTCGAAGAAATTCGGACCGTCGCCGCCGACCAGCTTGATGGCGAGGTTGGCGGTAGGTGTGGAGTCGACCTCGAACCAGTCGTGCACGCTGGGCCGGCGGTGGTGTTGCCATCGATCTCGAAGGCCCCCTGGAGGGCCGAGGCATCGGCGACATCGAACGTATTGTTCAAGCCGCCTGGAGCGTCGTCGCTCAGGTAGAACTGGTCGGCGGGGATCGGATCGTGGAAGGCGACGATGCCTCCGTAGACGAACTCGGGATCTCCCGTCAGGTCAGTGGCCACCGTCACATAAAAGTTGGATACAACCATCGGGATCAAGAGGATATTGCCGCTCCGCGACGGTGCCGACCCGTCGAAGATGAGCGTGGACGGGCCGATGTTCTGGATATCGTGGACGGTCTCGGAGCCATATCCTCGCAAGCTTGATCCGCACGTCGTCCTGCGCGACGAGGCGAGTGATCATGTAATCGGTATCCGTCGCCTGCGTCGTCGATCGTCAGGCCGGTGTCCACCGAGACGTCATCGGCGTAACTATTCTGCGGCGGCTCGATGATGATGTGATTGGGATCGCGGGACGGGCTCTGGATTCCCTGGACGGCAATGTTGTACGACCCCGCCGAGCTGAGGTCGTTGACGTCGAGAGTGCCGCCGTACATATTCACGCTGATGGCGTACACACCGTCATCGAAGATCGACGTGTCGGTTCCCGTGACTTCAACGCCCTCGTAGCTGTAGGCGCCGAGGGTCTCCGAGCCGGCGGAGAGTGTCACGCTGTCCGGCGCGGTGCTCGACGACAGCACGCGATCGAGGATCGAGGGTGTCGGTCGCCCCGGCACCCGGGCCGCCGATGACCGTGATGTTCTCAAGGTTGGTGACGGGGTCGTCGTCATCCTGGTTGTGCACGATGTCGAACGTATTCTGGGCGCCACCGCCGGTCACGTAGGTCATGAGGCCGAGCGCCGACGTTGGTGATCGTGAACGTGTCGTTGACCATCGCCTGGAGCGCGATCGGACCATAGCCGCCGAAGAGATTGAGGACACCGCTGAGCCCCGTGGCGTCGATGTTGAACGTGTCGGTATAGGTGAGGAAGTCGCCGGGCGCGGGCATTCCGCCGTAGATGCTTGTCGTATCACTATAGCTCGATCCAATAATGTGGATTCCGCCGACCGTCTCGCCGTCGAGGGTCTGGTTGTCGGTCAGGATCGCCCCCAACTTGCCGGCGTTGGACATGACCAGATTGTCTCCAACACCGCCATAGCCGCCGTAAATGGAAATATTATTGGCCGACCGGAATTCGCCCTGGACGGGCATGCCTCCGTTGAACTCGATCTTCTCGAGCCCGAGGTCGCCGAGGGTTGGCACCGCTTCGGGCGGGTAGTTGGGGTTATTCACGATCGCGGAGCCGCCCAGCATGTTCAGGTTGACGGTGTCCTCATCGGTCAGGCCCTGGATCAGGGCGACCATGTTAGTTGCGTAGTCGCCGGCGACGAGGTCATACAACGATGGGGTGCCAGAGAACGAGGTCGCACCGTTGATCCCCTCGTAGACGGGAATGGCGCCCACGAAGATATTTGCGGCGCCGGAGGCGGGCGGATCCACGATGATGGTGTTGGGACGGCCGTCCAAGACGGGCATCGCCTGATCGAGCTTGCTGTTCTCCTGAATGATGAAGGTGACGGCCGCCGGCATGGCCGACATGTCGCCCAGCTCGAGCGTGCCGCCGGAGATCGCGATCGAGACGTCCTGCACGTCGCCGTAGACATCGAGCGTCGTCTCGGTTCCGGCGACCTGGATGAAAGGGCCGGGGAACTACGGATTGGTACACCGAGCCGAGCACCAGGTCGTCCGTCGCGTTTGGGCTCAGGCCCAGCCAGTTAATCGGAGTGCTTCCTGGTACGGTGCTGGTGAAGTAAATGTTGTGAGCGAGCAAATTCGTCTGGCCGGTAGCGGCGGTCTTGTCGTGGCCGCGCCGACATTGATCTGATTCGCCGTGTTGCCTTCGGTCACGATGGCGAAATTGTCGCCGTTTTCCGCGATCGCGTTGCCGCCGGCCCCTCCCTCGAGGAAGTCGCCGGTCCCCCCGCCACTGATCGATTCCGTGGTGGTCTCGTCGGTGGGAACGACGCCCTCTCCCTGGGTTGAGGACAGGAAATTCACGATCTGGGGCGGAAGCTGAGAGAACCAGGACGGGGGGCTGAGGAGGGGATCGGGTTGGGAAGGGTCGATCGTATCTCCGAACGCGTCGATCGTGCTCTTACTGCCGCCGATCAGGATGTTATTGCCACCGTTGCCGACCAGGACCGCTTGGCCGCTGGCAAAGTATTCCAGGTCATCGTTTCCCTCGCCGCCGATCAACAGGGCGTTCACGGGCTCCGGCTGATTGTTGGAGTAGTAGCTGGTCACATCGGAATTGATGACGATCGACTGGCCCTGGGTGATCGCCGTAGGATCGACCTGGAAGGGCGTGAATGGTGGCGCTCGGGATGGCGACGATCTGGTAGGGAACATTGTCGGGGTTGAAGGGATTGGGGCTGATGGGCTCATTCGTGGACGTGGTGAGGGCCTCGACGGGGTAGTAATCCTTGGTGCCGTCGGGGTAATCGACCTCGATGACCTCGTCGGTCTGAGTGCTCGTGTTCGGGTCTTGAATGCTCGCTTCATGAACGACGATGTTCTTGCCCGGATCGGTATCGGCCTCGGTGATGTAGATCGTCGGGTAGGTGTTCAGCTGGATCGACGGGCCGGACTGTGGTCCGAACTGGAAGATATAGATCGGCCCCAAGGTGTAACTGAAGAGCGTGTAATGGAAAGGCCCGACCTCGAGACCGACGTTGATTGAGAAGGTCAGGTCGATCTCGCCGCTGAAGTTGATGATCTGGGTGATCGACTTGCCTTGCGAAAACGCGGTGGAGAGGTAGGTCCGATTGCCGGGGCCATTGGACACGGGAGTCAACGTCAGGCTCAGGTTGCAGCTTACCCACGATGCTCGCGAGGTAGGCGTCGGCCTCGATCCCGATGTATCCACCTGCGGTGATATGCGTCACATTGTCATCGATGAAGAAGCCGTCGAAGAGGTCGCCGACATTGCCCCCGTTCGCGATTTCCATCAATCCCGTCAGGTCGTAACCGACTCCCACTCGCATATCGAGGGAGGCACCCGCGAGGAGCTCGATGTCCGGGACGAACGGCGGGACCGATCCGATCGGGAATGAGACGCCCCCGCTCAGGCTGATATCCGGCGTCGTGAACTCGAAGAGGACCGGCGAGGGGCCCGAGGCCCCCGAGCCCAGGAGGAGCGGAATGATCGACTGGACAGGGGTCATGAACAAGGGGAATGAGAAGAGTGAGGGAGTGCTGCTCTTGTCGCCGCCGGAATCGTCGCCCGCGTAGTCGGTGTCGAGTTGCGCCAGCGTCGATGTTGACCAGTTCGAGGCATCGGCCGGATCCGAATCGCCGCTCGCCTGCGGAGTGCCCGTGTACTGGGTCGTCGCCGCTGACATTGGGAAGCTGGATCTGAAACGGATCAACGATCGGAATGAGGAGTGTGCCATTCGGGCCGATGTGAAAACTGTTGATCGCGGTGATGGCGGCCAGAAGGTCATTGACGGGGTCTATCTCGCTCGTTTCGCCGGTGATGTCGAGGAAGCAGGTCGATCAGCGTTTCGTGGATTCCCAGGAGATTGAGACCCGGGACCTGGGCATTCAGGACATTGACGATAGGCTGAAGCGGCTCGGTGACGGACTGGATGTCCGAGATGATCGGGTTCAGGAAATCGAGATCGAGGCTGACCGTGACCCCATCGAACATGATCGGACCGAAGTCGCTCGATAGCGAGGCGCCGTCGTCGCCGTTGAGCGGTGATGAATTGAAGTTCGCGCTGAATCTGAATCCCCGTTGAGATGGTAGGGTTGATCCCGTTATTACTGGGGTCTCCGAAAGTGAGTGACAGACCGATATTCGCGTTCGCGGTGCCCGACAGCGTGAGCGTCGCGTCATCGCTGGAGTCAAGAGCCACGCCCAGGCTCGCCGTCAGACCCGTGGCCGCAGCTTGCGGAACGTCGATACCCAGGCTTGACGCGTCGCTGGTCACGGTGGCCGTCAATAGCCCGGCGAGCTGCGCCTTTCCGAGATTCTTTGACAGCGGATCGGTGCTGATGGCGAATGCCAGTGGGGCGTCGGGAAGACCCACCGCGCCAACCGCCGTGGCATAGTTCGCCAGGCTCACGTTGTTGTCGAGGACTCGAACGCCGTCGTTTTGGATCGAACGTGAACGTGACCAGGTAGTCCGTGCTAATGATGAGCGGGACGCCCGTCAATGACGTGCTGAATTTCAGGAAGCTGCCCAGGCCCAGGTCGAACTGGAGGCTCGGCTCGTTGTTCTCCGCCAGCAGCACCTGCACCGTAAACGAGTGATCCTGGTCGTTACTGGGCGTGAAGCGTGGACATAGTTGGCCGCGTCGGAGCTCTGGTTCTGATTGATCTGGGCGAGCTTCAGGGCACCCAGATTCGCATGGCCGGCTTCATATTGCCCCAGGGCGTTGTACACCATGGACTGAACCGTCGGGCCCAGCAACGGGCTGTTGGCCGCGATGCCCTTGATCATGTCGAGCGCATTGAGAAACGGGGCGATGAACGTCGAAAGGGAAAGGGAGTCATCATTCGATAGGGCGGACGTCAAGCCCGTACCGATGATCGGAATCGAGATAGCTTCACCAAGCTGTGTGTCGAGGCTTCCCTGGATCATCCCCAGATAAGTCGTCAAGTCGCCGGTGACCGTCTGGAAATTGACCGCCTGCGGAACGTTCGCCGTGAGCACGACGGAGCTGGAATTGTAAGTCGGAGAGACCGTCGTTCCGGCGGGGAAGCCTGAGAGTGTGGGGCTGGCGAACTGGCCACTCTCCGAGCCACAGCTCACAACCTGGTACGTGTCTCCATTGCTGGGGATGTATCCGCCAAAGAGGTCGAGATCAAGATTCCCAGCCAGCGAGGCCGTGTTGCTGACCGCAAGCTGGCCATAGCCCGAGCCCGCCGTTGTACTGCTGAGGTAAACAATCAACGATCCGGCGGAGGTCTGGGTGTAGTTGCCCGTGATTGACAGGATACCGGGTGCGTCGCCGGCACCGGGGATGACGTTGCCGGCGTTCGTCACGTTGCCGTTGATCGTGCCCGAGCCGCCCAGTGCTCCACCGTTGATCGCCACGCCGTTTGCCGTCAACGTGAGCGTGCCGCCACTCGTGAGTGTGGTGGTCCCGGATGACTGAGTATAGGCCCCGCTGGTGGTCAGCGTCGTACCCGCGGCGATGCTCACCAAGCCCGACTGCGTCAACGTGCCGCCGACGCTCAACGAGCCCGAGGTCACGTTGATCTTGCCGCTGTTAACGAGAGCCACGCCGATGCTATCCGTGCCCGTGACGCTCAGCGTGCCCTGGTTCTGGAACGTCCCTCCGCTACTGCCGCTATAGGGCTCGATCTGGCCCACGGGGAAGCTCCAGGTGCCATTCGGCTCGTTGATGACCTTGGCGCCTCCCTGGAGCACCATCGCGTTGCTGTTGCTCACACCCGTGAACGTCGCCGTGCCGAAGTTCTCCAGCGTCTTGCCGCTGAGCGTGACCGAGCCGACGTTCGGCGCCGACGTGATGTTCAGGTTGCCGTCCGAGATGAACGTCCCGCTCCCGCTCAGCGTGCTGCTGCTCTTCCAGGTGGTCGTGCCGCTGACGGTGATCGGGTCCGTACTCGTCAGCGTGCCGTTGGTGAGGTTGAGCGTGGTGAGGGAGACGCCCGACCCCGTGCTGAAACTGAGCGTGCCGCCGTAGACTCCGCCTCCGACCGAAACGCTGCTCAGGGTCGGCAACGTCGTCCCGGCGCCGATCGTGACCGTCGCCTGACCAACCGTGACGCTCGATCCCAGCGTGTCCCCAGCCCCGAACGTCGCCGTCCCCGTCGCCGTGAATCCGCCCGTAACGTCATATGTGTTGCCCGAGTCCAGCGCCAGCGTTCCCTGAGCCAGCGTCAGGCTCCCCTGGCCATTCAGTTTGCCAGTTCCCGTCACCTCGTAATCGTACGAAGTCGCGTTCGAGATGCCGAGGACAAGTGACGTGGACGCGGATCACGCTGGATCGTGCCGCTGTCGTTGAATCCGGCGCTCAGGGCGAGACTACCCGAGTTGACCTTGACCGTGCCGCTGTTCGTCAGCGCCACGCCCATGCTGTCCGTACCCGTGACGTTCAGCGTCCCCGCGTTGTTGAACGTCCCGCCCGCTGCTGCTGCTGTACGGGTTGATCAGTCCCGAAGGGAAGTTCCAGGTGTGCTGCGACTCGTTGATGATGCTGGCGCCGCCCTGGAGCACCGATCGCGTTGCCGCCGGTCGTCCCCGTGGAACGTCGGCCGTCCGCGAAGTTCTCCAGCGTCTCGCCGCTGAGGGTGACCGAGCCGACGTTGCGCCGGCGACGTGATGTTCAGGGTGCTCGTGGCGGCGGCGATCAACGTCCCCGTTCGCCGCTCATCGAGCTCGAGTTGCTCTTCCAGGTGGCGCGTGCCGCCGACGGTGATCGAGTCGGCACCTGCCCAGCGTGCCGCCCGTCAGGCTGAGCGTGGTGATGGCTGACGCCCGACCCCGTGCTCGAAGATGAGCGTGCCGCCGCTGACCGAGACGCTGCTCAGCGCCGGCAGGGTCGTGCCCGCGCCGACCGTGACCGTCCCGCCGCTGACCGAGACCGCCGGGCCCGATGCGTGTCGCCCGTGCCGAACGTCGACCGACCCGCCGCTGGCCGTGCAGGCCCCCGGTCGCGTCGTAAGTCGTGCCCCGGGTCCAGCGTCAGCGTTGCCCGAGGCCAGGGTGACGGCCCCCGCGGCACCCGTTCCGCCGATGCGTCCCGGAGCCCGCTCACCTCGTATGCTGCTCAGCCAGGCTCGAGCGTGCTCGACGCCGGGACGCTGATCAGTGCCGCTGTCGCTGCCCCCGCCGGCTCAGCGTCGAGCGTCCCCGAGTTGACGTCCACCGCGCCGCTGTTGGCCAGCGCCGCCTGGATGGCGCTCGACTGGGTCGCGACCAGCGTCCCCACGTTCTTGAAGGTGTTTGCTGCCGCTGATCGAGGCGATCGCCCTCGTTCTCGAGGTTCCAGGTCGCCCCCGACTCGTTGATGATCGTCGGCGCCGCCCTGCAAGTCGAGGGCTGTTGAGCAGCCCGAGAATGTGGCCGAAGCCCTCCATGCGTTCGCGGCCGCTCAGGACCGGCGTTCCCGGAGCCGCTCGCCGAGGTGATGTTGAGCTGGCTCCCCGGACTCACCGATGAGGGCGCCCGTGCCGCTGATCGTGCTGGGACTGGCCCATGCCATCGTGCCGGCCGACCGTCACGTTCCCCTGCCGCCGGTCAGGGTGCCGCCGCTCTTGAGGCTCAATCCGCCCCCGATCGTCGAGGCCGAGGCCAGCGAGAGGGTGTCCGACGTGATGCTGATGGTCGTATTGGCGTTCGCCATGAGGCTGTTGACCGTGTCGGTCACTTCCGTTCACCGAGCGTCACTGTGCCGGCGGCCGTCAGGTCGATCATGACGTCGTTGCTCGGGCCGGGGATGACTAGCCTCCCATCCAGTCTAGCGGCGATGTCCCAGCTCCCGCCGGTGGGGTGATCCGTGCTGTGCCCAGGTAGATCGTCGAGAGGAGCGTGCGGTCCTCCAGCCCCTGGAAGCCGAGTTTCCGGCGACGGCGAGCGCTTGCGTCTCACCACGTCCCAGTGACTCCGAGGAAGGCCGAGCCAGGACGCTTGGGACCGGGAGGAGACGCGCATGGTGTATCGCCTTGAGGAGTATCGTTTACCAGCTCAACCGCTATCGGGCCCGACGTTCCGTGTTGGACCGCACTCGGATCGAAGCGATGGATCGCGATGAAGTGGTCTGCTGGGTGCGCCATTGTCGACCCGATCTTCGCCGGCCAGCCATTGCCGATGGGGTGTCTCTTCGCCGCGGATGCCCGAGATCGGCAGGGCCGCCGGGGATGTCCGGGTGTCGTCGCCGCCCGCCCGATGCCCGACGTGCCAGAAGTTGAGACTGCGCGGGGGGCGTCCTGGACAGGAATTCCGAGGGAAAATTGGGGAGCTCAGGTGGGGAGGACGGCACCAGCCTCCAGATACCGACGCTCAACGACCTTTGAAAGCAGCCGGCACAGGAAAGCCAGTGGGAGGCAGAGAAGCTCGAAACGGCAGACCCGAGGCCTTGCACCCGGCGATCCTTAGGGCCGCCAACTGTCACCACATGAGCCAGGAGGTCAACAAACCCTTCTGGGCAAACACCGGGAAGAGGATGGCCGCATTTGGACAGGTGGGGCCGATGGGCTGGACCTGGGCCGTGGTGGCGCGATCAAGCCGCCGAGAGCGTTGCCCGCGATGCCGCTGAGGAGCTGCCGGCCCTCCAGGTTCTCGAGGAGCGGACGGCGGCCTTCGCGACGGCGGGTCGGGCGATCGGGGCGACGACGTGGGTCCGGACCCCGTACGCCGGAACTCTTGGGACGACGAATCGAACGCGGCCGGGGGGCCGGCGAGCGACCCTCAGCTACTCGCTCCCCATCACCTCTGGGTCACACCGGCTTAGAGACCCGAAGACCAATGCTCCCAGTCGAGTGGCTCAGCACAGGACAACAGCGCGTCGCCACCAGCCTGATTGCCGAATCCACGGAGTGGGAGAACATCACGGGTGGGCGTTTTCGACAGTAATGCCGAAAGAGTCCGGAAAACAACGGAGGCCCGCCGAGGCTCAGCGACCGCCCTTCGTCGGAGTTGGCATTCCGCTCGAAGGCGCCGTGGTCGATGTTGCATGCAGCTTCAGGCGGGGCGCCGAGGGCTGGCCGGATCTTCATCGGATAGGCCGGGCCCTGCCAGTTGAGCCCCAGGCGGGCCAGTTGCTTCCGGACGGCCCGGAGATCCCAGATTGCACGGCCGGCCCATCATGTGTCGTGAAGACCAGGCGCGAGCCATCGGGGCTGAAGGTCGCGAGCCGCCGGGGTGCAGGAATCCGGGCTCTCGAGCCGTGCGAGCGTGCGGCCGGTTGTATCTCGACCAGGCGAGAACCTTGCTCGCGTCCACAACGACCATCAGCCGGCCGTCGGGGGAGAAGCAGCCACCGGCATCACCGACCGATCCACCCTCTCGCCAGGTGCCGACCTCCCAGAGCCGGAGAGGGACTTCCCGCCGTCACCAGCCAGCTTCCCGTCGGGGCTGAAGGCGACCCCCGTGCCCCCCATCGATGGGCAGCTCGGCCACCTGCTTGCGGTCGGCGATGCGCCAGACCTGGCGCCGCGACTCGTCGGCGTGACTGCCGGTCGCCAGCCACTTGCCGTCCGGGCTGACCGCGACGCTCGCGGCAGTCGTCCAGCGGCCCGACCCGGAACGTCCGCTCCGGGGTCGTGACGAAGGCACAGTGATAGTCGGCCCGGGCCACGATCCGGCCCGATCGGTCCGTGCCGAAGCCATTCCATCCCGCGTTGAGCGGGAGCTGCGCGGCGGACCCGACGGAGAATTCGCCACGGCCCGGAGTCGAGCCGGATTGGCCACCGATGCACGCCGGAATCGAACCGCCGGTGATCAAGTCGCCCGACGTCTCGAACATCACGTGCCAGGCGTTGCCGATCGGCAGAAAGGCGAGCTCGGTGCCGCGGCCCAGGTCCCAGAGCACCACGCCCCGGTCCGTGCCGACGGCCAGCAGCCGGCCGTCATGCCGGACCGATGCGCGTGCATAACTGATCGGCTCGCGGTGAAGCATGGCCCAAAGTCCGGTACTCCAGGGCCGGCTCGACCTGGTACATGGTCAGTCGGTCCTCTGGCCGAACGACGATCCGCCCATCTTGGCTGAACTCGGGAGCGACGCAGCTCCGGTCAGGTTCAGCAGCGGCCGGCCCAGCACCGGGTCCCAGAGCCGCAGCCGCCCTGCCCAGCCGTTGCTGGCTAAGCAGCGTGCCAGATGGGTTGAAGGCCGCCGATATCCCCGGTTGTTGAGCCCTTCCATAGCGTCGCAGGATTCCGGTGGCGGCCTCCCACAGGTAGATCTTGCTCGTCCCAGGCCGTCGCCAGCGTGGGCCGTCGGGGCTCCAGGCGACCGGCGCCGTTCGTCGGCAATGGGATCGACCGGATGAGCCGGACCGTCTCGGCCTCCAGGATCTGGCAGGTGCGGTACCTTCTCGTTGTAGCTGACCGCGAGCTGGAGCCCCGTCCCGCCGGAAGGCCATGATCCTACCCGGCACCGGCCTCGTGCGGCCAGACCGCCCGGTTCGCCAGGTCGTAAACGAGGATCTCGCCATCAGTATGCGCCAGGACGATCCGCCGGCTGTCCGGGCTGAATCGGCCGCGACTCCAGTACGATGCCGCGGTTCGTTCAGGGCACGATCGGCGTTTCGATGTCCCAAACCGTCACCGCATTCCCGGGGATGATGCGAGGTCGCCAGATAGCGGCCGTCGGGGCTGAAGCCGAAGACGCTGATATCGCGATCGCCGCGGGCTGAGAAACGGCCGATCTCCAGGTCATCGGCGACGCGACGAACCGAGATCGTCCCGTCGCGAAACCGCAGGGCGTAGCGGGTCATGGTCGGATCGAAGGCGACCATCGATCGCGCCCGGCGGCCGCCTGATGACCCGGCCGGTCGGCTTCGAGGTCGGGCAGGGCCAGGCAGGCGATCGCCTCGTCGCGGAGCCGATCGAGCCGGTCCGCGGGCAGTCCCAGCTCCCGGGCGATCGTCGCCGCCTGGCGTTCAGGGCCTCCAGGCTGTCGAACCGCTGACCGACCCGGCGGCTGAACCGCCCGGCTTGTGCCCGGCCGTGCAGGGCGTCGAAGAGCTGACGCGCGCCTGTCGTCTCGGCCCGCCCGACCTGGTCGCAGCTGCCGGCGGTAATTCCAGGCGGCCACCGTCGCCACGACGGCCAGGACCGTCGTCAGCACCGCCGCGGCGATATTCGCACCGGCCAGCCAGGGGTCGCGCTTGCACCACCGCCAGAACCGCTCGACGAACGAGACCGGCCGCGACCGGATCGGCCGACCTTCGACGAACCGCCGCAGCTCGTCGGCCAGCTCGCCCGCCGAGCCGAACCGGTCGTTCGGGTCCTTGGCCAGGGCCTTCAGGACGATCGTCTCCAGGTCGCGCGGAATGCTTCCGGTCGAGCTGCCGCGGCGGCGGCGGGCGACCGTTCCGGATCTGCTCGATCAGCCGGATCTGGTCGGTCTCCTCGAACGGCGGCCGCAGCGTCAGCAGCTCGTAGAGAGTCGCCCCCAGAGAATAGATGTCGCCCCGCCGGTCCGACTGCCCCGGAACCGCTCGGGCGCCATGTAGCGGAGCGTCCCACCAGCTCGCGCGACTGCGACAGGTCGTCGCCCTCCTCGAGCTTCGCCAGCCCGAAGTCGGTCACCCAGACGTTGCCCATGGCGTCGAGCAGGAGGTTCGATGGCTTGATATCGCGGTGCAGGACGCCCGCGGCGGTGGGCGTACTCCAGAGCGTCGGCCACCTGGGCGCCGACCCGCGCGATTTCGCGAAAGTACCTCAGCTCGCTCGAGGCCGCCCAGTGACGATGATCCGAGGCGTCGAGTCTCATCCGGAGACCGCCGCGATCGTCGCCTCGGCCTTCGGGTCGCGGATCGCGTCTCCGCGCGGTCGATGGGTCGATCGGCGCGCCCGTGCCCTCGGTCGCGACGCTCGGCGACGCGGACGCGTCGCCGCGGCGAAGCGGCCGGTCAGGAGTCCTCTCACGGCGGCCGACGGGCGTGACCGCGGAGGCCGCTGCCGGCGGGTGAAGATCGCATCGGGCTCGAGCGCCTCCATCGGCGTGCGTCGCCGTCCGCCGCGGAGCCGACGGATGTCATCCAAGCACACGGTCCAGCGGCTGACCCTGGATGAACTGCATGGCGTAGTAGCAGACGCCTTCCTGCTCGCCGTAGTCGAAGACGCCGACGATGTTGGTGTGGTGCAGCCCGGCCGCCAGCGCGGGCCTCGGCGTGGAACCGCCGCAGGTATTTCGAGTCAGCCCGGAATCGTGGGTGCATGACCTTCAGCGCCACGCCGGCTCTTGAGCGACTCGTGCTCGGCCTCGTACACCACACCCATCCCCCCGCCGCCGATCCGGCGGAGGATCACGTAATCGCCCAGCCGCTCGGGCGACGGGCCCTCGTCCCCGGGTTCCTTCGTTCCGGGCCGATCGCCGGGGACTCGCCTGATGCCGCCGGTCGAGCCGCCGAACTGCTCCAGCTCGACCAGGGCCGGGATCAGCTCGCGGATCGGCCCGGCCAGCTCTGGATGGCGCGCGATCAGCTCGCGTCAGCGCCGGCCGTTCTCCGCGACGGAACCGGTCCAGAAACGACTCGACGACCGGGCCGAGGAGATCATCGTCCGGGGCCGATGCGCGATCCGCCGTTCATGTCCAGGCCTCCTTCTCTCCGCCCGGGCAGGGCCGAGAGGATCTCCTTGAGCCGCCTCAAGGCCCGGACAGTAGCGCTTATTCGCCGCCGACTCGCTCAGGCCCAGCACCCGCGCGCATTCGCCGTTGCTGAGCTGCTCGAAATGGCGGAGGACCAGGACCTCGCGGTCGATCGGGTCCATCTCCTCGAGGGCCTTCTGGAGCCGCTGGGTTGCGCTCGGCGCGGATGGCCGCCTCGCTGGCACGGGTCTCGCGGCCCAGCAGCCGAGCCGCCAGCGCCGCCGAGCTGGCCGCCGGATAAGTCCCGCCGTCGATCGAGATCTCCCGGCCGGCGTCCCGTGCCTTGGTCCCGAGCTGCCGGCGATGCACGAGCTGCAACCGCTGGAGCGTCAGGAACCTCAGCCACAGGAACGGCGGCATCGGCATCCGGCTGCCGCTCATATTCGGATTGTCGCTCGAGGGCCTCCAGGTACGCCTCCTGGATCACGTCCGAGGGGTCGATCCGCCCGCGCAGCCGATCATCCAGCCGCAGGGCGACCATCCGCCGCAGGCGGTCGCGGTGGGCCGACAGGAACTGGCCCCAATCGCGGCGCTCGCCGCCGATCGCATGCACGGGATCTCTGTCCACGCCTCCCCCCAACCGGCCGTTACCTCGATCGCTCCTCCATGGAGTGAGACTGCGCGAAGCCGGCCACCCTGGACAGGAAAAGTCTCGGAAGGACGGGTTTTCTATCCTGGTCCGGGGCCGCCGTGGCTCGGAACGCAGGCCAACTCATCCGTGATCCCGAGAATAACCTCCGGTTCAGCCCGATGGAATTGATCTATGGCTGAATGCCATGAGCCGAACACCGGCACCGAGGACTCGGATTCAAGAGTTTCCTCTGAAATGCCGTGGCGACTGCGAGTTGCGTCACGGATGCAGCGACCGCCCGCGGCGCGGAACCGGGACGGTCGGTGAGGGGCGAGGCGGCCATTCTGGAATCCGGACCCGCGGGGCAGCAGGGGCGACCCCGCGTGATCCGGAATCTCCGACCGGCGATCACAGGCCCAGCATGGCCTCGATGTTCCTGTAGATGCTCTTCAGGTTGCGCGGGGCCTTGCCCTCAATGCTGAAGTCGAGGGTCACGGTCGCGCTGTGCTTGTAGGCGAGGGACTCGCCGCCGATCAGGACGTCCGCGTATGGATTCCCCCCGTAGCTGCCGCTGGCGTTGGAGAGAGTCTCGCCGGCCCGGAGGCCCGTCACCTGGAGCGCCAGCGGCCCGCTCAGCGCGTCGCGGAGGGTCTCCTTGATCGTGACCTTCTGCTGGACGACCTCGGTCCGGGCGCGGCCGTGCCGGACTTGCTTCACCACGTGCAGGGGCTTCCGGCTGATGGAAAGGCCGCCGGTGACCACGACGGGAGTGACTGCGATCGGACGGGTGGGAGACGGGCTGGTGGGGGAGGGGCTGATGGAGGCCACCACGGGAGCGACCGCGATCGGATCGGTATCGACCGGCGTCAGGACTCCGCCCGTGGCCACCAGGACATACGTGCCCGGCAGGTTCACCGAGAGCCCGGTGAACGTGGCCACGCCGTTGACGGCGACCACGGTCGTCGGGCCCGAAAGGATCGCGCCGGCGGGCCCGCTCGCGATCGCCAGGGTGACGGACTGCGTGCTGTCGGTGGTGACCGTGTTGTCGTCGTTGTTGACCACGGTCACCGCGAGCGGCGGGACGATCGTGGAGCCGGC
Organism: uncultured Planctomycetota bacterium; assembly: GCA_963771445.1. Classification (GTDB taxonomy): domain Bacteria; phylum Planctomycetota; class Planctomycetia; order Isosphaerales; family Isosphaeraceae; genus JAKAUH01. The sequence goes on along the minus strand of CAVYTQ010000021.1, from coordinate 137,080 downwards.
CGTCGCGCTCGTCGGCTGCGACGCGATGCCGAGCCCGTTGGCGACCTGCGACGAGAGGCTCAGGGTGCCACCCGCCGGCGTCGCGTTCCCGACGACCGGGCTGAGCCGGACCGTGTTGGTGATATAGCTGTAGTACTCGGTCGCATACGAGACGAACCCGACCAGCGAGACTTGCACGCTCGCGCCAGGGGCGAGGGCGGAACCGTCGGTGGCTGTGAGCGTGCCCCCGCTCCCTAAGAGGGACGGGTTGGTGACCGACCAGCCCGAGGGTGCGGAGAATGAATCGAAGACGACGGTGGACGGCAGGACGTCGGTGAGGGTGACGCCGCCCACCGGGTCGGCGCCGGAGTTGGTCACGGTCAGGTTGTAGGTCACGAACCCATCAAGGGTGACCGACGGAGGAGCGCCGCCCGTGACCGACAGGCCGTACTGGTACTGGTCGGCGCCGATGTCCAGGCCGCCGGCCACGCGGCGGGCGTCGCCGCGCTGGTCGCTGGCCGCGGCGACCTGCGAAGCGAGCGAGCTGTGCAGCAGGGTGACCTGGCCCGCCGTGAGGGCCTGGTCGTAGATCTGGACCGCTTCGAGCTGGCCGATGTAGTTGAAGGCGTATCCGGGCCCGACATCGACGGCGTCGCGGACATCCTCGCCGATGTAGACGTTGAAGCCGCTCCCCAGCGGGACGGGGGTGCCGGTCTGCGTGGCCGCCAGCGTGCCGTCGATGAAGATCTGGCCGGTCCCATCCGCCGACCGCTGCGCCACGATCATGTGCCAGTTGCCGTCGTTGACCTTGCCGCTCGTGGTCATGTTGAAGTCGTATTGCCCATTCCCATAGACGTAGAAATTTACCTGGCCGTTGACGAGGTCCAGCGTGTACTCGCCGTTGAAGTTGTTCGGGTCGCGTTGGCTGAGGATGTATTCGGTGCCGCCGGCGGTCGTCTTGACCCAGGCCGCCACGGCGAAGGCGCCGGTGCCGACGATGTCGGGACCGGTGCCGAGCGCGATGTAGCTATTTTGCCCGTTGAAGCTGAAGGACTGGCCGGCGAGCCCCGGAGCATAGCTGACCCCGCCCGTCGGCGTGCCGTTGCTGGTTCCGGAGGAGTCGAACGCGTTGCCCTGGCCGAGGTACGAGTCGGCCAGTTCGGCGGTCCCCGAGGCGCTCAGTGTTCGGACCTGGGCCGCGCTCAGGGAGGTGTTGTCGTAGGTGAAGCCCTCGATGCCGCCGTCGAAATAGCCGCCGCCATACCAGCTCGCCGCGCCGATCACCATCGGCGTGGCGCTCGGCGTGTAGCCGCCCGAGAGCGTGGCGGTGCCCACTGCGGCACCGTCGATGTAGATGGTGGCGGTCGTGCCGTCGTAGGTCGCGGCGATGTAGTACCAGGTGTTCAGCGAGAGCGGCTGCGACGAGCCCACGTTGACACTGGCGGTGGCGGATGATTGGACCGACACGGTCGGAAACAGGCTATTGCTGAGACGGAGAATCCATCCGTGATCGTTGCCGTCGTACTTGCTGGCCAGGAAGTACTCGTATCCGAGCGACGGAGCCTGGGACACGTCGAACCAGCCGCCGACGGTGAAGGCGGGCGTGTCCAGGCTCGGGCTGTTGGGGACGGAGATCTCCCCGTTCTGGCCGTTGAACTGGAGCGCCTGGCCGACGACCCCTGGCCCGTCCGACACGCCCGAGGTCGCCGAGGCGGAGTTGGTCCCGGTGACGTCCTGGATCGAGCCATTCACGCCGAAGATACTGACCACGCCGGGCACGGTGCCGGCCTGGACCTGGGCCCCGGCGGAGGGGACCGCCAGCAGGCTCATCTGCGCGGCCGTCAGGACGCCGTGGTAGACCGCCAGGTCGGCGATCATGCCCCGGAAATAGTCGCCGGAGAGGTCGCGACCGATGAAGACGGCAGCCGTGTTCACCGCGCCGAATGCGGTCGAGCTCGTCGAATCGAGCTGGCCGTTGATGTAGAAAGCGAGCGTGCTGGTGGCTCCGTTGAGGGTGAAGCCGACCTGGGAGAAGGCATTGAGCGGGACAGCCGCCTTGGAGTAAACCGTCGTCTTGCCATTCCAGTAGAAGAGCTGGCCGGTGCCGCTGATGCCGAAGCGGTAATTGGCGGCGTCACCGGTCTGGGTCTTGTCGAGGATCACGCTATCGCCCTGGTAGGCGGTCGGATCGACGAGGGCCGACACCGAGATCGCGTCGCTCACCGAGAGGTCGGCGGGGTTGGCCGCCGTCTGGATGGAGCCGGTCGAGCCGTCGAACAGGAAGCCCAGGGTGCCGCCGGGGCCGGTGGCGAACGAGATGCCGCCCGCAATCGTGCCGTTGTTCATGCCCGTGGCGTTCAACGGCGCTGCCGGCACCTTGCCAGTAGGCCACGAGATTGGGCAGCGTCTCGGCCGTCTGCACCACCGGGTCGCCCGCGTTGATGGCGGCGCTGCCGGTCAGCGGCGGCATGGTGGGCAGCGGCCCGCCGTGGTTGCCCAGCGCCGCCAGGCCGGCGCTGACATTGAGCACGTCGCCGTTCGCAGCGCCGAAGCCCGTGCTGCCCGCGGTGTTGTCGACCAGGTTGTGGTCGCTGAAGCTGACGGTACCGGCGAAATCGGGGGCGGTCCCCGTGGACCCGGAGCTGGCGAAGATGGAATTCACGGCCGAGACGACGCCTGGGGCAGCCTGGTCGACGTCGCCTCCGGTGGACGCGGTGTTGCTGGCGATCGTGTCGCCGCTCAGCGCCACGCCGCCGCCGATCACGCTGATGCCGCCGCCCAGTCCGCCGTTGCCGCCCGTGACGGCGTTGCCGGCGATCGTGTCGGTGCCGAGGGCCAGGGCACCCGCCGAGACCGACAGGCCGCCGCCCAGGGCATTCGTGCCCGAGACGGCAATGGCCTGGTTGCCGGAGATGGTGTCGTTCGAGAAGGTGCCGGTGCCGCCCAGTAACGCGATCCCGCCGCCCTGCGCGGTCACACCCGTGCTCCCCTGCGCGACGTTGCCGCTCACGAGGACGTTGGTCAAGGTGACGGCGCCGCCCGCGTCATTGATGAGCAGGCCGCCGCCGGCGTCCGCGGTGTTGAGGCTCTTGCTGTTGGCCAGGCCGTTCTCGATCGCCAGGTCCTCGATCGTGACGTTGACGCCCGCCGTGCCCCCCTGGATGTCGAAGACGCGGCTGGCCTTGTTGCCGCTGACCTCGATGGCCGGTGCGCCCGTGGAGGTGGTCGGGCCGACGATGGTCAAGGACTGGTTGACGAGCAGCTCGCCGGAGGTGAGCGTGATCGTGCCCGACAGGCCCGGGCTGAACGCGATCGTGTCGCCGTTCTCGGCCGCCTGGATTGCCGTGCGGAGGGAGCCGGTGCCGCTGTCGTTCAAATTGGTAACGGTGATCGTGATCGGGCTCGGCCGCTGGAGGGCCACCAGCGACGAGGCCGCGGAGGCCGGGTAGTTGAACAGGGCGCTCGAAGCCTGCGCCGAGCTGGCGAGCGCCTGGCCCTGGGTGCTCGCGCCGGCTTGCAGCACGAGCGTCAGGGTCGCCGAGCCGGTGCTGGAGATCGGCAGGTTGCCGATGGTCCAGATCCCCGTGGACGCGTTGTAGCTGCCCAGCGACGCGGTCGCCGAGAGGACGCTCACGCCGGGTGCCAGGCTCTCTTGAACCTTCACTCCGGTGCCGTTCTGGGCGTCGAGTCCGCCGGGGTCCTTGATGGTCACCGTCAGGTTGAAATCGTTGGGGCTCGCGGGGAGGCTCGTGTCGACGGCTTGGGTGACCACGAGCGCGGTGTTCGGGGTCAAGAGCGGGATCGTATCGGTGGCCGTGTAACTCACGCCGTTGACGGTGGTTGAGACGGTGAAGGTCAGCGTCGACGCGCCGGTGAACTGGCCGTTCGACACGAATATCAGGCCGCTCAATGCGGACACGGCGGCGGCCGCGGACGGGTAGACCTCGGTGAGCTTCGCGCTGGGCGAGGCGGTGCCGAGCACGAGATTGCCGCCGCCGCTGACCTCGAGGGTCACGTTCACCGGGGTGATGACATTGGTCGTGATTCCAAGGGCGGTGCCGGCCGCCGCGCTGAAGACGCCCTGCTCGACGCTGCCCGACGGGGAGATGCCAGATCGCTCGGACCGGACAGCGCCGGTGTGGGGCTGGCCTCGGTGATGGGGCCGGCCAGCGACGAGGTCACGGGCTGGTTCGATCCGTCGTTGATGACGGCGTAGAGGTAATAGGAACCCGCGGGCAGGTTCGCGAAATCCGACCATGAGAACGCATGGGTCGAGGGGCTGCCCGAGCTGCCGGCGGTGAAGCTGCTGTAATTGTAGGTCCCGATCAACTGGCCGTTGGTGGTGCTCTTGGTCGAGTTGATGTAGACGGACGCGGTCGCCGTCGAGCTGCCCGAGGTGAGCGCGGCGGGGGTGTAGGCGGTAGCCTGGACCGTGCCGCTGAGCACGCCCGTCGACGAGACGGAGAACGAGCTCGGCGCGATGGAGACCTGCGGCGTCCGATAGAGCGTCGTCTCGCTGAACATGGGGACGTCATTCGAGGCGATCTGGGTGTTGCTCACCAGCTCGATGATGTACTGCCCGAGGACCCCGCCGGTCGGGTTCGAGCTCGGTAGCTGGAAATCGATCACCCGGTTCGCGACCGACGCGTAAGTGACGTTGACCGTGGTCTGCCCGGGGTTACTGGGCCAGACCAGGGTCATGATGGCGTCGCCCTCGAGGTTGGTGGTGAAGTTGACGGCGTTCGGCACGATCTTCGGCGTGCCATTGGGGACGAATACCAGGTTCCCGGTGGAGTTGACATAACCGTTCCCCAGCAGCGTGCTCCCCTGGTAGACCGTGAAGGTGGCCGTCTTGGGGTCCGCTTGGCCGCCCGTGAGGTGATACTGGGTGCGGGCACCGTTGATCGCGCCAGGAAGGCCGTTGTCGGTCACCAGCAGCTCGGCCGCCATCGCCGACTGGACGGGGTCGCCCGAGTAGTTGGTGACCGGGTCGATCGAGTACTGCGCGATCGGGATGGGGGTACCGCTCGTCAACTGTTGCAGCAGCTCGAAATAGGCGCCGGCGGCGTCGTAGTTCGCGCTGACGGATGTGGCATACGAATTATACGGAGCCCCGGGCCAGGAGAGCTGGAGCACCCCGTCGGAATAGAGCGTCGCGCCGGTGGGCACGAGCGAGGTGTTCCCGCTCGGCTTGAACGAGAAGTTGCCCTTGGCGTCGAGGTACCCGGTCCCCACGAAGACGCCGCCGGGGACGGTGTCGGTCTCGATCGTGACGCCGAACGAGAGCGTCGACATGATGACGTTGGACGTTCCCAAGGCATAGCTGGTGAACCAGTGATTGGACAGCTCGTTGAAATAGGCGGTGACCGTCGGGGTATCGACGCTCAGCGGATAGGCGCCGTCGAGGATGGGCGAGGTGACGGAGATCTGCCGCCGGTCGGCTGGGTCCCGGGCACGGACACGCTGGGCACGCTGACATAGGACTGGTAGACGTACTGCGACGGCTGGGTCTGCGCCATGGCGGCGGCGTTGAAGCCCGCCACGTCGTTGCCGTCGATCACCGAGATATTGCCGGTGAAATCCACCTTGAAGCCGATGGTGAAGCTGTACGAGAGGATGCTGAACGTCGTCCACGCCGCGGCGACATCCTGGCTCGGGTCGGCGCCGACCTGGTACTGGAGGAAGAAGTTGACCGAGCCCAGCGCATCGCCGCCGATGAAGGGGATCTGCGGCGGCACGTTGACGCTGGCCATCGCCTCGAGCGTGATGTCGCCCGAGTTGGTGATCGTCAGGCTGCCGCCGAAATTGAAGATCCCGTCATACATGCTGAAGTTGCCCGAGACCATGTAGACGCCGGTCGTCCAGTTGAGGTCGAGCGATGCCGACCCCTGGCCGAGCAGGCCGCCCAGCAGGCTGACGGACCCGCTCAGGTCGAGCTCGCTGGCGCTGACGGTGATGCTGCCCGTCGCGTCAACGAGGGCGTACTTGCCGCCGGCGAAGATCGGGCCCAGGCTGGGGACATCGATCGGCTTGCCGAAGGAGACCTCGGCGCCGGCCGAGACGACGAGCTGCGAGATGTTGTTCAGGTTCTGGAGCGAGCCGGACAGGCTGTCGAGGAAGAAGCCCGTGTCGCCGATCGGGATCGGCGCCGACACCGAGACGCCGATGTCGTCGAGCTGGCCGTTCTGGATCACGAGCTGGGTCAGGGAGACGTCGATGCCGCCGGGCAAGTCGACCGAGCCGCTGGCGCTGAAATTGATGCCACCGGACCCCGGGCTGAAGGAGATCACCAGGCTCGGGATCGAGAACGGCCCGAGGACGGCGCTGGCGGTGATCGTCAGCCCGGTCGACGGCACCGAGAGGGCGCCGGTGGCCGTATTGATCAACAGGCCCCCCTGGCTGATCGCGGCGCCGACCTCGAAGGCGCTGGTGAAGTCGAGCATGATGCCGCCGGACAGGTCGAGCTCGTTGGTGCTCTTGGCGTACTGGACCGTGAGCCCGTTGGCCTGCACCTGGAAGCCGAACAGCGAGAAACCGCCGGTGACCGAGATGTTGAGCGACTCGAGCTGTCCACCCTGGACGAGGATGCCCGGGTCCTGCTGGTCGCCGAGCGTGGTGCTGAAGTTGAGGAAGCTGCTGGTCAGCGAGACGCCGCCGAACAGGGCGAATTCGTCGGGAGTGCTGCCGTTGGCGGCCACGTAGGCGAACGTCAAGTTGTTGGCCTGAATGCCAATTCCCAGCAGGTTGATGTTGCCGCTCACGGCCGCTTGCAGGCTGGTGAGCTGCCCCCCGGCGATCACCAGCCCCGGGCTGTAGCTGCCGCCGAGCATGAGACTCACGCTGGAACCGTCGAGCGAGAACGAGGCCGAGCCGGAGATGACGTAGGTGGCGTTACTGGCCTGGTATTGGATACCGAGGTCCTTCGTCGTGATCGTCAGCCCGGCGATCGCGATGTTCGAGGTGACGGACGCGTCGAGCTCGGTCAGCGCGCCGTTGACGATCTCGAGCCCGGCCGTCCCGTTCCCGCCCAGCGTGATCGAGACCGTCGAGCCGGCCAGGCCGAAGGACGCCGTCCCCGAGACCAAATAGGTCGAGGTGGAGGCGGTGTACTGGAACGTCAGGTCCTTGGTCGTGATCGTCAGGCCGCCGAGGGAAATATTGGAGGTAACGGCCGCATCGAGCTCAGTGAGCGCCCCGTTGACGATCTGCAATCCCGGCGTGCCGCTGCCGCCGAGGTTGATGTCAACCGACGAGCTGCCCAGGGCGAACGAGGCGGTGCCCGAGACCACGTAGGTCGAGGTCGATGCGGTGTACTGGAAGGTGAGGGCCTTGGTCGTGAGGGTCAACCCGCCCAGGGTGATGTCGGAGGTGACGGCCGCATCCAGCTCAGCCAGTGCGCCGTCGACGATCTCGAGTCCGGCGGTGCTGTCGCCGCCTAGCGTGATGTCGACCGTCGAGCTGCCGAGTGCGAATGTCGCCGTCCCCGAGACCTCGAAGGTTGACGTGGATGCGGTGTACTGGAAGGTGAGGGCCTTGGTCGTGAGGGTCAACCCGCCGAGCGTGATGTCGGAGGTAACGATTGCGTCGAGCTCGGAGAGCGCCCCGTTGACGATCTCGAGCCCGGCCGTCCCGTTCCCGCCCAAAGTGATGTCGACCGTCGAGCTGCCCAGCCCGAACGACGCCGTCCCCGAGACCTCGAAGGTTGACGTGGATGCGGTGTACTGGAAGGTGAGGGCCTTGGTCGTGAGGGTCAGCCCGCCCAGGGTGATGTCGGAGGTGACGGCCGCATCGAGCTCGCTGAGCGCCCCGTTGACGATCTGCAATCCTGGTGTGCCACCTCCGCCGAGGTTGATGTCAACCGTCGAGCTGCCCAGGGCGAACGATGCCGTGCCCGATACCTCGTAGGTCGATGTGGACGCGGTGTACTGGAAGGTCAGGTCCTTGGTCGTGAGCGTCAACCCACCGACCGTGATATCCGTCGTGACGGCCGCATCGAGCTCCGTCAGCGCCCCGTTGACGATCTCGAGTCCGGCGGTATCGTTGCCGCCCAGCGTGATGCCGACCGTCGAGCCCGCCACGGCGAACGAGGCCGTCCCCGAGACCAGGTAGGTCGAGGTCGATGCCGTGTACTGGAAGGTGAGGGCCTTGGTCGTAAGGGTCAGGCCGCCCAGGGTGATATCTGAGGTGACGGCCGCGTCGAGCTCGGTCAGCGCACCGTTGACGATCTGCAATCCCGCGGTGCCACTTCCGCCGAGGGTGATGCCGACCGTCGAGCCGCTCAGCACGAACGTCGCCGTGCCCGAGACCTCATACGTCGAGGTGGAGGCGGTGTACTGGAAGGTCAGGTCCTTGGTCGTGATCGTCAGGCCGCCGAGGGTGATATCGGAGGTGACCGCGGCGTCGAGCTCCGCCAGTGCGCCGTTGGCGATCTGCAGCCCGGCGGTGCCACCTCCGCCGAGGGCGATATCCACCGACGAGCCGCCCAGGGCGAACGATGCCGCCCCCGAGATCTCGAAGTCCTTGCTGGCGGATTCGTAGGCGATGGCGAGGTTGTTCGCCTTGATCTCCAGGCCGCCGATCGTGAGGTCCGAGGACACTGCGGCGTCGAGGCTGGTGAGCGTGCCGCCCTCGATGACCAGCCCCGCCGAGTTGTCGCCGCCGAGGGTGACGTTGGCCGAGGTCCCGCCGAACGCGATCGAGGCCGCGCCCGTCACGTCAAAGCTCGACGCGGTCGGATCGTAGGCGACCGCCAGTCCGCTCGCGGTGAATTGCAGACCGGCCACGCTGATGTTGGAGTCGACGACCGCGGAAAAGCTGACGAGGTTGCCGGTGCTCGGGTCGATGACCAGGCCGGGCTCGTTGACGCCGCCAGCCTTTGCGCCGAGCGTCAGGTTAACGGTCTGCGTGTTGCCGGCCGCCGCGAGCGAGAACGCGGCGGTGCCGGTGACGGTCACATCCGAGCCGGCGGCGGCCTGGACCGTCAGGTCTTGGGTGGTGAACGTCAGGCCGCCCAGCGTGATGTTGCTGTTGACCGTGGCGTCGAGGCTCTCGAGCGCCCCGTTCTCGATCACCAGGCCCGGGGCGGATGCGCTTCCCAGCGTGAGGCCGAGCGTATTGCCGGCGGCCTTCAAGGTCGCGCCGCCGCTCAGGTCGAAGGTATTGTTCGCCGAAGAATAGGTCACCTGCAGGTTGGTCGCGGTGAAGTCCAGGCCCGCCTCGGTGAAGCTGGTCGGGCCGGGGATCGTCACCGAGAGACCGCTCAGCGCGACACCCGAGCTCGACAGCGCGACGTTGTTACTGCCCCCGACCGCGAAGGTCAGCCCGGCGAAGTCCGGGAGCGACAGGTTGCCCTGCACGTCGAGCTCCGAGCCATTGAACCGCAGCGCGGTGACCGAAAGATCGCCGCCGGCGACTCCCAGGTCGGCCTGATTGGTGTCGGTGCCGGCGAGCACGTCGTAGCCCGACCCGAGCAAGGCCGGCGCCTCGAACGTATGCGAGTGGGCATCCAGCAAGGGCAAGGTGGTGCCGCCAGCGTACGCGCTGACCGCACCGCCCGATGCACCGGAAGGGGGCGTGGTGAATGTGCCGGTCGAATCGCTGCTGTTGAACTGGACCCCGCTTTGCAGCAGCAACAGCGGCGCGAAGGTGCCGCCGGAAGCCGGTGCCACGCCGACCTCGACCGGGCTGCTCGACGTCACCACATCGTTGCTGACGTTGAACGCGCCGGTCGTCAAGAACTCCAGGCCGCCGTAGATCTGCACGGCCGGCGCGAGCCGGTCCTCCAGACCTTCCAGGTTCAACCCGCGGTAGAGCCGCCTGGACGCCGGAATCGCTCGCCGGTCTCGAGGGCGCGAACGCGTCATGCCGGTGGGTCGGTGCTTGAACATGGAAGACGGTCCTTATTAAAACAGTCGGTGTCTGCTGCTGTACCAAAGGGCGCGCAGGTTCGTCGTCACGAGCGCGGAGTTTCGGCTCGGGAGTCGAGAACCCGGGGGTCGTGCTGGTCCGGTGCAAGCGACGGCCGCCGAACAGATGCGTTCGGTGGAGCAGGGCGGAGGCGGGGCCCGGCTGGCTGGCTCCCGGTCGCGTGGTTGGCGCCGGGGACGTTTCAGAGCCTACGTACCGGTAGTGCGCAGGCGCAACACGATTTTTCGGAACGGGGAAGTGCGTGGACGGTCGAATGCGAGCCGCGCCTATTCGACCAGGTCGCCGAGCTCCTCGCGCAGCCGGCGCAGGACGCGGGACTTGGCCATGCGGACGGCGTTGGCGGACATGCCGAGCTCGATGGCCACATCGGCCGAGGGCTGGTCATCGACGGCCGTGCGCCAGAAGGCCTGCCAGGTCTTGGGCTCGAACTCGCCGCGGAGCTGGCCGAGGGCGCGGTGGACGAGTGCCGAGAATTGTTCGGCCTCTTCGGGGTCGTTGGCGTCGGGTTCGGGGATCTCGCGGAGCCGCCGCTGGGCCTCGGAGCCGCCGGCGGCCGGGTGCCGGCGGTCGCGGGTGCGGCAGAAGGCCAGGACGCGGTTCCGAGTGATGGCGCGTAGCCAGCCGCGGAAGGTGTCCCCCTCGCGGTCGCGTCGGAAGGTGGCGATGCTCTCGGCCGCCGAGCGGAAGACTTCCTGGAGCACGTCGTCGGCGTCGGCGCCCTCGACGCCCCAGCGGCGGCACCAGTGCCGCGCCAGCGGCGAGTAGAGCTCGACGACGCGCTGCCAGCCGGAGTTGTCGCCGTCCCTGATTCGCTGAAGCAAGCTCAGCGACGTGCCGCTCTCTTGGGTCACGCGAGCCTCTCTCCTGTGGTCTTCGGCCGCGGCCGACCCTCGGCGGCTGGGCTCCCGATCCATTTTCCTGGACGCCCGGCGAACGGTCAATCGTCGCCCCGCCGCCGAATCGTGTTACGGGGGCGCACTGTTATAGGAAGGGAGGACGGTCCCGGCCAGCCGCGGTTAGACTGGAGGCCGGCGCCGACCGCTCGCGGGTCCGGCGGAGGGTGACACCAGGGGGTCGCGCATGTTCGAGCGGAACTGTCCCAGCCCGGCCGAGCTATCCGGGTTCATCCTCGGCACCCTGTCGCTGCCGGGGCTGGAGGGAGTCGCGCGGCACCTGGATGCTTGCTCGGTCTGCGAGGCGGCCGTCGATGCCCTCGAGCGTCTCAGCGATCCCGTCATGGCCGCGGTCCGCCATCCCGGTGCCGGGTCGAGCGTCCAGGCCGGACATCCCCACGCCATCGGCGGGCCGCACGTACCGGACCGGCTGGGCGACTTCCGGGTGATCCGCGAGGTCGGCCGGGGCGGAATGGGCATCGTCTACGAGGCCGAGCAGATCTCGCTGGGCCGTCGCGTGGCGCTCAAGGTCCTGCCCCACCAATCGCTCCTGGAGCCCGAGTCGGTCGAGCGATTCCGCCGCGAGGCCCGCGCCGTCGCCGGGCTGCACCATACCAATATCGTGCAGGTCTTCGGCACCGGCGAGCAGGACGGCCTTCATTACTTCGTCATGGAGTTGATCCCGGGCGTGGGGCTCGACCGGGTCCTGCGCGAGCTGAAGCGTGGGCAGCCGGACGGGCAGCCCGCGCCGGCCGGCGGGCCGGGAGGGGGAGGGACGGGCGATCCTTCGCTCCTGGCGGTGGTGCGCGGGCTGCTGTCCGGGATCTCGTCGGGCAGGGAGGCCGAGGTCTCCGCGAGTGCCGACGGCCCGACGGCGCAGCCGGCAGGCGCCGAGGCGATCCCGCTCGCGCCGTCTTCCGCGAGCGGCTCGGGACGGCCGTACTGGGTGCGCGTGGCCCGCGTGGGCCTGCAGGTCGCCGAGGCCCTCGCCCATGCGCATGCCCTGGGAGTCGTCCACCGCGACATCAAGCCGTCCAACCTTCTCCTGGATTATCGCGGGACCGTCTGGGTCACCGACTTCGGCCTGGCCAAGGCGGCCGACGAGGACAACGTCCTGACGCGCAGCGGCGACATCATCGGCACCCTGCGCTACCTGCCGCCGGAGGCCCTCGAGGGCCGGTCCGACGCGCGCGGCGACGTGTACAGTCTGGGCGTGACGCTCTACGAGCTGGCCACCCTGCGCGACGCATTTCCCGATGTCGACCGCAACGTCCTGGTGCGACGCAAGCTGGACGCCGAGCTGGCCCGACCGCGGCGGGTCAACGAGGCCGTCCCGCGCGACCTGGAAACGATCATCCTCAAGGCGACCGCCCGCGACCCGGGCCATCGCTACTGGAATGCGGCCGGGCTCGCCGCCGACCTGCGCCGCTTCGTCGAGGACCGCCCGGTCCACGCCCGACGGATCACCCCGCCCGAGCGGCTCTGGCGCTGGTGCCGCCGCGATCCGCGAACCGCCGGCCTGCTCGGGCGCTGCTGGTGGCGCTCGCGGTGGGGCTCGTGGGCGTCGCGTCGCAGTGGCGACGCGCCGAGCAGAAGGCACGCGACGAGGCCGCCGCGCGTGTCCGCGCCGATCTGGCCCAGGAGCAGGCCCGCGCCGATCTCTACCTCAGCGATATCGCCCAGGCTCGGCTCGAGTGGCGGCTCAACAACGTGGCGCGCACGAGCGCGTGCTCGACAGTTGCGAGCCCGGGCGACGAGGCTGGGAGTGGCACTATCTGCGCGGCGTGGACCGGCCCGAGATCGCCGCGCTGGCCCACCCGTCGCTCAGCATGATCTTCGGCGTCGGCTTCAGCCCCGACGGCCGATCACTGGCCTTCTCCGGCTGGGACTACTACGGCAATAACAAGGGTCAGGTCCCGACGCCCGCGGAGGTGTGGGACATTTCGAGCGGCCGGAAGACGCGGACGCTCGCCGTCCCCGGCGTCGGCCTGCGGCCGGCCTTCAGCCCCGACGGTCGCACGCTCGCCTTCAGCGGGTCGTGGGACCGCGTCTCGCTGTGGGACGCCGCGACCGGCGAGCTCCGGCACACGCTCGAAGAGAGGGGAGATGCCGCGTTCAGCCCCGATGGCCGGCTGGTGGCCGTCGCGGGGTCGAAGGAGATCACGATCCACGAGGTCGCCAGCGGCCAGCTCGTGCGGCGGTTCGCCTCGCACGGCGGGCGGGTGCGTTTCAGCCCCGACGGTTCCTCGATGGCCCAGAGCGGCAGCCGCGCCGTCGAGCTGCGATCGGCCAGCACCGGCGAGGTGCTGGGCCGCTTGCCCCACGAACCGGGCGATCAGATGGACCTGTTCTTCCCCGAGCTGGGCCCCCAGATCGAGTTCGACACGACCGGCCGGCGCCTCGTGACGGCGACCAGCCCTCCCCGCGTCTGGGACCTGGCGACGCGACGGCCGCTGTACACGCTGATCGGCCACGTTGGCCTCGTGCCCGGTGTGGCGTTCGGCCCGGACGGGCGCCGGATCGCCACGGCCGGCGCCGATGCCACGGTCCGCCTGTGGGACGCGCAGACGGGTGCCGAGCTGGCCGTGCTGCGGGGACACACCGGCATGGTCTCGTGCGTCGCCTTCCACCCCGACGGCCGCGCGCTGATCTCCGGCGGGCGCCAGCCGGGCGATGTCAAGGTCTGGGACCTGACCAGGCCGGCGGAATTCGCGGTCCTCTCCTCGGGCGGCGCCTGGGCCCTGGCGTTCGACGACCGCGGTCGGCTCGCGCGGCTGACCCATGCGGGTCGGATCCTCTCGCACGAGCCGGAGACCGGCCGGACCGACGAGGGCCCGCGGGTTGACCTCATCCAGCGGTGGCTCTCGCCCGCGCACCTGGCGAGCTTCTCGGGCGATGCTCGATTGCTGGCCGCGGTGAGCACGGACCAGCGTACGGTGAAGGTCTTCGATGCCGGCACCGGTAAGGAGGTTTCCGCGCTGCGCGGGCTCGAGGCCGTGCCGCGTCGGCTGGCCTTCAGCCACGACGGTCGCCGGCTCGCCGCCGCGACGGTGTCGAGCCGCGACGGCAAGCCCGGCGTGGTCCGGCTCTGGGACGCGATCTCCGGGAGTGTGCTCGCCGACCTCCGGCCCGTCGCCACGCCCGGGGCAGGGCATGCCCGCGGCGCGGTGGCGCTCAGCCCCGATGGCCGCCTCGTGGCCTTCGACGACTATCAGCCCGCGAGTCCCGATCGGCCGGACGGCCCGGTGGCCGCGGGTGCGCATCTGGGACCTGGATGAATCGCGTGAGCGGCTCGCCCTGCCGGCCGGCGAGCTGGGAATCGTCTGCCTGGCGTTCAGCCCCGACGGGTCATTCCTCGCGGCGGGTGTCGAGGATGGCCGCGTCCTGGCCTGGGAGACCGCGACCGGGCGCTTCCGCTGTGAGGACCACCTGGATCTCTTGCCGATGGAGCTGGCCTTCGGCCCCGACAGCCGCCGCCTGGCGGCCGTGAACCGTGAGGTGGTCACGATCTGGGACGTCCAGACCGGAAAGGGCATCCTGACCTTGCGCGGATCGCGGCCCCGGCCGGCGGACCTCGCCTCTAATGCCACCCTGGCCTGGAGCCGCGACGGCCGCTGGCTGGCCGCGGTCAACTGGGACGGCTCGGTGGCCGTGTGGGACGGCGGCGCGAGCGAGCGGCCCGCCGGGCACGGCTGGTTCCGCGGTGTGCCGCCGGCGCGCTTACGCCTGGCATCTCGCCCAGGCCGAGGAGGCCCTCGCCGTCGGGCAGTCGGCGGCTGCGGCCTTCCATCTCGACCGCGTCGCCGCGACCGAGCCGCCCGACCTGGCCGCGCGCCGACGCCGCGGCCGCCTGCACCTCCTTCGAGCCGACTGGAAGCGCGCCGCCGCCGACCACTCGGTGCTCTTTGCGGCTACCGAGCCGGACGAAACAAGGATCTGGCTCGACCAGGCCCGGCTCCTCTTGCTGCGGCACGATCACGACGGATACCGGCGGCTGATCCGCGCATGTTCGCCCACTGCGGCAAGACCTCCGACCTGACCGACCCCGAGCCGGAAGAGGCGCAGGCCGCCGCGCTCGCCCCCGGCGGGGCGAGCGACCCGATCGAGCTCGTCACCTTCACCGAGCGCCTGGAAAGGAAATCCGAACTCGCCGATCGTCCTCTGGTCGCTCTCGCTTGTCTATGCCCGCGCCGGGCAGTGGGGAAAGTCGCTGGCGAGGGCCGAGGAATCGATCGCGCCTGGCCCGAGCTGGCCTGGCTGTCCTGGCCGGTCCTCGCCATCGGCCACGCGGGGCTCGGCCACGCCGACGCCGCCCGCGACTGGCTGGCCAGGGCACGCGACTGGCGCCGGCGCGAGCGTCGCCGACAGCTCACCGAGTCGGCCGGCTTCACGCCGCCCGAATGGCCAGACTTCGAGCTCATCTATCGCGAGGCGTCGGTCCTCATCAGCGGGCGAGAACCCGCGGACGACGAAGGTTGACTCGACGGCCGGCTCACCGCCGTCGCTGCCCGCATAAATCGATCCACGCGATGGGGAAAGGAAATCGAAGAGTCGCCGGACGGAGCCGGCTCCTACAGGGGCAGATCCCCGCGTCCGAATGTAGGAGGCGGCTCCGTCCGCCGATCCGCGCTTTCCCCATCGCGTGGACTTACTTACCGTCCCGGCGCCGTCCTAAGGAACATTCAAGTTGTCAGCCGCCCTGGCCTGTTCCGTCATGACGATCCAGGACGGTATCGGGATGACGAGCTCTTTCCCGAGTGTCAACAGGTAACGATCATACTGGCCCGAAAGCTCCAGCAGGCGATTGCCCGTGGATGGCGTGGCATGGAGATCGACGCCGAGGCTCGTCAAGGCGCTCCGAAGGCTGGTGAGATCAACGGCCGTCAGCCGCGTCGGACACCGCGGGTCCACGCGCAGGTGCAGGGCATGGGTCAGGTCCTCGAGCAGGCGGATTCCCATCCGGTGCGTGATCCTCGCCTGTGCCGCGGCGGGTCCGTCGCCGCCGACGATCAGCACGGTGCAGCAATCGAGGATCGTCGCCAGCGAGACCAGCCACGATTGGCCCCAGTGCTGCGCCCGGTAGAAGGACAGGACGGGATGCGACAGGTGACTCTGGAGGATCTCGGCCATCCATCGCTCGGCTTCCTGCAGGTTGGTCCGGAGGACTTCGGGCCCACCCGCGCCGCAAGAGCTGTGCAGGAACGTGATCCCGCTCGACGGATTCCCGGCCCTCGCGTGGATCAGCAGGTTGCCGACCTCGCGCGCCGCATAGGCCTGGTGCAATAGCGGCATGTAGGTGATCATCAGCCCGAGGAACATGTAGCCTGTCGCCGTCTCCAGGATCATCACGAATCGAGCGAGCGGGTCCGCCGAGGTGATGTCTCCGATCCCCAGCGTCAAGAAGGTGGAGCCGCTCATGTAGAGCAGGGCACCGAAGCCCATCGGCCCGCGATCCGCCTGGAATCGCGGGCCGAGTCCATGGTAGATCAGCGCAAAGGCCCCGATCATCAACCCGGCCCAGATGATGATCAGCGCCATGACCGAGATCGGGCCATAGATGGAGAGGAAGCTCAACCTCAGGTCCGGCTGTCGAATCCTCCGGCCGATCCCCGACCAGAGCCACCAGGTCCTCTTGTAGAACCGCCCGGAATAGCGCCGCATCGGGGCCACGGTCCGGGGCAAGATGATCGTGGCGAACCCGTCCCAGAGCGCACCCAGCCAGATCAGCGTGCCGGCGGATATCTCCAGCCCGCTTTGAATTGACGTCACCCCGTCCGCCTCCTCGCGTCAATGCCCGACGCCCCGGTCGCAAAGGCTCATCACCGTTAACTTCAGGGGGCGGTGTGTTCCACCAGGATACGGCTGACCTCGCGGATGACGCCGGGATGGTCCTGGCAGAGGTGGCCGGACGAGACGAGCGCCTCGGACGCCACCCCGTCGAGGTGGGCGCTCTCGTAGGGGACGAGGCCGTCGCTTCCGCCGGCTCCGGGCGGATCGCGCCGGTCGGCGATGATGGTATGGGCGATGATCCTCGGCGCGAGGCCGAGCTCGTCCAGCCGCACGAGGATCGGCGACCGCCACTCCAGCTCGTCGATGCTGGTGGGCAGGCCCTTGCGGAATTGCTCGGTGAAGAATTCGGGGCCATTGCGGGCGATGAGCCGCTGGTGCGAGGCCCGAAGCGGATCGGGCAGGCGGACGAGCCGCGAGCCGAGCCGCTCGAGCCCGCCCCGGTCGACGTGACTGCCGCGATGGGGCGTGGCGATGAAGACCACGCGGCGGACCTCCGGCCGCGGATTGAAGATCAGGGCGTGGCGGAACAGGTCGCGATCGGCCGGGTCGCCCGCCAGGTCGTCGGGGGGACGATCGCTGATGAGTCCCCACAGGCGGGTCCCGCTCTCCTGGACCATCATCTTTGCCACCAGGCCGCCCATGCTGTGACCCACGAGGACCATCCGGTCGAAGGCGGCGTCCGATCGATCCGGATCGAGCTTCCTCCGTGCCGTCTCCAGGTCTCGCGCAGGAGCGCGGCCGAATGCGGCAGCGGGTCGCCGGTCGAATAGCCGAAGGTCCAGAACTGATACCGCTCGCTAAGGGCTGCGTCGGACTCGAAAGACTCAATCATCCTGGCCCACGACCACGGGTTCGACCACAATCCGTGGATCAGCACCACCGGAATCCTCCCCCGCTGATACGGCCGGAGGAGCGAGAGCCCCGTCGGCTCGAAGCGGAAGAGGGCCACGACGTCGGTGTCTGCCCTGGCCGCCGCCGGGCTCGGCGGCCGTCGTGGAGTGTTATTCCCGGGGGAATCCTGGCCCATGGCCGAGGCCGCCGCGATGATAAGTGCCCCGACCGCCGCCAACGATCCCATGACGCGCATGACGCTGATCTCCGACGATCCGATGCGATGCGAAGCCGATGCGACCGCATGGCGACACATCAGGTGTAGCCCGACCCGGGCGGCGCCCGCAATCCCCTGCGCGGACCGGGCGAGGCCGATCGCGACCGCCAGGCCGATCCCGAGCATCATCAGGCTGAGGAATCGCAGGCCGCTGCGGAACCCGTGGGCGATGCTCTCGAACGTCACGAAGCCGCCGAGCACGCGGCTCGTCTCCTGCTGGAGCGCGGCACCGCTCAATCCTCGCTGGTGGAAGTAGTCGGCGACCCGGGCCGAGGCCTGCTCGACCGCCGGCCGGTTCTCGCGGAGGTTGTGGCGATAGACGTCGCGCGCCCGGTCGGACCACTCGCGAACGACCGTCCCGGTCGCGGTCGGCACCGTGATGATCGGCACGACCAGGCCGACGATGCCGATGGCGCCGGCGTAGAGCATGTCCTTCGGGTCGATCCCCTCGATCTCGTCGGTCAGGAACACCGGCGGGATCAGCCCGAGGAACGCTCCCCAGCAGGCCAGCATGACCGCCATGCGCTCCTTGGCCGTGAAGTTGTCGATCGACGACATCCACCAGACGCACGCCGCCGACCCCACGAGCCCGACGATGAGCCAGACGTGCCGCAGCGACCGGCGGTGGAACCGGGTCGTGAGGAACGTCGTCGCCGCCATCGTCACCGAGGTCGGCACCATCAGCCAGCCCGCCGTGATCCGCGGGTAGCCGCGCAGCTCGGTGCAGTACATGCCGACGATCGTCAGCACGGCCACCATGTGCAGGAGCATCAGCCCGCGCGTCGTCAGGGAGAGGACGTAGACCCGCGATGCGGAGGAGTCTCGCTTCAGGTGCTCGTCGGGGCTCGAAGCCCGAGCCCAGCCAGACGACCAGCACCACGGGCAGGACGACGCAAAGGGCCACCGTCGCGGCGAAGGCGTTGGAGGACCAGCCGCCCCACTTGCGGTACCAGCGAGAAGGCGAACACGATCGCCACGACCCAGGCCACGAAGGTCGTGACGGCCAGCCAGTCGATCGGCACGTGCATCGGCCGCGGCGGCCGGTCGGGGCGGATGAACCGCCAGACCAGGACCGCCGCGACCAGCCCGACCGGCACGTAGGCCCAGTACATCCACCGCCACGAGAGATACACGTCGAGGTACGCGTTGACGAGCGGCGTGACATGCCGCGTCGAGTAGGCGAAGATCCCGTAGAAGCCGATGGCCACGAGCAGCGCGCGGTCGAACTGCTTGTAGAGCGTGACGCGGCCGACCGCCATCGCCAGCATCTTGCCGAACCCCTCGACGCATCGGCGCGATCGCCAGGGAGACGAGCCCGGTCGCCGCGCCGCAGAGGACGTTGCCGGCGGAGAACACGAGCATCGCCAGGACCAGCGTATACCGCTTGCCGATCCGGGCCGAGAGCGACATCCCGGCGAAGAGGCCGTAGAGCACGCCGACGCCATAGGCGACGGTGACCCAGGTCATGTCGTACTCGTCCGCCTCGACGCCCAGGCGGACGGCGTCGTCGGTGATGACCGTCTGGACCAGGGTCTGGTAGGGCGTGAAGAGGACGAAGAGGATCGCCAGGGCGGCCAGCCATTGCCGTCGTCCGAGCCTCATGGGCAGCTCGGAGGCCGGGCGGCATCGTCGCGACCGGTGGCGGGGTGGCGAGCGTCGTCATGGCGTCACCGCCGGGGACGTTCCGGCGGCGTCCCCTTCGGCCGAGGTTGCTCCGAGGCTGGCCGTCGCGTTGTATCGCCGCTCGATCTCGGCCATCGCCCGGGCGGCCTCCGCGGCCCAGGCGGCGATCGCCCGGCCCATGCGCGATGGCCACCGTCGCCGAGAGCCCGGCGCGAAGCCGCGGCCATCGGTCGTCGCGCTCGATCTGGATCCGCACCGGCACTCGCTGGACCACCCGGGTGAACTCGCCCGAGACGACGTTCCGCGGCATCAGGGCGAACTGCGCCCCGGTCGACTTGTTGACCCAGACGACACCGCCCGCGGAATTGGCCGGCGAAGGCGTCGATGTCGATGCGGACCGGGATTGCCCGGCTCGACGCCCGGCAGGCGGTCCTCCTCGAGGTTGGCCTCGACGTAGAGCAGGTCCGGGTCGTACATGCTCAGCAGCGGGGAGCCCGCCGGCGAGTAGTCGCCGAGGTGGCGATATCGCTTGACCACCACGCCGGGGAAGGGGGCGCGGACCCGGGTATACTCCAGGTCGTTCTCGGCGGCCTCGAGGGCCCGCCGGGCCTGCTCGACGGACCGCTCCTTGACCTTGACCAGGAGCTCGATCTCGCGGATCTGCATCGTAGCCGACCTCCGCCAGGTCGATCCCCTTCGACGCCTTCTGCTCGGACTTCTCGGCGGAATCGAGGGTGCGGCGGGCGACCTCGACCTGGGTCCGCGAGGATAACGACCTTGGCAACCTTGGCCTCGGCCAGCTCGACGTGGGCCTGCGAGGCATCGCGGGCCCGGATCATCTGGTCGAGCTCTTGCCGCGTCGCCGAGCCGCGGCCCTCCAGGGTTGTGATCCGCGCGTGATCCGCGCGGGCAAGCACCAGATCGGCGTTCGACGGCCTTCAGTCCCGGCACGGGCCTCGTCGATCCCCTTCTCGACGTCGTCCGAGGTCAGCTCCAGCGACTTCGCGGCCCGGGACCGATCGGCCTGGGCGGCGGCGGCGGTCCGCCGGGAGATCTCGATCTGGATCGGAACTTCTTTACGCGTTCGCACGAGGTCGGCGCGCTGGCGGTCCAGCTCGGCGAGCGCGGAATCGAGCTGGGCGCGGGCGATGTGCACCCTGTCCCGGTACGGGATCGGATCGATCTCCGCCACGACCTGGCCCCGGACGACGCTGGTCATTCTCCTCGACGAGGAAGCGGACGATCCGGCCGGAGACCAGTTGGGGGGCGATGTTGACGAGGTGCGCCTCGACGAAGGCATCATCGGTGATCGAGTGGGTGCGGCGATAGTCGACCCAGAGGATCGCCGGGGGGACCAAGGCGGCGACCACCGCGATCGCCAGGGCCAGGGCGATCAGCCGTCCGGGAGGAATCCCCTTGCGACGGCCTTCATGAGGAACGGCCGCGGCGGCCTCGACCCGCGTCGCGCCGCTTGATAGAACCGGGGCCGCCGGAACCGTACTCATCGCTCACCCCCGATGGCTTGCAACCGTCCGGGCCGCCGCCCCTCCATCCCCCTTGACCCTCAGACCGGGGCATGGGGCCTTCATGTCGCCGTCCTCCACACATGGCGAACGCGCACGCGATTGTAACACAGTCCGGCCCGGATCCTCCTAACCTTCGCGTCGGAGTGACCGGCGCCCGGGCCGAGATCGGCCGGCTCGAAGACGGTTTGTCGTCTCGCAGGTCGCGTGGCCAGCCTGTACGGCGAGGGCGAATGGGATTCCGCGTCGTCCCTCCTCGATGTGCTCGGAGAGTTCGAGGTGCCCTCCGCCACGATGCCGGAGGCCATCGAGCGCTCCTTCAGGCCGGTCGAAAGCAGCGACTACTTCAGGGCGTGCTCTTGCCGGAGCATCTCGACCTCGGCGCGGAGTCACGCGGGTCCTGACGCTGCCCGAACGGACCAGCGGCCACGTCAGGACCGAGAAAGGGTTGCACCGCGTGCACGAAATCTCCTGGGCCAGAGGTGCCGGCCCGAGCCGCGGAACTCCGAGCGGCGGATGGCATAACGCCCAGGAGCATCGCCCGTTCCCGGCCTCTTTAGTGCGCCCATGAAGGGTTCGGTGGCCATGGACGGCGCCGTCGCCGACTTCACGCTGAGGACGATCGAGAGCCTGCCAGACCGAGCCGAGTCGGAAACGGCCGCTGCATAGCCTTCCGATTGCCAAGAGCAAGACTCGCGAGCGGGGGGGCACGGTCGTCACCTACAAGCTGTGGCCGGAGACGTTCGCGCTGCTCAGACAGCACCGCTCAGGCGGGGAGCTCGTCCTGACTACCCAGGACGGCAACCCGCTGGTCAAGGAATGGTTAGAGGACGGGCGTTACCGAAAATACGACGCGATCCGCTCGGCCTGGTTGCGGTTGGCGGAGCGGATGGGGACGAGGAAGAGCCGCCTCGGCATGAAGCACCTGCGCAAGACCTCGGCGTCGCTCCTGGGCGAGCACCCGCAGTATAAGTTCTACGCGAATCACTTCCTTGCCGATTCCCCCAGGTCCGTGGCCGACAGGCATTATGTGGTCCCAAGCCAGAACGAGTTCTTCGAGGCGCTAGCCCGGATTATTCAAGCCGCGTCGAATAAACAGGCCTCGGTTAGCGTCTAAGTTGTTGTGGTAATTCAAGTTGCACACCAACGCCGAGGCCTTCCATGAGTTCACAGTCTGTCCCCAGCGCCGGCACTCGATTTCTTTCCATCTCGGCCGGTCGAGTTCGAGCTCTCCGCCTCGCCGCTCTCCGGCGATGCCGGACTCCTGGTGTTCCGTCAGTTCGATGAGCAGATCCGCCTCACCGAGCAGCTCGCCGCCGCACTCGATGACCGGCGGGATCCCACCTTCACCAAGCACTCGCTGCTGACCATGGTCCGGCAACGGATCTACGGCATCCTGGCCGATTACGAGGACCAGAATGACCACGACACGCTGCGGTCGGATCCCGTCTTCAAACTCATCGCCGATCGGCTGCCCGACGACCCCGACCTGGCCAGTCAACCGACCCTCTCGCGGTTCGAGAACGCCGTCTCGATCGCCGACCTGTGGCGGTCGCGGGACGTCCTGGTCAACACGTTCCTCCAGTCGTTCGACCGGCCACCCGGTCACCTCACGCTCGACCTCGATCCCGTCGATGACCCGGCGCATGGCCAGCAACAGCTCACCATGTTCCATGCGTACTATGATGAGAATCAATATCTGCCGATCGTCATCACCTGCGCCGAGAACGACCTGGTGCTCCTGGTCGGCCTGCGGCACGGCACCTGTGAGCCATCCCTGGGGGTGGATGACGATCTGCGGTATCTGGTGGGGCGGCTGCGTGCCGCCTGGCCCGACGTGCACATCCACGTGCGGGGCGACAGCGGACTGGGCGTACCCCGGATGTACGACGTGTGCCGCGAACTGCGGCTGTCCTACACCTTCGGCTTCGGGATGAATGTGCGACTGGAGGCCCTCAGCGAGGATCTGCTCGAGGGCGCCGTCGCCGATTATGAGGAGACCGGCGTGCCCCAACGGCTGTTCCTCGCCGTGCGGTACCGGGCGCGGAGTTGGCCCGCCGAGCAGCCGATCGTGATCAAGGTCGAGGTGGGCGCGGAGGGGATCAATCGGCGGGCCGTGGTCACCAACCGGCCGGGCTGGGAGGCGATGCCGGCGGCGGTGTACGACGCCTATGTCGAGCGCGGCGAGGGCGAGAACCGGAACAAGGAGCTGAAGCGGGAGCTGCAAGGCGATCGGCTCAGCGACCACCGGTTCATGGCGAATTTCTTCAGGTTATATCTCCATACGTTCGCCTTGAATCTGCTGGTGCGGCTCCGGCGCGCCGTCGTCCAGGCGCCGCCGACGACCGCGGAGCTGGGCCTGCCGGCCGAGCTGCCGACGGCCGCGATCGACGTGCCGGAGCGCAAGCGGTTCTTCAACCGTCGCCGGTGCCGCGACCCGCTGGGGGAGGGCTTCGCCTGCACTTGGAGGACGCGGTTGATCAAGGTGGCGGCCGAGGTGATCACCCGCGCCCGGCGAGTGATCGTGCGGCTGTCGTCGAGCTGGCCGCACCTGGACACATTCTTCGCCG
Source organism: uncultured Planctomycetota bacterium (assembly GCA_963771445.1). GTDB lineage: Bacteria > Planctomycetota > Planctomycetia > Isosphaerales > Isosphaeraceae > JAKAUH01. The sequence continues at coordinate 113,667 of CAVYTQ010000021.1, read as the reverse complement.
TGAGCCGGGCCGTGAATACTGTGGCGCCGATGACGCCCTCGGGATAGGTTCGTCGTGCCGTCGTCTCGTCGTCATGTCGTGAAGCGGTGAGCCGATCACCACCGGGATCGCCCAGGGGGTAGGGGTGGGTTGCGCCCGGACCGGAGGAGAGATGGCACTCGATAATTCACTTATGGAGATCCTCCGATCTTGGGCGCAGGGACGGCCCTCAGATACAATTGCTTGTATGGATGTGAATAATACGGGCTAGTGCGGAGAGGACGTTCAGCCCCGCGGGCATCGAGCGGCTCAGGGCCGCGGCGCTGGTCAACCGCCCCTGGACCAAGGCGCGCGGGCCGGTGACGCCCGAGGGCAAGGTCCGATCCGCAGGAAATGGCCGATACCGGCAGCAGGGGGAGAAGTCACGCCGCGAGCTGGCGGCCGAGCTGAAGTGCGTGTTCGCCCTGTTGGAAACCATGGCCGCCACGCGCCGCTCGCTGTCGTGATGCGAGCAGCAGTCTCGGTCGATCTCTTTGAAGGATTGCTCTGATGAGAACGGACTCTCTGGTGGCTTTGGAGCTCCCCAGCCCGACGACCGTTGCCGAGGTCATCCGCCTCGCCGAGGCGTGCGAGGACGAGCGCCAGGACCCGATGAAGCTGGTGGGCGAGCAGATCAAGGGCCGGTTCCCGCGGCTGAGGCCGATCTGGGCCGACGGGGCCTACGAGGCCGCGGTCGGCTGGGCCAAGCCGTTGGGCAACTGGGCGCTGGAACTGGCCAAGCCGGCAGGCCAGAAGGGGTTCGTGCTCCTGAAGCGGCGCCGGGTCGTGGAGCGGACCTTCGCCTGGCTGATGCTGAGCCGGCGGCTCGCCCGCGACTACGAGCGACTGACGGAATCCAGCGAGGCCATGGTACAGGTGTCCGCGTTCCATCTTATGCTCAAGCGATTGTGACCAGCCTGAATACCTCCTCACACGCGTTCAGGATAAAAATTGCGATCCATCCGCTAATTCGGTGCCGTGCTTCCTCCCAGGGGGGAACCAGGCTCTGTCTGACATTCGACAGGCGTACCTCACCTTGAGAGCCGGGGGCTTCGAACCTTCCCGAATTCCATCGGCGGTCGCGAAGTTCAGGGTGCTCGAATCGCGACGTGAGATCGCGTTTTCGCCGTTACGGTTCGGCGAAAGGATTGCTGGGGAAGCCTCGGTCCAGGATGAAGGCATGGAAGTCCGGCCGATTGCGGAGCGGGTCGAGGACGTGGTCGCGGTCAATCAGGGCGAAATCGATCATCCCCGCCGCGACTAACTGCCGAAGTGCTTCCGTCGCTCGATCGGCCAGGGCCTCACGCTCGTCGGAGGTCGGCGAGGCCGGGCTGGGAGCGGCCAGAGCGGCGAGCATTGCATAGGTCCGGGCGAGGCCGTAGAGATCCTCGGACGAAGGATGCCGAATGGCTTCCAGGATTCGCCGTGCCTCCTGGGCGATCGGCAGTGCCTCGGCGGGACGACGCTCGTTCTTGAGGGCGCTGCCGAGGCAGACCAACGTCGTGCCCAGTTGGCTGGCCAACCGGCGATGTCTGGGGGCCGCCTGGTGAAGGGCCTGCAACCGGATATGAGCCTGCCGGAGATTTTGGATCGCCTCGGACCACCGACCGTCCTCGAAGGCGGCGACGCCGGTGCGCTCGAGCGCCAGAGCATGCTCGAACTCGGCCGGGTCCGCTGTACCCGGCCGGCGGACTACCGGGTCGGCGGCTTGGCCGGACTCGTGAGCCGAAGCCTGATCCGATTCGTCAAGGACGGCCGGCGTGGGATGATCCCAGGCCAGGCCGATCGCCGACAGGCCATCGGCCAACGCCTCGACATTCCAGAGCTCGACATCGTCCCCCGTCGAGGCGATTGCCAGGCGGCGGCCGGCGGAGTCGAAGGTCAAGGTCGTTGGCGTACCGTGACGGGACGGGAATCTGAGGAGCGGCTCGTACGATGCCGCGTCGCGGAGCACCACGCGACGATCGGCGGCGATCGATGCCAGCAGCCGCCCGTCGGGACTGATGTCCAGGCACACTACGCCGCCTTCGTGGGCGCGCTCGAGACGGAGGCCGGGCGTGCCTTCGGGGATCGAGAAGCTGGCGATCGCCCCGCTCTCCAAGCCGACCACCAGGCGTGCTCGCGCGTGGTCGACGATGAACTTCCCGAGTCTTTCTCCCCCCAGATCGATCGTACGCTCGAGTCCACCTGACTCCAGATCGAAGAGGAGTAACGTCTCCGGGCCGTGCGCAATCAGACGGGGGGGATGGTCCAGGATGGCAACGGAACGGACGCCGGCACCGGTCGAGAATCGACGGGAGGCCCGGATCGTCTCGATGTCCCAGACGACGATGGTCCCCGCGTTGTCGCCGGCGGCGAGCCGCCTGCCCGCCGGATCGAACGTCAACGCCTCGACCAATTCCGGCACGTCGAGCCGCCCGAGGACCTTGCCTGTGTCCCCGTCCCTGATGGAGATCTCGGGAGGGCCGGGGCTTCTCATTCGCCAGCTCGACGTTGCCAGGATGGCGCCATCGGGGCTATAGGCCAGGCAGGTGACTGCCCCGGGATGTGGTTCCAAGGAGACCGGCCTGGAGCGGGTCACGTTGAGGTCCCAGTAATTCAGTTCAGAGTACCCGGATGTCAGGAGCCCTGCCCGCCGCGGGTGTGCGGCCAGGCGCGACTGTTCGACTTCCTGGCCGGTCAGCCACTGGCGGACGCGGCGAGGCCCCGCGATTTCGTAGAGGAGGACCTGCCCGGAGTCGGCCACCGCGAGATGCTCGCCGGTGGGGGACCACCGCACCGCGGATACTGTGACTTTCGACCCGTGGAGGACCGCGACGTCCTGCCCGGTCCGGGTTTCCCAGATCCGGGTCGTGTAGTCGAAGCTCCCGGTGGCGATCCACTCGCCGTCGGGGCTGAAGGCCATGTCATTTAGTCGTCCGCGGTGGCCCCGGAGGACGCCGACCTGTTCGCGTTTCCTCACATCCCAGAGCACGGCGGGGTAGTCGGAGGCGGAGGCGATGACGTCGTCGCAGGCAACGGCGAGCATCGCCCCGTCGGGGCTCAGGGCGAGGGCGGTGAGCCTTCCGTGGGCCTTGAACACCATGCTTTCTCCGTCCGAGGCGATCGGCCGCAGCACTATGTCGACGCCTTCCTGACAGGCGAGCCATTTCCCGTCGCGGCTGAGTGCGAAGACGGGGCCAGCCGCGATGATCCTGTCGATGACCTCACCACGGCCCACGTCGTGGACGGTGATCTCGCCGCCACTGGTCCAGGCCACCGCGATTCGCTGTCCGCTGGCGTCGATTGACAGTCTCGTCGGCCGGCTCGATCCCTGGGTGATAGGTCGGCGTGAAATCCGGCCGCCGACCAGATCCGTGAAGACGACGCCCTGGTCGGTCGCCACGGCGAGACCTCGACCGTCGGGGAGATAGACGACCGCCTGGCCGGCGGCTGCGCCTTCACCGATCAGCGTATCGTCCACGGAGGAGAGGTGGCGGTTACCCGGGACGTCCCAGAAGTCGAAGCCCGCATCGCGGTCGGCGGTGAGGAGGATCCGTCCGTCCGGGCTGAAGGCGAGGGAACGGAGCGGATTCTCGTCCATGGCGATCTTGGCCACGAGGCGGATGTCCGGCGTCGCCAGTGTGGCCGCGGCCTCCGTGCGAAGGTCGACCAGATCGCGGCGGGGCGTGGGCATGCCGGCGAGTCGCGTGAGGTCGGCCAGGACCTGCGCGCGCCAGCCGGGCTGATGCCCGGCCCGCAGCGCCCTCGCCTCGCTGAGGACGGCGCGATAGGTCTCGGCCTGGGCGGCCGCCCGGGATTCCCGTTCCCGCAGCGCCAGATGCGCCATGCGGTTCGCGACGAGGAGGGAGGCGAGCGTGATCAGGACCAGGACGGCGGCCAGGGCCGCGCCCAGGCCCGCGATGATCGGATTGCGGAGGGCCCACCGCCAGTATCGTCCCACGGCGCCGACCGGCCGGGCCCGGATCGCCTCGCCCCGCAGGTGCCGGCGGATGTCCGACGCCAGCTCTCCCGCCGAGGCGTACCGCCGCACCCGGTCCTTCTCGACGCCCGGGCCACGATGACCTCGACGTCGCCGCGGTATCGGCGGTCGACCGAGCCCAGCCGCGTTGGTTCCTCCCGCTCGATCGCCCGGGTGACCTCGTGCACCAGGAGTCCATCGAGCTGGTACGGCATCCGGTGCGCCAGGAGCTCGAAGAGGATGACGCCGAGGGCATAGACGTCCAATCGCCCGTCCAGCCCGCCGGGGTGGCCGCCGAGCTGCTCCGGGCTCATGTATCTCAGGGTGCCCAACAACTCGCCCGTCCGCGTGAGGCTCGAGGTCGCCAGGCCGTCGGCGGCCGTGGCATGGGCGACGCCGAAGTCGAGGACCCTTGGCCGGCCCGACTCCTCGACGAGGATGTTGGCCGGCTTCAGATCGCGATGGATGACCCCCTTGTCGTGGGCATGCTGCACCGCGTCACACACCAGGGCCACCAGCTCCATACGCGCCCGCGGATCAAGCCTACGGCTCTGGGCGAACTCGTCCAGCGGCACGCCGCGGATGATCTCCATCGCGAAGAATGGCCGTCCGTCCTCACTGATACCCGCCTCGTAAACCTGCGCGATGCCCGCGTGCTGGAGCCGGGCCAGGATTTGCGCCTCGTTTCGGAAGCGTCCGGCGAGCCCGGGCGAGACGAGATCCGAGCGGATCACCTTGATGGCGACGGTCCGGCGGGGGCTGTCCTGCTCGGCCTCATAGACGGTGCCCATGCCCCCTTCGCCCATCTGGCAGATGATGCGGTAGCAACCGATGCGGGAGGGCGTGGGCCTGTACCTCGCCGGCCCCGAGGCGACATCGGCCGCCGTTGTGTCGGCCCCGCGGATCAGCGGGCTCCTCAGGAAATCCCGATTGTGCTCGTCGCTGGCGAAGCCCGAGTCGTAGGCCAGCAGGCTCTCGACTTCGGCCCGAAGGTCGGGCGCGCGCGGCATGCGGAGTCCAGAAAGGCGGCGCGTCGCTCAGGGGGCAGGGCGAGGGCCTCGTCGAACAGGCGCGGAATCGTGGAGGAAATTTCTCGTTCATCGGTGTCTCGGGCGCCTGCCAGTCGCGAATCCGAGGGTCGGGGTCGTCCACGCAGGGGGCACCCATCGCTCTCGCTGGATTTTCCGCATCCTTCGCTCGCATGACTTCGCGAGCGGCGGATCTTCGGGCGCGGAGGTCCACGGGACCGCCATGGCGATCGGCTATCGGGATGGACCCGCGGCGCCGCGGTTGACCGATCTGCGATCGGCCCGGATCACGCCGGCTTCTCGGCGAGCTTCCGGGCCAGCCAGGCCCGCGCAAAGCGCCAGTCGCGCTTCAGGGTCGTCGGCGATACGCCGATGACCTCGGCGGTCTCCTCGACGCTCAGCCCGATGTAATAGCGAAGCCGTACGATTTCCGCCAGGCACGCGTCTACCTCCTGGAGCTGCTCGATCGCATCATCGAGGGCGACCATATCGCCGCTCGGCGGCTCGATCCAGGCAAGCCCTTCAGATAACTCGATCCGAGTCAACTGCCCCCCGTGCTTGACACTGATCTTCCTGCGGGCCTGATCTACGAGGATGTTTCGCATCGCCCGCGCCGCCGATCCGAAGAAGTGGCGACGGTCCTTCCAGCGGGGATCTCTGTCCCTCACCAGTCGGAGATACGCCTCGTGCACCAGGGCCGTCGCCTGAAGCGTCTGTCCCGGGTTCAGGCGTGCCGACAAGGCCGTGGCCAGTCTTCGTAATTCGTCGTAGAGGACCGGTAACAGGTCCGCCGCCGCCTCGCCCGCCTCCGTTGTTTCTCGTTCATCTTTCTCGTTCATCGGGAGAGTTTTTTCCAATCTTGGTCCTCCACCAGCGTCGTTTTCGAACTGCTATGTAGAGGGTCGGCAGGTCCACGGGGCCGGAAAGGGAGACCTCGTGCTTGTGGTCGCGAGGCGGACACGCAACGGTGCGATTCCGCCTGCATCCAACTATATCGCGCGGCTGTCTTGATTAACAAGATTAATGGATCCCGCTTCCGCCCGCGACGGCAGACTGCGCCCACTCCGCATGCCGTTATGGAAGGCTGTTTCACTGCCACAACACTCAAGCTCCTCGTGAATGAGCCACCAGACGGCCGGCTCGATGTTGCCGGTATAGACGACCGTTAAGCGCTCCGACCGCGTTGATTTTCATCGAACGTGAGGATACAGCATGCCCGTTTGGCCCTGGAAGCGCTCGCGCCGTGGAAGGTCATCGGCTTCCCGTCACGGAGGAGCCGGCCCCGCCGGGCGGCGACCGCCGATCCTGCTCCGCCTGGAGCCCCTGGAGGATCGGGTCCTCCTGGCGGTGACGGCGTCGATCCAGAACGAAGTGAACGGGGCCATCCTGGAAGTCGGCCTGAGCAAGCAGGGGGATGCGGCCACCCTGTCGGTGGTCGGATCGGCCCTCCAGGTGGCCGGCATGAGCGTCGACGGCGCTTACTCGCACAGTTTTTCCCTCTCGTCTTTCCAGGGCATCGACGTCGAGGGCAACGACACGGCGACGGGCGGCGAGCAGAGCGTCATCCTCCAGAACGTCGTCGCACTGGCCGGCGAGCTAACGACGAATGCCATCACGGACCTGACGGTCAATGGGTCCTACCTCGCGGCCGGCGGGGTGGAGCTCGAGGCCGACGGGACCCTGACCCTCGCGGCGAGTGCGACGCTCTCCACGAGGCAGATCGCCCAGGGGGCCGATCCGTCCTCCGCGGCGTTGACCGGGAACTCCGGCGCCATCTCTCTGGAAAGCCCATCCATCTCGCTCGGCACCGGATCTCAGCTCCTGGCTCAGGTCAATGCGGGCAGTCCGTTCCACGCCGGCAACGTGACCCTGGAGGCGGCGGATTCCTCGCTCCGGCAGGCGACGGTCGTCGCACCGATCGATGCCAACTCGCTCACGGGGACGATCAACGTCACCGGCGCAACGATCAGTGGCGCGGATGTCGAGATCAAGTCCGAGGCGAAGGTCGAAGAGGCCTACGAGAATTGGGGCGACTACTCGGACAAGCTGGGCGAAACCATCTTCAATTTCCTGAACCAGGTCCAGGGACTCGCCATCAGCTCGCTGACCGGGATCTCCGGGGAGGTGATCGTCCGGCAGTCGAATGCCTCGATCGACCTCGCCTCGTCGACGATCACCGCCTCCGAGGGCGTGACGGTCGAGTCGGAGGCGGTCACGAACTCGTCGTTCCACACGGTCTCGGTCGAAGGCATCGCCGCCAGCAAGGCCCCGTTCGCCGTCTCCATCGGCTACGGCGAGGGGCACTCGACGGCGACTACCACGATGACGGGCACCACCATCACCGCCGGTGATGCCGTCAATATCACGTCGGACGCGCAGACCGAGGACACCGCGATGTCGCGGACGACCTCGAACATCCAGGAGGGACCGGCCAATCCCAACTCGGTCGCGTTGGCCGTTGCCGTCGCAAACACCAGCGAGACATCCAACGTCTCCGTCTCGCCCGACTCCACCGTGACGTTGACCGGCGGAGGCATCAACACCGACGCCACCGGCGACGTCACGAACTACTCTTACGCCGAGCCTCTCGTCTACCAGGACGGCACCGTGGCCCTCGCCGTGGCCATCGACTACGACAAGGCCAACATCAAGACCGAGGTTGACGGGACGCTGGACGCCTCCGGCGGCATCTCCAACGCGTTCGGCGCCGCGCCCGGCGGTGGGGTCAACTACGCGAACGGCACCATCACGATCCCGGACCACGGCTTCGAGGACGGCGAGGCGGTCACGTACTCCAACGGCGGCGCCCCGGACATCGGCGGTCTCCAGGACGGCCAGACTTACTACGTCCAGTATGTGGACGGGAATACCATCCGGCTGTCCGGCGCCCCGACGCTCAACCTGGGCTACACCAGGCCGGCCCAGTACGCATCCGACCCCACCCAGACGCTGGGAATGCTCGAGCAGCTCAACTTCAACCCTTCGGCCGTCAACACCAAGACCGGCACGATCACCTTCCCGAGCCCGCACGGATTGGCCGACGGCCAGGCGGTGACCTATGAAGGCACCGCCAGCGCGACCGACTCCACCGGCGCGGAGACGAACCGGGATGTGGCGCCTCTCCAGCAGGGCCAGACCTATTACGTGAAGTGGCTCAGCGCCACCGCCATCCAGCTCACGGCGACGCCCGGCGGCGCCCCCATCGTCCTCACCGACGCGGGCGTCGGGACACACTCGCTGCTGGCCCAGAACCACGCCACGACCCAATCATTCGACCCGGCGACCGCAGTCAATAGCGATTCGAATACGATCACATTCTCCCAGCCGGACGGCTTCCAGACCGGGGATGCCGTGCTCTATTACACCGACCCCAAGAAGCAATTGAACGGGTCGATCACTCTCGACAGCGGCGCGCCGCTCACCGACCCCACGCTGACCGCCCCGGATCCCCCGATCGGCGAACTGCAGGACGGGGGCCTCTACTACGTCGTGAGGATCGACGCCTACACGATCCGCCTCGTGAGCAGCAAGGCAGCAGCCCTCCTGGCCGTCCCGATCGCCCTGACGCAGGCGAACAGGACGGGAGTCGGCCTCGGCAGCAGCCACTCTCTCGTCCCGGTGGGCTACGTCAACGGGGTGAATATCCATGCCGGGCTGGACGCGGTCAACGCGATCACCGCGGAGACGGCGGTCCAGTCGGAAGCGTACGGCGTGGCCGACTTCCTCACGGAGGCACCGACGGGGGCCGCGGACGCGATCTTCGGTGGGATCGCGGGGCTCGGCCTGGCGGGCATCAACTCGATCATCAAATCGTTCGGCTTCAGCCCCGCGTCGGAAGCGTTGTTCGAGGGCGCGGCCGGCGCCGGCGCGGGTGCGATCGGCATCGACTACTTCGACCACTGCGTCGAGGCGATCGTGGGAGCCACGGCCGACATCCGGTCCAGCCAATCCATCAACGTCGCGGCCGACATCGAGGAATATGAATCCGCATACGTGGACGCCGGCGCGTCCAAGCCCGAGACGGACGAAGCGGCGGCCGTCGTCGCCGCGGGCATCGGCATCAACCTCTGCTACAACACGGCCAAGGCCACGGTGGATGGGGGTGCGCACCTGGACGCCGCCGACGCGATCGAGGTCGAGGCCGAGACGAAGTATCCGTTCCTGGTCGACTCGCCGCTGGATGCCATCAACCCGGCCGAATACCTGAAGACGATCGGGCCGGAGGGATGGGGCTACTTCATGGACGGCACGCTCGGCATCGCGTCCAACCTGTTCAACACGTTCGTCGCGACGGAGGCCGGCGACGGGTCCGTCGCGATCGGCGGCTCCGTCGCCTTCAACAGCTACACGAACGACACCGAGGCGACGATCGGCGCCGGCGCCGAGATCAACCAGGACCCCGCCGCGAGGTTCCACGGGGGCCAGCAGACCGTCGGCGTCGCGGCCGACACCGAGATGAATCTGATCCAGGTACTCGGCGTCGGCGGCCTCGGCTTCAGCATCGATGGGCTCACCGACGGCATCGATTCGATCGAGGAGGGGGTGGGCACCAAGGACAAGCTCCTTTCGGCGCGAGGAGCCTGGCCGATCCGTTCGGAGCGGAGGGGGAGAAGGGCGGCATCGGCGCCTCGCTGCTCCTCCAGAACCTCGAGAACACGACGATCGCATCGATCCAGGCCGGGGCCCAGGTCAACGCCGGTGGCGGCGCGCGATGGTCGCGCGCCATCAATCCCACCGCCACGGGGGTCGTGAGCAACAATTGGATCAACCTCGCCAGTCCCGTCAACCTCTCGACGGGCGACGCCGTCGTCTACGACGTCGGCCCCGGGGGCCGGGCGATCGGAGGGCTCGAGAACGGCGCGACCTACTACGTCATCGCCGACCCGAACAACCCGGATCGCTTCCAGTTGGCGGCCAGCCTCGACGATGCGAACAGCGGGGTCGCGATCCCGCTCGATCCGAGCGTCGCGGCCGGGACGGCCCAGCGGTTCATGGACACAGGCGTCTCGGTCAACGCGGCCACCCTCGGGTTCGACTTCGGCTTCGCCTCCTCGGGCAGCGGTGCGAGCAGCTTCGGGATCTCCGGCGCGGTGACTCTGGCCGTGGTCAACAACGTCACGCACGCCTACATCGATCAGGGGGCGACGATCACCAGCGCGCGGCGCGGTCGGCGTCTCCGCGACCGACGATTCCACGCAGATCGGGATTACCGGCGGCGTCACGATGTCGGAGAACGTGGGCGTCGGCATCTCCCTGGGCGTGAACGTCATCAGTCGCGATACCCAGGCTTACATCGGCGCCGGCGTCGACCCGAACTCCGGGAAGCCGCTGGCTCCTGACGCCACCAAGCCGACGATGATCACTGCCTCCGGCCCGGTCACCGTCGACGCCGTGACGGACGGCTCGCTCTGGACCGCCTCGCTGGCCGCCGCGATCACGACGGAGGAGGAGCCCGAGGCCCCGACCCAGGTGACGCCGAACGCCGCGACCATCCCGAAGCCCGACGATCTCCTCCTGCCCCCGACTGACACGGGCGCGATACTCCTCGGGCTGATCGGCGACCCCAAGCTGGCCGACTCCCAGACGAACGTCGCCGCCGCGGGCGACGTCTCGATGAACATCATCGACCTGGAAAATACGTTCGCGTTCATCAACACCGGGGGGACCGTCACCGCGACCAACGCCCCGGTCTCGGTCCGCTCCGAGGCGCAGACGGCCATCTGGTCGCTCTCCGGATCGGCCGCGTTCGTCGAGAGCGAAAAGTCGTCGGTCGGTATTGCCGGGTCGATCAGCGTCAACGTGATCAGCGCCGACACGCAGGCGTTCGTCTCATCGGCGACGGTGACGGCCCGGACCATCGACGTCGAGGCCGGCCGCGGTGGCGGGATCCGCGCCCTCAGCGCGGGCGGGGCCGGAGCCCCTTCCAAGCAGGGGCTCGCGATCGCCGGCTCGTTCTCGGTCAACGCTGCCCTGTACACCGTCTCCTCCTACGTCTCGGGGGCGGTCCTCATGGTCCAGGACGATTCGTCCGTGACGGCCGACGACGCGTCGGACATCTGGTCGGTCGGCGGTGCGCTCGCCTACGGCGGCGCCGTCGGGATTGGGGCCGGGGTCGCCATCAATTTGCTGGGGACGCAGGGCTCGCCGAACATCACCAGTGCCTCCGTCGCAAATTCCACGGTCACGGTGGCGGATGGAACTCTCGAGGTCGCCGCGGATAACGTGGACCCCTCGTCCGATCCGCGGATCATCGCCGTCACCGCCGCATTCGCGGCGGCTTCCGGCCAGAAGCCCCAATTCGCCGGCGCCGGCATGATCTCGGTGAATCTGATCTACGACCAGACGACCGCCGAGATCACCGGCTCGACCGTCTCGGAGACATCGGGCAGCAAGGGGACGGTGTCGATCGATGTGAGTGCCACGGACACGTCCGGCATCGTCTCGATCGGCGGCGCCATCAGCGGCGTCAGCAAGGGCGTCGCCGTCGGGGCGGGCATCGGATACAACGAGATCCAGACGGCCACCGTCGCCGCGATCGAAGGATCTCACGTCACCATCCCGGGTGACCTGTCGGTGACCGCCGAGTCGAACGCGAGCATCGCCGGCGTGTCGCTGGGCGTGGCGGTCAACACCGGTAATGGCCTCGCCGGGGCCGGGTCGGCGTCGCTCAATATCATCCGGGACACGATCGACGCGCACATCAGTTCCAGCAGCAATGTCGCGGTCGGCGGCCCGGTCACGGTGGGCGCCGCCGATCATTCATTGATCGTCTCGCTCGCGGGCGACTTCTCCCTGGCCCGCAGCGGAGGAGCGGTGGGCGCGTCGATCAGCTTCAACCAGATCGGCAATACGATCGAGGCGTACGTCGCTGGCTCGACGGTCACGAGCAGCCAGGGCGACGTCAGCCTCTCGGCCAGCTCCAGCCCGCTCCTGGTGGCGATCAGCCTCCAGGGTGCCGGCAGCAGCAACGGCACGACCGGCGCCGGATCGCTCACCATCAACGCCGTCACGAACACGGTGGACGCGCACATCGTCGGCTCGACGGTCACGGCGACGATCGGCGATGTCACGGTGAACTCGGGCGAAGGCGCCTCGGAGTACGTGTTCTCGCTGGGTGCCTCCGGCAGCCTCAAGGGCAACTCCGCCGGCGCGGCGCTCGCCTTCAACTTCCTGGGCGGCCTGGCTTCTCCGAATCCCGACATCCTGTCCTACCAGGATGGCAGTGTTGCGGGCAGCACCAGCGTCAGCGTGACGGCCGATGCGCCGATCGCCGCCAACGCGGAAATCCATCTGCCCAATCACGGCTTCGCCACCGGGACCGCGGTCGTCTACCATGCCGGCGGCGGCACGCCCATCGGCGGGCTGGTTGACGGCCAGACCTACTACGTCATCGCGGTTGACTCCAACGACATCCAGCTCGCCTCCAGCGCCGCCGACGCGACGGCCGGGAACGCCATCGCCCTTTCCTCGACCGGCGGCACCGTCTCGAACCAGACATTCACGCTCACGAAGCTGCAATCCACGCCGGCCGTGTCGTTCAATCCGGCGAACTCCTCGATCTCCGGCAACGAGATCTACCTGTTCAACGTCGAGCAGACCAACGGCACGTTGCTCGCGAATGACAACGTCCCGCTGCCGGGAACCGCCCCGAAGATCCAGGTGAGCGGCTCGGCGATGACCGCACTTTTCGGCACCGCGCCCACCACCACGAGCAACTCGATCACCGGCTCCGCGACCGCCGCCGCTTCCACGACCATCACCGGCAGCGACAACACCCTCGTCGTGAAGGTGAACGGCGCGTCGCTCAACATCACCCTGACGGCCGGGACTTACACCCCCGCCGGCCTGGCCGCGGAGCTCCAGAAGGAGCTCAACGGCGCCATCTTTGCCCAGGACCACCTGACGAACGGCGAGGCGCTGGTCTACGACAATGGGGGCGGGACCAGCATCGATGGCCTGATCGAGGGCGCCAGCTACTACATCATCCGGGCCGCCGACAACGGGATCGAGCTCGCCGCCAGCCAGGCCGGCGCCGTCTCCACGCCTCCGGTCCCCGTCACCCTTGGCCCCAACCTGGGCAGCGGGACGGGTCACACCCTGACACCGTTGATGGCATCCCCGGCGGCCACCTTCGGCCCCTCCGCCGTGAACGCCGTCATCACGAATGGCAATACGATCGGCTTCGCCGACGATACCGGCCTCTTCTCGGGGGAACCGGTCACGTACAACAGTAATGGCGGCTCCGGCATCGGCGGGCTCACGGACGGTCACACCTACTACGTCGTCTTCGTCGATTCCACCCACATTCAGCTCGACTCCTCCCCCACGGACGCCGCGAGCGCCAGCCCGACCCAGATCATCCCGCTGACCGCAACGACCGGCACGGGAACCTTCACGGTGCAGGAGCCGAGCAGCGGCGTCACTGCCTATATCGATAGCTCGACCGTGACCGCCGGCGGCGACGTCAAGGTCCTTTCCGGCTTCGACAACCCGACCACCCTGCCCGACGCCACGACCCTGAATATCAACCCGAGCTCGAACATCACGGTCAGCGGCGATGCCATCCATTTCGCCACGCCCCACGGCCTGACGACGGGCCAGGAGGTGATCTACCACAGCGGCGGTGGGAGCGGCATCGGCGGCCTCACCGACGGCCACGCGTATTACGCGATCGTGCTCGATCCGTACACGATCAAGCTGGCCGCCACCTACAACGACGCTTTGTCCGGGACCACGCTCCAGGCCAATGTCACCGTGGTCAACGCGGCGACCAACGTGATCACCCTCTCGTCCAGCAACCTGGGCCTCTATACCGGCAGGGCGATTGTCTACGCCGCCACCAGCGGGACCGCGATCGGCGGCCTGACCGACGGCCAGACCTACTACGTCATCAGCGTCTACGCGACGCACATCATGCTGGCCGACTCGCTCAACGACGCGAACGCGGACAGGCCCATCTCCCTGACGTCGGCGGGCGCGGGTACGATCGTGGTACCCACCGCGTACACGGCCATCCCGCTCAGCTCCCAGGGCAACAGCTCGGCCCAGACCCTCACGCCGCTCAACGTCGGCGCCGGCGCGTCGTTCAACCCGTCCTCGCAGAGCGTCACCCTGCCGGGAAGCACCATCCCCGCCGCCGCGGTGACCGTCAGCCAGAACGTGGGGACACTGACCATCACCTCGAACGATGCCCAGTTCCTGATCACCGGAGGTAACGCCGAGTCCGGCCTGCTCGGCTCGGCTCCCACGACGAGCGGCGACGCGATCACGGGGTCGGCATCCGCCAATCTCACCATCACGTCCGGCAGCAACGACACCATCCAGGTGAAGGTGAATGGCAGGACGATCACCGTCACGCTGAAGCCGTTGACTTACACGGCCGACTCGCTGGCCGCGGAAGTCCAGGCCGACATCAACGCGGCGATCGAGAATCAGTACACCGTCACGAACGCGATCACATTCACCGACGCCCACGGGCTGTTGACCGGCCAGGAGGTCGTCTACCACGCCAGCGGGGGCGTGACCGTCACGCAAAATAATGGCACGCTGACCCTCGATTCCAACGGCCCGCAGATTCAGGTCGCAGGCAGCGCCGCACAGGGCCTGTTCGGCGGCTCACCCAGCATCGTCACTACGAGCACGGACAGCAAGATCACCGGCTCCGCCGTCGCGACGCTGGGGATCAATGCGAGCAACGACACCCTGAACCTGACCCTGGGCGGGACGACCTTCACCATCACCCTGACGCACGGCACTTACACCGCCGCCGCGCTGGCGGCCTTGCTCGAGCAGGAGATCGATGATCTCTCGGGCCTCCAGGCCAGGTACGCCATCGGCGGCCTGACCGATGGCACCACTTATTACGTCATCAAGGTCAACGACGACTCGATCCAGCTGGCCTCCACGCAAGCGAACGCGAACGCGGGCAAGGCGCTGACCCTCAGCTCACTGGGCTACGGCACGGGGCAGAGCTTCACCCCGACCGCGCCGGCCTCGGCCCTCACCTTCGGCGCCTCCCGCGGTGGCGACCACCAGCGCCGCGGCCGACGAGATCTACGTCGGCAGCAATTCCGGCCTGGTCACCGGCGACGCGGTCATCTACGAGAACGGCGGCGGCACCAACCAGAGCATCGGCGGCCTGAACGACGGCCAGACCTACTACGTCATCCCGGTCGATGCCACGCACATCAAGCTGGCGGGCGCCTTCAGCGACGCCATCAACAACCGGCCCGTCTTCCTCACCTCCGCCGGGACCGGCTCGGGCCAGAGCCTCGTGATCAAGCCGAGCCAGCTCGAGGTGGCGGGCCAGTTGATCACCCTGCCGGCGCCGATCAGCGGCCAGATCGTCAGCGTCGCGGTCGCCGGCGCGGGCGGCACGAGCCGGGCCGGTGCCGGCGTCGTCAACGTGAATTTCGTCCGCATGAACATCGATGCCCACATCTCCAACAACGCGGTCGTCAAGGCCGCGGGCGATCTGGACGTCCAGGCCAACGACACCGCGACGATCGGATCGGGCTCGGCCTCCGTGGCGATCTCGACCGGGTCGAGCTCGGCCGTCAATGCCTCCATCGGCATCAATGACATCGCGAATAGCGTCAGGGCCGACGTGGAGGGGTTGACCGTCCAGTCGGGCGCCGCCGTGACCGTCAGTGCGTCCGAGGCGGCGCAGATCGTCAACGTCGTGGTCGGCGGAGCCGGCTCGGGCAGCGGCAACGCCATCGGCGGCTCGTTTGCCTTCAACTTCATCACGAATACGGTGGACGCCGACATCGCCGCCAGCGGGGGCGTCGGCCGCGGCGGCACGGCGTCGTCGGTGACTGCCGCCGGGGCGCTGTCGGTCCTGGCGGCCGATTCGGCGTCGATCGCGACCCTCGCGGGCAACATCGACATCACCCTGGGCGGGACCGTCGGCGGGGCGGCCGCCGTCGCCCTGAATGACATCCAGGACACCGACACCGCCATCATCGACGACTCGACGGCCACCTCCGGCGGCGCCATGCTCGTCGAGCGCCACGTTCGGCAGCCCGGCCGCGCTGCCGGCGGGCCAGTACGGGCAGATCGTCGCCATCTCCGTCAGCGGCGCGGGCTCCGGGTCGGGAGCCTTCGCCGGCTCGTTGTCGCTCAACTGGATCGACAACACGGTCGTGGCAGAGGTGTCCAACATCGCCGCCACCCAGAGCGTCACCGCCGGCGGCCAGCTCAGCGTCCTCGCCGGCGACCATTCGACGATCGATTCCCTGGCGGGCGCCCTGGCCGTCGCGGCCGGCGTGGATGGGAGCGCGCGGCGCCGTCGGGGCCTCGCTCGCTTTCAACTACCTGGGCGGCGATCCCAGCCATCCCGGCTCGGCGAACCATAACCTCGTGCGCGCCGCCATCGAGAATGTCGCCGGCCACCTCGCGGCCGCCCGGATCGACGTGAGCTCCACTTATGACGGCATCATCAACAACCTCACCGTCGCGGGCTCGGTCGCGGTGGGCACCGGCGTGGCCGCGGTCGGACTGGGCGGAGCCGTCTCGATCAACATCATCCACGACACCAGCGACGCACATATCTCCGGATCGCCCAACGTCAAGACGACGGCCGCGGGCGCCGACAGCCTGGATGTGTCCGCCGCGGACACCTCCACCATCCGGGCGCTGGCGGGCGGCGTCGGCATCGCCGTGAGCTTGGGTACGCTCGGCCTCGCCGCCGGGTTGTCGGTGGCCGTCAACGAGATCGGCAGCACCACCGAAGCTTACGTGGACGGCTCGAACCTGAACTCCGCGGGCGACGTCAACGTGGAGGCCACATCCCAGCCGACGATCGAGGCCCTGTCGATCGGGGTCGCCGTCGCCGTGGCGGTTTCCGGCGAGGAAGGGGCCGGTTTCGCGGGGTCCGGCGCCGGCGCCGGCTCGGGCAACACGGTGCAAGACACGGTCCTCGCCTACATCAACAACAGCACCGTTTCACCCTCGATCAACAACGGCACCACCCCGCCAACCTACGGCGCGACGGGCGCCGTCAATGTGAGCGCCACCGACAGCGCCCTCATCGGGACCATTGCGGGGGCGCTGGCGGTGGGCGTGGCCGTCGGTACGGAACTCGCCGCCGCCGGCTCGATCGGCATCTCGGTAGCCGTCAACGATATCCAGGACAACATCCAGGCTTACATCGATAACTCGACGGTCACCGCCAACGGGCACGACGTGAGCCTGGCCGCGACCGAAGGGGCGACGATCGTCGCCTGGACCATCGGCGGGGCCGTAAGTGTCGGCGCGAGCCCCGAGGGCGCCCTGGGCATCGGCGTCGGCGCCGCGGCGCCGGCTCCGGCAACACCGTCAGCAACACCGTCCTGGCCGATATCCGGGGCAATAGCACGGTTACAACCGTGAACGGCGGTGACGTGATCGTGACGGCCGCGGATCGGTCGTCCATCCAGGCGATTGCCGGCGGCCTGGGCGTCGGCGTCGGCGTCGGCGGCATCATCGGCGTCGGCGCCTCGCTGGGAGTCGCCGCGGCCAACAACAACATCGCGAACACGGTCCAGGCTTATGTGGATGGCTCTGCCGTGACCTCGGCGGGCATGGTGGAGCTGAGCGCTTCCGAGGCGGCGAGCATCCTGACCGTGACGATCGGCGGGGCCATCGCGGTGGGCGTCGGCACGAGCGGCGGATCGAGCGGCCTCGTCGGCGCGGGCGTCGCTCTCGCCGTGGCAGGATCGGACTCGAACAGCGTCATCGCGAACGACGTGGATGCCTACATCGCGGACGGCGGCGTGGTGACCGCCCAGGGAGGCAACGTCGAGATCGATGCCTCCGACACCTCGTCCATCATCGCCGTCAGCGGCGGCCTCGCCGGGGCGGTGGCCGTGGGGGCAGGGCTCGTTTCCGGGGCCCTTGCCGCCTCGGTCGGCTTCGCCGTAGCGACCAACGATATCCAGAATTCGGTCCTGGCCTACGTGGACCACGCCACCGTCCAGGCCCCGGGCCACCGCGTGAACCTGTCCGCGGTCGAGACATCGACCATGACCGCCGTGACCGTCGGCGGCGCCGTGTCCATCTCCGCGGCGGTGGGCATCGGCGGGGCGATTGCAGTCGCCGCGGGCGTTGGCGTTTCGGCCAACACGGTTGACAACACGGTGGAAGCCTACCTCGCCGACAACGCCGTGGTGACGACCACGGTTCCGGGTTCCGCCCAGCCCGGCGCCATCCTGGCCGGCGCGGATGTCAACCTGTCGGCGACGGATTCGCCCCACCTGACGGCCATCACGGTGGCCGCCAGCGTGGGCCTGGCCGTCGGCCTGGGATCCGTCGCCCTGACGCTCAGCACCGCCGCCGCGGCGAACGACGACGAGGACACCGTCGAGGCCTACAGCAGCAACTCGACCATCAACTCCGCGGGCAAGCTCAATCTCACCGCCCTCATGCCCACCTCGGCCAGGATCCAGGCCACCGTCGTCGCGGCCAGCGTCGCGGGCGCCATCGGGTTCGGCGGCAGTTTCGCCGGCGCGGGCGCGGACGCCACCAACACGGTGCACAATACGATCCAGGCGTTCATCCAGGGCCCATCCGCGACCGCCCCGAGCACCGCCACAGCGAACGGAGACATCACGCTCACCGCCGCCGAGAATGCCGAGATCAGCTCGCAAATCGTGAGCGTGGCCGTGGCGGCCGGATACGTGGCCGGCTCGGTCGGGCTCTCCCTGTCGAACAACACCGTGACGAGCAGCATCAGTGCCTACGTCAACGATGCCAGGGTGACGTCCACCGGTGGCGGGATCACGATCGGCGCCAGCTCGGACGACTCGGTCGCCACCGTATCGGTCGCGACGTCCGTGGCGGCGGCCCTGGGAGCCGCAGGCGCCGGCGCCCAGGCCAACGCCGAAGTCAGCCCCACCGTGGCTGCCTACGCGGGCAGCGGGGCTATCTTGAGCGCCGCGAATGATATCTCGGTGGCGGCCAGCACGACCAACAGCGCCAATGCCATCACAGTCGGGGTGGCCGCGGCCTTCGTCGCAGTCGGCGCCAGCGTCGCGACGGCATCGACGAATGGCTCGGTGAGCGCCCATGTCAACGACATGGTGGCCGGTTGTAGCGACTTGACGATCCAGGCCACGGCCACCGATTCGACGAATGCCCTGTCCGTCGCACTCGCCGGCGGCATCTTCGCGGCCAGCGGCGACGCCGCCGTCGCCACGACGTCGCCGACCGTGGCGGCGGCCATCAACAACAACGCCTCGATCAACTCGACGGGCACCGTCGCGGTTGGCGCCTTGCAAACGCCGACAGCCCAGGCCGAGACCATCGGCGTCAACGTCGGGGGCGTCGCGATCGGCGCGAGCGTCAGCACCGCGACCGTCTCCGGGATGACTTCGAGTTATCTCGGCAATTCCGTGACGATCTCGGCCGCCTCGCTCCTGGTGGAGGCGACGCAGGATGCGACGGAGAACTCCTCGGCGATCGCGGCGGCCGGCGGAATCCTCGCGGGCGCCAACGCCAGCGCGAGCACGGCCACGAACGACGGCACTGTCACGGCAACCACGGGCAGCGTGAACCTGAACGGCGGCAACGTCACGATCCTGGCCGGCGACACCAGCAGCCAGGACGCCAATGCCACCGGCGTGACGGTCGGCGGCATCTTCGCGCTCGGCCTGAATTTTGCCAACGCGACGTCGTCTGTGGCCACGTCGGCCGAGCTGGGGGCCGGGTCGACGACCAACCTCTCGGGCACGCTCGAAGTGTCGGCGATCGGGACGGACCAGAACGACGCCAGCGCCGTCGCCGGTAGCGGCGCCTTGATCGCGGGCAACGCCGCATACGCGAGCACCTCCGACAATTCGACGGTTGGCGCCGCGCTCGGCGGAGGCGTCATCGGCGCCTACGCCGTCGTGCTGGACGCCCGGAACGATAGCGAGTACGACGACAACGTGGACTCCGCGAACGCCGCTCTCGCGGGCTACAGCGGCGCCGGCGCGACCAACACCGACACGACCTCGGCCACCGCGTCCGTCGCGAACGGCACCAGCATCGTGGCCACGAATGCGGTGGAGATCACCGCGGAGAACCTGTTCACGCCCGGCTTGACGGGGCAAACCGGGCAGGTGAATGCCGGGGCGGGCGGCGTATTCATCGGGAGTGCCGCGTCGATCGCGACGACCCTCGCCGGCACCGCCCAGGTGTTGATCGGGTCGAACGTCACGATCGACGTGATCACTCCCACCAGCAACGCCAACAGCGCCGGCATCGTGCTGTCGGCTTCGAGCTCGCTCCAGACGAACGACGTGGTCTCGCTCTCAACCGGCGGTTTCGCCGCATCGGCCAGCACCTCCTCGAGCCTGACGGCCACGCTGACCAACACCGTGCAAATCGGCGCCAACGACCACTTCTTCACCAATCAAAGCATCACGATGGACACAGATTCCACCGTGAATGCCCTGAATTCCTCGGGGACGAACACCTGGGGCGGTTTGGGAGCGGGGGCGTATGCCAACGCCAGCACGAGCGTGACCTCGAACCAGGCCGTCACCCTGGGCAGCAACTCGACCCTGATGGCCCTCGGCGACGTCATCCTCACGCCCGGCATCGGCTCCAGCTATGACGCCGGTACCGGGCTCACCACCACGACCCCCACGGCGCTCGCGGGTGATACCGACGCCGAGTCGTACGTGCAGGCCGCCATCGCCGTCCCCGGCGCCGGGGCGACCACGGCACTCGTCAGCAATGCTGCCCTGACCATCGCCCCGGGCGATCAGGTCATCAGCGGCGAGGACACGAACCTGGCAGCCGACCCCGGCACCACCGACCCGATCGCGACCGGGGTCGGCCATGGCACCTCGTACATCCTGTTCGGAATCCCCATCTCGTACACGAACGGCTCCAGCACGGCCGTTCCCAACCTGACCTCCTCGAACATGACGATCGACGGGACGGTCATCGCCGGCTACTTCCACGAGCTCAACATCGTCATACCCAATGCCCAGAACGTCTCGTACAACAACGGCAGCGGCACCGTCCTCTACACCAACGCCTCGGCCATCACGGTGAACCCCGACGGCCAGCCCTTCGCGCCGTTCTCGGCCTACTTCACCACGGCCTTCAACCCGGCGAATACGATCGGCGCCCTCGCGCCCACGTCCGGGACGAGCCAGGACCCCCTCGGCCTGTCGCCGCAGCAGCTCGCCGCGATCCAGCTCGCGCAGGGCTATGTCGCCCCGGGGACGGTCGGCGCCATCGAGCTCGGTACGTTGAGCGCCGCCGGCGGCGACGTGACGGTGGACGCCCAGAACTTGCAGGGGAACGGGGTCGGATCCATCACCGCATATGGCGGCGCCACCATCTCGGTCACGAACAACAGCCCCGACTACCTCATCCTCGACTCGGTCGACATCCAGGGCGGCCTCGGCGGCAACATCAACTTCACCGGCGCGGCGACCAATTCGGCCGCGTCCGGCGCCGGCATCGCACTTTCCGCGGTGAATCCGAACGGTAAGCCGGTCGTGAACATCCAGGAGACTTACAGCGGCACTGTCGGAGGTCCGACGTCGCAGAAGCCCGACGGGATCGGGCCGGCCGTCTTCATGTCCGCGTCGCTGCCGGCGGTGACGTTCACCGGAACGCTGACGGC
This sequence comes from uncultured Planctomycetota bacterium, assembly GCA_963771445.1. Classification (GTDB taxonomy): domain Bacteria; phylum Planctomycetota; class Planctomycetia; order Isosphaerales; family Isosphaeraceae; genus JAKAUH01. Next base: position 92,057 of record CAVYTQ010000021.1, on the reverse strand, counting down.
GGGATCGGCGGTGATCTCGATCGCCGGCACGACGGGCCTGCAAATCGGGCAGAGCGTCACCGGCACGGGCATCCCGCAAGGGGCGACCATCCAGAAGGTCACCGCGACGTCCATCACGCTCTCGGCGGCGGCGACCGCGACCGGCACCGAAGGCCTCACCGCCGCGGGCGGTCTGGCGGCGTTCGACGCCGGCTCTCTGGACAACCCCCACGGCCAGGTCACGATCAACGTCGTGAATGGCTCGCTGATCCAGACGGAAAGCGTCAACGCGGCATCGGTCTCCACGACCGCGGCCAACGGCTTCGACCTGGTGTACGAGCCCAATAACTACTATCCCACCGGGGCGAACCCGGCGGATGGCTACAACCTGAATTCCGTGATGATCTTCCCGGGGAGCTCCGCGGCCGCCGGCCAGAGCCTGACCGCCCAGCAGTCGGCGGACCTCGCCGTCGCCTGGGCGGCCAACGCCCTGGCCGCCGCCGATGGCTACGGCCCATTCCCCGCGACTCCCTCCGGGGACCTGGCCCTGAACGAATCGGGGCCGCTGACCAATAACGCCTCCAACACCTCCCTGATCAACCTGTCGAGCCAGGGAGGGGAGGATGACATGGAGACCTATGTCTGGTTCGCGGTCGGCGGCACCACCAGTCCCATCCCCTACAGCGAAAACACCGGTGTCCCGACCGGCACCAGCCAGGGCCAGGCCCAATCCTTCGACGCCAACTACCTGATCGTAAACGCGGACAAGAGCCAGAACCTGGGCGCGGTCCCGCTCTCCTCGACCGCGATGGAATTCAACGCCCAGTTGAACGCGATCTCGCCGATCGCCCAGTACGTCGGCAACATCAGTCAGCTCCGGGTCGGGGAGCAGGTCAGCGGCCCGAGCATCCCGTCGGGGACCACGATCAAGGCGATCAATGTTTCCGCCGATACCATCACGCTCTCCGCGAACCCGACGGCCTATAACGGTCAGACGACCTACTTCCATCAGCTCTACGTGCCCACGGCGGGATCATCGACCAATCCGGGCAGCGGCGACGGCTGGTTCCCCGCCGTCCCGGTCGAGCCGCTCTCCCTGTCGGTCTCGAGCCTCCCGGCGGCGCCGGCGGCCACGACGTTCAACGGCAAGCTGACGAATAATTCGAACACCGTCACCGGCATCGGCAGCACCGCGGGGCTCTACCCGGGGCAGATCGTCAGCGGCACGGGCATTCCGCAGGGGGTCACGATCACGGCGGTCAACAGTTCGGCCGGCACGATCACGCTCTCGGCGAACGCGACGGCCGGCGGTTCGGTAGCGCTGAGCGCCGCCTTCCAGAGCTCGCTCAACGCGGGCGCCCTCTTCATCGACGCCGAATACATCGACATCAACGACCCGGTCAATGTCAACACGGGCACGAGTCTGTCCGTCAACCTGCCGGCGTCGCTGCGCCAGACGATCGCCGGCTACAAGGGGACGGCGGACCTCGTACTGACCCGGACCACGCTGTCGTCGGGCGCCAGCTACGTGACCGCCTACTACGACCCGAAGGCGGGGCAGATCGTCGTCAACAACCTCTCCGCGTCCACCGCGGGCTTCGTCTCGCTCGACGGCGGGATCATCAGCACCAGCAGCAACGGGTCCATCAACGTCGGCGACGGCCTCGGCACCGTCTCGATCCAGAATCAGACCGGGTATCCGGTGGTGATCCACAACGTGTCCGCCAGCCCGGCCCCGGGCTCGACCGAGGTCAGCCAGGTCAACATCACCGACACGCTCCAGACGCAGTCGTCCTACCCGCAGACGCTCTACGTCTATGACCCGGGCGGCGGCATCGAGGTGTACCAGGGCAAGGCCAATGCCGACGCTCAGGACTTGCAGCAGGGACTGGCCTCGGGCGACTGGCTGGCGCCGACGCTCGTCGCCGGCGGCTCGACGACGTACACCCCCCTCGCGGGGATGCGCCTGGCGTGGCAGTACGAGGCGACCCTTACCCGCTCATTCTCCTGGACTCCCACGGCATCCACCCAGAGTTTGAACTGGATCCGGGTCCCCACGGTCGGCCAGTGGCAATTCAGCGCGCTCTCCACGGCCGATGCCGTGGTCGGCCAGCCGAACTGGGAATACTTCGATCCGACGACCGGTGCCGCGGAGTCGGTGCCGACCACCGAATTGCTGTTGAACCAGCCCGCGGGGGCCGTGTTCCAGGAATCGATCAGCCTGGGCGGCCTTTCGACCTCGGACGCCGTGAACTGGTGGTACTCCCCCGGCACCGACGGATTCGCCAATGACTCGAACGCGCCCTACGCCACGCGCTATACCGGATTCGACCCGTGCTGCGGTGGTCAGTCGATGGTCGAATGGGACTATCTGTTCCCGACCTCCGCGTCGCTCGTCCTGACCGACTCGGTCTCCGCCTCCAACCCGATCGGCATCCATTTCACCGGCCCGAGCCAGAGCTCGGTCTCGATCAGCTCGGACGCCTCTGTCGCCCTGGATGGGCAGATCGTGAACACGGCCGGGACGACGACCGTCACCGTCCAGGCCGATTCCAGCACGAACAGCAAGGACCCCCTGAGCATCACCCAGGGCTCCGCCTCCGCCACGATCGCCACCGACGATCTCACGCTGACCGCTCCCGGGGGGGCCGTCGGCACGGCGCTCCGGCCGCTGAATGCGAGCCTGACGCCGACGAAGTTCTTCTCCGGGAAGCTGACGGCCGGCTCACCGTCGGTCTACGTCGCCACGACGCAGGGGGTGTACGTCGGCGAGAACGTCGCGGGCACCGGCGTCCCGACCGGGACGATCATCCAGGCCATCGACTCCACCACGTTCAGCGGGCACGTCGGCTCGGCGCACGATTTTGAGACCGCAATCTGGGTACCTTACAGCCCGACGACGGCCGCCCTCGTGAGTGAGCTGTTCGCCGGGGAGAGCATCACCGGCCCGGGCATCCCGGCCGGGACGACACTCTATCCTCTCAACGGCGGGCTACCTTATGAGGTCTATTTCGACGCACAGCTAGGGAGAGGCTACCTGGTCGGACTTTCCACGTTCGAGACGAACTTCGACGCCCAGCCCGACATCGTCGAGACCTTCACCGCCACCGGAATCACCCTTTCGAAGAACGCGACGGTCAGCGGCACGGAGACGCTGAGCGCATCGGCGACCCTGAACGCGAGCGGCGTGGCCATCGGCGGGCTGCTGAACCTCGCCTCCGGCAGCCAGGGAGCGTACCTCAACCTGGCATCCGGGGCGCTCCTCGACACCGTGATCGCCGGCAGCAGCACCAACCCTGGCAACGTCAACCTGGCCGCGGCCAGCGACCTGATTGTCGACCCCACCCTGGCGAGCGGGACGACCAATGTCGTCGGCAAGTCCATCACGATCACTTCGTCGGCCGGCGCGATCGGCACCGGGTCCGCGCCGCTCCTGATCCAGGGGTCGGGCGTCGTCAACATGACGGCGCTCGGGAATATCTTCGTGACCCAGGTCGCTTCCGACCTCAAGCTCGGCCAGATCATCTCGACCGGCGGCAATGTCTCGATCAGCGTGCCCAGGGGATCGATCAAGAACACCAGCGGGCTGAATTTCCAGGTCGGGAATGGCGGCTCGCAGGGTTCGTCGCTGTCGCAGGTCCTCAACCTCTCGCCAAGCCAGGCGCAGGCCGGATCCCGGAGCTCGATCGCCGCCTTCCAAAACGAGGTCGATTCGGAGTACCGGAGTTACTGGCAGTTGATCAAGAACGGCAGTGTCCACAACAACGTGTTGACGCTGAACTCCCAGGCCGTGGCGCTCTACACGGCCATGGCGGCCTCGGTGCTGAACGTCACTAACCCCAGCAATGCCCAGGTCCAGGCGTACGCCAACACACTCTACCAGGGCTCCGTCAGCTTCTTCGCGCAGTACCTCGGCTCGAGCTGGATGACCTTGCCGGCCTTCACGACCTACAACCCGGGATTCAATTACGCGGCGACCCAGGCGCAAGTCGCGAGCCTCACCACCACGGGGTGGACGCCGGCCATGCTGGAGAATGCCATCCTCCAGGAGGCGCTCGACCCCTCGACCGGCGCCCCGGTGGGCATCTCGGCGCCGAACGTCTCCGGCGTGGACGTCACGCTGAACGTGGCGAATAACATCGGCCAGAACGCCTCGCAGTCGTTCCTCACCTGGGAGCAGCTCCTCGGGTTCAATCTGCTCTCCTGGGGGAGCGGCTCGGGCGTGCCGACCACGGGCAAGGACCTCACCATCGCCGGGCTCGATGGCGGCGGCCTGCTCCACATCCGGACGTTCGACGACGCCGGCGTCCGCACCGATCTCTACGAGACGAAGGCGAGCAATGGCGCGCTTCACCTCGTGACCGCCAACTCCACCGGCAACGTCGTCTCCGACGTCCTCGAGTCGAGCCTTACCGCGGCCCAGGCCGGTGCGATCTCCGACCTTAAGCAGCAGTTGCCGGGCCTGGTGCCCCCGCATGCCCTGAGCAGCAATGAGGCGGCCCAGGTCTTCAACGACCTGACGTCGATCGCCGGTCATCCGCTCCCCTCGACCGACTACTCCTCGGTGCTCGCCAACGCGACGGCGCCGGGCGATGTGGTCGCGACGTCCACCGGGCTCCAGGTCACGAACGGCCAGCTCTATGTCTCGGCCCCGACTCAGTTGAACATGACCGCCACCACGGGCTCGATCACCGTCCAGGGGACGTCGAGCAACCTGAGTCTCGGATCGGTGACCGCGCCGGGCGCGGTCAACATCGCGACCCAGGGGAGCATCCTGGACGCCTATCAGGGCGCCTCGATCCAGACGAGCTCGCTGATCAGTCTGACCGCGGCGACGGGGGATATCGGGTCCAGGTCCTGGCCGCTGACCGTGCCGCCGAACTCGGTCACGGCGTATGCGCCCGGATGGGCACGTCTACCTGAGCTACGCCATCGAAGGGACCACCACCGCGGTGTCGTCCAGCGCGAGTTCTCTAACTTACGGCCACTCTGTGACGTTCACCGCCACCGTCAATGCCAGCGGCGGCGGAGTGCCGACCGGCACCGTCAGCTTCTACGACGGCGCGAGCCTGCTTGGCAAGGGATCGGCCTTCGTCGTGAATGGCCAGAGCGCCGTCTCCACATTCACGATTTCGACGCTGGGGGCGGGCAGTCACTCCATCCGGGCCGTCTACTCTCCGACCCTCACCTTCCAGCCCTCGTCGGCCAATCTGAGCCAGACGATCACCCCGGCGCCCCTGACCATCGCGTTGGTCAGCCCCGGCGGCAGCAAGCCCTACGGCTCGGTGGCGACTTTAAGCAGCACGGCATTCACGGTGAGCGGCCTGATCGGCGGCGACACCGTGCAGGGCGTGACCGAGACCAGCCCGGCGCCGCGGCCAACGCGGCGGTGGGCACCTATCCGATCACGGCCACCGGCTGGTACGGCACCGGGTTCTCCAACTACACCGTCACCTACCTCAACGGCAGCCTCACGGTCAGCGCGGCGACGACAAGCACGACGGTGACCAGCCCGTCAAACACGCTCGCCGCGGGGCAGCCGGTGTCCTTCACGGCGGCGGTGAGCAACACCAGCGGTACGACCGCAGCGCCGACGGGCAGCGTCCAGTTCCAGGTGAACGGCACGAACGTCGGCAGCCCCGTCCCCTTGAATGGCGCGGGGGTCGCGACCAGCCCGAGCACGTCCCTGCCCGTCGGTACAGATGCAATCAAGGCGATCTTCACGAGCGCAACGAGCAACTTCGCAGGCAGCAGCGGGACCGTGTCCAACGTGCAGGTCGTCCAGCCGCAGGGACTGGTCGTCACAAATGCGAACGACTCCGGTCCGGGCTCCCTCCGGGCCGCGATCGCCACGGCAGACGCGGGCGCGGGGGATACCATCACCTTCGCCTCGACGCTCGCCGGGCAGACCATCCATTTGACGACGATCGGCGACTCGAAGGATGATGGCTATTCGGCACTGACGATCACCACCCCCATGACGATCGACGCGAGCGCAGCCCCGGGGCTCACGATCGCAGGCCCCGGGACGACGGGCGGCTCGAAGTTCCGCGTCTTCTACGTCAGCGTGCCAACGGGCGAGTCATTCAGCCTGATCAATGCCACCGTCTCCGGCGGTGTCGCCTTCGATCCCACGAAGTATTACTCCCATCCGAACGGCGGCGCCCTGCTGCTGGCCAATGGCTCGGCCGCGCTGACCGGCGTCACGATCACGGGCAACTCGGCCATTCTTCGTGGCGGCGGCGTCTACTCCGATGGCGCCAGCATAGAGCTGGTCAACTGCATTATCACCGGCAACTCGGCCCGCGACGGCGGCGGCGTGTCGGTCTATGGGCACGGCACGGCAACGCTGACCGACTCCATCTTCACCGGCAATTCCGCTTACGGTGCCGGCGGCGGCCTGGCGAGTGGTTACAGTACCGTCACGCTGACCGACTGCACGATCACCGGTAATACAGCCGCCGCGGGCGGCGGCATCCAGAACCTGGGTGGAACACTGTATCTTTACGACTCGACCGTCAGCGGAAATGACGCGAATCGCGGCACGGTTTTCTTCGGCGAAGGCGGATTTCCTTACGGTAGAGGGGGCGGCATCGACAACTTCGACGGCACCCTCACCGCTCGAGGTTCCAGCCTCATCAACAACTTCGCCAGCAACAGCGGCGGCGCCCTCGACAATCAAGCCGTTTACTTCGCGCCGAGCACGGCCAATCTCATCGACTGCACCATCACCGGCAACTCCGCCACCAACGACGGCGGCGGCATCATCAATGGCAATTATAGCACCGTCACCCTCTCCGACTCGGACCTCAGCGGGAACGAGGCTGGCGGCGACGGCGGCGGCCTCATGAATGACGGGTTCTCCGGCCAGGCCCGGCTGTATGGTTCCAGCATCAGCAACAATTCGGCCGAGGACGGAGGTGGTATCGCAACGATCGGTGCGTCAACCAGGTATTTCGGTCCTATTGGGGCCGCGACCTCGGTGACGGATTGCACGATCAGCGGCAACACCGCCGCGTCGCGGGGCGGCGGCGTTGAGACCTTCAAGTACGGCGTCACGACCGTGAGCGGCTCGACGGTGAGCGGCAACTCGGCGGGAGGGTCCGGCGGTGGCCTCTGGAATGAAGGCGGGACCACTCTGGTCAACTCCACGCTCAGCGGCAATCGCGCAGGGAGGGTCTGGCGGCGGACTGTTCAACTACCGGTTCAAGGTCTATTACAACGGCAGCCTCTCTTATGCGACGCCGGGCGAGACCCAACTGACCAACGTGACCGTCAGCGGCAACAGCGCCTCCAGCGGCGGAGGCATCGGTAACTCACAGGGAACCGTGACGATCGGCAATACGATCGTGGCGGCGAACATGGCCACCAACAGCCTGCCCGATGCCCAGGGACCGTTTGCATCGCACGGGAACAACCTGATCGGCGCGACCGGGACCAGCACAGGCTGGGTCGGCTCCGACAAGGTCGGACTCCGACGCATCCCCGCTCTCCCCCAAGCTCGGTGTACTCGGCTACTACGGCGGGCCCACCGAGACCATGCCGCTGCTCCCCGGCAGCCCGGCCATCGACGCCGGCAACAACAACCTCATCCCTTCGGGCGTCGGCAACGACCAGCGCGAGTCCGGGTTCCCGCGCATCCAGAACGGCAAAGTGGACATCGGCGCGTATGAGACTTCCAACGGCACGACGAGTCAGACGGTGAGCTTCAAGGCGATCGCCAACCAGACCTACGGCGTCGCCCCGATCACTCTCACGGCCTCCGCCTCGTCGGGCCGCGGCGTCACCTTCAGCGTGAAGTCCGGCCCGGCGACGATTTCGGGCAACGTCCTCACGATCACCGGGGCGGGCACGGTGGTGGTCGAGGCATCGCAAGCGGGGGACTCCACCTATGCTCCGGCCGTCCCCGTCGACCAGGCGTTCAATGTCAGTTCCCAGGCCACCACCATGACGGTGGTCAGCTCGATCAATCCGGCGGACCCCACACAGGCGGCCATCTTCACCTCCACGGTCCACGTCGGCGGTTCCTCGAATGCTCCGACCGACGGCAGCGTTCAGTTCATCGTGGACGGGGTCAACTCGGGCCTGCCCGTGCCGGTGATCACGACGGGTGCGGCCGCTGGCACCGCCACCAGCCTCGCCACTCACCTGAGCCCAGGCCAGCACGCCGTCAAGGCGGTGTTCACCAGCGCGACCGGCGACTTCAGCACTAGCTCGGCCGTCCTGACCAGCGGCCAGACCGTCGGCGCGTTGACGATCTCCAGCCTCAAGGCGGTACTCGCCCTGAACCCCGCGCCGACCCTCGCGGCGACGACCAACGCCGATCTCCAGACGATCATCTCGACGGTGAACGCCCTCGCCGCGCAGACGACCCCGACCACGATCTACGTCGCGCTCGGCAGCGGCACGTTCAATGACTCGACCCTCAAGCCAAACGCTGGGGTGACGGTCGTCGTGACCGGCAACGGCACCGCGACGAAATTCGTGGGCCATTCCCCGGCCCTGGTGGTGACCCAGGGGACGGTGATCGTGTCGGGCGCGACCTTCACCACGGATTCGGACTCTCCGACCATCCTGGTGACCGGAGGCGACCTGATCCTGCGGGATGACGTGATCGAGTCCTCGACCGGCTACTCGACGCCGGCCATCAGCGTCCTGGGCGGTGGGTCGCTGGACCTCGGCACGGCCGGCGACCCCGGCGGCAACACGTTCGACGTCAACGGTCAGGGCGAGTTCATCCAGAATGCGACGGGCAACGGCGTGCCCGAGGTCGGCGACACGTTCGAGCTGAACGGTGTCGCGGGGTCCATCCCGACCTCGACCGGTTTTACCAGCTCGGCGATCTTCCCGGTCGCCGGGCAGGACGTGACGTTGACCGCCACGGTCCGGGCCAGCATGGTCGGCCTGCCCGCACCGACCGGGACAATCGACTTCTACGACGCCACGAGCGATACCGACCTGACGCCCGACGGCGTGCCCGTCGCGTCGGACACGGGCATCGCCACCGCCACGATCTCATCGACGAGCCTGGTCGACGGCAACGACTTGATCATCGCGATTTACAGCGGTGACATCACCTTCGGCACGAGCCAGGATTCCCTCACGGAAATCCTGCCGATCTACGTCAACGCGGCCGACACCGGCACGCCCGACGGGCTGACGCCGGCGACCGGCTATGCGACGATCCAGGCCGCCATCAATGCCGCGGCCGCCGGCGACACGATCCTGGTCGAGACCGGCGTCTACAACGAATCCGACGTCATTTCGGTGCCGAACCTGACGATCGAGGCCGACGCGGGGCAGACCCCGATCCTCGACGGCACCAACCTGGCATCGCCCGGCCCCGGCTTCGAAATCGCCGCGACCGGCGTGACGGTCTCCGGCCTGACGATCCGGAACTTCTCCGGGTCATCGGCCGTCGATGTCCTGACCGGTGCCTCACTCACGCTCGCCGACGACATCATCGAGCACAACCAGAACGCGGGCGGCAATGGCGGCGGCGTCTACGATGCGGGCACGCTCCAGGTCACCGGTGGCGCCATCCTGGACAACGCGGCGGCGGATGGCGGCGGCATCTATGTCGCCGGCGGTACGCTCGCCGTCGTCGGCGGCACCATCGCCGGCAATTCCGCCGTCGGTGCCACGGGAGCGACCGGCCCCGCGGGGCAGGCGGGGGGCACCGGCGGAAGCGCCATGGGCGGCGGCCTCTTCGAATCCGGCGGCAAGGTCGTGCTGAGTCAGGTTTTCATCAACTCCAACCGGGCCGTGGGCGGCAAGGGAGGCGATGGCGGTGTCGGAACCACGACGGGAGGCGGGACCGGCGCCGGCGGCGTAGGCGGTGCGGGATACGGCGGAGGTCTCTACGTCGGCGGTGGCACGCTGACGGTCACTGGCAGTACGTTCGCCCGCAATGCGGCTGTCGGCGGCGACGGCGGCCACGGTGGCGATGGTGTCCTCGGCGCCTCCGCGACCCGGGGGGCATCCGGGATCGCCGGCGTCGGGTACGGAGGCGGCATCGATGCTTCGGGCGGCAGCTTGACGATCACCAATGACACGCTTGCGGACAACTCGGCCGGCATCGGCGGTGGCATCGCCATCGGGAGCGGAGCTTCCGGTGACGCCGCATTGACGGCCATCAACGACACGATCGCCGACAACACCGCCGGCAACGCCGGCGGCGGCCTGGATGTGATCGGCGGCACGGCTTCGCTGTTCAACACCATCGTCGCCCTCAACACCGATGCCTCCGGCGCGGGCGATATCGCGGGCACGGGCATCGCGTCGATCAGCTCGAACAACCTCGTCGGTGTGGACGAAACCGGGACGGTGGTCGGCTCGATCCATCCGATCCTCTTCGGCTCCGGCAACCCGGGTCTGGACAGTGGGCTCGCCCAGAACGGCGGCCCCACCGAGACGATCGCGCTTTCGCCGGGCAGCGCCGCCCTCGGCGCGGGAAGCAGCACCATCTCGGGTGTCCAGACACCGAACACCGACCAGCGCGGCGTCGCCCGGACCGGCTACGGCGCGGGCCTCGTCGACATCGGCGCCTACGAACTTCCGCCCGCGAGCATCAGCACCACGCTCTACGTCAACTCGGCCAATACCTCGGGGATCGACGACGGATCGACGGCGGCCACCGGCTACACGACGATCCAGGCCGCCATCGATGCCGCCGTCGCCGGCGACACGATCCTGGTGGAGACCGGATTCGGCTACTACGAATCCGACACCGTTCTCACGCCCGACCTGACCATCGAGGCCGATCGGGGTCAGTCTCCCGTACTGGACGGCACCGGCCGCCCGGTCGCCGGCTTCGACGTCAACGCGGCCAACGTGACCATCTCGGGCTTGACGATCGAGCACTTCACGGGCTCAGGGATTTTGGTCGAGCGCGGCGCCTCGCTCACCCTCGATGCCGACGTCATCGCGGACAACTCGGCCATGCGGGGCGGCGGCGTCAACAACCTCGGCAAGTTGACCGTCATCGACGCCGAGATCCTGGGTAACGTCGCCACCAGCTCCGGGGGCGGCATCTACGATGCGGGCGGGTCGGCCTCGAATCCCGGTGGTACCGTCTCGATCTCGGGCGGCGGCATCGAGGGCAACTCGGCTTCCGGTTCCGGCGGCGCGATCTTCGTGGCGAGCGGGACGCTGACGGTGACCGGCACGACGGTCTCGAACAACTCGGCCGGCAACGGCGGCGGCGGCATCGACGACTCCGGTGGGCTCGTCGCGATCCGCAACGGCGTGATCGCCAGCAACGTCGCCGGTGCGAACGGCGGCGGCATCGACGCTCATTCGGGCACGGTGCATCTGACCGGCGGATCGATCCGGGCCAACTCGGCGGCGAGCGGCGGCGGGATCTATCAGGCGGGCGGCAGCCTGGTCATCACCGGTACCATCGTCTCGCAGAATTCCGCCGGAGCCGACGGCGGCGGCATCGACGACTCGGGCGGTCACGTCCAGGTCTCGGGGGCCGCGATCACGAATAACGTCGCCGGCGCCGAAGGCGGCGGGATTTATGGTCACTCCGGCATGATGACCGTGAACGGTGGTTCCTCCATCGACCTCAACTCGGCGATGAGCGGCGGCGGCATCTATCAGGCGGACGGGAGCCTGAGCCTCGTGGACGGCGCGCTCTCGAGCAACGTCGCCGAGGTCAACGGCGGCGGCCTCTTCGAGGGCGGGGGCACCGTGCGCATGACCGGCGGCGACATCCGCGGCAACGCGGCGGCATCCGGCGGCGGCATCTACCAGGCCGGCGGCAGCCTGAGCCTCGCGGCGAGCACCCTCGCCGGCAACACCGCCGCGTTCGACGGCGGCGGCATCGACGACTCGCGCGGCGCGGTGACCATCGCCCTGGGCACGATCGCGAGCAACGTCGCCGGCATCGACGGCGGCGGCGTCTACGAGGGCACCGGCACGGTCCGCATGGCGGGCGTCACCGTCGAGGGCAACACGGCGACCGACGGCGGCGGCATTTACCTGCAGGACGGCGCCTTGTGGCTCACCGGCAACAGCCTCTCGAACAACACCGCCACCGTCAACGGCGGCGGCCTCGCCGATATCTCGGGCCGGGTGCACATGACCGGCGGCTCCATCGACTCGAATTCGGCGATGACCGGCGGCGGCATCTACCAGGCCGGCGGTAGCCTGAGCCTCGCGGACGGCATCTCTCGAGCAACGTCGCCGAGGCCGACGGCGGCGGCGTCTACGAGAGCGCCGGCACGGTCCACATGGCGGGCGTCACCGTCGAGGGCAACACGGCGACCGACGGCGGCGGCCTCTACATCGCCGGCGGGTTCGTCACGGTCTCGGGCGGCCTGATCGCGGGCAACGCGGCCACCGGAGCCGATGGGACGGCGGGCTCCCCCGGTCAAGCTGGCGCCGTCGGCGGCACCGGCATGGGAGGCGGAATCTTCGATTCGAACGGCAGCGTGACGCTGAGCAACGTCTCCGTCAACTCCAACCTGGCCGCGGGCGGGCGGGGTGGACCAGGAGGCCGTGGCGGCGTCAGTGGCACGGCACCGGCCGCCGGTGGGGCCGGCGGGGCGGGATATGGCGGCGGACTCTATCTCACCGGCGGCTCGGTGACGGTCCTGGGCGGCACGATCGCGGGCAACTCGGCCGCCGGAGGAGCGGGTGGCTGGGGCGGCACCGGCACCCCCGGTGCGACGGGGACGGGCTTCACGACCCCGGCGGCCGCCGGAGCGACCGGAGCCAATGGCGCCGCCGGCCTTCCCGGCGGCACGGGCGGACAGGGCGGGGCCGGGCTCGGTGGCGGCATCTACGTCGCCGGTGGCACGCTCGTCTCGATCAGCGGCACGACCCTCGGCGACAACGTGGCCATCGGCGGTGCGGGTAGCTCGGGTGGCACGGGCGGACGTGGCGGAGCCGGCGGACATGCCGGACAGGGAGGCATCGGCGCCAGCGGGCTCTCCAATTCGAGCGGAACCGGCGGCACCGGCCAGCAGGGCGGCTACGGCGGCATCGGCGGAATGGGCGGAGCCGGCGGCCGCGGCGGCATCGGCGGAGATGGCGGGTCCGGCCAGGGCGGTGCCGTCTATGTGGTAGGAGGGACCGTCACGATCGCCGGCGCGGCCATCGAGAACAACCAGGCGGTCGGGGGTGCCGGCGGCTACGCCGGACTTGGAGGCCAGGGAGGAGCCGGAGGGACGGGCGGTGCCGGCGGGACCGGCGGCAACGGCGCGATGGTCGGTGCAGGTGGCCGGGGAGGGATCGGCGGCAATGGAGGCGATGGCGGCCAGGGAGGGAACGGCGGGACCGGCGGCATCGGAGGGGTCGGCACCGGCGGTGCCTTCTATCTGGCGGGCGGTTCGCTCGAGCTGATCGACGACGCGGTCACCTCCAATGTCGCCGCACCGGGACTCTCGGGCATCGCTCGCACCTACCTGGCGCCCGGCGGTTCCGGCGGCATCCCGGCGCCCCGGGGCTGGGCGGCAACGGCGGCAACGGCGGCAGTGGCCTGACCGGCGCCAATGGGAGCTGGAGCGGCAGCCCCGGGAACGCCGGGCCGAGCGCCACTTCTTACGGCACCTCGGGCGCAGCGGGCACCACCTCCCGCGGCGGCGGCATCTATCAGCTCTCGGGCACCTTGACCATCATCGGCACCACGATCTCGCACAACACCGCCGGCATGGGCGGAGGCATCGACACTACCGATGCTCGCGTCTCGATCCGGGGCGGCACGATCTCGAGCAATGTCGCCGGGACTGATGGCGGCGGCATCAAGGCAAGCCGGGGCACGGTGGACGTGTCCTCGGTCACCATCCGTGGCAACACGGCGACCGACGGCGGCGGCATCTATTTCGGCCAGGGATCCCTCACGGTCTCGGGCGGGACCATCGCCGGCAACTCGGCCATCGGACGCGTCGGCTCGGGCGCCAGCGGTGCGACCGGTGCCGCTGGCGGCGCCGGCATGGGTGGCGGCCTCCTCGACGCGTCCGGCACCGTGGCGCTGATCAACGTCTCGATCAACTCCAACAGGGCCGTGGGCGGGCGGGGTGGAGAAGGGCGACGCGGTTCCACCGCCGGTGCGTACGGCGGCCCGGGCGGGACCGGCGGTGCCGGGTACGGCGGCGCCCTCTACATCGGCGGCGGCACGCTGATGATCTCCGGCGGGACGATCGCGGACAACTCCGCGATCGGAGGAGCGGGCGGCCCGGGTGACGGGGGCGGACCCGGAGCGTCCGGTACGAATATCACGGCCACATCGAGCGTCGGCGCGAACGGCGCAAATGGAGGTGCGGGCCTGACCGGGGGCCATGCTGGCCAGGGCGGTCCGGGCGGGGTCGGAGCCGGCGGGGGCCTCTACATCACGGGAGGAGCGGCCGTCTCGATCGACGGCACGACCCTGGACGGCAACCTGGCGATCGGTGGCATGGGCGGCACCGGCGGCATGGGCGGCACCGGCGGCGTGGGCGGACAGGGCGGGCGCGGCGGCGTGGGTGCGACCGGCCTCTCCAACCCGGACGGAGCCGGCGGCCTCGGTGGCAATGGCGGCGATGGCGGGACCGGCGGAGCCGGCGGCCTCGGGGGCGATGGCGGGGCCGGCGGGATCGGCCAGGGCGGTGCCGTCTATGTGGGAGCCGGATCCCTCGCCATCACGGGAGCCACGATCCAGAACAATCAGGCGGTCGGGGGTGCCGGGGGCTCCTGCGGCCTCGGGGGACAGGGAGGAGCCGGCGGAGCGGGCGGGAATGGCGGGACCGGCGGCGTCGGCGGTGCCGGCCCGATCGGAGGCACGGGCGGCCAGGGCGGCAACGGCGGTCACGGAGGCAACGGCGGACCCGGAGCCAACGGCGGTAATGGAGGCGACGGCGGAGCTGGGTTCGGCGGCGGCTTCGATCTGGCGGGCGGCACGCTCAGCCTGATCGGCAGCACGGTGGCTTCCAATTCCACCGCGCCGGGAATGGCCGGTCTCGCACCTGGCGCCGCGGCGCCCGGGGGTGGCGGCGGCGCACCCGGCTCTCCGGGGCCTGGCGGCCCCGGCGGGTACGGCGGCGTGGCCGGATATGGTCCGACGGGCGCCCCCGGCAACTCGGGCAGCCCCGGCATTGCCGGCCCGAGCGCCACCTTCCTCGGCGACGGCGGCGTGGCCGGCCTGTCCGCTCGCGGCGGCGGCCTCTACCTCTCGGGCGGCACGGTGACGCTCATCAACGACACCCTGTCCGAGAACTCGGCCCTCGACGGCGGCGGTGTCTATGCCCGGTCCGGCGCGTTGACGCTGATCAACGACACCGTCGCCGACAACTCGGCCGCCGGCGACGGCGGCGGCGTCGCCAACAGCGGCGGCACGGTGACGTCCATCAATTCGATCATCGCCGCCAACACGGCCGTCGGCCAGGCTCCCGACGTCCTGGGCGAATTCGCCTCCGGAGGGCACAACCTCATCGGCATCGCCGACGGCAGCGACGGCTGGGGCGGAACCGACCTGACGGGCAGGTCCGACGCGCCGCTCGACCCCCTGCTGGTCCCCCTCGGCAATTACGGCGGTCCTACCGAGACCATGGCGCTCCTGCCCGGCAGCTCGGCGATCGACGCGGGCGATGACACCTTCATCCCCTCCGGCATCACGACCGACCAGCGCGGCCATGATCGCGTCGTCAACGGCATCGTGGACATCGGCGCCTTCGAGTCGAGCGGGTTCACCATCGGCGTGACATCGGGGGACGCCCAGGCGACCGACGTGCTCACGGACTTCTCCTCGCCGCTGGTCGCGACGGTCACCGCCAACGACCCGGACGAGCCCGTCGCGGGAGGACAGGTCACCTTCACCGCACCCGGCAGCGGCGCCTCGGCCACTCTGGGCGGGAGCCTCGCGACCATCGGAGCCGACGGCACCGCGAGCGCGACCGCGACGTCCAACGACGTCGGCGGCACTTACACCGTCTCGGCCACGGTCGGCGACATCGCGACCCCGGCGAGCTTCGGCCTGACCAATCTGTGGGTGCCGACCTTCGGCGCCCTCAGATCGTCGTCCATCGTCTACGGCACGGCCACGACCACCTTCACCGGCCATATCGGCTCCGGCGCGGCCGATCCCGCGGGTTCCGACGTGTCGATCACGCTCGACGACATCACCCAGTCGGCTCTGGTCGATGCCAGCGGCAATTTCACGACTACGTTCGACACGTCACACCTGGGCGTGGTCGGGAGCGCGTATACCGTCACCTACGCCTTCGACGTGGACGACGCGTTCGACTCGGCGATCGACGCGAGCACGAGCTTGACGGTGACTCCAGCCGCCCTGATTGTCACCGCCGACTACGACAGCAAGACCTACGGCACGCTCGAGACCTTCGGTGATACCGCGTTCACAGAAGCCGGGCTGGTGGCGGCCGACGGCGACACGATTGACAGCGTGACGCAGACCAGCGCCGGATCGCCCATCTCGGCCCAGGTGGGTGCCTATCCGGTCAGCGTCGGCGATGCGACCGGAATCGGCCTGAGCAATTACACCATCACCTACGTCACCGGATCGCTGACGGTCAACCCGGCGACCCTGACCATCACGGCAAATAGCAACGGCAAGACCTACGGCACGACGAGCGCCTTCGCCACGACGGCGTACGCCGCCACCGGCCTCGTCACGGCCAACGGGGACGCGATCACCGGCGTGGTTGAGACCAGCGCCGGAGCACCCGCCTCGGCACAGGTAGGCAGCTATCCGATCATCGCCAGCGGTGCGACAGGCACCGGCCTGAGCAATTACACCATCGCCTACGTCAACGGATCGCTGACCGTCAATCCGGCGACCCTCACGATCACCGCGAACAACAACAGCAAGACCTACGGCACGGCGAAGTCGTTCAGCCCGACGGCCTTCACCGCCACCGGTTTGGTCACGGCCAACGGCGATGCGATCACCGGCGTCACCGAGACCAGCACCGGAGCACCGGCCTCGGCGCAGGTGGGCAGCTATCCGATCGTCCCGTCCGCCGCGACGGGGAACCGGCTCGGCGACTACACCCTCACCTACGCCAACGGATCGCTGGCCGTGAATCCGGCCGCCCTGACGATCACGGCCGACGGCGACGCCAAGACGTACGGCACGACGAAGACCTTCGCCATGACGGCCTTCACCGCCACCGGTTTGGTCACGGCCAACGGCGATGCGATCACCGGCGTCACCGAGAATAGCGCCGGCTCCCCGGCTTCGGCGCAGGTGGGCAGCTATGCGATCGTCCCATCCGCCGCGACCGGGAACCGGCTCGGCGACTACACCATCACCTACGCCAACGGATCGCTGGCGGTCAAACCGGCGACGCTGACCATCACCGCGAACAACGACAGCAAGACCTACGGTACGGCGAAATCGTTCAGCCCGGCGGCGTTCACGGCGACCGGCCTCGTCACGGCCAACGGCGACACCATCACAGGCGTGACCGAGACCAGCGCCGGCTCCCCGGCTTCGGCGCATGTGGGCTGCTATCCGATCGTGCCCTCCGCCGCGACCGGGAACCGGCTCGCCGACTACACCATCACCTACGCCAACGAATCGCTGACGGTCAACCCGGCGGCCCTGGCCATCACGGCGAACAACGACGGCAAGACCTATGGCGGCTCGAAGTCGTTCAGCCCGGCGGCGTTCACGGCGACCGGCCTCATCTCAGCCAACGGCGACACGATCACAGGCGTGACGGAGACCAGCGCCGGAGCAAAGGTCTCGGCGCCGGTGGGTGCGTACCCGATCGTCCCCTCCGCCGCGACCGGCACCGGCCTGGGCAACTACGCGATTATGTACGTCAACGGATCGCTGAACGTGAGCCCGGCGGCGCTGACGATCACCGCGAGCAACGCCAGCAAGACCTACGGCGCCTCGAAGTCGTTCATCTCGACCGCATTCACCGCGATCGGGCTGGTCACGGCCAACGGCGACGCGATCACCGGCGTCACCGAGACCAGCACCGGAGCTCCGGCCTCGGCGCAGGTGGGCAGCTATCCGATCGTCCCGTCCGCCGCGACCGGGAACCGGCTCGGCGACTACACCATCACCTACGCCAACGGATCGCTGGCCGTGAATCCGGCCGCCCTGACGATCACGGCCGACGGCGACGCCAAGACGTACGGCACGACGAAGACCTTCGCCATGACGGCCTTCACCGCCACCGGTTTGGTCACGGCCAACGGCGATGCGATCACCGGCGTCACCGAGACCAGCACCGGGTCGCCGATCTCGGCGCAGGTGGGCAGCTATCCGATCGTCCCGTCCGCCGCGACCGGGAACCGGCTCGGCGACTACACCATCACCTACGCCAACGGATCGCTGGCGGTCAAACCGGCGACGCTGACGATCACCGCGAACAACGACAGCAAGACCTACGGCGCCTCGAAGTCGTTCATCTCGACCGCCTTCACCGCGATCGGGCTGGTCGCGGCCAACGGCGACACGATCACCGGCGTGACCGAGACCAGCACCGGATCGCCGATCCCGGCGCGGGTAAGCAGCTATCCGATCGTTCCATCCGCCGCGACCGGGAACCGGCTCGGCGACTACACCATCACCTACGTCAACGGATCGCTGACCGTGAGCCCGGCGGCGCTGACGATCACCGCGAACAACGACAGCAAGACCTACGGCACGGCGAAATCGTTCAGCCCGGCGGCCTTCACCGCCACCGGCCTCGTCACGGCCAACGGCGACGCGATCACCGGCGTGACGGAGACCAGCGCCGGAGCCTCGACCTCGGCGCATGTGGGCAGCTATCCGATCGTTCCCTCCGCCGCGACCGGTAACGGCCTCGGCAACTATAACATCACCTACGTCACCGGATCGCTGACGGTCAACCCGGCGACCCTCACGATCACGGCCAACAGCGACACCAAGCCATTCGGGACGACGAAGGTGTTCAGCCCGTCGGCGTTCACCGCGACCGGATTGCTCGTGGCCAACGGCAATACGATCACCGGCGTGACCGAGACCAGCGCGGGTGCCCCCGCATCGGCGACGGCGGGGGCCTATCCCATCATCCCGAGCGCCGCGACCGGGAGCGGCCTCGGCAACTACACCATCGCCTACGTCAACGGCACGCTGACGGTCGGCCAGTCGATCATCGTCCTGGACAGCAAGGCCGGAGGAGCGTTGACCCTCTCGGGTAGCGCCAGCATCAATGTCCCGGGGGGCGTCTTCGTCGATTCCGGCGCGTCGAACGCCCTGACGGCGACCGGCGCCCCGTCGATCCGGGCCGGCGTCATCGATGTCCATGGCGGCGTCCAGAAGAGCGGCAGCCCCTACTTCAGCACGACGCCCGTCACCGGAGCGGCGGCGATCCCCGACCCGTTCGCCTCGCTGGCCCTCCCGAGCGTCGCCGGGCTGACCAACCGGGGCGCCGAAAACCTGGGCGGGAACGCGACCGCGACGATCCAGCCGGGCATCTATTCGGCCCTCAGCGTCTCGGGCAGCGGGAAGCTGACGCTCAGCCCCGGCACCTACATCATCGAGGGGGGCGGCTTCTCGGTCTCCGGCGCGGGTAGCGTCAGCGGGTCGGGTGTCCTCATCGTCAACGCCGGGAGCAAGTACCCGACCTCCGGCGGCAGCTACGGCAGCGTCTCGCTCACCGGCAGCGGCACCTATAACCTCACCCCGCAGACAACCGGGGCTTACGCCGGCATCCTGATCTTCCAGCCGGGCGACAACGCGGCGGCCGTGAGCGTCAGCGGCGCCGCCTCGGGCATGACCGGAACAATTGACGCGCCCGCAGCCGCGCTCAGCCTCAGCGGCAGCGGCCAGCTCAACGCCGCTCTCGTCGTCGATACCATGACGCTCAGCGGTGCCGCCGCCGTGAACGCGACTCAGGTCGCGTCGTCGGGGGTGGCCCCCTCCAACCCCGTCCCGGTCGGCGGCCCCTGCGCCATCAAGGCCCTGCCGCTCGACGGCGCCGGCCAGACCATCGCGGCGGTCGGCGCCTACGGCGATCCGAGTGCCCTTGGATCGGTCAGCACCCTCGACACCCAGTCCAGCCCGGCCGCGCCGAAATCGACGCTCGATCTGCAGGTCAACGGCCCGATCGTGGGGGATGGAGCCGTCGAGCGGTCGTACATCCGCTACCTCACCGTCCCCTTCAACGAGTCCGACGCCCAGAGCGGCGGCGAGCTGACTCAGATCGCCGGGTCGCTGGACACCACGTCGCCGTCGATCCTGGTCTACAAGTACGACCTCGAAGGCGACGGCAGCACGGCGGCCCAGAGCGGCACCCGGGTGCCGCTCTCCGGAGTGACGGCGACGGTGATCGACCACGCGATCGAGCTCGACTTTGGCGCCCGCGGCATCGGCGGCGGCCCGGCAACGACGAGCGCCGACGGCTACTACGAACTGGACGTCAAGCTGCCGGGCGGGGCGATCGCCGAGGACCACTTCTCCCGGATGCTGGCCGACTTGAAGGTGGACCAGGACGACCTGAATGCGATCGCCGGCGAGATCGGGCTGGCGGCTCGATCGGGCGTGGCCCCGCTCGCCATGGTCACGACGGGGGACGCCACGGTGACGGCACTGGACCCGACGCTGGCCACGCGGGCCAAGGGTCCTAAGTCGAATAACGGCCTGTCGCTGGGCTGAGCCCATCGGCGGGTCGCCGGGGAGGACCAATCCTTCCTGAGCGCTCTCCGAGTTGGCACCCGAATCGATGATTGGTCTCCGGGCTGCCGGGATCGTGCAGACGTTCGCCCTGACTGCACGATCCGCGTGCGACCCGCACCTCCGCGCAGACCCGCTTCTCCACTCCTCCTCGCGACCGAGCGCGAATCTGCGTGGGCTCGGTGCGGTCGAGCACCCGTCCGACCGCCTGGATCAACAGGGTCTTGCCGACGCCCGGCTGGTTGCCGTCGAAGATCGCGATGTGATGCGGCTGGTCCAGGAAATGGTTGGTCAGGAGGCCGGTCAGGAGCAGGGCGACGGCGTTGACCAGGTCGGCCTCCGCGGGAGCAGAACTCCCCCAGCAATCCGCGGAGGTGCGGAGGCAGCCGGTCGAGGGCGCCGTCGCCACCACCGGACGGGTCGTGGAGGATCAAGTTGACCGTCGGGCCGTGGACCAGGATGCCCGCATCGGGGTGCCATCCGGCGGAGCGGAATCCGAAGCCGGCGTCGAACGACGGCACCGGCTTTTGTAGCGGAATGGCTGTCACCGATCCTGGCAGGCGGCCGCGTTCGAGGCCGTCGCTCGCCACAGCAGGCTGTGGACATCCTCAAGCCGGGCCTGTACTTCATCCCAGGTGGGGCCGAAGCAGAGCACGCGGCAATGCGCTTCAAAGGCGGCGATCGTCGCGCACTGCTCCGCCGGGGGGAACAGGGCGTCGCTCCTGGCAAAGGTCATGTCGCGCAGCGGGACGTTGCTCTTCAAGAAATGCTCAGCGTGACGCCTCGGGCGCACAGCCACCAAGTATGAGGGCCGTTCTCGGACGCGGTTCCAGTCGGTGCCGAAAGCCGACTTTACGAGCGGAATGTGCGCGCAACTCTTCTCACTAGCCCTGAACCAAGCGTGATTTATAGGCCGACCGGCCCGATTCCTCGGAAATAGCTCGAAAACCCCGCATGTTTCTGGAATAATGGAGGTAATAACACATCCTCACCATTCCAGGACAAGGGGGCTTTCGAGTGAGTGCTACTCTCCGAAAAAAGCGCGCCGCACGCAAGAAGGGATCCTTCCAGGAGCGGCGACGGCGGATCAAGAAACGACTCGATCCGACGCCCGGTCCCGAGCGGCCCACTCCCATGATGACCGCGAGTAACATCCACTACGAATATGCCGACCGCGTCCGCGGGCTCGGCGCCGGCGGCATCGGCGCCCTCTTCCTGCTGGCCCAGCGGATCGAACTCGTCAAGGATATCGACCGCGACCTCCACCTGCTCAAGCGCCACCTCCCCTACCACGAATCCGACCATGTCCTCAACATCGCCCTGAATCTCCTCGCCGGCGGCCGCCGCATCGAGCATCTCGAGCTGCGCCGCAACGATGAGGTCTACCTCGACGCCCTCGGGGCCGAGCGCATCCCCGACCCGACCACCGCCGGCGACTTCTGCCGCCGCTTCCGCGAGGCCGACGTCCTGACCTTGATGGACACCTTCAATGGGGCGCGGCTGCGGGTCTGGGCCCGGCAGCCACCCGAGTTCTTCGCGGAGGCGATCCTGGAGGCCGATGGCAGCATCGTGCCCAGCGACGGCGAGTGCAAGGGGGGGATGGACTTCGCCTACGACGGGCAGTATGGGTACCATCCGCTCTTGATCTCGCTGGCCAATACCGCCGAGCCGCTCTACCTGCTCAATCGCAGCGGCAACCGCCCCTCGCAGGAACGGGCGGACGTCTTCCTGGACAAGGCCATCGGGCTGTGCCGTCGGGCCGGCTTTCGCGGCATCCTGCTGCGGGGCGATACCAAGTTCGCCCAGACCAAGCATCTGGATCGATGGGACGCCGCGGGCGACACGCGATTCGTCTTCGGGTACGAGGCCTACGATGCGCTCGTGGCGAGGGCCGAGGACCTGCCGGACGACTCGTACCGCCTCCTGAGCCGACCGCGGCGGCCGATCAAGACCTCGGGGCGCCAGAAGCCCGAACGCGTCAAGCCGGAGGTCGTCCGCGAGCGCGGCTACGAGAACATCGAGCTGCTCGAGGAGATGGTGGCGGAGTTCGCCTATCGGCCGACGGCGTGCAAGAAGAGCTATCGGATGATCGTCCTGCGCAAGCGGGTGGAGGTAAGCAAGGGGCAGCTGCGGCTGTTCGAGGAATACCGCTACTTCTTCTACATCACCAACGACCGGACGATGACCGCCGAGGAGGTGGTATCCTCGGCCAACGATCGCTGCGATCAGGAGAACCTGATCGCGCAGCTCAAGGGGGGCGTGCAGGCGCTGAAGGCGCCGGTGGACGACCTGGTGAGCAACTGGGCGTACATGGTGATGGCCTCGCTGGCGTGGAGCCTGAAGGCGTGGAGCGCGCTGCTGGTCCCGGTCGCCGCCCGGCACGGGGCCGGTCACGCGGCGGAGGGACGGGCGCTGCTGCGGATGGAGTTCGCGACGTACTGCGCGGCGTTCATCCAGATGCCGTGCCAGCTGGTGCGCAGCGGAGGCCGGTTGATCTACCGGCTGCTGTCGTGGAATCCGTGGCAGGGCGCCTTCCTGCGGCTGGTCGAGCGGCTGAACGGTTGCTGGCAGTGCTGAAGGGCGGGCGACTGAAGTCGGGGTCCGGATGCCCCGATCCGAGAGGGCCATCGAGCGCGAGAGGCGGGTGAGCGATGACGGAGAGGCCAACCGGGAAGCGAAAAGGGGGCGAGGTCCCCCGAGCAGTGGAAGGTACGTCTGGACGCGAGCGAGTTGAACAAGCGAGTTGTACATAGATTATATATTTCCTCACGCTTGTTTTAGGACTAGCGAAGATAAAAGGCCTCATCGGACGGTGGCTGGCGATAGCTCAGGCTCCAGACACGGAGTCATCAGCCTACTGGAAGCACATGACGGCCTGTCTGGATTCCGGACTCGTCTGCATGCTCCCGTCTGATCGAGCGAAGCCACCGCGGCTCAAGCGACTTCGGCCCTTGGGCGATCGACGCATCCGTCAGCGACGCTCGATCACGCTTCCCGGCGCCCAGGCTGCTGAAGCTGTCACCTGGATCGGCATCGGGCGGGGCGAGCCGTTGCAAAGATTGACACTCCGGCACACGCCACCTCGACTCGAGGGCTAAGTGACTGTCCCATAAGGTGAACAAATGGGGTGTAGCGGGCGTAATCACGGTATGAGATTGCACCCTTACCCGAGTGACCTCACCGATGACCAGTGGGCCCTGATCGAACCCCACCTGCCACCCGAACCCGGCGGCGGTCGGCCCCGCAAGACCGATCTGCGGGCGGTGGTTGACGCCGTCTTCTACCTCACCCGCACCGGCTGCCAGTGGCGGTATCTCCCCAAGGACTTCCCGCCCAAGAGCACCGTCTGGCGGTACTTCGACAAGTGGCGGCACGACGGCACCCTGGATCACATCCACGACCGGCTCCGCACGAAGGCCCGCACGGCCGAGAAGCCCTACCACCCGCGCACCTCCGCCAGCGTCTACAGCCAGTCGGTCGACGCCAGTTCCGGCGGCGAGCAGCGGGGCCGCGACAACTTCAAGAATGTGGACGGCCGCAAGCGGCATATCGTCGTGGACAGCATGGGGTTGCTGCTGGCGATCCTGGTGACCGCCGCCGACGTCGACGACGCCAGGGCGGCGGCCGAGCTGTTCGCCCGGCTGGAGGGCCAGCCGATGGGCAAGGTCGTGCGGATGTACGCCGATAACAAGTATCACAACTATGCGCTCTACGAGTGGGTGGAGACCAACGCCGACTGGGACCTGGTGATCGTGCGGAAGCCAGAGGGGACCGGGGGCTGGGTACGGCTGCCGATCCGCTGGACGGTGGAACGGACGTTCGCCTGGCTGACGAGGTGCCGGCGGCTGAGCCTGGACCGGGAGAAGACGGTCTTATCGTCGGAGGCATTCGTCAAGTTGGCCATGATCCAGTTGATGCTCAATCGGCTTGAGCCGAAGGGGACGGAGGCCGAGTTCCACTACCGGGCGGCTTCGTAAACCCACTTATGGGACAGTCACTAAGAAAAGACGGGCGGCCACGGCAGGGGCCGTGGCGCGCCCGCGAGGTCGATCTCGGGATTGCCCGGATCAGGGTCGGTAGTAGCCCTTCTTGCCCAGGAACCGCGCCCCGAGCACCATCCCGAAACCGAAACCCGGGAACGCCCCGAGCACCCCGGCCATCCCGTAGCCGGCGATCGCGCCCACCAGTCCGAACCACCACGCCATCGCGCCGCTGAGCTCGTTGAAGAACAGCCGGCGGCCCCGGCCGCGCGGCACGAACAGGTCGTAGAAATGCCGCAACCCGAACGCCTGGAACGAGCCCCGCCGCGCCGGCAGCCCGTTCCCCCGATAGCGTCGCCGCTTCCTCGGCCGGTGCGGCTTCCTGCTCGCGAATTGCCTGCCCATCACGCCTCCTCGCCGGCCGGCGGGATCGTCAGGGCCTCTCGCTCGAGGTCGGTCGGCTCTTCGCCCAGCAGCTCGCCGACCTTCCGCCAGAACACGCGGACCTGCGTCGGCGAGGTCGCCAGCCAGATCGCGTCGAGCAGGCCCTCCCGCTCGCCCCGCAGCCGCTGGACCTGCCGGCCCAGCTCCAGGGTCGCTAGCAACTCCTCCTCGTGCACGGCCTGCCGCCGGGCGACCGCCGCCCGGATCTCGGGGTGGTCGTGCACGCGGCTGTAGCAGTCCACCTCGTCCGCCGACACGCCCCGGACGCGGGCGAGCATCTCGCGGCGCACCTGCGTGTCGCGGCGGCCGAGCTCCGCGCGCTGCTTCTCGATGCGGTCCAGCTCGCCCTGGTTTTCGGCCAGCCCAAGGGACTGTAACGCCCGCTGCCGCGCCTCCTGCTTGACGTGGCCGAGCAGGCCCGTGTCGGCGGCGGTGATCACCTCGATCCGCCGGTCGATCCGGGCCTCGATCCGGTCGCGCCAGTGCTCCTTCTCGGCGACCGTGAGGTTTGCCATGGTCGTTTCCTCCCGCGTGTGTGATCGTTCTGGGAAGGGTCCCGATGGGCGGCGGCCCGGTCAGGCCCGGGCCGCCGCGTTGAGCGAGTCGATGAGCCCGGAGGCCTGGCGGATCGACAGATCCTCGGCGCGATCGACCCCGTAGTCGCGCAGCAGCTCGCCGAGGTCGGCGTGCTGGCGGCCGGCGATCGTGGCGATCGCGCGGACCTGCTTGTCCGTGGCGGGCCGGCGCCGACCGGGGTGGTCGGGCGTCGGGCGAGCGGAGTGTCCGTTGCCGCCCGCATGGCCGTCCCCGCCGGCGCGGCCATTCGAGGGCTGGTGCGGCGAGGGGACCGGCGTCTCGCGCGTGACCTGGGCGGTCCCCTGCAGGCGGGCCAGCTCGTCGTGGACCGCCTGGTGGGCCGCGACATAAGCGTCGCGGACACGCGCTGTGGAAAGTGTCGAGGT
This sequence comes from uncultured Planctomycetota bacterium, assembly GCA_963771445.1. Taxonomy (GTDB): domain Bacteria; phylum Planctomycetota; class Planctomycetia; order Isosphaerales; family Isosphaeraceae; genus JAKAUH01. Next base: position 66,096 of record CAVYTQ010000021.1, on the reverse strand, counting down.
CGCGGTCGAGCAGGCCGACGTCGAGCTCGATCTCCAGGTTGCACGAGGCGCCGATCGAGCCGAAGTCCGGCTGCCCGACCTTTCGGCTAACCCCTAGATTCAACTTCAGCGACACGATCTGTTCCTCCTTCGCGACGGGTTGGGGGGCGGGGGGCGAATCCGCCTAACGTTAGGCGGATTCGCGGCCCGCCTCTTCGTCTCGGCCGGGGCCGTCACGGGGCGACGTCCTGGAGCCGGAGGTGACGCAGCGACTTCAGCGTTTCCTGCAGCAGCCGCGACTGCTTGCGCTGCCGCCGCAGCCCGGCGACCAGCCGGGCGGTGCGGGACCGCGCGTCGGCCAGGGCCGCGTGCAGCGACTCGGCCTCCTGGATCAATGACGCCAGGCTCGTGGCCGGCTGCTCGGTCGCGGCGACGCCTGCCCCGACCGGCCGCGCGGGCTCCCCGGCGTGGACCATGGCCGGCGGAGCCGGCTCGCGGCTTCCCGGCGCCTCACGGACGGACGCGGTCCTCCTCGTGATTTCTCCGGGCGTCGCGACGCGGCCCTGGCCGCCCGCCGCCGCGCCCGACTCGATGCGCACGACCTCGACCCCCGCCCCGTGCGGCCGGCCGCCTCCCAGCGGCTGCACCGCGTACAGCCGGTCGCCGTCCCGGCACAGGACGGCCGTCTCCACCCCGGTGAACGCCAGCTCGGCGTGGCCCAGCCGCAGGGCCCGGCCCAACAGGGCGCGGTCCAGCTCCACGCTCACCGGGTCGCCCGAGTACGCCGAGCGGGTCAGGACCAGCTCGGTGGCCCGCGCGGGCGGCCCGGCCGCCGCGGCCCGCACCGCCACCACGCCGTTGAGCTCCCCCGTCACCGGGCCGTGGGCTTCCTCGGCCCCCGGCAGCCGGTCCAGGGCCGATTCGAGGAACCGCGCGTCGGCGGGATCGAGCCGCAGCCGGGTCAGGATCTGCCCGGGCGCCGGCATCACCCGGTTCACCGCGGGGAACCGGACTTCCGTCTGGATCACGCAGGAGATCGTCCAGGGGCCGACGCGGACGAACAGATGTGTGTCGGTCCGGCTCACCTCGACCGGCCGGTCCCGCGGCAGGGCCCGGCAGGCGAAGATGGGCCGGGCCCTGATCAGCATGTCGTCGGCCCAGGGAAAGATATGCCCCGAACGGACCAGGAGCTGCCGGCCGTCGGTCGCGACGACCTCGCCGCGGCCGCCCCGCAGCTGGATGCACTCGAGTGCGTAGCGATTCGAGTCGGGAGTGCCGGTCTCCGCCGCCTCGGCGAGCGTGTCGAGCACCCCGGCCGGATTCGGCGACGAGCTCGCCGGCGGCGCCGGCATCGGCTCGATCCGGTCGACCGGCGTGATGAGCGAATACTCGCGCGATTGCGGGATGCCGCGGTCGTCCCAGCGGACGACCGTGCGGTCGGGGGCGGCGGCCTCGATCGTCACCGTCGCATCGGTCGGCCCCTCGAAGTCGGCCAGGGCGTCCAGCGGCAGGGCGACGGCCTCCTCCGGGCCCTCGGGGCCCGGCCCTGACGTACTCGACCGCGAGGTCGCAGTACCGATGTTGCGCCCGCAGTTGGCCACTGCCGGCGCGGAAGACGAGCTCGGCGACGAGGCCGCGGTGGGCGATGCCCAGCGCCGAGCGGCGGAAGGCGACGCGGAGCCGTCGGGCCTGGCTCCGGGTGAGCGTGATCATGGGTGTCTCCGGGTGGGTCGGTTGGCGGATGATGAACGATGCCATGGCGCATGCCGGCGAGCCGGTCAGGCGGGGATGTAGCGGCGGGCCGGGGCGAGTCGGGCGATCGCGCCTTCCGTGGTCGGGAAGACGTTACCGTCCTCGACCGGGAAGTAGACGTCGCAGCGGCCGCACTCGGCCAGGGCGGTCGAGCCGTCGCGGGGGCGGCCGGGGTACGCGACGGCGCCGCGGCAGAACGGGCAGCGCACGCCCAGGACGACCTCCCGCCCGTGCGGCTCCTCGGCGGGCACGACCTTGAGCTGGAAGCCGAGGCGGCGGATCACGGACAGGGCCTCGCCGGTGCGGTTGGCGAGCTGACGGCTAAGCCGGGTGCTATTCATGGTTCTCTCCGCCCGCCCCCGCGCCCGCGGCCCCGCACCCGGCGCACACCGGCCCCGCGACCGGCGTGCGTCGGAGGGGCACATCGGGGCGGGGCGGGCCAGCAGGGGGATTGGGGGGAAGGCAGCCGATTGCCGGCCGCGAGTGAGCGGGGTAGAGGCAAGGCGGAATCACGGACCGGACAGGAGCCAGTGCTGCGCCAGCCAGCATTCCTCGGCCTGGAGGGCCTCGGTACGACGGACGAACGGCCCGAGGACCGGGCCGCCGACGGGCGTCAGGTCGGCCGTCCAGCGGCCCAGGGCGTCGGGCTCGACGCGGCTGGCGCGGGCGAAGCGCGGGCGGCCCAGGGCGGCGAGGTCGATCGCCTCGCCGTAGATGGCCAGGACCGTCCCGTCGGCGGCGACGCGGAGCTTCATCACGGGCCTCCGGCCGCCGGGGCGTTGCGGAGGATCCGCCGCCGCGGGCGGTCCACGAGCATGGAGTCGAGCGACTCCCGGACCCGCTCGAGCTGGCCGGCGACGCCGGCCCGCAGCGACTCGCTGTCGCGCAGGTCCTGGGCGCCGACGTTGCGGACGGCGCGATGGGCCTGGGCGACCAGGTCGTCGAGCTGCTGGTTGCTGCGGACGTTCAGCGAGCGGAATCGCTCGAAGAAGTCATCCAGGTTCTGGATCGCCGTATCGCGGAAGACCTTGGCGGTCCCGTCCTCGTTCGTGCCGGTGATCCGCTCCGCGAGGTGGCCGACCAGGCGGGCGAAGTCCTCGAGGAACGCCTGCTCGGCCAGTCGGACGGCCTCCTCGAACCGGGCCCGGACCCGCTCCTGCTCGCGGGCATAGAGGTCCGGCGCCAGCTGGACCAGGTAATCGGGCGGCTCGACCGAGGGGAAGTCGAAGGAGACGCCGAACAGCCCCCGCAGCGTCTCGGGGTAGTCGGACGGGTTGAACAGCGAGCCCAGCCGGCGAGCGGCCGCCTCCCTCAGCTCGCCGAAGTGGCGGTCGAGGTTGGCGACGGCGTCGTCGAGCTCGGCGCGGTAGTCGGCCATCTGGCGATCGAAGTCCTCGACGGCCTCGAGCCGGATCAGCCGGATGCCGGGCTCGGGGAAGGGGAGCGAGAGGTCCTTCCAGTAGTTGCCGATCTTCGAGCGGATGGCGGTGACGGCCCGGAAGGCCGGGTGGCCGGTGTCGAGCAGCTTCTTGCCGGCGGAGAGGAAGTCGCCCTCGGCGTCGAAGGCGCGGGCGGCCTGCGCCTTCTGGTCGGCGGTCAGGGCGCGGCTGACGCCCCACCAGGTGAAGGCGACGCGTACGGCGGCCATGGTGGTGCGGAGCCGCTCCGCCGAGTTGTTCGTGGCGGTCCGGCCGCGGACCTCGGCGGGCGCGGCCTCGAGGTTGTCGAGCAATGTGGGCATGTCTCCTCCAGGTAGTCGAATCGGCGGGCGGCCGCGGTGGCCGGCCCGCGGGGTGATCAGTTCGGGCCGTGCGGTGGGATGGACGGCGTCACTCGCCGTGCGTGCCGCCGGGCAGGAGCGCCGGCGAGGTGTCGCGGGGGACGACGTGGAGCACCGGCAGGTAGGCCGGCCCGCCGGTGCAGCGCAGGCAGCGGCCGTTGCCGATGCCAAGCCGGTCGTCGAGCCACCGCGTCGCGCCGCAGGCGTGGCATTCGACGCGGTCGTAGGGGACGGCCCGGTGGCGGGGCCGATGGCAGGCGTGGCAGCGGTCGCCGACGTTCTCGACGTGGTGCCCCGCGCAGCCGCACCGCCAGACCCACCATGCCGACGCGCGGGCGCACGGCCCCTCGATGCAGCGCAGGTAGACGGCCGGCTCGGCGCCCGCGAAGGCGCCGAGCAGCCAGCCGGTGCCGCCGGTATCGAAGTGGCGGATCGGGCGGCCGCAGAACACGCACCGGGAGGGCGGCAGTTCACCCCGATCGCCAGGGGCGAGGTCGGGCAGCTCTCGCCCCGCCAGGGTGTAGGGGATCATGGGCATTCGGATATTCCTCCTCGATCGCCCGAACGGCGGAGCGGAGCGGCGGTCACCGCCCTCGCCCGTCGCGGACCGGGATCAGGTCTCGCCGCCGTCCCCGGCCGCCTCGTCGGCGTCCGCGTCGCGTACCATCGGCTCGCGACCCAGTGCGCGGCAGGCGAGGAGATACGCGTCGGCGAGGTCGGGCCACGACTCGTCGGCCACCGGGACCGGCAGGGTGTCGTTGAACTCGACGGGCGCCTCCTCGTCACCGTCGTCGCTTTTCCCGCCCGTCCGGACACAGCCGCCGGTCGCCTCGATGGTGCCCACGAACGCCCGCAAGGCGGCGACCATGGCGGCGACCCGGGGATCGTCCGACTCGTCCGGCCCCGGCGCGGGCGGTCCCTCGGCCGATGGCCTGGGTCGCACGACTCGGTCGGGCTCGAGGCCGGCGTCCTCCAGCACGCCGGAGACCCACTCCATCGTCCCGGTGTCCCGGCTCCGGTCCGGGTCGAGCTCGCCGGAGATCGAGTCCTGCCACAGGATGTCGCGGACCTGCAGGACGACCCGCTCGAGCTCCTCGCGGGTCAGTTCGGATGGTTGCTTCACGGGAGTCCCTCAGTAGTCGTCGGGGAGCAGGACCGTCGTGACCGATCGGTCCGCCTCGGTGATGATCCAGAACCGCCGGTCGCCGCGGCCGTAGGCCGACAGCAACCTCCGCCCCTCGCGCAGCGCGAGGTCGTTCTCGGCAGCGTCCTCCGGCGCCAGGTCGCCCCAGTCGCCGCGGGCGTGCCGGGCGATCCCGTCGGCGACCTCGTCGGCCGTGAGCCGGGCGGCCGCGTTCGCCGTGATCACGAGCCGGCCGAGCGGGAAGCGGGCTCCGACGACGCGATCGCCGGGCATCATGGTCTTCGAGCCTCCACGGGTTGATTGTGTCAATTCCGACGCCAGCCCGGCCCCGCCGCTCAGCGGACGAGGCCCAGGACCGGCACGCCGCATGGGGACGGGGCCGACCAGTCGGCCGGGTCGAGCGGCACGACCCGCAGCTCGTCGTCGAACAGCCCGGTGAACACGGCCGGCTCGAGGGCGAACTCGCCCAACGAGGCCAGCATGCCGTCCAGCCCGTCGGCCCCGGCGTCGGTGAACTCCGAGCCGCCGCGGAACGACACCTCGATCGCGCCGACTCCGGCATCGGCCGCGACGAGATCGAACTCGTCGCCCCGCAGGTCGCGGAGCTCTTCCAGGATCAAATCGGCATCGGGGCACTTCCGCAGGCGGACCGTGCCCGACAGCTCGTACCGCGCGCCCAAGGCTCATCTCCTTTCCGGGCGGTCGGCGGCCGGCGGCACTGGGGGGCCGGCCGCACGATCGCGATCAGTTCTCGTTGGGATCGCCGCGGTGGACGCTCCGACCCGACCGCGGCAGGCCGTTGCCCTCCCGCGTGTACACGCCGGCTCGGTCGGCCGCCAGGCACCGGCCCGAGGCCCACTGCCGCAGCTTCTCCACCGCCTCGCCGGCGGTCACCGCGACCGGCACGATGTTCGTCGCGGCCTCGGCCAGCGGCACGTCGAGTAGGGCCGCCAGCCGGCAGCACGACCGGATCTCGGCACCCGTCCAGTCGCGCGAATCGGGCAGATGGCGGCCCGGCTCGAGGCCGAACCGCCGCACGTACATCTGCCAGATCTGCTCGCGCTCCCGCGGCGACGGCAGGTCGAGGAAGAACACGCCGTCGAACCGTTCCGCGCGACTCAGCTCCGGCGGCAGCCGCGAGATGTCGTTGGCAGCGGCGACGACGAAGACGTCCGACTCATGGTCGCTCAGGTACGTCAGCAGCGAGCCGAACATCCGGGCCGACACGCCGCCGTCGCCCGCGCCGGCCACCCCGCCCAGGGCCTTCTCCAGCTCGTCGATCAGCAGCACGCAGGGAGCCATCGCGTCGGCGATCCGCAGCGACTGCCGCGTCCGCTCCTCGGTCTGGCCCACCAAGCTGCCCATCAGGGCGCCGACGTCGAGGAACAGCGTCGGCCGGCCGGTCTCGCGGCCGAGGGCCTTTGCGATCGCGCTCTTTCCGGTTCCCGGCGGCCCCAGCAGGAGCACGCCGCGGGCCCGGACGTCCGCCCGTCGGCCGGGCCGCAGGGCGCGGGTGCAGAACGACTTGAGGGCGTCCAGCCCGCCCAGATCGGCGAACGTCTCGCCGCCCCGGTGCAGGGTCAGCAGGCCGCTTTTCTTCAGGGCCTGGGCCTTCAGCTGCCACAGCACGTCCGGCGCGATCCGGTCGTGGCGGACCAGGCTGAGCGAGAAGGCGTTCTCGGCCTCGACGCGGGTCAGCCCGGCGGCCGCGTCGAGGACGGCGGCCAGGCCGTCGCCGTCGGGCAGTTCGCCCGGCTCGGTGGCCACGCCGCGGGCGATCCGCTCGAGCTGCTCGCGGCCTGGCAGGTCGTGCTCGATGACGACGAACGCCCGCTCCAGCTCGACGGGGATCTGGACGACCGGCGCGAGGACGACGACGAAGGTCCGGGCGGTCTTGCCGGCGGCGACGGCCGAGTCGAGGGCCTGCAGGACCTCCACGTTGTTGAGAAACCGGTGGAAATTTCGGAGCACAAGGATCGATGTGCCCTCGGGGTTGGCCATCGCGCCGAGCGAGCGGATGGCGGAGAGCGGGTCGCTCCCTCCGGCCGGCGCCGGGGCATCGGGCCCGCGGCCGTGGACGTGCAGGCCGCGGTCGACGTCCCACGTGGCCAGGCCCCAGCCGTTGCGGCCGCAGAGGCCGGCGATCTCCGCGATCGCGTCGTCCTGCTCGAACGAGCGGACCCAGATGCCGGCGAACGCGGCGCGCACGTACTCGGAGAGGCTCTCGGCGAGCATCATGCAGATTCTCCTGCTGTTCGGGATGGGAGGTTCGGTCGGTCGCGCGGGCCGGCGGTGCCCGGTGCGATCAGTCGTCGGGCCCGCGGGTCTCGAGCAGGTACTCGATCTCGGACCAGGGGGTGATGATCAGGTAGGCCATCCAGTCGATGCGGCCGCCGAGCTCGAGCGTGAGCAAGTGCTCGACCTCGCGGGCGTCGAGCAGGCCGGCCTCCAGCCGCCGCCGGGCGAGCCGGCCAGCTCGCCGGCGCTGCCAGCGCCGGCGGAGGAGCGGTCGGCCCGGAAGGCCGGTTGACCGGCCCGCCTCATCGGGTCGTGGAAGCCGGGCTGCTCGATCGACGCCAGCTCTCGCAGGCCGCCGCGACGGCCTCGAGCAACGCGAGGTCGTCGGGCGGATCGCGGGTGTCTCGCATCGGGGGGACTCCCGGAGTCGTGTCGTCGCGATGGTCACTGGGAGTGGCGGAGCCGCTCCTCGGCCGGCTGCTCCTGGTAGAACTCGGCCGTGAGCCGCTCGTCGGTCTGCAGGCCGAGGGCCTCCTCGAACGGCCGACTGGCCTCGCGGCACTCGCCGCCCGCGAAGCCCCTCGTCTCGACCCTCGCCTCGCCGGTCGGCGAGACGATCACGCGGATGACCTTCTTCATGCCTGTCCTCCCGCCTCGATCTCGAGGAGGATCGACCCATCGGGGAGGGCCTGCTCGGTGGCGGTGTGGTTCCTGGCCCGGGCCTCCGCCCGGGACGCGCTCGACCGCGTAGGCCTGGAGCAGTCGGTGCAGGTGTCGCTCCTCGCCCCAGGAGCCGCCGTAGTTGTCGTAGCGCGTGGTGCCCGAGTCGGTGTCGATGACGACCGGGTAGAGCCAGTCGGGCAGCCGGACGACCAGGCCGCTGGCCTGGCCGCTGTAGAGCTGGGCCGTGCCCTCGACCGGCTCGGGCAGCGCCAGCCTGCGGCACGCGGCCGCGAGCGAGGCGCGGTCGCGCAGCTCGGTCTTGATGGTCACGATGTGCGACAAGTTGGTCCTCCAGTTGGAGAATGCGGTCCGGAGAATACGAAGGCGGAAGCGCTAATATCTCTGCACATATTTATTAATCGAAATGACCGAGAATTAAGCGGCAGCCGCGGGTGGGAGCGGACCGCTCACCGGGCGCCCTCGCACTTCGACCAGGCCCCGCCGGCACTGCGATCGGTGACCCCGCCGCGTCTGCCTCGGCGGTTCCCGCCCGGAGGTTACGGGCACCCGGACCGCACTGTCGGCGCATGTAGTGAGCTCGCTCCTGCACAATGAGGGCCCCGCCATGACACCGCTCAAGAGGTTGTTCGGGCTCGAGATCGAGTTCCATCGCCTGCGGACGCAGGCGCCCGGCGCGGGCAATGCGCGTGCCCTGCACACCAGCCATGCGCTCCAGGCGGGCTATGAGCCGATGATCCGGTCGGTCGGCGGCGTCACCGCCCAGGACATCGAACAGCTTCAGGCGCGGCTGACCCTGGCCGGCGGCCCCCGCGACGTCCTGGCTGCGTGCGACTCGCTGGTGCAACTCGCCGGCATCGATCCGGTCGGCCCGTAAATCCCCGCGGAAGTCGGACGTGGGCGTGGAGCCATGAGACGCAGCGACCCCCGCCGCGGTTTCCCCGGGCGGATGCCGTCGCACGCCCCGGAGGTGTACGGCCTCGCCCCGCTGTTACGGCTCCATCCCCTCCAGCTCCAGGACGGCCAGATCGCCTCGGCGGATCAAGCGGTCGAAGTGGTCCGAGGCCCTCTTGCCGAGCGTCGAACTGCGGATCCGGAGCCCGGCCTCGATGTTCCGCTCGAACGCGGCCGTCGTGAAGTTGGCCGATCCCAGGTAGAGGACCTCCTCGTCGACCACGATCAGCTTGGCATGAACGACCGCGCGTCCCGGTCCGGGGCTCTCCAGGGAACGCGGGTCGTAGAAGATCTCGGGCCGCGGCTCGAAGGGCCAGGCGTCCCGCAGGAAGTCCCGGGCGAATCGTCGCACGGTCTCGTCGGCCGCGACCCCTCTCGCGTGCGGGACGTTGACGACCAGTCGGACGCAAAGCTCGGCCCTCCTCGACATCCGTCGGGCCAGCGGCTCGAAGATGTGATCGCTGCCGTGGAAGGCATAACCGACGATCAGCACCGACCGCCGCGCGGACTCGAACAGCTCGCGAACGACGACCCGCGTCTCGCGGGCCTCCGGCGCCTCGACGTCCGGACCGGTCAGGATCAGCTCGGCCGGCGGGGCATCCCGGGCCGCTCGCCGCCGCTCGGCCTGGATCAGGATCGGAGCGCCGCGATCACGGACTCGGTCGAGCCGAAGACCTCGGCGGCCTCGCCCAGCCAGGCATGGACCGCATCGGCGTGCGCGACCAGGCCGGCCCGGCGGAGCTGCGTGCGACTCGATGACAGGACGAGGCTCCCCTGGATCAATCCGGCCGCGAGCCGGTCGATCTCGGCGTCCGAGACGTCCACGATGCCGGCGAGTCGCCCAGGTTGATCCACGGCTACGACTCCGAGAAGAACTCCGCCCCGCGGCACGCCACGGTCGGGACGACGAGGGCCCGATCGAGGAAGTCGTTGAACATCTCGCAACTCGTCTCGCTGATCAGCAGGCAGCCGTGGCAGGCCGAGCCCTGGAGGTATCGGCGTTCGTTGGCGTTGTTCGGCCTGGTGCTCGGCGCAGACCGGGTCGTTCGAGCAGAGCTGCGGCCGAGATCGAGGGCGGCTTCAGGAAATGATCGAGCGACCTGGCGGCGCTGGCCAGGCCGCCGAGGGTGCCGTAGGAGTCGGCGCCGGCGGTGTAGAGCAGGATGCCGTAGCCGTCGTCCGGGTTGGCGTAGATCCGTTCCTTGATGGAGGAGGCGGGATAGCCGCACTCCAGCGAGATGGCATTGATGAGCATGTGGGACAGGGAGTGGAGCATCACGTAGGCGGCGCCGAAGAAGGGCCGGCCCATGACGTCCGCGCTCCTTGCACCAGTTGCCGGAGGCCGCGTTCCAGGCGTCGGCCTGGCGCCCGGGCCGCCGGCCCGCTGCTTCCACTCGTCGACCCGCTCCTTGTGGAACTGGAGGAACACGCCCTCGCCCTTGTTCTCGACTGGCGGGGATCCAGTCGGCGTTGAGGCCGAGCTGGGCGGGCCGGAGGTTGAGGTCGAACTCGCCGTCGATGTCGGGCGAGATGTAGTCGAACCGGGTGTAGCCGACCAGGGCGGTGACCTCGCGGAGGCGGTGGACGATCACCACGCGTTGCAGGCGTCGGTCGAGCTCGTCGTGCCAGGCCGACCTGGGATACTCCTCGGCGTAGAAGACGCTGTCGTGCTCGTTCTTGCCGATGATCGGCTGGCCGCAGGTCAGCAGCTCGAACTCGGCCTCCTTGATCTTGCGTTGGCGGCGGCCCGTCCTGGCCCGCCTCGTCGGGCCTCGATCGCCTGCATCACCTCGTCGTCGGGGAAGCCTTCGAGGGCCTCGGCGACCTGGCGGCCCTGCCTTGACGATCCGCAAGCCTTCGATGTCTGGTCACGTGCCTTGAGGTAGCCATCCCAAATGCTGGCCGACGGCGGCGTGGACCTCCCGGCCCCGGTCGGGCATGGAGATGACGCTGAGCTTCTGGGGGAAGTAGGCGTTGCTGGCGGTCCGGATCAGCAGCCGGCTCATCTCGTCGCACTGCTCGCTCGATCCGCCGGCCGGGCCCAGCCAGTGCTGGGAGCCGTCGCAGCGCCCGAGCGCCGGGTTCTCCTTCCCGCGGCCTCGCTGATCTAGCGGGCGCCGCAGCCCGCAATCGCAGCGGACCCGCAGTTCGTTCAGCTCGCCGGTGCGCCCAGGTCGTCGAGCCAGAGCTTGCCAGCCGCAATTTGTGTGAACCGCCGTGGACGAAGTTGTCCCAGTCGATGTCGCCCATGTGGCCGTTCTTGCAGGCCCGGATGAAGCGGATCGGGACCACGTCAGCTTGCGTCTTGTCGTGAAGTCCGGTCCCCTCGTACGAGCCCGGTGGCTCGGGTCGAGCCACGCCTCGCGGACCATCCGGCGGGTGACGATACGGCTCGCGCGCCGGGTCCTCGACGCGGCGGGTCTCCTGGGTGATCGACCAGCCCGGGAACTGCCAGGCCCGCACGCCGTCCTGGGTCTCGTGCACGAGGTTCCCCTCGTAGGGCTTCGGCGTCGCCAGGGCGACGGCCATCCCGCCGAGGATGGCCTGGCCTTGGCCTCCAGCCGGGGCTCGGGGATCTTCGTGCCCCTGGTCCAGAAATCCAGCCCGCCGACGACCGCCGCGAACCAGGGCAGGTCGATCATGGCACCGGGCCCATACGTCGTGACGAGCTGGCTCTGGCGCAGCGACGAGACCGTGATCTCCGACTTGCCGCTCTCATTCTTGGCCCTGATCCACCCCGTGGGCGAGTCGAACCGTCGCGGCAGGACGGCGACGTTCGGCTCGACCTCGCGCATCGACCGCGGCGCCTTGAACTGCTGCTCCGCCTGGGCTGAGGCTGGCCAGCTTGGGGTCGAGCATCTCGTGCAGCAGTTTGCGGACCGTCGGCCGGTGTCCGACTTGCGGGCCTCGTACCTCAGGTGGACCCGGTCGCGGCCCAGCTCGTCGGCGAACCGGTGAACCACTCGTCGAGCAGCCGCCGCGACCTTGACGTAGTAGGGCGGCTCCTCGATCGGGCCGTCCCCGGCCTCGGGCAGGTGAGGGACCGGGCCCGCTCGGCGATCGTCCGGGCCACGTCGTCGAGGTGCTGGCTGTGCTGCAGGATCTTCTCGGCGTCCTCGTCCCGGATCATGAAGTCGTGGCCCAGCCGCGCCAGCGCGACGGTCACGGCGAACAGGGCCCGGTCGAGCGCCCTCGGCGAGAAGGGCGTGACGCTCGTCGCCTCGACGTTGCGGTAGAACGTGTCGTGGAAGAAGCGGAACCGCTCGTAGTGCGAGCGGTCGCGCGAGCGGTTGATGTTGAAGATCGTGACGACCAGGCCCGGCTTGCCGGGCTGCCGGCCGACCCGCGACGTCGCCTGGATGTATTCCGACGTCATCTTCGGCTGGGCGAAGACCGCCATCAATCCGAGCCGGGGGATGTCCAGGCCGACCGAGATCATGTTCGTCGCCAGGGCCACGTCCAGCCGATTGGCTGCCCGATACGGGCGTTCAGCGCCTCCTTCGTCTGCGGCGACCTGCGACGTGCTGTAGCGCGACGTGAGCTCCTGCGGCTCGCCGATCTCGCGGTCGACGAACGGGGATTCGCGCCTCGCCGATCCGCCGCCGCTTGCCGTACTGGTTCAACCGGCTCTTGACCTCGTCCTCGACCAGCCGCCGGGTCCCGCCCAGCTCCCGGAGGCTGTTGAAGTAGCCGAGCATCGTCATGTACGGATCGGCCGGGTTGTCGGCGGCGTCGATGCCGCCGCAATCGCGGTAGAGCCGGGCCGCGGCCGACATCAGGGCCAGGTACGTCTTCAGCAGCACCCGCTTGGCGCTGCGGCCCTGCGCGGCCACGCCCAGGTACATCCGCGCCGTGTCGGGATCGCCCATGGTCCGGGCGAAGAACGAGTCGCGGCGGTCCGGACCCGGCGGCGGGAAGATCTGGACCGAGCCCCGGCCGAACAGGGCGCGGATCTGGTCGCACGCCCGTCGCACGGTGGCCGTCGACGAGACCAGCTTCGGGCCCCGGCCCCGGCCGTCGCAGGCAGAGGTGGTCGATGGCCGTCTCGTACAGCCCGGCGATCGTGCCCAGCGGGCCCGAGATCAGGTGCAGCTCGTCCTGGATCACCAGCTCGGGCGGGGGCAGGGGATCGTCGAGCTCGAGGCCCTCGGCCTCGTCGCAGTCTCCCAGGAAGCCCGTGCCGCGCTGGTAGGACTTGACCTTGCCGAACAGCTTGGCCACCTCGCCCTTCCAGGGCATCGCCGCGAACTTGTCGACCGTGGCGATCAGGAAGGCGGGCAGGCGGTTGTAGATCGGCTCATCCACCATGTGGATCGGCAGGCGACGGTCGCCGGTGAAGTCGCAGCCGTCGCCCACGCAGGCGATCGACAGCTCGCGCGGGTGCTGCGCGTCGGGGACCAGCGTGAAGCAGTCGGGCGACAACACGCTGCCGCACCAGGGGCACTTCTCCAGCGGGACCGGCGGCCGCTTGGTCTTCCCCAGCTTGTAGTCGAGGACCCTGGCGGCCACGCCGTTGGGATCGCCGGGCGTGCCCATGTAGTTGGGCGTCGCCGCCGAGCCGACCCACAGGCCGATCTCGAACGGCCAGGTCCCCAACTCCCTCTCGTTCCCCTTGCGCATCAGCTCCAGCGCGCAGACGAGCGCCGTGGCCCGCGAGAGCTGGTCGAGCGTCAGCAGCCGCAGGGTGTACCGCATCAGCACCGTCACCCCGGCATAGCGCGGGACCACGCCGCCGACCCCGACGCGGAGCCGCCGGGCGATCAGCGTGAAGGCGGCCAGCCCCAGGTAGGCCTCGGTCTTGCCGCCGCCGGTGGGGAAGAACAGCAGGTCCACCGTCTCGCGGTCGGGATCGTCGGGCTGGACGATCCCGCGCAGGTTCACCAGCAGGAACGCGAGCTGGAACGGCCGCCACGTCGGCTCGCCGACCTCGTCGTCGCGCTTGCCCCGGTTCAACGCCTCGCGGCGTCGCGCCTGCATGCCCATCGCCCGGTTCGCCAGCGTGAACGCCCGGAACGCCTTCGGCTCGCGCAGCGCCTCGATCCCCTGGCGGATGCGGCCGGCGGCCCGGCGGGCGTCTTTCAGCATCTCGTGGCAGGTCGCCAGCCGCTCGGGGTAGTGCAGCTCGGCCCGGCAATCGTCCTGGCCCTCGATCCACGCCTCGTATTGCTCGGCCAGGCCGATCAGCGCGGCGTGCGCCTCGCCGAAGCTGGCGAGCCGCCCCAGGGTCTCCATGCCGAGCATAACGCCATCGAGCCGGGCGGGCTCGACCCGCTCGACATCGGCGCGGGGAATCCAGGCGGTGTGGACGACCCGGCAGCGGCCGTCGGCATCGAGCTCCGACCTCGCCGAGACGTTGTGCCCCACGGCATATTCGTAGACGTCGCGGTACTGCAAGTCGGCCTGGCGGTCGTCGGGCTCCTCCGACCTGAGGCCGCTCAGGCTCGGCCGGGGCGCGAATCCCTCGGTGCAGCGGACGGTCAGCCCGGCCTGGAAGGCCGTGCTCCGGTCCTTCTCGGAGCCGTGGATTCCCTGCCGCTCGTTGACCAGGTAGACGTTGACCGAGTGCGCCCCGTCGGGGACGAGCCGGCGGTCGAGTGCGTCCGCCGGCGCCGGCCGGCTCATCCAGACGAGGACGAGCCCGTTGGACCCGGCGATCGCCCGCCGGCGCGGACCCGCCCGGAACGCGCCCTCGAGCGAGATTGTCAAAGTCTCGGAGTGCGGGACCCGCGCCCAGGCCCGGATCCTCCGTCGCCTTCGCGGCCTGGAGGCGGGCCGGGCCGATGCGAGCGCGAACCCGTCGTTTTCGTCGGCGGCATCATCGTCATCGTCGCGGACGTGCTCCGGCACGTAGTCGCCCCAGCACGCGGTCACTTCCAGGGCCTTCGTGCCGCCGGGGACGAGCACGCTCAGGCCCAGCGACGACGGCAACCCCGCGCTTGACGGTGGCCGTCGTCGCGGCCTTGTCGGAGTCGTCGATCGGGATGGCGTCGGCGGTCGCGTCCTCGATCGGGTCGTCGTCGGAGCCGAAGAGGTCGTCCTCTTCATCTTCGTCTTCATCATCCTCGCGGGGCAGGTCGCGGGAGGGACGGTCGCGGGTGACGAGGAAGCCGGTGAGGTACCATCGCGAGGGGCCCTCGCGCAGTCGCTCATCCGCGCGGGAAGGGTCGGCGATCGGGCCGACCAGGTCGAGGGTCAGGGCCTCGACCAGCCGGTCGCGGACCTGGGCGGACGTCATCGGGGCCTCATTCATCGTCGCCCTCCTCGGATTCGTCGTCGATGTTGATGTCTTTTCCTGTCGTAGGTCAGGCTTTAGCCTGACTCCGTCCCGACCCGCTCCGCGCCGGTCGTCTTTCGTAGGTCAGGCTTCAGCCTGACTCGGACCCGTCAGACCGACGGCGTCAGGCTAAAGCCTGACCTACTAGTCCGTCCAGAGATCGACGTCAGGGTGTCGGCAGCCGTTTTCCCCGGTGTGGTGCCACCCCGGATCCCCCAGTCTGCCGGGGCGGCCTGACACTTCCGCGTGGACGGACTACTACTAGTCCGTCCAGAGATCGACGTCAGGGTGTCGGCAGCCGTTTTCCCCGGTGTGGTGCCACCCCGGATCCCCCAGTCTGCCGGGGCGGCCTGACACTTCCGCGTGGACGGACTACTACATCGGGCCCGGCGGATCGGTCGGGTCGGCCACGGGTCCTCATTCATCGTCGCCCTCCTCGGGTTCGTCGTCGGCGCCCTCGTCGATGTCGATGTCGATGTCGGTGTCGGTGTCGGTTTCGTCGGCTTCGTCGGTCAGCTCGTCGGCCGGGAGCGGGCCCAGGCCCTCGCGGCGCTCCTGCTCGGCCCGTTCCTTGTTCAGCAACAGCAATCGCGCGAGCACATCGTCGCGGACCTCGGGCCGCCATCGGTAGCGCCAGGGGAGCTTCTTCCCCAGCCCGACCAGCTCCGCGGCGAACGCCCGGGCCTCCTCGGCCGATTCGAAGAAGTACCGCCCGGCCTCGAGCCGCTCGATCGTCTCGGGGGAGGCGTCGTCGGCCGCCTCGTCCTCGCACCAGTCCAGGTCGAACCCGCAGGTCGTGTCGATGCCCGACCAGTGGTAGGCCGCCAGCACCGCGCGGTCCATCTCCGAGTGCAGCTCCCGCAGCCGGCGGATCTCGGGCGATTTCTCCTTCGGGTCGTGGAAGCGGTTGTACGTCTTGGTCAGGCCCTTGCCGGACTCGCGCATCAACCCGGCGCGGTACTCGTAATACTCGCGGCCGATCGCTTCCAGGGCGGCGTTCGTGTCCCAGCCGGCGGGGAAGGGGAAAGTCTCGAAGCAGTCGGACGGCGTGTAACGAAGGTCATCCTTCATGGATGACCCGAAGAAGCGGGCCCAGAGCTCGTGGGGGCGGGACTGGAGGGCGCAGAAGGAAGCGAGTGTCTCGCCCGCGATCACGATCGTGGCCTCGGAGTGGACAGAGCCGGAGTTGAGAAACGCCATCCCCCAATGCGGCTGGTGCCGCGCAATGACCAACACTCGATTGAGACCGCGGATTCCGCGAAAAAGAGCCGGGGTATATCGTCCCCAGCGCCACCAGTGTTTTTTTCGATCCCAGGCACTTGGGTTGTTGCCGAGCTTCATTCGCTCTGGTCTTACACACCGCTCGACAATTTGCATCAAATCCGGCCATTGCCTCGCCTCCTCTTCGCTCATCTGGCCGAAGTTGATGACGAAGCGATGATGCATCTGCGTCGGCTCATCGTTGACCTCCTTCCCACCAATGTAGGGGAAGACGCGATCCTTGTTGCGCGGGTCCTTCTCGATCAGCTCCTCCATCGAGATCCGGCGATCCCCCGACCGGGCCAACTCGTCGGCCCGCGCGGGTGACGGGGTTGGCGATGCCTTTCCTGTCCGTGTCATCGAAGGTGAAACCCATGCCGAGGACGTAACTGCCGACGAAGCTCTTCTCCGCGTTGGCGTGAAGACGGGCGGGATCGTCATTGACGCCGCTGGGGAACAGGAAGGCGGTGACAAGCGTCGCGGGCCGGCCGTCGAGATCGAACGGCCCGGTCAACGGTCCCTTGTGGACATGGACCACACTCACGACCACCGCCGCCTCGCCCGGCCACTTGAGCCGCTTGCGGGCCGCGTAGATCGTGCCACCGTGCTGGCAGATCCAGCGGAGGCCGGTCGAGCGGGTGTCGCCCTGGCCGATCGTGTTCGTGGCGATCAGGCCGAACGCCCCCTCCTGGCGGATCAGGGTAAACGCCCGCCGGAAGAAGTGCGCGACCAGGTCGGCGTTGCCGTGCGACTCGGGATGGACGGCCTTGAGCCAGTCGGGATAGCCCTTCGCGTGGCCCTCGGCCATCGTGTTCTTGCCCGCGAACGGCGGATTGCCCACGATCGCGTCGAAGCCGCCGTCCGCCCGGCGCTCGAGCGTCCCATCCGGCTGCATCCCCAGGAAGACCTCGGGGAACTCGACCTCCCAGTGGAATGGTTCGACAGCCGGCTCGAGCCCGTGCAGGACGGAGACCGACCCCTCGATGTCGCGCCTGAGGAGCAGCCGCGTCGGCAGGTCGATGTCGTCATTCAGGTAATCGCGGATCGTGTGGCCCATGTCCTTCCGCCGGTTCTCGCGCCGAGGCCGTGCCGCCCTCGAAGAACGTGCCGAGCACCGCGTCGCCCAGGAAGCGGAGGAAATCGAGCGGCTTGTCGGCCGCGACGCGGAGGTCGCTCAGCCGCTCGTAGCTGACGAACTCGCCGGCCGTGAGGATCTCCTGCCGCTTCTTCATCGCCTCGGCCACCCGGCGCCGCAGGCTGGGCGAGACGAACGCCTGCTGGACGTCGGGCGACCAGTGGCAGGCCTCGACCTGCGCCAGCGACAGGCCGACCAGCGAGTCGCCGGGGCGGAGGTTGTGGTCCAGGAAGGTGAAGGCGTGGTCCTTCGCCAGCGTCGCCAGCCAGAGCGAGAGCTTGGCCAGGTCCACCGCCATCCGGTTCTTGTCCACCCCGTAGAGGCAGCGCTGGGCGATCAGGCGGCTGGCGTAGAGGATCGGCGTCTCGTCGGCCGGGATCCGCGGGAGCTTCCCGTGACGGGCCCAGGCCGCGACCAGCAGCCGGGCGAGCTGCCGCATGGCCTCGACCAGGAACGCCCCCGAGCCCATCGCCGGGTCGCAGACCTTGAGCGCCAGCAGGGCCTCGGGGGTCGGGTCGGGCCCGACTCGGCGGAGGATCGGCTCCAGGGCCTTCGTCACGATCGGCCCGGTGAGCGTCTGCGGCGTGTAGTGCGAGCCGGTCCGCCGCCGCTCGGGGCTGGGCTGGAACACCAGCGACCCGCCGGCACCGGCGACGGCGTGAGCCGGCGGTCGATCAGGCGGTCGAGCGCCGCGACGAGGTCCGACTCGGACCGGGCCGATCGCAGCGCCGCGGCGGCGGCCGGGGCCAGCTTGCGGTCGGTGAGCTTCTTGAACCGGTCCGCCCGCTTGCCGGCCGGCGTGGCGAGCAGCTCGTCCAGGTCGACGGTGATCGGCGCCCCGTGCCGCTTCTCGGGCCGGATCGCGACCGACCGGCCCGTCGCCGTCTCGACCCGGTAGCCCATCACGGCCTCTTACACCGAGCCGATCTGCTCGACCTCGAGCGACCGATAGCTGAGCCGCTCGTCCTTGAGGTACAGCAGGTTGCGCAGCACCCGCAGGATGGTGCCGTCCGCCACCATCGGCAGCATCGGCACGGCGTCGGTGTTCGCGTCGGTTTCCGCCTCGGTGGCCTCGGGATTCTTCGGCTTCCGGCCTTCGAGGAACGGGAAGCGGTCGGGGTCGAACAGGTCGCCGCGCCGGGCGGGGATCTTGACGCGGTTGTCGGCGGGGCGGCCGCGGTCCTCGTACTCGATGCCGCCGTGGACGACCCGGAAGAGGACCAGGAGCTGCGCCCAGCCCCCGTAGCGGAGATCCATGGTGTCGGGGTGGCGGCTCTCGTCCTCGACCAGCCGGGCGAACAGCCCGGCGATCGAGTAGTTGCGGACGAACAGGTCGTCGGCCGGGAAGGTCTCGCGCTCCTCGGCGTAGAGCAGGAACACCAGCCGCATCAGGACGGTGAGCAGCCCCTCATAGATGACATGGGTCCGGTCGGGCCGGTTGCGCAGGCCGTCCAGCAGCCGGCCGTGGGTCTCGGCATCGGCCGCCTCGAAGCCCTTCAACAACTCGAAGAGCGCGGCGAGCACCTGCTCGGCGAGCTGGGTCGAGACCTCGTTCTGGTACTTCCGGCTCTCGGCGAGGATCGCGTGCAGCCGCTGACGGGCCGGCAGCACCTGGATGCGGTTGTGGTTCAGCAGTGCCCGCAGCGCCGAGCATGCCAGCCGCCCCGCGGGCTTGAGCAAGGGCTCGAGCGGGAAGCTGATGTAGCCCGACTGCTGCGACTCGGGCCGATAGACCAGCCGCACCCCCTTGCCGTGCAGGATCAGCCCGAGCGGGACCCTGGTCTCGTACAGCAGCCGCTCGAACTTCTTCTGGGGCGATTCGGCCCAGGCGGAGTCGCCGGCCAGGCCGTCGGTCGGCTTGCGGTCGAGATCGACGTCGTGGGGCACCTCCAGGCCGACCAGGGCATAAGGCGAGCCCCCATCGGCGGGCGGCGACGCCCAGCGGTAGACGAAGGATGGCTCGAGGACGTCGTCGTAGTCGCTCTGCGGCATGACGTGCGTGAGCGCCTCGGGGGCTTCCGGCAAGTCTCGGAGGGTGGCCGGCGCCGCCTGCGCGGCGAACATCCGGGCGTTCGCGCGGGGGCGGTAGAAATCCAGCAGGGCGGGCTTCCAGCCGAGGAACTCGCGCAGGAAGGTGCCGGGATCGGCGAGGATGCGCGGCGCGTCGTCGGGGTCCTCGTCCGGCCCGGGCGGGAGCCTCTTGGTAAACGACAGGAGGGCGTTCTGGGCGTCGGAGGCATTGAGCGGCAGCTCAACCTGGGCCGGCGCAGCGCGTTGGGCGAGAACACCAGGCCGAGCGAGACGGGCTTGAGATAGTTGAGCCAGAGATTATGCGTGTAGACGGCGCGGTCGTTGTCGCCGTTCCTGCCGGCGGAGCCTCGCCGGTCGCCGGTCGCCCGCACAGTCGTTGATCGCGTCTTCGCCACAGGTCGATTTCCCCCTCGACATCAATGCCCGGCCGCTGAGCCGATCCCGATCGAGGTCTATCCCATCGTCGGCCAGAGGTAGACGATCCCCACCGGCTCCAGCCGGACGGTCCGCACCTCGAAACGGCGGCGGATCCGGTCGGGCTCCTCGACGATCTCGCGATCGATCTCCACCAGGCGCCTCTCCATCGACCTCTTCTCGAAGGCTTTCTCGCGGCGGACGCGCTCGTCCTCGGGCGCGACGTCGGCCGGCCCGGTGTCGAACAGGGCCGGGGCGGACCGGGCGCGCTGCTCGGCGGCGTGGGCGCGGGCACGCTCGTCGTCGCGGGTCCGCCGCTCGAGCTCCAGCTCGATCCGCCTCTTCAGGCCCGCCAGCAGGGCCAGGGTGCGGCTGGCCTCGGTCTCGCCGGCGGCCCGCAGCTCGTCGCGGAGCGTCGATTCGAGTGTCCTGGCCTTGAGCTCGAGATGGACCCGCAGCTCGCCCACGTCGCGGCTCGCCGAGGCCAGCAGCTCGCGACGCCTGACCTCGTTGACGGGGTGCGAATCGCCCGCCAGCAGGGCCTGATCGAGCCGCCGCATGGACTCGACCTCGGGCATCTTCCGCGCATCGATCGGCCGGAGCGAGCCCCGGCGCGTCTCGGGCGGCGACCACTCGGCGCAGACGCCGATGAGGTCCTCGTGCAGCCGGGTCGCGTGGTCGCCGTACAGGCACAGCCGCCCCAGCAGGTAGACCAGCGGCAACGAGCCTTCCGTGCTCGCCAGGCAGGCCCGGGAGAGGTCGTGGTAGATGAAGCCCTGCGACTGGAACCGCGACAGCAGCCGCTGCGTGATCCGATGCTCCAGGTGGATGTGCACGGGCTCCGTCCGCGCCTGCCGGTCGAATTCGCGCTCGATCGAGCCGAGCGGGACCTCCCAGGCATCCTCGAAAACGATCGGCCGGATCGGGCAGCGCTCGAGCCAGGCGCGCAGGTCCTCGCCTCGATAACGTGGGGGCGCGCAGGCTGTTCAGGGTCTCGCGCCACGAGGGGTTACGCTCGAGCGATTCGGTCGGGAAGAAGTGACGACGCGCCCGGGGCCGCTCGATCGCCTCGGGCCGCAGTCCCCCCTCGATCTCCATCAGCCGGAGCGAGCAATCGAGCGCGGCGCGGAATTGCGATTCGATGAAGGCGAGCCAGGCCTTGCTCCGCTCCATGATCTGGAGGAGCGATTCGAGGCTCTTGCCCAGCCGAGCCCGGCGGCGGCGGTCGGCCCGCTCGCGGAGGGTGAGCCTCGCCGTGGGCTCGCCGCCGTCGTCCGCGGCCTCGGCGCCATCCCCTTCCGAACCGGCCACCTCGGCCTGGGCGGCCGCCGCCCGTTCCTTCTCCTCGGCCGCCTCGAAGTCGAACATCCGGGCGGTCTCGGTCAACTGGCCGCGCTCGATCCCCCGGCGGCGCAGCGTCTGGATCAGGCCCTTGTCGAGCACCGTCCCGAACCCGCCCAGCTCGCGATAGATCGTCTCGGTCTTCTCGACGATCCGGCGGAGGATCGTATCCTCCTCGCGGTTCTCGTAGAGGAAATAGCGGCAATGGACCGTCGGCGCCTTCTGGAGCTTGCGATCGATCCGGCCGTTCCGCTGCTCGAGCCGGGCGGGGTTCCAGGGGATGTCGTAGTGGAACAGGTCCGAGCAGAACATCTGGAGGTTCAGGCCCTCGCGGGCGGCGTCGGTCGCCAGCAGGATCCGGACGGGGTGATCGGCCGGGTCGGTGTTGAACGCCTCCTTGATCTCCTGCCGCTCGTCGAGCGTCGTCGAACCCCGGTAGATGGCGATCCGCGCAGGTGCACGGTCGGTCCCGTCGAGGTGGGCCTCGAGGTGCCGGCGGATGTAGGCGAGCGTGTCGTCGTATTCGGTGAACACGATGATGCGATGGCGGGTCCAGCCCTTCCGCGCCGACCGGCCGCCCTCGCCGTTGACGAGCATGTGCTGGTCGATGTATTCGAAGAGCTTCTTCAGCTTCTCATCGGGCTGCGAGCGGGCCTTGCCGGCGGCGTCGAGCATCTCGCGAAGGAGGGTCATCTCACGCGCGAAGCCCGGATGCGCGGTGTTACCGAGCGTGGCGAGGGTCACCATCTCGGTCTGGCGGTCCGCCGAGGGATCGCGGGTCGTCCTCGGCCTCGTCATCGGGATCGAGCCCGCCGCCGATCGATGCCAGCGTCCGCTCGTCGAGGTCCAGGTCGGCGGCGATGCCGACCGGCGGTGGCGTCTCCTGCTGGAGCTGCCGCTGGATGGTGTCGTGGTGCTTGCTCAACGTCCGCCAGAAGGCTTCGACCGAGGAGAGCAGCCGCTGCTGCAGCCCCGAGCGAAGGAAGGCCGAGGCGTTCCGGACCTTCAGGGGTTCGGCGTCGAGCCGGTTCTCGCGGAGCGAGCAGTAGGTCTCGAGCTTGAGGGCCAGCTCGAGCTCGGGCGTCCCCCGCACCGGAGCCCCGATAGCGATCGGGCAGCACCTCCCGCGCGGGCAGGCCGACTCCCGACCCGACCTCGCGCAGGTCCTCCTTCAGGCGGTAGATCAGCACCTGGTCGCGCTCCCTCGCCGCGACCGGGACGCCGCGGCAGAAGCGCTGCGGGTCGAGGATCGCCATCAGCGCCCGGAAGCTGTTCGAATGGCCGTTGTGCGGGGTCGCCGACAGGAAGATCTTGTGCTCGAATTTCGCGGCGAACTCGGTGATGCAGTCGCGTGAACTGCGAGGTGATGGCATACACGCCGCCCGAGGCCGGCGCGGCGTGGTGGGCCTCGTCGAGGATCAGGAGCGACCGGGCCCGCACCAGGTCCCGGCCCAGCCAGGCCCGGAGGTCGGCCGCGTATTCCTCGTCCCGGATCAGGTTGTGCGAGATGATGAATCGGCTGTGGGTCGACCAGGGGTTGACGTTGAAGCCGCGCTCCTTGCGGATGCGGTGCACGTAGGCGCGGTCGATGACCCGGAAGAGCAGGCCGAATCGCTCCTCCATCTCCTCCCGCCACTGGAGGACCATCGACGGCGGGCAGCAGACCACGATGTCGGAGACCTTGCGCCGCAGCAGGAGCTCGCGCGCGACGAGCCCCGCCTCGATCGTCTTGCCGAGGCCGACGCCATCGGCGACGAACAGGTTGACCCGCGGCATGCCCAGCGCCATGCGCAGCGGCTCGAGCTGGTAATGCTCGATCTTGATGCCCGCGCGGAACGGCGCCTGGAGCAGGTCGGTCCGGGACGCGGTCACGCGGTTCCAGCGCAGGGTGTGATAGTAGGCCGAGAATCGGTCGGTCGGATCGAACCCGCGTCCGCCGAGGACGCCCCACGTCTCGTCCGCCAGCAGCTCGGCATCGAGCTCGGCCTGCCAGACCACTTCCAGCGAGCGGCCGAGATCGTCGGGGTCGATGCAGGAGAGCCTGACGATGGACCGCGTGGTCGCGGCGCAGCTCGTGGACCTCATCGATCAAGTACCGGCGCTGGCGGACCTTCACGATGCGGCCGATGTGCTCGGACGACAGGGATTGGGTAGGCATGGAAGGAATTCGTTTCCGTGGGGAGTCCGAGGGCACGCCGCGGCGGTCGCTCCGCGACCCCGCGTGATTCGACCGTTCCGATCGATGCCCTTCGCCCTGCCGCGCCGATCCTGGGGAGACGGCCGACACCGACGTCCGGCAGAAAAATGATCGTCGAGACCGATTGGGCATCTCCGGGCAATCTGCCGACCGCGCAGCCACCACGGCGACCCCAACCGGCCGTGTGCATTCAATCGTCCCTTCCACCCGTCGTTGGGTGGTTGGTTGGCTCTGGAAACATAAAATAGCCGGTCGATCGGCGGGGATCAAGGACATCGTCGTCCTGGATCAATCCATCGCCGCCTCGACGACGGGGCCCGGTGATCCTGGGGATTACCTGGGGACCACGCGCCGGACGGCGTTCGTCGGGTCCAGGCAGGTCCCGATGCCCAGGGGCAGGAGCCGCTTCTCCTGCCGGCCGGCGATGCCGGCTCCCCGGAGTTTGAAAGTTGATCCCGAAACCCGCCTCGCCTCTGGTACAGAATGCCCCGCCTCCGGTATCATCACCTGACCGACCGGCGGCCCGGATTGGTACAGCGGACTGGTACAAGGTCGATTGGTACAGAAAGACGGAAGGGCCAGATCGGCTGAAACCATTTGACGGTATAGGGTTGAGCGAAGATGGAGAGGTGACCGAGCGGCCGAAGGTGCGGCACTGGAAATGCCGTGTACGGTTTACCCCGTACCGAGGGTTCGAATCCCTCCCTCTCCGCTTGTAAGTGCCATGCTGGCCTGGGGTGACGGCAGTATGCTTAGGGGCCGGCTTCCGGCTTTTTCCTGACTTAGTCGCCTTGGCGTAACCGCTGGCTCAAAGCGAATCGGTGAGTTGGATCAGGGACGAACCTGGAGTGCGGCACCGTTGGCTCAGGAGTCCTGAGTAGTAGTTGCCGCGGCGATGCAGCCCCATCGAGCTAACCGAGCTTCTTCCTTCGCGATTCGCCTGTGGATCGTCAGTCTGATATCCGGAAGCCGTTGTTGCTGTGTGCAATCATGCATGCCGCCGCGGTTCGCCAGGAGCCGATGACTCCAACGGTGTTCGAGATACCAGCCTGGTGGCGAGATTTTCCCTCGGGAGTCACGCGATCGACATCAATGGTATTTATCTGAATGGGATTGACGCGGTGACGGGGCGGTACCTCGTCGATCCACTTTCTCTGTCCGGGGCCGTGGCCGCGGCCCGCGACAAGCCTCCGGACCGCGGCCAAGCCGGCTGGCTGGGCCACCTCCACGGCGTACTGGCCAGTCCATTCCTCGGGCTCCCCTGGGGCGTCGACCCGACCGATGTAACCCGTTCCGGTTGGGGCGTCGTCTTCGCCCAGGACACCCGGGACGACATCCGCCGGGCGATCGAACCGCTTCTCGCCCACCGCCGCGGCCAGGTCCCGGCCGACCGCTGCAAGGTCCTTGAATATGACACGGGGCGGTCGCTCAAAGACTGGCTGAAAAAGAACGGGGTCTCCACGGGCTCGATCAATCCCAAGAAAGTACCCTACTATTTGATGTTGGTGGGAGGCCCCGAGTCGATACCGTTCGAGTTCCAGTACCTCCTCGACGTCGAATATGCCGTCGGGCGGCTCGCCTTCGACGACGCGGAAGGGTATCGCAGCTACGCCGAGAGCGTGGTGAATTACGAGACGGCGTTGACCGTCCCCAACACGAGAGAGATCGTCTACTGGGGCCCCCGACACGCGGCCGACCCGGCGACTCAGATGAGCGTCGCCTCGCTCATCGCGCCGCTCTTTGGGGGTATCGCGCGGGGGGCAGGTCCGGAGGAAGAGGCTCCGATAGCCGACGAGCTCGGCTACGCGGCCAGCGCCTGACGGCTCGAGACGCTACACGGGATCGCCTCCTCGAGTTGCTCAACCCCGGGATACGGGGCTCAGCACCGGCGTTCCTGTTCACAGCATCGCACGGCATCGGCTGGCCGATGGGTCACTTCAACCAGGCCCTGACGCAGGGGGCACTGCTCTGCCAGGACTGGCCGGGTTCGGGGCCGTTGCGGCCCGGACATTACCTGTCCGCGGGCGACGTGACGGACGATGCGTCCGTCCACGGTTTGGTCGCCTTCCACTTCGCCTGTTACGGCGCCGGCACGCCGGCGTTCGACCCCTTCCTGATGGACCGTGCCGGCGGACCTCACGCGATAGCTGAGCGGCCATTCATCGCCGCCTTGCCGAAGCGACTCCTGTCGCACCCCAGGGGTGGTGCCCTCGCGGTGCTCGGCCACGTCAACCGCGCCTGGGGCTTTTCGATCCGTCCGCGAGGGCTCAGCCCCCAGATCGTCCCGTTCCGCAACCTGATCGGACGGATCCTGGCGGGAGAGCCCGTCGGACATGCGACCAAGGATTTCGGCGCGAAGTATGCCTCGCTGTCGGCCTCGCTGCTCGACGCGCTCGACGAGACCCGTCCCGGCGACCGCCTCGACGAGGCCGACCTCGCCTGGGCCTGGGTCGAGCGGAACGACGCCCAGAATTACGTCGTACTCGGCGACCCGGCGGTGCGCATCCGCGTCGGGCTCCTCAAGCCGGCTCAAGCGTCCGGGTCGCCGCGAGGGGTCATGCCATGAGCGACGTGCTCGATCTGAGCCTCCATCTGACCCCGTTGCAGCCGGGTGCGCCGCCCGGGAGTCTGGCCGAGGTCTCGATCCGCTGCGATAAACTGGGGTTCTCCGGATCGGGGGGTATCCTGGTCAACCCGCTCACCGCGGAGGATCGCGAGGACCTGCCGTGGTATCTCGAACAGTACCCCGTGTGGCCGTACGACGATCAGCTCGCGCGGGCTCTGGCCATCGAGGGTCGGCTCGCCGACGTCGGACGCCGGCTCTTCGAGGCGGCGCTCGGGCCGGCGTTCGCGGGGATCGTGATGCCCTGGCAACTGCAAGCCGGTCCTCGGCGTCAGCTCAGCGTGATCGGGCAGGCGCCGAGGTCCTCGCCCTGCCGTGGGAGCTGCTCCACGACGGTCGAGGTTTCCTCGCGCTGCGGACCCGCGACCCGGTCTCGATCGTGCGGCGTCTGCCCCAGGCGAGCCTCGATACGTTGCCCGTGCCGTTCGAGCCGCCGTTGCGGATCCTCCTGGTCACGGCGCGGCCCGAGGGGATGGACCTGGTCGACCCGCGAGGGGTGGCCCGTGAGCTGCTCGACGAATTATCCGGGCCGGCCGGGGACGTGGGCGTCACGATGGAGCTACTCCGGCCGCCGACCCTCGAGAACCTCCGCAGACGCCTGGGCGATCCGCTCCGCCCCGCGGTCCAGGTCGTCCACTTCGACGGCCACGGCACCTTCGACGTGGGCGAGGGCGGGCGAGGCTCGGGGCGACTGGCGTTCGAATACGACGATGGGGGGCTTGACGCCGTGCCGGCCGATGTCCTGGCGCAGGTACTCCAGGGGAGCGGGGTGCGACTCGCCGTCCTGACGGCCTGCCGCAGTGCACTCGGGACGGCCGACCCGTTCAGCAGCATCGCGGCGCAGCTCATCCGATCGGGCCTCGACGCGGTGGTCGCCATGGGGGCCAGCCTGCTGTCGGCGGGGGCGGTCCGTTACTCCGAGGGCTTCTACAAGGCAATGGCGGCCGGCTCGCCCGTGCCCGTCGCCCAGGATCGGGCACGACAGGCGATGTTCGATAACCCCAGGCGGCACCTCCAGCGCCGGCGGCTGGACGACCCCGGCGCACGGTGACACTCCGCGACTGGTGGCTCCCCCAACTCTACCAGCAACGACCTCTCGACCTTCGCCCCGGGTCGAAGCCTGGCCCGGCCGCGAAAAAAGGGAAACGGGCCGCGGCGCACCGACCCCCGCCCCGCGACGGCCCACACCACGGTTTCGTGGGACGGGCCGCCGACCTCCACCACATTGAGCGACACCTCACCCGGGGACGGCTGGTCTACGCCCACGGTCCGGCGGGGTCGGGCAAGTCGGCGACGGCGCGAGAGGCCGCCGGCTGGCTCGTCCGGACGGGGCTCTACGCGGCGGCGTGCCCCATCTCATTCGGGCAAGGTGGCGACGCCGCCGGCCTGATCCGCGCACTGGCCGCCGCGCTCGAGGTGGTCAACCGCAAGCTCGACCCCGACGACGCGCCGGCCGCACTCGAGAGGTTGAGCAAGGCGATGACGAAGCACCCCGTGCTCGTGATCGCCGACGACCTGGAAGGCCCGTCGCCCGCCGACCTCAGCCCTTCCGAATCGGCGACCCGGGCCGAGCTGTGGGACACCCTGCTCGAACTCCCCCGGCTCGGATGCGGCGCGTTGCTGATCGGGCGTCATCGATCGCTCGGCGACGCCCGGCTCGCACCGGCAGGCGGACGGCCCACCTCCCGATCGCCGGTCTCGACCCGACGGACGCACTCGCACTCGCCGACCACATCCTGGGCGACCTGGGGATCGCCCCCTCGATCCCCTTCCGCGAGCTCCAGGGCCTTCTCGGCCGACTCGGTCACTCGCCCCTGGCGATCCAGCTCATCCTGCCCTTGCTGCGCAACGTCCATAGGGCGAAGCTTCAAGTCACGATCGACGGCCTCCTCCAGGGCGTCAACGACGCCAGCGCGGCCGTCCTTCCGCGAGAGCTGACGGCCGCTCTGCGGCTCTGGTTCGGGCGCTTCCCCGAGGCCGCGCACGGCGCGCTGAAACGCTTGACCGTGTTCGCGGGCGGGGCCGACGAACGGCGGGCGCTCGTCGTGGCGGACGTGCCCGAGGCGGACTGGGCCGACCTCCGAGTCGCCCTCGAGCAAGGGGGCCTACTGACGGTGGAACGTCCAGCTGACGTCGGCGGTCAACCCTTCCTGCGGTTCCACCAGGCGTTGGTCTCGGTCGGTACTGCCGGCGGCTCAAAAGTCGACGGCGACACCGCCGCCCGCTTCATTACTCTCTACCTCGACCTCGCCGCCTCCCTCGCGACTGCCGGGTCGGACGGTTCCGAGATCTCCGCCGCTGAGCTCCGGCGTGAACTGCCGAACCTCGAGCGGGCCCTCGACCTCGCCGCCTCCGCCGGCGACGCTGCGCGGGCCCGCACAGCCGCCGTCGTGCTGGCCCCGGTCGTGGAGCGACTGGTGTCGCGGCGGGAGGCTCATCGGTTGCGCTCGCAGTGGTCGTGAAACGGGTCGAATTCGACGAATCAGGCCGGACTCCGGCCGCTATTCCCAGCGCTTTCATCATTCCTTTTGGCGAAATGCGTCGAGGTCTAGTATTCTCTGGGCACGCTTCCTGTCGGTACGCGGGTCGTGACGGCAACTCGGGCGGCCGGGACGGCAGCTCGCGGCGGCCTCGACCCTTGGGTGGCCCCATCCCTTTCTGGTGATCGACCTCAGGCCCACCAGGAGACGCTTAACGTGAAGCCCTTCCTTCGCACTTTCTTCTGGGTGTTCGCGCTGATCGCCCTCCTGGTACGTCCGGTGACGAGTCAGGAGTTGCCGTGGTCGCAGGGTGAGGCCCTGAAGGCCAGGCCCAGTCCCGAAGTCACCTTGGCCCGGCTGCGTGACGTGCTGAAGTCGCTCGAGACGCGGTCGTCGGGCAAGAACTGGGCGGACACCGGAGCCTGGCTCGAGGGCGAGCTCCGCCGGGGGGGAGAGCCGCTCGCGGGCCTTGGGTCGGATCCCGGGCCCGATCCCTTGTCTAAGATTACCGAAGCGGATCTCGTCGAGGCCGGCGTGAGCGTGGAGGAAAGTCCAGCCGCTAAGCCCGCACCCCAGATCCCCGTCACGGTGGAAGGCCTCAACGCACGTGAGCAGGGCCCGGCGGTGGCAACGCTCCGGCGGGTGGTGATGCTGGGAAGGCTGAATTCGTTGCCGGAGTCGCTGGCCAAGGTCGTCCCCGCCGACCTGGCGGCCTCTGTGAAGGTCTTGGGGGATGTCGATCCCAAGGCGCTGCCGGAGGAGCTCGCCGAGCTCGCCCGTCTTCTCGATGCGTTACGGGGACTCGATGGACTCCGGCTCGCCGCCGAGGCTCCTGCCGAGGAGCCCCCTAAAGTCGAGGCAATCCGCGATGATACGGATCGAGTCACCGTCGGTCTGAAGCAAGCCGACCTGTCGAGCCGCCTGCTCCCCGACCTCTCTGTCAAATCGTTCCTGGATGGTTACCCCACTCAGGCAAGGCGTCTCCTCCCCGATCAGTGTACTCCCGATCATGCCGGTGCGTTGCTCGACGACATGCGGACCGTCCTGCTCGGTGACGGGCGGGTCACGACCGCTCCGGCCGCGCGGGCGGTCGCCCCGGACCCCGCGGCCGGCCCGGGCTCGCCGCGCGGCCCGCCTCCAGGAGCGCTCAGCCTCATCCCCGACGCGGTTCGGGGCTCCTGGAAGGTCGAGGTTCCCGCCGATGCCCCCCGGTCCCTGCTCTCCACGGACGAGGTGGCGGGGATTCAGCGCAGGTTAAAGGCGCAGGTGAGCGAGCAGCTTGCCACGAAGCAGAGTGCGATCCAGGCCCTGGAAACACGGACCTTCGGGGAGATCGGTGCGCTCCGGGAAACCGTCGAGACCCGGATCACACAACGGGCTGAGCAGATTCGGACGATCGAGAGCCGCTTGGGGCGGGCACTCAAGGATTACGAACGAAACTTGGCCCACGACCGGCTCGGGCAAAAGGGCGAGTCTATCGCGGTCGTCACCGACGAGATCCGGCGAGATCAGGAAAAGACGGAGAAATTGACTCGTGAGTACGAGGAGGCCCTTAAGGATGCGGCTATACAAGAAAAGAGACGGGCCGAACGCCAGCGGGTCTATGAGCAACAGCAGCGGGAATTTTGGGAGCACATGAAACAGATCGACCGTGATATAGCCGTCGAGTACGAACGTGGGTTCGGTCGAGAGCTGGATCGAATTATGGAGCGCACGAGGGTGCGAGCGATCCCCTGAACGAGAGACCGTGGTATCCTTGATGGAGAAAACTCGCCGGGGAAGGCCGTCGCTCGCTCGCGAGTCTGGCCCCGGGAGTGGAGGCATTTCATGAGTGCCAGCCGGTCCGGGCCGGGCAAGAAGTTCGAAGTCAACGAGGTCTGGCTATATTTCGGTGTCCTCGGGGCCGTCCTCGTGTGGATGTTCTTTGACCGAGACTCCCGCGACAACTCGGGAGTCTACCGACGCCTGGTGCTCGACCACGCCCCTCGCGTCTTCGGGATTTTCGCGGCGGGCGCGCTCGGCTGGTGGCGGCTTGGCCCGGCGCGTAGCCGGACGAGTCAAGGTTTCCCCGAGAACCTGCCGAATCACAGCGACCCTCGTGCTGGCCTCGATCACCTGGGCGTTCCTGCCGACTCTGCATGGTCGGTCACCGGCAAGCGTGGTCGTGGGCACTCAGCGCCTCGCCACGCTTCTGCGTTCCGTCGAGGCCTCCGATGTGACGGGATTCATCCGCGGCACTTCCCCGCGGGAGACGATCGGAGCCTGGGAATTCCCGACGCTCAGCGGCTGGTCCAGGAGCTCTCTCGACTCCGCGGAACAATCCTGGGCGGAGAAGGTCGCCAACGACCTGGCTGCGAAGCTCGGATCGCTCGCCCCGGGCAACTGGGAGGGTTACAAGGCGACGAAGGCCGACCCTCGTGTTGGCCTGGCGTCCGGCCGCGGGTTCAAGGGGCGGATCGACAGTGCCTCCGACGCCTTTGGCGAGCGGTCGGCCAAAGACTCCGCCGCCGGGCTGGCCAGGATCAAGCCTCGCGACGTGGAGGGCTTCCTCCGCGGCCGTCCCGATCGGGCGAAGCTCCAAGCGGCGTTCCCCGCCCATGCCTCGATCGTCACCGCGGCCGAGGAGGCGTGGGTCATCGGCTCGGTCGAAGCGCTCGAGGCCGAGGTCGAGCCGCTGCTGGCGTCCGACCCTGCTCGGGCGTCGAAGCCGGTCGTGCGAGCCATGGCTGACCTCGCATCCCTCGGCGCAACGACCGGAGTGCTCGCTCGAGTCACGCGGCTGCGCTCGCGGGCGGTCGCCACCGGACTCGAGCGGGCGAAGCTGGAGTCGCTGGCGCTCGTGAAGGACAGGAAGTACGCAGCCGCCGCGGCCGCCGCCGGCCGGTTCCGGACGAGCTGGGCTGGCGAGGCGGTGGCTGTCGGGCGGCGCGATGAGGTCGAACGGTTCGCCGAGGGGTATGCCTTCCTGGCCGACCTCGCCCGGCTCGCTCGGAGGCCCGACCCCAAATAACCTCGGGCGAGAGGCCCGCCGACTCATGGACGACGAGCTGACCCTGCAATTGACGCTTCGCTCTCCGGAGGCGACCGACCCCCCCGGCACCCTCGCCCGCTTCGAGGCCGTTTGCTCGGAGATGGGCTCGGATGTCGGAAACGGCCTGATCCCCGAACGGCTCGCGGGCGATGGCGGAGCCCCCCTTTCCTGGCCCGACGCGGCCGGCGAGCTGAAGTGGTATCTCGAGGATTACTGGAAGTGGCCCTACGGCGGTTTCGCCGAGCGCGCGCGGGCCGTCGAGGCGATGGCGGCGCGAGTGGGCCGGCTCCTGCTCCGTCAGTTGCTGGGCGGGGCGGGAGCGGTGATTTACCCGTGGCTCAATGAGCCCGACAGGCGGCTCAAGATCGCGGTCCGAGGCGGCTCACCCGCCGGCATGAGCTTGCCATGGGAGCTGCTGCACGACGACCGAGGATTCCTCGTGCTGCGATCGCGGCCCCCCGTGTCGGTCGTCCGCCAGCTCCCGGAGGTCAAGAATGTCGCTCTCGACCGCGAGTTCGACCCGCCCCTCCGCGTGCTGCTGGTCACGGCCCGACCGGAGGAGGCGGGGTTTGTCGACCAGCGCGTCATCGCCCGCGAGATGCTCGACGCGGTCAAGGAGCGGCAACCCGAGGGTCGGGTTTCAGTCGTGGTCGAGCTGATGCGGCCGCCGACCGTCGCCGCCCTCCGCCGGCGCTGGGAGACAAGGACCGGCCGGTCCATGTCCTCCACTTCGACGGCCATGGTCTCTTCGACCCTGCCACGGGCCGGGGCTTCCTTGCCTTCGAGGACGATGACGGCGGCCTCGACCGGGTCGAGGCCGCCGTGCTGGCGCAGTCGATCCAGGACAGCGGGGTGAGGCTCGCCGTCCTGACTGCCTGTCAGAGCGCGACGGGCCGGCCGGACGACCCCGGCAGTGGCGTGGCCGGGGCACTCTTAAAGGGGGGCGTGCCCGCGGTGGTGGCCATGAGCGCCAGCGTGCTGGTGGCGACCGCGGCTCTCTACGCCGAGGCGTTCTCACCGCGCTGGCCCGGGGCGAGCCGGCGGCGACAGCACACGAGCGGGGGCGGCAGGCCCTCCACGACGACCGCCGCCGGCACACCCACCGCCGTTATCACGACCGGCCGGACGAGGCGGTCTCGTTGATCGACTGGTGGATGCCCTACTACTACGAACAGCGCCCCGTGCGATTCCGCCCCGCCCCGGGGCGTGCCACGGCTCCGACCGCGAAGGCGGCTCGCCCGGCAGCTCGTCTGCCCGACGAGCCCCGCCACGGCTTCGAGGGGCGTGCCCGGGAGCTGCTCCGGATCGAACGCGAGCTCCGGCGGGGCCGGGTCGTGGTGCTCAACGGCTTCGGGGGTATCGGCAAGACAGCCCTGGCGCGGGAGGCGGGCGACTGGCTGACCCGGACCGGCCTCTACGAGGGGGCCTGCTACGTCTCGTTCGAGGGCGGCGACCCAGCGGCGCTGACCTCGGCCCTGGCCCGCGCCCTCGGGGTCAAGGCCGACGCGGCCGCGATCCGCCGGAAACTCGACGGGTCGCCGCGGCTGGTCATTGCCGACGACCTCGACGCGGTGCTCCCGGGCGGCGTCGCCCCGCTCGAGGCAGCCGCGCGGGCGAAGCTATGGGACGCCCTCCTCGACCTGACAGGGCACAAGGCCGGGTTGATCCTCGTCGCCCGCGGCGCGGCCTTCGGCGATGGCCGGCTCGCGCCCGGCGCGGGCGGCCCACGTGGCGCTCGCGGGGCTGGCGACCGACGAGGCGATCGCCC
This sequence comes from uncultured Planctomycetota bacterium, assembly GCA_963771445.1. Taxonomy (GTDB): domain Bacteria; phylum Planctomycetota; class Planctomycetia; order Isosphaerales; family Isosphaeraceae; genus JAKAUH01. The sequence goes on along the minus strand of CAVYTQ010000021.1, from coordinate 33,014 downwards.
TGGTCGGACGGGCCCTCGGCGACCTGAGCGTCGAACCGAGCCCCGATCGATCACGCGGCGCTCCGCGACTTGGTCAACCATCTCGGGGGGCTCCCGCTGGCGGTCCAGCTCGTCGCCCCCGCCCTCCGGGAGGTGTCGGCCCGATCGATCCTCGACGACTTCGACGAATGGCTACCGCGACTCGTCGACCCGGACGAGCCCGGCCGCAACGTCGGCCTGATCGCCTCGCTCGATGCGTCGATCCGCGCCCTGAGCGAGGACGAGCGGTCGAGCCTCGATGGCCTCGCACCGTTCGATTCGGGAGCCTACGAGGACGACCTGCTGGCCCTCGACGATCCGGGCCGCCCGCGGCGGGCCGCGCTCCGGTCGGCCCTCTTGCGGGTCGGCCTGGCGCGGCTCGATTCGCCCGGCGGCCCGTCGTCGCCGCGTTTTCTCCGGTTCCACCCGGCCCTGACGCCCTCCCTGCGGGGGCGGCCCGGCGGTGGCCAGCCGAGGGCCGCGGCCGCGCATGCGGCCCATTACCGCAGCCTGGCCGACGTCCTGAATGCGCTCGACACGACCGACCCGGCAACGGCCCGGGCCCGGGTCCTCGCCGACCTGCCCAATTATCGCCGGGCCTTCCGTACCCTCGTCGCTTCCGATCCCGCCGCCGCCGCCGCCCTGCTCAACCGCCTCCGGCGGTTCCTCCAGATCGCGGGCCGCGGCCTCGAGATCGACGCGCTCACCCGACGTCTCGAGGCGGCCCAGGTCGCCGCGGGCGCCGTCGGCCCGCTGCAGGAGACCGACTGGGAATGGGCAATGACCCTCGGCCGTGCCGACCTCGATAACGGCCGCCACGTCGAGGCCCTCGACCGCTTCGAGACGCTGCTCCGGCGCGTCGAGGCGGCCTCGACCGACATCGGCGTGGGCCCGCGCTCCATCGCGCACGCCGACACTCTCCATGCGGCCGCCCGTTGTCTCGAATGCCTCGAACGGCCAGCCGAGGCGCTCGAACACCTGGCCCTCGCCCACGGGATCGTCGAGGAGAGGATCCGCCGCCAGCCGGTTGACCCCGAGCCCGGGCTCATCGCCCGCCGCGGTGCGCTCCTGATGGACCTCGGGGACGTCTTCGCCGCGAGAGGCGACGACGACAGCGCGGGGGCTCTCTGGCAGCAAGCCCTGGCGGTCGCCCGGTGGCGGGATGACCCGAGGGCCCAGGCACAGGTCCTCGAACGTTACGCCCGGCTGCTGGCCGGACAGGGCGACCTCGGACGCGCCGCGGGCGCCTACGCGACCGCAGCCGATTTCTATGAGGGCCAGGGAGAACCGGAGATGCGCCGCCATCCTCCGCTTTCGTATTGGCCAGATCGCCGCGCGGGTCGGCGGCGCGACCGAGGCGGAGTCCGCCTTCCGCACGAGCCTGGCGCTCTGGGAGGGCCGCCAGAGGGCGTCGGAGGCGGCCCTCTGTTGCCTCGAGCTGGCCGGACTGGCCGAGAGCGCGGGTCGCGACGCCGAGGCCGAAGCCTGGTACCGGCGGGCCGTCGCCCTGGAATCCGGACTGAAGTCGAACCCGGTGCTGCCCTCCGACCTCCGGTCCGATGTGGACTCCGGCGCCCGGCGAGTCGCTCCTCCGCAGGACTCCGGCGCCGGCGATGTCGATTTCGAACTCCCGGCGATCCCCCCATCCCTTTCCTTGCAGGTCGCGCCACGACCGCCGGCCTCCGCCGGTCGCGAAGGAGCCGAGTCTTGAAAAACGCTTGCCGAATATTGCTTCTTGCGACGGCCGTGGTCCTGACCCACCCCGCCGAAGCCCCCGCGCAGGGTCGAATCGCCAGAGCGGCTCGGAAGGCCTGGGAGACCGCCGCCGTCGCGGAAAAAGGCGCGAAGGAAGTGGCCGGCACGGTGGGCCGCGCGGCCCACCTCGCGCCGGAGTTGGCGGAGGTTTCCACGGCCCTGCGGAACGAAACCCGCCTGCTACGAGAGCTGGGCGCCGCCGGTCTAGCTGGACGGGCCGGGCAACCAGAGGGGATCCTTGAGCTCGTTGCCCGGGTGAGTCGAGAGGGACAATTCCCGCAGTCGGCCGCAGTCCAGCGTGACGAGTTGGCCCACGCGTTCCTCGATCTCCTGCTGGAGCGTCGCCTGGCGGGCGATTCCCTCGGAGCGGACATTGGGATCCGCCGCCTCGCCAAGGTCGTCGACGGTTACGGCACGGAGGTCCGGGAGCGCGTCGCCGCGTTCGGAGCGGAAGTCCAGGCGGAGGTCGCGGCCTTGGCATCCGAGTCAATCGGTAAGGCCCGGTCGCTCGATCATTGGGATGAGGTCGGCACGATCGCCCGGACGACCCGTCGGGGCGGCGACGTCCCGGACTCCTACTTGAGGATTATGGAGGACCTTGAGCGTCTGGCCGGAGAGCAGGAATTGCTCCAGAGCCTGCGGTCGTTCCTGACGCGTACTTCCGGAGACCCCTCGCTGTGGCGGAAGGTCGGGAAGCCATTCACCCAGGACCTCCTGACCCTGAAGGATGATGTCGTCGGCTTATACGACCTGACGGTGGCGCTCCAGGTCCCGGCGACTGCCAGCCCGCCCGTCCAGTCGCTCCTGAATGCCTTCGCCGTGGCCGAGCGCCGGGGCCTCGCCCCCGAAGTCTTGCAACCTTGTCAGTTGAAGCTGTCGGTCAAGTCGTTCCTCGACGGCTCCCCGGCCGATGCGCGGAAGCTCCTTCCGAGGGAGGCGCCGGAAGAACTCGCGGCCGGGCTTGCTTGACGAGACTTCCCGGGTCTTCATGACTGAGCAAGGTTCGCTTGAGGCCATGGGCCGCTCGACCTCTCCAAAGTCACCGGGACACGGGTCTGCGGAGGCACGAGGACCACCCCCCATGAGCGACGGATCGCTACTCGTCCGAAACGAAAAGGGGAATTGGACCGTGAGCGGAGTGGCCGACAGATTGGATATCCAGGCCGTTACGAAAGAACTCAATCAGATCCAGGACAACTTGCTTGCTAGGAGCCAGGCTCAACTCCAGGACGCGGTCGGTCTCAATGATTTCGAAGTTTTCCGAGACGTTCTCGGCCCTCGAGGATGGGACGCGTATACTGCAGACGGAGGCCGCCCTGAAGCGACTCTCGGCCCGACCGCGCAAGGATTATCGCGACGCATTGAATGACCTGAGCAGTGCTCTGTCCGGGTCATCAACCTTCCCGGCACGTGAACCGGCGGGAACGGTCACCCCGTCAATGGAGGCGATCAACAGTACCCTGAGGAGGGCCGCCGATCCTCCGACCGGGCCCCGGAAGTGACGGAGCTCAGCGGGGCCGATGCGGCAGTCATCGCTCCGGTTCCAAGGGCACGATATCGGGGACGGGACTTACAAAGATCCGGCTTGCCGGCGAGTTAACACGGCCAGTCTCACGTGCGAGCGCTGTGGGTCGAGAAGAATTCTAACTCGTTTTGCCAAATTAGTTTAAGATGCTCTCAAGCTTCTTGCATCGCTGGAAATGCCGTGACGGTTTACCCCGTACCGAGGGTTCGAATCCCTCCCTCTCCGCTTTATCCGCGAGCCGATGGCTCGCTGGAGGCGGTGCGACAAGGTTGACGTCCGATGGCCGGGCTCGCGGCCCGGGATCGCGATCCTTGGCAGGGGCCTCGACTCGAGAATCAAGAACTCGCCGGGCCATGCCCCGATCCTCAGGGCACGGCCCGTAGCCCCGATCGGGGTGCGCGGGCCCGGACTCGCCGGGCCGATCGGTGATTCGATCGGGGCCGATGCGTCGGTCGGCAGCTCGACGGTGAACTCGCAGCCCTGGCCCATGGCGCTGATCAGCCGGATTCGGCCGCCGTGCGCCTCCACGATCGACCGGCAGATGGCCAAGCCCAGGCCGGTGCCCGTTGACCTCCCGGCTCCTCGACGGATCGACGCGGTAGAATCGGTCGAAGACCTTCGGCTGATGGTCGTCGGGGATGCCGATCCCCGAATCGATCACCGAGATCCGCGCGTGGCCCCCGACGCATCTCCCCGAGACCTCGATGCTTCCCCCCGCCGGCGTGTACTTGATCGCGTTGTCCAGCAAGTTGAAGAAGACCTGCCGCAGCCGATCGGGCTCGCCATGGACCGAACAGGCCGCGATGTCGCCGACCTCCAGCCTCAGCTCTTTCTCCTCGCCATGACCTGCATGTGATTCGCCACGTCCCGCACGACCTCGTCGAGGCGAGACCCGACGGCGCGAGGCGATCGAGATGCCGGCGTCCTCGCGGCAGAGGAAGAGCAATTGCTCGACCAGCCGCGTCAGCCGCTCGATCTCCTCGAGCATGTCTTCCAGGACGCGCTGATCGCGGTCGGGCGAGCGAGGCGCCCAGAGCGCGACCTCGGCCTCGGTCCGCATCAGGGCCAGCGGCGTCCTCAGCTCGTGGGCGGCGTCGGTGGTGAATCGACGGATCTCCTCGAACGACCGCTGCAACCGCGCGATCATGTCGTTGAAGGTATTCGCCAGCCGGCCCAGCTCGTCGCGCGAGTTCGGCGCGGCGACGCGGCGATCCAGCCGCGTCGAGGTGATCTCCTGCGCCGTGGCGGCCATCCGCTCGACCGGGGCGAGCGCCTTGCGCGCCAGCAGGTATCCGCCGCCGAGCGTGCCCGCGACCACCAGCGGCCCGGCCAGGAGCAGGGCCGTCAGCAGCTCCCGGAGGGCCCGATCGTTGGGGGCGAGCGAGACGGCGACCTGCACGGTGAGCGGCCCGGTCGGGCCGGCGACGGTCTTCCACGCCAGGCGCGCATGCCCCAGCCCGTCCACCAAGCGGCTGGCGTAGACGGGCGCGGTCGCCGCCGCGTCGCGACCGGGTGCCGGCAGCCCGCGCGGGCGGAGTCCATCGCTGCGGAAGACGATCTCACCCGTTCGCGTGCTCACCTGCGACTCGTAGCCGCGGATGCTGGCATAGCGCAGGCCCAGCTCCGCGGGCAGGTCCTCGAGGCTGGCGCAGCGGGTCACGTCGCCCGCGAGGTCCGTCAGCTCCTCCTCGAGCGCCGAGTCGGTCAGGGCGAGCAGGTGGTGGTGCATCAGCGCATAGACCGCCGCGCTGAAGCCGGCCAGGACCGCCGACAGCACGATGCCGTACCACAGCGTGAGCCGCCAGCGGATGCTCAGCCGTCTCATGGACCGTCCCTCAGGGCGTAGCCGATGCCGCGCACGGTGTGGATCAGCGGGCGACGGCCCGGATGCTCGACCTTCTTGCGCAGGGCGTTGATGTAGACGTCGATGATCCGGGTCATGGCCCCGGTCGTCTCCTTCCAGACGTCGCGGGCGATCATGTCGCGGGTGACAACCTCATTCTTGTGGCGAAGCAGGTATTCGAGCAGCTCGTACTCGCGTCCGGTCAGGTCGATGGTCGAACCGCGGCGCGTGACGCGATGATCCAGGAGGTCCATCTCCAGGTCGTTCGACGCGAAGGAACAGCTCGCGCTCGGTGAAGTCGCGGCGGAGCAGGGCCCGCAGCCTCGCGAGCAGCTCGGCGAAGGCGAACGGCTTGACGAGATAATCGTTGGCCCCGCCGTCGAGGCCCTGGACCCGCTCCTCGACCGCGTCGAGTGCCGTCAGGATGAGGACCGGCCGGGCGAAGCCGCTCGCGCGGAGGTCGCGGAGGACGTCGAGGCCGTGCCGGCCCGGAAGCATCAGGTCGAGCACCACGACGTCGAGCGCCCCGGCCATCGCGGCGCGCAGGCCGTCGGGACCGGTCGCCGCCGTGACGACCTCGTACCCTTCGGCCTCGAGGCCGCGCCTCAGGGTCTCGAGGTGCTTCCGCTGATCTTCGACGATGAGCACACGGGCCATGGCGGCCTCTCGCGTTGCACCGATCAGCCCTCGGCCGCGACCTTGTCCTCGCCACCGCGAAGGACCAGGTAGCCGACGGGGATCAGCAGCCGGGTCAAGAGCATGTTGGTGATCAGGCCGCCGATGACGGCGATCGCCAGCGGCTGCTGCATCTGGGCGCCGGGCCCGAGGCCGAGCGCCAGGGGCACCAGCCCCAGGATCGTGCAGAGGCTGGTCATCAGGATCGGCCGGAACCGGGTGCGGCCGGCCTGGACCAGCGCCTCGCGGAGCGGCACGCCCGCTTCGCGGAGCTGGCCGATGTACTCGATCAGGATGATGCCGTTCTTGACGTCCAGGCCGATCAGCAGGATCGCCCCCATGAAGGACGAGACGTTGAGCGGCGTGCCGGTGATCCAGAGCGCAAACAGGGCACTGACCAGCGAGACCGGCTGGGCAAGGAAGATCAGGATGGGCAGGGTCAGGCTCTGGAACTGGAAGCCCAGCAGCAGGAAGACCAGCGCGGCGGCCACGATCAGGACCGTCAGCAGGCTGGCGAACGACTCCTGCTGGGCCCGGTAGCTGCCCGCCAGCTCCCAGCGGTAGCCGGGCGGGAATTTCAGCTCCGGCAGCTTCTGCTGGAGTTCGCGATTGACCGAGCCCAGGTCGCGCTTCTCCAGCTCGGCGGAGACGGTGATGACCGGCTGCTGGTTCTCGCGCCAGAGCTCGTTGGGGCTGCGGACGGTCCGGATCGTCGCGAGCTGACCGAGCGGGACGAAGCCGATCCCGGCGGCCGCCGCGGCGTGCGGACCGCGGCGGAGCGGGCGGTCGCCGTCGCCAGGCTGATCGGCAGCATGGCCAGGTGCTCGCGGTCGTACCGGACGCGGTCGGGGTAGCGGACCCGGATCTTGGTCATCCGGTCCTGCTCGGGGACCGTGCTGGCCACCTGGCCGTAGAGCGCGGCGTTGAGCTGCGACTCGACGTCCATGCTCGGTCAGCCCGACCCGCGCCGTCTGGACGCTGTCGGGCCGGATCACGACGTCGGGGTTGCCGAGGTAGACGTGCGCGTTGACGTCGGTCGCGCCCTCGACCTCCTCGACGATCTTGCCGACCTGCTCGGCCAGCGTCGCGGAGCGTGGCGAAGTCGGGCCCGAAGACCTTGACCTCGATCGGGCTGGCGACGCCCGCCAGGTCGTTGATCTGGTCCTGCACCAGCGGGACGAACTCGGTCTCCAGCTCGGGGACCTCGGCCTCGAGCTCCTCGCGGAGGCGCGTCGAAGATCTCTTCCATCGGCCGACGCTCGCCGGCGCGGCTTGAGGCTGACCAGGATGTCGCCGGTGTACGCCTCGGTGGCGAAGAAGCCGAGCTCGGCGCCGGTCCGGCGGATGTAGCCGGAGATGTCGGGCGTCCGCCGGAGCACCGCCTCGACCCGCCGCAGCACCTTGTCGGTCTGCGCCAGCGAGGTGCCGACCGGCATGTGGTAGTCGAGGACGAACGCCCCCTCGTCCATGTCGGGCATGAAGCCGGTCTCCAGCGTGGATCTCGATGGAGCTTCCCGAGGATCGTCAGCCGTGAGAGATCAGCCCGGCACGACCGCCAGCAGCGCCAGCAGCATGATCGTCTTCGGGAACCGGAGGCCGACCTTGAGGAGGCCCTCGTAGAGGTCCGCCAGCAGGTTATAGATCGGGCCCGTCGTCGGCATCGGCCGGCGGCCCAGGAAGCGGGCGGCCAGCACCGGGATGATCGTCAGGCTGACGACCATCGACACCAGCAGCGCCACGCGACAGCGACAGGCTCAGCGACTGGAAGAACTGGCCGACCACCCCGCTGACGAACGCCAGCGGGACGAAGACCAGGATCGTCGTCAGGGTCGAGCCGATGACGGCGCCGCTGATCTCGCGGCTGGCCCGGTCGACGGCCGCGTCGCCCGACTGCGCCCTCGGCCAGGTGGCGGGCGATGTTCTCGATCACGACCACGGTGTCGTCGATGATCAGCCCGATCGCCACCGCCAGGCCGCCCAGCGACATCAGGTTGAGCGTGTCGCCGGTCAGGTAGAGGAAGACGAAGGTGATGATGAGGCTGAGCGGGATCGAGAGCGCGGCGATCAGGGTGGCCCGCAGGCTCTTGAGGAACAGCAGGAGGACGGCGACGCTCATCAGGCCGCCGATGACGATGGCGTCGCGGACGTTGGCGATCGCCGTGCGGACCAGGAGCCCCTGGTCGTAGACGGGGTGGATCTCGACGCCGGGCGGGGCGGTCTTGGCGGCGTCGGCCAGCACGTCCTCGAGGGCCGCGAGACGGCCAGCGCATTGCCGCCCAGGCGGCGGAAGACGGTCAGCGCGACGGCGTCCTTGCCGTTGGACCGGATCGCCATCGTCCGGTCCTCGTGCCCGACCGTCGACCCGGCCGAGGTCGCGGAGCCGGATCGACTGGCCGTTCTTCTCGGCGATGACCCGGTCCTCCAGGTCGAGCGGGATCGACCGCCAGGGTGTCGGCCAGCACCTGGTATTGCAGCGTCCGCGGTCGAGCCGGCCGACCGCCTTGAGCCGATGTTCCTTGCCCAGGCGGTCGGCCACGTCGGCGATCGAGAGGTTGGCCGCCACCAGGGCCTGGGGGTCGACCTCGACGATGATCTCGCGGATGTCGCCCCCCTGGACGGTGACGTACGAGACGTCGGGGATGCGGCTGATCCGCGGCCGCAGATCGTAATAGGCGTAGTCGTGCAGCGCCGAGGGGTCGCGGCCGCCGGTGACGACGAACGAGATGATCGGGAAGACCGAGGGGGTCTGCCGCTCGGTGATCGTGGTGGTGCCCGGCGGGGAGCTGGGCGCCGACCTCGGCCATCCGGCGCGGACGTCGTTCAGCGCCTGGATCATGTCGGTGCCGGGCGCGAAGTCGATGTCGAGCTGGGCGGCGCCGCGGACCGACTTCGACCGGACGCGGACCACGCCCAGGACGATGCCGACGGCCTCCTCGATCGGCCGGGTGACGGCCACCTCGACGTCCTTGACCGCCAGGCCGGGCGTCTGGGCGATGACGACGATCCGCGGGAAGGCGACCTCGGGATAGATGCCGCTGGGCATCCGGAGCATCGACACGACGCCGAAGGCGGTCAGCAGGGTCGTGGTCAGGACGATCAGCCCGAAGTAGGGCCGGGCCCAGGCGACCAGGTTGATCCGCGGCCCTCGCGGCGGTTGCGGGGCTCGACGGCCGGCTCGAAGGTCAGGCTCATGACTTCGCCCCCTCCTTCGGCTCGGCCTCTTCGTGGCCCTTCGGCGTGGCCTTGGCGTCGTCGTGGCCCTTGGCCTCGGCCTCCTCGGCGGGCTTCGTGCCGGCCTCGGCGTCCGAGAGCTTGACCGGCCGTGTTCTCGGGCAGGTTATATCCCCCCTCGACGATCACCGGCTCGCCCGGCTTCAGGTCGGTGCCGGCGACTTCGATCCAGCCGCCGTGCGGCGTCCGATCTCGGGATGGAGCACGACCGCCTTGCCGTCGCGGACCACGTTCAGGACCGGCCCCTCGCCCAGGTCGAGGATCGCCGCGGTGGGGACCTGGAGCACGGCCTTGTGCTCCTCCACGATGATCGACACCCGGACCGACTGGCCGATGGTCAGCCGCCCTTGCGGGTTGTCCACCAGGACGCGGATCGGCAGATTGCCCGTCTGGGGGTCGGCCACCCGGCCGACGAACGCGACCTTGCCGGCCATCTCCTTTCTTCGTCGGGCGGCGCCCGTGGCGGCGAAGGCGTCGCGCGGGCTGGACGCGAGCGAGCTGGCCGACGCGCACCGACGAGGCCGACCGCGGGGCGCAGCCAGACCGAGGCGAAGACCTGCCGCGTGTCGACGACCTCGCCGATCGGGCTGCCGATGGCGATCGTCTGGCCGGGGCGGCACGTCAGGCTATCGAGCACGCCATCGATCGGCGAGCGGATGGTGTGGTAATTCCAGGTGGGCCTGCGAGAAGGCGACCGAGCGCGTCGGCCGTCTTGATCCTGCCCTCGGCCTCGGCGATCGCCTCGGGACGCGGGCCGATCATCATGACGTGCAGCGGTGGCCTCGGCCGTCTGCAGCTGGATCTCGGCGAGCTTCGACCGCCTTGCTCGGCGTCCAGGATCTGCTGCTCGGAGACCTCGTGGCTGGCGACCAGCGGCCGAAGCCGATCGGCGGCGACCCGGGCCTGCTCCACGCGCGACGCTTGGCCTGCTCGACGGCCAGCTCGTTGGCCCTGCGCTCCTCGGGGCGGGGGATCGACTTGAGCAGGGCGAGCCCGGCGACCAGCCCGTCGCGGGTCGCCGTCTTCTCGTTCAGGTCGGCCTGCGCCACGGCCCTGTCGAGCTCGACGATCGGCTGGCCCTTCTTCACCGGGTCGCCCTGGCTCGACCAGCAGCTCGTGGACATGCCCCTCGACGGCGGGCGTCAGCGGCGCGATGTGGTCGGGCAGGGCCTCGCAGCGCCCCAGGCCCTCGACGACCCGCGCCGATCGGTCGAACCGCGCCGGCACCGCCCGGACCGTGACGGAGGCCTCGGCCGCGTGCTCTTCCGTCGCGTGCTCGCCCTCCTCGCCGTGCGGATGGCAACCCCAGCAGGCCGCCAGCAGCGGAGCCGATACGAGCCACCACTTCCGACGCTTGACGAGTGACCTCACGCTCTCCTCCTCGGGCCGTGCGGGCGCGGGCCTCGGGTGATTCGGCGGGAACCCTCATCCGGTCGGGCGACCGGACGAGGGTCGGCTTGAGCCCTCAATGTAAATCTGCGCCAATCCGCGTGACATGGGGAATTTGGTTAATTCTTTTTAACATGGGTCTCTCCGATCGTGTGACCGACGACGAGAACGTCGAGCCAGGACGCCGACCCGCCATCATGGCGTAACGCGATCACTGGGGCCGAAGCGCGTGCCTTGTACTCGGTCCTGGCATGTCCTGTGCTCGATCGGGCGATCGCCGCTTTTCCTCGGAATCGGGAGGCGAACATGGCCGGGCGACACGGACCCTGGATCATCGAGGCGACGACCGAGAAGCACCGCGATCCGTTCCTGACGGTCCGCGAGGACCGGGTGGTTCGCCCCGATGGGCAACCGGGAACCTATGCGACCGCCTCGATCAAGCCGGGGGTCGCCGTGCTGCCGATCGCCGACGACGGCACCACCTACCTCGTCCGGCAATTCCGATACGCCCTCGGGGCCGAGAGCGTCGAGGCCGCCTGCGGCGGAATCGATGACGGCGAGTCGCCGCCGGACGCCGCCCGGCGGCGAACTGCGAGAGGAGCTGGGAATCGAGGCGACCGACTGGGCGGAACTCGGCACCGTTGACCTCGATACGTCTAACGTTCGCTGCAAGGTCACCCTCTACGTTGCCACGGGGTTGACGCACACCGGCACCGAGCACGAGGCCACCGAGGACATCGAGACGCTGCAACTCCCCCTCGACGAGGCCGTCCGCATGGTCATGGCCAACGAGATCACGCACGCCGCAAGCTGCGTGCTGATCCTCAGGGCCGGCTGGGGCAGGGGGGCCTCGTCCGAAGCTAACCGTTGATCTTGCGTGCGATCCCGCTTCCTTCGTGTTCATTATTCACATCATCTCGCAAGAAAGCGGCGAATTTTACCCCCTCGTTGTCTGAAACGACAACTTTCGCAGCCAAGTAGTATGGGGAAGTATGGCGCCGAGGATGAGGCCCGGCAGTTCCGGGCTGGCGGACCGGCATTCGAGCCTGAGCCGGAGCCGCCCGGGAATTCGCGGCCGTCCGCCCGACTCGGCCCCGCGGCGGCGAAAAGCGGACGGCCGACTCTCGCCACGGCCGGCGCACCGACCCCTTTCTCGCGGCCGCTTGCCCTGGCCGCACGTCCTGCGATCGCGCGATCCGTCACGGGGACGGGTTCGCGGGGGTGAAATCCTGTAAGATGGATGGTGCCCGGACGCGACCCGGTTTCCTCTTCGATGTCGATGAGGCGTCGTGCCCGGCCGTCCGTGCCCGGGCACGCGAACGAAGGGGTGCTTTCCAGGCGGGAAGCTACTGAGATGAATCAAGAGAAGAAGACCGAGAGCATGGCGATCCTGGTCGACATCGAGAACCTGATCGTCGGCGTCGGGAAGCTGGGACTGCCCATCGACATCGGCAAGGTCGTCACCAAGCTCCGGGGAGAATACAGCGACCTGAGCATCCGGATCCGCCGCGCCTACGGCGACATCTACGCCGCGGTCAAGATGCTCCAGCGGCACGTGGGCGAGGAGAATACCAAGGGGCTGCACGCGGCGATCCGGGGCAACCTGGGGGAGAACCTGGTCCAGATCGCGGATACTCCCTATCTCAAGAGCAAGAACTCGGCCGACATGTGGCTCGCCGTGGACGCCCTGTCGATCGCACACACGATGCCCGGGATCGAGCGGTTCGCGATCGTCTCGTCGGACCGCGACTACATCCCGCTGATCCTCAAGCTCGCGAGCTGGGCTGCGAGGTCATCGGCTTCGGCATCCGCTCGGGCGAGGTCAACCCGCTTTATGTCAAGGCGTGCGACTCGTTCTACTACTACTCGGCGCCGTTCCCCGCCAAGGAGGCCGACGAGCACAAGGTCGTCGCGCCGATGCCGGCCGCGGAGGCCGAGGACACGGCGTCGGTGCGCGAGACCTATATCAAGCTGATGGTCGAGGCCACGCGGATCATCAACCAGCAGGGCAAGCCGGCCAACGGCGGGCGGCTCGTGCCGATGATGAAGCAGATGCGGCCCGACTACGACCCCGCGCTGGCCGGGATCAACTCCAGCCGCGACCTGGCGAAGCTCGCCGAACAGCGCGGACTGGTCAGGTGCCGCCCGGCGGGTATGGACTTCGAGGTGATGCTGGGCGAGGACGGCGGGGGCTTGAAGGAATGCGCCCCGCTCCGCCTCGAGCCCCAGCCGCCGCGCCTGGACCCGGCCAACCTCGAAGCTTGCGTGATCGCCTACCGCCACTTCTTCCAGGACAAGCTGGCCGTTCGACGAGTTTCCTGATGCCAACGTCCGCACCGAGATCTTCGGCATGACCGACGTCGTCCTCGACCGTGTCGGCCCGATCCACCTCGATGAGCTCAGCCGGCGGGTCGCCGAGGAGATCCAGACCGACTACGCGCCGCAGAAGACGATCTTCAAGCTGCTGTACGGGCTGTATCGCGGCGGGGCGTTCTCGTACGATCCCTCGGCCGCGAGGTCCACGTACAACCCGTTCGTCACCGGCCGCGTCATCGAGAAGTCGTCGTGGGACGAGTGCTTCGTGAAGAACTGCCTCAGGGTGCTGTCCAAGGATAAGCCCGACTGGCCCATCGTCGAGATGGCCCTGGCCGAGGTCCTCGGCGTGGCCACCGAGCAGATCAAGGATGCCCTCGAGAAGCTCTGGGGATGATCCGAACCCGGCCAGCGGTCGTATTTCTGAAGCCTAACCCCTGTCCCCTCGCCCCTGGAATGGGCCGGCTTCCCGCTGTCATCCCCGCCCGACCGGATCGCCGGGCGCTGCGAACGCGACTTGAGCGAATGGCGGGAGGGCGTTAAGTTAGGGGGACCGGCGAGGACTCGACCGCAGTGCGGTCCAGGTTGGCGCCGGTCCGGTCTCTCCACCCGATTTCGCGAGGCTCCACGCGGTCCAGGGCCGCTCGGTGACGATCATGCCGTCTGCCAAGACCACTCGGATGTCGGACGATCGGACCCGGGCGGACGACGGCCGCGAGCGGCCCGACGGGCCCGGGGCCTCGATCGAGGTCCCCCGGATCCGGCCGCGCGACCCGGTGGCGAAGGCGATCCTGGCCGCGCTCGCGACCGCCCTGTCGCGAATCCGCGGGACCGAAGCGGCGGCGAGCCGGGGCGAGGTTGACGGCATCCACCGCCTCCGCACGACGACCCGACGGCTCCGGAGCGAGCTCCGCGCCTTCCGCGAGTTCCTCGAACCCGACTGGATCGGCCCGGTGGAAATCGAGCTGAAATGGCTCGCCGGCCTGCTCGGCGACGTCCGCGACCTGGACGTCCTGACGGCCCGGTTCCGCAAGGTGGCCGCGGTCGAGGAAGGATCGGAGTCGCACGAGCTGGCGCCGCTGTTCGCCGACCTGATGGAGCGGCACACGCGGGCCTCGCGCGAGCTGCGCAGGGGGCTCCAGGACGACCGGTATCGCGACCTGCTGGCCGCCCTCCAGCACGCCATCGACCATCCCCGGCTGTCCGAGGCGGCCAGGACCCCGTGCCGGACGGCGATGCCACCCCTGGCCGCGTCGGCGTGGCGACGCCTGCGCAAGGACGCTCGCGACCTGCGACTGTCCGACCCCGACGAGCCCTTCCACGACGTGCGCAAGCGGGCCAAGCGCGCCCGGTACACGGCCGAGATGGTCGCCCCGGTACTCGGCGGGTCCGACGCCCGCGGTGCCCGCCGGTTCATCCGCCGCGCGACCCGGATCCAGGACATACTCGGCGAACACCAGGACGCCATCGTCGCCGGCAACGAGCTCGAGGAATTGCTCCGCCGTCATGGCCACAATGCCGGGTTCGCCGCGGCCGCCCGTCGCCTGCTCGACGGCCAGGCCGAGGCCGCCCACGACGCCCGCCACGCCTTCTTCGACGCCTGGGAGAAGCTCGACCGCAAGAAGGCTCGCCAGTGGCTCAAGGCGACCGCGAAGGCCGGCAGCCGCTGAATTTTCCCGAGGCCGGCGCCATCGCATGAATCACCACGAGCAATCGCACCACGCCCCCTCCGACCCGCACCCGGCGGGTCCATCCTCAAATGGCGGCGGCCCCTCGGCCGCGGGACTGGCGCGGGACCCGGTCTGCGGGATGGACGTCGTCCCCGCGAGGGCGGCGGGGTCGGTCGAGCACGACGGCCGCACGATCTACTTCTGCAGCCGGCACTGCGTCGAGAAATTCAAGGCCGACCCGGCGCGGTACGCCGCGGCCGATCGTCCCATGGTCTCGCACCCCGGCCTGTTGGTGCTGAATCCGTCGGTGCCGGCGCACCTGTCGCCCGCGCCGGAACCCGCTGCCCCGCCGGGGACGCTGTACACCTGCCCGATGCACCCCGAGATCATCCGCGACCGGCCCGGCGCGTGCCCGATCTGCGGCATGGCGCTGGAGCCGATGACCGTCACGGCCGAGGACGAGGCGGATCCCGAGCTGGCCGACATGACCCGGCGGTTCTGGTTCAGCCTGGCCCTATCCGTGCCGCTGCTGATGCTGTCGATGGGCGAGATGGTCCCGGGGCTGGACCTGCACGAGCGGCTCGGCCGGGCGTCGATCTGGATCCAGCTCGCCCTGGCGACGCCGGTGGTCCTCTGGGGCGGGTGGCCGTTCTTCGAGCGGGGCTGGGCGTCGCTGGTGAGCCGCCGGCTCAACATGTTCACCCTGATCGCGATGGGGACCGGCACGGCCTACCTCTTCAGCCTGGCCGCGGCGATCGCCCCGGGGCTCTTCCCGGACTCGTTCCGCGATCACGCACGGACAGGTCGCGGTCTACTTCGAGCCGGCGGCCGTGATCGTCACGCTGGTCCTGCTGGGCCAGGTGCTCGAGCTGCGGGCGCGCCGGCAGACGGGCAATGCCATCCGGGCCCTGCTGGGCCTGGCGCCCAGGACGGCGCGCCGGATCCGCGACGACGGCGCCGAGGAGGACGTGCCGCTCGACCGGGTCGTGCCGGGCGACCGGCTGCGGATCCGGCCGGGCGAGAAGGTGCCGGTCGACGGCGTCGTGCTCGAGGGCAGCAGCCCGGTGGACGAGTCGATGATCACGGGCGAGCCGATCCCGGTCGAGAAGGGACCGGGGGACCGGGTCATCGGCGGGACGGTCAACGGCACCGGCGGCCTGGTCATGCGGGCCGAGCGGGTCGGCGCCGAGACGATGCTGGCGCGGATCGTCCAGATGGTCAGCGAGGCGCAGCGGACCCGCGCCCGATCCAGCGCCTGGCCGACCAGGTCTCGGGGGTACTTCGTGCCGGCGTGATCCTCGTGGCGGCGGCCGCCTTCGCGGCGTGGGCGACCGTCGGCCCGCAGCCGCGGATGGCGCACGCGCTGGTCAACGCGGTGGCCGTGCTGATCATCGCCTGCCCGTGCGCGCTGGGCCTGGCCACGCCGATGTCGATCATGGTCGGCACCGGCCGGGGTGCCGGGGCAGGGGTCCTGGTCAAGAACGCCGAGGCGCTGGAGGTCCTCGAGCGGGTGGACACGCTGGTCGTCGACAAGACGGGCACGCTGACCGAGGGCAAGCCGCGGGTCGTGGCGATCGAGTCGGCGCCGGGCCGCGACGAGGCGGACTGGCTCCGACTGGCCGCCGGCCTCGAGCGGTCGAGCGAGCACCCGCTGGCCGCGGCGGTCGCCGCCGCGGCCGTCGAGCGCGGGCAGACCGTCTCGGCGGCCGAGGGCTTCCGATCGCGGACGGGGCTCGGCGTCGAGGGGCGGGTCGAGGGCCGGTCGGTGGCCGTCGGCAGCCCGGCGATGCTCCGCGAGCTGGGGATCGACCCCGGCCCGCTCGCCGATCGGGCCGAGGCCCTGCGCCGCGACGGCCAGACGGTCGTCTTCGTCGGCCGTCGACGGCGCCCCGGCCGGCCTGCTGGGGATCGCCGACCCGATCAAGGAGTCGGCGGCCGTCGCGATCGCCGACCTGCGGGCGGCCGGGCTTCGCCTGGTGATGCTGACCGGCGACAACCGCACGACGGCCGAGGCCGTCGCCCGCCGGCTCGGCCTGGACGAGGTCCTCGCCGAGGTCCTGCCCGACCAGAAGGCCGAGGAGATCCGGCGGCTCCAGGCCGAGGGCCGGGTCGTGGCGATGGCCGGCGACGGGATCAACGACGCCCCGGCGCTGGCGCAGGCCCAGGTCGGCATCGCGATGGGAACCGGCACCGACGTCGCCATGGAGAGCGCCGGCATCACGCTGGTCCGCGGCGACCTGCGAGGCGTCGTCCGCGCCTACCGACTCAGCCGAGGCACGATGACGAACATCCGCCAGAACCTGGCGTTCGCCTTCCTCTACAACGTCCTGGGCGTCCCGATCGCCGCCGGCGCCCTCTACCCGGCCTTCCACCTGCTGCTCAACCCGATGATCGCCAGCGCCGCCATGACCCTTAGCTCGGTCTCGGTCATCCTCAACGCCCTGCGGCTCCGCGGGCTCAAGCTCTGATCGGGCTGTCTCCCGCGACGCCTCACAGCCGCGCCGTCGGTCTGCATGCATCCAATAAGGCGGCTGGCCCCGGAAAATCTTTTTGAAAATGAAAATATTTTAAGTAGAATTCTGGCAACCAGTTGCATCGAGGAATTGGTCGATTTCCGCGATAGGTGCATTTCAGTTTTTGCAAACCTGATACATCCTGTTAGTAGGGGAAGAAAGAAGAGGCGAGGGTAGATAGGGGGCTTTGGGGGCGGAAGAAGTCGCGATTGCATGCAAACAATCGCCTGATCGCGGGGAGACTGGGGGGTGACCTTGGGGATCGGATCGAGTCGCCTCGTCAGACCGGTAGATGTCGCCAGTTGGAGCGGGTGAATCTCCGTAGCCACGCCGTGTCGAGGTATTCGAAGGCCCCGGCGCCGGCTTCCCATGTGAGTAGTCCGACGCTGCCGGCCTCGGCACACGAGCCGTCGCGGCGCATCTCGAAGCCGGCCATCTGATAGACCTGGGTCGTCCCGAATGTGCGCGCGATGCGGCCATGGCGGCTCCCATAGTGACCGAAGAAGGCGAATGCCGCGCGGGTCAGGCCGATCAAGGCGCCGAGTCGGTCGCTCCCGGATCCGACCAGGACGGCATCGCGCGGGCCATCGTGGCTGATGAGGACATCGAACGACGAGTCGGCGAGTGATGCGATGCTGGCCTCGCGGATCCGGCCCCGCTCGGGCGTCCGGCGGCGGGCGTTGGGCGCCTGGTCGTCGATGCCCCAGAGGGCGCCCACCTTCAAGGGCCCGGGCAGGGTATCGACGTGGCCGTCGCGGATGCAGCGGACGTGGCCGTAGGCATCCACGGCGAAGCTCGCCTCTCGTCGCCCGGCGGCCCGCTCTCGCTCGGCCAGGGCCGCGAAATCTTCGTGGTTGCCCGCCGTGAACCAGAGGGTCGGGGCCGGTCCGTCCGCCCCGCGGAAGACCTCGTCGGCCTCTCGAGTCGGTTCGGCCACGAGGGAGGCACCCAGCTCGAGCGGGTCGTCGGCGGCGTGGCGCGCGGTGGCCTTGTCCAGCCGGGTGATGTCGGGGAAGTAGCCGAGGTCGCCGACCTGGAGCAGGCCGTCGAGGCGGACCGAGTGCTCGAGCTCCCAGACGCGCCGCCAGGCGGAAGGCGGGCAGGATGCGGCCGTGCAGGTCGCCGAAGATCAGGTAATGGGCCGCGCTCATCGAGGCGAGCTCCGGGGCCTTGCTCGGGTCGGTGCCGCTACGCGGTGACGCGTCGGATCGATCGGGGCAGCGTCATCATTCCTTTCCCGACAGGACGGCATCAGATTGGGTTCGCAGTGGTGCCCAGGAGACCGGGACCGCGGTTACTGATAGGCGTTCACGGGCCGCGGGAGGCATTTTTCCAAGAGCAAGCAAGACGCGGCAGCGAGGAGACGATCCGGCCGAACATGGGGCCAGAAGCAACCTCGGAGGGCGCGTCGGTCGGCTCGGACCGAAGCAGAATGGTCAGCTTCAGAGATGGCGTCTCCCGGATGTCCGGGGTCGGTCACGCCGAGCGCGAATCACGTCTATGGGGGCCCGTTTGAGAAAAATGCTGGACACGGCCATGCTGGGTTGCTTGGATAGGAAAGGGTGGGGCAATTAGCATTCGGATCGAGGACATCGCCACGCGCCAGACGTCTCGCCGACGGAGGTGATACCCATGGAATATCTGGTATTCCGGAGAAGCCCTGCGAGTGATGATCCGTTCCTAGAAGCTTTCGGGGGCGGAGACACCAAGGATGGGGTGTCGCTTCCCCCGTCGGCGACGACGGAGGAGTTGGAAGATCGCGATGTCGAGGAGATGCGTCGTCGCGACCCGAACGTGGTCGACGTCATCCCGTCCATCCCGCTGTCGCTGATCGAGCCGGTCGAGGTCGAGGAGCCGGCCCACGCTTCCTCGGTGGACGCCTTGGGGGCTCACCCTTGGGGGATCGAGGCGGTAGGCGCGACCGCTTGCCGGCTGACCGGGGCGGGGGTCACGGTCGCGGTCCTGGACACGGGGATCGACGCGACGCACGCCGCGTTCCGGGGGTTGACCTTCGGTCCCGACGACCTGATGGATTTCACCGTCGGCGACCGTCCCACCCGGGGGCAGGCCCCGGACCAGCATGGTCACGGGACACACGTCGCCGGGACCCTCTTCGGACGGGATGTCGGCAAGACCCGGATCGGCGTGGCTTCAGGGGTCTCGCGCGTGCTGATCGCCAGGGTGATCGGGCCGCGCGGTGCCCAGACGGAGGCGGTGTACCGGGCCATCGTGTGGCGCTCGACCAGAAGGCGGACGTGATCTCGATGTCGCTGGGGTTCAACTACACCAAGGTCGTCAAGTATCTCGTCTCGCAGGAGAAATACCCGGAAGGCATCGCGGCCGGGCGGGCTGGAAGCGTTCCGTTCGACCGTGCGACTGTTCGACCGCATCTCGGCCCTGATCGACGCCTTCGTGAAGATCGGGAGGGGGGCATTGGTCGTGGCCGCCACGGGCAATGAGAGCCTTCGCGGCGAGAACGCTCGATACACCGCCCCGGCGGCCCCCCCCGCGATCGCCGACGGCTTCATCGCCGTCGGCGCCCTGCGCAGACCGGGGACGTGTCCTCGCCCTACGCGGTGGCCCGATTCTCCAACACCGGCTGCCTGCTCGCGGCGCCGGGGGAGAAGATCCTCTCCGCGCGATCCGGTACCTCGGAGGGCCTCATCGAGAAGAGCGGGACGAGCATGGCGACTCCGCATGTCGCCGGCGTCGCGGCCCTCTGGATCGAGCGGCTCTTCCCGAAAGGAGAGCGGCCGCCGAGCTGGGCGCAGACGTCGAGCGCGCCATGACGAGTCACGCCATCCCGATCCCCACCCAAGCCCGGGGCGACGTCGGGCTGGGGCTCGTGCAAGCCCCCGGCGACGGCCCAGGCCCGGCGAGGAGCCATCCCGCGGCGGTGCCCTAGGTCCCAGCCCGATCGGACTCGACATTAAGATGACCCGACCGAGACCCGGAGGTGGCATCCGGATGCCAGACCGACAGCCCGACGAGATGGGAGTCTGTGCGCTCGTCCCTCCGGAGCATGACCCGACGAGGCTGCGGGTCTTCGGCATCGGCATCCTGGTCGCCGACCGCGTGGTCGTTACGTGCGCCCACGTCATCAATCTCTCCCTGGGCCGGGATAAGGCGGCGCAGGACGAAGCGAAGGGTGGCAAGGTCCTCGTCTGGTTTCCGTTCGATGGTCCTCGGTCCTGCGTCCCGGGAGCGGTCGAGCGCTGGTTCCCGCCGGGGCCGTCCACTCGAGGAGAACCCTCGGATGTCGGCGTCATCCGGCTCGATGCGGATGCCCCCCGGTCGGTCCGGCGGGCAGTCCTCAGGCCGTACCGCGTGACGAGGCGTGAAGACCCGGCCCCGTCCACCTTTGGATACCAGTATCGCACCGCCGACGACGGCTCGGGTCAGAGTCATCCGACCGGGGAGCGGCCCGTCGGCAGCATCATCGGCTCGATCCCAGGCGGCCTGGGCCAGTTCGATGGCTTCCCGTTCACCGGAGCCGCCGTCCAGCAGGGCTTCAGCGGCGGTGGCATCTATGATCCGGGGCAGGATGCCATCGTGGGGATGGTGCAGAAGGGGGACAGGGATACGACCAAGAAGATCGCCTTCTTCCTCGGGACGCCGGCCCTGGAGAAGGTGATCGAAGGCATTCCAACGCCCCCGCCGGAGCCGCCGATCCCGCCCGACCAGGCCCGCCAGGAGATCACCGATGTCTGCGAGTCCCTCCGGCGAACCGTTCATCCGAGCGACGGCGGCTTCCGCGGGCTGGGCAACGTGCGGGGGCTGGACGGCCGGTCCGGTGAATGGACGACCGCGATGAATCAGTACATCCTCGCGGCCTGGGACGCGCCACGCTATCAGGCCACGGTGCGCCGAGCGACCGCCTGGCTCCTGGAGCCGTCCCGGCGCCGGAACGGGGGATGGATGGACATCGGCTACGACTTCCCCGGCGGCCAGAACCCGGCCTGCACCGAGGCCACGACCTGGGCGATCCTGGCGCTGCTGGAGGCCGCGCCGGCCCTCGACGCGGTGCTGGCGGGCGAGGCGTCGGCGGCCGTGGGGGAGGCGGCCGACTGGCTGCTGTCCAACCAGCAGGGCGACGGGGGCTGGGGGTCGTGCGAGATCGCCTCCACCCGGACGAGCCGGACCTATGCGACGGCGATGTCGATCCTCGCGTGGCTCGCCCTGCGGAAGTCGGGTGGCGGCAGGCACCCGGCGTGGGGCGATCGGCCCGAGGCCAGCCTCCTTGACGGCATCTCCTTCCTGCACAACACGAAGCAGGCGGAGGGATGGGGTTTCATCCCCAATGTCGCGGCCCAACTGCCCTCGACGGCCGTCGCGCTGTCCGCCCTCCTGATGGCCCAGACCGATGGATATGAGGCCGCGGTCCGACCGCCCCTCAGCGAATGCGCCCGCGAGTGGCTCGAGAACCTGGCGGGCGGGAGATTCGATCTCAGCGAGAGCACGGACGTGATCTCGTTCACCGATCCGACGGGGAACAGGCCGGGGGATACCCAGGTCCAGGTCCCTTTCAACTGGCACGACTGGACGCTGATCGCCGCCACTCTACTCGGCGACCTGGGGACCATCCGGCTCGCCCACGAGCACATGGTCCGGCACGTCCTGCCCAGGCGCGATCAGATCTACCCCTGGCTCTCGGCAATGTCGGCCTACGGCCTGATGCTTTACCTCCGCAAGTACTTCACCTAGCAGCCCGCCGGGGGCCGGGAGGGGGACGGGCCGTGGAACCGCACTACCGGGAGAAGATCGCGAGGCTGCTGTATTCCAGGACGGATGAGAATTCGTCCCGCCTCCCCCTGCTCGATGCGATCTGGTCGGGCGCTTGCTTCGAGCATGCCCTCGACGTGGGGCCCGGTCCGGGCGAGGTCACACGCCTCCTCGCGGCGCGGACCCGGCATCTGGCGCTGGTCGAGATCAACGGCGATTACGAGGCGATCCTGCGGGCGCGGTTCCCGGGCGTCGAGATCTTCGTCGGCTCGATCCTGGATTTCGACGCGCATCGACATCCCTGGGGCCAGATCCTGCTCTCTCACGTCCTGTACTATCTGGACGAGGCGCTGTGGATGCCGATCTGTGCGCGCTGCATTCCGCGCTCGGGCGCGGGGGGCCCTCGTGATCATCATCAATGCCGACCGGGGCGATTACTGGGGCCTGCTCGATCACTTCCGCGGGCGGCTCGGGGGCCGGTTGGGCTTCGGCCTCCTGCGGTCGTCCGAGTTCGGCCGGGCGCTGGGGACACTTGGCGAGGTCAACGTTCATCGCTACAATTATCATGTCATTCATGATTCGATCGCGGATGCGACGGAGTTCATCGGTCGCCAGGTGCTGGAGATCAACGACGAGGCCCTCCTGGAGCGGCACCGCCCCGAGTTCGAGGCGGCCGCTCGGGAGAGGCTCCGGAGTCACCGGGTGGTCTTCGGGTTCGAGGCGGACGTGATCGTCGTGCAGGCCTGAGCACCTGGCCGCGGTTCCGAGGGTGGCGGGGATTCTCGTATCCCCGGGAGGGCGATGGGCATGAAGGTCCTGCTCGTGGTACCGGCGAACGCGTCCGGATCGTACCGTCTGGAGGATAAAGTGCCCTTCGCGATCGAGAACCTCGCGGTCGGCTACCTCGCCGCGCACCTCGCCGCCCGGGACGTGGAATGGCGCATCATCGACGGCTACGCGCATCGGCTCGGCGCGAGGATCTCGTCCGCCGGATGGCGGCGGCCCTCGATGAGGGCGACGTGTTGGCCTTCACGGTGCTGCAATCGACGGCGGAGGAGGTGCGGTGGCTCGCCGCGGAGGTCCGTCGCTTCGGCTTCCGGGGGCCGATCGTCCTGGGCGGCTGGGCGGCGACCATGGCCACGCGGGAGCTGATGGACTACATCGCGGATGCGGACTACGCCCTACCCGGGGAAAGCGAGGCTGTCTTCCCAGACCTGGTCGAGGCGATTGGCCGAGCGTCCCCCGTCGAGGGCGTTGCGGGCGCGGTCTGGAGGGACGGGGATGCGCTCCGCTTCAGTCCCGCCACGCCGGAACCGGTCCCGTTCGACCGTCCTCTCTTGCCCGTGCACTACGGCTACGAGCCGATCGCCCGGGAGCCGTTCACGCGGGCCCCCCTGCCCGTCCAGGGCAGTCGGGGATGCTTCTGGGGGCGGTGTACGTTTTGCTCGACGGCGGCGCGGTATGGCCCGAAGGCCTGTCGCTTCCGGCGCCCGGAATCACTCCTGGAGGAGCTCACGCCCGCCCGGCTAGCCGCGGCCGGATCCAGGGTGTTCTTCGTAGACGACGAGTTCTTCGGGCCGACGGAAGACGGGTTCCGCCGAGTGCGCGAGCTCGCCGGGTTGATCCTCAGCGCCGGGCTGTCCTTCGAGTTCGGCCTGGACTGCCTGCTGACCGACTTCGATCCCGCGCGATTCTCCCTCCTCCGCCGGGCCGGCCTGCGCAAGGTGTTCCTCGGGGTCGACGCCGGCACGGACCGCAGCCTGAAGACCTTCAAGAAGCCGTATCCCTCCGGGCGGATCGCCGGGACGCTCGCCGAGATCCGCGCCCTCGACATCGAGCCGATCTTCGGCTTCATCCTCTTCGAGCCATACATGACCCTCGAGGACGTCCGGGAGAACGTCCATTTCCTCGCCCGCGACATGGACTACTCCGGCGACCCGGGCAAGTACCTGAGCCAGCTCGATCCAGAATGCGGTACGGAGCTCTGGAAGCGCCTCGCCCGCGACGGCCTGCTGACCGGCGTGTTCCCCGACTGGGGATTCCGGTTCCGCGATCCGCGCGTGGGCCGGCTGTACCGGGGGCTCGAGGGCCCCGTTCGGGAGCTCCAGGACCGTTACCGCGCCGCCGACCCGGGCGGGCGGCCCGCGGTGGGACGGCACATCCGCGACGAGCTCCTCGACCGGTTCGAGTGCGAATATCGGGCCTGCCTCGGCGATGTCCGCCCGCTCGCCGGGTGCACGTCCCCGGGCGACCGGGGCGAGGAGGGCGCCCGATGAGCCCCGTCGAAGGAGGCGCCGCGGGCCTGACCCTCGCCAGCGTCGCCCTGGCCGCCGTCCGCAACGCCTGGTGCTGGCCCGTCGGCGCCGTCGCGGTCGTCGGCTACTTCTTCGTCTTCCTGGAGGCCCACCTGTATGCGGACATGGCCCTCCAGGTCGCCTATTTCGGGATGCAGTGCTACGGCGGATATCGATGGGCCCGCCCCGGGGACGGCCCGTCGGAGCGGCCCCCGGGGCAGGTTACCGGACGCCAAGCGCTGATCCTCGCCGTCGTCGGCCTCTCCGGCACGGCGGCCCTTGGGGCGGGCCTCCAAGCCTGGACCGACGCCGCCCTCCCCTTCGCGGACTCCGCCGCAGCGTGCTTCAGCCTCGTCGCCGTCTGGTTGATGGCGCGGCGATTGGTGGAAACCTGGCCCCTCTGGATCGGCCTCAATCTGGCCTATATCCTGATCTTCCTGGTGCAGCGCTTGTACGTCTCCCTGGGGCTGTACGTCGTCCTCGTGGGCGTGAATGTCTTCGGCTATCTCAACTGGGCGAGGGCGATGGGCCGGCGGGGGGCCGAGGGCTGACTCCGCCCGCGGGCGGGCGCCGCCGCTCCCGCGCCGGTGCATGACCGGCGCGATCGGGTTCCCTTAACACCGAGGAGGATGGCCGTGATCTACTATGCATATAGGGATGAGGACCGTCTCCTGACCGAGCGGGAGGGTGCGCCAACGGATTCTCGCGGTCAGTTCGGTGAGGCCCAATAAGGCCCCCAATGATCGCTGTACGTCAGGCAACACAGTTGGGCCATGTCGTTGACATTGCCGACGTCCCAGCGGGCCCCG
Organism: uncultured Planctomycetota bacterium; assembly: GCA_963771445.1. Lineage (GTDB taxonomy): Bacteria > Planctomycetota > Planctomycetia > Isosphaerales > Isosphaeraceae > JAKAUH01. The sequence goes on along the minus strand of CAVYTQ010000021.1, from coordinate 8,257 downwards.
GTCTGCTTGAGCCGCTTGCCGATCAAGTTCTTCGCCGCCCCTTCGACCATCCCGCTGCCGATCGATCGGCCCGTGTACAGCCGCTCGCAGTAGTTGAGCCGCTCGGTATGGGCCGCGAAGTAGCTCGTCAGCTCATCCAGCGCCGAGCGATCCGCCGGGCTGGCGTCCGCCATCAGCGTCCGGCCGATATGGTCGCAGAGGCCGGCCCAGCCGTCGGACAGCAGCAGCTGCCGGCCCCCGTCGAGCCATCCCTCCGCGGCCGCCCCCTCGCCATACAGCCGCTTGGCCGCGGCGCCGATGTGCTCGGCGGCGTGGTAGATGTCCAGCAGCTGGTGGCAGCCGCCGAACTGCCGCGTCGCCGCGTTCCAGATCCACTCGGCGCCATCCCCCAGGACGGTGATCGCGCTCAGGTCCCGGATCTCCAGCCGGGCCGCCCATCCCGTCCAGCGCGGCGCGAAATCGTCGATCGCCTCGACGGCCGCGAATGCCGCCCGGGTCGTCGGCGCGGGCAGATAGCGGTCGTCCCATCCCGCCGGCGTGGCCGGCTCGCCGCGCTCGCGGCGGGCGAAGATGCCGATCTTCATGTCGCGCCAGCCCCCGGTCGTGTTGACCTTGGCGGCATCGGTCTGGAATTCGACATCCCCGGCGGCCTCGGCGAAGGCCCGAGTCACCGCCGGCGAGTTCGCCCGGAAGTCGGCGATCCGCGACGATTCCGCCTCGCACGCCCGGCGGATGCGCTCGTCGCTGATCTTCCAGCCGAGGCACCCGTTGAGCAGCCCTTCGGCGGCCGCGAAGGAGTTGCGGCCCCCGAGCAGGCAGACCAGCCGCGTGGCCTGCCGCGTCAGATATCCCTCGATGCACAGGAGGCGGTCCACGGAGTAGCCCCCCAGGCCGCAGGCTCGGCAGGCGAAATACACGCGACACACGACGATGAGGCCCGGCGCGGTCATGACCCTCTTCGACGAGCTCCCTTTGTGCCGCCCCGCGGCGCCACAGGGGCAGGCGCGGGCGGGGCCACTTTTTTTTCGAGGCCCTCGGCCCGCGACCGGATGGCCGACTCCAGCGTGCGCCTCAGGAAATCGCGGCCGGAGCCGAGCAGGAACGACTCGCAGCGGTCGATGACTTGCCCCTCGGGGGCGGCATCGGCGGCCGCTTCGAGTCCCTTGGCCATCACCAGGGCCTGCTCGACGATGAGGCGTTGGAGGGGGGTGAGGCGATCGAGGTCGTTGGAGAGCATGGGTGCAGCGTCCTTGGGGTACGATCCGTCCTTGCCGGTCCCGGCTTTATAACCGTTGGCCACGCGACCTGCCAGAATCCGTTGGCGCACCCGATCTTCTCCTAAGAGAATCCAGAACCGAAAAGAGTTTCTTGATTTCGGCTTCGCCTCTTGCTAGACTCGGCCGCAATCGGCCGTTCGTGCGTGCTCCCATAAGTGCGGTTGGGAGCGACGATGCCGCGGTGCCGGCCGCGATGACCCATCACACCGTTCCTGGGATTGTCGACCAATCCGGCCGCTTGCTGTCAATTCGGCCTTTTCGGTCTCTTTCCACTCGACCTGTCAGCTCTGGTGCGACGCGATGGAATCGCGCGGGGGAATGCCGCCAAGCCCAGCCCAGGACTGGCCGGTCTTGAAGCGCCCGGTGAGATCATGTTCGCAAAAATCCTCCATAGACCGGCAATGGCGATCGTTATCTCGGTGGTCATCGTGTTCCTGGGGTTGCTGGGGATCAAGATCCTCCCGATCGCACAGTTCCCCGACATCGCGCCGCCGACCGTCATGGTCTCCATCTCCTATCCCGGCGCCAGCGCCAATGTCCTGGTCGAATCGGTCCTGATCCCGTTGGAGCAATCCATCAACGGCGTCCAGAACATGCGCTTCATCACCTCGTCGGCCACCAGCGCCGGCGAGGCGGTGATTATCATCTACTTCGAGCCGGGGACGGACCCGAACATCAATGTCGTGAACGTGCAGAACCGGGTCAACATCGTGCTGTTCCAGCTCCCGCCCCTGGTGGTGCGCGAGGGCATCCTCGTCAGCCAGGTCGTGCCCAGCATGCTGATGTACGTGAACATCTACAGCACCGACCCCAAGGCCGACCAGAAGGACCTCTTCAACTTCGCCAACGTCTTCGTCATGCCCCGGCTCAAGCGGATCAAGGGCATGGGCATCCCCAGGAACCTCGGCAACCGCGTCTTCGCCATGCGGGTCTGGCTGAACCCCGAGCGGATGCGGGCCTACAACCTGTCGTCCGACGACATCATGAAGGCCATCGCCGAGACGAGCATCATCGGCTCGCCCGGGCGGCTCGGGCAGGCGACGGGCAAGACGTCGCAGTCGAAGGAGTACGTGCTGACCTACGTCGGGCGCTACAACAAGCCCGAGCAGTACGAGAGCATCGTGATACGTGCCAATCCCGATGGGGCGATCCTGCGGCTCAAGGACGTCGGCGAGGTGGAGTTGGGCCCGCAGTTCTTCGATATTTACTCGGACATCGACGGGCATCCCGCGGCGTCCATCGTCCTCAAGCAGGCCCCCGGCTCCAACGCCGCCGATGTCATCGCGGAGATCAAGGCGGAGCTGGAGCAGATCAAGAAGGAATCCTTCCCCCCGGGATGGACTACGAATTCGCCTACGACGTCTCCAAGTTCCTGGGCGCCTCGATCGAGAAGGTGGAGCATACCCTGCTCGAGGCGTTCATCCTGGTGTCCCTCGTGGTCTACATGTTCCTCGGGGACCTGCGATCCACGCTGATCCCGGCCCTGGCGGTCCCGGTATCGCTGATCGGGGCTTTCTTCTTCATGCTATTGCTCGGCATGTCGATCAACCTGATCACGCTCTTCGCGATGGTGCTCGCGACCGGCATCGTCGTGGACAACGCGATCGTGGTGGTCGAGGCGGTGCATGTCAAGATGCACGAGAAGCACTTATCGCCCTACCGGGCGACCATGGAGGTCGTGCACGAGATCTCCGGCGCGATCATCGCCATCACCCTGGTGATGACGTCCGTCTTCGTCCCGGTGACGTTCATGCCCGGGGCAGTCGGCACCTTCTACCGCGCGTTCGGCATCACGATGGCCACGTCCATCATCCTTTCCGGCCTGGTGGCCCTGACGCTGACGCCCGTGCTCTGTGCGATGATCCTCAAGCCTCACGGCCACGCCGGCAACGACTCCCCCACGAGCGACACCGACCCTAACATCCCCACCGGCGACACCGACACTGACTCGCACACGGGCAACGTCAAGGGGCCGCGCGACTGGGAGTCAAGCTGCTTTATGCGCTCGGAGGGTTGCTGGTCCTGGGCGCAATCACGTATCTGGCGTATGAGTTGTGGGGGCCGGTTGGCTTCTTGCTCATCCTCCTGCCGTTCGTGCGGGGTCCTTTTGAGCGCGCCGTCGAGAAGGTCACCGACGGTTATGTCGCGATCGTGCGGCGGATCGTCACGCGCCGTACGCTGACCCTGGCCGTCGTCGGGGGCTTCGCCGTCGGTGTCGTTGTTGTCAACACGCAGCTCGCGACGGGTCTTATCCCGGGCGAGGACCAGGGCATCATCTACGCCGTCCTCCAGACGCCTCCCGGCTCCACGCTCGAGTACACCAACGACAAATCCCGCAAACTCGAGCTGATCGTCAAGGAGATCCCGGAAGTCACATCCGTCACCTCGCTGGCCGGCTATGAAGTCCTCACCGAAGGCCGCGGCTCGAACTCGGGGACCTGTATCATCAACCTGAAAACCTGGTCCGACCGCGAGCGAACCGCACGTCAGATCATTGTGGATCTCGAAGAGAAATGCCGCAAGATGAGCAACGTGAAGCTCGAGTTCTTCGAACCGCCCGCGGTCCCCGGCTTCGGCACCGCCGGGGGCATCTCCATGCTCGTCCTCGACAAGACGTTCTCCGCCGATTACCAGCGACTCGGGAAGATGACCGACAAGTTCATGGCCGCCCTGAAGAAGCGCAAGGAGGTGACGAACCTGTTCACCTTCTACGCCGCAAACTACCCCCAGTACGAGCTGATCATCGATAACGACGTGGCCATGCAGAAGGGCGTGTCGATCAAGACGGCGATGGACAACCTCAACGTCCTCATCGGCAGCACCTGGGAGCAGGGATTCATTCGCTTCAACCAGTTCTACAAGGTTTTCGTCCAGGCCAAGCCGGAGTTCCGGCGCTACCCGGAGGACCTGGAGAACCTGTTCGTCAAGAACGACAAAGGCGTAATGGTCGCCTACTCCGCGTTCATGACGATGAAGAAAAGGCAGGGTTTGAATGAGATCACCCGGTACAACCTGTACACCTCTGCCGCCATTCAATGCGCGCCGGCTCTTGGCTACAGCACCGGTCAAGCCATCCAGGCGATCAAGGAGGTCGGCGCCGAGACGCTGCCTCGCGGTTTCGACCTCGGCTGGTTTGGTCTCGCTTACGACGAGGAAAGAAAGGGGAATGCGGCCGTTTATATCTTCCTCATCGTCGTTGTCTTCGTCTATCTGGTGCTGGTCGCGCAATACGAGAGCTTTACCCTGCCGCTGGCCGTCATCCTGTCGCTGACGGTCGGGGTCTTCGGTTCCTTCCTTTCCCTGCAGGTCATGGGGTTGTCCAACGACGTCTTCGCCCAGATTGCCCTGGTCATGCTGGTCGGTCTGCTCGGCAAGAACGCGATCCTGATCGTCGAATTCGCGGTGCAACGGCGCCGCGAGGGCCTGAGCCTCAAGGATGCGGCCATCGAGGGAGGAAAATCGCGCTTCCGGCCGATTTTGATGACCTCGTTCGCCTTCATTGCCGGTCTCATCCCGTTGGTCCGTGCCACCGGCGCCGGGGCGATCGGGAACCGCACCATCGGCACCGCCGCAGCCGGCGGGATGCTCGTGGGCACGGTGATTGCGGTCCTGGTCATTCCCGGCCTCTATTACTTGTTCGCTCGGATTGCCGACAAGCGGAATCTCATCAGGGACGAGGCGGATGAACCTCTGAGTGAGGTTATCGAACACCGGGCGCGGGGAGCACGCGATGGCAATGGCGATCGTCTGCGGCATCCTGCTGCAAACGCCGGTGCTGCCGTCCTGCATACTCTAACCCTGCGACACGGGTTTGACGTGCGATTGATGTCCTGGGGAAACGGCTCGGGCGTGCCGACCTCGGGCAGCGATCACATCATCGTCGGCACCGACGTGAACGGCCTGCTCCACATCCGGAACTTCGATGCCGGCGGCATCCGCAGCGACACCTTCGAGGTGGAGGATACCAGCGGCGCGCTCCGCCTCCGGTCCGTCGACGCCTCCGGCAAGGTCCTCTCGGATGTGTTGGAGTCGAAGACGCAGGCCGGTGAGATCTCGACTCTCAAACAGCAGCTCCCGGGCTTGCTGCCTCCGCATGTGCTGAGCAGCGACGAAAAGAGCCATGTCCTCGTCGAGGTGAAATCAATCGTCGGTCGGGGAAGGGAAGCGGGGACGTAGCTAAATATAACCGCCTGGCGTGTCCTGCCCGACAGCCATGGTGGTCCGGCCGGGCCGACGTCTTGCGTCGCCCGGACGACCCACCCGGGCTTGGAGAAGGCCTCGTTTGAGGTTCCGCTAGCCTCGATTTCCACGGAGGGGGTTTTGGCCCCCGAACTGACCGCCATCTGCTCGGGAACCCCCTGTTTTCTAGGGCGTCCTCGTTCCTGCGGTTAGCCGCTTCGATGACTTAAATTTCTGGACCGCCGGTGCTATCCTGGGGACCTGTCCCTTGTTTCTCGCACACTCCCCCCGAGTTGGCACCTTCCTCCCATGGCTATCAGTCCTCCTTCCGGCCTAACGGGCGGCACCGAGGCCCGATTCTTCCTGGCCCCCGAATCGCCGCTCCAACGACAGTACGAGGCCCTCCGCGCCTACTTCGTCGAGCGACTCCCCTCCCACCAGGTCGCTCGCCGCTTCGGCTACACCCCGGGCTCCTTCCGCGTCCTCTGCCACCAGTTCCGCCACGACCCCACCAAGCGGCGCCGCCTTCTTCCCGCCTGCCGGCCAGGGGCCGCACCCGGCGCCGCGCGCGATCGCGTCCGCGACCTGGTCGTCGCCATGCGCAAGCGGAACCTCTCCGTCTACGACATCCGCCGCGAGTTGGCCGTCGCCGGCCACCATATCAGCATCAATGCCCTGGCGACCCTCCTCCGCGAGGAGGGCTTCGCGCGCCTGCCCCGCCGCCTCGATGAGGAGCGGCCCCGGGCCACCCGGCCCGAAGCGGCCGCCATGGCCGATGTCCGCGCCTTGAGCCTCGAGCCGCGCTCCTTCCGCACCCGGCTCGGCGGCCTCTGGTTCTTCGTCCCGCTGATGCGCGACATCCGCCTGGCCGAGGTCCTCGGCAGGGCCGATCTCCCCGGCTCGATCCCGATCCCCGCCGAGCAGGCCGTCCGCACCCTCCTGGCCCTGAAGCTGATCGGCAAGGAGCGGAAGAGCCATGTCATGGACCTGGTCTATGACGAGGGGATCGCCCTGTTCGCCAGCCTCAACGTCGTCCCCAAGCGGTCGTACCTGGCCGCCTACAGCTCGCGGGTCGACCGTCGCGCCAGCCTGCGATTGCTCGATGCCTGGTCCGACGAGGTGCATCGCCCCGGCCTGCCGCGGGGCCGGTCGTTCGATGCTCGACTTCCATACCGTCCCGGCCAATGCCCAGCGGGAGCCGCTGGAGAAGCACTACGTCTCCAGCCGCAGCCGCAGCCGGAAGGGGGTCCTGGTCTTCCTCGCCCGCGATGCCACCGAGCGCGTCCTCTGCTATGCCCATGCGGGCATCCCCAAGGCGCAGCAGCCCGACGAGGTCTTGAAGTTCGTGGACTTCTGGCGGAGCCGGACCGGGGGCCCCTCCCGAGGAGTTGGTGTTCGACTCGCAGTTGACGACGCACGCCCATCTCGATCGGTTGAACCGGCGTCGGTGTCCGGTTCATGACCCTGCGGCGTCGCTCGCGCGGGCTGCTGCGGGCGATCTGGAGCCGCCCGGCCTCGGCCTGGCGGCGGATCACCCTGAACAGCCTGACGCGGGCCTACCGCACGCCCAAGGTGCTGGACGAGCGGATCCGGCTGAAGGGCTACGAGGGGGAGTTGCGCCAGGTCACGATCATCGAGCTGGGGCACGAGGAGCCGACGGTGTTGCTGACGAACGACTTCCGGAGCGACTGCCCGGCGCTGGTGACCCGGTATGCGCAGCGGATGCTGATCGAGAACGGGATCTCCGAGGCGATCCAGTTCTTCCACCTCGATGCCCTGTCGTCGATGGTGGGTCTGAAGGTGGACTTCGACCTGCAGATCACGATCATGGCCAGCTCGCTGTACCGGCTGATGGCGGATCGGATCGGGCGGGAGTACGCCAAGGCGCAGGCCAAGACGATCTATCGCAACCTGCTGGACGTGTCCGCGACGGTCCGGATCGGCGACGCGGACGTGATCGTGACGGTGGACAAGCGGGCGCATAACCCGTACCTCGTAGCCTCGGGGCTGGCGGATCATCCGACCCCGATGCCGTGGTTCGGCAACAAGCTTCTGAGAATCACATTCGATTGAACGTCCAAGCGTTCTCACCTTGATCTGTGTTAGCCGGGACTTGTACCGTGGAAATCGAGGCTAGCGTGGCGGCGGCCTCGTCCAGATTGAGGCCGGCATAGAGCCGCAGGCGGACCAGCTCGGCCTTGGCCGGGTCCACCTCGGCGAATCGGGTCAACGACTCGTCGAGGGCCAGGAGCCGGTCATCGGGCTCGCCCACCTCGAGCCCCGCCCAATCCTCGTCCAATGGGCGACGCCGCCGCCCGCCGCCGTGTCGGACGGCCCGCTCGCGGCGCGCCGCGTCGATCAAGATTCGTCGCATGGCCTCGGCCGCCGCCGCAAAGAAGTGACGGCGGCCGTCCCAGTCCTTGTGCGGGTCGCCGCCGACCAGGTGCAGGTACGCCTCGTGGACCAGCGCCGTGGGGGTGAGCGTCTGGCCGTGAGCCTCGTGGGCGAGCCGGGCGGCGGCCAGGCGGCGCAATTCCGCGTAGACCAGCGGCAGGAGTTCGCGGGCCGACCGCCCCTCGCCCGGCCCGAGGGCGTCCAGGATGCCGTTGACGTCCGAGCGCTCGGGCTCCTCGGGCATCGTGCCTTCCTCAGATGGCCGGGCGGGGCTGTGGAGCGACGCCGGGCGGCACGCTCCGCGCGGCCTGATCGGGCCCGGCTACGATGGAGTTCCAGGATCGACCCCCATGATCTCACTACGGTCGTGAAACATCCAGTAGACGGCGGATCGTCCGACGGTCGGG
>CAVYTQ010000020.1:0-265023 GCA_963771445.1 uncultured Planctomycetota bacterium | reverse complement strand
CCTGAGTCAACGGCCTGGATCTTTCGGATGGACGAAGCCCATGTAGAGAGACAAAATGAGGAGTCCGCATATGGTATCCAGAGACGCCGCAAACCGCGATGCGGCCATCTCCTGTCTCGTACCCGGCGCGACCGAGCCCGTTGGTGAGCGGGCCCCGGCGATCGCCACCATCCCGCCGGGCCGAGTGCTGGAGACACTCGCAGCCGCCGCAGGCTCGATCCGCCGCGTCCTCCTGCCCGACACCGCCGGCAGTGACGAGGGCTCGCCCCCGATCAAGCCCTGGTCGTGCGAGATGTCCCCACCGTCCGACCGCACGGCGCGGGTGCCGATGCTCGGCGAGATCGCCCGCGGCGGGGGGCTACTCAATTGGATCGTCACAGGCTTCGGTTGATCGCGATCACGGCCACGGCGATGGCGGCCCTCATGGTTGGAATGCGAGACGACTGGGGGGATCATCCGTCTCGCGTGAGTCTGTCGGCCGACCCCCTGTTCGCCGGCCGGCGGCTCAGCGGGTGGATCAAGCTGCTCGAAAGCGAAGATCCCGATCGGCGGCTCGGGGCCGCGCGCTCCCTGGGCGACATGGGGGCCGACGCCAAGGGCGCCGTACCGGCCTTGATTCGGAGGCTGGCCGATCACAATTCGTTCGTCCGGACGGCGGCCGCATGCTCACTCGGCCAGATCGGGCCGGAGGCCGCCGGGGCGATCCCCGCGATGGTGGCGGCGTTCCGAAGGAGCAGCGGGTTCGATAAGGGGATCATCGGCCCGGCGATCGCCCGGATCGGGCCGCGGGCCGGCCCGGCGATCGTCGAACTCACGGAGGATTCCGACGAGTACGTGAGGTGGGAGGCCACCCGGGCGCTCAGGCTCATCGGGGCCGGCGCGGGGCAAGCCGAGGCCCGGCTGCTCGAGCTGCTGTCGGATCCCAAGGTCAGCACGCGCGTCGAGGCCGCGCACACCCTCTGGAAGATCCGCCCGCGCGGATCGGCCCTCGATCACCTCGCCCGGTCCCTGGGCGACCCGGAGGAGTTCGCGAAAGCCGGAGCCGCCGATGCCCTCGCGGAGATCGGGCCGGAGGCCGCGCCCGCCCTACCCGACCTGATCCATGCCCTCGGAGATGAAAGCGCCTCGGTCCGATGCCGAGCGGCGGCGGCCCTCGGCAAGATTGGGCCCCGAGCCAAGGTCGCCGTCCCCGCGCTGCTGCAGTTCGCCTCTCGCCCGGGGGACAGCCCCTCCAACATCGAGGTCGTCAAGGGGATCGGTCCGGCAGCCGTCCCCGAACTGACCGCCGGGCTCGACGACCCGACCACTCGCTTCGCGGCGGCATGGGGACTCGGGAAACTCGGCGCCGAGGCGGAGGCTGCTGCACCCAGGCTTCGGGCGCTGATGATGGTCACGGGTGGGAAAGAGCGAACCGCGTTCGCCGCGTCGCTCTGGCGCATCGGCCGAGACCCGGCGGCCGTGCCCGTCTTGATCGACCTGATTCGTGAGGACGACTTCCTCGTCCGGGCGGGGGCGTTCGGCGTCCTTGAGGAGGTCGGGCCGGAGGCCACCGCGGCGATCCCGCTGCTCATCCAGATGCTCGGCTACAAGAACCAATTCCTGCGGGAGGCCGCCGCGAAGGTCCTGGGTCGGATCGGTCCCGCGGCCAAGGTCGCGATCCCCGTCCTGGAAAAAGCCCTCGACGATCCCGAGACTTCGAATCGGATCGAGGCGGCAGCGGCACTCTGGCGCGTCGCCTACGCCGAGGCAGCGGTGGTCGCGCTATCCGCCGAGGCGAGGAGGATCCGGGATTCCGCGAGCACCTTTGCCGTGATCGCCCTGGGAGACATCGGCCCGGAGGCCGGGGCGGGAGTGCCTGCACTGATCGAGGCGCTTGGGGTAGAGTCCATCTTCGGGAAGGCACTCGCGGCGCAGGCCCTTGGCCGGATCGGCCCGAAGGCGAAGGCCGCGATCCCTCGCCTGATCGAGATTCACGACGATATCCACAATACGGAGCGTAAATCCTTCGCCCAGGCGATCAAGGCCATCGACCCGGAAGCCGCTCGCCGCGCAGGGGTAAGATAGACGGCCCGACCAGCCGCGGGACGATCGCCGTGGACGGCTCGAGTGAGGCAGGAATCGCATTTGCGGACCTGCCCGATGAGGCTCAGCCACCTTGGCGTTGTTTCTTGCCCGTTTGCTGCGGGAAGGCCAACGCGCCGGCCGACGACGCCATGCGGCGGGCGTTCGTTGAACGAGGCGACCGAGCGGATGCTCCGGCCCGTGATGGCGCCGGAGGAGTTCACCGCCGGGTCGGACCCGGCCGGGGCCCATCCGCCCGGCGGCGAGGCCGTCGTCGGGGGCGAAGGCCGCGCGGTGATCAGGGGCCGGGGGCTCGCCCCTCCTCGCGGGCATCGAGCAGATCCAGCTCCGCCTTGACTTGCTCCCAGGGGATGGCGCCCTGCTCGGCGACTTCCGCCAGTGCGCGGCGGGCCTCTTCCAGGTCGTGGCGGTTCTCGATCGCCTCCAGCAGGGCCAGGTCCTCGACCGAGACGATCGCCGCCACCGCCTTGTCATGACGCTCGAGCAGGAACCGACGGCCTTGCTTGACACGCCGGAGGACCCGAGCGAATTCCTGCCGGGCCTTGCTGGTCGTGATCCGGATCATGGGCACTCCTTCCGCAAGCGCGAGTCAGTACAAGCCCCGAGGAACCGACTAGGGATACTTAAGGGCACGGAAAGGGGCCGGGATCTGTGGCTTTCGGTTCCTGCCGCCTTTCTGGCAAACAGGTTCACGTGTTCCAACCTTCGTTAGCAGCTATCAACTGCCGCACCTCCCTTTCCAGCTCGCGGAATGCCGACAGCCGTCGAAGTGGCGAGAAATCCTTGAGGTGTCGAGCGACCAGATGAACTTTCTCCTGGGGATTGAACGACTTGCGACGTCGTCCGGTGAGCTCGCTCGCCGTGATCAGTAGCTCGTGAAGCAATTGCTTCGGGTCCGGCTTGTCTTCGAGGCTCGCCACGTCAGGAACACCCAGCGTAACCGTTCCGTTTGGGTTGCCCGAGGCGAGTCGAATCGCAGTTTGATCGATGAGCAGCCATGCTTCGGTCATACGAACCGGTACGACGCAGATGTGGGGAACGCGGACCTTGGAACCGAGACCTTCGATGGCCGAGTGAATTTCTTGCCGACGCAACCCGGGGGTGTCCCTCTCCGCATCGCGATGCACGAACAAGGAGTCGCAGGGATAGGCTTCTAGCGCGAATGCGATCCTGTTGGCGAGCCCACTCGGAACATTCCGGCAGCGTCGGAAATCCGCATGCACAAAATTGACGCCGACGCTACCGCAGTGCGTCCGCAGCAGCCACTCGAGGATGGGGATGAGCATCCCGCCATCCGATGGCCCGTCGGTCACGAGCGTAAACCGAAGGGCTTTCATCCTGGTTCATTACCAAAACGGAGCAGCATCTGCATATCCTCGCGGTCGACAACTCGCCGGCGGCTTCGCGGAGCCTTGGTGTAAGCGGATCGGCCGTTCGGAGACGGGACCCTCTCACCTTCGCCACCGGTGGCTCGCACCGGGCTGGGCCCGCTCAGATAAACAAGGATATCGCCCTTTCGTATTTCGTCGGTCCGATCATGTCCGGCCAACCTCCACGTCTCGGGTAAGGCGGCGAAGCAAACACTCTGGAACCGTTGGCCGGCCACTACATTCTCGCGGAGTTGGGCGAAGAGAAGTGTATCGTCTTCGACCTCGCTGACGACGGCCGGCGAATGCGTGTTGATGATGACCTGTCGCAGCGGATTGTCGAGCCCGATCGGTTCGTCGGTATCTGTCGCAATCTCCTTGAGCAGCCTGAGCATGGCGGGAATGCGCTCTGGGTGGATACCGTTCTCGGGTTCCTCCAGGCACAGAACACCCTGTGCCGCGGGATCAAGCTCGATGACCGCCAGGGCGAGGAAGCGAAGCGTCCCGTCCGACAGCGCCCTCGCCGGATGCCTGGTGCCATCTCGACCGCTCGCGAAAAGGGTCCAGAGCTCGCGTTGGGTATCCTCCTCGACACCAACCTCGCGGACATCGTCAATGAGGTCCGCGAGTCGATTGGCGATGCGAGCGTAGACTCTTGAAGGATCCGTTCGGGAGGCATGTTCGGAAGCTCGAACCCAAGGTACCGCACCGCCATGGGCGAGATGAAATAAGGTCGCAGCGAGGTGCGATCCGTCGCTGCCGAGCCTGGGTGGGGTCGCGAAGGCATCGGGCTCACGCAGGGCAGCGGGCTCGAGTTGCAATCGACGCCATGATTGCATCTCGCGACGTGCGAGGACGGCAGTACGCGTCTCCGCCGCGTTTACCGAGGATAGCACGGTCCGGGGAAGCGACGATGCGAGGAACGGGGCCGGCCGACCGCCGCCGCTCCCTCCACGATCCTGGTGCAACTGGATCCGTGAAGGCTCCGGTGTCGAGATGTAAGGTACCGTTCGACGTCCCCGCAAGACGGACTCACGCCATTCCCTCGCATGTGGAAACTCTAAATGTTGGCTAGCTTCTGTTGTGTTAATGTGGTGCAGTTCTTCTTTTCGAAGCTCGAGCCCGCCGGATGAGGCGTTCCCCTCGGTTTTTCGATGTGCGAGTTCAACCGAGTAGCGCAGGAAGGTACTCGTGGCCTCCGCCTCCTGGCCAAGATCATCCGCACCGGATTTTGGGATGATCATCTCCGCCGTCAAAGACATGGTCTCGTCGCGGTTGCCGCCGACACGGTGGAACAGGTTCGCGACGTCAGCCGTTCGGCCTTCTCGGATCGACTTCGCGGCCTCCATCAGCGGCAATTCGGCGAGCGCGCTCAAGAAGCCGATCGCATCGAAGAGGTTTGACTTCCCCACGCCATTCGCGCCCGCAATGCAAGTGAACGGGCCGAAGCGAACATCGACATCGACGAGATTCTTGAAGCCCGATACCCTGAATCGAGTTAGCATCGTGCGATCTAAACCGTTTGGTGCCAGTAGAGAGTTGCGCGGCCGCTCTACGCGAAGGATGTGGTACGAATATCTTCGGTGATTGGCCATTCCCGGAATGGCCATGTCGTCGTTCCCCCGCCTGTGACTCTACCATCTCCAGGCCGGCTCGGACAAATATGTCCCGCATGACCACTCGGACCCGCCGTTGTGCAAAGCCCCGGGGAGTCGAGGCCCCACGGAGTGAAGCTTCAGGGTGTCAAGCCTCGGGAGTCAGACCGGGCTTGCGAGCGGGCTCGACTGAGGGGCGGAAAGGGGCCAAGGGCCGAATCGATCGTTGTCAGACCCTGCCTCCCGATGACCGCTCCGGTCCGTCCGACCCAGCAAGCGACGTCCGCCGCCGGACCGAACCCGGCCGACATCACCCTGCCGACGGTCGACCGCCTGGCGGGCGGGTTGGGCTCGCGCCCGGGCGGGTCGAGTGCCATCGCGGCGGCCGGCGGAGCTGTCCGCCCCCACGGAGACCCGGACCGGATCGCGGTCCGGGCGTCCTGACCGCACGCGGCGATTCGACCCCCGGGCTGACACCCGATCGCGCGTCCCGTACAATCGCCCCACCTGACGGAAGACGGCGGGACGAGGTTCGAGGGCCGCGCCATGCGACTGATACCCAGGATCCGCTACACGATGGGGACCGTCATGATGTTCGTCGTCATGACGGCGGCGGTCATGGCGCTCTATGTCAAGATCGACCAGCACACCGGCAATGTCCTCCCCGCGGGGTGGAAGCTCGACGTGCCCGTGCTGTTCCTCACGGCGATCGGGCTGACCGCGCTGGCGCTCGGCTCGTGGAAGGAGCACACGGCCGTGCAGATCATGCTCCAGGTAACGCTGGCCTGCGTCGGCTGCCTGACCCTGGTCTGGATCGGCGAGGCGCAATACGAGCGCGCGATCCGGTACTGGTGCCAGGGGATGTTCGCCGCGACCGTGACGATCCCCATGATCGTCCGGCGGATCGTCAAGACCGGGCTGCCGCGCGGGCCGCGGCGGGACTGGTGGAAGAAGACGTGCGAGGCCGCGTTCTTCTCATTCCTGACCATGCTCCTCGTGACGGCCGGCGGCCTGCTCCAGGCGGCCGTGTACGTGGTCGGGACCGAGCTGCTGAAGCTGCCGATCAGTCCCTGAGCACCCCGGCGCCGCCCGCCGGTCCCTTCGGGCCGTGGCGACGGCGAGGAGGCGTCAAGCTAGCGGCGTCTACCGCCGGCCACCCACCGCGTTGAAGCCCTCGCACCCGACCAGGACGCGGTCGGCGCCGAGGGTCGTGGCCAGCAGGTCGCGGACCTCGTGCAGCTTGGCAAGGTCGTTCCACTCGCCTAAGCCGGCCGCGGCCAGCCGCTCGGGGAAGCCGGTCCGGCGGGTCCGCCAGCCGCCCGGCGAGCCGTCGCCGATCAGGTAATGGTCGAGGATCACGCGGTCGCACGCGGCGTCGAGCGCCCGTGCGAAGGACGGGGGATCGGCCAGCGGCAACAGCGGGCTGATCGTCGCCTGGGTGGGGATACCCCGGGCGCGGAAGGCGGCGAGGGTCGCCAGCCGACGCGACGGCGGGCTGGCGTGCGGCGGCAGGCCGGGCACGCGGGCCATGTCGGTCTCCACCGTCAACGAGACCCACACCTCGGCACGAGTGGCGAGATCGGCGATGAGGTCGATGTTGCGCCCGACCATCGTGTGATGGCTCTGGATCACCAGCACGTCGGGCGGGCGGTCGACCATCTCTTCAAGGAGGGCGCGCGTCAGTCGTAGCGTCTTCTCCTGGGGGATATAGGGATCGGTGCTGCTGCTCATGTAGATCTTCAGCGGGCCGGGCTCGCCGCGCCTCGGGCGCTTGATGCGGTCGTGGTCCTTGCGATACGCCTCGCGGACCCGACGCTTGGCGCCGTAGAGGCCCCAGGCACGACCCTTGGTGATCCACCGGTTGTGCTGGGCGTAGCAGTATAACCCGCACAGCGCGCCGGCGAAGGCGCAGCCCTGATAGACGTTGATCGTATGCGTGTAGCCGGCCGCCAGGAAGCCGCCGGTGGGGGTGAGGATCGAGGCGTTGTCGAGCAGAGAAATTCCGGCTGACGGCAGACTGGTGGGGGCGTGAATGGAGTCGTCGGTCACGTCGATAGTCTCCGCCCGCGGCGGTGGATGGGGCGATACGCGTCAATCTGACATTCGACCGGCTTTCCGCACAAGACTACGCAATGGACGGGGCGATCCGTGGAGATCCTTGAAGAAATCTGGCAGACTGCCGGGGCGGACAATATGCTCATGGGAGAACCGGTGCGATGCATGCCGATGCGCGAAGGGATCAGCGAAGATGTGGAATCAGCACAGGGTCACCTGCCCTGTCTGCGGAGTCCTGTTCCGGACACCTCCCGGGTTCTCGGGTAGGGTGATCGGTTGCCCCGGATGCTGGAAGACGGTGGAGATGACAAATACACGGCCTACGAGCCGGCGGCGTTCCTGGCTGCCGCGAGCATTGGTCTGGCTCGATTCATGGAGACATCCCCCGGATCCGACGAAATCCGCAGGGTTCCTCGAGACCCGGCAGTGGGCGCTGGATTACAACCCTCGGCGGCCCGCGGACGATTATCATGTCGCGCCGGAGTACGCGCAGAGCCGCCACGAGGAGATGCTCAACCTCTCCGAGGCGCTGGACAAGAAGCTCGACGACCTCGCGCGGACATCCCTTGCGATCGGCGTGCTCATCGCGACGGTCGCCAGGGTGCTTGATTCCGACACGCCGCTCGGACGCTCGCCGCTCCTGATCTGGGCGGTGATCAGCTTCGCCGTATCTGTGCTGGTCGCGGTCTGGTCGCGTGGCCCCACAATCTACGGCACGCCGCTGGAGATTCGCGACTTGCTGAAAGTCATGGACGACCACCCCGAGCTTACGAAAGGCCAGACGGAGGCCGTGCTCGCATCCTCATACCACTTTGCCGTGGTCGGCTCGTATGCGACGAACAAATGGAAGGCGGGTCAGCTCTGGAGGGCGACGACGTTCCTGCTCTTCGGGATCATCCTCCTGGTCGCCATGCTCGTCACCGCCGGTCCGCCGAGCCCTTCTCCTTCGATGAAGAGGGGGCTGAATGAGGGGAATTCGCCCGTGGATGACGCGGCGACACGAACTCGCGCTGATAGCTCCGCTCGACCGTCCCTCCGGGACTGACCCCCGATTGACCGAGCGGTCCGCTCCCTTGAGGGCGCTGGGAGCTTGTGGCCTTGCTATCCGCCATGGATCATCCCCTGAGCCTAATCGTGTACTGGCTTACCAGCCGGTTCACTGATTCTATTCTACGACGTCGCAACATTACTGACGAGCCCGTAAACCGTGCAGAGATCCCGAACCCCCGGGGGGACGCCGGAACAAGAACGTGGACCTGGGCTCTCGGTACGAACATGGCAACGCCCGCGTGCTCCTGCGAGTCGTCTGGCCTCCTCGCCCGCCCGTCAGGGGCCATAGACCGTCAGGCGGCGCCGCCGCGAAGCTCTTTTCAGTGAGTTCACCGCGTCCTGGGTGACCGCGCATCCTCGGACGTAGATCACAGCGAGGCACGGATGGCCGGCGAATGCGGATAACCCCTCGTCGGTCAGCCTTGTGTGCGAGAGCCGCAATTCGTCGATACGCTTCAGCTTCGAGAGTGCCCGTGCCGCGCCGTCGCTGATGCGGGTCCGGTTGAGACTGAGCAGCTTCAAGTTCGTAAGTTGACCCGCCAGTGCAATCACCCCTTCGTCCGACGCTGGCGTCTCCTCGAGATAGATATTGAAGCCATCATTGTCGCCCAGAGATGCCAGCCCATGGCCCGCGACCCGCGTCCGATTCAGGCCCAGGAGCGACAACTTCCGCATCCCCGCCAGGGACACGATGCCTTTGTCCGAGACCGCCGTGTCGTCGAGCATCAGGCTCCAGACCTCGGGCAAGTCGCGAATCGCCATCAACCCGCGGTCGCTGACCGCGGTCCCGCTGAGGTATAGTTCCCGTAGCTCGAGGCAGCCGGCCAGGTGCTGCACGCCTTTGTCGCCCATCCTCGGTCCACGGTGGATCTGGAGGCTGCGCAGCCTCGGCAACTGTGCCAGCACGCGGAGCACATGGTCCGAGAGCGTCTCGCTGAGGATCGAGATCTCTTCGAGCGCCTGTGCCCGCAGAAGTTCGCTGAAGCCCCGGTCGGTCACGGCGGTGTTCCAAAGGCCGAGCATCTCGACTCGGTCGAGATGCGAGATCGCCCGCAGTGCAGCATCGTTGAACGTCGGCTCATCGAATTCCAGCGCCGTCTCGTCCATGCGGCTCCTCCGGCGTCGAACGCCGATGATCAGCGGCCCGCCGCACGCGGACCCGCCCGATCGGATTGTTGGGCACCCTTCAGGACAATGGGATGATCTCCACCGCACCACCCGGGACGACCGCGATTCGCAACTCATGCCCCGCCAGCAGCCGCATGCCCAGGAGGGCTTCGGCACCGACGGCCGACACCAGCACCGGTCGCCAACCGCCGTCCCAGGCTACCTCCGCGGCGTAGATATCGAACTGACGGACCGAGCCGTCGGCCAGCACTGCTCCGCCGCCGGACTGTCGCGCCAGGCCGAGTGCGACGACCGTTGGCATCGGCAGCGCCAGGGACGCGGTGAACCCCGAATCGACCACGGCGTCAACGTCCAGCTCGGACCCTCCCGGTCCTCGCACGCGGAGGGAGATGATGGCCTCGTTACGGGCATTCACGAGGCCACGGATCACGGGCAGCGTCCCATGCGATAGGCCGCAGGCGCCCCGATGCGACCGAGCCAGATTTCCGCTTGGGGGCGTCGCTTCCGCAGGCCCACGACGGCCGCATAGTCGTCACCATCGATCTCGAAATCGCCGGTCCCGACGTCGATGGCGACGAACTTGCCATCGTCCTCGGGGCGTAGCGTCGGCCGAACCCTTCGATCGAGGGCCTCGGCCCCGAGGCGAGCGAGTTCCTCCGGGCTACGACGCGTCTCTGTCGCAGGCATCATCCACCTCCAGTCGGATCTCCATCTCCTACCACTCTACCCCTCTGCTGGGATGCTGTCACCGCGTCCGGCTCGGGAGACTTTCGGCAGGCCCTCGGACCCGTCGTGTGCCATGGCCACGGAGGTCGATTGTGTCCTCTTGGGCAAGTCTACTCGCCCAGGGCGTGGGTCGTGTTGTCGATCGCGCCCTCGACGGCCTCGCCCGACGCGACGGAGATCGCGTAGGTCATGTGGTCTGGCGTGGGATGGAGAGGTTCAGGGCCAGGCCGCGCGAAGCCACTCCGAGGCCGGTTCCTCGAGATGGCGCGGTCGTCCATTCTCGAAGACAGCCACCCGGCGATAGGGCATGCGGAGGTCGCTGTTGTCGTAGATCAGGACATGGGGCAACCGCACGATGGCGGTACGGAGATTGGCGAGCGTTCGGGCGAACCGCGACTCGAGCTTATCGTCGGGGACGTCATGTCCGCCCTGCGAGACGCGCATGGCCACGCGCTCGATCGACTGATCGGGACGGGAGAGGGCGATGAAGCACAACACGACGACGTAGCCGCGTAGCGCGGCCTCTTCCAGGAAGGCGACCTTGTCGCCCACCGGGTCGGAGAAGACCGTCTCGAAGACGAAGCTCTCCTCGCGCTCGACCAGTGCCCGTCTCAGGGCATCCCCCAGGCGGGCCGCCTCGTACGGATCGACCGAAAGCTCGGCGGCCAGCACGTCGGCGTTCACGAACCGGAGCCCGGCCTGCGCCAGGTGGGCATGGTAGAACGTGGTCTTCCCGGCCCCGTTCGGGCCGGCGACCGCTACGAGGATCGGCCGCCGATCGAACTCGGCGAGCTCCGTCAGGGACATGGGGCCGCCTGGAATTCCCGACCGACGAATCGCCCCGGGGTTCGCGTACCATCGGCGTTGACGCGGACCAGGAGCCCCGGCGAGCCGGCGGCCGGCTCATAGTGGGGGAACGGCCGTGACTCGAGGTATTCCGCAACCCTCCGGCGCCCCGCGGCCGAATCCACCGACTCCAGGCACTGCGAGAGCGGCACGACCATACCGGCCCGCCGCAGGGCGAGCACCCGCGAGCCCTCCAGCAATGGTTCGATCGCCCGGCCAAGCTGGGCCCAGAACTCGATCTGGCCGGCGATCGAGCGCTCGGCGATCTCCGCCGTCAGCCGGGCGTCGAGGATCAGCTCGTCGGAGATCTTGACAGGCTGGCTCATGCCTCGATGGTAGCATTTTGCCACCAGGACGGCAAGTCATTCCCACACGCGGATCCGCGAGCGGGGATAGTCTACCGGATTTTCACTCATTCAATTCGTGGATCGTGTTGTCGATCGCTCCCTCGACGGCCTCGCCCGACGTGCCTCGGATCGCGTAGGTGATCTCCATGCACCAGGTCGGGCGGAGCTCGGGCATCGCGAGGAATACCGTGCGGCCGTCGTCGGAGAGGCTCGCCGACTCGATCGGAGTCGCATGTTCGTCGACGTGCTCCGAGCCGTAATTCACCGTCCGCTTCAGGGCCCACGTCCGGGCGGCGTAGTTCTTCGGGTCGGTCGCGGCCTTGCGGTCGAGCGGGGCGGTGAAGGTGATCGCCATGCCGCCCTTCCTGGCGCGCAGTCCGATCGGCACATGCATCGGCTTGCCCGTGGCGCGGATGCGGTAGAAGCCGCCGGGCTGGGTGCGGTCGCCGGCCCAGCCGAACAGGCCGCAGGCGTAGAGCTGGCCGTCGGAGGGGCTGAACCGGCCCCGCATGATGCCCGTCGGCGACGGCGGGATCGGCAGCGCGACCATACCCCCCTGCATCTTGCCGCCGACGATCTCGTGCGGCACCGCGAAGACCTTGCCGTTGCCGTACGAGAGGTTCAACAGCGAACCTCGTAGCGGCGCCCACGCCGGATTCGCGCTCTCGACCCGGACCAGCTCGGCCGGCGAGCGGTCGAAGGCATTGGTGATCCAGCAGACGGGGGGCTCCATCGCGGCGTCGGATTCGTCCCTCACGTCATGATAACCCCACATGTTCCCGTAGAACCCGCCCCGCTTGACCCGGTTGATCCGGTTCTTGGGGATCCAGAAGCCCTCCTGATCCGTCAGGAAGAAGGTGCCGTCGGGGTTCAGGCAGACGCCATTGGGGGCGCGGAAGCCGGTCGCCAGGATCTCGGTCGGACCGCCCCCCTTGCCGATCTTCAGCAGCGTCCCGTGCTGGGGGACGACGGCGACGAGGCCGTGCCGCGCGGCCCTGGCGTAGTAGAGGTTGCCCTCGGCGTCGACCTGCAGGCCCATGGCGAACTCGTGGAAGTGCTCGGTGACCTGGTGGTCGCTGTTGTAGCACTCGTAAAGGTCGGCCTCGCCGTCGCCGTTGAGGTCGCGGAGCCGCACCACCTGGTCGCGGCAGCCGACGTGGATCACGCCATCGATCACCTTCAAGCCCAGCGGCTGGAACAGCCCGGCGGCGATCCGTCGCCAGGCCAGGCCCCGCGCGGGGTCGTCGAGGCCCTCGACGATCCAGACGTCGCCGTCCCAGGTGCAGACCGCCGCGCTCTTGCCGCCCGGGAGGAAGTCGAAGCCCGAGGGTCGGACCAGGCAGTGCCAGGGGTTGCTGTCGGGCAGCGCCAGCGTGTCGACGGCGAACGGGCCGTCGCCGCGGCCGATCGTTGGCCGGGTCGTCACGACCTCGGGCCATCGCCTCGGGCCGCCGTGGGTGAGCGAACTCGGGGGCTCGGGCACGGGGGAACTCGCGGCGTATTTCTCGAGCGCCTCGAGCCCGCCGGCGGACATCAGGACCTTGACGACCCGCGAAGTCCCCGACGGTGCCAGCTCCAGCCGGATCGTCCCGTCGCGACGGGCCAGGGTCGCGCCGGCGCGATCGCCGGCGAGCGCCACCGCGACTTTCGCGGGAGAGACTCGCAGATCGAGCGCGACATTCGCAGGGCCCACCTCGATCGTCCGGGTGAAGATCGCAACCCCCGGTTGTGCCGGGTCGGCCTCGAGCCCGGGCAGCTCGAGGACATCCGCCGCGCCGACGGTGCAGGCCAGCACGACGCGGTCGCCGTGGCGGTAGAGGCCGCGATAGCGGCCCCACGAACGCGGCATCGGGCCGAAGCGGCGGCCGTCGCGGCCCACGATCCGGCGGTCTCCGGCGCCGGCGTTCTCGGGGTCGGACCAGCCGGGTCCGTCGGGGTTGGCGACGTGGACCGTGCCGACGAGCCTGGGATGGACCTGGTGTTGGCCGTTGAAGTTGATGCCCTTCCAGTCGACGAAGCCCTGGCCGGTCCAGGCGGCGGCGAGGCGGAGCGTGTCGTGCTCGTAGAGGACCCAGGCGTGACCGCGGGAGACACCCCCCTGCCCCGCGTCGAGCCGGACGGCGATCCCCTTGTAGGCGACGTTCGACAGGTCCGCGCCGACCTCGACCGTCGCCATCAGGCAGGTGCCGTAATCCATCGCCACCCAGGGCTCAATCGTCGAGGGGGCGGGTCCGCGCGTGGTGCCCTTCGGCAGGCGGTCGAGGTAGGTCCGGTCGACGGCCGCGTATTGCCGGGGGTTGTGCTCCTGGAAGTACGCCTCGCGGATGTAGTGGATGACGTCGTATTTCTGCTGCGGGACCATCCAGTCCTGGGGCGGCATCTGGCCGAAGCCGTCGGTGACGGTGCGATAGAGGCTGTAAGGGTCGGTGCCGTTCCGGAGCGCGGAGGAGGCGAACCGGGGCGCGGCGGGGAGCGAGCCGGGCTGGTCCTTCGTGCCGTGGCAGTTGGCGCAGACGCGGGTATAGATCGCCTCGCCGCGGCGGAAGCTGTCCGGGCCGAGGCCGGCGATGATCCCGGCGTGGTCGAGCCGGCCCTCGTACGCGGGCAGGGGCGGCGAGACGAGGGCCGGGTCGGGACGCAGGCGCGGGCCCGCGACGGCCCATACTCGGCGACGTCCATGACGTAGCGCAACAGGTCGAGGAACTGCTGCCGCGAGGCCAGGCCGTTGACCAGCCCCGAGGGCATCAGCGAGGCCCCGCCGTCGCGCCGGTCGACGATCGTTTCCTTGGGGATGGTGAGCGTCCGGCCGGCCGCGGCGGCATCGCGGAAGACGAGGGTGTCGGGCTGATCGGCGACGACGAAGCCGGTCATGGCCTGGCCGCCGTCGGTGGCGATCGTGACCGGCTCGTAGCCTTTCGCGATAACCTTCGACGGCTCGAGGATCGACTCGATGAGCTGGGCGTCGGTGAGGGTCTTGCCGACGGCGGCGAGGTCGGGCCCGATCGTGGCCTTCGCGGCGGCCGCGCCCGGCCCGGAATCGTCGGGGGCATGGCAGCGGGCGCAGGCCATCGCCGGGCGGTAGAATACGAGGGCGCCGCGGCGGGCGTCGCCGAGCCGGCGGGCGTCGCGTGCCAGCGCGGCGGGGTCCTCGCGGCGGAGCTGCTGATCGAGCGGGGCGGGCATCGCTGTCGGGGTGGGATCGTCCGCGCCGGCGGATGGGGTCGCGACCAGCAGGAACGCGGAAACGAAGAAGGCGATCACGGCGAGGAACTCCCCGGGGCGCGATGGTCCATAGTCGTGCAGGGCACCAGTATACTCCGCCTCCCCCAGTCGAGATGGGGGTTAGTCTGCACTCCGGTTCCGTTGGCTCGCACCCTGCGACGGTGCGGAGCCGGCCATCTCCTTGCGGAGGTCGCGGCCGATCCATGGGCCGAGGACCAGGCCGGCGGCCACGGCGATGCCGAACATGGGGATGCCGCCGGAGACGAATTTGGGGCCGAGGATCTCGGGTGCGAAGACCAGCGCGCAGCCCAGGAAGAAGACGACCATCACGGCCGCGCCGACCATCGCGTCGCCGGCCAGGCCGAAGCGGCGGGAGAGTCCCAGGCCGGCCCAGCCGACGAGGCCGCAGATGAAGCCCATCGCGAACATCAGGGCCGCGAAGCCGGCGGCCTCGCCCGGGCCGAAGCCGGGTGCGGCGCCTCCGACCAGGGCCCGGAGGAACTTGACGCCGGTCGAGGCCATCAGCACGAAGCCGCCGAGCAGGCCGCATTGCCACCACGAGACGCTGCTTGTCATGACGGCTGATCTATCAAGAAAGACGTCGGGTTGACAGCCTGACTTACTTTCATGCTGGCATCATATAACTATCGAACACGGGGTGCATTGAAAGCTCAGGACACGCCGGGCAGGAGCTTGAGGATCTTCTGCCAGCGGGTCTCGCGCTCGCGCTGGATGGTCATGATCCGCTGGTGAATCCAGGCGACGGTATCCTGGCCGGGTGCGGGTGCCTGGGGGCCGAGCCCGCCCTCGGCGGGCTGATCGGGGCGCAGGGCCGAGGGGGGCGGTGGCGCAGCGGCCGCGGCGGCGGCCGGTGGAGGCGACTGGGCGGCCGGCGCGGCCGGCCGGGGCGGAGGCGAAGGCGCGGCGGCGGGCTTGGGCGGCGGCAGGGTGACCGCGGGGGCGGGCGCAGGGGCCGGCGCGGGCGCGGCGGCCTCGGCGGGCGTCGGCGCGGAGCCCCGGGGGTTCTTGGCCAGCTCGTCCTTCAACTCCTGGAGCTCGCGGGTGAGGTCGTGGAGGCGATCGAGCTCCTCGCGGATGACGTCCATCTGCTCGCGGTGCATGCTGCCGAACATCTGGAGCATCATGCCCATGGCCTGCTGGAACTGGTCGAACATCTGTTGCTGCATCATGCTGAACTGATTGACCAGCGGCACCAGGACCGAGTCGGCGACCTCGGCGTGGAACCGGCCGTGGGAGCCGTCGGAGGGGACGAGCTCGACGCCGGACGCCGATGCCATGACCGGCATGGGGACCGGCGGCATCGGCAGGTTGGGCATCGGCAGCAGCGACCCGGCGAGGGCCGAGGAGTCGGCGGTCGGCCGGCGCGCGACCTCGCCGCCCGCCCGGCGGGCGGGCAGGCCGGGAGCGGCCTCGCGCTCGCGGCCCGCGGCGGCGCGTGTCTCTCGGCAGCGGACCTGCATCCGGT
Source organism: uncultured Planctomycetota bacterium (assembly GCA_963771445.1). Lineage (GTDB taxonomy): Bacteria > Planctomycetota > Planctomycetia > Isosphaerales > Isosphaeraceae > JAKAUH01. Next base: position 249,119 of record CAVYTQ010000020.1, on the reverse strand, counting down.
AGCGGCCGATGCCGAGCACGTCGCCTTCGGACAGGTACCCGAAGCGCACGGGCTCGGCGTTGACGCTGATGCTGCGCCCGCCCCGCAGGTTGACGACCCAGAGCCCGTCCGGGGTGCGCAGCAGGCTGGCGTGGAACGGCGAGACGCTGGGGTCGGTCAGGCGGAACTTGCACCCCTGGGCCGACCCGATCAGCGCCATCACCCGGTTCATCGGCCAGACGGTCGCCTGCGAGGGGCCGTTGAGGAATTCCAGCGCGACCTCGGGCAGCGGCTCGCGGCCGAAGGAGCGCACGGTCAGCGGCGAGTCATCGCCGCTGCCGGCGGCGGCTGCGGCGGGGGCCGGGGCGACGGCGGCGAGGGCGCCGGGGCGCGGCGGACCGCGTAGGGCCCGATCTCGAGCAGCCCGCCCGGTGCCAGCCAGCCCGACTTGCGGGTACCGGTCTCGTCGCAGGTGCCGGTGCGGGTCTCCAGGTCCATCCAGAAGACCCGGCCGGCGACGGCCTGGAGATACACGTGCCGCCGGCTGACGCGCTCGTCGTCGAGGATCACGTCGGCGCGGTTATCGCGGCCGATGACGGCGAAGGGCTGGGGCAGCGTTCGCGGCTCGCCGGCGCCGCCCCGCGGGCCCTCGACCACGATCCGCAGTGCCTCGCGGAATCCACAAGCGTTGAGGAAGGATTTCATGGTTGTCGCGGCGAGGCCGCCATCGCGAGGGATGGGCCGCGACCCTGTGCCGCCGGTGAGCTCCGAGAGGTCCATCGCCCCCGTCCGGGGGATCGGTCCGCCGCCTCTCCGAGGCGGGGCGCCGGGATCGCCGATCCACACGCACGAGGACGCGCAGGCCGGCGGGCGGAGGGCGACGCCGATTGGCCCCGTGGATCGCGGATCGTCCCGCAACATTATCGGGGGGAACCGCGGCCGCGTCCACCGCGATTGTCGCGGAATCCGGGCATTGTGGGCCATCCCGGCCCGGCGGTACAATCCCGCGGACTCGGAGGGATCCGGATCGGATTCGGATCCGCAGGGAATCGCATCGGTGCGGGCCGGCGACGCCGGCGCGGCACGCAGGTCAGAGGTGGACCACCATGTTTCGCAAGGGCATCATCCTGGCCGGCGGATCGGGGACGAGGCTGTACCCCCTGACCCGCGCGGTGAGCAAGCAGCTCCTGCCGGTCTACGACAAGCCGATGATCTATTACCCCCTGTCGACGCTGATGCTCGCCGGCATCCGCGAGGTCCTGCTGATCTCGACGCCCGACGACATCGGCGGCTTCGAACGACTGCTGGGGGACGGCGCCCAGTTCGGCCTGACGATCCGGTACGCCGTGCAGCCGCACCCCGGCGGGCTGGCGCAGGCGTTCCTGATCGGCGAATCGTTCGTCGGCGACGACCGCGTGGCACTGATCCTGGGCGATAATATCTTCTACGGCCAGGGGTTCCAGGCGATGCTCCAGCGGGCACGTGGGCCGGAGTCCGGGGCGACGGTCTTCGCCTATCCGGTCAAGGACCCGCATCGCTACGGCGTCGTCGAGTTCGACCCCAAGGGGCGGGTGCTCTCGATCGAGGAGAAGCCCGAGCGGCCGCGGTCGCATTACGCGGTGACGGGGCTGTATTTCTACGACAACCGGGTGGTCGAGATCGCGCGCGATCTCAGGCCATCGCCGCGGGGCGAGCTGGAGATCACCGACGTCAACCGCGCCTACCTGGAGCGGGGCGAGCTGCGGGTCGAGCTGTTCAGCCGCGGCTTCGCCTGGCTGGACACCGGGACGACCGAGTCGCTGATCCAGGCGGCCAACTACGTCGAGGCGATCGAGTCGCGGCAGGGGCTGAAGGTCGCCTGCGTCGAGGAGGTGGCGCTGCGCATGGGCTTCATCACGGCCGAGCAGGTGGTGCGGCTGGCCGAGCGGATCCCCAACGATTACGGGACATACCTCAGGCAGGTGGCCGCCGAGGTCGCGGCCGGGGCGTGAGGCGATCGGACATGAAGGGCGGCCCGAGGCGCGGCGAGTCGTCGGTCGTCGGGGTCCGGTGGCCCGGCGGATCGATCGCTCAGTGGAGGCCCAGCTCGCTGGCGACCTGCTTGTAGGCGGCCAGCTCTAGGGGATGGAGTCCGCCGGGCAATCCCTGGGTCTTGCCGTCCTCGAAGGTCTTGCGGGCCTTGTCCTTCTCGTTGGCCTTGAGATAGGCGCGGGCGAGGTGGAAATACTTGGGCCCGTTGGGGGCGGCCTGGGTGGCGGCCTCGAGGTCCTGGAGGGCGGGCGTGACGTCGCCGGCGGTGAGGTAGATCACGCCGCGGGTGTCGAGGAACTCGGGCACGGGTCCCTTGACGCGGATGGCGTTGTTGATCAGCTCGAGGGCCTCGCTCAAGGCGGAGGACTGGTCGGGCCCGCCGCCCTGGAGGGCGATCAACCAGGCGAGGTTGTTGGCGGCGATGCCGTCGGTATCGTTGACCTTGAGGGCGGCGCGGTAGAGCTCCGCGGCGCGGGGGTACTCGCCCAGTCGCTCGCTGATGTTGCCCAGGGCGAGCAGGTAGAGGAGGGAGCGGGGCTTCTCGGCGAGGCCCTTCTCGATCCAGCCGACGACGCGGCGAGCCTGGGCCTTGTCGAAGGCGATGCTGGGGTCGCCGAGGATCTGGGTCGCCCAGCCGATGCCGCGTTCGCGGGTGGCGGGGTCGCTGAGGAAGGCCTCGCAGAGGTCGATCGCCTCGGGGCATCGGCCGTGCCGGGCGAGGAACTGGGCGAGCTGGAAGCGGCTGTCGATGGGGGGCATATCGGCGACGGCGCGATAGATGGCCTCGGCGGCGTCGAGGCGGTTCATCCGCTCGGCCTCGGTGGCCAGGGAGAGCCGGGCCTGGGTGGTGACGTCGGAGCGGCCGGCGAGGGCGCGGATCCGAGCGATGGCGGAGTCGACCTGGTTGGCCGCCTTGTCGATCCGGGCCTCGAGGATCGTCGTGGGGAGCGGATCGGCGTTGATCGCGCGGAACTTGCCGACGATCTGCCGGGCCTCGGCGAGGTCGGAGTCGTCGCCGGGGCGGTGGTGGCGGACGAGCGCGTCGGCGAACCGGAAGAGGTAGCCGAGCCGCTGGTTGAGCCCGGCGGGATCGCGCACCGACTCGGTTCGCAGGATCAGCTCGCGGAATTGCTCGCGGGACCCGGTCCAGTCGTCGATGGCCTCGAGGAGCAAGGCGAGGCTGAGGCGGTCGTCGGGCCGGGCGGCCTCGCGGGCGATGAGGGCCCGGAGGTCGTCGATGGCCTGTCGGCGACCCTCCGGGGGTGCGCTGGACCTCGTGGATCAGGGCGAGGACGCGAAGGTCGTCGGCGTCGGCGTCGGCGCGGCCCTTCTGCCCGGCGAAGAGGGCCAGGGCCGGGGCGATCCGGGGCGGCGTGGTGCGGACGTAGACCTGGGCCAGGCTGCGCCGGGCCCATGCGGCGACGTCGGGCGACTTGCCGCCGGCCCGGGCGAGGATCTCCTTGAGGGCCACCTCGGCCTCGGCGTTCTGGCCGGACTGGAGGAGGAACTCGGTGTATCGGCGGCGGACCGTCAGGTCGTTCGGGTCCTTGACCTGGGCCAGGGCCTTGTCGAACCAGCCGCGGGCGCGGTTGTACCAGGGCCGGGCGCGCTCGGGGTCGGTCGTCGCGAAGGCGGAGCCGACGTACTGGCAGAACTGGGCCAGGGACAGGGGGAAGCGGCGACGCTGGCCTCGGCCTCGGTCACGACCTTCTCGGCCTTGTCGAGCTGGCGGGTCTGGACGTCGAAGCGGATGAGGGTGAACCAGCGTTCGGGGTCGTTCCTGGCGGCGTCGATGGCCTTGCGAATCTCGGCCTCGGCCTGGTCGGTCTGGCGCTGCTGGAGCAGGACTCCGGCGAGGACGACGCGGGCCTGGAAGTCGCCGGGGTTGGTGGCGACGGCCTTGCGGGCGATCTCCTCGGCCTGGCGGAAATCGCGGTTGTTGATGGCGATCTGGACGGCCTCGCGGCTGAGGTCGCCGGTGAGCTGGACGGCGGACGGGACCTGGCCATAGACCTCCAGGGCCTCGCTGCCGCGGCCGGCGCGGAAGAGGAGCGTGACGACGTGGCGGACGACGGCGGGGTCGCGCAGGCCCAGCTCGATGGTCCGCCGATAGTCGGCGATCGCGGCCAGGAGCTTCTCTTTCTTCTGGTCGGCGTTGAGCGAGGGGTCGTCCGCCTCCTGCTCGGTGAGCGCGGCCAGTGCGAGCGGGGCCTTGGGCCAGTCGGGACGACGGGTCTTCAGGTCGTTGAGCAGGCCGCGCGCGTCCTGGCGGAGCTTCTCCCGGGCGGCGGAGTCCGGGGCGGCGGACGCCTGCCAGGTGAGATAGCGGGCGCGGCAGTACTGGCCGAATTGCGGGTCGCGCTCGGTGATGGCCGCGAGCTGGGCTTCGGCCTTGGCGCGGTCCTTGGTCTGGAGGGTCAGGTCGAAGAGCATCAGCCGCGGCTGGAGGCTATCGTGCTCGAGCTCGACGAGCCGCTCGAGGGTCCGGATTGCCCCGGGCAGATCCTGCTGCCGGCTCATGTCGGTGGCCAGGATGGACAGCAGCCTGCGGCGCTCGTCGCGCGGGAAGGCCTCGGTGCCGCCGGCCAGCTCGTTCAGGGCCGCATTGACCTGCGGCCCGCCCCGGGCGATGACGAGCCGCTCGCGGGCGAGGCGGAGGTTGACGCGATCGCCGAACTTCTGGCGGGCGCCGTCGAGCACGCGGGCGGCCTCGTCGAATCGACTCAGCCGCACGAGCATGTCCGACTGGGCGATCCAGGGGGCGGGGTTGCCGGCGAAACGGCCCCGCGCCGTCTCGAGCTCGTCCAGGGCCCTGGCCTGCTGGCCCTGCTCCATCAGGAGCTCGGCGCGCAACAATGCCGGCTCGACCGCCCCGCGCGCTCCTTGGAGGCAAGGTCGATCAGCTGCTCGACCTCGTCCCAGCGGCGCTGGGCGGCGGGCAGCCGGCGGGTCTGCTGGATCAGCAGCGCGGCCAGGGGCAGGCGGACCAGGCTCGCGTGCTGGGCCAGCAGGTTCCGATATTCCTGGATGGACTCGTCGAGGTCGCCGCGCTCGATCAGGCCCTGGATATACCGGAGGCGGACCGTGAGGTTGTCGGGGTCGGCGGTCATGGCCAGCAGCGCCGACTCGCGCTGGAGCTCGGGCTCGCTCAGCTCGGCGTAGACCCGCGACAGGAGCAGGTTGACCAGCGACTTCAACCTGGGGATGGACGCCACCTCCCGCTGGAGGGGCGACAGGATCTGCCGAGCCCTGCCGAACTCGTGCGAGTTGAAGAAATAGTGGGCCCGCAGGTACTGGGTGAACTGGAGCCCCGCGCCGATCCGCTCGAGCTCGGCGATCTGGATGAGCAGCCGGCCGGTCTCGCCCCGGGTGGCCAGGCGGAGCGCGAGCTGGGCCAGGAGAGTGAGGTCGTCGGGCATCGCCTTGAGGCCGAGCTGGAGCGCCTCGATCGAGCGGTCGTCGCGGCCGGCCCGCTGCTCGAGGTCGGCGAGCGCCAGGTACAGGTTGACCGACTTGGGCGCCTCGGCCAGGCCCTTGTCCAGCACCTGGCGAGCGTCGTCGAACTTGGAGTTGCGCTCGGCCGCCACGGCGAGCGAGATGTAGACCTCCGACCGGCCGGGTTCGAGCTCCATGGCCTTGCGAAAGTCGTCCTCGGCGCCCGGCAGGCGGAATTGCTCGCGATAGCGGCCACGGTCCAGGTAGGCGCGGTAATCGGCCGCCGCGTCATGGACCATCGCCTCGATGACCTTGTCCCCCTCGCCGGCCCGCTTCAGGGCCCCGCGCAGCAGGAACGCCAGGCGATACGCCGCGTCGACCCGCTCCGGGGCGGCATGCGCGATCGCCGACCCGTAGGAGCTCGCCGCGAGGGCCGGCTCGTTGTCCGCCTCCTGGCACCGGCCCGCCAGGTACTCGAGATGCCCGTCGTCCTTCTCCGCCTGCAGCAGGATCGCCAGGTCCGCACGGGCCTTCTCGTAGGCGCCCATCTCGACGGCCACCTCCGCCGATCGCCGCCGCACGTCCACCCGCGACGGGTGCTGGCCGAGGATGGCGCCGTAGACCTCCAACGCCGCCCGCAGCGACTTGGTCGAGCGGTCCTGCTTCTGGAGCGCCTCGGCGTACTTCAGCCGCACGTCCAGGTCGTCGGGAAAGACCATCAGGTGCTGCAGGTAGAGCGTCACGGTGCGCTCATAATCGCCCTTGCGCTCGGCCTGCTCGGCCTGCGCCAGGACCCCCTGCGCCATCCTCCCCACCTGCCACTCGTGGAAGAAATACACACCGACGCCCGCCAGCGTCACCACGGCGATAAGGATCAACAATCGCCAGACGATCTTCGTCCCCATCAGCCGGTGCCTCTCCACGAACTTCCGCCGGCGGGATGCCGATGTATCGATCGGCCCTAACCCGCCCATCTGCTCGGGTCGCTTGTCCCCTAGCTTAACGATTCACCCCCTCAAACATCAACCGGCCGAATCCCAACACCCCGCCTCACCGTCGCCATCCGGCCTCCCTCGCACCGGCCGGAGTCGCTTTTCGGCGACATCCCGCGCCGCCGCCCCGGGTGAACCATGGGTACACTAGCGATATTCCGAGCATACCTCCCCCGGCGCAGCACCCACCGACCCGGCCGGCGACCGCCCCGCCTCGAGGGCGCGGGCGCCCGGCCTTACCGATTAACCGGACATACTTTCCCCCGCGAGGCGAGGTGGCCAGGTCGGGCCGGCCCGTGCACCTACCGATTAACCGGACATAGTTGCCGGCCGGCCCAGGCCCCTCGTGCCGGCCGCGTACTACCGATTAACCGGACATACTCGCCCGGCGAGTCGGCCAGGACAGGTCCACCGGCCGACCCTCCCAGCGCCCGGACGACCGAGCAGCCGCCTTTCCTGGCACGGCGTACACTACCGATTAACCGGACATACTCCTTCGTTCCGTGGCATTCCGCACACTAACGATTAACCGGACATACCAGGTTGGCTTCGGGTCCAAGACGCCCGTCCACTAACGATAGACGGACCGCAGTTCACGTCCGTTCCCCACGATAGACCGAGCATGGAACGGCGGCATTTTAGCGATTAATCGCGACATACTTCTCACGATAGACCGGACATACTTCGGGGGTGCACCCACGATAGACCGAGCATACCACTACCGATTAACCGGACATAGTTACGGTCTGTAAGTTATTATTTTCTAACCCCTTGCGGCGCGGAGAATTTGTTATAGACTCTTGTTAAGAAGAAAAGACAACAACACCGCGCGAGAGGGGGCCGTGTTGTTGTTGTTTCTTTGGGTCTGGAATCAGGAGAACCGGAGGCAAAGGAGGCCGCTGACCGAGCGATCGTCTTGACGGCAGGCGTGAGGGGCAGCGGAGATGGACGACTGGGACGTGCCTCTGGAGGAGACGGGCGAATTCGATCGCCAGGGCGATGAGGGCGCGAGTCTGGCCGATGCGGGCTGGAAGGACGAGCTCAACCTGGCGGAGTTCCCGATCGCGGCGCTCACCGACCGCATCCCGGACGGCCAGACGACGATGGTGTTCGAGGATCGGCTGGAGCGTCGCGACAGCCCGCCGATCGTCCGTCGGCTGACGATCATGGGGACGCACAAGCACGGCCTGCCGACGTCGCTGGACGACGAGGTGCTGGTGGGCCTGATCCAGTTGACCAAGCGTCGGAGCAACTTCACCGACCCCCGGGTGCAGTTCTCGCGGTACGAGCTGATCGAGCTCCTGGGCTGGCCGCAGAGCGGGCAGAGCTACCGGCGGATCGAGGAGGCGCTGCACCGCTGGGTCGGCGTGGTCCTGATGTACGAGAACGCCTGGTGGGACAACGCCGCCAAGAGCTGGGTCGACGAGCAGTTCCACGTGCTGGACAACGTGACGCTGTACGACCGCGAGCGATGGCGGACCGGTCGCACGAACCGGCCGGGCAAGGCGGACCACCGGGGCGGGGCGAAGGCCGACAAGCCCCCCCTGCCCCTGTCGAGCTTCCGGTGGAACGAGGTGATCTTCCAGAGCTTCCAGAGCGGCAACCTCAAGCAGCTCGACCTGGAGTTCTACCTCAAGCTTCGGCTGCCGACGACCAAGCGGATGTACCGGTTCCTGGACAAGCGGTTCTACCGCCGCGGCCGGCTGGATTTCGACCTGCGGACGCTGGCCTGCGAGCACGTCGGGTTGAGCCGGTCGTACGCGCCGACCGAGTTGAAGCGGCGGCTCAAGCCGGCGCTCGACGAGCTCGAGCAGCTCGGGTTCCTCGAGCCCCTGGCTCCCGAGGAGCGGTATTCCTACGTCAAGCGGGGCTGCTGGAAGATCATCTTCATCCGCGGCAGCCGCGCGACGGCCGAGTGCAGGACCCCGACGCGCGGCACGAGCGCCAGCCCGCCGAGCTGATCGAGGCGCTCAAGTTGCGCGGCGTCACGGCCAGGACCTCGCAGGAGCTGGTCGAGGCGCACCCGCCCGCCCGCATCCGCACCAAGATCGAGGTCTTCGACTGGCTCCTGCGCAACGAGGACCGGAGGGTCGGCAAGAACCCGGCCGGCTACCTGGTGGCGTCGATCCGCTCGGATTACCAGGCCCCTGGCGATTATCAGGCTCGTGAGGAGAAGGCGAAGGCGGCCGAGAAGGCCAGGGCCGCCACGGCCGAGGCGAAGGCCGAGCAGGAGCGCCGCCGCACCCTGGCCCTCGAGCAGGCCGAGAGCGACAAGGCGCGCGAGGAGCGGTTGCGCGCCGCCTGGGAGGCCCTGCCCGAATCCGAGCGCGAGGCCATCCGCGCCGCGGTCAAGGCCGAGAACCCCGGCGTCGGCCGCTGGAAGAACGTGCTCGAGCCGCTCTACCTCGCCGCGCTCGAGGCGCGGATGAACCCGGCCGGCGACGCCGCGGCCGCGGCCAGGGCCGAGGGCCAGCGCCTCCTCTTCCCCGATGCACGCCCCGCCAGGGTCAAGGCGAAGTAGCCGCGTCCCGAGGACGCTGTCGCCGTCCGCCCGCCACCCTCACCTGCCCTGCCCTGCCCGTCTCTCGCCGACCGACCGCATGGCGATCCGACGCGACGCCGTTCCGTTCCTTGGCTGGCTCAGGCGGCCGATTCGGCGTCGGACTCGCCGCGGTCGAGGGCCGCCTCAGCATTGCGGGCGCCGCGGCGGTCGCGCGAGTCGTACAGCACCATCGACGCCACGATCGGCCGCAGGAGGTCGTTGACGACCTCGGACCGATCCTTGCCCAGGTGGATGGCGTAGAGCCAGAGTTTCTTATCCAGGTCTTCCTCGATGGCGAACATCCGCTGGACCCGGCGCGGCTTGGCCGGCTTGGCCCGCGCGACCCTCGACCGCGACACCGACGGCCGCGACGTCGCCCTCGGCCTCCGGGGCCGGGGCGGGCTCGATGGGTTCGGCGGTTCCCGACGGATCGGCCCCCGCCGGCTGGGTGCCCAGCCGGCGCTCGAATTCGGCCTCGGTCATGCTGGGCCGGGTCAACCCGGTCCGGCTCTCGGGGCCCGGGATCCCCCCGCGTCGCATCGCACTGCTCATCGCCTCTATCCCCCCGCAGCACGGCGAGGCTCGGCCGCAGCCTCGCCACCGCGTGAATCAGGATGCCCTCAGGAACGCGTACTCCCCGGACTCATCCCCGGCGATCTCGGCCGCCTCGACCTTCGCCGCGTCGGCGACGCTCCCCGGCCGGCCGCCGGCCAGGTAGGCCCTCGCCGCGCCTCGGTAGCCCTCGGCGCCCGCGCCGTACGTGTCGTAGTGGATCAGCGGCATCCCGCGGGCATAGGCCTCGCGGAACTTCACCGACGCCGGGATCACCCGGTCGTAGACCAGGTCGCCGAAGTACGCCCGGACCTCGGACTCGATCTGCTTGGACACCAGGGTCCGGTCGGTCCGGGTGACCAGCACCCCGGCGATCGAGAGCGGACCGGCGTCGGTGAACTCCACGCGGAACTCGCTGACGGTCCGCACGAGGTCCTCCAGCGCGCGGACCCCGGCCAGCGCCGCGACGCACGGATCGATCGGGATCAGGATCTCGGCGACCGCGTAGAGGATCGCCACGTTCAGCGGCGTCAGGACCGGGCTGGTATCCACCACCACGGCGTCGTAGCCGGCCAGCCCCTTGAGCAGCCGGCGGATGCGGAACTCGCGCCCCTGGCCCAGGCCCTGCACGCTGCCCATCTGCTCCGAGCAAAGTCCCAGCCGATCGCCCGGGGGGACCACGTCCAGCCCCGGCCACTCCGTCGACACCGCGACATCCTCCAGCGCAGCCCCTCCAGCAGCGCATCCGCCAGCCCGACCCCCGGCGCACCCCGCGGGAACAGTCCCAGCGCGGCATTCCCCGAGGGGTCGGCGTCGATCAGCAAGACGCGTCGGTCGAGCTCGACCATCGCCGCGGCGAAGTTGATCGCCGTCGTGCTCTTGCCGACGCCCCCCTTCGCATTGGTCACCGCGACGCTTCGCAACGAGCACCCCCCTTCCCCGCCGCGCCAGCCGCACGGCCTTCGGCCCCAAACCGCGGGGCCATCGCATGTTATCGGCTCGACCTTGGTCCCTCGTTGAATGGTTCCCTGGCAACCGACGTCCCTCGGTCCCCACGAACCTCGATTCCCAGCCACCCAGGCACCAAGCTCCGTGGCTGGCAAGGTCGATTGCTTCCAGGGTCCCTTGGTCCCTCGGTCCCCAGGTCCCTTGTTCTCCAGGCACCTGCCTGCCGATGCAGCCAGGTTCCAGGCCACCAGGGATCCAGCAACGGCTCGATACCAAGGTCGATCGGCTTCCCAGGGACCTTGCTCCAGCGAATCTCCATGTCCCTTGCGACCCAGGGACCTCGCAGCCCATATCCCCAGTCGCCAGGCTCGACGAGTTGCCTTGGCACCTCGGTCCCTGCTGGACCAGGCAACATTGCCCCATCGAGATATCGGGACCAGGTTTCCCTGGGACCTCCTCGGCCAAGCTCGACCAGGCACATGGCGACCTGGGTACCACAGGTGCCCTGGTCCCAAGCGACCGCTGGCATCCTGCGATCCAAGGTCCCACGATCACCTGGATACCCTGCGACACCGGCCGCCAGGGTCCTGGATGTCCCCCGGGAACCTTGTTGCCAAGGCGGCTGGCCCGCCAGGGTGCCTCGGTCAGCTTGGAACCTCCGTGACATCGGTCGCCCCGGCCCCTGGCATGAGTCGGTGCCATTGCGGCCTTGCGACCCAGGCCCTGCAGCCGCCAGGTTTGCCCATGCCGCATGGTGCGCTGGCGAACGAGGCACCAGTTCGTCGAAGGCGCATGGGAATCCAGGCACCATGGGTCGATGGAACGGCTTGGTCCCCTGGTCATCAAGGCCCCAAGGTGTTGCCATCAGCCTGGTCCAGGTGGCGGCATTGGGACCAAGGCGCCTTGGCTCCAGGGTCAGTCAACTCCATTGGTTCCCGCGGCAACTTGATCGAATGACCGCCCATTCGCCAAGATCGCGAGGTCCACCAGGTCGATCGGTGCCCAGGCGACTGGATGACCCTGTCGCATTGGTGACGGATTTCGCGGCCCCATAGAGCCGGCATGACGCCTTGAATCCAGGGGGCCTGGTCCTGCCATGGTCCCTTGATTCACCGGCGACCCTGGCACCAAGGGATCAAGGTATCGATAGGGTCGAGGCGGCAAGGCACCCTGGCGCCAGTGCCGTCGAGCCGGCAAGGCATCAACGCGACGTGACGACCATGGTTCCTCGTTGCCCCGGTCGAGCAGCCGCCTTCATGGCCATGGTCGACCAGTTACCAAGGTACCATGGCGACGACCGGACCTTGCCGCCTTGCCGGCCCTGGTCGCAACATCCTCGAGGTAACTCGCCAGCCAAGGTGCAGCGGATCGACAGGCGCCAGGCTCTCAAGGTGCCTGGATGCCGCCGACGCCATGACAACTTGGTTCATCCATACTAATGGCCGACCCTGGAGCCTGGAAATCGCCGGCATGCTCGTCGACGCGGTCCGGACGCGACAGCTCGCAGGCGGGCCGAAGGGCAGGGCAGGGGGGCTCGCGCAAGCCTACAAGAGGACGCCAGTGCAGGCCGCCATCGTCTCGAAGAGCCGTCGCCGCGACGTCGGGAAGGGCGGACGAGTCGTCCGCGGTTAGGTCGTGGCGAGCCGGTCCGGCGGCGTGTTGGAAAAAATGGACAAGAGGCATTGACACGATTGATTAGGAGTTTGCATGATGACAAGGAGTAGTGCAGCCACGCGGCTATCGTGTTGTGGTCTAGCGATTACGAAGAATGGGTCGTCTGGGTGAGACGCACCGCGATTTCTGGGGATAGCAGAGCCTTGGAAGTGGGATCAAGAAAATTTGACAGTGCGGGGTTGAGCCTGCATGTTTTCTCGATTCCTCGAATCTTGCCTGGCTTCGGCGTCCAACGCAGGCCGCATAAACGGTATCTCCGCCGCACGACATCGCGGTGCATATAGAAGCGATCAAGGGGGAGTGGGAGGCATGGCCATGGGAACGGGACCGTCGGGCAATGCGCGTGGGCCTCGGCACCAGGTTGGACTCAAGTCGCAGCCGCGGCGATGGCGGCGAGGGCGGACCCATCAGTTGTCGCTGGAGGGCCTGGAGGTTCGCGCCTTGATGGCCACGATCCCCGCGGCGGCGGCGACGGGGTCGCTGCAGAACCTCTCGCAGATGATGGCCAACATCGGCGGGACGAACGCGAGCATGAACAGCTCGTCGATCGTGGTCGACCCGCACGACCCGACGAAGATGGTCGCGGTCTGGGAGGACAACGACCCGACGATGGCGGCGGTGACCCTCGGCGGCGAGGTGGTGGCCATCGAGGCCGCGTTCTCGGTCAACAGCGGTCAATCGTGGCTGGTGCTGTTCTCCGAGCCGACGAATACCGCCGGCCTGGCGCGGCAGACGTCGCTGCTCAACCCGACGACGAGCGGACCGACGGTCCCTTATGCCTACCAGACCAGTCCCTCGGCCGGGTTCGACGACAGCGACAATTTCTACATCCTGACCGAGTACAGCTCGGGCTCGACGGGCGGCGCCACCGCTGCGTCCGGCGCCCTGGTGCTGCAGAAGTTCAACTTCGCCGGGTCAACGCCGCAGTCGGTGAACTTCAACAACAACGAGCAGGACCCGGCGCTCTACTCGGGCTTCCCCTCGACGCCGCCGAACCTGAAGGTCATCTACCAGTGGTACAGCTCGTCGAACGGCGACGGCGCCATCGACCCGACCATGACGGTGGATGACAACGTGGCCACGCTGCCGCAGAGCGTGGCCTCGCAGCAGGACACCAGCTCGGGCAACGTGTACGTCTCGTGGACGACGGTGGATCAGCCGGTCTACACGAATCCGCTGGGGCCGAATTTCAATCCCAACCGGATCGTGACGGTGGCCTCCTCGGACGGGGGCAACAACTTCGGCCCGATGACGGTGACCGACGTCAACTCCCAGAACGGCTCGCCCGTGAACGGCCAGCAGGGGGCGGGGGGCGGCCCGACGAGCGAGCGCGACTTCAACCCGGCGATCACGGTCAGCCAGGGGCGTCAGGCCAGCGAGAGCGGCCTGTCGGGCGACCCGGGGATTCCGGGCGGCCAGGTGACGGTGGCCTGGGACAACGCGGGCACCAACACGCTCATGGCCAATACGCTCAGCGCCGGGCATGATTTCGCCTTCGGCGACCAGCAGGAGGGGCTCATCCCGCAGAACTCCACCGCAAATTTCTCCATGCCGGTCAACATCTCGAACCTCGCCGGCCTGAACAGCCTGGACGTCCGGGTCAACATCATCGATCCCACCGACCAGTACCTGGGGCTGACGCTGATCGCGCCCGGCGGTCAGGCCGAGTTCCCCCTGCTGTTCACGGGCGGGCTCTCGGTGACGGGCGGGGCCAACGTCGGGGTCCAGACCTACACCAACAACAACATCGGCGACTACGAGGTCGGGACGATCTTCGACGACAGCGCCACCCGCTTCCTCGGCGACAAGAGCGAGCAGGCGCCCTACTTCGGCGACTACGTGCCCCAGGGCGGGTCGTTGCGGCAGTTCCTCCAGTCGCTCAACGGCAACGTCAACGGCACCTGGACGCTGGAGACGAGCGGCGACGACACCAGCACCTCGGCCAGCCCGGGCTTCCTGCTCGACTGGTCGATGACCTTCGGCCGCGGCCTGGCGGCGCGCAGGTCGGCCTGCCGAACCCCGACCCCTTCGAGAGCCCCAACGACGTCACCATCGGCGCCTCGGCCGGCCTGATCGTGCCGATCTCGGCCACCGGCGTGCCCACGACCGTGGTGCCGGCCTCGCCGGTGCCGATCGGCCCCGGCGTCTCGATCGCGGTGGACAATACCCTGGGCCCGGATAGCCCGTTCGAGGGGCGGATCTACGCCGCGTTCGTCGGCTACCAGAACGTCACGGTCGCCGGGATCAAGAACCCGGCGAGCAACACCGACATCTTCCTGACCTTCTCCGACGACGGCGGCCGCACCTGGAGCAACCCCATCCAGGTCAACGACGACTCGGCCCAGGCCGACGGCTCGAGCGGATCGAACGAGTCGAACCCCAACGACCTGTTCACCGGCCGGACGCAGTTCCAGCCGGAGGTCGCCGTCGACCCGGCCACCGGAACCGTGGTCGTCTCCTGGCGCGACGCCCGCAACGACCCGAACAATACCCTGGTGTCGACCTACATCGCCACCAGCATCGACGGCGGCGCCTCCTTCAGCCCCCAGGCTTATGCCAATCACTCGCTCATCGCGACCGACGCGATCACCGGCCAGTCGGTGGTGGTTGGCCCCGAGGGGGACAATGGCACCAGCGCCAACACCGCCAACAGCACCTACGGCTACGGCAGCTCGATGGGCCTGGCCGTCTACAACGGCGAGGTCTACCCGCTCTATACCGGCAACTCGAACAAGGCCACCCTGGTCAACGGGCAGCCCGCGCTGGTGGCGCTGGCCACGATGTTGCAGCCGATGAAGATCGCCGCGGGGCCGCGGGTCGTCAACAGCACCATGGGACCGATCCCGTTCTCCGAGGCGGCCAGCGACAGCGTCAGCTTCACGGTCACCTTCGACCGGCCGATCAACCCGCCCGACCAGAACCCTTCGTTCACCCCGGCCGACGTCCAGGTCTTCTACCACGACACCACGTTCGGCGACGCCTCGATCCCGCTGTTCGTCCAGAGCGTCACCCCGGTCGCCTCCAGCGGCGTCGGCCTGAATTCCAAGTTCGGCTTCACCGAGTTCAGGGTCACCTTCGAGCCCGACTTCCAGCCCGGGACCAACGGCCAGCCCGGGGGCTCCAGCAACATCGCCAATTTCACCGGCACCTATAGCTACCTGATCACGCCCGACGACGAGTCGAACAACCCGATCGTCGCCCCGGTCAACTCCTTCGTCGTCGGGCCGGTGCCCCAGCAGGTGGTCGAACCAGACCCGCGACGATTTCGTCCCTGCGGATTCCCAACGCGGGCACGGGCGGCACCGGCACGGCGGACGACATCACCACCTCGCAGCTCACCATCGGCGGCCACGCCAACCAGATCATCACCGGGGTCACGGTCAACCTCTCGCTGACCCACCAGAACGCCGCCGACCTGCTCATCACGCTCACGGCGCCCGACGGGCAGACCGGCGTGGTCTTCCAGGGGACGACCGACGGCCCGATCACGCTCGGCAATGCCCCCTTCCCGGTCACGGGGCTCGACGGCGGCCCGCTCCAGGGCACCTACACGCTCACCATCCACGACAACCAGGCCAACAACGTCGGCACGCTGACCGGCTGGTCGGTCGAGATCGCCTCGGAGCTGCCGACCCTGGGCCTGCAGGCCGGCGCCCCGATGGACCAGAACGCCGACGGCATATCCGACGAGAACCCGCTGACAATGACCAATGGGTTCACCGGTGCGACGCCGGGCGACGTCTACGCGGTACCGACGCCCCAGTTGCCGCCGGGTGCCCAGCAGACCTTCACCACGGCCCTCTCCATCCTCAGCCCGCCGTTCAACCAGAACACCCTGCCGCTGATCGTCCCCGGGCCCCAGATCGCCTCGACGCAGGCGGTGGGCGGCGGCAACGTGCTCTCCACCGGCACCAAGGACCTGATCTCCAACAACACGGTCAGCAAGTATCTGGTCACGTTCGACCGGCCGATCCAGACCAGCTCGTTCACCAACGCGGTCGGCAACCAGGTGTCGATCATGGGCCCGCTGGGCTCGATCTCGGGCCCGCAGGCGTTCGCGCCGACGACGCTCGACCAGTCGGTGCCCGCGCAGACCTCCGCCGGCCCCGGCACGCTCTCCTCCAAGGTGACCATCAACTCGGGCGGCACGCTCAACATCCTCGACCTGACCGTCTCCCTGAGCCTGGCGACGCCGGTCGACTCCGGGTTCACCGCCGTGCTGATCGCGCCCGACGGCACGACGACCATCCCGCTGTTCTCCGGCCTGCACGGCCAGAACCTGGTGAACACGACGTTCGGCGACCTGGCCGAGAACTCGATCACACAGGGCACCGCGCCGTACACGGGGACATTCATTCCCGCGTACAACGGCAGCACCAACACGCTCTCCGGCCTGGCGGGGATGTCGGCCGACGGCACGTGGACCCTCCAGATCACCAACACCAACACGGCCGTCACCGCGACACTCGACACCTGGTCGCTGAACGTCCTCCCGCTGATCACGGTCGTCCCGGTGGCGCCCCAGAGCGCCACGATCAACGGCCTGCCCGAGACGGTGGCCACGACGTTCGCGATCAACTTCCCCCAGCAGCAGCTCAGCGGGACGTACACTCTCCAGCTCGCCGCCGGCCTCATCGACGAGTTCGGCGACGCGACCGACACCTCGCAGAGCGCCGGGCTCAACATCCTCCGCGACTCGAGCACCAGGCCCCGACGACCACCACTCAGTATGTGGCGCAGGACACGCCCAAGGCGATCCCCGCGTCCACCGCGGCCGACACGACCGGCCAGCCGATCCCCGGCTCGGTCTCCTCGAGCATCGTCGTGCCCGATAGCTTCGTCATCGCGGGGGACAAGACGGCCGCCGGCGCCAGCGTGATGCAGGTCCAGCTCGACCTGAGCTATCCCAACGACCCCGACCTGACCGCGACCCTGTACCATTACAGCCCGGGCGGCCAGATCGACGGCCAGGTCGTCCTGTTCAGCAACGTGGGCAAGGGGCAGACCACGTCCAACTTCACCAACACCGTCTTCGACGACAACGCCACCACTCCCATCCAGAATGGGTCGGCGCCGTTCTTCTCGGTGTACAACCCGCAGCAGTCCCTGGCCAACGTCTTCGCACCCACGACGGGCGGCCAGCAGGGCATGAACGTCCAGGGGACCTGGACGCTGGTCATCTCCAACGGCTCGACGACCGGCACGACGGGCACCATCAACGGCTGGTCGCTGACCTTCCAGAAGGCGACGCCGACCAGCAACCTGGGCGTGCAGGGCTCCGGCCCGAGCGTCAGCTTCCAGATCTCGAACCTGGGCCAGAGCAGTGCCCTGTCGAGCGAGGCCTGGTCGCCGGTCGGCGGCGCCTCGAGCACGTTCGAGACCGGCCAGGTCAACGCGATCGCGGTGGACCCTTCCGACCCGACGGGCAACACGGTCTACGTCGGCGGCGCCTCGGGGGGCATCTGGAAGACGACCAACTTCCTCACCAAGGCCGCCGGCGGCCCGACCTGGCTGCCGCTGACGAACTTCGGCCCGAACGCGGCGATCAACATCAGCAGCGTCGCCGTCTTCCCCAGGAACGGCGACCCCAACCAGTCGTTCATCATCGCGGCCACCGGCGGGTTCACCAGCGGCCAGCAGGCCACCGACGCGCCCGGCGTCGGCTTCCTGATCTCGCAGGACGGCGGCCAGACCTGGAACCTCTACGACAGCTCGGTCAACGTCTCGGGACCGTTCAGCCAGACCAGCGGCAGCGGCAATCTCCTGCCGATCGACTCCACCACCCGCGATCGCGCGTTCGTGGGCACCACGGCCTACCAGCTCGCCATCGATCCCCAGCTCTCGCCCAACGGCCAGATCATCATCTACGCCGCGCTCAGCGGCACCAACGGAGGGATCTGGCGCAGCGAGAACTCGGGCCAGACCTGGACCCAGGTGATCGCCGGCAACGCCACGTCCGTCCTCCTCAACCCGGACAGCGGCATCATCCTCAACCCCGTCACCGGCAACCAGCCCCCGGGCACCCCGACGTCGCCGACCCGCGGCAACCTCCAGCTCGTCTACGCCGGCATCGAGGGCCAGGGCGTCTTCATGAGCACCGACCAGGGCGAGATCGGGTCATGGAACCTGATGGTCGGCAAGGTCGGCAACCCGCTGATCGTCGACACCACCACCGACCAGGATATGAACCCCGGCATCCCCGCGGCCGAACTGACCCCCAACGGGGCCAACGGCCGGATCGTCCTGGCCGCGCCCGCGCAGACCTCGAACAACCTGAGCAACCAGATCTACGAGGGCTGGCTCTACGCCGCGGTGGCCACCGCGACCGGCGGTTTCAACGGCCTCTACCTGACCAAGGACTTCGGCCAGAACTGGACCCAGGTGCAGCTCCCCACGCTCGCCCCGATCAACGGCTATAACCAGGCCGTGCCGACCAACAGCGACACCGCGACCACGGGGGCGGCGGCCGTCCAGTACGCGATCACCGACGGCGCCATGGGCAACCGCGACCTCGCCCTGACCGTCGACCCGAGCAATCCCAACGTCACCTACCTGGGCGGCTTCGGCGGCGACACGTACAACAGCGACACCGGGCTGATCCGCATCGACGCCACGACGATCGCCGACGCCCATTCGCTGGTCGGCAACGAGAACCAGTCCCCCGGCTTCGGCCTGACCCTCCCCTCCAACACCGGGTACACCACGACGAACCTGCCGGGCGGCTCGAGCTGGCTGGTCCCGCCGTTCGACCTCCCCGACCCGAGCCCGTTCCTGAACTTCATCCGCAACCCGGACGCCCCGTTCCTGCAGGATTCGACCCTGTTCGTCAACAACTACGCCAGCTTCACCAACACCGGTCTGTACGCGACCTGGACGCCGATGGACGTCCCGATCACCAGCCAGTTCAACCCGCCGGGGGCCAACAACGAGATCTCGGGCACGGGCTACCAGATCCTCCTCTCCGAGATCGACCCCTCGACGGGCCTGCCGCGGCTGATCGCCGGCAATCTCACGGGGATCTACAGCGGCCTGGACAACGACGGGGTGTTCGAGGCGACCATCGGCAGCTCGGACGCCGCCCCGTCGGTCAACCGCAACGGCAACCTGCAGCTCGCCCAGGACTACTACGTGGCCGCGCAGCCCAGCAGCGCGGCGGCGCAGGCGGCCAAGGCCCTCTTCTATGCCGGTGCCGAGAACATCGGCGGCCAGGCGTCCGACCCGAGCCTGCTGACCGACGGCAACATCAGTTGGAGCGCCCTGGGGGCCGGCTCCGCCTCATTCATCTCGCCCGCCTCGGCCGACGGTGCCGGCGGCATCTTCCGGATCGCCTCCGGCACGGCCGTGGACCAGCAGGGGAGCGGCACGCTGGCGCAGTTCTGGTCGCCCGCCTGGGGCGGCTTCGACACCAACATCGTCCTGGTCAACGGCGTGGCCCGGACCTTCGGGCTGTTCCAGGCCAGCAACGGCGACCCCACCCCAGACCCCCAGTGGTCGCTGACCGACTACGCCAGCATCGTGATGGACCCGGTCAACTCGCTCGACATGCTCATCAGCTCGGGCACCGGCAACGTCTTCAAGACCACCGACCAGGGCCAGGCGTGGTTCCCGGTCGGCACGCCGGCGACCTTCGGCCTGCCGGCCAACGCCGCGGCCGACGGCGACGAGAGCTTTGCCCTGGCCTACGGCGCCCCCGACCCCGGCGCACCCGCGGGGCTCGGCAACCTCGGCAACTTCATGTATGTCGGCACCTCGCCGGTGGGCACCGCCGGCACGGGCCAGATCTACATGAGCCGGAACGCCGGCGGTAACTGGGCGAACATCTCGCTGGGCCTCGACGGCTCGCCCGTGAAGCAGATCGTCACCGATCCGACGCGGGGCAGCCACGACGCCTACGCCGTCACCACCACCGGGGTCTTCTACCTGGCGAACTCGGTCACCCTGGCCAACAACCCCACCGCCGCGGTCAACGAGTGGGTCAACATCACCGGCAACATCAAGACGCTGGCCTATGACATCTTCGGCCAGTCGTACAACCCGTCCACCGACCAGAACGCCACGCCGTACGACCTGGCCACGGTCTTCAACTCGATCGCCGCCAACTGGAACTACGCCATCCCCAACAACCCGGCGGACCTCACCCAGGGCTATCACCCGGTCCTGTACGTCGCGGGCAACTCGGGCGTCTACGTGTCGACGGACAACGGGCAGAACTGGGCCCTCTTCCCGACCACAACCTACGGGGCCGTGACGCCCGGCGGCGACCTGCCGCACGTCAACGTGACCGACCTGAGCCTCTCGCAGGGCAACATCAACTCCGACAACGGAATGCCCGTCCTGGCCGGCCCGGATCAGGTCTTCACCTTCAGCGGCACGCTGACGGCCAACTCGGCGAGCGTCACCAACCTGACCAGCACGACGGGCCTGGCCATCGGCGACCTGATCACCGGCGCGGGCATCCCGTCGGGCACGACGATCGCGGCGGTCAACACCGGCAACAACAGCCTGACGCTCTCGGCCGCCGCGACCGCCGGCGGCACCGAGGCGTTCGTCGCCCACAATCCCACCGCCGCCCCGGACCCCGACCTCCTGCTGGCGGGCACCTACGGCGAGGGCGCCTTCGCCATCAACCTGGCGCCGATGGTCCTCGCCGGCACGACCAAGATCGACTCCACGGACACCGGCGGGACCACGGCCGACGGCACCGCGACCGTGACGACCGCGTCGCCCACCATCGACGGCCGCAGCGAGGTCTCCGGGATCGGCAGCACCACCTGGGTGACCATCCTCGACGAGACCGCAGGCGACTCGACCTTCGGTCAGGTCATCGGCGGATTCAACCCCGCCGCGTTCACCGCCCCGGGCTCGGGCAACTCGACCGACACCTTCGGCAACTTCGCCATCCCGATCACGACGGCGTTCGGCAGCAACGGCCTCAAGACGATCGAGGTCTTCGCCACCGACGCCGCCGGGGCCAAGAGCGTGCCGGTGACGCTGACCTTCATGCTCCAGGCCACCGACCTCTCGCATCCCGTGCCGACCGGGCCGCCCGGCGTGACCCTGGAGCTGACCAACGCCGGGCAGTATGCGATCGTCAACAACCTCCCGGTCACCAGCAACACGGCGCCCCTGCTCGATGGCACCGCCGACGTCGGGCCCAACGGCACCACGCTGACGGTCACCGAGACCTGGCTCAATCCGCCGACCGGGACCCCGGCCGGGGCGACGACGAACACCTTCCCGCTGCCGGCCTCGGACATCACCGTCCTGGGCGGCTCCGAGACGTTCAGCTTCCCGTTCCAGGATTTCCTCGATTCCTCGGGCGCCGCGGTGTCCAACGGCAAGTTCCAGGTCACCGTCACCGCCACCTACAACACCTTCGCCGGCGAGACCGGCGGGGCCTCGCAGCCCGCGACCGCCGGCCCGGTCACCTTCCAGATCGACAACACCACCCCGGCCCCTGTGTCCGACTTCCGCCTCAATCCGGGCGACGACACCGGGATCGTCGGCGACGGCGTCACGACCAGCCGCACGCCGACGTTCGTCGGCAGCACCACGCCGGGATACACGGTCGAGCTGTTCGTCGCCGGCCAGACCGCCATCGAGAGCAAGGCCACGGCCGGCGCCACCCAGACCGACGCCAGCGGCAAGTCCTATGACTTCTCCATCCAGCTCCCCTACACCCTGACCGGGGGCCATACCTCGGTCTACGTGGTGGTGATCGACCCGGCCGGGAACGTCTCCAACCCCAGCAACAGCGTGGGCGTGGCGATCACCTCGACCGTGGCCGACTACAACGGCGGGCTGACCTCCGACCCGGCGCTGTTCAACCGCAACGCCGCGACCAACCAGCTCCAGTGGATCGTGCTGAGCCCGTCCGGAACGCCCGCGCCGTGGTATGGCGTCAACGGCGGGACCTTCTCGCCGGCCTTCGCCTTCACCGGCACGCTCACCGGCGGCTCGACGGTCATCACGGGCATCGCCAACACGGCGGGCCTCGTGCCCGGCCAGGCCGTCTTCGGCGTCGGCATCCCGGGCGGGGCCACCATCCTGGCCATCAACGACGCCACGTCGCTGACCCTCTCGTCCGCCGCGACGACCGGCGGCTCGCAATCGCTCACCGCCACCGCGCCGATCAACGCGGTGCCCTTCGCGGGCGACTTCGACGGCGACGGCGTCACCGACCTGGCGTACTACAACCTCGCCACCGCGACCTGGACGGTCTTCGATTCGTCCAACTTCGCGGCCCAGGGCCCATCGAGTTTCGTCATGGGCACCCCCAACTCGAGCGTCCCCGTCGTCGGGAAGTTCGACGCCAACGGGCCGAGCGAGATGGGCGTCTACACCGTCAATGCCCAGGGCCAGGGCGTCTGGACCATCGCCAGTGCCCTCTCCGGCACCCGGACCGTGGTCTTCGGCCAGGCCGGCGACATCCCCGTAGCGGGCGACTACGACGGGGTCGGCTACTCCGAGCTGGCGTCCTTCAACCCCACCACCGGCGTCTTCACGATCCAGGGGCCCCAGGCGGTGTACTCCGTCGCGGTGCCCGGCTTCCAGGCCGGCGACGTCCCGGTGCCCGGCCAGTACGACAACGCGACGTTTTTCCAGATGGCCGTCGCCGCCGGCCAGAAGACGCCGATCTACGGACACACCGAGGCGGCCGTCTACAACCCCAACGCCGGCGTGTTCACGATCGTCGGGCCGAACGGGGCCTACAATGTCTCCGGCTTCCAGGCCGGCGACATCCCGGCCCCGGCCGATTACCTCGGCGTAGGCTCCGACCAGGTGGTCGTCTACCGGTCCTCCACCGGCCAGTTCATCGAGGGGAACCCCCAGGGGCAGTTGACCACCCTCGCCACCCTCGGCGGCGGCGGCAACATCCCCATCACCGCCCCGCTGTCCTACCGGATGCCCGCCTCCGTCAGCTCGGCGAGCAACCCGTCGAACACCGGCGGCTCGTCGGGTAACGCGGGCGGCTCGTCGAGTAACACGGGCGGCTCGTCGAACACCGGCAGTCCGAGCATCGGTACGACGAACACGGGCGGCTCGTCGAGCACCGGCGGCTCATCAGGGACTACGACCCCGACGACCGGCGCCACGGGTCAGACCGTCTCGCCCACCGGGACAACCACCGGCGCCACGGGCAAGGCCTCGAAGAACCACAAGAAGGTCGTGACCAAGAAGGCGCACCCGACGAAGCAGCCTCACAAGAAGCCCGTCGCGCACCCGAAGCCCGTCGCGCACCCGAAGCCCGCGGCGCACCACCCCAAGAAGAAGGTCGTGCACGTCGTGCACGCCTCGGTCCATCACACGGCGGTCATCGCCGCGGGCCACGCCTCGACGGCCAAGCTCAACGCGGTCGATCTCGCCCTGGCGGACGTCCACGTCAACCTGCGGCGGTCGAACAAGGACAACGACTAAGATCGTCCGCCTCGCCTCGCCTCCGCCCCGTCGGGCCGGTCAACCGGTCTCGTCGGGAACGGGCGGGGCGGATCGCGACCATCGAGCAGGAGAGAGCAGGGGGGCGGCCGAGTCATCATCGGCCGGCCCCCCGCTTCATTTTCCCGGACCGCGGCGGCCCGTCACCGCTCACCGCGAGGGGCCTCGCGGGGACCGGATCGTCTTGCCCTCCTTCATCACGAACGAGACGCGACCGGTCGCCGTGATGTCGACGGTCGGGTCCCCCGGCATGGCGATGACGTCGGCCAGTTTCCCCGGCTCGAGCGTCCCGACCTTCGCGGCGATGCCCAGCAGCTCGGCGTCGACCGACGTCGCCGACGCCAGCGCGGCGATCGGCGGCATGCCCAGGCCCGTCATGAGGACGAACTCCCTGGCGTTGATCCCGTGCGGCGAGACGGCCGAGTCGGTGCCGAAGCCGATCTTCACGCCCAGCCGGACGGCCGTCCGGAACATCTCCGACCGCGCGGCCAGCGCGGCCTTTGCCTTGGCGGCGATTTCCGGCGGGAACTTGTCGAGCTTGCCGCCGATCCAGTCGGCGGCAAGCAGCGTCGGCACGAGGTACGTCCCGCGCTGTTTCATCAAGGCCAGGGTCCCCTCGGTCAGGAACGACCCGTGCTCGATCGAGTCGACGCCGGCCTCGATCGCCTCGCGGGCGGCATGGTCGCCGTGGCAGTGCGCCGCCACCTTCTTCCTCAGCCGGTGGGCCTCGTCGACCAGGGCCTTCATCTCCTCGGGGGAGAGTTGCGGCGTGTCGACCTCGTCGGCCAGCGACAGCACGCCCCCCGACGCGCAGAACTTGATCACATCGGCGCCGTATTTCACTTGGAAGCGGACCGCCTCGCGGAACCCGTCCGGCCCGTAGGCGATCCCCTCGGCCGGCCCGAGTTCCTTGACCGCGTCGTGCCGCAGCCCGGTCTCGTCGGCATGCCCGCCCCGGGCGCCCAGCGTGTGCACGGCCACGAGCATCCGCGGCCCCGGGACCAGCCCGCGCGCGATCGCGTTGCGCAGGGCGACGTCGAGCATGTCGCTGCTCCCCACGTCGCGGACCGTGGTGAACCCGGCCTCGAGCACCTTGCGCATGCACCGTGGACTCGATCGCCTTCTCGGCCGTCTCGCGGCGGAAGCCGTCGAACGAACTGCTGCTTCCAGTCGTCGGTCGACTCGCCCGTCAGGTGGGTGTGCGCGTCGATGAATCCCGGCGCGAGCGTCGAGTCGCCCAGGTCGATCACCTCGGCGCCGGCCGGGATGGCCAGGTCGGTGCCGACCGCCAGGATCTTCGATCCCTGGACGAGGACGACGCCGTTGGCCCGGAGCGTCTCGGACTTGCCGTCGAACAGCCGCGCGGCCTTGATGGCGACGACCGGGGGCGCCTTGGCTTGCTGGGCCGGGGCAGGGGGGGTAGCGAGCAGGACGGCGGCGGCGACGGCCATCGCCGCGATCGACAGGGGCGGTTTCATCGAGATCCTCTCGGGGGTCTGGGTGCGGTGAAGCATGGGCGAGGGTCGGGACCAACGGCGAGGCCAGATGCTGGGCTCGTCCCTATCCTCGCCATCACGAGTGGCGGGATATAATATGACGTCGAATGGACCCTGCGGAATATGGGAGGGTGGACCGATGCCTGGGGTGGATCTTTCCGACGTCGTCCTCCCGGACGACCTTCAACGGGCCCTGATCCGCAAGGTGGAGAGCGGGCAGTTCTCGTCCAAGGGGGCCGTCATTGAGAAAGCCCTGAGATCGTTCCTCGTCGAGGAGCCGGACCAGGAAGATCCAGAGGGCGACCGCGCGACCGAGCCCGGGCGTCTGCCGAGCCCTTTCATCCTGGATGAATGGGTCTTCGGACCGGGGGACATTCCTCGGTCCGGCGGCCAGAAGGTCCGTTGTCGCTTCCTTCGCGACGAGACGCGGTGGCCGGACCTTTTTCCGGGCGAATAGGTTATGTACAAGAGTTTTGAAGAACTCCAAGCCGAGCACGGCGACGTGCGGCTATCACAGGGCGATATCCTCGACGACTGCCCGCTCGTGTTCTGGGAGGACCAGAGCCGGCAGGTTGACGAAGGTGATGAGCCGGTGGGCCAGCGAGCCAGGGTCATTGTCTTGACCCAGGCATGTGACCTGGCGAATGACAAGGCGGCCCGGGTCGTCGTGGCAAAGATCCACGCGGCAGCCGACCTGGTGCGAACAGGCCGCGTCAAGGAGAAGGTCATCCGCGACCATGTCCGCAAGGGGCAGGTCTACGGTTGGTACTTCCTCCCGGCCGATTTGACTCGCCCGGGTCTCCCCGAGTCGTTGGTCAACCTCAGGGACCTTCACACCGTCCCGATCACGATCCTGGAGGGACTCCAGGCCCGGGGAAAGCACGTCGGCCGGTTGATCACCCCCTACCGAGAGCACCTGGCGCAACACTTCTCGGTGACCTACTCGCGCATCGGCCTGCCCGAGCCTTATGGCACGCTGGAATAGGGCCCTGGAAGACGTGCGCCGTCCTTTGCTACCGCCGCTCCAGCCGCAGAACGCCCAGGTCGACCGGGGGCTCCGCGTGATCCCCCGGGACCGCCGGCACCTCGAAGCCGCGGGCTCGCAGACCGCCGACGCCCTCCTGGTTGACCCGCACATCCAGCGAGTATCGGCCCGGGGGCATGTCGTCGATGCGGAACCGGCCGTCGCGGTCCACGGTGGCCCGGAAATGAGGATAATCCGGATTGTCGGCGGCCCCCGCCGGCAGGGCGTTGATCACCGCGAAGTTCCAGCGCACCCTGTCGGCGAATCCGTCCCGCGGCTGCAGCCGGCCGACGACCGCCCGGCCGGTCCCTCCGAGGTCGATGGACAGCGTCTTCCCGGCGGGAAACTCCGCCGCGAGGTAGCACGCCGAGGTGACCTCCGTCGCGCCCTCGCGCACCATGAAGGTGATCTGGCGGCCGATCCGCCCCTTGCCGGGGATCACGCGATCGAAGATGAAGCGCCCGTCCGGCCCGGTGGTCGCCTCGTGCTGGCTGTAGATCCTCGGCACGCCCTCGCCGTAGGAATCCAGCCGACGGACGTCGATCGCGATCGGCACGTTCGCGGCCGGAGTCTTGCCGACCCTGTAGGTCCCCTCCGCCCGGGCCCACGGCTCCAGTCGGATGATCCGGGCCGTCCAGTCGGGCGTCGACCGGATGTGCGCGAAGCCCGAAGGATGCGTGATCACCAGCTCGAAATCCCCGTCCTGCGCCGGGAAGCGGAAGCGGCCGTCGGCGTCGGTCGTGGCCCGGGGGGAGAAGGTCCCGATCTCGCTGATCTCACCATTCTTGACGTGGATCTGCGACCCGGCGGCCCCCGGCGCAACCTTCGCCCCCGAGGCCGCGGCGTTCAGCGGCGTCACGACCTTGGCGACGACGTCCTTGCCCCGCGCCATCGCGAAGTTGACCGCGACGGTCCCCTCGTCGCTCCGGATCTCGCGCGAGACGGCCGCCCGGTATCCCTCGGCCTCGATGCGGACCAGGTGCGCGGGCTCGCCCCGGCCCTGGCGGATCTCATATCGGCCGTCGGAGGCGGTGAAGGCGTCCTCGCGATGCCAGAACAGCTGCCCCTGTTCGCGACGCCCTCCCGGGATAACCCGGAAAGACTTGATCGGCTCGCCGGTCGTCGCGTCGACGACCTTGCCCGATACGACCAGCGGACCGGCCACGCGGAAGACGTATTCCTCCGCCCGGGCGATCAGCGGCTGCTGCGACAACTGCATCCCGTCGGGCGGGCAGATGTCCGCCCGGAACTCGTCCAGGGGCGCCTCGTTCCAGACCCAGACCCCGTGGTCGTCCGCATAAGAATGGACATGATCGAACTCGAAATACTCGATGCGACCGCGCCACGCCTGGAAGAAGATGCGCGTCCTCGGGACCGGGTTGCCCTGCCGATCCACCACGCGGACCTTCACGGTGCCGCCGGGCTTCAGCCGGAAGTCGACCGGCGCCATCCCCGGCTCGACGTTCAGCTCCTTCATGTCCATCGCCCGGCCTGGCGCCGAGGCCACGACCCGGGCCGACTTCGGCTCGCAGCCGACCAGCCGGTAGGTGCCATCGGCTCCGGTCCTGGCCTCGCGGACGTCGTTCCAGAACTTGGTGCGCACCAGCGCCCCGGCGATCGGCTTTCCCGCCTCGTCGGCGACCTTGCCCGTCACCGTCAGGCCGCGATTGAGGACGATCCGGGCCGACGGCTCGCGGCCGTGCGCGATCCCGAACTCGGCCCGCGCCAGCCGACGGCGGACCGGCTGGAAGCTCGGATGGTCGATCTCCACGTGAACGTCGGCCATCGAGACCGGCACGTTGTCGAAGTGCCACTTCCCCGCGGCGTCGGTCGTGACCCTCGCCCCGCTGCCGAACTGCCGGGTATCGCCGGGCGGCTTCTTGAACTCGATGCTCGGGCGGATCTGCACGCCCGCGACCGGCTTCCCTTCCGGATCGACCACGATCCCCCCGACCGACCAGGCGGCCTCCAGCTCGGCCGTGAACCGCGGCGGGATCGCCTGAACGTGACTTCCGGACGTCCACCGCGCACAGTACGGACCATGGCCCGGCAACGTGATGAAGACGGCGAATCGACCGGTCGCCGGCGGCAGCTCGACGACAAGCTTCCCCTCGGCATCGGTCGCGACCGACGTCCCGAACCGCTGCTGCCCGGCGATCTTCCCCTTGCGGACCCGCTCGGGCGTGATGGGCGGATCGGCCCTCAGCTCGACGACGGCCCCGGGCATCGCCTTGCCGTCGGGCCCAACGACGAGCAGCTCGAAGGGTCGATTGCTCGCGGCAGCGGCCGCGTCCTGATCCTTGACGGCGGGGGCCTGCTGGGGCTCGGCGGGGGCCGCCTCGCCGGCCGCCCGCAATTGCGGAAGCGCCAATGCCGCCAGCAGGATCAGGCCCGCGAACGACCACCCGCGCGCCGCGGTACCCGTCGGCCTATTGTCGTCCAGCAGCCGGCGGATCCGGAGAATACAGGCGGCGCGCGAGTCCAGTCCGAAGATGCCGAGGGCCCCCTCCAGCCGTCGGCGGCCGCGCTCGGCGTGCCGCAAGACCCGCACGAACGCCTCGCCCGACTCGACCCCGGTCGCCTCGCTCAGCGCGACGGCCAGGTCGTCACACGCGTATTCTCGCAATTGATCGATGATGCGATTGGCGATCCAGATCGTCGGGTTGAAGAAGTGGAGGATGGCGGCCAGTCGCTGGAGCAGGAGGACCAGGAGGTCGCGGCGGCGGACGTGCGCCAGCTCGTGGAGCAGGACCCATTGCCGTTGCTCGATCGTGAGGGCCGAGGTGATCCTGCGCGGCAGGATGATCGTCGGCCGGACGATTCCCCAGACCGCGGGCACGGCCGCGGCGTCGTCCTCGACGATCCGGACCGTCCCGGCGACCCCGGCGCGGCGGCAGAGCCCACGCACGTCGATACCCAGCTCGGCCTCATCGAGGGGAACCATCCGTCGGAGCCGCGAGCCGAATCGCCGGTGCGCGGCGACGAGACGCGCCAGCAGCAGCGCGACACCGACCAGCCAGGCGGCCAGGAATCCCGCCGCCACCGAAAGGGCAGGGGCCTCCGCGACGGGATGCGTCGCAGGACCGGACGCGGGTCCCATCGCCCGGGCGGTCGGTCGCTCGGCTCGTGAGGCCGGACGATCCGCGGCGACCGCGAGCGGAGTCGGCCGATCCGGAACGGCGGTGGTGGCCGGGGTCTCTGCCGTCGGCCGGTGCCCGATCGCCTCGGGCCCGCGCTCCGCCTCGAACCACGACGAGACGACGACCGACGGCGTCCACCACGCCCACGCGGCCGGGACGGTCAGGACCACGGGCACCAGCAGCTTGAGCGGGACCAGCAGGAAGAGGCCATGGCCCACCTGCGGCGCGACCCGCCTGCGGATGGCGAGCCACACCACGCCGGCGATCGCCAGCAGCGCGGCGGCATCCAGCGAGGCGGCGACGAGCCAGGCCGCCCATCGGCCGGCCGCGGCATTGGCGTACCCGATCGCGAGACTTCCCATCGCGGTGCCCTCCCCCGGGAGATGCCTGCACTCTACCCCTTGCCCCGCCGCTTCAACGATTTCTTCCTGGCGTCGATCAGCTTCTGCAGCGCATCGAGGTCGTCCTCGCTCAGCGCAACGCGCTCGACCATGTGGGCCAGCAGCGGGCCGGTCACGCCCGCGTCGAGGTTGGTCATCAGGTCGTCGGCCGCCGATCTCAGCGCCGAGAGCGCCGTGCGGGCCGGGCGATAGACGAAGCCGTTGCCGACCGCGGTGGTCGACACGTAGCCCTTGTCGACCAGCCGCTTGAGCAGGGTCTTCACGGTGGCCGGCGTCCATGAATAGCGCTCGCCGGCGATCGTGTAGACCTCGCGGGCCATCGCCTTCTGCAGCTCCCAGACGATCTTCATGACCTTCCACTCGGCCCGCGAAAGGTCCTTCGGCTCCTCGGGATTCATCGATCGTCCCCGTGATCCCCGGTCGTGACGGCCGGCCATTGCGGACCGGACGGGATGTCGAACCGCGGCCAGCTCGATTGACAATGTAGCCAGATCGACTACGGTTGTCAACGATTTGGAAAAGGCGAGCCGTCGTCCTGGGCCGGGCCTGCGTCGTCCCCGGGGCGTATCAGGATATTGAAGTTCTGAAAAATGACCTGGCGCGTCAGGCCGTTCCGCGGAGGTCCGGATTGCGGGCCAGGATTCGCTCGCGCAGTGCCGCCCAATCATCGGTCGTCATCTCGCTCGTCGGACTCTGGAGGCCCGCCAGGAGCTTGTCGTTCAGCTCCTGACTCTCTTTGCCCGATGGCGCTTCGCGGATCAACGGCCCAGGATCCCCGATCATGACGCGACCTCCTCACGCCGGCGGCGAGGATTCAGGCCCCCTCGACCACGGAGTAGGTGCTGCCCATCTCGCGCTTGAGCTTCCCCGCCTTGACCAGCTCTTCCCAGATGCCGGGCGGGTGCCCGGACGGCGGCGTGATGCCGGTGATCCCCGACTTCTTGTTGTTGCCGCGGCTCAGGCCCGACTCCTCGTCCAGCCGCATGAACTTCAACCGCTTCTTGAACGCCTTCAGGGCCTTCTTGAGCTCTTCTTCGGTTGCCATAAGGACCTCCTCAATAGCTAATGAATAGCATCCCGCGGGGGCCCAGCCAGGCCATGTCGATTTTCAAAAGCAATTCCATGCCGATGAGGATGTCAACGTCTGGGGACGCCGGTTCAATTCCATGCCGATGAGGATGTCAACGTCTGGGGACGCCGGTTCAATCTCGACGGCCTCGAGGCGAAACCACCGTCCTTTCCCGGCGTGGCCGCCGAAGCGGATGCGAATATCGTAAGTATGATGTATCGAGGTCCTCCACCGGCTCGCCTTACGGGCTGTACGCCGAGCCTCAATGGTTGGAGGGCCGCCACAACCCCGGGGCTGATCGCCGTCATGTCGGCTCCCGTATCGATGAGTGCCTTCCACGTCCCCGGGGGACCGCCCCAGGACGCGTAGGCTTTCGAGACGCTCAGGCCGACGTCGATGCGCGGACCATCGAGGCCGAGAGGTACCGGGAAGATCGGCATCAGAGGCTCGCATGGCCGATCTTGCGGATCGGCTCCTTCTCCACGACCTTCTTCACCAGGAAAGGGGCAGGTCCGTATGCGTCCACCGCCGCCTCGATGGCGGATCGTCGGGTGCGGAAGTATCCGGCGATTTCCTGCCCCTTGATCACGACGTACTGGCCCTCGTGCCGGAGCAGCTCGTCGAGGCGATCGCGGTACGTGATCAGCTCGCTGGCGAGCGGAGCACGGGCACCGCCCTCGAGCATTTCCGGATCGAAGGTCCGCCAATCGAATGAGTCGTCCCGGGCATGCCATGGCTCGGAGACTGGGCGGGTGTGGCCTCCGTTGGCGCCGACTTCTTCAATCTCGCTCTCTTGCTCATGGCCACGATCCCGAGGTAGTTCGCCACCGATTCCAGATCCGGCTTCTTCGACCCCTGGAGAATCCCTGCACGCCCGGGCCTTGTCGTAAAAGGCCGGGCCACCCTCAGCTTCGGCGAAGCCGATCGGTCCGTCAAGCCCGCGCGAGCCGGATTGGGCCGGCCCGCGATGCCGGGCGAATCCACTCCGTGGACCGACTCCCCGAGCAGCGTTTAGAATCGAGTCGGAGATCGCAAACGGGTCGCATCGACCCGCCATGTCCCGCCTCCGGGCGCCCCGAGGAGACCTTCCCCATGGCCAGCCTGGTCAAGATCGGCTCGCTGTTCCTCAACCTCGATCAGGTGCTCCGCGTTGACGACCAGTTCGCCCGGACCCGCGAGGACAAGCTGATCGTCCACTTCAGCTCCGGCGACGAGCCGCTGACGCTCTCGGGCCGCGAAGCCGACGACCTGCGCACCTGGCTCAACTCGGTCGCGACCAACCTCCAGGCACCCGATCCCGAGACCGGCGGCCTGTGACCAGTCCCCGCGCGGCGAGCTCGGCCCGAACCGTCTCGGTCAACGGCTACTTCCGCCGGCCCAGGTCCTCGAGCCGCAGCTCTTCCGACGGCCGCGTGTCGGCCTTGAGCACCTTGCTCATCTGCTCGAGCGCGTAGCGGTTCTCCGGCTCGCTGTTCGACGCCACGCAGTCCGCGGGCACGACCAGGTGGAAGTCGCGCATGTACGCGTCGTTGGCCGTGAATAGCACGCAGATGTTGGCCGCCATCCCGCACAGGACCAGGGTCCTTGGCGCCAGGTACTCGAGCAGGATGTCGAGCGTCGTCGAGTAGAAGCCCGAGTGCTTGGGCTTGAGCACGAAGTAGTCGTCGTCCTGGGGCCGGAGCCGCTCGACGACCGGGCGGCCGCGCACGCCGTCGGACAGGCAATGCTCGACCTGCGCGTTGAAATCCGACCGCCACCGGCCGAAGTTGTCGTTGATGTAGACGACCGGGACGCCGGCCTTCCGGGCCCGCTCGGTCAGCAGCGAGATCCGGTCGGCCATCGGCACGGCGAACCGCAGGAGCTGCTCTCCCTCGGGGAACTCCAGGTCGTTGATCACGTCGATGAGCAGGAGCGCGACGTCGGACTTGTCCGGCGCATTGCCGTGCAGGTCGGGGTTCTTCGAGGGCATGCGCGACTCCTTTATCCACCGGGCGCCCGGCCTCGACCGCGCGAGGCCGCGAACCCTCGTTGGGAAAGGTGTTGCATCCGGCGTGCCGGCTCGGGTCGCCGCGACCCTCGAATCGGCTCAGCGATACGCGGCCGCCTGGATGCCGTACAGGTCGGCATAGGCGCCGCCGCGCGCCACCAGATCGTCGTGGGCGCCCACCTCGACCACCCGGGCGCCGTCGAGGACGACGATCCGGTCGGCCATCCGCACCGTGCTGAAGCGATGCGAGACCAGGATCGTGATCCGGCCGTCCGCGTTCCCGCCCCGCGCGGCCGCCGAGTACCGCTCGAACAGCGCGTGCTCGGTCTCGGCGTCGAGCGCCGCGGTCGGCTCGTCCAGCACCAGCAGCAGCGGCCGTTCGCGCATGAAGCCGCGCGCGAGCGCCAGCTTCTGCCACTGGCCGAAGCTGACCTCCACGCCCTCGGGCCAGGTCGGGCCGAGCTGCGTCTCCAGGCCGGCCGACAGCCGCGCCACCACGTCGCCGGCCCCCGCGCGTTCCACGGCCGCGGACACCGCCGTCGCGTCGTCGAGGCGGGCAACGTCGCCCACGCCAACGCTGTGCCGCGCCCGCAGCTCGAACCGGAAGAAGTCCTGGAACGCCCCGGCCAGCCGCGCCCGCCACGCATCGGCGGGCAGCCGCGACAGGTCCACGCCGTCCACCAGGATCCGCCCGCTCGTGGGCCGATACAGCCGGCACAGCAGCTTCACCAGCGTCGTCTTGCCGGCGCCGTTCTCGCCCACCACGGCCACCACGCTGCCCGGCTCGAGGTGCAGGCAGACATCTTCGAGCACCAGGCGCTCCGTGCCGGGATACGCGAACGAGACGTGCTCGAGCCGGATGCCGTCGGACAGGCGGCCGGGCACCTCGGCGTCGGCGTGCTCGTCCTGCGCGGCCGCGTAGTCCTCGAGCCAGGCGAGACGCCGCGAGCCCTCGAGCCAGAACCCGCGCAGGAAGCCGATCTCGCCCACCGTGGCGGCGACGTACGCCGACAGCCGCGAGCCGGCCGCCAGCACCAGCAGCACGCCGCCCGGCGTCGCATGCGCCACCAGCGCCGCGAACGCCACCGCCCCGACGAACCCGGCGCCGAAGGTCGCCCAGGCCAGCGTGTGCCACAGGGCGCTCTCCCACCGCGACGCCGCGACCGGCCGGTAGCCGCGCTCCCACTCCGCACGCCGCCGCGCCGCCAGCCGGTCGCCGATCCCGGTGACCCGCACCTCCTTGCCCGGCGGCGCCGTCGTGGCCGTCACGAATAGGTGCCGTGCCAGCCGGTTCGCCGGCGCCGCCCGCTCCTGCGCGGCGCGCTCGACCCCCGGCCGCCACGTGGCCGTGAAGACCGTCGGCAACGCCAGCAACGCCAGCAGCCCCAGCGCCGGGTGGATCGAGACCAGGAGCACCATCGTCACGCCCAGCCGCAGGAACCAGCCGCACGTCGAGAACATCGACATGAAAATGTGATCGAGGACGAAAACCTGGTCGCGCAGCATCGCCAGCCGGTTCAGGTACTCGGGACGCTCGTGGTGCTCGATGCCGGCCACCGTCGCCTGCAGCCGCGCGACGTGCGACTCCAGCGCGATCGTCAACCGGTCGCGGAAATAGCGCTGCACCCGGCCGCTGACGACCCGCAGGAACCATGTGGCCGGGGTGGACAGCCCCAGGCCCACCGCCGACGCCAGCACCAGCCGACGGTCGTGCGTCGTCACCCCGTCGGCCAGCAGCTTGATCCCGAGCGCCAGAAGCGCGTCGGGCAGCGCCGCCAGCATCGACAGGCCGAACGAGACCAGCAGCAACCGCGGCTCGGCCTCGTAGCCGCGCTTCACGGCCCGCCACATCGAGGGCAGGGCAGGGGGCAGGTCGTCAAGCTTCGAGGACATCGTACGTCACCCCCGCTTCCTCGTCGTCGTCGCCGTCGCCGCCGAACCGCGACGCCTGGAGGTCGAACATCGTCCGATACCGCCCGCCGGCGGCCATCAGCTCGTCGTGCGTGCCCAGCTCGACCACCCGGCCCCCCTCGAGCACGCAGATCCGATCGGCGTGCCGCACGGTCGAGAACCGGTGCGAGATCAGGATCGTCGTGGCATGCCGCGTGGCGGCCAGGATGCGGTCGAAGATCTCGGCCTCGCCGCGGACGTCGAGCTGCGCCGTCGGCTCGTCGAGCAGCACCACGCCCGCGCCCAGACGCACGGCGCACAGGGCGCGGGCCAGCGCCACCCGCTGCCACTGACCGCCCGAGAGGTCGGTGCCCCCCTCGAAGCTGCGCGACAGGATCGTATCCAGATCGGCCAGGCCCGAGGCGCCCGCGTCGGCCAGCGCCGCGCGGATGACATCGTCCGGCGCGCCCGAGGGCGCCACGTTGTCGCGCAACGGCAGCTCGAACCGGATGAAGTCCTGGAACACCGCCGCCACCCGCGACCGCCACGCATCGAGGTCCAGCTCGCGGAGGTTGACGCCGTCGATCTCGATCGCGCCCGCCTGCGGATCATAGAGCCGGCAGAGCAGCTTGGCCAGCGTCGTCTTGCCCGCGCCGTTCTGGCCGACGATCGCCAGCGACGACCCGGCCGGGATCGTCAGGTCGAGGCCCTCGAGCACCGCCGCGCCGCCCGTCGGGTAGGCGAAGTTCAGGTTGCGGAACCGGACCTCGCGCGCCGGCATGCCGGCGGCCGGCCGATCGCCGCGTGATAGCGCGCCGGCCGGCGCCATCGCGGCCTCCAGCCGGAGCACGGCCGACACCGGCGCGGCGGCGGAGTCCAGCGCCCACGACCACCCGCCGAAGGCGATCATGCTGGTCGAGATGGCGGCCGTCGCGAACGTCGCCAGCCGATCGAGCCCGAGCGCCCCGACGCCGCCGCATCCGCCATCGCCCAGAACACCACCAGGTTGGCCGCGACCACCAGCAGCAGGCTGCCGGCCACCGGCCGCTCGCGCAGCCGGGTCGCATGCCACTGGAGCTCGAAGAGCTGGCGGCGACGCGCCTGGAACCGATCCACCACCCAGCCCGCCAGGCCGAACAGCCGCAGCTCCTTGGCCGCGTGCGGCTCGACCGCTAGGCGGTAGGCATACTCGGCGTGCCGCTGCGCCCCGCGGACCTCCTCGGTGTTGCGGTCCCGCCAGACTCCGCTCTCACGCAGGAGCCAGTGCGTCGCCAGCCAGGCGCCGGCCAGCACCAGCGGCGCCCACCACGCGAAGCCCGCCAGCACGGCCGCCGACGCGATCCCCGCGATCATCTCGATCAACCCCGAGGCGATGAAGTCCATCGAGATGAACAGCGGAGGACCCGTGATCCCCAGGTCGAAGTCGTGCGCCATCGTCAGGTCGCTCGTCAGCTTCGGGTCCTCGAGATGCCCCATCCCCGGCGGCCGCACGCACGCCCCGGTGAGCCGGTCGTAGAGCCAGGCCGACGTCCGGGCGCCCAGCAGCGCCCCGACCGCCTGGTGGACCGGCGGCAGCACCTGGAGCAATACGAACACGACCCCCAGCGCCGCCAGCGGGACCCCGAGGCCCTCGCCCCGCTGAACCGCGCCGATGAACCACCCGATGGCGATCGCGAACAGCGCGGGCAATACCCCGCGCAGCACGACCCCCGCCCACCAGGCCGCCGCCAGCGCCCGGTCGGCCCGCGGCAGCACGCCGAAGAACATCCAATCCTTCCGCCCGCGCAGGCTCGCGATCATCGCGTCTCCTTATCGGTCTCAGGGTGCCTCGCCGATCGTGTACTCGAAGCCGTACGAATGCCGGACGCCCTCGATCTCGATCGTCATCCGCCCCGACAGGCCCGCCAGCTCGCCGGTGCCCGAGTCGGGGACCACGGCGATCGCCAGCTCGGGGACGCCGCGCGTCATCGTCGCGTGATGCTGGAGCACGAACGTCCCGACCCGCCCGTGGAGCGCCCCGCTGACCCGCTCCATCGCCACGTATCCCGCCGAGCCCTTCACGACCCCGAGGGGCGCTCAGCATCTCGCCCCGGCTGGTCGCCTCGAGGTCCCCCTCGAATCGCTTGTCGATCCCCATCCGGCCCAGCGGCGATCCCTCGGCCTGGCCGTCCATCACGCGCGGGGTCAGCTCGACCGCGAACGTACCTCTCGCATGGGCCATCATCCGATCTCCCCGACGAATGGCACACGAAACCCCGATCCTCGCCCGCCAAGGGTGGGGATTGTATCCAGATGTTCCCTATGTGTCCAGGTGACATTCCTTCGGATGGCGGCACCCGCCGGGCCGCCCGGCGGGGCCTTGATGCCGGTCCATCATTTCCTGTCGTTGCGCTCGCGGATCGTGTACGCCAGCGTGACGAAGGCGCCCAGGCGGGCGTCGGCGGCCTCGATCGACTCGACGATCCCCACGGCGCGGTTGACCTCGCCGCGGCGGGCCAGGTCGCTGGCGATCCGCGTGAGCGCGGCATCGCGGCGCTGGGGCGGCAACTCCCTGGCCGAACGGATGGCGGATTCGGCGTCGCCCAGGCGGACGCGCAGGTCGTCCCGCATCATGTCGCGATGGAACGTGACGAACGGCGGGGCCATCTCGAGGTCGAAGTCGATGAACGTGTCCCGGCCGATCCCGTTGATGGTCGACACCTTGCCCGGCAACGGCTTCTCGGGCGCCTTCGCCTCGAGGCAGGCGAGTGCCTGGTGCCTGAGAGTCTCCGCCCCCCTCGCGTCGCCGGCCTTCTTGCGACGCTCCGCCAGGATCGACAGGGCCCGCGACTTCTCCAGACCCGGGTACGCGCGGATGGCTTCGGTGGTCCGCAGCGCGCCGGGCTCGTCGCCCGCCTTGACCTGGGCACCCGCGAGCATCAGGAGCACCCGCGACCGCCGCGGCTCGGGCTGATGGAGCGCCAGCGGCATCGCCTCGGCGACGACCGCCTTCATGGCCCCGGGATGGCCGAGGTTGGCATGCTGCGCGGCGATCAGGCCCTGCGCGATCAGCTTCTGGTCCTCGGCCGTGATGGCGCGGGCCTCCGCCTCCGCCTCACCCAGCGTGGCCACCGCTCCCGAGTGGTCGCCGGACCCGTCCTGCATGCCCGCCACGAGCGCCAACGCGACCGGCTTGACCGCGTCATAGAATCCGTCGCTCGGCCCGGGGAAGTCCGAACGCCGCAGCGCGGGGATCGACCGCGCCGTCATCAGGGCACCGGGGATGTCGCCGGCGCGGGCCTGAAGGTGCGCCACGATCCCGAGGATTCGCGCCTGCACCTTGGCGTTGCCGGAGGCCCGCGCCGCGTCGGCGACCTTCGGCAGGGCGGCGCGGGTCGCGGCCGGGTCCCTGGGCTTCCGCCATGCGTTGACGATCTTGATGTTGATCCCGACCGGGTCATACCACGGGGTGCTGTGGTCGTCGACCGACAGCTCGTCGAGGATCTTCGCGAAGACCGCCTGCTGCCCGGTCGGCGACAGCTCGCGAGCGATCGCCAGCGCCCCGTCGAGGTCGCCCGCGTCCGCCAGCGCCGCCGCCAGGTGCCCCAGGGCGAACGAGCGGCCCTCGGCGTTCGGCGCCGCCAGTGCCTCCCGGCGCGCCCGGTCGATCAGCTCACGGCCCCCGGCGACATCGCCGGCCTTGATGAGATACCCGCCCAGCAGGCCGTCGAGCCCGTCCCGGAAGGAACCTTTCAGCGGCTCGATCGCGTCCCTGAGCCGTCGGATCTGCGCGCGTGCCCGGGCCATGTCCCCCAGCTCGACGTACTGATCAATCAAGATCACCGATGTCTCGGCGATGAATGCGGCCTCCTCGTCGTTCACGTGCCGCTGCCCCTCGGGCTTGACCTTGGCAAGCTCCTCGTCGAACTCCTTGCCAACCCGCTCGATCGCGCCGCGGATTGTGCCCTGATCGAGCGCCTCGAGCATCCGCCCCGCGCGGCCGAGCACCGCGCGGCGCCGTCGGGGTCGCCCGCCTCCTGCCGCAGCTTCGCCGACTCGGTCAGGGCGGCAAAGCGCTCCCACCCCCGCAGATCGAGCTTCGCGCCGGGCTTCAGCGGCGGCATCTCGGCCAGCCGGTCGATCCGCCGGAGTGCCGCGAGCGCCGCGGCGCGGTCGCCCAGCTTGAGATAGGCCCGCGCCACCTCGAGCATCGCCGTGCCCTTGCCATCGTAGGGGGCGCGACCCTCGGCCTGCGCCAGGATGCTCGTTGACAGCCGCTCGAGCGCCCGGCGGTCGGCGTCGGCCGCCCCGGCCGCGCCCGGCTCGGGCCCGCCGGCCTGCGCCGCCAGTATCATCGCCGTGCCGGCGATCGCCGCGGCCAGCCCGCCCAGCCATTCCTTCAGCGTCATCTTCATCGATCGGTCCTCCATGTCCAGGATCAGACGAATCCGTGTCGAGAGCGGGCGCCGCGCCATCGCCAGCGCACCCGACGGCGCGACCGGCGACACGCCGGCCATCGCGGCGAGCATCCGCGCGTAATCCCTCGGCCGGCCGGTGTGCGCGATCACCAGCCGGTCGCAGCACAGCTCGCGCTCGAGGCCCACCCAGGCCGAGACCCACCACGCCGCCGGGTGGAAGAACAGCAGCGACTCGACCAGCCGCTGCAACAGCGCGATCAGGTTGTCGTGGCGGCGGACGCTGCGCCAGCTCGTGCAGGAGCGCCATCTCGAGCTGCTCGATGCTCCAGCCGCACAGCGCCGCGGGCGGCAGCAGGATCAACGGCCGCACGACGCCGATCAGCACCGGCGCCGCGATCCGGTCGCAGATCGCCACGCCCACGCGGCGCGCGACCCCCAGCGCGTCGGCCAGCGCCCGGCATCGCTCCGCGATCGCCTCGGCTTCCAGCGGCCGGCTCGACCGTCGGAGCCGGTCGACGCCCACCAGCCCGGTCGCGACCAGGGCCAGCGTCGCCAGCGAGCCCGACAGCCAGACCCCCGGCAGGTAGCCGACCAGCGGCTCGAAGCGAGAGGCGATCGGTACGACCGCGTCGGCCGCCGCGGCCGGATCGGCGCCCGGCCGACGCGGGTCGAGCGGCGGCATCGGGTCGGGCAGGGCGGTGGGCTGGCCGCTCGCCGCGGCGATCCCGACGGCCGGTGCGGACGCTTGCGACATCGCCGCCTCCCGCCGGTAGACCCGCGCGAAGAGCACGGCCGGCGCGACGGCCAGCGCCAGCAGGCAGGCGACCGCCACCCCGTGCCGGACCTCCGGCCGCGCCGGCCGCAGGAGCCGCCGACATACGGCGGCGCCGAGTCCGCCCGCGGCGCCGATCCAGACCATGTGCAGCATCGTCCATCCGGCGGCCGTCCAGGCGGCAGCGAGCCAGGCGGACAGGCTCGTTGCGCTCATCGCCGGCCCCCTTTCGACTTCTTCGGGGCGTCGGGGCGATCCTCGAGCAGGCGCGGATCTCGTCGCGGTCGCGGTCGTCGAGCTTGCCCTCCTCGATCAGGTGCGCGACCAGCCGCCGCGCCGAGCCGTCGAAGACGTGCTGCACCACCTTGCCCAGCAGACCGCTGGCCGTCGAGCCGCGAGTGGCCGCCGCCGACCACACGTAGCCTCGCGGGCCGTCCTGCGCGCCACCAGCCCCTTGGCCAGCATCGTCTTCAACGTCGTCGCGATCGTCGTCAGCGCCACCGGGCGACCCTCCTGGATCGCCGCATGGATCGGACCCAGGCCCGTCGGCCCGCGATCCCACAGGACTTTCAGCACCTCCAGCTCGGCATCGGTCGGCTGGCTGCTCGGCGGTCGCGCCATCGCATGAAGCTCCTTCTTCGCGAGGATCGGGATTTCGACGGACGCATGGGCGAGGCGATACGGTTTCTACAGAAATCGAATCGATCCGTCAACCGCGATCGCGGCGGGCGACCTGACCGGTGGTCGAGCCGGGCCGAAGGTCAGTCCTCGGGGCCATTGCACGATCATCGGCGTGTGGCAGCCCCCCTCGAACGACTGGCATCTCATCCAGGCGGACAAGGCGTCTCGACCGGGTCCGGCAGGGTCGACGGGCGCGCCCCGTCGGCCGGCTGGAAACGGAGAGGCGGCACGCCGACGATCTCGAACGTCGCCGAGGCGACCCCGATCCCGGCCTCGTCGAGCGCCTCGATGATATCCCGGCTCATCGCGTCCTTCATCTCGCGGATGCCGTGGTCTCGCGTGAGGAACCGCACGGTCAACTCCAGCCAGTTGTCGGTCATCCGGTAATAGACCTTCGGGCCCATCGTCTCCCGCCTGATGAAGTAGCGCCGCTCCATCTCCGCGATCGCCGCCTCGCCCAGCTCGTTCAGGGGGACGGTGTGTTTCTCGGCCGCGTCGAGGAGGATCTGCTCGGCCCGGCGGCGGTCGGCCTCGTAGGTAATGGGCAGGACCAGCTCTTCCCAGAGGTAGGGGAAGTCCCGGGTGTAGTTGTAGACCGGCTCGTCGAAGATCTTGTCGTTGGTCACGGTGACGATCCGGCCGGTGTACTGGCGGCTGCGGACCCACATCGCCGGGTCGGCGCTCTGCACGGCCGGCGGCTGGCCCATCTCCATGATCGTCGTCTGGATGAACCCCAGGGCGATCACATCGCCGCGCACCCCGCCCATCGTGATCCGGTCGCCGACGTTGAAGGTCTTGCCACGCAGGATCAAGACGTAGCCGGCCAGCGCCGTGACGACCTTCTGCAGTGCGAAGGCGAGGCCGGCGGTCACCAGCCCCAGCGCGGTGGTCAACCGGGTCGGGTCGTCGAACCAGATCGAGACCAGGCCGAGGAGCATCAGGATCGCCGTGACGAGGCGGATCCCCTGGCGGGTCCAGAAGGCGGTGCGGATGTCCTTGCGCCGGCAGGCCCCAATCCGACAGGGCCCGGAGGGCGCGGCCGATGAGCGCCATCAGGAGCAGGAATCCCACGGTGAAGAGGAGCTTCCTGCCGTTCTCGGCGGTGACGCCGACCAGCTTCACGCCCAGGATCTCGACGGCGCCGTCGGGCGGGACGAGTCGGATGAAATGTTCCATGGTCCGTCCTCCTGGGGGCGCGGCGATCCGGCCGCGGCCGTCGCGTGGCGCGCGGCGACCGCGATCGGGGCGCCCGGAGGGATTACCAGCAATTTGCTTACCGGGCCTTGCCCTGATTGGCGACGGCCGCCGCGGCGCGGGCGACTTCCTCGGGGTCGCCGAGGTAATAGTGGCGGATCGGCCCGAGCTGGTCGTCGAGCTCGTAGACCAGCGGGACGCCGGTGGGGATGTTCAGCCCGACGATGTCCTGGTCGGAGATGTTATCCAGGTACTTCACCAGCGCCCGCAGGCTGTTGCCGTGCGCCGCGATGATCACCTTCTTGCCCGACCGGATCGCCGGCACGATCGACTCGTGCCAGTAGGGGAGGAACCGCGCGACCGTGTCCTTCAGGCATTCGGTCCGCGGCAACTCGGCGTCGGCCAGCCCGCGATAGCGCGGGTCGGTGCCGGGGAACCGCGGGTCGGATTCCTCGAGCGGGGGCGGCGGGATGTCGTAGCTCCGCCGCCAGGTCAGCACCTGGTCGTCGCCGTACTTCTCCGCCGTCTGCGCCTTGTTCAGCCCCTGGAGCGCACCATAGTGCCGCTCGTTGAGCCGCCACGAGTGCTCGACCGGGATCCACATCAGGTCCAGCTCGTCCAGCACCGACCAGAGCGTCCGGATCGCCCGCCGCAGCACCGAGGTGAACGCCACGTCGAACGTGAACCCCTCGGCCTTGAGCTGCTCGCCGGCCCGCTTCGCCTCGGCCTTGCCCTGCTCGGAGAGGTCCACGTCGGTCCAGCCGGTGAACAGGTTCTCCTTGTTCCAGATGCTCTCGCCGTGCCGCAGCAATACGATCTTGGTCATGGTCTTCCCGGGGCCTCGGAGTGTTCATTTCGTCGGTGGCTATCGTCGCATTGTCCGCTCCCCGGCGGCGCGGGTCAACGCCGCCCCGGCGCCCCGCGAACCCGCCCGCGATTCCCGCGTCTGATGTCGGGCATCGCCCGACCGTTTGCGATACGATGGGGTGCATCCGGGCCCGATCGATGGAATCAATCAGGGGAGAGGCCAGCCGACGATGGACGAGATCCCACGCACCGACCGGACGACCGTGCGCCGCCTGCCGGCGCGGGGGTCTTATGACCGCGAGCTGATCCAATCGATCCTCGACCGGGGGCTGGTCTGCCACGTCGGCTTCGTCGTCAACGGCCGGCCGTTCGTGATCCCGACGCTGCACGTGCGGCTGGGCGACCGGCTGTATTTCCACGGCTCGCCCGGCAGCCGGATGCTCAAGGCGATGGCCGTCGGGATCGAGGTCTGCGTGACGGTCACGATCATCGACGGCCTGGTGCTGGCGCGGTCGGCGTTCCACCACTCGATCAACTACCGCTCGGCAGCCGTCTTCGGCACGGCCCGCCTGGTCAACGACCCCGAGGAGAAGACGCGGGCGCTGCACGCGCTGACGGAGCACCTGGTCGCCGGCCGATGGAGCGACATCCGCACGCCGTCCGCGGGCGAGCTCAAGGCGACGATGGTCCTGTCGCTGCCGATCGACGAGGCGTCGGCCAAGGTCCGCACCGGCCCGCCGGTGGACGACGAGGAGGATTACGCGCTCTCCTGCTGGGCGGGCGTGGTCCCGCTGGCGATGTCGGCCGGCGCACGGTCCCCTGCCCGCGGCTGGCGCCCGAGGTCGAGCTGCCCCCGTACGCGCGGTCCTACCGGGGCCCGGGCGACGGCTCGCCGAACGATTGACGCGTCCGCCTCACGAGTCCAGCGTCCCGGCCGCCAGCGCCTGGCCGTCCGCGTGCGCCGGGGTTGCGGCGAGCCCGTCCGACGCGACGGGCGGAGCCATGCCCGCCAGCTTCTTGAGGATGTGC
Organism: uncultured Planctomycetota bacterium; assembly: GCA_963771445.1. Classification (GTDB taxonomy): domain Bacteria; phylum Planctomycetota; class Planctomycetia; order Isosphaerales; family Isosphaeraceae; genus JAKAUH01. The sequence continues at coordinate 205,643 of CAVYTQ010000020.1, read as the reverse complement.
CGGCCGTAGACCCGCTTCATGACGGCCTGCGTCATCCGGTTGACGGCGTCGTACGGCTGCGGCATCGGCCGGCGGATGTCGACGATCAGCACCACGCGGTCGCTGTCGCACTGGTTGTACACCTCGTGTTCCCAGCTATCGTCGAACAGGATGCTCTGGCCCTCCTGCCAGGTGTAGACCTGGTCCTTCAGCCGGATCGACGGCGGATTCTTCTCGGGGACGACCAGGCCGAGGTGATAGCGCAGGTAGCCGCGGTACGGGCCCTCGTGCGCCGGGATCGACTTGCCCCCCTCGAGGATCGAGAAGAACGCCTCGAACAGCCCGGGGATGCCGTCGAGCAGCGCCGTCGTCCGCGGGCACCGCGCAGAACGCCGGGGGCCGCACACCCATGATGTCCAGCGGGAAGATCTTCCAGTCCTTCTCGGCGCCACCCGCGCCGAGATGTTGTACTGCATCTCGTCGAGCTCGTGATAGCGGGGGATCGACCGCTTGTCGGGCAGGATGCCCAGCAGCTCCTCGCGGATGACCGGATAGTTGCGGTCGAGCTCGAGCAGCTCGGGCCGGGTCGCGGCGATGTCGAGGAACACCGGCCGACGCGCACCGCCGACGTGCCGGTCATAGAACTTGTTGAGCGGGATCAGCAGGCTCTCATAATTGATCTGGTCGAGGATCATGCGAGGTGGCCTCGTGGGTCTGTTCCGGGGTCGCCGGCCGAACCGATCGGCCGGACCGGGCCACTCGTCCCTGAGATGGATGAGTTGGAGCGCCTCACGGTTGTCTTGCACATATGAGCCCGACGCGCCAGCGAGTGGATGACCGGGTCGGCCCTGGCATCCACTCGCTGGCGCGTCGGGCTCGGATCGGCCCGATCGGCCCGTTGTGCGCAATCCGTCCGTTCGTCGCTCTCGAACAGGCTCCCAGGATATCCGATCGGGCGTGCGGGCGGGACAGGGCGGATTCCTCGCCCGCGCGATCGCCGGGCACCCGCCGGGCCGTTCGGGGCCATCGCGGCCCCGGTCGGTCGGGTCCTCGTCCTTGCCGGGTCGGCCGTCGCCTACCGCTCGGAGTGTGCCCGCGGCAGGCCCCGGCCCTTGCGGTACCGCGCAGCGACTCGAGAGCCGCCTGCGCGTCGCCGTCGCCGCGCCTCACCGTCGCAGCACGAGCGTCGTGTTCTGCCCCCCGAAGCCGAAGCTATTCGACATCGCCACGTTCACCTCGCGGTCGCGTGCGGCATGGGGGACGTAGTCGAGGTCGCAGTCGTCGTCCGGGTGGTCGAGGTTCACCGTCGGCGGCACCACGTTGTCCCGGATCGCCAGCAGGCACGCGATCGCCTCGACTGCGCCGCCCGCGGCGATCAGGTGGCCCGTCATGCTCTTGGTGCTCGACACCGGCACGCGACGCGCGTGGTCCCCCAGCGCGAGCTTCAGCGCCAGCGTCTCGACCGAGTCATTCACCTTGGTGCTGGTGCCGTGCGCGTTGACATAATCGACGTCCTCCGGCTCGAGCCCGGCGTCCACGAGCGCCCGCCGCATCGACGCGACGGCCCCGCGGCCCTCGTCGTGCGAGTCGGTGAGCCGGAACGCATCGGCCGTCGAGGCGTGCCCGGCGACCTCGCCGTGGATGACCGCCCCCCGGGCCCTCGCATGCTCGTACGACTCCAGCACGCAGCATCCCGCCTCCCTCGCCCAGCACGAACCCGTCGCGATCGCGGTCGAAGGGCCGGCTCGCGCGGGTCGGGTCGTCGTTCCGCGTCGACATTGCGGTCAGGAGGATGAACCCCGTCATGCCGAACGGATGGATCATGCTGTGCACGCCGCCGGCGAGCATCGCGTCGGCCCGGCCGTCGCGGATCAGCTCGGCCGCCTCGCCGATCGCCTGGGCGCTCGCCGAGCACGCCGTGAGGCACGACAGGTTCGGACCCCGCGCGCCGAAGGCGGCCGCCAGGTGCCCCGAGGGCGTCCCCGGCTCCTGCTCGGACTCGAGCAGCGGGTCGAGCAGCTCGGCCCCCTGCGACGTGAACCGCCGCGTGTCGAGCCGGCCGCCGTCGAGCGAGCGGTGCACCAGGTCGACGAACCGGGGGAAGTCCGCCTGGCCCTCGCCCGAGCCGAGATACACGCCGAACCGCGACGGCTCGACGCCCCGTCCGTCGAGCAGTCCCGAGTCCCGGACCGCCTGCGCCGCGACCGCCAGCGCGATCCGGGTGTTCCGGCCATGTCCCTCCCAGCGGGTCGCGCCGTCGCCGAGGTCCCTCGCCAGGTCGAATCCCTTGATCTCCGCGGCGATCCGCGTCGCGAACGACCCGGCGTCGAACAGCGTGACCGGCCCGACCCCGCCACGCCCCTCGCGCAGCGATTCCCAGGTCGACTCCACGTCGTGCCCCACCGGCGTGACCAGCCCCATCCCCGTGACGACCACCCGCCTGCCCGCGCGTTGCATCGAAGCCTCCCCCAGCTCGCGGCCATTCAATTCGGAAAGCACTTGCCGAACGCCGACAGGAGCCGCAGCGGGCCCCGGACGCGGACCTTCCCCCGGATGATCGCCCAGACGAGGCTGCGACGGCCGGCCAAAAAGCCGAGCCAGGTATCGCTGTCCGCCGTGATCCGGACCTCGGCGTCGCCCACATGCCCGTCCTGGACGGTGATCGCGCGGTCGCGGATGGTGACGGTCGCCTCGGCGGGCTCGCGGCCGTTGAAGGTGAAGTGATACGTCGCTGCCAGCCCCCGCGACGCCTCGCGTTGGAACGTCAGCCGCAGGCCGAACAGGAATCCCGCGATCGAGCCGGCACGCAGCCCGCGCACCCGTCGGATCGTCTTCCAGGGGAAGCGCCGGGCGACATGCCCCTCGGCGTCCGAGCCGGGGATCACGTAGATCGGCTCCTCCTTGGCCTTGAGCGGATCGACGACCCCTTCGAGGAACCCCTTGCGGTCGTCCAGGAACGGCCCGATCACATCCTCGCCGGCCGGGCACACGGCGACGCAATACGCAGCCTTGTAGTTCGCCTTGAACGAGAGGCTCTGCCACATCGACGCCGACTCGCTCTCGGCGACCCTGCGCCGGTAGTCGTCGCCGTCGCGGCTGCCGGCGATCGTCGACACCCAGTCGGTGAAGCCGCTCATGAACTCGCGGTAATTGTGCGTCATGCAGGCCGAGAAGTTGAAATAGCCGTCGGCACCGATGGCGCCGACCGGGCAGGCGGCGACGCACAGCTTGCACTCGACGCACGGGTTGTAGTCGATCGGCTCGCTACGCGCCGAGACCTCGCGCGAGATCAGGATCGTCCCCAGGCTGATGAAGCTGCCGAAGACCGGGTGGATGACGCAGCGATGCAGCCCCATCTGCCCCAGCCCGGCGGCGACCGCCACCGGCTTGTGCGCGACGACCCAGATCCGCCCCGGGTATCGGTCCATCTCCATCGGAAACGCCGACGTCGGGTTCATGGCGGGCACGCCCGACTCGCCGAGCACCCGGACGACCTTGCGGGCGACCTCGTCGACGTGCTCGTAGCTGGCGTGGAACTCCTGGTTGGCCGCCGACCGCGCCGGGCTGCGGACCGGCCCGGGGTTCGTCCGGCAGACCAGGCTCACGAGCGTCCGCGTCGCCGGGAAGGCCCCCAGGATCTCCGCCCGCTGGTCGTCGACCTCGGGCCGGTCGATCGCCACGAAGCCGACGTCGTCGGCCCCCGCCTCCAGGCAGACCCGCCGCAGCCACCCGGCATCGAGCACGCCCGGCACCCCGGCGGGCGGCCGCCGTCGGTGCCGGATCACCGTCGGATGTTCGTCCAGCTTCGTCACGACGTCCTCCTGTTGTATATACAACAATTGTGCCGCGGGATTGCCGGCTTCGGTCCACGTGAATGAGGTCGTCACTCGGCGGACCCGCCGAGGCCGAGACGTTCGGCGATCTGCCGCAGGGTGTCCACGCCGGGGGCACCGATCAATCGGGTCGCCTCGGCCTGGGCCGACTCCCAGGCGGTCGTGGGACCGGGCGAGCAGGTCCAGGCCCGCCGGCGTGACCCGGAGCACCTGGTTGCGGCCGCCGGCCGGCGGGTCCGACTCGAGCCAGCCGTTGCCCTTCATGACCTCGACGTCGCGGCTGAGCGTCGATTTCTCGATCCGCAGCAGCCGGCAGATCGCGGCGGGCCTGGCCTCGCCCATGCGGGCGACGGCCACCAGGATGTTCCCCTGGCTGACCCGGATGCCCAGCGGCCGCAGCGCCTCGTCGTAGACGGCCGTCACGACCCGGTTGATCAGCCGCACCCGCACGGCGATACAATCGCCCGCGATCCGATCGATCACCCTCGTGCCCGCGCCACGCCGCTTCATGGATAAGTTGTATATACTACATCGGCCGAAGTCAAGAGGGGGCCCGACAATCATCGGAACAGAAAATCGGGTTAAAGCCCTCGTGGGACCCGCTGGCACGATCTGGTGGGCCACGATTTAGACGTTCACGCACCCCTCGCTCTTCTTGCTGACGGAAGGCACGCGCCCTACGAGAACTCGCGAGTCGTTCGCGCCGCAGCTTGACACGCCGCCGGATGCCTCGTATATTTCCAGTTAGCTATACAACCAGAGGGTAATCGACGCATGATGACCGCTTGCCTCGACGCCACGTTCTCCGCGCTGTCTGACCCGACCCGTAGGGCGATCCTGGCCCGGCTGGCGGAGGGCGAGGCCACGGTTAATGAGCTCGTGGCTCCGTTCAAGTTGAGCCAACCCGCGATTTCCAAACACCTCAAGGTGCTCGAGAAGGCTGGCCTCATTTCCCGGGGGCGCGACGCCCAGAGACGACCCTGCCGGATCGAGGCCGGGCCTCTGGCCGAAGCCACCGAGTGGTTGCAGGAGTATCGGAAACTCTGGGAGGCCAACTTCGGGCGCCTCGACACCCTCCTGGACGAGCTGAAGGCCCGGAAGAACAAACCCTGAAAGGACCTTGCGGATGCGAAATGCCCTGAAGCTCACGACCCCAACCGATCGCGAGGTCGTCGTCGTCCGCGAATTCGACGCCCCGCGCGAGCTGGTCTGGGAGTCGATTTTCAAGCCCGAGCTGGTCAGGCGATGGTTTCATGGCCCGCCCGGCTGGGAAATGACCACCTGCGAGGACGACGCCTGCACCGGCGGGACTTATCGCCGCGTCTGGAGCGATCCGAACGGTCTGACCATGTCGCAGTCCGGCGTCCACCGGGAAGTCGTCCCGCCCGAGCGCTGCGTCCGAACCCAGGTGTTCGAGGTCGGCGGCGTCCCCCAGGGCGCAGAGCAACTGGCGACGATCGTCCTCACCGAATTGCGTGAGAGGACGATGCTGACGATGACCTTCCTGTTCGACTCGAAGGAAACCCGCGACGGGACGGTGCCCCACATGGAAAAGGGCATGGCCGCCGGCTTCGACCGGCTGGACGAAGTCCTTGCCTCGGCCGCAGCCTGACCCGAAGAACGGGACAATATCTGAGACTCCTCGCTCAAGACCACCGGGTTGCCTGCGCAATCCCGAACGAGTCAAGGACATAACCTCGTTCCCACGCTCCGCGTGGGAATGCCGTCCGGGACGCTCCCGCGTCCGATGGCCTCCGCGGACGACGCAGAGCGTCGAACACGGCATTCCCACGGAGACCGTGGGAATGAGCAGGATCGCCGGCGCGGTGGTGTTCGGCGAGGAGTGTCCAATTTCTCCGCCTCGGCGGCGAGGGTCGGCGTCGATTTCGTCGGCCCTCGTTCGAGGGCGGAGGCATCTCCGCCTCATGATCGGAAGCACACGAACGACCGAACCCGAAACCGAAAAGGGCATCAATGACCAGGTCTCAACTCATCTCGATCGCGGGGATCGCCATGTCTCTACTCGCGGGGTCTGGACATCATGAGGGTTCCGCCAATGCTCGGGCGGAGGAGCCCCGGCGGCCGGAAGCCTCGGGGAACTACGCCACCGTCAACGGCCTCAGGATGTATTACGAGACTCGCGGCGAAGGCGAGCCGCTGGTCTTGCTCCACGGCGCGTTCGGATTGGCGATGGACCTGCCGGCACTGGCGAAGAATCGTCGCGTGATCGCCGTCGAACTGCAGGGCCACGGTCATACGGCGGACATCGATCGCCCGCTGAGCGTCGAGCAGATGGCGGACGACACGGCGGCCCTCCTCAAAGAGCTGAAGATCGGACTGCGCCGACTTCTTCGGATACAGCATGGGCGGCGTCGTCGCCCTCGGAGTGGCGATCCGGCATCCGAGCCTCGTGCGAAAACTGGCCATCAACGGGTCCTATTTCGGCAGCGTGGAAGCCGCCTTCGAGCCCGAGGCCTTCCAACAATTCCGGAACCTTCCCGCGGATTTCGCGCCACCAATTCTGAAAGCCCCGTATGACAAGGTCGCACCCGACCCGACGAAATGGCCCACCCTGGTCGCCAAGATCAAGAAGGCGAGCATGGAGTTCAAAGGCTTTGCCCGGGACGACCTCAAGGCGATCCAAGCGCCTGTCCTGATAACCCTCGGCGATCGCGACGGTATTCGTCCGGAGCACGTGGTGGAGATGTTTCGGCTGATTCCCGGCTCCAAGCTTGCCATCATCCCGGGGGCCGACCATTTCCTGATCTTCCAGAGCCCCGAAAAACTGCTCCCGATGATCGCGGCATTCTTTGAAGCGCCCGTTCCGGCGAAACGCTGATCCTGGGTATCGAAGGGGGCGTCACTCATACGGCGTTGGCGCGAATCGTTCCGTCTCTGATTTCTCGACCAGGTCCCGAGACGGATCCGAAAGCGTGGATCCATCGAACCGCTCGCCCCGGTGTACGGCTTGGGTCTGTGGAATCGACTCTTTCACGCTTTGGTCCGACGCCGCCGACGCATTTCCCAGGCGCCCCCTCTACCTGCTGAACGACCTCGACGATGAGAGCGACCGTCGGCGAATCCTCACTCAGTTGAATCGGGGTGATCCCGGGGGTGGCGACCGGGTTCCGCCGCGCCGGCCTCCGAATCCAGCTCAACACGGTCGGAAATATCCTTCGAGGCGAATCTTTCGCCTCGAAAGCCTTGATCTTCGATTTTTCGAGAGACCGGTCTTCGCGTCAGCGGGCGAAAGGGCGGCGCACGGTCCAGCAGGACGAAACCCCGAGAGCACGCGGCGGCGGAGCCGAGACGCCCTCAGGATGAAAGCCAGTTCAATCGTCGAACCGACCTACCCGTCCGGCGAGGCGCCGGCGACACGGTCAAGATGGTCTCTGGGGACCGACCGGGGGGCACTTCCCCACTAGCGCGCCGAACGGTTGGATTGCGCACGCTGGGACGATCCCGCCGATACGAGCCCGACGCGCCAGCGAGTGGATCCCAGGGCCGACCAGGTCATCCACTCGCTGGCGCGTCGGGCTCGTATGAGCAACGCAACCGCAAGGCGCTCTAGCCGGCAGCGTCGCGTCGTCGCCACTGACGCGGTCCATGCCCGACGCAGCCATCTCGCCTCAATCGATGAAATCAAGATGCGAGGGCTCATCGACCAGGACCTCCACCTCCGGAGGTGTCCCATACCCATCGTACGCACACCAGGAAATCGCCCCCGTCACGCGGATCGTTTTGCCTTTGAAGTGTTTCTCGATGTCCTTGATGCTCTCTTTGTTGAGCTGGCTGATCGCATTGGCGGTCAAGACCGCCAGGAACCGGGCCTGCTTCCTGTCCGCTGGGTTCTTGGCACGCAGAGCGACGTCACCTGGGCCGTGCCCTTTTTCCCACTCCGAACCGCCCTCCTTCGCCGCAGCCTTGACCAATATGGACTTGGCCACGTACTCGACTTTGAATTCCACGGGCGGTTGTTTCGCGTTGAACTCCTTTGCCAGCTCACTGTCCTCGGCCGCCTTGATCGCTCCTTCAGGCGTGAGGGCTTTCTGATCGGGATACATGAAATCCTTCACATTTATCCGGGCACCGTGGCCCTTCGCGTGGACGATGATCGCAGTCGGTGAATTCGCGACTCCGGCCGTGCCGATCACCTCGATGTGCAGGAGACGACCATCCTTGGTAAGGACGAGCAGCTCCGCCAACCGCCTTTCGTTGCCACCGAGCGACCAGTCGCTTGCGACCACCGGCGATTCGAGCAGATGCGTCAGGAACGCATCATACGCGGCTTGCTCAGCCGAGGCATGGGTACCACGTGCGAAGCCGTTCTCGGTCAGGCGGCCGATCTGCTTGATCTGATCGGCGGGGACGATCTCGTTGAACCGCTTCCCCTTCCAGTCACCCGCACGCATGAGGTTGAAATCGAGTTCAACCTTGGGGACGCCTGCGGGCGGTGGCAAGAGCGGGGGGGCGAGCAGGAACGCGGCCAGACAGATCGCGGTGAGCATGGTTCGTGCCTCTATCGTCGGAGAGTTGCAAGGCGGACTCGTCGTGCATTGGACACGGCGCCGAGGACGGCGTCTACGACAGGAGGGCCGTCAACAGATGTGAGCCAGGATTTCCCAGATGAGCGCTGACCGTGCCGTCCCGGTTCTCGCCCGGGCCTCTGAACGTATATTCGGACTCGGGCCGAATGCCCCTGTCAAGGGGGTTAAATCGGCAAGATCGGGCCGCCGGAGCATGGCCCGCTCCAGGTCGCCGAACTGATTGAAGACGAACAGGGGATGGTAGCAGGTGCAGCCGAAGTGGCCGTTGTCGGCCGAGCCCTGCTGCTGCCCGTAGGTCTCGCTCACCGAGCTGTCCATGTCGAGGACGATCCGGGTGAGCTTGCGATGACGATGCGCACGATCGATCCACCGGCCGGGCAGGTCCATCAGCCGGCTCGGGTTCTCGCGGGTCGCGAGCGTCTCGGTCTCGAACCGGCCGATCTCACTGGTCGAGGCGGCCGGCTTGTCTCTGGCTCGCCCGCCGACCACGGCGCGCATCGCCGGATCGACGCGCAGGCGCCGGGCGTCGTCGAGGTTCTCATAACCCGCCAGGCGACTGAAGAGGGACTGACGCAGGAGAGCGGCCGGGCCGTGGCGTGTGTTGCGGCCGGTCCGTGTGTCGTCCAGCACGTCGGCAGCCGAGTCGGTGAGCTGGAGGGCGTCGTCGAGTTCGCGGTAGGCCAGGAGCCCGGCGTCGCTGGTGACGTTGGCGCCGTGGAATTCGAGGCGGAGGCGGCGGTCGAATCGGGGCCGGAGTGGACCGGTCTGGCAGTCACCCATTGGAGGACCTTGGCGGATTGGCAGAAATGCGCCGGAGAGCCCAGAAAACATGGGGTTCAGGCGCAAGTGTCATGCCGAGCCCGAGGGCTCATTCGGGAAATCCGGGTTGACCCGACTTTCTGGTCCAATGATTGTCGGACCCCGAGAGGGCCGCGCGGTCGAGCTGGCCCGTGAAGCCGGCCGGCGGCGTCGAACTTCGGCGGAGGTGCTGGCATCCTGCGTGCGTGTGCGTGATAATCCGGGTCATCCGTCGCTGATCTCGAGACGCCGTGTCGTGCGTGCCGCCTTTTCCGGGCGGCGGAAACCGCCCGAACTGCCGGGCTGGCGGGCCGTTGAGGGGCCGAATTCATGGGCCAATCCGGGACTGATGTCGAGCTCCTGTTCGGCCTGCTGGCCCTCCAGAACGACCTGATCGACCGGGACGCGCTGGTGGCCGCATTCCAGGGCTGGAGCCGCGACAAGCGACGGCCGCTGGCCGAGCACCTCGTCCGTTGCGGGGCCCTCGAGGCCGACGACCGCGCCACCCTCGAGGCCCTGGTCGTCCGCTACCTCCGCAAGCACGGCGACGACCCGGAGACGAGCCTGGCATCGATCCCGGCCGGCCGGTCCGTCCGCGCCCGACTGCGGGCGCTGGGCGACCCGGACCTCGAGGCCACGCTGGACCGGATCGAACCGGCAACGGTCGCGACCGGGACGGACGGAAACGTCGAGGCCGACCGCACCGAGAACCCCGCCCTGCTCGGGCCGACCGCCCGGGGCGACCGCTTCCGGGTGCTGCGGCCCCACGCCAGGGGGGGCATCGGCCAGGTCAGCGTGGCGATGGACGCCGAGCTCAACCGCGAGGTCGCCCTGAAGGAGATCCAGCCGCACCTGGCCGACGACCCCTCCAGCCGCGCCCGGTTCCTGCTGGAGGCCGAGGTCACCGGCCGGCTGGAGCACCCGGGCGTCGTGCCGGTCTACGCGCTCGGACTCGACCCCCAGGGCCGTCCCTACTACGCCATGCGGCTGATCCGAGGCGACAGCCTCAGGCAGGCGATCGAGCGGTTCCATTCCGATGCCGGGCGGCCGGGGCACGACCGCACCGAGCGGGCACTCGGGCTGCGCGGCTTGCTGGCCCGCTTCGTGACCGTCTGCGACGCGGTCGCCTACGCGCACAGCCGGGGGGTGATCCACCGCGACCTCAAGCCCGCCAACGTGATGCTCGGCCCCTACGGCGAGACCCTGGTCGTCGACTGGGGGCTGGCGAAGGTCGTCGGCCGCGATGATCCGATCACTTCCTCGTCCGAGGCCACGCTGCGGCCGGCCGCGGGCTCGGGCTCGAGCGAGACCCAGGCCGGTACCGCGATCGGCACCCCGGCGTTCATGAGCCCCGAGCAGGCCGAGGGCCGTCTGGACTCGGTCGGCCCGGCCGCCGATGTCTTCAGCCTGGGTGCAACCCTCTACTGCCTGCTCGCCGGCCGGCCGCCGATCGAAGGCTCCGGCGTGGTGGAAGCCCTGGCCCGCGCCCGTCGGGCCGACTACCCGCCCCCGCGGGCGGTCAACCCGCAGGTCCCGCCGGGCCTCGAGGCGATCGTCTTGAAGGCGATGGCCCCGAGCCCGTCCGACCGCTACGGATCGGCCCGCGACCTGGCCCGCGACGTCGAGCGCTGGCTGGCCGACGAGCCGGTCTCGGCCTACCGCGAGCCGTGGACGGCGCAGGGCCTGGCGATGGTCCAGGAGGCACCGGACCCTCGTCAGCACGGCGGCCATGTTCCTGGTCGCCGCCGTGGTCGGGCTCTCGGCCGGCGCGGCCCTGCTCCACCGTGCCCGCGTCGAGACGGACAGCCAGAGGCAGGCCGCGGTCGACGCCCGCGTCGAGACGGACAGCCAGAGGCAGGCCGCGGTTGACGCCCGCCGCAGGTCCGAGGCCATCAACCGTTTCCTCGTCGACGACCTGCTCAAGCAGGTCGATCCCGCCAGCAACCCGGCCGGCGCAGGCATGACCGTGCAGGACCTGCTCGACAAGGCCGCCGACCGGCTCGACGGCCTGGCCGGCCAGCCGGAGGTCGAGGCCGAGATCCGCGCCGTGATCGGGCATGCCTACGAGTACCTCGGCGTCCCGGCCAGGGCCGAGCTCCACTACCGCCGCCTGGTGGACCTCCGCTCGCGCCTGCTCGGGCCGGACGGGCCCGAGGCCATCGCGGCCCGGAACCGCCTGTGCTGGGCCGTCGTGGCCCAGGGCCGCCTCGAAAACGGCGAACCGATGGCCGTCGCGACCTACGACGCCTGCAAGCGGACGTTCGGCGAGGAGCACGAGGCGACGGCCGAGGCCGCCAACAACCTCGGCGAGGTCCGCAGCCAGCAGGGTCGGTATGCCGAGGCCGTCGCCCTCCGCCGCCGGGCCAGCCGGGTCGCGTCCAGCCTCCTCGGCCCGGACCACGAAACGACCCTGATCATCGACAGCGACCTGGCCGTGTCGCTGGTCCGGGTCGGCGAGCCGGCCGAGGCCACACCCCTCTTGCAGTCCGTCGTCGCCCGACGTCGCAGGCTCCACCCTCGCCACCCAGAGATGGCGAGCACCCTCAGCAACCTGGGCGGCTCCCTGGTCGCGGTGGGCCGGTACCCCGAGGCCGAAGTCGTCCTGAAGGAGACGATCGCCCTGAGCAAGGAGACCGGCGGATCGACCCACCCCGTGACGCTGGCCTCCTTGAACCTGATCAGCTGCGCCTGGGAGGGCCAGGAGCGCTGGCGTGAGGCCGAGCAGGGCTTCCACGAGGTGCTGAAGGAAAGGATTCGCGCCGACGGCGGCAAGCCACCCAGCTTCACCACCCGTCGCACGATGGCATTCCTGGCGCGGCTGTATGCCAAGCAGCAGCGATGGTCGGATGCCGCACCGCTCCTCGGCAAGCTGGTCGTCGGCCGTTCTACCACGCCGCCGCGGGAGCCCGGCACGCTGGACCGGGCCATCGCCGCCGCCCTGGCCGGGACCGCCGAGCCCGAGGAGGGCGAGCGACTGATGGGAGAATGCCGGGAAACCCTGAAGCCCTGCCTCTGGGCCGGCGACTGGCTGGGGGCTGAGCTCGCGTCCCGCCAGGGCGATTATCTGCGTCGCCAGGGCAAGTTCGCCGCGGCGGAGCCCGTCCTCATCGCCGCGGCCGACGAGGTCCGCAAGGGCGTCGGCGTGCCGTCCTGGGGCGTCGCGTCGGCGCGGAAGCGCGTGGCCGCCCTGTACGAGGCCTGGGGGCGGCCCGCCGAAGCCGCGAAGTGGCGATAGCCTCCGGTCGGCACCCGCCATTCCACATCGCGCCGGGCCGACGCCGCCATCGTCCCGGCTCGCAGCCATTTCGATGGTCAGGAGGCTGCGCTCGGCCCTCTAGCTGCGTCCCGGTTTCCGTCACCTCGTCCCAGTTTCCGTCTAGTAGATGCGTCTCAGTTCCCATCCCCCAGGTCTCTCGATCCGTCCCCATTTCGGTTCGGTGTGGGAAAAACCGCTAACCTGGTTTGCCCCCGGGGCTTGGTCTGACCCCCGGTGCTCCTCGGAGCTCCCCGCGTTCGGAGGCTACGTTATCCGTGTGCCATTCGTTCCGGACCCCGCTTCGCTCCCGCAAGCGGGCGGCCCGATTGGCTCGCCCGGGAAATGAGGAAGGAGCCGCTGACAACCTGTGCAAGAATCCAATTGCCCCACTCCCGTGCATGGAGGTGATGCCCGTTGACTTTCTGCCCAGAAAGTCTATGCTGGCAGGGAGAAGAAACGGAGGTCTTCCCCATGCCCGATTTCGCCAAGGCGCTCGGGGCCAGCAAAGGAGCATCGACGCTCCTTGTGCTGTTTATACCGAGCAAGGACCGCTCCGATCAGGCCATCGATCAAACCTATTGGGTGGAAGAAGCATTGACGGTGCTCGGCACGTTGTTCGGAGGAGCCACCGCCTTCCCGCAGGGGAAAGGCGTCTGGCGGGACGACGCCCAGGGTGGAAAGCTCCTCTTCGACGAGCCGGTTATCATGCAGTGCTACGCCAGCGAGCATATGATTGAGCGCAGGGCCCCTGATTTGAAAGCGTTTCTCGATCGCATGGGGCGCGAGGCACGGCAGGGAGCCATCGGCCTGGTCATTGACCGCGACTATCTGGAGATCGGATTCCCATTGGAGCAAACAACGAAACCGCGCCAGCCGAAGGGCAAGAAACGGAGGTTACGCATATGGCCAGGAACATTGAACGGATTGCCGCCACGCTGGGAGCCAGGATCGCCGGGCAAGTCCCTGACGTCGGAGGGGGCGCGTTCGGAGCCGCACGCCTCGCCAGGATTGTCGAAACCATGCAAGCGCGCCTTGAGCCGGGGCAAGGTCGACGCCCGGGCAGGCCGACGGACGCGAACTGGGTGTGGCATCCGAAGGTGCCGATGAGCGACGCGACGCGGCATCGGCTTGCACGGCTGGCCGAACAGAGCAGCACTGGCGGGCGCAAGCTCAGCCCCATGCAGATCGCCGCACGGATTCTTGAGGAAGCACTGGCCGACGTGCCGGAGCACTGACCGGGAGGCCATTGTCCAGAGCAACAAGGGCAGCACGTCGGCGGCGAGAGCGGCCGTTGCCCGGGGCCACAAGTCAGGCCCTGGCGGCAACAGGCGGGGCAGGGGATGCACCTGGGCCGGATCACTTCGACGGGAACCGACCTTCCGCGATGAGCGTCTCTCGGGCCTCGACCACATCACGGTCGTTGATCGCCAGGACCTGGATCGTCGTCCGTCCGACGGCCGTCAAGCCGATGAGCACCGCCCCCTGCCAGGCGAAGTGATCGCGCCACCGGTCTCGCCGCGGGTTGTCGAGGCGGGTCAGCTCCCGGGTCACCGGGTCGAGTCCGGCGATGTTCGGGCCCTTGTGGAGATTGTCATGGACGCAGGCAAGGGCGAGGCTCGAGTACTCGTCGCCGCCCTCGTGCTGATCGGCGATGACGTGATCGACCCGGTGGCGGGCTTCGGAGGCCGACTGCGGGAGCTGGCAGTATTCGCACCGATATCGGGCCCTGCGTCGGACCCGCCGGCGGAGATCGTCCGTCATGGGGACGGCTTCGCCTGCTTGAGCGACAGCCGGGCCTTCGACTGGAGGATCGTTAGCTGGGTATTCACCCTGACGTACTCCTCGAGCTCCGCCCGCTCCTCGGGGGTCAGGGTACCCTTCTGGGCCCTGGCGGAGAGCTCGTCGATCCGCCGATGGTCCTTGGGGTTGAAGCCGAACTTGAGGATGGTGCGGGCCAGCTCGGGGGTGAGGTTAGCCTGATCCGCCTTCACGATCCGGCTCCAGATGGCCGACGCCGTCTTGCTGGTCTGAGTCGCGAGATCGACTTCGGCAGACGCCGCCGGCCCGTTCGCCGCAGCCTTCTCGGGCGCGGCCTTCTTCTTCGGGGGGGCCTTCTTGGCCGCGGGCTTCTTGGGCGTCAACTTGGTCGCCATGGATCGTCCCCTCTCCGCATCACCGGGGCGGATGTTGCCTGCTGATTCAATCTTACCCGTTTCGTCGATTTGCTCAATCGAAGGCCGCCGGTACGCGCTCCGCAACCGGCCCGGTGCGGGCCGCTCCACTCGTGGTCGGCTGCGCCGGTCCGACGCCCGCCCCATTCCGCGGCCCGAGCCGCTTCCGACCGCCCGCGGGCTCCCCGGCCGGCCCGGTGCGGCCGCCGTCACCCTGGTCCGGACGCCGCCCCGGGCCGGCCGGCGGTCGCCCTGCTAAGGGGCCGACGGGTGACTGGATGACTGGACTATTTCGGATGGAAGCTGTTGACTGCTGATTCGGACGAGCCTATCATGCCACTAGGTTCGCCCTGGTGGCGTCCCTGGAACACCCGAATCAGATGGTCGAGACAATGCCGATTCCGAAGTACACACACCAGCAGTTCGCGGTCCTGAACACCCTCCTGAACGAGGGCGAGCTCTGGGGGCGCGACCTCCGGGTCGCCCTCAAGGCGGACGGGTACGGGAGCACGAATGCCTCGTTCTACGAGCTGATGGACCGCCTCGAGACGGCCGGCCTGGTGGAAGGGCGCTACGAGGAGCGGGATGTCCTCGGGCAGCTCTTCAAGGAGCGGAAATACAAGCTCACCGGCCTGGGCCAGCAGGCGTGGGACGAGGTCGCCTCCTATTACACCGCTCGCCTCGGGGCTCGCCTCGGGTTGAGCACCCAGGGAGGCTGATAAAGTGCTCAAATGCGAGTCGCAGGTATCAATAGACAAACTGCCGGCCAAGTGGTGGGTCCTACGCTGGCGTATTTGCCTGGGGAAGGCCGACACCCGCCTGCTTTTCCGGCCGAAACCGAGCGATTCCCAAGGGCGCAGCGGGAAAAGTAGTGGCGAATCGGCCTCGATGACCGAGCAACCGGGAACTTGGGCGGGGCTGATATGCCCCTACCCCAATTGCGACAGTCATCATGTCCTCGAGCAGGACGGGTCCGGAGAGTCCTGGCTCTGCCCGATCTGCCTCCGGCCGTCGGTGAAATGCGCACATGTGAATAATTCGTGGCAGCGGTGCGAGACCTTGAATCGCCCGAAAGCTCAGTATTGTCGCCGGTGCGGGAAGGTCCTGCGCACCCCGGGGCGCACGACGCCCTAGCTGACCGCGGCTCATCGGCCGCGGAGTCCTCAAGCGAAGCAGACGAACTGAGGCTTCGGGCGGCGCAGGCAGCAAAGGTCTGGGCTCGATTTGGCTTCTTTCTCCCGCCGCACAGCCAGCAACTCCTTGGACACGACCTAGCCGAGCACTGCTCCGACCTCTTCGCAGCACTCGTTGAGGTCGGGGGCTGGCGAGAGCGGAAGTGGTTGATCATCCACTACACGATTGCGGCCATCGCGAAGGTCTTTGACCGCGCACGGATCGCACTCCAGAACCGGCTTCGTGACGAATTCGCCTGGGTTTCAGGCAAGGTGACGAGGCGTTGATCTTGAGGATGCACAAGTCCGAATGACGCCCCCCGCCGGGTGCGAGGTTCTTCGTCTGCGCCGCGCGCTGCGAGAGTCGCGCTTGTTTCTCAACCAGAGGGAGCGCATCCGTGAAGACCACGACCATGATATCCCAGGCCGACGGCGCCTTCGGGCCCCACCTCGCGGTAGACATGCGAGGGTGCGACCCTGACAAGTTGAGCGATTATCGCCTGGTCTTCGACGTCCTGCACCGACTCCCTGACGAAATCGGCATGACACGGATCACCCAGCCCTACGTCTTCCCCTACTCCGGGATCGAGCCCTCAGACGCAGGCACCACGGGCACGGTCATTATTGCTGAGAGCCACATTTCGATACACACATTTACAATTAAACAGTTCGTTTTCGCTGACGTGTTTAGTTGCAGGCCATTTAACTGCGAAAAGGCTCTGGAATATCTCATCAGGGCGTTCGACGCCAAACAGCATGACTATTGGGTCGTCCACCGAGGCCGAGGGTTTCCCCGTGGCACAGGGCCTACAACCTCGTCACTCAAGTGCGATTGCGGCTGGCGATTCGATGCAAACGACGACCAACTCTGCACCTCCCCACACACCGGCAGGTCTTACTGGTTCTGTCCGTACTGCGGCACCCCGCTGGCCGGACACATACTCGGAGCCGGTCCAGAACGAGCTTGACCCGGGTCTTGCTCCGGCGTTTCTCACGCCGAGTCTTGTGGCCCTGGTCGTTGGGGTCCTCGGGATCTGGCCGAGCGACCGACCGACGGCCCGTTGCTCGAGCATCGTCGGATTGAGATGCAGGTAGACGTCGCGTGCCTGCCGTCGGCGACGCGCACCGCGAGCGCGACCAGCTCGGCGACGTCCAGGGCGTTGACCAACTCCATGACGACCGCCGCGGCGGCGGGGGCTTCAGGCCCTCCCTGGCCAGTCCTGGGGTCGTCCTGACCCCGGCAGACGCTGACGCGGATCCACCCCGCTGATCGGCGACGCCACGGCTGGCGGGGATCCCGCGCCCGTTCCATCCCGGTGCCGACCGACCGGCCTGCCGCCGACCGGCGGGCCCGACCGGGCTCCGCGGCCGGGCCGCCGCGGGCCGCTCCGCTGTCGTCCCCTTCGGGTCCGGACCCCGCAGCGGCCCGGCCGCTCCGCCCCGACCGGTCCGACCGACCGCCGGCCCGACGGACCGGACCCACCCCTCGCCCCCGGGTCGCCCGCCCGACGGGGCCTCGTGCCGCCGTCCCGCGGGCGTCCGTGCCCGCGGCCTTGCTGGAGCGCCACGGCTGCGCCATCGGTGACACCAGCCGACCTACCGGCCCGGCCGGACGCCGCCGGCGACGGCCAGGGCATCGACGATCGCCGCGGCCCGCGGGGCGACGGTTGTGGTAGACTTCGGGGGACGGCGGGGCAAGGGACTGGAAGGGGCCAGTAGAATCGTGGAAAGCCTAGTGGTCGGCGTGACTGATCGCTCCGGAGGCCTGCTATGACCACCGAGCCGAGAGCGCTGAATTGACGAACTCAACGCCCTTCTTGCGGAACTCCTACGCCGCCGGGATGGGGTAGGCCACGCCAACCACAAGGAGTATGAAGCGAGGCTGTTCGAGACGGCGGAGAAGATCTACCAGGCCATGCTTGCTGTCTGTAACTCGGGCTACGAAGTCTGGGCGACGAAGGACAACGGCAGGATCCTGAAGATCGGGTACGTGGACAAGCGGGGCGGCACGGGAATCGGATTCCGGTGGTTCAATACGTCGCCCGAGGAGCAGACGTGCGAATTGCTGGTGATCGTCCACTTCGCCCTAGGCGACGAGCGGATGTAAAACCCGTCCGGTTCCGGGGAGTCCGCTAGGCCGGTAAAAACCCCTTGAGACCCATCAAGCTGCGAGCTGAACAACCATGCGGAGCGCGGGATTGTGTCCGTTTGATATCGCAACCCCTGGACGCCCGCCCCAGGTCGGCCGCTCCGCCCTGACGTCCGCGCCGTCCCGCCCCGTCGCCACCGAGCCGGACCGCCGGACCGGACCGGCCGGGGGACGCCGGCGACGCGCGGGGTGAGCTCGAGCAGCTCGTCGAGGATCTGGGCGTCGACCAGTTCGGCGATGATCGCCGCGGCGAGGGGGACTGTCTCCGGGATCCTCGCTTCGCCGGCGAGGTCCTGGGCGAGCATCATTCGGGCGGGGAGAAGACCCGCTGACGCGGGCGGACGCCATCACCTGGTTTCCCCTCGAACCCCCCTTTATCTCTTCTCTGTTCCGGCATGCCGCTGCCGCGGTCGGCGGGGGCGGGCCCGGCCTTTGGCCACCTCCCCGCCGCGAGGGCCTCCCCGGCCGTCCTGGCGGGATGCGGCGGGCCTCGTGCCCACCGGGATCATTGCATATCTGGAATCGATGACTTGTCGATCCCGGGGACCAAGCGGGCGATCCGGCGGCATGCAGAGGGCCATCCTCGCCCATCGAGACCTCGAATTCGGTACGCATCGCTCGCCCGACGACATCGACTCAAGCACTTTCGGGCACCGCCGCCCAGGACAATCCCATCTGGTCCCCAGGGAGATTGTGTGCATGCATTTTATATTCCAGGGCCCCCAAAACCCCCTGTACCCCCTCGACTCTTCTTTCTCCCCCTACTATTAGGATGTATCAGGTTTGCAGAAACTGAAATGCACCTATCGGCAAAGAGGGGCATTTTCTTGACGCAAGCCCTTTGGCCAGTAGCAGAAAAAATACTTGGAAATCAAATAAAGTTTTCCGGCGCGGCGGCGGTTTTTGTCATCCGGTTCATATTTGGCCGATTGTTTCTAGTTTGGCGTGATTCTCAAAGGCCGCTGTTGACGGGGCCAAACGTCTCCAACCGGCCCGTTTGGGCCGCTCGGAAGACCTGTGGCTGCGGGCCGGTGTCGGTCGGGCTTTAGCCTGCACGGTCTGGCCCGCCCGATCGGATCGGAGCGGCGTCAGGTTGAAGCCCGACCTACAGGGAGTCAGCCCGGTATCGGGCCGGGAGACCTGTCGGTCGGGCCGGCGGCGGGGTCGGAGACCCGCGCCGAACCGCGAACCGCCGCTCAGTCCTGAGTTGCTCGACGCCGAGCCGGCCCCGTTGGCGCCACAACTGCCAACTCCACGAGATGCCAGCTGAGATAAACCCCCAAAGTCTTCCGGGGGACGGCGGGACTTCTTGGCCGGTCGGCTGGGTGGGGGCCGGGCTCAGTCTTCCTTCTTGAACTCGGCCTTGTCGATCTGGTAGAGGGCGATCTTGTCGGTGATGGTGCGTCGCGAGAGGCCGGTGAGGCGGGCGGTCCGGCCGATGTGCCCGCGGGTGCGCTTGAGGGCGCGGCGGAGGTAGCGCTCCTCGAAGGCCGAGGTCAGCTCGTTCAACTGGTCGGTCAGCGGCCGCGAGAGGTTGACGGGGAGCTGGAGCTTGGGTCGCACCGGCTTGAGGATCTCGGAGGGGAGGTTCTCGGGCCGGATCATGTCGTCGCGCGAGGTGACGGTGGCGCGCTCGATGGCGTTCTCCAGCTCGCGGATGTTGCCGGGCCATCGGTGCTGGAGCAGGAGCTCCATGGCGTCGGGCGAGACGGCCTTGGGCGGGCTGCCCGGGCGGCTGAACTTCTGGGCGAAGTGCGCCGCCAGCAGCGGGATGTCCTCGGGCCGCTCGTGCAGCGGGGGCAGGTCGAGCTTCACGACGTTGAGCCGGTAGTACAGGTCCTCGCGGAACTTCCCTTCCTTGCACAGCCGGAGCAGGTCGCGGTTGGTCGCGGCGATGACGCGGACGTCGGCCTCGACGGTCTGGGAGCCGCCGACGCGCTCGAACCGCCGCTCCTGCAGGACGCGGAGCAACTTCGCCTGCATGGGCAGCGGGACCTCGCCGATCTCGTCGAGGAAGATCGTGCCGCTGTGGGCCAGCTCGAAGCGTCCCTTGCGCTGGCCGACGGCGCTGGTGAAGGCACCCTTCTCGTGGCCGAACAGCTCGCTCTCCAGGAGCGACTCGGGCAGCGCGGCGCAGTTCACCGCGACGAACGGGTTGGAGGCGCGGGGCGAGGCCTCGTGGACGGCGCGGGCGACCAGCTCCTTGCCGGTCCCGGTCTCGCCGAAGATCAGCACCGTGCTGATCGTCTGCGCCACGTGGCTGATCAGCTCGAAGACGTCCCGCATCCGCGGGCTCTTGCTCAGGATGTGGTGGAACTTGAATTCCTCGTGCAGCTTCTCGCGGAGCGCGGCGACCTCGTCCTCCAGGGCGCGCTTGCGCAGGGCCCGCTGGATCACCAGCCGCAGGTGCTCGAGGTTGATCGGCTTGGTGAGGAAGTTGACCGCGCCCAGCCGCATCGCCTGGACGGTCTGCTCGATGGTGCCGAAGCCCGTGGTGACGATCACGTCGGCCGGCAGCCGTCGCTTCTGCACCTCCTCGAGCAGTTGCAGGCCGTTGACCCGCGGCATCTTCAGGTCGGTCACGATCACGCTGTAGGGCCGCTCGGTGAGCGCCTTGAGCGCGTCGCTGCCGTTGGCGGCCGTGTCCACGGCGAGGTTCGGGTCCGTCTCGAGGAAGATCTGGATCTGCTTGCGGGACGTCTCGTTGTCCTCGACGATCAGCACGCGGCGCCGGGGCGACGGCGCGGGCGCGGCCTCGGTCGCTGCCGCCTGCGGGGTTGCCGCCTCGGGTCCCGCCGTGCTCGTCTGGTTGCCGGTCACAGCTCAGCTCCTGTCCGCCTTGGGGGCCCGCCGGGTCGTCCACGGCCGTCGCGCATCTAGCCCACTATACATGCGCAGTGACTCACCGACAACCGAAGCGCCAGGCACGGACCGTCGCCCTGGCCCCGCGTTGATGCAACGTCGCGCCCCATCGATGCGCCCGGACCGGCCCGCTCGCCGCCGAGCGCAGGGGGACCGGCCACCGATCTGTTCCGGGTCCCCAATTTCTCGCAATTTCCGCGCCGGCCGGTTTGGCCCCGGGATTGCTTGATCAAAGCCGAGCCTCCCGACGTGTGGGGGCCATGGCGATGGGCCGATACGAGGACGTGGCGCGGCACAACGCGACGCGAAGGGGAGTCTGGTGGTGAGCAAGACATCGGTTGGCGCAGGCTGGCAGCGGTCGATCGTGACGCTGACCGCTACGGTGGTCGGCGTGGTGGTGATCGGGGCGCCTGACCGGCGCAGGCGGTCTTCATCCCGGTTGCCCTGGCGATCTTCCTGACATTCCTGCTCAGCCCGCTGGTCAACCGGCTCCGGCAGCGTGGGCTGCCCCGGACGCCGTCGGTGATCGCCACCGTGCTGATGGCGGCCGCCCTCCTGGGGGGCGTCGGCTGGCTGGTGACCACCCAGATCACCAGCCTGCTCCGCGAGATCCCCAAGTACCAGGAGAAGATCAAGAACAAGGTCCGGACGATCAAGGAGGCTACCGAGGGCTCCGGCCGGTTCCAGGAGATGATCCGAGACATCACCGAGGATGGCAGGGCGAAAGGCAAGGGCTCGCCCGCCGACGGGAAGAACGCCCAGGCCGACGCGAGCGGGGAGGACGACGCCGACGAGGCCAGGCCGGCCGCGCGACCGCAGCCGACCGCCGTGGTCCTCGAGCCGCAGCGGGCCGCCTGGATGTCCTCGCTGACCTCGTTCCTCAGCCCGCTGCTGGAATACGTCGGACAGTTGGCCCTGGCGATCATCCTGGTGGTCTTCATGCTCCTGAAACGCGAGGAGCTGCGCAACCGGGTCATCCGCCTGGTCGGCCACGGCAAGATCGTCGCGGCCACCAAGTTCGTCGACGAGGCCGGGCATCGCGTCAGCCGCTTCCTGCTGATGCAGGCGATCGTCAACGCCAGCTTCGGCACCATCTTCGCGCTGGGGCTCATGGCCATCGGCGTCCAGTACGCGCTGCTCTGGGGCTTCCTGGGCGCCATGCTTCGCTATCTGCCCTACATCGGCCCCTACCTGGCCGTCACGTTCCCGCTCTCGCTGACCGTGGCGATGTCCGACGGCTGGAGTTCGACCCTGATGGTCATCGCGCTATTCCTGACCCTCGAGCTGATCATCTCCAACTTCATCGAGCCGCGGCTCTACGGGCACAGCATGGGCGTCTCCGAGATCGCGCTCTTGGTCTCGGCGGCCTTCTGGGGGTTCCTCTGGGGGCCGATCGGGCTGGTGCTCTCCAGCCCGATGACGGTCTGCCTGGTGGTGCTCGGCCGCTACATGCCCCGGCTCGAGTTCCTCTCGGTGCTCCTGGGCGACGAGCCGGCACTGGACTCCGCCATCAGCTTCTACCAGCGGCTGCTGGCCCGCGACCAGGACGAGGCCGAGGACCTCGTGATCGAGCAGATGAAGGCGGCGGAGTCGCCCGAGGGGATCTACGACGCGATGCTCCTGCCGGCCCTGGGCTCGGTCAAGCGCAGCCGGATCGCCGGCGACATCACGACCGACGACGAGCAGTACGCGCTGCAGGTGATCCGCGAGATCGTCGAGGACATCGGCGAGGGGCGGATCGGGGCCGAGGTCGCGGCGGCCGCGTCCGGCGACCAGGTCGTCTCCCCGCCGCCGCCGCCGACCGATCCGCCGATCCGGATCTTCGGCTGCCCGGCGCACGACGCCGAGGACCGCGTGGCGCTCGAGATGCTCGGCCGCATCCTCGAACCGGCCCGCTGGGACCTCGAGCTGATCGAGCCCGCCACGCTGACCGCCGAGCTGCTCGAGCAGGTCGCCGAGCGTCGCCCGGCCGCGATCTGCATCGCGGCGACACCGCCCGGCGGCCTGTCGCACACGCGGTACCTGTGCAAGCGGCTGCGGACGCGGTTCCCCGACCTGAAGCTCCTGGTGGGCCGGTGGGGCATCGCGGACCTCTCGGCGTTCGACCCGGCCGCCCAGCCCGCCGCCAGCCAGGTGAACGCCGCCGTCAAGGAGCCCGCCGCGGCCGCGGCCGCCTCGGAAAAAGAGCCCACCGCCGAGCGCATGGTCAGCACGCTCAAGGAAGCGGGCGCCGACCTGGTGGCCCTCACGCTGCTGGAGACCCGCCAGCAGCTTGCCAGCCTGGTTCCCGTCCTGTTACAAGGCCACGACGCGGCGGAGCACTCGCGGGACGGCGCCGACCGCCCCGCCGGCAAGGGCGCGGCGGGCCGGGACGCCCGCTCCGCCCGCAACGAGCCGGCCGCCGTCACGACCTCCTGATCGGCCCGGCCGCGTCCGACGGCCGCCGCATCACGACCCGGCGGGCCGCAACCCATTCCGAACCGAACCGGCCCGGCACCCGCAACCGCGGCCGGGCCGGTCGACGCGAGACCCGCACCCAACCCGAGACGACCCGACCGAGCCCGTCCGTTCCGGCGAGGACCATGCGTTTCACAATCTTCAAGAAGGGCCTGACGCTGATCGCCGTGCCGCTCCTGGTGCAGGCGGTCTTCATCGCCATCCTGGTCCGGGCGCAGGGCGAGCACGTCCGCGCCCAGGACATGGCGGTCCACACCAAGGACGTCATCGTCAAGGTCGAGGAGCTGCACCGCGGCCTCGTCGAGACCTTTGCCGGCGTCCGCTCGCTGGTCTTCTCCGGCCCGTCGCCCGCGCCCGCGGGCCGCGACCTCGCGCGGCAGAAGGTGCCAGCCCTCGCCGCCGAGCTGCGGGAGCTCGTCGCCGACAACCCGCGCCAGTCGGCCCGGGCGTCCGAGATCGCCGAGCGGGCCGGCGCCTTCCTGGCCTGGGCCGACGACGAGCGCCGCCTGGCCGGCTCCGGCGCGCGGGACCGCGCGCTGGCCGGTCTCGGCGAAGGCGCCCGGCTCCTCGACGGGCTGCGCGCGCTCATCGGCGAGGCCCGCGCCGAGGAGGAGACGCTCGACCTCCGGCGGATGGAGACGCTGCGACGGACCTCCGAGCAGCAGGTCTGGACGCTCATCGGCGGCGGCGCGGCGATCGTCGTCTCGACCCTGATCCTGGCGCTCCTGTTCCTCCAGGGGATCATCCAGCGGCTGGCGGTCCTGCGCGAGAACGCCCGCCGGTTCGGCGAGGGCAAGCCGCTCAACTCGCCGCTCGCGGGCCGCGACGAGATCACCGAGGTCGACCGCGCCTTCCACGAGATGGCCGACAACCTCGGCCAGCAGAAGCAGGAGAACGAGATGTTCGTCTACAGCGTCTCGCACGACCTGCGCTCGCCGCTGGTGAACCTCCAGGGCTTCAGCGAGGAGCTCGGACTGACCTGCCGCGACCTCCGCGAGCTCTTCCGCCGCGACGACGTGCCCGAGCCGGTCCGGCGCCGCGGCCTCCAGCTCATGGACCGCGACATCGAGGAGTCGATCCGCTTCATCCAGGCGGCCGTCGGCCGGCTGGCCCGGATCATCGACGCGCTCCTGCGCCTCTCCCGCGCCGGGCGGGTCGAGTACCAGTGGCAGGAGGTCGACCTCCAGGCCGCCGTGGGCAAGATCGTCGCCGCGCTGCACGACTCGATCGCCAACAAGGGGGCCGAGATCTCGGTCAACGCCCTGCCGCCGGCCTACGGCGACCCCACGGCGCTCGAGCAGGTCTTCGCCAACCTGATCGGCAACGCCGTGCAGTATCTCGACCCCGATCGGCCTGGTAGAATCGAGGTGGACAGCGCCGAGCCCGACGACAAGGGCCTGCCATCCGGCCTGAGGGTCTACCGCGTCCGCGACAACGGGCTGGGGATCCCCGAGGCCTACCACCAGCGACTCTTCACGGCCTTCAGCCGCTTCCACGCCGGCGCCGCACAGGGCGAGGGCATCGGCCTGGCCCTGGTGCGCCGGATGGTCGAGCGACACGGGGGGCGGATCTGGGTCGAGTCGGCGGCCGGCGCCGGCACCACCTTCTTCGTCGCCCTCCCCGGCGCACCCGTCGACGGCCACGCCGCCGGCGGCGACGGGGCCTCCCACCCCGTCGCCGGCCGCGGCCAGGCCCAGTCCGAAACTACTCGAGGAGACCGCAAACCATGGGCACCGAGCCCCTCCTGATCGTCCTCGCCGAGGACGACGACGGCCACGCCAGCCTGGTCCAGCGCAACCTCGAGCGCGCCGGCCTGGCCAACGGCTTGCAGCGGCTCAAGGACGGGCAGGAAGCCCTCGACTTCATCCGCGGCGAGGGCGATTTCGCCGGCCGCAACACCAGCCAGCAGCCCGTCCTGCTCCTCCTCGACATCAAGATGCCCCGGGTCGACGGCGTCGAGGTCCTTCGCCAGGTCAAGGCCGCCCCCAAGACCGCGCTGATCCCCGTCATCATGCTCACCACCACCGACGACCCCCGCGAGATCCAGCGCTGCTACGAGCTGGGGTGCAGCGTCTACGTCACCAAGCCCGTCGACTACCAGGGCTTCGTCGAGGCCATCCGGCGGCTGGGGCTGTTCCTCCAGGTCGTCCGAGTGCCCGGGCACTAGCCATGACGAGCACCATCCTGCTGGTGGAGGACGACCCCGGGGTCGCCCGCCTGGAGCGGCTGCGGCTGGAGCGGGCCGGCTACTCGGTCATCACCGCCGAGACCGCCGACGAGGGCCTGGGCCGCGTCGCCGAGGGCGGGATCGACCTGATCCTCCTCGACCAGAACCTCAGCCACGGCACCAGCGGGCTGGAGCTGTTCCGACGCGTCAAGGCGGCCGGGTACAACGTCCCGGCGATCCTCGTGACGGGCATGCAGGAGGAGGGCCTCCTGGTCGAGGCCCTCCGCGCCGGCGTGCGCGACTTCGTCCCCAAGACGCCGCACTTCCTCAACCACCTCGAGCCGATCGTCACCCGCGTCCTCGACCAGGTCCGGACCGAGCGTGAGCTGGCCGAGTCGCGCGCCTCGGCCCAGGCCAACGAGGAGCGCCGTCGCGAGCTCGAGCACGAGATCGCCCAGCGCAAGCGGGTCGAGCAGGCGCTGCGACAGGCCGAGGAGAACCTGCGGCGGATGGTCGAGAGCGTCAAGGACGTCGCCATCTTCACCCTCGATCCCGACGGCCGGGTCGTCACCTGGAACCCCGGCGCCCGGCGCCTCTTCGGCTACGCCGACCGCGAGATCGTCGGCCGCAACGGCGAGGTGCTCTTCACGCCCGAGGACCGCGCCGCCGGCGTCCACGCCCGCGAGCTGGCCACCGCCGAGGCCCGCGGCCGCGCGACCGACGAGCGCTGGCACCTCCGCCAGGACGGCAGCCGGTTCTTCACCAGCGGCGTGACCAGCCCCATCCGCGACGAGGAGGGCCGCCTCTGCGGCTTCACCAAGGTCGCCCGCGACATCACCGACAACATGCGCGCCGAGGAGGCCCTCCGCGAGGCCGCCGTCCGGCTCAAGGCCATCGTCAACACGGCCGTCAACGGCATCCTCACCATGGACGACCGCGGCGTCGTCGAGACCATGAACCCGGCCGCCGAGCGGATCTTCGGCTACCGGCACGACGAGGTCGTCGGCCGGGGCATCGCCATGCTCCTGCCCGGCCCCTCCCGCGACGAGCACGACGACTCGCTCGAGAGCTACCTCCGCTCGGGCTCCCCCGCCATCATCGGCGCCATCCGCGAGGTCCACGGCCGCCGCAAGGACGGCTCGGTCTTCCCCATGGAGATGGCCGTCAGCGAGTCCCGCCTGGGCGACCGCCGCATCTTCACCGGCATCGTCCGCGACATCTCCGAGTTCAAGCGGGCCGTCGAGGAACGCACCCGCTTCCTGGCCGAGCTCCAGGCCGAGCGCGCCCTGCTCAACACCCTGCTCGACAACGCGCCCATCGGCTTCGGCTTCTTCGACCACGACATGCGCTACGTCCGACTCAACCCCGCCCTGGCCGAGCTCGACGGCCTGCCGCCCGAGGACCACCTCGGCCGCGCCCTGCCCGAGGTCCTGCCCCGCATGTCGCCCGAGCTCTTCGACGCCTTCCGCCGCGTCCTCCGCGGCGGCGACAGCGTCGTCAACCGCGAGTTCCGCGGCGAGACCCCGCTCCACCCCGGCCGGCCTCGGTACTGGCTCGGCAGCGTCTACCCCGTCAAGACCCCCGACGGCGCCATCCTCGGCGCCGGCGCCGTCGTCGCCGACATCGACGACCGCAAGCGGATGGAGGAGGCCCTCAAGGAGGCCGACCAGCGCAAGGACCAGTTCCTCGCCATGCTCGCCCACGAGCTGCGCAACCCCCTGGCCCCGATCAGCAACGCCGTGCAGATCATGAAGGTCGAGGGCCTGAGCGGGCCCAACTTCCAGTGGTCCGTCAAGGTGATCGAGGACCAGGTCAAGCACATGACCCGGATGGTCGACGACCTGCTCGACGTCTCGCGGATCACCCGCGGCAAGGTCGTCCTCCAGACCGAGCCGGTCGAGCTCTCGACCGTCGTCGACCTCGCCGTCGAGGCCAGCCGCCCCCTGATCGACGACTACCGACACCGCCTGACCGTTGCCCTGCCCGATCGGCCCGTCCTGCTCGAGGTCGACCCGGCGCGGATGGCGCAGGTGCTTTCGAACCTGTTGAACAACGCCGCCAAGTACACCGACGAGGAGGGCGAGATCGTCCTGTCCGCCGAGCGGCGCGGTCGCCAGGTCGCGATCCGGGTCCAGGACAACGGCACGGGGATCGCGCCGGAGCTCCTGCCGCACATCTTCGACATGTTCACCCAGGCCGACCAGACGCTGTCGCGTTCCCGAGGCGGCCTGGGGATCGGCCTGACGCTGGTCCGCTCGCTGGTGGAGATGCACCACGGCCGGGTGACCGTCCGCAGCGAGGGGCCCGGCAAGGGGAGCGAGTTCACCGTCCGGCTGCCGGTCTCGGCCGAGTCCGACGCCGCCGAGGGCGAGCCCGAACCCGACGCGATCCCGGCCGAGGTCGTCGAGGCCGAGCGGCTGCCGCGCCGCCGCATCCTGGTGGTCGACGACAACCGGAGCAACGCCACCAGCCTGGGCGTCCTGCTGCGTGCCCTGGGCCAGGACGTCGAGATGGCCTACGACGGGCCGACGGCGCTCGAGCTGATCCGCGACCGCCGCCCCGACCTGGTCCTGCTCGACATCGGCCTGCCCGGCATGGACGGCTACGAGGTCGCCCGCCGCTGCAAGCAGGACGACGAGCTGCGCCGCATCCTGCTGGTGGCCATGACCGGCTACGGCAAGGACGAGGACCGCCGCCGCTCGCACGAGGCCGGCTTCAGCGCCCACCTGGTCAAGCCGGTGAACCTCGAGGACCTCCGCGTCCTTCTCGGCCAGCCCGACCCGATGGCGCCCGACGGCTGAACCGCCCCGCCCCGGCCCGGCCGGCCCGCCGCCGCGGACCCGCCCGCCGCACGACCGCCCCGGCCGTCTTCCAGTGCCGCGGTCGAGTCCGCCGAATGTGACCACAGGGTGGACGCACAGGTTGCGAAAGGATCGAGGGAAGCGAGCAGAGGATCGAGAGCGAGGGAGCATACGGCAACGCTTGACCGGAGCTGCTCGCGATCGAATGGGGCAGCCGACGCAGACCAGTCCAGCACGTCGCCACGGTCCGGAAACGGGCCGTTGGGCCGGGGAGCCCGGACCGATTCCTCGGCGAATCGGCCGCCTGGCGGCAGGTTTTTCGGCCGATTCTTCCGCGAAATGGCGCCTGGTGGTGCCTGGCGGCCGGCTTTCAGCCGGTCTCTCTGCCAGGCCAATTCGTCAGTCCAGGTGGTCTGATTCAAGCACACGGTCGATGTCGCGTGCGGCGTGGATGACGCGGACAATCTCAATGCCATCGATGTCCGGGCGATAGAAGATCAGGTGCTTCTCGAAACCCTCGATCCGCCCGACACGCAGCCCGGCGAGGCGTGGGTTGGCCGAGTCCCAACGCTCGCCGATACCTGGCATGCCGGCGAGCCTGGCGAAAGAGGAACTGGCGGAGTCGTAGAACCGCAGGGCCGTTTCCAGGCTAGCTTGTGCCGCCAGGTACGCGGCCTGGTCGTCCAGGTCCCGATCGGCGGCGGGCAGGACGCGATAATGCTGGGTCATTGGGGGTGGATCGCCTTGCCCAGCCGCTCGGTCAGGCGGCGTTTCTTCTCCTCCCAATACTCCGGGGTGACGGGGATCGGCGGGCCGGAGTCGAGCCCTTCGAGCAGCAGGGCGTCGATCCGCTCCTCGGCCTTTCGCTTCTGGTCCGCCCGGATTAGCTCACGCATATATTCGCTGACGCTGCTGTATCCGCCTTCGGCGACGCGTTCCTGCACGAAATGCTTCATCGATTCGGGTAGAGCGATATTCATGGTATCCATGGGTAACCCTCCTCTCTGGCCATTATGGTCCCGTTGGCAGTTATTGTCAATTTGTTGCCAACGACGGCTATTGGATGCATGCAAAAACTAGGAAAGGGGACACAACTAATGTGCGCCGTGCGGCCGACCGGGCCGGCCCCGGGTCGGGCCATCCCGGGCGGTTCGGTCGCGGGTCGGGCCGGTCGGCGGGCGGGCGGATCGGCTGGACGGCAGGGCCGGCGGCGGGTCGGGCGGTGGTCGCCACCGGACGGACGGACGGACCGGGACCGGCGGCGCCGGCGGCGGAGCCGGGCGAAGGCCGGGCCATTCCGGGCGGCTCGGTCATGGCGAGGCGGCGGCGGGCCGACCAGGGCCGATCCCCCGGCCATCGAGCCCCGACAACCGCCTCGGACAACCGTAAAAAGCAGAATGTCCCCGTTTTGCCCTCAGAATGTCCCCGTTTTGCCCTCCAGGCCAAATGTCCCCGTTCCCCGTTCAAATGTCCCCGTTCCCCGTTTTGCTTGCGTAAGGCGACCGGCTGGGGGAGTTCTACCCATAAAGCGCGACTGGCCAGGAAACTGTCCGAGAGCCCCTCGGGGAACTCCGGCGAACCGGCGACGTGAGTCGCCGGGTGCTTTCTTCTCGGGGGATGACCTGGCGACTGACCTCGACGCTCGTCCGGAGCTGGACCCGGCGACTGACGTCGCCGGTTCGCCTGGACCCGGCGACTGACGTCGCCGGTTCGCCTGGACCCGGCGACTGACGTCGCCGGTTCGCCTGGACCCGGCGACTGACGTCGCCGGTTCGCCTGGACCCGGCGACTGACGTCGCCGGTTCGCCTGCTCACCCGGCGACTGACGTCGCCGGTTCGCCTGAACCCGGCGACTGACGTCGCCGGTTCGCCTGGAACCCGGCGACTGACGTCGCCGATCTCTCGGAGAGTGACCAGGCCGGTTGGGCCTGACCGACGGTAGGCGTTTTTCTGCCGCTCGCCTAAAAATCAGAATGTCCCCGTTTTGCCATGTGTTTGCCATGTGTCCCCGTTTTGCCATGTGTCCCCGTTTTGCCATGTCCCCGTTCTGCCACTCCGGTCGAGAGCACGCTGCGACTGGAGAACATCAAGGTCAAGCGCGGACAATAAAGCTGTATCTCGCCGTCGCCTTCAAGTCGGACGCAATGGCCGCGAGTTGAAGAATGGCGACAAAGTCAGAAACCGGCGGAGGCAGTACGCGGAAACGGGTCCCAACCTCGACGGGTCTCGGTCAGCGCACGGGCCCCGATCACTTCGTGGCCGACCAGGACTCCGGCGTTGGGCGCAATCGATTCGACGCTCGGAGCGGGTCGCCCGACCGCCGATATTTACCCCTGCGTAAGTCGTTGAGATGATGGGGCTTTCGCCACAGTTATTGAAGCTATACGATGTGAGGTGGAGTGACAATCCTGGCTGATCGCAAGTCGAAAGCGTCTTGGCCTGTCCCGCGCAGGCGCGGCACGGAATTACTAGAAATATGGGTGAAGCTGCTGAACCGGCAGAAAATGACCCGGATCTCGTTCGGCTCCGTCGCGCCGCGGCCGGGGACGCCGCGGCATGGGCTGAGCTGTTCGAGCCGCACCAGGCCCGGCTCCGGAGGATCGTCGCACTCCGTCTGGACCGGCGGCTCTGGGGTCGGATTTCCCCTTCGGACGTGATCCAGGAGGCCGCCATCGAGGCCATTCGCACTCTCCCGAAGTACATCGACGGGCAGAGTATTCACTTCTTCCTCTGGCTCCGTTGGTTGACGGGAAAGACGCTCCAGGTCCTGCATCGTAAACACCTCGGAGTACGCGCCCGCGAGGCGGGCCGGGAGATCCGGATCGGCAGCGGGGCGATGCCCGAGGCGACGTCCGCCGCCCTGGCCTCGCAGCTCCTCGGCAAGGAAACCCGACCGAGCTTTGCCGCGGCGCGGGCCGAGGCGCAGGCTTCGCCTTGAGCAGGCACTCGCGGACCTCGACCCACTCGATCGCGAGGTTCTGGCGACTCCGGCACTTCGAGGAGCTCACTACCGATGAGTCGGCCCGGGTGCTGGGGATCAACAAGTCCGCGGCCAGCAAGCGGTACATCCGCGCCCTCGGCCGGCTCAAGCTGCACCTCGAGGGGTTGCCGGGCGGCGAGGAGGGGTTCCGCCTATGAACGAACCGTCCACTGGGGAAGATCTCGACAACCTCGCCGAATCATTTCTGGCGAGGATCCGTCGCGGCGAGCGGCCGACGATCGCCGACTACGCCGCCAGGCGACCCGACCTGGCGTCGCAGATCCTGGCTCTGTTCCCCGCACTCGTCGAGATGGAAGGGTTGAAGCGCTCCGCCGAGGCGTCGGCTCCGCAATCGATGGCCTGGGAGTCGAACGTTGGTCTGCTCGACCGTCTGGGCGACTACAAAGTTCAGCGGCTGATCGGCTCCGGCGGCATGGGCGTCGTCTACGAGGCGGAGCGCGAATCGCTCCAGGCCCGAGTCGCGCTGAAGGTCCTGCACCCGAGGTTCCGCGACGACCACGGCTACCGGCGCCGGTTCCGCAACGAGGCGCTGGGCGGCGCGGCTGCACCATTCCAACATCGTGCCCGTCTTTGACTTCGGCGAGCACGAAGGGATCTTCTACTATGTCATGCAGTACATCCCGGGCGTTGGGTCGACCACGTCCTTGAGGACGTCCGACGCATGCGCGAGGCGGTGACAGGTCCGGAGCCATCGGCAAGGGTGGCCGCCGGACAGGCCCGGATGATCGCAGCCGGACTGGTGACCGGCGGTTATCACGGCACTCAGGACGCACCGACACTCGCTGGACCGGAAACGATCGACGATCGAGGCGACGATCCGACGGGCTCGACCAGTGCGATTCTGACTGCGTCGTCGGAGAGCAACTCGCTGGCGACTGCGGACCGCGTCTGCTACCACCGCGAGGTCGCCCGGATTGGCGCCGAGGTGGCCGAGGCGCTGGCACACGCACATGAGCGAGGCGTGCTCCATCGCGACATCAAGCCGTCGAATCTTCTGCTGGACTCCCGCGGCACTGCCTGGGTCGCCGACTTCGGCCTTGCGAAGTTCGAGGGGGGGAGGACCTGACCGAGACAGGCGACGTCGTTGGTACGCTCCGCTACATGGCTCCCGAGCGCTTCGAAAGGCGCTCTGACGCCCGTTGCGACATCTATTCGCTCGGTGTCACCCTTTATGAGATGATCGCGCTGCGGCCGGCCTTCGGCGGTGCGAATCGGGCCCAGCTCATCGGGTCGGTCTTGCACGACTCTCCACGGCCGCTCCGCCATCACGACCCGCGGGTCTCGCGCGACCTGGAGTCGGTCGTCCTCAAGGCCATCGCACGGTCGCCCTCGGATCGCTATTCGTCGGCGGCCGCGTCGCCGCCGAACTCCGGCTGGTCGAGGCGAACCGGCCGATCCTGTCGCGACGGATCTCGGCCCCCGAACAATACTGGCGGTGGTGCAAGCGGAACCGAACCGTCGCGGCCATGACGGCGCTGGCCGCCGCGTTAACGCTCGTCGTCGCCGTCGTATCGACCTTGGCGGCGATCTGGCTCGGTCGCTCGAACGTCGAAATACAGGGCCACCTCGAACGTGCCAGGAAGGCCGAGCATGGTCGCGCCGAGCAACTCTGGGCCGCCGACCTGGCCCAGGCCCGCGCCTGGCGTTCGAGCCGTAAGCCGGGGCAGCGATTCGAGGCCCTGACAGCCATCGAGAGAGCGTCTGCGCTGGGACGGGAGTTAGACCATCCGCCCTCACGGAATCAGGCCCTTCGCAACGAGGCGATCGCCGCCCTCGCCCTGCCTGACATGCACCCCGGCGACCCGGTACACATTGCCGAGATCGAGGATCTGGACGACGTCGATCTGGTGCATCGCATCTACTGCGTCGCCGACCGCAATGGCCGTGGGTGGATCCGTCGGATCGACGACGGCAGCCTCGTCGCTGCGCTGCCCGATGTATCCACGCCCCCGGCGCTCGGCCTCGCTGGGCAAGGTTCTTTGTTGGACATTAATACAAAAGACGGGGTCGATGAGTTCCGACTTTGGGATCTTGCCAACCTCGGCGCGGGGCCTCGCTTGGTTTTCCCCAACCGGGTACGCTCGTGGAGCTGCACTCCAGATGGGCGGCGCCTGGTCGTGAGCCTCAAGGGGGGCGACCTCTTAGTCTACGACTTGCCTTCGGGCCGACTCACGGCGTCTTTGAAACCGAGCTTGAGCCGGCTCGACGTCATTCCGAGGCTCCACCCATTCGCCCCCTTTGTCGCCCTCACGTCGTCCAGCACTGGCCCGGTCTTCGAGATCCGCCACACCGCGACCGGCCGCAGTGTCCAAGTCCCTCTCCCGTGGGCGTCTGGAGGCCCATTCAACTCCCGTTGGTCGGCCGACGGCCGCAAGCTCGCGGTCGTCCGGGGGTCGGGCCTGGTGCTCGCCCTGTTCGAGGTTAACGTCGAAGTCGATCCCCTCCAGGTCCGGCTCACCCGTAAGATCGAAAGCCCCCTGCTGGACGCCGAGCTGGACATCGAGTTCAATCCCGAAGGGGACCGCCTGTACTCCGGCATGGGCTGGTCACGGATCATGCTGATGTGCGAGCGTGAACTCGGGGCAGATTCTCTTTCAGACCCCCTTGCTGCTGAAGCCGTTCCTTTCCCCCGTCCGTTACATATCCCCGCGGCGGATCGTGCCCGGCCTGCTCGACGTGGAATCCTCGACGTACCGACCCTGGTCGGTCTCCGAGGGCCGGGAATGCCGCCTGCTCGTACCCCGGATCCCGTCTACCGCGATCGGGAAGATCGCGGTCAGCCCGGACTCGCGATATATCGTCGTCGCATCGACGACCAGCGACTTCACCGCCTTCGACCTCGCCAGCGGCCGCGAGATCGGCCGGGCCCGTATCCCGATTGGTAGCCCCGCACCCTACCTCACATTCGACGGTCTCGGCCGGCTCGTCTCGAACAGCGAGGGTGGGTGCTATCGCTGGCCGGTCCGCCCCGACGCCAGCAATCCGGGGGGACTTGTGTTCGGTCCCCCTGAACGGATCTTCGTCTCTCCCGGTTGCGAGGCGATCGCCTCCAGTCGCAACGGCAAGACGGTCGTTCAGGCGACGGTACGCGCTCATGCCGGCGGCTGGATTTACCACGA
The DNA here is from genome assembly GCA_963771445.1 of uncultured Planctomycetota bacterium. GTDB lineage: Bacteria > Planctomycetota > Planctomycetia > Isosphaerales > Isosphaeraceae > JAKAUH01. The sequence continues at coordinate 171,331 of CAVYTQ010000020.1, read as the reverse complement.
CGGAGAGCGGGCGAAACCGCTCTGCATCGCCAAGGGCCTGTCTGCGAACCACAGCGCGGTCAGCCCCGACGGTCGGTGGGCAGCCCTCACCACCCTGGACGACGGGGGCCTGGTCTTCGATGCCAGGACGGGCGACCTCGCCTGGACCGCTCCAGGGGCGGGACGCGGGCCATTCGCGTTCCTCCCGGGTAGCCAATGGGTGGCTTATGGCCTGGAGTCGAGCCGTCTGTATGCCGTGGGTTCGTGGACGCCCGGTACTTCCCTCGGGCCTGGTACGCCTCTCGACGTCACGGACGACGGCAGGACCATCCTCCTCCTGCTCTCGAACCGCGTCCTCAGATTGGCGGACGTCGCAACCGGCCGCACCCTCGGCTTGCTCGAAGACCCCGCGCAGGAAAATCTTCCCGGGACACGCGATGTTCGTCCCTGATGGCTCGGCGGTCGTCGTACAGCATAAGCTCGGGGCCCGCGTCTGGGACATTCGGCGACATTCGGGCCGAACTCACGCACCTGGGTCTCGACTGGGAGGCTCCCGGCGCTGCCGCCTCCGCCGCGGTCGTCCGACGGCCCAACGCAGGTCCGGTTCATCGGCGAGATCTTCGTCGAGCCGAGGGTCCGGACAGCCATTGACTTCTTCTCGGGGCTGTGCACCCGGTGCATCGCGCCGACGCCGAGCGCCGCTGCCCATCTGGCCCACGCGCGGTCGCTCCTGGACCTCGGCCTCGAGGGCGAAGCGATCCGCCACCTCGGTCGGGCCCTGGAGATCGAGCCGGGCCTGGCGGACGCGGCGTTCGAGCGCGGTCTGCTCCGCAATCGTCGGGGCGACCGGCCCGGCGCGATCGCCGACTTCGGCCGCGCCATCCCCGACGTCACGCTCGAGGTCGAGTCGTATCTCCGCCGCGGCTGGGCGCCTCCACGAGTCGGGCCGGCACGAGGAGGCTACGGCCGACCTGAAGGCAGCGATCGCACTCAATTCGCCGATTCCCCCCGTGTGCACGACCCTGCTTCATCTCCGGGCGGAGGCCCTCGCCGCGTCGGGTCGCGTGGATCTCGCTTGGGCTGACGAGGCCGCAGCCCTGGCCCGCTCCGACGACATCGCCCGCGCCTCAATGTCGAGGCCTGCGCTCCGTGACGATCTCGCCCGAGCGGCGGCTCCCGACAGCGGCCCTGGTCCTGGCAAGGCGGTCCGTTGCGCTGGCCGCCGGATCGCTTTAATCGTCGATCATTGGCGGTAGCCCTTTATCAGTGCGGCCGCCTAGCCGAGGCCCGCGACCTGGCCCGATCGAACCTCGCGAGCGGTCCCTCGAGCGGAGGAAGCCTCCGATTTCTTCCTCCTTGCGATGGCGAACGCCCGGCTCGGCGAATCCGTTGAGGCCCGATCCGCGTTCGACCGGGGCGTTCGCGCCGCAGCCAGTCCGGCGAGTCAGACCTCGCTCAGCTCGAGCTCGAGGCCCGCTGGGCTTTGAAGCTCGCGAAATAATCCCGAGGGATTCGACATCGGGGACGATGTCGAACGTGGAGAGGTCCACGTGGCCCGCGAGATCGCAGGCGTGGGTAGCGAACGTGCCCGGCGTTGACGCGGGCCGGACCCGCCGCGACCATCCCCTCCCTGCGCGAGGATCGTGGAGACGTCCGTCCCGTTCCCGGTCACGAGGACCATCCCCTGGATCGCGGAGCGAGCCGAACGCAGGCAGAGCAACCCCGGGAAGGCAGGCCGGGTCGGTATTTGCATCGTCGTCCTCGCCGAGTGAGTAGTGGTCGAACCTCGCAGGATCCAACGGATCGAGCGTCAACGTGACCCGAGTCGTCGGTGATGACGTCGATCAACCCGACGACGACCCGGCCCCTCGGCGAAACCCGATGGGTTCGGTGAGGGGCCGGTTGTGGACTCGCCGATGTCCTCGGTGTACTCGTCGGCATCGATCGAACCAGATCGGCACCGAATGGTTGGTGATGCCCGCTCCCGGGCTGCCCGGCGAAGAGGCCGCCGTTGTGGCCGCGGAGCGGGCGGTGCCGAGCCATTTTGCCGGGACGTCTAGTAGGGACAGGGTGGTAAGTGCTTGGGGAAGATCACGCGGCCGATCCGGCAGATGCCGAGGTCGATGTCGGTCGCAGTTCCGGTCACCAGGAAGATGCGGTGGACGGGGCCGAGGACGTCCCGGCCGCCAAATTGACGATCACGGCCGTGATGTACGACGAGTAGTCGAGAAGTTGATCCCGCCGCCGCCGTCGATGTAGCCCAGGGATGCGGCCCATCATCTTGAACGTGTCGTCGCCCATCCCGCCAGGAGGTAGACATCCGCGGGCTTGAAGCCGATGAGCGAGAGTCGCCCGTGCCGAACCCCGTGATGGTGTAGGCCGATCCGTTCGGCCCAATCGTCCACAGGCGGCCCGTCGTCGAGGCCCTGTCGTCGATCAGGACCTCAGGGCCGGAGCCCGTCGAATGGATCTCCACGGTTCCCGGAAGTTGTCCGGGCAGAGGGTCGGTGGCGGACCCCCGCTGACGTATGACTTCGGGTCACCCAGGAAGACAGTGGCGGACAGCGGGTCCGTCACCGCGAACGTCACTTTCGCGGGCAAGGACTCGATCCGCGTTGAGGTGGCGATGGGCCCGCGCGGCCAGCAACATGATCTTGCTCACGTTCTCCGAGATCAGAATCCGCTGGTAGTCGCGACTGAGGTAGGTCACTCCGGCCGCCCAGTCCCCATAGTTCAGTGACCCGCTCTGGATCGTGTAGGAGTGTCCGACGACGCTCCCAGAGTCGTCCGCCACGACCGTGTTGTTGCCCGTGCCGCGTCAACCACGAGAAATGCGTTGCTGTAGCCATTGAGGGACCGCACCGCACCGGAAGTGCCCTCCGAACGTTGTGGGCCAGATTGAACGTGTCATTGCCGAGGCCGCCTTCGAGCCACGTCGAGGCGTTGGGCACCGCCGCGATGGATGGCTGCTTCAGATCGAATACTCGTTACCCTGGCCGCCCCTGACGTAAAGGCCGCGGGCCGCGAGCGAGAAGCGGACGCCATCCCGGGTGAACGAGGCCTGGTCAACGGCGTAGTCGTGCGCAACCTTGGACAAGCTGTCGTCGAGCGTCACCGAATCGGCCTGGACGGTTCGCGCCGGAAGTCGAGCGTCCCGGTGAGGACCACTTTGCTCGGGACCGTGCCGACGATGGTCAGGCTCCCGCGTCGCGAGGTCGGGCGGGGGGCGTGACGGTGACGGAGTCGGCCTTGGAGCCGGTACCGAGGTAAAGGTTCGACGCGGTGTTCCCCGTCACGGTGAAGGTGTTCTTGCTCCCGCCCGCGCCGAAGACGCCAATAGTCTCGATCCCGTTGAACGCGACGTCCTCGGTGGGCGTCCAGTCGAAAAGGTCAACCGAGCCGAACGGGCCGTAAGTGTAGCCTGTGTTGTGATCGACCCGATGGAGGGTCCCGGGGGTCATGGTGTTGAAAGCCAGGGTGTAGTTCAGGTCGTGGTTCGAGGCACCGGAGCCGTCGGCGGAGTCGTACAGTCCCGAATCGTAGTAGTAGAACGCGTCGTTGCCGCCGTTGCCGATCAGACTGAGCGTCCCCGCCGCCGCCCGTCGTGTTCATTCGTCGGTTGAACGTGTCGTTCCCGGGCCCGCCCACGAGCGTCGTCGCGGCGTGAGGCAGGCTGTAGATGTCGAACGAGTCGTTCCCGCCGCCGCCAAGAACCCGGACGCTCGCAATCCCGTTCGGCGCTTGGATCTGGAAGGAGCTCAACGTCAACGGTCGGCCCGTGGCGGGCGGGTAGTTGATGGTGCGGATGCGGCCGAGGCTCCCCCCGCTCACCGTGTAGGCGGTCTCGACATCCGCGTCGAGCAGGTCGGAGTTTGTCGCATTGGCGAGCGGGTTCGCCGAGTCGTCGAGGACGACCGACCCGGTCCCGGACCGGTCGTTTATAATGAGCGTCCCCAAGGTAGCCGTCGAGCGTGTGGTCGGCACTGCCCACGGTGTATGTGGCGCTGGTTCAGGGTCAAGATGCTGCTGGGCATCGGCCCATTCAGGGTGACCGTCATTCCGGCGGCGATGGGGGCGACCTGGAAGGCCGCACTCTGGATGACGTCCTGGTCTACTGTCACGTTCTCGATCCCGTCGTAGTCCACCGTGATCGATCGGGTGCGGACGACGTCGATCATGTTCGACGACGGCTGGGTGCTCTGCTGCGTGCTGTAGGTCAAATGATTCCCATCGATCGTGTAGGTGTCGGTGGGCCGATTCAGGGTGCTATACACGTAGGTGTACTGCGACTTGCGAAACGTCAGGGTGTCGTTGCCCCCGTTGCCGTGGATCGTGTATTGCTGCACCAGGTTGTCGGCCGTATAGTCGGCGTCGATGGTGACGTTATCGTCGCCCTTCGAGAGGTTCAGGTCCACGGGGACCGTCGAGGCCGCATTGATGTTGACGATGTCGCGAGGGGTGAGGCTCAGGTCCACATTGAGCCCGGTCAGGTGCGAGTAGACGAAGTCAAGTGAGTTGACGACCGAGGCCCCCGAGTACGACGTCAAGTTCAGATCGCTGGTGCCATAGATGCCCGTCCCCCCCATGTTGGCCACGACCCTGTCGCTACGGAAGCCGGTGGTGCTCACGTCCAGGATGTCGCTGACCTGCTCGCGGCCCGGGACGTCGGGCAGCTCGAGGCCCTGACCGATGATCTGGTACTGGGCTGGGCCGCTGATCATGTGGAACGTGGTCCCGTCCTCCCCGCCCATCAGGATGAGCTTGGTCACCGTATTTCTGACGCCGTTCGCGCCGATGGGGTGCATCGGGGTCGAGTACAGCGTGAGGCCGCCGCCGAGCGGATAGGCGAAGTCGTCGAGACTGACGATCAGCGTATCGTTCAGGACATACGCATAGAGGTCGTCGTGCCCGTGGTCGTTGGCCAGGAAGGGGTCTGCGGCGGCGAAATTGTATTCGGCGGTCAGGTCCGTGGGCGGGGGGCGTTAGCCGGGCGGAAGGGATTCGTGTCATTATAGCTGGTGAAGTCGATGAACTTGCCCAGGTTGAGGTGAAACTGGGGGCCGAGGTCGATCCGCTTGTCGAAGCCCACCCCACCGGCCTTCAATTCCGCCTCGGCATAGGCGCCGATCGAGAGAGAGCCGCTGAGGCTGCCGGTGGCGGTGAAGAGGTTGCGGTTGGAGTCCTCGGCCGAGAACGGTCGGAAGGTGTGGTCGCCGTCGAGGTTCGGGTCGTCGAAGGCAAGAGAGAGGTTGTCGAACTTGAAGTCGCCCATCCCCTCGACGCCGACCTCGCCCTTCGCCGTCACGCCGAGGATGGAGACGTCGCCGCCGATCCTCGGGCCGGCCAGATGGTGAGGTCTCCTTTGGCCGACAGGACCGGCTTGCTCGAATCGAAGAAGAACCCGTCGGCAAGCGCGCCGATGTTAGTCGGGTCCTGGATTAGCTCGCGCAGCCCTGGGGTGTCGTATCCGCCCGAAAGGTAGACGTCGAGATTCAAGTCGCCGCCCAGCTCGGCGGTGGCCGGCAGGCCGTTGTTCTCGCCGAGCGTCGGCGCGCCGGTCGCCTTCATGAGGTCCGCGAGCTGGACGTTGAAAAGGCTGGGCAGGTTGACCGTGAACTTCACCAGCGGGACGTCGTGACCGAGCAGCATGGCGAACGCACCATGGACCGGGTCGTCCGAGAACGGGAAGGTGAGCGAGATGTCCGTCTGGAGCCTGTTCATGGCGGCCTGCAGGGCGCCGGCATCGGGGAGGCTGCCGAGCTGGTTCTGGAGCTCGTTGATGGCCTGGGTAGCGTGGGCCACGAGCACCGACAGGTCGCTGTCGCCCGCCAGGCCCACGGCCTGCTTCACCGAGCGGAGGTCGCCGTTGCCGCTGAGGTCGAAGCTACCAATGTTGATCATCGTGTTTCCGGGCAGCGAATTGACCTTCGGGTCGATCAGGTCGCCGAAATTCGCCTGCAGGTTGGTGAGCAGGTCAGAGTAGTGCACCACCGTCTGAAAGAGCGCGTCCGGGACCGCGCCGGTCTTCGCCAGGATATCGGCGATGCCCAGGATGCTCGCGTGGCCCAGGCCGACATCCTGGAACAGGTCGTCCAGGCCGGGGATATTGAAGTTGATCAGCTCGAGGTACGGCTTGTAGTAGGTCAGGTAGGTCTGGAGGGCGGTCGTCACCGGTGCGAGCACGTCCGAGAGGTAGTCGCCCAGGCCGACCTGGACGTTCTGGAACCGCACCGTGGGTGCCAACTCGCCGAAAGTCGAGAGCGAGGTGGCGTCCGGGTTGGCGTTGGCCCCGCCGAGCTGCCAGTCCATCAGCAGGTTGGCCTTGATGCTCGGGAACTTGAAGTTACCTGTGGCGGCGCCGGAGTCGGCCACGCCGACGAGGGCCAGGTCAGCGTTCGCGCTGCCCGTCAGGCTCGGTGCCACCTGGTTGCCGACGTCGATGGCGATCCCGGCATGAAGGCCGAACGTGGGCAGCGGCGTGGCCGTGACCGAGAACAAGCCGGCGTCCGCGTTGAAATAGGCGCCCGGTGCGGTGGTCGTGTCGAACGACACCTTCAGCTCGTCCAGAGGAGATGTATCAATGAATGAAGTTCCATTTGTCTGTCCAAACCGAAGGTTGTCGTACCTCAATCCGACCGACTCGAGGAGACCAACGGAGGAAGTGACCGAGAACGGCAACGCAGGGAGACCCAGGTTGAAGTTGACCGACTGCTGGGAGATTCCCACCGTATTCGCCAGCCCGAGGTCGATCGTGATGTTGCCCGCGGCGGGGTTGTAGTTACTGACGGTTACGTGGTCGTGTTGCAGCTTCGCGCCATCCAGGGCGGCCACGATGGCCTGCTGGATCGCGGTCGCCTGGGCCTGGGGGGTGAGGGCGCCGATGGTCGATTGCAGCGACTGGCGGGCCAAATCGAATTCGTGGATCAGTGTCGTTGCGAAAGCACTGGCCGACGTGCCGATGATTGGCAGGTTCGTCGTCGAGTTGGCGAGGACTGTCTTCAACGTCGTTTCCGTCGTGAGGAGGGCCGAGTTGAGATCCGAGGCGAGCTGCGGAAAGTTGACGGTCATCACGAGCCGGTTTTCCAGGGCCTCGCAACCGGCGCGGAAGGCGTGCCGGCGAACAGAGCGGGCCCGGCGGCGCTGGGCGATCTGTCCGGATTTGCGGGCGAAATACATCAAGGTGCGAGACATGGGGAGACTCCGCTGGTGCGACGCGTGGGAGGAACCAGTTTCGGGGGTCGGTGCCGGCGCATGCGGCGCCGGTCGTCCGATTCGCTCCGGGACGTGCCAACCGGGGGAGCGGTACCTCTAGACCGGTAATTTGCGCGTCGCCAGCACGAGAGGACCGATGCGGCACGATTATTTGAAACTGGTTCGACGCCCAATGCCCGTTCGAACGCTCCGGCCGCCAGGAGGTATTCCCCGTCCGCGGGAGTGGACCGAGCCCCGGACTCCCAGTGCCGCCGCGACGCGTGGACCGCCTTGACTGGTCTGCGCCAACCCAGTTGAAAGCCGGACATGGTTCTAGCGACGCTTTAACCCGCACGAAGGGAAATCCCGGCGGAGGGTCGTGAAGTCTTTCCGCTCACCTAGCGGTTGAGTTCGGCCTTGAGCACGGCCGCTTCACGGAAGCCCTCGCGCAGGGATCGAGATACGGCCTCAAAGTCATTGGGCAGAAGGACGTGCGCCCGTTCGGCTTGATCGGACAGGAGGGTGCGGGCGGACTGGGCCTGGGTCCGCGTGAGGTAAGCCCAGAGCCAGTAGGCAGCCTCCGCGTACGTGGCCAGGCGGCGGGTGGTCTGCTGCCCCCTCTTCGACCCTGCCGACGCGGGGTGATAGAAGCAGCGGCTCAGTCTGCCTCAGGTCGTTCTTCTCGTCGCCGCCGACGACAACATCGTCGGCACCTGCAAGGTCGAGCAGCGAGTAAGCGGAGACACCTGGTCAGGAGTTGTACAAAAAAACCGCTGACGCCCCATGCTGTGCGTGCAGTAGCGCGAATTCACCTTCCCTCGCCGCCCGATCAGGGCTGGGGGTCCGCTTCCGTCCTGATGATTGCCGAAGGTGCCGACTAGATCAGTCGGGCCGCCGGCAGACCGGCCGGCGACCCGTCCCCGTTTGGCCGCTCCTCGGATCAATGCGCGGACGAAAGGACGATTTGATTGCCTTCCGAGTCCTTCATGATCGCCGACACGCCCCACGACTCGGCCTTGGGGGGCTTCGCGAACTCCACTCCCCTGGCGCTGAGCTCCTCGAAGGTCTTCTGGACATCGTCGCATTCGAAGGAGATGCCCGTGAACGCCCCGACCCGATCCTCGAGGCCGGGAGGGGTGAACAGCGCGATGCCCGTCTCTCCCCTGGGAGGACGAACCTCGATCCAGCGAAGTCCCGGGCCCATCGGCTGGTCCGTTTGCAGCGTAAATCCGAGGACATTCACGTAGAAATCCAAGGCGCGGTCCTGATCGCGGACCGGAATGCTGGAAAATTTCAGCTTTCGGATCATGGATCGACTCCTGTCCTGGTGACCCGTTGCCGTGGGATGAACTGTCGCAATATACGGAGGGTTCACCCCGATCAGAAGTCGCCAGGCCGCATTTTTCCCCAGGTCGCGTTGCCCGGTACTATACCGGAGAGTACTATAGTCCTCCATGGTACAGATCAACCTCGATGCCTACCTGGTGGACTGCCTGTTGCCGGATCTCGTGGGGCATGATCGACGCTTGTCGTCGTTCATCGTCTACCTCTACCTCTACCGGCACGCATCCCAGGATTCGGACTGGTCGGTCCTCATGTCGCACCAGTCGATCGCCTCGAACACCGGGCTGTCCCGGAGCGCGGTCCAGACGTCGCTGGCACATCTTCAGGTTCGTGAACTGGTCGCGACGTCGCGTGCGCACTCGACGGCCGTCCCACTCCATCGCGTCCTTCGACCATGGTTGCGGCTCAACCGTCCGAGGAGCTGACGAGTGTCCCCGGCGCGACACCCTGGGCTGATCGGTTCGGCGCCTTCAAGGGCCGGCATCCTGGAGCCGGGGGACACCGGGTGAGGTCCCTCAAGCCCCCTTCGATCTGACTCGTTGCTTCGAGGCCGAAAATGGGCGATAGTTTGGGGACCGGGGATTTTCGCGTCCCGCTGGAGCCGGATGGCCATGCCGACCCCCGCCTACAACCCGATCGTGCAGGCCGCCCTCTACGACGTCCTCGACACCCAGCTCCGAGACGGAGACCCGCCCGAGACCCAGGCGACGCTCGAGCGGCTGCGGGCCGGGGGGGTACAGGAGGCGGAGGCCCGCAGGCTGATCGGCTGCGTGATCGCCGGGGAAATCATCGCGGTCATGAAGTCGAACAAGGTCTTCGACCGAGAGCGATTCGTCGGCAGGCTTGAGGCGCTGCCCGAGATGCCCTGGCTGGACGACGACGCAAGGACCGGAACATAGCGCTTTGTTGACAGCCGTCCGCGGCCCGTTCGGCGCCGATTCCGGCCCGGCCGGTCCGGCCGTACCCGAGCCGCGTCCCGGCCGCCGGAGTCGCGGAACCGCGGGCGAGTGGGGCCGCCGGGCCGAGTTGTGCCGAGCCGCCGCAGCCGGGACGCCGCCGACCGGGCCGACCGACCGCCGGTCGGTCGGAGCCGGCCCGACGCCCGTCCCGGGGCCGGCCGCTCCGCCCCGTCGACGGACCCGACCCGCACGGGCGACCGGTTTGGGGTAGACTTCAGCGGTCCTCGTCTCCCCTCCCCAGGCCCCCAGGAGATCGTCCGCGATGGCAATGGCGACCATCCGAGTCCCCTCGCTGAAAGTCACGGTGCCGCTGGCCGCCGACGCGCTGCCGCGCGACCTGGTGCCGATGGATGGCCCGGCCGGCGATCCGACGCTCGAGCTGGTGCTTGAGGGAACGTCGCTGACGGCGCTGGCGAAGCTCAACGGCAAGAACTATCGCAGGCTGCTCAAGCAGGTGGCCGAGGTGGGAGCGGGCAATCTCTCGGTCGTGCTGCAGGGGACGCTGCGTCCGCCCGCGGCCCCGGGCGATCCGTTCGTGCTCGACAGCGCCGGCTTCCAGGCCAATGTCAAGGCACCCCGACCGTCCGAGCCGCCGGCGGAGCCGCCGCCAGGCTGAGTTCGAGCCGGCTTGCAGGCCGGGGCGACGCAGCCCGGCCCGACCGGCCTAGAGTGCCGAACGGTTAGATTGCGCCCAATGGGACGATCTGCCGATACGAGCCCGACGCGCAAGCGAGTGGATTCTGACGGCGATGATTCATCCACTCGCTTGCGCGTCGGGCTCGTAGGTGCAACGCAACCGCGAGGCGCTCGAGCTTCGCGACGCGGGCCGCCGGGAGGCGTTGACGTCCCGGGCTGGGCTGTGGGTCAATGAGTGTATCGGCGAGTCATGCTCATCTGCGGACCACCACCGCCGCGCCAGGGAAGAGGAAACTCGGTCGGAGTGAATCCCATGTCCACCATCGCGTCGATGCCGAGTCAACCGGCGGCCCCGATTCGGATCCCCTGGTCGCTCTACCGCATGACGGTGGAGCAATACGAGTCGCTGATCGCCTCCGGCTTCTTCGCCGAGCGGGACGACGTCCACCTCATCGACGGATACGTGGTGAACCGTATGGCCGAATCGCCCTTGCATGGCGCCGTCTGCGAAGCGATCCGGATGGCCCTGGGGGCGATCTTGAGGGCCGTGGCCGGCTGGCATACTCGCAGCGAGAAGGGGGTGCGGATTCCCTCGCAGACCAGCATCCCGCGACCCGACCTCGCCGTGGTGCGCGGCGACTGGCGGGATTACCTGGCCCATTACCCCGACGTGGCCGATGTCGCCATGGTCGCCGAGGTGTCCGTCTCGAGCCTGGAGAAGGACCGGGCGATGGCCGACATCTACGCGGCCGGCGGCATCCCGGTCTACTGGATCGTTGACGTGGACGATCGGCCAGGTCGAGGTTTACTCGGACCCCGGTCCGTCCGGCTACCGGTCGCACGAGGTGCTGGCGCCCGGCCATGTGTTGCGCGTGGTGATCGATGGGGTCGCTGTCGGAGAGATCCCGGTTTCCGACATCCTGCCCTGACGGGGTCGCCCGAGCCCGGAGTGCCACGACCACGCCGCGGGCGACGCCCGCTCCGCCCGTCCGCCGGACCGACCCGTCGCCACCGGCCCGGCCCGGCCGGACGCCGTCGGCGACGTGCTCCCTGAGTGCGCCGAGCTCGCCGACGGCCGGCGCGACGACGGGGCGTGACTTGCAATGGACCAGAAAACTGGAAGAGGCCGGCGGCGAACCTTGGGACCGACGGGTTCAGCCATCCAACTCTCGGTCCCACAGCGGGTCATGCTCTCCGCCCGTTGGCTGCGACCTGTCCCGTTTCTTCTTCTTTTCCAGGAGGTAGAGCGCTCGCTGGACGACACCGGTGCCGAACTCCTCTTCGAGTCCCGCGACGAATTCGATGGTGTCGTCGAATTGGGTGGTGTCGAGTGGGTCCACGCCGAGCTTCTGCATGCCCGTAATCCTTCTCAGGACATCAGCAACTAACTCATTTCTGTCGAATGACATGCCCATGGGATGAACTCCGAATTCTCGTCGTTCGGCAGCTCCGTCATCGTTGGTTCACCAGCCATCATGAGCAGGACTGGCCGGCCGAACGCATTCAGTGTGCAAGTCGGCTTGTACGTCGAGTGTGGGCGCAAATCGAGGTAAATCGGCCTGATTTCGGGCCTGGAGCCTCGGAAAGACTCGTCGTATGACGATCTTATTCCAGCTTTCCGGTCCAATGCTACTCACGGGCCACGGTCGTCCCGCCGGCGATCGACCGGACCGGTCGGGACTCGTCACCGGGGCCGCGGTGGGCCAGGTTCGTCGCGGCGCGGGGCGAGGCTCTCATTTTCCGCGATGAGGCAGTAGCCATCTTGCAACAGGATACAGACCCGATCACCCGGCCGCATCCCGCCCGGCAACGAGGTATCGCGACGCCCGCATAGCCCGGGATCGACGGCCGTGAGGCATCGACCGTCGTCAAGCCGGACGCGAGCCCATGCCGGTGATCGCTCCTCGACCTCGACCACCTCGCCCCATGCGAACTCCTGCTGGGTGTCGTTCATCAGAGAAGCGCCGGATGCCCGAGTTCGACGGATCGGCCCACTGCCCCCTCAATGATACCAGGAGGGCCATCGCGGCGTGCGGCGATGACGGATGGGCAGATCCTCGCCAACACCGGCGGCTCCGGGGCCCGAACGCCGACCACCTGCTGCCTTGCGACTCGCGCCCGGAATCCTCGGATCGTCGGCGAGGCCCCGGCGCATCATTTCGTTGGACGGAGAAGAGGCACGCCGACGCGGTCGGACGCCGCCGGCCGGTCCCGCGACGGCCCGCGGGGCTCCCCGCCCGCCCGGCCCGTGGCTTGCCATTCCCGCCGCCCGACCCGACCGGCTGGCCCAACCGTCGGCCGGGGCATCGTGCCGCCGTTCCGCGGGCGTCGTGCCCGCGGCCCGCCGCCCCTGGCCGGGGCGTGCGTAGCAATGGAACAGGAAACCGGTATAAGATCGTCACACGCTGGCTTCTTCCGGGGCTACCAGGCCGACCTCAGGCCGCTTTGCCCTGGACTCAAGAAGATTTATTGTGATGTATATAATGAATATGCTCAGACGGATCTAGTTGGCGGGAGGTCGTCGTGTCGTCCAAACCCTGTCCCCGATGCGGCAAGAATGCGATCGTGACCGGCAGAGGCGCCATGTGCCCGGTCGATCAGTACTTCCAGCCCATCGGCATCCGCTGGATGGGGCATCTCCTCCGGCGGTTCGGCCAGTCCACCGATGTCAGGATGCCGGAGCCTTACCGGGCGTGTCTCGATTGTGGGCTGGTCTGGAACGAACTTCGCCCCGCCAAGCTGAACAAGCTGCGCGAGATCCTCGAGCGAGAGCAGCTCATCGTCGGGGGTAAGGAGAAGGGACCGGAATTCGACTGGTAAAGGCAGCCGGTCGCCCGAGATCAGGCCGGTCTCCAGGGCGTCGATGAACGCGCGGTCGGGCGATGGTATGACCTCCGCCCGTAGGTCGGGACGGTCGTCGTCGTCGGTAGTTGTAGTCGGCTTCATGGCCTCATTGTCGTCGGTGCCGTGCGAATCGGCCATCCCGGGCGGGCGGGGCGTCGTGCCCGCGGGGTGGTTGATCGGGCCGCGACTTTCGGCTCGAATGGCCGGCGGAAGCGGCCGGATGGGACGACCGAGCGGTTCGGTCGGGACTCATTCGGCTCACCCCGTCTCAGCAAGGAGAGTCGGCCATGCCACTCGTCCAGGTCAAGCTCATCGAAGGCGTCTTCTCCGACGCCCAGAAGCAGGAGATGATCCGCAAGCTCACCGACGCGATGGTCTCCATCGAAGGCGAGGCCATGCGCGCGGTGACCTGGGTGGTCGTCGAGGAGGTCAAGAGCGGGAGCTGGGGCATCGGAGGGAAGGCCATGGCCACCGGCGACATCAAGGCGCTGGCGGGCGGTGGATGACCGGCCGCTCGCCGGGCGGGGAATGCGACGCCGAGGCCCTCGCCGACGCTACCGTCCCGCCGGCCCGGCCCGCCCGGAGGCTGTCGGACATTGGAGAACGGCGGATGAGCGAGGATCGACATTGTCCGGGACGACTCCGGCCGTCCGGTCACGACCGACCCGCCCGATGGCGTCTCCCGCAATGCCCCGGACTCGTCCACCGCGACCCTGACGGCCCTCGCCGGAGCCGGCCGGGACCTGACGGACTCGAGCCCGGGCCGCCCCTCGTCGCGGAGGATGTCGGTCCGGGCAGGGCCGGTTGCTCACGCCGCCCGATCATCGCATCGTGCCCACGCCGCCCGATCGCTGACGTCGAGACGGCCTGGGCGACGGGTTCAGGCCGTGCCCCGGGACAGCATCGCACGGCGAGCGGCGTCCTTGAAGATGAGGTCCACCGGACGCTCTCGGACGAGGGGAGTCATGAAGGAGGAAACTCGCCTTGCTCGATCAGGATTTCGCGGAGTTCGACGCGGTACTCGTCGTTGATGTGAAGCAGGGCGACGGTCACGCGGCCAGTGGGTGTCAGGCCGGTCAGATATGGCCCGTCCCAATGAAAATGCTTCGCCCATCTGTGGCGGCGGGGGTTGAACAGCGGCGTGATCTTGCGGGTCTTTCCGTCGATGCTGGTCAGGTCGGAACCCTTAAAGGAATTGCAATAATAACAGCTTAAGCATAAGTTGCTGGCGACGGTCGGCCCCTGATGCTTGCGGGGACGGATATGATCGATCTCGAAGGCGGCGTCGTCGGCCGCCTGGGGCATCTGGCAGTACTCGCAGCGGCCGTTTGCCCGCCGCCACACCAGCCGGGTGAGTGCCGCGTCCATGGGCGGGTCAGGCGTCGCTACGGGGCTTGAGCTTGATGCCAAGCCTGCGGCGGGCCCTGGCTTTCAGAATGGAGAGCAGGGTGGTCGCCTTCCCGAAAGCATGCATTTCTTCCTTCTCGGCAGGCGTCAAAGCGTCATCCTGATTCCGCGCGGCCAGGTCGTGCATACGGGCCCTGTCCCGCTCGCCGACGTGGATGTCGAGGATGTAGCGGGCTACATCCTGGGGGAGCTGGCCGTCGCCGTCGTCGAGGAAGCGGGCGAGGATGCTCACCTCGTTTTCTCCGGTTCGGCTGGTGGCGGTGCTCATGTGCATTCCTTCTTTGGCCAATGACTTCCCGAAGGATACCACGTTCGCCTGAACTTGCCAAGCCGCTTACCGGCCATGCGTGGCGGTGTGAGCCCTGGCCGTTGACTCGATCGAACGGTCCGCGGGCGATTGTCCAAGACCACTCCGGCCGGCCGGTCTCGACCGACCCGCCCGACGGCGCCACCCGATCGGCCTCGGGTCACCGGCGGCCGCCGTGACCGCCCTGGCGGCGGGCCGGAGACCGGCGGACGGTTTTAAGGATGTCGCATGAGCGGTGGGTCCTTTTGCCTTCAGGTCCCTTTTCTTCTTCCGGCTGGATCGGTCCCGGGCCGCGGGTTCCAATCATCGGATCTGGTCCGATGGAGGTGAAGGGTCCCGGCGGTGGACCGGCCCGCCAGGATGACCGATGCCGGTGCGTTGTGCAGCGACGAACGCTTCCGGTAGGCTGTCCCTGCGAGCGGGCATCGAACAGTCCCGATTCCTTCTAGCCGCAGGACGAAGCATGCGATTGACTCTTGCACGGTACACGGTGGGATGGTTGGTGATGGCGTCAATGGCCGTCGGCGGGGTGGCCGGCGATGAGCCGAAGGCCGGCGAGAGGGCCGCGATGGAGCAGCTCCGGGGGGCATGGCGGCCCGAGTCGGTGACGGAGGCGGGCCGGAAGCTGGCCGGGGCCGACCTGGAGGCTTACACGGGCATGATCCTCACCATCCAGGATGGCAAGAGCACTCTGAAGACCGCCGACGGCGCCGTGCTGTCCGCCTGCGAGCTGAAGGTGGATGCCGGACGGGACCCGAAGACGTTCGACGCCAGGGAGGTCGAGGGCCTCGGGGCGGGGAGGACGTACAAGGGCGTCTGGAAGGTCGAAGGCGACACCCTGAAGTGGTGCTTCAGCACCAAGGACCGCCCGAAGGGGTTCGAGAACACCGAGGGAGCGGACGTATTCATGCTGGTACTGAGGCGGCAGAAACCCAGGTGAGGTCCACCGCCGGCGGATATCGGCCATGCCGAGACCGCCGCGGCCGGGCGGGGCTGCTGCCGCACTAGCCGGGCGGGTAACACCGACGCCGACCCGATGTGCGAGAACGTCGTCGCGTGGGACGACATCGGCATCCGGGTCGGCGGCATCTCACTACCGGTCGCGGCCGACATTTCCACGGGGTCTCTCGCCCCGGAATTCGACCAGTGTCTGCCGCATGGCCTCGGTTGGCCGGGCGCGACGACTCGGCCGCCGAGCGTGTTGATGATGTGGGTGATCTCGCTGCCGGACCGGCCGTCCAGCCAGACCGTCGTGAGATGGTGAAACCTGACGCCGGGGACGGCGGGGGCCTCGATGGCGCTCCGGGCCTTCGCGGGCGCGTCGCGGAAGAAGCAATACACCCCCACGCCCCAGGCCTCGTGGCTGGTCACGCCGTCGGCGACCTTGTACGAGGCGAAGCCGTCGGTTTTTCCGCTCATCCAGGCCGCCTGGTCCGGTACGTCATACGGCATCTCGGACTGGTACATGTACACGCGGCCGCCGTTGCCGTTCCAGAGCGTCTGATACTCCTCGTGGTGCTCGTTGAACAGGCCGTAGATGGTCACGTCGTCGCCGTTGACGACCAGGCCGTTCCTCGTCGGGTTGGTGGTCCACCCGGCGCCGGTGCCGTGGTCGGCACGCCAGATCCAGATCTGGTCCGCCACGACATGACGGCTGTTGATCCGGACGCCCACGTCGTTCTTGCCCGCCTCGGGGCCGCCGGTACGCACCGTCAGGTCGTAGAGGAAGGTGGGGTTGGCCGAATGATCGGCCTTGCTATCCGCGGGTCCGACTTCGAGGAGCGTCGGCGAATTGACCGGCCCGGCGTCGAGGATCAGGCCGGCGATTTTCACGCCATCTGCGTCGGCCACGGAGAGGATCGGCAGGCCATTCTTCGGGATCAGCGACGGCACGCCCAGGCCGAGGATTATGGTATCGGCCCTGGTGACGCGAAGGGTGTCGTCGAGCGAATAAACGCCGGGCGTGAACAGGATGTGCTTGCCACTGGCCAAGGCGGCATTGATGCTTTCGGCCGTCGCTTCCCCGGGCTGGGCGATGTAGAAGCGGTCGATGGGAATCGATTCGCCGGGCGTCGGTGCGTCGAGCCAGCTCACGCCCCGCGGGTCGGCCTGGAGCGCCGGGACGAAGACGCGGTATTCGCCGGAGCCGTCGAGGAAGAGGTAGGGCTTTTCCCGGATGACGGGCGTCCGGTCCACCACCGTGTAGGCGGGGTTCGGGAAGGTGCCCTCCGGGGTGTTGACGCAGCCGACGAACACCATGTTCCACACGGCGTTGCTCCACCCGGACCACTTGCTGTTGCGGGAGAGCCACTGCTGCTGCGAGGCGGGGACGACCTTGCCGTCGACGACCGAGTCGGCCAGGAACCCGCCGCTGGCATAGCCCACGTTCCCTTTCGGGCCCCAGTCGAACAATTGGAGCTCGCCCTTGACGTGCAGGCGACGCAGGGGGGCGGCCTGAGAGACCGCGATCCGCGTGACGCCTCTGGTGGTCTTGTAGGGTACGTCGGACGACGGCGTGACGGCGAAGTTCTCCAGCGTCCGCCAGAAATTGTTCAGCGCGTTGCCGTTGGGATCCCACTTGGCGTTGACGGTCACCGAGCCGTCGATGTGCACGTCGTCGGGGTTTCGCCCCAGGCCGGCCACATGGGTGTAGAAGCCAACATTGAAGTTGACGTTGTACTTGCCCGGCTTGAAGAGCAGGGCATAGCGTTCGGGGCCGAACTGGTTCTTCTCCATCTTCGCGAAGATGTCATTGGCGGCCTTCTCGACTTCGGCGGCCGGCATGCTCGGGTCGAAGACGTAGACGTTCGGGCCGAAGATGGTGGAATTGGCCCCGGGAGGCGGATCGCCAGGGGCGGCACCGGGCATCGCGGCGCACATGGCGGCAGCGGCGGGCAAGACCAGGAGGATCGAACGTGCGAGCGAGAACATTGATGCCCTCCACGAATACTTGACGCGACCTCCCGCGATGCCCGGCGTAGGATCGCCTTGCCGGGACGGCCCGAACGGGAGGCCGTCATTGTAGGCGCCCTGCTGCTTCCGGACTATCCCGGACGTGGACGGTGACCGGCCCTGGGCCGATCGGGCTACCAGCCCGTCCGTTTCTTCTTCTTCCTCTTCGCCGCCGGCTTGCTTTCCGCCTCCGAACCGCCCGAGGCCTCGACGACGATCCCGTGCTCGCGGAGCCTGGCCTGATCGGCCGGGGCCAGCTTCTTCGCGTCGAGGGCGACCAGGGTGTCATTGACCCGCTCGGCCTGGCGACGGAGCGCCGCCATGACCCGGTCGGCCGTGTCGCGGTCGGGGCATCGCAGCACGGTGAGCGACGAGAGAGTGGCCCGGCGCACCCAGCCCGACCACTCCTTGACCTCGTGCAGGACGTTGGCCGGCACCTCGTGGCTGGCATGCCGCCGGAGCCGATCGGCGATCTCCGCGGGATCCAGGCCATGGCTGACCGCCTTGACGACCGAATCCCGCGTGATCTTCAGGATCATCGCCCCCTGGCCGGCGCCGCCGGTGGTCCGCTCGCAGAAGGGGGCCAGCGCGGCGGCCGCGGCCGGGTTCGGCCCGATGACGATCACGCTGAAGTCGGGCTGCACCACCACCCGCGCGGCGGCGTCCGCCGCCGGGGCCAGCGCGGAGCGCGGCACCTCGCGGCCGAAGTATGCGTCGAGGCGAATCCGCCGGGCCACGCAGACCTTCCCCTGGTCGTCGATCGCCGCCTGGACGCAGCCCAGCGGGATCAGCCGACGCACGATGAACGACTCGATCAGCGACCGCCCGACCGCCTCGCGCTCCTCGGCCAGCGGCGGCACGGAACGGCCGGACACGAAGACCGCGACCTGGTTCTCGTCCACGCCCAGGTTCACCGGGTTGTGCTCGCCGAAGGCCAGGTGCGGGCCGATGCTCTCGAGCCGGTAGAAGACGTCCGGCTCGAGCGCGGCGAACGACCGGTCGAGGTGCTTTCGCAGCTCCAGCAGGGCCTTGGGCTGGATGCCCCAGTACGAGACATATCGCTCCTTGTCGATCTTCTTGGCCACGACGTTCTCGCCGAGGAACATCTTGTCGCTCGCGAGCCCGTCGTCGTACATATCCGGCGCGTTGGCGAACAGCCCCGACGCCTTGGCGAACAGCCTTCCGGGGGCCGGGGTGTGGCCGTAAGGGGCCGGGGGGGCGGTCATGAGGGCGTAGATCTTCTCATACTGCTTGTCGAGGCCGTCGATCAGCCACTTCTCCCCCTTCGCCGTGAGCTGGATCCGGGGCTGCGAAGCCGAGCCGATGCCCTTGATCAGGTCGAGCGCCCGTGCCCAGACCATCGCCTGCTTCAGCCGCCCCTCGTCGGTCCATTGCAGCAGGTTGGCCAGCCACCCCGGCATCGGCGTCAGCGCGGTCCGGAATCGCTCGACCTCCTTCTGGAAGAGGAGCCCGTCCTGGCGGATCCGGGGCGGCTCGCCGGCCACCTCGAGCAGGAAGGCGCGGAGATCCTCGGCGATCGGGCTGTCGTCGGGTCCGACCTCTCGCGGCCGCTCGCAGACCGAAAGCGGCGGCCGGCCCACCGGCCCGAGGGCGGCGCGTTGAAGTCCCTCGCGGACCGTCGGCAGCAGCCCCACCACGATGTCGAGCGTCATGGGGTCCACGTCCTCGAACAGCATCAGCCGGCCGATCAGACGGTCCACCGAGGCGCCTGCGGACGCCGGGTTGGCCGGATCGATTTGCGCAATCAGGTCGACCCGGGGGATCGGCCTGGCGGCGTCCCGCAACACCTCCAGCACCCGGACGGCCAGCGAGTCCTTGAGCGACCGGGCGGCCCATCCGATCCACCGGAAGTTCGTCACGTAGCGCTCGAGGGCCAGGTCGATCCGGGGGATGTCGTTGATCCCGGCCCGGTCGAGCACGGCCACGATGAACGGCCCGACCTGGTCGATGCCGAAGACGTGATTCACGAAGGCGAACAGGGTGTTCGGCGGGCCGTCGCCCAGCGGGTGCAGCCGCCGCAGCGTGCGGACCCGCACCGCGAAGTCGTAGATCGCGGCCGGCGCGATGACGCGACGGGCGGTGGCGCCGATCCGCGGCTCGATCACCCTGGCGAACCCGGCCTCCGTCAGCTCGTCGAGGATCCCCGCCGGGAACCGCTTCTCCGGCGTCTGGTAGGTCGCCGCATGGTCCGCCTGGTTCTTCGACGGCCCTCGCATCGTGTTCAGGAACATGTCGCGGGCCGCGACCGACAGCCGGTGCCAGCGGGCATCCCATTCCGTCAGGCCCTTGCGATCATAGGCGCGCTCGTCGAGTCCCCGCGCCTCGCGTCCGATCGGCTGGCCCGATGATCCCCGGCCGTTTCCCATGCTTCGTGCCCGCCATCGGAACGCGATGAGTCTCGAGGTCCCCGACGATCTCGATCTTATCGCGCCGCGGCGGCGATTTCGCGGACTGTCGCAGGAAGTCGGATTCCATCACGACCCCGTCGGCCTCGGCGAGACACCTGCCGATGTCATCGGCGGGTTATTTCCAGTCTTCGATGTTCTCCTTGTGGAGCTGTTCGAGCTTGGCGGCGAGCTCGTGGTACTTCTTCGAGAGCTTCTCCCTGGCGGCCCTGGCGGTGTGCGAGGTCGCCTCGCCGAGCTCTTCCATGTCCTCCCTGGTCCGCTTGAGGTCGGCTTCGAGGAACTCGACGAGCTTGTCGCGGTCCTTGTGGAACTCGGACTTGAACCGCTCCATCCGCGGGCCCATCCTGGCCCTGGCGGATTCGGAAGACGCGGCGAGGTGCTGCCTGAGCTGCTCGATCTCGTCGCGGCTGGCCTGCAGGTTCGAGGACAGCGTGGCTTCCGTCTTCGCGCGGGCGCCGAGCCAGTCCTCGTGGAGCTTGTGCATCTCCTCGGCCATCTTCTCGCGGGCCGGTTCGGACGCCTTGCCGGCCTTCTCCTTGAGCGCCGCGTACTCGTCGCCGAGCGAATGCATGTGCAACTCGGCGGACGTGGCGAGCTTCTCGCGAGCGATCGCCCACTTCCTGCCGAGGACCTCCATCTTCTCGGCCATCTTCTCGCGGGCCGGTCCGGACGCCCTGGCGGCTTCTTCCCTGGCCTTGTGGTACTCGTCGCCGGCTGCCCTGGCACCCGACTCCATCCTGGCGATGGTCCTGTGCCAGTATTCCCTCAGACGCTCGCCGACCGTCTTCTCGGCGGCCTCCTGGGCCATGGCAGGACCCGTCATCCCCGAGGATGCCGCCACGAGGATTGCGCACGCAAGAGCGTGACGGCAGAACGGGAGCCACTCCGCCATCGAGGTCGCTTTCGACATCTGGGTCTCCAGAACGGGTTCCGGCCTAGAGCCGCGGGTCCACACGACCCGCCACGCAAGTTGGAGCGCGGCGGATTTCGGCGTTAGATCTCTGGATTCGTATCCTGCGATCGCATTCTAGTTGCGCTAACCGACGCGACGCAAGCTCATCGAGATTCCGGAGGGTTTGCTCGGGACCCCGGGGGTGGCGACTCCGGACAGACGACCTTGCGGATCCTCGGCACGTCGCCCCGTTGCACCTCTCGTCTGGCCGAGCTTCAGTCTTCGGAGGAGGTTTCCGACATCAGCTCCGCCTCTAGCTCCCGCGGGCCCGGCAAGCTGCCGCGCAGGGCCGCGGGCAGCGACTCGACAAGCTTCGTGATGTAGGTCGAGACGCCGACCGGCTTGGCCAGGTCGCGCAGCGCGTACTCGGCGACGACCTGGTTCTTCGCCTTGCAGAGGATAATCCCGATCGAGGGCTTGTCGTCGGCGTGGCGGAGCAGGTCGTCCACGGCGGAGAGATAGAAATTCATCTTGCCCGCGTACTCGGGCTTGAAGGGTGTCATCTTGAGTTCGACGACCACATAGCAGCGAAGTTTCAGGTGGTAGAAGAGCAGGTCGATGAAGAAGTCGTCGCCTCCCACCTCGAGGTGATATTGCTGGACGACGAAGGCGAACCCGGCACCCAACTCGACCAGGAATTGCTGGATGTGCACGAGCAGGCCCTTCTGGACGGCACGCTCCTCGACGTCGCCCGCGAGTGCGAGGAACTCGAAGCTGTAGGGGTCCTTCAGGATCTCGCGGGCCAGGTCGGACTGGGGCGAAGGGAGGTTCTTGACGAAGTTGGTCGTGGCCTTGCCCTGGCGCCGGTAGAGGTCGCTCTCGATCCAGTGCATGAGGACGGCGCGGCTCCAGCCGTTCTCGATGGTCTTGCGGATGTAGAACTCGCGTTCGCCCCGGTCCTTCACGTAATCGAGCAGGCGGACGCAGTGGCCCCACGGAATTTGTGCAACAAGCTGCTGCACAATTGGCTCATCGGGCCAGGCGGCGCCGAAAGCCCGCATGTATTTGAGGTTACGTGGCGAGAAGCCGGCCATCTTGTGCAACAAGCTGCTGCACAATTGGCTCATCGGGCCAGGCGGCGCCGAAAGCCCGCATGTATTTGAGGTTACGTGGCGAGAAGCCGGCCATCTTGTGCAACAAGCTGCTGCACAATTGGCTCATCGGGCCAGGCGGCGCCGAAAGCCCGCATGTATTTGAGGTTACGTGGCGAGAAGCCGGTCATCTTCGGGAAGGCGCGGCGCAGGTCGGCGGCCAGGCGGTCGATGACCTTGGCTCCCCATCCTTGATCGGCCTGCCGCTGGAGGATGTCGCGGCCGATCTGCCAGTAGAGGAGGATCATCTCGCGGTTGACGGCGAGGCCGGCGCCGAGCCGGGCGGACCGCACGCGCTCCTTGAGCCGGCCCAGCAGCTCGTCGTAGCCCGCGGGGAGCAGGTCTGCCGAAGACTTCGGCGTCCGTTTCGATTTCGGGGCGGTCTCGCGCTTCCTGGCCATCGGGTTCCTCCTCGATCGCGTCGATGAAGGTGGTGCCCCGATATCACAGGAACGGCCGCGGCTGTCATTGCGCGATTCGCGGTGCGCTCGAGGAGCCAGGAGGCAGCGAGGACCGGGAGCATCAGGAGATCCGAGGCTCTGCATCGACCCCGCCGGACCGCAGTCCTCACGAGCCGGTCGGATCCGTCCTGGAATCCTCGGTGTACTCGGCGGCGATGTCGTCGAACCAGACGGTGCCGGGGCCGTAGATCTGGGGGGCGACGAGGATCTGCTTCGTCCCGGCGGGGATCTCGACGACGCCCTCGTATTTCTTCCAGTCGTGCGTCGCGGGCGGGTCGCCGGCCTCCCGGGCGCCGATGTAGGCGGCCCAGGCGTGGGTCGTCTCTCCCTGGGCGTTGACGAACTGCGCGTCGAGGATGGCCTTGCTGGCGTGGTCGGCCTTGACCCAGGCCGAGACCTTCAGCCGGGGCTTGTCTCCGCGGTGATCCACCTTCTGGTACCACTGCGCGATCGGAAAATACCGCTGTGCTGTCTTCCTCAGGCGAAGGCTCGACTTGCTGGCGTGCCCCGTGCGGCTCCACGAGTACTCGACGCCGGGGATCGCGGCGCCCATCTTCCAGGCCCGGGGCGTGTCGTCCTGTCCCTCCTCGACGCCGCCGTTGACCAGCAGCGACATGCCGGCGGTCTTGTCCGGCGCCGCGCGAGGGGAAGGCGACGGCGACGGAGCAGGTGCGGGCGATGGAGCTTGTGCCGGGGCCGGCGATGGAGCTTGTGCCGTGGCCGGTGCCGGCGATGGAGCTGGAGCTGGAGCCGGGGCCGGGGCCGGCGATGGAGCTGGAGCCGGCGCGTCGGCATGGGGCGGGCCGCCGGGATGACGCGGGGCCATCGCCACGACGCCGGCGGTCAGGCTGCCGCCGAGGAGCAGCAGGCCGGCGATCGACTTCCAGGGGAATCGGGTCATCATCGCGAGCTCTCCATTCACGAGCGCGGCCACCGGCGCCGGGACCACCCCGGAGGTCACGGCGGCCGTCAGGTCTGCGGCGGACTGCGCCGCGGCGCGGGCCGTCTGGCGGACCAGCGCCTCGGGCAGGGTCGCGGCCGTCGCGTCGCCGCCCATCGCCGTGGCCGCGGCGGCGGCCAGGCCGGGTGCCAGGCCCACTCGGATCAATCGGCCGCGCAGCCGCTCGCGAATACGCGAGAGCCGGCTGCGCACCGTCCCGGTCGGCCAGGAGAGCAGGGCGGCGGCCTCCTCGTAGGTCTTGCCCTGCCAGTAGGTCATTTGCAGCAGGACTCGGTCGGACTCGGGGAGCCGATCGACCTCGGCTCCGACCCGCGCGGCGACCTCGAGGCCGGCCAGGTCGGCCGCGACCGGCGCGGTCTCAGCAACCCACCGCGCGGCCCGCCGCTCGCGGGCGGCTCGATCGATCGCCTCGGCCCGGGCACGCACCGCGACCCGACGGGCGACGCGGCCCAGCCAGGGCGCCAGGCCGTCGCGATCGCGGATCGTCGCCGCCCGCCGCGCCAGGACGAGGAACGTCGCCTGGAACGCGTCGGCCGCGGCGTGGTCGTCGCGGAGCACGCCCCGGCACACCGACAGGACCATCGGACCGTGCCGGCGCACCAGCACCTCGAACGCCGCCTCGCTGGCGGCGCCGACCCGCGCGAGGAACCGATCCAGCAAGAACCCGTCGCCCATCTCGGCCAGCGAGCCCTCGCGGTCGAGGGCCTCGAGCCATCGGAGCGCTTCGCCATTGAGCCGCGTCGCCATCGGTCCCGGTCCTCCCTTGCCCCAACCTGTCCTATTGAGGGCGCAAGGGGGCCTGCGGTTCCAGGTTTTTCCCCGGACGGATGGTTTGAAGAGTCTCATGCAGGGTCGCGGAGGGGCGCGGAGACGCGGAGCGGCCGCATCCCTCGACGGCGGCCCCGACGCGATGTCACCCGGCGCTTCCCGCTGGACGGGCCGGCGGATATCATGACGCCGGTCGGCCCGGGGATTCGGTCCGGGGCCGGGGTCCGCGATGCCGGCGACCGCCACAACCGGGGCCCGAGAGAAGGGCGAGGGAGTCCTCCGCATGCCATCGACTTCGGGGATGAAGCCGGGCGGATTCTATGACAATCACTCCGACACCCAGGGCGCGGCCATCGAGGCGTTCCTGCCCTGGCTCGTCGAGGCCCTCGGCGAGCTGCCGGTCCCGGCCGCGGCGCGCCGCCGCTGTCTCTGCTGGACCTCGGCTCGTCGCAGGGCAGGAACGCAATCGCCGCCATGCGTCGCCTGGTCGCGGCGATCCGCGGCCGCACCGACGCGCCGGTGTGGCTGCTCTTCAGCGACCTGCCGACGAACGACTTCAACCGCCTCTTCGCCAACCTGTTTGCTCCCGGCGCCGCGGTGCACGGCGATCGGGGCGTCTTCGCCGCCGCGGTCGCCGGCAGCGCCTACGCGCCCGTGGTGCCGCCCGGCAGCCTGCACATTGCCACGACTTTCAACATGATCGGCTGGCTCGACGCGCTTCCGGCCGCCCGGCTGCCGCGCTACATCCTCGCGGCGGGACCCTCGGCGCGGGGCGATCGCTCGGCGGTGGTCGACGCCGAGCGCGAGCCCTACCGCCTCCAGGCCGCCTCCGACCTGCTGCGGTTCTACCGCGCCCGCGCCGACGAGCTGGTCCCCGGCGGCAAGCTGCTGGTGCAGGTCTTCGGCCGCGATCAGGCGCGCGACCGATCGGCCAGCGACGGGATCTACGACGTCCTCAGCGACGCCCTGCTCGACCTGGTCGCCGAGGGCGTCCTGCCGGGCCAGGTGTACGAGGACCTGGTCTTCCCGTTGTACTTCCGCACGCTCGACGAGCTGGTCGAGCCGATCGCGTCCGACGCCGGCCTCGCGTCGGCGTTCCGGGTCGAGCGTGCCGAGACCCGCGAGACGCCCGTCCCGTTCAACGAGGAGCTCGAGCGAACGGGCGACGTCGCCGAGTGGGCGCGCCGCTTCGCGGGGTTCCTCCGCGCCTTCACCGAGCCCGTCCTGGCCGCCGCGATCCCCGGCAACCTGGCGGCCGACGAGATCCTCGCGAGCATCTATCGCCGCGTCGAGGCCCGGCTCGTGGAGGACCCCGGGCGCTACGAGTTCCGGTTCATCTCGGTGGGGGCGCTGCTGACGCGGACCTGAGCGACCCTGTTCCGGCAAATCCCAAATTGTTTATCATAGTGCAGGGTTATGGGCATCACAGTAGGGGGCCGTCATGGCGGAGCAACAGGACCGGTGGCGGGCGCAAGTGGACAAGCTGGTCGCCCAGGTCGCGGGGTGGGTCGAGCCGAATGATTGGGTCACCAGGCCCTACACCAAGAGGATGCGGGATACGGACGGTCTGGTGTTCGAGGTGCCGTCCCTCTTCCTCCAGAAGGGGCCGACCCGGCTACTTCTCGACCCGATCGCCTACGACGCACCGGGGACCGAGGGGGTCGTCGACCTCTACCTGATGCCGACCTACGACGACGCGGCGAGCCTCTTCCTGGTCGGGGGTCGCTGGCAAATCCACTACGTCTTTGCCGATCAACAGGCCGTTGACGGGGTCCGAAATCCCGAGGTCATGGAACTGTCGGAGGAGACGATCAACCGGGTCCTCGACGAGATCGCCTGTCATGCCGTACCGTCGGTTTGACTGGCACGAACGGGTCCGGGCCGTCGAGAACGAGTACAGGTCCGTGCGGGTCGCCGTCGATCGACTGAAGTCCGCGGTCGCCGACGATCCGACGGTCCTGGGGACTGACCCGAAGCCAGCCAACCTCGGCGCCGCGGACAGGAACCTCGAAGGGACGTATCTGGTCCGCCTGTTCGCCGAGTTCGAATCGGCCCTCCGCTCGTATGACCGATCGCGGCACGCCGACCCGACCCGGAAGACAGAGGCGTCCATCCTGATCGACTCGATCGGCGGCCGTCGTGGCCAGGGGATTTCGGACGGTGTTCGTCAGGCCGCCCACGCGGTGCGCCGGGTTCGCAACCACTGGGCCCACGAGCGGGAGGCGACGCCCGATCCCATGTCGATCGCGGAGGCCCGCGCCCGTCTCCAGAATTTCCTATCCTGGCTGCCGGATGAGTGGGATTAGTCGAGTTGACGGAGTCGGCGGCGAAGAATCGGAGCGGGGGCGGGAGCCAGGAAGCGGGCCTCACCGCCCGTCGTCGGCCAGGCGTGCGCCCGGCGAGGATGACGGCGCCGCGGGCGGGCTCGGGGACGAGGGTCAAGGCGGGCCGATAGCCGCGGCCGGCCAGGTCGTCGAGCATCGCCCGTCGCACGGGGTCGGCGGCGATCAGGAAGCTGCCGGCGGCGGCCAGCGGCAAAGGCCCCGGCGGCCAGCCCAGCGCGAGGGCGACTGCCGCGACGATCTCCCCCAGCGCGGCGCCGGCCGGGCGGAGCAGCCGCTCGGCATCGCCGGGCGACTCGTCGCAGGCCGCGAGGACCTCGGAGGCCATCGCGGCGATCCCGGCGCGCGTGGATTCGGCGCATAAAGCGCGGTGACGATCCGCGCCGGCCGATCCACGCCGAGCGCCCGGCAGAGCCGCACGGTCAGCGGATCGGCGGACCCGGAAGCGAAACCCTCGCCGCCCGCCGCCGCCGGTTGGGGCTCGCGGCCGTCGGCCCGGCGGGCGACCAGGCGGAGCGCCTCGAGGACGACGAGATAGGCGCTGCCCTCGTCGCCGATCAGGTGTCCCCAGCCGCCGGCGCGGGCAGTCCGGCCGTCGGGTGTCCTTCCCACGGCGATCGACCCGGTGCCGGCGATCACGCCGACGCCCCAGCCCTCGGGCGTGCCGGCGGCCACGACGAGGTCGCCGTCGTTGACCAGCACCAACCGACGCGCCAGCCGGGCCTCGTCCGCCCAGCCGGTCAGCACGGCGCGGTCCTCGGGCCGGTCGAAGCCCGCCAGGCCCAGGCAGGCCGATGCGACCGGACTCGGATCGAGCCCGGCGGAGTCGAACGCGCCGCGGATCGCCGCCTCGAGCGCCGCGCGCGCCGAGGCCAGCCCGACCGCCTTGGCGTTCGACGGACCCGCCGCGCCCCGGCCGATGACGGCGGCCTCGGCACCGTTGGCGCCGACGGCCAGCCAGGCGTCCGTCGAGCTGCCGCCGCCGTTGACTCCAAGAATCAGGCTCCGCACCATGTCTCGCCGACTCCTTCGCCGTCGATTGCCTCGATGTCGAAGTACCCTTTATACGCTCCGGCGGCCGCCGAGCAACTCCGCGACGGGTCGCTGAACTCGATCTCTGATTTTGATATCCTGGAACCCAGCCGACAGACCACCGGGTAGCAGATCCCAGCCGAGGGTGAAGACTGATGTCGACGAGCTTCCAGGAGTTCCTGCGTCAGAAGGTTGAGGGGTCGAACTGGAAGGACCGCAAGCGACTCCGGACGGAATGGCTCGGGGCAATCAATCGCCTGTTCGACCAGATCCGGGAGTGGCTTCGCGAAGCCGATCCCGAGGGCGTCATCGAGGTCGTTCGGTTCGAGATCATGCGGGTCGAGGAACGCCTGGGCGTGTACGACGCGCCGGCGATGAAGGTCCGACTGAACACTGAAAATGCCGACGTCGTCCCGATGGGCCGGTTCGTACCCCGGCCCCGCGCCCTCCTGAACGTGTTTAGCAACCCGGCGCTCCAGCCTCGGCCGGATCCCTATCCCGACGGTGGGCGAGTTGATATCAGCAATGGCGATCGGAAGCACATCCTCCTCCGCAGCATCGTCGAAGGGCAGGACCAGTGGTTTGCGCTGATGAGGGGCCGATCATCCTCGGTCCCATTCGACCGAGCCTGCCTGGAAGCGATTCTCGAGGATGTGCTCTCATGATCCAATCGCTCGAGGATGCCTGGGAATGGTACGACGCCGTCAGGATGCTCGCCCAGGACATGCTGAGACTGGCCGCGAAATGGGACACCGACGAGTTCCAGGCCCTCGTGAACCGCGAGAACCACCTTCGCGATCGCGCCGGGCAGGAACTCGCGGCTCGATCGACTAGGATCCTCGATGACCTGGACGACCTCGCCGTCCTGCTGATGTTCTCCGTCTTCGAGGCGACTGTACGCGATCGCGCCAGGGCGGACGTCGAGCGGGAGGCGGATTCGATCCGGCACCCGGCCATCTTGCGCCGGTGGAGTCGCTCATGAACGCGATTGAGAACGGGAGCTTCGGCCGGGTCACGGAATCGTACAAAGCCATGGACGTTGACCTGACCGAGCAGGTTAACCAGGTGCGGAAGTACCGCAACTGGGTCGCCCACGGGCGCCGGGGCATGCCCGAGAACCAGGTGGCGCCGGACTCGGCAATCGAGCGGCTCGGGCACTACCTGAGGCGGCTGGCGGAGACGGAGCTCGCCGCGACGATGTTGCCGCCCCCGGTTAACGCCGGCCCGGAACCCGCCCCGGAATCGGCTTGATTGACGTCGCCTGGCACGACATCCGGGATCACGGCTCCGGCGCTCAAGGACTCTTGGTCCCGACCGCCGCGGCGACCGCCGCACGGACCTGGCCGCCGTTGGCCTCGAGCAGCGCTTGTGCGGCACCCGGCTCGATGCCCGCCATCGCCACCACCAGCGCCGGCTTGAGCTGTCCGCCGCACCGTGCCAGGATCTCGACGGCCGCCGCCTCGTCGACGCCCGCCAGCTCGCGGAGCATCCGACGGCCGCGGATCCGCAGCTTCTCGTTCGACGTCTTCATGTCGACCATCCGGTTGCCCAGCGTCTTGCCGATCTGCACCATCGCGCCGGTGGAGATCATGTTCAGGACCATCTTGGTCGCCGTGCCGGCCTTGAGCCGCGTCGAGCCGGCGATGACCTCGGGGCCGACCAGCGGCGCGATGTCAATGTCGACCTCGGCGCCCAGCAGGCTCGGTCGGTTGCATGCGATGCCGACGGTCGCCGCGCCCGCCCGGCGGGCGGCGCGGACGGCACCCAGCACATAGGGCGTCCGCCCCGAGGTGGCGATGCCGACGACCAGGTCATCCGGCCCGACGGCGAGGGCCTCGAGGTCGTCGGCCCCGCGGTCGGGGTCGTCCTCGGCGCCCTCGACGGCGCGGGTCAGGGCGGGCGTTCCGCCGGCGATCAGGCCGACGACCATCCCGGGCGGCGTGCTGAACGTCGGCGGGCACTCGGCGGCATCCAGGACGCCCAGCCGGCCCGAGGTCCCGGCGCCGACGTAGATCAGCCGCCCGCCGCGACGGAGCCGCTCGGCGGCCCACTCGATCGCCCGCGCGATCGCCTCGGACTCGGCCGCGACCGCCGCGACGGCGCGGGCGTCCTCGGCGTTCATCAGCCGGACGATCTCGGCGGGGGCCAGCGTATCGATGGCCTCGGACAGCGGGTTGCGCGACTCGGTCAGCAGGTGGTCTTCCAGGGGCACGGACGAATCTCCTCGGCGGCCGCTGCGAGTTACTGGCCGCGTCGGCATGGGGCCAGGTTTACCAGTGATGAGGCAAGCCGCTGAGGAAGCGGCACAGGTCGGCGCACGCTTGCCGCAGTTCGACGGGCTCGGCATCACCGCCGCCCTCGTGCACCAGGGCGTTTCGATAGATGCGGACGTCATTCGTGCCGGCGCACCATTCATTCGAGATCATACACTGGGCATGCAGGGACTCGATCAGATCACGGGCGCTCGGGATGGTCGTTCGGTGGAAGGCGAGCTCCCAGGCTTCTCGCAACCCCGCCTCGATTTCGGCGAAGAGTCGGATGATATAGGTTGCCTCGAGATGCCGCCGAAAGTCCCGATAGTTGACGAGTTCGAGCCGGCTCGCATCGAGCACCGACGGATTCGCGCGGAGGCGTCCTTCGAGATCCTCGGCGGCCAGCGAGGCGACGAGGAATTCGCGCTGAATCGCGCGGATACGCTCCAGGCGTCGTTGCTTGGGAGTCATG
This sequence comes from uncultured Planctomycetota bacterium, assembly GCA_963771445.1. GTDB lineage: Bacteria > Planctomycetota > Planctomycetia > Isosphaerales > Isosphaeraceae > JAKAUH01. The sequence continues at coordinate 140,952 of CAVYTQ010000020.1, read as the reverse complement.
CCTTCCCGGCCAGCTTGAAGACGACGTCAAGGAAGGTCTGCTTCGACCAGGGGCGGCCGACCGACCGGGGATTCGTCTCGACTTGCCACCCCGCCTCGGTCAGCACGATCATCACCGAATGGTATGAGGGAAAAGCACAGAGATCGAGCCTCCCCAATGCCCCGCCAACGTGCCGGGCGATCGGCTCGATGACGAACCGGCCAAGCGGAGTCTGGAACAGGAGCGCGGGGACCGAGTAAGACTCCCCGGGCCCCTCGGTGAGCGTCTTCGGGCCGCGATGGACGGTCCAGTTCTGCTCTGCCACCCAGGCTTCGGCGTCGGAGATGAGCCGCTCGACCACGGCGATCCACTCGTCGCGCGGAATCCCCTCGTCTCCCACGAGGCGCCGCGGCAGGGTCTCGGATTGGCTGTCAACTGGCATTTCGTCGTCCTGGATTTATCCTGATGCGATGACGTCGATCCGCCGTCGCCCGCGGTTCAGGCTTTCCTGGCGAGCTCCGCCGCAATCTCGAGGAAAGCTTCCCTGGACCAGGGGCGATCGGGAGCCGGCCGCTGGACGGCGAAATGCCAGCCCGCGTCATCCCGGACGATGCGAGCCGACTCATACGAAGGGTAGACGCTCAGCTCGATCTCACCCACGCCGCCGAGGGTGAAGCCGCCCTCACGGGAGCCCCCGACAATGTAGCGGCCCCTCGGCTCGAGGGTGAATCGACCGGCCGGGGCCTGGATCAGCAGCGAGGGGAGCTCGTACGACCCGGCATCTTCTTCGGTGATTGTCTTCGGATCGCGATGGACGAACCAGCGCGCTTCCGTCGCCCAGGATTCGGCGTCGGAGATGACCTGCTCGACGGCGGCGATCCATCTGGCGCGCGCCGACTGTCCATTGTCCAGTGGACGCTGGGGAAGCGTCTCTGATTGTGTCTCGGCTTGCATGGCACGTCCTCGCTTCATCCGGGATCGGCCGCTCGGCTTCTATTATTCTCACCGGAGATCCTCCGGCCGGCAAGCCGGCCCGTGCCGCCGCCGCGAGATCGAAGATTCCCGCCTCCGGAGGAATCCCGGAAAAAACTGCATCGGCCGGGCCGGGCGTGGGGATCACTTCGAGGAAGGACAGGGGACGCGATCCCGGCGAGCGGCGTGGTTGACGAGGCGGCGAGGTGACCGCAAGGACTCGTCGGCACTGGCGGTCCCCGAGTGGAGGCCCTAATCTTGAGAGTCCGGCATCGATTGTGTTCGACCAGGCGCCGAGGACCGCCCATGGATCTCAAGCCCAGGCCCAATCGCAGGCGGTACATCGAGATCCTTCGCTCGATGACCCCGGAGCAACGGCTCCAGAAGGCCTTCGACCTCTCGGAATTCTCGAAGGCGCTGTTCATCGCGGGGCTGCGCCAGCGATTTCCCGACGCCGACGAGGATGAGTTTCGGCAAATCCTCTTCGATCGGCTCGAGAAATGTCACAACAGGAATTATTGAAGCCATCCTCTGTATTCCGGAATCCGATGAGGGCGAATTCGATGCGACGAGCGATCCGCATCCCGTTCCTGATCCTGATGGCCGCCGGCCCGGCGATCGCCGCGGCGCGGGGCGACGAGACCTCGCTCAAGGGCGAGTGGCGGACCAGCCTGGGCGTCGTGACGTTCAAGGCCGAGGGGGACAACCTGGTCGCGACGTTCGACAACCCGGGGACCCCGCCGGTCAAGGGGCAGTTGAAGGGCAAGACGGCCACGCTGACCTACCGCGAGGGAGCCAAGCGCGGCGACGCCACGATCAAGCTCGACGACGCGGGCCGGTCGTTCTCGGGGACCTACCAGTACGGCGAGGGCCAGCGCACCTTCCCGGCCGCCCGATGGAACGGCTGGCGTCCCGATCCCGAGGCCGCCAAGGGGCCGACGTCGAAGTTTGGCGGCCTCTGGCTGACCACGCAGGGCCTGATGGACCTCGAGCAGGACGGCGACAAGGTCAAGGGCCGTTATGCCCGCTACGGCCCGGTCAAGCTCGAGGGCACGATCACCGGCCGACGGCTGGACTTCCAGTACACCTGGCTGCGCAACGGCAAAGGATGGTTCGACCTGAGCAAGGACGGCAAGTCGATCGACGGCGCCGCGGTTGACGACGGGTCGAACTCGTGGTACGAGCGAAAGGGCCGCCGCGCCGACGAGTTCCGCCGGCATGCCCCGCTCGCCGCCGGCAAGATCGTCGACGGCTCGACCGAGAACCTGCTGACCTACAGCGCCCGCGCCCCCGAGGGCTACAAGGCGGGCGACAAGAAGAAGTGGCCGGCGATCGTCATCCTGCACGGGTCGAACATGAACGGCAAGGCGTACGTCTCGTCGATCGCGCAGGCCTGGCCCGACATCGCCCGCGACTACCTGATCGTCGGCATCAACGGCGAGGTACCCTCCGACCGCGGCGAGGACCCGCGGTTCAACTTCTCGTACGTCAACTACGTGGGCCGCAGCACCTATCGCGGCTTCCCCGGGACCGATCGCGAGAGCCCCGCGCTGGTGTCCGAGGCGCTCGACGAGCTGAAGAAGAACTATCCGATTGCGCGTTACTTCGTCGGCGGCCACTCGCAGGGCGGCTTCCTCACCTACAGCCTGCTGATGAACTCGCCCGAGCGGATCGCCGGGGCGTTCCCGATCTCGTGCGGCCTGATCTTCCAGTGCGAGCCGACCGCCTACGCGGACGAGCCGCTGAAGGCCGCGCAGCGGTCGGTCCCGCTGGCGATCGTCCACGGCAAGAACGATCCCGTGGTCGACTTCGGCATGAGCCAGTACGCCGCGGGGGCCTTCGGCGAGGCGGGCTGGCCGGGTCTGCGGTTCTTCACCAGCGACAACGCCGGGCACATGTTCATGCTGCTGCCCGTCGGCGAGGCGATCCGATGGCTCGAGGGCATGTCCTCGGACGACCCCAAGGTCCTGCTCGACTTCGCCGAGAAGCAGGCCAAGGCCGGCCATAGCCGCGACGCCGTCGCCGCCCTGCGCAAGGTCGCGGGCCTCAAGCCGGGCGGCGACCTGAAGCAGCGGGCCGCCAAGCTGAATGCCTCGATCAACGCCAAGGCACGGCCGAAGGCCGAGGTGCTGGCCAAGAAGATCAAGGCCAATAAGGACGGCAGTTGGATCGACGACTTCCTCGCCTTCCGCGACGAGTACGAGTTCGCCGACGCGGCACGCGCCGCCATCGACGCCTTCGCCGCGCTGCGGAAGAAGCAGGAGCCCGAGGCGCAGAAGACCTTCGAACAGGCCATCACGGCCTTCCGCCAGGGCAAGCAGGCCGAAGGCTATGCGAAGTACCAGGAGATCGCCGACAAGTTCTACGCCTCGTCGCGCTATCGCAACGTCAAGGAGCAGCTCAAGGCGCGGCCGAAGTAGGACGCCTGCGGGCCCGCCCGGATGAATCGAGCAGGGCGGAACGGGCGGGCCCGGTTGCCATCGCGTGGCCTCGCGCCGGCCGCTCCTCGGCTGCCGCGATACCGGTTGACGCGACCTGGAAAATCCGCAAGGCTTGCCATCGCCCGCCCGGCGGGGCCCGATCATGCCGCGGGCAATCCGGGCAACCTTGGCGAAATCGGGCGGCGGGACCTGGCGCGGGGCGGTTCCAGGCCGTATACTGGTCCTGTCCTTCGCCCGCTCGTCACACAATGGTGCGCAGGGGCGAGTCGCTGTGTGAGGAATCCCCGGGGCCGTCGCCCGATCCGACGGGCCGGTCCCGCCCGATCCGGAATCGCGAGAGAGGATCCGCAGATGGTGGCCGATACGTTCAAGCACGTTCGAGTCGAGACGGTTGGGGACGTCCTGCTCGTCGAGGTGCTGAGCCAGGACATCCAGGGCCCCGACCAGGCCAAGGAATTCATCAACGACCTGACCGATGCCGTCAGCCTCGACGGCGACCGGCCGATCCTGCTCGACCTGGGCCGGGTCCGCTACCTGAGCAGCATGGGATACTCGGCGCTGTTCAAGATGGTCAAATGTGCCCGCGAGCGTAACCGGCCGATCCGGTTCTGCAACATCCACGACGATGTGCGCGCCGGGGCCGAGGCCGTCGGGCTGTCGCACGTCGTGACGGTCCACAGTTGCCAGGACGAGGCGCGGGCGGCCTTCACGGCGGGCTGAGCCCGAGACGAGGGGCGTTTCAAAGCTGGGGATCGGCCCCGACCTTCCCTGGCGATGCCGGGACGACATAGCTCGCCGCCAGGCCGACCAGGAACACCGTGGACGAGCCGACCAGGGCGTACCAGGGAAACGCGAGCCTGGTGCAAGACCAGGCGTAGAGCACAGCGGCCGCGCCCGCGACCACGCCGGCCATCGCCGATGCCTGGCCGACGCGTCGCGTCAGGATGCCCAGCAGGAATAGCCCCAGCAGGACGCCCGAGACCAGCCCGGCGACCCTTAGGGCGTTGTTGACGACGTTGTCCTCCAGCAACCGGGCGCCGAAGGCCACGGCGATCAGGACCAGGCCCCAGACCACCGTCATCGCCCGCGAGACCCGCACCAGGTGCCGCTCGTCTTGCCGGCCGGTGAGGGGCCGATACAGGTCGTTGACGATTGACGAGGCCGACGAGTTCAATGATCCGGCCAGGGTCCCCATCGCCGCCGAGAAGACCGATGCGACCACCAGCCCGAGGACGCCCCTCGGCAGGTAATGGACGATGAAGTGGCTGAAGGCCTCGTCGGGCCGGGTGAACCCGGCGCCGGCCGTTCCCGCGCCGCCCGTCGGCGGGAAGTGGCGGTAGAACACCCAGAGACCGACGCCGATGAAGAGGAAGAAGGCAAACTGCGCCAGGATGATGAAGCCGCTGGCCACCAGGGCCGTGGCCGCCTGCCGCTGCGATCGCGCCGAGAGGTAACGCTGGACCATCAACTGGTCGGCCCCGTGCGTCGCCGTGTTGAGCACCATCCCGCCGATCAACCCGGCCCAGAACGTATAGTCCTTCGTCAGGTCGAATGAGAAATCCAGCACCCGGAGCTTGCCGGAATCGCGGGCCGTGGCCAGCAGCTCGGCCCAGCCGCCGGGCAGCTTGCCCGCCAGGATCATGAGGGCGACCAGGGCGCCCAGGATGTAGACGCTGAACTGGATGACGTCGGTCCAGATCACTGCCTTCATCCCGCCCAGGAACGTGTAGACGACGGTGATCGCCGCCACGGCCACGATGGCCGTCTCGAGGGACCATTCGGTCAGGTGCCGGAGCATCATGGCGGCGAGGAAGAGGCGGAGGCCGTCGCCGAGCGATCGGGCCACGAGGAAGAGGATCGAGGCGGTCGTCCGGGTCGGGCCGCCGAAGCGGTCTTGCAGCAGTTGATAGGCCGTGAGGATCTCGCCGCGGAAGTACCACGGAAGCAGGACCGTGGCGACGATGACCCGCCCGACCAGATAGCCGAAGGCCAGTTGCAGGAACCGGCAATCGCCCTTGTAGGCCACGCCCGGGACGCTCAGGAAGGTGGCGGTGCTGGTCTCGGTCGCCACGATCGAGATCATCACGGCCCAGGTCGGGATGTTGCTCTCGCCCAGGAAATAGCCGCGCAGGCCCTGCGACCGCGAGCCCAGCCAGGCCCCCAGCGCGGTGCACCCGGCGACATAGACGGCGATCACGGCGAGGTCGATGGGGCTCATGCGGGCGGGGTCTCTGCTGGAACGTGCGAGCTTACCCGAGCCAGGCGGCCGGCTAGCGTATCATCCGGGGCTCGCCTAGGGAAACGACAGCTTCCCCAGCAGCTTGGGCGCGGCGGCGCCGGTGACCGGCGGCAACTGGGCCGGCACCCCGCAGCGCCATGTCGGCCAGGACGGCGAACGCCATCGCCTCGCGGGCGTCGGACGGGATGCCCAGCTCGTCGGAGCGGCGGACCGGCACCGGCGCAACCAGCGCGGCGATCCGCTCCATCAATGCCGGGTTGCGCACGCCGCCACCGGCCGCCACGACCTCCTCGACGGGCGGTCCGAGCTCATCGCACTGGCGAATCCCCAGCGCGACCGTCCGGGCGACGAACTCGGTGAGCGTCGCCAGCAGGTCGGCGTCGGCGTCGCCGTGCCGGGCGATCGCGCGGTCGAGGAAGGCGTCGCCGTACATCTCGAACCCGGTCGATTTCGGCGGGCGGCGGGCGAGGAACGGGTCGCGGTCGAGCAACTCGGCGAGCATCGCCCGGTCAACGCGGCCCGAGCGGGCGAGCTGGCCGTCGCGGTCGCAGTCGAGCGCCCCGCCGGAGATCCGCCGCGCCAGCCGGTCGAGCGGCGCATTGGCCGGGCCGGTGTCGAAGCCGAACGCGCAGCGCCGGGTCGTCGTCGAGCACGGTGAGATTGGCGATCCCGCCGAGGTTGAGGATCGCCCGCCGCGGCGTCAGTCCTTCGTTTCGCCCGAGGCCGCGGCCGAACAGGATGGCGTCGGCGATCGGCGACAGGGCGCGCGCCTCGCCGCCGGCCGCCACGTCGCGGGCGCGGAAGTCGGAGATCACCGGGCACCCCGTCCGGACGGCGATGACGTCGCCGTCGCCGACCTGGAGCGTCGCCCGGATCGCGCCGGCGACCCCGCTGTGATGATAGACCGTCTGCCCGTGCGAGCCGACGAGGTCGACGTCGCGCGGCGAGAGCCTCGCCTCGTCGAGCGTCGACAGGCAGGCCGCGGCGAACGACTCGCCGACCAGGACATGCAGCTCGGCGAGCCCGCGGACGTCGAGACCCGCGACGCCGATGATCCGCCGCCGCACCTCGGGATCGTGCGGTTGCTCGCGATAATCGAGCAGCTCGGCCGCGACCTCGGCCTCGTGCCCCGTCATCCGGCAGACGGCGACGTCGATCGAGTCGGCGCTGGTGCCGGACATCAGGCCGACGACGAGGCGCGAAGGTCTGCGGCTGCGTTCCAGGAGGTCGGCGAGTGGGTGCGTCATCCGGTCTTCTCCGAACCCGGACAGGGTGGCGGTCATCCTGGTAAAATGTAGCAGGCTTCCTGGACATCCAGGAGCCACGGCTGCCGCGCATCATCCCCGTGCCCCATCCGATACAGGACGAACCGATGGCGACCGCAGACTCTGCGACGAACCCGGCGGTGGACAAGGAAAAGCTGCGAGACGAATGGCTCGCGCGCCTGTCCGATCTGATCGAGACCGTCCGCGGCTGGGCCGAGGAGCTCGATTGGTCCACGCGACGGATCGAGGCGAAGATGGAGGATCTCGAGATCGGGACCTATAAGGCTCCCGCCCTGGTTATGCAAAGGGAGACGGTCCGGGCGCTCCTGGAGCCAATCGGCCGATCGGCGCCCGGCGTGACGGGCATCGTCGATTTCTACCTGATGCCGGCTTATGACGATATCGCGCGGCTCTTCTTCTACGACGATCAGTGGCACTTGCATCACATGTCTCCGGAAAAGCCGGACGTGGGACCCCATCGCCGAGATCAGCCACTCTCCAGGGAGACGTTCCAGGCCGTCCTCGAAGAGATGACCCGAAATGCCACATGAGCTCCACGGCGGGATTCGAAGGATCAGGGCGATCGACCTCGACCATTCGTCGATACGACTCGCCCTCGACCGGCTGTTGGTCGAGGCCCGCCGCGATCCCACAGTTCTCGGGGGCGACCTGAAGCTTCAGGACATCGTCAATGCCTCGGGACGTCTGGAGGGGACCTATATCATCCGACTGTTCGCCGAATTCGAGACGGGCCTCCGACTGTTCTGGGCGACGATCCGGGACACCGAGCCGCCGACGCAGCACCTACTGGATGGGATTGCCGTCAGGCGGGGGATGCCATCCGATCGCCTTGCGGGAGCCCACGCGGTGCGGGAGTACCGCAATTCCCTGGTTCACGAGCGGGATGAGGAAGTGCCCCCAATCTCAATCGCGGAAGCTCGGGCGCACCTCTGCCGCTTCTTCGCGTTCCTGCCGCCGGCCTGGTGATTGGCGTTCCGAGCGATTCGCGTCTCGTCCCTTGATGAACCGGGCTGGCCGTCGCATGCTGGAAGCACGGGACCGATCACTTCTTACCCGGAGCCCCGCCATGAGACGCGCGCTGACGGCCCTGTTGCTGCTGCTCGGCCTGCCCCTGTCGGTCGCCGCCTGCCTCTGGGACCGCGACACGCCCCGCAACGAGGCCCGGGGCCTGCCCGAGGTCGTCGCCGTGCTCACGGGACGGTTCGAGAGGAACCCGCCGCTTTACTACGAGATGCGCCTGGAACGCATGACGGCGCAGCTCCGGAGCCATCCCGAGGACCTCGCCGCCCACGACGACGCCGGCGTCGCCTGCGACCGGCTCGGACGGGGCGACGAGGCGATCGCCTGGATGGAAAAGAAGCGGGCGCAACTGGACGGGCTCGACCCCAAACGGCCCGAGGTCAAGGAGCAGCTCTATCGCTACCACGCGAACCTCGGCACGTTCCTCGTCCACCGATGGGTGCGCCAGGGTGCCGACCGGTCGAGGATCGCCGAGGTGAAGGCGGCGCGCGACGAGATCGCCCGGGCCCTCGAGATCAATCCGGACGCGCACTTCGGCCGCGAAAAGTACCAGTTGCGGGCGATCGAGTGGATCATCAATCCGCCGAAGATCGCCGATGGCGGGGACCTGCCGAACCTCCTCGGTTGGGATGTCGGCGACGCTTACTACAAGAAGATCGACTCCAAGGAGGCCCGCGACGCGGTCCGAGGGCTCGCCGGGCTGATCGTGCTGGGGAACGCCTGGGAGAGCGTCAACGTCTATTACGCGCTGGGGGTCGCCCTGATGGCCGATTCGGTGGGCATCGCGAAGGGTCCCGAAGCCGGCCGGAACACGCTGGCGTACCTCGCCTGTCTGCGTTGCCGCGAGCTGATCGACGCCGGCAAGGGCTCGATGCTGCCCGGCGCCCCTCGGGGCGATTTGCTGAAAAAGATGATCCGACAGCCTCCCTGGGTGTCGGCCGGGAAGCTGCTCGACACGGAGTTCGTCGAGCTTCGCGCCGAGGCCGACGCCTGGCAGGCCGCCCGCACTGCGTTCATGACCGGGCGATTGAAGCAGGGCCGGCATCCCGACACCGACACGCACTTCTGGGACGGCTACGTCGAGAGCCCCGCGCCCGAACTGCCGGCGACGACCGAGCCCGCCGCCAATCGCTTCTGGCGCCAGGCGCGCGACCGGGCGGTCCTGGTGGCCGTGCTGGGTGTCCCGTCGTTCCTGGTCGTCTGGCTGGTCGGCCGGTCCGTGCGGGCCCACCGGCGGAAGCCGCCCGCCCCGGCTGAGCTGTGATCGAATGGCGTCGAGGAGGTGCCCCGTGCCGATCCACGACTGGACCCGCGTCAACGCCGGGACCCATCACGACTTCCACCAGGGGTGGACGATCGGGATCCGCAACCGATTGAACGGCAGCATCCTGCCGGACGGCTATTTCGCCATGGCCGACCAGCGCGTCAGCGGGCCGGAACCGGACGTCGTGGCACTCCGCCTGCGCGGACCCGAGCCTGAAGGCGGGCTGATCGTCGCCGAGACACCTCCCCGCATCAGGCAGGCCGCCCGCGTCGAGACCGAGGCCGCCCTCTACGCCAGGAAGGCCAACCGCATCGCCATCCGACATGAGCTCGGGCGGGTCGTGGCGATGATCGAGGTCGTCTCGCCGGGCAACAAGGACAGCCGGCACGCCATCGCCTCGTTCGTCGCCAAGGCGGTCGAATTCCTGCGCAATGGCATCTACCTGCTGGTGGTCAACCCATTCCCACCGGGGCCGCGCGACCCGGACGGGATCGCGCAGGCCATCTGGGATCAGCTCGTCGGCGAGCCGCTCGCGACCCGGACGAGCGAGCGGGCCGCGACCGTCGCCGCGTTCGATGCCGGGGAGCCGCTGACCGCTTATGTCGAGCCGGTGACCGTCGGCGAGGTGCTGCCGGACTCGCCCCTGTTCCTCGGCCCGGGCTGGTACGTCAACGTCCCGCTCGAGGAGACCTATCGGGCCTCGTGGGACGTGACACCCCGCCCGATCCGCGAACGAGTCGAAAGCCCGACGCGCGGGAATCACCCGGCGACGTGATCTTCCGACGAGGCGACATCCTGCTAACGCGACTTCGGCCCGGTCGAGGTCGGGGGACCGTTTGCCATCGCCGCGATCCACTGCCTCACCAGCGCGACGCCCTCGTCGTGCACCAGCCGCTTGCCCAGCTCGGGCATCATGACGCCCGGGTGGGTCGAGGCGATCCGATAGGCCAGGATCGACTCGTCGGGCCGGCCGGGGACGATGTCGGACAGTCGGCCGCCCGAGCCGATTCCCGCGGCCACCGGCGGCTTGTTCACGCCGAAGGCCGCCGGGTCTTTCTGCGCGGCGCTCAGGTCGAGCCCGGTGCTCCGCGCCGGGCCGGCCGGGTTGTGGCAGTGGGCGCAGTTGATCTCCAGCCAGGCGCGGCGCGGGCCTCGACGGTGCCGCTCTTCGGGTCGTCCCAGGCGGCCAACCTCGGGGCCTGTTCGGGCGTCGGCGCGCCGGCCAGGGCGCTGAGCCGGGACCAGTGCGCGAGCTGGTTCTCCCGGCCCTCGCGATAGGCGAAGTCGCGGTTCAGGTGCCGCGCCCTCGGTCCGATCGGCGTCATCACCTCGCCCGACTTGTGGCAGCCCTTGCACTGGTTGACGTTCGGGATGATGTAGCTGTTGGTCCGGGTCCGGCCGTCGGTGTGGATCCAGCCGACGTCGACCGCGTCGCCCGCGACGTCGAGCGTGGCCTCGGTCTGCGCGGAGTTCCAGACATAGGGCAGCCCGACCCAACCGTCGGGGTCGCGCCGGAGGATCCGGGTCTCGATCAGCCGGCGGCCCTTCGAGGGGTCGCGCACATCGTGCGGGTAGGCGAACGTCTTGGCGATCACCGTGCCGACCGGGAACTCGAACGGGTCGACGTCGCGATAGGTCGCGTGCGTCCCGGGCGGCAGCTTCACGAACCGGAACTTCTCGGCGTAGTCGCTGAACAGCGCCGAGTTCAGGTCGTACGGGATGACCCCCTCGGCCGGCACCTGGGCCGACGGGTCGCCGGCGAAGAGGCCGTATTGCGAGAGCCGCTCGAACGGGGCGGGCGACGCCGCGACCGGGCCCGGCGGAGCGGTCGCGGCGAGCTCGGTGCGTCCACCACAGCCCGAGGCGGCCAGCAGGAGCAGACCGGCCCGGATCGCGTGCGCTCCGAAGAGGACGCGTCGGCCGTCGGTGGTCGCAGGCGCGCTCACTTGACGCCCTCGATCGAGACCGGTTCGAGCGCGGGCAGCTCGCCGTCGTAGGCCTTCAGGTCGCGGACGATCTTGGGTGCCGGCGGATTCGCGGTCTTTCCCTCGCCGGCCGCGGCGGCCGCCTTGAGCGCGGGCGCGTCGAAGTTGGCAAACCCGGCCTTGCCGTTGTTGCGGACGCGGATCGCCCGGTCGTCGGGCAGCTTGCCGTCGACCAGCTTCTTCGGGTCGGCGACGCCGTCGTAGAGGATGTCCGGCAGCGGCGTGCCGAGCGCAGCGATCAGCAGCTCGCCCATCGAGCCGGCCGGCTTGCCGCCGTTGGAGGCGAAGCGGTTGTCGTGGATGTAGACCGCCTCGCAGAACGGGTCGTAGCCGGCGTCCTGGATCGGCCGGTCGGTGATCAGGTAGCTGACGATCGACAGGCCCGCGGTCTGGTTCTGCTCGATGGTGTTGTCGAAGACCTCGACCTGGTCGGCGGCCATGATCATGACGCCGGTCCCGGGCGGTATGGTCGCCACGGTGTTTCCCTTCGGGGCGAAGTTGGCGTGGTTGTTGGCCAGCACCTTGTTGCGGAAGACCCGGCAGTGCCGGCCGTCCTTCTTGGGGAGGTCGGGCAGGGCGAAGACCAGGATGCCGCCGGTGTTTTCGGTCGCCAGGTTGTCGAAGACGTCGGCGCGGGTCGAGTTCTCGACCTCGATGCCGGCGACGTTCTGCCGGGCCGTGCAGTTGCGGATGACGATGTCCTGGGACTGGCCGACATAGACCCCGGCGTCCGAGGCGCCGACGGCCGTGCAGCCGTCGATCACGACGCCGGTGCACTGGACGGGATAGAACCCGTAGCTGCCGTTGGTCTCCTTCGGGCCGCCGGTCCACTCGGAGCGGAGGTTCCGCAGGATGATCCGCCGGGTCCCCTGGACCTTGACCGCGTCGCCGCGGGCGTCCTCGACGGCCAGGTCGGCGATGGTGACACGCTCCTTGCTGGTCACGAGCAGGCCCTCGCCGCCGGTCCCCGCGCCCTGGTCCTTGAACGAGAGGATCGTCTTGTCCGGCCCCTGTCCGCGGACGGTCACGTCGCTGACGTCGAGCGAGAGCGTGGCGCGGCAGTCCAACCGCCCGGCGCCGAGCTCGATGGTGTCGTAGGGCCGGGCCTGGATCAGGGCCGCCTGGATGCGTTTGGCGGCCCCGTCGCCGGCCTCGATCCGGAACACGCTCGGCCTGGCCTGCGGGGGATCGACCTCGATGGCCGTCGGCTGCTTCTGGCAGCCGGCCGCGAGCGCCGCGGCACAGTACAGGGCCGGGACAATGTACGCGACGCGCACGACGGGCCTCCTCGCCGAGATGGGGATGGCGCCGGCCACCTCGTACGACCCCGGGCGAACGCCAACGGTGCCGGGCCGGCCACAGTCGTCGATTCTATGGCGACGACCTCACCGCCGCCAGGCTCCGCCCGGACGACCCTGCCGGCCTCGCCAATCCCGGCAATCACGCTTTACTAGAACCGACAGGCCGGCCGCCGGAAAACTCTGGGAAAAATCAAAATATTTTATCTGCCGTGGTGCCAGGACATTGCGGCGAAAAAATGGCCCGAAATCCGGAGGCCGCGTTTATGAATTTGCAAAACGGGTACATCCTGTATATAGAGGCATTGCATAGTTATAGGGGACTTTAGGGGCCAACCAGGCGCAAAGTGCATGCATGATCTCCCGGGCCGAGCTGGCCTGGGCTGTCGCCGGTGATGCGGATCTCGATGCGTGCGGCGATTCCATTCCATTCCATGGCCGATGAACCGGGCCGATCCGAGGGATTTTCATCCCTCCGGCCCGCCGTAGCTCGATCCCGCCCGGTTCCCGGCCCCGACGCCGCGGCCGGGCGGTGGCATTGATGGCCAAAACCAGGTGAGAGGGCGAGATGGGCGAATGCCGTCGTTCCGACGCCCGGCTCTATCGGCGCGCCTCTCGCAGGGCTGGGACGTCCCCGAGGAGATGCGCAGGGAGATCATCAGGACGATGCAGGTGATGCTCACGGACCCGAAGGCGACGCCGAGGGAGCGGAACGCCGCGGCGCGGCTGCTGGTGCAGGCGAGCCGTGTCGAGCTGGACGCGATCCGGCTGGCGCAGAGTACCGAGTTCCATGACTTCAACCGTCGCCTGCAGGCGCTGGAGGACCACGATGCCGGACTGGCGAAGGCTGCGGACGGGCCTTGAGCGGCTGGAGCAACGGCGAACCGAGCGCCGGGGCGACCGTCATCGGTGGGACTGGTACGCCGACGGCTGCCCGTGCGGGCGAGCGGCCGGCGAGTGCCGCGAGCACCCCCGCGCCCGGCCGAACCAGCGGCCGCCCGAGGGGGACTGGCGCACCTGGCTGTTGCTGATGGGCCGCGGGTCGGGCAAGACCCGCGCCGCGGCGGAGTGGGTACGGCGCCGCGCCGAGAGCGGCGCCGCCGGGCGGATCGCGCTGGTGGGCGCCACCGCGGCGGACGTCCGCGACACGATGGTCAACGGCGAGAGCGGCATCCTGGCGATCAGCCCGCCGTGGTTCCGGCCGCGGTACGAGCCCACCCGACGGCGGCTCACCTGGCCCAACGGGGCGCGGGCGACGACGTTTTCGGCCGATGAGCCCGACCGTTTGAGGGGACCACAACACGATTGTGCATGGCTTGATGAATTGGCTGCATTCCGATATCCCGCGGCGTTCGACAACCTGCTGTTCGGCCTCCGGCTGGGCGTGGACCCGCGGCTCTGCGTGACCACGACGCCCAGGCCGCTGCGGCTGGTCACGGACCTGATCGACGACCCGACGACGGCGACCGCCCGCGGGACGACGTATGACAACCGGGCCAACCTGGCGCCGTCGTTCTTCGACCGGATCGTGAATAAGTACGAGGGGACGCGGCTGGGCCGGCAGGAGCTGCTGGCGGAGGTGCTGGAGGTCGGCGACGGCGTCTGGTTCCCCCGGTTCGACGCGGCGAAGCACGTGACGACGGCGGCCGAATTCGACCCGCGGTTCCCGGCGTACCTGGCGATCGACTGCGGGGTGTCGCGGCACGTGGGTGCGGTGTGGTTCCAGGTGATCGGGCTGGACCCCTCACGGCGCCGGGTGTTGGTATTCGGCGACTTCCACGTGGAGGGATCGTACTCGGAGGCGGCGGCCAGGGCCATCCTGGCCCGCGGCCGCGAGCTGCCGTGCCGGGGCGAGTGGGCGACCGTCCGGCTCGACCCGGCCGCCGACGCCCGGACCGGGATCGGCCCGACGGCCTACGGCGAGTTCGAGCGGGTGTTCGGCGCGCGGTCGAACCGGCCGATGGCCCCGGCACCGCGTCACCGACGGCCTGGACCAGCTCGAGGTGCTGCTGGACCGCGGCCTGTTGCAGATCCACCCGCGGTGCCTGGCGCTCAAGGCGGCGTTCCAGAATTACGCCCGCAAGCGGACCGGCCGCGGCGACTGGCTCGACGAGCCGGCCGACCCGCAGCACCCGCACGAGGACCTGATGGACGCCCTGCGGGGCGGCGTCCGCGACCGCTTCCCCGAGGGCCGGATCGAGCAGCCGGAGCTGCGACGGGTCGCTGCGAGCAGGTTTCTCTGAGCGAGCCGCCGGTGGCCGGCGGTCCGCGAAGACCGCGACGACTTCCCGACCACCGACCACCGCACTGATCACCGACCATTGACCACTGACCACCGAGGATCCATCGATGACCGCGACGATGACGATGCCGATGACGACGATGACAACGACCACCGCGACGCCCATGGCGGCGCGTCGGCGGAAGGAGATCGCGTTCCTGGCGCACGACCTGTTTGGCCGGATGCAGGACCTGGCGGCGGCGGTCGGCGACCTGGTCCCGTCCGAGCTGGCCGCCGGCGACGGCACGCTGACCGAAGGCCATCCGCTCGCCGCCGTCGCCGACCAGCTCGACGAGGCGCTCCTGTGCTTCGACCTGCTCCAGGAAGAGCTTGGCCTGCCGGCGGGGGTGGCGCCTCGGTATCGGAAGTGACGGGCTGGATCTGACGGATCCAATCCACGAGGATCGTCTTCGGCTTCACGGTGATGGATCACAAGAAATAGGATAGGAAGCGCTGGGTCGGCGATTGCGGGTGCCACAGGCCCCCGCCAAGACGAATGGCCGCGTCACGCTCGCGGCCGAGGAAAGGAAGACGATCCCATGGGATCGAAAGCCGGCCGCAAGTCACGGGTCCAGCCGGCGGAGGCCAGGACCATCAGCGGGAGCAATCCTACCGCCCAGCCTGGACTCGATGCTTATCTCGCCCTGGTGATCCAGTTCCCGCTCGTTCCCATCCGGGATGACGGCCATCTGGCAAAGGCCAGCGCCGTGCTCGATCAGCTTCTCCAGCAAGACCTCGACGGGGGGCAGCGGGATTACCTGGAAGTCCTGACCGACCTGGTCGAGAAGTACGAAGAGGAGCACGTCCGCATTCCGGACGCTTCCGAGTTGGACGTCCTGCGCGAGCTGATGCGATCGCATGGGCTCAGCCAGCACGCGCTTCGTGCCAGGACGGGTATCGCCCAGTCAACGATCTCCGCTGTCCTGAACGGCGAGCGGTCTATCACAAAGCAGCAGGTAATCACGCTCGCCGGTTACTTCGGCGTCGCCACGTCGGCGTTCATGCCGGTGCAACCCCGCGACGGTAGCGATGAACGGCTTCCGCCGCGGGGGGCGCCGCGGTATCGGAAATCGCGGGCCAGCGGCGGGCCGCTGTCGGACCGGTCCGGCGGCTGCTCGGTCGAGAGATGGGTGATCGACGTGGAGGAGAACAGATTGGCGGCCACGGCAGAATCCGGGAGGCGGGGCAACCGGGCGGCGTCGCCGGCGTGAACCGGCGCGAGGATCGGGTCGATCAGGGGATGAAGGTCGCCTGGTCACGCCACTGGTCGTCGTCCCCGGCCTGGGCGGCCTCGACGAGGAAGGCCAGTACGTCCGCGAGTCGGGACCGTGGACGGACGAGGAAGAGACCCGGACTGCCGTGGCCCGCTCGGAGGTGTTCGGCCAGCTCGGCGATCATGGTGCGGCGGTCGCGAGAGACCAGCAGGCGCCCGGCGTGCTCGGCCCACGCGAGGATGTCGGCGTCGGGCGTCGAGAGCGGCAGATCGGGAGGGTCGCCGACACGAACGGCGTCGATCGGGACCATCGATCGGGCGTTGTGATGCAGGATCGCCCTCCAGAGATCGCCGCGGAAGTGCTCGTCGAGCAGGAAGCGTAGAGCCATCGGTCACGACTCGCCGCGCGAGTCGCCCGCGGTGGCGGTCGTCCTCTCGGCGATCCGACGGCGGATTCGGAGTACAGCCGGGCTCGGCGCCGAAGCCTCCTCCTGGCGCTGGAGATCGGATCGATATTCCGCGACGTAGGCATCCACCTCGTCCGGATGGGCCTCGCGAAAGGCGATCACGCTCTGGATCAGGTGCAGCTCGAGCGTGGGAAACTCGTCGTGGATCTGGGCCGGAGTCTGTCCCCGCCCATAACGGTCGAGCACCGAATAGAGGCCGATCCGATGCCCCGTCAGGACGATCTCGCCATCCGGCCATCGGGTCAAGAAGTGTGGTAGATCCATCGACGTCCTCCGATCGGGATGACCAGCGACTCCCTGGTACTCTACCACCGATCAGCCGCCCCCGACCAGCGTCGATCTCGCATGCGTTCCGCGCGCCCGGTTCTGCCGCGGGCGGCGTGGCCCTATTGGACAGGATCAGATCGAGCTCGACGACGCTATGGGCATTCCCTACTCGTTCTTTGTTGAATGCTTCCACAACGGCTATGATGCGCTCACGTTCGGAATCCGACGGGTTACCAGACCAGGGCGCGAGCACATCACGGCCCGATTACTGAGGTAGCACTTGATGACACACCTGGCCATCGACCTGGAAGACCGGCCTGGGGCGCTCGCCGAGATGGGCGAGGCGCTCGGGCGTGCCGGTGTGAGCGTCGAGGGCGGCGGGGCGTGGGTCGTGGGCGGTCGCGGCGTCGCCCACTTCCTGTTCCGGGACGGGGCGGCCGCCCGCCGGGCCCTGGAATCGGCCGGCATCCGCGTCCTCGACCAGCGGGAGGTGCTCGTGCAGCGACTCAAGCAGGCCGTGCCCGGCCAGCTCGGGATGCTGACCCGGCTGATGGCCGAGGCCGGAGTCAACATCGAGGTCCTGTACAGCGACCACGACCACCAACTGATCCTTGTGGTGGATGACCTCGAACGTGGGCGAGCGGTCTCCGAGGCATGGGCGCACGAGGGCGAGAGCTGAGGCCAGGTCCGTGGGGCGGCTACGCGTCCCTGACCTCAAGGTCGTCCCGCGCCAGCCGGGTGACTGGTACTGGGCAGGACATCTTGATGCGAGACCTGGTCCGTTCCGTCCGGCCTGGCGCCGATCAGGGTTACCCGCGCCGGGCCCTCGACGAGCAGATTGGCCGAACCGTCGGTATTGAGAACGTAGCTCACGCCGGCCCCGCCGGTACGGCGGGACATCACGGTTATCATCCCGGTCATCCAATGGGTGAGGATGGCCAGCTCGCGGCCCGATGCATCGACCACCCTCACGTGCTTCGCCATCGGCCCCTCCGGCACTGGCAGCGTGACCGTGATCGCCGTCGGTGTCGAATCGCCCGGCTGGGATGACGCCGTGACGACCGGATTGGGCGGCAGGGCGTTCCGGCCGAACAGGATCGCGAGCCCGATGAATGGCAGGGCCGCCCTGGCGAGCAGGCCTCCCGCCGCCAGTGCTATCCTGTCCAGTCGGACCATCGGTTATCCTCCACGCGCGAGCCGACGGAGTCATGAAACGCGCCGAAAAGAGATCCGGAGACCCGGACCGCTGGGATGCTTCAAGGCGCCGGTCGCCAGGACTCACCGTAGAAGCCGCCCTTCAGGGCCATCTCGCGCCCTTCGGGCGGCGTTGCCAGGACCTCGGCCGCGAAGAGCATCCCTCGGATGAGCGAGACCGGGTTCCGCTCGCGGTCGAGGGCGATGACCTCGGCTTCGAAGACCGCCTGGGCCTTCTCGATGTCGAGCAGGGCCCAGGCCAGCAGCCGGGGTCGGCGGGCGATCGGGAACGCGATGGGGTCCAGCGCGCCTCGGGTCTCGAGCTGCTCGAGCGCCGTCCGGGCCGTGGCGGGGTCGAACAGCGCCAGGGAGATGACGGAGAGCATGGAGGACCGGCTCTGCGCGGAACGATTCCCCGGCCATCGGCCTTCGCGCGTCGCCATCACCCGCATGAGGACGCTCTCCATGTCGGGGTAGCCAATCTGCTCGGCGCGGGCGGCGACGTGCGCGGCCGCCAGGATCGCATCGTCGGCGAACGATGCGCCCCCGGTCGAGCTGCCAATCGTCATGGCCAGGGCGCGGTCGATCAGCGTGAAGGCCCGCTCGCGGTCGCGCGGCGCCAGGGCCGCCGCCAACCAGCCGAACGCCTCGGCCTGCCACCGGCCGGCACCGTCGCGCCGGATGCCCTCGATGATCCGGATCGCCTCGTCGGGCCTATCGGCGCCGATGCGATAGGCCACCGGCGTCTTGACGAGCTCCCGGTGATTCCCCGGGCCGGCCATCGCGTCGGCCAGGGCGACGGCCCGGCTCGGATCGGCTGTCGCGATCGCGCGGGCGACGAGCGCGACGCAGCGATCCTTGTCCTCGGCCTCGACCGGCCCGACGAGGGCCAGCGCCCGCTTCAGGTCGAAGGGCGCCGGCGCCGCCGCGACAGTCGCGCGCCCTGGCCTGTAATGTCCCCACCTCCCGGATGCTCGATGAGCCCGACCGCCTCGTCAATAAGCGCACGGCCGGCCTCGGGCCGTCCGGTCCGGGTCATCACGGCGCCGGTCGCGGCGAGCGCCGACGGTCGCTCGGACGGCGCGAGCTCCCGGCGCGGGCCGCCGCCTCGGCGGCGAAGAGCAGCGACCTCGCGGGGTCCTCGCTTGCGTAACGCTCGGCCAGCATCTGGAAGAAGGCCTGCGTATAGCCATCGCGATCTTTCGCCAGGAACGCCAGCACGCCGGGCGCGTCGGTCCGGGCCATCTCGAGGGCGGCCACCTGGCGAATGCGGCTGTCGTACCGGTGACCTTGCTCGGCCGACCACTCCAGGGCCAGCATCGGGTCGATCGGGGCCAGCGCCAGGGCCCAGTCGAATCCGCCGTTCTCGTTAGCATTCGGGCCGTACTTCTCCCTCAGCCGGATCACGACGCGTTTCGCGAAGCGCGCTGCTGGTCAAACGTCGGGCCCGCGGCCGGCTTCCGCGCCGGCGCCGGCTCGCCGGGCCGTCGCATCGTGATGACCAGGTCGTCGGTGTCGCCGTCGGCCCGGGCACCGGCGAAACGATAACCGTCCTTGCGGGCGAAGGCGTACTTCGGCCCTGCGTAGAGCCCCGCCAGCCGGAACCGTCCCCGGGAATCGGTGGAGGTGGCGATGGTCGTGGGGCCGTCGCCGCGGTTGAAGACGGCCACGCCGCTCATGGGCCGGCCGGCCGAGTCGACGACCCGGCCCGCCAGGCGGCCGGTGTTGCCGAGCAGGACGAGCTTGCCGACGTCGTGGGTGGCACCAGACGGGCCCGTGAAATGGTGCGACTCGGCCTTGTTGTGCCCGCCGGCCTCGACCACGACCCCGTACGGGAACCGCGGCCAGAGGCCGCGGAAGACGAACCAGCCGTTGCCGCGCGTCTCGTAGGTCTCCAGGATGACGTCGAACTGCGATCGGTCGTCTCCCTGTCCCTTGGCGTCTGGACGACCCCACCAGAGCGTGACCTTCGCCCCCGGGAGCCTTCGTCCCATCTCGTCGGTCGCCATGCCGCGGATCTCGCTGGCGAACTTCGGATCGACCGTCAGGGTAAACCGACCCCCGACGTCCCCGGGTCGGATCCGGATTCCCCCGTCGGTCGTCGCCAGCAGGGTGCGGGCCCAGAGGGTCGCCGCGTCGTCGGGGTCGATCCCATCGAAGTGGAAGGTGCCATCCTTGCCCGTCCGGGTCCTATCGTGGGGCGGATTGGGCCCTCCGCGGTCCGGCTGGAGCACGAGGACATCCGCCCCGGCGACCGGCTGGCCGTCGGGGTCGACCACGACGCCCTCGAGGGTCGTCGAGCGGGCGAGCTTCAGGTCGGGCCAGCGCAGGTCGCCCTCGACCTGCCGGACGGGGGCGTCGGCGATCTTCGGCACCAGGTAGGCTTTCGGCAGCCCATCGGGCAGGTACCGGATTTCGCCCGGCGCCGCGGCGATTGCGTACCGGCCCTCGGCGTCCGTGTGCGCCCAGCGATCATCCACGAGATACGCCTGCCCGCCGAAGGGCCGCTGGCAGCGAACGGCGATCCCCGCGATTCCCGGCCAGTCTGGCCGTCGACGACGCGGCCGGTGATGGTCGCGAGCCGCTGGAGCCCGATGGCGACCTCGGCGACGGCGTTCGGGCCGAGCTCGACGGATTCGACGGGCCGGGAGGCGAACGGGGCATCCCGGTCCAGATCGGCGGCGACGAGGTACCGGCCCGGCGGCAGGTTGTCGATCCGGAACGAGCCGTCCGCGGCGGCCGGGACAGTCCGGTAGTGCTGCGTCAGATCCGGGGCGGCGGCGGTGTTGCCGGGGGACTGTCGGAGTTCCGCCCGCACCGTGATCCGGGCCGGGAGGCCGCGCGCATCCGGCGGAGCGATGCGACCCTGGATTCGACCCACGCGGTCGTCGAGCGTGAACGTCACCGGCCGGCTCGTGTCCCACAGGAGCTGCAGGTCGCCGCGGCGGCCATCGGCCCAGAAGGCCGCCTTGAGCCGGGAGCCCGGGGGGATGCCCTCGAGCACGAACGAGCCGTCCGCCACGGTCTTCCGGATGTACGGGGCGAGCGCCTCGGGGCAAGGCTTGAAGGATTTGGCCGATCCCGGTCCGCCCGGCCGGCTGAACTGGTTCGGGGCGACCCAGACCCCGGCGAGCGGCTGACCGTTCTGGTCGATCACGCGGCCCCGGACCTCGCCGACGGGGCCGATCGCGATCTCGAACGCATTCGCCTTGCCGACGTCGTCCTGGCGGCGGACCGTCGCCAGCCATCCGACGCGGCCGTCGGGGCTGCGTGCGAACAACCCGAACCAGCCGCCGGCGATCGCGTCCTTCGCGGCAGGATGATCCCAGGCTCGCGGGAGGACGAATTGGCCCTGCGCGTCGGTGTTCGCCGCGGCGACCGTCTCCGGCAAGTCCCACTTTCCGCCGACGGCCCAGACCCGGACATCGGCCACCGGCTTGCCGGCCAGGTCCACCACCCGCCCGGCCAGGTCGCCCGCGTCGGGCTCGATGGGATCGGATCGCGAATGTCCCGCGACCATCGCGATCCAGCCCAGCACGACCGCCACGGCCAGGATGGCCGTGGCCGCGGGGGAGTACACCAGGGAGAGCCTGGTCATGGGCATCAGGTGGAGCACCGTCTCTGCAAGCGACGCGGCCGCCCGCGGGATCGTGCTGGCGGCCGCGGTCCCGGACGCGAAACCCAGGGAGGCCCGGACCGTGGAATCGATCAGCCGCTCGGTGATCGCGGCCCCGACGACGTGCCGCGGCAGGCCCAGGCCCGCGGTAGGCCCGATGCCCAGGCAGACGCCGCGGCGGATCAGGCGATGGCGCAGGAGCTTTCGCCCCCGCGCCAGGTGGGTGGAGAGCGTCCCCTCGGGCAGTCCCAGCTCGCGCGCGGCCTGGCGCGCGGCTTGCCCTCCAGCTCGCAGGCCACCAGGGCGGCCCGGTAGTGCCGGGGGAGGCGATTCACCTCCTCGTCCAGCAGGGCGAGTTGATCGTCCCACCCCTCGGCGGGCGCCGAATCCGCCCGGGAGAGTTCCATCAGTCGCCTCTCCTTTGCGCGCAGCCGCGCGGTGCTGCGCCTGGCCTGACACGCCGTGCGGACGGCGACGCCATAAAGCCAGCTCGCGAGCTGCTCTCGTCGCCCGATCGATGCGGCCCGACGCGCCAGGATGAAGAAGGTCGCCTGGAAGGCGTCCTCCGCGTCATCCGGGTCGCGCAGCATCCGGCGGCAGACCCCGAGGACCATAGACCCGTGGCGATGGACCAGGGCCGCGAACGCATCCTCGGCCTCGTCCCTCTGACCGGTCAGGAAGAGCTCGAGCAACTGGGCGTCCGTCAGACCTCCGAACGTCCCGAGAGAGAAGAGCGTCCGGATCTGGCGGAGGGCACTCCTGGCGGATACTGTCTCCATGAGGATGGTTCTCTTCGGGCTTACGTCGGGTGTTCTCAAGATAACTGGCCGCGAGAGATGCGGCGCGTTCGCGAACTGGCCGGCCCCGTTCGGCTTTCGGCGGCAGCCCGCCATCTTGCCGGACCTCTTCGGGGAACTCGACTTTCGACCCGTGGACGACTACTCGAGGATCAGGAGCCGGGGATAGTCCGCCACCTGGACGTCCACCTGCACCGTCCCCCCGTCCCGGGCGACGACGCTCACCTCGGCGGTACGGTCCGTCACCGGGTCGTACAGCCGTGCCGCGCGGGGTGGGGCGGCGAGGCCCTGGATGTCCAGCCGGTAACGCTCATCGGGCATGGGCCGAGTCGCGTCGTAGGTCGAGACATAGACGGCGACGACGTGCCGCCCGTCGTTCACCTGAAACGGGAGGAAGGCGAACACGTCCGGGTGACCGAGCGAGACCTTCCCATCGAAGACCTTGCCTGTCTTCCCGAGCGGACTCACTCGCGCATGGAGGGGCCGCACCGCTTGCAGGGGGACGCTCCCGGCAAACGCCCGGGTCAGGTTGCGAATGGCCTTCAGGGGAGGCGTGGCCACCCGGTCAAACGGCGCGTCCGAGGGGAGGGCCTTCAGGGCCGGCGGCAGGAGGCCCATCCCCATCACCTTGTCCTCGTAGGCGGAGAAGTAGTGCAGCACGGCGACGCCCTTGTTCAGCCACAGGCAGTACGACCGCAGGGAACAGAGCGTCTTGAGCCGCCAGGCGGCGGCCTCGTCCCTCGCCCCGGCCTCCTCGGGGGCGACCCCGTGCTCGGTCATGTAGTGGTAGAACCGCTCGACGCCCGGCGGATGGCTACGCCGGGCGTCGGGGTTCAATAGCCGCATCAGGGACTCGGTCTTGATGAAGGTGTGGGCCCAGCCCTCCGGGATGCGGAACTCGGCCGTCGGGGTGAACCCGTCGACGTTCCGCTCGGGCCTGTCGCGGTAGTCCTCGTCTGCGCGGATAGACGCGGGTGCCGGTGCCATAGGGGTGGTAGCTCTGGCCATCGGTCCCCGGCGGCAGCCCCGCGACGGGGACGTGGAAGAACGTGGTGTTGGAGAACCCCCAGATGCACCGTGCCTTCGGGTGCCTCGCCTTCACCGCCTCGATGGTCCGCCGGGCCAGCCCCCAGAGGTGCCCGCCGCGGTTGAGAAAATCCTTCGACTGGAACACCACGGCCGGCGGACTGTAGTAGTCGTTGACGTTGAGGAAGTGGGTGCCGAAGGAGAGCTCGTTCCAGATCTCGATGTCGAATTCGTCGATCCCGGACGCCGCCGCCTGCTCGCAGACGAGCAGCGCGTACCGCACCCAGCCGGCGGCCGTCTCGTCGAACTCCTTCGTGCCGACCGGGTGGAGCGGCAGGTACCTGAGCGTCATGAGGTGGACCGCCTGCCCCTTCGCCAGGTCTTTCGGGAGGGGCTTGCTCAGCGCGCACTCGCCCGTCTGGCGATCGACCCGGGTGATGAGCACCTCCGCGCCCCAGTAATCGGTCTGGTTCGAGAGCCCGGTCCGCCCCGGCACGATCTCCGCGGTCTCGGTGAATCTGATGTGACGGCTGCCCTTCGGGGCGTCGGCCACCGGTGTCCGATCGATGGCCTTGTTCGGGCACGGGACGCCGTGGTGGGCGTTCAGGAGCAGGGTCGGGCGGATGCCGCGGGCCTTGCAACTCTTCAGGAGCCACCGGAGCCGGTCCTGGTCGTGCAGGCCGTCCTCCTCCCATCGGACCGACCCCCAGCCGGCCTCGATGCGGAAGGTCCGGAACCCGGCCTCGGCGAGCAGGCGGACGGCCAGGTCCGACTCGCCCGGGACGTTGTAGTTGACGCCGACACCCCGGAGGAACTCGTCGCCGGGCTTCGTCTCGACGGAGGCCCGCCAGGGCACCCTGACGAAGCTGTGACCGGGAAAGGGCACGTCCAGTCGGCCGGGGTCGATGATCGACCGAGCGGGCTGCGGCTCCTGGGCGGCCAGCGGAGCGGAGATCGCCAGGACGAGGCAGAGGCCAAGCGGACGCATCGGTCGTCTCTTTCTATCCAAACGGGAGAAAGACTCGCAGGACGCCGGAGGAAGTCGTTCAAGGCGGGCGCTAGCCGCCATTCTAGCCGGCCATCCCCTCGGCGCCGTGGTACCGGAAATGACGGACCGGATCGAGCGGTCATGTTGACGCGGCCGCGGACCGCGGCCAGGATGATTCCAGGGGCTGCCAGGCGGCCTCACCACCCTCATGGGGAGGCGAGTCATGATCAGTCAACTTACGCGCATCGGCGACGGCTACGGGCTTGTTATCCCCCAGGCGGTCCTGGAGACGCTGAACATTGACCCCGAGGCACCTCTGGAGGTGACGGCCGAGCGCGGCGGCGTGTTCGTGCGGCCGGCGCTTCCGGAAGACGCAGATCATCGGGATCGCGTCCGCCGCTCGGCCGTCCGAATGGCGGAGATCCACCGGGAGTCGCTGCGGAAGCTCGCGCAATGAACCCGGAATTCCGACACTCCTCGCATAAGACGTTCATCGCCTACGGATGGGAACGCGGATCGTCCACCGTCAGCCCTTCGGCGAGGGCGGCGTCGTTGAGGGCCTGGTCGGCAGAGATCAGGATAACGGGGGCGGACCCTTTGTCGCGGTGGTAGCGGTTGGCTTCGAGCGCCACGGCGAGCTGCACGGCGTCGTAGGCTCGGAGCGCGTGCGTCCTGCCCAGGCGCCTGGCCTGCTCCAGCAAGGCGGGCGTTACCCCGATGACAGTATATCGCCCGGCGATGTGCTGATCGAAGCGGCGGAGGATTGACGACGCCTTGGCGGTGGTGATCGTCCTTCCCTTGCGGCGGCGGGCGATGGCGCAGGTGACTTCGACGGTCGTGATGTGGGCGATGTAGATGATCGTCGATGGATTGCGGCGTGTGAGGCGGCGAACCCAGGCGGTGCCGGGCTCCTGGACGTAGCGTTTGACCAGCCCGCTGGAATCGACGAAGTACGCCGCCGCCACGTCAGCGCCGCTCGCGCAGGATGGTTTCTGATAGTGGCTCGCCCTTGATGACGACCGGGGCATCGTCGGGATCGTCGTCGTCGATGTCCAATGCAGGATCGGGCAGCGAAAGGATGAGGCCGCTTTCCATCATCGCCCGCCGCGGATCATCGGCGGAAAGCAATTCTTTCGCGGGCCTGGCGCGTTCGGCGGTCCTGGCGGGTGCCGAGGGCGCGGGCTTCTTCGCCTGGCCAAGCTGCTTGTCAAGCTGCTGGCGGAGCTGGCGCACCTGGGCGGGCGTCAGGCCCTTGATGCTGGTCAGAAGGTGGTTGAAATCGATCTGGGTCATGGGACGCTACGTATCATCAATTGGTTATCCTAAACGTCCAGAATACCATGGCGGAAGGCGTTTGCCAAGCCGGGCGCTGATTCCGGGGGGCCGACTTGCTGGGATGCCAACCGGGCGACGATCCCATCGTCCTCGACCTTCACCGTCCCCGCGGCCTCCACGAAGTGCCGGTAGAGCTGTTTCGGGGCCGCCTTCTCATAGCCCCCTCAGCCGGCGGCCCGGCCAGCGGTGGCAGCCAGTGGCCAGGACCCCGCCAACACCGCGTCCAGGTCCACATTCCGTCGCACCTGGCGACCCTGACCTTCATCGACCTGAACGGCCACCCGATCGAGTCGCCGTCTCCGCTCCTGGACGCCATGACGCTCGATGCGACCGCGGGGAGCCTCGACAAGCACGAGGTGGCACGCCGCCTCCGCGACCTGGCATCCGCCCCTTGATGACGTGGTCCGTCCATGGATCGAAGGCCGGGATCGGCCGTCGCGGGCCGGGCGACGCACGCGCGAATGCCGCGGGCATCCGCCGCGCGGTCGAAGGCTACTTGCCCGCCCTCGGGCGGCTCGCGTCCCTCGGGGTCCAGGGCCGTCTCGGGATGGCTCGCCGCCCAGGCGTACCACTTGACCATCACGCCCGGCAGCCATCGCAAGGTCTGGCCCTTGCGAGGTCCGGAGATCGCGCGGCCGGCCACCGACCAGCGCGAGCCGGTCTGACGATCCACCCACGGTGCTCCCGGATCGCCCGCGTCCACGGCGAGCGTCACCGGCTCGCGCTTCGGACCTTCCGTCTCGGCGGCATAGGCGGCCGCGGTGCGGGTGCGGCCATCCCAGAGGATGACGACGTCCCGGCCGGCCAGCTTCGTCGTCCGCAGCTCGGCCGCATGGCCGAACGACGTCAATGGCCACGCCCGGCCGACCCCGCCTACGCTCAGGCCGAACACCCGTTCGTCCGCGTCGAGCCGCGAGTCGGGCCGGGGTCGGGTTGACCGCGACTCGGGCAGCAACGAGCCGGGCACGGATTGGGGCTGGAACTTCGAGACCATGGCATAGGCGACCGTGCCGGGTTGGGCCTTCAGCCACGGTCCCCAATCCGTTTCGATGGTCGGGATCGGCGTCAATTCTTCGCCCTTGCGCGGGCCGTCGAACGCGACGCCGGTCAGGCAGTCGAAGAGCGTGCCATCCTTGTGCCGCATCACCATCACGCCATTTCGCCAGCCGTGGAAGCGGTAGTCGAGCGACGCGGGATAGCCCCGCACGAAGTCAGCGTCGGCGTCGTAGACGAACACGCCGTAGGTGTCGCTGATCACCCGATACGGCACGAGGAACCAGCGGTAGGGGATCGCCCCGCCGTCGTACTTGCCGCGAATCCAGGCGAGCACCCGGTCGTCGTCGCGCAGGGCGCCGGCCTTGCGGCGGGATTCGTCGATGCAGTGCGAGCACGCCGGGTTGACCAGCGTCTCGAACATCTCGGGACGGAAGAGCGATTTCGGCCCGCCGTCTTCCGCCTGGCCGGCGGCCAGGGCCGCGAGCATCACGCCGATCGTCAACATCGGGACACCACCTTTCGTTATTCGAGCGCCTCGCGGTTGCGTTGCTCATACGAGCCCGACGCGCCAGCGAGTGGATGACCTGGTCGGCCCGGGGGTCCACTCGCTGGCGCGTTGCATTCATCCCTCATCCTTCATCGCTTCCTTGATCGGCCCGGGCACCCACTCGCTGCCGCTGCATCTTCATCCCTCATCCTTCATCGCTTCCTTGATCGGCCCGGGCACCCACTCGCTGGCGCGTCGCATTCATCCTTCATCCCTCATCCTTCATCGCTTCCTTGATCGGCCCGGGCACCCACTCGCTGGCGCATCGCATTCATCCTTCATCCCTCATCCTTCATCGCTTCCTTGATCGGCCCGGGCACCCACTCGCTGGCGCGTCGGGCTCGTATTGTCGGGATCGTATCGTCGGCATCGTCCCATCGTGGCGCAATCCCACCGTTCGGCGATCCAGGAAGCGAGAGGACCCGACTGCGCGGCCCGCGATCACGGTTTCGGCGAGGGCACCGCGCGGTTCCCAGGATTGATCGATCGCATCGAGGGCGAGTACCCATCCTGCCGCCGCCCGGCTGGCCCGCTCCGACAGGGCGATCGCGGCCGATTCGGACTTTCCCCAGGCCTGGATGACGGCGATCGTCCGTTCCGGAGCCAGCGGCCGGCCGCCGCGCGGAGGCGATTGGAACAGGGCCAGGTCGCTTTCGATCCAGCGGGCGGCGTCGCGTCGGAACGTCTCGGGCCAGACGCCCACGGCGATCGGCCCGCGCGCCGCCTCGATGAGCGGGTTCCAACCGCGGGCGTAGCGGGGCCAGCAATCATTGCTGGCGCACGGGACCCGCCCGCACAGACCGGTCCCACCCGTGGCATCGGGCAAGTCGACCCGTTCGCACTCCGTCACCCACACCGGGACGACGGTCTTGCCGGGATGGCCGGCGGACAGCTCGGCGACGAGCCGGGCGGCCGGATCGTCGCCCGGCGTCCGGGCCGCCGTCGCGGCCGTCCCGTAATCGAGCGCCCAGCGGCACTGGTCGTTGCCGCAGCCGCACGACGACGGACCGGCCTGGAGGTCGTTGAGGAACACCCCGGCCCAGTTGCCAGGCAGGTCGCCGAGGAGCCCCTTGAGCCGTTGGCGATGGGCGTCGAACGCCGGGGCGTAGCCGATCGGGACCCACGGCCACGCCTTGATGACCTCGCCGGGCCTCTTCGCGGGGGCGTCGGGGAACCGACGCCGCCAGTCGTCATGGTGCCCGCCGATCGCGGCCATCCACTCGGGGTGGTCGTCGGCCATCGTGGGGTTGCGTGCGACCTCGATCCACGGCCACAGCGTCATCCCCGCCCGCTCGACCGCCTCGGCCATCGGTCGCCATCGCCGCCTCGTCGTCTCGTCGAGCGGCACGACGACCGCGTTGAGTCCCCGGGATTTCCACTCCGCCAGGAAACCCGGCGACACCCGGTCGAGATGGACGAACACACCCCGCGTCGAGGGCTTCGGCTCGTCCGCACGTGTCTCGCCCGGCGCGATCGGCACGAGGACGGCCAGGACGGTGAGCAAGAGAGCACGGCGCATCATCGCGGTCCTCGAATGGCGGTGCATCTGGGAATTCGGCCTTGGCATCGATCGTGCCTTGGCAAGTGGGGCGTGGCAAGTGGCAAGTGGGGCGTAGTGAGTGGCAAGTGGCAAGTGGCAAGTGACTGGGCGGCCGATGGCAGGGTCGTCGGGGCGACGCTCGCAGTGGCGAGTGGCTGCGCGACGGGACGGCCGATGCCGTGGTCCGGAGACCGACCGTGTCTTGTGGGCCATCCCGCGAACCCGTATTGTACCGGCATCTCAGGATCACCGATTCGCATCGCAGGAGGAAGAAATCATGCTGGCCCGCTGGACGAGCCGGGCGATCTTGCTGGCAACGCTCGCAACCGGCGCTCATGGTGCGGCGTTCGACGACGATCCCTGGAAGCCGTATCGTTTCCTCGCGGGCGAATGGGCCGCGGAAGGCGGCGGCGACCCCGGGAAGGCGTCGGGCGGGTTCTCGTTCGCCTGGGACCTCAAGGAGAAGGTGCTCGTGCGGAGGAACCGCGCCGAGTATCCGGCCGGGCAGGGCCGGCCGGCCTCGTCGCACGAGGACCTGATGGTGATCTATCGCGGCGAGGGCGGCGAGCCGACCAGGGCGATCTACTTCGACAGCGAAGGCCACGTCATCAACTACACGACCACCTTCTCGCAAGATCAGCGGACGCTCACATTCGTCAGCGACGCCGCGCAGGCCGGGCCCCGCTTTCGCCTGTCGTACACGCGGGGCGAGGGTGGGGTGCTCAGGATCAAATTCGAGATCGCGCCCCCGGGCAAGCCCGACGCCTTCAAGGTGTACCTCGAGGGCACGGCACGACGGCGTGAGGCACGGGGGCAATCGAAGGAGTGAGGGACGTTGGAAGAGCTCCGCGCCGCGGTCTGCCTCGCCCTCGGCCGGGACGTGGAGATGACCGGGCCCCGTTGGCTGACGCGGTTCGGCAACGCCGCCCGGCAGGCCGAGCGATATGTCTCCGGACGGGTCGTATTGGCCGGTGACGCCGCCCATATCCACCCCCCGGCCGGTGCCCAAGGGCTCAACGTCGGGCTCCAGGACGCGTTCAACCTCGGCTGGAAGCTCGCCGCCCAGATCCGCGGCTGGGGCCAGGGTAAGTCCGATAGTCGCCTTTATGTTCCCCTAGCCGACAACCGTTCGGAGAGCCGTTCGACGGCTCCCAGTTCGCGAGCAAAGAACGCTTCAAGGCCCGTCGCAGGCGAGCCAGTGAGCCGAAGGACGGTATCGCTCACCGGGGCCAGCTCCCCCGCCGCGATGGCCTCATACGAGCTGACCCAGGCATCAACCTCCCAATCGGGGGCCCCGAGCTTCGCCCGCCAGGCCAGGCTTCCTCACGAGTCTCGGGCTGATATGAGAGCCGCCGCGCCCCATCGAGGGTCGAGAGCCGCTCGGCCGTACTCGGCGAGGCCTCAGGGTTTCCGGGCCGCGTCACGCGTGTCATAGCTTCCGCGACGTTCTCGCCCGCCCATCGCCCCTTCAGGACGGCCGCCACGACCGCGGCCAGGTCGTCGCGACTGACCCAGGCCCGCTCGACCTTCACCGGCCGGGCCGCGGACCACGCCGTCATCGCCGATTTAGAAGTTGCGGGACCTCATCGAGATAGAGGTTCGGCCGCAGGATCGCGAAGGGCACGCCGAGCGAGCGGATATGCTCCTCGGTCTGGTGGTGGTCCGCGTGCAAAGGCGAACACCGAATCCGGGGCCGCTCCCGGAACGAGAGATAGACGATACGACCTACGCCCGCGAGCCGAGCGGCATCAACCGCGTTGGCGTGGAGCCGCCACCGCTCGCCCGGCCTTGCGTAGCCCGAGACGATGAAGGCGACATCGACCCCGGCGAAAGCCAGGGGTAGGTCCGAAGGGTTAGAGTAATCTCCGACCGCGACCTCGGCCCCGGCGAGCTTGGGAGCCTTGGACGAGTCACGTACCAAGAGCCGCAGGCTTTCGCCCCGCTCGGAGAGGAGCCGGGCGACCCGGCCCCCCACCGCTCCTGTTGCCCCGGTCACGAGTATCATCGCCTGCCCCTCCCAGCCATCGGCCTTCCGCGAGACATAAGTCTCGCGGCCCTTGGTCACGAGGACAAGCTGTCCGCCGACCCCGCCGCTTGTATTGTATGCCCAACTGTCGCCTGGTCCTTCCGCCCTGTTTTACCGGAGATAATTCCCTTTACCCGCGGCCACCGACGGGCGCTCCGCTCGGCCCCCCTACGAT
Source organism: uncultured Planctomycetota bacterium (assembly GCA_963771445.1). Classification (GTDB taxonomy): domain Bacteria; phylum Planctomycetota; class Planctomycetia; order Isosphaerales; family Isosphaeraceae; genus JAKAUH01. The sequence goes on along the minus strand of CAVYTQ010000020.1, from coordinate 110,000 downwards.
CGGCGGGAAGCAAGACGCCCGCCCGGTCCGCTCCCGGGCGGGCGTTGCGTTTGCCTCACCTCAATAGTTCCGGATCGTCTCCGCCCGCGACGTATCCAGCCGCACGGCCCCGGTCGCCCGGTCCAGGGTGATGCTCGCGTCGCAACCTCGGCACCGCCAATGCGTGCAGATCCTGACCGGCCGCTCGGACGGGTGTTGCCGGCCGCGGACCAGCTCGCCCGGGCAGGCCGACCGGCGACTTGACGGCGTCGGCCCGCGCCCGCACCCTGGCGCCCTGGGATCGGCGGAAGCCGATCCCATCCGGGCAACTCTTCCCGAAGGCGCAGGCGCGCCTACACTCCCAGGGTGTTTCGGCAGGATGGGAGCGGAGATTGTCGAAGATGCGTGGCTCACTCGCCTTCCGCGGACTCTGCGTGCTGGTCGTGCTCACGCCCGCCGCCGGCGGTCAGGATGCCGCCCGGCCGGGGCGGGTTGTGTCGTCGGTGGAGCTGCTCGCGGACGTGGACGTCCTCGAGCGGGTCTACGAGGCGGCCCATCCGGGTCTTTATCGCTACAACACCCGGGAGCAGATGGCGGGACACTTCGCGGCCCTTCGCGCCGAGCTCACGCGCGACCGCACGCTGGGCGAAGCCTACGTCGCCATCTCCCGGTTCCTCGCCAAGGTGAAATGCGGGCATACCTACGCCAACTTCTTCAACCAGCCCAGGGAGGTCGTCGAGGCCCTCTTCGCCGGCAAGAACCGCGTGCCGTTCGCCTTCCGCTGGATCGACGGCCGGATGATCGTCACTCGCGACCTGTCGACGGAGCCGAGGTTGAAACCGGGGACCGAGGTGCTCGCCATCGGCGGCATCAAGGTGCCCGAGATCCTCGCCGCGCTCATGACCGTCGCCCGCGCGGACGGCTCGAATGACGCGAAGCGCATCGCCGACCTCGAGGTCCAGGGGACGGGCAAGTACGAGGCCTTCGACATCTTCCTGCCGCTGTTCTTCCCGGCGATCGGCGAGCGGATGGAGCTGTCCGTCGTCGAGCCGGAATCGCGGAGTCCGACGACGATCCGGGTCGCCGCCCAGGGCCTGGATGATCGCGAGGCGCTCGCAGCGCGGAACAATGTGCCGCAGCGGGGCGGGACCGATCCGCTCTGGCGATTCGAGCAGCTCGACGATCGGACGGCCTATCTGCGGATGCCGAGCTGGGCCCTGTACAACAGCAAGTGGGACTGGCGATCGTTCCTGGAGCGTGGCTTCGACGACCTGGTCGATCGTCACGTCCCGGGCCTGATCGTCAACCTGCGAGGGAACGAGGGGGGCCTCGACGTCGGCAATGCGCTCCTCGCCCGGATCACGCCGAAGGAGGTGCGCCTCGACCGATACCGGAGGTACACGCGGTATCGAAGCTGGCCGTTGCCGAAGTCGCTCGACGCCTGCCTGGACACGTGGGACTGGTCGTTCAAGGACTGGGGCCAGGCCGCCAGGGAGGACGTCAACGGCTTCTATCGGATGACCCGGTTCGATGACGACGAGAAGGGCGATGCGATCCTGCCCCGGGGGAAGCGTTACGAGGGGCGGGTGGCGGTGCTCATCGGCGCGGCGAACAGCTCGGCGACGTTCCAGTTCGCGCAGGCGGTCAAGCAGTATCGGCTGGCGACGCTGGTGGGCCAGACGACCGGGGGCAATCAGCGGGGGATCAACGGCGGCGCGTTCTTCTTCGTCACGCTGCCGAACTCGCGGATCGAGGTTGACCTGCCGCTGATCGGCAACTTCATCGGGGACGACAGGCCCACGGGCCGTCGCATCCCGTTCGGGGGGATTCCCGACGCGGGGATCGAGCCCGATGTGCGGGTCACGCCCAGCGTCAACGACATCGCGCGGGGCGTGGATGCCGAGTTGCGGGCGGCGATGGGCCTGACGAAGTAACGGCAGCCGGCGGCGTCCGCGGCCGGCGGGGGTCGCTTGGAGCGACCGGGCCGATCGCGTACAATCCGCAGCGGATCCGGGGCGACTTCGAGGGTTGGCGGCGGTTTCCGACCGCGCACAACGGCTCGCCCTCGATGCCACCGGCCAGGTTGGCGGACCCGCCGCTGACCGTCCCGACGCGGCCATCGGTCACGATCGGGCGAGTGGCGACGAAGAGAACGCGACGGCACGGGCCGGCAGGCGGCCCATCGATTGAGTGTCCCGCCAGGTGCGCCACCCTCCGAGGTTTGGGCGCCGGCGGCGTGAAAATTGCTAGAATGTTGACTCTCGAAAATGCGGTCCCGAGGTGGGGGGGCTGCTGGATCTCCGGGGCGGGCGACCCGGCGAGAGCCTTGCGGACTGCCGGGCTCGGTTCGGCGGGCGGCTGCGTCCCGAATCCAAGGATCGTCCAGGCCGTGGGGCCGAGCGAGAGGGTCGGTGAGCCGATGGCCGCGAAGTCGCTGCTGCGAATCCTCGAATTGTTCCCGGGTCCGGCCCTGCTGGTCGGGTCGGGCGGTGAGGTTGTCGGGTACAACGACCGGGCGGAGGCCTGGTCGGGGCTGCGCGGCGACGAGCTGCACGGGCGCGGGCTGGCGGGGGTCGTGGCCGATGAGCCGCCCGGGCGGGTGGCGGGATTCCTGGACGAGTGCGCGCGGGGAGCCGGGAAGGCCGCGGAGACCTTCGCGACGGCGAGGGGCGAAGGGGCAGGGGGGGAGTGGCGGCTCGAGGGCGTGGCGGTGCCGTCCGACCGCGAGGGCGAGCCGGCGCTCGTGGCGGTGCACGCGGTCCGGTCCGCTCCGGGCGCGGGGGCCGTCGGGGCCGCGCCCGGGTGCAACCGCGAGGCCGAGCTGGGCATGCTGCGCGACGAGGTCCGGCGGAAGGATGAGTTCCTCGGCCGGCTGGCGCACGACCTGCGGAACCCGGTGGCGGCGATCAGCGGGGCGTTGCACCTGGCGCGGACGGCCACGGCGGAGGACGACGTCGCGTGGGCCGCGGACGCGATGGAGCGGCAGCTCAAGCACCTGGTGCAACGGCTGGACGACCTGCTGGACCTGTCGCGGCTGGGCCGGGGGAAGATCGAGCTCCAGCGGCAGCGGCTGGATGCCGCGGCGGTCGTCCGCGCCGCCGCGGCGGTCGTCCGCCCGCTGGTAGACGAGCGTCGGCATCAGTTCACGGTGTCGATATCGCCGGGCCCGCTGACCGTCGACGCAGACCCGACCCGGCTGGAGCAGGCGCTCGTCGGCCTGCTGAATCACGCCGCGCGCACGACCGAACCCGGGGGCTGCATCAGGATCTCGGCGGCGACGGAGGCGGGCTGGGTCGTCCTGAGGGTGCGGGACAGCGGGCCCGGGATCTCGCCGGAGATGCTCCCCTGGGTGTTCGACCAGTCGGGGCAGGGGGGTCCGTCGGACATCGGCCTGTCGCTGGTCCGCCGGCTGGCCGAGCTGCACGGCGGGTCGGCCTCGGTGCAGAGCGACGGGCCGGGCAAGGGGTCCGAGTTCACCGTCCGGGTGCCGACCGCCTCCGATGCGGCCGCGGCCCCGGCCGGTCCGATGGCCGAGCAACCCGCCGGCGGAGGATCCGATGCGGCCGGCACGCGGATCCTCGTCGTCGATGACAACGTTGACACCGCGAGGGGGATCGCGCGGCTGCTCGAGCTCGCCGGGCACCAGGTCTGGGCCGCGCACGACGGCCGCCAGGCGCTCGAGATCGCCCGCGAGGTCCGGCCGCAGCTCGTGCTCCTGGACATCGTCCTGCCCGTGATGGACGGGCAGGAGGTCGCCCGCCGCCTCCGCGACGACCCACGCCACCAGGACGCGGTCATCATCGCCATCTCGGGTTATGGCGAGGACGACGAGGCCCGGTCCCACGGCACGGGGTTCGACCACCACATGGTCAAGCCGATCGACCACGAGTCGCTGCGCGCCCTCATCATCCGGGCGATGGGCCCCGACGCCCGCAGGACGCGGCCATCCCCGACCGACGCAACCGCCCCACGCGCCGGCTAGAGCGGCGGACGGTTGGGTGGCTCACGGTCCAACTATAGGTCCCGTCCCCAACCGATCGCCGGCAGGAGCCTGGGGGGTGAGGGGTGAAGGGCGAGGAGGTTCGGGACGCGGCCGCGCGGCTTCGGCCCGACCGACCGGCCGCCCGATCGCCGGCAGGAGCCGGCACAGACCGGGGCCGACCGACCGGCCGCCCGATCGCCGGCAGGAGCCGGCTCCTACAACGGATCGGATGCATCTCTTGTAGGAGGGAGCTCCTGCTCCCGATCCGGGCGGTCCGATCCGGTCGGCCCGATCCGTCCGATGCGATCCGTCCGATGCGATCGGGTCGGACGGGGTCCGCGGTCGGTGGAGTTCGGTCCCTCGTCTGTTGGCCAACCATGCATTACGCGCTCCAGGCCCATCCGGCGGCCCCTTCGCGGGCCGGGCGCGATCCGTTATCCTGGTCCCGTCGGATGCCGACGAAGCGATCGCTCGTTTGATCGATCGATCGATCGGCGTCGAGCCCATGAGCCGCGTCGAGCCGAGGGAGCATCGCATGGACCGGGCCCTGAGCTGGCTGGAATCGCATTTCGCCGACCTGGAGCGCGACCTGGGCGAGCTGGTCGCGATCGAGAGCATCAGCACCGACGGCCGCCATCAGGCCGAGATCGGCCGGTCGGCCGAGCTGGTCCGCGGGCTGATGGAGCGGGCGGGGCTGGCGGGCGCGGAGGTCCTCCAGCCCGAGGGGTGCAACCCTTATGTCTACGGCGAGTGGCTCGGTGCGCCGGGCAAGCCCACGGCGCTGATCTACTCGCATCACGACGTCCAGCCGCCGGGCCCCGAGGAGAAATGGACGTCGCCGCCGTGGAAATTGACCAAGCGCGACGGACGGCTGTACGCCCGGGGCGCGGTCGACGACAAGGGCGGAGTGGTCGCGCAGCTCGGCGCGATCGCCGCGTGCCTGCAAGGCGAGGGCCGGCTGCCGATCAACGTCAAGATGATCGTCGAGGGCGAGGAGGAGGTCGGCTCGAAGAACCTGCTGGGCTTCTTCGGCAAGTACCGCGACCGGCTGAGCTCCGACGTGATCGTGGTCTGCGACACCGAGAACATCCGCGACGGCACGCCGTCGATCACCTATTCGCTCCGCGGAGTGGCCTCGGTCGTGGTCGAGGTCCAGAGCGCGGCGTCGCCGAAGCACAGCGGGTTCGTCGGCGGCGCCATCGCCGACGCGGCGATCGCGCTCAACCAGATCCTGGGCCGGCTGTACTGGGCCAACGGCCCGGTGCCGATCCCGGGCTTCTACGACGGGGTCCGGCCGGTCTCGGACGAGGAGCGCGCGGTCTTCCAGAAGCCTGTCGAACGAGGCCGAGCTTCGCGAGCAGCTCGGCGTCCTGCCGGGCGTCCGGCTGGCGATCGAGCCGGGCTCGAGCTTCTACGAGCAGACCAGTCGCCGGCCGGCGATCACCGTGATCGCGCAGGAGGCCAGCGCCCTCAAGAGCGCATCGAACCAGGTGCTTTCGTCGGCCACCGCGATCCTCTCGTGCCGGCTGGTGCCCGACCAGGACCCCCAGGCCGTGCTCGAGCAGGTGCGCGAGTTCCTGATGGCCGACCCGCCGTGGGGCGTCGAGGTGAAGGTGACCGTGCGCGACAAGCCGATGCCGTGGTGGATGACCGACCCGCACGGCCCGGCCTTCGAGGCGGCGAAGGCCGCGCTCAAGGCCGGGTACGGCGAGGACGTCGTGCCCCTGGGCAGCGGCGGGTCAATCGGCTTCGTCGGCCCCGTGGCCGACCTCTTCGGCGGAGCTCCCGCCCTCCTGCTGGGCATCAGCGGCGACAACCTCCACGCCCCCGACGAATTCGTCCACCAGGCCGACTGGCACAAGCTGATGAAGTCGCTCGTTCACCTGTTCCGCGAGCTCAGTCATTAGTCCCTGGTCATTGGTCCTTGGTCATTGGTCATTAGCTAGAGCGCCGAACGGCTCGATTGCGCCCGATGGGACGATCCGGCTGATACGAGCCCGACGCACCAGCGAGTGGATCCTCATACGAGCCCGACGCGCCAGCGAGTGGATCTCTGAGCCGACCAGGCCATCCACTCGCTGGCGCGTCGGGCTCATAGGCGCAACACAACCGTGAGGCGCTCAAGCTAAGGACCAATGACCAAGGACCAATGACCAAGGACCGATGACTAAAACCCCCCCTCTCGAGTGATCTCGGCGATGGGTTTGCGGCCGGAGGGCGCCTCGCGCTGGCGGAGCGGTTCGGGGAGCTCGGCCGGGTCGCCGGGGTGGCCGACGGCGACCATGGCCTCGACCTCGTAGTCGTCGGGGACACGGAGTGTGGCCCGCGCCTTGCCCCGGTCGAAGCCGGCCATGCCGTGGACGACCAGCCCCATCGTGGCACCCTGGAGGGCCAGGTTCTCGAAGGCCGCGCCGGCGTCGAAGGTGTGCACGGGATTCGGCCGGCCGTCGCGACTGAAGACCTTGCGCGACAGCACCACCATCAGCACGGCCGCGCGGCCGCACCAGGCCTGGTTGGCCTCCATCAGCAGGCCGAAGAACGCCGGCCAGTGCGGCGAGTCGCGGCGGGCGTAGAGGAACAGCCACTCCTGCTCGTTGTAGGTCGAAGGCGCCCAGCGGGCCGCCTCGAAGAGCCGCGACAGCTCGCGCTCGTCGAGCGGTTCGCCGCTCATCGCGCGCGGCGACCACCGATCGAGGAAGATCGGCTCGATCGGATGATCGGGCGTCCGTTGCGTGCTCCCCTTGAGATATGCGGCCATGAGCGCCTCCTGGAATTCCCATCTCGGACGTCGAGATTCGCCCCTCCATCGAACCAGCGGGGCCCGGCGGAGTCAAAGGAAAAGGCCCGGCGAGGGCCGGAGTCCGGGGTCGGGGCCAGCCCCACCCCCTTCTCTTACCCGCCTTCGTCCTTCGAGCCGGGCCGTTTCTTACCTCTGACCGACTTACTTTCTTTGATGCGGCATCGCGTTTGCACCCAATGTCCCGCGGTTAAGCAAGTCTCCCCGTCCGGGCCGCCTGAGGGCGGCCCCGGACTTCCTTTCGCCTTCGGCAAGGAGAATCACATGATGGCCCAGAAATCGACCATCGTCGGGGTTTTTGATGACCGTCTCCAGGCTGATCGTGCGGTGGACGACCTTCGGCGGGCTGGATTCCGCGACGATCAGATCGGCGTCGCGATGCGACACGACTCCGGCGGAGGCACGTCGGACGCCGGGGACGCGGCGGACGACACGGAGGCAGGTTCGGGCGCGGTCACGGGCGTGCTGACGGGCCTGGGCCTGGGCGCCCTGGCGGGGCTCGGGGTGCTCTCGGGCGTCATCCCGGTCATCGGGCCGGCGATCGCCGGCGGCACGCTGGGCATCGTCCTCTCCAACGCGGCGGTCGGCGCCGGCGTCGGCGGGCTGGTCGGGGCCCTGGTCGGGGCCGGCGTGCCCGAGGATGAGGCCCACTACTACCAGGGCGAATTCGAGGCGGGTCGGACGATCGTGACGGTGCATGCCGGCAACCGCGCCGACGACGCGATGGCCATCTTCCGCCGCTATGGCGCCTACGACATGAACAACCGGCCGGACCTCTCCGGCTCGTCGGCGCGCGGCGAACAAGCCGATGGACATCCCCGTCCAGAGCCAGGACGTCATGGGCAGCCCGACCACGGGCATGGGCTGGACGACACCGCCGACCTCGGCACCGGTCGCACCGTGCTCTGATCCGAGCGGTTCGGTCGGGTCCGGTCCAAGCGGACCCGGCTGCGCCCGGCTCACCCGGCGGCGTGGCATGTCCGGGCGCGACCCGGCATGGCCGCGTCGCCGAGGCGATGACAGGCCTGAATCTTTGAGGCATCCGACGGGCGGGGCGGCACCCATCAACGGTGCCCTCCCGCTCGCGGCCTCGTCCCGTGCGGACGGGCGATCGATCGGGCGAGGGCCGGGCTACCAGCCCCGCTCGGGCCCGCCGATGTGCTGGCTCACGACGTCGAGCAAGCGGCTGGCTTCCTCCGCGGCGAGGTTCTGGTTGATCCGCACCCGGAAGACGCCGCTCGCCGGTCCAGTGCCGGCTCTTGGCCCCGTCGCGTGCGTGGACGATCACGCCCTGGAATGTCGTTCGCTTCATCAATTCGTCGATGAGCTCCTCGGTGCCGAAGAGCTCCAGCTCACCCGGTTGCTTGCGCATCTCGTTCCTCGCAATGCAATCCTCACGGGGAACGGACATCGTCCCCGCCTGCGTCGCTTCCCCTGCTCGCCGGACCGGCTCGGGCCTGGCGCGGATTTATCCTAGCAACTTCCGCCGGGCGTGGCGAGCCTCCTTCGCCGGGCAGTCCGCGAGCGATCGGGGCGGGCCGACAGGTCCCGGGCAAACGACCTCGGATCGAAAGGCGTCGACATTCACGGTTGAATGAACATAATGCCTTACGCGGCCGGAGATTGCATGCCCTTCATCCCGGATCTTGATGGCTGGATGGTTCCCGGCCGGCGCCTGCGACGTACCCGCCGGGGGCGGCGATCAATCGGCGAGCGGCGAGTCGTCGTACTGGTGGAGGAGGTCGGCGGGGTCGCGGTAGATCGCGATGCAGCCGGCCTTGCGGAGATCCGCCTCGGACCAGCCGCCGCAGAGCAGCCCGATCGTACGCAGCCCGGCCTTGCCGGCGGCCTCGGCGTCGTAGGGGGTGTCGCCCACGACGATCGCCCGGTCGGCCGCGATCCCGTCGAGCCGCTCGAGGGCGGCCTGGAAGATGTCCGGATGGGGCTTGGACCGCTCGGCGTCGTCGGAGGAGGTCTCGGCGTGGAGCAGGTCGGCGATGCCGGCGATCTCCTTGTAGCGGACCAGCTCTTCCTTCCTGGCCGAGGAGGCAAGCGCGATCCGTCGGCCGTCCGCCCGGATCCGCTCGAAGAGCTCGCGGACCATCGGGAACGGCCGGACGCGATCGAGGTACTCGCGGCGGAAGAGGTCGAGTCGATATTCGGAGATCTCGTCGCCCCGGCGTCGGACCTCGTCCTCGGGCAGGAGCGCGGCCATGAGCAGGTCGCCACCCTTGCCGATCTGGGCGCGGATGTCGGCGAACGGCACCTCGTGCCCGAAGTGCCGCAGGGCGGCCTGCCAGCCCTCGGCATGGAGGTCGACCGAATCGATCAACGTGCCGTCGATGTCGAAGATGACCGCCTCGGGCATGACCGGCACTCCGCGATGATCGCTGTCGTCCCCGGGGCCCGGGGATCCCGCCAGTCCCTGGTGCAACTCTCGGGCCGGCGCCACGGGCCGGCGGGCCTTGGTCCGTTGGAATCCAGATCTGAGATTCGCATCAACATGATGGGCGGCGCCCTTGCTCCGGGCCGTCGGCGGGCCTAGAATTGGCGCCGGGATTGTTAACAATTGATAATGTGGCTGAGGTCGGGATCGGTGGCCGGCCCGTCCGCGCGAGCGATCGACCGTTTCGCGGTCGCGGGCGTGGCGAAGCCGGAACGGCGAGGCGAGGGAGGTCCCATGTCGTCATCCGTCCGTTCGCTCTCGGTGACCCTGCCCGTGACCCCGGTGCTGCCGGACCCCAAGGGCGGGGCGTGGGCCGCCTGCCTGGGCTGCGGCTCGTCGCTCGAGCTCCACCAGCCGGACGCGGCGGAGCCCCGCCGGTTCGTCGGCACGTGCGACGAGTGCGGCCGGTGGTTCATGCTCGACTGGGCGCCCGATTCGGCCGAGGGGCTGATGGTCGTCCTGCCCACCCACGAGGAGCTGCTGGCGGCGTTCCGGCCGTAGCGGCAACGACTCGACGTCGATGTGCCGCGGCGCGGCACCTAAGACGTCAGGTAGATGGCAACTTGGAGGCTCTCCTGATAGCCGCGTCAGCCATGGCCTCGATGACGTTCCGTAGCAAGGTGAAAATGCCGACGCCATGGCCCTCGTGGGCGAACTGCTGGACCACACGCCAAGCCTGCCGTGTGTGCAAGTAGAAGTCGCGTGCCTCAGCCAGGCGGACCAGGACCCGGTCGGCGAGATCGCGGACGTCCTCGGCCAGGGGCATGAGACAGCGCCCGGCTGTCAGCCGGCCTCATCAAGGAGATGTTGGATCCGGGCCGCATCACCGGCGCGGCCGAAGTTGATGACGGTGATCGCCGGCCTGCCGTCCAGCGAAATGGCGTCAGTATCCGGCCAGTAGCGGATCCCATGGAGGTCGAGTACCTCACGGACGCGCGAAAGCTGGGTCACGGGAAGCATCAAGTAAGGGCCGGCGATCCCGTCTGTCGCGACGCGCAACCGATCCTGGGCCGTCTTGTCAACCATCGCGGGCAACCTCCTACCGACATAGCGCCTTCATAACCTCAATTTTATCGAAATTGAGCCGCTCTTACCAGCGCCGCCGTGCCACAGCAGCAGCGTCCGATAATGGAGGTTATGTTCGCTCGCGTCAGAATATGGCATATGTAACGTCTGTGACGGGCTTTTCTGACTCCGGTGGCCCGGCGTCCGGGTACGGTCATTATGTTCGATCGTGCTCCTTTCTAGCGGATATGCCGCCTGTGCAGGCACCCGCCTGACTCTCGCCGACCGGCGCCCTGGCCTGGGGCTCATGTCCGAGCATCAGCGACATACTGGAGACACGAGCGGCGACGCAGGCCGCCCGACGCCGGGCGACCCGTGCGCCGGGGCTCCTCCGATCCTACGCCCTTCTCTCGGGCGAATCACGGTCCGCGCCCGAACTGGGCATTCGAGATCGTCCACCTCACGCCCCGGTCATCAGAACTGGCATGAGCCAGCCCTTCCTGTCGATAATCCTGGAGCTGAATTCACCCTGCCGCCGGAATCGCGACCATGGACGACCCGCCTCTGCCGATGCCGACACCGCCCCTCGCCCACCCGGACTCCAACCGGCTGGCCGGCGCGATGCGGCGGTGCCTACCTCTGGCCACTCGGCTCACCGGTATCATCTATCGCGTCGCCAGCGTCCGGCGCACAACGCCGCGGACCTGATTGCCGGCATCGGCAGCCAGTTGACCGGCGGACGCTGGACGCCGCCGGGGACCTTCCGCGCCCTATATGCCAGTCGCGAGGAGGCCACAGCCCTGGACGAGTCCCGCCAGCAGAACCTCCGCCTGGGCGTTCCGCCCTGGATGGCCCTGCCCCTGGTGGTGACCGCCCTCGAGGTCGACCTGCACCCAGCCCTCGACTTCACCGACGGCCGGGTACGACGGACCCTCCAGATCTCCCGGGACCGGATGCTGGCGGAACCCTGGTGGTCCCTCCAGGACCAAGGCCGCGAGGCCCTCACGCAGGCGCTCGGCCGGCTCGCGCGCGAACACGGCGTCGTGGCCCTCCTGGTCCCGTCCGCGGCTCGACCCCGGGGAACCAACGTCGTCATCTACCCGGACCGGATCACCGCCAACGACCACCTGGCCATCGTGAACCCCGAACGCCTGCCGCCGGGGACGGACTGGCGTACGGCAGATTTGCCGGCGAGATTGCTTTACGGTCCCGCCGAAATGATCTAGGATCGTATAAGGTCCTGATCGCGAAGGAGGTTTGCATGGCGACCACCAAGCCGCCCCGGAAGACCGCAATCCAGCCGACAGCTCCCGCCCTGGCGAAGGGGCGCAAAGCGGCGGGCGCGACCACATTCGCAGCGACGAGTCGTACTGAGTTACCCGAGAAGCCGAGGAAGACCGGGGGCCGGCCGCCGCAGACGGCTCGGGCGAGCGGCCCGGATTCGGCCCAGTTCGTGGGCGGCGTCCGGTCCAGCCTGGGCGTGACCCGCGAGCTGTTCGCTCGCTTGACCGGCTTCTCCGTGCGGGCCATTACCGACTGGGAGGCCGGTCGGCCGATCAGCGACGCGGGCTTGAGGCGGGTCAAGGAGTTGGGACGGCTGCGTGCCGTGCTGGCCGGGGGAATGCGGGAGGAGTTCATCGGGCGATGGCTGCAGACACCGTGCGAGGGCCTCGGGGGCCTGAAGCCGGTCGAGGTCCTCGAGCGAGGAGAGGCCGATCGACTCTGGAGGGTGGCCTTGATGATCGGCTCGGGCATGCCCATCTGAGCGTGCGGAAACCTCCGCTGCACTCCGGCCGCGGCCAGTGGCTTTTCACAATAATCTTATAACATATGATTCATGCCGACGAGATGGACGAGATCGTCGCCGACGCTTCCCGCATGCGGCGGGAGGGCAAATGGCGGGAATTTGACCTTTGAATAAAGCCCTGCTCGATACCGACATCCTGTCAGAAACGGCCTGGAGCTAGTTACCGGCAACACGTCGGATTACCTCATGCGGGAATCACGGGGAGCACTTTGCTGAGTTCCTCTCTCACCTTCACTCCCGCTGGGCCGGCAATCCGCATGCGGGCCCTGTTCCTCGCCTACCAGGGAGCCGAGAAGATCGTCCCACAACTTGTGGGACAAAGAGGAATGATGGACAAGGAACTCGCGGCGCATCTGGCCAAGGCTCGGCGCGGAGCTCCCCGGCGCGAGGACGCGACGTCTCACGGTACATGCCGCCGGTCAGAACAACGTGTAGATGAACGGCGCCGCGGCGGTCTGCGAGAGGAAGATCAGCACGGCCAGCAGCAGCATGACGATCACGATCGGCGCCAGCCACCACTTCTTGTTCTGGGCGAGGAAGGCCCAGAACTCGCCGATCAGGCTCTCGGACTGCGCGTCGGCGGCGGCCTTCTCGAACTCGCTGGGCTGGTGCGGGGCTGTCTCGTTCATGGGTCTTGTCCCTGCGCTGGAGGGGCGGAGCCTGGGCTCGCGCCGGGGCTAGAACTGGTTGAAGTAGCTCGTCACGTCGGCCGGCGCCGGCTTGGGCGTCCAGTACGACTCGACGCCCGGCCGTCGGGCACGCTGGAGCGGGTCGCGGCCGGCCAGGCGGAAGATCAGGGCGATCGGCGTGAACAGGCCGTAGTACATCACCAGCAACATCACCTGCGAGATCGTCCAGCCGATCGGGAAGGCCAGGACCATCCAGCCGACGAAGATCATCCGCACCCACGCCGGCCGCACCAGGCCGGCCACGCCGACGACCATCGCCAGCGCGCCGATCGACATCGCCAGGCCGATCCGGCCGCGGCCGAATGCCTGCCAGAGCGCCATGCCGCCGAAGAACACCAGCCACAATCCGGCGAACTGCCGCAGCGTCTTGCGGTCCGGGTTGAGCGGGAGGTCGGACCATTGCATCGCGGGGACTCCGGGATCGATCGGGCGCGGGTCGATCGTCCGATCGTTCGTTCGTTCGTGGGATCGATCAATCGAGCTGGAACTGGGCGAGGTAGGCCCCGCGGGCCTCCAGGCCGGCCTCGCGGGCGGCCTCGTCCTTGGCGACCACGACGTCCTCGAGGACCAGGGCGTCCATGTCGGTGGCGAGGAAGCAGCGGTAGGCGTCCTCGGGCGTGCAGACGATCGGCTCGCCGCGGACGTTGAAGCTGGTGTTGACCAGCACGGGGCAGCCGGTGAGCCGGTCGAACGCCTCGAGCAGCCGGTGGAGCCGCGGGTGCCGATCGGCGTCGACGGTCTGGAGCCGGGCGCTGTAGTTGACGTGGGTCACCGCGGGGATCTCGGAGCGGACCACGTTGACCCGTCGCCTCAGGTCGGGGTCTTGCTCCATGACCTGGAGGGCGGCGGGGTCGACGGGGACGCGGTGGTCGTCGCGGACGGGCGCGACCAGGAGCATGTAGGGGCTCTCGTGGCGAGGGTCGAGGTCGAACCACTCGGAGGCCCGGTCGCGGAGCACGATCGGGGCGAACGGGCGGAAGCTCTCGCGGAACTTGATCTTCACGTTCATCGTGGCCTGCATGGCCGGCGAGCGGGGGTCGCCCAGGATGCTCCGCGCGCCCAGGGCACGCGGGCCGAACTCCATCCGGCCGCGGAACCAGCCGACGACCTTGCCGTCGGCGAGCAGGCCGGCGACGTGGTCGAGCAGCTCGGCCTCGTCGTCGAAGCGCCGGCCGGTGCCGCCCTGGCGGGCCAGGGCGCGCTCGATCTCGTCGGTCGAGAAGCTGGGGCCGAGCAGGCTGCCCTGCTGGGCGTCACGCCCCTCGGCGTGTCGGGGACGGTCCATGAGCTGGTGCCAGACGAACATGGCGGCGCCGAGGGCCCCGCCGGCGTCCCCGGCGGCCGGCTGGATCCAGAGGTCGTCGAAGTCCCCCTCGCGGAGCAAGCGGCCGTTGGCCACGCAGTTGAGCGCGACGCCGCCCGCCAGGACCAGGTTCTTCATGCCGGTCCGGCGCCGGACGTGGCGGCCGATCCGCAACACGGCCTCCTCGGTGACATCCTGGATGCTGGCGGCCAGGTCCATGTGCCGCTGCTCCAGCGGCGACTCGGGGAGCCGGGGCGGGCCGCCGAAGAGGCGGTGGAACCGGTCGTTGGTCATCGTCAGGCCCTGGCAGTACCGGAAATAGTCCATGTCCAGCCAGAAGCTGCCGTCGGGCTTCAGGTTGACCAGCCGCTCGAGGATCAGCTCGCGATAGATCGGCCGGCCGTAGGGGGCCAGTCCCATCAGCTTGTACTCGCCGCTATTGACCTTGAACCCGCAGTAATACGTGAATGCCGAGTACAGCAGGCCCAGCGAGTGCGGGAAGGCGACGTGGTCGGTCAGGCGGATCTTGTTCCCCTCGCCGACGCCGAAGGCGGCCGTGGTCCACTCGCCGACGCCATCGAGGGTCAGGATGGCGGCCTGGTCGAAGGGCGACGGGAAGAAGGCGCTGGCGGCGTGGCTCTCGTGGTGGTCGGTGAAGACCAATCGGTGCGGGTGGGTCCGCCCAGGCCGCGGCGGAGGGTCCCGCGCATGTGCAGCTTGTCCTTGAGCCAGAGGGGCATGGCCAGGCGGAAGCTGCGGAACCCCGACGGGGCATAGGCCAGGTAGGTCTCGAGCAGCCGCTCGAACTTGGTGAGCGGCTTGTCGTAGAACGCGACGTAATCGAGGTCGGCGGGCGAGATCCCCGCCTCGCGCAGGCAGTATTCGACGGCCCGCGCCGGGAAGGCGGGGTCGTGCTTGATCCGCGTGAACCGCTCCTCCTGGGCGGCGGCGGCGATCCGGCCGTCGACCACCAGGGCGGCGGCGCTGTCATGATAGAACGCGGAGATCCCCAGGATCGCGGCCATAGCCTCCTGCTCCCCCTGCTCGTCGGCGGCCCGGCCGCCCGGACCCGGCCGGGGCCCGGCCGGCCCATCATAACCCAGGGCCGCCCGGCATTTCCATGCCGACGCCGGCGACCCCATCGTCGCGAAATCGAAACATCGGCGCCGCAAGACGGCGTGGGTCTGGTAAACGGGGCCGATGTCCTACATAATGGATGAGGGGTTGTGCGTCTCGAAAGGCTCGCCCTTCACATTTGCGAGCCTGAATCAACATCACCAACCGAGGTCGGTGTCCACCATCATGACATCCGTGTCGGTCCATCCCACGATGAGCCCGCCGCTCGAGGCTCCCCGCCGGCCGACTGTGTCCGGGGCGACGATCTCGCCCTGGGTGTGGATGGCCGTGACCTGCCTGCTCCTGGGGAGCTTCGCGGGGTTCCGCTTCTGGCGCGAATGGCAGTTCCGGTCGCTGGCGGTCGAGAGCGCGGCCCCGCCCTTCCCCCTCTCCGACCTCCCCAGGACCATGGGGACCTGGCAGGGGAGCGAGGATCCCGAGAGCCAGCTCGATCCCGAGGTAGCCCGCAGCGCCGGGGCCAGCGAGCACCTGGTGCGGGGCTACGCCGACGAGAAGACCGGCGAGCGGGCATCCTCGCTGGTGCTGTACGGACTGGCCACGTTGGTCTACATGCATACGCCCGACGTCTGCTATCCGTCGGCAGGCTTCACGCTCTACAAGGGCCCCATCGACCGCGAGATTGAGGTCCCGGGCCTGAAGTCGCCGCTGCGCTACCGCTGGGCGATCTACACCAAGCGAATCGCGGGCGTGAGCCGGTACGAGGAGAGTTACTGGGTCTTCCGGCATGCCGGGCAATGGCTGCCCGACGTCGGGGACCGATGGAAGACATTCCGCTATCAGCCCGGCCTCTTCAAGATCCAGATCTCTCACCCCGTCGTCAGCTTCGAGGAGGGCGGCGAGGGGCCATGCAAGGCGCTGCTCGTCGAGACCGCCCAGCAGATCGAGACCCGGCTGGCCGCCGACGCGGTGGGCCCGGCCGCCCAGAAGTCCGCGGCGGATGCGCCAACCCTGGATGCGGCGAAGTCCGACGCGATCAAGCCCGAGGCGGCGAAGCCCAAGGCGGTGGCCTCACCCGGGCGCGGGTAGCGATCTGCCGAGGCCGACGAGCCGCCCCTGCGGCACGCGTCGCCCAGGACGACGATGAGTCGGGTGGAGGGTGTCGGGTGGAGGGTGTCGGGTGGCAAGCGTCGCCCTGGACGACGATGAGTTGGGATCGTCGGGTGTCGGGTGGCACGCATCGCTTAGGACGACGATGAGTGGGAACTGGCCGGACTGTGTGCGATCCAGCCGACGGCCTGGCCCAGGGTGAGGACGAGCAGGCCGACCCCTCCCACGACCAGCACGACCAGCAGGACGGGGATGAGGTAGACCGCCAGGGCCGCCTGGAGGAGCCGGCCCCAGGCGGACACCTGGTCCGGCCCCTGTGCCCGGGCCCCTCGCATCATGATCCCGGGTCTGGCCCGCAAGGCTCGAACCTGGATAGACATGGCCGCACTCCTCGGTCATCAGGCTGGGGACGAATCGACGCGAGCCCTTCGGCGGGCGGGCGGATGCAATCATCCGGACCCGCCGGCCGGTCATCCCGGAAGGATCCCGGGATTCCTGAGCGAGAGGCGGCGATCCGCCGGCCCTCGGTCACGACCCGAGCCGGTCGCCCGTAGATGCCGTGCAGGCATCCAGCATCGGCGACGCGACCCAGCGGCCCTGAAGAGGTCACTCCGGCTACTGATAATCTTAGGTCGTGGCGGCCACCCCGGCGGCTTGATGCCGAAAAAATTTTGACCGGTGCACGGGATGGGAATCCGGGCCCAGGCCCCCCGACTGGCAATGATCCGGCTTTTCCTTGCCGGGCCCGAACTGGTAAGGGCGCGCGAGATTTGCCCCCAAGGTGGCGTTTCCTTGCGGGCCAGGTATGTGGCGGCGTAGTTTAGGTTAGATGGAAAACCCTTCACGGTAGCCGTAGATGGTCAGAACGATTGGGAGAGGAGGTCGGTTCGCCCGGCAGTCTGGTTCAGATTGACGATTGTGCGGATTGGGAGGACGGCCCACGGGACTGGTCGGGCGGGATGGCGAATGAAGTGGCCCGGATTGTCGGAAAGTAAGCGATCCACCCTGGGTCGTGCGGGTGGTCATGTTGACGAGGGTCAACACGGCCCGGAGACAGCCGCGGCGAAGGCGGCAAACATGCAATTTTAATTTGACGAGGGTGAAGCGAGTCGATTAGAGTTTCACGAGCGAAGCCGAGGGAAAACGACGCAATGGACACCGAGCCCATTCCCAACGGGGAAGCGTGGCCGGGGGCCGGCCCTTCGGATTCGGCCCCCGCCCCCACCCCCACCCCGGTGGGATCGACAACTCTCATCTGATTCCGGCGGCCCGGAGTCAGCGGGCCAGCGGACGCAACACCGGCGACTCCGCCAAGCCTCTACCCGATGACGCGGCGACCGAGCAGGATCTCCTCTCATCACACAATTGGGCTTACGACAACCCAACCGTTGAGCAACATACGAGATGGATACCATTGACAGGCCCGATTCGAACGTCCCTGCCCGCTACACCGGGGATTCCGTCCGGATGCCGGTCCCGATTGCGACGCCGATGCGAGAGCTGGCGGTCGCGTCCCAGGCGTCGCCGATGCAGGTGACGCCGCGGATCCTGATCCGCGGCCTGAGCCGGCACTGGTGGCGGATCATGCTGGGTTGGCTGGTGGTGTCGACGCCGCTGGCGTACGCGATCTACGCCCTGGTGGAGCCGACGTTCGAGGCGCAGAGCATGCTGCGGGCGGAGCCGACGCAGGCCAACCCGTACAACATCTCGGGCGGGAGCGGCGGCAATGCGCTGGGCGATAAGCCCTTCCTGGAGACACAGGTCCGGTTGATCACGACGGACAGGGTGCTGGAGGCGGCGATCGCCAAGCCGGGGATCAGCGGCCTGCCGATGATCAGGAACTCGAAGGACCCGAAGGCCGACCTGAGGGAGGACATGAAGGTCGAGATCGTCGGGAACAACACCTACCTGATCCGGGTGTCGCTGGCGTCGCGGAATCCGGTCGAGGCGGCCGAGATCGTCAACGCGGTGGTGAACAGCTACATCGAGAAGCATAACGACTACCACAAGAACGCCAACCGCGCGCTGAAGCTGAGCCTGGAGCACGAGCTGACGAAGCTGGACAAGAAGATCACCGAGGCGGACGAGTCCCTGCAGGGCCTGGTCCGCAAGGGGACCGTCAATCTCAAGGATCAACTGGCCCCGCAGACCCCGGGCAAGGAAGGCGACATGAAGGACATGTCGTCGTTCAAGTCGGTCACGGAGGCGCAGTATGCGAAGGTGGCCGAGGACCTGTTCAATCTGGACATGAAGCTGCTGGACGAGCGGTCGTCGCTGGAGGTCGCCCGGGAGCAGCTCGGGCGGGCGCAGGAGCTGGCCACCGCCCAGGGGAACGAGCGGACGCAGCTCGAGGACCAGCGGCGCGAGGCCATGATCGGCGAGGCGTTCAAGAAGGACGCCGACGCCCGCGATCTGATGGGGCGGATCCAGGAGGCCCGCGAGGCGGAGGATGAGGCCAAGCGGCGGGCGGAATAGCAGTGACCCGGCGGTCGCGGCCGCGCACCGGCAGTACATCAAGCTGAAGCAGCAGTGGGGCGATCTCTGGCAGCAGAAGCATGACGAGCTGGGCGCGAGCCTGAACCTGAACGGCGACGACCAGCGGCCCGAGGCGCTGGTCGCGAAGGTGCAGGAGATCGAGGGCTCGATCAAGCAGCTCGAGTCGCGGCGGACGCGGGTGCAGGAGCTGATGAGGAAACTGGAGATCAAGAGCACCGACCAGAACAGCGACCAGTACCTGGCGTCGCGGCTGATGGCGGATCTGGCGTACTGGAAGCGGCTGCAGGAGTCGGTCAAGCTGAGGCTGGCGCAGCTCGATTTCGAGATCGGCCAGGAGGCGTACCGGATCAGCGTGAACGACCCGGCGGCGGTGCCCGTGATCGCGTCGAACAACAAGCGGCTCAAGCTGATGGCGGCGGCGCCGGTGGGGGTGCTCGCGGTGGTGCTCGGGCTGTTCCTGCTGATGGAGATCAGGGCGGAGCGGGTGGGCGACCCCGACGCGCTGTTCGACGCGGGTGCAGTCGGAGGTCTACGCGCTGCCGCCGTTGCCGACGGTCCGGTCGATCCGCAAGCGGAGCAGCGAGGAGGCCGACGACCAGATCGAGCAGTTCGTCCAGCGGCTGGACCACCTGCGGTTCGCGGTCTGCGGCAGCCCGGACTCGGTGGAGAAGGGACGTTGCGTGCTGATCACCAGCGCGATCGGCGGCGAGGGTAAGACGACCCTGGCGGCGCAGCTTGCGGCGCGGTGCGGCAACGCGGGGATGTCGACGCTGCTCATCGACGCGGACCTGCGACGGACCGGCCTCTGCTCGCTGCTGGACGTGGCCGAGGGCCCCGGCCTGAGCGATGCCCTGCTTGACGACGAGCGGGCGCCGACGGAGCTGGTCGTCCCGGTGCAGGGCGGGACCTTCCACCTGCTGCCGGCGGGCACGCCGACCCCCGACACCAGCCGGGTGCTGCAGAATCGCAAGCTCGGCCTGCTGATCGCCCAGTTCCGCCAGATCTACGACCTGGTCATCATCGACTCGCCGCCGGTGCTCCCGGTCCCCGACGCCCTGATCCTGGGCCGCTGGGCCGACGGGGCGGTGCTGGCGGTCCGGTACGACATCAGCCGGTTCCCCCAGGTCGAGCGGGCTCGCCGCCAGCTCGACGGGGCGGGGATCGCCGTGCTGGGGACCGTGATCAACGGCATGAAGAACTCGGACTCCTACTATGGGCGATACAGCTACAGCCGGCGCCGGTCTCCCCAGGCCGATTCTCCCGCCGCGCTCTAGGATTATCCCGGGACTGCGGCCCACGCGGCCGCGGATCGGGTGTCGCCGGCCCCCCGTCGCCGTGGCGATGCGGGGGATGACGTTGTATCGCAGAACGGGCCGGGCACCTCGTGCGCCGGTCCATGGCCCCGTAACACGAATCGGCCCGCGTTCGTCCTCCTCGGCCGGCTGCACCGCGAGGTGCAACCCATGGGGACGGAGTCCGCGCGGCGGGGTCCGGGCTGAACGACGGCCCGGGCTCGTGCGGCCGAGCCGGCCGCGACGGAGGACCAGACGATGACGACGGGAATCGATGGGATGATGGCCCCCTCGCCGACCGGCGATCCGGCGGCCGCCTGGGGCGCGGGCGGGACGCGGGACTGGTGGCTGGCCCTGGGCGCGGCCGGCGCGATGCTGGCCCTGACCTATGCGCCCAACCTCGTCGAGCTGTCCAGCGTGTGGAGTGAGGACGAAAACTACACGCACGGATTCCTGGTGATCCCCATCGCGCTGTTCATCCTGTGGCGGCGGATGGTTGACATCCCCTGGACCGAGCCCCGCGCCCGTCGGCGCGTCGGCGTGGTGGGGCTGGGGCCTGCTCTTCGCGGTCCTGGCGGTGCGGGCGATGGCCTACGAGTGGAGCTACCAGTGGTTGGAGACGGCCACGCTGGTGCCGGCGATCGCCTGCCTGGCCTGGGCCTTCGGGGGCGCGAGCTCCTGTACCGGGCCTGGCCGGCCATCCTGTTCCTCGTGTTCATGCTGCCGCTGCCGCTGCAGATCAACGGGATGGTCACGTTGCCGCTCCAGCGGCTGGCCGCGACCGGCAGCTACGTCCTGCTGCAGATCTCGGGCTTCTGGGTGGTCCAGCAGGGGAATGTCCTGCTCCTGACGACGCCGTTCGGCCCGAGGCCGCTCGACGTGGCGACGGCATGCAGCGGGCTGAAGATGCTGATGACGCTGGCCGCCACGGTCACCGCCACGGTCATGTTGATCCCGATGCCGGTGTGGAAGCGGGTGGTCGTGCTGATCAGCGCCGTGCCGATCGCGCTGGTCAGCAACCTGGTCCGGATCATGGTGACGGGCTGCTGCTACTACTACATCGAAGGGCAGAAGGGGATGCACTGGGCGCACGACATCTCGGGCTGGATGATGATGCCCCTGGCGCTGCTGCTGGTGATGCTGGAGCTCGCCCTGCTGTCGTGGGTGGCCCCCGAGCAGACCGAGGCCGATCGCGACGACGACCGGGTCGTGCTCCCGCTGCTGGGCGCGCCCGGAAGGAGTCGGGCGACGGCCGACGGGGCCCATTGCCTTGAGGCGTCCGGCCGGCCCCGCGGCGAACCCCGGCGACGACGGGGCGGCCGTGATGGGTGATCGAGCCGATGGGATCGCGGCCTTGCTCCTGCCCGGGACCCCGGGCGCATGGCCCGCGCTCTGGCTGCGTCCGGCCCTCGGCCGGTCGCTGCTGAACTACTGGGTCGACGCCCTGGCCGAGGCGGGGATTCGCGAGGCCCGGGTCGCTGCCCCCGCCGAGATCGCGCCGCTCGGCGATGTCCTCTGCCGCGAGGGCGTCCGCGTGGTTGCGGTGCGCGGGAGTGGGGGCGGCCTGGCGGCGGACGTTGACCTGGCCGATTCGGCCGAACGGATCGTGATCATCCCGGTTCAACGGCTTCAGCGACGTTCGACCTGCGGCCGCTGATCGCGTTCCACCGACGGCACGGCGGGCCGCTGTCGGCGGCGTGGTACGGCCCGGGGCCCTCGGCCCGGCCGGGCCCGATTGTGGCCGACGCGTCGGCGTTCCGCCGACTGGCGGCGCGGGCCGGCGACGGCGGCGGCCCCATCCTCGCCGATGCGGGCCGGGTGCCGGCGTGGATCTGGGGGGCTGCCACCGCGAGGTCGCGACGCCCGAGGATCTCGACCGGGCCGCGCGGGTCGCGGCCGAGATCTCCCCGCCGCGGCACGAGGCGGGCCGCCGGGCCGCCGCCTTCCTCGACCGCGACGGCACGCTGATCGAGGACGTGCCGTACCTGTCGGACCCGGCCGGCATCCGGTTCTTCCCCGGCGCGGCGGAGTCCCTGGTCCGGTTGCGGCGCGCCGGCCTCGCCCGGGTGCTGGCGACCAACCAGTCGGGGATCGGCCGCGGGCTCTTCACCGAGGAGCGGCTCGCCGAGATCCACGCCGAGCTCGAGACCCGCCTGGCCGCCCGCGGCGCGTCGCTGGACGCGATCTACTACTGCCCGGCCGCCCCGCCCGAAGACGGCGGCCCGGACTGCCCGGACCGCAAGCCGGCCCCGGGCCTCCTGCTCCGCGGGGCCCGCGACCTGGGGATCGACCTGGCCGCCTCGTGGATGGTCGGGGACAAGATGAGCGACGTCGAGGCCGGACTGGCCGCCGGCTGCCGCGCCATCCTGCTGAAAGCGGATGCGCCCGCCGATCCCGATGCCGCCGACCCCGCGCCGGCCGGCCGATTCGCGGCCGTCGCCGATCTCGCCACGGCGGTGGGCCTGATCCTGGCAGGACACCGGCCGGCATCCTGAACCTCCTCCCGCCGCGGACGGAAGACGCCCGTGATCGCGGGCTCCGCCCCTGGCTTGGCCGAATCGTCGTCTTCCCCCCTCTCGAAGACACGCATGTCCAACTGGAGCAACCGTCCGATGAAGCGTCTCCTCAGCGGGTCGGCCCGGAACCTCTATCAGCGCCTCTTGCACAAGCCGAAGTTCCAGCAGGCGACCACGTACATCATTCACGAATGCAAATTCAAGGAATGGGCTCGGGAGCACCGATGCCCCGAGTCGGCGAACCGCTTCGAGCTGTACCGATCGGTCATCGCCCGCGAGGTGCGCCCGGGCCCGATCGACTACATCGAGTTCGGCGTCTACAAGGGGGAGTCGATCCGATGGTGGACCGAGAACAACGACCACCCGGAATCGACCTTCGTCGGCTTCGACTGCTTCGAGGGCCTGCCCGAGAGCTGGCAGCACCTGCCCAAGGGGGCCTTCTCGGTCTCCGGCGCGATCCCCGAGATCGGCGACCCGCGGTGCCACTTCATCAAGGGGCTGTTCCAGGAGACGCTGGCGGGCTGGCTGTGCGGTCGCAGCTTCCCGCGGCAGACCGTGGTGCACCTCGATGCGGACCTGTACAGCTCGACCCTCTTCGTGCTGATCCACCTGCTCCCGCGGCTGAAGAAGGACGACATCCTGATCTTCGATCAATTCGGGGATTGCCTGCACGAATTCAAGGCGTTCCTCGACGCGACGACGGCCTGCCCGACGAGGTTTGCCGGGGTGGGCCGCAACGACGGCTGGATCCGAGTTGCCCTGAAGGTACTCTAAGCGTGCGGCGGGCGGCGTGGGACGGAGTGGAGCGGAGATGAAAATACTGTTGACCGGCGGCGCGGGCTATGTGGGCAGCGCCTGCCTTCGCTTGCTGCTCGAGCACGGGCACGATCCGATCGCCTACGACAACCTCCTGGAGGGGAACCCGGCGTCGGTGCCCGGGGCCGACGAGCGGCTGGTCGTCGGCGAGATCGAGGATTCCGCCGCGCTGGCCGCTGTGATGCGCGACCGTGGCGTCGAGGCGGTCATGCACTTCGCGGCCCTGGCGTCGGTCCCCCAGTCGGTGTCGGACCCCGAGTCGTACTACCGGGTCAACGTGGCGGGGACCAAGGGCGTGCTGGACGCGATGCGGATCGCCGGGGTGCGGCCGATCGTCTTCAGCAGCACGTGCGCGACCTACGGTGTTCGACGCCGAGATGCCGCTGCGCGAGGACTCGCCCCAGATCCCCGAGACACCCTACGGCCGGACCAAGCTGGCGTGTGAGTGGATGATCCGCGACTACGCGCGGGCCTACGGCCTGGGCTATGCCCTGCTCCGCTACTTCAACGCGGCGGGGGCCGATCCCGGCGGCGACTACGGCGAGGATCGCCGCCACGAGGGGCACCTGATCCCGCTCGTCCTGCAAGCGGCCGTCGGACGCCGGCCGAAGGTGATGATCTACGGCACCGACTACCCGACCCGCGACGGGACCTGCGAGCGCGACTACATCCACACCACGGACCTGGCGCAGCGCACGAGCTGGCGATCCGGGCGATCGCGCCGGGCGAGGGTCGGGCGTACAACATCGGCACGGGGAACGGCGCCACGGTGCTCGAGGTGCTGCGGGCCTGCGAGGAGGCGGTCGGCCGGCCGATCCCGCACGAGTTCGCCGAGCGACGGCCGGGCGACCCGCCGGTGCTGATCGGCTCGGCGGACCGGCTGCGACGCGACCTGGGCTGGTCGCCGCGGTTCCCCGACATCCGCGAGATCGTGCGGACCGCCTGGGAGTGGCATCGCCGCCATCCCCAGGGCTACGCCGGCCGCACGGCCGGGGCGGCCGGGGGCCGCTCATGAAGGGCATCGCCTACGTCCTGCCCACCTACCCGATGCCCAGCCAGACCTTCGTCCGCCGCGAGATCGCCGCGATGGAGGCGCGGGGCTGGACGGTCCACCGCTTCGCCATGCGACGCTTCGGCCAGCCGCTGGCCGAGCCGGCCGACCGCGACGAGCAGGATCGGACCGAGTACGTGCTGGACGCCGGGGCCTTGGCCCTCGGCCGGGCCGTCGTGGGCGAGGCGATGACCCGCCCCCGACGCTGGGCGCGGGCGTTGGCGGCGGCCGTCCGGATGGGCTGGCGGTCCGAGAAGGGGCGGCTCAAGCACCTGGTCTACCTGGTCGAGGCGTGCCACCTGCGGCGGCGGTTGGCGCGTTGCGGCGCGGACCACGTGCACGTCCACTTCGGCACCAACGCCGCGACCGTGGCGATGCTCTGCCGGCTGCTGGGCGGGCCATCGTACAGCGTGACGATCCACGGTCCCGAGGAGTTCGACGCGCCGGGCCGCTCTCGCTGGGCGACAAGGTCCGCCACGCGGCGTTCGTGGTCGCGATCAGCCATTTCACCCGCAGCCAGCTCTGCCGATGGACGGCGACCGCGGACTGGCCCCGGATCCACGTGGTCCGCTGCGGCCTGGACGACGTCTTCCTGGGGACGCCGGGCGTCCCCGTCCCGGCTCGGCCCCGGCTGGTGTCGGTGGGCCGGCTGGCCGAGCAGAAGGGGCAGCTCCTGCTGGTCGAGGCGGCGCATCGGCTGCGGGAGCGGGTGCCGGATTTCGAGCTGGTGATCGTGGGCGACGGCCCGCTCCGCGGCGAGCTCGAGCGGCTGATCGACCGGTACGGCCTGGCGGACCGGGTGCGGATCACCGGCTTCCTGGACAACCGGACGGTCCGCCGCGAGCTGCAAGCCGCGCGGGCCCTGGTGCTGCCCAGCTTCGCCGAGGGGCTGCCGGTCGTGATCATGGAGGCCCTGGCGCTGGGCCGTCCGGTGATCGCCACCTATATCGCCGGCATCCCCGAGCTGGTCGAGCCGGGCCGCAACGGCTGGCTGGTCCCGGCCGGTGCCGTCGAGCCGCTGGTCGAGGCCATGGCCGAGGCGCTGACGGCCGACCCGCAGGACCTGGACCGGCTGGGCCATGCCGGCGCCGCCCGCGCGGCGACGCAGCACGACGCGGCCGCCGAGGCCGGCAAGCTGGCCGGGCTGCTCGCCGGCCAGGGCTCGGCCGATGAACGGCCCGCGCAGGCCGGCCGCCAACCTCCAGGGTGTGGCCGCCGGCTGATTGATCCGATAACAAGGGAGATCCGTCGCGGACCGGATGGGCCGCGCGTCGTCCGTCCGCTTCGTCGACAAGGAGGTCATTCATGAGCCCCGATCACGCGCCCCGGTACTTCGTGACGGGTGGAGCCGGCTTCATTGGCGCCCATCTCGTCAACCACCTGCTCGACACAACGCCTTCCAGCGTCACGGTCTTCGACAATTTCTCGACCGGCCGCCGGTGGGCCTTCTTCGAGCGGATCGCCGACCCCCGGCTGACGATCGTGGCGGCCGACGCCCGCGACCAGGCCGCGGTGGTAGCGGCCATCGAAGGCCACGACGTGGTGTACCACCTGGCGGCGAATTCCGACATCGCCCGCGCGGCGGCCGAGCCCGAGATCGACTTCGTCAACGGGACCTTGCTGACGCACAACGTGCTGGAGGGCATGCGTCGCACGGGCGTGAAGCGGATCCTCTTCACCTCCGGCAGCGGCGTGTACGGCGAGGTCCCCCCGGTGCCGATCGCCGAAAACTACGACCGGATGATCCCGATCTCGACGTATGGCGCCTGCAAGCTGGCCGGCGAGTCGCTGATCAGCGCCTACTGCCACCTGTTCGAGATCACCGGGACGGTCTTCCGCTTCGCCAATGTGGTCGGCCCGCACCAGACGCACGGGGTCGCCTACGACTTCCTCCGGCGGCTGGCGAAGGACCCGACCCGGCTGAAGATCTTCGGCGACGGCCGGCAGACCAAGCCGTATGTCCACGTCGAGGACGTGCTGGCGGCGTTCCGGAAGATGGAGCGGGAGCAACCCGGCGGGTTCGACGTGTTCAACGTGGGCACCGAGGACTCGCTGACGGTCGCCGAGATCGCCGGGATCGTCGCCGAGCGGATGGGGCTCGCCGACGTCCGGCACGAGTACACCGGCGGCTCGCGCGGCTGGAAGGCCGACGTGCCGGTCTACAAGCTCGACACGAGGAAGGTCCGCGGTCGCGGCTGGTCCAGCCGGCGCAACTCGCGGGAGGCCGTGACGGCGGCCGTGGACGCCATGATCCACGACCTGAAGGCCGGGAACATCACCCCCGAGGGCTGATCGGACGGCCCCGCATCATGGGATGAGCGGTACCGCCAGGCGGCGAAAGAAGGGAATCATGAGCCAACGATTGCTCGGCGACGGCGTACAGAAGGTCTTCCTCACCGGCGGGGCGGGGTTCATCGGCAGCCACGTGGTGGACATGCTGATCCCCCAGGGGTACTCGGTCACGGCCTACGACAACCTGTCCAACGGCCGGCATGAGTTCATCGAACACCACCTCGGTACGCCCGGCTTCCGGTTCGTCCAGGCGGACATCCTCGACGAGGACCGCCTCGGCGACGAGATGCAGGGCCACGACCTGGTCTGGCACCTCGCGGCCAACACCGATATCATCGGCGGCGTCGAACAGCCACGGCGGGACTTGCGTGACTGCGTGATGGGGACGTTCAACGTCCTCGAGGCCATGCGGCGCACGGCGATCGCGTCGATCATCTTCTCGTCGACCGGGGCCGTCTACGGCGACCTCTGCCGCGAGGTGGCGAGGTCGGAATCCGACGGGCCGCTGCTGGCGATGTTCACCTACGCGGCCGGGAAGATCGGCAGCGAGGCGTTCATCTCGGCGTTCTGCAACCTCTACGGGCTCAAGGGCTGGATGTTCCGCTTCGGCAACGTCATCGGCGCCGGATGACCCACGGGGTGATCTTCGACTTCATCAACCGGCTCCGCAAGGATCCGAGCGAGCTCCTGATCCGCGGCGACGGCACGCAGGAGAAGAATTACTTCCTGGTCGAGGAGTGCGTCGAGGGGATGGCGTACGCGTTCCGCAATATCCCGATGCCCGAAGACAAGCCGTGCGACATCTTCAACCTGGGGACCGGGTCGGTCTCGCGGGTGGTGGACATCGCGGCGATCGTCAAGGAGGAGATGGAGCTGAAGGACGCCCGGATCCGGATCGAGGGGACGCGGCGTGCCTGGCCGGGCGACCAGCCCAAGGTGCACATCACCGTGGACCGGATGACCGGGCTGGGCTGGTCGACGCGGCTGCAGTCGGACCAGGCGGTGCGGATCGCCATCCGGCGGATGCTGGGCAAGGAATAGGGCCCTCGCCTCCCCCCCTGCCCGGCCGCCGCAGCGTGACTTCGACCCCGTCCGCCGAGGAGACGGGGCAATTCCCCGCATTTCCCCGGCGCGGAATTCCGATAATGAGGGAGACGCGGGGTGGCGGCCCTGGTATGCCTGGGCGAGGCATCCGGCCGCATCGCGCCGGATCGGGAAATCCCGGGGGAGATGGCTGACATGGATGTCTGCGTCATCGGCCTGTGGCACCAGGGGATCGTGGGGGCGGCCTGCCTGGCCGACCTGGGCTGCCGCGTGATCGCGGCCGACCACGACGCCGCCAAGGTGGCCCGGCTGAACGAGGGCCGGGCCCCGATCTACGAGCCGGGGCTCGACGACCTGCTCGCATCGGGCCTGGGATCGGGCCGGCTCCGGTTCGCCGATGACATGGCGGCGTCGGTCCGGGGATGTCCGTATGTCCTGGTGATGTTCGACACGCCGGTCAACGACCGCGACGAGAGCGACCTGTCGGAGGTGCTGGCAACAGCCGAGGAAATCGCGCCGCACCTCGAGGACGGCGTGGTGCTGTACGTGACCGCACAGGTGCCGGTGGGCACGTGCGATCGGATCGCCGAGATCATCCGCCAGGCCAAGCCGTCGCTGCAATTCGGGATCGCCTACAGCCCCGAGAACCTGCGGCTGGGCCAGGCGATCGAGCGGTTCCTCCGGCCGCCGCTGCCGGTCGTGGGGGCGGACGACGCGGCGACGTTCGAGCGGCTCGAGCCCGTGCTGGCGCTCTTGGGCGTCGGGTGGGTGCGGGTGGGGCTGCGGACGGCCGAGATGACCAAGCACGCGCTCAACGCGTTCCTGGCGACGTCGATCTGCTTCGCCAACGAGCTGGGCAACCTGTGCGACGAGGTCGGCGCCGACGGCCGGCAGATCGCCGAGGTGCTGCGGCTGGAGCCTCGCGTGGGCCCCAAGGCCATGCTCTCGCCGGGGCTGGGTTTCGCCGGCGGCACGCTGGCCCGCGACATGCAGACGCTCCGGTCGCTGGGGGACCGCTCGGGCCTGGACACGCCGCTGCTGGACGGCGCCTGGGAGTCGAACGGCCGGCAGAACCAGCTCGTGGTCCGCAAGCTGAAGAAGGCATTCGACGGCCGGGGGCTGCTGGGCGTGCGGGCGGCCGTGCTGGGCCTGACCTACAAGCCGGACACCAGCACGCTGAGGCGGTCGGCCTCGCTGGAGATCATCGGCGACATGGCCGGCGAGGGGATGATCGTCGCGGCCCACGACCCCAAGGCCGACCGCGACGAGGTGGCCGAGCGGCATGACTTCCAGTTCGCCGAGGACGTGTATGAGGCGGTCGAGGGGGCCGACGCCCTGGTGCTGATCACCCCCTGGCCCGAGTACAAATCGCTGGACTACGCGCGGGTCCGCCGGCTGATGTCGCGACCGATGGTGCTCGACACGGCCAACCTGCTCGACGCGCGGGCGATGGAGAGGCTGGGTTTCACGTACCTGGATATCGGCCGGGGCCGCGTGGCCTGACGTTGTCGGCCCGCCGCGGACGACCGGCGAGCCCCAGGAGGAGGGCACGACCATTCGCGTCGCAATCATCGGTTCGGGGCTCCAGTGTCGCCGGCGGGCGCCGGTGGTCGTCGAGAGCCAGGCGGATACCCTGGTGGCCATCGCCAGCCTGCATCTCGATCACGCCCAGTCCATGGCGTCGAAGCTGGGCTGCGAGGCGACCGACGACTGGCGGTCGACCGTCGCCCGCGACGACGTCAACGTCGTGGTCGTCTGCACGCCGCCCTATGTCCACGCCGAGATCGGCATCGCCGCGCTCGAGGCCGGCAAGCACGTCCTGTGCGAGAAGCCGATGACGCGGTCGGTGGCCGACGCCGAGCGGCTGGTGGCCGCGGCGGAGCGGGCCGGACGGGTGCTCAAGTGCGGCTTCAACCACCGCCACCACCCGGCCGTCTGGGAGGCCCGGCGGCTGGTGGACAAGGGGACGATCGGCAAGCCGCTCTTCGCCCGCTGCGTCTACGGGATCTGCGGCCGCCCCGGATACGAGGACGAGTGGCGCGCCGACCCCGACCGCGCCGCCGGCGGCCAGTTCATCGAGCAGGGGACGCACGCCATCGACCTGTTCCGCTGGTTCCTCGGCGAGGTCGTCGAGGTGGCCTGCATGACGGGCATCCAGTACTTCAAGGACCAGGCGCTCGACGACAACGGCATGGCGCTGTTCCGCACGGCCGGCGGCGCGATGGCCAGCCTGCACACCAGCCTGACCCAGTGGAAGAACACGTTCTCGTTCGAGGTCTTCGGCGAGGACGGGTACCTGAACGTCGACGGGCTGGGCGCCAGCTACGGGACCGAGCGGCTGATCGCGGGTCGGCGCGATTTCTCGGCGCCGTTCCAGGACACGATCACCGAGTACCGCGGCGGCGACGTCTCGTGGCGCGAGGAGTGGAAGGAATTCATGCGGGCGATCGTCGAGGGTCGCGAGCCGATCGGCAGCGGCCGCGACGGCCTGGCCGCGATGCGGATTGCGCGGGCGGGGTACGCGTCCGAGGAGTCCCGCGCCTACGCGAGGGTCGACTGATTGATCGCCCCGGAGGCCGTCGCATGAGGTGCCTGGTCACCGGGGCCGCCGGGTTCATCGGCAGCCATCTCGTCGAGTTCCTGGCCGCCGAGGGGCACGAGGTCACCGCGACGGGCCGCGCCCGGACCGCGGCCCTCGACGAGGCCGGCGACGGGTTCGCCTTCGCGGCGGCCGACCTGTGCGACCGCGACGCACTGGGCGCGCTGCTCGACGCGACGCGACCCGAGGTCGTCTTCCACCTGGCCGCGCAGAGCTATCCCAACGTCTCGTGGAAGGAGCCGGCGCGGACCTTCGAGGTCAACGTGCTGGCGACGATCGGTCTGTTCGGGGCGATCCTCGAGCGGGGGCTGGCGCCGGCGATCGTGATGCCGGGCTCGAGCTCCGAGTACGCCCCGGCCCGCGACGGCAGGCCGATCGGCGAGGACGACCCGATGGTCCCGTCCAGCCCGTACGCCGTCAGCAAGCTGGCGCAGGACCACCTGGGCCGGCTCTACCATGCCTACCACGGCCTGCACGTCGTCCGCTGCCGCCCGTTCTTCCTGATCGGGCCGCGCAAGCAGGGGGACGCCGCCTCGGACTTCGCGCGGGGCGTCGTCGCGATCGAGGACGGCCGTGCCGACGACCTGCCGGTCGGCAACCTCGACGTGGTCCGCGACCTCCTCGACGTCCGCGACGGCGTGGAGGCACTCTGGGTCCTGGCCCGCCGCGGGCGGCCGGGCGAGGTGTACAATATCTGCTCGGGCGCCGGCTACAGCCTGCGCGAGGTGCTCGACGCCTACAAGGGGCTGGCGCGGGCCGAGGTCCGCGAGCGGGTCGACCCGGCCCGAATCCGCCCGATCGACGAGATGGTCAAGGTCGGCGACCCGGCGCGGCTGGCCGCGCTGGGCTGGTCGCCGCGGCGGCCGATCGGCCGGACGCTCGAGGACATCCTGGATTACTCGCGCGACCGGGAAGGCCGCCGCGCCGAGGACGACCGGAGGACGGAACCATGATCATGACCCGCAGCCCCCTCCGCATCTCGCTCGGCGGCGGGGGGACCGACTTGCCGTCGTACTACCAGGAGCACAGCGGATTCCTCGTCGCGGCGGCCATCGACAAGTACGTCTATATCCTGATGCACCAGCGGTTCGTGCCGCGGATCCTCCTGAAGTACTCGCACATGGAGGAGGCCGATCGGATCGACGACGTCAAGCACCCGCTGATCCGCGAGGCGATGAAGCTGGTCGGCTGGGAGGACCTGCGGCTGGAGATCTCCAGCATGGCCGACGTGCCGGCCGGCACCGGGCTGGGCTCGTCGGGCAGCTTCACCACGGCGCTGCTCAAGGCGATGCACGTGGGGATGAAGAACCTGGTCCACCCCGCCGACCTGGCCGAGCAGGCGTGCAAGATCGAGATCGATATCCTCAAGGAGCCGGTGGGCAAGCAGGACCAGTACATCGCGGCCTTCGGCGGGATCACCTGCTTCCGCTTCCTGCCCGACGGCCGCGTCGAGGTCTGGCCGCTGAAGATCAGCCAGCGGACCCTCTACGACATGGAGGACCACCTGCTGCTGTTCTTCACCGGCTACACGCGGTCGGCCGGCGAGATCCTCAAGGAGCAGGACACGCGGAGCAAGCAGCACGACCCCGAGATGATCGCCAACATGCACTTCGTGAAGCAGCTCGGCCGCGACATCAAGGACGCGCTGGAGGGGGGCAACCTCCAGGGCTTCGGCGAGCTGATGAACACCCACTGGGAGTACAAGAAGGGCCGGTCCAAGTCGATGAGCAACGAGCGGATCGACCACTGGTACAACCTGGCGCGGGCCAACGGCGCCATCGGCGGCAAGCTGATCGGCGCCGGCGGGGGCGGCTTCCTGATGTTCCTCTGCCAGGAAGGGGCGCGGGTCCGGCAGGCGATGGCCGACGAGGGGCTGGAGGAGGTCCGGTTCCGGTTCGACTTCGAAGGGACGAAGGTGGTCCTGCCAATGACGAAGCGGCTCCCCGTGGCGATCCTGGCCGGCGGCCTGGCGACCCGGCTGGGCGCCCTGACGAAGCAGACGCCCAAGTGCCTGCTCGAGGTGGCCGGTCGGCCGTTCATCCACCACCAGCTCCGGCAGCTCGCCGGCCAGGGCGTGACCCGGGCGGTGCTCTGCCTGGGCCACCTGGGCGAGCTGGTCGAGGAGTCGGTCGGCGACGGCTCGGCGTTCGGCCTGGAGGTGGCGTACTCGTCCGACGGCCCCGAGCTGCGCGGGACCGCCGGCGCCGTCCGGCGGGCCCTCCCCCTGCTCGGCCCGGCGTTCTTCGTCCTCTACGGCGACTCGTACCTGACGTGCTCGTACGGCGACGTCCAGGCGGCCCACGAGGCCTCGGGCAAGCTGGCGCTCATGACCGTCTACCGCAACGAGGGCCGGTGGGACTCGAGCAATGTCGAGTTCCGTGATGGTAGCATCATTGCTTATAATAAGACCGACCGCACGCCGGCCATGCGGCACATCGACTACGGCCTGGGCATCCTCGACGCCCGCGCCCTGGAGATCGTGCCCGAGTCGGGGTCATACGACCTGGCGGCCGTCTACGGCGAGATGCTCCGCCGGGGAGAGCTGGCCGGATTCGAGGTGACCGAACGCTTCTACGAGATCGGCTCGGCCGCCGGGCTCGAGGAGACCCGGGCCTTCCTGGCCGGGCGCGATTGACCGAAGACCTGATCCGGGAGGAGACCCCATGACCCACACGGCGCAGTTCCTCGACGAGGCCAAGCGGGTGATCGACGGCCTCGACGCCGGGGCCATCGAGCGGATGGCCGAGCAGCTCGACGCGGTGCGCAGTCGCGGCGGCCGGCTGTTCATCCTGGGCGTCGGCGGCAGCGCGGCGAACGCCTCGCACGCCGTCAACGACTTCCGCAAGATCGCCGGCATCGAGGCGTATGCGCCGACCGACAACGTCTCGGAGCTGACGGCGCGGACCAACGACGAGGGGTGGCCGACGATCTTCGTCGAGTGGCTGCGGGTCAGCCGGCTCAGGGCCGAGGACCTGATCCTCGTGCTCTCGGTGGGCGGCGGCAGCCTGGAGAAGAACGTCAGCCCCAACCTGGTCACGGCCCTCCAGCACGCGCAGGAGGTCGGCACGCCGGTCATCGGGATCGTGGGCAAGGACGGCGGCTACACGGCGAAGGTGGCCGCGGCCTGCGCCATCGTGCCGACGGTGAACCCCGACCACATCACGCCGCACTCCGAGGCGTTCCAGGCGGTGGTCTGGCACCTGCTGGTCTCGCACCCGCGGGTCAAGGCCCGCGTGACCAAGTGGGAATCGATCAAATGAGAGAGGGGGGCATGGCGAGCGATCGTGCCGCCCGCCGGGCGGTCTTCCTCGACCGCGACGGCGTGCTCAACCGCGCGGTGGTCCGCGAGGGCCGCCCCTACCCGCCCGCCGGCCTCGACGAGTTCGAGGTGCTGCCGGGCGTCGCCGAGGCGTTGCGGAAGCTCCACGACGCCGGCTTCCTGCTGATCGGCGCCACCAACCAGCCCGACGTCGCCCGCGGCACCCAGACCGTCGAGGCCGTCGAGGCGATGAACGATCGGCTGCTGGGCACGATGCCGATCGCCGCCATCCTGGTCTGCTACGAGGACGGCGACGACTGCCCCAGGCGCAAGCCGAACCCCGGCCTCCTGCTCGAGGCCGCCGACACCTATGCGATCGACCTGGCGGCCAGCTACATGGTCGGCGACCGCTGGCGCGACGTCGAGGCCGGCCAACGCGCCGGCTGCCGCACCGTCTTCATCGACCGGGGCTACCGAGAACGTCGCCCCGACCCGCCCGCCGACCACGACGCCAACGAACTGACGGACGCCGCGGACTGGATCCTTACCGACTCGGGACGGAGCATACTCCCATGACCAAGCTGGACGACCTCAAGGTCAAGATCTTCGCCGATGGCGCCGACCGCGGCGGCATGCTCGAGCTCTACAGCAACCCGCTGATCAAGGGGTTCACGACCAACCCCACGCTGATGCGTGCCGCGGGGATCGCCGACTACGAGGCGTTCGCCCGCGACATCGTCAAGGCGATCCCCGACCGGCCGATCTCGCTCGAGGTCTTCTCCGACGACTTCGCCGAGATGGAGTCGCAGGCGCGGCGGATCAAGTCGTGGGGCGAGAACGTCTACGCGAAGATCCCGGTGACCAACACCCGGGGCGAGTCGGCGGTGCCGCTGATCCGGACGCTGGCCGAGGCGGGGGTCAAGCAGAACGTCACGGCGCTGATGACGCTGGCGCAGGTCCGCGACGTGGTCGCGGCGCTGGGCCGCGGGCCGGCGGCGTGCGTCTCGGTGTTCGCCGGCCGGATCGCCGACACGGGCCGCGACCCGGTCCCCATGATGGCCGCCGCCGTGGAGATGCTGGCCGTCTACCCGCAGCTCGAGCTGATCTGGGCCAGCCCCCGCGAGCTGCTGAACATCTTCCACGCCGACGCGATCGGCTGCCACATCATCACCGTCACCCACGACCTGCTCAAGAAGCTCGCGCTGGTCGGCAAGGACCTCGACGAGTACTCGCTCGACACCGTGAAGATGTTCCGGAATGACGCCGTCAAGGCCGGCTTCAAGCTCGTCTGAGCGGGGCGGGACGCACCCCGAGGATGCAACAATGAGTCAGTTAGGGATCGTCGCGATCGGCCGGAACGAGGGCGAGAGGCTCCGCAGGTGCCTCTCGTCGGTCTGCGGCCGCGGCATGCCTGTCGTGTACGTCGACGGCAACTCGACCGACGGCAGCGTCGAGCTGGCGCGGTCGCTCGGCGCCGAGGTCGTCGTGGAGGACCCCACGCCAGCGCAACTGCGCGGCCAAGGCCCGCAACTCGGGATTCGAGCGGCTCTGCCAGGTCGACCCCGAGGTCCGCTTCGTCCAGATCATCGACGGCGACTGCGAGGTGGTCGACGACTGGCTGGCGAAGGCGCTCGAGGTCTTCGCGTCGCGGCCCGACGTGGGCCTCGTCACCGGGCGGAGGCGCGAGCGCCACCCCGACCGCTCGCCCTACAACCGCCTGGCCGACATCGAGTGGAATGCGCCGACCGGCGAGATCGACAGCTCGCACGGCGACGTGATGGTCCGGGTCGAGGCCTACCGGCAGATCGGCGGGTGCAACGAGTCGATGACCGTCAGCGAGGACATCGACCTGTGCGTCCGGATGCGGCAGGCGGGATGGGTCCTGCTGCGGATCCCCCACGAGATGACCCTGCACGACATGGACATGACCCGCTTCCGGCAATGGTGGCGGCGGAGCATCCGCAACGGCTACGGCTACGCCCAGGGGGCGCTGCATGCACGGCCGGTCCCCCCGCCGGCTCTTCCTGCGCGACGTGTACAGCATCCTCTTCTGGGGGCTGCTGCTGCCGGTGGCGATCGTGGCGCTGGCGCTGGCGACGCACGGGCTGGGGCTACTACTGGCCCTGGTGTACCCGCTCCAGATGCTCCGGATCGCCGGCCGGCACTACCGGGCCGGCATGGCGGCGCGCGACGCCTGGCTCTACGGGTGGTCGTGCATGCTGGGCAAGGTCGCCAGCGCCATCGGGCTCGTGCGCTTCTGGACCGAGAGGCTCCGGGGGCGGAACCGGATCGAGCGCGTCATCACCTACAAGTAGCGGCGAGCCCCGGAGGCCGGGCGGCGGCCCGGCGCGGCGCGCCCGGCCGGGGCATGGGGCGATGCCCCGCATCCTCGCGAATTGCAACCCTGAGGCATCGACACGATGAGCACGATCGCGGAAGCGCCGGTCGCGGCGCGACCTATCGCCGTCGCGGCCACCTTCACGGCCGAGCCGCTCGAGGACGCCCTGGCCTTCTGGGCGGCCGAGCTCGGCCTGCCGGCGGCCGTCGAATTCGCCCCGTACGGCCAGGTGTTTCAGGAGCTCCTCGACCCGACGAGCCTGCTGTCGCGCAACCGGCGGGGGGTCAACGTGGCGCTCGTCCGGCCTGAGGACTGGCTCCGCGCCCTGCCCGGCTCGGGGTCCGGCGGCGGCCCCGAGGTCCGCGAGGCCCTCGAGCGCAACGCGGCCGACCTGGTCGCCGCGGCGCGGGGGGCGGCGGCCCGCTCGGGCGCACCGCTGATCGTGGCGCTCTGCCCCGACTCGCCGACGGCCCGCGCCGACCGCGCGACCCGCGACCTGCTCGACCGCACCGCCGCCCTCGTCCGCGACGGCCTGGCCGGCGAGCCCGGCGTCTCGGTGATCGGCCCGCGCGACTTCGCGCCCTACCCGGTGGACGATTATCACGACCCTCGCCGCGACCGGCTGGGCCACATCCCTTATACGCCCGCGTTCTTCGCCGCGATGGGGACCGTCCTGGCCCGTCGCATCCACGCGATCCTGGCGCCCCCGCACAAGGTCGTCGTCCTCGACTGCGACAACACCCTCTGGAAGGGGGTCGTGGGCGAGGAGGGGGTCGACGGCATCACCATCCCGCCCGGCTGGCAGGCGCTCCAGCGGTTCATGGTCGACCTGGCCGGACAGGGCTTCCTGCTGTGCCTGTGCAGCAAGAACATCGAGGCCGACGTCCTCGAGGTCCTCGACCGCCGCGCGGACATGATCCTCAGGCGCGAGCACCTGGTCACCTGGCGGGTCAACTGGCAGCCCAAGTCGCAGAACATCCGCGAGATGGCCCGCGAGCTGAACCTCGGCCTGGATAGCTTCATCTTCATCGACGACAACCCGGTCGAGTGCGCCGAGGTCGAGTCGGCGTGCCCGGAGGTCCTGTCGCTCCGGCTGCCGGTCGACGGCGACATCGAGGGTTTCCTCCGCCACGTCTGGGCCTTCGACCGGCCCCGGGTGACGGCCGAGGACCGGCAGCGGACCGCGATGTATCGCCAGGAGGCCGAGCGCGCCCGCTTCCAGAAGGAGGCGCCGACGATCGGCGAGTTCCTGGCCGGGCTAGGCCTGTCGATCATGATCGCCGAGCCGAGCCCCGAGCAGGTCGACCGGGTCGCGCAGCTCACCCAGCGGACCAACCAGTTCAATTTCACGACGGTCCGCCGGGGCGACGGCGAGGTCCGACGGCTGGGCGAGTCGGGGCTGGAGTGCCGGTCGATCGAGGTGAGCGACCGGTTCGGCGACTATGGCCTGGTGGGGGTGCTGATCTTCGGCCCCCGCGGCGATGCGCTCGAGGTCGACACGTTCCTGCTGAGCTGCCGCGTGCTGGGCAGGGGCGTCGAGCACGCGATGATGGGCGAGCTGGGGCGGTACGCGCTGGCGAATGGGCTGGCACGGGTTGACGCGACGGTCCTGTTCACCAGGAAGAACCAGCCGGCGCGCGACTTCCTCGAGGGGGCCTTCGCGGCCCATCGCCGCGAGGTCGAGGGCGGCGTCCGGTACGGGGTGCCGGCGGAAGTGGCCGCGGCCCTGGCCTACCGGCCCGACGCGGCCGCGATGGTCGACGAGCCCGAGGCGGCCGCCGACGCGACGGCGCCAGCGCCTGCGCCGTCCGGGGGCACCGAGGCCGTCGCCAAGTCGCGGCGGTTCGGCCGGATCGCCGCCGAGCTGGCGATGCCCGAGCAGGTCCTCGAGGCGATCCGCACCCGGTCGGGCCGCCGGCGCGCCCGGCCCGCGTCGAGCCCGCCGGCCGACCCGCCGCGCACCGGGCTCGAATCCGAGCTGGCCGCGATCTGGGCCGACCTGCTGCGGATCGAGCCGGTCGGCGTCCGCGACAACTTCTTCGACCTGGGCGGGACCTCGCTGCTGGCCGTCGACCTGTTCGCCCGGATCGAGGGCCGATTCGGCAAGGAGATGCCGCTGACCTCGCTGATCGAGGCGCCGACGATCGAGGCGCTGGCCCGGCTGGTCGCCGGCGGTTCCGAGCGGGACTCGCTGGTGAAGCTCCGCGACGGCGGCGACCGTCCCCCCTGTTCCTGGTCCACGACGGCGACGGCGAGACGATGCTCTACCGCAACCTGGCCCTGCGGCTGGACGCGTCGCACGCCGTCTACGGGCTGCAGCCCTACGCCATGGACGACGTGCCGATGGCGCACACGCGGATCGCCGACATGGCCGCGTACCAGGTCGCCAAGGTCCGCTCGGTCCAGCCGCACGGCCCCTACCTGCTGGGGGGCATGTGCGCCGGCGGCGTGATCGCCTTCGAGATGGCGCGGCAGCTCCAGGCGCAGGGCGAGCGGGTGGCGCTCGTGGCGCTGCTCGACGCGGCCGACCCGACGGCCCCGCCCCGGGCCTGGCGGATCGCCGGCCAGCGGCTCCAGCGGTTCGGCGGCGTGCTCCGCGAGGGGGGCTCCGGCGGCCCGGTGCGGAAGGCGGCGACCATCCTGGTCAAGGCGACGCGCAAGGCACGCAACCTGGCGACCTATGCCCTCGGCCGGCGCCTGTCGCGGACGCGCGACGAGATCCGGCTGCGGCTGTTCCGGGCCTGGCTCGACCGGGGCCTCCGGCCGCCGCGGCGCTGGGCCGGGTCTCGGTGCGGACCGCCTACGTGTTCGCCGAGCGCGACTATCGCCCCGATGGCCGGTTCGACGGCGAATTGACCCTGTTCCGGGCCACCGCGGGGATCGGCCCCGACGAGCCCTGCGTCGAGATCTACGAGGACCCGCTCCTGGGCTGGGGCCGCCGGACCACCGGCGGCGTCCGCGCCTGCGACGTCCCCGGCGGCCACTCGAGCATGCTCCAGGAGCCGCACGTCGAGGCGCTGGCCGAGCGGCTCCAGGCCTCGATCGACGCGGCCCTGGCCGGCGAGCCGACGCCGCGTCGGCAGCCGGCCCTGGCCTGAGGCCCAGCCCAGCACGGGCCCCCGCCGGCCATCCCCGCGAAGGCCGTCCGTCCCACCCCACCCGATCTCCTGTGTCGCGTCCCATGCCAACCAACCTAGAAGGCCTCGTTGTTCCCATGATTGAGCAAGATGCGGCGATACCGACCCTGGCCGACGCCCACGTCAACGGCCGGGCCGACGGCCCGGCCACGCCCCTCCTTGCGGCCGGCGGCCCGGAAGATTATGAGCTGGTGCTCCGCCCCCAGCAGGGCTGGATCGCCATCGACTGGCGGGAGATGTGGTCGCACCGCGAGCTGCTCGCCTTCCTGGTCTGGCGCGACATCTCGGTGCGGTACAAGCAGACCGTGCTGGGCGTCGCCTGGGCGGTCGTGCAGCCGCTGGTGATGATGGCGATCTTCACCGTGGTCTTCGGCCGCTTCGTCAAGATCCCGGTGGGCGGCCTACCCTACGCCGTCTTCGTCTTCGCCGGGCTGATCCCCTGGACCCTCTTCTCGCAGGGGATGGCGGCGGCCGCCCTCAGCCTGGCCAACCAGCATCACCTGCTGACCAAGGTCTACTTCCCGCGGCTGTTCGTGCCGGTGTCCGCCGCGCTCGTCTTCCTGGTCGACCTGCTGATCTCGATGGGCCTCTACGCGGTCATCCTGCTGTTCTACGGCGTGGCGCCGAGCTGGGGGATCGTCTGGCTGCCGGCATTGATCCTCCTGACGATCGCCGCCACGCTGGGGTTGGGCGTGACCCTGGCGGCGCTGACCGTCTTCTACCGCGACTTCAAGCACATCGTCCCGTTCCTGACGATGATCATGATGTACATCACCCCGGTGGTCTATCCCATCGGCATCGTCTCGCCGGTCTGGCGGACCGTCCTGGCGCTGAACCCGATGTTCGGCATCGTCGGCGCCTACCGATCGGCGATCCTCGGGCAGGAGTGGGACATCCCGTCGCTGGCGATCTCGTTGACCATGGCCCTGGCGTCCTTCGCCTTCGCCCTCTTCTATTTCCGCCAGACCGAGCGCCGCTTCGCCGATTACGCGTAACGGCACGCCGCCGGCCGCGGCGCGCTCCCGCCCGATCCACCCACCCCACCCACCCCGACCGAGACCGCGACCCACCACCATGAGCCAACCCATCATCACCTGCGATCGATTGAGCAAGCGGTACATCCTGGGCGGGCACCGGTCCACGGGCCTGCTCTCGTACGCGCTCCCCTCGCTGCGCGAGACGATCTCGCACCGGTTGCGCGGCGTCGGCAACGCGCTGCGAGGCAAGCGGGAGCAGAAGAAGGAAGCGAACGAGTTCTGGGCGCTCAGGGACGTCTCGCTCGAGGTCGGCCAGGGCGAGGTCGTCGGCCTCGTCGGCCGCAATGGCGCCGGGAAGTTGACCCTGCTGAAGGTCCTGAGCCGGATCGTCGAGCCCACCAGCGGCTCCGCCCGGCTCCGGGGACGGGTGGCCTCGCTGCTGGAGGTGGGCACGGGGTTCCACCCCGAGCTGAGCGGCCGCGAGAACGTCTACCTGAACGGCGCCATCCTCGGGATGAAGAAGGCCGAGATCGACCGCAAGTTCGACGCGATCGTCGCCTTCGCCGAGATCGAGGACTTCCTCGACACGCCGGTGAAGCGGTACTCGTCGGGGATGTACGTCCGGCTGGCGTTCGCCGTGGCGGCGCACCTCGAGCCGGAGATCCTGATCGTCGACGAGGTGCTGGCCGTCGGCGACTATGCGTTCCAGAAGAAATGCCTGGGCAAGATGCAGGAGGTCGCCGCGGGCGAGGGCCGGACCATCCTGTTCGTCAGCCATAACATGGGCGCGCTGGCGCAGCTCTGCAACCGCGGGGTGCTGCTCGAGAACGGCCAGGTCTCGACGATCGGGTCGATCCGGGAGGTGATCGAGGCTTATTTCCAGTCCGGGTCCGACCACCGGACGGCCCAGACCACGTTCCCGATCGACCGGTCCAAGCCCTGCCAGTTCCTCTCGGCCGAGATCCTCCGCGGCAACGGTGCCCCGGCGTCGGACCTCGGCTGCGACGAGCCGTTCATCATCCGCGTCCGCTTCGAGGTCCGGCAGGTCGTCCCGGCCCTGCACCTGTGGTTCACCCTGAGCAACTTCGAGGGGATCCGGATCTTCTGCTCGGACATCCGCGACGGCGACCCCTCGATCACCGAGCGGCTGACGGTGGGCGTGCACACCTTCGAGATCAAGGTCCCCGGCCAGCTCCTGGGGTCGATGACCTACCTGCTGAACCTCGGCTGCGCGGGGCACATCGAGCAGATCGACGGCCGGCCGTATTGCTGCGAATTCACGCTCCGCGACCTGACGAGCCCGCGGCCGAACCGGCCGGGCTTCCTGAGCGTGCTGCTCCCCTGGGAGCACCAGCACGAGCAGGAGCCGGCGCAGCCGGCCGGCGCCGGGTCGTTTCATTCCGCCTGACGCGGGCCGCCGGGCGAAGCCCGCCCGCGCCGTCCGCGAACCTCGAGGGCTTATCTGGATGGACCACGGGACCAGGGATCCGATGTTCGGCGTCTCGGTGTTGGTCATGGGCGACGTGATGCTCGACCGGCACGTGCACGGCCACGTGCGGCGGATCTCGCCCGAGGCCCCGGTGCCGGTGGTGAGCCTCGTGGGCGAGGCGGTGACCCCCGGCGGTGCGGGGAACGTCGCCGCGACGCTGGCCGGGCTGGGCTGCGCCGTGACCGTGGCGGGCCTGGTCGGCGCCGACGCCGAGGGGACGCTGCTCCGCGACGCGCTCAGGGCCAAGGGGGTCGCGCGGCTGGCCCTGCACGAGGCGCCCGGCCTGCCGACGATCGCCAAGACCCGCATCCTGTCCGAGGGCCAGCAGCAGCTCCTGCGACTCGACCGCGACGGCGACCGCGACGCCTTCGCCGCCGAGGCCGGGCGACTGCTCGATGGCGTGCTGCCGCTGGTCGACGAGCAATCGGCCGTGGTCCTGGCCGACTACGAGAAGGGGGTGATTACCCCGGCCGTCGCCCGCGCCATCATCGACCGCTGCCGCGAGCGCGGCATCCCCTGCGTGGTCGACCCCAAGAAGGCCGACTTCAGCGCCTACGCCCGCGCGACGGTCGTGACCCCGAACCTCCTCGAGGCCGAGCGGGCCGTCGGCCGCCCGCTGCCGGGGGACGCGGCGGTCGCCCACGCCGCCGACCAGTTGCGGACCGCGCTGGCGGTCGACGCGATGCTGATCACCCGCGGGCCCGAGGGCATGACGCTCTCCACGACGGCCGGCGCCGTCTCGATCCCGGCCCAGGTCCGCGACGTGGCCGACGTCACCGGCGCCGGCGACACCGTCGTGGCCGTGCTGGCCGCCTGCCTGGGCTCGGGGTGGGAACTGGTCGAGGCCTGCCGGCTGGCCAACGTGGCCGCCGGGATCGCCGTCAGCCACCCGGGGACCTACGTCGTCCACGCCGATGAGCTGGCCACCGCCTGGCGGGGCCTCTCGCACAAGGTCCTCGGCCGCGACGCGGCCCGCCGTCGCCTGGTCGACGCCCGCCGGCGCGGCCGCAAGGTCGTCTTCACCAACGGCTGCTTCGACATCCTGCACGCCGGCCACCTCGCCTCGCTCGAGGGCGCCCGCCGCCTCGGCGACCTGCTGGTCGTCGGCCTGAACTCCGACGCCTCGGTCCGCGGCCTCAAGGGCGAATCCCGCCCCGTGATCGGCCAGGAGAACCGCGCCAGCCTGCTCGCCGGCCTGGCGTGCGTCGACGCCGTCGTCATCTTCGACGAGCCCACACCCGATACCCTCATCCGGGCCCTCGAGCCCGACGTCCTGGTCAAGGGCGGCGATTACGCGCTCGACCAGGTCGCCGGCGCCGACTTCGTCCTGGCCCACGGCGGACAGGTCATCACCCTGCCGCTCGTGCCCGGCCTGAGCACGACCGCCATCCTCGAGCGCAGGGCCGGCGGGCCTTGATCCGTCCCATCTCGCGGCGACTGTCCGGGCTCATCCGCTCCGGGCCTGCGCAACCGCCCCGCGTCGAATTTCCGCGGGATATGTTCGTCGAAGGATTCGAGGCTGAACGCCATCAAGGGCGAGGGTCGAAGGCACGCGTCACCGGTCGGATACCCCCGCCGTCCACGCAAGCCCGATCATCCGCCCGGAGTCGAGAAAAGGGCCTTTCCTTGTCAATCCTCGTTGACAATTCCGGCTATGGACTGACGAACCTCGGCGACCTGTCGATGCTCCAGGTCGGGGTCGCGCGCCTCCGGGAGCTGGCGCCTCGAGATGATCTCAAGGTCATCACCACTTCCCCGGATCGCCTGAAGATGTACGTGCCCGGCGCCGAGCCGGTGACGGGCCCCGGCCGCGCGCTCTTCCACCAGGGTTCGAACCTCCTCGGCGCAGCCTACTGGCTGGGCGGGCGCAGCGCCTGGCGGATGGCGGTGGCCGAGTCCTGGGCGAGGCGGCGACGGCCGTTCCAATCCGCGGCGTGGGCCGCCTATCGCATGCGACGGCGCGGGATCGACGCCGGGCCTATCCACGACTATCTCGGCATCGTGGCCGATGCCCGGGCCGTGGTCGCGACGGGGGGCGGATTCATCACCGATAGCTTCGAATCGCACGCGATGAGCGTCCTCGAATTGCTCGGGGTCGCGAAGGCGCTCCGCAAGCCGATCGCGCTCTTCGGGCAGGGCCTGGGCCCGATCGATTCGCCCAAGTTGCGCCGGACCGCGCGGTCCGTCCTGCAATCGGCCGACCTGATCGCGCTCCGGGAAGAGAGGCAGGGTCTCCCGCTCCTCAAATCGCTGGGCGTCCGCCTCGACCGGGTGGTGGTCACCGGCGACGACGCGGTCGAACGGGCTTATGACCTCCGGCAGCCCGGCCTGGGCGAGGGCCTCGGATTCAACCTCCGGCTCGCGTCCTATTCCGGGGTCGACGACGCGCAGGCGACGGTGGTCCGCGATGTGGTGAAGCAGTGCGCCGCGGAAATGGGCATGCCGTTGCTGCCCGTGCCGATCGACTGCGGCGAGGGGGAGAGCGATGTCCGCTCGCTGGGCCGGTTGCTCAACCTCGAGGACGAGTCGGCATTCGCCTGCCTCACGACGCCCGATGACGTCATCCGGCAA
Organism: uncultured Planctomycetota bacterium; assembly: GCA_963771445.1. Lineage (GTDB taxonomy): Bacteria > Planctomycetota > Planctomycetia > Isosphaerales > Isosphaeraceae > JAKAUH01. The sequence continues at coordinate 65,931 of CAVYTQ010000020.1, read as the reverse complement.
GTCGGCCGGTGCCGGCTCGTCGTGACGGGCAGCTACCACGCCGGGGTCTTCGCCCTGTCGCAAGGAATACCCGTGGTCGGCCTCGCCAAGTCCGCGTACTATCGCGGCAAGTTCCTCGGCCTGGCCGACCAGTTCGGCTGCAGTCTGGAGACGGTCGAGCTCGGCAACGGGCCCTTCGAAGACGCGCTCAAGGGGGCGATCCGGCGATCGTGGGACAATGCAGACTCGCTGAGGCAACCGCTCCTCCAGGCGGCCGAACGCCAGGTCGCCGCCGGACACGAGGCCTACCATCGCTTCATCCGGCTCCTGGAACCGCAGCATGCCACGGCGTAAACAGGGAACAGGCCGCTCTCGGCGGCAATTGTGAGAGAGTGTAGATGGCACGGATTGGTCCTTATTGCTTCGTTGCCCCGGTGGGATGCCCGGGCTGGTGTCGTTCTTCCATCGACCCGGGCGTGGTCTATTTCCCTCTCTCGATAATTCATGTATTATTCCCGTCTCGTTTCGTCCGCGACGGTGCACATGAAGGTGAACCATGGTGGACATCCGGTGGATCGGGCTCGACGGGTGCCGTACGGCACTGCGAGAATATCCACGGAATGGACAAGTTTCTTTATGGCAGACATGTATTTTTGCAATTCACCACGGCAGCGATGGCTTCCCGGCGGGCCCGAGCTCGCCGAGAAACATCGCCATCGAGCAAGAGCCCCGGGAGGAGTCCATGGTCGGGTCGGCCTGGGTATTCCTCCGCGAGTGCTCCGGGCCGGGATCGATTCGATGGTGCAAACACGCGTAACCGTATCGTTGGCGCTCTAGCCGGGAGGATTCGAGGACGGGTGCCCATCCGAGCCCTCTTGAAGGAGCAGCCCGTGAGCCCCGACCGATCGCGACCGGCCCCGCCGATCTTCGTGGTAGGAGTCCCCCGTTCGGGCACCACGCTGCTGGCCGCGATGCTCGGCGCACATGCCCGAATCATCTGCGGCCCGGAGACCCATTTCTTCAGCGATCTCCTCCCCGCCGTCGTCCGACAGATCCGCCGCCGGTCCAACTGGCCGGCGGCCGCCCTCGATTACCTCTATTCCATCCGGCACGTGGGGGAGTCGATCCCGGCGAATTACGGCCTGGGCCGCGACGAGCTGGCCGGAGAGCTGGCGCGGAGGAAGCCGTCTGTCCCGTCCGTCCTCACGGCCATGCTCGACCTCTACATGAGGCGCAATGGCAAGCAGCGCTGGGTCGAGAAGACACCCGATCACCTGCCGTGCGTCGAGCAGATCCGCGGCTACTACCCGGATTCGCCGATCATCCGGATCATCCGCGACCCGCGCGACGTCGTGATTTCGCTCGTGAGGGTGAGCTGGGGACCGGATAGCCTGCTCTCGGCCATCGAGCTGTGGCGGAGGTATGATGACGCGAGCGCTCGCTTCTTCGCTCGCGACCGCCGCTGCCACACGCTGCACTACAAGGACCTGGTTCGCGACCCCGAGCCGGTGCTGCGGGATCTCTGTCGGGCCATCGACGAGCCGTTCGATTCCGCCATGCTCGATACCAGCCGATCGGCCCAGCTCGTCAATGCAGCCGCCGAGCCGTGGAAGGCGAAAGCGGCCGAGGGCATCGACACGAGCCGGGTCGAGGCCTGGAGGAAGGAGCTGTCGGGGAATGAGCTCCGGCTGATCGAGGCGCACCTGGGCGATCGACTGCTGGCCTACGGCTACCCGATGCTCGGCTTGGTGGCCCCCCATGCCGTCGAGGTCCACACCCGCAAGCAGTTCGCCCAGCACCCGGAGGTGGCCGAGAGCCTGGTGGAGCGCGGCGCCCGGTTCTGGCGGCTCCCCGGCGAGCGGCCCGCGCTGGCCCTCTTCCTGGACGACCCCAACGGGTGGCTGCCGACGACCCGCCTCGGGCGGCTGATCGACACAGCCCGGCTCGTCGCGACCCTCGCCCGGTATCGCCGCGTGGGCATCCCGGTCGAGTGGATCGACCTGGCGGAGCGGGGCGACATCCGCGGCCGATGCGCCCGGCTCCTGTCGCTCGCGCTGCCCAGCCCGGCCGATCGCCCCCGCGGCCTGGACCTCGCCCCGTCCGGCGACGGTCCGCCGCCTGTCGGGACGTCGAGCGACGGAGTCGCCCCGGTCGAGGCCGCCCGCGAATCCATCGACCCATCGACCGCCCTCGGCGACGAGTCCTGACGAGCCCGGGGGCCCGCGGCCGGCCCGTCACGACCTCATACCGCCGGGCGATCTGGCGGCCCGCGACCCGCGAGGTAACCGACAGAATGCACTGGCATGTCAACCCGATGATGGCCGCGACGCTGGCCGTCCTGGCCGCCCTGCTCTACGGCCTGGTCAAGGACAGGCCCGCCGACCTGCTGTTCGTGGGCGCCGTATCGCTCCTGGCCGCCTTCGGTGTCATCACGCCCGAGGAGGCCTTCTCCGGGTTCGCCAACCCGGGCATGCTCATCGTGGCGGCCCTGTTCGTCGTGGCCGCGGGGCTGCGCGAGACCGGCGTGATGGAGGTCGTCGGCGAGCGATTCCTCGGCCGGGTCCAGACCGAGGGCCAGGCCCTGTTCTTCATGGCCGTCGTGCTGATCCCCTCGGCGATGGTGCTGAACAACACGCCCAAGGTCGCGCTCCTGATCCCCGTCCTGATCACCTGGTGCCGCAAGCGGCGGATCTCCCCGTCGCGGCTGCTGATGCCCCTGTCGTTCCTGTCGATCCTGGGCGGGACGTGCTCGCTGATCGGCACCAGCACCAACCTGGTCGTCGACGGCCTGCTGCGGCAGACGCCCGGCCTGCGGCCCATGGGGTTCTTCGAGATCGGCCAGGTCGGCCTGCCCTGCGCCATCCTGGGGGCGACGTACCTCCTGACGATCGGCCGGCGGCTGCTGCCCGACCGCAAGGACATGATCGAGCAGCTCGAGGCGACCCGCCGCGAGTACCTGGTCGAGATGCTCGTCCAGCCGGGCTGCCGCCTGATCGGCAAGACGGTCGCCGCCGCCGGCCTGCGGCAACTGCCGGGCCTGTTCCTCATCGAGATCGACCGCGACGGCCAGGCCATCGGCCCGGTCGGGCCCGACGAGCCGATCCATGCCAACGACCGCCTCGTCTTCACCGGGGTCGTCAACACGATCGTCAACCTCGAGAAGGTCCCGGGCCTGGTGCCAGCCGCCGACGCGCGGTACGAGGTCTCGCCCTCGCTGCAGCGCGGCCGGCAGCTCTGCGAGGCGGTGATCAGCCCCAGCTCGCCGCTGGTCGGCCGGGCGGTGCGCGACGCCGATTTCCGCGGGCTCTACGACGCGGCCATCGTCGCCGTGCACCGCAACGGCGCCCGTGTGACCAACAAGGTCGGCGACATCCGCCTGCTCGCCGGCGACACCCTGCTGATGCAGGTCGGGCCGCACTTCAGCCGCTCCTTCCGCAACAACCCCGACTTCTACCTGATCAGCGACGTCGAGGACTCCAGCCCGCCCCGCTACAACCGGGCCCGGGCCGCCGCGGTCATCTTCGTCGCCATGATCGCGGCGTTCGTGACCCTCCAGTCCGGCAAGATCATGCTGATCGCGATGCTGGCCGCCGGCGCCATGGTCGCGTGCCGCTGCCTGTCGGCCGCGCAGGCGCGGAAGTCGATCGACCTGCCCGTCCTGGTCGCCATCGCCGCGTCGTTCGGCGTCGGCCGGGCGCTCGAGCAGTCGGGGGTCGCCAGGCTCTTCGCCGGCTTCCTGGTCGACGCGACCCAGGCGTGGGGCCCGCACGCCACCCTGGCGGCCCTGTACTTCGGCACCATGGTCCTGAACGAGCTGATCAGCAACAACGCGGCCGCGGTCCTGTCGTTCCCCTTCTGCATCGAGGCGGCGCGGCTGCTGGATGTCAGCCCCTACCCGTTCATCATGGGCGTGACGCTGGCCGCCTCCTACGCCTTCGCCTCGCCGGTCGGCTACCAGACCCACATGATGGTCTTCGGGCCCGGCGGCTATCGATTCACCGACTTCCTCCGCGTCGGCATCCCGCTCAACCTGCTGATGTGGGTCGTCGCCGTGATCCTGATCCCGTTCCTCTGGCCGTTCCACACCACCGTCCCGTGAAGCATCGACAAGACGGAGACCGGCCTCCCATACCGAGGTCATTTATGTCGAACCCAGACCTTCCCCTCGATCTCGACGCGATGCGGTACGAGCCCCTGTCGGACCGCCCGAGCAAGGTCCGGCTGACCGACCTCGGCCGGCCCTCCGGCGGGTCCGGCTCGCTGGAGCAATGGCTCGACAGCCTGCCCGACGTCCTGGCGGCACGGTCGCTCAAGCAGCTCCGCGACGCGATCCTCGCGGCCCACGCCGCGGGCCGTCCGGTGCTGGCCGCGCTCGGCGGCCACGTCATCAAGACGGGCTGCGGCCCCTACCTGAACGACTGGATCGCGGGGGGTCCTCGCCGGCGTGGCGATGAACGGCTCGGCCGCCATCCACGACCTCGAGCTGGCGATCGCCGGCCACACCAGCGAGGACGTCGGCCCTCGGCTGGCCGACGGCACCTTCGGCTTCGCACGCGAGACCTCCGAGCTCTTCGCCGCCGCCTGCGACCGCGCGGCCGCCGGGCGCATCGGCCTGGGCGCCGCGCTCGGCGATGCGATCCTCGCCCGCGGCGGGCCGGGGCTCGACGCCAGCCTGCTGGTCGCCGCCCGCCGGCACCAGGTCCCCGCCACGGTGCACGTCGCGATCGGCACCGACATCGTGCACATGTACCCCCGGCTCGACGGCGCCGCCATGGGCCGCGCCTCGCTCGACGACTTCCACATCCTCTGCCGCCTCGTCGCAAACCTCGAGCGGGGAGTCTGGCTCAACCTGGGCAGCGCCGTCGTCATGCCCGAGGTCTTCCTCAAGGCCGTCTCCATGGCGCGGAACCTGGGCTACTCGCTCGACGGCCTGACGACCGCGAACCTCGACTTCATGCAGCAGTACCGCGGCCGGCTCAACGTCCTCGACCGCCCCGGCGGCGCCGGCATCGCCCTGACCGGCCACCACGAGATCATGATCCCGCTGCTCCACGCCGCCGTCGCCGCCCGCATCCCGCCGCGGGCCTGACCCTGATCGCGAATCGGCCACGCGACTTGAAGCCCCGTTTCATCGGCCGCATAATGCCGTGGGACGGAGCTTGCATAAAAAGTTACACCGTGATCAATCCTGCCGCTCGACGCCCGACCCCGGCCGGGTCCGGGCCCGATGGGCTCGCGTGGCCGGGACGCGTCCGCGAGCTCCAAACCTGAGGTTGACCCACCATGAACGCAGGGCCGCCGATCTCCGTGTGCCTGCCGGTCTACAACGCCGAGCGCTACATCGCCGAGGCCGTCGAGAGCATCCTGGGCCAGACCTTCGGCGACTTCGAGTTCCTGATCATCGACGACGGCTCGACCGACGGCTCGCGGCGGATCCTCGAGCGCTACGCCGCCGGCGACCCGCGGATTCGACTGGTCTCCCGGCCCAACGGCGGGCTGGTCAGCGCCCTGAACGAGCTGCTCGGGATGGCCCGCGGCGAGTTCATCGCCCGCATGGACGCCGACGACATCGCCCTGCCCGAGCGATTCGAGCGCCAGATTGCCTACCTCCGCGACCATGGCGACGTCGTGGCCCTGGGCACCCAAATCCTCCTGATCGACCCCCGGGGTGCACCGCTCACCGAGATGCCGCTGGACCTGGAGCACGAGGATATCGACCGGGCCCATCTCAACGGGGTTACCGTCCTCTGCCACCCGACCATCCTGGCCCGCACCGCGTCGGTGCTCGGCGTGGGAGGATACCGCCCGGGATACTTCCCCGGTGAAGACATCGATCTGTGGCTCCGGCTCGCCGAGGTCGGCCGCCTGGCCAACCTCCCCGAGATCCTGGTGAAGTACCGGCAGCACCTGCAGAGCATCGGAAACACCCAGCACGCCGCCAGGAGGCCACGATCGCGCGGGCCGTCGCCGAGGCCCGCCATCGTCGCGGGCTGCCCCAGCACGACGGGTCGACGGCCGGCGCCGCCCCGCTCCTCGGGAATCCCTCCGGCCTGGACCACATGCGCAAGTGGGCCTGGTGGGCCCTCATGTCGGGGCACCTCCGCACGGCGCACCGGTACGCGGTCCGATCCTGGTATCGCCGGCCCCTCTCGCCCGCTTCCTGGCGCCTCCTCTATTGTGCCATGCGGGGGCATTGATGGGCCTCACCCCGAATTGTTCGTCGGGATGGCTCCCCGGTCCGCCGACGATCCCGCGAGCCTCGACCTCGACACGCCCGTCGCCGCCGGTCCGGGCGATCGGCGGCGGTCGCAATGAGATCCGACATCCATGAAAATCACGTTCGTCACGGCGAACCTGTCGCTCGTGGGGGGCGACCGCACCATCGCGATCTATGCCGGCCGGCTGCGCGACCGGGGCCACGAGGTCCGCGTCATCTGCCGGCTCGCCCTGCCGCCGACGCCCCGCGCGATCATTCGCTCGCTCCGTCAGGGTGGCGGCTGGCCGCGTCGAGGCCGGCCCGACGCGACCTACCTGAATCGGGTCGGGATCGCCCCGCGGTACGTCGACACGCCCGGGCCGGTGACCGACGCCGACGTCCCCGACGGGGACGTCGTGATCGCCACCTGGTGGGAGACGGCCGAATGGGTGGCGCGGCTCTCGCCGTCGAAGGGGAGCAAGGCCTACTTCCTCCAGGACTTCGAGGTCTTCCCGTTCGTGCCGCCCGGCCGCGTGGAGGCCACCTGGCGGCTCCCATTCCAGAAGATCGTGGTGTCGCAGTGGCTCGCGGACCTGGCGCGGACAACTTTCGGCGACGCGACCGTGGCCCTGGTCCCCAACGCGGTCAACCCCGAGCTCTTCCACGCCCCGCCGCGGGGCAAGCATCGCGTCCCGACGGTCGGCATGATCTACGCACTGGCCGAGCGAAGTCGTCCCGGGTCGCCCTCCAGGCGTACGAGCTGGCGTCCCGCCGGGTCCCCGACCTCCGCCTGGTCATGTTCGGCGAGTCGAACGGGATTGCACGAGCTGCCCGTCCCTGCGGGGGTCGAGATCCACGTCCGCCCGCCGCAGGAGCGACTGCGCGAGCTCTACGCGAGCTGCGACGCCTGGCTGTTCAGCTCGCGGACCGAGGGCTTCGGCCTGCCGATCCTGGAGGCGATGGCCTGCCGCACCCCGGTCATCGGCACGCCCGCCGGCGCCGCGCCCGAGCTGATCGGCCAGGGGGGCGGATTCCTCGTCCGGCCCGAGGACCCCGCCGACATGGCCGCGGCCATCGAGCGGGTTGTCGCGCTGACCGATGACGAGTGGCGCACCGTATCCGACAGCGCGTACGCCACCGCGACCCGGTATTCCTGGGACGACGCGGCCGATCGGTTCGAGGACGCCCTGCTCCGCGCCTGCCGGCGGTCCGACCGCGCGGCCTCGTGATCGCCCCCGCCCCGCCTCCCCTCCCCTCCCCTCCCCAGTCGATCTCGCATCGGACGTCCCGATCCGCCACAATGGAGAAGAGGCCGCCGGCGGACGCCGGGGTCGCCGACCCCGACTCACGCCGCGGCCCCCGGACCCTCGGCCGACGCCGGATTCCTCCCCTCTTCATGCGCCTGGAGCGATCATCCATGACGATCCTCGCCTATCTCGCGCTGTTCGGCTGGATCCCGGCGGTCGTCGTGATGTTCGCGATGTGGCCGGTCCGGTTCGCGGCGACCACCGCCGCGGTCGGGGCCTGGCTGCTGCTGCCCCCCTACCGGCTCGACATCGCCGGCCTGCCCGACTACAGCAAGAACATGGCGGCGGGCGTCGGCATGACGCTGGGCCTCTTCATCTTCGACCCGCAGCGCATGATGAGCTTCCGTCCCCGATGGTTCGACCTGCCGATCGTCCTGTTCTGCTTCAGCGGCACGATCGCCTCGGTCGTCAACGGCCTGGGATTGTACGACGGCCTGTCCGACGCGCTGGGCTACATCATCACCTTGATGTTGCCCTACATGATCGGACGGATCCTCTTCGGCGACCCGCAGGGCATGCGCTTCTTCTGCGTCGGCATGATCGTCGGCGGCCTGAGCTACGTCCTGCCGTGCGTCTTCGAGTCCCGCATGAGCCCCATCCTCCTGAGCTCGGTTTACGGGGTATCGCACTGGCAGGGGACGCGGTTCGGCGGCTATCGCCCGAGCGTGTTCTTCTGGACCGGGCTGGAATGCGGCATGTGGATGACGGCCGCGACGCTGACGGCCTGGTGGCTCTGGAGCTGCGGCGCGTACCGGAGGATCGGCAATCTCCCCGCCGGGCTTGTGGTCGTGCCGATCCTCTTCATGACGTCGCTCATCTGCCGCTCGACCGGGGCCCTGCTCCTGCTCATCGCGGGGATGGCGGCCCTGTGGCTGTCCCGGCGGTTCCGCACGCGGCTGCTGCTGCTCGGCCTGGTGCTCGTTGCGCCCACGTACGCCGTGGCGCGGATCTCGCAGGTCTGGACGGGCGAGCAGGCCGTGGAGCTCGCCACGTCCTGGATCGGTCCGGATCGCGCCAGTCGCTGGAATGGCGGTTCAAGTGCGAGGACCTGATGATCAGGCGGGCCAATGAGCAGCCGATATTCGGCTGGGGGGGGTGGGGTCGCAACGAGGCCTACTTCGACGACGAACACACCAAGAAGGCCAGCCTGGACGGATTCTGGGTCATCACGCTGGGCCAGAAGGGGCGACTGGGGCTGTCGATGTTCTTCGCATCGCTGCTGCTGCCGGCGATCCTGTTCATCCGGCGGTTCCCGGCGCGGATGTGGGGGGACCCGCAGGTGGCGGCCGGCGCGCTCGCCGCGGTGCTCCTGGCCATCAACACGGTCAACCTCCTGCTCAACGGGTTCGTGAATATCATCTACCTGGTTCTGGCCGGCGGGCTCGCCAGCCTCGATCCGCGGCAGCTCCGGGCGCTGGCGGCACCGGGGGCCGCGGCCGTGGCGGCCCGCGCGCGGCATTCGCGGCGCTCGCCGTCGCGCCCTCCGGCCGGCTCACCCTGGCGGAACGGTGCCGCGGCCTGGGGCGGGGCTTCAAGCAGGAGGGGCGGCTCGACGAGGCCGACGCCGCCTGGCGGCGCACCCTCGAGCTGCTCGCCGAGCTGATCGAGGCGGATCCCGGCTCCGACGACCTGCGGCGGCGGTGGTGCGACGGCGCCAACGACCTCGCCTGGCTGCAGGCCAATCACCCCGACCCGTCCCGCCGCGACCCCGATTCGGCGCGGACGATGGCCCGCCGGGCGGTCGAACGACTTCCCCGATTCGCCGGCCTACTGGAACACGCTGGGCGTCGCCTGCTACCGCGGCGGCGATCACGCCGCCGCCGTCGAGGCCCTCGAGCGCACCCGCGACCTCGGCGGCGGGACCGCGTTCGACGACGTCTTCCTCGCCATGGCCTACGCCAGGCTGGGCGACTCGGTGCAGGCCCGGCAGGAGCTGGCCCGCGCCATGCTCCGCGCCGAGCGCGACTTCCCCGGCCACGCCGAGCTGGCCGCCTACTGCGACGAGGCCCAGATCCTGATCGACGGCATCGCCGCGCCGGCCGCCGCCCACTGACGCCGCCCGCCGACGCCGCCCCCGCCGCACCGAAGGACTTCCCATGAAACTGCTGGTGGTCATCGTTTCATACCGGGTGACCGAGCTGACCATCGACTGCCTCCGCTCGCTCGCCGGCGAGGTCGACCGCGTCCCCGGCACGCGGGTCGCCGTCTGCGAGAACGGCACCGGCGGCGACGCCGCCGACCGCATCCGCCACGCCATCGACGCCAACGGCTGGGGCCGCTGGGCCGAGCTCACCGCCATCCACCCCAACCGCGGCTTCACCGGCGGCAACAACGCCGTCATCCGACCGGCCCTCGAATCGACCGACCCGCCCGAATACGTCCTGCTCCTGAACGCCGACACCATCGTCCAGGAGCACGCCCTGGACGCCCTGGTCAACTTCATGGACGCCCACCCCGGGGCCGGCATCGCCGGCAGCCAGCTCATCTCGCCCGACGGTGCGGTCGAGTCCACGCCGTTCCCCTTCCCGGGGATCGCCACCGAGCTCACGAGGGGACTGCGCTTCGGCCTGGTCATCCGCATGCTGACGCCCTGGGTCGGGCTGCACAAGACGGGCGGCCCCATGCCGCCGCGGCTGGGTCTCCGGCGCCAGCCTGATCGTCCGCAAGGCCGTCTTCGATCAGGTCGGCCTGCTCGACGAGGGGCTGTATACCTACTTCGACGACCCCGACCTCTGCCTCCGCGCCGCCCGCGCCGGCTGGGAGACCTGGTACGTCCCCGACAGCCGGATCATCCACCTGGCCGGCGCCAGCACCGGCCTGTCCGGCAACCGGCCGCCCGTCCGTCGACCCGAGTACTGGCACCAGGCCCGACGCCGCTATTACCTCAAGCACCACGGGCCGCTGTACACCGCGGCCGCCGACTCCGCGTTCATCCTGGGCTATGCGACCTGGCGGCTGAGCCAGCGGATTCGCCGCAAGCCCGACAACGAGCCTCCCCGCCTCCTCCTCGACTCGATCCGCAACAGCGTGTTCATCGCCGGCACTGCGATCCCCTGGGTCGAGAACCCGGCCCTTTCCGCCGCCAATCCGACCGAAGAACCCAAGATCCCGAATCAGGAAATCGAGACATGCGAGTATTCGTGACCGGCCACCGCGGCTACATCGGGTCGCACCTGGTCAACGTCCTCAAGCAGGAGGGGCACGCGGTCGTCGGCTGCGACCTCAAGCTCTTCGACGGGTGCAACTGGGAGCCGATGGTCAACCCCGACGTCAACCTCGCCAGGGACGTGCGCACCGTCGAGGCCAGGGACCTCGACGGCTGCGACTGCGTCATGCACCTGGCCGCCATCTCCAACGACCCCATGGGCGACCTCGACCCCAAGATCACCTACGACATCAACCGCGACGCCTCGATCCGCCTGGCCCGGCTGGCCAAGGAGGCCGGCGTCCCCCGCTTCCTCTTCGCCGGGAGCTGCTCGATCTACGGCCAGGGCGAGAAGCTCGACCTCGACGAGGGCGACCCGCTCAACCCGCTGACCGCCTACGCCCGGTCCAAGATCGAGACCGAGGAGGCCGTCTCCCAACTGGCCGACGCGAATTTCTCGCCGGCCTACCTGCGCAACGCCACCGCCTACGGCCACTCGCCCATGCTCCGCATCGACCTGGTCGTCAACAACCTGCTCGCCTCGGCGCTGTCCTACGGCGAGATCCGCATCATGTCCGACGGCTCGCCCTGGCGGCCGCTGATCCACTGCCGCGACATCGCCCGCGCGTTCGCCGCCTTCGCCGCCGCGCCCAAGGAGGCCATCCACAACCAGGCCATCAACGTCGGCGGCAACAAGGAGAACTACCGGGTCCGCGACGTCGGCGACCAGGTCCAGCGGCTGATCCCCTCCGCCAAGGTCGTCTACACCGGCGAGGTCGGCGCCGACCCGCGGAACTACCGCGTCAACTTCGACAAGCTCTCCCGCCACCTCCCCGACTTCCGCCTCCAGTACGACCTGGCCAGCGGCATGGAGGAGCTCCACCGCAAGATGGTCGAGCACGGCTTCGGCAAGAAGGACTTCGAGGGCGACCAGTTCGTCCGCCTGCGCACCCTCAAGGGACGCTTCAACCAGCTCGCCTGACTAACCCCGGACCGAGAACGAGAGACCCCACATGATCTTCACCGAGACCCCCCTGGGGGGCGCCTACGTGATCGACCTGGAGAAGCGCGGCGACGACCGCGGCTTCTTCGCGCGGGCCTTCTGCGAGCGCGAGTTCGCCCAGCACGGGCTGGTCAACCGCTTCGTCCAGGCCAACAACTCGCTGTCCGCCAAGCAGGGGACGCTGCGGGGCATGCACTACCAGCTCGCCCCCAGGGCCGAGACCAAGATGGTGCGCTGCGTCCGCGGCGCCGCTCTATGACGTGATCCTCGACCTGCGCGCGGGCTCGCCGACCTTCGGCCAGAGCTACGGCGCCGAGCTCTCGGCCGAGAACCGGCGGATGATGTACGTGCCCAAGGGCTTCGCGCACGGGTTCTACACGCTCACCGACGACGCCGAGGCGCTCTATTTCGTCGACGAGTTCTACGCGCCGGAGTGCGAGCGCGGCGTCCGCTGGGACGACCCGCGGTTCGCCATCGCCTGGCCGGGCGAGCCGGCCGTGCTCTCGGACAAGGACCGCACCTGGCGTGACTTCGACCCGGCCTGGCACATCGGTGCCGCCACCTGAATCGGAGCGACGACGACATGAAGATCCTGTTCACCGGCGGCAGCTCGTTCACGGGGATGTGGTTCATCCGCGAGCTGGCCGCCGCCGGGCACGAGGTCACCGCCGTCTTCCGTCGGCGGCCCGACGAGTATCCCGACGCCGTCCGCCGCGGTCGGGTCGCCCTGGCCCTGGAGGCCTGCCGGCCCGCCTACGGCTGCGCGTTCGGCGACGACCGCTTCCTCGCGCTCGTCGGCGAGGGCTGCGACCTGATCTGCCACCACGCCGCCGACGTGACCAACTACAAGAGCCCCGACTTCGACGCCGTCGGGGCGCTCGCCAACAACACCCGCAACCTGGCCGCCACGCTCGCCGCGGCGAAGGCCGCCGGCTGCCGCCGCGTGCTGCTCTCCGGCAGCGCCTTCGAAGGGGGCGAGGGCGCCGGCTCGCAGGGCCTGCCCCACTTCTCGCCCTACGGCCTGTCGAAGGCGCTGACAGCCGAGGTCTTCCGCTACGAATGCGACCGCGCCGGCGTCGGCCTGGGCAAGTTCGTCATCCCCAACCCGTTCGGCCCCCACGAGGAGCCGCGGTTCACCGGCTACCTGATGAAGAACTGGCTCGCCGGCAATACGCCCAACTGCTCGAGCCCCGCCTACGTCCGCGACAATATCCACGCGTCGCTCCTGGCGAGGGCCTACGCCCGCGCCGCCGCCCGCGTCCCGGCCGAGGGCTTCGCCCGGTACAGCCCCAGCGGCTACGCCGAGACCCAGGGCGCCTTCACCCTGCGCCTGGCCCAGGAGATGCGCCCGAGGCTGGGGCTGCCCTGCGCCGTCGAGCTCAGGAAGCAGGTCGACTTCCCCGAGCCGCGGGTCCGGATCAACACCGAGCCCGCCGAGGCCGACGACCCGTCCTGGGACGAGTCGGCCGCCTGGGACGAGATGGCCGCGTACTATCAGCGGCTCCACGCCGCGTCTTGACGTGACGTGACGCCCCGACGACCAGGGCATCGTCCCCCCGGATCGATCGCCATGGGGCCCGCGTCAACGTCCCGCGCGGGCCCGAGAGAATCCCCGACCCTTTCCCCAGCAAGAAGGAGGCGCGGCAGCCCCCGGCCGATCGCCCGGGGCCATCGCCGCGACGCACGCGAATGAAAGTCGTCATCCTGGCCGGCGGCCTCGGCACGCGCCTGACCGAGGAGACCGAGACCCGGCCCAAGCCGATGGTCGAGATCGGCGGCAAGCCCATCCTCTGGCACATCATGAAGACCTACGCCCACCACGGCTTCCGCGAGTTCGTCGTCGCGCTGGGCTACAAGGGCGACTACATCAAGCGCTACTTCCTCGACTACGCCAAGCTCCAGTCGCAGACCCTCACGGTGAACCTCGGCTCCGGCGACGTGATGCGGCGCGGCGGCCAGCCCGAGGACTGGACCCTCCACCTGGTCAACACCGGCTACTCCACCAACACCGGCGGCCGGCTCAAGCGGCTGGCGCCGATCCTCGGCAAGGAGACCTTCATGGCGACCTACGGCGACGGCGTCGCCGACGTGGATATCGCCGCGCTGGTCAAGTTCCACAAGGAGCACGGCAAGCTGGCCACCGCCACCGCCGTGCGCCCGCCGGCCCGGTTCGGCGGCCTGGTCTTCGAGGGGGACCGCATCGCCGAGTTCACCGAGAAGCCCCAGGTCGGCGAGGGCTGGATCAACGGCGGCTACTTCGTCCTCGAGCCCCAGGTCCTCGACTACATCGAGGGGGACGACACGAGCTGGGAGCGCGAGCCCATGGAGCGGATCGCCGGCGAGGGCCAGCTCATGGCCTACCGCCACGGCGAGTTCTGGCAGTGCATGGACACCCTCCGCGACCTCCGCCTGCTCGAGGGCCTCTGGGCCTCCGGCAAGGCGCCCTGGAAGGTCTGGGGCGCCTCGAGCCGCGAGGAAGGCCCGCGGTCAGAGCGCCTCGAGCCGACGGGCGACCATCTCGATGTACGCGTCGAAGTCGTAGCGCCGCGCGATCGACTCGTAGCCGCGCCTCGCCTGTTCGCGGGCCTCGTCCGGGTGCTCCAAGAGCCGGACGATCGCCGCGCCATCGCGGCCGGGTCGGACGGCTCGACGGGGGTGATCCCGTCGGGCGGCGTCAGGTAATCCACCAGGCCGACGGTCCGCGACGCCACGATCGGGCGCTCGCAGGCCAGCGCCTCGACCAGCGTCGTCAGCCCGGCGTACCGGTTGGGGAACATCGACACCACGACGACGTCGGCGTCGCGATAGAGCTGCACCAGCTCGGTCGACTTGCTCCGTCGATAGCTCATGTTGGCCGGGAGCTCGGCGGGGAACGCCCGCGCGGCCTTCCGCGCGTTGGGCGACCAGGCGTCGACCCAGACGTCGGCGTCCAGGTCGCGGGCCGCCGCGGCCAGGGTCACGTAATCCCGCTGCTCCAGGCCCACCGAGGCGATCGCCGGCCTCTTCTTGCCCGGCGACGGCGGCCCCGGCGTGAAGTAGCGGTTGTCGACGTGCTGGAGCAAGAGCAGCGTCCGGCCCTCGGCGACCTTGTGCCGGTCCCGCATGTACTCGAGCTGGCTCGAGCAGCACGAGGTGAACAGGTCGACCGAGTCGGCGATCCGGAACACGCCCGCGGCGATCCGCCCGCGCGGCCGGTCGATGTTGTGCAGGTAGACGACCAGCTTCGGCCGATCCGGCCGGCCCCGCAGTGCATCGGCCATCGGGATGCCCGCGTCGGCGTCGAGGCAGAACACCACGTCGTCGCGGCCCAGCCGAGGCGCCAGCTCGCGGGCCAGCGCCCAGGCCCGCGGCGTCCCGATCAGTCGCGCCCGCAGCCGGTCGGCCAGCGTGGGCGACGGGCCGTCCCGTTCCGTCTGGTGCAGCCGCGCCCCCAGCCGGCGGACCAGCACGGGGACCGAATGCCTCGGCCGCAGCCCCTCGGCCGCCTGCCGCTCCACCTCGTCGTAATCGTTGGCCCCCGTCTGCACGATGTGGAAATTTGGCATCGATCGGATCCAGGCTGGATTCTCGGGCGTCGTTCGCTTCATCAATGGGGCCAGGCCGGCGCGGACCAGCCCGCCGGCGCGGCCCGACCTGCACCCGACGGGTCTAGGATCTTACCGGATGCTCGATCCCGCGGCCACCGCGCCCAGTCCCTCGGCCGAGACCCGGCCCGCATCCTCGACGACCTCCACGCGACCCCCGATCGTCGTCCCGGCTCACCTCGCCCGCGGCGATGGCGATGGCAGGGCCTCCAGGGCCTCGATCAGCGAGCGGGTCGCGGCCAGCCGGCCGTCGCGATCGGGGTGGATGTTGTCGTGGAACTGGCCGTCGGGGATCGCGGCGCGCAGGTCGATGACCGGGGGAGCCGCGTCGCCGAAGGCGCCCCGCAGCGCCGCCCCGAGATCGCGCATCGCCTCGGGCGGGATCGATGCCCGCAGCGAGGTGCTCTCGGGGAGCAGCACGACGGCGGTCTCGATGCCCCGCTCGCGCACCGCCCGGACCATCGCGACCAGGGATCGGGCGTTGAACCCGTCGGCCGAATAGTTCGCCGGGTTGGTCCATCCCTTGTCCCGCACGGCGCCCCGCAGGCCCTGGAACCGCACCCCCTCGTTGAGCTCGCGGACCGAGACCTTGGCCGACGACGACTCGGCCTCCACGGGCGCCTCGTCCTTGTCGGCGAACAGCAGGCGGACGGTCCAGGGGTCGGGGTCGGGCGCGTAGAGCGAATCGGCCCCCATGCCGAGCCGCTCGAACATCCGCCGCTTCGCCGCGATCACGAGGACCCGCGAGCCGTGGCCGATCCGGGTCCGCTCGGGGAACGCCGCGTTGAGCGGGCCCGCCATCATCACCAGGAACTCGTCCCGGGCATCCCGCACCCGGCGGGACTTGACGGCCTCCAGCGTCGGCCCCGGGTCGAATCCCGTGTCATCCGACAGGTACTTGTCGCTCCGGGCCAGCAGGCCCGGGTGAATCCCCAGGAGCAGCAGCCGGGGCTTCAGGCCGCTGCCCAGCAGCAGGTCGGCCAGCCCGCGCAGGTCGCCGAGGTGCGCGCCATTGGCGTAGAGGCTCAGCCATCGCCGGGGAATCCGCGGGTCCCCCGACGACTCGAGCAGCCTGGGGTCGATCGCCATGCCCACCGCCGAGGCCCCCAGGACGACGCCGAGGTCGGTCGAGAGTCGCCCCCTCCGCACGTCGGCGATCGCACCGGCGATCCGCCGGCCGATCACCGCGTCCTGGCCGCCCTCCATCGTCGAGTCGCCGCCGGACAGCCAGGCCGGCCGCTCCCGCAGCGCGGCCCGCGCCGCCATGCTGAAGATTCCGAGTGCCATCGCCGCCGCGGCGATCGCCGCGGCCACCCCGCGCATTCGCGTCAGGTCGTACATCGGTCGCCCCCCCGCCCCGCATCGCGTCGCATCGCCCGGGGTCAGAAGCCCTGGTAGAAGAACATGGCACCCGGCTGCCCGAGATACAGCACCGCGACGATCCTCGCCGCGATCCAGAGCGCCCGCAGGGCGAGCTCGGACGCGGGCATCGGCCCCTCGGGTCCCGCCGTCACGACCGGCTGCTCGTCCACGTGATCAGCTCCTGGATGGGATAGATGGAAATGGCCATGGCGATCGCCTGGAACTCGAACGTGACGAACACCGCCGCCGCGCGATACCAGCGATTCGCCAGGTACTTCTGGACGCCCTTGCGCCCCAGCCGCCGGTTGAGCGCGTACCGATAGAGGTTGCACGCGATCAGCCCGGCCGCCTGGAAGGCGCCCCACGCCAGCCACGGCAGGCTCACGCTGTGCCAGAGGCCGCAGAGCAGGAACGACACGGCGAACGCCACGCTGGCCGCCAGCAGCGGCCGCCCGCCTCCCGTCCATCGCACCAGCGCGAGCTGGATCGGGATGAACAGGTTGCGGCGGATGAACTGCGACAGCGAGATGTGCCAACGCTCCCAGAACTCGATGACGTTCCGCGCCACGTACGGCCGATTGAAGTTCTCCGGCGTCGCTACCCCCATCAGCCCGCCCAGGCCGACGGCCACGTCGCTGTAGGCACTGAAATCCAGGTAGATCCACAGGTAATTGAACTGCATCTCGAGCAGCGTGTACGGCCCGTGCGCGTGGAAGCCGGTCAGGAACAACCGGTCGATGTAGTTGGCCAGCACGAATTTCTTGAACAGGCCCGAGGCGATCCGCTCGAGCGACGCCACCGCCTGCCGGGTCGTCGGCGCGGGGGGCACCGCCGGCTGCGCGGCGAAGTCGTCGTAGGCCTGGATCGGGCCCGCCGCCAGCATGTGGAACGGCACCAGGTAGTTGACGGTCAACGCCAGGTCCGGCGGCGGGTGCCGGCCGTCGCGGACCGCGCGACCCAGCTCGATCAGCCGCAGCGCCACGTACGAGAACCCCACCACCGCCAGGATCGACTCGGCGCGCGCCAGGCCCAGGCCACCCGCCTCGTGCGGCAGCTTGTGGAGCAGGAACAGCGACAACACCACCACGCCGCCGATCGCCGCCGCCAGCCGGCCCACCACCGCCCCACCGGCCATCAACCGGACGAACAGCCAGCACCCGACCAGCCCGGCGACGATATACGCGAACGAGCTCGTCTGGCCGGGACGGGTGAGCAGGAGCAGGAACCCCAGGTTCAGCGCGGCGAACGTCCAGCGACGGAGGCGCGGGCCGCTCGCGGGGATCATCAGCAGCAAAGCGATGGCGACGAACCACCAGAATTGCCCCGAATAGAGATCGATGTTGACCATCGGCTCCGACGTTCCTCCCGCAAGCCTGGACTGACAGCCTGTCCCGAAAGCCGGGTCGTCGGGGAGGGCGAGCCCCCCGGCGAGCGGGTCTTCCGGCCATGCGAGGCCCGGCGGGAGCCTTGCCCTGCCGCCTCCCGAGACGGACACCGAGGGCTTGCCCCGTGACCGCCGCGCCCGCGCCGGCCGGGGCGTCGACGGCGGGCAACTCGGTCCTCTCCGGATCAAGAGCGATGGTAGTGGATGACGGCCCATCCTGGGAAGTCGAGTACCGCATCCGCACGCGGCGCACCGGAGGTCCGGCCGGTCACCGGATCCCTCGCCGGGGTTTTCTCGCGACACCCTCATCGCGGCACCGCTTTTGCCGACGAGAGGGAGCGTGCCTCCAATCGTCCACCCCGCCGCCCCGGCGCCGCCGGACCCGCGACGAGCCGGCAAGAACTGGACGCACGAGCGCCGGCCCCATGCCGGCGATAAAGGAGTGGACCACCGCCCGCACGGAGGGCCGACCTCTCCCCACGCCAACCTCCCGGTCGGGTGCTCTTACGCTCCCCGCGTCCGGCCTGCATCCCCGGTTCGAGCCGGAAAATCGACGTGAACGCGGCACATTGATGCCGAAAATCAACACGCCGCCGCCGATAGAGCGGGTTCATTGACGGCCGGAAAACACGGTGTTAGAGTGGGCTCCGCATGGTTGCTCAATCTCTCGCGTAAACCATGCTTGGCCGGTCTGGCAATGTCCGGCGCGGGCCTTCAATCCCTCCCGGAAGGCCGGTTGGCCTCGGGTCCGGCGACCCGGACTTCAGTCCGGGACCCTCCCCGCCCACGACCCGCATGATGATCGACGTTCGGCCCGCCGGCCGACGCGAAGTTCTGCCCTGAAGTCTTGATGCGTCCGGTTCTCGCGGGATGAAATTTTCAAACGTCTGGCTCACATGTGGGCAGGCCAACGGTAATTGGAAATAGACTGTATCAATGAAACCGCAACCTGATATCGAGACCCCGCAGCGAGAGCGCCCCACGGAGATCCCGCCGCGATGAGTACGCTGTCTTCAACACCCCTGCCCCCCATGACCCAGGCAACCCTGGATACCACGGCGATCGCCCCGGATGAGGCAGCCCTCGAGGCCCCCATGCCCTGGCGCGGCGAGTGGCTCACGGCGGAGGGGTTCCGGCAACTGGTCAAGCGCGCCATCGACCTGGCCGGCGCCTGCACGGCGCTGGTCTTCCTCTGGCCCGTGATGGTCGTGGTCGCCCTGGCGATCAAGTTCACCTCGCGCGGACCGATCCTGTTCCAGCAGGCCCGCCGCGGCTACAAGGGGCGAACCTTCCAGGTGCTCAAGTTCCGCACGATGACCACCGACGCCGAGCAGCGGCTGGTCGACCTGGAGAGCAGCAATGAATCGGCCGGCGGCGTGCTGTTCAAGCTGAAGAACGACCCGCGGGTGACCCCCCTGGGCGCGTTCCTTCGCAAGTACAGCCTCGACGAGCTGCCGCAGCTCTTCAACGTGCTGTTCGGCCAGATGAGCCTCGTCGGCCCCCGGCCGCTCCAGCTCCGCGACAGCGAGAAGCTCATGGCCACCGACCCCGTCGCCTACAACCGCCGGCTCGACGTCCTGCCCGGCATCACGGGGCCCTGGCAGGTCGGCGGCCGCAGCGAGCTGGATTACTCGCGGATGGTCGAGCTGGACGTCGAATACGTCCAGACCTGGTCGCTGGCCCGCGACCTGTGGATCATCTGCAAGACCTTCCTGGTCGTCGTCCAGCGCAAGGGTGCGTACTGAGCCGCGTATTCCGACGCCCACCGACCGGCCAACGGTCCCCCGATTATCCCTCGCCACCCGGCCTCCGGGTGGCTTTCTCGTTTTTGCCGCGCGACGTTCCCCGCGGCGCCCCGAGGGCCGGCGAGCCCGCCGCCCTTCCCGCTCCCCTCGATCGACCGAGCAATCCGGCCGGCCCCGATGCCCGCCACCTCCTCCCGAAAGGAAGCTCACCATTACCACCCCCAAAACCCCCGAGAAGAGCCCGGCAGCTCCGGGCGGCGCCCTGAACTCCCCCTACGGCGGGGGCCTGGTCAACCTGATCGTGACCGACCAGCGGGCCGCCGAGATGAAGGCGACCGCCAAGGACATCGCCAGCATCACCCTCGACGAGCGCGGGCTCTGCGACCTCGAGCTCCTGGCCGTCGGCGGCTTCTCTCCCCTCAGGTCGTTCCTCGGCAAGGCCGATTACCAGCGGGTCGTCGCCGAGATGCGGCTGGCCGACGGCACCCTCTGGCCGCTGCCCGTCACCCTGCCGGTCACGCCCGGCGACGGCGTCGCCGAGGGGAAGCCCCTGGCCCTGCGCGACGTCTACGGCAACCTGCTGGCGTTCCTCCACGTCGAGGAGATCTACGCCTATGACAAGGCGGCTGAGGCCGCCGGCGCCTACGGCTCGACCGACGCCAAGCACCCCTCGGTCGCCCACCTCAACAAGCAGCCCGACCACTACGCCTCGGGTCGCCTCGAGGTCATCCGCGTGCCGCCGCATTACGACTTCGTCGAGCTCCGCCGCACCCCGGCCGAGCTCCGCGAGCACTTCGCCTCGCTCGGCTGGAGCAAGATCGTCGCCTTCCAGACCCGCAACCCCCTGCACCGCGCCCACGAAGAGCTCACCAAGCGCGCCGCCGAGCAGATCGGCGGCGGCCTGCTCATCCACCCGGTCGTCGGCGTCACCAAGCCCGGCGACGTCGACCACTTCACCCGGGTCCGGTGCTACCGCGCCCTGGTCGACAACTACTACCAGCCGGGGACCGTGGTGCTCAGCCTGCTCCCCCTGGCGATGCGCATGGCCGGCCCGCGCGAGGTCCTGCTCCACGCGATCATCCGCCGCAACTACGGCTGCACCGACTTCATCGTCGGCCGCGACCACGCCGGGCCGGGCAACGACTCGACCGGCAAGCCGTTCTACCCCCCCTACGCCGCCCAGGAGGCGATGGCCCAGCACCAGGCCGAGATCGGCATGGGGATGGTCAACTTCAAGCAGATGGTCTACCTCCCCGACGAGGACCGCTACTGCGCCGTCGACGCCGTGCCCCCGGGCGCCCGGACCGCCGACATCTCCGGCACGCAGGTCCGCGATAACTATCTCGCCAAGGGACTCCAGCTCCCCGAGTGGTTCAGCCGACCGGCCGTCGCCGAGATCCTCAACGAGACCAACCCGCCGCGGTTCCGCCAGGGCCTGACCATCTGGTTCACCGGGCTCTCCGGGTCGGGCAAGAGCACCGTCGCCCACGCCCTGATCGAGCGCCTCGCCGAGTTCGGCCGCAACTGCTCGCTCCTCGACGGCGACGAGATCCGCACCCACCTGTCCAAGGGGCTGGGCTTCAGCAAGGAAGACCGCGACACCAACATCCGTCGCGTCGGCTACGTCGCCGGCCTGATCGCGCAGCACGGCGGCACCACCCTCTGCTCGGTCATCAGCCCGTATCGCGCCATGCGCGACGAGGCCCGCAAGATGTCCAAGGGCACCTTCGTCGAGGTGTACTGCAGCACCCCGGTCGAGGTCTGCGAACAGCGCGACGTCAAGGGGATGTACGCCAAGGCCCGCGCGGCCGTCGCCGAGGGCAAGCCGATGGGCTTCACCGGCGTCGACGACCCCTACGAGCCGCCCGCCAACCCCGAGGTCACGCTCGACACCAGCAAGCTCGACGTCCAGCAGTGTGCCGACGCGATCATCGAGAAGCTGCTGGAGCTGGGCTATATCCTGCCCCACGGCCACATCGCCGAGTGACGCCCGCCCGCCGGCCCGCCGTCTCCGCCTCGAGCGAAGCGGGCCGACCCCGGCCATCCGACCCGATCACGGCCCGGCCGTCCCGACTCGCTCGGGGCCGCCGGGCCGCCTTCGTTTCGCGGCCGGGCCCCATCCTGCCGACGGCCGTCACTTGGCCGAAGGCATCTTGATCCGCGCCGGGATGCCGACGGCCGTCGCGCCGGCCGGCACGTCGTCGAGGACCACGGCGTTGGCACCGATCCGGCGCGCTCGCCGATCGTCACACCTCCCAGGATCACGGCGCCGGCGCCGACGTCCACGCCGGGCCCCAGCACGGGCGTCCCTTGCGGCCGCCTCCCCGCGCCGATCGTGACGTGCTGGAAGATCAGGCAATTCGGCCCGATGACGGCCGAGGGGTGGATCACGACGCCGGTGGGATGGGGCAGCAAGAGGCCCCCGCCGAGCCGGCAATTCAGCGGGATATCCGTCGCCGTGACGATCGACCAGAACCGGTGTTGCAGGACGTAATACCGCGCGATCGGCGACCCGAACCACCCGCGGCCCCGCCAGTATTGATACCGGCGGATCGATCGCAGCAGCCGACGGCCCGGGTCCCAGAAGCGCCTCGGCCTCTCCCGCGACCAGTCCTCCACCGACCAGTCGTTCATCGAATCCTCTCGTCGCGGAACGCAAGGAGACGCGAGCGGCCTCGGGTGCCATGGAAGGCTCCCCGGGATCGGGACCGGCCGCCCGGCGTGAGAGCCCTCGATCGCTACTCTCCTGATTGTAACCGTCGGCCCCGACCCGAGGCGAGGCGAGCCTCCGATCGATGTCTGCAGCCGCCGGGCCTGCTCCCGGATCGGGCCGGCCGCCCGACTACTTCTCGCCTTCCTTGAGGGCCTGCAGCAGGGCCTCGATCGACGTCCGGCCCCGGATCACCAGGCGAAGGCCGTCCTCGGCGAGATAGATCAGGCCGTCCTTGCGCGCCTCGCCCTTGATCTCCTCGAGCCGGGGACCGCGGCGGATCATTGCGCGGATCGGCTCGGTGACGACCAGCAGCTCGAAGATCCCGGCATGGCCGTCGTAGCCCGTGCCGCCACACCGCCGGCAGTCCGTCCGGGGTCGTTGCGGCCGCCGGTAGAAGACGTCGATCTTGTCCGCGGGGAGATTGGCCTTCTTGATGAACTCGGGCGCCGGCTTGTAAGGCTCCTTGCAGGCATCGCAGAGCAAGCGGACCGACCGCTGCGCCAGGATGGCCGTCAGCGCCGGGGCGAGCAGGTCCAGGTCGGCCACCAGCTCGAGCAGGCGGGACAGTGCGAGGAAAGTATCGCCGGCCCCGATGCCGGCGAGCACCATGGGACCGGTCGCCTCGGCGGCCGCGCGGCAGGCGGCGTCGGCCGTCTCGCGATCGCGCAGCTCGCCGACCATCACCACGTCGGGCCGCTCCTCGAGGGCCTTCCGCAGCGTGCCCGCATACGTCCCGCGCCCGGCGTCGACGGCCCTCTGGGTGACCCTGTCGAGCCGGTACTCGATCGGGTCCTCGACGGTGAAGACCTTCTTGCCGGCGGGGTCGACCTCGCCCAGGCAGGCGTAAAGCGCGGCCATCCGCAAGGGCCGGGTCGGGCCGCAGCAGACGATCAGGCCATGCGGCCGCGCGAGGATCTCGCGGACCTGGGCGAGCAGCTTCGGCCGCATTCCGGAGCCTTCCAGCCGACGCGCGCGGTCCCCGGCCGCCTTCGACGTGGAGCCCTTCGGCCCCCGTCCCGGCCCCTGGACGGCCGCCCCGAGGCGACCCTCACCACACCCGCCGGCGCAGGCGGCGACGAGCAGGCTCTCCAGAAACGCCCTGCGTGACCCGAAGGACGTCGTCTCGCTCGACATGAATCGGATG
The DNA here is from genome assembly GCA_963771445.1 of uncultured Planctomycetota bacterium. Taxonomy (GTDB): domain Bacteria; phylum Planctomycetota; class Planctomycetia; order Isosphaerales; family Isosphaeraceae; genus JAKAUH01. The sequence continues at coordinate 42,369 of CAVYTQ010000020.1, read as the reverse complement.
CTCCGACGAATGGGAAGTTCTTCGTATGGTCCACCGACGGGCTCGAGCCGGCGTGACTCGCTCGGGGGCGCGCATAACCCTGTGCTGCGGACCGGAAAGCCTTTGTTCTTCCCTTCGGACACCACGATGATGACGGAATCCCCATCATTAGGCTCAGCACGGGGGACGCAGGAGCAACTTGTCGGCGTGGTGGACATGGCGATGGAGAGTTGGCCGGTGCGATTCCGCAAGCGACGATAAATGCACCGGCGGGACGAGTCCTAACCCGCCGCCCCAATACCGAGAAGATGATGATTCAATCGATGCGGCCGATTGGCGGCCGGCCTGATCAAACGAATGCGTTCGCCGCGACCACGAACGAACGCATTCGCCGGGTTAGAGGCCCTAGGTCGATCAGGTCACTCCTCGACTCTCGTCCAGCTCGATTCAACCTGCTGACGGTGGTCCTTCATCTTGAAGGCCGTGTCGCTGATCTCACCAATGGTCAACTCTTTCGTCTTGGGGCTGCCGTCAGGTGGGTCCTTGGGCGTCAGAACGAGACGGTTTTCAGTCACCTCCCACGTACCAGCCTCGTCGATCGGGATCTCCTTGTCCCCCCTCTTGAGCTTCCCCTTCAGGGTGTAGGTGCCGTCCTTGACGAATGCGGATTCAAGCTTGCCTGAGACCTTGGGCGTGTTCAGCTTGCTGACCCACTTTCCCGGAAGCAGCCTGGTGATCTCGGCTTCACCGGGCTTTCCCTCTTGCCCGAAGGCGTGTGAGGCCCCGGACAGTGCCACTGTGCTCACCAACGCCAACGTGACGAAACGGTTCATCGAGAGGTCCTCCTTAACGGGATGAAAAAACAGTCATGGGCGAACCAAGCCTGCCTGCTGAAAACCCGTTGGCACTTCAGCAAGGCCAGCCCCTACGATGGGGATTTCCGAACCGAACGGTTCGAATAGTACGCGGTTGAATCCACATGTCAAGAGAATATCGTACTGTTTGGTAAGAAAAAATGAACCCGGCCCGTGAGTAGCAATGGAACACAAGACCGGCGTAAGGATTGTTACGCCGAAGCCTCCGTCCTGGTGAAGCATGTGGAGTGCATTGCATTTCAGAGCTGCGACCAACCGCCATCGACCGGAATTTCGGCGCCGGTCGTGTAGGTCGCGTCGAACGCGAGGAAAAGGACGGCCTTGGCGATTTCGTCCGACGTCCCGAAACGCTTCATCGGGCTCATGCCGATCATCTTCTCCCTGATCTGAGCGGCCTGGTCGCCGGGAAACGCTTTGCCGATGATCGGCGTGTCGATGGGGCCGGGCGTCACCGCGTTGACGCGAATCTCACGAGGAAGCAGCTCAGCGGCCAGCGTCCGAGCGAATGATCGCAGCGCAGCCTTGGCCGCTCCGTATGCGGCGTTGCCGGGCATTCCCTTGACGTTGGCGATGGAGGTCGTGAGGACGATAGAGCCTCCCCGGTTGATCAGCGGCGTAAGCTTCTGCATCACGAAAAGCGGCCCCTTGGCGTTCAGGTTGAACATCTCGTCGTAGACAGCCTCGGTCATGCTCTCAAGAGGCGCTCGGATGCTGAACCCGGCGTTGACGAAGAGCAGGTCGAAGGTGTCGAATTCGGCCTTCACTCGAGAGGCGAGGGCGTCGATGTCCGTCAACGAACGCGCGTCGCTCGAAACCACGAGAACGCCCTCCCCGAGCTCTTTCTGCGCCGAATCCAGGCCGGCCTGCGAGCGACCCGTCACCAGGACGCGCGCCCCCTCATCGAGGAGCATCTTCGCCGTCGCGAGCCCCATGCCGCTCGTGCCGCCGATGATCACCACCTTCTTACCTCGGTACCGTTCCATGTGTATTCTCCTCGAGAGGTTAGGGTTGCGTTGCCGATTTTGAACTGTTTGATATGATAATAAGCCGCGGAGGCTGCGGTCAAGGGAGTTTTGAACTATTTATTTCAAAATACCGTAAGACCCCGTGGACGAGCGCGCAGCGCCGCAATCGCATGCTGATTCGGGCCACCGCGACCATTTCGCCGCGGCTGGCATCCTTCAGGACACCGCGCTTGAGGCTCGGTAAGACAAGTCGACGCCGGAGACCTTGACGACGGCCTGCCACGCGGCTTCCTGGCTGGCGCGATCGTGGAGGTGTGGGTGGCGCTGCGCCTCAATTGGGCCTGTGAACTTCCCTTGAGCCGAGGCGAAGAATTGCCCTGAGACGTCGGTTCCGAACTCCGACGCCTGGAGGTATCGACGGGCCGCGGTCTCCGGCGTCTGATTCATGCCGGGAATGAGGTTCACGATTGGGATAAACAGATACCTCAACACCGGGCCGGCGCTTCGCACCACCTTGGTGTCGGTCGCCGCACCGGGCGAGACAGCGTACACGGCCATGCCGGAGGGTAGCCGGCGCGCCAGCGCCGCGACCCACCAAGCGATAATGAGCTTCGCGTCGGCATACGCATTGTTGGGCACGTACTTCACGTTCGGCCCGTTGCGCAGCAGGGCTTCCACAGCGGCGGTTCGGTCACCCTGGTGGTATTTGGCCGCGAAGGCGGGCACGTCGGTGTAGCTGAAAAAGGGTACGCCCCCTCGGGCGGGCTCCGCACCGGCGATAACAATCCGTGCGTTGGGGCTCAGCAGGTTGGCGCGGAGCAAACCGACAGTCAGTTGATGATGGCCGATCAGCGGGGCCTGAGCCGCCTCGACGCCCGCCGCAGTGATCACGCGCGCCCTGAAAGGAACCATCCCGGCATTGAGCAGCAGGAAATCGATCGGCCGACCTCGCTTGACGAGCTCGGAGAGGGCGGACTGGACGCTGGTCGTTGCGTTCAGATCCAGCTCCAGCGGCGTGAAGACCTGTCTCTTGGTCTCCGCCGCGAGTTGAGCGGCCGTTTCCTGGACCCGGGCCAGGCTGCGGCCGGTGACGATGACCTGGCGGTAGCCCTTGATGGCGAGCATGCTGGCGGCCGCATAACCGAGCCCCGAGGTGGTGCCGGTGACGAGAGCGATCGAATGTTCCATGGGCGTTTCCGTGGTGAAGGGTTAAGGTCGAGTCGTGAGGCCCCGCGAGGCCAGGGCCGGCTTGCTAATTTCGAACGGTTGGGTTATATATTGGTGCGATGGCCATTGTCAAGGAGTTTTTAACCAAATGGTTCAAAATACCGCCAGGCCGCGTGGACGACCGCGCAGCTTCGACGAGAGGGAGGCGCTGGAAAGAGCGACTCGGGTGTTCCGGTTGAAGGGTTACGACGGAGTGACGATCGACGATCTCGTCGCCGGGATGGGCGTGGGACGGCCGAGCCTGTATTCCATCTTCGGGGACAAACGGACCCTGTTCTTGCGCGTCCTCCGTGCTTATGCCGAGACGAAGGGCGCTCTCGCCGCGAAGGCACTCCTCTCGCCGCAAGCCGTTCGCGACTCGCTCGCAAGCTTCATGAGGTTCGCCGTCGAAAGTGCGACCGAGGAAGGGTGCGCCCCGGGATGTCTTATCGTGTGCGTCGCGCCGCTGGTGAACGACGCCGAGGTCCGGCAGTTCCTACAGAGCGCAGCGGCTGCCGGCGTGGCGCTGGTGGAACGTCGTTTCCGGGACGGGATCAACACGGGAGAAATCCCGTCTGACTTTCCTGTAGCCGCGCGCGCGAGCCAGGTCATCGACCTTTGCCGTGGTTTGACCGTACGTGCACAAATAGGCACGCCGCGCGAGACGCTTCTCAGAGATGTCGAGGAAGCGGCCGACCTGGTGCTCCTGCCGCGCCCGAAGGCCATCGGCAAGCGGAAGCGATAACTTTCTCTCGCCACCGAAAGACTTTTTGAGAATTATTATCCAAGTTAAAGCATGCGATGCTCGGTGCGAAGATTTACCTACCAGCAATCCAATCCATAAACCAACTTTCTGGTCCATTGGTACTCACACCCCAAGCCTCCGTCCTCCGGATTCCTCCGCCCGGTCCCTTCGCGGCGCCCTACTGTCGCTGGCACGAAGTCGCGCCCGAAATTCCCGAGGCGCCGAGTTCACGAGGACCAGATAAGTAGGCATCGCGGGCGAAGCCCCAGGCTTCGAATTTCGGGCGCGACTTCGTGCCAGGCACACTACCTGGCCAGCACGGCCTCGATCATCCAGTCGCCGCCGAAGCGCGGGCGGCTCGTCGGCAGGCCGGGCAGGCCTATCAGCGAGTGCTTGCCGCCGGTGCTGGTGTCGTAGCTGAGATAGACCCCCTTCGTCCGGCCGGCGCGGAAGTCCACCACGACCCAGAAGGACTTCGGCAATTCCAACGGCCGCTCGAAGCGGTGGTTGACCCACCGCTCGTCGCCGCGCTCGAACAGCGAATAGGGCGCCATCTCGGTGTGCAGGATGTGCCGCCGGTCCTCGTCGAGGAAATAGATCAGGAAGCTCTCGTCGGGCGCCTCCGGGTTGCCATAGCGTGAGGCATGGAGCCGGATCCCGGCGACCCGCACCGGCGCCTTCTCGGCCGAGAACGCGATCATCTCGCCCGAGCCGCCGATGCTCTGCTTGCCGTCGGCCTGGCCGTCGTCATACTTGAGCACGTCGGGCTCGTCGGCGACGGCCTCCGGCTCGGCGGATTCGCCCGAGGGCGGCGAGGCGACCACCGGGGCCGCCGACGGTGCCGACGGCGGCGGTGATCCGGCCGCCGCCGGAACCGGCCCAGGACCCCTCGACTGCAGCGCCCAGGCGGCCCCGGCGCCGACGACTCCCGCCCCCAGCAGGACTCCCGCGATCATCGCGCCGGCGATCCGCCTCAGCTCGTGGTGGAACATGGTCTTCAGGACCTCCTCGGAAAGTGCGGTCGGGGCCGCGATCGATCCCACGATCGCCGATCGCCCCGCCGCGGACGTCAGCACCAGCGCCGCCCGGGTTGTCGCGTCCAGCAGGCCGGCCGACACGGCGACGAGGGGCGCGGACATCGCCTCGGCCTGCGTCCCGGATGCCGCCAGGAACCCGCCGGCCGAGGGCGCCAGGCCCCGGCGGACCAGCCGGTCGCGCAATCGCTGTCGCCCGCGCGCCAGCCGGCTCTGCACGGTCCCGACCGGCCATCGCAGCCGGCCGGCCGCCTGCTCGCGGGTCAGGCCCTCGACGAAGCAGAGGACCACCGGCGCGCGGTACCGCGGCGGCAGGCGGTCGATCTCCTCGTGCAGGATCGTCCCCAGATCGTCCGGTCCGGTTTCGCGCGACGAGGACGAGCCCGAGCCCGACAGATCGGCCAGCTCGGCGGCGTGCTGTTCGTGACGGCGGCGGCGGGCCGCGGACGCCCGGGCGCATCGGCAGACCCGGCCGGCGACCTCGTGCAGCCAGGGGGCCAGCGAGTTGACCACCCGCAGCGAGCCGGCCCGCTGCGCCAGGACCAGGAACACCGCCTGGAAGCCATCCGCCGCCGCGTGCTCGTCCCGCAGGATCGCGCGGCAGGCTGCGCAGCACGGCCGGGCCGTGGCGATCGACCAGCGCCGCGAAGGCGCGCTCCCGCGTCGGGCCGTCACGATCGAGGAACTCGCGGAGCAACTGCCCGTCGGTCAGCCCCCCGGCCGTCCCCGCCTCGAACAGCACCTGGACGCCCCGGAGCGCACTCCCCAGTCCGACCTTCTCCATCAATCACAACCCTCGGGCCGCCGGACATCCACCGTTATCATGTCACGGCGCGGGCCGATTGGTCCGACTTTTTTCGACCGTCCGGGAAATTCTCGCCGAGGCCGGACACCACGATGACGCACCGCGCTTCCTGGCCTACGGGTGGTTGCCTCGCGGGCACCGATCGGGTAATCAGGATCGGGCGATCGAGCGCAGGCTTCCGCGTGACCCAACCGGCCCTGATCCCGAGGGACGACATGTGCCAGACGAGCTCCCACGGCCATCCTCATCACCACCACAACACCCACCACGTCCGACCGGATCGAGTCCACGACCACTCCCATCGCGACGACGATCGACCGCCTCGACTCACGCGACGCCAGGCGCTGGGGCGATTGAAGGCCGCCGGGCTCGTGGCGGCGGCCGCGGGCGGCTCGCCCTGGGGATCGGTCGTCCGGGCGGTCACCGATGACGGACCACCTCCCACGGCGGGTGCCGCGGCGGCCAGGCTGTTCGATCTCAAGCAGGTCGCGCCGGGCATCTTCGGGGCGATCGCCAAACCAACCGCCATGCTGAACTGCAACGCGGCGGTGATCGTCAATCGCGACCATGTCCTGGTCGTCGACACGCATTCGAATCCCTCGGCGGCGAAGGCGCTGATCCGGCAGATCAAGGACGAGGTCACCACCCTGCCCGTCCGTTACGTGGTCGACAGCCACCTGCACGGCGACCACGCGATGGGCAACGAGTCCTATCCCGACGTCTTCGGCGCCGGCGTCGAGGTGATCTCGTCGGTGAAGACGCGCGAGTGGCTCGAGAAGCTCGGCGTGCCCCGGATGCAGGAGACGCTCGACTGGCTGCCGAAGCAGATCGCCGACCTGCGCAAGCGGCGTGAGGCCAGCCGCGACGAGTCGGTGCGCGCCGAGCTCGCCACCCACATCGAGGGGCTCGAGGCGTACATCAAGGAGATGACCCCGCGCGGGTGACCCTGCCCACCATGACCTTCGACCATCGCCTGGTCATCCACCGCGGCGGCCGCGAGGTCCACCTGCTCTTCCTGGGCCGGGCGCACACGGCCGGCGACGTCATCGCCTACATCCCCTCGGAGCGCGTCGTCGCGACCGGCGACCTGATGCACGGCCTGCTCCCCTTCATGGGCGACGGCTTCCCCGACGAGTGGCCGGCCACACTGCGGGCACTCGAGGCCCTCGAATTCGACCGCGTCATCCCGGGACACGGGTCGATCCAGGAGGGGAAGGCCGTGCTGGCCCAGTTCCGCGGCTACGTCGAGGAGATCACCGAGAAGGTCGCGCGCGGGGTCGAGCGCGGCCAGCCCGCGGACGAGCTGGCGAAGGCGATCACCGCCGACTCCCTCGCCTCGCTCAAGGCGGGCGACATGCGACCCCGCGTCGACCGCGAGCTGACGGCCCTCTTCACGCTCCAGGACCGGCCCTCGGCCATGCTCGTCGACAACGTCGCGAGCAACGTCCGCGAGGTCTTCGCGTACTTCAAGGAGCGCAAGGGCCGCCGCGAGATGCCGGTCAAGTAGACGCCCCAGCCCCGAAGGGCGAGGCTTTCGTCTTCCCGTCGTTGAAGGTGCCGGCCGGGTGGACCGAGCTGGTGGTGGTCATCCCGTCGTGGGGCGGAGCCGACCGCCTCACCGCGGCCGCGGAGGCGAGGGCCTGGGCGCGCGGTTCTTGTCCAGGATCGCCAGCAGGATCAGCAGGAAGGCGACGAGCCGCACCCAGTACATCCGATCGTGCCAGGACCCCCGGACGCCCCCGGGGCTGGAGGCGGACAGCATGGCGAGGATCAGGCGATTGAGCGCCATGGCGAAGAAGGAGAGACCGAGGAGGGGGTTGTGCCGGGCTGGCGGGCCGGCCTCGCCGCCCGCATGCCGCACGCCGCCGGCATCCGGGCCTTGGCGTGCCGGCTCGGGATACCGTAGTGTGGGTGATGTTCCCATCGAAACTCGGCACACATGCGGACGCGGAAGATTGACGGGAAAGGCCCCGCGATGGATCAGGGTTCCTCCGGCCAGGCGGCGGCGGACCGCTTCCCGACCACCTGCTGGAGCCGGATCGCCCGCGCGGGCGGCCCGGCCGACGGCGAGGCCCGAGCGGCGCTGGACGGGCTCTGCCGCGACTACTGGTATCCGCTCTACGCCTACGCCCGCCGCCGGGGACTCGGGGCCGAGGACGCCGGCGACCTCGTCCAGGGTTTCCTCGCCGACCTGATCGAGCGGCAAGACCTGATCGCGGCCGACCCGCACCGGGGCCGGTTCCGCACATTCCTCAAGGCCGCCTGCTCGCATTACCTGTCCCACCGCCGCGACCACGACCGGGCGCAGAAACGAGGCGGGGGCCGTCGCGGTATCTCCATCGACATGCTCGGCGCCGAGGGCCGCTACGGCCGCGAGCCCTCGCACGAGCTGACGGCCGAACGGCTATTCGAGCGCCGCTGGGCGCTTTCGGTCCTCGAGGCGGTCCTGGCGCGGCTGGAGCTCGAGGCCGCCCTGGCGGGGAAGGCCGCCCTGTTCGCCCAGCTCCGGCCGATGCTCGAGGGGACCGGCGAGGTCGACTCGTACCGCGAGGTCGGCGAGTCCATCGGCCTCTCCGAGGGTGCCGTCAAGGTCGCCGCGCACCGCCTGCGGGCACGCTATCGCACCTTGCTGCGCGAGGAAGTCGCCCGCACGGTCGGCGATCCCGCCGAGGTCGACGCCGAGATGGCCGACCTGATGGCGGTTCTGTCGTCCTGACGAAGCCCGGGGCGGATCCTTGTAACGTTCGCCCGGCGATCCGTCATCAGGAGAATAGAGTGGACGTGCACGCTCACGGGGGAAGGGCCGCGATGGACGACCGGGACCAATGCCGGGGATGCGGACGGCCGCGCCCGGCCGACGCGCCGGGGGGCCTCTGTCCGGTCTGCCTGTTCAGGATGGGCATGGCCGACGACGCCTCGGAGGCGTATCCGGCCGAGCCCGACGACGCCGATCTTCCGGACGGCAGGGCCGCCACCGACCGACGCGCCACCCTGCCGGACCCGCCCGGCGGCCGGCCGCGTGGCGACCTGGCCGGGACCGAAATCGAGCCGGGTTTCGCCCCCTCGGTCCGGGACGAGTCGGCCGCGTGGCCCGGCCCGGCCGGCCGGCCCGCGCGGCGACGGGCGCCCGCCGCGGAGGGTATCGGCAGCCGGATCGGCCCCTACGAGCTCTCGCGACAGGTCGGAGAGGGCGGCATGGGCAAGGTCTACATGGCCGAGCAGGAGAAGCCCGTCCGCCGCCGGGTCGCGCTCAAGATCATCAAGCCGGGGATGGATTCCGACCAGGTCGTCGCCCGGTTCGAGGCCGAGCGCCAGGCCCTGGCGATGATGGATCACCCCAACATCGCCAGGGTCTTCGAGGCCGGCCAGACCGACGGCGGCCGCCCCTACTTCGTGATGGAGCTGGTCGAACGGCGTGCCGATCACCGAGTATTGCGACCACGCCCAGCTCTCCCCCAGGGAACGGCTCGAGCTCTTCATTCCGGTCTGCATGGCGCTCCAGCACGCGCACCAGAAGGGGATCATCCACCGCGACGTCAAGCCGTCCAACGTGCTGGTGACGGTCTCCGACGGCGAGCCCGTGCCGAAGGTCATCGACTTCGGCGTCGCCAAGGCGATCGATCAGCGGCCGGCCGAGCGAACGACGTGGACCCAGCTCGGCACGGTCGTGGGGACGCTCGAATACATGAGCCCCGAGCAGGCCGAGGCGTCGGGGGGCGATGTCGACACCCGCAGCGACGTCTACTCGCTCGGGGTGCTCCTCTACGAGCTGCTCACCGGCGGCACGCCGCTCGGCGCGAGGATCTCCGCGCCGCGGGCTACGACGAGATCCTGCGGCGGATCCGCGAGGAAGAGCCGCCCGCGCCGAGCACGCGCCTGGGCGAGTCGGGCGACGCGATGCCGGCGATCGCCGACCGGCGGAGGATCGAGCCGGCCCGGCTGGCGAGGCTGGTGCGGGGCGAGCTCGACTGGATCGTGATGAAGGCGCTGGAGAAGGACCGGGGCCGCCGCTACGAGTCGGCCGGCGCCCTCGCCCGGGACGTCCGCCGCTACCTCGACGACGAGCCGGTCGAGGCCAGCCCGCCGTCGAGGCGCTACCGCGTCGGCAAGTTCGCGAGCCGGAACCGCGCGGCGCTGGCCTCGGCCGCCGTGTTCGCCGCGCTGCTGATCGCCGGCGCGGGCGCGAGCTCGTGGCAGGCGATGCGGCGCGGACGGCCGAGCTCAAGGCCGACGCCCGCCTCGCCGAGGTCGTGGCCGCCGACGCCAAGGTCCGCGCGGCGCTCGATCGGGCGGAGCAGGACCGCGCGCAGGCGCAGGCCGTGAGCAAGTTCCTCGTCGATGCGTTCCGCAAGCCCGACCCGTCGCGCGACGGCCGGACGCTGCTCGTGACCGAATTGCTCGACCAGGCGGTCGCGACCCTCGACGCCGATGCCGCGAGCTCGCCGGGGATCAAGGCCGAGCTCTTCACCTCGATCGCCCAGACCTACTTCGGCCTGGGACTCTACGATCAATCCGCCGCCACCCACCAGCGAGCCATCGCGGTCCGCCGCGCCAGCCTCGGGGCCGATCACCTCGACACGCTCGCCAGCCAGTTGCGTCTCGGCCTGGCATACAACCAGGGGAACCGATACCGCGAGGCCATCGATGTGTTCGAACAGACCGTGGCCCGGCGCGAGCGAATCCAGGGGGCGGACCACCCCGACACGCTGTGGGGCCGGCGCCACCTGGCGCATGTCCTGATCCGCGACGGCCAGATGGAGCGGGCCATGGCGATCCTCGAGGAGACCACCGCCCTGTGGAAGGAACGCCACGGCCCGGGGCACCCCGATACGCTCGAGAGCATGCACTTCCTGGCCATCGCCCAGAACTGGGCCGGCAAGCCCAGGAAATACATCTCGGGGCTCGAGGAAGTCTACCCCTTGCGCAGGGCGCTGCTGGGGCCCGATCATCCCGCGACGCTCAACACGCTGCTCAACCTCGCCGGGGCCTATTACGTCACCGGCCGGCTCGTGAAGGCCATCCAGGCCAACGACGACTCGATCGCGCTGCATCGGCGGGTGCACGGCGACGACCACCCCGAGACACTCCTCCATCTGGACAACCTGGCCATCGCCTGCATCGACGCGAAGGACCCCGCCCGCGCCATCGAGGTCCTGGACGAGGTGCTCGCCATCCGCCGGAAGAAGCAGGGGTTCGGCCACCCCGACACACTCCGGACCATGCAGCTCCTCGCCTCGGCGCATTCGCTGGACGGCCGGATCGAACGGGCGCTGGCGCTCCACGACTCGGTCGTCTCAATCTGCAAGGGCCGGCGCGGCGCCGACCATCCGGACACGCTCACGGTGATGGCCCAGCGCGTCGAGTTCTTCGCCGGCCGCTCGCCGCGTGCCGTGGCCCTCGCCGAGGAGGCGCTGGAGCTCCGCAAGGCCCGACTCGGCCCCGATGCCATCGACACCCTCGGCAGTCGGGTGATGGTCGCCGTCTGCCTCCAACATGCTGGCCAGTCCGGTCGCGCCCTGGCGCTCTACGAGGCCAACGATGCCCTGTTGAAGGAGAAGCTGGGCCCGGACCACTGGCTGACGCTGCTCGCAATGGCGTATCACGCCAGGCTGTGCCGGGAGTCCGGGAAGTCCGCGCGGGCCGTCCGGCTCGGCGAGGAAGTGCTCGCGGCGCGGATGGCGAAGCTCGGCCCCGAGCACATCGAGACGCTCCGGGCGATGTCCGAGATGGGCCTCGCGCTGGCCGCCGACGGCAGGCTCGCGCGGGCCGTCGAGCTGCACGGGAAGGCCGGTGTCCTGCTCGAGGAGCTCCTCGGCCGCGACCATCCCGAAACGATCGTTGCACTGACCAACCTGGCGGCGGCGCTGGAGGCCGGGCACCGCGACCGGGAGGCCGAGCCGTTGCGGCGTGACGCGCTGCAACGGCAGCGGGCCAGGTGGCGGCCCGGCTGCCGAGAGCTGGCGGACTTCCTCATGCCGCTCGGGCTGAACCTGCTCCGGCAAGGCCGCGCGGCGCAGGCCGAGCCCCTGTTTCGCGAGTGCCTGGCGATCGACACGGCGCAGCCTCGCGGCGATGGCCGCGCGTCCCGCGACCGCGACCTGCTGCTCGCCAGCCTGACCGGCCAGGGGCACTATTCCGAGGCCGAGCCGCTGGCCGTCGCCGCCTACGAGGAGCTGGACCGCGGCGGCGGCAGGCGGCCCGGCGGCTCGCCCGGGTCCGCGCAGGCGGGCCGGCGCGTCGTCGAGCTGTACGACGCGTGGGGCAAGCCCGAGAAGGCCGCCGCGTGGCGCGCCCGCCTCGGTCTCGCCGACCTCCCGGCCGACGTGTTCGCCAGGCCGGGCTAATCCCAACAGATCGGCGCGCCCACGATGCGACCTTACGACGACCTGGAGCCGACGAACGGCGACGCCCGGACGAGTCGGGACGGACCACGGCCGATCGTCGAGGGGGAAACCGTCCCGTTTGGCCCGGCCGCGGCGGCGGTCGCCGACATGCTGGACCGCACGGCGGCCGACCGGACCCTCGACTTCGGATTCGCCGGCCTCGAGCGGACGGAGGCCGGTCCGTTCCGGGAGGCCGAGGCGAACGGCAAGCACCCGGCGCCCCGGCCCGCGCGGGCCGCTTCCTGGGCGAATACGAGATCCTCTCGGAGCTCGCGCGCGGCGGCATGGGGGTCGTCTACCGGGCCCGTCAGGTCAAGCTCGGCCGCATGGTCGCCGTGAAGCTCGTCCGCGACCCGAGCCTGGCGACCGAGGCCGATATCCGTCGCTTCCAGATCGAGGCCGAGGCGGTCGCACTGCTCGACCACCCCAATATCGTGCCGATCTACGAGGTCGGCCAGGACGACGACCAGCACTACTTCAGCATGAAGCTGATCGAGGGAGGCAACCTCTCCCGGCACGTCGAGCGGCTCAAGGACCATCCCCGCGAGGTCGCCGGGCTGATGGTCAAGGTGGCCCGCGCCGTGGCGTATGCCCACCAGCGGGCCATCCTGCACCGCGACCTCAAGCCCTCGAACATCCTGCTCGACCGCCACGACGAGCCGTACGTGACCGACTTCGGCCTGGCCAAGCGCATCGAGGCGAGCGGCGATTCCGCCGAGACCATGACCGGGGTCGTGATGGGGACGCCGGCCTACATGCCACCCGAGCAGGCCCGCGGCGGGACGAAGTCGCTCACCACGGCCGCCGACATCTATAGCCTCGGGGCGACCCTCTACGAGACCCTGACCGGCCGGCCTCCGTTCTCGTCGCCTTCGGTCGCCGAGATCCTCCGCCAGGTGCTCGACCAGGAGCCGGCGCGGCCCCGCGCGCTCAACCCCGCGATCGACCGCGACCTCGAGACGATCTGCCTGAAGTGCCTGGAGAAGTACCCGGGGGCGCGGTATGCCTCGGCCGAATCGCTGGCCGACGACCTCGGGCGCTGGCTAGACGGCCGCCCGATCGAGGCGCGTCGCGTCTCGATCCGCGAACGCGCCGTCAAGCTGGTGAAGCGGCGTCCCGGCCTGGCCACGCTGGTCCTGGCGCTGGCGCTCACGCTGCTGAGCCTCGGCGGGGGCGGGGTCTGGTCGTACTTCCGCCTCCAGCAGCTCCTCGACCAGGCCTACCGGGGGCGATACGCCGCCGACATGAACCTGGCGCAGGGGCCTCGACGACGGGCTGATCCACCAGGTCCGCGAGCAGTTGGCGGCCTACACGACCGGCCCGCGCGACCTGGCGGCGCTGCGCGGGTTCGAGTGGTACTACCTCGAGCAACTGTGCGACCCGCGGCTGCGCCGGCTGCGGGGCCACACCGATCACGTGCTCTGCGTTGCGTTCGACCCCGACAACCGCCACATCGCCTCGGCGGGGAAGGACCGGACGGTCCGGCTCTGGTCGCTCGATGAGGAGCTGCCCGCCCAGGTCCTCGAGGGACATGCCGACGTCGTCCGTTGCGTGGCGGTCAACCGCGACGGCCGCCTGGTCGCCTCGGGCGACGAGGCGCGAGAGGTCCGCCTCTGGGACCGCACGACCGGCCGCTCGCAGGTGCTGACCGGTCACGAAGCGGGGCTGCGTTCCGTCGCGTTCAGCCCCGACGGCCGGCATCTCCTGTTGACCGACGTCACGGGGCTGATCATCCAGTGGGACGTCGCCTCGGGCACGAGCGAGTTCCGGCTCCTGCACCGGCATGCCGAATCGCCGTCGCAACAGCCGCGGGGCGGCCCGGGGACGATGGCCGCCTACACCCCCGATGGCCGGAAGATCGTCTCGGGCGGCCTCGACGAATGGTTCGTGGTCTGGGACGTCGCGACCCACGCCCGGATCGAGCGGCGGCGGAACCTCACCAACATCCTGGGCTTCTCGATCTCACCCGACGGGCGCCGCGTGGCAATCGCGGACCAGTCGGCCTCGATCAATGTCGTCGAGCTCGGGCACCTGCAGGACGCACCCTTCGTCCTGCGGGGCAAGTCGATGTGGAACACCAGCGTCGTGTTCTGCCCCGACGGTCGGTCGCTGGTCTCGAGCAACTCCAATGTGATCCGCCTCCAGGACTGGCGGACCGAGCAGACGATCGACCTGTTCGAGGAAGATGCGTACGCGGTCCAGAACGGGCACGCGGTCAGCCCCGACGGCCGCACGCTGGCCTCGGTCTCGCGCGAGGAGATCCACATCCGTCGGCTGGCCCGCGCGACCACGGGGAAGCCGGTCGCCGAACGCGTCGGGCCGATCCGCCGGCTGGCCGCCGACGCCAACGGCGGCCTGCTGGCGCTGGCCTGCGAGGATAACCGGATCGTGGTCTGGGACGTCGCGGCGGGGCGTGCGAGGCACACGCTGGGCGGCCACGACCTGGCGGTCTTCGGCCTGGCCTTCGTGCCGATCGCCGGCGATTCGCGGCTGATCTCGGCCGGCGGCGACGGCCTGGTCCACGCCTGGGACGCGGGCGGGCGGCCCTCCCCGGCTCACGTTGCGCGGCCACGAGGGGGCGGTCTACGCCGTGGCCGTCCGCCCCGACGGCCGTCAGATGGCGACGGCCGGACAGGACGGGAAGATCCGCACCTGGGACCCGGACACCGGCCGGCCGAGCCTCGCCCCGCTCGAGCACGGCGGCGCCGTCTCGGCCCTGGCCTACGACCCGACCGGTGGCTCGCTCGCCTCCGGGGGCATGGACGGGATGGTGAAGGTCTGGGCGAGCGGCTCGGGGCGGCTCCAGCTCGGCCCATTGCGGCACAAGAGCGCGCTCACGTGCCTGGCCTACAGCCCCGACGGCCGGATCATCGCGGGGGGCGGGGGCGTTCCCGACCGCGCGGGCGACGTCACCCTGTGGGACGCCCGCCGGGGCCGGATCCGCTCGCACGTCGAGAGCCCGCGGGGCATCGACGGACTCAGCTTCAGCCCCGACGGCCAGCGGATCGCGACCTGCGGGTCCGACGCCCTCGTCCAGGTCTGGGATACCTCGAGCGGTCACGAGACGCTGACCCTGAAGGGGCACGGCCAGCGGGTCACCGGCGTCCTCTTCGCCCCGCGCGGTCTGTCGCTCTACTCCGCCGGCCGGGACGGCGTCGTCAAGGTGTGGGACGGGGGCGGCGGGCAGACCGCAATGGCTGATTGACACGGATCGGGGGGCCGACAGACGACGAGGCCGGTCGTGCCGGCTTCACCCTCGGTTCGCGTCCGGGCGATTTCCCGGATATGAGACGTCCCGAGGTTCGAATGGCCCTTGCCGAGGGTCGGCCCTTGACGGGTTGACAAGACTCCCATGACCACCCGCACGACGAAGCCACGACGATGACCAACCGGCCTGGCGGTGACCCCCCGACGCCACGAAGGGCGGACGATGTCCTTCCCGCCGCGACGGAACTCGACCCGACCGAGGCGTCCGGGGGAGAAACCTGGACGAGGGATGCCCGTGAGGATGCCCTCATCGACCCTGACGCGACAACCGGGGACTCTGCGTCGGCTGGCCGGCCCCTGACCGGCGACGGAGACCGCGGGAGTGAGCAGTCCGGTCCGGTCAGGATGCCTCCCCTCGCCGCGCGGGCACCCCGATTCCTCGGTAACTACGAGATACTCGAGGAGCTGGCGCGAGGTGGCATGGGCGTTGTTTACCGTGCGCGACAGGTTCACCTGGGCCGCACGGTCGCCTTGAAACTGGTGCGCGACCCATCGCTGGCGACTTTCGCCGACATCCGCCGGTTCCAGATCGAGGGCCAGGCCGTCGCGCAGCTCGACCACCCGAACATCGTGCCGATCTACGAAGTCGGACAGTCCGGGGACCAGCCGTATTTCAGCATGAAGTTGATCGAGGAAGGCAGCCTTTCGCGGCACATCGGGCGTTTCAAGGATGACCCCCGCGGAGCGGCTCGACTTCTCGTCAAGGTCGCCCGCGCCGTGTCGTATGCCCACCAGCACGCGATCCTCCACCGAGACCTCAAGCCCTCCAACATCCTGCTCGACGGCCACGACGAGCCGTTCGTCACGGACTTCGGCCTCGCCAAGCGGATGGAGCACGACGAGCAAGACGCGACGCCGACCTTGTCCGGCGCCGTCATGGGTACTCCGGCTTACATGCCCCCCGAGCAGGCGCGCGGCGGCACCAAGACCCTGACCACAGCCGCCGACGTCTACAGCCTGGGGGCGACGCTCTACGAGACGCTGACCGGCCAGCCGCCGTTCGCGGCCGGCTCGGTCGGCGAGACCCTCCGGCTCGTGCTCGACGCGGAGCCGACGCGACCGCGGTCGCTCAACCCCAAGATCGATCGGGACCTCGAAACGGTCTGCCTGCATTGCCTCGAGAAGGAGCCGTCGCGGCGCTACATCTCGGCCGAGGCCCTCGCCGAGGACCTCGAGAACTGGCTCGCAGGACGGCCGGTCTCGGTGCGACCGGCGAGCGCGTTGGAGCGGTTGGCGAAGTCGGCGCGGCGCCGCCCCGAGATCGCCGTGCTGGCGGCGACCGTACTGGTCGTCGTCGTCGTCGGGTTCGCCGGCGTGACGTGGCAGTGGCGGAACACCACGATCGCCCTCGCCGAGCTCAAACGTAGTCTCTACGGCGCCGACATGCAGCTCGGCGCAGGCGTTCTCGAACAGCCAGTTCCCCCGTGTCGAGGAACTCGTCCGGGCCCATACGCCCGAGCACCCCGGCGGCAGCGACGACCTGCGCGGGTTCGAGTGGTACTACCTCCGCGCCATCTCCGACCCCGAGCCCGCCAGCTTCGTCGCCCACAAGGGTGCGATCCGGTCGCTGGCCTTCAGCCCCGACGGCAAGCTACTCGCCACGGCGGGGATGGACCACGTCGCCCGGCTGTGGGATTCGGCCACCGGCCGGCCGGTGCGTACGCTCAGCGGCCACACGGGTGTCCTCCGTACCCTCGGCTTCCACCCCGGAGGCGCCTGGCTCGTCTCGGGGAGTTACGACAAGACGGCGCGGCTCTGGGAGATCGCGACGGGACGGACGATCCGGACGTTCGGTCCCTTCCCGCAAACCGTGGCGGTCGCCGTCTTCAGCCCCGACGGAAAGACCCTCGCCCTGGTCTGCATGGACCGCGCCATCGTCCACTTCGTCGACCCCGTGACCGGAATCGAACGGCACAAGCAGCGCATCCCGGACATCGGCTCGAAGCCTCGCGTTCCGGGCGAGGTCTACGGATGCTTCAACCACAAGGGGGATCGGTTGCTCCTGGACCTATCGGAAGGTTGCTGGATGTTCGACGGCGCAACCGGCCGGGTGCTCACCAACTCCCAGGGCCGGGCGGTGTCCCCGGTCGGTGGGATGTTCAGCGCGGGGATCTTCACTCCCGACGACTCGCAGTTCGTCCTGCACACCAAACATGCGCTCACGTTCTACGACGCCGGATCCTTGCGGGTCGTGGATCGGATCCCCGACCCCGCGAATGACCTCGACACCATCGAGATAGGAAACAAAGGTGATGGGGCAGGAAACAAAGGTGACCTCCTGGTGGCGGGATCAAGGAACGGATGGCTGATCAAGCTCTGGGACCTGCGCAGCCGGCAGGAATTGCGGACCTTGTTCGTGCCGATCGGCAGTGCGACGGATGGCTGCATAAGCCTCAGCCCCGACAGCCGGATCCTCGCCTGGGGCGACACCTTCGGGCGGGTCCGACTCTGGTACAACCTCCTGGGCGACAAGGTGACCACGTGCCGCGTCCGCCCGGCGGCGGTGGACGGGCAGCAACAGCTTCAGAGCCTGGTGCTTGATCCGACGGGCCGGACGCTGGCCGTCGGCTGTCGCGACGGCGGCGTGGCGCTGGTGGATGTGCCGAGCCGGCGAATCCTCCGGTCCCTGAAGGGTTCGGAGGATCCGATCTACTGCGTGGCCTACAGCCGCGACGGTCGGGCCCTCGCCGCGGGCTCGGCCGACGGCCGCGTGCGTGTCTGGAACACGCTCGACGATCGGCCCGTCCACGACCTCGGGGTCGCCAGCGGGCAGGTGTTCGCCGTCGCCTTCGACCCGGCGGGGCGGCGGCTCGCCGCGGCCGGCGAGGACGGATCGCTCATGGTCTGGGACGCCGCGAGCGGGAGGCTCGAGCTCACACTCCCCAAGGTCCACGAGGCCCCGATCCACGGCGTGGCGTTCAGCCCCGACGGCTCGACCCTGGCCACGGCGGGGGGTGACCAGACGGTCCAGCTTCGCGACGCACGCTCCGGTTCGCTCCTCCGCACGCTCCGGCGCGACCCGGCAAGGTCCGAGGTCGGGCCGTTCTACTCCGTCGCCTTCAGCCCCGACGGTCGGGAGATCGTCGCGGCGTGCTCCGAGCGGGTCGCCGTCGTCTGGGACACGCGCCGGGGTTCGGTGCGTCACACGTTGACCGGCCACGTCGACAAGGTCCGCCAGGCGACGTTCAGCCCCGACGGCAAGCGCGTCGTCACGGCGGGCCAGGACGGCAGCATCAAGATCTGGGACGCTGTGCTCGGCACCGAGACCCTGGAGCTGCGGCACGGCGCCCCGGTCGCCGCCACGGTCCTGTCCCCCGACGGCTACCAGTTGATCGCCGCGGGCTGGGACGGCCTCGTGGTCTTCTGGGATGGGACCCCGATCACTCGCGAGGGAGCATTCGTCGCGCGCAAGGCCAGCCCCCCCGCTCGTCGTTAGAGGTCTCGCGCGGGGCCGGGTCAGTAGCTGTCGCCCACGATCTCACCGCCGTTCCGGGTGCTCAGCTTCTGGTAGAGACCGACCGGGGCGCCGGGCTTGACGAAGTAGACGCCGTTCGCGTTGAAGTCGAGGCTCGTCGGGTTCCCCGTTCGACGGGTCGAGCGGCCACGACTCGATCGACTCCTTGACGAAGTGGACCGAGCCGTCGGCGAAGGCGAAATTGCAGCCGTTGGGGTGGAAGCTCGAGGCGCTCAGGAAGAAGATGGTCGCGGAGATCGGCCCGATGCTCGCCGAGCCGTCGCTGAGCTTCCTCTGCGGGTTCATCGGCCATTGCGCCGTGAACATGATGCGCGAGACGCCGGCCCACCAGTGCCAGTTGTCCCTCAGGTCGGGCGAGAGCAGCCCGTGCCCCCGTTCGCCGAGGAGGATCGTGTTGCTCGTGCCATCGGTGATGTCGGCGATCCGGCGGTTGCTCTGGAGGTGAATGAGTCCGTTGTTGCTCGAGTTGATCCGATCAAACGAGGGCGTGCCCGGGGCGGCCTGGGCGAACCAATCGCCGGTGCAGGCGGCGTAGCTGGAGAACTGGACCTTCACCGGGTTGGGATAGGTGGCCGCCTCCCACGCGAAGAAGAAGCTGTCCGCGCTGCCGGTCGCCGGCTGACTGACCGTGGCATCGCTCGGGCACCAGAGTGTGCTGATCCCCGTGGCATGGGCCGTCAGGTTCGCGAGGTTTCCCCAGGTCATGTTGGTGTTGTACGCGCTGTAGAGCGCCTGCTGCTCGAAGTAAGGGAGCACCGAGACCAGCCAGCCGTTGCCGTTCGTGACGTAGTCGGGCAGCGTGTACACCGGGCTGATGAACCCCCCCAGGGGGTAGCCTCCCTGGACTTCGTGGTAGTTCTGCGTGGCCAGGGCGAGCTGTTTCATGTTGTTGACGCAACCCGCTCGCCGAGCCGCCTCTCTCGCGGCCTGCACTGCGGGCAGGAGCAGGGCGATCAAGACGGCGATGACCGCGATGACCACCAGGATCTCGATCAGAGTGAAGCCGGCCGGTCGCCGGGGTGCCATCGAGGTCCGTCGCATCGGTCGAGTTCTCCATGAATGGGGTTATCACAGTCCAGACGTGGCGAATCTGTCCTCGCGAAGCGAAGGGATGGCTTAACCAGGGACGAACGTTTTCTTGGCCGCCGCCGGGTTCTTCTGGGGCGTGATCGGCTTCCGGGGTGGAGCGCCGATGGAGTTGAGATCCACGGGCGTCTTGAGAACGACACTCCCCTCACGGCTCGATCCGCACCCGGAGAGCAAAAACACCCCGGTCAGAAGGACCGGGCCGCGGAGCATCAGCGCGCCTACAGACCGTCGATTCCATGGCGTCATTCCGCGTCCTCGATGGCCCAGGTCCGGAGGAGCGGGAGGTTCGGGTCCTGGGTCCCGCGCCCGCCATTTGAAGAAACCGACGACCTCGCCTCGACTGCGACGGGCGACCCCCGGGGAGCAAGCTGATGGACCGGGCGACCGGCACGGCCCCGGGGTCATCGACGTTTGTTCGTTTGATATCTCCACCCCGCCTCGCGCATCGAACATGAACGGACCCCAATCGTAGAATCGCCCATCAGTACGCCGTGTCGTCGACGACCTCGCCCCCGGCGCGGGTCGTGATGGCCTGCCAGACGTGGTACCGCGTCCCCGGGGCGAGCTGGAACAGACCATGGGCGTCGCGGGTCACGCCCAGCGGGGTCGCCGTGGCGGCGTCCATGGCCCAGCAGTCGATCGTCTCCTTGATGAACTTGACCGAGCCGTCGGCCATGGCAACGTTGGCACCCCCGGGGTGCATGCTCGAGGCGGCCCCCACGTACGATCGAATCAGGCCGTCGCCGTACTGGTCCTGAACCTTGCGCTGGGGGTTGATGGGATAGAACGACGTGAAGACGGTCGAGCCGTACCACGACGCGGCCCATCCGGGGCCCTCGGTGATCCGCTCGGTGTCGTCGGTCAGGAGCGAGACGGCGTGCTCGGCGTAGGCGACCGTGTTGCTCGTCCCGTCGGTGATGTTGGCGAGCTTCACGGCGCTCCAGCGGAAGAACAGGCCGTTGCTCTGCGCCACGCGGACCGGGTCTCGGCTGTGCTGGAACCACGTCCCGGCGTTCCCCGCGTAGCTCGTGTAGGCGGTATTGAACGGTCCGTAATAGAGGAAATCATAGCCGGGGTCGTTCAGGATGGCGCCCTGATAGACGTCGATCTGAGACGCCAGCCAGTCGCTCGGGCACAGGTAGGCGGAGATCTGCACGCCCTGCACCGTGGTGTTCTCCTTCGACCAGATGTTCCAGTTGAAATTCACCGCGTTGAACAAGGGCGTCTGCTCGAGGTACGGCAGCAGGGCAACGTGCTGGCTGGCCGTGCTGTAATTGAAGGTGAACTGCACGCCCTGGGGGAACGCGCCGCAGACGTCGACGTAGTTGGCGGTCGCCATGCCGATCTGCTTGAGGTTGTTGGCGCACTGCGCCTTCCGGGCCGCCTCGCGGGCCGCCTGAACGGCCGGCAGCAGCAGGGCGATCAGCACCGCAATGATGGCGATGACGACCAGGATTTCGATCAGGCTGAAGCCCCGCGGCCGGCCCGATGCTCTCGCGTGCATGATGGACTCCGTAGACTCTGGAGGATTCGAGGGAGGGGACGTGGCCGAGGTCCGTCATCGACGACGGCCGAGGCACCTGACCTACCTAGTGCTCCTTGCGACGGGAGTCGGCGGGCTTCCTGGCCACCTCGCCGTAATCGCCCTTGCGCTTGGCGAGCGCCGCCTTGGCCGCCTTCAGGTCGAGGTTCGCCGGGTCGTTGCCCGAGCAGCCGGCGGACACCCCGGCCAGGACGCCGATGATCAGCGCGGCCCCGACGACTCGACGGGACGACGATCGCCTCGTGCAGCTCATGGGATGACTGACTCCTCCCGACCGGAGGGCCGGGCTTTCGGAGCGACGAATGGGATTCGGGGAGGAGCCCGGCGCACCGGCGTCGAGAGCGGTCCGCCGCGTCGCGGCCTCCCGGGCCGCTCCGCGACTCCCCTACCTCCCTCTGACAGATCGGCGGGCGAAGGTTACAGTGATCGGATGGATTGATCCCGATCGCCGCCCATTGATCGGCCGCGGACCCACGCGATGCCCCCGGCGGTTGGCATGGGGCTTGCGAGAGGAATGGAAATCATCGGCCTGATGGCCGCGGCCGCCGGGGGGCGGATCTTGAGGGAATCTCGGGATCGCCGCCGGCATCCGGAATCCGGGTAATACAGCGTCAGGCACAGTCCGCCGCGGATCGGGATCATGTACGGGGGATTGGCGAAGGGAATCGGCGATCGGCAGCGGCCGACACGTGGCGGGGCGGGATGCGACCCCTCGCCGCGGGCAGCCCGCCGGGCGCGGGAGAAGGGCGGACGTGTCATGAAGAACTCACGAGCGACCGAAACGAGCCGATGCGTGCTGTGTGGCGGTCGCCTGCGGAACGCCGTCTTCTGCCCGGTCTGCGGCCGGTCCTCCTGCTCGTGGGCGTGCTCGGCCCGGCACGTCGCCCAGCACGGGATCTCGCCGGGGTCCTATCAGGGCGAAGCGGCACGCGACGAGCGGCCGGACTCGGCGAACGGCCAGGCGCTCGCACGCTGACCCGAATCGAAGGGCACTCGATGACCGAGGTCGCCCGTGCTAGCAGTCGTCGGCGAGCCCGGGAATGCGAGCTGCCCGGCGGACCGCGAGCGGGATGCAACGGAACGGAACGGAACAGAGTCGGATCGGACTTCCAGAGGCGCAGCGCAGTCCCCATGAACGAATCCAAGCAGGGCGGTCCCTCGCGCCGGTGCGGCGCGGTGGGATCACCAGACGGCCCGGTCCTCTTCCGGGTCTGGGCACCCGCCGCGCGGCGGGTGGACCTGGTCCTGATCGACGGCGACTCGCGGCGCGAGGTCGCCATGCAACCGGAGCCCGGCGGCTATCACCGCCACGAGGAGGCCGACGTGCCCGAGGGCCGTCGGTACGCCTACCGGCTCGACGGCGGCCCCGAGCGGCCGGATCCCTGCTCCTTGCTCCAGCCCGAGGGCGTCCACGGGCCATCGGCCGTGGTCCGGCCGGGGCGGTTCGCCTGGAACGACCGCGACTGGCGCGGCGTCCGCCGCGAGGACCTGGTCTTCTACGAGCTGCACGTCGGCACCTTCTCGCCCGAGGGGACCTTCGACGGCGCGATCTCCCGGCTGCGCGACCTGCGCGAGCTGGGCGTCACGGCCGTCGAGATCATGCCCGTCGCGCAGTTCCCCGGCACGCGGAACTGGGGCTATGACGGCGTGCTGCCCTACGCCGCCCAGGACAGCTACGGCGGCCCCGACGGGCTGCACCGGCTGGTGGACGCGTGCCATGCCGAGGGGCTGGCCGCGTTCCTCGACGTCGTGTACAACCACCTCGGTCCCGAGGGGAGCTACATCCGCGAGTTCGGCCCGTACTTCAACGACCACTACAAGACGCCGTGGGGCTCGGCGGTCAACTACGACGATCGCGGCTGGACGCGGTGCGCGACTACGTGCTGGACAACGTCGCGGATGTGGCTCGAGGAGTTCCACCTCGACGGCCTGCGGCTCGACGCGGTGCACGCCATCTACGACCTGGGGGCGCGGCACATCCTGCAGGCGATCGAGGAGGTCGCCGAGGACGTGGCGGCGCGCCGGGGCTGGCCCGCGACCATCGTGGCCGAGAGCGACCTGAACGACCCCCGGCTGCTCGAGCCCCGCGACCGCGGCGGCCACGCGCTGGGCGCGCAGTGGGCCGACGACTTCCACCACGCCGGGCACGTCGGTGCTCACCGGCGAGCGCGACGGGTATTACTCGGATTTCGGCGAGCCGGGGCACCTGGCCCGGGCCCTGGAATCCCCGTTCGTCTACGCCTGGGACTACAGCCCGTTCCGCGGCCGCAAGCACGGCGCTGCCCCGGTCGGCCTGGCCGGGGACCGCTTCGTCGTCTGCCTGCAGAACCACGACCAGGTGGGCAACCGGGCGCGGGGCGACCGGCTGTCAACGCTGCTCGGCTCGCCGGCCCAGCGGAGGCTGGCGGCGGGCCTGCTGCTGCTTTCGCCCTACTTGCCGCTGCTGTTCATGGGCGAGGAGTACGGCGAGGAGAACCCGTTCCCCTTCTTCTGCTCGTTCGAGGACCCGGCGCTGGTCCAGGCGGTGCGAGAGGGGCGGAAGACGCGAGTTCGAGGCCTTCACCTGGCAGGGCGAGGTCCCCGACCCGCAGGGCGAGGCGACATTCGCCTCGGCGAAGCTGAGCTGGTCGTGGCCCGAGGGGACGCCGAGGGCCGGCCTGCGGCGGCTCTATCGCGACCTGCTGACGGCGCGTCGCGAGTGGCCGGCCCTGCGCGACTTCGAGGATCGATCGGCGCGGATCCTGGGCGAGCCCGGGATCGACGGCGGGCCGGTGCTCGAGCTGGTCCGCGGCGGGCGGGCGTCGGACGGGCCGATCCGGGTGCTCTACAACCTCGGCGACCGGGCCGTACGCGTGCCCGCGGACGCGTCCGGCACGCGACGGGGCGAGGCCGCCGTGCTGCTCCGCTCGGAGGCCGACGCATACGGCGGCGACCGACGCGAGGCCGGGCCGGCCGACGAGCTGGCGCCATTCGAGTTCCTCGTCCTGGGCCCCCCTTCCTGGAGGGCTTTCCCTGGTCGATGATGGAAGCTCGGTCCGTCGGGGCATCATCCCGCGACGCGCCCGGCGCGTCGCCGCCGTCGCCACGGCCATGATCCCGATCGAAGGAGCATCCCGGAGGACGGAGCGCATGAGACGAACCCCAGCGCAGCGACGGGCTGCAACGCGGAGATGACACGATGAGAGTCTGGCCGGGAAATCCCTATCCCCTCGGTGCGACGTGGGACGGCGCGGGCGTCAACTTCGCCCTGTTCGCCGAGCACGCCACCAAGGTGGAGCTCTGCCTGTTCGACTCGACGGACGTCGACCCAGGAGGCGCACCGCATCCCGCTGAAGGAGTACACCGACAAGGTCTGGCACGCCTACCTGCCCGACGTGCTGCCCGGCCAGCTCTACGGCTACCGCGTCCACGGGCCGTACGAGCCCGCCAGCGGGCACCGCTTCAACCCCAACAAGGTCGTGCTCGACCCGTACGCCAAGCTGATCGGCCGCGACCTGCAGCTGGGACGACTCGCTGTTCGGCTACAAGGTCGGCGACGAGCAGGCCGACCTCTCGTTCGACGACCGCGACAGCGCGGCGTTCGCGCCGCTGGCGTCGGTGCTCGACCCGGCCTTCACCTGGGGCGACGACCGGCCGCCGCGCACCCCCTGGCACAAGACGGTGATCTACGAGCTGCACGTCAAGGGCTTCACGCAGCTCAACCCCGACGTGCCCGAGCACCTGCGCGGCACCTACGCCGGGCTGGCCTCGGAGTCGGCCATCAAGCACCTGACCGACCTGGGCGTCACGGCCGTCGAGCTGCTGCCGGTGCACCACCACCTCGACGACCGCCACCTGATCGAGAAGGGGCTGCACAACTACTGGGGCTACAACACGCTGGCCTTCTTCGCCCCGGCGTCGTACTACTCGTCGAGGGCATCCAGCAGGACGCCGTGCAGCAGTTCAAGATGATGGTCCGCGCCCTGCACGCCGCCGGGCTCGAGGTGATCCTCGACGTGGTCTACAACCACACCGCCGAGGGGAACCAGATGGGCCCGACGCTGTCGATGCGCGGCGTCGACAACGCCGTCTACTACCGCCTGGCGCCCGACCCGCGCTACTACATGGACTTCACCGGCTGCGGCAACACGCTGAACATGACCCAGCCGCGCGTGCTGCAGCTCATCATGGACAGCCTGCGGTACTGGGTCACCGAGATGCACGTCGACGGCTTCCGCTTCGACCTGGCCAGCACGCTGGCCCGCGAGCTGTTCGAGGTCAACCAGCTGGGCGCGTTCTTCGACATCATCCACCAGGACCCGATCCTCTCGCAGGTGAAGCTGATCGCCGAGCCGTGGGACGTCGGGCCCGGGCGGCTACCAGGTGGGCAACTTCCCGGTGCTCTGGACCGAGTGGAACGGCAAGTACCGCGACTGCGTCCGCCGGTTCTGGAAGGGCGACGGCGGCACCGCCTCGGAGCTCGCCACGCGCCTGGCCGGCAGCAGCGACCTCTACCAGGACGACGGCCGCAAGCCGTACGCCAGCATCAACTTCATCACCTGCCACGACGGCTTCACCCTGCAGGACCTGGTCAGCTACAACGACAAGCACAACGAGGCCAACGGCGAGGACAACAACGACGGCGCCAACGACAACAATAGCTGGAACTGCGGCGCCGAGGGGCCGACCGACGACCCGGACGATCCTCGAGCTGCGCGAGCGGCAGAAGCGCAACCTGATGGCCACGCTGATGCTCTCCGTCGGCGTGCCGATGATGCTCGGCGGCGACGAGCTGGGCCACACCCAGAACGGCAACAACAACGCCTACTGCCAGGACAACGAGCTGACCTGGCTCGACTGGGACCTCGACGACCGGCAGAAGCAGTTCCTGGAGTTCGTCCGCAAGCTGATCTTCATCCGGAGGAGCCAGCCGGTGCTCCAGCGGCGGAAGTTCTTCCTCGGCCGCGCCATCCGCGGCTCGGACATCAAGGACATCTCGTTCTTCAGCCCGTCGGGCCAGGAGATGTCCGACGAGGCCTGGAACGCCGGGTTCGTCAAGTGCCTGGGCGTCCGGCTGGCCGGCGACCTGATCAACGACGTGGACGAGCGCGGCGAGCCGATCGTCGGCGAGACGCTGCTGATGCTGCTCAACGGCCACTGGGAGCCGATCTCCGTTCACCCTGCCGGCGACCCGGGAGGGCCATTCTGGGACCGCATCCTCGACACGGCCGACACCAGCGAGGAGCCGAAGGACTTCGAGGGGGGCGACGAGTACCCGCTGGCCAGGACCGCTCGTTCGTCGTCCTGGCGGCGCGGGCCCCGCAGCACAAGGGGCAGACCGCCACGCCCGAGCAGGTCCGGGCCTTGCAAGACCAGCCGCGGATGGGCCCCGGCCAGGCCAGGCCGGCGCCGATCTGACGTCTCCGAGGGGCGAGGGGTTGGGGGCCAGGAAGGCCCGATCTTCCCTTCGCTTCGCTCGCCCTGCGCCCCTTTGCTCTCCTCGCCCCTCGTCCCTGTGTCAAGAGAGGATCCCATGGACCCGACCGAGCTTGCCGAGTCCCTGCTGGCGCGGGCCGCCGAGGCGGCCGCCCGGGCGCGGCTGCCCGAGTCCACGTACCGCCTCCAGCTTTACGCCGGCTTCACCTTCCGCGACGCCACCGCGATCGCGGAGTACCTGCGCAACCTGGGGATCACCCACGCCTACGCTTCGCCCTACCTGAAGGCCCGGCCGGGCAGCACCCACGGCTACGACATCGTCAACCACAGTTGCCTCAACCCCGAGATCGGCACCGAGGAGGACTATGCCGCATGGGTCGCCGCGCTGCGAGTCCGGCGGCCTGGGCCAGATCCTCGACACCGTCCCCAACCACATGGGGGTCGGCACCAACGAGAACGCGTGGTGGAACGACGTGCTGGAGAACGGCCGGGCGTCGCGCTACGGCGCGTACTTCGATATCGCCTGGCGGTCCTCCAGCCGGCCGGAGCTCCAGGACAAGGTGCTCCTGGCCGTCCTGGGCGACCCCTATGGCGACATCCTCGAGGCGGGGCAGCTCCGGCTGGCCTTCGCCGACGGGGCGTTCTCGATCCACTACTACGACCGCAGGTTCCCGGTGGCACCGGTCAGCTACGCCAAGGTCCTGGGACACCGGCTCGACGAGCTGGAGAAGGCCCTGGGCACCGAGGACCCCGCGCTGATCGAGTACCAGAGCATCCTGACCTCGATCCGCAACCTGCCCGACCGGCACGAGACCGACCCCGATCGGGTGGCCGAGCGCCATCGCGAGAAGGAAGTGGTCAAGCGGCGGCTGGCGGCCCTGGTCGGCGAGAGCGAGGCGATCCGCGACCGGATCGCGCGGAACGTCGAGGAGTTCAACGGCCGGCAGGGCGATCCGCGGAGCTTCGACCTCCTGGACGAGCTGCTGGAGCAGCAATGCTACCGCCTGGCCTACTGGCGGGTGGCGCCCGACGAGATCAACTATCGGCGGTTCTTCGACATCAACGACCTGGCGGCGCTCAGCATGGAGCGAGAGGAGGTCTTCGAGCCGGCGCATCGCCTGGTGCTGCGGCTCGTGGCCGAGGGGAAGGTCGACGGCCTGCGGATCGACCATCCCGACGGGCTGTACGACCCGGCGGAGTATTTCCGACGGCTCCAGGCGCATCACGCCCTGACGATGGCCCGCCTGGCGTACGAGGCCGATCCGGACGCCCGATCCACCGAATGGGCCGAGCTGGAGGGCCCGCTGCGCGAGCGGATCGCGGCGAGGCTGGACCGGCCGGGCGGCCCGCTGGGGCGGCCGCTTTACGTCGTCGCCGAGAAGATCCTGGGGGCCGAGGAGGAGCTCGTCGAGTCCTGGCCGGTCCACGGCACCAGCGGCTACGACTTCCTCAACCAGGTCAACGGCCTGTTCGTCAACCCCGACGTTGCGCGGGCCTTCACGCGGCTGTACAACGACCACGTCCAGGACGACTCGGGGTTCGCCGAGCTGGTCTACCGCAAGAAGCTGCTGATCATGCAGGTGTCGCTCGCCAGCGAGCTGCACATGCTGACCGACCAGCTCGACCGCCTGGCGCAGAAGAGCCGGCGATCGCGGGACTTCACCTTCAACACGCTCCGCCAGTCGCTGCGGGCGGTGATCGCCGCCTTCCCGGTCTATCGCTCGTACATCGCCGACGACGGGGTCCACGAGGGCGACCGCCGCTATATCGACGTCGCCGTGCGGCGGGCGACGGCCCGCAACCCGCTTTTGAGCCGCCGGTTGTTCCGGTTCGTCCGCGATATGCTGCTGCTGCAGTCGCCCGAGTCCTTCACCGACGCCGATCGCGCCGAGCAGCGGCGGTTCGCCGGCAAGTTCCAGCAGGTGACCGCACCCGTGACGGCCAAGGGGGTCGAGGACACGGCCTTCTACGTCTACAACCGCCTGGTGTCGCTCAACGAGGTCGGCGGCGAGCCGGGCCGGTTCGGCACTCGCCCCGATACGGTCCACGCCTACAACCGCACCCGCCAGGCCCGCTGGCCCTACGCCCTCTCGCCGCTGTCAACCCACGACACCAAGCGCAGCGAGGACGTCCGCGCACGGATCAACGCCCTGTCGGAGATGACCGACGACTGGTGGGCCGCCGTCGCGCGGTGGATGCAGCTCAACGAGCCGCACCGCAAGGCCGGGTCCGACGACGAGCAGACGATCCCCGACGCCAACGAGGAATACCTGCTGTACCAGACGCTCGTCGGCGCCTGGCCGCTCGAGCCCGCGACGGCCGGCTCCGATGAGGCCGCCACGTTCGTGAAGCGGATCCAGGAATACATGCTCAAGGCGCTGCACGAGGCCAAGGTGCACACCAGCTGGATCAACCCCAACGCCGAATACGACGAGGCCGTCACCGAGTTCGTCGGGCGGATCCTCGACGAGGGCTCCAGTCGCAAGTTCCTCGACGACTTCCGCGCGTTCGCCCGCCGGGTCGCCGAGTACGGGCTGTACAACTCGCTGTCGCAGACGCTCCTGAAGCTGGCGATGCCCGGCGTGCCCGACACCTATCAGGGGACCGAGCTCTGGGACTTCAGTCTGGTGGACCCCGACAACCGCCGTCCGGTGGACTACGAGCTGCGCCGTCGGATGCTCCAGGAGCTCCGGTCGGCGGCCGACTCGGCCGGCGGCGGCGACCTCCGCGGCCTGGCAAGTGAGCTCCTGGCTGCGAAGGAAGACGGGCGGATCAAGCTGTACGTCACCCACCGGACGCTCGCCTCTCGCCGCGACCACCCGGGGCTGTTCACGGCCGGCGAGTACTTGCCCCTGGCCGCCGAGGGTTCGAAGGCCGCGCACCTGTTCGCGTTCGCCCGCCGCGACGGCCAGGCCGCCGCCATCGTCGCGGTGCCTCGCCTCGTCGTCGGGCTGGCCCCCGACGCGTCCCGCGCACCCGATCGGCGCCGACACCTGGGCCGACACCCGGCTGGCCCTCACCGGGCTCGATCCGGCCCTCCGCTGGCGCAACGTCTTCACCGGCCAGACCCTCACGGCCGAGGTCCGCGATGGCCAGTCCTCGCTGGCCGCCGCCGACCTCTTCGCCCACCTGCCCGTCGCCCTGCTCGTCGCCGAGACCGGCCGTTGACTCCGGACCGCCCCAAAAGCGCCTCAGCCCGGGAAAATCTTCGAAGTCCCGCCAGATTTTTCTTTTCCTTGACCCGCCAGGACTTGAGTCGAAAACTTGCCTCAAATCCCCGATAGGTGCATTTCAGTTTTTGCAAAACTGATACATCCTGTTAGTAGAGGAACAAACAAGCTCGGGGGGTAGAGGGGGTTTTGGGGGCCGAACAACCAGGAATGCATGCACACACTCAACAATAGAGTGTGATCGAGGGTCCTGTGCGGATGAGGCCCAGTCAACCTCCGGCGGAGGTCGCGGCTCGGGAAGGGACGGGTAGCGTGGGGTCGGCCGGGCCGGGCCGGTGCCTGTTGCTGGCCCTAGGTCTGGTCGTGGTCCTGGCGGCGGCGGCGGCGGCCGGCGAGCGGGGTGGGCTGGAGGGCCGCGACCGCGAGGAGCTGCTCGGCTACGCCCGGGATACCTGGCGGTCGGTGGCCGAGATGGCCGACGGCACGCCGTTGCCGGTTGACGGCCTGCGACACCTCCCGAACGGGACATGGAAGCCGTCGCCCAAGACGACGCCGACGGACATCGGCGCGTATCTGTGGAGCGTGCTGGCGGCCGAGCGGCTGGGGATCATCGACGCGGGCGAGTCGCGTCGCCGGCTGGGGCGGACGCTCCGCGCCCTGGAGCGGAGCCCGCGGGTCCATGGCTTCCTCTTCGATGATCTCGACCCGCGCACGGGGGACGGGCTGAGGACGTCGCCCTACACGGGCGAGGCGATCCGGAGGATCCTCTCGTCGGTGGATAGCGCCTGGCTGGCGACGGGCCTGATCATGGTGCGTAACGCCTGCCCGACGCTGCGCGCGCGGGCCGAGGCTCTCCTGGAGCCGATGGACTTCGGCTTCTTCTACGTCGCCTTCGACGCGGCCGACCCGAAGGGCCATCCCGGGCTGATCCGCGGGCCCTATCGCGTCGAGTCGGGGGACTTCGGCGGCTTCCACCAGCTCATCAACACCGAGCAGCGGATCATCAGCTATGTGGCGATCGCGAGGGGGCAGGCGCCGGCCGACCATTACTACCGCATCGAGCGGACGCTGAGGCCGGGCGAAGGGAAACAATACCAGGATCCGCGGGGCGAGCTGCGCACCTACCTGGGCATCCCGGTCTTCGAGGGTCACTACACGTACCGGGACAAGCGGATCGTGCCGAGCTGGGGCGGCAGCATGTTCGAGGCGCTGATGGTGCCGCTGTTCGTGCCCGAGGAGCGATGGGCGCCCCGGAGCTGGGGGGTGAATCATCCGCTCTACGTCCGGGCGCAGATGGAGCACGGGCTGGATGAGGTCGGGTACGGGTTCTGGGGCTTCTCGCCGGCCTGCGACCCGGCGGGCGGATACCGGACGTATGGCGTGGAGGGCCTGGGCACGGACCCGTCGGGATACACGTCGCACGACGTGGACCCGACCGTGCCGGCCGCCCGACAGCCCAGGGGCCAGGCGGCCAATGGGATCGTGACGCCGCACGCCTCGTTCCTGGCGCTCCGCTATGCCCCCCGCGAGGCGCTGGCCAACCTGCGGAAGCTCCGCCAGCGGTTCCCGGTCTACAGCGACCGCGGGTTCCTGGATTCGGTCAACGTATCCAAAGGGGTGGTGGCGGACCGCGTGCTGCTGCTCGACCAGGGGATGATCCTGGCGGCGATCGCCAATGCGCTGGCCGACGACGCCATGCGGCGGGCGTTCGTCGACGAGACGACCGAGCGGATCCTCCGGCCCCTGCTCGCGCCGGAGGAGTTCACCGCCGGGCCGGACCCGGCCGGGGCCCATCCGCCCGCCGGCGGGGCCGGGCCGTCGTCGGGGGCGAAGGCCGCGCGGTGATTGTCGGGCGGAGAGCGGAGCCGACGGTATTCTGGAAGCATTGAGGGAAGGCCAAGGGTCAACGCGAGGCGGTCCCGGACTTCAGACAGCAGCGGCGCAGAAACCAACGCTCTGCCATCCATTGCGCTTTATGACGCTTGCGAATATCATCGCTGTGTCGTGCCGGGCCCGATTTCCCGGGGATTTGCAGGGCCTGAGACTCGCAGCGGTTGCCCGGCCCCGGGGCTGACTGCGTGTTTGTAGGCGGAAGGCGCAGGTCAACCCTCGACGAAATGCCGAGCTCGGCCGGGCCCGTGAACCTCTCGAATTGCCCGAAGGTCAACGCCCACCGAACACCGCTATACTCTCGCATGAGTGGCGGCTAATCTGGACGAAGCTACCTCGCTCGGGCTGGGCATCGTGGCGACTCGAGTGCCGGGTCTCCGCTTCGGGCCGGGATCGAGGGCGCTTCGTCCCGGGCGGCTCTCGGCTATGAATGACGTCACCCGCATCCTTGCGGCCATCGAGCAGGGCGATCCGAAGGCGGCCGATCAACTCCTGCCACTGGTCTACGATGAACTTCGCAAACTGGCCGCGCAGAAGTTGGCGAGAGAGAAGCCGGGGCAAACCTTCGGCGCCACGGCGTTGGTCCACGAGGCGTACCTTCGGTTGGTGGTGCCTGCGCAGCACGCGACTCAACCCGCCGTTAATAAGTACTGGAACACCAGCGGTCACTTCTTCACCGCCGCGGCCGAGGCCATGCGACGCATCCTGATCGACCAGGCACGTCACAAGCAGAGCCGGCGCCGCGGCGGCGGCCGCCGGCGACAAGACATCGAACCCGACCGGATCGCCGCCCCGGAGCCGTCCCTCGACGTCTTGGCCGTCAACGAGGCCCTCGAACGCTTCGAGAAGGCGGATCCGCTCAAGGCCCACCTCGTCAAGCTTCGCTACTTCGCTGGCCTGACGATTCCCGAGGCCGCGGATGCCCTCGGCATTTCTACCACTACCGCTGATCGCTACTGGGCTTACGCCCGGGCATGGCTCCACGTCGAATTGAAGAAGGGTGCCCCAAACTCCGGCGGCTGAAGAATTCTCCGAAATTCGCCCGGATATGTGGGGTGAATTGTCTGCCTATTCCGCACTGTAGGCGGACACGAAACGCGAAGGACGTGGCGCCATGACCGAGCATGCTCGAGATGCAGAGGCGATTTTCCTCGCCGCGCTGGATAAAGCGACCCCGCAAGGGCGGGTCGCGTACGTCGAAGCGACATGCGAGGGAGATCCCGAGCTTCTGCGGCGGGTCCGTGAGTTGCTTAGCTGCCACGACGGATCGCAAGGCCTGCTCGATGCGCTCCTCCCCGGGCTCGGGGGCATCATGGACCTGCCGGAAGTCAGCGAGCAGCCCGGCACAGTCATCGGCCCGTACAAGTTATTGCAGCAGATCGGCGAGGGCGGCATGGGCACGGTCTTCATGGCCGAGCAGAGCCGGCCCGTCCGCCGCAGGGTGGCGATCAAGGTCGTCAAGCCAGGCATGGACTCCCGACAGGTGATCGCCCGGTTCGAAGCCGAGCGACAGGCCCTAGTCGTGATGGACCACGTCAATATCGCCCGGGTGATCGACGCGGGGGCCGCGGATTCCGGCCGCCCCTACTTCGTCATGGAGTTGATCCACGGCGTCCCGATCACGCAGTACTGCGACGACAACTTCCTGACCCCCAGGCAGCGGCTTGAGCTGTTCGTGCCGGTCTGCCGCGCGATCCAGCACGCGCCACCAGAAGGGGATCATCCACCGGGACATCAAGCCTTCGAATGTCATGGTCACGCTGTTCGATGGCAAGCCGGTGCCCAAGGTGATCGACTTCGGGGTGGCCAAGGCGACCGAGCAGAAGCTGACCGAACGCACGCTGTTCACCCACTACGGCACGCTGGTGGGCACGCTGGAATACATGAGTCCCGAGCAGGCGGAGATGAGCGCCCTGGGCGTCAACACCCGCAGCGACATCTACTCGCTGGGCACATTGCTTTACGAATTGCTGACGGGCAGCACGCCGCTGACTCACCAACGCATGAAACGGGCTCAATTCGCGGAGATCCTCCGGCTGATCAAGGAGGAGGATCCGCCAACGCCGAGCACGCGGCTGAGCGACTCGGGCGAAACACTGGCATCGATCTCGGCCCGCCGGCGTATGGAGTCGGGCAAGCTGACGAAGTTGGTGCGCGGCGAGCTCGACTGGATCGTGATGAAGACCCTGGAGAAGGACCGCGAACGCCGCTACGCGACGGCCAACGGCCTCGCCGACGACGTCCAGCGCTATCTGGACGACGACCCGGTCCAGGCGTGCCCGCCGTCGAGGTGGTATCGCTTCCGGAAATCCGCACGCCGGAACAAGGCGGCGATCTCCACCGCCGCGATCATCGCCGCGGCACTCCTGACGGGCACCGCGATCGCGACCTGGCAGGCATCGCGGGCGACGCGCACCATGGCGACGGCGGTGCTCGAGAAGCAGCGAGCCGACAAGCATACCGCTACAGCCACCAGCATATCTGAGTCATTGAAGCAGATGCTCGGCCTGGTTGACCCCGACGCCGACAAGGGCGCCGATTACACCGTCCTTCAACTCATTGATGATTATGCGGTCAATCTTGAAGAGAAGCTGGCTGACCAGCCCGAAGCCGCGGCAGACCTGCATGCCGCCATCGGCCGGGCGTACGCTTGCCGGGGCCGGCGCGAGAAGGCCTTGAAGCATCTCGAGCGCGCGCTCGAGTTGCGCCGCAGAGTCTTCGGTGACAAACACGAGAAGTATGCGGAGAGTCTCGTCAACTTCGCACGCCCGGACGCTCGATTTGGTCAATCTGAGGTCGCCGCAGGTGAAGTGAATCTGCGCCAGGCACTTGCCATCTACCGGGCACGAGGGGTTGGAGGGCAACCGGTCATCCGGGCGCTGAAGACGCTGGGTTGGAGCCTTGGTGAGCAAGCTAGCATCGGCGCGGTGGCGAAACGGAACGAGATCGAGCCGGTCCTGAATGAAGCCCTGGCGGAGGCGGCCAAGTCGCCGGACGTTGAGTTCCCCGAGCTCGCGCCCATCTACAGGGGGTTGGCCGGCGTGGAGCTTGACCGCTCCCGATACATCGAAGCCGAGAGATTCGCCCGCAAGGCGCTCGCGATGCATCTGAAGCGTAACAAAGACGGCATCGAGACCGCTTGGAGCCACTACACGCTCGGCGAGACGTTGACGGCTCAAGGTAAGTTCGCCGCGGCTCTGGCGGCCGAGAAACGTGCACTGAGCATCATGCGAAAGTCCCTCCCGCCCGAACACGTCGGCATCACCAACGCGCTGGCGGCCGTGAATCGCACTCTCGACGGCGCCGACAGGTCGCACGAACTCGCCGAGCTGTTGCCCTCGGTCGCTGCGTTGGGCGAATGGGAGTCGGCGTTGCGGGGAGTGCTTGTCACGGGAAAGCCGACCAAACTCGTGTACGCCGACCCGCGACTGGAGTCCATAAAGGGGCTCGTTCGATTCAAGGAATTCTACCTGCGCCTGGGCCACAAATTGGCGGCCGAGGGCAAGATCAGAGAGGCGGAAGAATCCCGGCAGAAGGCGATGCGACTGTTGCCAAGCCTCGAATCTCAGCTCGCCGCGGATCCCGCCCTGCTCTCCTATGTGTACGCCTATGGCACAATCGCCTTCATGAAGGCTGCGGAGCCACAACCGGCCAAGGAACTTTGCCGGAAGCTCTTGGGCCAGTTGACGCCTGGCGCATCCGGGCCTTACACCGACCTGGCGTGGTTCCTGGCTACCGCCGATGTTCCTGCGCATCGGGATCCCGCCCTGGCGGTCGAACTGGCCAAGAAGGCCGTCGAGCTCAACGCCGGCTCAAACTCGACCTGGCAGGCTTTGGGCTGGGCTCACTTCCGGATGCGAGATTGGAAGGCCAGTATCGACGCGCAGGAGAAGTCGTGTGCCTTACAGCAAGACCCGAAGGGCGGCGACTCGTGGCAGTGGTTCTGCCTGGCCATGGCCCATTGGGAACTCGGCCAGAAGGAAGTGGCACGCAAGTGGTACGACCAGGCCGCGGCCTGGATGGACAGGAATCAACCCGAGCACCAGGACCTCCGCCGCTTTCGGGCGGAGGCCGCAGCGCTGCTGGGTTTGAACCACAAGAAAGACTGAATCCCATAGACATAGATGCATAAAGCAGAACAACCCGGTTCCGTTGCCTTCTCTGGGGTTCGAGTGGTTTTCGGGGAATCGATCGGCGGGAGGCTTATCGCAAAGCCTGCACCGCGCCGGCGCACGGGGTACGCGCCGGCAACGGTGTCTTTCCGCGGGCAGTCCGAGAGGAGAATTCGCATCAGATTCCATGTGTCCTCAACCAGAATCCGATCCAAACGAAAGGAAACTCGGATGTTTCAGCGGAATCGTCTGATCGTGCTGGCCGTCGCAGTGCTCGGGATGGCTGCCCCGCAGCGGGCAACCGCCGACTTCGTCATGACGGTGAGCGGCAGCTACACGGGCCCAAATGAAGACCCCCGGGTCGGCCTCACCTACAGTTCCGACCGTTACGACGGTACGAACGAGTACTTCAACGACCTTCCCAACCTGTTCAACTTGAGCCGGCTGGCCGGCGGGACGTTCACCGCCACACTCCGGGTCCCCACCGGAGGAACCCCGGGCTCTGGGCCGGATTCCACGCAGGCCCTGTACTCGTTCGCCCCCGGCACGGTCGGCTTCACCTTCACCCTGTTCGACGCCTCGGGAGCGATGGTCAACAGCGGAGCGAGCGGTCCCGGCACGACCGGACTGGGGCTCGTCAAGGACAACTACGGCTCGCTCGTGGATGCGGTGCAACTCGGCACGAATCCGTTCGACACCAACACGACGGTGTCCGGGACTCCTGGCTCCGCCGCTGCTGGGGGGCGAGACGGACCTCTACGGCGGGGCGGCCGTCCTCTTCGAGTCGAACGACCTGTCCGCCCTGAGCGGGCTCGCCATCCCCTCGGACGAGGCTACCTACCTGCGACTCAAAGGGGCCGTCTTCGTCGCCAGCGCGGGCATCGACACTTTTTCGCCGGATGGGGACCAGTATGCCGAGGTTCTCTCGGGAGCCAGCTATCGGATCACCGGCGTGACGGTGTCATCCGTGCCGGAGCCGTCGTCGGCCATCCTGATCCTTACAGGCGGGCTGACCGTGTACGGCTTCGCCCGACTGAGGATTGCCATCAAATAACACTGACTCTATGTGTCCTCGATCAGAATCCCATATGAACGAAAGGAAATACAAATGCTTTGGAATCATCGTCTGATCGTGCTTGCCGTCGCCGCGCTCGGGCAGGGAATTGGCCCGAGCGCGGCGACGGCCGGCAGCTATACGTTCACCGGGACGATCACAGGTGTGGACGACCCGTTCGGCGCGTTTAGCAGCCTCGCGGCCCTCGGCGCGTCGGTCAGCGGGATCTTCGGGTACAACGACTCGGCGAGTTACAACGCTACGTCGTTCGTCCCGTCCGTGACGGTCTATACCAACGAACGGTCCGATCGTCCTGGACGGTAACGGCGAGGACATCAACTACGGTTCGATCGGCTTCCGAATCGACAATATCCAGAGCGTGCCGGAACCGGGCTCGCTGGTCCTGCTCGCCTCCACGGCGATACCCGGCGCGGCGGTATGGCCGCGGCGACGGCGGATGCGGCGCTCGTGCTCCGGACTTTGGCTCGCCTGACCGGGTGCCGAACTTGGCACGATGCGGCGGGTCGCCTCTCGCTGACTCCGAGGTACCCGAATGCGGCCGCAGGAACCCATTGGTCGCCCCGAGAAGGCCGAAACGACGCCTCCACGCCTGCCCGGCCTCTCGCCGACCAACTTCTCATATGAAGAGCACAAGTGATCATGTTAACGATCCATGCGATTTACTGGATCTTTGTTACGTTCGCCTCCGCGATCGTTCGCCTGCCCGGCACTTCGGTCGCCGATTTCATCATCACGGTCTCGGGGAAGTACGCGTCCTCGGACAACGAGACTTTCCGCACGGATGGCACAAACTCCTTTGCGAATGACCTGCCGCCCCTGCTTGATCTCGACCGACTCCGGGGCGGCACGTTCGCGGCGAGTTTCCTCTTCCCCGAGGTCACGCACCGGCCAACACACAAGGACACTAATACATGTCAAGATTAAATTTCAGGCCACAACGCCGTTCGTGGACCTCCTCTCGTCCCCAGGTAGAGGCGCTGGAGGGCCGGCTGTTGCTGGCGACCATCGTCGTGACCGGCACGGGCGATACCATCGCCGACGATGGGGTCGTCACGCTCCGAGAGGCGATCACGGCGGCCGACACGAACGCGGCCTCCGGCGATGCGGCGGCGGGCGACCCCGGCCTGGACACCATCGCCTTCGACATCCCTGGCGCGGGCGTCAAGACCATTACACCGGCCTCCGCCCTGCCTGCGATCACCGATCCGGTGACGATCGACGGCTACACCCAGCACGGGTCCAACCCGAACACCAACCCCATCACCATGGCGATCGATGCCGTCCCGCTCATCGAGCTGTCCTCGGCCGTCGGGACCGGCAGCACCGGCCTGCGGATCACCGCCGGCAACAGCACGGTCCGCGGGCTGGTGATCAACGGCTTCCAGGACGGCATCATCCTCCAGACGAACGGGGGCGACGCGATCGCCGGAAACTTCATCGGCACCGATCCGACGGGCACGATGGCGAAGCCGCTCGCGACATTCGGCTTCGGGATTTCGATCGTCGATTCCCCGGACGATTCGATCGGTGGGCCGAATCCCGGCGATCGGAATCTCCTCTCGGGCAACGTGGGCCCTGCGATCGGCAACAGTGCGGGCAACGCCTCGGGCATACTCATCCAGGGCAACTTCATCGGGACGGACGTCACCGGCACGAAGGCGCTGGGCAATGAGGACGGGATCCTATTCGTGGCGGGCCAGTCCGGGTCTGGCATCACCATCGGGGGGACGACTCCGGGGGCACGTAACCTCATCTCGGGCAATACCTATTCCGGCATCGATCTGGGCAACTACAGCGGGAGCGTCATCCAGGGCAACTTCATCGGCACGGACATCACCGGCACCTTCGGGATTGGCAACAACGGCAGCGCCGCCGTGGACCTGAGTCGCGGGCAGGGGGATACCGTCGGCGGGACTGTCTCCGGGGCGGGCAACGTCATCTCTGCGAACGTGGGAGGCATCTTCCTCGGCGTCGACGATTCCGTCGTCCAGGGCAATCTCATCGGGACCGACGTCACCGGCACGCGCGACCTGGGCAACTTCACCGCCGGCGTCGTGGTCAACGGCACGAACAATACCGTCGGCGGGACGATTGCCAATGCCGGCAACACAATCGCATTCGTAACCTCCAGCAAGATCCCCAACGAGCCCCCGATCGGTGTCGTCAACGCGCCCGGCAACGAGATCTTGGGCAACTCGATCTACGGCAATCTTGGCCCGGGGATCGGTTTCGCCGACCTTTCCAGGCCGGTCTTGACCGGGGCCGAGGGAACGAGCATCGCCGGGACGCTCAACGGCCCGGCCGACACCGCCTTCCGTCTCGAATTCTTCGCGACCCCAGACACGGGAGATTTCTCGAACGCCCAGGGGAAGACCTTCCTCGGCACAACCGACGTGATCACCGACACCACCGGCAACTCGAGCTTCACGTTCGTCCGTCCGGCCGGCATCCCGGCCGGCCAATTCCTCACCTCGACGGCGACCGACTCGAGAGGCACATCGGCGTTCTCCGGGGCCATCACCATCCCGACGGCGGCGGACGCCGACCTGGCGGTGGCCGTGGCCGGCTCGCCCGAGACCGTCGCGCCGGGCGGCACGGTCACCTACACGGTCACGATCACCGACGACGGCCCCGATGACGCCCAGGATGTAACGCTGACCGTCCCCGTCCCGGCCGGTACGAAGTTCCTTGCGTTCTCGCCGGCCTCGGGCTGGACCATCACGGCGCCGGCCGTCGGCGGCTCCGGTGGCACGATCACGGCGAACATCTCGGCACTCGCCGGAACCACCTCGCCGGTGGCGTTTACGTTCGTCGTCTCGGTGGACGGCGACCTCGCCGACGGCTCGACCATCCCGGCGCGGGCCTCCGTCGCCAGTGCCACGACCGACGACCCGAATCTCGCCAATGACACCGGCGGTACCACGACGACCGTCGCCGTCACCACGCTACCACCTCTCACGGCCGACCTGGAGGTCACGCAGTCGGCTTCGCCAGGAACCGCGACCGTCGGCCAGGACGCCGTCACCTTCACCATCACGGTGATCGACCGGGGTCCGGGTCGGCCTCGAATGCGAGACTGACCGAGACACTCCCGGCCGGCGCGACCTTCGTCGCGGCAACCGGCGGCGTCACGCCGAGCGACGGCAAGCTGACCTTTCCGTTGGGCGACCTGGCCACCGGCGCAGGGCCTGACGTTCACCGTCGTGGTCCGGCCCCGGTCGGCCGGGACCCTGACGGCATCGGCGACGGCATCGGCCGACGAGGACGATCGCTCCACGGGCAACAACACGGCGACGGCCTCCTCTACCGCCGTGGACCCGGCGACCGGCCAGACTCCGACTCCGACTCCGACTCCGACTCCGACCTCGACCCCAAGTTCGACTCCGACCGCCGGCACCGATGGCCCGCGCATCGTCGCGGTCCAACGCTTCGGCATCCACACGATGCCGACCACTGTGGTACTGAAGTTCGACGCACCGCTCGGTGCCGCCTCCAGGAACATCAAGAACTACTTAATCACCGATTCCGGCGGCACCAGGGTCGCGGTCCGATCGGCAGTCTACAACGCGGCGGCGCACACGGTCACCCTGCACACGGCTCGGCGGATTAGCATCCATCATCCCTACAAGCTGGTGATCCGCGGGACCGGGCCCGACGGCCTCAGCGACGGCGCCAACCGGCTGCTCGACGGCCAGGGCACCGGCAGGCCGGGCAGCGATTATTCGACCACGTTGACCTGGAGGAATCTGATCCTACCGGCGTGGTATCGCCGGGCGAAGACGTCGCCCGCCAGGGGCCACTGAGTCGAGGGTAGGTAGCACTTCTGTGGGTATACCGTCTGTTCAGTTTCGACTGGGATGCCAGTAGGCGTCCCATTGATCTTCTCCGCTGGCGAACAGGGCGCGCAGGTGGCACATCCCATCGGCTCCGTCTTCGCCCCAGCGCATGCCCCCGTTCTTCATCCGCTTGCCGATGACCGTCTTGCAGGCCGACTCGATCGGGCCCGAGCCGATCGCCCAGCCCTTGGCCCGGTACGCCGGGTAGTCCATCCGATGCACATGATTCTCGAAGTAGCCCACCACCTCGCCGTGGACCTTCCGCACCGACTCGCGACCGTCCGCCGGGAGCGACCGCAACTCCTCCAGGACCGCCTGGCCCCCCTCGTGTTTCAGGCGATGGCACCACCGCTCGAGCCACTCCTTCCGGGCCGATTCGTCGGCCGGGTACAGCGCCCGGCCCAGGTCGCCGAGGTGCTCCGCGACGTGGTAGAAGTCCAGGATCACCGCCTCGACGCGGCCGAAGTTCACCCGCAGCAGGTCCTCCACCCCGGCCCCGGCGTCCGACAGCGCGATCCAGCGCTCGGCCTGATCCATGCCCACCTGGGCCGCCTGCCTCCGCATCGGCTCGCCCAGCGACGCCTGGCCCTCCAGTCCGGCCACGTACCGCGCCCGGAACTGCGGCGCCCGCCCCGCGGTCGGGCGGCCCACCGCGCCGGATCCTCCGGCACCGGGTTGTAGATCATCCCCACCGCCGCCATCCGGCCCTCGGCCGCCGCCCCGTCGGGGCCCTGCATCCCCAGCCCGGTCAGGTCGAGCGAGACGTAGGCGCAGGTCTTCCCCTCGGCGTCCTTGTGCCAGGCCCATGGCGTGGCCGCCCCGAAGGTCTCGCCGGCGGCCAGCCGCCGGCCGATGTCGTCGCCGACCGCCTCGCTGGTCCGCTCGACGGTCGATTCCGAGACCCGCAGGCCGGCGAGCTTCCTGAGCACCACCTCGGCGGCCTCGCCGAAGCTGTCCACGGCGCCGGCGATGCAGACCAGCTCGCGGGCCCCGGGGGTCAGCGCCTGCGGCGACAGCCCGAGGGTCTCGTCCCAGGGGACGGTCCCCTTGCCGCAGGACCGGCAGTGGTAATAGGCCCGCTCCAGCGAGAAGGTCCCCACCAGGCTCTGGACGGTCTTGGGCCGATACTCGACGAACCGGGCCGACTCGTGGCAATGCGGGCAGGTCATGCTGGACCCTTGGTACCCCCCTTTTTCCGCTCGTCCAGAGCGGTCTCGAAGGCCTTGGCCCCGATCTTGTGGACGAGGTCGCGGACCTCGAACTCGGTCTGGCCCAGGAGTTGGCGATCGGGCTTGGAGGCGAGCAGTTCGGCGAGGCCCCGGAGGTCGGCGTCGGCGGCCTGGCGAAGGGTCTGATAGATGCGGTCGGACAGTTCGGCCTGCTCGGGGGTCAAGGGGAGCCGAGACATGGGAGCCCTCCGTGAACGGATGACGACGAAATCCGGGCGGACCCATCGGAGGGCTCCGTTGTACGAAATTTCCCACCCACTTTCGAGACGCCTACCC
>CAVYTQ010000019.1:0-22830 GCA_963771445.1 uncultured Planctomycetota bacterium | reverse complement strand
CGGCCGGAGGCTCGTAGCGAGCCTTGCACTTGGGGCAGACTTTCCGGACCAGCCGCTGCGCCATGATCCCCATGACCGAGCTGGCGACGAGGAACGGCTGAACCCCGATATCGACCAGTCTTGTAATAGCACTGGGCGCATCGTTCGTATGGAGCGTACTGAAAACCAGGTGTCCCGTCAGTGACGCCTGGATCGCGGTGTTTGCCGTCTCCTCGTCGCGGATTTCGCCGACGAGGAGGATGTTCGGATTCTGCCGGAGCATGGCGCGGATGATCCGGGCGAAGGTCATCCCGATCTTGGCCCGGACCTCGCACTGGTTGACGCCGGGGAGGTAATACTCGACCGGGTCCTCGGCCGTGATGATCTTGACGTCGGGCCGGTTCAGCTCGTTGAGCGCGGCGTAGAGCGTGGTCGTCTTCCCCGACCCGGTCGGCCCGGTGACGAGGAGGATGCCGTTGGGCCGCTTGATCAGCTGCTGGAACCGCTTCCAGTCTTCCTCGCCGAATCCGAGGTCGCGGAGGCCGACCCGGATGTTCTCGCGGTCGAGGATTCGCATGACCACCGACTGGCCGTGGCTGGTCGGCAGGATGCTGACACGCAGGTCGATGTCCTTGCCGGCGACGTGGATCTTGATCCGGCCGTCCTGGGGCCGCCGTTTCTCGGCGATGTCGATCGACCCCATGATCTTGATCCGGCTGACGATCGGCCCGAGGAGTCGCCGGGGGGCGGAGTCGCGTTCCATGCAGACGCCGTCGATCCGGTAGCGGATCCGGACCCGGTCGGCGAACGGCTCGATGTGGATGTCCGAGGCCCGGCTCATGACGGCCTCCTGGATGATCAGGTGGACGAGCCGGATGACCGGGGCGTCCCCCTCCTCCAGCGTGTTGGCGCCCGAGCCGCCGCTTGCCGCCGGCGCCGTCGTCGGAGAAGTCGATCGCGGTGTCGGTGAATTCCTGGAGCATCGAGTCGACCGACTCGGTCTCCTGCGAGGTCCCGCCGTAATACTGGTTGATCGCCTCGACGATCGCCTCCTTGGGGGCGAGGGCCACCTCGATCTCGCGGTTGAGGACGAACCGGAGCTTGTCGACGGTCTCGAAGTCGTTGGGGTTGGCCATGATGACCTTGATCATCCCGTTCTCCTGGGCCAGCGGCATCACGATGTTTTCGCGAGCGAGCGACTCGGGGACGAGCTCGATGACCGAGGTCGGGGATCTCGATCTCGCGGAGGTCGACGAAGTCCATGCCGAACTGCTCGGCCTTGGCCTTCATGATGTCGTCGGCGTCGGCGTAGCCGAGCTTGACGAGGGCGTCCTCCAGGGGATGTCGCCCATCCGCTGGGCCTCCTTGAGCTGGTCGGGGCCGATCACCCCGCGCTTGACCAGGATGTCGGTCCAGTCGCGGTTCTGCTTGGCCATGGGGCGGGGGCTCCGGGATGGTCGCCGACGCGATGCGCGCCGGCGCGTCGCGGGTCACGACGCCGTCGGACGCCTCGCTCGCGAGCGGATGCGACCTCGATCTGGGTCGATGTGGTTATCGACGGGGGACGGCCGTTCCGCAAGGAAAAGATGCAGGGCGTCGCGGACGACGCGACGCGACGAGGCGATCGGAATCGAGACGGCCGAGATGATGCGATGGATGACGCAAGCGATAATTCGCTAAGCTACCACGACGATCGCGGCCGACAAGCAACCGGAACGAATCGCCGGGATCGAAAGGTGCGGCGCCGGCCGTGAGGCCACGGAAACCCGATCGGCCGCGAAATCGGCTCTCGCTGGACCGCCGGATCTCCTACGGCGACCGGTTGGCGATGCGCGGCGGGCAGACAGTTCCGATCAGCGGTCGCGGCTGATCGTCTTGCCGTCGGCGAGGGCGGCCTGGGCGGCGGCGAGCCGGGCGATCGGGACGCGGAACGGGGAGCAGGAGACGTAGTCCATGCCCACCTTGTGGCAGAAGGCGACGGTTTCGGGGTCGCCGCCGTGCTCGCCGCAGATCCCGACCTTCAGGTGCTCGCCGGTCTTGTCCTTGCGGGCCTTGCGGCCCTTGGTCACGCCCATCTCGACGAGCTGGCCGACGCCGTTGGCGTCGAGCGTCTGGAACGGGTCGACCGGGAGGATCTTCTCCTTCGAGGTAGGTCGGCATGAACCCGCGTGATGTCGTCGCGGCTGAAGCCGAAGGTCATCTGGGTCAGGTCGTTGGTGCCGAACGAGAAGAACTCGGCCTCCTCGGCGATCTGGTCGGCGGTCAGGGCGGCCCGGGGGACCTCGATCATGGTGCCGATCAGGTACTCGACCTTGGTCGCCGGCCTTGGCCATGACCTCCTCGGCGACGGCGATGGTCCGCTTCTTGAGGAAGGATCAGCTCCTCGACGGTG
The DNA here is from genome assembly GCA_963771445.1 of uncultured Planctomycetota bacterium. Lineage (GTDB taxonomy): Bacteria > Planctomycetota > Planctomycetia > Isosphaerales > Isosphaeraceae > JAKAUH01. Next base: position 20,459 of record CAVYTQ010000019.1, on the reverse strand, counting down.
CCGACCAGCGGGATCATGATCTCGGGGAGGACGCTCTTGCCCTTCTTCTTGACCTCGATGGCGGCCTCGATGATGGCGCGGACCTGCATGTCGCCGATCTCGGGGAAGACGATCGGCAGCCGGCAGCCGCGGAAGCCGAGCATCGGGTTGGACTCGTGGAGCTCGTCCACCCGCCGCTTGACCTTCTCGACGGGCACGCCGAGCTGCCTGGCGACCTCGGCCTGGCCGGCCTCGTCGTGCGGGAGGAACTCGTGGAGCGGCGGGTCGAGCAGGCGGATGGTGACGGGCAGGCCGTCCATCGCCTCGAAGAGGCCGACGAAGTCGGCCCGCTGGAACGGCTCGAGCTCGGCGAGGGCGGCCTTGCGGCCCGGCCTCGTCGTCGGCGAGGATCATCTTCCGCATGGCGACGATCCGCTGCTCGCCGAAGAACATGTGCTCGGTCCGGCAGAGGCCGATCCCCTCGGCGCCGAACTCGCGGGCCTTGGCGGCGTCCTTGGGGGCGTCGGCGTTGGTCCGGACCTTGAGGGTCCGGAACTTGTCGGCCATCTCCATCAAGTCGGCGAAGTCGCCCGCCCATCTCGGCGTCGACGGTCGGGACCTTGCCGATCATCACGTCGCCGGTCGTGCCGTTGATCGTGAGGTATTCGCCGACCTTGACGGTCTGGCCGCTGATGGTGATCGAGCCGGCCTTCTCGTCGATGTCGAGGGCGTCGCAGCCGACGACGCAGGGCTTGCCCCAGCCTCGGGCGACGACCGCCGCGTGGCTGGCCTTGCCGCCGGTCGCGGTGAGGATGCCCTTGGCCAGGTGCATCCCGGCGACGTCCTCGGGGCTGGTCTCCTTGCGGACGAGCATGATCGGCACGCCGGGGTGCTCCTCGGCGTGCTCGACGGCGGCCTCGGCCGAGAGGACGACCTTGCCGGCCGCGGCGCCGGGGCTGGCGGCGATCCCCTGGGCCGACGGGCTTGGCCTTGGCCTTGGGGTCGAGCCGGGCAGGAGCAGGTGGTTCAGGCTGTCGGGCGCGACCCGCTGGACGGCGGTCTTCTCGTCGATCATGCCCGGCCTTGACCATCTCGACGGCGATCCGGACGGCCGACGACCCGGTCCGCTTGCCGGTCCGGGTCTGGAGCATGTAGAGCGTCCCGTCCTGGACGGTGAACTCGATGTCCTGCATCTCCTTGTAGTGCGTTCTCGAGCTTCTCGCGGATGCCCATGAGCTGGTCGTAGACCTTGGGCATGTCGTCCTGGAGCCGGCTGATCGGCTCGGGGGTCCGGATGCCGGCGACGACGTCCTCGCCCTGGGCGTTGATCAGGTAGTCGCCGTAGAAGACGTCCTCGCCGGTGTTCGGGTCGCGGGTGAAGGCGACGCCGGTCCCGGAGTTGTCGCCCATGTTGCCGAAGACCATCGCCTGGACGTTGACGGCGGTCCCCTTCAGGCCGGTGATCTTCTCGATCCGGCGGTACTCGATCGCCTTGTTCCCCTCCCAGCTATTGAAGACGGCCATGATCGCCGCCCAGAGCTGGTCCTTGGGGTCCTGGGGGAAGTCCGTGCCGGTGCCCTTCTTGTAGACGGCCTTGTACTTCTGGACGAGGAGCTTGAGGTCGTCGGCCGACAGGTCGGTGTCGAGCTGGACCCCTCGCTCCTTCTTGAGCGCGTGCCAGCTCGTGCTCGAAGTGCTCGTGGTCGACGCCCATGACGACCGAGCCGAACATGTCGATCAGGCGGCGGTAGCCGTCGTAGGCGAACCGGACGTTGCCGGTCTTCTTGGCCAGGCCCTTCGGTGGAGGCGTCGGAGAGGCCGAGGTTGAGGATCGTGTTCATCATCCCCGGCATCGACAGCGCGGCGCCCGAGCGGACGCTGACGAGCAGCGGGTCGGCCGGGTCGCCGAGCTTGGCGCCGAGCTGCTCCTCGACCTGCTTGATCGCGGCCTCGACCTGGGGCCGGACGGCCTCGGGCAGCTTCTTGCCGTTCTCGTAGTACGCGGCGCAGACCTCGGTGGTGATCGTGAAGCCGGGGGGGACGGGGATGCCGATGACGCTCATCTCGGCCAGGTTGGCCCCCTTGCCGCCGAGCAGGGCCTTCATGTCGGCCTTGCCCTCGGCCTTGCCACCGCCGAACGAATAGACGTACTTGTGCGTGTCGGACATCGGTCGTGCGAACTCCCTGGGAACCGGATCGCGGAGGGGAGGGCGTCGGCCCGGCGTCCCTGGCCCGACGCCGACCGCCCTCGATCATGGATTTCGTAACCCTCTGAAACGCCACAGGCTAACGCCCGAACCCCCGGGCGTCAAGGTGCCAGCGGGGACGGCGCCGGCCGCGCGATCGCCGACCGGTCGGCGCCGACCACCAGCCGGGCCCGGGGATGCCGCGCCTTCCAGTCGCCCCAGGGCGCCGGGACGACCGCCGGCGATCCTGGCGAGGCTGGCCCCCTTCCGGGAGCCGGCGACGGCCGTCATCGCCTCGCCGACCTCGACCCAGAGGCTCTCGGTCTCGCGGTCGTAGAGCAGGGGCCTTAGCCGACGAAGTAGCCGCTCTGCCCCATCACCACGGACCGGCCGTCGACGCCGCCCCGAAGACCGCCACCCGCCTCACGGATCGGCGTGTAGACCACCAGGATCGGCCGGTCCCGGACCCGGTCGTTGATCGCGACCACCTTGTCGAGCACCCGGAGCGGATAGGCCGGCGGCTCGTCGCCCCCCTCCAGGCCGACCACCGAGGCCTCGTCGGGGACCCGGTCCCAGCGCACGCCCGCCGCCCTGCTCGAAGATCGGCCGGTCGATCGTCCGGATCGATGTCGCGGCCGATCGGCGTGCGAGAGGTGCCGGGTGTCGAGCTCGCCGCGGCCGAACCGGAACCATCGATGGGAGCTCGTCCCGATAGCCGGCCCAGAGCAGGGTCTGCTCGCCCTCGTCGTGGAACCAGTCGGCGGGCCGGGCCGGCGTAGCTCGGGTTCGGGGTGATGTTGACGTAGCCGATCACCGAGCTGGCCCGCGCCGAGACCTCGTCGCCCTGGAGCCCCCGCCACTCGTCCCAGAGCGTCCAGCCCTTCCCGCCGATGAAGCCGACCAGCGGGAGGATGGCCACGCAGGCCAGCCCCTGGACCCAGATCGGCCGTCGACTGGGCCGGAGGGATCGCGGGCGGGACGCCCGGGAGGTGGAGGTCGCCTTGAGCCATGAACCGGCTCCTTCCGTGTTGGTGGTCGAGCTGGCGGATGCGTTGATCGAAGGCGGGAGATAGGGATGTTCGGACGGTTATGACGCGCGCCGATGGGGCCGTCAATCGCCCGGGCCTTTTTTCCCGGCGGACGGCGATCGACCCGGGCGGCCGCCGGGGTCGGCTTGCCCCGGCCTTCGACCTGTGTACACTAGCCTCGTCGGTGAGTGCCGGGGCACGAGGTCCGGGTCGAGAGGGATCTCGAAGCGCGATGCCGATCCAATTCGCGGTGCTGGCCAGCGGTTCTCGGGGGAACTCCACCCTGGTGCAGGCGGGCCACGCCGGCCTCCTGATCGACTTCGGGCTCGGCCCGAGGGCGCTGGCGGCCCGGCTCGAGGGCGTGGGCTCGGGCCTGGGCCGGATCGCGGCGGTCGTGCTGACCCACACCCACGGCGACCACGTCCACCCGGCGACGCTCCGGCTGCTGGCGGCCCGGAAGATCCCGCTCTACTGCCACGAGGGGCACCGGGCGGCCCTGGCCGACGCGCCCGGGGTTCGGCGAGCTCGACGCCGCGGGGCTGGTCCGCCATTACGACGACCGGCCGTTCCTCTCGCCCTCGGGTCTCCGGATCGAGCCGGTCGACGCTCAGCCACGACGGCGGGCCGACCTTCGGATTCCGGGTCGAGGGGCGGCCCGACCGGGGGTCCCGGCCGGTGGCCCGATGGGCTACATGGCCGACACCGGCTGCTGGTCCGAGGCGATGGCCGACGCGATGGCCGACGTTGACGTCCTGGGCGTCGAGTTCAACCACGACGTGACGCTCCAGCGCAACTCGGGGCGGGCGCCCTACCTGATCGCCCGGAACCTGGGCGACCGCGGCCACCTCTCCAACGCCCAGGGGGCCGGGCTGGTCTCGGCGGTCCTCGGGCGGTCGGCGCCGGGCTCGGTCCGGCACGTCGTCCTGCTCCACCTGAGCGACCAGTGCAACCGGCCGAGCCTGGCGCTGAAGGAGGCCCGGGGGGCGGTCCGGGCCGCCGGCCGGCGGGTCGCCGTCCACGCGGCCCGGCAGTCGGAGGCCTACCCCAACCTCCAGGTCCGCCCGGTCCGGCGACGCCGGCGGTCGCCGACCCGGGCCGTTCCCCTGGGAAGCGGCCTGACCCGTGCCGGAGCCGCCCGATCCCGCCCCTCGAAGGTGCCGCGCCGTGCCGGACTACTTCCTCAGCGACGTCCACCTCCGGCTCGACCAGCCCGATCGGGGCGCCGGCTGGCCCGGCTGGTCGACCGGCTCGGGCCGGAGGACTCGCTGACGATCGTCGGCGACCTCTGCGACTTCTGGTACGCCGCCCGCCAGCATCGGGCCGACCCGATGGACTGCGCGGGGCTCGCCGCCGCTGGCCTCGTTCCGCGGTCGAGGGGGTCCGATCACGATCCTGGCCGGCAACCACGACGCCTGGCTCGGCCCGTTCTACGAGCAGACCCTCGGGGCCCGGTTCGTGCCCGGACATCGCTGGAGGTCGAGCGTCCAGGGGCTCCGGCTCTACCTCGCCCACGGCCACCGCCTGGGGGCCCACACCCCCTGGAAGGCGGTCCTCAAGAGCCGGGCCTTCCTCGCGGCCTTCCGCCGGGTCCCCGCCCCGATGGCCGACGCCCTGGGGGCCCTGCTCCGCCGGACCAACCTCCAGGAACCAGGAGGCGTTCGACCGCCGGGGGCTGGAGGTCTATCGGCGGTTCGCCGGTCGGCTCGGCGGGGCCCACGACCTGGTCATCCTCGGCCACGTCCACAGCCCGCTCGACACCGGGCCGGCGTCCGCCCGAGGCTGGTCGTCCTCGGGGGCTGGTACTCCCACTCCTGCTACCTGGTCGCTCGAAGGCCGGCAGTCGTCGCCGACGCACGTCGTCGAGCCGGTCCGGCGGAATCCGGGCCGGATCCCGAGCCGGGCCGGCCGGTTTCCTCGCCGGAAGGGGTTGCAAATCCAGGGTATCGGGCCGATAATCAGTCGGGCTCAGCCGGCGAACCCCCGAACTTCTCGGAGGCCGATTTCGCCTGATGCTGGGGTTGGTGCTCCCTTACTTCTCTGCCCGGTCCTCCGACATCCCGGCCCCCCCGGGGTCCGGCGACTCGCCGTCCCTCGTCGCCGTCGATCCGATCGATCCCCGTCCTGGATGACTCCTCCCCGGAATTATCCCAGACCCCGGATTCCGCCCCGGACTCGACGGCTCGACCTCGTCGCCGACGAGAACGAGCCCGCCGACGAATTCAGCACTCCCGGGCCTTGCTCACCGCCTGCTCGATCTCCCCCACCCCTCCCGCGCATCCGCCTTCATCCCGGATTCCTCGATCCGCTCTTCCTCCCTCTCCCGACGTCCGCTCTCCTCGATTGCGATGCTGAAGTGGATCGGCCGGCGGCCTCGCGCGGTTGCGAGCTGCCCGATCGTGACCGATCCCGATCGTCGGCGGGTCTCGCCTCCTGCCGCGCGCCGGACGTCCCTCGACGCAGCCGATCGCGAATCACGCCCAGGCCGTCCGGCGTCCCGGGGCGAGCCTCGCGCCCGGTCCATCCTCAGCGTCGCCGCGACCTGCTCGGCCGTGAGAGCGAACCGCCCATCGCGTGCCGCGCCCCTCGAGGGCGAATTCCCGGGTCCCCAACCCCGGCCAGCCCAGATCGAGGAAGGAACGATCGATGCTTCAGTACGTTCTGCGACAATTTCCGGCATAATCTCTTCAAGCCGCTGCTGCTCTTCTTCTACATGGGGTTCCTGGTCCCGATCCTCCGGGTCGAGTTCGAGTTCCCGCACATCATCTATCAGGGCCTGACGATCTATCTGCTGGTCTCGATCGGCTGGCACGGCGGCGAGGAACTGGCCAAGCTCGACAACACGTCCTGACGCAGGCGCCTCAAGTTCATGGGCGTCGGGTTCGTCACCGAACTTCCTCATCGGCATCATCGCCTACCTCCTCCTCCGGTCGTTGACCAAGCTCCGGAAGGTCGACGCGGCGACGGTGGCCGGCTATTACGGCTCGGACTCGGCGGGCACCTTCGCGACCTGCATGGGCGTGCTCAACGGCCTGGTCGCCGCCGGGCAGTCGCGTACAAGCCCGCCGCGTACATGCCGGTGATGCTCGCGGTGATGGAGATCCCCGGCTGCCTGGTGGCCCTCTACCTGGTCTCGCGGCTCCGCCACGCCGGGATGGATGCCGCTCGGGCACATGCCCGATGAGCAAGGCTACGACCCCACGCCGGCCGCCGCCGCCGCGATGATGGAAGGCGGCCACGGGAGAGGGAGACCACGGCCTCGACTGCGACGAAGGCCGGAGATCCGCCAGCGGCCGCCAAGCCGCCGGGCCTCCTCAGCCCGCAAGCTGCTCCACGAGGTCTTCCTCAACCCGGGCCTCTTCCTGCTCTTCGGCGGGATCGTCATCGGATTCGTCAGCGGCAAGCAGGGCTCGAAGGTCGTGACCGGGTCGACGACCCTGTCTTCCTCAACCTGTTCCAGGGCCTGCTCTGCCTCTTCCTGCTCGAGATGGGGATGACGGCCTCTCGGAAACTCAAGGACTTGAAGAGGGGCGGCGTTCCGTTCATTATCTTAGGGATCGTCGATGCCCATCCTCTTCGCGACGCTTGGGATCGTCGGTCGCGCACGTCTTCAGCATGATGATCCACCAGGAATTGAGCCTGGGGACCTACGTCCTCTTCTCGGTCCTCTGCGGGGCCGCCTCGTACATCGCCGTCCCGGCAAGCAATACGTAACCTTCTGTTGGCCTGACCAGTACCGTATTGCTGGAACAGCAGCGTCACCACGGTCAGCACGGCGACCACGAGCCCGGAGGCCTGCGTCCTCGCCCCCGCGGATCCGTTGACGGCGGTCTTGGACAGGGACCCGTTCACCACCATGCCGCTGGACAAGCCGGCGGCCAGGTTGGCAGCACCCAGGCCGACGAGCTCGCGGTTCGGCGAGATCCGGTAGCCGCCCCGGGCGGCGTAGGTCTTGGCCGCGCCCAGCCCTTCGGCGAACCCGACCAGCATCACGCCCACGGCGGGGCCGGCGAGGCCGAGGTAGTCACTGGCGGGCACGTCGGGCAGGCCGAAGGACGGCAGTCCGCCGGCGATGTGGCCGACGATCGCCACCCCGTGGTGCTGGAGCCCGAAGACCTGCACCGCGATGATCCCGCCGGCCACCGCCACCAGCGGGGCCGGGACGATCGGGACGAAGCGCCGCAGCGCCAGGACGATCGCGAGCGACCCGAGGCCGACCACGACCGTCAGCCACTGCGCCGCCCCGAGGTGGGTCAGCAGGTGCCACAGCTGGCTGAAGAAGTCGCCCGACCCCTTCTTCACGCCGAGGAGCTTGGGGGCCTGCCCGACGATGATGGTCAGGGCGAGCCCGACGATGAAGCCCTTCAGCACCGGCTCGGAGATGAAGCTCGCGATGAAGCCGAGGCGCAGCAGTCCCGCGACGAGCGCGAGCACCCCGGTGGTGAGCGCGAGGGCCACCGTCAGCGCGGCGAACGCTCCGGACCTGCCCGCCGCGACCTGTCCGACCGCGGCGGCGGACAGTGCCGCAGTCGCCGCCATCGGCCCGACGACCAGGTGCTTGGAGCTGCCGAAGGCGGCGTAGAGGATCAGGGCTCCGGGTGCCGCGTACAGGCCGACCACCGGCGAGACGCCGGCGATGGACGCGTACGCCAGCGCCTCCGGCACCAGCACCGCCCACACCGTCAGCCCGGCGACCGCGTCGCCGCGGAGCCACACGGGCCGGTAGCCGTGCAGCGAGGTGAAGAGCGGCACCGTCACCGTCTCACCCCTGGTCGTCCGCTCGGGGTGCCCGCCCCGCGGATCCGTCCGACGACACCGGTTCCTCAGGGGGCCGGCGGCGGATCACCGGACTCTCGTGATGTCGCCGAGGACCCAGCTGCGGTCGAAGTACGGCTCCAGCGGTCCGTAGAACCGCATGTAGGAGAACCAGTGGTGGCCCGGGATCGTCTGGACCCAGTTGGTGTCCCCCTCGGAGGGCCGGTCGGGTCCGAATCGGAGGACGACCGATCCGTCGGGCTCGTACTTCAGATCCTTGTCACGGCTGCCGCGGTCGCCGCGCTGCTGGTCGTTGTCGATGAGGCACCGGGTGGCGACGTCGTACACGGTCACCGACCAGAACAGGGCGGCCGGGACGTCCGCGGGAACGGTGAGGGTGTAGTCCTCGCCGCCGTCCAGCCACTCGCCATCCGAGTCCACGTACGCGCCGAGGTAGGCCTGGCCCTTCCCGGGGGTCGTGCTCTTCATCGCCGCGGAGAAGCTCACCGCTTCGTAGAACCAGGAAGCCCGCTCGAGGAGCTCGTCGTACCAGGGGCCGCGCTGCGCCGAGTTCGACAGGACGACGGCGGTGTCCCAACTGCGATCCGGCCAGTACTTCGCCCCCGGGAAGCGCTTGGCGAAGGTGTTCGCCTGCGCCATCCGCTCCCCCTCGGAGGTCGCGCGCTCGAGGATCCGTGTCAGTCGCTCGTCGGGGGCGAACGGCTTGCCGGGCTCGATGCCGAGCTGCCGCAGCATCGCGAGGAAGAACCGGTCGCGCTCATCCACGACCTCGGTCTGGAAGACGTCGTGCAGGGTCTCCCAGTACGCGAGCCCCCGCGGCTGGTCACCCGACCACGGCCGGCCCGCCGGGGAGACGAGCCGGGTCTGCGGCGGATCGGCGTGCTGCGACAGCGGATGCACGCGCACGGCCGCCGCCAGCGCGGCACCCTTCGCCGGATCCGGGTCGAGGGTGCGGAACCCGAACATGATGTGCACGCCGGAGGAGGACAGCACCGTCCAGGCGGGATCGTGGTCCGGGAGCTCCTGCCCTGGCCCGACGACGAGGGTCGTCCCCCCGCGGCCGGCATCGGCTCCCATCTCGCCGAGCACCGCGATCTCGCGCTGCCAGAAGTCCGAGATGCCGCCGGCGGTAGGTCCCACCGGCAGCTCGATGACGAGCGGACCGGTGGCCGAGAGGTCGAAGAAGTTCAGGATGTAGGGCGTCGTCGCGTTCGCAGTGATGAGCCCGAGCCGATCACGGTACGTGACGTAGTGCACCAGGTCGTGGTCCGTGGCACCGAACACATCGCGATGCACGGAACGCCAGTGCGCGTACGAGACGATCGGGAGCGCCCACAGGTAGGTCTGGCAGGCGAGCTGGAAGTCCAGCTCGTCGAAGATCCCGGGCAGCTCGTCCTTCCGAGGCAGGTCGGATGCGATCGTCGGTGCCAGGTCGAAGGTCATGGCGGCAATGCTTCCCGGCCGTTCTCGCGCAGGCGTCATCCGAGTCGGGTGACCGGGAGTCGGCGAGCAGGCGAGCTGCGGAGCACCCCGCACCACCCGTTCCGAGTGACGCGAGGGCCGAACGCCCGGTCTGGAGTGGATCCATGACCGCACGAGTCCCGGGTTTCCTTCGTCACCGCCCCATCGCGGCTCCCGAGGCTCCTGCCGATCGTCCGGCCCAGAGCGAACAGCCCCGAGTGACCGGGACGCCCGGCCTGCGCCTGGCGATCGGTCTCGCAGCAGCGGTGATCATCGCGATCGGCTGCGCGCAGTTCGCCGGGATCATCGGGCCCACGGTCCTGGCGCTCGTCGTGACGATCTGCGTGCAGCCGGCCCGGGTCCTCCTGCAACGGCTCGGGTTGGGCCGGACCCTCGCCTCGACCGTCGTGGTCATCGTCGTGCTCGCCCTGCTGGTGGCGTTCGGTGCGGCGCTGGTGGTGGCGATCGGGCAGTTCGCGACGATCTTCCCCCAGTACTCCGACCAGATCACCGCCTTCCAACGCGACCTCGCGGATGTGCTGCACAGCCTCGGACTCGGTCAGGCCCAGGTGCAGTCGCTGCTGGCGCACATCGACCCCACGGCGCTGGTGAGGACCGCGTCCGGCCTGGTCAGCGACGTCTTCGGGCTCGGGTTCGGGCTGCTCCTGGTCGTCGGACTGGTCGTGTTCATGGCCATCGACGCGGGGTACGCCCGGCTCATCGGCGACGGGGTCCGAACGGTCCGACCGGAGCTGGTCGCGGCGTTGGAGCAGTTCAGCGTCTCGGTCCGCCGGTACATGCTCGTCACAGCCCTGCTCGGCGCGATCGTCTCCACGCTCGACACGGTCACCCTCCTGATCCTCGCCATCCCCGGGGCGCTCCTCTGGGGTCTGCTCGCCTTCATCACCGGGTTCATCCCGAACATCGGCTACTGGATCGGCATCGCGCCGCCCGTCGTGCTCGCCTACCTCAGCCAGGGATGGCGGGCGGCCGTGGCGGTCATCGTCATCTACGCCGTCATCAACGGCGTGATCCAGTCGGGGCTGCAGCCGAAGATCGTGGGGTCGGCGGTCTCCCTCAACCAGACCATCACGTTCCTGTCGGTGATCTTCTGGACGGTGGTGCTGGGAGGCATCGGGGCCGTCCTGGCCGTGCCGCTCACCCTCCTGGCACGCGCGTTCTTCGTCGACGCGAACCCATCCCTCACCTGGATGCGACCGGCCCTCGGGGACATCGCCGGCCTGACGAGCGCCGAGCGGAGGCGCCGGCGCGGCGTCGCCCGCTCCGACTGACCGCGCGAGCCGGCCTGACCGGCGCGCGAGGGCCCCTGCCGACCGCCGCAGCCGGGAGGCTCACGCCAGCAGTGCGGCCGCCCGGTCCACGAACGCCAGCAGGTCGTCGAGCGAGCCCGTCGGCGTGATCGCCCGCAGCACGAGCTCGTCGACGGCGGCCCGGTACGCGGCGACACCCGCCGCGAGCCCGCCGTCGACCGGGGCGAGCGTCGTGTCGATCGGCCGGATGCCGAGACGGGCGAAGTTCGCGGCGTACGCCGGGTAGGAGCCGTACTGCTCCGACTCCCGCTCGAGCACCGGACGCGCGGCCTCATCGACGATGGTCCGCGCGTAGAGCGCGATCCTCGGCCGCTCGCCCTGGGCGTCCGTGCCCACCGCGCGCAGCTCCGTCGCCTGCTCCGCGGCGACCGCCGGGGTCAGCCAGCTGAGCAGGACGCCGTCCGCGTGCTCGGCGCCCAGCCGCCGCATCCGAGGCCCGAGCGCCCCGACGACGACTGCTGCCCTCGACCCCTGCCGGAGCACGGCGACCGCCTCCGCGACCGCGTCGACGGCACCCTTCCGCAGCTGCCCGGACCCGATGCCGAGGGTGAGCCGCGCCTCCGGCACGCCCGTGCGCCGGAGGGCCTCGAGGATCTCGGGCCCGGGGCGCCGGTCGACGGGGATCACGCCGGTGCCGAGTCGGAGGTGCGTCGTGACCTCCGCAGCGGCCGTCAGCCCGGCGAGCGAATCGCCCTGGGGGGTGTCGTTCAGCCAGATGCCGGCGAAGCCGGCGGCCTCGATCCGCGGCGCCAGCAGCCGCACCGCATCCGGCCCGAGCGCTCCAGGGACACCGATCGACACATCCGCAGTCATGGATCCTCCTGGTACCAGCATGCGCCCCGAGCGGTCTCGCATGTCGCCGGTCGACGAGACCCCGGTACGGCATGCTGGGAGCGCCCCTTCTCGCCGATGGGGTCGGCATGCCAGGAGGGTCCCATCGGAGCATCGCGCGCCGTTCCAGGGCGTCATCCTGCGAGCGACATGGGCTGCGGGCGCCTCAGGTCGTCCGTCCGCCGCCCAGGGCCGAGGTCTCGCGTGAGGGCATGACGCCGTGCGGCTGCTGAGCCTGGCTCTCGAGGGTCTGTGGTGGCGGCGGGCGACCTCCCTGATGCTGCTCCTGGTCGCGGCCTGCACCACGGCCGCCGCCGCGGCGGCTCCGTCCTACGCGGCGTCGGCGCAGGACGCCGTGGTGCGCGCCGCCGTCGACCGGGCGCCGGTCGGAGCGGACGGCACGGGCATCGAGGTGACGGCGCTGCAGACGGGTCGGCCATCCACCGCCGTACTCCGGTCGGCGGTCGACGATGCGTTCACCGGGGCCGCTCACACGGCCTATCCGACCGTGGTGATGCAGCTCTCGACCGTCCAGCGACCTGCGATCGAGCGGCCGGGTGGAACCCAGCGCATCACACTGACCAGCCGAGACGGGCTCTGCGACGCGCTGCGCCTGCTGGCCGGGTCCTGCCTCAGCGAGCAGGACCGGACGGGGGTGGTCCTCGAGGACGCGGTCGCCCGGGCGCACCACCTCCTGGTCGGCCAGACGTTCGCCGTCGCCCCACTCGGCGGAGGGGACCCGCTCACGCTGCACGTGCGCGGGATCGCTGTCCGCAGTCGGCCCACGGCCGCCTACTGGTTCGGCGGCACCCCTGACGTCAGCCAGTACACCCTCGCCGCGTGGGTCCCGGCGGCCTACTTCTCGGCGTCGACGGTGCAGCCGGTCGACGGGGTGGTCGCGTCGGCGGATCTGGCGCTCGACCGATCGACGATGCATCAGCGGACGGCGGAACCGATCCTGACGTCGCTCGCCGGCGCGGTCCGGCGCCTCCATGACAGTGGCATGACGGACCCCGCGGATGTGACGAGCAGCGCACAGGAGGTGGTGCGCGCCGGGGAGCGTGGCGGTGCTCGGTTGATGCTGCCCATCGTCGTGGTGATCGCGGAGCTGCTCGCGCTGGGCTGGTTCCTGCTGCACACCCTCATCAGCGGGTCCGTGGAGGGGCGCGGTGCCGAGGTCGCGCTGAGCAAGGTGCGCGGCATGTCGGCCGGCGGCACCCTGGTGCTCGTCCTGCTGGAGCCTGCGATGCTGCTCGCCGCGGCGGTTCCGCTCGGCGTGCTGATCGCGGCCGCGATCGAGCACCGGCTGGCTCCGGCGATCCTCGGGACGTCGGTGGACATCCGAGTCGGGTGGATCTCGTGGGCCGCCGCGGCCGTCGCGGCCGCCGGCGGCCTGATCGCCGCATTCGCTGCGAGCATCGGGGTGCTCCGGCGACCGGTGCTGGAGCAGTGGCGGCGGACGACCCGACCCGGGACCCGTCGGAGCGTCGTCGCGGAGGTCGTCGTCGTCGTCCTCGCGGTGGCCGGGATCGCCCAGCTGCGGCTGTCCGGCTCGCTCGCCGTCGGCACGGCGAGCGGGATCGCCATCCTCGCCCCGATGCTGCTGATCGTCGCCGGCGCCCTGGTCGCGAGCAGGGCGGTCGTCCTGCTCGCCCGCCTGGGCTTCCGTCCGACGCGCGGTACGGGCGCGGTCTCGGCGTTCGTCGGCCTGCGGCAGCTCGCTCGGCGACCGGCCGGGCGCCGGACCTTCGGGGTGCTGGTCGTCGCCGTCGCCATGGCGATGTACGGCGTCAGCAGCGCCGACGTCCTGGCGCAGAACCGCGACGACCGAGCCCTCACCGATGTCGGGGCACCGACGGTGGTGCACATCGCGCCGGATGGAAGGACGGACGGACGCATCCGATCGGTGGACCCGACGGGTCGCGTGCTGACCGCCGTCGCGGAGGCACCGATCGGCGTGGGCACCCAGTACAGCGGTTTCGACACCACTTCGAGCGCGGGCGATTCCCCGTCCGTGCTCGTGGTCGATCCGAGGACGTTCGGCACGGTCGCCTACTGGCGCCGCGATTTCGGATCCTCGCCGCTCGCCGCGCTGCTGCGACCCCTGTCGGCTCCCGCACCCGTGGTGCCCGTGATCACGGGCACGCGCATGGCCCTGTCCATCAGCACCCCGAGGGTCCAGGCCCTGCTCGGCCTCGCGGCGGACCTGACCGATGCCGGAGGGCAGCCGCACACCGTCCGTCTGGGCGCGCTCACGCCCGGCACGAGGACGTACACGGCCGACGTGGGGTTCTGCGCCGACGGATGCCGGTTCCGGCGCATCTACCTCACCCGACCGCTCGACCAGCTCGGCGCGCTCGTCGTCGGCTTCACCATCCGCTCCATCCAGGTGACGGGTGGCTCCGGCGCGCCTGTGCAGCCGTCGCTCGCGCGGGTGGTGTGGTCACCGCTGAACCCGTACCCGGCGGCGAGCGTCACCCCCGCCGAGCGGGTGTCGGTCGAGCCCGACGGCGTGCACGTCGCGATCTCCGTCGTGGGGCAGCCGGGCGATGGCGCGGCCGGGTTCGGCGTCGCAGCAGGTGCTCGGACCACTGCGCCCGCAGTCGTCGCGGCGGCCCTGACCGGCGGCTACTCGGCGGTGACGGTGCAGACGCCGGACGGCGACACCTTCTCGCTCAGGCGGAGCGGCACCGTCACGGTCGTCCCTCGGCTCGGGAACGCCGGTGTGCTGCTGCCACGCGCCTGGGTCGAGGCCGAGTCCCCTTCCGGGTACTCGCACCTGCTGGAGAACCAGATCTGGATCGGCCGCGACGCGCCGCCGCATGTCGTCGATCGCCTGCGCGCTGCAGGCGTGCACGTGCTGTCCGTCGAGACCGCGGCCGGTCGCGCGTCGGCGCTGGCCTCGAACGGGCCGGGGTTCGCGACCCCCTTCACCATCGCCGGGGGTGTCACGGCGGTGCTGCTCGCGACGGCCGCGGTCGTGCTCGGGATCGCGCTCCTCGCGCGCAGACGGGTCTTCGAGCTCTCCGCCATGCGCGCGCTCGGGATCCGGAAGCGAAGCCTGCGCGGATCGGTCCTCGTCGAGCAGGGCTTCCTCGCCGTCTTCGCGACCATCTGCGGGCTCGTGCTCGCGCTGGCCGGCGTCCAGCTCGCGCTGCCCGCGCTGCCCGCCTACGTCGACGACCCTCCCTACCCCGCGTTCCTCGTGCACCAGCCTCTCGGCACACTGGCCCTGGTCGGGGCGGCGATCGTGGCCCTGCTGCTCGCCGCGGTCGCCGTGACCGCCGCCGTCCTGGACCGACGGACGTCGGTCAGCGCGCTCCGGGAGGCCGAGCAGTGAGCGTCGTCGTCGATGTGCAGCAGGCGGTCTGCATCCACCGCACCGTCGACAGCGAGGTGGTCGCGCTCCGAGGCGCGGACCTGCTCGTCGAGGACGGCGAGCTGGTCGCGCTCGTCGGCCCCTCCGGGTCGGGGAAGTCGACGCTGATGGCGCTGCTGGCCGGTCTGCTCCGGCCGAGCGCCGGCCAGGTCCACGTGCTCGGCCGCGACGTCGCCCGTGCCTCGGAGCGCGAGGTGCTCGCCCACCGCAGCCAGGACATCGGCATGCTGATGCAGGGACCGGAACGCAACCTCCTGCCCTACGCGTCCGTGCGTGCGAACGTCGAGCTCGCGCAGCTCGCCGCTCGCGCACCCCGCGGCGTCCGTCATCGACGCGCGGCCGAGCTCCTCGAAGCGGTGGGGATGGAGAAGGCGGCACGCCGGCGCGCCGGGACGCTCTCCGGAGGTGAGCAGCAGCGGGTCGCCCTCGCCGCCGCGCTCGCCACCGGCCCCCGCCTGCTGCTCGCCGACGAGCCGACGAGCCAGCTGGACCGGGAGAACGCCGCCGGCATCGCCGAGCTGCTGCGGACCGCGCGAGACCGATGGGGAACGACCGTGATCGTCGTCACGCACGATGCCGAGCTCGGTGAAGCGATGGACCGCCGCCTCACGATGCGCGACGGCCGCATCGGGACAGAGGCCCGCAGCGGCGAGCAGTACGCGGTCATCGGACGGGACGGAACCGTGCAGCTGCCCGCCGACCTCGCGGACCGCTTCCCGGCCGGCGGACGAGCACGGGTCGTCCGCCATGCCGATCACATCGAGCTGCACCCCCTGGCCGGCCACCAGGACGACCGCTCATGACGGGCCCGATCCAGCTGACTGCCACCGGGATCGAGCTCCGCCGCGGTCGCCGGACGGTCCTGGACGGCGTGGACATCACCGTTCCGGCCGGGCACATCGCCGCCCTCACCGGACCGTCCGGATCGGGCAAGACGTCCCTCCTGACGGTCCTCGCCGCGCTCCAGCCACCGGACCGGGGTGAGCTCCGCTACGACGGGCAGACCGTCACTCCCCGCACCCGGGACCCCTGGAGCGGCCGGGTGCAGATCGCCCACCAGTCGTTCGGGCTCCTCTCCCTGCTCACCGCGGCGGAGAACGTGGAGCTCGCGGCGCAGGGTCTGCCCAGGGCGAGGCGCCTCCGCCGCCCGGCACTTCGAGCCGCCGCGCGCGACGCCCTGGACAGGGTCGGCCTCGCCGCGCGCGCGGATCATCTCGTGGACGAGCTCTCCGGCGGGGAGCAGCAGCGCGTCGCGCTCGCCCGTGCCATCTCCACCGAACCCGACCTCGTGCTCGCGGACGAACCGACCGCGCAGCTCGATGCCGAGAACCGCGGACGCGTCACGGACCTGCTCCTCGAGCTGGCGGGGCGTGGGGCCACCGTCGTCGTGGCCACGCACGATCAGGAGCTCACGGAGCGGTGCGATCTCGTGTTCACGCTGCGCGACGGCGCCCTCGGGTAGCTCGACGGGGTCGCTCTCCCCGGCTCCGCAGGCGGCCGACCGAGCTCCAAGGCTCGGCGACGTCAGGCCCGGTTCACCGTGACCTCGTCGTCGGCGAGGGTCCGCCCGTCGGCGTCGACGAAGGCGACGTGCACCGGGCGGCCGGCCGCGTCGCGGTAGCGGACGCCCGAGTCGACGTCGGTCGGCAGGTTGCGGATGCCCCAGTCGCCGAGCGCGCCGAGCACGACGTGGAGCTCCCTGCCCGCGTCGGTCAGCCGGTACTCGGTGCGGGTGCGGCTGCCCTCCTCCTGGTAGGCGACCTGCTCGAGCACCCCTTCGCCGACGAGGGCGTGCAGGCGGTCGGTCAGCACGTCGCTCGCGATGCCGAGCCGCGCGCGGAAGTCGGAGAAGCGGGTGGTACCGAGCGCCGCCTCACGGATCACGAGCAGCGACCAGCGGTCGGCGATCGTCGTGATCGTCCGGGCGATGGGGCATGAGATCGTTCTCGGATCGGTCTTCGGCACCATCCGATCATACCCCTGGGACGGGATTCCGGATCCAGACTGCTAGGTTTGAGGAACCAACCGAGCATGGATGGAGCCCGCATGCGCAGCGTCTCTCGCAGGACGACCTTCACGACCGCCGCGCTGACCGCGGCCCTCGCGCTCTGGACGAGCGGGGCGCCCTCCGTCGTCTACCCCGTCTACGGCCGCGTCTGGCAGGTGCCGCCTGCCACGACGACCCTGGTGTTCGGCATCTACCCGCTGACGCTGCTCGTCGTGCTCGGGCTCTTCGGCGGCATCAGCGACCGCGTCGGGCGACGCGCGGCGATCGTGCTCGGCCTCGCCCTGATGGCGCTCGGCACCCTGGCATTCGCACTGGCCCCCTCGGTCGGTGTGCTGCTCGTCGGCAGGGTGCTGACCGGTGCGGGCGTCGGCTTCGCCCTCAGCGCCGCGACCGCCGCGCTCGCCGAGTCGCTGCCGGAAGGACAGGGCCACCTGGCCGGCGCCTTCGCCACCGCGGCGACCGCGTCCGGGCTGACGGTCGCCCTCGTGCTCGGCGGCGTCTTCCTCCACTTCGTCGGCGATCCGCTGCACGCCTCCTACTGGCCGCTGCTCGCCGCGATCATCGTGACGCTCCTGCTCGCCCTCCGGCTGCCGTCCGGCCTCCGCTCGCCGGGTCGCCGCGTGCAGCTGCTCCGGGTGCACCGGTCGATGTCGGGGATCGTCGTCCAGGGCACGCTCGGTGTCGCGGCGGCGTTCGGCACCGGCGGTGTGGTGCTCGCGCTCGGCGCGGACGTGGCGGTCGGCCTGCTCGGCACGCCGGATCCGCTTGTGATCGGGCTCCTGCTCGCGCTGTCCGCCGTGGTCATCGGCGTCACCGCGCTGCTCGCCCGGCAGCTGCGCGCGTCGGTGGCTGCGCCGGTCGGCGCGGCGGCGATGATCGTGGGGCTCGGCGCCCTCGTGCTCGCGAGCGGGATCGGCTCGCTGGTCGTGTTCCTCGCCTCGATCGTGGTCACGGGCATCGGCTACAGCCTGCTGTTCGCCGCCGGGATCGGGGCCGCGGCCGAGCTCGCGCCGGCGGAGCACCGCGCATCCACGGTCTCCGCCGTCTACTTCGGCGGCTACCTGGTGCAGGGCCTCACCGCGATCGGCGTCGGCCGGCTCGCCACGGCGGCCGGCCTGTTCCCGGCCATCGTGGCCGGGTCGATCGCGCTGTCGGTGCTCGCGGCCGCCGCGGGCGTCGCGCCGTTCGTCCGGGCACGGGTCGAGCTCGCCCGGAGCGCGAGGCGGCGACCCGCTCCGGCGGTGTAGGGGCGAGCGCGATCAGGCGGCTCCCGCCAGGAACGTCGCGACACGATCCGCGACCGGAACAGGAGCGCCGTCGTCGGGTGCGTTGTGGTTCAGGCCGGCGAGTATCGCGATCTCGGTTCGCGGGATGGTGCGCTGGAGGACCTCGACCAGGTCGGTGGACGCGAAGGCCGGGCTTCGCGCCCCTGCCAGAAGGAGCACGTCGGCGACGATGCGGGCATAGTCCGGAAAGGTGTCGTCCCGGGCGGCGACCTGAGCGTGCTCCATGAGGTTCGCCTCGAGCAGCGGTTCGAATCGAGCCCACTGGTCAGCCCGCACGACCAGGCGCATGATCGCCCGCATGTACCACCCAGGGAGCTTCGACACCGGGCCGGGAGCGTGCCCCGCCTGCTGAGCGAAGCAGGCGAACGCGGCCCTGCCCCGTCCTTCGTCGAGCAGCTCCCGGTAGCGCGGCATCCACCGCAGCGGGATCGATCCGTGGATCGACACCGCGGGCTCGTACACGGCGACCTGGTCGAACACGCCTGATCGGGCCGCGGTCTCCAGCACCACCAGGCCGCCGAAGCTGTGGCCGAAGACCGCCTTCGCGCCGGTCGCCGCCTGCACCGCCAGGAGGTCGTCGCGCTCCCGGTCGATGGACCAGCCGTCGCCGAACGGACCGCTGTCGCCGCGGCCTCGCCGGTCGATCACATGGACGCGGAACCGGTCGCCCAGGGCGGCAGCGAACGGGAGGTAGTCCCTGGCGCTGCGCATCGCTCCGCCGAGCACGAGAACGGGCTTCCCCACTCCGAGCGTGTGCACGGCGATGGCCGTTCCATCGGCGCTCCGAACGGTGCTGGAGGCCACCTCGACGGGCGGGCTCACGGCCCTCACGAAGCGGTCCTTCGAGCCTCTGCCGCGCCGCCGGCCGTGCCACCGAGCACCCCGAGCAGTCGAGCGGTCGTCGCCCGATAGTCGTCGTAGTCCACGCCGGCTGCGGCCACGGCATCGGCGAAGCGCCGCTCCAGCACCGCTCCCCCGCCGTGCAGCGCCTCGGCGCCGGCCGGCGTCAACGTCACCTGCCGGCGGTTCCCACCCGCTCGCGCGTCGGTGAAAAGCAACCCGTCGTCGCGCAGCGCCCGGACCATGCGGGACACCGACGGCTCCGTCACACCGAGGCGCTCGGCGAGCGCGCGCTGCGTCGGTCCGCCCATCTCATCCACCGCGTAGAGCACGAGGAACCGGTTGTAGGAGAGCCCTCGTTCCGCCCGGAGGATGCGGTCCGCTGCGCGGTCGGCGCGGATCGTCACGGCATGGAGGAGGCGACTGAGGTCCTGCACGCGGTCAAGTTAGCATCACAAGTTGCATCAGCAAGGCGGAACCCTCGCTTCCACGCAGGACGGCCTGCGCGTCGGCCCGCCGGCCACCCGGATGCCGCGGAATCACCCAGGACGGGTGACGCACCTCCGTCGGCCGTCGCGCGACCCTGCCGAGGTCGACCGACGGACAGGGGGCACCATGCTGGGTAGGCGGAAAGAACGCCACGAGGAGCGCGACGGCCGTGACGGGCGCACGCACTACCGGATGCGCGAACGCCTCGTCTCGATCGGTGACGACTACTGGATCGAGACCGACAACGGCGAACGCGTGTACAAGGTCGACGGCAAGGCGCTGCGGATCCGCAAGACCCTGAAGTTCGAGGATGCGGACGGGCACGAGCTCGCGAAGATCCAGGAGCGGATGCTGCACATCAAGGACACGATGGAGATCGAGGACGCGCACGGGCATCGGGCGGCGCTCGTGAAGAAGGCCTTGATCACACCGTTCCGGGACCGGTGGGTGGTGAAGATCAAGGATGGCCCGGACCTCGAGGTGCAGGGCAACGTGCTCGAGCACGAGTACAGCTTCAAGGACGGGCACCGGCCGGTGGCCACCGTGTCGAAGAAGTGGTTCCGCCTCGCCGACTCGTACGGGGTCGAGATCGATCAGGACCAGGATCCGGTGCTCGTGCTCGCCGCGACGGTCGCGGTCGACATGATGGCCCACCCGGACAAGTAGGGCGGGTGGACGTCGATCCACGGGCGGATGCTCCCGTGACGGAGGGCATGACGCGGATCGCCGGCGGCGACTTCCGGATGGGCAGCGACCGGTTCTACCCGGAGGAGGGCCCGGTGCACACCGCCTCGGTGGCGGCGTTCGAGATCGACACGGCACCGGTCACGAATGCCCGGTTCGCCGAGTTCGTGGACGCCACCGGCTA
>CAVYTQ010000018.1:0-16712 GCA_963771445.1 uncultured Planctomycetota bacterium | reverse complement strand
GCGTTGATTGCTTATTGGCTTGTCGTCCATGACCAGGATGCGGTCGGCGTGCCGGATCGTGCTCAGGCGGTGGGCGATGACGAACGAGGTCCGGCCGCGGAGGAGCTCGGCGAGGCTCTGCTGGATGAGCCGCTCGCTCTCGGTGTCGAGGTTGCTGGTCGCCTCGTCGAGGATGAAGATCCGCGGGTCGGCGAGCACCGCGCGGGCGATCGCCAGCCGCTGCCGCTGGCCGCCGCTCAGCCGGACGCCGCGCTCGCCGATGAGGGTGTCGTAGCCGTCCGGCGAGCCGTCGATGAACTCGGCGGCGTTGGCCGCCGCGCGGCCGCGGACTCGATCCGCGGCCGCGAGGCCCAGCGGTCGCCGTAGGCGATGTTCTCGGCGATCGTGCCGTCGAAGAGGAAGACGTCCTGCTCGACGATCCCCAGCAGCCGGCGGTAGCTCTCGACCTCGATCGTCGCGGAGGTCGACGCCGTCGAGCGCGATCGTGCCGACGGTCGGGTCGTAGAACCGCGCGATCAGGTTGCAGAGCGTCGTCTTGCCCGACCCGCTCCGGCCGACCAGGGCGATCGTCTCGCCCGGCTCGACGTCGAGGTCGATCGTCGTGGAGCACCGGCCGGTCGGTGCCCGGATAGACGAAGCCGACGTCCTCGAGCGTGATCCGCCCGGCGACCGTCGCCTTCGGAGACGGGACGCGTGCCGGGGCAGTCGGCCATCTCGCGCGGCTCGGCCAGCAGGTCGAGCACGCGGTCGAAGCCCGCGAGGTTGTTCTGGAACTGCGTCACGCTCGAGGCGAGCATCGCCATCGGCTCCAGGAGCATCGCCAGGTAGACCAGGAACATCATCAGGTCGCCGAGCGAGAGCCGGCCGTCGATGACCTGGAGCCCGCCGTAGAGCAGCAGCGCCACCGAGGCCATCGGCAGGAGGAACTCCCAGAGCAGCTCGATCAGCCGGGACAGCCACCAGACGTAGAGCTCCAGGCGGGCCATGAAGTGGTTCTCGCCCATGAACCGCGCCGTCTCGCTCTTCTGGCGGCCGAAGGCGCGGACGACCCGCATGCCGCCGAAGGCCTCGGTCGTCTGGCTGTCGATCTCCTGGCGCTCCTTCCGGACGTCGCGGAAGAGCGGGCGGATCCGGCGGTTCCAGGTCAGGTCGGAGTAATAGACGCCCGGCACGAGGACGAGAGCGCCGAGCAGCAACCGCCAGTCGACCCAGGCCAGCACGACGAGCCCGCCGAGGAACTGGACGACGGCCGACCAGGGGTTGTAGAGCATGCTGAAGATCAGCTCGCCGATGCCGCCGGCGTCCTCGCGGAGCAGGCTGGACGCCCCGCCCGACTTGAGCTGGTAGACGCGGTGGAGCGGCAGTCGCATGGCGTGATCGTAGACCTTCCTGCGGACCGCGACCTGGACGCGCTTCGTCGTCCGCGTCGCCCGCCATCGGCTCGAGAGGCCCAGGAACTTGCCCAGGACCGAGACGACGAAGACGATCGCCGACCAGCACCGCGAGCCGGAGCCGCGGCGATTCGGGGATCGCGACGGGACTATGCGACACCAACCACTCGGGCAGCGGCCTCGACAGCATCACGTAGTCGATCGCGGCCTTGGTCGCGGCCGGCGGGATGAGCTTCAGCAGCGTCGCGACCGTGAGGGCCGCGAGCGCCACGCCGAGCGTGGCGCGGTAACCGGCCAGGAGCCCGTACAACTCGCGGTAGAGCCGCGGCAACGAGCGATGCCGGCCGGCCGGTGCCGTCGGCTCGGGTCGCGAGGCGACGCCGGCCTTCAGGGCGGAGCGAAAGCGCTCCAGGTACTCGCGAAACCGCAGCCGGCTGGCGATCCGTCGGTGCAAGGATGGCAAGGAGAGTCCCCGAATCGTCCTGTTCGTCCCACGGGCTGCGGCAGGCCCGCCTCCGCCGGCCCTTGTTCTCTGCTGGTGCTCCGATTGTATCCGAGCGGGCCCGACGTCGCCTCCCCGGATTGCCGGTGACGACATCCCGGGGAGGCGGGCCGCATGAGACCCGGCATCATCCTGCTCTTCGGCCTGACCTCGTTCCTGGCCTCGGCCCTCCTGTTCACGGCCGAGCCGATGATCGGCAAGATGGTCCTGCCGCTGTTCGGCGGCACCCCCGCGGTCTGGAATACGTGCCTGGTGTACTTCCAGATGATCCTGCTGATGGGTTACACGCTCTCCGTCGCCGGGGTCGGGATCGGCCGGGACGACGAGCCGCACCTGCTGTCCCCCCTGTATCTTGTCCCGATGGGACTGTTCCTCGCCACGGCCTGTGCGGCCCCCCGCTTCGCGCCCGATCCGAGCGTCGTCGGCGTCGGCAACGATCCGGCCGCCCGCCTGTTCTGGTCGCTCGCGACCTCGGCGACCCTGCCGCTGCTCGTCGTCGCCGCGACGGCGCCGCTCGTCCAGAACTGGTTCGCGTTGACCGGACATCCCCGGGCACACGACCCGTACTTCCTCTACTCCGCCAGTAATGCCGGCAGCCTCCTGGCCCTGCTCGCCTATCCCTTCGCGATCGAGCCGAATCTGAGCCTGGATTCGCAATCGCGCCTCTGGAGGATGGGCTTCCTCGTGCTCGCGGCCCTGCTGATGAGCTGCGGCCTGATCGCGCGGGGCATGAGGCGAGTCGGGGGATCTGCGGGCGACGACGCGGACGTCGTGACCGATCCCGTCCCGCCGGTACGGCCCGGTGTCGGGACGGTGCTGTGCTGGCTGGCGCTGGTCTTTCTCCCGTCGAGCTGGCTCATGGGCGTGACGACGTACCTGACCACCGACCTCGCGCCGATGCCCGTTGCTCTGGGTCATCCCGCTGGCGCTCTACCTGCTGAGCTTCATCGTGGCGTTCGCCGGCCTCGAGTCGGCCGCGGTCCGCCTGGCCTCGTCCGCGCTGCCGGTCTGCGTCATGACGCTGGTCCTGGTCCTGAGCGCGGGCTTCGTCCATGCGATCTGGATTCCGCTCCACTTGCTGACGTTCTTCGCAGGGGCCGTGGCCTGCCATGGCGCCCTGGCCCGCCGACGCCCGCCGGCGCGATATCTGTCGACCTTCTACATGGTGATCGCCCTGGGCGGGCTGCTCGGCGGCGTCTTCAACGCCATCCTCGTGCCCATGCTGTTCGACCGGGTCGTCGAGTATCCCCTGGCGATCGTGCTGGGCTGTCTGGTCTCGTGCTGGGCCGAAGGCCGGGCGAAGATCTCGACCCGCCGCGAGCTGCTGGGGGAGCTGCTGCTGCCCGGCGTCGTCTTCGCGCTGACGGCGCTGATCGTCACCAACCAGGGCCATCTGGCCGATTCGGTCCTGGGCGTCCTGGGAGTGATGATCGCCTCGGGCCTCGGGTTCTATGCCCTGGTGACGGCGCGGCGGCGGCCGTTGCGGTTCGCGCTCGCGTCCGGGGCGGTGCTGGCGGCGAGCGGCCTGACCCAGGGCGTGAGCGGCCGGCTACTGCACATCGAGCGGAACTTCTTCGGCGTGGTGCGCGTGACCGAGGATGCCGACCACACGGTCCATCGGCTATTCCACGGCAGCACGCTCCACGGCCAGCAGAGCCTCGACCCGAACCTCGCCCGCGTGCCCTCGACCTATTTCACACGATCCGGGCCGATCGGCCAGCTCTTCGCGGCCCTCGAATCGCGGCTCGATTCCCCGGGAACGCGCATCGCGATCGTCGGCCTCGGGGCGGGCACGCTGGCCGCCTATGCCCGGCCCGAGCAGGGCTGGACGTTCTACGAGATCGACCCCGCGATCGAGCGCATCGCCCGGGATCCGCGGTTCTTCACCTATCTGCGCGATTGCCCGGCGGCCTCGGCCGAGGTCGTGCTCGGCGACGCCCGGCTGCGTCTCGGCGAGGCGCCCGCCCACGCCTATCGCCTGATCATTCTGGACGCGTTCAGCTCCGACTCGCTCCCGGTCCACCTGGTCACGCGGGAGGCGATCCGGCTGTACCGCTCCCGGCTCGCGGAGGGGGGCGTCCTGGCGTTCAACCTCTCGAATCGCTACCTCGACCTCGACCCGCTGATGGGACGACAGGCCCAGGACGCCGGCCTCGCCTGCCGGATCGCCTACGACGTCAACGTCAGCCCGGAGGAGCGGCTGTCCGGCAAGCAACCGTCGATCTGGGCCGTCATGGCCGAGAACGAGCGCGACCTGGGAGCCCTGGCCAACGACCCGCGCTGGCGAGAGCCCCGACGTCGCCCGGATTCTCGCCCCTGGACCGACGATTATTCGGACCTCACGCGTTATCTTCGCGGGATGCCGGTAAACTGGACGTCAACCGGTCGATCGTCACATCGTGGCCGATGAACGTCGTTGTTTGCGGACGCCGATCTTGACTCTCGGGAGCCGACGAATGCGCCAGCCTGATCTGAAGACGCTGTGGCCGATCCTGGCGATCGGATTGCTCATGAGCCCGTCGCGAGCCTTCGCCGGAGAGCGGACGGGTTGGGACACCCAATCGGCCGCGCGGTACCTCGATGCGCGGGCCAAGGAATGGGAGAGTTTCCGCGGCGCCGACCGCGGTGAGGCGGCGGACAAGGTCTCGTGCCTGAGCTGTCATACCTCGGTGTCGTACGCCCTCGGCCGTCCGGCCTTGCGGCACGTCGCGGGCGAGAATCGCCCGACGGCCCATGAGAGCCGGCTCCTCGAGCAAGTCCGCCGGCAGGGTCGCGCACTGGGGCGAGCTCGACACCCCGCGATTCCGCCTCTCGTACGACTTCGACGACCGGAAGAAGGTCGAATCGTGGGGCACCGAGGCCATCCTCAACGCCCTGGTCCTGGCCGGGGATGATCGCCGCGGCGGCCTCGCCGCCCCGAGCGACGCCACCCGGCAAGCCCTCCGCCACCTCTGGTCAACCCAGCACAAGGACGGGAAGGAATCCGGCTCGTGGGACTGGCTCGACTTCGGCCTCCGTCCCTGGGAGGCCGGCGAAGCCACCTACTACGGGACGACGCTCGCCGCCATCGCCATCGGCACGGCCCCCGGTTATCTCAAGACCGATCACGACGCCGATACGCGGGCGGGCGTCGAGCGGCTGCGCAAGTACCTGAGCTCACATCTCGAGAAGCAGAACCTGCATAACCAGCTCTTCGCGCTGTGGGCGTCCACGTCGATCGTTGGCGTGCTCACGGACGCCCAGCGCCAGCAGATCATCGATCAGGTCGTCGCCAGGCAGCAGGAGAACGGCGGCTGGAGTCTCTCCTCGCTGGTGGATTGCAAGCGGCAGGATGGGACCCCCCAGGAGAAGGCCCCGGATGGCTACGCCACGGGCCTGGCGCTGCACGTCCTCCAGATCGCGGGCGTAGGGCCGCGACAAGCCCGCCGTCGCGCGCGGTCTGGCGTGGCTCCGCGCCAACCAGCAGCCGTCGGGAAACTGGGTCGGCGTCTCGCTCAACAAGCGTCGCGATCCCAAGACCCACGTCGGCAAGTTCATGTCGGACGCGGCGACCGCCTTCGCGATCCTGGCCCTGGAAGACCATTGAGACGAAGGCACGGGAGGGCGAGGCGCTTCGCCCTCCCGGTTCGGTTCAGACTGTCAGGCGATGTGGTCGGGCACGACGAACGGCGCCCGGTAGGGCCTGGTCAGGAGCTCATTCGCTTGCGAGTCACCGACGAACGACTCCGATGGCCGCGTCGAAGGTCAGCTTGCGGCCCAGGCGATAGTTGAGGCCATCGAGCGCGACCTTGTTCTCCTTGAGGTGCTCCTCCATGCGCGCCATGGTCTCGGCGGCCTCCTTGTCGTCGCCGAAGGCGCCCGACGACTTGCTGAAGGGGACGTCCTCGCCGAGCCGGTACGAGATGTTGGGCAGGTGGCACAGGGCCGCGGAGTAGTGGCCCTCGAGGATGTCGGCGTTGAGGTCCTCGACCTTGCGGCTGCGCACGGCGGCGATGAAGTTGCCGAAATGGCCCCGGCCGGGCCCGCGATGGCCGTCGACCTTGGCGACCTTCGAGAGCGGCACGGCTTCCGTCTTCCCCTTGGGGTAGAACTTGCCATCGACGATGGTGCCGGCCTCGAGATGGGCGATGTTCCCGACCTTGGCGCCATGGTAGGGGCCGGTATTGAGTCCGCGGACCTCGAAGATGAGCTGCGTGTCGCCGTAGTCCATGATCGCGATCTGCGTGTTGGCGGTCTGCCCCTGGTCCTTGTAGCCGAACCGGCCGCCGACGCTGATGACCGACTTGGGGAAGGTCGCGCTCGCGGTGCTCGAGGCGGGGATCAGCCATCGGGCCTTGTCCATCTCGTGGACGCCCTGGTTGCCGATGTCGCCGTTGCCGAAATCCCAGAACCAGTGCCAGTTGTAGTGGACCAGGTTGGTGTGGAACGGCTGCTTCGGCGCCGGGCCCGAGCCAGATGTCGAAGTCGACCTCTTTCGGGGGCGACGTGATCGGCTTCTCGCCGATGCTCCCGCGGGGCTTGTAGCACAGGGCGCGCGAGACCAGCAGCTTGCCGAGCTGGCCGGTCCGGACGGCCTCGACGGCCTCGGCCCACTTGCGGTCGGAGCGGCTCTGCGTCCCGTGCTGGACGATCCGGTTGTACTTCCGGGCGGCCTCGACGGCGACGCGCCCCTCGTGCACGTTGTGGCTGCACGGCTTCTCGACGTAGACGTCCTTGCCGGCCTGGCAGGCCCAGATCGTCATCAGCGCGTGCCAGTGGTTGGGCGTGGCGACCGAGACGGCGTCAACCGACTTGTCCTCGAGCACGCGGCGGATGTCCTTCTCGGTGGCCGGCGCATGACCGCCGGACTTGCCGGCCTTGCTCGAGACCGACTCGACCTGCTCGAGCCGTTTGGCATAGGTCCGCGAGTCGGGATCGACCAGGCAGACGATCTCGACGCCGGGCATGGCGGCGAATTCGCCCACGTGGGAACCGCCGCGCCCGTTGAGCCCCGCCACGGCGATGCGGACGGTGTCATTGGCGCCGATGATCCGGCCGGAAGACTTGGTCCCGCCGATCGCGAAGGTCGCCCCCACCCCGGCGGCGGCCATCGAACGGCCCAGAAAGGCTCGGCGATTCAGGCTTGCTCTCGACATCGGTCGGGCTCCTGTACGGTACGGACTCAGATCACGAGTGTCTGTGCGAATCCTCAAACGAAGGTTGAACAACTGCGCCATTATGCGCGATCGTTCCCGCCGATCACAGCGTCTGCCGGCGAAGATCCGCGGGTCTCGTCGCATCCCGGAGTCGCGGTGCCCGCATTGCGCAGACCGGGCACCGCGACTCCGGTCGTGGACGACGGTCACTTGTCGTTGTGGATCGTCACGCCCGGCCAGTCGTCGGTCCGGAACGGCGTGGCGGGAAGCCCCTCGGCGCTGTAGAGGTTGCAGACCGGGTTGTCGGCCCAGGCGTATCGCACGGCCACCGGCTCGGACACCTTGTCCGACCAGACCTCGACGGCATCGCGTCCCTTGACCCGCGCCTGGGCGGCGACGAACTTCTGGTCGGAGCCGGCGATGGCGAACCCGCGGGCCTCGGCGACGTCGAACGGGCGAAGACCTCTCCCGACGTGGTCGAAGGTGATGACGATCTTGTTGCCCTGGCGCTCCATCGACTTGTAGGTCGGGCTCTGGTGGGCGATGGGCATTCCGTAATCCTTGGCGAGCGCCCACCGGGCAAGCCGCATGGCGACGTCCTGCTTGTTCGTGGGATGGATGTCCTTGCCCTCGCCGATGTCGATGATCACGGCCTGCCCGGTCTTCGGCAGACGGTCCATCGTCATGGTCTGCGCCTCGCGGAGCTCGGCCCAGGCGCTGGGGCGGGGCTCCGGGGCCTCGGCCAGGAAGTCGGCGAGCTGGACCCAGTAGAAGGAGAAATCCCCCTGGCCCCACTCGTCGCGCCAGCTCTTGATCATGAGCGGGAACAGGTCGCGGTACTGGTACGCCCGGCCGGCGTTGGTCTCGCCCTGGTACCAGATGACCCCGCGGATGCCGTAGCCGATCGTCGGCTTGAGCGACGCCGTTGTAGATGTTGCCCGGCCGGGCGTTGCCGGCTCATCTGCCCCTGCCAGGCCCTGCGGCGGCCTGCCGGCTTCTCGGCCTTGGCCTTGGCGTAGTTCTTCTCCCGCTCCTCCCACATCTGGAGCAAGGGGGCATACTTCGGGTCGGCGGCGAGGATGTCGCGGCGGACCCAGGCCTCGCAGGCCGAGCCGCCCCAGGCGTCGTTGATCAGGCCGACCGGGACGCCCAGCGTCTGGTGCAACTGGCGGCCGAAGAAATAGCCGACGGCCGAGAAGCCGCCGACCGTCTCCGGCCGGCAGGCGACCCATTTTCCCTCGGAAGTCCTTCTGGGGCTCCTGGGTGCCGACGTTCGGCACGCTGATCAGCCGGATGTTCGGGTACTTGGCGGCCGGGATCTCCAGCTCCGCGTCCTTGCGAGCTCCGACGCCCCATTGCATGTTCGACTGCCCCGAGCAGATCCAGACCTCGCCGACGAGGACGTCGTCGAACTGGACGCGTGTTCTTGCCCTTGACGGACATGGTGTGCGGGCCGCCGGCGGGCATCGGGTCGAGCACGACCTGCCACGCGCCGTCGTCGGCCGGCCTTCGCGGTCTTGGTCTGGCCGGCGATCTCGACCGTGACCTCCTCGCCGGGCTCGGCCCAGCCCCAGACGCGGTCCTTCTGGTCGCGCTGCAGGACCATGTGCGACCCGAAGATGGCCGGCACCTTCACGTCCGCCATCGCGGCGGATGGCTGCGCCGGCGATGATGGCGACCAGGACCGCGACCAGTCCCGGCCCGATGAATCGGCGCCGCTTGCTGTCTCTCGTGAATCGTCATCGATTGACCCCTGACTCCCGATTGGGCTTCTCAGTCCTACCCCCGGCCGGTCGCGTGGAACGTCCAGGGTGCCGGATGGGCTGGCGCACCGAAGCGCAACGTCGGTTCCGCCCCGACGTCGGGCGCGGTCGAGTCCCGGATGGTGGGAGCCGGCCTTCCGATGATGCCAGAGAAGTGGCGACCGACCAAGACCCAAGCCGTCCACGGTCGCGAAAGGCTCGGAGATGCGAGCGGGGAGGTGTGCGGACGGCGGCGTCCGCATCGCGTGCAGGGAGAATGACGAACGAGCGAGGTGATTCGAAATCGATTCGAGGCCCGCAGGTCGCGGGCTCGGCGGGGTGTGCCGGATCGAGGAGAAGTCATGTTACCGTCGGTCTCAACGGGCTTGCTTGAACCAGTCATGGGAGTCCGGCGCGTGTTACCCTATACCGTGAGCCTTCGTGCCAACCCGAGACTCCACGATATCCGAGAAGCCGGAGGAGCATCATGGTGCGATCATACGGGATGCCGCCGAGGACTGGGGAGGTCTGTCGATGATTTGCTTTCTGTCGCTGATGATCGTGACCGTCGGATTGGCGACTCGCGCAATCGGCGGAGCCCTCCGCGTCCCCGTCGATCCGGAATCCGAGTTTCGAGTCGTCGCCGGCCGTCGACGGCTGGGATGTCGTGACCTACGGCGCCCGGGCGGATGTCCAGTCCGGACCGCGCGGTGGTCCGGGAGGGTCGGCAGTCGCTGCGCATCACGGCCTCGGAGCCGTCGGACACCGCGCTCGGCCAGGAGCGTCGCGCCTCGCCCCGGCGGCTGGTATCGGTTCAGCGGATGGGTGCGCACCGAGCGGCCTCGATCCGCGCGACGCGCCGGTCTGCGGCACTTACCAGATCCAGCGGGCCGGCGGGAAGGGCACCGTCGCGTCGTCGGCGAGCCATCCCGGCGACAACGACTGGACCGAGGTCGTCCTGGTATTCCAGGCTCCGGCCGACGGTCGGCGTCCGGATCGCCCCGTTCCTGGTCGGGTTCGGCAAGGGGACCGGCACGGCCTGGTTCGATGGGATGACGCTCGAAGCCATTCGAGCCGTCGCGGGCCCCCGCGATCATCACCCGCGAGTTTCTCCAGTCCGGGTCGGATCGAGCCGGGACAGTATGGCCAGTTCATCGAGTATCTCTGCGACCTGGTGCCCGGGATGTGGGCCGACAAGCTCTGCGACGGCGGATTCGAGGGCCTCAGCCCGTACACGCTGCTGCGCTACCTCAAGGAGACCGACTTCCGCGAGCATCCCTGGTATCCTGCGGCGCCACCAATCGCGGCCGGTTCGACGGCGACACGTCGACGAAGGTCGGCGGCTCCCGCTCATACCGGATCGTCGCCGAGGAGAACGTCCCCTGCACGCTCGGCATCGCCCAGGACGGCATCGCGCTCCAGCAAGGGGTCGCCTGCAAGTTCTCGATCCACCTGATGCAGAAGGGAATTCGCGAACCCGTGCGAGTCCGCCTCCATCGCGAGGGCGTCGAGTACGCGAAGTGCGAGTTCCAGTCCGGCCGGCGAATGGGCGAAGTACGAGGCTCGACTCGTCCCGAACGCCACCGACGACCGAGCGACGATCTCGATCGAGTTCCGCGGCCCGGGCACGCTCTGGCTCGACAGCGCCCGGCTGATGCCCGAGGACGCGATCGGCGGCTGGCGCAAGGATGTCGTCGAAGCTGTGCGCGCGATGAAGCCGGGCGTGATCCGGTTCGGCGGCAGCGCGGTGGACGTCACCGAGGCCGGCGACTTCGAGTGGCGCGACACGATCGGCGACCCGGATCGTCGCAAGACCCTGCGGGCCTGGGGCGGCCTGCAGCCGGCCGGTGCGGGCCTCGAGGAGATCGTCCAGTTCTGCCGGCTCGTGGGCGCCGAGCCGTTGATCTGCGTGCGGATCGTCGGCCGGACGCCGCGCGACGCCGCCGATCAGGTCGAGTATTTCAACGGGAGCGCCGAGACCCCGATGGGGGCGCTCGCGCAAGAAGAACGGGCACCCCGAGCCCTATCGCATCCGGTACTGGCAGGTCGGCAACGAGCAGGGCGGGCCCGATTACGAGCGGCGATTGCCCGACTTCTGCAAGGCCATGAAGGCCGCCGATCCGACGATCGAGCTCCTGTCGTCGTATCCCCGGCCCGGCGTGTTCCGCGGTGCCGGCGCCCTGCTCGACTACGTCTCGCCTCACCATTACGATTGCGCCGACCTCGCCGGCTGCGAGGCCGAGCTCGAATCGATCCGCGGACGGATTCGCGAGCTGGCGCCGGGCCGGAAGATCCGCGTCGCGGTCACGGAGTGGAACACGACGGCCGGCGATGCCGGCCCGCGCCGGGCACGACTCTGGACGCTGGAGAATGCCCTCGCCTGCTCGCGATATCAGAACCTGATCCATCGCCACTGCGACCTGGTCGCGATCGCCAATCGGTCGAACCTGATCAACAGCTTCTGCTCGGGCTTCATCCAGACCGATAACCACCGGCTCTACAAGACGCCGACCTACCACGCCCAGCAGCTCTACGCGACGATGGCCGGCGACCGTCCGCTCCGGATCGACTCGTCCCTGCCGGCCATCTCCGTGCCCGACCTGAGCGCCACGATGGCCGCGGACGGCAAGTCCGTCGTCGTCTTCGCCGTCAACGATCAGCGCGAATCGATCGAGCGACCCCTGGATTTCTCCGCGTTCGGCCTCGAGAGGTCAGACCCTCGAGGTCTGGACCCTGACCGACACCCGCCATGCGGGCGAGCCCGACGCCACCAACAGCTTCGCCGATCCCGAGCGAGTGATCCCCGTCCGATCGACCTTCGCGGCCGAGTCGCCGCGCTTCACCTATCCTTTCCCCCCGCTGTCGCTGACCGTGATGCGTTGGGGGGTGCGGTGACCGCTCGTCGGCAGCGCATCGGGTCATTCCATGAGAGTGTCGGGAAGTCAACTCCGACTCGCGGTCCCTTTGGAAGTGTCGGGCACGGAGGCGATTCCTTTCTTCGGCACGGAGGAGTGTGAGCCATGGGCTGGTCATGGATCGTCTTGACGCTGGTCCTGAACGCCGCGGACGACCAGTTGCCCAAGCCGCCTACACCGTCGAAGTTGCCTCCTCGGGTCGGATTCGGCATGGGGCAGGTCCATCAAGAGAACGAATCCGTCGGCATGCATGGCCATGACGCTCGGCCACTCGTGGCGCCTGCGAGCTGCTGGAGACGATCGATGCGAACCTCTGCCCGGACGGCCTCGTCGATGAGCTGACGATCGCCGCGTCTCGCTTTGCGGTGGGAAATGCGGATGGCGGCGAGCCTCGCCGTTCCACGAGACAAACCGACGTCGAACCGACGCCTCCAGTCGAAGCCGTCCGAGACGTGCGGCTGCGCCTCGAACGATGGACAGTCCGGAGGCGAAGGACGTCTGGCCGATGACCCTCCGCGAGGCGATCGACACCGCGCTCTCCAACAGCGAGGTCGTACGCGTCTGCAGTCCATCTCCGCGTTCGACGCCCATCGCGAATGGCTTCGCCTCACCGAGACCCGCGATGACGGCGACTCCGGGCCGATCGTCATCGCTCGGCGGAACGCCGACGCCTCCGTCTGGCGGTTCCAGGCCGAGGTCATGGCCGAGGTCCGCTCGGTCGAGCAGCAGTACTGGAACCTCGCGCAGGCCCACGTCCAGCTCTGGTGCCGCCGATCGGGCCGTCAGCATGGGGAAGGAAGTCCTGATCGCGAGCGAGCCGAGTTCACGACGGGGAGGGGAACGGTGGCCGATGTCGCCGAGGCGCAGCAACGGCTCGAGCAGCTCGAGCTCGACCTCGTGACCCGGACCTCGGATGTCATCACCGCCGAACGACAGCTCCGCAATCTGCTCGGCCTGCCGCCCGCCGACAACCGGCGGATCATCCCCGTCACGCCAACCGACCGAGGCGCGCTCGAGCCCGACTGGGACTCGAGCCTCGCGAGATGCTCGCCCATCAGCCCGACGTCGTCCAGCAGAGGACGCTCGTCCGGCTCGCCGAGTTGGGGCTCCTGACCGCCCGCAACCAGTTACTGCCCGTCGCTGGGCCCCGATGCTCTCCATCGATTTCAATGCCCTGGGATCGGCGTTCGACCGTCCGGAGATCATCAGCCGGGGTGATGGTCGCCAGGTCTCTCGGCCGTTGTCGACCGAACATGAGACGGCCCTGGCGGCCCTCGATCAGGAGCAAGCGCACGGAAAGGACTTCTCTCGTGGGAGAGGGGCTATACCTTCCAGATGCCAATGGGCTCGGGCAGATACCCGCTCGCCAACTCCCGCCAGGCGCAATACATCCTTCTCCGTTCGCGGGCCTATTACCAGCAGGTCGTGCACCAGACGACGCACTCGCTCGCCCGTTTCTTCCTCGAGATCGACGCCAACCACAAGCAATACCGGACCGCGTCACGGCTGCGGCAAGCGGCGGCGCAGCGGCTCGACGCCCAGCGGGCCTATTACGAAGAAGGCCGGATCACGGTCGACCGTTACCTCGACGCCATCAGCCAGTACGCGACGGCCGTTGCGACCGAGGCCCAGTACAGGACGACGTACAACGTCTCCATCGTCGCACTGGAAGAGGCGAAGGGGACCTTGCTGGCCTACGACAACATCGTCGTCGCCGAGGCGCCTCATCCTTCCCGGAGGGCAGCGGCGCGGCCCTCCGGGTCCGGCCTCGCGCACGCCGTGCCGAGCAAGACGGACCAGCAAGTGATGACCGCGTCTTCTGGTCGGCGACCCAAAGGAAGTGAAAGTCTCGACGACGAAGCCAGCGGGCTCGAGCGACGCCCCCGAAGCGGCCGAGCCGTCGAAGACCAGACCTGGACATTCTCCCTTTCGATCGGCGGGACCAACCCCTTGCAGATCAAGGGCACGGATCACGTCCAGCGAGAGCGCGGCACCCGCGCAGTTCGAGCATCGAAAGCCCGATCATCGGGAGGAAAGAGCCTTGTCTCCCGGTGAGCTCAGCCAGACGGGCTGCGTGAACGCCCCGTTCGTCGCGACGTCCCAGGCCTCGACCCGGACCCATTTCCGGCCGGCCGAGGTCGGGCGAGATTCGCAGCGTCCGGCGGTCGAACGGCCCGGTGTCGGCGAGGTCGATCCGCTCGCGGAAGACCGTGCGACCCGTCCCCGGAGACGACCTCGGCGAACCGCATCGGGAAGGTCCACGTCAGCTCGATCTGGACCTCGGACTTCTCGCCCGGCCCGAGCACGACGGTCGCGCCGCTCCGCCGCCCGTTGACGGTGAACTCCGGGATCAGGACCTCGCCCGTGCGTCACGAAGAACCGGCCCGCGCGGAGGCTGTCGAGCACGGGCGTGCCAGCCCTCGTCGAACCGCGGCAGGCGATCGTCCTCGAGCCGGAGGTAGTTGATGTTCATGTGGCCGTAGAGTTCGTGGGTGTGGTCGATCTTGAAGACGTCGACCTCGCCCGGCAGGTATTTCTGCTCGCCCCAGTTGGCCATGTCGTCGAGCAGGTCGAGCCCGCGTCGCCCAGGCGGTCGCGGGAGAGGTCGGCGGGCATCGCCTTCCACGCGGCCCCCAGCCAGGTCGGCGACTGGTAGAAGGCCTCATGGCGGAAGATGTCGGGCGTCCAGCTCGAGGCCTTGATCCGCGGGTGCGACGTCCAGGCCAGGCCGTGCTCCTGCTCGAGCAGTCGTGCCATGTCGTCGCCGATCGCCGACGTGATAGACCCGCCCGTACGCCGCGCTCTCTTCCGCGAAGGGCTGCCCGGTGGCGCGCTTCATCGTCCAGTACACGGGCTTCGGGGAAGAGGTAGAGCCAGTGCCCGGCGGCGCCTGCCGGGTGCGGCCAGGCCGAGGTGGACGTTCGCCTCCTCGCCGGGCAGGAAGAGCAGATTCGTCCTCGGAGAGGCGGCGGCATTCGTCGAACATCGCCTGCATCTCGGCCAGCCGGACCGGCCCGGGGTCGCTGGGATGGCCGTCGCCGTGGAACTCGGCGAGGTGGACGATGTTGACGCCCATCTCCTTGAACATCCTCACGAAGTCGGGCGTCGTCGCGGGCCGCCCCTCGGCTTCTCCTTCATCGCGGCCATGGCGATCGCCATGTGCCAGTGGCTCGTGAAGGTCCCGTAGCCGGGCAGCTCGGGGAACCGGTCGCCGTGGGTGTATCGCAGGGCCTCGCGGAGGCGCCTCGCTCGCGGCCCGCGGGCGGAGGAGGTAGAAGACGCCCAGTCGCTGCTCGGTCCCGGGCGGGGCGTTGAACCAGGGGACGAAGAGCCGCCGCCGGTCTCGGACTGGCGGATGCCGAAGCCGGATCGATCCTCGAGCCCTCGATGGCCCGGCGCCGTACCAGACGGTGCTGAGGTTGTCCGTCAAGTCGCGCGGGGAGAAGAACTGGTGCGGCGGCGGGAAGCACGCGACATCCAGACCATTGGTGCCCGCGACGAGGAGCCGATTCCGGACCATGAGGGCGCGATCGGCCGTACCGGGTTCACCGAGTCGTCGTGAAGCCGGCCTTCCGTGTCCGACCAGGAGAACCGCATCGAAGCCGGGGTCGCGAACGCCAGCCCGGTGTCATAGAGGATCGCCCGGCGGTCTTCCTGGGTCCGGACGACCGCCTCGATCTGGACGAGGGGCGATCCGTCGTAGAACGTTGAGCTGGAGCTCGCCCGCGAATGGCCCGATCGTCAGATCGCCGATGGCGATGGTCGTCCGCCGGCCCCGACTGCTCACGCGGACACGCTTCAGTTCGAGCGTCGGATTTGTACGCTCGAAACGGCCGCTTGGAGGGAGTGTCGAAGAAGACGTTGAAGACGCTCATCTCCGGCGGGCGGCCGGTGGGGGCCTCGCGCGTCCCGACCAGCAGGAACGTCACCGGGTCGGCATCATGGAGACTTGCGGTGGGCGATAGGCCCATCGAGCGGACGAGCGGCCGGCCGGGGCGAAGATCCAGTGACCAGTCGTCCGGCCTGGCCCCCGAACGACGGCGCCCGCCACGACACCCGCACCTCGCTCCCGGCCGTGCTGCACCGAGACGCCGCCACCGGCGCGATATCCGGAGAGGTCGACCGTAGGCTCCGCCGCGCGGAGGATGGCCGACGGCCACGAAACCCAAAGGCCGCAGACAGGATCACCCAGCCGCGTCGGGTAAGCATCGGCTCGCCCCTTCCTCAGGAGCCGGCGGGTCGACGTCGACCGGATCATCCGCGCGATGAACCGCCCATCGCAGTCGTGCAGGTGGGGCCAGATGACGAGCGTGCCGCCGGTCGTCGTATCTTCCAGCGGATGGGGGAAGGGTTGCAACTGGTAGCCGGGCTGAGACGGTCGATCCCAGGTGCGGGTCAACCGCAGCTTGGATGAGGAGACCAAATCCTGTTACACTCACCTCAGTGGAGGAAGCCCGCGATGAAAACGATGACCGTGCAAGCCGAAGTTTCCGCCGATCAGATCTTGAAGCTCGAGGTTCCTTGCCACCTGAAGCCCGGTCGCGTCGAGGTCGTCCTGACGATTCCGGACGAAGCATCCCCCGAAGAAACTCAGCGGCGGATCGACTGGTGAAGCCTATCTGGCCTGGGACGAGAAGTGTGGGAGGGTGTCGATGTGGCCTACCTCGAGGAACTTCGCGAGGATCGCGAGTACGACAGTGAACATCCTCGATGCGATTCCCCTCGCTAGCCTCGTGGCTCTCGACACGGTCGTCTGGATCTACGAGTTCGAGTTCCACCCGATTTTCGGGCCGGTCACACGAAAGCTCTTTCGAGAGGGATTCGACAAGGCAGTCTGCCGGGCTGCTTGCAGCCTGCTCGTCTCGGGGGGAAGTGCTCGTCAAGCCGCTCGACCAGTCCCAAACGGACCTGGCCGATCGTTACCGTCTGATCATCTCACCGGGCCCCGACTTGGCGGTCTGGCCGATTAGCCGCGGGCGTCATCGAAACGGCTGCGTCGCTACGAGCCAAATATCGTATTAATATCA
>CAVYTQ010000017.1:0-7556 GCA_963771445.1 uncultured Planctomycetota bacterium | reverse complement strand
GGTCGCGGAGGCAGGTCTCCAGCGCGGCCAGGAGCAGCGTCACGCTGCTCTGGCGCGAGCCATAGCCCATCAGCCCGATCCGCCACGCCTGGCCCTTGAACGGCCCGAGGCCGCCGCCGATCTCGATGCCCCACTCCTTGAGCAGCCGGCGGCGGACGGCCAGGTCATCGATGCCGTCGGGAATCTTCACGCAGGTCAACTGCGGCAGGCGGTGCTTCGGGCGGTCGCCAGGCTCAGGCCCATCGCGGCGAGGCCGGCGTGCAGCGCCCGGCCGTTCAGGGCGTGCCGGGCGATGCGGGCCTCCAGCCCCTCTTCCACGACCAGCGCCAGCGCCTCGCGCAGGGCGTAGTTCATGCTGATCGGCGCGGTGTGGTGGTAGAAGCGGTCGCTTCCCCAGTACTTGCTGGATCATCGTCAGGTCGAGGTACCAGCTCTGGACCTTCGTCTTGCGGCGGTTGAGCGCCTCGACGGCCCGCGGCCCGAACGAGACCGGCGCCAGGCCCGGCGGGCAGCTCAGGCATTTCTGCGTCCCGGAATAGACCGCGTCGATCTCCCAGGCGTCGATCTCGACCGGGACGCCCGCCAGCGAGGTGACGGTGTCCAGCGCGATCATGGCCCCGGCGTCGTGGGCGATCCTGGCGATCTCCTCGACCGGCTGCCAGGCGCCCGTCGAGGTCTCGGCGTGGACGATCCCGACGACCTTGGGCCCGACGCGGCGGATCGCCGCCTTGACCTCGTCCGGGTCGAACACCTCGCCGTACGGCCGCTCGATCGCCGTCACCTCGGCGCCGGCGCGCTCGGCGACGTCCTTCATCCGCGCCCCGAAGACGCCGTTGACGCAGACCAGCATCTGGTCGCCGGGCTCGATCAGGTTGACGACGACCGTCTCCATCCCGGCCGAGCCCGTCCCCGAGATCGCCAGCGTCAGCCGGTTCGTCGGTCTGGAAGACGTAACGGAGCAGGTCCTGCGTCTCGTCCATCAGGGCCACGAACTCGGGATCGAGGTGCCCCAGCAGGGGCATCCCCATCGCGGCCAGCACGCGCGGATGCACGTCGCTGGGGCCAGGCCCCATCAGCAGCCGCTGCGAAGGATTCAAGTGGACCCGGGATGGGAGGCTTCGGGACAGGCGGACACTTTGCGGCTCCTCGTCGTCGTGGTAGCGATACCGCACTGATGCGACGTCTGCGGTATCGTCTCACTGATCCGCCGCCGATGCATGACTTGATCGATCTCGCTGATCGCCTTGAACTCGGGCCGGTCGGAGCGTCTCGGTCCATTCGAACAGGGCGGATTCCGTGGTCGAGACGACGGCGCCGGCGTGCTCCAGGCGGCGGAGGCCGAACTCCCAATCGATCTTGTGGCGGGAGGCCACGGCGTCGGCCGGGACCTGGACCCGGAAGCCCAGGTCGAGCAATTCGAGCGCCGTCTGCGCCACGCAGACGTGCGCCTCGATCCCCACGACCGTGACGTGGCGGATGTTCCGGCCGTAGAGCTGCTCCAGGAACTGGGGGACGGCGCAGCAATGGAAGCTCGTCTTGGCGGGCCGTTCCGGGACCAGCTCGGCGATCGCCGCGGTCGTGGGACCCAGGCCCCGGGGATATTGCTCCGTGCCCCAGACCGGCATGCCGAGGGCCCGCGCGCCGCGGATCAGGGCCGCACGTGTGGGTCACCACCGCCTCGCGCTCGGGGATCAACCCCAGGAGCTTGTCCTGGAGGTCCACCACCAGCAGCCCGCCATGATGCGCGGTCAATCGTTGCGTCGGACGCATGGTGACGTTCGCCTTCGAGTCCGTGAATCCTCGAGTCCGTGGCCCGCGGACCGGCGGGCCACCGCTCGTTCCGGGGCCCTCCATCTCCTCGCGATGCTACGGAGCCCCTCCTCGCACTGTCAAGCGAGCCGCGGCTCGGATGGACGACCCCCGCGGTCGTCTTGATGGCGATCGCCCCGCCTATCTCTCGCAGACCACCCGTTTGACCAGCTTGCCGAGAGCGAGAAGTCGGAGGTCGAGACTTGCCGGGGCCTGGCATAAAGGCTACGATAGAGGATTGAACCATGATCGGTTCGGCAGGAAGCCGATGCGCGGGCCGGAACGGGCGAAGAACCTCCTGAGGTGAGGGGTGACCGGCGTGGCTGGAAAGCCTCGACTCTTGGTCATAGATCGCGAGAACACGCAGGGGAAGACCCCTCTCGACCGCCTGTCCGACTCGTTCGAGCTGGTGGTCGTGCGGACGATCTCCAAGGCGTTGTCGCTGCTGCGCGACCAGAAGTTCGCCGCGGTCTACGTGGATGCGTCGCAGTTGTCGGCGGTCCGCTGGGTCGGGATGATGATCCAGGCGGAGGAGATCCTGGACGCGATCTCCGACGGCGTCGCGGTGGTGGACCCGGACCTGCGGATCATCTGGGCCAATCCGGAGTTCCACTCGCTGACCGAATCCGCCGATCCACCCGGTGGGTGCGCCGTTCTACCAGGCGCTGGGCCAGCCGGAGATCCTGGGGCCGGACCCGTGCCCGTTCACGACGGCGGTGGCCTCGCAGGCGCCGGCGAGCACGGCGATGAAGATCGACGGCAACCGCTACCTGCGGGTCACGGTGACGCCCGTCTTCGACGCGTCGAACCGGCTCACGCACCTGATCGCCCTGACCCGCGAGACGACCGACGAGACGCAGCAGCAGCTGAAGGTCAACGCCATCCACAAGGCCGGCGACGAGCTGGCCGACCTGACGCCCGAAGAGCTGGCCGAGATGGGCGTCGAGGAGCGGACCGACCTGCTCAAGTACAACATCGCCCGGCACATGAAGGACCTGCTGGGGCTGGATTTCATCGAGATCCGCCTGCTGGACCGGGCGACCAAGCGGCTGGTCCCGCTGCTGACCGAGGGCATGACGCCGCTGGCGGCCAATCGCGAGCTGTACGCCCGCAAGGAGGGCAACGGCGTGACCGGCTTCGTGGCGGCGACCGGCATGAGCTATCGTCTGCCCCGACACGACCAAGGACCCGCTCTACCTCGAGGGCGCCGCCGGGTCGCGGAGCTCGCTGACGGTCCCGCTGATCTTCCACGGGACCGTCATCGGCACGCTGAATGTCGAGAGCCCGCAGCCCGACGCCTTCGACGACCGCGACCGGCAGTTCATCGAGATCTACGGCCGGAACATCGCCGCGGCGCTGAACACGCTGGAACTGCTCGAGGCGGAGAAGGTCAGCACGGCCAGCGCGTCGGTCGAGGCGATCAACCGCGAGCTGGCGATCCCGCTCGACGACATCATCACCGACGCGACCACCGTGCTCGACCGCTACGCCGGGCACGACGAGGACATCATCGCCCGGCTCCGGCATCTGCTCTACCGGGCGCCGCGAGATCCGCAGCCTGATCCACAAGGCCGGCTCGACGATCGCGCCGCCGGCCAAGCAGGCCCCGCCGGCGGCCGCCTCCCGGCTGGCCGGGACGCGGATCCTCGTGGTCGACGCCGACGAGTCGATCCGCCGGTCGGCCCACCACCTGCTCGGCAGCCAGGGGGCCAGCGTCGAGACCGCCCGCGACGCCCACGAGGCCATCGCGCTGATGCGGCAGGCCCCGTACTCGGCGGCGCTCGTCGACATCCGCCTGCCCGACCTGGACGGCTACGAGACCTACAAGCGCCTCCGCGAGGTCCAGCCCAACGTGCCGATCATCCTGATGACGGGGTTCGGCTGGGACCCGTCGCACTCGATCGTCAAGGCGCGGCAGGAGGGCCTGCAGACGGTCCTGTACAAGCCGTTCCGGGCCGACCGGCTGATGGAGGCCGTCGAGCAGGCGCTGCGCACCTCGCCGGCGCCCGCGCGACCGGCGCCGGCGGGCACTCCCAGGATGGCCACGCCAATCGGGGGCCGACCGCCCCGGACGGCGTCCCGCCCGGCGGCCGCCCCGCCCCGACCGCTCCCCCCCGGCGCACGCCGGGGGACTCCCGACCCTTCGAGGCCTCGCGTCATGAATCTTGACTGGCCATGGCTGGCCGTCGTCGTCCTCGCCGTGCCCGCGGGACTGGGCCATCTCTGCCACCTGATCCTGGCGGTCAATATCGTCAGCGGGCTGGGACTATCGCGAGGCGGTGCTGGACCGGGTCCGGTTCATGCTGTTCTCCGCGTTCTGGATCTCGTCGGCCCTGCTGCTCTGGGGGCACCTGCATTCCCCCTGGTGGACCTGGTCCTGGCCGTTGATGGAGTTATGCGGCGCCTGTGCACGGTCTCCGGCCTGGTGGTCTGGCCGATCTCGACGCTGGCCCTGGCCCTGCGGCGACGGCCCGCGGGGATCTCGCCCGACGCCCCCGTCCGCGAGCTGGACCTGGCCGAGCCCGGGGGGCCCGATGAGCTGATCGGCGAGGGGCATGGGGCGCTGGCTGCTGCGGCTCCCCGGCAACGAGTCGTTCCGCCTGCGCCTGCGCGAGTGGGACGTGGCGATCCCCGGGCTCCCCGAGCCGCTCGACGGCCTGCGGATCGTCCAGCTCACCGACCTGCACATGGCCCGTTGCTTCCGCCCCGCGTTCTTCGAGCGGGTGGTCGACGCCTGCCGCGGCTGGGAGGCCGACCTGATCGTCCTCACCGGCGACGTCATCGAGGACGACGAGGTGCATCGCCTGGATCGAGCCGACTGCTCGCGCCGCTGGAGGCCCGGCTCGCCAAGTTCGCGATCCTCGGCAACCACGACGAGGACCACGAGTCCGTCGGCGATCGTCGAGGAGCTGGCCCGCGCCGGGTTCGAGACCCTGGAAGGGCGATGGACGACGCTCGAGGTCGACGGCGCGACGATCGCCATCGGCGGGACCTCCGCGCCGTGGGGCCCGGACGTGGACCCGGCCGCGATGCCCGCGGCCGACTTCCGCATCCTGCTCAGCCACTCCCCCGACCGCTTCTACCGGGCCGAGAAGTGGGGCATCGACCTGATGCTCTCGGGACACAACCACGGCGGGCAGATCCGGCTGCCGCTGGTCGGCGCCGTGTTCATGCCGAGCGTCTATTCGCGACGATTCGACCGCGGCTTCTTCCGCCGCGGCCGGACGCTGATCTACGCCAGCGACGGCGTCGCCGGCATGCACCCCGTGCGCTACGGCTGCCCGCCGGAGGTCACCCGGTTCGTGCTGCGACCCGCCCCGGCCGGATCGAGCGAGGCCGAAGTCATGACGGCCCACGCGCGGAAACGCCCGGCCCGGCAGCGGGTTCAGGGTTGAGGCATGCCCGGGATACGCGGCGGTTGCTAAAATGATGGATCATGCTGTCCGTTCCCTCGTCGGCTCGGTGGACTTCGGCCATGCCGTCACCATTCCCCGGGATGGACCCGTATCTTGAGAATCCTGGCTTGTGGCCCGACGTCCATCACGCCCTCATCTCGGAAATCCGCGCCCTGTTGGCCGCTCAACTGCGGCCCAAATACTTCGTCAGGATCGAGGAACGGGCTTACATCACGAATGAGGAGGAGGAATGGTCCAGGCCGCAGCAACGGGTCCCGAATATCGAGATCATGGCGCGACCCGGATGGGAGGAGTCGCGATTCTCGGAGGAAGGTGAAGCCTCCTCTCTAGAGATGTCCGGTCCCGTGGTCGCGACCACATGGTTTGAGGAAGATATCCATGAGGCGTTCTTGAAAATCATTGACCGCCAATCGCGTGCTGTCGTCACCGTGATCGAGCTCCTGAGTCCGGCCAACAAGGTGCCGAACTCGCCGGGCCGTGAGAGTTTCGAGGCGAAGCGACGGGAGGTGATGCATTCTTCGAGTCATTGGGTCGAGATCGACCTGCTCCGGGGGAAACGAATGGTGCCCGTTCCCAAGAAGGTTGGTCCGCATCAGTACTTGGTCCATATTTCCAGGAGGACCCTTCGGCCTCGGGGGGAACTGTGGGGAATCCGTTTGAATCAACGCCTCCCCGCTATCCCAATTCCTTTGAAACCTGGCGACCCGGACGCTCAGCTCGACCTCCAAGCGGCTCTCGATGCGGCCTATGACCGGGCGGGCTATGATATGGAACTGGATTACCGGAAACCCCCGAAGCCGCCGCTCGACGAGAAGCTGTCGGACGGGCCGATCAGCTCCTGCGATCCAAGGGGCTGCGGTGATTGCAGGGCCTCAGATATAAACCCTCCGGTTGTAGACGTACCACTCGACGAGCAGCACGCCGAGGGCGAGGAGGGCGAAGTACCACCAGATGTCCTTCTGGACGTCCGGGGGCTTCTGGGTGCCGATGACGGGGCTGTAGCCGATCTTGATCTTGTACGACTCGGCCTGGCTGTCCGGCACCCCCGCGGGCACCAGCCCGCGCGGGGCCAGGTCGCTCTCGCGGAAGTCGAACAGGTTGACCGCGAACGGCAGCCGGCCGCTCGGCTCCCATCGCGGCGAGGTACATGCCCGTCTTCTCCGCGTTCGTGGTAGATGAACGTCCCCTGGGGCGAGCGCGGCACCTTCACGCCGGGCCGTCGGCCGAGTTGACCGCGATCTCCTTGCCGATCGTCTCGGCGTGCAGGACGACCGGCTCGCCGGGCCGCGCACCTCGTCGCCGCTCCCCTCGCGCACGTTTCCCAGCGCCTGGATGCTGTTGAGGATGAACAGCGGGAAGCTGATGTAGCGGAACCACGTCGTGTTCGGCGTGTTGCCGTCGATCAGCGGGAACGTGACGACCGCGTCGGTGAACCCCTCGCGCGGGGCGATGAAGGCGAGCGAGCCCTTGTTGCTCTCGATCAGGCTCTTGGCGCCGGCGGGCAGGTTGACGACCTTCGCCGTCGCGATGACGACCAGCGAGAGGTCGCGGATGTACTGCATCATCGGGTGGCCGATGTCCCAGTCGAGGACCACCGGCTGCTGGACGTCCTTGGCCTTCGCGTACGCCGGCCCGGGGGGAACATCGCCGAAATAGAGGGCGTTGGCCTCGGGCGGCGTCTCGGGCTTCACGCCGTCGTAGATGATCAGGTCGTATCGGCCCCCCTGATGTTGCGCGACACGGCCTCCGCCTTGGATTCGTCGGGCGTCATGAGGGCGACGTCGGCGCGCTCGGCCACCAGCGGGGTCTTGAGGGTGTCGGCCAGGTAGCGGTTGCCCGCGGGATCGCCAGCACCTTCGCCTTGCGGGTCGTGCCGACCACCGTGAAGGCGCGGTTGTCCGCTCGAACGCGTCCTTGGCCGTGAGCCGGACCTCGTAGGGGGCCAGCCCGGGTCGGTCATGTCGAACTTGAACGACTGGTCGGTCTGGGGGGGGATCTTCAGCGCGATCGCGTCAACCAGCTCGCCGGCGTCGCCCGGCTTGTCGACCGCGTGGCGATAGAGCTGGGCCTCGGTGGCGACCTCCTCGGCCCGGAAGTTGTGCACGCGGCCGAAGATCTGGTAGACCTCGGCCTTCTCCTCGTCGCGGCGGGACTGGAGCGCCACCACGGCCACGTTGTCGGATGGGTTGCGGACCCGCGTCTTCTCCTCGGCGGGGCGCCGGGGCTCCCCTCGGCGGCGGGCGAGTACGGCGGCGGGGGCGGGCCGATCACGACGACCTCGGGCTCGAGGTTGCCCAGGCTGAAGCCCTCGACGTCGGAGAAGCCGCCGTC
>CAVYTQ010000016.1:0-960664 GCA_963771445.1 uncultured Planctomycetota bacterium | reverse complement strand
TGGTCAACGAGGAGACGCGACGCTTCGTCCGCGAGCTCCTCATCGCCCTCGGCGAATGGACCGGGAGGCTGCGTAAGGATTGACGTAGGACGCCGACCACCACGAAGTGCCTTAACCGCGCCGTCCGAGCCACGCGGACAACCGGCGGGCGCAGCGTCGCGAAC
Source organism: uncultured Planctomycetota bacterium (assembly GCA_963771445.1). Lineage (GTDB taxonomy): Bacteria > Planctomycetota > Planctomycetia > Isosphaerales > Isosphaeraceae > JAKAUH01. The sequence continues at coordinate 960,500 of CAVYTQ010000016.1, read as the reverse complement.
TGCTGGGCGAGGAGATTCGTGCGACTTTACACGCGGGGGCTACCGAGGCGGAAATTCAGGCAACGGCCGAAAGGCTGCTCAGCTTGGCCGAATGACATGGACATTCACCCGGAAAGTGCGGTTTTGTGTTAGGCTCTGGCGATGGAGACCGAACCATCCCTGAATCCGCCGCACGACGCATCCGGTGAGCAGAGCCCGGCCCGATGGAGACGTCCGCTCCTCCTGGGCGCGATCGTCGTGCTGTTACTGGGCGCCGGCCTGGTTTACGAGATCTTCGCCACGGCGCCGGTGCGTGGGGCGGTCCGTGCCTGCACCGAGCTGTTCAACGTCGCCAACCGGCCGGACCTGAGTGCCGAGGAGCGGATCGCCCAGGCGCTCGGCTCTGCACCCGCCGGTATCTCGAGACCCACGAGCTTGACGTCGCCCGCGACGGCCAGGGGCTCGTCGGTATCCCTGCGCAACATCAACAAGAATTTCCAGGCCTGGCGACATGGAGCGCACATCTGGATCTGCCCGACCGACCGCGTCGGGCCGGTCTACCAGTTCGTGCTCGAGGACGGCTCGTGGCGATTCGACGGGCCGGTCGGCCTGCTGCGTCCCCATGCCGAGTTCGTGCCGATGAAAGACCTGCCCGACCCGGAGTGACGACCTGCCGGCCGCCTTCGTGGTCGCCGGCGGGTGGCCGTCGATCGCGACGGCCGCCGTGAACAGGTCGTATCCCCCGGCTCGGTTCGAGACGAACGTGACCCCGCGCCCGTCGGGCCTCCAGGCGGGGAAGCTGTCGCGCTGGGGATGCCGCGACAGGTTGATCGGGTCGGAGCCGTCGGCGCCGGCCACGTAGACCTCGAACTGGCCATCGCGATTCGAGACGAACGCCAGCCGGCGGCCGTCGGGCGAGACAGGCCGGGTAGTCGTCGAGCCCGGGGCTGCGGGTCAGCCGGGTCAGTCCCGTACCGTCGGGCCGGACGCTCGCCAGCTCGAGGCCGCCCCACCGGTCGGTGGCGAAGGCGATCGTCCGGCCGTCGGGCGACCAGCAGGGGTGGGCGTCGAGCCCGGGACTACTCGTCACCCGGACGATTCCGGTCCCGTCGAGGTTCGCGACGTGTAGACCTCCTGGTTCCCCTCGTGGGTCGAGCTGAAGGCGACTCGCTTGCCGTCGGGCGACCACGACGGCCATTCCTGCGTGCGACAGGCCGCCCGTGCCGGCGAACACTGTCCTCAATTCGCCGCCGTCCGCCCGGATCGCGGCGATGTCTAGGTTCCCCTGCGTGCCCGACAGCGTGATCGCGACGAACAGGACCCGCGTGCCGTCGGGCGAGAATGCCCCGTTGTACTCCGGGTCCTTGCGGTCGGTCAGCCGCCGTGGCGCGGCCCCGCGGGTCCCGGTGTCGAGGACATACTGCCAGACGTGCATCCCGCCCGGCTCGTGGCGGGCGAAGAGCGACCGCCGGCCGTCGGGCGACCAGCTCGGCCGCTGCTTGTCCAGGCCGTCATGCGTCAGGCGGACGATCGGGGCGGGCTCGGGCCGGTCCGGCCCCTCCGCACCCGCCGCGAGCCCCGCGGCCACACAGACTGGCCACCACATCGCCGCCAGCATCGTGCACCCGCCGATCCATTGTGAGTGGAATATCCCCCGCTCTCGACCCCTGGTGGCCAATCGCCGCCGACCTGCCGCGTTCAGAACAGCTCCGCGATGGGCGTGCCCATGGGATTCAGCCCGATGCCGGTCAGGTCGGCGGCGCCGAAGCCGAGCCGGGCCAGGATCGTGGCGCCCAGGTCGGCGGGCGTGACCGGCCGGTCGACAGGATGCTCGCCGCGGCGGTCGGATGCGCCGACGGCCCGCCCGCCCCGCACGCCGGCGCCGGCGACGAGCGCCGAGTAGCACCTGTTCCAGTGGTCCCGCCCGGCCCGTTCGTTGATCCTGGGCGTCCGGCCGAACTCGCCCACGGCGACGACCAGAGTGGTCTCGAGCAGGCCGCGGTCGTGCAGGTCGTCGAGCAGGGCCGACAGCGCGCCGTCGAGCATCCAGCCGTGGCGGTCCTGCATCACCTGGAAATACCGGTCGTGCATGTCCCACCCGCCGTCGCCGGCGTCCTCGGGCGCCTCGACGTGCGTGCTCCAGTTGACCTGCACGAACGGCGTACCCGCCTCGACGAGCCGGCGGGCGATCAGGCAGCACTGGCCGAACCGGTGCGGGCCATACGCCTCGCGCACCCGACCCGGCTCGCGGCCGACGTCGAGCGCGGCCAGCCCCTCGCGCGACGCCATCAGCGTACGCGCCAGCTCGTAATGCCGCCGCATCCGCTCGGCGGGCCCGGCGGTCGATCCGGCGGAGCGGCGACCGGCGTCGAGGTCCGTGAGCAATCCCCAGCGCGAGCCCAGCCGCTCGGCTCCGACCCCCTCGGGCAGCTCGACCTCCGGGAGCTTCAGCCCGACCCCCGGCTCGTAGTCGACGCGGAACGGGTCGAACGTGCTGCCAAGTGTCCCACCCCCCTCGCCGACCACCCGCTTGAGCCCCTGGTGCAGCGGGCTGCCCAGGATCACGTAGGGCGGCAACGCGCCCGGCTCGCGTGGACGGAGTCGTCCCACGATCGAGCCGGTGCTCGGCCGCTGTGCCTGCGCTGCGACTGCGCCGCCCAGGCCCACGGCCCCGGCGATGCTGCCCGTCAGCGCGATCGTCCCGGCGACCCCGTGGTCGTTCGACTCGTGGTGCATCGCGCGGAGCACGGCGAACCGCTCGGCGCGGCGGGCCAGGCCCGGCAGCAGCTCGCAGACTTGCAGGCCCGGCACCGACGTGGCGATCGGCTCGAACGGCCCGCGATACTCGATCGGCGCGCCGGGCTTCATGTCGAAGGTGTCGAGGTGGCTTGGCCCGCCCCAGAGCCAGAGCACGATCACCGCCCGGGCCGGCGGCGCCGCGACCCGCGCCGCGGCCAGACCGGGATCGGCAAGCAGGTCGCCCAATGTCAGCGTGAGGCCACCGCCCGCACCGATGCGCAGGACCTCCCGTCGCGACCAGGCGCGGCCGCCGCCTCGTTCGATGAACCCGGAGCGCGGCATGTCGATTCCCTCCGCCGAGATCGCACGTCCTCCTTCCAACATACCCGACCCTCCGGCCCGAGACCAGGAAGTCTCTCGGGCCCACTCGCGGGGGCGAGGCGACCTGGACGACCCGGACGTTTGTGCGCCTGCACCTTGAATCTTGCATGAGCGATCGTCAAAATATGGGTATTGGCGTCGCGCAACGACCCGGTCCCACGTCCTCGTCGCGTCCAACCAGGGCGAGCGTGTCGCCGCGGACTCCCTCCCGCCACTGGCCGACAGGCACGTCCCATCATGTCGCATCCGCTCCGAAGTCTGCCCGTGATGCAGAACTGGTCGTGTCATGGCTGCGGCGATTGCTGCCGGACGCTCGTGGGCGTGATCACCGACGAGGAGAAGCGGCGGATCGAGTCGCTGGACCTCGCCAATGATCCCGAGGTCGCCCGCGGTCCCTGGTTCACGGCGGTGGCTCGCGGATCCTACAAGTGGCGGCTGAATCATCGGCCCGAGGGCGGCTGCGTCTTCCTGACCTCGGGCAACCACTGCCGCCTCCAGGAGCGGTTCGGCGCCGACGTGAAGCCGTTCGTCTGCCGGCTATTCCCCTTCATGCTGATCCCGGCGGGCAATCAGTGGCGGGTCGGCATGCGTTTCTCTTGCCCGTCGGCGGCGGCCAACCTGGGCCGCCCGGTGGCCGAGTCCGAGAAGGACCTGGTGCAGCTCTCGGGCCTGCTCGAGCAGCACGTCGGCCGATCGGCGGACAGTGCGCCGAACCCAATTCTCGACCCCGGCAAGGAGCTCGCGTGGCCCGACGCGTGCCGCGTGGTGGAGGTGCTGGTGGAGATCGTGCAGGACCGCCGCGACCGGCTGGAGCGCCGGCTGCGCAAATGCCTGGCCATGGTGCGCATCTGCCGAGGCGGCCTGGAGGTGCGCGGCGGCCAGTTGACCAAGTTCTTGCAGGCCGTCCGGTCGGCCGTGGAGCCGGACGTCCCGCGCTCGCCCGCCGACGTCCCGCCGCCCGACCCGTTGTTCGGCCGGCTGCTGTTCCGCGTCCTGCTGGCGATCTTCGGCGCCACTATCGCGACGCGCAACAGGCCTCGGGCCTGCGCAGGGCCTTGCACCGCGTGGCCGACGGCTGGAGCTTCGCCGGGGCCGAGGCCGAGTTCCTCGCGTCAACGAATATATGCCCGAGACGCGCTTTGCGGACGTCGAGGGGCGACACGGGATCCCGCCGGAGGTCGACGAGACCCTGGAGCGTTACTACGCGGTCAAGCTCAACTCGATGCAGTTCTTCGGCACGCCCAACTTCGACCAGCCGATCTGGGCCGGCCTGGAGTCGCTGATCCTGACGCTGCCGATGATCCTGTGGCTCAGCCGAGCCATGTCGAACCTGCCGCCGGTCGAGGCCGTGCAGCGGGCCATCCAGCTCGTGGACGATCATTTCGGCGGCGACGCGATGCTCGGCCTGCCCCACATCCGTTACCTGCAGAGCACCCTGTTCGAGCGCGGAGACCTCGAAAAGGTCGTGGCCTGGTACAGCCGATGAAGCGCCGCGCGGGAGATGGGCCGGGCGCCGCCGGCCGCGCGGGCGTCTCTCGTCGGGACGGGATTCAGGGCACTTCTCGCCGAACACGATCTGGCTTGAGCCCGGCCAGTCGGGTTCGATGCCCCGGGCTGACACTCCGCGCCGAACACGACCGCGCAGGCGATCCTGCTCGTTCCCACGGTCTCCGTGGGAATGCCGTGTTCGACGCTCTGCGTCGTCCGCGGAGGCAATCGGACGCGGGAGCGTCCCGGACGGCGTTCCCACGCGGAGCGTGGGAACGAGGTTAGGACTTACGGCGACCTTGCAATAAGTTCGATGCCCCGGGCTGATATGTTCGGCCCCTTCGGGGCGATTCGGGGTGCTGTTCCGCGAGGAGTCCCGGATTCAGGGCAACGGCACGTCCGTCCCACCGACCAGGAAATAGACGTCGTTGGACTTCCCCGCGCCGACGCCCGAATCGGCCGCGAATACAACGTGGGCGCGGTAGCTGCCCGGCCTCGACACGTCGAACCAGTCGCCCAGGTCGAGTCGCATGGCGTTGACCACCTCGAACGGCGCCAGCGGCCGGGTGCTCGCGTTGGGGTCGAAGTGGTCCGTCCGCCTCGGCTTCAACTCCTCATTGGGCCAGTTTCCCTTGCCGGCCGCTGAAATGCCGGGCGGCGGCGAGTAATAGGCGGCAAGCGTCACCCCGCGCCGCAGCGACGGCCGGCCGTCGGCGCTTTGGCGCAGGAGCTCCGTCGGCGAGGCGTTCTCGACCCCGCGGCGATTGCGGAGCCGGACGGTCATGCGGATCGGCTGGCCCGGCTCATACCCGGCGGGATGCCGTTCGTCGGCCTGGATCTGCGCATCGAGTCCGTTCGGCAGCGGCGACCACCGGAAGGCGAACTTGTCCGGCGCGAGCTCGACCTCGGCGGCCGGCGCCCGGGCGATGATGTTGCGGCCGAGGAAGCCGAGATAGGGCTCCCAGCGATCCCCCCGGCGGACCTCCTCGGCCTGCCAGACCCAGCCGTCCTGCTCGAACTCGCGGTACGTCGTCCGATCGCCCCGCATCCGGTTCGACGGGGAAGTCCTTGAGCGTGACCCACCGCGCCCGGAACGGCCGCTCCGGCACCTTCGCCAGCCGGACCTCGCCCTCGCCCTGGAGTGAGAAGATGGCCCGCCCCGCGCGGACGTCCTCGGGGGTGGCGGGGCGATCGAGCTTCGGGAACGCCACGTGCGCCCGCTTCGACGGAAAGTCGTTCTCGCCCGGGGGCGGGGTGGCCGTGAACTGCTCGCCGTACTTCCTCAGGAACTCGGCGGACGCCGCCACGGCCCGGTCGCGGCGGTCCTCGGGCCAGTACAGCTCGCACCGCGGCGAGCCCTCGATTCCCGAGAGCAGCCAGGCGAGCTGGTCGCACACCCGGAACGGCCGATCCACGCCCTGCTCGACCTCGTCCAGGTCGGGCCGGTCCGAGCCGTAGTTCCCGTTCTCGCCGTCGCTCATCTTGTACTCGAACACGCGGCGATCGGTGCGCCGGACGGTACCGCGCGGCGACCGGTCGGCCAGCGCGGCGATGATGGCCGTTCGGAACCCGTCCACCCGCAGCAGCGGCGAGGTATACAGGCCCCGGGCGTGGAAGGAGAAGACACCGCTGCCGCCCGGTGCGCGGACGAGGCTCAACCATGGCGATTCCGGGTCGGCGAACAGCCGGCGCGCTTCGCCCTGGATCGCCGGGTCATCGGGATAGGCCCACATCGGCTCGAAGCACTCGAAGCCGTGGTTTTCCAGCTCCTTCGGCCGGCAGTCGCGGATCCAGGTGGCATATTCGCCGACGGCGTTGCGGTCGCCCGCCCGGGCTCGGATGAGCGTGAACTGGACCACGAATCGCGACATCGACTGGTCGAGCTGGCTCCCCTGGGTGCGCTTCAGCTCCATGTCCTCGCGGCACGCCCTCGTCAGGTTCCGCATGACTGGCAGGGCGGCCTTCTCGTCCCAGGCATGCAGGGCCATCGCCAGCTCGCAGGCGCGGTAGAGCTCGATGTTCGGGTGCTGCAAGGGGTTGGCGGTCGCGGCGATGTCGGCAACCCGGCCCGCCAGCAGTCCCGAGACGCTGGGATTATGACGGGCTCGCAGCTCCTCGCCTTTCATCGGAGATGGCGTCGGCCCGACCCGCATCGCGGAGCGGCCGATGTACGCGGGCCCGGTCTCGTCGCGCGGCTGGACGATGTGGGCGGCCGCCTCGAGCCAACGATCGCGCCCCGCATTTTCGTCGCTCAGCAGGCGAAACCAGCGCTCGTTCGGCGAGACCTCGCGGTTCTTTGCCCAGAACGCGCGCAGCGATCGCACCAGCTCCTTGCGGGCGGAGAGGTTCCTGTTGTACGCGTTCGGCTCGGAAGTCCGGAAATCGGCGCCCTGCAGGAGGCCCGACAGGGCGGCGAGCTCGGCCTCGGCGACCGGGTGGACATAACTCATCCCCTGTCCCGACGACACCGAGCGGGTGAGCCGCGTATCGGTCTCATAGGCGGCCAGCAGCGGCTCGACGGCCGGGCCCCCCTCGGCGATCAGCGCCTTCACCAGCGGCGAGGATCCGGGATTGGCGCTGCCGGGCGATGAAAATTGCCGCTCGTCGATCTGGTCGAGGTCGCGAATCAGCGCGGCGACCCGCGGCGCGGGATTGCCCCCGCGCTTCGGGATCGGCCCCCGCGCGGGCTCGCGTGCCCGACGCTCGTGGTCGGCCAGCAGCTCGGGGAGCTGTCGGATGTGTGGGAAATACGACGGAGGTTGACTCTGGTAATTCGTATTGCGGGCGAAACCCAACTCCGACGCCCGGATGTCGACGGCCTTCTCGAACGCCGACAGCCGCCGCGCGGCGTCGAGCGCGACCGCGTCCTCGCCCCGCATGTGCGCGGCCATCAGGCGCTGGTAGACCGTCGCGGCCCATACCTGCGCGAGGGAAAGGTAGCTCACCTGATAGTCGGTGAGGTCGCGGCCCTTGACGTCGGGCGTCCAGGGCGTGGCGGCGGCGAATAGCTCCTCGGCCAGGTCGGCGAGGCCGAGCCTCAGCAGCAGGCAGAGCTTGAGCGGCGACCCGCTCTCGAAGCTTGCGGTGCCCTGTCCGCCCCAGCCTCCCCACCAGTATCCACTGAAGCGGCCCAAGCGTTTCGTCTGCTCGGTCGCGTCGCCCTGGCGCCCGCGGCGGATCCCATCGGCCAGCGCCCGGATGTCCTTCTCGAGGTCGGCCGCCGCGCCGATGGAGACTGCCGGGCGGACGACGGCATCCCAGCCGACGAAGAATCGGTCGGATTGACCCGCGCGTTGCGGGAGCACGAATCCGTGCGTCTTGTAGGTCATCCCGTCGACGGCCTCGACCTCGCGATACTCGCAGCCGCGTGGGTCGGCCAGTCCCTGTTCAAAGAGCGCCTCGGTCGCCGCGACCAGGAACCGGGGCAGCTTCGTCGGTGGCGCCGTCCACGGCTCCTTCTGACGGGGCGGGTCGGGGATCGACCCTCCGGTGAACTTCGGCACCGTGGGATTCTGCTCGGCGCCGGACAGGTCAGCGCGATGAGCATCAGCACCGGCACCGGGCGGACGGACAGGGAAGGGGCGGCCATCGCGATTCCTTTCTGGGATCGGGACCTGTGGTAAGCGATCAGCGGACCCGGCGGAACACCCGGAGCGGCGAGTTCCCCGCGAAGACCAACGGCCAACGTTCCTCGGCCGGCAGCGCGAGGACCTGGGCCGCACCCAGCCGGACCTGGGCCTCGACGCTCGCGGCGTTCCAGGATACGGGCTTCTCCGGGGGCCTGCGTGCCGAGGCGGGCAGGTCGCGCAGCAGCGCGGTGACGGCGCGCGGGTCGTAGGCGGCGAGCGGCTGGACGAGCCTGGATCGCTCGAAATAAATGCCCGACACATCGGCGAACCGCTCGGGCAGCCCCTCGAGCACCGGGGCGACGATCGCGGCGGCCATCGTCCGGTCGTACCGCGAGACCAGCATCGCCAGGATCAACCGGGCCTCGACGGCGCGGGTCGGGCTGTTCGGCCAGCGGGGGGAGGCAACCCGCCGTCTGCCATAGCCGCTCTTCCAGGCGATCCGGCTGCAACCGCTCGACCAGCGGCAAGAACGCTGCCATGGCGTTCGCCACGAACGGCGCGAGCGGGCCGCGACCCTGCTGCGCAGCCGCGCGGAGCCGGTCGAATGCCTCGTCCAGCAGCCTGCGCCGTGGCCGGGTCGGTCGCCGCCAGCTCGTCGGCGATCAGGCCGAGCCCCTCGCCGACGAACTTGTCCCGGCCCTGCGAACCCAAGTCGCCCGAGAGCTCGGTCGTCTCGAGGATCCTCCGGCGCGGGCCAGGTCCGTTCGCGCCATGCGACGGCAAACCTGGAGCACATGGTCCTGGGCATCCCAGAAGTTCTGGGTGGATTTCGGCAGCAGCCGCTCGGCCCCGGCCGGGTCGATCGACGCCAGCCGGACCGCGGCGTCGGTCAGGTGGCGGTTGAGCGTCGCCGGATCGGTCGGGCTGGCGTTCGTCACACCCTTCCGCTCGAAGATTCGACGGGCGGCGGGCAGGTCGATCAGGGCCAGCAGGTGCCCGAAGTCCTCGCCGTTGGACGAATACCGGTCCTTCGGCAACCCCTCCAGGATCGCCTGCCCCTCGCGGATGATCGGCACCGCCCGGCCGGGCTCGCCCCGCTCGAGCCAGGCGTCGGCGACCTTGCCGAGCAGCCCCAGCCGGACCTCCCGGTCCTCGACCCGGCGGGCCTCGGCCAGCGCGCGGCCGATGAGCCCGGTGCGGCCGGTGGGGTCGGACTCCGGCATCGCGGCGGCGAGCGCCAGGAATCCCTGGGAGCGCACGGCCGGGTCGTGGTCGGCCTCGATCGTCGCCAGCGCCGCGGCCGGGTCGGTCTCGCGCTGCCCGAGCGCGACCTGGTCGAGGATGTTGGTCGAACGGCGTCACCGCCCGGTTGTCCAGCATCGCCAGCACCCGGTCGGGATCGGCCCGCGCTAGCGACGGGAGCATCGTGCTGCCGTGATAACCGAGCGACCCCGCCAGCGCCTGGGCCACCAGCGGCGCCAGCAGCTCGCGCGCGCAGCGCACGCTCCTCGGCGCGCGACATCGGGGGCGGGATCCGTTTCGGTAATGAGAGCGGCGGCTCGTCCACGCGGGCCAGCCGGATCTCGGCACCCGCATCCGCCGCCCCGGCGATCGTGCCGCCGACGCGGTATCCCGCCTTCTCGGCGACCAGACAGCGCCGTCCCGCTCGGGATGCCGGCGATCCGGTATCGGCCCTGGCCGTCGGTCGTGGTCGACGTCCGCCGCGGTGTGTCGCCCGACTGGGATACCGAAGCGCCCGCGATCCCCTTGCCGTCGCGATCGACGACCCGGCCGGTAACGAACCGGAGCGTGGTCGCCCGCCGCAGGGCCAGGACCGGCATCATCAGCAGGTCGCCCTCTTGCGACTTCACCCAGTCCGTCGGCTGCGAGACGAATCCCTCCGCCGTCGCCTCGACGCGGAACTCCCGGCCCTTCCAGTAGATCCCCTCCGGCGTGCGGAATGTGCCGTCCGCCGCGGTGCGGACCTCGTCGTTGCCGAACGGCACATCCCTGGGGAAGGCGTACCGGCCATTCTGCGACAGCTCGCGGTATTTGACGCGCACCACGGCGTCCCCGATCGGCGTCCCGTCCGGCCCGACCACCCGGCCCGTCATCGCGAGGCCCAGGCCCGGCCGGATGGTGATGATCACCGGGTCGGTCCGCCCGGCCGTGGCGTGCACGGGCCCGTCCGTCATCCGGTCGCCCTGGCGGACCTCGACCGCCACCTCGCCGCCCGGCGGCAGGCCGGGTACGCTGAACTCGCCCCGGTCGTCGGTCATGGGCGGCATGTACCGCGACGGCGACTGACCCGTGATCGAGGCGTGCGCCACCGGCTTGCCACTCTCATCGCGCACAATGAACCGCAGCGGCGGCGCGGCGGGCATGGCCTCGCGGGGCTCCAGCTCAATCCGCGCATCGCCCGCGGCAACCGTGAAGTCCTTCCACCCGATACCCGGTACCATCACGTACGCCGGCGGCGTGTTGAACACCGAGATCCGCAACTCGCCGGGCAGGCAGCGGAACGAGTCAGCGCCCCTGTTCGTCGGTCCGACCCTTCAGGGTCCCCGCGCCGTGCAGTTGGATGAGGTACAGCTCGACGCCCGGCACCGGCTTGCCCGTACCGCGCTCAACGATGATCCCCGTGACCGTCGCCGCCTTCCGCAGCGGGACCTCGATCGCGTTGGCTCGTCCCTCGACCACCGACAGCGACCGCGGCTGGTCGGCCAGCACGGGCAGGTCCCTCGGCGGCCGGAGGTCGAGCTGGAGCCCGCCCGACGCGATCGCCGGGAACGAGAAACCGCCCTGCTCGTCGGTCGTCCCGGTCGCGAATCCGGTCGTCCCCGGGTCGCCGGGCGGCGGGTTGCCCGTCCGCGTGTACGCCGTGACCCGCCAGCCCCGGGCCATCGCCGGATCGTCGGCGACGAGTTCGACCCGTCAGCGCCACCGACGGCCGCAGCCAGACGCGCTTCGGCCTGGACGTCGCGGGCAGGAACGGCCTTCCCTGGATGCCGTAGGCCGCCGAGTGGACGTTGACATAGGTGACCTCGTCGTTCGAGCCGGCGTCGAGCAGGGCCAGGCCGTTCCCGTCGGTCGTCGCCTCGACCAGCGCCCCCACATCATCGGGTACATAGGTCGACGGGTGGCCGAGCGCCTGGATCCGCACCCTGGCCTCCGCCAGCGGCTGGCCGGCGGGCGTCTCGACGCGGATCTCGGCCTTGCCGGACGGCCGGAGCACGACTCGAACCGGCTCATCGGCCCGCGGCAACGACCCCGGGAATCGGACAGGGGCGAGCCGATAGCCGGGCTTCGCGACCCAGAGGATCGGCGCAATCACCGGGGTTTCACCAGCCAGCGCGGTGGGCCGCTCGATCCGGAATCGTCCCTGCGCGTCGGACCTGGCCCGTGCCAGGATCGGCGGATCATACACCGGCAGGCCCGCGAGCAGCACGTCGGCGCCGGCCACCGGCCCGCCGTCGGGCCCCACGACGGTCCCCGAGAGCGGAGTGCTCGGTCCCTGGGCCAGCACCAGGCACAGTAGCGGCGCGATGAGGAGCATCCTGACCTCCGTGGCTCGGAAAAGCGGTGCAATGACTCACCCGCCCTGGAATCGCCGGGCTGACATGCGTCCATCTCGGCGCCAGGCGGAACCCGCTCGTTCGACAGTAGACCACAACCAGCCCGGGCTTTCACGGGAGAAGCCCACGCCCGCCGTCGGATTTCATCCAGGCGTCAAGGACTGTGCACCGTTGATTCTAGCGGAGTCCATGTCTCACACAACAGAGCGGCGAAAGGTCGTATGAAAGTTAACCCGGCGAAAAGATCGAAGCTCAACCCCCAACCCGGCCCCGCGCCGTCACCGTCGCCTGGCCCGCGATCCTCATGCGGGCGTGGTCAGCAACGCCAAGTCCGACATCCGTTTCATCACGCACCAGGACAATTTGTCACCTGCCACTTTCCACTTGTCACTGACCACTGACTACTTGCGACCTGGTAGAATGATGAGGATCCCGACCCGAAAGGCACCTCGAATGTGGTACGGGATGCCTGGACCGAGGAGCCTGTTCCCGTGAAGTCCGAGAAGCCCTCCCCGAATCGGCCGCTCGGTCATACGCCGGCCGCCGGCGAGTTCGTTGACGACATCCTGGCGGCAATCCGGAATGTCACGCCCCCGGTGGGCCTGACCAGCATCCTTGCCTCGGTCAACATGCGGCAGCGGGTCCTCCTGAGCCCCGACGAGCTGAACGAGGGCCTGCGAGCACTGATTAACGCCGGGTTGATCGCCGAGGTCGGGCCGCACCAGTACCGCAACGCCGCCGGACAGCCCGGCGACGGGACCTTCTCGGGCGTGTCCGCCGCGGCCTATGCGGCGGCCTGCGAGGAATACACACGGCAGCTCGATGAGGTCCTCGCGGACAACCGGGAATACCCGGCGCACCTGACGATCTTCTTACCCTCGGGAGGCGAGTCGCTCGCCGACGCGATCGCCGGCCGGATTAACCAGGCCATTGAGGAGCGCGGGGGAGATGACATCCTGCCCATCGGCGGCTATTGCACCTGCGGAGCCACCTACGAAATGAGTGTCTTCGCGCTGGCCGACAATTGCCTCGACGCGATCCTCCCGACTGTGATCGAAGCCGTCGAGGCATCCTCGGCCCCGCGGGGCAGCACCATCGCCCGCTGGAATGAGTCTACGAACCAGGACGAGATCGTCCACCGGCCGGGTGAGCGGTGACATGCCGTTTCGGGGGCAGGCGTCGTTCTGCCCCCGCATTGGACGCTCTCCGCATGGCGACCTTGCCTCGGTCAGATGCCTTCCGCCCGTGAAACGATCGGCATGATTTCTGCTTTTCAGCGAGATGGCACCGCCTGCCGGTGCGCGTGGACCGATCGTCGATACCGGGCCTTTCCCCGAGAGAAACGGGTTCTCGCCATGAAGATCCAGTCGTCCCGCAACCAGTACGAGATGCAGGACCCGACGAAGCAATATCCGGGTCCGGAATTCCCTCGCCAGACCCAGCCGGTCCCCGGCCTGGCGGCGAGATGGATCCCAAGCCCGACCACGGCGAGGAGAGCTACCGGGGCTTCGGCCGGCTCGCCGGTCGTAAGGCGCTGGTCACCGGGGCCGACTCGGGGATCGGCCGCGCGGCGGCGATCGCGTTCGCCCGCGAGGGCGCCGATGTCGCGCTGAACTACCTGCCCAGCGAGGAGGCCGACGCGCAGGAGGTCGTCGCCCTGATCGAGAAGGCTGGCCGCAAGGCCGTGCCGCTGCCGGGCGACCTCCGGGACGAGTCATTCTGCCAGCGGCTCGTCGCCGAGGCGAGGGGGGCACTCGGAGGTCTCGACATCGTGGCGAACGTCGCCGGCCACCAGCAGGCCCGCGAGTCGATCGACGAGGTCACCACCGAGCAGTTCGACGAGACGTTCAAGACCAACGTCTACGCCATGTTCTGGATCTGCAAGGCGGCCCTGCCGCACCTACCGCCCGGTGCGACGATCATCAATACTGCCTCGATCCAGTCGTACGAGCCCTCACCGTCGCTGCTGGATTATGCCTCGACCAAGGCAGCCATCGTCGCCTTCACCAAGTCGCTGGCGAAGCAGGTCGCGTCCCGGGGCATCCGGGTGAATGCCGTTGGCCCCGGCCCGATTTGGACTCCGCTCCAGGTCTGCGGCGGCCAGCCGCCCGAAAAGATCCCCGAGTTCGGCGGCAAGGTCCCCTTCGGCCGGCCCGGCCAGCCGGCGGAGCTCGCCCCGATCTACGTCCTGCTCGCCTCGCAGGAGTCGAGCTACGTCACGGGCGAGGTCTACGGCGTCACCGGCGGTAATCCCCTACCCTGACGCCCCCTCGGAGAGGTTCGGCCGGGGACTCGGAACTTCGTCGCCCCAAACACCTCGGTCCCAGGTCCCTCGCAAGCTGACCGGATGACCCATGGAAATGATCGAGCCGGTCCGGACGGATGGCTACCTGCCGATCGGGCAGTATGCCGCGATCGGCGACGGCCTGTCCGTGGCCCTGGCGGGCCTCGACGGGTCGATCGACTGGTGGTGCGTGCCGGAGCTCGACTCGCCCCCGCTCTTCGACCGGCTGCTCGACGCCGAGGCGGGCGGGTGCTTTTCGATCGCGCCGAAAGGGCCCTTCCGGGCATCCCGGCGATATCGACCCGGCAGTAACTTGATCGAGACCACATTCAGCACCGCGGGGGGCCGGGCCAGGCTGACCGAATCGCTGAACGGCAGCGGCGACGGCCGCCTGCCCTGGTCCGAGCTGGCGCGGCGGATCGAGGGCCTCGAGGGCCAGGTCGAGCTCGAGATCACCTTCCGCCCCGGCACGAGGTTCGGCACGGGCCGGCCGCGCAAGGCGGCCATCCCGAACGGCGACGTCTTCTATGACGGCCGGCTGATGGTCATGTTCCGGCACGGGGACGGGGTGCTCGTCCAGTCCTCCGACGATCGCGGCCTGCGCGCGGCCTGCACCACGACCGAAGGATCGCGGACGATCGCCGCCCTGCTGGCGGCCGAAGACGTTCCGCTGATCGTGCCCCCCATCGATTCCATCGACAGGCGGATCGATCGGAGCGACCGGAGCTGGCGCGACTGGACGGACGGGCTGGACTACGCGGGGCCTTATGAGCCGCCGTCCAGCGGAGCGCGCTGGCGCTCAAGCTCCTGGCGTCGCGCAAGGGGGCCATCGCGGCCGCGGCGACGACCTCGCTGCCCGAGCGGATCGGCGGAGACAAGAATTACGACTACCGCTTCGCCTGGGTCCGCGACGCCGCCTACACCACCAAGGCGTTCCTGCGGATCGGCGCCCTCGTGGAGGCCGGCGCGGCCTTCGCCTGGGGGATGGAGGTCATCCGCAGGCACGGCCCCGAGCTGCACGTGTTCTACACCCTCGACGGCGAGCCCGCGCCGGCTCCCGAGGAAGCGCCCCTACCCGGCTATCGGAACTCCCGCCCGGTCCGCGTCGGCAATGCCGCGCGATCGCAGTTGCAGCTCGGCACATATGGCGACGTCCTCGAGAACGCCGCGCTGTTCGCGGAACGCGGCCACATCCTCGACGACGAGACCCGTCGGCTGCTCGTCGACCTGACCGATCGGTCCGCAGCCGAATGGCGCCACGAGGACGCCGGGATCTGGGAGCTCTCGGAACGTCGCCACTACGCCATGTCGAAGATCGGCTGCTGGATGGCACTGGACCGGGCCGCGACCCTGGCCAGGCGCGATATCCTCGAGACCAAGCACGCCGACCGATGGGAGCGCGAGCGCGACCGAGTCGGCGAGTGGATCGACGCGCATTGCTGGTCCAATGAAAAGCAGGCTTACACCCAGTATGCCGGCACTCAGATGCTCGATGCGTCGATCCTGCTGGCCGCACGGTTCGGCTTCGCCCGGCCCGAGCGGCTCGACCTCACCCGGGCCGCCATCCAGCGCGAGCTCTGCCGCGGCCCGCTGGTGTATCGCTATTCGGGCGTGGAGCGCGAAGAAGGTGCGTTCCTCGCCTGCTCGTTCTGGCTCGTCGAAACGCTGGCATTCCTGGGCCACCTGACCGAGGCGCAGCGGACAATGGCCGACCTGATGGCGATCATCGAGGGCGACCTCGGCCTGTTCAGCGAGATGATCGACCCCGGCACCCGGCAGATGCTCGGCAACGTCCCCCAGGGCCTGAGCCATCTGGCCATGATCCACGCGGCAGTGTCGCTCACCCAGGGGCGGGACGACGCGGCGAACGGGTCTCGGTGAATCATTCGTCCGGACATCGCCTCACCCGCCTTTGGGAAATTCCCGCGGCGCTCAACAGCACCCGTCTCGCCGGAGATTCCGACACTCCTCGCTGAAGACCACCGCGCAGGCGATCCTGCTCGTTCCCACGGTCTCCGTGGGAATGCCGTGTTCGACGCTCGGCGTCGTCCGCGGACGCCATCGGACGCGGGAGCGTCCCGGACGGCATTCCCACGCGGAGCGTGGAAACGAGGTTATGTCCTTGACTCGTTTGGGGCTGCGCAGACAAACCGGTGGTCTTGAGCGAGGAGTCTCGAGATTTCCCGTTCGAGGAACCGTCCGTTTCGCCACTGGGGCGTCACGAAATCGGGGTCAGGGTCACCACGGCATCGAAGTGCAGTCCCGTCAGGGACGTCGCGGGACTGCCGGTCGGCGAGGGCAGCCCCATCGTGGCGATGTCATCCTTGTAACTCGACAGGACGAAGAACTGGCTGGCGCTGACCTTCGGCCAGTGGATCGAGGTGGGCTTGTCCTGGTGCTTGAGCGCGACCACCGAGGTCGAGGAGAAGACCTTGTCGCTCGGCGCGATGGGGCTGGGCGACACGATCATTCGGGGCGTATTACCCGACCACGGCACGACCCTGTTCACGGGATAGCTCGTCGTCGCGACCTGGTCCTGCGCCGTCGAAAAGTACATGAAGAAAGTCGCTTTGGCCGTGTATCCGGCCGGGATATCCACCCGGACGTCGGTCGGATCCGCCCCCGCCAATTTCTTCAGAGCGTCGAATGGCAATGCCGTCGGGGGAGCGCCTGGCCGCGTCGGAACCAGAGGTCGAGGACCTGTTGTGTGCCGCCGTCCTGTAGCGTGGTCGTCACCCGCACCTGCGTTCCCGGCCTGGACGAAGTCGGTTTGGCGATGTCCTGAAAGCCGGTGTCGTCGGTGGACACAACCTTCGTTTTCGTTGCGTCTTCGTTGAGACCCTTCACGGTGAAGCGGTCGACGTAGACGCTCGTGAGATCGGTGGCCTCCGCTCCCCTGCGCCGATTGCTGGGCTGGGCCTCGCCGCCGAGTTCTCTCGCGAGCGAGCCCTGGCCGACCGCGCCGTGCAGGCCGGGGATGCCGGAGGGGAGATCCTTCGACTCGAGCGCCTCGATGCTCAGCAACACGCGCCGCTTCTTTGCAGGCATTTCCTGGACTCCCCTCGAGAGATGATCGGTCCGCCCCGCATACGTCGACGGGGCCGATGCCATGGCCAGAGGCGTTCTTTCGCCGACCCGGGCCCTGCATAACCCATTATTATGCATAGAATATCAAGCATTTCAATGCTCGAAAAGCACCTCGTGCCCCCGGTGTCGTATTTTTGACCACACAATCGGACCCCTATAGTTTTTCATTATCCATAGGCGGCCGTTTCGTGACGCAGCATCGCCACCGGCCGGGGCCGCGGGGCCGATCGAATTCCTCGATGCACGGCGGCCGGCACCTCGCGACCCGATGGCACCGTGGGCCCGTTCCTTTCCGGGACGGCACCGCGATTTTTCGCAAGTACGATTCAAGGCCCTTGAATACCCTCAAGTCCAGGGCTATAGATGTATTGCCAGCCGTCGGCGACCAGGATACCCAACACTATCTTGAGCCCGGCCGCACACCCGGCCGTGAACTTCCGGCCACGATGCGACGAACGCGAGCCCGACGATCCGGGGTTACTCTCGGCATGCGTTCAGCGATTTCATCCGAACGGCGATCCTGCGCAGCGGGCGCCTCTCGATTCGACACCTTCTGGAAGCACAACCATGAATCCCAAGTCGTTTTTCAAGCGGTTCCGGCCGCTCGTCGAGGGGTGCGAACCTCGCACCCTGACCACCGCCGGTCTGGCCCCGTTGACGGCCCAGGTCCACACCGCAGCCGGGCATCACTCCCTGGCCCGAGGACCGCAAGCCGTGGGAACTTACGCCTTCCTGAAGCTCGTCAATAACACTCCACGTCCGGAAAAGTTCCAGATCACGAACCCGATTTCGAATTCCACGTATTTATACAAAGGTCTCCCGTCGGGTGGCACCACCGTCTTTTACTGGACCCTGGGCGGCCAGACGCCGACCGCTTTCACGATCAGTTACGACAGCGGAAATGGGATCTTCTCGACTGAGGGACCGCCCATGTTTAACCGGCAGGCAAACCCCTGGAACGGGAACCTTCCCACGACCCAGCCGGCCCTGAATAACTTGATTCTCCAGAACGGTGCGACCTTTACTTTTACGTCGAAAAACAACTTCGTCACCCTGAATCCGGGCTCTTTCGGATCGGGGCTTGGTGGAGGGGCTGCCCCCGGAGGGAAGGGGCATGGACATCCCCATCCGCATCATCCGCATCCCCATCCGCATCATCCGCATCCGCATCCGCATCCCCATCCCCATCCCCATCCCCATGTTCATCCCCATGTTCACGGGCATGGACATCCCCACGCAGTTGCCCTGCCCCAGGCCGGGGTTGGCCTGTCGGAGCCCGTTACATCGACCGGAGCCGCTTCGCGGTAATCCGCCAGCACAGGGGAGGGATCGCGGTCGAAACGAGGCCGCTCCCGCGGCCCGGGGGGTCGGAAGCCGTCACTGGGCAATCGGCTCCCGACTCCTCGGCCGCTCCTGGGTCCCGCCCAGGAAGCCGAAGAAGACGCCCTGCGGATCGTATTTGGCGCGGATCTCCTCGAGCCGCTTCCACTTGTCGGCGGCGTAAGATTCCTGCACCCGGGCCGGGTCCTGGACGATGTCCGTCTCGCCGATGTAGTGCTGGGTGGTGAAGGGCTTCATGATCGCGATCACTTCATCCTGCCACTTCCGGTTGGCGGCGTCGTCCTCCGCCTTCTCCCAGATCGCCCACGAGCCGCCGTACGAGGTCGCGTCCATCGAGAGGGCGACGTCGGGACTCGGCTCGAGCAGGTTCCTCGAGCCCGTGCTCTGGCAGAAGACGATCACCGACTTCGCCGACGGCGCCTGGATGAACTTGTCGCGGAGTGCCATCAGGATGTCGGAAGGCTTCGCCAGCGAGCACTGGTTCTCGCAGAGGTTGCGGTGATTCTCGGGCCACGAACCTCCCGCGGCGATCGCCAGCGTCTCGAAGGTGGAAGGCTGGTTGAGCGTCTTCAGCAAGGCTTTCTTCGCCATGGCGCCCTCCTCGAGCGGGGCCAGGGCCGCCTCGGATTCCTCGCGGGTCATGCCGAACGCCACCGCCACGACCATGCAGACCTTGCCGTTCGAGTCCTTGCATTTGTCGGCGAGCTCGGGGGGAGCCTGGATCAGGAAGATCGACAGCTCGACATTCGACGGCATCTTCCGTCCCAGGGCGACCACCTCGTCGTCGGCCTCCCTGAGGTCGTTCAGCGAGTAGAAGTAGGTGCTCTGAGTGATCGCCCTTGGCAGAGGGTAGCACTTGAGGTGGAAGCGCGTCGCCACGGCGAACATCCCCGGCCCGCATCCCCGCGCCGCCCAGAAGAGGTCCGGATGCTCGGTCGCGCTGGCCTTGACGACCTTGCCGTCGGCCGTGACCAGCTCGATCGCCAGCACGCTGAGGCAGGCCGGCCCCCAGTGGCCCATGTTCCAGGACATCCCCCCGTTGAGGAGGTAGCCGCCGGCCTTGACCGTCGGGCAGTGGCCGATCGGGAAGGCCAGGTTGTGCTCGCCCAGCCGGCGCGCCAGCTCGCGGTTGCTGATGACCGGCTGGATCACGGCCGTCGCCGTCGCCTCGTCGACCTGGCTCTCGTTCAGCCCCGCCAGGTCGATCGTCATGCCGCCGTTGCGGACCGAGAGGCCGCACCAGGTGTGGCCGCCGCCGCGCATCGACGACCTTCAGCCCGTTCTCGCGGGCGAAGTTCACGGCCTCGACCACGTCGTGGACGTCCTTGACCCGCACGATCACGTCGGGCGAACGGTCGGGCTTGATCTGGTTCCAGACCATCTCGCTGCGCACGGCCGCGAACCCCGGCGCATCCGCCGTGACGACCTCGCCCTTGATCCGCGCACGCAGGTCGGACCAATCGCGGCGCCGGCCCGGGGCCGCGCCGGCTCCCTCGGCGAACGCCGGCGGCTCGCCCGCCAGCGCACTGGCCGCCAGGGCGGTTGTCGCGATAAAGTCTCGCCGCGTCATCCCGGCCGACCCGTCCGGACGAGCATCCTTCAACTCGTCGCCGCCACCGACCGCGTCGCCGGTTCCCGGTTCGTCCACCATGTTGCTCCCCCGTCGAGCTGCCGGCCTGGAATTCAACCCGTCGCACCCGGACGGGGCCGCGATCCCGAGGATTCACCCGCGGGATGGCCGGATGCCGGTAGGCTCGGAACCTCGGCATCGGAATCCACGATATCATGGAGAACGGGATCCAAAAAAGAGGTCCATTAATAATTATCGACGCCGCCGTCGGGTTCGCGGATCCGGGATGAGCGGAAAGGGCGGCTGCACGCCGGCCATCGCCATCGACGGCTCGCAACCCACGCCGCCCGCCGGAGCGGCCCCTGCAGCACGCGACCTGGCCCGAATTCCGGAACTTCTTCGAATCTTCGTCGCCGTTTCATCGTCCCTCGTTGGCTGCTGGCTATCCTGTTCATGCATCGCTTGCTTCTTCTACCCGGAGGACCTTCGACGTGCACAGGCAACGCCGCCCTCGTTTCTCGCAGGGATTCACCCTGATCGAGCTGCTGGTCGTCATCGCCATCATCGCGGTGCTGATCGCCTTGCTGTTGCCCGCCGTGCAGTCGGCTCGCGAGGCGGCCCGGCGCGCGGCGTGTGTCAACAACCTCAAGCAGATCGGCCTGGCGATGATGAACTTCGAAACCTCGCACAGGTCTTGCCGCCGACCTGGGCGATCAGCAATGCCCTGCTCCGGCCGCCCTTCCAACCGGCCGACCTCACGAACATGTCCATCGTCGGCCCGGACAATTACGAGCCGCCTTGCCCGTTGCAGGTCGCCGAGGTCTGCAATAACGCGATCGACGTGCAAACCTGGGTCACCATCTGCCTTCCCTACTTCGAGCAGGGGACCATTTACAACGCCTACAACATCTCCCAGCCCTACAGTGCCCCGGTGAATACCACGTTCGTGGGGACGTCGCTCAACTTCATGGTCTGCCCGTCCGCGCCCAACGCCTACCGCACGGCGCTCTATACCGACCCGCTCTCCCAGGCCTTTTACGGGGCCAACTGGCAGGTCTCGCTCGCCGGGGGCGACTACTCGGTCGATGACGGAATATCGTCGGGCTGGATGGATTCGAACAACGTCCCCCATCCCGCGGGCGTGGATACCCGGGGCCTGCTGCACGGCAACGTCGCGCCCCGGATGGCCTCGATCACGGATGGTACGTCGAACACGATCCTGGTTTCCGAGGATGCCGCGCGTCCTCAGTTCTGGCTGAACGGGCGGCTGATTCCCGACGGCACCCCCACGGCCAGCCTGGGTATCGGCGAGGGCGGGACCACGATCTACACCAATGAAGGCTCGGGCTGGGGCTGGGCCGATTACAACAGTGAATTCTACACCGACGGCGACGGCAGCCGGCAGCACACCAACTGGAGCAGCAATAACGAGGTCTACGCTTTCCATCCCGGCGGGGCAAACCATGTCTTCGCCGACGGTTCCGTACACTTTGTCAAGCAGTCGACCGCACCTGCCGTCTTCGTCTGGCTCATCAGCCCGGCGGGCGGCGAGGTCATCTCGAGTGATTCGTATTAATCAGGACCTGGCCCTGACGCTCATTTTCGGCGATCCGCGTCGTGAGCTCCAGGGCGGCGGGTCTTCCATCGGTCGTGGAAATCGGGGTTCGATGATCAATCACAAGGCATCGCTGCCATCCCGTCCGACGCGCGGACCCTGGCTGTTGCTCCTCGCGGGCACGATCCTGCTGCCCGCCTGTCGCGGCCCGCTCGAGGATCATCCGCCCGTGTATCCCGTGAAGGGCAAGGTGATCCTCGACGGAAAGCCCATGCCCGTCGGCACGATCATCTTCGAGTACAACGGCGACGGCGCCGATGGTCCCCGGGGCGAATCCGGAGGTCCCTTCCGGGCCACCGCCAGGATCAAGGAGGGCGCCTTTACCCTGAATGGCTACGCGGGCGCCGAGGGGATGCCCGCAGGCCATTACAAGGTGGGAATCCTGCCGACGCAGGGACGCAGCGAGTCCGGCCTCTTCGGCCGGGAGGTCGTGCTGCCGAAGAAGGGCAAGTCGGCCGTCTCGGTCGCTCGATACGCGGACCCCAAGTCCTCGGGGCTGACCGCTCAGGTCGCGAGCGACAAGCCCAACGAGCCCGTATTCGACCTGAAATGAAGGCTGCCTGCGAGCTGGCTCGGCCCAGGATTCATAGCCGACGAGAGCCGGCTGGTGCCCCGGCATCATCTCCGCCGATCGCTGGCTAGACAGCCCGTCATATCCACCAGGCCGTCTGTCCTGGCGACGAATCGGCAACCAGGGTGACCCTGGGACGTCCTGGCCTGCAACGTACCTGCGCATCGCGGTCGAGCCAGGTTGCGAGAATTCACCACTGCGGTCCTGCGATGACTTTGCGGCAGACGACCGAGGCGGTCGTGCGTACTTGATGAGGCGTCGCAACGAGCAACGTCAGGGTCCCGATGCCGCGGGAGAGGAACGCCGTGTTGATCCTCGATTACCTGGCCAGCGTGTTTTCCTGGCTGATGTCCCTGTTTCAGACGAGGCAGCGCGTCCGTCCCCGTCGTCGTCGCGGAAACGCCCTGCCGCCGGTGGCTGCCGATGTGCTGCTGCTGGAACGGCGATGGCTGCTGTCGGCGAGCGGCGTGGGAGGCGAACACCACGCCGCTCCCCTCGCACAGCCCGCCGGCAAGGATGTCATCCGCTTCGCGGGATACAAACGGGACGCGAATGACCATTCCAGCGGCGACGGTGGACACCACGATCACGGCCAGCAGCAGACCTTGCAGAATGCCCTCGTCAAGAACGGCCGGTTGCACCTGATGATGAAAGACGCGGCCGTCGGGGGAAATTCGACGGCACTGTCGTCTACGAGGGTCGTGCTTGCCGGAGACAGTTTCGAGCAGCCATTCCACCCGGGCTACAGGACATACCAGGTTTCGGCCAGGACGGCGGGAGGCGTCAAACGGCTGGCGAGCAGCCCGGCGCTCTTTCGGTGCCTTCTCGTCCGGGAAGTTCCACGGCACCGGCGACGTCGAGGGCAACACGATTACCAGGCTATCAGCGTCCGTGATCGACCGGCTCAAGCCCCAGATGGCGGTGGCCGGCACGAACGACCGGGGTAAGCCGGTCTTTCCCGACGGCACGGCGATTCAATCGGTCGATGGGAATACGGTCGTCCTCACCAGGCCCGCCAACATCCCGGGCCATCACACTCTGCATTTCACCGACCCCAGCCTGGTCGACCTGCACAGCGAGCTGCTCATGATGGAGACCAGTCGCGTCGGACTGGCGAATGACCCCAGCAACAGCCGGTTCACCTTGCAGCCCCAACAGGACGACGCCGCCAACGTGAACCAGATTACCCTGCCGGACACGGAGGCCATCACGCTGGTGATGGACTGGCTGGGGGCCAACATGAACATGACGTTCGCCGGGTACGATGGCACTTCTCCTCTGGCGGACTTGCCGAAGACCCCCAACATCGAGTCGACGGCCTCCGCGAGCCAGAACCCGTTCATTCCCAACACGTCGTTTCAGACATATCAACTGAATCTGTGGCGTGTCTTCTGGAAGAACCCGCCGAATCCCAAGCCCGAGGAAATCACCGTCCCGAACGACCAGTACCGGCCCTGACACGCTCGCCGCGCGGGGCGAGGTGGTGGGGGCAGACGTGGGAGCGTTCCGGTCGTTCGGCTGGGATGATGAGAAATTGCCGGGTGCGAAGAGTGAACGCGCCGCCCGGGTGCCGGGTCATCGCGGCCGCGGCAGGCACGCCACGCGGAAGCCCACGCAACTGGGCTTGATCAGCGAGGTGTACCGGTTGCGATAGGCGGATCGCGTCCCCTTGGGGTCCTCGTCCCAGCTCCCGCCTCGGAGCACGTGGGCCGGGCCTCGCCCGGTGGGCTCGGGGCCGCGGGTCGTCCACCGGGGATCGTCGGTAATAGTCCCGGCCGTACCAGTCCCAGCACCACTCCCAGACGTTGCCGTGCATATCGAACAGGCCCCAGGCGTTGGGCCGCTTCAATCCCACGGGATGGGTGGACTGTCCCTCGGCGCCGAACCAGGCGAACCGCGGCAGGTCGCGCTCGTCGTCGCCGAAACAATAGTCGGTCGAGCTGCCGGCGCGGCAGGCGTACTCCCACTCGGCTTCCGTCGGCAGCCTGTAGCCCGGGGCCGTCCAGTCCGGCACGCGCACGACGGCACCCGTGATCTCGTAGAACGGCGCCAGGGCCTCCTGCTCGCTCAAGATGTTGCAGAACCGCGCGGCGTCTTGCCACGAGACGCTCTCGACCGGGTGGGCGTCGGTCGATCGGCCCGACACCCGGTCCTTGCCGCCACCCGCCGCGGAGAACCCGCTGGGATTCACCCCGGTCGCCGCCCGGTACTGGGCCTGGGTCACCGGGTGGACGCCCAGGTAGAAATTCCGGCTGATCCGCACCTCGTGCCGCGGCTTCTCGTCGGCCAGGGCATTCGCGTCGTCGTCGGTCGAGCCCATGCGGAACGTGCCGGCCCGGATCCGCCGCAGCTCGACCTGTGCCACGCGGCTGGTGAGCAGCTCCGAGTCCGTCGATCCCACCGTCACGACCCGTTTCGGCTCGGATGCACGGACGGTGGGCGTCCGCGGCGTCGGAGATACCGGCGCAGGGCGGGGCGTACGCGACGGTGGCGGCTCCAGCGGCACGGTGGCTGGCGGCTCGCCGCTGTCAGCCGACGGCTGGCCCGCCACCTGCGACGGCCTCGGCAAGATGGCCGTCGCATCGGAATGGTCCGCCAGCGCGGCCGCCAGCGCCGACATCGACGCGTGACGCCCGGACGGGCTCCGGGCCATGGCCTTCAGGCAGACGGCCTCGAGCTCGGGGCGGAGGTCGGGCCGGAACTGCGAAGGCGGCGGCGGGTCCTCGGTCTGGACGCGACTCAGGATCGAGAGGATCGGACCCTGGAACGGCAGTCGGCCCGTGATCAGCTCATAGAGGATCACGCCCAGGGCATAGATGTCGACCGCCGGCCCGACGGCGTGCGGCTCGCTGAGGATTTGCTCGGGGGCCATGTACGCCGGGGTCCCCAGCAGCGTGCCCGGGTGAGTCAGCCGCGACTCTCCAGGGTCGCCGACCCGGGCCAGGCCGAAGTCCATGATCACCGGCTCGCCCCGCGCGTCGATCATCACGTTCGACGGCTTCAGGTCGCGGTGGACCACTCCGCAGGCGTGGGCCTCCTCCATCCCCAGGGCCACGCGCGCGACGATCCGCGCCGCCTGGCCGTGCTGCAGTGGGCTTAAGGGATCCACCAGCCGCGACAACGGATATCCTTCGACGTAGGCCAGCGTCAGGAAGGGCGTGTCCTCGACCTGGCCGACGTCATGGATCGGGCAGACGTTGGGATGCTGAAGCGCCGCGACGGCGCGGGCTTCGCGGAAGAAACGCCTGAGGGCCTCGGGTGACGGCCGGTCGTCCTCGCCCAGCCGCGGGACCTTCAGCGCCACCAGGCGGCCGAGCTGGGGGTCGCGAGCCAGGTAGACGCTGCCCATCCCCCCCTCGCCCAGCTTGCGGAGGATCTCGTATCGACCGAAGCTGGCGGACAGGGTCCGGGCCATCGCACCGCCTTCTTTCCACGCCCGCACGGAGGCCCATTCCCGCGCCGCCGACGGCCATGGACGGGGCCCGCATCATGATGACTTCGACGAGAGGGCATTCGTCACCGACTCCCTCGAATTACGGTCCGAGTCATGATACCCGGCTCGAGCGGCAAGCTCCACTGTCTGGTCGAGTTGGCTCGTCCTCATGTGGTGTAGGCGTCCACCCGGAAACGGTGCAGGTTCTTCTCGACCCAGGCGATGGTCTCGTCGAGGCCTTGCTCGAGCGCATACGCGGGTTTCCACCCCCAGAGCGATTGCGCCAGTGCCGTGCCGGCCAGCAGCCGTTCGACCTCGCTGGCCGACGGGCGGATGCGGCGGTCCTCGGTCTCGACCTGGAGCTCGCGGCCGAGCCGGCGGCCGATCAGGGCGACCAGGTCGCCGATCGAGACGTCGTCGCCCCGGCCGATATTCACCGCACGGCCAAGCGCGGCGTCGCAGCCGGCGATCGCCACGAAGCCCGAGACCGTATCCTTGACGAACGTCAGGTCGCGCCTCGGATCGAGTCGACCGAGCCGGACCACCGGCCTGGTGAGCGCCTGGCTGATGATCGTCGGGATGATCGCCCGCGCGGACTGCCGGGGGCCGAACGTGTTGAACGGCCGCAGGATCGTCACGGGCAGTCCGAAGGCGCGGAAATAGCTCTCGCCCAGCGCGTCGGCGGCGATCTTGGTCGCCGCGTATGGAGACTGGCCTTGGAGCGGATGCTCTTCGTCGATCGGCACCCGCTGCGCCGTGCCGTAGACCTCCGACGTCGATGTGAGCACGATCCGCTCGACCCCCGCCGCGTCCCGGCAGGCGTCGAGGACGTGCGCTGTGCCGAGGACGTTCGTCTGAACCACGTCGTAGGGGTTCTGGTAGGAGTACGGAATCGCGATCGACGCTCCCAGGTGGAACACCCACTCGCGGCCCGCCACGGCGCGACGGACGGCGACTGGGTCCTTCAGGTCGCCCCGCTCAACCTCGATGGCTGCCTGGATCTCGGCCGGAAGCGACTCGAGGTGACCGCGGTCGTCCCTGCCGTTGTAGCGCACCAGCACGCGGACGCGATGACCGTCCGCCACCAGGCGCTCGACCAGGTGGCTGCCGATGAACCCCCCTGCCCCCGTCACCAGCACCGTCTTGCCCATCGGGATCGCTCTCCTGCTCGATCCATGCCGGCCGGTCGAGGGCGTTCTCGAATCGCGCCGGGCGCCGCGATCCTAAGACTTTGGCCCGTCCGCCGCCACATCGATTCCGGGCGCCTCTCCTCTGTGGTTCAGGTCGCCGCTAACCCCCGCCGATCGCCCCGGCAACCCTGTTGCCCGATTCCGCAGGACACCGATCGTTTATCCAAAGCAACCTGATTGCCTAAAGTCCTCAAATCGCCCTGCCGATAACCTTGATGGCGGGATTCGGTCTGAGTATCTGGGCGTGCGTGCGAGCTATTGAGATGCAACCAGCCATGCCAAAGCTGACAACAGGGCATCCGGGAGGGCGTACAATGCTTCCGCGAATCATCCTGGTGGGATTGGTCAGTGCGCTGGGCCTGAGCGCACCTACGAGGCCCGAGGTCATCGGGTGCGTGAAGGCGTTGCACTCATGGATGGCTGGACAGTTTGCGGCCCTGGACGGCTGCGGGCGTGGCGAGGATCAACAAATGGCGCTGGCAACCGTCGCGCTGGCGGATGCCGGGCCGTACGGCTCTCCGACGGTTCGCGAAGCTCCATTGGTGGATCGAGTGCCCGTCCCCGAGCGGGAGCACCCGAAGGTCGCTCCACCGATCCCGTCCTTCACGCCGATCGCCGTCGAGGAGCAAGTCGCGGGGCTGGCGCACGACCTGAACCGGCAATCCGAGGGGCTGGGGATTCGCGAATTGCCGTCGACGCCGCGGCGTCTGCCGATTGTCCGGACGACGAGCACGGAGCAGGTGGTGCCGTCGCCGCGGATTGCCCGGGCGTTCCTCGAGATCGCCATGATTGAGGAGATGCTGGCGACGAGCCGGGAGGAATCTTCGGCAAGCGTGGTCCCGGTCGAAGCTCCGGTCGTCTCGGCGAAGAGGCGGGCGCGGTGGGCGGAGGCCGGCCTGGAGTGCATTCTGGGGTCGATGATGGCAACGCAGCCTGGGCATGGGGTTCCGGCGGTTGCGACGACGGTTCCGTTGAAGCGGATTCTGCCGGTCGAAGAGGACGGGCTTTCGCTGGCCGTGCAGCTCAATCGGTTCGGCGAGGCCGTTGACCCGGTTCGGCCGGCGGAACGGGTGGGCCCGACCGCGCCGGCGGGGATCGCGACGATCGTTCCGGTCGCCGCGTCCGACACGGGGATCGCTGAGGAGCTCAACCGCGCCGCCGAGGGGCTGGGCCTGGCCCGGGTTGGCGAGATCGGTGATGCGCCCGCGGGGCGCGAGGTCGGCGTCCATCGCGCCCCGACCGGCCGTGCCTCCGTCGGCGGAGGTCAGGCCGCCGCCGAGGAGACTTCGGGGCTCGGGGATGCGCTGCGGCTGACCCGCGAGGCGGCCCGAGCCTGGATGAACGTCCTGAGGCCGGCGGGTGGTGATTCGACTGCGGCCGAGGACGAAGAGGTGCAGGTCGAGCGCCCGATGAGCGGTCTCAGTTGTACTCCGAAGTCGCCAGGATGATGGTGGGTTCGAGCCCGTCGTCGCCGATGGGCGGCATGTCGAACTCGAATACGGCGCGACGGTAGCCCAGCACGACGGCCACCTTGAGCACGTCGCCGTGGGACGGGAAGGTCTTGCCGGAGAGTTCCTTGAAGCGTTGCATCGCGTTCATGAACTCCATCTCGTCGTCCGTATACTGCTTCTCGAAGGTGGTCGGGTCGATCCGTCGCCGGCGCTCTTTTTTCTGCCGGCGCTCGGAGGCTTCGGAATGCGGCGGGGCTGGCGTGGGCTTGGGGGCGTCCCCGCGGAGACGTCGGTCACGGCCGCCGCGGCGGTCGTGGAAAAGCGAATTCTGGGGATACGAAGAAAAATCGAATTCGGGCTTGGGCGAATTCGTCTGATCATTGTCGGCGGCCATGGCGAGGGACTCCGGGACGACTGCTGGCGGGCTCGACGGACGGCTCCATTGCCGCACGCCGGCCCGCACCGGGGCGTGGCGGAGGCTTCCCGGCGGGATGAGGTATCCCCCGAGTTGTCCCTCGAATGGCCGGCGACCCGGCCGTCCTGCACGTCCCTTACAATGTCTAGGTTATGGCCGGATTCGTGTCAAAGTCGCCGACTCCGGTCGTGGCCGGGTCGGGCTCGCCGGACGTTGGTTGGCCGTCCGGCGCAAGCGTGTGGCATAATGGACTCCGATGGCACGGGTCCCGGTGCGGTCGGCCGCGCCGGTGGCCGGGGCCGCCGCGGGAGGGACCCTCGCGGACGAGCGATCCGGAGGAGCCGGACGTCGTGGACCCTCCCGAAGGCGGGCGGGGAGGCGACGGCCGGTCACGGATGGGCTTGTGAACGAGGATCCCGTGTCGTAAGTTATTACTGAGGGAACATCGAGCACCCGAGCCGGTCACTTCCTTCTGCTGGAGACACCGAATATGTCCCGAACCGCCCGTCTGTGGAGAGGTGCCGGGTTCTTGATGCTGGGTGGCCTGATGCTGCCCGGCGGGTCGGCCTTCGCCGGAGACGACCCGCCGCTTTCCAAGCAATTGACGGACCTGGGCCGGCAGGCCCTGGACCAGGGTGCGGCCCCCACCGCGGAGACGTTCTTCCAGAGGGCCCTGCTGCTCGACCCGAACAACAAGACGGCCGCGCAGGGCCTCGAGCAGAGCAAGCAGGCGCGTGGCAAGGTGGTGCAGGTCGCGATGCAGCAGCCGGGCACGCCGCCTGCGGCGCCCGTCCCACCCGAGCCGGGAGTCTCCCCCGATGCGCCGCTGCCCGGCCCCGCCGATAGCCGCGCGACGATCGACCAGACCCTGGCCGCCGAGAACCTGGCCCGGCAGCAGCTCACCCATGATGTCGAGCAGCGGCTTCAGGCCGCCCGCCAGCTCATGGATTCGGGGCAGCCCGAGGCCGCGCTCAACCAGTTGCGGCTGAACCTCAACGTCGTCCGCTCGGCGGTCAACGTCCCCGACGCCGATCGCGCCGACCTCGAGCGCCGCATCCAGGCGCAGATGATCTCCACGGCGCAGGCCGAGGATCGCATCGTCGCCGAGCGTGCCGAGAGCCAGCGGCTCGAGGCCGCCACCGAGCAGCGGACCCGCGCCATCGACATCTTCCAGCGCAACAAGGAGACCATCGGCGCGATGATGGTCCAGTTCGACACCCTGATGAGCGAGGGCGTCTACAACATCCTCTTCATCGGCGGGCTGGGTGACATCCGCGCGGCCGCACAGCCGTTCTACGAGGCCCGACTGCTGGCGCAGAAGGCCTACGCCCTCCAGCGAGGCGGTCCGCTCCCGTACAGCGACAACGATCCCGCCCCCGCGGCCGGCGAGCTCGTCTCGAACGCCATGAGCTTCTATACCCAGGAGCTGATGTTCGTCCGGCTCAAGAACTACCGCTTCCTGCTCACCATGCAGGACGTGACCCGGGCCTCGATCCCCTTCCCCGACAACCAGTTCATCGAGTACCCCGACGCCGACTGGTGGCGGTACATCTCCGAGAAGCGGATCAAGCGCTGGGGCCGGGCTGTTGACCTCTTCGAACGCGACCCCAAGCACCCGCCAGATCCTCGAGAAGCTCGACGAGCCCATCAGCATGTCGTTCGCCGGCCGAGACCCCGCTCGACGACGTGCTGAAGTACATCAAGCAGGCCACGACCACCCCGACGTTCTCGGCATCCCGATCTACGTCGATCCCATCGGCCTCCAGGAGGCCGAGCGCTCGCTCAACTCGACCGTGCAGATCGACCTCGAGGGCGTGCCGTTGAAGACGACCCTGCGACTCATGCTCAAGCAGCTCGGCCTGGCGTACACCGTCAAGGACGGCTTCTTGATGATCACGTCCGAGGACTCGGAAGACCAGCAGACCGAGATCCGCGTCTACCCTGTGGCTGACCTCGCCATCATTCCGATGTCCCTGATGATGGGCGGCGGCGGCGGCGGTGGTATGGGCATGATGGGCGGCATGGGCGGCGGTGGTATGGGCGGCGGCGGCATGGGCGGCGGCGGCATGGGCGGTGGTATGGGCGGTATGGGCGGCGGCATGGGCGGCGGGATGATGTCGATCCCGGCCGTCGATCCGCAGGACCCGAGCCGGTCCGACGACGCCTATCTGCAAAAAAAAAGCAACTAGAGGCCGGGATGCTCGACGGACCCGACCGTCCGTAGCTCATCCAAGACCACTCGGGGCCAGTCCGGCGACATGCCGGCTGGCCCCTCGTCGTTGGGCAACCGCAGCTTTTACGATGGACCCGACCGTCCGGCCGAAATCGGCGGGTGCGACCGCCGAGGTCGTCTCACCGCTGTTCGCGGCCGGGCGGCCGGGCGGGTGCCGAGGACGCGCCCTGCGCAGGCTGATCCCGATCGAGGGCCCATCGCGGCACTCGACCGCCTCGGGTCGTGCACACCGATCCGTCCACCTTCTGGCTGGGCTACTACAAGACGCACAACGAGTCGAGCGGCGAGCTGCACGAGACGGTTCGCCTGCTGGGCGCGAACCAGCGGATGCGCGACGTCCAGGCGGCGCTCTGCGGCTACCTGACGCATCGCAGCAAGAACGCCGAGGCGTGGATGTACCGGGCGCTGGCGATGGCGATCCACATGAACCACGGCTCGCGGTCGGATGTGGACACGGCGCTCGAACTACGCGCGCGGACCTGGCCCAGACGCTCCCATAATCCCAACGACCTGGTGAGCGTGGCCGACACGATGGCGCTGCTGGACCATTACGATCGCCGGGCGCGCTGCTCGACGAGGCCGTGACGCAGGATCCCGCACCTCAGCCAGCCGCTGAAGATGTCGGTCAACCTGGCGCAGAAGACCAAGGACCCGCTGCGCATGGGCGACTCGATCGAGAAGCTGCTCGCGCTCGGGCTGGCCCGGCGAGGACGAGTACATCCGCGCCGAGTGCCGCCGCCAGGCCGAGCAACTGGCGAAGATCCTGCGCGAGGACGGCCGCAGCCAGGACGGAGCCACTCTGCTGGCGCGGCTGACCGAGGCCGAGGCCCGCGACGTCTTCGTCCGGCTCACCTGGGACGGCTACGCCGATTTCGACCTGGCCGTCAACGAACCGCTCGGCGTGACCGCCAGCTACGACCTGCCGCGCACCGTCTTCGGCGGCTCGGTCCTGAAGAACGGGTTCGGCAAGAATCCGGAGGAAGTCTACGTGTGTCCCCGGGGATTCGACGGGGACTACACGATCCACATCCGCTCGATCTGGGCCGATCCCGCCAAGCCGGTCGTGCAGCTCAAGCTCGAGGCGATCGCCCACGAGGGCACCGCGCAGGAGAAGCGCGAGGTCTACCTGCTGAAACCCGAGCAGCTCAGCCAGACGTTCGTGATTCACCTCACCGAGGGGCGGCGGAAGACCGTTCTGCCTTACATCGACCCGAGGGCGGGCCGGATCGAGTTCCAGGCGCAGAGACCGCAGACCGCCAAGCGCACGCGGTCGCCTCGCAATCGCGCCCGGCAATCCGGCCGCCGATCCGAAGACCCGAGCGACCCTGAAGGACGCACCCACGCCGAAATCCTGAGGGTGGAGAGGGCCGCCTTCGTCCCATTGTCGGGTGCGGCCTGGCCCGGAGAATCGAGGCGAACGGCCGGCCCCGCCCACCGGACGCGCGGGTGCCATTGCGAGCGCTGGCGATCACTCGTTATATTCTCACTGGCGACGGTTCGCCCGACCCATGGAAGTGCCCTGGGTTGGGCGAACACTCTCAACGCGACCCCGGCCGATGGTCCGGGGTTGTGTCGTCCTTCGCCGATGTGCATCTACGGACGGAGCACCTTCGATGATCGGTCGAATTCGACAGTTACGAGCCATCATCGCGGTGAACCTGGCCACTCTGGTCTTCGGTGTGGTCGCCTTGCCGGCCCCGGGCCAGGATGTGGCCGCGACGCTCTCGGCCGCCTTCCGCAAGGCGTCGAGCCGCGTCCAGGGGTCGCTGGTGACCGTCCGCCGCAGGCCGGAGCCGCTCGTCGCACCCCGTTCGATCATGCCTCCGACCACGCTGAGCCTCGATCCCCGAGACCTTGCCCCGCCCCCCTGGACGGGCATCGTGATCGATCCCGAGCGTGGACACATCCTCACGACCGATCGGCCGGCCATGGGTGCCGCGCAACTGCTCGTCGCCTTCCCCGACGGGAGCGAGCGGGCGACGGCGGAGATCCGCCGCGATCCCCAGAGTAACCTGGCCCTGCTGATCCTGGACGGGCCAACGCCGCGACGGGAGTCTGCAACCTGGGGAGACCCCGGCAAGCTGGAGCCCGGCGATTGGGTCCTCGCGGTCGGTCAGCCCGGCTCGGCGCCGCCGTCGCTTGCCGCCGGCATCTTCAGCGCGCCGGCACGGTCTCGGCGGAGAATGGCTTGAAACGGACGCCGCGATCGCGCGGCTCGGGTCGGGCTCAGTGCTGGTGAATCTCGCCGGCGAGGTGATCGGCATAGGCGAGATCACCGGCCGTCCCGCGATCGGCGCCGAGAGCATGGGCCGGGCGATCCCTGTGGATCGGGCGCGAAAGATCGCGTCGGAGCTGGCGAAGTTCGGCCAGGTCCAGCGCGGATACCTCGGTGTCCAGTTGGAAGCGGTGATGCCGGTCGTCTCGGCAAGAGCCGTCACGACGCCGGGAGCCAGGGTCTCGTCGGTCGGACGGGATACCCCCGCGTCCGAGGCCGGGATCCGCATCGGAGACGTGATCGTGGCGGCGAACGGGCACCCCGTCTACGGAGTGGCGGCCATCCAGGACGCGGTCGAGCAAACGCCCATCGGCGGCGAGCTGAAGTTGACCATTCAGAGAGAGGGCCGGTCGCTGGAGATCACCGCCAGGCCCCGCGCACGGTCGGGCCCCCCACCTACCGCCATGCCGCCGCGCCGGGAGCCCGGCGTGGGGACCCGGCCCGATGCGGCTTCCCGTCGTCCGGGCGAGGCGGCCGAGAATTCGATCCCGTCGGATGTGCCTCGGGCGTCAGATTCACCGCCGCCTCCCCGGCCCGCACCGGCTCGTCCATCGGGCGATCCGCCTCCGCTGGAGGTTCCGGAGCTGCCGGGCTCCCCTTCCCAAAGTCCCCGAATTTGATCGGCCCGCATGGCCATCGAGAAGACGGCGTCATGATCAAGGATGATGTTCGACACCTGGCATCCGTCGCGATTCAGGAATCACACAGGGATGGTGAAGTCGCATGAAACGCCGAATCCTCGCCGTGGACGACCAGGAGTTCAATCGCAACCATCTGCGCAAGGTCCTCGAGGCCGACGGCCATCGACGTCGAGACCGCCGCCGACGGCCGGTCAGCCTGGGATGAGCTGCGGGCCCGCAAATACCACCTGGTCATCACCGACCTGCGGATGCCCGAGCTGAGCGGGCTGGACCTGCTGGCCAGGGTCCGGGCCGAGCGGTTGCCGCTCGGGATGATCGTCCTGACCGCGTTCGGCGACCCGACCGAGGCCCTGCGCGCCATGAAGGCCGGCGCGGATGATTTCGTCACCAAGCCCTATGACCCCGACCGCCTCCGATTCCTGGTCAAGCGGATCCTCGAGCGCCGCGAGCTGATCGACGAGCTCGAGCAACTGCGCAAGCAATCGTCGGACAGCTACCATTTCCACACGATGGTCTCGCGCAGCCCGAAGATGCGCAAGGTCTTCGACCTGATCGAGCAGGTCGGGCCGATCGGCTCGACGGTGCTGATCCAGGGCGAGACCGGGACCGGCAAGGAGCTGGTGGCGCGGGCGGTCCACGCCGCCGACACGCGACGCAATGGGCCGTTCGTGGCGCTCGAACTGCGCCGTGCTGAACGACTCATTGCTCGAGAGCGAGCTATTCGGGCACGAGAAGGGGGCGTTCACCGGCGCCGAGCGGCGGAAGATCGGCCGGTTCGAGCTGGCCAACGGCGGGACGCTTGCTGCTCGACGAGGCGGGCGACATCCCCCCTGCCCTGCAAGCCAAGCTGCTCCGCGTGCTCCAGACCGGCCAGTTCGAGCGGGTGGGCGGCACGGAGACGGTCCAGGTCGACGTCCGGATCATCGCGGCCAGCCACAAGATCCTCGAGAGCGAGATGAAGACGGGCCGGTTCCGCGCCGACCTGTTCTACCGGCTGAACGTGATCCGGATCGACCTGCCGCCGCTGCGCGACCGGTCCGAGGACATCCCGCTCCTGGCGATGCATTTCCTCCAGCAGCACCGATCCGAGGGGCTCACCCAGGTGACCGAGATCGCCGCCGACGCGATGCAGGCGCTGCTCCGGCACACCTGGCCGGGGAACGTCCGCGAGCTGGAGAACGCCATCAAGGCGGGCGTGGCGCTGGCCGAGCGGGCGTCGCTCCGCCGCGACGACCTGCCGGAGTCGGTGGCGCCGCGGCTCGCGGCCCCCAGCCGTGGCCACTCGCTGATCGACATCGACCGGCCCCTGCCGGAGGTCACCGCCGAGCTGATCGGCCAGGTCGAGCGCGAGTACTTCACGCGGCTTCTCGCGCAGTACCAGGGGAACGTGGCGCGCTGCGCGCGGCACAGCGGCCTGTCGCGGCGGAGCGTGACCCAGAAGCTGCAGAAGTACGCGCTCGAGCGCACCAGCTTCAAGACCCCTCGCCGCCGGATCGCTCGCCCCGCCGACGTCGAGCCGGTCCCGACGGCCGATCGAAGAGCCGAGGATGAGGCGATGAGGGATGATGGGATGAATGAGAAGCGTCAGCGAGGGGGTGCCCGGGCCAATCCGGTCAACTCCGCCGAGCCGTAAGAATGGCAGGCGCGGGACGACGGGCCGATACGAGCCCACGCGCCAGCAAGTGGATCCCTGAGCCGCCCGAGGCATCCACTCGCTGGCGCGTCGGGCTTGTCATCGCATCTCGTTCGTGCGCTCGAGCGACCCACGGACTTCGCGTTTCTCGTGATGGCTGTTCTCTTACGCCGCGATCCGGCTCAGGGCAGCGGGATGTCCTTGAACTCGAACTCCAGCGGGATCGTGATGACCTTGCTGGGGGTCTCGTAGATGAGCTGGTAATCGGCGGGCTTGCCGGGTGCGTCGACGAAGAGGTACTCGAAGCCGAGCTTGCCGCCGTCGGAGCCGGTGCTGTTGAAGCCGCCGTTCTGCTCGAACCGCGAGCCGTCGGCGCGCTGGAGCCAGATCCGGTTGTTGAACAGCCCCTGGCGGTAGCTCTCGAAGGCCGGGCCCTCGCCGGGGTAGACGAGCTCGACGTGGACCTTCCAGGCTTGCTCGTCGACCTCGGCGTCCTGGAGGGTCACGGCGACATCTCCCTGCTTGAGGCTCACGTTCTCCTTGGCCAGGCTGGGGAACCTGAAGACCTTGATGCCGGCCGGGATGGTCAGCTCGGCCTTGACCTTGAGGCTCTTGATCTTGGTCGCCGATCGGTCGGGCGCCTTGAGGTTCAGGTTGATCTCGGCCATCGGGTTCTCGGGCCGGACGACGACCTCGTCGGACTCGTCGCCCATCTGCGGCTTGACCTTCTCGGCCCTTGTCGTCGACCACGGTGAGCCCGTCGGACTTGAGCTTGAGGAGCATCGGTCGGAGCCGGGGCTCCCAGGCGGCCTCGAGCTGGATGTTGGCGCAGCCCGCCCTCGGATGCGAAGTCGCGGATGATGTTGATCTGCTTGAGCTCGACGCGGAACGGGCCGGAGAACTGGACGGGCATCGGCTTCTCGCCGGGCATCATGGGCTTGATGCCGACCGAGCCGTCGCCCGAGGCGAATTCCAGGCCGACCTCGGCCTTGCGGGTGATCTCGGTAAGCGCCTCGAAGAACGGCTTGTCGCGCAGGCTGCAGGTCGAGCGCCGGATTGGTCACGTCGGCGCCGAGCTGCTCGCGCATGTCGGAGATCGGATTGCCCGTCTGCTTCTGGATCTGCTGGAGCGCCTCGCTGAGGCGGATTCCCTTGCCCTCGATCGTCACCTTGCTGGCGCCGGGGTTGATCTCGTCCTGGGCCTTGCGCAGGGCCTCGCGGAGCTTCTCGATCTGGTCCTTCGTCTCGCCGGCCGGCAGTGCGGCCGCGTCGGGCAGGAGGGGCAGGACCTTCGGCCCGAGCTTGGTCAGCGCGGCGGCCGCCGCGTCGCGGGCCTCGGCCTTGTCCGAGCCGAGCCGCTCGACGAGCTGGAGCACCCGGTCGCGCAGCGCCGCGTCGGACGCCTCGGCCTGCGCATTCGCCCGCGAGGCTTCGCCCGCGGCCAGGCCGCCGATCGCCATCGCGCCAAGGCAGGCCATCCACCAGTATCGGGCATGTCGTGCTGATGCGCGTCGCATGTCGCGGTCCCTGTGATTCGTGGTGTGACGATCGATCGGTCCGATGCAGTGCTGTGTTGTGCTGTGTTGAGGCATGCCGAGTCAGTTCGAGTCGAGCCGAGATCGCCTTGCGTCTCTTCGCATCAACCCACGAGCCAGCGTCCATCTTCCATCACGAGGCGGTCGTCGGCGACGATCCGGCCGTCCGTCCGGGTGTCGACGATCAGGTCCCAGTGCAGCGCCGAGGCGTTGGTGCCGCCGGTCTCGGGGTAGCTCTGTCCCAGGGCGAGGTGGACGGTGCCGCCGATCTTCTCGTCGAAGAGGATGCTGCCGGTGAACCGGTCGATGCCATAGTTGAGCCCCAGGCCCAGCTCGCCCAGCCGTCGGGCGCCGTCGTCGAGACCCAGCATCGCCTTGAGATAATCCTCGCCCTCGTCGGCCCGGGCCGCGACGACCTCGCCGCTCTTGAGCTCGAGCTCGATGCCGACCAGCCGACGGCCGTCGCGGCAGACGGGAAAGCCGCATCGCAGCCGGCCGTTGGCCGAGTCCTCGACCGGCCCGGTGAAGATCTCGCCCGAGGGCATGTTGCGCCGGCCGTCGGAGTTGATCCAGGTGCGGCCGGCGACCGACAGGCTCAGGTCGGTGCCCTGGCCCTCGATCCGGATACTGCGGACGCCCGCCATGTAATCGACCAGGCCGGCCTGGCGCCGGCCCAGCTCGACCCACGCGGCCGTCGGGTCGGGCCGGTCGAGGAACATGGCGGCGGCGACGAACGATTCATAATCCTCGATCGCCATGCCGGCGGCGGTGGCCGAGGCGACCGTGGGGAACTGGGTCAGCACCCATCGCTTCTGCCGCGCGGCCCTGCGGAGCGGGTCTCGCGCCCGCTCGTAGATCGCCTGTCGCTGCGGGTCGACCCGGCCCATTGCCGAGGGGTCGCCCTCGGCCGAGATCCGGATCCGCCCGTCGGCCTCGTGCACCTCGGCCATGGTGCAGGCCGGCAGGTGCGCCGAGCTGGGCGTCGTCGGCATGCTCGAGGAAGAATTCCATCAGCCCGGGGATGTCCATCCGAACCAGCGGATGGGCACCGCGCAGGATCACGGCGCGGGCCGTCGCGTCGACGAGCGCGGCGGCCTCGAGCGACGACCCGATCGCGATCGTCTCGCCCCGCTCCACGTCCAGGCAGTAATTCGCCAGCAGCTCCGCCCACCGGCCGATGACGTCCGGACTCAGCAATTCTCCACCCCCTGGCGTCGAAAGACAACTGTCGGAGCCAGAGTCACTCAGATTAACCCAACTCCGGCCCGGCTGCAACGGCGGAGGACGGAGGTGGGAGGTGCGGAATGGGTTTCCGACGGCGAGGAAAGCGGCGGACGGATACTTTCCGGGGTCACCGGCCGTTGCGATCGCTTGACGCTGGCGCAGCGACCCCCGAAAATCGTCGTGATCTGGCCAGGGAGCCTCGGCGAACGCCGGCACCGGACCCAGCCCTTGGAAGGAATGTTCGCATGCGCATCGATTGCCGTCCGCAGAAGTACGCACCCAGGCGCGGGGCCCTGTACCTGATCGGTGCCTGCGCCTGGGGCCTGTCGCTGTGCGGGTCCGCCTGGTCGGCCGAGGAACCTGACTCGCGCAAGACGACCTCGCCCGACACAAAGCGGGTCGTATCGCCGGCCGAGCTCCGCCTGAGGGACGATGTCACCTACCTGGCCGCCGACGATCGCGAAGGCCGCGGGCCGGGCACGCGCGGCATCGACGAGGCCGCCGACTATATCTCGTTCGTCTTCAAGACGGCCGGGCTCAAGCCTGCCCCCGGCGCCGAGGGCTATTTCCAGCCGTTCATCCTGTCGGGCTCGCCCACCCTGGGCAAGACGCAGGAGCTTGCGTTCGACGGGCCCGATGACAAGAAGGTCACCGCGCTGTTCAGGGCGGATTTCACCCCGCTGGCCAGCGGCACCGACGGTCCGATCAAGCAGGTCCCGGTCGTGTTCGCCGGCTACGGCATCACGGCGAAGGACCCGTCGCAGAAGCTGGACTACGACGACTATGCCGGGATCGACGTCAAGAACAAGGCGGTACTAGTCATCCGCCGCGAGCCGGGGGACGACGACGAGAAGAGCCCGTTCGCCGGCCGGCGGACCAGCCGGTTCGCCACCTTCCAGCACAAAGCGACCAATGCCTATCAGCACGGGGCCGTGGCCGTGCTGCTGGTCAACGACCATCTGTCGGTCGAGGGGAAAAAGGACGAGTTGCTCCGGTTCGACGCGATGGGCGGGCAGCCGTTCTCCAAGCTGCCGTTCGTGATGCTCAAGCGCGACCTGGCCGACAAGCTGCTCGCGGCGTCGGGCCAGCCGAACCTGCGCAAGCTCGAGGAGGAGATCGACTCGGACCTGAAGCCCCGCTCGCGCGAGCTGAAGGGCTGGGTCGTCGACGGCAAGGTGGATATCGAGCACAACGAGATCACGACCAAGAACGTCATCGGCGTGCTCGACGGCTCGGGCCCGCACGCGGACGAGACCGTGGTCATCGGCGGGCACTACGACCACCTGGGCCGCGGCGGGCTGACGTCGGGATCGCTGGCGTTCCTGTCGAAAGACATCCACAACGGGGCCGACGACAACGCGTCGGGCACGTCGATGGTGCTCGAGCTGGCCCGGCGGATGGGTGCCCGCCGCGACCCGCCGCCGCGCCGGATCGTGTTCATGGCGTTCTCGGGCGAGGAGCGCGGGCTGCTGGGCTCGCAGCACTACGTCGATCACCCCCTGATCCCGCTGTCGTCGACCATCATGATGTTCAACTGCGACATGGTCGGCCGGCTGAACGACAAGGACGAGCTGACCATGATCGGCACGGGCAGCTCGCCCGGCCTGGAAGAGCTATGCAAGGTGCTGGGCAAGTCGGCCGGACTGACCATCAAGACGATCTCGGGGATGACCGACGGGTTCGGCGGCAGCGATCACCAGTCGTTCTACCCCAAGGATATCCCGGTGCTGTTCGCGTTCACCGGCCTGCATAATCGAGTACCACCGGCCGAGCGACGATTCCAACCTGATCAACTACGCCGGGCATGGCCCGGATCGCCGATTACCTCGAGCTATTGGTGCTCGACGTGGTCCGCCGGCCCGAACGGCCGGCATTCGTGCACATGTCCCCGCGCGGCGGGCCGAGGCGGGCGGACCCGGCCCGGACGGGCACGTCGGTCTACCTGGGTACGATGCCCGACTACACCGATTCGAAAGAGCCGGGCATGAAGATCCAGGGGGTCAGCGAGGGCAGCCCGGCCGAGAAGGGCGGGCTCAAGGGCGGCGACATCATCGTCCGCCTGGGCGACAAGAAGATCGGCACGATCTACGACTTCATGGAGACCCTGAGCGCCCACAAGCCGGGCGACAAGGTCGACCTGGTCGTCAAGCGCGAGGGTAAGGAAGTGACGCTCCCCGTCACGCTCGGCAGCCGGTCGGGACGCTAGAGCGCGTAAGGTACGGGTGCCATACGGACCTGGGACCGAAGTCCGCCGACCGCATCGGGCCGACCGGATCGGGCGGACCGGATCGGGAGCAGGAGCTCCCTCCTACAATGAACCGGTCCGGTCCCGATCCGTTGTAGGAGCCGGCTCCTGCCGGCGATGGGGCGGTCGGTCGGCACCGGACCGAGTCGGTCCGTTGTGGGAGCCGGCTCGTGCCGGCGATCGGTCGGGCCGACGCCGATCGGATCGGGCCGAACGGATCGATCGGGGACGGGGCGGCGGTCGTTGGACTGTGAGCCACCCAATCGTTCCGCCCTATCGCGGGTGCCCGAAGGGTGAATGAGAGGTTTCCCCGTGCTCAAGCCGACCGTGAAGCGCCTCCAGTGGGCCTGGGTTCCTGGCCCTGGCCGGGGCGATTGCGCCATCCTACCGAGGCGACGAGGCCCGTGGCTGGTGCTGGCCGTCGCGGTCGCCGCCGCCATCGGCTGCGAACGCACGGCCGACCGCCGGCTGGTCGTCGCCACGTTCTGGTCCGAGTCCGATAGGCAGCGGGTCGCCTCGGACCTCGCCGATTGGCTCGAGGCGAACCCCGGCGAAAAGGCTCGTGGGCCGATCGGGATCGACTGGATGATCCTCGAACCCGGCGATGACCTCGTGCGGCTCGCCGACCGGCGGGACGCGCCCGACGTGGTCCTCGGCGGCCCGCAAAAGGATTTCGAGCGGCTGGAGCGCGCGGGTCGTCTGGCGGCCGCGGCAATGGGCGGCACATCGTCCTGGGCCGTAATCGACCGGGGCGTGATCCGGGTGGGGACGTCGCCGTCGCCGGACGATCTAGCCCGCGAAACGCTGGCCGACGATACCGGCGAGGTCGCGTTCGACGATCCTCGCGACGACCCCGTCTCGCTGGCCTGGGCCGAGGCCCAGCTCGGGTCATCGGGGTTCGCCGAGGGGTATGCCCGGCTGGTACGGGCCGCCGGGGTGCGGCGGAGGATTGGCAGCCGGCAGGGGTCGGCGGCCGCGGCCGTCGAGCGTGGTGATGCCCTGCGCGGCCTCGTCGCAGATTTCGACCCTCGCACGCCGGGCGATCGGGACGCCGTGCCCTGGCTCGAGGGGGTGGGAATCCTGCGGGATGGCCGGCATCTCGCCGAGGCCGAGGCCTTCGTGCGCTTCCTGGAAAGCCGGGGGCTCGCGGATCGGCAGCCCCGCGGCGAACGAATGTCGCTCGACGTCTCGGACCTGTTGGCCGAACTCCTGGGCGCGACCCTGGTCGACGCGCAGGACGAGCTGCGCGACGCCTGGACCGCCCTGCGGCGGACGGGATCTCCCGCGAGAGAGCTCCGATGGATGACCGAGCCTCCTCCCTGGCCGCCGGCCTCGGTCGCGAAGATCCTGGGCGGTCGGGACGAGCCGGCGATGGCCATGGTGGAGACCCTCGCGGGTCAGGTGGCGCCGGACGCCAGGGCCCGCGCGTGGCTGGTCCGAAGCTGGTTGTCGCCGGCCCGCACCATCGACGGAAAGCTCCTCGACGAGCTGACGCGAGCCGCCGACGGCAGGCTGTTCCACGAGCGACGCTTTCGCGAGTGGCTGCGCGCCGAATGGACCGCCTGGGCCCGCCAGCGCTATCGCAGGGTCTCGCGAGTCGTCGTCGAGGCACCCCGTCGGTAGCGATGCGGATGGAGGGCCCGGTTCGGGCACGATCGGGGCCAATTCGGGCGGCGGAATCGCTGCGCCCGTGCGGGTCTCTCGCCCGGCCTGAGACGCTTCGGCGATGCATCTTCGAGCGAGTTTGCGGATTTGCT
Source organism: uncultured Planctomycetota bacterium (assembly GCA_963771445.1). Classification (GTDB taxonomy): domain Bacteria; phylum Planctomycetota; class Planctomycetia; order Isosphaerales; family Isosphaeraceae; genus JAKAUH01. The sequence goes on along the minus strand of CAVYTQ010000016.1, from coordinate 918,269 downwards.
GGTCCCGTCGGGCACATCCATGTAAAATCACGCTGGCCGCCAGGGATTCCGATGGCTCGTGAGGCGGCCTCGTTGTAAGGGAGAGTCTCGGGAAGGAGACTCGAAATACGACGACGATTTCATGGCTTTTCTATCGCATTCTTGTCCGGGGGTCATGGGATGGTCGGCGAGGAGTCGGAAGGGCGAGCGAACGAAGCCTCCTGGACCTTTCTGACCAACCACGGGTACGTGCTGCTCTGCATCGCGCGGGAGCCGGGAATCCTGCTGCGTGAGGTGGCGGAGCGTGTGGGGATCACCGAGCGAGCCGTGCAGCGGATCATCGCCGACCTTGAAGTAGGCGGTTTCGTCTCGCGTATCCGCGAGGGCCGTCGGAATCGTTACGAGATTCACGGCGACCGCCATTTCCGCCATCCGGTCGTCGTGCATCGTGAGGTGAGTTCCCTGCTCGATCTGTTGAGCGCGCACCTGCCGGCAAGGTCGGAGTTCGACCGATGGAGACTCCGGCGAGGCGGAGGTTGGAGCCAGTATCGCGGCCATCGACTCGGGCCAGCGGTCCGTGTCACCCTGACAATGTCGGACGTTTATGGCGCGGGTCGATGCCGGGAGGATGGCCGAGCGATGCGACGGGTCCTGCTCGACGGACTGGTGAAGCGGTACGGCGGGGTGGCGGCCGTCGACGATGTCTCGTTCGAGCTGCGGCCGGGCGGCATGACCTACGTGCTCGGGCCGTCGGGAGCGGGCAAGACGACCCTGGCGCGGCTGCTGGCCGGGCTGGAGCGGCCCGATGACGGCGAGATCTACTTCGACGATCGGATGGTCCAGGGCCTGCCGGCGCACCATCGGGGTGTGGGGATGGTGTTCGAGGACCTGGGGCTCTGGCCCGGACTGACTGTCGCCGAGCATGTGGGGTTCCCGCTCAAGGTGAAACGGCGCGGGCGTGTCGAGCGGAAGCGAAGGGTCGCCGAGACCCTCACCGCGCTGCGGATCGACAGCCTGGTCAATCGCCGTCCCGAGCAACTGACACCCTCGCAACGGCTGCGCACGTCGCCTGGCGCGGGCCCTGGTCACCGAGCCCGAACTGTTGATCCTCGACGCCCCCCTGCGCACGCTCGACCGCCGCGAGCGCGAGGAGGCCCGCGACGACCTCAGACAGGTCCACGCCGAGTCGGGCGGCACGACGCTGGTACTGACCGACGACCCCGACGAGGCGCTAGCGATGTCCGACGCGCTGGCGGTGATCGACCTGGGGCGGATCGTCCAGTTCGGGCCGGCGGCGGAGCTCTATGGCCGGCCCGCCGACGTCTTCGTTGCCCGGCTCCTGGGCCCGACCAACCTGCTCCAGGGGCAGGTCGACAGCCTGGCCGGCGACCATCGCGGTGAGGTGATTGTCCGCACCCCGCTCGGCCGGCTGATCGCCCAGGGTGCGAATGGGCTGTCGGGCCCGGGGACGCCCGTGACGATCTCGGTGCGGCCCGAATGCCTGACGGCGGCCTCGAGCGTCCCGGCCGGCTGGAACCGGTTCCCGGCGACCATCGAGCGGATCGTCTTCCGCGGCGAGCTCAGGCAGATCCACGCGCGAGGGCCGGGCGACTGGCCGATCGTGGTCTCCGTCCTCCAGGGGCAGTCGCCGGGATTCCGCGAGGGACAGAGCCTCACGGTCTCCGTCGCCCCCGAACATGTCGTGGTGCTACCGGGGAAGTTCGCGCTGGGACAGGTCCCGGCCCGCGGCGCCGAGGCCCCGACCGTCTGAGGCCACGCAAGCGGCATGGCCGAGGATGACGTCTCCGTCGACCGTCGCCGTCGGAGTCGGCCGCCAGCCCCGGCCGAGGCGACGGTCCAGGAGCTCGTGCGGAGACGGGCAATGGTCCCAGATGGCGACCGCCATCACCGCGCCCAGTCAGCTCGTCTCGAAGACGGCATAGACCCGGTCGGACACCCGGACTACGACGTCGTAGTGGAACTCGTCCTGGATGACGACGTTGACGAACTCGGCCCGCGGCTCGCGGGCCAGCGACCAGCCCAGGACGCCCTTCAGCGTCGCGAATTCTCGGAGCGTGTCGAGCAGGTCATCGTTTGACAAGCGATCACCTCGCGGAACGATCGGATCGGGCCTCACCCGGATATACCCCACCCAGGGCCTGGCGTGACGACCCGGCGCGATCGGCTGGGCTCAGCGGCTATAAATTTGACCGACTGCCCCGATGGCAGGCCGCCGCCGAGACGGGCATTGTCCGCAGATGGCGCAGAGGGACGCAGATGGAAGAGGCCGCGAGGTCTTCGGCGACCGGAGCCGCGTCATGGATTGCCGAACCGGCCGGACGGGTCGGATCGGATCTGCGTCCATCTACGCCATCTGCGGACGATCCTCCCGGTTCCATGGGGCTTGTTGTGCTCAGGGGCTGTGAATCTTTCGAGGATGTACAGGATATGCGACGGCTCTTATGGATGCAAATCCTTCCGCTGCGCCCGTGTCAGATGTGCCATAGTTCCATTCAGCACGCAAAGTTGAAAGATTGACAATCTCTCAGATGGCGATCACGACCTTGCCGAAATGGGCGCCGCTCTCGAGATACTCGAGGGCCTCGATGGCCTGGTCGAAGGGGAAGACGCGGTCGATCACCGGATGCATCCGGGCCGTAACGATCGCCGCGATCATGTGCTCGAACATCGCGACCGAGCCGACGAAGATCCCCTGGAGACGGATGTTTCGCATCAGCAGCGGGATCGGGTTGAAATCGCCTGCGCCCGTGAGCACGCCGATCAGGGCGATGTAACCGCCGAGCTTGATGGCCCGGGTCGAGCGCGGCAAGGTCTCCGCGCCTCCGACCTCGACGATCATGTCGACCCCTCGCCCGCCGGTCAGCTCGCGGGCCCGCTTGTCCCAGTCCGGGGTTGTCTTGTAGTTAATCCCGTCGGAGGCGCCCATCTCGAGGCGCGGGCGAGCTTGTCGTCGCGGCTCGAGGTGGCGATGACGCGCGCGCCCGCCATCCGCGCGAACTGGAGGGCGAAGAGCGAGACACCGCCCGTACCCTGGACCAGCACCGAATCTCCCGGCCGGACGCCGCCGGTCTCGACCAGGGCGTTCCAGGCGGTGACCGCCGCACAGGGAAGAGTTGCGGCCTCCTCGAAGCTCAGGTGCTCGGGCACGGGCAAGAGACCCGACTCGGGCACGACCACCTCCTCGGCCAGCATGCCGTTGACGTCGCCGCCGAGCGCCGAGCGGACCTTGAGATCGGTCGGATGCCCCTCACGCCAGCCGGGCATGAAGGCCGCGACCACACGCTCGCCGACGCGAAAGCGGCTCGCGTCCTTCCCCACCGCGGTCACCTCGCCGGCGCCGTCGGACAGCGGGATCAGCGGCAGCTTGAGCTTCGGGTTGTAGACCCCTTTCGAGATCATCAGGTCGCGGTAGTTGAGCGACGCCGCGCGAAGCGGCACGCGGACCTGGCCGGCGTCGGGCTCGGGAGTCGGCAGGTCCGCTCGCTCGAGGGATCGCGGACCGCCGAACGTGGTCAATCGGTAAGCCTTCATCGACGAGCCTTCCCGGTCACTGCTGCGAAGATCGACCCGGCGCCCGCGGCGCCCTGATGCGGACCTACTTCATCATGACGGATCGGATCGTTGACGTCCACGAGCCGGCCACCGGACCCGAGGGACCGGCCGCCGGCTCGTTCGCGAGGCCAGGATATCATCACGGGTTCGGCGATCGGCCGGCCGCCGAGCGGGCCATCGATCCGGGGTTGCCAACGTTCGGCCTGCGCTGGGCGGATTCCGGACCACGGAGCGACTGCATTCCTCCCCGCGGAATCCGGAATCCGTACTCCAGACTCACTCGATCGTTCGAGGCTTCTCAGATCCCCGTGGTCGTCGTCCCGGTCAGACCGGTGCTCGTGCCGGTGCTGCCGGTCACCGGGTTCGCCGGCGTGATGGGCGTCCCGGTGCTCGTGCCGGTCACCGGGTTCGCCGGCGTGATGGGCGTCCCGGTGTTCGTGCCGGTCACCGGGTTGGCGATGATCGAGCCGCCGGTGTTGGTGCCGGTCAGGGGGTTGGTCTGCTGGATGAGCCCAATGTTCTGGTTGAACGCCGAGATAAAGTTGTTGAAGCCCGTCCCGAAGCTCGAGTTGAACGTGGTCGGCGCCGACCCGAAGCCGATGAAGCCCGGGGTAGTCCCCGACGAGAAGCCGTTGTTGAACCCGTTGTAGTACGAGCTATTAATGTACGGCGACGCGAACAGGCTGTTGAACCCGCTGGTCGGCAGGGTCAAGGTCGAGGGAGTGGTCACGCCGAAGTACGTGCTCAGCGGCGAAGCCAGGCTGCTATAGACGCCCCCGAACGCCTGCGAGATCGCCGCTTGCAGCGCGGACGTGCTGTTAGTCCCGGTGAGGGAGCCGATCGAGGTCCCGGTGGTCCCTGTCAACCCGGTGGTCCCCGTCATCCCGGTGGTCCCCGTCGTCCCGGTGGTCCCTATCGTCCCGGCGGAACCGCCGAGCATCAGGGACTGCAGCAGGCCCGGGATGGAGGCCAGAGAGGTGCTCAGGTTCGAGGCAGCAGTGCCGGTGATGCCGGTGGTCCCGGTGGTGCCCGTGGTTCCCGTCGCGCCGGTCGAGCCGCTGCCGTAGATGAGCGGAACGAGCTGGGAGATGACGCCCGACGAGAGGGGGAAGAGCGACAGTCCGCTGCCGAGCTGGAAGGCGGCGGTTCCTACCGCGTTATTGTACGCCGTGTTGAAGGCGCTGATGGCGGACTGGCTCGGCGTGCCGGTGGCCCCGTTGGGGAAGAGCATCGCGTTGGCGACGCTGGGGTAAGCCTGGGCCAGCATGCCGAGCGTGTTGCCGACCTGGTTGAGGAGCTGGCTCCCCATGTACTGCTCCAGCGGGATGTGCTGGCCGCTGGTATTGACCGAAAGGCCATTCACCGGCGTGGCCTGGAAATAGGTATTCACGGACGAGACACCCTGCCGCGTTGCGCTGTTGAACAGGTTGGACAGGGCGGTCGAAGACACGCCGGTGGTCCCACTCAGCTTGCCCGATTCCGCGAGGGTGGTCAGGCGGGTGGAAAGGCTATTGGCGCCCGTGCCGAGGATGGAATTCTGGATCTTCGTCACGAGGTTGGTGGAGCGAGGCAGCAAGGACGCCTGGGTCGACAGCCGAAGCGCGGTCGCGTTCAGGGCGCCTGCGATGCTGGCCTGGAAGTCGGTGAGCTGTTGCGCCGTCGGCGTGTTGCCGTTGGCGTATAGCTGGCTGATCTGGGACTGGATGGCCGTGCGAAGGTCCTGGGTCGCGACGTGCACCTGCTGCTGAAACGCCTTGCGAACCATCTGGACGGGGAGTTTGTGCGAGGCCAGCTCGCGAGCCAGGGCTGGGCTGATCGGCGGGGCCGCCGGGGGCGGCGTCAGGCCCAGCTCGGCGTAGATCGCGGATGGCTTCAGCTCCAGCACGGCCGGGCTCTCACCGGCCACAATGGTGGACCCCGACAGGACCACCCTGGTTTCGAGCGTCGAATCGATCATCGAGGGGCGGTACGCCAGCTTGACTCTCTTGTTGCTTCGCATGGTCCGGAATTCCCTTGGTGGAGCTTATTCTCAACTGTGCGCGGACGGCGAACCGGGGTGCGGATTGCCGGGCACAGGTAAGGCGGTAAGATGGGTGACACGACGAGCCGCGCCGAATCCTACCAAGCGGGCCCCTGGTGGCTCTATTGTCTTGCAGAATTCATGCCACTTCCCGTTGCCATGAGCAATTGGACAAGTCCACGGACATGAGGTTCCGAATTGGTGGTGACCCCGAAGGAGAGGGGTGCGGACGACCGGGGAGAAGTCTTGGGGACAGCCGCCTGGAGTCGTCGAATCGCTCGTAGGGCACGTACCACCCGGGCTCGCCCGCGAGGTTCCTGCCACGCGAGGGCCGGGTCTGCTACGATGGGGGCCGCTCTCCCGCGGCGGTGCGGGGCGGGGCGGGTGGGATTGGCGGCGAGGGACGAGTCGGCATGGTCGGATTCCGTTGGGCACGAGCGGCGATCCGGGTGATCGCGGGCGCCCTGGCCGTGCTGCCGGCGGCGGCGCTCGGGCTCGCGGTGCTGATCGACCGCGGCGAGGACGGCGCGTTGCGTCCCCCGTGGTTTCCCCTGGCGCTGTTCGCGTCGGACCCCTTCGCATGGACGTGCGTACGGAACAGCCTGATCTTCGCGACGGCGGTGACCGGAGTCTCGCTGCTGCTCGGTGTCGGGCTCGGGGCGGCGCTCGGGCGGCGGCGGTCCTGGGGTCGTGGCGTGCTCCGGTCCGTCCTGGTGTCATTGATGGCGGCGAGCCCGGCTTGCCTGGCGCTGGGGATCGTCAACCTGGTGGATGGTCGCGGGGCATCTGCCTCGCCGGCATCCTGGAGGGCGGCCGCGTCGGGCGGCATGAGCCTGGAGAGCTGGGGCGGGCTGCCGGCTTGGGGACTCTGGCTCTGGGCGACCGTACCCGCGTCGGTCGCTCTGGTGGCCCTGGCGACGTTGGCGGGCGGGGACCGGGTGGAATCGACCTGGCTCGACGCGGCCGGACTCGCGGGGGCGGGGCGACTGCGGGCCTGGCGTCGGGTGACCTGGCCGCTGATCCGGGCCCGGGCCGCGCGGGCGGCGGCGATCGTGTTTCCCCTAGCACTGCTGGAACCGGGCGCCCGCTGATCCTGGGGCTGCGGCGGACGCTCGCCTACCAGATCGTGGAGTCCGCGGCGCGACCGGCCCCGTTCCCCAGGATCGCGGTCTGGACGGCCATGGCCGCGGTCATCTCGTTCGCGGCGCGTTGGCTGCTGCGATGGTGGGGTGGGCCGCCGCTGCTCGTGGGGACCGGGGCGCACGGGTGCGATCCAGCAGGCTCGAGGTCCCCTTCACGCCGAGCGGCGTTGGGAGAATCGCTTCGCGCGGCGATCGTGGCCGTCACGGTGCTCGTCGGCTGGGCCCCGGCGGTCGGGCTGATCATCGCGGTCGGCCGAGCCGGTCCCGCCGGCGCATCCTCGGCCGCCTCGGTGATCGAGCTGGTCCGCAGGGCACTGGAAGCGCCGGTCATGGGGTTGCTGATCGAATCGCTCCGGCTGGGCATCGAGGTCGGAGCGGTCGTCGTGGCGGCGGCCTGGATGCTCCGTCCCGAACCGGGCTCGCGGCTGGGCGCGACGCTCGGCTCGCGGCTCGTGGGGCGATTCGCCGCGATGCCGCCGCTGGTCCAGGGGGTCGGGATTCTCGCGCTTCCCGGACTGCTCGCCGCGCTGGCGACGACGATGGCCCGCTCGCTTCATGGGACGTCGAGCCTGGCGGCCCGATTGGGCGTCCTGGCGGGCGAGCTCGACGCCGGCCGGAATCCGCGTTTGATCCTGGCGGCTGCGGTGGCGATCTCCGTCGGCGGCCGGCTGCTCTCTGGATGGCGGCTCGCGGCCGAGGCCAATCCGCTCGAAACACGGTCGGGGTTCGAGGCCGCGCTGCTCAACGGTGTTTCTCGGCGGCGGGCCCGGGGCATCGCGGCGCTGTGCCCGGGCCGATGGATTGGCGTATTCCTGCTGTCGGCCTCGCTGGCGGCGACGAACCTGGCACCGGCATTGCTCTTCGCCAGATGGGCCGATGTCCGCCCGATTGCCCCGGGCCTGCTCGCGCTGGCCGATCGGCCGGGCGAGGCTCGGTTCCAGGCTTCGGTGCTGGCGATCGTCCTGATCCTGGGCAACCTCGCCGCGCTCGGGGTCGCGGGCTCGCCCCGACGCCGCCACCCGAGTGGGACGGTGATCGAACCGCGTAGTTTGCCGAGCTGGCGGTGGAGCTCAGTGCAGCGCGGCCGGCTGCCGCGCGGGCGTGTCGGAGCGGCCGAACTGCCAGTCCTCGACCATGTCGCGTGCGGCCTGCGCACCGTCCACCAGGCCGTGGACCAGTGCGTTATCGGTGGGGATGGCCCGTGCGAGCAGCATCGCCGGGAAGACGATGCCATACGAGAGCGAGTAGGTCGTGGTATAGACGAAACGCGAGACGAACTGCGAGACGGCCGGGACGACCCGGTCGACCGCCGCCTTCGCATCCGCCGCGCCGTCGCGCGCCGCCTGCACGGCCGAATCCATCGTGGTCGATGCACCCTTGCCGACACCCGTCGATCCCGCGGCTTTCCTGGGCATGTGATTCACCTCGATGGATCGTGAAGCCCCATTTCGTCGAGACGGCAATGCATAACTGTTCATCGATCTTAAGATGGGGGAGCCGCGGGGTCAAGGTAGATCTTGCGCGGTTAGAGGAGATCGTGCGACCGAGCGGCGCTTCGGGGCTATCGACGGGCCGGCGCGTGGTTGCGTACACTGGATCGGCCGACGGGGCGGGCTGACGGGTCATGGGTCACGAGGGCGGACGGTCGGAGATGGACGTCGCGAAACTGGCGCTCGAGGACGGGACAGTCTTCACCGGGGTCGCCTTCGGGGCGAGGGGTGAGGTCGACGGCGAGGTGGTCTTCAACACGAGCATGACCGGATACCAGGAGATCCTGACGGATCCCTCGTACCACGGTCAGATCGTGTCGATGACCTACCCGCAGATCGGTAATTACGGGGTCAACGCCGATGACGCCGAGAGCCGGCGGCCGTGGGTCCGCGGCTTCGTAATCCGCGAGCTCAGCGGGCGTGTCAGCAACTTTCGGGCGGAGGGCTCGCTCTCGTCGTACCTGGAGCGCCACGGCGTCGTGGGGATCGAGGGTGTCGACACGCGGGCACTCGTCCGCCTGACCCGCCAGCACGGGGCCATGAAGGGAATCCTGTCGACGGCCGACCTCGACGACGCCAGCCTGGTGCAGAAGGCCAGGTCCAGCCCGGGACTGGTCGGCCGCGACCTGGCCAGCGAGGTGATGCCCGAGGCGGCCTTTGCGTGGGACCGCGGGCTGGACCCGACGTTTCGTTTCGCGGGCGGGGGCGAGGTGGCGACTTCTCCGGCGGGGCCGCCGGTCGAGCCGGCCGAAGCGTGTCGGCCGCACGTCGTTGCGCTCGATTTCGGGATGAAGTGGAACATCCTGCGGCACCTGGCCGAGTCCGGATGCCGGGTCACGGTCGTGCCGGGATCGGCGTCTGCTCGCGAGGTGCTCGAGCACGAGCCCGACGGCATCTTCCTTTCCAATGGTCCCGGCGATCCCGGCGCGCTGGGGGGGCCGACCGAGGCCCTTCGAACGCTGATCCGCACCGCGGCGGACTCGCGGGGTATCCCGATCTTCGGGATCTGCCTGGGCCACCAGCTCCTGGGCCAGGCGTTCGGTGCCCGGACCTTCAAGCTCAAGTTTGGACACCGCGGCGCGAATCATCCGGTGCGGAACGAGCTCACCGGCAAGGTCGAGATCACGACGCAGAACCACGGCTTCGCCGTCGATCCGACGACGCTTCCGTCCGACGTCGAGCCGAGCCACGTAAACCTCAACGACGGGACGCTCGAGGGCCTGCGGCACACGCGCCTGCCGGTTTTCAGCGTCCAGTACCATCCCGAGGCCGCCGCCGGCCCCCACGACAGCGCCTACCTCTTCGACGAGTTCCGGCGGCTGATCCGGAAGCCCGGCTGACCGCCGCTCCATCCGGGGCGCACGCATGGCGAGAACGATCCGGCTCGCGAACGTCGCCGACGCGCCCCAGATCCTCGAGATCTATGCGCCATTCTGCCGCGAGACGCCCGTCTCGTTCGAGACCGAGCCGCCCGAGCTCGACGAGATGAGACGGCGGATCGCGGCCGTCCTGCCGGCCTATCCATGGCTCGTGGTCGATGAGGACGGACTGATCCTCGGGTACGCCTACGGCAGCAAGCATCGCGAACGGGCGGCCTATGTCTGGTCGGTCAACGTCTCGGCCTACGTACGGGAGGGGCAGAGACGGTCGGGATTGGGGCGGGCATGTACACCTCGCTCTTCGCCATCCTGCGGCGCCAGGGTTACTATAACGCGATGGCCGGAGTGACCCTGCCGAACCCCGGCAGCGAGGGCCTGCACCGATCGATGGGGTTCGAGCCGGTAGGGATCTACCGGAACGTCGGCTACAAATGCGGCGGCTGGCGGGATGTCGCCTGGTCGCAGCTCGAGCTCTGCGCACCCGGGGTCGAGCCGCGTCCTCCCCTGGCCCTGGCCGCCGTGTGCGGCACCCCCGAGTGGCTCGACGCCATCGCCGCGGGCATGGCCTTGCTGAATAGCCGATCGTGAGGATTCCCGTCCAACGGCAACCGAGCGGAGGCGATCCGATGACCACACGACGACGAGCGTTCGCGGTCCTGATGACCCTCTTGCCGGTTGCCTTCTGGGCAGCGCACTGCGACGCGTGCGGTTGCCAGGGTTCGGAGGTCCGGCAGGGGCACGACGCCCCCCTGCCCCCGATCACGCCGGTCGAGCTGGCGGCAAGGATCCGCGAGGCGAGGTCCGCGTACGACGATCGCGGGACCTTCGAGGCGACGTTCGACGAGGTCCGCGACACGAACGGCAGGTTCGAGCGGAACGAAGGGAAGCCCGAGGAGCAGAGGCCGATCCTGGTGATCTATCGCGGCGAGGTCCGGTTCGCGAGCGACGGCATGCGATGGCGGGCCGAGTACAACGGCAAGCGGCCCAACGACGAATCGGCGCGGCTGTCGCCGGACCACTGGATCACCGGGTTCGACGGGGCCGTTTCCTACGATTGGCTGGTCAACCAGGAGCGCGTGATCCTGCACGAGGTCCACGAACAGCCGAGGGCCTGGACGGCACGCAGCCTGTTCTGGGATCGGTCCGACGAGTGGCTCGGCCTGCTCGAGCGGCCCGGGCCAGGCGGGCTGCCCGTGGCGATCAGGTCGGAGGCCGTCAACGGCCGGGCGTGCTACGTCGTCGAGATCGGCAAGGCCGGCGACGGCGCGAGGATCGCGATCTCGCCGGGACAGGGCTACCTGCCGATCCGGCGGAGCGAGCTGGTGGGCGGCAAGATCCAGTCCACCTATGATTTACACGATCTCCGGCAGGCGGCGCCGGGGCTCTGGTCGCCGGGCCGGGTCGAATACGAGCGGATGAGCGTTCGCAAGGACGGGGCGACACGGCCATCCATTCGCCGCTCGATCCGCGTCGTCAACTTCCGTCCTGGCGGGCCGGTCAACCCGGCGTCGCTCGTGTTCGACGTGCCGAGCGGTATCACCGTGGTCAACCCGGGTCAGGGCCTGATCTACTTCAACGACCCCTGGTGGCCCGAGGTCGGCGAGTTCCTGTTGAGCCGGTTCGACTGGCCGCGGACCGACCTGTCGCCGCTTGGGAAGCTCGCGCGGGTTGAACGAAGGGCGGCTGGTCAACAAGCCGCCTCCGCCGGTTCGCGTGGCGGTCTGGGTCCGCGCTCGCTTCCCTCACTTCACGGCACTGACGGGCAAGGTCGTTCTGATCGTCTTCGACAACGGGACGACCGAGGGCCGCCTCAAGCTCGCGCCGGCCCTGAAGCGGCTGCAGGCGGCCTACAACCCGGCGGGGCTGGAGATCCTCGTGATCGAGCCGCCTGGCGTCGATCGCGCGGAGCTGAAGCGGGCCGCGGACGCTTACGAGATCAACTACTCGCTGTGCGTGGACGAGGCTGGCCCGGGCGGGGCGGGCAAGACGGCGGCGGCCTTTGGCGTCAAGCAGAAGCCCGCGGCGGTCGTCGTGGACGACGAAGGGCAGGTCTGCTCACGCGAAGGAGGCACGCTCACCGGCACTTTGCTCTCGGTGCTAACCGAGGCCAGCGGCCTGAACGAGCTCCGTACGCTCTCGATGGATTTACCCCGCATCCCGCCCGACGCCTTCGCCGCGGCCCAGAAGCTGTTCCAGCAGGAGGTCGGCCGCGCCTCGCCGCCGATCCTCGTGGCGAGATCACCTGCCAGGTAGTGGACGCGCGGGGTCAGCCGGTCGCCGGCGCCCAGGTGGCGGTCCGTCTCTGCCTCACGATCCTGCCGACCGCAGGCTGGAATGCGATCTCGCGGTTCGACTATGGTGATCTGCCCGGGGCCGCCGGCCCGACCGGCCCGGACGGCCGGCGCGCCATCCGCAAGCTCTGCAAGGGACGATACACCCTCCGCGCCACGGCGCCCGGCAAGGCCTGGGCGGAACAGGTCGTCGTGCTCGACCCCAGGAACGAGTCCGCCTCGATCGAGGTCACGCTGGCGGACGGCCGCACCATCGACGGACAAGTCCTCGACGAGGAAGGCGAGCCGGTCGCCGGCGCAACCCTTCGCGCCGATGACTGGGAGCACGTCGAGGACACGACGACCTTCAGCGCCTCGTGCGAGTGGCTCGCCCCGATCACGGTCGACGCCGAGGGCCGGTTCCGATTCGCCGACCTGCCGGCCGGCCGCTATACCTTCGCAGTCAGCGCCCCCGGGTTCGCCAGGCAACAGATCGAGAAGGTGTCGGCCGGGAAGAAGGGGCTGGCGATCAAGCTGAAGCGACTGGCGTCGGACTGAAGTCGCGCGGGACATCGCCGACTCGTGGTGCATTCTCCCGCAGGGATCCTCCAGCTTGTCCCGCTTGCCAGGCCCCCACGCGATTGACGCCGCGGCCGGCCGTCGTTACCTTGTGACTTTACGCTGCCAAGTGACGGCCCGGCCCGTCCGGCGTGTTTGATGGGAGAGATGGCACCGTGGGTTCGACGTGTGTTGTGGGCCTCCAGTGGGGTGACGAGGCCAAGGGGAAGATCGTTGACCTGCTCTGCGACCAGTACGACGTCGTCGTTCGGTACCAGGGCGGGGCGAACGCCGGGCACACGGTGGTGCACGACGGGGTGACCTACAAGCTCTCGCTGGTGCCGACGGGTATCCTCCGGCCGGGCATCGACTGCGTGATCGGCAATGGCGTGGTGATCCACCCTCCGGCACTGCTCAAGGAGCTGGCGACGCTCGAGTCGCAGGGCGTGGACGTCGGGGACCGGATGCACATCAGCGACCGCGCCCACGTCATCCTGCCGTACCACCTGGCCGAGGAGCGACTGACGGAGGAGTCGGCGGATGCCGCCGACCACATCGGCACGACCCGTCGCGGGATCGGCCCCTGCTATCGCGACAAGGTGGGCCGGGTGCACGGCGTCCGGGTGGCGGACCTGTATCAGCCGGCGGAGTTCCGCGAGCGGCTGGCACGGATCATCGACTACAAGAACCGGCTGCTCAACGCCATGCTGCCGGACTTCCAGCCGTTCGACGCGGCGGCCGTCGCCGACGAGTACCTCGGTCACGCCGAGCGGCTGCGGCCGTTCGTCCGCGACACGTCGGCCTGGCTGCACCGCGCCGCCGATCAGGGCCGCCGACTGCTCTTCGAGGGCGCGCAGGGATCGCTGTTGGACGTGGATCATGGCAGCTATCCGTACGTGACCAGCTCGAACAGCAGCGCGGCGGGGATCGCCGCGGGCTCGGGCGTGCCGACGCGGCGGATCGATCGCTGGATCGGCGTGGTCAAGGCGTACACCACGCGGGTCGGCGGCGGGCCGTTCCCGACCGAGCAGGACAACGCGATCGGCGAGCGGATTCGCCGCGTGGGGAAGGAATTCGGGACCGTGACCGGCCGCCCTCGCCGTTGCGGCTGGTTCGATGTCGTCGCCGCTCGCCACGCCGCGCGAGTCAGCGGGTCGACCGAGCTGGCCGTCATGCTGCTGGACGTGCTCACCGGGATCGACGAGCTGAACGTCGCGATCGCCTACGAGCGCGACGGCCGACGCGTGGACGACCTGCCCGCCGCGCTCTCCGACTTCGCGCGGTGCCGGCCCGTGTACGAGACTCTTCCCGGCTGGTCCGAGCCGATCACCGAGGTCAGCCGGTGGGATGACCTGCCGGGAGCGGCGCGGGACTACGTCGGGTTCCTGGGCAAGCAGCTCGGCGTACCCGTGGGGATCGTCTCGGTGGGGCCCGACCGGCGGCAGACGATCCTCTTGGCCTGAGCGAAGTTCGGCGTCTTCGCGGCGCCTCGGCATTCAAACCGGTGGCCTGACCGGCGTTCGGGACGCCGGGCCGATCGAGCTCCCGGGAAACCCTCGACCAGGACGACCCATGTCGATCACCGCGGAAGGTCTGGCTCGGATCGCCTCGGCCGGCTTGCGGGCCGAGCAGCTCCCCCGGCACGTCGCGATCATCATGGACGGCAACGGACGTTGGGCGCAGCGCCAGGGATTGCCGCGGATCGTGGGCCACCGGCGCGGGATCCAGAGCGTGCGCGCGGTGGTCGAGGAGGGGTGCCGGCTGGGCCTCGAGCAATTGACGCTCTACTGCCTGTCGGTCGAGAACTGGAAGCGCCCGCCCCGCGAGCTGACCTTCCTGATGCGGCTCTTGCGGCACTTCCTCGTCGTGGAGCGCAAGGAGCTGATGGAGCAGAACGTCCGCGTGACCATGATCGGCCGACGCGAGGGGCTGCCGCGTGACGTGCTGGCCGAGTACGAGCGGACCGCCCGTCAGACCGAGCAAAACGACGGGATGACGCTCTGCCTGGCCGTGAACTACGGCGGTCGGACCGAGATCAGCGACGCCGCCCGCCGGCTGGCCGAGGACGTGCAGGCCGGACGCCTCCGGCCCGAGCAGGTCGACGAGTCGCTGTTCGCCTCGTACCTGTGCACGGCCGGCATGAACGACCCCGACCTGATGATCCGCACGGCCGGCGAGATGCGGATCAGCAACTTCCTGCTCTGGCAGGTCTCGTACGCCGAGCTCTGGGTCACCCCGAAGCTCTGGCCCGACTTCCGCGGCGACGACCTGATCCAGGCCTGCCGGGCCTACGCGGCCCGCGAGCGGAAGTTCGGCGGACTGCCGGCGAACGGGTCGCTCGTCCTGAAGACGTGAACGGGACCGCGGTACCCGCAGCGTGGACGGTGCGCGGGTCCTGCCCTGTCTGCCCGACCGCGACATCCCGCGCGGTCCGAACGTCCGGAGCGCGGCCGTTGCTGGTCGATTGCCGCAGGCCGTTATATGCTTGCGGGGGATGATAGCCACGAAGTGGCGAGGGTTTCCAGGAAGCAAGGACTGCCAAGGTCATGCTCTTGACGCGGGTGGTGTTCGGGTTGTTGATGGTCGCCGGGCTCCTGGCCGCGCTCTGGCTGGACGAGCTGCTGGCGCCCTGGTATCCCTTCTGGTTCCTGCTGACTACCGCGGCGATGGTGGTCGCGGCTCGCGAGATCATCGCGTTACTCGGCGCCACGAGTGCCAGTCCTTCGGGCAACTCGGTGGTGGGCGGAGTGCTGGCGATCGTCGTGGCCAACTGGATGCCGCACCTCGTCGAGGTCCACAGCCAGGCCGACGCCGAGCCTGCCCTGCTCTACGACCCGGGCCGGCCGCTCGACGTGCTTGCCTGGCCTTTCCTGACCTTCACGGCCGTCCTGATGACCAGCTTCGTGGTGCAGAGCCTCCAGTTTGCCCGGCCGGGTCGGACGATGGCCAAGATCTCGGGGACCATGCTGGCCGTCGCCTACGTCGGGCTGCTGAGCACCTTCACGATCCAGCAGCGATGGTTCGAGGGGAGCCACCAGGGCCTGATGGCGGTGGTGTTCCTGGTCGCCACGGCGAAGGGGGCCGACACTGGTGCCTACGCCTTCGGCCGGCTCGCGGGCCGGCACAAACTCTGGCCCCAACTGAGCCCCCACAAGACCATCGAGGGCGCGCTGGGCGGCCTGGTCGCCGGCGTTGGCGCCGCGATGCTGGCCGCCACCATCGCGCGCCGAGGACTCGGAATCCCGGCCTTCAGCCTGCCGATGGCCGCGCTTTACGGACTGATCGTCGCGGCCGCCGCCCAGCTTGGCGACCTGATGGAGTCGATGATCAAGCGCGACTGCGAGCAGAAGGACGCGTCGCAGTCGGTCCCCGGCTTCGGCGGCGTCCTCGACGTGCTCGACTCGCTGATCTTCGCCGGACCGGTCGCCTACGCGCTCTGGATGTGGTTCGGACCCTGAGCCGGTCGCCAAGCGATTGGTCCACCCACGGCCGAGCCCGCCTGCCGCGGAATGTCCGGCTCCGACCAGCCTCCTGACGCGTCAGCTCGGCGAAGGAAATCCTCAGGTAGGTCAGACTATCTCGAGCCGAACGGTCGGATTGCTCACGATAGGGCGATCCCGTCGAAACGAGCCCGACGCGCCAGCGAGTGGATGGCCTGGTCGGCTCGGGGATCCACTCGCTGGCGCGTCGGGCTGGTTGATGGGGGCACCCACTCGCTTGCGCAGTCGGGCTCGTCGGCGCAACGCAACCGTGAGCTCTCCAGCCTGACGCCGCCGGTCCGGCTGGAACATCCGCAAGTCGTAGCGGCTGCCGGGGCAAGGCGGGGTCGGTTCAGGCTGTCCCACCCGACGCCGGTCGGCCGCCGGATCGGCCCGGGTACCGAAGGCCCAGGCCGGACCGTTCGTCCGTCCCGCGTTTCGATTCGCCCGCCAGGGTCAGCCTGGACAGCAGGACCGGATTGATTGCGTGCGTAAGAGCATTCTGAACTCGGAGTCACTGTCCGCCTGCGGCGGCAAACAAGCTTGCATTCATCGTCGCGTGCCATCGGCACGTACCTGCCAGGAATTGGGTTCGTTCGTCAGAAATTCGCCTTCTGAGAACCCTTTCCGTCCTCTCGGACGACCTGGAGGAGGGAATATCTCTCAGAACGGTCATTTTGGCAGGTGGCTTCGTTCGTCAAATTTGCCCACAACCGAGTACGTCCATTCCCGGGCGGTCTGCTCGCGACGATTTCCGCGTGACTGACTGCATGCAGCAACGCCATCGCGAGCACGACCGCCCACTCTCACCGACGACCGAATTGCCAAAGTGCAGGGGGCTATACACTCCCAATCAAGATTATACGCGCCCATTTTCCAAACTCCAATAGCCTAAACGCGGTCAATATCCGATTTCTGGCCCAACTCCTTTTTGAAATGGTGCATTTCCGCCTTTATTACTCCCCGAGAACTCGCGTCCTCGGGAGTCGAGTGCCAGTCCGACCGTGAGTGCATGAAGTAATGCTTCGGTAGAAAGGCCTGCCCTGCCGGGACGGAAAATCCGGTTTTTTTCCTTCTCCGGGTTCGGTTTCGGGGACAGAAGGTCCCAGAAAGATAGAGACCCACCTGGTTTGGGCGAGCGCGTGGATGCTTTGAGCCTGGCGGTGAAGCCATGCAGGTGAATTACCGTAGCGACCACGCCTCTGGTGCGGGTGGATTGCCGCGAACTTGTGCTGTACATCATCGATGTAGAAGGATCTTGAGCATGCCATCGCGTGGACTCCAGGGCGGCGACGATCAGGGATCGAATCCTCGGAGCGCAAGGAGCCGCAGGTCTCGCAAGATTGCTGCCCGGCGAAAGGTGTTTCTGCCGGGCTATGAGCCGATGGAGAAGCGCGAACTGCTGGCGACGATGGTCTGGACGAACCCGGCCGGCGGCGACTGGGATACCGCCGCAAACTGGGTCAACCTGGCCGACTCGAACGACCAGCACGTGCCGATGGCGAGTGACGACGCCGAGATCAATCTGAGCGGGATCACGATCACGCACGCATCGGGCACGTCGGACCTAGTCAATAGCCTGACCGTGGCGAGCGGGTCGCCATTGAGTCTGTCGAGCGGCACTCTCTCGATCGCCTCGGCCTCGACCGTGTCGG
The DNA here is from genome assembly GCA_963771445.1 of uncultured Planctomycetota bacterium. Lineage (GTDB taxonomy): Bacteria > Planctomycetota > Planctomycetia > Isosphaerales > Isosphaeraceae > JAKAUH01. The sequence continues at coordinate 900,724 of CAVYTQ010000016.1, read as the reverse complement.
GCGACCTGACGATGGCAGGCGGGACGCTCACGGGCGCAGGGACGTTGACCGTCAACGGTGCGATGACCTGGACAGGCGGGACGATGTCCGGTACGGGGGCGACGATTGCCGAGGGGGGCCTGGCGATCGGCGACCCGAACACCCCCGAGCAGATGTTCCTCGACCAGCGCACGCTCGACAACCAGGGCGCCGCCACGCTGGCCGACTACTACTCCTCCTGGGGGCTCTACCTATCCTCGGGGGCCGTCTTCGACAACCAGGCGGGTGCGACCTTCGCCTTCACCTCCGACGCCTCGGTCGTGGACAACGGCGGCACGCCCGACGGGGGCACGTTCGACAACGAGGGGACGCTCTCCAAGACCGGAGGGGCCGGCACCAGCACCATCGACGGCGTCACGCTGGACGATACGGGCTCGGTGGAGGCGAGCTCGGGCACGCTCAGCCTCCGGGGCGGCGGCAGCCTGGCCGGCACGATCGGCGTCGCGGCGGCGCTGAGCTTCGACGCGGGCGCCTACACGCTGGCCGATGGCCTGGCTGGCACCGGGGCCGGCACGGTGTACCTCACGGGCGCGACGGTGAGCGTGGCCGGCGCCGCGAGCCTCGCGAACTTCTGGCAGTTCGGCGGGACGCTCACCGGCCCGGGGACGCTGACGGTCAGCGGCCAGGCCATCTGGACGGGCGGGTACGAGTCGGGCGCGGGGACGACCGTCGCCGAGGGCGGCCTGACGATCGGCGACCCGAGCACTCCCGAGCAGATGTTCCTCGACCAGCGCACGCTCGACAACCGGGTGCGCCGCCACGCTGGCCGACTACTACGCCTCCTGGGGCGTCTGGATGTCCTCCGGCGCCACCATCGACAACGAGGCCGGCGCCAGCTTCGAGTTCACCTCCGACGCCTCGCTCATCGACAACGGCGGCACGCCAGACGGAGGCACGTTCGACAACGAGGGGAGCCTCACCAAGACGGGCGGCACCGGGACCAGCACCATAGGCAGCGGGATCACACTCGACGACACGGGGACGATCGGGGGCGCCTTCGGGACGCTGAGCCTACGGGGCGGAGGGACGATCGGGGGGACGGCCGCCCTGACGGTCGGCGAGGGCGCCGACCTGGACTTCGGCGGTGGCGGGTTCACGGTCGCAGCCGGGTCGTCGATAACTGGGACGGGTACAGGGACAGTCAGCGTGAGCGGCGGCGCTGAACTGTGGGCGGGAGCTACAGCGTTGCCGGGACGACGCTGATCGACGGCGGCACGATCCAACTCGACGGAGCCGCGTCCACCGTCGGTCTGACGCAGACCGGCGGGACGCTCACCGGCCCCGGCACGCTCACCGTCACCGGCCCGGTGTTCTGGACGGGGGGTACCGAGTCGGGCTCGGGAGCCACGATCGCCCAGGGCGGCCTGACGATCGGCGACCCGAGCACTCCCGAGCAGATGTTCCTCGACCAGCGCACGCTCGACAACCAGGGCGCCGCCACGCTGGCCGACTACTACGCCTCCTGGGGCGTCTGGATGTCCTCCGGCGCCACCATCGACAACGAGGCCGGCGCGAGCTTCGAGTTCACCTCCGACGCCTCGCTCATCGACAACGGCGGGAGCCCCGACGGCGGCACCTTCATCAACGGGGGGACCTTGGGCAAGACCGGGGGCGGCGGATCCAGCACGATCGAGGGCGGCGTGGTGCTCGACGATACCGGCTCGATCGAGGCCGTGTCGGGGACGCTCAGCCTTCGGGGGGGCGGCACGCTGGCGGGCACGATCGACGCCACCGGCGCCGTCAGCCTGGATGCGGGGGCCTACACGCTGCAAGACGGCCTGGCCGTGAGCGGGACGGGACTGGCTCTGACCGGCGGCACCGTCACGGTCGCCGGCTCCGCCATCCTCGGCGGGTTCGGCCAGAGCGGCGGGACGCTCACCGGGCCGGGGACGCTCGCCGTCACCGGGGCCATGACCTGGACGGGCGGGTACGAGTCGGGCTCGGGCACCACGCTGGCCGAGGGCGGCCTGACGATCGGCGACCCGAGCACTCCCGAGCAGATGTTCCTCGACCAGCGCACGCTCGACAACCGGGGCGCCGCCACGCTGGCCGACTACTACGCCTCCTGGGGCGTCTGGATGTCCTCCGGCGCCACCATCGACAACGAGGCCGGCGCGAGCTTCGAGTTCACCTCCGACGCCTCGCTCATCGACAACGGGGGGAGCCCCGCCGGCGGCACGTTCCTCAACGCGGGGACCTTCCAGAAAACGGGAGGCACCGGGACGAGCACGATCCAGAACGGCGTCACACTGGCGAACACGGGCACGATCGACGCGACGTCGGGAACGCTCCAGTTACCGGGCGGCGGGATGCTCGCGGGCAAGATCGAGGCCACGGCCGGTGGGTCGCTGACGTTGTCGTCCCCACCCGCGAATCTGTCCGGCGGATCGCTCACCGGAGCGACCTGGATCGTCGGCGCCGCCAGCGCGATGTCGCTCGGCGCCAACATCACCACCGACGCCGCCACGATCGTGCTGGATGGCGCGGGAGCGAGCTTCGGCAGCCTGTCGACGTTGTCCCAGGTCGCGGCGGGCGGGACGCTGGAGGTCCTGGACGGGGGGTCCTTCACCACGGCCGGAGACCTCGATAACGCCGGGACCATCGAGCCTGTCGCCCGGCACCGTGACCATCGCGGGCAACTACACCCAGGAGATCACTGGGGCCCTCGACGTCGCGTTCGGCGGGCCGGCGGCCGGTAGCCAGTTCGGCCAGCTCGTCGTGACGGGCCAGGCGAATCTCGACGGCGTCCTCGGCACCAGCCTGATCGATGGCTATGCCCCGCCGCAGGGGACCAGCTATCCGGTCGTCACGTTCGGGTCGCTGGCCGGGAATTTCTCGGCCGAGTTCGGCCTGGCGTTCGAGGACGGGTATGGGTTCACGCCGCAGTTCAACGCCGGGCCGACAGAGCTCGAACTGGTCGTCGTGCCCGAGCCGGCCGGGACGCAGACGAGTCTGATGACGTCCGAGACTCCATCGAACTACAGCGATCTCGTGACCTTCACGGCCGACGTCACGGCGCTGGCGGGCGGGGCGACGCCGACGGGGACGGTCACCTTCTACGACGGCGGTCAGGCCATCGATACCGCCGATCTGGTGGACGGTCAGGCAAAGTTCACCACGTCGGCGCTGGACGGTGGTCAGCACGCGATCGTCGCCCAGTACAACGGCGACACGAACGATAGCGTCAGCAACTCGACGCTCGTGACGCAGGTCGTCGACCAGGTGAACAGCACGACGGGCGTGACGTCGACACTCAACCCATCGATCGGCAGCCAGTCGGTGACCTTCACCGCGACCGTCTCGCCCGTGGCCCCGGCGACCGGCACTCCGACGGGGACTGTCGCGTTCTACGACGGTTCCACCGTCATCGACACCGAGACCCTCTCGGGCGGCACGGCCTCGTACACCACGTCGATCCTCGCCGGCGGTGATCACGCGATCCGCGTCGTCTATGGCGGGGACGTGAACTTCGTCGGCAGCCAGTCCACGGTGCTCGACCAGTCTGTGACCCCCGAGGTCATGGTCTGGACCAATGCGGCCGGCGGCGACTGGGATACGGCGAGCAACTGGGTCAATGCGGCCGATCCGAGCGACCACCACGTACCGACCGATTACGACATCGCCCAGATCAACCTGGGCGGGATCACCGTCACGCACGACACCGGCGCCGCCGACAAGGTGTATCGCCTGTCGGTCGTGAGCGGCACGACCCTGAACTTCTCGGGCGGCTCGCTCGCGATCGCAACCGATTCGACGATCTCGGGCAGCCTGACGATGACTGGTGGGACGCTGACGCTGGCCGCCGGACTGGCCGTCGCGGGACCGACCGACTGGACGGGCGGGACGATCGCCGGCGGCGGGACGCTGACAGCCCAGGGTGGACTGACGATGGGCGACCCGAGCGCGAACGACGACGAGTACCTGAGTGGCGCCAGCCTGGACAACCGGGCCGCCGCCACGCTGGCCGACCAGAACGGCAACAACGGGCTCCAGCTCCGGAACGGCGCCGTGTTCGACAACGAGCCGGGCGCCAGCTTCACCTTGCTGACCGCCGCCCCCATCAGCGGCGACGGCAGCGGGACGGTCTTCCGGAACGACGGGACGCTGGTCCAGGCCGCCGGCGTCGCGGGCGAGTCGGGCATCTCCGCCATCTTCGACCAGTCGGCCACCGGCACGGCCGAGATCATGGGCGGCGGGATCTACTTCGCGGCCGGCGGGACGATCACGAGCACGCTGACCGCCGACGCCGGCACCTACATCGATCTCGACAATGGCACCTTCGACCTCGACGCCGCCTCGACGCTCGCCGGCGCCGGCGACTTGTACGTCACGTATGCCACCGTGAACGAGTCGGGGGCTTACGGCATCGCCGGGACGACGTACCTCCGGAATGGGACGCTCGACTTCGAGGGCGGAGCGCCGGTGTCGATCCCGACGCTGGCGATGAGCGGGGGGGCGCTCACCGGGTTCGCCTCGCTGACCGTGACCGGTCCGACGGACTGGACGGGCGGGACGATCGCCGGCGGCGGGACGATCACGACCCTGGGCGCCCTGACGATGGGCGACCCGAGCGCGAACGACGACGAGTACCTGAGTGGCGCCAGCCTGGACAACCGGGCCGCCGCCACGCTGGCCGACCAGAACGGCAACAACGGGCTCCAGCTCCGGAACGGCGCCGTGTTCGACAACGAGCCGGGCGCCAGCTTCACCTTGCTGACCGCCGCCCCCATCAGCGGCGACGGCAGCGGGACGGTCTTCCGGAATGATGGGACGCTGGTCCAGGCCGCCGGCGTCGCGGGCGAGTCGGGCGTCTCCGCCATCTTCGACCAGTCGGCCACCGGCACGGCCGAGATCATGGGCGGCGGGATCTACTTCGCGGCCGGCGGGACGATCACGAGCACGCTGACCGCCGACGCCGGCACCTACATCGATCTCGACAATGGCACCTTCGACCTCGACGCCGCCTCGACGCTCGCCGGCGCCGGCGACTTGTACGTCACGTATGCCACCGTGAACGAGTCGGGGGCTTACGGCATCGCCGGGACGACGTACCTCCGGAATGGGACGCTCGACTTCGAGGGCGGAGCGCCGGTGTCGATCCCGACGCTGGCGATGAGCGGGGGGCGCTCACCGGGTTCGCCTCGCTGACCGTGACCGGTCCGACGGACTGGACGGGCGGGACGATCGCCGGCGGCGGGACGATCACGACCCTGGGCGCCCTGACGATGGGCGACCCGAGCGCGAACGACGACGAGTACCTGAGTGGCGCCAGCCTGGACAACCGGGCCGCCGCCACGCTGGCCGACCAGAACGGCAACAACGGGCTCCAGCTCCGGAACGGCGCCGTGTTCGACAACGAGCCGGGCGCCAGCTTCACCTTGCTGACCGCCGCCCCCATCAGCGGCGACGGCAGCGGGACGGTCTTCCGGAACGACGGGACGCTGGTCCAGGCCGCCGGCGTCGCGGGCGAGTCGGGCGTCTCCGCCATCTTCGACCAGTCGGCCACCGGCACGGCCGAGATCATGGGCGGCGGGATCTACTTCGCGGCCGGCGGGACGATCACGAGCACGCTGACCGCCGACGCCGGCACCTACATCGATCTCGACAATGGCACCTTCGACCTCGACGCCGCCTCGACGCTCGCCGGCGCCGGCGACTTGTACGTCACGTATGCCACCGTGAACGAGTCGGGGGCTTACGGCATCGCCGGGACGACGTACCTCCGGAATGGGACGCTCGACTTCGAGGGCGGAGCGCCGGTGTCGATCCCGACGCTGGCGATGAGCGGGGGGGCGCTCACCGGGTTCGCCTCGCTGACCGTGACCGGTCCGACGGACTGGACGGGCGGGACGATCGCCGGCGGCGGGACGATCACGACCCTGGGCGCCCTGACGATGGGCGACCCGAGCGCGAACGACGACGAGTACCTGAGTGGCGCCAGCCTGGACAACCGGGCCGCCGCCACGCTGGCCGACCAGAACGGCAACAACGGGCTCCAGCTCCGGAACGGCGCCGTGTTCGACAACGAGCCGGGCGCAGCTTCACCTTGCTGACCGCCGCCCCCATCAGCGGCGACGGCAGCGGGACGGTCTTCCAGAACGACGGCACGGTCACTCAGACGACCGGGCTGACGGATACGTCATACATCGAGACCACCTACAGCCAGACCGCCACGGGCCTGACCGAGGTCGAGTCCGGCACGCTCGAGTTCGACGGCGCGACCACGATCTCCGGGACGATCGAAGCCACGACCGGCGGCATCGTGAACATGGCGACGTCGCCGACGAACCTCTCGAGCGGCACATTGACCGGCGGGACATGGGACGTGGTCGGTGCCAGCACGATCTCGTTCGGCGGTGACATTACAACCAACGCGGCGGAGATCGTCCTCGACGGCGACGGCGCAGAGCATCGGTAACCTGGCGCCACTGACCGCGATCGCGGCGGGTGGTAGTCTGCAAATTTTCGATGGCGGCTCATTCACCACGGCCGGCGACCTCGACAACGCCGGGACCATTGAGCTGTCGCCGGGCACGCTGACGGTCACCGGGAACTACACGCAGGAATCCAGGGGCGAGTACGAAGCGGCCGTCGGCGGCCTGGCGGCCGGGAGCCAACTCGGGCAGCTCGTTGTCAACGGGAAGGCGGCCCTCGACGGCGTCCTGAGCGTCAGCCTGATCGGCGGCTACACGCCGCCCGCGGGCGACAGCTATCCGGTCCTGACCTTCGGATCGAAGACCGGCGATTTCTCCGCCGAGTTCGGGCTGTATCTCGGCGGCGGGATTGGCTTCGTGCCAACCTACAACCCTGCCGGGTCGCCCACCGAGCTCGACCTCGTCGTGAGCTCGGAGACGCCCGGCACGCAGACGGCCGTGCAGTCTTCCGAGAACCCCTCGAATTTCGGCGACTCGGTCACGTTCTCGGTCACCGTCAGCCCGGCGGTCCCGACGACCTTCCAACCGACCGGCAAGGTCACGTTCTACGACGGCGGCAAGGCCATCGATACCGAGACGCTCGTCGACGGCTCGGCGTCGTTGGCCACGTCGAGCCTCATCGGCGGTGCGCATTCGATCGTCGCGCAGTACGCCGGCGACGACAACTTCAGCGGCAGCAACTCGTCGGTACTGCACCAGGCCGTCAACCAGGACGGTAGCACGACGACCGTCACTCCCTCGGTCAACCCGACGGCCTACGGCCAGTCGGTGACGTTCACGGTGACGGTGGGATCGCAGGTCGCCGGGGTCGGCACACCCACAGGCCAGGTGACGTTCTACGACGGCACGACGGCCATCGACACCGAGACGCTCGTGGACGGTCAGGCGTCGTATTCCACGTCGATCCTCGAGGCGGCCGGGCACTCGATCACAGCCCAGTACGCCGGCGACACCAATTTCGCCGGGAGCACCTCGACCGCGTTCACCCAGGCCGTCAACCCGGCAACGACGAAGGTCGTCGTGGTGCCTTCGACCAACCCCACCTCGTATGGCCAATCGGTGACGTTCACGGCGACGGTATCCACACAGTCGCCGGGGAGCGGCACGCCGGACGGCCAGGTTGTCTTCTACGACGGCACGACGGCGATCGATACGGAGTACCTTGGCGGCGGGACGGCGTCGTTCTCGACGTCGGCGCTGTCGGTCGCGGGGCACTCGATCACGGCGCAGTACCTCGGCGTCAATGACTTCGCCGGCAGCATGTCGAAGGCATTCACGCAGACCGTCGGCCAGGATGGGAGTAGTACGTCGCTTCAGACGTCGCGGAGCTCGGCCGTCGTGGGGCAGTCGATCACCTTCACGGCAACCGTCACGGCGGCCTCGCCCGGCAGTGGGACGCCGACGGGGACCGTCACCTTCTACGACGGCGCGGGCGCGGTCGACACCGAGAGCCTCATTGCGGGGGTCGCGAAGTTTACGACCTCGTCGCTGATCCTGGGCGGGCATACCATCAGCGCGGTGTACAGCGGCGATACCGACTTCACCGGCGATACGTCGAACAACGTCGCCGAGACGATCAAGCAGGCGAGCCCGTCGGTCGGCGTCGAGTCATCGCTCAGCCCGTCGGTCTATGGCCAGTCGGTCACCTTCACCGCGACGGTGTCACCCGTGGCGCCGGCGACGGGCACGCCGACGGGGACGGTCTCGTTCTTCGACGGCGGGAGCTTCCTGGCGAGCAAGTCGCTGGACGCCGGCTCGGCGACCTACTCGATCGCGACGCTCGGGTTCGGTAGCCATTCGATCACGGTCCAGTACGGCGGCGATTCCGGCTTCGTTTCGGGGACGTCGCCCGCCTTGACCCAGACGGTCAACCAGGCCAGCACGACGACGGGCCTGGGGACGTCGGTGAGTCCCTCGGTCTACGGGCAGTCGGTCACGTTCACCGCGGCGGTCGCACCCGTCGCGCCGGGAGCCGGGACGCCAACGGGGACCGTCACCTTCTACGACGGTACGAAAGCCGTCGACACCGAGACGCTCTCCGGCGGCGCGGCGTCGTACTCCGCGTCCGCGCTCGCGGTGGCCCCACACTCGATCACGGTGCAGTATTCGGGCGACACCAATTTCGCGGGCAGCACGTCGGCGATCACGACGCAGACAGTGAATCAGGACGCCAGCAAGACGGCGCTCGGGACCTCGGCTAACCCGGCGAGCCTCGGCGCCTCGGTGACCTTCACGGCCACCGTGAGCGCGGCCTCGGCGGGAGGTGGGACGCCGACGGGCACCGTCACCTTCTACGACGGCGCCAACCCGGTGGACACGGAGACCCTCGCGGCGGGCGTCGCGAAGTTCGCCACGAAGTCGCTTTCGCTGGGCGGCCACACGATCACCGCCGTGTACGGTAGCGATACGAACTTCACCGGCAGTACCTCGAACAATGTCGCCGAGACGATCAAGCAGGGTAGTGCGACGAGCGTGGTGACCTCGTCGGTGACCCCGACGGTCTACGGCCAGTCGGTGACGTTCACGGCGACTGTCTCGGCGACGCCCCCCGCCAAGGGGACGCCGACGGGACAGGTCACCTTCTACGATGGCACTCACGTGCTCGATACCGAGACCCTATCGGGCGGCACGGCGACGTTCGCCACGTCGTTGCTGTCGGTCGGCGGGCACTCGATCACGATCCTGTATGCCGGCGACACCTTCTTCATCGGCGGCGCCTCGACGGCCATCACGCAGACGGTGAACCAGGCGATGACCTCGACCGGACTTAAGTCGTCGGAGAATCCGTCGAACCTGAACGACTCGGTGAGCTTCACGGCGACTGTGGCCGCCACGGCGCCGGGGAGTGGGACGCCGACCGGGCAGGTCACGTTCTACGATGGCGTGTCGGCCATCGACACCGAGAACCTCTCGGGCGGCACGGCGACGTTCACGACGTCGGGCCTGTCGCTCGGCGGGCACTCGATCACCGCCCAGTACGACGCGAGCACCGACTACGCCGGCAGCACGTCGCCCGCGGTGACGCAGACGGTGAACAACCTGGCACCCGCGACGCTCGACGGCGAGGTGTTTACGGACGCCAATGGAAGCGGGACGATCGCGGCCGGCTCGGGCCTGGCGGGCTGGACCGTGGACCTGAAGAATGGCGGAACCAAGGTCGCCAGCACCACCACGCTTGCCGACGGTTCTTTCAGCTTCACGGGGGTCGTCCCTGGACCCTACACGGTCGTCGTGGAGCAGCAATCGGGCTACGCGGCGACCGTGCCGGCGTCCGGTCAGCAGTCGGTTACGGCGGCGGGTCAGACGGTCACGGGCCTGGACTTCGGCGAGTTCCAGACGATCTCGATCGCCGGGCAGGTATTCAACGACGTCGGCGATGCCGGCACCTACCAATCGGGCGATCCTGGCCTCTCGGGCTGGACCGTCAACCTGTCCAGTGGTGGCCAGATCGTTCAGTCCGCGACGACGGATGCATCAGGCGATTATTCCTTCGGCGGTGTCGGGCCGGGGAGCTACGCCGTCTCCGAGGTGCTCCAGCCCGGCTTCGTCCAGACCGACCCGGCGTCGGGTGCCCTGCTTCTCTCGACGTCCAGCGGAGTCGGCGAATCCGGGGAGAACATCGGCGTTACGCTCTTCGTGCCGTCGCTGGCGCTGACCCTGGACCGCTCAGCGGTCTCCGACGCGGCGGGGGCGAACGCGGCGATCGGGACCGTCTCACGCAACACGGGGTTGGACGCCGACCTGGTTGTGACCCTTGCCAGCGATGAAACCTCCGCGGCCACCGTCCCGATGACGGTGACGATCCCGGCCGGCCAGGCGTCGGCGACCTTCGCCGTCGACGCCGTTGACGACGGCCTGGTCGACGGAAACCAGACTCCCACGCTCACCGCCTCGGCCGCCGGCTTCGTCTCCGGCACCGCCGAGCTGACGGTTGACGAGACCGACGTCCCGACATTGCAGGTCGTCCTCGATCCCACCACCGTCATGGAAGGCGGCTCGGTCACGGGGACCGTCCAGCGGAACTGGATTACAGACGCCCCGCTGGCAGTGACGTTCTCCGCCTCGACGGACGGACGGATGACACTGCCGGTCGTCGTCATCGCGGCGGGCAAGTCCTCAGCCACCTTCACCGTGCAGGCCATCCACGACTCGGCCCCGCAGAAGGACGAAACCTTCACCCTGACCGCGGCCGCCGGGGGATTCGTCGGCGGCTCGGCCGACCTGACGATCGACGACGAGATCGACCTGCCGACCCTCACGCTCACCGCCGACGCCAGCCAGGTGGCCAAGGATGGGGCAGGCGTCACGTTCACCGTGTCCCGGGCCGTCGCGGTCGATACCCCGCTGACCGTCTACCTGTCCACGAGCGACTCCAGCCACGCGGTGCCCGCCTCCGGCTCGGTCGTCATCCCGGCCTTCGAGACCTCGGCGACCTTCCTGGTCGATCCAGTTGACGACCACGTGGCCGATGGGAACGAGACGGTGACGATCACGGCCAATGGTGCCTACGTCCCCTGCGGTTGCACGATCCATTCGGGCGCCGGGACGGCGACGCTCCTGGTGATCGACACCGATGCCCCGGCCTTGCAGCTCTCCGCCGATCGCACGAGCGCACTCGAAGGGGTACCCGGGGCGTTTACCGTCACCTTGACGCGGAACACCTCGCCGACAGACGCGCTGGTCGTCCAGCTCACCTCCAGCGACGCGACCGAACTGCCCGTCCCGAGCAGTGTGACGATCCCGGCCGGGCAGTACACCACCACGGTCGTGCTCAACACCGGTTCGAGCCCGACCAGCTCGGGCGCCGAGCCGGTCAATCTGGCCGCCAAGGCCGACGGCCTGGCGTCGGCGGCGCTCACCCTGACCGTCATCAGCCGCAATGCCCCCGACCTGGGGGTGAGCGATGTCACGATCCCGGCCTCGGGCCTGATGGGAGACACGGCCACGGTGGGCTGGACCGACAGCAATACGGGGGCGCTCGCCGCCTCGGAGCCGTGGGTCGAGCGCGTCTACTTCTCCCCGGACCCGTCGGTGGACGCCAATGCCGTCCTGGCGGCCGAGCTGACCATCGCCCACGACCTGCCGGCCGGCGCCACCACGACGCGGACGACGCAGGTGAACTTGCCCGCGATCCCCGGCCTGTACTACACGATCGTGGTGGTCGACGCGACGAACCGGCTCCCCGACCTGGACCAGGCCAACAATCAGGCCGTCTCCACCGGAACGGTGAACGTCGAGCCGACCTATAGCGTGACCGTGTTGACCAGCACCGTCGTCGCACCCGCGGGGACGCCGATCCAGTTCAGCGGGACGGCCACATTGACCGGCACGACGACTCCCGCGGCGGACGTCCCGGTCACGGTCCGGGTGATCGCCAACGGGCAATTCCGGCGGGTATTGACGGCGACGACGGACGCGAACGGGAATTACGCGGCTACGTTCACCCCGCTATCGAACGAGGCCGGCACCTACACGGTGGCCGCCGCCCTGCCAGCGGTCGCGGAGGATGTGGTCCAGGCCCAGTTCGAACTCGTCGGGATGTCGGCCAATCCGTCGAGCCTGTCGCTCCAGGTGTTCCCGGGCACGTCGCTGACGGGCACGGTCGAGGTGGATAACCTCGGCAGCGTCGCGCTCTCCGGCCTGTCGGTCGCCGTGCTGGGCGTGCCGTCCACTGTCACCGTCAACACGTCGCTGACCTCGACCGGCCTGTCCGGGTCGGGCAAGGTCACTCTCGGCTATACCATCACGGCTGCTGACGCGTTCACGCAGATAGGGGACCTGCAACTGGTCGTCACCTCGACGGAGGGGGCGACGGTCTCGATCCCGCTGGCCCTGAAAGTGATCCCGCTCAAGCCGGAGCTAACCTCGGACCCCGGCAGCGTGCTCCAGGGCGTGGTCGTCGGCCAGCAGAAGGTCGTGAGCTTCGTCGTCACGAACCTCGGCGGGGCCGACAGCGGCCCCCTCCAGGTCCAGCTCCCCGACGGGGCTCCCTCGTGGCTGGCGCTGGCCAGCGCGCCGACGATCCCTTCGCTCGCCCCCGGACAGACGACGACGGTGACGCTCACACTGACACCCCCGTCGAATACGCCCCTGGCTCAGTTCCAGGGGACTATCACGCTGACCGGGCCGGACACGTATCTCGACGTCGGCTACCAGATCCGGACCATCTCCACGGCGGTGGGCGACTTGCAGGTCAGTGTCGAGGACGAGTACACGTATTTTGTCGCCAGTGCCCCGCGACTATCCGGTGCCTCGGTCGTGCTCCGTGACCCGTTCGATAACACGATCATCGTCGCCCAAGGGACGACCGACGCCCAGGGGCAACTCGACATCCCGAATGTGCCCGAGGGAACCTACCTGCTCGATGTCTCCGCGCCGGACCACCAGACGGTGAGGCAGACGATCGACGTAGTCGCCGGGGTGTTAACACCGCAGACGGTCTTCCTCCAGCTGCAGACCGTCACCTACGAATGGGACCTTGTCCCTACAACGATCCAAGATCAGTATTCGGTCACGCTGCAATCCTCATTCAAGACCGGAGTCCCGGCGCCGGTGGTCACGATGGAGGGTCCCGACGCGTTCCCGGACCTGGACCCCGGACAGTCCGTCCAGGTGGAGGTGACGCTCACGAATCACGGCCTCATCGCGGCCCAGGACGTGCAGCTCGATCTGGGCTATTCACCCGACTTCGAGTTCACTGCCCTGACGACCAACCTGGGGACGCTGCCGGCAATGAGCGAGATCACAGTCCCGGTGATCGTCACGCGACGATTTCCGAGCACGACCGACGACTCGTCGGCCTCGCTCCAATCCCAGGGCGTGACCGCCTCGGGTGGCAATGGTCCCACCCCATACCAGAGCTGCCTCACTTTGTGGGAATCGACCTACCTCTATCGCTGCGGCATCCTCCGCGGAGGCATTGCATCGTTCGTCGTGCGCGTCCTCGGGATCACGCATTGCGTCCTGTCCTCGGGAGGCGGCTCCGGCGGAGTTCCGGTAAACAACGGCGGCGGTGGGCCCGGCGGAAGCGGGCCCGGCAATGGCGGCGGAGGTGCCACGACAGATTATCCCGTCAAGCTCGTCAATGGCGACTGCGTCGCCGAGCCGCCCGACGTTGAAAACCAATCCGTGACCGCCCAGGGCTCGTCTTCCAACGTCTGCGCCACGGTTCGAATCCAGATCGATCAGACGGCCGTCTTCACCCGGGCGGCGTTCGCGGGCTCGCTGGCGATCGACAATGGGAGCGACGTCGGGCCGCTGACTGGCGTCAACCTGAATCTTCAAATCACCGATAGCAATGGGGACGCGGCGAATGACAAGTTCACCATCGAGGGACCGACCCTGACCGGCCTCAGTGCGGTCAACGGTACCGGGGTCATCGGGGCGGGTACGACTGGCACGGCACTCTACACCTTCGTCCCAACCGATGACGCCGCCGCGACTGGCCCGACCCAGTATCACATCGGTGGCACGCTCAGCTACGTTAACCCGGCGACCGGTCTGGAGGTCGTCATCCCACTCGACAGCACGAGCTTCACGGTCATGCCGAGCCCCAAGATCGTCCTGAACTATTTCCTGCAGCGTGACGTCGTCGGCGACGACCCTGGCACACCGCAGGTCGAACCGTCCGAGCCGTTCACACTCGGCCTCCTGGCGACCAACCTCGGGCAGGGCACCGCGAACAACTTCACGATCACGTCGTCCCAGCCGACCATTGTGGAGAACCAGAAGGGCCTCCTGATCGATTTCAACATCATCGGATCGCAGGTTGGCGATCAGCCCTCGACGCCGTCGCTGACCGTCGACCTCGGCGACCTGGCCCCGGGACAGACGCAGGTCGCCACCTGGTCGCTCACTTCCAGCCTGGCCGGCCAGTTCATCGACTACTCGGCGTCGTTTACGCACGACAATGCCCTGGGCGGCCTGCAGACGTCGCTCATCGACGCCGTCGCGATCCACGAGCTGGTCCACCAGGTCCAGGCGAATCGCCCCGGCGACGACGACCTGCCCGATTTCCTCGCCAACGACAGCGGTACCTCGGGAGCCCTGCCCGATGCGCTGTACCTGAGTGATGGCACGATCACGCCGGTCTCCATCGCGACGTCGATCACCACCGACGGACCCGTCACAGCCGGCCACCGCGAGATCCAGCTCACCGCCGACCAGTCCTCGGGCTGGTCCTACCTCCAGTTGCCCGACCCGGGCGCCGGCTGGAAGCTCGAGCGCATCGTCCGCTCCGACGGCGTGAGCGTACTGGTCGGGCCCGATGCCTGGCAGACCGACAAGGCTTTCAACGAGACCACCAACAAGTTCGACTCCGACCCGCTCCTGCACGTCCTCGACTTCAACGGGACGGGTAGCTACACGCTCTATTACGTCGAGGACATCTCCACCCCGCCGACCATCACGCAGGTCGTGCCGGTGACCCCCAACCCGCGCAACGCCCCCGTGGACAGCGTCGACGTGACCTTCTCCGAGCCGATCGACCTCACCACGTTCACCGACCAGGCCATCACCCTGACGCGGAACGGCGGCCCGAACCTCATCAACGCCGCCGTCACGATCATGGCGGTTCCGGGCACGGACGCGACCTACCAGATCGGCGGCCTGACCGGGCTGACGGCGGCCGACGGAGCCTATACGCTCACCGTCTCGGCGGCGCAGGTCGAAGACCTGGGCGACAACTTCGGCAGCGGCACGGCGACGATCCAGTGGTCCAACGGGACGGCCCCTCCCTACGTCAAGCAGGTCGAGGCGGTCGGGCCGGTCAACCGCAACACGCCGCTCGATGCGGTGGACGTGCAGCTCTCGTTGCCGATCAATCCCGCGACCTTCACGACGGCCGCACTGACCCTCACGCGCGACGGGACCGTCATCCCGCTCCGGGCGGGCGTGACCGTGTCCGCGACCGACGGCACGGATACGGCCTTCGAGATCCAGGGACTCTCGACGTCGACCACCGCCGAGGGAACCTACAGCCTGACCATCGACGCGTCGGGCCTCCTCGGGACCGACGGCCTCAACGGCCTCGGCACCGTCTCGACGACCTGGGTGATGGACACCACGCCGCCGACCCTGGTGTCGGTCCAGCAGCCGACCACCACGCCGCGGAACATCGTGATCCTCTCCTTCAATGTGACGTTCAGCGAGCCGATCAACCTCTCGACGTTCGACCGGTCCCACGTGGAGCTGGATCGCGACGGCACTCCGATCACCCTCGACGACCGCGTCGCGATCCGGTCCGTCGGCGGCGGCGTCTACCAGATCACCGGCCTGAACTGGTTCATGGGCCAGCAAGGGACCTATACGTTGACCGTCTACGGACAGGGCGTGCAGGACCCGGCCGGCAACATCGGCAGCGGCCAGGCGACGGCGTCGTGGGTCATGGATACGACCGCGCCGGACGCCCCGACCGATGTCGCCCTGACCCCCGACCGCGGGGTTTCCGATTCCGACGGGGTGACGAATACCGAAACTGTGTTCATTACGGGATCTGTCGATGCGATTGGGCTGAATGTCCGGGTCTACGACTACACGACCGGGCAGGAGATCGGATTCGGGCCGGCCGATGGGCTGACCTTCAGCATCCCGGTCAACCTCGGGTCCGTCGGCAAGCACGAGTTGGGAGTCGACGCCGTCGACGCCGCTGGCAACGTCTCCGACGACGCGATACTCAAGGCCTTCATCGACGAGACCCCGCCGACGGTCGAGCAGGTCAACGGCGTACCCGCGGCGCCGACGACCTCCCCGGTTGACGCCCTCGACCTCGTCTTCTCCAAGGCGATCGACCTGAGCACCCTCGATGCCCAGGACGTGACGCTGACCTTGAACGGCGGCCCGAACCTGATCACCGACGATGTCTCCTTCAGCTTCGTCTCCGGCACGACTTATCGCATCAGCGGCCTGACCGACCTGACCTCCGCGATTGGAATCTATGAGCTCTCGCTAGCTCTCACAAAGGTCCAGGACATCGCCGGCAACGCGGGACAGGGCACGTACACGGTCTCGTGGACGGAAATCCCCGTCGACACGACGCCCCCGACCAGCGTGGCGACCGCCCCGTCGACGGTCAGCACGTTCGCCTTCTCGGTGCAGTGGTCGGGCCAGGACAATCCCGGCGGCAGCGGCATCGCCTACTATGATGTGTACTCGAACGAGGATGGCGGCCCGTTCACCCTCTGGCAGTACCACACCACACGCACCTCCGCGACGTTTATGGGCTCGGATCAACACTCCTACGGGTTCTTCACCATCGCGACCGACGTCGCCGGCAACGTGGAACCGATGAAGAGCCTCGCCGATACGTCGGTGTCCGTCTCGATCCGCGGATCGATCCACGGAACGGTATTCGATGACGTCAATCAGAGCGGCACCGACACGGCCGGCTCCGGGAACGGCCTCCAGGGGTGGACGGTCTTCCTCGACCTGGCGAACGACGGACGGCTCGACCCCGGCGACCCGTCGACGACGACGGCGGCCGACGGCTCTTTCGCCTTCACGAACCTCGAGCCGGGCACCTACACCGTCGGCGAGATCGTGCAATCCGGATGGCAACTGACCTACCCCGCGACGAGCGGATCGTCCGTGCAGGAAGTACGGGCGTCCGTCGGTGTCTCCGACGCGCCAGTCTACCTGGCCGACTCGCCCGGCGCGGCCGGCTCCGCCTCCGATACCCCGGTCAACCAGGCGCTGATCGGCCTGAACCAGTTCGAGAACGACCCGCGGTTCAAGGGTGACACCGGCCAGGGCGAGACCGTGGTCGTGCTCGACAGCGGCGTGGACGTCACCAACCCCTACTTCGGCCCGATCGGCTCCGATGGGCTCGCGGCCGGCATCGCCTATCAGTACAGCTTCGTCGACGGCACCAGCTCGGCGACGGACGCGCTGGGCCACGGGACGCTGGTGGCGAGCATCATCGGCTCCCGCGACGCCGCCGACCCGGGGGTCGCACCGGGCGTCCAGATCATCGACCTGAAGGTCCTCGACGACAGCGGGCAGGGCGACTTCAGCACCGTCGATAAGGCCCTGCAATGGGTGGCGGATAACGTCGCCCAGTACAACATCGTCGCGGTCAACATGAGCTTCGGCGACGGCGGCGACTACGCCCAGCCGCAGTCGCTCTACGGACTCGGCGGCTTGCTCTCGGAGCTGGCGACGAAGGGCGTGATTACGGTCTCGGCGGCCGGCAACAACTTCTACGGCGATGAGGGCGCGCCGGGGGTCGCCTACCCGGCCGCCGACCCGAACTCGCTGGCCGTCGGAGCCATCTGGAGCAGCAATCTCGGCGGGCCCTTCGCCTGGGCCAACGGCGCGGACGACTACACCACGGCCGCCGACCAGATCATGAGCTTCTCGCAACGCGAGACCGGCCCGAACGAGGTCTTCGCGCCCGGCGGTTTCATCCAGGGAGCCAGCCCGCGCGGCGGCGTGCAGACGATGTCCGGCACCAGCATGGCCGCGCCGGCCATCAGTGGCGTGGCCGCGCTGGCCGATCAGGTCGCCTTGCAAGCCCTGGGGCGCCGACTGACCCCGGCGGAGTTCCGCTACCTGCTGGCCGAGACCAGCGTCCCGATCGTGGACGCGGCGGGCAGCGACAACGTCCGCAACACCGGTGCGACCTATCTCCGGGCCGACGTGGATGCCCTGGCCGCGGCGATCCTTGGGCTCGCGACCAACCCGATCCCCGGCGAGGTGCTGGACTCCGGCTCGACGCCGACCGGCGGGACCGTTTCCGCCTCCGGGGCCCCCAACGGTGAGCAGGTCGTGGACGTCGAGGCCGGCCCCGGCGTGACCGGGGTCGATTTCGGCAACTTCCTGCCGGGTACGGTCTCCGGCACCGTCTATCTCGACGCCGACGGCAACGGCACGCTCGACCCGGGCGAGCCCGTCTTTTCCGGCTGGAAAGTCACGCTCCATGCGGAGGACGGCCAGATCGCCGATCAGAACGTCACGACCGACGCCTCGGGACATTTCTCGTTCGCTGACCTCCCGGCCGGCGTCTACACCCTGTCGGAGACGCTACCCGCCGGCTATCGGCCGGCCGGGGCTGCCGGCTCGTATCCCGACAAGTTCACGGTTACCAGCGGATTCGCCGGGACCGCGAACCTCGGCAACCAGGTCTTCGCCGCCCCCACGCACCTGGCGATCTCGCCGGACACTGGCAGTTCTCACACCGATGGACTCACTGACACCGGATCGGTGACCTTCTCCGGCCAGGTTGACGAGACGGGCTTGGTGGTCCACCTCTTCGACGCCACCACCAGGACCGCGCTGCCCGACGCGACGGTCAACGGCCAATCGTTCGGCGCCGCGCTGGACCTGTCCGCGGGCGTGCACGACATCCAGGCGACCGCCCAGGACGCGGCGGGCGACACCTCGGTCGTTGCCGACTTCGTGGTGACCGTTGACGTGACGCCGCCGACGATAACCGGTGTCGGGGCCGTTTCCCCCGACCCTCGGAACACCGCCGTCGCGTCCGTGGACGTCACTTTCAGCCAAGCAGTTGACCCGCTCACGTTCAATCCGTCGGCGGTGACGTTGACCCGCGGAGGGACCAATGTGCCGATGTCTGGGCTGACCTTCGCCCTCGTCTCGGGCACCACCTACCGGATCGGCGGGCTCGGGGCCTTCGACGGCGCCGACGGAAACTACATCCTGACCCTCGGCGGCGCGGAGGCGACGGACCCGGCTGGCACCACCGGAACTGGCGCAGGCGGTCAACTGGATGGTCGACACCACGCCGCCGACCAGCACCGTCAACCCGCTGCCCAAGAGCGGGACCAGCCTGACATTCCCCATCACGATCTCCGGGACGGACCCGGCCGGTGCCGGCGGCAGCACGGGCTCGGGCATCGCGTACTTTAGCCTTTACCAGCTCGTGGGAAGCACCTGGCAGGTTGTGCCCGGTGACGACAAGCTGACGCCGACGTCTTCCACCGGCGGCTCGGCCTCGGCCACGATCAGCTTCACGGGCCAGAGCAACACGTCATACGGCTTCTACGCCACGGCAACCGACGCCGCCGGCAACACCACGCCCTACAGCCCGTTCCTCGAGGCATATACGTATCTGCCGGACCTCACACCTCCGGTGACCTCGGTCAACCCGACGGGCGGGACGGCAGCAAGCACGGTCGACCCGAGCACGGGCACCTTCACGCTCAACCTCAGCGGGACGGCACCCGGCGGCAAGCCCCTGACGTACTTCGAGGTCTACGTCAGCATCGACGCGGGCAGCACCGGCGGCAGCACGAAGCAGGTCGGCGCGGCGATCCCCGCGGGCTTCCCCGACGCGAACGGGGTGTATCACGCGACGGTCACCTATCAGGGGCTTACCGACGGAATCTCGCACAGCTACAAGTTCTGGAGCATCGGCATCGATGGCGCCGGCTTGACCCAGGCGGCACCTGCGAACCCGGTGTCGTTCCTCAGCCAGTCGTTCACGGCGGCCTCGCTCGAGGTGACGGGCCTGACGGTCGAGTACGGGGCCGCGGAGCGGTCGTACATCCGCTACCTCGATGTCAACTTCAACGAGAGCGATGGCCAGTCGAACGGGCAGCTCACCTCGCTGGCCGGCTCGGTGGCCGACTCGCCCGCAACCTCGGTCCAGCTCATCAAGTACAACCTGCAAGGGGCCTCGGGTGCGGCGGTCGCCTTGACGGGGGTGACCGCAAGCGTGATCGACCACGCGATCGAGCTGGACTTCGGCCCCAAGGGCCTGGGTGGTAACCCCATCACCACGGCCGGCGACGGCTACTACGAACTCGACGTCACGACCGGAGGGACGACCTACAAGCATGAATTCTACCGTCTGATGGGCGATGTGAACGGCGACGGCATCGTGGACAACAATGACGCCAGCGCCATCACCAGCGAGTTCACTCTCGCGTCGCCGTCGGGCTTCGCCCCGCTGAGCGCCGACGTCAACGTCGACGGGACCGTGACGCAGCTCGACGCCACGTTCATGACGAGGGCGAAGGGCGACAAGGTCAATCCGAAGCTCAAGCTGGGCTGACGTCCGACGAGGCCCGAGCGAGCCGACGCCCGATCTCGACACGCTAGGCGATTCCCAGCCCCTTTCGTCCCCAGCAGGCCCCCTGTAGGATGAGGACGCGTGGCCTCGTGCCGTCAACTTCGCCTTCACCAGGGAGCTGCCCCCGTCATGTCACGGTCCAGATTCTTTCCGGTTCGCCCCGCATGGGTGATGGCCGTTATCCTTGGGGTGAGCTCGACCGGATGGGTCGCGTCGGCCCAGCAGGTCAAGGGCTCGGCGGGTTCCCAGTTCAAGGAGCCCGTCGCCTCGCGGGTCTATCAGCGCGACATCAACGGGCGGGCCGAGATCCCGATCGTGCTGGACGATGCCGCAAAGGACTGGCAGGTCGTCGAGGCCAGGATCAGCGGCCCGAGTGTCAACGCCTCGGCGGTGAAGTACGCCGACGGCAAGCTGTCCGGCGTACCGGTGGGCGGCCCCTATACGATCACCTGCCAGCTCACCAAGGACAGGTCCGTTCGGTCCATCATGGTCGGCCCCGTGTTCGTCGGCGACCTGTGGGTCCTGGCTGGCCAGTCCAACATGGAAGGCGTGGGCGACCTGATCGACGTCACCCCGCCCAGCCCGCAGGTGATGATGCTGGGCATGGACGGAAGATGGCGGCAGGCCGAGGAGCCGCTGCACTGGCTGGTCGACTCGCCCGATCCGGTCCACTCGGGCGACCCCAAGGACCGCCAGGCGCGCTCGGCCGTGACCCACAAGACGAGGGCCAAGGGAGCCGGCCTCGGGCTCCCCTTCGCCGAGGCGCTCAATCGCTCGACCGGCGTGCCGATCGGGCTGGTCATCTGCGCCCACGGCGGGACGAGCATGGAGCAGTGGAACCCGTCCAAGAAGGGTGAGGGGGGCAATAGCCTCTACGGGTCGATGATGCGGCAATTCCAGCTCGCCGGCGGAAAGGTCAAGGGAGTGCTCTGGTACCAGGGCGAGAGCGACGCACTGGGCGATGCCTCGAAGCGCTATTCCCAGGTCTTCGCCCGCTTCATCGAGGCCGTGCGCACCGATTTCGGCCAGCCAGAGCTGCCCTTCTACTTCGTGCAGATCGGCCGGTTCGTCGCCGCCGCCGATCCCCGCGGGTGGAACGCCGTGCAGGAGGCGCAGCGCCTGCTGCCCGACCGCGTCCCTTACACGGCCGTCATCTCGGTCATCGACCTCGAGCTCGACGACCTGATCCACGTCGGCACACAGGGGCTGAAGCGCGCGGGGCAGCGGCTTGCCCGCATCGCCGAGCGCGAGCTCTACGGCCAGTTCGGCGCCGCGACGCCGACGCTCGACCGGATCACGCGTGGGCCGAATAACACGCTGCTGGTCAAGTTCAAGGGGGTCAACATGGCCGGGACGAGCGCGCGGACGCCGGGGGTCCGGCCGGCCCCGATGGCGGGCATGGCCGGCCCGTTCCAGAATACCGGCGGCTTGACCATGGGCAGGACCATGGGCCCCGTGCCCCCCGGAAGCGCGAGCGAGCCCGGACCCCTTGGCCTGATGCCCGAGCGCCACATCGCGGGGTTCTCGATCCGCAAGGAGGATGGGAGCGAGATCCCGTTGATCTTCGAGGCGTCCGTCGGCAGGTCACACGACACGGTGATCCTCAAGCTGAGCGGGGCGATACCGGCGAAGTCCGCGCTCTGGTACGGCTACGGCCTCGACCCGTACTGCAACCTCGCCGACGGTGCGGACATGGCGGTCCCCGTCTTCGGCCCGGTCCAGCTCGACGACCTGGTCGAGAAAGAACCAACGGCCGCCGCCGCCCGGCCCGCTCCGGCGCCCTCGGCGTCTCGATCTGCTGCCCCCGCCGCGCCGATCAGGGCCCTGGTCATCACGGGTGACAACGTCTCGGCCCACGCGTGGAAGGATACCTCGCAGGCCCTCAAGGACATCCTCGAGACGGGTGGGCGCATCAAGGTCGACGTGACATCGACTCCCGCGAAGGACCTCACCGACGAAAACCTCGCCAGCTACGACGTCCTCATCCTCAATTACAAGGAAACCCCGAGCGGTCCGCCCGAAACTCGGTGGTCGGAGGCGAACAAGCAGGCATTCCTCAAGGCCGTTCGTGAGGGCAAGGGGCTGGTCGGCTACCATTACGGTTCGAGCGCCTTCGCCAAGCCAAATTGGGAGGAATTCGAAAAGGCCGTGGCCGGCGGCTGGCGGTCGCAGGGTTTCCACGGGCCGGCGCACGCTTTCACGGTCAAGAAGACGGACGCAAGCCACCCGATCTCCGCGGGCCTTCCCGGCTCGTTCGAGCACGCCGTCGACGAGCTCTATCAGAACTCGATGCTCACGCCCGGCAGCGAAGTCCTCGCGACGGCCTTTTCCGACCCCAGCAAGCCTCGTGGCACGAACAAGGACGAGCCGGTCATCTGGGTGAACCACTATGGCAAGGGGCGGGTCTACGAGAACGTGCTCGGGCACGACAAGAAGGCCATGGCTGATCCGAAGTACCAGGAATGGCTGCGCCGGGGTGTCATCTGGGCGGCCACCGGCGAGGTGAAGTGACTACGGACCAGAAAGTCCGGTCGGAGCAGTGGGGGCCAGGGCGGTGACGCCTCACGGCCAGCGCGACTACAGCACGGTGCGGCTCTCGCGGCACGCCCTCGAACGGTTCGTCGAGCGGTTCGCGGCGTCGCCCGTGTCCGCGCCCGACGAGCTGCGGCAGGCGCTTCGGCGCACGCGACGGCTGGGCCGCAATCCCGAGAACGGCGCGATCGCCGTGCTGGCCGTCCACCGATCGAGGGCGATGGTTGCGATCGTCCAGGGCACGACGTGCTTGACCGTATTGACCTGGAACCAGTTCGAGCCGCGGCTGGCCGAGTTCGGCCGGAGCAAGCTCCCGCGCAAGTGGGGCCGCACACTTCGCCGTCTTGTCGAGCTCGATCTCGACGAGACGTCCGAGATCGATGGTTCGGATTCGCCGGGGGACGAGGTTCCGTGAGCCGGACCGAGCTCACGCAACCGGGGCCGGGATCGATTTCGGGCGCGAAGCCGAGGATTACCCGGCAGGGGGCGTTCTCGAGGACGTATCGCGTATTCGAGGCCAGCGCCGTGGTATCGCCGCGGCGGTAGACGCCGCGAAGGCTCATGAAGATGGCGTCGAACTTGCCGTCAACGGCGGCGCGAACGATTTCCGGGCCCGCCTCGCCGTGAGCGATGTGATGCTTGACATTCCGGCCCAGCTCGCGCGCCCGGTCAACGGCCCGGCCGAGCAGGTCCCGGGCCTGCTCGGTGGCGTCAATCCCTTTCTCCGACGACTCGGGCTCGATCACGTCGATCAGGGTGACCTCGATGGCCGGATCAAGGAAGCTGACGACCGTGTCGAGGAAGTCGGCGCTCAACGGGCTGCCGTCGTAGGCCAGGAGCAGGCGCTCGACGCCGTGCCAGCTCTGACGAAGCTCGGCGAGGATCCGCGCCGTCTCGGCCGAGCCCGAGCCTGCCTTGGGAATCTGGCTGCCGCCGGCGATGTCCAGCCGGGCGTCGCGGTCCTTGCCCAGCACCCGGATCGAGATCGGCCCCGGCTTGGCACCGCTCAAATTCAGCCAGTACAGGGCCACGATGTCGAGCTGGTCCTCCGGGCGGTACTTGTTCGACTGCCCCATGATCAGCTCCTCGGCGCCGATGGTGATCGCCGTCTGGACCAGGGCGAAGAACGGCTCGTTGGTCGGGACGATCACCGGCTTGACGGGCTTGCCGGCGTGCTCGGCCAGGTTGACGACGGCCGTCAGGAGTTGCCGGTCCTGATCGTTGATCGTCGGCGACAGGTCGCTCGAGCCATGCGGGAGGACCGACGCGGTCATTACCACCACGTCGGTTGTCTCGGGATCGGTCTCGGCCAGGCATCGCTCGAGCATCCCCAGGTTGTACGGCGACCGGATCGCGACCAGCTTCCGGAACGGCTTGGTGAGGCTGAGCGACTGCACGCTGAGCTGGTCGGTCTGCCTCTGGTTGAAGTGCTCGAGATGCTCGTGCGAGTCGGCCGCGGTCCCCTGCCCGCGCCGGTGCCTGTGCTCGCTCACCCAGAAAACGGCGAAGAACCCCAGCGTGAAGACGATCCCGGAGATCGTGGCGACCTCCTTGGTGAGCAGGTTGGAAATGGCCGCGGTGGCGAGGCCCAGGAAGACGAAGGTCATCCCCACCGGGAAGTCGAAGCGGCCGATCCGGATGTTGAGCGGCACCTCGAACTCACGCGGCTCGGGCCGCTTGAATCGGAGGATCAACATCGACAGCGACATGAACACGAAGCTCCAGACCACGCCGAAGGCGTACGCCTCGCCCAGGGTGAGCACATCGCCGCGGCTGGCCAGGATCGTGATCACCTGGAGGAGGCAAACCAGGTTGATCAGGCGGGAGGTCGTGCCGTAGCGCGGGTGGGGCCGGAGGAACCAGTCGGGAAGGACGCCGTCCTCGGAGACGCGGTTGAGCACGCCGTTGGATCCGACGATCGCCGTGTTGACGGCGCCCGAGAGGATCAGCGAGCCGACGACCACGACCAGCGCGTTCAGGATCAGCTTGGCCCATGGCGGACCGACGACGTTCATCGCCAGGCCGCCGATCAGGTTGTCGCTGTATCGCGACATCCGCACGTTGTCGGGGATGATCATCACGGCGAAGAAACTGATCAGCGACGTGAATAGCAGGCTGTACAGGAAGACGACGAGCGCGGCGCGCTGGAAGTTCTTGAGCTTCGGGCTCTCGACCTCGCGGTAGACCTGCGCCAGCGTCTCCTCGCCGCTCATCGCCAGGATCGAATGGCCGAAGCACATGATGATCCCGATGACGCCGATCAGGCTCAGCCAGTGCCCCTGGATGTTCGCCGGCCGGAGCGATTCGGCGAGCCTCGTCTCGCGGATGAACCCCAGCGGGTCCACCTGCTTGCCGAAGGGATCGAGGATCGGCGTGCCGTCGGCGGCGACCTTGGCCGAGAAATCCGGCACGGGCGACGGCAAGTTCCGCTTGGTGGGATCCACGGCGATGGTCACGAGGCACCAGACGATCATGATCATGCCCATGACCGTCGTCGCCGCCATGATCTTCAGCGCGCGATCGCTGGACTCGTGGATGCCCTTGGTGTTGACCCTCCAGAAGTAGTACGTCACTCCGATGGCCATGGCCGCCGAGATCGCGTTCTTGTGGTAGAGGAGGAAGCTTTCCCGACCCAGCGAGAAGAGGTCGTTGACCAGGCCGATGATGTACTGGCCGGCCGTCACGGCGCTGATCGGCCCGGTCAGGATGTAGTCGAAGAGGAGCGCGGAGACGGCGAGCCGCGCCAGCCAGTTCCCCATCGCCTCCTTGACGATCCGGTAGACGCCGCCGCGCACGAACATGGCGCAGCTCTCGATATAGACGCTGCGCACCCCGTAGCTGAACAGCATCACGGACAGGATGAACCACGGCGCCGCCTTGCCGATCTGCGACTCGACGATTCCCCCGATGTAATAGGCGGTGCTCGCCAGGTCGCACAGCACGATCGCGGCCGTGCGCCAGAATGAGATGAACGTGAACATCACGCTCGTGACGACCAGCACGTGGCCGGCCGACGGGCCGCGCCGCTTCGTGCGGGCCGGGATCTCGCTGGAGGATGAGTCGGGAAGAGGTAGAGTCGAGGAATCGTCGCCAGCGGCCATCGGTGTCGCGCTTCCAGGTGTCCCGGCAGATGCTAGAGGGCAAGGCGATGATTACAGCGGACTTGCGGCGCCGGCGTCAAGGGTATGTGGACTGGCCTGACGGCCCTGTGCCGCCCCACTGGACTGCAAAAGCCGCGCCAGTACGCCCCCGCAAGCGATCAGGACCAGCCCGGCCGCGTCGGTGACGAGATATCCGACCAGACTCTGGCTTTCCCACGAGAATCGGAATGAAGGAGCAGGATTCCACGGGAAGGCGTTTGGAGGAGGCTTTCTCAACTTGTTGACCGCCCACTCGACCTGGGCCGTGACCGGCTGGAAGGGGCCGGGGTTCGTGAAGGACGAAGCCCTGCTGCCGGTCAGGACGATGATCATCAGCACCGAGGCCGAGCCCCCCAGCATCAGGCCGATCAGGGTCCGGTTGAGGGACCCCGTATAGACCATGATCGCATAGAGCCCCAGGTCGATCGTCATCATCGACAGGAAGAAGATGGGGTGCATGACAATGAGCCAGTTCCCCACCAGCCGGACCAGCAGGAGGTTCATCGACGCCAGGATTGTCAGCCTCATCATCGCGGCGATCGACAGCTTGTTCCAGAAATGCATGGCAGAAGTCCCCGGGGATGCGGTCGGGAGAGGGCCGGGAATCGCAACATCCGACAAGTGTCATTGTAGCCGGATGGTGATTCGCCCGCATCCCCTCGCTGCCCCGAAGTCGGTAATGGGGCCCGATCGGCCCGCGATCCGGCCGGTTCCTCAGCAGGCGAGGACCGTCGTGGTGTAGGTCTCGTGACGGTAGGCGTCGCGCGGGATGAGGAAGTGCCGCGCGAAATCGGGGACCTCGCGGTACATCACGTGGAAGTTCTGGTTGAAGGACGCCAGGCCGTACCCCAGCGACTCGACGAGCGTACGCAGGGACTCGTGCGAGAAGAGCGAGACGTGGCCGTTGCGCGGGCCGGCGTACCACCAGTTCAGGCCCTGGCTCTCGATGTCCTGGGGCTGGAGGAGTGTCGAGAACAGGATGAGTCCGGGCTCATCGAGGAGGTCGCACATGTCGGCGAAGGTGGCCTGCGGGTCGGTGGAGTGCTCCACGACCTCGTAAGAGACGACGCAATCGAACCGGCCCGCGGGCCTTTCCGAGTACTCGGGCACGAACGGATCATACGTCTCGACGCCGCGGAATCCGGCCGCGCTCGAGATGACCCGCAAGCGCACCGCTGCCGCCGCCGTAGTCGAGCAGCCGTCGCGGGCGAGCCGACCGGAACAGGCTGATCAGCACCTGGGCGTTGGCGCGGGGACGATCGGCCTGGTAGTCGGGGTCGACCAGCAGATAGTCGTCGTTGTAGACGTGGCGCCGGAAGTCGTCCTGCGTGAAGCCGTCGAAGGCCGTGGTGAACAGGAAGCCGCAGTCGGGGCAGCGATGATAGTAGATCGGCACGCCCGACACGCCGAGGACCCTGCGCCGAAGGATCTCGCAATTCTTGTGGAAGTCAACCACGCCGAACGGAGGCGACCCTGCGCCGCAGCACTTGCAGACCTCACGGTTGACGCAGACCGGTTGTAGTCGCATCTCCATGCGCGTTCTCCTCGTCCCATCCGGCGAAAGGAAATGAATGACCGGCCGACAGGAATCGCGATCTTCTACGACTTCCCGCCCGAGCCGGCAAGATCAACCGGCCGGTTGACCTTACGCCGAACCGCGAGTCATGCTATGGTCTGGCCGCCGAGGGTCCCTGCCGAGCGCATATCGAAGGGAGCGGCGTTCGTCCGACAGAATCGAACAAGGAGGTGGGGGATGTTCAGGAGGATGGCATGGATCGTCCTGGCCGCCGCGGCGGCCGTCGCGGGATGCCTTTCGAGCTCGGGGGCGATTCGCGGGATGCATTGACCCGATGGCAAGCGAGCGAGGTCGCGGTGAGCACCCGCCCCTGAGCGGCGATCACGCGACCCGACTTGCCCCGAGAATCGGGCCGTCGGCGCGGTCGCCGATTGAATCGTGCCCTCAGGCCCCCTACTCTGGAGCATCCGTGCGAGGCGGACGATCGATCGATCCGCGAGGCCAGCCATCGAGGCCGGCGGGGGCGCCACGAGAATGCTCGGCGATGTTGACGAAGGTACGCTGTCCGATCGGCAGGTTGACCGGCCGCCCGGCGAACCGTCCGAGCCGGTCGTCCTGCGCAAGGTCGCTCGCCGCCTCGTCCCCTTCCTGTTCGTCCTGTATCTCGCGAACATCCTTGATCGGAACAACATCGCCTTCGCGCGGCTGCAGATGCTCGCCGACCTCGGCCTCGACGAAGGCGTCTACGGCTGGGGGGCGACGTTCTGCTTCTATCTGGGTTACCTGCTCTTCGAGGTCCCCAGTAACCTGATCCTGCACCGCGTCGGCGCGCGGCTCTGGATCGGCCGGATCATGATCACGTGGGGATTGGTGTTCAACCTGCACGATGTTCGTGCGGGAGGCGCGGGACTTCTACGCGGTCCGGATCCTGCTCGGCGTGGCCGAGGCCGGGTTTTTCCCCGGGATCGTGCTCTATCTCAGCTACTGGTTCCCGGCGCGGAGCGGTGCGGGCCGTGGCGTGCTTCATGATGGCCTCGCCGCTCTCGAGCGCCTTCGGCGCCCTGGTGTCGGGCTATCTCCTCGAGCACGCCGATCATGTCGGGGGCCTGCGGGGCTGGCAGTGGCTGTTCCTGATCGAGGGATTGCCGTCGGTCGTGCTGGGCATCGTCACCTGGTTCTATCTCACGGACCGGCCTGGCTCGGCGCGATGGCTCTCGCCTCAGGAGCGTGACTGGCTCGACCGACGGATGGCCCGCGAGGATCGCGATCGCGTGGCGCGGCACGGCCTCGACGGATTCCGGACGCTCGGCCATCCGATGATGGTCCTTTTCATCCTGCTGTATTTTACGATCGCCCTGGGAGCCAACAGCTTCGGCTTCTACGCGCCGACGATCCTCCAGCAGCAGTTCTCCGGGTGGGGCCCGCAGTCCATCAGCTACCTGTACCTCGTACCGAATCTGACGACGGCCGTCGCCATGTACGCGATCGGCCGACACTCGGACGCGACCGGCGAACGGCGATGGCACCTGGCGGCCTGCGCCTTGCTCGCCGCGCTCGGGTTGGTGGCTGAGCGCGACCTTGAGCTCGCCGTGGCTGGTCCTGCTGGCGCTGACGATGGCCAACGTAGGGATGATCAGCATGATCGGCATCTTCTGGTCGCTCTCGACGTCGTTCCTGAGCGGACTGGGCGCGGTCGGCGGCATCGCGCTGATCAACACGATCGCCAACACCGGGGGCGCCTTCTCATCTCCGCTGATGAGCTCGATTCAGAAGGCCACGGGAAGATTCGCCGCCGGTCAGATCGTGCTGGGCGTAACAATGCTCGCCGGGGCGGGGATTGCCCTGGCGATCCGGCACGACCCCTCGGCGGATCGCGTCGAGTCGCCGGAGACCCGCCGCGGGTGAACGGGTTGGACGGAGAGGAATCCGCCATGACCGGCGACGATGCGGCAACGATCGTGGTGAGTGTCGAGAGCCTGCGGGCGTTCTGTGTCCAGGCGCTCGAGGCCGTCGGAGTGGGCCGGGATGACGCCGACATGACGGCCGAGGTCCTGGTCACGACCGATAGCTGGGGCGTGTTCACGCACGGCGTCAAGGCGTTGAGAGGGTATATCCGGCGGATTCAGGCCGGCGGAATTCGCGCCGACGGTCGGCCACGGATCACGGCCGATGGTCCCGGCTGGGCGATCGTTGACGGCGGTTCCGCGCTCGGGATGGTGGTCTCCCGGTTCGCCATGGAGACGGCGATCGCTCGGGCACGGGCCTGCGGGATTGGCTATGCGGGCGTATTCAATAGCTGCCACTTCGGCGCGGCGGGCTATTATGCCGCGATGGCGGCCGACGAGAGCATGATCGGCCTGGCGATGGCCAATGACACGCCGAGCGTGGCCGCGCCCGGCGCGAGCGGGCGGGTCATGGGCAGCAACCCGCTGGCCTTCGCCGTGCCGAGCGGAACGGGACCGCCGATCCTGCTGGACATGGCGACGAGCACCGTCGCCGGCGGCAAGGTCGCCGCCGCCCATGCCGCCGGCCTGACCATCCCCGAGGGCTGGGTCATCGGGCTCGACGGCCTGCCGAGCATCGACCCGGGCGCGTTCCTTGCCGGCGGCGCACTCACCCCGATGGCCGGTCACAAGGGTTACGGCCTGGCCCTGCTGATCGAGATTCTCTCGGCCGTGCTGACCGGTGCGGCCGTCACCCGGCAGGTCGTCTCGTGGACGGTCGGCGATCCCACCGCCGCCACCGGCCATGGCGCGGCGTTCATCGCCGTTGACATCGGGGCGATGATGCCGATCGACGCGTTCCGGAGCCGGGTCGATGCCCTGGCTCGCGAGGTCCGGCAGTCGCCCCGGTCTCATGGGTCGGAACGTGTCTACTTGCCCGGCGAGATCGAATGGGAGCGGCGAGCGCGGGCCCTCGAGGATGGGATACTGCTTCCCCAGGACGTTCGCGCATCGGTGATCGAGCTGGCCCGCGAGCTGGCAATCGAGCCGCCTTTCGAAGAGTCGCGATGATCGCGTTCGACCTCGCGGGCCCGGTGCTCAATGCGGTTTCATCGACGCCAGCGTGCCCCGGATGTACCCGATGCTCTCGGCGACGCCCGGCAGCGGGTCGTTCATGTCCTTCTCATGCTCGAGGCCGGCGTGGCCCGAGAATCCGACCTCGTGCAGCGCCTGGAGGATGCCGCGGATATCGAGCACGCCTCGGCCGACCTCGATGACCGGGGACTTCGGCCCAACCTGGGCGAGGTCCTTGAGATGCACGTCGTACAACCGCGCCGAGCACGTCCGGATCGCCCTGGCGGGATCGACCCCGCACCTCGCCGTGTGGCCGATGTCGATGCACAGGCCGATTCGCTCGTCGAGCTTCTGCACGCCCTCCCAGACGTCCAGGGGCGATGGCCATGTCTTGTCCTCGGGGCCATGGTTGTGGATCGCCAGCTTGATGCCGAACTCCTTCACCAGCGCCTCCAGGGCCGGCATTGCCTCGCGCGAGGGCGAGCCGACGATGGTGGGGATGCCCGCGTCCCGCGCGTATTCGAAGGCGCCGCGAAGCTCGCTTTCTCCCCCCTTGAGCGTGATCACGCCGCAGCTCAGCGGCGTGATGCCGGCCTCGCGGAACCGGGCGACGACGGCCTTGCGCTCTTCGGCCGTGCTCTTGAGCGGCAGGTGCGCCTCCTTGATCGAGACGTAATGCAGGCCGACCCGGCGGATGCCCTGGATCGTCGGCTCCAGCGGCAGCCGGCTGAAGGTATACGAGGCGATGCCGACCTTCAGGCCCAGCCAGGGGTCGCCCTCGGCGTCGGGTGCCGTGGCCGACCTCGGCGCCCGGGCGTGCGAGATGCCCGCCGCCAGCGGTGACAGTGCCGTGGCGGAGGCTGCGAGGCCGACGAAGCCCCGCGCGACATCAGGGATTCTGAGGACATGGCCTGCTCCTTTTTAATCGGAGGATCCGGACCGTTCCCGGCGGGAGCCCCGATCATACCGTCACGGACAGGGTCGGGGCAGGTGGCGGCGTCGATCATGGTTCGGGTCGTCGAGCCGGTATCGGGCCGGGAATCTCGGATTTGATGATTTAATGCCCCTCGGCTTCCGTCCTCTGGCGTTGGCCGGCCACCTCGGTACAATAAATCCGGGTCGTGCAAACCCGAGAGCCGCCTCCGGCTGGCCTGAGTCATCGGTCGCCGGGGGCGGCTGTCTTATTGGGGGTGACGCGCGGATGGCGACCGTGACGGCGCGGGCGGGGCTCGAGACCGATCGATTGCTCGGACTTTACCGGCGGATGCAGATGATCCGCCGCTGCGAGGAGCACCTGGCGCGGGCGCATCAGCGGGGCCTGGTGCACGGGGCCTGTCATACCTACGTCGGCGAGGAGGCGATCGCCGTCGGCGTCTGCGCCCACCTGCGTGCCGACGACGTCGTCTTCAGCACCCACCGCGGCCACGGCCACGCCCTGGCCAAGGGTGTCGAGCCCCGCGCGCTGGCCGCCGAGCTGCTCGGCCGAGCCACCGGCTGCTCGCTCGGCCGCGGCGGCAGCATGCACCTCTTCGCCCCCGAGGTCGGCATGATGGGGACCAGCGGGATCGTCGGTCCCTGCATCCTCCAGGCCGCCGGGGCTGGCTACAGCTTCAAGCTCCTCGAGACGGACGGCGTGGCCGTCGCCTTCTTCGGCGACGGCGCCGTGAACAACGGCGCCTTCCACGAGGGCCTGAACATGGCCAGCATCTGGAAGCTGCCCGTGCTGTTCGTCTGCGAGAACAACGAGTTCGCCACCGAGGTCCCCTTCGCGTACGCCAGCGGCCAGCCGAGCGTCGCCGGCCGCGCCGCGGGCTATGGTCTGCCCGGCGTCGAGGTCGACGGCAACGACGTGATGGCCGTCTGGGAGGCCGCTCGCGAGGCCGTTGCCCGCGCCCGCGAGGGCGGCGGTGCGACCCTCATCGAGTGCAAGACCTACCGCACCCGCCCCCATGCCGAGGGGATGGGCGACTACAGCTACCGCACTCGCGAGGACGTCGAGCGGTGGAAGACGCGGTGCCCGATCCAGCGGCTCCGCCAGCTCCTGATCGATCAGGCGGCGATCGACGAGTCCGAGCTGGCCGCGATCGATGAGGAGGTCGAAACCCAGGCGGTCGAGGCGCTCGAGTTCGCCGAGTCGAGCCCCTGGCCCGATCCGTCCACGGCGGCCGACCATGTCTACGCCGAGCCGGTCGCGACGACACCGTCGCGGGCCCTCGACGCCGGCCCACCGACCTCGGCCGGACGCGAGCTCACCTGCATGAAGGCGACGCTCGAGGCCCTCGCCGAGGAGATGGCGGCCAACCCGCGGATCTTCGTGATGGGCGAGGGGATCGGCAAGCGGGGCGGCAACTTCGCCACCACGACCGGGCTCTTCGATCGGTTCGGCCCGGTCCGGCTCTGCGACACGCCGATCTGCGAGCGCGGGTTCGTCGGCCTGGCCTGCGGCGCGGCGATGACCGGCACCCGCCCGGTGATCGACTTCATGTTTGCCGATTTCGTCCTCGACGCAGTCGGCGAGATCCTTAACCAGATCGCCAAGATCCATTACATGAGCAACGGGCGATTGAAGATGCCCGTGCTGTTGCGCGGATGCGTCGGGATCGGCCATTCGGCCGCGACGCACCACTCGGGCAACTACTATGCGATGTACGGCCACTTCCCGGGACTGCGCGTGGTCGTGCCCTCGAATCCCTACGACGCCAAGGGCCTGCTGATGAGGGCCCTCCGCTGCGACGACCCGGTGCTATTCCTCGAGCACCGCGAGGTCCTGGCGATGAAGGGACCGGTGCCCGAGGGCGACTACGAGATCGAGTTCGGCCGCGCGGCCGTCGTGCGCAAGGGCACCGACGTCACGGTCGTCGCGCTGGCGAAGATGGTGCACGACACGCTCAAGGCCGCCGAGGTCCTCGCGGGCGAGGGCATCTCGGTCGAGCTGGTCGACCCGCGTACGGTATCGCCGCTCGACTTCGACACGATCCACCAGTCCGCCCGCAAGACGGGCCGGCTTCTGATCGTCGACGAGGACTTCGCGCCGTTCGGCCTTGCCGCCGAGGTCGCCGCACAGATGGCGGACGTCGGCTTCGACGACCTGGACGCGCCGATCCGCCGGCTCAACGGCGTGCACACGCCGACCCCGTATAGCCCTCCGCTGGAGGCCGCGATCATCCCGAACCCCGCCACGATCGCCGAGGCCATCCGCAACCTGATCCGCGAGTAGGAGCCCCCCGCCGCCATGGCCGTCGCGATCACAATCCCCCGGCTGGGCTGGAACATGGACGAAGGCGTCTTCGTCGGCTGGCTGAAGCGCGACGGCGAGGCCGTCCGCGCCGGGGAGCCTCTGTTCACGCTCGAGGGCGAAAAGGCGGCGCAGGACATCGAGTCGATCGAGGCCGGCACGCTCCGGATCGCCGTCGGTGCGCCGGAGGCCGGTGCGGTCGTCGCTGTCGGCACGACCATCGGCTACCTGCTCGGCCCGGGCGAATCGGCGCCGGCCGCCGACGGGCCGGCATCGGTGGCGTCGCCGGCCGAGGTGTCGGTCCCCGCCGGAGTCAACGGGGCCGAGGCATCAGTCGGCCGGTTGCCGCGCCGGGACGACCGGCCGCGGATCTCGCCGCTGGCCCGTCGGCTGGCGCGTGAGCACGGAGTCGACTGGACGCGGCTGACGGGGAGCGGCTGCACGGGGCGGATCCGCAAGGTGGACGTCCTGGCCGCCGCCTCGGCCGCGCGAGACCGACCGCAGCGCGACCTGCCGCCGATCGAGGGGAAACCCGTGCCGCTCGGGCCGACCCGGCGGACGATCGCCGCTCGGCTGGTCCAGAGCCGGCAGGCGACCGTCCCCGTTACGTTGCACACCACCGCGGACGCGACGAACCTGGTCAGCCTGCGTGCCCAGTACAAGACGGCTGCACCCACCGGCAAGGAGCCGCCCGGCTACCTCGAGATCATGATCAAGCTGGCCGCGCTCGCCCTCCGCGAGCACCCGATGCTGCACGCCGCCTGGGCCGAGGACCGGCTGATCATCCCGGCCGAGGCGAACGTCGGATTCGCCGTGGACACCGACGAGGGGCTGGTCGTCCCGGTGATCCGGGGCGCCGCGAGGCTGGGCCTGGGCGAGATCGTCGCGCAAGCTCGCGACCTGGTCCACCGCGCCCGCGAGCGGCGGGTCCGCCCGGATGAGATGCAGGGCGGCACCTTCACGATCACCAACCTGGGCGGCTTCGGCGTCGAGGCGTTCACGCCGATCATCAACCCGCCCGAGTGCGCCGTACTAGGGATGGGCCGGATCGCCCGCGAGCCGGTCATGATCGACGACCGGGTCGTCGGCCGCGAGCGGATGGGACTCAGCCTGACGTTCGACCACAGGATCGTCAACGGCGCCCCGGCCGCACGCTTCCTCCAGTCCCTGGTCGCCGCCATCGAGAATCCGGGTCCGTGGCTGATCGCGTGAGGCCGTCCCGATCGGAAAGCCGCGGTCTCACCCGCGGCCGAACCGCGTCTTCGCCATTTTTTCACGATCGCCGGAAAAATTCCGAGGGATTGTCTCACTCGGCATCTCGTGGAGTTGACGGTTGTTGCGCAACTGGGCCGGGTCGGCGTGGAGCAAATCCGGACTGGCCGGCGGTTCGCGGTTCGGCGCGGGTCTCCGACCCGGCCGACGGTCGGTGCGGTTTGGTTCGACGCGGCGCTTCCGACCCCGCCGCCGGTACGACCGACAGGTCTCCCAGGTTGGCGCCGGGCCGACTCCCACGTCGGTCAGGCTTCAGCCTGATGCTGCTGCGATCCGGTCGGGCGGACCGGACCGTGCAGGCGGAAGCGTGACCGACATCGGCCCGGGCCGAGAGCTTTGCCGAGCGGGCCAAAGGGGGCCGCTTTGAGGCTTTCCGCCTCGTTAAGAGCGGCCTCTGGGACTCACGCCAAACTGCAATGCAACCGGCCAAATATGAACCGAGCCTCGGAAACCGCCGCCGCGCCGGAAAACTTTATGGAATTCCCAGATATTTTTTCTGCTTCTGGCCAAAGGGCTTGCGTCGAGAAAATGCCACTTCTTCCCGATAGGTGCATTTCAGTTTTTGCAAACCTGATACATCCTGTTAGTAGGGGGAGAGAAGAGAGCGGAGGGGGTACAGGGGGTTTTGGGGGCCCTGGAACATAAAATGCATGCACACAATCTCCTCCTGGACCCTGCGAGATCGTCCTGAGCGGCGGTTGTCGAAAGTGCTGGATACCATGTCGTCAGGTAAGCACCCGATACCGAATTCGTGGTCTTGACCGGTGAGGATGGCCCATTCCATGTGCCCGGATCGCCCGCCCCAGGTCGAGGGCTGAACCGAAGCCCGTCCTCCTGATCGACGACGATGAGAATTCCCGGCCCCTGATCCCCGGTAGGCTATCGCATTTCGGCTCGCTTGAGGTCGGAGCATAGGGATGGTCACCGACCACTTGTTCAGACGCAGGGGCCCGCCTTCCACCAATCTGTCAACTCGCTCGCTGGCGATCTCCGCCGATTTGAGACAATCCCGAGGAAGTCAAGAGAAAAAATGATGTAAGCCAATATATTTCAAGGGGTTGCGGTGAAAAATGGCGCTCGACGTGCTTTTGTCGGTGACGTAAAACCTGATACATCCTGTTAGTAGGGGGATAAAGAGAACGAACGCACCATCAGGAGGTTTCGAGGGTCAAGGAGCCGGAAATGCGTGCAGCCATGCTGTGATTCGGCTGGAGGCGGCTCGCCGATTCCGCCTCTGGAATCTCTGAGACTCGTTGCCGGGCACCAGAGCGATCGGCCCAGACGGGGCTGAACAGATCTGCAAGGGGCGCAGCCTCGGGGCAGTGATATACGCGCGCTATCGAGCCGGCGTGACGGAAGTCGTAGTTCGCTGGACACACATCCCGACCGAAGACACCAGGGCCGACGCCGCCAACAAGGCGGGGATCGACGAGAAAATGGCGTGCAGGTTCCACGACTCCGACGCGCTCCCCGGCCGTAGCTTTGAGTCCAGGGGAAAAAGATGAGATTCGGGGCGGTCGGCACCGTGGAGGCCCGACCGGGCATCCCGAGGACCCACTTCGCCTCGTCTCTCGGCCAGTCATCTTCACCACACGGCAGGCCATCCGTGTACGTCCGGTGAATTCCTTGTTCAGGCCCTGCTACGATCGCGGCATGGCCGGAAGGGGGTGCACCATGGCCAAAGCCGTACATGGGTGATCGAGCCGCGAGCTTTACCGGCGGCAAGTCCTCGCCCGTTGGCGCCGAAGTGGTCGGTGCGTCCGTGGTCGGGGCTGGCGAAGACGTGATACAACAGGCTGGTAGACATACTGAGTTCCCGGTTCAGAGCCAGTCCTTCCCGTGGGCCTCCTCCCTCGCGATCGCCGGGCCTCCTTCGCCGTCCTGGCCGGCGGTCTACTGACGATCACCTGCGTCGGCCTGTCGGCCTGGGCCATCGGCGCGCATCATGGCGCCGACCTCGCGACCGAGGACCTGGAGGCGGCGAGGGCGGAGGCCGCGCCATCGCGAGGCGGCGCGGCTGGCGGCTTCGAGCGAGGAGGAGGCACGGGCCCGACAGCGCTCGCCGACTCGCGACGGCTGGCGGCCCTCTCCGAGACGCAGCGGGCCGAGCGCCCGGACCGCTCGCTCCTGCTGGCGGTCGAGGCGATCCATTGCGGAGACACACTCGAGGTCCGCGGCAGCCTGTTCGATGCGGCGCTGCTGACCCGACCGTCGGTCACCGCGTTCTACCACGGGGCCGGGGGCCTCGTGTGGAGTGTGGCCTTCAGCCCCGACGGCCAGACCCTCGCCGTGGAATACTCGGACGACCACGGCAGAGGTGTCGTGCTCTGGGACGTCCCGCTGCGCCGGCGACTCGGGAAGAGGCCACTGGACGTCGCCGAGGGCGACGTCACGAGCCTGGCCTTCAGCCCCGACGGCAAGACGCTGGCCGTGGGATTCCGAAACATTGACGCCCGCCAGGCGGGCCGGATCTCCCGGGGCGGCGTGGTCCTCTTCGACATCGACCCGGAGTCGTGGAAGGAGCGAGCCGGCCGGATCGCCAACCGCAACCTGACGCGGGAGGAGTGGAGAGAGTACCTCCCCGACACGCCCTACCGGGCGACCTTCGCCCACCTGCCCCCACCGCCCGACGACGAGTCGGGCCCACCGTCGTCGCCTGCGACCGGAGCGAAGGGTGCATCGGCGGACCAACCGACGCTCCGGCGGCTGCCCCGCGAGCCGGCAGCGAAGAAATAGGAGACTCCTCGCCGCACACCACCGCGCAGGCGATCCTGCTCGTTCCCACGGTCTCCGTGGGAATGCCGTGTTCGACGCTCGGCGTCGTCCGCGGAGGCGATCGGACGCGGGAGCGTCCCGGTCGGCATTCCCACGCGGAGCGTGGGAACGAGATTATGTCCTCGTTTGGGGTGGCGCCATTAACCTGATGGTCTTGAGCGAGGAGTGTCAGAAATAGGAGTGGCCGCGCGCCAGACAAAGGCTCCAGCGTCTCGCCCCGGGCGTGTTGCGGTGCTACATTCGCGGGAAAGGAGGCCCATCGATGCAATGTGACCTGTCGGGGAAAGTCTGCCTGGTGACGGGAGCGGCCCGCGGGATCGGCCGGGCGATCGCCGAGGCGTTCGCGGCCAATGGCGGCCGCGTCGTGTTTACCGACATCGACGAGGCGGGCGTCCGCGAGGCGGCGACCGCCGTGCCGGGCTCGATCGGTCGCCGGCTCGACGTGACGAGCACGCGCGACATCGAATCCGCCGTCGACGAGATCGTCGCCACCTGCGGCCGGCTCGACGTCGTGGTGAACAACGCGGGCGTCAATACGCTGGCGCATCGCGTGACGATCGACGAGTTCCCCCGCGACGAGTGGGACCGCATCCTGTCGGTCAACCTGACCGGGCTGTACGAGGTCAGCCGGTTCGCGGCGCGGGCCATGCGGGCGCAGGGATCGGGGCGGATCATCAACATTGCGTCGATCGCCGGGCTGGTGCCGCTGCGGCTCCAGTGCGCGTTCGTGGCGGCGAAGGCCGGCGTCGTGAACCTCACGAAGGCCATGGCGCTCGAGCTCGGGCCGCATGGTATCCTGGTGAATGGGATCGCGCCGGGTCCACCCTCACCGAGGGCACCCGGAAACTCTTCTACGACGAGGGTGGGCTGTTCCACGACTCGGTCAAGCAGATGCTCGCGCACATCCCCCTGGGACGACCGGGCGAGACCCGCGAGATCGCCGTCGCCGCGCTGTTCCTGGCCGACCCCGAGAACAGTTACATGAACGGCCATGTCCTGACCGTCAACGGCGGCTGGACGGCAGGCTATGCCCGCGAGTTCTGAACGCGTGAGGCGATCAGCCGGATCCGACGCGTCCGCTCACTTCGAGGCTGCCGGCGCCTTGAGATGACCATCGAACCAGTCGATGAACTGGAGGGCATCCTGGCCCATGGTGAGCCAGCCGTGGCCGGCCCCCTTCTTGACGATCAGCTTGTTCTCGACGCCGGCCTCCTTGAACTTCTCGACGATCAGCTCGGACTGCTGGATCGGGACCAGGCGGTCGGCGTCGCCGTGGATGATGAGCGTGGGCGGGTCGTCGTGGCTCACGTGATAGGCCGGCGAGACCTGGCGGGCGATCTGCTCGAGCCGGGCATCGTCGGTGATTGAGACCCAGGTGTTCGTCTTCGGGTCGACCTCGCGGTAGTCGAAGGCGGGGCGAAAGGGAGCGTCGTGATCCATGGCGTGGATCTTGCGATTGCCGGGCTTGCCGTAGTTGAGGAAGTCGGTGGGCGGGAAGAGGCATGCGACGGCCTGGACCCGGCTGGACTCGCGGTTGACCGGATCCTTGGCCCTGGGATTCCCCGGGCCGCCGGCCGTGCCGAGCATGAGCGAGAGATGCCCGCCCGCCGAGGCGCCGCAGACCCCGATGCGATCCGGGTCGATGCCGTACTCCTTCGCATGATGGCGGATAAACCTGACGGCGCGGTTCATGTCGTTGACGATCTCGTTGACCGTGAACCGCGGCTGGCTGCCGTGCACGACGGTGAAGACCGTGTAGCCGCGTTCGGCTAGCGGCTGCGCGAATCCCGGCTGGATCGCCTCGTGCGAGGAGAAGAACCCGCCGCTGATCACGAAGATCACGCCGAGCCCATTGGACCCCTTGCGGGGCGTGAAGACGTCCATCGTCAGCGCGGTGCCGTACTTGCGGCCGTAGATCACGTCTTCCTTGCGATCGTAGGGGGCGTCGCCTGCCCGGGCTGCGGTGACGAATCCGCCTAGGACGGCGAGCAGGACGACGAGGCTGACGCGTTGCATCGGGGGCGGCTCCTTCGTGGAGGGACGGATCGAGGCGGCAACCGGCCAGGGACCCAGTATAGCAGACAGCCAGTACCCTTGCGGTTGCCTCAGCCCTGATCTCGACGGGTCGAAAGCTCACTCCGAGCGCAGGGCCTCGATCGGGTCGAGCCGCGACGCCTTCCACGCGGGATAGTAGCCGAAGATGATCCCGACGGTGGCCGAGATCGAGACCGAGGCGACGACCGCGGCGATGGAGGGCTCGGTCGGCCAGCGCGCCAGCAGGCGGACGAGCACCGAGGCGGTGCGTCCCACGACGATCCCCGCGCCGCCGCCGAGCAGGCAGAGGACCACGGCCTCGACCAGGAACTGGCGGAGGATGTCGCGCGACCGGGCTCCGACGGCCATCCTCAGGCCGATCTCGCGGTAACGCTCGGTCACGGTGACCAGCATGATGTTCATGATCCCGATGCCGCCGACCACCAGCGCGATCAGGGCGACGCACATCAGCAGCCCGGCCACCAGGCCGACCGTCCCCTTCACGGCGTGGACGACCTCGGTGAAGTCGCGGACGGCGAAATCGTCGGCTTCGCCGGAGCGGATGCCGTGCCGCTGCCGCAGGACGCGAGAGATCTCGTCCATCGCCGCCGGGATCTCGTCGGTCGAGATCGAGCGGACCAGGATCGAGTCGACGTTCGAGAGCCGGTGCAGCCGGGGCGAGGCGCGATCTGCGGTCGGGCGATGCGGTCGGTAAGTGCTGGGTGTGGCCTCCCGGATACTTGCGGCCCTCGGGGTCGAGGGGATCGGCGGTGTGGCCGGCATCGCCTCCTCCGCCGCCATCGCCCGAGCTGACCCGGAACTTGATCGTCGTCCAGGGTGCGACGATCAGGTCGTCCTGGTCCTCGCCGACGATGTCGGCCCCCTTGCGGCTGAGAACGCCCAGGACGCGCAGGGGGACGTCGTTGACGTAGACCTCGCTGGCCGACGGGCGAGCCCTCGCCGAACAGCTCGCGCGCCACCGTCTGGCCGAGCAGGCAGACCATCGCGACGTCGCGGACGTCGCGGTCGGTGAACGGCTCGCCCTCCTCCAGGTCCTCCCACTCGCGTACTCGCAGGTAGCCCGGCGTGGTGCCGACGAACGTGCTGGGGACCCAGTTCTTGTTGCCGTTGACGACCTGCTTGCGGGTGAAGACCAGGGGCGACAGGCTGTCGACGCTCGGGCACTCGTGGAGGATCGAGTCGGCGTCCTCGGGCGTGAGCGTCTTGATGCTGCCGCTGCCCAGGCTGACGCCGTTGCGCGACGCGGCCCCGGCCTGGACCACGATGTTGTCGACGCCCGTCTTGGTCAGCAGCACCCGGATCGCCGACCACGCGCCGGTGCCGATCTCGGCGATCGCCAGCAATGATCCGACGCCGATGATGATCCCCAGGGTCGTCAAGGCCGAGCGAAGGGGATTGCGGCGGAGCGAACGCATCGCCGTCGAGGAGGTCCGCGCCACGAAGCGGAATTCGGCGCCGAGTCCTCGGCGGGGTAGTCCGGCGTCGGGAGGGGTGATCGCCGGGGAGCT
Source organism: uncultured Planctomycetota bacterium (assembly GCA_963771445.1). Classification (GTDB taxonomy): domain Bacteria; phylum Planctomycetota; class Planctomycetia; order Isosphaerales; family Isosphaeraceae; genus JAKAUH01. Next base: position 859,172 of record CAVYTQ010000016.1, on the reverse strand, counting down.
GTCGTCGTCGATCGCCATGCTCGGGGTCGGAGCGGGCGGCGCGGCAAGGGCTGGGGCCGGGGATGCGCTCGAGCCTTCCTCGCCATGGACGAGGCCGTCGCGGATCCGGACGATCCGGCCGGCGTGGGCGGCGACCGAGGCGTCGTGGGTGACCAGCACGATCGTCAGCCCGTCCTCGCGGTTGAGCTGGCGGAACAGGGCGAGGATCTCCTCGCCGGTCCGCGAGTCGAGGTTGCCGGTCGGCTCGTCGGCGATCAGCAGCGCGCAACGGTTGATCAGCGCCCGGGCGATGGCGACCCGCTGCTGCTCGCCGCCGGAGAGCCGCGCCGGCTCGTGGTCGAGCCGGTCGCCCAGCCCGACGCGCTCGAGCAGCTCGCGGGCCCGGTCGCGGCACGCCGCCGCCGTCGGCTCGTGGCCCCCGTAGGTGAACGGCATCATGACGTTCTCGAGGGCCGACAGCCGCGGCAGCAGGTTGAAGTTCTGGAACACGAAGCCGATCCGGCGGCTTCGCAGCCAGGCCCGCTCGGATTCCGACAGCAGGGTGACGTCGCTGCCATCCATCTCATGGCGGCCCGACGTCGGGCGGTCGAGGAATCCCGAGCAGGTTGATCAGCGTCGTCTTGCCCGAACCCGAGGCCCCCATCAGCGCGACCATCTCGCCGCGCCGCGATCGAGAGCGACACCCCCCTGAGCACGGGGACCTCGATCGGCCCGCGGACGTAGGTCTTGTGGATGTCGGTCAGGCTGATGAACTCCACGACATTTCTCCTCATATCCGACGGCTGCAAACGACGCCACATCGGCCCCGGTAGGACGTCATTTCTTGGCCGGCTCGCTCCAGGTGTGCGGCAGGATCGACGAGGCGTCGGCGTCGGATTCGACCCGGTTGGCGCCGATGACGACCGGAGTGCCCTCGTTCAGCCCCTCGGCCCGGACCTCGGTGAGCACACCGTCGGAGAGCCCGACATGGACCTCGACGGGCCGGACGAACTCCCCCTGGCGGACCCAGATCAGGCCGTTGGCCTCGTCCGCGGCGCTCGAGTCGGCCGGGCCGGACTGGCTCCGCTCGGGGTTTCGCCGGCGCAGCAGCATGGCATAGCTCTCTCGGGACTCGGGCACGACGTTCTGGACCCGGGGCTGCCAACGGAGCGCCGCGTTGGGGACGAGCAGGACGTCGCGGCGAACCTCGACCTCGAAGGTGATGCGGGCGGTCAGATACGGCAGCAGCCGGCCGCCGCGAGTTGTCGACCGAGACCACCACGGTATACGTGACGACGCTCTGCGACATGCTGGCGTTGAGTCGGATCTGCGCGACCTTGCCCTCGAACGACTCATTCGGCAGCGAGCCGACGGTGAAGCGGACGGTCTGCCCCTCGTGGATCGAGCCGATGTCGGCCTCGTTCACCGACGACCAGATCTCCAGCCGGCCCAGGTCACGTGGCGATCACGAACATGCCGGGACGCCGAGCCGCCCGCGACGGACTGGCCGAGGTTGACGCGTCGGTCGAGGATGACGCCCTTGACCGGCGAGCGGATCGTGGTGTAGCCGAGGTTCACCTCGGCCTCGTCGAGGTCGGCCTGGGCGACGGCCAGGTCGCCCCGGGTGACGGCGAGCGCGGCCCGGGCCGTCTCGTAGGCGGTGACGGCCGAGTCGTACTCCTGGACCGGGAGCATGGCGGCGTTCCGCGTGCGGAGCTTCTGCGATCGCGTCGCGCTCGCGCTCGGCCTGGCCGAGCTTGGTCGTGGCCTGCTCGACGTCGGCCTCGGCGCGGGCCACACGGCCCCGGCCTGGTCGACCCGCGTGCGGAACAATGACGTCGTCGAGCTGGGCCAGGACCGTGCCCGGCTCGACCGGCGAGCCGTAGCTGACGCGCTTCTTCGGGTCGCGGGGGTCGGCGCCGAAGCTCTGGACCTGGCCGGCGACCTGCGGGCCGACCTCCACGACCTCCTCGGGCTCGAGCGTGCCCGGTCGCGTTGATCGTTGACCGCAGGTCGCCCCGCCGCACGGCGATCGTCCGGTAGGTGATCTTCTGGGTGCTGGCATCGTTCCAGTACCAGACGCCCAGCGCGCCCGCGCCCCAGAGCACGCCCATCATTACCAGGAGCTTCTTCATGTACGGCTCCCCGGTGGCTCTCGATCCGATCAGGTCCAGACCCCGCCGACGCCCAGCGGGGACTCCTCGAGGACGCGGCCCTCATGCAGCCGGATGACGCGGTCGGCGACGTCGAAATAGTCCTCGTCGTGGCTGATCACCAGCAGGCCCTTGCCCGCGGCCCGCATCTCGGGCAGCCACTTGGAATAGAACAACCTCTTGAAGGAGGGTCCTGGTTGGCGGCCCACTCGTCGAGGATGCAGAACGGGCCGGTCCTCGAGCCAGGCGGAGAGGAGCGCCAGCCGCCGCCGCTGTCCCTGCGACAGGTCGAGCGTCGACAGCCTGCTCGGCCACCGAGACCAGTGAAGCGAGCCCCAGGTGCTCGAGGCCGCTCGCGCGCCAGCTCGTCGATCGGCGGTGGTCGCAGCCCGCGTAGGTCGTGGAAGAGATGGCCGTCCGCAAAGACGATCGAGAAGAGACGGCGATGGGCCTCGAGCTCGCCCTCGGCATCGACGACGGGGCGGCCGTCGATCTTGACCACGCCGCTCTCGGGGCGATAGAGACCCGCGAGCAGCTTCACCAGCGTCGTCTTGCCGCTTCCGTTGCCGCCCGCGAGGACCACGACCTCCCCGCGGCGAAGCGTCAGGTCCAGCGGGCCGAGCGCGAAGCCGCGTTCCTCCGAAGCGTCGTGGTAGGTGAAGGTCGCGCCCTCGAGCCCGACCGTTTCCACCGAAACGACGTCTTGCGGAACGGGCGTCCGCGCGACCCATTCGCTCACGGCGCCCTGGGCCTCGGCCTGGCTGCCGAGCTCGGGTAGCAGCGCCTCGACCTTGAGCAACGAGGCCCGCGCCCGCCCCAGGATCGGCACCCAGGTGAGCAGGATGTCGAGCGGGGTCATGAGGTACAGGACGATCAGGACGGCCGACACGATGGTGGGGCGGTCGACCGCGCCGAACCGGGGTACGGCGAAGAGCACGAAGCCGATGAAGGCCGAAGAACGCGATCTGGCCCCAGCCCTCGGCCACCGCGAAATGGGCGAGTCCGCGCACCGTCTCGCGCCGGGCCGAGGCGATGTCGGGCTCGAGCGACTTCCTCCAGGAAGGCGGCCCTGCGACCGCCGTGGAGCTTCAGCTCGCGGAAGCCGCCGATCGCGGTGCGGAAGTGGCCGACGACCGCGGTCCTGGCACGCCCGCGCCCGCGACAGGGCCCGGACGCCCCGCGACGTCAGCATGACGAAGATGGCGATCGCCGCGGCGCGCGAAGGCCACGCCGCAGGCCAGGATCGCCGGCGAGAGCCAGCCGACGTAGGCCAGGCAGGCGATCACGATCGGGATGTTGATGCAGAGGTGCGGGACGCCGACCAGGGCGCCGGCGATGATGGCGATGTCCTCGGTCAGCACCGCCAGCAGCGCCGAGGTGTCGAGTCGCCTCGAAGCCGCGCAGCGGCATGGCGCAGCGTGCGGCGGACGAGGTGCACGCCCAGCTCGGAAACCGCCCCCTGCCCCAGGCGGATCACGGCGATCTGGGCAGCGACTCGCGTCGCCGCGGCCGCGACGCAGAGACCCGCGAACGCCCAGGCCATCGTCGCCGTGCCGTACGGCTCGCTCGCCAGCTCGCGCTGGATCAGGACGATCAGGCCCACGCCGGCGATGCCGGCCGCCAGGCCCGCGCCGATCGACAGCGACCACCATGCCTCGCGAGGCACGCAGCAGGAACGCGATCAGTCGCATCGATCGTGACCTCGCGAGGGATTCCCACGGCCGTCGCCCGGGGCGCCGCCATGGTGTGCGCGGAACCCGGCGATCGCCGCGGGATCGAGCGCCAGGCCGTTGAGCTGCAGTTCGGGGGCTCGGAAGCCGATCGCGTCGAGCGCCTCGTAGTGGTCGAGCGCCGTCCGCCGATCGACCATCCCGACGGTCGGCGCCAGCCCGGGGAACCGCGCCGACAGCAGCCCCGAGAGGACGCAGCCCGTGATCAGCCGCGGGTCGTATCCGGCGACGATCTGCGTCAGCCCGGCCTGGAGCCATGGCTCGATCTCGGCGGGGACGTAGGCCGTCACCGGCAAGGGCTCGGGGGCCAGCAGCATCCCGCCCTCGTTCACCAGGATGTCGCCCCGCTCGCTCAGCCGGCGGAAGGCATCCTCCGACCGGAAGGCATGCGGCGCCGAGTTGTCGACCACGATCGTCCCCGGCCTCGCGCGGTCGATGTCGAGGATATCGGCGACGTTGGTCGCGCCCACAATCAGGCTGGCGTCGTAGAACCCGTCCGGCACCTCGCGCCCCGAGGCGAGCTTGCGAACCTCGCCGCGATAGCCGAGTTCCTCGATGAGCTCGCGATGCAGGGAGCTCAGCGAGTCCTGCTTCGCGTACACGTCGCAGAGGGTCAGACGGGCCGGGTGGGGCATGCAGGACAGCAGCAGTCGAAGCGTCGCGGCGCCGACCGAACCCAGGCCCAGGAATCCGACATGCTCCCCGGCCAGGTCGCGGCCCGCTTCCTCGAGCGCCCGGCGGATGGCCAGCACGACGGCCGAGGTCGTGGTCGCGTGACCCGTGGTGATCCCGGGAAGGCCCCGGCCAGCCAGCCGCTCGGCCAGGTCGAGTCCATAGTTGCTGGCCGAGGGCAAGAGTCCCGTCAGCGAGACGGTCGACGCCCCGATCGCGTGCGCCATGCGCACGGCGTCGGCCAGGACGGCCAGGAGGTCGGATCGGTCGAGGTAGAGCTGGTCCTCGAACCGGGGAATGAGGATGGACGCGATCCGGCCCCAGGGCGTCTGGCGCACGTCGCTGATCACGGGCCGGTCTTCGCACCAATCGTGGATAATTGTCGAGCGATCGAGCCCCAGGGAGTGGAGCAACACCGAGGGGAAGTAGCCCACCGCGACGGCGTTGACCGGCGCCAGCTCGCCGGCGGCGAAGAGCGAGAGCAGCCGGCGTCCCTCGATGCTCACGTGCTCGGGCAGCTTGGGGGGTTCGGACTCGATAAGCCATTGGGCCAGTGCCGCGACCTCACCCTCGGAGTCGGGGCCGGCCTCCGCCGACTCGCGCTCCAGGACCTCGGCCATCGCGGCGATTGTCGGCGCCCGGAAGACCGTCTGGACCGCCACCGGGCGTCCCAGCGCGGCGCCCAGCCGCGAGACGAGCTGGACCGACTGGAGTGAGTGGCCTCCGAGGTCGAAGAAGTTGTCGTGGATGCCGACCCGCTCGAGCTCCATCACCTCGGCCCAGACCAGGGCCAGGGTTTCCTCGAGCGGGGTGCGCGGCGCGACGTATTCCGCAGCCGCCGCGAGCAGGCTCGGCCCGGGGTCCGGCAGGGCGCCGCGGTCGATCTTGCCGTTGGGCGAGAGGGGCAACGATTCCAGGGTGACGAGCACCGAGGGGACCATGTACTCGGGCAGCGCCGCCTGGAGCCAACCGCGCAGCTCGGCGGCCTCGGGTGCCACCGGGCCTCTCGGCACGACGTAGCCGACCAGGCGACGGCGGCCCGCCGCGTCCTCGGGCGCAACGACGACGGCCTCGCCGACGCCGGGATGCCGGCGCAGGGCGGCCTCGACCTCGCCGGGCTCGACGCGGAAGCCGCGAATCTTCGCCTGGTGGTCGACCCGGCCGAGGAACTCGAGCCGGCCGTCGGCACGCCACCGGGCGCGGTCGCCAGTTCGGAAGAGGCGTGCGCCCGGAGAGTCGCTGAACGGGTCGGGGACGAACCGCTCGGCCGTCGCCGACGGCCGGTGGAGATAGCCCCGCGCCAGGCCCTCTCCGCCGATGTACAGCTCGCCCGGCAGGCCGAGCGGCACCAGCTCCATCCGATCGTCGAGCAGGTAGACCCCAGCCCCCGCGATCGGCCGGCCGATCGGCAATTCCTGAGGTAGTGCAGCGGGCTGCGAATGGGCCGCCGGCTCGTCGGCCGTGGCGATCACGGTCGCTTCGGTCGGGCCATAGGTGTTGATCCATCGGACCCGATCGCCGCCGATCTTGCACCAGTCGGCGTACCGGCGGGCCGACGCCTTCTCCCCGCCGACGACGACCAGGCGGAGCGACCCGGGCAGCTCCTCGCCGAGGGCCGCGAGGCCCTCGACCCACGCGTGCCAGTAGACCGTCGGCAGGTCGAGGACCGTGATCCGCCGGTCGGCGACCCAGGCCGAGAATTCCGATGGGCCGAGCGGTGCTCCCTCGTCGCGGAATACGACGGCGGCCCCGCGAATCCAGGCGGGGAACAGCTCCTCGATCACGATGTCGAAGCTGAGCGAGGAGAATTGCAGGACCCGGTCCGCCGCCGAGAGGTCGAACATCGCCGCGGCCGCGAGGTTGTGGTTGAGCAGCCCGCCGTGCCGGACGACCACGCCTCGGGGCTCTCCCGTCGATCCCGAGGTGTAGATCACATAGGCGGCGTCGTCGAGCGTCGGGCCGGCGTCGAGGTTCGACACGGGCTGCCGGCCGATCGCCTCCTGCTCCGCATCGATGCGCAGGACGTCGGCTCCGACCGAGGGCCAGCGATCGTGCAGGTGTTCCTGGGTCAGCAGCACGGCGATCCGCGAGTCTTCGAGCATCGCCCGGATCCGTTCCGCGGGGTAGTCGGGGTCGAGCGGGACGAACGCCCCCCCGGCCTTGAGGACGGCGAGCAGGCCGATCGCCAGCTCGAGCGACCGTGACAGGCCGACCCCGACGAGGACGTCCGGGCCGACGCCGCGGGCCGTTAGCTCGCGGGCCAGTTGGTTGGCGCGCTCGTTGAGCTCGCGATAGGTCAGCTTTCGGTCACCGGACTCGACGGCGATCGCGCCGGGCGTCTGCTCGGCGCGGGACTCGACGAGCCGGTGAATGCAGCGCGTCTCACGAGGACCGGGTGCGGGTCCGCGGCCGTCGGCGAGGACCTGCCGCAGCTCTTCCTCGACGATCAGCGGCAGGGCCGAGAGGCGCCGGGACGGATCGGCGACGATGCCCGCGAGCAGCGTCTCGAAGTGCCGGCCCATCCGGACGATCGTCTCGCGATCGAACAGGTCGGTGCTGTACTCGAAGCCGCCGACGAGATCGCGGTCGGCCTCGGCGAGCGACAGCGAGAGGTCGAACTTGGCCGTGCCGGTCCCCTCGTCGATCTCCAGGGAGTCGAGGGAGAGCTCGGGGTGGGTCAGGTCGGGGATCTGGTTGTTCTGGAGGACGAACATCACCTGGAAGAGCGGCGTCCGGCTCGGGTCGCGCGGGGGCCGCAGGGCCTCGACGACCTTTTCGAGCGGCAGGTCCTGGTGCTCGTACGCCGAGAGGGCGACCTCGCGGACCCGACGGACCAGGTCGAGGAAACTCGGGTCGCCCGAAAGGTCGGTCCGCAGGGCCAGCATATTGACGAAGTAGCCGATCAGCCCCTCGACCTCGGATCGATTCCGGTTGGCGATCGGCGAGCCGACGGCGATGTCCTGCTGGCCGCTGTAGCGATGGAGCAGCGTCTTGAACGCGGCCAGGAGGATCATGAAAGGCGTCACCCCGGTGCGTCGGCAGAGGTCCCGAAGCGGCCCGGCCAGCTCGCCCGGGATGACGATCGGCAGGAAGTCGCCGCGGGCGGTCCGGAGCGGCGGACGCGGTCGGTCGGTCGGCAGCTCGAGGGGCGAGACGCCCGCGAGATGCCTCGACCAGTACTCGACCAGGGCTTCACCGGCCTCACCCTCGAGCAATTGTCGCTGCCAGAGCGAGTAGTCGGTGTACTGGATCGGCGGCGGATCCAGGGGCGACGGTTCGCCCCGGCGGAAGGCGTCGTAGAGCGCGGCCAGCTCCTGGGCGGCGACCCCGAGCGACCAGCCGTCGCTGATGATGTGGTGCATCGTCAGGAGGATGCCGTGGTCGTCGTCTGCCATCACCACGAGCGTGATCCGAGCCAGGGGGCCCCGCGCGAGGTCGAACGGCCGCCGGGACTCCTGGACGGCGATGCGACGGGCCTCCGCCTCGCGGCTCGGCCCATCGAGCGACCGCAAGTCGATCGCGGTCAGCGGCAATTCGAGCCCGGGCGCCACGACCTGGATCGGTTGGCCATCGACATTGTCGAAGGTGGTCCGCAGCGTCTCGTGCCGCCGCACGATCTCGGCGAAGCAGCGCCCGAGGACGCCGTGATCGAGCGGACCCCGGATCCGCCCGGCGAGGATGATATTGAACGTCGCCTGCCCGGGCGACAACTGGTCGAGGAACCAGAGCGATTGCTGCGAGTAAGAAGCCGGGATCGGGCCCTGGTGCTCGACCGGTCGTAGCGCGGGGATCTCCAGGCCGGCCTCGGCGCGGATCCGCCCCTCGATCCGCCGCGCGACCGCCGCGACGGTCGGTCCGGCGAAGAATTCGCGGAGCGGAAGCGCGACGCCGAACGCGTCGCGGATCCGCGACGCGACCTGGGTGGCGAGCAGCGAGTGGCCGCCGAGGTCGAAGAAATTGTCGAAGACGCCCGACCCGGTCGATCCCGAGCACGGCAGCCCAGATGCTGGCGACAAGGTCCTCGATCGGACCGCGGGGCGGGACTGGCACGCCCTCGCCGGCCGATCGGTCGCGATCCGGCTGGGGCAGCGCGGCGCGGTCGACCTTGCCATTGGGCGTGAGCGGCTAGGACTCAAGCATCACGAACGCCGACGGGATCATCGGCTCGGGAAGCGACTCCTTGAGGAAGGTACGAAGCACCGTCGCGGATGGTGCCGGGCCATCGGCCGCGGCGATCAGGTAGGCGGCCAGGCGAGTATCATCCGGGCCGTACTCGCGGGGCACCACGACGGCGTCGCGCACGGAGGGGTGCCGCACCAGCGCAGATTCGACCTCGCCGAGCTCGATGCGGTAGCCGCGGATCTTCACCTGGTGGTCGGCGCGGCCGAGGAACTCGAGCTGGCCGTCGGGCCGCCAGCGGGCCAGGTCGCCGGTGCGGTAGAGCCGCGCGCCCGGCTCGGTGCCGAACGGGTCGGGGACGAACCGCTCGGCCGTCAGCGCCGGGCCGACCGAAGGTAGCCCCGCGCCACCCCGGCGCCGCCGATGTACAGCTCGCCCGCGACGCCGGTCGGGACGGGCTCGAGCGATCGGTTCGAGGACATAGAGCCGCGTGTTGGCGATCGGCCGTCCGATCGGGATCGGTCCGGCGATCGGCCCCTCGCGCGGCACGGGGTAGACGCAGCAGCCGACGACCGTCTCGGTCGGGCCGTACTCGTTGACCAGCGTCGTCTCGGGCGCGTGCTCGCGCCAGAAGGCGACGTGCTCTGCGGTCAGTTGCTCGCCGCCGATGACGAAGGCACGGGTCCGCCCCGCCAGCTTCCCGGGCCCCAGTTGGTCGGCGAGGGCCCGAAGGTGCGCCGGGGTGATCTTCACCAGGCTGTAGTCGCTCGGGAACCGCGAAGCGCCGCGCCGAGCTGCTCGACGCCGTGGTCCTGGTCGAGCAGGTCGACGCGACAGCCGGCGACCAGCGGGGCCAGCAGCGAGGTCACGGTCAGGTCGAACGCAATCGACGAATGGACCGGCGCCCCCTTGCCCCGCTTGACGGCATAGGCGCGGGCGCCCAGGCCAGATAATTGGACAGGCCGCGGTGGTGGATCATCGCCCCCTTGGGCCGGCCGGTCGAGCCGGAGGTATAGATGACGTACGCGAGGTTGTCGAGCCCCGCGCCGCCCGGCAGGTCGCCGTCCGCCCCCGGCGCGATCGCCGCCGGGTCGCCGTCGACGCAGACGACCGACGCGCCCGTCTCGGGCAGGAGGCCGTCGAGGCGATGCTCTGAGATCAGGACGGGTGCGCGGGCGTCGTCGAGCATGAACGCCAGGCGATCGGGCGGGTAGTCCGGATCGAGCGGGACGTACGCCGCCGCCGGCCTTCAGGATGGCGAGAAGGCCGACGACCATCGAAGGCGACCGGCCGACGCAAAGGCCGACCAGTACCTCGGGGCCGACGCCGAGGGCGCGGAGGCGGTGCGCCAGGCGATTGGCCGCGTGCATCGAGCTCGGCGTAGGTGAGCGACTCGCCTGCGCCCGAGACGGCGACGGCCTCGCGGGACCTGCCTGGCCTGGGCCTCGAACCAGCGATGGACACAACGCAATGTCGTCGTCCGCCGCTGGATCGTTCGGGTGGCCGCAGGGTCGGCGCCTCGGCCCCGGGCCGGTCCACGCCGTGCTCGATCGTGCTACTCATTGGTCGAAAGCTCATTGGGGGAAAGTTCATCCAGCAGCGCGTCGAGCTCGGCGTCGTCCGCCGCCTCGAGTCCCGACGCCGTGAGGTCGTCGAGGCCGCCGGCATCCAACCCGCCGGGCCCGCCGCCGTCGCAGCCGGCGAGCACGCGCTGCCGCTCATCCGGGCTCAGCATCGGCAGTGCGCCGACGGGCCGATCCGGCTGTTCGCGACGATCGGCGCCGAGCAGGATGCGGTAGTGGTCGAGCATCCGGTCGATCGTCGCGGGGTCGAACAGATCGCTGCTGTACTCCATCGTCAGCCGCAGCTCGCCGTTCTGCTCGGCGGCGAAGAGGGTGAGGTCGAACTTGGAGGTGCCGCTGGGCGCCTCGATCGGACGGAGCGTCAGCTCGGGCGAGCGGAGGGCCGGCAGGGGTGCGTTCTGGAGGGAGAACATGACCTGGAAGAGCGGCGAGCGGCCGGAGTCGCGGTCGGGGTGCAGGGCGGTGACGAGTCGCTCGAAGGGGATGTCCTGGTGGGCGTAGGCGTCGAGGGCGGTCCGGCGGGTGCGGCGGAGGAGCATCGCGGAAGCTGGGTCCGTCGGAGAGGTCGCCGCGGAGGACCAGCGTATTGACGAAGAAGCCGATCAGGCCCTCGAGCTCCGCGCGAGAGCGGCCGGCGATGGGCGAGCCGACGGCAATGTCCCCCTGACCGGAGTAGCGATGGAGGAGGACCTGGAACGCGGCGAGCAGGGTCATGTACAGGGTCGCCCCCTCCTGGCGACCGAGCGCCCGCACGGCCTCGAGGAGGTCACCGGATACGGCGGCATACCGTTCGTCGCCTCGCCCGCTGGGGACCGGGGGACGGGATCGATCGGTCGGGAGATCCAGCGGTACGCAGGCCGGCGAGCTGTCGGGTCCAGTAGCCGAGCTGTTGCTCCAGCACGTCGTCCTGAAGCCAGTTCGCGCTGCCAGGCGGCGAAGTCGGCGTACTGGATGGGCGGCTCGGCCAGCGGCGAGGGCTCGCCGCGCAGCGAAGGCGTCGTAGAGCGCCGAGACCTCGCGGATCAGGACGCCGAGCGACCAGCCGTCGGAGGCGATGTGGTGCATCGTCACCTGGACGACGTGGCGGTCCTCGGCGAGCCGGATGAGCCCGGCGCGGACGAGGGGTCCGCGGGCCAGGTCGAAGGCGTGCGCCGCCTCCGTCAGCACGCGCTGCACGGCCTGCTCGAGCCGCTGCTCCTCGGGAATCCCGGAGAGGTCCTGGATCGGCAGCGGTAATTCGAGCGACTCGGCGATGCACCTGCGTGGGAATGCCGCCGTTCGACGCGAAGGTCGTCCGGAGGACCTCGTGACGCCGGACGACCTCCTCGAGGGCGCGGCGGAGCGCCTCGACATCCAGCCGGCCGTCGAGCTGGACGGCGGTGGGGATGTTGTAGGCGGCGCTGCCGGGTTCGAGCTGGTCGAGAAACCAGAGCCGCTGCTGGGCGAAGGAAGCGACCAGCGGTCCGGAGCGATCCGCGCGGACGATCGGCGGGGCTTGCGTACCGCCCAGGCCGGTGGCCAGCGATTGCTCGACCAGGGCGGCCAGGCGGGCCAGCGTCGGCTGTTCGAGGAAGTCCTTGAGCGGGACCTCGACATCGAAGAGGTGCCGGGCGCGGGCGAGGACCTGCAGGGCCATCAGCGAGTGGCCGCCGCGATCGAAGAAGTTGTCGTGGGCGCCGATCGGTCCGCCGCCGAGCAGTTCGGCCCAGGACTCGGCCAGTGCCTGCTCGACCGGCCCGCGCGGCGGGACGAAGTTGGAGAACTCGGTCTCCCGATCGTCGTCGCCGACGGGGGCGGGGAGCGCCTTGCGATCGAGCTTGCCGTTGGGCGTCAGCGGCATGGCCTCCAGCGTCACGAACGCCGAGGGCACCATGTACTCCGGCAGCGACCGCCCGAGCGCGGCCCGCAGGTCCGGGGCCTGCGGACGGGTGCCGGGGACCGGCACCAGGTAGGCGACCAGCCGCTGACCGCCCGGGCCGTCGTCGCGCGCCACCACCGTCGCCTGGGCCACGCCCGGGTGGGCGGCCAGCGCCGCCTCGATCTCGCCGAGCTCGACGCGGAAGCCGCGGATCTTCACCTGGTGGTCGATCCGCCCGAGGTACTCGATCGGGCCGTCGGGTCGCCAGCGGGCCAGGTCGCCCGTCCGGTACAGGCGGCCGCCGGGCTCGCTGGCGAACGGGTCGGGGACGAACCGCTCGGCGGTCAGCCCGGGGCGCGCCAGGTAGCCGCGCCCCAGCCCGCACGCCGCCGATGTAGCAGCTCGCCGGGCACGCCGACCGGCACCGGCTCCGGCGGGCGTCGAGCACGTAGAGCCGGTGTTGGCGATCGGCCGGCCGATCGGCACGCCCCGCTCCCCGTCGCCCGGGCGTGCAGGCCCAGTAGCTCACGTCCACCGCCGCCTCGGTCGGGCCGTAGAGGTTGTGCAGCTCGACGCCGTCGAACCGCGAGAAGAACCGCTCCTGCAGGGCGAATGGCAGGGCCTCGCCGCTGCAGATGACGCGGCGGAGCGAGCCGCATGTCGCCGCGTCGGCCTCCTCGACGAACGCCTCGAGCATCGACGGCACGAAGTGCAGGGTCGTGACCCCGCGCTCGGCGATGATCCGGCCCAGGTACGCCGGGTCGCGGTGGCCGCCCGGCCGGGCCATGACCAGCGTGGCGCCGGTCATCAGCGGCCAGAAGAACTCCCAGACCGAGACGTCGAAGCTGAACGGCGTCTTCTGGAGCACCCGGTCGCTCGGCGTCCAGCCCGTAGGCGCGCTGCATCCAGAGCAGCCGGTTGACGATGGCGCGGTGCGTGTTCATCGCCCCCTTGGGCCGCCCGGTCGAGCCGGAGGTGTAGATCATGTAGGCCAGGTTGTCCGGTCGCACGGCAACCGCCGTCGGCGGCTCCGGAGCGCCGGCCCGATCGGCCTCGGGCTCGTCCAGGCAGATGACTCGCCGCCCGGATTCGGCGAACCGATCGGCGAACCGCCGCTGGGTCAGCAGCACCGGCGGGTTGGAGTCCTCCACCATGAAGGCCAGGCGATCGGCCGGATACTCGGGGTCGAGCGGGACGTAGGCGCCCCCGCCTTGAGCACCGCCAGGAGCCCCACCACCATCTCGACCGAGCGCTCCAGGCAGAGGCCGACCAGGCTGTCCGGGACGACGCCGAGCGTGCGCAGGCGGCCCGCCAGTCGGTCGGCCCTCGCCTGCAGCTCGGCGTAGGTCAGCTCGTCCCCTTCGCAGATCAGCGCCGGGGCGTCGGGCGTCCGGGCGGCCTGGTCGTCGATCAGCTCGTGCAGGCAACGGTCGCGTGGATAGTCCGCCTCCGTCTGGTTCCATTCCTCGACGACCCTCCGCCGCTCGCCGGGCGAGAGCATCGGCAGGGCGTCGACGGGCGTGTCGGGTTGGTCGGCGGCGGCGGCGAGCAGGGTGCGGAAGTGGTCGAGCATCCGGTCGACGGTGTCGGGTTCGAACAGGTCGCTGCTGTACTCCATCGTCAGGGCCAGGCCGCCGGCCTCCTCGGCGGCGAAGAGGGTGAGGTCGAACTTGGCGGTGCCGCTGGGCGCCTCGAGCGGGGTGAGGGCCAGCTCGGGCGAGCGGAGGGCCGGCAGGGGTGCGTTCTGGAGGGCGAACATCACCTGGAAGAGCGGCGTGCGGCCGGAGTCGCGGTCGGGGTGCAGCGCGGTGACGAGTCGCTCGAAGGGGATGTCCTGGTGGGCGTAGGCGTCGAGGCGGTCCGGCGGGTGCGGCGGAGGAGCTCGCGGAAGCTGGGGTCGCCGGCGAGGTCGCCGCGGAGGACCAGCGTGTTGACGAAGAAGCCGATCAGCCCCTCCAGCTCCGGTCGATTCCGTCCGGCGACCGGCGAGCCGACGGCGATCTCGTCCTGGCCGCTGTAGCGGTGGAGCAGTGCCTGGAAGGCGGCGAGCAGCGTCATGTACAGCGTGGCTCCCTCCTGGCGGCCCAGCGCCCGCACGGCGTCGAGCACCTCGGCGGGAACCGTCGCGGTGCGACTCGCCGCCGCGGCCGCTCGAGACCGCCGGCCGGGGCCGGTCGGTCGGCAGCTCCAGCATGGCGAGCCCCGTCGAGCTGCCCGGTCCAGTAGTCGAGCTGCTGGTCCAGGACGCTCGCCCCGCAGCCAGTCGCGCTGCCAGGCGGCGAAGTCGGCGTACTGGATGGCGCGGCTCGGGCAGAGGCGAGGGCTCGCCGCGGCGGAAGGCGTCGTAGAGCGCCGAGACCTCGCGGATCAGGACGCCGAGCGACCAGCCGTCGGAGACGATGTGGTGCATCGTCACCTGGACGATGTGGCGGTCGTCGGCGAGGCGGATGAGCCCGGCGCGGACGAGCGGCCCGCGGGCCAGGTCGAAGGGGCGCGCCGCCTCCGCCAGCATGCGCTCCATGGCGCGCCACTGGCGACGGTCTCGGGGAGAGACCGGAGAGGTCCTCGACGGGCAGGGCGAGCTTCGACCGAACCCTTGACGACCATCCGCAGCTCGCCGCCCTCCTCGGCGAACGTTGTCCGGAGGACCTCGTGGCGGCGGATCGACTTCGCTCGAGGGCGCGGCGAAGGACGTTGATGTCGAGGCGGCCGTCGAGCCGGACGGCGGTGGGGATGTTGTACGCGGGGCTCCCGGGCTCGAGATCGGTCGAGGAACCAGAGCCGCTGCTGGGCGAACGAGGCCGGCAGCGGGCCGGTGCGGTCCGCCCGCTCGATGGGAGGAATCGACGTACCGTACTTCGTCGCCCAGGGCCTGCTCGACCAGCCGGGCGAGGCCGGAGAGCGTCGGCTCCTCGACGAAGTCCCTCAGCGGCACCTCGACGTCGAAGAGCCCTGCGGATTCGGGCCAGGAGCTGGATGGCCATCAGCGAGTGGCCGCCCAGCTCGAAGAAGTTGTCGTGGGCGCCGACCCGCTCGCCGCCGAGCAGCTCGGCCCAGACCTCGGCCAGCGCCTCCTCGATCGGCCCGCGGGGCGGAACGAAGTCGGCGCCCTCGGCCAGCCGCGCCCGGCGCGGGATCGGGCAGGGCGCGGCGGTCGACCTTGCCGTTGGGCGTCAGCGGCATGGCGTCGAGCACGACGAACGCCGACGGCACCATGTACTCGGGGAGCCGTCCCATGCAGCCAGCCTCGCAGCTCGGCCGACGAAGGTGCCGCCTCGGCCGTCCGCCGCGAGGGACGAGGTAGGCGACGAGGCTCAGTCTCGCCGGTCGCGTCGGGGCGTGCGACGACGGCCGCCTCGCGCACGGCCGGATGTGCGGCCAGCGCCGCCTCGATCTCGCCCAGCTCGACGCGGAAGCCGCGGATCTTCACCTGGTGGTCGACGCGGCCGAGGCATTCGAGCGTGCCGTCGGGCTGCCAGCGAGCGAGGTCGCCGGTTCGATAGAGCCGCGCGCCGGGCTCGGTGCCGAACGGGTCGGGGACGAACCGCTCGGCGGTCAGCCCGGGCCGGCCGCGATAGCCGCGCGCCAGGCCCGTCCCGCCGATGTAGAGCTCGCCCGTGACGCCCACCGGCACCGGTCCGCAGCCGCCGTCCAGGACGTAGAACCGCGTCTCGGCGATCGGCCGCCCGATCGAGATCGGCCCCTCGCCCGGCTCGACCCGCCAGGCCGACGACCAGACGGTCGTCTCGGTCGGCCCGTAGACGTTCCAGAGCGCGTCGCCCTTGTCGAGCAGGCGGTCGGCCAGGCGCCGGGGCATCGCCTCGCCGCCGCAGAGCATCGTCAAGCCCGGCTTGCCCCGCCAGCCGGCCTCCAGCAGCAGCCGCCAGGTGGCCGGCGTCGCCTGGAGGAAGTTGAGACGCCCGGCTCGTCGAGCCGCTCGATCAGCCGAGCGGCGTCGGCCGCCACGTCGCGCTCGACCAGCTCGACCCGGCCGCCCGCGACGAGCGGCAGGAAGAGCTCGAGCGCGGCGATGTCGAACGAGAGCGTCGTGACCGCCAGCAGCGCATCGTCGGCCGGCGAATCCAGCAGCCCAGCGCATCGACCCGAGGAAGTTGGCCAGCGCGGCGTGCGTGACCTGCACGCCCTTGGGCCGGCCCGGTCGAGCCCGACGTGTAGATCACATAGGCCAGGTTCGCCGGGATCCACGCCCTCGTCCGAGGTTCGATGTCGTCCTCCCGCTCGATCGAGCTCCCGGTCCGCGTCGAGGCAGACGACGTGCGCCTGGCCGCCGGCAAGCGTCCGCGGCAGACCCTCCTCGGTGACAGGACACGGGAGCCCCGGCGTCGCTCGAGCATGAAGGCGAGCCGATCGGCCGGATAGGCCGGGTCGAGCGGGACGTACGCACCGCCGGCCTTGAGGACGGCCAGCAGCGCGGCGAGCATCTCGGCGCGATCGCGACGTGCAGAGGCCGACGAGCACCTCGGGCCCGACGCCCAGCGCCCGCAGCCGGCGGGCCAGGCGATTGGCGCAGCCCGTTCAGCTCGCGGTAACTCAGGGACCGTGCGCCGTCGCCGACCGCGATGGCATCGGGCGTGCGTGACGCCTGCCCCTCGAACCAGCGGTGGACCAGCCCCGGCGCCCGAAGCCTTTGCCGCGGCCTTCTCCTTCAGGAGCCGCGCGACCAGCGCACGCTTCTCTTCCAGCGTCAGCTCGACGCGTTGCTGCCTCAACTGACTCATCCCTCGTTCCTCCTGCCGCTCCAGCCTCGTCTCGCGTTCCACTCAGCCCAGCCGGTCGATCAGTACATCGAGGTCCTCCTCGCCCAGTCGGTCGATGTCCCGAAGGTCGATGTCCCACGACAGCTCTTCCTCCGGCCGGCCCCAGGCATCGACTACGGCCTGCAGCTCGCGATCCAGGATGGAGCGGACGTCGGCCAGGGTTCGGTCCGGATCCTCGGCGATGGCGCCGAGCAGCGTCTGCAAGTGCTCCAGCACACGCTCGATCGCGGACGACGAGAACCGCCGCGCGTCGTAGCCGAGCTTGAGGGTCAAGGAGGGGCCAGGCTGCGCGGTCAAGGTGATTGGGTAATGCGTCTGCTCGTTGTAATGCGGATGTTCCATCCCGAGCCGGTCGGCGCGCTGCAGCAGGCCGTCGACAAAAGGCAAGTTCTGGACCGTCACGATGCTCTCGAATAACGGCTGCCCCGGGGGAACCTCGCTCCAGCCGCTGGATGTTCGCGAGCGGCACCGACTCGAATTGCCTCAGCTCGACGAGACTCTCCTGGAGCCCGGCCAGCCAGGGGACCAAATGCGATGACTCGTCGACCGCCACGCGCAGTGGCAGAGTGTTGATGAACATGCCGACCATCGTTTCGACGCCCGGCAGCTCGGGCGGCCGGCCCGACACCGTGACCCCGAAGACGACGTCCGATCGCCCGCTCTGCCGCGCCAGCAGTACCGACCACGCCCCGTACAGGATCGCGCCCAGGGTTAACCGCCGCGTCCGGGACAGGTCGCCGAGTGCCGAGGTCAGCTCGGGTCCCAGGTTCGACCTGGCGCTCGACGACGCCCGCAATTCCCCGGTCGCGTCGGTCTCCAGCAAGCCGTCGAGGCCCAGCGGCGTCGGCGAGGTGAAGCCGGCGAGCGTCCGTCGCCAGTAGTCCTCGCGCCGCGGCCTGGTC
Source organism: uncultured Planctomycetota bacterium (assembly GCA_963771445.1). GTDB lineage: Bacteria > Planctomycetota > Planctomycetia > Isosphaerales > Isosphaeraceae > JAKAUH01. The sequence goes on along the minus strand of CAVYTQ010000016.1, from coordinate 841,398 downwards.
GCGGCCGATTAGCCAGGCGACATAGTCGCGGAACGGCCGGGACGACGGGGCCGGCGGCTCCTCGCCGCGTCGGAGTGCCTCGTACAGATCCAGGGCCTCGTGGAGGAGCACCGACAGGCACCAGCCGTCGAGTGCCACGTGGTGAATGCTCCAGATGAGCTGGTGGCTCTCCTCGCCGGTGCGGACGAGCGTCAGCCGCGATAGCGGCGGACGGCCCGGGTCGAACCCCGCGCGACGATCCTCGGCGACGAGGGCCGCGAGCCACCCTTCGCGGTCCGTCTCGTTGAGTTCATGCCTGTCCTGATACTCGAACAGGGGCGATACTCCGCGATGGATCACCTGGTATGGCCGCTCGTGGTCGCCCCAGTGGATCGAGCACCGCAGCATCGAGTGCCGGTCGATCAGCCGTTGCCACGCCGAGCGAAGCACGCCCACGTCCAGCTCGCCCCGGAGACCGCAGACGAACTGCTCGACGTAATGCCCCGCCTCGGGATCGACCAGGGTATGGAAGAGCATGCCCTGTTGCACCGGCGTGAGGGGAAGGCGTCCTCGATCGCCCCGCCCGCGATGGCGTGCCTCTCCAGCTCGCCGCGGTCCAGCCAGCCGGGCAGGATCGAGAACGGAGCTGTCGCGACGGCCGCGGGCCCAGGCTCGGGCTCGCGAGACCCGAGCGACTCGGCCAGGCCGGCGATGGTGGGCGTGCGGAACAGTTGCGCCGGCTCCAGCACGATCCCCGCCTGCCGCGCCGCGCGACGAATCGGATGCCGAGGATCGAGTCGACGCCGATCTCGAAGAAGTTGTCCTGGACGCCGACGCGATCGCAGTCCAGCAGCTCGGCGGCAATCCGCGCGAGGGTTGCCTCGGTCTCGTTGCGCGGGGCCACGATGATGGCGGTCTCGTCCCGATCGGCCGGCGTCGGGAGTGCCGCACGATCGACCTTGCCGTTGGCGGAAATCGGCACCGCCGGGATCGCGACGTACCACGCCGGGACCATGGCCTCGGGAAGCCGGCCCTTCAGCCACTCACGCAGCTCGGCCGCCTGGAGTACCGTCGGCCCGGCCGGCACATAGTACGCGGCCAATCGCGTCGATCCCCGCGAATCCTCGCGGGGGATTACCAATGCCTGGCGAACCTCGGCATGTCGCGTCAGTGCGGCCTCGACCTCGGCCGGCTCGACCCGGACCCCGCCGATCTTGACCTGGCCGTCGGCGCGGCCCAGGAGCTCGATCAACCCCTCGCCGCTCCACCGCGCCCGGTCGCCGGTGGCGTACATCCGCGCCGGGAGATCCGAAAGGATCGGGGAGGAACTGCTCCGCCGTCCGCGCCGGATCGCCGACGTAGCCCCGCGCGACGCTCATCCCCCCGATGAAAAGCTCACCCACGACGCCCGGAGGCACGGGCTGTTGCCGCGCGTCCAGGATGTAAACCCGCGCCCCGGCCAGCGGCCGGCCGATCGGCGCCGGTGCGTCTTCGGCCCGGGGATCCCCGGCACCATCCACCGGGTCGAAGCAGGCGCTGTCCACCGTCGCCTCGGTCAGCCCGTACGAGTTGACCACCCGGGCTCCGGGTTCCATCAGCCCGCGGAGCCGACGCAGCAGGCTCGATCGCGCGGTATCCGAGCCCACCGCCAGGATCCGCAGGGGTAATCGCGTCGATTCCGCGACGGTCTCCAGCTCCTCGGCCAGCGCCTCGGCCAGGGCCGGGACAAGCTCGACGAAGTCAATCCGAAGGCGATGGATGTGCCCGGCCAGCCGCGCCGGGTCCAGGCGGACAGTGCCGCGGGCAGGCGACCAGGACGCCCCCGGTCGTCAACGCGCGAACCCAGTCTCCGGTGAACACATCAAATGCGAACGGCGCGGCCTGGAGGTGACGGCGGGTCGAGGCCCGCAGGTCGTACAGCAGCTCCCACGCGGTCGCCACCGTCGCCAGGGCGTGGCGGGTGACCATCACGCCCTTGGGCCGCCCCGTCGTGCCCGAAGTGTAGATGACGTAAGCCAGGTTATCGGCCTGCGCACGCGGCTCGGGGTTGCCCGGGTCCTCGCCCTGTCTCGACTCGAGCAGCCGATCGACCACGGACACGGACGACGCGTACGCCGAGAGCGTCGGCATGTGGTCGAGGACGGACGCGTCCACCAGCAGCACCCGCGCACCCGAGTCCACGAGCGTCGCGGCAAGCCGCTCGACCGGATGATCGGGGTCGAGCGGCAGGTAGGCGCCGCCCGCCTTGAGCACCCCGAGGATCGCCGCCAGCCGAAGCGGCCAGCGGTCGAGGTACAGGCCGACGACCGACTCCGGCTCGACGCCGCCGGCGATCAGCTCCCGCGCGATCACATTGGCCATGCGGTTCAGCTCGCCGTACGAGACGATCTCGTCGTCGTACACCAGGGCCGGCGCCCCCGGGGCCGCGGCCGCCTCGAGCTCGAACCGCTGGATCACACCGGTCTCGCCGGCCTCGATCGCCGGTCCCGGTGACCACCACTCGAGGATTCGATGCCGGTCGTCCGGCGCGATCAGCGGGAGGTCCGAGAACTTTCCGCGAAGCGTCCTCGACGATCGCGGCGAGCAGGTCGCGGAAGCCCGCCGCCATCCGCTCGATGGTCGCGTCGTCGAACAGCTCGGTGCTGTACTCCCACGCCAGCCGCAGGCGATCGCCGTCTCGCGCCGTCATCAGCGTCAGCTCGAACAGCGCCGTGCCGCGATCCAGCTCGACCGACTCGATCTCGAGGCCATGCAGGTCGAGCCGCGTCCCGGCGACCCCGAGCGCGAACGGTGCCAGGCCCCGCTCGTCGAGCCGCTGCGACCGCTGGTGGGCGTACATCACCTGCGCAGATCGGCGGACGGCCGGGATCGAGCCCGCCGCGGAACCTTTCGACCATCAAGCTGAACGGGAACTCCTGGTGCTCGAGCGCCTCGGCGACCGTCCGACGCGTCCGCGCCAGGAAGTCGTCGAACCGCGGGTTCTCGGCAAGGCTCGCACGCATCGGCAGCATGTTGACGCAGTAGCCAACCAGTCCCTCGTCGCCGCGTCGCGTCCGACCCGAGGCCGGCGTGCCGACGACGATCTCGTCCTGGCCCGCGTGACGAGCCAGAAAGACCTGGAAGGCCGCCAGCAGCGTCGAGTAGAGGCTGGCACCGTGTGCCTCGGCGAGAGCCACCAGCGCCGAGGTCAGCGACGGGTCCAGCACGTCCTGAAGAGTGTGTCCGCGATCGCCCCGCACCGTGGACCTGGGCCGGTCGGTCGGCAGGTCCAGGACCGGCAGCGTGCCGCCGAGCTGATCTTGCCAGTAGGACCAGAGCCGTTCGCCCCCTCGCGCCGGCGAGCATCTCCTCCTGTGCCCGGACGAAGTCGGCGTATCGCGACGGCGGCGGCCACTCCGCGGGAGATCCCTTACGCTGTTCGGCGTAGGCCCGGCCCACCTCGTCGAGGAAAACGGCCGCCGAGAAGAAGTCGGCGATGATGTGATGGAAGACCGGCAGGACAATGTCATTTCCGCCCCGCCCGCGCAGCACGTGGACGCGGAAAAGCGGCCCGGTCTCCAGGTCGAACGCCACCCGCGCCAGCGCGGCCAGCCGGCCCGGCACCGCGGCCGTCTCGAGCAGCGACGCATCCTCGATGATCAACCACTCGTCCTCTCGCGCCGCGAAGTCGCTGCACGTTTACGATCCGCAGCACCGGTGCATCTTCGACGGCCGGGAACGTGCTCCGCAGGGCGTCGTGCCGCGCCACGACCCGGCGCAATGCGACCCGGAACGCATCGATGTCGAGCCCGCCCGCGATCGCCCCCGCCCCGGCGATGTGATAGGCCGCGCCCGTCGCTGCAAATTGATGTGCATACCAGAGCATCCGTTGCCCGTGCGACGGCTGCGGCCCGAGGGTCGGGGGCTCCGTCGGCAGCGGCTCGGCGACCAGCGTCCTGTCGCGATGTCCGAGCTGCTCCGCCAGCCGAGCCGACACGCCGCGGACCGTGGCGCCCTCGATCAGCGACGAGAGCGGCAGGCTCGTCGCGTACTCGCGATCGAGGTCCTGCTTCAGCTCCATCGCGGTGATCGAGTCCATCCCCATCGCCAGCAGCGAACGATCGACGTCCACCTGATCGGGCTCGACGCCCAGCAGTTCGGCCACCCGGTCCCGCAGCTCGGCGACCAGGTCCACCGGGCGCGGTCGAGTGAGCGGGAAGCCAAGAGCCTTTTCTCGAGCGAAGAGGCGTGGCCGTTTGAATGTCCGTTCGAGTGTCCATTCCCGTGGCCGTTCGAGCCATGCCGATCGGACGAAAGCAACGCGGCCGCGCGCTCGCCGTCGCTCCCGGCAGGCATCGCGTGCGTCGCTTCTTCCGCGTCGAGCCAGTACCGCTCTCGGCGCCAGGGATAGCCCGGCAGCCGCACGAATCGGCCCGGAGGCGCGACGCGGGACCAGTCCAGGTCGTATCCCGCGGCGTACAGCCAGGCCGCTGCTCGCCGCAATGACTCGAGCCCGCGGTCGGTCGGGTGCACCGTCATGGCGATCCGCGGCGACTCGACATGAGGTCCCACCGACTCGCGGATCATCGCGGCGAGACCCGGCTCGGCGCCGAACGCGAGGTAGACATCGTGGCCACCGTTCGCCAGGCTCGCCAGCTCGTCCGCAGGCCGTCGCTCGATCGCGCTCGAATCCCCGCGCACGACCGCCCACGCCGCCTCCTCCAGGCTCAGCCGGCCCGTCACCGCACCCGCCGCGACCGCCCCGATCCCGGAGCCGACGACGGCAGACGGCTCGATTCCCCATGATTTCCAGAGCGCGACGAGCGCGACCTGCACCGCGAAGGCAAGACAGCCCTGCCCCTCGGACGAGCCGAGCCGCGAGGACCCGGCGGGTCGCTCGAGCTCGGCGAGCGGCGACCAGCCGAGCTCGCGGACCAGCGCCGCGTCGCATCGACCAAACGCCGCGCGGAACTCCTGCTCACGCCGGATCAACTCGAGCACGGCCCGCTCGCCGAGTCCTGCACCATCCGCCAGCACGAATACCGGCCCGCGGCACAGGCCCGGCGCCGCCGTCCGGTCGCGAGCGAGACGTGAGGCGCACCGACCAGAAAGGCGTCGAGCGCATCGATCGCCTCGTCATGATCCGAAACCACGAGCGCCAGGCGGTGCTCGTGATGCCCGCGCCGCGCACCGGCCGAATGGGCCAGGTCGCGCAGGTCGATCTCCGGCGAGGCGGCCAGAAAATCGCGGTACGAGCGGCCGAGGTCCGCAAGCGCCTCGGGCCCGCGCCGAGATCGGTATGACGACATCCTCGCCCGCCTGGCTCGCGATGCTGGCGGGAGGAGCAGCCATCGGCGATCGCGGCGCCTCCTCGAGCACGATGTGCGCGTTGGTCCCGCCGAAGCCGAACGAGCTGACCCCCGCGCGTGCCGGCCGGCCGGTCGCCGGCCAGGGCTCGATCTCGGTCGCAATCCGCAGCGACGCAGCGTCGAGGTCGGCGTGCGGATTCGGGCTGTTGAAGTGGAGGCTCGGGCGGAATCGCCCGGTGTGCGATCGCCAGCGCGGCCTTGATCAGCCCGGCCACGCCGGCCGCGGCCTCCAGGTGGCCGATGTTCGTCTTCACCGAGCCGACGAGGCACCGGCGGCCCGCGTCGCGTCCCTCGCCGAGCACGGCGCCGAGCGCGGCCAGCTCGATCGGATCGCCCAGCGGCGTGCCGGTGCCGTGCGCCTCGACGTAATCGACCGCCCCGGCTCGATCCCGGCGTGCCGGCAGGCCGCGCGCAGGACGGCCTCCTGCGCCGGGCGGCTCGGGGCCGTCAGGCCGTTGGTCCGGCCGTCCTGGTTGACCGCTCCGCCGCGGATCACCGCGTAGATCGGCGTCGCCGTCGGCCAGGCGCGAGAGAGCGGCTTGAGGACCACCATGCCCACGCCCTCGCCCCGCACGTAGCCGTCGGCCGCCGCGTCGAAGGTCTTGCAGCGGCCGTCGGGCGAGAGGAACCCGCCTCGCGCGAATCCCGGCGAAGACCCCCGGCGCGAGGAGCAGGTTCACGCCCCCGGCCAGCGCCAGCTCGGACTCGCCGTCCCAGAGGCTCCGGCAGGCCAGGTGGACGGCCACCAGCGACGACGAGCAGGCCGTGTCGACCGCCAGGCTCGGCCCGCGGAAGTCGAAGAAGTACGAGATCCGGTTCGCCGCGATGCTGCCCGCGTTCCCGGTGATTCGGTGCCCGCCCACCACGCCGCCGCGCTTCGGAATGCAAGTAGCGTAGTCCGTCGTGGATATCCCGATAAAGACGCCGACGGCCGAGCCCGCCAGCCGCTCGGGCGGCACGCCGCCGTCCTCGAGCGCCTCCCAGGCCACCTCCAGCAGCATCCGCTGCTGCGGGTCCATCTCGACGGCCTCGCGAGGCGAGATGCCGAAGAACTCGGCGTCGAACCGGTCGACATCCCGCAGGAAGCCGCCGCGCCGCGGGAAGTCGAGCCCCCGGATGTCCGCCTCCGACCATCGGCCCGCCGGCACCTCGCCCACCGACTCGACGCCCGACCGCAGCAGCTCCCAGAACTCGTTCGGCCCGCCGGCACCCGGGAACCGGCAGCCGATCCCGACGATCGCGATCGGCTCTCGCCCGGCCGATATGACGCCGGGGACCTCGGGCGACGACCGGCTCACGGTCTCGTCATCCGCCAGGAAGCCCGCCAATGCCTCGATCGTCGGCAAGTCGTAGACCAGCGTCGGCGACAGCGGCCGCCCCAGCCATTCCCCCAGCTCGGCGGCCAGCCCGACCGCCTGCAGCGAGCCGATGCCGAAGCTGGCCAGCGGCGCCCGGACGTCCACCTCCTCGGGCCGGACCCCCAGCGGCCCGGCGACCTGACGCGCCAGCCAGGCCGCGATCTCGTGGCGGGTGGGGGACGTGTCGAATCGATCGCCACGGATCGAGACGACCGCCGTCGGTTCGGCCGGCGACGCCGGCCCGGGTCCCGCCGTTGCGACCGGCATCGTCCACTCGGCGACCGTCTCGAGCGTCCCGGCCAGCAAGGCCTCGCGGCATGCGTGCCGCCGGACCTTGCCGCTCGAGGTGCGCGGGCAGGCTCGCCGGCCGGAGCAGCCGGATGGCTGCGACCTCCACGTCGATCGCCTCGGCGACCCCCCGGCGAACGGCCGCGATGACCTCGTCGGCCGACGCCCCGGCGAGCCTCCTCTCGGCCTCGGCGACGACCGCCAGCCGCTCCTCGCCGCCGTCCTCGACCGCGAACGCCGCGGCCCCGTCCGGCCGCAGCGCCGGGTGGCTGCGCCCGGCGGCCCACTCGACGTCCTGGGGGTAGATGTTCCGTCCGCTGAGGATGATCATGTCCTTGATCCGGCCGGTGACGATAGAGCTCGCCGTCGCGGAGGAAACCGAGGTCCCCGGTGCGCAGGAATCGCCCCTCATGGCCCGCCAGATCGGCCAGCGTGCTACGCGCGACCCGTCCTCGCCGCGTCCCCAGTAGCCGCCCGCGACGCTCGGGCCCGACACCCAGACCTCGCCCACTTGCCCCTCCACGAGCGAGCTTTCGCTGGCGGGGTCGACGATCGCGACGACGTGCCCGGGGACGGCCCGGCCGCTGCCGACGAGCCGCGTGGCCGTCGCGGTATCCGCGGCCACCGCCGCCTCGCCCCGCGCCAGCGCCGGCCCCTCGACCGCGATCACCGACGGCGGTCGGCCGGGCCCGGCCATGGCCGCTGACCATCAGGGTCGCCTCGGCCAGCCCGTAGCAGGGCAGGAACGCCTCGCGCCGGAACCCGGCAGGGGCGAACGCCTCGGCGAAGCGGTCGAGCGTCTCGGCGCGGACCGGCTCGGCGCCGTTGAAGGCGACCCGCCAGCGGCTCAGGTCGAGCCCCGCCCGCTGCTCGGGCGTGGACTTCTCGACGCAGAGGTCGTAGGCGAAGTTCGGCGCCCCGCTGATCGTCGCCCCCGTCCGGCTGATCGCCTCGAGCCAACGCAGGGGCCGCTGGAGGAATGCGACCGGCGAGAGCAGGGTGCTCGACCCCCCGCAGTAGAGCGTCTGGATCACCCCGCCGATCAGCCCCATGTCGTGGAACAGCGGCAGCCAGAAGACACCACGCTCCCCCGGCGACGACCCGAACACCGACCGGATGGCGGCCGAGTTGGCCATCAGGTTGCCGTGCGTGATCATCACCCCTGCGGCGCGGCGGTCGAGCCCGAGGTGTACTGGAGGAACGCCAGCGAATCGGCCGCGACGCCCGGATCGACCCAGCTCGCGGCCGGGCCGGTCTCGTCTCGGCTCCCGGCGCCCTCGTCGTCATCGGTGAAGACCACCTCGACGCCTGCGAGTCCCGCCAGCCCGGCCGACCACCGCGCGGCCTCGCGCCGCATCGCCGAGCAGGTCAATACGGCGGCCGGCCCCGCATCGGCGACGATCGACTCGAGCCGTTCCATCGGCCGGTTGGGGCGCGGCGGGTAGGCCGGCACCGCGACCACCCGCGCATACAGGCAGCCGAAGAATGCCGCGAGGAATTCCAGCCCGGGCGGAAAGATCAGGACCGCCGTTTGCCCGGCCAGCCCACCCGCCTTCAGCCGCGCCGACAGCGCCCGCGCGCCGGTCGAGCTCGCCGCGCGTGAGCGCGACCGCGCCGGCTGCCTCGCCATCGGGCAGGAACGTGAAGAGCACCGCATCGGGCGCCTCGCTCGCTCGGCGAAGCAGGAGTGCGACCAGATTGTCCGTGTCGTGACTTATCTCTGCGGGTCGTCCGACCATGAAATCACCCGGCCTCGTCCATCCGCTTCTTCAGGCTGAGCGGCCGCATGTCCGTCCAGACCTCTTCGATGTACGCCAGGCACTCCTCCTTCGGGCCGGCTCGCCCCGCGTCCTGCCAGCCTGGCGGGTTCTCGCGATCGGCGAACCAGATCGAGTACTGCATCTCGTCGTTCACCACGACCTTGTAGGTCCCGGCTTCCTCGCTCGTCATCGGCATCTCTCCTTGAACACTGCGCCCACCGTGCGGCGCGGGGACTTTTCTCCCCCTTTCCGCGGCGGGCGGCGTCCTGTCCCCGGATGTTCAGCGGGGGAAAAGGACACTCGATGAATGCAAATCGCAGGCCATTTTATAAGCAAGTCATGGGTTCAGCTTGTTGAAGCATTCAGGCTAACAAGCTGCTCACGAATTGAAAGTAACGAGACAAGAATGGGGAAGTTCCGGCGGGCTGGACGCGGGTCGGACAACCCGCGATGGCGAGGGAGTGACGGCGCCCCGAAAACCGGAGCGAACGCGGAAAGTCGATCGCTGCAATCCGGAAGTCGTTTCTGCCTCAGATCTTTGATCCCGAAAAGGTCAGCGATTGGCTTCGCGGTCTCTCTCGCGGCCGGAGATCCCCGGTACGGCACGACCCTTGATCCGCGGGCAACACCCGCACTCGGCGCCATGGAGCGAGGTCACCCCATCCGCCTGCGCGACGGCGCACACCGATCGCCGCGGACCCGGGGGGCAGCTCGACGCAAACCAGCGTGATCGTCGGCTCGCTCGCGCGATCTCCCACTCAGCCCGCTGGACCCGGTTCTTTTTCCAAGAGAGCACCGGCGTTCGGCCGTTCCGCGTCCGCTCGCCGTTTTGTTATCGCCTGGTCGTTGCCTCTTCGATGGATCCGGCCAAGCAGGCCAGCAGGTCCTCGGTTGATATCTACCGTCCGTGGAGACGAAGACATCCGTGATGGGCAAAAATCGAATCTACCCAGACATAGCAATCCGCTCGCCGCAATACAAGGGTCTGGCGAAGAATTTTTGGAATGGGGCGAATTTTCAAGCTGCGCAGATGAAGGGGGAAAGGCCGGGATGGACGGCCAGGGGGGCGGGAGGGGTCATGTCGACCAGGAGGGCGCGATTCCCGTCGAGTGGGACGTGAATTCCTCGTCTTACCCAATAAAAAAAGCCGCAACCCCTTGCGGGGCTGCGGCTTGGCGAAAGCCGCCTCAGGGACTCGAACCCTGGACCTATGCTTTACGAAAGCATCGCTCTACCAACTGAGCTAAGGCGGCATGGCGCACGAACCGGCGCAGGCGCCGGCTCACTCTCAATCTGAGAGTAAGACCGAGCCCGGGGAGTGTCAAGATCAGGCATACGAGCCTGGCGACGCGGACCGTCGTCGGACAGAAGATCCTGCCCGGCGCCTGGCGTCGCGGACGAAGCCATACCGGCCTTCATCGCGGTGGAGTAGGATGCCCCGAGGGCGGCGAGGATCGCGTCCGCATCGAGGTGCCTCGGATCCGAGCCCGCATCAGGTGAGGTCGCCGCGAATCCCATGGCACTTCCGGTTCCAGCCTGGCTAAAACGATGCCTCGTCCCCTGCTGGAACGCCGCCTATCATCGCGGCTGGATCGCCCGCGACTACCTGGGCGCCCTGGCTCGTCGCCGATTCGAGCACTGCGACGTCTGCGGCCGGTTCCGACCGATGCTTTACCGACGCCGCGTGATCCCGCCGCGGCTGGCCGAGCTCTGGGGCGTCTCACCGCGGCTCGCCGAGGCCCTCGCACGCAAGGAGTCGTCCGACTGCTCCGCCTGCGGCGCCAAGCTCCGATGCCGCCGGATCGCTCGGGTCGTGCTGGAGCTCTACCCGGTCGGCACCCCCCCCACCCCGGAATCCTCGCTCGCGCGCTGGGTCGAGCATCCCGAGGCGCAGGCCCTCCGCGTCGCCGAGATCAACCGCATCGACGGCCTGCACGCAACGCTGAACCGCCTGGCGCACTTCGCGACGTCCGATTATCATCCGGGAGCCGCCCTGGGCGCATCGATCGACGGCGTCCGCTCGGAGGACCTGACCCGTTTGACGTATCCCGACGAATCCTTCGACCTGGTGCTGACGTCCGAGTCGCTCGAGCACGTCCCAGACCTCGACGCCGCGCTCGGCGAAGTCCGCCGCGTCCTGCGGCCGGGTGGCCGACACGTCTTCACCGTCCCCGTCTTGCCCGGCACGCCCCGGACCTTCGCCCGCGCGGTGATGCGGCCCGATGGCATCGTCGAGGATCGCGCCCCGCGGATCGCGCATCCCGGCGGCGACTGGGGCTACCCGGTCTTCACCGAGTTCGGCGCCGACCTGCCTGACCGGCTGCGGCTTGCGGGCTTCGAGGTCGACGTCCGCTTCGGGCCCGTCACCGACGATGACCTGGCACAGGTCTATGTCTGCCGCAAGCCGCTCCTGACCCGCCGCCTCACGGCGCCGCGTCCTCGAGCATCGGGTTGACGCGGGCCACGTCTTCCTCGGTCAGGTGATACACATAGATCGAATGCCCGATCGGCGGCATGATCGGGCGGAACTGGCGGAAATACTCCAGCGCGTGGGTTCCGTCGCGCCCGGGATGATACGCCCAGACCGGCTGGATCGCCTCGGGCACGGCCAGGGGCGGCGCGGGGTCGTACAGGCCCCACCGCAGGCCGAAGAGCAGCGATGCACTGACCGCGTAGTAGCCGGGAGTCAGACGTCGGGCCGGGCCGATCAGCCGGGGGCTCGGCTGGCCGAACATCGGGCTCACCGTGCCGGGCATGCCCGGCGGCAGGAACCATCGGAACGGCTCGCCGCGGATCGCGAAGATCGACGGGTTGATCTGCCCGAAGTACGCCAGGCCGATCGGCTGGTCGGGGATGTTCGCCTTCCACCAGCGCTGGAGCGCGACCAGGTCCTGGCCCCAATCGAGGTTGCTGTCGATCAGCCGGGGCGGCACGCGATCCGGTCCGCCCGAGGCCCAGTTGAAATAGGCCAGGTAATGAGGGTGGATCCACGCCGAGGCGGCGACCGTCAGCCCCAGCGAGCCCGCGACCATCGCGTCGGCGGCGCGGCGCCATGGGGGTCGTAACGACAGGCACCACGGAACGACCTTGCCGATCGATATGAAGACATAAGGCAAAATCGCCAGGACATATCGCAGGCCGAGGTTGATGTCCGTCAGCAGGGTCATCGAGAGCAGGATGAGCGTCGGCACGAACAGGAGAGCCAGCTCGTCGAACCAGGCGATCCGGGTCCGCTTCACCAGGGCGAGGACGACCAGCGAGAGCGCGAGCAGCAGCCACGTGCCCTCGGGGATCTTGTAGAGCATCGCCCGCAGGTAGTAGCTCTTCCAGCCCGTGTGCCGCAGCTCGCCGTCGAGATAGACGGAATATGCCTGCCGGTCCTCGGTGTCGGACTCCGGGGTACGGCGCACCGCCTCGATCGCCGCGGCCTTCCGGCGCGGATTCTCGATCTCGACGGCCGCGAAGTACCGGCTTGGCATCCCCTCGGTCTCGATCTTCTGCTCGTCGAATCCCTCGAGGTAATGCCGCGGCAGCGGCGCCGGCAGCCGGCCCAGCCAGGTACCGCGGAACCGGTTCACGCGGAATTGCCATGAGGCCTCGAACAGCTCATTGCGACTATGCGGGCCGCGCCATCCCCGGAGGAACCGGCCGGGTGAGCGTCCGCGAGCCGAACTCGAAATCGCCCAGCCGGGTGCCGACGCCCTCGAAGCCGTATCCCACGTCGATCACCAGCACGCTCAGCGCGATGATCGCCGCTCCCTGCGCGATGCTCCGCGTCAAGAAGCGCGCAGCACTCTCCAGCACACCGCCGGTCCCCGCGGGCCGGCCGACCAGGCCGAGCCGCAGCAGCCACAGGCACGGCCAGGCCGCGTAGAGCAGGACCATGCTGAACTTTGAGAGCTGCGCGATGCCCAGCAGCAGTCCCGCAATCACGGCCCGTCGCCAGCGCGGTTCGCGCAGGTAGAGCCAGAACGCGTACGTCGCGGCAACGCCCATCGCCGTGGAGCTGGCATCGGACGTGATCAGGCGGCCGTGCGCCAGGATGTTCGGGCAGAAGACCCACAGGCCGAGGCTCAGCAGTCCCGCAAGGTTCCCGTAGAGCCGGGCGGACCAGGCGAAGACGACCAGCCCGCCGATGACGGTGAACATCGGCATTGTCAGCCGAGCGAGCTTGAACAGCTCGAGGTAGCGTTCGGCGTTGATGATCGTGAAGTATTGCGAGAACGTCGTCTGGGACGGGTCTTTTCCTGTCCAGCTCGTGAGGCCGTAGAGCGGCTCGGTCGTGGGGCCGGCCATCAGCACCGGCAGCGCCGCCACCAGCTTGAACAGCGGCGGATTGTGGTGATATAGCCGGAACGTCCCCTTCTGCCAGTAGGTGATCCCCGCCGGCAGGTGCACGACCTCGTCGACCGTCGGGTTCTCGAGGAGCAGGCTGCGCGCCGCCATGGCATAGTGCAGGATCAGCAGGCCCGCCACGGCGACGATCGTCCACATCCTTGCCCGTGACGGGGCCAGGCCTGCCGCGGGCTCTTCCGCTCGCGCAGGTGGCGGCGCAGGTGCCGGGGCCGTCGCGGCCGGGGGGCTTTCCACGCGGACCCGCTGCCGTCCCGCGTCCCGCGCTCGTCTCGATTTCCGGCCCAAGGTCGCCCTCCGCCGCCTACCGGCTTACCCTTGATGCACCAGCCCGCCGATCGTCCGGAACGACTGCTTCAGGTCGACGTAGAGCTGCCGGTAGACCTCATACGCCCGGTCGTAGTATGGCTGGACCTTCGCGTCGAGCGCGGTCGTCTCGACGACGCGGATCGTGGCGTCGCACGCCTCGGCCACCGTCGCGAACCCGCCCGTCCCCACCTGGGCCAGCAGCGCGACGCCGAACGCCGGCCCCTCGCTCGCGTTGATCGTGTGCACGTCGCAGCCGTAGATATCCGCCTGGATCTGCCGCCAGAGCGGGTTGCGGGCGCCGCCGCCGGAGACCCGCACCTGCTCGATCGCCACGCCCATCTCGCGGATCAGCTCCAGGCTGTCGCGCATGGCGAACGTCGCGCCCTCGAGCACGCTGCGGATCAGGTGCGCCCGTCCGTGGCGGACGGTCAGGCCGACCCACGCCGCCCTGGGCGTCCGGGTCGAAATGCGGCGTGCGCTCGCCCGTCAGGTAGGGCAGGAAGAACAGCCCCTCGGCGCCGGGCCGCCACGATCGCGGCCTCGTCGGTCAGCAGGAAGTACGGGTCCTCATTCTTCTGCTTCGCCAGCGCGACCTCGGCCTTGCCCAGCTCGTTGCGGAACCACTGGAAGCTGCCTCCCGCCGACAGCACCACGCCCATCACGTGCCACGCACCCGGCACCGCGTGACACCCGCGCTGGAGCCGCCCCAGCGGGTCGAACCCGAGCTGATCGGCGTGCGCGAAGACCACGCCCGAGGTCCCCATCGTCGCCGACACCACCCCCTGCCGCACGATCCCGTTGCCGACCGCGCCCGCCGGCTGGTCGCCGCCGCCGCCGACCACCGGCGTCCCCGGCTTCAGCCCGGTCGCGCTCGCCCCGATCTCGCCCACCTTCGCCGAGACCTCGGGGCTCTCGTAGCACGGCGGCAGCAGCGACGGGTCGAGGTCCGAGCTTCCCCAGCAGCTCATGGCTCCATCGGCGGTTGGCCACGTCGAGCAGCAGCGTCCCCGAGGCGTCGCTGACCTCGGTGGCATAGGTGCCGGTCAGGCGGTATCGGACGTAATCCTTGGGCAGCAGCACCTGCCGCACCCGGTCCCAGTTCTTCGGCTCGTGGCGGCGGACCCACAGCAGCTTGGGGGCCGTGAAGCCCGGTCAGTGCCGGGTTGGCGACCATCCGGATCAGCGCCTCGCGGCCGCCGGCCTTCTCCTCGATCTCGCGACACTCCTCGGCCGTGCGCTGGTCGTTCCAGAGCAGGGCCGGGCGGATCACCTCGCCCGACTCATCGAGGAAGACCGAGCCGTGCATCTGGCCGCTCAGGCCGATGCCGGCGACGTCCTCGGCGCGGAACGTCCCCGCGGCCAGGACGCGTCGGATCGTCTCGACCGTCGCGTCCCACCAGAGCGAGGGCTCCTGCTCGGACCAGCCCGGCCGCGGGTGGTCGCACGGGATACTCGGCCGTCGCCGAGGCCAGGATCGCCCCGCGCTCGTCGATGGCCAGCGTCTTGGTCCCGGAGGTCCCGATGTCGATGCCCAGCGTGACGCTCACGGCGTGATCTCCCAGCGCTCGCCGCAGCGGAGCACCCGGGCCTCGACCCCAGCCGGGAGCCGCCGGGCCTCGCGCGTCGAACTCCGCCACGGGCACGGTGTTGAAGGTGAACATGTCGTAATGATGCGGCACGACGAACCGCGGCCGGACCGGCGCAGGCCAGGTCGACGGCCTCGGCCGCCGACATGTTCCCCGGCACGCCCCGCGCGGGTCCCGGCCGTTGATCGGCAGGAACATCACGTCGAACGGCTCGCCGCGCGAGCTTCCCGGCCAGCCCATCGTACGCCAGGCCATCGCCGCTGTGATAGATCCGCAGCCCGTCGACCTCGATGACGAACCCCAGGTAAAGATGACGCCCCGCTCGTCGGTGTCGAGCCCCTCGTGGGCCGACGGGATCGCCGCGCACCGGAACCCGCCGTGGACGACCGTGACCCCGGCGTCGAGCCCGATGAGCCGCTCAGCGGGCAGCCCCAGGCCGATCGCATGATCGATGAGAGCAGCGGGCAGCGACCAGTCTGGCCTCCGGCGAGGCCGCCAGCAGGGCCGGCAGCGTCCCCGGGTCGAGGTGGTCCGAGTGCTTGTGGCTGACGAGCACGAGCGACACGCCCCGCAGGTCGCCGCCGCCGCAGCGGTGCCCGCGTCATCCGCACGTGCGGCCGGTCGGTGCCGGCGTACTTGTGCGTCAGGTGCTCGGACAGGTACGGGTCGACCACCAGCAGCCCCGCGCGCGACTTGACCAGATACCCGCTCTGCCCCAGCCACCAGACGAAGAGCGACTCGGGTCCCGGGCTCGGATCCCGGATTTCCGCGATCAGCGCGTCACCCTGCCGGACCGGCTCGATCATGATGACAGCTCGCGGCGGACGATCCGCACACCCTCGACCATCGCCCGGGCCTTGGCGTTCGCCACATGCCTCGCCGTCTGCGAGAACCCGCAATCCGGCGTCACCGAGACCCGGCCGGCATCGACGTATTTCAGCACCTGCCGCAACCGCTCGGCGACCAGCTCGGCCGGCTCGATCCAGGTGTTCTTGACGTCCACCAGGCCGACCGCCACGTCCATCGACTCGGGCAACCCGGCCAGCAATTCGACCTCGGCCATCTCCCGGCTGGCGAACTCGAGTGCAAGCTGGTTCACCGCCGCCCGGCCCACCTGCGGGAACAGCGGCCGGTACGATCGCCGCCCGACGGCCCGCGCCCGGTAATTGCCGAAGCACATGTGCATGCTGAGATAGGCTTTGACGCCGCGGACGGTGCGCCCGACGACGTCGAGGAACCGCTCGGCCGAGTCGGGATGGCAGGCGAAGCTGGGCTCGTCGAGCTGGATGAAATCCACCCCGGCGGCGTCGAGCGCCTGCAGCTCGGCGTTGACGATCGGCACCAGCGCCTCGGTGACGGCCGCTCGGTCGGGGTAAACCTCGCCGCCGTCGATGCAGCCGGCGAGGGTGAACGGGCCGGGGACGGGCATCTTGGCGGGTGCGTCCGTGAGCTCGCGGAGCCGGCGGTACTCGGCGACCGTCCCCAGGCCGTCGGGAGCCGACAGGGGCGCGACGCAGACGATATCGGTCCCGCTGATCGTGCGCCGGGGCGCCCCAGAGACGGGCGGGCGGGATCGGCTCGAGTCCGCCCAGGTACTCGTAGAACCCCAGGTTGAAATCAACCCGCTGCATCTCGCCGTCGGTGATCCGGTCGAGCCCCGCGCGAAGCTGGTCGTCGACGGCCAGGCGGACGGCGTCGCGCACCGCCTCCTCGCGATCGAACCGTCCCGAAGCGATCGGGCGACTCGCGGACGTCAGCGATGAACTTCTCGTACCAGCCGGGGAACGACCAGCTCCCGATGACGGTGGCCGGGATCGGCGGTTGGACCATCGTTGCAGGACTCCACGACCGGCCCGCGCGATATCTGGGGCCTCCAGGCTGATTTTCGCGCGAACGGCCGGCGAAAGGAAGCCTACCCCGCCCGGACCCGCTCTCCTCGTTCGGCCAGGCCGGACGCGACTCCGGTCCTCGGTGGCCAATGACCTCGCGGTTTCTTCTATCTGCGTCCCTCTGCGTCATCTGCGGACAATCCCCGTCTCGGCTGTCAGCCATGGATGCATTCGACCGAGCACTGATACGGCGGGCGGCCCCCGCCGCGGACTGGGTGCGCAGTCCTTCAGTCTGAATATCAAGCGAACGGCGGATGGCGAGAAGCCCTGGCCCCTCTGTTAATCCCGACTTCGGTTCGTGATGGCGAGCCCATCCCCGTTTCAGCGTCACGAAAAACCCAAAATCCAATCGCTTCGCGGAAAATCTCGCAAGAATCTCGGAAGCCCCAAACGTTTATGGCGCAAAGACTTGTACGCCGTTTCCGACTCGATCTGGCGGCCCGTTTTTTCACCGATTTGCAAATCCGATACATACTGTATATAGAGGGACTCTTCGACAACTCCATAAGGCCCAGTCAGTCCACCCGCTCGGGTAAGTCTCGCCCCCCGACGCAGGCCCTCTCCAACAGACGGCACCCGTCAAACCAACCTCTCCTCGCCGCGCTTCACATCGTCATGCGATATTACATCAAATACGCCAAGCACTCATGTGAGCTTTATACGCCAGGAGGAGGCTCGCCATGGACCCCCGAAATCGAGCGAACGAACCCAACTGCCAAACTGGCAGACTGACCAGACGGGCGCCCATCGGTGAAAACGAACCCAATTCGGCCATCCTGGCAGGCAACTCCCACCGCCCAGGGGTGCATTTGGTGCAAACGAACCCGATTTCACGCCTCGGCGCCCGTCAATTCGACAAGTTGTAACGAGCTTGGCATCTGGGGAAACTGTGGCGGTCGTGCCGGCGAAGGGCCTGTCCCCCAGTTCGCGATCCGAGGGGTGTCCAATGTCCTGCTGCCCGGCCGGGCCGGTTGCGGCTATCCTGGTCGGGTGCCGAACGGTCGGCCTCCTGCATTCTCCACCCTGGGAAGACTCTGATGGAATGGTTGAAAGCCTTGGTCCTGGGCGCGGTCCAGGGAGTCACCGAGTTCCTGCCGATCTCCAGCGACGGCCACCTCCTGCTCACGCAGAACCTGTTCGATTGGATCAACGGCACGCACACCAGCGGCGCCAAGAATCTGTTCTTCGACGTGATCCTGCACCTGGGGACGACGGTCGCCATCCTCGTCTATTACCGTCGCGAGATCGCGACCGGGGTGAAGGGTTTGTCGGGGGATGACGCCGTCCCCGAGGGCTTTCGGCGGCCCATGCTGATCCGGGTCGCTATCCTGGCGGCAATCGCGACCTCGCCCCTGATCCCCCTGGCGCTCTTCCTCAAGAAGTGGATCGACCAGGCGTTCGAGGGGATCACGGTGGCCGGCATCGGGTTCCTGGTCACGGCCGCGGTGCTCGGGCTGACCGCCTGGCTGAGCCGACGCGAGGGGATCAAGGGACCGGCCACCATGACGTGGCTCGATGCCCTGGTGATCGGGCTGGCGCAGATGCTCGCGCCGTTGCCGGGCGTCAGTCGGAGCGGGATGACGATCGCCGCCGGGCTGGCGTTGGGGCTCTCGCGGTCGTGGGCGGTGGGGTTCAGCCTGCTCATCGCCGTGCCGGCCATCCTGGGGGCCGTCGCCAAGGAGGTCCTCGACCTCCGCAAGGCCCCCCTGCCCTCCGACGAGATCCCGCAAATGCTGGCCGCCACCGTGGTGGCCGGGCTCGTGGGCTATGCGGCCATATCGTGGCTGGTCCGCATTGTCCGTTCGGGGCGTATATGGTATTTCTCTGTATACCTGATCCTGTTGGGGACGCTGGTCCTCGCCATCGCGATCCGCGGGGGATCCGACCATGCCGATGCCGGTCGAGCGAGTGCTGTGGACGGGGTCGTACGGGTCGGCCGCCCGTGACCACGCGGTGGCCGTCGCGTCGCTGGACCCGTCGGCGCTCTGGCTGGTCCCGTCGCCCCTGGCGCGCGACCAGTTGCGCGCCGAGCTGGCGACCCGGTGCCGGACGTCGGGTCATGGCACGGGGCGGCCCCCGCGCGTCTGGTGCTGGTCGGACCTGTGGGCCGTCGTACGCGCCGGGTCGGCCGAGGGCCCGGCCTGCCTGACCGCCGGCGCCGCCGGCGCGGTCTTCGGCGAGGCGATCCGGCGGGCTCGCCAGACGGGCGAGCTGGCGGCCATCGAGGCGGTGCTCGACTGGCCGGGCTATCGCCGACGGCTGCGACGCCGGTTCGCCGCCTGGACGGCCGATGAGCGGTCGGCGCGGTCACGCCTCGCCCGCCGATGCGGCCGCCGCGGCCGAGTGGACCGCCTTTCGCCGCTACCGCACGCTGCTCGGCGAGATCGGCGCCGAGGACGAGGCCGGGCTGGCGGTCTGGGCCTCGCACCGGCTGGGGCGTCGGGCTTCGTCGGCGCTGTCAACGTTGGCCCAGGTCACGGTGATCGACCTCGAATCGCCCACCCGCGCCATGTGGCGGGTGCTCGACCACGCGGTCCGCCGCGCCCGATCGATCCGGGTGACCCTGGGGTTCGAGGCCCGAGACGAGGCCGGTTCCGCCTACGAGGCCAACGCGGCGACCCGCGACCGCCTGGTGGGCAGCCTGGGGTTCGTCGAGTCCGCGCTCGAATCGGACATCTGGCGGCCCGCCGGCCTGCGGGGCGTCGAGGCGGTCATGTTCCGCGAGGGGCCGCCACGCGCGGATGCCGCAACATCGGGCCGCCTGGCCGTCCATCAGGGCCTGACCATCCGCGGCGCACCGCAGGGCGAGGGTGTCGCGCGGGTGCTGGCGAGCGAGGTCCGCGACCGGCTCGACGCCGGCGCCGAGGCCGAGGACATCCTGGTCGTGTTCCGCCAGTGGGGCGAGCAGTCCGAGGTCGCGGTGGACACCCTGCGCGACTGGGGTATCCCGGTGTCCGCCGAGCCTCGACGGCCGCTGGGCTCGGATCCGGCGGTCGCCGCGCTCCTGCTAGCGATCGGCCTGCCGGCCGACGAGTGGTCGACGGACCGGGTGATCCGCCTGCTGCGCAACGGCCGCATCCAGCCCGGCGGACCCGGCACCGACCCCCTGTCGATGGCCGCCGCCGCGTCGGTGATCCGCACCTCGCCCGTCTTCCGCGGCCGCGAGTCGCTGCTAGGCTGGCTCGACCGCACCGTGGCCAACGCGACGGGAAGCACCGTCAAGGCCGAGCGGGCTCGCCTGGCGCGCGACCTGGTCGAGCGGACCTTCCGCCTGCTCGAGCCGATCGACCGGCCTCGGCCGTTCGCCGACCAGGTTGACCGGCTGTTCGGACTGGCCCGCTCGCTGGGCATCGGCGAGCCCGCCGCGGTCGGGAGCGTTGAGGAGCCTGCGTCGCCGTCCCGGGCCGATCACTCGGCCGGGCTCGATCGCCTGCGCGACGCGCTCGAGGACCGCGCCGGCGTCCTCGTTCGGCTGGGCCGTGGCGATGTCCCGCTGAGCTGGGCCGACTTCGCCGCCGATGTCGAGTCGCTGGCCGCCGAGCTGACCGTCCCGCCGGCCCCCGCGCGGCCCGGCTCGGTCCGGCTGGCGACCGTCAACGAGATCGACGGGGCACGGGCCGCGCATGTGCTGCTGGCCGACCTGGCCGAGGGGACGTTCCCGGGCCGAGAGGCCGTCGAGGGGTTCCTGTCGCTGCGACCCGGTGCTCCGGCGGACGCCGACGGCCGGCGTGCGTTCTCGCGCGAGATGCTCCGGTTCCTCCGGGTCGTCGGCGCGGCCGGGCGCATCGCTCGCATTGATCTACCCGACGACCGACCTGAAGGGGCAGGACCTGCTGCGCGCCGGGTTCCTCGACGAGTTGATGGGGCACCTCGAGCCGTCGGCGCTGGCCGCCTGCCACCGCTCGGTCCGTCGGCTCGAGCCCGCGCTCGTCAACTCGCCCGAGCTCGCCGGCTCGCCGGCCGACCTGCGGGTCCGAGCGGTGGCCCTGGCGCGAACCCGGGGCGAGTCCCGGCCGCTGGCGGACCTGCTGGAGCTCGGCGGCCACCGACGCCCGCTGGCCGGCACCGCCGCCGCCTTGAGGGTCCTCGCGCACGGCTCCGCGGCACGCCGTTCGGCGAGTACGACGGGCTGCTCAACGACGGCCACGTCGTGCTCGACGTCGCCGAGCTGTTCCCGCCCGAGTACCTCTTCAGCGCCAGCCAGCTCGAGACCTACATCGATTGCCCGTTCCTGTTCTTCTGCAAGTATGTCCTCAAGCTCGAGCCGGCCGAGCGCCGCGACGAGATCGACGAGGACTACACCGAGCGCGGCAGCCGCATCCACGACATCCTCGAGACGCTCGAGCGGCTCAAGCGCGAGGTCCCGAGTCGCAGGACCTCGAGGAGCTCGAGCGGGCGGCCCTCGAGGAGGTGCTGCGTGCCGAGCCGATCGATGCCTCCGAGGTCGACGCTGGGCCTCGCCGAGATCGACCGCCGCCGGCTGGTCCAGACGGTCCTCCGCTACCGCTTCCAGTACCAGCCAGTACGAGCAGGGCGACCCGCGGCGCCGGCCGAGTCCCGCATCGGTTCGAGGTCAGCTTCGGCGAGGATCGCTCGGACCACCCGTGGCTGGAGATCGGCCAGGGCCCGCGGGCCGTCCGGCTCCAGGGCAAGATCGACCGCATCGACATCGTCGACGGGCCGGAAGGGCCCGGGTTCCGCGTGATCGACTACAAGAGCGGCCTCGGGCCGTCGGCGAAGGACGTCCGCCAGGCGCCGGCAGGCTCCAGCTCCCGCTCTACGCCATGGCCGTCGAGCGGCTGGACCTGGCCGAGCGAGGGCCTGACGATCCGCGACGTGGGCTACTGGTCCCTGCGGGCGAAGGGGTACACGCCGATCGCATTCGAGGAGTGGCAGCAGGTGCAGGCCGACCTCGAGTCGTACGTCGCCGAGCTGGTCGACCGCCTGCGCCGCGGCGATGTTCGTGGTCGACTCGCAGATCGACGGCTGCGAGGGCTTCTGCGACTACCGGGCGATCTGCCGCGATCCGCCAGGCCCGGCTGGCGGCCAAGCGCCACGACCGCCCCGAGCCGCCCGAGTGGGCCGCCGACAAGTCCAGGGGCAAGGGCCGCCGCGGCGGTCCCGATGGCGTCGGGACGGGAGGTGCGCCATGAGCTCCGGTACGCCCGCCGGGGTCACCCTGACCGATCCAGCAGGGCCGCGCACTGGCGGTCCCCGATGCCAGCGTGGCGCTCAGCGCCGGCGCCGGCTGCGGCAAGACGATGGTGCTGACCGAGCGGTTCCTCGCCGCGCTCGACGACGGCGGCGGTCGGCCGCTCGAGGCCCTGGTCGCGCTGACGTTCACCGAGAAGGCCGCGCGCGAGCTGCAGGCAGCGGATCCGCGCCCGCTGCCGGGCCGGCTGGCCGCGGGCGACGGTGCCGGCGCTGGTGGACCTGTGCTCCGCGGCCTCGACGCGGCGCCGATCGGCACGTTCCACGAGTTCTGCGGCCGGCTGCTCCGCCGCCATGCGCTGCAGGCCGGAGTCGACCCCGAGTTCGCCATCCTCGACGAGTCGATCGCCGGCTCGCTGCGCGACGAGGCCGTCCGGATCGCGATCCGCAAGCTGCTGGCCGCGCGTGACGCCGACCTGATCGACCTGGGCACCGATTACGGGCTCCGCCAGGTCCGCGAGGCGCTCGGCCGCCTGGCGGCGTTTCGCGGCGCGGTCGGCCTGGAGGAGCTGGGCGGCTCAGTCCGCCCGAAGACGATCGCCGAGCACTGGCGTCCGCCTGGCCGGCGAACGCCTCTGGCCGACGGTGCTCGACCGCGCCGCGGGCAATCGTCATGCGGTGCCGCCGGCCACTCGAACGACTCGACTCCGACGCCCCCGGATCCGCGAGCGCCGAGGCGGTCCTCGCCGCGCTCGGCATCCTGGCTCCGACCGAGCCCCCCTGCTCCGTCGACCGGCTCGACGAGCTGGTCGGCCTGCTGCGCGTGCATAGACCTGCCCCGCGCCGCCTCGTGGCCCTCGCCCGAGGACTACGAGGCCGTCAAGACGGCCTTCGCCGAGCTGCGCGACCATCTGCGAGACCAGGTCCGCCCGGCGCTCGACTGGTCGGCGACCGACGCCCTGCTCGCGTCGGCCGCGCGGAGCCTGCGATTCGCCCGGCTGGCGCTGGCCGTCCGCCGCGAGCACGAGCGGCTCAAGCGGCGCCGCCGCGGGCTCGACTTCGACGACCTGCTGGTCAGGGCCCGCGACCTGCTGCGCGACCACCCCGAGCTCGCCGCCCCCGCGATTCCGGAGGACGGAACGGCGAGCGTCGAGTTCGTCCTGGTGGACGAGTTCCAGGACACCGACGGCGTCCAGGGCGAGATCCTCCGGCTGCTCAGCGGCGAGGCGTTCCTCACCGGCCGGCTGTTCGTGGTCGGCGACGTGAAGCAGTCGATCTACCGGTTCCGGGGCGCCGAGCCGGGCATCTTCCGCGACTGGCGGTCCGAGTTCCCCGCGCGGGGGCGGCTGAGCCTGACCGAGAACTTCCGCAGCGTCCCCGGCATCATCGGCTTCGTCAACGCCCTGTTCGGCGACTGCTTCCGCGACCTGGACCCCGACGGCGAACCGTTGGCGAGGCAAGACGACGATCACCGGCTCCTCGCCGATCCGGGCCGAGGACACCTGCCAGCCGCCGGTCGAGTTCCTCTGGCCGGCCGCGGCCGTCGGCGACGACCCGGCCGGATCGGACGCCGACGACTCGCCCGCCGCGACAAAGCGGTCGGCGCACGAGCGGCGGATGATCGAGGCGCGGTGCGTGGCCCGCCGCCTGCGCGAGCGGCTCGACGCCGGCTGGCCGGTCCTCGACCGGGCGACGCGGCTCGATCCGCCCGGCGCACCCCGGCGATGTGGCGCTGCTGTTCCGCGCGATGACCGACCTCTGGCCGTACGAGTCGGCCCTGGCCGACGAGGGCTTCGACTACCACACGATCGGTGGCTCGGCGTTCTACGCGCAGCAGGAAGTTCACGACGTGATCAACCTGCTGTCGGTCGTCGAGGACCCGTTCGACGAGGTCGCCCTGGCCGGCGCATTGCGAAGCCCGTTCTTCGGCGTCAGCGACGAGGGACTGTTCCGGCTGGCCGACGACCCTCGGCGACGGCGGACTCACCGCCGGCCTGTACCGGCTCGACCGAGATCGGCGGCCTCGCCGAGCTGGACCGCTCGCGGGCGGCCCGGGCGCTCGAGCTGCTCTCGCGATGGCGGGCGGACAAGGACCGGATGCCGATGGCGCGGCTGGTGTCGCGAGTCCTCGACGAGTCGGGCTTCGAGGCGGCGGTGGTCTGCGAGTTCCTCGGCGACCGCAAGCTGGCCAACACGCGGAAGATCGTCCGGCTGGCGCGCGACTTCGACCGCCAGGGCGGATTCACGCTGGCGGACTTCGTCGCCCGGCTGCGGGCCGACCTGGAGAACGAGCCGCGCGAGGAGCAGGCGGCGACGACCGACGAGGCCGGCGCCAGCATCCGGCTGATGTCGATCCACCAGGCCAAGGGGCTGGAGTTCCCGATCGTGGTCGCTGCCCGACCTGGCGCGGGCCTCGCGCCCGCAGAGCCCGCTGGTCGCCTGCCGTCCCGACCTCGGCCTGGTCGTCCGCCCGCCGCTGGCGATGCCGGAGTCGACCGACGGCTCCGGGGCCGCGGACGCCGCGGAGGCGCGATCCCGTCTGGCGCGGCCTACCTGACGCTCGAGCGGACCGACGACGAGCAGGAGTCGCTCCGTCTCTTCTACGTCGCCGCGACCCGGGCCCGCGACGCCCTGATCCTCTCCGCGGGCCTCGGGCCCGACGAGCCGGTGAAGTCAACCTCGATCGCGATGCGGCTGCTGGACGAGCGGTTCGACCGTCGCACCGGCGAGTGCCGCGTCGAGCCGGCCCGGCCGATCCTCGGCCCGCTGCCCGGATGTCCGCGTCCACCTGATGACTCCGCCCCCGCCCCGCGAGCGATCGGCCGGCGGACGCCACCGCTCCGGCGCCGGCACGCCTCGCGGCTGTCGATCACGGCGATCGAGCGAGTCGATCGCAGGGCGGCGCGGCCAGCGTCGGCGACGAGCCGGTCCCGTCCGTCCGGCCGCCCGCGCTACCTGGACCTCGATCCGGCGACCGGCTACCGCCCCGCGCGGCGCGGCTCGATGGGCTGGTTCGCGCGATCGTGCGCGACCCGCGCTGGCGACGGCCCGATCCGCCGGCGCTCGAGCCGCTCGCCGTGCAGGCCGCGGCGCGACAGGTGCCGGCGGCCGGCCCGGCGCTGATCCGCGACGCCGTCCGCCGCCTCGACGCCCTGTGGGACCTGGCCGCCTTCCGGGCCCTGCGCGGCGGCATCGGCCCGGATGCCGACGATCCGCGACGACCTGGAATTCACCCTCTGCGCCGGGCCTGATGCCGGGCGACGGCGACCGTCTTGCCATGGCGCCGGCCGACCTGGCCTTCCGCGACCGCGAGGGCCGCTGGAACCTGATCGCCGTCGCCGACGCGCTGGCCTGCCCGCCTCCGCCATCGCCTCCGCCTTCTCCTGGCCGCCGAGGCCGCCCGGGCCCGCGGCCTCGAGCCGATCGACCCGCGGCTGGCTCGTCCGCCACGGGCCGGATGCGGTGGCGCAGGAGGAGCCTGTCATATCCTTCAGCACCCAGGAGGTCCAGCGAGTGATCGCCAGACTGACACATGACTGAGAGCTGGCCGTCAGTCGCGGCGGACCTCTTCGGCCTTCGCCCCGCCATCCGGGCCCGTCGCCAGGTTCTCGGAGGCGCGACTTCGGGCATATTCCACCCAGGCGCTCCTGCAGGGCGGCGAGGCTATCGATCTGGTAGACGTCGCGAAGGGCGGCCTCGGCCCCGAGGCGCTGCGAGTCGCGGACGAACTGGATGAATCGCTCGGGAGGCCCCTGATCGACGAGATACCGCGTGAGCGACACACTCTGGGCGTAGAACAGCCGCCAGTCCTTCGGCTCGGGGTAGTCCATCGACATGAGTCGTCCGAGGTCGAAGACCCGTCCGCCGTCGAGCGGCCCCTTCAGGTCGGCCTGGCGCCGGTGTTGCTCGGACGCGGGTTCCGCGAGCACCGCGATGCCCTCGTCGGCCCATCGCGGGATCATCCGTGCCACGAACAGGTCGGCCATGACGATGTGAGTCACCTCATGAGGCAGAGTCGCCGTGAGCAAACGTGGATTGTCGGCCCGCAGGCTCATGCGGCGCGACAGCACCCTCTCGCCGTTGTTCGCCATCGACGAGATGCCCGGCGAGGCCTCCGGCTGCCCGGTGGCCTCGGCGTACGAGCGTCCGTCCGGATAGAGGTACAGCTCGCAGCGGGGCGACCAGGCCGAGCCGGCCGCCGGGCTGCCCCAACGCTTGCACTGCGCCGACCGGGTCGCCTCGGCGACCGTCGCCGCCCGCTCGGCAAGCTCGGGGTCGCGGTGGTAGATCCGGAAGCTTGCCGTCTCGTGCACCTGCCAGCCGATCCGGCCGGATGGCGACGGCGGGTCGTCCCCCTGCGCGGCCCGGGGAGTGCTCGATGCCCTCGCCTGGTCGCCGGCGCGGGAGAGGTCGCCGGGAAGGCTCAAGGGCTGGTCGGAGCCCGGCGCGGGAGCCGACTCGGGCGAGCCGGACTGCCCGGCGGGCGGCGCCGGGGGCTGAGAGCGGCCGAACAGCCGCCGCCGGCCCGACGGCGGCGCCGCGAAGGCCCCGGGCGATGGCGATGCGGCGGGAGACGCCGGTTGCGGCGCCGGCTCGTCGGGGGCCGAGCCCCGGACCACGGCGTTGGGGCCCGTCGGCAGCGGCTTCCTGCGCGAGCGACGCATCTCGCCAACCTTGCTCAACAGGTAGTCGCCGGCCCACATTCCCGGAGCCAGCCGTTGGATGCTGCGGATCTCATTCTCGATCTCGTCCCACTCGCGGCTCGAGCGCGGCGGAGCGTTGATCCGGCGGACGACGGCGCGCATCCGGCAATAGGCCCAGTGCGGCCGCCGCTGGGGCGACAGCTCGTTGCGTGCGGCGAGCTCGGCGTAGACGCGTCCCGCCTGTTCATAGCGCTCGGCCTGGAACAACCGGTCGGCCTCGTCGGCCTCGCCGGCGCCGGCCCTGGACGCGGCCAGAGCGGGACCGGGAAGCGAAGGCAACGTCCGCGGCGCCGCGGACGGGGCCTCGTTGTCGCCCGGGCGACGAGGGGTCGTGGTCGTGGCCGGCGGCTGATCCCCGGCCGCGGCGCCCGGATTGACCTGCATCTCGGCCGCCCCGGGGCTCTCGAAGTCCGAGGGAGGCAGGACGCCCGGCGGCGGTGCCATTGCGGAAGGATCGGCCGCGGGAGTCGCCGGCGCAGCGGCGAGGGGCGGCTCAGGGCGAGGAGCAGCGATCGGCGCTGGAACGACCGGGGCCGTCGGACTGGCCCCAGTCTGCGGGACCTTCGCCGGCTCGGGCAGGGCGATCGGCTCGCCCAGGCTCGGGTCGGGTCGGGGAGACTCGAGGACGGGCGGGCCGGACGATCCGGGCGCCTCATCTGGGCGCGACGGCTCGGAGATGTCGGAAGCGGCCGGACTCGGCGGTGCGACTGCCGGCGCAGACTTGACGGGACCGCCCAGAGCCTGCGCGGCCTTCGGCACGGCCCGAGTCGCCGGGGTCTTGGCCTGGGGTGTGTCGCGACCCGGCCGGGCGGGCCCGGTCCGAGCGGTTGCGGTGCTCGGCCGCGCCTTCGGCACCTCGGCGATCGCGACCGCGACCGCGGCGGGCGGCTCGGAGCCGGCGGACTGGCGGGCACGTTCGAGGATCGCCAGGTTGTCGCGATGATGGGCCGCCTCGTCCGTCCGTCCGGCGGACTCGGCCTCGCGGGCCATCGCCTCGTACGACTGGCGGAGCAGCTCGAGCGTGGCCCGTCGCTCTCCGCTCGGGCCATCGATCAGCGCGTCTTCGAGGACCGTCACGGCGGCCGCGCGGTCGCCGGCCTTGATCAGCCGGCGTGCCCGGGCGATCGGCGTCTCGTCGCCCGGTGGCGAGGCGCCGTCCGTTGGCGACGCGGCCAGGACCAGGCACAAACCCATCAACGTCTTCGCTGCAACCTGGAGCATGACATCCGTGTCCGTTGGGGTCGGGCCAGGGGTGGGGCGCGCCATCCAGGCGCGGACCGATCGCCGTTGCCTCGGGCGATCGGGAGTCCTCAGGCGGGGGGAGTATGCTCGGAATCCGCCGGTCCGTCAACACGAACCGGACGTCTTGACGCTGGCCTTCGACCTGCCCCGGTTCGCCACGATCGGCCCGAAGGCGGACCGGAATATCGGAGGGCCTCGGCGCGGCCGGGCCGCATCCTAATTGACACGCAATCGCGACTTGGGCCGGGAGGTCCGCGCTTTCGATGGAGTAAAGCTCCGCTGGGCCGGATTGACGGGGGGCTTGGGCCGGGGCAGCCCGAGCGCGTCCGCGGCCTCCGACTGGAAGCGATAGAGCTCCTCGGCCTCGCGCGGCATCTGCTTGACCGCCTGCGCGGCCTTGTCGTACCACTCGCGCGCCCGCTCCTTCCGGCCCTCGCGCTGGTGGATCATCGCCAGGAAGAACCAGTCGATGCTGCTCCCCTCGTTCTGAAGCTCCATGGAACGATACAGCGCGCTCCGCGATCGCTCCATGTCGCCCAGCCGGAAGTAGGCGACGCCCAGCGTGTTCCAGGTATTGCCGCTGCTCGGCTCGAATTCGAGCGAGCGGCGGGCGAAGCGGACGGCCCGTTCGCCGTCTCTCAGCTCGGCGTCGGGGCAGGTCGCCAGCAGCCAGGCGAGGTCATTGTAGGTTCGCGAGACGAACGCTCGCTCGACCGAGTTCAGCGGCGTCGGCGACATCGGGTCCAGTATGGCGACGAGGCGAAGGTAAGTGTCACGCGCCTTGACATACCGCCCCTCGCCCCAGGCCTGGTAGGCCTCGTCGTGCAGCAGCGATCCGTCGCGGAGCCAGCGTGCCGGGGCCGGTTGCCGCATGCGGACGTCCGCGCCCTTCGTCCGCTCCTCGCCGACCAGCAGGTCGCGGACGAACTGCGATCGGGTGAGCAGCTCCAGCGAAGTCGACCAGCCCGGCAGCCGGATCGTCAGGGCGAGGAAGCCGAGCGACATCAACAGTGTCAGCCGGTCGAGCCGGGTCCGACGCGCCGCGACTCGCCGGTCGTCGTCGGCCGCGGCGCGACCGAATCCGCGGATCGCCCAGACCGCGGCCCTGACTCCAGTAACCAGCTCGAGGACCAACTGGACCACACCCGCCAGGCCCTTGGCCAGCCCGGATTCACCGAGCCGCAGCACCGACACGCGCGACACGCGGAACGAGCCGACCTCCACGAAGCGTCGGTGCGGATCGGCCCACTCGACCGTCGCCAGGAGCAGGCCTGCGACCGACAGGACCAGGAATGTCAACGCCCCTGCCTTCACCAGCTCGGGCCAGCCGGAGCGGACCAGGATCAAGCCGAGGACCATCGGCCACGCGGCGACCAGCAGGTAGATCGGCGGATGCTCGGCGACGTAGGTCCACAGAGACTCGCCCGCCGGCGACCCCGCGGCCATCGACGCCCGCCACGCCGAGGCGTACTCCGCGATCGCACACACCAGCCGGATCGCACCCAGGACCGCCATCCAGGAGCCGAGCGACCCGATCACGCCGCCGTCCGCCGACCCCGCCGGAGGTCCCTCGCCACGCGCCGGCGCGGGCTCTGTCTTCGGGTCGGCCGCCGCCACGCTTCCCATGAGCCGCACCTCGTCTCGCGACGGCCAGGCCAGCATCGCCTCGCCGCAGTTCGAGCGCCTGTAGCCAAGGTCCCATGCTTGTCCAGCAGTAACGACGACCCCTCCTACCCATTTAAGTCAGCGAGGCTCGAGAAGTCCACCAAAAAGGTGACTCGCACATTCCCGATCGGCTCGCGAATTGCCAGCAGCGAGGAGCCGCCGGTCCCGTTCGATCGACCCCACGGTGAGACAACGGCCCGCGCCGGCGAGCCTGATCCCGGCAGGCACGCCGTTCCGGACAACGTGACTTATATATAGAAGCATCCGCTGGACAACAGGAACGATCCATTCAAGGGGGAGAATCACGCATGGCCAGGTCGAAAGACGACGCAAGCACGACGGCACACTACGGCGACATGGAGGTGGCCGTCGGCCAGGGCGGCGAGACGCACCAGACGACAGCCGACGGGCATCCCGCACTGACGACCCAGCAGGGCGTTCCCGTCGCCGATGACCAGAACTCGCTCAGGGCCGGCGCCCGCGGGCCGACGCTCCTCGAGGACTTCCACTTCCGCGAGAAGATCTTCCACTTCGACCACGAACGGATCCCCGAGCGCGTCGTCCACGCCCGGGGCTACGGCGCGCACGGCTACTTCGAGAACTACGGGCCGCTCTCCGACATCACCCGCGCCGACCTGTTCCAGCGCAAGGGCGAGAAGACGCCGGTCTTCGTCCGCTTCTCGACGGTCGCCGGCAGCAAGGGATCGCCCGACCTCGCCCGCGACGTCCGCGGCTTCGCGGTGAAGTTCTACACCGGGGAGGGCAACTGGGACCTCGTCGGCAACAACATCCCCGTCTTCTTCATCCAGGACGCCATCAAGTTCCCCGACCTGATCCACGCCGCCAAGCCCGAGCCCGACCGCGACTTTCCCCAGGCCCAGACGGCCCACGACAACTTCTGGGACTTCATCTCGCTCTCTCCCGAGAGCATGCACATGATCATGTGGATCATGTCGGACCGGACGCTCCCGCGCTCGTTCCGGTTCATGGAGGGCTTCGGGGTCCACACCTTCCGGCTGGTGAATGCCGAGGGCAAATCGACCTTCGTCAAGTTCCACTGGAAGCCGAAGCAAGGGCTCCAGTCGGTCGTCTGGAACGAGGCGGTCAAGATCAACGGCGCCGACCCCGACTTCCACCGCCGCGACCTCTGGGAGGCCATCGAGCGCGGCGACTCTCCCGAGTGGGAGCTGGGATTCCAGCTCTTCGACGAGGCGTTCGCCGACTCGTTCGACTTCGACGTCCTCGACGCCACCAAGATCATCCCCGAGGAGGTCTTGCCGATACGTCCCGTCGGCCGGATGGTGCTCGACCGCCGCGTTGACAACTTCTTCGCCGAGACCGAGCAGGTCGCCTTCTGCACGCAGAACGTCGTCCCGGGGATCGACTTCAGCGACGACCCGCTGCTCCAGGGGCGGAACTTCTCGTACCTCGATACGCAGCTCAAGCGGCTGGGAGGCCCCAACTTCACCCACATCCCAATCAACGCCCCGAAGTGCCCGTTCGCGAACTTCCAGCAGGACGGCCACATGGCGATGCACAACCCCAGGGGCCGGGTCAATTATGAGCCCAACTCGTGGGGCGTCGACGCCGGCCCGCGCGAGGACCCCGCGCGGGGCTATCGCTCGTACCCGTCGGCCACGGGATCGCCCCGGACCTGCGCCCGCTCGGAGACGTTTGCCGATCACTACAGCCAGGCGCGGCAGTTCTACATCAGCCAGGCGCCGATCGAGCAGACGCATATCGCCAACGCTCTCACGTTCGAGCTGAGCAAGGTGCAGACACCGGCAATCCGCTCGCGGATGGTCGCGCACCTGCTGAACATCGACGCCGACCTGGCGAACAAGGTGGCGCAGGGGCTGGGGCTCGCGGACCTGCCCGAGCCGGCCACCGCCGCGCGGCCGACCCGCAAGGACCTCACGCCGTCCCCGGCGCTGAGCATCGTTCAGAATGGTCCGAAGAGCTTCGCCGGCCGGAAGGTCGGGGCGCTCGTCACCGACGGGGTTGACGCGAAGGTCCTCGCGGCGCTGGTGAAGTCGGTCGAGTCCGAGGGTGCGATGCTGGTCCTCGTCGCGCCCGAGGTCGGCGGTGTGACCGACTCCGCCGGCACCCATCACGCCGCCGACGAGAAGCTTGAGGGGGGGCCGTCAGTCCTGTTCGACGCCGTCGCACTGATGCCCTCCGCGGACGGGGCGACCTTGCTGACGACGCTTCCGGCCGCGCGGGACTTCGTGGCGGATGCCTTCGCCCACCGGAAGTTCGTCGGCCATGCCGCGGCGGCCCAGCCGCTGCTCGAGAAGGCGGGGGTCGCCAGCGGCATCGATGCGGGCTTCCTGCCGCTCGACAAGCCCGGCGATTGCGATGCGTTCGCCAAGGCCTGCCGCAAGCTCCGCTACTGGGACCGCGCCAACGCCGAGCGGTAGGACGGTCTACACGACGCCGGGAGGGATGCCGAGCCATCGCGCCGCGGATCCCTCTCGGCGGATCAACGGGTGCCATCCCGCCAGGCTGGCGGCGTCGGGGCGAGGTATGCGCGGATTTGCTATAACGGTCCCTGGCATCGAGCGGACGGCGCGTTCCGGTCGTGGCGACTTGCTGGTGAATCGGGAGGACGGGCGAGCATGTCGGTTCGGCGGATCGCATTCGTCGCGATGGCCGTTGTGGTCGCGGGAGGCGTGGGGCCTTTCGTGGCCGGCTGCGCCGGGCGGGCCGACGCCGAGGCCGTGTGGGTGCGGGCGCAGGCCGATCTCGACGCGGGGCGGATCGACGGTGCGGAGCGGTCGGTCGATCGGCTCCGGCGGCTGCGCGAGCCGACCGACCGGGACCGGCTACTCCGGGGGCGGCTCGCCGTGGCCCGAGGGCGGCCCGATCAGGCCCTCGCCGAGCTGGCCCTGGTGCCCGACGAAAGTCCCCTCGCGGCGAGCGCCCGTCTGGGCGGCGGTCAAGTTGAGCTGCGGCGCAAGCGTTTCCGTCATGCCGAACGATTGCTCCGCGAGGCCGGGCGATTGGACCCGAGGCTCATCCAGGCGCACCGCGAGCTGATCTTCATCTACGGGTTCCAGCTTCGACGCGCCGAGCTCAGCGCCGAGTTCCTCGCGCTGTCGAACTTGACCGACCTGGGGTTCCAGGAGCTGTTCAACTGGGGGCTCTTGAAGAACGATTCGTGGGAGCCATCCGAGGCGGCGGAGACGCTGGGCGAATGCGTGGCGGCGGACCCCGAGGACCGATGGTCGCGGCTGGCGCTGGCGGAGGACGAGCGGCGGCTCAGCCTCCTCGACAAGGCCGAGGCAACCCTCGCTCCCCTGCCCGCGGACGACCCCGAGGCGATCGCCGGCCGCGCCCGGATCGCGCTCGATCGCGGCGATGCCGAGGCCGCGGGTCGGTTGCTGGCATCAGGGCCAGCTTCCGACCCGGCCCTCGCCCGGCTTCGCGGCCGGCTGGCCCTGGCGCGTCGCGATACTGCGGCCGCCGAGCGCCAGTTCCGGCTCGCGCTCACGCTCGAGCCCGAAAGCCGCGAGGCCGTCTCGGGCCTGATCGCCGCGCTCAAGCTTCGGGGCGATGCGCGGGCGATCGAGCCGTACCGCGATCAACTCGGCCGCCTCGATCGTCTCCAGGCCCTCATCCAGCGGGCCGTGGCGCCGAGGGAACGCGGCGACCCCGAGTTGCCGATCTTGCTGGGCGACGCCTGCGCAGCCCTGCACCGTGTTCGACGAGGCTCGCGGCTGGTACCGGCTCGCCGTCGCCCGCGACCCTCTGGACGCGAGGGCCCAGCGTGCCCTGTATCACCTGAACGCATCCGCCGAGTCGCCCGCCCGAAATCGTCCGTAAGACACCGTTGCCCGAGGGAGCAAAGCCGCTCATGAACGTGTCGCCCCCGCTCGCGTGGTCGTACTACCTCTCGGTCGCGCTGTCGCTCTGGCTGGGCTGGGGAATCCGCGGCAATTATGGACATGAATATGGCGCGATGATCCCGGGTGCTCGCGGCCCTGGCGGTTGCCCTGATGTCGGGCCGGCCCGACTGGCACCGGCGGGTCGCGGAGTTCGCCTGCCTGGGTGCGCTGGGCTGGTCGTTCGGCGGCAGCATCTCGTACATGCAGGTGGTCGCCTATACGCACTCGGGCCAGTCTGGCGAGCGTGCTCTATGGCTTCGCGTGCCTGTTCGTCATCGGCTTCCTCTGGGCGGCGCCCGGCGGTGCGGGGACGGCGATCGCCGCGATCGCACCTCGGCGGTTCCTCGCCGACCTGGTTCTTCCGACCTCGCTGGTCCTTGTCGCTCTGGTGGCTGCAAGGGATCGTCGATCGCACCCTGGCTGCGGTCGCATGGGGTGGAGCTGTCCTGGTTCGACACCGACTGGCTGGCCGCCGCGCTGGCGATCGCGGGCGGGCTGGCGACGGTGGCGATCCGCTGGCGGGGGGACGACGCCACCGGGTTGGTGCTCAGCATGGCGGTGGGCTGGTGGCTGGGATTCGCGGTCCTGGTCCTCGGGCTCGACCTGCACATGACGCCGCCGCGAGGCGACAACTGGGCCGGCTGCGTGGGGCTCACCCTGGCGCACTGGCGTGGCTCTGGCCGGTGCGGGCTCGGCCAGGCGGTGCGGGCGGGACTGGTGTGCGGGTTCATCGGGGGGATGGGGTTCGCCGCCGCTTCGATGCTCAAGCTCGTCGAGGTCACCAGTAGCTATGAGACCAACTGGCATAGCATCCTTGAGCAGACCACCGGCGTGTTCAACGGGCTCGCGCTGGCCGCCGCGATGGCGCCTCTGGCGCCGGTTCGCCCCGGCGGTCGAGAGGGTGGACGACGCGAACGGGAAGGAAGGACGGCCGTTCGCCACGTTCGCCCTGGGGTTCACCGTGCTCGCGATCCCGTACCTCAACCTGAGGAAGAACGTCGAGCAATGGCTCCAAGCGCATACGGTGCCCGAGACCATGGCCGGCCTGCCCGCATGGGCGTGGTTCGACCTGGGGTACTTGCTGGTCGCGCTGACGTTCCTCGCCCTGGTGTATCGGCACCGGCGCCGGCCGCTGGCGATCGTGCCGGAGACCTCGATCGGGACGAGGCCAGTTGCTGTACGTCGTATTGCTCTGGTGGATCGTCGCCGGCAACTTCGAGCGGATCGTGGTCGCCTTCACGCCGGAGCGGCTGGTCACCGAGGGCGTGCTCGGGGCGGTCGCGCTGGGATGTACGGCTGTCGTGCTCGGCTGGCCGCCGCCGGAGCGGTTGCCTTCGGATGGGTCGGTGCTGGCCGCACGGCCGAGGCTGGCGTGGACGCTGGTGGTCGGCCTGGCGGCGTCGTCGATCACGATCGTGATGGACTGGGCCGTCGTGCGCGGCGATCTACGGCGACCGCTTCGCGGGCCACTCGAGACGCTCGACCCGTTTCGGACCGGACGCGACCGCGCGGCGGCCGGCGCCGTAGCGGATAGAGGCCCTGCCGCCGATCCGGTTCCGTCCCGCGGTGCATCGCGCTCTCGACCCCGCCGCGGCCGGACGGTGGTGGCGAGGGTCCGGCCGGCCGACTCACGCCGCCTCGACGCTCGCGAGGAGGGCACGGGTAGCTTCCTCGCGGGGTTCCTCGAAGACCTGGTCGGGAGGGCCGGATTCGATGATCCGGCCTTCGCCGAAGACGTGGACCCTGTGAGCGACGCGGCGGGCGAAGGTCATGGCATGGGTCACGGCGATCATGGTGAGGCCGTCGGCGGCGAGGTCGGACATCACGGCCAGGACCTCGGCCGTCATCCGCGGGTCGAGGGCACTGGTGGGCTCGTCGAACAGCATCACGCGAGGCTCCATGGCCAGCGCGCGGGCGATCGCCACGCGCTGCTGCTGGCCGCCGGAGAGCTGACGCGGCATGGCGTGCAGGCGGTCGTTCATGCCGACGCGGTCGAGCAGTCGGCGGGCCCGCTCCTCGGCCTCGCCTCGCGACAGGCCCAGCACATAGATGGGGCCTTCCATCACGTTCTCGATGGCCGTGCGATGGGGGAACAGGTTGAACGACTGGAATACCATCCCGACCCGCAGGCAGACCTGTCGATGGATTCGGGCCCAGGCGCGGGCGGGGGTCTCGGACTCGGCGCAAAGGCTCAGGCCCTCGATCGTCACGCGGCCCGATGCGAACCGCTCCAGGCCGTTCAGGCAGCGGAGGAACGTGCTCTTGCCGCTGCCGGACGGGCCGATGATCGCGGCCACCTCGCCCCGGTCGACCGAGAGATTCACGCCCCGGAGCACCTCGATGTCGCCGAAGCCCTTGCGAAGGTCGTGCACCTCGATCATGGCAGCGCCCCTCCCTTCCCGGCGGGAACGCCCGCCGCC
This sequence comes from uncultured Planctomycetota bacterium, assembly GCA_963771445.1. Lineage (GTDB taxonomy): Bacteria > Planctomycetota > Planctomycetia > Isosphaerales > Isosphaeraceae > JAKAUH01. Next base: position 805,460 of record CAVYTQ010000016.1, on the reverse strand, counting down.
ACCGCGCCAATACCGGCCAGCCGCCGCTCGGACCACCGCGAGAACCACGAGAGCGGGACACTCATCAGCATGTACAGCACGGCGGCGGCCAGGGCGAACTCGAGCGCTCCCCCCGTGCTCATCGCCAGCACGTTGTATTCCTTGGTCAGCTCGATCAGGGTGACGACCGAGCAGACCGACGTATCCTTGAACAGCGCGATGAAGTCATTGGTCACCGGCGGGATCACGATCCGCACCGCCTGGGGGACGATCACCCGGCGCAGTGCCATCCGCCGCGACATGCCCAGCGCCAGCGCGGCCTCCATCTGGCCGGTCGGGATCGCCTGGAGCCCGGCGCGGTAGATCTCGGCCTCGTAGGCCGAATAGTTGATCGCCAGTCCCGAGATCCCCGCGACCCAGGGAGACAGCTTCACCAGGTAGAACAGGACATAAAGCTGGAGCATCAGTGGCGTGCCGCGAATCAGCTCGACATAGGCGGTCAGCACGAGCCCCAGCAGTCGAGGGCCGTACAGCCGGCCGATGGCCACGAACAGCCCGAGCCCCATCGCCAGCGGCATCGAGGCGACCGATAGCGTGAAAGTCACCCGAGCGGCGTCGAGCAGCCGGGGCAGGAACCGGCGGAGCGAGACCCAGCCGCCATCGACGCCCTTGCCCCGCACGGGCTCGAGCGGGCCGGGGATCGTCGCCAGCTCGGCCTGCGCGTCGGTCCAGATGCCGTAACGCTCGTAGATCCGTCGCAGCTCGCCCGACTCGATCAGCCGGGCGATGCCGCGGTCCAGCGCGTTGCGGAGCGCCAGGTCCTCGCGGCGGACGTAGATGACGTAATAGCCCTTCGATTCGGGCGGCCCGACGATCTGGAGGCCCGGGAACCGCCCGGCGTAGAACCGCGCAGCGGGCAGGTCCTGGAGCGTCGCGTCGATCTGGCCATTCTGCACGGCGAGCATCGCGTCGGTCGCGCCGTCGAACCGGACCGGGCGAACGTGCGGCCCCCCCTGCTCGGCGGCGAACGTATCGGCCGCCGAGCCCGTCAGCACACCGACCGTCCACTCGCCGCCGCCGGGCCGGGCCGACTTCAGGTCATCCCATCGCCCGATCGAACCACCCCGCCGGACCATCAGTTGCAACTGGTAGACGTAATAGGGCCGGGTCGCGAGGTGGTCGCGGGCCCGCTGGTCGGTCCACTCGTAGCCGTTGACCACGGCGTCAACCCGTTGCGATTCGAGCAGGGGCAGCAGCTTGTCCCACTGCCCCTGCGAATACACCGGCTCGACGCCGATCTCGGCGGCCAGCCGTTTCATCAGGTTGACCTCGAACCCGGCCACGCCGCCGGGAGCCTCGGGCTCGGGATAGGCGTAGGGTCCGCCCCCCTCCATGTCGCCGCCGTAGACCAACCGACCCGCGCGGCGAACCCGCTCGAGGCTGTCGTCGCCGTGCGCGGTCGAGGCTGTCGTCGCTGCGATGAGCGCGACGAGGATCAGCGGCAGGCTCGTCCGGGACGAGGTCCCAGCGATGAACCGACGGGTTGCAGGCGCGAGCCGCGAATGACCGGCGGGCGGAGCGGTGTGAGTGCGTCGAGGGGCATCCGGCGAGAAGGCCAGAGTCGGCGCGTGGATCGAAGCCGGGGAAGGCTCGGCCGAGGGGTGGGTGCGGGAGGCATCGGATTCCGATGCGTCGGGCTCTGCTTCCATCAAACGACCCCTTTCTGGTTGGGGGTTCGGTGCGACCGGTCTCCTCTCACCGCGGCCGGGATGGTGTGCGTGACGCCTCGCCCGATGGCGACAGGCGGCAGCGGCTGGCCTCGCTCCGTCAGGACCGCGATCCACACGTCCACGATCCGGCCAACCTCGGTGGAGACGGTCATCGCATCTTCACCGCGGCCGCAGTGACCGACAGGATCGATTCTCCCCCAATTTCGCCTCGGCGACCACGGATCTTGCGAGGCCCGTTCGTTGCACCGCGCAGTCATCAGGATCGGACGCCGGATCGGAGGATCCGAGTGACGACACCGGCCGTTGCGACTGGGTTCTCAATCACGAGTCGGATCGCCGCCGATGGCCGGGCGAGACGCCGCAATGGGCGGGCTGGCCGGCGTGGTCGGCGTGGTCGGACGGACGCCCATCCGCTGGCGGAGCTGCCGGACGCGGCGGACGCGGCGGCGGACCTGCCGCGGCACCCGGGCGTGGCGCAGTGCGTCATCCGGCCGACGAGGAAGCTGTGCCCGCGCCAGCGGACGCGACGGTTGAAGATCGCGTCGAACCAGACGGACAGGAGGAGGATATCCTTGGCCGGGCTGTAGAGCAGGTGTCGGAGCTTGGGGAACGAGCCACGGAGCCATCGCGTCTGGAAGGCGTCGCGGAGGATGCCCAGCCCGACCAGGAAAGCCAGCCCGCCCCAGGCGATCCCCGCCTCGCCCGAGAACGCCCAGACCAGTCCGACCGTGGTCAAGTTGGCCGTCGGCTCGACCACGAACGCGGGCAGTGCCATCTGGCGGCGGATCTTGTACCAGCGGGAATGGCGGTTGAGGAACCACGAGAAATTGCGGCGAGCGTTCACATTCTCGATGATGTGATGGCTCAGGCGAATCGAGTAACCCGCCTGACGCACCCGGACGCCGATCGCCTGGTCCTCGGCCAGTAGGTTCCGCACCGCGGCCAGCCCGCCGATTGCCTCGAGTGCGGCGACGGGCATCAGCATCGACTTGCCCACCACGCAGGTGATCCGCATCACGTCGGCGCTGGCCACCGCGGCCGCGATGAACCCGTTGAGCTGGAGGTTCTCCATGATCGCCCCCGCGTGGATCTCGCCCACGCCGGCGAACAGGTTGCTCACCAGGCCAACACCCGGCTCCGCCAGGTAGCATGCCGTCTCGCGCAGATAGCTCGGCCGCACCCGCACGTTCGAGTCGCTGATCAGGATCACATCGTGCTTGCGGAAGGGCTCCATCGCCGCCAGGTTCTCGACCTTCGGGTTGAGGCCGAACGCCGGCGTCCCCACGACGAGCCGGGTGTCGCAATCGGGAAACTCGGCCTGGAGCTTTCGCACGATCTCGACGGCCGGGTCGTTCGCCTCGGCCACGCCGAAGATCAACTGGTAGACCGGGTAATCGAGCCGGAAGAAGCTGCGCAGGTTCTCCTCGAGGCCCTCATCTATCCCTTTGAGCGGCTTGAAGATCGAAACCGGCGGCGTGTGGTTGGGCAGCCCCCTACGGCGACGGGTCTTCCACAGCAGGCAGCCCATCGACCAGACGGTTGACACGACCGCCACGACGGCCACCAGGCCCAGCACTAGACTTCCACCATCCACGGGTAACATTGCGGATTCTCCCGGCCCGGACCGGATGCCGTGCCCTCATCGACAGGAGAAGCGAAACCAGGGAAATCGAACCCGAGAGGAGGACCGCCCTGGCCCTCGGCGGAGGGGCGGCCGATTGACATCATTCAACGATGCTCGGACTGCCACCGGAGCTCCATCGGGCCCTGGCAGCATGGGCAGATCCTGGGAGCTCTCTCGGTGATGGAGCAGACGCTACAGAAGTATTCGGGCGTCTGCAGACGACCTTCATGCTCAACACGGAAGCTGGATAGCTGGAGATAAGGGACACCCGGGAAGCGACGGCCTCGGACCTCGACGCGGCGATCGCGAAGCCGCTCGTCGAGGAACAGGGCACGGCTGGCGTCATCACGGAACAGCGGCGTGATCGTGCGGTCATCACCGAGCAGCACCGGCTCGCGGGCGGTGGTCTCCGGATCGGGCCTCGCATCGACCCCCAGCGCCTTCAGGGCCGCGCCGAGGGTGACGACCTTCCCACGCAGGACAACCTCCGCACCCTTGGTCGCCTGCGGACCATTGCCAAGCAACAGGGTGATCGCAGCCAGAAGCCCCGGGGCGAAGCCCATCCGTCTCCTGTCTCCACGGAATGCAATGCGATGGGTGGTTGCAAGGCTTTGCGGAATGCGTCGTCTCGCGGACGCACGATTGTATCACTTTATCCGCGTGACACCAAGGGGATTCCACTTGCCTTCATCGATTCCATATGAACCGAAGTCGGGACCGACGGCCGGGCGGACGGCCGTCGGTCTCGTGCGAGGCGCTCAGGGGAGCATGGCGGTGACGGTGTGCTCCTGGCCGTCTTTGGCCGTCAGCACGGTCATCTTCAACTGGTTGGAGGGTGCCGCGTTGGCGATGATCCAGGCGAGGTTGCCGCGCTGCTCGGTCAGATAGCCGTTGATGGAGAGGAGGACATCGCCCGTCTGAAGGCCAGCGGACTCGGCCGGGGTCCCCGGGTAGACGTTCGTGATCTTCATGCCCCGCCGCCCATTGGCGACGGTGGCCGGTGCCTCGTCGATCCCGAGGTAGCGGCCCTGCACGAGCATGCCGGCGTTCCCGACTCCGCCGGGCGCCACGTAGGCCGAGCTGTAGGCGACGCCGTTCATCGGCGGGAATAGGCGGCGCCGTTGGCGGGGTAACCGTACGCGTATCCGCCGCCGTAACCGCCGGTGTAGGGGTAGCCGCCGTACCCGTAGCCCGCGCCGCCGTAGTAAGGATCTCCATACCCGCCGTAGCCGCCGTAGCCCGTACCATAACCGCCGTAACCCATGCCATAGCCGCCATAGCCGCCATAGCCGCCGTAGCCCAGGCCGCCATAGCCGAGCCCACCGTAGCCGTAACCGCCGTAGCCCAGGCCGTACAGTCCCAGGCCGAAGAACCCCGGATAGAAGCCATAACCGCCATATCCACCGTAGCCGCCATATCCACCGTAGCCGTTATGATGGCCGTAGCCATAGCCGCCCATGTGGCCGTAGCCATAGCCACCCATGCCGCCCATGTGGCCGTAGCCATAGCCGCCCATGCCGCCCATGTGGCCGCCGCCCATGCCACCCATGTGGCCGCCGCCCATGCCACCGCCGCCGTGCCCACCGCCACCGCCACCGCCGCCGTGGGCCATGGCGGTCGAGGCCGTCCCGGCCCAGAGGACGGTTGCCATCGCCATCGATGCGAGACCGAGCCGCCCACCACGTCGTAACAAGGTACTCATGGATGTACTCCTCACGAAGAGACGCGTCCGGGTTCGCCCGGCGAGTTGTGCCGCTCGGGGCCGCCACGGGACGTACGGATCCGCCAGCGAGCGGCGTGCCCTCTTTGATCATTCTACGCCGCTCGATCCCCGATCGGTGCTAAGAACTTCGGAGTGCGGTTGCAATTCTCGATCAATTCCCGATCGGAGATCGTCGTCCCGGGCGGCTCGCATCGGCCGGGGCGGGAAGGGCCAGGAGGACCCGGGACTCGGGGGTGAGCGGGACGACGACGCCCGGACTTGCATCAGCCACGGGGAACAGGGTCTTGATCAGGCCATGGACGCTCGCCGTCCCTGCGGGAGCCGATGCCAGCGGGCTCGTCGGGCCGGCCAGCACGACGTCGGGAGAGAACTCGGCGCCCAGGGCGCCGGCCAGGTGAATCTCGCCGTCGGGGCGCACGTCGAAGGCCAGGCCCAGGGCACGGAAATCCAGCTCGGCGCGGGACCGGTCGCGGGCGGCCACTCGGGGCGACACGCGGAAGCTCATCTCGCGGGCCAGGGCGTCCAGCAGCGAGCCGCCGATCGAGCCCTGGCCGGCGACCAGCTCGCCCTTCAGCGCGATCCAGCCGGGCCCCTGCTGGGGCCGATTTCCCCACTGCGCCGACGCGATCGATACCCGCGCCCGGCCCGAAAGGCGATGGCGAGGAAATCGGCGGCCGATCAGCCGTGTCAGCTCGATCTCGTGCAGGCTGCCCGAGAACAGTAGTTCCCAGTCCTGGCCCCCGGCGCGGACGAGCTTCAACTCGCCGTTGACCGTGGCCCGTGGGCCGAGCCAGTCGTCGGCATCGAAGAAGGGGCCGAGCACGTGCGCGGGCACCGGCAGCCCCTCGACCGTCTTGAACGCCAGCGAGGTCTCGGGCGTCGTGGGGCGTCGGTCATGGACCATCGTCAGCTCGCAGTGCGTGCCCGAGCCCGAGGGAGCGTGGTCGTCGTGCCCGGGCCTCGATTCTGCCAGGGCGGACGGCATCCGATACGCCAGCCGGACCGTGGTCCCATCCGCGGTCGCCTGCACCGCGCCGGCCACCTCGCGGACCGCGAACCGAAGGTGACCGCCCAGGTCCACCTCGCACCATGGGGCCGTCACGCTGATCCGGTCGAACCCGCCCTGCGCGGGGACCTGTAGTCGGGCGGCGAGTCCCTCCAGGGCGAGGGCCGGGCTGCTGGCGTGGAGCCGGGGGTTCTCGAGGTGGAGGGTCAGCTCGCGTCCCGAGTGCTGAATCCGGATCTCGTCCACCCGGGCCAACTCGGCCAGGCCGCCGCCACGCGGCTCCTCCTGGCGCAGGACGACCCCCGCATAGATGGCCTCGCCGGGCCGGGGGTATCGCACCGAGTCGAGCGTCACGTGCAGACCGAGACGATGACCCAGCTCGACCTCGACGTCGCGGACGTGCCCGGGCCGGTTGATCCGCCAGGCGATCGCCGCGACCCAGGCGGTCGGCACGACCGTCAGGCCGAACAGCACGAGCGTCGCCACGGCCTGCCGCGCGGGGCGATTCACGGGGACCATCCTTGCCTCCCGGATGACGCGATCATCTCGCAACGCAATGCGGCGAACTGGCCGGAGCGAATCCATCCACTCGCCGAGCAGGATAGACGAAATGCCCGACCGGCTCAACCAGAGTTTCGGTGGCGAGACGGGGGAGCGAGCGTGAGAAGATAGGGTCGATGCGCCGAGTCAATCTGGCCGTCGGGTGGGTCCACGGCGTAAAGTGAGGAAGCATCGTCCGGTAAGGGTGTCACGAGGCCAACCGATGTCGACCACCGCCACGCAGCAGCCGACGCCACCGACGGCCGATCCGGGTTGGATCCCCTCGCCGCTCTACCGGATGACGGTGGAGCGATACGAGGCGATGGTGGCGTCGGGCGCCTTCTCCAGGCAGGATCGGTTCCATTTGATCAACGGGTACCTGGTGGCGAAGATGACCCAGAATCCTCCCCACAGAGTCGCTGATGAGCTGTGCGGCGTGGAGCTGGCCAGGATCATCCCCACCGAGCGATACCACATCTCGGCGGCCAAGCCGATCCGGCTGGTCGGTCGGGCCAGCGAGCCCGAGCCCGATCGTTGCGTCGTGCGGGGGTCCATCCGCGACTATGAAGAACGACACCCCGGTCCTGACGACATCGCCCTGGTGATCGAGGTCGCCGACTCGAGCCTGTCGGACGATCGCAAGCTGGCCACCGAGATCTACGGACCGGCCGGGCTGGCGACCTACTGGATCATCAACCTGGTCCATCGCCAGGTCGAGGTTTTCACCGACCCGGGACCGGAAGGCTATCGTTCACGAGCGGTCTACGCGGAGGGGCAGTCCGTCCCCGTCGTGATTGATGGTCAACGGCTCGGCGAGATCGATGTCGTCGACCTCCTGCCCTCACGCTCTGCCCAGCCGGTCTCGCACGGCAACGGAGAGTCGAACGACGACCTTCCGGAATCGACCTGAGGTCAGGTCACCGCGATAGGGAGGCGGCCCGCGAGCGCGGAGCGGCTCGACTTCGTTGCCGATCTCGCGATCGAATCCTCGGGAAACGCGCCCTATTGGAATCAACCCACGGCGGTTCCGCCCCATCCCTCCAGTCGCCGGCGGTTGAGGTCGTGCAGGGCGTGGTGCGCGGTGCGAATCGCTTCGAGGCTGGTGCCGACGTACTTTTCGACGACCGCCGCGGCGATCTCGAAGGCGACGACGTTCTCGACGATCACGCTGGCGGCCGGCACGGCGCAGACGTCGGAGCGCTCGTAGGCGGCGGGCTGGGGCTGCTTGGTCGCCATGTTGACCGACGGCCCGCGGGCGGCCAGCGTGCTGATCGGCTTCTTGGCGGCGCGGACGACGATCGGCTCGCCGTTGGAGGTGCCGCCCTCGATCCCGCCGGCGTTGTTGGTGGGGCGGCGGAAGCCGAAGCGGCGGTCGTCGGGGGCCGGGTCGGGCTCGTACTCGATCGGGTCCATGACCTTCGACCCGGGCCGGCGGGCGGCCTCGATCCCCAGGCCGATCTCGACGCCCTTGATCGCCTGGACGCTCATCACGGCGGCCGCGAGCCGGGCGTCGAGCTTGCGGTCCCACTGCGCGTGGCTGCCCAGCCCGATCGGGCAGCCCGTGACGACCGCCTCGACGATGCCGCCCAGCGTGTCGCCCGCCTCCCGCGCCGCGTCGATCGCCGCGACGATCGCCGGGTCCGCCTGGGGATTCAGCGTGTAGACCGGGCTGGCGTCGCGGACGGCCAGGTCGAACGAAAGCGGCGGCGCGTCGATCCCGCCCAGCTCGCGGACGTAGCCGAAGACGGTGATCCCCAGCTCGCCGAGCAGCAGCCGGGCCAGCGCCCCGACCGCGACCCGCAGCGCCGTCTCGCGGGCGCTGGCGCGCTCGAGCACCTGGCGGATCCCGGTCTGATAGTTGATCGCGCCGGCCAGGTCGATGTGGCCGCCGCGGGGTGCGGCGGGCTCGACGAGCCGCTCGAGCTTGGCGTCGTTGTTGATCAGTCGCAGCGTGATCGGGCCGCCCGTCGTGACGCCGTGATAGGTGCCCGAGTCGACGATGACACGGTCGGTCTCGAGCTTCTGCCGCTTGCCCCGGCCGTAGCCTCCCTGCCGCCGCTGAAGCTCGCGGTCGATCGGCGCGGTGTCGAGCGTCACGCCCGACGGGAACCCCTCGACGATGGCCGTGAGTGCCGGCCCGTGCGACTCGCCGGCGGTCAGGTAGCGAAGCATGTCGATTTCATTCCGATCGATTCATTCATTCACTGGTACGGGAAGGCCCCGCCGGTCAGGCGCTCGTAGGCCTCGACGTACTTTTCCCGGGTGCGCGCGACGACCTCGGCGGGCAGCTCGGGCGGCGGGCTGGCCTTGTCCCAGCCGGTCGTCTCGAGCCAGTCGCGGACGAACTGCTTGTCGAACGACGGCTGTGCGCCGCCCGGCCGGTACGTGTTCCAGGCCCAGTACCGCGAGCTATCGGGCGTGAGCACCTCGTCGGCCAGGAGCAGCTCGCCGGTGCGCTCGTCGAATCCCCATTCGAACTTGGTGTCGGCCAGGATCAGCCCGCATTTCGAGGCATGGTCCGCGGCCTTGCCGTAGACCTCGAGGCTCATCGATTGTAATGTCCCGGCCACCTCGGCGCCGACCGCCTCCGCCATCACGGCGAAGGAGACGTTCTCGTCGTGGCCCGATTCGGCCTTGGTCGCGGGCGTGAAGATCGGGCCGATCCGATCGCCCTCGACGAGCCCGGCCGGCAGCGGGATCCCGCAGACCGATCGGCTTGTGCGGTATTCCTTCCACCCGCTGCCGGCCAGGTAGCCGCGCACGACGCACTCGAACGGCACGATCCGGACCTTGCGGACCAGCATCGCGCGGCCCCGCAGCGCGTCGCGTTCGGAGTCGGTCAGCTCGAGGTCGAAGGCGTCGACGTCGGCCGAGATCAGGTGATTGGGGACGCGCAGGTGCCCGAACCAGAAGGCGCTCAGACCCGTCAGGATCCGGCCCTTGTCGGGGATGCCGGTGGGCAGAACCCAGTCGAAGGCGCTGATGCGGTCGGTGGCGACCAGGAGCATCCGATCGCCCAGGTCGTAGACGTCGCGCACCTTGCCCCGCCGAACGGGTACTACGCTGGGCCAGAGATTGGATTCCAGCAGTGTCATGAGTCTTGCCGGCCCGCCTGATGGGTCATTTGCTTTCTTTCTTCATGATTCGTCGGAGATCCCGCTTTCCGTGCAGGATTCGGATGATGTACACAATGTCGCCTTCAATTCGGTAGAAGACGACGTAAGGCCAGACAAGTGTACTGCGAATATTCGGGCCAATCTCCGGTCGCAGGTGGCCCATTTCCGGAAATCGAGCTAGTACCATCGCCTTGTCGTGGAACTCGGTGGCGTATCGTTCGGCGGCGGCCGGATTCGTCTGCTGGAGATCCTCGAGGATGGTCGCCAGGTCCGCCTCCGCTCGGGGTGCGCGACGAACTTCCGTCATCAGGGCGGGCTCACGATCGCGGCCTGACGGGCACGGATTCGCTCCAGCGTGGCAAGAGGCTCGAAGGGGGCCGACTCGCCCCGATCGAGTTCCTCGATGCCGATTGCGATCTCGCGCCGGAGGTTGGCGAGCTTGCCCTGCTCCGCGTGCGCTTCGAGGAGGCGCAAGGCCGTGTCGATCACCTCGTCCTCCGAGGTAAAGCCGCCATCTTCCATGAGGGAACGTACGACCTTCTCGCGTTCTGCCGATAAATGAATTGTCATGCCACGTTCTATCCTTCCATCAGGGGTGCATTAGAAGAAGGCTCGGGCCGGTGATGGATGCCGGGATCACTTCTTATCCTCGATCTCGAGGTAAGTATCCGCCAGGAAGATCCAGTTCGTCGGCGCGGCGGAGATCGGGCCGTTGATGCCGAAGATCGCGATCTGGTAGACCTTGCCCGGCGCGGCGTCGGTCAGCTCGACGCGGTTGGGAGCATTGAATCCCGCGACGATGGCCCCGCCGGTCGAGCCGACCTTGCGCGGGAGTTTGCCGTCGACCCAGACCTCGCCGTAGTCGTCCACGGTGGTGCGGAAGTAGACCTTCTTGCCGGCCGCCTCGGGCGGGATGGTGATCTTGATCCGGTACCAGGCGAAGCAGACAAGGCCGGCAGCACGGCCCTTCCGGATCGACTCGGGGGCGATGGTTTCCCAGCCGCTGTCGTCGTAATCCGGCGGGGCGACCTTCTCGCCGCGGGGCTCGATGTCATACGTCCGGTTCGGCTTGCCGTCGGGGCCCTTGCCCGCGACCTCGACGAGCTTGACGTCGTGGTACTTCCACTCGCCCTTGACGGCCGATGCGCCCTCCCGGGTGCTCAGGTCGATCTTCCGGGTCTGGGCCTGCGCGGCGCTCGGGCCGAAGGCGACGGCGACGAGCAAGGCGGCGAGACGGGCCGGCGTCCGCATTGGGGGCTCTCCTCTCGTGGAAGCGCAGAAACATCCAACGGTGGGGGATGCCCACCTGTCGCGGGGTTTTCACCTGGTAACGCGGCGAGCTCACCGCCCGGCCGTCGCCGGCAATCGGGCGGCCTGGGCGTCGCGCGGGCGGGCCGGCGGGGGCGGCAGCACCTTCGCCGAGGTGTCCGCCTGGTGCGTCGAGCAGCTCGCTGAGGCGGAAGGCCGAGAACGGCTGCTCGACGGCGGGCTTGCCTTCCTTCGTGGCGTTCGCGACCCAGAACCGCGTCGTCGTGGTCTCGAACAGGACGCTGTGCAGGTTCGACTTCATCGCGACCGGGCGGTCCATCAGGTGGCGGGCCGACTCGGCGTCGAAGGTCCCGCGACCCGCCTGCACGCGGCGGGCCAACTCCTTGTAGCGGTCGCCGGCCGAGAGCACGACGGCGTCGGGGATTGCCACCGGCAGCTTGGGGTGACTCTCGCCCATCGCGATCGTGCCGAAGACGTTCCACGAGCCCTCCATGCCGACCGCCTTGCCCGTCTCGCCGTCGGCGATCACGTAGTAGTATTCGCAGGTCCGCGGGTGGTCGCGGAAGACGGCGATCGCCTTGTCGAGGCTGTCCGCCTCCTCGAGCGCGATGCGGACCAGGAGCGCCATCGGCATGCCGTCCCAGTGGCCCATGCCCTGGCCGCCCATCTCGCCGATCGAGATCCGTTCGGCGTTCATGCCAGTCACCGAGCCGACGAAGCCCGCATAAGTCACGTTCACGAACGGGATTCGCCCTCTGGGCTCGGCGATCGTCAGGATGGCGTGGTCCTGCAGACGCCAGTCGCAGCCGTAGTCGAGCACGCGGCCGTGATAGAGCGTGCCGTCCTTCGTCGCCGGGCCGCTGAGCGCGAAGCCCGAGCAGTGGAACAGCTCGGGGATGAAGTTGGCGACGATCATGTCCTGGACGTCCATCCCCGCGCCGTCGGCGATCCCGCGCATCTCTTCGAAGTAACCGCTCGGGGATAAACTTCCGCTGCCGGCGCCGCGATGCCGCGGATGACCCGCTTGGGGTCGAGCATCTTGATCCCGCCCAGCTCGAAGGTCATCTCCTTGGCCTTGACGTCGAACAGGTAGTGGACCCGTCGCGGATGTCGTCGCGCAGGAGGGCACCCTGCTGATAGCCCATCTCGTAGGGGCTGCCCTTGACGTGGAGGACCCGGTAGCCGTCCACCTCCTCGAGGTAGCCCTCGCCGCAGCGGGCGATGGTGCGGGTGTCGCCCCTCGCGGCCGATACGGCCCCCACGACCAGCAGAACCAGCGTACCCACGACCCGCGGCGACTGTGCGTTTCATCGGGCGACGTCCTCGGCCGTTGCGGCCGGCTGAAGGGATCACACGGGCGACTGCCATGACTCTATCCCAAGAACACCGGAACTCCAACATCAACCGGCGACGTTACTCCCACTCGATCGTCCCGGGCGGCTTGCTGGTGATGTCGTAGACGACGCGGTTGACGCCCTTGACGGTGTTGGTGATCCGCGTCGAGACCCGCGCGAGCAGGTCGTGGGGCAGCCGCGACCAGTCGGCCGTCATGAAGTCCTCGGTCTCGACGGCGCGGATGGCGATGACGTTTTCGTAGGTGCGGGCGTCGCCCTGCACGCCGACGGCCTGGACGGGCAGCAGCACGGCGAACGCCTGGGCGACCTGGCGCTCGAGCCCGGCCTCCCTCAGCTCGTCGAGGAAGATGGCATCGGCCTGGCGGAGCACCTCGAGCCGGGGGGCGGTCACCTCGCCGAGGCAGCGCACGGCCAGCCCGGGCCCGGGGAACGGGTGGCGCCAGACCAGGCGATCGGGCAGGCCCAGCTCGATGCCCAGCCGGCGGACCTCGTCCTTGAAGAGGTCGCGCAGGGGCTCGATCAGCTCGAAGCCCAGCTCGGCGGGCAGGCCGCCGACGTTGTGGTGGATCTTGATGGTCGCCGTCGGCCCGTCGGGCTCGCCGCCGCTCTCGATGACGTCGGGGTAGAGCGTGCCCTGCGCCAGGAACCGCGCGCCGTCGATCGACCGCGCCGCCTCGCGGAAGACGTCGATGAACGCGTGGCCGATCCGCCGCCGCTTCTCCTGCGGATCGGTCACGCCGGCCAGCGTCTTCAGGAACGCGTCCTCGGCGTCGACGACCTGGAGCTCGCGCGTCGGTGTGGAGGCCGAATGCCTCGACGACCTGTGCCCGCTCGTCCTTGCGCAAAAGCCCGGTGTCGACGAACACGCAGACGACCCGCGGGCCGAGCGCCCGCGCCAGGAGCGCCGCGCAGACCGCCGAGTCGACCCCGCCCGAGAGTCCGCAGACGACCCGATCGCCCGGCCCGACGCGGGAGCGGACCTCGGCCACGGCCCGCTCGATGAAACGGCCCATCGTCCAGGCCCGAGGGTTGCCGCAGATTCGGTCCAGGAAGTTGCCGAGGATGAGCGAGCCGTACGGCGTGTGCGAGACCTCCGGGTGGAACTGGAGCCCGTATAGCGGCAGGCTGCGATGCCGCACGGCGGCGATCGGGCAATGTGGCGTGGCGGCGATCGGCAGGAAGTCGCCGCCGGCCTCGTGGATCTGGTCGCCGTGGCTCATCCAGACGATCGTGTCGGGGGGGACGTCGCGGAAGAGCGGGTCCTCCTCGTCGAGCACGCGACAGTCGGTGCGGCCGTACTCGCCGCGGGCCGGGTTGGCCTGGACGCGGGCCCCCAGCGCGTCGGCGGCAAGCTGCAGGCCGTAGCAGATCCCCAGGATCGGGATGCCGAGCTTGAAGAGCTCCGGGTCGCATTTCGGGGCGCCGGGCTCATACACGCTCCTCGGTCCGCCCGAGAGGATCAGGGCCAGCGGATTGAGCTCGCGGACACGCTCGGCCGTGATGTCGTGCCGGACGATCCGCGCGAAGGCGTGCCGCTCACGCACCCGACGCGCGATGAGCTGCACGTACTGCGCGCCGAAATCCAGGACGAGCACGGGCCGAGACGCCGGACCAGTTTCCGCCATGAGCCGCCTTTTCCGGGAGACCAGGGATCGCCGGGGTCGTCGCTCGCGTCGCTCGCTCGACCCATCGGCCTGTCCATCCGACCAAAGTTACCCGAGCGGCCCGCGATCGTCCATGGCTGGGGAGATCCGCCTGCCCGCTGAGACGGAGGGCGCTGACGATTTTCCCGAGGGCTCGCGTGGTCCGATCGCCTTGCAACGACGCCGGGCGCCGTTCATGATGTCGGGGAACGTCATCCGTCCGCCCAATGCATCCTTCCACCGGAGAATCACCATGAGGCACGTCCTGCTTTCCCTGGCCCTGCTTGCCCTCGCCGCCACCTTCGCGCTCGACGTCGCGGCGCGGATGTCGAGCGGGGCGGATCGGCCGCTGGCGCACATGGTCTTCTTCGGGCTCAAGGACCATTCGAAGCAGTCGCGGGAGAAGTTCATTGCCTCGTGCGAGAAGTACCTCGGCGAGCACCCGGGCACGGTGTATTTCTCGGTCGGCACGATCGCCGAGGACGAGGACGTGCAGGAGCCGGTGAGCGTCAAGGATTTCGACGTGGCGCTGCACGTCGTCTTCGAGAACAAGGCGGCCAAGGCCACGTACCTGAAGAGCGAGCGGCACCAGAAATTCGTCGACGAGAACCGCGAGTCGTTCGCGAACGTGCGCGTGTTCGACTCGTTCCTGGTGCCGGGTGAGAAGACCAGCAAGTGAGGGTGGACCCGGTCTTCGCCGGGGCTCGATCGCGCCGGGTCCTCCGGTCGAATTCACTGGGAGCCAGGCGCGGGGGCGTGCTTCAGGAGGCCGAGTTTCACGAGGCTCTCGCCGGTCGAGACGACGGCCTCGGCGCTCGGGCGTGGCTTCCAGCCCAGCAGGCGGCGGGCCTTGTCGGCCGTGGCGTTCTTGCGACGGCCCAGCTCGGGCAGGATCTGCTTGACGGCCGGATCGGCCAGCGCGGCGAGCCGCACGAGCCAGTCGGGCAGTTGCCAGGTCTTGACCCGGCGGGCCGACTCGCCCAGGTGGTCCTTGAGGAAGCGGGCGATATCGCGGACCGAGACGAAATCGCCGGCCACGGCGAGGAACCGCTGGCCCCTGGCGGCGGGATCGGTCATGGCGCGAACGTGCAGGTCGGCCACGTCGCGGACGTCCACGACGCCGAACCAGATCCGCGGGCAGCCGGGCACTTCGCCGTCCATCAGGCGCTGGACCATCAGGATCGAGGTCGAGTAATCCGGGCCCAGGACTGGCCCGAACACGCCCACCGGGTTGACGACCGAGAGCTCGAGCGCCCCGCCCTCGACGGCGATGAACTCCCAGGCGGCGCGCTCGGCCAGGGTCTTCGACCGGGCGTAGGGCTGGACGTCGGGCGCGTAGGGATCGGTCCAGTCGTCCTCGTCGAAGGGCCGCTCGCGGCGCTCGTGGCCGTAGCCGATCGCGGCGAACGACGAGGTGATCACCACCCTGCGGACGCCCGCGTCGCGAGCCGAGCGGAGCACCCGCAGCGTGCCCTCGCGCGCGGCCCGATCAGCTCCTCGTCGTCGCGGGGGAGCGTCGGCGGAAAGGGCGAGGCCACGTGCAAGACGTACTCGCACCCGGAGACGGCCTCGGACCAGCCGGCGTCGTCGAGGAGATCGGCCGCGTGGAAGGACAGGCGGCCGTTCGGCTCGGCACCCCCCTGCTTCAGCAGCGCCCGGACGTCGGGCACGCGACCCAGGTCCCGCACCGTGGTCCGCACCTGATGCCCGGCGGCGAGGAGCTTGAGGATGCAATGACTGCCAACGAAGCCCGAACCGCCGGTTACCAGGACTGTGCTCATTGTCGGCTCCTGATCGTTGTGGGGATGGCAATAAGGATGGCTGCGAGGAGCCGAAACGGGAAGAGACCGGGCGTACCGCGTCGGTCTCGGCCGCCCATCAGCCGGCCGGCGGCTTCGAAATGGCCGGCGACGAGCTGGCGCAGGACCTTCTTGTCGATCTTGCCGACGCCCGTCTTGGGCAGCGAATCGACGAAGTGGACGTCCTCGGGCAGCGGCAACTGCCACCGGGCGAACTTGCATGGCGAGCAGGTCGATGACGTCCTGGGCCTCGACCGGGCGGGTCGGCATCGGCGCGGCGGACGACCAGGACGGCGGGAAGCTCGTCGCACACGGGGTCGGGACGCGCGACCACGGCGGCCTCGACCACGCCCGGGTGGCTCGAGACGGCGTTCTCCATGTCGACGCTCGAGATCCATTCGCCCTTGCGCTTGATCAGGTCCTTCTTGCGGTCGCTGAGCTGGACGTAACCGTAGCGGTCGATGCTCGCCATGTCGCCCGTGCGGAACCAGCCGTCGGGCGTGAACGCTGCGCCGGCCTCGGGGTTGTTGTAATAGCTCGAGGCGATCCATGGGCCTCGAACAGCCAGCTCGCCGACGTGCTCGCCGTCCCAGGGCAGGTCCTCGTCGCTCTCGCCCAGGATGCGGATCTCGACCCCGGCCATCGGCATTCCCTGCTTGAGCCGGTACTCGAGCTGGCGCTCCTCGGGCCAGGCGAGCATCTCGCCCTTGAGCCGCGAGACGGTGCCCAGCGGCGAGGTTTCGGTCATGCCCCAGGCGTGCAGCACGCGGATGCCGAAGTCGCGCTCGAAGTTCTCGAACATCGCCCGCGGCGCCGCCGAGCCGCCCACGAGCAGCGTGTGCAGGCTCGACAGGTCGTACGTCTTCTCCTTGAGGTGCTGGTAGAGCAGTGTCCAGATCGTCGGCACCCCCGCGGCGCAGGTGACGTGCTCGGACTCGAGCAATTCGGCCAGCGGCTGGCCGATCAGGCCCGAGCCCGGGAAGACCTGAGTCGACGCCGGTCATCGTGCACGAGTAGGGCATCCCCCAGGCGTTGACGTGGAACATCGGCACGGCCGGCAGGGCGATCTCCTTTTCGCTCATGGCCCCGGCGTCGACCAGGCAGCCGGCCATCGCGTGCAGGAAGGTCGAGCGATGGCTGTAGACCACCCCCTTGGGGTCGCCCGTCGTGGCCGACGTGTAGCACATCCCGGCGGCCATGTTCTCGTCGAGCTGCGGGGAACTCGGCCCGCTCGGACGCGCAGGCCAGCAATTCCTCGTAGTCGATCGACGGCTCCGGCAGCGCGGGGGGCTCGGGGCAGCGGTCGTCCATCAGGATGAATTGCTCGACCGCGGGGATGTCGGCCTTCAGCGCGGCCACCAGCGCCGCGACCGACCGGTCGACGAAAATGATGCGGTCGCTCGGCGTGGTTGATGATGTATCGCAACTGCTCGCGCGACAGGCGGAAGTTGATCGTATGCAGCACGGCGCCCGATCGAGGGCACGGCGAAATAGAGCTCCAGGTGGCGATGGCTGTTCCAGGCCAGGGTCGCGACGCGGTCGCCCGGTCGGATTCCCAGCGTCCGCAGCGCATTCATCAGCCGGTGGACGCGGACCTCCAGATCGCCATAGGTCATCCGGTGGATCGTGCCGTCGGCCCATCGGCTGATGATCGGCTTCTCGGGATAGGTCCGCCCGGCGCGGCGGAGAATGCTGGGTATCAGGAGCGGCCAGTCCATCATGAGCCCGTTCATCGCTCGCCTCCTTTAGACGATCCTGCTCCGTCCCATGGCATCGTGCTGTACGTGGAGTATTATCTTATGACGGGAGGCCGCCGGGAAGGACCCGATTGAAACGGCCGGCGAGGTCGCCGGCCCAGGGTTCATGATCGCGATCCGCGCCGGCCGCGCCGATCGAGACTGGGAGATTGACACCGTGATGCGACTGAAGGTCGGAGTATCACGCAAGGAGGCCACGGACCGCGAGGGCAGCGTCGGTGCGACGTGCGAGATCGAGGTCGAGCTCCCCGGCGGGACGGCCGCCGACGAGCTGGCGCGGATTCGCGACCACTGGCTGAGTATCTGCGAAAACACGGTCGATGACGAAATCGAACGGCTGCGCGGCGAGTCGGCCGGCATGGCCGCCCCCTCGCCGGGTCGATCGAGGCCGGCGCCGAGTCGGCTGAACGGCACGGACACGCGAGGACCGGCCCCAACCCGCCGATCTCGTGAAGAGGACGACGAGGATAACGACGTCCTCGACGATGAGGAACGGCCGCCGATCGACGGCCGCCAGCTCCTCGGCTGGGCGGCCAAGCAGGACCCCGACGCCAAGGGCCTGGTCATTGCATTCGGCAAGAAGAAAGGGTATCCGTCGAAGATCGTCGGCTGGACCGACGACCAGGTGCGGTCCGCATACCGATATGCGCGAGGGCGGCAGGTGCGTTGAGGACGCTTTGCGCCGGCGATCGGCCCGTCTCGCGAGATCCTCGATGGGAGGTCCCACCCGATGGCCGAGGAGTTCCCGGACGCCCGGGCCGATCCGCAGTACGACGACCTGCTGGGCACGTGGGAGGAGGACCTGGACGACGCGTCAACGCCCGTCGCCGAACCGCCACGCGATGTGCTCTCGGTCACCCACGACCTGAACGATCGCGAGCTGAGGCGGTTCGCCGGCTTCGACGTGTTCCACGACCCCATGCCGGTCCTGGGGTTCATCCCGCAGTGGCTCATCGTCATGGTCGTGGCCGGCCTGGCGGGCGCGCTGGGCGGGTTTGTGCTCTCGCGAGACAAAATGGCCGCGCTGGTCACCGCGGGCCTGGCACCGGTCGCGACCCTCGTGCTGCTGGAACTCCAGGTGGCGAGCCGTCGTCGTCTTGCACGCGAGCAAGGGCTTTGCGGGGGCCGGATCGTGTCCATCTCGCCGCTCGGGCTCTCCGTGCGGATCGCGGGAGCGCAACGGGACCACACGATTGCGCTGGTCGGCCCGATGACGCTGCGGTGGCGGAGCGTTCGGAAGATCACGAAGAACCGCCGGGACCTGATCTTCTGGATGCGCCCGTCGGCCTACGACCCTGAAGGCCGGGCGCGGCTGATCGTGCCGCTGCGAGCCTTCAACGACGCGGCGCAGGCCGCGGCATTCGAGGCCGCCGCGCGACGATGGAGCTCGGAGGGATCCGCGTCGAACAGAATGGCTGGTCGGGGATGAAACGCTCTGAGCGCTCCCCGACCGGGCCAGGCTTGCCGGCTCGCGCACTTTCTGAACGTACCTTCCGGCGACAGGGCGGGCGTGATCTCGCGCGTTTTCATCTCGATCATGCCATGCATCTCCCCGTTCATCAAGCCGCCTTCGGCCGAGATTTCCGGCCGCGCGGGTTGTCTCGCGTGAGATGGCGGTATGGGAATTGCTTCATGGAAGCCGGCCGCCGCAAGCCCGGTGTGTGACGGATTGCTCCCGCACGCAATCTCGCGCAGCGCGAGGGCATGTACAATGCCGATTTTATCGACCTATCACGCTTGTCTTTACCAGGATGTTGGTATCAGAATTGCTTTGAAGACACCAGCCTCGTGGGCCATCTCTAACTGCTCGGAACGGGAAGACTAGGGCCCAGTCGGGGTGAGATCGTCGGTTGGAGAGCGATGAGTTGCGCAAGCTCGTCCCGCGTCCCGTACGGACTGTCCGGCCGCGGGTGAGACTCGGGTAAACCGGCGGGTGCTCCGCAACGGCCTTTGGCCGTTCGGACTTGCCGCCGGCGAGCGATCACCCGAGCCGCCGGGATGACCGCTGAATCTCGTTCGATCACTCTGGGGATTGATGGCGAATGATGCGAGGGAATACCCCCCTCGGTCGCGAGGAGACTCCGCCCCGGCGGGTCGCGATCCTGAGGGCACTCCAGCTCGGCGATCTCCTCTGCGCGGTCCCCGCCCTGCGGGCCCTCCGCGCGGCCTTGCCGGGCGCTGAGATCGTGCTGATCGGGCTTCCGTGGGCGCGCTGGTTCGTGGACCGCTTCGGCGGCTACCTCGACGGGTTCCGCGAGTTCCCGGGCTTTCCCGGGCTCCCCGAGCGCGAACCCAAGATTCGAGCGCATCCCCACTTTCCTGGCCGACATCCAGCGAGAGCAATTCGACCTGGCGATCCAGCTCCACGGGTCGGGCCCGTTCGTGAATCCGCTGACCGTGCTGTTCGGGGCGCGTCGATGTGCGGGCTTCTTCGTGCCTGGCGATTATTGCCCCGACCCCGAGCGGTTCCTCCCCTGGCCCGACCGGGGACTGGAGCTGCGCCGCCTGTTGAAGTTGATGGAGTTCCTCGGCGCACCGGCACGCGGCGAGCAGCTCGAGTTCCCGCTGCGCGCGGCGGATTTCGAATTGCTGAGGGCAACTGCGGAGACCCGGGACCTCGAGCCGGGCGGTTATGTCTGCATCCACCCGGGCGCGAGCGTCCCCGAGCGGCGATGGCCGGCCGAGAGGTTCGCGGCCGTGGGGCGCGAACTGGCCGCCCGAGGTCTGCGCGTCGTGCTGACCGGGACCGCCGCGGAGGCCGGGTTGACCAGTTCCGTGGCCCGAGCCATCGGCCGTCATTGCCTGGACCTGGCGGGGCGGACCGAGCTGGGCACGCTGGGGGCCGTTGTCGCCGGCGCCCGGCTGCTCGTGTGCAACGACACGGGCGTCTCGCACGTGGCGGCGGCGCTCGAGGTCCCCAGCGTCGTGATCTCGACCGGAAACAACCCCGAGCGATGGTCGCCGGTCGCCGCGAGGTTCCATCGCGTCCTCTGCCGCGATTCGGGCGTCGCGGTCGGCGAGGTCGTCAACCTGGCCGCCGAGCTGCTGGCGCGGGAGGCTCGTCCGAAGAGTCGCCTCGGGCCCGGGCGGAATGTTCCTTGATCGAAGCTTCATAAGAGATGCCGTTCATGAAACCGATCCGCGTCCTGACCTGGCACGTCCACGGGAATTACCTGCTCTACCTGTCGCGGGCGGCCGTCGAGTTCCACATCCCGGTGAAGGCCGGCCATCCCGAGGGCTACGGGGGGCGGGGGACGAGCTTCCCGTTTCCGGCGAACGTGAAGGAAGTGCCGGCGGAGTCCGTGCGGCACGGCGATTATGACTGTGTCCTGTTCCAGACCCGCCGGAACTACGAGGTCGATCAGTGCGAGATCCTGGGCGAGCGGCAGCGTCGGCTGCCTCGGATCTACCTTGAGCACGACCCGCCTCGGGTCCATCCGACCGACACCCGCCACTGGTTCGACGAGCCCGACGGCCTGCTAGTCCACGTCACGCCGTTCAACCGCCTGATGTGGGACAGCGGCCGCACGCCGACCCGCGTGATCGACCACGGCGTCTTCGTGCCCGAGGGCGTGACCTACACGGGCGAGCTCGGGCGGGGGATCGTGGTGATCAACCACCTGCGGTCGCGGGGACGCCTGCTCGGCGCCGACGTCTTCGAGCAGGCCCGCAAGTCGGTGCCGCTGGAGCTCGTGGGAATGGACGCCGAGTCGCTCGGCGGCTGGGGCGAGGTCCTGCCGATGGAGCTGGCCGCTTTCGAGGCGCGGTACCGGTTCTTCTTCAACCCGATCCGCTGGACCAGCCTGGGGCTGGCGGTCATCGAGGCGATGATGCTGGGCATGCCGATCGTGGGCCTGGCGACGACCGAGATGGCCACGGCCATCGAGGACGGTGTCTCAGGCTACGTCGACACCGACCCAGGCCGGCTGGTGGAGCGAATGCAGTCGCTGCTGGAGCACCCGGCCGAGGCGCGCCGGCTCGGTCAACGGGCCCGCCAACGAGCGCTCGAGCGATTCCACATCGACCGCTTCGCCGCCGACTGGGAGGACACCTTCAGCCTGGTCACGGGCCGGACCCGGCCGGGCGCGATCCGGGTCGCGCCGGGCCTGACCCTGGGGATGGGAGCAACCGCATGAAGACGAAGCGGATCGCCCTGATCAGCGAGCACGCCTCACCGCTGGCCACGCTGGGTGGCGTCGACAGCGGCGGCCAGAACGTGTACGTGGGCCAAATCGCGCGGCGCCTGCCCGCGCTCGGCTACGAGGTCGACGTCTTCACCCGCCGCGACCGCGCCGACCTCGACGAGACGGTCCGCTGGGCCGACGGTGCGCGGATCGTGCACGTCCCCGCCGGGCCTGCGGCCATGGTCCGCAAGGAGGACCTGCTCCCCCACATGGGCGAGTTCGCCGCGTCGATGGTCCGCCGCATCCGCGCGGGAAGGCCGTATGACCTCGTCCATGCGAATTTCTTCATGTCCGCGCTCGTGGCTGCCGAGCTGAAGCTGCGCCGCGGATATCCCGTTTGCCGTGACCTTCCACGCGCTGGGCGCGTCCGCCGGCTCCATCAGGGCGGCGAAGACTCCTTCCCCCATGAGCGGCTCGCCATCGAGGACCGCGTCGTGCGGGAGGCCGACGCGGATCATCGCCGAGTGCCCGCAGGACGCCGACGACCTGGTCGAGCTCTACGGCGCCGACCGGTCGCGGCTGGCGATGATCCCGTGCGGCTACGATCCCGCCGAGTTCTGGCCGATGGGCAAGGCCCGCGCCCGCGCGCATGCTCGGCCTCGACCCGGATGAGCGAATCGTCCTGCAACTCGGCCGGATGGTCCCGCGCAAGGGGGTGGACGACGCGATCCGCGGCCTGGCCCGGCTCCGCCGCGGCCACGGCGTCAAGCGCGGCTGCTGGTCGTCGGCGGCGAGTCGCGCGACCCCGACCCTCGGCTGACGCCCGAGATCGGCCGGTTGATGACCATCGCGCGGGACGAGGGCGTGGCCGACTCGGTCACCTTCACCGGCAGCCGGGGCGCGACGAGCTGCGCTACTATTACTGTGCGGCCGACATCTTCGTCACGACCCCCTGGTACGAGCCGTTCGGCATCACGCCCGTCGAGGCGGCCGCGTGCGGTACGCCGATCGTCGGCGCCTCGGTCGGCGGCATCAAGACGACCGTGGTCGACGGCGAGACGGGCTACCTCGTGCCGCCGCGCGACCCCGATGCGATCGCCGACCGACTGGCGCGGCTCTTCGGCCGTCCCGAGCTGATCCGTCTCTTTGGAAGGCAGGGTGCCCGGCGCGCGGCCTCGCATTTCACCTGGGGAAGCGTGGCGCGCGACATCGCCGGCCTGTACGACGAGCTGATCGCTTACAGGAGCCCCCGGTCCCTCGTGCGGTTCGGCGCCGGTAGCAACTCGGGCCGGCGGGCCGTCGCAGTGCGGCCGTTCCCGAGCATCGCCGCCCTGCCGCAGCTCACACTCGTACGCGAGGAGGTCGAATCGCGATGACCGCCGACCGCGCCGTATTCCTCGACAAGGACGGCACGACCATCATCGACGTCCCCTACAACGTTGACCCGGTGCGCATGACGCTGGCCCCCGGCGCCGCCGAGGGCCTGCCGCTGTTGCACCGGCTCGGCTATCGCCTGGTCGTCGTGTCGAACCAGTCGGGGGTCGCGCGCGGTCATTTCGCCGAGTCGGCGCTCGCGGCCGTCGAGGTCCGGCTGCGATCGATGCTCGCCGAGCTGGGTATCCCGCTGGCGGCGTTCCTGTACTGCCCGCATCACCCCGACGGGCAGGTGCCGCAATACGCCATCGCCTGCGAGTGCCGCAAGCCGTCGCCGGGCATGCTGCTGAAAGCATCCCGCGAGCTCGGTATCGACCCGACGCGATCGTGGATGGTGGGGGACATTCTGAACGACGTCGAGGCCGGCCGACGCGCCGGCTGCCGCACGATCCTGATCGACAACGGTAACGAAACCGAATGGATCCTCACTCCGGACCGCGAGCCGCATTACAGGGCCGCGGACCTCGCCGAGGCCGCCCGGATCATCGCGGCCGAGGACCACGGCGACGCCGCCACGGCGCAGGAGGCTCACCGATGACCGCACCGTCGGCGTGGGACCGCGCCCGCAACGTCCTCTGCGTCCGCCTCGACGCGATGGGCGACGTGCTGATGACGACGCCAGCGATCCGCGCTCAGGGAGTCGGGCCCCGGCCGTCGGATCACGCTCTTGACCTCGCACTCGGGCGCGGCGGTCGCCCCTCTCGTCCCCGAGGTTGACGCCTGCATCATCTATGAAGCCCCCTGGATGAAGGCGACCGTCCGGAAAGTTGACCGCCGTGATGACGCCGCGATGATCGATCGGCTGCGCTCGGGGCGTTTCGACGCGGCCGTGATCTTCACGGTCTACACCCAGAACCCGCTCCCCGCGGCCATGCTCTGCCACCTGGCCGACATCCCGCTCCGGCTGGCCCACTGCCGCGAAAACCCCTATCTCCTGCTGACCGACTGGGTGCCCGAGACCGAGCCGTCCGCGACTGTCCGCCACGAGGTGCGCCGGCAGCTCGACCTGGTTGCCGCCGTCGGCGCCCGCACGGGTGACGAACGGCTGTCGCTGCGTGTGCCGGCCGGGTCGCGCCTGCGGGTCGAGGCCCTGCTGGCCGGCCTGGCGATCGACGGGTCGACGCCGTGGGTCGTGATCCACCCGGGCGCCTCGGCACCATCGCGACGCTACGCGCCGGAGGGCTTCGCCCTCGCGGCGCGTGCAGCTCGCCCGCGAGGCACACTGCCGCGTGATCTTCACCGGATCGGAGTCCGAGCGGCCGCTGGTCGAATCGATCCGCGCGATGATGGCCGCGCCATCGTTCTCGCTGGCGGGCGAGCTGGATCTCGCCGAGCTCGCCGCCCTGATCGAGCGGGCGCCGCTCTTGATCGCCAACAACACCGGCCCGGCGCATGTCGCCGCGGCGGTCGGCACGCCGGTCGTCGACCTGTACGCGCTGACCAACCCGCAGCACACGCCCTGGCAGCGTCCCCAGCCGCGTGCTCAATCACGAGGTCCCGTGCCAGCCCTGCTACAAGAGCGTCTGCCCCGAGGGACATCACGACTGCCTGCGGCTCGTCGAGCCCGACGAGGTCGTCCGCGCGGCCCTCGACCTGCTCGTTCTCGCGTGAAATGCCATCGGATCGACAGAAGGATTCCCGGTCCCGGAGAACAACGATGTATACGCTGGGCATCAACGCCGCCTACCACGACCCGGCCGCCTGCCTCGTCCGCGACGGACGCGTGATCGCCGCGGCCGAGGACGAGCGGTTCACTCACGTCAAGCACGGCAAGCGGCCGGTCCCGTTCGCCGCCTGGGAGCTGCCGTTCCACGCGATCGACTACTGCCTGGGCGCAGCCGGCATCGACCTAACCGATATCGACCATGTCGCCTACTCGTACGATCCCTTCCTGCTGCTCGGCCGCCACCGGGACGACGCCTCGATCCCGATCCCGCTGCGCCAGATCGGCCCGGCGCCCGAGTGGGAATCGCCGTGGGACCCGCTGTTCCTCTCATCGATCGTGAACGCCCCCGGGCAGCTTCTCGACGGCGCCCCGCACCATCTTCAATCGCGGTTCCGCGACGCCCGCTCGCGCAGCCGGTTCCGCTGGCACTTCGTCGCGCACCACCTGGCGCACGCCGCCAGCGCCTTCCACGCCTCGCCGTTTGAACGGGCCGCCGTGATGACGCTGGACGGCCGCGGCGAGCGCGCGACGACCGGCTACGCCGTCGGCCAGGGGACCGAGCTCGAGTGGCTCGGCCAGGTCCAGATGCCGCACTCGCTGGGGATCCTCTACGAGCAGGTGACGAGCTACCTGGGCTTCCTGCACTCCTCCGACGAGTACAAGGTCATGGCGCTGGCCTCGTATGGCAGGCCGCGGTATGTCTCCGAGTTCGCCTCGATGATCCACCTCGGTCCCGAGGGCCGATACACGATCGACCCGCCCCGGCTGGACGAGCGGTTCGGCCCGCCTCGGCTGCGCGGCGGCCCGCTCGATGAGCGGCACTTCGACATCGCGCACTCGCTCCAGATCGTGCTCGAGGACACCGTGATCGAGCTGGCCCGTTGGCTTCATGGCGCCTCGGGATGCCAGGACCTCTGCATGGCCGGCGGCGTCGCGCTCAACTGCGTGATGAACGCCCGGCTTCGCGATCGCGGACCGTTCGAATCGATCTGGGTCCAGCCGGCGGCCGGCGATGCCGGGACCGCCCTGGCGCGGCGCTCTGGGTCGACGCCCGAGAGCGACCGGGCGCCGGGCGCGACTGGCAGATGGATCACGCCTTCCTCGGCCCCGAGTACGGCGAGGCCGAGATCGAGAGCTTCCTGCGCTGGACGAAGATCCCCTATCGACGGCTGGACGACGTACCCGGCGAGGTGGCCGCGATCCTGGAGGCCGACAAGGTCATCGGTTGGTTCCAGGGCCGGATGGAGTTCGGCCCCCGGGCCCTGGGTGCACGGAGCATCCTGGCCTCGCCCTTGCACGCCGAGATGCAGGCCCGGCTCAACGAGATCAAGGACCGCGAGGACTTCCGCCCGGTCGCTCCCGTCGTGCTGGAGGAAGAAGCAGGCGAGTGGTTCGAGGGGTCGCGTGTCTCGCCGTTCATGCTGTTCGTCTTCGACGTTCGCGCCCGACAAGGCCGAGCGGATCCCGGCCGTTCGCCACATCGACGGCACGGCGCGGATCCAGACGATCCGCCGCGACCAGAACCCGGTCTACTACGACCTCATCAAGGCGTTCCAGGCGCGGACGGGCGTGCCCGTGCTGGTCAACACCTCGTTCAACACGCGGGGCGAGCCGATCGTCTGCACGCCGCGCGACGCAGTCGAGAGCTTCTGGACGTCGCCGCTCGATGCGCTGGTGATCGGCCCGTTCCTGCTGGAGAAGCCGGCCGGAGGGATGCCGCAGCGATGAAAATCTCCGTGGTCGATTCCCACCTACCGACGCCCCGACCTGCTCGCTCGCTGCCTGGATGCGATGGCTCGGCAGGACCTCGCCCCGGCCGATTTCGAGGTGCTGGTCGTCGACGACGGCAATAGCGAGGAGACCTTGAACCAGGTGCGTCGAGGAGCATCGAGACCAGCCCGATGCCGCTGCGGTATCTCGCCGTGCACGGGACGGCACGGCCCGGCCGCGGCGCGAAACCTCGGCTGGCGGGCGTCGCGGGGCGAGATCATCGCGTTCACCGATGACGACTGCATTCCCGAGCCGGGCTGGCTGTCGGCGGGCCTTGCGGCGATGGCCGGCGGGGCGGCGGCCGCGTCGGGGCGTGTCGTGGTCCCGCTGCCCGCCGCGGCCGACCGATTACGAGCGCGACGCCGCCGGGCTGGAAGGGGCCGAGTTCGTCACGGCCAACTGCTTCTGCCGACGCGATGCGCTCGAGGCCGTCGGCGGGTTCGACGAGCGGTTCTCGGCCGCCTGGCGAGAGGATAGCGACCTGCATTTCGCGCTCCTGCGGGCGGGACGCGCGGATCGTCCGGTGCCGAATCCGCCGTCGTGGTCCACCCGGTCCGTCCGGCCCCCTGGGGCGTCAGCATCCGCCAGCAGCGCAAGAGCCTGTTCGACGCCCTGCTCTACAAGAAGCATCCCGACGCCTATCGCGAGCGGATCCGCCGCGGCCCGCCCTGGCGATTATTACGTCATCGTGGGCACGCTCGCCATCGCGGCCGCCGCGGCCGTGATGGGTCGAATTCCGCTGGCCCTTGGAGCGGCGGGTCTCTGGGTCGTGCTCACGGTCCGCTTCTGCGCCCGTCGGCTGCGGGGGACCTCCGCCTCGCCCCGGCACGTCGCTCGAGATGCTCGCTACCTCGGCACTCATCCCGCCGCTGTCGGTCTTCTGGCGGCTGTACGGGGCACTCAAGTTTCGCGTCGTCTTCGCCTGATGGGGAAATCCATGAGCTTAACAACCGTGACCCTCACGCCGCCCATGCCGCGCTTCCTCCAGGTCGAGGCCGTCGGCCAGTGCAACCTGCGCTGCCAGATGTGCCCGATCCAGTTCCGCCAGGACGGGCCGCCGCACGGGCCGCCCGCCTTCATGGAATTCGCCCTGTTCGAGCGGCTGCTCGACCAGTTCCCGCGGCCTCGAGCGGCTGCAAATTCAGGGGCTTGGCGAGCCGATGATGCACCCACGGTTCTTCGACATGGTCGCGCTGGCCGCCGCGCGGGGGATCCGGGTCAGCACCAATACCAACCTCACGTATCTGAACCCGCGCCGGGCCGAGTTGTGCGTCACGAGCGGGCTGGACGAGCTGCACGCCTCGATCGACGGCGCGACCGCCGAGACCTATGAGCGAATCCGCGTTCGGGCCCATTTCGACCAGGTGATCGCCAACCTCGAGAGCCTGGTCGAGGCCCGCCGCCGGCTGGCCAGTTCGACGCCCCGGATTCGGCTGGTGGCCGTCGCGATGCGGCAGAACCTCGCGGAGCTGCCCGACCTCGTCCGCCTGGCCCATCGGCTGTCGATCGAGACGGTGTTCGTCCAGCACCTCTGCCACGACTTCGGCGAGTCGAGCCTGCCGGCACACTACCGCCCGATGCGCGACTTCGTCGACGCCGAGACCTTGCTGCACGAGGACCTCGGCGCGGGTCGAGCAGGTCTTCGACCGTGCGAGATCGGCCGCGGTCGAGCTGGGCGTCGAGCTCCGGCTGCCGAGCACCCGGCCCGGTCGACCACCCGCCGGGCACCCCCGGCCCCGACCGCTGCGACTGGCCCTGGCAAGGGGCCTACGTCAGCTATCAAGGGTTGGCGATGCCCTGCTGCATGGTCGGCACGCCCGACCGCGCCTCGCTCGGCGACATGGCCGCCCATGGCGCCGCGGCGGTCTGGAACGGCGACGCCTACCAGTCCTTCCGGGCTGCGCTCTCATCCGACAGCCCGCCGGATGTCTGCCGCTCGTGCGCGATCTACTCGGGGACGTTCTGACCGCCCTCGACCGTTCGTGAGCTTTTGCGACGAGCTGGGGTAAGGTGCGGCGACCGGGCCATCGCGATCGGGGTGGTCGCGGGCGGCGCGGCTCATCGCGATCGCCTCGATGGTCTCGGCGCCGAGGCGGTCGAGCGCGCCGGCGAGCTGCTCGACCCGCGACTGCACGCCGTCGTAGGCCACCAGGGCCAGCGTCGCGATGATCAGCCCGGTCGAAAGTGGCCCGAGTGCCGCGGCCACAGCCGGTCCCCAGGCCGTCGCCTCCGGTCCGGCATGAACACCGGCCGGGAGCGCCTCCAGCGCCCGGCCAAGCGCGAACAGCGTACCCAGCACGCCGAGCAGCGCCGCCAGCGCCGCGGCCCGGCGAAGGGTGGCGACGTTGCGCCGCAAGCGATCGGCCTCGACCCGGTGCGCCATCGCCACTGCGCGCTCCAGGTCGCCCGCCGGCCGGCCCCACCGCCGCACGGCCGCCAGCGCCACGCTCGCCGCCGGGCTGGGGTTGCGCTCGCAATGGTCGAGCGCCTGCCCGCAGTCGAGCCTCCCCTCGTGGAGATGATCGACGAACCGTGCGACGAACGCCGACGGCACGACCCGGCGCTGCCGCAGGCGGAGCATTCGCTCCAGCAGCACGCAGCTCGCCAGCCCGCCGCAGGCCACCAGCCCGCCCCAGGTCACCCGCTCCGGCGGCGGCGTGCGACGGTACCAGTCGGCCAGCCATGTCGCCAGCCGACCCAGTTGCACGGCGGCCAGGTCGCGAACCGTCGCACCTGGTCTCGCCGGGCCCAGTTGCTCGGCGCGACTGGCCCCGCCGGTCATGACGAAGAATCCCAAGGTGAGGATTGCCGCAGTGCCCCACCCGCCCGACCGTTTCCCCCGGTTCATGAACAGGGTTCCTTCCTGTTTCGGCCTGGATGCAGAATCCATCCCGGGTCATCCCAACCGATGCCGATCCGCTTGCAGCCCCGTCGGACCTGCGAGCGCCTTCGACTTTCGAGTCGGTCGGCTATCGTGTTTTCGTACTTTCTCGCCCGCGCGATGAGGGATTGTCCCCCGCGGCCACTTGCCCGCGAAATCGCGCCGATGTCCGCGGCGACTGGCCGAGCTGCGAAGGCTTTGTGGCCTCGGCGGTCCCGGCCGATCCGGTCGGCTTTGCCGCCCGCTGCCGCGCCGCCTCGCCGCGAGCTCGCGCATGGGCGGCCTCCGGTTCCTTGGGAAAGTCGGCGATCAACCGCTCGTAGGTCTCCGCCGCGTCGGCCCACTGGCCCAGTCGCTCGTAGACCTTTCCCGCCTCGAGCAGGGCGGCGGCTTCCCACCGCGGGGCGTCGTAGAGGATTTCGACCTGGAGGAACTCGCGGAGCGCCTCGCGTAGCCGGTTCTCGTGGAAGAACGTCTCGCCGCGCATCAGTTGTGCCTGCGCCGCCAGCTCACCTCCGCGACGGGAGGCAATCACCGCCTGGAACGACTGCCGGGCCTCCTCCATCCGGCCCAGTCCCATCCGCGCCTGGCCCAGCGCATAGTCGAGCTCGGCCAGCGCCGGGTCGTCGGTCTTCAGTTCGCCGCGCAAGGTCTGGACCTCGGACGCGACGTCCTTCCATCGCTTGAGCGCCACCCAGCAGCGGACCTGCTCCAGCCGCACCGAGCGTCTCAGGCCGGGCGGATCGTCGGGCCGCGCGGGCTCGGAGAGCAGCGCGGCGAAGCCTTTTTCCGCGGCCGTTGCGTCCCCCAGTTGCAGCGACGCCTCGGCGCGGAGGAACCGCGCCTCGCGGCGATAGGGGGCGTCGGGGAACTCGCCGAGCAGCCGGTCGAGCGTCGCTGCGGCGGCCTTCCAGTCCTTCAACTCGGCCTGCGTCCGACCCAGCCGGTACAGCACCGCCGGCATCAGGCGAGCCGACGGGTCGTCCGCGGGTTTCGCGGTCGCGGAGCGGCCGGCGACGAGCGGCGAGAGCAGACGGACGACGTCGGCATGCCGGCCGTCCTGATTGGCCGATTCGGCGAGGTTGAACCGGGCGTCGGCCGCGTGCGCGCTGGCCGGGTACTGATCGAGCAGCCGGGTGAATACCCGATCGGCTTCGGCCGGCTTCGCGGCGTCCACCAGCGCCCAGCCCTGCTCGGCGAGCAGGGCGTCGGCAGTCGCGCCGGCCTTCGCCAGGGCGTCGCGCGACGAGGCATCCGCCGCGATTTGCCCGAACTCCCTGGCCGCCTCGTCGTGACGGCCTCGCTTCGCCAGCAGCCGCGCCTGCGCCAGCGCGGCGACCGCGCCCTCGCCGGGTCGGCCGGCCAGCTCGGCATACGCCGCCAGCGCCTCGTCCGGCCGCTTCGCCGCCTCGAGTGCCTGCGCCGCGCCATCGCCAGCCCGGGCGCGGCCTCATCCTTCGGGGCCAGCTCGGCCGCGGCTCCGAACGCCTCGGCGGCCTCGCCGTGGCGGCCGAGTCCCGCGAGGGCTCGGCCCAGCCCGCCCAGGCGCGAAATCGGATCGCCGGCTCGATTTCCTCGGAGCCACCCGGAGGGTTATCCCGCTGACCCGTCCCCCGACCAGCCGCCAGCCGGAACTCGTCCGCGGCGCGGTCGAGCTGGCCGTCGGCCAAGGCGGCCTCGGCAACCCGCAGCCGCGCCCGCGGCAGGGCTTTGCTACGTGGAAACTGGCTCGCCAGTTTGGCCAGCGCCTTGCCGGCCTCGTCCAGCTTGCCCAGGCCCAGCCGCGCGGCGACCAGGTCGGCCAGGGCGAATTCGGCGACCTCGCCGCGGGGTGCGGCGGCCAGGTATTGCTCCAGGGGCGCGATGGCCTCGGCATAGCGGCCGGCCTCGAGGTGGGACTGCCCCAGCAGGAACTGCGCATCCGCGGCGAGCGGTCCCGCCGGCTCCGCCGCCAGGCCGGCGAGTAGCTTCTCCGCGTCACCCGTTCGGCCGACCGCGCGATACGCCAGCGCCAGCTCGTAGCGTGCGTCCCGCGCCGCGGCCGGATTCAACGAAGGTGCCCGGCCCGTGTCCCCGGCGCCGCCATGCGGCGCCAGCAGCGCCTCCAGCAGATCGACGGCCACCTTCGGCTCGCCGGCCATCGCGGCCGCGCGAGCCTCGATCAGCCGGGCGTCGCCCGCGAGCGGGCTGGCGGGATACTTCGCGACCAGCCGCCCGGCGAGCCGTCGGGCCGTCGCCCCGTCCTTGCGCGCAGCGCCGAGGCTGCCGCGCGATCGCAGCGCGTCGTCGGCCCACGGGTCGTCGGGCGCCGTGTCGGCGACCTGAAGGAACCGCGCCTCCGCTTCCTCGGGACGATTCAGCTCGCGCAGCGCCTCGGCCGATCGGAACAGCAGCGCCGGCCGCGCCGGCGAGCGCGGGTTCCGCTTCAGGATGGCGTCGGCGGCCGCGAGCGCCGCCTCCGGCCGATGGCGCTGCATCTCGATCGTCGCCAGCTCGAGGGCCGCCTGCGGCGCCAGCACGCTGCCGGCCTCCGCGGCCAGAGCGGCCAGCAGGCGCGCGGCGTCGTCAGTCCGGCCCATGCGCCCGAGGGCTCGCGCACGCCGCAATCGGGCCTCGCCCCTCAGAGAACTCGCAGGCGACGCCCGCTCCATGGCCTCGAAGGCCTCGACAGCCTGGGCCGGCCGACCGGCCGCCAGCTCGTTCGTGCCGACCTGATACCAGGCGCGGTTGACCCACTCCGGGCCCCCTTGCCCCGCCAGCTCGCGGAACAGGCGGAGCGCCCTGTCCCGCTCGCCGGCCGCCACCAAGGTCCGGCCCAGCCCGTAGCGAGCCCGGTCGGCCAGCCGCCCGCGCGGATGATCGGCCAGCGAGCGCTCGTAAGCCTTCCGCGCCGCGGGCAGATCCTCCTGCGAGAAATAGACGTCGCCCAGGTAGGTCCAGGCGGTCTCCATCGCCGGATGGTCGGCCTTGCCCGCCGTGAACGCCTCGAGGGCCCGGCGCGCCGCCGGCAGGTCGCCCGTGATGTACGAGAGCTCGCCCACCCGATACCGGACCGTGCGTGCTCGAGCATCCCCGGCGCCGCCGCGAGGAAGTCCGCGAACGCTCGCAACGAATCGGGGTAACTCTCCTGGTTCAGCCGGGCATTGGCCAGCCCGAAAAGGGCATCGGCCCGATCGACGGCCGACGATGGACCGCTCGCCAGGAACCGCTGATACTCCTCGGCCGCCAGCTCGTACTTCCCCTGCCGCAACAGCCCGTGCGCAAACCGTAACGCGTCCGGCACCCGCCGTGCCGCCGAGCCTCCCGACGCCGGTGCCTGGGCTCGCACCTCTCCCGTCGGCCGCCCGCTCGTTACCACCGCCACAATCGCAAGGACCCGCACAACCCATGTCCTGCGGGTTCCCCGGCCGACATCCCTGATCATCGCGGCCCCCCATCGCCGGGTTGGAATCGACGCCTTCACCCCACGCCCAAGGCCCGACGCCGGCCCCACCTCATGCGTTGTCTCCTCCCCTTATAACCCGCCTTTCGGCCCTTCCTCAAGCCGGACACAACCTTGGAGAGATCGTCTCATGCCGCTCCTCCTATGATTCTATCCGAATTCCAGGTTCATCGGCCCGCTGTGTGCTGGTACGATCCACCCTCCTTGCCGACCCCGTCTCTCCAGCCGGATGAAACTCCTCCATCTGGACCGACGGGCAAAGTCGGTGTATCCTGCGAAGAATTCGCAGAATTCCCAGAGCGCGCAGTCAATTTCCTTGTATACTGGAACCAATCGGGGTCGCATTTTCGTGTGGCGATCCCGACATCACTGGTTGGGTCGCGATTACACACCGAGGAGAAATCATCAATGAACTGGAATCGTTTGGCGGGCGCAGCGGTGCTGGGGCTTTGTGTCACGGCTTCGGCGTCCGCTCAGGCTCCGTCGAAGCAGATGCCGACGGGCCAGGCGTCTGTCCCGACCAAGACGACGCCGCAGGCCATGACCCCGACGGCGCCGACCAAGACGACGCCTCAGGCCATGTCCCCGACGGCGCCGGCCAAGACGACGCCGCAGGCCATGACCCCGACGGCGCCGGCCAAGACGACGCCGCAGGCCATGACCCCGACGGCGCCGGCCAAGACGACGCCGCAGGCCATGACCCCGACGGCGCCGGCCAAGACGACGCCGCAGGCCATGACCCCGACGGCGCCGGCCAAGACGACGCCTCAGGCCACGACCCCGACCGCTCAGGGCACGGTGCCATCGAAGACGACCCCGACCGCCCAGGGCGTCGCCCCGTCCAAGACTGTTCCGACCGGTCAGGGCACGGTCCCGGTGAAGTCGGCGCCCCAGACGCCGGCCACCACGGCCCCTACCACGCCGACCAGCACCCCCGCTGGCGTCGAGCCTCCTCCGGCTCCTCCCGCCCCGGGCGTCCGCCCTTCGCGGGCCTGAAAACCCGCAGGCTAGCGAGCCACAGGCTCCGAAGCACCCCCGGCCGTCCTCGGTCCGGGGGTTTTTCGTGCGCGCTTGGCGGACGGCCCTGCGTAGGCCAGAGAAAAGCCGGGGTGGACTCGATTCCCCGGTGCTGGCTCCCGCTTCCGTCGCGGCCATCGCGACCGTCCCCATGGCGGCGATCCATCGAGGCACCGGCCAACCTCAGCAAGGACTATCGTCCTCCCCGAATTCCGCCCGAAATTGCTTCGCGCAAAGGAAACCGCAGGACAGATCCAGGAACGCCGCGAACGACGCCGTTGCCGGCGTCGTTCGCGGGTACAGAATCCGGCCTCCGGTATCAACTCTCTTCCCCGACCGATTGCTCAGCGCTGGGGCGAGCCCGACTGCCCCGCAGCGGCCGCCGCGCTGGTGGGAACCATGACCGTCTTCGTCACGGGCACCTGGCGGGTAATCGGCTGGACCTGGGTCGTCATCACGGTGACGGGTACCTGGTAAGGAACGCATACCGGCACCTGCCGCGTGACGTTCTCGGTGACCGGCCGGCAGCGGACCGTCGGCACCACGACCGTCTCCTGCTGCGGCACCATGGTGCACACGGTCGCCTCGACATAGTCGGTGACCCGTTTGGGCACGATCTCGGTCACCGTCACCTCGTACGACTGCATTTCCATCGTGGTGATGCACTGGACAATCTGGTGCGGGATGCGGTTCACCTTCATCTGCGGCACCCGGACCGTCTCCTGCACCGGGGTGAAGGTCATCCGCTGCCGCGGCACCTGGACCGTCTCGGGCACCGGCCGGACAGACCGGCCGCGTGACCGGCACCTGCTGCTCGACGCACGTCGCAACCTGGCGATAGGCGACGCACTGGGTCGCGCCCGCCGCACTGTCCGCAGCCGCCGCCACAACGGTGGCCGCACTTGTGGCCGCAGGTCACGACCGGCACCATCGGCCGTCGCCGGGACCCGCCGCGTCTCGTAGCAGACGTCTGCATCTCCATCACCGGCACCATCCGCGTGACGGGCACGATCTCGGTGACGCACTGCGGGATCATCCGCGTGACCACCTTCTCCACGATCTCGGTCGAGCACCGCGTCTCGTAGACGGTCCGCTCGCATGTTCTTCGTCACCGGGACAGGACGATAGCACCGCCTGCGTCATCGTGACCGGCTCGCAGACGACCCGCACGACCGGCTGGCGCACGACCTGCTGCCGAGGCACGTAGGTCGTCACGGTCCGCGATCTCGTTGACCGTCTCGGGCACCATCCGCGTCACCGGCACGGTCTCGGTCCGATACTCGGTCCGGTAGCAGGTCTGCATGTGCGTCACCGGCACCTGCACGCACTGCGTCGACTGCACCGTCTCGTACACGACCTGGGTCTGCGGGACCAGCACCGTCCCCGTCCCGCCCTGCGCCGAGGCCGCGGCACCTCCCGCTTGACCTTGCGCCGTCGCCGTCGCCTGACCCCAGGCCCGCCCCCGGCCCGTCAGGCCCGCCCCCGCCAGGACCATCCCGGCCACGACCAATACCTGTACGGTTCTCTGCAATCGCATCGCCCATTCTCCCGATGTCAATCTTTGTATAAAACCCGCACGTCCGTTCCTCCACTTTCCATACCTATTGTCCCGTAAAATCTCCCAGATGGAAGAGCTTACCCAGATTTCCCATGACCGAGTTGCCGCGAGCCCATCCAGTCGTCGCACCGGGCTCTGGGCAAGGCGGGCGGAGCCGGCCGCCGATCGTGACGGTGACGAGCGTCGTCGCGGTCGCGGAAATGCGGCGACCGGCCGAAACATCCTGACTCATCTCGGGTTGCGAATTTCGAGCCGATTGCAGTATGGTCAACGCAGGGGGCAGTCCTCCTGCCTCGGCTCGGGAGACGGTGCTGGGACCGGCCGGCCGCGGTCCAGCTCCGGGCCGGCAGCCCATGAACCGTTCAAACGGGCGGAGCCAGCCAACTTGTCCATATCCAAGGCGGATCGCGAACGCAGCCTCGCGGTCTTCATCGACCTGGAGAACCTGGCGATCGGTTTCCAGAACCAGCGGAAGATCAAGTTCGACATCCAGAAGGTGCTGGAGCGGCTGGTCGAGAAGGGGAAGCTGATCGTCAAGAAGGCGTATGCCGACTGGAGCCGTTATCCCCTCTACACGGCCGCCGTTCCACGAGGCGGCCATCGAGCTGATCGAGATCCCCAAGCGGTCGCAGACCGGCAAGAACTCGGCCGACATCCGCCTGGTGGTCGACGCGATCGACCTGGCCTGGAGCAAGCCGCACGTCGACACGTTCGTGATCGTCTCGGGGGATTCCGACTTCTCGCCGCTGGTCTCCAAGCTCAAGGAGAACGGCAAGCACGTCATCGGCCTGGGGATGAAGGGCTCGACCTCGGACCTGCTGCGGGACAACTGCGACGAGTTCATCTACTACGAGGATCTCGAGCGGCAGGAGCAGAACGAGCAGCAGATGGCGACCGACCTCAACTCGTACCTGCCGCCCAACCTGCCCGAGCGGCAGCGCGAGGTCTTCAGCCTGTTGATCGAGGCGTGTTACGCGCTGCGGCGCGAGAACCACGAGGTGCTCTACGCCTCGATGATCAAGGACACGATGAAGCGGAAGAAGCCGTCGTTCGACGAGAGCTACTACGGCTACCGCAGCTTCACCCACCTGCTGGAGGAGGCGGACAACCTGGCCCTGGCCGACATCGAGCGGAACCCCAAGAGCGGCACCTATGTCGTCTCGCGGTTCTGCGGCGAGCGGGAGGCCAAGGTCACGGCGAGCGCGGACGCGGCCGCGCGCGGGAGTCCCGGCGGCTGCCCGCTCCGTCGATCCCGCTGCCCTCGGGACCGCCCCGCCGCGACAAGCGCGGCCGTCGGGCCGCCGACCGCCGCTGAGCCGTTCCGCAGGTCCCGTGCTTCCTCACGGATCGGCCGTCACCCGATTTGATTGCACGGCCCCGGGGGCGTATGATGATCCCTAGGGGTCGAGGCGACCGGGCGCGGGTTTGAGATGCGCGGAGGGCACTCGCATGCGGACCACGAGCGAGGGGACGGATCCTGGGCGGACGTCGTCGGGTTCGTTGGCGTTCATCGGGGCCGGATTCGGCCTTCGGGCCGGCGACGGGCCCTCCGATAGGATGCTGGGCACGCTGGGCTCAAGCGGTCCGGGCAGCTCTCTGTCCTCGAGGCCGAGTCGGAGGTCCACGGCAAGGCCGAGGAGGTCCGGCACGCTCGCGACAGCTGACCTATGCCGTCGCCCAGCAGCGTCGACGCTCAGCCAGAAGGAATATCAAGGCCACGATCAAGGAGCTGAATGCCGAGCTCAACCAGTTCAAGGCCCAGTTGAACATGCCACCCAGATGATGAACCGGCATGCCCAAGCGCCGCGGCTATCCGGTGTACTGGGAGGAATATCAGGAGCTGATCTACTACAGGAATCAGCTCCAGATCGAGATCTCGCAGCGGACGACTTTCCTGAACCAGCTCAAGGGCCAGCCCGTTCGACCCGAAGGACCGCATCCGGCCGACACCGACGTCCGCACCCGTGCGAGGAGCTCCACCAGGGCGTCCAGGACCTCCGCAAGCT
Organism: uncultured Planctomycetota bacterium; assembly: GCA_963771445.1. Taxonomy (GTDB): domain Bacteria; phylum Planctomycetota; class Planctomycetia; order Isosphaerales; family Isosphaeraceae; genus JAKAUH01. The sequence continues at coordinate 768,021 of CAVYTQ010000016.1, read as the reverse complement.
CGTCGACTGAGATCCACGAGAAATACACGGCGGTGGGCGAGGAGCCTCAGGTCAAGAAGTGGCTCGAAACGCCCGAGGGCTACGCGGGCGTCAAGCCCAAGCTGGGCCCGTCGCATCCTTCCGCTGGACCTCAAGATGCTCGAGCAGTTGGAGCGGGCCGAGGGCGGCGAGGCCGGCAAGGCCGTCCACAAGGGTCGCCGCACCAAGGCCGGCGCCCGGCCGCCAAGGCCGACAGCGACGCATCACCGTTCTGATCGACGTCCGAGGATCTGTCACCTGGGGTGAAGGAGAGGACCACCGATGTCTCATCATGTCCGCCCGCGATGCGACACGCGCCTCTGGCTCGCCCTGACGTGTATCCTCGCAGGCGCCTCGACCCCCGCCGCCGCCCAGGACTCGCCCGCGGAAACCCTCAAGGCCCGCGGGCTCAAGCAGGTCGGATCGACCTACGTCTTGCCGGCTGAGGGCGAGATCCAGAAGAAGATCGCCGAGCTCAGGACCTTGCAAACCAGTTGGTCCAGGTCGCCCGCCGCCGCGCCGAGATCGAGACCCAGGCCACCGACGAACAGGCCCAGATGCGCGAGATGCTCGCGGCAGCGCGTGGAGATCAACCAGCAGATCACTGCATTCGAGCAGCAGATCCGCGGCCTGGGCGTCGGCAACTTCGCCGAGGCCGCCCAGCGCAACGAGCTGATCGCCCGCCGCAACGAGGCCGTGAACGTCTATAACGGCCTGGGCGACCGCGTCCGGCTGATCCAGTCCGGCCCCGTCGGTGACCCCGCGACGCGCGACCGCCTGGGGGCCGAGTTGTCGCGCCGCCGCGAAGGGTTCATCCAGGCCGTCCTCGACCTCCGCCAGATCGTCAACGCCGCGCAGAAATCCTACGCCGAGCTGGCCGCAGACGACTCGGTCAAGGAGGCGATCGCCGCCGTCGGCCGCACGTCGAAGACGAAGCCCCAGCTGGGCCCGTCGCCGCAGTTCGCGCCGAACATCAAGCTGCTCGAGCGGATCGAGCAATCCGTGATGAGCGACGCGGTGACCCTGAACAAGCACGGCGGCGTCTTCTGGGTCAACGCGACGTTCAACGGCAAGGTGGTCCGGCCGATGGTCTTCGACACCGGCGCCAGGCTGACGACGATCCCCGCGTCGCTGGCCGAAGAGATCGGCCTGAAACCGGCCCGACCGACCCGATCGTCCGGTGCGAGACCGCCGACGGCACGGTCGTCGAGGCCCGGCAGGTGACGATCCCCACGATGCGGCGTCGGCCGGTTCACGGTCAACGACGTGGCCGCCGCCGTGATGCCGGCCGGCAAGGGGAACATCGCCCCGCTGCTGGGCCAGAGCTTCCACCGGCACTTCACCTACAAGTTCACGCCCGAGAGCGGTCACCTGGTGATGTCGCGGGTCGAGGGCCTCGAGCCGGCCCGCCCGCAGCCGGCCCGATCCACCCGCGGCACGACGAAAGGCCGTTCCCGCTCCACCCGTTCCCGCGCCGCCGCCGCCGCCCGGTCCGCCGAATCGGCCTCCGCACCCGACCGGGCCGAATGAGCTCTTCCCTGACTCGCTCGGCGGCGGGGCTTTTCGGCGGTAATGCATCGGTAATACGGACGTGGTACCGAGGTCCACCGACCGCGGACCCGGTCCGACCCGTTCGCATCAGACCGGGCCGGACTCTTGCGGGGTTCCTGCCGGCGATCGGTCGGGCCGCGCCGAACCGGGGTGCGGCCGGACAACGGCCTGGGCCGACAGCTCTCCTGAGCGGGCCAAATGGTCCGTTTTGAGGCTTTCAGCCTCGTTCATAGCGGCTTCCGAGATTCACGCCAAACCGCAAAACAACCGGCCAAATATGAACCGAGCCACGGAAGCCGCCGCTGCGACGGAAAATCTCAAGAAATTTCCAGATATTTTTTCTGCTTCTGGCCAAAGGGTTTGCGTCAAGAAAATGCCCCTCATCGCCGATAGGTGCATTTCAGTTTCTGCAAACCTGATACATCCTGTTAGTAGGGGGAGAGAAGAGAGCGGAGGGGGTACAGGGGGTTTTGGGGGCCCTGGAATATGAAATGCATGCACACAATCCCCTTTTGGGCCCGATGGGACCGTCCTGAGCGGCGGTTGCCGAAAGTGCTTGATACCATGTCGTCGGGTAAGCACTGGATATCGAATTCGAGGTCTTGACCGGTGAGGATGGCCCGTTCCATGCGGCCAGATCGCCCGCCCCAGGTCGAGGGCTGAACCGAAGACCGTCCTCCTGGTCCCTCAGTCCGCAAAGCTGGGCCGGACCATTCGGCACGGGTTCACTCTTACCCCGGCATAACAGAAAGTCACATATCCAACGAGGAATTCGGTCGGATGCAGAAAGAGAGCACGGTAAGGGGACAGAACTGAATGCGATATTGCCAGCAATCATCCAATATTGAATCTGTCCACTTTCCGCTCCTCCTACAAGTTCACGCCCGAGAGCGGCCACCTGGTGATGTCGCGGGTTGAGGGCCTCGAGGCGGCCCGTCCGTAGCCGGCAGGTACGGACTACCCGCGGTACAACAAAAGGCCGTTCCCTCTTCCACCCGTTCCCGCCGCCCATGGCCCGCCGAATCGGCCTCCGCACCCGACCGGGCCGAATGAGTGTCTCCCGCGCCAGCCAACCGATCATACCTGCCAATCGCCACCGGCCTCGCCCGGCGGCCACTCGCTTTTTCGGGTTTCGTCGTTGACACTCATACTGGCCCGGCGTTGCGGCCCGATCGTCCGGCTGCCATCGACCGCCCCGAGCATGTGCGGGAGGACTCACATGTCGGTTGAAGAGACTAAGCCGCCGCCCGGTCCAACGATCGGGCGCCAGGATCGTCGGTCACCACTCAGTTGGACCGCTCCAGGCAGCGACCTCGCGCAGTTGATTGCCGTACCGATCCTGGTGATGATCCTCGTGATTGCCGCGTTCGCCATCGCGTTCACGGCGCTCCAGAGTGCCTCGAGGGTCTGGTACGGCTCGCTCTACACCTTCATCACTTTCCTGCTGCTTACAGCCGTGCTCGCCGCGCAGGATTTCGGCGGGGATACGAACGTGCGTTCTGGTTCGGGTTCGCCGTATTCGGCTGGGGGTTCTTCGTGGTGGGGTTCAGGCCGTGGATGAACGCTTTCGGCGAGATCGAAGAGTTCGGGAATGCGAGACTCAACTCGAACCTGCTCACGTCCCGGGTGATCCTTTTCCTGCTACCACACCTCAGGGCGGAGCCGACCGACCTGTCCAAGATCAACGAGATCACCAAGGTCACCGTCGGTATTGTCCACCTGCTCATGACCCTGGTCCTCGCGATCGCCGGGGGCCTGATCGCCGTCCTGCTGCGCAGGATTCGCGCCGGCGAATCTCGGCAAGGTCACTCGCCGTTGCTTCGAGCTTCGTCCTGGTCGGTCGCATCGCGACTTCGGCTTGCCTCCGCGCGGCCGGCCAGTCGGTTCTTCCCGCCCGGCGCCCTCCGATGGCGCGGACTCGGCGGATTTCGTCGAGCGCCTGGTACTCCAGTCATCTGATCGCGATGGTGAGCCCTCGCTCCCGGTGCTCGCAGAGCGCGGCCGAGCGCAGACGGTCTATCGCCTGCTCTGGCTTCCGAGCTTCCATCACCCCGTCTGCGTGCGGATCGAGCGCGTGGGCGACGGGGCAAGGCTTCACGCCAGGGTCCTCGACGGCAAGGGCGGGTACGACCCGGGCACGATCGCCATCGACCGAACGCTCACCCTCACCGCCGAACAATGGAACCAGCTCGAGCGGCGACTGGACGAGGCCGCATCTAGGAGATGCCGACCCACCTCGCCGACGACGGCGGATGTGACGGCGATCAACTGATCGTCGAAGGGGTCCGGGCCGGCCAGTACCACGTCGTCGACCGATGGGGGCCCAACTCGAATTACAAGGAACTGTGCCGCCAGATGCTCGCCCTGACGGAATGGATGACGTCTACAAGATGCCGAGGGGCCAGTGATGCCGCCTTCCAGGTCCCTGATCTGCCCGGCGGGGCTTTAGTGCGCGTAACGCATCGGTGATTCGGACGTGGTACCGAGGTCCACCGACCGCGGACCCGGTCCGACCCGTTCGCATCGGACGGATCGGACCGGGCCGGACTCTTGCGGAGCGGCTCGTGTCGGCGATCGGGCGGGCTGATGCTGACCGGATCGGGCCGACCGGATCGGAGCAGGAGCTCCCTCCTACAGGGAGACCGGGCCGGGCCGATGCCGACCGGATCGGGCCGACCGGATCGGGAGCAGGAGCTCCCTCCTACAAGGAGACCGATCCGGGCCGGTCTGTTGTAGGAGCCCGCTCCTGCCGGCGATCGGGCGGTCCGCCCGGATTTGAGACAATCTCCCTCCTCCAGAAGGACCGGAACGGACCGGATCGGCCGGGACGGCGCCGGGGAGCCCGGGGTGCGTGCTATTCCGGCACAGGCTCGGGGAATCCCCGCCGGGATCGGGGAAAGCGGTAGCGTCGTATCTGCGAGCCCGTCTTGTCGGCGGGCCACTGTTTGAGGCCCGCGACGAGCTGTTCCGACTTCGGGCTGAGCCGTCGGAGCGCCCGGGCGATCGCGGGCTTCTGCTCCGGGGGCGATGTCTCCCAGGCACTGGCCAGGGCCGCGAGGACGCGGTCCTCGTCCGGCGTGCCTCGACAGATCTCGGCGAGGGCCTCGGCGGTCTCCCCGCGGAGGTTGGAGACTTTCCGGGCCGACTCGAACGTCGAAAGGAGGAGGGGCACGGCGGGCGCGGCGCATCGGCCGAGGATTCCCAGGCACCAAACCGCCTTGGCCGGTAATTCCTCCTCGGGCTGAAGGGACTTCACGGCCGGACCCGGCGAATCGGGGCGAGCGGCGGCCGATCCTCGGATCGCTCCGCCCCGACGCCGCAGGATCTCGCACAGGAGCTCGACCGAGCCGGGCGGGCATTCCCCGTCCGACGTCACCTCGCCGATCGCCCCCGCCGCCATGTCCATGATGTGGTCGTGGACGGCGAGCGAATCGGCGGCAGGGGTCGTCTCGAGCTCCTGTTGGAGCAAGGTCATGATGGCGGGCAGCGCCGGCCTGGCCTCGCGGCCCATGTGGTTGATCGCTGCCGCGCAAACGAGGCGAATCTCGGTGTTCTTGCTCGACAATCCTTCGATCAGGAGCGGGAGGACCGAGGGCTCGAGGCGGACATGCCAGAAGAGGTCCCGGAATACGTCGTGGGCGACCTTACCTTCGGTCGGAAGGCGTCGCAGCGCCACGGGGACGAGCAGCTCGGGTCCCTTGCCATACTCGAACAGGGCTTCGACCGCGGCGGCGCGGACGATTTCGTCCTTATCCTCCAGGCACGCGACCAGTCGAGGTGGCGGGGCGTCGAGCCGACCGCTGGCGGCGATGGCTCCCAGGGATTTCGCCGCCCTTGCGCGGAACTCGGGCGAAGGGTCCTCGAGCAGTGCCGTCAGCGCCGGCTCGGCGACGGGGGCTTCCGCGGCAAGACGCGGGCCCAGGTCGCCGACGACGGTCACCGCCGTCGTCCGCACCATCACCGATCCGTCCTTCATGGCCCGAATGAGATGCGGCAACACCTGCGCGAGCTCGGCATCTGTCAGCTCGGAGCAGAGGAGGATGGCCTGCGTCCTGCTGACTTCGTCGCCCTGGTCGATTTGCTGGATGATCACCCCGATCGGTTTCCTGGCTCGATCCCCCAGGCCAAGCAGCCGACCGATGCCCCGAGCCATTCCGGTGATCTTCGTCCTGGTACCATCCTGCTGCGGTGAGAGGAAGCCATAGAGGCCGATCGCCGCCACGATGATCGCCCAGCCGGCGAGTGCAACCCAGACCCTGCGGATTCTCTTTCCGCCATCAGGAGCGTCCGACATGCTTCGCTCTCCACGATCGCGTGTCCAGGGATGGAGAACCTCTCGCAGGCGTACAGCGCGCATTATGCAGATCTCAGGATGAGCTGCAATCGAGCGGCCGGCTTGTCTTGCTGGCGACGCGGTATGAAAATCCGCCAGGAGCCTTCGCCGGAAGAACCCGGACGCGATGCCGGTCTCCGGATTACGAAAACACGAGGGGCGAACTCGACCGAGGCTTGCCGTCGAAAGGCCCACCGCGGAGCCGCATCATGATCGGCCCTCGGGTCGCGCGACCTTCGACCTGCACCAGGTCGCGAGATTGATGAAAGTCGAGGTGGGGCACGCTATCATCCTTTGAGATCGAATGCGCGGGACCCGGCGCGAGACGTGACAGGCTGGCCGCCCTTCGCCTGGTGGCTGCGGGATGGGCCGGCTGAACGGGATGTCGCGGATCCTGGCGGATGCCCGAACGAGGCGAGTGGCGACAACCGACCGGCGATTGGACCAGGTCCCTCCTTTGCGCGGTGGCTTTTCCACGAGGAGTTCCTCCAAGCCATGTCGAGCCGCGAGCCGCGAGCCATCATTTTGACGTTGCTTTCCCTCGCCGTCGCTGCCGCTGATTGGGTCGGTCCGCCGCCGGCCTCCGCAAGGTCGGATGATGCCAGCCCGTCCCCGCCACCCGGGCGGATGTTCGTGGTTGGCCGCGTCCTCGACCACCGGGGAAGGCCGGTGCCGGACGCGGCGGTCATGGTCCAGGCGCGGGACGTCTCGACCGGGCCGGCCCCGTACCTGTCGAATTTCAAGCCGATCCGGCTCGGCGGCGGCCGCACGGACGGATCGGGCCGGTTCCGGATCGATACGCCCCGAACCTCCTCGTCGCGATACGACGATTTGCTCGCCATTGCGACGGCGCCCGGCCATGGCGTCGGCTGGGTCAAGCTCAACGCCGATGCCGATCAGCCCGCCGCCGACCTCACGCTCCGGCCCGAGCAGGTGATCCATGGGCGGTTGTTCGACGTGAAGGGCCAGCCCGTCCCGGGTGTCGGGATCTCGGTCGTATCGGTCCGTCGCGACCTCCCCCGAGCGCGGGCCGGCCTCGAGGACCGTTCCGTCCGTCGGCGTGCTGACGGCATCTTCTGGTGGTCCAGGGACTCACTCGACGACCCGGCCTGGCCGCGGCCGACGACGACCGACGCCGATGGGCGCTTCACCGTCCGTGGCGTCGGCCGCAACCTGAAAGCGATCCTGGCCGTCCGGCACCCGGGGTTCGCCCACCAATCGATCGAGGTTGACACCGATGACGAGGCCGAATCCAGGCTTGTGACCGCGGCGCTGGCACCGCCCCAGATCCTCAACATGCGCGTGACCTACGCCGATACGGGCAAACCGGTCGCCCATGCTCCGCTACGGGTGTCTGCCTCGCAGGTGGCGTCCAGCAGGCTCGACGAATCCGGGACCGATGCCGACGGGCGCGCCCGCATTAATTCGTGGCCGACAGAGCGCGGCTATGGGGTCATGGCCTTCCCCCCGGAGGGACAGCCGTACCTCATCGCCAACGGGCGCATCAGATTGGCCCAAGGGCGCGCTCGAGCAGACCCTCGACATCGCCCTGCCGCGCGGCGTCCCGGTCCGTGGCAAGGTAACCGAGGCCGGGTCCGGCCGGCCGGTCGCGGGGGCGACCGTGAACTTCACAACTCGCCGGGGGCCGATGGGACAGGACCTGAACATGAGGGTTCGCACCGGTCCCGACGGCTCATTCCGACTCGGGACCGAGCCCAAACCGGGCTACCTCTTCGTCCGTGCGTCGGAGGATCATTACGTTTTTCAGGAGATCGGCTCGCGACTCGTGCTCGAAGGCCCGCCGGGCGGCGGGAGGCTCTACTCGCACGCCTACGCTGCGCTCGACCTGAAACCGGGCATTGATAGCCAGGAGGTCAACCTGGTCCTCCACCGTGGCGCGACGGTGGCCGGTCGGGTCGTAGGGCCGGACGGCCAGCCGGTCCGGGATGCCTGGATCTTCAGCCGGGTCATCCTGGATCCGAGCCGGCCGAGCTGGGTGAACTGGTCTGGCCGCTATCACGCCAGGCTACGAGACGGCCGTTTCGAGATCCGCGGGCTCGCCCCCGATGCCGAGGTCCCTGTCTACTTCCTCGAGCCCGAGCGCAAGCTCGGCGCCGTCGTCAACATCTCGGCGAGGTCGGCGGCCCGCGAGCCGATCACCGTCCGGCTCGAGCCCTGCGGGTCGGCCCGGGCGTGGCTCGTCGACCCCGAAGGCAAGCCGATCGCGAAACCCCAGGGCAACCTGAGTATCACGATGGTCGTGACCCCCGGTCCCGTCCGGAACGGCTTCCCGAACGAACGGACGACCAGCGAGCTTACCGCCGATGACGACCAGTTGAACGCCCTCGACCCGATCAACTACGAGACGCCGCCGGCACCCGACCCCGGCGGCCGGATCACGCTCCCCGTCCTGATCCCCGGCGCCACGTACCGTTTCATTGATTTCACCATGTACGTCCGCGGCCAGACAGGCGCGGAGATCCGCAAGGAATTCACCGTCAAGCCGGGCCAGAAGCTCGACCTGGGCAATGTACGGATCGCCAAGCCCGAGAAATAATAGGGACTTTCCGCTCGACGCCGCGGTGGCAAGTGAGTTGCCAGCCAATCTGTGGGGGCACCGACCGCCCTTTCGTGGGCCCTTCGGGCATCTGCTCTCCTCACGGGGCTCCGGGGAGGCGGTTCGGGATCCGGGGCCCGGATCACCCCGGAATGACGCCTGGTGGCAGGATTTCGCCGCCGCGACCGTCCGATCGTGTGGGTCGTGACGATTGCGCGGGCCTCCGGGAGGGACGAAGGAAGAGGGATGAGGCGCGGCGGAGCGGGCGAGGCGGTCGCCCTCGCCGCGTCCGGCCCGCTGTGGGAGCCAGCTCTGTCGGTGATCGCTCGGGCCGAACCGCCGGGGTCGGGAGCAGAGCCACCTCCTGCAAGAGCGATCGGTCGGGCCGGGACCGGACGTTCTGCCGGATCCTCGTCGCCCCCTGCCCCTCGCCTTTCGAGGCCGGCGACCGGCCGGGCCGGGATCGCCCGGGATTGTCCCGCTTCTCCTCGGCCCTCGTCCCTGACCCCTCGTCCCTTGTCGCCGGCGGCGGCCCGCGGTCCTTCGCTCAGATCTGTGCCGCGCCGCCGTTGACGCACAGCTCGATGCCGTTCACGAAGCTGGAATCGCTCGACGCGAGGAACAGCGCGACGGTCGCGATCTCCTCGGGCTGGCCCATCGTGCCCCGGGGGATCATCGACCTGAATGCGTCGATTTTCTCCTGCGGGATGCCATCGAAGATCGGCGTCTGGATCGGGCCCGGGCTGAGCGAGTTGACGCGGATATTCCGCCCCTTGAGGTCATTCGCCCACGTCCTGGCGAACGACCGGACGGCCGCCTTGCTCGCGTTGTACACGCCGAACGCCGAGAACCCCTTCATGCTCGCGATCGAGCCGTTCAGGATGATCGATCCTCCGTCGCGGAAAAGCGGCAGCGCCTTCTGCACGGTGAACAGCACCCCCCGCACGTTGAGGTTGAAGAGCCGATCGAAATGCTCCTCGGTCACCTCGCCGATCGGGGCGAATTCGCCCGTCCCCGCGCTGGCGAACAGGACGTCGATCCGACCCTTCTCCTGCTTCACCTTCTCGTACAGCCGGTCCAGGTCGGCCAGGTTGCTGGCATCCCCCTGCACTCCCGTGACGTTCCGCCCGATCGCCTTCACCGCTTCGTCCAGCGCCTGCTGGCGCCGGCCGGTGATGAAGACGTACGCCCCCTCCTCAACGAAGAGCTTCGCCGTGGCCAGGGCCATCCCCGACGTACCTCCCGTGATCACCGCCACCTTGTCCGCGAGCTTGGGCATGATTGCTGCTCCTCATTGAAACCGCGACGTTCACCACGTATTCCGGACGCCCGACGCCAGGCCACTCGGATTTTTCTGTACCGCGCGGTACAATGAAAATGTACGGGTCGAATCAAGGCCCCTGGACGGTTTTCTTGAGGAAGGGGTTGTCATGCCCTCCGGGCGAACCCGACAGTTTGACGTCACGGCCGCGCTGGAGCGGGCGATGGAGGTGTTCTGGACGCGCGGATACGAGGGTGCGACGCTACCGGAGCTGACCGCCGCGATGGGGATCAACCGTCCCAGCCTCTACGCGGCGTTCGGCAACAAGGAGCAGTTGTTCCGCAAGGCGCTCGAGCATTACCAGCTTGGTCCGCAGTCGTTCCTGGGTCAGGCGCTGAAAGAGCCCACGGCACGGGGCGTGGTCGAGTCGATCTTCGCGGGCTTCATCGCGATGCAGGGCGATTGCAGCCGGTCGCGCGGCTGCATGATCGTCTCGGGGGCGCTGGCGTGCGGCGAACAGGCGGAGCCGGTCCGGCGCGAGCTGGCCCGCCTGCGGCAGGCCGGGGTGACGGTCTTGCGGCAAAGGTTCGAGCGGGCCGTGGGGGACGGCGACCTGCCCGAGGGAACGGACTGCTCGGCGCTGGCGCGATACGTCTCCACGGTCCTGAATGGCCTGGCCGTCCAGGCGGTCACCGGCGCGACCGAGGACGACCTGCGTCAGGTCGCCGCGACGGCGATGCGGGCGTGGCCGGACTGATCTCCGGCGATTGGCCGCGGGCGGCCGGCTGTTGCCCGCGGCGGTACGGACTTCTGCGCCCCTGCCCGGGTCGGTAAGCTGATGGAGAGCCTTTCGAGGATTCCCCGCGCGGGGGGACCAGTGTGCGAGGCGGCATCTCGTGCGTGCGGGTGGGTCGATTCGATGAGCCAGGAGCTGCACTATACCTCGGTGGCTCGCGGGTTGAAGCCCGGGAGCCGCGGCTTCGGCACCGTCGCCGCGACGGCCAACCTGCCGGACTCGCTGGCCGAGCGCCTCGAGGGGCTGAGCGGCTACCGGGCCGTCTATCCGCCCGGCGACCCGTCCGAGGCGCTCAATCCGGTCGCCTTCGTGCACGTCCGGCTGAATGTCGGCGGCGTGCGGCTGGACGTCCTCTCGCGGATCGGACCGGCCGGGCTGGACTACTCGGGGCGGCCCAACAAGTACGCGCATCATCTGGTCCTCGAGCCCGACGAGCGGCCCGAGGCCGGTCCTGCCTGGCTGCTCGGCCAGCCGGGGCTGTTCCGGGACGCCTGGCAGGGCGAGCCCCGGATCCTGCCGACGGGAGCGGCGGTCCCCCGCGGCGACCGGCCGCCGGGCATCGCGAGCGACTGGCAAGCGATCGCCGGCGACGCCGGCTGGGCGGGTGTGCTCGCCGAGTCGTTCCTCGCCGACCCGCGCCGGCCGGTGTTCCTGATCTTCCGCCCCGGCACCGAGCTCTTGCCGCTCTTCGTCGAGGCGATCGCGCTTCTGCCCCCGCCGCGGCGGTGGGACGTCGAGTTCAGCACCTACCTGACGACCCTGCCGCCGGGGACCAATTGTACCTGGAGGGGTGTGCTCGACGGCTCGGCGGAGGCCAGGAACGCCCGGCGGCTGCCGAACGCGCTGATCGTCAACCTCGGCCGACCCGCCGGACGCGCCCGCGGCGGAGCCCTCGTCCATCTGGCGCGGACCGGCGAGCGACCGGCCGAGGCCGATCCCGGCAGCTTGCCCGCTCCGGTCGACCGGACCGCGGCCGCGACCGGCTCCGGCCCCCCGGGCATGTACGACCTGGCGGAAGCCCCCGGTTTCCCGCCCAGGCCGCCCTCGGCCGGCGAGGCCTACTCGCGCCGGCCGACGTCGCCCAATGACAGGGACTGGCTCCCCGACCTCGCCGCCCGGCTGGGGGAGGACGAATCCTGGCGAGGAGGCGAGTCCCCCGCTCCCCGGCGCCGCAAGTATCAGATGCTGGCCTATGCGATCGTCGCCTGCCTGGTCCTGGCCGTGGTCGCCGCGGGCAACTTCTCACCCGACGTCCGGCGCTGGCTTGGCCTCGAGTCCCGACGCCGCGGCTCTCTGGCCACGCGAGGCTCGGCCGGCGAACGCCCGCCCAGTCCTGCCGAGCCGGCCTCCACAAAGCGGTCGCTACCCGGTGACGGATTCGACGACCCCCTGCCGGTCGCCGAGACGCCTCCGCCGCCGCCGGCCGACGTGCCGGATCTGGTCACGGCCCCGGTCCGGCCGGCATCGGTCGCACCGCCACCACCGGCCGTCCTGGCCTTCAGGCCGCCGGACGTCTCCCGTTCCACGCTCGGCGAGCGGTCCGGCTCGAGCGGCGAGATCGCCCTGCCCCGCGCCGCGGATGACCGGATCGTGCTTCGCAACGCGTCCGCCTTTCGCCTGGTCGCGATCCCCGGCGCACCCCACGCCTGGGAGGTCGCCACTCAGAGCAAGAGCCTCATGGCCAGGCCCTTCTCGCTGGCGCGCGTGGACCGCATCAACGACCGGACCTGGCGATTCGCCTGGAACGACAACGCGAAGTCTCAGGGCACGCTGGTCAACGAGCTGAAGGACGCGGTCCTCGAGCTCCACGCCCAGGACGGCGGCTCCCTCTACGTCCTCCTCCGTGCCCTCGCCGGCAAGGTCGACCGCCCTGTCGAGGTCTGGAAGGAGCAGCGCCTCGTCGACAACCCCGAGCCGAAGGTCATCCGCACGGTCGAGTGGACCGGAAACCCGGAAGTCCTCGATCGCAGCCGCTGGAAGCCCGTCATTCGCCGCTGGAAGCTCGTCATCACGCCGCCCGGAGTCGCAGCCGGTTCCCGGCGACGATGCACCCGCGCGCCGCGTCGTCAAGTCGGGCCCCCCGGCGGAGGGCGCGTCTCGGGACCCGCGAAAACCGGCCTCGGCCACGCCCATTCCTCTCGAGCGCGACCTGATCCCCGGCGAGGTGAAGGTCCGGCTGGCGATCGCCCCCGACCACCCCGGCTCGATCACCGTCCGCATCGAGTCCGACCCCGAGAAGCAGCGGCTCGGCGCGAGAGCCGCGCATCTCGGATCGATGAGCTTCAGCGGGACACCCCAAAAGACAAGAACGAGGACGTGCGCGACCCGATCGCCTACCGCCGCGAACGGTTGAAGAAGCTCCGCGAGAACGGCGAGGCCGACACCGGCAAGCTCGAGGTCCTCGAGCGCGAGATCGCCGAGCTGAAGACCCTCACTGCGGTGCGCGAAACCGACAAACTGATCTCCCGCCCCGTCCACGTGACCCTCAGCCTGGTCATCGGCCTGGAGATCGAGGGCACCGGCGTCCTCGAGATCGCGCGGATCGGTGACGTCGCGGATACCCCCTAGTCAACACTCCCTAGCCCCAAGCCCCTGGCCTCATGATGTCGGATTACCACGAGATCGTCGAACAGATCCGCACGGCCCTGCACGCCGGCGACCCGGTCCACAACGGCCGGCTGGCCGGGCTGGCCACGGCGTACGCCGACGCCTGCGCCGAGGCCGCGCAGCGCCTGGCCCGCTGCCACCGGCTCCTGCACCAGGGCCTGCGTTCCGAGGCGATCCAGCTCGCCGAGTCCGAGCCGAAGCTGCTCGACGCCCTGACCGTCCTCGACTTTCCCGAGCGGCCCGAGTGGGACGACATGGTCCGGATGCACGACCTGCCCACCGCGCCCGCATCCCGCTCGAGCCGGCGCGGCTGCTGAACGAGGCCTATGCCGACGAGGACCCGCTCCAGGACCTGCTCCGCCGCCATCGGCGGCTGGCGCTCCAGCGCGCACCGCTCCGCCAGCGGATCGCGGTGCTCCGACAGCTCGCCGTGCAGGACCCCAATAACGCCATCTGGAACGACGACCTTCGTGCCTTCGAGCAGTTCCGGATGCTGGAGATCCAGGACGAGGCGACCGAGGCCCTGCGGCAGAACGACGGCGAGCGGCTCAGCCGGCTGGTCGCCGAGGTCGAGCAATCCGGCTGGGTCAACCAGCCGTCGCGTCCCCTGGTCGTCTCGCTGCGCAAGGCCGACGCCCAGATCAAGGCCGGCCGCGCCGCGCCGAGCTCGAAGACCTCGCCGCCCGGCTCGACGAGGCCTTCAACTCCCGCGACCCCTTCCGCGCCCGCCAGGCGCGCAACGACTGGTCGAAGCTGGCGGCCGCCGCGTCGCTCGAGCGTGACGACCCGCTGGCCGAGCGCGTCCGCCCGGCCCTCGACTGGCTCGACGACCAGGACCGGATCGACCGAGATAACCGCCAGCACCAGGACGCGCTCAACGACCTGGTCCGCGCCCTCGATTACCCCGGGACCATCCCGCCGGTCCAGCTCGAGCGGCTGGCGCAACGCCGTCGGCGCGCATCCCGACGGCCTTCCCGAGACGCTCCGCCAGCGCTACATCACCCGCCTTCGCGACGCCGAGATCGCCGAGACCCGCCGCCGCCGGCTCGTCGCCGCCGGCTCGGCCGCTGCGATCCTCGTCGTCGTCGGGCTGATCTACATGGCCGCCCGCGCCCAATTCCGCTCGGCCGAGGCCCAGCGGGTCGCCACCCGGGTGGGCGACCACCTCGAGCTCGGCGAGCTCGACCAGGCCGTCGCCGAGCTGAAGAAGCTCGAGACCTCCGACCCCGCCCTGCTCGACTACGCCGCCCTCGCCGACGTCCGCGATCGGGTCGAGGCCGAGCAGAAGAAGGAGACCGACCGGGCGCTCCAGTTCGACCAGGCGATGCGAGACGCCGAGACTGCACCGCCCTCTGCCAAAGAGTCGGCCGCCCTGACCGAGGCGCGAAGCTCGCGCGCTCGACACCGAGAAGACGGCCCTTGAGAACCTCGTCCGCCGCCGCGCAGCGGCCGTCGAGGCGCAGCAGGCCCGCCGTGAGAAGGAGCTCGCCCCGCGACTCGACGCGATCGCCGACTCGGTCAACAAGGTCGAGGCCCGCCTGACTGCCCCCGACGCCCGGCCCGAGGCCGACCGCGACGTCCTCTCCTCCATCGCCGAGGCCCAGCGCTCGCTGGGCGACATGGCCTCCGACGTGGCGATCTCCGGCCAGGCGCTCCAGGATCGATTCAAGACCCTGGGCGACCGCCTCGACGCTGCTCGCACGCTCATCGACCGTCGCGGGTCGCAGTCCCGGCTCGAATCGGCCATTACGGCGGCCGTCGCCTACTCTCCCGACGCGGCCGCCTTCAGCCCCGGCGCGCTGGCCAACGCCCTCCAGGCGTATGCGAAAGCGTTCCCCGACTCGCCCCGCCCCGGGCGTTCACCACCACGCTCCACGACCAGCCCGCCTGGGACGCCATCGGCGAGTGGGACCGGATCACGGCCGGCTGGCGCGGCGACCGCGTCGCCGTCCCGGCCCAGGAGGCGGCCGTGCGCACCACCCAGGTCCGCCAGTACCTCACCCAGTATCCCGCCTCGCCCGACTTCGACAACGCCGCCGCCTACCGACAGGCGATGGAGGCCATGTCGCACCGCTCGATCGAGGGCGACGGCGCGCTCGGCAAGCTCCAGAAGCTGATGACCGACCTCCTGGTCAACAACCTCTGGATGGTCACGCTGCGGCCGCCGGCCTCAACGTCAACCCAGCACTATTACCTGACCCAGCAGCCCAACCGCGACGCCCGCTCGATGCGTTACCTCGCCGGGTTCGACGGCAAGGAGCGCGACGCTCAATGTGGTCCGCGACTGGGTCGTCAAGATCGACATGTCGCCCCAGACCAAGCTCGCCGCCCGATTCAAGCCGATCCTCCAGGGCGAGCCCGACCGGATCGACTGGGAGACCATGATCCTGGACATGATCGACCAGGTGCGCAGCCAGCCCGATATGGACCCGGTGCTTCGCCTGGCCCTGCTGCGCAACATTCTCCAGATCGGGCTCGAGGGCAGCGACCCGCTCCAGCAGGCGCTCGACGGCTTCAAGAAGCTGGTCGATCAGGCCGACATCGACACTAATGTCCCCTGGATGGACCCCGAGAACCGCGAGGCTGAGCAGATGCGGCCGAAGGCCGCGGCCTTCTTCCGCTCGCTTCCCGACCTGTCGGCCGCGCCAAGGACGCCCTGGCGCACCGCGACGCCGTCCGCCGCCTGCTCGCGGCCCGCCCGCGACCGGTCGGCTGGCTGGCCCGCCAGGGCGACGCCTGGCAGATCCGCGCCGGCACCGTGATCCCGGCCGGCGGGACGCTCGAGCTCGTCGTCCCGGGCGACGCGGGACACTCCACCTGGCGCAAGGTCGGCGCCATCGACAACAAGCAACCGCGGCTCGCTTCCCCCGACGACCCCGCGCTCTCCGAGGGCCGCCCCGTCTTCGTCGTACCGGCCGCAGCGCCCGGGAGCGACGGCAAGTCATGAGCGGGGGACGGTTTCACTTCGCCGTGTGGACCACGACGACGACCGGGCTGTCCATTGCTTGGCACCGCCCTCCTGCCGTGCGACTCGTTCTCGTATACTGAACCGCTGCCAGCAAGCAGCCTTCGTGACGTCGCGTCAAGAATGCGGACGAGCTTCAAGGCAACGCTCGAGCACCTGAAGAACCTCAATTTCTTGACCGAGGAAGACCGCGACCGGATCGAGGCAGAGGTCGAGGGGTAGTCGCGGGTACTGCGGGTTCGGAATCGTCAGCCGGATTCGAGTGCCCGCCGTCGGCAACCGGATGCCCCGGGAATCGAGCGGCCGAATTGACCGACGCAGCCGAGAAAAAGAAGCAGCAAAAGGGGAGACCCGATCGCCATGTCCTCGGGCGAATCCGAAGGCTGGTACGTCCGCTCGCGGGGCCGGGTCCAGGGACCGATGACCTGGGGCCAGCTCCAGGCGATGCGACAGCGCGGCCAGTTGGCCCGGTTCGACCAGCTCTCGCGCGACGGGCGAACGTGGGGACCGGCCGACGGCGTCGAGGGACTGTTCCCCGCGCCGGCAGCGCAGGCGCCTTCGCCGCCCCGCCCGCCGATCGCGCCGCGGGCAAGAGGCCCAGCGGGGGAAGTCCGGAGACGGTCGGCTTCCTCATCCTCGATGACGAGCCCGACGGGCCGTCACCGGCCGCCGGGCGGACGGCCGCGCCGTCGGCCGCGGGGTCGCACGGAGCGGCCGGCACCCGGCTGGCGCAGCCCGAGCCTGCCGACGACCGCGAGGCCTGGTTTTACGCCGACGCCGGAACCCCCCAGGGCCCGGTCGGGCTCTCCGAGCTGAAGGCCCTCGCGCGGGACGGCCGGATCAACGCCGAGGCCCTCTACTCGCACCACGGCCTCGATCAGTGGACCGCCGGCACCGCCCTGCCCGAGCTCGCCCGGATCTGGACGCCCGCCGCCGACTCCTCTCCCGCGGCCGGAGCTGTCACCCTCCCGCCCCGCTCCCGCCCCGACGACGCCGGACTCGCCGGCGCCGTCGTTCCGCTCGAGATGCTGGCCGCCTTCAGCCTCCTGCTCAACCTCATCTGCGGGATCGGCAACCTCGCGGCCATCGTCGTCGGTGCCCTCGCCCTGCGCCGGGTCGCACGCTCTAATGGCACACTCCGCGGCCGCGAGATCGCCCTGGCCGGCATGGCTCTCGGCCTGGTCGGATTGCTCGCGACCGCCATCGTCGCCTACCGCTACTTTGCCCACCCGGACGCGGGCCTGTCCAGGAACTGAAATGGCGGCCGTCGCCAGGAGTCCAGCTGTGAGAATCCGGCCCCTTCGGGACGACTGACGAATGCCATGCTATCCTTGCGACAGTGCCCCAAAGTTGTCGGCCGGCGAGCCCTGAGAGTCGTCGATCGCCCTGGTGTCGGCAGCCTACCTCCGGATTCGTCCCTGGTCCTCTCGTGGATTCGACATTCGTCCGGAAGCAAAGACGGCTCGGACCGTGCCTTGAGCATGACCAGGGACGACGAGCCTTCGTCGCGAACGGGTGGCACGGAAGAGGTACAGGAATTGCTGTGTACAAACCCTTTCTGTCTGTCGAGCTCGCGGTTTGCCACGGCGATGGAGGACTGGCCGGTCTCCACCAGTTCCCTCCCGTTCGACCACCGACCGCTGGACGGCTGCAGCAAGCTCGTTATGATCGTGCGACTGGCTGCCGGCCGGCTGTCGGCCATCGATCGACCACGATTCGCCCCCGGTCCGCGCCAGCACACCATGGCCATTAGCCAGTTGCGCACTAGTATTCATTCATGGAGAGTCCGGCCGATCGCTCGCTACCGAGTCGAACGTGCCGGGCGATCGTACGCGACGGCCGCACGACGGGCCGCGATCGTCGAGCCCGACGACTGCCTCGTGGGCACTCGTGGCCCGGCGTCGGGTGCAACGACTCGTCGAGTCCCCCAGCAGGCAGAACCCGCCATGACGACCAACGCCCCGGACTGGCTGCTGACGGCGCTAACGAGTATCGGCGACGCCGTGATCGCCACCGACGCCGACCGCCGGGTGGTCTTCATCAATCCGGTTGCCTGCCAACTGACCGGCTGGACCGAGTCCGACGCGATCGGCAGGGGTCTGCCGGAGGTCCTGCCGCTGGTCAACGGCCGGACCGGCGAGCCGATCGCACGCCCCGCCCTCGAGGCGATCCGACTCGGCACCGCCGTCGGGGTGCCCGATCATACCGAACTCGTCGCCCGAGACGGCCGTCGCGTGCCGATCGACGACAGCACCGCGCCGATCTTCGACTCCGACGGCCGCATCGTCGGCACCATCATCGTCTTCCGCGACGTCACCGCGCGTGAGCTGGCGGTAGAGTCCCTTCGCGAGAGCGAGGAGCGGTACCGCCGGGTCGCGGCCGAGGCCGCCATCGCCGCCGAGTCCGCCGCCAAGTTCCGATCGTTCTTCGAGCAAGGGACGAACTTCGCCGGGGTGCTGGATCTCGACGGCACCGTCCTCGAGCCCAATCGACTCAGCCTGGATTACTGCGGCTTCCGTCGCGAGGATGTCGTCGGCCGCCTCTTCTGGGAGTGCGGCTGGTGGAACCGCTCGCCCGAGCTGGTCCGCACCGTCCGCGAGGGCACTCTCCAGGCCGCCGCCGGCCGGCTGTTCCACGCCGAGCTCAACTACTTCGTCGCCGACGGATCCCAACGCGTGGTCGACCTGATCCTGGCCCCGGTGACTGATGCCAACGGCCGCGTCCTGTTCGTCGCCGCCACCGGCAGCGATGTCACCGACCGCGTCCAGGCCGAGCAGGGCCTCCGCGACGCGGCACGTCGCAAGGACGAGTTCCTCGCCATGCTCGCCCACGAGCTGCGCAACCCCCTCTCCGCGGTGCGCAACGCCACCCAGGTCCTCCAGCTTCCCGATGTCCCCCCCGAGCACGCCGAATGGGCCAAGGGGATCATCGACCGCCAGGTCCGCCACCTCGCCCGACTGATCGACGACCTGCTGGACGTCTCGCGGATCACCCGCGGCAAGGTCGAGCTGCGCCGGCAGCGCGTCGAGGCATCGGCGATCGTCAACGCGGCCGTCGACTCCGTCCGCCCGGTGATCGAGGAGAAGGAGCAGCGGCTCAGCGTCTCATTCCTCCCCGGCACCCTCTGGTGCGAGGTTGACACCACCCGGCTCGAGCAGGTGCTGATCAACCTCCTGTCGAATGCTACGCGGTTCACCCCCTCCGGCGGCCAGATCCGCCTGTCGGCCCGCCACGACGGCCAACGCATCCATTTCGTCGTCGAGGACACCGGCGTGGGGATCGAGCCGAACCAGCTCGAGCGGATGTTCGAGCTGTTCGCGCAGGGCGACCGCTCGTCCGCGCGGACCGAGGGGGGCCTGGGCATCGGGCTGACCCTCGTCAAGCAGATCGTCGAGCTGCACGGCGGCCGCGTCTCGGCGCATAGCGAGGGCTCGGGTAAGGGCAGCCGGTTCACCGTCTCGCTGCCCGCGATCCCCCTGCCGCGCCCGGCCTCGTCGTCCAACCCGGCCGGCTCACGCCCGGCGTCGGCCGGTGTGGGTTCGGGCACCAGCCTCGCCACGCGGGGGCCTTCGCGAATCCTGATCGTGGATGACAACGTTGACAACGCCCTTGGCCTGGCCCGGCTGCTCCAGCTCCTGGGCCACGAGGTGCGGATCGCCCACGACGGTCCCTCGGCCATCGAGGCGGTCCACCAGGATCGGCCCGACGTCCTGATGCTCGACATCGGCCTGCCCGGAATGGACGGCTACCAGGTCGCCGGCACGCTCCGCAGCGAGCCCGACATGAGCAGCCTCGTCATCATCGCCGTCACCGGCTACGGCCAGGACGAGGACCGTCGCAAGTCGCTCGCCGCAGGCTGCAACCACCACCTGGTCAAGCCTGTGGACTACCAGACCCTCGTCTCCCTGCTCACCACGAGCCCCGCGTCGTCCGGCTGAACGAGGACCGCGGCACAAAGTCGACCGGGACGGACGACTCAACTCTCGCGATCACCGGGTCCCATCCGGCCCGATGCGACCGCCGGGTACGACCCCGCTACCACCCGCTCGCATCGACCGCAATTGCAAATCGTTCGCATCAAGTCTCGCGTGTTCTAGAGTTGCCAGCAGTGGCCGGTCATCCGAACGAACCGCCTCGTATTCGCGCGGCCGCGATCGCCGCGGCGGCTCCGTCGGTGCCCCCGGTCCCGCTCGAGGGCCTCGCCTTCGGGGATCGACAAGCACCCACGTCGAGACGTGGAATCCGTTGACGCCGCCGACTCGGGCGGTCGGGATCGTCCCGCGCCGCCGCGCATCGCCGCCCCCGTACCCCATCATGAGACGCCTCTATGAGCACTCACCGCGGCAACCGCAAACGTCCGGCGCGGCGTTCACGAGCAAGCTCGCGCGTCCTGCCCGCACTCGAGCCGCTCGAGGTCCGCAGGCTGCTCGCCAGCTACTTCGTCAGCTCCAACGATGACAGCGGATCCAACACCCTGCGCGCGGCGATCACCTCGCTCGATTCCACCGGCGGTCCCTCGAACACCATCACCTTCAACCTCGCGTCAGGCCAGCAGACGATCGACCTTCTCTCGGCCCTGCCCGACATCACCCTGCCGGTCGACATCGAGGGCAGCACCGAGCCCGGATATGCGGGCACCCCGCTGGTGGTGATCGACGGCGCCTCGGCGGGGAGCGGGGCCAGCGGCCTCGCGCTGTCCTCGGGCTCGTCGGGCTCGATCGTCCAGGGCCTGGTGATCGCCGACTTTTCCACGGGCGACGGAATTGACATCGAGTTGACGGACGACCACGTGGCCGGCTGCGATATCGGGACGAGCCCCTCGGCGCCGCCGCCGCGGCCAACGGCGTCGGCGTCGCGGTCAGGAGCAGCGGCTGCCAGATCGGCGGCACCACGGCCGGCGCCGGCAACCTCATCTCGGGGAACCTCGGCGACGGGATCTACGTCAGTGCCGCGTGCCTGATCGTCGGCAACCTGATCGGCACCGATGCGGCCGGCACTGCCGCCATACCCAACGGGCGCGCGGCGTGAACGGCGCGGCCTCGGGAACCACGATCGGCGGCCCCGCCGCCGGCGCCGGCAACCTCATCTCGGGAAATGCCCAGAGTGGCATTCAGGCCGGCACGAACAACTTGGTCGAGGGCAACCGCATCGGCACGAACGCCGCCGGCAACGACGCCATACCCAACCAGGGTGATGGCATCGATGTCAACGGAACCGCCACGATCGGCGGCACCGCCGCCGGTGCCGGCAACCTGATCTCGGGAAACACGAGCTACGGCATTGATATTTATTCTTCCTGCCTCGTGGAAGGCAACCTGATCGGCACCGACGCGGCCGGCACCGCCGCAGTACCCAATGAGATCGTCGGCATCGACGTCCAGCGGGACCGCGTCACCATCGGCGGGACCGGCGCCGGTGCCGGCAACACGATCTCGGGAAATCATTACAACGGCATCAACATCTACGCTGGGTGCTTGATCGAGGGCAACCGGATCGGTACGGATCCGACGGGCACCGTCGAGGTGCCCAACGGCGGCTACGGCATCCTCGGCGTCGCCTCGGGCGCCACGATCGGCGGGACCACGGCCGCGGCCGCCAATATCATCTCGGGCAACGCCAATAGCGGCATCGACATAAATGGGGCAACGCTCGTGGAAGGCAACCTGATCGGCACCGACGCGGCCGGCACCGCCGCCCTGGCCAACGGCAGCTTCGGCGTTGACGTCCAGGCAGTGGGCGTCACCATCGGCGGGACGGCCGCCGGCGCCGGCAATGTCATCTCCGGCAACGCGTCCGACGGCGTCTTCGTCCAGCAGCCCGGCGGCCTGATCCAGGGGAACTGGATCGGCACCGATGCGACCGGGACGATCGCCATACCGAATCAGACCGACGGTGTCTTCCTCACCCAGGGCACTTCCGGCATCGTGACGGTCGGAACCGCGGGCGGAGGCAACGTCATCGCCGACAACGGCGCGGCCGGCGTCGCGAGCTCCTCCGGCACGACCGGAGGCACCATCCGCTTCAACTCGATCTTCGAGAACGCCGGGCCCGGCATCGATCTGAATGACGCCGGAGTCGTTCCCAACAAGCCCGGCTCGGCCACGAACGCGCCCGTCATCACGCTGGCGGGCGACGGGGTCGTGTCGGGAACCTTGAATGCCTTGGCCAATAGCACGTACACCCTCGACTTCTACGCCAACCCTTCCGGCGATGCCTCGGCCTCGCGTCCGCAGGGGCGGACCTACCTGGGCTCGACCTCGGTCGCGACCAACGCGCAGGGAAACGCCGCGTTCAGCTTCGCGTACTCGCCCGACTGCGCTCGAGCCCTTCATCACGGCGACCTCGACGGGTGCATCGGGCACCACCTCCGACTTCTCGGCGCCGGTCGCCTACTCGGTGACTCCGACCGGGCTGAACCTCGCCGCGACGGTCGGCGTCCCGTTCGACGGCCAGGTCGCCTCGTTCGACACGACGGACTCCGTCGCCACGGCCTCGAGCTTTATTGCGACGATCGCCTGGGGCGACGGATCGGCGAGCACCGCGGGCACGGTCGTGGCCTCGGGCGCGGGGTTCGTCGTCGTCGGCTCGCACACCTATTCCCAGTCCAGCCCGGCGATGCCCGTCACCGTGACGATCGTCGACGACATCGGCAAGAGCCAGGCGGTGGCGAATAGCCTTGCCGACGTCTCCGCCGCCCCGGCGACCGGCGTGCTGACGCCTTACGGTCGAACGGTCGACTTCGTCGCCGGGGTGCTCGCGAACGCGGTCGTCGCCAGCTTCACCGACTCGATGCGCAAACGTTCGCCGGCCAGTTCGCCGCGACGATCACCTGGGGCGACGGGACGGCCAGTACCACCGGCCTGATCGCCGCCGACGGCTCGGGCTTCGACGTGATCGGCTCGCATACCTACGCCGCCGCCGGCTCCGACGCGATCAGCGTGACGATCGTTGACTCGCTCACCGGCAACAAGGTGACGGCCAACTCCACCGCCTCGGTGTCCGCCGACACCATCACCCTCCAGGCTCGCGACCTCACGGTCACCCCCGGCCGGACGTTCCAGGGAATCGTCGCCACCTTCACCGACAGCGGCCCCGCTGAGTCGGCCGACGGCTACCATGCCGTGATCCGCTGGGGCAAAGGACACCGGTCGGCCGGCACGATCACCGGCAGCTAACCTCCGGTTCGTCGTGACGGCCCGCCACAGGTTCACGAGATTCCTCGGTGGAAAGACCGTTACTGTGACCGTCACCGGCCCCGATGGCCAGTCCCAGACCGTCACCGATACCGATCACCGTGGTTCGCCGCGGTGCCTCATCCTGAGGGCAGTTTCGGCTTGCCCAGCACGCCGACAATGGGGATGATCGCTGCCAGCCGGGCCTTCGCGGCCCGACCACGACTTCCTCCAGGACGAGACGGGGTCATTCCCGGCAACGTGCATGCAACGACCCCGGATCATCTCCAGGCGCTGGCTGATCGTGATCGCGAGCACGGCCCTCGTGACGGCCCTGGCCGTCGCCGGCTCGATGCTCCAGCAACGGCGCGACGCTTTCCTGGCGCGCGTCGAGAAGCATGTCGAGCTGGAGGGTCTCTGCCGCAAGATCGCCGACCGTTCGCAATCCACGCTCGAATGGTCGGTCACCCAGATCAAGAACCTCGAGTCCGACCTGAGCCACGACCCTCCCGAGGCCGCTCGCAAGCCCGCTGAGACCCTGTTGAAGGCGCTCCGGTCGAATGAGCCGAAGTTGCGCGAAGAGGTCCGGCTGATGGAAAGCGAGCGGAAGCACCACGCCGCGATGGCCGATAAGTACCGTCACGCCGCCAGCTACCCCTGGCTCCCGGTCCAGCCCGACCCACCTCTGCCCTCTCCCTGATCCACGTGGATCGAGATCCTCCAGCCGCGGGACGACCTCGACCGGTTCCTCGTCGGCCGCGAGGTGAATGTCTCGTGGCACCTCGAGCGGGCCGACCTCGCCTGGGCCGCGCGGCTGGGGCGTGCCCGGATCGCCGGCGGGCTGGATGAATCCGCCGTCGGCCCGGACCCGGGCATATCCGCGGATCCGATGTCCTTGAGCCCGTCGCAGCCTCTCGGCGATGATGGGATTCGCCAGTCGCGCCGCGGTCTCGCGGCGGAGGGCGGACGGCAACACCCGGCCCGGGGCCTCCAATGATGATCGCGCACGATGAATTCCCCGGTGGCGAGGAGCTCGAGCGGTACCGCAACTACCTGCGGCTGCTCGCGCGCGTCCAGCTCGGCGCGCGGGCCGGCGGCCGCATGGAGGCCAGCGACCTGGTCCAGCAGACCCTCCTGGAGGCCTACCAGAAGCGCCAGCAGTTCCGGGGCGAGAGCGATGGCGAGCGCGCCGCCTGGCTCCGCACCATCCTGGCGCGGAACGTCGCCGACGCGATCCGCGCCCAGGGCCGACTGAAGCGCGACGCCGCCCGCGAGCGGTCGCTCGAGCGCTCGCTGGCCGAGTCGTCCGTCCAGCTCGGCGACTGGCTGGCCGCCGAGGGTCCGTCGCCCAGCGAGTTCGCCCAGCGCCACGAGCAGGCGATCCACCTGGCCGACGCCCTGGCCCAGCTACCGGTTCGACCAGCGCGAGGCGCTGGTCCTGCACTACTGGCAGGGCTGCACGCTCGCCGAGGTCGGTGCCCTGCTCGACCGGACCACCGGCTCAGTCGCCGGCCTGCTGAAGCGGGGTCTCAAGAACCTGCGAGACCAGCTCGGCGTCACCCGGCCGCCCGAGGGCTGAGACGGGGGCAGGCCGCCGATCAACCAGGAACCGCACTTCCGCAAAAGGGCACCGAGACATGACCGCCGGTCGTACAGGTCAAACCCGGGTGAGGACATCATGGTCGTGAAGCCGTCGCACGCGAATCCGACGCCCACGCGCGACCGCCGGCTGGAGGAGGCCATGGCCGAGTACCTCCAGGCCGCCGAGGCCGGCCTGCGCCCGACCGTCGTGAGTTCCTGGCGCGGCATCCGGACCTGGCCGGCGAGCTCGCGTCGTTCCTCGCCGACGACGAGCATCTGCGCGACTGGCCGGCGCCATGGGCCGCTCGGGGGCCGAGGCCGCCGGCATCCTGCCGCCCCTGGCCGCCGGACGGTCCACGACCGCGGGGATCCCGCCGGTTCCCCGGCCGGGAAGGGGACCGTCGTCGACCCCGAGCTTCGCCCCGGCGGCCAGGTCGGCGACTTCGAGCTGCTCGAGCCGATCGCCGTCGGCGGCATGGGGATCGTGTTCAAGGCCCGCCAGCTCAGCCTCAACCGGATCGTCGCGCTCAAGACGATCCGCCCCGGCGCCCTGCGGCCCGGCGACGACGCCGCGCGGCGGTTCCGCGTCGAGGCCGAGGCCGTCGCCCGGCTCGACCACCCCGGCATCGTTCCGATCTACGAGATGGGCGAGCACCGCGGCCGCCCGTTCCTGATCCTCAAGCTGATCGACGGGGTCGACCTCGAGCGCCATGGGACCCAGCTTCGGGGCAACGCCACGGCGATCGCGCGGCTGATGGCCGAGGTCGCCCGCGCCGTCCATTATGCCCACCAGCGCGGCATCCTGCACCGCGACCTCAAGCCGTCCAACATCCTGCTCGACTCGCGCGGCCGGGCCGCACGTCACCGACTTCGGCCTGGCGCGCTCGCTCGAGGCCGACAGCCGGATGACGCAGACCGGCCTGATCCTGGGCACGCCGTCGTTCATGGCCCCCGAGCAGGTCGCCGGCCCGCGCGGCGAGGTCACCACGGCGGCCGACGTGTACGGCCTGGGCGCCGTCCTCTACGCGCTGCTCGCCGGCCTGCGCCCCGTTCCAGGGCGAGACCCTGTTCGAGACCCTTCGCCTGGTCCGCGAGCAGGAGGCCGTCGCGCCCTCGTCGGTGTCGCCCGACGTCGACCGCGACCTCGAGGCGATCTGCTTGAAGTGCCTCGAGAAGGACCCGCGCCGCCGGTACGCCTCGGCCCGGGCGCTGGCCGCCGACCTCGAGCGCCGGCTCGCCGGCGAGCCGATCGCCGCGCGGGCGCCGGGCCGGCTCGACCGGGCGCGCCGCTGGTATCGCCGCAACCGGCTGATCGCCCACCTCTCCGCCGGCATCGCCGCGCTGATTGTCGGCTCGGCGGCCGTCGCCGGGCTGGCGGCCGTCGCCTACTACCGGCAGGCCGAGCACGCCGACGCCTCGGCCCGCAACGAGCGGGTCGCCCGCCTGCTGGCCGAGGCCCGCGCCGAGGACATCCGCAGCCGCCTGGTCCGCATCGCCGTCGCCAGCGGCACCCGGCAGCTCGAGCAGGGCGACACCACAGGCGCACTCCCCTGGTTCGCCGAGGCGCTGATGTACGACCGCGACGACCCCGCCGCCGCCGAGACGCACCGCCTGCGGCTGGGAATCCTGTTCGACCAGTCGCCGACCCTCGACGCCCTGTTCGCGCACGGCGGCCCGATCCGGTCGGCCACGCTCGACCTCGCCGGCCGTCGCCTCGCCACCACGGGCGACGACGGCACCGCGCGGGTCTGGGACCTCGCCACCGGGTCCGAGCTCGACCTCCCCCTGCCCCACGACGCGCCCGTCAACCACGCCGGCTTCAACCGCGACGGCTCGCGATTGGTGACCGCCTGCGAGGACGGCTCGGCCCGCGTCTGGGACATCGACGAACGCCGCACCCCCGAGTCCCCCACGCCCGTGCAGTCCCTGCGGATCCACCAGGGGTCGCCCGTCCGGTTCGCGCAGTTCGCCGACGGCGGCCGCGTCGTCGTGTCGGCCTGCGCCGACGGATCCCTCCGCGCCGCCGATGCCCGCGAGGGCCGCCCGATCGGTGAGCCGCGCTGGCTAGGCTCGCCACCGGTCGACCTGGCCGTCACGTCCGACGGCCAGACGGTGGCGGCCGTCGCCGACGACGGCACAGTTCAGGTCGTCCGCGTGGGCAGGGGCGGGCTGATCTCGTCGGCCGCGAAGCCGCGTCACCCGTCGGCGTGCGCGGGTGGTCTTCAGTCCCGACGGCGCCCGGCTGGCGACGGCCGGCGAGGATGGCACCGCGCGGGTCTGGGACCTCGCCACGGGCGCCTCGGTCGTCTCGATCGAGCACGGACGACGCGTGGTTGCCATCGGCTTCAGCCCCGACGGCGCCCGGCTGGCGACGGCCGGCGGCGACGGCACGGCACGGGTCTGGGAGCTGCCCAGCGGCCGACCGGTCGGCCCAGCCGGCGCGATCAGCCACGCCATCGGCATCGGCGAGGTTGCCTTCGGCCCCGACGGCGCCCGGGTCGTCACGGCCGGGCTCGACGGGACCGCGCGGATCTGGGACGTGGCGACCGGCGCGCCGCTGTCGCCCCCGCTGTACCACGGCGGCAGCCTCTCCCGCGCCCGCTTCACGCCCGACGGCACCCGCGTGGTCACCGTCGGCTCCGACTCGACCGCGCGGCTCTGGAGCATCACCGACGTGGGCGTGCCCTCGGTCATGGTCGAGGAGCCCGGCGGCATCCGCCACGCCGCCTTTGATCGCCGCAGCCTCCGGCTGGTCACGGCCGGTGAGGACCGCACCGCTCGCGTCTGGGACGCCGCCACCGGCGCCCCGACCTCGCCGCCGATGACCCACGACGCGCCGGTCACCCGCGTGGCGTTCAGCCCCGACGGCCGGCGGATCGCCACCGCCAGCGAGGACGCATCGGCCCGCGTCTGGGACGCCGAGAACGGCCGGCCCGAGTCGTATCCCCTCCAGCACGATGGGCCGGTCCGCGACGTCCGCTTCAGTCCCGACGGCACGCGGCTGGCGACCGCCTCCGCCGACGGCCGGGCCCGGATCTGGGACGTCGCCATCGGCCGCCTGACCACGCCCCCGCTCGAGCACGGCGCCGGGGTCGCGGCGCTGGCGTTCACGGCCGACGGCCGCTGGCTCGCCACGGCCGCGCTCGACGGCACCGCGCGGGTCTGGGACGCCGCGACCGGCGCCCCCGTGCTGCCCCCGCTGTCGCACGGCGCGCCCGTGTCGTCGGTCGCCTTCCGACCCGACGGCCGGGCGCTGTTGACTGCATGCGCCGACCCCGGCTTCACCGAGCGGTCCGCCCGCCAGTGGGACCTGTCCAGCGGCCGCACCCTGGGCGACCCGCTCCGGCACGGCGACGGCGTCCTGTGCGCGGCGTACAGCCCCGACGGCCGACGGATCGCCACCGCCAGCGAGGACCGCACCGCACGCGTCTGGGACGCCGCCACCGGCGAGCCGATCACCCGGCCGATGATCCATCAGCACCAGGTCCTGATGGTCAACTTCAGCCCCGACGGCCGCCGCCTGGCCTCGTGCAGCCTCGACGGCACCGCCCGCGTCTGGGACGCCGAGACTGGCGAGCCGCTCTCGCCGCCGATGGTCCACCGCGACCGCACCCGCGTCGGGTCGGTCGCCTTCCGCGGAGACGGCCGCGCCCTGCTGTCCGCCGGGATGGACGGCACCGCG
Source organism: uncultured Planctomycetota bacterium (assembly GCA_963771445.1). Classification (GTDB taxonomy): domain Bacteria; phylum Planctomycetota; class Planctomycetia; order Isosphaerales; family Isosphaeraceae; genus JAKAUH01. The sequence goes on along the minus strand of CAVYTQ010000016.1, from coordinate 739,498 downwards.
CGGGTGTGGCCCTTGCCGACCGACGAGCGCGAGGCCAACACCGTGTTCCTGCACGCCCAGGTGCTGGCCGGCCGCCGGATCGACGAGACCGGCGGCGAGGTCCCCCTGGGCTCCGTCGGCGTTAGCGATTCCTGGGCCCGACTCCGCCGCCGCGACCCCGACCCCGCCCGCGCCGGCCCGCCTCGGCCTCCCTCGCGCACCCGAGTCGCCTGGCACCGCCGCGAGGCCCACCGCCTCGAGCTGGCCCGCCAGGGCACCGCCGCCGCCTGGCACCTCGAGCGCCTGCTCGAGATGCAGCCCGACGACCCGGCCCTGGCCGCACGCCTCGCCGCCGCGCGGCGGATGACCGACGATCCCAAGTCCCCCGACCCAGTGCCCTCGCCGGAAGGCACCTCGCCGGCCGGCAGGTCGCCCTCGCGGCGCCAACCCGCTCCGTGACCATGCATCCCGGCGCCACCACCATGCAACCGATCACCGACGATGACGACGGTATCGCAACATCAGTACATCCGTCGCTGTGCGGCGACACGAGGACGTCGCCCCGCGCCGGGGGCCACTTCCGCCTGTTCCCCGTAATCTCTCGGAGATACACTGAAGCCAGGCAACTCGCGACGAGAGAGGTCAGAGCGTTCCGACCTGGCCTGAAAACGCGGAGGTCGTGCATGGGCCGAGCGGGAGCCGGAGCCGCGAGCGGGCCGCTCTGCCGTCGATGCGCGGTCGAGCCGGCCGCCGGATCGCCGTCGGTTGACGACCGCCGCGACCCGCGCTCGCGCTGCGCCCGTTGCGGCAACCCGCTCGAGAACCGGCACCCGGCGCGCGTCGGCGCCCTGGGCCTGGCCTGGCGCAACTGGATCCTCCGCCTGATCGTCCCGCTCTACTGGGCCGTCACGCTGGTCGGCGCGGTCGTGATGCTGGTCTGCGGCGGGTTCGTGCCGGTGCTTCGGGCGTGGCTCAGGAACGAGCTCGACGACTGGTCGGGCGTCGTCGCCCGGCTGGGCGGGCTCTGGTTCCGCGTCGAGACGCTCGACCCCGACAGCGACCTCGGCCCCGTGCTGGCGCGGGTGAACGCGCCCAGCTCTTCGCCACGATCGACTCCGTCGGCCGACGGCTGGGCGTCCGGCCGCCCGGACAGGTCCGCCTGACGTACCTCCCCTGCTGCGGCGTCGTCGCCTGGGGCCGGTCGCGGGCGCTCGATCATCGGCCTGCCGCTGTTCCGCGTGCTGACCCAGGGCGAGCTGCGCGCCATCGTCGCCCACGAGCTGGCCCACCTGGCGCGCGGCGACGCCACCCGCGCCGCCCGCTCGGCGCGGTTCGTGGAGGCGCTCGAGCTGGCGATGGAGCACGAAGGCCATCGCCTCTTCGGCCCGCTGGGCGCCTGGGCCCGCTACTGCCTCCGCGAGTGCTCGGGGCTGATCGAGCCCGTCGCCCGCTCGCAGGAGGCCCGCGCCGACCGGCTCTCGGCGGCCGTCGCCGGCGGCTCTGCCGCGGCCTCGGCGCTCGTCAAGGTCGCCGTCGTCCAGCCGCTGTTCCGCGAGCTGCTGCACGCCTACGACCCGTCCGACTCGGGCTCGCTCAACCTCTACGCTTACTTCCGCGCCTTCTGGTACCGCCTGCCGGCCGAGACCCACACCGCCATGCGGCTCAGCGTCCTCACCCGCTACCCCGACGGCTCCGACCCCGCGCATCCCCCCCTGCCCGACCGGGTCGCCGCCCTCCAGGCCTGCCCCGACCCCTCCAGCCTCAACGGCGACTCGCAGCCGGCCACCACCTTCCTCGGCGACCCCGAGATCTTCGAGCAGATGCTGCACAACCGGCTCTACGCCGTGCCGGCCGTCGAGCCCACCGTCTTCCATCGGGCAGGGTCCTGAACCACCGGGTCCCGCTCACAAGGGGGGACGCGCCCATGCTGCCATCACCAGGTAGGCCCTCACTACGGCTTCGCCGCCCTGGCATCGGCGGCGCCGCCCTTGCCGGTGCTGGCACCAGCGCCAGCACGCGCACCCGCCCTGAGGTGCCGTTCGAGGAACGCGAACGTCTCCGCGCGGGTGTGGTCCATCTCGGGGCCGTCCCAGCCGTGTCCGGCGCCGACCATCAGCTCGACCCGGCCCGGTACGCCCGCGGCCGTCATCGCGTCGGCCAGCACGACGGCCTGGGTGTGCGGGACCAGCGGGTCCTTCGTCCCCTGGAAGGTCAGGATGGCCGCGTCCCCCGCGCTTAGGTAGCTCCGCGGCGACGCCTTGGCCGCCAGCTCGGGCCGATCGCTCGCGGTCGCGCCGAGGAAGTCCTTCACCAGCGGCAGCGAGACCTCGGGGATGTCGGCGGCCGCCAGGTCGACCGGGCCGAAGTAGTTGACCACGGCGCGGACCCGGGTATCGGCCGCGCCCGGCGCTGCTTCGCCCTCCAGCCCGTCCGACGGACCGGTCACCCCCAGCATCAGCGCCAGGTGGCCGCCCGCCGAGAAGCCCATCGTCCCGATCCGATCGGGGTCGATGTGACGCTCGACGGCATGCGCCTTCATCCACCGCACGGCCGCCTTGACGTCGTGCACCTGCGCGGGGAACCTCTCCGTCGGGCAGAACCGGTACTGCGGCGAGACCGCGACGTACCCGTGGGCCGCCATGTCGCGCAGCACGCCGCCGACGTCCCCCTTGTTGCCGGCCCGCCACGCGCCGCCGTGGATCACCAGCACGGCCGGCATCGGCCCGTCCGCCTTCTCGGGCGCGGCGATGTCGAGCTTCAGCTCGGCCCCGCCGACCTTCGTGTAGACGATGTCCTGCTCGACCTTGACTTTCGGCGCGTCGTCGGCGCGGGCGTCGGCCGCAATCAGGGTCGCTAGGGCCAGCACCACGGCCGTCATCCCTACGTTCCATCGGTGTCGCATCGACGAGGCTCCCCGTTCGTGTGGTGGATCGAGGCGATCGGGTCGCGGTCGGTCGCGGACCCGCGGGCCGGTCGGCCGGCCTCGACCGGACATCGGGCACTGTAACCGACCCGACGGGCCGGCTCCATCCTTCGGACTCGCGTTGACGACCGTCCGGCCCGGCGGTATCGTCGCGGTCCCGTTCAACCTGGAGGCTCCTGGCACGGATGTCATCCCCGCCGACCGCGTCCGGTGACGCACCCACGAATCACGGCCGCCGACTCGACCGCGCCGTCTGGGGCTTCGTCGCGCTCGGCGTGGCCCTGCGGCTTGCCCGGTACGCGATGGACTACCCGCTCTGGTGGGACGAGTCGTTCGTCGCCGTCAACCTGCTTCGCCGCGGGTTCCTCGACCTGCTCCGCCCGCTCGACTACGGCCAGGTCTGCCCCGTGCTGTTCCTCTGGGCCGAGCTGGCGGTCGTCCGACTGCTGGGCTTCAACGAGTGGACGCTTCGCCTCTTCCCCCTGCTCTGCGCCGTCGCCAGCGTACCCCTGTTCGCGTTCGCGGCCGGCCGCGTGCTGCCGGGCGTCCCGCCCTGGCCGCGGTGGCCGTCTTCGGCGTGTCGTACCACCCGATCCGCCACGCCGCCGACGTCAAGCCGTACGCCTCTGACCTTCTCGTCGCGCTCGCCGTGCTCACCGTCACGCTGGACGGCCTGAGCCGGCCCGCGTCGTCGGCCGCGCGACGGCTCTGGCTGCTGGCGCTGCTCGCTCCCGTGGCCCTCGGCCTGTCGCACCCGGCGGTCTTCGTCGTGGCCGGAGCCGTGCTGACCTGGGCGCCGGTCGTCTACCGGCAGGGCGGTCGCGGGCTCTGGCTGGCGTATGCGGCCTTCGCCGTGACGGCGGCCGTCGCGTTCCTGGTCGTGTACCTCGGCTTCACCCGCCACCAGGCCGCGGCGACCCTCTCTGCCATGCAGGAGCAGTGGCAGTCCGGCTTCCCGCCGCTCGGCAGCCTCGCCGCGCTGGCGAGCTGGCTGTTGCGGGTGCACACCGGCGACGTGTTCGCCTACCCGTGCGGCGGCGAGAACGGAGGCAGCGTGCTGACGACCGCGCTCGTCGCGGTCGGTGCCTGGGCGCTCTGTCGCGGTCGACACCGGACGGTCCTCCTCGCCTGCGTCGCGCCCTATGCCGTGGCGCTTGCGGCGGCCGCCGTCCGCCGCTATCCCTTCGGCGGCGTGACCGACGGCTCGCCGGCGCGGGTCGTCCAGTACCTCGTGCCGGCCATCTGCCTGCTCGCGGGCGTCGGCAGCGCGACCGTCCTGGGCTCGATCGGCGATCCGAGGCGACGTCACCGCATCGGCCTCGCCGGCGTCGTGACGCTGGTCGCGATCGGGGTCATCCCACTCGCCGGCGACGCGCGGCATCCGTATCGCTCGTACCAGGCGCTCAAAGCCCGCGAGTTCGCCCGCCGCTTCTGGCCCGAGGTGTCGCGGGGCGCGACGCCCATCTGCCTCCGCCGGGACCTCGGCCTGCTCGAGTGGGACTCGGTCAATTTGAACGTCGCCGTCTACCTGTGCAACCAGGCGATCTACGCCCCGCACCCACGGCACACCCCGGGCGGCGTTGCGACGACACTCGAAGACCAGGACCGGCCAATACGATGCATCGTGTCTCTCTGCGACCCGGACGAACCCCGCGTTGCCGCCTGGATCGACGCTATGACACGAACGCGCCGCCTGGCGTCATCCCGGACCGTGCTCGTCGACACGAACGAGCCCGGCAAGTCCCGGCGGACCGAGCGCTACGTCGTCTACGACTTCGAGGCGAAGACCAGGGAGCCGGGGCGGGAGTCGAGCCGGGATGACCCGACCGACGAACCGCGTACCCCGGCCCACGCGGGCACGCGGCGGGCAAGGGGTCGCGGGCGGGCCGGCGGCGTCGCGCCGCGGCCCGGCACCCCCTTTGACACCGTGCCCTAGGTGCGGTACACCAGATACGTTACGGTCGTCCAGCCCTCCCACCCGGCCCCGGTCCGCTCGCATCACTCCTCAACGATCCAGCCCGCGAATCGGTCGCGTCTCCGGACGCGTCGTCGAGTCGAGTCGGGCCGGGTGCGGACAGGCCGGCGCCGGGTCGAGAGCGGAGATCGTCCCGACCCGATCCCACCCTCCACCGAGGCGAGAACATCGATGAGGCAACGAGCGATACGACGTCTACGGACGGCGCTGGCGGCCGCCGCGGCGATTCTGGTCGTCTGGGCCGGCACGTCGGCCGCGGCCGATCCCAACCACTTGCAGCTCAACAAGGGCGACCGGATCATCATCATCGGCAACACCCTGGCCGAGCGCATGCAGTACTACGGCCACTTCGAGACGCTCCTGCATGCCCGGTTCCCCGAGCTCGAGCTGGTCGTTCACAACCTCGGCTGGTCGGCCGATGAGGTCGCTCTTCGCCCCCGCCAGGCGCACTTCGAGGACCACGGCCACACCCTCAAGGACGAGCGCCCCGACGTCCTCATCGCGGCCTTCGGCTTCAACGAGTCGTTCGGCGGACCGGAGGGACTACCGAAGTTCCGCCGCGACCTCGAGCGGTTCCTCCAGGAGTCGACGACCACGAAGTACAACGGCAAGGCCGCGCCGCGCGTCGTCCTGCTCTCGCCCATCGCGCACGAGGACCTCAAGGACCCGCACATCACCGACGGCAAGCGGAACAACGTCAACATCAAGCTCTACTCCGACGCCATGGCCGAGCTGGCCCGCAAGCACGGCGCCCTGTTCGTAGACCTCTTCAGCGCGACCCAGGAGCTCTATCGCAAGGCCAAGCATCCGTTGACCATCAACGGCGTCCACCTGAACGACGAGGGCTATCGCCTGCTCGCCGCCTACCTGGACGACGGGCTCTTCGGGAACGGGAGCTGGCTCTCGAGGGCCGACATGAAGGCGCTGCACGAGGCCGTCCAGGAGAAGAACCTCCAGTTCTACTACGACTACCGCGCCGTCAACGGCTGCTACATCTACGGGGGACGCAAGGCACCCTTCGGCGTCGTCAACTTCCCGGCCGAGTTCGCCAAGCTTCGCAAGATGATCCAGAACCGTGAACGGCGGATCTGGGACATCGCCCAGGGCAAGCCCGTGCCCGCCACGATCGACGACAGCAACACCGGCGATTTGGTGCAGGTCGAGACCAACTTCAAGGAACGCGTGCACATCACGACGCCCGAGGAGGAACTGAAGACGTTCACCTTGCCCGAGGGCTACAAGATCGAGCTGTTCGCCTCCGAGGTCCAGTTCCCCGACCTCGAGGACCCCGTCTCGATGACCTTCGACGCGAAGGGCCGGATGTGGGTCACGACCATGCCGTCGTACCCCCAGTACCTGCCCGGGCGCAAGCCGAACGACAAGGTGCTGATCTTCGAGGACAACGACGGCGACGGCAAGGCCGACAAGTGCAAGGTCTTCGCCGACGGGCTGCACCTGCCGATCGGCGTCGAGCTCGACCGCGGCGGCGCATACGTCTCGCAGATGCCCAACCTCATGTTCATGAAGGATACGGACGGCGACGACAAGGCCGACGTCCGGGAGCTGGTCCTCCACGGCTTCGACACGGCCGACAGCCACCACGCGATGCACGCCTACACCTGGGACCCGGGCGGCGCCCTGCACTGGCAGGAAGGGACGTTCCACTACACGCAGGTCGAGACCCCCTACGGCCCCCGACGCTGCAACGAGGCGGGCATCTTCCGATTCGAGCCGCGGACCTGGAAGTTCGACGTTTTCGTCTCCTACGGCTTCGCCAACCCCTGGGGCCACTACATCGACGGCTGGGGCCAGAACTTCGTCGCCGACGCGTCGGGCGGGGCCAACTACTACGGCACCGCGTTCTCGGGCCAGGTCGTCTACCCGCACAAGCACGGCGGGATGAAGCAGTTTCTCAACATGCAGTGGCGGCCGACCTGCGGCTGCGAGCTGGTGTATAGCCGGCAGTTCCCCCACGAGACCCAGGGCGACTACCTGCTCAACAACGACATCGGCTTCCAGGGCATCCTGCGCTACCGCGTCAAGGAGGACGGGTCGGGCTTCAGCGGCACGCCCGTCGAGCCTCTGCTCCGGTCGTCGGACCCCAACTTCCGGCCGGTCGCCCTCCAGTTCGGGCCCGACGGGGCACTTTACGTGGTCGACTGGTTCAACCCGCTGATCGGCCACATGCAGCACTCGATCCGCGACCCGAACCGCGACCACACGCACGGGCGGATCTGGCGGATCACCTACACCAAGCGCCCGCTGCTCGAGGCCCCCAGGATCGCCGGCGCGAGCGTGCCCGAGCTGCTCGAGCTGCTCAAGTCGTACGAGGACCGCACCCGCTACCGCGCCCGCCGCGAGCTGCGCGATAGGCCCCCGGCCGAGGTGCTCGCCGCGCTCGACAAGTGGGTCGGCTCGCTCGACACCGGCAACGCCGACTACTGGAAGCACATGCTCGAAGCCCTCTGGCTGCACCAGAGCCTCGACGAGGTGGACGTCCCGCTGCTCAAGAAGCTGCTGGCCTCACCCGAGCCCCGCGCCCGGGCCGCCGCCACGCGGGTCCTCTGCTACTGGCGCGACCGCGTCGAAGACGCGCTCGAGCTGGTGCGCAAGCAGGTCAACGACGACAACCCGCGCGTGCGGCTCGAGGCGATTCGCGCCCTGAGCTTCTTCGACGGCGCCCAGGTCGCCAAGGCGCAGGAGATCGCGCTGGAGTCCCTGGTCCACCCGCAGGACGATTACCTCGAGTACACCCTCAACGAGACCACCAAGACCCTCGATCACCGCGCCAGGGCAACCGGCGGGAAAGGAAGCAAATGACCCGGCTCGCGACGCGATGGTGTTCGCTTTCACTGGCGGCCCTGCTGGCCCTGTCGCCGTCCGCGGTGCGGTCCGTCCGCGCCGCGGCGGCGGCATCAGCGGACGAGCCCGCGGCGTCGGATAGCCCGATGGTCAAGCTGCTCAAGAGCGGGCGCGTCCCCGAGGACCGCCAGGGGGCCGTCGTCGAGATGATCGGCAAGCGTGGCACCGTCGCTGATCTGGACTACATCTACCAGCATACACTCGACGGCTTCCCCGAACCGGTCAGGGTCAAGGCCCTCGACGCGCTCGCCGAGGCCGCCACGACACGCGGGCTCAAGCCCGAGAAGGACCGCCAGCGCCTGGTCGGGCTGCTCGCCGAACCCGCGCATCAGGCCGGCGGCCCGGCGCGGGCGATGGCGATCCGGCTGGCCGGCGCGTGGAAGCTGGAGGCGGCCGCCGGCACGCTCCGGCAGGTCGCCGGCTCGACGGGCGCCGAACCGGCCGTCCGCGACGCGGCGATCGAGGCCCTGGCGGCGATCGGCGGCCAGGCGGGGCGTGCGGCGATCGAGGACCTCGCCGGCCCCCGCCGGCCGGTCCCCGTCCGGCTCGCGGCCGTCGCCGCGCTGTGCCGCATGAACCTCGACGCGGCCGCGGCCAGCGCCGTCGAGCTCATCCCCGCGGCCGTCGCCGAGCGTGCCGACCTCGCGCCGATGATGGCCGCGTTCCTCAGCCAGAGGGGCGGAGGTGCGGCGCTCGCCGCCGCCATCGGCCGGCATCCGATCCCCGCCGACGCCGCACGCCTGGCCTACCGCGCGGCCTCCTCCAACAGCCAGGCCGATCCGGACCTCGTGGCGGCCCTCGGCCGTGCCGCCGGGATCACCACCGAGACCCGTCTGCCCACCCCGGCCGAGCTCGCCTCCCTCGTCGCCGAGGTGAACTCCAAGGGCGACCCCGCTCGCGGCGAGGCCATCTTCCGCCGCGCCGACCTCGGCTGCATGAACTGCCACGCCGTCGCCAAGGCCGGGGGCGAGATCGGGCCCGACCTGAGCGCCATCGGCCAGACCTCGCCCCCCGACTACATCATCAACTCGATCCTCGTTCCCGACCAGTCGATCAAGGAGCAGTATCACACCCTGATCGTCCAGACCTCCGAGGGCCAGGTGTTCCAGGGCATCCTCACCGACAAGGACGACCGCCGCGTCGTCCTCAAGGACTCCACCGGCGCCCTGCGCACCATCCCGGTCGATTCGATCGAGGACCAGAAGGCCGGCGGCTCGCTCATGCCCAAGGGGCTCGCCAACCTGATGACCCACGCCGAGTTCATCGACCTCGTCCGGTTCCTCTCCGAGCTCGGCCGGCCCGGCCCCTACGCGATCCGGACCACGCCATCCATCCAGCGCTGGCGGGTGCTCAAGGCGGTCCCTCCCGATCTGGTCAAGGTCGTGCCCGACGAGGACGACCTGCGCAGGTGCGTGCTCGACGCGCCCCCCGATCGCTGGGCCATCGCGTATGCCAGGGTCTCCGGAGCCCTGCCGCTTGCCGAGGCGGGCGCGGCCTCCGGCAGCAAGGTCCTGTACGTCCAGGGTGAGATCGACGTCACGGCCGCCGGGACCGTGCTGATCCGCCCGGTGTATCCCGACGCGATCCAGCTCTGGATCGACGAGGTCCCCGCGCCGATCGGGACCCGCGAGTTCACCACGAGCGTAGCCTCCGGCCGCCATCCGATCACCGTCCGCGTCAACACGGCCGATCGATCGCATCCCGAGCTGACCATCAGCATCGAGAAGCCCGCCGGGTCGACGGCCGAGTTCACCGTCGTCGGCGGCAAGTAGGGTCCCGTTCCCATTCATCCCCAGGGAATCCGCACCGATGCCGAGGGCGCCCAGGTCACGCCCCGAGCCCAAGTCCGCCCGCCCGAGGCGACCGGCCGGCGCCCGCGCACCGCGGAAGGCCGGTCCCGCGTCGACCGGGCGGGCGACGGAGTCGGAGTCCGCGACCTCACCGGCCCCCGCCAGGCTGATCAGCCCTTCGCGGATCGCCCGCTACTACTTCCACGAGTGCCGCCGCTACCTGCGCTACTCCAGCACGCCGAAGGAGGCATGGGAGGCCGAGGGCGTCCCCGCGCCGCCCTACGACCATAGCCCGGTGACCGCCGCGATCCTCGAGGGTGGCTACACCTGGGAGGAGGAGGTCGTGCGGAGCCGGCTCGCGGGCCGCGTCCACCTCGCCGACGCCCGGCCGGGCACCCCGCTCAAGGACCGCATCCACTCCGCCGACGCGACCCGCCGGCTGATCGCCGCGCTCGAGCCCGGCGAGTCGATCTACCAGCCGACCCTGATCACTCCGCCCGGCTTCTACGAGCAGTACGGACTGGACAGCTCGATCGTCCAGATGGCCGACTGCCGGCCCGACCTGATCACCTGCGACGACTCGCCCGAGGGACCTGTCCTGCGCGTGGTCGATATCAAGGCCAGCCCCGGCCTGAAGCTCTCGCATCGCATCCAGGCCACGCTCTACTCCCTCATCCTTCGCCATGTCCTGGCCGACTGGTGCCGCGGCGACCTGCGGGTCGACGACCATGCGGCGATCTGGCTGGCGCAGGCCGACGCACCCGCGCTATTCGACACCCGCGCGATCCGCCCGCCGCTCGAGGACTTCCTCGAGCGCGAGGTCCAGGGCCTGCTCGAGCGCCCCGCCGACCAGGCGCCCTGGCACGTCTACTACCGGTGCGAGTGGTGCCCCTACTTCGATCACTGCCGCGCCGAGATGGCGACGACCGACGATATCTCGCGCGTGCCGTATCTGTCGGGCTACGCCAAGCAGTTCCTGCACGTGCTCGAGCCTCCCGTGCGGACGCTCGCCGACCTCGAGGGCCTGCTGGACGACCCCGCGCGCCGGCCCTCGCTCGACGACTGCGCCTCGCTGCGCGGCCGGTCCGATCGACTGCGCCTGCAGGTCGAGTCGATGCGCACCGGCGATGTCCGGGTCCACCCTGGAGCCACGCTCGCCATGCCGCGGGGCGAGAACGTCCGCCTGGTGATCACCATCCAGACCGAGCCCGTCTCGGGCCAGGTCTACGCTTACGGCATCCTGGCGCAGGGCCTCAAGGACGTCCTCGGCGAGAACCCCAGGCCGATGGTCGAGGTCGCGAGGTCGCCCCATCCCGAGTGCTCCGCCGAGCTCGAGCGCCAGCTTCGTCCGGCGCTGTACGGGGTGCTCCGGCCGCTGCACGATCACAACGTCCGCGACGGCGAGTGGAAGGCCCAGAAGTCGCTGCAAGCCTACACCTTCGACACCTACGAGCGCGACCGCCTGAGCGAGGTCCTGATGCGGCGGCTCGACGACCCCGAGGTCGCCGAGGAGGCCCTCCAGGCGTTCTTCCACTTCCAGCGCCCCGAGCTGATCCAGGCCCGCAATCAGCCCGCCGACGAGGCCGTCTTCCCGGTCGTCGTGCTGGTCGATGTCCTGCGCGACCGCGTGGCGTTGCCGCTGGACGTCTCTTACCGCCTCGCCGATGCCGTCCGGCTGCTGATGCCCACGCAGTTCGGCTTCGCGTACACCGACAACGACTACTACGCGTTCCCCCTGTCCAACCAGATGCGTCTCCGACGCCATCTTCGCCGTCTGGCACCAGGGCAAGGACGAGTACGTCGAGCGGATCGAGCGCGAGGTCCGCAACCGGCTGATGGGCACCAACAGCCTGGTCAATGGCATCCGCGAGCGCCTGGGCGAGGCCGGGCACACGCTGGTCGCCTGGCCCCCGAAGTTCCGCCTGCCCTCGGCCTTCGACCACCGCCAGCCGACCCTGTCGCGGCTGGCCTTCGTGGCCCGGCACGAGTCGGTCCGCGCCTACCTGGGCATCCGCGAGCGTCGGATGGCACCGCTGGCCGAGCGGCTGCGCGACGGCGAGACCCTGCGACTCACCCACCTCGGCGGCGACCGCTTCCGCGTGGATTCCTCGCAGCGCGACAGTCTTCCCGCGATCGACTCGTTCCCCAACCGCATCCTCACCGAGGAGTCCGAGGAAGGCGCCGTCGCCCGGCTGAGCTTCGACGACTACGCCTGGAAGGACCGGGCTTATCCGCCGGGCCTCCCCATGGCCTTGGCCGCTGTCGCCGACATCGAGGGGCCCGGCGAGGCCCCGGGCGCCGTGCTCCGCCTCGAGCTGAAGACGGGACGGGCCTTCCGCACGCCCCGGCCGGGAACGGCCTATTTGCTCGAGCCGCGGTACACCGACTACAACGTCGACCGCGTCCTGAAGCAACTCGTCGAGCTCGACCGCCGGCCGGATTGCCCGTTCGTCGACCTGATCGAGCGGCCGCAGGAGGCGGCGCGGCCGTTGTCGGTGGCGCCGTCGATCCGCAAGGCCGCGCTCGAGCTGGGGCGGCGGCACGGCATGACTCGCAGCCAGCTCGCGGCGTTCGAGGGGATCGTCGAGCACGGTCTCCGCCTGGTCTGGGGGCCGCCCGGCACCGGCAAGACCCACTTCCTGGCGATGGCCGTGCTCTGCCTGGCCGAGGCCCACCGCGCCGCCCGCAAGTCGTTCCGAACCCTGCTGACGGCCTTCACCCATGCGGCCATCGACAACGCGCTGCGCAAGGCGGCCGAGCTCCAGCGGGACCGTCGGATCGTCCGCGGCGCGTTCCCCATCCGCAAGCTCGACGAGACCCGGCTGGCCGGCATGGAAGGCGTGGAGGATATGCCGGCCAGGGTCGGCAAGGCCGGCTGGCGCTGGGACGACGGCGAGCCCGTGTCGCTCTGCGGAGGCACCGTGTGGAAGATCCACCGGGGCGAGGGCGTGGATCGCGCCGACCTCGTCGTCATCGACGAGGCGTCGCAGCTCCGCGTCCCCGAGGCGTCGATCGTGCTGGGCGGCCTGAAGCCGACGACCCGCCTGCTGATCGCGGGCGACGACAAGCAGCTTCCGCCGATCTTGCAGGCCACCTATCCCGACCCCCAGCCCGGCCAACCGGCGTTGCACGTCTCGCTGTTCGAGTGCCTCAAGCGTCAGGACCCCGAGGGCCGGTTCACCGCGACCCTGCTCGAGAACTGGCGGATGAGCCGCACGCTCTGCACCTACCCGGCCGAGCAGGTCTACACGCCCGACTACACCAGCGCCACGCCCGAGGTCGCCGCGCCGGCTGCGTCTGGCCCGGTCCTCATCGGGCGACGATCTGGCCGACGCCCTGGTCGATCCCGATTACCCGCTGGTGATCGGCGTCCTCGACGGCCTGCGGGCATCGGCCGAGAACCGCCTCGAGGCCGCCCTGGTGGCGCGGGCCGTCGTCCGGCTCCGCCAGCGCATGCAGCCCGCTCCGCGACAAACGTACCCCGACTCGCCCGAGGGGGATGCCGCCTTCTGGAAGGACGGCCTGTTCATCGTCAGCCCGCACCACGTCCAGATCGCGGCGATCCGCCGCGCGCTCGACGGTGCCCGCACCTGGCACGGCACGCCGTTCGTCGAGACCGTCAACCGGGTGCAGGGCCAGGAGTGCGAGGCCGTCATCGTCAGCTACGGCGTGTCCGACGTCGAATCGGCCCTCGGCGAGAAGGAGTTCATCTACAGCCTGAACCGACTGAACGTCTCGATCACCCGGGCGCGCACCAAGGCCATCGTCTTCCTGCCCCGCCCCCTGATCGAGCCCCCGATGCAGGTCTACGAGGACGACCGGCTCTGCGAGGGCGTGGCCTTCATGCAGGGTCTCGTCCGCTTCGCCGAGCACCGCGGCCCGGTCCTCCGGTTCCCGCAGCCCGACGCGGGCGAGCTGAGGATCTACCGCGTCCCGGCCCGCTGATCGGAGCGTCCACCCTCGACCCAAGCCGTCCCTCTCGAACGAACCCGGCCCGCAACCCGTCGCGACCCTCGGCCGCTCGCCCCGAGCGCCCCGAAACGGAGGATGCCCATGTCCAGCCAGGCCAGCGCCCTGATCGCCTACGAGCGTATCGATCACCCACGCGCATCTCTCGTGGAGTTCCTCAGCCACTCCATCGCCGACCCGGATCACGCCACGGATCTGAGCCGGCAGCTCACCTCGCTGGTCCGGCCCGAGCTCCCCGACCGGTTCATCCTCGACTTCCATGCGGTCCGCTCGTTCTCGAGCACCGCCTTCGGCGCCCTGGTCGGCTTCGTACTCAAGGTACGCAAGGCCGGCGGGATCACCCTGATCTGCAACATGGACGAGTTCGTCCGCTTCGGCGCCGACATCATCCGGCTGGGAGACTACGCGCCCATCGTCGGCACCCGCCAGGAAGCCCTCGATCGGCTCGCCGCCGGGGAGGCCGACGCCGATGTCGCGTTCGTCTCCTGAACGATCAGCGACGGTCCCCCGGGGACGGCACTCCGGCGCCCCGGAGCGGGCGGGGTGCGCCTCGGCGTACAGCTCCCGGAGCAATCGCCCGGCGGCGTCGACCAGCCGCTCACCCGAGCCCTCGGCGCATCGGGCGCTCACGACCTCGTAGTTCCCCTGGGCGTAGGCACGCCGCGAGGGGATGTAGCCGATCGAGCCGTCGGCCAGCTCGGCGATGATCGTACGGCGGAAGGGCGAGTCCTGCTTGATGGCGAGCCCCAGCTCGACGAACACCTCCCCCGGCAGCGAGACCCACGCCAGGTCGTCTCCCAGGGCGACGACCTGCACCTCGACCTCCAGCGGCCGGCCCTGGCGTGCGGCGACGTCGCGGGTCTTGAAGGCATCTACCATCTCCAGGAAGCCCGGCCGATGCCCTTTGGGGTCCTGCATCCGTTCGATGACGGAGCGGGACCGCGCCACGTCGGCCTCGCTGATCGCGGGCAGCGTCAGCCGTACCATCGCGCTGCGGACCCGGACGGCGTCCGCCGCGACGGCTTCCAGCCGCGGCCAGGCGCGCAGCACCTCGGCGGCCAGGATCGTACCCATCCGGGCGGCGTTGGCGGAGCCGCCCTGGGGCTCGCGCCAGTTCACGTCGATGTGGTTGACGTCGCCGCAGCAGCCGGCCGAGAACACGGTGACCATCTCGGGCCCCTTGAAGTCGGCCAGCGCCCGCGAGAGCGGGTACACCAAGTCGGCGGAGATGCTCGGCTCGCCGACGTTGTCGAGGTGCACGGCGTGGTTGACGTACGTCGCGATCGGCCGCCCGGCGGCGGACTCGAAGTAGACCACCGGCACCTCGGGGTCGATCGTACCGGCTGGCTTGATGATCGCGGGGTTGAGCTTCCCCGGGTTCCAGCCGACCGAGCCGTCCCGCATGTGATAGCGGCGATTGAAGGCGATCGACGTCTCGCGGCCGGTTGCGGCGGATGCCCGCGCCGGCGCCAGCCGGCCCTCCGCCTGCCGGACCGACTCGGCAATCCGCGCGGGAAGGCCGGCGAGGTAGTCGCGTACCGCGTCGGATTGCCCGCCGAACGGGCTGTTCCGGTCGACCACCGGCCCGGTGTGGCTGTGCGTCGCGCTGATCATCACGTCGGCGCCGCGGATGCGCGTCGTCCGCTCGATCTCGCCGCGAGCCCGCTCCACCAGCTCGCGCGGAGTGGTGATCAGGTCGAGCACGACCAGTGCCGCTGCCCGATCGCCGGACTCGATGACGATCGACCTGGCGTACAGATCGTCGTGGACGCTCCTGGCGCCTCGCTCCAAGTAGTAGCCGGCCATCGGCGTCCCGGCAGGCGGCGTGATCACGACGGCCGCGGCCCCGACCTTCAGCTCGGCCGAGGGCGCCGGCGATGCCGGCGAGACCAGCATGATCAGGGCAACCAGGGTCCGCATCGTCGTATCCTCGTCGAATGCCACCGGGGCGAGCGACCCGGACGTCCCGGGCCGTCTTGCACTCCGGGCCATGATACCAGGGACGTTGCGGCCGCCGGTATCCGGCGAACGCCGTCGGACCACGGTCGTCCGTCGCGCCCGGCACCCATTTGCATCGGACGTCCTCCTCCGGACATTCTCGCCCGGCGGGATGCGGCCATATGGCCCTTATCCCGACCGGTCTCTCGAACCGAGGAGGACAGCATGGAGACCCAGGATCGAGCCCAGGCTCCGAAGACCTCGCAGCCGGTCGCCGACCCGCAGCCGAAGGCGCCCGGGGATCAAGGTGCGCCGGCGCGGGAATTCGACGCGATCGACGAGGCGGTGGAGGAGACGATGATCGCCAGCGATCCTCCCGCGCTCACGCCCGAGACCACGATCGGGCCGCCGGGCCGCGCCGGGGCGGACAAGGGCAATCGCGACTGATTGCGGCCAGTTCTCCCCGCGCACGAAGCGGCCCGCCCCGGAGCGGTGTCTTGGGGCGGGCCGTACTCGTCGATGGGCCGATCGATCCTGCGTCAGCGGACCGGACGTTCGCCGCCCGGCGCGCTGATCCGGCTTTCGCTCGCGGAGTGCTCCGACTCCTCCTTCTCCATGTACTTCTTGGCGATCGGCTTGATGTGGTGCAGGTGGGCCTTGATCCTGGGCAGGGCCCGGGCGGCCAGGGCTTTCACGTCGGGATCCAGGCCGCGCTCGGCCTCGGCCTCGAATGTGGCGACCGAGTCCATGTGGATGACGAGCTGGGCCTTGGCATAGCACTTGTCGAACTTCTCACCCGTCAGCCCGGCCAGGCTCTGGGCGCAGAACTGGGAGCGCACGTCGACCATCTCGGGCACGCGGATGCCCTTCTGGGTCATCAGGGCCTGCATCTCCTGACCCAGCCGGGTGTGTTCCTCGAGCATCTGCTGGCTGAACTGCTTGAGCTCGGGGTCGGTGGCCCGCTGGGCGCCGAGCTGGCTGAGCGTAAGCTCGGTCAGGTTGCCGTCGGTCGCCGCGGCGGCGAAGAGGGCGTCATTGACGCCGGCGCGTCCGGCAGTGGCCTGGTTGCCGGCCGTCGCGTTTCCAATCGTCTGGTTGCCAGTGGTACCGGCGCCGACCGTGCCGGTGGTGACCCGGCTGCCGAGCTGTCCGGGCTGCTGGTTGCCCGCACCGACTTGCCCTCCTGCGGGACTCTGGGTCCCAACCCGGGTCTCACCGGTCTGGGCAAACGCCGGTGCGGCGGCGAACGCGGCCACGGCGGCAAATGTCAGGATATGCCTCATCTGGTGTCATCTCCTCTGGGGAATCCGGGGCTTCTCTCCGCGACGCGAGAGCGGCAAGATCCGATGGCCGGTCGAATCGACTGGCCCGGTTATGCCGACTCTCTCAATCCTGCAAACGACGCGCCCCCGCTTGGCGGGCCGACGGACTCACACAGCCCGCGACGAGGTCGGCTCTCGCCGTCGCCTTCCCCGACGATCCGACATCTGCCAGAATGGGCCGGCGATCGCGGGCCGGGCCCGGCCGGCACCCGCAGGTTTTGGAATCCGAGCCACCAATCAGGTCGAGCCACGTCTCGGGTATCGTTCGCCCGAGACGCTGCGACAACTCCAGGAGTGCCATCATGAACCGTCGCTCATTCCTCCAGGCCGGGGCGGCCACGGCCGGCCTGGCCCTGTCGCCCGCCGGCTATCACGTCGCCGCCTCGTCGGCCGCCGAGACCAAACGGGTCGGGCTGATCGGCTCGGGCTGGTACGGCAAGGCCGACCTGCTCCGGCTGATCCAGGTCGCGCCGGTCGAGGTCGTCTCGCTCTGCGACGTCGACAAGAAGATGCTCGCCGAGGCCGCCGAGCTCGTCGCCACCCGCCAGAAGTCGCGCAAGACGCCGCGCACCTTCGCCGACTACCGCGAGCTGCTCGCCCAGAAGGACCTGGACATGGTCCTGATCGCCACGCCCGACCACTGGCACGCGCTGCCGATGATCGCCGCCTGCGAGGCCGGTCTGGACATCTACGTCCAGAAGCCCATCAGCGTCGACGTCGCCGAGGGCAAGGCGATGCTCGACGCCGCACGCAAGCACAATCGCGTTGTGCAGGTCGGCACCCAGCGCCGCAGCACGCCGCACCTGATCGAGGCCCGCGACCGGATCATCCGCGAGGGGAAGCTGGGCAAGGTCGGACTGGTCGAGGTGTACTGCTACTATCATATGCGCAACAACTCGAACCCCCCCGACACCGCCCCGCCCGACTACCTGGACTGGGAGATGTGGACCGGTCCGGCTCCCATGCGGCCGTACAACCCGATCGCGCACCCGCGGGGCTGGCGTGCCTTCATGGAGTACGGCAACGGGATCATGGGGGACATGTGCATCCACATGCTCGACATGGCGCGGTGGATGCTGGGCCTGAGCTGGCCGAAGCGGGTCGGCTCGACGGGAGGAATCCTGGTCGCCCGCGGGACCAAGGCGAACATCCCCGATACCCA
Organism: uncultured Planctomycetota bacterium; assembly: GCA_963771445.1. GTDB lineage: Bacteria > Planctomycetota > Planctomycetia > Isosphaerales > Isosphaeraceae > JAKAUH01. Next base: position 721,578 of record CAVYTQ010000016.1, on the reverse strand, counting down.
GACGGCGACGTTCGACTTTGGCGACCTGGATATCGTCTGGCAGCACCGGACGTGGGGCGAGTCGGCCGACCCGAAGTACCCGTGGGGCGCGACCTTCTACGGCGACAAGGGGACGCTCAAGGCCAGCGTGAACGGTTACGACTTCATCCCTTCGGGCGGGGGCGGCAGGCCGATCCACGTCGATGTGAAGATGGAGCTGGACGAATACCCCGAGGACCGGACCGAGAAGGACCTGGAGCAGCACGTGGCTCCGGCCATCCGCGGCCATATGAAGGACTGGCTGTCGGCGATCGCGTCGCGCGGCCGTCCCGTGGCCGACATCGAGGAGGGCCACATCTCGACGGCCAGTTGCATCCTGGCCAACATGGCCCTCAAGCTGGGCCGGACGCTCACGTGGGATCCTCAGGCGCACCGGGTCGTCGGCGACGACGAGGCCAATCGACTGCTCGCGAGGCCCTACCGCGCGCCGTGGGTCCACCCAACTTCGTCAAGCTGAGCCGTTGAACTCGACTCTGCTGCAATTTGTACCCAGGCCGGCCGCTCGGGACGTCGCCGCGTCGTCGTCGGGGCCGCCGGCCGGTTCCTCCTGGAGGCGGCCCAATGGCGCGTTCCTGCTTTCCGCGTCTCATTCCGGCGGGCACGGTGTTCGGCGCCCTGCTCGCGGCCGCGGCGGCCGGGCCGCAGGAGGGCAAGGCGCCGACGGCCACCTCCAGGCCGAGTCAACCGGCAGGCAAGGCCCAGCAGAAGAAGGCGTCGGAGCCGGTTAAGAAGGTCGATGTCTCGGTCGTCTTCCTGACCGAGATGAACATCGTCCAGGCCACGATCGACGTCGATCCGCTGGTGAAATGGGTGAAGCCGGCCATCGCCGCGGTCGAGTCGCGATTCGCTGGCGAGTCGGCCCGGCGGAGCGTCGTGATCCAGATCACCCTGCACAAGGATCGACCGGCGGAGGTGGCGATCGCCGGGCAGCCTGCACCTTCCGACGCGGAGGTGAAGGACCTGATCCGCGCCATCGACGCCAGGAGCTCTCCGCGCGCGAAGGTCGTCGAACTGTTCGTTCCGGATCGTGGCGCAGATCAATGGCGGACCCGCCGACCCCAAGGTTCCCCTGAGTCCCCGGCTCGAGACCCCCGACGAGCGCCGGCTGGGCGTGTTCCGGGCGGCGAGCACGGCCGAAAAGCTCGAGATCATGAGGCGATGGGCCCGCACCGAGGCACTGCCGATCCTGGCGGCGGCGGCCACCGGGGTCGATCCCAAGTACAAGGGTGTCCGCGAACTCGGCGCCGCGATTCGCGACCTGGCCCCCGATCGTCCGATCGACGTGCCCGCGCTGACCGACCGCAATCCCAGTTACTGGCGGGCGATGGTCGAGATGACACCCGGTGAGCCCCAGGTGCCGATGATCCGCGTGGCGCTGCACGTCGCCAACGGCGAGATCGACCGGGCACGGCGGTACTCCAACGCCGCGTCGTTCTTCGACGCCAACAGGACCGGGGCCATCCGGCTACTCGGCGACTTCCGCGAGATGCTGGGGCTGTTCTCGAAGGAAGTCGAGTCCCGGATCGCCGCCGGCATCGCGCTGAACGACAAGGGCAAGCTCGCCGAGGCGATGGCAGTGTACGACGGCGTGCTGAAGGACTACCCCGGCTCGGCCTGGGCCCGGTACGAGCGGGTGCAGACGAAAATCGCGATGGCCGCGAAGCAAGGCAAGCCGCTCGACGGGGTCTTCGCCGACTGGCCCGAGGTGCGCGACAGCATCCTGGCCGCCGACCCTCTCTACGAAATGCTGGCCCACGCGCAGGGTGCCGAGGAAACCTATCGCCTGGTGCTCCGGATGGAGATCCGCTCGCTGTTCCAGGACCGCAAGCAGACGATCAAGGACCTGGTTCGGTACGCCGACATCGCCAGGGACCTCGGCGATTACGGGTTCGCGGGCTTCATCTACTGGAACATGCTCAGCGGCGTCCAGCAGAAGGAGTTCCAACCCGGCGACCTGCTCGAGAGATTCCTCTTCTGCCTGGAAGAGCTCGGGGTCAAGGACCTCAAGAAAAACTTCAACGGCGACCATGCGGCGGCGTTCGCCCGGCTCAAGGACGAGCTTCGCAAGCGGATCAAGGCAGGTCCCGGCACGGGCCGGAAAGGCAAGGACGCGAAGGGCAACCCGGCTACACCGAACAAGCCGGGCGCGACGGCGAAATGATGCTCTGGGGCGTCATCCCATAGCGAAACGACCGCACGAAAGTCGATCGGGCGGCCCGGGCGGCACCAGGCAGCATGCATGTCGAGAACCACTTCGCCATCACACTTTGAGGGGAAGGGTCACAACGGTGGGGGAGCGACATACTGATGGTGGGGAGAAATGATCGATTGATCCAACCCGAGCCACTGAAGGCCGGGCGAGGCTTCTCCTCCCGATGGTCGTGTCATGATTCTGGTGAAGAAACGTCCCGGAATGCCAGGTCACCGGAGTTCGGTGGCCGATTATCTGCGGACGAAGGGCGTCCCGCTGGAACGAGGCCGTTCGTGTTCCATCCTCTGCTGAGCACCGTGCCTGGAATCATCCCGATACTTGGCCTCGGGGTAGGTGACCAGATCGCGTCGGTCCCGTACGCCATGACGAGCTTTGTTAGTATCGCGACGCTCGTCCTGATGGCGGTCCTGATCCTGGGGCTCGAGCACGCCGGCGTGGGTCAGAAGGCGGTGATTACCCGCGGGGATGGCTGCCGCGAGGTCCATGGCCCCTGCCTGTTCTGCACCATTCCGTTCCTGGAGCGGGTCCGGTTGGTGGCTATCCGGGACGACGAAGTGGCAATCATGGTCGGTCGCGCGGTCTCTCTCGACAATGTGCCGGTGCAATTCGAGGGCGTACTGTCATTCCGCGGCATCGACGAGGCCGATGGGAGGCAAATCGCCGGCTTGCATCGCGATCGCGTCGCGGCCCGTGCCGAGGAGGCGCTCCAGACGATCATCAGCGGGATGACCGCCGGCGAGTTCCTTGCGGATCGCGACAGAATCGCGCGAGTGATCGGTGAGCAGCTCGATGAGCAACTGTGTGAATCGGGCTTGATGGCGAGCGGTGTACGGATCGACGAGATTGCGCCGGATCGGGTGGCGTGAGGATTCGACTGATCAGCGAGGATTCGTGATCATGGCCGAAGAACACGGTGGCGAGGGATTCGGAGCCGTCGACCGCTCGGACGAGCTGACGGGCATGGCCGGCCAGCTCGCCGCGCTCGCACGCGGGCAGGTGGCCGCCGGAGGCGAGTACCTCAAGGAATACGTCCGCAAGGAGCCGCTGAAGGCCCTGGGCATCGCGGTCGGCCTGGGGATCCTGGTCGGTTGGTGGACGAAGCGGCGATGATGGAGGGCGCGGGGCCGGTGATCCCGGACCTGGTCCGATCGCGGTGAGCTCGCCGCCTGCTGGACTCGGTAGCGTCGCCCTTGATCCCGAGGAGTGAATGTGGGACCGACCGATGATCGCCTGCGGCATCAGACGGTCCAGGCCGACGGGGTCGCGCTCCACGTCGTCGAGTCGGGGCCACGGGACGGACCGCCGGTCCTGCTGCTGCACGGCTTCCCCGAGTTCTGGTACGGGTGGCGGCACCAGATCGGCCCGCTGGCCGACGCCGGGTTCCGGGTGATCGTGCCCGATCAGCGGGGGTATGCCGAGAGCGACAAGCCGGCCCGGGTCGCGTCGTACGCCCTGGACACGCTCGCGAGCGACGTCGCGGCGCTGATCCGCTCGTCCGGGCGTCCCCGCGCCGCGGTGGTAGGCCACGACTGGGGCGGGATCGTCGCCTGGTGGCTCGCCATCCGGCATCCCGAGCTGGTCGAGCGGATGGCGGTGATCAACGCGCCGCACCCGGTCGCCTTCCGTCGGCACCTGCGATCCTCGCCGCGGCAGATGCTCAAGAGCTGGTACATGCTTGCCTTTCAGGTCCCGGGACTGCCCGAAGCGACGCTTCGCCGTCGCAATTGGCGCGGGCTGGCGAACGGCCTGCGCGGGAGCAGCCGTCCCGGGACCTTCACTGACGCCGATCTCGACCTCTACCGCGGGGCTTGGGCGCGAGACGGGGCGATCACGACGATGGTCCACTGGTACCGCGCCGCGTTGCGGCACGCCGCCTCACCGCCCGCCGACGCCCGCGTCCGCGTCCCCGTTCAGGTGATCTGGGGGGCACAGGACCGTTTCCTCGATCGACGACTCGCCGGCCAGAGCCTCGACCTGTGCGACCTCGGGCGGTTGGAGATGATCGACGAGGCAACCCACTGGGTACAGCATGAGGAGCCGGGGCGGGTCAACCGACTGCTGATCGACTGGCTCACAGATGAGGCGGAGGATGCGGGGATCGGCCCGCGATCGGATTGAGATTCGGATGTGGAGCGAGAGGCAGACCGGGCGTCGTCGAGCGACGTTGAGCCGGACGACTCCCTGGCCGATGGCCCGGTGATGCATCCGTTTCGGGTATCGGTCGGCGTTCCTCCGGTAAGTCGCCATGCCGACGGAAACTTGTGCAGATCGTGCGCCTCGCCGATGGCGTGAGGTGGGCCATCACCCCACCCGGGAATCGCAGGCATCGGCCCGATCCGCGTCGGCGTCGACCGATTTCCGGGATCGAAGGCGGCGAGGGCAGGGTCGAAGACTCCTGCGCCGCTTGCCATAAAGATCCACGTGCGACGATCTGAGTGTCGAAGGTACGCATGCTTGTCGCCAACGAAATCCGGAGCCTGGTGTAAAGGCGAACGATGAGGTCCGTTCGAGGACGGGCCGTCGGTTCAAGACTTATCTAAAGCGTATCTTGGGTGCCCACAACGGCGCATGGTGTTCTGGATGATTTGGGTTTGCATTCCATGCAGGGGTGGGATACCATCGACCCGGCTGAATATACTCGTCCGAGATTGTGTGCAAAATTCGGGTAGGGAGACGGGGGCGACGGTCGCGCCGGTACGACACAGATCCCAGAATTGCCGCCAAAGTCGTCCCGGGCCCTGATAGGCCAGGCGACTCCGCGCTCCGGTGCGAGAGTGAGGGCGCCCGATTCAGGGGCTCCACAGCGCCATCTTCCATGGCGTGGGGGAGGCCCGACGGCAGATCGACCCGCAGGATTCCATGTACCGCAACAACGACCGTTCGAGCGAATCCTGACTAACGACCTCGATGTGCGTACCGACTCGATGACTGACCGGGCTTGGGATTAAAGAGGCAACCAGACGGACGTCGCGGTGGCCCCACCAGGCTCGCCCAACGAGCCTACCCACCGTCTCTCGGAAAAACGGAGATGCGAGCGCTGGCGCGATCTGTGGCCAGTCGCGGCGCCGAGCCTCGTCACGGCGTGGCGGCGGACCCGAGATGATTGCCGGCCCGCTGGGCGGGCATCCTCTCCGCGCCGGGGTGATCACGGCTCACGAACGAGTCCACGGCGGGGCATTTGTCGGTCCTTTCCACGCTCCGCCGGCCGATGCGCGGGCGACGAACGGGCCTGGTCCCCGCGCATCGGGGCAGACCCGGGGAGCCGTTGAGGTGCCGGGCGACGGTATTCGCCCAGTAGTACGAAGCCTTGCCTCATCATCTGAACTACTGATCCTGTACGGAGCGAACGGAACATGAGTCGCAGCGGAGCGGGGCATCGGCGACGGGGTGGACGTGTTGCGGTCGCGGATCGGCGCGGGCGGGGTCTGCGGATGCGGCCGTCGGTGGTGGCGCTGGAGGAGCGGAATCTCCTGTCCACGTTCACCGTCACCAGCACGGCCGACAACGCGAACATGGGGACGCTGCGCTGGGCGGTCGGGCAGGCGAACCAGGCCACCAGCCCGAGCGTCATCGACTTCAACCTGGGTAGTTCGGCGACGATTGCCCTGGGCGGCACGCAGCTCGAGCTGAGCAACACGAGCGAACCGACCACGATCGCGGGTCCGGGCGCGTCGCTCCTGACCGTCAGCGGGAACCACGCCAGCCGGGTCTTCCGGGTCGATACCGGAGTCACCGCCTTGATCTCGGGGCTGACCATCACCGGGGGATCGGCGTCGACCGATGGCGGCGGCCTGTCCAACAGCGGCACGTTGGCTCTGGAGGACAGCCTGATCATCAACAACGTGGCCGGCGGGGGCAGCCGGGGCGGCGGTGTTTATAACAACGGCACGCTGAGCGTGATCCGCAGCACGCTGGAGGGGAACTCCACCGGTTACCTCGGCGGCGGTATCTTCAACCTGAACGGATCGCTCTTCGTCGAGGATTCGACCCTCGATGCAAATACGGCCGGACTCTCCGGCGGCGGCATCGACGCCGACGGGTCGGCGGGTGCGACGACGATCTACGGCAGCACCTTCACCCTCAACGTCGCCAGTTCCCCCAGCGGCGGCGGCGGGGCCATCGACAATTATCTCGGAAACCAGTCCGTCACGGTCGAGGACACCGTCCTTGCCGGGGACAGTTCCAGCTATGGACCCGAATTCTCGAACTCGGTCACGTCGCTCGGGTCCAACCTGGTCTCCGCCACCAACGGCAGCGGCGGGTGGGTCGCCAGCGACAAGGTCGGTACGAGCGCCCATCCGCTGGCGGCGGACCTCGGAGCCCTCGGCTACTACGGCGGGCCGACTCCGACCATCCCCCTGCTCGTCGGCAGCCAGGCCCTCGGCGCGGGCGTCGCCGTTAACGGCATCACCGCCGACCAGCGCGGGCTGCCGCTCGACTCGCCGTCCCCCGATATCGGTGCGTTCCAGACCCAGGCCGGGATCGTCGTCAACACCGCGTCCGACTTCAACAGCTCGCCCCTGGGCACCGTCACGTTGCGTCAGGCCATCAATCTGGCCAACGCGCTGGGCGCCGCCGAGGCGATCACCTTCGACCCGACCGCGTTCGGCACGCCGCAGACGATCACGCTCACCATGGGTGCCCTCGACGTTGACGATAGCGTGACCATCACCGGCCCGTCGGCGGGGGCCACGATCAGCGGCAACAATCAGAGCCAGGTGTTCGTGGTCGGCGACGGCGTCCACGCGATCAGTGTGACGATCGCGGCCCTGACCATCGCCCAGGGCTACGCCGTTAACACTGGCGGCAACACCGGCGGCGGCGGCATCCTGAACAACGCGAACAGCTCGCTCACCCTGCTCGACGACCTGCTCAGCAACAATGTCGCGGGGCCGACGGCCAACGGCGGCGGCGTCTACAACGCGGGCACGCTGGTGGTGACCAACAGCACGTTCTACGGCGACACCGCGTCGTACAGCGGCGGCGGCATCATGAACGTGGCGATGGCTGCCGTGACCAGCAGCACGTTCGTCGACGACTCGGCCAACAATCCGTTCAACTCCTATGCCGGCGGCGCCATTTCCACGTCGAACACCGGCGCCACGACGCTGAATAAGAGCCTGATGTTCAACAATGGGGGTCATGACCTCGGCGTTGACGTGAGCTCCACCTACACCACCGGCGATTACAACTGGAGCGGCGATTACGAGGCCCCCGGCGCCCACAGCAACTCGGGCGATCCGCTGCTCGGCCCGCTGGGCAACTATGGCGGTCCGACAGAGACCATCCCGCTCTTGCCCGGCAGCCTGGCGATCGGTGCCGGCGGCAGCCCCCTGCTCATCAGCGGCGTCTCGACCGACCAGCGCGGCCTGCTCCGCGGCGGCGTCGTGGACATCGGCGCCTTCCAGTCGTCGGTCGTGGTCGAGTCGTCGTCGGGAAGCCTCGATGCCACACCCGTGGCCCAGACCCTGACCCTTCCCGACGCCGTCGGCCTCGCCGACCGGTACGCCGGGTTGGCGATCACCTTCGATCATCTGGCGTTCGCCGCGCCGACGACGATTACGCTGGGCGGCACCCAGCTCGAGCTGAGCAACACGGCGCTCAGCACCTCGATCACCGGGCCGGTGGCGATGGTGACCGTCAGCGGCGGCGGCCTCAGCCGCGATTTTCTGGTCGACGCCGGCGCCACCGCCACGATCGCCGACCTGACCGTCGCCCAGGGCATGGCGGCCCAGGGAGGCGGCATCGAGAACCTGGGCACGCTGACGCTGACCGCCGACACGATCTCGGGCAACACCGCCCAGGGTGCCGCCGGCACCGCCGGCATCAACGGGGGCGGCGGCGGCGGCGGCGGGGCCGGCCTCGGTGGCGGGCTGTTCAACGAGGGTACGGCCACGGTCACGAGCACCACCTTCGTCGGCAACGCGGCCATCGGTGGCGTGGGTGGCGGCGCGGTGTATCCCCAGCCCGGCGTGTACCCGGGGATCGGAGGCGTGGGTGGCGGCGCCGGCGGGGGAGCCGGCGGCGCCCCGGCCTGGCGGGTGGCAGCGGGACGCTCGGGGGCGGCGGCGGCGGTGGCGGGGGGAACAACAGCACGACCGCCCCCGGGGGTGTCGGTGGCTTCGGTGGCGGCGGCGGCGGTGGCGGCGGGTCGACCGGCGGAGGCACGGGAGGGCCCGGAGGTGATGGCGGCTTCGGCGGCGGCCAGGGCGGCCTCGCCCAGTTCTCCGGAGGCGGTGCAGGCGGAGGCGGGGCCGGCATGGGCGGCGCCGTGTTCAACTGGTCCGGCACCGTCATCCTCACGACCAGCACGATCGCGAACAACGTGGCCATGGGAGGGGCGGGCGGCCAGGGAGCCGGCAGCCACGGCAACGGCGGCACCGGCCAGGGCCTCGGCGGCGGGATCGTCAACCAGGCGGCGGCCTCGCTCGTCAACTCCACCATCACCGCGAATACGGCGGCCACCGCGGCCGGCGGCCTCTACAACAACTCCGGCGGCACCGCGTCGTCGAGCGGCGCCATCTTCTCTTCCAACCAGGCGCCGGATACCGACGGGATCATCAATTCCGGCGCGCTGGCCGTCGCCGCCGGCCATAACCTCTCGGTCTCCGCCCTGAAGAACCTGGGGACAATTGCCGTCGGGACGGGCAGCAACGTCAATATTTCCGCCCTGACCCTCGACGGCGGCAGCATCACGTCCGACGGCCAGATCGCGGTCAGCCTGGCGACCACGCTGCTCGGCGACGCGACATTCGCCGGGTCGTCCACCTCGAGCTTCGCGTTCACGGGCGGCGTGGACGGCGCCTACGCGGCGACGTTCGCCACGGCGGGCCAGGTCAGCTTCCTTTCGCCCGTGGGCGGCAGCACGCCCCTGGTCAGCCTGACCATGAGCGGGGGCGGGACGACCACCTTCGATGGCGGCGTCACGACCACCGGCGGCCAGAGCTACGGCGGCCCGGTGACCCTGGCGCAAGCTCGGCCTTTACCAGCACCGCCGACGGCGACATCGCGTTCGCCGGAGCCGTGTCCGGCCCCTATGCGCTGGCCTTCAGCACGGCGGGGACCGCCACGTTCGACGAGCTTGTCTCGGTCGCCTCGCTGACGAGCGGCTCCATCGGCACCACCGTGATCGACGGGCCGGGCGTCGATGCCACCGGCAACATCACGCTCACCAACAATGTCGTGATCGGGTCGCAGGCCCACCTCAACGCCGGTGGCATCCTGACCCTGAGCGGGTCGGTCACCCAGCCGACCGCCCCGCAGGGCTCGTCCGGCAGCTCGTCGAGCTCGAGCTCCACGCTGACCGTCATCGTCAGCCCGACGACGACGACGCTCACGCTCTCGACCGTGACCGTGCCGCTCACGGTGGTCGTCTCCAACAACACCCTGCCGCTGACGGTGACGGGGGGCCTGGCCAGCACCACCTTCATCCAGACCGGCACTCAGCAGGCCGACGTGACGCTCGTGGGCGGCCCCGCGGGGAGCCAGAATACGTTCCAGGTCGACCCGAACAACAACCACAATGACACCGTGCAGAGCGGCGGCGGGGCCAATATCCTGGACCTGACCGGGGCCGAGCTGCCGACGGACATCGCTCAGAAGTCGGGCACCGGCACGACGCTCGTCGGCGTCACCGTCGACATGACGCTGATCTCCGGCCAGAAGCAGGTCATCTACAACACCGCGGTGCTCGACCCCGACATCGGGTCGCTGCTCGACCCCATCCTCCTCGCGTCGAACTCGGCGGCCACGCTGAGCCTCAAGGGGGCGGTCCAGACGGTCATTGCCGGCAGCGGCGACACCCTCTACGCGGCCCCGGCGAGCGGCAATGGCACTTCGGAGGCGGCCGGCACCACCGTGGTCCTCGTGGGGAGCGGCAACAAGGTCTTCGCCGCCGCGGGGGCGAGCGTCCAGGCGTTCAGCGGCGGGAATCAGGTCATCCAGTCGGCCGACCAGGCGACGCTGGACGAGGCCAATGCCTACATCGCCGGCAACGCGACCGCGGCCCAGAGCTACCTGAATGGCAGCAGCGCCGCCCAGCAGGCGTTCCTCCAGCAGGACGCTGCGGCCTTCGCCCAGTACCTCGCCCAGAATCCCGGGTCGATCCAATCCTTCCTCGATTCGGACCCCGGGGTCTTCGCCCAGTTCATCGCGGCCAATCCGGCCGGGCAGCAGGCGTACCTCCAGCAGGACCCGACGGCGGTCGCCCAGTACATCGCCACCAACCCGGTCGCCCAGCAAGCGTTCCTGCAGCAGGACGCGACGGCCGTCGCGCAGTTCATCGCCGGGAACTCCTCCGCGCAGCAGGCTTACATCGCGGCGAACTCCGCCGGCGTCTCGGCCTTCATCGCCACCAACGCGGCCGCGCAGCAGTCCTACCTCAGCCAGAACTCCGCCGCAGTCTCGGCCTATCTGCTAGGCAATCCCTCCGGCGGCGTCTCGGCCTATATCGCCAGCAATTCGACGGCACAGCAGGGCTACATCGCGACGAATGCCTCCGGCATTGCGGCCTACATCGCCGGGAACGCCACGGCGGTCGCCGCTTTCCACGCCTCAACGCTGTACCAGTCCTATCTCATCGCGAACGGCACCAGCCTCCAGTCGTACCTGTCGGCCAACGCGTCGATCCTGTCGTCGTTCCTCGCCACCGACCCGACCGCACTCCAGCAATACGTGAGCGGCAACCCGACGACACTGGCACAGTACCTCGCCACCGACCCGACGCTGCTGCAGCAGTACCTGAATAGCGATCCGAGCGGCCTCTCGGCGTACCTCGTCAGCAACCCGCCGGCCGAGCAGTCGTATCTCCAGCAGAATACCGCGGCGATTGCGCAGTACATCGCCAGCAGCGCGGCGGCGTCGCAGGCGTACCTGTCGGCCAACTCGGCAGCCGTCTCGGCCTACATCGCCAGCAGCGCGGCGGCGTCGCAGGCGTACCTGTCGGCCAACTCGGCAGCCGTCTCGGCCTACATCGCCAGCAACACGACCGCGCAGCAGCAATACTTGCGGGTCGCCGCCGCGGGCGTCCCGGCCTACATCGCGGGCAACCCCGCGGCGGTAGGCGCCTTCCAGGGGTCCGCGCTCTACCCGGCCTACGTCGCCTCGAACAGCAACGGCCTCCAGTCCTACCTGACCTCCAACGCGTCGGTCCTGTCGTCGTTTGTCGCGGGTGATCCGACGCTCCTCCAGCAGTACCTCGCCGGCAACCCGACCGGGCTCGCGCAGTTCATCTCCTCGAATCCGTCCGTGCTCCAGCAGTACCTCAACGGCAGCCCGACGACCCTGCAGCAGTATCTGTCGAGCTCGCCGTTCGGCCTCCAGTCCTACCTTGCGCAGGATGCCGCCGCCGTCGCTCAGTACATCGCCGGGAACGCGACCGCGGCCCAGTCCTATGTGCAGGCGGACCCCGCCGGCGTGGGAGCATACCTGGTCGGAGATCCGTCGGCCCTCAGCGCCTTCCTGGCCGACAATCCCGACGTTGACCAGACCTTCTTGCAGACCGGCTCAGCGGCGCTCCAGGCATACCTCGCGACCGCACCGCCGGCACTGCAGTCCTTCATCGCCCAGGACCCGACGGTCCTGCAGCAATATCTCGCCGGTGATCCCTCCGCCCTGCAGGAGTTCCTCACGGCCAGCCCGACGACGCTCCAGCAGTACCTCTCGTCGAGCACCACGGTGCTCCAGCAATACCTGGCCGGCCAGCCGGCCGCGCTCCAGCAGTATCTGTCCAGCAGCCCTACGATCCTCCAGCAGTACCTGGCCAGCAACTCCGCGGCCCAGCAGAACTACGTCCAGCAGAACGCCTCGGGCATCTCGTCGTACATCGCGGGGAACGCCGCGGCGGTGGCCGCCTTCGACGCCTCGTCGCTGTACTCGGCCTATGTCGCCTCGAACAGCCCTGGCCTCCAGTCGTACCTCGCCGGCAACACCCCGGTGTTGCAGCAGTTCCTCAACGCGGATCCATCGGCCTTGCAGGGCTACCTCGGCAGCAGCCCGACGACGCTCCAGCAATACGTCCTCGGCAACCCCGCGGTCCTGCAGCAGTTCCTCAACAGCAACCCGACGGCGCTGCAGCAGTACATCGCCGGGTCCCCGACGGCCCTGCAACAGTACCTGGCGAGCAACCCCACCGCGCTGCAGACTTACCTCGTCAGCCCCGGCGGCGAGGTTGCGCTCCAGCAATATCTCGGGGCCAGCCCGGCGATCTTCGAGCAATACCTGGTCAGCAACCCGCCGGCCGAGCAGTCCTACCTGCAGCAGAACGCGGCGGCCGTGAGCCAGTTCATCACGGGCAACCCGACCACCGAGGCGGCCTTCCTCCAGCAGGACGGCGCCGCCATCGCGCAGTACGTGGCCAGCAATTCGGCGGCCCAGCAGGCGTACCTGGCGGCCAACTCGGCCGCGGTTGACGCCTACATCTCCAGCAACCCGCCCGCCGTCGGCGCCTACATCGCCAGCAATCCGACGGCCCAGCAGACCTACGTCGCGGCGAACGCCGCCGCTATCTCGGCCTACCTCGCGGGCAACTCGGCGGCGGCGGCCGCCTTCAAGAATTCCCCGTGGGAGTCGGCCTATCTGGCCGTGGGCGGGAGCCTGCAAGACTACCTCAGCGCCAACCCCACGACCCTCTCCTCGTTCGTCGCCCAGGATCCGACGGGGCTCCAGCAGTACCTCGCGAGCAGCCCGACCGCGGTGCAGCAGTACCTGACGACCAACCCGGCGGTCCTGCAGGGCTACCTGGCCAGCAACCCGGTCGTCCTGCAGCAGTACCTCAGCTCGAACCCGTCGGCGCTCTCGGCCTACCTGCAGCAGAATAGCGCGGGTATCGGCCAGTACATCAGCACCAATCCGACGGCGCAGCAGGGCTATCTCGCGGCCGACCCAAGCGGGGTGGCGGCCTACATCGCCGGGAATCCCGCGGCAGTCGCCGCGTTCGGCAGCTCCTCGTTCGACCAGGGCTATGTGAGCTCGAACAGCCCGAGCCTGCAATCGTACCTGACGGCCAACCCCACGGTCCTCGCGTCGTTCGTCAGCACCGATCCGACGGCGCTCCAGCATTACCTCGCCGGCGTCCCGGCTCCCCTGTCATCGTTCCTGGCGACGAACAACGCGATCTTCCAGGCGTACCTCAACAGCAACGGCACCGCGCTGCAACAGTACCTGCTCGCCGACCCCTCCGCCCTGCAGCACTACTTGAATGGCAGCCCTGCCTCCCTCGAGCAATACCTCGCGACCGACCCCACCGCGCTCAAGTCGTACTTGCAGCAGAACGCGACGGCCGTCGCCCAGTACCTCTCGGGCAACCCGGTCGATCAGCAGGCGTATTTGCAGTCGAACATCGCCGGCTTCTCGGCGTATCTGCTCTCCGATCCTGACGCGCTGGCCGCCTACCTCGGCGGCGACGCCGCGGGCGACCAGGCTTACATGCAAGGTGGGGCCACCGGACTCCAGCAATACTTGAACTCCGATCCGGCGGGATTGCTGCAATATGTCACGTCGAATCCCGGCGTGCTCCAGCAATACGTCGTCAGCAATCCGACGGCACTCCAACAGTACCTGAGCTCGAGCCCGCCGGTGCTGCAACAGTATCTCGCCAGCGACGTCGCCGCGCAGCAGTCCTACCTGCTGGCGAACGTCGCGGGGATCAGCGCCTATCTCACCTCCAACACCGGTGCGCTGGACGCGTTCCTCGCGGGCGACCCGGCAGCCGACGGGGCCTACCTGGGTGGCGGGGCCACCGGGCTGCAGGCCTACCTGACGGCGAACCCGACCGCCCTCGGCTCGTATCTCACCGGCGACGCCGCGGCCCAGGGGGCCTACACCCAGGGCGGTGCCGCCGGCCTCCAGGCTTACCTCACCGCCAATTCGACGAGTCTCAGCTCCTACCTCGCCAGCGACAATGCGGCCCAGTCGGCCTACGCGCAGGGCGGCGCCGCTGGCCTCCAGGCGTACCTCGCGACCAGCCCGAGCGGCCTCGGCGCCTACCTGGCGGCCAACCCGGCGGCGGAGGGGGCCTACACGCAGGGGGAATCGGCCGGCCTCCAGTCGTACCTCGCGACCAATCCGAGCGGCCTCGGCGCCTACCTGGCGGCCAACCCGGCGGCCGAGTCCGCCTACCTGCAAGCCGGCGCCGCGGGCCTCGAAGCGTACCTGGCGAGCAACCCGGGCAACCTCCAGCAGTACCTCGTCGGCGACACGTCGGCCCTCCAGGGTTACCTGGCGACCAACCCGACCGTCATCCAGCAGTACCTGGCCAGCAACGCCACCGTGCTCCAGCAGTTCATCGCCAGCAACCCGACGTCGCTCGAGCAATACCTGACCGGCAACCCCACCGTCCTGCAGCAGTTCCTCTCCACCAATCCGGCTTCGCTCGAGCAGTATCTGTCGAACGACCCGGGCACCCTGGTCCAGTTCCTGGCGAGCGACCCCGCCGAGCTCCAGCAATTCCTCACCGACAATCCGTCGGTCCTGCAAGGTTTCCTGAACTCGGACCCGCAGGCGCTCCAGCAGACCCTGGGCGCGGCGATCCTGAGCCTCTTCCGGCTCAACGTTCACCTGCCGGGCACCGGGAACGAGGCCACGGGCGGCCTGCTCTCCACGTTCAACATCGGCAGCGGCGGCGACTTCACCGAGTCGATCACGCCGGCGGAGCTCGCGCTGCTGAACCAGGCCGTCGCAAGCGGGGTCTCCCTGGCCGACTACACCGTGAACGTCACCGCCGAGGGGAGCTCCAATACCCTGGTCGGCGGCCTGATGGCGAACTTCACGGCCAAGGGAGGCGGGGACAACGCCTTCGTCATCGAGGACCCGAGCCTGCTGGGCCTCTCGTCGGGGACGACAATCCCCTCGGCCGCCGGGTCGTATGGAGCGAAATTCACCGGCGGCGGGTCGGGCGATATCTTCTCTTTCGTCGGCGGCTCCGCGGCGAATCCCTTCGGCCCGATCACGCTGGACGAACCGGCCGGGTTGACCGGAGACACCCTCGACTTCTCCAGCTTCACCGGCGACGGGGCCAACGTCGATCTGGGCGTGACCGGCCGTCCGCAGCTCGTAAGCTTGGCCACGGGCCTCACGCTGACGCTCCCGAGCGGGGGCTCCTTCTCGAACGTCGTTGGCAGCCCCGGGAACGACACCATCGTCGGCAACGGCTCCGGCGGCAGCATCCAGGGAAGCTCCCAGGCCGACCCCAACCCCTATGCGGGGCCGACGCCGTCCCCAACATCGTCGGTCCAGTGGGTGGCGCTGAACTTCACGAAATATCTGCCGACGTCCGTCGGCGCCGGCGAGACATTCCACAACGGGAACGGGTCGTACTCCGAGGCCGAGCAGGCGGCGGTGCTCCAGGGTGTGCAAGGTATTTACGCGGCCTTCGCCTCGGAGATCCAGCTCACCATCGACCCCGCCGAGATCACGCAGCTCCAGGGGATGACGACCGCCCAGCTCGCCAGCATCGACCTGACGACGGCCGACGTCGCGAAACTGGCGGGCCTCGTGAATCCCGCGTTCGCCGGAAGCGCCGCGTACCAGAACGGTAACTACGCGACCGTCTACTACAACGACACGCCGGTCTTCAACACGAACCTCGGCACGGGCGGGGCCGGGGCGGTCGCAACCGCCACGGTCTCGGCGAACGGGGCGATCACCGGGTTCCAGATCACCAAGAGCGGCTCGGGCTATACCTCGGCACCGCCCGTCACCCTGGTCGGCGGTGGCGGCACCGGCGCGACGGCCACCGCGGTCGTCACCAACGGCCGGGTCACCGCGATCGCGATTACCGGCGGCGGCTCCGGCTACACGTCGGCCCCGACGGTGGTCTTTGGCACACCCTCGCCGGGCGGGTTCTCCGACGAGGTCGACTTCGGCAACCTGAACCAGGAGACGCAGGTCCAGCTCGACGCGAATGGCTTCCTGGGGAACGGCCCGGGCCTTGTACCCGACACGACCGCCGATTCGCTCAACGGGCTGTCCGATTTCGTGAACATGTCGATCACGATCTCGGCGCACGAGGTCGGCCATACCCTGGGCCTCGAGCACATGGACGCGCTGAGCCCGATCGGATTTGGGATCTCGAACCCCCCGGGCGCCTCGGGCTATTACCCGGCCTACACCGGGCTGATCGGCGCGTTCGGGACGCAGGGGGACGTCATCGCGTCGCCCGCGTCGGTGGGATCCTCGCTGGCGGACGCCGCGGACGGGCTTGCTCAGCTCGGGGCGCGGGACGCAATCACGCTGGCGTTCATCGACGGCGGGACGACCGTCGCCTCGGACGTGACCGACCCGACGAACCCGTCGTGGGCCGGCATGCCCACGCCCACGGTTTCCGCAACGGCCCCGCTGGCGAACGACCCGGTTGCCTTGCTCCAGGATCCTACCCTGCCCGGGGTCGCCGCGACCCAGGTGGTCGAGCAGGACGCCGCCCCGGACCAGGCTTATCAGGGAGGCGTCGCGACGACGGTCGTCGCGCAGCCGGTGAGCCTGTACTCCATGAACGTCCCCAATCCGATCACGACCGGCTACGATGCCGGCAAGACCTTCACGGTCTCCGCCGTGGATATCGACGGATACATCGGCGGCAGCGGGCTCGTGACCGACCCGCATACGGGCGAGCAGTACACGCCGAGCGCCCCCAACTACTACACGTTCACCGGCGCGGCCGGGCAGTTGATGAGCTTCCAGGTGATGTCCGCGTCGATCACCTCGATCAAGGACCCCGTGGACACCGTGCTGACGGTCTACGGCCCCGACGGCAAAGTGATCGCGTTCAACGACGACCAGTTCGAGCCCTCGGATTCGTCGATCTTCGACGTGACCCTCCCTTCGACGGGCACTTATACGGTCGAGGTCGGGGCCTTCCGCACGGACGACCCCTCATTCATCGACCCCTCCTCGAAGAACTACCTGCCGGCCGCATACTACAACGCCCAGCACGGGGCGTATGAGCTGTTCATGTACACCTTCTCGGCGTACAGCGCGACCACGGGCACCGACACGGTCGCCTCCAGCGGTCCCGCCCCGACGGCCATGACCCTCGCGTCCTCCGCCTCGTCCCAGGCGCCGGTGGTCTACGGCCAGTCGGTCTCCTACACCGCGACGGTCTACGGCGACGGGACGACCGCGCCGACCGGCAATGTCAACTTCTACGTTGGGACGACCGAGATTGGGTCCGCGCCGCTCGGGCTGGTCAACGGCGTGGACCAGGCCGTGCTCACGACGCCCGCGGCGGTCACACCCGGCTCGTACACCATCACCGCGCGTTACGTCGGCGATTCCAACGACCTTTCCAGCACCGCCTCGGACGGCACCCTGACGATCAGCCCGGCCGCGCTCACGGTCACCGCGACCAATGAGTCGATGACCTACGGCGGAACTCCCACGCTGGCGGTCAGCTACTCGGGCTTCGTCAACGGTGACTCGCCCGCGAGCCTGACGACGCAGGCAACGCCGACCACCAAGGCGACGTCCGCCAGCGCCGTCGGGACTTACGCCATCGGCGCTGCCGGCGCCGCGGACCCCGACTACACCTTTACGTACGTCGCGGGGACGCTCTCCGTCGCCCCGGCCACGCTCACCGTCACGGCGGCCAGCGAGTCGATGATTTACGGGGGCTCCGTCCCGACGCTGGGACTCAAATATTCGGGCTTCGTCAACGGAGACACGGCCGTCGCGGTCGCCACGGCGCCGACCCTCAGTACCACGGCGACGAGCAGCAGTCCGGTGGGGAGCTACCCGATCACCGCTGCCGGCGGGAGCGCCGCGAATTACACGTTCGCCTACCAGGCGGGCACGATGACGGTCAATGCGGCGACGCTCACCGTCATGGTTGCGAACGAGTCGATGACCTACGGCGGGACCGTTCCGGGGCTGGCCTATACCTACTCGGGCTTCGTCAACGGCCAGTCCTCCGGCGTGGTCACGACCGCACCCGCAGTGACCACCGCCGCGACCTCGGCCAGCCCGGTGGGCAGTTATGCCATCACCGCTTCCGGAGCCGTGGCGCCCAATTACACGTTCAACTACGTCGCTGGCTCGATGACGGTCAACGCGGCCACGCTCACCGTCACCGTGGCCAATGAGTCGATGACCTACGGCGGGACCGTGCCGGCGATGACCTACACCTACTCGGGCTTCGTCAACGGCCAATCCTCGAGCGTGGTCAAGACGGCGCCGACGGTCACCACCACGGCGACGTCGGCCAGCCCGGTGGGCTCTTACCCGATCAGCGCCGCCGGCGCCGCGGCGCCCAACTACACGTTCAAGTACGTCGCGGGCTCAATGGCGGTCAACCCGGCCATGCTGACTGTCACGGCGCCCAATGCGACGAGGGTCTATGGCGCCGTTAACCCGACGTTCACCGCGCCGACTTACTCGGGCTTCGCCAACCACGACACGTCCGCCAGCCTGACCACGGCACCTACGGTCGGAACGACCGCCACGACGACCTCCGCGGTGGGTACCTACCCGATCACCGTCGGCGGCGCCGTCGACTCCAACTACACCTTCAAATACGTCAATGGCACGCTGTCCCTCACCCCGGACGCGACCACCACCACCCTTGCTGGGCCGTCCAGCCTTCCCTTCCTGGGCCAGTCCCTCACCCTCACGGCCGCCGTCACGGCCAACGCTCCGGGATCGGGCACGCCGACGAAGACCGTCGATTTCGTTGACCTCACCACGGGCACCGATCTCACGCCCGGCGGCGTGATCGTGTCGTCGAAGGGTACGGCCAGCTTCAGTACGTCGAGCCTCGCGTCTGGCCCGCATACCATCCAGGCGACCTACTCCGGCGACGGCAATTTCCTCGGCAGCGGAACGGCCGGCAATGCCAACGCTTCCTTCCTCGTCGGCCAGTCGATCGTCGTGCTCGACCCGACCGCCGGCGGGCGCTGACCCTCAGCGGCAGCGCGAGCATCAGCCTCGCGGGCGGCGTGTTCGTCGATTCCAGCTCGGCCACGGCGCTGTCGGTCTCCGGAGCTCCGACGATCAAGGCGTCGGTCATCGATGTCCACGGCGGCGTGCAGAAGAGCGGCAGCCCGACGCTCTCGCCCGCGCCGATCGCGGGCGCCGCGGCCATCGCCGACCCGCTCTCGGCGCTCGCGTTGCCATCCACGACCGGTTTAACAAATTATGGAGCCGTGAACCTCGGCGGCAACACGTCCACCACGATCCAGCCGGGGATCTACACCTCGATCAGCGTCTCGGGCAGCGCCAGCTTGACCCTGGCGGCCGGCACTTACGTCATCGAGGGGGGCGGCTTGACGGTCTCGGGCGCGGGGAGCGTCACCGGCAATGGGGTGCTGATCGTCAACGCCGGCAGCAAGTACCCGACCACCGGCGGCACATACGGCTCGGTGTCGTTGAGCGGGAGCGGGACGTACAAGCTCACGCCGCAAGCGACCGGGACCTACGCCGGGATCGTGATCCTCCAGCCCCGCGACAACACGAAGGCGATCAGCCTGAGCGGCAATGCGTCGGGGATGACCGGCACGATCGAGGCCCCGGCCGCCGCGCTGACCGAGAGCGGCAGCGCCTCGCTCAACGCATCGCTCATCGTCGATACCCTGACGCTCACCGGCGCCGCTGTCGCCAATGCGGTGACCCTGGACTCCCCCGACGGGACGACCGCCTACGGTCCCGCCGAGGTCCGCGCCGCCTACGGCATCAGCTCGTCGCTCGACGGCGCCGGCCAGACCATCGCCATCGTCGACGCGTATGACGACCCGAGCATCTACCAGGGCGTCGACGCCTTCGACGCCCAGTTCGGCCTGACGGGAACCGGCCCGAACCTCGCGGCCCAGTACGGACCGGCAGCATCGTTCCTCACGGTCCTGAACCAGTCCGGCCAGGCCACCTCGCTACCCGGTACCGACCCGAGCGGCCCCGGCGCCACCAACTGGGAGCTGGAAGAGGCGCTCGACGTCGAGTGGGCCCACGCCATCGCCCCCGGCGCACAGATCGTCCTTGTCGAGGCGAACAGCCAGTCGCTCGCCGACCTGATGACCGCCGTGGGGATCGCGGCGGCCCTGCCCGGCGTGTCGGTGGTGTCGATGAGCTGGGGCTTCACCGAGGGGCAGACCGTGCTCGCCTCCGACGAGGCCCGGTACGACGCGGTCTTCGACGTCCCCGGGGTGACCTTCCTGGCCAGCACGGGCGACTACGGCGCAGCCGACCCCGAATTCCCGGCCTTCTCGCCGAACGTCGTTGCAGTCGGCGGCACCAGCCTGAATCTCAACGGCGACGGATCCTATCACAACGAAACCGGCTGGGGCACCGACGCGATCGGCTCGGGCGGCGGGATCAGCATGTACGAGCCCGAGCCTTCGTACCAGCAGGGCGTCCAGTCCACGGGCTACCGGACCACACCGGACGTCTCGATGGTGGCCGACCCGGGGACCGGCGCCTGGATCGCCGACCCGTATAACCTCGACCCGAGCAACCCCTTCATGGTCGTCGGCGGCACGAGCCTTTCCGCTCCCGATTGGGCCGGGCTGATTCTGCTGGTCAATCAGGCGAGGGCGGAGGCGTCGCAGCCGGCGCTCGAACAGCTCCGGATCCACCGAGACGCAGCAGGCCCTCTACAGCCTCCCGCAGGCCGACTATCACGAGATCAGCGGCGGCAGCAACGGCTACAGCGCCGAGTCGGGTTACAACCTGGTGACGGGGCTGGGAACATCGGTGGCCAACCTGTTGATCCCCGACCTCGCGGCGTACCGGGGACCGGCGACGGTCTACTCGGGGCCGACGGTCGGCCCCTTGCAGGATGCGACCCTGACCGGGACCGGAACCGGGGGCCCGACCGATGTATTCAGCGTCTTCGACGCGCTCGCCGTCGCGGGCAGTCGCGGCGCACTCGGTCAAGGCAATGACGCCGCCCTCACCCCTGCCACCCTGGCTGCTCCCGGCGGGTTGATCGGTTCCGCGGCGAACTCACCGGTGGCCGCCCCGACCCCGGTCACGACCTCGTCCACCCGAGAAGTCCTGCTCAGCGCGACGATCGCGGCTCCGCTCATGTCGCAGATCGTGGCCGCGCCTCCGACCGCTACCCCCGGGGCACCCGCGAGTTCAACCTACCATTCCACCCTGCCATCGGCGGGCATGAAATCGCCAGCAACCTCGACGCGTGAGATCCTGGCTGGATCTTCCGACTCGATCGGCCTTGCGACCGGGCCTTTCGATCGGCGGCAAGCAAGCTCGTCGGTCGTCCCGCCCGCCGATCCGGGTACGACCCCGGGCCCTCGCGATGGCGTCCTGGAAAGCATCCTCGACGAGTGGGGATCGATTTCCAGGCTCACCGTGACGGGGACTGGCTTCGAATTATCGGACGCCCTGCTGGCAGATATCGCACACGGTCGGATGCCGGTGGTGTCCTGGACATCGCCCCAGCCCGAGGCCGAGGGCGTCGGTTCGGAAGTGGACCAGTTCCCGGCCGCCGGAGGGGAGTCCGGCTCGCCGACGGCAACCTGGGTCGGCTCCGGGCTGATCGTGGCCGGGGCATGCAACGCATTCCAGCGGCTCCGGCGACGGGGCCTGCGTGTGGTGGCGGCCGGGCGGTCTTCCGATCGCTCCGCGCGACGTGACGGCACGACTGGCGACTAGGTCATCGCCGGCGGGCTGCCGGCCCTCGACTCGCCGGCCGGCTCGTAGTAGAGGCCCGAGCGGCACAGGCCCAGCAGCTCGCACTGGCGGCGGACATCAGGGCGGAGTGCTCGGGCTCAATCCAGCCGCGCCGCGCGGCGACGTCACGCCCCGGATTTTTGTTTCGCCCAGGCCAGCTCCATCTGGAGCCGGCTGATCTGCTCGTAGAGCTCGGCCTGAACCTTCTCGAGATCGGGTCGGCGGGACGCCGACCCGGTCTCGAAGAGACCCTCCAGGCCGTCGAGGAGCTGCTTCTTCCACTGGCTGACGTGGACGGGGTGGACCTGATGCTCCTTGGCCAACTGGGCGATTGTCTTGTCCTGATCGTCTTGTCCTGCTTGACGGCCTCCAAGGCGACCTTGGCCTTGAAGGCCGTCGAGTGCCGCTCGCGGATTTGACCCATGGGATGCCCTCGATAAGTACCCCTCAAGGATAACTTCCCGAGTGGTCGAAAATCCGGGGTCCACAATACGCGCGGCCGCCCGCGATGGCACGGGCTGGGGATGGTGCTGACCTCGTTACGACAAAGGTCGCCGCTGATCATCGCCCAGCGGACCGCCTTGAGGTGGGGCGGGCCGAAGTCGCTCGCCATGAGATGACCGTGGAGCTGGCGGAGCGGCCGGATCGCCAGGCGGATGTTGCCCGCTTCCGACGTGGGCTCTCCGTTCTTTCGGTAATAGACGTCGGCGAACTGCTGATAGGCGAGCATCACCTCGTTGACGGTGAGGTCGCTCTCGCCGGCCGGCGGCTCCGCTGGCGGCTCGGCGGGGACGCCGCCGGGTCCTCGTCGGCCCGCCTCCTCCCACTCCGCGACTGCGCGGAGGTATCTGCTCCCGCACTCCGGGGTGCCTAATGGGCCGCAGTAGACATCGCGGCCGTTGAGCCGGACGACGCCCTGACCGCTGGCCTTGTGATGCGTCAGCCTTGGATACCGATCCGCGTTCTTCCGATCCGCCGCCATGCAGCGACCCACTTTCTCAGTATGCCCTACCGAGGACATCCAGGAAAACGGGCCGCACTGCCGGGGTCGGTCAGGTACGCATCGAACGCGTTCGGGCGGACTTACGTCCAGAGGCGCCGCCCGGATTCGAACCGGGGAATGACCGCTTTGCAGGCGGTTGCCTTACCACTTGGCTACGGCGCCGGAAGGACTATCTTATCGGGCCGGTTCTCTCGGCGGCAAGACCGCTTCGGCGGCGGCCTCTCCCGGGCGTTCGGGCGTCCCGAGGGATCGCGGCGGGCCCGTGGTTTCTGACGGCGGTTCGCGACTCGAGACCTCGGCCAGGGATTAGCGGCCGGCGGGCCTCGGCGATCCGATCGTCCGCTCCAGCGGTGCCGCCAGGGCCTGGAGCTGATCGAGGAGCCGCTCGAACCGCGTGAAGTCCAGCGTCTGGGCGCCGTCGGACAGGGCATGGTCCGGGTCGGGGTGGACCTCGATCAGCAGCCCGTCGGCGCCGGCGGCCAGCGCGGCCAGCGCCATCGGCGGAACGTAGTCGCGCCGGCCGGTGCCGTGGCTGGGGTCCACCAGGATCGGCAGGTGCGACATCGCCTTCGCCGGCGGGATCACCGAGAGGTCGAGCGTGTTGCGGCTGTGATCGGAGAACGTCCGCACCCCGCGCTCGCACAGGATCACGTCGTAATTGCCGCCGGAGAGCAGGTACTCGGCCGACATCAGCCATTCCTCGAGCGTCGCCGAGAGCCCGCGCTTCAGCAGGACGGGCTTGCGGGCCCGCGAGAGCCGCTTGCAGCAGGCTGAAGTTCTGCATGTTCGCGCGCCGACCTGGATGATGTCGGCGGCCTCCTCGACGGCGTCGGCGTTCTCGGTGTCCATCAGCTCGGTGACGATGCCGATGCCGGTCTCCTCGCGGGCGCGGCGGAGGATCTCCAGCCCCTCGCAGCCCGAGCCCCTGGAACGCATACGGGCTCGTCCTCGGCTTGAACGCCCCGGCCCGCAGGAAACGGACGCCCCGCTCCATCAGCCAGTCGGCCGTGCGGAAGATCATCGCCTCGTCCTCGACCGAGCACGGCCCGGCGATCATCGTGAACGAGCCCGCCGCCGAACGTCCCCTGCGGCAGCCGGATGACCGTGTCGTGCCCGTGCATCTCGCGGCTGGCGAGCTTGTACGGCTTGGTGACGCGGAGCAGCTCCATCACCCCGGGCAGGACCTCGAGCGTCCGCGAGTCGATCAAGCCCGGTGTTGCCGGTGATCCCGATCGCCGTGCGTGTCGGACCGGGCATCGGGTGCGGCGTCAGGCCCATCTCGCGGATCGCGCGACAGCACCCGCTCGATCTGCTCCGTGCGTGGAATGGCTCTGCATCACGACCAGCATCGTTCTTCTCCCATTCGCGCAACCCGACGACCGGCCCGCCCGGCGGCGCTATCCATCATAGCGGATAAGCCCCGCGAGGTCGGGCCGACGCACGGTGTCCACGATCGAGGTCCGATCCGCGGGATCGCCTGACGTTGTCTGTCCGATCACCATCATCCGCGGCGGTGCGAGATCCGTAGCCTCGATTCGCCTCAACGCCAGTGGTGGTAGGGATTCCCGCGATAATAGCCGCCGCCGGTAGTAGCCGCCACCGCGGTAGTATCCGCCGCCCGTAACTCGGCCGCCAGGGACCCGGCACGACCACGGGCCGCGGCACGACGACCGGGGCACCCACCACCACGGGCGCCCCGACGAAGCCGCCATACCCGTAGCCATAGACCCGGGTAACCATAGCCGCCGGGTCCATATCCGCCCGAGCTGAACCCGAACGACATCCCCGGGCCCGCAGCCGAAGCCCGATCCCCTGGGCGTGCGCGGGGCTCGCCCCGAATCCACAGACCCACCGCCATCGCACCGGCCAGCATCATCGATCGACCGATCGTCTTCATCGTAGTGTCCCCTCACCCGGTGTCCTGGAACTCCGGTTCCTCGCCGGAGTGTGTCGTGTGTCCCCGGTCCGAGTGCCGTTCCGCCGGGGACCACCTCCCCTATTACGACGCTCCCGCCGAAAAGGAACATGTCCCGTCCGGATCGGCTTGCCCGACCGCGAGGCGGCGATCGTACCTAAGTGCTGCGGGAATATCGGCGGTACGGTCCAGACTGGCGATTCCGCCTGCGGCCGTTCGCGGACGGATCGTGACACCGTCGCTTGAGTGTCGACCCCGACGCGGCCACAATAGCGTTCGGACGATCCGCCGGGGGAAGCCGAACGAACCGAGGGCGAGCCGCAACCATGACGATGAACGACACCTGGGGCGAGGGTGACTGGGAAACGACGGAATCCGGCCCGAGTCGGGGTGGAGCCGACCCGGGCGGCGAAAGCTCGCGGGCGAGGACCGGTCGGCCACCCTGAGGCGGCGGTCGGTCCTGAAGGCCCTGGCGACGCTCGGGATCGGCACCCTGACGTTCCGCCGTGCGATGGCCTCGCAGGCGGCCCAGGCGTCGTCGCAGGTGACGCCCGAGATGGTCAAGCAGGCCGAGTGGATCGCCGGGATCACATTCAGACGACGAGGAGCGCGAGGACATCGCCCGCTCGCTCGATCAGAGCCTCCGATCGTTCGAGCAGCTTCGCAAGGTGGAGGTCGGCTACGACGTGCCGCCGGCCTTGACCTTCTTCCCGGCGCCGCCCCGCCCGTCGGCGGAGGTCAGCCGCAACCGGGCCAGGCCGACGACTCTCGCATGCCGCGAGCGGCCCGGCTCGGACGAGGAGCTCGCCTTCCTGCCGGTGACCGAGCTGTCCCAGCTGGTGCAAGGCCGGAAGGTCAGCTCGATCGAGCTGACGCGGCTGTATCTCGACCGGCTGAAGCGGTTCGACCCGCTGCTGAACTGCGTCGTGACGCTCACCGACGAGCTGGCCATGAAGCAGGCCGAGCAGGCCGACCGCGAGATCGCCGCCGGCCGGTATCGCGGCCCGCTGCACGGCATCCCCTGGGGGGCCAAGGACCTGATTGCCTACCCGGGCTATCCGACGACCTGGGGCGCGACGCCGTTCAAGGACCGGGTCATCGACGCGAAGGCCACGGTCGCCGCGCGGCTCGAGGAGGCCGGCGCGGTGCTGGTGGCGAAGCTCTCGCTGGGCGCCCTGGCGATGGGCGACCACTGGTTCCGCGGCCAGACCCATTCCCCGTGGGACCCGCGGACCGGCTCGAGCGGCTCGTCCGCCGGCTCGGCGTCGGCGGCCGCCGCCGGGCTCGTCGGCTTCGCGATCGGCAGCGAGACGCTCGGCAGCATCGTCTCGCCCTGCCGCGCCTGTGGCGCATCGGGGCTGCGACCCACCTTCGGCCGCGTCAGCCGGCACGGCTGCATGACGCTCTCCTGGTCGATGGATAAGCTCGGCCCGATCGCCCGATCGGTCGAGGACTGCGCCCTCATCTTCGACGCCATCCACGGCGCCGACGGGCTCGACCCCGCCGCGGTCGACCAGCCGTTCGCCTGGCCGGCCGCGGTCGACCTCGGCGCGGCTGAAGGTCGGCTACATCGAGGACCCTCGCCAGCCCACCGACGCTTCGACCCGACCTGCACCTGCTCCGCCAGCTCGGCTTCGAGCTCGTGCCGATGACATTCCCCACCGAGCTGCCCGTGCGGGCGATCACGATGATGCTCGGGACCGAGGCCGCCGCGGCCTTCGACGAGATCACGCGCAAGCACGTGACCGAAGGGCTGAACGAATGGCCGAGCACCTTCCGCCAGGGCCAGTTCGTGCCGGCCGTCGAGTACCTCCGCGCCGCCCGGGTGCGTACCAAGCTGATGCAGGCGATGGCCGAGCGGATGGCGAAGGTCGACCTGTATGTCGGCTCGGGACAGGACCTGTCGATCACGAACCTGACCGGCCATCCGACCGTCGTCTTCCCGGTCGGCTTCCGCGACCGCGACGGCCGGCCGATGCCCGGCTCGATCACGCTCACCGGCCGACTCTTCGAGGAGTCGACCGCTCCTGGCCGTCGCCCACGCCGTCGCAGCAGGCCGCCCGCGACAATCTCAGCCCGCCGCCCGTGGCGCGGTTCCTCGCCGAGGACGCTGCCGCCCGCGATCGACGGGCCCCGGCCGCGGGAGGTTGATCGGCCGCGGAGGTGTCGTGCGGGTGGGAGTGCCCGTACGACTCAACTCGATCATCACCCGCGACCGCGACCGTGATGGCGGACCTCGGCCCGCGCCGCCGTCACCGGCAGCCGCGCGAGGGTCTTCAGGCCGACATAGTAATTCGACGAGCTGCTGGCGATGTACGACGGGTTGCCGTTGTACCGGACATACAGGAACTTGTTCGCCAGCCGCTGCGGGAGCTGCGTCAGCGTGGCGATGCCGTCCGTCAGCGGCACCGACTGGTAGAACGCCCGGCCGTTGATGAAGAACGTGACCGAGCCGGGCGGATTGCCCGCCCCCGGCGCCTGCACCTGCACATTCGCCTCGATCTCCACCTTCACCAGCTTGCCGTGGCGGTTCCGGATCGGCAGGAGGGTCAGGATGGGCTGGGTCCCCGCGGACGTGACGTACTGGGTCAGCGTACCGGACTGACCTGCTCTGGAACGGTGCATTGGCCAGGAAGACGGCGGTGACCGAGTGGGCGCCGAACGGCAGCGCCGAGGTCGTGAAGGTCGCCTGGCCCGTCGAAGCGTTCAACGGCACCGAGCCCACGAGCGAGTTGTCCACGACGAAGTCCACCACGCCCGTCGGCTGGCCCACGCCCAGGCTCGCCGGGTGCACGGTCGCCGTGAAGGTGATCGGCTGGCCCACCGGGGAGAACTGTTGCGACGTCGAAAGGGTGGTTGTCGTGGCCGAGGAGGTGACGACGCTCAGCGTCCCGGGCGCGTAGGAAAAGGTGTAGTTCTGCGCGGAGCCGCCGGAGACGTTGATCGGATAATTCCCCGGCGGGCTCGTCGACGTGGCGGTTGTGGAGAGGGTCGGCTGCGTCGTGAAGCTCGCCGTGGTGTCGGTCCCCTGGAAGCCGGTCGCGGTATAGGTCAATGTCGGGACCGAGCCGCCGTAGAGCATCGTCTGGTTATTGGCCGTGAGAGTCAGCGGGGCCGGGGTGATGTCGGCCGTCAGGCCGGTCGGCTGCTGGAGCACGTAATTCTTCGCGCTCGGGCCCTGGAGCGACAATCCCGAGACGTTGACCGCGATGTTGTTGCCCGCGTTGGGGCTGGCGAAGTTTCCGGTGGCCGCGGTCGTGTTCAGCGCGACCTGGTCGTTGAACAGGACCCCGCTGAGCGTGGCGCCGGTGGTGTCGATCGGCGCCGGGTCGTGCTGTCATACTGCTTGTTCTGGGCCGTGACGCCGGAAACCGTGAGCGTGGCCGGGGTGACCGTCAGCGACTGGGCCGCCGAGGTGCTCCCCGCGTAGGTGGGATCCGTCGCCGTCGGGACATACAGGGCATAGATCTGGTGCGGCGGCCCGCGGTGACGCCGAGGTTATTGAGGGTCGTCGTGGCGATGCCCGAGGTGGCATTCACCGGCGCTGGCGATCTCGGTCCCCGTGCCGCCCGGGTTGCCGTCGAAGAATTCCACCGTGCCCGCCGGGTGTTCCAGCGATCCGTTGACCTGGCGCTGAGGGTGAACGACTGCCCGTAGGTCACCGGACTGGCGATCGGCAGCAGTGTGGTGGTCGACAGGGCCTTGACCGCGGTCAAGACCACGTCCTTCCCCGAGCCGTTCGTGCCCATGTAGCTGATCCGGAAGATCGAGCTGCCGAGCGGGACTGCGCCCCTCCGGATGGCCGGCGAAGATCCCGCTGACCGCCGTCCCGGTCCCGTTCTTGATGATCGTCAACTGGTCGCCGACGGCGCGGGGTATAGGCCGGGAGCAGCGTGGCGTCGAGCGTCGCCCCGCCGAGCGTGATGCTTCCGGTCGAGGCCGACACGACGAGCTGGCCGTACCCCGTCGTCCCGTTGCCCGGACTGGTCCCGTCGAGCTCCGTGACGAACGTCGAGCCGCTGTCGAGCGTCACGCTGCCGTTGGCGGTGAGGACGCTGGGGCTCGAATGGCCGGGGCTGATCGTCCCGCCCACGCTGGTGATGGCGCCGACGCTGCCGTTGCCGCCCAGGATGCCCGCATTATCCTGCACGTCGGAGGTCGTGCCGTCGACCAGCAGCGTCGTCCCCGATGCGACCGTGGTCGGCCCCGTGTATGTGTTCACCTCGAAAAGATCGGCGGTCCCGCCGCCCGACACGTTCACCGCGACCGGCCCCGACAGCACTCCGTTGAAGTTGAGCACCGCCCCGCGCCCACCGTGATCGGCGTTGGGGAGGCCGAGAGCGTCGTGTCGAGCGAATACGTCGAGGTCCCCGTATAGGTCGCCGTGAAGCCGCCGGTCAGGGTGATCGGGCTGCCGGTCATCGAGTAGCCGGGGGCGTCGATCGAGATCGAGCCGAACGTCATCCCGGCCGTCAGCGTGTTATTCGTCGCCAGCGTCGTCGCCGTCGCCGGGAAGTCCAGGCTGTCGCCGGTCACCGGCACGCCTTGCGTCCAGTTCGACGCGTTCCCCCAGTCGCCGCTGACGGTCCCCGTCCAGACGTCGGTCGTCGCCAGCGCGATCCGCGACTCCAGGCCCTCGACCAGCGGCCGATGGCCGCGGCGCACCGAGGTACCGCGACGCCGCGGGCCAGCCCCCATCAGGGCGCTCTGCTCACTTCGCCTCGATCGCTCACCCGAGAATAACCCCAGCATCAGCCCACCCTCCCCTTCTCCCGACGTCCGTATCGCTCCGTGTCCCCAGACCGGCCAGCATCATTGTGTGCGTGCTATACACGGAAATCCACCACCTGCCGGCTGACGTCCTGGCGCGAGCGAGGAGCGCAGGGATCATTGGCCCGAGCGGTGAGGGGTGGTGCGCGGCCTCCCGGCTGAGCGGGAGAGTCCGAGTTCATTCTAGCCGCGCGTTCGCGGCCGGGACCGACGGAGGCGACATCGAGGATGTCGGGCCATTTCGATTAGTTCGCAGGTGCGGGATCGGTCGGCTGTGCCGAAGGTGGGGGCGCATCGGTGATCGACCTGCCCTGCCCGCCGGTCTCGTTCGGGCCCATCCGGCGCACGGCCTCGTGCAGCAGCGCGATGACGCTCATCGAATCGGTGATCTCGCCCCGGTGCAGCATCCGCCAGGCATCGTCCCACTCGACCCGGCGGACCTCGATCCGCTCGCAGCCCTCGGGGTCGAGCGGCCCCTCGGTCAGATCGGTGGCGCGGAAGATGTAGGCGATTTCGTCGCTGACCGAGTTGGATAGGTGCGACATCGCCACCAGCTCGAGGCGCCCGGCCGCGAGCCCGGTCTCCTCGCGAAGCTCGCGGAGTGCCGTGGCCTCGGGGGTCTCGGACCCGGGGCAGCCCCCTTCGGGGATCTCCCACGAGTACGCCCCGAGCGGATAGCGGAACTGGCCGACGAGCCACAACCGGCCCTGGTCGTCGACGGGCAGCACGCCGACGGCGCGGTTCTTGAAATGGACGACTCCGTAGATGCCCGGCTGGCCGTCGGGGCGAAGGACCTGGTCCTCGCGACGCGCGATCCACGGGTTCTCATAGACGTCGCGGCTGGAGAGCGTCGTCCAGGGGTTGGCCCTGGCGGGGTCATCCGGCTCGGCGGGCGGGCCCTGGCTCATCGGATCGTTCAACCCTTGAGGGCGGCCTGGAGGGTGACGCCCATATCGGCCGGGCTCCTGGCGACGCGGATGCCGGCGCCCTCGAGCGCGGCGATCTTGTCCGACGCCTTGCCCGACCCGCCCGAGATGATCGCGCCGGCGTGGCCCATCCGCTTGCCGGTCGGCGCGGTCTGGCCGGCGATGAAGGCCGCCAGCGGCTTGGTGAACTTCCCCGAGGCCCTCAGCGCCGCGGCCTCCTCCTCGGCGTTGCCGCCGATCTCGCCCATCATCAGCACGGCCTCGGTGTCGGGGTCCGCCTGGAACAGGCTCAGCGCGTCGACGAAGCTCGTGCCGTTGACCGGGTCGCCGCCGATCCCGATGCAGGTGCTCTGACCGATCCCCAGGTTGGTGAGCTGCCAGACGGCCTCGTAGGTGAGCGTCCCCGAGCGGCTGACGACGCCGACGTTGCCGGGCTTGTGGATATAGCCGGGCATGATGCCGATCTTGCACTCGCCGGGCGTGATGATCCCCGGGCAATTGGGCCCGATCAGCCGCGCGTGCGGGCCGGTGGGCATGCAGGTAGGCGACCGCGCGGACCATGTCGATCACCGGGATGCCCTCGGTGATCGCCACGATGACGCCGATGCCGGCGTCGGCGGCTTCCATGATCGCGTCGGCGGCGAAAGGAGGCGGCACGAAGATCATCGTGGCGTTGGCGCCCGTCTTCTGGACGGCCTCGGCCACCGTGTCGAACACCGGCACGCCGAGCGTCGTGGTCCCGCCCCGTCCCGGCGTCGTCCCGCCCACGAGGTTCGTCCCATAGGCCTGGCACTGCTCGGAGTGGAACGCACCCGCCTTGCCCGTGATGCCCTGACAGATCAGCCGCGTGTTCTTGTTGACCAGGATGCTCATGAGTCTCCCCAACAGGCCCTGTTCTCGCCTTCTGACCTTAGTACAACTCGATGTCCGCTCGCCGCCATGCCGGGGGTCGCCGATCGGGGCAACGGTCGTTCATGTCGACGACCAGGTCCCTGTCCGCCTCGTTTCCGACGCGAGTCCGCGCACTCGTCCCGCGAGGTCAGGCCGCGCCCTTAGCCGCCGCGACGACCTTCTCCGCCGCGTCGGTGAGCCCGTCGGCCGTGATGATCTTGCGGCCGCTTTCCTTGAGCAGCGCCTTGCCCTTGTCGACATTGGTCCCCTCCAGGCGGACGACCAGCGGGACGCGGAAATCCAGCTCGTCGTAGGCGGCCAGGAGCGCCGCGGCGATCGTGTCGCATTTCATGATGCCGCCGAAGATGTTCACCAGCACCGCCTTGACCCGAGACTCGCTGAGCAGGATGCGGAAGCCCTCAAGAACCTGCTCCTTGTTGGCGCCGCCGCCGACGTCGAGGAAATTGGCCGGCTCGCCGCCGTGGTACTTGATCAGGTCCATCGTGCTCATCGCCAGCCCGGCGCCATTGACCAGGCAGGCGATGTCGCCGTCGAGGCTGACATAGGACAGCCCGATCCGGCCGGCCCGCAGCTCGGCCGGATCCTCCTCGGCCTCGTCGAGCATCGCCGCGATCTCGGGGTGGCGGAACGAAGCGTTGTCGTCGAAATTCAGCTTGCAGTCGAGCGCCAGCACGTCGCCCGCGGCCGTCACGATCAGCGGGTTGATCTCGGCCAGCGAGGCATCCGTCCTGATGAAGAGCTGCACGAAGTTCTTGAGGAACACGGCCCCCTTCTTCGCCGATTCGCCCGAGAGCCCCAGCGCCTGGCAGACCTTGCGCGCCTGGAAGTCCGCCAGGCCGATGCCGACGTCCATCGGCTCGCGGTGGATCTTCTCGGGCGTCTGCTGCGCGACGGTCTCGATCTCGACGCCGCCCTCGGTCGTCGCCATCAGCACGGGGCACTGCAACCCCCGGTCGACGGCCATGCCGAGATAAAGCTCGCGCACGATCTCGTGGCCGACGGTCACCAGCACCTTGGAGATGAGCTGCCCCTGCGCCCGGTCTGGTACGTCACCAGGGTCTTGCCCAGCAGGCTGGCGGCGGCGTCCTGGGCCTCCGCGGCCGAGCGGACGAGCTGCACGCCCTTGGCCATCGACGCCGGCCGCGGCTTCTGGCCGCTGGCGATCGCCAGCGCCTCTCGCGGTCGTCGTCCGGGCCGATGGCGACGCCCTTGCCGCGACCGCCCGCGTGGACCTGGGCCTTGATCACGATCAGGCCGCCGCCCAGCTTGTCATAGGCCGCGGCCGCCTCCTCGGGCCGGGTGATGACGATCCCCTCGGGCACGGCGACGCCGGCACTCTTGAGCAGCTCTTTCGCCTGGTATTCGTGAACCTTCATCGTGACCGGACCTCGTGTGACAGAACGACCACGGCACGCCCTCGATCCGGGGCGGCCTCGAATTCCTACGGTTTTACCACGCCCGGCCCGCGCGTGCCAGGACGACGGGCCTTCGCGGCATCGGGCGATCGCACGGCGAGGCCGGCCCCACGTCATCCCTCGCGATCGATAATCCGCTGCATCTCGGCGATCTCGGCGTCCGTTAGCAGCGCGGCCGAGGGGGAGGCAATCTCGCGGAATCCGGGGAGGCGCTCGACCTCGCGAAACGTCTCGACCCAGAATGCCGCCTCGTCGGGGTCGGGCGGCGCTCGCGGTCGGGCTCGGCGGGGGCAACGATGGCCGGCCGCTCGGGTCGCGTCAGGCGATCCTTCCGGTCCCAGAAATCGTCGGCCGTCAGCGGACGCGCCCGACGCCGCGTGGCCGCCTGGCGGATGCGACGGTCGGACGAAACCACCGTCATGTCCTGGGGATGGCTGTCGCGCTCCAGGATGTACTCGATGCGAGAATCGGCGTCCTCGTCGCCCAGGGCGAACAGGACCCGCACGCCGCGGTAGGTGGACGCGACCGGGAAATCGCCCGGCGGCACCTTGGCGTCGAAGACGACCGTGACCTCGGCAACCTGCGCCGCGGGCAGGATCACGACCAGCTCATCCAGGAACCGACGACGCGCCGGCGAAAACCATCCCGGCTCAGCTTGGGACCGAGCAGCCCGGCCGCGTGCATGACGTTGTAGCCGTCGATGAGCCATCGCATGACTGTTCCCGTGTCGCGTCCCGATTCCCACAAGTTTCATTCTACCAGCTCAAGCCAATCCCTGCGCTCGGCCGGGCGGAACCTGCACGATTGGTCGGTCCGACCGACCTGCCCGGCCCTTGTGACCGTAGACCGGTTCGTGCTCGCGACGTGCCGGGAATCTGCGGGAGGTTTGCTTGAATGGCCCTGCGATTGCGCCGATAATGGGGAATTCGCCCGGGGCCACGCACGGCCCCGCTTCGTCGCGAGATCCACGAGCGGGACCCCGTGCAACTCCGGACTCTACGCAGGGGGAAATGGAGTGGCCGTCGCCTCGGGAATCGGTACCGATCTGCTGGGACGAATCCAGAAGACGCGTCGTGAGCTCCTCGACCTCTCGGCCCGCAATCGGCTGATCAGCACCCCGCGTGGACCTTCCCGCGGGCCGCAGGATCGAGATCGTGGACGAGCGCTCCGAGCAGGTCTTCCGGCTACTCGTCCGCGAGCGGCGTGCCCTGTCCTTCCTGCCGGGTGTCGAGCCGTCCGAAAACGGCGGTACCCTCGACGCCGGATCGCCCCGGCTCGCCCAGCCCGACGAGCCGACTCCGGCCGACGGCGCCCCCGACCCCCGCCACTTCCGACCTGCGATTGCAGACGTCCCTGTCGTCCGAGCGGCTCCAGGCTCGTCTCCTGTCGATCTACTACGACGCGCAGACGTTCGAGCAGGAGCAGGGCGTCAGCATCCTCTACCTGGCGATGGGGTTCCTCGTGTGGTACGAGTCGCCGTCGTCCGACAAGGCCCGCCATGCCCCCCTGCTCTTGATCCCGGTCGACCTCGAGCGTCAGACGGCCGCCAGCCGGTTCCACCTGAAGTATCGCGAAGAGGACATCACCACCAACCTCTCGCTCCAGGCGAAGCTGAAGGGCGAGTTCGGCATCGAGCTTCCCGAGGTCCCCGACTTCGACGAGCTCTCGCCCGCGGCCTACTTCGACGCCGTCGCGCGGGCCATCGCCGACCAGCCGCGCTGGGAGGTGCTGAGGGACGACATGGTCGTCTGGTTCTTCTCGTTCGCCAAGTATCTGATGTACCGCGACCTCGACCCCGCGACCTGGCCCGAGCACTCGCCGCTCGGCGGCAACCCGACCCTGTCGAGCCTGCTGGGCGAGGGATTCGCCTCCGAGCCCCCTTCTGCGGCGAGACCGACAAGATCGACCCGCTGATCCCGCCCGCCAACATGGTCCACGTCACCGACGCCGATAGTTCGCAGGCGGTCGCGATCGAGGAAGTCCGGCGCGGGCAGGCATCTGGTCATCCAGGGCCCGCCGGGGACGGGCAAGTCGCAGACGATCACGAACCTCATCGCCACGGCCGTCAAGGCGGGCAAGAAGGTCCTCTTCGTCGCCGAGAAGATGGCCGCGCTCGAGGTCGTCCACGAGCCGCCTGGAGCGGCTCGGGCTCGGCGCCGATCTGCCTGGAGCTGCACAGCAGCAAGGCCAACAAGAAGACCGTCCTCGAAGAGATCGCCCGGACGCTCGCCCTCGGCCGCCCGAAGCCGCAGTGGTCCGACGAGTCCATCGCCGCCCTGCAGGCGGCGATCGATCGCCTCAACCGCCATGCCGGCGATCATGAACACGCCGATCCAGCCCGCCGGCCTGACCCCCTTCCAGGTCATCGGTCGCCTGACCCACCTCTATGCGCAGCGGCGTCGAGCCGCTGACCTTCCCCCTGCCCGACCCCGAATCCTGGACCGCCACCTCGTTCCGCGATCAGTGTCGCACCGTCGACGGACTTGCAGAACATCCTCGCGGAGCTCGGGCCGCCCGCCGAGCACCCGTGGCGGGGCGTCGACGCGGACCGAGCCCTTGCTGCCCGACCGACATGAAGGAGTTGCAGACCCGCATCGCCGAGGCGATCGCCTCGCTGACCGAGCTCGCCGACGCCTCGGGGCTCGCTGGCGGATGCCTTGCGGCGACGTCCGGTCCGGGGCTCCCAGCCTGAAGGACGTCCAGCAACTCGCGCAGTTCGCCCTGCCGGATCGTCCAGGCGCCCGCGCATGGATCGCCGCGCGATCGGCCACCCGGCCTGGGAGAGCGCCGCGAAGAGATCGCTCGGCCTGGTCGAGCGAGGACGGACCAATGCCGAGAGGCTTCGGCGGGACTCCAGGACCGGGTGTCGGAGGCCGCCTGGCAGACCGACCTGGCCGAGACCCGGCCGGTCGCTGGCGACCCACGGCCGCTCGCTCTTCCGCTGGTTCCGGAGCGACTACCGCAGGGCGCGTCGCCACGCTCCGCGGCCTGCTCCAGTCGAATTGCCCCGGACCCTCGCCGACCGGTCTGAAGCTCGTGGACGACCTGATCGCGGTCCAGGACGGCCGGAAGTCGCTGGATCAAGACCCGACCGTCGCCCAGCTCGGGCGGGACGCCTTCGGCGACGCGCTGGAAGGGCTCGAAGTCCGACTGGGACGTCGCTCGCCCGCGATCGTCGCCTGGGATTCCGATTGCCGGGCGCTCGGGCGCCCTGGGACCATCGCGGCATCCTCGTCGCGGCTGGAATCGACCCGACACCCTGCAGACGCCGCTCGGGACGGTCTAGCGACGAGCCTGAAACCCGGCGTCGGGTCGGTTGCAGGAACTCGCCAAGTTCCTCGCGCTCGACTGCACGGACGCGTTCGGGGTCGCTTCGCCGAACGCCGTGCCGATCGGCGACCTGGCTCGCCCGGCTGCGACGCTGGCGGCGAACATCCCGAGTCGCTCTCGAATGGATCGGCTACCGGATGCGTCGGCGGCGGCTGGAAGAGGCCGGCCTGGCGGCGATCGTCTCGGCGATCGCACGAGGGGCGGATCGCCGCCGGCGTCGGCGGTGGACCAGTTCCAGGTCGGCGTACTACCAGGCCCTCATCCGCGACGTTTTCCGCAACCATCGCGACCTCGCCGAGTTCGACGGGCGGTCGTACGAGCAATGGATCGAGGAGTTCCGTTCGCTGGACCAGCGGCGGATCGAGATGGCGCGCGGCGAGGTGGCGACCGCCCATTACGACGCGATCCCGCGGCACGCGGCGGGCGGCGAGATGGCGGTCCTCCGCCGGGAGTTCGAGAAGAAGCGGAAGCACAAGCCGATCCGGCAGCTCATCAAGGAGGCCGGGACCGCCATCCTCGCCATCAAGCCGGTGTTCATGATGAGCCCGATCTCGGTCGCGCAGTTCCTCGAACCGGGCAGCGTCACCTTCGACCTCCTGCTGATCGACGAGGCCAGCCAGGTCAGCCCGGTCGACGCCCTGGGGGCGATGGCGAGGGCCGGCGCAGGTGGTCGTCGTCGGGGACGACAAGCAGCTCCCGCCGACGCGATTCTTCAGCAAGATGCTCGACGACGACGAGACCGCGGGCGACGGCGACGACCTCAACGCCGGCGACCTGGAGAGCATCCTCGGGCTCTGCGTCGCCCAGGGGATGTCGCAGCGGATGCTCCGCTGGCACTACCGCAGCCGCCATCATTCGCTGATCGCCGTCTCGAACCGCGAGTTCTACGACAGCCGGCTCTACGTCGTCCCGAGCCCGACGACGATCACGGCGATGCACGGGCTCCACTTCCGACCGGTCAAGGGCGGGCGTCTTCGACCGGGGCAACACGGCGACCAACCGCGTCGAGGCCAGGGCGATCGCCGAGGCGG
This sequence comes from uncultured Planctomycetota bacterium, assembly GCA_963771445.1. Classification (GTDB taxonomy): domain Bacteria; phylum Planctomycetota; class Planctomycetia; order Isosphaerales; family Isosphaeraceae; genus JAKAUH01. Next base: position 684,414 of record CAVYTQ010000016.1, on the reverse strand, counting down.
TGATCGAGCACGCGAGGCGATACCCCGAGAAGATCCCTGGGAGTCGGGGCCTTCTCGGTCGCGCAGCGCGACGCCATCCGCGACGAGCTGGAGGTCCTGCAGCGCGAGCATGTCGAGCTCGCCCCGTTCTTCTCGACCGGCCGGCCCGAGCCCTTCTTCGTCAAGAACCTGGAGAACATCCAGGGCGACGAGCGCGACGTGATCTTCATCTCGGTCGGCTATGCCCGCGATGCGTCCGGCTACATGGCGATGAACTTCGGCCCGCTCTCGTCCCGAGGGCGGCGAGCGGCGGCTGAACGTCCTGATCTCGCGGGCCCGCGAGCGGTGCGAGGTCTTCAGCTCCATCACCGCCGACGACATCGACCTCCAGCGGGCGAAGTCGCGAGGCGCGGCGGCGTTCAAGACATTCCTGCGCTATGCCGCCACCGGCGTCCTCGACACCCAGGCCCCGACCGGCGGCGATTACGATTCCGACTTCGAGCGGCAGGTCGCCGTGGCGCTCGAGGGGCTCGGCTACGAGGTCCATCGCCAGGTGGGGACGGCCGGCTTCATCATCGACCTGGCGATCGTCGACCCCGTCACGCCCGGGCCGCTACCTGCTGGGGATCGAGTGCGACGGGGCGACCTATCACTCCTCGCGGTCGGCCCGCGACCGCGACCGGCTGCGGGAGGCCGTCCTCAGGGATCGGGGATGGAAGATCCACCGGGTCTGGAGCACCGACTGGTTCCATCGCCCCGGCGAGCAGTTGCAGAAGATCGTCGCCGCGATCGAGAAGGCCCGGATCCCGACCGGATCCGGGCGAGGAAGACCCGCGTCGACCGGCGATGAGCCGCCCGAGAACCTCGATGGCCCGGACGACGACGGCGAGATCGAACGCGGGGCCGGAGCCCGACGACATCGATCGACAAGCTCGCCTTCTCCTGGGCGATCCCTTACGTGGAAGCGAGGCAGGCAAGTCCCTGTACCTTGCAGACGCCGATCCCCGAGACGAGTCCGAGCGGTCCTGCGAGCGCATCGTGACGGCCGTGGTCCGCGTCGAGGGACCGATCCACAAGGAGGAGATCGCCCGGCGAATCACCTCGCTCTGGGGCCTCCAGAGGACCGGCCCCCGCATCGCCGAGGCCGTCGCCAGATGCGATCGAGGCGGTGCTTCGCTCGGGAGCCCTGAGTGCCGATTCGGACTTCATGCACCCAGCGGCCAGCCGATCGTCCCGGTCCGCGACCGCTCGGAGGTCGCCGCGGCCAACCTGAAGAAGCCCGAGATGATCCCGCCAGCCGAGATCCGCCAGGCCATCCTGCATCTCGTGGCCGATCACGTCGGCCTGAGGAGAGACGAGCTGCCGCCGATGGTCGTCCGGGCCCTCGGCTTCAAGGCGACGAGCCCAAAATTGAAAGACCTGATCGAGAAGGTGCTCGCCACGATGCTCGAGGCCGGCGACGTCGCCGCGCGAGACCAGAAGCTGTTCGTGAGCTGAGCGGTCCCTCTTCATGGGTCGGGCCGGAAAAATCGAGGACGAGCCCCGCGGGTGCGAGCGATTCGTGCGATTAGCTTTCGAGGGTCGTCACCCCCGCCGATCTGGCGGGAGTGACGATCGTCGCCGCGGTCGTCGTTTTCAGTTCCCGAACCAGTTCATGCCGTCGAGATCGTCGATCATCCCGGCCTTCTGGGTCGGTCGCCATCCCAGCCGCTGCTGCGTCAGCACGCTCGAAGCGGGGAGGTCGAGAGCGGCGAATAACGCGAGCCAGCCGAAGTGGCCGGCGGCCTCCTCGGGGGACAGGGAGACGACCGGGATCTTCAGGCCCCTGCCGATGGCTTCCGCGACCTCCCGAACCGGTACGCCCTCCTCGGCGACCGTGTGATACCTCGCCCTGGGCGTCGCCTTCTCGAGCGCCAGCCGGTAGACGGGTGCGGCATCGAGCAGGTGCACCGCGGGCCAGCGGTTGAGCCCCTCACCGACGTAAGCCGAGACACCCTTCTCGCGGGCGTTCGCGATCGCTGGAGTGACGAGTCCTTGCTTCTCCGTGTTATGCACCTGAGGCAGGCGCACCACCGACACGCCCACGCCACGAGCGGCCACCGCCTCCGCCGCGACTTCCGAGGCCGCTCGGGGATTCGGGTGGTGGGGATTGAAGTGGTCCTCGGTCGCGGGTTGGCCCGGCACTGCGTTTCCCATGCCGGTCCCGGAGGTGATGACCAGGTGCCGGTCGGAGCCGACGAGCGCGTCGCCGAGCGTCTCGATGACCCGCCGGTCGACCTCGCAGACCTCCTGGAATCGCGAGAAGTCGTGGATGAAGCCGGTGTGGATCACCCCGTCCGAGGACGCCGCGCCTCGCCTCAGGCTGTCCAGGTCCTCGAGATCGCCCCGGTGCACTTCGGCCCCCGCGGAAGCCAGCGACGCCGCGCCCGCGTCCGAACGAGCCAGGCCAAGCACCTTGTGCCCGGCGGCGATGAGATCCCGGACCACCACGGAGCCGACGAAGCCAGTCGCGCCTGTCACGAAAACACGCATCGGTAACCCTCCTGAGTTTCGACCAGGCCGAAAGCTCGGCCCTTCGTCTCACAGGGTAGGCGTTTGATCTGATACGATCTATGCTCTGGAGTCCAAACTTTATTCGCGATCGTCCAGAACGGCAATCCTGCCCATCCCCGGATCTTGCAGGAACTGGCGGACCAGGCCGGGATGTCGCGATCGGGCTTCGCCCAGATATTCAAGGAGACGGGCGGCGCGACTTCCAACGATTACCAGACGGGCTGCGCATGACCGGCTCACGACCTCCGACGACCCCTCTCGGCCATCGCGCAATCGCTCGGCTACGAGTCCGAGAGCGCCTTGAGCACGGCCATCAAGCGGGTGATGGGCTGCTCGCCGCGGCGGTATTACCACGGCCGGACGCAGGTCGGCGATTTGCGGCAGCACCTGGCAGCCGAGAGTGCTGAGCTCGCCGAGGTGTCCGATGCCGAAGAAGTGGGCGAGGCTCCCTACAGGACCTCGGGATCGCCGTCTGGTCGAATCCGCTTGCGGAATTCGTCCTTCCAGTTCTCCGGCAACGACGAGGACTGCGTCGCACGGCGAAGCAGGTCCTGGTTCCCGCCGTCGACCGTGTAGAGGCTGACGACGTCGGCGACCGTCAGGTCATCCGCGGAGCGGGCGAGCGGCAGGATGGCGTCACCGGGTCCGACCTCGCCCTCGACGGCCACCGAAGATAGAAGCCGGTCCGCCCGCTCCGAAGCATCCTCTTGAGCACGTCCTTCCGGCCGAGCCGGATGGCCAGCTTGTAGCACGGCAGCCGCGGCTGGGTGACGACGAATTCGGCCGAGCCAATGCGAAAGCGGTCGCCGATCCGCACGTCCTCGAGCAAGCCCTCGATGGTCAGGTTCTCGCCGAAGGCCGCCCAGGAGAAATCCACGTCCGGCAACTCCCGGCGCCACTCCTCGTAATGCTCCGACGGGTAGGCGTATACGGCCTTGTCGACGCCGCCGTGCACGGTCAGGTCGGACTGCTGGTCCCCCTCGAGGTTCAGCCTCGTCACCCGCAGGCGGCGCCCGACCGGCTCCTTGAAGATGGAGGTGAGCACCGACCCGCCTTCGACCTCGACGATGCGCGGCAGACCTACGTTGAGCGACACGACTTTCATCTGGCCTCCCTTTTCGGATCCGACCACGGCCCTGGCCCAATCCAGGGTCGTGGTGATTCCCGGGCCCGTCAATGCCCTTCGCAGATAACCGCGACCATCTTGCCGTCCGCCTGGTTCGATTCCATGACGCGATGGGCGTCACGGATCTCGGTGAATCGAAACACCCGCGCCGCCTTCGCACGGCGGCGAGGATGGCGGCCGCATCGGCGTTCGGATGCAATTGAGGCGGGCCCGGCCCACCCATGGGACCCAGGACGCCGCCCGTTGGCGGGTACAGGCCGACTGTCGTGAGAGGCCGGGCTCGGTCACACCGGCACGGCGGCGCCGGCCTGGCGGACGATGCCGCCGAGGGTGTAGCGGACCTCGCCGCCGACGATGACGGTGTGGGCCCGGCCGCGGACCTCCCAGCCGCCGTACGGCGTGTTGCGGCTCTTCGAGCGGAACTCGGCGGGGTCGATCGTCCAGCGGGTGTCGGGGTCGATCAGCGTGACGTCGGCGTCGGCGCCGGGCGCGGAGCGTCCCCTTGGCGATCGCCCAGCAGGACGGCCGGGTTGCATCGTCAGCTTGCGGATCACCTCGCGGCCAGGTCAGGTGGCCCGGCTCGATCAGGCCCAGCACGGTGATCGGCATCAGCGTCTCCAGGCCGACGATCCCGAACGGGGCCTGGTCGAGCTCGCGCATCTTCTTCTCGGGGGCGTGCGGCGCGTGGTCGGTGGCGAGGATCTCGATCGTGCCGTCCTTCAGGCCGCCGATCACGGCCTCGACGTCGCTCCAGGTGCGCAGCGGCGGGTTCATCTTGAAGTTCGAGTCGAAGGTGCGGAGCCGCTCGTCGGTCAGGGTGAAGTGGTGCGGGCAGGCCTCGGCCGTGACCCGCACGCCCCGGCGCTTGCCCTCGCGGACCAGCTCGACGGACCGGGCCGTCGAGATGTGCTGGATGTGGAGCCGGCCGCCGGTGATCTCGGCCAGGCGGATGTCGCGGGCGACCATGATGTCCTCGGCCGCGGCGGGCATGCCGCCGAGGCCCAGCCGCATCGACTCGAACCCCTCGTTCATCACGCCGCCGACGGTCAGCTCGGGCACCTGGCAGTGCTGCATGATGACGCGGTCGAACATCGTGGCGTACTGCGAGGGCCCGCCGCATCAGCGCGGCCGAGGCGACCGGGGCGCCGTCGTCGGTGAACGCCACCGCGCCGCCGGCGACGAGCTGGCCCAGCTCGGCCAGCTCCTCGCCCTTCCGGCCCTTGCTGACACGGCCCCGACCGGGTAGACGTTCGCCTTGCCGGCCCGCTGGGCCTGCAGGACGACGAACTCGGCCGCGCCCTGGGTGTCGATCGCGGGACCGTGTTGGGCATGCAGGCGACGGAGGTCACGCCGCCGGCCAGTGCGGCGGCGGCGCCCGTGGCGATCGTCTCGTCCTCCTCGTTGCCGGGCTCGCGCAGGTGGACGTGGCATGTCGATCAGCCCGGGGCAGACGATCAGCCCGGTCGCGTCGATGACCGACCTCGGCCTCGTCGTGCCCGCCGCCGCTGGGCAGGATCCGCCCTCGGCTGAGCCACAGGTCGCCGATCGCGTCGATGCCCTGGCTCGGGTCGATGATCCGGCCGCCGCTGATCTGGATCGTCGGCAAGGCGAACTCTCCGGGGCATATCGGCCCGTCAACCTCGGGCACGAGTCAACCTCGGGCACGACCGTCGCGGCCGTCCCCGGCCGGGGTCGACCCGGCCGCTGAGCAAGTAGAGCACGGCCATCCGCACGGCCAGGCCGTTGGTCACCTGGTCGAGGATCGCCGATTGCTCGGCCGTCGGCGACCTCGGGGGTCAGCTCGACGCCGCGATTGATCGGCCCGGGAGCCAGCAGCAGCAGGTCGGGCTTCGCCAGCCGCAACCGCGTCCTGCGTCATCATGTAGAACTGCGAGTACTCGGCGACCGACGGGAACAGCCCGCGCTGCTGGCGCTCGAACTGGATCCGCAGGACGTTCACCACGTCGCACCGCGGCAGGACCTCGTCGAGCTGGTGGGCCACCTCGCAGCCGAGCCGCTCCCACCCCCGAGGCACCAGCGTCGGCGGCCCGCAGAGGATGACCCGTGCGCCCAGCTTCGTCAGGCCCCAGATGTTCGACCGGGCCACCCGCGAGTGGCTGATGTCGCCGACGAGGCCGACGGTCAGGCCCGTCGATCCGCCCCTTGGCCCGGCGGATGGTCATGAGGTCGAGCAGGCCCTGCGTGGGGTGCTCGTGCGCGCCGTCGCCGGCGTTGATGATCGAGCAGCCGACGTGCTGGGCCAGCAGGTGGGGCGTGCCGGGCGTCGGGTGGCGGACGACCAGGACGTCGGCCCCCATCGCCTCGATGTTCTTCGCGGTGTCGATGAACGTCTCGCCCTTGGAGAGGCTCGACCCGCTGGCGGAGAAGTCCTGGGTGTCGGCCGACAGCCGCTTGGCCGCCAGGCTGAAGCTGGTCCGGGTGCGGGTCGAGTTCTCGAAGAAGAGGTTGAAGACGATCCGGCCCTGGAGCGCGGGGACCTTCTTGCGGCTGCGGGTCGAGATCTCGGCGAACGACTCGGCCGTGTCGAGGATGGCGATGATCTCCTCGGCCGACAGTTCTTCCAGGCCGAGCAGGTGCTTGCGGTTCCAGACCGGCGCCGAGGCGGCGGGGACGGTGGCGGAGGCGGTCACGGCTGGCGGCCTCCCGTCGATCGCCGGGCTCGTGGTCGGCTGGCCGGCAGCCGGCTCGATCGGCGACGATCTCGTCCACCGGCGTCGACCGGCCGAAGCCGCACCCGGACGTGGTCGGCCCGCGGTCGTCTCGACCGTCGAGCCCGACGACGTCGGGCGGATCGGCAGCTCGCGATGGCCCCGGTCGACCAGCACGGCCAGCCGGACCGAGGCCGGTCGGCCGAGGTCGCAGACGGCGTTCAGGGCCGCACGGACGGTCCGGCCGGTGAACAGCGACGTCGTCGACCAGCACCACGTCGGCGCCCTCGATGGCGAAGGGGATCTCGGTGCCGTGCAGCACGGGCCAGCGTCGGCTGCTCGCCCAGGTCGTCGCGATAGAGGGTGATGTCCACGGCGCCGACCGGGACATCGGCGCCCACCAGCGCGCCGCAGTCCGCTCGGCCAGCCGCTCGGCGAGCGGCACGCCGCGGGTCCGGACGCCGACCAGCCGCGAGCGGGACGCCCGCTCGCACGGTCCGTCGGCGATCTCGTCGGCCATGGTCGAGATCAGGCCATCGATCGTCGCGGCATCGCACAGCGGCCGCTCGCCCGTCATTCGCACGGCTGGACCTCCCCCGATTGACGACCGGGGCCGCATGACCCCGGGTGGAACTGTAGCAGACTCGGATCGCGGCTTTCAAGCAGACCGAAGGGCCCGGGCCGGCGCATCCTGCCGCGATCGCCCGGAATCGCGGCGTCCGTCCCGCGGGCTTTGTCCGGCGAATCGCCTTTTCCCAGGGGCCGCGAGGGCATACCATAGGGATTCGAGTAGCGAGACCCAGCCGCGGGTTCCGACCCGCCCGAGATCATCGCGGACCGGCACCGAGGGTCGTGCCGGCCGAGACGAGGGACCGAACGCTGATGAAGATCATCCTGGCGAATCCCCGGGGCTTCTGCGCCGGGGTCAACATGGCCATCGAGTGCCTCGAGCGGGCCCTCGAGTTCTTCGGGCCGCCGCTGTACGTCTATCACGAGATCGTCCACAACAAGTTCGTCGTCGAGCAAGTTCCGGCGGCTGGGCACGGTGTTCGTCGAGTCGCTCGACGAGGTCCCCGAGGCTCGCCGCTCCTCTACAGTGCCCACGGCGTCTCGCCGCAGATCCGCGACCAGGCGCGAGCCGCGGAACCTCGTGGCGATCGACGCCACCTGCCCGCTGGTCACCAAGGTCCACCTCGAGGCGATCAAGTACGCCCGGGAGCGGCTACACGATCGTCCTGATCGGCCACGAGGGGCACGACGAGGTGATCGGCACCATGGGCGAGGCCCCCGACCAGATGATCCTGGTCGAGACCGCCGAGGACGTCGAGACGCTCGAGATCCCCGACCCCGAGCAAGTCGCCTACCTGACCCAGACGACCCTGAGCGTCGACGACGCCAACATCGTGATCGCCGCGCTACGAAAGAAGTACCCCCAGATCGCCAATCCGACCAAGGACGACATCTGCTACGCGACGCAGAACCGCCAGGAGGCCGTCCGCGAGCTGGCGGCCCGCGGCCGACCTGGTGCTGGTCCTGGGCAGCCAGAACAGCTCGAACAGCCGACGGCTGGCCGAGATCGCCAACACGCTGGGACGCCCCTCGCACCTGATCGACGGCGTGACCGAGATCCGCGACGAATGGTTCCACGGCGTGAGACCGGTCCTGATCACCGCCGGCGCCAGCGCCCCGGAGGAGGTCGTCCAGGAGTGCATCGAGTACCTCCAGGCGCAACTTCGACGCCACGATCCAGGAGGAGCGGATCCGCGAGGAGAGCGTGCACTTCCCGCTGCCCCGGTCGCTTCGCGAGCTGCTGCCAGCCGGGTCGGCGGGCTGAACGGAGGACATCCGGACCCGCGAGGTCGTCGTCGTCAGACGCGGAAGAGGTCCATCTCGTCGGCACGACCCGAGGCGGGCTTGAAGACGTCGTCCCCCTCATCCTCGCGGCGCATCTCGGTCAGGACGCGGCCCGACTCGCGGGCAGCCGCGACGACCAGGGCCGTCACCTGGAAGAGGGTGATCGCCCAGAATAGTCGCGACGCCATGACCAGCAGGAACTCCTCCAGGATCGGCTGGAAGGGTCGTCGGATCATGGGCCAGCCCGACCGCCAGTCGGTCTGCTCGCAGAACAGCAGCAGCCAGAGGATTGCGCCGGTGGCGGCCATCGAACGGGCCGTCTTGCCCGCCTCCTTGAACTGGGCGACGCCCAGGTGCTCCAGGTAGTCGCAGGAAAGGCCCGCCATGAGCGCGAACTCGGCCCAGCCGAGCGCCTCGCCGATGTGGTTACGCAGCCACTTGTGGCCGAATTCGAGCTGCGAGAGTCCCAGCGCGGTGCCGTGCTCGAGGAACCAGAGCCCGGTGTCGACCAGGCTCATCACCAATAGCAGGGTCATCCGCCTCTGCCAGGTCGGATGGTCGAATCGCCCCCAGAGCATCAGGACGGCCAGCAGGCTGAACCAGATGATGGGAACGTCGAGCCAGTGATACCACGATGAGGACACGATCCGGCGCAGAGCGTCGGAGAGAACTGCCACATGAATGGCAGGACCGAGTCGAAGCATGCAAGGATCAGGGCGGCCGACAGGATCACGAATCCGATCCGGCAGACCTCGTAGGTCCTGCGGAGATGGTCTCGTTCAAGTTCCATCATGGGGCGGGGTATCTGTCGGTGTCTCGGTTGGATGGGGACGAAGTCCGGATTTCCGACGGTTCATTCTAGGTCATCTGGCCCCTCCTCGCCAGGGGAGAGCCGGTCGATACCCGCGGCGAGCGGCTCGGCCGCCGAGGGATCGAGGCCGAACAAGAGACTGAGGGATCCCCAATCCAGGCCGTCGATTGGCGGATCGACTAACAGAACCAGCTCGTTCCACGGCGCCAGGCGACCGAGCGCGACGTCGTGGTTGTGAATCTCCGGTGGAGGGACGTCGAGTGGCGTTCCGTTGAACCGGATCGAACGAATTCCCGGGGCCTGTCGAATCCGAAGCACGGCCAGCGCGTCGGGTGCTCGCGGTGGACGCTGGAACCGCCGCGACAACCGGAGCCGGCCAGGCGGGACGGATTCCCAGCGCATCGGTAACGTCAGGCGGACGGCCTTGGCGGTGGGATCCTCGCCCTCGCGACATTCCCACCCGCCGCGTAACCGGATTTCGTGGGGTTCCAAGAGCGGGGCCTCCACCTTCCGGGGACGGGTTGTCGACCATGCATTCACGGAGGTTGCTGACGGACGAGGGGTCCAACCGCGCAAGGTGCGGGGCTGCGAACGCCGGCCGCGGGCGTGATTGGTCTGGCCTTCATCGGGGAGACACATTATATTCGGTGACTTCCGGTTGCAACCGAAGGTGGGGAGAGGCTGCGGTGTGGGTTCCTCGCCTCGATCGCTCGCTCCAGGGCACGTTTTCCCCGGTCGGGCGACGGCCGCTCGGGGGATAGCAACCGACCGAGGGCCACCCCGGGGCCTATCCGTCCCCCAGCCGCCGGGCATCGTCGGTCTCCTACTGCCTGCCCGCGGGGCGGCTCCGCTCTACCATTCCTTGCAGTGATCGCCATGCCAAATGATCGAGTGGGCAACCAGGCTCACGCGGATCGGCAATCCCCGGCGTCGGACGAGCCGAGACGGCCTCCCGCGAGCGCGAATGGCCAGTCCCACCCCCTGCCCCGCCCGCAGTCGTTGCGAGGGATCCGCATCCTGGGGACCGGGAGCTACGTTCCCGAGCTGGTCGTGAGCAATCACGACCTTCAGCTCAGCCACGGGTTCGACCCCGAGTGGATCGTCAACCGGACCGGGATCCACGAGCGCCGGTTCGCGATGCCGCACCAGGCGACGAGCGACCTGTGCAATCAGGCGGCGATCCGCTGCCTCAAGGCGGCGGGCCGCGATCCGGGCGAGGTGGATCTCCTCGTGCTGGCGACATTTACTCCGGACATGGCCTTCCCCTCGACGGCCAACCTGGTCCAGGATCAGCTCCGGCTGTCCTGCCCGGCGTTCGACGTGCAGGCGGCCTGCGCCGGGCTTCGTCTTCGCCCTGGTCATCGCGGCGCAGTTCGTCGGGACGGGGAACAGCCGGTGCGCCCTGGTCGTCGGCGGCGATTGCAACAGCCGGGTGATCAATCCGGGAGATCAGAAGAGCTTTCCGCTCTTCGGCGACGGGGCCGGCGCGGTCCTGCTCGGCCCGGGCGAGCCCGACCAGGGGCTGGTGTCGTACCAGCTCGGCTCGGACGGCTCGGGCGGCGATCTCCTGAGCCGGCCGGCCTGCGGCAGCCGGATCCCGCCGTCGGCCGCCGCACTCGAGCAGGGGCTGCACTACCTGACCATGGACGGACGCGCCGTGTTCAAGTGGGCCGTCCGCATCCTGGCCGACTCGTCGCTGGCCGTCCTGGCGCACGCCGAGTGCCAGGTCCGCGACGTCCGCTGGTTCATACCGCACCAGGCCAACGTACGGATCATCCACGCCGCGACCGACGTCCTGGGGTTCCCCCGCGACGCCGTCTTCAAGAACCTCGAGCGCTACGGCAACACGTCTGCCGGCTCGATCCCCATCGCACTGGACGAGCTCTATCATCAGGGTGGAATCCGCCGAGGTGATTTGCTGCTGACTTCCGGCTTCGGAGCCGGGTTGAACTGGGGCACCGCGCTCTGGCGGTGGTGATCGGCTCGCGTCGCGCGCAGCGAGATCATGATTGTCCCGGGTGAACCGTTGGCGTTGGCTCGGCTCGGCGCGGCGAAGCACCCCGGATAGGCGAGCCGTTCCGGGGTGCTTCGCGGTCGTCGAGTCGCTGGACCGGAAGACATCAGCCGACGGCCGGCAGGCGGCCCTTGAGATGCCTGGCGAACACGCCCGAGCCCGTGTTGCCCAGGCCGGTCGTGCCGCCGGTGCTGTACGCCGAGCCCGTGACGGCCCCCGTGATCGAGCCGGCCCCGGCCGTCCCGGTTTTTCGGCTGTAATGTCCGTTGGCCGGCCGGAAGCTCGCCGAGATGTCGCTGTTGAGCAGCGAGCCATCGACGCGCAGCTTGCCGATCCTGCTCGCGCCACGCGTCGCCTGGAGCCCCTGGACGTAGCCCGGATAGCTGAACCCCGTCTTGATCTCGGTGTTCTGCGCCGAGCCGACGACCGAGGCGCTGTCGATCGAGCCCGAGGTGGCGATGACCACGTTGCTGAGGGCGAAGCCTGGTGAGGTCTGGTAGTACGGGAAGCCCCGCTCGCGCGACTGGACGAACTCCGGATTCTGGGCCGTCTGTGCGAAGACGCTGGCGGGCCCCACCTTGAGCTTGTGGATACTGGTCGCACTGACCACGCCGCCCAGCAGTCCCGAGGCGGGGTAACCCGTCGAGCCCTGGGTGTACCCGTACGAGGTGGCCGGCAGCACCTGCCCGCTCGAGGTCGTGGCGGTGAAGACCCCGCTGGGATTGCCGAGGCCTCTCTTGAATTCCAGCTTGTTGATCGGCCCGCTGACGTCGAGCCCGACGGCGTCCGACGTCCCGCCGAAGGTGGCCCGGTGGATGTAAGCCACGCCGCTGCCGGTGTGCGCGAACGGCTGGGCGTTCCGCGATACGGTGAAGTTCACGGCCGAGCCGTGCACGTTGAGGTTCTTGACGGCCATCGCCTGGACGGCCGTCCGCCCGGTCGTCCCCACTACGGGGAAGGCGAACTGGAAGCCGGCCTGGATCGGCCCCTGGCTCGCGGAGAGGATGTCGAAGTTCTGGATCGTCCCGTTGACGATGAACTGCACGGTCGGCGACGTGATCGGCGCCGTCGGGACGGTCGTCGAGCTGCTGTTGAAAACCACATCCTGGATCGAGTTGACATAGATCGACGGCGCGTACTTCAGCGGGACGCTCCCGCTGCCGATGACGACCTGGTACGGCGTCGTGGTGGACGCCGAATTGAGCTGCGCCAGGATGCCGTTGAACGACAGGACCCGGACCCCGCCGTAGAGGAAGATCCCGGTCGGTTGGTTGACCGCCGGCGTGACCTGGTTGGTCAGCGTGAAGCCGTTGAGCTCGATCGATCGGACGCCGGATGTGGCGATCACCTCGTTGAACGGGATCGTGCCGCTCGTCAGGTTCGTCGCCGACGCCCGGACGCTGCCGGTGACGTAGCTGTCCTGCAGGTTGGTGCCGACGATCTGGATCGTGGCGATGTTGTCGTCGAGCACGCCGTCGTTCGGCGTGGTGTCGGTGACGATGACCCGGCCAGGACCGTGGACCGTGATCGTCCAGAGGTCGCCGGCCCGGTCGACGCCGGAGACGATCTTGCCGTCATTGGTGTAGATCGGGCTGTTGGGGTTGGCGGCGTTCAGGCTCGCGACCTGGAGGGTCTCCGCCTGATGGGTGATCGGGTTCTGCACCGGCAGGTCGCTGGGAATCCAGGGCGACAGGTACGCGGGCAGGGCGCTGGAGAGGACGATACGGCCCTCCAGTGACTCGGGCTGTGTCGCGTGCCTCCGCCGGTTCGAATCATATCGGTCGGAGCGCCGCTGCTTGCATCTCATGGAAGACTCCCTCCCCGGCAGCTCATGGCGTCGCGTCGCCCCGACCGGCGATCGCCGGCCCGGCCGCATCGACGCCCCGGAAGCCGCCCTCCCCTGGTTCTTGTGGGTTGTCCGCTGTGTTCTGTCGGTCGTCTGACGTCCGTTGTCCGTTGTGCGTTCGCAGCGGGCAGTGGGAACACACCGGCCGGTGAGAGGGCGGGTCAAGGCGACCGAAACCCCGGGCCCCTGGCCCGGCGGACAACGGACGCTGGACAACGAACAAGAGACAACTCCGCCCGCCTCTCTCCATCGTCGCACGACGGAAGCCGACTTCATGCCACTTGGCAGTCTGGGGAAGCCGGGGGTTCGAGGAAAGCGGACGAGCCGATTAAGCCGTGGGGACGGGACGGAGGGCGGCGATCGCGGGCTCCTCGTCGTCGGCGATGATGAAGAAGCGATCGAGCTTCATGACGGAGAGCAGGTCGCGCACGACGGGCTGGACGTGGTAGAAGACGAGTTTGCCGTTGTGGTTGTCGACGCGGCGCTTGAGGCCGACGAGGATCGCCACGCCGGAGCTCGACAGGAAGTCGACCTTCTGCAGGTTGACCGCCAGGAGGGGATTGGGATGGTTCTGGACGAGCTCGTAGAGTGCGTCGCGAAGGGCGTTGTTGCGGAAGTCATTGAGACCGGCGGCCGCCTCGAACTTGACGATCAGGACGTCGGCTCGGACCTGGGTGCTGAAGGCTGACATGACGTCGCGTATTCCTCCGCTGGGCAGGCCGACGCTGACTCGGGACGCCGCCAGTGGCCCGACACCCGTGATCGGGACGAGGGGTCGGGGAGTGGATCTTCGGGAAGCCCGGCGACCCTGATCGGGTCGGGACCATTCGCGCCCCCGCGGGGGTCGAACGGCCAGTCGCTCCGATCGGGACCTCTGACATCATATCGCGCTCCACGTCCGAGATGCAATTCGGTCCGGCGATTCTGCCCGAACGATCGGGTCGACCTTCCCGGGCGGCCGGTTGCGGGCGGTTCGGTCCGCTTCGCCGGTCGGCAGGCGGGGTTACGGTTGTCAGAAGGCGGCCTTCGGGTTAATCTCCCGGAAACGCCGATCGCTCGCGTTGTCGGCGACGGGGTGGAAGGGCCGGATGGGCGAGGTCCGGGCCGTCGCACACGGACGTGCGAGGGCGCCGTGCCGCCGGTGGCATCGCCGGCCTGTTCCGACCGTCGAGAGGGGGTAAGAGGAATGACGGCCCGTGTCACGAGCGTCTTCTTGTACGTCAAGGACGTGCGCAAATCGCTGGAGTTCTACCAGGAGGTCGTCGGCGCCGACATCGTTCAGGTGCACGCCGAGAACGAGAACGCACCGTACTCGCTGGCCATCCTGCGGATCGGCCACTTCACCCTGATGCTCCACCCCCAGGAGCCCCACGCCCAGGAGTTCGCCGATACCCGGGTCGGGGTCGGCATCCATCTCCAGATCCAGGTGCCGGACGTGGACGCCTTCTACGATCAATGCCTGGAGGCCGGGGCGCTCCTGAGCGTCTCGGGCGAGCCCGCCGATCAGCAGTGGGGCTGGCGCGAGTTCGCCCTTCGCGACCCGGACGGATTCGTCTGGTCGGTCTACCAGGACAAGTCGGGCGGTCAGTGGACGACCTGAGCGTCGGGCGGGGAGCCGGCCGCCTCGGGCGGGACGGGCTTTGCGTCGAGCTCCGCCCGGCCGGCAGTTGACTTCGCGGGCTGGACGAGGAAGTAGATGGCGACGACCAGCAGGAAGACGGCGTAAAGCCGCTTCATGGCCGTCGGCGAGACCGACTGCGCAAACCGGGCGCCGAAGTAGGCCCCCAGGAACAGCCCGAGCGCGATCCAGAGGCCCGAGCTCGGGCGGACGTGCCCCTTGTTCCAGTACTCCCACACGCCCAGCAGTCCGGTCGGCAGCAGCAGCACGAAGAGCGACGTGCCCGTCGCCACGTTCTGCGCGAAGCCGAAGATCACGACGAGCACCGGCACGATCACGAGTCCCCCGCCGATGCCGAAGAGCCCGCTCAGCACCCCGGCCGTCAGTCCCAGTGCCAGCAGCTTGGAAGTTTCCACGTAGTCGATCATGCCTCTCCCTTCGGGGTCCTGCACAACAGGGCCGCACAGCCGGCCAGGCCGGCGGTCTCGACGCGTAAGGTATGACAACCCAGGCGAATCGCCACCCAGCCGGCCGCAACGGCGCTTTCGACCTCCGGACCGGTCAGGCCGCCCTCGGGGCCGACCGCCAGGACCACCCCGCGGCCGGCGGGGGTCGCCGGCCAGTCGGCCGGCGCCAGGCCGGATGGATCCGCCAGGAACCTCGAATCGTCGCGGAAGCTGTCGACAAGGCGCGTCCATTCCATCGGTTCATCCAGGACCAACAGGCGAGACCGGCGGCACTGCTTGGCGGCCTCGACGATCGACCGCCTGAGCCGGTCGAGCTTCGAGTCCCGCGGCAGGACCACCGAACGCTCGGCGACGATCGGGATCAGCCGGTCGACGCCCAGCTCCGTGGCCTTCTCGACGATCCAGTCGAACCGGTCGCCCTTGGGCACGGCCGTGGCTAGCGTCAGGCGGT
Organism: uncultured Planctomycetota bacterium; assembly: GCA_963771445.1. Lineage (GTDB taxonomy): Bacteria > Planctomycetota > Planctomycetia > Isosphaerales > Isosphaeraceae > JAKAUH01. The sequence goes on along the minus strand of CAVYTQ010000016.1, from coordinate 669,026 downwards.
AGGGAGGTTCGGGCGAGGTGAGGGGCTCGCCGACGGCCTGGAGCTCGGCCGAGTCGCCGCGTACTTCCAGAATGATGGCCTGCGTCGCGAAGCCCCGGCCGTCGAAGACCTCGACCCGGTCGCCGACGGCGTGGCGGCAGACGCGCGAGAGGTGCCGCGCCTCGTCGGGACCGAGGATGTACCGGCCGCCGCGGGGCGGGTCGGGGCAATAGAACCGATCGGACACGGCGCTTCTCCCGGCTCCGGACAACGATGAGCCCCCATCCTATCCGATCCCGGGACCGGCGGGCGACCTGACGGGGTGGCGAGTCGGCCGGGCTTCTGATAGCATCAAGACTGCTGGAGGATCGATCCCGACGGCGGGTCCCGGTGGACGCCGGGCCTCGATTGAGAGGAGCTGAAGGCGGGCGATGAGCGAGCCGACCGTGAGTTTGCGTAATCCGCCGGTGGCGGCCTTGCTGGCGTGGATGGTGCCGGGACTGGGCCACTTCTACCAGGGGCGGACCGGCAAGGGCATCCTTTACGCCGTCTGCATCCTGGGCCTGTACACCATCGGCATGGTGATGGGCGAGGGGAAGATCGTCTACTGGCGGTGGGTCAACCCGCTCAACAATCCCGAGAAGTTCTGCCTGTACTACCTCGGCCAGTTCTTCGTGGGGCTGGCCTCGCTGCCGGCCCTGATCCAGGGAACACTCCATTACTACGGCTTCAACACGCTCCTCGGGGGCATCCTGGCCGAGCCGTCTCAGGTCGACCTGAACGCCTTGAACTCGCGCCTGAACAAGCTGGTCGAGATCGGCTCGATCTACACGTGCATTGCGGGGCTCCTCAACATCCTCGCCATCTACGACGCCTACGAGGGCCCGGCCTATCACGAGGGCGAGGGAGCCGCCGCCGACCGACCGGTCGCGACGGCGGTCCCGTCCGGCGGGATTCCGGCGGAGGGCTCGGCATGAGCGTCTCGCCGGTCCAGATGTACTGGCTGATCATCCCGCTGGTCGTCGCCATCAGCCTGGTCTATTCGGCCTCCCGCCACGAGTCGTGGCGGCGGATCTGGTGGCACTCGTTCCGCCTCTGCCTCTGGATCATGGGCATCCTGGTCGCCGCCACGGCGGTCTTGCTGGTCATCAATACGCAGGTCTGACCGCTGCCTCCCGCCCGTCCCGAAACCCGCCCCGATTCGGCCTGGATCGACCGATCTTCGACCAGGAGGGAGCTCTGCTCCCGATCCGGGCCATATCCGAGCGCGCGCCCGACCGCCGGACAGAGCCGGCTTCTCTAACGGATCGGGCCTGGCGGCCCCCCTGTCCCGGTCCGGTCCGGGCGGGCCGAGGGAGACCCGTGATCCCGTCGCAGCGGAGGCGGAGATCTACGCCTAACTGAGAACGACTGGCCTAATATGAACCGGCCGCGAAACACCGCCTCCGCGCCGGAAAACTTTGAAGGGACCTCAGAAATTTTTTGTGCTTCCGGCCGAGGGACTTGCGTCGAGAAAATGCCACTTCTCGCCGATAGGTGCATTTCAGTTTTTGCAAACCTGATACATCCTGATAGTAGGGGGAGAAAGAAGGGCCGAGGGGGTACAGGGGGTTTTGGGGGCACCGGAGCATAAAATGCATGCAAACAATCTTTCCGCCGGACCCGATGAGGTGGCCATGGGCGGCGGTTCCTGAAGGTTCCTGGGCGATCGGTTGATGCCGTGTTACCCGAGAATGGCCACCACATGACGGGGCTGCGGATCATGCTGGCAGGGGACTTCCCGCCGGTCACGCGCGGACGAGGAACGCCCCGGTGCTCGGTCCCTATCCACGTTCGATCCGTGTTGATCGGTGGCTCAGACTCTCGATCTCCTCGGCCACGGATGAAGCACGGATCAAGGCAACGGGTCGGTGAAGTCCGACTGCGGACCTCGCTCGCCTGGAGGGGCCTCGGGATCTTGTGGGTCAACAACTTCCCGCCGACCGCCTTGAGACCATATCGTCGAGTGAGAACCGCGCGCTGCATTCGAGGTGTCGGCCGGTGAGCTTGCACCGCACGATGCGGCCGGAGCGCCGACCCCAGATCGAAGCCGGAACCGAAGACCGCCGGGTGGGGCGTCATCCACGCGAATGGCGAGGCCTCCGCGGACGACGCAGAGCGTCGAACACGGCATTCCCACGCGGAGCGTGGGAACGAGCAGGATCGCCTGCGCGGTGGTTTTCGGCGACGAGTGACGGACGAAACGACTTATCAAGACATGGGCGAAGTCAGCTAGAATCGACGACCGGCCATCGGTTCGCGATCCTCCCTCGTGCACCAGGGGACTTGCCATGCCCATCCAGACTTGCAGCAAACCCGCGGTTTCCTCGCTCGTCGGCCTGGTGATACTGGCCACGATCGCCCCGGCGACGCTGTCTTGCCGTCACACCCGAGCGTCGCATAAGGAACCCGTCCTGATCGAGGACCCCCAGGACGGCCCCAAGCCGCCCTCCCTGGTCAAGGACGAAGAGCGAGCCCTGGCGGAGTTCCTCGACACTTACCGGCTGGCACCGGGGCAGGACCTCAAGCGCGTCCCGCCGCCCCGCCCGGAGGGCGTCCGGGTCTGGGACGCGCGGAAGAACCCCGGGAGAGCCGGCCCCGGCCGCCTGGACGACGTCCGAGCGATGGTCTTCGGTTGGCGGGGTCCGGACCAGTTGCAGCTAAAGACCTGGATGTTCGGTGACAAGGAAGGTTGGTCGATCCGCACACTCCCCCAGTCGATCGCGATGGGCATTGACCCGTCCGCGATCGAGGGGGACGCAGAACTCCTCAAGACGAAGGTCAGCGGGGACTGGATCGTCCGCGAGGGCGTGCCGGCCGAGCAGTTGATCCCGCCCCTCGAGGCGATCCTCCAGCGTGCGGTCCGGCAGCGGATCACCCTGACGCTCCGCCGCGTGGAACGCGACGTGGTGGTCGTTCGCGGCCGGTATCGCGCTGCGCCATTGCCGGGTCACGGTGAAGGTGAGATCGAGATCTACGCGCGCGAACTCGACCCGGACGGCGAAGAGGGTAGTGGGGCCGGAACCTTTCCGAGCTTCCTCAAGGGAGTGGGAGAATGGATCGGACGTCCGATCGTGGACGAGGTGGAATCTCCGCCGAGGGCGAATGTCCGCTGGCACTACAACGAACGCGACCCCTCGACCGAGCGAACACGGCGTGGAGATGGCGATGAGGCGTTGGTGCTCAAGCATCTGCAGGAACAGACCGGGCTGACGTTCGCGCGAGAAAATAGCGATCCGGATCCTATTCGTCGAGCATGCCACTGTAAAAAGTGAACATAAATGACTATCATTTCGATCCGACGGCCCGGGCGCAGTGGCACCGCCGAGGTCGCGACGGGATGCAAGACGGGGGACATCTTGCTGTTAGCCTTCCTTTCGCGGTCGTCCGCGTGGTCGCAAGCATGACTCCTACCCCAGCGGCACCGCCGTCTCCCGCGTCCAACCTTCGCCACTGTACGGCCGCCCGCATGCCACTGCGTCCCCGAGCCGACTGAGATCGCCGGCCGACAGCGGCTCGTTGACCAACTCCAGCCATCTCTCGTCCCGGACCTCAATCCCCCGCCACAACAGTGCATCGCCCCGTTGCCAGGCCGGCAGGCTCGACCATCTCCAGTCCTCGGCCCGCATCACCAGCTCCGCCCGTACGGGGTTCCGCACGAGTTAGCGAAGCACCGAGCCCAGGTATTCGTCCTCCTCGACCGGGAACGCTTTGAACCGGTTCTGCCACACGTGCCCCGTCGTCCCATAATGGCGATGGTAGCGGCGGACATGTGCCGTCGCCCGCCAGTGCATCCAGCGCCCCAGGTCGCCGTCGTCGCGGGATCGGAGTACCAGGTGGAAGTGGTTGGGCATCAGGTAATAGCCCAGCAGGTCCAGCGGTAGTCGGGAGCAGGTGTCCCGTATGGCCTGGATAAAGGCGTCGAAGTTGTCGGGCTTGTGGAAGACGGCCTCGCGACGATTGCCGTGCTTGAGGGCGTGATATTACGTGCCGCCGATGGAGGCTCGAGCAGTTCGCGGCATGTTGGCAAGTTAGCCGGATCGCCCCCGCTGCCAGTAAGCCAGCTTGTCCTCCTATTTGCTTCTCTCGATGTAATGGTGTCCAGGCTGCCCTGCTCCAAAGCCCAGCGGGCCAGGCCTCACGAGCAACCGTTGATTCTACGGCACAAGGCCGCGCCCTGCCAAAGGTCAGGCTTCCAACCTACGGCCTCGGGATGTCTCCGGTGTCAGAGTCGAGAATAACAACGCCAGAGGCGGTAACAGACCTGTCGTCGTCCGGGCAATGGAGGTTGGAGAGCAAGTCGTGAGAGGTCTCGATATCAATCGTGGGTCTGCCAGTCTTCGACTCGTCCTCCTTCTTGCATGAGCAGGTGAAGCCTCCGGGCCATGGAAGACCGAGGGAACGCCTCCAATATTCCGACCAATATTGCGATATGGTCGTGCCGTGGCTGGAGATGAAGGTGGCGTCATCGTCGCGAAAGCGGCGGAGATGAATCAGTTTTTCGGCACTGGCTGACAGAAAACCACGATCGCAACGACGACCAAACGTAGTGCGACCGCAATTGCAACCACCCCGAGCATCAGACTGCGGATAGTGAATCGTAACCGAATCATGTTTGACCTCGCAGCCGGTATCACCCGTCCGCCAAACGCTTTGCGGAGCCAAATCGCGACCTAAGAGCGGCCGTAGATTGCGAGACAAGCGGGCCGACTACCCGGGCCCCGACGTAAGTCGGAAAACGACGATTGAGTCTGTCAGTCTTGATGTCAGTCGTGTCAGTTCATTTTTTAATATACACTATGAATGTTCGCATGTTCCCCCGAGCCGATTCCAGCCGGAAGGGAGGCGAGGCCGGTGGCATCGGACCGAGTGGCTGACGCTGGATCGATCGGGACGCGAATTATTGATAATCAGGTCGTGCGCGGAAAGTCAAGAGTCCGATCGAAAGAAACTTGATATATATAAAAGTATGTGTATCTCATAAGTCAAACCCCGGGTGATCACAGGATGAGACCCGGAGGTCCGGGGGTCGCCGAAGGGTTCGAGCGCGGAACGCCTGGGTGGTTTACAGCACCAGGGCCGGGGCCGGTCGGCCGCGGACCCGGTACGACCCGGATCGCAACGGGCGGACCGGGCAGGGCCGGTCTCTTGTAGGAGCCGGCTCCGGCGGCGATCGCTCGCTCGGCCTCGCATTATGTGTTTTGTGTTTGGCGCGGGTGTCCGACCCCGCCGTCGGCGTGACCGACGGGTCTCTCGGGCGGGGCAGTGGCATCGGGTGCTCTAGCTCCGGCCCGCGGGATCGAATCGAACCACAGAGGCACAGAGGCACAGAGACGAAGACGAGAAGAAAAGCGCTCCCACGCGGATCGACGGGCCTGTGGTGCTGTCCCCCGGCCCTTCTCTCCTCGACCGGGTTTGGTCTTTTTCCCGACCCGGTGCGACTCGATGTCGCAGGCTTGTTCCGCGAGGAAGATCGTCCGCCTGTGCGGGGTTTCTCGGTGATTTCTCCGGGTCTCGGTGCCTCTGTGGTTCGATCGCCCGAATCTCTTGCTGACCCGCGAGTCCGGAAGTGGCATCGAACGGACCGGCAGGTCTCGCGGGCGGGCCGGACCGGACGGGTGGAGACCTGTCGGTCCCGGCCGCGGCGGGGTCGGAGACCCGCGCCGAACGGTGGGTCGGCCCGGTGTAGTCGCGGGCTGGGTCGAACGGTGGGTCCGGTTGCCAGCGGCACCCTTCACCTGGATTCCCCTCCACGCGACGTGGCGTCCTCGATCGCGTCGAGGGCCGCGGCCGCCGCACGTCGAATATCCTGGGGGTGGCCAGGCTTGCACAACTCGCGCAGGCGGGGGATGACGGCCTGGGCCTTCTCGCCGAAGGCTGGCAGCGACTCGAGGGCCGCGAGCCGCGCGATCGAGCTCGAATCGAGGACCCCGGTCACCGCCGCAAGCGCCGCGTCGGCCGATCGCGTGCCGGGGGCGATCCGGGCCAGTGACTTGACGATGTAAGTCCCGTCGGACGACCATTCGGGTGCGCGACGCAGGACCTCGATGAGCGCGGGCACCGCGGACTCGGCGGCCGGGCCGAACCCGCCGAGGGCCGCGATTGCCCTCCATCGAAGGAGGCCCGAGTTCTTCGGTAAGAGCTCGGTCAGCCTCATAATGACCTGGCCGGCCGAGGGCGTGCCGGGTGCGAGCCGTCCCAGCAGTTCGGCGGCCGCGACGGCCGCGCTCCATCGCTGCCATCCCGGCGACGGTGGCGTGATGTCCTCCTGGGGGACGGCCAGGAGGTTCAAGAGAGCCGGGATGGTCGTGGCGACGCGAGGGTCATTTGCATGCGGCACCAGTGCCCTCGCTGCGCGGGCTCGCACGGCCGGGGATCGATCGTCGAGGGCTGCGATCAGCGCAGGGATCGCCGCCGCCGAGAACGCCGGGGGATCCACTCGCTCGAAGGCGTACCAGCAGGCCGCGGCCACGGTCGAGTCGCTGTCGTCCAGGCTCTGTAACAGGAAGGGAAGCCAGGGATCCAGGTCGCAGGGGTAGGAGGCCAGGGCATGGACGGCCGCCGTGCGAATCCTGGGCGATCGATCGTGCAGCGCCGCGATGATCGTCGCTGGCGGCGTCTTCTTCGGGCCGAGCTTGCGGCATCTCAAGAGCGACTTCAGCGCGGTCAGGCGGGCCTCTTCATCACGATCGCCGACCGCTCCGGCGAGGGCGTCGATGATCCCCGGCAGGTCCACCGACTTGACCGGCCGGGGCATCGTGGCGATGTGCTCCAGGGCCAGGATCGCGGCGATCCGGACGGACGGCTCGCGATCGCCGAGCGATCGGATCAGCGCGGCGGTGGCGGTGTGGGCCGCCGAGCCGGCGGGACGGGCCAGGGCATCCTCGCCGGCAATGTAGCCGAGTGCCTCGGCGGTCGCGACGCGGATCTCGGCCGACGCGTCCCCCAGCGCGGAGATCAGCGGCGGGAGGGCCGGATCGGGATTCTTCATGCCGATTTGCATCAGCTCGCGAACGGCTGTCGCGCACTGCATGGGCGTCCCATACAGGAGTTGGCGGGACGCGGCGGCCGACGGGTGCTGGCTCTCCCACAAGGTCCGCCCGGACCACGCCAGCGCACCACAGCAGGCGACGATCGCGATCAATCCCCTTACCCCGATCTGGAGGCGCCGGGATGTTCTCGACACGGGCCCGTTGCGGGGTGGGTCGGTCGTCGGCTCGTGGAGAGGTTCGGTGCTCATGATGACGTGCTCGCGATCGCGGAAGACTCGCATCGCCGAACCGCCTGAGACTACCTACTCGATATGACCGGGAAAATGGGTTCATCCGGCTGGGGAGCTTGACGATCCTTTTGGCGTCGGCGACGGATCGACAGAGTCGCAGGATGGCGCTGGCCTGGGCGGCGACGAGGGGAGGAAGTGGAGCAGGTCGCCTCTCGGGCCGAGGCTCCGGACCAGTCCGGGTGCGGCGATCGAGACGAGTTTGCGGCTGAAACGCTCGTTGAGCCGCCAGCCGGAGGTCGGTTCCGACCTGTCCAGATCGGACAGACGGCGTCGACCAGGGGCTGCGAAAGGACTCGGCATGACCGACAGGTTTCCCGGGCGGGGAATCCGCATCGGGGGCGCCAGCCCGGGGGATTGAATCGAACCACAGAGGCACCGAGGCCCAGCGCCGCCTTCGGCCGCAACCAAAGTGGTAAGTGGCAAGTGGCAAGTGGTCAGTGGTCAGTGGTCAGTGGTCAGTGAATACCGAACGGAAGGCATTGATGTCGAAGGGGTTGTAAAATCGAGTACAGCGTACGAGATTCCCAGCATGAGTAGTACAGAGAGAAGACGAGAAGACAAGAGCTCGCACGCGGATCGACGGGCCTGGGGCGCGGTCCTCCGGCCCTTCCCTCCTCGACCTGGATGGGTCGCTTTGCGTTCTCGGGACGACTCGATGGCCAAAGCTTATCCCGCGAGGAGGATCGTCCGATTGTGCGAGGTTTCTCGGTGATTTCTCTGTGTCTCGGTGCCTCTGTGGTTCGATCGCCCGAATCCTTTGCTGACCCCCAAGCCCGGAAGTGCCATCGAACGGACCGACAGGTCTGGCTGGCGGGCGGGGGGCGGGCCGGACCGGACGGGTGGAGACCCTCGGTCTTGCGCCTAAATACGATCGTGAACATGATGTGGAATAACTCAGCCGATGAGAATAAAGAACAATAAATAAAAAAATGCACGCTTGACACCCGGCAATCCGTCACCAATAGTAGAGGCCATGGCGGCGTAGCCTGGCGGGTTCCGAGGACCCGGACTGTGAAACCCCCGGCGCCATGATCTCTGGAACGCAGGGTGATGCGTCACGCCGGCGGATGACCTGGGTAATTCCTACGAAGCTTCTGTCTCTCGGGGATTGCCGGGCGACGGGTGCCGATAACATGAAATCGAGGCGATCAGGACCCGGCGGGAGTTCTTATTCGAATCGACATCGGACGCGGATCGGATCGCGGATACCGTGACATTGCACGCGGATCAGGTTTTCATATTCATTTATATTAATTCTGTGTAATTGCTGCTCGCGGTGCACATTCGCGATCCGGCGCGGGCAGGCGGCGGACCTCGCATGCCCTCGGACCCTCGGGCCGACCGCTTCGATCGGTGCCTGGCCATGTTTGGGCGACGAGACGAGGCTTGAGCGATCAACTCGAATCCGGCGACGGGATGATCGACGGCGATCGGACTTGCCCGGACCGGCACTCGGCTCGATTCACGGGAAGGACAGCATGGCGATGATTCCGCGAGACGCGGCGACCGGCGGCCTTGAGATCGCGCGTGATCTGTTCTTCGAAACCGAAGCCCCGAAAGGTCATATTCTCCGAGAGAACCGGTCGCTGCTGGTGTACGCCAGCGCGGCCGATGCGGGCGGCTGCGGCGGTCGGGGCCCCAGATATCGTGATCCCCGGCTCTCGCTGGAATCCCGCCCGCTCGCGCCGCTGAGGCCGGGCCATCTTCGAATTCGGATGTTGCGGGCCGGGATCTGCGGCACCGACCTGCACCTCATCGAGCAGGGAGCGGAGGAGCGGATTCGTTGCACGAGCCCGATGCTCATCCCCGCCACGGGGCGGATCATCGGTCACGAAGGTGTCGGCGTCGTGGAGGCCGCAGGGCCGGACTCGGGATCGTCGGCGCACGGCGATATCGTGTGCTGCGAGTCGATCATCACGTGCGGCGTCTGTCCCCGATGTCGGAGAGGCAACTTCAACCAGTGCGATCGGGCGAAGCTGCTGGGGCTCGAACAGGATGGCCTTTTCGCCGAGCGGGCCGACATCCCCGCCCGGCTGGCCCACCGCGTCAACGACCTCATCCAGACCGAGGACTCACTCGACGGTCTCGCCTGCGTCGAGCCGGCGGCAGTCTCGTTCCTGGCGTGCCAGAATGCGCGGGTGGGGCCGGGCGATTCGGTCCTCGTGATCGGAGGAGGGCCGATCGGCTATCTTGCCGCACTCCTGGCCCGCGACTGCTTCGGAGCCTCCCATGTTTGCGTGTCGGAACCTTCGGACTTTCGCCGCGATTTCGCTCGCCGTGCCTGCGACGTGGTCACGTCCCCGGAACTGTTGCCCTACCTGGACCGGACCTTCGACGTGGTCATCGAGGCCGCCGGAGCACTCGACGAACTCGATGGGTTGCTCTCGCGGATGAACGGAAATGGGCGAGTCGTGTTGCTCGCTCGGACGGAGGATTCCCTGGTGATCACCGGCGTCCATCACATGATCTCGAGGTCGCTCCACCTGATCGGCTCTCGGGGACACCTCGGCGGCGCCTTCGATGCCATTCTGAACCTCATCCGCGACGGACGCCTGGACCTCCGGCAGGTGATCACCCGCGTCGTCTCGGGGTTGGAGGGGCTCGGCAAGGCCCTGGGTGATCCCGCGGGCGTCGTGGCCAACGACTGCAAGGTGATCGCGAATCTGGGAGCGTGGACGGGAGACCCACCGTGATCGCAGCCGAGCACTGGCAGCAGATCTCCCGCCGATGGAAGAGTGTCGGTGCGCCGCTCCGCCCGGGCGAGGACGACGTCCGCCACTTCGCGGAATTACTGGGCATCTCGCGCGCGGCGCCCTTTCGATCGTTGATCCTGGGGGTCACGCCGGAGCTGTACTCGCTCCCCTGGCCGGAAGGTTCGACCGTCCTGGCGGCGGACCGCTCGCCGGAGATGATCGCCTGCATCTGGCCGGGGCCGGCCGAGGCGGCGCACCGGGCCGACTGGCTCGAGCTCGGCTTCGCGGATCGTTCCTTCGACGCCGTACTATGCGATGGGGGACTCCACCTGCAGGGCTACCCGGAGGGCCATACTCGACTCGCGCATTCGGTTTCGCGGGTCCTCTCGGACGACGGCCGTTTCCTCCTCCGGCTGTTCGCTCTGCCCCCGGAACCCCAGACCGTGCACGACGTCTGGGGCGATCTGGAGCAAGGCAAGGTTGCGAATTTCCACGAGCTCAAGCTGCGGATGGCGATGGCACTCCAGACGATACCCGCTCGCGGGATCGTGCTGGGGGACGTCTACGACGCAATCCTGGGGCACGTCGATGGACGACTAGGGTTGATCGCCGACCAGACCGGCTGGCCTCCCGAACAGGTGGAAACGATCGAATCCTACAAGAATTCCACCAACTCCTACCACTTCCTCTCCGAGTCGGAGAGCGTCGCGGCGCTCACGGCATCGGGGCGGCTGGTCCTGCATGGTCGGAAGGTGGGTCGTTATCCCCTCGGCGAACGTTGTCCGCTCTTGCTGTTCCAAAAAACCAGGGTGGCAGAAATACCTGAGTCGGCCCTGCAATTGAAGATAATCGGAAGACGCGATGGAATCCGATGAGGCATTGGTGAAACGGCTGATCGACGGTTATCGCCAGACGGCATTGGTCGCTGCCGCCGTGAAGACCGGCCTGCTCGACGCCCTGTCAGAGACGCAGGGCAATCCGAAGGAGCTGGCATTGCGGAAGCAGTGGCACCTCCCTACGGTCGAGCGCGTGCTCCGTGGGCTGGTCCTGCTGGGTCTGGTCACCGAGGCGGCGGCTCCCGGCGGGAAAGTCGGGTACCGGCTCACCGGAGCTGGTCAGCTCTTGCGTGCCGAGCATGACGGCCCTGAGAGTCCGTATTCGCGACTGAGCAGGGAGCAGTACGTCGGTGCCTGGATGGAGCTTGATTCGGCCCTGCTTCGCGGAGAAATCCCCTTTGATACGGTCTTTGGACAGTCGGTGTGGGAGCACCGCAGATCCAATTCGGAGGCGGGAGCCGTATTCGATCAATGGCTTCATCGGCTCTCATCGGATCAGTTGGAGAGCCTCGCGGAGGTCTATGACTTCAGCAAGGTATCGACCGTGGTGGACCTGGGAGGGGGCAAGGGAGCGGCGCTCTCGCTCATCTTGCAGGCCCATCCCGCGCTGCACGGCATCCTGGCTGACCGGGCCTCGGTGGTCGCCTCGGCCCGGGAATGCCTCGCTCGGCGTGGAGTGCTGGACCGATGCGAGACCCGCGCCGTCGATTTCTTCGAGTCGGTCCCGGCCGGATTCGACCTCTACCTGCTCAAGAGTGTCCTGCACGACTGGGACGATGCGGCTTCCGTGGCAATCCTGCGCAACATCAGGGCCGCCCTCGCGGACGATGCGCGACTGCTGATCATCGAGCGTGTTCTCCCCGAATCCGCGCTGGATGATCCGGAGACGGTCTGGCTGGACCTGCTCATGCTTTGCGTCACGGGGGGGCGAGGCGCACCCTTGCGGAATACCGGGCCCTGCTCGACGCCGCGGGGTTGCACCTGCTGCGCGTGATCCGGGGCCCGGGGCCTTTCCGGTTGCTGGAAGCGTCGCGCGACTAGTCCCGGCGGTTACGAATCGCGATCCTCGGTGAAGGCCGATGCACCGGTCGCGGCCGACACGACGAAGGCCCAACCCGGACGCGTTCGCCGAGTCGTCGGTCCCCGGATCGAAATCTCGGCGTCGGCCGGGTTGGTGGGATGAACGGCTCGGACCCGGGGCGATGGCCGCGTCGGGATGACCGGGTTGAGCGGATATCAAGATCTCCCTGGGACCTCGGCGATGCTTGACGCGAAGATCATCGATCGAGAGGAAGCCGAGGCCTATCCGCTCACCGGGCTTCAGTCCGCGATGCTGTTCCAATCCATCGCATCGCCATGCGACGGAGTCAACGTCGTGCAGGTCCTGTGCCGCCTGCGTGAGGCGGTTCGGCCGGAATCGCTGAGGCAATCCTGGAACCGGCTGATTGCGCGGCACGACGCCCTGCGACTGGCATTTCGATGGCGCGACCGCGACCGGCCGCGGCAGGTGGTCACCGCGCCGTTCGACGTCGAGATGCCCTTTCATGACTGGCGTGGCGTTCCCGCCGAGACTCAACGGGTCCGCCTGCAACAGTTCCTCGATGCCGACCGAGTCGATCCCTTCGACCTGGGGACGCCGCCGCTGTTCCGGCTGAACCTCTTCCGGTTCGACGACGCCGACTTCCGCCTGATCTGGACTTTTCACCATATCATCCTCGATGGGCGGTCGTTGGCCCTGCTGCTCGAGGAGGCGCTCGAGGATGGCCCGCCGGCCCGTGAAGGGATCGACCCAGTCGATCGGCCCGCGGCCCCCCAGTATCGCGACTTCTTGAAGTGGTTTGCGGCGAGGCAGGACACCGGCGACGAGGAGTACTGGTTGCGTTCCCTGGGCGGGCTCCAGCCCGCGACACGGCTGGGATTCGATCGCGGCACCGGAGGCGCCGCGGGTGTCACGTCGCCCGCGGCCTTTCGAGTGACGGAGCGCGTGCTCGGTCGGCCGCTCACCGCTTCGCTCCGTCGGCGTGCCGCCGATTTCGATGTCACCTTGAATACGCTGATGCATGCCGCGTGGGGGCTTCTATTGTCGCGCTGCAGTTCGCAGAGCGTCGCCGGTTTCGGCACGACCCGCGCTTGCCGATATCAGACCGTGCCCCGGGCGGCCGAGACGGCGGGGATGTTCACCAATACGGTCCTCGTCTCCGTCGATGCGGACGGCGACCAGCGGGTGGCCGACTGGTTGCGAACCCTCCGGGCCGCCCATCTCGCCGCACGGCAATTCGAGCAGACGCCGCTTTATCGGATCCGTGGCTGGCTGGGCCTGCACCCCTCGGTGCCGCTCTTCGAGTCGCTTCTGGCCTTCGAGCGCCGCGACCTGGAGGCTGAGCTGCACGCGCTGGGCGGAGCGTGGAAATCCCGCGGCTTCGAGGTCCTGCAGCACACGGGACTGCCCCTCAACCTGGCCGTCCTGGATCGCGATCGGCTGGTGCTGAGGTTACGCCACGATCGGAACCGTTTCGATGATCCCGTCGCCGATCGCATGCTGGGTCAGGTCGAGGCGATTCTCGAAGGATTATGTCACGCCGACGGCGACACGCGGGTGCAGGACCTGTCGATCCTCTCCGAGGGGGAGAGGCAGCAGCTTCACGCCTTCAACGACACCCCTCGCGACTATCCCGAGAGCCGCTGCTTGCACGAGCTGTTCCTGGAACAGGCCGGGCGAACGCCCGAAGCCGTCGCCCTGATCCACGACGCCAGGTCCTACTCTTATCGAGATGTCTCGGAGCTGTCCGAATCGCTGCGCGCCACCGGCTTCATGGTCGGGGTGTGGGCCCTGGAACGCCCGTGGGATTGTGGGCGGACCGCACGGCCGAAGGGGCGATCGCCGTTATCGCGATCCTGCGCCGGGGGCCCATTATGTCCCGATGCCGACGGATGCGCCCGTCGAACGCCTGGCGACGATCATCGCCGATGCCGGCGTGGTCCTGCTCGTGGCCTCGGATCCTCCCCCATGGCTGGCCGACGTGACGGATGTGCAACACATTCCCATCCTCGGCGACGACGAAGCCTCCATCACGGCGGCCGCCGTCGAACTCCCGGCCGCCGCTCCGGACTCGCTCTTCTGCGTCATCTACACGTCGGGGACGACCGGCGTCCCCAAGGGCGCCTGCCTGATTCACCGCGGCTTCACGAATTTGCTCTGGTACCGGACGCGAGGCCGATTCGAGCCGGGTGATTTCGAGCTCAGCCCCCTGACCGCTCCGTGGCACTTCGATGGGAGTATCGTGCAACTGTTCTCGCCCTTGATCACCGGAGGGACGCTAGTAGCGTGCGGAGCGGTCTCGGAGCTCGGCGCGTCTCCCTGGTACCACCGGTTGACCGCACTGACCGGGGCCTCGTCGCTGATCGCCGAGGTGGTTCGACAGCACGGCCCGCCTCGAACCGCGCGGGCCATCGGCCTCGGCGCCGAGCCGTTGCCGCCGGACCTGCTCGACAGGCTGCGGCAAAGCCCCGCCTTCGAGCGGCTGCTCACCGGTTATGGGGTAACCGAGTGTTCGTGTTATTCCACGGACATCGTGCTGTACGACCGGCGACCCGCGACGGCCGGTCAGCCGGCCGAAGCGGAGTCGGCAGCGGCCAGCTCCATCGGCCGCCCGATCGCCAACACCAGGGCCTATTTGCTCGACGGCCAGAGGAACCTCGTCCCGCTGGGCGTTCCCGGCGAGCTCTTCATCGCTGGGGTAGGGGTGGCACGCGGCTACCTCCATCGTCCGGAGCTCACCGCGGACCGCTTCCTACGCGACCCATTCTCGGATAACCCGGGCGCCCTCATCTACCGCACGGGAGACCTCGCTCGGTGGCGCGAGGACGGGACGCTCGAATTCCTGGGTCGTCTCGACGATCAGGTGAAGATCCGAGGTTTTCGCATCGAGCTGGGAGAGGTCGAGGAGGCGATCGCCCGCGTCCCGGGCGTCCGCCAGGCCGTGGCGGTCGCCCGAGAAGTACAGCCCGGCGATCGGCGGCTGGTGGCCTACGTCGTCGCGGAGACGCTCGATGAACGATTGCTGCGGTCGCACCTCAAGCGGAAGCTTCCGGAATACATGATCCCGTCGACCATCGTGCGGCTGGACTCACTCCCATTGACGTCCAACGGCAAGGTCAACCGCCGCCAGCTTCCCGACCTCGCCGTCTCGAGCCCGCCGGCCGAATCCGGTCGCGAGGAGGACGGTCCGATCGATGACACGATCCGGTCGGTACTCGCCCTCTGGGAGGAGTTGTTCCCCGGTCGTCCGATCGGGATTCACGACGATTTCTTCGCCCTGGGCGGCCACTCGCTGACGGCGGTCCGTCTGCTTGCCCGCGTCGAAGAGGTCTTCGGCTTCGCGGTGCCGTTGAGGACGCTCGCCCAGGACTCGACGGTCGAGCGGTTCGCGGCGACCCTGCGCCAGCGGCCGGCGGAGTCCCGGAGTCTCTCGCAGCTCGTCCCGCTGGGGCCGACCGTTCATGCTCGTCATGGAGGGGACCCGCCGTTCATCTGCTTCCCCGGCTGTACCAGCGGGTACGAAGGATTCATCGGGAACGCGTTATCGCTGGTCCCTCTGGCCCGTGCCCTCGGTGTCGGGAATCGCTTTTACGGTGTCTCGCTGGCCGATCCGCCTCCCGGTGACACCTTCGCTGAGGTCCTCCCGGCCTGTGCCGAACGATTCCTCTCGGATCTGATGCTCGAGGTCCCTCGGGGTCCGTATTTCGTCGGCGGTTATTCGGTCGGGGGTCTGGTCGCCGTCGAGGTTGCGCGCCGACTGCTCGCGGCCGGCATGGAGGTCGGCCTCCTTGTGCTTTTCGATGTCCATGGGCCGGGCTTCCCGACTTATCGGGGGCGGGTCGAACGGATACGGAAGCACTGCGCGAACATGCGGCATCTCTCCGCGGTTGGCATGCTGAATTACTTGTCCGAAAAAATCCGGGCAAGGATGCGTCGATCGGCGGGGGACAGACAATTCCTTAATCGGTCGCATGCAACTATCTGGAAATCTTACGGATCTTACCTCAATGACTTACCGCCCTATCCTGGCCGGATCACGCTCCTGCGGGCGGCGATCCAGCCCGACCTCGTCTACGCCTGTTACGACGACCCGACCAATGGATGGGGAAGCATTGCCGAAGGGGGGGTCGAGGTGATCGACGTTCCCGGAAACCACGTCTCGATGTTCGACGGCACTCATCTTCCCGCACTAGCCAACGTGTTGAGTGACCGGCTTCGCGACGCGGCACCGTCGCGCCGCCAGGCGACCCGAAATGGCGGGTAGGACGGCGGGACGAGATCGGGCCCGGGGGCGCCAGTCGTGGCTCAAGACCGTCTCACAGGCCGCCTAACCGACGTCGACCGTCCTGACCACTCCCGCCGTGCGACGCTCGGTCGCCGAAGTATCGGGAAGGGGATCGGTGGAGCGGCTGCCGTCACGGATCGGGCTCGGGCCGCTCGGGCTCAGGGTTGGACGATTCGCGATGGAACGCCACAGGATCAGGATGGCGATTGCCTGGGCGGACACGAGCGGTAGGAACTGGAGTGGCTCGCCCCTGGGGCCGAGGCTCTTCACGACCCCCGGCGCGGCGATCGAGACCAGGTTGCGGCTGAAGCGCTCGCCGAAACGCCAGCCGGGGGTCGGGTCCGTTCCCGTCCAGATCGGCCAGACGGCGTCGAACAGGGGTTCCGACACGGCAACGGACTTCCGGCCGCGCATGCCCAGCTCATTGGGAATCCGCGCTCCGGCACCCTGGAAGAGGAGCATCTCGCCGGCGCCGAGGAGGGCCAGGACGGTCCCGATGGTCAAAGCAGGTCCCGCCCAGCGGCCGCCGACGGACAGGAAGGCCGCGACGGGCACCATGGCGAACGGGATCAAGGGCAGGAGCAGCCGAGGCCCGGTCGACCAGCCCCCGGTCCATTCGGGGTAGGAGAGGTTCACGAGCAGGACGGCCACGCAGGCCAGGAACGTGACGGTCGCCGTCGCCCAGAGCCGACGCGCACGAGCACCATCCAGCCCGGCACGGCCAGCACGAGGATCGGTGCGAAGACGAACAATCCACGATACTGGCCGATGAGGAGCGGCCCGAGCTTGCTCCAGTCGGGTCCCCGCAGTCCCATCGGGTTGGCGCGCGTGTGGACGTGCGCGAAGGTCACGTGGTGGAAGTAGCCCATGTCCCAGGGCGAGCCGAACGCCGCGACGTTGTACGCCAGCATCGCCAGGGTCGGGACCGCCGCGCCCATGGCGAATGCAACGACCGACGCGGGTCGCTGACGACGGCCGCCGACCTCGGCGAGCAAGTACAGGCCGAGGATCGCCGAGACCGGCGCCACCTGGAGCTCGATGACCGAGGCCCCGGCAGCCAGGAAGCCGGCGGCCGCCGCGCGAAGTCGCTCGCGACGAGGCCCGGGGCGCCGGAGCAGTAAGTAGGAGGTGAAGAGCGCGAAGGCCGATGCCTGGTGGCCGTAGGCGAGCGTGGCGTAGACATAGGCCGGCGTCGCGAGGCCGTAGGCCAGGCCGACCACCATCGCCGCGGCGGGCACGCAGCCCAGCTCGAGCGCCAGCAGAGTGAGCAGGGCACCCGTCCAGGCGGTAAAGACGCCCGAGGTCGCCAGGGTGACGAAGTAATCGGCCGGCCAGTAGCGGAAATCGTCGGGATCGCCGTCTAGCGGATGCGGCGGGATTCGGAGCAAGACGCGGCGCGCCGGCGTAGGGGACCGCGGCGAGGAACGGGTATCCCGGCAGCTTGTCGGAGTAATAATGGGACCTGACGACGGGCTTGCCGCGCTGGAGCTCGCGACGGCGGATCACGGCCTTGTCGCCGGTGTGGACGTCGAGGCCCGTGATCTCAACGGTGCCGCGGTCGACCATCGCATAGGTCAGCATCAGCCGGCTGGCGGTGTTCCAGTCGCGCGAATGCCAGAAGAACGCGTTGCTGCCGAGCAGGATCGCGAACACGCCGAGCGGCAGGGCCAGCGACCGCCTCACGCCGACACCGCCTTCCCTCGGGCTGTCCGTCGGTTCCCCGGCGCGGTCGGGCCGCTGCGTGGGGGGCGGGTTCGAACCACAGAGGCACAGAGGCACAGAGAAATCACAGAGAAAACCCGACCGATTTTGCCCAGTCCGACAATTCCGCGCGCAGAACAGGCTTTCGGAATGGAGTCGTACAGGGCCACCGCGCCCACCGCCGCCAGCAGGGCGTTCGGGACCTGGATCGGCAGCAAGTAGCGGTCCCAGGCCATCGGCAGATAGATGCCCACCACCGCCCAGGCGATGAAGGCCCAGATGACGAGCGCAGGCGACGTCGGCGGGCGACCTTCGCGAAGTTGGGCGAGGCCCGCTCGGAAGCTGACATATAATCCGAACAACACGAGCGGCGACCAGAGGATCAGCCCCCAATCCTGGGCGAGCTGGTAACGCTCGGTGGAGTCGGACTTGCTGGGCCCGAACGGCCCGAACCGGCCGAACCCCTGCACGGCGAAGACGGACAGCTTGTCGAGCGGCGTCACCATGGCGTTGTGCGACATCGAGCGCTTCTGGTGCTCCGCGTTGTCGAGCCGGAGCTTGAGCATCGCGCAGAATCCGGCCGATGATGCCCTCGTCGGGGCTGACGAACTGGGTGGGCTCGCGGTGGCCCCGGGGCTTCGCCGTCAGGGCGGGGTTGAGCGCCAGGAAGGTCAGGGACGCCGCGGCGAGCGTCAGCACGGCGCCGAGGGCGAAGACCAGGCGGGACCTCGCGGCGATTCTCGGTCCGACGAGGGCCAGGGCCACCAGGCGCCGACGATCATCGGCGCGAGCAGGCCGTTGAACTTGCACAGGACCGACAACCCGGCGGCGAGGCCGGAGAGCGTGAACGCCAGCAGGCTGGTCCAGGTTCCCCGGCCGGTCCAGGCGCGGGTTGCGGCAAAGAGCGCGAGTGCGAGCGATACCGGCACAGGGACTCGGTGGGGACGTCGGACATGGCGCGGTGCGCGTGCAGGCGAAAGAGCGGGTTGGCGATCAGGAGGAATGCGCCGAGGATGCCGACGGCGCGTCCGGCGAGGATTGTGCCGCAGGCGAGGATCGCCACGCAGCCGAGGACTCCGGTCGCGATGGTCGGCAGCCGCGCGACGGAGAGTGTATGCCCATCGCCGAACGAGGCATAGTTGCCGTACCAGCGGGCCGCGTCGAGGGTGCGGGGCATCGGCTGGCCGGCGGCATGCAGGCTCAGGCCAATCAAGTACTTGGGGAGCGGCTGCAGGTCGTAGGCGAAGTAGTGTAGCCAGGCGGGGTCGTCGATGCCGGCCGGTGAAGAAGAGGTCGGCGTAGTAGCTCTG
Organism: uncultured Planctomycetota bacterium; assembly: GCA_963771445.1. Lineage (GTDB taxonomy): Bacteria > Planctomycetota > Planctomycetia > Isosphaerales > Isosphaeraceae > JAKAUH01. The sequence continues at coordinate 649,862 of CAVYTQ010000016.1, read as the reverse complement.
GGTGATGTAGGCGTACTCGTCCGCGAACGGGGAGTCGACCAGTCCGGTCGAGAAGGCGGCCAGGGCCACGCACGCCACGATCGCGGCCCACGTCCCGAGCGACGCTGAGGGCTGCGGAAAGTTTGCCGGGCGCGCGTGTTGCTCGGGTGGCGTAAAGCTCATTCGCGGGGGAAGCCTTGAGTGATTTAGCGGCTGCGCAGCAAAGACTTAAAGTCTCATTCTAGAAATCCGTCGGATTCTTTGGCAACGCTTGGATCGTCGGCTAAGTTTCCTTGACGACCCTCGCTGATGGGTTGTCGTTGCGGTTCCAAGGTGCTGCGTCGATTGGGCGGGTTGGCCGAGGCGAGGACTGGCGGGTGGCCCGGGAGACCGGGTCGGGCCGGGACGAGCGAGGCACAGTCCGTCAACTGTCGATGGGCGATCCCGGGAACGATCACCGAGCGTTGAGCTGACACCCCCCGAGAAACCCGATGTGCATCGTCGCCTGGAACCGCCGGTTCCGAGAGTCCATCGCGACGTGGGCGGTGCGATCCGGCGCAAGCCGCGATCGCGGCCGGCCGGGTCGCGGTGCGCCGCGAGCTCGGGGCGATGGGCGGCCCATGGTGAGGTTGCGTCGCGGGTGTCCGGGAGGTCGGGAGGCGAGGTCGCGGCGGTGGTCGATTGCTTACCCCGGGTGCTCAACAAGGTTCGACCCGCGCCGCGGGCGGCCGCCCGGCACGCCGCGGATGACGAGTGTCCGAAAACTGGAGATTCCCATGACATTACATCTCGACTGGTTGAAGGCGGGCCGTGCCTCGCGGGGCACTCCGCGGGCGGGTCGGCCGCTACGAATCGGGCTCGCCTGGTGCCTGAGTGCCGGGGCGGCCCTGCTGATCGCCGGATGCCAGTCCGGTCCGCTCAGCGGGTGCAGCTCGTGCGGCTCGACGGGGTTCGTGAAGCGGACCACGGCGCGGATCCTGCACCGCGACACCGGCTGCTGCGACTCGGGCACGACGTCCGCCCCGCTGGAATATGGCAGCGCACCGGCGACGGTGGTCGGGCCGGCGACCACGGCCACTCCGATGTACTCGTCGCCCGCGTCGTCGGGCTCGGTGCCCTCGACGGTGATCACGCCGGAGACCCCGAGCGACCTGAACGCGGTCCCGAAGGCCAGGGCGGTGCCGCTGCCCGGGCAGACGTCGACCAGTCCGTCGGCGGGTCGGGCCAGCTACACGCTGCGATCCTCGGCGACGCGGGCGACGGCGCTGCTGGGTGCCGACCGGGCGACGCGGCCGGCATCCGGCTCTTCGCTGGACGCGGGCTCGTCGCCGGAGACGAAAACTGACGACGCGGCGGGAGTCGATAATCCGCTGGACCACCTGCCGCCCCTGAGCCTGCCGGGCGAGGTGACCCGCGGCGCCGAGGTGAATCCCCCGGCCCCTTCGGCATCCGAGCCGGGGGGGAATCCGGGGCTCGGCCCCTTTCCGCGGCGGCGGCGCCCGCCGGCGCGGAAGGGGCCGACGACGGCGTGGGCCTGAGTCTCGCGGTGGCACCCGAGGGCGCGGCCGACACCGAGCCGGCCGCCGCCTCGGGCGTGAACACCGGGATCGCCCGGTTCGCGTCCGTCAACCTGAAGCTCTCCGGAGGCAGCGTCCCCTCGCCGGCCGGCCTGGCCTGGCTGGCCGAGAAGGGCTATCGGACCGTACTCGACCTCCGCGAGTCGTCGGAGGTCTCGTCGGCGTTCCTCGCCGAGGCGGCCGGGCGCGGCCTGCGATACGTCGCCCTGCCGATCAACCTGTCGAAGCTCGACGCCGACCGGATCGCGCGGTTCCAGTTCGAGCTGGGCTCGCCCGACGCCCGCCCGCTGTTCTTCTTCGATTCCGACGGTTCTCGAGCCGGCGCCTCTGGTACATCCGCCGGGTGACCATCGATCACGTCGACCCGCAGCTCGCGAAGCGCGAGGCCGAGGACGTGGGACTGAAGGATCCGTCGGCCTGGCGACGGCGATCGCCTATGTCGAGCGTTTCGAAGCCGAGAAGGCCCACCCCGCCGCGACTGCCGGCACGACGGACAGAACGCAGTCCGCGTCGGGCCCGGCTGAAAAGCCGACGGCCGGCACAGCCGCCCAGGCCAAGGGGACTCCCACGGCCTCGAACGGCTCGACTCCCTCGGATGGGTCGGAGTTTCCCGCCGAGCCGATGAGCTGGAAGCCGTTCGCCGCGATGCTGGTCACCGGTCTGAGCCTGCCGCTGGCCTACTTCACGCGGACGGGCGTCCCCGCCGTAATCGCCCGGGCTCGGGCCAGTCTGCCGGCACCGGGGCCTCGAAGGACATCGCTTCCGCCCGGGTCGGGTGTGTGAACGTGATCCGACGCGCGTGCAGAGCGATCCTCCCGCCACCGTCCAGGGCCCGCAAGCGGCCCCCTGCCCCGTACCTCACGTCGCCGACAATCGGCAGCCCGCGACCCGCCAGTTGGACCCGAAGCTGATGACTGCGACCCGTCAGGGGACGCAGCTCGAGCCTGGCCGAATCCGGCCACCTGTCCAGCACGCGGAACGCCACTTTCGCCTCCTTGCCCGCCTCGTCATCGGCCTCGAGCCGTCGCGAGACATTGGTGCGGCGATCCTTCTCGAGGCGATCGGTCCAGGTGCCTTCGTCTTCATCCGGGGTCCCCTGGACGATGGCCCAGTAGACCTTCTCGACCTGCCCCGCGCGGAACTGGTTGGAGAGCCGAGCCGCGGCCTTGCTGGTCCGGGCGAGCAGCACGACGCCCGACGTCGGACGATCGAGCCGATGCACCAGCCCGACATAGACGTTCCCCGGCTTGGCGTAGCGCTCCTTGAGATAGGCGGCGGCGGCATCCGCCAGGGATTCGGCACCGGAAATGTCGGCCTGCGAGGGAATCCCGGCCGGCTTGTTCACGACCAGGCAGTGGTTGTCTACGTACAGCACGTCGAGGATCATTCGGCGAGCTCCGCGGACTCCGCGGCTTCCGCGGCCTCCGCGGCTTCCGCGGACCCTGCGGCCTCGGTGATCCGTTTCACCAGGATCGTGGCGTATGAGCCTTTTGGCAGCTCGAAGGCCAGGCGAAGGGCCATGCGGCCGGAGTGGAGCGCGTCCTGCCTCGGGCGCGGATTCCAGCCCGCCGCGGGAAGGACAGGCAGGGCCGGCTGCCCTTCGAGAGGAAGATGTCCTTCAGGTGGCGGATTCTCAGGTCGTTCCAGGCGAGGCCGAAGGGTTCCAGCACGCGGGCCGTGATCTCGCCGAGCCGGCCGGTGGGTGCTGGGGTACGGGCCGACGGTAGGGGCAAGCTGAGCCGTCTGAGGGCGTTGACGCGGGCGGGATCCATGTTGCGCAGGAATGGGAAGGATCCGACCTTGAGCTTGACCGGGACCAGCTCGCCGGGCTGCGCCTCGGCCTCGAGCCAGCCGGCGAGCAGGAGGTTCCAGAGGTGGCTCTGGAAGGCCGAGAAATACAGCGTCCTGAGCTCGCGACGCATGCGGGCGAAGGCGCCGCGGTGGTCGGTCGGATGGTCGACGAGGTAGGTCACGATGCTTCGCGCCGAGGATCGCGGGAGGCGCTGCTTTGCCTCGGCCCAGTCGCCCCAGTGGTCGCGGAGGATCGCCTTCTCGGCACGGGCGGGGGCCCGGTCGAAGGGGTTCGGCTCGGCGATCGCCAGCTGCAGGGCCTGCTCGTGCTGGCCCGCCAGCCAGGCGCGGGCGATGAAGTCGCCGCCGTAGCCGACCGACCCGAACCGCTGGTCGTCGAAGTAGTTGGGCAGGCCGACGCCGGGGACGTCGGCGATCGCCTCGAGGGCACGCTCGAGCTCGTCGGGGCGAAGGTCGCGGATCACCAGCTCGAAGCGGTTGCCGAGGAGCTGGTTGGAGCCGTAGGCCTGCGTCAGCCGCCCGAGTGGGACGAGGTCGAACCGGGGCGTGGTCATGCCGTTCGCCGGGCCGTCGGCGATGGTGAGGTACTGGACGGTCGCGGCGTGGCGGTCCTTGAGGCCGGCATAGCTGACGCTGCGGGACGCGAGGTTCCAGCGCCGGCAGATGGCCTCGACGGCCTCGATTGTGCCGAGGTCCCGCTTGGTGAGCCGGTAGAAGGTGTAACGACCCGATCCCGAGGGCTGGGCGCTGGTCAGCTCCTCGACGCAAAAGTCATCAGGCTGGCACTTGAGCTTCATGGGCGACCGGTGGAACGAGGATGGGCTGTCCTCGATCGATCGTACCACCCCGACTGTGCGGACGGCCAGTCGAGCGGGACGATCCGCGAGGAGATGGGCGACCCGACCACAAAAAACATGATAAGGACTGCCCAGCGCGGCCTCGCCGCGGGAGGGCTGATCCATCCTCGGGGCTATGTGGTTTTGGTGTTTGTGTGGTGAACTCTGGCGTCTTTGGTCGCTGTTCGCGGTCTCATCGGGAGAGCTGGCTCGAGCTGGCCATGTGGTGAATGTTCGGGAATGGGCGGCTTCGCCGGCCCGCGGCGGGCGGATCGGGATTTCCGACGTATCCTCTTACTTGATTTGAGTTTATGTAGTTGTTTCCGGGGAAGATCCTCGAGTCCGAACGGCCCTGGCGGTCGTGGGATGTCGAAATTTTCGGGAATGCCATGGAAAGGCGGGCGGGTGGCGGGTACAAGTTGGATGCCTCTAATCTCACCGCCGCGAGAGGCTTCCCCAGTCCGATCCGGCCCCGCTTGATCGTGTCGCCTCCGAGAGAATCCCGGGAAACTGGCGAACGGTTTGCTGTGTGGTGTCCTATGGACCGGGAAGCCAGCGGACGGGTCGCCTCTTCACCGGAGGGTCCGTCCGGGCCGGGTCGACCGCTCAGATGCCGGTAGGACCGGGTGACGCGACCGGGACCGCGCCGTGGCTGCCGGGAGAGGACGCGAGCGAGACGGCACCGAGGATCCTAAGAATCACCGACGACCCGGCACGAGGGCCCGTCATCGGAGCCCGCGAAGGGCCGCTGCCCGCCTGGACGGTTTCTCAATTAAAGGTTGATCATGGCGACATCGACGATTGCGCAAAGTCCCCCGCATAGGGTAGCCTGGATCCCGATCATCTGGATCGGCGCCCTGCACGTGGGGGCGCTCCTGGCGTTCGTGCCGGGATACTTCTCCTGGTCGGGTCTGGCCCTTTGCGTCCTCTTGCACTGGCTGACCGGCGGGATCGGCATCTGCATGACCTATCACCGGCTGCTGACGCACCGGAGCTTCGCGCTGCGGCCCCGCTGGCTCGAATATTTCTTCACGATCATCGGCACGCTGGCGTCCGAGGGCGGGGCGATCGGCTGGGTGGCCGACCATCGCCGCCATCACGCCAACTCGGACGAAGAGAACGATACGCACACGCCCAACGAGGGATTCCTCTGGGCTCACATGTACTGGTGGATGTTTTTTGAAGAGAGCACCGTACATTCCGAGAAATATTATCAGAAGTGGGCGCCGGACCTGAACCGGGACCCGGTGCATCGCTTCATCGAGCGGCTTTCACATCATCTTCCCGATCTCGCTCTTCGTGGCGCTGTATGCACTGGGCGGGATGAGCTGGCTGGTCTGGGGCGGTTTCCTGCGGTCGGTCCTGGTCCTGCATTCGACCTGGCTGGTGAACTCGGCGACCCACCTCTGGGGCTATCGCTCGCACACGACGCGGGACAACTCGACGAACCTGTGGTGGGTCGCGCTCTGACCTACGGCGAGGGGTGGCACAACAACCACCACGCGTTCCAGACCTCGGCCCGGCACGGCCTGCGGTGGTGGGAGGTCGACATGACCTACATCGCCATCTGGACGATGAAGACCTGCCGGATCGCATACAACATCAAGCTGGTGAAGGTCCCCTCGCGTCGGCTCACTCGCGGTGGCCGCGACCGTCGGGGCGGCGACGGAGTGATCCGGCTTGCCAACCGGGGGCGGCAACGGCCATCGGCTTGACATCGGCCTTTGCGGCGAAGATGCTGGGCCTTGTCGGAGCGGCCCTAGCTCAACGGCAGAGCAGGGGACTCATCCGATCTAAGGGTGGCAACGGAGGGTAACCTTCGATTGCGAACCGGGTGAATTGCGGGAAACCTAAACTCTGTCGATCGTGCGGCAGCGAGTCGCCCAGGGGTCGGTCCGATCGGGCCGGCCCGGGGCGAGCGAGCGACCGGCGGCACAGGGCATGGCAATCCGCAGCCTAGCCTGGCGGGGCATCGGTTGCCAGGACGGTTCAGAGACTAGCGGGGTGAGTCCCAACAATAACCCCCGCCGACGAGCGCCCGGCCTCCTCGTCTCGCCGTGAATCCGGTCGAGCCTCGCCGCAGGGCGACGGCAAGGCCGATTCTCGCGTGCCGGGGAGGATGAGATAGTCCAAGCCTCGCGGAAACGCGAGGGCCCTTGAATCCCTTGGTTGCAGGTTCGAATCCTGCGGGCCGCACTGTTCCTGGGAGGGTGACGAATTCGGTGCCAGGAGGGCATCGAACCGGGGACCGCGTTTGAGGGGTCCACGACTCCGCCTCCCGGCTCCTCCGGCGCCAGGGTCTGGTGGGAAGCGCATGGCCGGGTGGTCCCTCTGCCTCGTCCCTCGGCCCTGTCAGCCATCCCCTCCTTCCCGAGCCGGGCCCCGCGATGGCAATGAATTTCGAGCGCACGCTGGGGAAATGGCGTCGGTGGGCGGGCTGGAAGTGGCTTGCCTCGCTCCTTCCCGCGGGTGTGGTGGCGGTATTTGCCATCTCCCATAGCCTGGCGATCTGGGTCGGGATGGGTGGGCACGCGGGGCTGACCAATGGCTGGCCCCTGTGGCGGCACGATCATCCGCTCTACTACCATCAGCGCCCTGGTGACCCGGTCATTCCTGCGTGATTCGTTCACGACGGCCGGTTATGACCCGGCGTTCATGGCGGGGTACGCCAAGAGCGTGATCTTCCCTGCGTCGTCGACGCTTCCGGAGCTGGCGGTCGCGGCGTTCGGCGGGAGCCGGCCGGAGCTGGCGTACAAGGTTTATGTCCTGCTCTCGGCCGCGGCCTACCCGTGGCTGATCGCGCTCGCGTGCGGCGTCTTCGGGCTGCGAGGCTGGGGTGCGGCGTGGGCGGTCGGGTTGTCGCTGGTCTACATCTGGACCGATTGGCCGCTCAACTATGCCGACTTCGGGATGCTGCCCTATTTCCTGGGTATTCCGCTGGCGCTGGTGGCGACGGGGTACCTGTCCCGGTTCCTCGAACGACGGAACTTCGCGGGCTGGATGATGGCGGCGATACTGCTGAGCCTGGCGGTGCTGGTGCATCTGACGACGGCGATGGTCGCTGCGCCGGCGGCGCTGCATCGCCTATGTCGCGGCGGTACGGGGACGGGACGGATCGTCGACCTGGTCGGCGCGGGGGCATGTGGCGGTCTGGCTGATCGCGGTCGTCGTGCTGGCCCTGAATGCGTTCTGGTGGCTGCCGGGTCTGTTCCTGGCGTCGACGAAGGGAGACAGCTCGTTCGCGTTCGGTCACTCGGGCGAGAATTTGCTGGCGAGGCTGGCGCAGATCGGCTGGGGCGAGGCGCCGATCGAGCCCTTGCTGCTGGGCGCGGGGCTGCCGGGACTGATCTTGCTGGTTCGCCGCGCGACGGTCCAAGGCGCTGGCGCTGGCCGGTTTCTGCGGGATGGGTCTGGCCTGGGGCTACCTGGCTGGCGCCGTGGCGAGGCTGGATTTCCTCCAGCCGGGACGCCATACGTTCGCGCTCTATTCGGGGCTGGCGATCGCGTCGGGCTTTGCCCTCCGCGAGGCGTCGCGTCGGCTGCGGACCGGGCCGGCGGGGATCGACCGCCTGGATCGCTGGGTCGTCGTGGGGGCCCTGCTCTTCGGCCTGCGGATCTTCGGGCCGTCGATGGCGGAATCGGTCCGGATTCGGCTGGCTGGGCGGGCGAGCCGTTCCTGTCGAGCCGGCCGTCGCCCCGGCTGGTGCGTGTGGTCGAGTGGGTTGGCCGGCACGTCGAGCCGGGCCAGCGGCTGCTGTATGAGGAGGGGGGCAAGGACCTTCCGGGTTTTCATGACCCTTACCGCACCGGCCGTTTCAGCGGGCTCCTTCCGGAGCGGACCGGCGTCGAGGTGCTGGGCGGGCCGTACCTCCATGCCGCGTTGAACACCAATTTCACGCAGTTTGGTGAGGGGATGCTGTTCGGACGATCCGATTGGGACCGGGCCTACTTCGTCCGATGACCGCGCGACTATACCGGCCGTCGGCGATCCTGTGCTGGAGCAAGCACGCCCGCAATTTCTGCAAGGCGAACCCCGACATTATCCGCGTGGTGGAGGACGACGGGACGCTGCTGCTCGGGCGGGTGGAGGGATTTGGCGGAGACGCGATCCGGGGACGGGCGCGGGTGGAGGCGCAGCCGGGGCGACTGCTGGTCCGCGACATGGTGACCGACCTTGACGGGACCGTGGTGCTTCGGTATCACTTCGTCCCGTGTCTCACGAGCAGATCGTCGGTCGCTTGCGAACCGGAGCTCGAGGAGCCGGATCCGGTCCCCTTCATCCGCCTGCGACCGCCCCCCGGGATCCGCGACGTCGAGCTGCGGATGACCCTCCCCGGGTCTGAGGTGATCGCGCGGGGAGGACGGTACGCGGCCGACTCCGGCGCCGGAGATCAGGCGAATCGGGCCGCGGCATCGGTCGCGGCCTTCAGGGAAGGGGTTAACCGTGTCAGGGATCGACACCGGACTCACCGAGCTCCAGCGTCGGGACCGCATGTCGCGGCTGGTCTTCTGGTCGCTCTGGTACGTCATCGCGCTGATCGCGGCGGGATTCTACTACGACAAGGCCAGCGGGCAGGCCGAGCGCATTCGTGCGGTGGCGTCCGCAGGTGCTGCAGTTCTGGCAGGGGGTGAACATCTATGAAAAGATGCTCTTCCCCACGCCGCCGCTGATGCCGATCACGCTGTCGCCCCTGATGTTCCTGCCGACGATCGTGGGGGCGATGCTCTGGTTCGCGATCAAGGTGGGCCTGACGTCGGCGTCGCTGGTGATGTGCCTGCGGATGGTGAGGCCGAGCAATGGCGTGTACCCTCCGCTGTTTCGCTCGTTGATCCTGCTGCTCAGCCTGCGGCCGATCCTCGGCGACCTGCATCACGGCAACAACAACCTGCTGATCCTGTTCCTGATCGTCGGCGATGCTCGACGGCATGGCGGAACGGGTACGACGTGGCGGCGGGGTTGTTGCTGGCGCTGGCGACGACGTACAAGGTCACGCCGGCCCTGTTCTTCCCCTTCTTCCTCTACAAGGGGTCGTGGCGGACCGTGATGTGGGGCCTGCTGGGGATGGGGATCTTCCTGCTGATCATCCCGAGCATGATCATCGGCCCGACATTCAACGGCGAGTGCCTGGGGATGTGGTGGAACCGGATGGTGATGCCCTTCGTGGCGGAGGGGGCGGCCAGCCCGGTGATCATCAACCAGTCGTTGATCGGCTGGCTGTACCGGATGCTTTGCAGTCGGGGGCCGGGCCAGGGGCCGTACGCGCTCGAGCATGACGTGAACGTCCTGTCGCTGTCGCCCTGGGTGGTCCGGCTGATCACGAAGGGCGTGGTGGTCGGCCTGCTGGGCCTGCTGGCGCTGTTCTGCCGGACGCGGACGACCGATCGCCGGGACCCGCGGCTCCTGGGCGAGTTCTCGCTCGTCGTGCTGACGATGCTATTCATCTCCGAGCGGAGCTGGAAACATCATTATGTGACCGTACTTCTGCCGATCACCTATCTGGCGTACGAGTATTTCTCGGGCCGCGGCTGGGCCCGCGGGGGCGGCAGGCGATCGTGGTCTCCTGGGCGCTGGCCTTCGGCCTGATGGCCTCGACGTCGTCGGAAATCGGCGGGCTGATCGGCGACGGCCAGGCCACGAGTGGCGCAGACCTACGGGATGTTCATGTGGGCGGGCGTCGTCCTGTATGCGACGGTGGCCTGGCGAGTCTGGGCAAGGCGGAAGGAGCTGACTCCCGGGTTGGAGGCGCTCGACCGCTCTTCGGCCGGACATGCCGCGATCGGCGGCCCCCATACGGTTGCCTGACCCGTGCAATGCTCGTTTTTCGCGGGGCCTGTCGCCAAGGGCCCCGGCGTTATCGACCTCTCTCCAATAAGACCCGGTTCTCGGCGACCAGGATGGACGCCGCATCGGACCATCGCGATCCGGCTGGCATTCGCCCGGCCGATTCCTCAATTCCCGATCCGGTCGCAGGCCAAGGAGGGCCCCATGATGACCTTGAAAGAAATGCCGCGGACGCGCCGTCGCCGGTGCCTGACTCCCGAACTGCTGGAAGATCGGATGGTGCTCAGCTCCGGCCAGGGCAGCACGTTCGCGATCCTGCCGGCGTCGATCGCGACGGCCGGGCAGGTCACGTCCACCTCGTTCTCGATCGATCCCTCGCTGTTCACCGCCAACGCCCACGGCAAGCTCACGCTCGGTATCGATGTCACGGCCGTGAAGCCGCAGACCTCGGCCACGAGCAACGTACCGGCCAACGCCGTCGCGCCCGAGATCGTCTCGATCACGTGCTCACGGGCCAGAGGATCCCGGTCCAGCACGGCCATTACTATGCCAAGATCGCCAAGGCGAACCACCTGGGTCACATGCCGACCTCGGCGACGCTCTTCACGATCAAGCCGCCGACGGGCAGTGAAGCGGCGCAGACCTACACGGTGCAGGTCAAGGGTCTGGACCACACCACGGGGCAGTACCTGCTGGGCTTCTACCTGCCGGGCGACGCCGCGGGCACCGGGGCGGTGACCAAGACCGACGTCACGACGATCAAGTCGTTGACGGGCGACGCGGCGACGAACTCGAATTATAGCTTCGACGCCGACGTGAACCGCGACGGCATCATCAATGGCCAGGACAGGAAACTCGCCGAGTCGAACATCGGCGAGCTCGACGAAGGTCAGCCCGGTGGTGTCGGTCAACCTCGATCCGGCCTCGGACCCGAGCAATGACCGGACGAGTCCGTACAGCACGGTGCACTTCGCCGGCCTGGTGACTCCGGGCGCGACGGTGACGTTCGCCAACCAGAGCAACGCGAACGCGACGACCACCGCGACGGCGGACTCCACGGGAGCGTACAGCATCATGGTGCCGCTGGTGTCCGGGTCGAACACGTTCACCGTGACGACCAGCGACGGCTTCGGCCAGTCGATCTCGGGTGCGATCTCGCCGGTCGTGTACTCGCCGACCTCGGCGACCAACACGCCGAGCTGATCGCCTAGCAGATCGATCGTCGGCCGTCCCGGTCCGGACCCTTCGAGGTCGGGACCGGGCAGGCCGTTGCTACGTCCCACGATCGGGTCCGACGGTCGGCCGCCTGGCGTGCCCTCTCGCGGATGGCCGGGTCGGGGTCGTCGCGATGGCGAGCCAGGGCCGCGAGTGCCTCGTCGGTCGCGATCCGTCCGAGCGCCCATGCGGCCGCGGCGCGGACAACGGGATCCTCCCGCGGGGTCATCGAGCCTGGCCGAGAGCGGGCCGACCGCCTCGGCCACGCCGCGTGAGCCGAGCACAAGCGCGGCGTTTCGCAGCAGCCCGGCGCGCTTCGGCCGCGGCTCGCCGCCGAGCCCTTGAGCCGGGCGCTCCAGGTCGGCGCATCGTCCTGCAGCCAGGCGATCAGGTCGGGCTCGATCCCATTCGGGCGTCCCGGCCAGTTCGGGGCTGCGTCCCGACGGCGCCTTGCGGTTCCACGGGCAGACGTCCTGGCAGACGTCGCAGCCGAAGACCCAGCCGTGGAGTCGATCGGCCTCGGGATCGGGGATCGGGCCGCGGTGCTCGATGGTCCAGTAGCTGATGCATCGCCGCGCGTCGAGCTCGATAGGGCCCGGCGAAGGCGTCGGTCGGGCAGGCGTCGAGGCATCGCGTGCAGGTGCCGCAGTGGTCGGCCGCGTGGGGCGGGTCGTAGGCGCAGCTCGACGTCGGTCGAGCAGGGCCCCGAGGAAGGTGAAGCTGCCCAGCCGGCGGTCGATGAGCATCGTGTTCTTGCCGATCCAGCCGAGCCCGGCGCAGGCGGGCGAAGTCGCGCTCGAGCAGCGGTGCCGTGTCGGCGACGGCGCGGCCCCGGGCCTCGGGCCGCACCGATCGGAGCCAGTCGAGCAAGAGGTCCAGCCGGTCCCAGAGCACCCGATGATAGTCGCCGCCCCGGGCATAGCGCGCGACCTTGCCCGCGGTCGGTGCCGGCTCGTGCGCGGCCGTCCGGCGATCGTTGGTACCGTAAACCAGGCTGACCATGACGACCGAGCGGACGCCCTCGAGCACGGCGTCGGGATGCGCCCGCGCGGCTCGTGCCGGCGGCAGGTAGTCCATGCCGGCGGCGTGGCCGGCCTCGAGCCAGTCGGAGGAAATCGGGATAGCCCGGCGGTGCCACGGCCGGCGCGATCCCGACGCGGTCGAAGCCCAGGCGGAGCGCTTCGGCCTTCAGGCCCCGGGTCAGCTCACTGATGCGACATGGCCGGGAATGCTCGGTTCGGGGTGCCCTGTTCGCGAGAGCGGGCGGTTCTCGAGGGCGCGCGAGTCCTTGACGCCGAGGTTCTCGTAGATCCGCCGGGTCGCGTCCGACCGGTTGAGCGTGTAGAAGTGGATGCCGCGGACCTGGTTGTCGAGCAGGTCGCGGCACTGCTCGGTCGCCCAGTGGATGCCGACCTTCTCGACGGCCTCGGGGTCGTCGCCGCACCGCCCGATCGCGCGGAGCAGCCGGGCGGGGAACCGCACGCCCAGGGCGAGCTCGGCCATCCGGACCAGGTTGTCCTTCGGACGTGATGGGCATGATCCCGGCGATGATCGGCACGCGGATGCCGGCCAGCTCGCACCGCTCGCGGAAGTCGTAGAAGTCGGCGTTGCCGAAGAAGAGCTGGGTGCAGATGTAATCGGCGCCGGCGTCGACCTTGCGCTTGAGGTAGTCCATCTCCTTGAGGCGGTTGGGGGTGCCGGGGTGCCCCTCGGGGAATCCGGCCACGCCGACGCCGAAGCCCGCGAGGATCCGGCGCGTTGTCGTGCGCCCGGATGAAGGCGACGAGCTGGTCGGCGAACTGGAAGGCGTCCTGGCCGCGGTCGTAGTCGGAGCGTGTCGCGAGGCGGGTCGCCGCCGAGGGCGAGGATGTTCTCGATGCCCGACTCGGAGTAGCGGTCGAGGATCGCGGCCAGGTCGTCGCGCGAGTGGCAGACGCAGGTGAGGTGCGAGACGGCCGTCAGGTCGGTCTCGCGCTGGATCCGGACGATCAGGTCGTGCGTCCGCTCGCGGGTCGAGCCGCCGGCGCCGTAGGTGACCGAGACGAACGAGGGCTGCAGCGCCTGGAGCTGCGCGATCGTCTGGAAGAGCTCGTCCGACGCCCGGTCCGTCTTGGGCGGGAAGAACTCGAAGCTGAAGGTCGTCGGGTCGGCCCTGGAAGATGTCTCGGATGTGCATGATCGTCTTCGAATCCCTTACGCCAGTCGCCGCATTGCGTCCCATCCCTGGGGGAAGATTCTACACAATCCGGTGATCGAGCGGGAGCCCGACGGCTCGATCACCCCACGAATGGGCCCGGCCGGCGCGGCGCTCGCCGCGGCCCTCTCGCCGGTCGAACCACCGCAGGGGAGCGAAAGGAGCGCTCGCTCATCCGCCGGAGGATGGGCGCCCTGGCCCTCGCTGCCCGGCCGTCCGGGGGAGTCGGGCTTCTTGACGGCCCGGGCGGCGGGACGCGGCCGGGCGGCGGGTTTCCCGGTGGCGGTGACGCCAACCCGGGGGCAGATCTCAGCCAGGCGCAGGTCTCGCATCGGGGCTTTCGAGCGACGCAGATCCTGCGGCCGTGCTGGATGAGCCGATGGCTGAGGTCCACCCATTCCGGCGGCGGCACGTGCCGCATCAACTGGCGCTCGATCTGCTCGGGAGTCTTGCCATCGGCCAGGCCGAGCCGGCGGGCCAGGCGCTTGACGTGGGTGTCGACCACGATCCCCTCGGCGATGCCGAAGGCCGTGCCGAGCACGACGTTCGCCGTCTTGCGGCCGACGCCGCCGAGCGCGGTCAGGGCGGCCAGGTCGCCGGGGATCTCGCCGCCGTGACGCTCGACGACCTGTGTCGCCATGGCGAGCAGGTTGCGGGCCTTGGCCCGGAAGAACCCGGTGGGTCGGATCAGTCCCTCGAGCTCGGCAGGGTCGGCCGTTGCGAGCCGCGAGGCGTCGGGATACTTGCGAAAGAGCCCCGGCGTGACGAGGTTCACCCGGGCGTCGGTGCACTGGGCCGAGAGGATCGTGGCGACCAGGAGCTGATAGGGATTGGCGTGGACGAGCGCGCAGGACGGCTCGGGATATTCGGTCCTGAGCGTCTCCACGACCCGCAGGACGTGGGCCTTGCCACGATGCGCCTTCCGCGTGGGTACCGGCATGTTCGCCGCCTCTCGGATGAACCGGACCGGTCGCGGGCCGCCGCCGCATCGCCGGTCGAGCATCCGCCTTGTCGATCGGGACTCTTAAACTACAATGCCATCAACCTGGGCCCGATGGAACAGCGGGCGACAAACGAGAAGAGCGAGGAACGCGCGTTGTCTGTCCGCTCCTCCGTACACGGCCGATGGCAATCAACACGGCCGCCTGTTTTCGCGAAGTTCGACGGCGACTGTCAAGCGGCTTCCCGTCGCTTCGTCGCCTCGTGGGCATCGTTTCGGACGCCGGTGGTAGGCCGGATTAAAACATGGATCTTCACAGCGAACTTCGCGAATTCTCGGGCCGGTGCCGCCTGTTCCCCCTGCCGAACATCGTGCTGTTCCCCCATGTCATCCTGCCCCTGCACATCTTCGAGCCGCGCTATCGCCAGATGACCCGCGATGCCCTCGAGGGTGACCAGCTTGTGACCATGGTCCAGGTCAAGCCCATGGCCGCCGGTACTCCGTGGACCGAGCCTGTTCCTATCGTGGATGTTGCATGCGTGGGCAAGATCATTCGACATGAGCGCCTTGCTGACGGCCGGTACAATATGTTGTTGCTGGGGTGCAAGCGTGTGCGGATTGAAGAGACGCCCAGTCCGAAGTTGTATCGGATCGCTCGGGCGACGCTGATGGAGGATGAGGAGTGGGAACAACCGCCGGAGACCTCGCGGTCTGAGCTGGTCGCGTTGGCCGTGGCTTTGCTCCAATCGGGCGGACGGCTCGATCCCGAGCTCGCGCGGTTGCTCCAGTCGGACCTGCCGCTGGGGATGCTCAGCGACATCATCTCCCATGCGCTCGACCTGCCGGCGTTTGTGAAGCAAAGCTTGCTCGACGAGACGCGGGTGGAGAAGCGGGTCAATTCTCTTGTAACGGTCCTGCGCCAGGTGCAGGAGGCCGAGGGCTATTCGCGGCCCTACCCGCCGCCGTTCAGCCTGAACTGAAATACTCGCTATCGCCTTGATTCCGCCCACCGCGCGTCTAGAATAGTCAGGTTGTTCCGAAGTCGAGCGATCTCCGGGACTTACGAGTAATTCATCCTTCCGGATCGGGGTCGTCACGCGGCGTGGTTTGCTTGCTCCCCGGCGAGCCGGATGTCGAGGTCATAGTCCTATGCCAGCGAACCATTTCTGGGCGGAAGCCTCGGCCTATGGGAACGGCCATCCGGCGGAATGCTCCGTGGAGGAACCGGACGGTGAGTCTTCTGCGACCATGGACCTGGTCGCCGAGGCGAGTCCGGTCGACAAGGATCGGATTCGCCGCGCGGTGCGTGAGATCCTGCTGGCCGTGGGCGAGGATCCGGACCGCGAGGGGCTACGTGAGACGCCCGATCGGGTGGCGCGGATGTACGCCGAGGTCTTCCAGGGACTGCACCAGGACCCCAAGGTCCATCTCAACAAGCTGTTCACGCAGAAATATGATGAGATGGTCCTGATTCGCGATATCCGGATGGTGAGCTTCTGCGAGCATCACCTGCTCCCCGTGATCGGCAGGGCGCATGTCGCGTACATTCCCAATGGCAAGGTGATCGGCCTG
This sequence comes from uncultured Planctomycetota bacterium, assembly GCA_963771445.1. GTDB lineage: Bacteria > Planctomycetota > Planctomycetia > Isosphaerales > Isosphaeraceae > JAKAUH01. The sequence goes on along the minus strand of CAVYTQ010000016.1, from coordinate 633,955 downwards.
TCGAAGATCCCCCGAGTGGTGGACGTGCTGGCGAAGCGCCCCCAGATGCAGGAGCGGCTCACCGAGGAGCTCGCCGACCTGCTGATGCGCGAGCTGGACGCGAAGGGAGTCGCCGTCGTCATCGAGGGGACGCATAGCTGCATGACGATCCGCGGCGTCAACAAGCCCGACAGCTCATTCGTCACCAGCGCGATGCGGGGCGCCTTCAAGGAGCGGCTGGCGACGCGAAGCGAGGTCATGTCGCTGATCTTCGGGTCGCGGTAGGCGGCCGAGATGATAACCGCCGATCCCCGAGCAGGTGGCCGGGGATCGGCGGAGTTACGACCGGGTTTGAGCGGAGGCAAAAGGCGGCTACGGGCAATTCGGGCGATCACTCGCCGCCGGCCGCCGGGGACTTGCCGTCCTTGTCCTTGAGCAGCTTCGGGATCATGGTTTCGAGCTTGCCGCGAGCTTCGATCGAGTACAGGTTCCCCTTGGTGTCGACGACGAACATGCAAGGGATGGCGTTGATGCCCCACGAGCGAGAGAATTCGCTCTCCCAGCCCTTGCCCTGGTAGTACTGCGGCCAGCCGATGGCGTTCTCCTTGACGTACTTCTTCAGGCTGTCGAGGCCCCCCTGCTCCTTGGGCTGGTCGAGGCTGACACCGATGAACTCGACGCCCTTATCGTGGTACTCGGAGTAGATCTTCTTCATGGTGGGCATCTCGGCGACGCAGGGACCGCACCAGGTGGCCCAGAAGTCGACGACGACGACCTTGCCCTTGAGGTCCTTCATCGAGATGGTCGAGCCCGAGACGGCGTCGGTGAACTCCAGCTCGAACGGCTTGCCCACGGCCTCGCGCTGGCGGCGGACGCCCTTGATCGAGGAAGCGGAGTTGGAGTCCGGATAATCGGCCAGGATGCGGTCCTCGAGCTTCTGCTTCAGCTTGTCATCCTCGGTGACCCGCATGGCCATCTGGAGCACGAGCGCCCGCGCTCGTCCTTGCCGGCCTTCTTGATGAAGTCTTCGACCTCGGCCATGTCGAGCTTGCCGCCCTGCTGCCCCTTGATGAGGCTGAGCTGGGCGCGGGTGTAGAGGGCCTCGAGCTTGAGCTTCTCGTTGTGGGTCTTGGCCAGGACCTCGTCGATCTCCTTGGTCAGCTTTGCCGCACCCGGACCGTACGGGTTCTGACTCATCCAGTGCTGGGGCATGAGCTTGACCAGGCGATCGTTGTCGGGATCGACCTGGAAGAGCTCCATGGCCAGGGTATTGCGCTTGGCGGCTGCCGCGGCGTAATCCTGTCGCAGTTTCTGCATGTAGGCGGCGTCGGACCGTTTGGACGGGTCGAACGCCGGCGTCTTGATGGCGTCGAGTTCCTTGATGATTTCCTGGGCGGGACGATCGGCGCCCATTGCGGTCGTCGCGGCGAGGAGGCAGCAAAAAAGGGCCGGGATACTGGACGGACACGGCTTGCGATTCATGGAGTTGCTCCCGAGGGATCGGAGTGCAGGTTTCCTGCGGAGCGGGGGGCGGGCAGGGTGGCAACGAGCCGGTTCGCCGCGCCCGGGTTCACATCAGGGTCTTTCAAGGCGGATCGCGTCTGTATTGGGCAGGGATCGCGAAAGCGGAGGATCGACCGGACGGCGTTGCACCGGTCATCTTCAGGGGATCGTTTCAGTCCGGCGACCGCGGCATTCTTTCGGGGCGGAGCCGCCGAGGTCGTCGCGCCGAGCAGAGACCCATGATACATCCACGCGAGATCCGGCTGCCAGAGGGGATCGTACACTCGTCGCGGACTTGAGGCTGGGGGATCCGGCGTACCTGTCATCCGGAACCCGTCACAAAGGGCCAGTTGAAGGGCGAATTTGCGAGGTTCGCGATGCATCCTGCTTTCGCGAACCACCCGATCGATTACAATCGGCCAGGGAGCGGGCCAGGGTGCTCTGAGAGGATGCCAGGTTCGTCGGCTGTCGAGCGAACGCTGATCGGCGTCAGGCCGATGGGGTCCGTCCCCGGTGGGTTGGGCTCGAGTCGAGGCGTGGAGCGGTCGTGGAGGAGGACTCGGGGACTGGCCCGGATACGAGTGAACGGCGGTAGGGATGGACGAACGGCGGTCGAGGATTCACGACGATTTGCGGGATGTGATCGAGGGGGAGCTTTATTTCCGCCCACTCGACCGGGCTCCCTACGCGCATGACGCCAGCCTCTACGAGATCGACCCGCTGGGCGTGGTGGTCCCGCGGACCGAGGCCGATGTAGCGACGGCCGTTCGTTACGCCGCGGAGCATCAGATCCCGATCCATCCGCGGGGCGCGGGGACGGATTCCGGCGGCGGTGCACTCGGACCCGGGCTGGTACTCGACCTGGGCTGTCACCTGCGCCGGGTCGTCTCGATGGAAGCCGAGCGGGTTGTGGTCGAGGCGGGCGTGGTCCCCGACGACCTGAATGCCATGCTGGCGACGGTGGGCCGACGGCTGGAGCCGGTGCCGCGAGACCCGGACATCACCACGATCGGCGGGATGATCGCGGTGGACGCGGCGGGCGGCCGGTCGGTCTGCCACGGCTCGATCGGCGACCACGTCGAGCGGCTGAGGGTCGTCTTCGCCGGGGGCGAGGTCGACGAATTGGGGTACGAGCCGTGGCCGGATTACGAGACCGAGCCTTCGGGTCTCAAGGAATTGATCGTCCGGAAGCTGCTGACGCTGCACCGTCGCGCCGGGGAGCGGCTGGCGCGGTCTCGGCCCGCGGTGCGGCGTGATCGAAGCGGCTACGCCCTCGACCGGGCGGCCGATGACCTTGGGATCCACCTGGGGCGACTGGTGGCAGGCTCCGAGGGGACGCTCGCGGTGGTGACCCGGGCGGTGCTGCGGACCGTCGACGCTGCCGGCGGCGCAGTCGGTGGTTCTCCTGCCGTTCGCCAGGCTCTCGCAGGCCGCGGAGCTGGTGCCCGAGCTCGTCGGCTCCGAGGCGTCGCCTTGCTCGTGCGACCTGCTGGACCGGCGCTCGCTCCGACTGGCCCGCGATGCGGATCCTCTGCTGCGGGCGTCGGTGGACGAGGACGTCGAGTCGGTCCTGCTGATTGAATACGAGGCGGCGTCCACCCGGGATGCCGAGGATCGCATTCGGATGGCGATCGACCGGGCCGAGCGTGCGGGATCGCTGGCGGGCGAGCCCGTCTCGTTTTCCAGGCGGGCTGAGTGCGAGCGGATCCTGCGGCTGGCGACGGGGTGTGGAGCGACTCTTGATGCGGTTCCGCGGCTCGGCCCGGCCGGTCTCGGTCCTCGACGACGTCGCCGTGCCGCCCGAGCGGCTGGCGCGGGTCCTGGACAGGCTCCAGCGCCTCTTCCAGGAGGAGAACATCTCCTGGACACTCGATGCCTACGCGGCCGAGGGCCGGCTGAGGGTCCGGCCGTTCCTGGATCTCTCGCGCGACGAGCAGCGTACGGCGCTCGAGCCGCTCGCCGTGCGGGCGTACGAGATCGTGCTGTCCGAGGGTGGGACCGTCTCGAGCTCCTCGGCTTGCGGCCTGGCGCGGACGCAGTTCCTCCGCCGGCAGTTCGGCGATCTCATCCAGGTCTTCCGCGAGATCAAGGATGCGTTCGACCCGATGGGTCAGCTCAACCCGGGCAAGGTCATCGGCGACGATCCTCACCTGATGACGCGCAACCTCCGCCGGCTGCCGCCATCGAGATCGGCGACGGAAGCGGGCACGCGATCGGCGGCGCCGCCGGGCGAGGGCGGCGAGGCGAGCGAGCGAGCGGCCGGACCGACCCGGGCATGGACGGCGGCGGTCGAGCCGACAGTCGCGAGCGGCTCCGGGGAGCACGAGGTGGTGGGGACATCGGTCTTCCAGCCCGCACTGATCTGGCCTCAGCTCGAGATGCTCGAGATGGCCGCGGCCTGTCACGGCTGCGGCGGCTGCCGCACGATGGACCCAGGTCTGAGGATGTGCCCCAGTTTCCGGGCCTCGCGGCTGGAGGCGGCCTCGCCCCGCGCCAGGCGAACCTGATCCGCCAGGTCGCGACCGGGTCGGTCGATCCGCGGCTATGGGGCGGCGATGAGCTGAAGGCACACGCCGACCTTTGCATTCACTGCAAGCTGTGTAAACCCGAGTGCCCGTCGGGCGTGGATGTGTCGAGTCTCATGGTCGAGGCCAAGGCTGCACACGTCGAGAAGCATGGCCTGCCTCCCGGCGACTGGGTCTTCTCTCGGCTGGACATGTGGGGCCGGCTGGGCAGCCGGTTCCCGATCGTGACGAATTACCTGCTGACGAGGCGGTGGGCCCGCCGGCTGCTCGAGCGGGTGCTCGGCGTCTCGAGGCACCGGGTGCTGCCGCGCGTCCGGCGAACCCCCTTTACCCGACGCGCCGCCCGGCTGGGACTGGACAAGCCGAAGCCCCAGCAACCCGGACCGCGGGTCGTCTACTTCGTGGACGTGTTCGCCAACTACTACGATCAGGAGCTCGCCGAGGCGGCCGTGGCGGTGCTGCGGCATGCGGGCGTCAACGTTTACGTGCCCCCGCAGCAACGAAGCTCGGGTATGGCCTCGCTGGTAGTCGGCGATATCGAGTACGCAAGGGATCAGGCGCTGGTCAACCTGCGGATCCTGGCCAACGCCGTGCGCGACGGTTACACCGTGGTCTGCTCCGAGCCGACCGCGGCCCTGATGCTCCGCGAGGAATACGTCAAGCTCACCGAGGACCTCGACGCCGAGCTGGTCGCGGCGCACACTCTCGACCTGGGCCAGTACCTGCTGGGTCTCGCCGGCCGGGGCCAGCTCCCGGTCCCCAATGAGCGGCTGCACGCTCGGGTCGGGTATCATCAGCCGTGTCATCTGCGGGCGCTCGACGTCGGTACTCCGGGCCTGGATCTGCTGCGCGTCGATCGGCGACCTCGACGTGGAGTTCATCGATCGCGGCTGCTCGGGGATGGGGGGGACGCACGGGCTGGGCCGACATCGGTTCCGCAGCTCGCTCCGCGCCGGCCGCGGACTGCTGCGTCGGCTGCGCGACACCGATATCGACATCGGCGCCACCGAATGCGGCGCCTGCCGCATCCAGATGGAGCAGGGTTCGGTCAAGCGGACGCTTCACCCCGTGAAGCTGTTGAGCCTGGCATACGGGCTGGACCCCCTGCTCCGCCAACATTTCAAGGACCCCAAGCCGCGGCACGTCATGTCGTGATCGAGTGCTCGACGACACCGACGCGCAGGAGCGTTGCTTCCCCCCGGTCGAGGCCGGGCCGCATCTTGCTGAACCCGCTTTCCGGTGAAGGCCATGCAGACGAACGACCCGACCGGCGTGGCCCGGGCGCTGCGGCTCGAGGGGCGTACTGCCGAGGCCGAGATCCTGTATCGCAGGGCACTCGACGCGTGGCGCAGAGGGTCCCTGATGCACTCGAGGGCCTTGCCGAGCTGCTGCTCCACGATCGTCGGGCCGAGGAGGCGGCTGCCCTGCTGCGGAAGGCCCTGGCAATACTGCCCGACTCGCATCGGTTACATGCGAGCCTCGGCGAGGCGCTGAGGATGCTCGGTCGTCGGGAGGAGGCCCTGGAATCCCTGAGGATGGCGACAAGGCTCGACGCCAGTTTCGCCCCGGCGTGGAATAGCCTGGGACTGCTCGCGCATGACCGTGGCCACGATGATTATGCGGAGGCGGCCTTCCGGGAAGCGATCCGGCTCGGTATTTCCTCGATCGCCACGCACGTCAATCTGTCGAATACGTTCCTGGCGCGCGGACGATACCGCGAGGCGGCCGCCGTGCTGCGACGAGCCCTCGAAATCCGGCCGAACCATCCCCTTGCCCTATCGAACCTGGGACGAATCCTTGGCGAACTGCGGGACCCCGGAGAGCTCGACGAGGCCGAGTCGCTCTGCCGACGCGCAATCGAGCTTGCGACGGAACTGCCCCACGCGATCAACAACCTGGCCCATGTGCTGCGGATTCGCGGCCGGGAGGAGGAGGCGGACGCGCTGTTCCGGGAAGTCGAGGCTCGTCGCAGTCGCGACACGGTCGCCGAGGAGGCCTCGCCCCGGCATCTCGGCCCGATCGTCCCCGCGTCGAGGATCGCCGAGGACCGGCATGCTCGGGGCCTGCTTGCCTGGCGGCATGGTCGTCTCGATGAGGCTGAGGAGTGTTTCCGGGAAGCCCTGCGCGACGATCCAGCCGCGGTCCAATCGTGGCTACGACTGGCACGCATCCAGCAGGAGCGCCGGCGAGATCGAGGCATCGTGCGAGTCGGCGCGCTCGGCCCTCGCCGTCCGCCCCGGACTGGCGGAGGCCCATCGGATGCTGGCCTCGGCACTCGAGGATCGGCTCCCCAACTCGGATGTCGCGGCGATGTGGAGGCTGGTCGCCGATCGAAATATTGACCCGGAGGAGAGGTCTATCCTGAGGTTCGCCCTTGGCGGCGTCCTGGATCGAAAAGGACTCTTCGCCGAGGCCGCGGCGCAGTTCGATGCGGCCAATGCCGTGCAGGCCGCCTGCAAGGAGGCGCGGGGGCTGGTGTTCCATCCCGAGTCCGGATCCGAGTTCCTCAGGCAGGCCAGGGCCGTGCTCACCTCTGCCTTTTATTCTTATCGCCGCGGCTGGGGTGATCCCGACCGACGTCCGGTCTTCGTGGTGGGACTTCCACGTTCGGGGACGACGCTGGTGGAGCGGCTCCTCGCGAGTCATCACGCGATCCACGGCGCCGGTGAGCTGCGCGAGGTCAGTCGCATCTTTCGAGGGTTGCCCTCGCTCGTGGGTTGGCCCGCGGTGCATCCGTTCGAGGCCCTCGGACGACTCACGCCCGAGCTGAGCCGCGTGGCCGCACGCGAATATCTCGCGCAGCTTGATGTCATCATGGATCCCGCCACCGGCAGGGTCGTGGACAAGCAGCCCGATAACATCAACCATCTGGGCCTGATCGCGGTATTGTGGCCGGGGGCCCGGGTCATCCATTGCCGGCGGGACCTGCGCGACGTGGCCGTATCATGCTGGCAATCCGGCCTGGCGGCGACCACCTGGAACAACGACTGGGAGCGGATGGCCCGCCGTTTCAAGGACTATGTCAACCTGGTCGAGTTCTGGAGGGAAACGCGGCCGATCGAATGGCTCGAGGTCGCCTATGACGACATCGTCGGCGATCTGGAGGGCCAGGCTCGCCGGATGGTCGATGACCTGGGACTCGAGTGGGATCGTGCCTGTCTCGCCTTCCACGAGCGGCCGGGCGTGGTCCGGACGCCCAGCCTGCTCCAGGTCCGGCGTCCTCTCCACCCGCGGTCGGTGGGGCGTTGGCGGAATTACGAGCCCTTCCTCCAGCCGATGTTCCGAGCTTTCGAGCGACACGGGCTGCTCGGAGATGCTCGAGCACCGGCTTCGGGGCATCCGATTGGGTGCACGATAGGCGAAGTGGCCGACGGCAGTGGGGACTCTCGCCCTTGACGGCGGGGGGCGATGCGGCTATTGTCCCCCCCGATTATCCCGTCACTTGCATGTCTTAAGTTCGGCCTTAATGAAACGGAACCGACCGCGGCCCCTCGCCCCGAGGCCGTCGGTCGAGGAGCCCGCGCGGTCGAGACCCGGCCATCGGGCCGCCGAGGGAAGTTGGAGGGGCGGCGAGCAGCGGCGGAAGACGGATGGAATCCGGCGACCTTCGTTCTGCGAGCACCGATCGCTAGCGGTTCGGCCAGGGAGGGCCGTCCGCCGGGAATGCCAGGCCGATCGTGGGGAGGAATTGTGCGAGGGGACGACCAAGCCAGTCGCTACCCGCCTCGCGGCGTGTGGTTCGCGCTGATCCTGGCCGCATTCTTCATGCGCACCGCCGTGGCGCAGGATGCGCCCGGGGCCGATGCGCGCGAATCCGCCGAAGCCGCTCGACCTGTCGGCCGAGCGCGTGTGGGAATGGCGAGGAGCGGACGCGCAGTACTTGCTACTGTCCGGCGGTGCGTCGGCCCTGCAGGGCACCGATGGGGTGCGCGCCGGCAGGTCGTCTGCCGGATCGTCAACATCGCCGAGGGCAACGACCCGATCTTCGAGGTCGAGGTCTACGGCGAGGGCGAGTTCCGCGGGACGACGCAGGACGCCACCTCGCTGGCCCGGGGCCGGGCGCTCTTCCGTACGCCCCAGGTGCGGATGAAGGCCTATCGCCGCGGCGGCATCCAGCGCTGGGCGGCGCCGCCAGAGCGGCTGGAGATCCTGCGTCACTCGGGTTTCCTGACCCGACGCGGGCCGGCCGTCCAGGCGGCTGCCGCCGCACCGGTGCGGGCGGCCGAGGCAGCCGGCCCACCGCCTCCACTGGGCGGGCCCGGCCTTCCCGCGGGTCCGCTGCTCGACACGATGGTCACGCGTGCGCGGATGGCGCCGCAGGATCCGCCGGACTCCGGCGCGACGGGTGGCACTGGCGCGACCACGTCGGGCGGTTCGCCCCGTCCTCGTCGGGCGGGAACCGGGAGTACCCGGGTCGCCGAGACGCAGGTTCCGCCCGGCGGCGGCACGTCGGCGCCGGCTGGCAGTGCCCCGGCGACGGGTGGGCGCGTCCAGGTGCCCAGGGGCGGCAGCGCCGACGCCCCGATGATCGATCTGCCTCCGATCGAGGGACCGCCGGTCCTCGATGTTCCCGCTGCCCGATGACCGTCAGCAACCCCCGACCACGATCGATCCCCTGCCGGTCCCCGAAGGCCACCAGGTGCCCCCCGCAGCCGAGGATGAGAAGAAAGAAGTCCCCCCGCCGCTCCTGGCTCCGATGTTGCCCGGCACGCAACGGATCACGTTCATCCAGGGACGGTTCGGCCGGCCGCTCGACATGAAGCTGATCTCCCGATCCGAGGATGGACGGGAGGTCTACCTTGCGCGGAACGGGGTCAACATCGTCGCCAACATGCCCGGCAAGATCGGGACCATCGATCTCGAGGCGGACCAGGCCATCATCTGGCGCGGGCCAGCCCCCGGCGATGCGGAACCGCAGTTCGGGCCGAATGGCGAGCAGATCGATTCCAAGCAGACTCCGATGGAGGTCTACCTCGAAGGAAACGTCATCATGCGGCAGGACGAGCGGAAATGGGCAGGCCGCGGCGATCAGCGGACCCTGCCGCGCACCGCGCGTCTACTACAACTTCCTCACCGACCGCTCGATCGCCCACGACGCCGAGATCCACATCTTCGCGCCGGGCCTGCTCGCGCCCTGCGGATCAAGTCGCCCCGGCTCGAGCAGTATCACGAGCTGATCAAGCAGCCCGACGGGAAATTCATCGCTTCGGAAGATCCCAAGATCCGCGCGGACAACGCCATCACGACCGGCAGCCGGTTCCCCAACCCCGGCTACAAGATCTACCAGAAATCGGTGGACTTGAACCGGATCGCGAACCCCTCGACCGATCCGATCTCGGGCGAGCACCTGTACAACCCGGGAGATCCCGAATCCGCCGCAGCGACCTCATCTGGCAGCTCGACGCGCGGCAGAACATCTATTACATGGGGCCGTTCCCGGCCTTCTACTGGCCGCGCATCGTCGCCAATCTCGACGACCAGCAGCCGCCGCTACGGCAGTTCTTCTTCCGGACCAATAATTACTTCGGCCAGCAGTTGCTCACCGACTGGAATGCATTCCGCTTCATCGGCGTCAAGAAGCCCGACTGGATCGACCTGTGGAATTTCGACCTCGATTACCTGAGCGCGGACCAAGCAGTTCCCGGCCGTCGGCTCCGAGATCGGCTGGTTCGGCAATGACCTCATCAAGGACCTGCGCGACCCGTATCACAAGGATCCGTCGAAGCAATCGAATTTTACTTATGATTATTTCGGTTACTTCAAATCTGGGGGTTGAAGGACTTCGGCACGGACGTGCTGGGCAGCGGGCCCGGCGATCGTCACGAACGGGCCGCCGGGCGCCGGGAAGGCGGGCATCCAGATGTCGAGCACGCCGCCCTTCCAGCAGGACCGGCTGCGATTCGATTTCCGGCACATGCAGTCGTTCCTGGACCCGACCGACGAGGACAACGACTTACAAGAGCCTGCAGTTCCAGCTCGAGGCCGCGTATTACACGGACCGCTACTTCCTGTTCGAGTACTACCAGCAGCTCTGGGACCGCGGCATGGACCAGGAGACCCTGGCCTTCGGCTACTACCAGAAGGACAACCAGTTCACCGACATCATGGGTCGAGGCAACCCGATGAACTGGGAGACGCGAGACCGAGTGGCTGCCGCGGTTCGATTATTACCGGCTGGGCGACTCGTTCTTCAATAACCGGTTCGTTTACTACCAGCACTCGGGCCTGGACTACGCGACGATCACGACCGACATCATGGTGAACAATCCGAACCTGTTCGCCTTCATGCCGTATGACCCGATCTCGAACACGTCGGGGATCTTCTCGAGCGGGCGGTTCTACACGAACCATGAGCTCGACATGCCGCTCAACTTCTACAATGCGTTCCGGCTGGTGCCGTATCGTCCAGGGGCAACTGGTGGGGTGGACGCGACCAGATCGGCACCGGGCCCCTGGGGCAGCAGCCGTCCGGGCCGCTGGGGAGGGCCTGGGGCGCGCGTGGGCTCGCGGGCCGAGATGACGCTGTGGAAGAAATATCCCGACGTCAACAGTGAGATCCTCAACGTCCACGGGCTGAACAACAAGATCAGCCTGTTCGTCGACGCGCGGGCGGCCTTCTCCAACGTCCGGCTCAACAGTATCGCCGTCCAGGACGACCTCGACGATAATACCTACGAATTCGTCCGCCGCTATCTCGCGATCACGAGCTTCCAGGGGGGCATCCTGCCGTTCCCCTACGACCCCCGGCATTACATCCTGCGCAACATGCTCTCGCCGATCACGGGCACGACCGACGTTCAGGCGTCGCTCGAAACGGTGCAGTTCGGCATCCACCAGCGGCTCCAGACCAAGCGCGGGCCCGCCGGCCGGCGGCGGATCGTCGACTTCATGACCCTGGACGCGGGGACGACCTACTTCCCCGACGCGGCCCGGGACAACTTCGGGACGCCGTGGGGTCTGACGCAGTACAACTACCAGTGGTACATCGGCGACCGGACCAGCATCGTGAGCCAGGGCTGGTTCGAGTTCTGGAAGCTCGTGGGCAGCAACCCGCTGAACAACAACATGGTCAACGGCTACAACCCCAACGGGCTCAACGTGATCACGACGGGGATCAGCCTCCAGCGCCCGCCGCGGTCGAACATCTACCTGGGCTACTCGATCATCGACTCGGGGCCGATCAAGACGTCGGCCCTGAACACGTCGATCAGCTATTGGCTCAGCCCGAAATGGTATGGTACGTTCTCGAACTCGTACGACTTCGGCGACGCGGTGGACCTCGGTACGATGTTCACCTTCACGCGGATCGGGGCCGATTACCTGACGACGATCGGTCTGTCGGTCGATCCCCAGCGTATGAGCTACCAGTTCGCGGTGCAGGTCACGCCGAGGATGAGCCCGGCGTTCCGCATGGGCTCGAACGCGGCGATGAACACGTTCGATACCCGGTTCGCGCCGAACGAGTGAGATACGATGAGCGACCCGCACAGGACGGAGCGAGTGATGGAATGGAGGCCCGATGTCGCCCGGACGATTGGGTCGGCGCCGAGCCTGGCCAGTCCGACCGCGAAGCCTCGCCGGACGCGATCGAGGACGAGCTGTCGGGCTCTGGAGCCGTCGGCCATACCGGCGGCGCAGGCCGATCGGCGAAACGTCCGAGGGAAGCTGGCGGCCGGCTGGCGCGGGTTCAAGGCCGCGGTACGCGGCGATTCCAGCTTCTTCGCCCACTTCTATCGCGGGACCCTGGTCGCCATCACGGCGGCCCTGCTGGGGATCAATCAATGGGGATGGTGCCTGCTCGTGCTCGGCGCCACCCTCGTACTGCTCGCCGAGCTGACCCACAGCGCCGTCGACACTCTGGCCAAGGCCGTGGGCGATCCCGAGACGACGCCCCGCCTCAAGACGGCCGGCGAGATCGCCGCGGCGGGCGTGCTGGTGGCCGTCGTCGGCGCGGCCGCGGTGGCGCTGATGGTCCTCAGCGCGCGGTTCCTCGAGCTGCTCGGCTGGAGACTCTGAACGGCGGCGCCTGATCGGCTGAAGCCGCGATGGCTCGGCATGAATCCGCCGGAACGTACCTGGTTACCGGGTAGTGCTTGCGGCGTGTGGTGAGGACGTCGGCTTGAGGGACCGTACCTCATCAAGCGGGGCCACGTCCCGATGAGAACGTCCTGTGGAGTAGGATGGCTACCAGGAGCAGAGGGCTTATCAATCCGTAGATAAAGGCTCCGTAGAGGACGAACAAAGCCACCAGCCAGCTGAGCCTAAAGAGGGCGAGCAGGATCGCGATAGCGGCGATCGTGAGCAACGACGAACGGACGGTATAGCGAGACGGGCCGATCAGCCGGTGGGCCAACCACTGCACCGTACAGTACGCGGAGGCAAGAATCCCCGCCGAGATGACGAGGTCAACAGCCAGCCTACCCGGGTCGAACCGCGAGGCAAGAGCTGGGACATACCGGCGCGGCACGATCTGGTAGATGAACGGCCAGCCGTAGATTTGCCGCGGCACTTTCCCAGGCTTTGGTCGATGGTCAGCATTACGGCGAGGGCGGCGCCGACGAGTAGCGCAGATGGTCGATGAGGGGCGGGGCACCCACCATGAGAACGAGGGACCGGCGACGCCCTCAGATTCGGGCTTGTTAGCAGCCATCCGAGATGCCTCCGCTGACCCTAGGGGACCGGACCGGCAGCCGCCGCGTTCTTGTTCTCCAGCACGCAGCCCGGGCCCTGTCGGCGCAACGTCATCAGTGTCCCGGGGATGTCCCGGCCTTGGCGACGACAGGTCCGTAAGAGGCTGGCCAGGACCGCATACGCCGCCGCACCCGCATCCGTCCGGTTCCCTGCCGACAGCTTCCGCGCGATGACGGCGGGCAGTAGCTGCTCGACGGATGACCGGGCTTGCGCCCGGCCGCTTGGGGTCGGCCTTGGGCGCCCCCTTGGAGCAGGGTGCCGCTTGCCGTTTGCCCGCCGTGCGTCCTCCAAATCCTTCTTGAGTCGCTCGACCTCGGCGCGGAGCGATTCGATCATTACGGCTTGTCGCCGGGTTAGATCGATCCGTTCCTCGCAGGTCGGCAGCGTCACATCCATGAGGCGTGTTTTATACGATGAACGGTCCGGTATGCTACGGGGAAGCAGTCAAGGACCCGGTAACCTCATACGCCGGAACCTTTCACCCCGCGGGTTCCGCAAGGTGAAGCGCGGCGTGCTCGGCCTCGGACGTCGGCCGGGTGTCGCGTCCCCGCCGCGATGTCAGCTCGATCCGGCACAGGTACTTGACGTTGGCGCACTCATCCAGCTCGCCGGTGTGGCATGCGGAGGGGTCGCGGATCAAGAGCCGGATCGGACCGCCGTTCTCGGGGCCCAGCCAGCCGTCGTTCAGCCGATAGACGACGATCCCCTGCTCGCGAAGGGGACCGAGCGGGATCGAGACGTGGAAGTCGTCCCGGTCGGCGTGGAGCGTGGCGTAATTCGCCTCGGGCCGGATCGAGGCGCGGTCGAGGATCGCGTCGAGCGTCACACCGGCCCCCTTGCGGGCGGGATGGAAGCGCGAGACGTCGGGGACGCGGTCGGCCTCGGGGAGCGCATCGAGGTCGAGATAACTCAGGCGAAGCGGACTCTCGACGAGTCCCTCGATCGTCAACACGACTTCGGTGCTCATCGGGCTCACTCTCCGGGCGTCTCGCGGACGTTGTATTCGAGCTTCCACCGGCGATCGTCGCGGGTGCTCTGGCACCAGAGGGCGAGCGTACCGACCTCGGTCACCTGGGCGTGCAGTCGCACCGGGACGACCTCGCCGGCCTTGCCGTCGTGGGCTTCGAGCGAGGTCTCGAGGGGCGTCAGCTCCTGGAGCTCGTCGGCGCGTCCAGCGATCGAGAATCGTGCCGACGGGGTCTTCGCGACGGGTCGTGGAGCCCAGGAAGCGGAATTCGGTCTGGTCGCCGACGACCAGGCCGAGCTCGGGGCCGGGGACGTCGGTTTCGGTCCCCTCCTCCATCCCCATCGGCACCACGCAGAGAGCCTTGATGGGCGGAGCGACACCGGGGACGGCCGGCGCGGAGGTCTCCAGCCCGATGTAATAGGAACGCGGCACGCCGCCGCGGATCCGGACGCCGCGACCGCGCCGCACCTGTCCGTAATAAGTCGCCCCGTGCGCGACGGCGAGGTCGAGGTCGGTGGACTCGAGCTCGGGGACCGTCCGGCCCGCCCAACTCGACAGCACGTCGAGGACCCGCTGACGCAGCTCGCCCGCCTTGAAGACGCCGCCGTTGAAGAGCACCGCGGAAGGGAGGACGCTCGTACCGCCGGTGTGCAGCGAGCCGGCCTGCTGGCTGAGGAACCGGGCGAGATGCCGGGTGATGGCCGCATCGGCCGCATACGGAAGGCCGATCTCGGTGAGGCCGACGCGACGTCCGCGCGCGGGCAGGTCCGTCGGCGCACACGCGGGCAAGAAGCCGTCGAACAGAACCGAGCTGAGCATCGCGCGGGTAAGCTCGGTCTTGACCGAGCCGCCGATTACCTTGGAACCTCGGCCGAGGACGGTGACCGGGGCCGCGTCCTTCCGCGGGTCGCCGAAGAGCGCCTCCTTCGCGTTGCGACAGGCATGGCCGAGCGCGACGCGTTGCGCGGCGTCGAGCCCCTCCATTCCCTGGGGCAGCGTGGCCGCGACGGCGTAGGCCAGGGCGAGGTCCATGTTGTCGCCGCCGAGCAGGATGTGCTCGCCGACCGCCAGCCGCGAGAGGATCAGGTCGCCGCCCTCGTCGCTCACGGCGATCAGGGTGAAGTCGGTCGTGCCGCCGCCGACGTCGCAGACGAGGATGATGTCGCCGACCTTGACCATCCTGCGCCAGCGGTCACCGTGAGCGGCGAGCCAGGCGTAGAACGCGGCCTGGGGCTCCTCGATCAGGGTGACGTTCCGCAGGCCGGCCCGGGATGCCGCCTCGCTCGGTCAGCTCGCGCGCGACCGGGTCGAACGAGGCCGGGACCGTGAGGTAGACGTCCTGGTTCTCGAGCCGGTCGGCGGCCGACTTGCCGGCGATCCGGGAATTCCAGGCGTCGCGAAGGTGCTCGAGATACGCCGACGAGGCTTCGACGGGCGAGATCTTCGTGACATCGGCGGCGGCCGTCCAGGGGAGCACGGCGGCGCGCCGATCCGCGCCCTCGTTCGAGAGCCAGCTCTTCGCCGAGCTGACGAGCCGGCCCGGCACCTTGGCGCCGTGATCGCGGGCAAACACGCCGACCACCCGGTCGGGCTGGGATTTCCACGGCAGGTCGAGGCCGCCTTGGGGGAACTCTTTCGCCGCCGGCAGGTACAGGAAGCTTGGCAGCAACGGCCGCTCGGCGACGTCGTTCACGCCGACGACCTGGGGTATATCGAGGCCGGTGATCGGCACCGGGGCGTCGCTCGACTCGGAGGCCTGCGCGTAGGCCAGCGCGCTGTTGGTGGTGCCGAGGTCGATACCGACCACGTACTTCGAGTCCGCCGACCGCTGTCCTTTATCCATTTTCCGTCTTCTCTCGTCTCAGGCGAGCTCGACCTCGGCGGGCGACAGGACCGAGGAGTCATCGCGGGCCGTCGGCAGAACGGGAAGCTGCACCGACTTGACTCGCCAGCCATGGTGCTTCAGCACCCCGTGGAAGGGGGGCGAGCCGTTCACGTTGCCGACCAGCCGAATCGCGGCCGGGTCGAAGTCGCCGGGAACGGTCACGCGCTGTTCTTCGGCCGCGTCGATGATCGGCTCGATGGTCAGGTAGTCGCGCAGCGACTTGCGGCACCCCCGGTGGATGTCGCGGACCGCCGCCCCGATCTGGGCATCGCTATAGCCGTCGACGTCTTCCTGGAGGAAATCGATCAGTCGGCCGTCGCGCTGGAGGACGGCCAGGACGCGCAGGTCTGGACCGGTCGGCGCACGCGAGAAGAGCGGCTCCACGCGCGAGGCGAAGTCCGGGTCCGTCAGGGTCCTCCAGAATGCTCGAAGTGCCAGCAGTAAGCGATTCAATGTTCGACCTCGCAGTAGCCCCCGGTCGTCGATGCCGCCGAGGGCCCATTGCCTGGAATCACGACGGAACTAGCTCTACAGTCTATCGATCCGGCTCGTGCTTGCAAACGCTGCCCCACCCGGCCTCGGGCTCGTGACCTGGGCTGCGGCAAGCCGGTCTATCGCGGCCGGCCGGCCCGGTCCGCGTCATGCGGTCCGGCGAAGAAGTTGACCGTTCGGCGGATGGCCGGCAGCAGGAATCCAGCCGCCGAGTAGTGCCCGCAGTCATACCAGACGATCGTCGGCCGACCCGCCGCTTCCCACAGGGCCCGCGCGGAATCGGGTGGGATGACCTCGTCAACCGTGCCCGCCATCATGAACACCCGCTTCGACTTAAGGCCGGAAGCGTAGGCGAGCGGGTCAAAAGGGTCGGTCAGCGCCTTGAGGTCGGCCCTCGTCCGCCCGGCCGCGATCCAGCGGGCCCGGAAGGGCCGGCCCTCGGGCATTTCCCAGAGGATGCGCGACAGGTCGCCCCCTGCCAGGATGAAGGCTCCGTCGTGGATCGAGGGATCGACGGCCGCGACGATCGACGTGACGATTCCGCCCAGGCTGATGCCGGTGACCCCCAGCCGTCCGGGTGCGACCTCGTCGCGACTGGCCAACCAGGCGGCGGCGCGGCGGACGTCGCAGACGCCCTGCCGCATCGCCGTGACGGTCCGTTCGATGTCGGATGAGAGGAATCGCCGCGAGTCCAGGCCGCCGGCGGCCGGCCGACGTTCGCCGTAATAGGGCAACTTGACGAAGAGCGCGGCGACTCCTCGATCCGCCAGGCGGGCCGCCATGTAGCGTGACAGGGGAAAATCCGCCCCGAGGATGTGCAGCACGACCACCGCCGGCCGCTTGCCCGGGTGGCCGATCGGGGAAAAATACTCCGCGTGCACGACGTTGTTCTCGGGGTCGCCCGTCACGACCGGCGAGGGGAACCGGAGTCGCGAAACCGTATAGGTGCTGGTCGCCAGGACCGGCTCCAGCTCGTACCGGAAGACCGCCGGCTCGAGCCGGAACCGCTCGGGAACCGACATCTCATCGGGTCCGGGTCGGAATGCGACTTCGCCTCGCTCGATCCCCGCGGTGGGAAGGCAGAGCGCCCAGGCCAGCAAGAACGGGATCATGGCGTCTCGAAGCTCCGTGTCCGTCGGCGTGACTCGCCGTTGCTCAAAGGGGGGACTTGGTTTAGATTATGGCCCCTCATGCCCCGAGGGGAAGGGAGTCCCACGATCATGAGCCGGTTAACCGATCTCCTCGCGACGATTGAACCGAAGCGCGTCTGCATCATCAAGCCCAGCTCGATGGGCGACGTGGTCCACGCCATGCCGATCCTTTCGGCGCTTCGGGGACGATGGCCGTCGGCTCACTTCTGCTGGGTCGTGAATCGGCCATTCCAGGACCTTCTGCAAGGGCATCGCGACCTGGACGAGCTGATCGTCTACGACCGGGGGAAAAAGGGACTCGACCTGTCGGGAATCGCGTCGATGGCGGGCCTGATGGGCCGTCTTCGCCGGGGGCGATACGATCTGACGATCGACCTCCAGGGCCTGTTTCGCTCGGCCATGATGGTTGCGGCCGCCGGGTCTCGGGTGCGCGTGGGCCTGGCCGACGCGCGGGAGGGCGCGCGCTGGTTCTACTCGCACCATGTCGATGCCCCCCGCCTGGGGATGCACGCGGTGGATCGGGCCCTCCGGGTGGCTCGGGCCTTCGGAGCCGCAGCCGGCGAGCCTCACTACAATCTCCCGATCGGACCCGGTGATCGCCAATGGGCCGCAGAACGGCTCGCGCCCCTGCCCCGCCCTCGGATCATCCTCAACCTGGGTGCCCAGTGGCAAACGAAGCGCTGGCCGCCCGAACACTTCGCCGCCGTGGCGCGGCGAGCTTTCGACGAGTTGGGGGCAGGGCTGATCGCCGTCGGGTCGACCGGCGATCGATCGCTCGTGGACGAACTGAAGCGGCGTCTCGACCCGATCCCGGTGCTCGACCTCAGCGGCCAGACCACCCTCCCGCAACTGGCGGCAGTCTGCCTCGAATGCGACCTGATGGTCTCGAATGACACGGGTCCGCTCCATCTCGCCGTGGCGGCCGGGGCCCGAGCCGTCGGCATCTACACCTGTACCGACCCGGCCCTGACCGGCCCGTACGGTCCCCTGGCCATCTCGGTGCGGACGGGTGTCCATTGCGCCGCCAGCTTCCTCAAGTCCTGCGGTCGGCTTGATTGCATGTCGGAGCTCCAACCGAATCGCGTCTGGCCCGCCGTGCTCACGCAGCTCCCCGCGACGCGTCGGCCGGATTGAACGCTGACACGCCTCCAGGTTCCTCGCTGGAGATGATAGCTGTCTGCATGACGAGTAGGTGCGGCTGGGTGTTCATCCGTCGTCCTTCGAGACTCGCTGCCGCTCCCTTTCTCGTGATATTCGGATGTAAGTCATTTACCGGAATGAGATAACGTCACGAAGGCCGCTCGTCTTGTTGCTTGGTTGCATTGGTGTAATGAAGCAACTTTGTCCCAATCTTGTGAACCGGCTGTCTGCCTCCTGGAGATCGACGGCTAACAGAAGTGAAGTGCTCACGCAGAAAACGGTCTCCATCGACAGATGGATGGAGACGTTGAGGGTCGAGAGGACCTGAGCCCTTGCCTCGGCGGCAGTGCGGGGTTGCCGGACAATTCGAGCCATGAATGAGCATCCAGGAGCAGGTACCATGGGCGTCCGTCCCTCGTGCGCGTACATCCAGAAATTCCAGGTTGCTCGCCGCCGCCGTCCTCGACGGATCGTGTCGATTCCCGCCGTGGAGACCCTCGAGGAGCGCAGGCTGCTCGCCACCGTCTACTGGACGAGCAGTACGAACGGCGACTGGAGCACCCCGGGCAACTGGAGTACGGACACGGTTCCCGGGCCCGATGACGACGTTGTCATCAATGAGAGCGGGGCGACGCCGACTGTAACGATCGGAGAGGGGGAGACCGAGTCGGTGCATTCGATCACGGCCGCCGATCCGCTCTCGTTGCTCGGCGGCTCGCTGACGGTTACGGGCACACCGCCGGGCGGAGGCCCTTCGACGATCTCAGGTTCCATCGACATCGAGGGCGGTACGCTCATCGCCAGCGGTCAATCGGCGAGTCTCACGGCCAAAGGGTCGGTGACCGCGAACTATGGAACAGTCCTCGCGGAGGCCGGGGCGAGCTTCAGCCTGCCGGGATTGACCTCGTTCGATGGCGATGGCATGACCTTCGGCGCCGACGGTACGGGCAGCACGCTGGACATCACGGGGATCACGAGCTTCGTCGGAAACAATACGACCATCTCCGAGACGAACAGCGGCCACGTCGCGATGGATACGAGCTTCACGACGCTCGACGGTGTCAGCTTCACGATTGATGGCACGAGCGACCTGGCCACCGGCCTGATCGGCAACCTCACCGCGCTGACCGACGGCGGACTAGACGTCGTCGGCGGGACTTATTCTTTCCCGAGCCTCGCGCTCATCGACGGCTCGAGTCTCCAGGTTTCAAATGGAGCCAGCCTGACGCTCGGCGGAGTCGCGTCCTACAGCTATAGCCCGGGCAATGGGCACTACGCCGCGGGCAACGGCCCGGCTTTCGTGGCGACGGACACGACCTCGGGCGGCACGATCGACCTGCCGCTGCTGGCCACGATCGGCGGCAACAGCGGGGTTCAGGTCGAAGCGGCCGGTGCCCAGAGCACGATCGAATTGCCCGTCCTCACCTCATTCTCGGCGCTGTATTCGTTCGCGGAGCTGGGCGTGACGCAGTCGGCGACGATCGACGAGCCGAACCTGACTTCGCTCAACGGCGTCATCGTGAAGCTCGATGGCTCGGGCAAGATAGCCGTCAGCCAGTGGACGACCTACAACGACGGCAGCCTGTCCGACGAAGGCGGCAACTACTCGCCGCAGAGCGGAACGGCCAACGCCACCAATGCGTTCACCAACTTGACGAATGTCGACGGCTCGAGCCTCTACGTCTCGGGCGGGGGCAGCCTCACGCTGCCCGAGGTGCAGACGTACAACCCCGGTTTCCGGGACGGTGCGTTCAACGCCTCGGGGACGGGTGCCGTGCTCAACCTGCCCGAGCTGGGCTCGGTGAGCCGGCCCAGCACGGGCTCCTCCGGGTCGCACTACGGTAGCTACACGAACTCGGGCTACTTTGCCCGTAACCGCTTCAACTTCGTCGCATCAGGCGGGGGCACAGTCAATGCCCCGTCGCTGGCGGCCATCAATGTCAACGCCACCGAGCTGTCCATCGGCGCCCAGGTTCAGGGCGCCGGCAGCCTCGTCGATCTTTCCGGGTTGACCACGTTCGCGAGCTACAACGCCCTCTTGTCGGCCACGCAAGGCGGCGAGCTCTTGCTCAACCCCGGGCTCACCAGCCTCGAAAGCACCCGGTTCATCCTCGACGGCAGCGGCGGGGGAATCGTCACGCCCACGGACTCCTCGTCGCTCGATCAGTTCACCTCGCTCAACTACGATTACATCAATATCGAAGGCGGCACCTATGTTTTGCCCAACCTTACCGACATCGACAATGCCGGCATCGCGGTGTCGGGCGGCGGCAGCCTGACCCTGCCCGGCGTCACCAGCTGGCAGAACAACGCCTACTCGACGGGGATTTCCGTCAGTGTCGGCGACACGACGAACGGCGGGACGCTCGATCTGCCCTACCTGACGACTTTGGGCGGGACCTACGGCTTCAACCTCTTTGCGGCGGGCTCGTCGAGCGTGCTCGACGTTCCGGCCCTGACCGAACTTGGTTCACCACTGAACTACTACGCGACCCCATCTTCGCTCACCGTCTTGCTAGGGGCGACCGTTGACGACAGCTCCCTCACGCACCTGAAAGGCGTGAAGGTCAAGATCGGCGGCGCGGTGAAACTGGCGACGCGCCAGTGGACCAGCCTCACCGATGGCGAGCTGTCGATCCTGGGGGTCAACTATCCATCACCGACCACAGAAACTTCCACCGCCTCGTTCGCGAACCTGTCCGATATCCGGGGCTCGGGGATTTTCGTCTCGGATGGCATCCTGACCCTCCCCGGCGTGACATCGGACAACCCTCGGAACACGCAGGGCACACTCCTCAATCTCGAGGCCAGCGGTTCGGGGGCGGTCCTCAGCCTTCCCAACCTGACCTCGGTCACGGGAAGCTACTCGTCGAATGGCGGCGGCTCGGGCTCCATCGGCGGCGAGTCCTATTACTCCAGCAACGGCAATCTGGACTTCGAGGCGAAGGCCGGAGGACAGGTCCGGGCAGAAAAACTGTCGTCGATCACCGCCGGAGCCCAGTACCTCTCGGTCGGAGCGATCTCCATCGGGACGAACAGCCTTGTCGACCTCTCCGGCCTCACCACGTACGAGTCGGAAGGGGGAAGCGTCAAGGCCAACGGGGGCGGAACCGTGGACCTGTCCGCCCTCACGACAATCGGCGGTGACTACGGAGTCCGGATCGTCGCCACCGGGAAGCAAAGCGAGATCAACCTGCCCAGCCTGACATCGCTCTCCTCGTACTACAGCAGCCGTTACTACACCTACACCAGCCTGAGCGTGACCGACTACGGCGAGGTCAACGCGGCCAACCTGACGACCCTGACGGGCGTTACCGTGAAGCTCGACGGGACCGGCAAGCTGGCCATCAAGCAATGGCAGAGCCTGACGAACGGGGACCTCTCGATCATTGGGGGCGACTACGCACCATCCAACCCCACGTCGAACTCGTCGCGTGCGTTCTCCGGACTGGGCACCATCGACGGGTCGGGCATCTATGTGTCCGGCGGCGGCAGCCTGTCGCTCACCGGGGTGACGACGGCCGCCGATGTCCTGCTCCAGTCCTATCATTCCGGATCGGCCGCCGGCGCCAGCACGGTGGGCAGCCTCATCCTGACCAGGCTCGAGACCCTCACCGGTGATTCGCTACAGATTCTCTCCCGGGGAAAGGGGAGCAAGATCGAGCTGGCCAAGCTCACCTCGATCTCTTTGAGCAATCCCTCGGACGGCACACTGAGCGTCACGAACCAGGGCGACATGGTTGCCCCGGTTCTCACCAGCCTGTCGGGAGTGGACGTCATCCTGGATGGGACCGGCACGATCGACACGACGAAGTGGACCACCGTGACCCAGGGGAGGCTCGCGATCACCGGCGGCAACTACGTGCCGACAGGTGCCCAACCGAACGGGCCGTTCGGCTCCCTGACCAACATCGACGGCTCAGGGCTGGTGGTTTCGGGTGGCGGCAGCCTGACGCTCCCCGAGGTGACCAGCTTCCAGCCGCTCAATGATGTGTATTTCGACGGGTTCAATGGTCCGGTATTCGAGGCGACCGGCACCGGATCGGTCCTCAACCTCCCGGCGCTGGCCGAGATCAGCGAGAGCGGCGTGGCCTACTACTACACGCCGATGATCATCGAGGCCGCCGCCGGGGGCAAGGTCTCCCTCCCGGCGTTGCTGACCATCGACACCTCGGGATTCGATGCCCCCGTCAGCATCGAGGCCGACGGTAGCGGAAGTGAGGTTGACGTCTCTGCGATGACGACCTACGCCCAGGGCATGACCGTCGCGATCATCGCGGCAACGAACGGGGGCAAGATCGACCTGAACAAAGCGCTCACCAGCCTCAGCTACGTCAACCTCGAGCTCGACGGTACCGGCTCTCTCCCGGTTGGCCAGTTCACGAGCATCACGGACGGGGATATCACCGTCCTCGGCGGCGATTATGCCACCGGAACTCCCCTTGCGAACGTCGCCGACATCGACGGCTCGAGCGTGTACGTCTATGGCGGCGGCAAGCTCTCGCTGCCCGGAGTAACCGAGTACACCTCCGACTACAACACGCTCCAGACCGATGGAACCTCTTCCACTTATCCCTACCCCACGACCGTGGGCACGCTCGACCTCGGATCTCTCGAGACCATCACGGGCTACGTCTACATCAACGCGAGCGGAGAGGGCAGCGAGATCGACCTGTCGAGTTTGAAGAGCCTCACCGGCGGCAGCCTGAGCGTGACCAACCAGGGCAAGGTTGACGACCCCGTTCTCACGAGCCTCTCCCAGGAGTTCGTGACACTCGACGGCACGGGCGTGATCGCTGTGTCGAAATGGCAGAGCCTGACCGACAGCACGCTTTACATCTCGGGCGGCGACTATACGTCCGCGTTCATCTCCCTGAATGATATCGACGACAGCAGTCTGTTCGTCTACGGAGGCGGGAGCCTGGCGCTCTCCTCGGTCACCCATTACGATGGCTCGTACGGGACGTTCCGCGCCTATCAGCCGACCTACTACGGCTACGGTACCCTGTCTCCGGGCTCGCTGTCGCTCGCCAATCTGACCGCGATTACCGGGTCGGTGAATATCCAGGCCGCTGGACTGGGTAGTGCGATCGACCTGTCGGGCATCACCGCCCTCGGCGGCGGCTCGATCAGCGTGACCCAGCAAGGTTCGGTCCTGGCCGATAGCCTCAAGACGCTGGCGTACGTCAGCGTGACCCTCGACGGAACGGGGACACTCGCCACGTCGCAGTGGACGAGCTTCACGGACGGGACCCTTTACATCAGCGCCGGCGATTACTCCTCCACGACCTCGCCTCCGTTCGGCGGTCTGTCGGACATTGATTACTCGAATATCTACGTCTACGGCGGGGGACGCCTTTCACTGCCCTCCGTCACCAGCTATGCGAGCGGCTATAACGCCCTCAATGGCCTCCAGCCCTCTTATTACTCCGGCACGCCTTCCACCGGCACGCTGCTCCTGCCGGCCCTTACGTCGATCACCGGAGTGGTCTACGTCAACGCCATTGGCCCGGGGAGCGAGGTCGACATCTCGAAGGTAGCTTCGCTCGGCGGCGGCAACCTGACCGTGACGAAGCAAGGGACGGTGCTGGACAATGCCCTGACCTCGCTTACGGGGGTCACCGTGACGCTCGACGGCACGGGAACCGTCGGAACGTCGCAGTGGACGACCCTTACGAACAGCCAGCTCTACATCGAGGCAGGGGATTACCGATCGTCATTCATGGCGCTCGCGGACATCGACGGCACAAGTCTGCAGGTCTACGGCGGCGGCGTCTCTCGCGTTGCCCGCGGTCACCACCTACGCGAGCTACTACAATACCTTCAATGCCTATCAGTACGGCTACAACGGCTCCACGGTCGGAACGATCTCACTACCCGGCCTCACGACGATCACCGGCAATGGCCTGTCGATCACCGCCCAAGGACTGGGCAGCGAGGTGGACATGGAGGCGCTCTTGACCTGGAACGCACCCGGGAGCAGCCTGTCGGTCACCAACCACGGTGTTGTCCAGGACAATGGCCTGGTGACTCTCAACCAGATGACCGTTACGCTCGACGGCACGGGTACGATTCCGACGGCGCCCTGGACCAGCTTCACGAACAGCCGGCTGGTGATCGAGGGTGGCCAGTACACGTTCAACCTGCTTCGAGACCTCGACGGATCATCGATCAACATTACCAACGGCGGCGCGGTGACATTGACGGCGCTCACGAGCTATGCCAATGCCAACGGTTATGACACGACCTCCTTGGTGGCCCAGGATGCAGGGAGCGTGCTGAGCCTGCCCAGGCTGACCAGCCTCGGCACGCTCGACAGCATCCTGCGAATCGAGGCTCTCCAGGGTGGGCAGGTGCTGCTGCCGCTCCTGGGCTCGATCACCGGCGCGAGTCCCTATGTGCAGATCGAGGCGGACGGAGCGGGAGCCGGAGGCATCGGGAGCTTCATCGACCTGTCATCGCTCCAGCGTTTCTCGGGCGATCCCTCCTACGCCAGCCTTCAGGTGACCAATGGAGCCTCGATCGAGGACCCGAAGCTCCAGAGCTTCTCGGATGTCAGCCTGACCCTCGATCCGTCGGTGATCTTCACCCTGACCCCGACCGCGGATTACACCGTCACCAACTATGCCGCGCTGTCGGTCCACGCGGGGAAGCTGGTGGAGCAAGGCAGCCTGACGATTCCGGACAATGCGACGATCACCCTCACGGGCTCGCTCGAGGTGGATGGCTCCGGCGTCCTGATCCTTACCCCGGCGGCGACGCTCAATCTCACCGGGGACCTGACGGGCAGCACGCAGAACTCCCGGAAGTACACTCCGCTGGGGGCGGTCGTATTCGACGGCGGTGGTGGGGTGGTGCGCCGCAGCATCTCGAGGCGATGTCCGCCGACCAGGGGGCGGTGCAGGCGGGGTTCGCGGGCAATTCCGCCTACGGTTCGATCAGCATCACCGGCGGCACGTATCTCCAGCTCGTCGATAACGCCCGCAACTCGACCGGCACGGGGCACGAGGCGGTGTACGCGAATGGGCTGGTGCTCGCGGCGGGTGCCACCCTCGACCTGAACGGGCTGCACATGTATGTGCGGGGTGCCGTGATCAACGGCACCGTCGTCAACGGCACGGTCACCCAGGTTCCGGGCGGCGGCTCGCTTCAGGTGGGCACGCCCGCGGCCAGCGACCTGGTGGTGGCGGGCGCGATCGATAACTGGACCTTCTTCGGCCGGGCGGGTGAAACGGTGACCGTCGGCGTGAACCCCGGCGGCGCGGGGGCGAACCCGGCGCTATCGCCCCAGATCGGCGCCGTCACCGTCGAGCTCCTCGACCAGTTCGGCACCGTGCTGGCGAAGGGGAACAGCAGCAACGGGGCGATCGTGACCTTGAGCGGGGTGACGTTCAACGCCGACGGCGTGTACACCCTTCGTATCGAGGCGCCGTCGGGCTCGTCGGCAACGGGAAACTATTCCGTGGCCGTATACGATGTCACTCCGCACATCCAGCCGCTCTCGCTGGGTCAGGGCGAGGTCGGCACGCTCTCCGGGGCGTTCGGAATCGATCAGTGGAGCTTCTCTGCAACGGCCAACGAGCAGGTCAAGTTCCACCTGATCAGCTCGAACTACGGCAGCGAGGTCTTCAACTTGACCGGACCGGGGGGCTACGTCGCTTTCTCGAACCTGCAGTCAGATTCGGGACTGATCACGCTTCCGAGCAGTGGGGCGTATGTCCTGTCCGTTGACGGCGTCGGAGGAAGCGGCGGCAGCTACGCATTCGAGCTCGATCAGTTGACGATCACGAGCCTGACACTGGGGACGAGCTTCCGGGGGACCATGGCGGGCTCGGGGCAGTCCGACCTGTATTCGGTCGTGGTCCCGACGTCGCAGACGCTGTTTGTGAACCTGCAGGATTCGAGCGGTGGCGCCGTCAATCAGCTCTATGCCAAGCTCGGCGCGCCGCCCACACCATCGGACTACGACTACAGCTCGATCGCGCCCGGCGTTGCCGACCAGCAGCTCCTGGTGCCGTCGGCCGCGCCGGGGACATGGTACTTCCTCGCCTACGGGGCCTCGGCGCCATCGTCGAGTCCCTACACGATCGTGGCTACGGGCGCGCCCGTTCAACTGGCGAACGTCTCCCCGGGTTACTCGGCTCACGACGCCCGTGCGACGCTGACCCTCACCGGGGCCGGCTTCGACCAGGCGTCTTCCGTGGCCCTCGTCCCCGCGGCCGGCCCATCGATCTCCTACGCGGCGGCCAGCGTCTCGATCGATACGCTCACCCAGCTTACGGCGACCTTCGACCTCAGTAAGGTGCCGGAGGGACTTTACTCGGTGATCGTCACCCGTGCCGATGGGACGACGGCCGAGCTCACCGGGGCGTTTACGGTGACGACCCCGGGCGCCGGTCAGCTGACGACGCAGCTCATCCTGCCCAGTGTGATGGGGCGGCACATCTCGGCGACGATCGACATCCGGTATTCCAACACGGGCAGCCAGGCGATTCCGGCGCCGCTGCTGGTCCTGAGCGCCGCCAGAGATGGTTGACGGCCAGACGATCGTCAACCTGCCGCTCTTCACCCTCAATCCGAATCTGCAAGTCGCGGGCTACTGGACCTCGGCCTTGCCGGCGGGCTATTCGAACACCATCGAGATCCTCGCCAGCGGCAAGGTGCCCGGCGTGCTCGAGCCGGGCGAGTCGATTACTGTGCCGGTTTACTATGCCGGCATGCAGCAGCCATGGAATTTCAGCGAGAGCC
This sequence comes from uncultured Planctomycetota bacterium, assembly GCA_963771445.1. Classification (GTDB taxonomy): domain Bacteria; phylum Planctomycetota; class Planctomycetia; order Isosphaerales; family Isosphaeraceae; genus JAKAUH01. The sequence continues at coordinate 606,874 of CAVYTQ010000016.1, read as the reverse complement.
ACTTTGATTTCAGCCTCCAGTCGTACACCCAGTCAGACTCGACTGCCGTCGACTGGGCCAGCCTCGGGACGAGCCTGCGGCCGCCGGGCATGTCGGACGCCGCCTGGAACGTCGTGTACGCGGGGCTCACCTCGCAGGTCGGCGGCACCTGGGGCGGGTTCGTCAAGGCGATGGACGACAACGCCAACTACCTCGGGCGGCTCGGCGAAAATGTCACCGACGTGACCAAACTCTGGCAGTTCTCGATCGAGCAGGCCGAGGGTCTCTCGCCGGTCGGCACGCTCTCGAGCCAGACCGATCTCTCGCAGCCGTCGTCGGGGAACCAGCTTCAGTTCACGCGTGAGTACGCCAACTCGCTCGTGTCGCGGAATACCCTGGGGCCGCTCGGCTACGGGTGGACCGACAACTGGCAATACTCCCTGTCGGTCGGCTCCGATGGGACCGTGACCGTCACGATGCCCTCGGGCCAGCAGAGGGTCTTCCAACCGGACAGCCGGTCGAACGGCCTACTTTGCCGAGCCGGGGGACCACGGGACCCTGGAGGCGCTGGTCGGTGGTGCCTTCCGGCTCGTCGAGGCCGATGGTACGACCGAGGCGTTCAATGCCGACGGCTCGCTCGACGACATCCAGGACGCCGACGGGAATCGCGTCACCGCCGGCTACACCAGCGGCCGACTCACCGGCTTGACGGCGTCATCGGGTGAATCGATCACGATCCACTACAACTCCAATGGGCGGATCGCTTCGCTCACCGGGTCGGACGGCTTCACGGTCGGCTACACCTACGACTCCTCGGGTCAGTACCTCAGCACCGTCCAGGCGGTCGATGGGTCGGTCACTCGCTACACCTACCTGATCGGTTCGGGCCCGCTGACTCTCAACGCCCTCTCGGGCATCATCAACCCCGACGGCACCAAGGAGGTTTTTGGTTACGACACGACGGGGCGGCTGACGTTCCTGAACCAGGCCGGCAACTCCGAACGGCTCACGCTCGCCTATCAACAGGGCGAGGTCTCGGTCACGGACGCGGCCGGAGATATACGGAAATACTACTACAACGACCAGGGAAACCTCGCGAAGTACGTCGACCCGCTCGGGAACATCACGTTCGCCACCTACGACTCCGCGGGTGACCTCACGAGCATCACGGGTCCAACGGGGCTCAAGGACTCATTCACCTACGACCCCAACGGCAACCTCACCTCGCTGACCAATCCTCTGGGCCAGACGACGACTTTCAGCTACGGCGGTTCGAGCAACCAGCCCGCGAGCATGGTCGATCCCCAGGGGGCGACGACGCGCTTCCAGTACAACGCGGCTGGCGACCTGACCTCGGTCCAGTATCCCGACCAGTCGGTCATGGGCGCGACCTACGACGCACTCGGCGATCCGCTCTCGCTCACCGATCCCAATGGTCAGGTGACGAACTACACCTACAACGCCTCGGGGCAGGTCACCTCCGCGACCCTCTCCGACGGCACCCAGATGACTTATGCCTACGACTCCTACGGAAATCTCATCACCGCCGAGGATTCCTCGGGCACGACCAGCCTGACCTACGATGCCGCCGGCCGGCTTACGGGGGTCGCCTATCCCGGCGGGGCGTTGCTCCAGTTCAGCTACAACCTCGACGGTCAGCGCTCGCAGATGGTGGAGATGTCCGGGTCCACTACCCTGGCCATCGTCAACTACGCTTACAACAGCAACGGCAAGCTCAGCAGGCTCACCGACGGCGCCGGCAATCCGATCGTCACCTACTCCTACAACGTGCTTGGAGAGCTCACCGAGGCCCTCAAGGGAGACGGGAGCTATACAACGTATGCATATGACGCCGACGGCAATGTCCTGGCCGTCACGAACTATGCCGCCGGCGGCAAGACGGTCGACAGCAGCTTCACCTACAGCTACGACGCGCTCGGGCAGGTCGGCAGCATGGCGACCTCGGACGGAACCTGGACATATACCTATGACACTGTCGGCCAGATGACCGAGGCGAAGTTCGCCTCCACCAGCGCGTCCGTGCCGAGCCAGGACATCACCTACACCTACAATGCTTCGGGCGACCGCACGCAGGCAACGATTAATGGGGCGACTTCCAGCTACGTCAGCAACAGCGACAACGAGTACACCTCGGTCACCTCGCCCGACGGCACGACCAGCTATACCTACAACGCCAACGGAGACCTCCGCCTCGGCCTCGTCGCCGTCGGGCGACACGACCTACAGCTACGACTCGCTCAACCGACTGGTCGGCGTGAGCTCGCCGGCAGATACCTGGAGCTATCAGTACGACGCACTCGGGAACGTGGTCAAGACGACCAAGGACGGCAAGACGACCAGTAATCTGGTGAACCCGACTGGCATGGGCAGCCTCGTGGCGCAATTCGACGGCACGGGAGCGATGACGGCAGGATACACCTATGGCCTGGGACTTGTGAGCCAGACGACGCCGACGTCCACGAGCTATTACGAGTTCGATGCGGACGGTTCGACAGCCGGATTGACGACCGCCGGCAGCACCCGGGGACCACTACCGTTCTCGCGAGCTACAGTTACCTCCCGTTCGGCGGGCTGCTCTCGAGTACGGGCAGTGCTTCGAACCCGTTCGCGTTCGTCGGCCAGTACGGCGTGATGAACGCCGGAGGCGGCGTGTACACGATGGGAGCCCGGAGCTACGACCCGACCACCGGGCAATTCCTGAGCAACGATCCTCTGGGCCTGGGAGGCGGCGACACCAACTTCCGGGTGTACGCCGGTAACAGCCCGATCGACGTCATTGACCCCTCCGGATACAGCGGTTTGACACCCAATTTGCAGTCGCCGCCCGCCCCGGGAGCCGGCTACGGGCTTCAGCTACGGGCAGGGTACCAGTCTTACACGACGACCCCGGCACAGATCCAGCAGATCGAGCAACAGGACCAGGCAGTGCTCGGTTCCAATCAGCAGCAATTGCAACAATATCACCAGTTCCCCGGCATCGCGAACGGTGCGACCGTCCCACCGCCCTCACCTTCCTTCAATTTCCCGGTGCCGCTGCCCATCTCGTCCAGCGGGGGCGGTGGTTCCGGTCTGAGCCCGGCAAGCCCGGCACGCCTTCCAGCGGCCAGACCGGCTCGCCAGGCGGCAGCTCGCAGGGCGGCGATTCGTCCGCTGGCGGCTCGACGGGTTCGAGCGGCTCCTCCAACCCCAGCAACAGCGGTGCTACCGGCATCAGCCAGACTGACAACACAGAAACTGCTGGTGCCGGCGGACTCGGCAGCGGCGCCGGCGTCGCCGGTGGCGCTGGTGATCCCGGCGATGGCGGCGACGATGGCAGCGCGGGCAACGATGGGTCTGACGGCGCCAATGGCTCCGCCGGCTCCGACGGTGCCGACCAGCAAGGGCCGAACGCTCCTAAACCGCCGAAGCCGCCGACGCCGACGCCTTCTCCCACATCCGTTGATCCCAATGCCGCGTACGGCCCGAAGGGCTCCGGAGACGCAGAACTTCGTCTCCGACTCGAGCCTGACCTTGCTGCCCTATCGGGTCGACTTCGGAAATCCATCCACGGCCACCTCCCCGGCCCAGCAGGTCACGATCATCGACCAGCTCGATCCCAGCCTCAATGCCAACACTTTCCAGTTAACTGGGATCGGCTGGGGCGACTTCAACCTATCGATCCCGGCGGGGAGCCAGACTTTTCAGACCACCGTCTCGATGACCTACAACAACGAGACCTTCGACGTGGTCGTCTCGGCCGGGATCAACTTCTCCACCCGGCAGGTGTATGCGAAATTCTATTCGCTCGATCCGACGTCGCAGCTCCCGCCCGACGTGCTGACCGGCTTCCTGCCTCCCGAGAATGGCACGGGTCGCGGCCAGGGGTATCTTTCGTTCTCGGTGTCGCCCAGCCCGGGCCTGGCCACCGGCACGCAGATCCGCAACGTGGCCGTGATCTCATTCGACAACCAGACCACGATCAGCACCGACCAGGTCAACGACGACGATCCGTCCCAGGGCGTCGATCCCACCAAGCAGGACCTGATCACGATCGACTCGGTCGCCCCGACCAGCAGCGTGGCGTTGCTGCCGGCCATGACCACGAGCACGCAGATCCCGGTCTCGTGGTCGGGGACGGACGACACGGGCGGCTCGGGTATCGCCTCGTTCACCATCGAAGTCGCGGTGGACGGCGGACCCTACAAGGTCTGGCTCCAGGACACGGCCCTGACCTCGGCCACCTATACGGCGCAGACGGGTAGCCACACCTACTCGTTCATCAGCCAGGCGACCGACGCCGCCGGCAACGTCGAGGCGATGCACTCGAAGGCCGACGCGACCACCCGGGTTGTTCCACCGCTGAGCGTCTCGACGATCACCGCCATCTCGCCCAACCCTCGGAACTCCTCGGTCTCGTCGGTGCAGGTCACCTTCAGCTCGGCCATCGACACGACAAGCTTCTCGGCCGCCGCGCTTTCGCTCACCGATAACGGCAACGCCGTGACACTCAAAGGTGGCCTCTCGATCATCCTCGATTCGGGCACGACCTACGAGATCAATGGCTTAGGCGCTTATACGGGCGCCGGGGGAACGTACGTCCTCGCCATCAGTGCCGCCAAACTGAAGGATGCCTCGGAAGTCGCCGGTAGCGGAATGATGTCAACCACCTGGCTCGAGGATCTGACCGCCCCGAGCAGCAGCGTCGGGCCGCTGCCGCCCACCTCGACCTCGACCGACATCACCCTGGACATCGGCGCCAACGATCCAACCGGCGCCGGCGGCAGTACCCCCTCGGGGATCGCGAAGGTCGACGTCTATGATTCGAGCGACGGGGGGAAGACCTACGCGCTGCTGTCGACCCTGACTCCCTCTTCGCCCGTGGCGACGTATTCGGGGCAAGTCTCCTTCACCGGGCAACTCGGGCACTCGTATGAATTCTACAGCATCGCGACCGACGCCGCGGGGAACGTGCAGGCAACGCCGGCGAATGCGCAGGCGACGATTCAGTTCGCCTCGCCGCTTGGCATCAGCTCGATCGCGGCCATCTCGCCCAATCCTCGCGATGTTGCGCTTCCCTCGCTGCAGGTGACGTTCAGCGAGCAGGTTGACACGACGAGCTTCTCGGCCGCGGCACTGTCGTTGACCGACAATGGGACCGCGGTGACGCTCGGCGGCGGCCTGTCGTTGAGCCAGGTTTCCGGCACCACTTACCAGGTCAACGGCCTCACCGCATACACGGGCGCGGAAGGGAATTACGAGCTGACCATCAACGCGGCCCACCTCAAGGACACGACCGAGAACCTCGGCAGCGGTACGCTGTTCACCTCGTGGTCGATGGACACCACGCCGCCCACGAGTACCGTCTCGACCCTGCCCAAGACCGGGACGAGCCTGAGCTTCAGCGTTACGGTGACCGGCACCGATCCCCTGGGATCCGGAAACAGCACGTCATCGGGCATCGCCCTGTTCACTGTCTATTATTCGACGAATGGCTCCGCGGGTCCGTGGACCCCGTGGCAATCGCCCATCGCACCGAGCTCGATGGCCGGCACTACGGCCTCTGCAACCTTCAGCTTCACCGGTCAGAGCAACACGACTTACAGCTTCTACAGCACGGCCACCGACGTCGCGGGGAACACCCAGAAGTACCAGCCCGCGATCGAGGGTTTCACCTACCTGCCTGACCTCAACGCGCCCACCGCGTCGGTCAGCTCAGTGACCGCAGACAGCAACGGCCGATTTACATTGGGACTCACCGGCACGGATCCTGGCGGCAGTGTCTTGACCTATATCGAGGTATTCGCCGAGGTCGGAGCCGGGGTTTCGCGCAGATTGGCCTGGCGATCCCGGCCGGTCCCGCCGACTCCTCGGGCCATTACTCGGCCACCGCGAGCTATCTCAGCCCGGCGACGTACGGCGTGAGCAATAGCTACCAGTTCTATGCGGTCGCGTTCGATGCCGGGAATCAGCAGGGTTCGTCGGCCACGGCGCCGGTCGCGAGCTTCACGAACAAGACGTTCTCGCAGCCGAGTTCGCTGCGGGTCGACGGCCTGACGGTCGAGGACGGGGCGGTCGAGCGCTCGTATATCCGCGACCTGACGGTGAACTTCAATCAGTCCGACCCGACGGCGCTCCAGGCGATGATTACCGGCTCGAAGCTCTCCCTGACGCAGAACAACCTCAATGATAACGGTACGCCGACCGCGGTGACGCTCACCCCCAGCATGATGGCCGTCGCCGGCGGCTCGATCACGATCGACTTTGGCGCCAGCGGGCTGGGCGGAGTGGCCAATTCGGCCGCGGCCAACGGCTACTACACGCTGGACGTCACCACGCCCGACGGCACGACCACGGCGCTGAACTTTGATCGTCTGCTCGGCGACGTGACGGGCGATGGGACCGTCAACAAGACGGACCTCGCGGCGATCACGAAATTGCTCGGGAAGTCGTCGCATTCGGGCTTCATCCCGCTGAATAGTGACGTCAACGGCGACGGCCTGGTGAATCAGCTCGATTCGACGGCGACAACCCGTCAGCTCGGGCAAAGCCTCAACGCGTCGCTGCTGGCAACGCTGGCGACCCCCGGCGTCATCGTTGCGTCTCCTGCCGCGATTCCCGCGTCGGCCTGGACCGCGACTCCGGCCGGCGGCTTCGACCTGGTCCAGGCGATCATCAGTGCCGAGCAGGACTCCAACAGCAGTGACACGATCGATGTCCCGGGGGGACCTACACCGTTCAACAATCTCACGCTCCAGAGCCTCAACATCGGGGTGTCCCACAAGACGCTGAACCTCGTGGGCGAGGGCTTGAGCGCCAATGCGGTCGTGATCACTGGCGGCGGAACGAACCGGGTCTTCCAGGTTGCCTCGACGGTCACCGTGGTCTTCAAGAAGATGTCCATCGAACATGGCAAGGCGACCGACGGCGGCATGGTGGGTGGGACCGCAGCGCTGGGCGGCGGCCTGCTGATCGACGGCGGACAGGTGACGATGAGTACGCGCGTCCGTCGCCAACAACAGCGCCGTGGGAGCCGACGGTGCCGCGGGCAAGCCCGCTCCCAGCTTCGGAGCCAAGGGTGGAACGGGCGGCGCAGGCGCCAATGCCGATGGTGGCGGCATCTACATTACCTCGGGATCCTTGAAGCTCACCAGTTCGACGATCTCCGACAATACCGCGCAGGGCGGCAAGGGTGGCAAAGGCGGACCGGGCGGCGGCGCGGGCGTCGGCGGCCTGAACGGCAGCGCGGGCGGCGGGGGTGCTGACGGCGATAATGGGGTCAACGGGACGAGCGGGGCGCCGGGCGGAGCGGGTTATGTCGGCGGATCGGGCATCCTCGGCGGAATCGGAGGAGGCCCAGGAGCCGGTGGCGGTGGCGGTGGAACCACGCTCAGCCAGCCCACATACACGACGACCGCTCTGTCCGGATCGGGCACCAACGGCGGGAACGGCTCGAGTGGCGGCGGCGGCGGCAAGGGAGTGCCTGGTGGAGCCGGCGGAGCCGGCGGAGCGGGAGGAGCCGGTGGCAAGGGGAACGGCGGCGGAATCTACGTCGCGAACGGGACCGTGACGATCTCCTCGACGACGCTCAGCTCGAACACCGCGCAGGGCGGCGATGGTGGCGATGCCGGCCTGCCCGGCCCTGGAGGCATTGCAGGCGATGGAGGGACCGGCGGCTCGGGTGGCAAGGGCGGCCTGGGCGGAAACGGCGGCGACGGGCCGGATGGTCAAGGGTCGGGTGCTCCCGGCTCCGGTGGCGGAGCCGGCGGAAGCGGCGGCTCAGGCGGCAAGGGTGGTAACGGCGGCGGTGGCGGCAAGGGCGGCGGCGGTGGGACCGGCGGGGCCGGTGGGGCCGGTGGGAACGGCGCCGGCGGCGGCATCTACATCGCCAAGGGGAAGGTCACGCTCAGTGGCGACACGATCCAGGACAACCAGGCGCTGGGCGGCAAGGGCGGTGATGGAGAGGACGGTGGCGATGGCCTGGATGGCGGCAAGGGGGCCGACGGGGGCAAAGGCGGCGACGGAGGCAACGGCGGCATTGGAGGCAATGGCGGCAAGGGTCAGACGGGTGCCCAGTCTTCTGGAGGCGGCGGGGGTGGCGGCGCCGGCGCCGGCGGGTGGGGCGGAAAGGGCGGTACCGGTGGTGATGGTGGTGCAGGCGGAGGCGGCGGCAAGGGAGGCAAGGGAGGCGTCGGCGGGAAGGGCGGCAATGGATTGGGCGGCGGCATCCTGGTGAACGGCGGGACGCTTACCTTTAGCACCCTCGCCACGTCCATTACCGGGAACTCCGCCACCGGGGGCGATGGAGGAAAGGCGGGCGGTGGTGGCGGCGGTGGAAAGGCCGGCGAGGCGGGCGACGCTGGTGAGGGTGGTGATGGCGGCGAGGGCAATCACGGCGGCGAGGGAGGTGACGGTGGAAACGGAGGTACCGGGACGGTCATCGGTGGTCCTGGCGGTGGTGGTGGCGGCGGAGGCAATGGCGGATGGGGCGGCGTCGGCGGCACTGGAGGTAAAGGCGGCAATGGTGGCGCAGGAGGAGGAGGCGGCGCCGGCGCCAACGGCGGCGCCGCGGGCAACGGTACGGGCGGGGGCATTGCGATCCTCGCCGGATCGGTCACCGTCAGCATCGACGTCACTGTCGCGAGTAACACGGCTGTTGGTGGCAAAGGAGGATCCGGCGGCCAGGGAGGCAAGGGAGAAGACGGTGCCGACGGAGCGGATGGCGGCGGCGGCGGCAAGGGCGGCGGCGGCGATGAAGGCGGTAAGGGGGGCCGGGGCGGATCCGGTGCACCTGGATCGGTTGCGGGCGGTAGTGGCGGTAGCGGCGGCTGGGGTGGGCTTGGTGGCGGTGGCGGTACCGGTGGCAGGGGCGGTGCGGGCGGAAAGGGCGGTGGCGGCGGCGGTGGCGGAGCCGGCGGCAATGGCGCGCGCGGGTGGCAACGCCACCGGCGGGGGTATTGCCGTCTCGGGAGGCTCGCTCACGATCACCTCGGGAAACATGCTGACGATCCGGAAGAACTCGGCAGCCGCTGGCGCAGGCGGTATCGGTGCACTGGGTGGCAGTGGTGCCAAGGGCGGCGATGGTGGCAAAGGTGGCGAAGGTGGGGATGGCGGCAATGGCGGTAATGGCGGTGACGGCGGTGACGGGGCTGACGGCGGATCGGCGACGGGTACCCCCTCCACCTCCAGCACATATTTCGGAGGTCCCGGGGGCTCGAGCGGAGTCGGAGGCGTCGGCGGCACGGGCGGCCCGGCCGGCTCAGGAGGCAACGGTGGCGACGCCGGCAAGGGTGGTAATGCCGGCAAGGGCGGTTCCGGCGGCAAGGGAGGAACTGCCAAGGGAGGAGGCCTGTACGTCAGCGGGGGCAGCGTGACGGTCGCCGCCCTGTTCGAGACGGGAGTCAACGCGCCGGTCACCGGCGGATCGACCGGAGGCAATCTCGCAGGACCGGTGGCGGGCAGCCCGCCGAGCGGACCGTCACCTGGAGGGCCGGCCGCTGCGCCGGTGTCACCGTCAGGATTCACGCCCGACCAGATCCGGGCGGTCTACGGGCTCCCGCCCGTGCAGAACGGTACGCTCCCGTCGGGATGGAGTGGCGCCGGCGAGACGATTGCCATCGTCGTGGCGTACGACGATCCGTATCTGACCTCCGCCTTGCAGCAGTTCGACACCCAGTTCGGGCTCCCCGCGCCGCCGAGCCTTCGGGTGCTCAACGAGTCGGGTGCGGCTTCGCCCCTGCCTTCGGCCGCGGGCTCGGCGGCGGCGAACTGGAATCAGGAGGAGGCGCTGGACGTCGAGTGGGCCCACGCGATGGCACCGGGGGCAAATCTGCTTGTGGTGGAGGCGAGCAGCCCTGCGGTCGGCGACTTGCTGAGTGCCGTGACAACGGCCGCCGATGTGCCGGGCGTCGCGGTGGTGTCGATGAGCTGGACGGCCGGTGAGTCGGCTCAGGAGACGTTGACGGACGCCGCCTTCACGACGCCCTCGGGCCATCCAGGTGTGGCCTTCATCGCGGCGGCCGGCGATTCGGGCGCCGCCGCCAGCTACCCCGCAACATCGCCGAACGTGCTGTCGGTCGGCGGCACATCGCTCAACCTGGGAGCCGCCACGGACGGCCATGGCGGCGAGACCGCCTGGAGCGGGACGGACTCGGGTCCGAGCGCCTACGAGTCGATCCCGGGCTACCAGGCTTCGGTCGGCGTGACCGGCTCTGCCCGGCAGGCTCCCGACGTGGCGTTCGACGCGAACCCGGCCACGGGCGTCGCGGTCTACGACGCCACCGCCCAGGGCGGCGTATGGGCCGAGATGGGCGGAACGAGCGTGGGGACGCCCGCATGGGCGGCCCTGGTGGCCATCGCCGACGGCATGCGAGCGGCCGCCGGTGCCGCGCCCCTCGACTCGTCCCAGCTCATGCCCGCCCTGTACCAGGCGCCGGGAGGCGACTTCCATCGGATCGGTGTATCCCGATTCAATCCGGGCACGGGCCTGGGCTCGCCGTCGGCCGACCTCCTGGTCCCCTACCTGGCCGGCTTCCGCGCGGCCGGCGGCTCGGGGACGGGTTCCGGCGGCCCCGCCGGCGGGATGACGGACGCGAGTCCCGCCGGCACCGCGTCGATCGGGCGGACGGCCTTCGCGACGAGTCCCAGCTCGACGGCCGTCGGACCGATGGCGGCGCTGTCGCCGGCCAGCCCGACGGTTGTCTCGGGGCAGTCCCAGGGATCGTCAAACAACAAGACCTCGAACCGCGTGGTCGTCAAGCCGTCGAATGAGATCTGGGGCAGCTCGCGGACCCTCGTCACGACGATGATCGGATCGAAGCCGACGCCGTCGAGCCTGGTGACGGACGCCGTGGACCGCATCCTGGCCCAGGAGGACGGCCCGCTCTCCGCCCTGGATTGGTCGGACGACGGCGGCTGGGTCTCGTGGGCGACATCCGGGCGCAACCGGAAGAAACCTTGAATCTCTCCCGCGCTGTGGCGGTAGCGGACCGGCCCTTCGGGACGAGGCGTTGCGGCCTTGCCCGGGGGGTCGGTCCATTCTCGTGCGTATTTTCGAGACTCCTCGCTCGACGCCACCTTGGCGAGTGAATTGCCGGCCGATCCGCGGGGGCACCGACCGCCCCCTCATCGGCCCTTCGGGCACCTCATCCCCGCCCGGAGCTCGGGGGGAGGGGTCGGAGATCCGGGGCTCGGCTCGCGCCGGAAACGGCGCCTGGCGGCGCCTGGCGGCAGAATTTCGCCGCCGCAACCGCCCGACCTTGCGGGTCGTGACGATTTTAGGGAGGGATTCGTCGGGAGGGATTCGTCGGAAGGGATTCGTCGGAAGGGATGAGCGATGAGGGATGAGGGATGAGGGCGGACGAGCGGTCGCGTCGGGCGAGGAGTCTCGCTTTTTCTCCTCGACAGCGCCGGGTCCAAGGCCCCTCGAGCTCCTTGAGACTGCGCTGTTGTTTGATCGATCGTCCCGTCGTAAAGTGGCCTCTTTCTGGCATCCATCCTTTCTTCGGTCTTGCTGCGGCCCCAGCGGGCGGCTTTCGGGAGGGGTCGAGATGAGTTCCGACGGGGCAAAACCGTCCGTCGATGGTGGAGCTGGCGTTGTGGCTGCTCCGTGGCGTGAACTACCACCGCTTCCGCAAGCCTGGCGATCGCTCGCGTCGGCCTTCGTGAGCGCGGCTCGGCTGCACACCGCCCAGACCGCGATGTGCGACAGCACGGGGGCGTCGCTCACCTACGGGCAGACCTTCCTCCGCGCCCTGGCGCTCGGGCGGGTGCTGGCGCGGACCTGGGGGCCGGCGCGGCACGTCGGGCTGCTGGTGCCGCCGGTCGTACCCGCCGCCGTGGCGAACCTGGCTGTCACGCTCTGGGGCAAGGTCCCCGTCAATCTCAACTACACCGCCGGCCAGGACGCGGTGAACTCCTCGATCGATCAGTGCGGCATCACCCACGTGATCACGTCCGCCAAGGCGATCGACCGGTTCCAGATCCGCCCCAAGGGTGAGCGAATCCTCCTCGAGGATATCCCCGGTCGCGTGACCCTCGCCGACAAGGTCTGGGCGGCTGCCGTATCAAAGTTTGTCCCCTTCGAGCGCCCTGTCCACCTTCATTCCAGGGCTGAGGGGCGAGTCGCTCGATGCCGAGGCCACGGTCATCTTCACCTCGGGATCGACCGGCGATCCGAAGGGGGTCGTCCTTTCGCACCGCAATGTGCTGAGCAATGTGTACCAGATCGAACAGCAGGTCGAGCTGAAGCCCGAGGAAGTCGTCCTCGGCATCCTGCCCTTCTTCCACGCCTTCGGATTCACAGTCACGATCTGGACGGCCCTGGCGCTTGGGAAAAAGATCGTCTACCATTTCAACCCGCTCGACGCCCGCACGGTCGGCAAGCTTTGCGAACAGCATGGGGTCACGCTGCTGATCGGCACCCCCTCGTTCATGCGGCTCTATCTCAAGAGCTGCGAGCCGAGTCAGTTCGCCAAACTGACTCACCTGATCCTCGGCGCCGAGAAGCTCAAGCCCGAATTCGCGCGTGAGATCCGCCAGGTGCTCGGGATCGAGCCACTGGAAGGCTACGGCTGCACCGAGCTCTCGCCGGTCGTCGCGGTGAACGTCCCCAAGGACGTCCGGCTCCGCGACGGCCGCGAGGTCCACGGCAACCGCCTGGGCACCGTCGGCCTCCCCCTGCCCGGCACCTCGATCAAGACCCTGGACCCGGAAAGCGGAGAAGAACTGCCCCTGGGTACCGAGGGGATCATCGCGGTGAAGGGTCCCCAGGTCATGGTCGGCTATCTCGGCCGGGAGGAGGCCACCGCCAAGGTCCTTCGCGACGGCTGGTACTACACCGGCGACGTCGGCCTGGTCGACGCCGAAGGCTTCCTTCGGATCACCGATCGTCTCAGCCGGTTCTCCAAGATCGCCGGCGAGATGGTCCCCCACGTCACCATCGAATCGGCCCTGATGGAGATTACCGGAGTCGACGAGCTGCATGTAGCCGTCACCGGCGTCCCCGATGCCAAGCATGGCGAGAAACTCTGTGTGGTTTACACGGATCTGGGCATGACACCTGCGGATGTGCATCGTCGGTTGAACGACGGCCGGCTTCCCAGGCTGTGGATTCCGTCGATTCGCGACTTCATCCAGGTGGATCAGATCCCGATCACGGCCACCGGGAAGATCGACCTCAAGTCGTTGCGGCAGGTGGCTTCCGGGCAATCCGTTCGCGCCGGCGAACCTTCGATTGCCCCGGGTACGTAGGAATGGCGGGCCGGCGGAGCGGAGGAGGATCGGTGCTGTCATGCCCGGCGGTCGGGGCGGGCGGTGCCGTGCGATCCGAAATCGGGCCTCGCGGGTTTAATCCCGGAGGGAAACCGAGTAGAACGGAGCTGTCCTCTCGCGTTCCGGGGAGCAACCGATGGCCTTGATGATCCGGGTCACGGCCGGCCCTCATGCCGGTCAGGAGTACTTGATCGATCGGCGGCAAACATTCATGGTCGGCCGATCGTCCCGGGTCCATTTCCCGATGACCGGCGACCTGATGCTGTCCCGGGAACACTTCCGCATCGAGAATCAGCCGCCGCAATGCCACCTGATGGACCTGGGCAGCACCAACGGCACCAAGGTGAACGGCCACCGGGTCGAGCGGGTGTTGCTGCGCGAGGGCGACGTGATCACGGCCGGTGACAGCTCGTTCGTCGTCCATTTCTTCGAGTCATCGTCCAACAGCGTCGTCGTGGCGACGTGTGCCGGCTGCGGCCGGCGGATTCACATCGAGGACGGGGCCGAACTGGGAGCACCCGAGCTGGCCTCCGCGGACCAGATGGGCGCCGGTGTCTGGCTCTGCACCGACTGCCGCAACCGCCGGCTGAGATTCCCGCTCACCCACCCCGACTACCTGATCGAGAAATGGATCGGCGACGGCGGCATGGGCGAGGTCTACCTGGCGCGCGCAGCTCTCGAAGAACCGGCCGGTCGCCATCAAGATGATGAGTGCCAACTGCACGATCGGCGACAAGGCGAACGACTATTTCCGCCGCGAGATCGAGGTCTTGAGGGACCTCTTGATGCCCGGCGGGCAGGGCCATCCGGGAATCGTCGCCTTCTACGAGATCTATGAGATCGAAGGCCAGTTCCAGCTCGTGATGGAATACGTCGACGGCAAGAACGCGCTCGAGTGGACGAGGGCCCTCACGGAACCGATGTCGATCAGCACCGCAGCGCAGATCGGTCGGCATCTCCTCTCCGCGCTCGACTACGCCCACTCTCGGGGCTATGTCCATCGCGACGTCAAGCCGTCGAATCTGCTGGTGACCGGGCCGCCGCGGCATCCTCGTGTCAAGTTGACCGATTTCGGACTGGCCAAGAGCTTCGACGAATCCGAGGGCCTGATCACCCTGACCCGCCAGGGCGATATCGGCGGCTCGGTCGGCTTCATCTCGCCCGATCACGTCCGGGACTTCCGCGAAGCCCGCGCGCCGGCCGACATCTACAGCGCCGCGGCGACGCTGTTCTATCTGCTGACGAACCGTTATCCCTACCTGGGTTTCGACCCGCGACAGCCCGGCTCTTACGAGATCATCCTCCAGAATCCCCCCGTGCCCATCCGGGCGTTCCGTCCGCGACGCGCCCGACGGATTCGAGCGGATCCTGCTCAAGGCCATGCAGAAGCAGCCGCGCGACCGCTGGAAGACCGCGCAGCAGATGGCCGACGCCCTCCGGCCCTACTCATTACCATCCAACTTCTGACGGGCCGGACCTCCGAGCAAATCGCTCGCGCCCGCCGAATCGGCGCCCGGGCCGCACTCGGGTCGCTGGTGCGTTCGGTCCGTCGGTCGTCGCGTCAGTCCAAGCTTGGCACGATGAATCCGGGGTGATATCATGCGGGTTGGCGGTCGGGCCGTTTGTTTGGCCGAAGAGGGATGAGCCTTGGAGCAGATCGGCACGGTGGCGATCCTTGGAGTCGGTCTGATCGGTGGATCCATCGGGATGGCCTTGCGTTCACGCGGACTGGCGACGGAGGTGGTCGGAATCGGCCGCACCGAGGAGACGATCGCCGAGGCGATCGGCCGAGGAGCGATCGACCGCGGGACGACGGAGGTTGGCGAAGGGATCGCGACGGCGGATGTCGTCGTGGTCTGCACGCCGGTGGACCGAGTGGCCGAGGACGTACGTCGCTGCGCCGAGGCGTCCGACCCGGGGGTGCTGATCACCGACGCGGGCAGCTCCAAGCGCCAGATCGTGGAATCGGTCGAGCGGCAGCCGCAGGCCGCCGCGGTCTTCGTGGGTGCCCACCCGGTCGCGGGTTCCGAGCGGCGGGGAGTGGTCCATTCGCGCGGCGACCTGTTTGATGGCCGCCCCTGCGTGCTGACTCCGACAGCGCGGACGCCTGCCCGATCGCCTGCTGCGGGCGCGGCGATTCTGGTCGAGCCTCGGCTGCCGCGTGGTCGAGATGGCACCCGCCGAGCATGACGAGATCCTCGCCTACACCAGCCACTTGCCCCACGCGGTGGCCGCTGCGCTCGCCTCGGCGGTCCCGGCCGACTGGCTCCCCCTGGCCGCCGGGGCCTTTCGCGACGGCACCCGCGTGGCCGGCGCCGATACCGCCCTCTGGACGGCCATCTTCCGCGACAACCGCGGCCCCCTGCTCAAGGCCCTCGATACCCTGCGGGATCGGCTGGCCGCGTTCCAGTATGCCCTGATGACCGACGATGAGGACGCCATCCGCCGGTGGTGGGACGAGGCAAGGCTGCTCCGTGAGCGGTTCGGGCGGCTCCATGACGAGTCGCCCGCGGACCCGGGCTCGACGCCGGCCCGCGGCCTTCGCTGAGGCGCCTCGACCGGTCGATGATCAGTGGACTTTATTTGGTCAGCCACAGTTGGTAATATGATTCAGAAAGAGAAGGATTGCAAAACTCGCCCTCGCCATTGAAGTGAATCGAAGACTTCCGTCGCCGGAACGCAGGAAACCTCCGCGACCACCCGCCAAGCCCTCCGAACCCGCACGAACCGGGAAAGTCCGACCCACCGGCCTGCGTGGTGCCAGCAGCGTGCCCGTTGCGGGATCGGCCGCCGCCATGATGCGGTGACTTTCGTCGCGTGCGTCCTCCGCTCGGCCGACGCGACCCCCGCTGTCCTACCGCCGGAATCCCCAGAAACCCGCACCTACTACCCGCATCCATGGCGATGTTGACGAGACCGGGCCGGTCGCCGGAGGCTCAATCGACCCCGCGCCGCGCGGCCCGCATTCCATTCAACCGGACCGAGGACGCTTGATGAGCACCATCTGGCACATCGAGATCATGCCGGCCCCCGGCGAGGACGATCACTCGGGGCGCGACCTGGCGACCGAGGCCGCCGAGCTCGGCATCGCAGGCCCCTGGACCATCCGCGCCAGCCGGGGCTTTCTGCTCGAGGGCGGGCTGGACGAGGGCGCGGCCGCGTCGCGCGGCCGTCGAGGTCCTCAGCGATCCGGTCGTCGAGACGATCGAGGTCCGTCGGTCCGGCTGGTCGGTCGCGGGAGACGGACTGGCGTCGATCGTGCACGTCCTGCCCAAGCCGGGCGTCACCGATCCCGAGGCCGAGAGTGCGCTGGCGCTGCTGCGCGACTCGGGATACGAAGTGTCCGACGTCCGCACCATCCGGACCTACCGCGTTGACGGGCCTGCCGGCTCGCTGTCGCGGCTGGTCTCGCGGTTGCTGGCCAATGACGCCGTCGAGCATGCCGATCGTCGGCCCCCTGGCGATCGATCGACTCGGCCAGGGACGCGAGTACGAATTCCGGAGGGTGGACGTACCGATCCGGGACCTCGATGATGATGCCCTGGTCGCCCTGAGCCGCTCGGGCCAGCTCTCGCTGAGCCTCGCCGAGATGCGCGCGATCCGCGACCATTTCGCCGAGCTCGGCCGCGACCCGACCGACTGCGAGCTCGAGACGCTCGCCCAGACCTGGAGCGAGCACTGCTCGCACAAGACGCTCAAGGGTCGGATCGCCTTTGCGGGCCGGACGATCGACAACCTGCTCAAGGAAACGATCTTCGGCGCGACCATGCAAGCTGGGCCTCGACTGGCTGGTGAGCGTCTTCAGCGACAACGCGGGCGTCATCCGCTTCGACGACGAGCACGACGTCTGCTTCAAGGTCGAGACCCACAACCATCCGTCAGCGATCGACCCCTACGGCGGTTCGAACACGGGGCTCGGCGGCGTCATCCGCGATGCGCTCGGGACCGGCCTGGGCGCCCGGCCAATCTGCAACACCGACGTCTTCTGCGTCGCCCCGCCGGACCTCGATCCGGGCGCGGTCCCCGCCGGGGTCCTGCACCCGCAGCGTGTGCTCAAGGGGGTGGTCGCGGGCGTACGCGACTACGGCAACCGCATGGGCATCCCGACCGTCAACGGCGCCCTCGCTGTCGACCCGGCGTACCTGGCCAATCCGCTGGTCTTCTGCGGGACGGTCGGCGTCCTGCCCGCGGGGGATGGCCTCGAAGCACGTCGAGGCCGGCGACCGGATCGTCGCGATCGGCGGACGGACGGGCGCGACGGCATCCATGGCGCCACGTTCAGCTCGGCCGAGCTGACCGCGCACAGCGAGAGCGTCTCCGGCGGCGCCGTCCAGATCGGCAACGCCATCACCGAGAAGATGGTCCTCGACGTGATCGTGCAGGCGCGCGACCGCGGGCTGTTCCGCTCCATCACCGACTGCGGCGCGGGCGGGTTCAGCTCGGCCGTCGGCGAGATGGGCGCCGAGCTCGGCGCCGAGGTCGAGCTCGAGCCGGGCGCCGCTCAAGTACGCCGGGCTCTCGTATACGGAGATCTGGATCTCCGAGGCCCAGGAGCGGATGGTCCTGGCCGTCCCGCCGCAGAAATGGCCCGAGCTCGCGGAGCTCTGCCGTCGCGAGGGTGTCGAGGCGACGGACCTCGGTTGTTTCGTCGACACCGGCCGCCTGACCCTCCGCTACGGCGGCCAGCTCGTCGGCGACCTGTCGATGGCCTTCCTGCACGACGGCCGGCCGACCGTCGTCCGCGACGGCGGCGTGGACACCCCCGCCCGACCGGCCGCTCGCCGCGCCGGCGTCGCGTGATTTCACGGACGACCTTGCTGCGCACTGCTCTCGCACTGGGACGTTTGCAGCAAGGAATGGATCATCCGCCAGTACGACCATGAGGTCCAGGGGCGGCACGGTCGTCAAGCCGCTCGTCGGCGATCGCGATGACGGGCCCGGCGATGCCTCGGTCGTGCAGCCGGTCCGGGGCTCGCACCGCGGCCTTGCGGTGGGCTGCGGGATCAACCCGCGATACGGCCGGCTCGATCCTTATGCAATGGCGGGCTGTGTCATCGACGAGGCGATCCGCAACTGCGTCGCGGTCGGCGCCGATCCGTCGCGGATCGCGGTCCTCGACAATTTCTGCTGGGGGAATACCGAGCGGCCCGAGACGCTCGGCTCGCTGGTCCGGGCGGCCGAGGCGTGCCGCGACGTCTCGCTGGCATACGGCACTCCCTTCATCTCGGGCAAGGACAGCCTCAACAACGAGTACACGCACGAGGGCCGCAGCCTGGCGATTCCCCCGACGCTGCTCATCAGCGCGATCGGGATCGTGCCGGATGTCCGCTCGTGCGTGACCATGGACCTCAAGGAAGCCGGCAACGCCATCTACATCCTCGGGACGACACGAGGCGAGCTGGGCGGCTCGCTCTGGTCGGCGATCCGGGGAGAGTCGGGCGGGCGGGCGCCGCGGGTTGAACGTCTCGCGTGCCCCGGCGCTGTTCCGGGCGCTCCACGAGGCGATCCGCCGGGGCCTGTTGCGAAGCTGCCACGACCTGAGCGAGGGCGGCCTCGCGGTCTCGCTCGCCGAGATGGCGATGGCCGGCGGCCTCGGCGTCGAGGCCGCTCTCGATCGCGTCCCCCGCGACGAGGATGCGGCGGATGACTTCACGCTGCTCTTCTCCGAGTCGCCGACGCGATTCCTCCTGGAGGTCGGCCCCGAGAATCGGCAAGCGGTGGAAGAGCAATTGAACGAGTTCGGGCTCGGCATGATCGGCGTTGTCGCCCCTTCGGACCGGGTGACCATCCGCGGCGTCGCGGGATCGATCGTCGTGGACGCTGTCCTCGAAGACCTCAGGAAGCACTGGCAGGATCCCCTGGCATGGAGCTGATTCGGATGGCTCGGCGCGGGGGACGCCCGTTTGCGATTTGTTATGGTTTGGATATGGTGAAAGAAGGACAACATGATGCTTCGGTTCGTGACTTTCGTCGACGGCTCGAATCTGGACGGTGTGTTGAAGCACCTCAACCTGCGTGTGGACGATTACGGCGCCTTCTACCGGCACGCCTTCGAGCAGAGCGTCCATTACTGGGGCCGCACGTTCGCCGAGGGGGCGAGGTGGCCGACGGCCCAGCACTCGCGGATCTACTGGTACGTCGTCGGCAAGATGGACGAGTGGGACCTGAATGATCCCAAGGCCGAGGCGCGGCTGCGCACCCGGTTCGAGATGAATCCCCGGCTCCGCGACGCCTATCTCGAGGACGCCAGCCGGCGCTATCCCGACCTGCCGATGGAGCGTAGGATCGAGGAGGCCTGGAACCTCTGCTTCGCCGAGACTCGCGAGTGGTACGATGGCAAGCGCCGGGCGCTCGAGCGCAAGAAGCGCTTCTATCACGGAGTCCAGGCCGCGACCGACTTCGTCGAGATCCGCCAGGAAGGCCACTGGAAGGTCAACCTGCTGCACCATACGGTCAACGAGAAGGGGCTCGATACCAGCCTGGCCGTCGATATGGTGGCGCTCCAGGAAACCTACGACATCGCGCTCCTGATCTCGGGCGACGCCGACGGCATCCCCGGGATCAACTACGTGAAGGGCCGGTCGAAGCACGTGGGGGTCGTCGAATTCCGCCGGGGGTCTCCGGCCGATTTTCCGGCCAAGGGCACGTCGTCGCGGCTGAAGATCGCGGCCGACTTCGTGGTCCAGGTCTACGAGTCCGAATTGCTGCGCCGCAACCTGTCCTATCGCTCGGAGAGCGATTACAGCACACAAATCGGCGGCAACGATCACGGCTATTGAACGCGAAGGCGGGGGGCGGAAACATGGCGCGGCCGCGGGCGATCGTCCTGAGGGCACCGGGCACGAACTGCGACGAGGAGACGGCGGCGGCCTGGGAGCGGGCCGGTGCCGAGGTCGAGACCTGGCACGTCGGCCGTCTGATCGAATCGCCGCAGGACCTCGATTCCTTTCAGGTGCTTACCCTGCCGGGTGGGTTCTCGTACGGCGATGACCTGGGTGCCGGACGCATCCTGGCCGCGCGGCTGCGCGACGTTCTGGGCGAGTCGCTGCGACGGTTCCACGACCGCGGCGGCCTGGTGCTGGGGATCTGCAACGGGTTCCAGGTCCTGGTCCGCGCGGGACTCCTGCCCGGCAATGCCGCGGTGGGACGCGCGACCCTCGCCCGCAACCAGTCGGGCCGGTTCGAGGCGCGATGGGTCCACCTGGCCGCCCGCCCGGGGGCCTCGCCGTTCTTCCCCGACGACATGGCCCCCACGATCGAGCTGCCCGTTGCCCACGGCGAGGGCCGATTCGTGGCCTCGGCCGCCACCGACCTCGCCGAGCTCGACCGCTCGGGCCAGATCGTCCTCAAGTACGCCGACGACCGGGGCCAGCCCACCAACAGCTATCCAGATAACCCCAACGGCTCGCCGCTGGCCGTTGCCGGCCTCTGTGATCCCACCGGCCGGATCTTCGGCCTGATGCCCCACCCCGAGCGCTTCGTCAACCCCTGGCACCACCCCCGCTGGACCCGCCGCCCCCATCCCGCCGCCGAGTCGGGCGACGGCCTGGCGATCTTCTCCGCCGCGGTCCGAAATTTGGCCTAGGAACGGCGGCCCGCGCGCGGTTTACTCTCCGCTGTCCATGGAATGGACGGGAGATACGATCATGCATGGAAGCCTGGATCGGGATTCGGGGAGCGGGACCGTCGCGGAGCCCGGGCGTCGAGAGGGCCCCGGAACGGTGGAGCGCTACCGCACGCAGGCGCAAGTCCTGATGTCGCGTCGGCAGTATGCCGAGGCCGAGCCGCTGCTCCGGACTGCGCTCCGGCTTCGGCCGGACTGTCCGGATCTGCTGAACTGCCTGGGCTCGTCGCTGTGGGAGCAGGGTGCGCCGGCCGAATCCGAGCCCTATTTCCTGCAGGCCGTCGCGTTGCGGCCGGATGACTGGGTGATCCTCAATAACCTGGGACTGGCCTACTGGGACCAGGGGCGGCCCGCGGCGGCGGCGGACTGCTACCGCAAGGTCCTCGAGATCAATCCCGAGGCGAACAATGCGCGGATGAACCTGGGCGTGGCCCTCTCGGACCTCGGGCGATTCGACGAGGCGATCGCGTACCTGCGCGAGGCGGTCCGCGTCGACCCGGGATGCCCCGACGCCGTCCAGAACCTGGGGATGACGCTCGGGCGCATCGGGGACTGGGACGAGGCGATCGCGTGCTACGAGAAGGCCCTGGAGATCCGGCCGGGCTACCCTGAGGTCCACCGCAACCGCGGTTACGGCTGGCTCTACATGGGCGACTTCGAGCGGGGATGGCCGGAGCACGAGTGGCGTCTGGTCTGCCGGAAGCACCGAGGCTTCCAGATCGACCGACCGGCCTGGCGGGGCGAGCCGCTCGATGGCAAGCCGATCATCCTCCACGCCGAGCAGGGCCTGGGCGACACCTTGCTCTTCATCCGGTACGCCTCGCTGGTCAAGCAACTCGGCGGGCTGGTCTTCGTCCTGGCTCATACGCCCCTGCTCCGCATCGTCGCGCGTTGTCCCGGGGTGGACATGGCGTTCGACGGCACCTCGGTCGCGCCCGACTGCCGGGTGCAGGCTCCGCTGATGAGCCTGCCGGCCATCCTGGGCACCACGCTCGCCACCGTGCCCAACCGCGTGCCTTACCTCCCGACCGAGCCGCTTGTCGTCGAGAGGTGGCGGAAGGTCCTGAACGCCGAGCTCGATGCGCGGCGGAGAATTCTCTCGGAAAGGTCCGCCAACGCGGCGAGCTCACGCGGCGAACGGCCGCTGCTCGTCGGCATCGCCTGGCAGGGCAGCCCGAGCAATCCCCTGGACCGCTGGCGCTCCTTCCCTCTGGCCAGCCTGGCACCCGTGGCGGTCGTCCCTGGAGTGCAGTTCGTCCGCATCCAGGCGGTCGACGGGCTGGATCAGATCTCTGCCCTCGACGGGCGGTTCCCGATTCTGCCGCTCGACAGCACCCGCCCTCGCGACTTCCTCGATACCGCGGCCATCATCAGCCTGATGGATCTGGTCATCACGCCGGACACGTCGGTTGCCCACCTGTCCGGCGGCCTGGGCGTGCCCGTCTGGCTGGCGCTCTCGACGGTCGGCGAATGGCGGTGGATGGTCGACCGTGAAGACAGTCCCTGGTATCCCACCATGCGGATCTTCCGCCAGACCCGTCTCGGCGATTGGGACGGCGTGTTCGAGCGGATGGCCGAGATGCTGCGAGCGATCCTCGCCGCCGGCTCGGCCGCCGCGTGAGGTCGGCCGGGCCCGAGGGTCGCGAGTCGTCCCGGTATTCTCGGCCGCGGGCTCAGCGGCCCGCGGCCGGCAGCGAATCGAGGAACCGGAGGATGGCCCGATCCACCTCCTTGCCCGCCACGTCGAAGAAGTCGTTGTGGTCGGCCTCGTCGATCCAGAGCGTCGTCACGGGGACCTTCGCGGCCTCGGCGAGCCGTCGTCCCATGTCGAACGGGACCAGGCGGTCGAGCCGGCCGTGGCCGATCAGGATCGGGCAGGTGATCCCCTTGATCTTGTGGATGTTGTCGAATCGATGGCGGAGCAGCAGCGTCGCCGGCAGGAACGGCACGAGCCGATGCGCCATGTCGACGCCGCTCGTGAAGGATGAGAACATGATCAGCCCCGCGGCCGGGCGTCGCGAGGCGAGGTCCACGGCCACGGCGCCGCCGAGCGACCAGCCGCCGACGACGATCGAGCCGGGCGCGACGGCGCGTGTCTTGACCAGGTACTCGTAGGCCGCGTCGGCCGTGCCCTGGCATCCCCGCTCCGACGGGCTGCCGCCGCTCATCCCGTATCCCACGTATTCGGGGATCAGCACGTTGAGGCCCAGCCGACGGAACTGCTCGAGCTGTTCGGCGACTGGTTCAGGCACATGCCGTTGCCGTAGAAGTACAGGAGCGTCGGCCGGTGCGCAGGCCTGCGGATCGGGGCGGCCCTCGGCCGTGAGCGCCGGGCCGTAGAGTGCGACGATCGGCTCGCCGGCCGTCGTGCGAGCCGGACCAGCTCGGTCCCGGGCCGGGGCCGGACCTGCGCGAACGGCTGCCCCTGGGTCTCATGCCCTGGGAAGATGATGCGGGTCTGGAACGAGAACAGCAAGGTGGCGAGCCCCAGGTAGACGAACGCGGGAATCCGTACGATCATCATCAGTCTCGACCTCCATCGACGAGCGGGACGGGATGGTCGTGCGGCGGGCGGCGCGGATGGCGGCGGATCCGCGAGCGGGCTGGCATCCGGGAGGTCGCGTGTCATCGCCGGGCCCCGGTGGATTTCCGACCTGGAACGATCGGCGCGGTGATGTGCGTACGACGGGATGACTGTAAGACGTGGCCCGGATGACGGTCAATACGGCCGATCGAGGGCGGGTGCGCGGGGGTGGGTCGGGGGGCGGATTCGCGGGGCCCTGACCGACCCGGCGCGGCCGATGGTTCGGCGCCCGGGTCAACCTGAGCGTGTGGAGATCGAGAAGCCGTCGATGCCTCGGGTAGGGATGACTCCGGGTGGCTACGCCTGAAGGATGATGCTCGCAAGGAATGAACTGTCGAGGACCGACCGGCTGGGAGACGGGATCGGCGATCAGAGGCCGCTGCCGAATCCGGAGGATTCGCCGCGATGATGGTGGTCCGAGGCGACGCCCTCGGGCGTCTCCTTGCGGGTCGAGAGGTGCGGCCCGCGGAGGACCGACTGCCCGGCCCGGGCGTGCTGGGTGTGGCCGCGGAGGGGTCCGCGCCGCAGCGGAGGCTCATTCGCCCCGGAGAGCGGAGGGGCCCCGTGCGCGTCGTACTGGATCTCGAAGTCGTCGGTCTCATAGTCGTCGTAGCGCGACACGTAGCCCGGCATCTTCGAGCGCTCGAGTTCCTCTGCGTAGGAGGAGAGCACGGCGGACTGGATCTTCTCGCGACACATCGAGTTGATCGGATGGGCGATGTCGGCGTGGAGCTTGGCACGCCCGTCGGCGTCACGCAGGGCACGGTTCTCATCGAGCCGGCAGCCGCACTGGTTGCAGAAGCGGCTCCGGAGGTGATTCTTCGTGCCACAGTTGTGGCAGCGATCGGTCAGCTTTCGCGACGGCATCGCGACGAAGAACCCCTTGGCGCCCTCGATGATCTTGAGGTCGCGGATGACGAACATGTCGTCGAAGGTGATGCTGCAAAACGCTTGCAGCCGCTCGTTGCTGCCCGAGTTGTCTTCCATGAGCTTGATGCGGACTTCGGTGATCTCCACAGCCGGTACTCCTTTACGTGGCGTTCGCTGCTCAGGGGCCGCAGGTCACGACCCGGACCCATCCTAGTCCGAGGGATTGAAGGATCGCCGCGGCGTGCTCGGCCGCGGACTCGGTCGCGGCCCAGCCCGAAATAGGCCGAGCCGCTCCCGCTCATCGCGGACCCGTCGAGCCACGGGTCCAGCTTCGCCAGGGCGTCTCGCACCCGAGCCAGTTCGGGTCGCATCGCCTCGGCGACGGGTTGGAGCCGGTTGAACAGGCTCCGACCCAGCTCCTCCGCCCGCCCGCTCCGCAGGGCCTCCAGGACATGCCCGGCTCCCTTCGGTTCATCCGGCGGGACGACGCGACGGTAGACGTCGGCCGTGCTCACCCCGACGGGCGGACAGACCAGCACCAGGTGATACTTCGAGGTCAACGTCACCGGCTCAACCTTCTCGCCCCGCCCGCGACAGATCGCGGCAGGGAGATGGTTGAAGAACGGCACGTCGCTGCCGACCTCCGCGGCCAGGGCGTCCAGCCGCTCCGGGGCCATCTGCAGGTCCCAGAGTCGATCCAGGGCTACCAGGGTCGCCGCGGCATCGCTCGAGCCGCCGCCCAGGCCAGCCTGCGAGGGGATCGCCTTCGTCAGGTCGATGCTTGCCCCACGCCCGCAGCCCGTCTCCTCGCGGAGTCGTCGGGCCGCACTGGACCACAAGGTTGTCCGCTCCGTCCGGCAAGGCCGGATCGCTGCACCGCAGGCGGATCTCGCCCGTCGGCTCGTCCCGGAAGCTCAACACGTCGTAGAGCCCAATGCCGACCATCACGGTCTCGATCTCGTGATAGCCGTCAGACCGACGCCCCAGAACCTCAAGGAACAGGTTTAACTTCGCCGGCGCGAGGACTTCCACGCCGTCGGCGATCGATCGCATTCTCATCGCACCCACACCTCGAACCGGGTCGGACGCGGCGGGCAACCCCGGGCCCCCGCGGCCTTGGTTCGAGCATAGCACGACCGTTGCCCTCGCGAGAACTCCGCTCATCGACGTCCAGTTTCCTTTCCGTCGGCACGAGCGGGCGGACGTGAGTGCCTGGCCATCCGTGTTTTCTTGTGGGTCTCGATCTGCGGCCGTTCTATCCCGATCGCCGGTTCCTCGCAAGGCCGAAAACTTCATACAATCGAAAAAGCGAGCCGGGTCCCGACGGACCTTCCAGGAACACGCGTCTGGCATAGCAAGACGAGCGTTTCTCGACACGGAAGCGAGGAATTCGGCGCCTCCGTCGGGCCGGATCCCGTGACCCGGTCTTCTGGCGATCGACTCAGGATCCCCCGGAGACCTACCATCGTGTCCTCATCAGCGGGCTTCCGTCCTCGAAACGAAGCCTGGTCCCCGATTTGCGTCCATTTGCGTCATCTACTAACGGTCCCCCCGTCCCCCCGGCCCGCTCGACTGCGGATCGACGCCGATGCGCCCGCGGGAGACGCGCCTATAGATCTGTCCGCAGATGACGCGGATGGGCGCAGATGAAGATCGGCGAAACTCCGAGGCCGTACCAGGGAAACCTGATTCCTTTTCTTCATCCATCTGCGTCATTGTAGCCGTTGATGCCCCGAGCGATTTGTACATTCGGTTCGTGTTACCGGATGGGTCATCCGCTTCCGATCCCCGAACTACTCTCGGGCACCGTGCCCGCGGATGCCCAGGTCGCCCTCCTGGACGCCTGGAAGTCTCTCCACGATCGGATCGCCGAGCGGGAAGCTGCCGTCCGCGATCTGCAAGCTCGGCTCCAAAGCCCGGGTGGCCATGCCCGAAGGCCCCGCATCCCGGTGCCGCGGTCGCATTGCGGGCCGGCGCGGTCTTTCGGCATGGAGCACCGACTCTGCCCGCCGGGCGGCGTACACGGATCGAGGCGCGTTAAGGGCGGCACGAGGCTTATTTCAGGAGCCTGAGGGCCAGGCGGGCCTCGAATGCGAACCGGGCAAGTTCCTGATCGCTGGACCAGTTGGGTGAGCGGACGGCGCGGTCGAACGCGGATCGGGCCTCGGCGGATTCACCGGAGCTCGCGCATGCGCCATCGCGAGGAGGAGGAGGTCGAAGGCCTCGTTGCTCCAGGGCCCTTTCGCGATGTTCGATCGGGCGAGGTCGCGGGCCTCGGCCGGGCGGCCGGCGCGATAGAGGGCCCACGCCAGGGTATTGAGAGTATTGCGATCCGGCCCCAGGGCGACGGCGCACCGCGCAGCACCACGGCCGCCCCCGGGAGCCGCCGCTCGGGGGGCAAGTTCACGAGCCGCCAGGCCTCTTCGTTGAGGGCGCGGGCGATATCGTTGGAGCGCACCAGGGCCGCGTCCTCGTCGGCCCGCGCAGGTCGAGGCGGCCCGAGGCCGCGTGGATCTCGGCCTGGAGGTGGAGCAGGGTCGTGATCACCGGAGCGAGGCGCGGGTTCCGGTCGATGGCGGCCTGGAGGTCGGCCGCGGCCTCCTCGTGCTGCCCCGACTCGTGCCGCGCCCACCCGCGGCGGAGGTAAGACTCGACTTCGAGCGCTCGTCGGCGATGGCGCGGCCGAAATCGGCGATCGCGCCGGGCCGGTCGCCCCGTTGATAGCGGAGCAGGCCGCGCTCGAACGCCGCCTCGGCCAGCCCCGGCTCGAGCTGCAAAGCCCGGCCGAGGTGGCGGATCGCTGCCCGTCGAGCCCGAGCCGCACGAGCGACCGCGCGTGGGCCAGATGGTCCGCGGCGCCCGGCCTCGGCGCGACGAACGGGGCGCGGAGCCCGGTGAGGAGATCGATGGCAGCCCGGACCCCGGGCTGCAAGAGGATGCCGCCGGTGAACTCGACCTGCGCCGGGCCGTCGGACGAACGCGGCGGCAGACTGGGGGTTTCCCAGTCGAGCCCGAGGCGCGCAGAGCTCGATCCGGATCCGGCGGATATCCCAGACACGGGCCCCGAGCCTGTGCTGCAGGACGATCCCCGATCCGTCGGGGACGAACGTCGCGTATCCCGGTGAGGTGTCCTCGGGCACGGGGTCCTGGAGCAGGCCGAGGGTGCGGCCGGTCGCGGCATCGGCCAGCCGGAGCCCGCGGTTCGGCAACAATGTGAGGATGATCCGGCCGTCGGCCGTGCAATCGAGGGGGGCCCCCGGCCCGAGGGAGGGGCCGGGCGTCCACGAGCCGATGGCATAGAGCCGGGTCGTCTCCAGGCCGTGGGCCACCCATCGGCCGTCGGGGAGGAACGCGAGCCGCCCGGCCGATCCCGCCCTCGGTGCGGCCCAGGCGAGCTCGCCCGTGCGGGCATCATAGATCCGGCTGCCGTCGTTCTCCGTGCCGAGCCCAACCCACCGGCCATCGGGGCTGATCGCGAAGTGTTCGCGCCCATTCCCTTCGCGAGGAAGAGTGGTTTCGCCCCCCCGCCGTCGCGGAAAACCCGGCCGCCGGCATGATCCCTGGTCGTTGCCTGGACGACCGTCTTCCCGTCGCGGCTGAAGGCGATCGCCACGTAATCGCCGGAGAAGGGGAGTCGTTCGGGAGGGCCGAGGACCAGCCCCCCCGGGGTGATCGTGTCGGGGCGGACCGCCCATCGATAGCACCCATCTCCGCTGCTCGTGACCAGGCGGCCGGCCTCGTCGAACGCGAGGTAAGGCGGCGAGCTGCTGCCGGGGATCCGGGCCCGGCCGATCTCGCGGCCGCCGGCGAGGTCGAATGCCGTGAGATCGCCGGTCATCGCGGCGACGACGAGGTATCGCGAGTCCGGGCTGACCGCGATCCTCCCGAACCAGGTCGAACGGGAGCCGCGGCACGAACAGGCGGCATTCCCGGCCTTCGGCGACGGACCAGGGGCGATACGTCGAGGATTCGACGTCGACCATGCCGGGCACGATCCGCCCCGGCGATTCGTGGCGGAGAGCGGACACGAACGGGTTGAGCAGCAGGGGGGTCTGGAAGAGGATCTGCCCCGAGTTGACGTCGCACATCAGCATGATCCGGGACCAGCCCATGCCGGCGTACAGGCGGTCCTCCTCGGGGTTGAAGGTGACGTCCAGCTCGGTGTCCAGCAGGTCGCTCTCGATCGTCCGGAAGGGCCGAGCCCGGGGCGGCTCGGTGGTGACATCGACATCGAACAGGGCGATGACCCGGCCCAACGCCCGGGTGACCGCGAGCTTGCGGCCGTCGGCCGACCAGCAGGAGTTGAAGGGGCCCCCGGTCGTCCACGGCAGCGGGAACGTGGCGCTGCGGCCGGTCGCGACGTGGCGGATCTCGAAGACCGGCTCCGTGGTCGGCGACGTGATCGCGACGAAGGGGGCGAATGGGTGGAGCTTGGGGACGACGTCGAGCCGGCTCAGGCCCGGCTTCAATGACGCCGCGAGGCGGCCCGACGGCAGGTCGTAGACGGTGAGGTCGCCCCCCTTGAGGCTCACGACCAGGCGCGTCCGTCTTGCGCAACGTCCCACGAGCGGACCCGGCTGGGGACCTCCAAGCGAGGACCCGCGCCGAGGTTCGCAAGGTCCCAGAGTCGGAACAGGTCGAACCCCATCCTTCGCGCTGCCGTCCACCAGGTAACCGTGCCTCGCGAAGCCGAGCCCCAGGCGCGAGGGGACTTCGGGCAGCGCGGCGACGAGGCTGTGGTCGTCGAGCCGACGGATCCACGCCCCGCCGTTCCGGTCGGTGCCGCAGTAGATGCGGCGTTCCAGGTCGACGTCGTTCAGCTCGCCGATATCGGCGACGGGGACGGGATCGCCGGCGTGCATGTCGGGCAGGGCGAGTGCGGCGATGGCCTCGTCGCGGAGGTCCTGATACCGCGAGGGCGGGAATCCCAGCTCTCGCCCCAGAGCCGACGCCCTCCGGATGGCCCCCAGGGCCTCGAATCGCTGCCCCGGCTTGCGGCTGGAACGCCAGGCGCGGGCCTGGGCCAGGTCGGCGGCCCAGAGCTGCTCGCTGCGACCGCGTTCCGCGGACTGGGCGCGGTCGAGGTGGCCACGGATCTCGCGGTTCGAGCGGCGGAGCCAGACGACCGCCGTCGTGAACACGACGGCCACGACGAGCGTCAACGCGACAGCCAACGCCGTCATCGCCGCGAAGGTCGGGTTCCGCTTGCACCACCGCCAGTATTGCTCGGGCGCCGAGATCCGCCGCGACCGGATCGGTCGGTTCGCCTCGACTAACCGCAGCTCGGCGGCGAGTTCGGCGGCCGAGGAGTAGCGGTCCGAGGGCGAGCGGGCCATCGCCTTGAGCACGACCGACTCCAGATCGCGCGAGACCCGCGGGTCTTCATCGCGGAGGGGGCGCAGGCGTGCCTTGCAGGATCGGCGCATGACCTGGGCCCGGTTCGCGCCGCCGAATGCCGGCCGCAGCGCGATCATCTCGTAGAGGGTGACGCCCAACGAGTAGATGTCGCAGCGGGCGTCGGAGTGTCCCTCGAACCGCTCGGGGGCCATGTAGCGGAGGGTGCCGACGACGTCGCCGGTCTCCGTCAGGTCCTCCCCCCCGTCGAGCTTCGCCAGGCCGAAGTCGGCGACCCAGGCCGTACCGCGGCCGTCGAGCAGGAGGTTCGACGGCTTGACGTCGCGATGGAGCACGCCCCGCTCGTGGGCGTGGGCCAGCGCCTCGGCCACCTCGGCGCCGATCCGGACGACCTCGCGGTAATAGCAGCCCCGGTCAACCGACCACCGCGAGCTGTTCTCCGCCGGGGTCGCGTCGGTCAACTCCAGCGGGTCGCCGACCCGCACTTCGATCGTCTCGGGAGCATCGGCGGTGGGCGAGTCGTGGGCGGCCGGGTAATAGCCTGTGTGCAGGCCGGTGGCGATCGGAGGGGCCGCCACCCTGTCCGAATCGGCCGATGGCCCGGGCCCCAAGATCGCCTCGCGGAGCCGGCGGACGTCCTCGAGGACGCGGTCGAGCCCGACGCCCGGGATGAACTGCATGGCGTAGTAGAAGATCCCGTCGTGCTCGCCGAAGTCGAAGACGGGGACGATGTTGGAATGGTGCAGCCGCGCTGCCGAGCGGGCCTCGTTGCGGAACCGGCGGCGGTAGCCGTGGTCGTCGCGGAACCTCGGATGCAAGACCTTCAGCGCCACGCGGGCATTCGAGCGACTCGCGCTCGGCCTCGTAGACGACGCCCATACCGCCGGAGCCGATCAGGCGCCGGACCTTGTAGTCGCCCAGGCGGTCCAGCCGGCCGACGTCCGAACCGCGGATCATCGACTGCCGCGCCGACACCTCGGCGGAGTGCTTCATGCCCTCCATCTCGACGAGCGCCGGGAAGAGATCCAGGATCTGCGGGGCCAGCTCCGGGCGACGACTGGCGTACTCGGCCACCGACGGGCGCTCGCCGCGGCGGAGCCTCGCCACGAACGACTCGGCGAGGTCGTCGAAGTCATCGCCGGTGGACGGCTCGCTCATAGGCGGAACCCCTCCTCCCCGCCCGGTAGCCCCTCGAGGTGGCGCTTGAGCCGGCCGAGGGCGCGGATATATCGCTTGCTGGCCGCGGACTTGTTGATCCCGAGCACGCGGGCCGACTCCTCGGCCGTCAGCTCCTCGAAATGGCGGAGGACCAGGATCTCGCGGTCGAGCGGGTCGAGGTCATCCAGCGCCTGCTCCAGCCGGAGACGCCGCTCGGCCCGCGCGGCGGCGAGGCTCGGCCGGGTCTCCTTGCCGAGGAGCTGCGCAGCCAGGGCGGCCGAGGTGGCCTCCGGCATCCCTCCATCGTCGATCCGGATCTCCCGGCCCGCCTCTCTCGCCGGACCCCCAGGTGCTTGCGGTGCAGGGACTGGATCGTCTTGCCGGTCAACCAGCGGAGCCAGAGGAAGAACTGGATGCCCTGCCCGTCGATATACTTCGGCAATTGACGAACGGCCTCGATAGCGGCCTCCTGGATGACGTCGGAGGGAGAGAGGCGGCCCCAGAGCCGCCGGTCGAGCCGCAGCGTGACGATCCTCCGGAGGCGGGCCTGATGCGGTTTGAATAGCTCCGCCCAGGCCGCGGCGTCCCCCTCCGCCGCGCGGCGGAGCCGCGCGGTTCCGAGCCATTTATCTCCGCTCCGGAATCGTGGTCCATACCAGGTTATATTGCGCGCCGCGCCGCGCGGAGACAAGCAAGACCGCCGCCCGATCGAAATGACGATCGAAACCGACGCCGGCATCCCGCAAGCCGCGGCCGATGATGCCGCGAGGCCACGAGCGGCCGGTCGCCGGCGGTGCGCCTCTTTTCGGAAGAAACCTCGTCGGCTCGGTCTTCGCCGGCGGGTGCGCGCAAATTACCAATCTAGCGGTCCTGCTCCCCCGATCGACACGCAGCGGATTGACCGGCCGGCGCGCGAAGCCCCGGCCCCGGAGCGACGAGACCGCTTTTGCCACCGCGTCACATCAACGGAGTTCCCCAATGCGCCCTCGCAGTTCTTCGTCCGCAAGGCCGGACCGGCGACCACGCCCCGCAAGGCCCGATCCGCCCGCCGACACGCCTTCCGGGCCGGATGCGAACGGCTCGAGAGCCGTCGCGTCATGACGGGAATGTTTGGGAATCTCGCCAGCTACCTCGGAGGGTGGCTCGATCAGGCGAAGGGGGACCTGGACGGCGTCGTCAGCAAGTCGACGCTTGCCCTCCCGATCATCGGCACCGGGGCCCAGAACTTCCTGAAGCCGGTTGACACCGCGTTCAGTTCGGCCCGCGGCGTCCTGGTCGCGGCCGTCGGGGCCCTCGATTCCCAGCCGCAGCTCGGCGCCCTCGATCCGCAGGCGCAGGCGACCTTCATCCAGCAGGCCATCGCCAGGGCCCTCGACAGTGCGGGCATCCAGCACGATCACGTCTCCGTCAGCAACGTCGACCTCGTCCGGGGCAATATCACGGTTCGACCTCGGGCTGGCGAAGGTGATGGACATCTCCAGCCAGCAGGCCAACTTCAGCCTGGGCGTCCCCAGCCTGCCGTTCTCGGTCTCGACCGTCGGGGGCCTCAAGGAAACGCTGGGGGTCCGGTACGACAACCTCCGCTTCAGCCTCGTGAACGGGAGCACGTTCAACCTCGACACTTCCCCGCTGAACGAGCTGAAGGTTTCGTTCGACGTCACGCCCACGCAGAACGCCCACCTGGAGGCGGACATGGGCCTTTTTTCCGTCACGGCCACGCCGCTGCCCTCATTCGGCCTGCACGCGGGGATCGCCGTTGACATCGGCGCGAACGGCACGATGACGCCGAGCCTCACCGGCGGCGCGAACGTCAACCTGGCCCTCGTCGGCATGGTCGGCAGCGGGACGCCGGTTGACAACTTCAAGCTGCCGAGCATCCGGGCCAATATGCTGATGGACTGGCAGCTCGGCGGGGCCAATGCCGACCCGACGGTCACGAAGCTCGCGAGCTTCGGGGCCTCGGCCCCCACGCTCCGGTTCCAGAACGTCCAGGTCGGGCTGGGCGAGTACCTGTCCGACGTCCTCTCCCCGGTCACCGCGGCCATCCAGACCTACCTGACCTATTACAAGCCCTATCTCGAGCTGATCAACGCCAAGATCCCGGGCCTCGAGGACGCATTCCAGGCGGCCGGCCTGGGCGATGCGACCATCCTGCATATCGCCAAGATCCTGAACGATGCGAAAGTGATCGACGACCCGCTGTTCACGACCGTCGAGAAGTACTCCGAGCTGATCAGCAACCTCCAGGCCGGCTTCGGCGACCTGATCGACAGCAAGGTCCCCACCCTGCCGAGCGGGGCGACGGTCAACCTCGGCGACTTCGACCTCGCCGGCAACGGCGACCTCCGCGCGGCGCAACAGGCCGCACCCCTGGCCGGCCTCGGTGACCTGACCTCGCTCGTCCCCCACGCCACCACGGCCGTCCAGTATCTCCAGGACAAGCTCGGCAGCTATGCCGACCTCGGGGGCGTGCAGGCCTTCCTGCGGACGCTCCAGTCCGACATCTCGATCAGCTTCCCCTTCTCCGACAATCCGACTCGAGGCGCGTTCGCCATGCTCCTCGGCCAGGATGTCCCGCTGGTGGAGTTCACCGTCAACCTGCCCAGCGTGTTCAACGTCGACCTCCAGCAGCTCATGAACAAGGTGGGGGCCCCCGTGCTCGGCACGAACAACCTGCTGCCGGCCACCGCCGAGCTGGGCGGCAACCTGAACGTCGACATCCACCTCGTCGGCGGCTACGACACCCGGGGCCTCCGCGAGATCATCGCGGGCCGGGACGACGGGGACATCGGCCAGCTCGTTCAACGGCTTCTTCTTCGATTCGACCGAGCCGGTCCTCTCGGCCAAGGGCGACCTCACCATCTCCGCCGGCCCGAAGATCGGCGGCACGGTCCACATCCTCGGCCAGGCGATCGGCGGCGAGGTCGGCGTCGAGGGGCGGGGCGACTTCCACTTCGACAACCTCGCGGTCGCCTTCGACGACCCGAACCTCGACGGCGACCACACCTTCCGACCCTTCTCCGCCCAGGATTCCGGCCGCAACCTCTTCACCGCCACCGGCAGCCTCGGCGGCTCGATCTCGGTCGGCGGCTACGCCAGCGCCTCGGTCCCGGTCCTGGGCACGAAGCGGGTCGACGTCGGCCCGCAGATCCACATCGATCTCGGCACCTTCATCGACTTCACCAGCTACGACAACTCGAACCCCTTCCGTCCCCCCAACGCCCCCGACCACACCGAGCTGACCGTCACGTATGACCTCGCCGCCAGCCGCCCCGACCTGGCCAACGACGGCAAGCACGACGACCTCTATGCGTATGTCCTGAACGGCACGCTGTTCGTGAGCCTCAACGGCCTCGTCGGCCCGCTCGACGGCGGCACCTTGCTGGCCTCGTGGCCGATCCAGCAGGGCCAGAACACCACCATCCACAATCTGATCCTGCTCGGCGGGCAGGACGGGGCAACGTTCCACCCGATCCTCGGGCCCGTCAATTACAAGGTGATCGGCCAGGCCCGGAAGGATCCCAACGTCTCAGACGTCGATCAACCCGGCGATGCCCCCAAGGAGCGGTTCACCGACGTCTTGGACGTGAGCACAACCGGCTTCCGGAGCACGCTGGTGCGGGCCGATCTCGGAGGGACGGCCGCCTACGGCGTCAGCGACCTGAAGCTGACGACGTTCTCCCCGAGCGGCACGGTCGTGGACGACATCCTCTACTCGCACATGACCAGCCTCTCCCTCGACCTGAGCCTCACCCCCGCCGACCTCGTCAACATCAACGCGGCCTCGACGATCCCGGTCGACCTGGACCTCTCGAACGGCGACGATACCGTCAACGTCGAGGCCGGCGTCACGTCCGACAACCTGTCGCAGCACTACACGATCCACGGCAATGGCGGCAACGACACCCTGACATTCCGCAAGTCCACCGCCACATACGTGTACGTCCCCATGAACCGGCCGATCGACGCCTACACGATCGACGACGGCCACCTGACCTACCGGACTCAGCAGAGCGTCCGGCCGAACCCGGCCTTCCTCGACATCGCGCTGTCGCGGACGATCCAGCTCGACTACGACGGGTTCGAGAACGTCGTGGTCAACCAGAACGTCGTCCAGGGCGCGGCCTTCCAGATCGGCCCCATCGGTGCAGGCAAGACGGTCACCGTGCACGGCCCGCTCCCGACCACAATCCTCACCCTGATACCGACCGTCACCTACAACCTCGGCGACTCCGAACACACCCTCGACGGCTACCTCGGGACCCTCACCATCGACGACCGCGCCCGGACCGGCACGCTCGTCCTCGACGACACCGCCGATCGCCGGGCCATCGCGGCGAACTCCGACATGCTGGGCGGGACGGTCCAGACCAACTACCAGGTGAGCGCGGCGAACGTCATCCGAACCCGTACCATCAGCTACTATAGGCCGGATACCGGTTGGACGTTCAACGACCGCATCCTTCCAGATCCAGGAGCCGAGCAGCGGGATCGCCGGCGTCCAGGTCCTGGCCGGCGGGGACTCCAACACGTTCGATATCTGGAGCCTGCCCAAACGCGCAACGACGCTGGTGGGCGGGCCGGGGTACGACACTTTCACCCGCCACTACAGCCCGCTCGGCTTCTCGACCGGTACGCTCACCCTGATCAGCAACGGGGGCGGCGACAGTATCTCGTACGACGATTACCACGTCACCGATACTGCCGACGCCTCCGAGGTCTCGAACCACGACCTCACCTTCGCCCTGACGTTCGACACCATGACTTCCGGCAAACTCCACTTCTCCGACCACAACACCGGCTACACCGTCGGCCCATTCGGCTCGGTAACCCCGTTCGACTGGACGCCCTATGAGGACGTCACGTTCATCGGCATGGGCGGTATCTGGATTCAGGGGGCATATAGCGTCCACAATACGTACGCCGTGACGGGCAACACCTCGGCGAGCCTGGGCATCGGTACCGGCAGGATGGCCGACCTGGTCACGGTCACGGCCGGCGTGCCGACCTCGCCTCGCGGCGACCTCACCGTCGCCGGCTTCAACCCGACTCAGATGGTCATCAACGCGGGGACGCTCGACTTCCCGGCGCTGAGCATTATCGCCGACTCGGTGACCCTGGACGATAGCCTGTTCAACGGTCGCGCACACGTATACGGTCGACACCGGCAGATTCACCCGAGACGGCGTTTCCTTCGGCCTGTACGTCCGCAGCCTCCACGTCAAGGGGGGCCAGGGGAGCGACACGTTCAACCTGGTGCAGCCGGCGATCGGGACGATGGCCAACGCATCGACCTGGCTCGAAGGGGGCGCCGGCAACGACACGTTCAAGCTGGCCCACAACGTCGCGGAGAACGGCTCGTCCGGTGCGGTGCGGTCGCTCGACGGCTACGCGAGCGCCAGACTCGTGATCGACGGCGGCACGGGCAAGAACTCGGTCACCGCGGACGATTCGGGGAGCATCGGCGGCCATTACTACACGATCGAGTCCGGGTCTCTGAACCTCGGAGACTCGGCGGCCGGGGTGACCTATCTCAGTCGCGACTACGTGCCGTTCCTGGTTTCGGAGAATATGAGCACCGTCTCCTTGCTGGCGGCGGGCCGTGTCTTCGGCACCGTGACACGGGTCAAGTCCCTCCCCGCCACGGTGACCTTCTCCGTCACCGCCCTGCCGAACGCCATCGTCTACCTGGGTAACATCCGATCCATGACCTCGCAGGGCCTCGTCCTCGCCTCGACCCTGGACAATATCCTGGGCGCCGTCGAGGTCCACTCGACCGGTTCCGGCCCCCGGGTCGTGATCGACGATCGCGCCTCGACGATCGGCCGCAAGTTCACGATCGGGCCGAACGGGACGAACTCGAGGATCTCGGGCTTCGGCACGGGTCGTGTCTCGCTGATCGGCTTCAAGCCCACGTCCGTCAACCTCTACGGCAGCGGCGCCGCCGACACGTTCACGATCCTTGGCCGCGTCCCCGGCCTCAGGATCGACGGAGGGCCGGGGTCCGCGAGCGACACTCTCGACTATTCGAGCTATACCACGGCCGTGACGGTTAACCTGGTGGCCGGGACGGCCACCGACATCGACCGCGGCATCACCCGGATCGGCGAGGTGATCTACCCCAAGAAATAGTGGTTCATCTTTTGAAGCGAGGTGGCCGAGCAGACCGCCGACGACGGCCCGCCATCCGGCGGCCCGTCCGGCGTTGCGAACCTCGGGAGAGAGCTGTCCTGCGGCCTTGGTCGCGTCATCGTCCCAGGCGGCGGCCAAAGTGTCGTCAGCCGTGTCGTAAGACTGGGCGGTTTGGATGGAGCTTGGCGGGGGTGACCGGGCGACCCGCCACACGGCGACCACCAATACGGCCGTGAACGGCTACGCGTCATCTGCGGACAATCTCGCCCGTCCCTCCTGCCCCCTCGACTGCGGATCGACGCCGACGCCCCCGCTCGAAACAACACCGTTAGATCTATCCGCAGATCATACAGACGGGCGCAGAAGAAGATCGGAGTGATCCCGAGCCCGTACCGGGGAGACCGGGGCCGTCGTCGGTCGCACCGACGGGGCCGTATTCCCGACCTGGTTGCCTCGCCTGAGACGCCGTTCTTCCGTCTCACCCCCGCGGTCGCGAGAGGCGGTCCCTCCAGCCGCGCAGCCTCGCCGCCTCGTCGGCGATCTCGATCGCCTCGAGCGCGGTGATCAGGCCCTCGAGTGCCTCGTAGAACGGGCGATTCGCCGGCCGTTCCCGCGGCAGCCGACCGTTGAACTTGGGGCCGACCGCCCGCTCGACGAGCACCACCGCGTAGCCGAAATGGCCCCGGGCCAGCGAGGGATCCTTGAATTCCTCCAGCGCGATCCGTCCCAGGGCTGCGTGGACCCACACGTTGTCCCGGCAGGCGCCGAGCGCGTAGCGTAGGGCATCGCGGGCGCCCTCGGGATCGCCGGCCTTCCAGATCTCCATGCCTTCCTCGTAATCGAGCTCTGCCTCGCGTACGCAGGGCGGATGGTCCAGCTCGAAATCGTCGCCGCCGAGCCGCCTCAGCCGCATCGCGCCGGATTTCTTCGGCCCGCCACCTCCGCCGCCTTTTGGACGCCCCGGACCCTGTCCATTTCGCCCCAAGCCGCGCCTCCGCGGGCCCGGCGGGCCCGGACTGCCGCCAGGACGCTCCTCGGGCGAATCCGCCATGACAATCCCCTTGCCGACTGGATCTCGAAGTGGCCGCTCGCGCAGCGCAACACCTCGAAACAATCATACCAGCCGCGGCGACGTGCGCGCCAGCCTGGGATGCGAGTTGTCACCGCCCGGCCTCGGGGGACACCTTTGAGCCGCGACGATCACTGGATCCCGAAGGGTTGCTGGCCGACGACCCGCGTATTGTTCAACTGGTCAACCTTGAGGACCTCGGCCCCGCCCTTGTGGAACGTGATGCCGTCTGGGAACTGGTGCGTGCCCTGATCGGCCGTCGTGAACGTGTACGACTTCGACAGGAACTTGGCCGAGTGGTCGGTGGGGCTGAACATGTCGATCGTCCCCGTGTAGCTCGGCACGGGCTGGCCGGCGCGATCGAGCGCCGTGACCGAGAAGGTGACCGGGGTCCCGGGCGACCCGTAATACTGTGGCGCCGTGATCAGGAACGACGTGACCAGTGGCGGGGAGACCTCGACCTTGATCTGGTCGGTGCTCGTGGCGAATAGCTGGCTCGGTGGGATGTACTGGGCCTCCACCTGGAATGTCCCGCCTCCGCCGAGCTGTCGCGTGGAGAGTCTGGCCTGTCCCTTCGGGTTGAGATGGCCCACGCCCAGAACTTCGGGCGTCGGCGCGGCGACCGAGAACCGCACCAGGCCGCCATTCACCACGCGATTGGTCCCCACGGTCCTCACCGTGGCGACCAGGCCCACCGACGGCCTCGCCAGCTTCGTGTTCGTGGACGCCTGGATCGACGTAATCGTCGCGCGCTGACCGGGGGGCGCATCCACCTGCGCCGGCGCCGATGACGACCCGGAAGTGCCGGTCCCGCTCAGCAGGATTCGACCCTCGAGCGGCTGCACGACCCATTCCGATCCCGCTCGTCAACGTTTCGCGTCCCTGTCCTGGGCCATCGTCCTCTCCCGGCATGAGGTCAACTGTCCTCTTCAGAAGGGTCGGTCGATCCCGCCCCGCTCGATCAGGATGAGGTCGCAGTGCAACGCAATCGAGGTGATCCCGGTGTCGAGAGGTGAAGAAGTGCGGGCGAGAGTCGCTTCCGTGGGACTTTTCGCCCTGTACCGGGGATCGGGAACCTACCACGAACCGAGCGTCCTTGACAATGGCGGCTATCTCGCGGTGCCCACATCCCCGCCGGGCAAGCCGGATCCGGCACAACGGATCGATGCCCTGCCGCCCGTCTGTGGAAAGCGGCTTGCCGCACCGGCAGCCGCGATCGTGCAGGATGACGGATCGATCGTGCATCCTGCAAGGCTCCCGGCCGTCCGCGCTCGGCCCTTCCAATGAAGGATCGTCTCTACCCCTGTTCATGAAAGGACTTATATCGGCAGGTCCGGAAGGCATGCAGCGTGCTGATGGGTGTCAACCGGACCAGTGAAGGGGCTAACCCCGGACTCCGGCCGGGTCGCGGTCGAGGCCGATCCATGTCCGAGCAGGGAGAAAGTCCGGCATGGTGAAAGCCTCGACCGTGAACCTGGCCGGT
The DNA here is from genome assembly GCA_963771445.1 of uncultured Planctomycetota bacterium. GTDB lineage: Bacteria > Planctomycetota > Planctomycetia > Isosphaerales > Isosphaeraceae > JAKAUH01. The sequence continues at coordinate 567,351 of CAVYTQ010000016.1, read as the reverse complement.
GTCCGGGAAGCATGCAGGTCGCCGCAACGCTCATTGTCGTCCTGTTCCTTCAAGTCAACGCACCAGTCCGTCGAGTTTAGTAGCGGGCACTCCCTGCTCACGAGGTGATTTGTCGCTTGATGGCGACCTATCTCTTCATCTCCGCGACCCTGCCACTCGGAAAACGCAAGCCGTCAATGGTGACGGTTTGCTCCACCACGGACAGAGCGGGCGGGGGAGTGATCGGGATGCGCCATCGGCGACTGGACGCGCAGTCTTGTCGACTCTTGTTGGTGAGCGTGCTGGCCACGGCCTGCGGAACCTGCGGGCGCAGGAGCCATCGGCGCACGACGAGCTGGAAACCGTCCGTGAGCCCGGAAAGCGGTCCTCGCTGGGCGAGCGACCGGTCGGTGGTCGGCGACTCGCCGGCAATCGATCCGGGGGGAAAGACCCGGCCGGACGCTCCGAGCGATCTCGGACTGGCCTCTTTCGCTGGAGGAAGCGGGGCCCGGATCCGAGCTCGCGGGACACAACGGCCGAGGGCCGAGTGACACCGCGCGGTGCCGCCGCGCATCCGATCGCCCCGACGGCCGACGGGCCCGGGATCGAGCCGGGGCCGCAAGGTCCCGGGACGGGCTTCGCAACCACATCCAGGAAACACGACCCGAACGTTCGCCCGTCGTTCTTCCAGGATAGTCCGATTACCCCCGAGACCCGGAGCGCGGTACCGCTCAGCGAGGCGGATGTGCCGCTGTCGCGTCGCCTCTTCGAGGCCTACTTCCTCGAGGAACCGAATCCCCAGGAAGAAGGGGAAGCGGCCCGGCCGCGGCGGCTTCCGCCCGCCCCCTACCAGTCGCCGCCCTTCCCGTTCTCCGAACACCTCGGGCCGCTGGTCGGCATCCGGGATGACGCGGTCTGGCCGCTCATGGAAGCCCTCGAGAAGGGCCCTTACGGCGATATCATCAAGGCCGATCGGATCAAGCTCTATGGCTGGGTCAACCCGGCGATCACGTTCGGCACCTCGCGGCACTCGAATATACCCGAGGTCTACAACATCGTGCCCAACAGCCTCCAGCTCTCGCAGGCGATCGTGATCCTCGAGCGGATCACCGACTCGTTCCAGACCGATCACATGGACTGGGGATTCAAGATCACCAACCTCTATGGCATCGACTATCGCTACACGACGGCCAAGGGCTGGTTCAGCGACCAGCTCCTCAAGCACAACCAGCTCTACGGCTACGACCCGCTCCAGCTCTATTTCGACATCTATTTCCCCCACATCTTCCAGGGGACAATCCTCCGCGTCGGCCGGTACATCTCGCCGATCGACATCGAGGCCCAGCTCTCGCCCGAGAACTACCTTTATTCGCACTCGACGATGTACTCGGTGGACCCCTATACGTTCACCGGAATCCAGCAGATCTGGCGGTTCAGCGACCGCTGGTTCGCCATGACGGCCATCCAGGCCGGCAACGACATGGCACCCTGGACCGACTCGTCCCAGCCCAACGGCGAGTTCCTGCTGAAATGGGTCTCGCGGAACAACAGGGACGTCCTCTTCGGCGGCGTGGATTCGGTCGGCAAGGGCTACTACAAGAACGGCCACGACGACCTCCAGGTGTCGTCCTTCCTCTGGGAACACAAGTTCAACAATAATCTTCACAACATCCTGGAGATGTACTACATCTGGCAGCACGACGCCCGCACCGGCGGCACGACCGTCGAGGGCCCGCCCGAGCCCTATTTTCCGGGCGTCGGCCCGGGCAAGGTCATCCCGGGCGTGTCCGACTCGCTGGGCATGGTCAATTACACGGCGTACAAGCTCGGCGACAAGGACCGGCTCGTCCTTCGGAGCGACATCCTGGCGGACTTCCAGGGCCAGCGGCTGGGATACCGGACGACCTACTTCGAGCATACCTTCGGCTGGGCCCATTACTTTTACGACTGGCTCATCGTCCGGCCCGAGATAAGGTTCGACTACACCTCGGGCGCCAAGGCGATCGATAACGGCACGCGAAGGGAGATGTTCACGTTCTCGATGGATGCGATCATCCGGTTCTGACCGGGCGGCGCGGTCGCGCGGCTACTTCCAGAACGCGCTGGGCGGGGCTGGAGGAATCCGCGCAGGGCGGTGGCGAACTCTTCAGCGGTGCGGTATCGCGCGGCCGGGTCGCCCGCCATCGCCTTGAGGCAGATCGCCTCGAGCTCCCGCGGGATCGTCGCGTCGATCCTCCGAGGTCGGGTCGGCCGGCCCCGGAGGATCCTCGACCGAGCGACCCGCATACGACCGGCGAAGGGCTTCTTGCCGGTCAGGAGCTCATAGAGCACCACGCCGAGCGCGTAGACGTCGCCGGACGGCCCACGGGCTGCTGCCGGTTCCTCGATCCACTCGGGCGGTCGGTATTCGGTGGCGGTTTCATTCTGCACATCCCAGGCGTCGATCAGCCGGGTCGTGCCCCCCTCGACGACGATGTACGAGGGATTGAGGCTTCCGTAAACCCGGCCTTCGTCGTGCAGCCGCTGGAGGGCCTCGGCCACTTCCGCAACGATCGTCGCCGCCCGGATCGCGTCGAACCGCTCGCCGAGCGTCATCAGCAGGTCGAGCGTCAAGTGCCGCTTCCCGGCTTGCTTCTCCGCGGCCAGGAAATTGAAATCCCCGAGCGAAAAGACCGAGTTTTCTTCGCCAGCCGACGGTTCTGATAGCAAGAAAGAATCCACGTCATCCGAAGCAGAGAGTCTGCTCGCGGCAAACGCGGAAGGCGGCGGACTCTCGGCGTGATCGGGCGAGCTCATACGGGGCGGCGCCGACGCTCTGGCGCGAAGGCGCGCCACGCCCCGGTCCATGAGCATCGGCGCGGATCCCGCCGGCATCTCGACCGGCTGGGTGATTCGGTGGACCAGACCTCCGGGGTTGGCGACCTGCGATCGGTTGACCGCGACGTATGCCGTGAACCGGCAGAGCACTCCGAACCGCAGCGAGATCGCGACGATGGCCTTCTCGAGGGCGGACGGGTCCGAGTCGCCGCTGGCATACCGGTCCTCGAGCTGCCGCAACTGCCCGCGCGCCCAGGCTGACGCGATCGCCGGGTTCTCGCGGATCTCGACCGGGACCCGGTCAATCCGGGGCTGGCCTCCCGCGTCGACCCCGCGAATCGCGATCGAGCCGTCCGGACGCCCGCGATACCGGCCCAGTATCAGCAGCGGCGAGCCGGCGAAGAGGTCGGGCAGCCGGCGTGGGACCACCTCGCCCGGCTCGATCGCCAGTCCCTCCGGATCCAGGCTGAGGCCGGTCAGGAGCGGCGTCCCGATCCGTCGATGGATCGCCGCCATCGCCGCGTCGAGCCGATCCTCCGACTCGACCAGCTCGCACGAGCCGCCCCCGCGCTCCGCCAGGCATCGCAGGAACCCCTCATTCACGGCCTGGTCGATCCCGATCGTGAAGACGCGCAGTCGATCCAGCCGCTCCCCAAGCTTCCGGAGGATCTGGTCCTCATTGCCGACCTGTCCGTCGGTGATGAGAACGAGGATATGATCTCGGCCCGCGTCCCTCGACTGTGCAAGCAGCCTGACGGCCCGGTCGAGCGGCTCGGCCATCTCGGTCCCGCCGCGCGCCTCGACCCGGGCCAGGAACTCGACGGCCCGGAACCGGCCGCGATCCGTCGCCGCGGCGAGCGCAGGCCCTGCTCCGCCTGCGTCTCGATCGTCGAGTCGAAGGCCATGACGCCGAACCGGTCGGCGTCGGTCAGGGTGTCGATCATCCGCGCAACGGCCCGCCGTGCGGCGACCATCTTCCAGCCGCCCATGCTGCCCGATCGGTCGAGCACGAAGACGATGTCGCGGGGACGCGGGCCATTCTCCTCGACGTCGGCCGGCGGTATCACCGTCATGGCGAACGTGCCCTCGCCGGCTCCGTCAGGATCGGGGTGAACGGTCAACGTCGATCGGATGCCGGCGCCACCGAGCTGGAACCGCAGGATGAAGTCGCGGTCGAGGCGCTCGCCCGGCTTGATGCGGATTCGCCGGTAGCCGTCGCGTACATCCTCCCGGACGGCGTGGAGGCTCGATCGGACCTCGCCGACTCCGGCGGCGCGCCTCGTGCAGCTCGACCTCGATCCCCAGGCGGACCGGGTTCGGGAACCCGGGCAAGAGCACCGGCGGGCTGATCCGCGAGGCGTCGGGCACGGCCCCGGTGTCGACGGCCGTCCCGTTTCCCACCGACGGTCCCGGCAGGGGCAGCCCCGGGATGTATCGGGGAGCCACCACGAGCGGAAACCGGAACGTGGCCTCGCCGTCGGAATAGGGCAGGACGCCGCAGAGCGTCAGCTCGACGGTGGCCCGCTCGCCGGGCAGGATGTTGCCCACGCGGAGGTTGAAGACGCCCGGTCGGTCCTCCTCGGCGATCGCTGCGCGGCGGCCCTGGGTGATGGCCTCGGCATAATCTCGACGCGCCTGCACCGCTCCTCGAGCGTGCCCTGGATCTCGCGCCCTCCGACCGTCATCCGAAACGCCGACACGGCGGCGCGGTCCGGCAACGGGAAGATGTACGCCGCCTCGAGCGGCTCGCCGCACGCGTTGACGAACGTCTGCCGGACGACCACGCGCGACAGCAGTCCGTCGATCCGCGCGTGGACCTCCATCGCTTCGAGCGGCAGCCCGCCACGCTCGGTACGGAGCGACCCGAAGCCCTCCCCATCATCGGTCGGGACCCCAGACGCGGGAGAGGCCAGCTCGGAGTCCGGTATCATCGGCAGCGATCGGCTCATGGGTGGTCCTCTCCCTCGCCAGTTTCAATCAGTCGGTGACGGGTCAACACGCGGATGAGGGGTCCCGCAGCGGCCTCGATGGCCGCCACGTCGCGAGGTTCGAGCGGGCGCAATGGCGCCAGCAGCAGGGTCACCCCCTCGCGCAGCGGTAACCCGATGAACATCCCGGGGCGGTCCGTCGCCGCCTCTCGACCTGGCGCGGACAGGGTCTCGGAGGGCGTTGAATGTGCCTCGGGCGCCTGCTTCCAGAACTCACGCCCGGAGCTGGGCGACGCCGCCGCCCCCCTGCCCTCGGTCGTGCGTTCGATGTCCTTGCCCGAGATCCGCGCCAGCTCCGCGTCGGTCCGGCCTGCCAGCCGCTGCTGCACGTCCAGGAGCGGATGCCCCGCCGCCTGCAACTTCTTGATCGCCACGATCTGCAGCAGGTGCCGCCGCCCATAGAGCGCCGTCCGACCCCGCATTTCCGCCGGACGATCCACCAACCCCAGCGTGGTGTAGTACCGGATCGTGCGGCGATCGGGGACATCGCGAACCCGCCCGCTCGCTGCGCCCTCATAACCCTCGGAAAGCGCCCGGCGACGCGAGCCGTCAGCTCGTCCAGCGTCCATCGGTCCGTCGCGTCCTTCATGACACTGTTATATAGGAAGGATGTGACACTGTCAAATAGAATCGGCCGGAATCCGGAAGGTCGTCATCGGGGACCGGTGTACCGACCGGGTACACGGCTTGTCGGGGGCCGGCATACAATAAAGCCTGGGGTGAAATCTCGGCGGGGACTGCTCATCGGGCCTCGAACGGGGCAATGGCAAATGCGGGGAGAGACATGAGGAATTCGGGGATCCGGCCGCTGGTTGGGCTGACGATGGGGGACGTGGCGGGGATCGGCCCCGAGGTGATCGTCCGCGCCTGGCTCGACCCGGCGCTGCATGCGATGGCTCGTCCGGTGGTGATCGGCGACCCGGGGATGCCTCCGCCGCGCCCTGGCGCTGGTCGGCGGTGCCGGGCCGGTGGAGGTCCAGATTGTCGAGACGCCTGAGCGGGCGGACCCCTCGCCCGGCGTGATTCCGTGCCTGGCGGCGGGCGAAGACCTCGACGACCTGCAAGCTGTCCGGCCGGGGACGGTCGACCGCCGCGCCGGGAGGGCGGCTTACGCCTTCCTGAATACGGCGATCGACCTGGCCCTCGCCGGGCGGATCGACGCGATCGCGACGCTCCCTCTCAACAAGTACGCCCTGCATGCGGCCGGGGTGGCCCATCCCGGGCATACCGAGATCCTGGCCGAGCGCTGCAAGGCCCCCGATCACGCGATGATGCTCTACATGGAGGGGGCTGCGGCGCCATCCGGGCCGGGCGAAAACGCCACCGGTTCGGGCCACGGGTCTGGGGGTCGTTCACGTCACGCTGCACGTGGCCCTGCGGCGGGTCTTTGACCTGCTCTCGCACGACGGGATCCTGTCGAAGATCCGCCTGGCCGATCAGGCGATGCGGCCCCTGATCGGCGGCGGCCGTCCCCGCATTGCGGTGACGTCGCTCAACCCGCACGCCGGCGAGGACGGTCTGTTCGGCGACGAGGAACGCACGATGATCGCGCCGGCCGTCGAGTCCGCGCGGCGCGAGGGGCTGGACGCTTCGGGCCCATTGCCCAATGACACGCTGTTCTATCACGCCCTCGGCGGGGCCTACGATGCGGTCGTCGCGATGTACCACGATCAGGGGCACATCGCGCTCAAGACGGTGGGTTTCCAGCGGGCGGTGAACGTGACGCTGGGCCTGCCGATCGTGCGGACCAGTGTGGCGCACGGAACGGCCTTCGACATCGCCTGGCAGGGCCGGGCCGACGCCTCGAGCCTGATCGCGGCGGTCCGCGTGGCCGGGCGGATCGTGGCCGGCCGGCAGGCGGTCAGCGGCGGATAATCTCGGCCTCGGCCCAGTCGGTCGCCAGCGAGCCCGGCCAGACCGAGCGGACGTCGGGGTCCGCCCAGCCAAGCTGAGGGTCCGCCTCGAGGTGGACGCGAAGCCGGCGGACACCGGGCCGCTCGATCGCTCCGCGTGAGGCCGGCCGGTCCGGCTGGAGGTCGAAGGAAAGCGCGGTCCGAGGAGCGGAGCTCGCCGCCTCGCGCGGAAGGCCCTGGCCGCTCACGATCAGGCGGCCGGCGGCGAGTCGTCCCTCGACGCCCTCGAGCTCGATCGATATCGCGTGCGCGAGGTCGCAGGGCAAGGGCGGCTCAACGACGAGCCGCGGCGGGTTGCGCAGGACCCACTCGTCGCCGATCGGCACCAGGCGAGTTGCCTCGTCATTCTTCGGGCGCGACTGATCTCAGGCGGATTGCCCGACCGATCGTCGCGTCGCGCTCGGCGTCCGGCAGGGTCAGGATCGCATCCGGGCGCAGGAGAGGGTCGAACTCGAACGTGAAGGGGACGTGCGGCAGCTCGATCTCCCAGGGAGTCAGCAAACCGGCGGTCCGGACCCGCGTCTGAAGCACCAGGCGATGCGGGCCGTTGGTCGGGAAGTCATCGGGCACGATCGAGAAGTCCACCTCGCCATTGCCTCGCGTCCAGCGCGAGGTTTCTTCAGAGCGCCGCACGCCGGGCGCCGACGACGCGGTGCGACCACTCGAGGTCCATCGCCTGGATCCGGTCGGTATCATCGTCCAGGAACGGGACGCCGTAGCGGGCGAGAAAGGGGATCTCGGCGTGGAGACCGCGCGGATAGCGGCGGCGCGCCTTCCATTCGACGGCGTATCCCCGTCGGACCACGGCCTGCTCTTCCTCTGCGACCAGTTGGTTTTCCTTCCAGAGCCGTGAGAGGGCCCGGCCGGCCGCCGTGCGGACCGCATCGGACTCGGTCGTGCTGTAGACACGAAGGAGCTCCCAGACGCCCTCGCGGCCGAACTCCGCGGCTGCTTCGATCTCGTCGGGCGAGACGGCGGGGTCGGCCAGCCTGGCCACGGCCTTGCGGGCCCGCAATCCCCATCGCAGCCGTCGACCGCCGCCGATCAGCACGATCGCGGCCAGGACGAACCAGACGGCCGACCGCGGCTCCCGCAGCCAGTTGCGCCGCGTGACCGGCTCCCGGCCGGTGCGGGGATTTCTCGGTCCCCGATCCTTCGCCTCGGGTCCCGGTACCACAGGTTTCGCCTGAGCCCAAAGCCAGCCGGCGATGCCGTTGCGGTCGCCGGGTTCCGCCGCGGGCGCCGATCGTCGTCCATTTACAGAGCTCGCCGTGAATTCGAGAGCGGCACGCGGCCGGGCATACTCCGCTGGCCGGGCGTCCGTGCAGGAGCGGGATCCCGCTCGGGCGCAACCTTCGGCGTCGAGGCCGGCGGCTGGTCGGGCTTTCGTGCCTTCATCTCGGGGCCTCGGATCGGATCCTCGTCCGGCGGGACGCCGTCGGGCCTCTCCTCGACGATCGTCGGCTTGCGCATCCGCGGGCCTTCTTCCTCGACGGTGAGCGAGTCGGTCAGCGCGTCCACGGCGTCCTGCACGTCGTGGAGGTCGCGATGCAGCGTTCGGAGCTCCGACCAGATCCGGTCGATCGGGTCGTCCGATCCTTGCCTGTCGGTGATGATCAGCAGGTTGTCATCGGGCACGATGTGATAGGTCAGGTTCACCTGGTCGAGCAATAGCTTCAGCCCCGTCTTGAGCCGCACCCCTTCCAGCTCGAGCTGAACGGTATCCCCAGGTTCGACCTCCTGCCGCTCGAGCGCGGCCACGTCGAGGACGACCAGGATACCCAGCGACCGCTTGAGCCGCACGCAAACCTCCGCGAGCGACGTCGGGCGATCGAAATCGAAATGGAACGGCTTCCGCAGGACTTCCTCGACCGAGGCGCCGGCGGCGGCCTGGGGGCCGAGCGCCTCGTCGACCCGCGCGTTGCGGCCGTTTTCGCGCGCTTCGCCAGGCTCGATCCGGGCATCGCTCGCCTTTTCCTTTACGGCGGAACCGGGACGCTCCTGCGCACGGATGACCAGACGTCCAGAGACGACCAGCCCGAGCACGAATCCGACGAGCACCAGCGCACCGAGATACGACTTGCGGATCATGCCGCGGTCCCTTCGCGTCGGGAATCCCTTTGATCGGGAATGCGGACCGCCCTGGTGGCTGTCCGGATCTCACCGCCCCGACCGTTGACGTCGCGGCCATTTTACTGCCAGGCCGCCCGCGCGGCCAGCGGGGTTCCTCTCCTTGCATGCACCGGCATCGGGACCTCGGAGCGTGAGGGTCTCGACCTACCGGCCCGATCGACCCACGCACCGCCGACGAGCTCGCAGCCCCGAGACCCGCAAACGTCCGCCTTTACCCTTGCTTTCGCCGGACTTCAGGGGTTCAATCAATTGTCCCAGGTTTAAGCGCCTCTCTGATCATGGTGGACCAACGTCGACCTCTCGTCCGGGCAAAAGGAGAGATCTGATGAGACTACCGATCCAGGTTCGTTCCATCTCGCGGTCGGGTATCGGGCGGCGGTCGTCGGGCGGCCCCGCCGCCGCCGGGTACGCCGGGGGGGTGAGTCCGTCGAGGGAAGTTTGCGCCTGTCCGGGTTGCGCGCAACCCGAGACGGAGTGCAACAACAACGGCGGCTGCGGCTGCAGTTCCGGGAAGTGCGTCTGCAACTCGCCGGAATAGTCGCGGCTTTCATGACTTTCCGACATTCGCCTCGGGGCTCGTCGGTCTCGGCATTTCCGATCGGGCTTTCCCGGGGCCGATGGGCAACACCCGGTGCTGCCAACTCTTACAACGGCTTTGCGGCACGCCGGGCGTCGGCGATTGCATCCCGGAATCCAGCGAAGAGCACGCGGTCATGCTTGAATCAGGAGAGCCGGAACGCGCCGGGGAGGACCGGATCGAGCCCACCCCCGTCGCCCCGGCCTCCGACACTCCGACTCCCCAGGCGGAAGTACGAACGATCGCCGACGGGGATATGACCCAGGCGGACGGGAACCCCGGCGCGGAACCGACGATGGATCCGGGCCAGACCGTTGCGGCGAGGCCGCACGAGCGGGCCCTGATTGCGGATCCGGTCTCGGCCGCGTCGGCGCGTCGGCAGCCGGATGATCCCAACGCGGGTCGGACCTTCGGCGGGTTCACGCTCATCCGGAAACTCGCCCACGGCGGCATGGGCGTGGTCTACCTGGCCCGCCAGGAAAGCCTGAGGCGGACCGTCGCCCTCAAGATGATCCTGGCCGGCGACCACGCGAATGAATCCGAGATTCGTCGGTTCCACCAGGAGGCCGAGGCCGCCGCGCAGCTCGACCACCCTGGCATCGTGCCAATTTACGAGGTCGGCGAGCACCAGGGGCTCCACTACTTCTCGATGGCCTACGTGCCCGGCGGCACGCTCGCCGATCGGGCGAGGAACGGGCCGCTGCCGCCGAATCAGGCCGCCGAGCTGGTCCGGCGGATCGCCGAGGCGGTCGACTACGCACACCACCGCGGCATCATCCACCGCGACCTGAAGCCGGCCAACATCCTCATGGACGCCGGAGAGCAGCCCAAGGTCACCGACTTCGGCCTGGCCAAGCAAATCACCGGGCTCAGCCATCTCACCCAGACCGGCGAGGTCATCGGCACGCCCAGCTACATGGCCCCCGAACAGGCCCAGGGCCGGGCCGAGATGGTCGGCCCGCCATCGGACGTCTACTCACTTGGCGCCGTGCTCTACTGCCTGCTCGTGGGCCGGCCCCCCTTCCAGGCCGCCACGGTCCTCGACACGCTCAAACAGGTCACCGAAAGCGAGCCCGTCTCGCCCCGCCAGCTCAACCCGGCCGTCGGCCGCGACCTCGAGACCATCTGCCTGAAGTGCTTGCAGAAGGAGCCGGCGAGGCGCTATGTCAGCGCCCTGGCGCTCGGGGACGACCTCGGGCGGTTCCTGGCCCGCGAGCCGATCCTGGCCCGACCGGTCGGGAGGATCGAGCACCTATGGCGCTGGTATCGCCGCAACACGCTGGTCGCCTCGCTGGGCGTCCTGTTCGTCATCACCCTGTTCTGCGCGACGGTCGTCTCATGGACCATGGCCGACCGTGCCGGCCGAAACGAGGCGAGGGCCTTGCGGGCCCTTTCGCTCAGCGAAGGCCGTTGGTACGCGGCCGAGCTGGGCCTGGCACGGCAGGACTGGGCCAGGGGGCAGGTCCAGGGCGCGACGAGACGGCTCGACTCGCTCCGGCCGAGTGCACCCGGCTCCCCCGACCTGCGCGGCTTCGAGTGGCACCAGCTCGATCGGCTCTGTCACCTCGACCTGCGGCACGCTCGGCGGATCCGACGAGCCGATGCGCGGCGTGGCGTTCAGCCCAGAGGGGAGGCTGGTGGCCGCCGTCGGCGGCCGATACAGTTACGGCGAACCGGGGACGATCCGGATCTGGGACTCGACGACCGGCGAGCTCCTCCATTCCTGGCTGGGACATGACGAATGCGCCCATGCAGTGGCATTCCGCCCCGATGGCGGCCTGCTGGCGACCGCCGGCGGGATGGGGGACCATCCCGCCGAGGTGAAGCTCTGGGACCCCGGCACCGGCCAGGAGCTGGGCAGACTGGAGGCCGCGCCCGCACCCGTGCGCGGCCTTTGCTTTCGCGCCGACGGCCGCCAGCTCGCCGGTGCGATCGCGTCCTACGACAACGCGGGCCGATCGTCGTCGGGCGAGGTCTGGGTCTGGGACCTGGAGACCCGCCGCGCGGTCCGGAAGCTCCATGCGGATCGGCGCGGCGTGCTCGCCGTGGCGTTCAGCCCGGACGGGCGATGGCTGGGCTCGGCCGACGCCGGTGGGGGCGTCCTGGTCTGGGACGCCGCATCCGGGAGCCGTCGCGCCGAGCTGATGTCGGTGGACGACCCCGAGGCGAGCACGCTGACCAGCGTCGCGTTCAGCCCCGACAGTCGCCTGCTGGCCGTCGGCGGACATGACCGATCGATCCGGGTCTGGGACGTCGCCTCATGGGCCTCCGGGATCGGTCGGTCTCGGCCCCAGGCGCTGTTCACGCTCCAGCATCCGGGCACCGTCTACGGCCTGGGGTTCAGCCCCGACGGCCGCACCCTGTCCGCCGCATACGGCGACGGCATCGTGCGCGACTGGGACCTGGCCTCGCGTACCCTCCGGCGTTCCTACCTGGGCCACGTCGGTGCGGTCTCGGCGCTGGCTTACAGCCGCGACGGCTGGCGGCTGGCCTCGGCGAGCACGGACGCCACGGTCAAGGTCTGGGACGCCACCCAGGACCGGGCGACGCTGCCGCTGCGAGCAAACCGAACCCAGTCCCGCGAGACCTTGGCCATCGCCTTCGCCCCCGACGCCCGATGGCTGGCGACCGCGATGGCCGACCGGACGGTGCGAGTCTGGGACCCCGACACGCAACTGGTCCGCCACGCCTGTCGGGGTCATGCCGACATGATCCATGCGCTGGCCTCCTCCGCCGACGGCCGATGGCTCGCCAGCGGTGGCGACGATCGCATCATCTCCCTCTGGGACCCGGACACGGGGAGGCGCCTCCGCACGATCGGCGGCTTCGCCCGGCCCATCACGGGCCTCGCGTTCTCCCCCGATGGCCGCTGGCTCGCCTGCTCCATGGCGCAATGGCGCGAAAAAGGTGGAGTCGAGCTGATTGGCCTGGCCGCGGACGGCCCGCGGATCGCCCTCTCCGATCCGGGTGACAGCGCCCATTTGCCCGGTTGTCTGCCGCGTTGCCTTCAGCCCTGACGGCCGAACGGTCGCCGCGGGTTGCGTGGATGGAAGCCTGAGAATCTGGGAGGTTGCCGGTGGGTCTGCGCCGCGTGTATTGCCGGGTCACGTGGCGCCCATCGAGTCCCTCGCCTACAGTCCCAACGGACGCTGGATCGCCACGGGCGACAGTTCGGGCAACATCCGGCTCTGGGATGCTGCAGGCAGCAGATCGGTCGCGACGATCTCCCGGCCGGGGGGCCTCGTCACGGCCCTCGCATTCACTCCCGACGGACGTCGGATGGCCGCGGTCGCCGGTGGGCTGACGGTGAAGTTCTGGGACCCCGCCTCGCTCGAGAGCGACCCGCGTGCCCAGGAGATCGACAGCCTTCCCATGCCGTGGTCCGTCGAGGCGATGGCCTTCCATCCCGACGGCCGCCGCCTTGCCATCGGCGGACATTTCACCGGTGGGGGCGACCCCTCGATCGATCACAGCGCGGCGATCTGGGACGCGCGGGAACCCGATCCGACGGCCACCGAGCTGGCCGAGGCCCGCTCGCGGTTGGAGTTCTGGTTCGACCGCGTGCCCGAGGCGGACGGCGTTCGCGCGCGCCTCGGCCAGGACGCCTCGATCTCAGAGCCCACGCGACGCCGGGCGCTCAGGCTGGTCAACGCGTTCGGCCGGGCGCGGATCGCCCGCGAGGCCGAGGATCGGATCGACCTCCTCGTCAGTGAGGGGCTGCTCAAATCCGAGTTGGTCGAGCACTGCGCTCCGACCGGTCGCTCGGCGAGCCGGTCCGCAGCACGGCGCTCGTGCTGGTCGAGGAGCTGGTCGAAAGCGCGCGTCTTCTCGAGAGCATCGGTCATTCGGCGGCCCTTCGGTCGGGCGGATCGACCGCCTCCTACCAGCGGGCCCTGGCACAGGCCGAGACCGCCGCCCGACTCGCCCCCTATCGATCGGGGTCCCGGGTCACGCTCGGCATGGCCCAATACCGGCTCGGCCGCAATGCCGACGCCGTCGAGACGCTGAAGGGCATTGAGCCCACCGCCCTGTCCGACGGGCCGCTTGCCGACACACACCGACTCGGCTTCCTGGCCATGTCCGAGTTCAAGCTCGGGCACAAGGAGCAGGCCGCGAAGATCCTCGCGCAGTTCCGCGCCGCCCTGCGCACCGCGGGTGCCTCGGTCGAACGGGCCGACGCTCGACCTCCAGCGGGAGGTCGAACGATTGATCACTCCCGCCACGCCACCCGCCGCGACAGACGCCACGTAGGCGCAACGGAAACGGCGGATCGGGCGGGCATCGTCCGTCGGCGAGGGACCTCGCCGCATGGATTCGATGGCCCGGAACGTGGGGAACCGAAATCAAGCCCGCCGCGTCTTGCCGAGGCGGCCCCCTCGCCAACGGCCAGGGTCAGCCCACGATCCCCGCGTGGAGGGCCCGGTCGATTTCCCTGCGCGTGGGGAACCCGAAATCCGTGAGGTCGAGCTCGAGGGCCGCGGCGGCGGCGGCGCGCTCGGCGGCCGACAACAGAAGCTCCTCGGCGACGACCCGCGAGCGGCCCTCCCATCCCGCCTCGACCAGCGCCGCGAGCAGCGTCGAGCCGAACGCCTCCCCCGCACGATTGGTGTCGCGGGGCGGCCGCGACCGGGCGAAGACCGGGATGTGCCGGCTCGTCCGGTCGCCGCGCGGCGTCGTGAACGTCAGGTCGATGCCCCGCGCCCGGTGGTGACGGCGATGATCGGGATCCGCTCACCGGCCAGTTCACGGCCCGCGAGCGCCGTCCATTCGGCTCGGTTGCAGCTCAGGATGTCCACCGACCCCGCGAACCCTTCCAGGGGGACCTCGCGATCGGTCATGTTCCGCATGGCCGGCGCCAGGAACCGGATCCGGGCCCCCGGTATCTCGAGCAGAGGCCCCGCCAGCCGGTTCGGCAACGCGGCGACGACGCGGACGTCGCAGGCCCCCTCGGCAAGTGGGACGAGCGCGGCGGCCTCGAGCGCCGCGTGGCAGCCGCGAAAGCCGACCGGCAGCTTGTCGCCGAACGCGCCGCTGGTCACCAGCAGCGTCCAGTCGGCCGGGCGATCCGCCACGCGGATCGGGTCGTGGTCGATCCCGTAGCGTGCCAGCAGTCCCGCGATTGCCTGGCTCGCCGGGTCCGACTCGGGGCCAAGTGCCGAATGCAATGTCCCGCCCAGCGCCGCGGCATAGCCCGCGCCCATGCCGCCCAGGTCATCCTGCCACGCGATCCCGCGGACCGCCCGCGGACCCGTCATGCCGGGGCGAACCTCGTCGCGTAGCCGCACCCCGCCGAACGGTCCGGGCCAGCCGGGCGGCGCCGCAATCGAGATGACCAGGCCCGCCGGGTCAACGAGCTCGATGCCTTTGCCCCCGGTGAACTTCCAATCGGCGTCGACGCTCTGGTCCAGCGGGTGGCCGGAGGCGTCGTCGACCAGCGGCCGGTCAACTCGCAGCACGCGGTCGAGATACGCCGCACCAAATACGACGACGCGTTTGCCATTCATCGCATCGAGGCTCCCTGCGACCTGCGAGCGGCGGTACGCCGCCTGCTGGCCGTGGTTCCGTCGCCCGCGAGCGCTGGATTATACTCGGATGTCCGTTGGCCGTGGTCCGTTGTCCGTTGCGGGGCTCCGAGCGACGCAGGGCCTCGGCGATCCGCATCAGCGAACAACGGACCTGGGACAACGGACAAAGGACGACGAAAGATGGAATCGACAATCGAATCGCTCGATCATCCGGTGAACAACGCGCCCGTGCGGACGCTCCAGCACCAGAACCTCACGATCGAGGGTTATTCGCGCGCTGCCGTGCAGTCGTACTGGCGGGTCCCTGAGCTGAAGCTCGGCTTCGACCTGGGCGCGCAGCCCTGGTCGTTCATGACGACGCCGACCTGGTTCCTCAGCCATACCCACCTCGACCACGTCGCGGCGCTGCCGGTGCTGGTGGCGCGTCGGCGGATGATGAAGATGGAGCCGCCGACGATCTACATGCCGGCCGAGGCCGTGGACAGCGTCCACGCGGTGCTCCGCGCCTTCCAGCGGCTCGATCGCGGCCGGCTGCCGGCCGAGCTGATCGGGCTGAACGCGGGCGACGAGGTCGAGCTCTCGCGCGAGCTAGTGGTCCGGGCGTTCCCCACCCGGCACACGGTCACCTCGCTGGGCTTCCTGGTCTGGGAGCGCCGCAAGAAGCTCAAGCCCGAGTACCAGGAACTCTCCGGCGAGCAGATTCGCGACCTGCGGCTCTCGGGAGTCGAGGTCTCGGCCGAGATCCGCGTACCGAAGGTCGCCTACATGGGGGACACGTCGCCCCGGGGCTCGACGTCCTGCCCGAGACTTACCGGGCGCAGATCCTGATCCTCGAGATGACCTTCGTCGCGCCCAACGAGCGCGCCTCGGTCATCCACAAGTACGGCCACACCCATCTCGACGACCTGATCGAGCGGGCCGATCGATTCGAGAACGAGGTGATCATCGCCTCGCACTTCAGCACCCGGCTGCATCCCGACCAGATCGTCCGGATCGTGGAGAAGAAGCTGCCCGAGTCGCTCAAGGGCCGGCTCAAGGTCTGGCTGTGAGATAATAAAGCGACGACCCGGTTGCTGCTCGTCGTGCGATCCCCGGGCCGTAATTTGGGGGTTGTCTGGTCCGACCTGAGCGCCCGTAACGCATGGGTGGTCTACGAACATGGAAGCGAAGTCCACCGACCGCGGACCCGGTCGGGCCCGATCGCATCGGACGGATCGGACCGGACCCGGCCGGACCGACCGTATGTTCGGCGCGGGTCTCCGACCCCGCCGCCGGCGTGGCGGGCGGACCGGACCGGACCGGTGGAGACCTGACGGTCGCGACCGCGGCGGGGTCGGAGACCCGCGCCGAACGGGTGAACGGCCGCGGCCGGCCCGGTCCGGAGGCGGGAGCCTTCTCCCACAGGAAGACCGAACCGTTGTTGCAGGAGCCGGCTCCTGCCGGCGATCGGGCAGTCGGTCCCGGACCGGATCGGTCGGGTCCGGGACCTGTCGGAGGACTGTTAGCCAAACGACCCTACGGCGCTCTACACGCCCGCCGGCTCGGGCCGACGGCCGTGGCTCTCCTGGTCTCCGCCATTCGGGCCCGAATCGGCGCCCGACCGCAGCCGGACAGGGTCCCGCAGCGCGACCCGCAGCCCGCCGACCGCGACCGCCGCGGCACCAAAGGCGGTCGACAGCGTGCTGTCGCCGTCGGAATCGGCCGGGATCGGATCACCGTTGTTCGCCAGGCTGGTGATCGCGGCATCAATCAGGTCGGCATCCCCGTCGATCCGATCGCCGGGGTGCAGCCGGTCGGGATCGATCCAGTAGGCCGCGCCGCCGGAGCCCCCGGATCCGCCGCCGCCACCGCCCTGCTCGCCCCCGTTGGGCCGGCCGGGATTGGCACTGCCGGCCCGCTGGGCACCCGACTGGCCCTGCGGCCCGCCGGCCTGCTGGGCACCCGACTGGCCCTGCGGCCCGCCGGCCTGCTGGGCACCCGACTGGCCCTGCGCCCCGCCGTTCCCCTGCGGGCCGACCTGGCCCTGATTGCCGCCGGCCCCCTGCGTCCCTTGGCTGGCCGGGACATTCGGCGTGGTGGATTCGCTGCCCTGCGTCGTCTCGCCGCCGGCGCCCCGCTGCTGGCCCTGGGCAGCCGCGGCTCCCGACTGACCGGGCGCAGAGCCCTGGCCGGGCGTTCCCGGCTGGCCGGCCCCTTCCTGCCCGCCCGGAGGCGTCATGCCATTCTGCTGCGGCGCCGTCTCGTCCTGCTGGATCTGGACCGGCGGGCCGAACGGCTGGTGCGCCTGAACCGGCGGCGGCTGCACCGGCTCGATCTCCTCGGTAATCGTCGGGCCGATCGGGCCAGTCGCGACCGGCTGCTCATTCACGGCGCCGGTGAGCGAGCCATTGGCGTCCTGACCGAAGTGCGTGAATGTCGGCGGCCCGCCTTGAGGGTTGGGCATCTGCGTCATCGTGTTCGAGTTGAACGGCTGCAGAGTGCTGCCCATGTGGAACACGCCCGGCGGCAAGGGAGGCGGCGTGATCCAGACCGTGCCGTCCATATTCGTCCCGTTGTTATTCGGCGTCTCGAGCGACGTGATCGTCGTGGCCAGCAGCGGCGTGATGGGCAGCGCCAGCAGGCCGTTCGAGACGGTGATCGGGCCGGGCGTCTCGTACACGTTGGCGGTGACCTGCGACAGGTTCGCCAGCAGGTCGTTGATCGGGACCTGCGACTGAAGGGAGTTCACCCCGCCAACTGCCTGCGTGACGACCGAGCTGGCGGTGCCCGCCGGACCTGCGAAGCCGGCCGTGTCGCCGACACTGGCGGTCGCCCCAATGACCTGGGGGACAGTCGTTTCCGATGAGGTCGTCGCCTGCACGGCCGAGAGGAGCTGGCGAGTCTCCAGCTCGTCGGGCTGGCAGGCAAAATGGTGACGGTGCTGCGGCCGCTCTCCCTCCAGCAGTTCGGATAGGAGCGACCCACTTCGTTCCGTCTCGTTGGTATTCATCATGATCTCCCGTGTTGAGGTCTCGAGAGAGGAATTTCATGGAGCAGAAAGTGAATATCTAGATACTTACCCTAAACGAGCAATAACCGGGCCAAACGTGCTGAGAGCCAGGAAACCGGGGATGGGAATCCGGCTTTTCGGGGCGACTGACCAGGAACCCCGGCATCCGGGCGACAATGTCGGGATATCTCCGGTCTTCATCTGCGTCCATCTGCGTCATCTGCGGACAGATCTCCAGGGTGACTTCCCGAGTGGGTGCATCGGCGTCGATCTGCGGTCGAAGGGGTGGGACGGACGGGGAGGACCGTCCGCAGATGACGCAGTTGGGGAACGAGATCGGTCGATGGCGGCATTTCGGGCGGATTCGGGGTGTTCCCGGGAAAAAACGGCTATCCTGAGAATCTCCGGGATTGGTCCGGACGGCTTGGTGCATAGAAAGGGTGCGGACGTCGAGGTCGGGGGGCTGGGGATGAATCGCGTTTCGACGGGAAAGGCCGCGGGCGAGGTCGCTGGCTTGCTGCGGGACGGTTCGGCGAGCGGGTTGTCCGACGCCGAGCTGATCGCGCAGTTCATCGGCGAAGCGGGCCAGGGTGGTGAGGTGGCTTTCTCGATCCTCGTGGCCCGTCATGGTCCGATGGTCCTGAGCGTCTGCCGACGCATACTCCGCGACCCGTGCGAGGCCGATGACGCCTTCCAGGCGACATTCCTCGTGCTGGCCCGCCGGGCTGCGGCCGTGCGGGTCGACCACTCGCTCGGCCTGTGGCTGAGCGGCGTCAGCCGACGGGTGGCGCGTCGGCTCCAGACCGTCGCCATGCGGCGACCCGCGCTGTTCTCGCAGCCGGATGACCTTCGATCGATCCCGGGCCGGACGGAGGTCTCGCCCGCGGACGTCGAGCGTCGGCTCGACCTGGCGACGGCGCTCGATGGCCTGCCCGCCGCATTCCGCGAGGCGCTGGTGCTCTGCTACCTCGAGGGCCTCACGCACGAGGAGGCCGCCCGCCGGCTCGACTGCCCGGTCGGCACCGTCCGCAGCCGGCTCGCTCGCGGCCGTGCCCTGCTGCGCGACCGGCTCGGCGAGGCGGGACCCGTCTCGCAGGCCGGCCGCGCCGATCCCGCCTCGGGCGATCCGTCCGGGGCCGCTCGTGCCGTCCCAGGTCCGTTCCTCATCCACTCCACGGCCCGCGCCGCGGCGCGCGTCGCGACCGGCGGCTCCTTGACCGGGGTCGTTCCGGCCCGGGTCGTCGAGCTCACGACGGGAGTGATCGCCATGATGTACCGAACCAAGCTCGCCGCCGCCGGCGCCTTTGTGCTGCTCGCGGCCGTCGCGGTCCTCGGCGCCTGGGCGGGCCAGCCGGGCTCCGATCGGACCGGGCCACCTACGGCGGGGATGATCTCATCTCCGCAGCGCCGACCCGATCCCCAGGAAACGCCGAAGAGTCGCCCGGAGAAGGCGGGCCCCGAGCTGCCGCCCGACTTCCCGGCGTTCGTCGTCGCGACCGTCCCCCGACTCGGCGAAGTTGACGTCGATGCCGCCACGGTCAAGGAGATCCGGGTGAAGTTCAGCAAGCCGATGATGGACAAGAGCTGGTCGTTGACCCAGGGGAACGTCTACGCCTTCCCCAAATCGACCGGCGCGATCCACTACCTCGACGACCAGCAGACGTGCGTCATGCCGGTCAAGCTCGAGCCGGGCAAGACATACGTCATCGGGATCAATGGCGGCCGATTCAACAACTTCAAGGAGAAGAACGGCAAACCGTCGCTGCCCTGCACCCTGGCCTTCAAGACCCAACCGGCTAGCTGAGTCCTGGGAGGCGATGCCGGCCGGATCAATGACTCGCAGGGCGGGAAACGCCGATTGACGAGGGACCTCGCCAGCGGGAGTTGCCCACCCTGCCTGTTCAATGATCTAGTCATCAACAAACAGGCCCGGCTTCCCGGGCCGCGGGTCAGACGCCGACCGCGTTCCGCCGCCGTGAGGACGACCGGCGGGTCGGCAGCCACCTCTGATTGAAGCGGGCCGAGCCGCCCAGCAGGAGCTGGTATCCGCCCGTCGCGATCGCGGTCGTCCCGATCATCGCGGCCAGGCTGAACGTCGGATATTCCTCGTGCCGGGGCGCCTCGGTCTCGAGGTTGAGGATCGCCGAGGAGGGTGTCTTGCCCCAGTCGGCGACGCTGGCGGGCTCGAGGACGATCTCGGCGATCGTCTCATCGCCCTTCGGCGCCGGTCCAGCGGGCTGGCCCGCGTCGGCGGCGGCCGGTCCGGGCACGGCCGGGACGGCTTCCATCGGCTCGATGAAATCCGATTGTGGCAATTGGAGCTCGATCCAGCCCGGGACGCTCCTGGCCGGCACGACGGGTCCGAGCAGCGACTCGGAACCCTGTCCGACCGGCGACTCGAAGCCCTGGCCCAGGACCGGCGGTCCGATCGGCTGCTCCTCGAGCGTCGCCGTGGCCAGGATCGCCTGCGAGGTCACGGGGATCGTGCTGGGGCCGAGGTTCGCGACCAGCGGCTGGGGCACGATGATCACCATGACCGCGCCCTCGGCCGCCGTTGCCGGCGAGGATCGCCGTCGTTAGCGGCGCGATCGCGGTCTGCGAGCCGCTCGACTCGGTCGTCTCGGTCGTAGTGGTCATGGACGACGAGCTGCCGCCAACCGACCCGGCGATCGAGCCCAATACGCCTCCATTGCCGGTCGAGACACTCGACGAGGGCAGCGACACGCCGAAGTTACCCGAGGCGGGAACGAAGATCACCAGCGTTTCCTGGTCGTTGCCGAGATTCACGTTGATGACGATCGCGGGCGTGCTGGTTACGCCCTGCCCCGGCGGGGACAATGCCCCTGACTGGGTAGTCGTCGCCAGACCCGACTGCGCGCTCGAAGGGACGATCGGCTGGTACAGGAGCGCAGGCGCGGTGGCGACCGGCGCGATCAGATGTGGCAATGCCGCGACCGACAGCAAGCGGCGGGTTTCCAGGATCTCGGCCGAGAACAGCCGGCGTCGTCGCGGCCGCCCGACCCGGAGACGCTCGAACGAATATGCCGACAGGGAGCCCATGTGTCACCCCTCACGGTGGCGGTTTCGAGGAGACGGGGAAATGACGACCCAGGATCAATATCTACTCTAATCCAACAGGTCGCGATCCAGGGTGGAATTCCGACATTTTTTCTGAGACCACTCTCTTGAAGACCACACCGAATCGCCTTGAAGGGGCCAAACAGATCAGCCCGGTGCATCCCCCGGGGGTAGCCGGCACGGACGAATGGCATAGGCTCTGGCCGCGGAGCGGCGGACGATCGGCGGCATCGGGTGCGCGCGAACGACCGTCCGCTGGAGTCGCGGGTGCGGGGGTTGCGCAGCAACAGCCAGGCGAGCCGGCGACGTCAGTCGCCGGGTGGAGCGACTGCGGGCGATGCAAGAGGGCAGCCAGGCGAGCCGGCGACGTCAGTCGCCGGGTGGAGCGACTGCGGGCGATGCGAGACCGGACAGCCAGGCGAACCGGCGACGTCAGTCGCCGGGTGGTGTCCTCGAACCTGCGTAATGCCCGCAGAGACCCGGCGACTGACGTCGCCGGTTCGCCATCTGGACCACCTGCACGCATTGAGGCGCGGAGGCCGGATGGAGCGGGGCTCTGGTCGGATTCGACCGGAAGGCGGCAAAGTCGGTCTCGGCGTCGAGGCCGGGGATCCGCTAAGATGGAGGGGCGTTCGAGGAGGAACGTATGCTGTTGTTGACCCGTCTCGACGCCTGCTAACCGAGCTGGAGCTCCGGCCAACTATCCATGATGCATCCCTGGCACGATGTGATCCCCCGGCGAGCACCTTCCCAGCGAGTTCAACGCTCTGGTCGAGATCCCGATGGGCTCGAGCGTCAAGTATGAACTGGACAAGAAGACCGGCCTGCTCCGGCTCGACCGGGTGCTCTACTCGGCCGTCTATTATCCGGCGAACTACGGATTCATCCCCCAGACCTACGCCGAGGACGACGATCCGCTCGACGTGCTGGTGCTCTGCCAGGAGCCGCTGCTGCCCTTGACTCTCGTGACGGCGCGGGCGATCGGGCTGATGACGATGATCGACGGCGGCAAGAAGGACCACAAGGTCCTGGCCGTCGCGGTCGATGACCCCGAGTTCAACAGCTTTCGCGAGGCGGCCGAGCTGCCGTCGCACCGCCTGATGATGCTCCGCCGGTTCTTCCAGGACTACAAGATGCTCGAAGGCAAGTCGGTCGAGGTCGACGAGATCCAGCCCGCCGCGACCGCGATGCCGATCATCGAGGAATCGCTCCAGCGCTACAGCCAGATCCGCCGGCGCGGGTTCCACTGAGCGAGCATGTCGAGGATGGCCGGCGCGACGCTGCGCCGGCCGCGGACCGGATTCCGGGTGGCGGGCTCAGCGGCTCCCGGCCATCTCCATCGCGGCGACGACCGATGCGGGCGTCACGTCCTCCTCGAGGCGGAAGCAGCGCCAGCCATTGGCCTGCTCGATCAGCAGGATGACCGGCTGCCGCCGCTCGCTGATTCGCTGAATCACCGTCCCCCGCCCCTCAATGCCGGTGTTCGTCGTGAAGACCACGGTCTCTCCGACGGGGATCGATTGGGTCATGACTGCGTCCCTCCATGGAGCCATAAGACAAGGACCCCGATTCCTGGAACCTGAGGAAACTTATCCGGATTACCGGGAAAAGTCAGGGTCAAATCCCCCGCGGACTGGGGAATTGACGGAACCTGTTCGTGGCGAAACGGGAAGCGTCTACGACCCGGCCCGCCGGTGCGATGGGTCGGGGCGAATCTTTTGCTCGCTTGACGCCGCCCTTCGTCTGTCTACAACGACGGTCGACGAATGACCGGACTTTCGCACTGGCATGTCCGGGCTTCCAATGTCATCCCCTGGCCGTTCGGGATGTCGCGCGGCTTGCTGATCGAGCCGAGTGACGTCGCAACCTGGGGTCGATCCGGCAATCCGAGATGGTGGTCCTCGCGAAGCCAACGGCCGCGCTCCGACCGCGGTGCGCGCCGGGTTTCCGCACGGAGATCGTTCATGTCCGCGACGAAACAGGTCGTGATCATCGGGGCGGGGCCGGGCGGGCTGGCCGGCGCCATGCTGCTCGCCGGCCGCCGGGTATCGGGTCAAGTTGCTGGAGCGCCGCGACCGCGTCGGCGGCCGGACCTCGGCCATCGAGGCGCGACGGCTTCCGCTTCGACCTGGGGCCGACGTTCTTCCTCTACCCGCGCGTCCTGGAAGCGATCTTCGCGCCGTCGGCCGCGACCTTCGCGACGAGGTCGAGCTGGTCCGGCTCGATCCGCAGTATCACCTGGTCTTCGGCGGCGGCGGCGAGCTGAAGGCGACCGGCGACGTCGCCCGCATGCAGCAGGCCATCGCCGCCCTCTCGCCGCACGACGCCGGCGCAGTTCCCCCGGTTCCTGGCCGAGAACCGGGTCAAGATGGACCAGTTCCGGCCGATCCTCGAGTCGCCGTTCCTGGGCTGGACACGACCTGCTCAAGCCCCACCTGGCACAGGCTCCTGCCGATGCTCCGCCCGTTCCACTCGCTCGACCGCGAGCTCGGGCGCTACTTCCGCGACCCGCGGGTCCGGCTGGCGATGACGTTCCAGTCGAAATACCTGGGGATGTCGCCGTTCCAGTGCCCGAGCCTGTTCTCGATCCTGTCGTTCCTCGAATACGAGTACGGCGTCTTCCACCCGATCGGCGGCTGCGCGGCGGTCACCGAATCCATGGCCGGGATCGCCCGAGACCTGGGCGTCGAGATCTCGCTCGACGACGAGGTGCGAGGAGATCCACTTCGAGGGCCGCGAGCGGTCGGCGTCCGGTCGCGGTCGGGTTACCACGCCTGCGACGCCCTGGTCATCAACGCCGACTTCGCCCGGGCGATGACCCGGCTCGTGCCCGACCGGCCTCCGCCGGCGCTGGACCGACCGGAAGATCGCCCGCAAGAAGTTCTCCTGCTCGACGTTCATGCTCTACCTGGGCGTCGAGGGCCGATTCGACGACCTGGCCCATCACACGATCTACCTGGCCGCGGACTACCTGCGCAACCTCGACGAGATCGAGAACCGGCACGTCCTCTCGGCCGACCCGTCGTTCTACGTCCAGAACGCCTGCGTGACCGACCCGGGGCTGGCCCCCCGCGGATGCAGCACGCTGTACGTCCTGCTGCCCGTCACGCACCAGCACGCCAACGTGGACTGGGCACGCGAGGCCCCGCGGTTCCGCCGCCTGGCGCTCGAGCAGCTCGCGCAAGCTCGGGCATCGACGACGTCGAGCGGCGCATCCGCTTCGAGCAGATGGTCACCCCGGCCGACTGGGATCGCGGGCACGAGATCCACCTGGGGGCGACCTTCAACCTGGCCCACACCTTGCGGCAGATGCTCCACCTGCGGCCCAGGAACCGCTTCGAGGACCTGGAGTCGGTCTACCTGGTCGGCGGCGGGACGCACCCGGGCAGCGGCCTGCCGGTGATCTTCGAGTCGGCCCGGATCACGTCGCGGCTGATCGGCCAGGAACTGGGGATGCCGGTCGCCACCGACGGAGCTCCGCGTCCGACGCGGGCAAACGACCAGGGCCCCCTGGTGCCAGACCCCCTGCTGCCCGAGCTGATCGAGGTGGCCTGAGCGACGAACCGGTGCGGCGGGCAAGGCCGGTCGGTCCTCGCCGAGATCCCCAACAAGGTAAGGCAAGGCAACGCAAGACGAGCGAAACGAGGTTGGCGATGCAAGAGGTGAGGACGGGTCGGGTCGGCGTCATCGGCGGCGGCCTGGGCGGACTGGCGGCGGCCTGCACGCTGGCGGCGCGGGGCTACGAGGTCACGCTGTTCGAGAAGAACGCCTGGCTCGGCGGCAAGGCCGCGGTCCTGGAGGTCGACGGCTACCGCTTCGACATGGGGCCGACGATCCTGCTCATGCCCTCGGTCCTCAGGCGGATCTTCGCCGAGGCCGGCCGCGAGCTGGCCGACGAGCTGACCTCGTCCCGCTCGACCCGCAGTGGCGGTCGTTCTTCGAGGACGGCTCGACGCTCGACCTGCATGCCGATCGTCGCGGCGATGGTCCGCGAGCTCGAGACCTTCGGCGGCGACCGGCGGTCTCGCGCGGCTATGGCCGGTTCCTCGACCTGTCGAAGCGGCTCGACGACATCTCGCAGCGCTACTTCTTCTGGCGGTCGGTCGGCGGGCTGTGGGACATGTTCGACCCGTCGACCACGTTCAACTCCGCGACGCTCTCGCGACGTGCTGCGCCATGCGGCCGTGGAGCACGGTCGGCGCGACGATCCGGTCGCATGTCCGCGACCCGCGCGTCGCGCAGATGCTCGACCACTTCACGCAGTACGTCGGCTCGGCGCCCGACCCCTCGCCGGCCGTGCTGTGCGGCATCGCGCACATGCAGACCGAGGAGGGCGTCTGGTATCCCCGCGGCGGCACGCGGGCCGTCGCCGAGCGCTGGTCCGCCTGGCCGGCGAGCTGGGCGTCGAGTTCCGGACGGGCGTCGACGTGCGGGAAATCGCCCTCGACGGCAAGGGCCGGGCCTCGGGGGTCGTCACGGCCGAAGGCGGGCTGTTCCCCGCGTCGGCCGTCGTCTCCAATGCCGACTCGGTGCGGACGCATCGCGAGCTGCTCGGCGGGCCGCCCGGCGGCCGGCCGATTCGAGCGGCGGCGGCGGTACGAGCCGGCCTGCTCGGGCGTCGTGCTCTACCTGGGCCTCGACCGGCGCTACGACCACCTCCTGCACCACAACTTCGTCTTCTCGCGCGACCCGCACGAGGAGTTCGAGGCGATCTACCGGCGCGGCGAGCCGGCCCCCGACCCGACCTGCTACGTCTGTGCGCCCGCTCGTCAGCGACCCCGACGTCGCCCCGCCCGGCGGCGAGGCGCTCTATGTCCTGGTCCACACGCCTTACCTCCGCCCCGGGCACGACTGGGAGACCATGTTCCCCCGCTATCGGCGGACGATCCTCGACAAGCTCGCGCGGACCGCGGGACTGGTCGATCTCGAGGATCGCATCCGTGTCGAGCGCCGGCTGACGCCGCACGACATCCACGACCGCTACCGCGTGCTCGACGGCGCGATCTACGGCCTGGCCAGCCACGGCCGATTGACGGGCGCCTTCAAGCCGGCCAACCGCAGTCCGGACGTCCCGGGGCTGTACCTGGCGGGCGGAGCGGCCCATCCGGGCCCGGGGATGCCGATGGTCCTGATGTCGGGCTGGATCGCGGCCGACGCCCTCGACCGCGACGCGGTCATCAGGCCGACCGGACGCGTCCGAACCACGCCGCGAGCCAGCGAGGCCGTCCATGCCGGAACCGCCGACGACTGACGAGCCGCTGCCCCCGGCGCTCCGACCGGCTCTTCCGGCTGTTCCGCTGGTACGCCGGCCGGTACGTCGCTCGCCATTTCCACGCCGTGCGGGTCGCGCGGGATGGCGGGATGCCCGACCTTCCTCGGCGGCCGGTCGTCGTCGTGCTCAACCATCCCTCGTGGTGGGACCCGCTGGTCGGCCTGATCATGAGCGGCTCGATGCCCGAATGGCGTCGCCATTATGCCCCGATCGAGGCGATCGGGCTGGATCAATACCGCTTCCTCGGCCGGATGGGTTTCTTCGGGTTCGACAGCCGCGGCGTGGCCGGGGCGCGTCGGTTCCTGCGGACGTCGCTGGCCGTCATGTCCCGGCCGGACTCCGCGCTCTGGGTCACGGCGCAGGGACAGTTCGTCGACCCGCGCGAGCGCCCGGTCCAGCTTCGCCCGGGAATTGGCCACATGGTGCACCGGCTCGAGGATTGCTGGCATCCTGCCGATGGCCATCGAGTATCCGTTCTGGGATGATCGCTGCGCCGAGGTCCTCGTCCGGTGCGGCCGTCCCTTGGACGTCGAGAGCGGACGCCTTCGATCGGCTCGTGAATGGACGTCACTGGTCGAGCACGAGCTGGAAGCGGCCGTGGACCGGCTGGCGGAGGACGTCATCCGTCGCGATCCGTCGCGTTTCTCGACGCTGATCGAGGGGACGGCGGGGGTGGGCGGCCTCTATGATATGGGAAGAAGGTTCCGCGCCTGGCTCGCGGGACTCCGTTCAGGGCCGAACATGCGATCGCCCGGCCGTCCGCGGACGTCGAGCGGCCGCCGGACCAGGATGTCCGTCGTGTGGAATCCGGTCGGAAATCGCCCCCATGAGCCTCGCCATGACGATCCTGCTGTGTCTGCTCCTGGCCCTCGCCCTGGTCCCCTTTCGCTTGATCCGCGCCAATCTCCGGGCTTTCCGGCCGCCGCCGGAGCCGGACGCTCGGGCCGAGGCGCCCTGCATTTCGGTGCTGATCCCCGCGCGGAACGAGGCTGCGAGCATCGGGGCGTCGGTATCTGCCGTCCTGGCAAACCGCGGGGCGGAGCTTGAGGTCCTGGTCCTCGACGATCGGTCGGAGGACGAGACGGCCGAGATCGTGGCTGAGCTGTCGCGTCGCGACGGGCGGGTCCGGCTGATCCGCGGCCCGGAGCTGCCCGCCGGCTGGTGCGGCAAGCAGCACGCCTGCTGGGTGCTGGCCGGCGAGGCGCGGCACCCGCTGCTGGTGTTCCTCGACGCCGACGTCCGGCTGGCGCCCGACGCCCTGGCGCGGATGGCGGCGTTCCTCGAGTCCTCGGGGAGCGACCTGGCGAGCGGGTTCCCGAGGCAGGAGACGATCGGCCTGCTCGAGAAGCTGGTAATCCCGCTGATGCACTTCATCCTGCTGGGCTTCCTGCCGATCGCGCGGATGCGGCAGAGCCACGACCCGGGGTTCGCCGCGGGCTGCGGGCAGCTCTTCATCACGACCCGAGAGGCGTACGAGCGGTCGGGCGGCCATTCGTCGATCCGCGGTAGCCTGCACGACGGCCTCAAGCTGCCGCGGGCCTACCGGATGGCCGGGTTGCACACCGACCTGTTCGACGCCACCGACCTGGCCGTCTGCCGGATGTACCGATCGGCGGGCGAGGTCTGGAGCGGGCTCGCCAAGAATGCCGGCGAGGCGCTCGCCGCGCCGCGGATGATCTTGCCGATGACCGTGGTCCTGCTGGGCGGCCAGGTCGTCCCGTACGTGCTCCTGGCCACGGGGCTTGCTTGCGGGCTGGCGATCCGCGATCCGTCGGTCATCGCCGGGTCGTTCACAGCGGCCGCGGCGTCGTTCTATTCGCGGTGGATGCTGACGGTCCGATTCCGGCAGTCGCGGCTGGGGGCGCTGTTGCACCCGGCCGGCGTGCTCGTGCTGGTGGCGATCCAGTGGTATGCTTGGGCCAGGAACCTCTCGGGGCGTCCGTCCGCCTGGAAGGGGCGGCTCTATCGCAGTCCCGGGGCCCTCGATCGATCGCGATGGGAGTCTCCCGCGCCATGAGTCCGCAGCCGCCCCGATCGCCTTCCGATCGGCACGGAGCCGATCAACCTGACGCAACTGCTCAAGCGTGCGGGCCTGGTGATCAGCGGCGGCGAGGCCAAGTCGCTGATCGCCGACGGGCAGGTCAAGGTGAACGGCGAGGTCGAGCTGCGCAAGCGCCGGCAGCTTCGGGTCGGCGACGTGGTGGGCATCGAGGACGGCCCGGCCGTCGAGCTCGCGGGCGAGGAGTAGGCCGAGCCCGCGCTCGGTCCCCTGCCCTCGCTCAATCCAGCTTCGCATCGCCGCAACGAACGCATTCGAGGTCCGCCAGCGCCTGGCAGCCGGCCGGCAGCTCGGCCTTGCTCGATCAGCATGTTGGGGATCTCGTCGTGGATCGCGAACCGGGGCCCGCAGCGGGTGCAGACGAGCGTCATCGCCCTCCAGTCGCAGGGGAGCCTTGCCGATCGGGCAGACCAGGAGCGCCAGCAGGTCCTGATTGATCATCGCGTTCGCGTCCTCCAACGGTGGCCGGTGCATCCCGTCCGATTTGCTCCGGTCGAGCGATCGGACGGGGACCGCCCATTATGCGGACTCCGGCCCGGGCGTTGAAGGCGAGTGTCGCGCCGCGAACGGGCCGGTGGCGATCCGTTCGAATTCGATCGCCTTCATGAGAATCTGCGATCTCGTCCGAGCTTGGGCTTCCCCGGATCGGCGTTTGGCGGAATAATAAGGATCTCGTGAACCGGGCGCAGGAAGCTCTCCCCTCCCCCGTTTCGCCTCCCCGTCCCCC
Source organism: uncultured Planctomycetota bacterium (assembly GCA_963771445.1). Taxonomy (GTDB): domain Bacteria; phylum Planctomycetota; class Planctomycetia; order Isosphaerales; family Isosphaeraceae; genus JAKAUH01. The sequence goes on along the minus strand of CAVYTQ010000016.1, from coordinate 538,294 downwards.
TGCATCCGAGCCGGATGCCCGACGGAACGACCAGGATGGCAGACAATTACGTCGTACGCTACGGTCGGATGCGATTCCTCGGCGAATGCACCGGCCTGCCCGGGCAGCAACATCCCCGCGGGCAGGCTGTGGTCGTCCGGAGCGATCGCGGTACGGAGCTGGGCGAGGTGCTCTGCCCGGCCTCGGAGCGTACCGCCCGCTATCTTGCCGGAGCCGGTGGAAGGCGAAATCCTTCGGCTGCCGACGGCCGAGGACCGCGAGCGGCAGGATCACAATACCCGGGAATGGTCGGCGAACTTCGCCACCTGTAGCGAGCTGATCTCCCGTCGCAAGCTCCAGATGGACCTGGTGGACGTCGAGATCCTCCACGGTCGCGAGCGGGTGATCTTCTACTATCTGGCGGAGAAGCGGGTCGATTTCCGCGAGCTGGTCAAGGACCTGGCCCGCGCCCTGCACACCCGCATCGAGATGCGGCAGATCGGCGTCCGCGACGAGGCGAAGCTGCTGGCCGACTACGGCGATTGCGGCAAGCCGGTCTGCTGCAACACGCACCTGTCCAAGATGCCGCCGGTCTCGATGAAGATGGCGAAGCTGCAGAAGACGACCCTGGACCCGTCGAAGATCTCGGGCCGGTGCGGGCGACTGAAGTGCTGCCTGCGGTACGAGTACGACACGTATCGCGAGCTGGAGAAGACGCTGCCGCCGTCGGGCTCGACGGTGGTCACGGCCGCCGGCCGCGGGCGGGTCGTGGGCCAGGAGATCCTCGCCCAGAAGCTTGTGGTCGAGTTCGAAGATCAGCGCCGATTGATCGTCGGACTCGGCGAGTTGCTGCACGTCGAGCCGCCCAGGGGCCGGGGACCCGGGTCGGCCAGTCGCGAACTCCCCGGCGATCACGACGCCGGCTCCGCCCGTCACGACGGAGACGACCTGGACCTCGACCGCGAAGATGACGATCCCTCCGACCCCTATCGACCGACCGACCGCCGTTCCTGAGCCCGCTCCTTCGATCAGCCCGCTCGGTGCCGAGCCGGTTCGACTTCACAGGATGGCCTGTCCATGAGCCTTCGCAATCGCTTCCCCCGGATCATCGCTGGCGACCCCAGGTTCTCGATCGAGGCGTATGCCTTCGTCCTGGAGGCCCTCGATCACGCGCGGGTGCACAAGCTCCAGGCCCTCAACCGCGCCGAGGCCCCGTCGCCGCCGTCGCAGCGGCGACCGGCCAGGGGGAAGGCCCGGGCCCGCAAGGCCCCTCGCCGGCCACGTGACGGGGCGCGAGCTGTGCGAGTCGGTCAAGAAGGTGGCGCTGGGCCAGTACGGCCTGCTCGCGGCGACCGTCCTGGCGCACTGGGGCATTCGCTCGACTTCCGATATCGGCGATATTGTTTACAATATGATCGCCGCCGGCGACCTGGAGAAGACGCCCAGCGACTCGCGGGCGGATTTCGACAACGTCTACGACTTCGCCACGGCGCTCAAGCCCAAGCTTGCCCTGGCCCTGGACGAACCCGCCTGACACGGAGGACCTTTCCATGAAGGCGCTTTCCGCCCGACAGTGGTTCCTGGCGGCGCTGGGGTTGTACCTCGCCTGGGTAGGCGCACTCGCCGTCATGGCGGTGACGACGGCCACGGGCCCGCCCAGCCGGGCCGTCGAGGACGGGCCGATCCAGTATGTGACCCCCGATCAGGGATCAGCCCCGGCGGGCACGGTCCCCTCGCGGTGAGCGGTTCGGCCGACTCCTGGACATGGCCGGTAGAATGAGAGAGACCGGCGATTGCGCCGGAGCGCCCGAGACCTCTCTCTAACGACGGATGGCCGGCCCCCATGGCGCTGATCAACCTCTCGCTCGAGCATAAACGGACACGCCCGGAGGCGCGCAAGGACCTGGAGAAGGCCGTCGAGGACGTCCGGGGCCTGATGGGGCCGATGCTCCGTCGCGTCGAATGGAGCGAGGACCTCGATCGGGTCCGGCTCGAAGGGCCCGGGTTCTGGGTGGAGATGACGGTCAACGACCGGCACGTCCACGCCACGGGCGATCTGCCCTCGCTCGCGGGACTGCTCGGCGGTCCGGCGGGCGGGCTTCTGAAGAAGGTCCTCGAGCGCCGCTTCCCGCCGCAGCTCACCTGATGGAACCGCCCGCGATCGATCAGGCGGGGATCGTCCCGACATGGCGGCCGCGACCCCGGAACGGGTCGGCGAGCTGTCGCCGGCGCTTGAGCTCCTGGAATGCCTCGAGCCGGGGGCGCAGGCGCTCGCGGACCTCGTCGGCCGACCAGACCTGGTAATCATGGCCGTCGAAGCCGACATCGAGCGCCGGCCAAGCCGAGGCATCGCGGACCGGGCACATCTCGGGCTCGCGGTCGTAGAGCGCATGGACGTGGCCGTAGAGGTGGATGTTCGGCGATTCGACCGACCCGTGGTGCTGGCCGCTCCAGGTGAGCATCGGGTAATGGTTCAGGGTCATCCGCATGCCCTCGACCTGGATCTCGACCTGGTCATAGGTCGCCGCGAACAGGTCGCGAGTCCGGCGGTCGTCGTGGTTGCCCCAGACGAGGAACACGGTCCGGCACTGGATCTGGTCGCGGAACCACCGGGCGTTTCGCAGGCCGTCGCGGCCGCCGAAGACCCAGTCGCCCAGGCACCAGAGCACGTCATTCGGGCCGACGCGGGCGTTGATGTTGGCCGCCAGGCCCTCGTTCATGTTGTGGATCGATTCCTCGCTCATCCGCAGGGAACGCAGGTCGCCGTCCGTGGCCTCGATCGCCAGGAATGCCTCGCGGTCCGCGGGTGTCATGAAGGCCACCCGCCGGCAATACTTCATGATATTGCCGTGGAAAGCGTGCGGATCGCTGCAGAAAAAAGTCGCCATGACTTCGCACCTCCGGCATCGATGCCGGCTCCGATCATTGATAGTCTCGTTTCACCTTTAGACGATCCGGACGTCCGGTAAGTTCGTTGCGGATCGCGCGAGATCGCGCGGATGACCCGGCCAGACGCCGGGTCGCCCCTGGCGCAGGCAAGAGGACCTGAACAGAGACCCGATCGGCCCCCGCCCCGGTCCTCGGAAGATTCCCGACCGCTCGATCGCCGGCGACGACCGGCGTCAGAACGGGAACGTATTCATGTAGAACCCGCCGCCATAAGGACCCGTGCCGATCGACATTGAGGTGCCGTAGACGGCCGGATAGCCGCCCATGCCCATTCCGTAGCCCGGGTAGCCGAAGCCGTTGCCCAGGCCATAGCCGCCATATGCGCCGTAGCCGCCGAAATAGCCCAGGCCGCCGTAACCCCAGCCGTAGCTGCGATAACCCATGCCGTAGCCGCCCATGCCGTAGCCGTAGGGGCGATATCCGCCGTAGCCCCAGCCGGGTCCATAGGCGTGGTGATAGCCGTATCCATATCCGCGGTAGGGACCACCGCGACGGAAGCCCCCCGCCTGCGAGCTGGTGGAAGCGAATGCCATCGCGCCGACCAGGAGTCCGACGATGAGGAAGATGCGAAGGTGGCGTTTCATGATGAGAAGACTCTCAGTCCATGTTGTCCTGTCGCAGGAGCCGACCGAGACAACAAGGACCGGCCGACTCTCCATCATCTCTCTGATGCAACCGCCAGGCCAACCGCGTCGGATTCGCCGGTCGAGGTCGGCCGCTCGCGCTCGAGCCGGGCCAGTCGCCGTCGGCGGACCCAGTAGAAGAGGATCGGCAGGAACAGGTCGATCACCTCGTCGGCGACCAGGATTCCGCCGAGCACCGGCGCGGCCATCGGCCGGATGATCTCGGAAGCGACGCCCGACGACCAGAGCATCGGCGCCAGCCCGATCACGACGGTTCCCTCGGTGAGCAGCTTGGGTCGAAGCCGTTGCACGGCGCCGTCGAGGACCGCGCGGCGGAGACCCTCGGCCGTCAGCCGCTCGAGGCCGCCGGCGCGGTCGACGGCCTCGCGGAGATAGACGAGCATGATGATCCCGGTGGACGTCGCCATCCCGAAGCAGGCGATATAGCCGACGGCGACGGTGACCGACAGCTTCGAGCCCATCAGCCACTGGAAGAACAGCCCCCCGGCGATGGCGCCGGGGACGGCGAGCATCATCATCGCGGCGTCGGCGAGGTCGTGATAGGTCCAGTAGAGGACCAGGAAGATCAGCGCCACGACGGCCGGCACGACGATGGCGAGCTGCCGACGGGCGCGGAGCTCGTGCTCGTACTGCCCGGCCCATTCGACCGAGACGCCGACCGGCAGGCGTGCATCGCGAGTGACGGCCATCCGGGCGTCCTCGACGACCGAGCCGACGTCGCGGCCGCGGGCCGAGAGCCGGACGTAGCTGCGGAGGAGTCCATTCTCGCCCTTGATCGTCGCGGGTCCCTCGACGACCCGGACCTCGGCGACCTCGCCCAGGGTCACTCTCCGCGAGGCCGGGGGCGGCGAGGCGGGCGACGTTCGCACGCCGTGCGCCGTGATGACGAGGTTGCGGACGCTCTGCTCGTCCTCGCGCAGGGCGCGGGGGAACCGGACGACGACCGGGTGCCGCTCGCGGCCCTCGACGGTCTGCGTGACCGTCCGGCCGGCGAGCGCCGTCTCGATCAGTTCGTTGACCTCGCCGGCACGCACCCCCAGCCGGGCCGCCCGCTCGCGATCGAGGCGGACCTCGATGTACGGCTTGCCGCGGATGGGGTCGGCCAGGACATCCACGGCGCCGGGGACCTGCTTCACCAACCGCGCCACCTCGTCGGCGCCCCGGACCACGTCCTCGAGGTTGCGGCCCAGGACCCGGATGCCGATCGGCGTGTTCACGCCGGTCGAGAGCATGTCGACGCGGTTCTGGATCGGCATCGTCCAGACGTTCGTCCAGCCCGGCATCTGCACGGCCGTGTCGAGCTCGCCGCCGAAGCCCTCGAGCTCGTCCCGCCCGACGCGCCAGAGGATCACCGAGCTGGCGAGCCGGCCGGTGAGGTCGGATTGAATGCCATCGAGCGTCGGGCTCGGCTCGAGCCGCGGCGTCGTGGCGGAGGGACCGCCGTGGTGGTGGCCGGCGCCCGAGGCCCGGTGGGTGCCGGTCGCGGCGGCCAGCAGCTCGTCGCCGAGTCGGGCAGCCCGCTCCCGATATCCGGCGACCTCGGCGTTGACGATCCGGGTTCGCGTGAGGAGCTCGTCGAGCAGGAACCGCGTGAAGATCGGCGCCGCCCGGGCGAGCAGCTCGGCATCGAGCTGCTCGATGTGCGCCAGCCATCGCGGGACGGCCCGGGCCTCGGCGGGGTCGGAGGGACGGATCGAAGTCGGCGAGGTCCCGCCCAGCTCGCGGGTGATCTCCTGATTGCGGTGGTAGGCGTATTCGCGGCTCACCGCGTCGAACCGCGCCAGCGCCGCGGCCGTCGCCTCCTCGACGGTGGTGGCCCGCTCGGCCGGGTTGGCCGGCGGCGCGATGACCGCTTGTTGGATCAGCGCATCGAGGGCCAATTCGGCATGGCGGCGGGCGTCGGCCGTCCGGAGCTTCCGGCGCGGCCAGAGCTCGCGCGGGCGGAAGTTGACCATGGTCTCGATCATGTCGATGGGCGCCGGGTCGGTCGCGGTCTCCGCCCGGCCCGCCTTGCCGACGACCATGTCGACCTCGGGGAACCGGCAGAGGACCATGTCGCGGGCCTTGAGGTCGTCGACGGACTCGGCGACCGAGGCCCGGGGGACCGTGATCGGCATGTCCATCACCATGCCCTCGTCCACCGGCGTAAGGAACTCGCGGCCCAGGGGCGACATCCATCGGTCGGCCGCCAGAGCGATCACCAGCAAGCTCGCCGGCGCCAGCCAGGCCGACGGCCGGCCGCGGGCGAGGACCGCCGTCGCCACCATCGACACGCCGAGCAGGCCCAGGAAGAGCGGCCGATAGCCGAGCGGCGCGAAGCCCAGGAGGAAGGTCACGCCGAGGATCCACGCCATCGCGGCCGGCCGGTCGAGCAGGTAGGAGAGCACCGGGCGATAGACCTCGATCACGCCCCGGACGAGCGGGTTCTCCGTCTCCGACCGGAGTCGGCCGCGGATGAAGACCGTGCAGAGCGCAGGGACCAGCGTGACGGCGAGCACCGCGACCGCCGCCAGCGCGAACGTCTTGGTATAGGCGAGCGGGCGGAACATCCGGCCCTCGATCCCGCCCATCAGGAAGACGGGCAGGAACGAGAGCAGCATGATCACCACCGAGAAGACGATCGGCCGCCCGACCGCCAGGCAGGCCGGCAGCACGACCGCGCGGGTATCGCCCCGCACCGGGGACCGGCCGTGGTGCTCGCGCAGGCGGTGCATGACGTTCTCCGCCATCACGACGGACGAGTCGACCAGCACGCCGATCGAGATGGCGATCCCCGAGAGCGACATCGCGTTGGCCGGGACGTCGACGATCCCCGACCCGCGGAGGATGGCGAGCACCAGGAAAGCCGCGAGCGCCGCCAGCGGAAGCACCGTGGCGACGACGATCGACGTCCGCAGGTGCATCAGGATCAGGAGCACGCAGAGCGACGCCGAGATCATGCCCTCGACGACCGTCGCCGAAACGGTGCCGATGGCGCCCTCGATCAGCGGGGTGCGGTCGTAGAACGGGACGATCCGGACGCCGGCCGGCAGCCCGGACTGGATCTCGCGGAGCTTTGCCTTGATCCGGCGCGTGAGCTCGATCGGATTCTCGCCGCGGGCCATCAGGACGACGCCGCCGGTGACCTCGTTGCCGTCCATCTCGAGCACGCCCCGCCGATGCCCCGGCGCCAGCGAGACCGCCGCGACCTCGGCCAGCCGGACCGTGCCGCCTCCGGGCGTCGCCAGGACCACGTTCCTCAGGTCGCCGAGTGCCCGGTCGGCGCCGAACGAGTCGTCGCCCGGTCTCGGCGACGCGCCCAGCCAGCCGACGCCGCGGACGACGTACTCGGCATTGCCCTTCTGGAGGACATGGCCGGCCGCCGCGGCGTTCGACGATGCGATCGGCCTCGCCGACGTCGTTGAGCGTCAGGCCGAAGAGCCGCAGGCGATCGGGGTCCGGTGCGACCTGGTACTCGAGCGGGAACCCGCCGACCGATGCGACCTCCGCGACACCCGGAACCGAGCCGAGCTGCGGCCGGACGTACCAGTCCTGGATTGCCCGGAGCCGGCCGAGGTCGAGGCCGCCGCCGTCGAGCGCGTACCAGAAGATCTGGCCGGTCGCGGGCGAATCGGGCCCCAGCGCCGGCGCGACGCCCGGCGGCAGCCCGGACTGGACGCTCGCCAGCCGCTCGGCCAGCCGCCGACGCGCCTCGGCGGGCGCGACGCCGTCGTCGAAGATGACGCTGATGGTCGAGAATCCGACGTCGCTCGACGACCGGACGATCCGGACGCCGGGCACGCCGCGAAGGCCCAGGGTCAGCGGATAGGTCACCTGGTCCTCGATCTCGCGAGGGCCGTGGCCGGTCCACTCGGCGAAGACGATCACCTGGTTCTCGGACAGGTCGGGGATCGCGTCGACGGGCGTAGTCCCAGGCGGCCCATCCCCCGGCGCGGCGACGATCGCGGCCGCCAGGATCACCGCGCCGCGATGCCGGATCGAATAGGTGATGACCGCGTCGATCATGGTTTTTGTGGGCCGCTCGCGACGGCCGGAAGCCGGGCCAGGTATTTCGCGGGCTCGGCCGCCAGCCGGGCCCGGCAGCCCGAGCAGCAGAGGAAGACCACGCGGTCCGAGACCGACCGGCGATCCGGTGTCCCCATCGAGCCGAGGGCCAGACCCGTCACCGGGCAGGTCTTCTGGAGCTCGGCGAGCCGGCGGTCGGCCGGACTCAGGCCGTCCAGACCGGAAGGCGCGGCGGCCGCTGGCGAAGGAGCGGCGGGAGCCGCCGCCTCGGCGGACTCGGCGGTCCGTCCCCGGGTGGCGCCGAAGTAGCCGGCGGCGACGCTGGGATTGAGTCGCGTCTCGGCGTCGAGCAGGAAGGCGCCGGTCGCGGCGACCCGCTGACCGGGCTCGAGGCCCGACAGGACCGGATAGAAATCGCCGCAGCGCTCGCCCAGCACGACGGCGATCGCGTCGAACATCCCGGGCATCCCCTCGACGAAGACGACCTGCTGTCGGCCGGTATCGATGACCGCGGACTGGGGCACGGCGAGGACCTGGCCGGGCGGTGCGTAGGCGACGACCCGCGGCCGCAGGACCATCCCGCCGCAGGCCTCGCAACGGGCGCCGGACGATCGGACCGGACGTCGGGATGCATCGGGCACCACCAGCGGATGCGCTCGAAGTCGGCCAGGTCGCGCGGCAGGCGCTCCTTGCCGTCGATCGGACAGGGTCCGGCCGCCGTCGCGGTCGAGTCGGCGTGCTCGGGGCAAAGATAGATCCGGAGTGCCTCGCCGCGCGCGCGTGCCGGCGGGTCTCGGGGCAGCGAGCGATAGGGCTCGAGCGTCGCCAGCGGGCGGCGGAAGCTGACCCGGGTGATCACGCCGTCGCGAGGCGAATCGGGACCGGGCGGCCTGTCGAACTCCACGACGACGGCCTCGGGTCGGCTGTCAGGTCGATCGCCACCGAAAGCCGGCGACCGGCGACCGGCGAGCGGCCGACCTGGGGAGCCTGCCGGGTCCGTCACCTCGACGGCGGTCGCCCGATCGATCCAGGCGGACTGCGACGGCGGCAGCTCGACGGCCACGACGGACGACTCGCCGCGGCGCGAAACGACGCCCGAGGTCGTCCATTCCCGCGCCAGCGGGCGGAACCCGGCGGGCGACGTCTGGATGCCGGCGAGCTGGACCCGGTACGGCGAGAGCTGCATCCTCGCGAGGACGCCCTCGGGCAGGAGGACCGCCTCGCCCTTGCGGCGGCGGACCAGCACCATGTTGCAGACGCCACAACGGCCGGGCCAGTCCGAGAGGATGCCCGGATCCATCGGGCAGAAGTATTCGGTGTCGGTCGAGATCGCGTGGCCGGCGATCGACTCGGCGGTCGTGGGGCTGGTCCAGCGGTCGAAGTGGTTCCGCAGCCAGTCCCACCGGCCCAGCACCAGCGCCGTGACGATCAGGAACAGTGGCAGCCGCAATCGCACCTCGGCTACCCGCAAGGCCGTCCGGAGCCTGCCCCGCCTCGGCACTCGTTCCTTTACGCTCGTCGCCAGTCGTCCATTGTCCGGATTCATGATTACCACGCCTGATCTGGACCCGTGGAATGCCGCCGGAGACCGTTGCCGGCAAAGTTGACGCAGATCGCTTCATCTTGCGTGATCGTACACCTCGGCCCGACCCGGGTCCTGAAGTCCCGGAAAATCTTTGAAAAACTCAAAATAAATTTACTCGATACCCCGCAAGCACTTGCAACGAGGAATTGGTCGATTTCCCGAATAGGTGCATTTCAGTTTTTGCAAACCTGATACATCCTGATAGTAGAGGAACAAAGCAAGGCGGGGGGTATGAGGGGGTTTTGGGGGCCCTGGAATCCCTCATGCATGCACACAATTGCGGCAGCAGCGGAATCGGACCCCCAGTGGATCGGGACTGGCTCGTCAGGTTATCGGGCCCAAGATGCCGATGTTCGGCGTCCGGGGGCCTCTACCGACCGCCGCGGCGCGAGCTCTTCGGGGCGGGGGCGGCTCCGTTGCCCATGTTGACCATCCGCTTGTAATCGGTCTCGCTGTAGACCCAGACCGGGTCGCGGCCGTGGATGATGTAACGCACCTCCTCGGGCTTCGGCTGGGACTTGCCGGCTTTCTTGGGGGTGAGCTGGACGGTGAATTCCTGCGTGCCCTCGTCGAGGGTCTTCTCGGCGGTGATCTCGAAGGCCGAGATGGACTCGCCGTTCTGCCAGCGGGAGTCGGCAACCTGGATCGACGGCGTGCCCGCGATCGGGCCGCAGGGCTGGCCGTCACGCCAGGCCGTCAGCGACTTTTCGAGGGCCGACCGGGCAGTGGTGGCGTCGGGGACGAACCGGGCGTTGCCGGTGGAGTCGCAGCCGGCAAGGCCGAGGGTCAGGATGGCGATCGCGGTGAGGGCGACCGTCGCTGTGGCACTTTTGCGGAACATGGATCACCTCGCTTCTTCCGGGTCGCCGGATCAATAGGAGTCGGATGAGAGCGTCTCGCCGCCGTTGCGGGTGCCAACGGCCCGCCAGGTCTGGACGTCGATGCTGGTGCGGGCGAAGCGGACGGAGCCGTCGCCCATCATCATGTTCACCCCGCCCGGGTGCAGGCTGGAGGGCGGCACCTGCATGGCCATGTTGGCCATGTTGCCGGTGAAGTTGGGGGCGGCGCAGGTGGTCGAGTTGGGCGGGGCGACGTGGTTGTACAGGGTGCAGCACATCTCACCCATGACCCAGCTCATCCCCTGGCGGCTGGTCAGGGGCGGAGCCGTCATCACGCCCAGGCTCTGGCAGGCGAGGAAGGTCGCGTCCTGCGAGGTCTGGTTGGTGAAGATCAGCATGTCGGTCCGCGGGTTGGGAACGCCCGTGCCCCGGATCTTCTCGCTGAAATACGCCGTGTTGCTCAGCCCGTCGGTGACGGACGCCGGCCTGCACGAGCTGTTGTAATAGAAGATCCCCCGCGGGACCTCGTTGGGTGCGTTGGTCGAGGGGAAGTTCTCGCTCAGGTCGCAGGCCCATGTCTGCTGATTCGAGTAATAGTTGTTGCCGCCCGGCCAGGTCGGGAGCGGGGGTACGTCGGACGGGCAGAGGAACGTGGCGACCTGCGTCTGGCAGGCGGTCATGTTCTCTCGGTTGGGGTTCTGGTAGGGCGGCATGAAAGGCACGGCGCCGGCCATGCCGGGGGTCTCGGGCGGCAGGCTGAAATTGATGCTGTTGTACAGGTTGCCCTGCTCGATGAAGGCGAGCAACTGGCTGTGTCCCGACCAGCGAGCGTAGCCGGCGGCACCCGGGACCGAGGTGGTATAGGTCAGTCCCTTGCCGAAGGGGTAGACCTTGAAGGTGGACTCGTAATTGGCGACCGCCAGGCCGATCTGCTTGAGGTTGTTTGTGCACTGCGCCCGCCGCGCCGATTCGCGGGCGGACTGCACGGCCGGAAGCAACAGGGCGATCAGGACCGCGATGATGGCGATGACGACGAGCAGCTCGATCAGGGTGAAGCCGGATCGTGGCTTGGTCATTTCCAGAGGCTCCGTTGAACGATGAAGAATGAAGGATCGCGACGAGACGACTGATGAATCCGGGCGGAATAAGATGCCATTCGGGAAGGCGGCCGAGTGCGGAATGCACGGCGGCTACAGGACCCGGGGCGAGCGGGCCGACCGAACAGGAATCGTTGGCGACAACCGTACCCGGCAAGTGGCCTGGGTGTTGCCCTCGAACGATCATCGCATGACTTGAGCCGTTGCCCCGGCGCGTTGCGGGGGCAAGGGGTGCCGACGGACCTGTTCCGGGCCGTGTGCCCGGCAGGATGGGGCGCCGCCGGGATCGGATCGCTGGCCCGGATGCGGTCTGGTGACTCAGCGGGGTGGGCGATCGACGGGATCGGTGGAAAGGCTGGGGTGCAGGACGGCGGCCGTCGTGCGTTGGAGCCGCGACGAGGGGTGCAACACGGCCGACGCCACGGCGAGTGCGCCCCAGTGATCGTCGAGCTGCGGGGCCCGATCGACGGGGGCGATCGGGGCGATCGGGGCGGGCGAGCATGCGCCGTTAGCACAGGGCGAGCGCGACGACTGCCGGCCGGTTTGCCCATCGCTCGGGGCGAGCGGCCCCTCGAGGATCGAGAGGCGATCGACCGAGGATGAACCGCCCGACGGCTCGACCCAGGGATGGGTGCAGCCTGCCGCGGGCCTGCGCGGGGATGACGACGTACGCGACCGCCAGCAGGAGACCCGCGGCGACCCGTGAACGGCTCATGACCCGGCGGAACGGCTGATCCATGGGACAGACAGGGCCCCGGCGAAGGGAACTTGGCACGCACTCGGGCAATTAGCCCGCAATCACCGGCCGGTCGGCTGCTCGTCGTTCATCGACCGCGACCGGCGATTCCTGAAGGAACCCTTTGAAATCTAGCCGCTCTGGGTCAGAATCGCAAGTAGGCTTCTCAAAGGAAGTGGATGATACGACGAGTCCCCGAGCCGAGCGAGATCCTGGTCCCCGATGAATATTCTCCGGAGCCCTGATTCCTGGTGGCCAGGCCGAGCCAACCGTCGCCCCTCGCGAGAGGCAGACACGGCCGGGGCGGCCCGCGCCGCTCTAACGTCCGTTAGAGGGATGATCTGCACGTGGTGGATTTTGGCCAGCTTGATCGCGGCGACGAGCGCCGGGTGCCGGACGCGCACGGCGCCGTCGTACCTGCCGTCGTGGCAGGAGGCGCGGCACGGCCGTCGAGCTCGCCCTGGCGACCTGGCGAGACGAGGGCCCCGCGCCGGCCGAGGCGTCGGACCGGCCGTCGTTTCGCTTCGTGGACAAGCAGCGAGGTGCCGACGAGCGACTGCGCTCGTTCGCGATCCTCACGCAGACGGACGTCGAGAACGTCCGCCAGTTCCTGGTTCGCCTCGACATCGAGGGAAAGGGAGCGCCGAGGCTGGTTCGGTACAACGTGCTGGGGCGCGATCCGTCGTGGGTCTTCCGGCTGGAGGATTTCGAGCAGATCTGCCACTGGGAACACCCAATGGACGATAGTCCGACTCCTGCCACCGACATCTCCGCGAAGCCGGCTCCTTCCGAAGGTCGTTGAAGCGCGAGTCGGTATTGGCCGGGACGGGCGAGGGTCGTATCAAGCCAGCCCGGACACTCCCGAATTTTTCAAGGATATAGCAAGGAAACCGGGACCGGGAATCCGGCCCAGAAGGGCGGGGCGATTGCCCGGGACCCCGGTCTCCTTGCTCCAGTGTCGATTTTTCCGTGGATTCCCTGGAAATCTCGGTGAAATCCTCCGTCTGGAACCTCCGGAACCTTGCCAATGAGGAACGTGGCGGATGATTGCGGTCAGACGGCGGTGGCGTTGGCGAGCTTGCGGATGGCGCCCGTGGTCAGTTTGCGGACGGCGTCCCTGGTCACTCCGAGCCGGTCGCTGATGTCGGTGAAGCTCCTGGGGGGCTCGCCCTCGAGGCCGAAGCGTAACGTGACGGCGTGGCGTTCCAGGCCGCCGAGGCATTCGAGCCGGCCGAAGACGACGGCCTGCTCCTCGGCGTCCTCGATCAGCTCGTCGGGCCGGTACCTGCCGGTGGGCAAGCAGCCGCCGCGTGAGGTGAAGTGCTGGGTCGAGAGGCAGCCGAGCCGCAGCGAGGACGCGAGCTGGGCGCGGGCCATCAGGTCGCGCTCGAAGGGGTCGAGTCCCATGGCCGAGGCGACCTCGTCGAAGCTGGGCGTGTGGCCGCCGGCCCGCGCCAGGTCGTGCTTGACGCGCTTCCAGCGGCTGACCAGCTTGGTGACCTGGGCCGGCAGCCGGATCGTTTGCGCGGTCCTTCGCAGCGCCGAGATGATCGCATCCTTGATCCAGTAGGTTGCATAAGTATTGAACGCCGTCCCCTGCTCGGGGTCGTAATCCTGGGCCGCGCGGATCAGGCCCAGATTTCCCTCGCCAACCAGGTCGTCGTGGGACAACCCGCGGTGCAGATACAATGCGGCGATCCGCTTGACCAGGTGCAGGTGCGCCGGACGAGCGAGTTCCTGCGCCGCCACGTCGCCGGCCGCGATCCGTGCGGCCATCCGGGCGATCTCCTCCCGCGTCAGCGCAGGCAGGGCCGCCGCCGCGCCGTCATTCGTCGAACCTCCACGCCGGCTGCCGCGCCGGGGTGTACGTGTCGCTTTCATCGACATGCGCTCCAGATTGAGAATTTCTCGTGCCACGAGTCCGACGGGCGACGCCGCCCACGGACCCCCATCCCTCGATTCCCCGAGCCGACCCTCGCCCCCGCCCCCGCGGGAAATCTTCGCGCGAGCCGCCCTGAAACCAGCGGACTTCGTCGTTACCGCCGCCATCTGTCTCGCACTCCATGCATACAAGGCCCCTTCTTGCGAAAGGGCCGGAAAAGGAATTGTTGCGGCAACGCAACACCAGCACGAACGATGTTAAGCCGGGGGATGTGAGTCTGTCAAACCCGTTCTGCAACTTATTATGGCTGCGAAGCCGAGGGAGTTTGGAGAAAGGGCGATAAGTGGGGTGGGAGCGATGGAAGGGACCGCCAGGAAACGTTTTCTAACGGTTGGTCGTTCCGGTCCACCTGGTGCCATTAGGCCGGGGGAGGCGAGGAGGGACCGGTGGCCCCGGATGTCGGGTGCGGAATTGTGCGGCGTGGCGGAGGCCCGGGACCGGTCCTTGGTCTCGTGTAAGGGATGGATCGGGAGGACCATTCCATCCACGCTGTAAATCGATCGATCGTGTGTTGATGTCTCAACCCTTGCCGGCGGCGAGGCGGACGATCGTCAGCGAGCCGTTGGCCAGGGCGGTGGCGACGCGAAGGCCGTCGGGGTGGAGGTCCATGTCGCGGGCCGAGCCGGGCAGCGCGAGGCGGTGGTAATCCTTGTCGGCACCGGGCTTCCAGAAGAGGAGGTGCCCGCCGCTGTTGCGCGCCGAGACGCCCATGATCGTGCCGTCGGCGAGGAACGCGAGGCGCCAGATCACGCCGCTGATGATGCCGTCGGTCAGGAGCGTGCGGGTGAGCTTATGGGTCCTTGCATCGAAGACGAGGACCAGCGGCTCATGGACGGCTCCCAGAGGGTTCGACGCCTTGTGCAGGCCGCCGGCCGCGATCAGGCCGCCGTCGGCCGAGATCGCCAGGCCGCGGACTCCGCCGAAGTCGACCATCTGGCTCTTGTCGTACGTGTGCAGCGCCTTGGCATCGCAGGTGCCGAGCGGCTTGCCGGTGGCCACGTCCCATTGTCGGACGGAGCCGACGAGGTCGCCCGTGAGGAGGGTCCGGCCGTCGGGATGGAATACGAGCGAGTAGACGTGTCCCTGGTGGCCGGGCAGCTCGCGGACGGGCTGGCCGGTCGCGGCGTTCCAGATGCGGACCATCCGGTCGTTACCGCCGCTGGCGAGGAGCTTGCCGTCGGGGCTGACGCCGAGCGTCCGGATCCAGCCGCGATGCGCGTTGATCCGGCGGAGCGGCTTCGCCGCGTTGGAGCCGGCCTCCCAGGCGGCGATCCGGCCGTCGCCGCCGCCGCTGAACGCGGTCTTGCCGTCGGGCGCGATCGCCATCGAGAAGACCCACGAGTCGTGCCCGCCGGCGAAATCGGCCTTCTTGCCGTCGGCCGTCGCGACCCGGCACGATCGCATCCTCGGCGCCGCAGAACGCGAAGCGGCCCAGCGGGTCGAAGCGGCATGAGACCAGGGGCCGGCCGAGCGGCCACTGGGCCAGGACATGCGCCTGCTTGGGGTCGAGTCCGGCGGGTATGCCCACGGGGATTCTCCTGGGATTGGATCAAGGGGCGATCACGCCAGGATCGGGGCGATCCCGCGGGATGCCGGGTCGGCCATGGGCATCTCGCGGCCGTCGACGTCGAAGGTGTCGGTCGAGTCAACTCCCACGGCCTGGAGATAGGTGTGGAACAAGCGGGCGGAATCGACCTGGCCGTCAACGACCTCGGTCCCCCTGGGGTTGGTCTTGCCGTAGGCGACCCCTCGGTGGACGCGGGCGCCGGCGAGGACGACGGTCCAGGCGTGCGACCAGTGGTCGCGGCCGTAGAGGTGGTTGACCTGGGGTGTCCGGCCGAACTCCGACAGGACGACGATCAGCGTCGAGTCGAGCATCCCGCGATCGGCCAGGTCGGCGACGAACGCGGCGAACGCGACGTCGAACTCGCCGAGCTGCTCGATGTGGAAGTTGAAGTTCTCGTTGTGCGTGTCGTAGTTCGAATGGGAGATCTGCACGAACGTGGCGCCGTTCTCGAGCAGCCGGCGCGCCAGCAGGCAGTGCCGGCCGAGGTCGTGGCGGCCGTAGCGGTCGAATTCGCGCGGGGGCTCCTTGGTGACGTCGAAGACGTCGTTGCGCTTCATGAGCTGGAGGGCCTGCTCATACGAGTAAGTGTACGCCTCAGTGACGCTGGTCCGCCGACGGCTGAGGAAGCGGTCGTTGACGCGGCGGCGGAAGTCTTGGCGGGCGGCGTCCATGTCCTCGCTGACCTGCGGCGGCCGGCGGGTGTTGTGCGGCGGCTTGCCGTTGCCCAGGCTGACGCTGGCATATCGAGGGCCCAGGTAGGCCGAGTCGCTGCCCCGTCCGCCGCCGCCCCAGGGGGTGATGACGATGTGGCCCGGCAGCGACGCGGTGTCGGTGGTCATGGCGCAGGCGCAGACGGCGCCGATGGTCGGGTAGTCGGCGGCCGGTGTCTGGCGGCGGCCGGTCAGCATCAGGTAGGCACCCTTGCCGTGGTCGTCCTCGGCCGTGTTGACGCCGCGGACGAGGCAGAGGTGGTGCATCTGCCGGGCGACGTGCGGCAGCAGCTCGGAGACGCGAATGCCCGGCACCGAGGTCTCGATCGAGCGGAATGGGCCGCCGGTGTCGGTGCCCGGCTTGGGGTCCCAGCTCTCGAGCTGGCTGAGCCCGCCGTGCATGTTGAAGACGACGACGCGCTTGTGGTCCCTGTCGAGCTGGCTCGCCGCGGCGGGCCGGGTGAAGATCCCCAGTCCCGAGGTCAGCGGGGCCGCCGCCGTCGCGGCCAGGCCGGCCAGAAATCGGCGCCGGGCGGCGGTGTGCTCGGGCGATCCGCAGGCATAGTTGCATTGCATCGGGTTGCCTTCCTTTTCGGGCTGGAACTGGCCTCGTGCCTTGAAAGTGGTGCTGCAGCGCGGCGGTCATGACGCGCCGGCGAGTCCCTCACATTCGAAGCAAGGCTCGTAGGGTGGGTCGAGCGAAGCGAGGCCCACCGATCTTCGCCGCCAAACGGTGGTCCCTCGCCGCCGAACCGGTGGTCCTTCGCCGAATCGGTGGGCCTCACGCCTGCGGCGTTCGACCCACCCTACGGCCTCTTCTCATCTCGCCGCCGAATCGGTGGGCCTCACGCCTGCGGCGTTCGACCCACCCTACGGCCTCTTCTAACCTCGTTCCCATGGTCTCCGTGGGAACGAGCTGGAAACCCACCGGATTTCCGGGTGAGACTCACGGGATTGCCGTGCGTGGAACCTATCGGATTTCCGTGGGAAACCCATCGGATTCCGGGGGTTTCTCTCGGTGGGTTTCACTACATTAGTCAGGTTTACCTCATGGTAAGGACTCTCAATGGTTGAACCGGAATTCGGCGGACGTCAGCAGGCCCCACACGAGCTGCTGGACGACGGCCGGCTTCCTGGCGGCGGGGACGGTGAGCATGCGGGCGACGTCGTCGCGCTCGGCGTCGCTCGCGGGCCGGGAGAGGACCGTGAGATAGAGGTCCTCGGCGGCCTTTCGGGGGTCGGGTTCGCGCGTCATCCGGTCGGAAATATTGCCGGCCGAGGGCGCGATCCAGGCGTTGACGGAGCCGCCGTTGGTCGCAAAAAGCGCCTGGTCGGCGGTGGCGAAGAAATCACCCTGGGGCTGGCCGGCACCCGAGCCGTACACCGAGATGAACGCCCGGACGTTGGCCCGGAGCTTGCTATCGGTGAGGGCCTCGACGTCCTCGGGACGAGGCTGAATCGACGTGGTCCTGGAAACGACCCCGGCGGCGAGCGCCAGGGCGCCCGCGATCTCGGACCTGGCGGCCCGGGCGGTCCGGTCGTAGACGCCCGTGACCTCGAGGATCGACCAGCACATCTGCTCGGGCGAGAGCGGTTTGAGCCCGGCCATGGCGAACCGCTCGCCCAGCCGGGCCGCCAGCTCGTCATCGGCGTCGGCGAGCTCGGTGGCAAGGGTTTGGCCCCGCGCCTCGGCGGTCCGCAATGCGGCGCGGGCCTCGGCCAGCGAGCGGTCGCGCCGCGCTCGATCGGCACAAACCGCGACGAACTGTTCGACCGCGGCTCCGAATTCGGGCGGATGGGTGCTGGCGGTCCCCGGCATTTCGAGGCTCGCCCGCGCCGATGCCTCGGCGGTGGCGAGCGGATTGCGGGCGGCCTCGATGTCGCGGCGGTTGGCCTGGGCCTGGTCGCGAAGGGTCGCCCGGCGGGCGAACGCCTCGAGCGCCGCCAGGCGGCGGAGGTGGGTCTCGTGGGCCGTCCGGCTCGCGGCCGCCTTGCGGCGGGCCTCGAGGGCCAGCGACTCCTGGCGGCGGACCGAGTCGCGGACCGGCTGGGCTCTGGCGCGGGCCGCCGCGACGGCGTCGGTCAGCGTGCGGAGCGCCTGCTGGCTCCTATCGAGCTCGGACTTCCTGGCCACGAGGGCCTTGTCGAGCGTGGTCACCTCGGCGGCGAGTGCCTTCGACCGGGCCGCGAAAACCGCGGCCGCCTCGGCCAGCGGCTTCTCGCCTGGGAGTTTCTTCACCGCCTCGCCGGTCCTCGCGGCGGCCTCGGCCACGGTCTTGGCGGCGTCGCGCCGGGCGGTCAGGGTTGACTCGGCGGCGGAGACCGCGGCGCGGGCCTGGTCGTCCTTCTTCGACGCCTCGGCATGGCGGGCGAGGGCCTTGTCGACCTCGGCCGCGAGCGGGATCAGGGCATCCTCGGTCCGGTACCACTCCTTGACGGCGCGCTTGTATTCGGAGCGGTCGCGTTCGACGGCGGCTTCCAGTGTCGGGGTTCGGCGCCTTCAGCTCGGCGAGCCGGGCGGAGAGCCGGCCGGGGTCGAACGAGGGGACGTCCGGCAGGTCGATCGGGCGCTGATAGGCGTGGGTCAGGGCCAGCTCGCGGAGGAAGGACCGGGCGTCGAAATGCTGCCGGGCCAGCTCGTCGCCGAGCATCGCGAGCAGCTCGGGATGGCTGGGCGGGTTGGCGGGGTGACCCAGGTCGAGGGGATGGACGAGGCCCCGACCCATCATCACGGCCCAGAGCCGGTTCGCCAGGTTCTCGTTGAAGGCCCGGTTGGCGCCTCCGGTGGCGAGGTCGGCCAGCATCGCCCGGCGGCCGTGGCGCGGGACGGCCAGGACCGTGTCGGTGGGCTTGACACGGTACTCGTCGCCGGGCGGGAAGACGGGCTCCGCGAGCTCGGGACCGCCCGGCACGCGAGGCCCCGTCAGGTGGTGGTCGCCCTTGACGAAGACCGAGTCGAACGCCAGGTCGGTCCCCGCCTTCTCGGGGAAAGCCGTCTTCGTGGTGGCGGTCGGCGGCGACAGGGTCGTAGCCGGGGCTGAAGAACGCGAGCAGGCCGTAATAGTCGGCCTGGCGATAGTCCTCGACCTGCGGGTGGTCGTGGCAGTGCGCACAGAGCAGGTCGCGGCCGAAGAAGATCCGGCCGACGTCCCGCGCGATCAGGTTGGGGTCGAGCTCGCGGTCGAGATAGAACCGCGCGGGTCCGCGGTGCTTGGCGTCGGTCCCGTCGGCGCGTAGGAGGTCGGCGAAGATCGCGTTCAGCGGCCGATTCTCGCGTGCGGCCTCGAGCAGGAACGCTTGCCACTCGGGCTCGGGCACGTTCTGCGACGGCCGGCGCTCCATCAGCATCACGTCGAGCGTCGCCGCCCAGTGGCGGACGAACTGGGGGCTGGCGAGCATCGCGTCCACGGCGCGGGCCCGCTTGTCGGCCCGAGAGTCCGCCAGGAACGCTCGCAGCGCGTCGATCGAAGGCGGCATACCGGTTAAGTCGATCGAGACCCGGCGGAGGAACTCGGCGTCCCCGGCGATCGCGGTCGTCGGCACGATCGCGTCGGCCTCGAGCATCCGGTCGATCCGGTGATGCAACGGCTCGCGCGGCTCGTCGGCGGCCGGGGCCGTCGACAGCGCCGCCGCCAGCACGACCGCGAGCGCGCAAGCCCGCCGCGGCGATGCCGGTGCGATGGTCCGTCATGGCGTGTGACTCCGGCAGGTTTCAGTCTAAAGGCAGGATGGGCGGACACTCGCACGACGTCCCAATCGACGCCTTGTCGCCCGGTTTTTCTGGATTCTCCAACATCGGTATAACAAGCTAGCAACAAGATGTAAACGGTCTGCCGTCGCGGTGGCGGATGACCCCGGGAGGATTGCGGTCGGGCGGCCAGCCTGGCCAGGGCGCCGAACGGTTGAAAGGCGCAGAATGGGACGATCCGGCTGATATGAACCCGACGCGCCAGCGAGTCGATACCCATGCCGACCAAATCACCCACTCGCTGGCGCGTCGGGCTCGTCGCAACGCCACCGCAATCAGGCGCGCTGGGACGATCGGTCCGATACGAGGCCAACGCGCCAGCGAGTGGATGCCCGAGCCGACCAAATCACCCACTCGCTGGCACGTCGGGCTCACAGGGGCAACGGGACAGAGTGACCTGTGAGGGCCGCTTTGTGACCCCGGTCATCGCCGCGGGTGCACCACTGTTGCCACGGGGAGCGCAGGGCGGCGAGCAGGTTGCCTGCAAAGCGAGGGCCGTCGCAGAGGGGCGAGGCGGCCATCCGCGGCCGGGCCGCGGCACGCAGGGCGGCGAGTCGGTCGGGGTCGCCGGCCAACTCGACGGCGCGATCGATGAATCCGGCGAGGTCGGGCGCGAGCGAGTCGGTCAGGCCGGTGTTGGACAGGTGGGTCAGCCCGTGCCGGCTGGCGAAGGTCGAGCCGGGGAAGGTCACGACGGGCACGCCCATCCAGAGGGCCTCGCAGGTGGTGGTGTTGCCGCCGTAGGGGAACGTGTCGAGCGCCAGGTCAACGCGGCCGTAGGCGAAGAGGCTGGCATGCTGGGGTGTCCAGCCCTCGATGTCGAGGCGGTCGGGGTGGATGCCGCGCTCGGCGAACGCGGCGATCAGGCGGTCGCGCAGGCCGGTGTCGTCGAGCCCTCGGTATTTGAGCAAAAGGCGCGAGCCGGGGGTCCGGCGCAGGATCTCGGACCAGGCGTCGAGCACCGCGTCGTTGATCTTGGACGGGTTGTTGAACGAGCCGAAGGTCACGTGGCCGCGGGTGAGCACGGGCGGAGGCACGACGGGTGGAGCGTCGGCCGGCGGGTCGTAGCAGACGTAGCTCTCGGGCAGGCGCAGGACCTGTTCGCGATAGTGGATCTCGGTGCCGTCGAGGATCTGGAAGCGATCGGCGATCAGGAGGTCCATCGCCGACAGGCCGGTCGTGCCCTCGTAGCCCAGCCAGGTGGCCTGGATCGGCGCCGGCCGCCGCCGAAGAGCAGCAGGCGGTTGTGCGACGTGTGACCCGCGAGGTCGAACAGGACGTCGACCCGGTCGGCGCGGATCTGCTCGGCGAGCTTCGCGGTCGGCGAGGCCGCGGACCGGTCGCCACCGGGTCGCGGCGCGGGCGAACCGCTCGGTCAGCTCGTCGCGAGCCACGCCGGTCCAGTAGCAGAAGGTCTCGCAATCGAGCGACCCAAGGGCCTCGATTGCGCGGAGGACGAAGTAGCCGACCGGATGACGCTTGAACTCGGCCGAGACGAAACCGAGCCGCAGGGGGCGGTCGGGATCGGGCTCGTTGGCGAACGGCCGCCAGGTCGCTCGCAACGGCGCGGCGTGCTGCTGGTCCCAGCGGGCGTGGTCGCGGGCCAGCGTGGCGGGATCGGCGTCGGCGAGGCCCTGGCGGCTCAGCAGCCAGTTGGAGTGGGTCGCCGCGGCGGCGGGCTGGAGCTCGAGGGTGCGCTCGAACATCGGCTGCGCCTCGTGAGCATGCCCTTGCGCCACCAGGGACTGCGCGAGGCTGGCGATCAGCTCGGGATGATCGGGGACCGGCGAAGCCCCTGGCGGAAGGCTTGCTCGGCCTCGGTCGGCCGGCCGAGCTCGAGGAGGATCAGGCCGAGGTTATTGAGCGCGGACGGGTTGTCGGGCTCGAGCTCCACGGCGCGGCGGGCGGCCTGCTCGGCCTGGATGGGGCGGTGGAGGCTGAAGAGCGTCGCGGCCAGGTTGACGGAGGCGGGTGCGTGGGACGGGTCGAGCTCGGTGGCGCGCAGGAGATGCCGCAGGGCCTCGCCGGTGCGGGACTGGAGGATCAGGAGCTTGGCCAGGTCGTTGAGGACGTCGGCCGAGTCGGGCCGGGCGGCGAGCGCCTGGTGATACCAGGCCTCGCCCTCGAGGAAATGTCCGCGGAGGCAGGCGTCACGGGCGCGGTGGACGGGCGAGGTGAAGGGGTCGCGAGAGCCGGGGCGCGTCGAGTCGGCGCCGGCGCCCTGCTGGAGCCGCGAGCGCTCGAGGTTGCGCGCGGCCTCGCGGTGATCGGGCTGGAGCTGGAGGGCGCGGCGGAAGCACGGCTCGGCGTCGGCGGGCCGGCCGTGTGCGGCGAGGGCGACGCCCAGCAGGTTCCAGGCGGAGGCCCGGCCGGGATCGAGCCGGATGGCCTCGCGCAGGGAGCTTGCGGCCTCCTCGTGCCGCCCGGTCTGCTGGCAGACGGCGCCGAGGAGGAGCCAGGCGGAAGCGAGGACCGGGTCCAGCCGCAGGGCCTCGCGATAGCCCCGCTCGGCCCCGGCGAGGTCGCCGGCCTTATGGAGGGACTCGGCTTGAGCGAGTGCCTGCGGGGCATCCATCGAAGGGGCTCACTAGAAGGCGGTACTGGAGCGCCGAACGGTGGGATTGCAGAACGATGGGACGATCCCGCCGATACGAGCCCGACGCGCCAGCGAGTGGATCCCAGGGCCGACCAGGTCATACACTCGCTTGCGCGTCGGGCTCGTATGAGCAACGCAACCGCGAGGCGCTCTCTAGGAGGGGTGCAGGGCGGTCGGGCGCTTGCCGGCGGCCCACCCTGCAATTCCGCGTGCACCGTTCCCGTCACGCTGGGGCGACGCCGTTCTTCTTGAACCACTCGAGCATCCGCTTCCAGCCGTCCTCGGCGGCTTCCTTGCGGTAGCTGGGCCGGTAGTCGGCGAAGAAGGCGTGGGGGGTGTCGGGATAGACGACGATCTCGGCGGTCTTGCCGGCGGCCTTCATCGCCTCGCGCATCGCCTCGACCGTTGGCGAGCGGGATGCCGGTGTCGGCCGCGCCGTAAAGGCCGAGAATCGGGGCGTTGATCGACGCGGCGACGTCGACGGGGTGCTTGGGGTGCAGCTCGTCGGCCGTGGCTCTTGAGCCGGCCGTACCAGGCGACTCCGGCCTTGAGGTTCGGGTTGTGCGCCCCGTACAGCCAGACGATCCGCCCGCCCCAGCAGAAGCCGGTGATCCCCAGCCGGCTGACGTCGGCCTTGCCGGTCCCCTTGGCCCAGGCGACCGTGGCGTCGAGGTCGGACATGACCTGCGCATCGGGGACCTTGGAGACGACCTTGAGGATCTCCTGGAAAGCCGCTGAGCTTCGAGACGTCGCCCTGGCGGGCGTACATCTCGGTGGCGACGGCGAAGTAGCCGAGCTTGGCGAACCGGCGGCAGACGTCCTTGATGTGCTCGTGGACGCCGAAGATCTCCTGGACGACGAGGATCATGGGCAGGTTCGTGCCGCCGGCCGGCATGGCGCGGTAGGCGGGGACCTCGCCGTCGGTGACGGGGATCTTCACCTCGCCGGCCTCGAGGCCGTTGGTGTCGGTCGTGATCGTCTGGGCGGAGACGGGCTGGGCGGCCATCGCGAAGCCGGCGGCCAGCGAGGTCACCACGAACTCGCGTCGCGGACCAGCTCGAGCGCGGGGCCAGGCTCGTCAGATCGTCGTGCATGGCAATCATTCCTTCGGGTTCTTGGGGTGCGTGGGGACACCTGTCGATCGGGGCCCGCCCGCGGGTCGGGTTCGCCGCGGATGCGGCGGGCGGGCCGATCCAGGCTCCGGCGTAGGCCGGTCTTGCCGGGTGACATGATAACCGCGTCGAGTCCGGCGTTCGAGGGTCCGGCCGCCCCGGCGCTTGCCGACGTGGCGGTCGGTAGGGCAAGATGGAACGCTCGAGGGCACGCAGAGGTCCGCACCGACGTCGATCCCAGGCGGCGGGCCCTCACGCCGCGCCCGAGGTTCCGGAGGCGTCCATGAGAGCCCGCTATCGATCGATCGTCCTGCTGGGCGGAGTCTGCCTGACCGTGGGAACCCTTGCCGACGCCCGCCAGGCGCCCCAGGAGCCGTCGCAGCAACCCCGGCCCGGCCTGACGGCGCAGCAGTCGAAGCAGGCCGTCGAGCTGGTCAAGGGGGCCATGCAGCAGATCCGCAAGCAGACCGAGGGCGCCGAGGAGCCGCAGGCCGACCGCCGCGAGTTCATCGTCAACGTCGAACTGCTCAGCGACAAGGGCGAGGACCGACCGAAGGCCGCCGCGAAGGAGGGCGATGCCAAGCCGGGCGACGCCAAGGCCGGCGAGGCGCCCGCCAATCCGCGGCGCCGTCGTCACGTCCTATCGCTACTTCGACGACACCACGATGTTCTCGACCGTCGACCTGAAGTCGGGCCGCGTGGTGGAGGTCCAGACCGGGCAGCACGTGCCGACGCCGCTCTCCGACGGCGAGTTTGACGCGGCGGTGGCGCTGGCGAAGGAGCGGAGCGACGAGGTCCGGAAGCTGTACCAGCGGTTCGGCGATCAGCTCTCGGTGTACGGGCAATTCAGCCAGTTCGTCGTCAAGGACGACTCGCGCCGGCATCGCGTGGTCCACCTGAACTATCGCGTCGGCAAGCGCGACCTGAGCTATCCCCGCCCGCAGGTCGACCTGACGACCCGGAGCGTGACGCTGCCCGACCCGGAGGTCGATCCCTCCGCGCCTGCCCCCGCACCTGCCCCGGCACCGCGGCGCCGCGGCAACGAAAACGCCGGCAACGGCAACGGCAACGATTGACCCGAATCGGAGGTTCTCCGCATGGCCGGCTCCCGAACGTGGCGACGAATCCTCGGCCTGGGCCTCGCGGCGCTGGCGGCCTGGCTGCTGCCCTGCGGGACGGCGACGGCGCAGCGGTACAATCGGCGGCCGACTCTTGCCGACCCGCCGTCGCAGGAAGTGATCACCGAGTTCCTCGTCAGCGAGTCGGGCGGCTCCGAGCCGCGCAAGGGGACCGCCTGGAAGGTCCATTACGCCCGCGGCCTGCACAGGGGCCTGTACATCACGGGCGCCTGGTTCAAGCGCGACCTGTCGGAGGACTGGATCAAGGTCCTCAACGACGCGAGGGTGTCCGAGCTCTTCGTCCCCTACCACCTGCACAGCCAGGTCCGCTATTTCGACCTGACCGGCTTCTCGTTCCCGCTGGCCGAGGTCAAGGCCGAGGACGCCGGCCCGTTCGGCACGATCATGCCGCCGTTCCAGGGCGACGACTACCCGACCGTCATCAAGGAGGTCCGCGACCGCGGCGTCGTCTGGAAGGACTACGCGCACGGCGTCCGCCGCGGCCGCGAGATGGTCCTCTGGGGCGGCTCGCAGGCGGGGAACTACATGTACCTGATGTCCTACGGCTTCCAGGACGACGGCACGATCGCGCTGCGGGTCGGCGCGACCGGGCAGAACCTCCCGGGCCAGCGGTACGAGGCGCACGTGCACAGCGCCCACTGGCGGATCGACATGGACCTGGTCGACGGCAGCAAGAATTCGGCGATGCTGATGAAGCACGTCGAGGACCCGCGCGGCCTGAGCGCCGAGGACGTCAAGGAGCCGTTCAACGAGGGCATGGAGGGCGGGGTCGACTGGGACCCGAAGGCATTCACGATGATCCGCGTCGAGTCGCAGAAGAAGAACGCGCGGGGAGCAATCATCGCCTACGACCTGATGCCGCTGCGGTCCGGCACACCGCGGCACAACGAGCCGTTCACGCGGCACGACCTCTGGGTCAGCCGGTCGCATTCGGACCGGCCGATGGAGTACCTCTTCATCAACCTGCCCGAGGCGGTGCGTGACAAGGAGGGGGTCGAGGAGACGGACGTCGTGCTCTGGTGCAACTCGGCCGTCCACCACGAGCCGCGGCATGAGGACGGGATGCCCGGCGCGCGGACGCGGATCTGGCCGGGCGACGACGCCTGGGAGGGCTCGGCGCTTGTGATGTGGAGCGGCGTCGACCTCCGCCCGCGCAACCTGTTCGACCGGACGCCGTTCTATCCGTATGCTCCGCCGCCTCCGCCGCAACAGCAGCAGGCGAACCGGCGCGGCGGGGCTGATGGTGCGGCCGGCGAGGGCGGGGCGAACGCTCAGCCCGCGGCCGCGACCGAGCCGGGCGCGGGTGCCGGCGCGGGGCCTTCCTCGGTCGAGCCGCGGAAGTGAGGGCCGGTGGCGAGCGCACCGGCGGCTTTTTCGCCGCGTTCTTCACCATGCCCGATCCGGACCGCGGCCCACATGGCGGCACCGGCGAGGATCAGCACGACGCTGATATTCTGCGACCAGGTCATGCCCAGGAAGACCGCGGGCTCGTCGGAGCGGATCGCCTCGATCGGCCAGCGGGTCAGCGAATAGGCGATCATCAGGACCGCCATCAACTGGCCGGGACGCCTGGCGAATCTTGAGTAGGCCAGCAGCACCGCGAGCACGAACAGGCCCGCCGCGAACGAGTAGAGCTGGGTGGGATGGACGGGTAGCGACAGCGTCGAGCCGGGCTGGACGAGGCCCGCGTTGAGCTGCCGGACCCACGCATGGCTTCCCTGGGGGAACCGGACGGCCCAGGGCAGGCTGCACGTCCCGCCATGGCAACAGCCGTTCAGGAAGCAGCCGATTCGCCCGAGCGCCGCACCGATCGCGACGGCCGGCGCGGCCACGTCGCACATCCGCAGGAACGGGAACGGGCGGCGGAACCAGTAGAGGATCGAGCCGGTTAGTCCGCCGAGGATGCATCCATAGAAGACATTGCCGCCTTCCCAGGTGCGCAGAAGGTCGGTGGGCCGGTGGAACGCCTCGGGATGCTGGATGAAGAAGAAGACGCGGGCTCCGACCACCCCGCCCAGGAACAGCCAGCTCGCGAGCTCGTAGACCGCGTTGGGATCGACCTTTTCCTTGCGGGCACGCCAGACGGCCATCGCGAGCGCCGACATGCAGGCAACGAAGATGAACACGCCGTAGGAGTGGACGCGCAGCCCCAGGCCGGGCAGGATGAACAGGATCGGCCGCATCCGTTGGCCCTCGCTTTCCCGGCATGGCCTGGCGGTCCCGCAGGACCGGACGGCCCCACGCCGGTGTGCAATTCCTCGCGGCGCGGGAATCCGCGCGGCGCGGCAGGATGCCACGGAACGCGGTTTTCGACAAGGCGGACTCGCGCGGCGGGGGATACGCGCGAGTTGAACGGGGAGGCTCGACCCTTGCCCGACCAGCGCAGTCATCGCGGTGCGGACCCTCGCGACGCCGAGGCCTTCGGACCGGCCGCCCGCCCGGCGCTGGGTGCGGCCGTCCGCGACCTGTCGTGGCTGCTGGGGAACGGCTACGCGCCGGTGTCGTCGCTCAAGCTGGTCGGCGATCGCTGGGGCCTGACCGAGCGGCAGCGGATGGCCGTGCGGCGATCCACCTGCACCGACGCCGACCGCGAGCACCGCCGGTCGTCGCGAATCTGCGGCGAGGACCTGGTCGACCAGGTCCTCTGGGTTGACGGCTTCAACGTGCTGACGACCGTCGAGTCGCATCTGGGCGGCGGAGTTGTGCTCGGCTGCTGCGACGGTACATTTCGCGACCTGGCCGGCGTGCACGGGACCTATCGCCGGGTCGTCGAGACCTCGCCCGCGCTGCGGGCGATCGCCGATCGGCTGGCCGAGCTGCGGGTCGCCGAGGTGCACTGGCTATTCGATCGCCCGGTGTCCAATAGCGGACGGATCGCCGCGCAGGTCCGCGAGCTGGCCGAGGAGCGGGGGCTGTCCTGGACGGTCGAGCTGGTGAACGATCCCGATCGCGTGCTCGCAACGTCGGGCGACGTCGTGACGACCGCCGACAGCGTGATCCTCGACGCCGGCCCGCGCTGGTTCAACCTGGCGCACGACGTGATCGAGACGCTCGGCGGCGTCGAGCGGGTGGTGGATCTCTCGGGTTTTTGAGCCGCACCGGTGGGCCTCACGCCTGCGGCGTTCGACCCACCCTACGACTGCCCGACCGCCGTAAGCGGGCCCGTAGGGTGGGTCGAGCGCAGCGGGGCCCACCGATCTGCGCCGTCGAGCCGGTCGGGCCACGGCGACGAATCGGTGGGCCTCACGCCTGCGGCGTTCGACCCACCCTACGGCCTCTTCTCTTACCGCTCTCCGAAAGCTCGCGTGGACCGCGAGGGGTGCCAACCTCGGGGAAGTCATGGCGATCGCGTCCGGCCGGGGTTATGATCGGGGGAGCCTGGATGACCCGGTGGGAACGTTGACGGGAGTCGGTAGATGTCGCGGCGTATTTTGAGCCACTTCCTGGGCCTGGTCGGCGCCGTGCTCGGCGGCGTTCTCGGTTTTTACACCTTCGAATGGCTCGAGAAACAGAGCCTGTATGGATTGGCGATCCCAGGCTCGTTCCTGGGTCTCGGGTGCGGCTTGCTGGCGCAGCACCGGTCGGTGGCGCGAGGGATCGTGTGCGCGATCGCGGCGCTTGGGCTGTCACTGTTCACCGAGTGGTGGTTCCATCCGTTTGTCAACGACCGGGTCCCCGACGCCCAGAGCTTCACGTACATGCTCCGGCACCTCAACGACCTGCGGCCCGCCACGCTGCTGATGATCGGGCTGGCGACGGTCATCGCCTACTGGGTCGGCCAGGATGCCGGGTTCCAGTTGATGCCGTGGAGCCGTCGTCAGCCGGCCGGGACCGCCGCGGCCAAGCCCCCGACTACGGACGAGACGGCCTGAACCGGGATTCCCCTGCCATTTCGGCCCGAGAGCCCTACAATTCGAAGTCAGGACCCGCGAGGGTGTTCCCCGTTCCTCGACACGCCAGACAGGACAGGAGCGACGCCATGGCCATGACCACCTCGCCCGGGCAGGCGACGGGTGCCCCGGAAAGCGACAAGGCCCTGCGGGACCGGCAGATGCGGCAGGCCGAGGAGCTGCTGGGGCCGGGCGCATCGGCGGCCGGGTTTGCCAAGGCGCTGTTCCGGGGCGAGTTCCGCGGCGACGCCCTCTTCCCCTATCCCGAGCTGCCGGAGGGCGAGCGGGCGGGGATCGAGCAGTCGGTCGCGGCCGTGCGTGCCTTCGCCGACGAACACATCGACGCGGCGGCGATCGACCGCGAGGCCGATATCCCGCGGTCGGTGATCCAGGGGCTGGCCGACCTCGGCGTGCTGGGCATGGCGGCGCCCGTCGAGTGGGGCGGCCGGGGCGTCTCGCAGATGGGCTACTGCCGGATCATGGAGGTGATCGGCGGCCATTGCGCCTCGACGGCCGTGTTCGTCAACGCCCACCACTCGATCGGCCTGCGGGCGCTGGTCCTGTTCGGCACGCCCGAGCAGAAGGCGTGCTGGCTGCCGCCGCTGGTCCGCGGCGAGAAGCTGGCGGCGTTCGCGCTCACCGAGGAGCAGGCCGGCTCCGACGCCAGCAACGTCCAGACGACCGCCCGCCCCTCGGAGGACGGCCAGACCTACATCCTCAACGGGACCAAGCGGTACATCACCAACGGCGCGATCGCCGACGTGCTGACCGTCATGGCCCGGACGCCCGACCCGCGCGGCGGCGAGTCGAAGGTCACGGCATTCCTGGTCACGCCCGACATGCCGGGGTTCGAGGTCGTCGAGGCGCGGATGCCCAAGTGCGGCATCCGCGGCACGGCGACGGCGCAGCTGGCGTTCCACGACATGCCGGTGCCGGCGACCAACATCCTCGGCCCGCTCGGGCAAGGGGCTCAAGGTCGCGCTGACAGTGCTCGACTTCGGCCGGACGACCTTCGGCGCCAGTTGCACGGGGCTGGCGAAGGTCTGCCTGGCCGCAGCCGCGCGGCACGCCGCCCGCCGCGTCCAGTTCGGCCGGCCGCTCGCCGAGCTCGAGCTGATCAAGAAGAAGATCGCCTACCTCGCCGCGACCGCCTACGCGATGGAGGCGACGACCTACCAGACGGCCGCGCTGATCGACCGCGGCGCCGAGGACTACATGCTCGAGACCGCCATCCTCAAGGTCTTCTCGACCGAGGCACTCTGGCAGGGTGTCTACGAGACGCTCCAGGTCCACGGCGGCCAGGGCTATTTCACCGACGAGCCCTACGAGCGGATGATGCGCGACGCCCGGATCAACACGATCGGCGAGGGGGCCAACGAGGTCCTCAAGGCGTTCATCGCCCTGGTGGGCATGCGCGAGATCGGCGAGGGGCTCAAGGCGACGCTCGAGGGACTCAAGCGGCCCGCGACGTTCCTGCCGACGTTCTGGGGATTCAGCCGCGGCCACCTCGGCAAGCTGGTGAGCGTGCCGACCGTGCCGGTCGCATCGCCGATGCTTCGTCCGATGGCGCAGGCGCTCTCGCGGCGAGTGGCGCCGGTTCGGCCGGGCCGTCGAGCGGCTGCTGATCGTGCACCGCGAGGCGATGCTCGACCGCCAGTACATCCAGGAGCGGATCGCCGACGCGGCCATCGCGCTGGTTACCTCGGCGTGCACGCTGTCGCGATGGGATCGATCCGAATCGAAGGGCAGCGCCACCTCGTCGGAGCGGTCGGCCGCCGAGCTGTACCTCCGGATGGCCAACCGGCGATTCGACGAGTCGCTCCGCGGCCTGGGCATCGAACGATGATCGCCTGACGACCGAGGCGGCCGACGCCGCGCTGCGGGTCTGGCGAGAGCAACAGGCCGGCCGATGAGATCCCGCCCGAGGAGCCCGCAACGATGGTCAAGCGCGGCGTCAGTCGCCTGTTCCTGGGAGCGATCGCGATCATGATGGCCGGAGAATCGAAGGCAGAAGATCGGGGCACCTCCGCCAGATATCCCGAGGCGCCCCGCTCGGAGACGGTGGACGACTACCACGGCCAGAAGGTCGCCGATCCCTACCGCCCGCTCGAGGATCCCGACTCGCCGGCCACCCGCGCCTGGGTCGAGGCCGAGAACAAGGTCACCTTCGCCTTCCTCGAGTCGATCCCCCGCCGCGCCGAGATCCACCGGCGGCTCACGGAGCTCTGGGACTACGAGAAGTACTGCACGCCGCGGCGCGAGGGCGGGCGCTACTTCTACTCGTACAACAGCGGGCTGCAGAACCAGAGCATCCTCTACACGTCGGAATCGGTCGACGACGCGGGGCGAGTCCTGCTCGACCCGAACACGCTCTCGCCGGACGGCACCGTCGCCCTGGCGGGCGTCGCGCCCAGCGAGGACGGGCGATTCCTCGCCTACGGGATCGCCGCGGCCGGCTCGGACTGGAACGAGTGGAAGGTCCGCGACGTCGCGACCGGCCAGGATGCCCCCGACGTCATCAAGTGGATCAAGTTCTCGGGCGCCGAGTGGCTGCCGAACGGACAGGGGTTCTACTACGGCCGGTTCCCCGAGCCCGGCCCCGGCGACGACCTCAAGGGGGCCAACTACCACCAGAAGCTCTACTACCACCGCCTCGGCACGCCGCAGTCCGACGGATCGTCTCGTCTGGGAAGACCCCGAGCACAAGGAGTGGCATGGCTTCGCCCGAGGTCACCGACGACGGCAAGTACCTGATCATCACCATCTCGAAGGGTACGGACGACAAGTACCGCGTCCTCTACCGGCCGCTCGACCGGCCGGACGCGCCGCTCGTCCACCTGGTCGGCGACTTCGAGGCCGACTACTCCTTCATCGACAACGACGGCCCGGTCTTCTGGTTCAAGACCAACAAGGACGCGCCCCGGGGCAAGGTCGTCGCGATCGACACGCGCGACCCGGCGCCCGGGCGGTGGGTCGAGCTGATCCCGCAGGCGGCCGAGACGCTCGAGCAGGGTCTCGGTGGTCGGCGATCACTTCATCGCCGCCTACCTGAAGGACGCGCACACGGTCGTCCGCGTCATCGACCTGAACGGCCGCCACGTCCGCGAGGTCGAGTTCCCCGGCCTGGGCACGGCCGTCGGGTTCGGCGGCAAGCGGAAGGACAGGGAGACGTTCTACGCCTTCACCTCGTTCACCACCCCGACGACGATCTATCGCTACGACGTCGCGACCGGGACCAGCACGGTCTTGCGGCGGCCCAAGCTCGACTTCGACCCGGACGACTACGAGACGACGCAGGTCTTCTACCGGAGCAAGGACGGGACCAGGGTCCCGATGTTCCTCAGCCACAAGAAGGGCCTGAAGCGCGACGGCACGACCCCGACGCTCCTCTACGGCTACGGCGGGTTCAACATCCCGCTCACGCCCGGCGTTCAGCCCGTCGGTCCTGGCCTGGATGGAGATGGGCGGCGTGTTCGCCGTGCCCAACCTCCGCGGCGGCGGCGAGTACGGCGAGGAGTGGCACCAGGCCGGCACGAAGCTCGAGAAGCAGAACGTCTTCGACGACTTCATCGCCGCGGCCGAGTGGCTGATCGCCGAGAAGTACACCTCGACGCCGAAGCTGGCCATCGACGGCGGGTCGAACGGCGGCCTGCTCGTCGGCGCCTGCATGACGCAGCGGCCCGACCTCTTCGGCGCGGCGCTGCCGGCGGTCGGCGTGATGGACATGCTCCGGTTCCACAAGTTCACGATCGGCTGGGCCTGGGTCGACGACTACGGCTCGTCCGACGACCCCGAGCAGTTCCGGGCGCTCTGTCGCCTACTGCCCGCTGCACAACATCAAGCCCGGCACGTGCTACCCGCCGACGCTGATCACGACCGCCGACCACGACGACCGCGTCGTCCCGGCCCACAGCTTCAAGTTCGCCGCGGCCCTCCAGGCGGCGCAGTCGTGCGACAACCCGATGCTGATCCGGATCGAGACCCGCGCCGGCCACGGCGCGGGCAAGCCGACCTCCAAGATCATCGAGGAGGCCGCCGACCGCTGGGCCTTCCTCGTCAAGGTCCTGAAGATCGACGAGCCCGCGTCCACGCTGCCGGCGCTGATGGCTCGAAGTCGCCGGTGGAAACCGCCTCGCTCAGCGACCTGCGGTCGGGCCGACCGGGGCCATGCCGGCCTCGAAGCGCGACCACGGACCGCACTTCATGTCCTTGAGCAGCCCGCGCATCCAGTCGTACTCGGGGTGTTGTTCGAGGAAGCGGCTCGGCGAGGAAGTCGGAGCCGTGATGGCCGACCTGCCGCCCACAACGCCATCCGATCGGCGAGCGCGGCGGACGGTGACCTTCGACTGGACGGTGCCGCCGGGATAATAGGGCGTCCAGTCCCACTCGCGGCACGCCGCGGGGCGAGACCTCGACGCGGCCGCAGAGCGTGCGCTCGTTGGCCTCGCGCCGATGCGAGATCACGTCGAAGTCGTCGGTCTCGAACTGGCTTGCCCAGGTCGACGTCGATCTTCCCCTTGTGCTCGGCGACGAGCTGCTCCCAGCGGGCCCTGCGGGCGTTGGGCGAGGATGTCTTGTCATCGCGGGTCGAACCGGGTCTCCTCTCGCTGGAGCTTGGGAGATTCCGGGAAGTTGGCGCCGAAGTAGCAGCCGTCCTTGCGTGCGCTGGACCGTGTGGTTCTTCAGGCCCAGCTCGAAGAGGGCGATCTCGCCGGTCTTGATGTCGCCGACCAGCCAGTCGTTGGCGTAGCCGCCATTATTCCCGTCGAGCATGATCGGACGAACTCGTCGATCGAGCGAGCGTACTGCATGGCCTTGCGGGCACGGACGAACTCGGGCTTTCCCTTCGGGTCCCAGCCCTCGAACTGCGTGATGGTGGTCTCGGTGATGACCATTCCGGCCGACGTGACGCCGAAGTCGTCGTCGCTGGCGATCACGCCCGGCAGGCCGTCCATCAGCATCCGCGAGCCGGACTCCGGCTTGATGTCGAACATGATGTTCCACCGCGTGCCGACGACGTAGTTCGTCCAGGCATTGTGCCCGATGACGATCCGGCCGTCCCGGGTATAGCTGCCCGTGGCGATGAAGCGCGCTGCAATTCCCCGGCGCGTGGGTCGTCGGCGTCTTGCCCTCGCGGCGATCGAGCCAGGGGACGTAGTAGAAAGGAAGCTCCTGGTTGGCGTTGAGGGCGACGATGTCCCAGCGGTCGGCGGAGACGCCCTTGCTCGCGAGCCCGGCGACGATGCCGTCGATCTCGCGGCGGTACTCGGGATCGATCCCGGGCCAGAGCATCTTCTCGGAAGCCTCGCGGTAGAAGGCCCAGTCGCGGTGGGTCGAATGCTCGAGGAACGGCTTGATGACCCGGAGCAGGTCGCCGATCTCGGGGGCCAGCAGGACTCCGTGCTGGTAGCCGATCCGCTCGGGCGAGCCCTCGAGATGCACGTAGACCCAGCCGTCGCGTTCCAAGCGATAGGCGCCGGCCATGCGGGGCTCCGCGGCCGGCGGGCCGGGCGGGCCGGCGAGAGCCGCGCGGTCCGCGGTGGCCAGGACGAGGCAGGTCAATCCGATCGCGAGCAATCGGCGGCGTTTCATTCGTGAGGTCTCCGGCGTCGAGGTGTGGGGCGCGTGTCGGACGTCACCCTGGCCGGACCCAGGTTAGGGGAAATCGGCCGGGGCTGCAATGACTGGAGCCCGGTCGAGGCCGTCCGATGTTCGCGCGGGCCGGTTGCATTCCGGCGGTGGTGTTCTATTGTGCTCATGGAGGGCCGGCAAGGGCACGGGCGTCGTTCGAGCCCGGCGGCCGGGTCTGGCCAGGGCGCCCTTTCCCGCGCGAGGGAACGTGATGAGACCGCCGATCCGAGTCGTCTGCGAGGGTTGCCTGCGGAGCGTCGAGCTGGGCTCGGATTCGTCTCCGGAGCCGGCGCTGCCCTGCCCGTACTGCGGGCGACTGGTTGACAGCCAGCTCGGCCCGGTCACTTCCGAGCAGCCGGAGACCCGCGTCCGGACGCGACCGGCCGACTCGGATACGACCGATGCGACCGAGACGATCGACTGGGCGACTGCCTGGACCCGCGGGACGCTGGGTTCGCTGGGCCGATTCCAGCTTCGCGAGCGGCTCGGCGACGGCGGCTTCGGGCAGGTGTATCTGGCCTACGACCCGCGCCTCGATCGCGACGTCGCGGTCAAGGTGCTCAAGCAGCCCGACCCGAGCGGGCGGGTGATGGAGCGGTTCTTCCGCGAGGCCCGGGCGGTCGCCCGTCTCGATCATCCTAACATCGTGCCCGTGCACGACGCGGGCTTCGACGACGGGACATGCTGGGTCGCCTACCAGCTCGTCGGCGGGCGGCCGCTCTGGTGGTATCGCGACCGGCAGCGGATGGACCCGTTCACCGCGGCCACGATCGTCCGCGACCTGGCCGATGCGCTGGGGCACGCGCATTCGCTGGGCGTCGTCCACCGCGACATCAAGCCGGGCAATGTGATGATCGACGACCGGGGGCGTGCGAGGCTGATCGACTTCGGCCTGGCGCGTCGGTCGGACGTTGACTCGGACCTGACCCGCGACGGAGTCGTGGTCGGCACGCCCGCCTACATGAGCCCCGAGCAGGCGCGCGGCCAGAGCAAGCAGGCCGACGAGCGAAGCGACGTGTACAGCCTGGGTGTGATCTTCTACGAACTGCTCTGCGGCCGACGCCCCGGGGACTTCCGGAACGAGGGCGTCGGCGTCCCCGTCGAATCGGCGGATAAGGCCGCGCCGCCGCCGGGGGCCCGCACGTTGAATCCTTCGGTGCCGCGGGCACTCGATGCCATCTGCGCCCGGGCGATGTCGCGCGATCCGGCGGACCGGTATCCCTCGGCACGCGCATTCATGGACGCCATCGATGCCTGGCTCGACGGTGCCGGACGCCGGCGAGGTCGGCCCGTGCTGTCGCCGCGGACGTTGCTCTGGGGCCTCGGGGCTGCCTCGGTCCTGGCGCTTGTCCTTGCCTGTGTCCGGGTGCCCGGCTCGAAGGTCGAGCGAGTTGCGAGCGCTCCGGAGGATCGGCCGGCTCATCGCGACGAGGCGGTGGTTCCTGGTGCCGTGGCGAGGATACCCAGCACGCCGGTCGATCCGATGAGCCTCGTCGGCAACCCGGACAAGCACAAGTATCATCTGTATAAATGCGCCACGATCCGGAATAGCGATCTAACCAAGTTCGAGATGCTCGCCAGTCACGAGGAGGCGAAGGACCGCGGTTACACGAAGTGCTCGAAATGCCAGTAGAAGACTTCCGCGAAGCCCGACCCGTTCCTGTCGCCGGAAGTCGCGGCCCCCGGTTCATGAGCGACCCGACCCGGCCTTGACCGATCCCGCGCCGGCCGCGGATACTTATGGACACGGGATCCGGTCGGGACCTACTTCCGCGGTTTTCCCACGATCCCGCGGTTAGTGGGGTGTGCGCATGCAGACGGCCCTCATCGGGCTGGTCGTTGTTGCCTGGGCGACCGCGGGCGTGATCGCCTGGCGCTGGTCGAGGCGAGCGCGAGATCGCCGCGGGCCTCGGAACGCTGCGACGCGGGGACCGGGCACCTCTGGTGCGCGCGACGGGGTCGGGGCCGTTGTCGCGGCTGGTCGTCGCTTATAACGACGCCGCGGCCGACGTTCACGTCCGGATCTTCCGGCTCGAGCAGGATCGCCAGCAACTGAACGTCGTGCTCGAGGCGCTTGCCGAGGCGGTCATCGCCGTGGATCCGCGGTTCCGACTGCTCTTCGCCAACGCCGGAGCCAACCGACTCTTCGGCCTGGCTTCCGATTCGGTCGGCCGCCTGATGCCCGAGCTGATCCGCAGTCCTCAGGTCCAGGACGCCATCGAGGCGACCCTGC
This sequence comes from uncultured Planctomycetota bacterium, assembly GCA_963771445.1. Taxonomy (GTDB): domain Bacteria; phylum Planctomycetota; class Planctomycetia; order Isosphaerales; family Isosphaeraceae; genus JAKAUH01. Next base: position 501,892 of record CAVYTQ010000016.1, on the reverse strand, counting down.
GCATGAGCGCCCCTCTCGCCTACCAGTCCGAGCTGGTCGTGAACAGCCGCGAAGGAAACGCTCGGGCGCCCGCTCAGGCTCGATTCCTGGCCGTTCGGGGAACCCCCCTGCCCGGCCATCCCTCGCCCGGCGCCGTGCTGGTCTTCCGCGACGTGACCGAGCTCCGCCGGCTCGAGCGTATGCGCCAGGATTTCGTCGCCAATGCCTCGCACGAGCTCAAGACGCCGCTTGCATCGATCAAGGCGTACACCGAGACGCTGCTCGACTGGGCGCTCCACGACGACTCGGTGAACGTTCGCTTCCTCGAGCGGATCGACGAGCAGGCCGAGCGGCTCAACCTCCTGATCCTCGACCTGCTCAGCCTGGCCCGGCTCGAGAGTGGTCAGGAAGTCTTCAACCACCAGCCCCTCGACCCCCTTCGCGTGATCGAAGCGTGCGTCGAGGCCCACCGCGACCGCGCCGAGGGCAAGGGCCTCGAGCTCTCGCTCGACGTCGAGGGCCTGGAGGAAGGCGCCCTGATCCTCGCCGACGAGGAGGCCGTCCGCCAGATCGCCGACAACCTGGTGGACAATGCGATCAAGTATACGCCGGAGAAAGGCTCGGTCCGCGTCCGCTGCCTGGCCGACGGCGACGCCGTCGTCCTCGAGGTCACCGACTCCGGCATCGGCATCCCCCGTGATGACCTCCCACGGATCTTCGAGCGTTTCTACCGAGTCGACAAGGCCCGCAGCCGCGAGGTCGGCGGCACCGGGCTGGGCCTCTCGATCGTCAAGCACCTGGTCCAGTCGATCGGCGGCCAGGTGGACGTCACCAGCCGGGTCGGCGTCGGCTCGCAATTCGTTGTCGTCTTCCCGCGGCGAGCACCTGCGCAACTGGGCCGGTCACAGGATGTTCCGGCCCGCGAACAGTCTCCCTCGCTCCCCTGAGTTCCCCCGACCGGCAATTCATCGGAGCATCCTCACCGGGATTTCACACAATCTTCACTTTCTTCGATTAGAGTGGTTGTTCGCAAAGCCATCGCCGGGAATGGGATCGACCGACCGTCGATCGGCCTCGAGGCGGCCGATTGGGCTCGGCGTCGAGACCCGGTAGGCGACGATTCCGGGACTCGATGCCGCAGGCGGGCGTCGCACCGGTCCATTCCGCCCGCAACACACACACCTGGGGTTCCTCGCTGATGAATCGGATTTGGGTCTCGCGGACGTTCCTGAAGCCCTGTCTTCTGCTGGCGGCGATCGCGGGCTGCGGCGGGGGCGATTCCGGAGGGCCGGCGGGATCGAAGCCCGCCGCGGCGGTGATCGTGGACGGGTCGAGCACCGTGTTCCGGATCAGCCGGGCGGCCCGCGACGGGTTCCGGGGCGTCAACCCCGACCTGACCGTGGTCGTGGACAACCACGGGACTGGCGGCGGCTTCGGCCGCTACCTGCGCAACGAGGTCAACATCGTCGACGCCTCGCGAGCCGCCAAGCCCGACGAGGAGGCCAAGGCCAAGGAACAGGGCATCGACTGGACCCGGTTCGTGATCGGCTACGACGGGATCACGCTGGTGGTGAACCCGGCGAACGACTTCGTGAAGTCGCTGTCGACCGAGCAATTGAAGGCCATCTGGGGGCCGTCGAGCAAGGTCAAGACGTGGAAGGACGTCGATCCGTCGTGGCCGGACCGGAAGATCGTCTTCTACTCGCCGGATAACGACTCGGGCACGTTCGAATTCTTCACCGAGGCGATCACGGGCAAGGCGAAGGAGCAGCGCGAGGGTGTCCAGCAGAGCTCGGACGACAACACGCTGGTCATGGGCGTGGCCGGCGACGCGAACGGGCTCGGCTATTTCGGGTACGCCTATTACGGGTCGAACAAGGACAAGCTGCGGGCCCTGCCCGTCAGCCATGGTCCGAACGCGCCGGCCGTCCTGCCCAGCCCGGCGACGATCGCCGACAAGTCGTATACCCCGCTCTCGCGGCCCCTCTTCATCTACGTCAAGAATTCGGCCGCGCGGCGGCCCGAGGTGGCGGCCTTCGTGAAATACTACATCGCCAACGCCTCCAAGCTGGCGGTGAAGGCCGGCTACGACGCGCCGACGGCCGAGGACGATTCGGCCAACCAGGCGGCCCTCGCCCGCCTGCTGCCCGCGGACGACAAGGCGCAGGCGAAGGCCGAGTGAAAGGGTAACGCGTTGTCCTCGACCCCCCTGACGATCGACGGCCGATCCGCGGAAGCCGACCCGTGGGCCGGGCACTCGCGCTACCTGGCCTACTGGGAAGCCGCCGTGACGGTCGGCCTGATCCTCTGCGCGGTCATCACGGTCCTCACGACGATCGGCATCGTCGTGGTGCTGGGCGTGCAGACGGTCGAGTTCTTCACCAAGTCCAGGATCGGCGTTTTCGAGTTCCTTTTCGGCACCGTGCTGAAGCCCGACGCGAGTCCCCCGCAATTTGGCGTGCTCCCGCTGATGTGGGGGACGTTCATGATCGCCGTCGGCTCGTCGGCGATTGCCCTGCCGATCGGGCTGTTGAGCGCGATCTATCTGAGCGAGTATGCCCCCCGCCGCGTGCGCTCGATCCTGAAGCCGATGCTCGAGCTGCTCGCCGGGATCCCGACCATCGTCTACGGCTACATCGCGCTCGTGCTGGTCACCCCGATCCTCAAGCATGTCTGCGCACCGATGGGCCTGGAAGTCGAGATGTTCAATGCGCTCAGCGCATGCATCGTGGTCGGCGTGATGATCATCCCGCTGGTCTCGTCCTTGAGCGAGGATGTCCTGTCGTCGGTCCCTCGCGGGCTGCGCGAGGCGGCCTACGGCCTGGGAGCCACGAAGTTCGAGGTCTCGACGCGCGTGGTGTTGCCCGCCGGGCTGTCGGGGGTCTGTGCCTCGTTCATCCTGGCGATCAGCCGCGCGGTCGGCGAGACGATGGCCGTCGTGCTCGCGGCCGGCATGCGGCCGCAGATCACGCTCAACCCGCTGACCTCGATCGAGACGATGACCACCTACATGGTCCAGGTGATCAACGGCGAGGCATCCTACGGCGAGCCGAAGTTCCTCTCGCTCTTCGCGGTCGGCCTGACCCTGTTCGTCGTGACACTCTCGCTGAACGTGGTCTCCAACCTGGTCCTGCGGCGCTTTCGCGAGGTGTATCACTGATGGTGGACGACCGTCGCCATTTTCGCTCGCCTCGATGGCTCCGGCGTGGCCTCGGCATGTTCTTCGGCTTCGCGTGCCTGGCGGCGACCTGCAGCGGCGTCCTGGTCCTCGGGCTGCTGCTCTGGTCGGTGGTGTCGGCCGCGATCCCGGAGCCGCCGGACCCGCTGAAGGACCCGGCCATCGTCGGGGCCGGCGGGGCGCCGGCGCCGCGGCGGTCTCCGACTGGTCCCAGCACAACGGCCCTTCCGCGGCGGCGCGGCTGGGCGAGCTGTTCCACCTGCTGGGCGGCCTGGTCTCGCGGATCAATGCGTCCGACGCCGATACGGCCGGCTATCGTGTCGGGCTGGTGAGCAGCCTCTGGCTGCTGTTGCTGGTGGCGCTCACCGGCATCCCCGTCGGCGTCGGCGCCGGGGTTTACCTGGAGGAGTACGCGCGCCCCGGGCGGATTCGCCGGTTGATCCAGACGAATATCGCCAACCTGGCCGGCGTCCCCTCGATCGTCTACGGAATCCTCGGGCTGGCCCTGTTCGTGCGGGGCTACGGGGTCAAGGCGCTGGCGCTCGGGCCGGTGCTGATCTCGGGCGTGCTGACGCTCAGCCTGCTCATCCTGCCGATCATCGTGATCACGACCCAGGAGGCCCTGCGCCGTGCCGGGATCGCTCCGGCAGGCGGCGATGGCGCTGGGTGCGACCCGATGGCAGGTCGTCCGGGACCACGTGCTTCCCTCGGCATTGCCGGGTATCCTGACCGGTACGATCCTGGGCCTGTCGCGGGCCATCGGCGAGACCGCTCCCCTGCTGATGGTCGGCGCCGCGGGCTCGCTCGACGTGCCGCCGAAGACCCCGCTCGACCACTACTCGGCGCTGCCCGTCGAGATTTATAACTATGCCCACGAGCCTGGTCGCGAGTTCCGCATCGTGGTCGCGGGCGGCATCCTGATCCTGGTGGCCTTACTGCTGACGATGAACGCCGTGGCGATCGTGATTCGAAATCGCTACCGCCGCTTCACCTGAGCGTGCGGGCGTTCCACCCCATTCTTCAAGTTGCAATCGGCGAGGTCCCCTCGATGAGCGTCACCGACTGGACGACCGGCCCCCGGGCCGAGAAAGCGACCGCGCCGCCCCGGCGCCCGGCCGGACCCCGTCGTCCTCTCCACGCACCAGCTTCGGGTCTGGTACGGCACGTCGCTGGCCATCAAGGACCTCACGCTCGAGGTCCCCCGCAACCAGATCACGGCCCTGATCGGCCCATCCGGATGCGGCAAGAGCACGCTGCTCCGCTGCTTCAACCGGATGAACGACCTGATCGCGGGCTCTCGGATGGACGGCGAGGTTCGCTTCGACGGCCAGCTCATCTCGGGCTCCGACATCGACACCGTCGCCCTGCGCCGACGCATCGGCATGGTCTTCCAGAAGCCCAACCCGTTCCCCAAGACGATCTACAACAACGTCGCCTGGGGCGCCCGGATCAACGGCTATCGCGGGCCGATGGACGAGCTGGTCGAGCGCTCGCTCCGCCGGGCCGCGCTCTGGGAAGAGGTCAAGAACAAGCTGGATCGCTCGGGCCTGGAGCTCTCGGGCGGCCAGCAGCAGAGGCTCTGCATCGCGCGCACGCTCGCCGTCGAGCCCGAGGTGATCCTGATGGACGAGCCGTGCTCGGCGCTCGATCCGATCTCGACGGCGCGCGTCGAGGACCTGATGGACGACCTGAAGCGCGACTACACGATCGTCATCGTCACCCACAACATGCAGCAGGCCCGCCGCGTCAGCGACCTGACCGCCTGCCTGATGCTCGACGAGGCGTCCGCCGAGGGGCACCGCACGGGCATCCTCGCCGAGTTCAGCCCCACCGATCGGCTGTTCACCAACCCCAAGGACCCGCGGACCGAGGCCTACATCACCGGCCGAATCGGCTGATCCTCGGGGCGATCGGGCGGAAAGACCGATCGGGCGGATTGGCGGAAATCCACCGGCCGATCTCCCGGATGGACGAACCGAACGAACGCCGGTGGGAATGCGTCGGCTCGGCCCGCCTTACACGCCCTAAGGAATAGGCCGGGCATAACTTCCCGATTTCATGCGGGCTCGGGGACAGCCCGATAGTTCCATTTCGGCAGGACTTTGTCGAACACGATCTTCATCGCCTCCTTGAATCCCGCGGCATACTTCCGGCCGGTCTCGTAGACCTTCTCGAGAATCCTCACCTCGACTGTCAGCCCGGTCGTCGTCTCGGCCTTGCTCATGTAGTACCCAACGGTCTCCAACGTCCGGAAGATCACCCCGCAACACGCCCGGGTCAGGTGCGGGAACAGCCGGTGCTCGATCGGATTGTACTTCGAGCAGTAGGGCGGGTAGTGGGCGATGCGGATCTCGATGGCTAGCCGCGTCGCCAGCCTCTGCAGGTCCTCCTTGAACAGATACATCGTCGCGCTGTTGCTCCCGCCGCCATCGCACAAGACCAGCAGCCTCTTGGCCTGCGGATAATCGGCCCGGCCGCGTCGCTCCCACCAGGCCGCGAGGCTGTCGCAGGCCAGTTCGCTCGTGTCGTGGCTGGTGTTCAAGTGGACGAACCCCCGGTCCTTCCCCACGTCGTACAGGCCGTGGGGGATCACCGTGCCGGTGCCCGCGCTGACGAAGTCGTGATCGTTGGTCTCGATGGTCTCCTGGGTCTCGATGGTGCCGGCGCGGTAGAAATCGCCGAGCAATTCCTTCTTCTTCGTGTCCATGCTGATCACGGGCAAGCCGGCCTCCAGATACTCCTTCTTGAGACGGGCGATGTTCTCGAACTGGGCGTTACGATGGGGATTGCGGGGGCCCATCGTCTTCTTCTTCAGTGCCTTGCGCCGGCGGAACCGGTGCTTGCGGAGCAACTGGGAGACGACGTGACGACCGACCGGGGTCCCCAATTCGGTGATCCGCCTGGCGATCTGGCGCCGCGATAAGTTCGTCCACTTCACCTCGGGCCGCATCGGGTCGCCGGCGATATGATCCTTGAGGACCTCCCAGAAGTTCGCTTCGATCGCCGAGTCGATCTCGATCAGACGCTTGCGTCCACCCCTTTTTTTCGCGACCGCCCCGTATTCAGGTCATCCCCGCCCCCCAGCTCCTCGAGCCCTCGCCGGATGGTCTTGGGATCGCAGTCCAAGACGCGGGCGATGTAGTCGACCCCGCCGTGTCCCAACTTGGCGACCTCGATGGCCGCATAGCGCCGCCGATCGCTCTCGTTCAAGGAGTCAAAGAGCCGCTTCATCATCCGTTCCACTTCCGCCGAGTAGACGCTCATGTCGCCCTCCTTGATGATCCCTCCGGGCCGAAGGTCGGATATCATACCGGAAACAGAATCGGGAAGTTATGTCCGGCCTATTCCTAAGAGAGAGTGAGAAGAGGTCGTAGGGTGGGTCGAACGCCGCAGGCGTGAGGCCCACCGGTATGGCGGCGAAGAGCGGTGGGCCTCGCTTCGCTCGACCCACCCTACGAGCCTCCTCACCCACCTTCGCACGGTGGTCGGGCCTCCTACGGCTGGTCATAGGCTTTGATCTCGCGGACCCAGATGTTGCGGTACTTGACCGGGTGGGCGTGGTCCTGCAGGACAATCGGCCCCTTTGGTCCGTGGGCCCTATAGGGCGGGCTGCCGCGCCAGGCCATCGGGCCGACGTGCGCGGTGTGGTTGTGCACGAGCACGCCGTTGTGCAAGAGGGTCGTGTAGGCGGGCGATTCGAGCGAGCCGTCGGTCTTGAACCGGGGCGGGTTGAAGATGATGTCATAGGTCTGCCACTGCCCCGGCGGCCGCGAGGCGTTGACCAGCGGCGGGTACTGGCCATAGATCGAGGCGGCCTGGCCGTCGGCGTAGGTGATGTTCTCGTAGCTGTCGAGCACTTGGATCTCGTACAGGCCGAAGAGGATCACGCCGCTATTGCCGCGGTCCTGGTCGCGGCCGTGGGGAGGGTTCGGCGACGCCCACTCGATGTGGATCTGGCAGTCGCCGAACTCCTCGCGCGAGCGGATCTCGCCGGAGCCCGGCCGGGCGACCATCGCGCCGTCCTGGACGCCCCACTTCGCGTCTCCGCCGCCGCTCCGCCAGTGCGAGAGGTCCTTGCCGTCGAACAGGACGACCGCGTCGGACGGGGCCTTGCCGGGCTCGTCCTGGGTGCTGCACGTCCCCGGCGTGATGACCTTCGGGAAGGGCCGGTCGCTGTCATGGACATGCCAGCGCCCGCCGGGCAGCATCGGCGTATCCTTGTAACCGACCTTCGGATGGGCCTTCCCCTGGTCCTGTCCCACCCCCACCGCCGAGGCCGCGACGAGTCCGGCGACCGCAAGTGAGAGCAAGCTGAGCATTCGTCGATTCATGGGTATCCCCGACCTTCTCATTCTCAATCCGGTTTGACGACTGGCCTTCACATCAACGACCGCCAGCGGCAGGTCGGCCGGCCGATCCGGCCGGCCGCGTGCCTCGCGGGCGATTCGCGTTCTGGGCCGAGTCTAACGGCCGCGCGGCCCGTTCGCCAGGCGGCGCCGATCTCGGCGCTGCCGTCGCGTTCCGCCCGGTCTCCGGAGGGCGATCGCCGACTTTCTGGGCGGCTTCGTGTCAGCTTCCGCCCGGAAAGAGCTATATGACTGGTAGGAGACCGCCAACGTGGCGAGTCGATTCGAGCCGGTCGGCCCCCGGCCCGAGCGAGCCTCCGGGGCGAGGACCGTCAGGAAGCGTGGAACCGGAACAACCCGCCCGCACGGAACCGGTCGAACAGATCGCGCGGGCGGGTCCTGAACAGGGGGGATGACGACGATGGACGCAACCCGGACAAGACGCACGCGAGACCGGGCCCGTCAGGGATGGTATGCGCGGTATCGCCAGTGGCGGTTCGCCCGATACCTGGGGTTCGCCGCCAGCCCCGAAGCCCTCAACCCCCGGCGCCCGGCTCTCATCGAGCGCTGAGAGCTCGGCAGCCGATAACGACGGGATGGCGTAAACCCGCCGGTCGCGATCGCCATCCCGGCACGCCAGGACGCATATCCCGCCAGGGCGACTCGCCCGGCCCTTCCCTCCGCGAGATGCACGCCGTAGCGGCCCTTCGCAATTCGAAACGAAGAAAAAGTCGGTACTGGATTCACGGTCGTGCCGAATTATGATAGTGAAGAGGACACATGAGTGTTCCTCTCCCATCATGACGGCCCCATGCAGGGGCCCGCATCGGGACCGTTTGGTCCGAGGCGATGGCGCACCGTTGATCGAATCCAGGTTGATGGAGGGTCCCGTGGATCACTTCGTCAAGTTTGACCGGCTCCCCGACGGCTACCAGATTCCCCGCGACCTGCGGGAGAAGTTCCGTTTCGACCCCGAGAATCACCGGCTGGTCTTCTCGGGGTACATGAGCAAAACCGAATTCGACCGCATCTGCGAGCCGACCCGCGACTGGTCGTTCCGCCGGTCGGTGGAAGAACTGTTCCGCATGAGCGTGGCGGACGCCCGGCGGGTTGGCGTCCCCCCGAAGTCCTCCGGCGGCCTGCTGTCGCGGATTTTCGCTCGCGGATGATTCCGGCGAGCGTCAGAGGTCCATACTCCGTACCGCGGGGCGACATGCGCTCGCCCCGTGGTCCCGGGATTCGGGCGGCGGTCATCTGGCGAATGGAGACGCGGGGAACGCCCGGTCGAGCTGCTCGTCCAGGAGGCGGCGAAAGTCGTCGCGCTCGCGGAGCGGGTCGAGGTCGCCATCCGTCGCCATCAGCGCGACGTTGGCCCAGCCGGCGGCGATGGCCTGCGATAAGATCGAGACAGCCTCGTCGGCGAGCGGCCTTCCTCGATCCGGTGACGCCAGGCGGGAGCTGAGGGAGAGGTCGCAGGCGGCATTGTAGAGCTGCATCGGTTCGCCACGCGAGGCGTTGACGAGCTCGCGGCCTCGCCGGAGCGCCTCCGGGATGTCGTCGAGTGCCGCCTGCACCCGGATAAGCTTCGCGAGGCCGCGCCGCAGGCCGGCGAGGTACCGCCGATTGTTCGGCATCGCCGCGAGGGCCTGCCGATACCTGTCAACTCCCTGGATCGCGTATTGCTTCGCCGCGGGCCAATGCTGCCGGTCGATCTCGATGCCGGCGAGGTCGGTGAGCACGCCGCCGAGCATGAAGCGGAAGAAGTGCGCCAACGGGTTCTCTCGCGTGAGCTGCTCGAGGGTCGCCCGCGCCCGGTCATAGCTCGCGACCGCCTGGTCGGGGTGGCCGGACTCGTCGAGCAGGCTGCCGATATTGGAGAGGCTGCGAGCCATGTCGCTCTGGTGCCCGGCGACGGCCGGATCGTCGGCAACGAGCCGCTCGCGGATGGCCAGCGCGCGGCGGTGCATCGCCAGCGCCTCGTCCTTCCGGCCCCTCACGTCGAGCATGAACCCCGTCCCGTTCAAAGAGTGGGCCAGGTCGCTCTGGTACATCTTGATCGATGGCTCGTCGCGGGCCAGTCGATCACGGATCGCCAGCTCGCGGAGGAAGGCGTCCAGGGCCTCGTCGCCGCGTTCCATGTCGTTGAGCAGGAGCGCGAGGTTGTGGAGGATGTCCGCCAGCTCGGACTGGCCCTGGACCGACCCCGGCTCCTCTCCGGCCCGCTTCTCGCGGATCGCCAGCACCCGGCGATAGTTCTCGAGTGCCTCGGTGGGCCGGTCGGTCTCGATGAGCAGGAGCGCGATGTTGTTCCGGAGCCCCGCCAGGTCGTCCTGGGCCCCGGGGTCGTCGCGGGCCAGGTCCTCGCGGATACCGAGCGCCTCGCGGTACGCCGCCATCGCGTTGACCGGGTGGCCCGTATCGTGGAGGAGGCTGCCGATGTTCTGGAGGCTCGACGCGATGAGATGCTTGTATTGCTTCTCGTTCGGGTCGGAGCGGGCCAGCGCACGGCGGAGATCCATGGCGCGGCGGTACGACGACATCGCCTCGGCCGGCCGGGAGGTCTGCGCAGGGCCGCGGCGAGTCCGTTGTGGGTCGACGCCAGGGCGGCACGATAACGGTCCGAGCCGGGCTGGTCGCGGACGAGCCGCTCGAGGATCTCGACCGAGTCCGCGTAGGCGAGGGCGGCGTCGGCGGTGCGGCCGATCTCCTCGGTGGTGAGCGCCAGGTCGCGGCTCGCCTGGGCGAGCCGGGCCAGGGCCTCGGGGCGTGTGTCATTGTCCGCGCGGAGGTTGACCTTCAGCTTACCGAAGAACTCGAGCGGTTCCTTGAGCAGCACCTTCCGCAGCGACTCGAGCTCGGGTCGGCGCTTCAGCTCGGCATTGGACTGGACGGCGTCGCGGAATCGCTGCACCGCCTCGACGGCCAGGATCTCGCGGCTCTCGGCCCGCCGTCGGTGGCGGTCGAGCTCGACGTTCTTGGCGGCGAGCTCGGAATTCTTGCCGTCGAGCTCGCGGTTCTTCCCGGCGAGGACCGTCGCGAAACCCGCGAGGACGGCCAGGCCGAATGCCAGCAGCGAGACTGCGCTCGTGACCAGCGTCCGGTGCCGCCGCATCCATCGGCGCGCCCGAGCGGGCAGCGGCTCGTCATGGGCCGTGACGGGCTCGTCGGCCAGCCAGCGCCTGACATCCGCCGCCAGGTCCGTCGCCATCGCGTACCGCTCCGACGGACGAGCCGCCATCGCCTTGAGACAGACGGCCTCGAGCGCACGCGAGAGACCGGGCTTGATCTGTCGAGGCGCGAGGATCTCTCGTCGGCGGACCTTATCGAGCACCTCGACGATCCCCTTGCCCCGGTAGGGTGGCTGGCCCGTCAGGATCGAGTAGAGGATCGCCCCCAGGCCGAAGATGTCGCTCGCCGGGCCGATCTCTCCGGGCCGGCCCTCGCCCTGTTCGGGGCTCATGAATCCCGGCGTGCCGACGACGCCCACCGTCGGGGTGTCCGAGCCGTCGTCGCTCGAGCCCGAGCTGGGCGTCAGCACCTCCTCATCCGCCCATCGGGCGGCCTCGGCGGGGTCGAAGGGCTTGGCCAGCCCCCAGTCGACGACCAGCGTCTCGCCGTAGCGGCCGAGCATGACGTTGCGCGGCTTCAGGTCGCGGTGGAGGATCCCGCGGCTGTGCGCGTAGCCGATCGTCTCGCAGATCGACACGAAGCGGCCGAGCAGCTCGCGCAGGGCGAGCGAGCGCTCGGACGGGTCGCGGGCAGGACCCTCGACGGAGTGGAAGGCGTCGATGGCATCCTGGAGCGAATCGCCGCGGATGAACCGCATGGCGTAGCACGGCGCGCCCAGGTCATCCGCGCCCATCGCATAGATCGGCACGACGCCCGGGTGCTCGAGCCGGCCCGTGACCTCGGCCTCGAGCAGGAATCGGCGTCGGCTGTCGCCGTCCGCCGAGCGACCGGGCTTGAGGAACTTGAGCGCGACATGGCGATTGAGCCCCGCGTCGTGCGCCCGGAATACCTCGCCCAGTCCGCCCGCGGCGTGGAACCGCAGGTCGTGAAATTCGACGCGGGCCATCGCGTCTCCACGGTGACGCTCGGGCTGTCCTTCTTCCGGTGGCGTTGCCAGGATGAAGTCCGGGGTACCCGTCCCCGCCGCGAGGCCCTGCGTGCCGGTTGCCATCACGGGATCGGGCATCCCTCCGCCGATCGATCCGGTCGCGTCGGGGTCAGTGACCGTGTCGGCGATTCGGGCGACGCGGCGAGAGAGCTCGTCGGCAAGCTCGGGGCAGGTGCTGCAGAGCTCCTCGGGCGAAGGAGTTCGGCCGCTGATGGAGAGCTCACGCCAACGCTGGAGAAGGTCCGCCAGGCGCGGGTCATCGCCGTCGATGTTCGGAGTCATCGCTCGTCTCCTCCGGCCGGAGCGGCTTCTGGATCATCCTCGATGGCATCGAGTTTAATCGATGCATGGTGAACTTGCCATGCGAGCGGCGGACGACGGGCGGGAGCGTTCGCCGGCTCAGAGAGTGTGAGAAGAGGTCGTAGGGTGGGTCGAACGCCGCAGGCATGAGGCCCACCGGTTTGGCGAGCAAGGGCTACCGGCATGGCGGCGAAGATCGGTGGGCCTCGCTTCGCTCGACCCACCCTACGAGCTACCAGCCTTCTCACTCCCCTTCTCGGTCAGGACGCGCGCGAACGACCAGGCCGCTCAGCCTCGCGACGCCTCCAGGACGGCCGATCCGCCGCCTCAATGGCGGGGCTCGTTCAGCCAGGTCGCCACGTTCATCAGGGCGCGGGACGTGTGATAGTTGGCCTTCCAGGCGTCGGCCTTGCCGCCGTCGCCGATGAGGACACCTTCGCGCGTCGTCTCGGCGAACCAGCCGGGTTGCGCGGGGTCGAGCAGGTGCCGCTCGATGAAGCCCCACTGCTTGCCGAATGCCTTCGCGTAGCGGTCGGTCTGCGCCGAACCTTCGATCCATCAGCAACAGCGCATTCAGGCCCTCGGCTTCCGTCCACCAGACTTTCTTCGTATCCCAGGCCGGGTTGCCGAACGACTCGCCCTTGTCGTAGAACCCGCCGCGCTCGTCGTCCCAGCCCCAGTCGAGCGCGTGGTCGACCGAGGCTCCGGGCGACGCGCCAGGTCTTCGCGTCCTCGGCGATTCCCAGCGCCTCGGCCGCCTCGACCAGCAGATAGGCCGTCTCGACGTCGTGGCCGAACGAGTCGTGCGCGGGGATCGCCCGCCAGTCGGGCGTGAGGTACAGGTTCAGGGCGCCCGGCTCGACGGCGATCCGGTCCCGGACGATCTCGTGCAATTCGCGCAGCCGTTCGAGAACCACGGGGCGCCGATCGACCCGCGAGAGCGCCGCGACCGCCTCGAGCAGGTGGATGTGCACGTTCATCGTCTTGTAGCCGTAGTAGATGCCGACCCGGTCCGTCCGCCGCGCGATCGGTGCGCCCGCGTCGAATGTCAGGATCGGCGTGCCGTCGCGGCGCATGGCCTCGAAGTAACCGCCATTTCGGGCGTCGTGCGCGTGGCGGTCCAGCCAGTCGAACGCCTCGCGGGCCACCGCAAGCGCCCGGTCGTCGCCGGTGACCTCGCGGACGGTGCTGCCGGCGTAGATGACGAAGGCCAGGCCATAGGCGTGCTTCTCGTCGCCGAGGCGGGCGTCCAGGCGACCCTCCGGGTCGAGCGTCCAGTGGAACCCGCCTTGCTCTCGGTCGCGCATGACCTCGTCCAGGAACGCGATCCCATGCCGGGCATATCCGGCGAACTCCTCGCGGTGCGCCGGGGGAGTAGCGGGCGAAAGCGGCGGCCGTCCAGGTCATCCGCGCCTGGTACACGATGAACGTGTCGCGGTCGGGGCGCGGCGTCCAGTCGCGCGCGAAGGTCTGGTGGAACCCGCCGCGCTTCCGGTCCACCGCACGCGGATACCAGCCGCGCGTCAGCTCATCGCGCAGGAGGTCGGCGACCCTCGCGCAGAGCGCCGCCGGCTCGCGGATTCCGTCCGGGGCCTCGGCCGCGGCAGGCCCGTCGGCGACGCCCAGCAGAACGCACACCACAACCTGGATCAGCGATGAACCCAGCACGCCGATGTCTCCGGCCCTTCCCGCGCCCCGAGTCGCCGCCGCGCGAGCGAACGTCCCCGATCCCCAGGCGATCCCAACGACGTTACCGGAATCGCCAGGGTGGCTCAAGGAGGAGCGGAACCGCGAAGTGTTCCGTCGCCTTGACCGTCGCGTCCGCCGGCCTACGATGTTCATGTCGACCGGCCCCGTCGGCAGGCATGCGCCCGGACGTGGTGCGAGCGGGGACGGCATTTCCGGGAGCATCGCGATGAAGTACCGACGACTGGGCGCCCAGGGACCCGAGGTCTCCGCGCTGGGGCTCGGCTGCATGGGGATGAGCTGGGCTTATGGCTCGGCCGACGAGGCCGAGGCGCTGGCGACTTTGGATGAGGCCATCAACCTCGGGATCACGTTCCTCGACACCGCCGAGGTTTATGGACCGTTCACCAATGAAGAGCTCGTCGGCCGAGCCATCCGCGGCCGGCGCGACCGGCTCGTGATCGCCACCAAGTTCGGTTTCAAGATCAACGACAAGGGAGCGATCGTCGGCGCCAACAGCCGGCCGGAGCATGTCAAGCAGGTCGCCGAGGCGTCGCTGAGCCGCCTGGGCATCGACCACATTGACCTACTTTACCAGCACCGGGTCGATCCCCTGGTCCCGATCGAGGACACCGTCGGGGCCATGGCCGAGCTGGTCCAGGCGGGGAAAGTGCGATACCTGGGGCTCTCCGAGGCGAGTCCCGCGACCCTCAGGCGGGCCTGCGCCGTCCACCCGATCACGGCGTTGCAGACCGAGTACTCGTTATTCGAGCGCGACGTCGAGCGCGAGATCCTGCCGGCCTGCCGCGAGCTGGGGATCGGGTTCGTCCCCTATAGCCCGCTGGGACGCGGCCTGCTGACCGGCCAGGTGCCCCGCGCCGAGGAGCTCAGCGAGGGCGACTTCCGGCGCAACTATCCGCGATTCCAGGGCGAGAATTTCGACCGCAACCAGGCACTCGTCGCCGCGATCCGGTCGCTGGCCGATCGCAAGGGCTGCACGGCCGGCCAGATCGCCCTCGCCTGGCTGCTGCACCAGGGCGATGACATCGTGCCGATCCCGGGAACCAAGCGGCGGACCTACCTGCGCGAGAACGTAGCCGCCGTGGACGTCGAGCTGTCGCCCGAGGACCTCGCCTGGATCGAGCAACAGGTCCCCAGCGGCAGCGCCGCCGGCGATCGCTATCCCGCCGCGGCCATGCGCCTGATCGACCGCTGACCAGGTTTTTCGTGAACAAGAATCGGGCATACTGTCACCCTCCGGCCTATTCTCTAGAGTCTTTCTCGAACTTCCTGTGCAGAAAGACACCTGATCGGGCCGATCCTTCGCACTGTGATGCGAATGCGATCGGTGCGTCCGCGCGACGGCCGAGCGATGCCATCGGCAGCGTGCCGAAGGGCGAATCCTTGGCGATCGGGAGGGTCGATCATGGGCAAGCGGGTCATTCTGGGCGGTGTGCTCGCGGGAATCCTGGTCTTCAACTGGGGATTCCTCGCTCACATGGTGCTTCCGCTGGGGGAGACGGGCGTCAACATGCTCCCCGACGAGCAGGCCGTGATGGACTCCATCAAGAGCACGGTCAAGGAGTCGGGACTTTACTACTTTCCCGGCATGAAAAGCATGAAGGAGGCGTCCGAGTCGGAGATGGCCGCCTGGACTGCCAAGGTCAAGCAGGGCCCGGTCGGAATCCTCGTCGTACAGACGCAGGGGAGCGAGGGCATCACGCCCCGACTCTTGCTGACCGAGCTCGGCACGAACATCGCCTCGGCGCTCCTGGCGGCGCTCGTGCTCTCGCAGGTGCGAGTCAATTCCACTTTTCTCACACGCGTCGGAATCGTGACCCTGCTCGGCATTTTTGCGTTCGTGACGGTGCACGTCCCCAACTGGAACTGGTACTCCTATCCGACGGACTACATTGCGGCCAAGGCCGTCGAGCACACCGTCGGCTGGTTCCTGGCCGGTCTGGTCCTGGCGGCGATCGTCCGGGCGCCTCGGGTCAAGTCGGACGACTGAGGATCAGGCACGCCGAAGGGGTGGCGCGAGTCGAACTCGAGTCGAATCCAGGCGATCGCCCGCCCCTCAACCCGATTTCTTCACCGACGGCTTCGGCTCGTCGGCGGACGTGTGGTCGTGGACGATCTTCCAGCCTTCGGGCAGCTTGCGGAAGATCACGGTGAAGAGCCCGCCGGGCGTTGAGCCGTCGGGCATGGTCAATTGCCAGCGGCCCCGCGCCAGCGCGGCCTCGGGGCCGAGCGGCTCGACGTCGAGGCCGCTGAACGCCAGATGTCCCATGGCGCGGCCCTCGGCCTGATAACGGCGCCGGTAGCGGTCGCGCATCGCCTCCCAGCCGTCGAAGCGCTGCCCGCCCGACTGGAACACGACCTTGGGCGAGTTCCAGTATCCCGCCAGGAACCCGTCCAGGTCGCCCCGATTCCAGTCCGCTACCTGTCGATCGAGCACGCCCCGCACGGCATTGATCGCTCCGCGCTCGTCCGCCCGCCCCGATGAGGTCAAGGCGGCCACGATCAGCAATGACTGCGCCAGGAGAAATTGGACCGGCCGATGTCTCGTCGCCATGATTCTGTCCTCCCTCAATGACGATTCGGAGTCGGTTTCGGTGCGGCGACGATGGCGACCCGGGCGAACCGGCGACGTCAGTCGCCGGGTTTCTGGGGGCTTCACCCGGCCGCTGTGTCGCAGCACCCGGCGACTGACGTCGCCGGTTCGCCCGGCTGTCGTATTGCATCGCCCGGCTGTCGTGTTGCGTCGCCCGGCTGTCGTGTTGCGTGACCCGGCGACTGACGTCGCCGGTTCGCCCGGCTGTCGTGTTGCATCGCCCGGCTGTTGCGTCGCCGCACCCTGCGACTGACGTCGCCGGTTCGCCCGGCTCTCGGGTCGCGTCACCCGGCGCCTGATCCCTCATGTCGCCGTCGTCGCGAGATCCAGCGCAGACCCCGCAGAGGGCCTTGAGCGGTTCGAAATCATGGCTCATCGTCGAGATCCTGTTGCACTCCGGGTCGCCAACCGTCAACGATGCGCTCATGCGGCATCGCCTCAAGACCGGCAGTAGCGTAGGACATTCCTCATCCCGCCGCAATCATCGCCTGGGGTGGGCATCACTCGCAATTTATCAGGACAAGGGCCGAATCATGCCAACGAGCGGGAGTGTGCTGCGACAACGACAACTGTGGGCCGTTGGTGGGGTCTTTCTGCTCGCGGGGCTTGCCTGTGCGGCGGTCGGTCGGGCGACCTCATCGGTCCCGCGTGCTCAGCCGGGCGATGACCCGCTGGTGACGCTCAACCAGGCCTTCCGGGCCGTCTACGCCCATACCAAGCAAGAGGTGCTTGTACACAGCGGCCCCGTGATCCTGGCCATTGGCGATAACCTGGTCCTCCGTCGGGGAGGTAAGCGGCAGGAGGTCCCCTACACGCCGGCTGTCTACCACGTGCTCAAGGACGTGGCGCATGTGCCCCTGGCGCTCGACGTGTCGCTGGCCCCGCACGCCGACGAGGCGGTCCTCGGCGATCCCGTCCTGGTCGAGCTGCGCGACCTCCGGCGATTGATGGAGGCCGCCGAGCCGTCGCTCGCCAGCCGGGGCCTCGAGCTCGAGCAGGTCGAACGGGCGAGGCACATCCATGCCGAGAGCCGCGCGTTCCTCGACTCGGTCATCAACGCCCGGCGCTGCTCGCGGGACGAGCGGGTCGCGTTCGCGAGGCGGATGCATCCCCTGGTGATGAAAAATGCGGCTGAGGCCGCGCGCGCCGAGCTCGACGCGCTGCACGCCAGGGTCTCGGCCTGGCGCAAGGAGATGTCGCCCGAGGAATGGAAGGGGCTCAGGGTCGTGATCCTCGGCTCGCCCGCTCCGCGGAACGGCAGCCTGACCGTCCAGTACTTCGCCCGCCTGCTCGGCGAGCCCGGCGAGGGGCCGCGGATCATCTACGCCGAGGCGGTCCGCGAAGAGGCCCGGGCCCTCGACCTCCTCGCCACCCGAGAGGTGGATACCGCCATCGGCGTCAACTTCTTCAACGACCCGACGCGGATGCATCGCGACCTGCTCTCCGACGCGGCGCGGGAATACCTGCCGCTGCTCATCGATCGGCCGTGACGGGCAGTAGCTCGTCGATCCCGCCCGGCGATCGGGCGGGCTTGCGGCGGCCGACCGGCGGCAGGGCAAAGGTCTGCGCGGCGGCCGTCGCCAGCAGCACCAGCAGGATCGCGATCACCGGCCGCATCCCGTGGCGATCGGCGAGCAGGCCGAGCAGCGGAGCGCACATCCCGCCGACGCTCACCGCCAGCCCGAGCGTCATCCCCGAGGCCAGCCCGACGCGGTTCGGCAGGTATTCCTGGCCGAGGACCACCAGGACGCTCGTCGGCAGGAACAGGAAGACCGCCAGCGGCATCAGCATCAGCGTCGCCCAGAACGGGTCGGGGATAGCCAGGAACGCCGCCAGCAGGACGGTGCCCCCCGTGAAGCCGACCCGCATCACCCGGCGACGGCCGAACCGGTCCGCCAACCAGCCTCCCAGCAGCGTGCCGACGATGCTCGTCCCCAGGAAGACGACCATCGACCGGCTCGCCTGCACGGCGGTCTGGTGCCATCGACCCATGAAGTAGAGCGCCAGAAAGGTGTTCAGCCCGTAGAAGACGATCGAGCGCAGCACCGTGGCCCCGCTCAGGATGCCGAAGGCGCGCCAATCGTCGTGGCCCTCGGCGGCCGGCCGCGCCGTGTGATGCGGCCGGGGAGCCGGCGAGGTCTCGCGACGGCCCAGGATCAATCCGGCCACTCCGGCCAGGCCGAGCCGGCCGACGAACAGTCCCGCGATGATCGCCGTCGGATAGACCAGCATCAGCAGGCCGGGCAATCCCCGCACCTGCATCAGCGTCAGGGTGATGGCCGGCGCCAGGGCGAACCCGGTCCCTCCGCCGATCGAGAAGAAGCTCATGCCGGTCGTCCGCTGCTCGCCGCTGGCGAGGTTGACCTTGCGCGCCGCCTCGGGGTGGAAGGCGGCGACGCCCAGGCCGCTCAGCCCGAACGCCACCAGCACCGCCGGGTAGCTCGTCGCCTGCGCGCCCAGGGCCAGCGAGATGCCGGCCAGCAGCAGGCTCGCCGGCATCAGCCAGGCCATCGCCAGCCGGTCGGCGAGCTGGCCGAAGACCGGCTGCACCACCGACGACGTCGCGCTGATGGCGAAGACCAGGCCCGCCGCCTCGGCCTTCGAGAACCCCCGCCCCTCCACCAGGAAAGGCGCCAGCGCCGGGACGATCCCCTGGCAAAGGTCGATCAGGAAATGGCCCAACGAGAGCAGGGCGATGGCCCGCCGGTTCATCCGTGCCTCCCTCGACGTCACCGCATGGCGACGCCACCGGCTATGGCGGCGGCACCAGATTCGCCATGATGTAGGATCGGCGGGATTTGGTCAAAGTCAATGGCAGGGCGAGCAGGAGCCTTCCACGCGAATCATGTGCCTGGTGTTTATCGGCTGGCGGATCGACGGATGTCCCCCGGTGACGATCGGGGCCAACCGCGAGGAGTGGCGGCGCCGGCCGACGACCTCGCCGGTCTGCCTCCGCGCCGATGCGGAGTCGAACAAGCTGCGCCGCCTGCTGGCCGGGGCCGATTTCGGCCCGGACGGCTCGTTCCCGCGGATGGGCACCTGGCTGGGCGTGAACGAGGCGGGCCTGGTCGTGGCGGTCACGAACCGGAATGACGGGGTCCTGCCCTGGGCCGAGCAGACCCGGTCCAAGGGCCTGCTGGCGGTCAACCTGCTGGCATGCGACCGGGCAACGGCCGCCGCCCGCCTGGCCCGCGACGAGCTGGCCTCGGGCGGATTCGGCGGCTGCAACTACCTGGTCGCCGACCGCGAATCGGCCGTTCGTCATCGAGGCCCCTGGCGCGTCGAGGATCACCGAGGTCGTGCTCTCCCCCGGAATCCACGCCATGACCAACCTCGACCTCGATGACCCCGACGACCCGAGAATCCAGCTCGTCCGCGATAGGTTCGACCCGCGCGACTTCCCGGCCTCGGCGGCGCGCACTCTGCCGCGACGACCGGATCGTCGTCGCCGCCGACGAGCGCGGCACGATCTCGTCGAGCCTGATCTCGGTCGGCGACAGGATCACGTTCGACCATGTCCGCGGCGACCCGCGGCTGCACGCCTACGAGCGATATCCGCTGGCCCGACGAGGGGAGCGCCGCGACGTGAAGACGAAAACCGAGATCGTGAAGGACTGGCTGCCGCGCTACACCGGCCGGCCGCTCGACGAGTTCGGCAAGTACGTCCTGCTGAGCAATTTCCACAGCTACGTCGACCTGTTCGCCGAGCGGTTCGGCGTCGAGGTGCTGGGCCGCTCGCACCCGATGCAGTCGGCGACGGCCGAGGACCTGACGATCCTCAACTTCGGCATGGGCAGCGCGATGGCGGCGACGGTGATGGACCTGCTCGCGGCGATCGAGCCCAAGGCCGTGCTGTTCCTGGGCAAATGCGGCGGCCTGAAGAAGACGCAGCGTGGGCGACTACATCCTGCCGATCGCGGCCATCCGGGGCGAGGGCACGAGCAACGACTACATGCCGCCCGAGATCCCCGCCCTGCCGTCGTTCCGCCTCCAGAAGGCGGTCTCGGCCATGATCGTCAAGCACGGCCTGGATTACTGGACCGGCACGGTCTACACCACCAACCGCCGGGTCTGGGAGCACGACGAGGAGTTTCGCGAGTACCTGAAGAAGATCCGCGCCCTGGGGATCGACATGGAGACGGCCACGATCTTCATCGTCGGCTTCGTCAACCACATCCCCAAGGGCGCGCTCCTGCTGGTCTCCGACAGCCCCATGACGCCCGAGGGGGTGAAGACCAGCAAGAGCGACAAGTCCGTCACCGATAAATACGTCCGCCAGCACCTGGCGATCGGCATCGACTCATTGATCGAGCTCCGCGATTCGGGAGAGTCGGTCATGCATCTGAGGTTTGAATAGAGAGTACAACTATGACCCAATCCCCCCGCCGCAAGAAGGCCGGCCTCAAGATTATCGGAGTCCTCAAGCTGATCAGCGGCGTGACGGCGCTGGCGGCCGGGGTCGGCGTGTTTCACTTCCTCGGCCACGACCCCGGGCCGCAGGCCGAGCGGGTGATTACGCACCTGGGCCTCGACCCGCAGAACCGCGTCATCCACGGGGTCGTCAACCGGATCACCGGGATCGACCGGTCGCACCTGCGCGCCCTCGAGGTCGGCACGTTCTTCTACGCGGCCCTGCACACCGTCGAGGGACTCGGCCTGCTCCTGGGCTTCCACTGGGCCGAGTACCTCGTCATCGTGGCCACCGGCTCGCTGATCCCCTTCGAGATCTACGAGATCGCCCGCAAGTTCACCGCGCTTCGGGTCGCGCTCTTCCTCCTGAACGTCGGCATCGTGATCTACCTCGCGTGGACCGTGACGAAGGATCGCCGCGAACGGAAGCCCGATGCCGCTCGAGAGTGACTGTGTCGCCGGACCCGCGGGGAGCGGAACTGCTCTCGGGATGTCCGCCGCTTGCAACCCTTTTCAACCGCGAGGAATCGCCGTGACCCCCGAAACCAGCCCGCCCGATCCGACCGTGGTCATCGACCTGCTCGAGGCCTTCCGACGCTCGAAGGTGATGTTCGCCGCCGTCTCGCTGGGAATCTTCGACACGTTGGAAGACGGCCCGCGGACGGCGGCCGAGCTGGCCGACGCCCTGGCCCTGCACGGGGACGCATTGCTCGCGGCTGCTCGACGCGGCCGTCGGCCTGAACCTGCTCGAGCGGCAGGGCGACCGTTACGCCAACACGCCGGCCGCCTCGGCGTACCTGTGCAAGAAGAGCGATTCGCGGCTGACCGGCTACATCAACTATTCCAATACGGCCCTGTGGAAGCTCTGGGGCAACCTCGAGGGAGCCGTGCGCGAGGGCACCCATCGCTGGCAGGAGACGTTCGGCTGGGACGGTCCCGATCTTCTCGAGCTTCTTCCACACCGAGGACGACAAGCGCGAGTTCCTGATGGGGATGCACGGCTATGGCCTGATGAGCTCGCCGAAGGTCGTGGCGGCGTTCGACCTGTCGGGATTCCGTCGCCTGGTCGACCTGGGCGGCGCGACGGGGCACCTGGCGATCGCCGCCTGCCGCCATTATCCCCATCTTCGCGGAGCCGTCTTCGACCTGCCCGCGGCCGTCCCGCTGGCGCAGGAGATCGTCGGGGCCTCGCCGGTCTCCGATCGGGTCGAGGTCATCGCGGGCGATTTCTTCACCGACGAGCTCCCCGAGGCCGACCTGTTCGCGCTGGGCCGGATCCTCCACGACTGGTCCGAGGAGAAGGTCGGGCGCTCCTGAATCGCATCATCGATCGACTGCCAGCGGGCGGCGCGTTGCTGATCGCCGAGAAGCTGATCGACGACGACCGCGGCGGCCCGATCTGGGCCCACATGCAGAACCTCGGCATGCTGCTCTACACCGAGGGATGCGAGCGGACGCTCGGCGAGTACGAGGCGCTGTTGAGACGGGCCGGCTTCGCCCAGGTCCGCGGTGCGAGGACAGCATCTCCGCTCGATGCGGTGCTGGCGGTCAAGGCTTGAGGGCCCCGGCGCTCACTTGAGCCGGGTGGCCGTCTGATCCTCGTGGATCGCGCGATCCGGCCCGCCCTTGAGGGTCCAGCGATCGCCGTCGACCTGATAACGGAATGGGTAAGTGTTGCCCCGGGCCTGCGGGAAGTTGTCCGTGGTGAATTCGCAGTTCTCCACGTACTCGCCGCCGCGCAGCGACCACGTGCCGCCCGCCGAGGCCGCGACCTGCTTGTTCTCGCTGTCGAAGGCCACCCAGGTCCAGTGCGTCGGCGTGACGTGCTTGATCATCCGCGCCGCCTTCGATGCGCCGGGGCGAAGCGAGATCTGCCACGAGCCCTGGAGCTTCCGACCGTCCTCGCCGCTGTTCGCCTCCTGGGCGTCGGACGGCTTCCGCCTGATCCAGACCTCGTCGACATCGAGATCTCCGCCGATGCTCTTGTGATTCCACTTGTCGCCTGCGAGAGCGATCGTGAACGTGAAGGTCTTCCCCCTCAGGTGCTGGTGGCTGTCCACGGCGTACTCGATCGTCTCGGCATAATGGCCGTCCTGGATTTTCCAGGTCCCGCCCGAGGCGGCCAGGATGGCGTTCTTGCCGCGGTCGTAAACGACCCACGACCAGTGCGTCGGAGTCAGGCACTTGATGAAGGCGACGTCCGGAGGCTGGTTCGGGATCGATTTGCATTCCCAGGTGCCCGGCAGCTCGCGCTTCAGCCGTGCGACGTCGGACTTGTCATCGGCAGCCGCGAGGCGGCCCGAGACCAGGAGCAGGCAGGTCAACGCAAAGGTCTTCCGCATGGCGAAGGCTCCTTGCTGGACGCTGGTCGAGGGGGAAAGGAGGACGGAAGGGCGGCCATCGAATTATGGAATGTGCCCGTATCGGCCGCAACCCCCTCCCCTGCCCTGGCGAAGCCCGATGGCATTGGGGCTGCGACCCCAGCCGGGCGAGCGAATTCCAGGAGACCCCGCGGATGCGACAAATGCGGCCTTCCGGCCCGCCACGGGAGCGACGACGGCTTCACCGTCGCTTATCATGAGGGACCGGGACGTGTCGCTGACCCGCGATCGTCCGAAGAGGGCGATGAACGAGACGGCAGTCGCAGGGAGAGATGCACCATGAACGTGACGAAGGCGCTGATCGTCTGGCTGATGCTTCCCGCCTGGGGCCTGGCGGCCGACGAGCCGCGGATCATCCCCCTCTGGCCCGGCGGGGCACCGGGCTCGGAGGGAAAGACCGACGCCGAGGTCGTGCAGGAGACTGGCAAGAACGGCGTCCACGACCGGCATATCTCGGTGATCCACAACCCGACGGTGACGGTTTATGTGCCGCCGCGCGACAAGGCCAATGGCGCCGCGGTCGTGATCTGCCCCGGCGGCGGCCATCGCATCCTGGCGATCGACCACGAGGGCTACGAGGTCGCGCAGTGGCTCAACAGCATCGGCGTGGCCGGAATCGTGCTGAAGTATCGCCTGGCCAATACCCCGGACGCCGGTTACAAGGTCGACGTCCACGCCCTGGCCGACGCCCGCCGCGCCGTCCGGCTGGTCCGCAGCCACGCCGAGGAGTGGGGCATCGATCCCGAGCCGGGTCGGCCTGATGGGCTTCTCGGCCGGCGGAGAGCTGACGGCGATCGCCAGCACGCGGTTCGAGGGCGCGAGCTCGGGTGCCAGCGACCCGATCGACCGGCTCAGCTCGCGGCCCGACTTCCAGGTGCTGATCTACCCCGGCGGCCGGCCCGCCAGCTTCGAGTTCACCAAGGAAGCTCCGCCCGCCTTCCTGCTCGTCGCCGCCGATGACATCATCAGCGCCCGCAACGAACCGTCGCCTGCTTCACGACGCTCCGTAAGGCAGGCGTACCGGCCGAGCTGCATGTCTTCGGCCGCGGCGGCCACGGCTTCGGCATGCACAAGATCGACGCCCCGGTGGTCCACTGGACCGATCGGCTGAACGACTGGATGGCCGACCGGGGGCTGTTGAAGAAGCCGTGAGTCCCGGTGCGTCGCGCGACGACTCGGATCGGACGAGACTGGTCGGAGAGCTTGATCATCCTACCTGAGGACGCTTCCATGCCCGAAACCCAGGAACTGCGGATCAACGGCAAGACCGTCCGCGTCGAGGCCGATCGCGAGCGGACCCTGCTTGGCGTGCTGCGCGACGAGCTGGGACTGACCGGCTCGAAGTACGGCTGCGGAGAGGGACGCTGCGGCGCCTGCACCGTCCTGATCGACGGCGCGCCGGCGCGGTCGTGCGTCACCAGGCTCGGCGCCGTGGCCGCCCGCGAAGTCACCACCATCGAGGGGCTCGAGAAGGACGGCAAGCTGCACCCGCTCCAGCAGGCGTTCCTCGACGCCGGCGCGATGCAGTGTGCCTATTGCACCAGCGGCATGATCGTCGCCGGCGCCGCCCTGCTCCGCCAGAACGCCAGCCCCAGCCGCCAGGAGATCGTCGAGTTCATGGACGGCAACATCTGCCGGTGCGGCACCTACGCCCGCATCATCGCCGCGATCCAGTCCGCCGCCCGTTCGGTGAAGGAGGCCAGCCGATGAACCGCAACCCCGAGTCCACGGGTGTCGCCGCCCCGTCGCCCGATGCCGAGTTCGAGGTCGAGTTCGAGCGCTACGAGATGCGCGAGGGGCCGGCCTATCACTTCGCAGTTGATCGCCGCGATTTCCTCAAGGCGTTGGGCGGCGGCCTGGTCGTCCTCTACCTGCTCGACCGCGACGCGCCCGAGGCCGAGGCGCAGCAGCCCGGCGGCCGCCGGGGTGGCGGCTTCGGCGGCGGAGCCCCCGCGCCCCAGGACATCGGCGCCTGGCTGCATATCGGCGAGGACGGCCGCGTCTCGGTGTTCACCGGCAAGGCCGAGGTTGGCCAGAACATCCGGACCTCGCTCTCGCAGGCCGTCGCCGAGGAGCTGCGGGTGCCCATCTCCTCCATCAACATGGTCATGGCCGATACCCAGTTGACGCCATTCGACATGGGGACGTTCGGCAGCCGGACCACGCCCGACATGTCCCGACGCCTCCGTCGAGCCGCCGCCGCAGCCCGCGAGGCGCTGGTCGACCTGGCGGCCGAGACCTGGAAGGTCGACCGCGCGAAACTGACCGCGGCCGACGGCTCGATCGTCCAGACTGCCACCGGCAAGAAGCTGCCCTATGCCCGGCTCACCGGCGGCCGCAAGATGACGAAGACCGTCACCGACCAGGCGCCCACCACGCCGGCCGAGAACTGGACGATCGCCGGCAAGCCGGCGGCGAAGGTCAACGGCCGCTCGTTCGTCACCGGCGGACATCAATACACCTGCGACCTCCGGCGCCCGGGGATGTGGTACGGCAAGATCCTCCGCTCTCCCACGTACCACGCCAGCCTGGTCTCGGTCGACGTCAAGGCCGCCCAGGCGATGCCCGACGTGGCGGTCGTCCGCGACGGCGACCTGGTCGGCGTGGCCGCGGCCAGCGAGCAACAGGCGGTCCGGGCGCTGGCCGCGATCCGGGCCGAGTGGAAGCCCGGCCCGGCGATCTCGGACCGGGACCTCTTCCGCGAGCTGAAGGACCCCGGCGGCCAGCGGCCTCCCGAGCGGGGAGGCCGGGGCGGTGGCGGCGGCTTCGGCGGCCCCAACGTCGACGCCGGCTCGATCGATGCGGGCCTGAAGGCCGCCGACTTCCGTTCGGAGGAATCCTACAACATCGCCTATATCGCCCATGCCCCGCTCGAACCGCGCGCGGCGGTCGCCGAGTGGAGCGACGGCAAGCTCACCGTCTGGACGGGCACCCAGCGTCCGTTCGGCGTCCGCAACGAGCTGATGGCGCTGTTCCGGCTGCCCGAGGACCGCGTGCGGGTCATCGTGCCCGACACGGGATCGGGCTACGGCGGCAAGCACTCGGGCGAGGCCGCCGTCGAGGCCGCGCGACTGGCTCGAGCCGCCGGGCGGCCCGTCAAGCTGGTCTGGACCCGCGAGGAAGAGTTCACCTGGGCCTATTTCCGACCCGCCGGCGTGATCGAGATCAAGGCCGGCGTAAGCAAGGACGGTACGATCACCGCCTGGGAGTTCCACAACCACAACTCGGGCCCATCGGGCATCCAGACGCCCTACCGCACCGGCAGCCAGCGCGTTGCTTTCCACCAGTCGCAGTCTCCCCTGCGGCAGGGCTCGTACCGGGCCCTCGCGGCCACCGCCAACCACTTCGCCCGCGAGTCGCACGTTGACGACCTCGCCCGCGCGATCGGCATGGACCCCCTGGAGTTCCGGCTCAAGAACCTCAGGGAGGACCGGATGCGCGACGTGCTCCAGGCCGCCGCGCGGGTGTTCGGCTGGGGCCGAAAGCCGGGCAGCGATCACGGGGTCGGCCTCGCCGTGGGCACCGAGAAAGGCGGATTCGTCGCCACCTGCGCCGAGGTCGCCGTCGACCGCTTGTCCGGTCGCGTCCAGGTTGTCCGCGCCGTGAGCGCCTTCGAGTGCGGGGCCGTTGTCAACCCCGACCACCTCAAGAACCAGGTCGAGGGCGCCATGGTGATGGGCCTGGGCGGCGCACTCTTCGAGGCGATCGCTTACGACGAAGGCAAGATCCAAAATCCCAGGTTTTCCAAGTATCGCGTCCCGCGGTTCCGCGACGTGCCCGAGATCGAGGTCGTCCTCATCGACCGCAAGGACGTCGCATCCGCCGGCGCCGGCGAAACCCCGATCGTGGCCATCGCCCCGGCCGTCGGCAACGCCATCCGCGACGCCACCGGCGTCCGGCTCCGCTCGATGCCCATGGTGCCGCGCGGGCTCAAGCTGTGAGGGTCCGACCCGGGGGTTCGATTGATTGCCGGAAGTCGCCTGGCGCCGCGACAAGGATCACGGAGTCCCCCTTCGCGTCGGCGAGAATTCCGTCCTCGACGATCGCGGCCCTCTTCCGAGGTTCCCGGATGACTTCGGCGAGAGACGACGAAGTGCTCGTAGCGAAGTCCCCGGCCCCGGCGTAAACCACATGGATCGAGTCGCGTCCGACGGGCAGGGTTGCGATCCTGAGGCTCGCCCTGCCGTCGCGGAGCGTGACCGTGGCCAGATCGATCGAGCCGCTCAGGAAGGTGACATTCCCCGTCGGGACGCCGCCTCCGCGACCGAGATTCTTGACCTTGGCCGTCAAGATGACCGGGCGTCCTAAATTCGTGGTCCTGGGCTTCAAGGTCAGGGTGGTCTTCGTGCGGCGAATCGCCGCGCCCGGAGGCTGGAGAGGCGATGTCGGGGTGGATGGCAGAGTGATAATCGGCGTGGGGGTCGTCGTCGGCGTAGGGGTGGGGGTGGGGGCCGGTGTCGGCGTGGGGTTCGGCGTGGGGGTGGGGGCCGGTGTCGGCGTGGGGGAGGGGGAGTTCACCGAACCCGCGAGCAGGAGCCGAGCGATGGCGAAATTCTCGCCGTTGCCGGACTGGCTGGTGGAAGACGTGAAGCCGGCCACTACGACCTTGCCATCCGGCGTAAGGGCCATCGCATTTGCATCCCCGAGATCGACACCCGACCCCCATCGCTGGTTGAACAAGAACGATTGGATGCCCGCGTCGGCGAACGTGGGATCGAGCGTTCCGTCGGTGTCGATGCGGGTCACCGAGAAATCCGTGGTGGGGTCGCCGAGGGAGCCGGCCACCAGGATCTTCCCGTCGGACTCGATGGCGAGCGCGTTCGCCCCTTCGTCTTTGAATCCGTATTCCGAGTCCGACGTCGCGACCGTCACCGAGCCGGCCTGGCCGAATGACTGGTCTAGCGTGCCCGTGGAGCTGACCCGGGCCACGACGAAGCCTTCCTCGCCCTGACCGGCCATGACGATCTTCCCGTCGCCCTGAACTGCCACGGCGTTCGCGACCCCGAGCCCGAGGGCCGTGTAAGCCTGCATTCCTCCGGTACCGAAAGAGGTGTCCAGCGAGCCGTTTGTGTCGAGCCTGGCCAGTGCGAAGGCCTGGGTAGTCGTGTCGGTGCGATGCTCTCCCGCCAGCACGATCTTCCCGTCCGGCTGGATCGCGAGGGCCTGGGCAACGTCCAGTGAAGAGGCCCCGAAGGATACCGTCTGCTCACCGCCCGTCCCGAAGCTGGGATCGAGTGAACCGCCGGTCGTCAGGCGGACGACGACCATGTCGCCCTGGTTCAGCGAGTAGTCGCCGGCCACCAGGATCTTCCCATCGGGCTGGAGTGCGACCGCCTCGGCCTGGGCCGTGGCGCTGAATGGCACCGTCACCAGTCCATCACTGCCGAAGCTCGAGTCGAGCGAGCCGTCCGGTAGCAATCGCAGCACGGCGAATACCGTCAGCCCGCTCAGGCCTTCCTCGTACCCGGCAACGATGATTTTCCCGTCCGGCTGGATGGCCACACCCGTGCCGCTTTCATTGACCGGCCCGTTATCAGGGTCGTCGGCAATGGTCTCCTGGCCGCCCGTCCCGAACGTGGAGTCGGGTTGTCCACCATCGGTCACCTTCGTGACGGTGAACTCGCTCCCGCTCCCCGTCAAGGTGGTCCCCACCGACACGATGCTGCCGTCACTCTCTACTGCCACGGCATTCGCGCCCGTGCCCGAGAGACCCGCGAAGCTCCCCTCCGCCGCCGAGATATCAATGACCTGCTTGCCGGTACCGTTGAATGTCGTGTCGAGATCGCCCGCAGCACAGGCGAGTCGCGGCTCGAGTGGCTCGAACGAAGGGAGCGCCCGCGCCTCGGCAGGCGTCTTCCGCGACCCAGGTTGTTCGACGAGCGCGAGGAGACGGCATTTTCGCCGTTCATTGTCGATGGCGGCATGACTGTCGTCACTCCCGGTATGATACTATGTTCCGTACTTGGGGAGACTGGTGCAGTTTTTGCGACGGTATAGCCGGACGCCGGCGCGAAGGAGCACGACAGGTTCGTGCCATGCCGGCGGTCGCCACTCCACTTCCATGGTGAACTCGCAGATCGGTCCTCTCCCGGTCGACGGTTGAGGTCCCCATGACCCTTCGCAAAAACCTTTGCATGAGGTGCGCGGGTCTGAGCGGCACGCCAACGCGCCGCCAACACTCTAAACGAGAATGGTGTCGCTGCGTGGGCGAGTGGGTCGCACTTCCTTCCAGGCTGCGCGACCAATACCCGGGAGATCGACGATGGAGACCGGCCCTGGAACGACCCACTTCGCCCGGCTTCTCGACCGCATCCGCTCGGGCGATACATCCGCCCGGGACGAGCTGATCCGCGACGCTTACAGGAGGGTCCACCGCCGGGCCCATTACATCCTTCGAGGGTCCTTCCCGAATGCGATGTCCATCGAGACCGACGACGTGGTTAGCCTCTCGCTGGAGAACTTCGCGAGGAAGATCGGGGCGGGGATTGAGAGTATGTTCGAGACCCCTGCGGGCGCTCTTCGGCTATGTCGACGTCGTCATCCGTCGCGTCACCATCGACGAGATCCGCCGCGCGCCGGCCCGTGCTTCCGGACCCAATTCCCCGACGCACAAGTCCCCGATGGGATGACCGATGCCAGGACCCGGCCGTTCGGCAACGGCGTGCTCCTGCGACTCTCCTACGAGGAGCTCGTCGAGTCACTGCCGGAGGCCGAACAGCATTTGATCAATTTCCGCTACATCCGGGAGATGACGGTCGAAGAGATTGCCTCGGTGCTGGGGGAGAGTCGGAAGAGCGTGGGCCGTCGGCTCCGCGCCATCCTGCTGAAGTTGAGGGCCGAGTTGAAGGGCCTCGAGAGCGGCGAGAATTCCTGAGCGAAGATGCCCGCGAGGGACGTTGGCTTTCGTTCTCATTATGGACGATCCCGGATCCCGACCTTCAAGGTGCCGACCGATGTGCGATCCTCCCGACGACCGATTGATGGACCTGATGGACATACGCGATGAACTGCGTGACCAGGGTAAGGCTCCTCGGCCGGAGGATCTCGCCAGCGACCCTCGATTGATCGCGGCCCTGAGGGAAGCGGACGCGGACCTGGATTACATGGACGCCGTCCTCGGCGGCTCGGTCCCCCAGCCCGGCGTCCCGGCACGGCATCCCGGACCGATACGAGGTTGTGGCCCCCCACGACAAAGGGGGCATGGGCGAGGTCTACCGCGCCCGCGACGTGGAGTTGGGGCGTGATGTGGCCTACAAGGTCATCAAGCCGCACCTCGTGGCCGACCGCCACGCGGTCGCCAAGTTCCTGGACGAGGCACGGATTACCGCCCGGCTCCAGCACGCCGGCGTCGTGGCGGTCTATGGCCTCTCGACCGACTCCGACGGCCGGCCCGCCTATGCGATGCGGTTCATCGACGGCACGAGCCTGCTTTCGGCCGTCGAGCGGTTGCATGGAACGCCGGGACGCAGGCCGGCGTGGCGGAGCGATCGGCCGCTCCTGGCCCACTTCGTCCGGCTCTGCCAGACGATCCATCATGCCCATGAGCGCGGAGTTCTCCACCGCGACCTGGCGCCGACCAACGTCCTGCTCGTGGGCGAAGAGGAGACCGTCGTGATCGACTGGGGCCTGGCGTCGGAAGTGGCCGCTCCTTCGTCCGACCTCGGGCAAGGCGATGGCGATCGAGTCGCCGAGAGCCGCGCGGGGACGGCGCCGTTCGTCGGCGCCCGAGGTGTTCGACCTCGGCGAGCTGCGGCCGTTCAGTCGCCGGTCGGACGTCTATTCCCTCGGGGCCTTGCTCTTCCTGATCCTCTCCGGCCGTCCTCCGTTCGCCGGCGCGTCGCCGGCGGAGGTCGTCGAACCGGATTCGCCGGGGGCCGACGCCGGACGTGTCTGCCGTCCGGCCCGGCATCCCGCGTCCCCTGGCGCGGATCTGCGCCGAGCCATGAGCCGCCAGCCGGATGGCCGCTATGCCACCGCGCACGAGCTGGCTCGCGACGTCGAGGCATGGTTGACCGGCGACCGGGTCCGGGCGGACCGCGAGCCCTGGCACGAAACGATCTGGCGACGCGCGACTCGCCACCCGGCGCGGACGACAGCCGGCGCCTTCGCGGTCCTCTTGGCCCTCGTCGTCCTGACCGCGGCCTCGCTCGTCTCCGCGGCGGACTCGCGAACGGCCCTCAGGGCGAAGGAGGCCGCCCTCTATCGGGAACAGGCGTTGAGGAACAGGGCCGACTCCTACCTTGTCCACGCGATCTATGCCGAGAACCTGATGCGCAGGAGGGCCGCGAGTCTGGGCCCGATGGCTAACGGCGAGCTGGTGCGATCCCTCCTGGACGCCCTCGAACATCGGGATCAAGACCCGCAGTTCGCCGCCCGAAGCGCCCGGGAATTCCTCCAGATCCTGGAGCGGCGCAAGAAGCACGACGGCGAAGGGGATGTTGGCGCCATCGAGGTGATGAAAGCCCATCTCCGCGAGGGTATCGGCGCCCTGGAGGAGTTGCACCGTGAGTTCCCGGCGACGCTCAGCTATCGTACCCTCCTGGGCCGGTACTACTGTTTGCTGGGCTCCGTGGTGGCAACGTGGGAGACCGACCTGGCCGGTTATCAGGATCTCCTCTCGGGCCGCGCAGGCGTCGCACCCGAGCGACGTGCGAAGATCGAAAGCAGCATGGCCCTGTTCGACAAGGCGATCGCCACCCTTCCGCCCGATCAGGACGAGCTCCACAGGGACTGGTACGAGAGTTGGCGGTGGAAAGCCTTCGCCCTGCTGCAGCTCGGACGGTTCACGGAGTCGCTCCTCGCCTGGGACCAGGCAATCGCCTTCGCGGACGGCGACGACAAGGCCGAATGCGAGGCATTCCGACCGATCGTCCTCAAGGGAGCCGAGGTCGAGCAGTCCCGGATGCCCTGGTCCTACCCGCCCCACGCCGATCACGCCAAGGCGATCCGGTGGGCGGAGGCGCTCGTCGAACACGAGGGAGTCAGCCCAGAAGCCATCTACAACGCGGCTTGCACCTTCTCGCTGGCAAGTGCCGACCCCGCGGCCGATGCCTCTGAGCGCGGCCGCCGATCCGATCGTGCCATGACCTATCTCGAACGCATCGCCGCCCGCGGCTACTTTCGCCCGAGAGCCGGGGGGATCGCAGGCCTCTTTTCGCGGAAGGATACCCTCAACGACTTGCTAACCGATCACGACCTCGACCCCCTGCGCAACCGTCCCGAATTCAAGGCCCTCGCGCTTGCCGCGAGCAAACGACCGGCAATACCTTCCCCGTCCACTCCGGCTCGGAAGTGAACATGGGCCGAGGCGACCCGCGAGACACCTCGCGTCGAGAGCCCGCGAACGAGAGCGCATCCCCCCGGGATCGGCCAGCCCAAGTCCTGAGAGAGGCCGAGTCCGGACGAGCCGGCCCATGCGGGGGCGAGGCGATCGGTGGACAGTATACTCCCAGGTCTTGGCTGGTCCACCAGTCGCTCGAGCCCGGAGGCGCTGAAGTTGTAGCGTGCGAGCCGGGCGCGGAGTATGCGAGGGGGACGATCGGTGAAAGGGTTCTCGCGCAGGAGGGCCAGGACCGAGGGCGAGCCTTCGAACAATCGCTCCTCGAACGCGAGGAACCAGTGCTCGCCCAGGCAGTCTTGACCGAGCGCGGCAAACCACATCTGCCAATCGAGCCGGGGCATGTGCGGCGTGGCGAATCGCGGCCGGCGGTCCAGCTCGCCGGGCTTCCAGCGGAACCGGTATGGCTTCCAGGTCTCGCCGTCGTCGCTCCCCTCGATGGTGATCTCCTTGCGCGTCTTCGTCATCACCCGGAAGAGCCCGTAGGAATTGGCGCTGTGGAACGGCCGTACCGCCTCGACGAGCCCGTTGACGGGCGGCGGTAGCAGGGCCTCCGGCAGGGCCTCCTCGATCATCCTCGCCGTCGTCACGACGACCAGCAGGCTCCCGAGGATCCCGACGACGACGCGGTGCGGGAAAGTCCAGGTGCGGACGGGGATTGCCCGGGTGCTCTGGGCCGCCTCGACATTCGTCCCTCGGCCGAATCGGACGAGCGCCGCGATGGCCCGAAAGTCGCGGTCGTCCAGCACCGACAGGCAGAGCACGATCGCCAGCAGGTTGAAGAAGCCGTAGTTCCCGGTCGCCAGGATCAGCAACTGAAGCAGCACGAGACTCGTGAACCCCACCCGGCGGAGCACCCTCGGCCCGAAGACGCAGATGGGAGCGACCAGCTCGGCGTAGAACATCAGCCCGACCGAGATCCTATGGAACCACGCGGGAAGCTGGTGCATGTACCAGCTCGTCCAGGTCGGCAGTGGCTGGGTGAAATAGTGATAATCGATCGCCCGCCATGTCCACCAGGTCGGATCGCCGCTCGTGAGCTTCACCAGCCCCGAGAGGAGCATCAGGCGGAACACCAGCCAGCGGAACAGCCAGACGGCGAACCGCCCCGGCTCGTCGCGCGGCGCGGTCGAGCCGCCACGTCCAGGGCGTGAGCAGCATCGCCAGCAGGCCCGACTCGAGGAGCAGGATGTCCCACTGGAAGCTGAGAAAGTCCCGTCCCACCACCATCAGCGAGAGGTAGAACAGCCACGCCAGGACGAGGCACGCGCCCGGCAGGATGCCGAGGATCAAGAGCACGCCTAGCCCCGCGCCGCCCCAGCAGATCACCTCGAGGACGCGATCCGACGCGTCCAGCCAGAAGACCGTCGGCACTCGCCAGACCAGCCAGGGACTGACACGCCCCACCATCCCCCGTAAGCCGTCCAGGTAGTCCGCCGCCGGCAAGATGCCGCGCGACCCGATCAGTCCGCCGAGCTGAACCCCCAGCGAGGCGAAGGCCGAGAGGTACGCCACCCCCAGCCCACGCAGCAGGATCGACCGCATGAGACGATGCGATGTCCCCGGCCCGGATTCGATCTCCGCTCCCGCACTCTCGCCTGGTTCCGCCATGCTCGATCCACCTCCCGAGATGTGGATCACGCATTCCCCGCGCCTTGAGCGGCCCGTTCTACGCCCCGACCTCGCGGCCGATACCCAGCTCGCGGATCGCGTCGATGATCCGGTCGTGCAGCCGGCCGTTGGTCACGACGACACCGCGGTTGGCGACCAGCTCGCGACCGTGGTTGAACTCGAGCGGCCGGCCGTGGATGTCGGTGACGCGACCCCCGGCCTCCTCCACAATGAGGGCACCCGCGGCATGATCCCAGATCTTCTCGCGATACTCGGCGCGCGTCGGCAGGCGAAGGTAGATATCCGCCTCGCCACGCGCCACGACCGCATACTTGGCCTGACTATCCATCCGAAGCGGAGGCGACGTGATGCCCAGCCGATCCGCCACCGACGCCGACTCGCCGTGCGCGCTATGGCCCGACTCGACTGACTCGCAGAACCGCACGGCCGCCGGATCATCGCGGTCGCCGACGTGGATCCGTTCACCAGCCGGCGAGCCAGCTCCGAGACTTGCGGGCGTCAGGGACTCCACGAAAGCCCCCTCGCCGCGTACTGCGTGGAAGACTGCGTCCAGTCCGGGCAGGCCAGCGCGGCCACGGTCACCCGGCCGTCCACGATCAAGGCCAGCGCGACCGCGTACTGCTCCTTGCGCAGGAAGCCCTTGGTCCCGTCGATGGGGTCGAGCGTCCAGAACCGGTCGCGGTACTCGCTCGTACCGCCCCGGTCGATCCAGCGGCAGACCGTCTCGGCGTCGATCGTGGTCGGGCTCGCCATGTCGCCAGCGTCGGCTCGGACAGCCTGGACGTGTCGGAGGACCTGCTCGAGGATCGCCGTACTCTCGGGCAGCCTAAGCTCGGCCGAATCCTCCTCGGCGATGACAGGGTCGTCCGGCACGGCCTCGGCCAGGGCACGGGCAACCAGCGCCTGGCTGCCGAAATCGGCCACGGTGACCGGGCTCTTGTCCTTCTTGGCCAGGACGTCGGGGGCGATCTCGGCCGCCACCGACCCGCAGAGCCGGGCGGCCTCGCGCACCGCCAGGACCGCGATCTGGCGTTCACGTTCGTAGGGGCGACTCAACGTCCTCTCCTCAAGATTTCAGCGGTTCGTATTGTCCGCGAACACCTCGTTGAGCACCATCGCCAACCGGACGCCCGCCTGATAAACCCGCCTGCGAGCGAGTGGCAAGTTGGCCGTCTGGTACGGCTCACCCAGCTTTGTCCCCTTCGTGATCTTCCGCCCGCTCGCCGGGTCCTGGTACGCCTTGCGGGCCGACAGCAGGCTCTCGGTGGCCCAGTCCTCGACCGATCCCGCCATCGCCAGGGTCCGAGCGTCCTGGTTATCCATCGCGGCCAGGATCTCCAGCGCACGCACTTCATCCGCCTCGCCCCGGACGAGCATGTCGCTGTCCCAGAGACGATGCATGTTCGTCCCCTGGTCGAAGAACTGGATCTGCGTGTCGTTGCCCCCGCGGTCGTGGTTGTCGCCGACGTGCAGGGGCATATGCAGGTCCTCGACCAGGTGCGCCAGGAACCGTAGGGCCATCCGGCGCTCCTCGATCGGTCGCTTGCGGTCCCTGAGGATCGCCCGGAACTCGCGGATCTTGGGGACGATGTTCCCCTTCTCGGGTGCGTCGCCAGCAAACCGGTCGTCATATCGGTCCTGGTCGAGAGGCACGTTCGACGTAATGCCATGGCCCGCTCCCCTTCACGTCCCGCCGGTGCTCGTCGGGCCAGGTCGAGGCCTCCGCGAGCGTCTCCCCCGG
Source organism: uncultured Planctomycetota bacterium (assembly GCA_963771445.1). Classification (GTDB taxonomy): domain Bacteria; phylum Planctomycetota; class Planctomycetia; order Isosphaerales; family Isosphaeraceae; genus JAKAUH01. The sequence goes on along the minus strand of CAVYTQ010000016.1, from coordinate 466,171 downwards.
CTCGAGCAGCTCGGCGACCGCCGCCTTCGCCCGCGGTGTGAGGTGCTTCTCGGCCAGCTTCCCCGCAAGGCGATGGCCAAGCGGCCCCCACGCCCAAACGGGAATGGCCTGAAGAAGGACAAGTGTCGCCACGCTAATGGCAACCAATCGAGCACGGCGTGTCGCTCGCATGGATCAGTGCCTCGCCCAGGGGTTTCGGTGCAGTACAATGGCAGTTCAGCGTAACGGGTATAATCGCAAGATCCTACTGCGCGTCTCGTGGTCTCCTCGCCGACACCGATTGCAGCCGTCGGTGCAACAGGAACTTCAGGCAAGGCAAAGTTAATGGAGACGGTTCGACCATGGCAACTTCCAGGCTCTGGGTTATCCGACCTCTCTCGAGCCGGAGACACGCCTTGCTTGGCAATGGTAGATTGGCGAGCCGGTTCTTAGGCTTCGATCCGCATATTTATTGATGGTTTCTGATATGATAAGAGCATTAAGAGGATATTTCGAAAGAATTTGATTGACTTGGATTGACCGTGATAGCTAAAAGGTCAGGCCAACGTGAGCCCTTGAGGTCGAAAGGATCGTGCAGAAGGAGATGACAACGTGACGCCTCGCAACCTCTCCATGGTCGTAACCTTCGGATTGGCCTTGTTGCTGGAGTCGGCACCGGCGATCGCTGGAGGTTACCAGTTCACGCCCATCAACGTGCCCGGCGCCCAGAGCACGCTCGGTGCCTTCGGCATCAACTCCACCGACCAGATCGTCGGCGAGTACATGGGTTCGCAAACACATATTCATGGGTACCTGCTCAGCGGCGGGGCATACAACACCATCGACATCTCCGGATCGAAGTTCACGGGAGCGTTCGGGATCAACGACAGCGGCGCCATCGTCGGCCAGTACCAGGACGCGAGCAACGGCGTGCACGGATACTTGCTGAGCGGCACGACTGTCACGCCCCTCGATGCTCCTGGCTCGATCCTCACGGGGGCGAGCGGGATCAACGCGTCGGGCCAGATTGTGGGCTTCTACCAGGATAGCATGGGTGCCGAGCACGGTTTCCTTTACAGCGGCGGCAGTTACACCAAGCTCGACGATCCCAATGCCACGCACGGCACGACCGCCGAAGGGATCAACGCGAGCGGCGCGATCGTGGGCAGCTACAACGTCAGCGGCACGAACCACGGCTTTCTCTACGCCAACGGCATGTATACAACCATCGACGTGACGGGAGCCATCTCGACGATCGCATTCGGCATCAACGATTCCGGTCAGATTGTGGGCGACTACACCGACTCGACCTACGCCTTGCACGGCTTTCTCTACAGCAACGGTGTCTATACCACCATCGACTACCCCGGCGCCGCCTTGACGGAGGTCCGCGGGATCAACGACGCCGGGACTCTGGTGGGCAGCTACAACGGCTCGAGCGGGTTCATCGCCGTCGCCTCAGTGCCCGAGCCCTCTTCACTCGCGCTGGCCGGGATCGCCGTGCCATGCGTAATCGGCTATCTGCGGCGTGCTCGCCGTGTCCTCTCACAGCGGCAGACGACGTAAGTGGAATCGGGCCGGGCTGAGGCTGGTGAGACCCGGCCCGGCCCGCGTCTCGTCGACCGGCGGTCGCTGAGCGCTCACGTTGTGACGACCGCCGTCGGGGCCGCGGCGAGGCACGCGTCGGCGAAATCGGCGAGGATCTGGTTGAACTGGCCGTGGTACTCGAACAGCCCCAGGTGCCTCGCCGGCGAGAGCGTCACCTCCAGCGCACCGGGGATGTTCCGGGCGATGTACCGGCCCGCCTCGGGGACGGTCGTCACATCACGGTCGCCGATGACGACGAGGGTCGGCACGTTGATCCTCGGCAGGGTCTGCGTCTCGTCGAACGCCATCATGCCGAACATCCCCCGCGCCAGTACGTCGGGCCGGGCCTTGAGCATCAGCCGCGAGAGGAAGTCCTCTTGAGCCGGGGTGCCGGGACCGGCGAAGGACTGCTTGCGTGTCGAACGCTGGAGCGATCCGTTGATGTAGCTCAACCAGTTCATCAACGAGACGAGCGGCCAGACGGCGATCGTCAAATGCAAGAGCGGGATGATGACGGGGACCCGCAACGCCTCGTACAAGGGCGCCATGTGCACGGTCTGGATCGGGTCCTTGTAGGAAGAATGAACCACAGCCAGGCCGGCGACCCGTGTCCCGAGTGCCTGTGGGAAACAGCCGGGAGAAGGTCAGCAGGATCATACCTCCGATGCTGTGTCCCATCAGGATTGCGGGACGGTCGCCGGCGAATGCCAGCACCGCCTCGAGGTCGGCGGCCATCTTCTCCAGGCTGTAGTCGCGGTTGTCGGGCTGCTTCGAGTAACCGAGGCCTGCCAGGTCCCAGACGATCAATCGATACCGGCCGGCGAGGTGGCTGCTTCTGGTAGTACCACTCTTCGGCGTTCGCTCCCCAGCCGTGGGTCAATAACGAGCGGAGGCGCGTCGTCTGGCCCGTAGGTCTCGACGCGCAGCTCGGTGCCGTCCGGCCGGCGAATCCGATGGACCGTGCCGGTCCGGAGCTCCGACGGCGGCTCGGGCTGCGGCTCCTCACTGAGGATCGGCCCCTGGCCCGACAGCCAGGGCGGACCGATGACCTCGGCCAGCTCCGACGACCGCGAGGATGACTGCTGGCCCGGCCTGGGCTCGCATTGCCCGCCGCGCCTCGCATTCTCAGCCGGAGGCTCGACAGGCCCTTGCCGATCCAGCGGCCGGCCAGTGCCCACGCCAGCAGGAAGACACCGGCAGCGAGCTCGCCGGTCGCCCGGTTCCAGCCCGGCTCGTAACGGAAGACTCGCCGCGTGGAGGGGGACGGACCTGCCGCGGATACTTCCGGACCGTTGTCTTCCGCCGCGACCTTGGTCGTGGCGACCCGTTCCGCCACCACGGCCCTGCCCGGCGTGCCGGGACGATGGGCCTCCATCTGCACGACCTGGGTGCGCTCGACTACCCGGGAATCGTCATACCACCACTTGAGGCAGAAGATCGCCAGGATCGGAATCGCCAGCGCGAGCAGCCCGCGCAGCCAGATGCCGAGGATCTGGAATGGCATGAATGGCATGAAAGCCTCCTGTGGATCGCCCTGTCGGTCGGTCGGCCGGCGATGGGCCGGTGTTCCTAACTCGTGTCCGCTCGCTTTGCTCACGCTTCCGAGGCATCGCCGAACGCAACGCGGTCGGGGTCCGTGGATCGCCCGGCGCCAAGCCGACGACCTGTAGGGACGATTGCAACAAGAGTGCCGATCGTGACGAGCCGGCATGGGTTTTGCACCCAACAGGCTGCCGTAGGGAGGTGAGGGAGCCGGCCCCGCCATTGGAGGGGCGTAGCCTCGCGCACGCGACGGTCCGACCACGGTCGGCCCGGTGCGAGGCGAGGTGTCATCGGGGCCGGCATCCGATACTCCGGGTCTTGCGACGTGGCCTAGCGAATGATGTGCTCGCGTCAGGTGTCCTCCAACTGGTGGCGCGGGCCGGCTCCGAGATGAGAGGCGAGCATGAAGACCCGGGATCAGCTCCTGATCGGCGCGGTGGCGGGTGCGGGCCTGGCCTGGGGTGCGCGGCAGATGCTGCGACTCTCGCGGCGGATTTCCCTCGAAGACCGCGTGGTCATCGTGACGGGTGCCTCGACGGGCCACGGGCTCCTCGTCGCTCGGTATGCTGCGCAGCGCGGTGCTCGACTCGTGCTTGCGGCGCGCGACACCGAAAACCTTTATGCCGCCGAGATTGAGATGACCCACGCCGGGGCGCGTGGCGTCCTGGCCGTTCCCACCGACGTGACCGACCGCGAGCAGTGCCAGTACCTGGTCGACCTCGCCGTCGAGAAGTTCGGACAGGTCGACGTCCTGATCAACAACGCCGGGATCATCCAGGTCGGCCCGCTTGGGAGCATGACGCTGCTCGATTTCGAGAACGCCATGGCGACCAACTTCTGGGGCGCGGTGTACTGTTCGATGGCGGCGATCCCGTACATGCGGCAGCGGGGTTTCGGACGCATCGCCAACGTGGTCTCGATCGGCGGCAAGGTTCCCACGCCGCACCTCTTGCCGTATACGTGCAGCAAGTTCGCCCTGACCGGCTTCACCGAGGGCCTTCGGACCGAGCTCGCCAAGGATGGAATCCTCGTGACCGGCGTCTACCCGCACCTGATGCGGACCGGTGGCCACGTGCACGCCTGGGTCGGGGGGGACCGCGAGGCCGAGTACACTTTGTTCGCACTGAGCGATACGCTGCCGATCGTCTCGACGTCGGCCGAATCGGTGGCCCGTCGCCTGTGGCAGGCGGTCTGCGACGGGGATGCCGAGGTGATCGCGGGGTGGCCGGCGGTGATCGCTGCGAAGGTCCACGCGCTCTTCCCCAACTGGAGTACCGAGGCCCTGACGCTGGTCGACCGGCTGCTTCCGAAGGCAACCGGGTCGGGAGGTCCGGTCCGGGGCCGCGACGTCGGGGGCCGACTGCCCGAGATCCTCAGTCGCCAGATCCCTCCCGCCACGAGGCCCAATGCCGGGCCCGCGGCCTCCCGGTCCTAGGTGAAGCGGAAACAGCTCGATGATCGGCCTGTCCCGTCGAGGACGATCGGCGCCGAACCACTCCTCTTGCAGCACGATCGCTTGGCCCGACGGTCGAGCCCACGTTCCGCCACCCCCTGGCAGCCGTCGCCGTCAACGTGCAGAATAGCCCGGTCCAATGCGACAGCTCCAGCATGACGACGCGGCGGCCGCACGGTCGCGGCCGTTCGTGTCAGGACCCTTTCGATCGACGACGACCTTCACCGCGGATGCTCCATCATGAACAAGCAGCCCTGCGTGCGGCCGATGCCATCGCTTATCCGGTCGTGCGGGATCGGGATCGTCATGGCTCTGGCGGCAGGGGTATGTACCATCCCGCAGGCGTGCGTCAAGGCCGAGCCCCCGACGGTACGCGGGACGACCGGCTCGCCGCGGATCGCGGTCCGCTTCGGTCCTGAGCTGAGCGGCCAGCCTCTCGACGGCCGGCTGCTGGTGATGCTCTCCACCGCTGAAGGACGGCGAGCCACGGTTCCAGATCACCGAGAACGCCCGCACGCAGCAGATCTTCGGCATCGACGTCGAGGGCCTGGCGCCCGGTCAGGAGGCCGTGATCGACGAGAAGGCACTGGGATATCCGCTCGAGAGCCTTCGACTGGTCCCGCCCGGCAAGTACCGCGTCCAGGCCCTGCTGCACAAGTACGAGACGTTCCACCGCGCCGACGGGCACGTCGTCAAGCTCCCCATGGATCGCGGCGAGGGCCAGCACTGGAACCGGGCGCCCGGCAACCTCTACAGCACGCCGCAGCGAGATCACGATCGAGCCGAGCCCGGGCGACCGCGATCCGCGACGATCGCCATCCGCGCTCGACAAGGTCATCCCGCCGATCGCCGACCCGCCCGACGACGAAGTACATCAAGCACGAGAAGATCCAGAGCGAGCGGCTGACGAAGTTCTGGGGCCGGCCGATGCACCTGGGTGCGCACGTCCTGCTGCCCGAGGGCTTCGATGAGCATCCCGATGCCCGCTATCCGCTGGTGATCTTCCACGGCCACTTCCCGCAGACCTTCGGCGGATTCCGCGAGGAGCCGCCCGACCCGAACCTCAAGCCCGAGTACAGCGAGCGGTTCCACCTCGAGGGCTACAACCGCATCGAGCAGGAGCTGGCCCACCAGTTCTACAAGGAGTGGACCGGGCCCGGCTACCCGCGGATGGTCATCATCGAGATCCAGCACGCCAACCCGTATTACGACGACTCCTACGCGGTCAATTCGGAGAACCTCGGCCCCTACGGCGACGCCATCACCTACGAGCTGATCCCCTACCTCGAGAAGAAGTACCGATGCCTCGGCACCGGCTGGTCGCGGTTCCTCTACGGCGGGTCGACCGGCGGCTGGGAGGCCCTCGCGGCCCAGGTCTTCTACCCCGACGAGTACAACGGCTGCTTCGCCGCCTGCCCCGACCCGATCGACTTCCGCGCCTACACGGTCGTCGATCATCTACAAGGACAAGAACGCCTATTACGACGAAGGCCCTGGCACAGGGTCGCCCGGCCCGGCATGCGCAACTACCTGGGGCACGTCAGCATCGACCGTCGAGGACATCAACCGCCACGAGCTGGTGCTCGGCACGAAGAGCCGGTCGGGCCAGCAGTGGGACATCTGGGAGGCCGTGTACTCGCCCGTCGGCCCCGACGGCTATCCGAAGCGGATCTGGGACAAGCAGCACCGGCGTCATCGACCACGAGGTCGCCGAGGTACTGGCGCGAGCACTACGACCTGGGCCACATCATCGAGCGCGACTGGCCGAAGATCGGCAAGAAGCTCGAGGGCAAGATCCACATCTACGTCGGCGACATGGACAACTACTACCTGAACAACGCCGTCTACCTCATCGGAGGACATCCTCAAGAAGACCGAAGGACCCGCCCTACGGCGGCGAGGTCGCCTACGGCGATCGGGCGGAGCACTGCTGGAACGGCGACCCCACCCGCCCCAACGCCATCAGCCGCCTGCGCTATCACCAGATGTACGCGCCCGAAGATCGTCGAGCGGCTCCTGAAGACGGCCCCGCCGGGCGGCGACGTCAAGAGCTGGCGGTATTGAATCGGACCGGCGGTCGCTGATCGGATCCCCTGCCTCGAAGAGGACTCGTGATGAAGCACATCGTCCCCTCCTTCCTGCTGCTCGTCGGGTCCGGTCTGCTGGGCGCCGGGCCGATTGCGACGACGGCCGCTGCCCGGCCGTCCGGCCGCGCCGAGTGCCGGTGGGAGTGGCCGTGGTGGACATCACGCCGGATTACCCGATCCGGATGATGGGCTACGGGAGCCGGCAAGACCGAGTCGGAGGGGATCGCCAGCCGGCTCAAGGCCCGGGCGCTGGCGATCGGCGGCGATCGACGGCGACGGCGGCCGGCCGGTCGCTGGTCGCGATCGACAACTGCGCCATCGGCTCGAGGATCACCGAAGAGGTCGCGGCGCGGCTGAAGGCCAAGGTCGGGGCTGAAGCGCGAGCGGTTCGTGATCTGCGCGACGCACACGCACTGCGGCCCGGCGCTGGGGAACGAGCTGACGATTCATCTTCGGCCGGCTCGCTGCCCGCCGACCAGGCCGGGCGGATCGATCGCTACACCCGCGAGCTGACCGACGCGATCGAGAAGGTCGCGCTGGCGGCGCTGGCGGACCGCAAGCCGGCGACGCTGGCGTGGGGCCAGGGGAAGGTCGGCTTCGCGGCCAATCGCCGGGTGCTCGAAGAAGGGCAAGTGGGTCGGCTTCGGGGTCAACCCCAGCGGGCCGGCCGACCCCAGCCTGCCCGTGCTGACGGCGGTCGGACCCCTCGGGCAAGGTCCGCGCGGTGCTGTTCGGCTACGCCTGCCACTGCACGACCCTGGGCGGCGAGTTCAACAAGATCTGCGCCGAGTGGGCGGGCTACGCCTGCGACGACATCGAGCGTCAGCCGCCCGGCGCCGTGGCGATCGCCATCATCGGCTGCGGGGCCGACGCCAACCCCGAGCCGCGCCGCAACCTCGACGACGCCAAGGCAGCACGGCGCCGCGGCGGCGGCCGAGGTCAATCGCCTGCTCGCCGCGACGTCCGGCCTGACCCCGCCTGCCCGGCCGGATCGCCTGCAAGCTCCGCCGGCTCGAGCTGCCGCTGGAGCCGGCCCCCGATCGCGCCACGATCGCCGAGCGGACCCGACAGCCCGGCGCCGCGGGGTGCTTCGCCCGCAACGCTGCTCGAGCGGCTCGACCGCGGCGAGCCGATCCGTACCTCGGTGCCGTACGTCGTCCAGACCTGGAGCTTCGGCGACGACATGGCGATGGTCTTCCTCGCCGGCGAGGTCGTCGTCGACTACGCGCTGCGGATCAAGTGGGAGACCGACGCGCAGCGCCTCTGGGTCGTCGCCTACAGCAACGACGTGCCCTGCTACATCCCGTCGCGCCGCATCCTCAGCGAGGGCGGCTACGAGGCCGATAGCTCGATGATCTACTACGGCCACGCCTCGCGGCTCGCCGCCGAGGTCGAGGACCTGATCGTCGGGGCCGTGCACGACATCCTGCCCCCCGCGTTCGAGGTCCCCGCGGTCGGCGATGAGCGGCGCACGAGTGTCAGGCGGTTCCTCGCTACGTCCTTTTGAAGCTCGTCGTTCATGACTCGCCTCCCTCGCCGTCTCGATCGTCGATCTGCTGGAGGCGTTCGTCGATGGCCCGGAGCGCGGCGAGGGCCGGCCATGGGGATGCCGAGGTGGCCGGCGGGGACGTCGAGCTCGCGGGGGTTGATGCGGATCAGCGTCGCGTCGGGCCGCTCGGCGAAGTCCTCGCTCATGATCCGGATCGACGGTATGTGCAGGCCTGCAGCCCAGCTCGACGACGACCGTGCGGAGCTGGGCGGTCGCACGGAGCCATGCCCCGAGCCGTCGGTGCTGGGCGTCGGACTGCGACGAGTCCCAGCCGCCGTCGCCGAACATCAGGATGTTCGGCCGCGCCGGCGCGCCGCAATCCGGGCAAGCCGGCAGCGGCGGTACGGCCCGCATCGTCGTCTCGTCGATCGCGACCTCGAACGGGTCGGACGGGAAGATGCCGATGCCGCAGTCGTCCAGGCACTGCATCGCGCGGATGGTCCCGTGGATCTCGACGACCCGGTCCGGGTCGAACCCGGCGCGCTGGAAATGGCCGTTGACGTTGGACGTGAAGACGAACCCGCCGTGCGGCGATCGGTCGGCCCAGCGGCGCAGGATGGCGAACCCCTCGTGCGGCGTGGTGCGACGGTACAGGCCCATCCGGTGGCCGTAGAAGCCCCAGGCCAGCTCGGGATCCTGGGCGAACCACTTCGGGTTGGCGATGGCCGCGAACTGGAGCCCGAGCCGCTCGTAGGGGGGATAGGCCTTCCAGAAGCCCTGCGGACCGCGGAAGTCGGGCAGGCCGCTGTCGACGCCCATCCCCGCGCCGGCGCCGATCAGGATGGCGTCGGCCAGGGCGATTGAGACAGCCGCCCGGTCGATTGTCGTCTCGATGTCCATGGTCGGCTGCCTCCGCGTGGTGATTGTTTGTCAACCATGGCGCCCGGGTACACCCCGATCGCCCCGCCCAGCGAGAGATGAACGTGCGACTACGCGAGCAGCTCTTTGCGGATTTTGGCCTCGCCCTCGGGGCCGATGAGCTTCTGTTCGAGCCCCTGGTAGGGATAGGTCAGCTTCCAGGCGTCGAGGCCCAGGAGGTGGAGGATGGTCGCCTGGAGGTCGTGGACGCTGATCGGGTTCTCGGCGATGTGATAGCCCAGCTCGTCGGTGGCGCCGACGGTGATGCCCGGCTTGATGCCGCCGCCGGCCATCCAGATCGTGAAGCAGTGCGGGTGGTGGTCGCGGCCCAGGAACTTCGAGCCGCCGCGCGCCTCGTTCATCGAGGTCCGGCCGAACTCGCCGCCCCAGATCACCAGCGTCTCGTCGAGCAGGCCGCGCTGCTTCAGGTCGGCGAGCAGCGCCGCGATCGGCCGGTCGACCTCGCGGCACTTCGTCCGGCAGGTGCGTTGACGATGTCGTCGCCGGCGCCGGTGCCGTGGCAGTCCCAGCCCCAGTCGAAGAGCTGCACGTAGCGCACGCCGCGCTCGACCAGCCGGCGGGCCAGCAGGCAGTTGTTGGCGAAGGACGACTGCGCCCGGCTCGGCGCCGTACTGTCGCGGACGCGCTCGCGGCTCCTGGCGGATGTCCATCACGTCGGGCACCGCCATCTGCATGCGGAACGCCAGTTCGTACTGGCTGATGCGGGTGAGGGTCTCGGGGTCGCCGAACTCGTTCAGCTCGATCTCGTTGAGGTCGCGGAGCGCGTCGAGGCTGCGGCGGCGGACGGTCGCGGTCCATGCCCTTGGGGTCGCTGACGTACAGCACCGGGTCGCCGACGGTGCGGCACTGCACGCCCTGGTAGACGGAGGGCAGGAAGCCGGTGCCCCAGAGCGCTCTTGCCGCCGGTCGGGTCGGTGCCGCCGCTGATCAAGACGACGAAGCCGGGCAGGTCCTGGTTCTCGGAGCCCAGGCCGTAGGTGATCCACGAGCCCATCGCCGCGCCGCCGTTGCGCGGCGAGCCGGTGTAGAGGAACAGCTCGGCCGGGGCGTGGTTGAACTGGTCGGTCTACATCGACCGGATGATCGCCAGGTCGTCGGCGACGCCCGCCAGGTGCGGCAGCAGCTCGCTGATCACGGCGCCGCTCTGGCCGTACTGGCGGAACTTGTACGGCGTGCCCAGCAGCTTGGGATGTCCCTTGATGAAGGCGAACTTCTGGCCCTTGAAGCAGCTCGTCGGGGCAGGGCTGCATGTGGTGCTTGACCAGCTCGGGCTTGTAGTCGAACAGGTCCTGCTGCGGCGGTGCGCCGGACATGTGCAGGTAGATGACGCGCTTCGCCCGCGGCGGCGAAGTGCGGCGGCCGCACCGCCAGCGGGTTGTCGGTCGACGCGACCGGGCCGGCGGCGCGGGCGGTCCCGGGTCCGCGGCCGTCGCGGTCGAGGAGCATCGCCAGGGCGAGCGACCCGAGGCCCGCCTGCGACTGCCGGAGGAACTGCCGGCGGGTCTGGGCGCGCGCCTGCTGCCAGCCGAGCGGGAGGTCCTGGTGGGGGTCGTGGTGGAGCGTTGCCATGGACGATCATCCCCTGCGTCAAGACGCTGTCGAGATTCAGCAGCACGTTCGCGACGGCCGTCCAGGCGGCCAGCTCGGCGGCGTCCATGCCGGTCGGGACGGGCCCGAGCGGCTCGGTCGCCAGCGCCACGGCGGCGGCGTGGTCCTTGCGGTAGCGGTCGAGCTCGGCCGAGTAGAGCGCGACCAGCGGCGCGACCTGCTCGGGCCGCGGCGGCCGGCACTGGCAGAGCGCCAGGCGTAGCGGACGCGTGCTCGGGGCATCGGCGCCGCCCTCGCGGACGATCCGCCGCGCCAGGGCCTGCGCGGCCTCGACGTAGACCGGGTCGTTCAGCGTGACGAACGCCTGGAGCGGCGTGTTGGTCCGCATCCGCCGGATGGCGCAGATCTCGCGGCTGGGGGCGTCGAACGCGGCCATCGAGGGATAGGGCACGGTCCGCCGCCAGAAGATGTACAGGCCGCGGCGGTAGCGGTCCTCGCCCCGGCTGGTCGTCCAGGTGCGCTCGCCGTTGAACGCCGCCTGCCAGAGCCCGTCGGGCTGCGGCGGGAAGACGCTCGGGCCGCCGACCTTGCGGCTCAGCAGGCCGCTCGAGCGCCAGCGCCTGGTCGCGGACCATCTCGGCCTCGAGCCGGACCCGCGGCGCCCGCGCCAGCAGCCGGTTGCGCGGGTCCTTCTCGAGCAGCTCCGGGCGCGCTCGCGACGACTGCCGATAGGTCGCCGAGGTGACGATCAGCCGGATCAGCGCCTTGGTGTCCCAGCCCGATCGCGGTAGCGGACCGGCCAGCCAGTCGAGCAGCTCGGGGTGGCTGGGCGGCTCGCCCTGGGTGCCGAAGTCCTCCTCGGTCTCGACCAGCCCGACGCCGAAGAGCTGCGCCCAGTAGCGGTTGACCGCCACGCGCGCCGTCAGCGGATTCGCCGGGTCGACGAGCCAGCGGCGCCAGCGCCAGCCGATTCGCCGGCGTCCCGGCCGGCAGCGGGTGGAGCGCGGCGGGCACGCCCGGCTCGACCGGCTCGCCGGGGTCGAGGAAGTTCCCCTTGCGCAGGAGGTGCGTCTTGCGACGCTTGCCGCCGGCAGCTCGACCATCACGGGCACGTTCGGCGGCCTTGGGCCGGGCCTTCTCCATCGCGGCGATCTCGGCCTTGAGCTTCGCCGGCCTCGGCGGGCGGAGTGGAATTTCCCAGCTTCGCCTTGAGCGCGGCGATCCGGCCGTCGATCTCGCGGGTCTTCGCCGACAATCGTCCGGCGAAGGGACCGGCGACCGTCGGCTGCTCGTCGCCCCGATCGGCGTCGGCGGTCTGGTTGAAGATCGCGTAGAAGCGGTAATACTCCTCCTGCGTGATCGGGTCGTACTTGTGGCTGTGGCACTTGGCGCAGCCGATGGTCAGGCCCATCCAGACCTGCATCGTGGTGTCGACCCGGTCCTTGATCGCGGCGACGCGGAACTCCTCGTCGTCGGTGCCGCCCTCGGTGTTGGTCATGGTGTTGCGGTGGAACGCGGTGGCGATCCGGTCGTCGAGCGTGGGGTCTCGGCAGCAGGTCGCCGGCGATCTGGAGCAGCGTGAACCGGTCGTACGGCAGGTTGCGGTTGAAGGCGTTGATGACCCAGTCGCGGTAGGGCCAGATGTCGAGGCGGAGCGGGTCGGAGCCGTAGCCGGCCGAGTCGGCGTAGCGGGCCAGGTCGAGCCACATCCGCGCCCAGCGCTCGCCGAAGGCCGGGTCGTCGAGGAAGCGGTCGACGGCGCCGCTCGTAGGCGCCGGCGACGCTGTCGCGGACGAAGCGGTCGACCTCGGCGGGGTCGGCGGCAGGCCGCGCAGGTCGAGGCTGGCGCGGCGGAGCAGCGTGTAGGGGTCGGCCTCGGGCGAGGGCTTCAGGCCCTCGTCTTCCAGGCGATGGAGGATCCAGTAATCGATCGGGGTGCGGGGCCAGGACCGATCGCGGGCCTGCGGGAGCGGCGAGGCCACGGGCGGGATCAGCGCCCAGTGCCGGGCGTACGCGGCCCCCTGCTCGATCCAGCGCCTCAGGCGTAGCGACCTCGGCCGGCGCGAGGCGGTGCCCGGTCTTCTGCGGGGGCATGCGCAGCGTCTCGTCGTCCGTCGGCGATGCGGGCGATCAGCTCGCTGGCCTCCGGGTCGCCGGGGACGATCGCCGCGTCGCCGTCCTTGAGCGGCTTGACGGCCGACGCTCTTACGTCCAGCCGCAGCTCCTTCGCCCGCTTCGCCTCGTCCTGGCCGTGGCAGGCGAAGCAGTTCTTCGCCAGGATCGGGCGGACCTCGCGGTTGAAGTCGACCGGCCGCTTCGACGGGTCGGCCCCCGGCTCGCCGGCGCGGACGAGCCCGATCGCGGCCAGCACGGATGCGGCGATCAGCGCGAGGGCGGCGGTGGCCGTCCTCCGAGAAGCGGCGGGTCCGGTCGGGCACGGGTCGGTCGACTGAGTGGAGGTGGGCGTCATGGAGATCGGCTCTCGCAGGAGCGGGGAGGGCAGCAAGGTCGAGGCGGCCGACGCGAGTCGTGGGGCCTCGGGTCCAGGCGGCGGGCTGGGGCCGTTCGTGCGGGCGCTCCCGGCGGACCGGGCCCCGCACGACAACATGGTATTGTCGTCGATCGCCCCGGCCGTCTCAAGGGGTGGAGCGGGCGCGCGCGGGGCTTCCGCCTCGCCGTGCTGGGACGCTCCGGCGAGCCTTCGATCGGGCGATGGCCAGGAGGCTCGCGGGTCTGGAGGGATCCTCGGGCGACCGCTCGACGCCGGGACGACGGTCGGTGCGGCGGGAAACGGCCGGAATTCGCCCCTCGAAATGGGTTCGTTTTGTCGATCTGCGGGGGTGAGGCCCGCCCGGGCCCTCCGTGGGGCCGGCAAACGACCCGAATCGGGGGAGCGGATCGCGGGTCGATCAGCAACGCCGGGTTCAGGGGAGGGAAGGATCAGCCACGATGAGCACGAAGGACACGAAGAACGCAGATTGATGGCGATGGGGGAGACGGGCCGGCCGATCCGGTCGCTGGGGGACTTGGTGGATTTCGTGTCCCGATGTTCCCCTGCCGGGTGGGTCGTCGCCGGCGCTGCCGACTGGCTCCGGGCGGCGATGGAGAGGGCGGCGACGAGCAGCAGCAGGCCCAGCCATCTGAAGAGCTTGACGAACCGCTGGGCGGTCCGGCGGATCTGCTCGGGCGTCTGGCGGCGTCGACGGGAGCCTGGCCGGGGTTGGCCCGGGTGGTGGAATTCGAAAGACGGCTGGCGACCGCCGGGGGGTCGATGGGGCGGGACGGTATGCGACCGCCACCTCCGCCCGCGCTGTCGGCGCGCGGCCGCGATCTCGTCGCGACGCGACGGCACCGGCCCGGGCTGGGGAGCGGTCGGGGACGTCGCGTCGAGCGGTCTGGACACGGGCCCAGGTTTCGGGGTGCGCCGTCGGGGCGGTGGGTCGGCCAGCATCGGTGCGCCCCGTCGCCGAGCCGTCGTGAAACGACCGACGATCCGGGCGATCGCGTGGTCGTACTGGAGCTGCCGCGTCCGCACCCAGCGGCCCTCGGGACTGTCGTCGAACAGCAGGGAAACGGGCCGCAGCTTGTTGCGATCGGCGTCGCGGGCTCGCAGGGCCGCCTCGATTTCCCGCAGCCGCTCGACGGTCTCGTTGACGACCTCGACGAGGAACGCTCGCGCGTCCTCGGGCGATGCGGGCATCGCATCGCGGAGCCGGCGGCCGAGCAGGCGCTCGCGGTAACGCTGGATCTCGCGGACCGAGAGGCCATCCCAGAGAGCAGCGAAGGGGTCGGGGCGGGTGCGATCGGCTGCAAAGCAGGCGACGACGATCGACAGCACCTGGTGATCGTCGGCGGCATCGAGCGGCCGCTTGCCCAGCAGCCGCACGGCGCAGGTCATCTGGTCGTCATCCCACCTTTTTCCGCCATCGATCACGGTGCGCAGGTCGGCCCAGCGATCGATCAACCAGCGACAGCCGGCGGCCGTGCGCTCGATCCCTGGCAGCAGCAAGGCGGGGTCGTCGGGGTCATCCGGACCGGTCGGCCCGGCGGGTCGGGCCACTGTGGCCTCCGGCAGGGGAAGCAGGCGGCGAGTAAGTCCGGAGAGGACTTCCTGCGCCTGCCGGTCATCCTCGCCCGATTCGCCGGCGATGGACTGGTTGATGAGGGCGGCCTGGACGCGATCGGCGCGGTCCAGCCGCCAGGAATGGCCCACAGCCTGGCGGACGAGCCCTTCCTCGTAGGCCGTACAAGGCTGGAGCGAATCCCTCCAGGCCTCGAGCCGGCCCTGAAATTCGCGCGGATCCTCGTTGGGCAGGATCAGGGTCTGGGCGGAGAGGCCGTGAGTAACGGCGTTCATCCGCGACCGGGCCTTGCCATCGGCCGTGCGGGGGCCGGTGGACTTACGGGCGTTGCGACGGTTGGCCTCGACCTGTTTTGCGGTGGTCATCGCCGTGGCCCTCGCTTCGTCGCGGGCTGGCTGGTCGGGGGTGCTTCGTCGCATCCCCGTCCCCCGGGCGACCGATCCCGGCCCTCGCCGGGAAGGCCATGCGGCCACCCTTGGCTGTTATTTTAACGAAGGCGGCAGGGAATGCAACAAGTTAGACGTGGCGAAATCGCGAAAACGCAGGATGCTGGGGATCATCGCCGTTTGCCCGACGAATGGTTCGAGGTGTCGTAGCAAGCCTGGAGCACGGACCGCTGCGGTGGGAATGTGACGAATCCGAAGAAATTCGCCACAAAGGGCACGAAGATCACGATGGAAGAAGTCCTGAGCTTGCCCAGCTTGACAGTTCGTGTCCCACCAATCAGGCTGAAGCACGGGAATCGGGTGCGAGAATCGAGCGCGAAGAGGGCTGAACAGATCAGCACAGGGCATCGCCTTGGTGGACGCGCGAACCACCCCCACTACCGGGCCGTGAAGGGGTGAAACATGAGCTACTGCCTTCATATCACCCGGAAGGAAAATTGGTACGATGACGATCGTCCGATCGCCCGGGAGGAATGGGTGCGCGTGGCCGCGGCCGACGCCGAGCTCGAGCCTTACGAAGAGATGCAGGCCGACGAGGACGATCCGGTCTATCGGCTGGATCGACCGGGTCTGGACGTGGCCTTCTCTCACGACGAGGACACCGGTAACATCGATGTGTCCTGCGGCTATTTCGAGGACGTGCTGCCGAAAGTCCTCGAAATTGCCGCGAGACTGGGTGCGGTCGTGCAGGGTGATGATGGCGAGTACTACCGGATGACCGAGTCGGGACGCGAAATGACCGACGTGCGGCCGGATCCGGCGACCGGCGGGATCGGTCATTCCATTCTGTAACGCTCGGGTTGGATACGACCGGGTCGGGACCGACCCGTCCTTGAGTTTGATCAGTCGAGCCGGGCTGGTCTGAGCGGATCGGGCCGACCGGATCGGGAGCAGGAGCTCCCTCTACAAGGGGACCGACCGGTCCGGGCCGGTCCGTTGTGGGAGCCGGCTCCTGCCGGCGATCGGTCGGGCCGATACCGCCCGGATCGGGCCGCCCGGATCGGGAGCAGGAGCTTCCTCCTACAAGGGGACCGACCGGTCCGGCTCAGTCCGTTGTGGGAGCCGGCTGCTGGCGGCGATCGGTCGGGCGGTCGGCCGGCCCCGGGCCGGGTCGGGTCGGTCCGGTCTGTTGGGGGTGCCGTCTGCTGGCGACGATTGGTTGGTAGGTCGGCCCCGGATCGGCCGGTCCCGCCCTCGTTCGTGAGCCACTCGGCCGTTCGGCGGAGCAGCGATGCATGGGGAGGTACAGATGAAGGACGTCCTGGCGACTCTTTGTGCCCTGGTCATCCTGGCGGCCGTCACGCGGGCCGGGCCCGACGACTTTCCCGAGGACCTGGGGAAGTGGATCGCTGTCGAGCCGCCGGAGAAGAACTCGGACGACTGGCTTGCGGCCAATCACTCCTCGCACGAGTGGACCGTGATCCTACGCGACGGCCGCCCGCGTGTTCTTCGGCGAGACCCTTCCCTCCAGCGGCCGGGCGCACTCCCGTTCGAGATCGCGCCGGGCATGGCCGACGAGGGGCTCGCCGGGAGGCGGTACACCAGCCGGGTCAACGATGGCTGGATCGTGGCGTTCAACGCGGGAGAATTCGGCGCGGGGCTCTGGTGGTTCTCGCCCGATGGGAAGACACGACGGAAGATCGCGGAAGCCTGGATCGGCGGCTTTGTGCGGACCGATTCGGGTCTACTGGCGATCGAGGGACTCGCCCACAAGGGCGAGTCCAGGGGACGGATCCTTCGGCTGGTCCGCGATCCGCAGGGTCGCTGGAATGCCGAGGACATTGTCGAACCTGAAGAGTGCGCTCAGGTGGCGGTGAAGGCGGCCGATGGCTCCCTGCTTGTGGCGACCACTGCCGAGTTACTCCGGGTTGACCCTTCCACGAAGAAAGCCAAGGTGCTCGTCCAGGATGCCTTCTGGGGCGGCCTCTATCCCAGCTCGATGGTCGTTGGCCAGGACGGAACGATCTACCTGGGAATGCGGCAGGGCGTGGCGCAGGATCCGGAGCGAAGGCGGGAAGTCCCGGGTGGCCTGGCTGCTGCCGAATGAGGAATTCCACCACCCGAGGCGACCGACCGGCCTCGAGTAATTGGCACACCGCGGGCTGCAATGCGATCCGATCGGGTCTGGTCTGGCCCGTCGTCGCGAGGCCGGCCGTACTCGCCGGCTGACCTCGGGCGGGCGGAACCCGACTGATGAAGGTCGCGATCTGGCTGCTGGTGCTCTCGTTGGCATTCGCCGCGGTGTTCTTCGGCCACGCGATTTGGTCCGGTGTCCTCCTGCCCTACCCTGACCCGACTCCGGAGCTGGCGGCGAAGGAGCGGTTTCATCGGCCGATCAGCTCGGCACACTTTCTTGCCACGGCGGGCTCGTCCGCGGCGTACCTCGTGGCCGCCGTCGTGGCAATTTGTGCGTGGGTCGTTCGGAAGCTCGGGGCGAGAGGATCTGACGAATGATCTCAGCCCGGCCTTGAGGACCCGGCGACTGACGTCGCCGGTTCGCCGGAGACGGCGCTGTGGGACCGGCGAGGTCCATCCACCCCGCGCCGTGGGATTGGCCGTGCGATGGACCCGGCGACTGACGTCGCCGGTTCGCCGGAGTCGGCGCCGTGAGAGCGGCGCCGTCCGCCCTCCCCCTCGGCCTGGGGCCGGCCGGGCGAACCGGCGACGTCAGTCGCCGGGTGATCCCTGCGCGGGGTCGGCGCGGTGGGACCGGCGACGTCGGTCCGCGCCCCGCGCCGTGGGATTGGCCGGGCGAACCGGCGACGTCAGTCGCCGGGTCCTCCCGCCCGTGGGACGTTCGCATATCAAACATCGGTCGCACGCTATCGCACGACATGCCGGCGAGGCTGGCATTCGAATCGAGAAACGTCGAAAGTACGAAAACACGAGACCGGAGGACCGCCGCGGCCAGCTCCGCACCTTCATCGTCTCTCGCCCTACCGAGCTCCCGCGGCGTTGAGCTTCATCTCGACGGTGCCCAGATCGATCGGCTCGTCGGTGCGCCCGCCCGGGATCGGGTCGATCGTTACCTTGCGCTCGACCCGGCCGCTGACCTGGTTTCCGCCGGCTGCGGGTCCCTGAAAACCGGGCGTGCTCTGGTAGCTCACGCGGAGTTCGTAGGCCCCGGGCAGCACGTCCTCGATGCGGAAGCGGCCGGCCGCGTCGATCGGGAAGTAGTAGAGGTGGTGGGCCCGGCGCCAGGCCTTGCCCTCGGGTGAGCGCGACCACGCGCACTGTCTCGCCCGGTCCCAGTTTTCGATATCCTCGGGTTGGGGCAGCGACACCTTGTCAACGATCAGGATCCCGGTCGCCTGGGCGAGGTTGATCCGGGTTGCCGAGCTCTCGGGCAAGGACACGCGGCCGGTGACGGGCCGGCCGCGGCCGCCGATCTCGACGCGGGCGGCCTGTCCGGCGACGACGTCGATCAGCGGGGCCGAGTTTGAGGTCAACCTCGATCCCGTTCACCGAGGAGCGGCGGGAGACCGCCGCCTCGCCGGGCATGACGCGATCGATCTTGAAGTGCCCCTGGTCGTCGGTCATCGCCGAATACTGGATACACAGCCATGGATCGCTCGGATGCGCCGACCGCTCGAGCCGGACGTGGATCGGTCGTCGTTTTCCCAGCTCATTCCCGATCCGGAGGGTTCCCTCGATTCGCCCGTAGGGCTCGAGCGTCATCCCGGAGGAAAGGGCAAGGTCCTCGGGCGTCTTCTGGGCGACCCCCTGGAAATGGACGACGAGGACGCCATATGGCTCATCCCTGGCTCCGAAGGAGAAGTGGCCCTTGTCGTCGGTCCGGGTCCAGAACTCCCGAGCTGGCGGTGGCTCGTGGACGTTGTTATGCAGCGGGAGGCCATATTTCGGGTTGGTGAGATAGACGTCGGCGCCGACCGCCGGCTTGCCGTCGGGGGTCCGGACGAAGCCCGAGGGGCCGAAGCCCTTCTTGAGCCGGAACGCCAGGGTGATCTCGGGCTCGCCGAAGGTGATCCCACGTGAGGTCGCCGGAACATAGCCGTCGGCCTCGGCGCGGAGATAGTAGATCGTGCCGGGATACTCGACCTGGAAGGGCGAGGCGTCGAACCGGCCGCCGGTGAATGCCCGACCGGATCGTTGCGTCCACCTCCAGGATATCGGGTTGCCATGTGAGGACTCGCCCTCGACGAGCTGGAAGCCGGGGATCGGCTGGCCCGTCTCGGCGTCGACGACCGTGCCGTGGACCCGCATCGGCGGATTCAGCGTGATCGTGGTCTCTCCGGCTTCCGCCGCGATCCGGTGATGATAGACGGACACATACCCCTGTTTCCCGGCGCTGAAGACGATCTCGCCGTCGAGCGGACCGTCGGACCAGACGAAGCGGCCGTCGGCATCGGTAAAGCCCTTCCAGTCGAGATGCTGGCATTCCTGCCAGCTCACGCTGACGGATGAACCGGCGATGGGTTTTCCTTTCGCGTCGACGACCCGGCCGTGGAACGGCTTGCTGGGTGTGACGCGGAGGCTGACCGGCGGAATCGGTGCGGTGAGTGCGACAGGCTGCCAGGCGGGTGCGAAGCCGGCGGCCTGGACGCTGACGACCCAGCGGCGCAGGCCGTTCTTGTCGTTGGCATGGGCGAACCGGAAGCGGCCCTGGTCGTCGGTCCTGGTGCTCAGCAGGTTCCCCGAGTTGGCGGAATAGGCCAGGACGACCCGGGCACCGGTCGCGGGTCGATTGGCGCCGTCGCGGACGTCGCCGCGGACCTCAACGCCCTCGCTCATGATCAGGGAGCCCGTCATCGCGCGGGCGGTCGCCAGGCTGAGGCGCCGGGAGTAGCCGCCGGTGTCGCTGACGTGGTCGGGATGCTCGAGGAAGAACCACAGCCTGGTGGCGGGATCGGGTTTGGCCGGCAGAATCGAGCATTGCCAGCGGCCCTGGGCATCGGTCTTGACCTGGAGGTGAGGATAGCCCGCGTAGACCTGGATATTGCCCGGCGCGGGGACGTCCACGTCGGGGATCTCGCCGTGCCCGGTGCCGATGGCGACGGTCACGTCGGCGGCGACGATCGGCTGGCCCTGTTCGTCGCGGACGAATCCGCCGATGGGCTGGCCCGGCTCGAGCTCCTGGTTGATCGATTTGGCCGGCGCCGGGTCCTGGTCGCCCCAGGCACGATAGAAGGGCACGAATCCATCCTTGGCGATCGAGAGCATCGCGAGGGGACCGCCGCCGGGCAGGCTGATCGTGCAGCGGCCCTGCGCGTCGGTGGTGAACTTGTTCTCGCGGTACGAACCTTCGAAAATCGTGCTCGCTTCGACCATCGCGCCGGCGACCGGCTGTTTGCCCTGTCGGGCGATGACGCGGAGCTGGATCGGACCGGGCAAGGGCTTCCTGGCGCCGGCCTCTGGGGCCTGGCCCTCGGGCTGGGGCTTTCGGCTGGTTGCGGCGGCGGGCTGGGCTCCGGGGAGCCCGGCGCGGACCAGGCCGGTGGCGGCGAGCAGGCCGATGGCGGAAAGGATGAGGCCGGCCGTCAGCCGCTTCATCCGGGAGAGGAACATGGTCTGGATGACTCCGTGGGCGAGGGTCGAGACGGACGCCGAGATCACCCCGACGGCGGATGGTGCCGCGCGACCGGCGAGGACCGTCGCCATCGACGCGCGGGTGGTGGTTTCGATGAGCGGCGCGGGCAGGCTGAGGATCTCCGGAGTGCCGGGTAGGAGGATGGGCGCGAGGTTCCGGCGCTCGAGCCGCTGGCGGAGCTTCTGGCGGGCGCGGGCGAGGCGGCCGCGCAGGGCGTCTTCGCTCCAGCCGAGCAGGCGTGCGGCATCCTGGCTCGACCGGCCTTCGAGGTCGCAGAGGACGATCGCCGCGCGATGAGAGGCGGACAGCCTGGCAATCTCGCGGTCGACGGCCTCGCGGAGCTCGGCCTGGGCGGCCAGGCGGTCGGGGGAGTGGGTCTCGGGCTCGCGGTCGGGGCGGGCGCCTTGCTGCTCGCGAAGGCGGCGGCGGTAGGCGTCGGTCCGGGCCCGTGCGGCGACCCGATAGGCGACGCCGTGCAACCAGGGTCCGAGGCGGTGTACGTCCCGCAGCGCGGGGGCCTTGCGGACCAGGATGAGGAACGTCGCCTGGAAGGCATCCTCGACATCGGCGGGATTCGCCAGTAGGCGGCGGCAGACGCCCAGGACCATCGGGCCATGCCGCTCGATGAGGGCTTCGAGGGTCGATTCGTCGCGATCGGATGCAAACCGCTCGAGCAGCCGGGCGTCGTCCAGGCCGGTGACGCAGCCGTCCTGAAACAGCCGGTCGATCCGGCGGAGGGCCCATCGGGTTTGCTCGGCTGGCATTGAGGCTCTCCTCTCAGCGGTCAGTGGCAAGTGACAAGTGGCAATTCGCGTAGGGTGGGTCGAGCGGAGCGAGGCCCACCGATATCCTCTCAGTGGTCAGTGGTCAGTGGTCAGTGGTCAGTGGCAAGTCTCCTAAAGTGAGTCGAGCGGAGCGAGGCCCACCGATATCCACCGCACGATCGTGGTGGGCCTCGCTCCGCTCGACCCACCCTACGACCACCGGACCCTCCTGCCGGGGGAGACACCCAGTGGAGCCTACCGAGTCTATCTCTATCACTGCGCGAAAGGTCGGCCGCCGCACGCGGTATTTCCGCAAGATCCATTTCCCAGGGATCGCGGCGGCTCGGGCGCTATTCGCCTGGTGCGCGTTTCTCGTTGGCTGGGTGAGAGTTGCGCGATTGTCGCGAAAAAGTGGGAGGCGGCTGGGATAAGTCCCGGGGCGGCGGGGCACTATCGGGCTGAGGGGATGAGGAACGGTCTTTTCGTTCGGTCGCCGTTGTCCGTTGTCGCCCGTTCAGGGATCATTGATCCAGGAACGACGAGCCTCGCTCGGATGACGGGAATCGGTCCGGACGGACGGACCAGGGTCAACACCGACCAGTCGGATAAGCCCATGGCACGAATCGCGACGATCTCGGTGGCCCGGCAGCTCGGGACGCTCTTCTCGGGCGGATCGGCGGCGGGTCAGTCGGACCGGCAGTTGCTCGAGCGGGTCGCCCTGGACGGTGGCGCGTCGATGGACGAGGCTGCCTTCGCGGCGATCGTGTCGCGGCACGGGCCGATGGTGCTGGGCGTCTGCCGGCACCTCCTGGGCGATCATCACGACGCCGAGGACGCCTTCCAGGCGGTCTTCCTGGTGCTGGCGCGGAAGGCGCGGACGATCCGCGATCCGGACGGGCTGGGCGCGTGGCTTTATGGCGTCGCCCTGCGGACGGCGCGGAAGGCACGGACACGGCTCGACCGGCGCAAGCGGGCCGAGGTTGACCGGCAGGCCGGGACGGCTGCCGGGCCGGCGTCGGACGCGGCCGAGCGGGTGCTGCTCGACCGCGAGCGGGCCGAGGCGCTGCACCGTGAGATCGATCGGCTGCCGGGGACCTTCCGGGCGCCGGTGGTGCTCTGCTACTTCGAGGGGCTGACCCTCGACGAGGCGGCGCACCGGCTCCGCTGGCCGGTCGGCACGCTGCGCAGCCGGATGGCCCGGGCGCGCGACCGGCTGCGTCGCGGGCTGGATCGGCGCGGGTTCGCGATGTCGTCCGTGGCGATCGCCGCCAGCCTGGGCGGCAGCCGGGCGGCCCGGGCGGCCATCTCTCCCCTCCTGCGTGATTCCACCACGCGGGCCGCGATCGCGTTCGCGGCCCGATACCCGGTCTCGTCCGCGGGGCGCCATGCGCCGGCCGCGGCGATCGCCCAGGAGGTCCTTCGTACCATGCTCGTCACTCGAATCAAGACGGCGGTGTCCTTGCTGCCGATCGTTCTCACGGCGGCCGTCGTGCTGGCGGGATGGCTCAGCCGCCCGCAAGCGGTGGCCCAGGATTCCCGGCCGATTTCGAAGGCCGCCGCGGCGCGATCGCCGGTTGATGAGGCCCCTGCGATCGCGGCGAAGGGGCGGATGACGGTTGTAGGTCGCGTCCTGGATCCCGAGGGGCGGCCTGTGCTGAATGCCGCCGTCATGGTCCATGCCGCCTCGAAGGAGGTGGACGACCGACCGACCGCGGGCATGCCGGCATCGCTCGGCCTGGCGACGAGCGACGCGGGTGGGAAGTTCCGCATCGACATGCCGCGGATCACGTCGGGCACGCATCACATGATCGGCGCCACGGCGACGGCGCCAGGGTATGGCACGGGCTGGGTGGACCTGGGCGTGGACGTCGAGCAGCCTTCCGCCGAGATCACGCTGCGGCCCGAGCAGGTGATCGTCGGGCGGATCTTCGACATCAAGGGGCGAGTGGTGCCTGGCGTCAAGGTCGCGGTCGAGGGCATGGGTCATCCCAAGCGCGGGCCCGAGACGCTGGCCGATCATATCGAAGGGCCGCACTTCTGGGCCGGCCGGAGCGGGACGATTTCCCGCGCGTGGCCGGCGTCGGTGAGCTCCGACGCCGAGGGGCGATTCGCGATTCGCGGTGTCGGCCGGGGCTTGCGTGCCCTGCTCATGGCCGACGACCCGGAGTACGCCCGGCAGCGAATCATTGTGGATACGGACGAATCGCCCGAGTCGAAGCCGGTCCGGGTGGCGCTCGAGCCGGCGAAGGTCTTCTCCGGGAGGGTCACGTACGCCGACACGGGCAAGCCGGCCCCGCACGCGCCGATCGAGATCCTCTCCTACATCGGCGGGCCGGGGTATACCAACCACTACGAGACCGACGACCAGGGGTATTACCGCGCCAACCCGATCTCGGGCGATCGTTACGCGATGCTCGTCTTCGCGCCCGAGGGGCAGCCGTACATGAACGCGACCGCGGGCGGGGATTTGCCCTTCACGTTGCCGACGGGGACGCGCGAAAAGCGGATGGACCTGGCGCTCCGGCGGGGAACGGTCATCCGGGGCAAGATCGTCGAGGAGGGGACGAACCGGCCGGT
Source organism: uncultured Planctomycetota bacterium (assembly GCA_963771445.1). Taxonomy (GTDB): domain Bacteria; phylum Planctomycetota; class Planctomycetia; order Isosphaerales; family Isosphaeraceae; genus JAKAUH01. The sequence continues at coordinate 442,130 of CAVYTQ010000016.1, read as the reverse complement.
CGCGGGGGCCGCGTTGCGGTTCAACGGGCCGAAGGCCGGCGAAGGCGACGCCGGCTCATGGAGCGGCACGGCGCGGACGGGCCCCGATGGGTCTTATCAGATGGCCGTCAAGCCGAACCCGGGGACGCTGGTCGTCCTGGGCCCGAGCGACGATTACGTGCTCGAGGAGAAGGGCCAGAACATGCTCTTCGAGGGCCAGCCGGGCGGCCAGAGGCTCTATGCGCATGCCTTCGTCCCGTGCGACCTGAAGCCCGGCGATGCGAGCCGGCAGGTGGATATTGTGCTTCGCCGGGGGGCGACGGTGAAGGCCCGGGTGGTCGGGCCGGAAGGGCAGCCGGTGGCATCGGCGCGGGCATTCAGCCGGCTGATCCTGATGCCGCAGCCGTGGCCGTGGCGACGTTTCTGGGGCCAGCACTTTGGCCGGGTGCACAATGGGCAATTCGAGCTGCACGGCGTGCCGCCCGTCGGCGAGGTCCCGGTCTATTTCTTCGACGGCACGAACAAGACGGGCGCCACGGTGATGTTCTCGGCCGCCGCGGCGAAGGATGGGCCGATCACGGTGCGGCTCGAGCCGTGCGGCATGGCCATGGCCCGGCTGGTCGACGGCCAGGGCAAGCCGCTGGCGGGTTATCACGATCCCTGGCTGCTCTCGATGGTGCTGACACCCGACGTCGAGATGACCGAGACGGTCACGCCCGACCCGAAAAAGCTCCGCCCCGACGCGGATTATCTCTCGCGGCTCAACCCCGAGAACCACGCCGAGCTGGCCACCGACGCGCAGGGACGGATCACGTTCCCCGCGCTGATCCCGGGAGCGACCCATCGGCTGGTCACGGTCGGACCCATGGCGGACGCCAGCCGTCGCAAGGTGAAGAAGTGGTTCGTCGCCGTCGCCGGCCAGGCGATCGAGCTGGGCGATGTCGTCATCGAGAATCCCGAGCGCTAGCACCCGTACGCGGGCGAGAGAGGGCCGAGGGCTTGCAGCCGGCGTACAATATCGCGGCTATGCCCGGCGGGAGCGCGGTGCCGCCCTCCGCGGTGCCTTCCCGCTGGGCGAGGACCTGGGAGATCCACCGCGATGAACGTCACGATCCGTGAGAAGGATTCCGACACCACCCTCGCCGAGGCCGAGGTCGGCCCGGGCGTCGAGAAGTACGAGGGCAACTGGTACTTCGAGGCGTCCGCCGTGAAGTCCGATGTCTTGAAGGTCACCGTGCGCACCTACACTTGCCCGATCAAGGGCACGTGCAATTGGGTCGACTACGTCGGGCCCGACGGGCGGACCGTGAAGGACGTCGCCTGGTATTACCCCGACGTGAAGCCCGGGCACGAGAAGATCAAGGGCCGGTACGGGTTCTACGCCGGGCGGCGCGGAGGGACGGTCGAGGGTGGCTGAATGGCGGGGCCTCGATCGTTGCAAGTGCGGCCGAGGCAGGAATCGAGCGCCCGGGCGGAGAGGTCGCTCCGCCGGGCGCGGATGCGTGCAGCGCCGCTCAGAGCTCCTTGATCTGGATGTCCTTGTAGCGGACCTCCATCGGCTCGGGCCAGACGTGGATCTGGAGCGCGATGATGCCTTCCTTCTCGAACTTGGGGTCGTCGCGCTCGATGATCCGGGTCCCGTTCAGGTCGATCGTGACGTGGTTGCCCCTGGCGGTGATGACGAACTCGTTCCAGCCGTCGGGCTTGAGGAGTTTTTTGGCCTTCTCGAGGGGGTAGCGCTGGAGAATACTGCGGCGGCGCTCCTCGTACAGCAGGCCCCACTGGTCGTCGGCGACGTCGGCCTGCGGACCCGAGACGGCGCCATCGGGTGCGCGCTCGCTGCGGAACTGGATGCCCGAGTTGCCGTTCTTGATCTTGACCTTGGCCTTGAGGATGAAGTCGCCGTAGGACTTGCCGGTCACCAGGAACTCGTTTTTCTTGAGCTTCTCGGTGCCGGTGCGGCCGACGATCTCGCCGTTCTCGACGGTGAATAGGGTCTTGTCGTCGGGCGTGATCCAGCCGGTGAGGTCCTTGCCGTTGAAGAGCGGTTTGAAGCCCTTGTCGTCCTGGGCGGAGCCGCCGGCCGGCGCCGCAGCGAGCAGGGCCAGGGCGGCCAGGATCGCCATCGGCGACGAGCCCGGGCGCGGAGATCGCGGTCGAATCATCGGTGTCTCCCTGGGAAAGGTGGTGAGAGCCGGGGGTGTGGTGGGCTGTGAATCGTGGTCGATTGTGCCGGTCCCGCGGCGCGTCGTCAATCATCGAGGCGTTCCGCGTCGCGGACGGCCGCGGCCCGCTGGCAACGGGCGGCGGGGGCCGTTAGAATCGTGGGCCTTCCGCCCACCGCGGCGTGCGTTCGGGACGGGACCCTTTCTGACCTCTTCCAGCCGGACGGACCGACGAGCATGGCCTTTGCGGACGATCTCAGCCGGTTCGGGCCGGGAAGCCCGGAGCGCGTCACTCGCGACGAGGCGCTGGGATACTGCGCGCGGCTGACGGCGACCCATTACGAGAATTTCAGTGTCGTGACCCGGCTGACGCCGCGGGAGCACCGGCCGGCCTTCCGGAGCATCTACGCCTTCTGCCGATGGTCGGACGACCTGGGCGACGAGCTGGGGGATCCCGTGCGGTCACTCGAGCTGCTCGGATGGTGGCGGGGCGAGCTGTGCGCGATGTACGAGGGGCGGGCCACGCATCCGGTGATGATCGCCCTGCGCGAGACGGTCGAAAGCTACGGAATCCCGGTTGCTCCCTTCGAGGCGTTGATCTCGGCCTTCGAGCAGGATCAGTCGATCACCGAATACCAGTCGTATGAGCAATTGCTCGATTATTGCGTACGGTCGGCGAACCCGGTGGGGCACCTGGTGCTGTACATTGCCGGGTCGTACAACCCGGCGAACGCGCGGCTGTCGGACGCGACTTGCACGGCGCTGCAACTGGCGAATTTCTGGCAGGACGTGGCGCGCGACCTGGCGATCGGGCGGATCTATCTGCCGCGCCAGGACCGCGAGCGATTCGGCGTGGCCGATCGGGACCTGCGGGCGCTCAGGTTCACGGCGGAGTTCGCCGCGCTGATGAGGTTCGAGGTCGAGCGGACGCGCGGCCTGTTCGCCGACGGGCGGCCGCTGGTGGGTCGGATGCCGCGGGCGCTGGCGGTGGACGTAGATTTGTTCACGCGAGGCGGGCTGGCGATCCTCGACCGGATCGAGGCGAGGGGTTTCGACGTTTTGGGGGCGAGGCCGTCGCTATCGCGGTGGACGAAGGTGCGGTTACTGGCTCGGGCCGTGGCGGCGATGTCGATGGCCCGGCTGCGGGACCGGGTCGCGGGCCGAGAGCGGGCGTCCATGGGTGCCGGCGCGGCGCGGTGCCGCCGCGATCGGGGAGCCTGCCGTGACGACCGGCGGCGCCGTTGCGCTGCGGCACAGCTACCGATTTTGCGGTGACGTGGCGCGACGTGAGGCGCGGAACTTCTACTGTGCGTTCCTGCTGTTGCCGCCGTCGCGGCGGCGGTCGATGTGTGCGCTGTACGCCTTCATGCGGCACACCGACGACCTGGCAGACGAAGCCGGCGACGCCGACGAAAAGGACCGGGCACTCGAGTCGTGGCGGACGGCGCTCGACGAGGCGCTCGATGGCCGGCCCGACGCCTGGCCGGGACTCCCCGCGCTGGCCGACACGGTGGCCCGCCATGCCATTCCCCGGCACCTGCTCGACGAGGTGATCGAGGGCGTCTCGATGGACATCCGGCCTCGCGGCTTCGCGACGTTCGCCGAACTGGCCGATTACTGCTATCACGTCGCCTCGGTGGTGGGTCTGTGCTGCCTGCACATCTGGGGATATCGCTCGGAGGGGGGCGAGGCCGAGCGGCTGGCCGAGCACTGCGGGCTGGCACTCCAGCTCACGAATATCCTTCGCGATGTGGGAGAGGATGCGCGCGGCGGGAGGATCTACCTGCCGCGCGATGATCTGGAGCGGTTCGGCGTCACACCCGTCGAGCTGGCGGCGGTCGGTCGGCCGGGCGACCGCGTCCGTGAGCTGCTGGCCTTCGAGGCTCGGCGCGCCTACGCATATCATGAAGACGCGCCGCCGGCTCGTCCCGCTGGTTGACCCCGTGGGCCGGCCGGTGCTCCGGACCATCGTCGGCATCTACCGCGCGCTGCTCGACGAAATTGCTCGGCGCGATTACGACGTCCTGGGCGGACGGGTCTCGCTGCCCGGCTGGCGCAAGGTCGGCATCGCGCTCGGGGCCGTCGCTGGTAGAATGGGGGGGCGATCGACAGAGTAGGTTGGCGAATTGTCCACCCCGCGAAAGGTACGAGATATGGCCGCCAAGAAGAAAGCTCACGCGGCACGAGCGACGAACGGTCATCCCGGCACAATGCCGGCAGATCGAGAACCTCGCGACCCGCTCGAGACCACCGAGGCGCAATTCGAGCGAAGGCTCTGCGTCCTGGAGGACGAGATGACTCGCTTGAAGTCGGAACTCGAGGAAGTTCGGGGTCCACAGGGGCCCTGGTGGCAGCAGATCAGCGGTAGTTTCGCCAACGATCCCGCGTTCGAGGAGGCGATGCGCCTGGGGCGAGAGTGGCGTGAGTCGTTCCGACCGAGATCCGAAAAGCGAACTCGAAAGGCCAAGTTATCGGATGGTCGTTCTTGATACAGACACCTTAACGATCCTCCAACAGGACGACTCGAGCGCCAAGGACGCATTACGAGAGCGCCTCACGGCACTGGATCCGGCCGAAGTAGCGACGACGTGATCAATTTTGAGGAACAAACGCGGGGATGGCTGTCCTACCCGGCCAAAGCGAAGCCGGGCCGTGCGGAAGTGGGTGCGTACGACAGGTTGCACAGGCATCTCCGGTACTATAGTACGATGAATGTTCTTGCTTTCACGGATTTAGCCGCCGCCGAACTGCGACGCTTGCAGCGGCTAGGTCTTCACGTCGGGACGATGGACCTCAAGATTGCCGCGATCGCACTGATCCATGACGCAACGGTGGTCAGTCGCAACGTAGTGGACTTCAAGAAGATACCCGGCCTGAGGGTAGAGGACTGGACCGTGTGACGCCCTGACATCGAGGCGACGATCGAGAAGCGACCAACGACGATGGCCACCGTTCACAAGCCCCCTCCGCCTCATATCGTGATCGTCGGCGGCGGGCTGGCGGGCCTGGCGGTCGCGTCGTGCCTGGTGGGCCGGGGTCTTCGGATCACGATCCTCGAGAGCCGGCCGAGGCTGGGTGGGCCGCGAGCAGCTTCCCCAACCCGGCGACCGGCGAGCTGGTCGATAACTGCCAACACGTCAGCATGGCCTGCTGTACCAACCTGGCCGATTTCTGCCGGCGGGTGGGGATCGGCGAGATGCTCAGGCGTGAGTCGGAGCTGGTTTTCCTGGACCCGGCGGGCACGGTCTCGCGGTTCCGCGCCGGGCGGGGGCCGGCGCCGTTTCACCTCGCCGGCAGCTTCCTCAAGGCGCGGTCGCTGGGGCTACGCGACAAGCTGGGGGTGGCGTTCGGGCTGGCGAGCCTGGCGTGGGACCGCGACGACCGGCCTGGCGAGCCGTTCGCCGACTGGCTGCGTCGGCACGCACAGACCAATCGGTCAATCGAGATGTTCTGGGCGCCGGTGCTTGTGTCGGCGCTCAACGAGCGGCTCGAACAGATGGACGTCGGCCACGCGCGGAAGGTCGTGCTAGACGGCTTCCTGCGCAACCGCGCGGGGTTCCAGCTCGAGTTGCCGCTTGTGCCGCTGGGCGAACTTTACGGTCGTCGTCTGGAGGAATGGCTGCGAATCCATGAGGTCACAGTGAGGCTGACAACCGGAGTCCGATCGGTCGAGCTGGACGAGGATGGCGCGGTGGGCGGGGTCGTGCTGCGGACGGGCGAGGCGATCGCGGCGGACTTCGTGGTGCTGGGGGTGCCGTTCGACCGGGCCGGCAACCTGGCCTCGCCGGCCCTGCGCGAGCGGGTGCCGGAGCTGGGCCGGCTGGGCGAGATCGAGGCTTCGCCGATCACCGGCGTCCACCTGTGGTTCGATCGCGAGGTCTGTCCGTTCGACCACGTCGTCACGCCGGGCCGGCTGGTGCAGTGGGTGTTCAATCACACCGCGATCCAGGGCCGGGGCGTGCGGGCGGATGCCCAGGGGACCGCCGACGGCCGTCTATCCGGAGAGCCCGTCGCGCGGGGGCAATACCTTCAGGCCGTGATCAGCGCCTCGTATGAGCTGCTGGCGCTGGACAATGCCGCGATCCGGGACCGGGTGCTCGACGATCTTCGGTCGATCTGGCCGGCGGCGCGTGAGGCGACATTGGTGCGGTGGCGGGTCGTGACCGAGCACGGTGCGACGTTCGCGGTCCGGCCGGGGATCGAGGCGCTGCGGCCGCCGCAACGGACGCCCATCGATGGCTTCTTCCTGGCCGGCGATTGGACCGACACCGGATGGCCGGCGACGATGGAGGGCGCCGTGCGGAGCGGATATCTCGCGGCGCAGGAGATCCTGACCGACCTCGATCGCCCGACGCGGCTGGTACGGCCGGGTTTGCCGCCGGGCTCGCTGGCGAGGTGGCTGTTCGGATCGGGAGAGTATCGACCGTCGCGGGTCGGCGCACCGGGCCGGCCTGCGGCCGCGGCCGTTTCCAGTCCCTTGCCGACCGCCGTGGCACCGGTTTACCCCGTCGCGTCGGACGACCGCTGACGGATCGTTTCGAAAAAATTCCGAAATCGTGGACGCGCTGCGGCGTGGGAACCCACTATTACGGGAACCCTGGGGCAACCGAGGCGAACCGCGAGGGCAAGCGATGTACGAACGATCGTCGCGCGAGGTGGTCCGGCACCTGCGGACGCTCTACCAGTTCGGCGTGGCGGGGGGATTCGGCGACGAGCAGTTGCTCGAGCGGTTCCTGTCGCGGCGCGACGAGGTGGGAGAGGAAGCGTTCGCCGAGCTGGTGCAGCGGCACGGGCCGATGGTGCTGGGCGTCTGCCGACGGGTACTCGGCGACGCACACGACGCGGAGGACGCTTTCCAGGCGACGTTCCTGGTGCTGGCGCGGAAGGCGTCGACCGTCGTTCGGCGTGAGAAGGTCGCGAGCTGGCTGTACGGAGTCGCGGTGCGGACCGCAAAGGAGGCCCGCGTTCGCGCGGCCCGGCGACGGGCGAGGGAGGAGCGCGTGAGCACGCCCATCGGCGTCGATCCGCCCGACGGTGAGTCTTCCGACGAGCTGCGGGCGATCCTGGACGATGAGCTCGCCCGCCTGCCGGCGCGGGATCGGGGGCCGGTGGTCCTGTGTGAGCTGGAGGGGCTGTCGCGTCCCGAGGCGGCGCGGCGGCTGGGTATCCCCGAGGGGACTCTGTCGAGCCGGCTGGCGCGGGCCAAGGCGAGGCTCCGCGACCGGCTGGCCGCGCGGGGCGTCTCGCTGCCGGCCGCGGCGCTTTCGGCCGCGCTGATCCGCGAGGCGCGGGCCGTGACTTTACCCCTGTCATTGATCGAGTCAACCGTCGAAGCCGCGACCATCGTCGCGGCCGGTCCCATCACCGCAACGGCGGGGTCGGCCATCTCGGCCTCCGCCGCGTCACTTTCCGAAGGAGTCATCCAGACCATGTTTGTCGCGAAACTCAAGGGTATCGCCCTGGCCGTCGGGACCATGTCGGCGGTCGTCTCGGGCGCCGTCGTGCTGGCGCAGGGGCAATCGGGCTCCGGCACCGGGACCAGCAAGGGGCAGGTGGTTGCCCAGGTGCCGCCGCCGGCGGTGGCGAAGTCCGACGCCGAGCAGCGGACCGCTGCGCTGGAGAGGAAGCTCGATCGCGTCCTCGACGCGCTCGAACGGATGTCGTCGAGTGATGCGACTCGTCGGCCTTCGAGGGATTCTCGGCCGGTGCTCACGTCGGACGATGAGCTGCCGGCTGTCGACGTCCTCCCGCCCAGAGCGAGTCGGCCGCCGGTCCCATCGGCCGATGTGCGGCTCGCGGCGACTTCCGACATCCCCGGCCTGGACGAACTACAGCAAGCCAACACGCCCGCACCGACCGCGGAGAGAAGTACACGGCCAGGGATGCCGCGAAGTCGGATGGCAATCCAGAGGGATACGGCTCCCTCCGCGAGCCCGCAACCTCGCCCCGTCAGCCCCGACAGCGTGCCCATGCTGAACCCGGGTGACCAGGGCCCCCGTTCCAACAGCGTGCTCCCGCCTTCGCCGGTACCCTCGCGAGATGCCTCGCTCTCCGATCGCATCCAGAACGTCGAGAACGAGATGCAGCAGGTGATGCAACGGCTTGAGCAGATCGAGTTGCGGCTCAAGGCCCTTGATGCGCACGTGGGCGGGGTCGATATCGAGGTGCTCACTCCGGCGGGCGTACAGACCCTCCCGCCTCGCGGGGCGAACTGACGTGGGGAGTTGCGTGGGGACCTGTCGCGGACTATCCTCGACATCCCCCGGCAGGACCATCGGTCCGGCGGTGCGATCGGCGCGGGCGTCGCCGGCCGCCGGGCCCATGCCTTGCTCTCAACGCTGGAGTCCTCCCGATCATGCCGCTGGCCCGTCGAGTGCTTGTGTTGTTGTTCCTCGCCGCAACGACGGGCCGTCCGGCTGTCGCGGCAGGCCCGTGGGATCAGGGCCGTGAAGCCGTCGCAAGACAAGAATCGTCCCCGCGAGCGCCATCCGGGTCAAGCAAGACAGAGATCGCGACCCGCGAGGCCGTCTGCACCTGGGCCGCGAAGCCGCCGGTGCTCGACGGCAAGCTCGACGACGCCTGCTGGAAAGAGGGCGTCGCGATCACCAGGTTTGCGTCGTTCTGGGATCAGACGCCAAGGGAAGGCACTCGGGCATATCTCGCCTGGGACGACGAGGCGCTGTATTACGCCGCGACGATGACCGATGCCGAGCTGCGATCGCACGGCGAGAAACGCAACGACACGCTCTGGGACGGCGACGTCTTCGAGATGTTCTTCAAGCCGACCGCCGACGGCCCTGCCTATTACGAGTTCCAGGCCAATCCCAAGGCCCTGGTGTTCGAATGTGCCTTCCCGAAGCGAGGCGTCTATCCCAGCGACATCCACCAGGCGCCGGTACTTGGCAACAAGGCGGTCGTGCAGATCGACGGCACGCTCGACCAGGGGGGTGACCGTGACCAGTCGTGGACCGTCGAGGGTCGGATTCCCTGGACCGCCTTCCGGGCGACCGGCGGCCGGCCGAAGCCGGGCGACGAATGGTTGTTCGCGCTCTGCCGCTACGACCACGGCGCCGCCGGGACCCAGCCCGTGCTGATGAGCTCGGCCCCGCTGACGAAGCCAAGCTTCCATCGCCACGAGGACTATGGGAAGCTGCGTTTCGCGGCCCCGAAGCCGTGATCGAGGTCCGCCATCAACGGGCACGGACGACCTCGTAAATGCGGATCGCCGCGTGGTCGTCCTGGAGCTGCCAGACATCGCGCACCCGCTCGGGGAACGCACCGACGAAGCGGCTGAGCGGGCTGGGCGGCGCGTGGGCGTAGCGGTTCTGGTCGATCAGCAGGTAGGCGACGTGATGGGCGTCGACTGTCCGGGCGATGGATGCCGCGTCGGCGTCGATGTCGCCCGGGCGTTCGGAGGTCGGGACCTCGAGCGCCTGTCGGCCCGTCCGCCAGAAGACCTCGCCGGGGTGGCGGGTCAGCACGGGGCCGGGCCGATCGGCGTGGGCCGCGAGCCAGACGCAGGCCGCGTCGAATTTCTGCTCGGGGGCGGTCAGCACGCGGGACTTGCCGGCCGCCGTCGCATAGAGCGAATACGGCAGCGAGGCGGCCAGGATCAGCGCCGAGGCGATCAGGTGACGCCGCGATGAGCTCCGTCGGCGCGGGTCTCCGGGCTTTCGCCCCGAGAGACTCAGGCCGCCCTCGGCGCCGATCAGCAGGCAGGGGATCAAGGGGATCAGCAGGCGGCCGGCCTCGGGGAACGGCCAGGCCAGCAGGACGGCCAGCGTCCCCAGCGCGACCAGCCCCGCCAGCCGACGACGGGGCCTTCGAAGGCCACTGAGCCAGCCGAGCGCCACGACGGCCGTCGCGGTCACGGCCCAGATATGAGCGGTGACCGCCAGCCGCGGGTTGTGGCTGAACGTCGTGCCGACCTCGACGAACGGGCCGGTGATCTGGTCGGGAATGCGGTGAACATAGAACACGAACTGGCCGGCGATCCGGGCTATCCAGGAAGTGTCTCCGCCCATGACGAGACTCGCCTGCGAACGCCCTTCGGGCCCGACCGAGGCGATCCAGGCCACCCAGGGTGCGACAAGGATCGCCGCGACGCCCGAGACGACCAGGGCCTCTCGCCAACGTCCGCGCATTGCCTGGTCGAGCAGCACGCCCAGGGCCAGACCGACCGCCACGTGGCGGGTGAGGATGGCGGCGGCGAGCAGCGTCCCCAGCGCGGCGGCCCGGATGAGCGATCGCCCGGTGCTGGTGTCGCGCACCGGGCGGGAGGCGACGAGGATCGCGAGCTGGCTCAGCAGCAGGTACAGCGGCTCGGACTGGATCGAAGCGCCGGTCCGCGCCCAGAGCCAGTTGACCGCGAGCGCCAGTGCGAGCAGGAGGGCCGCGGTCGCCGGCAGGATGCGACGGAACCAGCACCAGGCGAGCAGCGTGGCCCCGACCGTGCAGGCCAGCGAGACGGCCCGGGCCGCGGGCATCGAGACGCCCACGACCCGCCACGTGGCGGCCAGGACGAGCGGGTACCCGGGCGGGAAATGCGCGTGCCGGGGGCGGTCGGGATGATCGATGGCGCGGTAGCCCTGGCCCTCGAGAAGGGCGCGGGCGAGCACGGCGTAGCCGGCTCCGTCGTAGCGCGGCGGGGCCGACCAATCGGAATTGAATGCCGCGGCCAGCGCCGAGACCGCGGCGATGAGCGCGGCAGAGAGGACCGTCGTGGTGGTCCGCGCGGTCCCGCGACGCGGGGCTCGAGGCGATCGGAGCATCGGTCCGCGAGATCCCCGCCCGGGCGAGGCGGACCGGGCCCCGTTGATCGTCTGGCCGCCGCGCCGGGGCCTCAATTGGATCACCCCAGCGCGGCGGTCCGCAAGGGGATCGCGGAACCCCGCGAGGATCCGGCGGCCTCGCCGGGAGCCGGGGCCATGACCCTTCGGGGCAATCGGCGAGCCGCGCGGCGCGGGGGCTCGGATTCGCGATCGTCGAGTTTCTTGACGGCGCGGAGCTCGATCTTACGGACCCATTCCCGTGTCACGCCGAGCCGTCGGCCGATCTCCTTGAGCGTCAAGGGGAGCGTGCCTCCCAGGCCGTAGCGCAGGGCCAGGACGGCCCGCTCGCGGTCGTCGAGTCGGGCCATCCGACGCAGGAGGAGGGCGTTGTCGTCTTCGGACTCGAGGGCCGAGTCGGGCGAGTCACCGAGGGCGATGGACTCGTCGGGCGACCAGCGGCCCTCGTCGCCGGCCATGGCGCTCTCGAGCCGGAGCTGGCCGCGCCCGCTGTGCCCGGGCCACCAGGGTCTTTTGCATCGGGCTCAGTCCCATCTCGGTGGCGATTTCCTCGAAGGTGGGTGCCCGGTGCAGGTCGCGGCAGAGCGATCGCTCGACTCGCCGCCAGCGGGTCAGCAGGCCCACCATGTGGGCGGGCAGCCGGATCGTCGTGGTGGTGTTGATCGAGCGCGTGGCGGATCGCCTGCTTGATCCAGTAGCTGGCGTAGGTGCTGAAGCGAGTGCCGAACCGCGGGTCGTATTCCTCGGCGGCGCGGATGAGTCCCAGGTTCCCCTCACCGATGAGGTCGTCGATCGCGATGCCCCGCCCGATGTAATCCCGGGCGATCTTGACCACCAGCCGCAAGTTGGCCTCGATGAGCCGCCGCTTTGCGCCGGGGTCGCCCCGGGCAATCGCCACCGCCAGGCCGCACTCCTCAGATGACGTCAGCAGCACGTCATCCTTGAGGTCGTCCAGATACATCTGCAAGCCCGTCCGCATGCCACGATCCCTGGCCTGATTGCCGCTCATGGAAGTGACTCCCTGTGTCCAGCCCACTGATCGAAGTCCCCTCTTTTGTGTCCTGCTCCATCTGGGCTCGCCCGCCCCGTCTCGCGACGGATGGCGGGGAGATCACGTCCTTGTGCCTGACTGGACCCCGCCCGAGAGCGTTTCGTCGATCGCAACCCCTCGAGAACCCCGCTTATCCCCGACCTGGCCCAGCAGCCTGATGCTTTAGTTGCGCTGCGGGGAAAAAATCGGCGGAGGACTCTATTTTTTTGAGATAGCGTGCTATGTTGTCTGGCGGAAACGGAAATAGCGGGACCAAACAAGCCGCAGGAAGCAGTAATGAGCCGAGTCGACCGATTTCCGCGGAAATGCCGCATGTACGTCTGGAGCCTGCGTGAATCCCGGAGCGTTATTAAAACTATGCGGTCTCGCCCCGGTCGCATTTAAGGGCACAATGGGCTGGAACTCGAGTACGCTTCTTGTTCTAATGGGTTTAGGCCGGATCGACGTGGACGGGAATCCGCTCCCGCTTCCTCGGGGAGTCGAGCTACCGATCCGAGCCGAGGAAGGCCGTGTTGGCCGTGAATCCGGAAATGTTGCCGGAATTTCTGTGCATGAGGGGGTGGGAGCTGCCGCCCGCCGTGGAGGCGTGGCAACAGGGGAGGGAGGCGGGGATTGTGCGGACCAGGGGCCGGCGAACGGGAAGGCCGGCCGGAAGCTCAATGGACTGTACCGATCCGACGCGTCGAGGCGGGGGGATTGGTCGTGGAGCACGACGACGACTTCAGCGGCCTGATGGAACGGGCCAGGTCGGGGGACGGCGCGGCCATCCGCGAGTTCCTGGCACGGTTCGAGAGCGAGGTCCGTGCGATGGTCCGCGGCCGCTTGCCCCGGAGGATCCGGTCGCGGTTCGACTCGGCCGATTTCGTCCAGGCGGTGTGGAAGAGCTTTTTCGCTGACCTGAACGACCGCCCGTGTACGTTCGCCGACGCCAGGCACCTGCGGGTCTATCTGGCCGGTGTGGTGCGGAACAAGGTGCTCGAGCAGCACCGCCGGCTGACGCGGACCGAGAAGTACGACATCACGCGCGAGGAGAACCTCTACATTCGCCAGGGGGATCGCGAGGTCGTTCGCGAGTTCGCGTCCGCCGATCCGACCCCGAGCGAGAAGGTCCAGGCCGACGATCGGCTGGAGCAATTGACCTCCGGGTGCAGCCAGCGCGATATCGACGTGCTGACGCTCCGCCGTCACGGCATGACGAACGTCGAGATCGCCGCGCGGATCGGGCTGGATGAGCGCTCGGTCCGGAGGATCCTCGCGTCATTCCGGGACCGGATGGAGGGCCGCCCATGAACCACGGCCCAGGACGGCCGGCGCTGGTGCTGCAGGACGGGGCTCGTATCGGCGCGGAATCCGGCGAAAGTGAGAGTGAGGTCGCTACGTACGTGTCGCCGAAGCACGGGTTCGACCGGGCGCGGGCGAGCCGCTGGCCGGCGTCATCGAGCTGGCGTTCGGGGTCGCGATCACTGGACCGGCTGGTTGTTGTGCCGGGGCACGACGGCGAGGGGGCGAGTCTGGCGCGGGGATGCCGCCTCGTTGGCCGGCTCGTGGCGGCCGGAGCTGCCCGCCGTGGTCCACGAGTTCACCGCGGCCTGGGAGCGCGGCGAATCGCCCAGGGCGGAGGATTTCCTGCTTCGGCTGGACCCGGGTGACACCCAGGGCGCGGTCAACCTGATTTACCGGGAATATTGCCTGGCCGAGGCCGACGGCGGGCCGGTCGAGACCGAGGCTTTCCTCGCCCGATTCCCCGGGCATGCCGACGCGGTGCGGCGACTGTTGCGGCTGCACGGCGCGTGTTCGCCGTCGATGCTGGGCCGGCTGTTCGAGCCGGCGGGGGACCGAGCGAGGGATGGGGAGGCGCGGCTGCCCGAGGCCGGGGATACGGTCGGGCCATACCGGCTTCGCCGGGAGCTCGGGCGCGGTAGCTTTGCCCGGGTCTTCCTGGCCGAGCAGGCGGACCTTGCGGATCGTCTGGTCGTGGTGAAGATCGCGACCCGGTCAACCCGCGAGCCATGGCTGCTGGCCCGGGCGCGGCATGCCCACATCGTCGAGATCGTCTCGCACGCCGTGGTCAACGACACGTTCCAGTTGATCTGCATGCCCTTCTGGGGTGGGGCGACGCTTGCGGACGTGCTGGCCGCACGAGCCCGGCGCACGGCCCGCGAACATCGGGGCGGTTCTCGCGCCGGAAGCGGACCGAGACGGGTGCCGACCTGCTGGCGGCGCTCGACGAGGTGGCGGCGCCTGAGTACCCGTCGGTCCACCCGGCGAGGCCGGCGCGTGAGGCCATCGCCCGGCTGCGGTATGACCGCGCGGCGGCCTGGGTGATCGCGCGACTGGCCGAGGCGCTCGATCACGCCGCGTGCCGCGAGGTGATCCATGGGGACGTGAAGCCATCGAACGTGCTGCTGTCGGCCGACGGCAACCCGATGCTGCTCGACTTCAACCTGGCCAGGGACGAGGCGCCGGACGTCGCGGCGTCGCGTGGGCAGGCCGACCCCGGCGGAACGCTGGCCTACATGGCCCCCGAGCGGCTTCGTGCCGTGGCGATGGCGGGCGAGCCGCCCGCGACGACCGCGGACGCCTACCCCTGGCCCGCGCCCGTGGAAGAGCCGGACTCGCCCCGGACAGCCGGAGGGTCGGCGCATGCCGCGGACATCTATTCGCTCGGCCTGGTCCTGCTGGAGACGCTGTGCGGGCGGCCCACGACTGCGGCGGCGATGCCTCCGTGGGACGCCGACGGCGCCACCGAGATCGCGCGGCCGGCGCGGCTGAGATCGATGGCGGACGCATACGCGTTGGCCCGCGAGCGGCCGGCGGAGTTGATGATCCGGGACGTCGAGGCGGCCTCGGGACGGCCGATCGCGCCGGCAATGCGATCGATCCTGCACCGTTGTCTCGAGCCCGAGCCGGATCGCCGCTATCGCCGCGCCTCGGAGCTGGCCGAAGACCTGGACCGGTGGCGCACGGACCGGCCGATTGCCTACGCGGACGAGCCATTCTGGGGTCAGACCGTGCCTCGCTGCCTGCGTGCCCGGCGCCGCACCATCCTGGTCGCGGCCGTGGCGCTGCTGGCCGTCGGACTCTCGGCGGCCGGACTCTTCTTGCTCGGCAGCAATCGGCTGCTCCACCGCGATTTCCGGTCGATGGCCCGTGAACGACTGACTCGGCGATGGGATGACCCCGAGGGCGGCGCCTTCCTGCGATCGCAGCGGATGCCCGGGGTGCCGGCCGGCGAGACCGAAGACCCGAGGGAGATCCTGGTGTCCCATCGGGCCCTGGTGGATTACCGCATCGTGGGACCGGACGACGCCCCCACCAGCGGAGACTGGCGGCTGGGCGATGACTTCAAGCACCTGCCCCCCTTCGAGCGTGACGACCTGGAGATCTGGTTGATGGAGCGCGCCTATCGCTATGTGCGGGCGCTCGGGGCCCGGCCCGGCTCGCCGGGTTCCTGGCGACAGGCGGCTGCGATCATCGACCGAATCTGCGAGGACCGGCCGATCCGGGCCTTCGCACCGATGAGACAACGACTGGCTGCCCTGCTGGCGGCCGACACGAAATCGAGTGGCACGGCCAAGACGGCCGTGAACCCCAGCGGCAAGGCCAACTCGGCCGTGAGCTCTGGCCCCGGGCAAGATGCGCGGGTCGCGCGGGTTTCCGGGCAGGATGCCCGGGCCACGAATCCAACCCCCGAATGGCTCGATGAGCACCTGCTCGGATTCGCGGCGGAGGGCGAGCCGGACGAACCGGAACCGAAACAGGAGTCGGAATCGCGGCTGGTCCGGCCGGGCCAGGACCGCCGTGTGGTGCTCGAGCGGGCGCTGGGTCATTACGACCGGGTGACCACGATCCGACCTGGATCCTTCTGGGGCCATTACCGGGCCTCGGCAGCATGCTTCGGGCTGGGGCGCACGACCGAAGCCTTCGACCACCTATCGCGTTGCCTGGAGCTGCGGCCCGGCAACCCGGTGATCCGGATGAATCTCGCGAGCTGCCTGTACGTGCTCAAGCGGCCCGCCGAGGCGCTGGCGCTTTGCGATCAGGCGCTCGACCGGACGCCCGGCCACGCCGAGCTTTACCGGACCCGCGCGTTCGCCCGGGCGGCCCTGGGGCAGACCGGCGGGCTCGACGACGACATCCTGAGCTTCGAGCGGCTCAGCCGGCTCCTGCCCCGCCCGTTCTGGGAGGCCCGTGAAGGCGGCGATCCGTGGAGTCGCGAGGCGACCGAGCACGACGGGATGACGAAGGTCGGCCGATGGGTCGAACCGCCGCGTCCCGACGGTCGACCGGTGCTAGCGGCGGTTGACCCGAGCGAGGTCGAGGTCCGCTCGGCACTGGCTGACAAGCTCATCGACGCCCAGCTCCCACAGATCGCCGCGGCCGAGCTGGAGAAGATCCTGGTCATCGAGCCTCGCCATTCCGCCAGCCGGATCCGGCTGGCGGAGCTGGCCATCAAGGAAGGCCGATTCGCCGACGCCCGGACCGAGCTGGCCGCCGTGCGCGATGATCCCGGCCTCGAGGCCCACCTCCGTGCCGCCCGCGACCCGCTCGGCGGGTTCTTCACCATCGCGTATCTCTATCTCGATGCGGGCAAGCTCGACGAGGCCCGCGAGGTCGCGGAATGGGCGAGGGACCTGGCGGTCCGGATTAGCCGGGACCGCGGGCGAGCCCACTTCAACCTGGCGCGTGTATGCGGCGCTCGCTGCAACGGACCCCGACTGGTCGCGCGAGGCGGCCGGGCAGCTCTTTCGCGCCTTCGTCGCGCATCCGGATTTTCGCAAATGGTACCACGACGACCGCCGCTGGTTCGACACCGTCCGTGCCCCCATCGAGGCGGAGCTCGCCCGGATGGAGGACCCCGCCGAGCTGCGGGATCGGCGCATCGCCGCTCGCGGCGGGACGTCAATCCTGCCCACCGGGCATTGAACGACCCCGGCGCCGCGAGGCGGCGTGGAGCCCACCGCAATCACCCAGTCCTTCCTGGCGGGCCTCGTTGCGGCCGATCCGGGCGGCGAGGTCTCGTCGATCCCGGCGCGCGGCTCCATCAGCGAGCGCCGTCGCCGGGCGGTGTCTTGACACGACCGCCGAAATGGTTGAAACCAGACGGACCGATGAGGCACCCGCGGACCGTTCCGTCCGGCGTGCAAGGTTCTCGAACGACGAGGAGGAGCTGCATGAGGCACAACGTGATGGCCATGGCCCTGGCGACGGTCGCGGTGATGGGGCTGGGCATGGTCGCTGCGGGCGACGACTACACGATCGACGCCGCGCATTCGGGGGTCAACTTCCAGATCAGCCACCTCGACCTCACCTATGTCCACGGCCGGTTCAACGAGTTCTCGGGTACCGTCTCCATGGATCCGAGTGACCCGACCAAGGCTTCGATCAAGATGACGATCAACGCCGACAGCGTTGACACCAACAATGCCAAGCGGGACGGGCACCTGAAGAGCCCCGACTTCTTCAACAGCAAGCAGTTCCCGACGATCGAGTTCGTCAGCACCTCGGTTACGCCGATGCAGGGGGGCTACCAGGTTGCCGGTAACCTGACCTTCCACGGCGAGACCAAGCCGCTTTCGTTCGAGCTCAAGGGGGGCAAGACGGCCGAATTTCCCAAGGGAACCCAGCGCACCGGCTACACCGCTCGTTTCACGATCAAACGGTCCGAGTTCGGAGTGGCCACCAAGTACGGCCCGCCGATGCTCGGCGATGACGTGTGGGTGGATATCGGATTCGAGGCCGTGAAGAAGAAGTGATCCCCGGATCGGCGACGACCCAGCTTCCCAGGCGCGGGGCCGACAGCGGCCCCGCCCTTTTTTGATACTCTCAACCCGACCTCGACCGTGGCCCCCCCTGCCCTTCTGCCGCTCACGCTCGACTCCCGTCTCGCTCACTTCCCACTGCACATCTCGCGGGCCGATCATCCGCCACCGCATGCGAGGGTTTTCGCGGCCCGATTGACAAATTAATTTTTCAATGGCATGCTTGTCACGGTCGCGATGACGGGGCAAGGGGAGGCTCGAGGTCATGGAAAGTCCGGCGCCGATCGAGGTGGTGCGGAGGTACGCTCAAGCGTCGAGTCTGCTGGGGCATCCGCTACGGCTGACGGTGCTTGAGCACCTTGCGGAGCCGGACTCGGCCGCGGGCCTGGCGCGGCGGCTGGGGGTGCCAAGGCAGGTGGTGAATTACCACCTGAGGGCGCTCGAGGGAGCCGGGATGCTGACGTTCGTCGAGGAGCGTCCGCGGGGCGGATTGAAGGAGCGGGTGATGCGGGCGACGGCCCGGTCGTATGTGATCAGTCCCGAGGCGATGGGTGCCGTGGCGCCCGAGCCCGCGCGGCTGCGGGACCGATTCTCGTGGGCATACCTGGCGGCGGCGGCGGCGAAGATCGTGCGTGATCTGGGGATCCTCCGCGGCCGTGCCGACCGGGTCGGCAAGCGGTTGGCGACATTCACCCTCGAGACCGAGGTCCGGTTTGCCACGGCGGCCGACCGCGACGCGTTCACCCGCGAGCTGGCGGAGGGCGTGGCCGCTCTCGCGGCGAAGTACCACGACGAGAAGGCGGCGCAGGGGCGATTGTTCCGGTTCGTGCTGGGTGCGTACCCGGCGATCACCAAGACCGACGAGGAGGCCGCGGCTGAGACGTTGCCGGGGCCTTTGACTCCGAGCATGGAGAACGAGCGATGAATGCGAAGTCCGGCCGGTCCTACGAGAAGAAGTTCGAAGTCGCGGCGCCCGTTGAGGCGGTCTGGCAGGCCATCACCGAGGGCGAAGAGCTGACCCGTTGGTTCTGCCTCGAGGCGCAGTGCGAGCCGGGGGTCGGCGGGACCCGCGTCGTCGATTGGGGGGGCGGAGCTAAAGGCACCAGTGTCGTCACCATCTGGGAGCCGAACGCGCACCTCCGCACCGAGTCCCTTCGACCCGACCTGACCCGGCCCGAGGGGTCCGAGCCGTATGCCATCGACTGGTACCTCGAGCACGACGGCGGGGTCACCCGCGTGCGGATGGTCGCGTCCGGTTTCGGCGAAGGACCGGGTTGGGACCACGAGTATGACGGCACGTTCCACGGCTGGGACATGTTCCACCGGACGATGAAGCACTACCTCGAGCATCATCGCGGCTGCGCGTCGGCCAATGTGGTCATTTACGTCACGGTCGATGTCCCACCGACCGAGGCGTGGGCTCGGCTCACCGGGCCGGATGGGTTGGTGCACGAGGGGAGTCTCGAGGATTTGACCGTAGGGGCTCCTTTCCGGTTCGTCACGCCCGACGGCGACGTCTTCGCGGGCGTCGTGCGCGGATTCGTCCCTGGCAAGACGTTCTCGGCGCTGGTCGAGAGCCTGAACCTGTCCTTCTTCAATATCGAGATGGCCTCGATGCCGGGCCACGGCAATTTCGTGTATTTCTCGCTGGCCACGTGGGGCCTGCCCCCGGCCGAGGTTGACGCACTGGGCGAGCGGCTACGGAAGGTCTTCCACGGCCTGTTCCCGCAGCCGGAGGCGGGTCCCAAATCTGCCTGTGGGGTCGAGTCGTAATTTACCATTCGAGCCGGCCGGGTGATCACCCAGACCGGGCGCCGGCGATGCCAAGCTCGTCGGCCAGCGGAGTCAGTGCGTCGATGACGAGCTGAATCTGCTCGTCGAGCGGCACGCCCAGCCGCCCGGCGCCGGCATGGATGTCCTCGCGCTTCACCTTGGCGGCAAAGCTCTTGTCCTTGAGCTTCTTCTTGACGCTCGACGGTGTCAGCGAGCCGATGCCATCGGGGCGGACCAGGCAACAGGCCATGACGAAGCCGGTCAGCTCGTCGCAGGCGAGGAGGGCCTTGTCGAGCGCCGTCAGCTCGGGCACATGGGTTGGGTCGAAATGCGCGACGACGGCCTGGGCAATCTCGGGCTCGCCCCGCTCGAGGAGCCAGGCCACGATCCGCCGCGGATGCTCGTCGGGCCATCGGTCGTAATCGGCGTCGTGGAGAAGCCCCGCGATCGCCCACCGGGGCTCGTCGGCGTCGCCGGCGCCGTAGCGATGCGCCGCCCGTCGCATCGATGCCTCGACTCCGCGGGCGTGGTTCACCAGCGCGGGGTTGTCCGTCCACTCCCTGAGCTTCGCCTGGGCTTCTTCATAACTGACCGCCATCGAGGTCTCCACCGCTCGGCTCGGACGACCGGGAATCCACTCTCCATTGTAGCGGCTTCCGCCCGCCGCGCGATGGCAGCAGGGCAGCCTGTCGCGAGCCTCGCGGAAGAGGGCCGGATCATCGATAGAGGCTGAAGAGCCAGAAGACGAACACCGCAAAGGCCGACAGGATGGAGACGAAGAGGAACTGAGGATTCTCGACGGGGACCTCCGAGGCCGCGACCTTGGCATCGTCGATGCTCAGGTGGAAGGGAAAGCTGAGGCCTGCGAAGCCGTCGCTCCGGACCTGGTCCCAGGACAGCGCGACCGTATGAGATTCCCCGTCGTGCTGGAACTCAGCCGTGCTCGAACCGACGATCTTCCTCTGGCCGCCGGTCCGGAGGATGCAACGCCCGTCGAGGTGGACGTCGATCGACGCGGTTGACCAGAGGTAGCGCGGGACGAGCCGCGCCGTGACCTCGACCGTGCAGCCGCGCCAGCGGGTCTTGGTGGTGGAGCATGCGCCGTCGAGATCGAGGTCTCGCAGATCGTCCGATGGAGGAGGACCCATGGATCGTCTCCCTTACCGTAGGGGAAGACGCAGCGAAGCGACGCGCGATGCCCGGTGATCGGGGCCGTCGGAAACAGACCGGGGCCCAGGGTCGCTGACTATCTTACAGGATTAGGGTTGCCACTTCACACGGGTGACAGCTCACGGGCAACGGCGATCGGGCGGCCCTATGCCCGTGGATACTCCGTCACCCGGGACCGAGGGCGGGAGCGGGCGGCGGAGCCGGGTCGATGGGAGGACAAGTCGCGACTCTCGACGGCATTCTCGGCCATCCGACCGACCCGCTTATCTCCCGATGATGGGCCGAGTATGATACAGGCGAGATTCCGTTCCAGAGGCAACGTCACCGAGTGGGGCTGTCAACTCGCCCCCGGGAGATCCACGATGATCCGTTTCCGTCGCATCGCCATCGGACTATCTTTTCTGCTGGCGATATCGGGGCGCGAGGCCCACGCCCAGTGGGGTTACGGCGGCTGGGGGTGGGGTGGCTGGGGCGCAACCCCGCAAAGTTCCGCACTCCAGGGTGCCGGCAACTTCGCCATGGGGGCCGGCATGTACAACCTCGACACCGCCCAGGCCCGCAGCATCAATGCCCAGACCGCCATGCAGTGGAACGATTACGTGGCGCAGGTCACGCACGAGTCGGCCCAGATCCACGCGGCACGGGTCCACACCGAATTCCAGAAGAACCAGAAGCTGTACAACCAGTACCAGCAGCGGCTCCGCGACAACCCGGGCAAGGTTGAGATCGAGGACGGATCGGCGCTCAACGTGGCGCTGGATGACCTGACCAGTCCCAGGATCGGCGAGTCGGCGCTGAGGGCGGCGAGTGCGCCGGTCCCTGCGAGTCTCGTCGCCGAGGTGCCGTTCGTCAACAACGCCGAGCGGGTTACGCTGATGCTCGACCACCTGAGGGGCGCTGTTAAGTGGCCCGATGTCTTCGAGGGCGAGCGGTTCGCCCGGGACAAGGAGACCTTCGAAGGGCTGGTCGCGCGGGTTCGCAAGGAGGCCCAGGAATCCGACGAGGTCTCGCCGAAGACGTTGCGGGACGCCGGCCGATTCATCGACCAGCTCAGTGCCAAGGTCGAGACCCAGCCGCTGGCCGACCCGCTCGATCAGCAGGAGGCCGAGAAGTTCATCACCACGAGCAAGTCGCTCCTGGGCCTGCTGGCAAAGCCTGACATCCAGCCGGCGCTGCTGGACTTGCGGAAAGTCCAGGACACGACGGTCGCGAATCTGCTGGGATTCATGCACGCCTACAACCTCCGCTTCGGGCGGGCGACGACGCCGAAGCAGAGGCAGGCTTACTACCAGCTCTTCTCGGCGCTGGATCGGGCGCGGGACCAGATCCAGGGCGGGTTCGACGACCGGACCGTGGCCAACGCGACGCCTGCACCCGCGACCGAGTTCTTCGGCAACCTCAACAAGGCCCGGCCCCGGCGAGCGACTGCGCCGCCGCCTCAGCCCGGGAACCCTCGATAATCGGGGACTGACCCGGCGCTAACCCTCTTCGACCGGAAGGCGGAGTGGCCCGTGCGTTCGCCGGTAGCCACCCGCCGCTCGACCGTCGCCAGTGGCCGAGGTCCAGTCCATGAACCCCATCGTCTTCGCCCTGCGGCGGCCCTACACCGTGATGGTGGCAGTGGTCGCCGTCGCGCTGGGCAGCGGGCTGGCGTCTCGCGGATGTCGGTCGACGTCTTCCCCAACCTGAACCTGCCGGTCGTCTACGTCTGCCAGCCCTACGGCGGCATGGACCCGGCGCAGATGGAAGGGCTACTCACCAACTACTACGAATACCATTTCCTCTATATTAACGGCATCCACCACGTCGAGAGCCGCAACATCCAGGGCATGGCCCTGATGAAGCTGACCTTCCAGCCGGGTACGAACATGGCGCAGGCGATGGCCGAGGTGATCGGCTACGTGACGCGGTCGCGCGCCTTCATGCCGCCGGGGACGGTCTCGCCGTTCATCACCCGGTTCGACGCCGGCAGCGTGCCGGTCGGCTACCTGGTGCTCTCGAGCGAGACCCGGTCGATCGGCGAGATCCAGGATCAGGCACTTTTCAAGGTCCGGCCGATGTTCGCCGCACTCCCCGGCGTGTCGGCGCCGCCTCCTTTCGGCGGAAGCCAACGTACGGTCGTCGTCCGCCTCGACCCCGACCGGCTGCGCCTATCGGATGTCGCCCGACGAGGTCACCCACGCGCTGGCCGCGGGCAACGCGGTGAGCCCGTCGGGGAACGTCCGCATCGGCAAAATGATGCCCATCGTGCCGACCAACGCGATGGTCCGGCAGGTGAAGGAGCTTGAGACGATCCCGATCCGGCCGGGCCAGGACCCGAGCGTCTACATCCGCGACGTCGCGACGGTCGCCGACGCGAGCGACATCCCGACGGGCTCGGCACTCGTCAACGGGCGGCGTGCCGTCTACATCCTCGTCACCAAGCGGGCGGATTCCAGCACGCTCTCGGTCGTCAACAACGTCAGGGCGGCGCTGCCCGGCATGCAGGCGGTGCTGCCCGAGGACATCAAGGTCAGCTTCGAGTTCGACCAGTCGCCGACCGTCACCGGCGCCGTGAAGAGCCTGGCCGTCGAAGGTGCGCTGGGAGCCGGCCTGGCGGGCCTGATGGTCCTGCTGTTCTTGCGCGACTGGCGGAGCGTGATCGTGGTGGTGCTGAATATCCCCTTTGCCATCTGCGGCGCGATCCTGGCGCTCTGGGTCTGCGGGCAGACGATCAACCTGATGACGGTGGGCGGGTTGGCGCTCGCCGTCGGCATCCTGGTCGATGAATCGACGGTCGAGGTCGAGAACATCCACCATCAGCTCGAGGGCACGTCGTCGGTGGCGCGCGCCGTCCGGCGGGGCAACCAGCAGACGGCGATCCCCCGCTTGCTGGCGATGCTTTGCGTGCTGGCGGTGTTCCTGCCGTCGTTCTTCATGCAAGGGGCGGCGCAGGCGCTTTTCGTGCCGCTCTCGCTGGCCGTCGGGTTCGCGATGATCGCCTCGTATCTGCTGTCGAGCACGTTTGTGCCCGTAATGTCGACCTGGCTGCTGCGGCATCATCACCACGTTCGAGTCGATGCCGGCCCCGGGCGTCGTGCTGCGTTCGACCGGGTCCGCGATGGCTACGGCCGATGGGTCGCCGCGGCCGTGCGACAACGGCGGGTGGTTCTCGGGATGTACCTTTGCGGCACGCTTGGCCTGATCTGGGCGGCGTGGCGTACGGTCGGCCTCGAGATCTTCCCCCGGGTCGACGCCGGGCGGTTCCAGCTTCGCCTCAAGGCGCCCGACGGCACCCGCTACGAGGAGACCGAGCGGCTCGCGATCGCCGTTCTCGACCGGATCGCCGCGGACGTCGGACGCGAGAACGTCGCCATCTCGATCGGCTACGTCGGCCTGATCCCGTCGAGCTACCCGATTAACGCGATCTACCAGTGGACCGGAGGCCCCGACGAGGCGGTGCTTCGCGTGGCGATGAGGTCGGGGGCCGGGGTCGACATCGAGCGGCTCAAGCAGCGGCTCCGGCGCGAGCTGGCGGAGGAGCTGCCGGGGGTTCGGCTGTCGTTTGAGCCGGCGGATATCGTCGGCGAGGTGATGAGCTTCGGCTCGCCCACGCCCGTCGACGTCGCGGTCACCGGGTCGAACCTCGACGATGATCGGGCGTTCGCCGCCACCCTGCGTCGCGAGCTCGAGGCGATCCCGTCGCTGCGCGATCTCCAGTACGGTCAGTCGCTCGAATATCCGACGATCCGCATCGACGTCGATCGCGAGCGCGCGGGGCTCTCCGGCGTCACGGCCGAGGGCGTGGCCCGATCGGTCGTCATGGCGACTTCTTCCAGCCGGTTCGTCGTGCCCAACTACTGGCCCGATCCCAAAACCGGCATCGGCTACCAGGTGCAGGTCGAGATCCCGTTTCGCGCCATGGATTCGATTGAGAGCATCGAGACCGTACCCATCCAGGAGACCGGCTCGGACCGGACGCTGTTGCTTCGCGACGTGGCGCGGGTGAGCCCGGGGACGATGCCGGGCGAATATGACCGCTATAATATGAAACGGACCGTGAACCTGACGGCCAATTTTGCCGGCGAGGACCTGGGCCGGGTCGCACGCCGGGTCGAAGGGGCGATCCGCCGCGCCGGCGCACCGCCGAAGGGCGTGACCGTCGAGGTCCGCGGGCAGATCCGGCCGATGGAGGAGATCCTCTCGGGGTTGGGTGCCGGCCTGATCATGTCGATCGTCGTCATCCTGCTGCTGTTGACGGCGAACTTCCAGTCAGTCCGGCTGGCGCTCGCGGTCGTCTCGACGGCACCCGCGGTGGTGGCGGGCGTACTGGCGATGCTGTGGCTGACCCGGACGACGGTCAACCTCCAGTCGTTCATGGGGGCGATCATGGCGATCGGCGTGGCGGTGGCGAATGCGATCCTGCTCGTCACCTTCGCCGAGGAATTCCGCCGTTCGGAGATGGCCGTGGCCGGCGAGGCGGCCATTGCCGGGGCGACGGGTCGATTGCGGCCGATCCTGATGACCAGTTGCGCCATGACGGCCGGAATGGTGCCGATGGCCCTGGGCGTGACCGAGGGCGGCGAGCAGTCCGCCGCGCTCGGCCGGGCCGTGATCGGCGGTCTGATCGCCGCGACACTCGCGACCCTGGTCGTGCTTCCCTCGGTCTTCGCTCTCGTGCAGGAACGCGCCGGCCGCGATTCGGCCTCGCTCGATCCCGACGACCCGGCGAGCCCGCATTTCCACGAAGAGGAACACAAGGCCGTGATCGGTGCGGCGGGCGGCTTACAGGTCAACGGCGAGGCGCGGTTCGTCGAGCCCCGCGGTCCCGAACAACAGGTCGTCCCGGCCTAGGAACTGACGGGCTGGAGTCCAAAGGAATGATCGCGATGCCCCGAATCCTGGTTGAACGAGCCTGGCCGATCGTGACGACCGCGGCCGTCGTCGTTGCCTCGTTCGCGACCGGATGCGAGCAGGCCCCGGCGGAGGGCAGCGGCTACGGCGGCGGTCGCGCCGTGCCGACGGCCAGGGTGGAAGTCGTTCAGCCCGAGCGCGGGGTCATCCGCCGCAGCGTCGGCGAGCCGGGGCAGCTCCAGGCATTCGAGACTGCCGAAATCCACGCCCGGATCGCCGGCTACGTCAAGGGCTGGTCGGTCAACATCGGGGCCTCGGTCCAGAAAGGGCAGCTCCTCGCCGAGCTGGCTGTCCCCGAGCTCGAAGCCGAAGTCGGACAGAAAGAGGCGGAGATCGAGCAGGCCGTGGCCCGTCGCCGGCAGGCGGAGGCGGCCGTCGAGGTCGCCGCGGCCGATATCGCCGGCGCCGAGGCGAAGCTGGCGGAGGCCCGAGCCGGCATCCACCGCGCCGAGGCGGATGTCACCCGCTGGCGCGGAGCTCGGTCGGACCGAACAGCTCTTCGCGGCGCGGCGCAGACCGGCAGCCTCGTCGACGAGACTCGCAGCAAATTTCGCTCGGCCGACGCCGCCCTCGATGAGGTCCGCGCACAGGTCAAGACCGCCGAGGTCGGCATGGTCCAGGCGAGAGCCGCGCCATGACCGCGCCCGCGCCGACGTCGCCGCGGCGGCCGCCGCGATCGATGTCGCCAACGCCGCCGCGCAGAGCGCCCGGGCGATGCTCGCCTACACCCGGATCGAGGCTCCGTTTGCCGGCGTCGTCGTGCGGCGCAACGTCGACATCGGCGACCTGACCCGCCCCGGCGCCGACGGATTGCCGCTGTTCATCGTGGCCCGGTCCGACATCGTCACGATCGCCGTTGACGTTCCCGAGTCCGTGGCATCCGAGATCAACCCGGGCGATCGGGCGTCCGTCCGGCTTCAGGCGATGAAGGGGTCGGACGTCGAGGCCAGGGTCACCCGGATCTCGTGGGCCCTCGACCCGAAGACGCGGACGATTCGCGCCGAGATCGATCTCCCCAACCCCGAGGGACGACTGCGGCCCGGCCTGTACGCCTACGCGACGATCGTCGCCGTGGAACATCCCGATGCGCTGATCGTCCCGGCGTCGGCGGTCGTCGAGGAGGAGGGCAAGACTCGTTGCCTTGTCGTGATCGATGGCAAGGCCGTACGTCGGCCGGTCGTCGCGGGGATTCAGGAGGGTACTCGCGTCGAGATCGTCTCGGGGCTCGCGGCGGGCGACTCGGTGGTCAAGGCGGGTGCGACCTCGCTCGTCGACGGCCAGCCCATCGAGGTTGTCGCGCCGGCGCCCCCGACCGTTAAGGCGCCGGGCAAGGCCGGTTAGAGCATGTCGCAAGCTCGTACCGCGGTCCTCTCTACTTCATCCCGAGCCAGTCCCCCCCGGGTGCGTTGGCGAAGCGGATCAGAACGGTCTTGCTCGCGGCGTCCCACGTCCACGCCTCGCGAGGCATCGGCCGGTCGTCCAGCCGCACCTCGGCCGGTGCCGCCGGCAGCGCGACCCGGACGACGGCCTCGATCTTCTCGGGCCCTTCGGCGAAGAAGCGGAACGAGCCGTCGGCAGCGGCCTCGCGCCCAGGACCTTGCAGGCCGACGCCAGGACGGCGGGCTTGGTCGATCGGGAATGGTCGAGGTCGAACAGGAAGTGGCGGGTGCCGGGCGTGAGCGTCACGGATTCGACGATCGGCAGCTTCGCGTCGAACAGGTCGATGAAATGGCCGTGCAGCGTGTGCGGGGCCGCCTCGAGCGACTCGCCCAGGCCGGCCGCGATCAGGTAAGGGCCGCGTCGAAGGGCCAGGTAGTTGGTCTCGCGATAGTCCAGCTTTACCGCGTCGCACGCCCGGCGGACGAGGGAGCGGAGATGGTCGGCTCCGTCGCGTCGATGGGTCAGCGCGGCGGGACTGCTCGCGTCGTAGATCAGCCAGCCCTCGCCGACTTTGTACGAGCCCGGGGCCGCGTCCTTCGCCAGGCCGAGCTGCTCGAACAGGTGCTCGCGGGGCAGGCGGTATTTCATTCCCTTCGAGCCGTCGTTCCACCAGGCGCGGACCGCGTTGTAGGGGTCGCGATCGTCGTCGACGAAGACCAGCACACCGCCCTGGCGGACCCACGCGGCGAGCGCCGCGTGGACCTCGGCGCTTCATCGGCTTCATGCCCTCGTAGGTCATCAGCAGGACGCGGTGATCCTTGAGGGCCCCGGGGATCGTTGCGTTCTCGAGCTGGACCGGCACCGCCGGGATGCCGTGCTTGACCAGCGGCATCGCCAGGCCGTAGAACGAGCCGAGGTCCGGGTCGGACGGGGTCGGGTCGCCGCGCTGGAACATCATGGTGTCGGAGACGACCACGCCGATGCCGCGCGTGCCGCAGTCCCAGGCGACGTCGGGCTGCTCCATGTCGTTGAGGGCGGTGATGACGGTCATCAATTCGGTGGCGTAGGCCGGCGGGATCGGCTCGCGCACGACGCGTTCGCCGCGCCGGCGTCGGCTCCGGTCGACCGTCGGGTACTTGCCGTGGAAGATCCGCTCGGGCCAGGGCATCACCTCGAACCGCCAGACCTGGGGCCAGAGCAGCGAGGCCGTGAGCGTGCTCTCCCAGTTGGTCCGGTAGTCCTCCCACGAGTGGTCGGGATTGTCCTCGATCGGGTCGTTGAGGAACCAGACCCGCCCGCCCGTCGCCTGGACGACGTTCATCATCGCGCCGTATTCCAGGAACGCCGCCTCGAAGGTCCGCTCGCAGCGATCGCCCGCGTAGACGTTCGGCGTTCGCGCGGTGCCCGTCCAGACCTGGGCGATGAAGCCGTCGGCGCCGACCTCCATCAGGCTCGACTCGGGGCTGACGATCTTCCAGTGCGCGTAGTTGATCAGGCTGTGCGTCGGCACGTAGCACTCGCACGTGCCGGCCCGTCCGGGCGTTCTCCTCCTTGACGAAGTCGAAGACCTGCTTGAGCGCGCGGCGATAGAGGTAATACTTCAGCGTCGAAGCGCGATACTGCGCGTCCGGCGAGGTATGCGGCGGTACCCAGTCCTCGTGGTAGTACGACTTCCACTCGCGCTGGAAGCCCTCGCCGTAGCCGCCCCGGACCCAGAACTCGGGCTCCTCGAGGTGGATGGCCTCGGCGCCGGCGTCCATCGCCCGCTTCACGCCCAGGCAGAGGAACTTGCCGAAGCTCTCGCCGGGCGACATGTAGTAGACGTCGCCGCCGTGCGAGATGACCTTGCCGTTGCGTTCGCGTCTGGGCCTCGTCGACGTGGTTGACGCCGTCGAACCGGCCGTAGAGATAGTCCTGATACTCGCCCCAGGAGACGCCCGTCATCAGGTGGGGGATATACCCCTGGGCCTTCCACTGCGCGATCCGCCCGGGCAAGGACGGATCGACGCCGTAGCAGACCGCGACGTCCGACCGGAGCTGGAGCATCGGGTCCCAGCGGGCGTGCGTCTGGAAGCACGTGCGCTCGCGCTCCTGCCCGGGGTCTCCGGGCCGCCCGGACTTCTCCGAAAGGGCATCCTGCGCCGCGGCCCTGATCGGTGCCAGGCCGAGCAGGCAAAGCAGGACCGGAACACATCGACTCGCGCTTCCGTGGGTCATGGCCGAGGTCCCCTGGTGCTGGCCCGTAAATTCCCGGTGGTGCCGGGGCCCGTCTGCCTCGATCGCGGCGGCTCATCGCGCGGGCCTGACGGCCTTGCTACGTATCAGCATTCAGATCGAGCCCAGCAGGTCGCTGACGGCCGTGGTTTCATGCTGAAGCTCGACGACGTTGGCCGCGATCTGCTGCCGGCCGGTCTCGTCGAGGTAGTACTTCGGCACGATCGACCAGTTGAGGCCGTCGGTGGTGTAGCGGGAAGCCGAAGACCAGTCCCCGGGGCACATCGTAGCTCCCGTCGGACACGACGCCGGCTGAGAAAACGCGGCCGTAAGGCGTCGGCGAGGTGATCGAGCGAACCGTTCCCAGGATCGCCTGCGCGATCGAGCCCGCCGGCATCATTCCGGCCAGACGATAGATTTCTTCGGTCCGCCTGGCGATCGTGGAGCCCAGGTTCGAGACCCATTGCGGATCCTGAATCACATCCAGCGCCGGGCGGTCTTCGACCATCGCGGCGTTCAGGTCGATGTAGGCGCTTTCACTGTTGTTCCCCCAGACTGCGACCCGACGGATTTGCGACGGCGGAACGCCCAGCTTTTCGGCGACCAGCGCCGTCACCCGCATGCGGATGACCTGGGTCAATGCAAACCAATGGCTTTCGGGGACGCCGGGGGCCTGCGATCGGGCCACCATGCAGTTGGTATTGCTGGGACTGGTCACGACGAGAATCCTGACCGTGGGTGCGACTCGGTTGATGGCCTGTCCCTGTTCGACCATGATCGGGGCGTTCAGGCGCAGAAGCTCCAGCCGACTTCGATGTTCCGGGCTGAAGGGTTTGCCGCCGAGCAGGATGATCCAGTCGGCGCCTTCGAATGCTCGGGTGGGTTCGGTGGTAATTTGCAGGTCGGCCAGCAGCACGGAGGCGCAATCCCTGAGCTCGAGCTCACAGGCCTGGAGATGTGGGAAGGCTTCGGGCGTGTCGAGCAGGCGCAGGGCGACCGGCTGCTGCGGCCCGAACATCCCGCCGTTCGCGATGCGGAAGACCAGAGAATAGGCGATCCGACCGGCCGCTCCCGAGACGGCCACGCGGATCGGTCGAAAATCGTCCATCGCGAACTCCTGTGCGGGTCGGTCTGGAACCGAGAGGGGCCGGGGTCGTCGCGCCGGGACGAAGGGGCCGCGTTTCACCCGGACAATGGCGCTAGGCGTCATTTTGAGTGTATCATCAATCACCGCCGCGACAACCCGACCACGTCGGAGCCCAGGCGGTCCGGTTCGTGGCTGGAGCGCCACGACCGCGGGCATGGAGATACGTGCGAAGCGTCGGTCGCGACTTTCCGCCGAAGCGGGAAGGAGGCGAAGTCCGGTGCAGTTCGCTCGTATAATCGGACCCGGAGCAGGCCGCGAAAAACGGGCACATCCGGCATCGGTGGTGTGGGACTCTGATCCGAAGGCTGGCTGATGAGACATATTGCGATCGTCGGCGCGGGGGGAATGGGTACGGCCTTGGCCCGGCTTTTCGCCCGGTCGGCCGAGGACGTGCGGCTATGGTGCCGCGACCCCGCACACGCGCGGGAGATGGCCGAGACCCGGTCGAATGCGCGCCACCTCCCCGGGATCGATCTGCTCGAACCCATCGCCATCTCGTGCGATGCGAAGCAGATGCTGGACGGGGCGGACCTGGTGGTCGCCGCCGTCCCGACGTCGTACCTTCGCGCGACTCTCGGACGGCTGGCCGGCTGGGTCCCGGAACGGATTCCGGCCCTGAGCGTCGTCAAAGGGATCGAATTCGGCACGTTCGCCCGGCCCAGCCGGATCATCGAGGAGTCGCTGGGCCCTCGGCCGGTCGCCGTGCTGAGCGGGCCCAGCCATGCGGAAGAGATTGCGCGAGGACTTCCCGCCTCGGTGGTCGTCTCGGGCGCCGATCGGGCGCTGAACGATCGGATTCGCGATGCGCTCAACCAGCCGACATTCCGGGTCTACACCAGCGGCGATGCGCTCGGGGTCGAGCTCGCCGGGGCGTTGAAGAATATCCTGGGCATCGCCGCCGGGATTTGCGACGGCCTGGGATTCGGCGATAATGCTAAGGCCGCGCTCCTGACGAGGGGCCTTGTCGAAATCGCGCGGCTGGGTGTGGCCCTCGGCGCAGCGTCATGAGACATTTTACGGCCTGGCGGGAGTGGGTGACGTCGTGACGACCTGCTACAGTCCCTATGGCCGCAACCGCTCCGTGGGCGAGCGGATCGGCCGTGGCGAATCGCTCGACGAGGTCCTCGGCGATATGGTGAACGTCGCCGAGGGGGTGCCGACGACCCGCAGCGTCTACCGGCTGGCGCTCGAACGCGGAGTGGACATGCCGATCACGGCGGAGCTGCATCAGATCCTCTTCGAGGGAAAAGACCCGCGTGGTGCCGTGACGGCGCCTGATGGATCGGCTACCCCGGATGGAGGAGGAGTGAACGCCGTGGCGGCCTCGCAACCCGGCACTTGCGCCGTGGCTTTCAAGGAATGGTCCGGGGTCTGCGACGCCCTCGCGGACGGGCGGCAGTCGATCCTCCTCCGCAAGGGAGGCATCCGCGAGGAGCCCGGCGCCGGTCGGTTCGTCCCCGAGCACCGCGAGTTCTGGCTCTACCCGACCGGGGTCCACCAGGCCGCAGCAGGGCCTCCGGCACACGGCCGGACTGGACAGTTCGGTCCAGAATGACCCGGCGATCGTCCCGATCGGGCTATTGGCA
This sequence comes from uncultured Planctomycetota bacterium, assembly GCA_963771445.1. Lineage (GTDB taxonomy): Bacteria > Planctomycetota > Planctomycetia > Isosphaerales > Isosphaeraceae > JAKAUH01. The sequence goes on along the minus strand of CAVYTQ010000016.1, from coordinate 410,221 downwards.
CGGGTCGAGCAAGTCTCTCATCTTGTGGATGAATCGGCGCTCGCGGGCCTCGAGCCGTACCACGTCCTCACCCCGGAGACCGTGAGGACTCGGTTCCACTACCGAACCCCGGGCCTCTGGGTCCTGATCGTGCGGATCTGGCGGCGATTCCCGCCGTTTTCGATCGCCGCGACCGTCGAGCATGCGGGATGCAAGACCTGGGTCATGCTGGACGACCCCTTGCCGGTCTCCGGTTTGTCTCCCGCCCTGAACGATCCCGAGTGGGCCGGGCGGCTGGAGGAGCTGGTTGCACTGCTCGGATGCGACCCACATGGAATTTTCGACAGATCCTGACATTCGCAGTCAAGCATATATGGCATCGACATCACGTCCTCTGCACGCAAAGCCAACCGGGACTCCGCAGTCATGACGATCCGAAGCAACCTGGCGCGCGAGTTCCGGGAGTTTCCCGCGACCTCGTTGATGTGCGTCACCTGGATCGTCGTGTTCGCCGCGATGAGCTACCTCCAGCACGCCTCGGGCGAGCCGATGTCCGCGACCGGCTGGTTGCTCTTTGGCTTCGGCGGAGGGGGCCGATTCGGCGACCTGACGCTCCAGGAGCTCCAGCAAGGCCAGGTCTGGCGGCTGCTTACGTGTAATTTCGTCCATTACAGTCTCCTGCATCTTGCATTCAACCTGCTGGCGATGTACCAGCTTGGCAGCATGGTCGAGTCCTGGTACGGAGGACACCAATTTATTTTCGTATGTGGACTCGTCGGAGTATTCGGTAATCTCCTCTCGGCGGCGGGGAGGTGGTGGACCCGTTCGAGCGGCATAGTGCACTCCGCGGGTGGCTCGGTGGTCATCATGGGCCTGGTGGGCCTGTGTGCGGTCGCTGGCTGGCGATCGCGGACACCCGAGGGGCGCTGGCTGGCCAGGGTCTTGTCGCTGTTCGCGGCCTCAACCGCCGCGCTCGGGTGGCTATTCCCCGGCTACATCGACAACTGGGGACACGCCGGCGGCTTCGTGGTCGGCACGGTCCTGGGACTTGCGCACCGTCGTTTCCTGGCGGCGATATCGAAACCCGCGGCCTTCGGGGCCGGGATCTTGACGCTCCTGGTGATGCTGATCGCGGCCGGCGCGCAGTTCGCGGTCGATCGCCGGGACTCTCCCGGTCGGCTCGTTCGCACCCTGGAGGTACGCACCGAATACCTGGTCCTGGCGAGTGCCGAACTGAATCGACTCCGATCGAGCTCGGACCAGAAGATCGAGGCCACGCGAGTTGCCAGTTGGCTGAAGAGCCTCGAGCCCTGGCTCGACGCGCCGGCGCAGGAGGGCATCCAGGCCCTTCGCCCACTGGTCGAGGAGGCGGCGAGGGGGCCCCTCCCCGAATCGCGCCGACATGAGCTCGACCAGCAGATTTCCCGGACCCTCACGGATCTCCGTCGGAACTACCAGGCCGTGCGAAAGAGGCTGGCCCGGCCTGCGCAAAAACGGCTGAGACCGGCGATCCGGCGTCCCGACGCTCAAGCGGGCGGGCCGGGCGGCTCCCACGCCACCGGTCCGCTGGCGAGGTGCATGCGCTCGTGATGGCGTGGCCGGCCGGATCTTGCCTTGAGCGCGGCGACGAAATCGCCGATCGCCGTGATCGGCCCGCTGAACTCGGTGAAGTAGCAGCCGAGGGTATGGACCTCGTGCGCGTCGCTCGAGCCTGTGGCGCCCATGGACGGGTATCGGCCCAGGAGCCTCTCGGCCCGGGCGCGAGTCTCGCTGGTTACGTTCTTGCTGACCAGCTCGAGCGCGTCGAACGCGGGGCCGTGCCGGGCCACAATCTCGTCGAACGGTTGGTCCCAGCGGAACGGATGCGCGGCCACGATCGCGGCGCCGTGGGCCCGCACGACTCGTAGCAGCTCAGCCAGTTCGACGCCGGGCGGCACATCGTCGAGATCGGGCAGGCCATACACCAGAAAGTGCCCCTCGCGCGCCGAGATCTCGGCCCCGGACAACACGCGCAGCGACCCCGCCCTGGCCGCCAGTTCGGCCAGCTCATCGGCATGCCATTGGTAGTCGTGCTCGGTAATGACCAAGCCGTCGAGGCCGACCTCGCGGGCCGATTCGATGAGGTCGAGCGGATCGATCTCGCTATCGGGCGAGTGGCGGGACGTGTGGAGGTGATGGTCGAATTTCATCGCGATGGGCCCAGGAGGGAGTGTGGTGGCGAGAGCGTCCGCACCGGGTGGCATGCCGGGCCGTCGCCCGCTTCCGCCCCGCCGCCTTCGCCGTCAGTTAGTATGTGAAACGTCGCTCCAGCCTCGTCGACGCGAAGGTAGCTCGACCGGTGTTGCCACCCGCCGAGTACGACGAGACGCGGGCAGCCGCCCGACTCGTCCACCGGCCGGTGGACGTGGCCAATGACCACGATATCCGCCTGATCACGGCAGGTTGCGGCGTAAGCCCGATAGACCGCCAGGTGACGCTCCTCGTCGGCGAGCAGGCCCCGCTCGTTCTTCCACGTCAGGACCCGGTCGAGCGGGCTGGCCACGGCGCCGGGGAGAAGGCCGAAGCCGCGGAAGAAGGCGCGGCTCTCCATGGCCGCCTTCCAGAGCCGCCGGGCACCGAGGCGGTGGCCATGGACCAGCCGGATCCGCAGCCCGCCGACCCGTAGATCCACCGGCTCCTCCAGCAGTTTCGCCCCGAGCGAGCTCCGATAGAAAGGGCAAAGCCAGGTGTCATGATTGCCCGGCAAGATCTCGAGCGAGCCGCCGCGGTTGTGGAACTCCGCCAGCGCGTGAAGGCTGGGATACGCGACAAGCCGTCGAGCGGACGTCCGGGCTCCCATCCAGAAATCGCAAAGGTCGCCGACGATCACCAGCCGGTCGTCGACCGTCAGGCCCTGGAGGAACCGCCTCAGACGTTCGTCGCGCTCGGGATGGTCCTCGCGCAGGTGTACGTCGCTGACGAAATAGTGGGCCATGTTCATGGGGCTCCCGCAGGGTCGCCCGGGTCGTCGAGGCCGTCGAACAGGCCGGCGAGCGCCATCGGTGCGGAGTCGGCGGCCTTTGCCGGTGCCGTTCGCCGAGCGGCCCGGGCGCTGCGCCGCGGCGGGCTGATCCAGAGGTTGGGGTGCGCGGGATCCTGGAGCGCCGCGTGCACGATGCCCCGGCGCCCGGCGGCCCGCACGGCCGAACGAGCGGCGTCGATCGCGAGGCCCGGCTGGTTGCACTGGCGGCTCAGGTGCAGCAGGACGATGTGGCGGATCGCGCCGAGTCTCGAGCGTTTCAGCACCGCCTCGACCAGCTCGGCCCCTTGGCGATTGGAGAGGTGCCCCCGGTCGCCGAGGTTGCGGCGGATTAGGACCCACGGCCGGCCCGACGACTTCTGCATCGCCTCATCGTGATTGAACTCCACACCCAGCACGTCCACATCCGTCAGGACGTCGGCCATGCCCTCGGACCAGCATCCAGTGTCGGCCAGATACCCGATGCTCACGGGGCGGGCACGCCGGGCCGGCGAGAGCTCGATGCGGAATCCGAAGGTCAAGCCGTCATGCTCGAGCGGGATCGGCTCGAGTCGGACTCCCGTGCTCGTTAGGAAAGGGCGGTCGCTGTAGGACGAGACCAGGCCGGCTTCCTCCAGCTTGCGAAATCCGGCGTCGCGGGACAGGACGACCCGGTGGCCTTCGTGGCAGTGAAAGCCGATCCGCCGGCGGGCCAGCTCGGCGAAAGTCGCCGAGTCCACATGGTCTCCATGGGTGTGCGTGAGCGCCACGGCGGCGATGTCGGACCAGTCCGCTCCGACGCTCGCCAGTCGCTCGGCCATGGACCTCGGCCCGATGCCCACATCGATCAGGAGGCCGGGGCCGTCGCCGCGCACCAGCGTCGAGTTACCCCGCGACCCGCTGGCCAGGACGGCAAACTGGACCGATGGCCCGACGCCCCTCGGCGCCTCGGGCCCCGTCACCGCATGAAGGCCAGATTCACTCGGCCCCTCCCTGATTTGACTGTAAGGGTCGGATCGGCCAGACGCCTTCCGCTGTCGCGAGCCGAGCCCAACCTGCCCGATCGCTGCCGTTTGCTAGTGTAAAATGGATGGGCGTTTCCGGGCAAGGCGAGACGGTACGGCACGCATGTTTACCGAGTCTCGGCGAAAAAATGGAAAGGTGCCCAGGCGGCCCCACGCGTGGTGTACGATGTCCCCGTCCTTTCGCGCCGCGGCCCGTCCACCGGCTTTCACGACTCGATTGAGGAGCGGCCCGATCCGATGGTCTTCGTCTCCACACATCCTGTGGTCCAGCATCAGCTCGCCCGGCTCCGGGATGATCGGACGCCGCCGGCCGAATTCCGCCGATTGGTCCGGACCCTGTCCGTGCTCCTGGCCCACGAGGCGACGGCCGATCTGCGTACGATAACGGGATTAGTGGCCACGCCGCTGGGCCAGGCGTCGGCCAGTACTCTGGCGGACGTCGTCGGCATCGTCCCCATCCTCCGGGCGGGACTGGGGATGGCCGACGGACTGCTCGAGCTCATCCCCGAGGCCGAGGTCTGGCACATCGGCCTGTTCCGCGACGAGGCCACGTTACGCCCGACCGAGTACTACAACAAGTTCCCCGCCCGGCCTCGCGTTACCATGGCCATCCTGGTGGATCCGATGCTGGCCACCGGCGGCTCGGCCGTCCGCGCCTGCGAGATCCTCAAGGATGCCGGGGTGCCCCGGCTCAAGCTGATCTCGCTGATCGCCGCCCCCGAAGGGATCGCCCTACTCGAGCGCTCGATGCCCGATGTTGACGTCCACGTCGGCGCGGTGGATGAGCGCCTGACCGAGGTCGGGTTCATTTACCCGGGGCTGGGCGACGCCGGAGACCGCCAGTTCGCCACCGGCGGCCCGCACGGCGCGGGAGGACTCGTCACAGGGCAAGGCGATGGCGGCCCGGTCGAACGCGACGGCGCTCAGGCGGAAGCTCGGAGCGCTCGACCATGAGGGCCGTCGACATCATCCGGAAGAAGCGGGACGGGCACGCGCTCGACCCGGCCGAGCTGGCCGCGATGGTCAACGGGATCGCGTCGGGCGAGGTGGCCGACTACCAATGGTCGGCGCTCCTGATGGCGATCGTCTGGCGGGGCATGGACGCGGCCGAGACCGCCGCGCTGACCGACGCCATGATCCGCTCGGGCACGATCGTGGATCTCTCGACGATCCCGGGCCGCAAGGTCGACAAGCACAGCACCGGCGGCGTCGGCGACAAGACCTCGCTGATCCTCGCGCCCATCGCTGCCGCGGCGGGCGTGCCGGTGCCGATGGTCTCGGGACGCGGGCTCGGCCACACCGGGGGCACGCTCGACAAGCTCGAGTCGATCCCCGGATTCCGCGTGGACCTCGACCTGGGACGATATCGCGAGGTCCTCGCCGCGTGCAACCTCGTGATGATCGGCCAGACCGCCGAGATCGCGCCGGCCGACAAGTATCTCTATGCCATGCGCGACGCCACCGCGACGGTCGAATCGATCCCGCTGATCGCCGCTTCGATCATGTCCAAGAAGCTGGCCGAGGGCATCGACGGCCTGGTCCTCGACGTCAAGACGGGCAATGGGGCCTTCATGGAGCGGCTGGACGACTCGCGCGCCCTGGCGATCGCGATGTGCGACATCGGCGCCGGGCTAGGTAAGTCGATCGTGGCCCTGATCACCCGGATGGGGCAGCCGCTCGGCCGCGCGGCGGGAAACGCCGTGGAGGTCGCCGAGTGCTTGGAATGCCTGCGCGGAGCCGGGCCCGCTGACCTGGTGGACCTCTCGCTCGAGCTGGCCGCCGAGATGGTTGTGCTGGGCGGGCTCGCGGGCTCGCTCGATGATGCGCGTGAGATCTGCAAGCGCACGATCGCCGACGGCTCGGCGCTGGCGACGTTCGCCAGGCTGATCGAGGCTCAGGGGGGCGATCCGCGTGTGGTGGAGGACCCCAACCTCTTGCCCGCCGCGCGGAGCACCGTCATCCTTGAGAGCGGCCGCGACGGGTACGTGCGATCTCTGGCGGCGCGGCCGGTCGGACACGCGACGATGTTGCTGGGCGCCGGGCGGACGCGGATGGACAGTCCGATCGATCACGCCGTCGGCATCATCCTCCACAAGAAGGAGGGTGATTCCGTCGCCCGCGGCGAGCCCCTCTGCACTGTCCTGGTCAACGATGAGACGCGGCTCGCGGAGGCCCTGTCGGTCATCCGCGAGGCCTATGATATCTCCGATGCGCCGGCCGTCGCGCAGCCGCTCATTGTCGAGCGGATCGCGGCGGGGCCGGGCGTTCTCCGCGGGGCCCCCGTGGCATGAAGTGAAGGGTGGTCGAATGAGGACCCGGCTCTGGCTCATCTTCCTGGCCTCGGTCGTCGGCACCGGCGTGATCGTGGCCGCATTCCCGACCGCCGAGAACGCGAGGGCCCAGGACGTCCCTGGCCAGGCACCTTCCACGACGAGGCGGATTCCCCCCGCGCCAGAACCGACGCCGCCGCCCGAGTCTCAGGCGGGGTCCGACACCAGGATCATCCGTGGCCCGGTGGAGATCCGCCGGGGCTACGAGATCTCCATCGGGAACTGGTTCCGGTTTCGCTTCAGCACGCCCGAATGGCTGGACCTGGAGGACTTCGCCGATCGGCTCCGCTCGGCGATCGGCATGCTGGCCATCCTGGGCGTGGCGGTATTTCTCTCCGAGAATAGCCGGGCGATCTCGCGCCGGGTGGTTTTCTGGGGGCTCATCCTGCAATGGGCCTTCGCTCTCCTGGCCCTTCGTTTGCCCGCGGGCGTCCAGATGCTCGCGACGGCCGGAAGAGCAGTCCACTCGGTCCTGAGCTCCGCCCTCGCGGGCTCGCGATTCGTCTTCGGCGCCGCGCTCGTCAGCGACGAGGGCCCGGCCGGCTTTGTCTTCGCCTTCCGCGTCCTGCCTACGGTGGTGTTCGTCGCGGCCCTGTTCGCCGTCCTCTATCACCTGGGCATCATGCAGTGTATTGTCCGGGGTTTTGCGTTCGTCATGGCCAAATTGATGGGCACCAGCGGCGCCGAGTCGCTCAACGTCGGGCGCCTCGCTGTTCCTGGGACAGACCGAGGCCCCGCTCACCATCCGGCCGTATCTTCCCCGGCTGACCCGGTCCGAGTTGCTCACGGTCATGACCTCGGGTATGGCGCACGTCTCGGGCGGCGTGATCGTCGCCTACACGAACGCGGGCGTCAAGATCGAGCACATCCTTACGGCGGTCATCATGACGGCCCCCGGGAGCATCCTGATCTCCAAGATCCTCGTCCCCGAGACCGAGAAGCCCGAGACCATGGGCCAGGCTGGGCACCGCCGAGGCATCGACCGACTCCAACGTGCTCGACGCCGCCGCCCGCGGCACCCGCGACGGCCTGCAACTGGCACTGAACATCGGCGCGATGCTGATCGCTTTCATCGGCCTGGTCACGCTGGCGAACAAGGGGTTGGAGCTGCGTCGGCACCAATCTCCAGACCCTCCTCGGCCTGGCGATGGCGCCGGTGGCGTACATGCTCGGCGTCCCCTGGCGGGACATCCAGGGCGTGGGGATGCTGCTCGGCACCCGAACGGTGCTCAATGAGATGCTCGCCTTTCAGGAGATGGGCGTGATGATCAAGGCAGAAGGCCTTATGGATCGCTCTGTCGTGATCGCCAGCTTCGCCCTGTGCGGGTTCGCGAACTTCAGCTCGATCGGCATCCAGCTCGGCGGGATCGGGGCGCTGCGCCCGAGCGACGGCATGACCTGGCGCGGCTGGGCCTGCGCGCGCTGCTCGCGGGCACCCTCGCCAATTACCTGTCGGCCTGCATCGCCGGCATCCTGTTGTGAACGATCCCTCGCTCCGACTTTGGAGTCGCCATGTCGCCCGGTGGTGATCTGTACGTCCGCGCCGAGGAGGCCGCTTCCGTCATTCGTGGTGCGATATCGGCCGCCCCTCGCGTGGGGGTCGTGCTCGGTTCCGGGCTCAACGAGCTGGCCGATCGGCTGAAGGACCCCGTGGGGATTCCTTACAACCGTCTGCCGCATTTCCCTCGAACGACCGTCGCCGGTCACCTCGGCCGTGCCTTGATCGGGCACATCGGCGATTGCCCCGTGTTGATGCTCCAGGGTCGATTCCACCACTACGAGGGCCACGACCTGGAGGCCGTCACCTTTCCGGTCCGCGTGATGCAACGTCTGGAAGTTTCGAACCTCATCCTGACCGCCGCGACCGGCGGCATCCGCCTGGACCTGCGCGCCGGGGACCTGGTGATGTTGAGCGATCACCTGAACCTGCTGGGCGTCAACCCGCTTCGGGGTGCGAACGACGACCGGCTCGGCACACGGTTCCCCGACATGACCGAGGTCTATGCCGCTCGCCTGCGGTCGATCGCTGCGGAGGAAGCCGCCGGGCTATCCATCCCAGTGTCCGAGGGCGTCTACGCTTGCATGCCGGGCCCGAGCTACGAAACGCCCGCCGAAATCCGGATGTTGCGGACGCTGGGTGCCGACGTCGTCGGGATGTCCACGGTTCCCGAGGCGATCGTCGCCCGGCACGCCGGGATGGAGGTCCTGGGCCTAGCGCTGGTGTCGAATGCCGCGGCCGGAGTGCTCGGGACGCCGATCACGCACGAGGAGGTCCTCGCCGCCGGCCGGGCTGCCGGGCCTATGCTCGCCTCCCTAATCGAAAGGGTCGTCGCGCGACTGGCGACCGAGGGGGCGCCGAGCGGCTGAACTCCCGCCCCGCGGGAGGCAGGCTGACGAGAATGCAGGGCTCCGGTCGCGTCGCGGATTCCGGGAGCGGCCCTACTGGAATCCGCGACGAACCGCCCGCGGCTGGCGAGACTCAGGCCAGGTCGAACAGCAGAATCTCGGAATCATCGTCCGCGCGGATCGACAACGTCGACTCGCCCGAGACCGCCGCGCCATCGCCGACCAGTAACGGGTGCCCATTGAGGGTTACCCCGCCGCGCAGCACTTGCAGCCAGGCGTTGCGGTCGGCCTCCAGCTCATGCGACAGCTCGCGGCCGCTTTCCATCGAGGATAGGTACAGCCGGGCGTCCTGGCGGATCGAGAGCGAGCCATCCCGGGCGTCGGGCGAAGCGACCAGCCGTAGCTGGTTCTGACGCTCCTCGACGGGGAAAGCCTTCTGCTCGTATGAGGGTTCCAGACCGGCAGTCTCTGGCAGTAACCAGATCTGGTACAGGTGCACCGGATCGGTCGACGAGGGATTGAACTCGCTGTGCTCGATTCCCGTCCCGGCCGTCATCCGCTGGAGCTCACCGGGTCGGATGCTGCTGCCGGTACCCAGGCTGTCCCGATGCGCAGCTCACCGTCCAGCACGTAGGTAACGATCTCCATGTCCTCGTGCGGGTGGGTGCCGAAGCCACGTCCCGGCGCAACCCAGTCCTCGTTGATCACCCGCAGCGATCGGAATCCCATGTGCCGCGGGTCGTGATATCTCGAGAACGAAAAGCTGTGGTACGTGTCGAGCCAGCCGTGGTCGAAGTGGCCCCGTTCGGAGGCCCTGCGTATCCGGATCATCATCATGCTCCCTTCACTTTGAACGCATATGGTTGATACGTCAACTAATCGTCCAAAAAAAACCAGCGTCAGTCTGTTGCTACCTTGTCGAGCGACTGGCGGGCCTTCTCGAGGAGCCGGCTGATCTCCTGGAGCTCAGCCGGGCTGAGGTGTCCGATGAGCCGCTTGTGCAGGGCCGACTCGGGCTCATCCAGCCGGTCGAGCAGCTTCTGGCCCTCGGCGGTGATCGACACGAAAGTGACCCTGCGGTCTTCAGTCGAGCGACTCGCGGGAGATCAGCCCCATGCCCTCGAGGCGGTCGATCAGGCCGGTGATGCCCGGCACCGCGGCCAGCATCCGGTCGGCGATCTCCAGGATGGGCATGGCCTTGCCCTCGCCCCGGAGGATCCGAAGGACATTGTACTGCGAGGAGGTCAGCCCATACTCACGGAACAGCCGGGAGAAGCAGATGCCGAAGCGGTCGGCGGTGCGGGCAATGTTCAACGTCGCCTCCTGTTCGGGCGAATCGAACGGACCCCGCTTCTTCAGCTCGTGCTGCAACCGACCACCTGCCATGAACGATCTCCTTGCCGTCCTTCCATCCGCCGTTTTTAGTCTACGCGTCAACAGTCTGAGAGTCAAGTGTCGTCGTGCAAGGTTCGGCTGCTACGCATGAGCTCTCAGCGACGATCCGCTACACCGTCCGATGCACCACTCCGTAGGCTGATGGCGAAGAACGATACGAGGGTTTCGTAGGATCCCGTGGAGAACCAGCCGGGTCAATCGCCGTAACCGGTTGTGGCGCATGAAAAAACCCCGGATTCGCCGGGGTCTCGCGGGAGCTGGGGAACTAGGATTCGAACCTAGACTAACTGATCCAGAGTCAGTCGTGCTACCGTTACACCATTCCCCAAGTTGGTCGTCCGCATAGGCGGAACGACCCCGCTATCTTATTGTCCCGCGCCGATTCTTTCAATACGAGCCATGGACGGAGTTGTGGCCTCGGGTGGACGCCAGCTTCTGCCAGTTCCAGCAGGGGGCCGAAATCGTCAATAGGAGAACCCGGGTATTTTGTGGTAGATTGCGGCTCCGGGGCTCTTTGGAGGGATTCGATCTCGGCATAAAAGGAGTCAACCCATGGATGGGACGACGACCAATCTCAAGGAAAAACTTGACCAACTCCTGCGCGAGGCGGCGGAAGTTTCGGTGGCGCTTGATCGGGTGGAGGGCACCATCGTGGGGGTCCCTCATTACTCGGTCATCGAGGGTCGAGCCCATGAACTGGGCCAACAACTGAGCCGGCGGATCCAAGCACAGCACATGGGCGATCTCGCCGCTCACGCTCCGGCCTCGGCCAAATGCCCCGAGTGCGGCACCCGCTGTGACACTTCCCGCAAGAAACGTCAGGTGAGGTCGGTCGACGGCACTTTGACCGTCGACGAGCCGGTCGCTCATTGCCCCAAATGCCGTCGGGGCTTTTTTCCCCCTCCGGGAGGCGCTGGGCTTTGACGCTCGCGAACTGACCCCGCTCTTGGTGCAGCGGATCGCTGTCGCCGCCGCCGAGGCACGCTCGTTCGAGCGGGCGGCGATCGTCATGAAGCAGGTCGGCGATCAGGGGGTCTCCGCCAAGACGATCGAGCGGGTGGTGCACGACGTCGGCCCCGAATTGGCCGAGCGTCGCGACGCCGACCCCAAGACGGACGAGGCCCTGGCGATGCGCCCTGCCAGCCCGCCCGAATTGGCCGTCGTCGAATGCGATGGAGGACGGATCCGCACCCGCGAGCCGGGGCATGGTCCCGGCGTGCATTCCACTACCGAAGGCTGGCGGGAGACCAAGAACGCGGTCCTGATCCGTGCGTCGCGTACCGTCTCCATCGACGATCCTCAACCCGAGCCGCCGGCGTGCTTCTGCGACTCGGAGCATGTGGCCAAAATCGCCGAGACCGCGGCGCCTTCGGTCGCCTCGTCGTCGCCTGGCTCAGCTCCGAGTCAGCGTCGGGAGGACGGCCCCGAGCTAGCCAAGCCGGCTCAAGCCGACGATTGGCGCCCCAAGCGGCTGGTCCGCACCGTGCTCGCCAGCATCGCCGAGTCGAAGGTCTTCGGCAAGCAGATGGAGCGTGAGGCCAAGCGAAGGCGATTCTTCGAGGCCAACGCCAAGGCGTTCCTGGGGGATGGGTTGCCCTGGAACTGGTCGATCTGGAAGAAGCACTTCCCCGACTTCACGCCGATCCTGGATTTCATCCACGTGCTGAGTTACCTGTTCCTGGCCGCCAAGGCGGTCCACGAGGCGCCCGAAGATGCATGGAGCCAGTACCTCGTCTGGATGCGCGGTGCCTGGCAAGGGGAGGTGGCGCAGGTGCTCGAGGAACTGCGGGCTTGGCAAACCAGGCGCGGCGTTCCCGATCAGGATACGCCGGAGAGCGACCCGCGGCAGATTCTGGCGACGACGATCAATTACCTGGAGAACAACCGAGACCGCATGAAGTACCCCGAATATCGCCGAGGCCGGCCTTCCGGTGACGACGGCCTGGATGGAGTCGCTGGTCAAGGAGATGAACTACCGGGTCAAAGGGACGGAGATGTTCTGGAATGACCCCGACGGCGCCGAGGCGATCTTGCAAGTGCGGGCGGCATCGCTCTGCGACGATGAGCGATTGGCCAAGCACCTGCGTAGCCGCGCGGGCTGCGCCTTCACTCGCCGACCTAAGTCACCCAAACTCAATCGCAAAAAAATCAGAAGCTGACGTCCACCCTGTGGCCTCTGGGCACGCTCGATCAGAGGCTCGGGTTGGAGAACTCGCGGAGGGGCAAGGTCACCGCTATCTGGTGCCGCGAGCTGCGGGCCACGGCCTCGGTGAATTGCATGTAACGCACCCCGGTCCGAAAATCCGTCTGCGTCACGGGACGCTCGCCTCTGATCGCCGCGATGAAGTCCGCCTCAACCTGCCAGCCGCCTCGCATCGACTCCGGGATCGGCAGGAGTCTGAGGGTGTCGTCTCCACGACGGGCGCCTCGGATCTCGTCGTGCGCCAGGTCATAAATGAGGGTCCCTTCACTTCCGTAGAGGGCCACGCCCATCGTATTCTCGTGCCAGACCACCCCGCTGATTCGATAGACGCCGCACGACCCGTCTTCCTGCGTGGTCAGGACCTGGACGCTGTCCGGCGTCCCCACCTTCGCCTTCTTACCCTGCTCGGGATCGAGTCGATGCGGAATCGCCTTCGAAGCGTACGCGAGCACCCGGTTCGCCGGAGCCACCCAGCGAAGCCCCGTCTCGTAGAGGATGCCCAGCGAGAGCATGTTGAAGCCCGAGTAACGCGTCATCTGCCTCCAGGTCAGCGGCGTGTCGGGGTCCGCGAGCTTGTCGCTCAGGCCATGAACATGCACCTCTCGCAACGTGCCCAGCCATCCCGAGCTGATCAGCGAGCGCATGAATGCGTCGCCCGTCAGGCCGTAAGGACTGGGTACGACCATGGTCGTCAGACGAGGTGCCTCCTGCGAATGATCGAACATTCGCTGGGCCTCGCGCATTCATGGCCATGCGAGCTTCTGTCAGCACATGCTTGCCAGCTCCCAGGGCGGCCAGGGTGACTGGGCAATGCAGGTAGGGCCACGCGCCGATGACAACCGCATCGACGTTAGGGTCGGAGACCAGGTCTTCCCAGTTTCCGTAGATCCGCGGGATATCGAATTCCCGGGCAACGCGGCCGGAAGTTTCGCGCCGGCGATTGCAAACGCCCACGACCTTGACGCCGGGCAGGTTCTGGAACCCGGGTATGTGGCGCGCACGAGTGATTCGGCCGGCGCCGACTATCCCGATGCGGATCTCACCCGACGTCATCGGTCGCTCCAGGATGTTCGGTGCCGCACGCCGGAAGTTAGCGGACTCTGTCCCTGATGGATTCTATCCGGTTGCTCGCTCGCCCGCGATCGCATTGCGACGGGATTAGGGAGTTTCGGGCGGTTCGATGCTCTGTTTCGAGTTGGACCGACGAGAGCCGTCCCACCGAGACTCAGCCCAGGGGGGAACACGCTCATGCTGTGATCACGGCAATCACTCTGGCCCCCAGGTACCTTCCTTGACCGAGACCGTGGGAGGACCGTCCGCGGGCATGGGCGCCGCCGGGGCGGGCACGACCGGGACGGCAACTTTCCCGCGTGGTCGGACGGGCGAGTAGTCGGTGCCCCCGTAGCCGCTGACGAAGAACTTCCGGCCCTGTTCCTGGGGAGGAGCTGGATAGACCGGGCGATAGGCAACGCTGGCACTGTCGCTGGCCTGCGGCTCGCGATACCAGGGGCCAGCTCCGTGACAGCCCGAGAGGGCCACCAGGAAGACCAGAATTCCTCTGGGGCCGATTCCTCTCGCGCGGACGTCTTCGCGATCATGCGAACGGTCCTTGATCCTCGACCCTTCCCGAGCGTGAGACCGACAATCGCCGCGCCCGTTGCAGAGGGTTCCTCTCCACCTATATCGGAAATTCTCGCACCATAGTTCGTGGTTTCTCGATCGGGTAGGATACGGCGGGTCGGTCAACGAGTCGCGGTCGAGGCGTGGTCTTGCCTCGACGGAGACTCCACGAGAGCTCACGAGTGGGAGTGTTCGCCATGCGGAATGCCGTCGGGTTACCCGTCACACTGTCGCTCGTCCTGATCTTTTCCACCCCGGCGAGGGCCGAGCACGCCAAGATCGAGCTGGTGGTCGCGGGCGGGGGAAACCAGGTCACCGCCCACGTTGACCAGACACCGCCGGAGTGGGGCAAGAATCCCCGCAAAGTCTTGAAGGTCAAGGCGAATGAGCCGGTACGTATCCGGTTCCTGCTTACCAACATCTATCCGCACAAGACTTTGGAAAACGTGGTCGTCCATCTCTTCGTGGTGCGTCAGGAGAAGGTGGGCCAGAAGGAAGTCCCCGACCTGCGGGCGATCTCGTGCTCGAGAGCGCGTTCGACATGGATTTCAAGCCGGGCGGAAAGGCCGGTCATCGGACGAGCGTCAAGATCGCCGAGCCGGGCAACTACCTGATCCGCGTCGAGTCGCGGAATACCAGCAGCGACCACGAGCATTTCTCGGCGATCGACCTCGTCGTCACCGAGGACGCACCACGCTGATCGTCGCCGCAAGCCGGCCCTCTTTCCCGAGAAATCCTCAAGCTCTGACGTCCGTCCGACGGGCGTTACACGCCGACGAATCCCTTCAAGGCGGTCCACCCGCAGCGCCGATCGAATGCCTGTCACCGCCCCGGACACGAGCCGTGGCGGTGCTGGGCTCGGTCGGGTCACGGTCGCGGTGGGACTTGATGTTGTTTCGATCCTCATGCCACCGGCTACGAACGCTGTCAAGGGCGACTATCGGCGTGGCGGCGTGGTATCGTGGTGGGTGGCTGGCTGGTCCCGGCCGAGCCCGACCGGACATCCGGGGCGGAAGCATTCTGGCTCTCCCCCGTTCCGCGACCGATCGCCGTGCGGGACGGCCGGGCGACCTTCCGGCTGGCGACCCCGGGCGGGTGCTCCCAGACGTTGATCGTGGTCTCGGCGCTGTCGCAGTCGCCGGGACCGTTCCCGATCCGGCTGATGGCGCGGCCCGCCGCGCAGGCGGAAGTCCCTGCCCTGGCGGACGACGGCCCTCGCCGGGAGGTCTCGGCTGGCATCGCCGGCCCACCGCCTGACGCCACCGCCAGGTCGGACGAACAAAGGCCGTTGCCAGCGTCCACTCGCGAGTTCCATGTGATGGTGCGTGAAGGCGATCCCGGCAGCCCCAGCAACTACGTACGCGTCCCGGCTGTGCTCCGGGGAGTCGGCCGTCACGTCCAGGTCTATGTCGCCCGCGAGGACCACGCGCGGGTCGGACCTCGCCGTGGTGCACGATGCGATTGTGTCCTTCGACGACCGGATCCTTCCCGCGGCCCGCGACCGCTTCGGGACGGCGCGCCGACGTCGACGCCGACGGCCGCTTCACCATCCTCTTCTCGAGCTGGCTCGATCACCTGGGCGGAGGACGGCATGCGGTCGATGGATTCGTCAAGGTTGCCGACCTCGACTCCAGCATCCCCGCGCCGTTCGGCAACCAGTGCGACATGATGTACCTGAATGCCGGACTCCAGGCCGGTCCGTACCTTCGCACCATCCTCGCCCACGAATACATGCACGCGGTCGTCTACACTCGGAAATCGCTGGAGCATCCCCACGGCGACGAACCCGGCCCCGAGGAAGATGGTTGGCTGGACGAGGCCCTGGCCCATC
This sequence comes from uncultured Planctomycetota bacterium, assembly GCA_963771445.1. GTDB lineage: Bacteria > Planctomycetota > Planctomycetia > Isosphaerales > Isosphaeraceae > JAKAUH01. The sequence goes on along the minus strand of CAVYTQ010000016.1, from coordinate 394,494 downwards.
TGGTCGAGGACATCCACTCCTTCTCGCCATCGAATATCGACTATCGCGTCAGCGCCTTCCTCTCCGATCCCGAACGCTACCGACTCGTCGTTAACGACTACTTCGCCGCGGACCTGTTCCGCAGCCACGGCAGCCGAGGAAGCACTTATCTCTTCTTGCGATGGTGCATCGATCGGTACGGGCTCGAGCTGATGACGCGGCTCGTCCTGTCCGGTCGGCGGGGAGTGGACAATCTCGAGGCGGCCACCGGCGCATCTTTCGCCTCGCTATTCCGCCGATGGACCGTGGCGACTTTCCTGGGCGGCATCAATCCTCCTGCCTCGCCCGATCAAACACCGCATGACGACCTGCGTTCAACGGGTCCTCGCACGCCGACCGGGGAATGGGAGTTTGCCGGTCCGCGATACCGGCTGCTGCATCCCGACGGCCAGGTCGATCGCTGGGAGGCCGCCGGCACGAGTGCGCATTACGCCGTGGTCGAGGGTCGCCCATCCGGCGCGATCGAGGTCGAGGTCGAGGGCCCTGCGGATGCCGGAATCCAGGTCACGGCGGTGCCGCTTGGGACTGGCCATGCTCGTATCGCCCTCGAGCTTCGGACGATCAATCGCCAGGGAGGCGAGCTGACAGTCCAGGCGAAAATCAGCGAGGAGCAGGGTTTACACGTGCGCCTCTCGGCTCTGGCGTGGGAGCCGATGGTCCCCGGACCACGCCCCCGGCTCGAGGGCCCCCACCCCGGACGCCTCGACATGCTGGGCGTGGCGGCGTCGTTCGGCACGTCGTCACTCTCCGCACGCGGCGAGCTGCATTCGCAAGCGATCCGCCTGACGGGCATCGCACCCGGATCGGGGCCCGTCGTGGTCAAGGCCGTCGGGACCGACGCGCACGGCCGTCGAGTCACCGCCTGGGCCGAGCTCGAGAACTCGCGGTCCGTCACCAGCAAGAACCCTTGAATCGTTCATATCTGCATGATGAGCATTTCGTCTTGCGATCGGGCCGCACCACCCCTGATCCATGATTGCTTATGTCGAATGCTTGTGGCAGAAAACGAGCCCGAATGCGAACCTGGCACGCCACGAAGCTTGCCGTGGGCCTCATTGCCCTTCTGTTGATATCATCGACCACGGTGCTCGCCGGCCAGATTCGCGGCGAGATCCGGTCGATTGCCTGGGCGAATTCGCGGGCGCTGGTGCTCGACGAAGAGACGGGTAAGACGATCAACGTCGACCTGTCGCTGCTGATGGCCGGACCGCGCGGCGGCAAGGGTATGGGCTGAGAATCGCTCAAGCTTGTGCCAACGTCTTGCTTGAGGAGGGAGTCCGCGACTCGCCTGGAGCTTCGAGACGCCGCGCCGGGCGGCGCGGCACGATACTCCAGGGGTTCTGGGACAACTTTCGCCACAACCTTTTCAAGCCGCTCCTCCTATTCTTCTACCTTGGGTTTCTCGTGCCGCTCTTGAAGGTGGAATTCGAGTTCCCCTACGCGAAGTACCAGGGCCTGACCATCTATCTCCTGCTGGCGTTCGGCTGGCACGGCGGCGGTCGCTCGGCGGGCTGGTCCTCAAGCCGCCCCGACCCGGCTCCAGCTCGAGCCCTCCACCGACGAGCCTGGACCCGAAGGGCCCTCGGTCGGCTATAGACTCGGCGTCGAGCCGCGATCGCCGATGAACCCGGCGGGTCAGGCGACCAGGCCGCCGTCCGTCGCCGCCCCACTCCTGAGGATCTCGGCCATCTGGCGCGCCAGGATCTGGAATTCTCGGGGATTGGCCGGCGCATGCGCCAGCCGCACATTCGCGTCCGATGGCGGCGCTTTGGGGTTATTGGGCATGGTAACTTGGTGATTGAACAGGTTATACACGCCGTAAAGCACCTCGATCTCCCATCGGCTTGCCCTCTCGATCTCCTGGCGCAATGCGAACGCCGCCTGCGCGGCGTTGAGGCACACCGCGGTCTCGATCAGCGCATCGCGGAAGCCCGGCGCCTTCCGCGCATCGGGACCCCACACCTCGTGAATCGCGTTGGCCGACTCGCGTACGGAAACGAAGATCTTCTGGAGGATCGACCGCAGGGTCGGCGTGGTCGTTTTCGACCAGAACTTGAGCGGCTCGAGATAGGCATCTACCGCCCCGCTGACGGCGCCGCAGCCGCTGTGACCGAGCACGACGACGACCTTGACACTTTCCTTCAGGGCCTCGACGGCGAAGTCCACGCTACCGTGACACACGTCGCCCAGCACATTCCCCGCCACCCGGATGACGAACAGGTCATTGAAGCCCTGGCCGAAGATCATCTCCGTCGGCACCCGGGCGTCCGAGCAGCCGACCACCACCGCGAACGGGGCCTGCTTGGGGATGCCTCCCTGCTTCCGAGCCATGCCGACCTCGAGCCCATTGCATTCGACGACGTACCTCGGCTCCTCGCCGGCGGCCTGCGACTGGCTCTGGCAGCTCGCCATCCATCGGGCGAACATCCGGTTGCCGTCTTCGAGGTTCCGCCGCGCCACCTCGGCATCCACGGGTGGCGGCTTCATACTGGGATTCTCGGGATCGAACCGATATACGTAGTCAACTGTTTTCATTTCTTCCACACTTCTCGGGTTCGATCGCTTCAGGTCGCGCCCGCGCCGCGGGCCTGCCGGAGTCCGTCCGTTCGGAGGCTTCTTCCTGGCCGTGGATCCCTCGTGGTCGCCGGGCCATGCCGTATCATAGACCAGCGTGTTTTGGCAACGCAAGCAGAACGGCGCGACGCGAAGAAGGGGGCCCGGCCGATGAAGTCTTTCACCGAGTACCTGACGTTCAACCTCCCGGCCCGCATGGAATTCGTCAACATCACGCCGCAGGTCGAGGAGGTCGTCCGCAAGAGCGGCGTCCAGGAAGGGCTCGTGCTCTGCAACGCGATGCACATCACGGCGAGTGTGTTCATCAACGACGACGAGCCGGGCCTGCACGAGGACTACAAGAAATGGCTCGAGGCACTCGCTCCGTTCGACGCCTCGCCGCAGCGGTACAAGCACAACCGCACGGGCGAGGACAACGCCGACGCCCACATGAAGCGGCAGGTCATGGGCCGCGAAGTCGTCGTCGCCATCACCAAGGGTAAGCTCGACTTCGGCCCGTGGGAGCAGATCTTCTACGGCGAGTTCGACGGCCGCCGGCCCAAGCGCGTGCTTGGTCAAGGTCATCGGCGAGTGAAGGTGCCGATTCCATGCGGTCCGCCCGTCACGGCGATTCCGGCACAGGCGCCTGGCCCGCCTTCGCGTGGACATCCCGCCATTGGCGTTCGTTGCCGGCCGCGTACGGCGAGCTGCCGTGACAGCACGAGGGCCAGCCGGCGACCCACCCGTTCGGCCCAGATCTCGCATCCGCTAGACGAGAAATGGCCATCGCCGATCCGGCCGTTGAAGAGCGGGTTGGGTGTGACCGGCTGGCCCCGCTTCAGGCCCTCGGCCTCGACCGCCAGCAGCCCGTCGGCGAACTCGTTGATCGGGTCGAGGAAGACCAGTGCGCTCGTCTCCATGACATTGGAGATCAGCCCGGGATAGTAGCCGGAGCGCTGAAGGCCGTCGACCTGGTTGACCCACGGAGCCGGTACGAAAATGCACGCGACGTCTCGCGCCGAGCAGAAATCGCGGATGCGGCCCAGCCAGTACTTCGCCTCGTCCCAGTCGCCGCCCCGGCCTTCGAGCACGACCTTCACATCGCCGGCGAAGTCGTTGGCGAACAGGCTGACGACGACGAACTGGGGCTTGAACGTCTTCTCGTACTCGACGAGCGAGTAATAGTATTGCTCGGGAGAGTAGCCCAGATGGCCGGTGTTCAGGACCTCCACCGTCCCGCCCAGCCGCTTTCCTAGGTCGCGCTTGAGGCATTCGGTGGGCGTCTGATCGTCGGCGACGAACAGCCCCTGCATGTACGAGTCGCCCAGCACGATCCCCCGCCATGTTGCGCCGGGTATCCGGTTCTGGTCCACGTAGGCCCCACGAATTGGTCGACTGGCCCGAGCCCGCGACGATCGACGCGCCCGTCTTCTCCACCAGCTTCAGGGCGTCGGCAGTGTCCGGGACCAGGAAATAAGCCTTCACGTCCCCCTTCATGGGGAAGTTCCTCACCCAAATCGACCGCACGGCCGGCCGCATCCGATACGATCGGCCCGAGTCATCGGCCTCGAAGGCGGTCGCCGGCAGCATCACCGTCTTGTCGAAATTTCCCCACCGGATCAGCACGTGATCGGGGTCCATGCCGGCGAACTGCAGCAGGCGCCGCTGGGGTTCATTGTACTCCGCGAACGTCCTGCGGTATCGGCCCGAGGCGCTCCGCATATCGAACGCACGCCGCCGAGCCCAGTCGGCGTCGATCGATTCGCGCCCGGGCTCGGCGCCGACCGTGCGCATCGCCGTCCATTGCCCGCGGGTAGCCATCCAGCCGGCCAGGTAGCGGCCCGAAGGCAGGAAGGCCAGCAGCCCGCCCACGAGCGCGATCGTCGCGACCGCGATGACGACCTTGAAGGTCCGCTCGACCCGACGGGCGCGATTGACGAAGGCGAAGACCCCCTGGCGCTCGCGCCGCCGCGGCGCGAATCGCGATGTCCACCGCTCCCACCGAGACCTGCGCCGGACGTTGGTCGTCTTCAACCAGAGCGGAAGTTGCTCGATCGCCTCGCTCACGACCTGTGATCTCCCTGTGTCCTGGAGGAGCCTGGTCCGTCCATCACGCCCGCCGATGGTTTGCTGGCCGATGGGACACTCGTGGCGGGTGATCGGGCGGATGGCGCACGGCCGGTCGAGGTGGCAGTACTGTCGGTGATCCCGACCGGCACCGGGGCTTTCTGCGGTTCTCGGAAGGCTCGATCCTTCTCCATGAGCAGCACGAGCCGCCGCCCGACCGACTCGGCCCAGACCTCCGCCCCCGCCGGCGAAAAATGGTTGTCGTCGATGTCCTTGTTGAACAGGGTGCAACCCTCCGTCGGCTCGCACTTGCGACGGCGCTCGATCAGGGACCGCACGTGCGCGTTCACGAAGTCGTCCATCGGGTCGAGGTACATCAGGCTGCTCAGCTCCAGCGAGTTGACCATCGCGCCGGGATAGTTCGCCGGCTTGCGCTCGCCCAGCAGGTTGCCGTCGTAGGGAGCCGGGACGATCAGGCAGGGGCACTGTCGCTCGCGGCAGTACCGGACGATCCTGTCGAGCCAGTACTTGCCCTCTTTCCAGTCGCCCTCACCGCGCCCCGTCGAGTCGATCTCGTTGCCGCAGTCGTTGGCGAAGATGCTCACCACCACGAATTGCGGCGGGAACCGGCCGGCGAAAGCCACGAGCGAGTAATAATACTGCTCGGGAGAATAACCCATGACCCCCGTGTTGAGGACGGAGACTCGCGTTCCGAGCGTCCGGTGCAGGAATCGTCGCAGGCATTCGGGCGGGGTCTCGTCGTCGCCGATGAACATCCCCTGCATGTACGAGTCGCCCAGCACGATCCCGCGTACCGGGGCGTCCGGTTCGGGCTCGGGCCCGCGCAGGCCCCACGAATTGGTCTTCTGCCGCGACCTGTCCAGCACGACGGCCGCCGTGCCGCGGACGGCCTCGGCGAGCCCCGGCTCGTCGGGCACGAGGTAGAAGGCCGGCGCGCCCGGCGTGAGCACCAGGTTGCCCCGCAGCCAGATGGACCGCACGCCCGGTCGCATCCCGTACGAGCGGCCATCCTCGACCGGTTCGAAGACCTTCGACGACAGCAGCAGAGTCCAGTTGTAATTCCCCCACCGTAATAACCCGTGCTCGGGATCCATCCCGGCGTAGCGCAGCAGCTTCTGGAATTCGGGGGCACTGTCGGCGAAGAACGTCTCCACGCGGGGCCGGGTCACGTCGATCCCCAGCCGGCGAAAGTTCCGCCAGGATTCATCGATCGACTGCGCGATTGCGCGGCGTTCCCACCGACTGGCGGGCGACGCGGCGCGCCTCGGTGGCAATCGCGGCCGTCAGGTAGCGGCCCCAGGGGATGACCTTCAGGATCACGACGATCGCCAGCGCGGTCGTCAGCAAAATCGCACGCTTGAACAGGCGCTCCTGTCCGATCGCGCGTTCGATGAACCCGAACGCAGCCTGACGGTACTGGCCGGGCCGTCTCCGCCAGAGACGGCGCGGTCTTCTCAATTCCATGGAAACCCCGCTGTCGGCCGGACTGATCACGACAAGAGGACACTCCGAATAGGCTAACCTTTCCGACGCCACGAACTCCAGTTCGAAGCCCTGCCGCGGACCCGCGACGCGTGTCGCCCGCCGGTCGCTGGCAACACTTCTTAGTCTCACGATCTGTACAGTCGCCTGCGGGACGAAACCCGTCGATGTCGGCTTCTGAGCTCGTACCATTCGGTCCTGATTCCAGGGCCAGCGGACGCCATATCGTCAAGCGAGATTCAGAACATCCGGAAGATCGGGCCGAACCAGGTATGCAACAGGTCCGAGATGTCGAAGGACAGCGCGAACAAGGCGCCGACGATCGGGCCGATCGTCGTCAAGATCGACGCCACGAAGTTGCTCTCGAACGTCAGGCGGCCGGGTGCGGTGTCGGAGACCCGGCTGATCAATTCGTCGCGATTCGTGCCGATCAGGACGACACCGGCCACCCAGGCGACGAAGATCATGAGCATCACCATGATCGTCATGAGCCAGCCGCCGTGATCGAAGGGATACGACGTGATCGCCAGCAACAGTAACAGGGTCCCCAGCACGAGGAACTTCATGCTCGGCAGGAGCTGGGACGACGCCGGGGCGAACCAGCGGACGATCTGGAGGGCGACGAGATCATCGGCCATCTGGGTCCAGTCGCGGATGATCACGTATTCCTTGTCGCTGATCCGATCACGATCCTTGGGGCCAGCGGCCAGGTCCGGATCCACTCTCCATCCTCGCCTTTCTCCGCGTCCTGGGGACGCCGGCGTCGGAACTCCTCGACGGGCAGGGAATCCCATAGCGGGTACAACAGCGGATAGACGGAGGACCGGGTCGAATCGATCGTGCCCTCGGCACTGCCGAGCCATTCCCTCGACCGGGCGACCACTGCCGCCCAGTGCGTCGCCTCGTAGTTCGGGAACGCCTTCCGGTAGATCTCGGCGAGTTGATCGGTCGTCCGCCCCCTCAAGCAGGCACTCTGCTGGAGGGCCATATCCCGGCGCAGCGAGAAGTCCCGGGCTCCGAAGAACCAACCCCTGGCTCGCTGCGGGATCCGGTCGAAGGCCCTGGCCATGGGCAGCGCGATCGCCTGCTCGAGCATTTCCCGGATTCTACCCCAGAGCGCCAGCAACTGTAGGGCCTGGAGGACCATCAAGACCGTCGTCAGGAGGAACAGGCCCCAGAACGCGCGGTCAAAAGACAGCCCCTCGAAGGAGCGTGGGATTCCTCGAGTCCCGAGGCGAATGAGCAGGAGCACACAAAGCAGCAACAAACCCCAGGGCAAGGCGGGGTGGACGTGCCGGAACGCATGCGCCGGTTCGGTGATCAGCCGGTTGACGTCCAGCCGGACCTCGCGCATCTCGCAGAGTAGCTTCTCCCACCGGTTCCCCGCCTTCTGCTCGTCCGTGGGAGGGATCGTCGGCAGATAGGACAGGCGGTAGAGCCGTCGGCGCGTGAGCTGGGCCTGAATCCACGCGGCGATGGCGCCGGCCAGGAAGAGCATGGGGAAAACGGGCGAGACGCCGTTGGGGAGGTACGAGATCCGTTTCGAACGTCAGCCGACGTTCCGTCGGGTCTCCGCGGTAGAGGGAAAACAGCCAGCAGGCGGCCAGGGCCACGCCCAGCAGGAACAGGGGAAATCGCGCCTTCCAGAGCATCGGACCGGAGACCTTGGGCTTCCATTGATACCACCTCGAGAGCTCCGAGACCGAACCGGCGACCCGGAGGGCCTCCAGGATCGCCATCAGCGACGAGGCGGTCACCAGCGCGGTCGAGGCCCCAGCCACGATACATGCGAAATACAGCCAGACGCCGACCGGGGCCAGGTGGGGCCTCATCGCAACGAGCAGGTTCGAGAAGATGTAATGGGAGAGGGCAAGAACGACCAGGTTGATCAGGACCAGATAGATCCCCGCCCCGAGTGGCGGCATATGGGAGCTCTCGTTCCCGATCGGGTCTCGGAACCGAGCCTGGGGATCGTAAGGAGCTGAGGGCCCATCGCTCGGGGCGACTTCGCAATTCAGCGCCTTGAGGAGGTGGCCCAGGCTGAAGCCGAGGACTCGAGTGTCAAGCTCCGTCTTCGAAGGATCGGCGGACCATCGCACATACGTCCATGTCAGCCCGGCGACGGTGAAGCAGGCGAAGATGAGTACCAGGCAAAAGAACCAATAAAGAAGATGGGCGTTGGGCCTCATCGCCGCCAGACGCTGGTCCTCGCCGCCATCGGCCCTGGGCGGGGTTCGTCGGACCCGTGGTGCGTCGGGTGCGAGGTGGATGTCATAGAGATAGTCGTAATCCTCCGAGACATCGAGGCTGGCGACCGGGAAGAGACCTCGCTCGCCGACCGAGCTGATCCAGACGGGGGGGCGGCTCGCATCCGGGACCGCTCCGGCATCGCCCGCCCGGACTGTCGCACGGTAGGGCATGCCGAAGTCCAGCAACGGCGGAACGTCGGGGGATTGACCCTGGACGTCCCGGATGACATCCATCTCCCACAGGTGGGCGACGACCGCGTTATATAATCCTTCCCCCGATTGATGGTTGAAGAGTACCCGCGGGGTCTGACCGTAGGGCGTGATGATCCATTGGTTCGTCGGGTAGAGCGAGTAAGTCGAGGCGACGAGCATCCCGCGGAGGTCGGTCACGTTCTGCGGGCGTGTATACAGGAGGTCGGCCTGGATCGCGAACAGCCGGACATTGGGGCTGAACTGGCGGACCCGGCGCGCCAGGAAGACGACGTCGAACGGGTTGCTCGCGAGGATCCCGACCGCCTGATAGCGCCGATGGCTGATGGTCGTCAGGACCTGGGTCAACGCGAGCTCGTCGAACGCCGCCGAGCTCGACGGGGTGAAGGAGTGGGGGAGGTCCTTCGGCTCGCCCGCCTCGTCGGGCGGGATCGTGAGGCGCTCCGGCGCGCCGGCGGCGTCGAGGTTCCCCCCTTCCAAAAGCCCTTGCTTCTCATAGGCCTTGCGCACCTCGGCGACCTGGAGCGGATAGATGAATTCGTCCGAGTCCTCGTTTCGCAGGGAATGCTCCGCGAAAGCCTGCGCCATGCCGCTACTCGACTCGATCAGGAGTGCCACGTGGCGGGAATCGTAGCCGAGTTCGGTCCTGATGTATTTGAGCAGCCGGTCGGCGACGATCGTGGTTTTGTGGACCATCGAGCGGAAGCTGACCCGGCGAAGCGCGCTCTCCTCCTCGATCCGGTCGCGTGCGACCAGTCCCGCGTTGTTCGAGATGACTCTCAGGTGATACGGACGCTCCTTGTCGCCCTCGTCCGCCCCCTTCCAGTTGTGGAGGGCGACCTCGAGCGACCTCTCCGAGGCCGCGAAGCACGGGGCGACGATGTGGACAATGCGCTTCCGAAGGGCCGGCTTGATGGGCTCATTCTTTTGATCCCACTCCCACGTCAACTGCCCGTAGAAATAACGGTTGATCAGGTCCAGTGACCTGGTGAACGCCGCCTTGTCGATCCCGTGGACGGGGCTCTCGGGCACGATGAAGACGAGCAATATGGTCGGATCTTTTTTATGCTGGGGAAATGCCTGCCTGAAGACGATCAGGCCCGGACGGCCTTCCTTCGCCTGCGGGCTTGCGGTCGAATCCAGCCGCACCTCCAGGCCGATCCCACCCAGGCGGCCCCGAGCGATCTGGCCCGCGGGACTCGAGGCGGCCGATGACGACGGTCGCCAGGGCAACCGCGAGCGATCCAGGACGAACCCTTGCAACTCCACGGCGTGCTGGACGATGTCCAGCAATTCGTCGAACCGGGCGCTGGCCACGCTCGCGACGGGATCGGGTAGCGTGACCATCAGGCAATGAACCGATGGGTCCTTGATCGGTCGTTCGGGCGCGGCCGAATGCCTCTCGGGCGGTGTAATCGTCGGGAATGTCCGGCTGAGGAGTTCGCGCAACTGGCCCGCGTTCGAAACTCCACCGTAACCGATTGAGAGGTACTGGAGGAGCGGCCTGAGATCCCGGCAGTCGGGATCATTCTCCTCGGGGATGGCCGAAGCCGTGTCGGCGGAGATCGCCCCGGTATCCTCCTGGGCCTGCGAGGGAGAACTCGTCCCGGAAATTCTGAGCAATTGGGGAAACGCCAACTGCGCCCAGCAACGCCAGGACCGCAACGATGGGCGCCGGCTGCTTCTTCTTATCGTCCAAGGTCTGGGCCCTCCCATTCGGCGGGGTCATCTCCTGTCGGACTGGATATTATCCGTCGGCGGCCGCCATCCGGGCGCCGACTCGTTCACGGCGGCCTCAGTAAGGCCCTGCACGGTGTCCGGCTCTCGCGATGTCGTCAGGGTCCCTCGGGAAGTTTGTCTCTTCCCGAATCGCGGCGGCGTCCTCGCGTGGCAGTCCGATCCCGGCTCCCAGGCGACGGCATCCCCAGGACGAGGAGGCCGGGTTTTTCGAGCGATTACATGCCGAACGGATGTCGCGGACTTGATCGACTTGATGTTCGGAGGAGGCCGCTGGCCGCTCGCGGCGGCCCGGAGGCTGACTCCAGCTCCCGCACTTGCGATTGGCCAAGTCCCAATCTGAAAGAGAAATCAATTCAACAAAAATAATCTGCAAAAGAGGTCAATGCAACAAAAAATTCCACTGTCTCTTCGGATCAGCGAGTCCGGGCTCGACTCGTCGATCGTCCGGGGAATTTCAAGGACTCGCTGCCGGCTTCGGCGACTCCGATTCCGTCCGTTTGCGGATGAATTGGTCCTTCTCGACGAGCAGGGCCAGCCTCCGCCCGACGGTGGCCGCCCAGACCTTCGAGCCGGCCGCCGAGAAATGGCCGTCGCCGATCAGGTCGTTGAAGAGAATGCAGCCCTGCTGCCTGCGACCCTCTCGCTCGAGCGCAATCACCGATTCCAGGTGGGCGTTGACGAAGTCATCCGTCGGGTCGAGGAACGAGAGCCCGTTGACGTCGAGGACGTTGGCGATCATGCCCGGATAGTTGCCGCTCCTGCGCTTCGAGAACATCCCGGGCTCGTAGGGGGCGGGCACGATGACATGCGGCCACTGGCGGGCCCGGCAATACTCGGTGATCCTGTCGAGCCAGTACTTGCCCTCCTCCCAGTCTCCCAGCCCCTTGCCCGGCACGTCGTGCAGGTCGCCGAAATCGTTGGTGAACACGCTAACGACGACGAACTGCGGACGGAACCGGTCGGCGAACGCCATCAGCGAGTAGTAGTACTGTTCTGGCGAGTAGCCCATGACGCCCGTGTTGAGGATCGAAACTCGCGTCTTCCATCGTGCCTCCAGGAATCGGCGCAGGCACTCGGGCGGGGTCTCGTCGTCGCCGATGAACATGCCCTGCATGTACGAGTCGCCCAGCACGATCCCGCGCACCGGGGCCTCCAGGTCGGGCTCCGGGCCGCGCAGGCCCCAAGAGTTGGTCGTCTGCCGCGAGCTCTCCACCGGGATGGCCGAGGTTCCCCGGATCGCCTCGGCCAGCCCGGGACCGTCCGGCACGAGGAAGAACATCAGGACATCGCTCTTGAGCGACGCGTTTCGCAGCCAGATCGAACGGGCCCGCGGCCGGAATCGGTACGACCGGCCGTCGTCGTCGGCCTCGAAAACCGTCGAGGGGAGCAGCAGCGTCAGGTTGAAATTTCCCCACCGCAGCACGCCGTGCTCGGGATCGAGCCCGGCGTATCGCATCAGCCGCTGATAGGACGGATCCGCCTCGGCATACGCCCGGGCTAGGCCAAGGCGGCCCGCCTCGATCCCCAGCTCGCGCGTTCGCTTCCACGCCTCGTCGACCTCGGATCGAGGCCGGGGCAGGCCCACTGCCGCTCGCACCACCTGCCGGCCCGCCGCCGCGACCGAGGCCGTTCCGTACCTTCCCCACGGCGAGAGCCATAACATCGCTCCGACGGTCAAGATGGTCGCCGCCAGGATCAGCCACTTGAACCGGCGCTCGAGCCGTCGCGTTCGCTCGATGAAGGCAAAAACCGCCTGGCGGTAACTCACTGGTCGTCGAAATGTCAGGAGCTTCGGCATGGCAAGGTTGACCCGGCAGTCGACTGGCAGGCTGGTCGCGGTCCGACTCGTCACGTCATCTATCTTAGGGGATCGAACCGACTCATTCGACCCGGTAGTTCGACTCGTCGCGGGATGGCGGAATCACGCCACCCGCCGATAGGATGGACGAGCGCCCGGCATCGCGGCTTGCCCGTGCGCCCGGGCCGGCGTTGAGGAGATTTCTCGATGTTCGACGACCTGTTTCAGCGGCTGGGGATCGGAGCGGTCAATCGGGGCGTCTCTCCCCTGGACGAACGCGGACCTGCCGCCGGGCCGTTGCTCCGCCCGACCAACCCGGCTACCGGCTCGCCGCTGCCGGCCGTCCGATCGGCGACGCTCGAGGAATATGAGGCCGTCGTCGATCGGGCCCGCGAATCCTTCCCAGCCTGGCGGATGGTGCCGCCCCCGCGTCGAGGCGAGGTCGTCCGCCAGATCGGCGAGGCCCTGCGCGTGCACAAGACCGACCTGGGACTCCTGATCACCCTCGAGACGGGCAAGATCCGCACCGAGGGCGAGGGCGAGGTCCAGGAGATGATCGACATGTGCGACTTCGCCGTCGGGCTCTCGCGACAGCTTTATGGCCTGACGATCGCCAGCGAGCGGCCCGCGCCACCGGATGATCGAGCAATGGCACCCGCTCGGGCCGATCGGCATCATCACGGCGTTCAACTTCCCCACGGCCGTCTGGGCCTGGAACGCCATGATCGCCGCCGTCTGCGGCGACACGATGGTCTGGAAGCCCTCGCCGCGCACGCCCTTGACCGCCGTCGCCGTGCAGCAGGTCGTCGATCGGGTCGCCCGCTCGAACGATTGCGAGGGCGTGTTCCAGCTCTGCGCCGGCGGCGACGAGATCGGCCGGCGGATGCTCGAGGACCGCCGCCTTCCCCTGATCTCGGCGACCGGCAGTTGCCGGCTGGGACGCGTCGTCGGCGAGGTCGTGGGCCGCCGCCTCGGCCGATCGCTCCTCGAGCTGGGGGGCAACAACGCGATCATCATCGCCCCGTCCGCCGACGCTCGAGCTGGCGATCCCGGCCACGGTCTTCGCGGCGGTCGGCACGGCCGGCCAGCGTTGCACTACCGCGCGCCGGCTGATCGTCCACGAGTCGATCCACGACCGCGTCCTCGAGCTCATCGCCTCGGCCTACCGACGCGTCCGGATCGGCGACCCCTGGGACGACTCGGTCCTGATGGGTCCGCTCATCAGCGAGGACTCCGTCGGCGCCATGATGGCCGCACTTCAGGCAGCGAAGGACCAGGGCGGGCAGGTCGTCTGGGGCGGCCGTCGCCTCGATCGGCCGGGCTTCTTCGTCGAGCCCGCACTGGTGAAGGCCCGGCCGGACATGCCGATCGTCGGCGAGGAGACCTTCGCGCCGATCCTCTACGTGATGCCCTACTCGACGATCGACGAGGCCATCGCGATCCAGAACGCCGTCGAGCAGGGGCTCACCTCGGCCGTCTTCACCAACGACTTCCGCGAGGCCGAGCAGTTCCTCTCCGCCGAGGGCTCCGACTGCGGCATCGCCAACGTGAACATCGGCACCTCGGGCGCCGAGATCGGCGGCGCGTTCGGCGGCGAGAAATCGACCGGCGGAGGCCGCGAGGCCGGCTCCGACTCGTGGAAGTTCTACATGCGACGCCAGACCTGCACCATCAATCGCGGCCGCGACCTGCCGCTCGCCCAGGGCGTCCGGTTCGACATCGGCGAGGACTGATTCGGCCCGAGCGACGGCAATCGCTCGATCCGCGTCCTCGCTCACCCTCGGGCCGCCTCCGCCAACCGGGCCACGCGTTCCGCGTCGATCGACGCGTTCCGGTCTCCTCCCCGGCACGCGGCGCCTCGGACGGCGAAGAGATCGGCGCCCGACGATCGCAACCGGCGGATCGCCGCCTCATCGAGCGAGCCGGCCAGGGCGACGGATCGGCCCGCTTCCCGGGCTTTCCGAATCCACCGCGAGACATCGGGCCGGACGTCGCCGCGGACCGACTTGTCCCACGTATCGAACAGGATCCACGAGCACCCATCGATTCGGGTGGCCTCTTCGATGATGAGGTCCGGATCGGGGGCACGTGCCAGGTTCCAGTCCAGGTAGGCGACGGCGACCCAGGCGGCTTGCATACGTTCCTGCCCCGACCCCTCAAGCTCGATTTGCGCACGCAGCCTGCGCCAGTCCTCGCGCCACGATGGGCCCGCGCCGCGAGCCCGATCTTGCGATGATCGACCCCGGCCCAGTGCCCGCCGGGGATCGAGGTACCCTGGAGGTCGGCCCACTCCCACAGCTCGCCGAGTGCGACGCTGAGCGAAACGGATCGCGGGACCACCGCGCGAATGCCGCTCCAGATCGCACTCGGTGCCATGCCCAGCGATCCGCGGCTCGGCTCCTTGACGTTGACGATCGATGCGCCCCCGGCGACCGCGGCGCGGGCTTCGTCTTCCGATCGGACGCTGACGAGCAACATGGGCAGGAGCCAATCCAACGAGGTCGGGGGTGGAGTCTCCGAATCTAACGGCTGTGCGGCCCGCGTTCAACTCGGATAGGCTGGAGATCCCGGTTGACCCCAGCCGATCCCTCGTCTTGCCACGCAAGAGCCCGCGATGACCTGGGCGACCCCAGATCGACCCGAGATCGACTTGACTTTATGCCCCTTCCCGCGGACGGCGGATCATGAATTCGAGCGGCTGGACGACTCGCCGGTGGCTCCTCGCCAACCTATGGGCGCTCGCAGCCTCGGGCTGTGCCTGGATGCCGGCTCGTCCGATCGCAATGCGCGGGGACGACAGGGCGGCGACGATCCCCAGGCCAACGACCCTTGAAGAGCTCGACGCGCCTGCGCACCGGGATCGTCGAGGCCCACAACGCCCTGCGGACGGACGCCAAGCTCAAGAAGGTCACCTCCAACCGCAAGCTCACCGCGGCCGCCCAGGCCCACGCCGAGGACATGGCCGCCCGCCACAAGATGAGCCACACCGGCGGCGATGGCTCGTCATCGTCGGAACGCGTCAAGGCCCGCGGCTACCGCTACTTCCGTGCCGGCGAGAACGTGGCGGCCGGCCGATTCACCGCCGAGCGGGTCATGAAAGGCTGGATGGACAGCCCAGGCCATAGACGCAACATTCTCGGAGGATATTCCGAGATCGGCGTGGGTTACGCAGTTGACGAGTCCGGCACAGGCTATTGGTGCGTTACATTCGGACTCCCCGCCTCGCGTTGATCGCATTGCCCGGCGGTTTCCGTCGGGTATGGTTGATCATCGGCGTCGCGTGGTCGGTGAGGAACCCCTCAACACGGCCACGATCGCCGCGGAGGAGGTACGTCGTGATGAGCGGACTTCGACGGATGACCCGAATACTGCCGGCGCTTCTCGTGGCGCTCATGATCGGCTGCCAGACGGGGGGGGCGAAGCGTCCCTCGACGGTGATCACGCCCGCGCCGGCGGTCAGCGACGCCGGCGACGCCTCGACCGTCGGCGGCGAACGGACAAGCAGTGCTGCACCGGTGCAGACCGTCACGTTCGCCGACCGTCATCCGCTCTTCCGCCGGCCGCGGGAATACTACGACAGCGGCGGCGACAACAAGCTCGCCAAGGTCGCGCGGGCGACGTTCATCGGCGTCCCCTCGGGCTTCGTCGGCGAGGTCAAGCAGGTTTTCACGGGCGTCCCGCCGCAGTAGAACCAGGGATGAAAAAGTCGGGACTGCCGTTGGGCCCCACGCTCGGGGCCTACCTGATTTGATCCGTGTGCATCCGTGCAATCCGTGGTAACGAACTTCGGTTTGACGGGAAGCCGCTCGGTAAATCGAACCACGGCTCACACGGATCTCACGGACCCGACGGCATTGGATCGCCGCCGTGCCCCGCACCTCGAATAGCCTCGGATTGATCCGAGCCAGGTCGCCCGAGCTCTGGCGGAATGGGTCACATGAGGCAGCTCCCTCGGCCAATTCAGACTCTCACGCGGTCGGCCGATTATCGTCGCGATCGAGGGGTACGACGGCATCGCCACAAGATCCGAAACGGGCGAGGTCGATCACGACTCGGCGACCGGAGCCCCCGGCGCGTGTGCGGGCAGGTCCGTCCGCCTGGACACCTTCAGACCCTCGAACCACAGGATGCTGAGGATGCCGCCCCCGAGAGCAGATCGCCAGATCGGGAGCATGGAGCACCGAGAAGTGGAACAGTCCGCGAAGGAATGGGATGTAAAGGATGAGGGCGAGGAAGAAGAGTGTGCCGCTGCACACCCACCACAGCGACGGGTTCGGCGATGAGAGGCTGGACAGGATCGTCCGGGACCACGAGCGGTTGGCGAAGATCAGGCCGAGGTTGGCGAGCACCAGCGTCGTGAAGCTGAGCGCGATGGCATCTCCCTCGTCCTTCCAGCCCAGGAGGGCGGCCAGGTAAACGGCCAGCACGATCACCAGGACACTCACCCCCTGGAGCAGTCCCAGGCCGAGCAACCGCCGGCCGAATAGCGATTCGCCCGCCTTGCGGGGCGGCCGTCGCATCATATCGGCCTCCTCGGGCTCGGCCTCGAACACGACCGAACAGGCGGGGTCGATCAGCAGCTCCAGGAACAGGATGTGGACCGGCAGCAGGGCCAGGGGCCAGCCGAAGAGCACCGGCAGGAGCGACATGCCGGCGATCGGCACGTGGACCGCCACGATGTACGTCATCGCCTTCTGCAAGTGGTCGAAGATCCGCCGCCCCATGCGGACCGACTTCACGATCGAAGCGAAGTCGTCGTCCAGGAGCACCAGCGCGGCCGCTTCGCGGGCAACGTCCGTCCCGCGCCCGCCCATCGCCACGCCGATGTGGGCCGCCTTGAGCGCAGGGGCGTCGTTCACCCCGTCGCCCGTCATGGCCACGACCGCGCCGTCGGCCTTGAGGGCGTTCACCAGCCGTAGCTTCTGCTCGGGGACCATCCGGGCGAATACGTTGACGCTCCGCACACGCCGCCGGAGTGCCGACTCGTCCATCCGGTCCAACTCGGGACCTGTGACGACCTCATCCGACGACCTCAGGCCGGCTTGCCGGGCGATACTCTGGGCCGTTGTCGGGTGGTCGCCGGTGATCATGACGACCCGGATACCGGCCGTGTAGCACTCCTGCACCGCGGCGGGGACCGTGGGTCGCAGAGGGTCGGCCAGCCCCACGAGGCCCAGGAACTCGAACGTGAAGTCGTGCTGCTCACCGGGCAGCGAACGCTGCCGGAACTCTCCCCTGGCAACCCCCAGCACCCGCAGCCCCTTCGCCGCCATCGTCGCCACCTGCTCGTCCACCGCCTGCACCCGGTCGGGCTCCATATGGCAGAGGTCGGCGACGGCCTCGGGCGCACCCTTCGCCGCCAGGACGAACTCCTGGCCGGTCGGCGACCTCCAGACGTGGGACATCGCCAGCAGGTCCGGCGACAGCGGGTATTCCCGCTCCAGGGTCCAGTCGGAGTGCAGGTGCTCGGTCCGGGCGAGGCGGTCGTTGCCGAGGTCGTGGAACGCCTTCTCCATCGGGTCGAACGGGTCGCGCTGGCTGGCCAGGATGCCGAACTCGACGACCTCGTGGTATGCCTCCGGCAGCGGCCCGTCGCCCACGTCGTGAGTCGCCCCGTCCACGACCAGCTCGCGGATCGTCATCCGGTTGACGGTCAATGTCCCCGTCTTGTCAACGCACAGGACGGTCGCGGAACCGAGCGTCTCGATCACGGGCGCTCGGCGGGTCAGCACGTTGGCCTTCGACAGTCGCCAGGCGCCCAGGGCCAGGAAGACGGTCAGGACGACCGGGAACTCCTCGGGCAGCATCGCCATTGCCAGAGTGATCCCGGCCAGCAACCCCTGGAGCCAGGCACCCCGACTCAGCCCGTACAGGACGACCACGACGACGCACAGGACCAGGCCCAGGGTCGCCACGCGCCGCACGAGCTGTCCGACCTCCTGCTGGAGCCGGGTGCCCTCGACCTCTACGTCCTGAAGCGCCTTGCCGATCCTCCCCATTTCGGTGTGGACGCCGGTGGCCCGCACCTCGGCGATGCCCTGACCCTGGACGACGAGCGTCCCCGCGAATGCGAAGGGGAGGTCCTCGCCACCCGGTCGGCCCATCTCCCGCACCCCGTCCCAGGCGAGCTTCCTGACCGGCACGGATTCGCCGGTCAAGAGCGACTCGTCGGTGGACAGGTGGCTGGACGAGAGGACGACGACATCGGCGGAAACCCGGTCGCCTTCGGACAGTATGAGAAGGTCGCCGGGGACGACCTCGCGGCCCGCGACCCGCCTCCGCTGGCCACCCCTGAGGACGAGGGCACGGGGGCTGGAGAGATCGCGAAGCGCTCGAGTGCCCGCTCGGTCTTCCGCTCCTGGTAGAGCGTGATACCCAGTACCACGAAGACGAAGCCGAGGAGCATCAGGGCTTCCTGGACGTCGCCCAGGAACAGGTAGATCGCACCGCAGGCGAGCAGGAGGAGGAACATCGGCTCCCGAACGACTTCCCAGGCGGTCGCCAGGACGCTCCGGCCCTGGGACGACGGAAGCTCGTTGTAACCATACCGCCGCAAGCGGTCAGCAACCTCCGTTTCCGAGAGCCCTGTCAGGGTCTCGCCACCGCCCTCGCTGGATACCATCACGACTCCCGCTGATCCCGTCGCCTCTCTCCGGAGCTCGCCTGCACTCAGGCAGGAAACAGCATTCCCCCGAGGCGGGCAGAAAGCCAGAGGGAAGTGACGAGGAGTTCCGACCAGCCGAGGGTGCCGCTCGCCAGAGAATACCGGATCCGACCGGCCGTCCGATCGATCGCATGACTGCCGCCCATGTCCTACTGGCCCGCCCGAGCCTACCCCACTTGCCCCCGAGCCGGCCGGCACCGCAAACCTGGCCCCGGCCGCATTCATCATGCGGAAGTCCCCCGATCGGGCCGGCCGGCGGGGTCGGAGGCCCGCGCCGAACGGCCGTCCGTTCATCGCTACAATCTCAGTTCGTTCTTCAACCGCGGCATGATGTTGCGTGAACGATGGTAATAGAACCTCGCCTGCTCGTTGCGACGCAGCCAGCGGGTACTGCGGCGGCATTGCTTGCTCAGTTCGTTGACATCCAGCCAGGACCCGATGAGCCCAGCGATCAGCTGCCTGAGCTGCGGCGACGTCAACGCCGAGGTCCGGATTTTCCCCCCGCCGCGTCTCCTCGGTGAGGAACCACGCGGCTAGCAGCGCCAACGTCTGGTGGCGATGCCACCCCGGCCAGTTTCTCACCTGGTAGTCGGCCAACCCCGCCTCGCCCTTGGCCCGCTCCAGACATTCCTCGATGCGATGCTCCGCCTTCGCGATCCGGTTCGGTTCGGCCAGCGGCGTCGCCGCCGCCGCGCACGAGAGGTAATAGTCCGATTTGTAAGTATGATCCGCTTGCAGCTCCCGTGTGATGAGCAGCAATTCGTCCGGTCCCTCACCGCCCGTCTCGGTCCGCGCCCGCACCCGCCGCTCCACCGCCTCTACCACCAGCGGCTCCTTCTCGCCATCGCGGGCATCGATCCTGGTCCAGTCCGCCTCCGCAAGCCGATCGGACCAAACGTCTACTCGCGTGAACGGATTCTTGGCGTGCCGACCTCTCCCGGAATATTCCGGCGGCGCGACCTCCTGTCGCGGACATCGTGTTCGAGGTCCTCGCCAGCAGTAACGCTCGCCGCGATCCCGCGTTCCCGGTGACCGCGCCGCCGACCCATCTCTTCGTCCCCTGTGGCGCATCGTTCTGCGGCAGCGACGGGCCGCTCTCGGCGAGCATCTCCAGCACCAACTCATGGCGGGTCTGCGACCGGACCTCTCGTGGGATGCCGGCCTCGCACGCATCGGGCCCGGTCCTTCGTCCACCCCTCCGGGAGGAAGAGCCTGACATCAACCAGGGCATGTTCGGTCCGCGAGACATATCCCATGTAGACGCCGACCTGACAGTTCTCAACCTTGCCGAGCCGGCCGCACCACTGCCGGGCGACGCCGACCGACTTGTCTCCCTTCTTGGCGAAGGCCGAGGGGTCGAAGACGATCACCCCGTCCGGTTCGCCGAGCCGTTCTCCGACCTGCTCGGCGAGGATCATGTGCGAGGGTCGATGGTCCCAGTCGGCCTGGCCGATAACGCTCATCTGCTGCGATCCCGGTCGCGCATAGCCGATCCCTTCGTGCGGTCTTCGTGTCCTTATGTGGCGAGCATCCCGTGAGGTCTCGCGGAGCGACGACGCTCGCCGGCTCCCAACGAACCGCAGGAGGGATGAACGAAGGACTCGAGTCGATCGAGCAGGCCCCACATCGCATCGGGAGAGACCTCGGTTTGGGCCATCATCTCGCGGAACCGCTCCTCGTATCGTACGACCATGGCGACCTCCGTGGTGAATGATCGGATGACCGAAACCGATTATGGGTAAAGCAGGTTGCAGTCGGTCAATCGCGAGATACAAGCTGCGTCGGTCTCCGTGATTCGTACGTCGGACAGTCCAGCCACCCTCACGGCGATCGTTGTCGCGCTTGGCATCGTGGTCGGCGGGCCTTCGCCGCAACGGTCGAAGTCAGGCCGATCGTCCCGGCTGCCGAGTGCTCGGCCCGAGCGGGTCTCAGCGCTCACGGGTATCGACGGCGTGTCCCCGGCCGGTCCCCTTGCCAGAGCATGACCGGCCGAGCATGCTGATGTCATTCGACTGCGGAAGTGCCGCCGGCCGCCGGTCCGACGTCTGGGCGTGACCGATCGCCCGGGGCGAGGGTGTCCGACCCGTCTAAAGCGGCGAGGCAGCGGACCCGCGGCGTGGTCCGCCGGTCCTGGGCGTTCGGCGGCAGGACGGTCAGCGAAAACCCGCCGCGCCGCAAGGACGTCCGATTCCGCCGCGACTTCTGAACGGGGGCCTCATGAACGATCATCCGACGCCGCTGGGCGGCACGTGCAGCGCCCGTTTCGACCCCGTGCGCGAGCTGTTCGCCGCCAAGCTCGAGTCGGGGGAAGACCTCGGCGCCTCGGTCGCCGTCAACATCGACGGCGAGTTCGTGGTCGATCTGTGGGGCGGCTGGGCCGACGAGGCCCGCACCTTGCCGTGGACCGAGAACACGATCACCAACGTCTTCTCCACTACCAAGACGATGACCGCGCTGGCCGCGCTCGTGCTGGTCGATCGCGGCGAGCTCGACCTCGACGCGACTGTCGCCTCGTACTGGCCCGAGTTCGCGGCCCGGGGCAAGGCGGGGATCAAGGTTCGCCATCTGCTATCGCACACCTCGGGCGTCTCGGGCTGGGACCAGCCGGTCACGCTCGACGACCTGTACGACTGGGACAAATCGACCGCCCTGCTGGCCGGCCAGGCGCCCTGGTGGGAACCCGGGACGGCCTCGGGCTACCACATGCTGACCTACGGCCACCTGATCGGCGAAGTGATCCGCCGCATCACCGG
The DNA here is from genome assembly GCA_963771445.1 of uncultured Planctomycetota bacterium. Lineage (GTDB taxonomy): Bacteria > Planctomycetota > Planctomycetia > Isosphaerales > Isosphaeraceae > JAKAUH01. The sequence continues at coordinate 372,918 of CAVYTQ010000016.1, read as the reverse complement.
CCAGCCCCTGGGCGAGTTCCTTGCCGCGCACATCGCGGGGCCGCTGGGCGCCGACTTCCACATCGGCCTGCCGCGATCGGAGTTCCATCGCGTCGCCAATGTGGTGCCGCCGCCTCTCCCGTCCGACCCGCCGCAGCTCGACCCCGACAGCGTGGCGTTCAAGACCTGGACCAACCCGCACATGCGGCCGGAATGCAGTTGGACCGAGGGCTGGCGGCGCGCCGACATCGGCGCGGCCAACGGCCACGGCAATGCCCGCTCGGTGGTGCGCCTCCAGTCGGCGGTAGCCTGCGGCGGCGAGGTCGATGGCGTCCGGCTCCTCTCGCCGCCGACGATCGACCGGATCTTCGAAGTGCAAAGCAACGGGATCGACCTCGTGATCGGCATACCGCTCAAGATTGGCGTCGGTTATAGCCTGCTCCCGGAAGGCCGGGTGTGTGCCTGGGGCGGCGCCGGCGGCTCGTTGGCGCTGATCGACGCGGATCGTCGCATCACCTTCGCCTACGTGATGAACAAGATGTCGCCGGGCGGGCCGGGCCGATCGCATGGGCGCTGGTCGAGCGGGTTTATGAGGTCGTCAATCGGTGAGCCACGTGCGCACAGATCGGCATTCGGCCCCCAGGCGGGCAATAATCCACCCAGCAGATGTCGTTCTGGGTGTTTGTCTCATCGGGATCCCTGCCCAAGTCGCAGGCCAGAATCTCAAGAAGTATCCGCGGCCCTTGATACGCAGAGATCGCAATAACGGCTGACGGCACGATGCCGCGACCCGCCTGGCGGCGGACCGTCGATTCCTGGGCGTCAGGTGGAGCAAGGCAAGACGATGTTGGACGGCCTTGATCTCATCGACTGGGGATCTCTGAGCCACGCCTACGGTGAAGCCAGCGACGTGCCCGAAATCCTCCGTTCGCTGCTCTCTCCCGACGCTGCGGAGGACGCCGCCTACGAGCTTTACGGGAACATCTGGCACCAGGGCACGGTCTACTCGGCCACCGCAGCGGCCGTCCCCTTCCTCTACGAGTTATTGGCCCAGCCTGCCGTGAAGGGTAGGTCGGGTATCGCCCACTTGCTTGCGTGCTAGCAGCCGGCCGGGGCTATCTGGAGGTCCACGCCGTTCATCCCAGCGGCGAGAAATCATGGCGTGAGCTTCTTGCCAGGTCGGGGCGAGTCCCTTGAGAAGCGATGGCTCGCGAGGCCGCCATCACCGCATCGGTCCGTCGGCGGCTTCAGCCGGTCTCCCGCGCGTCATCCCGTTCCTCAATGATGACGAGCCCGAGATCCGAAGGGCGGTCGCCACGGCACTCGGTGAATACCCGGGGCACGCGGCCCTATCGGTGCCCGCCCTGATGGCCGCCGTCGGAGCGCGAGGTCGATGAAGAGCTCGCGAGGCATCCAGGAGAGCCTGGCACGCCTGACCTCAGAGGGTAGCGGAACCTCTCCGCCGGCCGCGGAATTCCGGCGTTAGCCGATAAGACGTGGTCCGTGAGCAGCATCACATACGACTTGTAACGGAGCAGTCAACGGCACGTGTGGCTAATGGATGTAGCATCTCGTTCGTTTGAATGGAAGGACGTCTTCCGAACCATTAGCCTGCGAGGCATTGGAGGATATCATGAGGGACTGCATCTTCGGCGTGCTGGCATTGACCGGCCTGGTCGCCTGGACGTTCGCCTCTCCGACCGACCATCGGGTCGAGCCCAGGGGCCTCAGGCCGTCTGTCGCGTGGTCTGGCCCCTTTTCCGCCGTGGGGAAGCCCAGGTATGTGCGGGTGACGTCGGCTCCCGAGTGGATGACACTCTGGCGAGAACACGTCGGCAACTCCGCAACGCCCACGGCCTCCGATGCCCTTCGGCCCGGGATCAACTTCGATGAATACATGGTCGTCGGGATCTTCACAGGCAACCAGTTGAGCAGGGGCGGAGTCTTCCTGGTGTCGATTGCGGACGAGGGCGAGTTAATTCGACTACGATTCGAGCACATGCTCGCGGCGACACGCGATCAGCAGGAGGTCACGCCGTTCGGGATCTTCGTGCTCCCGCGCTCCGCAAAGCCGCTGATCCTCGAGGGGAACGTGTCGCCTCTTGGCAAGCAGGCTGTCTGGGAGGAGCGACAGCGGTTGCCGGGACTGCGAGGGAAGTAGGCCACCGACCGTCGAGCCTCACCCTGAAGCGGACCTGGCCCGCCGTGGCGCACTTGGTCAATCATCGGTTTGCCTCAGCGGGCCGGGCCGCTGAGTCAGCAGGTCCTGGGGGCCTTATCCAGTCACTCTCGGGCGGATTCCGGTGCGGCTCTGCTCCCAATTTCGCGCCATTCGGATCTGCGTCCATCTGCGGACAATCGTCCCGGACCCAGGGTCCTGCAGTTCTCAGTCGAATGGCCCCATGGTAGGCCGCCGCCGAAACGGGGATTGTCCGCAGATGACGCAGATGGGCGCAGATGGAAAAGACCGCGAGGACGTCGGGGACCTGAGCCGAGTCATCGCTTGCCGAACGAGCCGTACGAGTCGGGCCGGAATCGGATCTGTGTCGGATGGTACGAGGTGAAGGGTCCACTCCAGAAGGTCATGGGCTGACGACCCCGAACGCCGCCGTCGATCGCCTGTCAGTCGGGATCTTGCGGCCGCTGCGAGTGATCCTCGTCCCACCACTCCTGCCTGAGCTTGATGATCCGGGAATAGTTGCGAAGCTTCACCAGCTCGCGAAGCGCCAGGTTGCGCGGTGAGTTCTTCAGGGTGCCGACGAGCACCTCGAGGCGCTTCTTCTGCAACTGCCTCAGGTCACCGTCCGTCTTCCCCTGCCCGGACGCCACGTCCCTGCTTGTGTCGGGAAATGCCCGGATCATCGCCTGCCTCTCGGCGGAGGTCAGGTACCAGTTCATGCTGATATCCTCGATCTCATACTGGGCGCCCAGCCGCGACGCGGCGAGTCGGGTCAGGCGCCGCCGTTCCTCGAGGCGGGAACCGATCTCGCCGCCGAGCTCCCTGGGCTCGCCGACGATGTCGATGAGGTCCTGGCCGGGCAGCGACCTCGGGTCGAGGGGCGGCGTGAGGATGCCAACGCCGGCCGGGTTCTCCAGGACGATCGTCGTGAAGAAGTCGCGGGTCCTCGTCGCCGTGGTGAACCAGTCGCTCAGGTGCTCGATGTCGCGGTCGTTGCGGAACATCCCCGTCGTCGCCCGCGCCTTCGCCGCCCCCTCGAGGGGACTCAGCAAGAACTTGTATCCGTGGGCGATCGAGTCGCCCCAGGAGGGATCGCGATCGTCGATGTCCCATCGGTCCAGGACGCTCAGTCCGTCGCGGATTTGGACCAGCAGCACGCCCGACGTGTTCTGCGTCAGCCACTCCCGGTTCATGTGAATCCACGCCGTCGACGTCTGGATCCCGTAGTTGTCGTAATACCCCGCGTGAACGACGTGCCGCGGCGGGTTCGTTGGGAGGCTGACGGCCGGCGAGACGAACGGAAACGTGGCGTTCATCCGCACGGCGGTCGCGACCCGGAACTGATCCGCCTTCGGGAAGAGCTTGAAGAACTCCATGCCGAAGAGCGAATACGACCCGTCCGCCGTCCCCTCGTCGTCCTCGGTGATCTTGCTCCCCGTGGAGTAGACCATCTTCCGCCTGGCGGCCGCCAGGCGGTCGCGCATCGCATTCAGGCGAGCCTCGAGGGCCGGCGGAAGTGCCCGGTATGAGAGTCGCCGCGGCCACTCGCGTAGGACGTTCCAAACCTGGGGTCCGAGCTCGGCGAGCAACCAATTCCGCCTGAGCGCGCGTTGCCGGGGCGAGAGAGCGGTGAGATCCAGGTTGCTGATCAGCAGCAGCCTGCCGTCCTCGATCATCATGGGCGATAAGATGAGCGAGGGCACTTCGCCCGTGGCCTCCCATTTCGCGTATTCGTGCAGCGGCCTGTCCTTGATGTAAGTCCACTGCTGCTCGAGGAAAGTGCCACGGTCGTCCTCGCGTGTCCATTTCCGGACCGGACTCCCGTCCGTGGCGCTCCCCGTCCATCCGGGGAACCTCGGGGCAAGCGAGCGGTGGAAATCCCAGAGCATGATGTAAGGAGCCAGCTTCGTGAGGCTGTCGGTCGGTATTTCATCGAGCCAGTCTTTCTTGCCGACGTGCACTCCCTCCGTTTGGCGGAAACGCCGTTCTACGTAGCAGGCCATGCCGAGCATCCCGCCGGAGGCGCCGGTGATGATTCGCACCGAGGGCCGGAAGGTCGGCTCGGCCCGCCCCTCGTCGAGGATCGCGCCCAGCTTCTCCACGACCAGGCCGCTCCAGTAGGCAGAACGCGCCGCCCCGCCGCTGACGCTGATCACGACCAGCTTCGGTTTGATTCCATCCTGACCACGCCCCGACCAGGCCCGGCCCGCGTGGGCCCGCCAGGCTTCCAGCGAATCCTCATTCGACACGAGCTTCACGTCGTCGCCTTCCCGTGCGACGTCGGGATCGCGCACGACGAGCGCACGGGTCGGCGCGTCCACAAACCCGTAGAGATGCTCCGTCTTGTCGCGCAGCTCGACGGGCGTCTCGTAGTAGGCGTCCATATATTCGAAACGGTCCTTGTATTTCTGGTTGTTCACCAGCCCGATGTAGATCGCCAGGCCGAGCGAATAGACGAGCACCTTCCTCGGCCGAAAATGCGCGACGGCCGCCACCGTGATGGCCAGGACACCCAGTAGCAGGCAGATCGCCGCGGACGGCTGATACCGGTCATAGACGATCGGGAACCGCGCCGAGACGAAATAGAAGAGCGCGCAGCAGACCACCAGGTTGCGGACCGACGCTTTTCGATCATGGCGAACGTGGCAGCCGGCGAAGTTCGGCTCGTGCGCCGGCGGATTCGACGCGGGGCAGCCGGTGAGGGGGCAGCTCAACCCCGTCCCCTCGGGATCCGGCACGGTTGCCCCGGCGCCGCCCCCGACGCCACAGGCCAGGATGGGGCCGCTGCGAAAGTCCGCGATGCGACCCGGGGCAATCCACTCGCGCAGCCCCTCGGGCAAGTACCGGCGAAGCCGCCTGCGTAACCAGATGGCTGCCCTGTCCAGGCCGTTCAAGAACGACGGGCCCGCCGCCCAGATCAGAATCAGCGCGACGATCCCCGCAGCCCAGTCCAGCTCGAGCGCGAACGCCGCCCGCGCGGCGTAGATCGCCACGATCACGATCAGCGCGAGCATCCCCTTCACCAGCCGGGGCCGTTTGCTCCAGTAAGATCCGAAGCGTCGCGCGACGTCGCCGCACCAGATCTGAATCATGCCCACGTGGTTCTGAAGATGATTATTTATGTAATCGTCGAGTCGCCACATGAACAGACCACCGAAACTCCACAATCCCAGCACGATGGCGATGGCGATCGCCGTAGGGCCGTCGAACCAGCCGAATCCCAGCCCGATCAGCGGGATGGCGAGGAGCACGAATGAGCCGACGAGAACCCGCACCACCCGGTGGTGCACCTCCCCGAGCGCCCTGGGTTGTAGCGCCCATTCCCCGAAGCTCCAGAGGAAAAGCACCACGACCAGCGGCATGGCCAAATTCCAGCCGACCTGGCCAAGCCACCATGGGACTAGCGGCAAGGCGACCAGGCCCATCCCGACCCCGGCCTTCCAGCGTTTGGCGTGGTGCTGCCAGTGGGCGCGAATTTTCCCGGCAATGCGGACGAGCGTCGCGATCGGCCCCTGGGCCATCGACTGGTGCAGCCTGGCGCTCAGGGAGAGCAGGATCTCAAACACGACGACGCCCACGCCAATCCCGAGCAGCCAGACTCCCAGCCCGAACATGTAGCCCAGAAATGCCGGCTCGCATTCGTGGCGGGGGACGGGCGTGGTCCAGCCATGAAGCCTCCAGTTCCACCGGTCCCATCCCTCGATCCGGTACGGCACCACGCGAGGCACGCGCGGGAACAGGCCCGGAAGAAACGCGGGAAGGGCCAGGAGGGTCAGGAACGGCCAGCGGGCCACTTGAAGGAATTCGCGCAGATGAATCTCGAACGGCGCCTCCGCCACCCGCCGCACCGCCGGGTCGCACCCGCCGTAGGAACTGGTCGAGTCGATGGGCCGTTCGCTGCGGATACGGGTCGAGGTCGTAGACGATCGTGCCGATCAATCCCAGCAGAAGTGTGGCCGACGCGGCCGAGACTAGCCGAACACCCAGCCACTCACTCCAGAACAGGTTCTGGATACCGTAGGCCGCCCCGACCTGGCCGTACACAATCAGGTAGAGCAGGACCAGGATCACGAACAGTCCGGGATAGGCGAGGACGACGTTGTAGAGGTCGCCTCGAAAGTCCCTGTAGCGAACGAGGAGGTACGCCCCGATGAGAGCCAGGACAACGACCTGAACGGCTCCGAGCATGAGAAGCCCCCTTTTCCGGCTGCCATCAAGGCGTCTGGATCCCCGACAGGGCGTCCGACCCCCGGGTCCGTAGAAATCCGGACCCGTAAATCTCGGGTCCCGTGCACCCTCATCCGGCAGCTCGTCGATCGCCTCATCGCGAAATTATCAGCCGGAAGTCATATACTGAGGCCTCCGATGGCCCAATGCGAGAGGGAAATGCCGGTTTCGAACGAATGGTTTTCCGGGCTCAGCGGGCGATAGATTTTTCCGGTTTTGTCGGCTTTGACGAGGAGGTCCTCCCAATATTCCAAAAAAACCGGAATTCTCTCGAATAAATCCGGCTTGTGTACGTTTACTTAATGGTCAACTGGTGTTCGGCAATGACTTTCTGAGTATGATCCGTCGGTCTTTGGCAATTCGGTCGTTGGTTGTCGATGGCGACCCGCGCCCAGGGCTCGCCGGATGGGGTTCGTCGTGAGGACGCATCCCGTCCGGCGGGGCGCATCGCCAGTAGGATTCTGCGTCCGCGTGGTTGAATGTTGGCATGCAGGCGCCCTAAAATTGATGTTTGCATCTTGGGGTTCTCGGCATGAAATTGGGACAGCGTCGCCCCGAAGAGCGCGCGAACGAACCCAATCTCCACCCAGCTCACGTGGGCGATCGGGCCGATTGGTGTGAAAAGCGCGCGAACGAACCCAATTCTCGAGCCATGCGCACGCGAGCACTGAGGAGTGCGATAGTGCGTGCGTTCGTCCCTGCGAGCCGACTATTCCGCGAGGGGGCCGTCGATCATCTGAGTCTGGGAGACGCGGACCTCAGAGGTCGGGGATCACCCGCAGCGCGTTGAAGGACTTGCCCTCGAGCGCCTCGAGAAAGGCCCCGCCGCCGGTGGAGACGTGGCTGACCTTGTCGGCCAGGCCGAACTTCTCGACGGCCTCGGCCGACTCGCCGCCGCCGACGGCCGTCACGGCCGGAGACGCCGCGAGTGCCTCGGCGACCGAACGGGTGCCGGCGGCGAACGCCTCGACCTCGAACATACCCATCGGGCCGTTCCAGACGACGGTGCCCGCCTGCTTGATGATTGCCCCATACTCGGCGGCGGCCGCCGGGCCGATGTCCATGCCGAACCAGCCGTCGGGGATCTCGGCCCGGCCGACGACGCGGGTCTGGGCACCGGCCTCGGGGCGATCGGCGACCAGGTGGTCGATCGGCAGGACGAGCTTCTCGCCTGCCATCTCGAGCACCTGCCGCGCCAGCTCCAGCTTGTCGGCCTCGACCCGGCTCGACCCGATCGGCACTCCTTGTGCCTTCAGAAACGTATAGGTCATCGCGCCGCCAATCAGCAGGCGATCGACTCTCTTGAGCAGGTTCTCGATGACCAGGATCTTGTCCGAGACCTTGGCCCCGCCCATCACGGCGACATAGGGCGGCCGGGGGTTCTTCAGCAGCGTGTCGAGGATTTCCAGCTCCTTCTCGACCAGGAAGCCGATGCCCCGGCGTTCGGGCGGGAATTGCTCGGGCACGGCGACCATCGAGGCCTCGTCGCGATGGCATGTGCCGAAGGCGTCGTTGACGTAGCAGTCGGCCAGCCCGGCCAGCCGGACGGCGAAATCGAGGTCGCCCTTCTTCTCGCCCTTGTTGAAGCGCACGTTCTCGAGCAAGACGATCCCGCCCGGCTGGAGCTGGGCACAGGCCGCCTCGGCCTCGGGGCCGACCGTGTCCCGTACCTTGAGCACCGGGCGCTCGATCAGTTCCTGCAGCCGCGCGGCGACCGGGTCCAGCCGGTACGGCGCGTCCTTCGCGGGATCTCCGGTCGGCCGGCCCAGGTGGCTGACGAGAATGAGGCTGCCATGGCGCTGAAGGATCGAGGTGAGGGTCGGCAAGGCGCCGCGGATCCGACGATCGTCGGCCACCCGGCCATCGGCGGCCTGGGGGACGTTGAAATCGACCCGGACCAGCACCTTCTTGTTGGCAACGTCGATGTCGCGGACCGTCTGCTTGGGCATGGCTCTACCTCGGTCGGTGGGGATGCACGGACGGAGAATCGGGAAGAGACCCGAACGGAATCGGGTTTCCGGGGAGGGCGAGGTTTCTGCCGAGCCAGGCAAGGTGACTCGGCCGGGGCCTCATCGTCCCGGGAATCTCAAAGGAGTCCATTCCGAATCGGTGGTTGGTGTCTGGTAGGGTGGGTGAAACCCACCGGATTCCTGCAGAGGAAACCCACGGGATTCCGGGGCCTTCGTCGGTGGGTTGCACCCACCCTACATCAGCAGATCGACCTTCTGGAACCGACTCCAGGAGTTACCGATTTCAGTGCGCCGAACGGTCGGGTGGTCCATGATCGAGGCATGGACCGGCCGCCCGCCGGCTCGGATCTCCCTGGAATCGGCCCCGGCCAGGCCCGGGCGGGCGATCCCGGGCCGGTCGCGGGGGATGACGAGGCTCAGAGCGAGCCCAGCTTGGTCAGCAGCTCGGCCGTCCGGTTGGAATAGCCCCACTCGTTGTCGTACCAGGCGATGACCTTCACGAGGTTGCTGATCGCCAGGGTCTGGTCGGGCATGAAGATGCACGAGTGGGGGTTGCCCACGATGTCGCTGGAGACCAGGGGATCGGTGGCGTACTCGATGATCCCCTTGTACGAGCCGGCCGCCGCGTCCTTCATCGCCTGGTTGATCTGCTCCTTCGTGACGGGCGACTTCATCTGGGCGGTAAGGTCGGTGACCGAGCCGTCCGGCACGGGCACCCGCAGCGCGAATCCGGTCAGCTTGCCCTTCAGCTCGGGAATGACCTCGCCCACCGCCTTGGCCGCGCCGGTCTTCGACGGGATGATGTTCACGGCCGCAGCACGGGCACGATACGGGTCCTCGTGGACCTGGTCGGCGACGCGCTGGTCGTTGGTGTAGGCGTGCACCGTGGTCATCAGGCCGTTTTCGATGCCGAACGCCTGGTGCAGCACCTTGGCCATCGGGGCCAGGCAGTTGGTCGTGCACGAGGCGTTGGAGATGATCCGGTGGTTCTTGTTCAGGATGGTGTCGTTGACGCCCAGCACGATCGTGGCGTCGAGCTCGTCCTTGGCGGGCGCGGAGAGGACGACCCGCTCGGCGCCGGCGTCGATGTGCTTCTGCAAGGCGGCCCGGTCGGTGAACCGACCGGTCGACTCGAGGGCGACCTGGCAGTTCAGCTTCTTCCAGGGCAGCGACGCAGGGTCGCTGCTCGGTGGTGATCGGGATCTCGGTCCCGTTGACGACGATGCTCTTCTCGCGCGCCTCGACGGTCCCCTTGAACCGCCCCTGCACGCTATCGTACTTCAGCAGCAATGCCAGGTGTTTCGGGTCCGACAGGTCGTTGATCGCCACGACGTCGAAATCGAGCGGCCGTTCGGCCAGCACCCGAAAGACCAGCCGGCCGATGCGTCCAAAACCATTGATGCCCACGCGTAAGGCCACGACAATTCTCCTCGTTGATCAGGTCGGGTCGAGACTCGGTTCGTACGGTCCATCGCTGCGGATAGTTGCACCCGCCCGGCGGCCAGCATAGCAGATCGCCACGTCGCTTCGTAGGACCCGCCGGCACGTGGCGGGCCCCTGCGGGGGGGCGAGGATGCGGGGGGCAGGTCGGGCGCGGCTCATCGGCCGTCGGATCGAGCGACGACGCGGACGGGCGGCCAGCAGACCGAGCGGCCATCCTTCCGCTCCGCTTCATCTCACCGAATCCTATCGTCAATGGCAAGCGGTCGCCCGGCGTGACCCGGTCGCACCCCCCCCTGCCCTGGTTCGCCACGTTCTCTAGCTTGTCCGTCCCGCCGGCAGCTCATCCTGCGCCCTGCCCTCGGCGTCCGAATGGCCCCCTCCGCCGGCAGCCGGCGGCACCCGGGTGGTCCGGACCCAGGCCGTCGGCCGGCCTCCGATCGAGATCAGGAGCTTCCAGACGAGGTACACCGGTAGCCTCGCCAGGCTTGCCGCATACCTCAGCGGAAGCCCCAGAGCCACGAAGGGGGCCGCTGCGTAGAGGGCAAACGCCCCCGTCATGATGATCATGCTGGCGATCAGGAGCCATCGCCCGATCGAGACGACCGGCCAGGTCCAGGCGACCGCCGCGAGGCCCAGGATCGAGAGCAGCAGATAAGCGGCGAGCAGCCGCCCCATCGTGGGCATCGTGATCTCGCCCAGCGAGATCAGTCGCTCCCACGGGTTCATCCGCCCTGAGCGGAGCACCAGAGGCGTGTACTTCCGCCGGACCTCCCGGCGGCCGAACTCCCAGCGCCGTCGCTGGTTGGCGGCGGCCTTCCCCCCCGATGCCAGCATCGCCCCGTAGACGCGGGCCGACGGCTCGAAGGCGACCCGCTCGCCGCCCACCCGGAGTATCCAGGAGAACTCCATGTCCTCGACCAGCCCGTAGGCCACCCAGGGCCGGCGCCGGAGTCCTCGAGTCGAGAAGCACATCCCGTTGCCGCGAAGGGCCGCGCTCGTCCCGATCGCGTTCAGGCCAAGCAGCATCACGCCGTTGAACAGGCCAAACGCATACGTCATCAGCCGGGTCCGCCAACTCTGGTCGGGGTCCGCGACCGTGTAATAGCACTGGATCCAGTCGTGGCCGGCCTGTAGGTCCGCGTCGAACCAGCGCAGCAGGTCGGGGTCGATCGTGGTGTCGGCATCCACGAACACCAGGGCGTCGAGCCCGTCGAACTCGCCCGACTCGATCAGCCGGCCGATCGTTGACTCGATCGCGTAGCCCTTGCTCTTCCGGGTCTCGTCGAACCGCTCGATGACCCTTGCCCCGGCGGCCGACGCGGCGGCGGCCGTCCCGTCGGAGCAGTTGTCCGCGATCACCACCACGCTGAACAGCGACTGGGGATAGTCCGCGGCTCGGCAGCTCGCCACCGTCGCCGCGATCCCCGTTTCCTCGTCGTGGGCCGGGATCATCACGACAAATCGCGTGCGCGGCTCGTCCGCGGGCAGACGCCTCCTTCGCGACAGGATCGACCCACCCGCCGCCAGCAGCAGCAGCAGGAAATAGGGCAGAATCGCCAGGTCGAAGGCCAGGAAGGCCCCAGACGTACCAGTCATTCATGTCGGATCTTCTCGGTGATCCCTTCGGCCCTGTTTCGTTGTCGGCTGCTAGCATGTCAGGGGAGGTTCGCCGACGCTCCTTGTCACATCACTTCCGCCTTCGTGCGTCGTGCTATGCGACCGCGGCGGTGATCTCGGTCAGAGCTTCGAGGAAGGCGTCGATGTCGGCATCGGTGTTGAACGGGCCGGGGCTGAAGCGCAGCGTCCCGTCGGGGAAGGTGCCCAGCCTTCGGTGGATGTAGGGGGCACAATGCAGGCCCGGCCGGACGGCGATGTCGAAGCTGGTGTCGAGGATCGCGCCGAGGTCCTGCGGGGCGAGCGACTCGGGGACGATCAGCGAGAGGGCGCCGACGTGGGTCTCGGGATCCCAGCGGCCGGCGACCTCCAGCCCTCGGCGTCGCTCGGCCCAGTCGACGACCCGCTGCAAGCAGCCCGACCTCGTGCGCGTCGCAGCGCGTCCGGGCCCGCGCTCGGCGACCCAGGCGATGCCCGCGGCCAGCCCGGCGACGCCCAGCACGTTGGGCGTGCCGCCTTCGAGGAAGTAGGGCAGCACGGTCGGCTGCGTCGGGCTCGACGAATCGCCGCCGGTGCCGCCTTCGCGCCAGGGCGCAGCCGGCCGTCGGTGCGCGGGCCGACGTACAGGGCGCCGGTGCCGGTCGGCCCGTAGAGCGCCTTGTGGCCCGGGAACGCGAGCAGGTCGATCGGCAGTCGCCCGCAGGTCGATCGGCACGACGCCCGCCGTCTGGGCCGCGTCGACGAGGAACAGCGCCCCGGCCTCGCGCACGATCGGCGCGATCGCCTCGATCGGCTGCACGGTCCCCAGCACGTTCGAGGCGTGGGTCATCGCGACCAGCGTCGTCCTGGGCGTGATCGCCCGCGCGGATCGCGTCGGGGTCGACGTACCCGTCGTCGGAGGCGACCCGCGTCAGCGCGATCACGCCGGCCTTCTCGAGCGCCGCCAGCGGCCGGCTGATCGAGTTGTGCTCGAGGTCGGTCGTGACGACGTGATCGCCCGGCCGGACGATCCCCTTGATCGCCAGGTTCAGCCCGTCGGTGCAGTTGAGCGTGAAGACCCAGCGCTCGGGCGCCTCGCCGCGGAAGAACTGGTTGAGCGCGTGGCGGCAGTCGTCGAGCTGCTGCTCGGCGGCGATGGCCATCCGGTGCCCGGCCCGGCCCGGGTTCGCCAGGCTGGTCCGGCGAACCGGTCGAGGGCCTGATAGACGGGCTCGGGCTTGGGGAAGCTGGTGGCGGCGTTGTCGAGGTAGATCATGTCACGATCCTTCGGATAATCGACCGACTCGATGCTCGACCATGGGCGGGCTCGCGTGCCGGCGATCGTGGGACCTTCGCCTGTCTCAATGGCGACTGATCGGTCCTGCCCTAGCTCCCCACGAACTGCGCGTAAAGCGTCGCGCGCCTGGCGATGTCATTGGTCCCCTTGATGATCGCCCGGCCGTCGGGGAACACGGTGAACTCGTGGCCCTCGGTCGGCGAACCGGAGCATGAACGCGTTGTGCCGGACTTCGCCCAGCGGCGCCAGCCGCCGCGGCCATCTCGGGGAAATCGAGCGGCTCGGGGCGCCGCGCGGCGACCTGGACGGCGTTCCGGCCGCAGAGCGTGGTCGTGTGCGAGCCCATCGACGCCGTCGAGCCACTCGAACTTGCCGGTGCTGGCAGCAGGGGCAGTCGACCTTGCCCAGCAGGTTGGCGACCTTGAGCTGGCGGAACGTCCAGTCCCAGACGTCGACCATGATCAGGTGGTCGTTGAGCGCGTCGAACGCGCCCGGACAGGAGCTTGATCGCCTCGACGGCCTCGAACGAGGCGATGACCGCGACGGCCGGCCCGAGCACGCCGGCCGTCTCGCAGGTCGGCGTCATGCCCGGGCGGCGGGCGCGGTCTCGATCAGGCAGCGCAGGCACGGGGTCTTCCCCGGGATGATCGTCATCGTCTGCCCCTCGCTGCCGATCACGCCGCCGAAGATCCACGGCTTGCCCAGCTTGACCGCCGCGTCGTTGATCAGGTAGCGGGTCTCGAAGTTGTCGGTGCCGTCGAGGATCAGGTCGGCGTCGCCGACCAGGTCGAGGATATTGGTGTGGTCCAGGTCGGTGACGACCGGCTCGATCTGCGATCGTGCTGTTGATCGCCCGCAGCTTCCGCGCGGCGGCCTCGGCCTTGGGCAGGTTGTCGGCGACGTCCTGCTCGTCGAACAGGATCTGGCGCTGGAGGTTGTGCGTCTCGATGAAGTCGCGGTCGATGATCGCGGATCGAGCCCGACGCCGGCGCGGGCGAGGTGGTTGGCCAGCACGGTCCCCAGCGCCCCGCAGCCGCAGAGCGTGACCCGGCTCTCCATGAGCATGCGCGCTGGCCCTGCCTCGCCGAGCTGCGGGAACCGGACCTGGCGGCTGTAACGGTCGAGCGACTCTCCGGACATCATGACTCCTCGATGCATGGCAACTCGGCTTCGTAACGACTGACCGGATGCGGATCGCTGCGACTCGGCTCAGCCGCCGGCGACGGCCGGGATGATGCTGACCTCGTCGCTCGCGGCGACCGGCGTGGCCAGGTCGTCGAGGTAGCGGATGTCCTCGTTGTTGACGTAGACGTTGACGAACCGTCGCAGCTCGGCGCCGTCGAAGAGCCGCTCGCGGAGCGCGGGGTACTGGGTGCCGAGCTGGTCGAGGATCTCGCCGACGGTGGCGCCGGCGGCCTCGACGCGGTCGAGGCCGCCGGCATGGGGACGCAGCGGGGTGGGGATGCGCACGACGGGCATGGTGGAGTCCTTCGGTGGGGATCGGTCCGATCGGGTTCGACGGGGCGACGCTCGGAGCGACGCCGCTCGCGAGCGGCACGGCCGAGGCACGGCGAGGTCGGACCCGGTCGCGGCCGCACGACCTGTCGCCGGCATCGATGCCGCGTCAGGCGACGCTGCCGGCCAGGGCCGGCGAGAGCGTCTCGAGCAGGGCCTCGAACTCCTCGAGGTTCGGCTTGATGACGACGGGCCTGCGCATCCGCTCGAGCAGCGGCTCCTGGGTCTTCAGGCCGTTGCCCGTGATGCACAGGACGATCGACTCGTCGCGGTCGATCCGGCCCTGCTCGATCAGCTTCTGGGCGACGGCCAGGGTGACGCCGCCGGCGGTCTCCGCCCAGATCCCCTCGGTCTCGGCCAGCAGCCTCATGGCGTCGACGATCGCCTCGTCGTCGACGTCCTCGCTCCAGCCGCCGGTTCGACGGATCAGCTTGCGAGGCGAAGTAGCCGTCGGCCGGGTCGCCGATCGCCAGGCTCTTGGCGATCGTGTGCGGGTTGCGGACCGGCTTGACCTTGCTGGCCCCGGTCCTGACCGTCGCGCGAGATCGGGTTGCAGCCGGTGGCCTGGGCGCCGTGCATCCGGGTGGTCACGGGCGCCTCCAGCAGGCCGAGCAGCTCGAACTCCTTGAACGCCTTGTGGATCTTGCCGATCAGGCTGCCGCCGGCCATCGGCGCGACGACGTGGTCGGGCGTCCGCCAGCCCAGGTCCTCGGCGATCTCGAAGCCCATCGACTTCGAGCCCTCGGCGTAGAACGGCCGCAGGTTGACGTTGACGAACCCCCAGCCGAACCGGAAGGCGATCTGCGAGCAGAGCCGGTTGACCTGGTCGTAGTTGCCCTCGATGGCGATCACCTTGGCGCCGTAGATCGTGGCGCCGAGGACCTTGCCCTGCTCGAGGTCCGTCGGGGATCAGGACATAGGCTTCCAGCCCGGCGGCGGCGGCATTGGCGGCGACGCTGTTGGCCAGGTTGCCGGTCGAGGCGCAGCCGACGGTCTGGAAGCCCAGCTCGACGGCCTTGGACAGCGCCACGGCGACCACGCGGTCCTTGAACGAGAGCGTCGGATAGTTGACGGCGTCGTTCTTGATGTACAGCTCGGAGACGCCCAGGGCCCGGGCCAGCCGGTCGGCGCGGACCAGCGGCGTGCCGCCGACCTGCCGGCCGACGGTCGGCTCGCCGTCGACGGGCAGCAGCTCGCGGTAGCGCCACATCGTCCGCGGCCGCGCCGCGATCGACGTCGCGGTCGAGCGTCCGCGCGACCGCCTCGTAGTCGTAGGTGACCTCGAGCGGGCCGAAGTCCTCGGTGCAGAAATTCAGGGCTTCCTTGGGATAGGTCTTGCCGCAGAGGCGACACTTCAATCCGATCGCTGTTTCCGCGGACACCGCTGTCGCTCCCGTTGGTTGGAGGATCGCCCGGTCCGTCGGCCGGCGCGCGGCCGTCGGTTCCGTGCTCCAGGGGTCGCGACCTGTCCTTGCCCGAGCCATCCGGCGCAAGCCGGAGCCGGCGCGTCGCGGGGACTCGCCGCGTGCCACCTGTCTCGATCCAGAATGCTTCGGCTCGGCGCCCGCGAGGTGGGAGTGATAAGGAGGGATGACGCCGGTCGACCTGGTGGGCCGACCGCCGCTCTTGATCTTATCTGCCCCATCGGCGTCCCCCATTACGGCGGGCCGGTTTTCACCGGCCGTGCCCCACGGGAAGACGCTGGGCGGGAGTTAGCACCAGCATTCGCCAAATGGCGAACCGGTTGCTGTGGCGTCGTCGGGCCCGTCCCTCAGCCACTCTGGATAAGATGCGCACCAAATTGTAATTCAAGAGACTCTACGCACCCCGACCGTCGCGCGTCAAGTGGGCTTCTCCATGCGTATAAGGCTCGCCGGGATCGGATTCACGGTCACGACGCCCTTTGACGACGATTCCGGCGCGTCCTCCGGGCATGGGTCCCTGGCCATCAGGCGGACTGCCCGTCTATGCTGGATTCGCCCCGGACGTTAGAATCAGCACCGCCCCGATCGAGGGGCAGATCCCCAAGAGACACAGGGACGGCCAGGGGTGGACCGATGCGACCCAGTTTCCACGAGATCGAGCGAGCCGCCTACGACCGCTGGGAGCGTCGGGGCGGAGACCACGGCGGGCACGCCGACGACTGGTACGATGCCGAGATCGAGCTGATCTTCTTCGCCCACTACCGAAAGGTCGCCGAGCTCGCTCTCGACGGCCCAGGGCCCCACGTGCTGGGCGACCTGGGCGCCCGTCGGTGCCGCTTCTGCGAGCGGACGGCGCGGCAGGCGGATTTCGGCGACCCGCGGCCGATCGTACCGGGCCGACGCTCACCGGCCACGGCCGAGGTCTGCAACGAGTGCCGGGGCGACTGGCTGGACGCGCTGGACGACGAGTTTCGCCGGGCCTGGGACCGCCTGGTCCACGACCCCCAGACTCCCCTCTCGCTCGCCGCGTACAAGGCGATGGTCACCGGCGCCCTGGTTGTCATGCCGCCGACGCTCCTCCCGTTCTTCGTCGATGCCCTCGAGTGGGTCAGCAACCCCGACCACGAGCTGGACGACATGCTCCTGAGCGGGGCCGCGTGCCGCGTCTACCGGGCCGATTTCCTGCGACAGGAGCCGGGCGTCTCGCTGTACCGGCGGATCGACGACGACGAGCCCGTGCCCTTCGTGGTCTATTTCCTGCGGGCCGACGGGCTGATGGTCCAGCTCGCCTTGCCGATGTGTCTTCGCGACGAAGATCTGGACGGCCGGACGGTCGAGCATCCCACACGAGCACTCGGATCGGGGACCGGATACGAATACCAGGTGGTGCTGCGCCAGGCGGTTGCCGCTGGCCGTGTCCGGCCGGCGAGCTCAAGGGCGCCATCCTCATTCGAGCATCGCCTCCTGAGGTCCTCATGACCGCGATTCCGGCCGGCGAACCTGGTGCAGGGCCGTCGCCCTCGGGGCAGTCCGGTGGCACCGGCAGCAGCTCGCGTCGGGGCGTCTGGATCGGTGGCTCGGCACTGCTGGCGCTCGCTGGCGCGGCGGCCTGGTTGGTTGTCGCCGACCGGCTGGCTCCGTACCGCCCTTCGGCTCGGGGCCGCGTCGTCGGCCTGCTCACGATGGAGCGGCCCTTCCCGGCCGACGGCCGATACGCGGGCGACCCCTTCGTCGGGCAGGTGGCCTGCCGCTCCTGCCACCCCGGCGAGTGCGCACTCCACTCCCGTTCCGGGCACGCCCGCACGCTGAGCACGGCCGCCCGACGCCCGCTGGCCCGCCAGGTTGACGGCGTCTCGGTCCGCGATCCTGAGCACTCCGACGTCTCGTGGGATTACCGGTTCGCCGACGATCGCCTCCATGTCGGCCGGCGCACCGGCTCGAAAGTCGAGGACCTCGTGGCCGAGTATGCCTTCGGCTCGGGACACCATGCCGTCACGTTCGTGAACATGATCGACGCCGAGACCCCGGCGATCCTCGAACACCGCATGACCTACTATGCGAAGACGGGGACCTTCGGCCTGACGCCCGGCCACGACACCGAGCCCCGCCCCCCCGGCCTGACCCCGCACGGCGGCGTGCCGCCACCGGCCGACGCCTGGTCCTGTTTCGCCTGCCACTCGACCCAGGTCGCCACGGTGAGCGGCATGCGGATCGACGAGGAACGGCTCATCCCCAACGTCTCGTGCGAACGGTGCCACGGACCGGCCCGCGCCCACGTCGAGGCCGCCGCAAGGGGAGCCCCGCAGTCCGAACTGGGACTTCCATTCGGGCCCGAGCGTGGCTTCACGGCCGATCAGGTCATCGGGCTCTGCGGCATGTGCCATCGCCACCCCGGCAAGGCCGGCGTCGGCCCGCTCGACCCCGACAATCCCCACCTGGCCCGCTTCCAGCCCGTGGGAATCCTCCAGTCGCGCTGCTATCGCGAGAGCGGCGGCGGCTTCAGTTGCGTCACCTGCCACGACCCCCACGCCCGAGCTTCCTCGGACCGCCCGGCCTACAACGCCACCTGTCGGTCATGCCACGGGGGAGACTCGAAGGACAGCGGGTCATCGGTCGGCGATCCCAACGGCCGGCCCGCCGCGACCGCCCAGGGGCTCCCCTGCCCTCGCGAGCCATCCGGCGATTGCATCGGCTGCCACATGCCGCGCGTCCACACCGGCCAGGGCGTCCTGTTCGCCGATCATTGGATCCGGGTCGGGCCACGGCCGGATCCCTCATCGCCAATCCGAACGCCCAACCGGTGAGGAACCCGCGGATCCTGCCGTTGCATCGAGGCCCTGCCTGGAGCGGTCAATAGTCCTCGGGCCCTCGATCGCTGGGGCATGCCACCGTCCCCGCCTTCGCCAGGCCCGCGGAGGAGCGGGGCGATTCGGTTGGCTGTCCGTCGGTGTGCCGTAGCCTTTCCGGCTCGATGAAGATCCTGCGGACTTCCGTGAATCGCCCTCGGATGCCGGACTCCATCCGGTCCACGGCGTCGAAGATCGCGTCCGCGGTCAACCCCGGGTGGAACTGGACATCGAGGTTTACCAGCACGTCCTCGGGGCCCAAGTGCATCGTCAGCGGCGGCCCGCAAAACGCGACGCACCCCTCCGATTCGGCGATCGATCGGATGCCCGCGATGATGTCGCTGTCCGCGGTTTCGCCGATCAGCAGCTTCCGCGATTCGTAGATCAGCAGCCCGGCCGTCGCCCCCATGGTGATCCCGATCAGCACCGAGGCGATTGCGTCCGGGTAGCCGCTGCCCGTGACATGCGACAGCAGCACGCCCAGGAAAGCCAGCCCGACGCCCACGAGTGCGGCCGAATCCTCGAACCAGACGGTGAAGAGCGACGGGTCCTTGCTCGCCCGGGCCGCCTGTAGGATGGTCTTCTCGCCGCGGCTGGACCGCAACTGTCGGAAGGCGACGGACCAGGAATAACCGTCGGCGAGGAAGGCCACCACCAGCACGGCGTAATTCCAGATCGGCTTTTCGATCGGCTCGGGATGGACCAGGTGCGTGACGCCCTCGAATATCGAGATGCCGCCTCCCAGGGCGAAGATGATCATCGCGACGATCACGGTCCAGAAATACTGCTCCTTGCCGTAGCCGAAAGGGTGGTCCGCGTCGGGCTCGCGCTCCCTCGCGTGCTGTCCGAGGATCAGCAGTCCGTCGTTGGCCGCATCGACCACCGAGTGCACTCCCTCGGCGAGCATCGATGAGCTGCCGGTGAATACGGAGGCAACAAACTTGGCGCCGGCGACGATCAGGTTGGCGCCGATGGCCACCGTAACGGACTTGCTGCTTTCGGCCATCCCGGCTCGCTCCTTTCCTCTCGACCTGTTGGGTTCGCCAACCCGTGCACCCCCGGCCGGAACCAACCGAGTGATTACAAATACGATGCCGAAAGGTGCCTCGGATGGAAGTTGGCGCGAGATCGATGTACCTGGAGTCAAGTCGAGGGGCGAATCTCGGCGCTCGTGCGGAAACCGGGGAATCGCTCGCATCTTGCCGTCGCGGGCCGCATCCGGCTCGACGATATGAGGATGCTGGACGGGTCATGGCTTGTATGATGGTGCGGATCTTTGTATGAAGAAGTGCAGTGCTCACCGGTCGTGCGCGAACACGAAAGCCGTCCGATCTCCCTCCATCCGGCGCGATGCGCCAGGAAGAGTGTCATGACGGATCGCAGCGGGCGTCGGGAATTCCTGGCGGAGTTGGGGCGTGGAATGCTGGTGGCGAGCCTCGGGCCCGCCCTGGCCGATGACCTCGGGCTCGCGAGGGTCGCGACGGCCGCCGACGTCGCGGATCGCCTGACCTTCGGTGCGATGGAGCCGCTGGTCGGGCTGATGGAGGACACTCCGGTCGACCGCCTGCTGCCCGCCGTTGTCGCGCGGATCAAGGCCGGTGCCGACCTACGCGACCTCGTCGCCGCCGCCGCACTGGCAAACGCCCGTGCGTTCGGCGGCCAGGATTACGACGGCTATCATGCGATCATGGCTCTCGTACCGTCCTACTACATGGCCAGCGAGACGCAGGGCCCGCTCCGGGCGCTGCCGGTCCTCAAGGTCCTGTACCGCAACACCGCTCATATCCAGCGGAAAGACGCCCACTCTCACGAGGCACTCCATGCGGTTGCCCCCGCCGGGTTGACCGCCGGCTTGCCATCGCACACGACGCTCCTGGAGGCAACCCGACGACAGGACATGGACGCTGCCGAGCGTACTTTCGCCGCGATGGCTCGCGGACCGCTCGACCTGGCATTCAACGACCTCCAGTACGTCGTCCAGGATTACGTGGATGTCCATCGCGTCGTGCTGGCCTGGCGTTCCTGGGCCCTGATCGACTTCGCGGGCAAGGAGCATGCCCACACCCTCCTCCGCCAGTCGGTTCGGTTCTGCGTGGACGAGGAGCGAGCCTTACGACAGCGGCCGAATGCCGGCGAGGCTGAGCTTCGGGCCCTCCTTCCCGGGCTGATCGATCGGCTGGACGTGTCGGAGCGTTCGGCCGGCAATCGTCGGCCGGACGACGCCTGGTTGGACCGGATGTGCCACACGATCTATTCCTCCCGGCGCGATCAGGCCGCCCGGGCGGTGGCCGAGGCCCTCGGCGAAGGGATCGCCCCCGAAGCGGTCGGCGAGGCGATCTCGCTGGCTGCAAACCAGCTCGTCCTGCACGACCCTGGGCGAAGGCAGGCCGACTCGCCTGCGAAGCCGAAGGGGAGCGTTCATGGCGCCTCGGTCGGCGTCCATGCCTCGGACGCCGCCAACGCCTGGCGGAACATTTCCCGCGTCAGCGACCGGCGGAACGTCCACGCCAGCCTGATCGTCGGCGCCTATCACACGGCCGGCCAGACGAATGGCCTCGATCCGCGGCCTTACCCATTCGCCGAGCACGTGGAGAAGGTCCGCGGCCTCCGACCCCACGCCTTGCTCCCCGAGATCGAATCGGCCATCACCTCCGGCGATCAGGCTCGCGCCACTGCCCTCGTCCATCGCTCGGGAGAGCTCAGCCTCGCGGCCCGTCCAATCTTCGATCTGATGCGACGGTTCGCGACGAGCGAGGACGGCGCCCTCCACGCCGAGAAGTACTACCGGACGGTCGTCGAGGAGTTCGAGACCACGCGGCCGGCCTTCCGTTGGCGACACCTCGCGGCCCTGGCGCGTGTCACCGCCAGCGAGTACGGCCATCCGGCTCCGGGGCTCGACGAGGCACGCAGGCTGCTCTCCCCGGCCTGATCGGCGGGACTGCCCGGCTCCGCGGACCCGGCACGGCTCAATTCCGCGGTGCTCGCCGCGGCGGGTCCGCGATGATCTCGCGGAGCCGGGCGAAGTCGACGGGCTTGGTGAGGTGGAGATCGAACCCGGCCTCGCGGGCACGCCGGCGGTCCTCCTCACGCCCGTAGCCGGAGAGCGCGATCAGCGAGCACGACCGGGTCTCGGGCCGCTGGCGCAGGACCTGGGCCACGTCGTAGCCGCTCATGCTGCCGGGTAGGCCCAGGTCGCACAGGACCAGCTCGGGGCGGAACTCGCCGACCGCCTCGATGGCTGTGGGCCCGTCGTGGGTGACGGCGACCTCGTGGCCGATCATCTTCAGCAGCATGTGCAGGCTCTGGGCGGCGTCGACGTTGTCCTCGACGATCAGGACGCGCGAGGACCCGGGCGCGGAGGACCGCCGGGGATCCGACGGTCGCGCCGGTGTCTCGGCCGATTGCAGCGGCAGTCGCATCGAGAACTCGGTGCCCTTGCCGGCCCCGTCGCTGCGGGCGGCGCACCTCTCCGCCGTGCAGCTCGACCAGGCCCTTCACGAGCGCCAGGCCCAGGCCCAGCCCGCCCCTGGCCCGATCGAGGCTGCTGTCGGCCTGGCTGAAGGCGTCGAACATCCGCGCCAGGACCTCCGGCTCGATCCCGATGCCCGTGTCGCGTACCGTGATCTTCGCGGACGCGCCGCCCGGCTCGACCTCCATCCGCATCGCCACATGTCCGCCGGGATCCGTGAACTTCTGCGCGTTGTGCAGGACGTTCCCCAGGACCTGGTTGATCCTCGTCAGATCGCCGACCATCCAGGTGGGGCCCTCGGGCACTTCCGTCTCGAAGGTGAGGCCCGCGGCCTCGAGGCTTCGGCGGTTATCCCTGGCCGCCTCGCTCGCCACCCGCGCCAGGTCGAAGCGCTCTGCGAAGCTGGATCTTGCCGCGGACGATTCGCGAGACGTCGAGCAGGTCGTCGATCAGCCGTGCCATGTGCCCGACCTGGCGCTCGATCATGGCACGGGCCTCGCGGGGCTCGGGATCCTGCGAGCCGATCAGGTTGAGGATGTGGACGGCGTTGCGGATCGGGCCCAGGGGGTTGCGCAGCTCGTGGCCCAGCATCGCGAGGAACTCGTTCTTGCGACGATCGGCCAACCGGAGCGCCTCCTCGGCGCGCTTGCGCTCGGTCACGTCGGCGCACGCGGCGACGGCGCCCCGCACCCCGCCCCGCTCGTCGAACAATGGCGCCGCCGAGCCCTGGATCGTCACCACCCGGCCGTCGTCGAAGACGACATCCTGCTCGAAGTTCTTGACCGGTTCCCGCGTCGAGATGGCCCGCCGCATCGGCAGGTCCTGGGGCGGGATCGGCTTGCCGTCGTGGCAGTAGCGGAAACCCAGGCGATCTCCGCCCTCGCTCTCGGGGCGCGTGGGCGACACGTTGGTGCCCGGCGGCAGCCCGAGGATCTCGTTCGCCGCCCGATTGCCGATGACGTGATCCATCGACTCGTCGCCGATCCAGACGCCGACCGGCAGGATATCGAGCAGCGTCTTGATCTCTTCCAGCCGCTCCTGCAGCTCGTGGTTGAGCCGGGCGAGCTCGCGCTCTGTCCGCTTCCGCTCGGTGACGTCGCGCGTGATCTTCGAGGCGCCGATCACCCGCCCCGAATCGTCCCGGATCGGCGAGACCGACAGCGAGATGTCGATGACATTCCCGTCCTTGCAGCGGCGTTTCGTCTCGTAGTGCCCGATCGACTCGCCGCGGCGGATCCGCTCGAGGATGCTCGGGATCTCCTCGCGCTGGCCGGGCGGGACGAGCAGTCGGAGATGCTGCCCGACCGCCTCGGCGGCCGTATAGCCGAAGATCTGCTCGGCGCCCCGGTTCCAGCTCGTGATGATGCCGTCGAGCGTCTTGCCGATGATCGCGTCCTCCGACGACTCGACCAGCGCGGCCAGGCGCAACCGCGCCGTCTCCTCGTCCTTGGCGCGGTGATGTCCTCGGCCAGGCCGTCGATCACGGTCTCTGCGCCGTCCGACGCGGTCGTCTCGTTCAGCAGCAGCCAGGTCACGCCGCCATCGCTGCGCTCGATGCGCACCTCGCGGCCGGCGGCCGGCTCGCGATCTCCGCCGGAGGGACGCTTCGACGGCCCCGGGAGGCCGCCGGAAAGCATCCCCAGATCGGCCGCGCGTGCCTCTTCGATCGTCGCGAAGCCCATCAGCCGCAGGAAGGCAGGATTGGCCTCGAGGAGCCGGCCGTCCGACGTGAGACGGTAGACCCCGACGTCCAGCCGGTTCACCAGGGATTCCAGGTCCGAGACCCGCTTGCGCCCCCGGTCGTGCTCCACCGCCGCGATGAGCGCCACCGGCAGCCGCGACACACTCCCGAAAGTCTTGAGCACGTAATCATCAAGCCCTGCCTTCATCGCCTCGACGGCGACCTCCTCGCTGCCGCTGTTGGTGAACATCACGATCGGCAGATCCGGGAAGCGCGACCTCAGCCTGTGGAGGACCGCCAGCCCGTCGGTCCATTGCAGGCGATAATCGGTGATTGCGGCGTCGAACCCGTCGCGCTCGATCGCACGGCGAAACTCCTCGGCGTCGCGGATCTCCTCGACGTCCAGGTCGGGGATCTCGCGGCGAAGCAGCCGGATCGCCAGCAGGCGATCATCCGGATTGTCGTCCACTAACAGCACGCGCATGGATGACTCTCGATTCAACCGCGACGAAAAACGTCGAGGCAGCGTCCCGGGCCGACACAGACGCCAGTCGTCGCCAGACTGGTCGCGAACCCGGTCGATCGCCTCGACGCCCGAGCGGACAGAGAGAGGCTGCGGATCATAAAAATCTAGCAGAACGCATCGTGGTTCTCCACCGGCTTGCCCGGTCCGCCCTCAGGCCTCGATCGACGGCGGCTCGTTGAGGATCAGCCAGTAGGTCCCGAGCGACTTGACCATCTCCAGGAGCGCGTCGAACTGCACGGGCTTGACCAGGTACGAGTTCGCCCCGGTGTCGTAGGCTCGCCGCACGTCGTCGGTCTCTCGCGACGAGGTGAGGACGACGACCGGGATTCGCCGGAGGCCAGGCTGCTGCCGCCGCCAATCCAGCACCTCGAGGCCCGATCGCCGCGGCAGCTTGAGGTCCAGCAGGATCAGCATGGGCAGCGGAAATTGCTCCCGATCGGCATAGTCCCCCGCACCGGACAGGTAGGCGACCGCCGCATCGCCGTCCTCGACCACTTGCACGGGGTTGGCGACCCGGGCCTTGGCCAGAGCGCGCCGGATCATGAGCACGTTGACCGGCTCGTCCTCGACGATCAGGATGGTGCAGTCCTCGGCCCTCACAGCCTTTCCTCCGCCGCCGGCAGTTCGATCCAGAACCGGCTGCCGGAGTCCGGGGCGGATTCGACCCCGGCCCGGCCGCCCATACGCTCAACGCCCTTCTTCACGATCGCCAGGCCGATCCCGGTGCCGGGATAGGTCTCGATCCCGTGCAGCCGCTCGAAGACGCGGAAGATCCGCTCCTGGTGTTCTGGCGCGATTCCAATCCCGTGATCCTCGACCCAGAGCCGCACCCAGTCGCCCCGCCGCTCGGCCTCGACCACGATGCGCGGTTGCTCGCCCGGCCGGACGAACTTCCTCGCATTGGCCAGCAGGTTGTCGATGACCTGGACGAGCGTGCTGTGATGACCCATGACGGCCGGAAGCGGCCCCCTGACCTCGGCGGGGTGCTTCGTCGTCCTGCGCCCCGCCGACCGCCCCCATCGACTCGGCCACCACGGCCTCGAGCTCCACGGGTTTCCGCACGATCTCGGCCCGCCCCAATCGGCTATACGCCAGCAAGTCCTGGATCATCTCGTCGAGCCGATGCGCCGAGGCGGCGATCCGACGAGTGTAATCGCGGCCGACCCCGTCGAGCCGATCGTCGTAATCTTCGCGGAGGGCGTCGGCCAGGCTATGGATGGCCCGGAGCGGTGCCCGTAGGTCGTGCGAGACCGAATAGGTGAAGGCCGAGAGCTGCGCGTTCAGCTCCTCGAGGTCCGCCGTCCGACGCGCCACCCGCGCCTCCAGATCACGGTTCAGGGCGTGGATCTCCTCTTCGGCCTTCTTGCGCTCGGTGATGTCGCGGTTGGTCTCCAGCACGAGCTGGCGACCCTCGTCGTCGATTCGCGCCAGCCGCGACTCGACCACGATCCGCCGGCCGTCCCGGGTGGTATGCACGAGCTCGCCCCGCCATTCGCCGTTGCGACCTATGTCCGACAAGAAGCTGTCGAGGTCCACGGGAAATCCGGTCTTGAGCAGGTCGTGACTCCGGCCGCCGATTGCCTCGGCTTTCGAGTAGCCGTACAGCTCCTCCGCCCCGCGGTTCCACAGGACGATCCTGCCATCGGGCTCCCAGACGAGGATGGCGTCGTGCGCCAGCTCGATCAGTCGCGAGGGCGTGGCCGGCGCAGTCTCGAATAGCGACCGAAAAATGGTCTCTGCCCTCCTGGTTGCACCGGCCGTCACCCCGGTTGACCCACCGATGTCGGGAAAGGCCCGGCTACGCGGTTCATCCGGCTCGAGATCGCTGGACGACGAGCCCACGAACTAGCGATGAAATCATCGCCTCGACAGGGCTGGTTGACGCACTCTCGAGATATCCATGGCCTTGTCATGCACAGCGCATGCCAGGAGTTTATCCGCCGATCGGACGATTCCGGCCGCCTGGGATGCGTTGACCCTGCCGGTCCTGAAGTGCACTTCGGAGGAAGCTGGCTCCGCCCCCCGGCAAGGGCCTGCCGGGGGGGGCCAGTCCCAGGGTCGGATCCCGGGAAATCAGTTCGGTAGTGGACGGTGGGTCGGTGCAACGGCGTAGAGCGAGGCCCACCGAGACCGAGCGCGCGGTTCTCGGTCGGCCTCGCTGCGCCCGACCCAACCTGCGGGACTGATCACTGCCCGATTCTCAGTGGATCGAGTACCCGCGGCGATAATCGCGGCGGATGAAGCTGTCGGCCTCGGGGCAATTCGTGGCCTTCATGGCCTCGGCGTCCCACTCGATCGCCTTGCCGGCCTTGAGGGCCACGACGCCCAGCAGCACGGTCTCGGTGAGCCGGCCGGCGTACTGGAAGTTCGACATCGGCTTGTTGCGGGTTGTTCTCCTTGATCCCCTCGACCCACTCGGTGAAGTGGCCCGGGCGAGCGCGGCAGCGTGGGCTCGGGCTGCTTCACGTCCTTGAACTTGTCGCGGGGCAAGAGGACGTGCTCGGCGCCGTAGTCGTTCCGCGAGAAGAACGACCCCTTCTCGCCGACGAGCAGGAGCCCGCTGCCGTGGGACGGTCTCGCCCTGGAGGTGCTGCTTGTAGGTCCGCTTCTCCTCGGGCAGATTGTCGCCGCCGTCGTACCAGGTCAGGGACATGGGGCCGCGGCTGTTCCGTGCGCCGAACTTGGTGCGGATGATCGACCAGATCGGGTAGCTGGCGTTGTTGACGATCCCCGAGGTATCCACGACCTCGACGCTCTCGGGGTCGAACAGCTCGAACGCCATGCAGGCGATGTTGATCGTGTGGCAGGCCATGTCGCCCAGGGCGCCGGTGCCGAAGTCCAGCCATCCGCGCCACTTGAACGGCTGGTAACTCGGGTGATACGGCCGGTCGTGGGCGGGGCCCAGGAACTCGTACCAGTGGATGTTATTGGGGATGCCGGGGGTGTCCTTGGGGCGTGCGATCCCCTGCGGCCAGATCGGGCGATTGGTCCAGACGTGGATCTCCTTGAGCGTCCCCAGGACGCCCGATCGCAGCAGCTCGACACCCGAGCGGAATCCGTTGTCCGCCGTGCCCTGGTTGCCCATCTGGGTGACCAGGTTCTTCTCGGCGGCGAGGGTCCGCATCAGCCGGGCCTCCTCGATCGACCAGGTGAGCGGCTTCTGGGTGAAGCAGTGCTTGCCCATCCGCATCGCCATCACGCTGGCAGGAGCGTGGGTGTGGTCGGGCGTGCTGACGGTGACCGCGTCGATCTTGTCGCCGAGCTCCTCGAGCATCTTGCGGTAAGTCGTAATACTTCTTGATATCCTTGTGCTTGCTCGACAGCCGGGAGGCCATCTTGTTGACCGTGGTCTCGTTGACGTCGCACAGCCCGACGACCTCGCCGTGGCCGGCCGGCGTCGCGGGTGTCGCTATCGCCCTTGCCGCCGACGCCGATGCAGGCGAAGCGGACCCGCTCGTTGGGCGCGGGTCGCATCGTCCGGATGTACCCGGGGCGCCGCCCAGCAAGAACGACCCGCTGCCCGCCGCGGCGGTCTGTTTCAGGAAGTCACGACGATCCATGCTCGAGTCTCCAGGGAAAGGGATGGAGTGTGGGTATATGGGGTGGGACGAGGGATCGACCCTCGACACGGCACGGTTGTTCAACAATTCCCACAGCATGACCGACCAGAAGCCCTTCGCAACCGGGTAGGCCGTGCGCCGGTACAGGCCCGTGGCGACCAGGACCAGGCTACGTGGCCCCTGCCCGAATGATTGAAGCAAGGCCGCCATGCCCTCGAAGAGTGCCCCCAGCTCGCCGGCCGCCTCGGCCGGGTGCCTCGATGATCACCTTTCCCGACGGCTCGCGACGAACCTGGAGCTGCGAGAACAGGTCGCGGACGCGGGGAGACGTCCCGGACGGAGCGGTCCCGTTGGCGGTGGATACGGGGGTAGCGGTCGAATCGGCGCCGTCGGGTTGGTGGTCGTCGCCAGGTTCGGCCTGCGATGCAGGCGCGAGCGCGGCGACCGGCGATGGCGCGGTCTCGGCGGCGGGACGCGATGCCGATGGAGGGGCCGGCGGCGTGTCGCGGGCCTCATCGGCCGCATCGATCATCTCGTCGATCGGGTCGACCACCTCGTCGTTGATGTCGAGGTCGTCGTCATCGGCCTCGCCCCGGTCGGCCTCGGCCTCGGCCTGGCCGCCCCGAGCGGCGACGACGGCGATGGCGGAGGGGTCGATCAGCTTCTGGATGCGCGTCATGAAACTCGACGCCTCGGCGAATCGCACGGTCTCGGTGTCGCCGTCGAACAGTCCCTTGAAGAACGCCTGCTTGGTGTCGACCAGCACCGAGATCCGCGACTCGATGCCCTGCTCGCTGACCAGGTTGAAGACGTCGATCGGTTTCTTCTGGCCCAGCCGGTACACCCGGCCGATCCGCTGCTCGAGGACCGCCGGGTTCCACGGCAGGTCCAGGTTGATCACGCAGTTCGCCGCGCGCTGGAGATTCAGCCCGACCCCGCCGGCATCGCTGGAGAACAGGATTCGGAACGATCGGGTCGTCGTGGAACTCGACGATGTTCTGCGTCCGCCGCCGCTGGTTCTCGGCACCCGTGAAGAAGCCGGCGCGGAGCCCCTTTCCGGCCAGCAGGTCGCGGACCGCCCAGTGCGCCAGGGTGAGCATCCGCCGCCACTGGCTGAAGACGACGACCTTGCGCCCCTGATCGAGCGACGATCTGCTGGATGAGCTGGCGCAGCTCGCCGAGCTTGGGAGTGGCCAGGCCCTGGAGCGTCGCCTCGTCGGGCGACCGGTCGCGGATCGTCGGCCAGATGTCCTCGAACTGGAGCTGTGCCAGGCCGTTGCAGATGATCCGCTGGAGCGTCAGCAGGCTCATCAGCCGGAGGAACTCGGCCTGGGTCAGCGGCCGGACCATCGCCTTCTGCATCAGGATGATGATCGGCTGATCGAGCTCGTCGTGCGATCGGCGCTGCGACTCGGTCATCTCGACCGGGACGCGGGTATCGGTGCGGGGCGGGAGCTGGTCGAGCACGTCGCGGCGGATCCGGCGGAGCATGCAGTGCCGCAGCCGCTCGCGGATCGTCCCCAGGTGCCGCACGCCAATCATCTCGTTGCGGCCCTCCTCTCGGATCGCGTGGAGCGCACCCAGCCGCCACTTCGGCTCGAGCGCCATGTCGTTGACCCACTCGACCACCGAGGCCAGCTCGTCGATCCGGTTCTCCATCGGCGTGCCGGTGAGCACCAGCCGGTAGGACGGGCGTCAGCCCCTTGACCGAGAGCGCCGTCTTGGTCGCCCAGTTCTTGATCCGCTGCGCCTCGTCCAGGACGACAAGGTCCGGCTCCCAGGCCCGGACGATCTCCAGGTCGCGCAGGAGCTGCTCGTAATTGATGATGAGGAAGCCTTCCTTGCGCGAGGCGTAGAGCGCCTGGCGGTCGCCGGGCGAGCCCTCGACGATCTCGATCGGCAGCTCGGAGAACGCGGCCCACTCGCGGGCCCACTGCGGCTTGAGGCTCGCCGGCGTGATGATCAGCCCGCGCCGGACTCGCCCGCTCCGCCAGAGCACGCCGCACGCCGCGATCGCCTGAGCGGTTTTTCCCAGCCCCATGTCGTCGGCCAGCAGCAGTCGGCCCTCGGCCAGGAATCGGACGAGCCCCTCGCGCTGGTATGGGATAGAGGGGCCGCTTCGAGCGCCTGCAGCCCGTGGCGAAGCTCGGCCGGCGAGATGGCCTGGTCCACGATCAGCCGCAGCCGGATCCGCTCGCGGATCAACAGGGCGCGCACGGCCGGGTCGTGCCGCAGGCCGGAGGCCCCGGCCGGGATCACCGCGAGCAGGTCCTCGACGATCGCCAGCCGTTTCTTGGGGTCGGCGAAATGGGCGTTCTTGATCGCGCGCGACCCCGTCGCGGGGCGTGCGGAACCACCGCAGCGCCGGGCCGCGCGGGCCGAACGCGCGGCGACCGATTCGGTCTCGCCTCGCCAGCCGACGCGGTCCAGCCAGTCGCCCAGGCCGGTCAGCGGCCGGATCGGGTCCCACCACAGGCCGACCCGCCCCGGCGGCTCGCCCCACTCCTGCTCCTTGACCGCCTGCTGCAGCAGCCGAGGGCTGCGCGTACAGGTAGTCCAGCACGGTCAGCCCGTGCTTGCAGACACCCAGCGAGTTCCGCAGGAAGTCCGGGCAGTCGCATCGGCTCTCGATCGGGTCCACCCCGATCAGCACGGTCCGGTACGGCCGCGAGCCCGAGCCCGGCCGCCGCGTTGCACCAGAGCCCCAGCCATCGGTCGCCGGGCGGACCGCGCCTCGACCCGCAGCTTCTCCTCGCGACCCGCCTCGATCCGACGGAGGAGCGCATCCATCGCCTCGACCCGCACCGGCCACTCGCTGGCCGGCACGATGGACTGCACGTGACGAGCGACCACCTCCGTCGGGATCTTCCCCGTCCGCTTGTGCGCCCGGGCGACCAGGGTCTCCAGAGCCTCGGCGTCCTCGATGCTCGTTTCAATCTCCATGGCGCTTGAGGACATCGGCTCGGCTCGCATTCATCGGTGGACGGTCGAAGGATGGCGGGTGGATTCTGTGCCGAGCTATTATTCCGTCGCGGCGACGCGAACGCCAGCCGAGGTCCTTCACGGTCGCATCGGATCCTCATGCGGTTCCTTGTCCGTGCGCCCTGAATTGATACGGTGTCCTCTGCCGACGATCGCCGCCGCCACGGGGCTGGCGAACGATCGCGACCGGCACGACCCCTCGACGAGACCGACGCGCGATGCGATTCACCAAGATGCACGGCCTGGGCAATGACTACGTCTACGTCAGCACATTCGACCAGCCCGGGCCGGCGGACCCATCGCGGCTGGCTGTCGAGGTCAGCGACCGGCATTTCGGCATCGGCGGCGACGGCCTGATCCTGATCATGCCTTCTGGACGCGCCGATGCGCGGATGCGGATGTTCAACGCCGACGGCTCCGAGGGCGAGATGTGCGGCAACGGCGTCCGCTGCGTGGCGAAGTACGTCCACGACCACGGCATCGCGCCCCGCGACCGCGTCACGATCGAGACTGGCCGCGGTATCCTGACGCTCGACCTGGACGTCGTCGGAGGTTCGGTCCGCGCTGTCCGCGTCGACATGGGCACGCCGATCCTCGACGCCGACGCGATCCCCACCACTCTGCCCGGCCGGCCTCCGGTCGATGCCCCGCTCCGCGTCGGCGATCGCCAATTCGCCGTGACGGCGGTCTCGATGGGGAACCCGCACGCGGTGATTTACGTTGACAATGTAGCGGAGTTCCCCCTGGAGCAGCTCGGCCCGCGGATCGAGAACCATCCGGCCTTCCCGCGCAGGGTGAACGTCCACATCGTCGAGGTCCTGGCCAGCGGCGAGGTCCGGATGCGGACCTGGGAGCGCGGATCGGGGATCACACTGGCCTGCGGCACGGGCGCGTGCGCGGTCTGCGTCGCCGGGGTGCTCACGGGCCGCTCGAGCCGGAAGGTCCTGGCTCATCTGCCCGGCGGCGACCTCGAGCTGGAATGGTCCCGCGACGACGCACCCGTCTTCATGACCGGCCCCGCGACCGAGGTCTTCTCGGGCGAGTGGCCGGATTGATCGTTCCCTGATTGGATCGTCTCCCGAGGATGTGCCGACCATGCCCGAGCCCGTCGCCCTCCCGCATCCTCGCACCCGGCGCCGTCGCCGCCCGCGAAAAAGGACGATCCTTCGCACGGCCCGGATTGCGGCCTTATCGGCGGCCGCCACGCTTGTCCTGCTCGCCGCCGGCCTGGCGGCCTGGTGGGGCTACTCGGCCTGGCGGCTCGGTCGGATCGAGCTGACCAACACGGGGCCGATGCTGACCGTCCAGGTCCTTGGCGACCGATCCGACCAGCCGATCGGCGGGCCGGTCGAGGTCTTCCGAAAGCTGACTCTGGCCCTGCCGCACGGCGACTACCGGCTTCGGGTGGACGGCGAGGGCCGGCTGGGCCGGACCTACCGATTCGCCGTCAACCGCGGCGAGACGATCGCGCAGCCCATCTCGCTCGACGAGGGCCGGCTGCTGGGCCATGAGCGCGACCCGAACGCTTTCGTGGGACAGGACCCGCCCCGGGAAGAGCCGCTGCCCTTTTCGCGGATCGTCGTCTCGCTCGAGCTGGAGCCCGGCAAGGCGGACCTCGTCGAGTTCACCGGTCACAGCCTGATCCGCCGCGACGGTGAGACCGGCCAGGTCGTCTGGGACGCGGCCCATCCGAAGAGTCCCCACGATCCCGGGCACGACCCCGCGCGATGGCTGGGGCGAATCGGAATCTACGGGTCGGGTCTGACGATCGTGCAGCCGGCCGTCGACCTCGACGCCGACGGCACGCGCGACGTGCTCCTTGCGTACCGGGAACAGCTGCGCGTTCCTCGCGTTGTCGGGTCGCGACGGATCGATGCTCTGGAATCACGTCGCCGGCGACGACGGCCCCGGCGGTCCCCAGCCGGAGGGTCCCGAGCTTCCCGGTCCGCTCCGGCCGGCGAGCCGGCCGGGCGGCCTGATCGGCCTTCCCTCGGTCGTGGACGTCGACGGCGACGGCACCGCCGACATCATCGCCACGATGATCCTCCACGAGTTTCCGGCGGAGGTCGAGCGGCGGATCGGCCGGCCGC
Organism: uncultured Planctomycetota bacterium; assembly: GCA_963771445.1. Lineage (GTDB taxonomy): Bacteria > Planctomycetota > Planctomycetia > Isosphaerales > Isosphaeraceae > JAKAUH01. Next base: position 340,137 of record CAVYTQ010000016.1, on the reverse strand, counting down.
CGACATTCCGGGACCGGGTGTTCACCAGGCGACTGGTCCAGGCGATCTCCGGCCGATCGGGGCGGTGGATCTGGACCTATCCGATCGACCCGGCTTACGCGGCGGTCAATGATCAGTATTGGGACAGGCCGGCCGTGCCGATCCGCGGCCGGCAGTCAACCGCCCTGGCGGTCCTGGCGGGCTCCCGGCACCTGACCCTCGACCCCGCCACCGGCCGGCGGACCTCTGGGCCGATCGAGCTGGGCTTCGAGCCCGCCCGCCCCATCCAGCACGCGGACCTCGACGGCGACGGCAACCCCGAGATCCTGGCGGTCGGGCCGGGCCCGGGCCCGGATCAGAAATCCCTCGCGGCCTTCTCGGCCGCCACGGGCGAGACGATCTGGACCGCCACGGTGGGCGCCGTGGTCCAACCGCGAGGAAATGGCCCGCCGGGGCGGCGGTGGCCCTGGCTCTTCGACCTCGATGGCGATGGCCGGACCGAGGTGGTCGTCCCCGATTTCGGCCCCCTGCCGCCGAAGGCCGACTTCCGGGGCGTGACGCTGCTCGACGGCCGCACCGGCAAGCCCCGCTGGACCCGCCCCATGAGCCCCGGGTTCGGAATTGCTGCCGAGGACCTGAGGTATCTGCTGGAGGCACCCGACCTCGACGGCGACGGCATCCGCGACCTCGTCGCCCTCTCGCATTGCGACGGCCGCGTGCCTCCCCCCTCGCCGGGGACGAGCCGATCCGAGCCCGAGCATGCGTACGTTCAACGCGCTCTCCGGCCGGGACGGCCGGCTGCTCTGGTCCTGGCGGGAGGAACTCATCGTGGGCAAGTATGCCTATCTGTGGGAGCCTCGATGGTGGGGCCGCGGGCCCGACGGATGGCCGGCGCTGGCGGTCTCGCTGGGCGGCCAGGATCCCGAGCAGACCGGCCCGATGGGCGCCTCCTCCAACCTCCAGCCCCCGTGCGTCTACGTGCTCGAGGCTTCGACGGGCCGCGAACGGGGCCGCGTCACCGGGCTGGCCCGCGCCCATGTCGCCGACCTCGACGGCGACGGCCTGCTAGACCTCTGGGGCGAGGCGGACGGCCAGCTCCGCGCGTTCCGGGGCGAGCCCCCCGAACGCTGGCGGCGCTCGGCGCGTTCTCGGCCGCCCGCAAGGCGAGTCCGCCCGGAGATGTGAGCGAGCGGCCGGCGGCCGACCTCGACGGTGACGGAGTAGCCGATACCTTGAGCTCGGGGCTCCATTACAATGGCGATGTGTCGAGAAATCCGCCGGGCAGCCGGACGGCGATCGCCCGCTCCGGTCGCGACGGTCGCGTGATCTGGAAGACCCAACTCGACCCGCCCTGGTTCTGGTCCCTCCAGGAGCCCTCGCGCGGCTATACGGTGTCGGCCTTCGCGCCGCCGGCCGGCGACCTCGACGGCGACGGCACCCCCGACGTCTTCGTCGAGCGACATAATCACGACCCGGCGGCGATCGGCCGGGAGCCGGCCGGGTTCCCCCTGCAGGCTCTCTCCGGCGCGACGGCCGGCTCCTGTGGAAGGCGGGACCGCTCCGGCTGGGCTTCGAGGCCCACGGCGACACCCACCTGCTCTGGCTCGCGCCGCGGGTCTTCCGCCCGGGCGAGCCGCCGGACGTCCTGGTCTACCACCGCAACCCGTTCCTCAAGCCGAATCCCACGATGACCCCGGTCAATATCTGGGGTCCGACGCAACAGAGGCTTGCCCGAATCTCGGGCCGCACCGGCCGCGTCGTTTGGGACTGGCCGCTCGAGGATCAAGCCTCGGGGCAGGAGCCCGGCTGGCCCACGCCGCCGAAGCTCGTCGACGTGGACGGCGACGGCAGCCCCGATAACGCTTTGATGCTGCTGCACCGGGTTGGCAACCAGCCGCCGGAATTCGAGCTGCGCGCCATCTCGCTTGCGCGACGGCCGGGTCCGCTGGTCGCGGCCGCTGAGCTACAGGGTCACGTTCATGGACTCCCCTTCGGTCGAGATCGGCGGGTCGCCAAGGACGACCCCGCCATCGTGTACATCACCGAGCTGCCGACCCGGGGCGCCGGCAACGAGCTGCTGGTGCACGCGCTCGAATCCTGCCGACGGGTCCATCCGTTGGACCTGGCGCAGCGGACCCGGCCAGGCCGAGGACAGAGTACTACGGCGGCATCGACGCCATCAACCTCGACGGCAAGGCGAAGGACGCGGTCTGCGTCACCTACAGCAGCGATCGCCGCGACTCCCACGTCCTGATCCTGGACCGCCACGGCCGCGAGGTGGCGAAGCGCGACGTCCCTCCCGAGCCGGTCCCCACCGACGTCTTCCCGCCGCTCGGCGACCTGATGGCCGACCTCGACGGCGACGGCCGCGACGAGCTGGTGGTCTGGTACAACCGGCGGATGTTTGCCTGGGATCGCCAGCTCAAGGAGATCTGGTCCCGGCCGGCCGGCAACTGGAACCTGGGCCGTTTCCTCCCCGGCCAGCCTGGTCGGCCCAGGACGATTATCGTCAACTTGATGACGGCCATCGACGGATCGACCGCCCGGCCCACCTGGGCCTATGCGACCCCGCAGCGCCTGGCCCTGAGCCTGCTCGACCCGGGCGACGCCGGGCGGCAGCCCCGGATCCTGGTGGCGAAGCCCGGCGCGACCATCTGCCGCGAGCCACTCGCCACGACCGAATCGGGGGCGTACGCGCCCCCATCGGGTTCCCGGGTGCCGGCGGACCTCGCGGTGGACGACCCGCGCTGGACTCGACCGCTCCCCTGGACGGCACCGGTCGGCAAGGTCGTCTCGCCGTCGTGGTTCTGCGCCCTCGTGGGCCTCGCGCTGGTGAACGTGGTCCTGCCGACCTTCCTACTACGCCTGGCGGCCCGTCGCAGGCCGTGGACGCTCCGCCTGCTGATGATGCTGCCGATCGCCGCCACGATCCCCCTGTCGAGCTACCTGGGCTTCGAGCCGCTCTTGCCAGCGAAGGTCGACCCGCTGCCGCCGAATCCCAGGCTGCTCTTTGCGCTGGCGACCCTCGCCGGCCTGCCGGTGCTGGCCCTGCTGTGGTCGGTCCTGGCCGCAGTGGTGCGGCTCCGCTGGCGATCGATCGCCGTGCTCGCCGTGCTGACGGTCGCCTCGTCGCTCGCGATCGCGGCGATCTGGATCTGGCGCGACCGGGCCCGGATGCCGCCGGTCGAGCACTACGGCTCGACGGCCTGGCCGCTGATCCTGGTGCCGGGTGCTTATGCGGCCGGCGTGTTGATCCTGCTCGGATGGACGCTACGGAGGCCCTACCGATGGCTCATGCGGCCGCGCCGACCCGCGACGGCGACCCCCTGACCGTGCCCGGCCCCGACGTCGACGAGACCACGCGCGAGGACCGGCCCCGCCGCGGGCGGCTGCTTGCCGCGGCGAGGCCCGTCGCCGCGCTGGTGCTCCTCGAGCTGGCTGTCCTGGCCGCCTGGTGGGTCCATGGCCATTGGAGCCTCGGCCGGGTGCTGCTGACCAACGATGGCCGGCCGTTGACCGTCGAGGTGCTCGGCGCATCGCGCGACGACCTCGTCGCCGGGCCCGTCGCTCTCCTGGACCGGACGACCCTCGAGCTTCCCGACGGCGACTACCGCCTGCGGGTCTCGGGCGCGGGCCGGCTGAGCCGGACCTATCGTCTGGCCGTGAACCGCGGCGAGCTGGCGACCCATGCCGTCAGCCTGGATGACAACCGCCTTCTCGGCCAGGGAACGACCATCCCGTTCGGCATGAACGCACCGCCCCGCCCGGATGAGATCCTCGCCGCGCCCGGCGTCGCGGCGATCGAGGTGACGCCCGGCAAGGCCGACCTGATCGAATGGTCGGAGACCCGGCTGTCGCGCCGCGACGGGGTCACCGGCAAGGTCATCTGGGACAAGCTCGAGCCCTCCAAGCCCGGCAAGCCGCCCCGGGACGTGCATCGCTGGCTGGCCTGGTTCACCCGGGCCCCGGGCCGGGCAGGTCTCGTCACGCCGGCGCCCGACCTCGACGGCGACGGCCGGCGCGACCTCGTGTGGCACTTCGGGGGGACCGCCGCGTTCCTGGCCGTCTCGGGCAAGGACGGCTCGGTCCTCTGGACTCATGTGTCCGAGCTCGACGGCCCCGGCTCGCCGCGTCCGGAGGGCCCGATGCTCCCCGGCCCCGTCCAGCCGGCCGAGCGGGCCGCCCAGGTCATCGAGCAACCCGCGGTGCACGACGTCGACCGCGACGGGACGCCCGATATCATCGCCACCCTGCTGTTCCACGAGTTCCCCGCTGAGGCCGCCCGCCGGTCCCCCGCCGGCGCCAATCAATTCGCGAACCAGCAGTTCAACCCGCTGTTCCGCCGGGTCATCCAGGCGATCTCGGGACGCTCGGGCCAGGTCCTCTGGACGCACGTGGTCGACCACCGGTTCATCACGCCGCAGAGTACATCGTGGTACCGATACGCCGAGGTCGTCACCGGCCGCACGATGTCCCTGGTCGGCTTCCTCGATGGTACCAAATGGCGCGGGCTCGACCCTGCGACCGGGCGAATGGTCGTCGGTCCGATCGACCTCGGCCCCGAGCCGGTCCATCCCCCCGGGTTCGCCGACCTTGATGGCGACGGGTCGCCCGAACTGCTCGCCGCCGGGCCGGGATTCGCGACCGGTCCCGCCCCGTTCGGGCTGGCGGCGTTCTCGCTGACGACCGGCCGCCAGCTCTGGTCGGCGCCGCTCAGCACGAACTTCCAGATACCCTTCAACATGTACACGTCCAACGACTGGCCCCTGACCCTCGACCTCGACGGAAGCGGCCGTCGCGCGATCGTCGTGCCCGACGTCGGGGCGCTCGACGGCACCAACCGCTACCGGGGCATCCGCTGCCTCGACGGCACCACCGGCCGGCCGATCTGGACCCGGCCGATGCGCCCCGACACGATCGGCGTCGACGGGGTCCTCGGCGCGATCGAGGCGCCCGACCTCGACGGCGACGGCGCCCGGGACCTGGTGACGGCCTCGATCTTCGTCGGGCGTCATCCGATCAACGCCAACCAGACCGGCCCCGACGGTCCCGAGCGCGTCTACATCGACGCCTTCTCGGGCCGCGACGGCCGGCCGCTCTGGTGGTGGGGCGTCGAGACCCCGACCGACGGTGTCACGGGTGTCTCCACACCGCTCTGGTGGGGCCGCGGGCCGGACGGCTGGCCGCTGCTGGCCGTGCCGATCGATGCCACTACGAGCATCCCCGGAACGGGCCGGCGCAGGACCGCTTCCAATCCCTATCCGCCGACCATCTCCATGCTCGAGGCCTCGACCGGCCGCGAGGTGCAGTCAATCCGCGGGCTCGTCGAATCCCCACGTCGACGACCTCGACGGCGATGGCCTGACCGACCTCTGGGGCGACCACGATTCCACGCTCCACGCCTTTCGCGGCGAGCCCGCCGCGGCCTGGCGGGTGCTTGGAACACTCTCGCCAGCCCAGCCGACCAACTTCTGGCCGGGCGAAGAGCTGCGACCCATGGTCGACTACGATGCCGACGGCGTTGCCGACACGCTGCTGAGTAACCTCAGGGCACCCGGCGAGACACCGCTCACCGCCGCGGGCAGCCGCACCGCCGTCGCCCGCTCCGGCGCGACGGCCGGGTCCTCTGGAAGAGCCGGCTCGACGTCCGCCGCGGCTGGTTCGACAGGAACGTCGAGGAAATGTACTCCCTGGCGCCGATGCCGATGCCGGCGGGCGACCTCGACGGCGACGGCACGCCCGATATCCTGGTGCAGGAGACGACGAGTGTCCTGCCGATCCCGGTCGTCCGCGGTCCTGCCACCCTGCCGCTGTCCGTCCTCTCCGGCCGGACCGGCCAGACGCTCTGGACGGCCGGGCCCCTGCCGCTCGGGTTCGAGGCGCATGGCTACTCGCAGGCCATGTGGAGCAGGCCGCTGATCGTCGAGCCGGGCCAGCCGCCCGACCTGCTGGTCCGACACGCCAGCCCGTTCCTCAAGGCCAGCGCCACGCCCCTGATGGGCAGCAACGCCATGCACGACCGTTTGGCCCGGATCTCGGGCCGGACCGGACGGATCCTCTGGGACGTCCCGCTCGTCGACCGCTTCTACCCGGCCAATCTGAACAACCTGCCTCCGCCCCTCGTCGAGGACCTCGACGGCGACGGTGTCGCCGACTTGCTCTTCATGACGCAGGACTACCGCGTCCCCAAGAATCCGCCCTACGAAATCCGGGTGCACTCGCTCCACGACGGCCGCCTGCTCTGGTCGCACACCATCGCCGACGGGGGCATCAACCCCTTCCTGACCCGCGCCTCCGCACCGGCGAGCCGCGGCGAACGGTCCTGGCCACGCTCGTCGAGACCGCCCTGGGAGACCGCGCGTCCCTGAGCGTGCGGGCTCTCGACGGCAAGACCGGCAAGCCGTCCTGGACCTGGGAAGGCGAGACCGAGGCCGACGCCAACCGGCCGGCTGCGACGCTTGCAGTCGCCCGCCAGGGCGAGGGAAAGCCCGACATCGCTGCCGTCATGTACCAGGACCGCGCCCGAAGGCCGAAAATCGCGCATCCTGGACGCCCTCGGCCGCGTGAAACTCCGGCGCAACGCGCCCGGCGACGTCTTCGGGATCAGCCGCGCGGCCGACCTCGACGGCGACGGCCGCGACGAATTCCTGGTCTGGAACGCCCAGCGGATGCATGTCTACGACCTCGAGCTGAACGAGCTCTGGTCCGGCCCGGATCCGTCTCCCTACTTCCAGACGATCCTGCCTGCATCGGCGGGACAAGCGGCCCGCGTGATGCTCTCCTCCGGGCGATTTGTGAACGGCAAGACGGGCCGACCGATCTGGATGGCGCAGCCGCCCATGATTTTTCAGCAGAATTCCGCGATTCTCCTCGACCCGGGCGATGCCGGCCGCCCGCCGCTGCTGCTGAACTATCCGACGAACGGGACCACGGTCGCCGCGTCGGCGCTGGCCTCGAACGACGAGGGGCGGCCCGCCCCGCCCCGCGGATCGCCCACTCCGGCGGGCTATCCGACGGAAGACCCGCGTTGGACGCGCGACCTGCCGTGGGTGGGACCGATCCTCCACTCGCTGGGGTTCAAGGGCCTGGTGGTGCTGGTCGGCCTGGCGGTCGTGAATGTCCTGGCGCCGCTGGGGATCGTCTGGCTGGCCTCGCGGCGGCGGGCCTGGAGCATCCTCACGCTGATGTCGCTGCCGGTCGCCGCCGCGGTGCCGCTGTCGGTGTTCCAGACGGTCGAGCCCCTCGTCCCCGCGCAGCTCGGCACGGTCGCGATCTCGCCCCGGCTGGTCTTCGCGCTCAGCACGATCGCGGGCATCCCCATCGTGGTGCTGCTGGCCGCCGCCGGCTGGTGGCTGGTCCGCCTGCGGTGGCGGAAGCTGCTGGGACTGCTCGCGCTGGTGGCGCTGGCGTCGGCGGCGGTCGCGGGGACGTGGATCGCGTATGATGTGCGCACGATGCCGGCGATCGAACACTACGGCCGCCCCCGCTGGCCGCTCGCCCTGGTGCCGGGGGCCTATGCCGCCGGCCTGTTGATCCTGCTCGGCTGGCCGATTCAGAGGGCCCTTCGATGGCTGAGACGCCCCCGCCCGACCGGACCGGCGAACCCCTGACCGCCCGCCGCCCGCCGCCGCCCGCCGCCCGCGACCGACTGCGGTTCGCGGTCCGGCTCGTCGCCGCGGTCCTCGCGATCCAGGCCGCCCTGCTGGCCGCGTGGTGGGGTTACGGCCACTGGCGGCTCGGCCGGATCGAGCTGCTCAACAACGGCCCGCCCCTGACCGTCGAGGTCCTCGACGAGACGGGAGAGTTCCCCATCGGCGAGCCGATCCAGGTCGACTTCGAAGGCCACCCTGGCGCTCCCCGACGGCGATTACCGGCTGCGCGTCAACGCCGACGGCCGGCTGGGGCGGACCTACCGCCTGGCCGTCAACCGCGGCGAGACGATCGCGGAGACTCTTTCGCTCGAGGAGGGACGGCTGCTGGTCGCCCCGCCCGATCGGCCGTCGCTGTATCCGCCCCGCCAGTGCGACGACCCGCTTCCGTTCAACGCCAGCAGTACGGCGATCGAGGTCTCGCCCGGCAAGGCCGACCTCGTTTACGCCGACCGCGGGACGATCATCCGCCGCGATGGGAAAACCGGAAGGGTGATCTGGGACGCGTCCCGTCCCGACGGCCAGCTCAACCCCCTGCGCGACCCGGGTCCGTGGATCCGCTCGATCCCGACCGGGCCCGGTCAGGTTTCAGCGGTGGAGTCCCATATTGACCTCAACGAGGACGGCATCGGGGATGTGGTCTGGGCGTTCCACACCTCCCCGCGCTGCTCGCGGTGTCGGGGCGCGATGGCTCAGTGCTCTGGGATTATGCGGCCGGCAAGGACGGGACCGGCGGCCGACGCCCCGAAGGCCCGCCCGAATCGCCGGGTCCGGGGTTCTCTCATTCAACGGAGGATGTGGGAAGCCATGTCCTTGGTCAGCCCGCGACCTGCGACGTTGACGGCGACGGCACCCTCGACTTGATCTTCACCCTGTCGATAATCAAGACTGCCGTGGAGCTCAGGAAGGAGAATGGTGGACAAGAATTAAGCCCGGTCGTTCAAGCATTTGGCGACCGCCACAGGTGCGTCGTCGCCGTTTCGGGTCGATCGGGTCGCTGCTTGTGGACATTCGCCACTGGAAGTGGTCTCAAGAACCAGCGTAGCTGGAAATGGCCCGCCACGGTCGTTCGCGCCGAAGGATTGCCGGTGATCGCCCTCGTCTCGGACGAGACATGGATCGCGCTCAATCTGAAGACCGGCAAGCCCCGGGGGCAGCCAATCGCCCTGGGTTTCGAACCCATCCAGCCCGTCCAGTATGCCGACCTCGATGGCGACGGCGAGCCCGAGGTTCTGGCGGTGGGTCCAGGTCCGGGCGCATTCCAGTGGGCCCTCTCGGTATTCTCGACTTCGGCCGGCCGGTCGGGCTGGACTTCCACGATCACCGACCGGCTCGTGCCGCCGATGGGGCCGAGCTCGCCCCTCGACGGGCCATGGCTGGTCGAGCTGAAGGACGACGGCACCTCGACAGTCCTGGTACCCGACGCCGGCCCGCTGGCACCGGGTCCGGGCTATCGCGGCCTGCGCCGGCTCGATGGCCGCACGGGAAAGACCGTGTGGGTCCACCCGATGCGGCCCGAGACCTCGGGCCTCGATGAAACTTACCATGTCGTCGCGGCGCCGGACCTCGACGGCGACGGCACGCGCGACCTCGTCGTTGCGTCGGAGTTCGACGGAGGATTCCTGAAGAAGCGAGCAAAGGGTCGAACCGATTCGGACCGGTTCTACATCGACGCCCTGTCAGGAGAGGACGGGCATCCGCTCTGGTCATGGAGCTGCGAGCTGCCGCCGGGTCATTCCGCTACGATCCGCCAGCCTCGCTGGTGGGCCCGGGGCCCCGACGGCTGGCCGCTCCTTGCCGTGCCACTCGACGGCCGTATGCCCTCGGACAGCGCGTGGGACAAGCTCATTACCGTCTTGTGGCCTCGTTTTCGCCCCGATGTCCACTTCCTGGAAGCCTCCACGGGGAAGGAAGTGCATGGATGCCGGAGCTGCGGGATTTGAGGTTCACCGATTTCGACGGCGACGGCCTGATCGACCTCTGGGGCGATTCGGATGGCCAGGTGAGGGCGTTCTGCGGTACGGCCCCCGAAGTTTGGCGGACCATGAGCCCATACGGGCCGGCCCACGTCCTGACAAGATTCAAGCCGGTCGCCGACCTCGACGACGACGGCATCGGCGACGTGCTCCACGACGCCGTCAGTGCGCGGCTGGGCTTGGATCTCGATTCCTCGGGCACCCGGACCCTCATCGCCCGCTCGGGGGGCGACGGGCGAGTGCTCTGGAAGACCTCATTCTCCTCGCCGTGGGGATGGTTCGAGGAAGATCGCGGAGGATTCTACCGTTCTTACACATTCCCATTGTCGGCCGGCGACTTCGACGGCGACGGCCTGTCCGACGTGGTCGTGAAGGAGTCCCCCGGCTTGAAGAATATGTCGTTGATCAAGCAGCCGGCCTCGCTGCCTCTGCATCTCCTCTCGGGCCGGACCGGCCGGTTGCTCTGGTTGACGATCCCACTGACCCTTGGCTACGCAGCAAGCGGCTACGCGTGGGTATCTCGGTTCGATGCCCGGGTCATCCGGCCAGGCGACCCGCCGGACCTGATCGTCCAGTACATCAACCCGTTCCGCGGGCCCTCGGTCCCCCCAGCAACGTTACTCCAGGGACAGACCCGGCTGGCGCGAGTCTCGGGGCGGCATGGCCGGATCCTCTGGGATGTTCCCGTGTCGCAGCCGGATGAGCTCGACTCGGGGGCCTGGACCGAGAGTGCCCCGCCGTCCGCATTCGGCGACCTCGACGGCGATGGCTCGCTCGACATCCTTGTCTCGAAGGGGCCCTCGACCCAGAAAGGTGAGACGCATCTCGAGCTAAGAGCGATCTCGCTGCTGGATGGCCGGACGCTCTGGACGCATCGGATCGAGGCCATCGCTCCGCACCTGCCCCACCTTCGGCGCGGAGATCACCGACCTCGGCGACGATGGCCGGGCCGAGGCCGTCATCATCGACATGACCCCCTTCGGGAGGCCGCTCGAGTGGATGCTCAAGGCGCTCGATGGCAGCGATGGTCACGTCCGATGGACCTGGCAGCCCTCGCCGGGAGATGGCGTGTCGAATGAGAAGGGCCCCAGGTCGTTCTGTCTGGCCAATCTGACGGGCGGCGGGCGTCGAACGGTCGCCGTCTACCACGGGCTCCCGGATGGAGGGAACCGGCTGCTTCTCCTCAATGAGCGGGGACAGGAGGTGGCCCGTTGACACCTGGCCGGACCGCGAGGTCGGGAGCCGAGTGCCATGGACCTCACGGGCGACGGCAAGGATGAGTTCCTGCTGGAGTCTGCCGTGGGCTGGCAAGTCCTCGGCCCCGACCTGAAGGACCTCTGGAGCGATGGGGGATTCCAGCCTGGGGACTGGACGGTCCTCCCGGCCGCGCGGGGCAGGCCGGGTCTGGTGATCCTGCCGTCGAATATCGGGCGGGACGGTGCCACGGGACTCCCGCTGTGGGCGGTTCCGCCCAATCTCCGGGGCTCGTCCAGTCTCGGCCCGCTCGAAGTCGGGGAACCGACTCGTCCGCCCCGGTGGTTTGGCCGCGAGGGGCTCGCGACGGTGTGCCGACGCGCCCTGCCCCTCAACTCCGATGCGTCGATGGCGCCGGCCCGAGGCGCCCTCGTCCGGCACGCCAGGATATCCGAAGATCCGCGCTGGACCCGCCCGCTCCCTTGGACCGAACCACTGCTCGCGACGACCGGCGCGAAATGGTTCTTCGAGATGATCGCCCTGGCGCTGATCAACGTGGCGATCCCGCTGGTCCTCATTCGCCTGGCGGCCCGGCGGCGGCCATGGACCATCCGGCTGCTGCTGGCGCTTCCCATCGCCGCCGCGGTGCCGCTGGCGATGTTGCAGGCGTTCGAGCCGATGATGCCGGCCGAGATCAACGCGGTCCCCGTCTCGCCGCGGCGCGTCTTCCTCGCGGCCACGCTGGCGGGCGTCCCGTATCTCGCGATCGCGGGACTCGCGGGCTGGTGCCTCGTCCGCCGGCGCTGGAAGATGCTGGGGGCGATCGTCTCGCTCGCTCTGGCGGCCACGGCGGCCACCGCGGGTGGTTGGATCGCCCACGACGTTCGCTTCATGACCCCGCTCGAGCACTATGACCGCTCCGGCTGGCCGCTGGTCTTTGTGCCGGGGGTCGGCGTCGCGGGGACCCTCGTCGTGCTGGCCTGGATTCTGCGGAGACCCATCCGATGGCTGAGGCAGCCTCGACGGACCGCCAGCCCGCCGTCCTGAGCCCGCGGCGCTCGATTCGCGTCCGCCTCGCAGCCCTCGCACGCCCCCGGCGGGTCGGTGTCCGCCTCGTCGCGACGATCGCGCTGGCCGTCGTCGTGCTCGAGCTGGCCGGCCTCGGCGGATGGTGGCTCCACGCGCGCTCGCGGCTCGGCTGGATCATCCTCAGCAACCGCGGACCGACCCTGAAGGTCGAGGTCCTCGACGAGTCGGGCGAGGTCCCGGTGACGCCACCGATCGAGGTCAACAAACAGGCCAGCCTGGCGCTCCCCGATGGCGATTATCGGCTGCGCGTCAACGCCGACGGCCGGCTGGGGCGGACCTACCGCCTGGCCGTCAACCGCGGCGAGACGATCGAGCACCCGCTGTCGCTCGAAGAGGGCCGCCTGCTGCGCGGCCTGTCCGACCCGTCGCAGACGACCGCCCGCCAGCATAACCGCGCGACGCCGTTCCCGCTGGCCGCCCGCGCGATGGAGCTGACGCCCGGCGCGCTCGGACATCATCGAGTACACCGGCGAGACCGTCATCCGCCGCGACGGCGCAACCGGCCGGGTCGTCTGGGACGCCGCGGGCCACCGGCCTGGGGGCAGGCCCGACGCCGACCCCGGCCACTGGATTCGCCGGATCGGCCGGCACCGCGCGACGGTCGAGCTCGTCGACCCCGCCGCCGACCTCGACGGCGACGGCACCCGCGACATCATCCTCGTGGTCGACGGCGCCGGCGCGTTCCTGGCCCTCTCGGGCGACGACGGGTCGATGCTCTGGAACCACGCCGCGGACGCCGACGGACCGGGCGGGCCGCGGCCCGAGGGCCCCGAGCTGCCCGGCCCGCTCAACCCCGCCAGCCGGCCCGCCACGGTCATCGAGCCGCCGACGGTCGGCGACCTCGACGGCGACGGCACGCCCGACCTGATCGTCGCGCTGGCCTTCCAGGAGTCCCCCAGCGAGTACCGCGCCGGGTTGGCCGCGAGCCGACGAATCTGTATGTCCTGGAATCCCGGAACATCGTCCAGGCGATCTCGGGTCGGACCGGCCGGCGCCTCTGGAGCCGTGCCCTCGGCGCCGTAGAGTCGGGTCGCGGCACGCCGGCAAGCCAGTTGATCCACCTGGTCTCCGGCCGGGATGGGTCGCGCCTGTTCCTGAATGACGATGGGCGCCTCATTCCGCTCGAACCCCGGGACGGCCGGCAGCGGGGCCAGCCGATCGACCTGGGCTCCCCTCCATCCCGGTTCGAGATCTGCGGCATCGCCGACTTGGACGGCGATGGCGAGCCGGATTTTCTCGCGTTCGGACCCGGGACGACCGCCGATAATCTGACCTTGCAAGCATTCTCCGGCGCGGGTCGGCGGGTGCTCTGGACCCGCACGGATGCCACCTGTGCAACCATACGGAATTTTCAAGTTCCCGGCTGGAACTGGACCTGCGACCTCGATCGCGACGGCCGCGCCGACGTCGTCGTCCCCGCCACCGGCACGGTGCCTCCCGCTGTCATGTACCAGGGTATCCAATTGCTCGACGGGCGCGACGGCATGCCCCGCTGGGTGCGGGCCATGCAGCCCGACGACCCCAGCAGGGTCTCGTTGCTGAGCATGCTGAAAGCCCGCGACCTCGACGGCGACGGCGTCCGCGACCTGGTCGCTGTATCAACTTTTGCGGGAAGGTCTCCCCAACCCCGGCCCGGCGACCCGGGCCTCGAGCCATCGCGACTTTACGCCGATGCGATCTCGAGCCGGGACGGCCGGCTGCTCTGGTCCTGGCACCTCGACCTGATGGAAGACAAGGTTACCCCGATTCCGCCGCCACACTGGTGGGGCGTCGGCACCGACGGCCGCCCGCTGCTGGCCGTCTCGGTCGGCGGACCGCACGACCCGTCAGTGCCCCTGAGTTTCCAGCCAGCCGCCGTCCACGTGCTCGAGGCCACGACCGGCCGCGAGCTCCACCGCATCCCGGGCCTGGCCCGCACCAGCGCAGCCGACCTCGACGGCGACGGCCTGGTCAACCTCTGGGGCGACGCCGACGGCGAGCTCGTCGCCTTCCGCGGCGAACCGCCCGAGGCCTGGCGTTCGCTCGACGGCATGCAGCCGGCCTGGCAGGCCCAGGAACCGCACGGCTGGAGTCGCAACAGCCGGGCGGTTGACCTGGATGGCGACGGCGTCGGCGATACCCTTTCGGCCCGGCTGAAGTTCCAGGGTAACCCCTCGACCGGAGCCATGGGTACGCGAACCGCCCTGGCGCGGTCGGGTCGCGACGGCCATCTGCTGTGGAAGACGACGCTCGACCCGCCGCGACACTGGTTCGACGCCGACCGCTCGCGGACCTACGAGCTCGCCGCTTTCCCGCCACCGCAGGGCGACCTCGACGGCGACGGCACGCCCGACGTCATCGTCCGGAAGAGCGAGGATGTGCCCCCCGCCAACGAGCGGCGGCCGGCGACCCTGCCCCTCCAGGCCCTCTCGGGCAGGACCGGCCGCCCTCTCTGGTCGGCCGGCCCCCTGCCGCTCGGGTTCGAGGCGTACGGCGAGACGATTCTCGAGAATTGTGTACCCCATTCGGACCGACCAGGTGCACCGCCCGACCTGCTGGTCCGCCATCTCAGTCCGTTAATCAAGGGCGTCTTGACGACGTCTACCGGCGGCTGGCAACGGGGCTATGAACACCTGGCGGGTCTCGGGGCGTACGGGCCGCATCCTTTGGGACGTCGTTATCAGCGACCTCCCCACGATGCCGTCGCTAGTCGATAGCGATTCGCTGGAAATCGCCGACACCGACGGCGACGGCACGCCCGATTCCACGGTGATCCTTGTCGTCAGCACGATGATCGACGTGAGGCAATGCGAGCTGAGGGTTGTCGCGCTCGAGGACGGCTCGACCCGCTGGTCGCGGATGCTGTACTTCCCCTTGCCAGGCGGCGAGCAAAAGATCGTGCGGGTCGGCACGTGCAAGGCGGGTCGCCCGTCCGCACTGTATGTCATCGAGCAGCCCGCATCCGATACGATCAACGAGATCATCGTCCACGCCCTGAACGACCGCGACGGCGCCGACCGCTGGACCTGGCGCACCGGCCCCGCCAGCGCCGATCGTCGCTTCGAGGGCTCGATCGACCCGATCGACGTCGACGGCCACGGCAAGGATTCGCTTTGCGTCACCTATTCCAATTTCCTGGGCGAGTCGCACATCCTGATCCTCGACGCCGACGGCAAGGAGCGCGCCCGCCGCGATTTCCGCGGCCCGCGCATGCCCGGAGGTACCGCTGCGATCCAGCACCTCGTGGTTGACCTCGACGGCGACGGCCGCGACGAGCTGGTGGTCGCCCACTCGGGACGGCTGGCCGCATGGACCGGCGACCTCGCGCTGGAGCTCTGGTCTATCCCAACGAGCGCCAAGCTGTCCGACTGGCACCTGCCGGCGAACGCGGGCCGGCCGGCCACGATCCTGCTGGATCCGCCACGCGCCATCGAGGGCACGACCGGCCGGACCCTCTGGGCGGAACGGTCGCCCGTGCTGGGTGGGCGCTACCTGCTCGACCCGGGCGACGGCGATCGGCCTCCACTGTTGCTCGCCTCGGGCGACGGTCAGGCCACGGTCTGCTCGCAGGCGCTGGGCCTTACGAGCCGCGGAACGTACGCGATGCCGCGGGCCGCCGTCATCCCGCCGGGCCGAGTCGTCGACGACCCGCGCTGGACGCGCCTGCTCCCCTGGGTGTGGCGAATCCGGCGCGATCTGTCGTGGTCGCTGGTGCTCTCGACCGCCGGTCTGGCGTTGCTCAACGTGTTCGTCCCGCTGGGGATCCTCCGCCTGGCGGCCGGCCGACGCGCCTGGCGGGTCCGCACGCTGATGATGCTGCCGGTGGCCGTCGCGGTGCCGCTCGCCGCCTTCCAGGAGCTCGAGCCCTCGCTCTCGTTCCAGCTCGGCCCGATCACGTTCACGGCCGTCGGCGTCTTCCTCGCCGGAACGATCGCCGGCCTGCCGATCGTGGCGCTGTTCGCGGTCACCGCGCGTGGCGTGTATCACCTGCGCCGCGCCCGCTCCTGGCCCTCGCCGTCCTCGCGCTGGCATCATCGGCATTGATCGCCGCGGCCGCGATCCGGGACGACCTGCCCCGAATGCCCGCCGTCGAGCATTACGGCCTGAGCGGCTGGCACCTGATCCTCCTCCCCGGCCTGTACGCAACGGGCGTCCTGATCCTGATGGCGACCATCCTGCGAGCCCCGTACCGATGGCTGAGGCGCCGCCCGCTCACCCCGCGCTGAACGGAACCGGGTGAGGAGGGTCGCAACGCGGCAGCCAGGCGAACCGGCGACGTCAGTCGCCGGGTAATTCGACGCAGCCGCCGGGCGATGCGACAGGACAGCCGGGTAATGCGATGCAGCCGCCGGGCGCTGCGACAGGACAGCCGGCCGCTGCAATCTGACAGCCGGGCGAACCGGCGACGTCGGTCGCCGGGTGGTGCGACGCAGCAGCCGGGCAAAAGTCACTGGCCGGGTGATGCCCCCAAACCCGGGTGATGCCCACAGAGACCCGGCGACTGACGTCGCCGGTTCGCCTCCCGCGGTCCACCATCCCAGAAACGCTCACCGCGAACTCTTCTATCTGCGTAGATCTGCGTCATCTGCGGACAACCCTCCCCGACCCTCCGGCCGACTCGACCGCGGATGAACCTTTACGCGCCCAGCGGAAGGCGTCCGGAAGACTTGTCCGCAGATGACGCAGATCTACGCAGATCAAGACCAGCGAAATCGCAGGGCTTGATCCTTCGCATCCGAGAGACAGAATCCGCACACCGGGTCTCCTGGCGACCGTCGCAAGGAGCAAGAGCCCAGGCCCGGCACTTGCCGCACTCAGGCAACCAAGAGTCCATGACTCCATGGTAATGTGATTCGCTGATCGCAATCCTCGGCGGACCAATGGACATGCGGCACATCAAGAGGAGCAAGAGCCCAGGCCCGGCACTTGCCGCACTCAGGCAACCAAGAGTCCATGACTCCATGGTAATGTGATTCGCTGATCGCAATCCTCGGCGGACCAATGGACATGCGGCACATCAAGGCGACAACGCCGATCAGTCCATGAGGACACGCACCTTACAAGGACCAAACACGGCCTAAGAGACCCCTGTTTTCTACACATTTGTCCACGAGTGTCGTCTCCTGTCATGCTCAAGCAGACTAAAATCCAAAAATTTTCCAAGAAAGTCACGTCAAACGGCGAAAAGTTTCCCATATATAAAGGTAGAGGGGCAAAGTGAGCTGAACCTTGCGACGTTGCGAGACCCACCTCCCTGATCCACATCGCAGAGTGAGGGCCCATCAAGATGACCACCGCGGCAGCCGACGCTCCGTCTACGTCCTCAGCCCGCATCGAGGCCAACCGCCGAAACGCCCAGAAAAGCACCGGGCCCCGCACCCAGGCTGGCAAGGACCGGAGCCGCTTCAATGCACTCAAGCACGGCATGCGCGCCGAGATTCCGATCTTGCCCGGCGAGGACGAGAACATCCTCAAGCGCCGGCTCGACTCGTGGACGGCCACCCTCGAGCCCCGCGACGACGTCGAGCGCTACCTGGTCGAGCGGGCCGTGAACGTCTCGTGGCAGCTCGACCGCGCCGACCGCGCCTGGGCCGCCCGCATGACCGCCGACCTTCTTTCGGCCGGCGCCGGCCAGGCCGACGCGCAGGCGGATGAGGTCGTCTTGCTGGGCCGTCGCCTGTTCTGGGACCCGCGCGGGCCGCTCTGCCTCTACCCGCATTACGAGGCCTCGCTCGGCGACCCCGTGCGCGCCTCGTGGTCGCCCCAGGTCGTCGATCCCAACGAGCCCGCCTCGATCGTCAACCGGCTCGAGTCGTCCGTACTCGGCTGCGCCTGGCTGCTCGACCGCTGGGGCGAGCTGGGCGCCTTGCTCGAGGACGAGTTGCTCTGGCAGCCTCCCGACCGGTTCAAGGCCGTCCGCCTGCTGGGCCGGCAACCGCTGGACGCGACCGACGACGACGTCGTCCGGGCGATCTACCTGGCATGCCACGCGATGGACCCATCGTCCGAGCAGCCGTTCGCGGATATCGCCGTCGAGCTGGGCGCCGGCGAGCGCCGGCGGTTCGCCGAGCGGATCGAGGCCCGCGCCTCGCGCGACCTGGCACCCTCCGACCCCGAGGCCGGGCTCGGGATACTGCTGGACCTGGTGGCCGAGCAGGCTGGTTGACTCGAACGGCTGCTGGCGGCGACACATCGAGCGGGACGGCGCCATGGATGAGGCCCGGCAGGGGTTCGAGGACAGCGATGCCGGCGAGCGGCTACGCCGCTACCAGCTCGCGGGCAACCGGACGCTGATGCGGATCCTCGAGATCCTGCGCAGGCGACACCGCGAGGCCGATCAGCCCGCCCCTCGCCCTCGGGTCCGGCCGTCCGCCACGACCGTCCGCCCCGGCGACCCGCCGACCGCCGCGATCGAGCCCTCCCCGGAACCGGCCGGGGACGCGACCCCCGTGGCCATTGCCGACGTGCAGCCGGAAGCCGCCCACCCGAGGAGGGCCACCGATCTCGCCCAGCCCGCAGCCGCCCCCGCGGTGATCGCGGCCACCTCGACCGAGCCCGCCCCCGCGGAAACCCAAAATCCGTCGAACGAACCCAACCCCGACCGCGAGGTGTCCTCCCGTTCGACCCTCAACCCGCTCGTCCTGGCCCTGGCCCTGGTGATCCCTATGCTCGCGACGACCCCCTCGGCCGCGTCCGTCGGAAGAGGAGCCGGACAACGAGCACCCGGACAAGCAGGTCACCATGCCCAGGAAAGGGCCCCCGTACGCCCCGCCCCGGCCCTGCTCGGCGCCGACCGGCTGGAGCCATCGGGCAATCGGGCCGCCCGAGTAGGCCAGGCTTTCCAGCCTGACGCGGCCGGCCCGATCCGGGCGGCGTCCCCGTTCGGCGCGGGTCTCCGACCCCGACGCGGCCGTCCCCGTTCGGCGCGGGTCTCCGACCCCGACGCGGCCGGGACCGACAGGTCTCCACCGGCCCGGTCCGCGGCTCGGCCCGCCGCCCGACCGGGTGACCTTCGGTATTCGCCGCGGCGGGGTCGTGAGACCCGCACCGAACGGCCGGGCGGACGAACGGCGCACCGTCCCGGTCCTGGACCCTGGCCCCTGGTCCCTGGCCCCTGGCTCGATGATCCCGCCCGTCGCGTCGGATGATACAATCCTGGGTCCGCGGGGAAGTCCAAACCCTCAGATCAGACGAAGGAAAGCCGGAAATCCATGATCGACCCTCGAGTAGCCGGCGGATTGCGAGACCTGCCGCCATCCGTGATGATCCCGCGCGAGCGGATGCTGGCGGCGTTCCGCCAGACCTTCGGCGCCTTCGGGTTCGTGCCGATCGACACGCCGCACATCGAGCGGATGGAGGTCCTCACCGGAAAGGGTGCCGGCTCGGACGAGGTGCTCCGGCAGATCTTCGAGGTCACCAACAAGGGCGGCACGCCCGGCGAGCTGGCGCTTCGATTCGACCTGACCGTCCCGCTCGCCCGGTTCGCCGCCCGGCACATCGACGAGCTGGGCACGCCCTTCAAGCGGTACGCGATCGGCTCGGTCTTCCGCGGCGAGCGGCCCGCCAAGGGGCGGTTCCGCGAGTTCGTCCAGTGCGACTTCGACACGATCGGCACCGAGAGCGCGGTGGCCGACGCCGAGACCGCGCAGGTCATCCACGCCGCCCTCACCGCCGCCGGCGTGCCGGGCTTCACCATCACCCTCAACCACCGCAAGGTGCTCGACGGCTTCCTCGCCGTCCACGGGCTCTCGGGATCGGCCGGCCAGGTGCTGCGCTCGCTCGACAAGCTGGCGAAGGTCGGTCGCGACGCGGTGATCGCCGAGCTCGAGCGGCCGGCCGCCGACGGCGGCCCGGGTCTGGCGAACGACCAGGCCCGCCGGGTCCTCGACTTCGCCGAGTCCGGGCGCGGCAAGGTCGAGGTGCTCGACGCCGTCCAGGCCAGCCTGGGCTCGGACCCCGCCATCGCCCAGGGAGTGAGTACCCTGCGCACCGTGCTCGGTCTGCTCGACGCGGCCGGCGTGCCGGGCGACCGGCTGGCGATCGACCTGGGGCTGGCGCGCGGGCTCGACTATTACACCGGGATCGTCTTCGAGACGACCGTCCAGGGCTGGGAGAAGTTCGGCAGCGTGGCGTCGGGCGGGCGGTACGACAACCTCGCCAGCCTGTTCACGCCCCGCCGTCTGCCCGGCGTTGGGGCGTCGATCGGCCTCGACCGCCTGCTCGCCCTGATGGACGAAGCCGGCTGGCTGAAAGCGGCGGGGACGACGGTGCCCGTCCTGGTGGCGCAGTTCCCCGGCGTCGAGCCGACCGTGCCGTTCCGGATGGCCGCGCGGCTGCGCGCCGCCGGCATCGGCGCCGAGGTGTTCCCCGACCCGATCGGGATCGGCAAGCAGATGGGCTACGGATCGGCGCGGGCCACCGCCTGGCCGTGATCGTCGGGCCCGACGAGCAGGCGCGGGGCGTGTTCAACCTCCGCAACCTCTCCACCCGCGCCGAGGATAAGGGGCTCGACCAGACGGTCCTCGAGGACTCGGTCGCGAGCCTTCTGGAGGTCATCCGCATGCAGGGAGACGGCGCATGAGCGCAAGCACAAAAGCAACGATCGTTCCGGCGGCCTCCGACCCGCCTCCCGCCCGCGTTGAGCGGCCGGTGGGGCTGGTGCCGGGCACGCGCGACTGGCTGCCTGGCGACTGCGCGCGACTCGCCGCGCTCGAGACGCGCGCTGCTCGACACGTTCCGTCGCGCCGGCTACGAGCGGATCCGCACGCCGGTCCTCGAGTACATCGAGCTGCACCAGCGGAAGAGCGGCGCGGGGATCGTCTCCAAGCTGTTCGAGCTGGCCGACTCGGGGCCGTCGGGCGTCTGCCTCCGCCCCGAGCTGACCGCCAGCGTCGTCCGCGCCTACGCCGAGGCGCCCGGCCGCCCCCCCTGCCCTGGCGTGTCAGCCTGTCGGGCCCCGTCTTCCGCCGCGAGGACGAGCCGGGGACCGACCGCTACCGCCTCCGCGAGTTCACCCAGGTGGGCGTCGAGATGCTGGGCGCCGACGGCCCCGCCGCCGACGCCGAGGTCATCGCCCTGGCCGACCGCGCCCTCGCCGGGTCCGGCCTCGACGATGCCCGCATCCGGATCGGCCACGTCGGCCTGATCGTCGAGATCCTCGAATCGACCGGCCTGCCGGCCGCGGCGGCGTCGGCGCTCGTCGAGATCCTCAGCGCCGCCGCCGCCGAGGGCGGTCGCGTCGTGGCGCTGGAATCGGCCCTCGACCGCCTGGCCGGCTGGCTCGGAGCCGGTACTGGCTCCGCCACGGGCACGGGCGGCGAGAATCTGATCCCCGCCGTGGGCGCAGTCCGACGCCGCCGGTGTTGACCGGCTGTTCCGCCAGCTCGTCCCCGACGTCACCGGCCGCCGCTCGGGCCACGAGATCCTCGAGCGGATGAGGCGCAAGTGGGACCTGGGCCATCGTCTCTCGGAGATGCTCGGCCAGGTCCGCGACCAGGTACACGTGCTGGGCGACCAGCGCGGCCCGGCGCAGTGCGATCCTGGGCCGGCTTGCCACCGGGCTCGAGCGGGTCGCGCCGCACTCGATCGCCGCGCTGCGCGAGCTGGTCGAGCGGCTGGCCGCGCAGGCGATCGACCCCGATCGGATCGAGCTCGACCTGGGCTTCGGCCGCGGGATCGGCTTCTACTCGCAGATGATCTTCGAGCTGGTGGTCCCGCACCGACTCCGGGCCGGTCGACGTCTGCGGCGGCGGCCGCTACGACGGCCTGGCGCAGGTGCTCGGCGGCGGACCCGGGACGACAGCCGGGGCGTCGGCTTCGCCTTCGGCCTCGAGCGGCTCGCCGAGGTCCTCGAGGCCCGCAACGCCCCGCGGAGGACACGAGCATGACCATGACCACGACCCATCACAATTCACCGACCGACCCGATCCGCCTGGCCGTCCCCTCCAAGGGGCACCTCTACGACGGCGTCATCGACCTGCTCAAATCGGCCGGCTACAAGGTCCGGCGGCGCAGCGACCGGCAGTACGAGGCGACGATCGTCGGCCACCCGCGGTTCCACGTCGTCTTCATGCGGCCGACCGACATCGTGATCCAGGTCCTCGAGGGCCGCTGCCACCTGGGTGTCACCGGGATGGACGTCTACGCCGAGCACGCGTTCGAGTCGAATTCGTCAATCGTCGTCGAGCCCGACCTGGGCTACGGCGGCTGCCGGCTGGCCGTCGCGGTGCCCGAGAGCTGGATCGACGTGACCCACATGATGGACCTGGTCGACCTCACGACCGAGTCCCGCGCCGCCGGGCGGACGTTCCGCGTCTCGACCAAGTACCCCGCGCTGGTCCGGCAGCACTTCCGCAGCCTGGGGATCTACTACTACCAGCTCATCCACTCCGACGGCGCGCTCGAGCTGCACCCGAGCCTCGGCATCGCCGACATCATCGTCGACCTGACCAGCTCGGGCACGACGCTGCGCGACAACCGCCTGCGCGAGCTGGAGGGCGGCACGATCCTCGAGTCCGCGGCCTGCCTGATCGGCCACGCGGCGAGCCTGTCGGCGCTCGTCGGCGAGGGCGACGACGGCCCGCTCGCGCACCTTGCTCGACGCGATCGACGGCGTCCGCGGCACCGAGGGCCGGCTGCAGCTCGAGGTCGTCGGCGCGGCGCTCGAGCACGAGGCGGCGGTCGCGACCGCCGAGCGGGTCGCCGGCTACCTGCGCGACCAGGGCGGCTCGCACGTCGCCCGCGGCGAGGTCGGCTATGACGGCGAGGCCGACGGCTGGCGCGTCACCGCGTTGCTCCCCACCCGCAAGCTGACCGCCTGCCGCCGCGAGCTGCTCCGACTGGGCGCCGGCCGGATCGTCGGCATCCGGCCGCAGGTCGTCTTCGACCGCGACGCCCATTCGACCTTCGATGCCCTGCGCGAGCGGCTCGAGCTTCCCGGTACCCGCAGCTCATCCTGAACTCCCCAACTCACCCAGGAACCTCGGCATCCGCACCCATGAGCCAACAACCCAACGCGTCCTGGGTCCCCGAGCACGACGGCGCGTCCGACGCGACGCTCGCCGAGACGTGGCTGTTCCGCCTGCGCCGCGAGCGATTCCGCTCGGTGAGCACCGGCGCCGTCCACGACTACTACGTCACCGAGCTCGCCGACGGTGTGCACGCGATCGCCGTCACGCCGGATGACCAGGTCGTGCTCGTCCGGCAGTTCCGCGCCGGGTCGCGGCGCGACAGCCTCGAGACGCCCGGCGGCCTCCTCGAGCCGGGCGAGGACCCGCAGGTCGCCGGGGCTCGCGAGCTGCTGGAGGAGACCGGCTACGCCGGCGATCCGCCCGAGACGCTCGGCGTCCTGCGCCCGAACCCGGCGCTCCTGACCATGTCGATCACCACGGTCCTCATCCGCAATGTCCGCCGCGTCGCCGATCCGAAGCCCGACGCGGGCGAGGAGCTGGTGATCCTGGTGATACCCCGCCAGGAGGTCGCCGCCATGATCCGCGACGGACGGATCGACCACGCCGTCTGCGTCGCCGGCCTGCTGCAATGGCTGGCGATGGACCGTCAGGAGGGCACGTCATGAGCCCGCCGCGCAACTGCGAACAGCGACGTACCGATCGGCAGCCGCCCCCGGATCGCTCGCGCCTTCTCGAGGGCAAAGGCCCACCGCGCGACCGTTCCCAACGGCCAACTCGGCAGCTCGAGGTAGCGGCGATATGCCGACGCGGGCGAGTCGCCCGGCCGCGCCTTCGTCCGAGCCCGCTGACGACGGAGCGCCGGGACCAGCCATCGGCCCCACCAGAAGACTCGCTCCAGCACCAGCCCCGAGCCGGCGAACGCGTCGCGAAGCGTGTCGGGAGTGTAGCGTCGACGATGCCCCTGGATCTCGTCGAACTCGCCGTGAAGCTCGGGAAGCGCCGGCACGCTCACGACCACGAGCCCGCCGGGACGGGCCAGGCCCGCAAGGCGTCCCACGGCGGCGCGGTCGTCGTCGAGGTGCTCGATCACGTCGAGGGCGAGCACGGCGTCGTGGGTCGGGACCGGGAAAGAAGCGTCGAGTGGGCGGGTGCAGGTCCGCCTCGATCAGCCGTCGTCCCGCACGGTCGAGGGTTTCGAGCGTCCGCGGCGAGATGTCCATCCCGGTCGCGCGGTACCCGGCTCGCTCGAGCGCGTTGAGCGTGACCCCCCAGCCGCAGCCGACATCGAGCACCTGCGATGGTGGCCGGATGCCGCAGTGCTTCAGCAGGTCGAGCGTGAGCACGGCGCGGGCGCGCCACCACGGATGTCGACGGATGATCGGCGCCAGGTTGACGAGGATCTCCTCGGGCATGTTGCGGTCGGCCTCGCCGCGCGACCATCGCTCGATCATCGGACCGTCACCCGATCGGGACGCGCGACATGCGGCGCGGGCATGTCGTCGTGCCGTCCCTCACCCCGCGACCTCGGCTCCGCCACGACGTACGTGGGGCGGCCCTTCACCTCGAGGAAGATCAGCCGGATGTACTCGCCGATGATCCCCAGGCTGAGGAGCTGCACCGACGACACGAACAGCAGGACCACGATCATGCTCGCCCAGCCGCGCGGGGCGGTCCGGGTGAGCCAGGCGTCCGACAGGACCCAGGCCAGCAGGACGAACGCCGTCGCGATCGTCGCCAGGCCCAGTCGCGTCACCAGGCGAAGGGGGTAGCTGCTGAAGCTGACCAGTCCATCCATCGCCAGGCCGACCAGCGCGCCCAGGCTGTACTTCGACGTACCGGCCTCGCGGCCCGCCCGCTCGTACGGCAGGCCGACCTGGCGGAAGCCCACGAACGTCCGCAGCCCGCGGACGAACCGCATCCGCTCGGGGAGGTGGCGTAGCACCTCGACGACCCGGCGGTCCATCAGGCAGAAGTCCCCGCTGTCGAGCGGGATGTCCAGGTCGCTGATCGCGTTCCAGATCCGGTAGAACGCCGCGTAGCCCACCCTCTTGATCAAGGATTCCTTGCGATGCCGCCGGACTCCATAAACGACGTCGTAACCCGACCGCCAGATGCCCACGAGCTGCGGGATCAGCTCGGGCGGGTCCTGCAGGTCGCCGTCCATCAAGACGACCGCGTCTCCCCGCGCCCGTGTCAAGGCCCGCCGACACCGCCGCCTGGTGGCCGAAGTTCCGGCTCAGGTGGATCACCACCAGCCGATCGTCGTGCTCGGCCAGCTCGTCGACCTGCGCAGGCGTGGAGTCGATGCTGCCATCGTCCACCAGGATGACCTCGAAGGACAGGTCCGACTCTTCGAGCGCCATGATGAGCCGGCGGTGGAGCGTGGCGATCGTCGCCTCCTCGTTGCAGAGGGGCACGACGACGCTGATCGTGGGCTCGGAAGGTGTCGAGGGGAACGGTCCGCGCATCATGCAAGACCCGCCCTGGCAACGTGGGGAATCCGGGCGTCCCGCCCGCAAGGAGCCGTAATCTAGCCGCAACCGCCCGCGTTGAGAAGCCGGAAACCACCTATCGAGAGGCCAGTCGACGATGACAGACCCCACCGAAGCGAGGACGGCCATCGGATCAGGCCCCGCCCTGCTGCCTCCGGTAGATCAGCCGATTCCCCGACTTCCCCACGACCTGAGCGGCACCCGCCATCCGCAGGCAATACGCCACGCGCTGCGCAAACCATCGCGGACGGCCCAGCCGATCCGCGAGGTCAAACGTGGTGAACGGCTCGCAACCGTGGCAAGCCTCGGGCAGCAGCGACCACAAATCATCAGCGTGCGCGATGCAGCGCGGTTTCGCGGATGTCGCCGAGGCGACGGTCGGCGACGTCATAGCCGGGCCGGCGACGGCGGGGCGTCCGCACCTCGTCGATCGTGACGCCCAGCACCTCGATCTCGAGGTTGGCGTGCGGGAACACCCGGACCACGCCGACCAGGTCGTCGAACACGTCCACCAGCGACCCCCGCTTCGGGCTCGACCGCGCCCCGACGTCCGGCCCGTCGGCGCGGAGCTTTCGCACCACCCGACGTCGCAGGATCACCGGCTTGACGATCCGCACCCGATGCTCCGGCAGCAGGCGCTTCAGCTTGACCTGCAGCGGTCCCAGCGCACCCGACTGGACCTCCACCAGCCGACCCGCGTGGTCGATCGCGTCCACCCGGAACCCGGCGACCGTGATTTCCGGCCGGCCGCTCCCTCCCGTCGCGTACCGCTCCTTCAGCGTCCGGTGCAGGCTCGTCTCCATGCGCTCCCCTCGTCCGTGAGTTGTCTCCTCGATCGATCGCGCCGGCAATTTCCGCACCCTCGCGGCCGCAGTCACCGCTCAGGGCCGGGCGGCGGGCTCGACGCCCAGGTCGCGGATCGTCAAAAGCGCCTCGAACGGCAGCCCCCTGGCGGCGAACGCCTCCGCGGCGCCCTCGAGCCGATCCAGCACCACGATCACGACCGCCACGCGGCACCCCATCGCCTCGACGGCCTCGACGGCCTGGAGCGACGACCCGCCGGTCGTCGCGACGTCATCGAGGATCGCCACCGTCGCGCCGGCTTCAAGCGGACCTTCCACCCGGCTGCCCGTCCCGTGAGCCTTGGCTTCCTTGCGCACCAGGAAGCCGCGCAGCTCGGACCGGCCCCGAGCCCGGCCAGCGCCAGCGTCGCCCCCACGATCGGGTCCGCACCCATCGTCAGGCCGCCCACCGCCTGCACATCCGTCCGCTCGGCCAGCCGTTCCAGCACCCCGGCCCCGATCAGGGCGGCACCCTCCGCCGACAGCGTCACCTTGCGGCCGTCAACGTAGTAGTGCGACGTGCGTCCGCTTGCCAGCGTGAAGCTCCCCTGCTTCAAGGAATCGCGCTGCAACAGGCCGATCAGTCGCTGCCGGTCGTAACCCACATCGCCGCAAGTCATGACGCACCTGGTCGTTCGGAATCGTTGAAGGTTATCTCCCGTGAATTCCCGGGACCACCCGGTCCCGATCGGCCCCCCACCCTACCACACGTCGCCGGCGCGTCCTAGAGCGTCCACCGATCATGAACCCGTGCCACATGGGCCCTGCATCAAGGGACTAGGATGACCTCTGCCACCGCCGCGAAATCGTTCAAATCGTCCAAGTGAAGGCTGCATGCATTTCCGGCTTGCGAGCAAGCTGCCGCAGGCTTTCTCGATAATCTACCCGAAAACTCCGAAAATGGATGAGAAGGGCTACCCGGACCGGCTTCTTTCGACTATGATAAATTCGTTCAAATCGTTCAGGAGGTGCTAATGATCGCCGCCGACCCTTATCTGAAAACGCAGCGAGTCGCCGAGGCGCTGGGAATAAGCGTCAGCACGGTGAAACGCTGGGTAGATTCCGGCATGATCCGGGCAGCGCGGACTGCGGGAAAGCACCGGCTGATCCCGTATTCCGAGGCCCTGCGACTGGCCCGGGAGCAGGGTTTTCCGGAGGCCAACCTGGCATTGCTGGCGGAGGTGGCACCCACCGTCGCCAGTCCGGCCGAAAGAGACCCTGTCACTCTGCTCGAGAAGCTGCTTCGCGAAGGTCGGGGCCCCGAGGCCAAGACGCTCATCCACTCGCTCTATCGCGGGGGATGGGATGCCGTGGCCCTCGGCGACGACCTGATTCGGCCAGTGATGGAGCGCATCGGCCACGGCTGGATGGTCGGCTCCCTCGATGTCTACCAGGAACATGAGGCCACCCAGATCGTCACGGCCGCGCTCCGCGACCTCGTGGACCGGGCGGGACAGGATAAGGGCAACGGCCCACTGGCTATCGGAGCCAACATCGAGGGCGACCCCTACGTCCTGGCGGGCCTGCTCGGAGAGCTGGTCCTGCGGGAGCAAGGATGGTCGGTCCGCAACCTCGGTTGCAACTTGCCTTTGCGTTCGCTCGCCCAGGCCGCCGTCCATCTGCGGCCGCGGCTGATCTTCATCTCGGTCGGCTATCTCAAGGACGAGGACCAGTTCGTCCGCGAATACCAGGCCTTCTTCGCCAGGGCCGCGGCCGTCGGCGCCTCGGTCATTCTGGGCGGTCAGGCTCTCGGACCGGATGTCCGGTCTCGCCTGATCTACGCCAGCCACGGGGAGCGCCTCACGCACCTCGCGGAGTTCGCCCGCCGGCTTTCACCGCCCGCGCCGGCGGAGCGATCCAACAACCCCGAGGTTTCGTGAACCTGCACTCCCAACGGCACCGACTTCCAGGGTGCTACCTTGAGAAAGGACACGCGATGAATATCCGTCGGCCCGCACCCGAACTGACTCGCTTCCCCGACGTGGACGCAGCCCTGACCGAGATCCTGCAACCGGCCGAAGAGCGGTCACTCCTCCAGGAGCTGGGCGAATGCAAGCGCAAGCTGACCGAGCGCGTTGGCAGACATCCAGGGCGTGGAGATGGAACACTCCGCCGATGACCCTCAGGCCATGGCCCGCTTCATCGCCCATCTCTACCCTTGTAACGGTGCGGTGAATGCCAGCTTCGGGCGCCGTTCACCGCCGATATTGCGAGGTCCGCGGCAAGCTCGCGCTGGCCAACATGAAGCTGGTCGCTCACGTCGCCAAGCGGTTCCGCGATCGGGGCATCCCCTACTCGGACCTGATGCAAGAGGGGTTCTGCGGGCTGCTCGAGGCCATCGACCGCTTCGACCTCACCCACCAGACCAAGCTGGCCACCTATGCCACCTGGTGGATTCGCCAGTCGATGCAGCGGGCCGTCGCCTCGGGCGCCTATCCCGTTCGACTCACGCCGCGCCACCTCCGCCAGCTCGCCCAGGACCAGGAGTCCCGCGAGCGCGGGGCGTCCGCCGGCATGGACGTGTGTCCGGACACGCCGAACCACGGCAGCACCGAGCTGATCCAGTTCATTCACAGGGCCACCCGCCCGGCCGTCTCGTTGAATGCCTCGCGCAGCGGCGCCGAACACATCAACCTGCTGCATACGATCAGCGATCCGACCGCCGATCAGACCGATCAGGTCGATACCGACGAGACCGTCAGCCGGCTGATGGAGGTGCTCCGTCCTCGAGAGCAGGAGGTCCTCTCCCTGCGGTTCGGGCTCGGCGGGCGAGAGCGGCTTTCGCTCAGCCAGGTCGGCCGCATCCTCGAGGTTTCCAAGGAGCGCGTCCGCCAGATCGAAGATCGGGCCCTCGAAAAGCTCAAGACCCGCGCCGATGCCCATGAGCTCGGGACACTGCTTGCTCTCGAAGTCTGATCGCTTCGCGGTCCTGGATCCGCCGCGGTCCCGTGGCGGTCCTCTCAAGTCGGCCCGCGACTCGGCCGACACTCTCCCTGGTCGAGGCCTTTGGAGGGCAGCATTCTTGGAACGCAAGCCAGCCTTACGAGCGGTGGATCGAGCGGCCGCCGACCGGGACCCGATCGGACCATTCCTCCACTACCTGATGGCCGAATGTGGCGTGTCTTCGCACACCCTCGCCGCCTACCGTTCGGACTTGATGCGGTTCGTCCGCTGGCGTAGGGCCGCTGCCGTCGGGCCGATCGAGCAATTGGACGTCTCGGCCCTTCGAGGGTACGTCGACACGCTCCAGGCCGCTGGACTGGCGGCCAGCAGCATCTGCCGACACATGGCCTCGCTGTCGACCTACTTTCGCTTCCTGGTGTTCGAGGGTCGTCTGACCGACAACGTCGCCAAGCTCCTGATTGCTCCAGCCGTCTGGGATCGCCTTCCGACTGTGATGAGTCCCGAAACCGTCGCCCGGCTGCTGGAGGCACCCCCCGAGTCCACCACTTTGGGTCGTCGCGATCGAGCGCTACTCGAGACTCTGTATGCCACAGGCTGCCGCGCCTCCGAAGTGGCGGGCCTGCGCTTGAGCGACGTGGACCTGACAGCCGGCATCGCCCGTTGCGTCGGCAAGGGTAACAAAGAACGAAGGGTCCCGCTGGGATCGAGGGCAGTCGCCGCACTGAGGATCTACCTCGGTCAAGATCGGCCGGGGCTCATCGCCCGTCGTCCAGAGACTAGGACTGTCTTCGTTTCGAGGACCGGTCGTCCACTGTCGCGGATTGCCATCTGGTCGATCGTCAAACGATGGGCCCTATCGACGGGACTCTCGGGGGAGATCAGTCCCCACTCACTCCGCCACAGCTTCGCGACGCACCTGCTCGCCGGGGGGGCGGACCTTCGCGCCGTTCAGGAGATGCTCGGCCACGCTTCAATCGCCACTACCCAGGTCTATACCCGTGTAGAGTTGAGCCGGCTCCGCCAGGTCCACGCCCGCTTTCATCCCAGGGGGAAGGCCGCAGGCTCGGGCGGCGGCGAGTGAGAGCCCAGCAAATCAGGTCGTCGGCGCACCGGGTTGTCGATGGGCTTGTGGCTCGAGCTGGGCCTTGACCGTCGAGCGGTAGCCGGCGGGGTCGGTTCCTTTCGGACTGGCGATGCCGATTCCCTGACACTGGTGCACTGGGACGATGCGAACGATCTTTCGATCCTGGTCGGCGAGCAGCGCGACGCGAATCGTCCCGATCAAGGTGGTGTCGTCCCAGTGGCAGCGGTACGCGGCTCCGTCAGGTAGGTAGAGCATCACCTCGGGGAGACCGGCATCCTTCAGGCCCGACCAGATCTCGGTGATGAGGTCGCTCATCGAGGGGTTCCTGACGAATCCATTGTCGAACTTCCTTCGGCCAAGACGCCCGAGAGACACTCCGCGACACGAGGGATTGTTCCCCGCGTGAGTGTCGATCATGACATCCTGATGAAGTCTAGGTCACTTGGCTGTCGATGGCGGGCGAGTCAGGAGTCGAGGAACCTCCGTCCGGCGGTCATCGGCCTCGACAGTCGGCATCGGCAGGGAAGGTCCCGGGAGGGAAACATGAAGCTGATTCATCGCGTCCCCGGGCCGGCCGGAATAGGAGACATGGCTGCTGGCACCGCTGGACTTCTCCGCAGCCTTCTCTCGCTCGAGGCGGGCGGATGCTGCGTCCAGACGATCCTCCCACCGTCGCAGGTTCTCCTCGACGTTCCTGCGGCTGGAGGGGTCATTCCGCTCAATCTGCAGCGAGAGGGTCCGGTAGGTTTGGATGGCATGCCTCGCGGCCTTGAGATGGGTACCAGCACCAGGAAGATTTTCGAGGTCGATCTCGACCTCAGCCATCGTGAGCATGGCTGGGGCCCGTATGCCTTCTACCCAGTGGGTTACAAGCGGCTTCTTCTCGAAGTTATTCGCAAACAATCGACAGCCCTGGAGGTCCTTCTCGGCCGCTTCGAGGTACTTGAGAGCCCGAATTCGATCGGATTCGGAGCCCCCATGCTGGAGGCGATCGGCCAGTCCCGTTGCGACGCGAGCACGCAACCAGGCCCACTCGAAGCGGTTCCTCTCACGTTTAATGAGAGCATCCCAGTCGGCTGAGATTGGGCCGTCGGAACCTATCGTTTGCATCCTTTCAAGAACTTGCGATGCCTGGGTATAGACCGAGTCATAGTTTCCGAGGCCCTCGTCGGCCAGGGCTGTCTGGAAGTCGTCCAGGCCTCCCAAGTCTGCGTCCGTGGAGCCCCTGAGGATCCTGGCCAGACGCTTGACAGCCTTGGCGAGTTCAAACGGACGTTTGGACTCGAGGTCACGTGCTTCTTGCGAAAGGTCCAGGTGGGTCTTGATATCCGCTCCCCAGTTGTTCAGGTACTCGGCATACTTATCGAGCCTCTCGATCAGGTCGGGAAAGTCCTCACGCCAGGTTCTCAGCTCACTGACATGATTCGGCGTTTTCAAGAGTTCTTCAAAGGAGGCCGCCGCCTTTTCGCGGTCGATGCGGTAGTAGGCCCGCCACAGACCGAGCCGGGACAGGCCGGACTCCGGATGCTCTTCTGCGAGTCGCTCGAGCGGACCGATGGCTTTTCGGGCTTCGCCGGCTGCGATGGTTTTAAATGCGGACTTAAGGATCGGAGACGACTCGACGGTGATGACGGAACGAGCCGGCGTATACATAAAGCCGATGGCAAGGCCAAGCACAAACGCAATGGGAAACAAGCAGGAAAGGACCGCGGAAACTCCCACTCGATTTCGCACCACCCAGTTGACCGACTTCTCACGGGACGACGGGTTGATCGCGTGGGCAAGCGGCTGGCGATGGAGGAAGTGGTCGAGATCTTCGACGAGGGCGCCGGCGTCCCGGTACCGCCGCTCCGGCTGGACCGCAAGGCATCTCGCCACGATGGCCTCAAGGGCGTGCGGGATCGCCGGGTTAACGCCTCGAACGGAAACATCCAGCAGCGGGCGGCGTCCAGAATAACCTGCATTGCCCGGGGAGGCGAAAGGGTCTCGGCGGGTATGTCGGGTGCCTGGCCGGTCAGCAGCTCCCGGAGTACCAGCCCCAGCGAGTAGACATCCGCCTTCGCCCCAACCTCAGACCAGAGCTCGGGCTTGAAGAAAGCCTCAATCTGCTCAGGGGCCATGTATGGCAAAGTTCCACCATGTATGGCAGCATGGACTTGTGCGGCGGAATGGGGTGACTCGGCCAAATTGAAATCGAGGAGCTGCGGGCCGTGCTGCAGCGTTAGCAAGATGTTTGCCGGCTTGACGTCGCGGTGGAACGTCTGCTGGCCATGGGCGTAGTGAAGGGCGTCGGCGATGACCCGGACAATCCAAGCGACACCTTGCGGATAAGTGCCCCGGACGGGGAAGCCCTCCCAGCCATCGCCGCGAGGTTGAGGGGGGGGAGACTCGCCTGGAGCGGGGAGTGGCAGTGTTCCCGGAGCGTCGGGTTTCGGGTCTAGCGGAAGGCTCAGAGCTTTCCAAAGTGCCAGGGCATTTCGTGGCTGCGTGCTGGGCGCGACTCGTCGGATCACTTCGTCCAGCGGCAGCCCGGGACGATAGGGCATTGAAAGTCCGCGCATCTGCTGGTCATCAAACACGACCGAGTTGACGGGGACGATATGGGGATGATCGAGTGCTCCCTGGGCCTGCGGTTCACGGCCGCGATCGAGCGAGACTTTGAGGACGACTCGCTTCCCGCCGAGGGAAAGGTCTCTGGCGAGGAAAACACGGGCCGTTCCGCCTCGGCCCAGCAGCGAAAGGAGCTGGAATTCCTCGAAGTTATCGCCAGGCTCGGGGAATTTGGGTGCACTGGAACGCCCACCCGCCGCCTTGCTGAAGAAGTGGTGGTACTGAAGCTGGGAGGCGAGAGAATCCTTCCAGCGGGGATAATGATTGCAAAACGACTCGATGTCAACCGGGTCGCCGCGCTCCTCCTTCAGACAGAATTCCTCGTAAATAAGGCTCAAGACTCGAGTATCGGCTGCATCGAGCTCGGGAAACTGTCCGAGATAGTCTGCGACATTCGGGGATTGACCGCGGGCAAACCGGCACCGCATGTCGGTGCGGACCATCTCCGCCAGCAGGACCAGGCGTTCGGCCGAGTCCTCGGTGAGGAAATGTTCCTGTTCGGCCCACCGGCGGATTAGCGGGACTTCTCCGTGCTTTCGCCACTCGTCCTCGAGTAGTTGCACGGCATGGTCCACGCGATCGTGTCCGCCCGCGCCGCGGACCGAGGCGAGGAGCGACTTCATTTTTATCCTCCCGAATCTTCCATCGAATCAAGGAGGTCTTTCAAGAAACGTTGCACCTTGCGAATGTTCCACCCCGTTCGCTCGGCGATGTCCGCGTTGGAGTAGCCCTGTTGCTTCAGCTCAATGATGGTCCGCTCGGTTGCGTCAACGCGTGACAGCAGGCGCTCGTGTACCTCGTTGGCCTGCGCCAATTGGCTCGCGGTTGGATCCTCCGAGCGTATCTGGACCTGCGGTGCGTCATCTCCCGACGTGACGAGAGGCCGCTCGCGCGTTACATCACGCTTGAGTGTATGGCGGCGGCGATGCTCGTCGATGACCTTTTGCTCGGCGACCTGCGCGAGGAACGCAAGGAGCGAGTCGATGGAGGAGAAATCGAGATGGTCGAAGTTGGCCGCCAGGCTCTTCATCACGTCGCTGGCGAAGTCGGTCGAGTCGTAGAGCGAACGCATCGAGCGGTTGAGCTTACGCCGAACCACCCGGCGGACCTTGGGATAGCACTCGCGAAACAGCGCCTCCCATGCTGACTGATCGCCTCGATGGGCGGCTTCGAGAATAGTGGCCAGGTTGACAGCTGCGGCAGTATTTGACATCGTCGTCATGGCGAAAAACCTCCCAGGAAAGTCGAACCGACGCCCGTGCCCGCGGTATGGCGGACAGGGTGGGTAGTGACCTTCGACGGCTTGGGTTCACCAAACGGCGATATTGTAACGTTGCTGATCGGGGCCTGGGAAGACGCCTCACCGCAAAAATGGCAGTCGGGGGCTCGATTCGATGCCGTCGCGATCGCCTGGGTCGGCCCACGACTAGGTTTCGAAAGGTGGCGATGTAGACCTTATAGCGAGATTCCCACCAATGTCTGCCCTTCGGATGCTCTTTAAAACGGCAAGCGGCCGAAAGACGAGTTTCGTCCTACATGGCCGAACCTACCCAACCTAGCAGAGCGTGCTGGTCACATTGATCGAGGTAGGCGCGATGATGAGAAGATTCGCCCCCTCAACGCTGGGCGCGGTGGTCAGGTTGTTGGTGTCGACGAGCGGCGACGTCGAGGGGGATGTGCCGGCCCCGGTCGGATCGCTCGTGCTCGGCGACGAGGGAACGATACGGGCATCCATGAACTCGACGGAGGGACGAAAGCGGCGAACTGAACTCATGTTCATGTCCTGTGGTGAAAAGGGTCGAATGACGGATTGACGATGAATCGTAAGTGTCAGAACGGATAAAAGCCTAACCCGGACGATACAACCCGGGCGCAGATGGACCCTGGCACCCGGCCAGGATGGCGGGGAGGGCACCTTTGCTTCGGGGCGAACAATCGCCGGGGCGAATCGACCGGGGTGTGGGGGGTCGGGGCCGGGAGACCGGAGGAACTAAGGCCCGACCCGGGGATCAGATTGTCACGACGTTGTAGTGCAGAAAGGCCGAGCTGACTTTCCGGCAGCGGTAGGGACAGCGTGCGTCGAGTAGGTCGCGATCAGTTCATCACAATGGATTTCCTGAAATGGCGACGGTCGTGCACCAGGCCCTCGGTGGGCGGGGACTCGGCCAGCGGGTAGCGGTCTGCGGGTAGGAGCGAAAGTGTTGCGGTCTGGTAGAGTGGACAGCCATGATGCTGTCGCACTGCCCCGTTGGCGAAGTGACCAGCCCACTCCGTGCGTCCGGTCCGATGGGCGGCGATGTAGCAGCCCATGGGCGAAAGGCGCGGGTCTCGCGAGAGGACGGAGGGTGTGACGTCCGGGTGTTCCATCCTCCGTTCGGCGAGCCGGACTTCGCGTGCGAGCTCTGCACGTAGACGCTTGATAATCCTGCGGACCTGGCGGCGATAGCGGCGGCCGGCCTCGGGTTGTGCGAGGTCGATCCATGGATCGCTGGCAGATTCCGACAGGGGCTGGGAGGCGACGAAGAGCTCGCTATCGAGGGGAAGGGCTGGGTCATCAACCTTTGCTTGCCACAAGCACAGCGCGGCGGCCGACCAAACTCGGCGAGTCGAGCAGCCGCGATACCAGCCATCCCGCCGTAGGGCGTACGCCCGTTCGATCCGGTCGGCCAGATGTTCGATGGTCTCTTGTGTTGGCAACACGGCTGGTAACCCCGCTAGCATTGCGGAAGTCAAGCCTTCCTGACTTCCTCACCTCATCCCTCGTTCTCTCCATTCCACCTCCAGGGACCGTAATTCGACCGGCGACGCGACACACTTTTTCTTTTTTTCTTCGAGTCGAGCCGGATAGGGCCTCCCCAAGGGCGAGAGGCGGCCCGCCGTCGGCTCCCCGGCGCGTGTTCTTCTCATCGCGGCCCCGCAGTCGCCGCGCAGGCGGCCGCTCGCGCCTGGTGAGGGGAGAGTCGTCCGTGCTGCACGACGGGGTTCACGTCTTCTTTGGCCCAGCCAAACATCCACCCCACTGGTGACTTCCGCTGCATTGGAGTAAGCACGCCATGAGGCTTAGCGTTTTGTTCTCATAACTGAAAGGACACCGCGTTGGATATTTGGAAACCCTCTTGATTGTCGCTATTGGAAAGATTAAACTCCTCGCGTCGCTCGTGACGTACCACGAGATCGTGATCGGCATACGCGATAGAGGGATGGCGACAATTCCATGAAGAAACCCTTACAAAAGTCGGCTTGGCATACGCTGAAGATGGGGCTCGCGCATCGAGTTCGCGAGATCCGGATTGCAATGTACGGCGTCAACGGCGGGCCCATGTTGGCGGAGGCCCTGGGGATTCCGTATCGAACCTGGCACAACTATGAGGGCGGCTGCACGATCCCGGCGCACACGATCCTGCAACTGATCGAGGTCACCGGGGCCCATCCGCACTGGCTGCTCACCGGCAAGGGTGAGCGGTTCCTCGACCGCGGCCCTGCCGTGTCGAACTGAGTGGACACGAGGTCGCTTTCACGACGAAGTCTCCCTCCGCCATTGCATATCGTCCCGCGGTGGAGCAGGTGACTGATGTGTCGGATCGTGAAGATTGGATGAGGGCCCGACCACGAGATCTGGGTCCGGCCCTTCGCTCCATCCGCTCGCTTCCGCGACGCGACGAACCGCACCGGGAGAGAACGAGCTCAGGGACCGGCGGGTCGCACGACCGTCGCCTGCGGATCGACGCCCAGGTCGTCGGGGAGCGGGTCGCGGGTGTGGATGCTGAGCGTCGGGTCGAGCGGCAGCTCGCCCGTCCCGGCGCCGAAGATGCAGAGTCCGCCGGCGGGATTCGCGTCGGCGGGCACGGAGAGTCGCAGGATCATCGGCTCGCCGGCCTTGATGCGGGCCCGATCGGCGGGCGTAAGCGTGATCAGCCCGTCGACCAGCTCGCCGTGGCTGCCGTGCTCGACGCCGGCCAGGTGCGATAGCACACCGCGCGCGTCGGCCGGATCGTCGGGCAGCGTGAGCCGTTCGATCAGGCGGTCGTTGAACGTCACGGCCAGCGTGCTCGGCCACTGGCGGGACGCGTCGGTCTGGGGGTAATCCTGTCGGTTGGCCCGCTCGGGCCAGTCGACCCGCTCGCGCCTGGCCTTGGATGACGCCTCGAACAGATAATAAATCGTTTCCGGATGCGATTTGGCGATGGCGGACGGGATCTCGACCTGGTACTCGAAGAAGCCCTTGCCGTAGCCGTAGACCTTGCCGGCCGGCGGTTTGGCCGGTTCGGACCAGCTTTGCCGCGCGAAATCGCCCGGCTTGAACCGGATCAACAGGTCATTCAGCCCCCTGCGCTGGACGCGCGGCAGGGGCCGCTCGGGCTTGACGACGATGTTCACGTAGTTCGACGCGAATCGGTGATTCTCGGGGTCGCGGAGCGTCAGGACGAGGGCCCCCACGAAGGGATAGCTCGGCAACTTGACGCGAATCGGCTCGAGCTGGACCACACCATAGGGCTTCCAGCGGATCGGCACGCTCGTCGGCTGGGCGACCGTCATGATGTCGGCGCGGTCGTCGTAGCCGCTGATCCACCAGCGCAGCATGGGCTGGAACGCCCGGTCGGAGTAGTGGCTGACGAAGACCGGGACCGTGATCTCCTCGCCCGGCCGGCCGACGATGGCCGGCGGGGTGTCGTACCCCACGAAGTCGGCGCCGAACAGTTCGTTCGGTCGCATGTCGGGCAGCCACGAGTCGTAGCCGAACACCTTGGGCGTCCGGTCGTAGTTGGCCAGGCCGTTGTGCTCCCACTCGATGTCGGTCAGCTCGGTGTAGACAAACCCCTGGATCTTGTTATGCCGGCGGATCTGGGTGGTCAGGTCGCGCAGGCCCCACGAGATGTCGCGATCGCCGCCGCCCGCCGACACCGCGCCGTACTCCGAATTGATCAGCGGCAACGACGCCTGCTGCTGCCCCGGGCAATAGTTGAACCGGCCGCCCGGCTTCGTCTCGTCGACGACATGCTGGACGTGCCGGCGGGCCTCGTCGTGGTTGTCGATATAAAAGTGCCAGCTATTGATGTCCGTATTGCCAATGTGATCATAATTACATGGTGAGTTGTCCTCGACCAGGCGGGTAGGGTCGAGGGAGCGGATGGCCTGGACCATCTCGGAGACCCAGCGCTGGGTGTCGCGGTCCTTCTTGTAGTCCTCGGGCTTGCCCAGGCCCCAGGTCTCGTTGAAGGCGACCCAGGCGACGATCGCGGGGTGATTGATGTCGCGTGCGACGGCCTCGCGCATCGTCTGCTCCCAGCGCCGTCGGGCGCGGGGGTCTTGCTTCCAGGTGTTGGGCATGTCCTCGAGGATCAGGATTCCGGTGCGGTCGGCCCAGTAGAGCCGGCGGGGCTCGTCGGGCTTGATGTGGATGCGCAGGCTGTTGAGGCCCATCGACCGGGCGAGCTCCATGTCGCGCTTCAGGAACGCGTCGTCGGGCGCGGTGTAGATTCCCTTCGGGTTGAACGACTGGTCGAGGGCCGAGGCGCAGATAAAGCGGCTTGCCGTTGAGGAGGATCCGCTCGAACGGCTCGTCGCCGTATTTGCCGCGCGCGATGGTTCGCAGGCCGAAGTAGGTTTCGACGTGGTCGACCGACCCGGTCTGGTCGTCGCGGAGCTCGAGCGTCGTGCCGTAGAGGTTGGGCGATTCGGGGGTCCAGAGCTTCGGCTCGGGGACGTCGAGCCTGAGCTCGAGGCGCGTGGTCCCGTCGGCGGCCTGGATGGACTGCTCGCCCTGGAACCGGTCGCCTCCCTCGGTGTGGCGAGCCTCGGCGTGCAGGGAGAGCGTCTTTCCCTTGCTGGCTCCGACGGCCTCGACGACGATCGTCACGTGCGCGGGGTCGATGGCGGGAATGATGCGGAACCGCGCGATGCGCGTGGTCGGCCGCGACTCGATCCAGACGGTCTGCCAGATGCCTGAGCTGGGCGTGTACCAGTAGACCTGCTTGCCCGTCGGCAGGCTGGGGTCGGTCGGGTCGAACGCGCGGACGACCACCGTGTTCTCGCCGTCGCGGCTGACGAGGTCGGTAACGTCGAACTCGAAGGGCGTGTAGCCCCCCTCATGCTCGCCGGCCTTCTTGCCGTTGACCCAGACATCGGCCCGCCAATCCACGGCGCCGAAGCGGAGCCAGACCCGTTCGGCCGTGGGGAACTCGGCGGGCACGCGGAACTTCCGGCGATACCAGCCGATTTTCGGGGCATCCTTGGGCTGGTGGATTCCGGAGAGCTCGCTTTCCCAGGGGAACGGGACGACGATGGATCGGTCGAAGCCCGAGGCGTCGGCCTTCTCCCAGCCGGCGGCCTGTCCCTCGTCCTTCGGGTCGAAGCGGAACTGCCATGAGCCGTTGAGGTTGGCCCATCGGGTCCGTGCGGCATCGGGCCGGGGGTGTTCGGGCCGGGGGATGGCCGCATCGGCGGCCAGTGTTGCGGGAGCGGGGACAGGCAACGAGCCCGAGGCAGAGCAGGGACGCACGGATCATTGTGGCGGCTCCAGGGAGCGGAGGGCCGGCCCGGCGGCCGGCGGTTGTCAGGACCTCGCGGCGATCCGGGTGATGCTCGCCGCGGTCACGAGCCTACTCGATCCGGGCCGGCGAGGGGAGTGGCCAGCCCGCTGGCGGCGGCGTCGATGCCGCGGTCGGACTCGTTGCGTCGCGAGGCCGCCCTGGCGGCGATCGGCTGCATGCCCCGGCCGCTGGGCATGGTGCTGCTGAGGACCGGACGGGACGTGTTCTCCGGCTGCCGGACTACGTGTTTCGGGGGCCTGCGATTAGCCCCGAGGCGAGCCGACGGCCGTACGAGCGGGGCGTGCGGCTCATGGGGATCGACACCTGGGGCCGGGACGGGCCGCTGGACCGCCAGGCCGGCGAGCCGCCGTCCCGCCGGGAGCCGGGGGTCTTCTGGGCGGCCCACCAATTTCACCCTCGGCTCCCTGCGCCGCACCGACACTCTGGCCACCAGCCTTGGAGATGCAGGTGGCCCGCCGACTGCCGGGCTCGCCGATTGACTGTCGCACCCCGGACTCCGTGCGGTACGCCAACGGCGGCGTGGCCCTGGCGGCCGATGAGGCACGCTGCTGACTCCGGCCGCCGACCGTAGTATCATCGGGCCGGAGGCTGGGAGATCGCTCGGGGGGAGGCACGCCTGCGGATGCCGCTCGGGCTGGGATCGCCCGCGACTCACCGCCGCCCCACACCGTTGCGAGGGCCACCGTGCTCCCACCGCATCGACACTCGGCATCCGACTCGCCCCGGCACCCGGTCGTCTCCCGCCGCTTCGCCCTCCAGGCCGGGGCGATCGGCCTGCTCGGGCTGGGCACGGACCATCTCGGGGCTCTGCGTGAGGCCGGTGCCTCGGGCGAGTCGGCCGGCAAGGCCCCGGCCCGCTCGGTGATCTTCATCTTCCTCTCCGGCGGCCTGGCCCAGCACGAGAGCTTCGACCCCAAGCCCGACGCCCCCGAGGGCATCCGGGGCGAGTTCCGTCCGATCGCCACCCAGACCCCCGGCGTCCACCTCTGCGAGCACCTCCCGCTCCTGGCCCAGCGGAGCCACCTCTGGTCCATGGTCCGCTCGCTGGGCCATGCCTCCAACGACCACTCGGCGGCCCACCACATCATGCTCACCGGGCGCTCGGATCTGCCTACCGGCTTCGACCCCACGCGGCCGCAGGTGACCGACTGGCCCTCGATCCCGGCCGTCGCCGGGGCCACGCTGGGCCCCAGGAATAATCTGCCGCCGGCGGTGGTGCTGCCCGAGCGGCTGGTCCACAACACCGGGCGGGTGATCCCCGGCCAGTTCGCCGGCACGATGGGGCCGCACCGGGAGCCGTGGTTCATCGAGGCGTCCCCGTCCGACCCGGCCGCTTACGGCGCCTACCCCGAATATGAGTTCGACCACCAGGACCGCCCGCTCACCGGCAAGCGGCAGCGGTTCAATGTCCCCGACTTGACGCTGCCCGAGGGGCTCGGTGGCGCCCGCCTCACGGGCCGCCTCGGCCTGCTCGCCCACATCGACCGCCAGCGTGCGGGCCTGGACCGATGGGCCGGCGTCGGGCGGTTCGACGCCCGTCGGCAGGCGGCCGTCTCGCTGCTGACCGACCCCCGGGTCCGGCGGGCGTTCGACGTGTCGGACGCCGACCCCAGGCAGCTCGATCGCTACGGCCGCAACGCCTTCGGCTGGTCGCTGCTGATGGCCCGGCGGCTGGTGGAGTCGGGGGTGGCCCTGGTGCAGGTGAACCTGGGCAACAACGAGACGTGGGACACGCACGGCAACGCCTTCCCGCACCTGAAGGACAGTCTGCTGCCGCCGATGGACCGATCGGTCTCGGCCCTGCTGGAGGACCTGCACGGCAGCGGGTTGCTCGACTCCACGCTGGTGGTGATGGCCGGCGAGTTCGGGCGGACGCCGAGGATCTCGCTCTTGCCCTCGGCGTACAAGCGGCCGGGCCGGGACCACTGGGGTCGGGTGCAGTCGGTGTTGCTGGCGGGTGGAGGCGTTGTAGGCGGCCGGGTAGTCGGGTCCTCGGACCGGATCGGCGGCCATCCGGCGAGCGACCCGCAGGCTCCGGAGGACCTGGCGGCGACGATCTATCGTGCGCTGGGCATCCCGGCGCTGGCGGCATGGCGGGATGAGCTGGGGCGTCCCCATCAGGTCTACCACGGCGTGCCGATCGTGGGCCTGACCTGAGTGAGATCAGTTATCGAAGATGGCTCGACGGAGGGCGGCATTGCAAAGGAGAACGCTGAGTACGAGCGGGATCCGGGTCTCGGCGATCGGCCTGGGCTGCTGGGGAATGTCCGGCTCCTACGGCCCCGCCGACGAGGCCGAGTCGGTGGCGACCCTGCACCGCGCCCTCGACCTGGGGGTCAACTTCATCGACACCGCCGACTCCTACGGCGAGGACGGCCACAATGAGGCGCTCATCGGGCGGACCCTGGAGAGTCGCCGCCACGAGATCGTCCTGGCCACCAAGACCGGCTGGGTCAGGCGGGCGGGCAAGGACGGCAAGGAGGTCATCGGCGTCGATGGGCGACCCGGGCGCATCCGCTCGGCCTGCGAGGCGAGCCTGGCCCGGCTGCGGACGGAAGTGATCGACCTCTACTACCTCCACCGGGTCGATCCCGACGTGGCGGTGGAGGAGTCGATCGGGGCGATGAGCGAATTGGTCGCCGCCGGCAAGGTTCGCTTCCTTGGACTCTCGGAGGTCTCCGAGACTACCCTGCGACGGGCGCACGGCGTCCACCCGATCACGGCCTTGCAGTCGGAATACTCGCTTTGGACCCGTGAGGCCGAGGCGGGGGCGATGCCGGCGTGCCGGGAGCTGGGGATCGCCTTCGTACCGTTCAGCCCGCTGGGGCGCGGCTTCCTGACCGGGGCAGTGACGGGCCGGGACCGCATCGCACCCGGCGACTGGCGGTCGAACAACCCCCGCTTCACCGAGGAGAGCATCGCCCACAACCTGGCCCTCCTGCGACCCCTGGAGGAGATCGCCGAGGCCCACGGGGCGAAGCCCGCCCAGGTCGCCCTGGCCTGGGTGCTGTCCCGGGGCGAGAACCTCATGCCCATCCCTGGAATGAAGCGCCGCTCCCACCTCGACGAGAACGTGGCGGCCGTGGACATCGAGTTGACGCCCGACGACCTGGCCCGGCTGGACGCTGCCTTCACCCCCGACGCGGCGGCGGGCGACCGCTACAACTCCGAACAGGCTCGCTGGCTGGGGCAATAGACCTTCATTCGGGCATGGGTGTCCGGCTTTGGACCCTTGACTCGTAATTTAATGACACGTAGACTAACGGCATGGCAATCAAATGGCGGGCGGGGGATGGGCCATGTCGGAGGGTCGATCGCAGAGGGAGTTGAAGAAGAGGCGGGCGTTCGACTCTTTGGAGCAGGAGGCCACGCCTGGCATCGCCCGCACCGCCGACCGTTTCGGCCACATCTGCGCCCAGATGCGAAACTTCCTCGACCGCACGACGAGGCTCTGGCTATCGGGGGCGCCGGTCGGCAGGGTGGGCAGCGTGTTCGCCGGCACTGCCAGCCAGCACGGCGGGCAACGGACCACGATCACCAGTTTCCACCCCATAATGCTGAACCTCTGGGATGATCATCGTCGGCGCCCCTCGAACCCCAAGGAGAATCCTATGATCGACTCACCTTCGATCGCCTCCCGTCTGTCCATAGATGACGCCGCCGTGCTGCTGATCGACCACCAGTCGGGGCTGATCTCGCTCGTGCAGGACTACGGCCCCGATGAGTTCAGGAACAACGTCCTGCGCTGGCCGAGTGCGCCAAGTTCTTCGGCCTGCCGACGATCCTCACCACCAGCTTCGATCGAGGGCCGAACGGCGTCATCATGCCGGAGCTGAAGGCGATGTTTCCCGACGCCCCGTTCATTGCCCGTCCCGGCCAGATCAACGCCTGGGACAACGAGGAGTTCGTGGCCGCCGTGAAGGCGACCGGTCGCAAGCAACTGATCATGGCCGGCGTGGTGACGGACGTGTGCGTGGCGTTCCCGGCCCTCTCGGCGCTGCGGGAGGGATACGAGGTATTCGTCGTCACCGACGCCTCGGGGACGTTCAACAAGTCGGTGCGGGACGCCGCCCTGATGCGGATGCAGCAGGCCGGGGCGGTGATGACCAGTTGGTTCGCCCTGGCCTGCGAACTCCAGCGGGACTGGCGGCGGGACATGGAGGGACTGGCCCGGCTCCTCGGCGACCACCTGCCAGCCTACCGGAACCTGATCACGAGCTACCAGGCCGCCGCCAATCGAGGACCCGGCGACTGACGTCGCCGGTTCGCCCGGCCGGTCCCACGGCGCGGCGGGAGGACGGACGTCGCCGGTCTCACCGCGCCGACTCCGGCGAACCGGCGACGTCAGTCGCCGGGTACTTGAGGCCGCGCTGACATCATTCGTCGGTCATATCCCATTATGGTAATACCGGCAACAGCCCGGGGCGCCGAGAGTCCGGCCCTCGACGGGTCGCGCGGAGGGATCGGCGTGGGAAAAACGGTCGGGTCGTTGGGCCGCGCATCGTCCTTACAGCGTCGGGGCCCGAGGTCTGATGTCCGCCGATGACGGAGACGCAGGAGTGTCCGCGTGCCTGAGGACCGAGATCGGCATAACCAGGCTGGGAGGGACCGTATCGTCGAGCGGTCGTCCGGCGCCGAGCGACCGGGCGGCCCG
Source organism: uncultured Planctomycetota bacterium (assembly GCA_963771445.1). Taxonomy (GTDB): domain Bacteria; phylum Planctomycetota; class Planctomycetia; order Isosphaerales; family Isosphaeraceae; genus JAKAUH01. The sequence continues at coordinate 296,224 of CAVYTQ010000016.1, read as the reverse complement.
GAGATACCGCCCGACGCGTTCCAGCCGCCCCGATACGTCATAACGGACGTAGGCCGTGCGGGTGTAGAAGTCCGCCGACCGCTCGCAGACCGTGGCGAACCGCGCCCTGTCGATCGCGAAGTGCCGGGCGGTCTCCTCGAGCTCGATGTGCGGGACGCGCGTTCGACTCCGGCCAGCCGAACGCGCGTCGTCGGCGGAGCTGCTCGAGGACCTCCTGCGCCAGCACCACAATGCCAGAGAGATTCGGATGCTGGGCGTCGTGGTAGAGGTGATCGTCGGAGACGCCCGCGGGACTGATCCGGGCGAACAGCTCGGGGCCATCGATCAGCAGGCCGTCGTGGCGATCGGCGACCGTCCGGTACGCGTCGCGGAAATCGGACGGGCAGCGCAGGGGCAGGCCGTCGAGGTCCCGAGCGAGGATGAAGTGCGCGCGGGCCTCATCTGCGGCCCCAGTCCGCGCGAGGCCCAGTGCGAGTCGGTAATGGCTCTCGGCGAACTCCGGGTGCTGCTCCACCAGCCGTCGATAGGCCGGGATCGCCGCGACCGGGTCGGGAGCTTCCAGCGCCCGGGCGGCCTGGAAGGCACGAGCGAACTCCGTGCGCTCCGCGGCGGGGGTCGAGCCCGACAGGACCGAGCGACTGGGCTCGAAGGACCCGTCGTTCGACCCCGGCACGATCAGGATGGGCAGGGTCCCGATCCGCCGGCAATAGGCCGCGAGCGCGTTGAGCCGGCGGCGGAAATCCTCGCGCAGAAAGGCGTACTCCCGGGGTGTGCAGGTCGGGTGATCGATGAGCTCGCGAGTGGCGCGGTGCGGCGGCGGGGTCTCCCCGTAGTAACGGTCGAGCGTCGCCAGGATGAGCTTGATCGCCGATGACGAGGAACGCCCGAGCTCGAGCAAGGCCAGCGGGCTCTCGGGCCCCTCCTCGACATAGTGGCGTACGTTCCGCGACCAGCCATAGCGCGTCTGGAACTCGTTGTGGCCGGCGAAGACGATCAGGGCGTCCGGGCGATGTTTCAGGTCGCCGAGCCGGGACACCGCCTGCTCCAGGCACAACCCGCCGTCGGCACGCATGTTGACCCGAATCTCGCGACCGGGGAAGACTGCGCCCGAGCTGCCAGCGGATGACCTGGCCGACCGAGAGCCAGGGATGGTACGGCTCGCCCCGTGCGCTCGACTCGCCCACCACCACGAGGTAGAGGGGGGTGCCCGCGCGCGATGATGAGCCGCCATCCGACGACCCCCAATCCCCGATCGCCGCGGCGAACCGGGTCGGCAGTTCGGGGATGCGGTCGGACCATCGCAGCACCATCCCCGAGACGGCCTCCAGCGCGACCAGGCCCGCGAGGCAACTGGACGACGCCAGCAGCCGGCGCAGGCGCGCACGAAGGCGGTCCGGTCGCGCCGACGGCGGGCCCGACGTGCGGACCCAGCGGACCAGAGGGCGACGACCGGAGACAGCGCCCCGGCCGCCACGATCGTGGCGAGGAGGCCCCAGAGGAACATGATCGACGCCCGGCGGACCAGCCAGCGCGGCGTGAGGACGATCAGCCAGGGGATCCCGACCGCCACGGCCATAAGGCCCGCGGCCGCCGCCACTGCCAGCAGGACCAATCGGGCGATCCGGGGCGTTCTTCGGAGTCGCATCCGTGCCGCCTCGTCGGTCGATAGGTCGTTGGTGCTCATGTCCGGTGGCGTGGCGATCGTTGGGTTTTCCAATCGGGCCTCCCGGCTCGGCCCGACCAGCACGACCGGTATCCGCCCGATCGGCTCGGGTCCGCACGGGCTTCCGATCGAGATCGCACCGCGGACAAGATGCCCATGCCTCAGACGCATCATCCTACGAGAAGCGCGAGCCGCATGCCACCGACAGCCTTCGAGTCAGATACGTCCCGGGACCGCGCGGCGGCGTGACCGTCGGGAGCTACGCCGCGAGCGCAGCGGGATGCAAGAAGGAGTCCTGGGAAGTTCTGGGGCCAGCCCCACGCCCGGGAAAGATCATCCGAAAATCGGAAAGAGCCGAGCTCAGGCGCTTGCTCCGGTGCGGTGCAGATAACCCGGACCGGTCCGAATCTTCGAAGTCTTGCACGCTTGCACACAGAGGCGGCCGGATTGCTGAGCGGAATTCGCGTTTTCGCGAGATGTCGGACGAAGAACCGGACTACATGTTGTGGAGGCCCGCTGCAATTCGGGGGAGAAGAGGAGGCAGGGCGTGGATCGACAGTTGCCCCCCTCACAAAGAAGTTGGGGCGTAGAGCTGTCGCTTTACGCGAGACAACCATTTCGTCATTCTGTGTCCGCTTCTGTGCTCGAATGGACGGACCGGCCTTCCGGCCGCGGCGTCCAGGCCACGATCCGCCTCGATACTTCGCGAGATTACCCGCCGACATCGGCGGATGACCGTCACGTGTCGGACGGGCCGTCCAGCGCGATGGAGGTCGGTCCGCGCCCGCCCGCGTCGGACGGACCTGTGTCATCCCCTCTCGTCTCCCGAGTGTCCGCCCCGTCGATGAAAAGAGACGGTGCTCGTAGGGTATGGCTGCGAGACAGTGCCCAGCATTCCATCAAGGAGTTCAACGATGAGTTCTGACACTCCTGATCCCGAACCCAAGATCTGGATCTCTCCATTCGAGGAGCTGCTGGATCCGGGTGAAGCCTTGCCCGCCCATCGCCTCGGCGTCGTGGCCTATACGCCGGATCCGACGTTTGGAACACCTCGTCCGGACGTCGCTTATTGGGAAGGACAGCAACAGCTTCCCGGACGATTGCGCCATCAAGTGTCAGCAATTCATCCTCGAACAATTCACGGGACGTTTCGTCGCCGAGGCCACGTTGGTCCGAGAGGCCATGGAGCGTGGCTGGTATGTTCCGGGCGGTGGAACACCGCTGGCGGACGTGGGCAAGCTCCTCGAGTTGCATGATGTCGGCGTCACCCAGTACCAGCATGCGAGTCAGTTTCATCTCGCCATGGAGCTCGCCCAGGGGCACAAGGTCATCGTCGGGGTGGAATCGGACGCCCTGTGGCACAGCAACCCGCTCCTCCCGGCCGTGCGGGACATGCTTGGCGTCCAGGGCGTCGCCGACCATGCGGTCGTTGTGTCGGGGATCGACACGAGCGACCCGCAGCATGTGCTCGTCCAGGTGAGCGACCCGGGCACGGGCCAGCCGCTGGCTAGCTACCCGATGGAGCAGTTCCTGGATGCCTGGCGCGGGAGCGATTTCTTCATGGCCGCCACCCAGGATCCCGCACCCTCCCACCTGCTGGAGATGTCCCACTTCGACTACACAGTCGGGCACATCGCCGACATTGCTGGCCAGCCCTATGAGCAATTCCTGGAGTACGCGGACCATCCGGGCGAGTACGCGGACGTCGTTCACCATTATGTCGAGCGGGACGCCGACGGCCAACAGTCCCTTCGGGCTTCGACGTACCTCGGGTGCCACGGGGAGCACGGGGGCGAACCGGGCGCCGTAATCGTTCACCACGACTCGGTGACGGACACCCAAGATCACGATGCAAGCCACGGCGGCGCGGACACAACACATTGTCTAGGTAATGGTGAAACGGCTCATGATTGGAGCTGATAGCTCCCCCATGAAAGGCAATCATGATTAAGCCAAACGCGGTCCTGGACCGGGCCGATTCGGTTCGCCAGAAGACGTTGACGATCCTCGGTTCTCTCATGGAAAGGGCCAGGGCTTTCGGGCTGCCCGACCCCTCCCCCAGCCTGTCACAGAGCCGGCATAAGTTGGTTGACAACACGTACCAGGTCCTCGTCGTCGGCGAGGCCAAACGCGGGAAAAGCACGTTCGTCAACGCCCTGATCGGCCGCGACATCTTGCCGACCGACGTAGATATCGCGACCAGCCAGGTCTTCCGCGTCTGCCCGGCGGAGCGCGAAGCCTATCGCCTGCGTTATGAAGATGATTCGCTGGAGGAGATCAAGGTCGGCGACCTGCCACGCTTCGGCTCACAGATCGTGGCGGACGCGGGCGGCCTGCCCCGGCTGGACCAGATCATTCGCTGGATCGAGGTGGATGTGCCGGTCCGGTTCCTGCCGGCCAATGTTCGTGTTCTCGACACACCCGGCCTCGGGGCCATATACGCCGGCCACGCCTTGATCACCGAGCGCTTCGTGCCGGAAGCCGACGCCGTGCTGTTCATCGTCGATTCGCAGGCTCCAATCGGCGAGCCGGAGATCCAGATCATCGCCAAACTTTTGAAGGTGACGCGCAGCATCTTCTTCGTCCAGACGAAGATCGACCAGTTCCGCCGGGAAGTCTGGCAGGAGATCCAGAAGCGGAACCAGGAGATCCTAAAGGCGCGATTCGGGGACCGCCTGGAAGACACTCGAGTGTGGCCGATCTCCAGCATCAACCTGCGCAAAGCGGCCCAGACCGGCGATGACGACTACCTGATGGTCAGTCGGCACACCGAACTGGCTCTCGCTCTGCGCGCGTTCCTCGACCGTGTTTCCGGCTGGGGTCGCTCCGCGGAAGCCCTCGTGATGGCCGCGCAATACCATGCGGCGTCCCACCAGTTGCTGGCGGCGCGACTGGCCGCGTTGACCGGGGAGTCGCAGCAAAAGCGGGCGGAAGTGCAGCAGCGGGCCGTCGAACGCCGCAGGCTATTCGAGGCGGACTGGGGCGAGCACGGGCAGAAACGCCAGGACCTGGTGCAAAGCATCCAGAGGATTGCCGCCCTGGGTCGACAGGCGATTCGATCCGGCCTGCAATCCGGCGGCGATGTCGAGAGGCACTTCCGCGACCGGATCGAGGAGTTGACGACCGCTGCGGACAGTACGGAGCTGCTTCAGACCCTTCCTCAACAGGTCGAAGTTCATGCCCTCAATCTCTGGGGAGAAGTGCGAAAGACCACGGAAGCGAAGTGTACCCAGGTCCTGGCTCCCTTTGCCCTCGCGGCGGAGGGCCTCATGCGGCGCAGGCGACGGATTCGATCTCGTCGCCGCTGAAGAACGCCGCGGCCCCGGAAGTCCAAAACGGGGGGCTGGAGATGTGGCTGAAGACGTTGCGCTCCGCGACCTTCGCGACCGCGGCGGCGCCCCTGATCGTGAACCCGGCGTTGCTCCTCGTCGGCGCAACGACCGCGCCATTCTGGCTCCTGGGCGCGGTTGCGGTCGTGGCCGTCGGAATACCGACGGTCCTTGTGGAGAAACGAGTGCAGCTCCGGGCCGGGCAACAGGAGCTCTTCCGTTCTCTCGCCGACGTGCTCCAGCGGATCAGAAACCACCTCCTCTCCGATGTGGACGTGACGGGGGGTCGATTCAGCCGCGTGGAAGAATACTTCAACTCCCTGGAAGGGTTGCTGGGCGCGAAGATCAGGCAGCTCGCCTCGCAGAAACTGGCGGACGCCCAGGCGGAAAGCGACCGGTTCGGGGAACAGAGCCGGCTGGACGACCAGGCCCGCCAGGAGAGGGCCGAGGAGACTCGCCGCCAACTGTCCGACTGGGACGGCATCGGAATGCGCCTCCGGGAAGCCGGGAGTGAGCTGGAAGCGCTGGAGCGTCGCCAGGGTGCGTCGGCCGCGAATCAGGCGTCGAGCTAAAGGGGGCGGACGCGAGATCCATGGCGCAATTTTTCATCGGCATCGATTTCGGCACGTGCAACAGCAGCGCGGCCTGGTTCACCACCAGGACCGGCCAGGCGGAGCTGTTGGACAACGCCGAGGGCGACGACAAGACACCGTCGGTCGTGTATTTCGGCCGCAATCAGGAACCCGTGGTCGGCAAGTTCGCGGAGGACCAACTGGAGAGTCCCGAGGGGCGCAAGCGGGTGCTCAGCTCGGTGAAGCGTAACCTGTCCCGGAAAACCGCGATCGTCGTCGGCGATCGGCGAGTGACACCCCTGGAGGCCGCCGCCCTGATCCTGGGGAAGGTCAAGCGGGATGCCGAGAAGCTCCATTTCCATGAGCCCGTGACCCGGGCGGTCATCACCTGCCCGGCCGTCTTCGACGAGGTGGAGAAGGACAAGCTTCGCGAAGCGGCTGTGCTGGCCGGATTCCGCGACGTCGAGCTGCTGGAAGAGCCGGTAGCCGCCGCGCTCGCGTACGCCGAGAACGGCATCAAGGTGGGCCGTTGTGTGCTGGTGTATGACCTGGGCGGCGGTACCTTCGACCTGGCCGTCCTGATCCGCGAGCAGGGTGAAGACGTCTTCCGCCCGGCCATGGCGCCGCGGGGCGAGCTGATCGGGGGCGAGGACTTCGATCGGGCCATCTACGACCACTTCGACGCGCTCGTCCGCAAGAAGGCCAACCAGCCCATCTGCGCGGACGGGCTGGATCTCCACCTGCTACGCCAATGCCGCAAGCTCAAGGAAAGCCTTGACCTTGATCGACGACGCCGAGCCCGCTTGACCTGGCACTGGGCCAATACCCAGGTCGCCTCGGGCTGAAAGTCGCCAAGGCCGCACTTCGAGAACCTCGTCGAGAAACATGTCGAGCGCACGGTGCGGCTGACCCAGGCCATCCAGCAGGACGCCGCCAGGGAGCGATTCCACGTGGATTCGCTCATCCTGATCGGCGGATCGTCGCGAATCCCGTGCATCATCAGCCGCTTGCATAAGACCCTCGAGATCGAGCCCACCGGATGGCAGAAGCAATACGTGGCGGTCGCCCTCGGCGCGGCGTACCACGCACAGCGCTCTCTGGGGTGGAGGACTTCGCGCCGACCAAGATCGAAAGCGGCGAGAACTGGAAGAGGCCGCGCGGCAGCAAAGGTTACGGGAGGAGGCCACGCTTCAATCGGAACGAGAGCGAAAGCAACGGGAACTGGAAGAGGCCGCGCGGCAACGAAAGTTGCAGGAGGAAGTCGATACGTCGAGCGGAAAAAGAACGAGAGGAAATGCAACGGCCGACGTATCTGATTGAGGAGGACGAGGACGAAGTGATCGGCTGGGACGACCCCGGTACCCGAGCCGCCGATGGCCGGGGCAGCCGCCAGGAGCCAAGTCGCTCATGTCCGGGAGGTCCTGGAAAAATCGCGCGGGCATCGCAGAGACCGGCAGCGAGTAGCCCTGTTCGGCCGCAGTCCAGGCTCCCGGATTCCGTCGAGCTCCGCCCGCCGTCCGGCCACCCAGAGCTTCGACTTCGACCTGCTGGGAGGCGTGAAACAACTTGTGAAGTGGGTATTACTGATCGGACTCTTCATCGGATTGGTGATCGTGCCTTTCGTCGCCTTCTTTCCTCTTGCCAGCATCGGATTCATCACGTTCGTCGGGATCGCCCAGTGGATTGATAAAATGTTGGATTAGACGCCTCTTTCCAATCCAGTGGTCGTGTTGTTTCCGGCTGCAGCGTCCGACCGTTGTCACTTGCCCGACCGCCATTTTTCGAGCAGGCCGATACCTCCTTGATCGGAGGAGGAATTCCGGGAGGACCCGTCGTCCAGGCCGGAAGCCGGTCCCCGCGGAGAAAACCTTCCTGGAGCTCGAGCGGCCATGAACGATCCACAGCAAGGACTGGTCGAGACGCTGGAGCGGGCCGCCGCCAGTTTGCGGGAGGCTCGACTGCCGCCGGAGCCGGCCGCCGCCCTGGAAGGTCTGGCCAGGAAGGTGGAACTCCCGTGTGTCCTGGCCGTCGTCGGGCGCATGAAGGCGGGCAAGAGCACCTTCGTCAACGCCCTCCTGGGCGAGGATGTCGCCAAGGTGAAAGCGACGGAGGCCACCGCGACGATCAACCGATTTCGCCACGGCGTTCCCACCGATCCCGAGCGACCCGTGCGGTGCCACTGGCGCGGAGGTCGGGATGAGTGGGTCAGCCGCGACTTTGTGGACAGCCTGCAGGGCAACGACGTTGAAGCCCTGCGCCGCGCCGACGGCATCGAGTACCTCGAGTTCCTGCTTCCCAATGAGAAGCTGCTCGATGTGACCCTCGTGGATACGCCGGGCACCCAGGCCACCGTGGACGAACACCAGAACCGGACCGCGGAGTTCCTGAATCTCCGGAACCAGCTACGCGACCGCCACAACGAGGAAACGGAACGCATCGGCAGCGAGGCGGACGCGGTCATCTATCTCGTCGGTCCCGTCGGGACTCTCGAACGGACCGGACGTTTCTGGAGGACTTCTCCCACGCGACCGGCGGTCGCTCCCGCGCCCTGAACGCCATCGGCGTCATGGCCAAGATCGATTTGCAACCGGATATCCTCGCCCGGAGGACGGAACTCGCCCGCAAGATGTCCGAGCAGCTCAAGGAGAGCCTGAACACCGTCGTACCCGTCTCCGCCGGCATCTACCGGACGCTCCAGCAGCTCCGCGCGGATCACAACGCGGGATTGATCCGCCTGATGACGACGCTCCGGAGGATACCCGCGAAGCTCGCTTGCCGAAGCTCCTCGATAACGAAGACCTCTACCTGAAGGAGTACAAGGCCAACGATTGCCCGGTGACCGTCGCCGAACGCCAGCAGGTGATGGGCACGATGGACCTGGGCGTCTTCACCACGGCGGCCCGGTCTCGCCGCAGACCCCGCCTTGAGCGTGGAGGATGTGATCGACCGGCTGGAGGAGGTTGCGGGCTTCGGACCCCTCGAGAAGGTGCTGCAACGACACTTCTTCCAGCGAGCCCGCTACCTGCGGCGGTATCGCATCGTCAACGATGCTCGGAAAATCGTCAACATCGTCCGCTACCGGCACCTGCCGGAGTTTCGCAGGAAGGATCGTGAGGACATGGCCCGGCGCGATCAGTTCCTGGGTTTCGTCCGCTCCGCCAACGGCGACCCCGCCGTGGCCGAGGCGCTGGAGAATTTCATCTCGCTCCAGTGCGGCACGACCGCGCGAGCGGACCGGCTGGAAGCGACGCTGAAGAAAGTGGACCGCCGGCTGGCGACGCTCTTTCACGAGATGGAAGACGATAACGCCGACTTCGAGGCCCTGGAAGAAATCGACAGGTCCCGGCCGTTGTTCTCGACCCGCCGAGCTCGACGAACTTCGTTGCTTGCTGGGCCAGTATGGCCTCGAGCTGGAGAAGCGGCTACCGGGCGATCGGGCGACGGTCGCGCAACGCCAGCGAGCGCCGGCAGGCGTGGAGCGAGGTCGCATTACTCGCCAGAGAGCCCGCTCGCGCCCGGGTCGCCGAGCGTGCGGAAGCCCGCTACGGCCTGATCCTGTACGACTTGACGCAGACCCCGACCTGACGTCACGAGCAGACGGCGAGACGATTCGACCGACAGACGCGGTTCATTCCCGTTCGCACGAGCCCGAGATCCATGACGCAACCTTTCATCGGCATCGATTTTGGGACATGTAACAGCGGCGCGGCCTGGTTCAACCCCAGGACCGGCCAGTCCGAGCCGTTGACTCAACGCGGAGGGCGAGGACAAGACCCCGTCGGTCGTCTACTTCGGCCCGATGGAAACCGTCGTCGGCCGGTATGCGGAAGAGCGGCTGGAGAGTTCCGATGAGCGTAAGCGAGTGGTCCGCGCGATGAAGCGGGACCTGGCCAAGCGGAGCGTGTGGGTCGTGGATGATCGGCCGGTCACTCCCCTCGACGCCGCCGCCATGATCCTGGAGAAGATCAAGCGGGACAGCGAGGAGGGCCATTTCCATGCCCCGGTCACGCGGGCGGTGATCGCCTGCCCCGCCGTCTTCGATGAGGAGGAGAAGGACAAGATTCGCGAGGCCGCGGCGCTGGCCGGTTTCCGCGAGGTGGCGCTCCTCGAAGAGCCCGTGGCCGCCGCAGTCGCCTACGCCGAGGCCGGCGTGGACGTCGGTCGCCACGTGCTGGTCTATGACCTGGGCGGCGGCACCTTCGACCTGGCCTTGCTCGCCCGCGAGGAGGGTGACGACACCTTCCGCCTGGCACTGCAACCGCGCGGCGAGCGGATCGGCGGCGAAGATTTCGATCGCGCCATCTACGATTCCTTCGACGCCGCCCTCCGCAAGAAGACGGAGCAGTCCATCTGCCCGGACGGAGTGGATCTCCTCCTCCTTCGCCAGTGCCGCAGGTTCAAGGAGAGCTTGACCTGGAGCGAGCGGCCGGACCCCCTGAGCTGGCATTGGGGTCAAACTCAGGTCCGGCTGAAGCTGAATCGAGCCCAGTTCGAGGGCCTGATCGATCAACTCGTCGAGCGAACGGTCCGGCTGACCCGGTCCATCCTCGAAGACGCCACGGCGGCCGGTTGCCAACCGGATTCGGTCATTTTGATCGGCGGGTCCTCTCGAACCCCGTGCATCTTGCGGCGCCTGCAGGAGACCCTCCAGGTCGAGCCGCGCAAGTGGCAGAAGCAGGACGTGGCCGTCGCGCTGGGTGCGGCTTACCATGCTCAGCGACTCTGGGGCGAGAGGCCGAACACCCCGCCGCGCGAGCCGACGCAACCGCACGTAACAAGCTGCGAGCCGAGTGCCGAGGCCCAGGGTCTCGTCGTTCGTGCCCGTGCCGGCCTCGACCAGGCGGCGAAGTCCGCGGCGAAAGCGAGACGGCAGCTCCTGGACTCGGCCGTGCAGTATGCCCAGGCGGCATGCGACCTCGACCCGCAATGGCCCGAGCCTTTCCATCTCAAGGGGCGTATCCTCCAGGAGAAAGGCGAGTGGCCTCTGGCCGTTGCGGCCCACACCGCCGGCCTTCGCCTGGACCCCGGCGCAGCCCGCGCCCGCGAATCCCGGGGGTTCTGCAAATTCATGGCGGGAGACCACGGCGACGCCCGGAAGGACCTGGACGAGTCGCTCCGGCTGAATCCGACCGAGTTCGCCTACCGCTACCGTGCCGCGGCCCACCTGCGCCTCGACAATGTCGCGGCTGCCGTCATCGACATCCAGAACGCACTCATCCTCGCAGACGAGGAGACTCCCCGCGCCGGCCTCCACGCCGTGAGCGGACTGCTCCTGCGCGACCAGCTTCAGATGACCCGGGAGTCGATCGGCTGCTTCTCGCAGGCATTACACCTGATGCCCTCGGAGGAGGGCTCGCTCGAACGGCGGCAGTTCCTGGTCGTCGGCATCCTCTTCGAGTTCCCGGAGCTCACCAAGTTTCAACTCGCCGAGAATCAGTCGAACGCAGGTCGGTTCAGCCTGATCGCCTGGTTCCGGCAAGAGATAGGCCAGGTCTATCAAGCCTGGCAACGCGTCGGCGCGCGCACGGCCGCGGTCGAATTCCTGGACCGACTTATCTCGGAACTCAGGAAGCTTCGACCCAGCGCGGATCGTTCTGACGCCGGCCGGCTCAACCTCGTCGCGTGGGTCCAGCAACAGCTCTGGCGAGCCTGCAAGTCGGTGCACGGCGGCTGCACACGCGAGGCCGTGGTCGAGTTCTTCGATCGCAATCCGCACGAGCCCGCTGACCGGCTCTGGGAAGAAGACCCCGAGTTCGCACTGCACCAGGCCGCCATCTGGGCCACCAAGCCAGATTCCGAAAGAGCGATTGCCTGGCTCAAGAACCTGCTGGTGGGGCAACCTCTCTTCGATATTCAACGAGCCCGGCGCGATCCCTGGATCGGCAGCATGCCAGACCTCGATCTTGTCGCTTTCCTGACGCCCAAATGGTCGTTCCAGGAGCGCCACGGGAGGTTCCACAACCGGCTGAAAATCACCAACCTCTCGCCATTCCGACTCAGCGAACTGGTGGTCCGGGTCCGTGTGACGCGGCGCAACGGGGAACAGGATGAGCCGATGCTCCTGAGTCTGGAGTCGCTCGAGGCCGGCGCCAGTCAGACCTGGCCGTCCGTGTTCGCGACGGGCGGCGGATTCGGCGGAAAGATCTCCGGGGTGCGCGTCACATTGCGTTGCGCGGAAGGCAAGGCGAAGCTCGTGGAAACCCCTTCGGTGCGTGAGGCCAGTAACGAACGCTGAGAAGGAATCCGAAACACGAAAGCCTGGATGACCTGCTCGCCGACGAGGCCCCGGAGGGGGTCGAGGGCAAGGAACTCTTCGGTATGAGACAAATCCGAGAATTGTACTAATGTATGTACAAATATAAAATCTTGGTCGTCTGCTTGCTTGAGATCGGTCAGGCAGGGCAGTGGAAAGTCCATGAAGAGGCCGGCGAGCCGGGTTGGGCCGCGCTCGTTCCAATCTATAGCTTCATCGTACTCCTTCGCATCGTGGGACTGCAGGGGTGGTGGAACCTTTCTCCGTTCATTCCGAACGTGGGTATCATTGTGACCTTCGTTCTGCTGGCCACCGTGTCGGCCAGGCTAGCCGCTGCCTTTGGCGAGGGCGGGTAGATTCGCCGCGGGCCTGTTCATGCCGTGGCCGGCATTCCTTCCGATCCTGGGATCTGGTTCGGCCAGGTATCAGGGCCCCGATAGCCTGGAAGCGCGGGGAAAACGAGACTCGTCGCTCAACGCAACCGCACGGGCCACCTCATCCCTTATCCCTCATCCCTCATCAATCCCTGAGAGCCCGCGCAATCGTCACGACCCGCAAGGTCGGGCGGTCGCGGCGGCGAAAACCTGCCGCCAGGCGCCGATTCCGGCGCGATCCGGGCCCTGGATCTCCAACCCCTCCCCTCGAGTCCCGAGCGGGTACAAGGTGGCCGAAGGGTTGATGAAGGGGCCGGATCGATCGGCAGTCACGGGAAAGAAAGGTCATTTGACCTTGACCTGTTCATGATCCTCAAGTACGACCCGTCCCGCGTCGATGCGGGATGAGGCACTGGTCCTGCTCCAAGGCTGCCGCGGGCGGTCCCTCTTGGTCTTATTCAGAGGCATTCTCCTCCATGTATCGCCCACGTCGCGAATTCAAGGCAGAGTCCTTCGCGCTCGAGGGGCGCCTGCTGCTGGCCGCTCGACCCCAGGTTCATGTTCCTTCGAGTGCTGAATTCGAAGGCACCACGATCCCGGGGACGACGACGTTGTCGCAGGTGGTTACGCAGCAAGACGGCGAAGCCACAGTGCCGTTGATGGGGTTTATCCAACCCGGCACGGGCTCGTTCCAGGTCGAGGTGGCGACCGATCCGGCCTCGCCGGCCGTCGGGGTGAACGTGGGCGCCGTGGATCAGACGGTCACGTTCGCAAATGGGGTGTCCCAGGCCACCGTGAACGTCCCTATTCTCGCAGGCGCACCCAACCCGGGCGAAGTGGACGTCAACCTGACCATCACGCCCATCGATCCGCCGCCCGACCTGAGGATCTCGGGTCCGTTGGAGTTGAGGATCCTGGCGTCGGATGCCATGCGTCCTCCGAAAGTTGTCTCCGTCCAGGGCACACCCCAGGGAATCGTGCTGACCTTCAGCAAGCCGATGGACCCCGCCGGGGCCTCGGACGTGAGTAATTATTCCGTCCGTTCGACAAAGACGACCACAAAACACAACCCGCTCCTGGGCCTCATCGACAAGCCTACCGAGCTCCTCCATTTTGGCCAGTCCATCAGCACATCGGTCTCCGTATCCACACACACGGTGCCGCTCCAGGCGGCCGAATACGATCCCGCGACGAACTCCGTCACGCTCGTCCCCAAGCGGAAGCTCAACTATTCGGCCAACATCGTCGTGACCCAGGCGCACAAGGCGAACACTGGCCCAGCCCTTGCCGACGTGGCGGGCAACCCGATCAACGGCGATACGAGTCCGGGAAAGTTCGGCGTTTCCGTCTCACGCGGAACTCACACGTTATCCGGCGTTGCAACCGTTTACGGAGAGCGCTAGCGGATGTCAGGCAACCTTTCGGCGACCTGGTCCCGTGTGCTCGAGAACAGGTGGACCGGCATCCGCCGCCCCCAGTGGCCCTGGGTCTGCTCGAACCGCCCGGCGATCCGATTGGCGCAGTTTCCGCAGCGGTCCCCTTCCAGCCGGTAGGCTGTGACAGCGTGCCAGTCCCGCCCGATTACCATCTCGCCGCGGCCGGGGCAGTACGTGCTCTGCCGACTCGGGTCCACCACGGTGCCCGTGTAGACGTACTTCAGCCCGGTCTCCAGGGCAATCTCGCGGGCGGCGATCAGCGTCTCGTGCGGCGTCGGCGGCCGGTCCTTCATCTGGAAGTCCGGGTGGAACGCCGTGAAGTGGATCGGCACTTCATCACGGACATTCGCCAGCAGCCAGTCGCACATCCGTTTCAGGTCGCCGGGATTGTCGTTGGCCTGCGGGATAATCAGGTTGGTGATCTCGAATCAGACCTCGCTCTCGTGCTTCAGCCAGCGGAGCGTGTCGAGCACCGGCTGGAGGTGCGAGAGCGTGTAACTCTGGTAGAACTCCTCCGAGAAGCCCTTGAGGTCCACGTTGGCGGCGTCCATCACCTCGAAGAACGGCCTGCGAGCCTCGGCGGTGATGTAGCCGGCGGTGACGGCGACGGCCTTGATGCCCCGCTCCCGGCAGGCCCTGGCCGTATCGATGGCGTACTCGGCCCAGAGCACCGGGTCGTTGTAGGTGAACGCCACGCTCTCGCAACACAACGATTCGGCTCCGACGGCGATCTGCTCCGGCGTGGCCCGCTCAGAGAGGGCCTCGACCTCCTTGCTCCTGGAGATCGACCAGTTCTGGCAGAACTTGCAGCCGAGGTTGCAGCCGGCGGTGCCGAAGGACAGGACGCTACTTCCGGGGTAGAAGTGGGCCAGGGGCTTCTTCTCGATCGGGTCCACGCAGAAGCCGGTGCTCTTGCCGTAGGTCGTCAGGACGAGCTGGGCGCCGTGGTTCTCCCGGACGAAGCAGAAGCCCTTGTCGCCGTCCTTGAGCGAGCAGTGGCGGGGACAGAGGTCGCAGGCGACCCGGCCGTCGTCCCGGCGGTGCCACCAGCCGCCGAGTCGCGAGCCATCGGCGAGCGTCGGCATGTCGGGCGGTAGCTTCACAGTGTCCAGCATGCGGTTGTTTGGGAAAGTGCAGAAGCCAGCGCGGAGCTCGACCGGTGCGTGCGATGAAGGGCGGCTCTCGGCTCGGCGATGGACGATGATCGAATTGGCTTGAGGCCTATTCTACTACGTTGGGCACCGGCTCGGAGTTCATGCGGTCGGCACTCCGCAGTCGGCGAGGAGTCATGCGTCGTTCGAGGACAAGAACGATCCCGGCTTGAGGAATCCGGAGACGGAAGGGCGGGCCTGGGTGGGTCGATCTTGTGAACTCCGCTACGCGTCCTGTCGCGGTCGCCGCAGCCCTCGAAGCGGCGGGAGTCAGCGGCTTGATCCTCAATGCGACCCCATGATGACGCGCTTCAGACCGTCTTGAGACCGAAGACCTTGGCGTAGACGTCGAGCTTTTCGGCGACGGAGAGCCGGGGCGAGTTGGAGGCGTTGTGGCGCAGGACGACGAGGGTGACGTCATCGTCGGCCGGCTCGCCGGCGCGGTGGCGGGAGACGGCGTCGAGCAGGGCCTCGCCGATCGTGCGTGGTGAGCCGGTCGCGGGGCCCAGCTCGCGTGCGGCTTCGAGCAATCCCGCCTCGCCGAGCATCCGGCCGGTCGCGTCGGCGGCCTCGGTGAGCGCGTCGGTGTAGAAGAGGACAAGGTCGCCGCGGCCGAGCGCCACGCGCGTCGTGTCATACCGGGTCTCATCGTCCAGGCCCAGCGGGAGGTCGGCCAGGCCCGCGGTCTCGGCGGTATCCTTGGCCAGCACCGACCAGGTCCCGTCGGCGGCCCGGTAGTGGAGCGGGCGCGGATGTCCGGCGTTCGAGACGGTCAGCTCGTCGGTGGACGTCAGGTAGGTGGCCACGACCGCCGTCGCGAAGCGGAGCGACTGGGCCATCTCGGCGAATTCCTGATTGATCCGCTCGACCAACCGCGCCTGGCTCTTGTTGTTGATGTGCTTGCGTAGCAGGGTGCGGAGCGTTGCGGAGAAGCTCGCGACCGAGCTGCCATGGCCCGAGACGTCCGCCACGACCATCCGGGTGATCACGCCGCCGCCGCAGAGGGTGACGAAGTGGACGTCACCCCCCTGCTCGGCTCCCTCGTGCGGCCGGCTGAAGACCCAGAGGTCCAGGCCCGGCGTCTGGACCGAGGATTCGACCGGCTCGATGCCGCCCCAGATCTCCATGCAATGCAGAGTCTGGGCTTCCGAGGTGGGCTCGACGGACATCAGCGGACTCCTGCGCGACAGTCGCGCCTGGGGGATCGGTCAATGGGCCGTGCCGCCCGTACCCTGGCGGAGCTTGAGGACGCCGCTGGAATCGGGAGTCGGGTTGGTCCATACCTCGGTGGTTCCGAAGGGCCAGTCGACCTCGACCCGGAGCGGAACCTTCGCCGCGCCGAGGCCGAACCATGCCCTCGGCTGGCTCGTCGAGAGGTAGCTGCCGCCCGCGGCGATCGAGCCGGCGATGATCCGGTCGCGGGTTGTGACCCGGATGGTGGCGCCAGCGACGGGCCTGCCGGCTCGATCGACGAGTTCGACGCCGAGATGATGGCCGCCGGTTGATGTATTCCGCAAGAGGGCGGCGGGTGCGTCGAGTGCGGATGCGACGACGTCGGGCCGGCCGTCGCCGTCGAGGTCGGCAGCGGCGAGGCCCCGCCCGAGACAGGCCTTCTGGAACCACGGCCCGGCGGAGGCCGAGACGTCCTCGAGCGGGATGCCGGCGTACCGCAGCAGGGTCGGCCGCATCGTGAACGGGACGCCCAGCCGCTCGCGGTCGAGGACATGGCCATTGGCCTGGAAGAGGTCGGCGCCGCCGTCTCCGTCGAAGTTGACCAGCAGCAGACCGAAGCCGTTGACGCGTCGCGTGGCCGCACGGAGGCCCAGCCAGCTCGCCGCGTCGCGGTAGACCCCGCGCGGCATGGCCTGGGCGCGGAAGGCCACGGTGGAGCGGTCGAAGAAGTTGGCGACCGTCAGGTCGAGCAGGCCGTCACCGTCGATGTCGCTGTGTGCCACGCCCATTCCCGAGATCACCTCGCCGTTGCCGTCGCGGGCGACGCCGGTCTCCTCGCCGATCTCCTCGAATTTCAGGTGGCCGCGGTTGGCGAACAGCCAGCAGGGCGAGGAATCATTCGCGACGTAGATATCGGGGAGATTGTCGCCCGTCATCTCGCCGATGACGACGCCGAGGCCGCGGCCCTCGCGCAGGTCGATGCCGGCTTCGGTCGAGACGTCGGTGAATGTGCCGTCGCCATTGTTGCGGTAGAGCCGATCGGGCTGGGCGGGGAAGTCCTCGGGCCCGCAATAGTCGCGCTGGCCGTCCGGGGCGGCGCAGAAGGGGGCGGCGGCCGAGTCGTAATCGAGATAGGTCGCGACGTACAGGTCGAGGTCGCCGTCGCCGTCGAGATCGGCGAACGCCGCGGCGGTGCTCCAGGCCTCAGAGGCCAGCCCCGCGCGGCGGGTAGCGTCCTCGAACTTGCCGCCGCCCAGGTTGCGATAGAGCCGCTGATCGCGCCAGCCGGTGACGAACAGGTCGGCGCGGCTGTCGCCGTCGTAATCGCCGACGGCGGTCCCCATCGCATAGCCCGGTCCCGGTGCCCCCGCGATCGGTGATATCCTCGAACCGCCACCCGCCCCGGTTTCGATAGAGCCGGCAGGTTGGATCCGGCTTTCCCGCCGGGTCGCCGATCGGTCCGCCGTTACAGAAATAGAGATCCGGCAGGCCATCGCCGTCTACGTCGATGATGCCGATGCCGCCGCCCATGACCTCGGGGAGGTCGTGCTTGCCGCGAGATCCGGTGTCGAACCGGAACGAGACGCCGGCCTCGGCCGCGACGTTGACGAAGCGGATGAGAGCCTCTTTCGCGGGCTGTGACCGGGCGTCGTCGAGGGCATGGCCGACGGGACCAGCGAGGCATGCCACTGCAACGATGGTCGCGGCACAGGCCAACGGTGGAATGGCCGCCCGGCCCGGTCTGCCATCGATCACGGCGACTCGCATAAAAATCCTCCCGTCAGCCCGACTTTGATCCGGGTGAGCCCGCATGATCCGGACGATGGACCCGATCCTCGAGTGGCCCCGCTCCCGCGGTGTGACGCGGCAGCCCGGTCGATGTTCGCGTCATTCAGCGAGAATGACCACTTCGAGCTCAACGAGATCCTGTGGCGGTTGATCAAGGGGAAGGAAGCGTCGGTGCCGCTGACGATCGCGTATCGGCGGAATTGAGTGGCCGATCGGACCTCACCCCGGATGACCCTGCTCCCTGGGAGCTATCGGGCTGCGGGATTACGAGGCTGTTTCGCCTCGATTCGGCCGCCCTCGCCATTGCGACTCGATCGCTTGCCACGGAAATGTTTCCTGAGTCCTTCCCAGCAATCGAGCGAGACAAAGTGGGTTTCATGGGCGGCGTATTGCTCTCGGTTTGCCTCGCCGATGGGCTCGAAGACCGCCATGTTGCCGGTCGGGTTATCCTTCGGCGTATCCTTCAAGAACGACGAGACGAAGCGAACGTGCTCACCGACCCGAAATTCTCTTCGCGGAGCCGGAAGCGACCGTTTCTCGGGATCGCGCGGCCGAGCCGAGAACGCGAGGATACAGACCATCTCGCCGCCAGGTTCGGTCTCGGTAATCGCGCTCATGGGATCGCCTCACGGTCATCCCGGTTCCGGCCGGCTACGCGCCATCGTGCTGGGCCTCCTGCCCTGGTGTCATGGATTCCTGCGCCCATTAGATGCCGATGGCCAAGCCATCCGTCAAGCGATCCCTTTCAAGACTCTAGCACCATCGCCGGGGACCCGAGAATGGCGAAGCGTGGCGGGGCTGCAGGCGGTGCCGCGGGCGATCGCGTATCGGCGGAATTGAGCGACATCGAAAAAGCGCCCGTCAAGGGAGGACGTCGGCGACGGCAATCTCGCCGACCGGATGTCCGCCCATGGCGATAGGAATCGACTCGCCGCTGCGATAATCTCGACGCGATCCATATCCCGTGGGACCCGGCTGGGTGTAGACCTCGACCTGGCGGTTGACCAGGTTGACGATCCAGTAGACCGGAAGTCGCGCGGGCCCGTAGATTCGGGCACCCAGTTCGCGATCGACCGCGAGGCTGGAATCGGCCACCTCGACGAGCATTGCGATGTCGCCAGGGCCGGGATGGGCCGCCAGGCAGTCCCGGGCGACGCCTCGCACGACACAGTGGTGCGGCTCGGGCTCGCTGGCCTGGGTCGGTAGTCGGACGGGTAGCGCAGACCGCATGTGCCAGCCGGACGGGGTGACGCGGCCGAGCTCATCTCGACTGAGAGTATGCGCAATCGCGTGCGGCGGAGTATGCGTCAACTTCTCGACCAGGAAGCCGTTGATGAGGTGGAAGCGGCTGCGGCCCCGGAACGCACCCGAATCGACCACTGCCTCGTATTCGTCCACGGTCATCCCGTAGAGCGGCGAGGGGACCCAGGCCGGCATGACGGCCTGGGCGGTCGGCAGCATCGTCGCGATCGCGGACATGGGAATCAACCTCCGACCCGATCCCGACGGAATGCTGGTCCCGATACCGTCGAACAGGATCGATCGACCGCTCATTGTCCTGCCGGGCGAGGGGTGGCACAACCCCGCGTCCGGATCTCGTTCCGTCCAGTCGCATCGCTGAGCCTGTACGGGCGACTCACAAGGATCGATCCACCGCCTCGGCGATCCGGCGGCACTGGTCCATCAACTGCTGGAAGCCGGCCGGCGTGATCGTCTGGGCACCGTCGCTGACGGCGTGCTCGGGGTCGTCGTGGACCTCGACCATCAGGGCGTCGGCACCCGCGGCGATGGCGGCCCTGGCCATCGGGGTCACCAGCCGCGACTTGCCGGTGCCGTGCGACGGGTTGACCACGACCGGCAAGTGGCTCTTGTCGTGGAGGTAGGGGACGGTCGCCAGCGGCAGCGTGAACCGCGTGTGGTCCTCGTAGGTGCGGATGCCCCGCTCGCAGAGCATGACGTGGGGGTTGTTTCGGTCCAGGATGTACTCGGCCGCGAGCAGGAACTCGTCGAGCGTCGCGCTCATCCCGCGCTTCAGGAGCGCGGGCTTGCCCGAGTCGCCCACCGCCTGGAGGAACTGGTAGTTCTGCATGTTCCGGGCACCGATCTGCAGGACGTCGGCGTACTCGGAGACGAGGTTGACGTGCTCGGGTGCCATGACCTCGGTGACGATCGCCAGGCCGGTCTCGGCGCGGGCGGTGGCCAGCATCTTGAGGCCCAGTTCCTTGTGTCCCTGGAAGCTGTAGGGACTGGTCCGCGGCTTGAACGCCCCGCCGCGCAGCCCGGTGGCGCCGCATCGCCTTGAGCTTCCGCGCGAGCTGGACGATCTGCTCCTCGTCCTCGACCGAGCACGGGCCGGCGATGACGGCGATCTTCGTGCCGCCGACCTCCAGGCTGCGCGCCTTCACGACGCTGCGCTCGCGCTTCAGCTCGGAGGAGGCGCGCTTGTACGGGGCCATGATCGGCAGGACCTTCTCGACCCCCTCACCGGGCTCGAGGACCTCGGTCAGGCCGGGCCGCTCCTCGCCGATGGCGGCGATCACCGTCTGGTGCGTGCCCTGGATCACCTGCGGCTTGAGCCCCAGTGCGGTGATGTGCGCCGCCACATGTTCGATCTGCGCGGCCGTCGCGTCGGTTTTCATGACCACGATCACGTTGGAACGCCCTCCGGAATCGAGGACCGAGTCCTCGTCCGCCTCGAGAGGAGAAACGCAGGGTCGCACGACCATCGGCGACCCGGAAAACGAAACAAGCCCCGGGACCTTGCCTTGAGGCAGGTCCCGGGGCTTGGGTGTATGCTTGGAGAAGTTGAGGCGGGAGTTATGCGGACACTCCGTCCTCGGCCCGGCGACCTGTCGTGAGCCTGGTAAACGCCCAGGACCACCACCAGCCACGGTAAGAATACCGTCCGTATTCGCCCGCCTGGGATCCAGTCAACCTGCCGAACTCCCGAATGCAATCAGGACCAAGGCCGAAAATCTTCACGGCGAGGGAACCGGCCGGGTCCGTACGAGACGGACCCGGCCGATCCTTGACCGAAAGCTATGGTCAAAAGTGCGGCTGCCCGACGGGCAACCCGTCGGCTGCCGTTAGGCGAGCCGCCCCTGGTTATCACTACACACGCGATCACCTCCTTTCGCTAAGACCTCCCGGTCACGCCGGAGACCAGCCTCGAGCGAGAGCGGGCTTCAGTCCGTCGCGCCACGGTAGCACGACACGAAAGTCGGCCGATGTGTGTTGGATCGTTCCTTCGACCGACAGAGTAACTTTATACCGACAGCCCCCGGGGATCAACGGTTCACCCGGAAAACTTCCCGAGGTGGCGGCACCGCCAGGAACCGGGGGTCGATGATGTCGGCCCCGAGCTCTCAACACGAAAAGCACGTCGGAGAAGTAAGCACGACCGAGAGCGGGATCGCGGTCGGGTTGCGACGGATGTAGGATGTCGGAAACGACGAGGTAAGGACGCGGCTCTTCCGGGAGCATTATCAATGCGGGCCAGTAACGGCGAGGGTCCGGGTCCTGGTGGCAATCGTCGGTCCGGCCCGGTAAGGCCTGCCGGCCGCGTGCTGATCGTGGCCGTGATCGTTCTCCTCGGCGGCGAGGCCAGGGCCGGGGCGGATGATGGCAAGCCGGCGACGGCCGTGGAATTCGTCGGACGCCTGGTCGAGTTCGAGACCCACCGGACGGTCGAGGGTGCGTCGGTGGTCGTGGAGCGGTCGATCCAGGAGATCGATCAGAGTGCCTGGCCCGCGTGGGCCGTCGAGAGCGCGGTCCGCACCGACGCCGTCGGGGCGTTTCGCGTGAGCTTCCCTGCCGAGCAGGTGGCCGAAGACCGGCTGGAGGTCCTGATCCGGGTGCGGAAGCCCGGATTTGTCGAGCGAAAGTCGCGGCGAAGCCTGCTGGTCGAGCTGATTCGCCTGCACGAGGCGGGTCAGGGGCCGTTCGCCTCGGACATTCCGATGCAGCGCGGGGTCGAGTACTCGGCGCAGGTCGTGACGCCCTCGGGCAAGCCGGGCTGCGGGGCTGCCGTACGTCTTCGAGTGCTGGGATCAGGACGAGACTCGAACGAACGATTGGTCGAACGAGGAGTCGGGCGAGGCAGACGGCGATGGCCGCATCCGGCTGCGGATGCCGAGGCGGCACACGCTGGCGATCCACCTGGGGCCGCCGCGGGTCGCTCGGGCACGGTTCCCGTATGCGCCCTACCGGCATTTCTGGGGCACGGAGGATCCCTCGCGCAACCCCGATGTCTGGGCGCCCACCGACCTGGGGCGGATCGTGCTCAGGCGCGGAATCCGGGTGGGCGGGAGGGTGCTCGACACCCAGGGGAGGCCGGTGGGAGGAGTGCGGATCGAGGCTACGGCCATGAAGGGACAGGATCGGCACTCGACCACGACCGAGGCCGATGGGACCTTCGCGATCGGGCCGCTACGGCCGGGGAATTACGTGATCCACGGCGCGGGCCAGTATTCGAGGATCGGCATCGACTATAACTCGCCGACGGAGCGCGGGCCGGTCCGGCCGATCCGGCCGGTGCAGGTGTTCCTGAAGGAAGGGGAGACGCCTGCGCCGGTGGTGCTGCAAGAGCCGCCTTCAATCCAGGTCGAGGTCCGCTTCATCGATTCGGCCGGGCGGCCGTCCGCGGGTGGTCCGGCAGCGCTGTCGGGCACGATCCCGAATGAGGGCAACGCGGCACTTCTGAGAATGGTCGTCGATTTGGAACTCGGCCTGGCCTCGAGTATCAACGATCCCGAGGCGCCCGAGCCTGTCGCCGAGCTCGAGTGGACGGTGTTGGGTCGTCCCGATCGCGATGGGCGGGTTGTATTCGCCGCGCCCGTGAAGCTCCAGACCGCGATGCTTTGTCTCGGGCCTTCGCGTCGCGGTGATGTCTACAGGGTCCGACTGACTCCGGAAGGCCCGCTCCAGGGTAACGGTAACAACCTGCTGGGGGCGCTGGAAGAGGATCGGCAGGTCACCGTCGTCGGCTACAGGGAACCGAAGGTGGTCGTCCGTGTGGAGCACGAGGACGGCTCGGCGACCGACGGCGTAATCGTCCGGGCCATTGCGCCGAGCGGTCGGCGCAATCGCAACTACCAGTTCCGACCGGAGAAAGCTGGCTGGTACCGCAGCATCGGGCTGCTGCCCGACCAGGAGTATGAGATCTACGCGATGATGAGGGGCACCTCGATCGCTTCGAGGGGCCTGAAGCGAGTCAAGCTCGCCGAGGGGGCCACGGCCGAGCTGAAATTGACGCTGAAGCAGCGGCCGGGCCAGCCCGTGGTCGGCCAGCCGGCGCCGGCGTTCGCGGTGCTGACGCTCGATGGCAAGGACCTGAGCCTCGAATCGCTCCGCGGCAAGACAGTCCTGATCCACTTCTGGACCCCCAGTCTGAGCCGGCAGCTCGACCCGTTAAAGCTTCTCCAGAAACGCTTCGCCGGTGACGACCGGTTCGCAATGGTCGGATTCTGCCTGGATCGCGATGCTGATGCCGCGCGTAAGGCCGTCGAGTTCCTGGGGATCACCTGGCCGCAAGCCGTCCTCCGCGACCGCGAGTTCGATCCCATCGTGGTCGATTACGGAGCGAGACAGCCACTCCCGAGCTATCTCATCGGCCCCGACGGCAAGCTGCTGGCCGTCGTCCCGCAGAACGGCCTACTCGAGAAGGCCGTGGCCGACGCGCTCGTCAAGCCCTGAGCGCGAAATGGTACATGCACCGATCGGCGAAGTAAGATGCGAGCGCCCACTTGACGCGCGTCGTCTACTCAAGTAAATTTATCGCGGTAGACGATCCATATCGGGCGAGGGGGCCGTGGCCGATGGGCGAGGCGAACTGGGCCGGATGCAATTCCGGATCATGCAGGTGTTATGGGACCGGGGGCGGGCGAACGCCCGCGAGATCACCGACGCGCTCGAACGCGAGCGAGCCGGTGGCGCACAGCACGGTGCAGACGCTGCTGCGGCAGCTCGAGGCGAAGGGCGCGGTGGGGCACGAGGCGCAGGATCGCACGTTCGTGTTCTTCCCGAAGCTGAAAGAAGACAGGGTCAAGCGGACTGCCGCGCGCGAGGTCCTCGATCGGGTGTTTGGCGGCAACGTGGGCAGCCTGGTGGCGCACCTCCTGAAGCAGGAGCGGCTGAGCCGGGCCGAGGTGGACGAACTGCGTCGACTGATCGAACAACAGCAGAAGGACTGAAGGAGGCACGACGATGACATGGCAAGCGATCACGGCCGGGTCGTCAGCCCCGGCGGAGCTACTGCTGACCTGGCTGGTGCAGTCGACCGTCCTGCTGGCGCTGGGCCTGCTGATTGGAAAGGCGTCGCGGCGTTGGGGCCCGGCGGTGCAATCCGCCGTCTATCGAACGACCCTGGCCGCGGTGCTGCTCTGCCCGGTCGTGTCGATGGGAATGGCCGCGATGGGCTTGGGCGGGCTGGTGCTGCGGCTGCCCGATCTCGCCGGCGCCTCGGAGTTGCCGGCGCTACACCCTGTTCGCCCGGCTGTGGCGGCCCCGCCTGCTGCCGAGACGGGGGCGGATCAGGCCGAGCAGACTTCCGTCGAGCCGAGCACGACGCGATCGGACGCGGCGTCGCCTCTCGCCCTTGAATCCAGGCGCGAGTCCACGGCGCTGGCGGTTCTGGCGCCGTCGGCGTCTTCGGATGAGATCTCGTCACGGCCCGATCCGACGGTCGCATCGACCCAGGCGGCGACCCCTGCGATGCGACTGATCTCGGTGGTGGGGATCTCCCTCCTTGGCCTCTGGGCGATCGGCTCGGCCCTGCTGGGTGTGCGGTTGGCGGTGGGTCAGTCGCGGATGGCACAGTTGCGGCTGGGGGCATTTCCGGCCGACCCTGATGCTGACACGCTCTGTCGTTCGCTGGCCGGCCAGATGCGGCTGGCTCCGCCGTCGGTGCTGCGCAGTCCGTTCCTGTCGAGCCCCTGCCTGGACGGCCTGCGACGGCCGGCGATCCTGCTGCCCGAGGACGCCGAGGCGAACCTGCGCGAGACGTTCATCCACGAGCTGGCGCACCTGTCGCGGCGGGACGGATTGTGGAACCTGCTGCGCCGGATGGCCTCGGCGCTCCTGTGGGTGCAGCCGTTGCTCTGGATGCTCTCGCGGCGGATCGAGGAGACGGCCGAGGAGGTCTGCGACGACTTCGTCGTGGCCTTCGGCGCCGACCGGACGCGGTACGCCGGGCACCTGCTCGATCTGGCCGGACGCACCCTGCCGCCGCTGGCGCCGGCCGGAGTGGGGATGATCTCGCTGCCGTCCTTGCTGGGCCGACGGATCCGACGGATCCTGGACTCGTCGCGCCAGCTCTCGACCGAGCGCGGGACGTCGCGCCATCGCCGTGACGCTGGTCGCCGGGCTTGCCGGAACAATCCTCGCGGGACTCGTGGGCGTCGGCACCACGACTCGCGAGGTCCGCGGCGATGAGCCGAAAGACGCGAAGGCCGGCCCGGCCGGCCAGGCGTCGAAGGCCGGGCCGAGGAGCGTCAAGGGCCGCGTCGTCGGCCCTGACGGCAAGCCGGTCGCGGGTGCGAAGGTGGTCGACCTGGAATACCTCGCTCCCACGACGACGATCGACGAGAATGACTACCGGATGGGTTCGGGAAACTGGCCTTGGACGCGTCGCGAGCTGGACCACGGCGTTACCGATACCGAGGGCCGTTTCGCCCTCTCGATCACGCCGAGCGACCCGGACCCGTCCACCGACGCCAACACGCGGATGAACTGGAATCTCCCGCTGGTCCTGGCCCAGCGCCGGGATACGGCCCGGCGTGGTGGGACGGCTCGGCCGACCTGCCCGCCGACAAGCCGTTGCGATTGGTGAAGGACGACGTGCCCATCGAGGGGCGGATCCTCGACCTGGAGGGCCGGCCCGTCGCCCGCGCCAAGATTCAGGTCCGCCGCCTGGTGGCTCCCAACAATATGACCATGTATGAGAAGTGGCTCGCGGCGATGGCGCCGGGCGCCCCATCGCCGAGGCCGGAATACCCGCCCTGGCCGTTCATGGAGCTCACCTCGGGCACGCCGGCGCTCTGGCCCGCGGTGCGCACCGACGCCGACGGCCGGTTCCGGCTGACGGGAATCGGCCGCGACCGGATCGCCACGCTGGATGTCAGCGGCGACACGATCGCCTTCCAGACCATCCGGGTCATCACTCGGAAGATGGCCACCCTGAAGGGGGACCACGCCCAGCGGACCAGCGTCATCGATCCGGACTACCACGGAGCGGATTTCACGATCGTCATGCAGCCGGGCCAGCCGATCGAGGGCACTGTCCGCGATGCCGGGACGAAGGCGCCGATTCCCGGCGTGACGATCGCCGTCGAGACGCTGGCGAGCTCGGACTGGGGGATCGAGGGCCTGATCTCGGCGGTCTCGGACGCCGAGGGCCGGTATCGGCTCATGGGCCTTCCGCGAGGGGCCGGTCATCGACTGGGGATCTTTCCGCCGCTCGATCAGCCTTACTTCGTCACCGACAGCCTGCGGACGCCGTCCGCGCCGGGGTTGGGACCGGTCCGCCTCGACGTCGAGCTGAAGCGGGGGATCTGGATCACCGGCCGCGTCGCCGACGCGAAGACCGGCCGGCCGGTGCCGTCGGCCGTCCATTACTACCCTTATCTCGCCAACGACCACGCGAAGGGATTCCCGAACTTCCATAACGGCCTGTCGCTCTTCTGGACCGGCAACCGCTACCGGACCGACGCCGAGGGGCGATACCGCGTCGTCGGCCTGCCGGGTCGCGGGATCGTCGCGGTGAAGAGCTTCGATGGATCGTACCGGCTGGGCGTCGGGATTGACGGCCTGTCGGAGCAGCCTCGCGCGCTCCGACCGGGCGTTCGGCCTGCCGACCTACAACGCGATGAACCCGCTCGAGTTCCACGCGGTGGCCGAGGTGAATCCGGATAACCGTGCCGCCGAGGTCCATCGCGACCTCGCCGCTCCAACGGGGCCGGTCGCTGACCGTGCAGCTTGTCGACCCCGCCGGCAAGCCGCTCACCAACGCCTCGGCGCAGGGACTGCACCCGCAGGCGAATGAGGGCCATTACTCGGGGCTCGACGATCAGAGCCGCGTCGAGGTCACGGGCCTGGATTCGAAGGTGCCCCGGACCGTGGTGTTCCTGCACCATGGCCGGCAGCTCGGGGCGACCCTGGTCGTCCAGCCGAATGACGCGGTGGAAGCAGTCCGGACGGTGACACTCCGCCCCTGCGGCATCATCACCGGCCGGCTGGTGGATGGAGAGGGCAAGCCCGCGACGGCCCAGGTCGAGCTGGGGGTGCAATACGGCGACAACGCCTCGACTGGTGGGATCACGCCAGGCTACACGGTGGACCGCGACGGCCGTTTCCGTGTCGAGTTGCTGATTCCCGGGGCGTCGCACGACGTCCGCGCGGCGGATCGGATCCCGCCCGGCTCCCGGATGCCGCGCGACCGGTTCCAGGTTTTCGCGATGGCCGAAAAACTGGTCGCCCAGCCGGGCCAGGTCATCGACCTAGGCACCTTCAATGTCGAGACGGGCCAGCGGGTAAACGGGCCCGAAGAGCCAGCCCGCAAGACCGACGCACGGGCGGCAGCCTCGTTCCGCGAGGTGCCAATCACCGGGCGGGTCATCGACCTCGAGGGGCATCCGGTTGCCGGCGTCAAGGTGCGGGTGGGCGGGGTGACCAGGGCCAAAGGAGGCGACCTGACCCCCTGGCTCGAAGCCGTCCGCCGTGGCGAGCCGCCGTGGGTCGCTTACAAGCTCCTCGACGACGACAAGAGCGACTCGAAGGACATCAAGGTCGTGGTCGAGACGGACAAGGAGGGTCGCTTCCGGCTGGGCGGCATCGGAGCCGAGTGTCGGGTGGGCCTCACGATCGAGGGGCCGACGATCGCCTACAAGAAACTCGACGTCGTCACGCGAAAGATCGAGCCCTTCCAGGCATCGGGGTTCTCGAACCTGTTCGGGCCCGGTACCGAGACGATCCATGGCGCCGACTTTACCTACACGGCGAGCCCGGCACGAATCATCGAGGGCGTGGTCCGCGACGCGAAGACGAAGGAGCCGATGGCCGACGTCGGCGTCTGGAGCTACCGATTCGCCGGCTCGACCTTCGTCGGCACCAAGGATCTCAAGACACGGAGCGACGCCAGCGGTCGTTTCCGGGTCGAGGGCATGCCGAAGGGCCGGGCGAACGAACTCCTGATCGTCCCGACCGACGAGCAGCCGTATTTCATGCAGGAGTTCTCGGTGCCGGATCCCGCGGGACTCGGGACGATCGCCGTCGAGGTCGACCTTCACAAGGGGATCTGGATCGAAGGCAAGGTCACGGACAAAGGCACGGGCGCGCCGGTCGCCGATGCCTGGCTCCACTATTTCCCGTTCCTGGACAATCCCTTCGCACAGAAGACTCCCGAGTTCAATGGCGGCGGCTATTCGGCGGCGTTCGGATACCAGGACCGCTACAAGACGAGGTCCGATGGCCGCTATCGGACCGTCGGCCTGCCGGGCCGGGCGATCCTGGGCGTCATCGATTACAGCGGCAAGCCGTATCGCCAGGGCGCCGGGTCCGAGCTGATCAAGGGGATGAGCGACCACGGCCATTTCCCCGTATACGTCAACCCCGTGCCCCCGGGCCGGCTCTTCCCGACCTCAATGAAGGAGATCAATCCCGAAGCGAAGGCCGACGTCGTCCGCCTCGACATCGAGCTGGACCCAGGGGCCAGGGTCGGCCTGAAGTTGGTCGATCCGGAGGACAAGCCCGTAACCAACGCGACGGCAATCGGGCGGGTTAATCGCGGAAGGCAGGAATTCACGGCGTTGGCCGAATCCGGCATCGACGTCGAGGCGCTCGCACCGGGCGAGGATCGCACTGTGCTGATCCGCCATGAGGGTCGGAAGCTCGGCCGGGTGATCCACGTCAAGCCGGGAGACGACGCGAAGGGACGACTGGTGGTCAAACTCGAGCCTTCGGCCACGATCGCCGGCCGCATCACCGACGCCGACGGCCAGCCCGTGTCAGGCGCGACCATCGCCACCTATCCCGAGCCGGGCGGAGATTTCTCCCCGGGCCTGCCGCAGGTCGCCAGCGACAAGGAGGGTCGGTTTGCCCTCCCCAACGTCCCGATCGGATGTTCGTACTCGCTGGTCGTCGAGAGCCGGGCCGCGAACGTGGACACGAAGCTGCGCGTTCAAGCGGCAGATCGCGGTCAAGCCGGGTGAAACCAGCGACATCGGCGAGCTCAGGCTCAGCCAGGACTGACGGCCACCGGATCTGTTCACGACACGAGGAGTTCAAAGCGATGAGCACGTCGCCATGGTCGCGGTACAGGCCGAGCGGGAGTGCGCCGTGGGACCTCACGCGGGCCTGGACGCTCCGGCGTCGAGCTGGCTTCGCGGCCACCTGGGCCGAGCTGGAGCGCGACCTGAAAGACGGGCCAGACGCCGCGATCGACCGTGTGGTCGCGGCGAGCTGCCGGACCGTCGGCATGTCCTCCGACTTCGCCGCGACGGCCGACCTGCTCGGCAACGCGGCCGCCGCATCGAGCGACGCCGACCGGCTCCAGGCGTGGTGGTTGTTCCGGATGCTGTTCACGCCCGACCCGCTCACCGAGCGGCTGACATTGATGTGGCATGACCACTTTGCCACGAGCCAGCTCAAGGTCGAGGACGCCGGGGCGATGAGGCAACAGAACGAGACCCTGCGTCGCCACGCGCGGGGCCCGTTCGGCGAGCTGTTGCGGGCCATGCTCCGCGACCCGGCGCTCCTGGTGTGGCTCGACGCCCCGTCGAATCGCAGGGGGAAGCCGAACGAGAACCTCGCCCGCGAGCTGATGGAGCTGTTCACGCTGGGCGTCGGCAATTACTCCGAGCGCGACATCAAGGAGGCGGCCCGCGCCCTCACAGGACGGACGGTCCTCCAGGGGAATTACGCCTGCCGCGCCGACCTGCACGACGGCGGCGACAAGACGGTGCTGGGTCATTCGGGGCGACTCGACGGCGATCGGCTGGCGGATCTCCTGCTCGATCAGCCGGCGACATCCCAACGCCTGGCCCGGAGGCTCTGCCGCGAGCTCCTCGGCGAGGGCGTGGCCGATGACGGCGCGGTCGCGGAGCTGGCGGAACGGCTCCGCGGCGATCACCTTCACATCGGCCGCGCGGTCGAGACGATCCTGCGGTCCGAGCTGTTCTTCTCGACCAGGAACCTGCACGCGAGAGTCACGGGGCCGGTGGAGTTCGCCGTGGCGACGGTGCGCGCCCTCGAGCAGTTCAACCCGCCGCCGAGCACTCTGCTGCTGGCCGAGTGGACGGGCCGCATAGGCCAGGCGCTGTTCTTTCCGCCCAACGTGGGCGGCTGGCCGGGCGGGCGGAGCTGGCTCTCGGGCCGCACCGTCATTGCCCGGGCGAACTTCGCGGCGGCGCTCGTCGAGGGCCGGTTGAATGCCGGCTCGATCGCCGGCGCCCGGACCTGCTGCAACTCGCCGCAAGGAACCGTCGAGCGGGCGATTCCCTGTCCTTCCTCCACGAGGTCCTCACCGGCTGTCCGCTCGACTTGGGCGCCGTGAGATTGATCACGAAACAGGCGGCCTCGGCGGGCGGTACGGCCGAGGAGCGGTTCAACCGGTCCGTGGCGCTGGTCCTCGCGCGGCCCGAGGCGCAGTTGATGTGAGTCCGTTCCTCCACCGTTTTCCCCACGACGGCCATTCCGATGCTGACCCGCCGCGACCTGCTCAGGCGTTCGTCCCTCCTCTCGCTCGTGCCGACGTTGCCCGGGTTCCTGGCGCGTACCGCCGTGGCCGCCAGGGCCGAGCGCGATGCCCGCATCCTGGTCGTCGTCCAGCTTGATGGCGGCAACGACGGGATCAACACGGTCGTCCCGTACCGCGATGAAAACTATGCCCGCCACCGCCGCGAGCTCCGGATCGCCGCCGACAAGGTTTGCAAGCTGAATGACGATGTCGGCCTGCATCCGTCGATGCGCGCGGCGGCCGACATGGTGCAGGACGGCCGGCTGGCGATCGTCCAGGGGGTCGGATACCCGAACCCCGATCGGTCGCACTTCCGCGGCATGGCGATCTGGCAGACGGCCCAGCCCGAGGATCCCGCTCCCGAATCCAACGGCTGGCTGGGACGCGCCCTCGACGTCAAGCCCGATGGGCGCGGACCCTCGGCAATCTTCGTCGGCCAGCGCGAGCTGCCACGCCGCCTGCGCGGCCGACGCGCCATCACGGCCTCGTTCGCCGATCCCGCCGACCTGTCGCTGGCGATCCCTGCGGCGGCCGAGGCTTCATCAACGCCGATGGGCGAGGGCGACCTGGCCGATTTCGTCCAGCGAACCGTGACCAACGGCTATACGACGGCGCGCGCGATGGCCGAGTCGGCCGGCCGGCGCCGGCCTACCGCGACCCGATACCCCGAGGGCGAGCTGGGCAAGCAGATGGAGCTGGTCGCCCGCTCCATCCTCTCGGGTGCAAACGCGCGCGTTTACTACGTCATCCAGCCCGGCTACGACACGCACCAGCTCCAGATGCCGGCACAGTCGGAGTTACTGGGCGAGCTCGCGCGGGGCCTGCGTGCGTTCCACGACGACCTCGCCGCGGCCGGCCGGGCCGACGACGTGCTGACACTCGCCTTCAGTGAGTTCGGCCGACGCCCCGCCGAGAACGACTCGCTCGGAACCGACCACGGCACCGCCGGGCCGGTATTCCTCGCCGGGCGGTCCGTGCGGCCTGGACTTCTCGGAGCGACCCCGAAGCTCGGCGACCTGGTTGACGGCGACCTGCGGTGGAATATCGATTTCCGCCGGATCTATGCGACCATCCTGGACGGCTGGTTGGGTGTTCCGTCGGAGACGGTGCTCGGCCAGCGATTCGAGCCGGTGCCCGTGCTGAAGGCGTAAGTGACTGTCCCATAAGGTGAACAAATGGGGTGTAGCGGGCGTAATCACGGTATGAGATTGCACCCTTACCCGAGTGACCTCACCGATGACCAGTGGGCCCTGATCGAACCCCACCTGCCACCCGAACCCGGCGGCGGTCGGCCCCGCAAGACCGATCTGCGGGCGGTGGTTGACGCCGTCTTCTACCTCACCCGCACCGGCTGCCAGTGGCGGTATCTCCCCAAGGACTTCCCGCCCAAGAGCACCGTCTGGCGGTACTTCGACAAGTGGCGGCACGACGGCACCCTGGATCACATCCACGACCGGCTCCGCACGAAGGCCCGCACGGCCGAGAAGCCCTACCACCCTGCGCACCTCCGCCAGCGTTGACAGCCAGTCGGTCGACGCCAGTTCCGGCGGCGAGCAGCGGGGCCGCGACAACTTCAAGAATGTGGACGGCCGCAAGCGGCATATCGTCGTGGACAGCATGGGGTTGCTGCTGGCGATCCTGGTGACCGCCGCCGACGTTGACGACGCCAGGGCGGCGGCCGAGCTGTTCGCCCGGCTGGAGGGCCAGCCGATGGGCAAGGTCGTGCGGATGTACGCCGATAACAAGTATCACAACTATGCGCTCTACGAGTGGGTGGAGACCAACGCCGACTGGGACCTGGTGATCGTGCGGAAGCCAGAGGGGACCGGGGGCTGGGTACGGCTGCCGATCCGCTGGACGGTGGAACGGACGTTCGCCTGGCTGACGAGGTGCCGGCGGCTGAGCCTGGACCGGGAGAAGACGGTCTTATCGTCGGAGGCATTCGTCAAGTTGGCCATGATCCAGTTGATGCTCAATCGGCTTGAGCCGAAGGGGACGGAGGCCGAGTTCCACTACCGGGCGGCTTCGTAAACCCACTTATGGGACAGTCACTTAGAGCGCCGAACGGTCGCGTCACCGATATGAGCCCGACGCGCAAGCGAGTGGATGACCGCTGAAGGCGAAGAAGCGCCGAACGGTCGCGCCGCTCATACGAGCCCGACGCGCAAGCGAGTGGATGACCGCTGAAGACGTAAGAGCGCCGAACGGTCACGCCGCCCATACGAGCCCGACGCGCAAGCGAGTGGATGTTATGATCGGCGGGGCATCCACTCGCTGGCGCGTCGGGCTCATACGATCGGATCGTCCCGTCGTGCGCAATTCAACCGTCCGGCGCTAGGGCTAGAAGCGGATCAGGTCGATGGCGCGTTCGCCTCACGCGATTCGATCCGCTTGAGGGCCCTCCGGCAGTCGCGAGCCAGGGCCTGGACCCGCGGATCCTCATTGTCACACGCGTCGATCGCGGCGCGATAATACCAGAGGACCTGCGTCCGATCGGCGCTGAACGACGACCAGACCGGGCGCCCCTCGTCCAGGTCGAGCTGAATGCTCGTGAGGTTGTGCAGCTTGTCCGCCAGGATCACCGCGTGGGCGTTGGTGTCGGCCCCGGCCATGGCCGCCAGGTGGTCGCGCTTGCGGTCGATCCACGGCCGCTTGCGGCCCTCGGAGTCGACCTTGACCTCCGAGCAGGCCGCGACGATCTCGCGGATGGCCAGGCCGAAGGCTCCCTCGACATCCGCGAGCGTCGCGTCGGTGTCCTCGACGACGTCGTGGAGCAAGGCGGCGATCACCGCGTCCTCGCCGAACCCCGCGCGGTCCACGATCATCGCCACGGCCGCGACGTGGGCGAAATAGGGTACGGAGCTCGCCTTGCGGGTCTGGCCGGCGTGGCGGATGGCCGACCAGCGGAGGGCGCACTCGAGCCGGACCGTCATCCGGCCTTCCGGCTCGAGCGATCCATCGGCGGCCGAGGTCAAACCGTCGCCTCGACGCTTTGCAGGTGCCGGCTGATGCTCCGAAGGAACTCGGCGCGATGGGTCAGGAAGCCGATGTGCCCGGCGTCCGGTAGGACCTCGAACTGGGCCCCCGCGATCCCCTCGGCTAGCTCCCGCTGCCGCGCGACCGGGACGATGACGTCGCGCTCGCCGGCCAGCACCAGCGTCGGCACGTCGATCTGCCACAGGCGGTCGGTGACGTCGAACGACTCGAGCTGCGCCAGCCGGCGGGCCATGACACCCTGACTGGTATCCCAGATCCGCTCGACCACGAAATCGACCAGCGGACCGGGGTCGGGCTTCTTGCCGTACAGGAGGTGGAAGAACTGGTTGACGAACGGGCTGTCAGCCGGCAAGAGATATCGCTCCAGGACTCGCCGCGCGATGGTCGCGCCGAGCGTCGCCCGGAACCGCGCCTCGGCGCCATGGATGATCAGCGAGCTCAGGCCCTGCGGATATCGCACGGCGTATTCCAGCGCAACAGCTCCTCCGAACGACACACCCATCACTGCGGGCGCGGTCAGTCCCAGGGCGCCGATCACCTGCTCCAGGTCGTCGGCATACTCTGCCAGGTCCATGGGTACGCCGGGCCCGCCGTCCAGTCCCACGCGGGGATCGCTGTCGCCCCGCAACGCGGGAACGAAAACCTGATAATGACGGGCCAGCCGACGCGCAAGGGGGCCACCAGCTTCCAACCACCCGCAAGGCCGGGAACCACGACCAGCGGCTGACCCTGACCCAGCCGAAGGACTTCGACCAGATCCCCTCCGACCCGGACCGGCCGTGACCTGGTTGGCTCGATGCCGGTTCGCCATGTCCAATCCGTCCGCCACTTCGCTGCTAAACGCATGGTGTATCCTCGGCAGCGCAATTCCAGCGCCGCGATCACCGTTGAAGGTTCGGAACTAAGGGTGCCGTTTCCGCGTGCTGTCTGCCCGTCCGTCCGACGCGGGCCGCCTTGCACTTCACGGGATGGCTGCACCTAAAGCACGCGCCGTGCCGGCATCAAAAAGTTGATCCGAGCGCCGAAATCGAGGTGAAGTCCGCTTCCCGTTGTCGGCGCCGAAATATTTCCTTCGGCGCCGAAACGTCAGACCTTTCGGCGCCGAAGCGCCGAGATGGGAAGCAGAATGATCAAGCAGCGCCCGCCTGAAGCGTATATTTCGTGCACTTAACCTATCTTCTTCTTGTATCTAGAGCCAAATCAGCCACCCTGACCTTGCAGCCGCTGCTGACATGGGTAAAATGGGTGTTCTGGGTAATTCCATTGGAGATGAACAGTTCAAGCGGGTTGTGCAGTGTTCGGCGCCGAAACCTGACTGTCGAAAGCCTTGCAGTTCGGCGCCGAAACGGTAGCCTGGAGATGTCGGCGCCGAAGGAATGAGGCTCGCCAGCCCCGAATTCTTTCCTCGGCCTCCACGCAACACTCCATTAAGTCCGCAACCTAGACATTTCATCAGGAGCAGGCGTGGACGATATCGCCAGAAGACAGTCCGAATCCTGGTCACGAAGGCAGAGGCCGCAGGACAGTTGACTGCGCGGAACGCGGTACCGCTGGCGAGGTGCCATGGAGCGCACCTTCTGGACGGTCTGCTCGCTAGGAGTGATCCTGTATTCGGTCTGGGTGCTCTACCACGTTGCCTGGATGGGGACTATTGGCGTCCGCTGCATGTTCGGGACGAAGGTCGAGGAGGTCATCCCGGCGGATTATCAGTGGGGCGAGGAGCGGCCGCAGCGGGGCGACGAGCTAGTGGCGATCGGCGACCTGAACCTGTCCGGCAACCCGTACATCGGCTATGCCGGGTACATCCGCGCCATGAGAGGGTTGCGAAGCCAGGTCGGCGAGACGATCGAGGTCCGTTGGCGCGACCATCGGAGCGGCGCGGTGCGGTCCGGGCACGCGACCGTCCGCTATGCGCCGAGCTGGACCTATTTCTGGTCGATGGTCTGGTTCAGCCAGGAGCTCCTGATCTTCTTCATCGGGGCCCGGGTGTTCTGGATGCGTCCGAACGACGACTCCGCACGGCTCTTCTTCGTCCTCTGCATCGTAACGGTCGGCGCCTTCATGGGAGGCTATCACTGGACGGAGATCGTCTTCGAGCAGGCGCCTGATCTATCTGTTCGCGATGTTCGCCGTGTTCGTTCCGGTGGTGAACCTGCATTTCTACCTGGTATTTCCCCGTCCGCATCCGGTGCTGCTGCGGCATCGCCGTTGGGTGCTGGGGATGCTCTACGGCGTCTCGACGGGCTACCTTATGCTGCTGTGGTGCAGCATGCGGCTGGCGGGCTCGCTCTCGCTACGGGGCGATCCGCGGACGCCGATGGCCTTCGGCTTCGTCCGCAACCTGTCGCTGGGCTATGTCGGGCTGGCTGCGGCGATCTTCCTCGTCTGCGTCGCCTGCCTGATCTACAGCTACCGCCACGCCCGGACGCGAGACGAGCGCCACCAGGTGCAGTGGATTCTGCTGGCCTCGCTGATCTCGTCGCTGTTGATCGGTTACCTGCTGATCACGGCGTGGAACGACCCGGCGACCCTGGGCCGCGACAATACCGCATGGCCGATGTTCGGCGTCTCGCTGCTATTCACCATGGCGCACGCCTTCAGCATCACGCGATACAAGCTGATGCAGGTCGAAGATTTCATCAACCGAAGCGCCATGTATTTCGGATTCAGCCTGATCGCCGGGTTGATCTATTCGGGGATGCTGCTGGTTGGCGGCAAGTTGATCGGCGACCGGCTGCTCTCGCCGCAGTCGACCTCGCTGGGTGCGGTCGTTGCGGCGCTATCGGTGATCCTGGTCCTGATCCTTTTCGAGGTCGCGCGGGGCCGATTCCAGCGCGCGATCGATCGCCGCTTCTTCCGCGAGAAGTACAAGTTCGACGAGGCGATGCAGAAGATGCGGCTGGCGGTCGGCAGCCTGGTCGACCGGGCCACGCTGGGCCGCCGCCTGCTCGAGGCGGCGTCGGAAGTGCTGCGGCTCGAGTGGGGGGCGCTCTACCTCCTCGACGGCTCGGGTAAGGCGTTCCGGCTGGCGGCCAGCCAGGGGCCGATGGCCGACGACCTGGAGCTCGGTCCCGATAACCCGCTGGTCGTCCGGCTCCACCAGGTGCCCACCGTCCGGCTGTCGCACGCCACGCCCCTCAGCGCTGGAGCCGACTCGGTCAGCGACGCCATGATCGCGCTGGGGGGAGAGGCGGCCGCCGCACTCGGCAGCGACGGCGTGCTCGCCGGCCTGCTGGTGCTGGGCCCCAAGCGCAGCGGGATGCCCTACGAGAACGAGGAGATGGCGTTCCTGGGCGCGCTCAGCTCGGTCGCCGCGCTCGTGCTGCACTCGGCCGACATCCAGGCGACGCTCGAGAGCCTGAACCACGAGCTGCGCGACAAGGTCGAGAAGATCGCCGAGCAGCAGCGGCGGATCCTGATCCTCCAGGAGCAGCTTCGCGACCGTGCCGACCGCGACTCGACGAGTCGGGCCCCGTCCTCGGGCAGCCCGGCCGCGGCCGTCGAGCTCGACGGCGATTCGGGCATCTTCGAGGCCATCAAGGGCTCAGGACAGTCCGTGCGGCGGATGATTGGCATGGCCCGCAAGGTGGCCGCCAGCCCGTCGGCCGTCCTGATCCGAGGTGAGAGCGGGACAGGCAAGGAGCTGCTGGCCGCCGCCATCCACCGCGCCAGCCCCCGCGCAGGCCGCCCGTTCGTGAAGGTTCACTGCGCTGCGCTGTCGCAGAGCCTGCTCGAGAGCGAGCTGTTCGGCCACGTGAAGGGTGCGTTCACCGGCGCCGATCGCGACCGCATGGGCCGGTTCGAGCAGGCCAACGGCGGCACCCTGTTCCTCGACGAGATCGGCGACATCAACCTCGAGGTGCAGACGAAGCTCCTCCGCGTCCTCCAGGAGATGTCGTTCGAGCGGGTGGGCAGCTCGCAGTCGATCAGTGTCGACGTCCGGATCCTGGCGGCGACCCACCAGGACCTCGAGGCGCTGATCCGCGCCGGCCGATTTCGCGAGGACCTGTACTATCGGCTCAACGTCATCTGCGTGCGAACCCCGGCGCTGCGGGAGCGCCGGGAGGACGTCTTCGAGCTGGCGGTGTACTTCCTGCACCTGCACGCCCAGCGGACCGGGAAGTCGCTCACCCACATCGACCCGGAGGCCGTCGAGGCGCTCGCGGCGTACGACTGGCCGGGGAATATTCGCGAGCTGGAGAACGTGCTCGAGCGCGCGGTCGTGCTGGCGGACGGGCCGGCGGTCACGCTCGACGACCTGCCCGCCGAGCTCCGCCAGGGTCGGCGCCGCGGACTGCGGCCCCGGCTGCCGGCGCCGGCCCGCGGCCGGTCTGCCCGGTCGCGCACCGCGGCTGCCGCGGCGGCGACGGCCTACCCGATCCCGACCAACGCCCGCGCCGTCGCCGACGATCATACCCTGGAGGACGAGGAGTCCCCCGAGGACGACGCCGAGCACGCCGCCTACGAGCGACAGCGGCTGCTCGACGCCCTGGGCGACGCCGCGGGGAACAAGAGCACGGCCGCCCGGCTGCTCGGCATGCCCCGGAGCACCTTCTTCAGCAAGCTCCGGAAGCACGGCATCGCTTAATCGCGCGACGGGCGAGCGGGCACCCTCGCCCCTTGGGGCCAGGGCCGAGGTGAGAGGGCCCGCTTGCGCCTCGCGCCGTGCTGCACTACGGCTTCAGCGACATCGTCGAGCTCATCTCGGTCGTCTGTTCGAAGCTCCGCCCCATGAAGGTGATCAGCATATCGAACTTCTGATTCAACCGGACGCCGACGACCTTGCCGGCCTCGCTGTCGAGGGTCATGGTCCCCTTCCCTTCCTGCTTGCGGATGGTGGCCTTGATGTCGGCCCCCTCGACGGGCTGGGTCTTGGCGGAGACCTCGATGCCAATGAGCTGGAGCCCGGGCGACCGGGCGTCGGGGCCCTGGTAGGTGAAGGTCTTGTCGATCACCAGGTTTGTAAAGGCGAGCGGCACCTGCGAGGGCTTGGCCGACCAGCTCTTGCCCGCCTCGATGGCCGCCTCGGGGAACGCGGGCGGGCTGGCCTGGATCAGCGAGTCCTTGACGGCCTTCTCCGAGACCTCCTCGCCGGCGCCGGGCGCCGCGGTCTCGCGCAGTCGCTTGAGCGTCTCCTCCGACAGCTTGATGTCGATGATCTCTCCATTTGGCTTGATCTTGAAGGTGAACTCGGCACCCACCTGCGACTTGAGCTCGCGAGTCGGTCCCTCGAAACCCGGCTTCGGCGGGTCGTTGGACGCCGAGTCGAATTCGAAGGGCGCCAGCGGCGGCTCCTCCGACTTGAGCCGGATTCGCTCGACCCGGTGGGTGATCTCGGCCTCTCCCGAGGGGTCCACGCTCGCGACCTTCCACGTGAAGTCGAGCGTGCTCGTCCGCGTTGACTTCCGCTCGGTCTCCCCGCCCTTCATGCTCATGACGATCTTCTGTTCGACGGCGAATTTCATCGTCTCGCCGGGCCTGAACTTCCATCGCAGCAGCTCGGCGGCCGCCGCCCGCGAGGCCGACCCGGCCAGCATCGCGACCGCGGCCACCAGAACGGCCGCCGCGGGCAGACGGTATCGGCCGGCGCCCAGGATCCTCCCCGCCGATTCTCTCATCGTCTTCACCATCCGGTTGGACCTTTCACGAAGAAATCCCCCGCGAGCCACCAACTCGCCGCGCCACGACGAGGCACGGCGCGAGCCGGGTAGGCCGGGGGCCGCCGCGCCCGACTCATCGGCCCGGGCGACCGATCGTCAGCATATCCGACATGACCCGCAAAATCATCCCGTCTGCGTGCGGTCCATCGGCCCCGAAGATCGGGAACATCCCCTCGAACCGGATGCAGGAAACGGACGCGCAGGCCTACGCCTGTTCGGGCTCGAGGTCCTTCAGCTTGATGAGGTATCCGAGCGCGACGAAGTCGTAGAGGGCGTGCGTGACCATCAGCGTGAGCAGGTTGCCGTTGTAGTGCCAGATCGCGCCGAGGTAGAACCCGAGGACGCCGGCGATGACGATGTAGGAGAAAGAGATCGGATGCAGGACGCCGAAGAGGATGCTCGCCAGCGTGAGACCCCAGGCGAACCCCAGCCAGTCGGCCAGCGAGGACTGGAGGACCCCGCGAAAGAGCATTTCCTCGCCGACGCCGGCAGACAGCGAGATGAGCGCCAACTCCGACCAGTAGCTGCCGCTGAACAGGGGGACGACCTCCTGCTCGCAGAACTCACGCACCGCCTTGAGCGGCCCAACCGGCCACCGCAGCATGGCCAGGAAGAGCAGGATCAGCGGGACCGCCGCGATCACGCCCCAGATGGCATCCCTCAGGCTCCAGGCGAACTCCTTCAGGGGCGGATGGCCGAGCAGCCACCCGATCAGAAGCGAGAAGGGAGCCAGGCCCGCTTCGAAGAACACAGCGAAGATGATGACGATGTTATGGCTAGGCGCTCATCCTCCGGGTCCTGGAGCGGATCTTCCACCATGACGACATCCTGGTTATCGGCGGGTTCAGGCATGGAGAGTCCTCCGGGCGCATCACAACCCCGGGGCCGCGGCACGACCACGCGGCGCCGATTCGATCGTCGGCTCGCACCCCAGGAAGGGCGCAAGGACGAGTGGTCCACCTCCCAACTCGGGTCGCGTTCGCGTCTCGACTCCTGACGGCAAGCGGCCCGGCGGGGGCCTCGCTCGCCCCGCCTCACGAAATCCATTGATTATTCCGTCAATCTCTGTGGGCAAGCAACCGGTTACAGGCACGGAATCAGGATTTCGCGTCGCGTGGGTGGTGTCACCTCGGCGATGGATGCTTCGGTTCCTCAGGGCGGACGAGGGCGGAGCGTCAGGTCTTGGCGGTAGATCAAGCGGCTCGGCAGCGGTGGTCTATCCGCAGCCGGTCGCAACCTCGCCGTGAAATGCGCTAGCGACTCAGCCCGGTCGGGCTGGCGCTGGCTCCCAGGCTGATCCGCAGCGGCTGGACTTCGTTCTTGCGGACCACGTAGAGCAGGGCGCTCTGGGTCTGGGCGGTCTCGGGCTGGCGGAGCACGTACAGGATGTTGTCGGTGCGAATCGTCTCCCAGTGCCGGCTGCCGACCTTCATCCCCAGCAGGATGTCACCCTTCTGGATGGCCGCCTCGGCCGCCGGGCTGCCCGGCAGGACCGCCTGAATGTACAGGCCCCCGCGCAGCTTGCTCGAGACGGACGCCACGTATTCATTCGTGACCGGCATCGTCTTGAGCCCCAGGATCCTCCACACCACCTCGTCGCTCGTGCCCGCCGGCGTGCTCTGGTGACCCGGCAGCGGCCGGACGTCCAGCGCCACAGTCGCATCCTTGCCGGCGCGGCGGACGATCACCGTCGAGGGCCGGCCCGGCCGGGCATCGAGCAGTCCCCGCTCGACGTCCATGGCGGAGCCGATCGTCATGTCGCCGATCCGCACCAGCTCGTCGCCGCCGTGCAGGCCGGCGGCCTCCGCCGGACTTCCCGGCTGCACCTCCGAGACCACCACACCGCGTCGCGTCCCTTTCGTCTGCTCCATCGCGACCAGGCCGTGCCAGGTGGACGCCAACCGCCGCGTGCTGATCAGCTCCGCGGTGACCCGCTTCACCTCGTCGATCGGCAACGCGAACCCGATCCCCTGAGCACCGGCCCGCACCGCCACGTTGATGCCGATTAACTGGCCTTCGATGTTGATCAGCGGGCCGCCCGAGTTTCCCGGGTTGATGCAGGCATCCGTCTGGATCAGGTTGCGGTACACCTGGTCGTCCGACAGCGTCACGTCGCGATGCAGGGCGCTCACGATCCCGACCGAGACGGTGTTCTCGTAGCCGAACGCGTTGCCGATCGTGATCACCGTCTCGCCGACCATCAGATCGGCCGAGGTCCCCATCTCGATGGGCGTCACCGCGTGCGGCGGCTCGATCTTGAGGATCGCCAGGTCCATCGCGGGGTCGAACTGGAGCAGCCGGGCCGGGCAGGTGCTGCCGTCGAACAACTGGACCATGATACCCTGCACCTTGTCCACCACGTGGTGATTCGTGAGGATATACCCGCGGCGGTCGATCAGGACGCCGCTCCCCATGCCGCTGACCCGCGGCCGCTGGTTCTCCTCGGCCGAGAACGGCCATCGACTGTGCGACTCGGCTTTCTTCTCGCTCGAGATACTCACCACGCTCTCGTGGACCCGGTCGACGGCCGCGACGATCGGCGTCCGGCGCGGCTCGGAGCCGGCCCGGGCGGGGCCGGCCAGAGCGGCCAGTCCGGCCACCGCGACCGTTAAACTCAAGGCAATCCTGCGGAGCAGGCTAGCATCGCGACTGATCGAAGGCGTTGGCACGGCGTCATCCTCACAGCGACAGACCGAGGCTGCACCCGTTCCCGTCTCATCAGGCTCCCGGCGGTCTCTCAATGCTGCCTCACCCGACTTGTTTTGGATCGGTTCCCCCCCGGGCCAGCTTGAGATGCGGTCAGCCGAAGTCCCCCAGCTTCCCTTGCTTTCGTAATGATCCGCAGCCTTCCACCAGGCTGCCCGGTTTGCCGAGCCGTTACAGGAGGCGTTGCGTCACGGCCTCGCGATGCGTAGCGTAGGACTTGCTTGACGGATCGAAATGGCCCGAGGTGGCTCGTGGCCCGGTCCGGTTGCAGGAGGGACCCCGCCGGATCGGACGGGGCGAGGAAGCCCGCAGGGCCGAGCGCGCACCATGGCCGAGAAGACACCAAGACGACAGAAGCTTGAGCAGAGCCTCGCCGACAGCCCGGATGACACCTTCCTTCGCTATGGACTGGCGATGCAGTGCCTGCGGGAAGGCGACATCGAGGAAGGGCGGCAGCGGCTCCAATTGCTGATCGCCGACGACCCCGCCGGCCAGGTCGCCGCCTACCAGCAGCTCGGCCAGTCCTACGTTGACACGGCCGAGCACGAGGCCGGCGTTGCGATCCTGCGCGAGGGGATCGCTCGGGCGCGGGCGGCCGGCGACACCCACGCCGCGGGCGAGATGCAGTACCTGATCGATTCGGTCGGATCGTGAGCCGCCGCGGGATCTGCCGTCCCGGTGGTCTGCGACGAACCTCGGCCGGACGGCGGGCGTCCAACTCGCCGGGCTTGGCGCCAGGTTTGCCTGGGCGGGGATGGGCCGCCCTGCCGCCGTTGTGGGCGCCGATCGCGGTCGAATCCCGGATTCTCTGAGGTCGAGGCAGCAGCTCATGGTCACCCTGCCGTCGGATGGAGACGTCGCGTCGGTCCCGATCCCGGGGTCGGCTCCCGCGACCGCGGCGGTGTCGCCGCCCGCCGCGCCGGCCGTGTTCACCTTCCCCAATCGGATCCTCTTCGGGGCCGGTGCGTCCGCCTCCCTCCGCGCCGAGCTCGCCCGGCTCGGCGTCGATCGCCCGCTCTTCGTCACCGATGCCGGCCTCATCGCCGCGGGACTGGTGCAGCCGATCGTCGAGCCGTTCGGTCCGAGCGCGACCGTCTTCTCCGACGTCCATGCCAACCCGACCGAGGAGGACGTCCTCGCCGGGCTAGCGATCTATCGCGACGCGGGCTGTGATGGGATCGTCGCCCTGGGCGGCGGCAGCCCGATCGACGCCGCCAAGGCGATCCGGCTGATGGTGACGCACCCCGGCAGTCTGGCCGATTACGACCTGACCAAGGTCGGTATCGACCGGATCCGCCCCGAGCTGCCGCCGATGGTCGCGATCCCGACGACGGCCGGCACCGGCAGCGAGGCCGGCCGAGGCGCCCTGATCCAGCTCCCGCAGACCGGCCGCAAGACGATCGTCCTGAGCCCGCACCTGTTGCCCAGCGTCGCGATCTGCGACCCCGAGCTGACCCTCGGTTTATCCCCGGCGCTCTCCGCCGCGACCGGCATGGACGCGCTGACGCACTGCGTCGAGAGCTTCCTCTCCACCGCCCCGCACCCGATCTGCGACGGCATCGCCGTCGAGGGGCTTCGCTACCTGTTCAAGGGGCTCGAGACGGTCGTCAACGACGGCACGAGCCTCGAGGCCCGCTCGTCGATGATGATGGGTGCCCTGCTCGGCGGGATCAGCTTCCACAAGGGACTGGGAGTCGTCCACTCGCTCTCGCACGCCCTGGGCTCCGAGGGCCGGGTGCATCACGGCACGCTCAACGCGATCCTCTTACCGCATGCGCTCCGGTTCAACCGGGCGGTGGCGTCGCACCGCGTCGCCGAGCTGGCCCGCCGGCTGGGACTCGGCCGCAGCGGCGATGCCGAGGGGCACCTGATCACCCTCATGGAGCTGGTCCTGATCCGCCTCCCCCTGCCCCGCCACCTGGGCGAGCTCGAGGGCCTTCGCCGTGACCGCATCCCCCACTATGCCGCGCTCGCGATGCTCGACCACTGCCACCGCACCAACCCCCGCCCGTGCACCCAGGCCGACATGGAACACTTGCTCGAGCGGGCGTGGTGAGGGGGCCAATGATTCCTGGTCCGTCCCGGGCTCGCGAGCGAGCAGTCGCGCCGGCGCTGCCACCTTCCCGACTACCGACCGCTGCGTATAACGTCGAGAGACCGATCATGGAGCCGGCGAGAGCCGAGTAGACCAGGCGATCCAGCCTGATCCTTGAGAGAACCGTCCCGCCGAGGTCATGCTGGAGAAAACCCGTGTCC
The DNA here is from genome assembly GCA_963771445.1 of uncultured Planctomycetota bacterium. Lineage (GTDB taxonomy): Bacteria > Planctomycetota > Planctomycetia > Isosphaerales > Isosphaeraceae > JAKAUH01. The sequence goes on along the minus strand of CAVYTQ010000016.1, from coordinate 252,136 downwards.
GCGCCGTATGACTCGATCCTGATCGTCGGCTTCGGCGGGCCCGAGGCCCGCGACCACGTGATCCCGTTCCTCGAGAACGTCACCCGAGGCCGGGGAGTTCCCCGCGAGCGGCTCCTCGAGGTCGCCGAGCACTACTATCACTTCGACGGCGTCAGCCCGATCAACGGCCAGGTCCGCGAGCTGATCGAAGCGCTCCGGCCCGAGCTCGACCGTCATGGCATCGACCTGCCGATCTACTGGGGCAATCGCAACTGGCGCCCGATGCTCGTCGACGCCATGACCCAGATGGTCCAGGACGGCCGCCGCCATGCCCTGGCGCTCGTCCTGGCGGCCTATAGTTCCTACTCGAGCTGCCGCCAGTACCGCGAGGACGTCGAGCGCGCACGTGCCGAGGTCGGCGACTTGGCGCCCCTTGTGGACAAGATCCGGGTCTTCTACAACCATCCCGATTTTATTGCGGCCAACGCCGATCGCGTCCGCGAGGCGCTCGAGGCCATCCCGGCCGAGCGGCGTGCCACGGCCCATCTGGCCTTCACGGCGCACAGCATCCCGCTGTCGATGGCCAATCAGTCCAGCTACGTCCCCCAGCTCGACGAGACCTGCCGGCTCGTCGCCGAGGCGGTCGGAATCGGCCAGGATCGGCGGAAGCTCGTCTACCAGAGCCGAAGCGGTCGTCCGCAGGACCCCTGGCTCGAGCCGGACATCCTCGACTATCTGCACGACCTTTCGGGACGGGGAGTCTGCGACGTCGTGGTCCACCCGGTCGGCTTCCTGTCCGATCACATGGAGGTGCTTTTCGACCTGGACGAGGAGGCCCATCTGCTCGCCGGCGACCTCGGGCTCAACCTGGTGCGCAGCCGGACGGTTGGCGTGCATCCCCGGTTCGTCGGGATGCTCCGCGAGCTGATCGCCGAGCGGACGTCCGACCCGTCCGCGACCGCTCGCCGGTCGGTCGGCCGGTTCGGACCGAACCACGACGTGTGCCCGGCAGATTGCTGTCTGCCGCCCGCCAGGCCGGCGCCGCGGGCCGAGCCTGCGGCTCCCGCTCCTCAGAACTCCTGATCGACGGGCTCGGGCTTGACGTGGTTCGAACGGTGCAGCCCGTTGCCGACGGAATAGGCGCCGACGGGGACTGACCCGTCCCAGGGATCACCGTACTGGCTCTCGGACGGTCGCGAGACGGCGAACCGGATCCGGTCGCTGTTCACCCACTCATTACTCGACATGTCGGTGCCGACGAAGTGGATGTAGTAGCGTTCTCCGTCGCGCTTGAGGACCAGTCCGGTCTGCCATTCGCCACCGTTTTCGACCACGACTTCGCAGGCGCATGGAGCCTCGACGCCCGGCTCGGCCAGCTTCGACCGCGTGAGGACCGTCACGATATCGTCGGCCGACATGCCGCGATCGATCATCTGCTGTTTCAGGGAGGTTTCGAGCCGATACTTGTGGACCTTCGACCATGCCCCTGCACAGATCGCGACCACAGAGATGATCGTCGGGGTGCAGAGCACCACCAGCAGGACTTGCCCCCCCGGGTCGCGGGCGAGCGAGAAGTCGGCAAGGATGGGAATGACTAGACCTGTCATGATTTCGCTCCCGGCAGCGGAGTTGAGTAAACTCAGTTTGAGGGCACCAATGGGTGGCTGTCAGGAGTTCGGAGGATTCGACCGGTTATTTCGGGAAAGCACAATGGGTCGGACCGCTCAGCGGCCCGACATCCCGAGCTCTTACTGGCGAGCGTGGGCTCGTCGATGGGCCTGGACATTCGACCCTTCCCCATCGTATCGTGATAGCTGATCACGGGAAGTGAACGAGGAGCCTCGCATCCCCGGGCACCCGTTCGTGCCGGGTGGATGGAGGGCTGCGCCCGTCGAACTCCGGGATGAAGGCCGCGGACCGACGGGCGGCATGGCGGCGGACCACCACCCGGGGCCGATCGGTCTCCCGCGGTGAATGAGGGAGGAGAAAGCGCCGATGGCATCGCGCCGCATCTTGCTGGTCGAAGATAGCTCCACCATGCGCCGGATGCTCTCGATGAAGCTCCAGGACGAGGGTTACGAGGTCTTCACCGCCAACGACGGGCTGCTCGGGCTCGCCCGCGCCGCCGAGGAGCCCCGGCCCGACCTGATCCTGACCGACTATGAGATGCCCGAGATGGACGGCGCCGGGCTGTGCCGAGCGGTCAAGGCCGACAAGGAGCTACGCACGCTCCCCATCCTCATGCTGACGACGCTGGCCGAGATCGACAGCAAGGTCGCCGGCCTCGAGGCGGGTGCCGACGACTATATCCTCAAGCCCAAGAGCCCCGACGACTTCCGCGAGATGTTCAAGCGGATCGAGGCCCACCTTCGGATCCGCGACCTGAACGTCACGCTGGCCGAGCGCAACCGGCTGCTCGAGGCGGCGCACAAGAAGCTGACGTTCGAGCTGGAGCTGGCGCGCAAGGTCCAGCTTGCCATGATGCCCCGGCCGCCCAAACCCCGCGGCGTGCTTCGCCTGGCGGTGCGGTATACCCCGGCCAACCAGCTCGGCGGCGACGTGTACGACATCTATCGGCTGGACAACAACCGCCTGGGCATCCTGGTCGCCGACGTCTCGGGCCACGGGGTCAATTCGGCCATGCTCTCGGGCATGGTCAAGGCGCTGGCCGCGCCGTTGTCGATCGCCGTGCTCGAGCCCGGCGAGCTGCTTGCCGGCCTCGACGTCTCGACCGAGCAGTATTTCCCGGAAGGGTATTTCTGCACGGGCTTCTACCTGATCGCCGACGAGGAGACGGGGCTGATCCGCTATGCCGGTGTCGGCCACCCGCCGGCCATCGTGGTAGGCCCCTTCGGCCCGCGGACGCTCCAGTCCAACCCGGGCATGCTGGGCATCGGCATGGTCGACGGCACGGCGGGCGCCGCCGACCGGCTCGAGCCCGGCGAGTCGCTGGTGATTTATACCGACGGCCTGACCGACGCCATGGACCCCTCCGACGTCCTGTTCGGCGAGGACCGGCTCAAGACCCTGCTGCAATCGCACTACGGGGCCGACCCGACCGACATCCTCAACCAGGTCGACGAGGCGCTCAACCGCCACACCTCGCCCGGGCGGCCCGCCGACGACATCAACATCATCGTCCTCCAGTACCCGCCGGCCTGATCCCGACAACCGGGCCGAGAGAGCCCGGATCGGGAGTGAAAAAGGCTGATCCGGTCCGTTGTAGATGGGGATGAAAGCCTGCTGCTCCTCCCGCGAGACGATCACGGGCTTTACCCTGGAGGAGTTCTACCCCCATCCCTCGGAGCGGAGCAACAGGCTATGTCCAAGGTAACCGTCTACGTCGGCCTCGACTACCACAAGGACAAGGTCCAGGTCTGCATCATGGACCCCGCCGGCAAGGTCCTCGCCAACCGCGCCTGCGACAACGACTCCAACGCCCTGCTCCTCCTCGTCGCCTTCTTCGGCGACGACGTCCGCGGCGCCATCGAGGCCTGCACCGGCGCCGCCGACCTCACCGACGAGCTGGTCGAGCGCCATGGCTGGGACATCTCGCTGGCCACCCCGGCTACGTCGCCCGCATGAAGCAGGGCCCCGACAAGTCCGACTACACCGACGCCCGGATGCTCGCCGACCGGGTCCGCGTCGGCTACCTGCCACGGGTCTGGCTGGCACCGCAGGACGTCCGGCAGCTTCGCACCACCGTGCGGTATCGCCAGCAGCTGGTCAACGAGCGTCGCGCCGCCAAGCTGCGGATCACGGCGCTGCTCCGCGACGCCCGGCTGGTCGAGCCGAAGGGGTCGCGGCGGTGGGGCCCGACGTGGCTGGCCTGGCTGGCCACCGCCGAGGGGCTCGGGCCCGAGGCCCGGTTCGTGGTCGGCTGCCATCTCGCCGCCTTGCGGCGGCTCGACGAGCAGATCGCCCTGGTCGGGGTCCGGCTGGCGGCCGTGACGGCCGACGACCCGGTGATCCTGCGGCTGGTGACGATGCGCGGGGTGGGGATGGTGACGGCCTGGGCGCTGCGGGCGAAGATCGGCCGGTTCGACCGGTTCCGCACCGGCGAGCAGCTGGCGAGGTACTGCGGGCTGTCGCCGCGGAACGCCTCGAGCGGCCAGCGGCAGGCGGACGCGGGCCTGGTCAAGGCCGGCAGCGAGCTGCTGCGCGCGACGCTGATCGAGGCGGCGCACCGGCTGATCCGCTTCGACGCGAGGTGGGGGGAGTTGGCGGCGAAGATGCGGTCGGCGGGCAAGCCGGGGAGCGTGGTGGCGGCGGCGGTGGCCAACCGCTGGGTGCGTTGGCTGTTCTACCGGGTGGGAGGGGGTAGCATCGCGCTGAAGTCGGCGGGCTGAGGGCCCGCGGGAGTGGACCCCGGGGCTACCCGGGTGATGAGCGAACCATGCCGCGTCCCGGGCTGAGGGGGGCGACTCGGCGGCTCCTTGGGCTTGACGCTCGATTGTAGGTGGGGTCGCCCTCTTCAACCGTCTCGAAGCACCCATTGGGGCAAGGCCATCGGGCCGACGCTCGGATAGAAGGAGGGGACGAAGGCGGCATGGGATCGGCGGGGCGTCCCGCCGGCGGCGGAGCGGGGATGTGCAGGAGGAACCGAATAAGATAATATCACATAGTACAGCATATAAGTTGGTTCGGCCTGGGCATCCTACCGGGATTTCGCCGGCATCGTGCCGGCGACCGGGGGCTCATCGCCGCCCCCTGGACCCCGCTAGCCTCTCTCTGTCCCGGTGAAGAGGGGGAAGGGGGCCGCCGATCGTCGTCCGTCGAGCGGGTGCCGTCGAGCCGGGAAGAGGACGAGGAAAAGACACCAAGGGCCCTTGACAACCCCCGGGCTTTCATAGAAGGAGCCGGCTCCTGCCGGCGATCGGTCGGGCGGGCCGGTCCGGTTATTTTGTAGGAGCCGGCTCCTGCCGGCGATCGGTCGGGTCGGTCCAGGCCGGCCGGACGCCCGTGTGTTCGGCGCGGGTCTCCGACCCCGCCGTCGGCGCGACCGACGGTCTCCCGGTCGGGCGGCGGGCGGACCCGACCGTACCGAACCCGATCGGATCGGACCGGTGGAGACCTGTCGGTCCCGGCCGCGGCGGGGTCGGAGACCACTGCGGTGAACATCTTGCCATCACGTAACGTAATATTAGCAGCGACATTAAGGAGGATATCAGCAGGTCGTTTCCCAGGAGTGTCCCCTTGCAGGTCCCAGCAGCCCAGACCTTGGCCAAGCTGCCCTTGGCCGAGGCAGTCTTGACGCTATGGCGGTGGGCCGCCGACGCCGACATCGTCAATCAGATCTTCGATGACAACCGCGGGCGGTGCTACGAGAAGATCTTCGCCTTCTCGACGATCGTCTGCCTGATCCGCGACGCCTTGCTCGAATACGACGGCAGCGGCAAGCGGAGCTTCGAGGCCGCCCGCGACCGCGGCGACCTGGACGCCTCGGCCCGTGCCGCCTACGGCAAGCTGGGACGGACCCCCATCCCCGTCAGCTCGGCCTTCCTGGCCGGCTGTACCCGACGGTTCAGCGACATCTTCCCCGCGGATCCCCGGGCCCGCACGGCGCTGCCCGCGAGCCTGGACGGATACGAGGTCGTCATCCTCGACGGCAAGGCCATCAAGCGGGTCGCCAAGCGGCTCAAGGCGTTGCGGGGCATCGCCGGCGGCCTGCTGGGGGGCCGAGCCCTGGTCGCGCTGAACTTGCGCACCGGGTTGGCCGTGGCCATGCGGGCCCATCCCGACGGCGATGCCAACGAGGTCCGCTTCGTGGGCGATCTGGTCCCCGAGGTCCGCCGACTCATCGCCGGGAAGCGGCTCTGGGTCGCCGACGCCGCCTTCTGCGACCTGACCCAGCCGGCCCGGTTCGCCGAGCGAGGGGACGCCTTCGTGATCCGCCATCATCCCAAGGTCCCGTTCTTCGCCGATCCCGACCGCCCCGCTCACGAGGGGCGGGACCAAGAGGGCCGGCGCTACGTCGAGGAATGGGGCCGGATGGGCAGCCCGCGGAATCCGAAGCGGCTGGAGGTGCGACGGATCACCCTGCACCGAGTCGGCGAGAAGGAGGTGGGCCTGGTGACGAACCTCCTCGATGCGGAGGCCGTGCCGGCGGTGGACTTGCTGACGGCCTACCTCAATCGCTGGGGGATCGAGCGCATGTTCCAGCAGGTGACCGAGGTCTTCGGGCTGGAGCACCTCATCGGGACGAGGCCGGAGGGGGTGATCTTCCAGTTCGCGATGTGCCTGCTGCTGTACAACCTGATCCAGGTGGTGCGCGGCGTGATCGCCGCGGAGGCCGAGGTGGGGCGGGAGGAGATCTCCGGCGAGAAGCTGTTCGGGGACGTGGAGCGGCAGATGATCGCCTGGGGGGTGATGGTCACGCCGGCGGAGACGATCGCCCACTTCCGTGGGGAATGGACGGCGGGTCGGGTGAAGGCGCGGCTGAGCGAATTGCTGGGCGGTGTGTGGCGGGATCGGTGGCTCAAGGCGCCGCCGAAGAAGAAGTCGCCGCCGCGGAAGGGGGCCCGGAGGCGGACGCACAGCTCGGTGTACCGGATCTTGGAGGCGCATCAGGAACGACTTAGGAAGGAGAAGAAACGTGTTCAGGTAACCTGAAGATGTTCACCGCAGTGGGTCGGAGACCCGCGCCGAACAGTGACCCCAACCGCGCCCCTAACACCGGAACCCCTCGGTTACCGCCGGCTCCTGCCGGCGATCGGCCGGTCGGCCCTGGATCGGTCGCCCCGGATTTCGAACGCCAAAATCGGGACGTATTAACTTGCGACGGATGTCAACAGTCTCGGTCGGCCTGTCGGCCTGACCGCTGCCGGTCTGCCCGATTCGACCTCCTTCATTTCCAGATCCCCGGTCTTTCCGGCCGGGCGATGACGATCCACCGGATACCCCGGGCTTGCTGGTTGACAGCCTGTCGCCCCTCCATCACAATCCCCTAATTCAACCGCAACGAATTCATCCCTGAGGGGTGTTCTGGGGAAGGGGCAGCTATGGCCGAGGCAGGGATGAACTTGCCGGTGGTCCGCGGCTTTGGCGAAACGGCGCGGCGTGATTCCTGGTGGTTGCAGCCGGCGGCCGTGTTCCTGGGTTTCGGCGCGTTCATCGTGTACGCCACGTGGGCGGCGTTCCAGGGGACGAACTACACTTACGGTCCCTATCTGTCACCGTTCTACTCGCCCGAGTTGTTCGGCGACTCGCCGCATAGCTGGTTCGGGCCGAAGCCGCAGTGGTGGCCGGCCTGGCTGCTGTTCTCGCCGGCCCTGCTCATCCTCTGGGCGCCCGGCGGCTTCCGCTTCACCTGCTATTACTACCGCGGCGCCTACTACAAGGCGTTCTGGGCCGATCCCCCCTCCTGCGCGGTCGGCGAGCCACGCAAGAGCTACTGGGGCGAGCGCAGGCTGCCCCTGATCCTCCAGAACGTCCATCGCTACTTCCTCTACCTGGCGCTCCTGTTCCTGGTAATGCTCGCCGCCGACGTCTACAAGGCGCTTTGGTTCAGGGACCCCGCGACGGGTGCCGTCTCCTTCGGGGTGGGCGTGGGCACCCTGGTGCTGGCCTTGAACGTCGTCCTGCTCAGCGGATATGCGCTGGGCTGTCACTCCCTGCGGCACCTGGTCGGGGGCCGCATCGATCAGTTGTCACGAGCAAAGGCACGGCAAGGCGCCTATAACTGCGTGAGCTGCCTGAACCGGGGGCACATGGCCTGGGCCTGGTTCAGCCTCTTCAGCGTCGCGTTCAGCGACCTGTATGTCCGCCTCTGTTCGATGGGCGTTTGGACCGACTGGAGAATCATCTAAACGTGATCGAGTACCAAACGCACGAACATGACGTCCTGATCATCGGCGCCGGCGGCGCGGGGCTGCGGGCCGCGATCGAGGCGTCCGCCGCCGGGGTCTCGGTCGGCCTGGTGTGCAAGTCGCTCCTGGGCAAGGCACACACGGTCATGGCCGAGGGTGGCATCGCCGCCGCGCTGGCCAACGTCGACGACCGCGACAACTGGAAGGTCCACTTCGCCGACACGATGCGCGGCGGGCAATATGTCAACAACTGGCGGATGGCCCAGCTCCACGCCCAGGAGGCGCCGGCGCGGGTGCACGAGCTGGAGGCCTGGGGCGCCGTGTTCGACCGCACGCCCGACGGCCGCATCCTCCAGCGGAACTTCGGCGGGCACCGCTACCCGCGCCTCGCGCACGTCGGCGACCGCACCGGGTTGGAGCTGATCCGCACCCTGCAGGATCACGGCATCCACCAGGGGCATCGACGTCTACATGGAGTGTACCGTCGTCCGGCTGCTCAAGGACGGCGACCGCATGGCGGGTGCGTTCGCCTTCTACCGCGACCGGGGCCGCTTCGTCGTCTTCCGCGCCAAGGCGGTGGTGCTCGCCACGGGCGGCATCGGCAAGGCGTACAAGATCACCAGCAATAGCTGGGAGTGCACCGGCGACGGCCACACGCTCGCCTACGACGCCGGCGCCGAGCTCCAGGACATGGAATTTGTCCAGTTCCACCCGACCGGGATGATCTGGCCGACCAGCGTCCAGGGCATCCTCGTGACCGAGGGAGTCCGCGGCGAGGGGGGAATCCTGCTCAACAACAAGGGCGAGCAGTTCATGTATCAGCGACATCCCCGCCCCCTACCGCAACCAGACGGCACAGACCCCCGAGGAAGGCTGGCGCTACTGCCAGGGCGATCGCAACGCCAACCGCCCCGCCGAGCTCTTGACCCGCGACCACGTGGCACGCTGCATCCTTCGCGAGGTGCGCGCCGGCCGCGGCAGCCCGCACGGCGGCGCGTATCTCGATATCTCCTGGATCAAGTCCAAGATCCCCAACGCCGCCGAGCACATCAAGCGCAAGCTGCCCAGCATGTATCACCAGTTCAAGGAGCTGGGCGACATCGATATCACCCGCGAGCCGATGGAGGTCGGCCCGACGACCCATTACATCATGGGCGGGGTGCGAGTGGACGCCGAGACCCAGATGTCGCGCGTGCCGGGGCTGTTCGCCTGCGGCGAGTGCGCCGTCGGCATCAACGGCGCCAACCGGCTGGGCGGCAACTCACTGTCCGACCTATTGGTGTTCGGCAAGCGGGCGGGAGAATTCGCGGCCAAATATGCCGGCGAACACGGCGCGACCCGGCTCGATGACGGCCAGGTCGACGAGGCGGCCCGGTGGGCGCTCGCCCCGTTCGAGCGCCGGGGGGCCGAGGGCCCGTACCGGATCCAGCAGGACCTCCAGGCGATGATGCAGGACCTGGTGGGAATCGTCCGCCAGGAAGACGAGATGGAGCGCGCCATAGACGGCCTGACCACACTCCGTGAGCGGGCTTCCCACGTCGAGGTGACCGGCAATCGCGAATACAACCCGGGCTGGCACACGGCCCTCGACCTGCACAATTTGCTGACGGTCTCCGAGGCCATCGCCCGCGCGGCGCTCGCCCGCAAGGAGAGCCGGGGCGGGCACTTCCGCGAGGACTATCCGGAGAAGGATCCCCGGTTCGGCAAGTTCAATTACGTCGTTCGCAAAGGCCCCGACAATCAGATGCAACTGGAAGAGGCGGCCATCCCCGAGATGCCCGCCGAACTGGTGCAGATCATCGAGGAGATGAAGTGATGACGACCATCGAGATGGCGCCGACGGCCGCAAAAACCGACGCCATCCAGCCGATGGTGACGCTGCGCCTCTGGCGCGGCGACGCGAACGGCGGCAAGTTCGCGGACTACGTCACTCCCGTCTCAAAAGGGATGGTGGTCCTGGATGCCGTTCATCGGGTGCAGGCCGACCAGGCCAACGACCTCGCGGTGCGCTGGAACTGCAAGGCGGGCAAGTGCGGCTCCTGCTCGGCCGAGATCAACGGCAAGCCGTCGTTGATGTGCATGACGCAACTGGCGCACTTGCCGCTGGATCAGCCGGTGATCCTCGAGCCGTTGCGGGCCTTCCCTTTGATCAAGGACCTGGTCACCGACGTCTCGTGGAATTACCGGGTCAAGAAGCGGATCCAGCGGTTCCAGCCGCGGCCCCCCGACGCTCCCGACGGCACCTGGCGCATGGACCAGGCCGACGTCGACCGCGTCCAGGAATTCCGCAAGTGCATCGAGTGTTTCCTGTGCCAGGACGTCTGCCACGTCCTGCGCGACCACCACATGCATGACCAGTTCATTGGCCCGCGTTTCCTCGTCCACGTCGCCGCGCTGGAGATGCACCCTCTCGATACCGCGGACCGGTTGGCGGAGCTGAAAGAGGCCGACGGGATCGGTTATTGCAACATCACCAAGTGCTGCACCAAGGTCTGCCCGGAAAACATCACCATCACCGACAACGCCATCATCCCCCTCAAGGAGCGGGTCGTCGACGAGTTCTACGATCCGCTGATCCGTGTCCTGCGAATGCTGGGGCTGCGAAGGAAGAGATGACGGTCGAGTCGCGGTCCTCGGTCCTTCATCTTTCGTCTTTCGTCTTGCCGAAGCGGAGAGAAGCGCCATGGCCGATTTCAAGCTCATCTCGCGGGATGCGGTCCCGCTGGCCCTGGAAAAGGCCGAACGGTACCGGCTGCTCAACGAGCCGGCCCAGGCGGAAAGCATCTGCCTCGACCTGCTCGCGGTCGACCCCGAGAACCAGCAAGTGCTGGTGTTGCTGCTCCTGGCGTTGACCGATCAATTCCAGACCGGCCGATCGGATTGCGTCCAGAAGGCCGAGGCCCTGGTGCCGAGGCTGGACGGCGAGTACGAGAGGACCTACTACAGCGGCATCATCGTCGAGCGGCGCGGCTATGCCCGCGCCGCACAAGGCGGGCCGGGGAGCGAACGGGCAGCGTGCTCGTGGGTCCGTCGGGCGATGGACTTCTTCGAGCAGGCCGAACAGCTCCGCGACCCCGGCAACGACGACGCCCTGCTGCGCTGGAATAGCTGCCTGCGCTTCTGCCAGCGCTACCAACCTGCCCCCGAGCCGGAAGAGATGTTCCCCCCGGTGCTGGGGGGCGATTGAAGCGAGGAACCGGACCCCAGACGACCCGCCGCCCGCCGGGTGGCTCACGTCCGGGCGAACCGGCGACGTCGGTCGCCGGGTGATCCATCGAGGTCAGTCGTCGGGTGCCCCATGTCCGGGCGAACCGGCGACGTCAGTCGCCGGGTAATGCCCTCTAATCCTGGTGACGCCCCCAAACAGACGACCCTCCGCCCGCCGGGTGACTCATGTCCGGGCGAACCGGCGACGTCAGTCGCCGGGTAATGCCCTCGAACCCTGGTGACAGCCCCAGAAACCTGGCGACTGACGACGCCGGTTCGCCTCGGACGCCGCGCATCAAGGCCAATCGCGCAAGATCGACCGGCTGAGCGCGGTTTCTCGATGATTACTCTGTGCCTCCGTGCCTCTGTGGTTTGATCGTTCTTCGCCGGGCGAGAACGGCTTCGGGTTTGCTCAGCCCCGGCCATCTCGCGATTTAGGTGGCTGGCCGGCCCGTGGCTCTGGACCGCATCACTGGCTTGATCGCCGGCGATCCGGTGGGCCAACTGCTTCGCCCGGTTCCCGCAGATCTCCATGCTGCACCAGCGCCGAGCACGTCCGCGCGTGCGATCCACGAACAGGAGACCCGTAGGGTGGGTCGAGCGCAGCGAGGCCTACCGATATCCTCTCGGTGGTCAGAAGATACCGGACGAAAGCCCTTGCGTTCGAGAGGTTTGTGAAATCGCGTACGGCGTACAAAATTCCCGGCATTGGTAGTACAGAGGCACAGAGACGAAGACGAGAAGAGCCCCACCCGGATCAACGAGCCTGTGGCGCGTCCCGCCGGCCCTTCGCTCAACGACCAGGTTCGGTCCCTTTCTGTCCTCAGGTCACCTCGATCTCAGGAGCTTGTGCCGCGAGCAGGATCGACCGACGGTTCGCGATTTCTCGGTGATTTCTCTGTGCCTCTGTGCCTCTGTGGTTCGATCGTCCGAATCCTCCCCTCGGTGATTTCTCCGTGCCCCCGCAGTTCGATCGCCCTCCTCGGAGTGAAAACAGATTCACGTTTGCTCAGCCCTGGCGAGCCCGCTCGAGCCGCGCCACGAATTCGGCGTGGTCGGGAGAATCCAGGCCCCGCCGCAGGGCCGCCTGGACCGCCTTTCGATCGTTGCGGACCAGAGCAGCCGCATCGAGCCAGAGGCCCGGAAACCTCTCGCTGCGGAAAATCCCGTCGGCCGACGGCAGCAGGAGCTCGAACCGACCGCCGCGGTTCACGTACCAGTCCACCTGGCGATCGAGCACCCGCCACACGATGTACTCGCACACCCCGTTTCGCCGGTACGCCTCCAGCTTCTTGCCCAGGTCGATGCTCGCGCTGCTGGCGGCGATCTCGCCGACGAGCTCCGGTGCCCCCTCGACGTAATCATCGTCGCTGATCCGAACCTGCCCGCCCGACTCCGGCAGGAGGATCAGGTAGCCATCCGGTTGCGGCTCGTTTTCCAGGTCCAGCCGAATGCTGCCGTTATCGCCGGCCTCGACTCCCGGCGTGTCCGTCTCGTAAGTTCCCAGCCAGGTAACGAGCCGGGTATGCGGGTGGCTATGCCGTCTGTGGCGGACCGGCGAGGGCATGCAAACCTCTCCTTCGATCAGCTCGGCCTTCTTCAGGTTCGGCATGGCATCGTACCGCCGCTCGAACTCCGCGCGGGTCAGCCGGTCGCCGTTCTCCAGCGGCAGGATCGCTGCGTTGCCGGGCAACTCGATCGGACCGGTGGACTCGGTCGACGCGGTCGTGGAAACGGCCATTCCTCGAGCTCCCCGGGACACCCATGGCTTTCGAAGGAGTCATGCCACCCATTCTATGAGGTGACCCGTCGGCCGACAACGCGGGCCGAACCCGACGTGAGCGGCGCCGAAGACGGAGATGCGGGTTTCGCGTCGATGACCACGGCTGCGCACCCTGGAACCGGACTACGATTTGCTCGGGCTGTGGTTGAAGTGCGCCCTGGGAGTACCAGCCTGGGGGCTGCCGTTATAGTACGGCGACATGATCGAACTGGGGACTGCAAGTCCCTACGACCGCATCGGCCGAGTCTGAGCGACCATACCCGATTCACCAGGCCGAAAATCTACTCGCGGTTTCCGGGGCTGGCCGGTCCGTGGCTCTTGACCGCATCACTGGCTTGATCTCCGGCGATCCCGGTGGGCCGCCTGCTTCGCCCGGTTCCCGCAGATCTCCATGCTGCACCAGCGCCGGGCACGTCCGCGCGTGCGGTCCACGAACAGGAGCGTGCAGGTCGAGCCCTCGCAGGCCTTCACGTATTCGAGATCTCCGCTGCAGGCGAGCCTGGCGATCTCTTCGCCGATCGGCAGCAGCAGGGACTCCGGAGTGCGCCAGCGCCGCAGCGCCTCCAACTCCAGGACGGACGACCCTTTCGCGGGGACGGCCACGATCTGGGCGAACCGTTCGTCCCGTCCGAGCAGCCGATTGAGCGGCTCGAGCTCTCGCAGGTCGTCGGCGCCGAGCCTCCTGCCGCTCCGCGCCCTGATGAAGTCCCGGAACCACTCGCGCAGGTTCCGAGCCTGCGCGGCGACGGCGTCGAACTCGCCCGGAATCGCCCGGGCTTTCAACGCCTTCAGGTCCTTCGCCGGCACCAGCTTCGCCGTTTCCAGCCAGGCGAGCAGCCCGTCGCCGTCGTCGATCCAGTCAACCTGCGAATCCACCGGCGTGGCGAGGGTGTTGAGGAAGTCGAGCCCGAGAGAGCCGGATAAGAAGAACGCTGGCGGCCTGCGAGTGCTCATTGGGGCTGAATGACTCTTCTTCGATAACCAGATTGAGTTTACTTGACAGGTTACGAGACGGGGCGTAACCTGCCAGGTGACGGCGACATCAGTTGATAGATCTACGGCCCATTCTGCGTGCCTCACGTTACGGCAGCCTCCACGCGGAATCATGGGGAGCGGCATTCAACCGCCTTGACCTCTCCGGCAAGGTTACCATAAAGCCAGGAGAATCCGTGGTGACTCCGGTTCATTACCGCACGATCGACGTCGACGGTCTCGACGTCTTCTACCGCGAAGCCGGCAATCCCGGGGCACCCGGTTTGCTGCTGCTCCACGGTTTCCCCACCGCAAGCCACATGTTCCGCGACCTCATCCCCCGTCTGGCCGACCGCTACCACGTCGTCGCGCCCGACCTCCCCGGCTTCGGCCGAACGGCGATGCCGACCCCAGGTGAGTTCGAGTACACATTCGACAACTTCGCCCGGGTCGTGAATCGCTTCACCGAGGTCGTCGGCCTCGACCGATTCGCCCTCTACGTCTTCGACTATGGCGCACCGACGGGCTTCCGCATCGCGATGCGGCACCCAGAACGGATCACTGCAATCATCTCCCAGAACGGCAACGCGTACGAGGACGGCCTGAGCGATGCTTGGGACCCCATCCGAGCGTACTGGCGGGAGCCGACGCCGGCCAACCGGGAGGCGCTCCGCGCCTTGCTGACCCCGGAGGCGACGCTCTGGCAGTATACCCACGGCGTCCCTGACGCGGCTGCCGTCTCGCCGGACGGCTACTCGCTCGATGGCTTCTACCTGACGCGGCCGGGAGCCGACGAGATCCAGCTCGACCTGTTCCGCGACTATGCGAGCAACGTGGCCCTGTATCCGGCCTTCCAGGACTACTTCCGCAAGCACCGGCCGCGGTTCCTGGCGGTCTGGGGCCGGAACGACCCCTTCTTCCTGCCGGCCGGCGCAGAGGCGTTCCGGCGCGACATCCCGGAGGCCGACGTCCGCTTCTTCGAGACCGGGCACTTCGCGCTGGAGACGCACGCCGTGCCGATCGCCGCGGCGATCCGGGAGTTCCTCGCCGAATGAGTCCACTGCGACCACCTCCTCTCGCGAAAGGAGGCGTTGCCGGTGCGTCCCAACGGGCACGAGCGGGCCGTCTGACCCGGCTTACGGGGTCTCCTCCCGGGCGAAAATTCCGCTCAAGTCCGTCGTCGCGACATCGGTTCTTGCTCGAACAGGGCCACGAGAGGACATCCCATGCGAGCGATTCTCAGGACGGGGTTCGGCGGGCCGGAGGTGCTCGTCATCCGGGAAATCCCGGAGCCGGAACCCAGGGACGGCTACGCGGTGATCGAGGTCAAGGCGTTCGGCCTCAACCACGCCGAGCTGCACATGCGGAAGGGCGAGTGGGCCGAGATCGCCGACGTCAGCGGCATCGAGTGCGTCGGCGTCGTCAAGTCCTGCCCGGGGGGCGAGTTCGCGCCGGGCACGAAGGTCGCGGCCCTGATGGGCGGGCTGGGCCGGACGATCAACGGCAGTTACGCCGAGTACACCCGAGCCCCGGTCACCAACGTGGCGGCCATCAACTCAGCCTTGTCGTGGGCCGACCTCGCAGCGATTCCGGAGACCTACGCCACGGCCTGGACCTGCCTGTTCCGCAACCTGGAAATCGTCCCGGGCCAGACGCTGGTCATCCGGGGGGCGACCTCGTCGTTCGGCCAGGCGGCGCCTCAACCTGGCGGTCAACGCCGGGGCGAAGGTCATCGCCACCACGCGCAGCCGTGACCGGTTCCCGATGGTGGAGGCGCTCGGCGCGGTGAGGGCGGAGGTCGAGCAGCCGGACCTTTCCGGGCGGATCGCCGAGTCGGGGAGGATCGATGCCGTGCTCGATCTGGTCGGCAACGGCACGATCCTCGACTCCCTCGCGATGCTCCGCCGGGGCGGCCGGGCCTGCCTGGCCGGGTGGCTGGGCGGTCTCGCCCCGATCGCCGACTTCAACCCGCTGGCGCAAATGGCGAGCGGCGTCTGCCTGACCTTCTTCGCGAGCTTCGTCTTCGGCAGGCCGGGCTTCCCGCTGTCGGACGTGCCGCTTCAGGCGATCGCGGCGGACGTGGAGGCGGGCCGATACCAGGCAAAGCCGGCGCGCGTGTTCCGCTTCGACGAGATCCAGCACGCGCACCGCGTCATGGAATCGAACGAGGCCAGGGGAAAGATAGTCGTCGTCCTCGATTGACCGGCGATGAAGGAGAGCCAGGATGCCCGTCGGGAGGAAAATGAGGGACACAACCAATATTGCAATGAATCATCCAATAATAGTGATAGCCCTTTTCCCCGTCCCGGCCCCAGGATAAATGCGCAGATGGAGGAATTGCCCGATTATCTCGACCGACTGCGATCTCGGATCTTCGGCGAGGAGGCAACGCCCTGAAGAGTCGAGGTCATGAGAGGATTCGCGGCCCAGTCAATTCGCCCTTCGTCCATGACCCATAGCGCCTTTCGTTGTCTCGCATTCGGGTGCAGGTCCCGCCGCCCGATCCAGTGTCCCGGAGCCGCCGCTTGCGCGCTCACGGTTCCGACGATGTAGTACGCGAACCATTGATCTGACCAAGGTTGAAGCTGGACAGAGTCCTTTACCGAACGTCCTTCGGCATCCCGGACCGGAGCGCGGCAAACTCGCCGTCGGACGCCGACCATCGAAAGAGATTTGTCACGCCCGAGCGGATCGCTCCGCCCTCCTCCCCGGCGACTGGCAGCCATCGGCAGAGGAGGACGCGATCCGCGGAAAAGGAACCGGCCGGTCCCCGCGATCGGTCGGCGAGGGCGTGACGTAGGCCGCCCGATCGGGCCCGACGCCGACTCCGCTGCCGCCGGGCATGGCCCAGCAGGTCTCCTCCGCCGGTCGTTCTCTTTAGGCCAGACTTCGTAGATAGCCGATCACCGCGTTGACAATATGCCGGGTTCAGCGTCGAGGGGATGGAGCTGGACCGGAACCAGATCGACGCGATGGTGGGCCGATCGCTCAGCCTCGTGACGGCGCTCTCGCTGGTGATCGGCTACGACGACGACGCCCACATCGCCGAGGCGGCCGACCGGGTTGGGTCGTCGCTCCGCGACGCGGCGCTCAAGAGCGGCAAGCCCGACGCGGCGAGATTCGACGCCGTGGTTGACCCGATGTACATGATCGGCGACGGAATCGGAGGCGCCTGACCCTCACGGACCGCATCCCCACCGACTCATCCCTCACGGACTCGACGCGGTTGAAATGGGACCTGCACGCCTGCCACTCGAATCGAATGGCCTCGGGATGATCGCCGACCGCACCATTGCCAAGTCCCCCGCGAACTCCGCCTCGGCCGGTCCGGTCGCGGAGACGAGGTGGACCTTCCTCCACGCCGGCGGCATCTGGGCGGAGGCCGCGACCTCCGCGGCTGCAACGGCGACAGGTTGCGGACGCACCCATTCGGCAGAGCCCGGTCTCGACTCGGCTCCAGGTCTTGCGATATACTGCAAGCTGGAGGGCTGGCAGCCGCCGCGACCGGCACGCTCAGCGGGTTCGAGACGCCCAGACGACCTCCATCCGATCTCGACCCCGAACCGAGCCCCTGGCTCTCGTTGCACTTCGGCAAATGAAGCCCCAGGCTCGCAATCGCTCCCTCACCCTGACGTGGCCCCAGACGGAGGACCGCGACGGTGAATGATCCCGCGCCTGGCACGACGACGTCCCTACCCTCCGAACTCGCGATCAACCTCACTGTCAACGGCGTCCTTCGGCAGATGAACGTCGCACCCTGGACGACCCTGCTCGATGCCCTCCGCGAGCACCTTGGCCTCACTGGGACCAAGAAGGGCTGCGACCACGGCCAGTGCGGCGCCTGCACGGTGCTCGTCGACGGTCGGCGGATTAACTCCTGCCTGACCTTGGCCGTGATGCGAGACGGCGCGGAGGTCACGACGATCGAGGGGCTTGCCGAAGGGGACGCCCTCTCTGCCCTGCAGGAGGCGTTCGTCGAGCACGACGCCTTCCAATGCGGCTATTGCACGCCGGGCCAGATCTGCTCGGCTGTCGGCCTCATCCGCGAGGGGCGAGCCAGGACGCGAGGCGAGATCCGCGAGCTGATGAGCGGCAACATCTGCCGGTGCGGGGCCTATCCGAATATCGTCGCCGCGATCGAGCGGGCGATGGGGGGAGCAGCATGAACCCCTTCACCTACGGCCGCGCCAGGGACGTGGCGACCGCCGTCCGCGATGTCACCTCCGGCGCCGGGGCCAAGTTCATCGCCGGGGGCACTAACCTCCTCGACTTGATGAAGGAGAACGTCGAGCGGCCCAGGCGGCTGATCGACATCAACCGCCTCGCCCTGTCTGAGATCCGGCGGAGCGACGACGGGGGGCTCGAGATCGGGGCGCTGGTGACGAACACGGACGTCGCCTACGACGAGCAGGTCGAGCGGGCCTACCCGCTCCTGTCCCGGGCCATCCTCGCGGGGGCGTCGGCCCAGCTCCGCAATATGGCGACGACGGGCGGCAACCTCCTGCAGCGGACCCGCTGCGCCTACTTCTACGACACCGCCACGCCGTGCAATAAACGCGAGCCGGGCGGCGGGTGTCCGGCCATCGGGGGTTTCAACCGCTACCACGCGATCCTGGGACACAGCGAGTCCTGCATCGCCACGCACCCATCTGATATGTGCGTCGCCTTGGCGGCTCTGGAGGCAATCGTCCGGGTGACCGGCACGGGCGGCGAGCGGTCGATCCCGATCGCCGAGTTCCACCGGCTGCCCGGTGACAGTCCCCAGCTCGATACCACGCTGGGACCGGGCGAGCTCATCACCGCGGTGCTCTTGCCGGCCGAGGGGTTCCCCGATCATTACGCCTACCTGAAGATCCGCGACCGCACCTCCTACGCCTTCGCCTTGATCTCGGCCGCGGCCACCCTGAGGATCGAGGGCGGCAAGGTCGCGGAAGCGCGGATCGCCCTCGGCGGGGTGGCCCATAAGCCGTGGCGGGACGCCGACGCCGAGGCCGTGCTCCGGGGAACGGAGCCGACGAAAGAGAATTTCGCGCAGGCGGCCGACATCATCCTCCGCGACGCCCGCGGATTCGAGCACAACGGGTTCAAGATCGAGCTGGCCCGGCGGACGATCGTCCGCGCCCTGACCGAGGCCGCCGGGGAGCCAGCCCAATGAGCACCGCCCACATCGGCAAGCCGATCCGCCGCGTCGACGGCCGCGCCAAGGTGACGGGCGACGCGAAGTATGCCGCCGAGTACGCCGCGCCGGGCCTCGCCTACGGCTGGGTGGTCTCCAGCCCGATCGCCCGCGGCAAGATCACCGCGATCGACGCGAGCGAGGCGTTGAAGCTGCCCGGCGTGATCCAAGTCTTCTCCCACGAGAACCGGCCGAGCCTCGCCTGGTTCGACGCGAGCTACCGCGACCAGATCGCGCCGCCCGGTTCCCCGTTCCGCCCGCTCTATGACGCGGAAGTCCACTTCAGCGCCCAGCCAGTGGCCCTGGTCGTGGCCGACGCGCTCGAGCTGGCGCGATACGCTTCGACGCTGGTGCGGATCGAGTACGAGACCCGCCCGCATGCCACGGAACTGGAGGCCAACCTGGAAACGGCCCGCAAGCCGAAGGAGCGGGACGGCATCAAGCCGCCGCCGAAGGCACGCGGTCACGCCGACAAGGCCCTCGCCGCGGCGCCGGTGCGGGTCGACTTCGAATACGAGGTGCCCGTCGAGCACCACAACCCGATGGAGACGTTCGCGACGACAGTCGTGCGGGACGATGACGGGAGCTTCACCGTCTACGACAAGACCCAGGGCGTGCAGAATGTCCGCGACTACCTGTGCAACGCCCTCGGCTTCAAGCCCGACGAGATCCGCGTCGTCACCGCCTTCGTGGGCGGGGCCTTCGGCTCGGGCCTGCGTCCGCAGTACCAGGTGTTCCTCGCGGCCCTGGCCGCCCGCGAGCTGCAGCGATCGGTCCGGGTGGTCCTCACCCGCCAGCAGATGTTCAGCTTCGGGCATCGTCCGACGACGCGGCAGAGGGTCGCCCTCGGGGCGTCCGCCGACGGCGCGCTCGCAGGCGGTGATCCATGAGGCGACTGCCGAGACCTCGCGGCACGAGGACTACAGCGAGGAGGTCGTCAACTGGTCGGGCCTGCTCTATCGGTGCGTCAACGCCCGGTTCGAGCACAAGGTCGTCCCGCTGGACCTGCCCACCCCGTGCGACATGCGGGCCCCCGGCGCGGTCTGGGGCGTCTTCGCCCTGGAATCCGCCATGGATGAGCTCGCCGTCGCTCTCGGGACCGACCCCGTCGAACTCCGGCTGAAGAATTACGCCGAAGAGGACCAGAACGACGGCAGGCCATTCACGAGCAAGGAGCTCAAGGAGTGCTACCGCCAGGCGGCCGAGCGGTTCGGCTGGGCTCGACGCGACCCGAGTCCGCGCTCGATGCGGCGGGGGTCGACTCTGATCGGCTGGGGCATGGCCGGGGGGCCTGGGAGTCGATGCAGCAGAAGGCGTCGGCCTCGGCGCGGCTGTCGGTCGACGGCAAGCTCACGGTGGCCAGCGCGACCGAGGACATCGGCACCGGGACCTATACCGTCATGGCCCAGATCGCCGCCGAATTGCTCGGGCTCCCGCTGCGAGGACGTGACGTTCCGGCTCGGCGATTCCTCGCTGCCGGAGGCCCCGGTCGAGGGCGGCTCGTTCACGGTCGCCTCGGTCGGCTCCGCGATCAAGGCCGCCTGCGAGGCGGTCGGGAAGACGCTCCTCGGACTCACGCGGAAGGTCGAAGGATCGCCGCTCGCCAAGGCCTCGCTCGACGAGGTCGAGTTCGCGGAAGGCCGGATACGTCTCAAGGACGAGCCGTCGCGATCCCTCCCGATCGCCGAAGCCATGCGGGCGGGCGGTGTCGACGTCATCGAGGAGGAGGCCACCACCAAGCCCGAGCAGGACAAATACTCGCGTCACGCGCACTCGGCGATCTTCGCCGAGGTCGAGGTCGACGAGGACTTCGGCACGGTCCGCGTCACGCGGGTGGTGACCGCGATCGCCGGGGGTCGGGTCATCAACCCCAGGACCGCCCGGAGCCAGGTGATGGGCGGCATCGTCTGGGGGATCGGGTCGGCCCTGCACGAGCAGAGCGTCCTCGACCACCGGTTCGGCCGGTTCATGACGCATAACCTCGTGGACTACCACGTCCCGGTCAACGCCGACGTCGAGGAGATCGAGGTGATCTTCGTCGACGAGCGTGACGAGTTGGTCAACCCGCTCGGCGCGAAGGGCCTGGGGGAGATCGGAGTCGTGGGCGTCGCGGCCGCCATCGCCAGTGCCGTTCACCATGCGACCGGCAAGCGGGTCCGGTCGCTGCCGATCACCCTCGACAAACTCCTCTGAAGCGGGGGGTGGAGGTGCAGGACGGTGGGAATGGGTTATGCACCTCACGGCGACGTGAGCGGTCCGCCGACCGGAGCCTTGGCGTCCGGCATCCTCCGGGGCGCCGGCAGCCCGCCCCGGGTCGTGCCGCAGGGTCGGAACCCCGTCCGGACGACACCACGGCCCGGATCGCCTTCCGCTGACGAAACAGGGTCCGCGAAAATGACGAGGCCCCGCGAGGGGACGCGGGGTCAACTGAAGCGGATGGCGGCAAACGGCCGGCTGACCAGGTCAGAGGAGAACCCGGCCGACTTGTTGCGGAAGGGCGAGAAGATCCCAAGGGACGGCACGGGAACTCGAACGTCGCCGCCGCCGCGCCCAAGTCGTCAAGGCGGGCGACGAGGTCACCGATGACACCCGGATCTTTGGCGTCAGCGAACGTGCCGTCCATGGCTGGCTCGCCGACGAGCACGACCGGACGCAAGAGGACCGGCCTTATCGCGGCCCGAAGCCCCGCCCGAACGGGAACCAGGAGCGTCATGTGCTCCCCGCGTTAAAGAAATCGCTCTCGGAGGTTGACTCCACGAATGAGCTGTGGACCACGACCCGGGTGGCCCGGCTTATCGAGGAGCGCTTCAGTGTCGAGTACCGTCTGGTACGTCAACGAGCTCCAGATCGGTAGCGGCCCGCCTCATTCACAAACCCGCTGATACTTTCTGGTTTTCGGGGCGGCAATAGCACCCGGCGTCCAGGCTCTCGATCCGACCCCGTACCATCTGGAAGTAGCACAGGCTGGCCCGGAGCGACCGCTTCAGGTTCGACAGGCCCTCGAACAGGCGGTTGTGGGTCGCACGGCGGCGTAACAGCTTCCAGAACCGTTCGATGTCGTTGAGGTGCGGGCTGTAGCTCGGCAGCCGGTAGAACTCCCGATGCAGTTGCTCGGCCAGGGCCTCGTCGATCGGAACACCTCGATGCCAGGGGGCGTTGTCGGTGATCAGCAACACCCGCCGGTGCCGATCGGTTGGGTAGGTCCGGGCGACATGCCGCAGGTGGGCGGCCAACGCCTCCATCCGCCGGGTCTTGCTCTTGCCGGTCACCTGCTTGGCCTTCGCCGGGCTCTCCACCAAATTGGCGTGCACCGCCGCCGTGACGACGTTAATCACGGCGAAGACCTACAACATGTCCTCGCAGTCCTGGGTGCCGACGATCGGCCGAGTCCCCTTGACCCTCAGGGTCGCCGTGAGCGTCGGGACCGTCGGGAACCGGACCTCGTCCTCGCTCAGCAGCACCAGCTCGCCAGCCTCGGCCTCGGCCCGCAATATCGCGAGCTCTTCGTCGGCCTGGGCTTGCTTCACCGGGTCGCCCCGCAGGTGGCGATACGTCGGGCGGTAGGGGCGGATGTCATGCTGCCGGCAGAACCGCTGCATGGCCGAACGGCTGGCGGTGATGCCGTGAGTCTTCCGTAGGTGGTCAGCCAGTTCGGCGTGGGTCCAGTTGGCCCGGTCCAGCCCTTGAGCGGCCGGCCCCTTGATGACCCAGCGGCGGATCTCGCCGGCGATGTGGGCCGGGATCGCCGGGTCCTGCCCCCGGGCCTTGCGGGGCACGAGGGCGTCGATCCCGCCGTCGAGACAGGCGTTGAGCCAGCGCCGGACGGTGCGGGGGTGAGGCCCAGGTCGGCGGCGATGTCCCGGTGGGGCCGGCCCCGGTGGGCCAGTCGCACGATCTGGAGGCGATCCCGGAGTCTGAGGTCGCTGGCCTGGAGGAAGGCTTGTTCGAGGCGTCGGGCCTAGGAGTCGGTCAGTTGGATGCGAATCACGGCGGTGCGAAGTCGGAGGAGCAGGTTGGTGGGCCTCCTCCTGCTACGAACCAGACAGCATCAGCGGGCTTCTGTATCAGAAGGCTCCGATGATCCGGAGAAAGGCGAAAAGGCCGGCGAAGTCGGCGATATCCTGGGCGCGGTCATGACGGGTTCCCTGGCATAGCATCGACCGGCGGACCTCCAGGAGTGCGTCAGACTCGGTGTCAGCCGTCGTGGAACGCTGCGACCAAGACAAGAAACAATGCGTGGGTGATGGCGGCTGGAAGCCTGGATCTCCTGGACGGACCTAAGGCCAGATTTCGTGCCTTTGGGAGAAAATCTGGAACGAATTCCAAAAAAGACGCGTCAAACCCGGAAAAAGTTCCTATAATCTATAATAGAGGCGCCATAGAGGCGGTAAAGCGTTCCTTGCGAGGCCAAAAGTCACGCCCCAAAGGCCAGATCCCGAAGAAGGGACCATCTCGATGAGCACCGCGACAGCCGAAGCCGACTCGTCCGCGACCATGATCAAGACCGGGGCGGGAACGTCCGCCCGGGCACCCATCAATGCTTCCTCGGCCCGTGTCGAGGCCAATCGACGCAATGCGCAGAAAAGCACCGGGCCCCGGTCGCAGGCCGGCAAGGACCGCAGCCGGTTCAACTCGCTGAAACATGCCATGCGCGCCACTCTCCCAATCCTGCCGGGCGAGGATGGGAGCATCCTCAGGAGCCGGCTCGACTCGTGGACGGCCACCCTCGAGCCCCGCGACGACGTCGAGCGCTACCTGGTCGAGCGGGCCGTGAACGTCTCGTGGCAGCTCGACCGCGCCGACCGCGCCTGGGCCGCCCGGCTCAGGAGCGACCTGCTCTCGGGCGGGGTCGAAATGACCGACGCCCAGGCCGACGACGTCGTCCGGCTCGGTCGCCAGCTCTTCTGGGACCCGCGCGGGCCGCTCTGCCTGTATCCCCACTACGAGGCGTCGCTCGGCGACCCCGTCCGCGCCTCGTGGTCGCCGATCGTCAATGATCCGAATGAGCCGGCCGTCGTGCTCGATCGGCTCGAGTCTTCCGCGCTGGGATGCGCCTGGCTGCTCGACCGCTGGGGAGAGCTCGGTGCGCCGCTCGAGGACGAGTTGCTCTGGCAGCCGCCCGACCGGTTCAAGGCCATCCGCCTGCTGGGTCGTCAGCCGCTCGACGCGACCGACGACGACCTCATCAGGGCGATCTATCTGTGTTGCCACGCGATGGACCCATCGTCCACGCAGCCGTTCGCCGACATCGCCGTCGAGCTGGGCGCCGGCGAGCGCCGGCGGTTCGCCGAGCGGATTGAGGCCCGCCTCCCGCGCGACCCGGAACCCTCCGATCCCGACGCCGGCCGCGAGTGGCTGCTCGCCCTGGTGGACGAGCAGTCCGGGCGACTCGAGCGGCTGCTGGCGTCGCACATCGAGCGGGAAGCGGCGGCCGAGGAGGCCCGGCAGGGGTTCGAGGACACCGACGCCGGCGAGCGGCTGCGCCGGTACCAGCTCGCCGCCAACCGGACGCTGATGCGGATCCTCGAGACCCTGCGCAGCGCCATCGCGAGGCCGACGGGCCCGTCGGCCGCCCGGGGACGAAGGCCCCTGCGCCGACCGTGCTCCCCGATGACCCACCGCCCGTGGCGAGCGAGGCCGTTCTGCCGTCAGCACCGGCTCGCCAGGAGGCTCGCCCTCCCGTAAGTCCCACCTCGGCAAGCGGTTGGGAGGGCGAGGTTCCCGCCGAGCCGCCTCCGCCTTCAGCATCGACTTGCCCCGAGGCTCGCCCTCCCGCGAATCCCTCTCCTGCGACGGATGGCGAGGCCGCCGTCGTCGAACTCCAAAACCCAACGAACGAACCCAACGCCGACGAGGCCCGATTCCCGACGAACGAACCCAACTCGCCCGATCCGACTGGTTCCCGGCCGGCGGTCAGCCCGTTCGGCCTCATTCTGGCGCTGGTGTTGGCGATGGTACTGGTTGCCCCGGCTGCCAGCGGCCCGGAGCGCGGCGGGCTGGACCGCCCAGCACCCGAAGCGGGGGGCAAGCCGGATGCGGGGGCGCGGGGCCACGCCCACGACAACCCGCCCGGACCTCTCGGCCGATTGCGCGACGTCTCCACTACTTCGACAAGCCGTTCAACCGCGACACCGCCCCCGCGCTTCGCGGACGGCATCCACATCATCATCATCGAGGATTCGGTCGCCTGACCTGGCCCCGGCGTGGCGTCTGCCGGTCTGATCGCTCCCCAAGTCGCACATCGCGTGATAGACTGAAAGTCGGAGATGCAGTCGGGTGGCGTCCCGTCGGCGGCAAGCTCGGGGACTGCGATGCGAAACGGCGAGGCACAGGAACCCGTTGACGAGGCGACAATCCTCCTGACCGGCCCGGTGACCTTATATGAAGTGGCCGCCGTCCGGGAGAGCCTTCGCGCCGGCCTGGCCGGCGGCAAGCCGTTGCGGGTTGACCTCAGCGACTCGGGCCCCTGGGACATCGCCGGCCTGCAGCTCCTGATCGCCTGCGTGCGCGGCGGACGGGAACGCGGGCAGGGCGTCCGACTCGTCAACGCACCCCGACCGTGCCTCGAGATCGCCGGCCGATCGGGGCTGTCCGATTGGCTCGAGTCGGTCGGCGCGTGACGACCGTCGGCGATCCGCTCGCCGAAAGGAAATCCAGGACCGAAGAGGGACTGTCGCAACCAAACCGGGGTTCCGGCTTTCCACTGCCAAGAACCTCATTCTTCAGGGCCCCGCGTCGTCCGTCCTCCGGTCCGTCCCGCACTCCCCAAAAAGGGTCCCGCTCCGTGCCCGATGCCGCCGGCAGGTTCGACCCCCAACGTGGCCGGCCGGCGCAGCGGTAAGGACTGGTCTCCGTGAACAAGACGATCGTCCACGCCGATGACAGCGCCTCGGTCCGCCGATGGGTGGCCGAGCAGCTCAGCGACCCCGAGCTGAAGGTCATCTCGGTCGCCGACGGCGAGGCCGCGCTCCATGTCCTCAAGGAATCCCCCTGCGACCTCCTGCTGACCGACCTGGAGATGCCCAACCTCGACGGCCTGGCCCTCGTCGCGGCCGTTCGCGACCTGCCCATGCATCGATTCCTCCCTGTCCTGGTCCTCTCCTGCCGCCACCCGACCGAGTTCGACCCCCTGCACCGCCAGGGCGTTACCGGCTGGGTCGTCAAGCCGATCGAGCCCGACAGCCTGCGGCGATGGGTCAGGCGGCTACTCCCCCGCTGAAACCTCTGGCAAGAGAAACCAATCAATCCGTGCGGGTTTGCTAGGCAAGATGTAGAATTGCGATAATCTGTAGGCCACCCGACCGACCCACGGCCTAACGTCCGGTGTGGTCTGGCAACTTCATGCTTGATAGGGGTTATGGTCTTGGGGAGAGCGCGGACGACCGATTTCGCGAGATGTTCTTCGAGGAGGCGCGCGAGCTCCTGCATCGGCCTGGAAGAGGGGCTGATGGACCTCGAGCGTCGCCAGGGGGACCGCGGCGCACCTCGACAAGACGTTCCGGGCGGCGCACAGCCTCAAGGGCGCGGCGGCGATGGTCGGCCTGTCGCAGCTCGCCGAGTTCACGCACGGCATCGAGGCCGTGCTCGAGCGGATCCGATCGGGCGGCCTTGGGATCGACTCCGACATCATCACCACCCTGCTCGAGTCGCGCGACCACCTCGCGGCGATGGTCGAGGCCGAGGCGGCACGGTCGCCGATCCCACCCTCGAGCGAGCTGAGCCAGCGCCTGGTGTTGCTGCTCGGCGCAGGCGCCCCCGGCGGCGGCAAACCGTCGAACGGCGGACCGGCCGCGAACTCGCCCGGAACGGCTCCCGCCCAACCACCGCCGCGCCCGGCCGGCCCGGCCGAGGCCAGTTCGGCCCCGCCGAAGCCCACGGGCGAGGCCCTAGGCGCAGCCCCAGGCACCCCGTCAGCCCGCGCCGGCGGTCCACCAACCGCCGAAGGCCGCGAAGGCCGCCGGCGGCTCGAAGCCGCGAGCGCCGCGGAAGAAGCCCGCGCGAATGGCAGCCGCTCCGACGAGCAACGGGGCCGGCAAGGGCTCGCAGTCAGCCGCGTCGGGCGACGGCCCCGCCGGGTCGAATGTCTACCGGGTCACCCTGGCCCCCGGGCCCGAGACGCTCCGGCGCGGCGTCAACCCGCTCGGCGTGCTTCGACGAGCTCCGCGACCTCGGCCGAGCCCGGGTCGAGACCGACGTCGACGGCGTCCCTGCCCTCGAGGACATCGACCCCGAGCGGTGCTACCTCATCTGGACGATCACGCTCGAGACCGACGCCGGCCCCGACCAGGTCGACGAGGTCTTCCTCTTCTTCGCCGACGACAGCACCGTCTCGATCGAGCGGATGGAGCCGGACGGAAGCTGGCACGCCCTGCCCCGGTCGGCACCGCCCGCTGTTCCCGCGTCGGCCGCCGCCTTCGGCCGCGGCCTCGAGCAACCGCCGGTTGCACCGGCCGGGGTCCACGTCGAGAAGCCCGCGCCGACGCTCGCGGTCCCGCCCGCCGCGCCGGCCGCCGAGGCCCCCGCCGCGCAGGCCGTCCGCCCGCCGGCAGGCCCGGCGCCCGCGGCACCCAGGCACATGCCGCGGCCCAACGCCCGCATCCGGGTCGACGCCGCCCAGCTCGACGACCTGGTCGGCCTCGCGGGCGAGCTGGCCGTGCTCTCGGACAACCTGATGGGCCTCCGCGACATCCAGGGCACCGAGCTCTGGCTCCACGCGCTCGAGTCGCTCCAGCGCGTCAGCCGCGAGATCCGCGACACGACGCTCGACCTGCGGATGGTCCCGGTCGACGAGCTGTTCTCGCGGTTCCCCCGGGTCGTCCGCGACCTGGCCGACCGGTCCGGCAAGGAGATCGAGCTGCGGATCATCGGCCAGGAGACGCGGCTCGACCGGACGATCGTCGAGCGGCTGAGCGACCCGATGATCCACCTGATCCGCAACGCCGTCGACCACGCGCTCGAGACCCCGCACGAGCGGGTCGAGAAGGGCAAGTCCGCGGGTCGGCCGGATCACCCTCTGGGCCGGCCACGAGGGCGACCGGGTGGCGATCCGCGTCGAGGACGACGGCCGCGGGCTCGACCGCGACAAGATCGTCCGCAAGGGGATCGCGCTGGGGATGATCTCGCCCGGCACGGCGGCCGACGACCCGCGGGTCGTCAGCCTGATCTTCGAGCCGGGCTTCTCGACCCGCGACACCGTCAGCGAGCTCTCGGGCCGCGGCGTCGGGCTCGACGTGGTCCGCGACGCCGTCCGCGCCCTGCGGGGCACCGTGACCGTCGAGAGCACCCCGGGCAAGGGGACGGCGTTCATCTTCCGCCTGCCGCTGACGCTCGCCCTGATCGACGGCCTGCTCGTCGAGACGGCCGGGGGCAAGTACGTCGTCCCGCTGGCCCAGGTCGAGGAGTGCGTCGCGCTGAACGGCGACGCGGTCGGCCCTGGCCGACGACCGCCCGTGCATCGCCGTCCGGGGCGAGCTGGTCCCGATGGTCTCGCTCCGCAACCTGTTCCGCGCCGACGGGCCCTTGCCCGCCCGGCAAGAATTACTCCTGACGCGACACGCCGGCCAGCGGGTCGGCGTCGCCGTCGACCGCCTGCTGGGCCGCGTCCAGGCGGTCATCCAGTCCCTGGGCGAGGGCCTCCACGGCGTCAACCGCTTCTCCGGGGCCACCATCCTGGGCGATGGCTCCGTCTCCCTGATCCTCGACCTGTCAGCCCTGGTTTCCGAGTCGCGATTCGCCGAGCAGACCCACCGATTCAACCCCTAGCCCGGCGGGAGGGCGGAGAATCTCCGATGAGACTCAGTCTAAGAACGCAGATCAGGATCGTCGTCGTCCTCTTCGCCGTCGTGCCGGCGGCCATCGTCGCCGCGCTCGCGTTCTACGGCAATGAGGACTTCAAGCAGAGCAAGCGGGTCATCGTCCGCGAGGCCTCGCACCTCGCCGCGCAGGACATCCTCAGGTCGCCCCGGACTTCAAGGCCATGAAGCCCGAGGACATCGCCAAATCGGCGCCTGATGGCGAGTCGCGCGAGGCGATCAACAAGGCATTCAAGGACGCGGCCCTGCGATTCGAGCTGCAGGACGCCCGGTTCATGCTCGTCGATCCCAGTGACCGGATCCTCGCCGCCTACAACTCCTCGACGATGACGCCCGACCCCGTTCCCCAGGCGTCCACCGGCTACTCGAGCGTCGACGACCGCTTCGGCGAGGCCCTCAAGAACAGCTACCTGAAGAAGTCGGCTTTCGAGGAGGCCCCGCCCGGCAACGACCCGATCGCCACCCGGGGACGCTGGCTCGTCGGCTATGCCCAGGTGCCATTCCCGGGCGTCGACCGCAACGCCCAGACTGGCCACGCCTTCTCGGTCCTGGTGACCCAGCCCGTGGATGTCGCCTACGCCACCATCTACAGCAATCAGGCCTGGATCGGATCGTCCTCGCGGTCGTCCTCCTGCTCACGGTCGTCATCGGCTTCTTCTACGGCGGCTGGTTCGTCCGCCCGCTGCACGAGATCATCGAGGTCACCCAGCGGCCTCCAGGAGGGCCAGCTCTTCAACCAGACCGCACGTCCACCGCACGGATGAGCTGGGCGAGCTGGCCAGCAGATCAACTCGGTGGTCGACAAGTGGTCCGAGCTGATCAGCCAGATCCGGACGATGACCGGCTCGGTCACGACCGCCAGCCAGCGAGCTGAACTCCAGCGCCTACCAGCTCGCGCAGGGCTCGACCGAGCAGGCCGTCGACCCTCCAGCAGATCGCCTCGCACCATCCAGTCGGTCGACGCCTCGGTCGGCCGCAACGCCCAGCACGCCAAGGACACCGCCCGGACGGCCAACGACGCCAGCTCCAGGCCGAGAAGGGCGGCGAGGCCGTCCACGAGACCGTCGTCGGCCATGCGCGAGATCGCCCAGCGGATCATCGTCGTCGACGACATCGCCTATCAGACCAACCTCCTCGCCCTGAACGCCGCGATCGAGGCGGCGCGGGCCGGGCACGCAGGGCAAGGGCTTCGCCGTCGTCGCCGGCGAGGTCCGCAAGCTCGCCGAGCGGAGCCAGGCAGGCCGCGCAGCAGATCGGCGACCTGGCCAAGAAGAGCGTCGCCGTCGCCGAGAACGCCGGCAACCTGCTCGACCGGACCGTGCCGATGATCCGCGACACGTCGCACCTCATCCAGGAGATCGCCGCGGCCTCGCAGGAGCAGATGGCCGCGATCCGCGAGATCAACGCCGGCGTCGAGCCAGCTCGAGGAGGTCGTGCAGCAGAACGCCGCCGCCAGCCACGAGCTCTCCGGCACCTCGAGCGACCTCGCCGCGCACTCGTCCAGCCTCCAGGAGAAGGTCGGCTTCTTCCAGCTGGATCCCAACGAGAACGGCTATTATGGCGGGGAGCCACCGGCCCGGCCGGCCCGCGGCCATTCCCTATCCTCGCCCCCCGCTCCGCCGCGGCGTCTCGGTCCCCCGGACCCCGCCAGGGGCCCGGCATGCTCGTCGACGGCCAGCACGGAGGTATGCACTCCACAATCGCAGGCACATGGCGGCCCACCCGGCCTTGCCGCAGCACACCGGCCACGTGAACCCGCCGCCCCCGCCGACGAATCACATGGGCGCCCCACGGGGTGGCGTGGTCGTTAACCTTGACGACGACGACAATTTCGAGCGATTCTCATGAGGGATGCATCTTGTCCTCGGCGGCGGTCCCGGTCGGCGACGCGTATCGACCGCAGATGCGGAAGCCCGGCGGAGAGGACCGAGCTCGATCCGATTCGATCCCATCTTCGAAGGCGTGCTATGTGAAGGTGCGAATGATGGTAGGATGTCGTCACAGAGACCGAAGTGGATCTGACCGCGACCGCACGCAGTCGTTCGTCATCTTCCGGCTCGGGAAGGAGGGTTATGCCCTGGAGGTCATGCGCGTCCAGGAAGTCCTCGACATGCAGTCCTTGACCGAAGTCCCCGGCGGCCCAAGATTTCTGTTGGGGGTCATCAACCTCCGCGGGCATGTCGTTGCCGGTCTACGACCTGCGGATGCCGTTCGGGCTCCCCAAGGTCGCCCAGCCAACCCAGCTGCCCCTCCGTCCTGATCGTCGAGACGCACCGAGGGGAACGAGAACCAGGTCACCGGCCTGCTGGTCGACCGCGTCTCGGACGTCCTGGAGTTCTCGCCCGAGGAAATGCAACCTCCTCCCCAGCTTGGACTTGGGAAGGCGACCCCGTTCGTCCGCGGCTGATCCGTCACCAGGAGGGCTTCCTGCTCGTATTGGACGTGGATCGTGTCTTCTCGACGCTCGGCTCGATGAACGGTGAGGGAGCTGTAACGTGGCAACATCGGGACCGCTGCCACCCCCGCCGGACATTCGAAGCGTGGTCCGAGAAAGACTTCGCCCCGATCGTGGCCTTCCTGCGCAACCAGATCGGCATCACGCTCGAGAGCCACCGGATGGGGCTCCTCCAGGCCCGCCTGCGCTCGCGGCTCCAGGCCAAGAACCTCTCGCAGCTTCACCCAGTTCCACGATCAGGTCCTCAGGGCCGAGCCGTCCGGCTGGGGGACGCAGTTGCTCATCGACCTGAGCACGGTCAACCACACCGCGTTCTTCCGCGAGCCGGCCCATTTCACGCTTCATGGCCGACAAGGTGGCCGCTTGGTTGAAGGAGGGCTCGTCCGATCCCGGTGCGGATCTGGTCGGCGGGATGCTCCTCGGGCCAGGAGCCTTACAGCATGGCGATGGTGCTGGCCGAGACGTCTCCAGCCGCACGCTCCAGCGGGTCGAGATCTGGGCGAGCGACCTCTCGCTCGAGATGCTCAAGGTGGCCGCCGGCGCGATCTACACGTCGCGCGACGTGCAGGGGATCTCGCCCCAGCGGCTCCGGCGGTTCTTCCTGCTGGGCCGCGGCCCGCGCGAGGGCTCGTTCCGCATCGTCCCCGAGATCCGCGACATGGTGAAGTTCCGCCACCTCGACCTGCGCAACCCGACCTGGCCGTGCCGACCGACCTCCCGATGATCTTCTGCCGCAACGTGTCGATCTACTTCGCCGAGGACGAGCGGATCTCGCTGATCGAGCGGCTGGCCCAGCACCTGCGGCCCGGCGGCTGGCTGGTGATGGGCAACGGCGAGATCCTCCCGGGCGTAACGCCCTCGCTCCGCAAGCACTCGCCGTCGCTCTACCAGAAGGAGGCATGACCCGCCATGGATCCTCAAGCGGCGACCCCCCGTCGAACGGCCTCCCGGCGAGCTCGAGCCGATCGAGGTGCTGGTCGTCGACGACAGCGCGGTGATCCGCCAGCGGCTGAAGTCGATCATCGAGTCCGACAGCCGGTTCCGCGTCGTCCTGGCCGCCGACCCCTACGAGGCCGTCGAGCGGCTGAAGATCTCCGTCCCCGGCGTGATCGTGCTCGACGTCGAGATGCCCCGGATGGACGGGCTGACGTTCCTCAAGAAGCTGATGCGCCAGCACCCCCTGCCGGTCGTCCTCTGCACGACCCAGGCCGAGCGGGCCGTCACGGCGCTGGAGATGGGCGCCATCGAGGTGATCCCCAAGCCCGACTGGACCAACGCCGGCCGGCTGGCGGACTGGTCGCAGAACCTGCTCGAGAGCATCCGCAACGCCGCGCGGGCCGGACGGCTACCATTCCGCGAGGATCGGCCCGCCGGTAATACCGAGCGCCGATACTCGGCCGACGCCGTCCTTCAACGGCTCCCCTACACACGCCACTCGGCCGTCGCCGAGCGGCTCATCGCCGTCGGCATCAGCACGGGCGGCGTCCAGGCGCTCCACAAGCTCCTGCCCGGCTTCGGTCCCGAGAGCCCTGGCATTGTGATCGTCCAGCACATGCCGCCCGAGTTCATCCCGGCGTTCGCCCAACGGCTCGATCGCGACCCCGAGATCGCGCTTGAGGTCGTCGAGGCGAGGCACCACGAGCCAGTCCGGCCCGGCCGCGCCCTCGTCATCCCGGGCGGCAAGCACGGTCTGATCCGCCGCGCCGGTGCCGGCTACCGGATCGAGCTGGTCGACGGCCCCCCCGTCTGCCGGCACAAGCCCAGCGTCGACGTCCTATTCCGCTCGGCCGCACAGGCGGCCGGGCCGTTCGCCGCGGGAGTCATCATGACCGGAATGGGCGACGACGGGGCCCAGGGATTGCTCGAGATGCGCGACGCCGGCGCCATGACCATCGCCCAGAACGAGGCGAGTTGCACGGTTTTCGGCATGCCGCGCGAGGCGATCCGCCGAGGCGCCGCGAGGTCGGTGCTCCCGCTCGACGCCATCGCAACGGCCCTCTCGGGCTGGGTGGCCAGCGGCGATCAGGCATCCTGGCACTGAAAGGACGTTCTTTCGGTCGCCGTGACTCTCCCCCACGGAGCTGTGAATCCGATGAACTCGCACCTGGAGTCCCGTCGAACCTTCCTCCTGACGCTGATCCTTTCCACGGCCATCGGCTGCTCACGCAGCAAGGACGACCTGCCCCGCGAGGCGGTGGCGGGTATCGTCACGCTTGACACCCAGCCGCTCATTGAGGGCGTGATCCAGTTCACGCCGACCGACCCGAATGCAGCGGCCACCGCGTGCGTCGCCGAGATCAGCGACGGCAAATTCTCGATCCCGAGGGAAGACGGCCTTGTTCCCGGCTCGTACCGGATCTCGATCAGCCACGCCGAGATGGAGGAGGTCAAGACCAAGAGCAAGACGAAGAAGCCCCAGGGTTCTCTCTCCAAGTCAACTCGACTTGGCAAGGAGACGATCCCAGCCCGCTACAACACTCAGAGCACGATCAAGGAAGAAATCAAGCGGGGCGGCGCGAGCGATCTCAAATTCGACCTGCAATCAAAATGATTCCGGCGAGGCATGTTCCGAAACTCACGCCTTGCGAGAGTGGCGAGGTTGGGACCCGTTCCGAACGCCGGGGCTCGGCTCGAGTCTCGCCCCCACGAAGATCGGGCTTTCACCACGTGCCTTAATACTGGTCGGAGCTGAGCACCTCGCCGCCGTTTATCGATCCGATAGCAACCCACGTCATCGGGCTGATCGAGTTCTTCATGAAGTGCACCGACCCGTCGCCGAACAGAGTGTTCACCCCGCCCGGGTGCCGGCTTCGCGTGCCGACGAACTCGCCCCCTTGGCTCCCCTGGCAGTAACACGCGAGGTTCATACCCGGTTGGCTGTCGCAGAGGCATGGCGGAACCGCGGGGCTCGAGCCGGCCGAAGACCCGGCGAACGTCGGCAAGTTGTCCATATTGTCCCCGATAAGCGCGCTGGCTGAGACCTGGGTCGCATAGATCGGGAACAGCGGGACATAATCCTGGAGGCCGTTGGGAGTGAACCTTGTCATATAATTGCATGTGCCGGGATTCGAGCCCCAGATCGTCCCCCGCGTGTCGTCCTGGCGCCCCCTGTAACAGCTCGGAGCAGAACTGCGTGTTGCTGGTCCCATCGGTGATCGACGCCATCCGGATGACGGCAGGGCCGTTCCCGGTCCGGCTGATCCCGAAAGGCGACTGAAGATACAGGGTGAACGGGAAGAAGGGGTCGATCCCGGGCACACCCTGGCCGAAGTCGGTGTTGCCCCAGTTAACGCCGTAGTTCCCCTTGGTGATATTCCACCCAATGCCGCTGACCCCGGCGATCTGCGCCAGGTAGGCCATGCTGAAATAGTTCTGGATGTCGCTGGGGCACTGAAACGAATTGATTTGTGTGGTTTCGACCGTGCTGTTGACCAGGAACCCCAGGTAGCTGACGCCCTCGGTGCCGATCTGGGCGTTGAAGGCGTTGTAGAGCGGGGCCTGATCGATGTAGCTCAACATGAGCACGAACCAGGGGGTGTTCTGGCAGTTGTTCGAGAAGCCGAACCCTGAGCAGAACCCATTATTCGTGCCGAAGACGACCCCGCTGGGCAGGGTATTGTTCGCCGACTCGTAGTTGGCGATCGAGAGACCGAGTTGCTTGAGGTTGTTGGTGCACTGCGCCGCCGGGCCGCCTCGCGGGCGGCCTGCACGGCGGGTAACAGGAGCGCGATCAGGACGGCGATGATCGCGATCACGACCAGAAGCTCGATCAGCGTGAAGCCGGAGCGTCGATGTGGCATGGCTCGTTCTACTCCCTCGTCTGTTCTTCGAGAAAGTCAACCCTGGCTGGGCATCACTCGCTCGCACGCGAGTTGAGAAGGGCGGACGGAACTGGTCAGCCCTCGGCCGGTCCGTCGCTTCGATCAAACTAACATCATCGCGTACCTTCCGCGAGAGGGTGGATCGAAAAATGCGAAGATCGCGCGAACGCGCCTCTTTGGAAGCCCGCAGCCGGTTCACCGACACCGTCCCCCCCGATTGCAAGGCCGCTCTCCAATTGCCGCGATCTCGCCTCACCGAACGAGGTTGCTCGTTCCAAGGCCCCGACCTGAGCCGGCAGTCATCCGGGGTTTCGCGAGGCCGAGTCCAATATCCGTCGCCGGGCCGCGAAATGCTGGAATAGTGCGGATTACAGTAAGGACCATAGACCGGCGGGGGCACCCCTGCACCGAGGAGCATTTGCATGTCCCTGTCCTATCAGACCGAGTACCGCCTGGGCGATCGGGGGGTGATCCGCCGCTCCTACACGAGATTCCAGGCGTTCATCGCGATCGGCCTCGACCTTGTGTTTGGCCTGGCGTTCGAGTTTGTCGGCATCGCGCTCGCATGGGCGGGACGGGCCATTGCCTGGTCGGCGCGGCACGTCGCTCGTTTGCTGGTGTGCTACTGGAGGTTCCTCGTGGCCGCAATGACGCTGGTGATCTCAATGGTCACGCTGCCCTTCGTGGTATTGCACGGATGTGCCGAGTGGCTGCGCTCACGTGATCGCGGCGGGCCGCTCGGCGACGAGCCGGATCGCTCGGCGGTTGACAAGCCGAGCTGGGCATACGCCCGCGATTTGTAGGGTTGAGGGCGAACGCCGGGTTAAACGGAGTTTCGCCCCGCTGGCGCCGAGGAACCCGCGCAGACGCGGTTCCACAGTTCCTCGCGATAGACACGGATCTCGGCCGGGGCGGTGATCCCGAGTCGGACCGTGTTGCCCTCGATCGCGAGCACCGTGAGGGTGATGTTCAGCTCGGGCATCACGATCCGCTCTTCGAGTTTCCTGCTGAGGACAAGCATCGTCGTTCCTCCATGGTTTGGGTCCCCTGCGGGCGTCCCCCTGGCTATCCCATCGCGCCGGTCCGGGTCCGCCTCGCCTGCCCTTCATGCAGAACTATACGACGTCCTCGTCGAATTGTGACGCACCCATGCGAGGAATCTTAGAAGCCCTGGCCAGCGAATCATCGGATGTGCGCCGCTGTTCACATTCAGGTCGCCGCGTCGGCCCCCATCCGTGTCTGGTTCGACAAAGGCCTCGGTGGCGTCGTCGATCGTCCGCCCCCGCCTGCCCAGCGCGGGGTGCACGTAGATCGACCGGGCGTCGACCACCTCCCGCGCAGGCGGCGGCGGGGCCATCTCGTATCGCACCGGCGCCGCGTGGTCGGCCATCTGGAGGCGGGGGTCGTAGACGCTGTTGAACTTCCAGAGCATCTTCAGCGTGTTCGTCTGACCGCGCGCCAGGTTGTTCGCCAGGATGCCCGCCAGGGCCCTCACCGCGCTCCAGCCCAGGTGCTTGCGATTGAGCACCTGCTGTGTACGAACAAGCTCGGCGTAGAACTCCTCGAGGGGAAGCTTCGTTGGCAGGACTGCGTGCTGGATGTCGAACAGCCGGTAATCGCGCGAGACCACTCGCCGCGACTCGGTCAGCCAGCTTTCGGTCCCCGGATAGGGCGTGTTGACGCTGATGTTGACGATCTCGGGGATCTCGAGGCACCACTGGCGGATCACCTCGAACTGCCGGTGGTCCCACGACGGGTCGGCGATGATGTTGATCGCCACCATGATCCCCAGCGACCGCGCGAACTCGATCGCCTCGAAGTTCTTCGACAGCGTCATCCGCTTGCGGAACCGCTTGAGCCCTTCCTCGTCGATCGCCTCGACTCCGAGGAACATGTACTGGAGTCCCAGCCGTTTCCAGAACCGGAACACGTCCTTGTTCCGCAGGAGGACATCGCCGCGCGTCTCGAGATAGAATTGCTTGCGGATGCCCCGCCGCGCGATGGCCTCGCCGATCGCCATGCCGTGCTCGCCCTGGATGAACGCGACGTCATCGACGATGAACACGCCCGGCTCGCGGATGCTGGCCAGCTCGTCGGCGGCGGCTTCCGCCGGCTTGATCCGGTAGGTCCTGCCGTAGAACGTCCACGCGCTACAGAACGAGCAGTCCCACGGGCACCCGCGGCTGAACTCGATCGAGGCGCACGGATCCAGCACGCCGATGAAGTACTTTCGCCGGTGCCGCAACAGGTCGCGTGCTGGGGTCAGCTCTTCCAGCGACTTGACGAACGCCGGCGCTGGACCGCGTCCCTCGGTTGTGATGATCCCAGGCACCTCGAGCAGGCCCTTCGGATCACGTGCCGCGACAGAATCGAGCAGCCGGGGCACCGACGCCTCCGCCTCGCCCTTCAGCACGCAGTCGATCGCTCCCTCCGCGTGCTCCAGCAGCTCATCCGCCACGAACGACGCGCTGTGGCCCCCAACCACTATGAACAACCCGGGGCGAATCGACCTCGCATCGCGAGCCAGGTCGATTACCTCGGGTACATTCGCCAGGT
The DNA here is from genome assembly GCA_963771445.1 of uncultured Planctomycetota bacterium. Classification (GTDB taxonomy): domain Bacteria; phylum Planctomycetota; class Planctomycetia; order Isosphaerales; family Isosphaeraceae; genus JAKAUH01. The sequence continues at coordinate 214,567 of CAVYTQ010000016.1, read as the reverse complement.
AGTTGTTCGAGATCAGGATCGCATGGGGGGCCCACTCGCGTACCAGCCGACGATAGGCCGCGGCCGATTCGACCTGAAGGTCGATCAGCCGGACGTCATGCCCGGCGCGGCGAGCCGCCGCGGCGACCAGCTCGATCCCCAGCGGCTCCAGCCGCAGGAAGATCTTTGTGTACATCAGTGGACTGGGATGAACGGCGAGGACTCTCATGGCGGGTCCAACCCGGGTGACTTCGTGGGCTCGTCTCCTGGAACGCGAGGATCGCTTTTATCACGATTCTTGTCCGTTCACCACGAAGCCGCCCCGTCCGGCGTGGATTTCCCACGCCACGCAGAGGCTCTAGCCCGGTTGCGGCCATCAAAGTTGCCCCATCTTCCGCGGCTTCACTGGGTCGCGATTCCCATCGAGCGGGCGGTCACGGTACTAGCACCAGCGGGCGAGAACTTGGAGCGGAGCGGACGAAGGGCCGGCAGTGGCCAGAGCATATCGACGAGGCGGTCGGCCAGGAGGGCGTGGCCCTGGGCGTTTGGGTGGAAGTCGCTGGGGTGGATCGCCAGGGTGGATGGGTCGCGGCCTTTGAACGCATCCGACAGGTCGAGGACCGCGTCGAACCCCGCGGACCTGGCCAGATTGACAAGCTTGCAGTGCTCGCTCGGCGGTGAGGAACCGCCCGACGCGGGGGATCAAGACGAAGATGCACGGCACCCGTCCGAGCCCGGCAGTCGGCGGCGACATTCCGATAGACGGCCTCGAGCAGTTCCCAGCGGTAGCGGCATGAGGGCCCGGCGGTATTCCTCGGCTCGAGCTACCCGGCCGAATCCCGGCTTTCTTGAGGACGTGCCGTAGAGCGGTGAGTCGCCAGCCGATCCCCACGCGGCAGCAGCTCCGCCAGCCGCCGGTGGTCCCAGCCGATATCGGCCGGGGTCGCCTCGAACAGCACGACATCCGGCCCCATCGGCCAGCCGACCTTCTGGAAATGGTCCCACCGCTGGCCGGGGCTCCGACCGGGCAGAGAGAGATTGAGGATCTCGACCCGCGCCCCGCCGCGCGGTCCGCGACCTCTCGCCCAGCCATCCTCAAGCCTGGGCTCGAAGCCGAGGCCGTCGCTCACGCCCAGGCCAACGCCGATCGAGTCGCCCGCTCATGGCGATCCGGAGAGTTCCCGGCGGTTTAGTGCATGTCATAAGGACCGATCGCGCATACCCAGCTCGCTGGTACGCCAGGTCGTCCCGTCGTTGCGAACGATCGCCAGGCTCGGCTGGAGCACGATCTGCCGCAGCTCGGCGACCGACCGGGCGATCGGCGGTGCCAGGCCAGGGTTGACTCCGGTGTCGAGTAGCTGGTTGTAATAGCCCTGCTCGGCCTGCTCGATATCGTCGTGGCTCAGCAGCCGATCGAGCTTCTCGACCTCGTCGCAGCCGATCGCCCAGCGCAGGCGGACCATCGCGCCCGGGGCCCATCCGGGCGGTACCCAGCTCCAGCCCAACAGCGCCAGCGGCCGCGACGATCCGCCAAGCGACACGTGATTGGTTGAGCATGAGAATTCCTCCCTTCGTTTCTTGCGCAGGGCGCCCTTGATCGCCGATGGCACCGCCGACCGAGTTCAAAGCCGCAACCCCCGCCGCATCATACCCAGCCACGACTCGAGGCTCGGGCTGGACCAGAGCGACCACAACACGGCAATCGTCGCGAACGTGCAGGCGATGCGCAGGGAACGGACCGCCAGGCTCGCCAAGCCCGGCTCGGCGCCGGCCGCGTCGTCCCGGCCGCCGACGCGCCTCCAGTTGAACGTTCATCAGCACCAGGACGCCCAGGATGCCCCAGAACATCGCGTCGGGCACGCTCAAGCCCCAGACTCCCCGCAGCCAGAACGCCTGATAGGCGTGCAAGAGCCACGTGACCACGAAGACGGCCGCCGTCGCCGCCGCCAGGGCCACCGGCTGCGGCCGCCGCTTGAGGCGGAACACGACCGGGTTGAATACGACGCCGCACCATGAAGTCTTTCCAGTAGATGTTGATCCGGCGCCAGTAGTCGGTGAAGCTCGATCGCCAGCAGGTAGCGGTGGTGGGTCTCGGGGAGCTGGAAGCCGAAGAGGTGCAGCATCCCGCACGCCATGTGAAACTGGCCCGAGACCCGCAGATAGAGCAGGTAGTTGCAGACCAGAGCCCGCCAGGCCACCGGGCCGTGCACGGCGTCGGGGGAGATCAGCAGCAGGCGGTCGATCACGCGATAGGCCAGCAGGTGCAGGGTCCCTCGCGAGATCATCGCCAGGCCCGCCCGCTGGATCTCGTGGATGCCGCGCGCGAAGTAACCGCGGTGGAACGTCCGATAGTTGACCACCGGGAAGTGCGGGAACACGAAATTGGGCAGGAGGAAGAAGTAGCTCAGCGTGTCGACGATCGGCTCGCGGCCGCGGGCGTGCTTCAGCTCGTAGAGATAGATCATCATCCGGAACATGAACATCGTCGCGACCACCGGTATGCCCCGGTCGAGGCCCGCATCGCCGATCGAGCCGGTCCTGGCCGCATCACCGCCAGCCCGACCGCCATTGCCGCGATCAGCCCCGCTCGGACGCCCCAGCGGATCGGCAACCAGGCCACCAGCAGGATTCCGGCCGCAACCGCCAGCACGCCCGCCGACGCGGACGGGCCAATGACCAGCACCATCCCCAGGATCGAGAGCCGCGACAAACAGCGGCTTCTTCCAGCGGAACGGCGTCAGGTAGTGCGCCGGCAGCGCGACCGTCGCCAGCAGGCAGATAACCCGAAAGGAACGGGTTTCGACCTTGTAGACGTCGAAGACGGCCAGCAAGAACGCCAGATGGACAAGGATCGCCAGGAATTCGCGCGGCCGACGCCGGCAGTGCTCGGGCTCGCTCGCATAGAGTCCTTTCCGACCCTCCGGCCGAGTTTCCGGAGTCGGCTGAGGGGGACGGTGGACGTGCGGCCGCCGCAACGGCGGCGCCGCCTTGGACGCAATCGACATGATTTCCGCCTCCTGCGAAGCTAGCCGAAGACAGGCCCGTCCGTTGAAGACGTGGGCCTCGCGACGGTCGGCAGCGTGACGGCCCGGCCGCGGCATGGGCGCGGCGTCAGGCCGGTGGATTCACGGGATTCCGAGGGCAGGAGGGATCTCAGCAGCGGAATCGACACAGCGAAGAATACAACCGAGCGGTATCGCGATCGGTCCCGCTCGCGGGAGCCAGCGCCCGCGATTCCCAGGCCGCGGGCGGCTTGACGGAGCAGGGAGGAAGACCGGCTGCGAGCGACTGGCGGGCATCGTCGTCACGCCAGCCGGTCACCGAGCCAGTCGGTCGCGTCCCACCATACTCGGCCGGCACGCAATCCTCAGACTGGTCGGCGAGCCGCGGCTGGTCCGCACCGGGCCGAAGCACCCCCGTGTCGCGGTTCGTGACTCGCGAGATCTGCCGCAAGAGCCAGGTGGATGCGAGGTTGCACGAATCCGGCGTGAGTCCCTGCACGGCGGCGAGGATCGCCAGCAGCAGGCATCCGAGCCGGGCGGTGCGACCGGTCGCTCGCATCATGGGTCGGCTTCCTTGGCAGGGACTCTTTGTTCGCAACATGACCGAACCGTACGGGACGCATTATCTTCAGATTCCGCCACCTGGCGAGGCCAGTTCGACCCCGATACGGGACTTCCTTCGTAAATGATCATGAATGGGCGGGGCGGTTCCGGCCCAGTTTTTTCCCTCGGATTGCCGAGGCGCGGGCGGAATGACCGCCAGGATCGGTTTCCAGCGGGATGAAGCTCTGTTAAGATCAAACTTTAATGGGGAAGATGACGTGGGCCGAGCCGGGCCGCCCGGCCGTCCTGGTGATTGGCACGGCAGCGGCCTGGTGCGGTTTCCGAAGCGGGCCAGCGAGCCGCACCTCCCCGAGATCCGACCCCCGGGAACCCAGCCGATGGCCGAACAGGGTGAGACACCCTCGCCGAAGAAGAAGCTGTACATCGAGACCGTCGGCTGCCAGATGAACTTGCTGGACAGCGAGCTCGTCGTTGCCAGGCTGCGCCAGCAGGGATACGAGTTGACGGCCGATATCCAGCAGGCCGACGCCATCCTGTATAACACCTGCTCGGTCCGCCAACACGCCGAGGACAAGATCTACAGCGCCCTCGGCCGGATCAAGCGGATCAAGGACAGGCGGCCGGACGTCGCGATCGGCGTCCTGGGCTGCATGGCGCAGAAGGACCAGGACCAGATCTTCCGTCGTGCCCCGCACGTGGACATCGTCGTGGGCCCGGGCCAGCTCGCCCGCGTTCCCGAGCTGCTGGCGGCGGCCGGCTCGGAAAGGACGACGGCGCCTCGGATGGCCGTGAGCAAGGCTCGCAATGACGGATCGCTGGAGACGATCACGGCCAGCTTCGCCACCTACGACGCCGACCGCGAGCCGGCCATGCGGCCCACGCCGTTCCAGGCATTCATCCGCGTGATGATGGGCTGCGACAAGTTTTGCACCTACTGCATCGTGCCGGCCGTCCGCGGACCCGAGCAGGGCCGGCCTCCCGACGCGATCCTCGCCGAGGCCCGGTTGCTGGCCGACCAGGGCGTCAAGGAGATCACTCTCCTGGGCCAGACGGTCAACAGCTATCGATTCAAGCACCCCGACGGCCGGACCGCGCGACTCTCCGACCTGCTGGCCGCCATCCATGAGATCGGCGGCATCGAGCGGATCAAGTTCATCACCAACTTCCCCAATGACATGACCGACGACCTGCTCCAGGCCGTCCGCGACCTGCCCCGGGTCTCGCGGTATTTGCACGTGCCGGCGCAGAGCGGCTGCGACGAGATCCTCAAGCGGATGAAGAGGATGTACACGGTCGCCGACTACGAGGAGATGCTCGCCCGGGTGCACGCCACGATCCCGGGGGTCTCGGTCTCGAGCGACTTCATCGTCGGGTTCTGCGGCGAGACCGAGGAGTCGTTCGAGCGGTCGGTCGGCCTGGTCGAGCGGTCGCGGTTCAAGAACAGTTTCATCTTCAAATACAGCGCCCGCGAGGGAACCAAGGCCGACCGGCTCTATCCCGACGACGTGCCCGAGGCGGTGAAGAAGCGGCGGAACAACGACCTGCTGGCGATCCAGACGGCGATCAGCCTGGAGGACCATCGCGGCTGGATCGGCCGGACGGTCGAGGTACTGGTCGAGGGGCCCAGCCGCAGCTCGGTGCGACGGGAGGGCTGGGACGGGCCGCGAACAGCTCACCGGCCGGACGTCCTGCGACCGGATTGCAGTCTTCGACGGGTCCGAGCGATTGATCGGCCGGATGGTCCGCGTCGTGGTGGAGGACGCCAGCGCGGTGACCCTGTTCGGGCGGGTGGAAACAGCCGAGCGGGTGGCGGCACCGGCATGAGGTACGTGGTGATGGCCGGCGCGCTAGCGGACCGGGTGCGATGCTGGATCGACCAGCTGGGGATTCACCCCGGTCTTGCTCCCGATCCGTACGCGCTCGAGGCCGGGTTCCCCGAGTCGCTCGAGCCCTGCCGTCCCGCCGCCTCGAGCGACGACATCGCCCACTGGGAGGAGCGTCACGGTTACCGTTTCCCCGTCGGGCTGAAGAACTGGCTGCTGCTTTCCAACGGCTTATATCGCTCCGGTCCGCTGATCCACCCGATTTCGGCGATCGGCCCGATGATCCCGTTTGCCCGGATGCCCGAAATGATCGTCCAGCCCGAGAGCTGGTTCGAGCTGGGCAACCCGAATATCCAGACGGTCTGCATCGACCTGGCGTATCGACTGCCGGGCCACGGTCACGCCATCTTCACCTCGGGCGACGACGCGCACGACTGCCCGCCGCGAATCATCGCGCGCAGCTTCGACGAGTGGTTCCTCGAGCTGCTCCGCCAGGGCGGCCGCGAGTACTGGTTCGACTCCGACTTCGAGGGCTTCGGCGCCCCCTGGCCGTCGCACCGCCGCCACGCCCCCGGCCCGGGCCTTTCCGACCGCCTCCGCCAGGTCGCCGACCGCGTCCCTCCCCTGCTCCAATCCGGCGCCGACGAGCGCGAAATCGCCAACCGCACTGGGCCTCTCCCGCCCTGATGTCGAGCTGATCCTCCGCCATCTGCAGCACGCGGGGGCTCTTTCTGTCTAGTTCGTGGTTAGTGGCTCGTCTTGAGTGGCAAGTGACAAGTGGCAAGTGGTCAGCGAAGACCCGGATACTTTCACCTCGGCCATCGCGCGTCCGCCTGGTAATCTCACTTGCCGTGGCCTGTCATGACTCCAGTTCGAGCGTGGCGCACAGTCCCTTTTGGATCTTTCTGACCACCGACGACCGATCACTGACCACTTGCCACTTGCCACGAGATAGAAGCGGAGCCCCAATGACCCCCGAGTGGTTCGCCGCTTACCACGTGGTTCCCGACCTGCTCCAGGGCTGGCTGGCGGGGCTGGGGGTTCGCGATGCCGAGCGGGGTGCGCGCGACCTGCTGGACCTGACGCGGCGCGCCGGTCCCGAAAGGCTCGACCGCGTCGCGCGGATCGCCGTGCAGCTCGATGCGGTGCTGCCCGCGCTGTCCCGACCCGGGCATGGCGCTGGCGAACCTCGACCGGTTTCTTGGCCGCGGTGCGCCGGATCGGATGAAACGCTCGACCAACTCGTCGAGGAGCCGCAGGCGACCGAGGTCTTGCTCCAGGTCTTCAGCACCAGCCAGTATTTCAGCGAGGTGCTGTTTCGCGACCCGGACCTGTTCGACTGGCTGCGCGCGGCGCCGAGCGCCGCGACCGCGCCGCGATGGTGGCCGAGCTGTGGGCGGCCGTGGCCGGCCTGGATCCGAGGACGAGCAGAAGCTCGCCTTTCGCCGCTTCCGACGCCGCGAGAGCCTGCGGATCGGCTACAACGACATCGTCCGCGGCTACCCGCTGGAGGTCGTGACCCAGGACCTGTCGAACCTGGCCGATGCTTGCTGCGAGGCCGCCGTCCGCCTGGCGCGGATGCACGCCGAGGAGCGATTCGGCGTGCCGATGACCGCCCGAGGGCGCACCGGCCCGGTTCCTCGTCCTGGGCCTGGGCAAGCTGGGCGGCGAGGAGCTCAATTTCAGCTCGGACATCGACCTGATCTTCCTGTACGACGACGAGGGCCAGACCACGGGCCCGCGAAATCGTGTCGAACGCCGAATTCTTCGCGCGGATGGGCAGCGAGATCGTCCGGCTGCTCGCCGAGCACACCGCGCTCGGCATGGCCTATCGGGTTGACATGCGGCTGCGGCCCGACGGCGACCAGGGCGCCATGGCTCGATCGCTGGGGGCGACCCTGGGCTATTACGTCACCCGGGGCCGGACCTGGGAGCGCCAGGCCCTGATGAAATGCCGGCCGGTCGCCGGCGACATGGCGCTCGGCCGCACGTTCCACGAGGCGATCACGCCGTTCGTCTATCGTCGTTACCTGGCCGCCTCGGAGATCGCCGAGATCAAGGCATTGAAGCGGCGGATCGAGCAGCGAACCGTCTCGGCGGGCACCAACGAGGTCGAGGTGAAGACGGGCCGGGGCGGCATCCGCGACGTCGAGTTCGTCGTCCAGTTCCTCCAGCTCCTGCACGGCGGCCAGTACCCGGAGGTCCGCAGCGCCAACACGCTCGACGCCATCGCGCAGCTCGAGCGGGTCGGCTGCCTGTCGGCCGAGGAGCGGTACATCATGGACGACACCTACCGGTTCCTCCGCCGCGTCGAGCACCGCCTGCAGATCGTATTTGACCGCCAGACGCACGAGATGCCCCGCGACCCGGAGGCGCTGCGCACCCTGGCGATCCGCATGGGCTACGCGCCCGCCAGCGCCTGGGAGTCGCGGACCGGCCCGACGCATCGCTTTCTCGCCGACTACCGCGGCAAGACCGAGCTCAACCGGCGGATCCTCGATCACCTGCTGCACGACGCCTTCCGGGGCGACGACGGCAAGGCGGTCGACCCGCTCGTCGACCTGGTCCTCGATCCCGACCCGGACCCGGAGCTGGTCCTTCGCGTGATGGCGGCCTATCCGTTCCGCGACCGCGCGACGGCGCACCAGAACCTGCTGGCCCTGGCCCGCGAGGACTTCCGATTCCTCTCGCACGCCCGCTGCCGACACTTCCTGGCCGCCATCGCACCCCGGCTGCTCGAGGCCGTCGCTCGCACGCCCGACCCCGACATGACGCTGACGAACCTCGAGAAGGTGTCCGCCTCGCTCGGCGCCAAGGCCGTGCTCTGGGAACTGTTCAACTTCAACCCGCCCAGCCTGCGGCTTTATGTCGAGCTGTGCGCCACCAGCCAGTTCCTGTCCGAGATCCTGATCAACAACCCGGGCATGATCGACGACCTGGTCGACTCACTGGTCGTCGACCGGCCCTCGCCGGGCACGGCGATCAAGGCGCGAGCTGACCGAGCTCTGCACCGGAGCCGAGGACCTGGCTCCGATCCTCTGGAGCTTCCGCAACAAGGAGTGGATCCGCATCGGCACCCGCGACATCCTGGGCCGCGAGCCCGTGCGCGAGGTCACGCGCGAGCTGGCCGACGTCGCCGAGGCAATCGTCGCCCAGGCCGCCCGCGACCAATGGCGGCGTCGAGCCGAGCGCCACGGCAGCCCCCGGGTCGCCGTTCCGGACCACAGCGACCGCTGGGCGATCGTCGGCCTGGGCAAGTTCGGCGGCCGCGAGCTGAACTATCACAGCGACCTCGACCTGATCTTCCTCCACGAGGCCGACGGTCGGACGGGCGGCTCGAAGCACGGCCCGTCGGTCACCAACGAGCAATTCGTGACTGAGGTCGCCCAGCGCCTGCTCAAGGCCCTGGCCGGCGGCCCCGGCTCGGGTCCGCTCTATACGGTTGACGCCCGGCTTCGCCCGCACGGGGCCTCGGGCCCGCTGGTCCTGGGCTTCGACGCCTTCCGCGAGTACCTCGAGCACTCGACGCAGACGTGGGAGCGGATGGCCTTCACCCGCGCGCGCGTGATCTACGCTACGGGAGGGTTCGGCCGTCAGGTCTCCGAGGCGATCCACGCGATGCTTGCCGCCCCCGTCGAGCCCAGCACGCTGGCCACCCAGGTCCTGTCGATGCGTCGCAAGCTGGAGGCCTCGCGACCGCGTTACCATCTCAAGCGAGGCTTCGGCGGTGTGGCCGACATCGAGTTCATCGTGCAATATCTCCAGCTCGCCCACGCCGCGCGCGAGCCGTCGCTCCTGCGCCCCAACCTCTGGGACGCGCTCGACGCCCTGCTCCGCCACGGCATCCTCGACGAGACGGCCCACGCCGAGCTGCGCGACGCCTATGATTTCCTCCGCGCGGTCGAGGGACGGCTGCGCCTGATTCAGAACCGTAGTGTCGGCGAGTTGCCGCAGAACCCTGTCGAGCTCGAGCGCCTGGCCCGCCGCCTTCACGACGAGCCTGCCGACCGCGAGGGCTCGGTCCCCGCATTTCTCCAACAGATCGATTCCGTCACCCGCCGCAACCGCGGCCACTTCGACCGGATCATCACGGCCGAAGCCCTGCGCTGCCGCGCGTAGAATCTGTCCCGGGAGGACCACCATTTTCGCGCCGCCGAACCCGGTGGGCCTGCGCCGCCGAACCGGTGGGCCTCACGCCTGCGGCGTTCGACCCACCCTACGACCTCTTCTCACACTCGCTCTGCCAGCGGAGCCGCGATGGCTCACTCCGCTGACGTCCCTTCAACGTTCGGGGGCAGGCTTGCGCCGCGATGGGTCGTCGAGCTTTCCCTGGGGATGGGTCGCGTCGGCGAGGGTCGGGTCGAGGGCGGCCGCCCGGCGGAAGTCGCGTGCCGCCTCGTCTCCGTGTCCCAGGGCCGAATGGGCCAGCGCGCGGTTGTAATAGCACTCGGCGCGGTCGGGGGCCAGGGCAACACAGACCCGGAACGCGCCGAGCGCCTCCGGGTAAAGGCCACGGCGGAAGGCGCAGACTCCCAGGTGGAAATTGGGCCAGACGTCCTGCGGCCGCAGCTCGAGCGCCCGCTCGAAGGCCGCTTGCGCCCCGCGAGGTCGCCCGTCGCCAGCAGGATGCGACCCGCCGCGTCATGCTCCCAGGCCGTTCGCGGCGGGAGTTGCGCCTCGCCGCGAGCGGCCGACTCGGTCAGGCTCGACAGGCCCAGCGCCCGGGCATGTGTCCTGCGGGCCAGGTAGAGGACGTGGCTCGGCCCGAGCAGCGCCTCGGCCTCGTCGAGGAGCGCCAGCCCCGCGCAATGCGCCTCGGCGATCGCGCGCGGATCGGTTTCGAGCCGCACCCTCAGATACGACCCGATGACGGCCACGTCGAGCAGGTCGTGGCGAAGCTGCGCCTGGAGCGCCGCGTCCGCCGGCAGGCCCCGCCGATCGAGCAGCGTACGCCGGGTTGCCCAGAGAGCGCGGCAATGCGCCTCGACGTCCCGCGCCGACGGGCCGGGCCGATCGGCGGCCGACTCGGCCAGCCGCAGGCGATCGACGATTCGGTGAAGGCGATCGGCCTCGTCGAGCCGGCCCGTCAGCCAGAGCGCCTCGGCCAACTCGGCCTCGAGCCTTCCGCCGCCGGGCAACCCCTCGATCAGGGCGGCACCGCGGATCAGCGCCCGCTGCGCCTCGGGATACGATCGTTGATCGAGCAGCGCCCGGCCTTGTGCCAGCGAGTCCGCCGCGCCTCGGAGCCTCGGCTCCAGGATCGTTAACCACACCAGCGCCGAGGCCATCGCGGCCAGGCACGTCGCGGCCAGCGCGAGCTTCACCAGGAAAACCCGGTGCGGCTGCCTGCGCACCCACTTGTGCCAGCGCTCCCGCAGGCTCCGGTTCGACACGCCCTCGAGCGGCCGGTCCGCCATGTGCCGTCGCAGGTCCTCCGCGAGCGCCGCCGCGTCGTGATACCGGCCTTCCGGGTCGTCCGCCAGGCACTTGCCGATGATGTCGGCCAACCCCGTCGAGACCCCCGGCGGCGCCGGTCGGTCACCGGGCGGCCGGCGGTCTGCCGAGGCTCGAGGTCGATCTCCGGCTACCGGTGCCTGGGCACCCAGCAGCTCCGCGAGGACGCAGCCCAGCGAGTAGACATCCGATCGCGCGTCGAGACCCGTCGGCGGTTCGCGTCCGGCATCCATCGCCGCGACCAGGGCCGCCTGCTCGGGCGACATGTAACCGGGCGTCCCGCCGATCCCGTCGGCCGGCGGGCGGTCGCTGGTAAATGGCTCGCGCGCCAGGTGGAAATCCAGCAGCATCGGCTGACCGTCGGCCGTCAGGAGCACGTTCGACGGCTTGATGTCCAGGTGCACGAGCCCCCTCTCGTGCGCGTACGAGAGCGCATCGGCCAGGCAGGCGCCGATCCAGCAGACCGCCTTAGCGTACGAGGAGCGCTCGAGGAACCGCCGCGCCGGCCCCAGCGCGGCCACTGGCCACGGCGTCGCCCCGTGCCCCGGCGCGTCGATGGCGTCGAGCAGCGACCGGCCGGTCCTGCGCTCGGCCGGCACGCGTTGGAGCACCTCGAGGATGCGGGCAAACGAGGCGCCGCCCAGGTAGGGCATGCAGAGCGCCCGCAGCCGGCGATCGGGAAAGTCGTGCTCGCTATAGAGCGGCATGATGTGGGTGTGTTGCAACCGCGCCAGCGAAAGGTGCTCGGCATGGTCGTCGGTCGTGACCTTGACCGCGACGCGCCGGTCCGAGAGAGTCGGCTGAGCCGCCAGAAAACATCGCCCCTTTGCTCCGCGCCCCAACTCGCCCAGGAGGACGAAATCGCCCAGCACTTCGCCCACCTCGGGGAAAGCGAGGGTCGCCGGCGCCTCGCCGAGCAGCCGGTCGCAGTCGAACAGCACGGCCAGCTCGTCGCGCCACCGGGGAAACCGCCCGAGCAACTCTGTGAGCTCGACATCTTCGCCCTCGCCGCGACGCAGGCAGACCTCTTCGTAGATGATCCGGATCGCCGCCTCCGGCCGGTCTGCCAGGAGGGGATGACGACCGAGGAACGACTCAGCACCTACGGATTCGCCCCGCCGCCACTCGCCGGCGAATTCCTCGACGAGCCGGGAGATCAGGTCCGCCCACGGCCCGCGCGACAAAGATCGCGGATCGGCCGGGATTTCCCCGTCCGGGCAGACTGCCGATGCCTGCGAGTCGTGGCGGATCACCTGTCATCTCTCACGGAAGAAAATTTGACCGCCCGCGGTCGGGGCTCGCCGCGGTCGATCGCGACGCGGCACGCCAGGTCTTGTAGCACCCGGTGCACGCTGCCGACGTGCATCCCGACGCGGACGGCGATCTCCGATACCGGGATCCCGGCGATCTTCAGACCGACGATCTCGCGGTGTGCCGGCGAACAGAGCGCGATCATCCGATCGCGCAGCTCGTCGGCCTGCACCAGCTCGCTCGGGCTGGGCTCGGGCGATGTTGGCTCGTCGGCCCGGACCAGCTCTCCCAGCGGACGCTCGCGCTCGAGGGCCGTCCGGTGCCGGCGGATGCGATCGATGAATCGATGCCGGGTGAGCTTGACCAGGAACGCCCGCAGGTGTGCCTCGTCGGCGAACCGCCAGCCCGCCTCGCGAAACCCGCGCAGCAGGTCCGCCCAGACCGACTGCACCACGTCCACCGAGTCGAACTTGGCTCGCAGTCGCGTCGGTAGCCGCTTGCGGACAACCATCCGCAGGTACGGCTCGAACGCGAGGAACACGCTCTCCGCCGCGGCCGGATCGCCGCTACAGAGCTTCTCGAGCAACGCGTCGAGCGGCGGGAGTTCTCTTGCACGTGGTTCCATCATGGCGGACCTAACGGCCAGGGACCGATCGGGTCGGGCCGATTTGCCTTCGCTCCCGGGACCGGCACCTTGAGCGTCAAGAACGTCCGCCGCCGCCCCGCCGCCATTCGGTGCAAGCTCGCCGCCGCCGCGATCGTTCCGATCCGAATCGCCCACGCCTGGCCAGTTCCCGTCTCGTGGCCAGCGCGTGCCAGTCCGCTCAGACCCGCCAGGAACTGCCTCAGCTCGCGGTCCACTCCATCCCAGTCGGGACGCATGGCCCCCTCGAGGACCTCGGCCATCACGGTCGGCGCGCGGAATCGATCGGCAAACGGGTCGCCGGAGTCCTGCTGACGCAGGCCGTCGGCATCGAGACCATCTGGGGTAGAGAATGGCGTCGAACCGTAGGCCAGCACATCACACCTGGCCGCCCGCGAGGCCGCGTCGGCCGATCGGCTTGAGTCGTCGTCGAGCCTCGGCTCGATGCCGCCGCCCCAATCGCCGGCGATGGCCGGTCCCGGCCTTGACCAGGCAATCGTCCACGATAGTGTCAAACCGTTTGTAGCATTGAGACCCGAATCGATCACCGGGTCAGCCGGGGAACCCGCAGCGGCGCCGGTGGCCGTCGAGTCGGCATTCGCCGTCGGTTCCTCGCGCCAGAGGAGGGTGCCCAGCGAACCAACCGGTCCCCGGGTCGTATTCCGTGACGGCGACCACCGCCGCTCGATCCCGCCGATCGCGGCGGCCCCATGCCCGCTGACCGTGGATGGCTCGGTCGCAATGTCAGTCGTCCTCGCTGCAGCAGACGTCTCGTCGATGTCCGTCTCCAGGATCGAGCGCTCTATCGCGTTTTCCTCCTGCGTGGAGCTGATATCCGCCGCGAGCCGCGATCGGAGCGTAACGTCCAGCGGATTGATCCGGCTCGAAACCAAGGCGCTCAGCAAACCCCTGGTCTCCAGCCCCTCGAAAGTCATCGCACTCGCTCGCACCCGGGTGCGGCGGCGCGGCGACGATACCGGACTCCCGATCTGGCGGAAACGCATGGTGTCGTCCTTCACCACTTCCCCGCAGGGACGGACGGAACGCGGGTCATCTTCGGTCGGACACAGCCGGATTCCGACCGCCTTCCGCGAGGGACCGCCTCTCCATCGCCCACTCCATCGAGTCCCCTCCGGTTCGTGCCGTCCGCCTGAACCGTCCTCCAACACGCACGACCCGTCGTATCGTCCTGAGGAACCGACAATATACCTTTTCTCACAGACGGGCAAGCAAGCGCGTCGCAATGACGAGGCCGCACTGCATGCGTGGAGCAGGCGAGTCACGAAACAATCGGACCGGTCCCGCCAGGAAGCACTGACGGGTCTACCGGAATTCCGAACGATCGACGCCGAGGCCCCCGCTGCGTGCGGTGGCCCCGCCGAAGCGCCAGAGGTATCATGGCCGGGTACGGATCACACGAAGAGTAGGATGGTCGGCCCGCGGTGACCGAACAGGTCGAGCCCGATGACGCGATTCCGTCGGGCTTTCCGCAATGAGCGAGGAGACGTCGGCGATGGTTCGGGTGAAGCTGCCGGATGGGTCGGTCAAGGAATACCACGACGGGATCAGCCCACGCGAGATCGCCGAGGGCATCGGCAAGCGCCTCGCCGAGGCGGCGGTCGCGGCGACCGCCGAGGGCCGGGTCGTCGACCTCGACCGCCCGCTCGAGGACGGCCACGATGACGCCCATCGAGTTGCGGATCCTCACGTCCAGGGACCGCGAGGCGCTCGACGTCCTGCGGCACTCGACCGCCCACATCATGGCCCGGGCCATCATGCGGCTGTTCCCGGGCGTCCGACTGGCGTTCGGGCCGACCACCGCCAATGGCTTCTATTATGATATCGTGGTCCCCGGCCGGAACCTCTCCGAGGACGACTTCCCCGCCATCGAGGCCGAGATGGCGCAGATCACCGGCGACGCCGAGCCGTTCGAGCGGTTCACCCTGCCGGTCCCCGAGGCCCGGCAGTTCGTCGCCGACCTCGGCCAGACGTTCAAGGTCGAGCACATCGACGACGAGCTGCACAAGTACGGCGTCCTCAGCTTCTACCGCCAGGGCGAGTTCGTCGACCTCTGCCGAGGCCCGCACATCCCCCACGCCGGCAAGGTCGGCGCATTCAAGCTGCTCTCGATCGCCGGTGCCTACTGGAAGGGCCGGACCGACCGCGAGGTGCTTCAGCGCGTCTACGGCACCGCGTTCTTCGACAAGAAGGAGCTCGAGGCCTACGTCGCCCAGGTCGAGGAGGCGCAGAAGCGCGACCACCGCCGGCTCGGCCGCGAGCTGAACCTGTTCACCATCTCCCCGCTGGTCGGGCCCGGCCTGATCCTCTGGATGCCCAGCGGGCGCCGACCTCCGCGGCATCCTCGAGTCGTTCATCAAGGAAGAGCTCGTCCGCCGCGGCTATCAGCCGGTCTACACGCCGCATATCGGCAAGATCGAGCTCTACCAGACCAGCGGCCATTATCCCTATTACCAGGACTCGCAGTTCCCCACGCTCCAGATGCCGGCCGACGCGGCGGCCAAGGAACTGCTCGACGGCCTGATCGCCGGCAACCTCGACGACGCGGCCCAGCGCACCCTGCTCGCCCGGGCCGGCATCCCCGAGCGAATGCCCGATCACAAGACGACGGCCGACGGACACCCCGTCACGGGCTCGACCCGGTCGTATTTCGAGATGGGCCAGGCCGAGCGCATCGGCTACCTCGAGCAGACCTGCGACTTCGAGGAATACCTGCTCAAGCCGATGAACTGCCCGCACCACATCCAGATCTACGCGGCGCAGCCGCGGAGCTACCGCGAGCTGCCGCTGCGGCTGGCCGAGTTCGGCACGGTCTACCGCTACGAGCAGTCGGGCGAGCTGTCGGGGCTCACGCGAGTTCGCGGCTTCACGCAGGACGACGCCCACCTCTTCTGCACGCACGAGCAAGTGCGCGGCGAGTTCCGCTCGACGATGGAGATGACCCAGTTCTTCCTCGACTCGTGCCTGGGCCTGTCCGACTATCGCGTGCGGCTCTCCAGGAGCGACCCGGATGACCCCAAGTACCAGGGAGCGGCCGGCGACATCTGGCGACGCGCCGAGAGCGATATCCGGTCGGTCCTCGACGAGATGAGCCTGCCCTACGACGAGGCGCCCGGCGAGGCGGCGTTCTACGGTCCCAAGGCCGATTTCATCGTGCGCGACTGCATCGGCCGGCAGTGGCAGCTCGGCACGGTGCAGCTCGATTACGTCCTGCCCGAGCGGTTTGGCCTCCAGTACATCGGACCGGACAACCAGCCGCACCGGCCGGTGATGATCCACCGTGCTCCGCTCGGCAGCATGGAGCGGTTCATGGGCATCCTGATCGAGCACTTCGCCGGCGCGTTCCCGCTCTGGCTGGCGCCCGAGCAGGTGCGCGTGCTGCCGATCTCCGAGAAGGTCGCCGAGTACGCCCAGGGCGTCCATGCCCGGTTGCTCGCCGCGGGGCTCCGGGCGACGCTCGACTGCGCGTCCCGAGAAGATCGGTGCCAAGATCCGCGATGCGCAGCTCGAGAAGATCCCGGTGATGCTGGTGGTCGGTGCCAAGGAGGCCGAGACCCAGGCGGTGTCGTACCGCGACCGCCAGGCCGGCGACCAGGGCGCGATGCCGCTCGACGACGCGATCGCCCGCATCAAGTCCGAGTCCGACAGCCGGCGCGCCCATCAGGCCCCGCCTCAGGCGGCCGCGCCCACGACCGAGGAAACGGCGGCCGACCACACCTATTGATCGACGAGTCAGGAGGCCACCCAGCCATGAGCCCCGCGACCGAGCGACTGCCCGACGTCCCCATCGGCTACGCCGACATCCTGGCCGCCGCCGAGCGGATCGCGCCGTGGGTCCACCGCACGCCCGTGCTGACCTCGCGCACGCTCGACGAGCGTTGCGGCGGCAATGTCTTCCTCAAGTGCGAGAACCTGCAGCGCGTCGGCGCGTTCAAGTTCCGCGGCGCCGTCAACGCGCTGCTCCAGCTCGACGAGAAGGGTCGACGCACCGGGGTCGTAACGCACTCCTCGGGCAACCACGCCCAGGCCCTGGCGCTGGCCGGCCAGCTGCTGGGCGTGCCGGTGACGGTCGTGATGCCTCGAACGGCACCGGCCGTCAAGCGCCAGGCCACCGAGGGCTACGGCGCCCGGATCGTCACGTGCGAGCCGACTCTCGCCTCGCGCGAGAGCACGGTGGCCGACGAGATCGAGCAACATGGATCAATGCTCGTCCACCCGTTCAACGACTGGAACGTCATCGCCGGCCAGGGAACGGCCGCGCTCGAGTTGATCGACCAGGCCGGCCCGCTCGACATGATTTTCTGCCCGACCGGAGGCGGCGGCCTGCTATCGGGCACCGCGCTCGCGGCAGCCGGCAAGTCGCCGCGGACGAAGGTCGTCGGCGCCGAGCCGCGCGTGCCGACGACGCCCGCCGCTCGCTCGAGACCGGCACGATCCAGCCGTCGAACGACCCGCAGACGATCGCCGACGGCCTGCGCACCTCGCTGGGCCCGTACACCTTCGCCGTGATCTCGCGGCAGGTCGACCGGATCGTCACGGCGACCGAGCCCGAGATCCTCGAGGCGATGCGGTTCATCTGGGAGCGGGTGAAGATCGTGCTCGAACCTTCGAGCGCCGTCGCCGTCGCCCCGCTCTGGAACGGCCAGCTCGACGTCAACGACCTGCGGGTCGGCGTCATCCTGAGCGGCGGCAACGTCGACCTCGAGCCGATGTTCCAGGCGCTGGCGGCAAGGTATCTCTAGTCGTCGCTTTCGAACCCGGGGCTCATCCCGCCCCGGTTCCTTCCGGGTTATTCCGAGGCCTTCGAACGGAGAGAAAACCGATGGCAACCGAAACGAACGAAACGTCTTCGAACCCGGCCGCCTTGGCAGTGACGAGACCGGTTCCCCTGAGTGTGGCGGTTCCCTACTCGCCCGGGTACTTCACTCGGCTCGTCATCGACCTTCCTCCCGAAGGGGCCGCCGCGTAAACCAGCTCGTCGATGAGACGGGGGATGAACTCACCGATCTTTTCCAGAAGGCCCTCGCGTTGTACAAGCTCCGCAAACAGGCGGTTCAGCAGGGCAAGGCGGTCGGAATCGCCGACAATGAAGACTCCCTGGAAACGCAATTCGTCGGTCTTTGAGGAAGGGATTCCATGCCGCGGAAGGTCAATGTCCCATCGTCGGTCACCGTCTCGGGGATGCGACTCTCCAGCGTCGAGTTGAAGCCGATCGAGGACCCACAAGAGAAGTCGCTGAGGCTGAAGAAGGAACTCCTTTCGTTCTACTTCAAGGAAATTGGCACATATCTCTTCGGATTCGCTTTCCTTGCCGTCACAACCGTCTATTGCTTCTGGGCGGTCTTCAACAAGTCGATGACTCCCGAGGAGCGCCGATATGTCTGGGCAGCCACCTCGGCCGTTATGGGGGGGATCGTCGGGGTCGTCTTCGGCCGGAGCACGAAATAAACTCCACGGCTTTCGCCAACGACATCCGGCTGGGAAAGGGGCTCCATGAAGCGGACCGGGCTGTCACCGTCTCGATCGACGCGGCTCGTCGCCCTGGCGGCAGTCGTCGTGTTTCTCATCGGCGCGACCATCGCCGCGCGAGCCTCCGATCAGGCTGATGCCCGGACGTCGCCGAGCTCGACCGCGGCACCATCCTCGTCGATCTCCTCGACCTCGGTTGCCATCGCGG
Source organism: uncultured Planctomycetota bacterium (assembly GCA_963771445.1). Lineage (GTDB taxonomy): Bacteria > Planctomycetota > Planctomycetia > Isosphaerales > Isosphaeraceae > JAKAUH01. Next base: position 196,156 of record CAVYTQ010000016.1, on the reverse strand, counting down.
TTGTCGACCTCGTGGTCGTCACGGTGATGGTCGCGCTGGGCTTCGACGTCCGCATGGTGCTGCTCGTCGGCGCGGTGCCGCTGTTCCTGGTGACGAACGGGATGGGCGAGATGCTGACGAGGATGGTCAGCGAGATGACCAGCAAGGCCACCGTCGTGCCGATCGGCTCGGCTGTTGGATTCGCCTTTGTGCTGCGGACGACGGGTTGCGACCGGCATCTCGTCGAGCTATTACTCATCCCGATCCGGCATGCCCGGCCGCTGCTGGTCCCTGGCGGCATCGCCGCGGGATATGTCATCAACTCGACGATCGTCAGCCAGGCGGGGACGGCGTCGGTCCTCGGGCCGATCCTGCTGCCGCTCCTGCGCCGGCGGGCTCTCGCCCGGCACAGGCCGGCGCGGTGCTGTTGCTGGGGGCCTCGATGGGCGGCGAGCTGTTCAACCCCGGCGCCGTCGAGATGCGGAAGCTCTCCGAGCTCACCCACCTGCCCGGCCCGGTTGTCGTCAGGCAGTCCGCTGGCCTCAACCTCGCGGCGTGCTCGGCGGCTCTGGTGACTTTCTGGCTGATGTCGCTTCGCCGACGGGCGACAGTCGTCACCGAGGGCGACGGCGTAACCCCCGAACCCGTGGACGCCGAAAAGCCGTTCCGCGTCAACCTGTTCAAGGCGATCGTGCCGATCGTCCCGCTGGCGATCCTGATGGGCGACCCGCTGCTCGGTGCATACTCGCCCGTGCACGCGCTCGACGGGCCGCCGCGGATTCTCGCCGCGATGCTGATCGGGGTCGTGATCGCTGGCCTGGTGAATCCCTCGACGATACGGGGACTGGCCCCGGCGTTCTTCGAGGGTGCCGGTTATGCGTATCACCACGTCATCTCGCTGATCGTCGCCGCCTCGACGTTCGCCGAGGGGGTCCGGCTCAGCGGGCTAATCGCCGTGGTCGTCCGTCGCGTGGCCCGCTGGCCCGACCTCGCGCTGGCCGCTGGCATGATCGCGCCGTGGAGCCTCGCGGTCATCGCGGGCACCGGCATCGCGCCGGCCGTCGCCATGATGGAGTTCCTCGTGCCGGCCGCGGCGTCGATGGGCATCGATCCGGTTCGGCTCGGCACCGTCTCGGCCCTCGGCGCCCACTTCGGCCGCACCATGAGCCCGGCCGCGGCGGTCGTCATGGTCTGCTCCACGCTCTCCCACGCCCGGCCCGGGGCGCTGATCCGCGCAGGTCGCGCCGCCGCTCATGGTTGGCGGTGTCGTACTGCTCTCCGCCGCCATATTCCGGTTGCTCTGATCGTCCGTCGGTCGCTCGGTCCTTGATCCCCCATCATCATTCGCAAGCAGACAGGAGCCTTCCTCCCGTGGCCGACAATCACGCCTTCGACGTCGTCAGCGAGATCAACCACTCCGAGATGCACAACGCCGTCGTCCAGGCGCAGCACGAGCTGGCCGTCCGATTCGACTTCAAGGGCACCCGCGCCTCGATCGAGTTCAACAAGAAGGACAACACCCTGACCCTCCTGGCCGATCACAAGGGTCAGCTCGACACCGTCGATCCAGGTCCTCAAGGAGAAGATGGCGCGCCGGGGCGTGCCCGTCGGCTCGCTGAGGCGCGGCAAGCTCGAGGAGGCCTCGCACGACACGGTCCGCGAGGTCCTGACCTTGCACACCGGCATCGACGTGGACGACGCGCGGAAGATGGTCAAGGAGATCAAGCAGCTCAAGCTCAAGGTCCAGGCGCAGATCATGGACGACAAGCTCCGCGTGACCGGCAAGAAGCTCGACGAGCTGCAGGCGGTGATCGCGCACCTCAAGGCCAACGGACCGGAATACCCTCTCCAGTTCATCAACTTCACCTGACCGGCAGGATGGCGGCGTTGTGCAGGGTCCACGGCCGCGTCGGCCCGGGTGCGCTGAAGCCGAAGGCCGAGAGGCCCGATCTAATAGGGGCCTTGTCGGTAACGAGTCCCTCCGGTTGCGGCGACTCGCGAAGGCCAACGCAGGCGGGTGAACGGCTACCGAGGACTGGCGGCACATAGGTCGAGGAGGTGTCGGATGGGCTTCCTGAGCGGACGCGTCACGTACATGCGGTATCGGGTCGGTGGGGATTACCCGCTGCCGTTCGACGACGATATCCTGGAGCTGGCCCGGCAGCACCTGGTCGGCCGCCACGGCGTCGAGGCCGCGGACGGCATCTCCACCGGCTGGGCGGGCGGCGACCACGTGCTCGACCTCACGCTCGAGCTCGGCAAGAACATCATCAACGACGCCCTCCACATGGCGATCCGGATCGACGCCGACAAGGTCCCCAGCTCGCTCCTGCGGGCCTACACCCAGATGGAAATCGAGGCCAGGGCCCGGACTAACCCAAGCGGTTTCGCCACCAAGGCCCAGCGCGAGGAGGCCAAGGAAGCCGCCCAGGCCCGCGCGGCCGCCGAGGCCGCCGACGGCCGCTTCCGCCGGCACAACCATTACCCGATCCTCTGGGACGGCCAGACCCAGACCCTCTACGCCGGCACGACCAGCTCGAGCGTCCTCGAGCGGCTCCAGGCCCTGTTCCGCGAGACGTTCGACCGCACGCTCGAGCCGCTCACCGCCGGCAGCGTCGCGCGAGGCGTCGAGCTCGACGGACCCGACGAGCCCCGCGTCGAGTCGATGATCCTTCGCGGCAGCCCCGATCGCCACCGGCTACGGCGCCCGACGGCGGGGCTCCGTCCGTCGCCTGGACCGGCGACGACCCGACCAGCCTCGACTACCTCGGCAACGAGTTCCTCCTCTGGATCTGGCACGCCCTCCAGAACGACGGCGAGAGCGTCAAGCTCGCCGACGGCTCGGAGGCGACCGTGATGCTCGCCAAGACCCTCACGCTCGACTGCCCCCGCGGCGAGACCGGCCGCGACCAGCTCACCGACGACGCCCCCACGCGGCTCCCCGAGGCCTTCCGCGCCCTCCAGTCGGGCAAGCTCCCTCGCAAGGCCGGCATGATCCTCGTCCGCCACGGCGCCCAGTACGAGCTGACCCTCCAGGCCGAGACCCTCGCCGTCTCCGGGGCGGCCATTCCGAAACCCGACGACGATGGCCTGTCGCGCCACGATCAGAAGATCGCCCGCATCGATGGCCTGCGCCACCTGACCGAGAGCCTCGACCTCCTCTTCCAAGCGTACCTCCTTCGCCGAACCGGCACCGGCTGGACCGACGAGCTCGGCCGCATCCGTCGATGGCTCCAGGCCGCCTGACCCGTTCGCAGATCCCCACCATCCAGCAATCCCCGGCAAGGGCGTCGGAATCCTCGTCCGCCGCCCTTGCCGGGGCCGGCTCGCTCTCGCTTGACGAAGCTCCCGTCATTCGACCTATGCTGAGCATCCTCTCAAGACGACCCAGATTGACAACCTACGGAAGAGTCAACCTCTAAGATCCACCATGCGTAAGAGGCGGAAGGTCGTCACCGGGACCGGCCGCCGCGCGATTTGGGTTGAACTCGCGCGGCGGAAACGGCGGAAAACCGTATAATCCGGATAATCGGTACCGCCGGAGATTCAGACGGCGCCGCCGATACCGGGCCAGGGGGATTTGACGCCCGCCGCGTAATCATCTGATGCCGCAGGATCGAGAGGGAGATTGTTCAATGTTCAGGATTGTCCGTGTTGCCCTGGTGGGCCTGTTCGCCGTCGGATTGGCCGGCCCGGGGTGGGCTCAGGGCCAGGCTCAGAACCAGGGGGCCCAGGCCAAGCGCGACCCGCGAGCCGACCAGGTTCTGGCCACCGTCACGAGTCGCGGCCAGACCGACAAGGTCACCCGCGGCGATGTGGTGCGGCTGCTGAACCAGTATCCTCCCGTCCCGACCGACGAGCGCGAGATCGCCTACAACCGAGCCGTCGAGCTCCTGGTCGAATTTCCACCTGCTGAACCACTATCTGACGGCCCAGCGCGTCGAGGTGCCCGAGGCCAAGATCGACGCCCAGATCGACCGGATGAAGGAGCAGATGAAGAAGGAAGGCCAGGGCGCCGACCTGCCGTCGCTGCTGCTCCAGAACGGCTCGTCGATGGCCGACCTCCGCAGGGAATTCGGGAACAAGCTTCGCTGGTCCGAGTTCACCGCGACCCAGGGGACTGACGCCGACCTTCGCCGGTTCCTGAACGAGAATCGCGACCGGTTCTCAGGGACGCAGGTCCGCGCCAGCCACATCCTGATCCGCGTCGAGCCGAGTGCCACCAAGGAGCAGAAAGACAAGGCCCGCAAGCAGCTCGAGGCGATCCGTAAGGAGATCGTCGGCAGCAAGATCACGTTCGCCGCGGCGGCCAACAAGTATTCGCGAGGACCCCGCTAACGCCGGCGGCGCCGGGGGTGATCTCGACTATTTCACCCTGGACAGCGGGTTCGTCGAGGAATTCGCCAATGCCGCCTTCAAGCTCAAGAAGGGCGAGGTCTCCGAGCCGGTCGAGACGCCGTTCGGCATGCACCTGATCCAGGTCACCGACCGCAAGGAAGGCCGGCTGCCCGACTTCGAGAAGGTCAAGCCGTACCTCGCCCAGCAGTTCAGCATGGACCTCGAGAAGAAGATCATCACCGACGAGCGCAAGACGGCCAAGATCGAGGTGCAAGCCGATGCCCAAGGACCTATTCGCCTCCGAGCCGGCCGCGGCCGCGGCTCCCGGGGCACCGGCGGTCGCCGCCGCCCGGCGCCGCTGCTCCCAAGCAGTGATCGGCCCGGCGAGGTCTACAGGTCCGAGAGATCGAGCCGCCCCTGATCCTGAAGCTCCGTGAATCGCCGGTAGGTCTCGGCGATCCCCTTCACGAAGGGGGGTCGTCGGGATCGGCCCCAGCCGAGCCTGGAGCCGGCGTCGTCCAGGTCGGCGGCGATCGGGAGCTGTCGGTCGCCGTGGCTGACGAGCTCGCGGGCCTGCAGGCACGACCTGGCAGAGTGCCTCGACGAACGACTCGATCGTCTCCACGGCTCCGCTCAGGTTGAACGCCTCGGCCCCCTCGAACGGCTGCTCGATGGCCCGCACGAAGGTATCGGCCACGTCGCCCACGTACTGGAGATCCTGACGTCCGCCGTAGCTGATCCGATAGGGTCGGCCCACCGCCACCGACTTGATCGCCTTGGTCGGCTCGCTGGTCATCCCGAAGTCGCGACCGACGCCGTAGACCGTCCAGGGCCGCAGGCCGATGCTGGTGATGCCGTGATCCAGCCAGTAGACGCGGGCGTTGAGCTCGTTGCAGACCTTGTACGCCCCGTAATGGGTCACCGGCGCCAGCCGGACCTCGTCGCCGAGCTGGCCACTCGACTCGTCGGCCGGCCCATGCACGGCCGCCGAACTGGCATAAACGACCCGTCGCACCCGGTTCTTCAACGCCAGTGCCGCCTCGAAGACCGCCAGCGTCCCGATCACGTTGACCCGCGCCCCGAGGATCGGCTGCGACCGGCAGGTCGGCGTCTGCAGGCCCGCCAGGTGGAGGATGTGCGTCGCCCCGCACCCGTCCACGGCCGAGCGGACCGCCATCGACGTCGGAAACATCGCCGGCGATGAAGTGGATCCGCGGTCGCTGTTCGGGATCGACGATCAGGTCGAGGCGGTGGGTGTCCTCCTTCAGGTCGAAGATCCAGACCTCGCGACCCGTCTCAACGAGTCGCCTGGCGACCCACGAGCCGATGCATCCGTAGCCGCCCGTCATGAAGACCCGCGTTTCCACTCGATTCGCCTCCAGGCTTCCGTGATGTTGTTGCCCGGCCGATCACCAGCCCGACGGCAGTCCCCAGACGCCCGGAGTGATCAGCTCCACCGAGTTTCCCGCCGGGTCGCGAAAGTAGAGCGAACGTCCGCCGCCCGGCCAGGTCTCCTCGTGCTCGATCGCGACGCCCCGCTCTCCCAGGCGGTCACGCCAGGCGGACAGGTCGTTCGCCGCGATCCCCAGGGCGAAATGCCCAGGCCCGCGCGCCCCATGCGCCGGCAGCGGGTGGCCGCGCAGCGTTTCCTCCGGCCGGAAGATCAGCAGCATCCCTCGATCTCCCACCGCGAAGAAGACGTGGCGTCCGGTTTCTTGCATGAGGGGAACCAGCCCCAGCACATCGCGGTAGAACCGCACGGCGGCGTCCAGGTCGTCGGCGTAAATACTGGTCTCCACGAGGCATGCGATCGGTTGCACGGTTCGCTCTCCCGCTCGTGGATTCCACGGCCACGCTCTATGCCACGCGGGAACGGCCGAGAAATCCCCACTGACTATGCCCGCCGGGCCGGCATCGACGCAAGGGGCCCGGCCGCCGCGTGATGGCCCGGTCCTTTTCGGCGGTCGGGCCCCGCCGGAGATCGTCCTGGAGTTCGAGCGACGGTTGGACATGAAGGCCGATGTGACCCAGAAACCGATGAGAGACGATCTTGACAATGCGCCGCCGGAATCGTAAAGGATAAGTTTGACCTGCGACGACCGGGGGCAGCCGTGGGGCTGTCCCTTGGAAAAGTCGACCGGGAGCGGTGACCTCGAGGATCGCTCATCCCGAGGGACCGCTCCGCTTCGCGGGTCTTTTCCAGTTCTCGTCCCCGAGGAGGACGCTATCGGACCGATCGAGAGGGGTCTGAGGGTTAATGAACAGATCCGCATTTCCCCCGTGCGGGTCATTACTGCCGACGGCTCGATGCTCGGCGTCATGCCGACGAGCAAGGCCCTCGAAGCCGCACGCGAGGCCGGGCTGGACCTGGTCGAGGTGGCTCCCAACGAGCGCCCGCCCGTTTGCAAGATCATCGACTACGGCAAGTTCAAATATACCCAGAAGAAGAAGCTCACCAAGCAAAAGCAGCATCAGGTCCACATCAAGGAGATCCGCGTCCGGCCCAAGACCGGCGACCATGACATCGAGGTCAAGGTCAAGCGCGCCCGCGAGTTCCTTGAGCACAAGGACAAGGTCCTGGTCAACGTGCTCTTCCGCGGCCGCGAGCTGGCCCACATCGATGAAGGGCGCCGGGTCATGGACGAGGTCCTGCAGGCACTCGAGGAAGTCGGAAAGGTCGAGAAGAACCCCTCGATGGAGGGAAAGCGCATGACCGCGATCGTCGCTCCGCGTGTCGTGTGATGTTCCTCTCGCGGTCGGACTTCCCCGTTGAGTCGTCGCGACCGGCCAATTGACCCGGCTCGATGCCGCGCCGGGCTGCTGGCCCGTCCTGTGCTTTGTCGCGTTTTTCATCGCGACAGCCGCTGGACGGAGGGTATCGGATCTGCTAATCTCAGGGACTCGGCGCACCTGGGGGTCTCCTGCCTTCATCGGCTCCAGGCCGCTCGCCGGTCGATCCGCCCGAGTCGAACGCTCGGGCTCGGCGAGGGTCCGTCGAGCCGGCCCGCCGCAAGAAAAACCGTCTTATCGAGATCCGACGCCGGTCGCGAGATCGCCCGGGAAACGGACGAGGATTGATCTGACATGCCCAAGCTGAAGACCCACAAGGGGATGAAGAAGCGGTTCAAGATCTCGGCGACCGGCAAGGTCCGGCACAAGCCCTGCGGCTCCTCGCACCTGATGAGCCACAAGAATGGCAAGAAGGTCCGCCGGCTACGTAAGACGGCGACGCTGTCCAATACCGCCGAGGCCCGCCGGATCCGCTTCGCCCTCCTGGAGCGCCATAACGTCAACCACCAGGACGTCGAGGCCCATCGGCTGGCCGCCTTGCACGACGAGAGCCCGGAGACGAACGCCCCCGTCGGCGAGAATTCCGGCCAGACGTCCTGACCTTCCGCTCGCGAACTGGCCAGGCGCGATCAGGGATTTTCGGCCGACATTGGCGCGTTCGGCCTCCCGCTTCCATCGAGACAGGCAAGGATCTTCCACCAGGTGACGGTGCCGATGGCGCACCCATGAGAGAGAGCTGACCGATGCGTTCCAAGAATGGCGCGGCGCGAAGCCGGCGCAAGAAGCGGATCTTCCAGCGGTCCAAGGGGTTCGTCGGCGGCCGTCGCCGCCTGTTGAAGTCGGCGAAGGAGACCCTGCTCCGCGCCGGGATGTTTGCGTTCCGCGATCGCCGGGCCCGCAAGCGCGAGTTCCGCCGCCTGTTCATCACCCGGCTGAGCGCGGCGGCCGAGATGCGTGGTCTCCGCTATAGCCGGCTGATCCATGGTCTCCGGCTGGCCAATGTCGGACTCGACCGCAAGAGCCTTTCCGACCTGGCGATCCACGATTCCGAGGCGTTCGACGCGATTGTCACGCTGGTCCGCGAGCACCTCGACCGCCACGACGCGGTGGTGAACGAGCGGCTGAAGTCCCGGACGGCCTGATCGAGAGGCATCGCGTCATCGTCACCCCGCCTGGGCTGGATGGGGTCCAGCCCCCTGCGCCGACTGCGCCCGGGTCGCCCTCCAATCTTTCACGACGACCCAGCCCACGCCGGGCCGCCACGGCCCGTTTCCAGTGAGCCCCGATGAGCGCCACTGATCCGCTCTCTGATGCCCTGGCCGAACTCGACGCCTTGCAGGCCGCCGGCCGGGGTGCGTTCGAGGCGGCCAGCACGCCCGAGGCACTCGAGGCTGTTCGCGTCGAATATCTCGGCCAGAAAAACGGCCGGGTCAGGGCGGCCCAGGAACGGCTCAAGACGCTCGAGCCCGCCTCGCGGAAGGTTTATGGCCAGCGCTTCAACGCGGTGAAGGCCGATTTCGAGTCGGCACTTGAGTCCGCAATGGGACGAGTTGCACGTCAGGAGGTGGCCGCCGGTGCGATCGATGTGACGCTGCCCGGGACCCGCCAGCGGCAGGGCCATCGGCACCCGCTGACCCAGACCGCCGACGAACTGATCGACCTGTTCGGCCGGTTCGGCTTCGCCGTCGCGCGAGGTCCCGAGGTGGAGGATGTGCGGCATAATTTCGACGCGCTGAACATCCCGCCCAGCCACCCGGCGCGCGACTCATTGGACAACTTCTACCTGGCCGTGGGCGAACGGAACGCGGGTGCCGGCAACCGATCGGTCGCACCGACGAGCCAGACCGCGATGCTGCGCAGCCAGACGAGCACGGTGCAGATCCGTGTGATGGAGACCCAGCCGCCGCCGGTCCGGGTGATCGCCATCGGCCGGGTCTATCGGCCGGACACCGTTGACGCGACCCACTCCTTCATGTTCCACCAGGTCGAAGGACTGATGGTCGACCGCGGGGTGACGATGGCTGATCTCAAGTCGGTCCTTCGCCTTTTTGCTCGCGCCTACCTGGGCCAGGACGTCCGGATCCGGTTCCGCCCCTCGTTCTTCCCGTTCACGGAACCGAGCGTCGAGGTCGATATGCTCTGGCATGGCGGCAACCGTTGGGTTGAAATGGGAGGCGCGGGCATGGTCGACCCCAACGTGCTCCGGGCGGTCGGTTACGACCCGGATGAGGTCACCGGATTCGCGTTCGGGCTCGGGATCGAGCGTCTCTGCATGCGGCGGCACGGGATCGACGACATCCGCCTGCTCTACCAGAACGACGTCCGCTTCCTTCGGCAGTTCTGAGCCGGCCCGACCGAGGTGATCGTCGGACCGGCCGGACGCGGTCCCCTCCCAACCATCGTCTAGTCGCCGAGGCCCCAGGCATGGATACCGAAAAGAGCAAAGTGATCGTGACGATGGGCGATCAATCCTCGGCCGCCCGCGTCCATCATCGGGACTTCCCCGAGATCCGCGCCGAGGGTGCCACGCCCAGGGAAGCGGCTTCGCTGCTGGTCCACCAGCTTCAGCGTGCCCTCGATTCGGCCCTGATCGACTGGCGGCGGGAACGCGTGACCGTGGCGATCGCCGAGGTCCAGGCATTCGTCGACAGCGAAAAGTGAATGAGCCGGACGCAGTCAGCCGGATCCGCCGAGTCCCGACCCTATACTGAGCGAACAACCCGGAGCGATCACGCCGCGATGACGCCGCCGATAACCACAACGAGCGTGGAAACTCCATCCGAGACCGGCCAGACCGGCCTGGTGCGCGAGCTGGGAACGCTCGACGCCACCATGATCGTGATGGGCGCGATGATCGGCTCGGGCATTTTCATCACATCGGCCGAATCGGCCCGCCTCGTCGGCTCGCCGGGCTGGCTGCTGGCGGCCTGGGTGCTTTCGGGCCTGATGACGCTCTCCGGCGCGATCTCCGCCGCCGAGATCGCCGCCATGATGCCCCGCGCCGGTGGCCAGTACGTCTTCCTCCGCGAGTCGTACAGCCCGATGTTCGGTTTCCTGTTCGGCTGGGCGATGTTCCTGGTCGTGCAGACCGGGACGATCGCGGCCGTGGCGGTGGCCTTCGCCAAGTTCCTGGGCGTGCTCTGGCCGACGATCAGCCGACAGGGTCTACCTCGTCGAACCGATACGCCTGGTGCGCTATGGCGATCAGCCTTTCGAGCCAGCAGCTCGTGGCGCTCGTGCTGATCGCGTTCCTGACGGCCGTGAATATGTGCGGCCTCAAGCTGGGCAAGTGGATTCAGAATTCCTTCACTTTCACCAAGACGGCCGCACTGCTCGGCCTGGTCGTCCTCGGCCTGACGCTGGGGGTAAACTCGGGAGCCGCCGCCTGGACGTCGTCGTGGTGGGATTCGAGCGGCCAACGGCTGGGACCCTGCCGACCGCCTCGCCCGACTTCCCGCTCTCCGGGCCGCTGGCGCTGCCGATGCTGCTGGGCCTGGCCATGATCGGTCCGCTGTTCTCGCAATCGGCCTGGAACAATGTGACGTTCACCGGGTTCGGAGACCCGAAACCCGGGCCGGACGCTGCCCACTGGCCCTGATCCTCGGCTGCTCGACCGTGATCCTGCTCTACCTGCTGGCCAACGTGGCTTATGTCGTGACGCTTGCCGCTCGAGGGCATCCAGCAGGCGCCGGCGGACGGGTCGGGACGGCGGCGCTGCAGGCGATCCTCGGCCCGCGCGGCGAGGCGATCATGGCCGCGGCGATCCTGATCTCGACGTTCGGCTGCGTGAATGGCCTGGTCCTCGCGGGGGCGCGGATCTACTACGCGATGGCGCTGGACGGCCTGTTCTTCCGCGGGGTCGCGACCACGAACCGCTTCCACGTGCCGGCCGTCGCGCTGGTCGCCCAGGGGCTCTGGTCGGGCATGCTGGTGCTGCCGGTGACGGTGAAGGCCGACGGCGCAGGGCGGTTTCGCAGTCCGGCAAACCTTTACGACGAGCTGCTGGAATACGTGATCCCGGTGGACGTGACGTTCTACGCGCTCATGGTCGGCGCGGTGATCGCGACTGCGGATCAAGGCCCCTCGCGCGGATCGGCCCTACCGGACGATCGGCTATCCCCTGCCGATCCTGATCTACATCGTGCCTGGCGGTCCTCCTGGTGCTCGACTTCATCTACCTGAAGCCCTGGACGTCCGGGAAGGGCTACCTGATCGTCCTGGCCGGGCATTCCGGTTTACCTCGTCTGGTCGCGGGTGGCCGCGGCGCGGGCGGAAGCCCATCGAGACGATAGCGAGCTGACCACGCCATGATCGTGAGCTGGAACTGGCTGACCGATTACCTGCGACTCGACATGACGGCGGAGGACCTGGCCGAGCGGCTGGCGCTGACCGGGCTGAACCTCGAGGGCATCAGCGACGTCGGCGGCGACATCGCCATCGATCTCGAGGTCACGAGCAACCGCCCCGATTGCCTGGCGCATTTCGGCGTTGCGCGGGAGATCTCGGTCCTGTTCGAGAAGCCGCTCTGCCTGCCCGACCCGCGTCCGGCGACGTCCGGTGCCGCCGGTCGAGACGCGGACGGCCGTGACGGTCGAGGAGCCCGCGCTCTGCCCGCGGTTCACGGCCCGGGTCGTCATGCGGCGTCGACGGTCGGCGAGAGCCCCTGGTGGCTCCGCAAGCGGCTCGAGACGCTCGGCGTCCGACCCGATCAGCAACATCGTCGACGTCACCAACTACGTGATGTTCGAGTGCGGCCAGCCGCTGCACGCCTACGACCTCGATCGCCTCTCCGGCGGTCGGCTGGTCGTCCGCCGCGCCCGAGCAGGCGAGAAGCTCACCGCGATCAACAACAAGGTCTATGAGCTGACCGCCCGAGATGCTCGCCATCGCCGACGCCGAGCGGCCGGTCGGCCTGGCCGGGCGTGATGGGCGGTCTCGACACCGAGATCGGGCCGAATACGTCCAACGTCCTGATCGAGGCCGCCCGGTTCGACCCGATCTCGGTCCGCCGGACCTCGCGGGCGCTGGGACTCTTCAGCCCGTCGAGCTTCCGGTTCGAGCGGCCGATCGACCCCGAGGCTACCGAGTGGGCCAGCCGCCGCTGCGCCGAGCTGGTCCTCGAGCTGGCGGGCGGAACGCTCCACCCTGGCGTGATCGACATCGGCGACGAAGTCCGCGCAGCGTCCGCCGGTCACGTTGCGACTGGAGCAGATCCCGCGAATTCTCGGGATCGAGATCGACCGGCCGGCCGCTGTCGCGGATCCTCCGGGCGCTCGGGCTCGAGCCGATCGCCGAGGACTCGTCGACCCTGACCTTCGCCCCGCCGAGCTGGCGCAGCGACCTGGAGCGCGAGATCGATCTGATCGAGGAGGTGGCGCGGATTCACGGCTACGAGCACATCCCGGAGGACCGAGCCGTCCCGCTGACGAGCACCCCGCGAGGTCGTCGGGAGCGCGTCGAGGGCGCCATTCGCGATCATCTGATCGGCGCGGGCATCGACGAGGCCGTCACGTTCAGCCTGGTCGAGGAGCGGCTGAGCGGCGGCCTGAGTCCAGGCCCTGCGTTGCCTCCACTTCGGGTCGATCACTCCAGCCGTCGCCGCGAGAATGCCCTGCGTCAGAGCCTCGTCCCGAGCCTGCTCGCCGCGCGTCTGCATAACGAGTCGCACGGCCAGTTCGATGCCGACCTTTTCGAGATCGCCAACGTTTATCTTCCGCGGCCGGAGGAGGGGCTCCCGCACGAGCCGACCCGGCTGGCGATCGTCGCCGGCCGCGACTTCCTGGGGCTGAAGGGGGTCGTCGAGGGCCTGCTCGAGCGGCTGCACGTCACGAAGCCGCTCATGTCGCAGCCCGTCGAGATCCCGATGTTCGCCGGCGGTCGGGCCGCCGAGCTCCGGTTGGGCGACGTTCGGCTGGGCTTCATCGGCGAGATCGATCGGCCCCGGCTCCAGGAATTCGAGCTGCGGGGCGATTGCTCGGCGACCGAGCTGGAGCTGGATGTCCTGTTGAATGAGGCTGCACTGGTCGCCCAGTATCGGCCGTTGCCCTCATTCCCGGCGGTGGTTCGCGACCTGTCGCTGGAGCTGGCACGGGTTTTGCCCTGGGCGGAGCTGTGCGAGACCGTGGTTGCAGCGGCCGGTCCGACGCTCGAGTCCGTGCAGTACCTCGACACGTTCCAGGGGGGAAACCTGGCGGCCGACAAGCAGAGCGTCCACTTTAGCATGGTCTATCGCCACCCGGATCGGACCTTGACCGGCGAAGAGGTGGAGGCCGCCGTGCGGGCGGTGGTTGCGGCCTGCGAGCGGCGGTTTCAGGCCCGGCTCAGGGTCTAGTTTCGGACGGACGGAGCCTCCCGGTCGGCGAATGTCGAACGAGCTCCGCATCGCCGGCCTCGAGTCAGTCATCGCGAACCCCGATCCATCGGCCCAAGAGGCGACCCAGGCGTGAACCCGCTCAAACAGTGGCGATACTGGCTGCTCTTCCTGCTGCTGGTCGGCCCGATCCTGGCGTACATGGGCCTGGGGATGCTCTGGCTCTGGCAGCAGGGCTGGCTGGTGCTCGGCATCGCCACGACGGTCTGGGTGACGGCCGGGGTGCTGTTCTCGATCCTCGCCGCTCGGTGGACGGGGTCGAGCCACCCGATCATGCCGCCGCTCGACTGGGAGGCGCCCGAGACCTTCAGCCCAATGGACCGCGACGCCTGGAAGATCGTCCAGGAGACGGCCGACGCAGGCGAGGCGCTCTCCTACGACTCGCTGCTCGAGGTGGACTCTTACATCAACACGGGTCGGCAGCTCTTTCAGAAGCTGGCCATCCACTATCGGCCGATGGCGAGCAACCCGATCGACGACGTGCCGCTGGTCGAGCTGTTGACCGCGCTCGAGCTGGCGACCGATGACCTGTCGCGGCTCTGTCGGCAAGTCCCTGGCGGCGACCTGCTGACGCTCTCGCACTGGCGGCGGGCCGTGCAGGTGGCGGGATATATCTCCAAGGCGAACGACCTGTACTCGTACCTGCTGCCGTTCCTGAGCCCGGTGGGCGGCCTGGCGCGGTGGGGCAGTCGCGAGTGGATCGTGAAGCCGGCCTGGAAGAACATGCAGCAGAACCTGCTGCGGTGGTTCTACCAGGCGTATATGAACCGGCTGGGCGCCCACCTGGTGGAGCTTCTCAGCGGTCGGCTCGCGATCGGCGCCGACCATTACCGGCGGCTCACCCGACGGACGCACGGCACGTCGCAGCCATCGGTCGACGAGATGGCCGCCCTTGACGATCGGCGTGGCGGGCACCGCAGGTTCGGGCAAGGGCCGTCTGATCACCGAGTTGCGTAACGCATCCCACGGCGACCTGACGTTGATCAAGGCCCGGCTGTCGAACCTCGCCATCGAGCCCTCGCTGCTCGATCGGTTGAGGGATGCGACGTGGGTCGAGGTGCCGGACTACACGACCTGGGACGAGCATGAGACCCGCCGCGATCGCGCGCGTATCCAGGCGGCGGTGGCGGCGGCCGTCGCGGTGGACATGCTGATCCTGACGATCGACGCTCGCCAGCCGAGCGACAAGGCCGACATCACGTTGGCAAATGCGTGGGCCCGCTGGTATATCGAGCACCCTCGTAGCGAAATTCCTCCCGTGCTGGTCGTGTTGACGGGCGTGGAAGGTCCCGAGTTTGGCAACGGCTGGCAGCCGCCCTACGACTGGACGGCGGGCCATGGCGCGCGCGAGCAGGCCGTTCGCGCGAGGATCGAGGCGCTGCGGACGGCAATGCCGCCGTCATTCAGCGAGTTCCTCGCCGTCGGCCTGACCGAGAAAGGTCCATTCGGCGTGACCGAGCAGGTACTTCCCGCGATCGCGACGCGACTGCACAAGGCCGAGCGTACGGCCCTGATCCGACGGTTGCACGAGCTTGGCGGCCGATCCAAGGTTGGCCGGCTGGCCCAGCAGCTCGGCTCGCAGGGTAAGGCCCTCTGGAGCAATCTACGGGCACGTCGGCGCGGGAACGAGACGTCGTCGAAAACTCCCTGAGCACGCTGACAGGGCCGCATGGGTCCCGGCGTTTATCTCGCCTTGCCATCAGAACGGCGAGGCACCGCCGGACTGCGTCTCCACCGGCGGGGTGGCGGGACGCGGGACCGACCGACGGGTGCCGCTCGGATAGCTCCGGGCCGGGGCAGAGCCGGCTCCGGCAGGCGACGAGATCGCGGCCTCGGCCCCCCCGTGGGCCGGGTTGGGCGAGGTCGCCTCGATGCCACGCGCGCTGGGACCCTCGTTGAACCGCACCAGCGTCCCGGGGGCGAGCGGTACCGAGGCTCCGACGATCAGGGCATCGGTTGCGCGGAAGGGGCCAGAGACCTGCATCCGCTCGGCGTCGATCGCGCCGAGCTGGTGGACGGGAATATTGGTCACGTATTCATTCCGGATGACCTGGACCATCGAGCTGGCGGCGCCACGGAGGTCGTCGGTCTTGATAGCCCGGCGGGGGATATTCGCGAGCGCCGCGGTGGGGACGCCCGCGGGTCGGGCCCGGAAGCCCGCGTCGAGCTGCCCGTGGGTATTGGCGAAGATCACCGAAGCGGCAGCGAACGGCGTGGCGAGCTCGCGGAGTCTCGCGTAGGAATCGGGCAAGGGGAGGATCGCCTGCACCTTGCACTCGGCCTCTTGCTCCTCGACGGCGACATTCAGCATCGCGCCGACGGCGACACTGCGGCGGTCAACCGGCAATGACGGCGCGAAGGTTCGCCGTATCGGCCAGCTCGACCAGCACGGTCCCCTTGAGCACGTACTGACCGGAGCAGACCGGGACGTCCACCACGCGGCCCGGGAAGGGAGCCCGGACGGTGCAGCGATCGAGGGCGGCCTTGGTTAGCTCGGCCGCCGTCTCGCGCGGCCTCGTACTGCAAACGAGCGGGGTCGGACTCGGGTTTTTGCCCGTCGCCCAGCCTGGCCCTGAGCTCCGCGGCTGCCAGCCGATAGCGGGCGTTGGCCTCGGCCGGGTCGAAATGGACGAGGTCCTGCGACTCGCGGACCATCACGCCGAGCCGCGCCTCGACGCCGCGGATCATGCCGTCGGCCGGCGCGACGAGCCTCACGCGGCGGGCCGGTTCGAGGACGGCCTTCACCTGGTAGGGGTCGGGCTCCGTCAGCCGCAAGGCGACCGTCTCGATGCGGGCCGTGGCCGACTGTCCCGAAGCGCGGGCACCGCACACGAGGCAGAGTGCGAACGCAATCGAGACTCCCCGGAATCGCATGGCGCACCCCTTTGGCGATCGCGATGGAATCGATCGAGGCCCGCGGGCGCGGGCGAGAACGGCTTCCTCAAAGTACCCCCGCGTCTGAGGACCGTCAACAGACGCGTTTAGGGGCGAGCCCCGCCTTGTCGTCCGCAAAGGCTCGGACCACTGGCGGCCCGCATGCGGCATGGGTACGATCGGACGGAATAGCCCCGGACTCGCGGGTCGGCACGGGGCACGAGTCTGACCTCTCCGCACTTCTGCATCAACGGAAAGGGCCATTCATCATGTCGAGCGAGGGAATCAGCCGTCGCGGTTTCGTCGGAGCGGTGGGAGCTACCGCGGGTGCCTCGAGCTTGCTGTCCGCGCCGTCGATATCGTCGGGTGCACCGCCGAGCGAGAAGATCCGGCTGATCCTGATCGGCGCGGGGAGCCGCGGCAATCAGCTCCTGGACTCGTTCCTGCCGCAGAAGGATGTCGAGATCGTCGGCATCGCCGACGTCGACGACCACCACGCCGGCGAGACGGCCGATCGCGTCAAGAAGGCCAAGAACAACATGCCGGACAAGGGGCGCGACTATCGCCCGATGCTCGACCGCAAGGACGTGGACGGCGTGATCATCGCCACGCCCGACCACTGGCACGCGCTGCCCGCCATACAGGCGGTGCTGGCGGGGAAGGACGTATATGTCGAGAAGCCGGTCGCTCACAACGTGGCTGAGGGGCAGGCGATGCTCCGCGCGGCCCGCAAGACCAACAAGATCATGGCGGTGGGCACCCAGCAAAGGTCGTCGACCCACTTTCAGCGCGCCGTCGAGATCGTCAAGTCCGGGGCCCTAGGCAAGGTGTTCTGGGTCCAGACGTGGAACTACGAGAACATCAGCCCGACCGGCCTGGGCAAGTACCCCGACGGCGAGGCTCCGTCGTACGTCGATTACGAGCGCTGGCTCGGCCCCGCGCCCTTGCGGCCGTTCAACCCCAACCGGTTCCACCTGCTTTTCCGCTGGTTCTTCGACTACGCCGGCGGCATGATGAGCGACTGGGGAGTGCACCTCAACGACATCGTGCTGTGGGCCCTGGGCGCCAACGGGCCGAAGTCGGTGTACACCACCGGCGGAATCCTGACCAGCGACGACAACCGCGACACGCCCGACACGATGCAGGTCGTGTACGAGTTCCCCGAGTGCATCCTGACCTACTCGATGCGAAAGGGGAACGGGCTGAAGTTCAACGGGCACGATTACGGCATCCTGTTCTGCGGCACCGACGGCAGCCTGATGCTCGACCGCTCGGGGTTCGAGGTGATCCCCGACAAGACCGTGCTACCCTACGGGATCAAGCTGGTCCACGGCGATCGCCCGCTGCGGAAGATCGACCTCAAGCCCGAGCAGTCCAAGGGCGTGGACGGCCAGGACGCACACGTCCGGAACTTCCTCGACTGCGTCAAGTCGCGGGCGCTTCCCACCAGCGATATCGCAATCGCGCACCGATCGACCAACACGTGCCACCTGGGCAACCTGGCCTACAAGCTCGGACGGAAGCTCGAGTGGGACCAGGACACCGAGTCGTTCCGCAACGATACCGAGGCCAATGCGCTGCTCAAGCGCGAGCCGCGCAAGGGATACGAGCTGCCCGACGTCTGAGCGGCCTCGACGAGGGGATTCACGCTCCTCACAGGGCGGGTGGAGTTCAGCGATCCTGGCGTGTTCAGGTCGCATGGGCCCACCCGCCCCAGATGGTCGAAAGAAACCCCTTGCCGGCAATCAAGACGGGATACTTGATGCGAACGATTGGGCAATCGCTAAGGATACTCGGCCTGGTCATCGAGCTGACGGGACTCGTGGGCATCGTCCGCGGGAACATGTCGTGGGCCATCGTCATCGGCGGCCGGACAATCTCGTGGGCCTGGCTCGCCCTCGGCCTGGGTTTCGTTGTCTGGCTGGTGGGTACGATCCTCCTCGCCGCGACCCGTCCGGGGCGCAGCAAGCCGCCGTCGCTGGACCTGGACCTCGAGTCGAAATAATTCCCTCTGGCCGGATCGGCGAATAAAGGTTAGAACCCTCGGCGGACGGTTGCGCGCCGGGGTTGCATCGGCGTGGTTACTCCACGGATGGAGGAAGCCATCGTGCAAGAGGTGGGCCGGAAGCCCCCAGGGTCGAGTCGCTGGCCCGCGGGCCTGATCGGTGCCCTGGCACTGATCGTGGCGACCGAGGGATGGCTGGTGCGAGTGCCGTCCGAGCCCGGCGACCGATCGCGGCTCGACGCGTGCTGGCGGACGGCGATGGCAAGCGCCCGGGGACCCGAGGCGGGCGCCGACGTCCTTGCTTTCGGCGACAGCCTGGTCAAGCTGGGAATCCAGCCTCGCGTGCTCCAGGCCCGGTTGGGGCAGACTGCCTATAACATGGCGGTCCTGGGCGGCGGGCCGCCGACGAGTCATGCACTCTTGCGTCGCGTCCTTGAGGCGGGCCATCGACCTCGTGCGCTCATCGTCAGCTTCTCGCCGCTGATGCTGGGGTTGGACCCTCGCGTGAATCTCGACTGGTGGTGCCGGCTGTTCGACGGCCGCGAACGGGTCGAGCTGGCTTGGCAGTCGCGCGACCCGATATTTGGGGCGTCGCTGCTGGTTGAGGGCGCACTGGCCTCGCGGGAGCATTCCGACGCCTTCGGCGACGCGGTCGGTCTGTCCGCCTTCACGGCGCCGCGAGGTGCCGAGCGGATCGAGCCGGTAGAGATCCGGACGCTGCTGCGAAACTGGCGGCGGAACCGCGGGGCGCAGGTCGCGCCCCGTCAGTTCGTGCCGATCGCCGGTGCGCTCCCTCGCCCCTACGACGGGCCCGGCTGGAGCTGGCAGCCGCATCCCGTGCACGCCGAACACGTCGGGCGCTTCCTGACCCTGGCCGAGGCGAGGGGCATCCCGGTCTACTGGATTCTCACGCCGGCCGATCCGGTCTGGCTCGAGCGGAACACGCGGGTTGGCACGGTCGCGGCCTATCGGCGATTTGTCGCGAGTCAGGTGGAACGGTTCACGACGCTGACGGTGCTCGACGGCCAGCGCACGGCCTGGGATCGCAGACTGTTCCGCGACCCGATTCACCTGAACCGCGACGGCGCGGTGCGACTCAGCGTGGCTGTCGCCGACGCGATCGCGGATCGCCGGGGGCAGCCACAGGCGGCCGATCGCTGGATCGCGCTGGAGGACGACCGCGCAGCAGCGGTGGCCTCGCGTGGCCTTCAGCAATTGCTCGAAGACCTCGATCAGTCGCGGCTGGCCGTCAATCGCGCGGATAACGACCCCATCACGATGGAAGGACCCAGACCATGAGCGAACGGAACGGACAGACCGCCGGTCTGCGCCACGGGGTGACGTGTCAGAAAGGCCTGCGCCGCACGGGATCGTTGGGGGACGAGTCGGGGAGAGTCCGGCAGCCGACGGGCCTGTCGCCGTCGCCACGGCCGCGGGTTCCGCCAGGCAGGCCCCCTCGAGCCGGCAGGGATGCGACGTCATCTGCGCCGGGATGTACCGGGCATGCTCGACCTGGCAATACGAGGTTGTCGCCCACCTGCTCGAGACGCATCGGGCGGGCCAGCGGCTGGGCTACCTTCTGCCCGCCGACTACCTGCGGTCCAGCCAGGACGAGGCTGGAAACCGCGGCAATCCCGGCGAGCCGGCCCGCGGCTGGACGGTGTTCAAGTCGCACGACGCGGCCCGGTGCTTTGCCCGGTCGGTCGAGAACGGTCGGGCCGTGGTGGTCTATGCGTATCGGGACGTCCGCGACGTCGTCTTCTCGCTCATGCATAAGCGACGCCTGAGCTTCGAGGCATTGCTTCGCCAGGGGATGATCCACCAGGTCCTGGCGAATGACCGCTTCTGGACGCGTCGGCCAGGCATAATCGTCCAGCGGTACGATCGCATCCTGGCCGACCCGGTCGGATCGGTCCGCGAGCTCGCCGGGTTCCTGGGGATCACGCCGGCTGCCGGCGAGGCCGAACGGATCGCCGACGAGTATTCGCTGGCATCGAACAAGGCCCGGACCGAGGCGTTGAAACGTCAGCTCGAGCAGAAGGGCGTCGACCTCCAGGAGGCCGCCGAACTGCGCTGATCTGCGACGACGTCGACGCTCTTGCACTGGAACCACGTCCGCGACGGCAGCTCGGGGTCGTGGTTCGGCGAGTGAACGCCGAGACAGCGGCTGATCCTGGAGCGGCTGTGCGGGCGATGGCTGCGGTCGCACGGGTATCCCCGGTTGCCGGAGGGGGCGCCGGCAGACCCCGAGCCGGGGCCGCGAGATCGGCTGGCGATCGAGGGGCAGATCCTGATGGGTTGGCTGTCGTATCAAGTCGGGGCGGCATCGCGGCGATGGCCCCGGCTGGCGTCGATTTGCCCGGCGGATTCTGGGCCCCGCCGGGGCCTCGCAGGGCGCAGCCGTCGTATGGACAGAGAAAAGCGAGTAGCCGGAGCCTGTCCGCGGGGGGCGATCGAGCCGTCGCAGGGTTGCCATTGCCCCGCGTGCAATGCCACGCCGGTGCGCGATGCCCTCTACTCGCCCGATGAGGGGCGACGGTTCCAGGGGCTTCGGGGGTATTCCTGCTTGAGCCGCTGGGTGAACTCGTCGGCGTGGGCGTCCTGCTTGAGATGGCGGAACAGCGCCGCGATCTCGAAGAGGGCCCGCGGGTGCTGCTCCTTGTCCTTGTTGTAGAGCATATCCGTGTGCAGGTAGGCGATGAGGGCTTCCTTGGGGCGGTTGGCGGCTCGCAGGCAGTCGCCCAGGGTGTTATAGGCCGGGGCCTGCGACGCGGCGTCCTCGGGCGGGCTGCCCTGGATGACCTGCCGGACGAGGGTCTCGGCTTCCTTGAACTTCTTGATGGCGGCGAGGCTCTCGGCCTTGGCGAGCATCGCCGCGCGCTGGCGTTCCGAGCCCTTGGTGGAAGAGGCGATGAGGCGGTCGAGCTCGGCGATGGCCTCGTCGTGCTTGCCCTGGCGGGCCAGGATCCGGGTGCGGAGGACGGCCGCGCGGTCGCCAGCCTTCGGCGTCCGGGCGAGGGCGGCGATCGTGGCCTCGGCGGCGGTGTAGTCGGCGGTGTGGATCTGAAGGCGGGCGAGTGCCTCGCGGGCGGCGGCGATGTGCCGGCCGCCGGCATACGTTGGAACAAACTGCTCGAGCTTGGTGCGGGCCTCCTTGACGCGGTCGGGCTCGATCATGGCCAGGTCGGTCGAGCACGCGGGCCTCGCGGAAGAGGGCGGCCTGGAGGGGGAAGGGCTTGCCGGAGGCGTCGGTGGCGGCCTTCTTGAAGAACTCGGCGGCCTCGGCGTACTGGCCGGTCGTCTCGCGGCTCTCGCCGAGCTGGAAGTTGGCTGACTGGCCGTCGTAGCGGATCGAGACGATCTGGTCGGTCGGCACGGTGGTCGAGTTGTTGCCCAGCGTGACGACGACCTCGGTGGGCGTCTCGGACTGGACGGCGCCGCGGACCCGCCCGCCGATGGCCTGCTTGACCGTGGTGCCCGGGATCAGCGTGACATCGTCGGCGCAGGGTCGTGGGCGTAGCCCAGGCCAGCGCGAGCAACGCGGCGGCCGTCGCGGCCTGCGCGAGCGGGGACCGACCTGTAAGCGTGCGGCTCGTTGTCATGCGCGGGGCTCCTCGGTTACTTCTTGTCCAGGCGGGCGAGCAGTGCCTGGTACTTGGCCTTGATTTCGGGACCGCCGACGCCGGGCGTCAGCCGCATGATGCCGAGGAGCGTCCGGCGGGCCTTGACGGCCTCCCCCTCGCGGCTCAGGACCAGGGCGACGTGATACCAGACGTCGTAATACTCGGCGCGGTGGGGACGGACGCCCTCCAGCTTGCGGGCAAGGCTCTCCCAGTGTCTTGGCGCAGCGGACCAGGGGCCGCGTTTGGCCTCGGCCTCGGCCTCGAGCAGCATCCCCTTCTCGAAGAGGGGCTCGATGTACTTGGGATAGCGCGAGAGCAGCTCCTCGACCAGCGAGCTGGCCTCTTCAAACTGGCCCTCGCCGCGGAGGGCGGCGGCCAGCTTGAGGCGGGTCCGAAGCAGGCTCATCGGGCCGCTGGGTTGCTGGAGGAATTCGGGCTTCTGGCCGTAGTCGGCCAGGACTCGGCGGAACACGACGTCGGCTTCCTTGAAGGCGTCGAGCGATAGCAGCCGCTCGCCGGCCCATTCGAGCGATTCATAGGTCTGGCCGCTCTTCGCGCCAGCGAGCGTCGTCAGGAAGGTCTTGTACGCCTTGTGCATCTGGGCGAAGGCGGCCGTATTGCCCTTCTGCTTGAGCGACTCGAGCTCGCGCTCGAGCAGCTTGCCGAGCTTGAGATAGAGCTGGGTCAGGCTGGCGCCGCCGCCGGCCTGCTCGAGGTCCTTCATCGTGGCGATCGCGGGCTGGACCTGGCTGGTGCTGATGAGGGCCATGAGCTGGGCCTCCAGCAGCTTGGAGAACCCGGGCCCGGATCGGACGCTCTGGCCCTTGATGACCGGTTCGAGGAGCTCGAGGCGCCTCGGGCGACTTGCCCGACTCGGTCAGGACGATGGCGAGGTCGCCGACGTTGCCGACGAAGCCGGGGTCGGTGGCCGAGGCACCCGCATCGCGCCGGGCCTTGAGCGCGGCCTTGAGGATGTCGATGGCCTTCTGTCCCTCGGCGGCCGCGCCGGCGGTGTCGTTGCGGCGGTCGAGGGCGCGGTCCCCTGGCCCAGTGCGGCACCGGCCAGGGGCGACTGCGCGTCCAGCCACCGGCTCGACTTCTGCTTGATCCCTGCGAGCGCGTCGATCGACGGGTCGTACTGGCCGCGGCGGAGGCAGATCGAGGCCCAGGTTGAGCCGGGCGTCGTCCCCCTCCACGCGGTCGGGCCAGGTGGCGGCCGTGTACCTCGCCAGGTCCAGGACCCCCTCGAGGTCGCTGACGCGGTCGATCTCGGTGAAGGTGTTGTAAGCTTCGAACATCGCCTGCATGCCGATCAGGGTCGCCTTCGGCGCAGAGCCGGCACGCGGATAGCGCCGGGCCAGGTGTTCGGAGAGGACGTCGGCCTCGTAATACTGCTTGTTGGTGTAGTAGCAGAAGGCCAGGTTGTAGCGAGCCAGGTTGAGCTTGTCGATCTCCGTGGCCGGGTTGGCCTTGCTGGTGGCGGCCTTGAACAGCAGGATCGCGCGTTCCCAGTCGCGAGTGGCCATGGCCTCCTCGGCCCGCTCCATCGCGTCCTGGTAGGTCAGCCTGGCGATCTCCTCGGCCTTCATGGCGGCCCTGGGCTTGTACTTGCGCAACAGGGCCAGGGCCTCGTTCTTGAACGGCGAGGCGAACCGGACGACCTGGCTCAGGGTGTCGACAATCTTCTTGGTGGCGGCGGCACGATCATTGTCGGAAAGCCCGGGCATCTGCGCGTCGATGGACTTGGCCAGCTCGAGCTGCACGCCCAGGCCTTCCCGAGACCGCATCTCTTCGCGACGGCTGTAGGCGCGCAGCCATTCGTTGGCCTGGTCGGCGGCCAGCGGGTACTCCTTGCGCTTGGTCAGGGCGACGATGTAGAAGTAGCCGACGTGCCGCTGGAGGCCACGGAGCTGGGGATCCTTGTGGTCCAGGAGCTGCTTGTAGAGTCCGATCGCCGGTCCGATCTCGCCCTTCTCCTCGAAGCACTTCGCCTGCCACATCTGGGCGGTCGAGGCCCGCCCATTGCAGCCGGTGGCCGTTTCGCAGGGTCTCGAATTGCTTGAGAGCCTCGTCGAGGTATCGGGCCGATCGGGCGGAGCCGGCGGGATAGGTCTGGGCCAGCTGGTAGTCGCAGACGCCCTGCTGGAGCATCCCGTCGAGGTACGAGGCGATCGACGTGTCGCGCTCGGCTGCGGCGGGGATCGTTATCGCCCATCGAGACGGGGTACTTTTCCTTGGCCTTGGCGAGGGCCTGCACGGCCTTGCCGTACGCCTCGTGGGCCTGGATATAGGCGGCGCGGGCCTCGGCGATCTTGGCGTCTTTCTTGGCCTTGTCCTGGGATTCCTCGCCCAGGAGGGTCGCCAGGTAGCCGCGCTCGACGAGGAGCTTGGCCATCTGCACCAGGGCGTCGCTGGCCTCGGGTCGATCGGGGTGGTTCTTGACGAAGTTGTCGAGCTTGTCGCGGGCGTCGCGGAGCAGGTCCTCGCGGAGGACCAGGTCGTTGGAATGCCCGGCCTCGTCGACGAGCGTCCGGCCTTCCTCGTAATCGAGGCCGACCTTGAGGTCGGCGGGCAGCGAGGCATCGTCGCGGAGCTCTCGGATGTAATCCAGGGCGATGTCGTGCAGGCCGTGCGACTTCAGGGCCTGGAGGAACGGGACCACGGTGCGAGGGTCCTCGTCGGCCTGTGCGGGTGCGGCGAGTCCCGCAGCCCACGCCAGGGCGACCGCCAGGACCAGCCGGCAGTGATCGTCACGACTCGACGCGACATGACAGGCTCCTCGGTCTGGACGGCTCCGGCCCCCTCGCCCGCCCCGAGCTCGATCCGCGAGGGCCGGCCGCGCATCAATCCCGGCGCAGGGGTTCGCCAATGATCTATTCTAAGAGCGCGCCGGAAGGAGCGTCAAGCGGCGCGAAGCGTGGGTCGCGTCGATCTCGACTTCGCCGAGGCCGGACATCGCGCGGACCTTGCCCACGCCGGCCTGGCCTGGCACGATGGCAGGGGTGCCGGGGGTTGGCGTGTCCGGAGGTCGCCAGGTACGTGTCGCGCTTCTTCAAGTACAAGACCAGGGCCGAGCTCATCGACGAGGCCGCGGCGCTGGGGCTCTCGATCGCCGTCGATCCGGACCTCGCGCCGCTGTTCCGCCCGATCCAGGTCGGCAACCGGCGCGTCGGCAACCGGCTGGCGATCCAGCCGATGGAGGGTTGCGACGGCGAACCCGACGGCTCGCCCGGCGAGCTGACGATCCGCCGCTACGCTCGCTTCGGCGCCGGCGGGGCCAAGCTGATCTGGGGCGAGGCCGCCGCGGTGGTCCCCGAGGGCCGGGCCAACACCCGGCAGCTCGTCGTCGGTGAGGCGACCGCTTCGGGCCTCGAGCGGATCGTGCTGGCAACGCGGCAGGCGCACCGCGAGGCGATCGGCGGCGACGACGACCTCCTCGTCGGGCTCCAGCTCACCCATTCGGGCCGTTATTCGGTCCCGCGGCCGATCCTGGCCCAGCACGACCCGCTGCTCGACCCGCGGACGATCATGGACCGCTCGACGGGTCGTACGGCCGGTCCCGACTCGCCGCTTCTCTCCGACGACGAGCTCGATCGCCTCCAGGATCGCTATGTCGAGGCCGCCGCGCTGGCCTTCCGCATGGGCTTCGACTTCGTCGACCTCAAGCAATGCCACCGGTACCTGCTCAACGAGCTGCTGGCCGCGCGGACGCGGCCCGGCAGAGTACGGCGGCTCGCTCGAGAACCGGACGCGGTTCATCCGCGAGGTCGTCGGCCGGATCCGGGCCGAGCATCCCGGCCGGATCATCGCCACGCGGCTGAACGTCTTCGACGGCGTCCCCTACCAGAAGGGCGCCGACGGCGCGGGAACGCCGTCGCCCTGTTCGCTGCCGGTGAGCACGGCGTGGGGAACGTCCGCGGATGACCCCGCGAACCCGACCTGGCCGAGCCGCTCTTGCTGGTCGGTTGGCTGCGAAAGCTGGGCGTCGCGCTGATCAATGTCTCGATCGGCAACCCGTATGCGAGCCCGCACCTGCTGCGGCCGTTCGAGTACCCGCCGCCGGACGGCTACGAGACGCCCGAGCATCCGCTGATCGGCGTCGACCGGCATTTCCGGCTCACGGCGGCGATCCAGGCGGCCTACCCCGATCTCGCCGTGGTCGGGTCGGGGTATAGCTGGCTCCAGGCGTTCGCGTTCGAGGCCGGGGCGGCGAATGTCGCGGCCGGTCGCACGTCGTTCGTCGGGATCGGCCGCGGTTCGCTCTCGCAGCCGGACTTCGGCCTCGACTGGCGCGGGGCGAGCCGCTCGACCGCAAGCGGATCTGCCGGACCTTCAGCTACTGCACGGCGCTCATGCGGTCCAAGCACAACGAGCTGGGCCAGTTCGCCACCGGCTGCCCGCCGTTCGACAAGGACGTCTATGGCCCGATCTGGGACGAGGCACGGCGGAGCTCCGCCGCGCCGGCGGACGAGGCGAGCCGGGATTGAGGTCTCGATCGATCAGGCCAGCAGATCGCGGATGACCTCGCCGTCTGGAGCCGATCTTGATCGGCTGGCCCGCGCGGTTGCTGAACGTGGTCTCGGGATCGATGCCGAGCTGGTGATAGAGGGTCGCTCATGCAGGTCCTGGGGCCGGAGCGAATGGATGCGGGGATACTCGCCGCGTGCGTTGGACGAGCCCCGATCACTCGGCCCCGGGCGAACCCGCCGCCGGCGACCAGGACGCTCATCACCCGGCCCCAGTGGTCGCGGCCGGGGACCGGGTCGGAGCCGGGCACGCCCTTCTTGTTCATTCGGGGGGTCCGGCCGAACTCGCCCATCACCATCACGATCGTCGAGTCGAGCAGGCCGCGGCGGTCGAGGTCCTCGATCAGGGTGCACGACGGCGGCGTCCAGGACCGGCAGCACGCGGTGCATCCCCTTCTCGAGGCTGGAGTGGAAGTCCCAGCCGCCGAAGGTCAGGGTCACGAACCGGACGCCCGCCTCGACCAGCCGGCGGGCCAGCAAGGTGCTCTGGCCCCACTGGTGCCGCGAGTAGCGGTCGCGGAGCCGCGGGTCCTCGTTCTTCAGGTCGAACGCCCGCCGGGCCGCTGGGCCGAGCACCATCGAGAACGCCTCCTGCTCGAAGCGGTCGAAGCCCTCGACCCGGCGCGGCGTCGTCCGATCGCCCGCCGGGCCCCGGCGAACGAGCGACAGGAGGCTCCGGCGTCCCTGGAGCCGGCCCGCATCGACGCCAGCCGGCAGCGAGAGGTTCGGCACCTGATATCTCGTCGGAGCCGGGATCCCCGTCGGCCATGAAGGGTTGTACGACGCACCCAGATAGGCCGCCGCCGTGATAGCCGGGGACGATGCCGACCGAATGCGTGCACTGGCAGCCCGACATACGCCGGCATCCCCGGCCTCTTGGCCCCCAGCGTGCCGGGCGACGATCGAGCCGGCCGAGGGATACTGCGGCGCCATGTTGATCGCGTTGGACCCGAAGTAGCCGGTCAGCATCCAGTGCGCGGCGGCGAAATGGTCGCCGTTGTCGTGGTGCAGCGATCGGATGATCGTCATCCGTCAGGAGCCGGGCGTGGCGCGGGCAGCAGCTCCGAGACCTGGACGCCGGGGATCACCGTCGAGATCGGCCTGAGCGGGCCGCGGTACTCGCTCGGGCGCGTCGGGCTTGGGGTCGTAGGTCTCGTGCTGCGGCGGGCCGCCGTCGAGCCAGATCAGGATCACCGAGCGGTCCGACGCGGCCGACGAACCCTCGGCCGCGGCCGCGCAGACTCGCGCCCGCAGGAGCGTCGGCCAGCGTCAGGCCGCCCCAACCGAGGGCACCGATCTTCAGGAAATCGCGACGGCTGACGCCATCGCACCGACGGGGAGACGGACTCGTGAGCTCCAGCATGGTGAACCTCCCTCCGTGCCTCGAGCCAGCAAAACCGGCTCGGCCGCGTTGCCCCAACCCACAGGACCGGATCCAGCCGCCGATCGCCTGTCCCGGCCGACCGCAACTTTCCTCTCCACTTCACATCACCGATCTTCCCAACGCAACACAGTTGTTGAATAATTTTTGGAAGCGCCGGCTGTGGGAGAGTGGACGCGCTTGACGCCGTGAGGTCGTCTGTGAAGGCGGCGAGAAGACCGGCCAATCGGCCGTGCGTTGGCGCTCTCAGAACGGAAGAACGGGTGTTGTGAGGTCGAGGCCGTGCGCGAGTGCATGCACGGCTCGAACGCGGGGCAAGAGGGTGCATCTGCCGACATGAACCTAACGAGCACAGCGAGAGCGTGTGGCGCCGGAACCGGGCCGGAAGACAGGTGCAAATGGCGATCCTGTCGATGGCCACTGGGGTATTGGTGGTCACGGGCGGTCTGGCGACGCGGTTGGTCGCCCAGGAGTCTCCGGCCCGCGCGGGCGAGGCCGAGAAGCCGACCGCGTCGAAGGCGGAGAAGCCGTCGAAGGCCCCGGCAGAGCCGCGGACGGCCGCGGAATTCCTGGCTCGAGGCAAGGAGCGGCTGGCTCAGAAGGAGTTCGAGCTGGCCCTCGACGACCTTGGCAAGGCCATCCGGCTTGAGCCGCGTCCTGCGCCGCTCTTCGCCGCCAGGGCCGAGGTCTGGGCTGCCGAGCACCAGCGGGACATGGAGATCGACGACCTGTGCAGGGCGATTTACCTCGATCCGATGAACGCCGATCACCTGCTGGCGCGGCGCGGCTTCGTGGTCGGCCCAGGGGCGTCACGAGCTCGCCATGGATGACTATAACGCGGCGATCCGACTCCGGCCGGCGGACGCGCGGGTGTACGTCGCCCGCGGCAATGAGTGGAAGCGAGATCTGAAGCTCGACAACGCGCTGGCGGACTACAACACGGCGATCCAGGTTGATTCGCGGTACATCCCCGCCTATGTTGCGCGGGCGATGATCAGCCGGCAGCGCCGGGACTTTCCCCGGGCGGCGGCCGAGCTGACCGCGATCGCCGAGGCCGTTCCCGAGGATGCCGAGGTGCATCGACTGCTCGCAAGAATCCTCGCGACCTGTAACAACGAATCGGTGCGGGACGGCCAGCGTGCGGTCCGCGAGGCCACACGCGCCTGCGAGCTGACGGGCTGGACCGATCCCGACAGCATCGACACGCTCGCCGCCGCCTATGCCGAGGCCGGCGACTATGCGACGGCCGTCAGATGGCAGACCAAGGCCGTCGAGATCATGCGAAAGAAGGTGACCTCGACCCTCAAGCGATCGATGGACTTCGGCGGCCGACGCGGCGTCGGCTTCGAGGACCGGCTGGCGTTCTACAAGCGGAAGCGGCCGGCACGAGTAGTCGATCCGATCCCGGCTGGTTCGTACCCGCCCGAGGCGCGGAACGAATACACACGGCCTCACCGGTGCAAGTGCCGGACGAAGAACGCGGTCATCTCGCGGAACATCGCCTCTTCCGGATCTTCATTCGCGGGGAAGTCCCGGGAGTGGCGGACGACGCACCCGATGCCCATCTCATCCATCCGGGCCTTCAGCACGGCGCCGAAGCGCGGGTGGTGGATGCCCTGCCCCGGCCGGGCGTCGTCGGGTAGGTCGGCGTCGGGCTCGGAGTAGAAGAGGATGACCGGCGGGTCGTCCGGCGTGGCGTGGGTGATCGGCGAGGCGTCCTCGAAGACGCGGGATGCCGCGGGCCGTGCCGAGGTCCGAGTCGGCGAGGCCGTAGAACGGCTTGAGCGCGGGGTGCTCGTGCGCGCGGCCGCCCACCACTCGCCTGATGAAGCGCGGGTCGTAGGACGTCTGGGCACCGTCGACGCCCATGCAGGCCAGGCGGCTCGACTGACGGAGTACCGGGTCGGTGCTGGCGGGATCGGCGAGGTCGTCGTGGAAGCCGACCCAGAGCGCGATCCCGGCTCCGGCCGAGTTCCCCGAGGCCGCGATCCGGTCGGGGTCGATGGCAAACTCCGAGGCGTGCAGCCGCAGGTACTGGATGGCGCGGGCGCCGTCGCGCATCGGGGCCGGGGAAGGGGGCGTCGTTCGAGAGCCGGTAGTTGGCCGACGCGACCGAGATCCCCGACTCGAGGCAGCGGACCAACAGCCAGGCCGGGGATTCGCCGATCTTGTCCCCCTGGCGGAAGCCGCCCCCATGGAAGAACACGACGACCGGCGTGCCGCCGGGCCGATTCGGGTCGCGGCTTCGCCCGCCAGAAGTCCAGGACGTTCCGCTCGTGCGGGCCGTAGCGGACGTTCCGATGTGCCGGCGGCGGCTTGATCGGTGCCGGGCAGCCGCAGGGGCTGGGCCCCAGCCTGCCAGCAGACGCGAGCAGCAGGCCGAGCAATGACGCGCGAAGCGCCGCCAGCCGGCGGCCGAGGCCGGACCAACCGTCATGGATGCACCTCGAGGTGAGAATCGTCGGGTGACGGCAGCGTCACTGTCGAGCTTACGCCGACACGCGCTCCGCCGGTTCGCGGGATCGAGGTCTCAACCCTGCGTTCCTGTCCTATGGTTCTGGTGGGGAGCGGATATGGCGGCGCCATCCCGGGCCGCGCCGCGGCCTCCTCCGCCGGGACGAACCGGGGAATCCCTTCGTCCGGAGGACGCGGCGCCTCCCAGGGAGAGGGCCGAAGCGCGCGGGGCCGGGGCCCTCAAGGATCCGAACCCGCCATGCTCCGCCCACGCCGCAGAACCCCCCGTCCCATCGGATCGACCGTCCGCGGGGCGGCCGCCACCGCTCATGGTCGCGACGGCCGCCGTCGTCCCTGCCCGGAGCCGCTGGAATCGCGGCGGCTGCTCACGACGTTCGTCGTCACCAACACGCTCGACAACGGCAACAACGTCAGCCCCACGCCCGGATCGCTCCGGGCGGCGATGGTCGCCTCGAACCTGGCCACGCCCGGCCCGAACGCCATCGCCTTCGAGATCCCCGCGTCGACCGCGGCCGAACCTCGACATCCCGGTCACCGGCTTCGATCCCGACACTCAGACCTGGACGATCACCCCGGACGGCCCGCTGCCCACCATCACGACCCCGGTCGACATCGACGGGTTCACCGAGGCGAACACCGGCTTGCCGTATAACTACCCGAACCAGCTCACCCTGGGAGGGGCCCCGACGGAGATCACCTCGTCGCCGAACACGTCGCAGGCGATCAACGGCAACAACGCGCGAGTCCGCGTCATCATCGACGGCAGCAATTCGGGCGGAGGGACGGGCTTCGTGCTCGACGCCTCGCACTCGATGCTGCGCGGCCTGATCATCGACGGGCTTCGGCGTGGGCGTCGAGGTCCCCAACGCCGACCGACGTCGGCGACGCGATCCAGGGGGATTTCATCGGCGTCTACCTGCTGTATCCGGTCAACCCCGAACGCGGGCACGCCGCTGCCGTCGCCCAGTGACGAGGTCATCGTGTCGGCCGGGCAATACGCAGCAGGGCGTCATCATCGTCGGGGCCAACACGACGCTGGGCGGGTCGCCTCGGCCCAGGACGACGTCGTCATCGCCGGGAACGGGGCGGAGGGCGTCTGGATCGAGCCGAGTCGCCCGGGCAACCCAGGTGCTGGGCTGCCAGATCGGCGTGATCGGGCCGTCGGACTACGGCGTCTACTGGTCGCCCGGCAACGGCGCCCAGGGGGTGCTCGTCCAGTCGTCGAGCGACCTGATCGGCGTCGTCGGCGCGGGCAACGTCATCTCGGCCAACGCCGGCGACGGCGTCGAGCTCGACGCAGGGCGCGACCCAGGTCCAGGTCGCCGGCAATTACATCGGCGTCGCCGCCGGGCGGCGTCTACAAGTTCGGCAATCGGCACCCCCGGCAACGGCGGGGACGGCGTCGACATCATCGGCGCCGCGAACAACACCGTGGGCGGCAACTCCTCCGGCGCGGGCAACGCGATCTCCTCCAATGCCGGGCCGACGGCGTCGCGATCTCCGGCGCCACGGCCACCGGCAACATCGTCTCGTACAACCTGATCGGCGTCACCTCCGACGGCAGCCAGGCCCTGGGCAACGACAGGCGACGGCGTGGCCATCACCTCGCCGCGACAATCAGGTCGGGCCGAGCAACGTCATCTCGGCCAACCAGGTCGGCGTCGACATCTCGGGCGCGACGACCACGGGGATCGCCGTCATCGGCAACCTGATCGGCACCGACCTGACGGGCGAGTTCGACCTGGGCAATGTCTACCAGGGCGTGCTCGTCGACGCGGCGATCGGCGTCACGATCCAGGGGAGCGCCGGCGGCTCGCAGGTCATCTCGGGCAACGACGTGGGGATCGAGCTCGACGGACGCGGCCCTCGCCGCCCTGATCGAGGGGACGTTCATCGGCACCGACAAGACCGGCTCGATCGCCCTGCCCAACGCCCAGCAAGGCATCCTGATCGACCGGCGGCGCCTGGGACAACACGATCGGCGGCGACCGCCGCGGCGAGCCGGAACCTGATCTCGGCCAACCACTGGCGGCATCGAGATCGATCGGCGGCCCGCCGAGCGGCCCGTCGGCCGAACTCGATCGACGGCAACCTCGATCGGCACCGACATCACCGGACATCTGCCGCTGGGCAACGAGATCGACGGCATCACGATCTCGGCAATTCGTCGGGCAACACGATCGGCGGCCTCGTCGCGCGCCCAGGGCAACACCATCGCCTTCAACACCGATGCCGGCGTCCACGTGATCTCGGGCAATGCCGACGCGATCGAGTCCAACTCGATCTTCTCGAACGGCACGCTCGGCATCGAGCTGGACGGCACGGCCAACGACGGCCTCGCCGGCACCGACGGTGAACGCCGCCCTGCCCGGATACCGCGCTCAGCTCGACCGAGATCGACCTGTCCTACACCGGCCAGCCCATTTCGACCTACCTGCTCCAGTTCTTCAGCACGCCCGGCGGCGTCGCGCAGGGCCGGGTCGAGGGCGAGACGCTGATCGGCGCCACGACCGTGCGGACGGACTCCAAGGCAAGATCATCGGTGCAAGTCGAAGTCATCAATGGTGTATCGACTGACATCTTCCCGGTGGACGTGCCGGTGGTCGTCACGACCGGCGACTGGGTCACCGCCACGGCGAACTTCCAGGCCTCGATACCCGCGACGCGGCATGGAACGCCGGCGACACGTCCGAATTCACCGCTCCGCCGGTCGAGGCGATCAACCCGTTCCTCGTCACGTCCATCGCCGACCAGGCGAGCGCTCCGGCGCTGGGCACGCTCCGCTACGCGATCATCTTCTCGAATAACCATCCCAGCCCCGGCGCGTCCTCTTCCAACGACATCCAGTTCCAGATCCCGGGCGTTGGTCTGCAGACGATCGAGCTCCAGCAGGTCCTGCCGGTGATCACGGCACCGATCATCATCGACGGCTATTCGCAGCCGGGCGCGAGGGAGAACGACTCGACGCAGATCCTGCTGCCCGACACGTTCGACGACCAGGAGACGGACATCGCCAGCATCCAGATCCAGGTCGACGGTTCGGGAATCCTTGCCGTGAACCCGATCGGCCTGGACGTCGAGTCGACGCGGCTGCACGATCGACGGCCTGAGCCTGACCGGGTTCAGCGGCGCGGCGATCTTCCTCGAGCGGGACGGCTTCGCACGATCGGCAGCACGATCTGGGGCAACTTCATCGGCGTCTCGCAGTTCAGCCCGCGGACCTACAACCCGGTAAATCCCGGCCGCAAACTCCGAGGCCAACGGAGTCGGCATCCTGATCGACGGGCCGAACAACCTGATCGGCGGCGCCGAGCCCGCTCGACCGGAACGTGATCCAGGGGAACAGGGGCGACGGCGTGCATCGTCTACGGCGCCCAGGGGACGGGCAACGCGATCGAGACCAACTTCATCCTGGATAACGGCGGCGACGGCGTGCTCTTGCTCTCGGCCAACAACCACGTCGGCGAGCCGGGGGTCGCCGGCCTCGCGGGCATGGGCAACCTGATCTCGGGCAACGTCGGGGACGGCATCCATATCCTCGACTCGCTGGCCCGGGGGAACACGGTGGCCAACAACGAGATCGGCACCCAGGTGGGACTCGCCGGCCTGCTGGTCCCGATCCTGGGGACCTCCGCCGCGTGCCAACGGGGGGAGCGGCGTCGTGATCGAGAACGCGACGTCCAACACCGTCGGCGGGCTGGTCGCGGAATCGGCGAATGTCCTCGCCGGAAACGGCCTCGACGGCGTCACGATCGAGGGACCCTCCGGCGGCTCGATCCCGGCGATCGTGACCACGCCGCCGCCGACGGCACCCGTCACCGGGCAGGCCCGCAACATCGTCGAGGGCAACCTGATCGGATTCAATAACCGCAACAGTCTGATCGAGCCCATCCCCAACGGTCGGGATGGAGTCTTTATCACGTCCGTCGGGGAACACGGTCGGCGGCACGAGCTCGCAGGCCCAGAACGTCATCGTCGCCAACCAGCGCGACGGCGTCACGCTCGCCTCGAGCGCGAACCTCGTCGCCGGCAACCTGATCGGCACCGACTCGGGCAGCGACGACAACGGCAATATCGCCGACGGCATCCTGGTCGAGGGCGCCGCCAACACGGTCGGCGGGACGGCCGCCGGAGCGGGGAACGTCGTCTCGGCCAACGACACGGGCATCGCGATCGAAGGGCTGCAAGCCGCGGCCAACCTGGTGGCCGGAAACCTGGTCGGTACGACGTCGGACGGCTCGGCCCCGCTGGGCAACCTGACCGACGGCATCGCGGATCGACGGCGCCCCGAACAACACGGTCGGCGGCACGGCAGCGGCCGCGGCAAACGTCATCGCGGGCAACACCGGCAACGGCGTGTTGCTCTACGGCTCGACAGCCACGGGGAACCTGATCGAAGGCGACGACATCGGCACGAACGCACAGGGATCGAATCAGGTCGGCAACACGCTCGACGGCATCCTGATCGACCAGGGCGCCTCGAATAACATGATCGGCGGCACGGGCGCCGGCGCGGGGGACACGATCGCCGAGAACGGCGGCGCGGGCGTTGAGCAAAGATCGGGCTCCGGGGATAGCATCCTCTCGGACTCGTTCTGGTTGAACGCCCGGGGCGGAATCACCATCACGAGCCCGGCCGTCGATCAGGCGCCGCCCACGATCGACGCGGCGATTCCGCTGCCGGGCGGAATCCAGGTCACGGGGACGCTGGTCTCGGCGGCCTCCACGACGTTCCTGATCCAGCTCTTCAGCAGCACAATGGTCGACGCGCACGGGAGCTACGAGGGCCAGACGCTCATCGGTGCGATGACGGTCATGACCGTTCCCATTGCGCAGGTTCGACGCTCGGCCAGGCGTCTATCAACCTCACAATCTCCGGCAGTTTCCCGATCGGAGCGGCCATCACGGCGACGGCCACCAGTCTTTCCAGCGGGGATTCGTCGGAGTTCTCGTCCGACGCGGTCAACGCTCCGTTGATCACCTTCAGCGCGACGAGTTACACGGTCAGCAACCCGGCCAGCTCGGCGACGATCACGGTGGTGCGAAACAGCGTCGTCGGCAGCTCGACGGTCGTCTACTCGGCGACGGCCGGGACGGCGGTGGCCGGCGTCGACTTCTCGCCGATCACCTCGGCGCTCTCGTTCGCGCCGGGCAGTCGAGTGCCACGTTCAGCGTGCCGATCCTCGACGCCCAGGGCCGAACGGGCCAGTTCACGGTGGCGCTGGCGCTCGGCAATCCCTCGGGCGCCGGGCTGGGGAATCCCAGCACGTCGACGCTGACGATCACATCGTCGCCCGGAAGTCTCCAGTTCGCGGCGTCGGCGGTTACCGAGCCGGAGTCGTCCGGCGGCGTTTCAATCGTGGTCGATCGCGTCGGTGGGGCGAGCGGGACCGTGACCGTCGCCTACGCGACGTCACCAGGGAGCGCGATCCCCGGCGAAGACTACGTACCTATCGCCGGCACGCTGACATTCGGTCCCGGCGTGACCCAGGCGGCGTTCACTCTGCCCTGGCCCTCGACCAGCACGAACCCGAATGACGCGACGGTCAATCTCGTGCTCTCGCCGCCCGGCGGCGGCGCGTCGCTGGGCTCCCCGTCCGTGGAGGTCGTGACGATCGACAAGCCACTGATCGTGACCGGCGAGCGGATGTCGGCGGGCGTCGGGGGGATCGGGTCGGTCACGCTGACGTTCAACAAGCCGCTTGCCGCCGCGCAGGCGGGCAACCTGGCGAATTTCGGATACTTCGCCTACTGGGCCGGCCAGGGCGGCCGATTCGTCGGCGGAGGCAAGACCACCGCCCTGGCTGTCGCGGCCTACGATCCCACGAGCCTGAGCGTGACCCTGGTCCCTGAATCCCCCCTTCCGCTCGGTCACATCTATCGGATCGCCGTCAATGGGAATGCGACGTCGGTGCTGCAGAACGGGCTCGTCGATTCGATCGGGGGTCCGCTCGTCGGGTCGTTCGGGGCCGCCGGAGAACCCTATGTGGTGACCTTCGGCGCGGGCCGCCGGCTCACCTATATCGACAATCGTCGCCAGCTCGTCACGCTGAAAGTCCACCACGTCGGTCTGGTCACGCTGTTCCAGGCGCTCGATGGCACCGTCGAGCAGATCGCCCTGGTCGACTCGAATCCCCGCCGGAGCCGGCTCGTCGTCACCGTGTCCGGCCGCTCGAAGCGGACCGGCCGAACGACATTGCCGCCGGTCTCGGTCTCGGACGTCGTACCGATCCACCTCGGCGCCTCCCCCCTCGTCTCGCGTCAACCGGGCTGGCGGAGTCGGTGAATGCGATGGGCCATGTCGCCGCCGTCGATCGCCGCCGGTCGCCCATCCCGCACGATCGGCCCGCGATGGTAGGATGACCGGACGAGGGGTTTCCGACGGGAATCCCCGGAGTTCGCAATGGCGAGCCGTCCCGGCCGATCGCGGCCCCGACTGTTGAGGAACCTCTCATGAGACGTCTGGCGATGGCAACGGGTCTCGCGGCCTGGCTGCTGACCGCGGCATGCATGGCGAGCCGAGAATCCTCCCCTGCCCCGGCGGAATCCGGGGCGCGGCCGCTCGCACCCCCGCCCACGGACGCCGCGAAGATGCCCCTGCCCCTGAAGGTCTCGGGCAAACACGTCGTGAACAGTCGGGGCGAACGGGTACGGCTGCGGGGCGTCAACACCGCCGGGATGGAATGGTCGAGCAACGGCGAGGGGCACATCCTCCAGACGATCGGCGTGGCCATCCGCGACTGGCATGTGAACCACATTCGCTTGCCACTCGCGCAGGACCGATGGTTCGGCAAGGCCCCCGACCAGAATGACGAGGGCCGAGCCTACCAGGCCCTGGTCAAGCAGGCGGTCGACCTGTGCGCGTCGAATGGATGCTACATCATCCTCGACCTGCACTGGTCGGACCGCGGCGAGTGGGGCCGCGATATCGGCCAGCACGTCCTGCCCGACCGGAACAGCCTGGCGTTCTGGAAGGACGTCGCGGCGGTTTACAAGGATCACCCCGCCGTGATCTTCGACCTGTACAACGAGCCGCACAAAGTGAGCTGGGATGTCTGGCGAGACGGCGGCAAGGTCGTTGAAAAGGAGAAGGACGGCCGCAAGGTCGAGTACGAGGCGGTCGGCATGCAGGCAATGCTCGACGCCGTTCGATCGACCGGTGCGAAGAACGTCGTGATCGTCGGCGGGCTCGACTGGTCGTATGACCTGTCGGGCTTCCTCAAGGGTTATCAGCTCGACGATCGCGGCGGCAACGGGATCGTCTACGCCAACCATTCTTATCCGTTCAAGGGCGATAGCGTCGAGAAGTGGCTCGCCAAGATGGAGGAGGCGACGAAGACGCTGCCGGTGATCGTCAGCGAGTTCGGGCCGCCGGGCACCAAGGAAGAGCCCTGGCTACGCGAGGTGCTCCAGGCGCTGGAACACAACCAATGGGACTGGACCGCGTGGGACATGCACCCGGCCGCGAGCCCGTGCCTCATCCAGGACTGGAAATACACCCCGACGCCTTTCTTCGGCCAGTGGGTCAAGCGGGTGCTCGAGCAGAGAGCTGCCCCCGGCCCCGGGTGAGCTGGGTGCGGACGGAATCTTCGAGGGGCATGGCGATATCGGCCGAGGTGCGGCATGCCGGCGAGTTCGGCGTGTCGACAAGGCCGCGGGAACCTACACCGTGACCGGCAGCGGTGCCAACATGTGGGGCGCCCGCGATGCGTTCCACTACGCCTGGAAGCGGGTCAGCGGTGATGTTTCACTCGCGGCGTTCGTCGGGTTCGTCGGCCAGGGCAAGGAGCCGCATCGCAAGGCGTGTCTGGTCTTCCGCCAGGATCTCGACGCCGACTCGGCCTATGTCGACGTGGCCGTCCATGGCGACGGGCTCACCTCGCTCCAGTTCCGCGATTCAAAGGGCGACCTGACCCACGAGGTCCAGACCAACGGCGCGAACAACCCGATGCGGGTGCTGCTCGAAAAGAAGGGGAATTACGTCCGGCTCTACCTGGACTCGCGACAAGGGCTGGAACTTCTCCGGTGCGGCCGTGCGGATCGAGCTTCGCGAGCCGTTCTACGTCGGCATCGGCGTCTGCTCGCACAACGCCGACGTCACCGAGAAGGCGGTCGTTCTCGAGGGTCGAGCTGGGCACGGACGCTGCCCGTCTCGTCGCGGGGGCAGATGACAGGTGCAGCACGCTCGAGACCATGTCGCTCCCCTCGACCGATCGCCGGGTCGTGTACGCGACGGCCAAGCGTATCGAGGCGCCCAACTGGCTGCGCGACGGCAAGACGCTGATTTACAACAGCGAGGGACGGATTCATCGGATCGCCGCGACCGGCGATCCGCCCGGCTCCGATCGATACCGGCTTCGCCACGCGGTGCAACAACGACCACGGGATCTCGCCCGACGGCAAGCTGCTGGCGATCAGCGACCAGTCGCAGGGACGCACCAGTCGCTCATCTACACGCTTGCCTGTCACCGGCGGCAAGCCCACGCTCGTCACGCCGACCGGCCCGTCCTACTGGCACGGCTGGTCGCCCGACGGCCGGACCCTCGCCTACTGCGCCGAGCGCGACGGCGAGTTCGACATCTACACGATCCCCGTCGAGGGAGGCACCGAGACGCGGCTGACCACCGCCAGGGGCCTCGACGACGGCCCCGAGTACTCGCCCGACGGCACATTGGATCTACTTCAACTCGGACCGGACCGGCACCATGCAGATCTGGCGGATGCGGCCCGACGGCGGCGAGCAGGAGGCGATCACCGCCGACGAGTTCAACAACTGGTTCCCGCACCCCTCGCCCGACGGCCAGTCGCTGGTCTTCCTGTCCTACGAAAAGGACGTGACGGGACACCCGCGCGAACAAGGACGTGACCCTGCGCCGGATGTACGCTCGCCGATCGGAAGATCGACGTCCTGGCCCGGTTCCTCGGCGGCCAGGGAACGATCAACGTCCCCTGCTGGTCGCCCGACGGCCGCAAGATCGCGTTCGTGACGTACCAGTCGATCCCGTAGAACCTTGACCTCAGGGCCGGCTGATGTCGGCGGGCGTCCCGCGATCCGTGGCCTCGACCTTCGGCACCTGGCGAACCGCGAGCGACTCGAAGGTCCTGACCCCCTCGGGCGTGACCCGCTGGTAGAGCGCGGCGGCCCCGGGGGTCTCGTCGACCAGCTTGAGGCCGCGCTCGGGACCCAGCAGATATGCCGTGGTCTCCAGGGCGTCGGCGGTGCCACCGTCGGGCGCGACGACCGTGACCGCCGCGCGGTCCTCGTGGCCCATGCCGGTCGTCGGGTTGACGATGTGCGAGTAGCGGTGGCCGTCGATCTCGACGAACCGCTCGGCGTCGCCGGCCGTCGAGACCGCCGCGTTCTTCAGGAGCAGGGTCGGCGGCCGATACGGCAGCCGGGGATCGACCGGCGCGATGGCGACCTTCCAGCCCTCGGCATCCGGGGGCGGGTCGCCGACGACGATGTCACCCGCTCCGCCCACCAGGGCGATCGGCGAATCCCCTGCGACCGCAGGACGTCGAGCGCCGCCTGGGCGGCATAGCCCTTGGCGATGCCGCCGACGTCCAGCTTCATGCCCGGGACTGCGCAGGTCGACGGTCCGACGCGGCCGGGTCGAGCACCATCTTGTCGGAGCCGACGAGCTTCCGGGCCTCGGCGATCAGCCGGGGATCGGGGAGCTTGCGGTCGCGACGGGCCCGCCGCCAGAGCCGGCCCACCGGGGCGATCGTGACGTCGAACATGCCGCCCGACCGGTCCGTACATCCGCCTTCGATCGCTCGAGGACGTCGAAGAGGTCGGCGCTGGCCCGGACCGGCCCGTGCCCGGCCGACTGCGAGAGCTCGCGAGAGCTCGCTCTCGGGGTCGTAGTCGCTCAGGACCTTGTTGAGCGCCTCGATCCGATCGAAGGCCGCCCGGGAGGCGCGTCTGGCGGCGGCTGCATCGGTGGAGTATAAAACAATATGAAACGGGCTGGCCATGTGCGTCTCTTCGAACTCGAAGCGCACGGGCGACCCGGCCCGGCCCGGGTCCTGTCCCCGACCGGGCCCGCCGAGAACGCACCGACGAAGATCAACAGCCACGCCGCGAATGTCGCACCCATGATCGACCCCCGGGTTGGCCGAACACAGACTCCGGCCCGTGACGCCCATACCTCGCGATCCGATGTGGAGCATACCAAACGTGATCCGGATTCCGCACGCGATCGGCCTGACGGTCGTCCTCGGGGCCTTCCTGACGGCCCGCGTCCCGATGGCCCAGGCCGCCGCGCCCAGCAGCCCGCCGAGTCGGCCGGGTCGATGAAGCCGTACGTCGAGACCATCCCCGGGACCGATGTCAAGTTCGAGATGGTGCCGATCCCCGGCGGCACGTTCGAGATGGGCAGCCCGCCGATCCGAGGCCAAGCGCGGCGAGGACGAGGGCCCGCAGCATCCGGTCCAGATCGCGCCGTTCTGGATGGGCAAGTGCGAGGTCACCTGGGAAGAATACGACCAGTTCGCCTTCTCGCTCGACCTCAAGAAGAAGGCGCGCGAGAAGGTCGACCTGACCAAGCAGCCCGAGACCGAGAAGAA
The DNA here is from genome assembly GCA_963771445.1 of uncultured Planctomycetota bacterium. Lineage (GTDB taxonomy): Bacteria > Planctomycetota > Planctomycetia > Isosphaerales > Isosphaeraceae > JAKAUH01. Next base: position 155,226 of record CAVYTQ010000016.1, on the reverse strand, counting down.
GTCCGACGCCGTCACCCGGCCGACCCCGCCCTATGCCGACGAGACCTTCGGCTTCGGCCGCAACGGCCAGCCGGCGATCTGCATCACCCACCACGCGGCGATGGAATACTGCCGGTGGCTGTCGGCCAAGACCGGCAAGACCTATCGCCTGCCCACCGAGGCCGAGTGGGAATACGCCTGCCGCGCCGGCACCAAGACCGCCTATTTCTGGGGCGACGAGCCCGACAAGCTCGGCGAGTACGCCTGGGACGTCGACAACGCCGAGAAGCCCGAGAAGGTCGGCAAGAAGAAGCCGAATCCCTGGGGCCTGCACGACATCCACGGCAACGTCGCCGAGTGGTGCCTCGACCATTACAACGCCGACGCCTACAAGGTCTTCTCGACCGAGAAGGCCGACCGCCGGCCCGGTGATCCTGCCCGACGCCAAGGAGTATCCTTACGTCGTGCGCGGCGGCTCGTGGGACGACGACGCCGACAAGCTCCGCAGCGCCGCTCGGCGCGGCTCGAATCCCGAGTGGAGCGTCCAGGACCCGCAGCGGCCTCAGAGCATCTGGTGGCACACCGATGCGACATTCGTCGGGTTCCGCGTCGTGCGGCCGCTGACCGAGCAGGAGAACCTCAAGGGGCTCAAGTCGCAGGTCGTCAAGGGCAAGGGAACGCGCTGAGCCTCGCTGTTCGCGGTGCCGGGGCAGGTCGCGGCGCGACGCCTCCTCGGACTCGATCCAACGTGCAAGATCGTCGCGTGTTCCGATCGGCGAATCGATGTGAATCTGTCCCAGGCCGGGACCGTGGGGCACCGACCCGAAACCCCTCCCCGAGATGACCAAAGGAGACGCACCATGACCGAGCCAAGCTCTTCCCGAGGCTTTTCCGCCAGCCGGCGCGACTTCCTCAAGAGCTCGACCGCGGCCACCGATCGGCCTGGGCCTGCTGAGCAACGCCCATGCCGCCGGCAGCGACGTCGATCAAGGTCGGCCTGATCGGCTGCGGCGGCCGCGGCACCGGCGCCGCCGAGAACATCTGCGAGGCCGCCGGCACCAGCTACAACATCAAGCTGCACGCCATGGGCGACGTGTTCCCCGACCACCTCAAGAACTGCCGCGAGAGCCTGCGGAACAACCAGCACTGCCGCGACAAGTTCGACGTCGCCGACGAGCGCTGCTTCGTCGGATTCGACGCCTACCAGAAGGTCATCGACTGCTGCGACCTGGTCATGCTCGCCACGCCGCCGGGCTTCCGGCCCCTGCACATCGAGGCGACGATCAAGGCCGGCAAGCACCTCTTCACCGAGAAGCCGGTGGGCGTCGACGGCCCCGGCATCCGCAAGGTCCTGGCCGCCTACGAGGAGGCGCAGAAGAAGAAGCTCTGCGTCGTCGCCGGCACCCAGCGCCGCCACCAGGCCGCGCTACCTCGAGAGCATGAAGCGGATCCACGAGGGCGCGATCGGCGACCTGCTCACCGCGCGGGTCTACTGGAACCAGAGCGACATCTGGGCCCATCCTCGCCAGTCGGGCTGGAACGACACCGAGTACCAGATCCGCAACTGGTACCACTTCCTCTGGCTCTGCGGCGACCACATCGTCGAGCAGCACGTGCACAACCTCGACGTCGCCATCTGGGCGTCGGCGCGCATCCGATCAAGGCCGTCGGCATGGGCGGCCGCCAGGTCCACGACGAGCCCGAGCGCGGCCAGAGCTACGACCACTTCGCGGTCGACTACGAGTTCCCAGGCGGCGTCCACATCCTGAGCATGGCCCGGCAGATCAACGGCTGCGCCAATAACGTCTCCGAGACGATCGTCGGCTCGAAGGGGACCTGGAACAGCGACTTCCGGTTCACCGGTGCCACGCCGTGCCCGCATCCGGATCGAGAACGAGGTCAACCCGTACGTGCAGGAGCACATCGACCTGCTCGAGCACATCACCTCGCACAAGCAGATCAACGAGCTGAAGCAGGTGGCCGAGAGCACGCTGACGGCCATCATGGGCCGCGACTCGGCGTACAGCGGCAAGGAGCTCACCTGGGAGAAGATCCTCAACTCCAAGAACGACACCTTCCCCACGAATCTGGCCTGGGGCCCGATGAAGGAAGGTGCCGTGCCCCGGCCCGGCTCGTACGAGGTGAGCTGAACGAGCAGGAGAGCCGAGCCTTGTTCCCGATTCCAGGGCCGCCGGGGCGGGGATACCGATCCTCGCCCCGAGCCCAGGCTCGCCGCGTCGCGTCGTGCCCTGTCCCGTCGTTTCGCCGGGCCTCGCGGCGATCGATCGAGGCCCCAGGCCAGACAATTCCACCGAATCCACGAGGCCGATACCCATGAAGCTGCGAATCGCTGCCTTGCTTGCATTGCTCTCCCTGGTCGCATCGTCTCCCGCCCTCGCGGCGCCGGGGCGAGCACGAAAGTCCGCCAAGGTCGTACTGATAGCGGGCCGCCCGAGCCACGGGCCCGGCGAGCACGAATTCAACGCCGGCTGCAAGCTGCTCGCCAGGTGCCTCTCGCAGATACCGGGCATCGAGCCCGTCGTCATCACGGGTGGCTGGCCCGGCGACGAGTCGGTGCTCGACGGCGCGAAGACCCTGGTCTTCTTCATGGACGGCGGCGGCGGCCACCCCATGATTCAGGGCGAGCATCTGCAGAAGCTCCAGAACCTGATGGACCAGGGTGTCGGGCTCGTCTGCCTCCACTACGCCGTCGAGGTCCCCAAGGACAAGGGGGGGCCCCAGTTCCTCGACTGGATCGGCGGCTACTACGAGAGCGGGTTCTCGACCAATCCCCACTGGGTCGCCGAGGTCAAGGCCCTGCCAAGCCACCCGATCACCCACGGGGTCAAGCCGTTCGCCGTCAACGACGAGTGGTACTACAACATCCGCTTCCGGCCCGAGATGAAGGGTGTCACGCCGATCGTCGTCGCCAAGCCCGACGACAAGACGCGCGAGGGTCGCTCGTCATCGCCGCGCGGACCGTACAAGCACATCGTGTCTGCCCAGGGCCGCGACGAAGTGCTCGCCTGGTCCGTCGAGCGGCCCGATGGAGGCCGCGGATTCGGATTCACGGGTGCCCACTTCCACAAAAACTGGGGCGACCCGAACTTCCGCAAGCTGGTGCTCAACGCGATCCTGTGGACCGCCAAGCAGGACGTCCCGGCCGAGGGCGCCGAGACAACCGTCAGCGCCGACGAGCTGAAGCAGAACCTCGATCCCAAGGGACGTTAAGTCGAGCGCCGAACGGTTGGATTGCGCACGATGGGACGATCCCGCCGATACGAGCCCGAAGCGCGAGCAAGTGGATCCCAGGGCCGACCAGGCCATCCACTCGCTGGCGCGTCGGGCTCATAGGCGCAACCCAACCGTGAGGCGGTCTCGGCGGCCAACGGAGGGGCACAATCGCAGGTCAGGCTGTCAGACCGACTCCGACCGAGCGTCCGGCTGCACAGCCTGACCAACATACGCTTCCTGGATGGGCCAATAGCCTTTTGACCCTCTACGCGGCCAGAGACCGGCCTTTCGCAGGCTGATGGCGGTGGCAACCAGGAAGAACAGCAGCCCGTAGACGACCAGGTCGAGGCCGATGACAAGCTCGCGGAGCCGGGCGTACGTGTGCGAGCCGGAGTGCGCCAGCCAGCCGGCCAGCGACGCGCCGCCGCCGATCACATACCACCGGTCGCGGACCAGGACACCGAATCCCGCGGCCATGCCGGCGATCGCGAGCGGGTACAGGGTCACCAACCAGGCCGGCAGCTCGGACCAGACGGGCGGGACCCCGGCCGCGGCCGAAAGACCCAGGCAGACCAGCAGTACCGCGGCCGCACGACGCGCCAGGTGCGCCGTGTTATCGTCGAACAAGATACCGACGGTCATCAGCCCCGCGATCATGCAATGGAGCGCGATCGGCCATGCCCACGTCGCGGCGCCCAGTTCGATCGCGAACCGCAGGCTTGCGACCATCAGGAAGGCAACGGCCAGCAGGGCCCGCCGGGAATCGCGGCTCCGCCAGGCGATGGCGGACTGGGCGAGCGTCGCGAGCACCATGGGCGCCGTGCGCGGCCAGCTCAGCTCATCGAGCCCGATCGTTCGAGGTCCGACAAGGGCCACCGCGACCAGGCTGAACGGCAATAGCACGATGCCCGCCGACACGCCGCGGAACCCGGCATAGGCCAGGAACGCCGATGCCGCCAGCGCCGAGATGTAGGCCGGCGAGCCTCGGAAGGTCGCCTGGAATTGGTCCAGGAATCCCCGATAGACCGGGTCGTCGCGATGTCCCAGGGTCGCCAGCAGGACCAGGAACAGGGGCAGCACGCAGGCCGCCGCGGCCACCCGGGTCCGATGCGACACCATGCCGTTCTCCAGCCAGACGAAGGCGACCGCCAGCCCGATCGGGACGAGGAAAAACGGCCCGAAGATCGACTGGTTCCCCTGGACGTAGTGGAACGACACGCAAAGCGACCAGGAGCGCACGCAGAGTGCGCCCACCAGCACGACGAAGAGCGACCAGGGGTAGAGCGGCCATCGCCAGGGGCTGCCGTTCTTCTCGAGTGCTTCAAGACCGCCGCGAGCCGCCGGAACCAGCATCAGTACGGCCAACGCAGCGACGGGTCCGAAGCCGAACAGCGCCCATCGAAGCGCCGGGTTATCCGGGTCGCCCAGCAGCGGCACCATCGCCGCCGGATAGAGGAACACCAGCGCGAGCATGGCGTGGTACGCCGCACGATACCAGCCCGGCAGGCGGAGCCGAATCACCCTGAGCACGACCTCGGATATTGACCCCGCAAAGATCAGACCGGCCGCGCAGGCCGCCAGTCCCTTGCCGTGATTGGCCGCCAGCAGGTCGTCGCAGCTCATGGCGATCGCCAGGAACATGATCACGACCAAGAGCAGAAGAGACCGAAGGTCGTCCCACAGCCGCCCCAGCCGGATCAGCAGGCAGGCGGTGGTCGCCAGCAGCAGAGTATACCCCGCCAGGCAGGTCGCCAGCGCCAACGACCCACCGGCCGGCCCGCCTCGGCCGAGGGAGATCCTCAGCCCCGCAAAGACCATGTCGGCGCTCAGGATATAAAACGGGTTGCTCGTGTAGAGCAGCCGGACAAGCCCCCAGCCCGGCAGGCTCGCGTCGCGTTGCCTGCCTGCCCCGGTGGCCGCCCGGACCTCGCCCCGGTTCCTCGTTCTCCGGGCAGGCGCCAGCCCCCGATCTCCGGACTCCGCCGCGGCTCCGAACGAATCGCTCATGATCGAGCCTCCATCCGGCACATGGCCGACCGCCGTTCGACCTCGCCTCGCTCCGCACCGCCTGGACGCGCGCCAGGGCCGCCATCGACCGCCGTACGCCTCATTGCATTCTAGGACAAATGTCCCAGAAAAGACAATCGGCGAAGGGCGATGATCCGAAGTCGTTGTCGAGCGTGGCGATCACCGCCAATCAGGAGAGGAGCGATCGGCGGTACTGGTCGATCAGGCGGTGGTGCATTTCCCGGGGCGGGACTGCGCTCGTGGGGGAGCGTCAACTGGTTGGGGCTGTCCCAGCCGATGAGGATGCCGAGCGACTCGAGCCAGATGCGAAGGGGTTCAAATTCGCCGCTGCCGTAGGCGCGCTCGAGGACGGCCTCGGAGAAGGTCGAGCCGACGCAGAGATGGAACTGGCCCGACTGATCGAGGAGGACGAGAGGTGACACAGAGATCCGGCGATGCGTCGGTCCGCGCCAGTAGCCGAGGTACTGGCCTTGCCCGTCGCCGGCAACAAAAGAGATCAGGCGGCAGACCTCGGTCGTGGCGCGGATCCGAGCGGCCGCCTCGGGGTCGGACTGGACCGAGCGGCTGAGGGCTTCCGGGTCGAGCCAGGGGGACCAGTCCTCGTCGACGACCAGCCTCATCCCGCTCTTTGCAGCCAGCTCGTCGGCATGGTGCACGAGGATGCGGACGTCCTCCGGTACATCCTCGCCGTCGAGCCGATTGATCGAGAACTGCGAGACCAGTTCGGTCATGTCCATGCTCGCGTACTCCGGGGGTTAACCGAGCATCCGGCCGCCCGGGGACGTCCATCGCGGCAATTCGATGCCGCCCGACGCGTCGATCGGCTTACATTGTATGACATCCCCGCGGAACCAAACAAGTGAGCGCGGGTCGTTCTTCGGGATACGCTGCGCCTTGTCGCCGTCTTCTCCTTCAAGATGCCTCGCCCGAATCGTAGGATTTCGATCCAGCCCGAGCGCCGAACGGTGGGACGATCCCGCCGATTCGAGCCCGACGCGCCAGCGAGTGGATCCCCGGGCCGACCAGGGAAGGGATGAGGGATGAGGGATGAATGCGACGCGCCAGCGAGTAGATACCCGGGCCGACCAGGGAAGGGATGAGGGATGAATGCGACGCGCCAGCGAGTAGATACCCGGGCCGATCAGGTCATCCACTTGCCGGCGCGTCGGTCTCGTATGAGCAACGCATCCGTGGGGCGCTCTCGCAGGATTCGCACGGAAGTCAGGCTCCGTTGACTGACGGCCTCTCACGGCCGGAGAAGGACGGTCGTAGATTCAGTTTTGTGGGAGGGAAAGTTATATCCTCGACCAGAAAGCGGGGAGAGCCAGAGCTAACCGTCGGCGACCGGCTGGTGACCGCGGTCATGGGCTTCGTCGGGGCGTTTCTGACCATGTGCGTGATCTGGCTGGTCGCCATGCGGGCGATGCCACACGAGAAGGACCCGCCGATCCCGTTTCTCACGACGTGGATCGTCGGACTTGTCGTCGGCGCGGTCGGCTTCGCGGTCGGCCCCGAGCGGATGATGGACGGCTTCGGCGCCACCTGGGCGGCGATCGGCCGCCTGTTTTTCCGGCGAAGGGATTGAACGCAAGAGCGGGCCCCGAGCGCCCGCTCCCGTACCGGCCCAAGACTCGAGGATGCGGTGCCGTCACTTCGTGCGCGTGTACGCAAGTGCCAGTTCCCTCCACCGTCCACCCTCCACCCGCGTCCCTCCACCCGCGCCCTCCACCCTCCACACCCGTGTCACTTCTTGCGCATGTACGCGAGTGCCAGCAGGGCGTAGGCGGTGACGAGGTTCGGGTCGCCCTCCATGAACCGGTCGGCGTTGTTGACCCAGCCGCCCTGCGGATCCTGTCGCCTGGCGAGCGCCGCGGTCAGCTCGGCCTTCCAGTCGTGCGCGACGCCACCTGCATCGACGATCGTCGGCTCGCCCAGCACGGACATGGTCTTGGCGAACGTGTGGTAGTAGTAATACAGTCCCTGCTGGCCGAGGCCGGGGTTCTCGTCGAGCGTGTAATGCTTCGAGATATAGGCCAGCGCCGCCTTGACTCGGGGGTCGTTGCGGTCGAGACCGGCGTAAATCATGCTCTTGAGCCCGGCGTAGGTCATGCTGGCGTACGACCGCAGGCCGCCGTCGGGGGTTTTGCCGGCCATGGTCTCGCCGCCGTTGGCCGCGGTGTAGACGAATCCACCGTCGTTGATCTTCGAGGCCCATCCCTGGTCGTTGAACTCGCCCTGGAGGTTCTGGCACCGCGAGACGAACACCAGCGCCTTCTTGAGGTTCGGGTCGTCCGCCGGCAGGCCCGTGTCACGCAGGGCCTCCACGAAGAACGCCGTGTTGCTGAGGTCGGGGCGGCTATTCCGTCCGCCGTAGCCGGCACCGCCGTAGAACGTGTCGTCGCGGCCCTTGCCCTCGGACTCGTCCCACTGCATGGTCTTGAGGAAGTTCTGCGCCGTCTTGATGGTCCGGTCGTACTGGCCATTGCGGTTGGCCTCGTGGAACGCGACCAGTGCGATGGAAGTCGTGTAATTGGCGTGGGCCGACTCGGAGACGCCGCCGTGGGGCCCGATGAACCCCTCGAGGTACGAGAGCGCCTTGGTGATGGTCGGGTCGGCGGGCGTGACCTGCCCCGAGCGCAGCAACGCCGTCGTGACCAGCGCGGTCACTCCCGGCTCGCGCTGGGTGGACCATCCTCCCTTCGCGTCCTGCCGGGGCCGAAGGAATGTAACTCCGCGGGCGATCAGCTTTGCCGCCTCGGCAGGATCGGCCGCGCCGGGCTTCGCCGCGTCGTCGTCGGCCAGCAGACGGCCCGGCCGGGATGCGCCGGCGCAGGCGAGCAGTCCGAGCGTCCGGGCACCGTGTCCCAGAAACCGGCGCCGCGAGGAGGGTACAGGCGTCATCAATGGTTCGTCCTTTCTCGATGGTCCGCGACCAGGCGGGTCAACCACACGCCCGGACCGCCCGGTGCGGGAGGGGCCCACGATCCCGGTGGGCTAGGGAGATCGTCGCCTCTCGGCCATTCATTATAGCGTCAAGCCGCGGCATTCCAGCGCGCCATCGGTCCATCTCGCGCCTTGCGTCGGAGGGCTTGCGCGGCCAAACTGGAACGGGTTTGGACCGGCCGCCTGTCGCCCGTCGTCGCTGGCCGGCCGCCGGTCCTGCAAACCGCGTGGGGGCAAAGCGATGCGCGGACGGATCGTAACATGCCTCATGGCGGCCCTCATCTCGGCCGGATGCGGCGGGATGACCAGCCGGGAATACAAGTCGGTCGAAGGCAAATACCGCGTCATGATGTCGGGGACGCCCAAGGTCGAGGTGCGGACGATTCCCACCGCGGTCGGCCCCGTTGTCACCAAGATCACTGGGGCCGAGGACTGGTCCGGCACCGCACGGATGGTGATGTACGCCGACTATCCGCCGGCGCTGGTGCATGCCGGCAACCAGAACGTCATCCTCGATAACTTCTGCCAGGGCTGGGCGCCCGGCGCCCAGATGTCCATCCTGAGCAAGGCACCCGTCTCGATCTCCGGTCATCCCGGTCGCGAAATGAATTTCGAGTCGATTCCGAACAGCAAGTTCGGCAAGCTCTCGGGCCGGACCCGTGTCTACATCGTCGGGGCCCGGCTGTATCAGGTCTTCATCGCCGGCCCGCAGGGACGGCTTTCCGCCGATACGATGGACGGGTTCCTCAACTCGTTCGCCTTGCTTGAGGGCGGACCAGGTCCGCAAATGCCGGACATCCTGCCGGGCCCGCCGCCCGGTCATCAACCGCCCGTCGTCTCCTACCCGAACAATCCCCCGGCGCCCGCGAACATGCCCCCGTCCCGCCCGCCGGCCAGGCAGGCCAATGTGCTGGCCTTCTACGATGTGCCCGACCCGGCGGACGCCCCGATCGAGGCGGACATCCCCGGCATGGGTTCGACGCCGTCCGACCGCAAGCGCCTGGGCCTCGGCGGCCTGGCAAGGTCCAGTTCAGGAGGCGCAAGAATCCGCTCGTTCGAGTGGGTCGACGCCGACGCCGACATGATCGGCGGGTTCGGCGATAATGCGCATGCCGACGGCACCCGCGACCACCATTTTCGGCTCGGGATTGACCTGCCGGCCGGCACCATCCTCGAATCCATGGCCATGAACGCCGGCCCTGGCAATCGCTGGCAGACCCGGACCAGCCAGGAGTGGTGGCCGATCGCCGTCTTCCAGAATGGCCGCGCCGTAACGCGGTCGCATGTCGGCCAGGTCGGCCTCTTCGACGGGGCGCAGACCTTCGACCTTTACGTCAACACCGGGATCGGTCCCCGGCCCGGTGACGCGATTCGCCTGGAGGTCGAGTTCTCGGCGGCAGGCGGCCAGGCCACGGTCGCGGCGGAATGCCAGGTCCCATCGACGGCGCCTCAGCCGGCCGAGATGAAGCGGCCGGTGCAAGGGATTGCCGCGACCCCGGCGACGCCTATCCCGGGTCCCGACGGCGCTCCCAAGAGCCTGCGTCCGCCGACGAATGCCGCCCGGACCGAGGTCCCCTCGAACGGCCGCGAGCCGACCACGGTCCCGCTGGTTGTCAGCCCGACGGCCGGCGGCGCCACGATCGTCGCGTTCAACTGGCTCGACCGGGACGATGATCGCGTGGGAACCTCGGGGCGACAGATCGGGCCCGGCGGCGGCAAGGACGAGCATTTCCAGCTCGTCCTCGACCTGCCGGCCGCCTCGATCATCGAGCAGGTGAACATCACCGGCGGCGGAGTGCTGCGCTGGACGACGCGACCGGGCCGCACCTGGCCCGTCGCGGTCCTGGCCAACGAGCAGCCCAAGAACCGCGCCCAGATGCTCCGCGTCGGCGCCTTCTCGGGACGCTGGAACTTCGACCTCTACGTCGAGTCGCACGAGACCGTGCAACCACGGCAGCCCTTCGGCGCCGAGGTCATCATCTCCAGCCGCGGCATCAAGCACACCCTGACCGCCCGGTGCGAGCGCAAGTGAGCTCGGAGAATCTTCGAGACTCCTCGCTCGACCCGACCGCGCTGGCCCCCTGATCCCTGGTCCCTCATCCCGCTTCCTAGAATCGTCACGACCCGCAAGATCGGGCGGCCGCGGCGGCGAGAACCGGCCGCCAGGCGCCGCCAGGCGCCGATTTCGGCGCAAGCCGGGCCCCCGATCTCCGACCGCTCCCCCGAGCCCCGGGCGGGGAGGTGGTGCCCGAAGGGCCGATGAGGGCGCGGTCGGCGCCCCCGCAGATCGGCCGGCAATCCACTCGCCCCGGTGGCGTCGAGCGAGAAGTCTCGACTTTTCACCGGCTGAGCGACTGCTTCAACTTGTCCATCGCCTGGTCGATCGTGAAGCTCGCTGCTTTCTGCCGCGGCGGGAATTCCTTGAACGTGCTCAGGAACAGCTCGGTCGCGGCCTGCCCGGCATAGAACAGGTAAGGTTGCGAGAGGATCCAGTCGTAATAGGTGTTCGACGTGACGTCTGCTCGCTCGTACGGGTCGGCTCGCAGGTCGAAGAGCTTCGGAAGCCGGAGCGGTGTGAACGGCTCGGCCCAGACTCGCAACGTCCCCGGGGCTCGCTGCTCCATGAAGACAATCTTCCAGTTCTCGTGCCGCAGCGCCACCAGGTCGCCGTCGTCGTTGAAGTAGAAGAAATCCCGGCGAGGGCCCTTCGCCACCTGTCCCGTCAGGTACGGGAGCTGGTTATAGCCATCGAGGTGGACCTTGAAGGACTTGCCGCCGACGTTGTAACCCTGGAGCAACTTTTCCTTGATGTTCGGCTCGCCGGCGGCGGCGAGGAAGGTTTGAATCCAGTCGTGGCCGCTGACGATCTCGTTGGAGACGCTACCTGCCTTGATCTTGCCGGGCCAGCGGATCATGCATGGCACGCGGAAGGCACCTTCCCAGTTGGTGTTCTTCTCGCTGCGGAAGGGGGTCGTCGCGCCGTCGGGCCAGCTATTAGCGTGCGGGCCGTTGTCGGTCGTGTAGAGCACGATCGTGTTGTCGGCGATCCCGGCGTCATCGAGTGCCTTGAGCAGTTTGCCCACGTGGTTGTCGTGCTCGACCATACCGTCCGCGTACTCGGTGAGCGCCGTCAGCCCCGGCGGACTCCGGCGCTCGGCGGCGACGTGCGTGCGCAGGTGCATCCGAGTGCTGTTATACCAGAGGAAAAACGGCTTGCTGGTCTTGGTCTGCCGCTTGATGTAATCCACCGCGGCGTCGGAGGTCTCGTCGTCGATCGTCTCCATCCGCTTCTTGGTGAGCGGACCCGTGTCCTCGATATTCTGCTTGCCGACGCGGCCAAACCGGGGGTCCTCGGTCGGGTCGTCGTTCTCGGAGGCCGAGCACCGCATGACGCCCCGCGGGCCGAACGCCGCCTTGAAGTCGCGGGTCGCGGGGGTAGGTCCGCTGCTCGGGCTCGTCCTCGGCGTTCAGGTGGTAGAGGTTGCCGAAGAACTCGTCGAAGCCGTGGACCGTGGGCAGGAAGTCGTTGCGGTCGCCCAGGTGGTTCTTGCCAAACTGTCCGGTCGCGTAACCCAGCGGCTTGAGCAGCTCGGCGATCGTCGGATCCTCCTTCTGAAGGCCGACGGGCGAGGCGGGCACGCCCACCTTGCTCAGACCGGTGCGGAACGTGCACTGACCGGTGATGAACGACGACCGCCCGGCCGTGCAGCTCTGCTCGGCGTAATAGTCGGTGAAGATCATCCCCTCGTGCGCGATCCGGTCGATGTTGGGAGTCCGGTAGCCCATCAGGCCCATCGAATAGGCGCTGACATTGGTCTGGCCGATGTCGTCGCCGAAGATGACCAGGATGTTCGGCTTGCCGCCAGTTGAAGGTGCGCCGCGGCCGCCTGTCCCGGCCTGCCGCGCCACGGAGGCCAGCAACGCCTGCCGGCCGATGTCCCCGGTGCACGAGGCCGGCGCAGGGGGACTCGACGACGGCGTGGATTCGGCCCGGAAGTTCCCCGAGTCGTCCCCCCGGGCGGCCGCGCGGACGGTCGATGGCGTCCCCAGCCCACCGGTCGCGGCCAGGTAGCCAAGCAGGGCTCCGGTTGCCAGGACGGCCATCGTCTGCATTCTCGGACTGCGAATCATGCGGCGCTCCTCGGTCAGGCCGACCGCCAGCATTGGCGGCGGCAATGTCGTGTCTTATCGGCGGGCCCGGGCTGGACGAATCGCTCCCTCGGCGGCCTCGGCCGAAACGGCGCAGCGGAAGCCGACGTGCGACATCCCCGTATCGGGCGTGCAGCCCTGCCGGGCGCTTGGTCGATAGCGCGAACAGTAACTGTCGTTGCAAAGAAAAGAACCGCCGCGCTGCACGCGCGCGCGGCTCGAAGGGGTGCATCGGATCGTCGCTCCGCTCGGGTCCGGCGGGATCCTCGACGATCCCCTTGTTGCCGGCCCGCCGTCCGTACAGATCACGCTCGAACCAGTCGGAGCACCACTCCCAGACGTTGCCGGCCATGTCATGGAGCCCGTAGCCGTTGGCCGGAAACGTGCCGACAGGCGCCGTGCCCGCATACCGATCCTCGGCCGTATTACGATGAGGAAACTTGCCCTGCCAGATGTTGGCCAGGGTTACGCCGTCCCCTTCGACGGGCGGCCGGTCGCCCCACACGTAGGGCTTGCCGTCGAGCCCGCCTCGGGCGGCGAATTCCCATTCGGCCTCGGTCGGCAGCCGCTTGCCGGCCCATCGCGCGTAGGCCGCGGCGTCATCCCACGAGACGTGTACGACCGGATGGTTGTCGCGGCCGTCGAGCGAGCTACCCGGTCCCTCGGGATGACGCCAGTCGGCGCCGGGCACCCAGGCCCACCATTGGGAGAAGTCGCGCAGGTTGACCTCGCCGGCCGGCGGCCTGAAAACCAGCGAGCCGGGGACGAGTGCCTGCGGGTCGGGCGCGGGCGTGCCCGGCGGGACCTGCTTCATGATCTCTTCGAGGACCGGCGTCCGCTCGGCGGTGGTCACGTACCCGGTCGCCGCGACGAAACGGCGGAACTCGGCGTTGGTCACCTCGGTGCGGTCAAGCCAGAAGGCCCTGACGAGGACGCGGTGCGCCGGCCGCTCCTCGGGCCAGGCGGACTCGGCGTCTGAGCCCATCAGGAATTCACCACCGGGGATCCAGACCATGCCCTCGGGCCCGACGGGGGCGGTCCCCCACCGAACGGTCGAGGCGTAGGCCGCCGCGAACGCAGCGAGTCCGACGCCGAGCAAGATCAGCGTGCGTTTCATCTGTTGGCCTCGAGCCCGGCGGCCCCGCCTCGTGCTGCCGATCTTCACGGTGACGCGGAGGGCAGGCAAACGGCCCGCCATTCTCGCGCGGCGGCCCACCGATTTCGCGGCCGGACCCGGCCCGTCACGATTTCTGCTGCGTGGCACCCGACAGCATAATAGAACATGTGCGCACCGACAATCGCCGCCTTCGCGATTCGCCGCGGGGCCGGCCTCACAACCCCCGGCGCAAGAAAGAGGGAGGACCCGATGGCCCTCCCCCGTCGTTGGTCTCACCTGGCGCGGTGAATCGAGAATCCGGCCCCCGAGGCGCGTTACCTCAAACCGCTGCAGATCCTAGAAGTTCATCGGCACGTAATTCATCATGATCAGGATGAGCAAGATCACCAGGACCAGGCCGAGTCCGCCGCTGGGCCCGTAGCCCCAGTTGCGCGAGTGGGGCCAGGCCGGGAGGCCGCCGACGAGCAGCAGCACTATGATGATCAGGAGCAACAGGCCCATGGTATCGCCCTCCAGCTTCTCAGGTCGGGACTGACTGTCTCAAGCGAAAGTTACACATCCAAACACCCTGAGCCTCAGGCATGTTGCGTGCCGAATGAATAGGAATTCGATCGGGGCGAGCTACCTCACCTCGGAAAATTCCGCAAACCAGGACCGGACGATCCGGATCGCGTCGGCCGATCCGGTACGCCACGGTCCTGGTCGCCCACCGAGCCGGAATCAGGGAATCCGCGCGGTGATGGTGTGCTCCTGGACATCCGACGCGGTCCGGACGCTCATCTGCAACTCGCCGTTGGGCGGCGTCTGGGCGATGATCCAGGGAAGGTGACCGGTCTCCTGCGTCACGTAACCGTTCGCCGAGTGGATCACGTCCCCCGCTTGAAGCCCCGCCATTGCGGCCGGCGAACCCGGCTCAACGCCCAGGACCTGAATTCCGACGCCCGCGCCATCCTGGACGGCCAGTTGACTGATCCCGAGGAAACGCCCCTGCACGGGCATCATCTCCGGGTCGGTCGCGACCGGCGCCGCATAGACCGGTGCCGCGGCGTAGACCGGGGCTGAATAGCCGTAGTTGTAGGGATACGAGGCGCCGTAGCCGTATCCGTACCCATTACCGTAGCCGTACCCGTACCCGTTGCCGTAGCCTCCGTAAAAGCCTCCGAATCCGCCGTAGTAAGGATAGTACGCGTGATTGTAGCCGTAATGATGACCGGTGTGGGAATAGCCACCCGTGTAGTGCCCGCCGGAATGCCCGCCGGAGTGGCCGCCCGAATGCCCGCCGGAGTGGCCGCCACCGCCGTGGCCGCCTCCGCCTCCGTGCCCTCCGCCTCCACCTCCTCCACCCTTGGCGAGGGCCGAAGGGCCGAGCAGGATCAAGCATCCCAGCGCCAGAATGGCCGACATTCCCGCGATTCGCCGCGATGGTGACGACATCCCCGTCCTCCTTTATCCTGTTGCTCCCACCTTGACGTCGGAAGGGCAGGCCCCGGCCGGGTGACCTCGTCGAGACTTCACAAGCCGCGACAATCTCTTTACGCCGCCCGCAATGGCACAGGTACGAACCTCGGCGTAGACTTTTCTGAAAGAGAGGATGACCACGGCCCGCGCTCGGCGGGATTCGCATGCACGTCCAGTTACAAGGTCTCCTCGATAAGTTCCTCCGGTTCGCGCCAGAGTGACTATTCGTCGCGGATCTGTTACACTCGCGAAGGACGTTGGATTCGAGGTCGCCGTGCCGACCGGATGTCTGCCGCGAGGGTGCGGCCAGGAACCGGACGTCGTCTGTCCCGACGAGGGCCAGGGTAAAGAACCGGGAGTGAGGGATGCGTCGTATTGCGATAGGTCTGGTGGGATGGAGCATCCTGGTCGCTTCGGCCACGCCGGGGACGGTCGAGGCCGAGCGGCGGCCGTCCGGGGCCGAGTCAACGACCTTGCTCGTGCCCGCCTATTTCTATCCGGGCGGCGACGGACTCGCAGGCTGGAAGCGGCTGGAACAAGCTGCCAGGTCCGTCCGACTCGAGGTGATCGTCAACCCGGCGAGCGGACCCGGTGAGCGCCGGGACCCGAATTACACAAAGGTCATCGGGGCGCTCCACGGTTCGGGCGCCGGCGTCCTCGCCTATGTCGACACCGACTACGGCCGACGCTCGCTGGCGGCCGTCGAGAAGGACCTGAAGACCTATGCGAAGTTCTACAAGGTTGACGGGATCTTCCTCGACCAGATGGCCAGTACGCCCGACGCCCTCGCCCATTACCGCGCGATCCGCCGCCTGATCGCCCAGGTGAATCCCGATTACCGGGTCGTGGGCAATCCGGGGATCCCTCACATCGCCTCCGAATACCTCGAGACGGCCGACACGCTCGTGACCTTCGAGGGATCGGGCCGGTCGTTCGCCGCCTACGATCCCCACACCGACGGCCCTTGGATGTCCCGGCACGCGCCTCGTCGATTTGCCACGATCGTCCACGGAGTTGACACCGCCGAGGGCGCACGCGAGGTCCTGGCCCGCTCACGAGCGACCGGTCTCGGGCGTCGTGTACATCACCGACGCGCGGATGCCCAACCCCTATCTCGGGCTGCCATCCTACTGGTCGGCCGAGGTGTCGGCGTGCGGCGACGCCCGAGAGCCGCGGCCCGCACGCGAAACCCGCTAGCGTGCTCCACCACGCGGCCGTGGCAACCCTCACATTCGTTCGACGCTCGAACCAATCACCGTGCGTTGCACTCCGGCAACATCTGGTGCCAACACTTCCGATCGTATGGGCCACGGCAAGCGCAGTGACGCCGCTCCGGCCCTTGACATCCGCCAGTTCGGCACCAGGATTGCACTAGGGTCGAATAATTCTACCGGACCGGCGGGTACGGCGATCAGGCCGGCGTACCGTCTCCATCGGGACCAGACGTTGCGGCCGACCGCGAGGAGGCTGGCCGGACTGGGTCTCCTCGCGCCTGGATCGGAAGCAGCCGTGACGATCACCACCTCCGCCATCTCGCCTCGCGAACGGCCGACGGACTGGTCGCGCCTCCGCGTCCAGGGCCGGCACTTCGTTGACGACCGCGGGCGGGTGGTGATCCTTCGGGGCGTGAACCTGTCTGGCGACTCGAAGGTCCCACCCTTCACGCCCTGTCGCGGGCCCGATGACCTCGACGCGATGCGCGACCTGGGCTTCAACGTGATTCGCCTCCTGTTCGTCTGGGAGGCGTACGAGCCTTCGCCCGGGGAATACGACGAGGGCTATCTGCGCGACCTTCGCGGCGTCATTGCGGCCGCCTGGGAGACGCGGGATGGCGACCGTCATCGACGTCCACCAGGATGGCTTCTCGCGCTACACCTCGCGGGGCGCCGGCTCGGGTTTTCCGCGGTGGGCCGTGTCGTCGCGGTGCCGGCCGTATACTCCCGACAACGGCATTGGCTCGCGCAACTGGCCGTTCCGGATGATCACCGACCCTGTGATGCACCGATCGTTCGCCGACTTCTTCGCCGACCGTGACGGCGTCAGGGGCCGCTACCTCGAGATGATCCGACGGGCCGCCGCGTCGTTCGCCTCGACGCCCGGCCTGATCGGATACGACCTGCTCAACGAGCCATGGGGCGACGAGCGCCCGCAGCTCGCCCCCCTGTATCGCGACGAGGCCCGCGCGATCCAGCAGGCCGATCCCGATGCAATCCTGTTCGTCCAGGGTCATATCGCGACCAACTGCGGCCTACGCACCCGCCTGCCCCGCCCCGACTACGGTCCGTCGGTGTACGCTCCGCACTATTACTGCCCGATCACCTACGCGATCGGCCGCTGGCACGGCACTCATCTGGGCCTGAGCCGCGCGTTCTCCGGCATGGTCGAGACCGCCAGGCGGTGGGAGACGCCGCTCTTCGTCGGCGAGTTCGGCATCGGGGCCGAGATCCCCGGCGCCGGCGACTATGTCCGCGCATTCTACGATCGGCTCGACGCCGCGCTGGCCTCGGGGGCGCAGTGGAATTACACCCCGCGCTGGAACCTCGAGGACCGCGACGGCTGGAACGGCGAAGACTTCAGCATCCTGGAAACCTCGGGCTCGCTCCGAGCCAACTTCCGCCCGCGTCCCTATCCCCGCGCCACCGCGGGGATGCCCCTCCGGTTCCATTTCGACGACCACCCCGAGGTCGGCCTCACGCCCCGGATCGAGTTCGAATGGGAGCACGACCCGGCATTCGGCGAGACCGAGATCTTCGTCCCCTCCTCCGTATTCCCGCGGGGCACGGCCATCGATATCGTCGGACCTTCCGCCTCGTATCTCCACGAGACCGACCGGCAGGTCCTGGTCTGCCGCGCCGCGAGGCCCGGGACCGTCCGCCTGCAGGTCACCGCGCCCTCACTCGTCATCCCCCTCGTCGCTGCGTCCTCGTCCGACCCCCGCCGGCTCCCTGTTGACACACGCGTACGCGTGTGTTAGCCTACTGTCCGACGGCAGGATAGAGTATCCGGCCGCGGGTCCCGAGGGATGGCTGGGGTCGAGGCCGTTCATGGAACACGACCGACTAGGCCGGCGGCGAGACCCTGAGCAAGGGCGTGGACTGCGTCCATTGCACCCGCCGCTCCCCCAGGAGTGGGTGAGCAAGGTCCTGCGGGTGGCGATGTCGGGCAAGGACTGGGACCAATTCGAGGCCCTGGCGGGCGCCTGTGCGTCGATCGCGCCGACGCAGGCGAGGGCCAACGGAATCGCGATCGCGGGGCTGCTCCACGACGCAAGCGCACCCCGGCCCGAGCCCGGGCCGATGGATTGGATGGACTGGGAGCGGCACAAGGCCCTCCGATTGTTACGGAAGACCTCCTGATTCGAGGTCGCGACGACCATCGGCTCGAATTCGACGGGCCGGACCTCCACTCGAGCGCGGGCTCGCTCTCCCGCAAAGTTCCGCTGATCTCGCACGGATCGGGTCGGCGACCTAGGGTCGCCTGCCCCCAACGAGCCAACACCACCTTGTCGAGGGGCGCTGCGACGGCACGCATTGGGCGTTCCTGCCAGGCTCGCCGAGGTGGACGTTCATGTGCAACGGCGCCCTTCCATCGATTCTGGAGACCTTGCACATGACCGCCGTTTCGACGAGGCCCGCTACCACTTCCCGCGATTACCATGTCGCCGACATCTCGCTGGCCTCCTGGGGCCGCCGCGAGATTTCGATTGCCGAGACCGAGATGCCCGGCCTGATGGCCATCCGCGAGGAGTTCGCCTCGCGCCAGCCGCTCAAAGGCGCGCGCATCGCGGGCTCGCTCCACATGACCATCCAGACCGCCGTCCTGATCGAGACGCTGAAGGCGCTCGGCGCCGAGGTCCGCTGGGCCTCGTGCAATATCTTCTCGACCCAGGATCATGCCGCCGCCGCGATCGCGGCCGAAGGGACTCCCGTGTTCGCCTACAAGGGCGAGTCGCTCGCCGAGTACTGGGAATACACGCACAAGATCTTCGAGTGGGCCGACGGCGGCCACTCGAACATGATCCTCGATGACGGCGGAGACGCGACGCTGCTCCTGCACCTCGGTGCCCGTGCGGAGGAGGACATCCACGTCCTCGACAAGCCCGACCAGCGAGGAGGAGCGCGTCCTCTACGCCGCCATCAAGAAGCGCATCGCCTCGCACCCAGGCTAGTACGCCAAGAATCTCGCCGCAGTCAAGGGCGTCACCGAGGAGACCACGACCGGCGTCCATCGCCTCTACCAGATGCACAAGCGCGGCGAGCTGAAGTTCCCCGCGTTCAACGTCAACGACTCCGTCACCAAGTCCAAGTTCGACAACCTCTACGGCTGCCGCGAGTCGCTCGTGGACGGCATCAAGCGGGCCACCGACGTGATGATCGCCGGCAAGATCGCCGTGGTCTGCGGCTACGGCGACGTGGGCAAGGGCTCGGCGCAGGCCCTGCGTGCCCTCTCCGCCCAGGTGTGGATCACCGAGATCGACCCGATCTGTGCACTCCAGGCCGCGATGGAGGGCTATCGCGTCGTCACCATGGAGTACGCCTGCGACAAGGCCGACATCTTCGTGACGGCCACCGGCAATTACAAGGTCATCACCCACGCCCACATGGCCAAGATGAAGAACCAGGCCATCGTCTGCAACATCGGCCACTTCGACAACGAGATCGACGTGGCGTCGCTGGAAGATTACCGCTGGGAGGAGATCAAGCCGCAGGTCGATCACGTCATCTTCCCCGACGGCAAGCGGATCATCCTGCTGGCCAAGGGGCGCCTGGTCAACCTGGGCTGCGGGACCGGCCACCCGTCGTACGTCATGAGTTCCTCGTTCGCCAACCAGGTCCTGGCCCAGATCGAGCTCTGGCAGCACAACGCCAAGTACCCGGTCGGCGTCTACGTCCTGCCCAAGAAGCTGGACGAGCACGTGGCCCGGTTGCAGCTCAAGAAGCTGAACGTCGAGCTGACCGAGCTGACGCCCGAGCAGGCCGCCTACATCCACGTGCCCAAGGAAGGTCCCTACAAGTCCGACCAGTACCGCTATTGATCGGATCGGCGGAACGGGCAGCAGGGAGGACCGCTCCCTGCTGCCCCTCCAACCCAGCGTCGGGTGGGCCGTTCCAGGACCAGGGAACACCGGCTTCGATACTGAGAGAATCACGTTGCGAGCCGTCCCGGCTGAGCGACCGGCTCGCGACGCATCCCGAAACGACGTCGAACGGATCAACCGATCGGAGAACTGCATTGGCAATCGTGGCGACTACCCGCCCCCCGGCACTGCGGCGACGTTAGGGACCTGTCGCTGGCCGAGGACCGGACGGAAGCGCGTGGAGTGGGCCGAGCGCGACATGCCGGTCCTGCGGGCGATCCGCGAGCGATTCGCGAGGGAGAAGCCGCTGGCCGGCATGCGGATGTCGGCCTGCCTGCACGTCACGGCCGAGACCGCCAACCTGGCCCGGACCCTGAAGGCCGGCGGCGCCGACCTGCGTCCTCTGCGCCTCGAACCCGCTGTCGACCCAGGACGACGTCGCCGCCAGCCTGGTCAAGGACTTCGGCATCCCCGTCTACGCCATCAAGGGCGAAGACGAGCACAGCTACTACCGCCACATCGCCGCGGCGCTTGCAGCACCAGCCGAACGTGACGATGGACGACGGCGCCGACCTGGTCAGCGCGATGATCTTCATCGCGCTCGACCGGCTCGACGACGTGCACGACGAGGTCCGCGAGCTGGGCCGCCGACGCTCAGCCGCGGCCGAGCGCAAATCGCTGGTCGGCGACGTCGTCGCCAGCATGGAGGAGACGACCACCGGCGTCATCCGGCTGCGGGCGATGGAGAAAGACGGCGTGCTGAAGCTGCCGGTGATCGCCGTCAACGACGCGCAGACCAAGCACTTCTTCGACAACCGCTACGGCACGGGCCAGAGCACGATCGACGGCATGATCCGCGCGACCGACACGCTGCTCGCCGGCCGGCAGGTCGTGGTCTGCGGCTACGGCTGGTGCGGCAAGGGCGTCGCGCTGCGGGCCCGCGGCATGGGCGTCGCACGTCATCGTCACCGAGATCGACCCGATCCGCGCCCTCGAGGCCGCCATGGACGGCTTCCAGGTCAAGCCGATCGCCGAGGCGGCCAGGCTGGGCGACCTCTTCATCACGGTCACCGGCAACATCCACGTGATCCGCGGCGAGCACTTCGCCGTGATGAAGGACGGCGCGATGATCTGCAACTCCGGCCACTTCAACGTCGAGCTGGCCCTCGACGACCTGGCCAAGCTCGCCGCCGACGATCAACAAGGACGTCCGCGAGTTCGTCGACGAATACATCCTCGAGAACGGCCATCGCGCTCTACGTGCTGGGCGAGGGCCGGCTGATCAACCTGGCCGCCGCCCACGGCCACCCGGCGAGCGTCATGGACATGAGCTTCGCCGCCCAGGCCCTGGCCACCGAGTGGTCGATCAAGAACAAGGGCAAGCTCGAGCACAAGGTCCACGAGGTGCCCAAGGAGGTCGACGAGTTCGTCGCCAGGCTCAAGCTCCAGACCATGGGCATCGCCATCGACACCCTCACCGCCGAGCAGACGAAGTACCTCGCAAGCTGGGAGATGGGGACCTGATCTGGTCATTGGTCATTAGTCCCTGGTCATTGGTCAGTTGTCCCTGGCCAGGGTTCAATTAGCAGAAGCAGCCAGGTGGAATCGAGCCATTGTCCTACTAATGACGTCTTGCCCCTCTTCCGAGCGTCGTCACTTACCAATGACCAATGACCAGGGACCAATGACCAGGGACAAAAGATGCCCGACATACTGCCATTCCGCGGAGTGCGTTACGACGTCGCCAGGGTGGGAACGCTCTCCGATGTGGTGGCTCCTCCCTACGACGTGATCGACCCGGCGCTCCAGGATCGGCTCTATGGGGCGAGCGAGCACAACGTCATCCGCCTTGAGCTGAACCGCGACGAGCCCGGCGACAAAGAGACGCAGGGCCGATATGCTCGGGCCTCGCGGTACCTCCGCGACTGGCTGCGGCAGGGGATCCTCCGCGAGGACGACCACGCCGCGCTCTACGTCTACGAACAGACCTTCGACGTCGAGGGGACGAAGCACACCCGCCGGGGCTTCCTCGCCCGGGTGCGGCTCGAGCCGTTCGGCTCGGGAAAGATCTACCCGCACGAGCAGACGCTGTCGGGTCCCAAGGCCGACCGCCTGGCGCTCTACCACGCCACGGGTTTCAACCTCAGCCCGATCTTCGGCCTTTACCCCGACGCGGATGGCGAGATCCTCCGCGCGCTCGAGGTCGGCCTGCGCGACCGGACTCCGCTGGTGGCGACCGACCACCTCGGCGTCGAGAACAAGCTCTGGATCGTCGAGGACCAGACGGCGCAGTCGACCGTCCGCGGCCTGATGGCCGGCCGTCCCGTCTTCATCGCCGACGGCCACCACCGCTATGAAACCGGCCTGAAATACCGCGACGAGCGCGCCGAGTCCGGCCCGCTCGATCCGGACGACCCCGCGAACTTCTGCCTGATGATGCTCGTCGGCATGAGCGACCCGGGCCTCCTGATCCTGCCCACTCACCGACTGGTCTCGGGCTTCCCCGGCCTGACCGCCGAGGCCCTGGCCGAGCGGCTGGCCGCGGAGTTTGAGGTGACCGCGACCGGCGAGGGCGAGTCCGGCTGCCGCGCCGCCTGGCAGCTCATCGAGGAGAGCGGCGACCAGGACCTACTGGGATTCGGCACGGTCGCCGACGGCAAGTGGCTCGTGGCTCGGCTCCGCTCCGACGAGGCCATGGACCGCCTCGCACCCGAGCACAGCCCCGACTGGCGCAGCCTGGGCGTGAGCATCCTCCACGTCCTCGTCCTCGATTCGCTGCTCCGCCCGCTCGGGACGGCCAGGTGCCGGTACGTCCACCTGATCCACGAAGTCCTAGACGCCATGACCACGCGCGATTGCGACCTCGCCTGCCTCGTCCCTCCCGCGCGGATGGAGCACGTCGAGTCGATCGCCTCGGGACTCGAGACCATGCCGCCCAAGAGCACCTACTTCTATCCCAAGCTGCTCACCGGCATGGTCCTCAATCCCCTCCGCCGTCTCGCGCCCGCCGACGAGCCGCGTTGAGCGACTGCCATTGGAAAGGAAGCGCTAACCCGGGACCGCGAGCCTCCCGGCTCGCCGCGCCTCGGCCCGGATCGGCATGAGCCCCTATCGCACCGGCCGAGACCCTCGCCGACCGAGTCACTCTCACCGGATATGGGGATCGGTGACTAGCGGTCGCCGGTCCGACTGCGTCGGACGATGCCCGACCTGTTGCGAACCGGCAGCCCTCATGGACAGACGCCCGGCGGGATCGCTCCCGCCGGGCGTCAGACATCATCGTCCCTGCTGCCGTCGCGGCAACCGGGTACAGTACCAGCCGGCCATCGGCGCTGGATTCGATGAAGAACGGCCGCCGTCGGGAGTGCGGACGGCGCACCCACGCGACTTCCGCCATCCACCTGTGCCCGTAGGGTCTCCGTTGGTCCGAAAGCGACGAACCCCATCACTCGGGTCGGCTCGCGCTCGACGGAGCGGCTTCTCTTACTCTATAGGACCGGAACCCCGCCTCATCCGAACGCGCCGTCCGACGATTTTTCTTCAGTCCTCGCGGCTTGTTCCCCAAGTCTCTGCCCGCCAACGGGAAAACGAAATGGGACGATCCGCAAGACAAGACTAGACGGCTCGTTGGGCACCACCCCGAAACGCCCCGAAGGGGCCGAACGGATCAGCCCGGGGCATCGAACCCTTGCATGGCCATCGCGAAGTCCCAATGTTGCTAGGGCGACGGCGGCCCGGCCAGCTCTCGCAGGCGACTCCGGCGCGACTCCCACTCGCCCACGTCGAGCACCCGCGCGTTGCCGTCGCCCGAGAGTTCCCTTCGGGTCGAGACCTCGACCCAGCATCGGATGCGGTCCAGCTCGCCATCCACGGGTCGAGTCACGATCCAGGTGGCGCGGTGCCGTCGCGGCTGCCGGTCACCGCCGCCCGGCCGTCGGTGCGGAACGCCACCGAGGTGACACCGCCACCGTGCGAGTAAACCGGGCTGATCGGCTTGCCCGAAGCGATGTCCCAGATCCGCGCCGTGCCGTCCTCGCAGCCGACGAGGATCGACCCGTCGTCCGGACTGAGCGCAATGGCCGAAACCAGGCTCTCCATCATCAGGGCCGGCGCGTTGGCCTTGCCCGTGGACGGATCCCACTGCTGGATGGCCTTGTCCCAGCCTCCCGTGAAGATCCGCTTCCCGTCATGGGTGAAGGCCACGCTGCGCATCGACCCCTGATGCTTCAGGGGCTCGCCGATCGGCCGGCCGGTGGCCACCTCCCAGATCCGGCCGGTCGTGTCGTCGCCGCACGTCACCAGCAGCCGGCTGTCGGGGCTGAAGGCGAGTGCCTCGATCCGGTTGCCGCGGGTCTGCGACACCGTGCGGTCGAGCGGCCGCATGCTCTCGGCGTCCCAGAAGCGCACGGTGCCCTCCATGTCGCCCAGAGCGAGCGTGCGGCCGTCGGGGCTGAACGCCGCGCAATACACCTGCGCCGGCTGCGGGATCGGCTCGCCGATCATCCTGCCGGTCGTCGTGTCCCATAATCGCAACGTCCGGTCGGCGCCGCCGGTGATCGCTCGCTTTCCGTCGGGGTGGAACGCGATCGCGCGGGCCTCGCCCGTGTGCCGCAGCTCGCCGATCCTCCGACCCGTGGCGACCTGGTACAGCCCCGCCATCCCGTCCCTGGCGCCGATAAGGACGCTCTGGCTGTCGGGACTATACGCGACGGCGACCACCTGCCCGCCCTGCCGCAGGACCGTGCCGTCGTGCAGGCTGGCGGCCGTGTCCCAGACCTGGACCTGGAAATCCCATCCCGCCGTCAACAGCCGTGCCCCGTCGGGTCGGAACGAAGCGTCATCCACCGAGCCGACGTGCTCGAGCGGGATACCCAGGGGCAGGCCACTGTCGGCATCCCAGAGGCCGGCGCGGTTGTCGTCGCCACAGGTGACGAACGTGCGGCTGTCCGGGCTACTCGCCGCGCCCAGCACGTTGCTCTGATGTCGCAGCGGACCGGCAAGTGGTCGTGCCGTCGCGCGCGTCCCAGATCCGCGCCGTGCCGTCGTGGGTGCCGGTCAAGAGCTTCCTCCCATCGCCGCTGAAGACCAGCGCCAGGATGACGGAGGGATGCACCATCGGCTCTCCGATCGGCCGGCCGCTCGCGACATCCCAGAGCCGCGCGACTCCGTCCTCGCCGCCGGTGGCAATGACCTTGCCATCGGCCCGGAACGCCACCCGGAGAACCGACCCTCCGTGCTTCAGCGAAGGCCCGAGCGGCTCGCCGCTCGCGGCCGACCAGATTCGCGCCGTGCCGTCGCGGCTGCCGGTGACAATTGTGCCCCCGTCCGAGCTGAAGGCCACGTCCTGCACCCAGTCGGCGTGCGATGGAGCCGAGCCCAGGGCCTCACCGGTCCGGGCATCGCAAATCCGCGCCGTGCCATCGGTCCCGCCGAGCACCAGCCGCCGACCGTCGGGTGCGAATGCCGCGCAGAAGGCTCGACCCGGGAGCGGGATCGGCGCCCCGATCTGCCGGCCGGTCGCAAGGTCCCAGATGGCGGCGTTCTTCTCATCAAGGCCCGCCAGTATTCTCGTGCGCGAAGGATCCAGCCAGTCGCGGGCAGGGTCGCGGGACGTCCACATCTCGTACCACGCGAGAGGGTCATTGAGCGTGAGGATGGAACCCGATGCCGCCTGAGACTGCGGTCGTCCCAGGCGATCACGTCGAGCCGCGTTTGACCGCTATCCCGGCTGACGGTCACGATCGATGCCCATCCGGCCGGTAGGATGCGGCCAGGACCATCTCGCGCGGATGGCGGAGGATGCCTTCGAGCGACGTGAGCCGGCGATGCCAGCCGGCGAGGTTCCGCCGCCTCGGCCCCGGCGAGCACGTCCCCGTCCGGCGTGGTCTCGAGGGCGCGCACCAGCCAGAGCAACCCCGCGTTGACCTCCCCGCGCTCGCACAGCGCCAGCCCGCGGTCGAGCGTGAGCGACGCCGAGAGTCGCTGAGCCAGCCGGCGCTGCTCGTCCGCCTTGCGGAAGCTGTCAACCGCCAGCCGGCGCTGTTCCTCCGTCCGATCCTTCTCGGCGCGGACCAGCCGGTCATTGACGCCCAGCGCCGCCGTCGCCGTCACCAGCAAGACGCCCGCCGCGGCGACTACCGGTCGGTTCCTTCGCGCCCACCGCGCCACGCGGGCCGCCGGCGGCTCGCGGTATGCCGAAACCGGCTCGTCGGCCAGCCAGCTCTCGATGTCGCCCGCCAGCGCCTGTGCCGTCGGATAGCGATCCTCGGGCCGGTACGCCATCGCCCGCAGGACCACGGCCTCGAGCGCCGCCGGGATGCCGCGATCGATGCTGCGGGGCGTCGGGAAATCGCCCGCCTGCGCCCGGCGAATCACGGCGTACAGGTCGCGATCCTCGACGGGCGGACGGCCGGTCAGCAGACAGTATAGCGTACCACCCAGGCTATACACGTCGCTGGCCGGTCCGAGCACGTCCAGCCGGCCCGCTGCCTGCTCGGGGCTCATGTAGGCCGGCGTGCCCACCGCCGAGCCGGTGCGCGTCTCGCTGCTCCCCGTGCTGCTCGACAGCCGAAGCGTCGACTCGACCGCCTCCGACGCCGGCTCGTCATCGCGGCCGACCACCTTGGCCAGGCCCCAGTCAACCAGCAAAGTCTCGCCATACGGACCCATCAGGATATTCGCCGGCTTGATATCGCGGTGGATCACCCCCCGGCTGTGGGCGTACCCGACGGCGTCGCAGACGTGCAGGAACCGCGCGAGCAGTTGCCGCAGCGCGATGGCGCGCCGGCCGCGCAGCCGCCCCTGCTGGCCGTTGGTCTCGTGGAATCGCCCGATGGCCTCCTTCAGCGTCTCGCCCCGGACGAACCGCATCGCATAGTAAGGCCGCCCGCCCGGCAGGGTGCCCAGTCCGTAGACCGGCACCACGCCGGGATGCTCGAGCCGGCCGGTGACCTCGGCCTCGAGCACGAACCGATTGCGGCTCGACGGGTCGTCGGCCTGCTCCGGCTGCAGCTCCTTGAAAGCGACCTCACGGTGCAGCTCGGTGTCGATCGCCACGCTGACCATCCCGATGCCACCGCTGGCGTGCGGGCGCACGACCCGATACCGCCCGCAGGTCGACTCGCCCCCGATCGAGCCCCAGTCGGTCGTTGCGTCCGGATCACCCTGCGCATCGGGGCGTGCAGTCCCGGGCGAACGCGGCACCACCGAGGTCCGATCGGGGTCCGTCAGCAGCGTGTACGCGGCCTCCAGCTCGCGGGCAGTCGAACCCAGGATCGACGAACCCACGACCCGCGTCTCCCGCGACGCAGCCAGGCTGCGCTCGGGGTCACCGCCGTGCTTCGCCAGGCTGATTTCGACCAGGTCCTCCAGCAGCCGATGCGTCTGCGCAGTTCAGCAAACCTCGGTCGACCATGACCTCCGCCAGCCCACGCGATCGGTCGCGCGACCATTGCTGAAACGCCGCGATCAGCTCGGCCGGCTCGACCATCGCGTTCTGAAGGGCCAGGATGCCGAGCAGCAACTGGCGTCCATCGTCGATTCTCGCCATTTCCCGCCCACCCGACTCCGCCCTCAGCGCAGCCGTTCGAACCGTTCGGCACCGCGGCCATTCCATGGCTCGGACCCGTCCGAAACCCGGTCCGGACTCCGCGACCCCACCCATTATGAAACGCAGACACGCAGTTCGCAGCCCCTTCCCACGCAAAAAATGGATGGAGGGCTATCTCGAAAGCTGTTTTTGTTGCCGCAAGAAATAAAATTTTGGTAACCCAAAAATGGAATTGCGGTGGCTCGCAAAAAGTCGTAATCTGCGAATGCTCTGGGGCCTGAACTCCGCGTGGCCGTGCCCCAAGCATTCCTTCCACTGGAGATGCCCGATGAAACAAAGGGGGCGGGGATTCACCCTGATCGAGCTGCTGGTAGTTATCGCGGTCATCGCCGTCCTGATCGCGCTCCTGTTACCTGCCGTGCAGGCCGCCCGCGAGGCGGCCCGACGCTCTCAGTGCGTGAACAACCTCAAGCAGATCGGACTGGCGATCGCCAATTATGAGACGGGGATCGGGTGTATCGTACCCGGCTACATCAGCCTGTGCGGCAGCGGAAACTGCACCACGCCGGGCATCCTTGCGGCTTCGATCGCGGTGCCGGGCTATAACCCCGACCCATTCACGCTGGACAATGGACCGGGTTGGGGATGGCTGGCCATGTTGCTTCCCTACGCCGAGCAGGCGCCGCTGTATAGCGCGACGAACTTCAACCTGCCCACCTGGGTCGCTGCCAACGAGACCGTGGTCGTCACCCAGATCAGCGTCTTCCTCTGCCCGTCGGCGAATAATCCGACTCCCACCTGCATGATGGTCGATGCCAACCTGGCGCTGCTTCCGGTCCCCAACGGGTACTTTGCGCGGGCCAACTATCAGTACAACATGGGCTGGAATGACACGAGCATTCAACCTCCGGGTACCACCTACGACGACCCGTACCGCGGCTGTAACGGCCCGATCTATCGCAACAGCCACATCACCTACGCGGGCGT
Organism: uncultured Planctomycetota bacterium; assembly: GCA_963771445.1. Classification (GTDB taxonomy): domain Bacteria; phylum Planctomycetota; class Planctomycetia; order Isosphaerales; family Isosphaeraceae; genus JAKAUH01. Next base: position 126,705 of record CAVYTQ010000016.1, on the reverse strand, counting down.
AACGGATGGGCTGAGCAACACGGTCTTCGCGAGCGAGAAGACACCGTACCTGGCCGACGCGACGTGGGTGGGGATCATCCCCGGCTACCGACACTTCGCCTACAACGCCTTCGCCAGCGCAGGGACGGGCGGGGCCGGGGTCGATTTCGACTACCCGGGGGCGATCCTGTCCTCGCATAGCGGACCGTCGCTTTATGAGTCTCCCCAGGTGATCCATCCGCCCAACAGCCCGCTGGGACATACCGACGAGTTCTATGCGTTGCACCCGGGCGGGGCGAACGTCCTGTTCGGCGACGGCTCGGTCCGGTTCGTCAAGCAGTCGATCAACCTGACGACCTGGCAGGCGCTTTCCAGCCGATCGAGCGGGGAGGTGATCAGTGCGGATTCCTGGTGATCGATCGAGAGGCCCGAGCCGGCGTGAAATCCTCGTGGCGGCCGCATTCCTCGGGCTCATGAGCACCATGGCCGGCTGCGGCGGCGAGCCGTCGCAGCGCGAGGTCAGGAACGCCCAGGCTTTCGAGGCGCTCTTGACGGCCGTATCGCTCAGGAACGACAAGGAAGTCGAGGCGGATTCCCGGTTGATTGAGAAGCGTCACGACGCGGGCGAGATGTCGGACGCCAAGTACCGGGAGATCGAAGAGATCATCAGGAAAGCTAGGTCCAGGGACTGGGCCGGCGCCGAGAAGCGGGCATACGAGTTCCGAGCCCAGTTCGGCGACGAGGGCTCATTCTTCAAGTGAGCGACCCCGTGGGCTCCTGTACTCTCGCGGATCCGGTGCCGGGCCCGCTCCTGCACGACCCAGCCGGCCGACATTGACGATGTTGTGCAGGACCTTCTGGAGCCCGTAACACACGGGTGGTCTACGGACGCGGGCGAAAAGTCCTTCGACCGGGCAGCGGGTCCGACCCGATCGCATCGGACGGTTCGGACCGGCCCAGTCCCTTGGCGGAGCCGGCTCCTGCCGGCGATCGGGCGGTCGGCCACGGACCGGTCGGCCCTGTTGTAGGAGCCGGCTCCTGCCGGCGATCGGGCGGGCCGAGGCCGACCGAGCCGCCCGGATCGGGAGCAGGAGCTCCCTCCTACAAGGAGACCAATCCGGTCGGGTCGGTCCGCTGTGGGAGCCGGCTCCTGCTGGTGATCGGGCCGGCCGAAGCCGCCCGGATCGGAGACGGGGCGCCGGTCGTTGGACTGTGAGCCACCCAACCGTTCGGCGCTTTGGGGGTCATTCATTACTCGTAACGAGGCCAGCGCCAGCACTCATGGGTATCCTGGCGATTCATCATCAGCGCCTCGTCGAGGGCGTCCCGGTGATGGTGTCGTTCAGGGCCTGCTAACGCTGCGGCGGCGCGGGGGCGGCATTCCGGATCCGGACCTCGCCCAAATCGCGACTTTCTCCCGCTTCGAGCGTGGTATCGCCGGTGACGTCGCCGAGGATCCGCATGCTTCCCTGGATGACCTGGAGTCGATACTTTGCTCCCGGGACGAGACCCTCGAGCCGGAATCGGCCGTTGGCGTCGATCGCGAAGGTCGGGTTGCTGTAACCCCGGCCGTTGATCGTGTGGATCGGCAAGTCGCCGTCCTGGAGCATGATCTCCAGGCCGCGAAATCGGGGTTCGCCCCGTTCGTCCACCAGGCGTCCGCTCACGTTCGCCCAGGGACGAAGCTCGAGCGTGACTGGCCCCTCACCGTCCGCCGCCACGATGGCCGAGCCCATCAACGTTTCGGGGACGCGGGCGCCACGACCCGCCTGTGCTCGCCGGGGAAAAGGTTCTCCACAAGGAAGAACGACTCGGCAACTTGCCGGATCGGGTTCTCGACCTGGTTCTGGAGGCCGCTCGCCTCGAGGTGGGCTTGCGGACGCCCGCCAGGCCCGACCACCCGGACGACGCGGGCTTTCCCTTTCTTCAGGCGGACTTCGCAAGAAAACGTCTCCGCATCCCCGGGGATGTTGACCTCGATCGTCGTGTTGCGAAGGTACGGGCTGAAGCCTTGGACCTGGTAGAGCGACTGCTGAAACGCGTCCCGACCCAGCCCGGCGATTCCGTCCGCTCCCACCCCTTCGAGGTAGTCGTGCCCGCCCCCGCCCGTGACGATCCCCCGGCCGGGATAACCGCGAATCCGGAACGCCCCGTCCTGGTTCGTCCGCGCCCCCTCGTCAAACAAGGGCTCGAGGTCTCCCCCCAGGTCGCTCACCAGGTACTTGTTGTCCGTGAACGCGTGATATTCGATGCTTTGGGTTCCGAGCCCCGACCCGGTGGCTCCGTCCACGACGCGGCCGGTGATCCACACACCCCGGGAGAGTGGGAAGTCGAGTGCCTGCGGCCCGTCGCCCTCCTTGACGTCGAGCGTGATTTCCCTGCCGGAATAGGGACGGTCCTCGGGGGCCTCCACCCGGAAAGTTGCCGCTTCCATGGTCGGGTAGCCGTCGATCCGGTAATGGCCCCGGGCGTCGGTGGTCGCGAAAAAACGGTCGAAGCCCGGGTATTCCAGCCAGGTCGCGTTCGGCCCCACGACCTTGAGCCCGGACAAGGGTGCGCCAGTCTTCCGGTCGCGGACGACCCCCGCGATCGTCCGCCCAGGGGCGACTGTGGCCTCGAACCGTCGGCCGAAAAGCGAGATCCCGCGGCGTCGATCGTTGACATGGCCGGCCAGCTCACCGGCGACCGCGGGGATTTCCAGGGGCCGCATCGGCCGCGTCGCCACGGCGATCAGCGTCGAGGCCAGGCCCGGGACCCCGTTCGACATAGAGCTCCGCCACCCGTTCGCCGCCCACGCCCCGCAACCTGAACCGGCCGTCGGCGTCGCTGGTCGCGGCTGCGATCAGCGGCGCGTAAACCGACGGACGATCGCCCAGCAGGTCGAATTCGAGCAGGCTGATCAGGACGAACTCGGCGCGTCGGTACTCGTTGGTATCCGCGGCACGTTTCACGAGGGACAGCCAGGGTTCGAGTCCCTCGCCCCTGGGGATTTCAGGGGCCGGAGTCGCCGCGGCGACGATTGCCGAGGGTCAGAAGCGGGTCGCCCTCGCGTTGAGGCCAGGAGACATTGCGCACCCGCACCCGTGCCCCGGCGACCGGCCGGCCCGAGCGGTTGACCAGGCGACCCTCGATCGGTTCGTCGGCGACGAGATGGATCGTCACGTCATCGCCCGGGCTAAGGGTCCCGAAGCCATATCCCGGCGCGGTCGCGACGAGCCACGGCTTGATCGACCGGACCTCCTCATCGTCCGTGTGGGGCGCTTCGAGGCGATTCCGGCCGGTATCCGTGACCGTGATGGTCACACCGAGCGGTAGCCGCGTGACCTTGGGTTCGGGCTTCGGGGCGTTCGAATCAAGCCGGGGGCCGAGCTTGCGCGTCGCCTGGAATCGAAAGCGGCCCAGCGCGTTGGTAGCGGCCTTGCTCTTCGGGGCGCGGATGCCATACTCGCGGCGGAACACGACCGCGCCGGCCACGGGCTTGCCGTCGGGGGCGACCACCCGGCCAGTGACCTCGAAATGACCCCACCCCATCGGATCGTCCTCGGCCTCAGGCGGCACCTCGGCGATCCGAGCGGCCGCGGCCGGGACCGGCACCGGAGGCCCCTGCGGTCCGGCAGGAGCCGGCGTGGGTCGGTATCCCAGGGCCCAGGCAACGCCCGCAGCGACCATTCCCATCATCAGGATGCTCCCGGCGATCCGGACCAGGTGGCTTCCTATAATTTCTCGCAGCACGGCCGACGCCAGCGCACGCGGCGGCCCCGACGCGACCCGGACGGCCGACTCGAACAGTCGCGGCGGGACGACCGGCAGGCCGGGCGACTCGCGGAGGTCGTCGTCCCGCAACCGGGCCTGCAACCGGGCGCGCGCCGAGCTGAGCCGGCGACGCGGCGTCGCCTCGCCGCAGCCGATCTCGCGGGCGGCTTCCACCTGGCTCCTCCCCTCGAGCCAGCAGAGCACTAGCGCCCTGCGCCTGGGGGACCGGCAACCGGGCGATCTCCTCGTGCAGATGCGCCAGGCGCGGGTCGGCCCCGCCGGTCGGGGACGCCTCAGCGTCGAACAGAACCAGGCCATTCCGCTCGCGGGCAGCCCGTTTCCGACGATCGGCGTTCAGTCGCCGGGCAACGCGATAGGCCACGCCGTGCAACCAGCCGCCAAGAGAGTCCTCCACGCGGATCGACCTCGCCCTCCGCACCAGCACGAGAAAGACCGCCTGGAACGCATCCTCCACATCGGCCTCGTCATGAATCCAACCGCGGCAGACGCCGAGCACCATCCGGCCGTGACGCTCCAGTATCGTGGCGAATGCACCCTCGTCTCCCGAGGCCAGGTAGCGGCGAAGTAGCACTCCATCCGACAGCCCCGACGTCACCCCCTCATCAAACAGCCGCTGGATCTGCGGCACGAACTCGCTGCGGTGCACATTCGCCATGGTCCGATTCCTCGCCGACAACCCCTGTGCCCTCCGACCGTCGCCCTACTATGCCCGCACGAGACGCATTCCGATCACGCTTTCCGGCCACTCAACCATTGCCGTCGGGAACCACACCCCGTCAATCCCCTGTGGGCCACAAGAGGATGGCGATCACGCTCCTCCCGGCGTAGTTGGCGCTTGACCCTCTAGCCGCCGGATTTCCTTCGTTACCTTGCTTTGTTGAGAATAATCAATACGGCCAGGAAAAAGTTTCGAGAGCTCAAAAAAAAGATCGAACAAAATGCGGTCCCAGATCGTCTAATCATGGCTACAGTTCTTTGACAATGAGTGTGAATGCGGAAACGATCAATCGTCAACGATTTGGTGCTCGCAAACATGCATTTTTTTCAAAGAGCAGCCTGTTTAGCAGTATGACCAATCATGCATGTGCCTTGACGGCGATTACCCGGTGAACGGCTCAGCCGAGGGTTGAAACCGCGCGAACGAACCCAAACGCCAGCTCACCGAACGGCCGAACAGGCCCGAAATCGCGCGAACGAACCCAAATTGCAGCTCTCGGGACGGTGGTGGTGGCCCGAAATCGCGCGAACGAACCCAACTGGCCTCCCTGGAAGTCCCAGAGTGGGCGATCTCGCCCTCGGGCGGAAGCTTTGAGCGGAATGAGCGGAATGAGGTGAGTTTGCGGGCTATGACGACCGAGACGATCAGCGAATGGCAGCGGGGTTGAATTGTCGGAAGGGGATCTGCTTGTAGAGCACGAGCTGCGACAGGATCAGGCCACGTTGCCCGATCTGCTGGGGCATCATGAAGGCGTAGTCTCCCTTGCGGGCATGGTTGATTGAACCACGGGTAACCTGGGTAATGGTGAAGCCGTTGGCGCCGATTGGGACGACCGTGGCAATATTGTTCCCGGGCAGGCCCACCTGAAGCGGCTGACGATTGACCGCCACACCGACGACGTGGAGCCGAGACGGAATCCCAACGACGCCGCTGTTGACCGGATAGGCCCAGCCATAGAGAAGGTTCTGGCCGCCGTAGTCCCAGGGGCTCATCAGGCGGTTGAAGCCGGGGTCGACGGTCGTGACGAGCGCGTTGTTGGGCAGCACGCTGTTGTAAGTGGCCTGCACCAGGTTGCGGTCGGCGCCCTCGAAGACGTCGATATGGTCGGTCTCCAGGACGTTGTTGCCGATATCCTGCCCGATGGCCTCGACGACGGACTGGGCGGTCAGGGCGTCGAGGGCCAGCGGCCAACGAATGAGGAACTCGCCAATGTCATCGACCGAGATGGGGTACTGCTGGCCGGTATGGTTCTGGATGACGATCCAGCGCGAGGTGACGTTGATCACCTCACCCCAGGCCCCCTGCGGCGGCACGTGGGGCAGGCCCGTCGGCTGGCCGACAACCTGCTCGAAGGCCAGGGGCTGCTGACCGGCCTGCTGGAATGCCAGTGCGCCAGCGTGAGGCGAAGCGACCAGCGCGAGGACCACAAGCCCCGAGGTACACGATGCCACCAGACGAGCCCAGAGTCGGCGTGATCGGCGCATCACCCACCTCCGCACCTTCAACCTTTGGCCATGTGACCACGGTCGGGAAGCGACCCGGACCCACCAGGGGAAGCCGACGGTGCGGCGACGGTCAAGCCACGACCGAACGACCGGCCCGCCCGCGTGCCAGGATCGACCCCTTCACGATACCCGGCCCGCTCGTCGCAGACAACGTCGTCCTGGCGACTTTCGTCGGACAGGGCTCGAGGAACAGCCCACCCGGGGGCTTTGCCCTTTGCCCGGGATTTGCATTTGCCGTAAACTAGAGTCGAGGATGCGAGGTCCCGCTCTCGACGCCGAACCACGAGTCCCCGCTTCTCCGAAGGCGAATCGTGACCATGAGCCCCGTCGATCGTCAAACAGCCGCCGGCGAAGACACGCTCGCCCACGTCGCGGCCGCCAACGGCGCCGCGGCGGCCGACCTGAGCGGCACCACGCTCGGCGATTTCCAGGTCGAGCGGCTGGTCGGACGCGGCGGCATGGGCGATGTCTACCTGGCCACCCAGCTCAGCCTCAGCCGGCCCGTCGCGCTCAAAGTCCTTCGCCCCGACGTCCTGTCCAAGCCGGGGTACATCGATCGGTTCCTGTCCGAGGCGATCGCGGTCGCCAAGCTGAATCATCCCAGTATCGTCCACGTGTACGCGACGGACCAGGTGGACTGCCACCACTACATCGCGATGGAGTACGTCGAGGGCACGAACCTGCGCGAGTACGTTCGCAAGCGGGGGGCCCTCGACCTCCAGCAGGCGATGGCGATCATGAAGCAGACGGCCCAGGCCATCGGCGCCGCGGGCGAGGCCGGGCTGATCCACCGCGACGTCAAGCCCGAGAACATCCTGATTGCCCGCCGCGGCCGGGTGAAGGTCGCCGACTTCGGCCTCTGCCGCCATATGGACGAGGAGGGCGGGCACGTGACGCAGGCGGGGACCACGATGGGCACCCCCGCCTACATGAGCCCCGAGCAGGCCCAGGGCTACCCGCTCGACCACCGGAGCGACCTGTACTCGCTCGGCGCGACCTTCTATTACATGCTGGCCGGCACGCCGCCCTTCCGCGCCGACTCGCCGGTCGCGATGGCGCTCAAGCAGGTCCGCGAGATCCCGGTGAGCCTGCTGATCCATCGCCCCGACCTGCCCGTCGAGATCGATCGGCTGGTCATGAAGCTGATGGCCAAGAACCCGGCCGATCGTTTCCAATCGGCCGCCGAGATGCTGGCCGAACTGGCGCAGGATTCGCGATACCGTCCAGATCCCGGCCGGCGGCTCGCCCGAGCCGCTCGACGTATCTAATGCCCGCACCGACGGGGTGCATGCGACCGGCCTGGCGGGTGAGCCGCCGGCTTCCGTTCCCGCGCGGGGCCTCGGCCAGGACGCCCGCGCCGATCGAGTCCCGACGCGGCCGGGCAGCCGAAGCCACCGCGCCGGCGGCTGCCGCGGCGATGGTTGATCATGCGGTCGCGGCCGGCGAGGCGCCAGCCGGGTCTCGCCCGGCGTTCCGCGGCTGGATCGCCGCCGTGGCGGTGGCGCTAGGACTCACCGCGGGCGGGATGGCGGGATGGGCGGCCCGCTCGCCCGACGCGATGGCCCTGCCCGACGGCTCGACCCGGCATCCCCCTGGCCTCTGGATTGAGCCGCGATGGGCGACGATCCCCAGGCAGGGCAGTGCCGAAGAGCAGCTCCGCCATGCGCAGCTCCGGGCTCCGCGCGGCGACTGGGCTGCGGCCTGGATGGCCGTGCCGGGGCATTATCCGCATTCCCACGATGCGGCATCGCGGGCCTATTCCCAGCTCGCACGGCTCTGGTACCGGCTCGACGATCGCGAGTCGCTCGAGGCGCTGGGCTCCGAGCTCTCCTCCTGGAAAGACGCCCAGCAGCGCGACCGCGACCTGGCCGCGCTGATCACCCTGGCTCTTCAATTACGCAAGGGCGACCTGGGGGCCGTCGAGAAGGGCTACGAGAAGCTCACGGACGCCGACATCGCCGACATGTACGACCCGGTCCTCGTGGCGCTGAACCTGGAGGTCTGCTCCGACGCCCTGGCGATCGTTCAGAAGAAGGGCAACCAGCCGATCGCCCGGCCCTTGCAGCGGGCGCTCCGGCTGCTGGCGCGGCAACTCAACCACATTGAACTCGGCGACGCACCGGTGCTCGGCCGCGCCAACGCCGGCGCGGGGGCGGCACCGCGTTCCAAGAGATGATCCGACACCGTCAGCGAGATCGGTCCGGGAGACGACGGGCATGGCATTCCTGAAGCGAGCCAACGGCGACACCGCCGGGCAAGTGATCGAGCTCAAGCCGGATCGCATCGTCATCGGCCGATCGCCCGAGCATTGCCACATCGTGCTCGACCCCAACGGCGTCAGCCGGCGCCACGCCGAGATCTACCGCAAGGGCGAGGAGTTCTTCCTGGCCGACCTGAACTCGCGCAACATGACCAAGGTCAACAACACCAAGGTCATCCCGGGCGTCGACCACCGCCTGGTCCCCGGCGATCGGATCAACATCTGCGACGTCGAATTCCTGTTCTACCCCCGGCTGCCGTCGGAGACTCCCGCCAAGGAGCCCGGCGACATCATGTTCGTCAACGAGGCGGACAGTCAGGACTCGCCGCACCTCCACACGCTCGACGCGTCCCGCTCGAGCGCGATGGCCAGCCTGGTCAAGCCCGAGGTCAAGCTCAAGGCCATCCTCGAGATCGCCCGCAACCTCTCGAGCGAGCTGAAGATCGACGCCGTCGCGCCCAAGATCCTCGACTCGCTCATGGAGCTGTTCCCCCAGGCCGAGCGGCTGTTCCTCGTCCTCGTCGAGCCCGAGACCAAGAAGCTCATCCGCAAGGCGTTCCGCTACCGCCCCACCAAGCGGGCCAGCTTCGCGACCAACATCCCGGCCGACGAGGTGCCGATGAGCATCAGCCGCTCGATCGTCAACCACGTCCTGGGCCAGAAGAAGGCCGTGCTCAGCCAGGACGCCAGCTCCGACCAGAACCTGCCGACGAGCGCCTCGATCGCCGACCTCAAGATCCGCTCGGTGATGTGCGTGCCGCTGGTGACGCCCGACAAGGAGGCGCTCGGCATCCTCCAGCTCGACACCAGCGACCGCAAGCAGTTCCTCCAGGAGGACCTGGACGTCCTGGCCGCGGTCGCCGGCCAGGCGGCGATCTCCATCCAGAACGCGACGATGCACGAGACCCTGCTCGAGCGCGAGCGGGTGAATCGCGACCTCAAGCTGGCCGAGCAGGTGCAGAAGCGGTTCCTGCCCCAGAACGTGCCGGCGATCCCCGGCTTCGAGTTCTTCGCCCACTACGACCCCGCCTACGAGGTCGGCGGCGATTACTACGACTTCGTCACCCTGCCCGACAACCGGCTGGCGATCGCGGTCGGCGACGTCTCGGGCAAGGGCGTCGCCGCCGCGCTGATGATGGCCAAGTTCTCGGGCGACACCCGTTATTGCATCCTCACCGAAAACCAGCCGGCGCCCGCGGCCGACGAGCTGAACACGCTGCTGTTCTCGGCGGGCATCGAGGAGAAGTTCATCACGCTGAGCCTGAGCGTCCTGGACGTGGAGAAGCAGACGTTGACCCTCGCCTCGGCCGGCCACCTGCCGGTGATGGTCCGCCGGGCGAGCGGAACGGTCGAGGAGTTCGGCGAGGAGATCGCCGGCTTCCCGCTCGGGATCATCCCCGAGGCGGACTACAAGCAGACCGAGGTCAAGCTCTTCCCGGGCGACGTCGTGGCCGTGTTCTCCGACGGCGTGACCGACGCCCGCAACCTCCGCGAGGAGCTCTACGACTCCCGCGAGAACCGCCGGCTGCTCCGCAAGGTCGCCGAGACGACCGGAGGCCCCGAGGCCGTCGGCCGTGCCATCCTCCAGGACATCCGCGAGTTCTCCGCCGGCCACGTCCAGGTCGACGACATCACCCTCATCTGCTTCGGCCCGCTCGCCCACTGAGTCGGGCCTTCGCTTGCCTTCATCGGTCGTTCCCATCGGACTCCGCCAGTGGCCGAGCCACCTCGGCGTCCTGGCTGTTCCTATCGATAAGGATTCGCAACGTTGATGTCGCTTCGCATTGCCAACATCCGCCTGGAGCTGGGCGAGCCCGAGGAGGGCCTTCCCGACAAGATCGCTTCGCGCCTGGGCCTGGACGCCGCGGCCGTGGCGAGCTGGCGAATCCTGCCGCAAGAGCCTCGACGCCCGCAACCACGACGACATCCACTTCAGCTATTCGGCCGAGGTCCAGCTCGCCGAGCGGGGCGGCGAGCCGTCCTTCGCCGAGGCATCGCCGGACGTCGAGCCGTACCTCCCGGACCACTTCGACTGGCCCGACCCGGGCACCGCCCGCTGCGGCACCGGCCGGTGATCATCGGCTCGGGGCCGGCGGGGCTATCGCCGGCTATCTGCTGGCCCAATCCGGATATCGACCGCTGATCCTCGAGCGGGGCCGCGCCGTCAAGGACCGGGTCGCCGACGTCCGCCGATTCGACGAGAACGGCCCGCTCGACCCGGAGAGCAACTACCTCTTCGGCGAGGGCGGGGCGGGGACGTTCAGCGACGGCAAGCTGACCTCGCGCGGGACCGGGCCGGACGTCCGCCGGGTGCTCGAGATCCTGGCCGAGTGCCACGGCAAGCCGTCGATCGTCTACGAGCAGCGGCCGCACCTCGGCTCGAATCGGCTGCCGCTGGTCGTCCGGACCCTCCGGCGCAAGCTCGAGGAGATGGGCGGCGAGGTCCGGTTCTCCTGCCTCGTCGAGGATCTCGATATCGCCGACGGCCGCCTCCGCGGTCTGTGGACCTCGTCGGGATACATCGCGGCCGAGGTGGCGATCCTGGCGATCGGCCACAGCGCCCGCGACACCTACGGCATGCTGCTTCGCCGCGGCGTGCCGATCGCGGCCAAGCCGTTCCAGCTCGGCGTCCGGATCGAGCAGCCGCAGGCGTCGATCGACCAGGCCCGGTACGGCCGTTACGCCGGCCACCCTGCGCTGGGCGCGGCCGACTACAGTGCCTCGATCCGGGCCGGCCGCCGCGACCTGTTCACGTTCTGCATGTGCGCGGGCGGCTACGTGATGCCCAGCGTCAGCGACCCGGGCTACTTCTGCACCAACGGCATGAGCGAGAGCCGGCACGATTCGCCGTTCGCCAACAGCGGCCTGGTCGTCACGATCGATCCGGACGAGCTGGGCAGCACCACCCGCTGGCGGGCATCCACTACCAGCAGCGGTTCGAGCGGCTCGCCTACCTGGCCGGCGATCGAACCTACGCGGCGCCCCTCCAGTGGGCCCGCGACTTCCTCGATGGCCGCACCAGCCGCGGCGACCTGCCGACGAGCTACAAGCCGCGGCGGCCGGACGATCGACCTGCGGCTCTTCCTGCCCGACCCCGTCGTCGACGCCCTCGAGCACGGACTCAAGGCGGCTCGACCGCCGGTTCGGCGGCCACTTCCTCCGCGACGCGACGCTCACCGGCCCCGAGTCGCGCGGCAGCTCGCCGGTCCGCATCCTCCGCGACCCGACGACTCGCGAGAGCCCGGGCATCGCGGGGCTCTACCCTTGCGGCGAGGGGGCCGGCTATGCCGGCGGCATCATCAGCGCGGCCGTCGACGGCCTCCGCACGGCCCGGACGATCGTGGCAGCCTATGCGAGCTTGATGGGTCCTTGATCACATGAGATTGGAGGCTGAGTCAGGCCGGCGTCCCGAAGCGCCTGCTCGTATTCCGCGGTGTCGTTGAGATTCCGGACCGTGCCGAAGTCTGGGTCGATGTCGCTCAGGTCGTCCTCGTTGATGACGACCGCCCGGACAGCGTCCGCGAGGCCCTTCAGTCGAAGTCGAGAACTCGCCAGCAGGTTCTCGATCACCGGCAGGGTGGTCCGCCTGCGATAGAGGGCCGCGAGGGGTTGCAGCAGGCCGCCGATCTCGGGGATGACCAGGTCGTCATCGCCGATCCGTTCGACCAGCCGCGAGATCCAGCGCGGCTCCAGAAACGGGACGTCAGTCGCAGTGGCATAGATCAATTCAATGGGCTCGGGCATCGCGGCGAAGCCCGCGGCCAGACCCTGGAGCGGACCCCGGCCATGAACGTCGTCTCGCACGATCGCGACCGAGGAGGGCAAGGCCGGAAGCTCCTGCCCGGGCGCCGCGACGACAACGATCGGACTGGCCACCGTGCCGACCAGTCGGACCACTCGCTGGAGCAGACGCTCGGGCCCGAATGGCAGCCAGGCTTTGGGACGCCCCATCCGCCGGCTTTCGCCCCCGCAGAGGATCACCGCACCGGGCATCATCGTCGGCCCTCCGAATCCCCAGCGGAACCTTCGCGACGGGCTGCCTCGGTCATGCGAGTCCCCGCTCCCCCGCAGCGCTACTCGAGCCAGGCGATTCGAGGCGGGACCCCTTGCATATTGAGCGAGTCCGGACCTGGGTTACAATCCCGACGTGGCTATCTCCACCATTCCAGGTAGGAGCCTGGGCTCCGTTCCGCTCGATTGACGCCGTTCACCGAGAAAGGACGCTCTCCATGCGCGGTCTGCCTGCATCTCTTCGTCGCGTCGTCTCCTGTACGCTTGCGGTGGCCCTGGGAGCCCTGCTGATCACGATGCTCGGACGCCCGGCCTTGTGCGACGAGCCACGGAGCGACCCACGGCGTTGCTTCCCCGCGCGGGGGCTCGTGGCCTATGTCGAATTTGACGGGCTGCGGGCGCACGAGAAAGCCTGGGAAGCGACGGCGGCCCGTGCGATGCTCGTCCGGACGCCGGCTGGCGCCATGATGTCCGATATCGCCGTGCAACTCGCGGATCGATTGCTGAAGCAGGCTCCGCGGGTCGGCCTCAAGGGGGCCGATTTGATGGCTCTCGAGGATCATGTGATCCACGAGGGATTCGCTTGCGGATACTTCCTGAGCGGTCAAGAGGCGTCCCTGACCCTCGTCCTCAACGGCGCCGGTCGGCCCGTGAGCCGCGAGCGGTTCGAGCGATTGCTAGGGACTCGGGTCGCGCCTGCAGCCGGCAAGAAGCCGCCAATCTCGATGCGGCTGCGGGGTCGCGAGGTTTTTCAGTGGTTGGAGGCCGAGCCGGTTAGGCCCCTCGAGGACCCGTTTATCCCGGCCGCAGCGCCGCCCGTGAGGCCCCTCGGCGACCCATTTATCCCTGACGCAGCTCCAGCTCCGGATCCTGCGCAGCGGGTGCCTTCCAGTCCCTGGCTGTCGGCGTGGTTCGAGAAGGACGACCTGGTGCTGGTCGCGACGCTGCCCGACGATGTTGACCCGTTCCATAACCCTGCCAGGGGGAATCGGTCGGGCGATGCGCACATGCGCAGCGTCGAGCTCGCACTGGACGTCATCGAAGGTAAGAAGCCGAACGTCTCATCGCATGCCGCCTACGCTTCCGCGGCGTCTGAAGGGAAGGACATCCGTGGCTTCGAGGCCGACGGGCTGTTCTTCGTCGAACTCGGACCCGATGTGCTTGGGATCCGTCGTGTCCTGAAGGATCAGGCGCTCTCGCGAGTCTCCATGACAGACCTCGGTCCTTCACCGCAGCCCACCCGAGTGGCGGAATTCGTCGAAGAAGTACCCGAGGTGCTGGTGCCGGCCCCCCCGGTTCCACCTGCTGCCGCGGGCATTGGTCCGGAGATCGGACCCGGGCCAGAGCCTTTGCCTCCGACGATCCGGGAAGCGGCCTCGGCCCCGGCGGCAGTCCCCAGCATTCCCGCACAGCCTGCCGCGTCGAGAGGTCCGGATGCCGGCCGGCCGGCTCGCCCGCCGATGCCTTCCAGGGTCGTCCGGGCTTCGCCGTCGTCGGAGATCCCCGTCTCGCCCCGACCGGCGAACGACCGGGGAGATCAAGTGAAAGCATCCGCGGTTCCCCATGAAGCTGGCAATGCCGGGGCCGTGAAGCCGGACGATGACCCGATCAAGGCACTCGGCCTCGATGGGATCAAGCGGGTCGTTGGTCGGTGGGGATTCCAAGGGAAAGCCCTGCTAACGGACGTTCGGATCGAGGCCCCTGCCCCGCGCATGGGACTTTCCGGCTGGATCGATCAGCCAGGATTTGACCGGGACCGGCTACCACCGATCCCCCGCGAGGCGCGTAGCTTCGTGGTCAACTCGTTCGATCCCGACACGGCCTATGCGCGGCTCTCTCAGCTTGCCAAGACAATCGACCCTGAGGTCGTCGGTGGTCTCGATGAGCTGGAGAGGGTGATCCGGACGGGGACGGGCCTTCAACTTCGTGAGGACCTTCTCGCTCATGTCGGACCGACCTGGTGCGTCTTCCCTGTCCAGACTGGCGGGCAGAAACCGGGAGAACATGAGCCATTCGACCCCGCCGGCTACGTCCTCGTGGCCGAGCTGAAGGACGTCGATGCGTTCGCGAAGGTCGTCGACACCCTGGCCGCGCGGGCCTCGGCCTACCTCCGAGATCGCGAGCGGCCCGATGGCCCGGCCGCCGCGGCAGCAGTTCAGGACGGTCCACCGACCCTGGCAGTGGAACGGCTGCCCGCGCCCCACCGTGGATATCGACTCACCTCGCCCTCGCGACTCGTCCTCTGGTTGAATGACGAGGTGCAACCGACGATCGCCGTCGGAAGGACCCATGTCGCCGTGGCGGCGAACGCCGAGCTGGCCGTGCAGGCGCTGGCACTTGCAACGGCCGACGACAACCGGTGGCGGCCAACCGGCGAGCTGTCCGAGGCGCTCGCGTGCCTGCCGCGGACCCTGACATTCCTCTCGATCGGTGACGCGCAGGACTCGCCCGTTCCGGGACTGATCGCCAATTTGCCGACAATCGTGCAGCTTCTCAGCACCGAGCTGGAGACGCTCGCGGAGCCCGCGTCGCTGGAGAACGCCGGGGACCTTCTTTCCCGGCTAGGCATCCCGGGGCGTGGGAGCTTCCGGCTTCGCATCGATCCCGCTCGCAGGCCAACGGCCGAGGCACTCCAGGCCCACCTGTTCCCCAGCGTCCTGGCAGCGACCGTTGACGATCGCGGAATCCGCTTCATCCACCGTGAGGCGTTCCCGCTCGCCGTCGTCGGCAAGGGAAGTTACCTCAGGTCCCGCATGGAGTGGGGCACCAAGGGTCTGAAGCGCGACCTCAAGCTGGGCTGGAAATGGCCACACTGGTGATTGCTGCACGAATTCTTCGAGTGGGGAGAAGTCCGGCCACAAATTCCGGAAAATCCCTCATCCTTTCCGCGCCGGAAGCCGAAAGGAAGAGATAGGTAACCCACAAGATCCTGCAACACGCGGCGGATTGGCATCGTTCGGGATCGGCACCAGCCTGCTTGGCCGTCATGAACCCTGGATGAGACCGACGCCCCTACTCGCGTCGGCGGGCTTCCATGGTCATCCCGAGCGATGCGAATCGACGCGGATGCGACAACTTCACGGGGGCGACCGAAGCAAGCCTCGCCCGCGGGGCCTGGCGCCGGGATGGCGCGGTGCGCCGTCGAGGACTTCGGCACTCCGATGGGACCCGGCGGCCATGATCTTTGAAATCCTCCTGAAATCCGCCGTGCTCATCGCGGTGATCCACATCCTGAGGCATCTCGGGCGTCGGTTCGGGCCGCGGGCCAGCGGGATTCTGCTCGGTCTGCCGAGCTCGACGGCGGTCCTGCTGGTCCTCTGCGGCCGCGAGAAGGGCGTGACCGCGGCCGTGGAGATGGCCGACGCCAGTCTTCTCGGCCTGATCGCGGCGGTCTCGCTGCCGGTCGGGTTCGCGGAGGCCCTTCGGCGGGGCTGGCGATTGGCCGGGGCGATCGCGACGGCGGTTGCCGCTTATGTGGTCGTCGCGTCGGGACTGGGCTACCTGAGTCCCGGCGAATCGGTGAACCGCCTGGTGATTTCGGGCGGATCGATCCTGGCGGCGTCGTGGCTGGTGTCGCGCGTGGGCGTACCGCCGCCGGGCAGGCCGACCTGCCCTCCGTCGCGACGCTCGGCGGCCCTGGTTCGCACGGTTTTCCCGGCATTCTACGTCGCGACCGCGGGACTGGTCGTGAGCATGGCCAGTCCGCGCTGGGGGGGACTTGTCGGCACATTCCCGAGCGTGTCAACGGCGATCCTGGCGGTGACCCACCTCGAGGGCGGCGCGGCGGCGGCGTGCCGGATCGCCCGGGCGCTGCCGCCCGCCAGCCTGAGCACGGCGGCGTTCCTCGGGGCGTTTCGGTTCGCGAGTCCTCGGCTGGGCCTCGGGTGGGGGATGGTCATCGGCTACGCCGCCGCGCTCTTGCATCTGGCCTTGATGGAGGCCATGAACCTTGCGTTTCGGAGACCGGTCGTCCATCAATCCTGGTCCCTCCGAATCCATCGTCGCGAGGCTGTCCTCTGGAAGCGAGCGTCGAGAGCCCTGCGATGCCACATGCGGACGTTTACCGGGCCACGAACGCGTCCGTCTGGCCGGAACCCAACTCGCAGACGTTCATTTGCCCCGCGGGTGGAGATCATGCCGTGCTGAGCACCTTGGGTCTGCCCCGGTTGTCTTCTCCTCCTTGCGTGCAGGGATCGATTTCGACTACAACCTGGATTGGCGGCCGGGGAAACCCGGCGGCACGGGTTACGATCAAGAGCATGTTGTAACGACGGAGAGTTCCGCACCATGACGGCACAACTCGCCCACTGGCTCCTGTTGGTGGCCTTCGCGCAGGCCCCGCAGGAAGCAGCCTTGTTGAAGTTCGCGCCGGCCGATGTCGATATCGCGATCCGCACCCGCGGCCTGGAGGCCGCGAGCAACGACCTGGTGGCCTCGGTCAAGGCGATGAATCCCGACTGGGGCAACATGATCGAGGGCGTCCTGGCCGGCCCGATGGCCCAGGTCCGCGAGCACCATGGCGCGCGTGCGTTCTCGTCGCCGTTCCTCGCCTTCATGCGGCTGAGCGAGATCGAGGGCGGCGGGCCGCCGCCGTTCGCGGTCATCTTTCCATCAAAGGAGTACAAGGAGACGCTCAAGGAGATCGCCGGCGGAAAGGACGTCGAGCTGAAGCCGCAGGACGGCGGCTACGACGCATTCGACGCTCCGGACGGCAACGGACAGTGGTATGCCGCGAAGAGCGGGGAACACGTCGCTTTCGGCAGCTCGAAGGGCCTCATTGCCGACATCGCCAAGGGCGGCGGCAAGCGGCTCGACACGGTCTTGACGGGCCCGGCGGCCAAGTCTTTCTTCGCCGGGGACGTCGGCGTCTACGTCAATGCCGCCAGCCTGTCCACGCGCTTCGCCGATCAGATCGATCAGGCCCGCCAGGCACTGATGGCCGCGATGGAACAGCAGGGGGGTAACCCGGGCGTCCAGATCGCCAAGGACTTCTACGATGCGATGTTCGACTCGCTCAAGTACGCGGACGTCGTGACGCTCAATGCGGATTTCGCCGAGAAGGGAATCCACCTGGCTGGCTTCCTGAAGCTCAAGGCGGGCAGCGAGCTGGCGAAGTCGATCCCGACGCTCACCACCCGCGGCGCCGATGCGGTCGGGACCTTGCCGGGGGACGCGGCCTTTTATGTGTACATGAACCTAGGAGCCAAGTCGTTCGAGCGGCTCCAGGGCATGAGCCTGAAGGTCATCAACAAGGGCAAGCCTTCGCCCGAGGTCGAGAAGGCCACCGCGGCGCTGCATGCTCTGGGCCGGGTCGAATCGGCGAGCTCGGTGACGATGGACAAGGGCATGAAGTCGTTCAGCGTGATCCGGTCCGAGGAGCCCCAGAAGTTCATGGACGCCAGCATCGCGCTCTTGAAGGCGATGGCGTCAGGCGAGAGCCAGGTCTACAAGAACGTCAAGGTCGAGCCCGCGGCGCAGACGTACGGAGGCCATTCCTTCACCCACGTCAGCGTCGATTTGAACATGGAGAAACTCGCCGAGCTGGGAGGCAACAATCCCGGTCAGGCCGAAGCCATGAAGTCGATCCTCACGCAGAGCAATGTCAGCTACTGGTACGGCACTGACGGCAAGACGCTCCTCCAGATCGTGGCACCGACCTGGGATGATGCCAAGGGCCTGATCGACGGGCATCGCAAGACGGGTGCTGGAGTCGGCCAGACAACTGGCTTCAAGTCGGTTCGCTCGGAGATGCCCGACCAGGCGAACTTCATCATGCTAATCAGTGCCCAGGGGATCACTCGACTGTACGCCTCGCTCTTTTCCGCGATGACCAAGAATCCGGATTTGAAGGCGCCCGACGACATGCCGAAGGAGCCGGCGTACATCGGCGTCTCCCTCACGCCACACCCCGCCGAGGGCTACGAGCTGCACTTCGTCGTCCCCGCCGAGGCGGGCCCCGTCATCTCCAAGGGTCTGATTCCGGTGTTCCAGGGTGCCATATCACGCCCCAATCCCTGAACATGGTCCGACGACGCCGGCAGACTTCGGAGGAATGCGGTTGTGGCTGCGCATTCTCCGAAGTCCGGCCAGCCTTCGCACCATGGACGCAGGGGTTTCCTCGCCCGGCTCGCGGGAGCCTCGATGCTGCCGGGTTTCACCGGCGCAGAGGAGGCTCGAGCCGGGGCGGGCGAGGGCCGCTCGGATCGGATTGCTCGCGAGAACGCCAGGCCCGGCGCCCTCGACTGGCAGTTGACCCGGGTCCGGGCCGACGGCTCGGGATACCGATCTCCCTGGATCGAAGGATACTGCTCGAAGCAGAGCGTCCAGGCCGGCGAAACGATCGAGGTCATGGTCTCGACCCGCCCGGCCCGGCGCTATCGGGCCGAGATCTTCCGAATGGGATACTACGGCGGGCGAGGGGCGCGGCTCGTCCACGAGCTGGGCCCGTTCCAGGGCACGGAGCAACCCGACCCGACTCCGGGCCCGGGGAATCGCCACGAATGCCGCTGGGTCGCCTCGTTCCGACTCCAGGTGGCCGAGGACTGGCCGAGCGGCGTGTACCTCGGGCGGCTGACGACGATCCCCGACGACGCCCTCGAGACGTACTGGCAGAGCTACGTCATCTTCATCGTGAAGGACGAGCGGCCCGCGGACATCCTCTTCCAGTGCTCCGACAACACCTGGCAGGCCTACAACCGCTGGCCGAACAAGTACTCTCTCTACACGCATCCCCGGGGCGAGCAGGGCCCGTTCGCCGAGGTCAGCTTCGACCGGCCGTATGGTCGCGAGGCGCAACACCTGGCCGTCGTCAACGACCCGCTCACGTTCGGCTCGGGCGAGTTCCTGCCGCTCGAGTTCCCCCTGGCCTACTGGCTCGAGCAGCATGGGTATGACGTGACTTACTGCTCAAATAGCGACCTCGTCACGCCCGACCGTGGGCTCAAGTGCAAGGCGTTTGTGAGCGTCGGCCACGATGAATACTGGGACATCCGCCAGTTCCGCAGCGTCGAGCGGATGCGCGACGCCGGCGTCTGCCTACTGTTCCTCTCGGGCAATGCCGTGTGCTGGGTCAGCCCATTTCGTCCGGCCAGCGACGGCCGCCCCGCGCGGATCATCTCGCGTGGCGGACCTTACGGCGCCGATCGCGACTATGTCCGGCTGCGACAGCAGAACCACGGTCCATTCCCGGAGTGCGGGCCGGACGAGGGCCTGCTGATCGGGGCGCGGAATGTCGAGCCGGTGAACGGAGGCGGCGATTGGATCGTCAGCCGGCCCGATCACTGGATCTTCGAGGGGACCGGCCTCAAGAAGGGCGACCAGATCCCGGGCCTGGTCGGCTGGGAATATCACGGCGACCCCGCGTCCATTCAGGGGCTCGAGGTCGTGGCGGAAGGAACAGCCTGGGTGGGCGGCGTGTTGCCGCAGCACTGGGCCGCAACCTGCTATCCCACCAGGCGCGGCGGCTTTGTCTTCAACGCTTCGACCATCTTCTGGGTCCAGGGACTTTCGTCGCCGCCCGGCCATACCCTCCCGTGGTCGCACTGGTCGCGCCCGCATGGCCCGGACGAGCGCGTCCAGCGGATCACCTGCAACCTGATCGACCGCGCGATCGGCCGTGGCGCGTAGTACCGCCACCGTGCCGCCCGCCCCGCCCGCTCAGGCGGTCGGCGGGAGGGCGGCTCGAAGAATAACCAGGATCGCAGCACCGGTCGTCACGCCTCGGCCTTGGCCTTCGCCTTCTCGGCCTTCTTGGCGGCGCGGATGGCGCGGCGCTCGGCCTTGGCGGCCTTCGCCTCGGCCCCGGCCGTGCTCGAGAAGCGCTCCTTGAGGCGGACGGCCTTGCCCGAACGCTCTCTCAGGTAATACAGCTTGGCGCGACGGACCTTGCCCGAGCGCTTGACGACGATGTCGGCGATCCGGGGCGAGTGGAGCGGGAACTTCCGCTCGACGCCCTCGCCCTGGACGATCCGCCGGACGATGAACATCTCGCGCGATCCGCTTCCCGACCGGCCGATGACCACGCCGTTGAAGATCTGGATCCGCTCCTTGTCACCCTCGAGGATTCGCACGTGCACGTCGACCGTGTCGCCGATCTCGAAGGCGGGAGTCGTTGTTTTCATCGTGGATTTCTCCACGAGGCCTAGCAGCCGGTTCAGCATCGTTCTTTCCTTTCCGCGTTGGGCCGCCGGTCATCTGGCCCGGCAGAGCCCTGCCTCATTCGAGGGGGCCGGTCCGGTCGGGATGTCGTGCGACGGATGTCGAGTGATTCGTCTTAGCGCCGATGTTTCTTCCGCCATTCGGCGATGGCCGCGTGATCGCCGCTGAGCAGCACGTCGGGCACGGCCAGCGACCGGTAGACGCGCGGCCGGGTGTACTGGGGGTATTCGAGTCCGCCGTCGGGTCCGAACGACTCATCGACGGCGCTCTGGGAATCGCCGAGGACGCCGGGGATCAGCCGGACGACCGCATCGATCACGACCATGGCGGCGACCTCGCCTCCCGAGAGGACATAGTCGCCGACCGAGAGCAGTTCGGGCCGCAGGACCTCGATGACCCGCTCGTCGAAGCCCTCGTAGCGGCCGCAGACGCAGGATCAGCCGCGGCTCGCGGGCCAGCTCCTCGACCCGCGGTTGATCGAGCTTCCGGCCCTGGGGCGAGAGCACGATCAGCCGGCCGGGCGGCTCGCAACGGGCGGCGACGGCCTCGGCGGCCGCCACCACCGGCGGGGCCATCAGGATCATCCCGGGCCCGCCGCCGAACGGACGGTCGTCGACCTGCTTGTGCTTGCCGTCGGCCCAGTCGCGGATATCGGACCGCTCGATGACGACGAGACCCTTATCCACGGCGCGACGGACGATGCTCTGATCGAGGAATCCGTCGAACAGCGCCGGGAACAGGGTCAGGACGTCGATGCGTAGCGGCGATGGGCCGGTCATGGGTCGTCACATCGATCGGCAGGGGTCACGAGGGATTCGCGGTCCCCGGCGGGCTGCGGCGGCGGCGGCCGGGGCGGCCGGGGCCGGGGCGGCGGCGGGTTTCGGCGACCTGCCACGGCTCGCCGGGCGCCGGCTTCTTGACCTTGAACCTCCGCAGGATCGCCTGGACCTTGTCGGAGGGCTGGGCCCCCACCGAGAGCCAGTAGCGGATGCGGCTGACGTCGAGCACGGTCTGGGTCTCGGGGTTCCGCGACATCGGGTCGTAGTGGCCGAGCTCCTCGATCGGCCGTCCGTCGCGGGGCCGCCGCGAGTCGATGGCGCAGATGCGGAAGAAGGGACGATGGCGTCGTCCCATCGATTTCATGCGGATTCTAACCATGCGCAAACTCCTCTCAGACGGAAAAAAGTGACCCGTGACCCGTGACCCGTGGCCGGCGAAGACGGATCTCGTCCTCCCTCGCCACTCGCCACCCGTCACTCGCCACTCGGGTTGATTTCGCTCCTCGCGACGGCGGCGCCGCTCCTCTTTCTCGCGCTGCTTCCGCAGCTTCTCTTTTTCCTTGGGGGAGAGCCGTTTGCCGGTCCCGACCTTGGGGGTCATCAGCCGGGCGGTGGGGTTATTGGCGGCGGCCTGACCGAGCCCGGTGAGCGTCTTGAGCCGATCCATCATGCTCATCTGGGACATCTGCTTGAACGATCGCGGCCATGGCGTCGAACTGCTTGACCAGTCCCGAGACGTCGGCCGGGTCGACGCCGCTGCCGGCGGCGATCCGGCGGCGTCGGGAGATGTCGATGATCGACGGGTTGCCGCCGCTCGGCCGGCGGTCATGCTGTCGATCATGCCCTCGATCCGCCGGATCTCCTCGTCGGGCTCGACCCCGCCGAGGGCATCCATGGTCATCTGGTTCAGGCCGGGGATCTTGCCGAGGAGCTCGCGCATCGAGCCCATCTTCTTCATGTTGACGATCTGCTTGCGGAAGTCCTCGAGGTCGAACTTCCCCTTGGCCAGCTTCTCCTGCTGCCGCTGGGCTTCCTCGGCGTTGACGGCGGATTGGGCCGCCTCGACGAGGCCGACGATGTCGCCCATGCCGAGCATCTGGCCGACGAGCCGCTCGGGGTCGAACGGCTCGAGGCGGTCGAGCTTCTCGCCCTTGCCGACGAACTTGATGGGGACGCCGGTAACCTTGCGGACCGACAGGGCGGCGCCGCCGCGGGCGTCGCCATCGAGCTTGGTCAGGATCACGCCGTCGAGCTCGAGGGCCTCGTTAAAAGCGGCGGCCGACGAGACGGCGTCCTGGCCGGTCATCGCGTCGCAGACGAAGAAGACCTGGTGCGGCCGGACCTTCTTCTCGACCTGGGACAGCTCGCCCATCAACTGGTCGTCGACGTGCAAGCGGCCCGCGGTGTCGAGGATCAGCGTATCGACGCCGGCCCTGTTGGCCTCGACGACGGCCTGCTGGCAGACCGCCACGGGATCGGTGGTGGGCTGGCTGTAGACGGGTACGCCGATCTGCCCGCCGATGACCTTGAGCTGCTCGACGGCCGCCGGGCGCTGGAGGTCGGCGGCGACGAGCATCGGCTTGCGGCCCTGGGCCGCCAGCAGCCGCGGCGAGCTTGCCGGCCGTGGTCGTCTTGCCCGAGCCCTGCAGGCCGCAGAGCATCAGCACCGTCAGCCCGGTCTTCTCGAACCGGATCGACGGGTTGACCGGGCCCATCAGCTCGATCAGCTCGTCGTGGACGATCTTGACGACCTGCTGGTCGGGGCGAATGCTCTTGATCGACCTGGGTACCGATCGCCTTGTCGGTCACTCGGGTCATGAAGTCCTGGACGACGTTGAAGTTGACGTCGGCCTCCAGGAGGGCGGTGCGGACCTCGCGCAGGCCCTCGCGCATGTTCGCCTCGGTCAGGATTCCGCTGACGCGGAAGCGCTTGAAGGCGGTACCCAGGCGTTTTTGCAGGTCGTCGAACATGGCGGAAGCAAACCCCGGCGCTTTATGGGACGAATCTCCGATTATAATGCCGTGCCCGCGTGGAGGCAACGCGCAGTCACGCCAGTGTTTCGGAGCGGACCGACCTGAGCCAGGAAACCAGCGGCCTGGCGGCCAGGTCGGGGCCCATCAGGCCGCCGTGGGGGAAGGTGTGCGGCAGCGAATCGGCCGGCCTGGAGCCAGGTGACCGTCCGGACGAACGGCTTGGCGATGGCCAGGGCGAGCCACCGCGAGCCCCAGCTCGCCTGCATCGGCCGGATCCGGGGGGTTGGGCCACTGGGAAGCCTCGACCCGGACGCCCGGCTCGGCGAGGGGATCGGGTCCGGAAGCGGCGGGCATGACCATCCACAGATGGAGCGGGACGTTCAGGAGCGAGTAGAGATCCAGCAGCTTGGAGAACTCGAACAGGTCGCGCATGTGGCTGCCGGGTGCCGAAAAGCCCGGCGCGATCTCCAGCGCGATCCCCGAGATCCCCAGCTCGGCGCGGAGCAGGTAGTCGCAGAGATGCAGGGGACCGAGCTGGAAGTGGCTGCCCCCCATCCATTCGCCCCAAGGACGGTCCACGCCGATCGTCACCTGGGCGGCGGGGTCGGCCTGGCGGGCGACCTGCACCGCCCGCGCGGCGATCCGGACCTGCTCTTCCTCGGTCAGACCGAGGATCTCGCCGCCGGCCGCGCGGTGGACGACGTGCCAGAGCGGCACCTTCCCCTTGAACCGCGTGACGGCCTGGCGCACGTAGTCGGCGACCAGGCCGCTGATGGTCTCGAAGTCGCCCTCCCAGAGCCAGAGCCAGTCGGGCAGGGCGCCCTTGCGGAACTCGATCAGCGGGCCGGCCTCGATCGCCAGACGGTTGCGGCGAGCCCAGGTGAGCTGGGCATCCAGGATATCCCAGCGGTATTGCCCCTCGTTGGGGGCCACCTGCCGCCAGGAGACCCCGGCCTGGCAGGCGTTGAACGTCTTCGACCATTCGAGTGCGGGGGGCACGGACTGGGGATCGCCCGGAATCACGCAGGAAAGGTGCGTCGGCAGCCGCGACGTCGTCGCCAGCCGGCTCTGGAACACCTGGTTGGTATAGGCTTTCATCAATAGGTCGCCGGCGTTCGCGGCCAGGCGGGCGGCGTCGCGGGCCGCGGCGAGGCAGACGTCCGGCTGGTTGGACGACGTGGCGGCCCGGATGAAGGCCCGCTGCGCCTCCTCAAGGGCGGATTGCAGCTCGGGCGTCGACCGCAGGCCCATCTGGAGCCAGTCGGCGAGCTGGTTGCGAACGTCGTTGAGCTTGCCCCGGGCCAGCTCGACGGCCAGGTTGTAGATGGTGCTCCGCTCGGCCAGGGTCGCCGTGCCGACCATCGGGGTCCCGTGCCCGGCGACCGGCCAGGGGACGAAAAGCCGCCCGCTCTCGGTCGTCTCGCGGATGCACGACATCACGCCGTTGCGCACCTCGATCGCGACGCGTGACGGCGTTCGGTCGAGTCCCGTGACGTACGCCTTGCGGAATTCCGGCAGGGCCTGGGCCGGGTCATTCGAGGGCAGGCGAAACTTCATGACCCCCATGGCGCAGTTCCCGGATCGTCACTGGTTCAGGGACAGCGGCCGTCGTCCGGCACGACCCGGCCTCGCCCGGTCCGACGGCGGCAGTCCGCAATCGCGGTTTCGGGGGGTGGCGGAAGTGGCCCGCGACCCGCGACGAATGACCGGTGACCGGCGGGTCGAGGTTGCCGAATCGCCCCGACGAGAATAAGTTGGGCGTTGGAACGACGCAAGCCGAAGGCGTTTGACTGCCCTGTCAACTCCCGGAGCGGTCGGTCCCGCGGCCCCACATAACGATGATACCCACCACCGGGTTGAGCTGACCATGCCAAGCGTCCTGATCGGTCCGTATTTGCTTCGGAACGCGCCCGGGCGGTTCCGCGACATCCTCACCGAGGCCGGGTTCGAGCCGATCGATCCGGAGGGAGGCCCGTCGCTCTCGCGCGAGGAGCTGCTACCCTATCTGCCCCGGATCGACGCCCTGATTGCGGGCGGCGAGCGGATGACCCCCGACCTCTTCGACCTGGCGCCGAGGCTGCGCGTGATCGCCCGGACCGGCGTCGGCTACGACCTGATCGACCTCGAGGCGGCGGCCGAGCACCGGGTTGCCGTCACGATCACCCCCGGCACCAACCAGGACAGCGTCGCCGAGCAGACGTTTGCGCCTCCTGCTGGCCCTGGCGCGGCGGATCCCCTCGAACGACCGGCTTGTCCATGCGGGCGGGTGGGACCGGACGCTCGTCACGCCGGTCCGCGGCAAGACGCTCGGCCTGATCGGCATGGGCCGGATCGGCCGGGCCGTCGCGCTGCGGGCCCGGGCGTTCCGGATGAACCTTATCGCCTTCGACACGGTCGCCGACGCCGCCTTCGACCGCGAGCACGGCATCGGGCGGGTCTCGCTCGACGAGCTCGTGACCGGCTCGGATTTCATCAGCCTGCACCTGCCGCTGACCGAGGCGACGCGGGGCATGGTCAATCGCGACTTCCTGGCCCGGATGCGGCCCGGCTCGTACCTGATCAACACGTCGCGCGGCGGCCTGGTCGTCGAGACCGACCTGCGCGATGCCCTGGTCTCGGGCCACCTCGCCGGCGCGGGGCTCGACGTGCTCAATCGCGAGCCACCCGAGCCGGGCAATCCGCTGCTGGGCCTGCCGAACGTCGTCATCAGCCCGCACATCGCCGGGACCGACATCGAATCGATGCGCGAGATGGCCGAGATGGCCTCCGCCACGATCGTCGAGCTTTATCACAACCAATGGCCCGGCGATCGCGTGGTCAACCAGGTGCTGCGCGACGGCTGGGCCTGGTAACCCCCGATCCAGGATGCACCACGATGTCTCTGACACCCTCGACCATGCTGCCGCTCGGGACCCCCGCGCCCGACTTCCGCCTGCCCGATACCGACGGCCAGGCCGTCGCCCTGGCGGATTTTGCCGACGCCCCGGCGCTGCTGGTGGCGTTCATCTGCAACCACTGCCCTTACGTCATCCACATCCGCCGCGAGCTGGCGTCCCTGGCCGACGAGTATCAGCGGAAGGGGGTCGCCGTCGTCGGCATCAACGCGAACGACGCCGAGAACTACCCCGACGACAGCCCGGCCATGATGGTCCGCGAGAAGGCGCAGGTGGGTTACACCTTCCCGTACCTCTACGACGAGTCGCAGTCGGTCGCCCGTGCCTACCAGGCGGCCTGCACGCCGGATTTCTTCGTTTTCGACCGCGACCGCAAGCTCGCCTACCGGGGCCAGCTCGACGGCAGCCGGCCCGGCAACGGGGTCCTCGTGACCGGCAAGGACCTGCGTGCGGCGCTCGACGCCGTGCTGGAGGGCCGTCCGGTCGTCGGCGACCAGCGGCCGAGCATGGGGTGCAACATCAAGTGGAAGCGACAAGGATGAGGATCGGCGAGCTGGGGCGTCACCGGACGCGCACCGCGTTCCCGGCCGCATCAGGCGAACGAGCGGCCGCGCGGCCGGCCGATTGATCGGCTTGCTTCCGCTTGCGGCCACCTGGGTGGACCTGCGCATTCTGGGCGTACGCGCCGACGCCGCGGTAGTCGCGGCAAACGGTCACGTCCCAGGCGCCGACGACCACTCCACCCTCGCGGACCTCAACCCGCTCGACCTTTTCCATGCGGGTGAAGACCTGCTTGTGGTAGAGCAAGGTCGAGTAGCTGGGCGGCATATTGGCGTCCTCGACGATGATGGCCGTCCGGCCGATGAACGCCTCGGTGTCGGTGCGAGGGTTAGGATGCCAGAGGTCGTGCTGGTTCACCGGCCGTCGGGACATGCCGAAGTTCCAGCTCAGGCAATAGGTCTCGGGCTGGCCGGGCAGGTAGAATTCGAGCGTCGCCGTCAGGGCGTAGGTCGGCGTGACCACGAATGGCGTCGTCCCCTCGGCCTGGAGCGCCTCGACCTGGCGGGCGACCGCGCGGGCAAGCTGCTGGTGCCCTCGCATCCGGGCCGTCACGTCGTATCGACGCAAGGGAGCCGCCCAGCGCTTCGTGGGCGCCGGGATATGGCGAGCGAGCAACGGATAGAACCAGTCGGTGTGGTGGATGACGATCACGGCGACGATTGCGACGCACCAGGCTGCGCCATAGGCGAGTGCCCGGCGGCCGCCACGGGCGAGCACGTCCGACATCCGCCAGCCGATCAGCACCACGAGCGCGATGTATCCGGGCGCCATCCAGTTGGCCTCGGTCTCGCCCAGCAGACTAGCGGCCAGGCAGGCGCACCAGATCACGCCCCAGAGCACCAGGAGATACAGGGCCCCGTCGCGGTCCATCCTTATCATGGGCCGATTTGCGAAGGGGATATGGTCCGTCTCGCCCGAGCCCGACGTCTGCCCGCGCTTCGACACCACGTCGCGGAAGGCGCCGGCGAGCGCGGCGATGCCGGCGACCCACCAGATCCCGCCCAGGACCGCGGCCTCGCCGCCCAGGAAGCTGACCACCGGCCACAGGCCGCCCCAGCTCGCTCGATCCGACAGCCCGACGCGATCGGCGAGCTGACCCGCGCCGGCCCAGCCGTTCCGCGCGTTCCAGATCAACACGGGTGCGAGGCCCAGGCCCACGCAAAGGACGGCCATCGTCCAGAAGCCGGGCCGAGCGAGCTGCCGCCGATGCCGTGGACTCAGCAGCAAGAACCATCCGACCGAGGCCGGCAGCGCCAGCACCGAATACTTGGCCATCACCCCCAGCGCCGCAATCAGCCCCGACGCGATCCAGCGCGCATTCGCCGAGTTTGTGCCTTCTACTCGAAGCGCCCGGGACGCCCAGACCGCCGCCCAGGTCCAGCAGCAGACCAGCGGCGTATCGCAGGTGATCAGCACGCCGCCGATCGCGAACAGCGGGATCGCCGGCAGCAGCAAGGTCGCCAGCCAGCCCGCCCGGCGCGAGCCGGTCGTCAGCTCGGCGAGGCGAAACACTCCCCAGGCGGTCAATCCGCCCAGCAGCACGGCCGGCAGCCGCACCGCCAGCATTAGCGAACCCGTCAGGTGCAGGCTCAGCCAGCCGAATGTCAGGGTCGCCAGCCGGATCAGCCAGGCGATCAGCGGCCCCCGCGAGTGATAGCTCCAGTCGAGCCGGCGCGACCAGGTCCAGTATTCGGCCTCGTCACCGCAGAGATCCCAGTTGCAGCCGACGGTCAAGAAAAGGACCTGGAGGCCCATCACGACGAGGATGGCGCCGATGGCGAGCCGGCCATAGGAGTCGGCGAGCGGTCCGGCGGATGGTTCGAGCCTTCGCATCCGTCGCGCCGACCTCGTCGGGACCGCGGCGGCTTCGGGTTCACGCAGGTCTGACATCGGAGTCCATTCCTTCGTAGCCTCCCGGCGCGGCGGCGCCGGCATCGTCGCATCCGTTACCTTCCTCTTCGGCGTGCGAAGCGACATACTTTACGGAATCCGGCGAATCGGTAAATCCTTTCGATCGATTTCCGGTTGCGGAGCGCCTCGAGCGGTGCCGATGTCTCACAGGCCGGGCGGCAAGCCGATCCTAGAAGACGAGCACCCTCAATCCTCGATGAGTCGGGTCTCGGCCCAGCCAAGGGACTCGAGGGGGGCGCGGACCTGCGAGGCGTCGGCGACGACCACGACGACGAGAGCGTCGGGGTGGACCCTGGCGCGGGCGGCCTCGATCACCGATTCGCGATCGATCCGGTTGAGGCGGTCGGCGAAGCTTGCCTCATACTCGGGGGGCAGGCCGTGGACCAGCAGGCTGCCGAATCGGCTGACCAGCGACGAGGGCGTCTCAAGGTGGCGCGGCTGGCCCTCGATCAACGATCGGCGGGCCTTGTCCAGCTCGTCGATCGTGGGCGGTCGATCGGTCAGCACGGCGGTGAGCTCGCCGCGGATGTCCTCGATCGCCTCGGCCAGCCGGTCGCTCTGCACCGACGTGCCGATCGAGAACGGGCCCGCCGAGCGCCGGCACTCGAACTGGCTGCGGATTCCGTAGGTGAATCCCCGCTCCTCGCGGAGCTTTTCGTTCAGCCGTGACGTGAACTGGCCGCCGAGCACCTGGTTGAACAGGAGCATCTGCTCGAAGGCCGGGTCATGCCGGTTTATCCCCAGGTGGCCCGCGCGGATGACGGCCTGCGGGGCACCCGGCCGGTCGAGCAGCAGGATCACGGGGCGGCCCGCAAGGCCTGGCTCCGGCAGAACGGGGAGCTCGCCGGTGGACTCCTGCCAGCCGGAAAGGCGTCGGCCCAGCTCGTCCGCGAGTTGCGAGGGATCCACGTCGCCGGCCACGATCACCGACGCCCGGCCGGTGGCCAGATGGCGGGCGTGGAACCCGCGCAGGTCGTCCACCGACAGCCGGGCGACGGTCGCTTCAGTCCCGCCGAGCGGCAGGCTGAAGGGATGATCTTCGCCATAGAGGGTCCGGAGCAGCGCAGCGGTAGGCGCGGGCCTCGGCGCTATCGCGTTCCGCGCGAAGGGCGGCGAGCATCTGTCCGTGCACGCGCCGCCATTCCTTCTCGGGGAAGCTAGGGTTGAGCAGGATGTCGAAGGCGATGTCGAGGGTCGCCTCGAGGTCCGACTTGAGACAGCGGAAGCCGACGTAGGCGCCGTCCCAGCCGCAGCTCGCCGAGATCGAGGCGCCCATCGCCTCGACGGCCAGGGCGATCTCGGCCGCCGACCGGTGGGTCGTCCCCTCATCGAGCATGTCAGAGGTCAACTGGGCGAGGCCCCCCTGCCTCGGCGCATGGAGCGTCCCTCCGCCCGGGATCACGATCGAGCCGGCCACCGTCGGGAGCTCGCGGCGCGGGAAGATCCAGAGCGGGATGCCTGCGGCCAGCTCGACGATTTGCGGTAGAGGCACGGCAAAGCCGGCGGCCGGCTGGGGCTGAGGCGGCATCGCCCGGTCCGGAACGGCCGCCGATTGCTTCTGGCCGGCGCTCGAGCGGCCGACGACCGAGAGGATCACCCGAGGCTTGCCGGCGAGATATCGGCCGGCGACCTCTCCGACCTGGCCGAGGGAGACCTCGCGGAAGCGGCGGAGGTCGGTCGCGATCAGCGCGGGGTCGCCGCGGAAGACGTTGTAGGCGTTGAGCCGATCGGCCACGCCGCCGAAGCCGCCGATGTGTTCGAGGGCGAAGTAGAATCCCGACGCGCGCATGTTCTGGACGCGGGTGAGCTCATCGGCGGTCGCCGCGCCGGCCGCCAGGGCGGTGAGCTCGGCTTCCACCAGCTCGCGTGCTCGTTCGATCGCGTGGCCGGGCCGCAGCGTCACGACGAGGCCGAACGAGCCGGCGAGCTCGCGCCCCGATTGGTGCGCGCTGACATCCTGCGCCACCTGCTCGTCGACCACCAGGCGGCGGTAGAGCCGGCTGGCGCGGCCGCGGGCGAGGATGTCGGCCAGCAGGACGAGTGGCGCGTCGTCGGGCTGGAAATGCGAGACGGTCGGCCAGGTGAGGTACACGCGGTCGAGCTCGACTCGGTCGCGGAGCACGATCGACCGGTCCTGATCCAGCCGGCTCTCGCCGGTGAACGGGCGGAGTGCCGGCGTTCCCCCGCTGATTGCGCCGAAGTATCGCTCGGCCAGGGCGATCCCGCGCTCCTCGTCGATGTCACCGACCAGCGACAGGCTGGCGTTGCTTGGCACATAAAACCGGCGGAAGAAGGCCGAGACATCATCCATGGTCGCGCGGCCGACGTCTTCCATGCTGCCGATGGTCAGCCAGCTATAGGGATGCTGCGGAGGATAGAGGGCCTCGGCAATGAGGCTCCCGACCATGCCGTACGGGCGGTTGGCATAATTCTGCCGGTATTCGTTGGTGACGACGCCCTTCTGGATGGTGAGCTTCTGCTGGTCGAGGGCCCCCAGCAGGTTAGCCATCCGGTCGGATTCCATGGCGATGGCCAGCTCGGCGTGCGAGGTGGGCAGGTCGACAAAATAATTCGTGCGGTCCGACGACGTCGAGCCGTTGATATTGGCTCCTAGGGGTTGTAAGTGTTTAAAAAAATCACCGGGATAATGGAGCGATCCCTCGAACATCAGGTGTTCGAAGAGATGAGTAAAGCCGCGCTGAGTGCGTTCCTCGTTCTTGGAACCGACGTGATACCAGAGGTTTACCGCGACGAGCGGCGGGCCTTGCTGGCGACGGACGATGACGTCAAGTCCGTTGGTAAGCGTGGTCCTGGTGAAGTGGAAGTGGTCGAGAGGGTCGGAGTCGATCATGATTGGGGCCGCAAGGATTCCGCGATGGCTGGCGTACGGGTCACAGCACGTCGAACGCTCTAGTATTATGAGAGGGCGGGTCGAGGACGCGAGGGCAACTGGCGGTTTTCCTGCCGCTAGGTGGCTGACGAAGAGGAAGAAGGCGCCTCCAGGGTCGGGCGACCTCGGGGGATGCAGGGTCGGTCGATCCCTTTCTTTGGGGCGTGCGACCCCACTCGGGACCAACGTAACGCTACAATGAGCGGATGGAAGCGACGGTGGAGATGCCGGCGACAGCGGGGTGGTCAGGGGAGCCCTTCGTGAATTTCGGGGGGAATGGCCTTGAGTCGCGCTGTGGCGGGGCGGATCATGGGACAACGCATGGCGGCCGGCGAGTGGGGACAGGCGGTCGACGCGAGTCCGGGCCGCGGGTGTGGAACGAGAGCAGGGCCGGATTGTGAACTGGGATGACGTGATCATCGACGCGGCCGCGACCGACACGGGCATGCGTCGCGCGAACAATCAGGACAGCTACTCGATCGTCCGGGCCCCGCACGCGGAGGCGTGGCGGCAGCGTGGGCATGTCTTCCTCGTAGCCGACGGCATGGGCGCGCATGCTGTGGGCGAGCTGGCCAGCAAGATGGCCTGCGACCTGATCCCGCATACCTACATGAAGACCAGGGCGGGGGCGGCCTCCGAGGCGATCACCAAGACCTTCCGCGACGTCAGTGCCCTGATCCA
This sequence comes from uncultured Planctomycetota bacterium, assembly GCA_963771445.1. Lineage (GTDB taxonomy): Bacteria > Planctomycetota > Planctomycetia > Isosphaerales > Isosphaeraceae > JAKAUH01. Next base: position 94,611 of record CAVYTQ010000016.1, on the reverse strand, counting down.
CAGCCGGGCGACGGCGAACCGGGATTTCCAGGGAATGGGGACGACGTCCTCGGCCCTACTGCTCTTGCCCGAGGGCGCGCTGATCGCGCACGTCGGCGACTCGCGGGTCTATCGGGTCCGCGGGGGTCGGATCGATCAGCTCTCGTTCGACCATAGCCTGGTGTGGGAGCTGGTCCGCCGCAATCACCTGACGTCGGAGCAGGCGCGGGTCTCGGTCCCCAAGAACGTCATCACACGCAGCCTCGGGCCCGAGGCCGAGATCGAGGTGGACGTCGAGGGTCCCCTGCCCGTCCAGCCCGGGGATGTGTTCCTGCTCTGCTCGGACGGACTCTCGGGACCCGTCGAGGACCACGAGCTGGGCGTCTTCGCCGGGAACTTCCACCCCAAGGACGCCTGCCGCTACCTGATCAACCTGGCGAACCTGCGCGGCGGCCTGGACAATATCACGGTCCTCATCGTGCGGATCGGCGAGTGGGTTGACCCCGAGTCGGGCGAGCAGGCGCAGCGGTCCGACGGGCCGGCCAAGAAGGATGGCGAGACCGACGGCGGCTGGAAGAATCGGCTGGCCGGGCTCTTCAAGGGCCGAAGGCGGTCGTCGGCCCCGGCCATCGAGGAGCACCTCTACCGCACGGCCGACTGCCCCATCAGCGAAGACCTCATCATCCGGCTCGACGAGCTGACCCGCGCCGCGCAGGAACAGGCGATCGGCCAGGCCTGGTCGATCGACTGGGCGCTGCTGGGTACCCTCCGCCGCCAGCAAGCCGATGCGAGGGGCGCCGGCAATGACTGGTTGGCGCTGCGGAAGATCGGCGAGATCATCAGCTTGCTGGGCGTCGGGGCGCGGTTCCATCGCAAGGCCGTGAGCTCGACCTGACCGTCCCACAGAATTCGCGGCCGCCTGGAGCCTCGTCGATGTCGACCGGACCGACCGAGCCAGATCCTTCGACCCTCTGCGCCGCGCGGGCCGACCGGCCGATTCGAGCAGCCGACCCCTCGTCCCCCCCATCGACCTGAGCGCGGTCTATTGCATCGACGACCTCGCGCATATCGACGCCCTATACGAAGGAGGGGCGCAGGGTTTCATCTACGCCCGCGACGGCCATCCCAACGCGGCGCAGCTCGCCGACAAGCTGGCGCGGCTCGAGCATGCCGAGGACGGGTGCATTTGCGCGTCGGGGATGGGTGCGATCGCCGCGGCTCTCCTGTCTCTGCTGGGCCAGGGGGACGAGGTCCTGCTAGCCGACGGCGTCTACGGCCGGACTTCGGCCCTAGTGGGCCGGCAGATGTCGCGATGGGGGATCGGCCACGCGACGTTCGATCCGACCGACGCTGGCGCCGCCCGGTCGGCTCTCTCACCGACCACCCGCGCCATCCTGGTCGAGACGATCTCGAATCCGCTCCTTCGCGTGGCCGACCTGCCCGGGCTGGCCGACGTGGCACGCGAGGCCGGAATCCCGCTGATCGTCGATAGCACGTTCTCGCCGCTGATCTGCCGGCCGCTCGACCTGGGTGCCGGGCTGGTGGTGCACTCGGTCACGAAGATGATCGGGGGACACAGCGATGTGACGCTGGGCGCGATTCTGGGCGAGCGTCGCCTGGTCGAGCCGGCACGCCTGCTGGCATCGACGCTCGGCCAGACCGGCAATCCGTTCGAGAGCTGGCTGGCGCTGCGGGGTGTGGCGACGCTCGGGCTACGGATGGAGCGTGCCTCGGCCACGGCCAGCGAGCTGGCGCATCGACTCGAGGCGCATCCGCAGGTCGTTCGCGTACATTATCCTGGGCTGGACTCGCATCCGGATCGTCGGATCGCCGCGCGGGTGCTCGGCGAATCGGGCGGGGCGATGGTGACCATCGACCTGGGCTCGCGCGAACGGGCCGATGCCCTGATCCGTTCGCTGGCCGACGCGATCCCGTTCGCCCCCAGCCTGGGCGACGTGCAGACGACGCTGAGCCATCCGGCCTCGACCAGTCATCGCGGCCTCGACGCCGCGGCATTGGCCCGCCAGGGCATCTCGCCCGGACTGGTGCGGATCTCGGTCGGGCTCGAGGATCCGGCAGACCTCTGGCGCGAATTCCACGCGGCGCTCGAGGGCGGACGCGTCGGATCCGCCTGACTTACTCGCGAGGAGGTTCCTGGCGGGCGGACCTCGCCCGCCCGACAGGCCGTTCCGGGTTGGTTTCCGAGCCGGTCCGGCGTGCCTCAGCGCTTCCCGGCCGGCACGAGCTCGTAGATCTTGCCGTCGAAGGCGAGGATGTATACCTCGCCCTGAGAGTCCTCGCCGAACGACGCGATGTTCAGCCGCGGATGGCTGCCTACGTCGACCAGCTCGGCGTTGGTGATGAGCTTGCCGTCGGCGTACCGCAGGCCCCAGATCCGTCCGCTGTCGTAGTCGCCGTAGACATACACGCCGTCGAGAGCCGGGATCTTCTTGCCGCGATAGACGTAGCCGCCGGTGATACTCAGCCCGCTATCGGGGCGGTCGGCGGTCGGCGCGTGGGGATACTCGACGATCGGCGGACGGACCGGGCTGGAGGCATCGGCACGCCGCCTGAGCTGGGGCATGAAAGGGTGGAAACCTTCGCGAACGCTCCAGCCGTAGTTGCCGCCGTTCTCGATCCGATGGACCATCTCCCAGAGGTTCTGGCCGACGTCGCCCGCCCAGAGCTCGCCCGTCTTGCGGTCGAAGCTGAATTTCCAAACATTCCGCAGGCCGATGCAGTAGACCTCGGGAGCCCATTGGGCGAATTGACTCGAGCCGCCGCGCCGGGTTGTCGGCCGGGATGCCGTAGTTCTTGCCCGACTCGGGATGATCGACGTCGATCCGCAGGATCGAGGCGAACCAGTCGCGAGGGTTCTGGCCGGAGTTCAGGGGGTCGTCGGCGGCGCCGCCGTCGCCGAGCGTGATGTACAGGAACCCGTCCTTGCCGAATGCGATCGTGCCGCCGTTGTGGTTCTCGTAGGGGTCCTCGGCCGAGACCCAGATCCGCATCTCGCTGGCGGGATCGGCGCGGCGACGGTCGGCGGGCGACATCGTGAACCGCGAGACGACCGATCGGCGCTTACCCTGGTCGTTCGCCGAGTAATAGACGAAGAACTGCTGGTTTTCCTTGAAATTCGGGTGGAACGCCAGGCCGAGGAGACCCTCCTCGTTGCCCCTATGTAGGGGGTCGGGCAGCTCGAGGAACAGGTGCTTAGTCTGGATGTCGCGCTTGTTGGTGAACGACCAGATCTTCGCCTGGTGCTGCTCGACGACGAAGAGCCGGTTACTGCCGTCGCCGGGTTCGGCCATCGCGACGGGCCGGTCGAAACGCAGGTTGGGGAAGGCCACCCGGACTTCCAGCCTGGGGAGTGCCTGGCCCTTGTCCTGGGCGGAGGCCGGCAGCGGAGACGAGAGGCAGGCGAGCGAAAGGAAGGTGATGATCAGGCCGTACTTCACGATGTGGATCTCCGATGTCGGAGGCCGGCGAGTCCCGGTCGGCGACCGTGGCGAGCTCGACGAGCACCAAGCCCATTCGAGCGGATCGCGGGCCGGGATTCAAGCGATGGCGGACGCGAAATAGGGCGGGGTTGGTGGCGCAGGGCGGCAAGGGTGAGCGGATTCACCGGCACTCGAGCCGCGATCGACCGGCAAATCAGCGGACGGCCTGGCGGCGGCGGGCGATGACCAGTCCGGCGGCGGCCAGGAAACCCCACATGGCGACCGTGGCGGGCTCGGGGGCGGGGACGAGGTCGAGCGACTGGGCACCCGGCTGCAGGACGCGGGTGAAAGTGTCATTCGGGAGCTGGGTCTTGAGCGCCTGGGCCGCCGCGGCGCTGAAGGTCGCGTTGGGGTTGAGGAGCATCGCCATGCTGGCGTTGCGGGCGTCAATATAGTTGCCGGTCGTGTCGTAGTTTTCGCCGACGCCGAAGGCCAGCATCAGCTCGTGAGAAATATTGTGGGCGACGATCCACTCGAGCTGGTCGACCGACCCGGACGCCTTGGCCATCGGGTCGATGAAGCTCATGCCGTTGCCGCCGAGCTCCGTCGTTCCGATCGAGCCGGGATAGGGCGAGCTGGATGCGTTGGAGACCAGGCTCAGCGAGTGCTGTGCAGAAGCGCTCGAATCCTCGGTGAGCGAGACGTTGACACCGCTGAGCTGGAAGGTCTGCTGGACCCGCTGAAGGATCGCCTGGTCGAAGCCCTGCTGCTGCTGGGCGGTGGGGACCCCGCCGAAAAGCCGGACGACCTGCGGGCTGTCATACCAGGCCTGGGGCGAACCGGCCGCGATCAGGCTCGAGCTGGCATAAGGTCCGCTACCCACATTCAGCAAGGCGTCGGTCGTAGGCGCCATGCCGAGGGGATCGGCCAGAGCCGAGGCACCGGGGATGATCGTGATCAGCATGCCCAAGGCCATCGCTCTGGTTACAGTCACCGCGGACCTCCTGTTCTCGCCGACTGGGACGTCGTCGCGATCATCCTGATCACGTACGAGGCGGACTTCGGCCGGATTACCGGGCACAGGACGGCTCAACGCAGGGCCGACTGGCCGGAAGGGCTACCGACATCGGATTCGACTGGGCAGATGGGAAGAGGCTGAGTGGAATGTAACGAAAGTAAAGCACGTGCCGTGCCAGTGGCTTGTCAAAAAACCTGCGCGGCCGGGGGCACTGCGGCGAGTTTGACGCAAGTTCCGAATCAGCCGAGAAATCGGTTTGCAGGGGCTCCATGCTCCCTCGTTAAGTCACCCGGAACGCCGGTCGTTACCGTGCTCCTCGGCTTGGTCCTTCTTACAAGCGAATGGCGGACCTCGGGGAGAAAGCTACAAGCCGGGGAAGCCGCGTCCGACCGGCCGACCATGGCATGCACGCCAGTCCGGGTCTGGTCCGGCGCCCGGCCGAATGGTCTAATGGTAAGGGACGACTGGACACCAATACCCGCCCGCATCCTCTCCCTCGAAATCCAAGGTCAGGATCTGATGCCGACCACGACCGCGCAAGCTCCGACCCGCGAGACGGCGGCCGATTCCGCGGCCACGCCTTCCACGATCAACCTGGAATGGCTCTCGGACCGGATTCCCTATCGCCGCTACCAGGAGTGCGTGCATTGCGGGCTTTGCACGGCGAGTTGTCCGACGTACGTCGAGACCGGCAATGAAAATGACAGTCCGCGGGGGCGGATCTACCTGATGCGGGCCGTGGCGGACGGCCGGCTGGAGATGGGTCCGGGCGTGCGCGAGCACCTGGAGCTCTGCCTCGACTGCCGCGCCTGCGAATCGGCGTGTCCGTCGGGCGTTCAATACGGGCGGATGATCGAGCCGTTCAAGATCGCGATGGGAAAGGCCGCGGGCACGGGCGACGGCGCTAGCCTGCTCCAGCGGCTGATCCTGCGCCATCTCTTCCCCTATTCCGGCCGGGTCAAGGCGGCGCTGGCGCCGGCAAAGGTCTTGCAGCGGCTGGGGCTGCTGGACTTGGCCGAGAAGTCGGGACTCACCCGGCTGTTGCCGCCCACCCTGCGGCGGTTGCAGGCGATGCTGCCGCGGCTGGGCCTGTCAACGCCTCGGCTGCCGACGGTCCTGCCGGCTATCGGTCCCAGGCGGGCGCGCGTGGCCCTGTTTACCGGGTGCGTCGCCGATGCGATGTTCCCCCAGACCAACGCGGCGACCGCGCGAGTGCTCCAGCAAAACGGGTGTGAGGTGGTCGTCCCCCGCGGGCAGGTGTGCTGCGGGGCGATCCATTATCACTCCGGTATCGAGGAGCCGGCGCTCGAGCTCGCCCGGCGGAACATGGCGGTCTTCGGGGCCGAGAATGTTGATACGATCGTCGTCAACGCCGCGGGCTGCGGCGCGATGCTCAAGGATTACGCGCATGCCCTGCCCGCCGCCGAGCACGACCAGGCCGTCGGGTTCGTCGCCAAGGTCAAGGATGTCTCCGAATTCCTCGTGGCCCTCGGGCCGATCCCGCCGACCCACTCGGTCGACGCCACCGTGACCTATCACGATGCCTGCCACCTCTGCCACGCACAGCAGGTCCGCAGCCAGCCGAGGGCCCTGCTCAACCTGATCCCGGGCCTCAAGCTCGTGCCGCTCGAGGAAAGCGAAATTTGCTGCGGCGCGGCTGGTACCTACAACCTGACGCAGCCGGATATGTCCGAGCGGCTGGGCCGGCGCAAGATGGACCATATCGCCGCGACCGGTGCCGACATGGTCGCCACCGGGAACGTCGGCTGCATCCTCCAGATCGCGCGGAAGGTCAAGGAGCGCGGCAGCCCGATCGAGGTGGTGCATCCGGTGGACTTGCTCGATCGGGCCTACCGAGGCTCGTGACCCTGGGCACCGCGGTGAAAGTCCGCGACTGTAAAAACCCGGGCAATTCGAGCAGCGCACGCTTTTGCCCCTTTTCTCATTTCCGAAACCCGGGTTGCCCGGCTGGCCGCAATCGGTTAGACCACGCGATGGCGGATCCCGCGCACGCGGACCCTGCCCGGCCAGGAGGCCCACCCTTTCGAGCAGTGCAGCAAGGAGGCGACGCCATGGGTTACGACAAGGAACAGGCGACCGAGGAATTCATCCGCTGGAGCCAGAGCTACGACCGCGGCATTTTGCAGTGGCTCATCTTCGGCCCCTCGCACCGGGCCTTGATTCGGCGGATCGGCCAGGTCATCGGCCAGAATCCGGCCCGCATCCTCGACGTCGGATGCGGTACCGGGGTCTTCCTGTCCCGGCTTCGGGCGGCCTTGCCGCAGGTTGAGGCCTACGGGGTCAACCTGGTCTCCGAGATGCTCCAGCAGGGTCAGGACCGTTGGCGGCACCACCGGGGTCACGTCCTTCCAGTCCAGGGGGATAGCGAGCGGCTACCCTTTCCGTCGGGGTCGTTTGACCTGGTGACGTGTTCCAACAGCTTCCACCACTATCCCCGCCAGGACCGTGCGGTGGAGGAGATGCGCAGGGTGTTGCGGCCGGGCGGGCGCCTGCTGATCGTGGACGGCTACCGCGACAGCCCGCTGGGCTGGATCATCTTCGACGTCTGCGTCGCGGCCATCGAAGGGCAGGTCCATCACGCCTCGGCCAGGCGGTTCCGCGAGCTGATGACCGAGGCCGGCCTGGGGGCGGTCTCTCAGCTCATCAACCGCTTTCCGGCCCCCTTCATCCTCACCGAAGGCGTGGCCGCGGAGCCCGTCCCCTTGATCCCGTCGCCCCACTTTCGAGTACCCACCGCCGTTGCCAGCGAGAGGTCGCTCGTCTGAGATCCGGCCGGGACCCGACCGTCGTGCCGCGGGCCAGCGACTCGATACCTCATCACGCGCCGGATGCTGCCATCCCACGATCGGCCCGGCCGCGTTATGCTGGATAAACGGGAAAGAGAGTTGCCGCAACGACGGTCGGTCACCGGGTCGCCTCCATGGGAACTGTCAGCGCTCTGCAGGCTCGAGACTTCTACCGGGCGGCGGCGAGCTTCTACCGCCAGGCACCCTGGAGGACGGCCGGCGAGGCCGAGACCATCCAGATCGAGTGCCAGCAGCTCGACGGCGGGCCGTGGTTCGCGGTGATCCTCGGCAAGATGATCCACATCAAGGGACTCATGCTCTTTGACGATCGCGAGGGTCGCAGGCTGATGCAGCGGGCCACCTACGAACTGATCGCCGACCGGCTGCGAACGATCGCCGTGCATTACGAGGACGCCGCGCAGGCCGATCCCGAGGATGTGGCCGCGGCCCATGAGCACGGATTCGAGGTTGCGGGTCCCAACGCCTATCCGCTGGCGTTCCGCATGGAGATCGGCCGGCGGTTCCGCGAGCCGCTGGCCTGGGAACTCGAGCTGCTGGAAGCCTGCCTCTGGACCGTCCCCGACTTCCTCAAGCGGGCTCAGGATCGCAAGCCCGACCTCTATGAATATGCCTTCGATGGCGCCATCGGCCGCATGTCGATGGACCTGTCCTGGGTGCGCATCGGCCAATCGAAGCCCGAATCTAGCGAGTGAACGCCCCCGAGGCCAGTCTCGGCGGCTGAGGATCACTGACTCTCGCCTGCTGCTCGCCAATGCGGCTCGTAGAGCATTTCCGACCCAGCGGAGCGCATCTGCTGCTCAGGAGAGCAGTAATGCGGGCGACTGGGCAATCCTGAATGCTCTGGCCGAAAAAAAACGCCATCATGCAGCGGGATAGGTGCAATGAGCTGTCCCAATTAGAGATGGACGGGGCAAGGTCGCGATGCACATGAGCACCAACGCGACCGAGAGGGCCCGGCCCGTCGCCCGATTTGCGGCGAGCCCCTTGTCAGGCCCCGGCGGATTATGAAATAACCTGATGCACACGCCAGGGGCTTGTCCGACCTTCGGAGAGGGAAGGCCCCGGCCGTCGGGACGGGTGCGGAGCAAGCTCTGTGGTTGTCAACTCGATTCAAAACGACCGCTGGGAGCGAGCACTCGGACGAATCGGCGACCCGATCGGGGTCCGCAGGCGAGGCGGGAGTCTGGAGATTTCCGCCGGAGATTTCGCCTTGTCCGGCAATGGGAACGAACGGATCGCCTACGTCCCCCCCTGCCGCATGGAGCACCTGGGCGACACGGGATTCGCGGCCGAGCACGGTCTGCGCTATCCTTGCATGTCGGGCGCCATGGCCAACGGGATCGGATCGGTCGAGATCGTCGAGGCGATGGGGCGGGCGGGCTATCTCGGGTCGTTCGGTGCCGCCGGGCTGTCGCTCACGGCGGTGGAGCGGGCGATCGACCGCTTGCAGCGGGACCTCGGCGGTTCGGTCCCCTATGCGATGAACCTGATCCACAGTCCGGGTGAGTCCGGGCTGGAGTCGGCCGTGGTGGACCTGTACCTTCGCCGGCAGGTGCGACTGGTCGAGGCCTCGGCCTTTCTGAACCTGACGCTGCCCGTGGTGCGCTACCGCCTGGCGGGCATCCGCCACGACGAATCGGGGCGGATCGTGGCTCCGAACCGGATCATCGCCAAGGTCTCGCGGGTCGAGGTGGCCTCGAAGTTCATGGCGCCTGCGCCGGAGAAAATGGTCCGCGAGCTGGTGGCCCTGGGAGCGATCGACCGCGAACAGGCCGAGTGGGCCGCGCGAATTCCGGTGGCCGATGACATCACGGCCGAGGCCGATTCGGGCGGGCACACCGACAATCAGCCGGCGATCGTGCTCTTGCCGACGATGCTGGCGCTGCGCGACCGGATCCAGGCCGAGCATCGCTACGAGCGGCCGATCCGGGTGGGTGCAGCCGGCGGGATCTCGACGCCCTGGGCGGCGGCCGGCGGCACTGGCGATGGGAGCGGCCTACCTGGTGACCGGCTCGGTCAACCAGTCGTGCGTCGAGGCGGGGACGTCGGACGCGGTGCGGCGGATGCTCGCGCAGGCCCAGCAGGCGGACGTCACGATGGCCCCCGCGGCCGACATGTTCGAGATGGGCGTGAAGGTGCAGGTCCTCAAGCGAGGCACGCTTTTCGCCATGCGAGCGGCCCGCCTCTACGAGCTGTATCGGACGCACGAGTCGCTGGACGCAATCCCGGCGGCCGAGCGGGCGAACCTCGAGAAGACGATCTTCCGATGCCCGATCGCCGAGGTCTGGGCGCAGACCCAGGACTTCTTCCGCGAGCGAGACCCGGGACGAATCGAGCGGGCGGAGCGCGAGCCCAAGCAGAAGATGGCGCTGGTGTTCCGCTGGTATCTCGGCATGTCGTCGCAGTGGGCCAATGGCGGCGATCCCTCGCGGGCGGTGGACTACCAGGTCTGGTGCGGGCCCGCGATGGCGGCGTTCAACGACTGGGTGCGCGGGTCGTTCCTCGAGCCGCCCGAGAACCGTCGGGTGGCGACGATCGCGGCCAACATCCTCTATGGCGCGGCGGTGCTGTCCCGGGCGCGAACGCTGGCGGTGCAGGGAATCCCCCTGGCCCCGGGGGTACCGCGACTGTCGCCGCTGGACATCTCCGAGATTGAGAACCGTTGCTCGGGCGCCTAACATAGATCCGCTCGATCGACCCCGGGCGCCGGCCCTCGCCGGGCCGGGTCGATCGGTGGCGTCCGATCGCATTGAGGTGCGGGCGGACGATAGATCCCACCAGGCCAGGCCGGCGAGCCCGGCAGCCGTCGGTCGGGGCCTTCCAGCCCCGCGGCGGGCGACCTTTGGCTGTTGCTCGTGCCGGTTTCCCAGGATCCTCGAAAGGGCAGAGACTTTGAATCGGTCCGATCCCGCGCCCGTTCCTCCCCCAGTAGCAATCATCGGCATGGGTTGCCTGTTCCCCGGGGCCGATGGCCTGCCCCGCTACTGGGCCAACATCCGCCGGGGCGTCAACTCGATCGGCGACGTGCCCGCGTCCCACTGGTCGGCCGACGACTACTTCGACGACGACCCCCGGGCGCCCGACCGGACCTATGCCCGCCGGGGCGGCTTCCTCGACCCGGTCGACTTCCCTCCCATGGATTTCGGCATCGCCCCGACCGCCATCGAGGCAACCGACACCACCCAACTGCTGGGACTGATGGTCGCCCGCCGCGCGCTCGAGGATGCCGGCTACGGCGGAGCCGGCGCCCGCGCGTTCGATCGCGACCGGGTCAGCGTCATCCTGGGCGTCACCGGCACCCTCGAGCTGGTCATCCCCCTGGGTGCCCGGCTCGGACATCCGATCTGGCGGCGCGCGCTCCGGGCCTCCGGCGTCGACGACCGGACCGCCGACGAGGTCGTGCGCCGGATCTCCGACTCCTACGTCGGCTGGCAGGAGAACTCGTTCCCCGGCCTGCTCGGCAACGTCGCCGCCGGCCGGATCGCCAATCGACTCGACCTTCGCGGCACCAACTGCGTCGTCGACGCCGCCTGTGCCAGCTCGCTGGCCGCCGTCAACCTGGCGATGCTCGAGCTGGCCTCCGGCCGGTCCGACCTGGCCATCACGGGCGGGCTTGATACGTTCAATGATATTTTCATGTACATGTGCTTCAGCAAGACGCCCGCGCTGTCGCCCTCGGGCGAGGCGCGGCCGTTCGACGCGGAGGCGGACGGGACGATCCTGGGCGAGGGGCTGGGGGTCGTCGTACTGAAGCGGCTGGACGACGCGCGTCGCGACGGCGACCGGGTCTATGCGGTGATCCGGTCGATGGGGACGTCGAGCGACGGCAAGGGCCAGGCGGTCTACGCGCCGAGCGTGGCCGGCCAGGCGCGGGCGCTGCGTGAGGCGTACGCGCTCGCCGGGATCTCGCCGGCGACGGTCGGCCTGGTCGAGGCGCACGGAACGGGGACGAAGGTCGGCGACGCGACCGAGCTCGAGGCGCTGGCGGAGGTCTACCGGGCGGCGCGGCCGGACTCCGGCTGGTGCGCAGTGGGTTCGGTGAAATCGCAGGTGGGGCATACCAAGGCCGCGGCCGGTGCTGCCGGGCTCATCAAGGCCGCGCTGGCGCTGCACCACAAGGTGCTGCCGCCGACCTTGAAGGTGCGCCGGCCGGCCGACGTGCTGGCTCGCGCCGACTCTCCGTTCTATTTGAATTGCGAGCCGCGGCCGTGGCCGAGCACCGGCGACTCTCCTCGCCGCGCGGCGGTGAGCGCGTTTGGATTCGGCGGGAGCAACTTCCACTGTGTGCTGGAGGAGGCCGAGCCGGCGAAGCTCGCCGTCGACTGGGACGGCGACGTGCAGCTCCTGGCGTTCTCGGCCGACGATCGGGCCGAGCTGGTTCGCGAGCTCGACGCCGTCGCGCAGCCGATGTCCTGGACTGAGCTGCGGGCGGCCGGCGCCCGGACGCGGGCGGCCTTCCGCATCGCGCACCGGCATCGGCTGGTGATCGTGGTCGAGCGGGGCGGCCCCGAGCTGCCGGAGCTGCTGGCGAGCGCCAGCGCCCGGCTGGAATCGACGCCCGTACAGGAAGCGAATGGGCGAGTGCGCCCCGGCCCCGCGACGTCCTGCATCTTCGACGGATCCGGGCCGACGCCGGGGCGACTGGCCTGGCTGTTCCCCGGGCAGGGCTCGCAGTTCGTCGGCATGCTTAGAGAGCTGGCCTGCCAGTTCCCCCGGATGCAGTCGGCCATCGCCGCGATGGACGGTCAGATGGAGCGCGCGGGCGACAGCCGACGGGCATCCGACCGCATCTATCCGCCGTCGGCGTTCGACGACCGCACGCGTGAGGAGCAAGAGGCGGCGCTGCGTGACACACGCTTCGCCCAGCCGGCGCTCGGTGCGATCAGCCTGGGCTTGCTGGGGATGCTCGAGGATTTCGGCGTGCGGCCCGAGCTAGTCGGCGGCCACAGCTTCGGCGAGTTGACGGCACTTCGCGCGGCGGGCTGGATCGACGACGAGACCCTGCTGCGGCTCGCCAGCATTCGCGGGTCCCTCATGGCGGACTGCGGGTCGGCCGGGACGGGCGGCATGCTGGCCGTATACGCGTCCGTCGAGCAGATCGAACCGGCGATCCGCGAGCACGGCCTGGACCTGGTGATCGCCAACCGGAACGCACCCGGCAGTGCGTGCTCTCGGGCACAACGGTCGAGATCGACCGCGGTCGACAGCTCATGGAGGCTCGCGGGCTCAGGACCCGGCCGCTTCCCGTGTCGGCCGCATTCCACAGTCGGCTCGTCGAGGCGGCCGAGCCGTTGTTTCGCCGCGAGCTGGCCGCGGCCAGCCTGCGGCCGACGGCCATCCCGGTCTTCGCAAACACGACCGCCGCGCCCTATCCGGCGGACGCCGAACGCGCCCGCGACCTGCTCGCCGGCCAGCTCGCCCGACCGGTCCGGTTTGTCGAGCAGATTGATGCGATGTACCGAGACGGCGCCCGGACGTTCCTCGAGGTCGGCCCTGGTGGCCGTCTCACCGGCCTGGTCCACTCGATCCTCGAGGGTCGCACCCACACCGCGGTCTCGCTGGGCGCGTCGAATGATCCCGTCGGTAACATCCGGGACCTTGCCTGTGCGCTCGCAACTCTCGCTTCGCTAGGTTATGCTGTTGACCTGACTTGCTGGGATGCTGGGGGGACCGCGGGGGAGACGTCAGCCAGGAAGTCCGGGCCGACTGTGTCGCTCTCGGGTGCCAATCTGCGTCCGAAGGGTCAAGGGGGAGCGGAGCCGTCGTCGCGCCGACGCGAGATTGCGTCCAGTGTGCCCTCCACTCGGCCGGAGGTCCCTGTTGCTCATCCGTCGCGATTCGCCGCGCCGGGTGTCCGGAAACCCCTGACTCCCACCGCCAGCCCGCCACGCCATCACGCCGGGAAAGAACGCATGAAGAATCCGCTCCCTGATCCGGTCCCGCATCACCAGAATGGACACGCCTCGCCCGCCGCGATCGCCGTCCCGGAATCAAATGGGGACGTCGAACGGCGGCCGACCGTTCGGCCCGCAAACGGTGGCCGCGGGTCCGACGACCTGTCCCTGGCGATCCGGACCGGCCAGGAGAACCTCGAGTCGCTGCAACGACTCGCCGAGCAGACCGCCGAGCTGCATCGGCTGTTCCTCGAAGGGCAGGAGAAGACGCAGCAGACCTTCCTGAAGCTCCTCGAGCAGCAGCAGGCTCTCGCGCGGCGCCGGATTTTGTCGCCCGCCGCGTTTGATCCGGTCTTCTCACCCGCCTTGAGGCTGCCGAGCCCGGCCGTCCCCTCACCGGCGAAGATCGCTCCGCCGCCATCGCCCACGCTACGAAACGGGTCGGACCCGGTCGAGGCACCCGCGTCCCCGGCCCTCGGACGGCACGAGGTGGCCGCGACCAATGGTCATGCCCCGGCCGAGCCGGCGGTCAGGACTCCTCAAAAACCGCTCGCGGCCCGGGACGAGGCGATCGACGCCTTGCGTAGCGTCGTCTCGGACAAGACGGGCTATCCCGAGGACGTACTCGGCCCCGAGATGCGGCTCGACGACGACCTGGGGATCGACTCGATCAAGCGGGTCGAGATCCTCTCTGCGCTCCAGGAGCGGTATCCCGGACTGCCCGCCCCGTCCCCCGAGCAGCTCGCCTCATTCCGCACCCTGGGGGCAATCGCCGACTTCTTGCAAGGTGCCGGGCCGGTCGTGAAAGAAGTGCCGCCACCGGCGGTGATAGGACCGGGCCTCGACGAGGTCGCGAAGATACTGCTCGCCACGGTCGCCGAGAAGACGGGCTATCCGGCCGAGATGCTTGAGCTGTCGATGCGGCTCGACGCCGACCTGGGGATCGATTCGATCAAGCGCGTCGAGATCCTATCGACCTTGCAGGAGCATCTCCCCTGGAGCTCCACGATCGGGCCCGAGGTGATCGGGGCACTCGGCACCCTGGGCGATGTCGCGGAGACGATTTTTCGATCCCGGACGAACGGGCGCTCGGAACGCGCGGAAGGCTCGATTGCGTCAACACCGGCGCACTTTGATGCCTCTCCCGCCACCGTCGCTCCGATCGAATCCTTGCAAGTCGCTTCGGCCGGCTCCGCCGTCGCCCGCGTGCTGATCGAGGCGGTCGCCGAGAAGACGGGCTATCCGGCCGAGATGCTCGAGCTGTCGATGCGGCTCGACGATGACCTGGGGATCGACTCGATCAAGCGGGTCGAGATCCTCTCGGCAGTGCAGGATCGCCTGCCGGGAACACCGGCGATCGGTCCTGAACAGGCTGGCACCCTGCACACGCTGGGCGAGATCGCCGCGTTCCTCTCGAACCCGGTCGAGCCCGCCGCCGACGATCCCGCGACGGCCCGCAACACCGGGCCTGCCTGCGAGGCTGTCGTCCGCTCGGCGGAAGCGCCCGACGAGCCGGCCCTCGCGCTCACCCGTCTCGTCGCCCGGCCTCGTCCGCTCTCGAATCCGGACGCTCGCGAGCGGGTCGCGCTGCCGGCGGGCGGCGTGATCGCCATCCTCGACGGCGGCTCCGCCCTGACGGAGGCCATCCGCATCGAGCTGGACCGCAGGGGCTACCGCCCACGGGTGATCGGCGAGCGAGGCGCGTCGGAGATCGCGGCCGAACCGGATCTCTGCGGCCTGATTGCACTGGCGCCCAAGACGGCGGTCTCGTCGGACTTCGTCGGCGAGACCTTCCGGGCGATCCGCGCGGCGGCCCCGGCGCTCGAGCGATCGGCGCGACGGGGAGGAGCCTCGCTGCTGACGGTCTCGCATCTCGACGGACGCTTCGGAGTCGAGGGCCTTCGCCCGGAAGTCGACCCGACCTCGGCGCCCTGGCCGGCCTCGCCAAGACGGCTGGACGCGAGTACCCGGGAATCGCTTGCAAGGCGATCGACCTGGGCCAGGGGTTCGCGCCAGTCGATCGGGCCGCGGCCGCGATCGTCGACGAGCTGCTGGCGCGCGGTCCGGCCGAGGTGGGCCTGAATACCGAAGGTCACGTGACGCTCGAGCTGGCAGCGGCGGCAGAACCGGCCCAGCCGCGAGCCGGCAACGACCCGCTGGGGCCGGACGACCTGGTCGTGATCAGCGGCGGGGCGCGGGGGATCACTGCGGAGGTGGCCGTCGCGCTGGCGCGGCAGTTCCGCGTCCGACTACTGCTGCTGGGCCGGAGCCCGTCGCCCGAGCCCCACGAGGATCCCGCACTCGCCGCCTGCCGCGACGAGGCGGCGCTCCGGCGACACCTGTCCACGGGTCCCGACCGGGGCCTGACGCCACAGGCGATCGGCCAGAAGGCCCGTCGCATCCTGGCGACAGCGCGAGGTCCGCGCCAACCTCGAGCGGATCGCCGCCGCCGGATCGCGGGTCGCCTATCGGGCAGTGGACGTCCGCGATCGCAGGGCCGTCGCCGACATCATCGAACGCGCCCGTGCCGACTGGGGACCCGTCCGCGGCCTGATCCACGGCGCGGGCGTGCTGGCCGATCGGCGGATCGTCGACCAGACCGACGAGCAGTTCGCCCTGGTCTACCGCACCAAGGTCTCGGGCCTGCACAACCTCTTCGACGCGATCGGGCCCGAGTCGCTCCGCGTGATGGGATTGTTCTCGTCCTCAACGGCCCGATTCGGCCGCTCGGGCCAGGTGGCCTACGCGGCAGCCAATGAGTATCTCAACAAGTGGGCGCAGCGCGCGGCGATCCATTGGCCCGACTGCCGCGTCGTCTCGTTCAACTGGGGTCCGTGGGCCGGCGGCATGGTCGACGAGTCGCTCCGCTCCGTCTTCGAGAAGGAGGGGCTCTACCTGATCCCCCCCGACGCCGGAGCCCGCCTGGTGGTGGACGAGCTCCGACGAGACGAGGTCGGGCCCGGCCCCGTCGAGATCGTCGTCCTGGCCGACCGGCCCGATCTGACCGAGACACCGAAGATTCGCGAGTCGAGTCCCGCCACCGCCCCGGCGCAATCACCGTCGCAGTCCCCGGCCGCGGCCGGCAAGCTCGAGACCGTCCTTCGCCGGACGATCGACGTCCGCTCGGTCCCCGTGCTGGCCGATCACGTGATCGACGGCCATCCGGTCGTGCCGATGGCGCTCTTGCTCGAGTGGTGCGCCGAGGGGCTCTCCAGCGCAACCCGGGACTGATGGTCCTCGGCGTGGACGACCTGCGGCTGTTCAAGGGCCTGATCCTGCACGGCCGCGACGAACCGATCAGTCTTGAGATCGACGCGGGCAAGGCGGTCCGCGACGGCGATGCCTTCCGCGTGCCTGTCGAGACTGCGAGGCCGTTCGCACGACGGCAAGGAGTACCTGCACGGCCGCGCCGAGGTCCTGCTCGGTACGCGGCCGCTGTCGGCACCGCCTCGTGACGACGAGCCCGCGCTGCCGCGGGCCGCCTGGACGCCCGCTGACATTTACTCCCAGGTTCTGTTCCACGGCCCGGCAATGCAAGGCATCCGCTCGGTCGAGGGTTCAGGGGAGCGAGGGATCGCCGGTCGGGTCGCCACGTCGCCCGCTCCGTCGCGGTGGCTCGAGCGTCCCCTGCGCTCGCGGTGGATCACCGACCCACTGGCCATCGATTGCGCCTTCCAGCTTGTAGTGCTCTGGACGCGGGACCACCTGGGCGCCAGCTCGTTGCCGACGGCCGTCGGTCGTTACCGGCAGTTCCGGCCGGATTTCGGCGAGGCCGACGTCCGCGTCGTGGTCGCCGTCCGCAACTCGACGCCCACCCGCGCCGTGGCCGACGTCGAATTCCTGGACGCACGGGGAGAGCTGATCGCCCGGATCGAATCCTACGAGTGCGTCGTAGACGCCGCGCTGGGACGGGCGTTCCGCCGCAATCAACTGGCCGCACCCTCCCCCGTGAACGCGAGCTGAGCGATGGCTTCCGATCCGAACTCGATCCGAGGCGCCATCGCGATCGTGGGGATGGGCGGCCTGTTCGCCGGCTCCGATTCCCCCGATCGGCTGTGGGAGAACGTCGTCGCCAGCCGCGACCGGACGCGGGAGGTCCCGCGCGATCGCTGGCTCGTCGATCCGTCGAGGGCGCTCGACCCCCGGATCGCCCAGCCCGATCGCGTGTACACGACGCGCGGTGGATTCGTCGACTCGGTCCGCTTCGACCCCAGCGGAACTCGCCTGGCCCCCGCGCTCGTCGAGTCGCTCGACCCGATGTTCCACCTGGCGCTGTCCGCGGCGTCGCAGGCGTGGAACGACGCCTTGCCGGGCGACGTTGATCGCGGCCGGACCGGCGTGATCCTCGGCAATATCCTGTTGCCGACGCTGTCGGCCTCGGCCCTGGCCCTGGACATCCTGGGCGACGAGTTCGCGCGGCGGATCGGGTCTGCCGTCCCGTCCGTCCCGTCCGTTCGAGGCCCGCAACGCGTTCCCCGCCGGGCTTCCGGCCGCGATCATCGCCCAGGCTTTCGGCCTCGAGGGCGTCGCCCTCACGCTCGACGCGGCCTGCGGCTCGTCGCTCTACGCAATCAAGCTGGCCTCCGACGAGCTGATCGCGGGGCGGGCCGACGCCATGATCGCCGGCGGCGTCTCGTGCCCCGACTCGCTCTACACGCAGATGGGGTTCTGCCAGCTACGGGCCTCTCGCCCTCGGGCCGCGCCATGCCGCTCGACGGTCGGGCCGACGGCCTGGTCGTGGGCGAGGGGGCCGGGATGTTCGTCCTGATGCGGCTGGCCGACGCGTTGCGAGCGCGGCCATCGCATCCACGGAGTGATCGCGGCGGTCGGCCTGTCCAACGACGTCCATGGCGACCTGATGGCGCCCGATCGCGACGGCCAGCTCCGGGCGATGCGCGCGGCCTACGTGCAGGCGGGCTGGAGCCCCCTCGACGTCGACCTGATCGAATGCCATGCGACCGGCACGCCCCGCGGCGACGCCGTCGAGGTCGCGAGCCTCAGGGCACTCTGGGGCTGCCGATGGCTGGCGGGTTGGCCAGTGCGTCCTCGGCTCGGTCAAGGCGAACATCGGCCACGCGCTCACCGCCGCCGGCGCAGCCGGGACTGCTGAAGGTCCTCTTGGCGATGCGGCATCGCACCTTGCCGCCGACCGCGAATTTCGAGCGACCCTGCGCAGGGCTCGAGCACGGAGACTCGCCCTTCCGCGTGCCGGCCCAGGCCGAGCCCTGGAATCCACGGCGCTCGGTCCGACCCCGCCGCGCGGCGATCAGCGGGTTCGGGTTCGGGGGCATCAACGCGCACCTGTTGATTGAGGAATGGGTTCCCGAGCGGCGGGTCGCCGTGAGCGCCTTCAGTTTCCCGGGTCCCTCGACTCGCGATGAGCAATCACCGATCGCGATCACCGGCATCGCGGCCCAGGTCGGGCCCTGGCGCGGGGCCGAGGCGCTTGGGCGAGCTGGTCTTCGCCGAGCCCGGGACCGCGGGCGGTCGCCGGCTCCGCTCGCTGGAATTCGCCGCGGGCGAGTTCCGCATCCCACCGCGTGAGCTCGCCGAGATGCTCCCCCAGCAGTCGCTGATGCTCCGTGTGGCAGCCGACGCGATCCGCGAGTCGTCCTGGGACCCGCGCTCTCCGATCGGACGGCGGTGATCATCGGCACTGGACTCGACCTGAACACGACCAACTTCTACTTGAGATGGTCGATGGCGGCCGAGGCGCGCCGCCGGAATGACGAGCTGGGGCTGGGCCTCTCCGACCGGGAGCTCGCCGCCTGGACTGAGGAGCTCGAGGCCGCCGCGGGCCCGTCGCTATCGGCCAACCGGACGATGGGCGGCCTTGGCGGCGTGATCGCCAGCCGGATCGCGCGCGAGTTCCGCATCGGCGGCCCGAGCTTCACGCTGGCGTGCGACGAGACGTCTGGCACGCAGGCCCTGGCGATCGCCGCGGACTGGCTCCGCCGCGGCGAGATCGACGCCGCGGTCGTCGGCGCGATCGACCTGGCCGGCGACCGACGCGCCTCGATCGCTCGCCGTGGCGCTCGGCGGACCCGAGGCCGGCGAGGACGCGGCGGTCTGTGTGGTGCTTCGCAGGCTCGAGGACGCCCGCCGAGACGGTCAGCCGGTCCTCGCCGTGATCCGCGACATCGATACGGCCGCCGGCGCCGGCAAGGCCGCCCGGATCGGCGGGCGCAGCGACGGCGATGGTCGAGGTGGCCCGCGCGACGGCCTGCCTGCACGACAGGGTCTCGCCGGTGTCGGAGGGGTCGGGCCGCCCGGCTCGCTACTGGGCATCAAACCGATCGGACCCGCCGCGCCGGCTGACCGCCGCGACCACCAACCTCGCCGGCCGATCGACGAGCGTGGTGCTCGAGGAGCCGCCGCAGGCCGACCAGCAGGCCAACCGTCGGCTCGCTGCGCCCGTGCGGCTCCGGCGATCGGGCCTCTTCGCCATCGAGGGGCACAACGAGGCCGCGCTGTTGAGCCGACTGGACGAGCTCGAGGCCCTGGGCCGCGAACATGCCGGTGTCTCCGTCGATGCGCTGGCCCGCCGCTGGTGGCGGCGATCGCCCGACGATCCCCGGCTGCCGCTCGGATTGGCCATCGTCGCCGACGACACCGCGGCCCTTCGCGAACTGTTGAACTCGGCGCGGCGAGTCGTCGGCGAGGGCCGAGATCTCGCACCAGCGACTCGCGGCGGATCGATCCAGTACCAGCCCGATCCCGTTCCCTCGGGCATCGCGTTCGTCTACCCGGGCCTCGGTAACGAGTTCGCCGGCATGGGCCGCGAGCTCGGTCTGCTGTGGCCCGAGGTCCTTGAGAACCGGCATCGCCAACACAGCCGGCTGCATGACCAGCTTGCTCCCGACATCTGGTGGAGCGAAGCGCCTCTGCCCCTCTTCGCCGACCATCGCGCTCCGATCCTCGGCCAGGTCGCCATCGGCAGCCAGGTGACCGATATCCTGCTGGCACACGGCATCAGGCCCGACGCTGCGGTCGGCTACAGCATGGGAGAGTCGTCCGCGCTCGTCGCGCTCGGGTGCCTGGACGGGCCGCGACGAGCTGATGGAGCGGCTGAATGCCTCACCGCTGTTTGCCAGCGAGCTCTCGGGCGCCCGCGAGGCCGCGCGGCGGGCCTGGGAGGTCCCCGTCGGCCACGCGGTGGACTGGGCCGCCGGCATCGTGCCGCGATCGATCGAGGACGTACGCGCGGCGATCGCCGATTCGGAATCCGGCCGGGTCTATCCCCTGATCCGCAACACCCGCGACGAGACCGTGATCGGCGGCGATCGTGCCGATTTGCTCGAGGTCGTAGGTCGGCTGCGCTGCCACTGGGTCGAGTTGCCTGCCGTGAGCACCGTCCACTGCGAGATCGGCCGACTCGTCGAATCCGATTACCGCGCCCTTCACGACATCGAGACCGTGGCTCCCCCAGGTATCGCGTTCTACAGCGGGGTCTCGGGCCGCGCGATACGCCGTCGACTCGCCAGTCAGCAGCCGACGCGATCGCGGCGCAGGCGGTCGCAGCCGATCGACTTCCCCGCGACGATCGAGAGCGCCTATGCCGACGGCATCGGCCTGTTCATCGAGGTCGGGGCCGGGGAGTTCGTGCACGCGGCTGATCGGCCGCATCCTCGGCGATCCGGCCGCACGTCGCGGTCTCGGCCTGCCGGCCCGATCGCGACGCGTTCGCCGCCGTGCTCGAGGTCCTGGCCACCTGCCTCGCCGGCCGCCGTGCCGGTCGACCTCGCCCGACTTTACGGCGACGACGCCATCGAGCCGCCCGCCCGGGCCCACCGGCCGCGAGCGACGATCCGCGTCGAGATCGGACCCGGCGAGGTCCGCGTGCCCCCCCTGCCCTCGCGCCGGTACGAACCGGCCGCCGCCATGGTGCCCATCATGAGCCATTCGAACGGAATCCACCGGGTCGCGTCGCGCGACCCGGCGACTCGGCCACCGGTCGCTACCCTGACCCCTGCACCGGACCTATCAGGTCTCGCCAGCCGGGTGGCCGAGGCCGAGCAGGCGCGGATCGACGCCCATCGCGCGTTCCTGCGGGTCTGGCGGAAGGCGCGACCGATCTGCATCGGCCGCCACATCGCCCACCAGCACGAGCTGCTCGAGCTGGCGAATGGTGCCGGAATAGCCGTCGAGCCTATGACTGCCGACTCTCCCTCTCACGGCCGACCGAGCCGGTCCTGTACGACCGTCGCCAGTGCCTGGAGCTGGCCGTCGGCTCCGTCGCCGCGGTGTTCGGACCCGAGTTCGCCGAGGTCGACCGGCTGCCGACGCGGGTCCGCCTGCCCGACGAGCCGCTGATGTTCGTCGACCGGATCATGGCCCTCGACGGCGTGCGTGCGCTCGATGACCGGGGGCCGGATCGTGACCGAGCATGACGTCCGTGCGGGTGCCTGGTACCTCGACGGCAACCGGGTCGCTCCATGCGTCGCGATGGAGGCCGGCCAGGCCGACCTCGTGCTGAGCGGTTTCCTGGGCGTCGACTTCCTGACGAAGGGCCGGTCAGTCTACCGGCTGCTGGACGCGAACGTCACGTTCCACCGCGCCCTTGCCGATCGTGGGCGACGTGTTGCGCTACGATATCCGGATCACCCGGTTCTTCCGCCAGGGGACGACGATCCTCTTCCGCTTCGAGTACGACGCGACGGTCGGGGGCGAGCCGCTGATCACGATGCGCGACGGCTGCGCCGGCTTCTTCACGGCCGACGAGCTGGCGTCGGGCAAGGGGATCACTCCCGGATGACTCGCCGCACGGATCCCATCGCGAGCCGTCGCCGCCCGTCCCGATGACCTGGTACCGGCCTGGCCGTCGAGCCTCGACGAAACGGCCGTCGATGCGCTGCGGCGGGGCGACCTGGCCGCGGCGCTCGGCACTCCGTTCGATCGCCTGGACCTTCCCGATCCGGTCGGATTGCCCGGCGGCCTGATGGCGATGCTCCGCCGTGTGCCGACGCTCGACCCTTCGGGCGGGCCGGCGGGCCTCGGCCTGATCCGGGCCGAGGCCGAGGTCCAGCCCGGCGACTGGTACATGGTCTGCCACTTCATCGACGACCGCGTCATGCCCGGCACGCTCATGTACGAGTGCTGCCTGCATTCGTTGCGGATCCTGCTGATCCGGCTGGGCTGGGTCGGGCCGCGGGGCCAGGTCGCCTTCGAGCCGGTCCCCGGCGTGGCCAACCGGCTCAAGTGCCGCGGCCAGATCACCGAGGAGTCGCGGCGGATCACCTACGAGGTCACGATCAAGGAGCGCGGGTATCGCCCCGAGCCATACGCGATCGCCGATGCCCTGATCCTGGCCGACGGCCGACCGATCGTCTCGGTGACCGACCTGGCGCTCCAGCTTTCGGGGACCACCCGCGAGGCCCTCGAAGCCGTCTGGTCCGGCCGCCCCGCATTACAGGCGACCGGAATTCCCTCACCCCAGAGCGTGGAGCACAACGATCGCAGCCGATGACACCATCGAATCGATACGAGCCCGACGCGCCAGCGAGTGGATTCCCGGAGGAATGCGGCCGATGGCGCCATCGAGTCGATACGAGCCCGACGCGCCGAGCGAGTGGATGGTCCGGTCGGCGCGGGAATCCACTCGCTGGCGCGTCGGGCTCATAGGCGTATCTCAGCCCCGAGGCACTCGATAATCTGCGTCGCCCCACAGGAAATGCCCCCGGGAACCGAAATCCGCGACCTCGCAACGGCCACGCCCTCTCCCTCCAGACACAGGCCCCAACCCCGACCATCGACCGCACCATGAAGTACAGCAAGGTCCACATTGAATCGATCGGCTACGAGATCGCCCCGGTCGTGGTGACGTCGCTCGAGCTGGAGCGCCGGCTCGCCGGCCTTTATGCGTCGCTGCACCTGGGCGAGGGCCAGCTCGAGGCCCTCACCGGCATCGCCGAGCGCCGCTGGTGGGAGGAAGGCCATCGCCTCTCCGATGGGGCGATCGCGGCCGGCCGCCGTGCGCTCGAGGCGGCCGACCTGGACGCCGATCAGCTCGATGTCCGTGATCTATGGCGCCGTCTGCCGCGAGTATTTCGAGCCCGCGACGGCCTGCCGGGTGGCCTCGGCGCTGGGGGTTGGGCCCGAGGCGGCCGTCTATGATGTCAGCAACGCCTGCCTGGGCCTGCTCAACGGGATGCTCGAGATCGCCAACCGGATCGAGTGGGGCCAGGCCCGGGCCGGCATGGTCGTCGCCTGCGAGGCCTCGCGCGAGATCAATGAGGTCGTGATCGCGCAACTGCTCCAGAACCCGACCATGGACTTCTTCAAGACTCTCGCTGGCGACCCTCACCGGCGGCTCGGGCGCCGCGGCCGTACTGCTGACCGACGGCTCGTTCGGCAAGCGCCGAGGGCGGAAGCTCGCCGGCGGCGTCTGGCGAACGGCCCCGCAGTTCCACGACCTCTGCCGCTGGGGCATCGAAGGGGCCAGCCCGAACGGCCCGAACGGCTCGCGACGCCTATCACCAGTTCACGGCGACCGACGCGGCGGCCGTGCTGTCGCACGGGGTCGAGCTGGGGACGCAGACCTGGCGGGCGTTCCTGAACGAGCTGGGCTGGACCCCCGGCGCGGTCGACAAGGTGATCTGCCACCAGGTCGGCACCTCGCACCGCGACACGATCCTGCGGCTGCTGGGTATCCCCGAGTCCAGGGATTTCCCCACGTTCCCCTACCTCGGCAACATGGGGACCGTCTCGCTGCCGCTGACCGCCGGCCTGGCCGAGGAACGCGGATTCCTCGAGCGGGGCGACCGCGTCGCCTTCCTGGGGATCGGCAGCGGGCTGAACTGCATGATGATCGGCCTGGACTGGTAGGGTCGAACGGTGACGGGAGCACCCACCACGATGAACCGCGTCTTGCAGAAATTCCTTGCCGATCACCCCGGCCGCGACCTCGACCTCGATCGCGACGGCCTGCGCCTCCACTACATCGACGAGGGCACCGGCGAGCCGGTCGTGATGCTACACGGCAACCCGACCTGGTCGTTCTATTACCGGCAACTGGTCGACGACCTGCGTGGCGAGTATCGCGTCGATCGTCCCCGACCACATCGGCTGCGGGCTCTCCGACAAGCCCGACGACTCCCGGTATGAGTATACGCTCGAGCGTCGAGTCGACGACCTCGAGGCGCTGCTGGACTCGCCTCGGCCTCGATCGCGACCTGACCCTCGTGCTGCACGACTGGGGCGGCATCATCGGCATGACCTTCGCCGCCCGGCATCCCGAGCGGATCGCGCGGCTGGTCGATCTGCAACACGGCCGCGTTCCACATGCCGCCCGGCGAAGTCGTTCCCGCCGGCGCTCTGGCGCTCTTCCGCGACTCGCCCGCTCGGCGCCTGGCTGGCGCGGGGACTGAACCTCTTCGTCCGCGGCACCACCTGGATCGGCTGCAAGACGCGCCGGCTGCCGAAGGAGGTCCGCGACGCCTACGCGGCACCCTACGACTCGTGGGCCAACCGGATCGCCATCCACCGCTTCGTCCAGGACATCCCGCTCCGCCCCGGCGACCGGTCCTACGAGCCTGATCTCCTGGCTCGAGGGATCGGCTGCCACTTGCTGGCCGGCATCCCGATGCTGATCGCCTGGGGCATGCGGACTTCGTGTTCGACGAGCCGGTGCTCGACGAGTGGGTGCGGCGATTCCCAGCGGCCGAGGTCCACCGCTTCCACCAGGCCGGGCACCTGCTCTTCGAGGACGAGCCTGAGGCCGTCAATCGCCTGGTGCGCTCGTTCCTCTCGGCGCATCCCCTGGTCGGGGAGGCCGTCGGTTGAGTCCCGGGGCGAACGCCGTGTCTCGACGTACCCAATATCGCCGGCTGGCTGGTCGATGTGGCGCGCCGATACCCCGACACACCGGCCGTCCACGATCCCGTCGCGCCGCGATCGCCGGACGGGACAGTGCGCCGGCGCAGCTGAGCTATCGGCCAGCTCGACGAGGTCAGCGACGAGATCGCCCTGGGCCTGCGGGCCATCGGCATCCGGCACCGGACGCGGGCCGTGCTGATGGTCCGGCCGGGCCTCGACCTCTTCGCGCTGGTCTTCGCCGTCTTCAAGGCGGGAATCGTCCCCGTCCTCATCGACCCCGGGATCGGCCTGCGCAACCTGCGGCAGTGCTGCCGCGAGGCCGTCGCCCGAGGTCTTCATCGGCATCCCGAAGGCGATCCTCGCCGGCCGCCTGCTCGGCTGGGGCCGCGCGACCGTCCGGCGCAGGATCGTGGTCGGCGGCGTCGCCGCGGCTCGAACCCTCGCCGCGATCCCGCTCGAAGCCGTTCGCCGGGGCGGAGCCGAGGCTCGGCACACTCGGACACGACCTTGCCAGCGAGGGCGAGGCGCCATCGCCCGACGAGCCCGCCGCGATCCTGTTCACCAGCGGCAGCACCGGCCCGCCCAAGGGCGCGGTCTACACGCAACGGCATCCTCGACGCCCAGGTGACGATCATCCGCGAGCTGTTCGCGATCACAGCCCGGCGAGGTCGACCTCTGCACGTTCCCGCTCTTCGCCCTGTTCGCGCCCGCGCTGGGGATGTCGGCGATCGTCCCGCGAGATGGACCCGACCCGGCCCGGCCCGCGCGAATCCCGCCGCGGATCGTCGAGCCGATCGACGACCCACGGCGTGACCAACCTCTTCGGCTCCCCGGCCCTGCTCCGTCAGCTCGTCCGCGGCGACGATGACGCACCTGACCCGACTGCCGACGCCTCAAGCGCGTCGTCTCCGCCGGCGCGCCCGTCCCCGCGAGGATCATCGAGCGGATGGCCGCCCGGCTCGAGCCGCCCGCGCAGGTTCACACGGTCTACGGGGCGACCGAGGCCCTGCCGGTCGCCGTCGATCGGCAGCGACGAGATCCTCGGCGAGACCCGCCACGCCACCGACCGGGGCGAGGGCGTCTGCGTCGGCCGCCCGGTCGCCGGGATCGAGGTCCGGATCATCCGCATCACCGACGACCCGATCCCCGAGTGGTCCGACGACTGCGCGGCTCCCCGCCGGCACGATCGGCGAGATCGTCGTCTCGGGGCCGGTCGTCACCCGCGAGTACTTCCAACCGGCCCGAGGCGACCCGACTCGCCAAGATCGTCGATCGGCCGGCAATCGTCCTGTCACCGGATGGGCGACGTCGGCTATCTCGACGATCGCGGGCGGATCTGGTTCTGCGGGCGGAAGTCGCACCGGGTCATCCTGGCCGACGAGACGCTCTACACCATCCCCTGCGAGGCGATCTTCAACACTCATCCCGACGTGTTCCGCTCGGCGCTGGTGGGCGTCGAGGTCCGCGGGCAGACCGTCCCCGTGATCTGCGTCGAGCCGGCGCGGCGGCTCTCGCGGCGCGAGGAAGACCGGGTCCTCGACGAGCTGCTCGAGCGCGCGGCGAGTTCCCGCACACCAGGCGAATCCGGACGATCCTCTTCCACCCGTCATTCCCGGTGGACATCCGCCACAACTCGAAGATCTTCCGCGAGAAGCTCGCGGTCTGGGCGAGCAGGAGGGTCGCGTCACCGTGACGACAGCAGACCTCGGCCCCGTGCTGGTGACCGGCGGCGGCGGATTCCTGGGCTCGGGGATCGTCCGGCTGCTGCGCCGCGGGGCCTGGCCGTGCGGAGCCTCTCGCGGAATCGTCACCCGCAGCTCGACGAGCTGGGTGTCGACCAGGTCCAGGGCGACGTCGCCGACGCGACGGCCGTCGCCCGCGCGGTCGCCGGCTGCGGCACTGTCTTCCACACCGCCGCAAAGGCCGGCCTGTGGGGGCCCGAGCCCGAGTACCGCCGCGCGAACGTCCGGGGCACCCGCAACATCGTCGACGCTTGCCTGGCGTCCGGGGTTCCGCGGCTGGTCTACACCAGCTCGCCCAGCGTCGTCTTCAACGGCCGCGACCTCGCCGGCGCCGACGAGTCGGCCCCCTACTCCACCCGCTTCGAGGCCGCCTACCCCGAGACCAAGGCCATCGCCGAGCAGCTCGTCCTGGCGTCCAACGGCGACCGCCTGGCGACCGTCTCGCTCCGCCCGCATCTGATCTGGGGACCCGGAGACAACAACCTGCTGCCCCGGATCATCGCCCGGGCCCAGAGCGGTCGCCTCCGCCGGATCGGCCGGACGAACGCCCTGATCGACCCGGTCTACATCGATAATGCCGCCGAGGGTCACGTCCTGGCAGCCGATCGACTCGAATCCGGGCTCGCCCGTAGCGGGCAAGGCGTACTTCATCACCCAGGGCGAGACGATCGCCGTCTGGGAAATGATCGACGCGCTGTTGCAGGCCGCCCACATGCCTCCCGTCCGTCGCACGATTCCGCGCCCGCTGGCGCTGATCGCCGCGGGTGGCCTCGAAGCGTTCTACCGCCTCTCCGGCCGACAGGCCGAACCGCCGATGACCCGCTTCCTCGCCCGGCAGCTCTCGACGACGCACTGGTTCCGCATCGACGCCGCCCGCCGCGACCTCGGCTACGAGCCCCGCGTCACGATCGCCGAGGGGCTGAAACGGCTCGAGGAATGGCTCCATCGCGGGGCCGGATAGAGATCCTGAGAGAGTGTGCGTGAGAAGAGGTCGTAGGGTGGGTCGAGCGCCGCAGGCGTGAGGCCCACCGGTTCGGCGGCGAAGGATCGGTGGTCCTCGCTTCGCTCGACCCAACCTATGAGCCTCCTCACACACCTTCTCACGGCGGTCGGTCAGTCGTAGGGTGGGTCGAACGCCGCAGGCGTGAGGCCCACCGGTCTGGCGGCGAAGATCGGTGGGCCTCGCTTCCCTCGACTCACCCTACGAGCCTTACACACCTTCTGCGAAGGGAGCCCACCGGCCCATGCCCGAGTCATCGCCCAACCTGGTCATCCTGGCCGGACCAAACGGCGCGGGCAAGTCCACGTCGGCCGAGTCGATCCTGAAGGACGCACTCGGCATCGACGCGTTCGTCAACGCCGACGTGATCGCCCGGGGCCTCTCGGGCTTCGAGCCCGAACGAGTCAGCCTCGCCGCGGGCCGGATCATGAGGACCCGGCTCCGCGAGCTGGCCCGCCAGCGAGCGAGCTTTGCCTTCGAGACCACCCTCGCCACGCGATCGTTCGCCCCCTGGATCGCCGAGCTGGTTCGCCATGGCTACGAGTTTCACCTGGTCTTCCTCTGGCTGCCGCACCCCGACCTCGCCGTGGCCCGGGTTGCCGCTCGCGTTCGCGATGGCGGGCACGATGTTCCTGAAGAGACGGTCCGCAGGCGTTATGATTCGGGGCTGGCCAACTTCTTCGGGCTGTATCAGCCGATGGCCCGGACCTGGAAACTCTGCGATAATTCCGGAGTACCGACAGCGAGGCTCGTCGCCGCCGGAGGAATCGGGCTCGCGATCCGTGTGGCGGATCAGCCGAAGCATGGGACCAGATCAAGAGCGAGGTACATTCATGAAACCCGCGACCGTCCGATGATGTCGGATCGATCATGCTCGAGACGGACCTCGTCGAGCGAGCGATCGGCGCGAGCCGTGGTTCACGCCCTGATCCGTCACAAGCGCCTCGGTCAACCGATCGTCGTCTGGCGCGACGGCAAGGTCGTCTGGATTCCGGCCCGAGGATATCGTGATCCCGGACCCGGATGTCAGGTCGTAGGGCCATGAGTCCGCGAAGCGGCGGAGCGGATGCCATGAGCCGTGCGGTCTACGCCGTCGCCACGATGGACACCAAGGGGCATGAACTGGCCTACGTGGCCGATCGCCTCCGCGCGGCCGGGATCGATGTCGTGACCGTTGACGTCGGCACGATGGCGCCGCCCGTCGCCGTCCCCGATGTGACCCGCGAGACGGTCGCGAGCTGTCATCCCTCGGCGGACGGTCGCTCCACGGCCCTCGCCCGCGGCGACCGCGGCGGGGCGATCACGGCGATGGGCGAGGCCCTCACGCCTTCCTCTGCCGGCGAGCACGAGGCCGGCCGGGTGGCCGGCGTGATCGGCATCGGCGGCAGCGGCAACACGGCCATCGATCACGCCCGCGATGCGGGCCCTGCCGATCGGGCTGCCCAAGGTCATGGTCTCGACGATCGCCAGCGGCAACGTCGCCGCCGTATGTCGGCACCAGCGATATCCTGATGATGTACCCGGTCGTCGACATCGCCGGGCTCAACGCCGTCTCGCGACGGGTGCTCGGCAACGCCGCCCACGCCATGGCCGGCATGATCGCAGCATGCCGATCCCGTCCGCCGGACGAGAAGCCGACCGTCGCCATGACGATGTTCGGCGTCACGACGCCCTGCGTGACGGCCGTCCGCGAGGCCCTCGAGGCCCGTGGCTTCGATGCCCTGGTCTTCCACGCCACGGGCACCGGCGGCCGGGCGATGGAGAAGCTCGTCGAGGCCGGCCTGGTCCACGGCGTGCTCGACATCACCACGACCGAGGTCGCCGACGAGGTCGTCGGCGGCATCCTCCCGGCCGGCCCGCATCGGTTCGATGCCATCCTCCAGGCGGGCGTCCCCTACGTGCTCAGCCTGGGTGCACTCGACATGGTCAACTTCGGCGCGATCGAGACCGTCCCCGAGCGCGTTCCGCGACCGCAAGCTCCACGCCCACAATGCCCAGGTGACCCTGATGCGGACGACCCCCGACGAGAACCGCCGGTTCGCCCGCTGGATCGCCGCCAAGCTCAATCGCGCCGACGGCCCCGTTCACGCTGCTGATCCCCGAGGGCGGCGTCTCGGCCCTCGATGCGCCCGGTCAGCCGTTCTTCGACCCCGAGGCCGACGCCGCACTCTTCGACGAGCTGGAATCGGCGATCGAGGCCCGAGCCCGGCCGCTCGATCCGCCGCCTGCCGCTGAACATCAACGACCCCGCCTTCGCCCGCGGCCCTGGTCGAGTCGTACCTCGAGCTGGAGACGAGGCGCGAGGCGCGGTCCACGACGAGGAGACATCGTAATGCCGGATTCGCGTGCAACGATCGTGGAACGGCTCCGCAAGAAGGTCGCCGCGGGCCGGCCGATCATCGGCGGCGGCGCCGGGACGGGCATCAGCGCCAAGTGCGAGGAGGCCGGCGGCATCGACCTGATCGTCATCTACAACTCGGGCCGGTTCCGCATGGCCGGCCGCGGGTCGATGGCCGGCCTGATGCCCTACGGCAACGCCAACGCGATCGTCAAGGAGATGGCCCGCGAGGTCCTGACCGCCGTGCGACACACGCCCGTCCTGGCCGGCGTCTGTGCGTCCGACCCGTTCATGCTCCGCGACCACTTCCTCCGCGAGCTGCAAGGACATGGGCTTCGCCGGCATCCAGAACTTCCCGACGGTCGGCCTGATCGACGGCATCTTCCGCGCCAACCTCGAGGAGACCGGCATGGGCTTCGGCCTGGAGATCGACCTGATCGCCGCGGCCCACGCGGCTCGACCTGCTGACCACGCCCTACGCCTTCGACCCCGAGCAAGCCCGGCTGCTGGCCGAGGCCGGCGCCGACATCGTCGTCGCGCACATGGGCCTGACCACCAAGGGGACTCGATCGGCGCCAGACGGCCCAGACGCTCGACGACTGTGTCCGCGAGGTCGCCGCGATCGCCGAGGCGGCGAAGGCCGCCCGGCCCGACGTGCTCGTCCTCTGCCACGGCGGCCCGATCGCCGATCCCGCCGACGCCCAGTACCTCCTCGACCGCGTGCCCGCCATCGACGGCTTCTACGGCGCCAGCTCGATGGAACGCCTCCCCACCGAGATCGCCATCACAAGGCAGGTCGGCGACTTCGTCACCTTAAAGTTACCCGCAACTCGCTGAACACTCCGACAAGAGCAATGGCTGTTGCCAAAAAAAATACCGGGGCGGATTTGCCATTGGATAAATGTTGCGCATAATAGATAGTGGCCTAATGCGCCCACAATTTCTTTGGCAATTTGAATGCATTGATCAACCAGGCGATTCCGCCCGAGGCGGAGCAGACACGTAGCTTGAATGCTGCGATGCGGGATGTGTCTTCCGCCTCGGGCCGACCACCTGGCGACCAGGATTTTGTTCGATTGAAGTCGGTCTGCCACATGTAGGGTGGGTGCAACCCACCGGCGAGTGACCCTGGAGTTCGGTAAGTTGCACCCACCCTACAAGACGCCAATCACGCACTCGGAATGGTCCCTGGAGTGCGCCATGAGCAAAAAATTGCGCGAACGAACCCAATCCCTGGGGCTGAAACGCCCCGAAGTCGAGCGAACGAACCCAATCTCACCTCCGAGAAGCCCGAAATCGCGCGACTCGAACCCAATAGGGATACGCGGGATGGGCAATCTGTGAGAGCTGTGACGGTCGCAGGCCCGCCCCTGATTATTGAGCCAGGTCTAGACAGAGGCGGTGGGGGACCTTGAGGGCCGTGTCGAGCCAGTAGGTGCGGAGGGCCAAAACGACCTCGCGATAACGCTCGTACTCGGCCGGCTTGGCGATGTAGGTGTTGGCGCCGGCCTGGTAGGTCTGGAGCACGTCCTCGTCGCGGCACGACGTCGTGAGGACGACCACCGGCAGGACGCGCAGCCGCGGGTCTTCCTTGATCCGGGCCAGCACCTGGTGGCCGTCGATCCCGGGCAGGTTGAGGTCCAGCAGGACCAGGTCGGGCTCGCGGTCGGGCTCGGATCGCCTCGTCGAGCAGGCCGAAGAGATAGTCGAGGGCCTGCCGGCCGTCGGGGACCACGGTCAGCCGGTGCGGCACCGCGCCTTCCCGCAGCGCGCGCTCGATGATCTTCGCGTCGGCGCGACTGTCCTCGACCAGCAGGATATGCAGCTCACGGGTTGTCGTGCTCATCCGCGACGACCTGTGGGTTGGGATGCGGGTCTTCGAGCGGGGCGGGCTGGGCGTCCACTTCGCCCCGAGCGATCGGCGGCCGCGAGAGCCGGATGAAGAACGTCGAGCCCTGGCCCGGCTCGCTCTCGACCCAGATCGCCCGCCGTGGGCCTGGACGATCTTGCTGCAGATGGCCAGCCCCGCGCCCGTGCCCTCGTACTCCTCGCGCGTGTGCAGCCGCCGGAAGAGCTGGAAGATCGACGCATGGAACTGAGGATCGATGCCGATCCCGTTGTCCCTGACGGCGATGATCGCCATTCGCTCGGGGTCGGCGAGCCGGATCGTCCGGCTCGGCACCGGTGCGCCGGGGCGGCCTCGCGGATCTCGACCGTCGGCCGCCCGACTCGTATTGTATTTTAACCCGTTGGTGACCAGGTTGGCCAGCAGTTGCCCTAGCCGGTCGCGGTCGCCCCAGACGAGAGGCAGCGGTGACCCGATCCGGACCTCGGCGTCCTTGCTGCGGATCAGCTCGCCCAGGTCGGTCCGGACGTCGCCGCCAGGTCCTCCAGGTCCACCGCCTGGAACTCGCCGATGACCTTGCCGACCCGAGATAGGCTCAACATCGCCAGGATCATCGCACGCATCCGGCGCGACGCGTCCACCAGGTAGCGCAGGAACTCCTGCCCCTCGCCTTCCAGCCGGTCGCCGTAGTCCTTCAGCAGGAAGTCGGAAAACGCGATCAGGGTCCGCAGCGGCTCCTGAAGGTCGTGCGAGACGACATGGGCGAACTCGTCGAGCTCCTGGTTCTTGCGCACAGCTCGTCGTTGGCCCGGCCCAGCCTTCGATTCTTCTCGTGCAGCTCGGCCTCGAGCGCCTGGAGCTCGCGATTGATCAGCCGGAGCTGTTCGTTCACGCGGGTGAGCTCGCGGGTCCGAATCCGCAGCGCCCGCTCGGCGCGGACCTTGGCCGTGATGTCGGTGACGTGGCAGCGAACGTGGATCGCACGCTGATTCGTCCCGTAGCGGGCCCCGGCGTTGACCTCGATCGACCTCAGCTTGCCATGGGCATTCCGAACGCGGATGATCAGGCCCAGCGCCTCGCCCCGCTCGAGGGCCTGCAGGAAGGTCTCGTGGGCCAGCGCACGGTCGTCAGCATGGACGATGTCCAGGAACGACTTGCGCCGCAGCTCGGGAAGGGTCCAGCCGAGGAAGTCCTGCTCGGCCGGGCTGGACTCGATCCATCGCCAGGTGTTCGGCTCGAGTCGATTGACCATGTCGGTCGTCGAATAGTCGCCCGAATGCTGGACCGAGGCGACCGAGTGCTCGCCGGTCGCCGGCGCGTCGAACAGCCCGCTCCGCGTCATGAGCGCGCCCGGCACGGGCGGCTGGGGATTAGCCGCGACCGCCCGAGAGCTGGCGACGGCCGCAGCGGCCTGCACGGCCGACCGGTACAGGGCGGCAACCTCCGCCGAAAGGAAGCCCAGCGACGAGGGGAACTCGCCGGACGTCCGCGACAGCCCGGCCTTGCGGGCGGAACGGAGATAGGCCGCCAGCTCGCGGGCGGGCCCATACCAGCGTGCCTGCTCCGTCCGCCAGCAGATGAGGAACGTGAGCGCCGTGGCCGAGAATCCCGCCATCGCCGCGATCAGGCCGTCCAGTTGCCGTAGCCGGGCGATCGTCGCCGCGACGACCGTGAGCCACACCAGGCAGACCAGCGTCGGCGCCACCCAGCGGCCGGGACGACCTCGAGGTCTGCGGGAAGCGTGTTGCGGCGACGGCGGGCTCAACCGGTCTCTCCCGCGGTCCTGGTGGCGACGGACCCGCTTTCCTCGGGCTTCGACTCGGGCAGCCAGATCGTGAAGGTGGCGCCTCGCTCGGGATTGTTGCGAGCGGTCAGCCGGCCCGCTTGCTCCTTGAGGATCTGGGCGGCCAGGTACAGGCCGTAGCCCGTGCCCTCCTCGCGGGTGGTGAAGAACGGCTCGAAGATCCGCTCGAGGAATGGCTCGGGAATCCCGGTGCCCTCGTCGGCGACCTCGATGGTCACCCACGAGCCCGCGTCGTCCTGGGAGGTCCCGGTCCGCACGATGATCCGGCCTTTCTGTCCGCTGCGCCGGATCGCCTCGCGGGCGTTGCCCAGCAGGTTGAGCAGCACCTGCATCAGCCGCCCGGCATCGCCGCGGACCCGCGGCAGCGGCCGGTTGCAGTCCAGGTCGACCTGGACCGACCGGTCGCCCGGCGGCATCCCCTTGATGAACAGGTCGACCGCCTCGCGCAGCACGGCCGACGGGTCGATCGAGCCGCATCTCGCCCGACGAGTCGCGAACCGCCGCCATCAGGTGATCGAGCCTCACTTGCAGCAGCCGCGTACTCCGGAGGATCGAGTCGATCCACTGCGCCGGCTCGCCCTCGGCCGCTGCCTCCATCCGCAGCAGCTCGGCGTTGCCGCGGATGACCGACAGCGGTCCCCGGATCTCGTGGACGATGCCCGTCAGCAACCGCCCGACCTGCGCGAGCTGCTGATTGAGCATCGCCAGGCCCGACATCTGCCGGAACTCGATCAGCCGGCGGACTCGACCGAGGATGATCTCGCCGGCCGAATCCTTCGCCACGTAGTCGTCCGCACCCGCCTCGAGACCCGGCCACGACGTCGGTGTCGTCGTGGCGGACGGTCAGCATCAGCACGGGAACATTGGAGATCTCCGCGTCCGCCCGGACGGCCCGGCAGACGTCGAAACCGCTCATGTCCGGGAGATTGACGTCCAGGATGATGACGTGCGGGCGAAGCTCGTGGGCCTGGCTGATGGCTTCACGACCCCGCGGCACCTCGTGGACGGTGTACCCGGCGCGGCCGAGGATCGTCCGCAACAAGGCCCGATCGGCCGAACTGTCGTCCACGATCAACACCGAACCGCTCATCGTCCGCCGCTCCGCAGCCTGGTACGGCCGGAGATTCGCTCCACTCCCGATTCAACGGTATAATACATGGAACCTCGCGTACAGGGACAATCGAATCCGGAGACCTCGGCCGACGTCGCCCCCCAACGAAGCATGATCGCGGGCGGCCGACGATCTCGGCTCCGTCGTCACCGCGGTCTCCACCACCAGGAAGACCTCTCATCGCGATGAGCACCACGGCCACGATCGCGCCCGCCACCGGGCATCGCACCCCTGCCCTTCGACCCCTATCGCGATCGGCTCCGACGGGAACTCGCCGAGCGGATCCTCGCGGTCAAGCGAGAAACTGGGGCGACGCGCTCCTGATCCTCGGCCACCACTACCAGCAGGACGAGGTCATCCGGTTCGCCGACCTGCGGGGCGACAGCTACAAGCTCAGCCAGCTCGCCGCCGAGAGCCAGTCCTGCCGGGCGATCGTCTTCTGCGGCGTCCACTTCATGGCCGAGACCGCCGACGTCCTTTCCCGCGACGAGGTCGCGGTCTACCTCCCCGACCTGTCCGCCGGATGCAGCATGGCCGACATGGCCGACCTGGACTCCGTCGAGGCCGCCTGGGAGGACCTCTCCGAGGTCATCGATACCGACGACATCACGCCCGGTCACCTACATCAACTCGTCGGCCGACCTGAAGGCGTTCTGCGGCCGGCACGGCGGGATCGTCTGCACCAGCTCGAACGCCCGCGCCGTGCTCGAGTGGTCGTTCGCCCGCCGGCGCCGGGTCCTGTTCTTCCCCGACCAGCACCTCGGCCGGAACACCGCCCGGACGATGGGCGTCCCGCTCGATCAGATGCCCGTCTGGGATCCCCGCGCAGCCCCTGGGCGGCAACACCGCCGACGCGATCGACGCCGAAGCCGCGTCCTCCTCTGGCGGGGCCACTGCTCGGTCCACCAGATGTTCAAGCCCGAGCACGTCGACGCTGTTCCGCCAGCGGTTCCCCGGCAGCCGCATCCTCGTCCATCCCGAGTGCATGATGAAGGTCGTCGACGCGGCCGACCTCGTCGGCTCGACCGAGTTCATCATCAAGACGGTCGAGCAGGCCCCCGCCGGCTCGATCTGGGGGATCGGCACCGAGCTGCACCTCGTCAACCGGCTCGCCCAGGAGCATCCCGACAGCAGATCCACTTCCTGTCGCCCATGGTCTGCATGTGCGCCACGATGTACCGGATCGACCTGCCGCACCTCGCCTGGTGTCTGGAGAACCTGGCACGGAATACGCCAGTCAACCGCATCAAGGTCGATCCGGAGACGGCCCACTGGGCCCGGCTGGCACTCCAGCGGATGCTGGAGGTCAAGTGAGCCGGCGGCGCACTGATACCATGATCTCGACGGTGACATGACAGCGAGTCGAAGACCATGGCAGTGAAGACCAAGCCGATGCCGACGACCTCGGCGAGTGACGTCGACCTGATCGTACATGCCAGCCACTGGAATCCCTTCTCGATCCTGGGGCTGCACGAGCTGTCGGGCGAGGGCCACAAGGGGAAGTCGTGGGTCGTGCGGGCCTTTCTTCCCGAGGCAAGGGCCGCGTGGGTCGTCGACCTGTCCCGGGGCGAGCCCGGAAAGCCGGTGCCCATGGAGCAGATCCATCCCGACGGCCTCTTCGTGGCGGAGTTCTCCG
The DNA here is from genome assembly GCA_963771445.1 of uncultured Planctomycetota bacterium. Lineage (GTDB taxonomy): Bacteria > Planctomycetota > Planctomycetia > Isosphaerales > Isosphaeraceae > JAKAUH01. The sequence goes on along the minus strand of CAVYTQ010000016.1, from coordinate 58,161 downwards.
ATCGTCCGTCCGCGTTCCCGTATCGCCTGCGAGTCGAGAACCACGAGGGGCATTCGTGGGAGTTCGTCGACCCCTATCCGCTCGGCCCGGTCCTGACCGACTTCGACCTCCACCTGCTGGGCGAGGGGACCCACTACCGCAACTACGAGCGGCTCGGCGCCCATATCCGCGACCACGAGGGATTCCGAGGCGTCCATTTCGCCGTCTGGGCCCCGAACGCCGCAGCGGGTCAGCGTCGTCGGCAACTTCAACCACTGGGACGGCCGGCGCCATCCGATGCGAAGCCGGGGCTCCAGCGGCATCTGGGAGATCTTCATCCCCGACCTCGGCCAGGGCGAGGTCTACAAGTTCGAGATCAAGAGCCAGCACAACGGCTACCTGGTCGAGAAGTCCGACCCCTACGGCTTCGCAGCCGAGCTCCGCCCCAAGACGGCCTCGATCGTCTGGGACATCAGGCCGCTTCCGCTGGCACGACGAGGACTGGATGGCGCGACCGGCCCAGCGCGCAGGGCCTCGACCAGCCGATCGCGGTCTACGAGGTCCACCTCGGCTCGTGGAAGCGCAAGCCCGAGGACGGCGGCGGGTTCCTCGCCTATCGCGAGCTGGCCGAGCAGCTGGTCACTCACCTCGACCACACCCACTTCACCCACATCGAGCTGCTGCCGATCACCGAGCATCCCGTTCGACGGGAGCTGGGGCTACCAGCCGGTCGGCTACTTCGCCGCCCACCTCGCGGCACGGCACGCCGGACGACTTCGCCTACTTCGTCGACTACCTGCACCGCCACGGCTATCGGCGTGCTCCTCGACTGGGTGCCCGCCCACTTCCCCAGCGACGTGCACGGCCTGGGCTACTTCGACGGCACGCACCTCTACGAGCACTCCGACCCGAGGCTGGGCGAGCACCGCGACTGGGGCACCAAGATCTTCAACTACGGCCGCCCCGAGGTCCGCAACTTCCTGCTCGGCAACGCCCTGTTCTGGCTCGACCGCTACCACCTCGACGGCCTGCGCGTCGACGCGGTCGCCTCGATGCTCTACCTCGACTATTCGCGGAAGGCCGGGCGAGTGGGTCCCCAACATCTTCGGCGGCAACGAGAACCTCGAGGCGATCGACTTCCTCAAGAAGCTCAACGAGCTCTGCCACCAGCGAGCATCCCGGCATCCTGACGGTCGCCGAGGAATCGACGAGCTGGTCGGGCGTCTCGCGGCCGACCTACCTGGGCGGGCTGGGGTTCAGCCTCAAGTGGAACATGGGCTGGATGAACGACACCCTCGCGCTACATGTCGAAGGACCCGGTCTATCGCAAGTACGAGCACGGCGTCGCTGACCTTCAGCATGATCTACGCCTTCACCGAGAACTTCATCCTGCCGCTGTCGCACGACGAGGTCGTCCACGGCAAGGGCTCGCTCCTCGACAAGATGCCGGGCGACGTCTGGCAGAAGTTCGCCAACCTGCGGCTGCTCTACGGCTACATGTACGGCCACCCGGGGAAGAAGCTCCTGTTCATGGGGAGCGAGATCGCCCAGTGGCGCGAGTGGGGCCACGACGTCAGCCTCGACTGGCACCTGCTCCAGTGGCGCGACCACCAGGGGATCCTCCAGCTCGTCCGCGACCTGAACGCGCTCTATCGCGAGCCAGCCGGCGCTCCACCAGGTCGACTTCGACTGGCAGGGCTACGAGTGGCTCGAGCTGCACGACTGGGAGAACAGCATCGATCGCCTTCCTGCGGCGGGCCAAGCGACCCGAAGCGACGCCATCGTCGTGGTCTGCAACTTCACGCCGGTGGCCCGCGAGAACTACCGGATCGGCGTGCCGACGGGCGGGCTTCTACCGCGAGATCCTCAACACCGACTCGGAGATCTACGGCGGCTCGAACGTCGGCAACCACGGCGGCGTCTGGGGCATCCCCGGCGAGCACGGCGGGCCGGCCGTTCCACCTCTCGCTCCGCGTCCCGCCCCTGGGGGCGGTCTTCCTCAAGGTGCCGACGGGGTCGTGATGAAGCTCCCGGCCCCTGTCGCCGGCCGGGCCGAAACCGTCAGGAGACGACCGACGTAAACGTACCGCTGCTCGCGACCTCGTCGGCGGAGAGGATTCCCGCCATCGCCGTCACACGGAGTCGCGCCTTTGTGCGGTTGGGCCAGCTCGATCGGCACGCGCGACGTGCCGTCGAAGCTGCCTCCTCGGATCGGCAGGCGCATCGAGTACACGGTCTTCCCGTGCTTGTTCACGGCGCCGTTGAGCTGAAAGTTCAAGGAATCGCCGGCCGAGCCGCCGTTTATGGCCTGGTCGAATACCAGGGTGATCGAGGTCAGGCCCTTCCTGGTGCGGACGATACTCGTGATCCCGGACACCTGAGGCGGAGTCGGAGTGGCCAATCCACCGCCCGGAAGGGGCGTGAGGGCGTGCCGCCGCCCGGAGGCGGAGTCCCGTCGGTCTGGAGCGCCAGGTGCTCGCGGCCGTGATTGACGGCGACGCCGCCGGAATCCTTGGCCGTTCCCAGCGTGCCGAATGTCGGGTCGAGCCGGCCGTCGGCCGTGAATCGTTCGACGATGGACGCGTTGTAAGCGGCCGCTCCGGCGACCAGGAACCGGCCGTCCGGGTACGAAGCGATGTCGCTGGCGGCATACGTCTGGCCCGCGATCCCCTGCTCGCCGAAGTTAGGATCGAGCTGGCCCGAGCCAAGCAAGGGCCGATTCTCCATCGGCTCGAGGACGGACCGCCGCCTCCTCAAAGTCTGGATGGCTTCGGTGTTCCTGGCGCGGAAGACCAACAGGCGGAGGAGCGGCGACGGCTCATCATCGGACCATCCCTCGGTGGAAAACTCTCGAAGTCAGACCTGCGGGTGCGGAAGGGTAAACGGCGGGCCGCAGGCTAACCCCCGCAACCACAACGCGGCTGTCCATCACCGAGGCGATCCAGCGGGGGCTTCCCTACTTGACCAGCGGCCCATCCGAAGGCCCGGGCGGGCGCGGCGAGACTTCTGCCTTCGCCCCCTGAACACCATCGCACCGGCGACGGCGAAACACGAAAGCACGAGCGACGAAGGCTCGGGGACGGAGGCAGTGCCGACGTCGATCAGGATCGAGTCGACGTGAGCCCCGATGCCGCAGTTGTAGGTGTAGGTCCCCGACGTGAGGCCGAGACTGGCGAACGACTGATCGCTGAACGTGGATGTACCAGAGAGCGGCGTGCCCGAGACATAGCCCTTGGGTACCGATATTACACCGTCACTTCCATTAATCCCCACACGATCGCCGTTGCCCGAAGAAGCGATGGTATACTGTGTGCTCACGCCGAAGGACGAAGGCCCGCTGGCACCCGCCAGGTACAGGCTCTCGAGCGTATTTGCGGGCGGTCCGAGGCTGACGTTAGCTTGATCTGAAGAAAGAAACGCCGGGCCCTGCAGGGAGACGGGAAACGTCAATCCCAGGGTATCGATGCTCCCGGAACCCACACCGATGACATCGCTGCCGACTTGACTGATGCTCATCACGAATTCGGCATGAGCATCTCCGTGCAGGGCAATGACCGCCAGAGTCATGACCGCCACCGCTTGCCCGAGCCGTTTCAGGAATCGATTCATCACCGGGACTGCCGCAGGCGCCATCATCGGGTTCCGTGTGGAGGAAGAGCGCATCGTGAGGTCTCGACCGCCACCGCTTGCCCGAGCCGTTTCAGGAATCGATTCATCACCGGGACTGCCGCAGGCGCCATCATCGGGTTCCGTGTGGAGGAAGAGCGCATCGTGAGGTCTCCGAGAGGAGTTTTTCGATTGAACAGGTAGAAGGTCGCAACACGGCGGGCAATCAACGTCCCTTTCTCCCTCCCCGAGTGCCGCCCAACCCGGGACCGGGACCGTTCTTTCGCCCCCGGGCGACCGAGGCGCCTGGAAACTCACTCTCGGCCGAGGGCCACGGGACATCGCCGAGACCTGAGGCTGGCCGTCGATCACTAATGCTGGTCCTGCACAGCGCGTGGAAAGGTTACCTCCTGGCATCATGTGGCCGGATTTCCGAGGGGCCGCAGTTGGCCCTCCGCGTGACCCCGGATACGATGACTGAGTCCCGCAAGACTGCCGGTGGCTTGCGAACAGGTCCGTCGGTAAGGCGACGGGTCTGTCGTCGATGCAACTTCAAGGCGGCGAAGAAGTCTCGGAGTGTCTTATTCCGTTCTGACACGTGGTCCGTTCGGCTGATGAACCCTTTATTTCTTCGGGATCGTAGTAACCTTTCCGTCCGATCGGCAGGATCCGTTGACGGGGAGGAATCGCCGACATGCTCGTGGACGAGGCTGAGACCGAAGACCTGCTCGATCCCGCGGCCGCGGGGGACGAGATCGCCCTCGGCCGCTTGCTGGATCGGTATCGCGACCGCCTGCGGCGAATGATCGCCGCGCGACTGGATCGCCGCCTGACCGCCCGCCTGGACCCTTCGGATGTGGTCCAGGACGCCCTCGCCGACGCCGGTCGCAAACTACTCCGGTATGCTCGCGAGCGCCCCTGCCCTTCTACCCCTGGCTCCGGCGCCTCGTCGCCGAGCGGCTGGCCCAGGCTCACCGACGGCACCTGGGCGTGGCCGGTCGGTCGGTCCGCCTCGAACAGGCCGCCCCGCCGGTGCCAACCGACGCCTCGGACGACCCGCTGATCGACCGCTTCGTCGCCAGCGATACCAGCCCCAGCGCGCACCTTCGCCGCGACGAGGCACGCCGCCGGGTGACGCGGGCGCTGGCATCCCTCGCCGAGATCGACCGCGAGGTCCTCGTCCTGCGCTACCTCGAGGACCTCCCTTTCGCCGAGGTCGCCGCCGCTCTCCAGATCACCGAGAACGCCGCCAAGGTCCGCCACTTCCGCGCCATCGATCGGATGCGGAAGTTGCTCGAGGAGGGCTCGACGCCGTGATGATCACCGGCGAATCGGCGGGGGCTGAGCTCCCCGACCGCGCGAGCGAGGACACCCAGGTGGTCGAATGGGTCGCCGCGATCGCCGACCGAATTCAGGCAGGCGAGGACGTTGACCTCGACGAGCTGACCCGGCACCATCCCGGGTGGACCGCCCGCCTGCGGCGGTTGCTGCCGACGATGCAACTCGTGGCCGCGATGGTCGCGGACTCGGGACCGTCGGTGCTCCGGCCGGGGCCGGTCGCCGCGGCGGACGGCCATAAGCCGGACATGCTCGGCGACTTCCAGCTCATCCGGGAGATCGGCCGCGGCGGCATGGGGATCGTCTACGAGGCCCGCCAGCTCTCGCTGGGCGGGCGCCGGGTCGCGGTGAAGATCCTCCCGGCCGCAACCGCCCTCGACCCCCGCCGGCAACGGCGATTCCAGGTCGAGGTGCAGGCGGCCGCCTGCCTCGACCACGAGCACATCGTCCCGGTGTACGCCGTGGGCAACGAGCGGGACGTCCCGTACTACGTCATGCGCCTGATCGACGGCCGGAGCCTCGCCGACATCATCCGCGAGCTTCGCCGACTCGACGGTATTCAGGTGGTGCACGAGGAGACGGGCGAGCCCGTCGAGAGCGACGAGGCGACGTCCTCACTGGTCGCCGCCCTGCTCCCTCCCGCCCCGGTCCCGGGCCTGCCGCAGGGAACCGCGGCGCTGACGGACGGGACCCGCGAGGCGCGCGACCGTGCCGGCCCGCCCGGCCGGGCCATCATACCGCGATCGCGCCTACTTGCGCACCGCGGCCCGCCTGGCACTCCAGGCGGCCGAGGCGCTCGACTTCGCGCATCGCGAGGGGGTGATCCACCGCGACATCAAGCCGGCGAACCTGCTGCTGGATCACCGCGGGCACATCTGGGTCACCGACTTCGGCCTGGCCCGACTCCGCGGCGAGAGCAACCTGACGGCCACCGGCGACCTTGTCGGCACCTATCGCTACATGAGCCCGGAGCAGACGTTTCCTCGCCAGACTCCGGTCGACCATCGTACCGATGTCTACTCGCTGGGCGTGACCCTGTACGAGCTCATCACCTTGCGACCCGCGTTCGCCGGGACGGACCGGGCTCGACTGCTGCGCCGGATCGCCGAGGAGGAGCCTCGCCCGCCGCGCAGCTCAACCCCAGCATACCCCGCGACCTCGAGACCGTGGTCCTCAAGGCGATCGCGCGGGACTCGGCGAGCCGCTACCAGTCGGCCGGCGAGCTGGCCGCCGACCTCGCTCGCTTCCTCGACGGGCGCCCTGTCCTGCGCGCAGGGTGCCGCTGGCCCGCCGGCGGCCGCCTGGCTGAGGGTCCACCGGATGGCGGCCAGCTTGATCGGGCTGGCGCTGGTCTCCGCCCTCGCCATCGCCTCGGTGGTCGCCATGTTGCGGCAGCAGCAGTCCGAGTTCCTCACGCGACGCCTCGAGGCGGCCGGTCTGTCCGAATTGCGCGAGCTCATCCCCCAGATCGACATCGAGGACACACGGACGGCAGCATGGCTGGGCCGCCTCTTCCGACAGGACAACCCGGACCAGCGGCTTAGCGCTGCCCTGCTCCTCGCGCCTACCGACAGGGCGTGTTTCAACCATGTCGTCAACCAGGTCCTCGACGCGCCCGCGGCCCGTCTCGGGGTGCTTGCACCGCTGGCGGCGGACCGCCTTGGGATGTCCCTCCTCGACCGACTGGAGCGCGAGGCTTATCCTCCTCCGTCCGTCTCCAAGATCTCACCGGACGACGCCGAGCGCCGGGACCGCCGTCGGGCGAACGCCGCCTGTGCACTGATCCTCGTCGGCCGGGGCCAGAAGGTCTGGCCCCTCCTGAAGGCCGCCCCGGACCCGCAGGCCCGCTCGTTCCTTGTTGCCGCCCTGGGACCGACGGGAGTGCCCCCGGCCACCCTGGTCGAGCAGCTCGAGGATCGCGAGTTTCTGCCGTCGAGCCGCATGGCCCTGATCGAGGCCCTGGGAGACGTCCCTGACAGGGCCTGGTCCGACGACGGCCGCCGCGAGGCGTTCCTGGGCCGCCTGTTGACGACATATCGGGACGACCCCGATGCGGGCGTGCACGCGGCGGCGAAGTGGCTGCTCGGCCGTTCGGGTCGTGGGCCCGAGGTCAACGCGATCAACCGGGACCTTCGCGGCGTCAACCGGGAGCGGCAGGGATTCCAGTGGCGAGTCAGCCGCGAGCTGCTGACACTGGTGACGGTCAACGACCTCGGCCTCGACCGCGTCCTCGAGGTGTGCGACTCGGAGATCACGGTCGAGATGTTCCTCCGCTTCAAGCCGGGCCTGCAGTATATGAAGGAGTGGAGCAATCAGCCGAACTGCCCGATCAACGCAACCACGTTCTTCGACGGTCAGGAGTTCTGCAACGACCTGAGCGTCCGCGAGGGCCTCGATGCCAGCCAGGCCTGCTACCGCGCGACGGGTCAGTCCGACCCCGCGTTCCTCCCCGTGGCGGGCCACCTTCGACTCGGGGGCTTCCGACTGCCCACCGACGAGGAGTTCGACGTCTACTGCTCCGCGGGCACCACGACACTGCGTTACTTCGGCAACACGGCCGCTCTCCTCGATCGCTACGCCTGGACCAGCAATACCCACAATCGTTCGAGCAGTCCGGTCGCCACCAAGCTCCCCAACGATTACGGCTTGTTCGACACCCTGGGCAACATGGGAGAGTTGTGCGAGATCGCGAAGGCGCCCAGGGAAAAGAAGCGTCACGTCGCCAGCGCCTTTGGCGGCTGGTTCTCTTTCACTCCGGCCCCCGACCTCGACCGCTTCTCGGCCTTTCGCGAGCATGACCAAGCGGAGAGTATTCCATACAACGGCATTCGAGTCGTGCGGACGAAGCGGACGCGCACCGGAGCCTAGCGTCGTCGATGTCTCGATTTTCCCCCTCGATTGGAGAAGGTTTCCATGCCCAGCGCATTTCCCGGCGACGTCACGGTCTGGGTCTCCAACGGAACGACCTGGGTCAGGGCCAGCAAGGACGTTGACCTCTTGCACTACACAAACGCCACGATGTTCGTGAACAGCGGCCGCCTGATTGACGGTCGCGCCAGCGGACTGACCAACGACGACTTCAAGGCCCTCAAGGCGAGGTATCCCGATGCGGTGATGCGGGTGGCCCCTGACCAGTTCACGCTGCCGTTGGTGCCGGTCGGCACCATCGTTGATATCACGCCTCTCGACGGTAAGAACGACGAAGCGGCCGCCGAGCCGGGGCAACCGAAGTAAGAGAAACCGGAGCCGGTTCCGCCCGTACGGGCAGCGTGCGGGTCTGAGAGCTGGCCGAACCTCCGCCCGCTGCTGGTGACCTCCCGCGCGGGCTGGTTTCTCGTTCAGTCGCCGTCGAAGGCCTCGAGCGGAAGCTTGGGCCGCGCCGACGGTGCCTTTCCGGCGCGGGCGGCGCGGCGGTGGCCGGCGTGCGGACAACCTGCGGGATCAGCTCGTCGATCGAGACGTCCCACGTCACGTGACCAATGGCGACACTCGCGGTCTTCTTGCGGGTGTCCAGCTTGACCAGGCGGCCCGGTCGATCATAGCCCAATCGCGGGACGACCACGCGGTCGCCGGGCTGGAGCCGCGCACGGGCCTCGGCGATCGATTCGGACTCGCGCGTCTGGGCCTGAAGGTCTTCCAGCCGGCGCGCCAGGGCCTCGCGGGTCCGCTCGGCTTCCGCCTGGGTGCGGCGCGCGTCATCGCGGGCAGTCTCGGCTTCCTTGCGCAGCTCCGCTGGAGGACTTCCAGCTCGGGGATGTCATTCCCCCGTCGCTCGGCTCGGTAGGCTTCGGCCCGGTCGATGAGGTGGTCCGCGAGCTTGAGGTGCCGGGCGATCTTCAGGGCGTTGGACTGGCCGATATCGCCGATGTGCAGGCGATACTTCGGCTGCAAGGTCTCGTCGTCGAACTCGACGGCCGCGTTCTCGGCGCCGGGGTGGACAGGGCGTAGGTCTTGAGGTCGCCGATGTGCGTGGTGACGATCGCCCGGCTGCCGATGGCCGTCAGCTCGTCGAGGATCGCACGGCCCAGCGCCGCGCCGTCCGCAGGGTCGGTGCCGGCCCCCATCTCGTCGAGGAGGACCAGCGAATGCTCGGTGGCCTTGCCGAGGATCTCGCCGATCCGGCGGATGTGCGATGAGAACGTCGAGAGCGATTGTTCGAGGCTCTGCTCGTCGCCGATGTCGGCCAGGATGTCGTCGAACACGGGGAAGTCGCAGCCCTCGTCGGCGGGACATGGAGCCCGGACTGGGCCATGAGAGCCAGCAGGCCCACCGTCTTCAGCGCCACGGTCTTGCCGCCGGTATTCGGCCCCGTAATCACGAGCAGGCGGAAGCGAAGGCCAAGGTTCACGTCGATCGGCACGACCGTACGCGGTGCGGACGGGCGCGGACGGCGACTCGGCCGGGGAGCATCGGTTGGAGCGCCTTCCGCGGCGGGCCTCGCCGCGGCCTCGGCGGGACGAGTCATGACCGGGTCGCCCTGGAAGAGGGCTTCGAGCAAGGGGTGCCGGGCCCCGCGAAGCACCAGCCGGCCCTCGGAATTCAGACGTGGGGGCGTCATGCGATAATCGATGGCCAGCCGGGCCCTCGCGTGGATCAGGTCGAGCTCGGCCATGGTTTCCAGCGTCGCCAGCAGCGAATCGGAGACCAGGCCCACCTGGGCGCTGAGCCATCGGAGGATCCGCCGCACTTCCTTGGACTCGCGGGCCCTCAGGAACGAGAGCTGGGCCGACCGCTCGCCGATGGCGCGAGGCTCGATGTAGACCGTCTCGTTGCTGGCACTGGTTCGCAGCACGGAACCCTCGACCTCGCCGCGGTGGTCCTTCGACACGGGCAGGACGAAGTGATGCCCCACCATCGTGAAGTTGGGGAAGCGCAGGCTGCGGCGGACCTCGGCCGAGCGGAGCATGCTGCGAAGCGTCTCCTGGATCCGCTCCTCGACCTGGCCGATCTCGCGACGGAGCGCCGATAGCCGTCGGCTCGCGTTGTCGAGGACGTTCGCCCGGCTATCGAGGCATCCGTCGATGGCCAAGACCAGTCCCGAGAACTCGCCGACCTCGCGCCGAAGGCTTCCCAGCCGCGGGAACTGGTCGCCGATCCGGTTGAGCCAGCGGTCGAGCTCGCCGATCGCCCGCAAGGTTTCGGCCGTCTCCGCCAGCTCCTCGGCCTCGAGAGGGCTGCCGATCTGCGCCCGACGCACCAGGCGGCGGATGTCGTGGAGCCCGCCGAACGACGGACGAACGCCCGCCCGGATCGCCTCGACCATCTCGGTGGTGAGGGATTGCCGGTCGTGGATCTCGGCCGGGTCGACGCTGGGCTCGAGGGCCATCGCGCCCGTCTTGCCCAGCGAGCAGGCCGCGCGAGCGGCGACGAGCGAGCGCACCTTATCGAACTCCATCAGCTCCAGCGTGTGGCTATCCATTTTCGTCCGGCAAACCGTAGGGAAGTCGATGCGATGGCGAGCCGATCGAGCCCGAAGGACCCTTGCCCGACACACGCGGTCCGCTCGCGGTTCGGTCGTCGCCGGCCACGACATCGTATCCAGCTCGGCGGATCGGTCCGACAGGTCTCGGCGTGAGACGGCCCGATCCCGACAAACATAAGGAAAGCAATGCTCATCCGCGCAGTCCGCCGCCGCCTGGGCTGGCTCGGTTCGAGTGCGAATGACGGCGAATGTTCCGAACCTCGCTCGGCCCGATCACCGACGCTCTGTGGTCTGGGCGGGAGATGTGGCGGTCGCGGTCGCCCCGGCGGGAGGCGTGATGCCCTCGAGCGTCGGCTTGTTCGCCTGGGCGAGCTCGGGCTGGAGGTCCTTCCGCCAGTCCGCGGATCTGTTCCCCACGTCCTGCCGGTGATCTGCTTGAGGGCTCGATACGATTGCGAGCCGGATGGCGGGTCCTCGTTCTCCATCCCCTCGATCAGCACTGTAGATCCGGGCGTCTGCGCGACTTGAGCGCGCCGATCCCCTCGATGGCGGCGATCCGGCAGTCCTCCAGCTGCGTCGGTGTTCATGATCCGGACGAGCGTCATGGCATCGTCGCTCGTCCGACCTTGCCGAGGGCACGATACGCCTCGACCTTGAGCATCGGCTCGGCGTTGGGGTTATTCGCCACCCGGGCGATCGCATTCTGGGCCCGGCGGTCGCCCAGCTCTCCCAGCGTGCGGATGATCACTGGCCCGTCGCCATCGGCTCCTTGCCCTCGTCGAGCTTGTTCGACCAGCGTCTCGATGGCGTCGGACTTGTCCTGCGGGATCGTCGTACGCGATCGGGTTCGCCCAGCTTTGCGTAGGCGATGATAGCGCATGTTCGGGTCCGGATTCGATCTGACGTGCCGGAGGAAGCTCTTGGGCGTGGTGCCGAGATAGGTCGAGCAACCGGCACACGCGACCAGCGCAGCGACCGACAGCCACGCCCGACGTCGAGATTTCCGCGCGACCAGACATCCATGTCTCGGTGACCTGACCCTTGAGAGGACATGTAACGAACGACGAGCCAGCTCGACGGGCAGCTGGCGGATCTTATCCTCGAGCCGCGATTCCGCCAAGTCCACCTGGCGGCGGGCGACGGATCCTCGATGGTCGGATTCGATGGGAGCGGAGGAACGGCGGAGGGAGATGGAAGACGACATGCTCGAACGATCGCCCTCCCCCGGGCACGCCAGGGGGGCATGCCGGGGGACGGCGTGGTGGCAGGTCACTGCGATCAGGCAGGCGCCACGGCAGATGTGACGACGCCGGGCTCGATCGCGGATGGCGCGGGGGGCGGACGGCATCGAGGGCGTGGGGACGTGCTTCGCACCAGCCTTGGTCGCCAGGTAGCGGGCCATGCCGTTCACCTTCTTGCCGCGCTTCACCAGCTTCTTCTTGAGCAGCGACTCGAGGACCTTGCCCTCGCCCTTGCCCGCGGCGTAGCCGGCCTCGGGGGCCTGCTGCACGGCGACCAGGACGCGAGCCTGGGAGTCCGACAACTTGATCGGCGCCGCCTTCTTGACGACGACCGGCTTGGCGTTGGCGTCGGCCGCTTTCTTGGCGGGCCTTCTTGGTCGCGGGGGCCTTCTTGGCTACCGGGGCCTTCTTGGCCACCGGGGCCTTCTTGGTCGCGGGGGCCTTCTTGGTCACGGCGGCCTTCTTGGTCGCCGCAGCCTTCGGCGCGCTGCTCGGTCTTCGGTGTCGAGGCTTTCTTCACCGCCATCGGTCTCACCTCATTCCAAGACATCTACGCTTGAGTCCGACCGGCATGAATCTACCGGTCCCTTCGTCAATTCATACCAAGTCTTCATGCTTTTGGAAGAGATCCTTCGCGTGAATTCGTGTTTTTCCTCGCGTTTCCACGGTGTTTTCGCCCCGCTGCTCGAGCCTGCACGTTCGACGTGCAAATTTCCAAAGCACTGTTTATCTCAATCTCAACGATGGCTATAGTCATTTTCTCGGGAGATCCTGCGTTTTCCCTCGCCTCTCGGTGAATTCATGCGGACGGCGTTTCGATCGCGCGGCGATGCAGAGACCACGCGTAACCGGCGCGGCGATTTGCGACGATCCCTCGGATCGGGAAGGGCGAGGCGGCCCCGCGGGACGGTTGGTTGAAATCGGCCAGCCGCCCTTGCGGAGGCGTTGCACGGAGAGGTACGAGACCATTTGCTCACATCGGCCTCTATGACATGCTGGCCGACGACGCCGTCGCGCCGCCCGTCTGGCTCGCGGTCGACAAGGCTGTCTCGACCCGCAAGTCCGACGCGTGAAATCCCTTGCCAGGCGATCCGGAATCGGTCAGAATAACTGAACAAAGCAACAGACGGGTTTGTCCGGACGGAAAGGACGGTCGATGCGATGCTGACGAAGATCCGGGGCATCGTCGAGGCGGTCGCCGAGGAGGCGGCCACCTTGCGAGTTGACCCGTTCCAGATCGAGGTCCTGATCCCGGAGCACACTCGCCGCGCGATCCAGGCTCGGCTGGGCGAGCCGATGGAGCTGCATACGATCTTCTACATCGAGGGGGGGACGATGGGCAGCCGGATGATCCCCCGGCTGATCGGGTTCCTCTCGCCGATCGATCGCGAGTTCTTCGACATCTTCTGCTCGGTCGACGGCGTCGGCGTGCGCAAGGCATTGCGCGCGATGGTCCGGCCGGTGCGCGAGCTCGCGCGGATGATTCAGGACCAGGACGTGAAGCTGCTGGCGACTTTTCCCGGTATCGGCGAGGCGACGGCCGAGCGGATCGTCGCCAAGCTGCGCCGCAAGGTCGGCAAATTCACCCTGATCGTCGGGTCCGACGCCCCGGCGCAGGCGGCTGCCGAAGCCAACGGGTCGCCCGAGAATGCCGAGCCCGACGTGATCCGCGACACGTACGCGGCGCTGCTGTCGGTCGGCCACACCGAGAGCCAGGCGCGGCAGGCCATCGATCGCGCCCTCGCCGGCAAGAAGAAGTTCAAGTCCGTGCCCGATATGATCGAAGCGATCTACCAGCAGAGCCGATGAGCCCCGGCGAATGGGGGCTGCCACCGGACGGATGAAAGGGACCGTTCCATGCGAGAGGCGATCATCCGAGGGACACCGGACCGTGAGGACGGGGGCCAGGCCCGGCCCCTGGCTGTCTCAGACGCAGCCGCGGAGAGGCCGCCCGATCCCGACGAGAAGCTCCGTCCGCAGCGGATTTCCGAGATCGTCGGCCAGCGCAAGGTCGCCGAGCGGCTTGCCATCAGCCTCGAGGCCTCGCGGAAGCGCGGCGAGCCGTTGCCGCACATCCTCTTCGACGGCCCGCCGGGACTGGGCAAGACGACGTTTGCCACCGTCCTGCACAACGAGCTCGGGGTCGAGCTGAACATCACCAGCGGCGCCGCGCTCGACAAGAAGATGGACGTGATGCCCTACCTCACCAATGCGGCCGAGGGCTCGATCCTCTTCATCGACGAGATCCACCGCCTTCCGAGCGCCGTCGAGGAATTCATCTACCCCGTCATGGAGGATTTCCGGGTCGACGTGGTCCTGGGCGAGGGGATGTCGGCGCGGACGATCAACCTTCCGCTCAAGAAGTTCACGATCATCGGCGCCACGACGCGTAGCGGCATGCTCTCGGGCCCGCTCCGCGAGCGGTTCGGCATCCACGAGCACCTCGAGTTCTACGACACGGAGGACCTGGCGACGATCCTCACCATCGAATGCCGCCAAGCTCCGTACGACGATCGAGCCCGCAGCGGCCTGGGAGCTAGCGGCTCGCAGCCGAGGGACGCCTCGGATCGCCAATGCCCGACTGCGGTGGGTCCGCGACTACTCGCTGGCCCGCGCCGACGGCCAGATCAGCCTGTCCGTCGCGCGCGATGCCCTGGAGATGCAGGAGATCGACGCGGAGGGGCTCGACAAGCAGGATCGCCGCTACCTCGAGACGCTGATCCGCGTCTTCGACGGCGGCCCGACCGGTGTCGAGGCCCTGTCCGCCACGATGAGCGTTTCGGTGGACACACTCAAGGACGAGGTCGAGCCTTACCTGCTGCGCCGGGAGTTCGTGATCCGGACGCCCCGCGGTCGCGTCGCCACTTCCGCGGCCTATATGCACCTGGGCCTGCCCGTCCCGCCGCCGAGCCCGGAGGAGTTTCCTCTGTTTGACGACCAACGTCGTCTATTCGAATGAGGACTCGTCGCCGACCGATCGAGATGTCTGCCAGCGGACGCGTCGCCCGGATCAGACGGTCCCGGACGGCCTGCCATTCGGGTCGATCCGGCGGCATGACGACCAGGATGGTCCGGACATCCATCGCGTCGCAATCGTGCAGGACCTCGTAGAGCCGACGGGACGCCGAGCTCGGCGAGTCCAGCCGGATCAGTCTGGTCCGGGCGTTCGGGACGTCCTCATCCGCCCGACCGACACAGATCACGACCACGGCGTCCTTGACGTGAGCGAGCCGCCAGGTCCGCAATGCTCTCGACACGGAACGCCGGGGTCCGCGGGGCATAATGGACCGGCATCTGACCCGGGCTGGCGGGCCGGTCGGCCGAATCGCTGGGCGGTTGAGTGGCGACGGTTCTTCCCCCGAGCGCCTGCTCGAGCTCCTCGAGCCCGATTGGTCCGGGCCGGAGCAATCGGGCGGGATAGCTCGACAGGTCGATCACGGTCGATTCCAGGCCGACGGTGGTCGGACCGCTATCGAGGATCAGGTCGATCCGTCCGTCCAGGTCGGCGGCGACGTGCTGGGCTCGGGTCGGCGAGATCCGATTCGATCGGTTGGCGCTCGGCGCGGCCAGGGGGACCGAGCAACGCGCGATGAGGCCGAGAGCCACCTTGCCCGCGGGGCAACGGATTCCCACCGTCGAACGCCCCGCCGTCACGATGTCCGGGATCCTTGCCGAGCGAGGCAGGACGAGCGTCAACGGCCCGGGCCAGAAGCGGCCGGCGAGACGATCCGCGTCGGCCGGCCACTCGGCGACATATTCACGAGCCTGGCCGACTCCGGCCACGTGAACGATCAGCGGGTTGATCGGCGGCCGTCCCTTGGCCGCGAAGATCCGGGCGACGGCCTCGGCATCGGTCGCGACGGCCCCCAGTCCGTAGACGGTCTCGGTCGCGAAGGCGACGAGCCCGCCTTGAAGCAGGATACTGGCCGCCTCGTCGAGCGCGGCCGGGTCGGGATCGGCCGGATCGACGGAGATGACGCGGGTAGCCAGGGGTCGCGACATCGTTCACCCTCCGAGGCGACGGAGGAGTGCCGGCCGGCCGGTCATGACGGCCGGGCACTCGCGCTCCGTCGGGTGATCGGAACCTCTGGGCAAGACGCTCGGCATAGGCTGCCTCGAGGCGTGCGTAGTCCTGCTCGCGTCGTCGATAGAGCCGGCGCAGCGGTCGCGGCTCGTGGCGGGCCAGGGCGTAGGCGGTCAGGAGCGGCAGGGCGATCGTCGATGTCGGTGTAGCAGGTGACGGAGTCGGGCAGCTTGTCGGGGTCAACCTTGCCCCAGGTCATCGCCTCGCTGGCCGTGGCGCCCGAGAGCCCGCCGGTATCGGGCCGGGCGTCGGTGACCTGGAGGAAGTAATCGTGACCGCTCTCGGCCAGGCCCAGGACTTCCTGGATCTGGGGCTCGGTCTGGAGGATGAAGTTCTTGGGGCTGCCGCCGCCCAGGATCAGGACGCCCGACTTGCCCCCGTTGCGCTTGGCGTGCGTAGACGATCGCGGCCGTCTCGTTGACGTCGCGGAGGGTGTCGATCTGGAGCCGGCCGCCCTTCAGGCTCAGGGCCGCCAGGTTCATCCCGATCGAGCTGTCGGCCGGGCTCGACGTGAAGATCGGCACGTCCGCCTCGAAGGCGGCGGCCAGGAGACTCTGCGAGGGCCGTCCCAGCGCCTGGGCCCGGCCGTGGAGGTAACGACCCACCTCGTGGTGGAACTCGGCGGTCCCCATCGGCCGCGCGAAGGCCTCGTCAGCGATCAGCTCGCGGTAGAACGAGTCGGTGTCGAGCAGCGTCGAGTAGTCGAAGACGATGTCGTAGATGCGGATGATGTCGTGCTGCCGGAGCGCGATGGTCGTCCAGGTTGGGACGGCTCTGGTGCAGCGGCAGGTCGAGGGCGTAATGGGTATCGTGGTAGAGGTTCGCGCCGGTGGAGACGATCCAGTCGATGAACCCGGCCCGGATCAGGGGGATCAGGCAGCTCATGCCGAGCCCGGCCGGCGTCAGGGCGCCGGAGAGCGTCAGCCCGACGGTGCAGTCCGGTTGCGAGCAGCTTCTGGGTGAAGACGCGGCAGACCTCGCGGAGCCGCCCGGCGTTGTAGCTGGAGAAGGCCCCGTCGATCAGGTCGGCGGCCGTCTCCGCCCCGGAGACCGCCGCCGGCGCGATCCGATGCTGGCTGATCGTTTTCAGGAAAAGTTCATTGGTCATTGGTCATTCGTCATTGGTTATTGGTCATACGCCCTCGCTCGTCGGTCGTCGCTCATCGCCGTTTGGCAGGGTAGGACGGACCGGCTGTCCTAACCAATGACCAATGACCAGGGACTAATGACCAGGAATAGAGATCAAGGAAGCAGGATGGCGGCGGCCACGACGGTGGTCCAGAGGCCGTCCTTGTGGCCGACGGCGGTCTGGGTGACTTCCTTGGTCTTGTAGAAGACGTCGGCGATCTTCCAGATCTCGCGCTTCTCGTCCCACGAGCTGTTGGGGTTGAACTCGACTCCGAGGATCGTGGCGAGCATCTCGGCGGCGAGGTCCTCGGCGTAGTCGGCGGCCGTCTTGGCGGTCTGGCCGTAGGCGTGGTGCTCGGAGAGGTAGCCGAAGAGCGTCCGGTCGCGCGGGATGGCGACGCCGACGCTCGCGGCGACCAGCCGGTTGGGCTCGGCGGTGGCGCTCTCGCTCATGACGACGTGGACGATCTGGCCGGGCTGGAGCTGCTTCAGCCCCTCCTCGACCGAGATTTCCTTGCAATTGGGCGGGAAGATGCTCGAGACGCGGACGAGGTTGTAGCAGGCGATCCGGGCGTCGCGGAGCGCCAGCTCGAAGCTGGTGAGCTTCTCGCGATGCGTGCCGACGCCCTTGGTGAAGAACAGTTTCGTGGGTACGTACATCTTGCGCCTGGCACCTCCATGGCCGGCCGACCGTATCGATCAGGCCGGGCTTGTTTCTCCCGCCGTCATCTGCTCGCGCCCCGCCGCGCGTCGCCCGATTCGTAGAGAGAATTATTATGGGATTTCGGACCTTGCATCAAGTCCACCCGCGAATGATCTTCATAGGACACACACACCGGAGCGGAGAAGGAAGGACGATCCAGATTTGGACGGCCGCTTCGGCGATCATCGCCGGAAGCTGGGCGGCCAGGAGTCCGGGTCACTGGCATGGAGTCCGCGAGTGTGCAGGGACCGATTACAGGAAGGGAAGCGAGGATGACGGGGCTCGAACCCGCAACCTCCGGCGTGACAGGCCGGTGCTCTAACCAATTGAGCTACATCCCCAGGATTGTGCGTCAAGGACTTGCGGCGAATCGGGGTGGGTAAGTTTCCTGAATCGGCGTGGTCCATGGGCGAATCGTCGCGACCCGTAGGTGGACTGCCGCGAGCGACAGGGTAGATTCTATCTGCTGCGCGACGCCATATCAAGGCCTCCCCCGCGTCTCGCGGGTCTTCCGACCCGAACCCTCGCTGGCATCCCACATCCGGCAGGTGACTGCTGGCCCAGGACGAAACTCCGGCGCCCGAAATCCGGCCAATTTCGACAAGCGTGAAACACCGGATTGAGATCAGGCGTATATAGATCATGCATGGAGTTGACTGGAAGCTTTGGGTAATCTGGGTGTTGCTGGCATCACCTTCGACCTGCTCGTGTCCGGTCAGCCTCTCCTGAGAGGTTCGCGGGTCGAGAACCGAGGCAACTTCGTTGGGTTGATGCACGGCCGTGGAAAATATGGGAGAATGGGAAGAGTCCAACGAGCGTGAGCCGCTTCGGGCCTGGTGCATCGACGTGCCAACTACCTGGCGATGTGTTTGAGCCAGACGACAAGGGGTGAGACTGTGAGCCCCCCACGACCGCTACCCGGGACGGATGACAGCACGATCGCGCCCGAGGCGAGTACTCCTCACGAGGAGGCGCACGCGCCGGACGCGGGGACTTTCGGTATCACGACCGTCAAGGAGCCGATGCCGGAGTCGAGGCCAGCACCGAGGATCAGCATGGATCCGGCGGAGACGATTTGTTCCGACCCGGAGGCCGATTCGGACCATGGCGTCGAGGCCACCAATGGCAGGCTGCCGGTGAGCTATCTAGCCATCCCGGGGTCCGATCCGAACCAGACCATCGACGCCGGGAACGGCGGGCTGCCGAACCACCGAGGCGAGCCGGCATTCGATTCGAACAGGACCGTCCCCGGTGAAGGCAGAGTAGCGCTGGACCCGAACCAGACCCTCGACGCCGGGAATAGCGGCCTGCCGGGCCACATGCGCGAGATGGCGTCCGAGTCGAGCCGGACGGACCCCGGCGAGGGCCGCATCGGGGTCGTGGGTCGGTTCGAGGGCGGGTTTGCGAGACCTGGCAAGGACCGCGGCGACGACAATGCGGGCCCGGGATTGATGGCGGCCATTCTCGAGAACAGGGCCGAGGACGACCGGACCCAGGGCCACGACGACATCCCAACCCTCGTCGACCGCCGCACCGCCGCGAGCCGCACTCTCCCTTCCACTCCCCAGATGCTCGACGGCGTGACGGTGCCCGGATACGACCTGCTCGAGGAGCTCGGTCGCGGCGGGATGGGTGTCGTCTACAAGGCGCGGGACCGCCGCCTGCACCGCTTGGTCGCGCTCAAGATGATCCTGGGCGGGGCGCACGTCGGCCCGATCGGGCTGGCCCGGTTTCGCACCGAGGCCGAGGCCGTCGCCAAGCTGCACCATCCCAACATCGTCCAGATCTTCGAGACCGGCGAATGCGACGGCCGCCCGTATCTGACGCTCGAGTTCGTCGATGGGGGCAGCCTCGAGGAGCAGATCCGCAACACGCCGACGTCTCCGCGGGCGGCCGCCGAGCTGGTGGAGACCATGGCGCGTGCGATGGAATTCGCGCACCAGCAGGGCATCGTCCATCGCGACCTCAAGCCGGCGAATGTCCTGCTCGCCCGGCGGGAGGGTCAGATCGTCGCCGGCCCAGAGGAAGCCGACCGGGTCGAGCTCGGTCACGGATTCGCACTGGTCTCGGACCACGACGCCCAAGATCGCCGATTTCGGGCTGGCCAAGCGCGTCGACGACGAGTCGGGCAATACGCAGAGCCACAGCGTCATGGGCACGCCGTGCTACATGGCGCCCGAGCAGGCGGAGGGCCATAGCAGTCGGGTTGGCCCGGCCGCCGACATCTACGCCCTGGGCTCGATCCTCTATGACCTGCTCGTCGGCCGACCGCCGTTCAAGGCGAAGAATCCGCTCGACACGATGCGGCAGGTCATCCAGCAGGAACCGGTGCCGCCGCGTCAGCTCGAACCGCGGGTGCCGCACGACCTGGAAACCATCTGCCTGAAATGCATCCAGAAGGACCCGGCACGGCGGTTTGCCACCGCCGGCGAGCTGGCCGCCGACCTGCGACGATACCTGGATGGCCACCCGATTCGCTCCCGGCCGACACCCGCCTGGGAGCGCGCCTGGAAGTGGGCGAAACGCCGGCCCGCCATCATGGCGCTGATCGGGGTCTGCACCCTGGCGTTCGCGGGCATGGTGCTGTTCATCGCCTGGCATAACGTCTCGTTGCGAGTCCGCCTCGCTGCGGCCCTGAACCAGGAGCGCCTGACACGCGGCCGCGAGCAAGCCGCAATCGAGGCGCGCCGGCTTGCCATGGTCCGGCAGGAGAGCCAGGGGCTGTACGACGGCGGGCGGGTGGCCGTGGCGGCACGCGACTGGCCGCAGGCGCGGCTGCAACTCGAGAAGGCCCTGGCCACGATCGGCGAGGAAAGCGCGCTGGAATCGCTCAAGACGTCCGCCGAGACCCTGCTGAAACAGGTCCGGCGGGAGCTGGGCGCCGAGGCCGCCCGCGCAGGCCGCCCGCGCGCGGTTCCAGCAATTCGTCGGGCTGCGCAACGAGGCCCAATTCCTCGGCACGCTATACACCGGCATGGACCTGTCGCTCAACCTCAAGGCCGCTCGCGAGTCGGTCCAGCGGGCCCTCGGGATCTACGGGGTCCTCAGAGAGCCCGGCGCCCAGCCTGTTCTCGACGCCGAGCTCGACGACGCCCAGCGGGCGGAGGTCCGCGGCGACTGTTACCAGCTCCTGCTGGTCCTCGCCGAGACCGAAGCCCGGTCGGTGGACGACAGGAAGCCCGCCGAGAAGGACGCGTACCTGCGCCGGGCGCTCGGCGACCTGGATCACGCCCGCAAGATCGGGACGCCCTCCCGCGCCTTCCACCTGCGGCGGGCGCGCTACCTGAAGATGCTCGGCAATGCCGCCGAGGCCGAGCAGGCCGAGCAGGCCGCCGGCCGGGCGCCGCTGGACAATGTCCTCGACCATTTCCTGATGGCCGATGAGTTCTACCGGCGCGAGCGATTCCCCGAGGCGATCCGCGAATTCGACCGGGTGCTCGAGCGCGAGCCGGTCCACTTCTGGGCGCAGTATCTCGATGCCCTCTGCCTGTTGCGGCAGCAGCGGCCCGCCGAGGCCCGGGCGTTGCTCGAGCGCCTGCCTGGCTCAGCGCACCGACTTCGTGTGGCTCTACCTGCTGCGAGGGTTCGCCAACGAGGAGCTGCAAGCCTGGGAGGCGGCGGAGGCGGACTTCCAAAAGGCCGCCGAACGGCCGCTCGACGAGAACACGCGATACGTCCTGCTGGTCTATCGCTCGGTGCTGCGGATTCGGTCGGAGCGCTACGCCGACGCCCTGACCGATTTGCAAGCGGCGATCCGTCTGAAGCCGGGCGCCTACCAGGCGTTCGTGAACATGGCCAATGCGTACCGCAAGCTCGGCGATCCGCAGCAGGCGATCGCGCAGTTGACACGCGCGATCCAGATCGAGCCGGGGCTCGCCAATCTCTATCGGCTGAGGGCCAGGGTGCACCTCGAGCGCAAGGAGCCTGAGCAGGCCCTGGTCGACTTCAATCGGGCCATCGAGCTGGAGAAGGCGAACGTTCCCCTGCGCGTCGGCGACCTCGTCGACCGGGGACGCATCTTCCTGGGCGACAAGAAAAACGAGGAGGCGCTCGCCTCGTTCGACGCCGCGCTCGCGTCGCAGCCCGACCATTCGGCAGCCCAGCGGATGCGGGCCGAGGCGCTGTTCCATCTGGGCCGGTTCGAGGAGGTCGTGGCAGCCTTCGATCGTTATCTCGAGAAGGGGCAGCCGCTGGAATCGGTCTATCGCGGCCGGGGCCTGGCGCGGGCCGAGCTCGGCCGGTATCCGGGCGCCATCGACGACTTCACCAAGGCCCTGGAGCTGAAGCCCACCTCGACCGTCCAGGCGTATCGAGGCTGGATGCACCTGGTGGTCGAAGCGCCGAAGCTGGCCCTGCGCGACTTCGAGCTGGCCATCGAGCTCGATCCCAAGAACGGCGACGCGTACAGCGGGCGGGGGTTCGCCCTGGCGATGCAGGGCGACTTCCGCCAGGCCGTCCGCGATGCGGCGGAGGCCGTCCGGCTGGGGCCGCCGTCGCCTCGGCTGTTCTTCAACGCCGCGCGGATCTACGCGCAGTGCCCCGAGCCCTACCCCCAGCGCGCGGTGGAGCTGCTGCAGAAGTCGATGCAATTGATCCCCGCCGATGACCGGAGTGCATTCTGGTCCCGGAACATCCGCCAGGACTCGGCATTCGCGGCGCTGCGGCGACGCCCCGCGTACCTCCAGCTCGAATCCGCGACGCTGAGAAGGGACTGATCCATGGGCTCGCAACTGCGGCTCGGGGCCCAGCGAGGCGACCGGGCCGGACGATGGCGTCGGAGGTGGCCGGGCGCGGAGCGGCTCGAGCGGCGGTCGCTGCTCGCCCTCTCGCCGATGGCGCTCGCCTCGCCGTTGCCGTTCCACTTCAACCAGTCGGCCCAGGTCTCGGGCTTCCTCGCGACCCCCGGCGGGGTTGAGCTGTACTCGACGACGCTCCAGGCCGGCGACATGATCGACGCGAGCATCGCCGCCCAGGCGACCGGCGGCGGACTCGACAGCCTGCTGCGTGTCTTCAATTCCAGTGGGACGCCGCTGGCGCTCGACAACCAGGAAGGGGGCGACCCCCACCTGTCGTTCGAGGCGGCCGCCCCGGGCACCTACTATATTGGGGTGAGCAGCGCCCCCAACGACAGCTACGATCCGACGGTCCCCAGCATCGGAGGCACGGGAGGCACAACGGCGGCGTACGCCCTGGACGTGCACCTGGCACACAACGCCCCGCTCTTGCCCGACATGACCGGCAGCTCGTTCCGCACGGGCGTCGACATGGCGGCGGCCGGCGATACGGTGCCGGTGAGCTTCACCGTCGAGAACCGGGGCGGCGGCCGACCCGGGCAATTTCCAGGTCCAGGTGCTGCTCTCCACCAGCAACCTCTTCGGCCCCTCGTCGGCGACCGTGCTGGCGACGCTCACCCGCGCCCAACTGGTCGGCGGCGCGATCGCCCGGGATTTCTCGTCGCCGCAGGGACTGAGCGTCACGCTGCCGGCGGGGTTGTCCTCGGGACAGGAGTTCCTCGGCCTGCGGATCTTGGCCGACCCGTCGGTGCCCGAGGCCGGTCTATACGATAAGAGCGGCGTCCATCGCGGCGAGGACTGGGAAAACCTAACCGTCGTCACCGACGGCGCGGCGGGAACGACCGACCTGTCGCAGGTCGATCCCGGGTTGCTCACCCAAGAATCCGGAACGGCGGGCGGCGGTCAGGAGGGGCTGTACTCCCTCACCGTGACGAGCGGGATGGGTGACGGAGAGTTGGCGGCCGACGTCAGCGCCAGCGGCGGACTGCTCCCGCGCCTGACGCTTTCGTCGGCGACCGGCCAGACGCTGATCCAGTCGGACAGCGACCGGATTGTCCAGGCCCTGCAACCGGGGACGTACTTCCTGACCGTGACAGCGCGGGCCGGTGGGGGTTCATTCCGGCTGGATACGTCGTTCACCGCGACGAGTCCGCTCCTGGCCCCCCTCCCGGTCGCGAATGGTTACGACCAGGTGGTCATGGGCGACCTGACCAACAACGGGATTCTGGACCTGGTCGTTCCCAGCAAGGGCTCCGAGATTACCGTCTACATGGGGACCGGCGACGGGACCTTCCAGCCCCCGGTGACGATCGACCTCGGCGTCAATGCATTCAGCGTGACCCTGGCCGACCTTACGGGCGACGGCAAGCTCGACATCATCAGCACCGACTTTCAGGGCGGCACGGTCAACGTCTCCATGGGGAACGGCGACGGCACCTTCCAGCCGGCGGTCACCTACAACGTCGGCCAGGACCCCGAGAACCCCGTCGTGGCCGACCTGGCTGGCGACGGCATCGCCGACATCGTCGTCCCCGACCTGGTTGACAACACGGTCAGCGTCCTCATTGGCAATGGCGACGGGACCTTCCAGGACCAGAACGTCTATCCGGTCGGTGCGGCTTCCGACTCAGCTCATCGTGGCCGACCTGACCGGCGACGGCCTTCCCGACATCGTGACCGCGAACGCCGGCGCCTCGCATGTCAGCGTGCTCATGGGCACGGGCAGCGGGACGTTTGGGATCACGCGGGACTTCGCGTCGGGGGGTTACAGCAAGTCGATCGCCGAGTCCGATTTCAACGGAGACGGCCGGCCCGACGTCGTCGTGGCCAACTCCTACGACAATACGGTGAGCCTGCTGCTAGGCAATGGCGACGGCACGTTCCAGCCCCCGCGATCGTCGGCGACCGGGGCTTATCCGACCTCGGTCGTCGCGGTGGATCTCAACGGGGACGGCAAGCCCGACGTGGCCGTCGCCAACTACGACGACAACACCGTGAGCGTGCTGCTGGGAAATGGCGATGGAACGTTCCAGCCCCAGGAAGTGGTCAACCCCCACGAATTCCTCGGCAACTCGCTGGTGGTGGGTGACTTGAATGGCGACGGCAGGCCCGACATCGCCCTCACGGCCAACTTCTCGCCCGGCGGTGTCAGCGTCCTGCTGGGCAACGGAGACGGGACCTTCCAGACGCAGTCGGCTTCCGCTGGCCCGGCCGAACCGCTCGGGCTGTACAACGTGGTGGTGGCGGATCTGAACGGCGATGGCCGCCCCGACATCATCACGGCCAACTACAACGACAACAGCGTGAGCGTGCTCATCCAGAACCGCGACGGCACGTTCCAGACCAGGCGGACGTTCTCGATCGGAGCCGGTGGATCCGGCCCCGAGGGACTGGCCGTGGCCGCTCTGACTGCCAATGGCATTCCCGATATCGTCACGAGCAACTACCGCAGCGGCAATATCAGCATCCTGCTCGGCAACGGGGACGGGACCTTCCAGGCCGCGCGGGTGATTGCTGTGGGAAATCAACCCTTCGGGGTGGCGGCGGCCGACCTGCGCGGCGACGGCAAGGAGGACATCGTCACCGCCAATCACGGCGACGGCACCGTCAGCGTGCTGCTGGGTAACGGCGATGGGACGTTCCAGCCCCAGGAAGTCTACCCGGTCGGCCGATCCCCCATCTCGGTCGCCGTGGCGGTCCTGACGGGCGACGGCATCCCCGACATCGTCACCACGAATCACCATGCCGGCACGGTCAGCGTGCTCCTGGGCAATGGCGACGGGACCTTCCAGCCCGAGCAGGAATACGACGCGGGGGGGAGATCGGGGAGGGCGTTCGGGCTCGCGGTGGCGGTCCTGACCGGCGACGGCATCCCCGACATCGTCACGACCCAGAACTATCGGGTACAGCGTGAGTGTCCTGCTCGGCAACGGCGATGGCACGTTCCAGGCGCCGATGACCTTTGCCACGGGGTACTACACTCGCTTCGTGGCCGTGGGCGACCTGAACGGCGACGGCATCCCCGACCTCGTCACCACCAACTAGCCGACAACACGGTGAGCGTGCTGCTGGGCAACGGCGACGGCACCTTCCAGCCGCCGCGAAATATCGCGTCGGGGTCCGCCTCACACGGCCTCGCGCTCGCGGACCTCGCCGGCGATGGCGTCCTCGACGCGGTCACAACCAGCTACGGCTACGGCACGGTCAGCGTGCTGCTGGGCAACGGCGACGGGAGCTTCCAGCCACCGCAGACCATCCGGCCTGGGCTGGGTGCCTACGCCGCGGCCACCGCCGACGTGAATGGCGATGGCAAGCCCGACATCCTCCAGACCAGCCGCTTCCGGGGCACCGTCGGCGTCCAACTGGGCGGCGGCGACGGCACGTTCTCGCAGGGAGCTACGGTGGACGTCGGCGACGCCCCGACGGCCGTCGCGGCGGCGGACCTGAACGGCGACGGCCGGCAGGACATCGTGACGACGAACTCCGCCGACAATACGGTGAGCGTCCTGCTCGGCAATGGCGACGGCACGTTCCAGGCCCAGCACACCTTCCCCACCGGCCGGGACCCGCGGGGGCTGGCCGTGGCGGTCCTGACCGGCGATGGCATCTCCGACATCGTCGTCGCCAACTACGACGACAATACGGTTAGCGTGCTCCTGGGGAACGGCGATGGGACATTCCGGCCGCAGAGGGTCTTTCCGGTCGGCGCCCGGCCCTACGCGATCGCCGTGGCTTATCTGGAGGGCGACGGCAAACCGGCGGACATCGTCGTCACCAACGCCGCCGGCGACAGCGTGACCGTGCTGCTCGGCGATGGAAGAGGCGGATTCTCGCCCGAGCAAGCCTTCGCCGTGGGCCGGCAGCCCTTCGCGCTCACTGTAGCCGACGTGACCGGCGACGGCATCCTCGACATCGTTACGGCCAATTATGCGGATAGCTCGGTGAGCGTGCTGATCGGCAATGGCAACGGCACCTTCCGGCCCCAGCAGGCGTATGCCGTCGGTCTGCATCCTTCGTCGGTCGCGGCGGCCGAGGTCAACGGCAACGGCCAGCTCGACCTGATCACGGCCGACACCGGCGACGGCACGTCCACGGTGCTCGTGAATCACGGCAACGGGTCCTTCGGCGCGGCCGTACCCTACGCCACGGGCAATCTGCCGGCACAAACGCTGGTGACCGACACCAACGGCGACGGCCTGCCCGATTTCCTGACGGTGAGCGACGCCACCAACCAGGTTGGGGTGCAGTTGAATATTGGTGGCGGAACCTTCGTGACCGCCTCGGCGGCCACCGCCGTCGGGATGAGCAATACGCCCCTGCTGGCGGACCTCACCGGCAACGGTATCCTCGACAGCGTGGTCCTGGATGGCTCGGGAAACATCCTCTACCGAGAGGGACTGGGCGGTACCGGCGGTTCCTTCGCCTCGCCCGTCATCTTGAACCCCGGCGCCCCCGCCCGCTCGATCGCGATCGTCAACATCGGGACCGGCCTGGCGATCGCGGCCGCCGGCGCCAAGTTTGATCCAGGGCTCTCCACCAACCAGTTCGCCTTCGCCATCACGGTCTACAAGGTCACGCCCAATGGTGTGGTCACTGCCATCCCGGCCGGACCGCCCCCCCGGCTCAGCACGACCTACTCGGGCAGCAAGACCGACGCGATCTCCCACAGCGTCGCCTTCTCGTCCGCGGCCCCGCCCACCAGCCTGTTCGCCACCGACCTGACCGGCAACGGCCTCGACGACCTGATCACCGCCAGCGCCCTGAACAACACCGTCACCATTGCCCTCCAGGTCTCGCCCGGGCACTTCGCCGCGCCGATTACGATCGACGTCGGCCTCGCACCCTCGTCGATCACCGTCGCCCATCCCGACGGCGACTCGCTGCCTAGCATCATCGTGACTGACCAGGCCTCGGGCGACGTGACCGTGCTGATCAACGACCCGACCCACTCGTTCAGCCAGCAGCTTCACTACAACACCAGCAACGAGCCGAGCACCCTGGATGCCAGCTCGGACGTGCCGACGCTCAACTCCGTCGGCCTGCCGGTCGGTGCGGTCGCCGGCAACTTCCTGGGTAACGGGCAGACCGACCTGGTCGTGGTCGATCGCGGCACGCATAGCTTCACGGTGCTCGCCGGCGACGGCCAGGGCGGTTTCCTGCGCCGACGCTGGCGACGACGACCTCGACCAGCGACGGCCTCGCCATCAACAACCAGCCCGGCGCCGTCGTGGCGGGCGACTTTCACAGGGACGGCAAGCTGGACCTCGCGGTTCTGATGCAGGACACGGGCCAGGTCTGGATCTTCACCAACGAGGGGGAAGGCACGTTCGAGCATACGTTTACCATCGAAGTCGGCGATCAGGCCACGGGACTGGCGCTGTCGCCTGGCACCGGCCCAGGGCTGTTCAACCTGCTGGTCGGGAACAGCTTCGGTGACATCCTGATCCTGGACGGCAAGGGCGACGGCACGTTCCAGATCAGCGGCGAACGGGTGTCGCTGTCGGTGGTTCCCAACCTGCTCGGCACGGGCGAGGCCGGCGTGCTGGTCGCCAACCAGGCGAATAACCACGTCACGGTCCAGGCACCCTCGGGGGGCGGGGGCCGGTACACGACCGTGTCGACGCTCGGCGGCGCGTCGTCGCAGCTCGCGCCGGGATATGTTGAGTGGGACTACCTCGACAAGGGCTCGTCCTTGCCCGATGCGATCGTGGTGAGCACGGGCAGCAATGCTGTTCTCGTCTATCGGACACTCTCGATCACCGGCGGAGTGCCGGCTTTCGCGCCGCCGCGGACCTATTTCGTCGGCACGTCGCCGGCGAGCGTGACCGTTGCCGACGTCAACGGCGACGGCATCCCCGACATGCTGATCGCCGACCAGGGCAGCAATGACGTCTCGGTCCTGTTCGGGTCCGACGACGCGCAGGGCGACTGGGTCGGCATCCCCGGCCCGCGGCTCAGGTCGGGCGGCGACGGTCCGATCGCGGTCATCGCGGCCGACCTGACGGGCGACGGCATACCTGACCTCGCCGTCATCAACGGCGGCAGCGGCACGATCACGATGCTCCCCGGGGTCGGCCAGGGTTTCTTCGACGACCAGCACTCGCATACTCTGATCAACCTCAGCGGGGCGCTGGCGCAGCCGCCGACCTTCGTGGGGACGACGGGGATCGGCTACGCGGTCACGGCCGGCGGTTCGCTCGTTCGCTTCAACCTGAATGATCCCACCGGCGGGGCGAGCGTGGCCTTCTCGGGACAGCATGTGCTGGCCGCGCAGGCACTGACCAGCGGGCAGATCCTGGTCGCCCTGGCCAGCGGGTCCGTCGACCTGCTCGATCCGCAGGGGGACGGACTGACCGTCGGGACGGTCCTCCAGGCCGAGGGCGGGACCGCCGCGGTCCCGAGCACGATCGACGTGGTGACCACCGCCAACGGCGGCTACAACGTCCTCGTGAGCAGCCAGGGGTCGGACACCATCTTCGTCTATGGCGCGGGGGCGATCTCGACCGGGTCGTTCGCGCCGCCGGGAGGTTCTCTGTCCCCGAACCTCTCCTCGGCGATCCACGCCGCCGGCAGCTCGCTCAACCAGCTCTCGCTGTTCACGACCGTGGAGACCGAGTCGAGCTCCGCCGAGACGTCCAGCGCGACGACGATCTCGGCCGAGGGTAGCGCGGCGGTGACGGTGTCAGGAGGGGTGACGGCGGGCCTGTCGCTGGGCGGCTTCTCGTCGCTGGCCAGTGCGCTCCTCCAGCGGGCGAGCGTCGCGATCCTCGTCGCCGTCCAGGGGAACTCGTATGTCAGCGTGCCGGTGCTCGACTTCGGTGCCGAGTACGGCGACGACGCCGGTGATGCCGGCGGTCGGATGCCGGCACTGGCGGACAAGTATCCGATCGGCGAGAAATCTTCGCTCATGCGGCTGATCCTCGGCATCGAGGAGGCGCTGCGGGAGTATCCCGGCGCGGGCGAATCCAACCTGTCGCGCGACGCCCTCCCGCAGTATGATCCCTGGAAAGAGGACCTCTTCGCGCCCCGGCCGCCGGCCTCGTTGCGAGGGCCTGCCCCCGACCCGGGCGATCCGGGCAAGGCCGGTCAGCCGAGGGCCATGCGCGACGAGCCGGATCGGGCGCCCGGGCTGCTGGATCGGGTGGGCGTGAGATTCGAGGCGATGGCCGGCTTCGTGGCCGCCTCGGTCTTCCTGATGCCGCGGCTCGCAGAGAGGGCCCGGCGATGGCGGTTCGGCACCCGTCGGCGCGAGGCCCGTTGATGAGCGACGCCTTCCCCCCTACCCTCGGCCGGCCGAACGAGCCCTGGCTCGAGGTCACCGGATCGCCGAGCCTGCCGGCGTGGCTGGCCGATCAGCGGGTCAGCCTGGCGTTCACCACCTACCAGACGGGCAAGCTGTTCCTGATGGGGCTCACCCCGCAGGGCGGGCTCGCCGTCTCGGAGCGTACGTTCAACCGCGCGATGGGCCTCTGGGCGGAGGGCCAGACCCTCTGGCTCAGCACGCTCTATCAGGTCTGGCGCTTCGAGAACCTGCTCCGTCCCGGCGAGCTTTACCAGGGTCATGACCGGCTCTACGTCCCGAAGGTCGCGAACACCACCGGCGACCTCGACATCCACGACCTCGCCGTCGACCACGAGGGGCGGCCTGTCTTCGTCGCCACCAAGTTCGGCTGCGTGGCGACCGTGGCGGTCCGGTCCAGCTTCATCCCGCTCTGGCGGCCGGCGTTCCTGAGCAAGCTGACCGCCGAGGATCGCTGCCACCTGAACGGCATGGCGCTCGTCGATGGCCGCCCGCGCTATGTGACGGCAGTCAGTCAGAGCGACGTGGTCGACGGCTGGCGCGACCGCCGCCACAACGGCGGCGTGGTGCTGGAGATACCCGACGGCCGCGTGCTGGCGTCGGACCTGTCGATGCCGCATTCACCCCGGCTCTACCGGGGCCGGCTCTGGCTCCACAATTCGGGCGCGGGGGAATTCGGCAGCATCGATCCGGCCGGAGGACCCTTCGAGCCGCTGACCTTCTGCCCGGGTTATTTGCGGGGCCTGGCGTTCGTCGGCGATTATGCCGTGGTCGGGCTGTCCCAGCCTCGGCACGACCGGACATTCGGGGGCCTGGCACTCGATGCCGAGCTGGCCAGGCGCGACGCCGAGGCCCGGTGCGGACTGCTGGTCATTGACCTTCGCAGCGGCGACGTCGCGCACTGGATCCGGATCGAAGGCATGGTCCGCGAGCTCTACGACGTGGCGGTGCTTCCCGGCGTCGCCCGCCCCATGGCCCTCGGGTTCAAGTCCGACGAGATCCAGCGAATCATCGCCATCGGCGATGAATGATGCCTCCGTGCATCCTGCGCACCGGCGCCTCAGCTCTCGGGGTTGCCATGCCCGAATCGCGATCGTTAGTCTATTGCACTGCTGGAACGGGAGGACGATCGCGGAAGGCCGGGGGCCGATGTCCAAGGGCCGACGATCGCCGTCGGGGCGGCAGAAGGAGTGAATCGCGGTGGAGGTGACCCGGGCGATCATCACGGCGGCGGGACGCGGGGCAAGGCAGTACCCGGCCGCCGACACCGTGCAGAAGGCGATGCTGCCGCTGGTCGATCGCGACGGGCTCACCAAGCCCGTGCTCCAGATCATCGCCGAGGAGGCCATCGAGAGCGGCATCGAGGAAATCTGCGTGGTCTGCGCCCGGGTGACGAGGCGATCTACCGGCAGCAGTTCCGCAACTATGCCTCGCTGCTGCACACGGCCAGGTCGTCCGACCAGGCCGAAGAACAGGCTCGCCAATTCGTCGACCTCGAGCAGCGGCTGCGGTTCGCGGTTCAGCAGGAGCCCGATGGCTATGGGCACGCCGTCTGGTGCGCCCGGCCGTTCGTCGGCGATCAAGCCCTGCCTGCTGCTTCTGAGCGACCACGTTTACGTCTCGGCCGAGACCCGTCGCTGTGCCCGGCAGTTGATCGACCTGGCCACGGCCGAGGGCTGTGCGGTCTCCGCCGTGCAGGCGACCCGCGAGCACCTGATCCACCAGTACGGGACGGTCTCCGGTCGCCGGCTCCCCGACAAGCCCGAGGTCTACCTGATCGACGAGATCATCGAGAAACCGAACCCCACGCTCGCCGAGCTGAGGCTCCAGGTGCCCGGCCTTCGCGCGGGGCATTACCTCTGCTTCTTCGGCATGCACGTGCTGACGCCGGGCGTCTTCGACCTGCTCGACGACCTGATCAATCGCGAGGTCCGCGAGCTGGGCTCGATCCAGCTCACCACGGCGCTCAACGCCCTGGCCCGTCGCGAGCGGTATCTCGCGCTCGAGACCCGCGGGTCGCGGTTCAACCTCGGCGTCAAGTTCGGCATGGTCGAGGCCCAGATCGCCCTGGCGCTCGCCGGAGCCGACCGCGACCGCATCCTCTCGCTGCTCCTCGAGTCGGTCGTCCGGGTCGAGCAAGGCTCGCCGCGATGAACGAGCCCCAGACCCGACCCGGACCCGGAAATCACCCAACCGCCAACGCCCCGCGAACCGCGACCATGTCGACCGCCGGACATCTCCTGATCGAGACGATCACCCAGGCCGAGCCCGCGATCCGCGACCGGTCGGCCCGCGACCTCGTGGCCGACGCCGAGTCTCGCCGACAAGCTACGTGCCTGCGACGAGCTCGAGCAGTTCCGCCGGACCCGGACGAACCTGTACGAGCGCGTTCGCGCGTCGCTCTTCCTGCACGCGCTCTACCGCTACGACATCCAGGACTCGGCCGAGCTGCCGGGCACCGGGCTGATCCCGTATCCCGGTTTCCAGGACCTGATGGAGCGTCGCTACGAGCAGGCGATCGCCGCGTTCCTCGACGCGATGCGGCGCGAGGGGCCCAACGGAGCGATCGCCAGCGCCCTCGCGCAGGCGTATGAGCATGTCGCCTTCCAGGACCTCGCCGACCAGGTGCGGCGATCGGTGCGAAGCTGCCGCGGCAACCGCTGGATGTTCCGCGTCGGCGGAGTTGACGAGCATCCCCTGCGACATCCGCGCCGAGCTGCTCGGTCGCGAGTCGGAGGACGCGCTGTTCCCCATCCTCGTCGAGCGGACGCCCGTGCGACTGGACCTGTCGCACAGCGGGTGGTCGGATATCTTCTTCCTCGGCATGGACTTCCCGGAAGGCGCCCGGGTGCTGAATATCTCGGTGGACCTCGGCGTCCACGGCCGCGACGCCGCCCCCGTCCCGCCGATCGAGAGCCGGCTCCGCGTGATCACCGAGCCGGTCCTGCGGCTGACCAGCATCGACCTGAAAGCCTGCAAGGACGTTGACACCCTGGAAGAGCTGTTCAACTTCGGCAACGACTACCTCGGGCTGGTGAAGGCCGGCATCGTGGCCTCGGGCCTGGTGCCGCCATCGCTCGAGGGCACGGGTGTACGGCTCGCCGACCTGCTCGCCCGTGTGGTCGGACCTGGGCAAGGGCTCGAAGTCGTCAGCAAGGTCAACGACATCCCCAAGGGTTCGCGGCTGGCCGTCTCGACGAACCTGCTGGCCTCGCTGATCGCGATGCTGATGCGCGCGACCGGACAGGCCAGGAACCTGACCGGCCCGCTCGACCTCGAGGAGTCGCGGGTCGTCGTCGCCCGCGCGATCCTGGGCGAGTGGCTGGGCGGCTCGGGCGGCGGCTGGCAGGACTCGGGCGGGATCTTCCCGGGCATCAAGATGATTCGGGGCGTGGCGGCCTCCGAGGCGGACCCCGAGTGGGGCGTCAGCCGCGGGCGACTGCTCCCCGAGCATCGGCTCCTCAACCGGCCCGGTGACGACGGTCCGACGCCGCGCCGGCGCCGACGCAGGGCGCCTCGTTCGCCGACGCCCTGGCCAGCAGCCTGGTCCTCGTCCACGGCGGGATGGCCCAGAACGTCGGGCCGATCCTCAACATGGTCACCGAGAAGTACCTCCTGCGCGGCCAAGCCGAGTGGCTGGCGCGGCAGGAGGCGCTCGAGATCTTCGACGCGATCGTCGATTGCGTCGCCCGGGCCGACGTGCGCGGGCTCGGACGTCAGACGACCCGCAACTGGGACGGCCCGCTCAAGCGGATCATCCCCTGGGTGACCAACGAGTTCACCGAGACGATCATCCGCGAGTCGCGCGCGGCACTGGGCGACGACTTCTGGGGATTCCTGATGCTCGGCGGGATGGCGGGCGGCGGGATGGCCTTCTTCGTCGCGCCGAGCGGCACGACGAGTTCCAGGACCGGATCGCCGCGATCATGCGAGAGGCCAAGGCCGAGCTCGACGACGCCCTGCCCTTCGCGATGGACCCCGTGGTCTATGACTTCCGGATCAACCCGGCCGGCACCACCGCCACGCTCGACACCGGCGGCCGAGCGATGATGCCCCCGGCCTACTACGCCCTCCAGGTCCCGCGGATGATCGGGGCGGCGGGCAACCCGCTCCCCATCGAGCGCAGGACTGACGTCGATCACTATGCCAATCACGCCCCCGAGCCCTCGGACCTGATCAGCCTGTTCCGCACCGTCGTCAACCACCTCTTCCCGGTGGCGCGGTCGGCCGCCGATACCTCGGCGGCGACGTGGGACGAGGAGGCCGAGCGGATCCGCGTCGAGAACGGCTTCGACCCGGTCCAGCATGAGCACCTGCGCGAGGACCTCCAGCGCGGGCGGATCGGCCTGCGCGCAACCGCCTCTCCGTGGACCTCGACGTGCGCGACGTCGAGGACTCCGAGCTGATCCCGGCTCGCGGTCCGTGGCCCGCTCCCGCGGTGCGGACGGGCCGAGAATCGATCGCGGCCGGCGAGGTCGCCGTCGTCACGCTCGCCGCCGGGGTGGGCAGCCGTTGGACGACCGGGGCCGGCGTGGTGAAGGCGGTCAACCCGTTCGCCCAGCTCGCCGGGTCGCACCGCAGCTTCCTCGAGATCCACCTCGCCAAGACTCGGCAGGTCCAGCAATCGCTGGGTGTGGCCATCCCGCACGTCGTCACGACCAGCTACCTGACCCACGCCGCGATCGAGCACCACCTGCAAGCGACAGGCAACTACGGTCACGACGGACCCGTCTACCTCTCGCGCGGGCAGTCGATCGGCCAGCGGCTGATCCCGATGACGCGCGACCTGACCTTCCTCTGGGAAGAGACCAGCCACGAGACCCTCGACGAGAACAAGCAGAAGGTGCGCGAGGCCGGCCGTCGAGCGATCCTCGAGTGGGCTCGGTTCGCAGCGCGAGGGCTCGGACTACACCGACAACATGCCGATCCAGCGTTTCAACCCGCCCGGCCATTTCTATGAAGTGCCCAACCTGCTGCGCAACGGCGTCCTGGCGCGGCTGCTCGACGAGTATCCTCGGCTGGGCTGGCTCATGGTGCACAACATCGACACGCTAGGCGCCAGTCTCGAGCCGGGCATTCTGGGCTCAGTGATCGAGTCGGGGGCCACGCTGAGCTTCGAGGTCATCCCGCGGCGGATCGACGACCGGGGCGGCGGCCTGGCGAAGGTCGGCGGCCGGCTCCGACTCCTTGAGGGACTGGCCCAGCCGCGCGAGGATACCGAGTTCAAGCTCCGTTATTACAACACGCTCACGACCTGGGTGCGGATCGATGGCCTGCTCGCCGCGTTCGGGCTCTCGCGCGGCGACCTGCGAAATGACCACGAAAAGGTCGCCGCGGCCGTCCGGGCGATGGCGTCGCGTGTGCCGACCTACGTGACGATCAAGGACGTCAAACGGCGCTGGGGTCATGGACAGGAGGACGTCTACCCGGTCGCGCAGTTCGAGAAGCTCTGGGGCGACCTCAGCTCGCTGCCCGACCTTCACTCGGCGTTCCTGGCCGTCGACCGCCGCCGCGGCCAGCAGCTCAAGGACGCCGCCCAGCTCGATGGCTGGGCCACCGACGGCAGCATGAATTACGTCGAGTCGCTCTGCCACTTCGGACGCTAGCCGAGGAGTGCGCTCATGGCCGCGGGCGAGCGAGTGCTGGTGACGGGCGGTGCGGGCTTCATCGGCTCGCATCTGGTCGAGGCCCTGATCGGCGAGGGGTACGCCGTGCGCGTGGTCGACAACCTTGCCACCGGCCGCCGCTCCAACCTCGACGCCGTCGCGGGCCGGTATGAATGGCTCGAGGGCGACCTGGTCGACCCCGAGGTCTGTAAGCTCGCGACCGCCGACGTGGCCCATGTCTTCCACCAGGCCGCGATTCCCAGCGTGCCCCGTTCCGTCCGCGAGCCCCTGCTCTCGCATGCCACCGGCCCCACGGCGACGATCCACCTGCTCGAGGCCGCCCGCGAGGCGGGTGTGCGACGGATTATCTTCGCCGCATCCAGCAGCGCCTACGGCGAGACGAGCGTGCTGCCCAAGCGCGAGGACATGCTGCCGGAACCGCTCAGCCCCTACGCCGCGGGGAAGCTCGCCTGCGAATACTACGTCGCCGTGTATGCCCGAACCATGGGCCTCGACGGCGTCAGCCTGCGATATTTCAACATCTTCGGGCCCCGCCAGGATCCGTCGAGCCCGTACAGCGGGGTGATCTCGATCTTCCTCAGGCGGATGAGCCAGGGGCTGCGGCCGACGATCTACGGCGACGGCACGCAGACACGCGACTTCACATATGTCGCCAACGCCGTGGCCGCCAACCTCGCCGCGCTCAGGTGCCCGGATCCCCTCGGTGGCGCCGTGTACAATGTGGGTACCGGGACGAGGGTCAGCCTCCTCGACCTGGTGGGCGCGATCAACGGCCTGCTGGGGATCCACCTCGAGCCGGAATTCCTGCCGGATCGGCGCGGGGACGTGCGCGACAGCCTGGCCAGCCTCGAGCGGATCGGCTCGGCCCTCGGCTACCGTCCGCTCATCGACTTTCACGAGGGGCTGAAACGGACGATCGCTTCGCTGTCCGACCGACCTCCGGCTCCGGACGAGACTGCAGGCTCGGGGGCTTCTGGGCCAGCACCCAGATGACCGACGACCAGAACTGCGGGGCCTCGAAGCCCAGCAGGCGCAGCCGCACCGACTCGACCTTGCGCATCAGGAGGCTGAGCGCGGTAACCTCGGCGCATCGCCGAGGTCGGGGCCGGCCAGGGGTCGCGGAAGCTCGACACGTTGAGCCCATGGCAGAAGAACAGCTCGGACAGCGAGGTCGGCGTGAAGGCGATCTCGTGGGTGATGTCGGCGTAGATGGCCCGCGCCGCGTGGGGGCTATCGGCGTTGGGCACGCTGGCCATCAGCCGCCCGCCGGGCGCCAGGCGGGACGAGACGGACTCGAGCAGCGGGAAAAGTTCCTCGCGGGTGAAATGCTCGATGATGTCGAGCATCGCGATCAGGCCGTACGATTGCTCATCCTGCTCGAGGAAGTCGGCCACGGTGGCACAGGTGGCATCGAGTCCCAGGCGACGAGCGACCTCGACCTGCGCCTCGTCGAGATCGATGCCGACGGCGTTCTCGTATCCTCGCTCGCGGAGGAAATAGAGGAACTGGCCGCTGCCGCAGCCGATGTCGAGGATCGGCGTCGAGCGGTCCTCAGGCAGCCATCCCCGGGTGTACCAGTCGTAATACGCCAGCCGCTTCTCGTGCATGTCGCGCGCGTAATCCAGGCTGGTGTACCCGTGCCATTCGGCCTGCCGGCTGTAGAACGCGTTGCGGTAGGGGTTCATCCGTGATCCTGTCGTCGATGAGGATGCCAGTCCATTCGGGGCGGGATCCGTCCCCGCCGCCCGGGAGCGTTCTCGCTCAGGATAAAGGAGTACGCGAATTCCCGGAAGAGATTCCGCGGATTTTGCTAATGAACGCGCCGATGCGGCGTCTAAACTCCTGGGAGAATCACCTCGATCGCCCATCGACCCGGGTCAAACGGGGCAATCTGCATCGCCCGGGTTGACAGACGAGCGACGACCGCGTCCTCGCCGGAGCCGGCTCGTGCCGGCAGCCCGCGGGGCGGTCTCGGACACAAAGCCAAGGGAGAGAGCACCATGAGGCGGATTCGCGCTCTGGGGGCCGGTCTCGCCGCGACGTTCCTGGCGATGAACGGACTCGTCTCGACGGGGTGGTGCAGGGGCTGATCATCGACCGACACACGAGGACCCCGGTGGCCCGGTCGTTCGAGATCAAGGAAGTCAGTATCGTCGGCCGGGTGCGGGACCAGGTGGCTGAGGTCCAGGTCTCGCAGACGTTCCATAACCCCGGCTCGACCGTGATGGAGTCGGAGTTCCTCTTTCCGATGCCCGAGGAGGGCGCCGTCCAGGACTTCGTGCTCCTGGTTCGACGGCCGCGAGCTGCCAGGGCGGCTGCTCGCCAAGGACGAGGCGCGGCGGATCTACGAGGAGATCGTCCGGGTCAAGCGTGACCCTGCGCTGCTGGAATACATGGGCCGCGGACTGTATCGGACGAGCGTTTTCCCGATCCCGCCGGGTGCCGACCGCAAGGTCACGATGAGGTTCACCCAGCTTTGCAAGCGCGAGCGCGACGTCGTCGAGTTCAGCTATCCGCTCAGCACGCAGAAGTTCACGGCCAGGCCGATCCAGCGGCTGACGGTCGAGCTGTCGATCCGCTCCAAGGAGGCGATCAAGTCCGTGTATTGCCCCAGCGACGATGCTGCGATCCGGAGGTTTGACGACCACGAGGTCGAGGTCAAGCTCGAGCGCAGGGACGTCGTGCCCGAGCACGACTTCCGGCTGGTGACGACGCTGGCCGAGGGGGCGTTCTCGGCGTCGATGCTCAGCTACCGGCCGAGCGGGTCGGAGGACGGCTACTTCCTGATGCTCGCCAGTCCCGAGGTCAAGCCGGCCGACGCGCGGCCGCTACCCAAGACGGTGATCTTCGTGATCGACCGCTCGGGCTCGATGGCCGGCAAGAAGATCGAGCAGGCGCGCCGGACCCTGAAGTCGGTGCTGAACAACCTCCGCGACGACGACCTGTTCAACATCGTCGCATACGACGATCGCGTTGACACCTTCAAGCCCGAGCTCCAGCGTTACGACTCGCAGGCGCGTTCGGAGGCGGAGCGGTTCGCCGAGAACATCCGCTCGGGGGGCAGCACCAACATCGACGGTGCCCTCAAGTCGGCGCTGGGGATGATCCACGACCGGTCGCGGCCCGCTTATATCCTGTTCCTGACCGACGGCCTGCCGACGGCCGGCGAGGTCAACGAGATGCGGATCGCCGAGAACTGCCGGCAGGCCAACGAGCGTCGGGCGCGGGTTTTCTGCTTCGGCGTCGGCTATGACGTCAACGCCCGGCTGCTCGACCGGCTGAGCGGCGGAAACACGGGCACCAGCGAGTACGTCAAGCCCGACGAGGACATCGAGGCGCACGTCGGCCGGTTCTACTCGAAGATGACCAGCCCCGTGCTGACCGATCTCCGCCTCGAGCTGGCGGGTATCGACGTCAACCGGACATACCCCCGCGACCTGCCCGACCTGTTCGAGGGCGGCCAGCTCGTCGTCGCCGGGCGCGATCGGCAGTCGGGGAAGACCACGATCCGGGTCAGCGGCCGGGTCGGCGGCGAGCGGAGGACGCTCGAGTTCCCCTCCGAGCTGGCGGGGCCCGACCGCGGCAGCGGCCATGAGTTCGTCGAACGCCTCTGGGCGGTCCGTCGCGTCGGTGATCTCATCGACCAGATCGACATGCACGGACAGAACAAGGAGCTGGTGGACGAGCTGGTCGGCATCAGCATGAAGTACGGGCTGATGACGCCGTATACTTCGTTCCTCGCCGATGAGAATGTCCCTCTACACGCCCAGGCCGATCACTTCCGGCGGGCCCAGGGCAGGCTCGGCGAGCTCGCGCAGGATAGCGGCCAGGGGGCCTTCGAGCAGCGGGATTTCAAGCAGAGGTTCATCCAGGCCGACCGCGGGATGGGGGTGTCGGGGATGGCCGGATCGTTGGGCGGATCTGGCGGCATGATGGGGGGCCGAATGGGCGAGTCGGGGCCTGGATCCAATCTCGCGGCGAACCAGCGCAGGATGACGAATCAACCCGGGCAAGGCCAGCCGGGACAGAACCAGGCCGGCGCCCAGTCGGGCCAGAATTTCGCCCCGTCGGCGGCGCAAGCGAAGTTGGGCTCGGGGATGGGCCAGATGCAAGGGCAGATGATGCCAGGCGCGCAGCGGATCGGGATCGGCCCGCAGAGAGACGCGGGCCGGTCGCAGCCCGTGGCCAGCGCACCGGCTCAGGACTTCCTGGCGGCCGATCTGGATCAGGCCCAGGCACG
This sequence comes from uncultured Planctomycetota bacterium, assembly GCA_963771445.1. GTDB lineage: Bacteria > Planctomycetota > Planctomycetia > Isosphaerales > Isosphaeraceae > JAKAUH01. Next base: position 18,700 of record CAVYTQ010000016.1, on the reverse strand, counting down.
GCAGGACCGGGTGCGACAGATCGGCGGCAAGACGTTCTACTTCAAGAACGGTCGATGGGTCGATTCGTCGGTCAAGCCCGACGAGGACGCCAAGGCCGAGCGGATCGTCCAGTTCAGCGACGCGTATTTCCGCATCGCGCGTTCGCAGAAGGCCGAATACAACCAGTTCTTCAGCCAGTCCGAGCCGGTCACGGTCAAGCTGGATGGGAAGGTCTATCACGTCGATCCCGCACCCACGGAAGCGACGAAGTAACCACGCCCGGAAGGACTCGTCAACGCATTGCTCACGGCCGCGATCGGCCCGGCAGGTCCACCCTGCCAGGCCGGCGCGGCCGGTTGCTCTTCGAAGGGCCCTGCTGGGGTTGCCCCGCCCGGACGAATGAAGTAGGAATCTCGGTCGCCGATCAACCGGGTCCCGACCTTTGATCGTCAAGGATCGTAAAAATCATGTGAAAGGGGCGCGCTGGGCGGCCGGTTCGACGCTACATTTCAGCGGACGGCCAGGATGCGTGTCGTCTACCCAAAGCCATGTTCCCGGGTGAATCGTCAGGATGATGATCGATCGACCGGATTTCATCGTTATTGGGGCCATGAAGAGCGCCACGACCACGTTGCACGAGCAACTGGCGAGGCAGCCAGGTCTGTTCATGTGCCGCCCCAAGGAACCGAACTTCTTCAGCGACGATGCGGCTTACGCGCGCGGCTGGAACTGGTACGGCGGGCTGTTTCATCCGGCGGGAGATTCCGACCTGCGTGGAGAGTCCAGCACGCATTACTCCAAGCTGCCGACCTATCCCCGCACCGTGGAGCGGATGGTGCGCGACCTGCCGCGACTGAAGCTGATCTATGTGATGCGGCATCCGTTCGACCGGCTGGTCTCGCACTATGTCCACGAGGTGACGACGGGTCGGGGGCGGGTCGGGGTGGCCGAGGCGGTCGAGCAATGGCCCGAGCTGATCGAGTACGGCCGCTACAGCCGGCAGTTGCAACCGTACCTCGAGGCCTACGGCCACTCGTCGGTGCTGCCGGTCTTCTTCCCCAGGCTGGTGGAGCACTCGCAGGCCGAGCTCGAGCGGATCGGCCGGTTCCTGGGGCACGAGGGCCCGCTACGTTGGGACGATGAGCTCGAGCCGCAGAACCAGGGGAGTCAGCGGCTCCGGCGGAGCGCGGTCCGCGAGGTCCTGGTCCAGGCGCCCGTGCTGACGACGATCCGGCAGCGGGTCGTGCCCCGGACCTGGTCACGGCCGCTCAAGGCGTTCTGGCGGGCTCGGGTCGAGCCGCCTCGGCTATCGGCCGTCCTGCGCGCGAGGCTCCAGGAAGTGTACGACGCCGACCTCGCCGAGCTCGGCTCTTGGCTGGGCGTACCGCTCGACTGCGAGAATTTTCATGAACAGACGCTGAACCTGTCGCTCGACTGGACCGCCCGCTAGCCGGGCGTGGGCGGCGCCGGGCGCAGCGTGTAGACCGAGACGACCTCGGGCCGGATCAATCGCTCGCCGGCCTGGAACCCCTTGCGGAGCCGGGCGGCGACAGCCTTGTTCCGCGCGGGTTCCTCCGTCGCGACGGTCGCGACGGCCCGCTGGCGACGCGGGTCGAAGGTGTCGCCCTCGGCGGTGAAGGGCTCGACGCCCTGGCGATAGAGGATGTCCTCGATCGCGACCTGGATCGATTCCAGGATGCCGCGGAGCGCGGTCGAGCGAGTGGGATCGGCGTCATCGCGTGCCCGCGCCTCGATCATCTTGCCCACGTCGTCGTGGAGCTGGATCAGGTCGAGGAAGATCGGCCGCTGGACCTTCAGGAGCAGGTCCTGCTTGTATTCCTGGAGCTCGGCGTGCAGCCGGTTGACCATGCGCTCGCGGTTGGCCTCGGCTCGCGACTCTCGCTCGAGGATGCTCTGAATCGCGTCCAGCCGACGCCCGAGGCGATCCTCAGCCTGCGAGACCGCGTCGAGCCAGCCGGGCGGCGGCCCCGGAGCTTCCTCGGACACCATCGTGCCTTCGAGCCGCAGGTCGAGCGGCTCGGAGGTCGGCTCGGGCTCCGGGCTGGCGATGCTATCCTCCCGCATCTGGCCCATGGGATCTGGCGGCGTTTCCTGCGGGAAATCGATGTCCGGGGACGACTCGATGACCGCGTCGGCCTCGCCGGTCGTCTCGTCCCGGGTTTCCTCGTCGTCCATTCGCATCGGCGGGCTTCTCGTGGGTTGAGCGCTTTCGATCCCCTGGGAGTTCGCCGCGGCGTCTCCAATCTTGCGGACTCCCCGGAGCGGTTTCGCGCGGCGGGCCCCTTGTGCGGCCTCGCCCTCGCAGTAAACTGGCCAGGACCGCGTGGCGCCGCCGTGACCGTCTTCCTCGGCCCTGGCGACACGAATCACCGGGTCAGGAGCAACCGCGACCATGCGCAACCCCATCGGGCCTCTGGCGTCAACCTTACTCCTTTCGGCGTCGCTCGCCGTCACCGCGTCGGCACAGGAGAAGCCGAACGATTCAGCCCTCGGCGCCCGGCCGCCGGACGGCGCGATCGTCCTCGTCGGCAACAAAGGGCTCGACGGCTGGGTCAAGCGCGACGGTAAAACCGCAGCCGACTGGCCGACGGCGGATGGCATCATCACCGTCGGTCGTGGCGATATCCTCACCCGCCAGAAGTTCGGCGATTTCCGGCTGCACGTCGAGTTCAACGTGCCTTACATGCCCACGGCACGCGGCCAGGGACGCGGGAACAGCGGCGTCTACCTGGGCGGGATTCACGAGCTTCAGGTCCTCGACTCCTACGGTCTCAAGCCGCAGACCAACGACTGCGGCGCGATCTACACCCAGGTCGCCCCGTCGGTGAATGCCTGCAAGCCGCCCCTCCAGTGGCAGACCTACGACGTGACCTTCCACAAGGCCGTGCTCGACGCCGAGGGCAAGGTCGTCAAGAAGGCACGCGTCACCGTCGTCCAGAATGGCATCAAGACCATCGACGACGCCGAGATCAACCCCACCCCGGGCGGTGTCGGCGACCAGCCTGGCCAGGACGGTCCCGTCCTGCTCCAGGACCACGGCAACGCGGTGCAGTATCGCAATATCTGGATTCAACCGCTTGGTGGATAGGCCAGCCGTCGTTCGTCCATCCGGACGATCGTACGGTCCAGAACGAGGTGCGGGGAGGCGATGTCAGCGGCGTTACGCCGACATCGCCCACCCCTCGCCGGCGATCGCCAGGGCCACCCGGGAACAATCACCCGATCATCCGATGGCGGGCTCTCCAGCCTCACTCGCCGGCCGACTTCCTGAGGGCCTCGAGCGCGGGCTCGTAATTGGGCTCGGAGGCGATCTCGGGCACGATCTCGAAGTACTGGATCGTGTCGGCCGGGTCAACGACGATCACCGCGCGGGCGAGCAGCGGGATCGGCAGGTCGGAGATCAGGACGCCGTAGTGCTCGCCGAAGCTGTGGTTGTGCACGTCCGACAGGTTCTTGAGGTTATCGATATTGGCCTCGGTGCAGAACCGCGCCTGGGCAAAGGGCAGGTCGAGGCTGACGGTATAGGCGGCCACCTTGTCGCCCAGTGTCTTGAGCTCCTCGTTGAAACGCTTGGTCTGCTTGTTGCAGACGGGCGTGTCGAGCGAGGGCACCACGTTGAAGAAGCGGGTCTTCCCGGCGGTATCGGCCAGGGTCACGGGAGCCAGTCCCGCGCCGATGGCCTTGAAATCGGGGGCCTTGTCGCCGGGCTTCAGCTTGGGCCCGACCAGCGTGACGGCGTTCCCCTTGAACGTGACCTCTCCCTTGCGTGTCTCAGACATGGCGGACTCACCTCGTTGCATCCAGCGGGATGATTCGGATCGTGGACGATTCGACGAGCCTCTCAGGTTAGCAACGGCGGACGGCCGGACGCCAGGGGCCACCGATGGCCGCACGTTCCCGGCGCCGCCATGCCCCATTTGCTAGTGAAATCGCGGGCGGAATGGGCTCTACTGGACGGATTCGCGGTGGATGGCCGCCCGTCGGCCCGCGGGGGCGGCAGTCGGCTGCCGGGCCGTAGCTTCGAGGAACTTCGTGCCTCAGACTCCTTATAATTTCGACGTGATTGTCGTCGGCGCCGGGCACGCGGGCCTCGAGGCCGCGCTGGCCTCGGCACGGATGGGCCGTCGCACCGCCCTCCTGACGATCAATTGCGACTCCGTCGCCCAGATGAGCTGCAACCCGGCGATCGGCGGGGTCGCCAAGGGGCAGATCGTCCGCGAGATCGACGCCCTCGGCGGCGCGATGGGAACCCTCACCGATGCGTCGGCCATCCAGTATCGGCTGCTGAACCGCGGCAAGGGGCCCGCAATGCACAGCCCCCGCGCAGTGCGACAAGAAAGCCTACCAGGCGCTGGCCAAGCTGACAGTCGAGCGCCAGCACGGTCTAACCCTCCGCCAGGAGATGGTCGAGGCGATCCTCGTCGAGAACGGACGCGCCGTCGGCGTCGCCTGCCGCGGCGGTGGCACTTACCGAGGCCGGGCCGTGGTCGTCACGACCGGGACGTTCCTCCAGGCGCTCATGCACACCGGCGAGGTGAAGACGCCCGGAGGCCGCGGGGGCGACGCGGCCGCGGTGGGCATGTCGCAAAGTTTGACTTCTCTTGGATTTGAACTGCGGCGATTCAAGACCGGCACCCCTCCGCGGCTCAACGGACGGACCATCGACTTCACCCGGGTCGAACGGCAGCCCGGCGACGAGCGGCCGGTGCCGTTCTCGTTCCTCACCGACGAGGTCGTCGAGCCGCAGCTAGACTGCCACATCACGTACACCAACCCGGCGGTCCATGCCGTCATTCGCGACAACCTCCATCGATCGCCGATGTACTCGGGCCAGATCCAGAGCACGGGTCCGCGCTATTGCCCGTCGATCGAGGACAAGGTCGTCAGGTTCGCCAATCGCGAACAGCACCAGATCTTCCTCGAGCCCGAGGGCCGCAATACGCTGGAATACTATTGCAACGGCATCTCGACAAGCCTCCCAAGAGACGTGCAGGAAGCCATCATCCCGATGATCCCCGGCCTCGAGCGTGCCGAGATCATGCGGTTTGGCTATGCCGTCGAATACGATTTCGCACCGCCGCAGCAGCTCGGTCCGTCGCTCGAGACCAAGCCCGTCCGGTCCCTCTTCTTCGCCGGCCAGATCAACGGCACGACCGGCTACGAGGAGGCCGCCGCACAGGGGTTGATCGCCGGAATCAACGCCGCCCGGTCCGTCGCCGAGGCACCACCCTTGATCCTCGACCGATCGCGGGCCTATATCGGGGTGCTCATCGACGACCTGGTGACCCGAGGCGTCGACGAGCCCTACCGGATGTTCACAAGCCGCGCCGAGTATCGGCTGGCGCTGCGCCACGACAATGCCGACCTCCGCCTCACCGAGGTTGGCCGCGAGATCGGACTCGTCGACGACCATCGCTGGACCCGGTTCCTCGTGCGACGCGACTCGATCGCCCGCCTGCGCTCGCGGCTGACCGAGACCCGCGTCGCAGGGAGACACGCTCTACCAGGTCCTCAGGCGTCCCGAGACCACCTGGGGCACGCTGCAGGAGCTCGACCCGGGGCTCGCGACGCTCGCCCTGGCCGTCGACGTCATCGAGCAAGTCACGATCGAGGCGAAATACGACGGCTACATCAGCCGCCAGACCGATCAGATCGAGCGATTCCGACGCCTTGAAGACAAGACGATCCCCTCGGACCTCGACTATCGAGCGATCCCCCAGCTTCGCGCCGAGGCCCGCGAGAAATTCGAGCGGGTGCGGCCAATTTCGCTAGGCCAGGCGGGCCGGATCAGCGGGATCAGCCCGTCGGATATCGCCACCCTCCTCATTTTCCTTAAGCGCGACCGTCCCGAAATGTCAACGCGGCGGCTCCCCGACTGAATCGTCACAATCGCCCCGTCTCAACCGTCGGCCCCGCGATGCCCTGCCATCGACGCCGCGTGCCTCGTCGCGTGCATCTGTCCAACGTCGTCGCATGCAACCGCTTTCCGGACGTGGAGATCGGGCTTCATGCTCGCAATCGGTCCGTTGACACGTTGACATCCTGCGCCCTCCCGATCCGGCCAGGCTCAACCGATTCACGGCCGCGCAGCGCCGTGGCAGAATGCCCGTCAACCGTCGCTTTCCGGCTCATGCGGAATCGTTTCGATCGCCTCCCGCCTATTCTTCCCGCGCGGAAAAAGGGTTAGAGTCGGACGGTGGCCGTTTACCGCGGGCGATGCAACCCTGGAGGGCTGGGAGGGATCCGACGATTGGAGCATTCGCATTGACAAGGTCGGCGATCACACTACAATTGGTGAAGCTGGTAATATTGGTAAGCTCTGAAGGTTTCGTAGAATTTATCAATGGCGTGTTACTGAGAGATTGGTGCGATCGACGCGATAGGGCGAGTCATACGTGTTGCCGCTGACTGCGCGTCGTGAGCTGGACTAGCAGGGAGGCCGATCAGGCGTTGTCTACCTCCGATTTTGGTTCGAGCGACCATGGAGGGGACTTGTCCTTGATCTCGCAAAGTGGGACGAGCACGACCATGAAGACCGTTTTCACGACGGGCGAGGCGGCGAAGATATGTAAGGTGAGCCAGCAGACGATCATCCGCTGCTTCGACTCGGGCCAGCTCAAGGGCTTTCGGGTCCCCGGCTCGAGGTTTCGCCGCATCCCTCGGGATGCGCTCTATCGGTTCATGAAGGAGAACAGCATCCCGACCGACGCTCTCGAGAGCGGCAAGCGTCGGGTGCTGATCGTTGACGACGATCAGGCGGTCGTGGACCTGATCGCGGAGGTCTTCGCCGGCGACGCCCGGTTCGAGACCCGCGTCGTCAACAACGGCTTCGGTGCGGGGATGCAGGCGAAGGAGTACCACCCCGACCTGATCATCCTGGATGTGATGCTGCCGGACATCAACGGACAGGCGGTCTGCGAGCTGATCCGCCGCGATCCGACGATGGCCGACATCAAGATCATCTGCATCTCGGGGATGGTCGAGGAAGACAAGATCCACGACCTGAAGACCTCGGGTGCCGACGATTTTCTGCACAAGCCGCTGGATATCGATGAACTGATCCGCCGGGTCTGCCGACTGTTGGATATGGAGGCCAGCGTGGCCGGCGGCATGATGCGGGGCGCCGGCGCGATAATCTTGGGCCGGCCCATCGCCTTGGACGCGGGCGGGAAGGAGTCCCAGCGCGTTGCGAGTCCAGACTCGTCGGAAACCGGCCGAGGACCTGCGACGCCGCCTCAATCGGCTCGACGGTCTTCCCTTGCGCCCACTCACCGCGCGGTCGCTCGTCGGCTCGCTGCCCGACGAGCCGGCCGACGACGATGCCGACGAGGCACCGGGCGGAGACTCGCAGTTCGTCAGGGACCTCGACCCGGGCTGGATCCTCGGCGTAGGCGAAGCAAGCCGGACCTCGGACCAGTTGCGGCTGGTCGCCGAACGATCCTGGTGGCGCGTCGGCGCCCCGTCGGGACCGATCGCCGATCTAATCGACCGCCTCTGGCGGCACTCGGTCGCCGTCGGCCTGGCGCCCGCCGGCTGCGCGCGAGGCCGGCGATCCCGACCCTCAGGCTGTCGCCCGGGCGGGCCAGCTCTGCTCCCTGGGCTGGTGGGCGGTCGCGGCCGTCGAACCCGACTGGCTCGTCTCGTGGTGGCACGAGACCGATCCGTCCCGTCGCGAGCTGGCCGAGCGGTCCGACCTGGGATCGGACCTCGCCGACCTGGGACGGCGACTCGCCGAGCGCTGGGGGTGCGACCCGCTGGCGATCGACGCGGCATGGCTCCACTCGGACCACGATCGGGCCATGAGCCTGGTGTCCGATTCACCCCCTCGGCTGGCCCTCATCCAGCAGGCATATCGCTGGGCCGAGCAGACACCCTGGTCGCTCCGGCGGACCGACCACGACACGTCGCCCAACGACCCACGCGTGCGAATCCTCATGGCCGAGGTGCAGGCCCGATGCACCTCGCCGTTCGTCGACCCGGCGGCGACCCCGCATGAAGAGCGAGTGACCCGCCAGAATGCCCGTCTTCGGCTGCTGGTCGGCCAGTTGCGATCCGACCAGGGACGCGCCGGTCGTTTCCTCGAGCTGCTGGCCGAGACTCCGCCCGGCGAAACGCCCGAGGAATGGGCCGACCGCGCCGCGCTCGCGTGGTGTGCCGAGCCCGGCGTGGCGTCGGCGCGGGTCGCCTGGCAGCCCACGGATTTGCAGACTGCGACCGCGAGCGAGAACAAAGGTGAGACCATCGACCCGTCACCTCTGGCGGGCGAATCGCCGGTCGCGGCTCGTGACTTCATCCTGCCGCTCAACGACCGGGGACCGATGCGGGCCGTAGCCGAGACTGGCCCGGCAGGGCGGGCCGAGATCCGGGCGCGCGGTCGAGGGAACCGATCAGTACCACGGTGCCTGGGGGGCGTGGGCGGCGCCTACTATCCGAACGGTCCCGCCTCGAGCGCCGACTCCAGGCGGCCATGGGGACGCTCCGCGGCCGGATCCAGGCCGAGGACGAGCGGCTGCGGATCGGCAAGATGGAGGCGCTCGGAGAATTCGCCGCGGGCGCGGGGCACGAGTTGAACAATCCCCTGGCCGTGATCGTCGGCCGTGCACAACTGCTGCTGGCCCGTTCGGAAGATCCCGACGTGGCCCGATCGCTCCGGATCATCCTGGGCCAGGCGCAGCGGGCGCACCGCATCCTGCGCGACCTGATGTTCGTGGCCCGACCGCCCGCACCGCGGCCGTGCGCCTGCAAGCCGCCCGAGCTGCTCGGCGCGATCGTGGCGGAGTTCCAGCCCGATTGCCTGGCACGCGGCGTCCGCCTGATCGCCGAGGTCGACGACTCGCCGGCCATCGCATGGGGCGATCCCGACGTGCTCAGGCACCTCGCCACGATCCTGCTGCGCAACGCCCTCCAGGCCGCCTCGCCGGGCGGTCGAATCGTGGTCCGATCGACCCAGCGAGGCGACGAGCTGACGTGGTCGATCGCCGACAACGGCAAGGGACTGCGGGCCGAGGAGGCCGAACACCTCTTCGACCCGTTCTATTGCGGCCGCAAGGCCGGGCGCGGGCTGGGACTCGGATTGCCCCGGGCGGCGAGGATCGTCGAGCAGGCCGGCGGACGCATCCGCTGGTCGTCCGGTCCCGGACCCGAGACCGTCTTCCAGGTCAACCTGCCCGTGACCGCACCTCCCGAGGCGATACCTCCACCCGCCGCGATCGTCGCCGCGCCGTTCCCGCCGAGTGTCCCGCTGCCGAATCGCTAGGCACTCGCTGCCCGAACCAGCATCGAGTCGGCCAGCACGTGACACTCAACACATAAGAATGTTACGTTGAGTGGCTCGTCATAATCCCAGTGATGGCGCTCCAGCCGGCCTCGGCGGCGACACCAAGAGCAGGCACCCGGCCGGGCGATCAGCCCCAGCCGCTCGCCCAGCGCCGCCGCGTACCGCGCGGATCGCGTGCGAATCCGCCGCGGCTTCAGGCTGTCCAGGCTGATCTCGAGGTGTCGTTGAAGGCGGGCCAACAGGGCACGATGCCGGTTCCGTCTGCCTTTCCGCATGGTCGATCACCCGTTGTGGAAGACTCGTTCACCACCCCATCGCGACGACTTTGAGGCCGGTCCATTCCACTCCGTTCGCGGGGCCCTCCACCGATCTTGCCCCTTCCGATGATCCGCTGTAATTCCACATTAGCGAACCCTGTACCAACATCGATAGCACAAAGGGAAAACGATAGAATCACCCTTTGACGGTCTTGTCGGTCGCAATGAATGTGCGGGACACCGCGACGCGATTCCCCCGGCACCCGCTTGACGGACACCGACCGTCCGCCCCGCGATGCAGGTTAGCCTTCTGTTTTATGCTGGCGTGGCTTTTTCTCATCGGGGCATCACGAAGGCTCACGGCACGCATAGATTTCACCGGGTGAATGAAAGGCCGGCACCGCACAGACAGCCCCCCACGCATCGGGGTTCGCCGGTTATTCGCTCTCCGCGTGTGGTTGCACGGCAACGACCGTCGTCCACGGAGCCGCACCGTCTCGTCGCTCGGGCCCCCGGCCAGTAAGCTCACCTGGGACTTCGGCACCCTGGGCGGGAACTTGAACATCTCGAACCAGTTCTTCAGCTCGGCCATCGCGCCCGGCGCGAACTTCGCCAACACCGCCCCGATCAATGGCTCGATCTTCGTCGACTCATATCTGAACGGCCAGGGCGAGATCCACGACAAGGACGGTGGTTACGTCGTGCAGCACAACGGCTTCAATCCCCTCGCGGTGCCCGAACCGTCCACGCTCGTGTTCTCCGCCCTTGGCGCGATCGGCGGCGGATTGCTGGCGGCCCGGCGCGGGCGGATCCGCTGACCGACGATTCCAGGGTCGGCCCGTGGCGGCGAGGGCCGCGACCCGACGGCCCGAATGACTCCTCGCGAGCCATTGACCGCGATCGGCGGAGCGAATTAAACTCTTTGGGGAGAACGCATTGCCCGGGCGCTCTGGCCTCGCACGATGAGGGATTCCATGAGTTACGGCGAGGATGAAGGCGGCGAGGTCGAACTCGAAACACTCCACGGACGGAGCTGGCCGTCCGTGACGCAGTTCTCGGTATTCCTCGAGAACCGCGTGGGACAGCTCCTGGAGGTCTACCGCGCCTTCCAGGGCTCGAAGGTCCGGATCGTCGGCCTGACCATTTCCGACTCGGCCGATTGCTCGATCCTCCGGCTCCTGCTGAGCCACCCCGAGCAGGGCCGAGAAATCCTATCGCTCAACAAGCACGCCTTCGCCGAGAACGAGCTGCTCGTCGTCGAGCTGCCGACCGGCCCGCAGGCGCTGTCGGATATGTGCGTCGCCCTGTTGCGGGCCGAGATCAATATCTACTACGCCTACCCGCTGCTCGTCCACCCCCACAATCGACCCGCCGTGGCGATCCACGTGGACAACATGGAGCAGTCCAACGTGACCTTGCGCAACATGGGCTTCGACCTCCTGTGCGAGGCCGACCTCACGTGATCCGGCGCCCGGTCCGGACCGAGCCCGGCGCGAGCTGACCGCAACGAGATCGACGCAATGACAACGAGCGATGGCCTGTCGGGCAAGCTGGCGTGGACCGAGGCCGATCCCGACGAGGCGATGCTCTGCACGGCCACCGCCGAGCTGTCCGCCGAGGACGCGCGCGCGGCCGACCGCGACGAGTGGCCCGCCGCGCTCTGGGCGACGCTGCAGCGCATCGGCGGCCCCCGTTGGACGCTACCGCAGGAGTTCGGCGGCCTCGCCTGTCCGCGTCCGCTCCTCATCCAGCGATATGCCCGCCTCGCAGGCGGCAGCCTGACCGCAATGTTCATCCTCTCGCAGCACGATGCGGCCGTCCGCCGGCTCATGGCGGCGAGAGGGAACGCCGTCGCCGAGCGCTGGCTCGTCGCGATCGGCCGAGGCGACGCGATGGCCACCGTCGGGATCTCACACCTGACCACATCGCGACGGCTGGGCTCCCAGGCGATCCGGGTCGTCGAGATCGAGTCGGGCCGCTACCGACTGGACGGGACGATGCCCTGGGTCACCGGGGCGACGCGGGCCGACGTGGTCGTCACCGGCGGCGCGTTCGACGACGGGCGCCAGGTGCTCGTCGCCCTCGGGACCGATCGCCCCGGCGTGGCGGTCGGCACGCCGTTTCCGCTCGCCGCGCTCCAGGCGTCATGCACGTCGGAGATCAAGCTCAATGGCGTCGCTGTCGAGGAATCCGACCTGCTGGCGGGCCCGTCCGCCGAGGTCCTGGCGCACCCGGGAGCCGTCGGCACCGGCGGGCTGGAAACCTCCGTGCTGGCGGCCGGCCAGGCACGCGCGGCGCTCGCGGCGCTGATCGAGCTCTCGCCCGGCCGGGGCGACCTGGCCGAGCCGCTCGAGGCGCTCTGCGACGACTGGCAAGCGACCTGGGGCCAGATCATGGCCCAGGCGAGAGGCGATGCCGGCGCCCCCGATCCGGGCCATATCCGCGGGCAGCGCAACGGCCTGGTCACCCGCGCCACCCAGGCCTATCTGACGGCGCGCAAGGGGACGGGCTTCCTCCGCACCGAGCCGGCGCAGCGATGGGCGCGACAGGCGCTCTTCTTCCTCGTCTGGTCCTGCCCGGCCCCCGTGGCGCAGGCCGCGATCCGCGACCTTGCCGGCCTCTGCCCGGCATCGGCCTGAAGTCGTCCACGGCGCCGCCCGCGTGCGATGGCCGGTCAGACCGTGTCGCACTGCTCGGGAACGCGGTCAATCCGGACCACCTGGAAGCTTTGCTCGATGAACTGATTCAAGAGGGTCCGCCGGGCGGCGAGCTCGTTCCACGCTCGGGCGCCGCGGTAGACCACCTTCCGCGCCGGCAGACCGTCTTCGTCGACCTTGACGGTCACTTCAAAGAAATACATGCGCATGGCTGAGATCTCGCCATCGAGAGAGAAAATGGGCCCGTCGGGGGAGGGCGACGGCGAATGGTTCTCCGTTTCGGGTGCGGCCGGGCGTCCTGCCCTACCGGGATTGCTGCACCTCGGCTCGTCTGGCGGGACAACTCTGTTCCGCCGGCCTTGTCCGCGTGGTGCCACGGTCGGATCTGCCTGAGATCCGCCCATCACCCGATAATCCGCTCTGGCGGTCGCGGGGTCAATGGGGAAGGTCCCGCGGGGCGTCGAGTCGCTTCTCCGCGAACGTCGGACCAATAATCGAACCGGGAGGTTTGTCTGCAGATGGCGCAGAGGGACGCAGATCCGATGCCGGCTCGTCCCGTATAGCTCCTTCGTCAAGCCATGACAGGGCGCTGATCTCCGAGAGACCTGGCAGTCTCTTCATCTGCGTCCATCTGCGGACGATCCTCGTCTCGGCGGCGGCCGGCCACGGGGGCATTCGCAAGCGCACGGCGCAACCAGGGGGTGCGCGGGGCCACCAGTGCCGCGGCGACCGCTACCCCCGCCCAGGCGTACGGCGACCAGCCGACCGTCTCGGCTCATCATCGAGCCCGTCGCCCCATTCCGGCGAGAGTTACACCTTCGGCCGGAAGCATTACCCAACAAACAAAGAGCGGGACAGGTTGCATATCGACCGTTGTCACCAGGATTCAGCTGGCGTCTGACATTTATTGATATGGAACCTGTCACCGTATTCGTGTTCGCCAAGCCCCCTGTCTTGTCAATAGCGGACCTGTCCCGCTTCAATCTGCTGTCCCGCTTTGATCTGTCCCGCTTCGATCGTGGGCGAAGCCTCGCGCGCCGCGGCGGGCTCGCGTCAATCTCACGATGATCGTGCGCGCTGAGGAGGACAACCTGCCGAGGTCCCGGGTTCGGTGGCGGGGGTATTTGACGAGGTCGTCGTGGTGCCGAGCGGGGCGACCGAGCCGGGGAGGAGGGGCTGAAGTCCGAGATCCTGGCCGAATGCCCCAACGACCGCGAGGCCGCCAAACGGCCGGGACGGCTCTCGGAGGCCGCGGTCCGCGGGGTTACCGCCCCTGCCCCTGCGCCGGCTGATGGTCCGCGCCGGACAGCCCCGGGTGCGTTCTATTCGGGCACGGGGAATCCCCGTCGGGATCGGGGGAATCGGTAGCGCCTGATCTGCGAGCCCGTCCCGTTCAACGGACCATTGCTTGAGCCCCGCGACGAGGTGTTCCGACTTCGGGGTGAGCCTCCGGAGTGCCCGGGCGATCGCGGGCTTCTGCTCCTGCGGCGACGTCTCCCAGGCCCTCGCCAGGCAGGCGACGACGCGGTCCTCGTCCGGGGTGCCGCGAGTGATCTCGGCGAGGGCCTCGGCGGTGAGGCCGCGGAGGTTGGAGACCTGCCGGGCCGACTCGAACGTCGAAATCAGCAGCGGCACGGCGGGCGCGGCGGATCGGCCGAGGATTCCCAGGCACCACACCGCCTTGGCCGGCAACTCTTCCTCGGGCCGATCGAACTTGAGCGATGCACCCGGCGAATCCGGTCGAGCGGCGGCCGCCTCACGGATCGCTCCGGCCCGACTCCGCAGGATCTCGCACATGAGCTCGACGGACCCGGGCGGGCATTCCCCATCCGAAGTCACCTCGCCGATCGCCCCCGCCGCCATGTCCTTGATCCGGTCGTGGACCGCGAGCGAATCGGGGGGATGGGGCGTATCCAGCTCCTGTCGGAGCAAGGTCAGGATCGCCGGCAGCGCCGGCCTGGCCTCGCGGCCCATGTGGTTGATCGCCGCCGCGCACACGAGGCGCACCTCGGTGTCCTCGCTCGACAGTCCTCCGATCAGGAGCGGCAGGACCGAGGGCTCGAGGCGGACGTGCCAGAAGACGTCCGTGAATGCCTCGCGGGCGGACACCCCCCGATTGAGGGTCACCTTGGCTTCGGCCGGCAAGCGTCGCAGCGCCACGGGGACGATCGTTTCGGGTCCCTTCCGATACTCGACCAGGGCTTCGACCGCGCTGAAGCGGACGAATTCCTCTTCGTCGTCGAGGCACGCGACCAGTCGAGGTGGCGCGGCGTCGAGCCGACCGCTCGCGGCGATGGACCCCAGGGATCTCGCCGCCCGGGCGCGGAGTGCGGGCGAGGGATCGTCGAGCAGGGCAGTCAACGCCGCCTCGACGACCGGGGCTTCCCTGGAAAGACGCGGGCTCAGGTCGCCGACGACCGTCGCCGCCGCATTCCGGACTCCGTCCAGTTCGTCCTTCATGGCCCGGAGGAGATGGGGAAACACCTGCGCGAGCTCGGCATCGGTCAACTCAGAGCTGAGGAAGATGGCCTGCGCCTTCCGGGCTTCGTCGCCCCGGTCGATGTCCCCGATGATGACCGCGATCGGTTTCCTGGGGCGATCCTCCAGGCCGACCAGCCTCCCCAACGACCGTGCCAACCGGACGATGCGTGACCTCGTCCCCACCTGCTGCGGTGACAGGAAGATATAGAGGCCGATCGCAATTGCGAAGACCGCCCACGCGGTCAATATTACCCAGACCTTGCCGATTCTCTTGCCGCCAGCAGGAGCGTCCGGCATCTTTCCATCTCCTGGACCGCGGGTTTACCTCGGTATGATCTCGCGTTCCGTCGAGGCTTTGTGTCTGTCCCGGGCGGTCGGGAATCGTCCGCGTGGGGTGGGCATCGCCCACCGATGAAGGCCGCCGACCCGAAGACGTTTCACATGGAGACTCAGAGTTGGCGGAGACGCAGAGAGGCCGAAACGACGGGCGCGGCATGCGGAAATGCCGGGTGGGCATCGCCCACCGGCAAGGCCCTATCCCGGTGGGAAATGCCCACCCGACACATGCCCAATCGCCGGCCGAGACAGAATCTTACTCTGCAAAATCGCCATGCTGAGCATTATCGATCACTCGAGCAGGGTGGGCAATGCCCACCCGATGACGCGATCATCGCCACTTTCCCCTCTGTGAGGAGCGACTCGTCGCGAGGGTTGTGGACGACATGGGATCCTGGCGTGGGATCCCGTTGCGTCATTGCTCAAGGCCGGGGCCGTCCGGATAATCGGGCGTTCGGTCCGCCAAGATCTCCCGAGATGACATTCGATGCCCGGCAGAACGGAAAGGGGTCAGCAGAACGGAAAGGGGTCAAGCAGAACGGAAAGGGGCTGAAGAAAGGGGTCAGGCTGAAGAAAGGGGTCAGGAACCTTTCTTGGGGTCAGGCCCAAAGGGGTCAGGAATCTTTGGGCTGAGGCTGAAGAAAGGGGTCAGGAACCTTTCTTGGGGTCAGGCCCAAAGGGGTCAGGAATCTTTGGGCTGAAGAAAGGGGTCAGGCTGAAGAAAGGGGTCAGGAACCTTTCTTGGGGTCAGGCCCAAAGGGGTCAGGAATCTTTGGGCTGAGGCTGAAGAAAGGGGTCAGCTGAAGAAAGGGGTCAGGAACCTTTCTTGGGGTCAGGCCCAAAGGGGTCAGGAATCTTTGGGCTGGGCTGAAGAAAGGGGTCAGGAACCTTTCTTGGGGAGGCCCAAAGGGGTCAGGAATCTTTGTTTTCGGTTCCTGACCCCTTTGCCATTCCGGTTCCTGACCCCTTTGCCATTCCCAAAGGGAGGCCCAAAGGGGTCAGGAATCTTTGTTTTCGGTTCCTGACCCCTTTGCCATTCCGGTTCCTGACCCCTTTGCCATTCCCAAAGGTTCCAGACCCCTTTGCCATTCCCAAAGTCGAGGTCCTTGACCCGGAGGCGAAGGAATTCCATCAGCCGAAGTCCGGAGCCATAGAGCAGGCTGGCGGCAAGCCACGCGGTGCCATCGAGCCGGGCCAGCACGGCGGGGCTTCCGCGCGGCTGAAGACGGTCGGCAAACGCTCGGGCGTCCGCGCCCGCACGAGCGTATCATCGAGCCGGGCCAGTGGCCGGTCGAGGACAACCTTGTAGAGGAACAGCACGGTGCTCAGGGCCTGGTTCTGGGTCGAGGCCGCCACGTTGCGCCGGACGGCCAGGTGGTTGAGGAAGGCAATGACCTCGGTCTCGCCCATGTCGAGGGGATGGTGCTTGTGGTGGAAAAGGATGAACTGGCGGATCCAGAGAACGTACGCGTCCTCAGTTCGGATGCTGTAATGCAGGCGCCGCGTGGTCTCGCGGACCTGGTCGAGGAGTTTGGGCATGATCCGTGATTCTCCCCGTCGATTCCGTCTATTTCCGGCTGGATCCTTGCCAGCCCGCTGAAATTCGGGCATCATTGCGAGGTGGGTGGGATTATACGGAAAAACGGGCGTGATGCAATACGCCTGTTCAGCGGCCGAATTCTTGTTAGGCGCTTTGGTGGACGTCTACTACGCGGCGAGATCAGGGGCGAAGCTCGAGGTCGTCTGCGAGCGCTGAGCGTGGCGCTCGACTTGCCTCACTTCGCGATCGACTCCCACGATCATTGGCGTTATGGTTGGTCGGCGGGCCGCGGCCTGCGCCTCAATGTCACGCGGGCGAGCGACTACCACACCATCGAGACCTGGGTTGGGGGTTGCCCCCTGGGGCGCGAATTACCAGGTCATCCTCTCGGCGGAGGTCGAGCCGACCGACTTCGCATCGCGGTCTCGCCCACGCTTGGGGTGCGAGGTCACCAGGTATGCGACATTCGATCCGACGAAAGTCGGCTGAGTTGACGAGGTGTCGGGGGCTGGTTATCGGGGCCGGCTCGTCTAACAACGCGATGCAGCGGACCCGCCTGGCGGCGGGCCGCTGATCTTTGGCGTTAGGCGGAGCGCTTGCTTCTTCGGAGGGGCGCACGGCAGGGGTCTATCGCTCGGCGGCACCTGAAGGCGGGAGTACCCCAAGAGTAAACTCCGGCTCCCGTACGATCCATTGCCAAGTAGGCGACTTGAGCCTTGAACAGAGACGTCAATGGCGACATGATGTCATCTGCCGTCGAATACTGTCGGCTTACCTCGCGTCGCCGAAGGCCCTAGCCACCGCTGTCGGTTCTGCCAATGCCGTTCCACTTTCGACGCTCGCTGCCCGAAGATTCTCTCTCAAACTCATCCCCTACAACCTTTTAGGCAATTAAGAATGGCGAAGAATGACAAACTATTAATTGACGGCATAATAGACGATCGAACCGCGATGCGGCTTCCATCGGAGAAGCGCGACGAAGCCTTCGAGTATTTTGTTTTCGAACAAGTGATGAAGGAATTTGACTTATCGAATGATGAAATCTCCTACGGATCCATCGACGGGCGACAGGATGGGGGGATCGACGGTTTCTTCATCATGGTCAATGGTCATCTCCTTCAGGAACCTGAATCCTTTGTGTGGCCACGCACCAACTCGGATCTCCGAATTTTTATTCTTTCATGCAAACATCACGACACGTTCAAGCAAGCCACTCTAGAATCATTGGTCGCAACCCTCACAGAAATACTTGATTTTGCGATTGAGGAAGGCGACCTTACCGGAGCATACTCACAGGCATTGCTTCGATCGCGAAGCAATCTGATGTACGCATACAGGAGGCTGTCTCCGAGGCTCTCGAGTTTTTCGGCCAGCGTATATTACGCCTCGCGCGGCGATACTTCTGAAGTAGGGGAGGAAGTACAAAGCGCGTGCAACTCAAATCGAAGCCGTAATTAAGGACTGCTTTGGTTCCTGCAAAGCGGTATTTGCGTTTTTGGGTGCAACGGAACTGGTCCAGCTCCATAGGAAGATCCCAAACTATACCCTTGAACTTCCGTTTGTCGAAGCTTTGGCTAAGGGAGAGCGATACGTTGTTCTTGCTCGTCTTTCGGATTACTATCGCTTCGTCTCAGATGATGGCAAACTCCGACGGTACTTATTTGAGTCTAATGTCCGCGATTTTATGGGACTCAACCGTGTCAATGAGGACATTAGGGCTACCCTAACAAATCCAGAGTCACCGGACTTTTGGTGGCTTAACAACGGAATTACGATTCTTGCCACGTCTGCCGCAATCACGGGAAAGTCAATCCAAGTTGCAGATATACAAATTGTTAACGGTTTGCAGACGACCGAGTCAATCTTTCACCATTTCCAGGAGGGAGGACCTCCCGTTGACGAGCGGTGCGTGCTGGTCAAAGTGATTGTATCGAAAGACGAAGCAGTTCGTGATGCTATCATTAAAGCAACAAACAATCAGACAGATGTGGAACTTGTTCTTCCTGCACGCGACTGACAAAATCCAGCGCGACATCGAAGACGTCCTCGTCAGGCATGGGCTCTACTACGAGCGGAGGAAGAACTTCTGAACGTAAACCAAGGGCATAAGCCGGCCGAGTTGGTCACGCCCTTGTACGCAGCCGCTGGTTA